>CAWEWW010000001.1:0-12690 GCA_963812855.1 uncultured Acidobacteriaceae bacterium
TGCCAACTCTTGCCTTCGCCGCATAGCGAACAAGCCCGTGCGAGCTTCGTTTTGATTGCTGGCGATTCAGGCGTGAACCGAGAAACCCTCCCGCCGACATTTGCGCTTTTCGGGACTGATTGTTGATCCCGTCGCATCCCGCCCGTGCATTTGGCTGGCCAATCGACTGGAAATTCCGGTTCACTTAGATCTGCCTTTTCCCTCGGAGCCGGCAGCTACTCCTCAATTAACACTTACATGCTTTGGACGTCAGGTTCTTGTAGAAGCGAGGTTGCGAACCGCCACTGCAACCGCACGGATACATAAAGCACTCGGTCACTTTGTTAATCGTGTCCAGCACACCTAAAAGAACATAGGGCGAAAGGCTTGCAACGGATGCGGTCGCGTAATGCGACACCCAGTTTCCGACGAGCGCTGGCACATGCACCTTCCCAAGATCATCCAGCTGCTGCTGCGAGAGGATGAGCGTCTTTGCCCGACTGTGCAGGTCGATTTCTTCCATGATTGCATCGACACAATTCCCCACCATCTTCCGGTCGTCACGGATCGAGAAATCCAGCCGGACCCGTATATCGAGCTTGCGGATGATCTGAAGGAGTCTCTGCTCCAGACATTGCCGCACCAGCGACATTCCCAGGGTGGTGTGGCCCGCCGACAACTGCTGCCGTGCCTCTTTTTCCAGGTGCTTCACATCCTGCGTCTCGGCCGAGACAAAGCCCTTTGGTGGCATCCCTTGCAAACGCTGATGGTGCCATTGTGCCTTTGCATCCATTATGTCGAAGTATTTTTCGAGCAGCCCGTCGTGGCTGAGGATGATAACCTGAGGCCCATTCGGATTTTCCGGGTACGCGATCTTCGTCCTTATCAGTTCCATCAGCGCCCATTGGTGACCGGCGTCGAAGCTTGATGTCACGTCGTCGAGCACCATAAACCGCGCAGCCCCCGAAGAATGCAGCGCCGATGACAGGTAGATGCAGATCGCCAGAGCATTGTGATAGCTCTCCGGCAGCAGCGTGGCGGCGGAAAGGTCAGTGAGGCCGTAGAACTTCGCCAGCCGAAGGTGAAGTTCTTCCGATGTATTCGCCTTTTTCAGAACGGGAACAATCTCGGGATTGTTCGTGACCTGCTCGTACATCTGGGTAAAATCCTTGTCGAGCGCGGTCGTTTTCAGGGTCGAGAGTTTTACTTCCGCTCTTGCGAATTCATCGGACACCAGACCTATAAAAGTCGCCCATGCCTTCCGGAGCAGGAGCTTGTTCTCCAGATCTCTTACAGCCTGGCTCGCCTCGCCAAGATTCTTTATCGCCCTCTGAAGATTGGCGGCGTGCTCAACTTGCTGTGTCAACGCAACCAGCGAAGGAGGGAGTTCCGCTTCCAGGGAGATTTTTTCCTGCTTCAGCGAGTCCAGCACGCTCAGTCGTTTCGTTTCGAGCAAATCGAGCCAAGACATAGCATCATTCAATGCATCGAGCGGAGGGCTGGAACCGCCGAGCCGACGGTTGAAATCCGCAACTTTTCGTTCATCGAGCGGGACGCCCAATGCTCCTGCCTCTTCCAGATTTTTCATTCGCGTCCGCCAGGCCGAGGTTTGCCATAGAGTGTGAACGCGCACCAATTCGTTTTCGGCGTCCTTATATTGCTGTAGCTTTTCTGCGATTGTGTCGGGCAGCGGACGTTCAAGTCCAGAACCGCATGCGGGGCATTCCTGCGGATCAGTCCAAACCTTGCTTTCGTACAGCTTCTCAACGGCGCGATAAAGTTCGCGGAAGAGCGCTCCCCGTGTCTCTTCGAGGGCTGCAACATATTTTTGCAGAGTACCCCGCAGATTCTGGCGTTCCTCCTGTTCCCCGGATGACGGAGACATTCCCTCAAGAGCACTCTGAGAGCGAAGCACCACCGCCAATCGATCACGTTTATCGCTTCCTTCGGCCTTTTTGATTGATTCTCGTATCACTTCGAAGTCAACGTCGGCGAACGAATTACAGGCAATCGCTGCGGAAACCACAGGCAGGGCCTTGAGTGCCGTAAACGCGTCGGCAGCGATCAAATCCGGGCCCTGCGTCGCATTCGGCTCCTTCGAAAAGAATCCACGAAACGCCGTTCGGAGACTGGCCTCGGCATCCCCGACATCCCTTTGTTCACGAGATTTCTGGCTGGCGAGTGTATCCAACTCAAGATCTGTATTCAGATTGCGGTTGTTGGAAAGCACTTCGAGCGCCTGGCGGAATTCCGATAACTGAGACAGGCCGAGTAGACCGGAAAAGGTGCGCCCTCTCTTCAGCGGGGCATCGCTTACGAACTCCATAAACAAATCGTGGTCGAGGAAGGCCAGATCGCTGTCCAGGGAACGCAGAAGTACTTCAGGATCGGTGAACCCTGTAGGGCTCGTCACAGACCGCTTGCCCGTCGCATTGTTGCGCGTGACAGTAACGGTCACCTCAGGCGAGCCATCGTCAGGTTTGAGGGCGAGAGAAACAGTGGAAACTCCCGTGCCATGAAACTGGTTAGCATAATAGTCGTCGGGGTGCTCCGACGCCGGAAGCCGTTTGAGCTTCGGCACAACACCCTTGACGGCAAAGGCGAGGGCCTCGAAGGCGGAACTCTTGCCAAGACCGTTCGCGGCAAAAACCGAATTCACGCAATCCGAGCGGAACGTAAAACTCAGCGGATCGCCCTGATTATTTATGCCGCGAAAGCCTTCTATCTGCAGAGTGCTGAGAAAGTACCTAGCCATTTTTTGCCTTTGCCGCCGCAAGCGCTGCGTCCAGTCTCTTCTTTATTTCACCGTTAAACACCGCGCGCATCGCGCCACGCCTGGCAACCTCCGGCAGCGGGAGCATCTTATGGATGTTCTGCCGCAGCAGGGCTGCGAACGTCTTGTCAATCGAATCGATATGCGCCAAAAAATCCGCTATGTTCTCCTGCGCACTTTTCTTCTCGTCGAATTCAAACGCGTGAGACATTCGATGATCCCGCTCCTTAATTCATGAAGAAACTTATTATAGTGCTGCGCAAATGCGAGATGAATTAGCCGTCCGTTTGCCATTTCAGCGAGAAGCGCTGGGAACTTTGCCTTGCCTCATCGGTGGGGGATTTGAGGACCGTTAAATCGCCCAGTGTCCGTCGATCTGTTTGGCACCATCCTGGGTGGACGGGAGCTGCCCAACGCGCGTCCATCCTTGAAGCTGGAAGCTCCTAACTGGCTCATTTTATGAGAAATTCCACGAGGTGAGGTGTATTCATGCGGAATGTCGCGCGCCTGAAAATGGGTTACTACCCACTTCCGGAAGCCGAGGGAGTGAAGCTTCGCTCCCTGCTCTCCTTCGCTGGGCCGGCTTCAGTGATCGACCCATGCGTTGGTCAAGGAACTGCGCTCCATCTCGTCACCAAAGAAGCTCCAGTTCGACGCTACGGTGTCGAACTCGATGCCGAACGTGCGCGGATCGCCGGCGCCAACGGCATCGAGACCATCCAGGGGAATGCCTTTGACGCTATTGCACGGCCCGAATCCTTCTCGCTGCTGTATCTGAATCCGCCGTATGACTCCGAGATCGGCTCCATCGCGAATCGCAGAATGGAGGCCGTGTTCCTGGAACATACCTACCGCTGGCTGGCAATGGAAGGCGTTCTCATCCTGGTGATCCCGTTCGAGCGATTGCATGACTGCGCCGGCATTCTTGCTTCACACTTCACCCAGCTCGCCGTGCTTCGCATGACAGATGAGGAATCGGTCAAGTACCGGCAAATCGCGGTGCTTGGTTTGCGGCGCGATGTCAGAGGAGCGGCCGTTGAGAACAATAAGCGGCAACTCTTGAGCGTTGGATTGTATGGCAGCTTTCTAGTACTCCCTGAGTTGCAGCCAGGCGCGTGCCCGCCGTATTCCATTCCTCAGTCTGGCGAGGTGGAGCTGAGCTATCGCGGCCTTCCCTACGATCTATTGGAAGACCTGCTACCGCAATCGGGCGCATGGAAACAGGCGGCGCCGCTGCTGATGCCGCATGAGGACGTTGCGACCGGCCGGCCAATCACGCCGCTTCATGGCGGCCATGTCGGGCTTCTGTGCACCGCAGGGCTTTTGAACGGCGTCTTCGGCCAGGGAGACGACCGGCACATAGCCCGCTGGCGCTCGGTTAAGCATGTAACGACCTTCGTGGAACAGGACGGAGACGCCGAGATCATCCACCATCGAGAGCGTTGGGCCAATGAGTTGTACCTGGTCTACGCAGATGGGAGGACACTGAAGCTTACTGAGACGCCAGCGAAGAAGGAGGGCGAGACTGATGGAGAATGCACACCTGCGGTTCGGGCTGCTTGAGTACGTGCGCTTCACGGAAAAGGCATCTACCCGAATTCGCCTGCGGGTCGATCGCTATATCGGGGAAGATCGGCAGGCACATCTTCTGAGCGTCTTCGGAAATGACTCGGATGTTGGCGCAATCACGGCGGCCGTTCACGAGAAGGCCGCCTTCAACTTGACCTTTCCGGACGGTGAGGTAAAGGACGTGACGCTCGGCGAACATGCCTCCTGCTACAAAGGGGCTGTGAATCTGCCGGGCCGGAAACATCCTGTGCGCCATCTGCTGGCGGTGTCCCAGTATCTTCACACCAATGGTAGCGCGGGACGGACGATCTTGTTGCGATACCGTCGCGAGGAGGCTTGGGCCACGCTGGTGAGCTTCCTTGGGCTGCCTGCCGATCCAGCATGGGCAGAGCACATCCTTGGGATCGTCGAGGGAAAGAAGAGGATCGAGGAGATTGATGGCATCGGATGCCAGCCTGTTCTGATCTCGGTGACCACCGAGGAAATGTTGGAGTGGATCGGGGATGGTCTGCGATCCCTCAATCTGAGCTTTCCGGAGAGGAATGGACCGATTGTTTGGCCTCGATTCGCCCTGTCGGCATCGCTGTTCTCGGCCTCGTCGACAGCGGGTTTGATAGGCTCTGGTTTGCCAGTTTCCAGATAGACCGTTCCTCAATTGCAAAAGGGTTGAATCTCACCGAAATAGACACAGCGCCGCTCCTGACCGATGCAGCGATCACGCATCAATCAGGAATCTCTCTCGGCGACAACGGCATTTGCGGGGACTAATTCCGCGCAATCAAGAGGCCGACAAGCAGCCCAATGCGCCCCTGCTTGCCCAGCGACGCGCCGAGTGACTCAGTAGCGCCCATGTGAAAGCCTAGGAGAGCCGCGAGGTCCGCGGACGCCTCATTTTTATTGATGTAATCCTCGATGTATCCCATCGGCACGCCGAGGCACTGTTGAACATTGAAGTTTGCTGAGCCCCGCAGAAGGCATTCCAAGTCGTCGAGAGTAATGCTCGCCTTGTCTGCAACGTCCTTCCACTGCATGTCTCATCTCCCTTTCTCTGTTACGTCATAGGCATTTCGCAAGAGTCTCTTTGCATTCCCGCTGTCTTCCCTCACGACAAATGATTTCATCCGGTTCACTTGGGATTGTTGCAAGTGGAAAGGCGGAACGGATCTCACAACATCTTCAGAGGAGTATGGCATCACGGTGCCCAGTTTCCGCTTTGGGGATCTGGTAAATACGAAAACGTCAGTCGGAAAGATATTACTCTCCCGAAGTCGGCATTGCGACCGGATTCTGGTGACACGTCTTTGGTGAGAATCGTCGTCACCTACGACGTTTCTTCGGACGGACGTCGTCACTTTTTTCTAGCTTTCCTGCTTAGCAGATCTACTTGCGCACGTTCGCACCGCGAGCCGCCCGTAAGCGGAAATACTGATCCATCCTCTTCGGCATTTCATATAAAGACGTCAACAGGTGCTCAAGTATGTCGAGGGCTATTTCAAATTCTTCAATCGCCGGAGCCACCATATCATGAACCGCTTCATTCCCTAAATAACGGTGCTGATGGAGATAAGAAGCACTTTCGATTGTCAATTTGCCGCTCGCAGCGAGGGAGTCAATCTTCTCCTTGAGATTCGCGCCGCCGACTTTTTCATTCAGACAAATGGCTTCTACCGTTGCTCGAATGCCAGCTGTTGCAAGCGTTAGGGCCTTCGCGTTTCGGGCTTTTATCGTTTGGTTGTACAGATCCCATACTGGTGCAGGTAGGTAGTATTGTGCCAATTTGGGGGTGCGCGCCTCAGCGGTTTCAGGGTATTGCGTCCACTCCCATGGGTCATTCGGCTCGACCTTCCATCCCGCACGAAGACACCTAGTGCCGCAACCCATACAAGCTAAGAGTTGCCAGAGCCAATCAACCACCATCGGAGGGACATTTTCGTTTATCGGCTGTTCGACGGACTGAATCTGGAAGTCAAGTTGGTGATTAGTATTCCTGTGGCACTCACGGCAATAGAGCCACTCGCGTTCGGACGCATTATAAGTTGTGGATTCAGGCATATCTTGCTCAGCTTTCCTAGCCCATTTCTAACATCATAGAGCCGCTGGCCGCGTCAGCCGCGATTGGTTATGGGGCATTCGACGGGCGTGACCCCGCCAACTGTCAAAAAGCTTGTAAAGCTTCAGAGTTCAGCGAAAAGACCGCCGATGTCAAATTCGTCGGTTGATGGATCCTCATCTAAGACGGGCTCGTCATCAGGCTCGGTTGGGAGGCTAAAGTCAAGCTCCCGGGAGCTGAATTCGAGTGCCATTTCCTCAAGTTCTATTGCCCATTCGTCCGTCTTATTGGGCCATACTTTCGCTTCCCCCTTGACCGCTCTCGAGCTGTAAATCCACGATATTCGACGGAGGACGCGCGCGAGCCTTGAGACATCGGATGCAAACTCTTCCTGGTCCTCCTCATATTCGGCGTGCCTGACGGCTCTGAATGCTCGCCCCGCCTTCTCAATCATTCGTTCCACGACTGATTCAAACTGATCTGGGAACCCGTTCTGGCCCAAGAAACCAGGGATGCACGTTTCCGCCTCTTCAGAAAACTGCGTCAGCCCTTCGACCGTGCGGAAATCGAAGTTATCGAAGGTAGGATGGGCCGCCAGCTCTTCGAAGAATTTCTGCCCAAGTAAACGCCATGTGCTCAGCAGGCATGGGAATTCCAGGTCGGAACTTATGGCGGAGCGTGCCGCGCGGAAGGCTGCGAGATCTGCGACCTCCAAGCGTTTCGCGGCTCCATCCCACTTCACTTTAATGGCGCAGCACACCTCCGTTATAAGCCTCTCCCAACGTCGCCTAAGGTCTGTCGAATTTGACTCCCTCGCTGCGCTAGAAAAGATCTCCAGAAGATCGCGGTCCTTGTCGAGATCTCGGACGATGGCTAGAGCCCGCTCTTCCAGGATTTCCCAGCTTTCCGCCGAAACCATGAGCGGAAGTCTCCGCAGGCCATCTCGCCCCCCAGTATCCGAGACCGCTAATTTAACTCCCTCGAGGGACGCCTTTTTTAGGAACTGCATCCGCAACCCAGGATCCGCGGCGAGTTCGTCGATTACTAGATCGCGATAGCTCGGATGTATCCAATCAGCGGTTGGAATGTACTTTCCCTCTCTCGGACCGCGTATGGATGTCCGGAGGTGAATGAACGCCTCTTCTAACTGTCTGGTAGCTTCTTCAAAAGGCATCCTTTTTTCGACGGGGCAGTAACTCACGTACGTTTCCTCCAGGTCCGTGGCGTCGAGCATAGAAATCAAATACCATTTCAATCCGGCTGGAAGCCCCCGAAAAGTTAACCGCATTTGCTTAGTGGGATCTCTGATTGCTTCCTCGATCTTCCTCGAGATCGCCCATTTGGAAATCGTTCCTAATCGAGCCATTGCGACCAATGTAGGCAGGCCCTCGCTAACGAAGCGCCTCACTCTCTCGGGCGTAAGATCGGCATTTTTTATGATCAGAGCTGCGTGGCGACGGACTAGTTTCTTTCCATCACTCTCGAGATTTGCAGCCCGTGCATGGCGAAAAAGCATCAATGCTCTTTCCTCGACCGACAGGGACCTGACGTTTACAAGGAATGCGCCAGGCTTTGGAAACGAGCGCGCCCTTCCGGTGAGATCCATGCGGCTAATTGCGCGCTCCAATATTTGCCTTCGGCTCGTCCAGATGAACCAGTGGTTAGAGTCCAAGCCATGCAATACTAATTCGATCTCAGGTTCCCACTTAGAAGCTCGAGTGGGATCATATTCCGTGTGTCCAAACGCATCGTCGGCAATAAACACTTGCCTCCTTGACGGATCGTACATCTGGAAGAATTCTCCTGGCTCCCGGCAATAAACCGCCTCCCAGCCATCCCCGACCCGCGAAAGCCCAATCATCCAAGCAATTGCCGACTTTCCGACCTCAGGCGGACCCTCCAAGACAACAAAATGGTGCTCGTCCAGGACAGCCCATGCTCTCTCATAACCCGAGGTTGGAGCAAACACGGGAACTAGCTCCCGTGCCCTATCGATGGCCGCTAGGCTTCTGGTTGTCGATGCTCGCGTAAGGGCATTCCTAATGAGAAGATCTAGGTCGCGGATACCGAGTAGTTGCGGGAACGACCTATAGACGTTTGGGGGCTGATCGAGGAGATCACATATGTCATCCCCGCCGTAGGTAATGATTACTGAGTCGGGAAGAATGGATTTGAACTTCTCGCGGATCTCTTCTCGGAGCGGAACGCCCATTGGCGAATTCGTAAGGAAGGTGAAGTGAGAGGGCTCAACCCACTTGGGGTCGCTCTTCCGATCCCTTATTCGTGTGATCTCTTTGGATACGCTGCCCAAAAGCGCGCCGCTTGGCTTTGCCCCAGACGCGGTAGCGCCTTCGACAAACTTGACTTGAAAGATGAACGGACCAGCCGTCTCGATACTCTTATCTGGAAAATGAAGTGCGTTTGGCGTGTACGCGTCCCTGCCAAAATCTGATCGACGCCCCCAGGACTCGACTGAGAGCCCGACGTGCGCTTTAAGAAGCGACTGTATAAGTTCCTCGAATTCGTAAGCGCCAAGGTCGTCCAGCTTGTAGCGCATGGGGTAATGTCGATTCCTCCGCTCGATTGTAGTCCGAGTTTAGTACCAGCGGTAAACTCAAGCATACCGTCTGCTCGTTCTCTTGAGATGCAAGTAGGAACAGGAACTGGATCGGCGGCCTCGGATCGCACTGAATCGCGAAATGACTCACCGAGCATCAATCCATAACGAAATGTCGGCATCGCGCAAGAAATCCTAAACAGAAAAGCGCCGACAGATCGTGACGCTTATTGATGAGTTCTGTCGCTCTGTGTTTCCGAGTTCCTAGTGTGTTGTCGAATCGTCGGCAATTTGTCTCCCGTTTCCGCATTTTTACCAGCATCTCCCATCCCCCCTCCAAAGTATCGACTGAGTTCTCCCCAAAGTATTCCCTTGTGAGGTGTCCGCATGAAATCCTCGTTCGATTACTTGCGTGCCCACGCGTCTGAACTGGGATCGCGCATTCTGGAAACGTACCCGCCACTTCAGAGCACCAAGGACCCCGTTGCCCCATCTCTCGCAGCTCTTCTGCGCAAGGCGCTTCCGGCACAGGCGCTCGTCATCACCGGCACCACGAAGTATCTGCGCCGAGCCAAAGCGGCGCGGATCGTAGCTGAATGCGGAGCTGGCAAGACCTACATGGCTTTGGGCACAATCCATGTGCTGACGGAAGGCCGGCCCAGCACCACGCTAGTGATGTGCCCGTCGCATATCACACACAAGTGGGCGAGGGAAGTCTTGCTGACAATCCCTCGCGCCCGCGCCTTCCTCATTGAGGACATGCGCAATGGCGGCGATCCCAGCCGGCCGCACGGTATCTGCGAGGTAAAGCTGAGCAAAGGCAAGACGGTTTACGAGGGCAAGCGTCTCAGCCTGGCCGAAATGCGGCGCATGGGCCGCAAGGAATGGCGCAAGCGCTTTCCTGGGCCGACTTTCTTCATCACGGGAAAGGACAAAGGCAAGCTGGGTTACTTCTGGGAGCACGTCTACATGAAGGCAAAGTCCGGACCGAATCTGGGCGGCGTCGTCAATCCGGATTCCGGAGTTGCCATCCTCGACTCCGAGATGCAGAAGCTTACCGCGCTCGACTTTACTGACAAACTCAAGGTCTCGGAGGCGCTGACCGCACCCCGCGGCGGCACCACACGTTTCTCCGCGCTGTGGCAGGCTGACAGGACGCGCATTCAACGGATGGCGCCAATCGAGTACATCGGGCGTTATATGCGCGGGTGGTTTGATTTCGCCATCGCCGATGAACTGCACCAGTTGGCCGGCGACACGGCGCAAGGCAATGGGCTTGGCGTCCTTGGACGTGCGGCGCAAAGGTTGATCGCGCTCACAGGAACGCTGATGGGCGGCTACGCCGACGATCTGTTCAACATCTTCTACCGCATGGAGCCGCACGCGATGGTGCGCGAGGGCTTCGCATACGGAGGACAGGGCAGGCGAGACTTCCAGGAGCAGTACGGAGTTCTCGAAACCATCGAGAAGGTGGAAGAGGCGGACAACGCCTGTTCGAGAGCCACCAAAAAGACGGTCCGGGTTCTGCGCAAGCCCGGAGCATCGCCGATGCTCTTCGGCAAGTTCCTGATGACCACGACGGCGTTTCTGTCGCTTGAGGACATCTCGGACAATCTCCCCGCGATACGACGAGAGCGTCATTTCGGTCGATATGGACGATGCCCTGCAGCAAGCCTACGAGCAACTGGAGGAAGATATTCGCTCCGCGATGAAAGCGCATCGCGGAAACAAGAGCCTGATGAGCATCCTGCTCAACACGCTCCTGCTCTATCCGGATCATCCCTACGACTTCGATCAGATTTGGGCGCGGGCCTTCGATCCGCAAACGAAGGAGTATGTGAAGTTCCTGGTGACTGAACCGGAGAACCTCACGCGGGAGGCTCTCTACGCGAAGGAGCGCGCGCTGATCGCCGACGTGAAAGAGGAGTTGCGGCAGGGAAGGCGCTGCCAGGTCTATGCCACCTATACGGGCGAGAAAGACGTCACGTTGCGATTGGAGGCTGTGCTGCGGCAAGAGGGCATTCGCGTCGCCGTCCTCCGCTCATCCGTTGCCACCGATAAACGAGAGGATTGGTACGAGCGGCAGTTGAAGGCCGGCGTCCAGGTAGTGATCTGCCATCCCAAGCTGGTCGAGACGGGATTGGACCTGCTGGCCTTTCCGACGCTCTACTTCTACGAGACCGGGTACTCGCTGCATACCTTGCGCCAGGCGAGCCGAAGATCGTGGCGCATCGGGCAGAGATTCCCAGTGCGGGTGAAGTTCGTCACTTACTCCGGCACGATGCAGGAGACCTGCCTCCGTTTGATGGGCAAGAAGATGCTGGTCGCGCTGATGATGGAGGGCAAGTTCTCGGGCGAAGGTCTGCAGGCGCTCGACACCGACGAAGACCTGATGAGCGCGATGGCGCGGGAACTGGTCGAAAAGGCCGGTGTCGGAGAATCCGCCGACGCCGTGTGGCGGGACCTCGGCCACGAACGCGAGAAAGTGCTGCCGCGCCCGGCTGCTGTGGAACCTGAATCCGAAGAGGAGTCCGACCTGGCGCCCGACCTGCCGGGCTTGATCGCCGCAGAACCGGCTCCGACGCCATTCGGCATCCACCTGATCGAACCGAACCTGCCTTCAAAGAAGCGGAAGAAGGCCGCGATTTGGCCGACCGCCACAGAAACCAATGTGCAGCTCAGTCTCTTCGATTGAGCCAGCACGCTTTCAACTTGAGAGGTGACATCATGAGCGAGGAACGGGAGAAGGTTCGTTGCCGCAGTTGCGAACTCGTCCAATGGAGTGATCGAGCCAATTGCCGGCGTTGTGGGACGGCTCTGCCTGAGCCGATCGTGAGGATTGTTGAGCGAGTAGTGGAGAAGGTCGTGATCCGGCAGGATCCGCAATGCCTTCAGAAGCTCGAACAGGCCTCCAGATTGATCTCCACGGCAACGGAGCGGTTGACGCAGCAGTGCGTGGAGTCAGTAGCTCCGATCGTCTTAGCGCAGGTTCCAGAGACGGGAGTCTTTCCGACTATGGCGGAGGTGGAGCGAGCGATGATCGTGGCAGCCTACGAGAGGTCGAATCGCAGACCTCTTGAAGCTGCACGGTTGCTCGGAATCGGCAAGACCACCGTATACCGCAAGCTCAGGGCGATGGGCGAAGCGGCAGCATGACGGCGACAGAGCCATCAATCTCCCTGGAACCGCTGGTCTTCAGCATGTACGGGTGATAGCGTATCCATTGGGAGAATGTTCCAGCGAGGCCGTTATGGTCTCAACCAAGGCAAGGAAGAGGGTCGGCTGCGGCTGGCCCTTTTCTTTTGCGTGGAGATCACCATGCCCAAGGGGCCATTTCTCCCATCGGACTTCACTGCCACGAAGTTTTCAACCGCCGCGGACAAGGCGGAGTTCGGAAATACTTTGCTGCGCTTTATCGAATCGGAGTGGGCGTCGGCGCTCTTCACAAAGAGCTTCTACAATCGCCTCTCCATGTGCTTCGCGCACATTGCGAATTACAACCGCACTCAATTCTACGAGGAGTGGTTTTCATCTCTCGCCGCTCAGGTGCGGTTCCTGAAACACACACTGCGATTCCCCTGCTACGGAGATCCGGAATACACGTTTTCCGATGTCGAGAGGGCGATCCAGCGAGAAATAGTCAACCGCAACTACCTTGCGCGGTATGAACTGCGCCTGGCGGAAGAGCAACAGGCAACCGATCTTGCGCTGCTCAGGCAATTGGAAAGCAAGTACAGGACGCCGGTGGGAGAGCGGGATCAG
>CAWEWW010000002.1:0-18229 GCA_963812855.1 uncultured Acidobacteriaceae bacterium
CAACCAATGAAGCAAAGACTGGTCCGGATACCGAGGCTCTTTTCACGCGGTTGGCGGAGCCGTTTGGCCCATCGGAGATTAAGTGGCGCGTGACTCACACGAGCCACGATGGCACCCGCGGCGCGGTAATCGCATTCGGGGACCCGCGAGCCTACACTGACCGGCTCAACCAGCTCTTCACCCCGAGCGGCTGGACCAGGAACTACGACGTTACCACGGTATCGGCCGTGAGCCGGCAGAAGCGGGACAAGCTCATCCAAACCGGCAAAGTGTTGGTTTTGTGCACGCTGACGATCGCAAGGCTCGGAACGCACACGGGAAGCGGGGAGCAATGGGCGGATGAACAGAACGCGATGACATCGGCGGAAGCCCAGGCATTTAAGCGTGCGGCCAGCTGCTTCGGTCTAGGCCGTTATCTTTACAACCTGCCGGAGACCTGGGTCGATCTCGACGGGCAGGGTAAGCCGACCAGGCTTCCCGCACTTCCCAACTGGGCGCTCCCGAAGGCTAATTCGGCAACCGGAAAGATCAACCCGGCCTGCGGTCCACGGCCTCCGGAAGTGCAACGTGGGCCCATCGATCAGAGAATCACGGGCAAGATCGAAAGCTTTCGGCGCATTCTCGGCGATCCAATTTACGGCGAGATACTGTGGCGTGTCGCGCGAACGCAGAAGGCGAACGCCATTCCCAACGCACAGCTTCAGACGAATGTCGCAGAGGCAATGGAACGTGCATCGCGGGGAATCCGGAAGGCGCAATCATTGGCCGAATCGATTGGCGATACCCGAGTCGTCTCCGTGCTCGATCAGCTGCGCATCGGGTCAATGACCACAATCCAAAACCTCGAAGACGCTCAAGCATCTGGTTTCGGAACTCGAAGGGCTGGCCCGGCAACCTGCTGCCTGAACGTCGAGGAGTCATGCAATACCTCCGCCCACTTGGGCGGAGGCGTGTGACGCACGGTGCAGATGATTGGTCACCTTTCAGTTGTCTCTGCCCCTTCCCTGCGGCTTGTTTTCCTCGATCCCTGCCAAACGTCGCCCACGCTGCGCTCCTCCGATTGACGGATGAGTCGCCGCGCCAAAGGAGCTTTCAATGAGAGCCGAAAGCGAGCGTTCTCAAACATTCGTTGAACGGGTTCTGGCTCTGCTGGAAGAACGCTTTCCATGGCTGGGATCAGGACAAGATGAACCGGTCGGCGGAGCGGATACGGTCGATGAACTCGCCGACCTGTACAAGTCGCTGATTGAGCAACGCGACAAGGCACGTCGCGAAAACGGTGATCCACGAGCGTAACCGGCATCGGCCGATACCTGGAGGATCTATGTGCAATGTGCGGATGATTCGACCGGAGCCCGGCCTTGTATCGATTCCACTGGAGAAGGCCGTCTATTGTGAGAACTGCAGGATGGTCTCGTCTTCGACCCGGCAGCGGTGCGGTCTTTGCGGATCGGAGAGGATCGTCCGAATGGCGCCCTTGATCCCAGAGCCGTGGGACCCAGGTCCGGTTCCTGCGCTCGCATTGGCCGCATAAAGTTCAGGATGCTGTCAGCCTCATTTTGATACTCGGCGATTTAGCAGCGTTCGAAATCGGGCATCGCCACTGAGTTTCCCTTGTTTCGTTTCTAGGAAGCGTCAGACGCGGCCCGGCCGTCCCTCTTCTTCTCTTTCCGGTTGATTGCTTTTAGCAGGTCTCTTTCAATCCTATGGAACAACCAAGAATTGGCGACATCGATCACCTCATCCACGACTCCATAAACACCCTTTGTGAATTTCAGAGGATTTGTGCGGTCACTTGCCCATACTGCCGGGTGAACGTAATTGCGGACCTTCCGAATCTCGTGTGAATAACCCGCGAGAGTTGTACGCTTTCCGGCCCAGCGGATGTGCTTTGCCGGAAGCCATCCCAACTCATCAGCGATGTTGATCAGTTGATGTAGGGAGAATTCCAGCGTCCTATTGCGCTTCCCGCGAAAATGCTTCCCTGCATAGACCTTCGTCTTTTTCACTTCTTTTGGATACAGAAGGCACATTACCTGCAATCCCGCCTCGAATGCGGAGACCTGCATCACTGTTGCCGCGAGGTAAGCTTTTGCGCGGATACATCTCTTCGCCTCGCGACGATATGAAAGCATCAATTCGTTGAGCCGCTCGAATGTGGTCATTTGCCCTTTAGGTCGCTGCCTTAGCGGACTCTACAATTCCCCGCAAGGCCCCAATCGCTGTGTCCGGATCGCGCAGAACGTCAGTAGGCACAATATGAATCCTATTCGCCTGAGATGAACCGTTGGACCGATTGAATCCAGTATCGCAGGTGAGCAAATGAAGAGATGGATCGGCTAGGTAAACGAGCAGTTCAGAGTCGTAAACGTCGTTGGCGCGCTTCGTCACGTTGTACTCGGAGTTCTCGATGGCGGCGTTGATGCGCTGTTGCTCGAAACAATAATGAGCATCAAGGTGAGTAAGAACAAAATCAACATCGACAGATTCCGGTTCCACACCTGCTCGACGCGCAATGGACTGGGCAAAGATCCGGCGGTCCTCTGCTGGGTCTATTCTCCCTTCCGCGTCTACGCTGGCTCGCAGAGCAGTAAAGTTGTCCGCGGCCTCATTCTTTCCTCTGTCCAGGAGGGCCCGCATCTCTTCACCTTCTGCCTTGAGTACCGCCGCGCTTGCAGCGTTGAGGACCCTGTTAACTGCGTTGTTTATCGAAGATGTCATTATGTCTTCGCCGGGTTGCATTTTGAATAGGCACATCCTGAAGAAATCATCCGACCAGGGAAGAACTCCGCAAGCAGTTGGATTGTGAACTCGGGGCAGCGCCTGAACGGCCGCGAATGCACTCTCCGCGCCCTCAGTTCCTAGCTGCGACAGAAGTTCAAGCATGGCGAGCGGTGCCAGAAATAACTGGATTGCAATTTCCTCAGGGACAGTTCTCATTGCGAACGCTTCGCCAAAATAGCGAAGAACATTGGTGTCGGTGTAAATCTTGACCATAAGTTCCCTCGTTTTCAGTTAACGGTGTCAGGGCAACGCGCTAATCCAGATCAGAAGCTAGAAGCCCCCACCTTGCCCATTTTATGAGAATCCAATCTGACGAGACGAGGTGTATTCATGCGGAATGTCGCGCGCCTGAAGATGGGTTACTACCCATTACCGGAGGCCGAGGGGGTGAAACTTCGCTCCCTGCTCTCCTTCGTTGGGCCGGCTTCGGTGGTCGACCCCTGCGTTGGACAAGGAACTGCGCTGCATCTCATTACGAGCGGCGCGCAGGTTCGGCGCTACGGAGTCGAACTCGACGCCGAACGTGCGCGGGTCGCCAGCGCCAACGGAATCGAGACCATCCAGGGTAATGCCTTTGACGCTATTGCGCGGCCAGAATCCTTCTCGCTCCTGTATTTGAATCCGCCTTATGACTCGGAGATCGGCTCGATTGCCAATCGCCGCATGGAGGCTGTGTTCCTGGAACATACCTACCGTTGGCTGGCGATGGAAGGCGTTCTCATCCTGGTGATCCCGTTCGAGCGATTGCATGACTGCGCCGGCATCCTTGCCTCCCACTTCACCCAGCTCGCCGTTCTTCGCATGACAGATGAGGAATCGGTCAAGTACCGGCAAATCGCTGTGCTGGGCCTGCGGCGCGATGTCAGAGGAGCGGCCGTTGAGAACAATAAGCGGCAGCTCTTGAGCGTTGGCCTGTATGGCAGCTTTCTGGGCTTGGCTGAGTTGCAGCCAGGCGCGTGCCTGCCCTATTCCATTCCTCCGTCTGTCGAGGCGGAGCTGAGCTATCGTGGCCTTCCGTACGATTTGTTGGAGGGCCTGTTGCCGCAATCGGGCGCATGGAAACAAGCGGCTCCACTGCTTATGCCGCATGAGGACGTTGCGACTGGCCGACCTATCACGCCGCTGCATGGCGGCCATGTCGGGCTTCTGTGTACCGCGGGGCTCCTGAACGGCGTATTCGGCCAGGGAGACGACCGGCACATAGCCCGCTGGCGCTCGGTCAAGCATGTCACGACGTTTGTGGAACAGGACGGAGACACCGAGATCATTCACCATCGAGAGCGGTGGGCTAATGAGTTGTACCTGGTCTACGCCGATGGGAGGACGCTGAAGCTCACTGAGACGCCAGCGAAGAAGGAGGGTGAAGCCGATGGAGAATGCACACCTGCGGCTCGGGCTGCTTGAGTACGTGCGCATTACCGAAAAGGCCTCGACCCGCATTCGCCTGCGGGTTGATCGGTATATAGGGGAAGATCGGCAGGCACATCTTCTGAGCGTGTTCGGCAATGACTCGGATGTCGGCGCGATCACGGCGGCCGTTCACGAGAAGGCTGCATTCAGCTTGACCTTTCCAGACGGCGAGACAAAGGACGTCACGCTCGGCGAGCATGCCTCCTGCTACAAGGGAGCCGTGACTCTGCCCGGCCGGAAATATCCTGTGCGCCACCTGCTGGCGGTGTCCCAGGAACTCCACACCAATGGGAGCGCGGGGCGTACGATCCTGTTGCGATACCGGCGCGACGAGGCGTGGGCCACGCTGGTGAGTTTCCTGGGCCTGCCTGCCGATCCGACATGGGCAGAGCACATCCTTGGGATCGTCGAGGGAAAGAAGAGGATCGAGGAGATCGACGGCATTGGTTGCCAACCGGTACTGATCTCCGCGACGACCGAGGAAGTGCTTGAGTGGATCGGGGATGGCCTGCGTTCCCGCGTTCTGAGCTTTCCGGAGAGAAACGGATCGATAGTCTGGCCTCGATTCGCCCTGTTGGCATCACCGTTTTCGGCCCCTTCGAGAGCGGGATTGATAGGCTCAGGGGCAATAGCAGACTTTTTTGTTAACGATATATGTGATCAATGAGAGAGTACGTTCTGGTGTCGCTCACTGGAGAGACACTCGAAAAGTCTTCATTGGGCTTTGAGCCGACAGTCGAGGTCTTTATATCGTAATAGTCACGGTTGTTGCCCGTTACGAATTGAATGCTTGTACTGTTGGAATAGCATCTGGATGATTCTGTAGAGCATTCACCATCGTCGTATGACGATGATAGGTCCTGCTTGAATACCCCTCCGATCCAGTGTCCGATGGCCGCGACTATGTAGATAGTTGAGTCTTCTTCGCCTTGCCCTCCATCTTTAATGGTCCAACTCACGGCATAATGTTCTGTCCCGATCTTGGTTAATTTCACTGCTGGGCTTCCATCATAGCCGGGCCCTGGACCGGCGTATGGATTTGAGGCTTCAAGCCTCCATTGCGAGCCGTCGTACAGAAACTCCGCGACGCCGATCGCATCCCAGCATGCGTGGCAACTGTAATCCTCCAGATTGGCTGGTCGCGCGGCGGAGATCAGATACTTTGTCGGTTTGCCATCTTGAGTTGTGCTCAGCGTCGAGACGATTCGAACCACCAAAGGCTCCTCCCGCAAATTGGGAAAAAAACTTCGGCGGTGCAGTCGGATGCGCCCACGTCGCCATGTGGGAACTTTCATCGACCGAACCATAAAGAACCCCGAGTGCCAACGTAGGGTCAAACTCGCCAGACGCGTTCCCTACCTGAACAGGTGTTCCGCCATCCTCGGATTCCTCAGAACTCCGCGTATGCATCAAAACGCCGGCCATCGCAGCTAAAGTAACCACGGCTAATGCGATAAACACAACGACTCTGTTCCTTCCGGAATGGTCTGTCTGGTCAACAATTGGCTCAACAGACAACGACGGCGAAGAGGGAGACGAAACAATACCCGACTGAAGAACAACGGTTGCCAACAGCATAGTAGCTGCGAGAACGTACAAGCCAGCACTGGCCTGGAGTTGAACCGCATTGGCGGCCAATTGCACAATCTGCACTGCAAGGCCAGAGAGTGGAGATGCATCTACGGATGGATCACTGGTTATTTGATTCTGAAACCACGTGTGGATGTCTGAATTTGCAATTGCCAGATGAATGATTGCTATGGTTGCAGCCGTACATCCGAAAGCCAGAAGTGCGTTCCTGAGTGCGAGCTTTACAGGACGGAGACAAGTCAAAAGAGCTATTAAAGCACATATAAAGCTTACGAGGATTTCGATTGGGACAAAAAGAAGTTTTCTAACCGAAAATGGCATCGCTATCTGCGGTGTAGGAGCACTAGCGATGGGCGCAGCCTCTGAGGGTCCGTTTGCCATATCCGCAAGGCGCTTGTCTCCGATAGCGTCCAGGTCATGGTTCAAAACTTGCGCCTTGGAGATTAGATCGTAACCACTCAAATCCATGTTCCCCAGTACGGGGACGCGAATAGTTGTGAGCGGAAAGAAAAACGTCAACAGGGCAATCACGAGCAGCGAACTGACGATCCATTGTTCTGCTTTGTTCATTTCGGATTCCTAAGTCATTTGATGAGACTGGTTACCGGTTATAGAGCTACCCCACGCTCGGCAGTCTTGCACGGGCCTCGCCAACTCGATTTACAATCCGAGCTTCTTAATATGCTTGTCCTTCACCGTGTAGATTTTCAAGAGCGTTGCACCGTTGAACGTTGCGATTAGAAATTCGCCTTTGCCGTTCTGAACGCGCTTCACATCATCCATCGAAAATCGGCTCACAAGCGATGCGCAGGAAGCACTAGCCCCGTAGCCGTTCTGCCATGCTTGAGCAAGCGGATTCTGTGACACAGCCTCAGCCGTAATTGTCCCGGCCTTATCGGAAAGCAGCACCACACGTGTAATCGTTTCGCATACCGGACCTGCTGAACTTCCATTAGCGCATCCTCGGCTGAGCACCGTGAGCACCCGCTGTGTGTCGATCTCGGAGGGCGCATATTGAGTGTATTGCTTCTTAGCATTCCGAGCCATGGCGTTGAGCCATCCAATCGGGGTGAACACGGATTCAGAAGGCATCTGTGCCTGACACATCGAAGGAGTTACAAAACCAGCATCCTCAATATATACAAACCCGGTATCGGGCTTGGCTGCAATCGCCGCTGTGATCTCTTCTGGCGAGAGATGGTCAACCGGTCTAGCTTGCGGGGATGCGCAAAGGGTGGCGCACAGAATCGCAGCAAGAGTGAAAGAGAGGCTGGGATGTTTCATGCGCCGAATTCTCTCACTGCGATGTCGCCGCGTCAATCCTTGTGAGCTGGTGGCGCACACCTACGTGAGCTAGCACCTCCCGTCTCCTTTCCAAAGTATCGACTGAGTTCTCCCCAAAAATGTCCCATTGTGAGGTGTCCGCATGGAATCCTCGTTCGATTACCTGCGCGCCCACGCAGCTGAACTGGGCTCGCGCATTCTCGAAACCTATCCTCCACTGCAGAGCACCAAAGACCCCATTGCTCCGGCAGTAGCGTCCCTTCTGCGCAAGGCGCTCCCCGCTCAGGGGCTTGCCATTACTGGGACTGCCAAGTATCTGCGCCAGGCAAAGGCAGCGCGCATCGTCGCCGAGTGCGGCGCGGGCAAGACCTATATGGCTTTGGGCACAATCCATGTGCTGGCGGATGGGCGGCCCAGTACCACGCTGGTTATGTGCCCATCGCATATCACGCACAAGTGGGCGCGCGAGGTCTTGCTGACCATCCCGCGCGCCCGCGCCTTCCTCATCGAAGATATGCGCAATGGCGGCGATCCAAGCCGGCCGCACGGCATCTGCGAGGTGAAGCTGAGCAAAGGCAAGACGGTTTACGAGGGCAAGCGCCTCAGCCTGGCCGAAATGCGGCGCATGGGCCGCAAGGAATGGCGGAAGCGCTTCCCTGGGCCGACTTTCTTTATTACGGGCAAGGACAAAGGCAAGCTGGGTTACTTCTGGGAGCACGTCTATCTCAAGGCAAAGTCCGGTCCGAATCTGGGCGGCGTCGTCAATCCGGATTCCGGCTTTGCCATCCTCGACTCCGAGACGCAAAAGCTTACCGCGCTTGACTTCACTGACAAACTCAAGGTCTCGGAGGCTTTGAGCGCGCCCCGCGGCGGCACTACTCGCTTCTCCGCACTGTGGCAAGCCGACCGGACTCGCATTCAACGCATGGCGCCAATCGAGTATGTCGGGCGCTACATGCGCGGGTGGTTTGATTTCGCCATCGCCGATGAACTGCACCAACTGGCCGGTGACACGGCGCAAGGGAACGGACTCGGCGTGCTCGGACGCGCGGCGCAGAGATTGATCGCGCTCACAGGAACGCTGATGGGCGGTTACGCGGACGACCTCTTCAACATCTTCTACCGCATGGAGCCGCACGCCATGGTGCGCGAGGGCTTTGCATACGGAGGGCAAGGCCGGCGGGACTTCCAGGAGCAGTACGGCGTTCTCGAAACAATCGAGAAGGTGGAAGAGTCAGACAACGCCTGTTCGAGAGCCACCAAAAAGACGGTCCGGGTCCTGCGCAAGCCCGGAGCATCGCCGATGCTCTTCGGCAAGTTCCTGATGACCACAACGGCGTTTTTGTCGCTTGAGGACATTTCGGACAATCTCCCGCGATACGACGAGAGCGTCATCTCAGTCGATATGGACCACGTCCTGCAGCAAGCCTACGAGCAACTGGAGGAGGATATTCGCTCCGCGATAAAGGCGCATCGCGGCAACAAGAGCCTGATGAGCATCCTGCTCAACACGCTCCTGCTCTATCCCGATCATCCCTACGACTTCGATGAGATTTGGGCGCGGGCCTTCGATCCGCAAACGAAGGAGTATGTGAAGTTCCTGGTGACGGAACCGGCGAATCTCACGCGAGAGGCTCTCTACGCGAAGGAGCGCGCGCTGATCGCCGATGTCAAGGAGGAATTGCGGCAGGGGCGGCGTTGCCAGGTCTATGCCACCTATACGGGCGAGAAAGACGTCACGCTGCGATTGGAGGCTGTGCTGCGGCAAGAGGGCATTCGGGTAGCCGTCCTCCGTTCATCTGTTGCCACCGATAAACGAGAGGATTGGTACGACCGGCAGTTGAAGGCCGGGGTTGAGGTGGTGATCTGCCATCCCAAGCTGGTCGAGACGGGATTGGACCTGCTGGCCTTTCCGACGCTTTACTTCTACGAAACCGGCTACTCGCTGCACACGTTGCGCCAAGCGAGCCGAAGGTCCTGGCGCATCGGGCAGAGGTTCCCGGTGCGGGTGAAGTTCGTCACTTATTCCGGCACGATGCAGGAGACCTGCCTCCGTTTGATGGGCAAGAAGATGCTGGTCGCGCTAATGATGGAGGGCAAGTTCTCGGGCGAAGGTCTGCAGGCGCTCGACACCGACGAAGACCTGATGAGCGCGATGGCGCGGGAACTGGTCGAAAAGGCCGGTGTCGGAGAATCCGCGGACGCTGTGTGGCGGGACCTCGGCCACGAACGCGAGAAAGTGCTGCCGCGCCCGGCTGCGGTGGAAGCTGAATCCGAAGAGGAGTCCGACCTGGCGCCCGACCTGCCGGGCCTGATCGCCGCAGAGCCAGCCCCGACGCCATTTGGCATCCACCTGCTGGACCCGAGTTCGCCGCCGAAGAAGCGAAAGAAGACCGCGATTTGGCCGACCGCCACTGAAACCAATGTACAGCTCAGCCTCTTCGATTGAGGCTGCACGTTTTCAACTTGAGAGGTGATGTCATGAGCGAGGAACGGGAGAAGGTTCGTTGCCGC
This sequence comes from uncultured Acidobacteriaceae bacterium, assembly GCA_963812855.1. Taxonomy (GTDB): domain Bacteria; phylum Acidobacteriota; class Terriglobia; order Terriglobales; family Acidobacteriaceae; genus Bog-257. Next base: position 9,583 of record CAWEWW010000002.1, read on the forward strand.
AGTTGCGAACTCGTCCAATGGAGTGATCGAGCCAATTGCAGGCGTTGTGGCAACGCTCTGCCTGAGCCGATCGTGAGGATTGTTGAGCGAGTGGTAGAGAAGATCGTGATCCGGCAGTGACCCGCAATGCCTCCAAAAGCTCGAACAGGCCTCCAGATTGATCTCCACGGCAACCGAGCGGTTGACGCAGCAGTGCGTGGATTCAGTAGCCTCACTCGTGTTAGCGCAGGTTCCAGAGACGGGAGTCTTTCCGACTATGGCGGAGGTGGAGCGAGCGATGATCGTGGCAGCCTACGAGAGATCGAATCGCAGACCTCTGGAAGCTGCACGGTTGCTCGGAATTGGCAAGACCACCGTATATCGCCCTCGGTAATCACCTTAAAACCGGCCATACGTTATCACTTCAAAACCGGCCAACGGGATTGGCCGAAGACGTGATTGTTTTACCTTGCCGGGGCGTGCATTTGCAAGGTGCGATTTGAGACGTTGCTGTTATGGCCTGTTTTCAAGCCTTCTTGATGCATGTTATGGTTGTAGTCGCTCCGCCGGGGTCGCGCCTTGCGGAGTGATCCAGGGCCGAGGACGCGGGGCTGGCTCCGAAGGAATCGGTATTCGAGACCCTCTGTGGTTTGCCCGATGGGCTGGCCGACAGAGGGTTTCGTGTCTTTACCAGTATTCCTAGGGTGAGGTTCCGTCGGTAGAGGCCTCTGGATCACGAGTCGCGACGCCGCCGGGCGTTCTTTGCCCGGCATCCAAATCGCTTTTGTTTTTGCTTTTGCTCTTGTCATTTGCCTTCTTCCGCGCCGCCGGTTTTGGTGCGCCAACTGCGCGGGCCGCACTTGAGCACGTGCCCGTGATGCAGCAGACGATCGAGCATGGCGGAGACGGCGGCGCTGTCGCCCAGCAGTTTGCCCCAGTCTTCCACCGGTCGATTCGAAGTGAGCAGCGTGCTGGCGCGTTCATAGCGGCGCATGATGATCTCCAGCAGTTCTTCGGCGGCGGTCAGCGGCAGCTTGCGCATGCCGAGATCGTCGATGATCAACAGCGGCACAGTGGTCAGCAGTTCCATGTGCTGTTTGCGTTTGCCGTCCAACGTGGCATCGGCCAACTCTTCCAGCAGCGCATGCGCTTCGCGATACAACACGCGATAACCCTGTTGGATAACGGCGTGTCCGATGGCTTGCGCGATGTGGCTCTTGCCGCTGCCAGGCGGACCAAGAAACAAGGCATCTTCGCGCTTTCCCACCCAGCCGGCGGCGGCCAGATCGAAGACCAGCTTGCGATTCATCTTGGGGTTGAACTGGAAGTCGAAGTTATCCAGCTGCTTGTTGGCGTCGCGGAACTGCGCCTGCTTGTGACGCCTCTCCAGCAGTCTTTTGCTGCGACAGTCCAGTTCATCCGAGACCAATGTGGAGATCAGGTCGATAGGGGCCATGTTATCGGATTGTGCCTGTAGCAGGCGTGTTTCCAGCACGGCGACCATGCCGCTTAGGCGCAGTTGCACCAGGGCGCGATTGAGTTCGATCAGGTTCATAAATTGGATTCCTCGAATTGGATTCGTTGTTGGATAAAATCGCGATACTGCGTCAGTTCGCGGATCAGTGGGTCGACTTGGCGCAAGCTCAGAGGCGCTTGCGGGCTGCGCTCCAAGTAGCGGCGCACGAAGCGATACTCGGGCACGCGCAACTCCAGCGCCGCCGTGCAGGCGTCGTCGCAGGCCACGCTGCCATATTGCTTTACCAGTTGGAGAACGCCCTGGATGCGGCGCATTCCCAGTTCACCCTGGCGAGCATGGATGGCGTCGCAGACCGCGCCGATGCTGGCTCCGGCCTTGTGGGCGCGGGCCAGCAGTTGCAGCAACTGCGGCGGTGTGCGACGCGGACGATCGGCATCGCGGATGCGGTGGCCGCCGCGCTTGCCGCTCAGATGCTCGCGCAGCAACTCGCCCGTGCGCGGATCAAGCAGACGTACGTACATCGCGTCCCATTGCACATGAACCTCGCGCCCGATCCAACCCGGCGGCGCGCCGTAGTAAGCCGCTTCAACCTCGACGCAGCCATCCAGATGAACAGTGCGCTTGCCATACTGGTAGTAGCGAAACGGCTCCAGCGGCAGCGCCTGCAGAAATGGCTTCTCTTCGGCGAACATCGCCGCCACCTGCCGCTTGGTTCTACCGTGGATGCGCTTGTCAGCCCAGCGTTCTTCCCAGTGATCGAGATACGCCTGCGCCTCTTCCAGGCTCTCGAACTTCTTGCCCTTCAGTGGCGTCATTTGCGCGTGACCAACGCCCGACTCGACCTTGCCCTTGCGATCCGGATCGCGCACTTTGCAGGGAAACGCCGTCACGCCGTAGTGCGCCAAAACATCGCGATACAGAGGATTCAAGCGTGGATCGTAGATGTCGGCTGACAGTACGCCTTCGCGCAAGTTGTCCAAAACCACAACCCGCGTCGAGCCGCCCAACCGGCGAAAGGCCTTCTCGTGCAGCTCGGCCCACACCCGCGTACTCGACTTGAACGCCAGCAGACGAACCGACTTGCGACTGCAACCCAGCGTCATTACGAACAGCCGCGTGCGCCGATACTTGCCGCTGTCGGGATCGCGCACCATCGGCCCGGTGCCGTAATCCACCTGAGCCTCTTCGCCTGGCCGCGTCTCGATGATCGCCCGCGCCTCGGGCGATGTAGCTCCGCGCAGCTTGCGCACGAATCGCTGAACACTCTGATAGCTGCTGGTAAATCCGTGCCTATCGACCAGATCCTGATAGATGCCCATCGCGTTCCGGCCTCGCGTGAGCTCCAGCTCGATCAGCTCGCGGTAGGCGTCACTGCTGCTGGCCGTGCGCTGGCCGTCGTGTGTTGGCAACATCATTTCCGGTAAAAAGCCGGTAATCACTTCGTTGGCCGGTTTTGAATCGTCGTCTGGCTGTGGACCGCCGGAGCCGGTGGTCACTTCTATGGCCGGTTTTGAATCGCCAGTGTCGGCGGTCGCCGAGATGGCCGCTTTTGCCGGAGGCTTACGCCCCCAGCCACCGGGCGTGCGTAGTGCTATCCCGACCGACCGCAAGTAAACGCCAGCCGTCTCGCGGCGGACGCCCGTCGCCTGCTCAATCCGCCGCAGCGACCAACCCAGCCGCCCCAGCGCAATCACCTGTTCCTGCTTCGCTTTTTCCAAGACATTACCCATGCCAACAGAGGCTAATTGCCCCCGCCGGACTGAATGTCTCAGGCCGCTTCTCTATGGCCGGTTTTGAAGTGATAATGTATGGCCGCTTTTAGGTGATCGCCAAGGGTGAACCACTATCAACGTGGCGCATAGGATCGAAATGCCGAGCCCGACGGCACGCGAGGGATGAAGATGCACTCCCAGAACGACGCCGAGGACTACCATCCAAACGCTCCAGAAGAAGATGAACACAGGATGCCCCAGCCTGACGGTGAAGCTCTCCGGGTTCGGTCTCGCTTTATTCATAAGATTCAGTCTCCGTAAAGAGTGAAGACCGCAGCCCGACAACTTGGGCTGCGGCTGTGCATTGTGAACAGGTGAGTTACGACAAGAGGCAGAAAAAAAGGATTGATGTGCCACCCTTCCCAATGCCCGCACGCCCTTGCCACGCGATCCTGTTGCAGTGTTTCAGAACAATCGCGGCGATAATTATGCGTCGGGTAAAATATCTTCCGCCTCTGCGCCAAGGTTGTCCGGCGCGTCCTGGGTCGCCGCCAACACGCCGCCGATTGCCTCGAATTGCTCGTCGGAGAGACGAAGCATAATGCCGCCGCTGCCAATCTTGATCGCTCGCTCGAGTGCTTCCCTGGTCTCGCCGTCGACCAAGCCGTTACCGCGCCGTGCGGCCTCGATGATAGTAGCTGCTTCCCGGAAGGTGACGCGTTTGGGAAGCGGCCGCCAGTGCTCGGTGTAAAACCGGCAATGCCATCCATCCCAGCGACGGAAGGTCATCCTGACGTGATGTCTCCCGGTGCAGTTTTCGCAGCGCTTGCATTCCGGCCTATTCGGCTTCGGCAGCGGCCTCCGGCAGGAGCTGCAAATTTGTCCGGAGCGCATTTTTTGCCATGCAATCGGATCCCAATTCCTGGCGTGACCGAATGCATTTTGTTCCATTATCAGCAACTGGAGTTCTACTGATTTCATAGATGCCCTCTTTAGGGTGAATCAGCTGTTGGGTAAGAAGCGCCAGAACCACATGTACCTGGCGCTCATAACTTGGATAAGCGAGCATCGCTCCCCCCTATCGCTGGCGGTGAATGCGGTATCCACCCTGCCACCCTCCCTGATTACAGGTTGGGAAACCCTTACGCATGTCCCGACGCGGCTTCTCTACCGGCGTTGTCGGTCGACAAGGAACCTGACGGGCAGGTGCCTTCGGCGCCGGTATCGCGCGCCCCGGAGGGCTATCTGGATTTTCGGCTGCGAGCAACTCACGCAATGCGTGCGGAAACGCTTCGATCTCCGCGCCGGCGTTTACCCAGGCTGCGCCTCCGAACGGCGGCACAATGCAACTCTCGCCGTCGCCGAGGAGGATCACACCCCGCGCCAGCTTTCTTTGGAAAGCGATCCGCATCAATCCGGACGGCTGCCGGAAGAATGCGTATGCCTTATCACCGCAACGCGCCTGGAGGGTAAGGACTTCGTCGAGATCAGGGACCAGAGCGGCGAACGATGCTCTGCCAACCGCTCCGTCCAGGACCAGAACGCACACCCCGGACGGACCGATGGCGAGACGATACCCCCACAACGGCTGCGTCGTTGCCGACAATTCATAAAGTAGCGAGGGGTTGTCCGTTGCGTCGGCAGATAGTCGGTCGGGGCAACCATTCAGCTTTGCAGCCAGGCTGACGGGGAAGAGCTTCAGGCCACGCCGCACCAGATCGCGAACTTCTTCGAGGAACTCTTGTTTGCGGGGGCAGTAATTGAAGCCTGCAGAAGGCGAGTTCGAAGACTGAGAAAGAAACTTTTCAAGGTCCATCATTGGTTTCCAATTCCCTTTCCAAGACAAAAATGCCCGTCGCTTCGGCCTTGTAGGCAGAGCGACGGGCCATGTGGGTTGGTTGTGGTTCGAGGTTTCCCGTTCAGCAATGTTCGCGAAACGGAGTGAGGGCTAAATCTCCCGTGAAGGCCAGGCGAGAGGCTCTGGGAGACTGGTCAGCGTTTATGAGACAAAGAGTCGGTTAGTTTGACGGCGCGGAGTCCAGTGGCCCTTGGGATAGTCCGCGGCCCTTCACCTGCTCAGCATTGAATGCCGCCTCGGTCGGACCGCAGTTCGTGGGTGCGTTGTTCCGCAGTTTACGATGCCAAGAGAAGACGAGTGGGGGTTTGTGCTCCCCCAGTCGAATTATTCGGCAGCGGTATCCAGCCGGCTCGGTCACCAATTCCTAGGAGCCCATTTACGACTTCAGCAACACCTCGGAGTTGCAGAGGCGAAACCGTCCCGGTCTTAGCTAGCCCCTTTAGGAAAGTGTCGAGCACATTATGAACATCGTTAGCTGGTTCAAGATTCGCCGGCGCGGTGACCATCATTCCCATTCTGCGCATGCAGGTGATACTGTCTCTCTCCATCTTGTCCAGGCGTTCTTTCACCCACGGGGCATAGTATCGTTCCGTTGTAGCGATCGATTCGTGTGTCAGGAGCCTGGAAACTTCTTCAAGCGGCATGCCCTGCAACAGGTTCTGGATGGCGAACATGTGCCGGAGCAAATGGCTATGGAAGGGGATCCGCTCTCCAAGTTCGTCCGTGAAATTGAGGAAAGAATTCAGCATGCCGAAGTAACGCTCCCAGGTGCACACAAGCGAGCGCAAGTTTGAGATACTCTTCGGCCAGAAGAAGAACTCCTTCTTAAAGTCCTTGCGATCCACGGGCAGAGATGCCAATTCCGCCGCAACGAGATCCGGGATGACTCTTTTCTCAATGCGCATTCCAGTCTTCTGTGTGGTTAGGGTTAGCTGGTTGCCGACAAGTGCGGTTCTGGGAAGTGCAACGGCGTCACCGATGCGCAGTCCCGACCAACGTTGAAGTAAAGAAATTCCCCTCAGTTCCGCCGCGAGCCGATGCAAGTTGCCATTATCCGCTTCGCAACATATCGGAATTGCCGCCAGCAGGTCTTCAAACTGAATTGGAGAGAGAGACCGCACCTCCTTATCTTCCACCTTGATCGGCTTCAAGCCCTCTGCCGGACTCTTTTCCAGATAGCCTCCAAGGACGACGATGTACCTGCAAATGCCTTTCAAATAGCTTTGAAAGGTGACCTGAGTGGACGGCTCCAGCTGGTTGTAAGGCTTTTCCGCGACGGGTGACCAGTCTTCACGCCATCTGTTGAGATTGTCTGAATTGAGCTGATCAACCGTCTCGATCATGTTGTCTTTGGCCCAAGCTCGAACGCGGCTTACCACCCACTGGTGCGTAGCTGCGGTGGAGACTTCGACTCCTTTCTGTGCTTTCGCCCAGCGTTCCGTCGCCTCTTCAATTGTCAGAGTCTTCTTGGTCGCCTCTGCTTCCTTTCTGGCATCCTCTGCTTCCTTCTTCGCAGCCAGTTGTTTCTTGAGCTCCGCCACTTCTTGCTTGTCGGGGTTGCGCTTGTCTCTCTCCGCCTGGGCCACCTTCTCAGCTTCCTCCCAGCTTCGGGTTTTCGCGGAGATTGGATGATCTTCGCCATTCTCATAGATGTAGATGGACTTGCGGCAATTGCAATCCTTGTGGTCTGGAGGCAGGCCGGGTGCTCTCGCTTGCACTTCGTTCCGTGGCGCACGATTACATAGATTGTGGTGGTAGATGGGCTCAATACGTTCACTGAGCTTCCTCGCCTTTCACGCACACCACGATTGAGACATCCCCTGGAGCAGGTTCGTCGAGGTCGCTTGTGCCGAAGAGGGAGTAGTGATACGCTGACGCGATAGAACTCCTGCTGGAATCCAAAGCCAGAGCCAAAATCGGCAGGAAGCCTAGATTTTGAGAGGAGGGCGCCATGTAACTAACTCCAAGTGGAAGTTGGAGTTAGTCTTTGGAATGGTGGGCGGTCTCGGGCTTGAACCGAGGACCTCCTGCTTGTAAGGCAGGCGCTCTAACCAACTGAGCTAACCGCCCACTCCGGCTCGCACTGGTCGCTACCCTTAGCCATAATACAGTGCCTGTGTTCGCCGATGCGCCTACGTGTTCACTCAGTAGCGATCTCCCCCTCGCACAAACATAAAAAGGCCCCTCGGCTTTCGCCAAAGAGCCTTCCATTCCTGCTTTTCACTAGAACCCACCGGCTACTGGCTCGCTTTTACGCCGTCACCGCTTCGCCGGCATCCACCTTCACCGGCGTCAGCCAGCCAAAGCGGTCCGGCTTCAGCCCGTTGGCGATGCCGTAGAACTCATCCGCGATCTTCTTTGTGATCTCGCCCGGCTTCCCGTCGGCAATCACAATGCGATCGATCGACCGGATCGGCTGCACCTCGGCCGCCGTCCCGGTAAAGAACACTTCATCGGCGATATACAACAGCTCGCGCGGAAGCCCCTGCTCCATCACCGTCAATCCCAGGTGGCGCGCAATCGTCAGCACGCTGTCGCGCGTAATTCCCGACAGTGCCGAGTTCGCCAGCGGCGGCGTATACAGCACCCCGCTGCGCACGATAAAGACATTCTCGCCGATTCCTCGCTCACCAGCCCGTTCACGTCCAGCGCGATCCCCTCCTGGTAGCCGTTCACCTCGGCCTCCATGTGGATCAGTTGCGAGTTCATGTATTTCGCTCCCGCCTTGGCCAGCGACGGCATCGTATTCGGCGCCAGCCGGTTCCAGCTTGAGATGCATACGTCCGCGCCCCCGTGCCCGGCAATGTACTTGCCCCAGGGAAAGTTCGCGATGTACACCTCCACCGGCGAGCCCTTCGGATTCACGCCAATCTCGCCATACCCGCGCAGCACGATCGGCCGGATGTAGCACGGCGCCACCTTGTTCGCCTCAATCACATCCACCACGCCCGCGCACAGCTCTTCCAGGCTGAAAGGAACCTCCATGCGGTAGATCTTGGCCGAGTCCAGCAGCCGCTGCATGTGCTCCGGCAGCCTGAACACCGCCGATCCATGCGGTTGACCGTAGCAACGAACTCCCTCAAATACGCTCGAGCCGTAGTGGATCACATGGCTCATCACGTGGATCTTGGCATCCTCCCAGGGCATCAGGCTGCCGTTGTGCCATATCTTCTCTGTGGTTTGGATTGCATGGGGACTTAATCTTCGCTTCGCAAAACTGCACGCTTCTTTTAAGGTTGTCATGAACGCCTCTTCCGCTGGCAAGCGCCGCGCCATTAAACCGTCAATACACAGCCGTCCCGCTCCTAGCCTTATTCAAGGCAAACGCCTTTCAAAGATTCCTACTTGGCGCTGACCACCTACTCGCGGTGGTCTGCTACGATGCCACTATGTTTCGCGGCCCCGCTCTTGGCATCCGATTCGTCTTTTTGGGCCTGGCTCTGACGGAGGTTGCTCTGGGTCAGTCGGTCACCCAGAATGTCCGTGAAGTGCTGTCCAACAGGGAAGCCCGCAAGGCGGCCATTGACATTCAGGGCAGTGATGGTTCCACCCGGCTTCAATCCTACCGAGTTCTCAGTTCGAGTGTCAGTCAGAGCAGATGGAACCGTAAAGCATGTATCG
>CAWEWW010000003.1:0-851753 GCA_963812855.1 uncultured Acidobacteriaceae bacterium
TGAACGATGGACGGTGGTCGGTGGACGGTGACGAAGTGAAAAAGTGAAGAAGTGAAATGGTGAAGAAGTAACGGAGGTTTCAATGAATTTACTGCCGGTATTTGTGAAGATGGAAGGGCGGCGGGCGCTGGTGGTGGGCGCGGGAACGGTGGCGCTCGATAAAGTGACTAGCCTGCTGCGGACGGGCGCGCGGATTACGGTGGTGGCGCCGGCGGCGATAGATGAGATTCGTATGCTTGCGGCGGTGGGACGGCTGGAGTGGGTGCGGCGCGAGTTTGAGGCGGCAGACCTGGAGGGGCAACAGGTGGTAATTGCGGCGACGGATGTGCCGGAGGTGAATGCCGCAGTGTATCGCGCGGCCGGGGCGCGGGGCGTGTGGTCGAACAGCGTGGACGACATTCCCAACTGCGATTTCTTTTTCGGCGCACTGGTGCGGCGGGGCGATTTGCAGATTGCGATTTCGACGGCGGGAGAAAGCCCGGCCTATGCGCAGCGGCTGCGGAAGGAGATTGATGCGCAATTACCGGAGAATGCGGGAGAATGGCTGGCGCGGATGGGCGAGGTGCGGCGGGAGATATTGACGGCACTGCCGGCCGGTGAGGAGCGGAAGGGGCTGCTGCACGAGTTGGCGCAGGATGGGCCCGGGTTTGGGACCGGACGCCCCAGCCCACCCTAATTGCAAACAGCGCGGTTAGGATGGGGCAACCAAATTTGAGGGCATTGTCCGAACCCACCCATGTCGCAAAGGAGGCGTCATGGATGGGGCACAGCGCGAATGCAGGACGCGCGCGAGTGTATCTGGTGGGCGCGGGACCGGGCGATCCGGAGCTGCTGACGGTGCGGGCCCTGCGGCTGATGGAGCGGGCGGATGTGGTGCTGCACGACGACCTGGTTCCAGAGGCAATTCTGGAACTTGCGCGGCATGCCGAGATTGTGAATGTGGGCAAGCGCTGCGGAACCAAGAGCATCACGCAGGAGGAGATTAACGCGCTGATGGTGGAGCGGGCGCGCGCGGGGCGCAGCGTGGTGCGGCTGAAGTGCGGCGATCCGCTGATTTTTGGGCGGGCGGCGGAAGAGATGGAGGCGCTGCGCGAGGCGGGCGTGGAGTTCGAAGTGGTCCCGGGGATCACGTCGGCGCTGGCCGCGGCAGCGGCGATTCCGGCATCGCTCACCGACCGGAGAAGTGCGTCGAGCGTAACGCTTTCGACCGGGCATCATGCGCAGTCGCACGACCACGCGGCGATGCCGGCGGTAGAAAACACCACGCGGATTGTCTACATGCCGGGACGCGATCTGACACTGCTGGCGGCACAGTGGAGGTCGGAAGGATTGCCGGCGGAATTCCCATGTGCGCTGGTGTCGCGCGCGGCCCAGGCGGACCAGGAAGTTCGCCACACAACGCTGGGCGAGCTTGCCGCTGCAGGGCCGGTGCAGGCGCCGAGCTTGCTGCTGGCGGGGTGGGCGCTGCGCACCGCGAGGGCCGACGCAAATGTGAGCGCCGTCGCGGCCGAGACGTATGCCTGAAACGTGCAGACCGTAGCGCGCCTCTATACTTGGAGATGATTCCAAATTCAGGCGCGGAGGCCGGCAAAGGCTTGGGCGCGGGAGTGTGAGTTGGCCTCAGGCGGAGATCGGGATCATAGGCGGCAGCGGGCTGTATTCGATGCCCGGATTTACCGGCGTGCATGAGGAGCGGGTGGAGACGCCGTTTGGCGCGCCCTCCGACGCATTTGTACTGGGCGAACTGGAGGGACGCAAGGTGGCGTTCCTGGCGCGGCACGGACGCGGGCACCGCATACTGCCTTCCGAGCTGAACTTCCGCGCCAACATTTACGCATTCAAGAAGCTGGGTGTGGAGCGGATTGTTTCCGTATCGGCCGTGGGCTCGCTGAAGGAAGAGCACAAGCCGACGGACTTCGTGATTCCCGACCAATTCATCGACCGGACATTTCACCGCATCTCGACATTTTTCGGCGAGGGGATTGTGGGCCACGTGGCGTTTGGCGATCCGGTTTGCGCGACCGTGGCGAAGGCTGCGGCCGAAGGATGCAAGAAGGCCGGCGTAGTGGGCAAGCTGGGCGGCACTTATGTTTGCATGGAGGGCCCGCAGTTTTCGACCAAGGCGGAGTCGAACCTTTACCGGAGCTGGGGTGCGGACGTGATCGGGATGACCAACCTGCAGGAGGCCAAGCTGGCGCGCGAGGCGGAGATCTGCTACGCGACGGTGGCCATGGTGACCGATTACGACTGCTGGCGCGAGGGACACGACGCGGTGACGATCGAAGAGATTGTGGCCGTGTTGCACAAGAACGCGGCCAATGCGTGCGCGGTGGTGAAGCAGGCAGTGGCGGCGATGCCGAAGGAACGAACCTGCGCGTGCGCGTCGGCGGCGAAGTACGCGGTGCTGACGCAGCCCGATGCGATTCCCGCGGCGGCAAAGGAGCGGTTGAAGCTGCTGTTTGGGAAATACATGGGGTGGTAGCTAAAGACAGCGGAGTTAGAGGAGTTGCGGTGCTGGTGAAGTTAGGGGCGTTAGATCGCGATGCTGGGAGTTAGCCGCATATCGCGTAACTCGAACGGAGTAATACCTCTCAAGAAAGTGAGTAACTCATAGGAATGGCAATTACTGTAGTAGGCAGCGTGGCGTTCGATTCCATTGAAACCCCGGCGGGGCGACGGGATCGCTGCCTGGGCGGCGCGGCAACGTATTTCTCGCTGGCGGCCAGCTTCTTCACTGATGTGCGCGTGATCGCGGTCGTGGGCGAGGATTTTGGGCCGGAGCAGCAGGCGGTTTTCGACTCGCACAGGATCGACACGCGCGGCATTGAGCGGGCGGCGGGCAAGAGCTTCTTCTGGGAAGGCTCGTATCTGGAGAACCTGAACGAGGCCAAGACCCATACCACCGAGTTGAACGTGTTCGGGGCGTTCGAGCCCAAGATTCCCGAGGCTTATCGCGATTCAGAGTTTCTGTTCCTGGCCAACATCGATCCGGTGTTGCAGCGGCGGGTGCGGGAGGCCATGCCGGAGGTGAAGCTGGTGGCGGGCGACACCATGAATTACTGGATCAAGGATCATCGGCCGGCGCTGCTGGAGGTGCTGCGGGGGCTGGACATCCTGCTGATCAACGACACCGAGACGCAAGATGCTGGCCGGCAACAGCAACCTGGTGCAGGCGGCGCGGGCGGTGATGACCATGGGACCGCGCATGGTCGTGGTGAAGCACGGCGAGTACGGTGCGACGGTGTTTTTCGGGCAGTCGCGGGATGGGATCGACGCGAAGACGTTTCGCGCGCCGGCGCTGCCGCTGGAGGAAGTGGTGGACCCGACGGGCGCGGGCGACAGCTTTGGGGGCGGTTTTTTCGGGTACCTGGCGTCGCAGAAGGAGCTGACGCCGGGCGCTTTCCGGCACGCGATGTTTTACGGCAGCGTGATGGGCTCGTTTGCCGTGGAGCGCTTTGGGACCGAGCGGCTGGAGCAGTTGACGCGCGAAGAGATCGACGCGCGCTTCGAACAATTCCGCGAGCTGACACACCTTGACTGACGAGGGAGCCGGACGACGCGAGATGCTGGCCGTGCTGGCCTGCTGCGCGGCGGCTTCATTGGCCGCGATAGCCTGGAGCTGGCGGCACGATGCGATGCTGAATTACGGCGATGCCGAGGCGCACCTGCATATTGCGCGGAGGGTGATCGATTCGCACCGGCCGGGACTATCGCAGCTTGGCAGGGTGTGGCTGCCGTTGCCGCATTTGCTGATGGTTCCGTTTGTCGCGGTGTATGCGTGGTGGGCCAACGGAATCGCGGGGACGATTCCCTCTGCGCTGGCCTGGCTGGCGTCGTGCGCGGGAATGTACCGGCTGGCGCGGCGATGGCTGCGTCCGGCGCCTGCTGCGATTGCGCTGGCGTTTTTCGCGCTCAATCCCAATCTGATTTACATGCAGACCACGGCAATGACGGAGCCGCTGTTTGTGTGCGAGATGGTTTGGACCGTGGTGTGGCTGGTGGAGTGGCGCGCCGGGCTGGATGGAGGCGATCGGCGCCGAAGCAACCGGCTGACCTGGTTGATTGCGCTGGCGCTGGTGGCCGCGGTGTTCACGCGCTACGACGGCTGGATCATGGCGATGATAGCGTGGACGGCGATGGGTGTGGCTCTGCTGCGGCGCGGGAGGCTGCGGTCGCGCGCCTTCTGGATGGCAAGCGCAGTGGTGGTGGCGGCCCCGCTGGTGTGGTTCGGGTACAACGCAGTGGTGTTCGGCGATTGGCTGGATTTTGCGCGGGGACCGTATTCGGCCAAGGCCATCGAGCTGAGGACGGCGACGCCGGGATCGGGGCCGCCGCATCCGGGCTGGCACAATCCCTGGGTGGGGCTGCTGTTCTTCCTAAAGGTGTCGGAGATGGATGCCGCTGCGCGGGCTTGGGGAAATACGCTGCTTCTGCTGAGTGTGCTGGGAACCGCGTGGGCCTCGACGATGGAACAGCGAAGGGCATTCGCGTGGTCGCTGCTGCTGTGGTTTCCGGTCCCGTTTTACGCTTACTCGGTGGCGTACGGATCGGTGCCGATCTTCATTCCGGTGTGGTGGCCGCACTCGTGGTACAACACGCGGTACGGGCTGGAGTTGATCCCGGCGCTGGCGCTGGGTGCGGGTTTTGTAGCGCGCTTTGTGCTGGGCGCGGTGCGTGAGTTCAAGCCGGCGTGGCTGCGGATCGGCGTTGCCGCAATGTTTGCCGTGGTGGTTGCAAACGCGGCGGAGATGCTGCGGGAACGGCCTCCGGTGTATGTGGAAGGGACAAAGAACGCGCAGGCCCGACGCGGGTATGAGCGGGAGATTGCGGCGGCGATGCGGACGGCGCTGGCTGCGAGACCAGGCGGGACGGTGCTGATGAATACATCGGTGTTTCCGCAAATTGTGGCTTTGAGCGGGATTCCGCTGCGGCAAACCGTAAATGAGAGCGACCGGGGGGATTATCAGGCGGCGCTGGCCGATCCGGCGGGGCACGCGGCGGTGGTGCTGGCATTTGCCGGCGACGAGATTGACCACTTTCCGCGGTCGCGCTCGGAGTGGCATGTTGAAAACCGGTAAGACTGCCGTCGTCGTCGGCGCGCAATGGGGCGATGAAGGCAAAGGCAAAATCGTTGACGTTCTGTCTGAGCGCTTTAAGGTGGTTGCGCGCTATTCTGGCGGACACAATGCCGGACACACCGTCACCATCCACGGCAAGAAGTTTATCCTGCAGCTGATTCCTTGCGGCGTTTTGCGCGAGGGTTGCCGCGGCGTCATTGGCAATGGCGTTGTCCTCGATCCCTTCGCCTTCATGAAGGAAGTCGATGCGCTGCGCGCCACCGGCATTCATGTTGATGGCAACCTGTTCGTCAGCAATCGCGCTCACGTCATTCTCCCCTATCACCGCCTGATCGAACTGGCGGCGGAAAACGCGCCCGGACGCGTCAAGATCGGCACCACGTCTCGCGGCATTGGTCCCACGTACGAGGACAAGATGGCGCGCAGCGGATTGCGGGTGCAGGATCTGCTTGATAAAAATCTGCTGCAGAAGCATATCGCCAACGCCTGCCACGAGAAGAACACCATCGCGCACGCGCTCTTCAATAGCGAACCGCTCGATGCGGACAAGATGTACGCCGACTACTCGGCGATTGCCGACCGCATTGCGCCGTTCGTTACCGACACCGCGCTCCTCTTAAACCAGGCAATTGCCAACGGCGAATCGGTGATGTTCGAAGGGGCGCAAGGCACTATGCTCGACATCGATCATGGCACGTATCCGTTCGTCACCTCGTCCAGCGCGACTTCCGGCGGCGCGGCCACTGGAACCGGAGTGCCTCCAACTTCCATCGACACCGTGATCGGCGTGACCAAGGCTTATTGCACGCGGGTGGGCGAAGGTCCCTTCCCTACCGAATCCAAGGACGAAGTGGGCGAGGCGCTGCGCAAGAAAGGCAACGAATTCGGCGCGGTGACCGGACGTCCGCGGCGCACCGGCTGGCTCGATCTGCCGCTGCTGCGCTACTCGAACATGATCAACGGCACCAGTTGGCTGGTGGTGACCAAGCTGGACGTGCTGGATGATCAACCGGAAATTCCGGTTTGCGTCAGCTACAAAATCGATGGCAAGGAGACGCAGCAGATTCCGGCGCAGATTTCCGGGTACGAGAAGATCGAGCCGGTTTACGCCAAGCTGCCGGGCTGGCAAAGCAGCACGTTCGGCATCAACCATTTCGACCAGCTTCCGGAGAAGGCGCGGCGCTACCTGGAATTTGTGGAGAAGGAATCAGGCGCCAAGGGCGCGATCGTTTCCACCGGACCCGATCGCGAGCAGACCATGGTCAGTCCGGAATTTGCCCAGATGCTGGATGACGTAAGCGGAGCTGTGAACAAATAACGTTGAGCGGGAGGTTCCGATGCTGGTACTGGCGGTGACTTGGACGGCAAATGCCGGACATGAAGATGCAGTGGCGGAGATCTTCGCCAAACTACAAACCGCTTCCCGTCAGGAGCCGGGATGCTTGATGTACATCGTTCACCGGCATAAAACCGATCCGCGGCAATTCTTCATCTACGAGCGGTACCGCGATGAAGCCGCCCTGCAGGCGCATCACGCCACCGCACATTTTCAGGAGTACGCAATCAAGGGATTGGGACCTATCGGCGAGCGAACCCGTGGCGATCTCTACTCGCCTTTGACCGACGACTGACAGACTCAGCCAACCAACTCGGCGGTCGTCTCAGTTGTAGAGGAGAGTTCTTCGCGCAGAATCGAAAACACCGCGGCCAGGACAGAGGCCACCACCGGTCCGAGAAATAATCCCAGAAATCCAAAGGCCTCCACGCCTCCCAGGATAAAAAACAGCAGCACCATGGGATGCAATTCCACTCGTCCGGCCACGACCCACGGCCGCAAAACATTGTCGATGCTGCTGACTACGAGGGTGCCCCAAATGAGCAGAAAGACGCCTTTCCACAGCGCGCCCGTAACCAGCAAGTAGATCGCGACTGGAGCCCAAATCAGCGAGGAGCCGACCACGGGAATAATCGATGCGAATCCCGCCGCCAGTCCCAACAATAACGAGGAAGGCATACCGACGATGCGCATGGCAATCCCGGTGAGCACGCCTTGCGCTGCGCCCACGGTGAGAATGCCGTAAACGTTGGCGATGATGGTGTCGGAAATGTTCTGATACAGGCGCGCCACCTGTACCGGAGTCAGCGGAGTCAGCCTGCCGGCACGATAAGCCCAGTCCTTGCCCTCGCGAAAAAGGAAGAACAGGATGACGAAGGTGATCAGCGAGTCGACCGTGAAGCGGGCCAGATTGCCCAGAACCGCGGCGCCGAATCCGAACATGCCGATGCTTACCTTCTGGACATTGGAACTGACGATGTCCCGTAGGTCGTACTTGGAAAGATCGACCCAGCGGCCGATGAAGTGAAGCGGCCCAGCCGCCAGAGTGGTAACAAAAATGGTGAGCCCGCCCTCTTCCGCGCTTCGACGGCTCAAATAATGGGCAGCGTTCAGGGCTTCATTTGCGGCCAACGTGGCGATGATAAAGGCAGGCACGCCGAACAGCACAATCACGCCGGTTGTAGAGATCAGCGCTCCGATTCCATGTCTTTGTTTTGTAAGGCGCAGAACCCTTTCGTGCAGCGGGTAGAAGACGACGGCTAGAATCACCGCGAATGCAAAAGGCTTAAGAAAAGGCAGCGTAATGACGATGGCCAGCAGCAGCACCAGCACAAGAAGTGCCGAAAGGAAAATCACCGTGGTGCGCTTGCTAGGCATAGTTCCGTCCGCTCTCAGTTGTAGCATGAACCCTTTTGCTGGAATAGGACAGATTGCATTTGCGGCGCTGTGCTTCTGGACATCGCGGAATGTTTTCCGCGGACAAAGCCGCTGTTTTGAAGCCAGGCAACGGCTGAACCGAACAATCGTGCCTCGAGCCGGTGCCGGGCTCGTTGGCGTGCGTCACTGGTCTGCCCGTTGCTACTGCCGATTTGTCACTTCTCCGATATAAACCGAAAATGGGGCCAAATCCATGTTTGTGAGCGCGACCTCACCCGGTATTTTCGGCATGGTCGTAAGCAGAGTTTTGGCGTGCGAGGAGGCGAACCCTTGCGAAGCAAGATCGAAGCTCACCGTATGCGGCTCCGCCGACATATTCAGGACCACCAGCACGGCTTCGTCCTGGTAACGCCGGAGATACGACAGCACGTGGACATCGTCTTGGTTCAGGGCGACGTAATCCCCATCCAGCAACGCCGGATTGGTGTGGCGCAGCGTCAGCACGTTCTTGTAGAACATGAGAATTGAGTTGGGATGCTCCAGTTCGCTGGCTACATTGTGGGTCTTGTAGCTTACCGGGATGGGCAACCACGGGACACCTGTTGTGAAACCGGCATTCGGACTGTTGTCCCACTGCATGGGAGTTCGCTCGCCGTCCCGGCCTTTGTCCTCGGGCCAGCCCCGCTTGCCCTTGGGGTCCTTCACATCCTTCCTGAACTTAGGATCGTTGTTCTGCATCCCAATCTCTTCCCCGTAATACAGAATGGGAGTCCCACGCAGTGTGAGATACAAACCGGCCATCACCTTGGCAATATCGTCGTTGTGTTTGCCGTCGCCGTAGCGGTTGTAGGAGCGCTCAATGTCGTGATTGCCGATCACGAATACCGGCCAGCCCTGGGCGGAATTTACCGCTGCAATCTGCTTGCGAAAGTCGGCGGGCGATAGCTTGTTGACCGTGGTGAACATGAAGTCCATCGGCATCTGTAATTCGTCGCCGTTGGCGCCATAGTACCGGTTCAGTTGCTCGATGTTGTCTGTCCAGGTCTCGCCAACCAGGACCGCATCGTATTTGTCTGCAATCTGCCGCAATCCCTTCAGCACATCGTGTACCTCGGGCAAATTGTGGTTGTACTTGTTCTCCATGTTGGGATCGCCGTAAGCATTCTTGCCTGGCAGAATCGGGTTGTCGTGCAGGTTGGGGTCTTCAAACAGAGTGTCCACAGCGTCCAGGCGAAAGCCGGCAACCCCGCGGTTGTACCACCAACTGGTCACGTTGAACATGGCGTCTTTGACCGCGGGATTGCGCCAATTCAGATCGGGCTGTTGCGGATAGAAATAGTGGTAATAGTACTGTTTAGTTTTCCCGTCGAACTGCCAGGCCGATCCGCCAAAGATCGAGAGCCAGTTGTTGGGCGGCTGGTTTGGCCCCTTACCGTCGCGCCAGATGTACCAATCGCGATGCTTGGAAGTGCGCGACGAACGCGAGTCGATGAACCACTTGTTCTGGTCCGAAGTATGGTTCATCACGAAGTCGAGAATGATCCGGACGCCGTCCTGCTGCGCCTCTTTCTGCATCTGATCGAAGTCTGACAATGTGCCATATGTGGGATCAATGTCTTCGTAATCCGACACGTCATATCCGAAATCCACTTGCGGTGAGGGAAAGCAGGGCGTGATCCAGATGGCATCGACTCCGAGCTCCTGCAAATATCCCAGCTTGGAGGTAATGCCTTTCAGGTCGCCTATGCCATCACCGTTGCTATCGGCAAAGCTGCGCGGATAGATCTCGTAGAACACGGCATGCTTCCACCAATCGGACGCTACAGGCTTGGCGCTCTTAGTTTTGGATTGCGAGCTCTTGGATGGCGCCGCTTTCGACAGTGGAGTTGGGGACTGGGACGCGCCGGCCTGGCCATCCGACATCTGGGCTGCAGCCGGCCGCCAGACTGCTAGCCCGAGCATCAGCACAAGAAGAGCGACGACCTTTCTACGCATTGGCAGCAGCTCCTTAAGTCAACAGCAGTCTAGCCCATCCGAGAAACAGGCGCGCCTGGCGTCAAGCGCAATGGTTAATGCATCATCGCCGCCCCCGGCTTTCCCGCCTTGGGCTTGCGTAGCAGGAAGAGGAACGGAATCATGCCGACGAACACAATCGACAAGAACAAGAACGTGTCGTTGTAGGAGAGCATTGCGGCTTGCCGCTGCACCATACCCCACACTGCCTCATAGGACTGCTGGGTGGCCAGCGCCGCACTCGATCCCTGGCTGATGAAGTGCTGCTTCATGGCTTCCAGCATCTGCTGCGCCGTGCCGCTTTGCGGATAGATGTGTTCGCCGAGAATGTTGATGTGCTTCTGCTGATTGCGGAACTGCACGGTCTCGACCATGGAGATGCCGATGCTGGCGCCGATATTCCGCATCAGGTTAAAAATGCTGGTAGCGTTGCCCATGCGCTCGTTGGGGATCGGGTTGTTGGTAATGGTGGTGAGCGGCACAAACACAAAGCCCAGTGCCGCTCCCTGAACCATCAGGGGCCACCAGAAGTTCACCGACGCCACATCCAGGCTGAACTTGGAAAGCTCCCACATGGCATAGGCCGAGGCCACCAGTCCAATGCCCAGCAGCTTCCGATTATCGAACTTGCCGGTCAGGCGGCCGACGATCGGCATGATGATGAACGATGCTAAACCGCGCGGCAGATTCGTAATGCCGGCATGGGTCGCGGTATATCCCAGAATGACCTGCATCAACAGCGGTAACAGTACGGTGCTGCCGTAAAGAACAAATCCGATAAACGTCATCAGGAATGTGCCGACCGCATAGGAGCGATACTTAAAGACGGTGAGGTCCAGCACGGGATGTTCGGCCGTCAATTCGCGGATGATCAGCGCGGTCAAGCCGACCACGGCCAGTACGGCCAGAGTAACGATGAAGTGCGATCCGAACCAGTCGTCCTCCTGGCCCTTGTCCAACATGATTTGCAGACTGCCAATACCAATGGTGAGCAGGCCGATTCCCCAGAAATCAATGCCGCGCTTTTGACGATGCCGTAAATAGGGCGGATCGAAGATGAAAATTTCCGTGAGGATAAGAGCCACGATCCCGATAGGAATGTTGATATAGAAAACCCAGCGCCAACTGTAATTGTCGGTCAGCCAGCCGCCGGCCACGGGGCCAAGCATGGGAGCGACCACGATGCCCAGCGCCCAGAAAGCCATCGCCTGGCCGCGCTTCTCCGGCGGGAATGATTCCATCAGGATGGCTTGCGACAACGGCTGCAGGCCGCCGCCGCATGCGCCCTGTATCACCCGGCAGGCGATCAGGAAGGGCAGGCTGGGCGCCAGGCCGCAGAAGAACGACGCTATGGTGAATCCGCTCACCGAAAACAGCAGCAGGCGTTTCCGCCCGAAGCGCCCGGCCAGCCAGCCCGTCATGGGCAAGATAATGGCGTTAGCCACCAGGTAGGAGGTGAGCGTCCAGGTTGCTTCATCGTTGCTGGCCGACAAGCTGCCCGCGATGTGGGGCAAGGAAACGTTGACCACGGTCGTATCCAGCACCTCCATGAAGGTGCTCGACATAACCGCGATTGCGATCAGCCAGGGATTAATTTCTCGATGTTCGTTGTTTCCGCTCAGTGGCATTCCGGTGTGCCGGTCCCCGATTCTCCCAAATTCGACGGCAATGTAATAGTTCTGTCATTTCAGTTCGAGGATGCCACATGTCACAGAATGCAGCGAGGCCTCTGCTTACGATTGAAGCATGATATCGACATCAAGTTCAGATGCAATCGTTCCGCATCCCAAGGGGAAACAAGCGCGAGTGCTGTTGAGCTCGGTCTTCGGACCGTATGCCCGCGACGACGAATTTGGCAGCCGGGCCATCAATCCCATGGAGCTGTATCACAACCAGGTCACCCGGGCGCAAGGCAGTTTTTCCCTGCGCATGTTCCATCGCTCCTGGGGCCTGATGATGATTCAACGCAACATCTCCGCCCCCAGTACCCTGCTCGACTTCCCCACGCTCGAGCGCTTCCAGCAGGAGTTGACCTCGACCGCGTACGACATTGTGGGGATTTCTGGCATTATTCCGAATTTTGGAAAGGTTCGCGAGATGTGCCGCCAGGTGCGCCGTCTATCCCCCCAATCTACCATCATCGTCGGTGGCCACGTCGCCGCCATTCCTGGCATCGACAAACTGATTGATGCCGACTGCATTGTGCGCGGCGAGGGCATCTGCTGGATGCGCCGTTATCTGGGCGAAGATCCTGCGGCTCCCATTACTCATCCCGAAATTCTCTCCGGCTTCGGCATGCGGGTGCTGGGCATGCGGGTTCCCGACAACACCCGCGATACCGCGGCCACCATCATTCCCTCAGTGGGATGCCCGTTAGGCTGCAACTTCTGTACGACCTCGGCCTTCTTCGGCGGCAAAGGCAAGAGCGTCAACTTCTACGAGTCCGGAGATGAGCTGTTCGAAGTGATGCAGCACATGGAGCAGTCGATGCACGTCAGTTCATTCTTCATGATGGACGAAAACTTTCTGCTCAACCGGCCCCGCGCCATGCAGCTGCTGGCCCGCATGAAGCAGGCGGGCAAGAGCTGGTCGCTCTATGTGTTCTCCTCGGCCAACGCCATTCGCAAATACACCATTGAAGAGCTGGTCCAGTTGGGCGTTTCCTGGATCTGGCTGGGGCTGGAATCGCCCAACTCGTCTTATGCCAAGTTGCGCAACTCTGATACTCAGGCGCTCGCTACCGAATTGCGAGGTCACGGCATTAAGCTACTGGGCTCGACCATCGTCGGGCTTGAGCATCACACTTTGGACAACATTCGCCAGGAAATCGAGTTTGCCGTCTCTCATGGAACCGATTTCCACCAGTTCATGCTCTACACGCCGGTTCCGGGCACGCCGCTGTTCCAGCAGATGACAGAGGAGGGCCGAATGCTCGACGGCGTCGATCTGGCCGACATTCACGGCCAATTCAAATTCAATTTCGAGCACGCGGCGATTTCTCGCGACGATTCCAAGCGCCTGCTCGACTGGGCCTTTCGCTTCGACTTCGAGCGCAACGGCCCCAGCTTATTCCGCATCTGCGACACGATTTTCCAAGGCTGGAAGCGCTATCACGATCATCCGGATTTGCGCGTTCGCCAGCGCATTGCCAGCGAGGCGGTCAAGCTGCGGACCACCTACGATGCAGCGCTCTGGGTCATGGAAAAGCGGCTCAAGAAGACGAACACTTCGGTCGCAATCAGGATTCGCGAGCTCCGGCGCGAGATCGAACATGAGTTTGGCGCGGCTACCCGCCTTCTCCGCACCGTAACCGGGCCCATCCTGCTGTGGACCTCCCGGCGCGAAGACCGGCAACTGGCTCGCGGCAAAACCTATGAGCCGCAAACCTTCGTCGACCGCCGGAATTGGGCGACGTAAGCTTGAAGCGTATTGAACCTCCAGGTCTCGAACACCGCGAGACCTGGGCCATCCGACGCCGCATTGCGCCGCCGGAGGCGAAGGACCTTTCTCCCCGGCAACGTTGAATCCCGATACGCGTCTGCTGCCCCCTGGCTGGCAGAAACCTTCCCTCACCCGCTATCATCGACAACAATCTACTTTCTCCGAGGAAGGCGTAATGATCTTGTTCCGTCGCCAGTCACTGGCGGTCATCGCAATCGCACTATTCTCCGTCCTCTGCCTGGCGCAGTCGCCCGAAACTTCTGTTCAAGCTCCCGCGCAGCGAACTGCGGAGCAGCGCGAGGCCTATCGCAAAGCGATGGAAGAGGCTGATCAGAAGATCGCAGGAGAGGTGAAGGCTCATTCCGAGCTGGTGAAAAACCTCGAGTATCTGACCACGCAGATCGGTGCGCGGCTTACCGGGTCGCCAGAGATGCAGGCTGCCAGCGACTGGACCCTTAAGCGCTTCCAGAGCTATGGCATCGACGCGCATCTGGAAACGACGGAAATTGCTCACGGCTGGACCCGCGGACTGGAAACCGCCGAGATCACCAGCCCCATCCAGAAACGAATCGGCATTCACGCTTTTGGCTGGAGTAAAGGTACCCAGGGTGAGGTCTCCGGCAACGTCATGATGCTGAACCTGCAAAAACCTTCAGACTTCGACCAGTACAAAGGCAAGCTGAAAGGCATGATCGTGATGCTGCGCAAACCGGCTGACCTGGCAAAGCTGAATCCCAATCCTGATAACGCCTACGACGCGGTGATACCGCCCCCCACGGGCATTCCTGAGGCAAATATGGGGTTCCGCGCGCGCATGGGTCTGCTACGCCAAGTCGCGGCAGAAAAACCTGCGCTGATGCTTGTGGACAGCGGCAAGACCGACAGCCTCTACAACATGACGGGCGGCTTCCCGCGATACTCGCCCACCGAAGTCCCCATGGCATTTCTCACCCACGAGGACTACGACCTGCTGTATCGGCTGCTGCAGGCCGGACCCGCTACCATGAAGTTCAACCTGCAGGATACGTTCACCGAAAAGCCGGTGCCGGCTTCGATTACCGTCGCTGAGATCAAAGGCACGGAGCATCCGGATGAGCGGGTCATTATCGGCGGCCATCTCGACTCGTGGGATCTGGGACAGGGTGCCCTGGACAACGGCACCGGCGCCATGGCTACCCTAGAGGCTGCGCGCACGCTGCAGGCGTTGGGCTGGAAGCCCAAGCGCACGATCACCTTTATTCTGTTCACCGGAGAAGAGCAAGGCGGGGTTGGAGCCGACACGTTCGTCAAGAATCATGCCGCTGAACTCGGAAAGATCGATGCCGTCCTGATTCACGATACGGGTACGGGCAAGGTCTTCAGTATTGCGCTGGAAAACTTATGGGAGACTGCGCCCCTGATGAGCGAGATCTATCAGCCGCTGCAGGAGGTTTTCGATTTGCAGCCGCTCAGCACGCGCTACTTCGGCTCCTCCGATCATGTTGAGTTCCTGCGAAAAGGCGTTCCTGCCTATTTCTGCGTACAGTCGCCGGCGCACTACCGGGAAGTGCATCACAGCCAGACCGATACGTTCGACAAGGTGATCCCGGAGGAAATCAACGAAGGCGCGGCATTTCTGGCAGCCTGGGCTTGGAATGTATCCGAGATGCCGGAAGCGCTGCCGCACCATCCGGCTGGGTCGCCGCCGTCTCTGGAGTAAGTGAGTCGATTGCGGGCAAGTCCGAATAGTATCTGCACGGCTCCGCACATTTGCAGACAAGGCAGGTCATACCGACTCGGCCTTGCCGCTCTTGACGCTGCGAAATGCGGCATCAAGTACCAACTGATTGCGTAAGCCTTCTTCTCCGGGAATCTCGAAGTCCCGGCCTTCCTCAAGGGCAGCGGCGAAGGCATCGACTTGCGCCGCGTAGGCGTTGGCATTGGAAACTTCCCTGCTCTCGATGAGGTCAAAGGCGCGTCGCAGTTCGACGGTAGGAGGATGATCGACGTTCAACCCATTCGCCGCAGAAAGCACGCCGGTTTGGCCATTGACCTCCAGAAAGGTTCGATACGGGCTGCGCGCCGATACCGAAATCGTCGCCAGTATTCCACCCTCGAACTCCAGCAGCATCACTCCCGAGGCCTCTACCACCCAGTGCCCGTCATAGTGCGCCCGTGCCGATACGGCGACCACCTCTTTGCCCAGCACGAAGCGCAGCGTGTCGATGCAATGCACGCCGACATCGGCCAGCGGACCACCGGCCGCCATCGTAGCATCGTTAATCCAGCGGCGTGGGCTGCCCAGCAGCGGAGCGAGAAAGTCGGCACGCGCCACCTGCGGCTGCCCAATCGCGCCAGCCGCGACCTGGTTGCGAATGTACTGCACACTTTGCTCGAAGCGCATGACTTGTGCGACCCCGAGCATGAGACCCATATCGCGGGCGGCCTTCACCATCGCGTGTGCCTCGTGCGCATTCCTCGCCATCGGCTTCTCGCATAACACCGGTTTACCATGGCGGATGGCCTGCAGCACATCCGGCAGATGCAGCGCGTCGGGAGTGGTCACGAACACGGCATCCACGTGGGGCGAGGCGCACAATTCTTCCGTGGAGGCAAAGGCATGTTCCACCGCAAACTCGCGCGCCGATTCCCGGGCCCGGCTCAAGTCGCGCCGGGATAGAGCGGTAACGCAGCAACGTTGCGCCTGCCGAAAACCTGGCATCAGACGCTTGGCGGCGTGCAAGCCGAATCCCACAATGCCGAAACGAATCATATCGCCACTTTATCAGCATGCCGTTTCCTGCGAGAGCCGGTCCAAGACGGTTGGGTCGCCATGCCGCTGGGCAGAACAATTGCGAAATCGGCAGCAAATTTTCTTGCCGCCTTCTGCAACAAACTCTGCTACTACGATCTTCGCAGTTGTCGCTGCGGGCCCGGATTGCTGGACTCCAGCCGCGACCGCGATTGCCAGCTGCATCTTTGTTGTGCTTGCTGCTGCAACAGGAGTAAATGTGTTTAACGAAAAAATCATTCATTGAGCCTCGATTTGAGTTACATTATTTCTTGCTCTGCGGTCCTAGACCGCAGACGCTAAATGCCCTGCGGTGTATAGCGAGCCCGCGGGGCAAAAATTTTTGCGCGCCCGATTGGGCAGCCGTCTTCAATCGATTTAATGATCGGCGGCCGCTTGCCGACAGGGTCGATAGAATTGGTTTATGGCACAGCCTGCCATCCGATCATTCTTTCTGGAAGGACCTGCGGGTCGGCTGGAAGCGCTGCTCAACAGCGGCTCTCCTGCGGCCACCCACGCCGGCCTGGTCTGCCATCCTCATCCTCTGGGCGGCGGGACCCTGCACAACAAAGTGGTCTTTCACGCCATGAAGGCTTTGCACTCGTTCGGATTTCCGGTGCTGCGTTTCAACTTTCGCGGCACCGGGTTGAGTGCGGGCCAACACGATGAAGGGCGCGGCGAGATTGGCGACGTGCAAGCGGCGCTCGCCTGGCTGAAGAGCGAATTTGGATTGCCGATTATCTTCGCGGGATTTTCTTTTGGTTCTGCGACCGGACTACGCGCTGCCTGCCCCGATCCCGACGTCGAGGCGCTGATCTCCATCGGCACTCCGGTCGCAGCCGAAGGCCGTTTGTACGCTTACGCATTTCTGGGCGAGTGCAAAAAGCCGAAGCTTTTCGTTAGCGGCGACCGCGATCAATATGGCCCGCATCAGGCACTGGAAACGGTTGTCGCCCAAGCTGCCGATCCCAAGGAACTAGTTTTCATTCCCGGTGATCATTTTTTCCACGGCCACCTCACCGAGCTACGCATGACGTTGGAAAGCTGGCTGCAGGAATTGCTGCACCGGGCGTAGGCTGGCGCCGCTTATAATTTCCCCACATGCTGTCCTCGTTCCTGCCCCCCGCCGATCCGGTATCCGAAGCCCGCCTGCGTGAAATGCGTGAGCGGGTACGCGACATGTTCCAGCATAGCCTTGGGCGAGTGCAGCATCCCGCGGGCCTTTAGCCGCAATCTAGAGCATGATCGCGGATACCTTCGGGTTGCTGGCGAACTCTACAACTTAGGAAGCTTCCTGCGTACCCTGGTGGTCTCCATCGGCAAAGCGGGTCACACCATGGCAGAGGCGCTGGCCGGCATCGTGGGCACAGGTCTGGCTGGAATTGTTGCCGCGCCGACTCCACCGCCCGCGCAGGTTTTCGGCTTTCGTTACTTTATCGGAGGACATCCGCTGCCGAATTCCGAGTCGTTGCGCGCGGGCGGGGCCATTCTTCGCATGCTGCAGGCCCAGTCGCCGCAGACGCTGGTGCTGTACCTGATCAGCGGCGGAGCCTCGGCCATCGCTGAGAAGCCGATCAGCTCCGACATTTCGCTGGACGATGTGGTTGCGACCTACCAGGCACTGGTGCACTCGGGAGCGCCCATCGCCGAGATCAATGCGGTTCGCAAACATTTGTCCGCTCTCAAGGGTGGACGCATGGCACGGGCGGCCTCGCCCGCGGAGCAGCTCTCGGTGTTGGTTTCCGATGTACCGGAGAAAGCGCTCGACGCACTCGCGTCCGGGCCGACCCTGCCCGACACCACCACCGTCGCCGACTGCTACGACATTGTCAGACGCTATAACCTGTTGCAGCAGTTCCCCCCGGCCGTGCGATTTCTGTTTGAGCGCGGGCAGTTGCAGGAAACCCCCAAATCGGACGAGCCCGCCTTCGCCCGCTCGCACTATGCCACCGTGTTGTCGAATGCCACCGCCGTAAATGCCGCAGTGGAGCGAGCTGTGCTGTGCGGCTTTGCCGTGGACATCGACAACAGTTGCGACGACTGGGACTACCAGCAGGCAGCCGATCACCTGCTGGGGCGCTTGCGCGAGTTACGCAAAGGCGTCTCCCGCGCCTGCCTGATCTGCGGCGGAGAAGTCACGGTAACCGTAGGAGCAAAATCGGGGGTGGGCGGACGCAATCAGCAATTCGCTCTGTATTGTGCGCAGAAGATCGCCGGGGAAAACATTACCGTGCTCAGCGCCGGCACCGATGGCATTGATGGCAACAGCCCCGCCGCCGGGGCGGTGGTGGATGGGTCGACAGTGGCGCGAGCGAGGCAACGCGGCTTCGATGTGAGCACGGCGCTACAGCATTTCGACGGCTATCCGATGTTCGACGGGATCGGTGACGCCATCATGACCGGACCGACCGGCAATAACGTACGCGATTTGCGAATTCTGCTGGCCTACTAGGCGAAGCAGAGTTGCGGCCAAAACACCAAGGCACGGTGAGCGGCCGTGCCTTGGTATAGCCACGCCAGAAGGAGCGGAGACGGCGCGGCCATTCAGGTACGCGACAAGGTTCGCGTCCTCACCTCGAAATCCGATGGGGCGGGAAGCTTCCGGTATGAAACCGGTCCGGCAGCCGCATCAGCAGCGGCGGCGAGCTTCACAATCGGCGGATGGGAACCGCCTAGGAGTCGCTGGTCCGCGTCGACCTAACCCATCCGCCGATATAGCGCCTTGTCGACAAGGTACTTCCGGCGCTCCGCCGGATTGTCAACGAAATGTAAAGATTGTGTCCCGTTTTCGTGAAGCTGCCTGCTTAGAGAGCCGGCTCTAAAGCAGGAATTGCCGAGGCCACGCAACCCGGCGCCACAATGCCGTATTTGAGATCGAGAAATTCTCGCAGCACCGGGGGAAGGGCCGCGCTCAATTCTTGCCAGGTGAGCGCTTTGCAACGTACTCGCAGGTCCAGCAGCCGCACCGCCCGCATCACGCCGTACCAACTCTCCAACAGATCGGGGCGACGGGCATCCAGCAGGACGCAGAAACTACAGGCGTGAGCATAGGCCGCCAGCACATTCCGGATCAGTTGGTAAGAAAGAAAGCGACCGTCACTCTTGGGTAGAAGTGTGGCATCGAATACCTTACAGAAATCACGGTAGCTTCGCACCATGGCTATCTCTCTGGCTTGAAAATCCACCTCGGTCAGTTTGGCTTCAATTAGCAGGTCTCCGAGACGCAGGTCTACCTCAGTACGATCGTAACGTCCGTTCTTCAGCGGCACTCGCGCCTTGAATCCGAAGTCTGGAACTTCCGACCACTCGATGCCCAACAATGAAGCGACGGCCGTGGAGCGCGCGACCTCGGGATAACAGAAAATGTTCATCAACAACGCGTCGGAGCTGTTGCAGGAATCAAGTTCCTTCCAGACGCGACCGTCGCGAGGCAGTGCAACTCGGGCCTGCGCATGGGTCTTCCCCAGGCGCTTCAGCCAGGGGGCGTGGCTCCTGATCGCAATATAACTTTCGTCGATGAAGTTGCCGTGACGGGCCGGGTTTTCCTGCGGCTGATATATGACAACCGGCAAGCCTCCGCAGCTTTCGACATGCAGGAGCCGTCGCTCTCGTGCAAACGCCTGATTCCTTGCGCTCAACTCACGGCGAAGCTCGGCCGCGAAATTTGCGCCGGATTTTGTCATGCGGTGTGGTGCTGGCAAGTACTCTGCGCCTTAATCTCTGTTTGATTTTCTTGAGCTGACTTCTCGTTATCATACGAGAGTCCTCCCGAGAAAGCGTTGGACTCTCGGGCCACTTCTTCCCTCCCCGCGTGTTCTAACCTAGTGACCAATCAAAGGAACTGACAACTCTGCCTGGGCTAAAAACAGGTCGTGCTACTAGGAATGCGTGTCTTTCACAGAATCGTTGTCGCTGCTTTCCTTTTGCTGCAGGGATGCCAATCGGCTCATGCCGACATTGGACTGCTGCTTAATGCCAAACCGAATGTTCCTTGGGAACTGGGCACCGCGGAGATCACAGGCGAGGGACACTCTGCCGTCTATCTCTCGCGAGTGTGTCCGGCATCTCCGGTGAAGTTGCGGCGGTGCGGACCGGGCGAGAACGGTTCCATCATCCAGAATTATCAGGATTACAAGGAAGACGAACCTTACGAATGGAACGTAGTGCCGCTAAACATCTATCTGTATGGCGTGAAAGACCTGCGCGATCAACCGCTCTTCGGTTCTCCCGAGATACGAAAGGCTTTGCAGGAGCAGTACCGCGACGAATATTTGCAGCCGGTGTGCTCGACGCCGACCTGCTTGTCGAGTCCGGCCGCCAACTGGCGCGATGCCGTTGCGGCCGCGTTCGTGCGCGAGATTTACGTCTTCGAAGTCCGCACCACCGCGAAGCAGGACGAAGAATTCATCCGCAAATTCAATGCCCGTCCCAACGTAAATCACTACAACGGAATTACCCGCAACTGCGCTGATTTTGCCAAACTGGTCGTCAACACCTACTTCCCTCATTCCGCCCATCGCGATGTGTTGAACGATTTTGGAATGACCGGTCCAAAAGCGATCGCCCGCAGCTTCAGCCACTACGCCGAGCACCATCCCCAACTCGAGTTTCACGTGATCCGCATCGAGCAGGTCCCGGGCACCTACAAACGCAGCTCGGACTGCCGCGAGGGCACCGAGCAAACCTTTCGCAGCATGAAGTGGTTGCTTCCCATGCTGATCCTGGGGACGCATGAGGTTCCGGTGCTGGCGGCCTCTTACCTGCTGACCGGCCGCTTCAACCCTGACCACGAGATGCGCAGCCGCCCTTCGGAAGACTCGGCCCAGCTTTACTTACAATTGGCCGACGCAAAACGGAGCGGCGACCAGATCCGGGAGCGAGAGCTCAGGCAGCAACTACAAGCCGAGCGAAACAGCGAGCTGGGTGAAGAACAACAGTGGCAGCAATATCGGGAGCGCTTCGAGGAGATCGTGCGCACGGCGATCGATGATGGCGTCATCGCAGATCGCGGACAGCTCCACAAGATGTTTCGGCAACTCCAGGCTGATGGACGCTTTTACGTGGACGGCGACGCCGAGCCGTGGCTGGAGGTGCAAAGCGGCGAACAGCTGCGACGAGTTGGCCTGAGCGCCGGCAATCTGTTCAGCACCGGATCGGATTCTCAACTTGCGTTGCAGATAGTGCTGGCACGGACGGACAGCGTGATCACAGCGAAGTCTAGGCACCGCGAATTGTGGCCGGAGTTTCAGTCGGATTGGGCGCTGCTGCAACAGGCGGAAGAGGTGCTGGCCGCGCGTAGCTCCGGCACGGTGATTGCTACCCGGGCGTCAGCGCCTTAGCCGCGCAGACGCTGAGACATTGCTTGGCAGCCCGGCTTAAGCTCCGCCATGCTCCCCGAAGCTGGCGCGTAACTCGGCGACGATCTCCTGGGCAGCTTGGCGCGCTTCCTCAAACCTGTTCGGCGGGAATGAAATGGCCCCGACCCGGGCATGTCCGCCGCCGCCGTAGCGCTCGCAAATCTTCGCCAGGTTCTCCATGTGGGTCACCGTGGTCCAGGGATTGGAGCCGACGGAGACTTTGGTGCGAAAGCTGCTCTTGCTCAGGCCTACGCTGTACACGCACTGGGGATGCAGATAGTAGGGAATGAACTTGTTGTAGCCTTCCAAGTCATAGTCCGTGAGATCGAAGAAGATCGTTCCTTCTTTACATTGCGAGCGTGCGCGCAGAATCTCGATCGAGCGCCCGTGGCGTTCCATCAGTGCAGGTAGGCGCTCGGCAATGACAGGCTGGGCGATGATCTCGGCCAGCGGTTTGTAGGCCAGAGTCTGAATCAGGCTCGGAATGAAATGCGGATCCTGGTTCGACTCGATCACCATGGTGAGCTTCATCGCGGGCGCCTTCATCTCGACCGCCGACTGCGGATCGTCGTAGAGCGCGCCATCGATGATGTCGGCCCACTCAATCAGCTCGGCCACCGGTGCCGGATTGAAGCCAAAACGCTGCTCGGTCACCGAGGCGATGAATTTAGTACAAGAGCGGAAATCAGGATCGTAGAACTTGGTATTGCTCAGTTCCTGCTCAAAATGCGAAGCGTCGTCGGGCGTGAGAAATGCGCTCTGATGATGGTCGAACCACCAGGTGATACGCGGCGACGACGAATATTTGAAGTCGACGATGGCATTTTCGTCGCCGGTGAAATCGTCCTCATTGAACAGCGCACCGGCGCGATGTACCAGTCCCTGATATTCGAAGTCGGCGTGCTGGCGAATGCGCTCGTGATAAAAGCGGGTGAACAGCGCCGCCGAGCAGGCGCCGTCGAAACACTTGTCGTGATAAAAGACTTTGATCCTCACAGACCCTTTCCCGTGCGGTGAAGCTGTTCAGTATAGAGGACAGCTCGGCCAGTCGCGCAGTGCTTGAAAATGAAAAGTAAATAGAAATGACATTTCCGGGGCTGGAATGTCAAGCAGCAATCGTGATTTCGGAATCGGGCGGCCGTAATATCAGCAGAATGCGGAGGTCCATGACGGCATGGAAGAGCATGGGAAGCAGCAGATTTCCCGTCAGCAAGAATAGCAGACCGAAAAAAAAGCCAATCACCACCGTGGAGGCAGCTCCAGCGGCGCCCTGATACAGATGCTGCAGTCCGAAGATGATCGCCGAAAGCAGAAGCGCCAGGGTCAGGTTCAGCGAAAAAGGAAAGACATGCAGGTAATGCAGCAGAAAACCGCGGAACAAGGTCTCTTCACAGATGCCGGCCGTGATACACAAGAAAGCGAACCAACGGCGTTCGACCCGGCTCACGGGAAAGAAGTAATTGAGCGACTTCATGGCATCGGCTGAGGAGTATTTGCGCGGCTGCTTTTTCAGCTTCTTCCTGATCGCGGTGAAGGCCGGCAGCAGCAGTAGCGCCAGGAAAAGCGCACTCACGGCTTCCACCAGGTAGCGCACCCAAACGTGCCCAAACAGCCAGGGTGCTTCGCTTGGCATGGTTTCGATCGTGAACAAAGCACGGAAGCCTACGGCCAGGCAGGCGAGCAGGCTCGCGATCCAGAGCCACGCCATCAGGGTGCGGTAGTACCGAAGCTTACGCCCCGACTCCGGATTCTGCTTGAGGCGACGCGTGTCGTAGTAATCCCAGATGGGAGTTACAACAACCAGAAAGAAGAAAAGCAGATGCTGGACGACGGTGGCTAAGGACAAGTTGAGCATGAGCGCGAGATCCCGCCCCGTTGGAGTAACCGCATTACTCCATTACGCCCCCGCCTGCTTCTCAGCCAAGTCGCCGATCACCGGCAGCTTATAGATTTCATGCTGATATGCCTTGATGACCAGCAGCAGCCAGAGGGCAAGCACCGCCAGACCATACAGAGGCCACATCAGGGCGGCCACGAACCAGCCAATCACCGGTACCAGATGGAAGATCGCGGAGATGATGCTGAGGGCGATATCGACGACGATCAACGCGACGGCGACGAACAGACATTGGAACGAATGGAAGCGCACGAAGCGGTTGCGATTGTAAGGCTCGATCAGCAGAAACACGATGGCTGGAATGATGGTGACATACGCTAGCGCTCCAGCAACGTTCTCGGCCAGCGGAGCTGCCGATACCGCAGGGGCGCTATAGCCCTCGGCCGGCGGCGGAGGTGGTGGTGGCGCCGCTGAACCCGTTGCCCCGGCATGGCCTACCGCTGCACCGCAGTTCGGGCAAAACGCCGCGTTGTCCGCGAGTTGGTGACCGCACTTGGGACAAAATGCCATTCCAACCTCCCCTGATTCTGAGTGGGCGTGGGCGCCTGGTTCCCAGCCGGAAAACCTATCCCGACAGGGTTATGGCAGGGTGCCCCCGGTTTGCCGCGGACAATAACAGAGTTGTCGCGGCAAAGGCAAAACAAAAATGCCAGCTAAGATGTAGATGCCGGTTTTGGAAACCAAATTGGTACGGCGCCCCAACTTGAACGGCTTAGAATCAATTTATGGCAACCGATCCTAGCCTGCCGGTCTTTCGCCAGCCCACTGCGATCGAACGTGGGTTTAACCGCTGCTTCGGATTTCTGGTGGGGCTCGGCCTAGGCATGAAGCACAACTACCTGCTGGAAGTGCGGGGGCGGAAATCGGGCAAGCTCTACTCCACGCCAATCGATTTGCTGGAGCTCGGCGGCAAGCGTTTCCTGGTGGCTCCCCGGGGCCGCACGCAATGGGTTCGCAACGCCGAAGCCGCCGGCGAGGTAGCTCTCAAGAAGGGTCGCTCACGGCAGAGCTATCGCCTGCGCACGATCGCTGATGCCGACAAGCCGGAGTTGCTGAAAGCTTATCTGGACAGCTTCAAAACTGAGGTGCAGCGCTACTTCCCCGTTCCGGCTGGTTCGGACGTGAAGGCGTTTGCGGGAATCGCCGCGAATTTTCCGGTATTCGAGCTGATAGTGTCCCCAGAAACTTCCGCGGCGAAATAACGCTTCTGGTCCGGAGGAAAACCGTTTCGGGCAAAGCTGTGACCCTCCCGTGCTAAACGGCGCGCGCTTCCACCAGGTAACGTGCGAGCGTATCGCTGCAACCAGCGAGGAGGGCTGTGCGTTTTTCTTACTTAGCTTACTTCTCTCAAAAGTAAGATTATCTTACTGGTAAGCAAAAAGTTCCGCTGGTCTTGGGCAAGAGGCTAGGCCAGTACTGGAGAACACCGGCGGCAGGGCGCCGCCGGCTCTCACTCTTGGCGATTCAGAATTGGCCCGGCGTCACCGAAGCGTAATCATCATCGCGGCGCTGCAATGTTGGACGATCGTCCCCGCCATTGCTGGGCTGTCCCTTATCGCTGTCTGCAGTTTGGGTCCGCCGCAAAGTAGGCTGATTGGAATCCTTGTTGGGAATCGCTTTCTTGCCATTCTCAAAGGCCGCCAGGCGGGCTTTTACTTCGTTGAAATCCGAGGTGTTCACGATATATTCCGGCCGTGGCGGCAGGATTTCGCGAATCTCTTCCTGGCTCTTCAGAATGCGGTCGGGCGTCGGCGGATGGCTGGCGAAAGTCTTGGACAGCATTCCCGGCTTCTGTTTTTCCTGGGCTTTGATCTTCTCGAAAAACGAGATAAACGCCTCGGGATCGTAGCCGGCTTTGTACATGTACTGCAGGCCAAAGTAGTCGGCTTGGGCCTCAAAGTCGCGGGAGAACTTCATAAACGCCACCGGCATGGCCAGGCTCATCGCTGCGTTGGCCGCTTCGTAAATGCCCCAACTATTCACGAAGATCAAGGGAATCGAAGCCAAGTGGACATAATTGGCGCGGGTCATCTCGCGGGTCGCATGGCGCAGGACTACGTGAGAGATCTCATGCGCCATCACCCCGGCCAGTTCCGCTTCGTCGTCGGCAGCGAGAATCAACCCGCTGTTTACATAGAAAAATCCGCCGGGCAACGCGAAGGCATTGATATCGTCGGAGTCAATCACCTTGATGGTGAACGGCACCTTGGCGTCGGAGTTGCGAACCAGATTCTGTCCGATCCGGTTGACATACTCGACCACCACCGGGTCCTGGATCATTCGGGCGCTCTGCTCGACCATCATGGCGTACTGCTTGCCCATCTTGATGTCGGTATCGATGGAGTACCAATCGCCCGCGCTCTTGCCGGTCGAGCCAATCTTGCGATTGCCAATGTCGTCGATATCGTTCTTGCCCTTGTCGTGCGTTTCCTTGGGCGCGTTGGCCTCGGGCGCAATAGCCGCCGGGCTATCGCTGGGCGAGGTCGCATTGTCCGCGCTCGCCGCGGGTTGGGTCTGGTCAGGTGGGTTGACGGGCGACTGGGATGAGCTTTGCGATTGCGTAGTATCCTGCGCCAGCATCGGTAGAGCGAGGCTGACACTCAGCAGGATGCCGATCGCAGCTGCGAGCGCGCGTGCTTTCATGGGAAAGACTCCAGTGCCGAACACTGATCCGCACCTTGCCAAGGGTGCTTCTTGCGGACATTATATGCTTGGAATCGCAAGCGTGGGTATTGGATTTCCGCAACTTCGTTGGGAGTCAAAATTTGTTCTGCGGCCAGCCTCAGCGGCCCCGAGGCATTTCGCGGCTCTCGGCTGCGGCAACTACGATAGAATAAGCGGTTCGTCCCAGGAGGCTGGCACTATGAGTACGGTCACGTCATCGCAAAAGATTACCCAGCGAGTATCGATTGAGGAATTCGTTAACGGCTTGCGCAAATTGCCCGAGAGCGACTTCACCGGAGTACAGGGCACACTGGAATACCTGCGGACGAACCCGGTGGATGCGGACTCGCTGGAACCCTACCTGTTCTGGGACGCGCAGCACTACACTCGCAACCTGGTCGACAAGACCGAACTCTACGAGCTTCTGGCCATCTGCTGGGAGGTCGGGCACCGCAGCTCGATTCATAATCACAAAGGACAGAATTGCTGGATGGCGGCGCCGGTGGGGCGCCTGGCCGTACAGAACTATCGCCTCTTGAGCGAGGACCTGGCGGCGCACCGCTGCAACATCGTTCCCACCGACTTGGTGGAAATCACCGCCGACAATCCGGTTGCGGTTGACCCGCAGAATCCGGTGCACGATGTAAGAAATCCCAAGGAATGGAACACCCGGGCGGTGACGCTGCACGTTTATTCGCGCCCCTTCGACTCCTGCATTGTGTACTCGGTCGATCAATGTACCTGCGGCGAAATCGGACTGCAGTACACCTCGAAGTATGGGAAGCGGTGCTAGGAAGCTGTCAGCATTCAGCCTTCGCCCGAATGAACCACCAACGTCGAGAACACAGTTCTAGGGTGGCCCCAGTATTTCGATCTCGCTGGCTCTCCACTCTCCATCGCTTCCCTGTTCGGCGGTAACCCGAACCTCGACGCCCGCCTTCAAGGCATTCTGCGGATCGGGTCTCCGGGCGGCGGCCGGAATGTCCGGGTCATACTCCACTTTGGCATGGGAGATTTCTACCCGGCGCACCATTCCGTTCCGGGCTTGCACGTAGATCCAGTTCTTCTCCGTCCGCGGACCCTCGACCAGCTTGCCCCGGAATGATCCTGGCGTCCCCGCCCAAACCAAAGTTGGCAGAAACAAGAGCACGAGCAAAAGCCGCCAGGTTTGACGGTGATAGTGCATGGTGTTTTCGATGCAGAAACCGGCGTCCGCAGCTAACCAATTCCCGCGCCGGCCGGCAACCGCTCACCTGAGCTGGCCTGTGGTTAGGACTCGAAATCGATGCCTGCAGCATAAACATCGGGAATGTTCACAGATCACAAGTGACTGTTCATACCGACGCTATAATCGAAGCGTCGGGCGATGATTGAGCCTCTTACCCAGGCTCTCAGGGATCTCCGACGAACGCATCGCTCAGAGCACGGCAACGGTTTGGCTGTCATTCCGGCCCAAAACTCCGTGCTCTCCGTGTCTCCGTGGTGAAAAGAATTCCGCTTAGCAGGTCGATTATGACAATCATTCAGCAAGACGATCTTATCCAGAGCGTGGCTGACGCTTTGCAATTCATTTCTTACTACCATCCGGTCGACTTCATTCGCAGCCTGGCCAATGCGTACGAAAAGGAGCAGTCGCCCGCGGCACGCGATGCTATCGCGCAATTGCTCATCAACTCGCGCATGTGCGCCGAGGGCCATCGGCCTATCTGCCAGGACACCGGCATTGTGACGGTGTTCCTCAAAGTCGGCATGAACGTGCAGTGGGATGCGACCATGAGTGTCGAGGACATGGTCAACGAGGGCGTTCGCCGCGCCTATCTGCACGAGCACAACAAGCTACGGGCCAGCGTTCTGGCTGATCCGGCCGGGGCTCGCAAGAACACCAAGGACAACACTCCCGCCGTCATCAACATGACCATCGTGCCCGGCGACCAACTGGAGGTGACGGTGGCGGCCAAGGGCGGTGGCTCGGAAGCCAAATCGAAGTTCGCCATGTTGAATCCCTCGGACTCCGTTGTCGACTGGGTGCTCAAGACAGTTCCGACCATGGGCGCGGGATGGTGCCCGCCCGGCATTCTCGGCATCGGCATCGGCGGCACCGCGGAAAAAGCTATGCTGCTGGCGAAAGAGGCCCTCATGGAGCCGATCGACATTCAGGAGTTGATCGCGCGGGGACCCAAGGGTACGGCGGAAGAACTGCGCGTCGAACTCTACAAGAAGGTCAACGCGCTGGGCATCGGCGCGCAGGGGCTGGGCGGTCTGACCACGGTGCTCGACGTCAAGGTGAAGGACTATCCGACGCACGCCGCTAATCTGCCCATCGCAATGATTCCCAACTGTGCGGCCACCCGGCATGTGCACTTCGTGCTCGATGGCTCCGGCCCGGTGGAACTGAAAGCGCCTTCGCTGGAAGACTGGCCGAAGTTGACTTACAATCCCGCCGGGGCGCGCCGGGTCAACCTCAATACCATCACCCGCGAGGAGGTAGCTACCTGGAAGCCGGGCGAGGTGCTGCTGCTAAATGGCAAGCTGCTGACCGGCCGCGACGCCGCCCACAAGCGCATGACCGAGATGCTCACGCGCCAGCAAAGCCTTCCGGTTGATTTCACGAATCGCTTTATCTACTACGTGGGACCGGTTGATCCGGTTAGAGATGAAGTAGTCGGTCCGGCAGGTCCTACTACGGCCACGCGAATGGATAAGTTCACTCGTCAGATGCTAAGAGAGACCGGCCTGCTGGGCATGGTTGGGAAGTCGGAGCGCGGCCCGACGGCCATCGAAGCTATCCGCGACCACAAGGCGGTTTACCTGATGGCGGTCGGGGGCGCGGCCTACCTGGTCTCCAAGGCCATCAAGAAATCCCGCGTGCTGGCCTTCCACGATCTCGGCATGGAAGCCATCTATGAATTCGAAGTGGAAGACATGCCGGTGACGGTCGCGGTCGATGTGAATGGTAATTCGGTGCACGAGAGCGGCCCTAAGGAGTGGCAAGCCAGGATCGCGGAGTTGGTAGAAATTGGTTGAAAGCGTGAACTCCGCCGTGGCCGATCATGTGGAACGCAAAGTTTGTCGCTAAGCTGATCCTCGGCGTGATCTTGAATACGGCTATCTTTACTGGCCTGCTTTTCGGCTTGGCGGGTACGCTGCATTGGGCTCGCGCCTGGTGGTTCCTGGGGGTGGTACTGGTTGCGAACGTGGTAAGTATGGCGACGGTCTTTCCCGGCAACGAGGACCTGCTCAAGGAACGCCTAAAACCCCCGATCCAGAAAGGCCAACCAGTGGCTGACCGCATTCTGGTGATGGCTCTCCTCGTGGCTTTCCTGGCGGTGGTCGGATTCGTTCCGATCGACGTGTTTCACCTGCACCTGTTGCCCCAGCCAGCTCCTTTGATCTCTGCGTTCGGTCTTGTGCTGTTCATCGCAGGTTGGTCAATCATCTCGCTGGCGATGAAAGCGAATACCTTCGCCGCATCGGTCGTGCGACACCAGACGGAACGGCGACAGACGGTGGTCGATAGCGGGGTCTACCACATCGTCCGGCATCCTATGTACGCCGGAGCCGTTTTGCTACTGGTTGGCATGCCATTGTGGTTGGGTTCTTATGCCGCCACTTTGCTAGCCGCAGTTCCAATCGCGGTGCTGGCGCTGCGCATCGTATTCGAAGAGCAGTTTCTGCGCCGTGAATTGGCGGGATACGACTCCTATACTCACAGGGTGCGCTACCGATTGGTGCCCTACTTCTGGTAAAACGCGATCCCATGTTTGGCTGGGCGGCACTTAATCCACCTGTGCTAATCTCAGCCCGGACAGACTAATCCGTTCCCCAGGTGATCGCGTTTGACCGACGGCTCAGCACCGCAACTTGCACCCATTGGACCGACTCGAAGCGAAGCTTTCGCGCAACCGCCGGAAGATCTGCGGCACGCCGTCGAGGCGTTTTGCCAGGCTGACAGCTTGCGCAAGCGCCGCCTCGCCTTCGTTCAACTCGTCCGCTGGACCCGTGTAGGGGAGCGCAAGGGGATGGAGCCTCCGCGCTTGCTGGCGGCCGTTCAACTGCTGGAAAGCGACACCGAATTGCGGCAGCGCGTGCAGCTGTCCTTGAGGCAATTGGTCGCCGAACTCGACTGCCTCCCGCTATTCGCCGAAGCCGGACTTCCCTCGGTCCATGCCTTTACCACCGAGATTGTGCAGCGGACGGTAGCCAAGTTCATACCTTCAGCCCGCAAAGACTCCGATGCGCGCAAGCTGCTCAGCGACCTTTACTGGTCGGAGCAATTTGTGCGGCAGTTCGCGGCCATCACGCCGCCGCTCTTCGATCGCATCACCGGTGTGCTTACTCCGGCTGATGAGCCGGCCTTCTGGCAACGTCAGGAGCATGACCTGGAAGAGGCTCTCCGGCTGCTGGCCTCGCGAGTCAGCGGACTCGGGCTGCAGCCCGAAATGCGAGATCGCTCGACCGCTTCGCGCGTCGCCCGTTCGCCCTTCTATGAGTCGGTGCTGAAGACGGAAGAGCTGATCGCGTCGACTTCGGGCGAAGCCACGGCCGCAATCGTCGACAGCTGGAAGCAGTTAGTAGCCCGTTGCCGTGCCGAGATGGAAGTGGTTTACGAGCACATGGAGTCGGAGGGCATCAGCGTCGAGTTGGTGTTCGACCTGAAAATCCTGCAAGCGTGCCTGGCCCGAATGGAGACCATCGCGAGAGTGGTCAGCGCGACCGATCCCCAGGAGCGCCGCGCGGCAGTGCAAACCCTGCTTCTCCGGCTGATCGAAGGCAATGTTCGCGACAAACAGATCTCTTCGCTGCTGCGCGAGAACCTCAATCTGTTGGCGCGGAAGGTGGTGGATCGCACCGGCGACAGCGGTGAACACTACATTGCCAATAACAAACCGGAATATTGGCACATGTGGAGGGCCGCCATCGGCGGCGGTTTGCTGACCGTCTTCACCGCGGCGGTCAAGCTGCGCATCATCGAGGCCCATCTGCCGCCATTCGTCGAAGGCTTCGCCAGTGGAACCAACTACGCCATCAGCTTCGTGTTATTGCAGGTCTTCGGTCTGGTGCTGGCCACCAAACAGCCGGCGGCGACGGCGGCCGCCTTCGCCCGAATCATTCGCGACAACCGGGGCGATCAGCGCTCCAGCAAGCTCACCGACTTTGTGGCCCGCATCACCAGCACGCAACTGGCAGCGGCGATCGGCAACGTGGTCGCCGTGTCGGGCGGTGCGGTGCTGTTTGAATTGCTGTGGCGTGTGATCTTCCGGGAGTCGTATCTGCCCGAACTTAGCGCGACCCACGTCTACGACACCTTGAATCCCTTTGCTTCATGGACTGCCCTCTACGCCATCGAAACCGGAGTCATCCTGTGGCTGGCCGCGCTGGCTGGAGGCTGGCTGGAAAACGCCGCGGTGTACTACCGCCTGGCCGAGGCCGTCGCTCAACATCCGTTCAGCGCACGACTTGGAGAGAGCTTCTCGCGCAAGACCGCACGCGTGGTGAAGCACAACATCGGCGGCTGGGCGACCAGCATCGTCCTGGGATATTTGCTGGGTTTTGCCCCGGTCGCAGGGGAATTCTTCGGACTGCCGATCGACATACGGCATGTTACGTTGAACAGCGGGACCCTAGCTTTGGCAGCGGCGCGCTTTGGAACCGCCAGCCTGGGCAATCGCTGGTTCTACCATGCCATGGTCGGTATCGCTGTCATCTTCGTGTTGAACTTGTTCGTCAGTTTCATGATTGCGGCGTTCGTCGCGCTGCGGGCCTACAATGTTGCCCCGAAAGAACAATGGAGCATTCTGCGGTTTCTGGTCCAGCATGCGATTCGCAACCCGTTGCGCTTTGTGGTGCCCGCTTTCGGGGGAGAGCAACCGGAAGGACCGGACGCCGAAAGCCTTGCCTCCTGATCAAATTGCAGTAGACGCCGGCCACCGTTTTTCAAACCGAACTAGCTTCAATATGAAATCATCTGTTGAGAGGAGAGCGCTCCTATGTCCGAATCCAAGAAAACCACCCGCACGGAGAAGGATTCTCTGGGCCCCAAAGAAATTCCCAGCCAGGTGTATTACGGCATTCAGACCGCGCGAGCCGTGGAAAACTATCCCATCAGCGGGCTGCGCGCGCATCGCGTGCTCATTCGCGCCATCGCCATGGTGAAGGAAGCCGCAGCCCTCGCCAATCGCGAACTGGGTCTGGTAGACGAGAAGACCGCCGATGCGATCATCGCGGCGGCCAAGGAAGTTCAGCAGGGCAAGTGGGACGAGCATTTCGTGGTCGACGTTTTCCAGGCGGGCGCCGGCGTCAGCTTCCACATGAACAGCAATGAAGTCATCGCCAACCGCGCAGCGGAGTTGCTGGGCGGCACACGTGGCGAGTACAAGCACGTCCATCCCAACGACCACGTCAACTACGGCCAGTCAACCAACGACGTCTTCCCCACCGCCATGCGCTTGGCAACCCTGCTGGAATTGGAGAAGCTCTATACCGCGCTCGACAACTTCATCGCGGCGCTGGCAAACAAAGGCGAAGAATTTCATCCGGTGCTGAAGTCAGGCCGCACCCACATGCAGGATGCCGTTCCCATGCGGCTCGGTCAGGAATTCACCGCCTATGCAGCGGCCATTAAGCGAGCGAAGAAATCCATCCGCGATCAGTCTGAGATGCTGCGCGAGATCGGACTTGGAGGCTCGGCGGTAGGCACCGGTATCAACACCCATCCGGAATATCGAAAGAAAGCGATTCTGAACCTGGCAACGATTTCCGGACAAAAATTGCATGTGGTCGACGACATGCGCTACGCCATGCAATCGAATCTGGCGATGTCCAGCGTAAGTTCGGCGCTGCGCAACCTGGCACTGGAGGTAATTCGCATTTCTAATGACCTGCGCCTGCTGTCGTCGGGCCCAAACACCGGCTTGGGGGAAATCAATCTGCCCGCCTTGCAACCAGGTTCGTCAATTATGCCCGGCAAGATCAATCCCGTGATGCCTGAACTGGCGGCGATGGTTTCGTTCCAGGTCGTCGGCTACGACACGGCAGTGGCCCTGGCAGTGCAGGCCGGCCAACTCGAACTTAACGTCATGATGCCGACCATGGCGTACAGTGTGTTGACCTCGATCACCATCACGACCAACATGCTGCGACAGTTGACCGAGTTCTGCATCAAGGGCATCACCGTGAACGTAGAGCGCACCAACTTCTATGTGCAGAGCACGGTGTCGCTGGCCACCGCGCTGAATCCCTACATCGGCTATGCCAAGGCGGCTGAGATCGCGAAAGAGTCGGTGAAGACGGGTAAGTCGATCATCGAAATCGCACGCTCGCGCGGCGACCTGACCGATCAGCAGATTAAGGAGATCCTCGATCCGGCACGGATGACAGAACCGGTGCTTCCCTTGGAGGCGGCGAAGGAACGAGAAAAGATCAAGGGCCAGAGCTAGCGCCTCCCTTCGGGTTCCTCCAAGTTCCGCGATCGGCGAAGAGGCTACACCGCTACGGCTGAGTTGATGACCAACTCGATCGTTGGCGGGTGCAGCAAGGTATTGTGAATCAGGCAGCGATGGACTGCGTCCTCTAGCCCTTTCAGATGGCCCTGTTCAAGGCCGCCGGGGATCTCCACTTCGATCTTGAAATTGTCCAAGCGAAATGGGGCTTTCACCTTCTCCGCAGTAACCTGAACTTTCACTCCGTCTGGCAAGATTCGGTTTCGCTTCAGGTAATCGACCGCATAGAAAGCGGCGCATGATCCCAGCGCTGCCAGCAGCAGCTCGGGCGGCGTCATACCTTCGTCATCCCCATGGCTATCCAGCGGCTGATCGCAAATTAGCGTATGCTGCCGCGCCTTGACTTCGAACTGCACTGCTCCCAGATGCTCAACTGACACTTCCATCATGATTCCCTCCGCATGACAATTTCGCAACCATCGCGCTCACACCTCTGGCCGGTGTTGGTGCAACGTGAGCGCAGCGTCCAAGTAGCTGCGAACCTTCTGCCTCGCCCGATTAAGGCGCGACTTCATTGCCGGCAGCGATAGCCCCAGCCTGGCAGCCGTTGCCTCTCCGCCTACTCCCTCCAGGTCGCGTAATTCGTAAACCGCACGTTCTGGTCGGGGCAGAGACTCAACCGCACGCAACAACAATTGCTTCATCTCGCGCCGTGCCGTCTGCACATCGGGCGCATCAGCTTTGGATTCGAGCTCGCTGCCCTCGGCCTCCATTGCCGATAGCTGCATGATTGGAAGCAACGCCTCGCGCTGTTTCAGTTGCCAGCACACTCGGCGCCCAATCTGCGCCAGCCATGACCGGAACGCCGCCGAATCCCGCAGCTGCCCGAGATTGCTGTACGCCTTCAGTAAGGCTTCGACTAAAACATCCTCAGCATCTTCCCGGTTGCCACAGGCGCGAATCATTTGCCGGTAGACAGCGTCCTTGTGCTCGTTGGCCAGGGCGTCGAAATCCATGTCTCGATTCTGACACCTCGCCTGGCCTTCAACTGCGACATGGCGCACTTGGGTTTGTGATGGTTGTCGCTTTGAGCTTGCCATCCCGATTCCACGGCATTCGAGCCAGTACCATAGCCATGCCGCAGATGTTCGTGGCTCCAGCAAAAGTAAGACCGGCTCCTACAAACATCGCCAGGTAAACCCATTGCGGATGGATGAGCACTGACAGCAGCGTGGCAGCGAGGACGATAAGCCCAGCAGCCAGCCTGACTTGGCGTTCCAGAGTCCAGCGGGTTGCTGCACATGCCACCAGGGAAAACCCTGCCTTCCTCCAGGCCGCAGTTCCACCGGAGAGGACCGAGACCGGCTGGCGTTGTTCGAGCCAGCCAGCGACGATTTGGGCACGAGTTCCCGCCTCGCACACCAGCACTATGGGACCGGCGCCAATGTCTGCCATGCGCATCTCGACTTGCTCCATGGGCACGTTCATTGCTCCCGGTATGTGTCCGGCCGCGAATTCGGCGGCCGAGCGAACATCGATCAGTTGCCCGTGAGTCGCAGGGCTATCACGCAGGGTCTCTGAGCTAACGGTTGAAACCATATTTTTCTCTCTACTAAGGAAGAGCGCGGGTTCGGGGAAAAGGATTCCAGGCGAGCGAGATACAGGCTAGGCGCCGGGAAGAGGCGAGTTTCTGATGGGGAAGAACAAGGCTTTTAGCTGGGATGTCCGTCTTACTTCTTATAAATAATCTTTCCGCCGCGAATGGTGTAGTCCACCTTGGCGAAGTTGCGAACATCACTGGCGGGGTCGGCAGCGAGCACTACCAGGTCGGCATCATCGCCCTGGGCCAGTTCACCGCTGTGTCCCACCTTGAAGAACCATGCCGGATTCTTGGTCAGCGAAGCCAGAATGTCGCGCCAGGTCATCCCGCTCCTGGCCATCAGGACATATTCTTCTGTCGTATCGTAGTGGTTGTGATAGCCGACATCGGTGCCAAACAGAATGGTGCCGCCCTCGTCAAAATAGGTTTTGAGCTCATCGATTCCGGCCTGCACGAATTTCTGTTCGGCTGCGGCCGACGCGTGTTCCTTCTCCAGTTCGACCTCCCA
This sequence comes from uncultured Acidobacteriaceae bacterium, assembly GCA_963812855.1. GTDB lineage: Bacteria > Acidobacteriota > Terriglobia > Terriglobales > Acidobacteriaceae > Bog-257. The sequence goes on from CAWEWW010000003.1 coordinate 35,481, forward strand.
CAGCGTCAGAGTAGGGATGAGCCCCGTGCCCCGGGTCTTCATGATATCCAGTTCCTGACTGGTGTACTGTCCCTCGGCCGGGATGGTATGCGCCAGCACATCTACGCCTGCGGCCAAAGCATTATCGACCCCAACCTGATTCTGGGGATGGGTGAAAACCGGCTTGCCCTGCGCGTGAGCCACGGCGACGGCGGCTCGGGCAACGGTCTCCGGCATATTGATAACCGGTTTATCTCCCTGAAACGAACCAGTAAACAGTTTGATGGCATCATCGCCGGTGGATAGATCTTCCAGCGCCAGGGCTCGGGCTTCGTCGGGCGTACCGGCTTGCGGCAGATTCGAATTCTTGGGCAGGTAAATCGGAATGCCATTCTTGGGAAAGATGTCGCCCGCCATGAAGATCTTTGGACCAGCGAGCTCGCCTTTGTAGATGCGGTCGCGCAAGGCGCTAGTACTGGCTGGATTCGATCCCAGATCGTAGACCGTGGTGAAGCCCCAACGGGTCAGCATCTCCTGGAGGTGCGGCTCAAGCTTGTCGGGCGAGGCGGTCGCCGCGTCATTCCAGACCTCTTCCGTGAAATGGACATGACTGTTCCAAAACCCCGCCGTGATTACTTTGCCGGTGCAGTCGATGACCTGATAGGACTTGGGGATTTTGACCTCGCCGCGCTTTCCCATCTCAGCGATAGCCCCGTTATGCACCAGCACCACCGCATCTTCGATGGGAGCAGCGTTGGGTGACGGATAAAGCTTTGCGCCCACCAGTGCAAGGTCTGGCGTATCACTGTTTTTCTTGCAGGACGAGAGACCAAGGGCCATCAATAAAGCGAGTGACAGGAAAGCGAGTCGCAGCAAACGGTGAGAGTCATGCTGTAGGGCGCGCATGACTCTATGATACCTCGACAACCTGGCATTCTTTGCGCGTTAGAAGGCCCAGCGTAGCAGCGTAGCTCCCGAAGTGAAACCCGCTCCCACCGCGGCTAACAACACTAGATTGCCTTTCTTCAGCTTGCCTTCCTCGCGCGCGGTCTGCATGGCGAGGGGAATGGTTCCTGCCGTAGTGTTGCCGTAGCGATCGATATTGATGACGACCTTCTCCAGCGGCATCTTCAGACGTTCGGCGGTGGCCATGATGATGCGTTTGTTGGCCTGATGAGCGATGAAGCAGTCTACATCCTTGCCGGTAAGACTGTTCTTCTGCAGCAGGCGCTCGGTCATTTCCGCCATCTTCTTTACCGCATACTTAAAGACCTGCTGGCCATCCTGGTGGATGTAGTGCATCTTCTGGTCGACAGTTTCGTGGGAAGCGGGATGCAAGCTTCCGCCACCGGGCATCTTCAGGAACTGGCCGCCGGCGCCTTCGATCTGCGCCTCCAGATCGAGGATCCCGTACTCTTCGCCCTCCTCGGCCGGCTCCAGCAGCACGGCGCCTGCGCCATCGCCGAAGATAATGCATACCGCGCGATCGGTGAAATCGGTCATGGAAGAATTCACGTCGGAGCCGATTACCAGGACCTTTTTGTAGCGTCCCGACTCAATGAACTGCGTGCCCGTGTTCAGCGCATATAAGAATCCGGAGCATCCCGCGGAGACGTCAAATCCCCAGGTGCGATGGATACCCAGCTTGTGCTGAACCAGGCAGGCGGTGGACGGATACATCATGTCAGGAGTAACCGTGCCGACAACAATCAGATCGATCTCCTGCAAATCGACGGGATGCGATTTCTGCAGGTTCTTGACCGCTTCTACCGCCAGATCGCTGGCGGCTACCCCAGGGTCCACCAAATGCCGCTCGCGAATCCCAGTGCGTTCCAGGATCCACTGGTCGGTAGTATCGACCATTTTCTCCAGATCTTGGTTGGTCAGGATGCGAGGCGGAACGTAAGTACCGAGGGCGGTAATTTTGGCGCGACGAACGTTTGCCAATAGAGTTCTCCCAGAAGAGCGTCAACTGTTATGAATAACCATTCATTTTGCAGGATATATACGTGAAAGTCTACGCGCCGAAGGCTAACGGCAGAGAGCGGCGGCGAGTGGTGAAAAACGGAAGGCTAACGGCTGGGCGCTCACTGCTGAATCTCAACAAGTCAGGCGCCAGTTGACCGCTGCACACGCACTGGCCTGCTACCGTTGCTTCCTTCCGGACCTGGCGGGATTCACAAGATTGCGTTGCGCGGGACCAGCGCCCGACCAAGTTCAATATAGCATCACTTCGCAGAACCGTGGGGATGCGGCGGCTGGGCACGACGGCCTCCGCGGCCGGTCGGGAGTTGCCGGAAACAATGGTAAAATCAACAGATTGCATGCAGCCGAAAACCGATTCTGTAGCCTTGCTGGAAGCCGTTGACGATCAACTGGCCACCCCCACTCCGAAAAAAATAGGGTTCGTGAGCCTGGGCTGTCCCAAGAACCTGGTGGACAGTGAGGTCATGATGGGTCTGCTCTCGCAGGGCGGAGCGAAGATTACAGCGCGCGCCGAAGATGCCGACGTGATCGTGGTGAACACCTGTTCTTTCATCGACTCGGCCAAGCAGGAATCGGTTGACACCATACTCGAAATGGCGCAGCACAAACTAGCCGGACGAGCGCAGAAGCTGATTGTTGCCGGTTGCCTGGTCGAACGCTATCGCAATGAGATCCAGAAAAACATTCCCGAAGTCGATGCCGTGGTCGGCACCGGCGAGTTGCAGAAGATTCTGAATGCCGCCGGAATTGAGCCGCCAAAACAACAGCCGGGAAATTCGCCATTCGTAATACTTAGCGGGCGTTCGGAGGGCGATGCTCGCGAGGCTGCGGGGCGTTTTTCGAAAGAAGCCTGGGACGGCGCGATTACCGATCTGCCGAACTATCTTTACGACGAAAACACACCCCGGGTGCTGGCCACACCGAAATATTCGGCCTACATCAAAATCGCGGAGGGCTGCGATCATCCCTGCTCGTTTTGCATCATTCCGCAGTTGCGCGGCAAGTTTCGCTCGCGTCGATTTGAGTCGGTGATTGCCGAGGCCCAGCGGCTGGCGCGGCAAGGTGTCCGCGAAGTCACGCTGATCGGGCAGGACACTACCTGCTACGGTGAAGATTTCGGGCTGAAAGATGGGCTGGCGTTGCTGTTGGAACGTTTGGCGCAGATTGAAGAACTGCGCTGGGTACGGTTTCTCTACGCCTATCCCAACAAGATCACCGGCAAGCTGTTGGAGACCATTGCCGCGCACGAGAAGATTTGTTCGTATATTGATGTGCCTTTGCAGCACGCGGCGCCGGATGTCTTGAAACGAATGAAGCGGGGAGCGGGAGCGGATATTTTCCTGCGCTCAATCGAAAAGATGCGGCGTCAGATTCCCGGCCTGACCCTGCGCACATCGTTCATTGTTGGCTTCCCGGGCGAGACCGAGCAGGACTTCGAACAGCTTTGCCAGTTTGTGCGCCAGGCACAGTTTGACTGGCTGGGTGTGTTCGGCTATTCCGACGAAGACGGCGCGAAAGCCTTTGCATTGGGGGACAAAGTTCCCTCCAAAGAGATCGAGCGGCGGCGCAGGAAACTGATGTCGCTGCAAAAACAGATTAGCCGCAAGAAGAAGCGCGCTTTGATCGGACAGCAGTTCGATTTGCTACTCGAAGGTCCGTCGGCGGAGACTGACTTGCTATGGGAGGGGCGCGCGGCGATGCACGCGCCTGAGATCGATGGAACCGTCTACGTCAACGATTTCGGCGATCATGAAGACGCGCGCGAAGGTGAGTTCTACCGCTGCGAGATCACCGAAGCGCACGATTACGATCTGGTGGCAAGGATTTTGTAGCGGAGTGGTCAGCAGCCTTCAGCATTGAGCCACTGGCGGCAAGTTTGGGCGCGAGCAGTTATTCGGCCGTCGCTGGAATAAAAACGGCTGCTCACATCGATTTCACTATGCTCATAATTGACTTCCCAGCGCGTGACTCTGAGTGGCTGAATGCTAAGCGCTGAATACTGAGTGCTGGCAATGCCGAAAAAAGCAACCCGTAGTTTGCGTTGTCCCACCTGCAGAAAGATCGTGCTGGCCTCCGATCCGGAGTTTCCTTTCTGCAGCGCACGCTGTCGCATGATCGATCTGGGCAAGTGGGCCAGCGGCGGTTATGTCATCTCCACCCCACTGAACGATCCGGAGACTAACGATTCCGACTACCCGAATGAGCGAGCCAAGAAGCACTAAGACTGCCGTGAGCAGTGCGCCGGCTCCGGCGTGGGCTACCCTGGTGGCAACGTTCTTTGGGGCTGGGCGACTGCGCCCGGGGCCGGGTACGTGGGGATCGCTGGCAACGGTTGCGCTGTGGTGGCTGTTGGGGTCACACCTTCCAGCAGCGGCGCGCATCCCAGTCATTATCGTGCTGATCCTGATGGTGGTGGCGATCGGGATTCCGACGGCAACCCTGGAGGCACGGGGTTGCGGCAAGAAAGATCCTTCGCACGTGGTGATCGACGAAGTCGCCGGACAACTGGTCACGTTGATTGCCTGCCCGGTGGTCTGGCAAGCGCTGCTCGCCGGCTTTATACTTTTTCGTGTATTCGACATTACCAAGCCGCCTCCGATCCGCCGTCTGGAGAAGTTGCCCGAGGGCACCGGTATCGTGGTTGACGACCTGGGCGCAGGAGTTTACGGGCTGATCGTTTTGCAAGTGCTGCTTCACTTCGGAGTGGTTCGCTAGCAGATCGATCGCGGATCACGACCAGGGCTTCTTCCGGGGCTAAAGCCCCTTGATATCCAGAGAGCCTTAGACGCTGGCCTGAAGGCCAGCTCTACCGCTCCCGAGTCGACAAGCGTCACCTGGAACTGATGATGGAGCGAAAGACCGGAACCAAAAACGTGAACGGCAAGCCGCACATCGAGGCCATCGATCCCGGCTACGCTATGCCCGGAGGCGAGATCCGCATCCTGGGAAGCGGTCTTCGGCCGCCCGAGTTGCGGCGACCGCAAGTCCGTTTCGGCGACGTGGATGGTTCGGTCATCATCAGCTCGGAGAAGTTCATCGTAGTGCGTGTGCCGGAAGGGGCCGGCTCGGGCCAGGTGGTGGTAGCTACCAACGGCGCCCAGAGCAATCCCCGCGAAGTGCGGGTTGCGGTGCCGATAGCGGAGAACCTGCATCCGGTCACCAATCCGGCAGTGGATGCGCAAGGCAATATCTACGTCACCTTCTCCGGTTCCCGCGGCCAGAAGGTTCCCGTCGCCATTTATCGCATCGACACCAACTACAATGTGAAGCCATTTCTGCACGAGATGATGAACGCCACGGGAATGGCATTCGACCGCTCCGGCAGCCTGTACGTCTCGTCGCGTTTCGACGGCACGGTGTACCGCGTGGCACAGAATGGGACTATGACGTCGTATGCCGAGGGTATGGGCGTGGCAACCGGAATTGCCTTCGACCGGGCAGGTAACCTCTATGTTGGCGACCGCAGCGGAACCATCTTCAAGATTGGCCGCGATCGACAGATTTTCGTCTTCGCCATGATCGAGCCCAGCGTGTCTGCCTATCATCTTGCCTTCGGCAACGGCGGGAATCTCTACGTCACCGGGCCCACGACCTCGAGCTTCGATGCCATTCACCAGATCGATCCGCACGGCGAAGTCAGCGTCTTTTATCGCGGGCTGGGCCGTCCGCAAGGCCTGGCCGCCGATGTCGAAGGCAATCTCTACGTCACGGCATCGCTGAACGGACGCCGGGGCGTCGTCAAGGTTACTCCGGCCGGTAAGGCATCGCTGGTCGTTTCGGGGCACAACCTGGTAGGCCTGGCCTTCGCGCCCGGCGGCTCAGCCGTGCTGGCAACCATCAACGGTGTGCATCACCTGTCCTGGGATGTGGAGGGGCGCTCACTGCTCCCCGAGGTCTAGCCTGCATCGCAGGCTCCCCCTTAAGAATGCCTCACCACCGTACCTCCGCATTGAATAACCGCCTTTCTGCCGACCCGATTTCCAGTGCTAGACTGAACCTGTGATCGCCGAAATCATTGCCGTCGGCTCGGAGATGCTGACTCCGTACCGGCAAGACACCAATTCCCTTTTCCTCACCGGCCGTCTCAATGAACTTGGGATCAGTGTCGCCTTCAAGACCATTGTTGGCGATCACCTCGAACACCTCACAGCGGCGGCCCAGACCGCGATTGGCCGGGTCGACCTCGCCATCTTTATGGGCGGCATGGGACCGACGCAAGATGACCTGACGCGCGAAGCTGTGGCGGCGGCGTTGGGAGTCGAGTTGAAGCGCGATCACTCCTTGGTTGCCGCGATGTACAAACGCTTTGCCGAGCGCCGCATTCAGATGCCGGAGAACAATGCCCAGCAGGCCGACGTGCTGGAGGGAGCAACTGTTCTGCCCAACTCCAAGGGAACGGCTCCCGGACAGTGGTTGGAAATCGAGTTCGAAGGCAAGCCGCGGATTATCACCTTAATTCCCGGTCCTCCACACGAATTGCAGCAGATGTGGGACACCGACTGTATGCTTCGTTTGCGGACGAAGGTTCCGCCAGGCGCGATGGCAACGCGCGTCATCAAAGTTGCCATGATGGGGGAATCCGCCGTCGACCAACGAACTGCACCCATCTACAAGAAATATCCCAACATTGAAACTACCGTGCTGGCCGGACAGGGCCAGGTTGAATTTCATCTGCGAACGACGGCTGCGACGCAAGAGCAAGCTCAGGCCGAAGTGGACTGCCTGGCCGACGAATTAGAGGAGGAACTGGAGGATGCGGTGTTCTCCTCGCAAGGCGAATCTCTGGAGGAAATCGTCAGCTATTACCTGCAGATGCGCAATGCGAAGTTGGCGGTGGCCGAGTCGTGCACGGGAGGCATGATTGCAGAGCGGATCACGTCGGTTGCCGGCAGTTCGCGATCGTTCCTGGGCGGGGCCGTGGTTTACTCCAACGATCTGAAGACGCTCTTCGCCGACGTGCCGCCGTTGATGATTGAAGCCCACGGCGCAGTCAGCAAGGAAGTCGCGCTGGCCTTGGCCGAGAATATTCGTGAGCTTTGTAATGCCGATATTGGAGTTGGGGTAACGGGAATCGCGGGTCCGGGCGGCGGGACCGAGGAGAAACCGGTCGGCCTGGTATATGTCGCGGTCAGCAACGGTCACAAGCATGAAGTGGTGCAGCGACGTTTCTTCGGCGATCGCGAACGGGTGCGGCGCTGGGCCAGCCAGCAGGCGCTCGACATGGTGCGCCGCATGTTGATCTAAGACGATGCGACTGTTTGTAGCCCTCGATATCGAGCCGGAAATTCGCGGGCAGATCGCCGGCTTCCGCAACCAGTTGAAAGCCTTGGCGCCCGATGTCCGTTGGGTGGGGCCGGAAACATTTCACGTCACCTTGCAGTTCCTCGGCGAAACCAACAAGCTAGAGGAGGTTCAGCTCGCCTTGGAAAGGGTAAGGGGATCGGCTGTTCCACTGGCGTTTCGCAGCACCGGCTTTTTCCCCAACTCGAAATCCCCGCGGGTATTTTGGGTCGGAATCGAATCTGACCAGCGCCTGCAGGAGCTAGTGACCTCGATTGCGCGCGAGTTGCTGCCTCTCGGATTCGACCGCGATGCAGGGCCATATAAGCCGCATCTGACTCTGGCTCGTTCAGGAAGCGGGCGCCCCCGACCGGCTGCCGGCGAGCGCGCAGCCTTCGGATTGCAGCACGTGCGTGTCAAGGTGGAAGAACTGTCGCCTCTTGAATTCGGTAGGATGACCGCGGGCGCGTTCTATCTGTACGAGAGTAAGCTATCGCCGGCGGGAGCGAAGTATAGCAAGCTGGCCCGGTATGAGTTGAAGTGAGGAAACGATTTCCGTTTCGCACGTGTCTGTGTCATAACCGTGTCGCCGCTCTGCGGCTCGGTCAAATTTCCCACTTCTCCCGGGGCTTACGCCCCGGGCTAACTTCATAGCCGCCGCTGCGCGGCTGGTTCCAGGTGGATCCACGGCGATTCTCCCACCATGACATTTCGAGTCGAGCTACGACACAGACACCACGGACGCCAGTGAAGTGAAGTAGGCAAGAGATTAGTTGCGACTGTGTTCTCGCTGCCGGCTATGGCCGTTACTTCCATTGCCTGCTGGAGCATCGGGCGTGCCGGTCAAACCGTCGAAGCCGGTCAAACTGTCGAAATAGCACGCCAGGATTTTCTTCAGATCTTCTTCCGGCATGACGCTACGATCCAACATGTGTTCCAGGGCCAGGGCGTGGGTCACAGCGGAAAGGGACAGTACGACGGATCGGGCGGAGGCGGGCAATTGCCGTCCCGACGCCTCCATGATTTCCTGCAGAACGCCGATCCGGGACCCAACCAAACGCCGATTCATCGCTGTCAGCCTGTTCTTGACTTCAGGATGCCGAACGGCAAACAGCTTGAATTCCAGAGCAAGGAGACTCCAGCGCCGATCCTGACACATGGTCAAGAAGAATTCGCGAAAGGCGCGCAGCTTGGCTTGAGGCTCATGAAACTTGTCGATCAGCCGCTCGGCATTATCGATGCGCTGCGAGATCTCACGTTCCAGCAAAGCTAGAAACAGATCCTCCTTGCTATCAAAGTTGGCGTAGAATGCGCCCCGGGTGTAACCGGCTTCCGCCGCGATCTCTTCCAGTTTGGCGGCCTCAAACCCGTCCCGGGCAAAGATTTTCTCTGCCGCCTGAATCAGTCGCGCCCGGGTGGCCTCAGCGCGTTCCTGCCGGCGGGATGTAGAAGTGGGCTGTTTCATTTATCCTCAGAGAAGCATCCAAGCAGTGACGTTTAGATGCTACATTTACGCAACGCGACTGTCCTAAGCGACATCCAACAGTGAATAGCTGTAAGATTTCATACATGCATGTATGTACTAAATACAACATGGAACGATCTGAAAGCAACCCGCGGAGACATGCACTGATTCTTGGCCGGTTTTTGCTGATGACGGGAACTATGGTGGCATTGCTTTGTTCCCGGTCATTCGCACAAAGCCAGGCGCCGGGCCTGACTTCATTACCTTCCGCTGAGCAGGTCATCCAACGCCAGCAGGATTCCTACAGCGGATCGATCCCGCAAGGAAAAGCCACCCCGGAAGTCCTCGAGCTGACCATTGAAGACGCACTTGATCGGGGCTTGAAGTACAACCTGGGCCTGTATCTGAGCGCGCGCGCCACGGAGCAAAGCCGGGCGGCGCACTTGCGCGCGCTGGCGGACCTGATGCCGGTGGTCAATGGATCCTTCAGTGAGGCGGCGGAGAGGCTAAACCTGAAAGCTTTCGGCTTCAATTTTCCCGGATTTCCATCTTCTGTCGGTCCTTTCGGATTAAGTGAACTGCAAGCCACCGGCACCTGGACTCCTCTCGATCTCCATTACATCGATAGCGTCCATGCCGCCAGCCAGAACGTGAAGGCCGCCCAGTTCAGCTACAAAGACGCTCGGGATACGGTGGTGCTGGCCGTAGGGGCGAATTATCTGCTCACCATCGCCAACGAGTCCCGTGTGGCTGCAGCCGAGGCTGAACTGAAAGCCGCGCAGGCGTTGTACCAGTTGGCAGTGGATCAGGAGACGGCAGGACTGGTGCCGAATATCGACACCCTGCGCGCACGGGTGCAGTTGCAAACCCAGCAGTCCGTGCTGATTCAGGCGCAGAACGATCTGGAGAAGCAGCGCATCGCGCTGGCTCGGGTCATCGGACTGCCGGTGCAGCAGAAGTTTCGCCTGGTCAACCGCGTACCCTATCGGCCCTTGCCTGAGGCTGAGGTTGCCAACGCCTACGAGCGAGCGCTAGCGACGCGTCCCGATTACCAAGCCGCACTGGCCTCGCTGCGGGCAGCGCAGTACAGCCGCGAATCAGCCTGGAAGCAGCGTCTGCCTTCGATCGGAGTCTCCGTCGACTACGGGGTCCTGGGCTTCACGCCTGGCTCTCTGGCACCCAACTGGACGGCGGCAGCTAACTTGGCGATTCCGATCTTCCAGGGCGGCAAAGTCGAAGCGGACGTCGAGCAAGCTGATGCGGTCCTTAAGGAACGGCAAGCCCAAGTAGATAATTTAAGGGGAAGCATTGAGCAGGATATTCAAAACGCCCTGCTCGACTTGAAGGCCGCCGCAGAGCAGGTTGAGGTCGCCAAGACCGGACTGGACTATGCTCAGGAGACGCTGGAACAGTCGCAAGACCGCTTTGCCGCCGGAGTAACGAACAACGTAGAAGTGATCCAGGCGCAGCAGCAATTGGCGTCGGCTAATGATCAGTATATCGGCAGCCTGTATGCCTTCAACATCGCCAAGGTGCTTCTGGCCCGAGCCATTGGCAACGCCGAACAGGCGGTGAAACAATATCTATCTGAGCCTGGCAGCACGCTTCCGGCCAGCCCCGGAACGCCGCCGGGAGGCACGGGCAATCCGCCTCCAGCCCAGGCTCCGGGGGCGGTGCCCATGGCTCCTCCGACTTCCCCGGGAGTAGTAGGAGAAGTTCAGCCTGCTCCGGACCAGCAGACGAATTCCAGAATCATGGTTCCGGCCGCTGCGGCGCAGGTTCCGGAAAACGCCAACGCTCCGGCGGCGGCAGTTTCTCACAATAATCGCTGACAGGTGAAGAATAGATGAGTCCGACAACAACCGAACCTAACGATCTTGAGCGCCCAGACGCGCCCGCAGAGAATCATGCAGAACCGCATGATGCGGAGCTTCACCGTCCGGTAGAGGACCGCCGCGGTTTCTTCCAGAAGCATCCGGCCGCCAAGCCCATCGTGTTTTTAGTGGCAATTGTGGCTGTCCTGCTGGTGGGATGGTTCTGGTGGGAGAGTCGGCAATGGGAGGATACCGATGATGCCGAGATCGACGGGCACATCTACCCGATCAGCGCGCGGGTCAGCGGACAGGTCATCAAGGTGAACTTCGATGACGGCCAAGTGGTGCACAAGGGTGACGTGCTGGTGGTGATCGATCCCACCGACTACACCGTAGCGCTGGAGCGGGCCCGGGCCGACTACCAGGACTCTCAGGCACAGGCCCTAGCCGCCCAGTACGGTGTGCCGGTCTCCAGCGTTGGCTCATTCAGCCAGATTCGCTCTGCCAGCGCCGACATGGCTTCTGCCCAGGCGGGCGTGGCTGCGGCGCAGAAACAGGCCGACGCGGCACAGTCGCAAATTATCGAGGCCGAGGCCGACGCGAAGAAGCTCAACACCGACGTAGAACGATATCGCCAACTGTTGGGCAAACGCGAAATCTCCCAACAACAGTTCGACGCAGCCATCGCCGCCGCTACTGCCGCCAATGCCACCGTTCAGGCCCGGCAGGCGGGCTTATTGGCAGCCCAAGCGCAGGTGAGACAGGCTCAATCGAGAATCGAACAGGCCAATGCTGAACTTAAGAATGCCCAGGCTACCCCTAATACAGTAGCCGCCACCAAAGCCAAGGCGGAGTCGGCCGACGCTCAAGCCCTGCGCTCCAAGGCCACCCTGGATCAGGCGCAACTGAATCTTTCCTACACCACCATTGCCGCTCCGGTAGACGGAGTGGTGGGTAAACGGTCGGTTCAAGTGGGATCCAACGTTGCCGTCGGACAGGACTTGATGGCCATCGTACCCCTACGCGATGTGTGGGTTACGGCCAATTTTAAGGAAACCCAACTGGCACATATGCGTCCTGGTCAACCCGTGAAAATCAAGGTCGATACCTACGGTGGGCGAAAATGGAATGGCCACGTGTCCAATATTGGCGGCGCAACCGGAGCCAAGTACAGCCTGCTTCCGCCCGAAAATGCCACCGGGAACTACGTCAAAGTAGTGCAGCGCATTCCCGTACGTATCGATTTCGATGGCAACGATAAACCTGACTTTAACAAAGATGGCCTTCTGCGTCCTGGCATGTCGGTTGAGCCTGACGTGAATATCAGCAAATAAGGTAGACGGCGCGGAAAATCCCCCATTGTCGGACATCCCAAAAGGAGCTGAACCCAGCGGCAGAACGAAATTTGAACGTTTCGCAAGCCGGATGCCACTCCGGCTTCTCTCTTTAGCGGCGTGCAACCGTAGTTCCAGCGCCGCCCTTGCTGCACCAAAACACCTATCTTTAATCTTCTGATGATAATCCCACGAAAGCGGTAGAAGACTCTTGGAGCTTTTCTTGGCTACTGCGGATTTTCGTTAGAAATTCTCTCAAATCCTGTCATACTCTTGACAACTACAGCCACTACACGACGCCATGAACTTCAGCGTATTGCCCAACCTTATTGCGCTTGCGATTCTGGTCGCGGTCTTTCGTGCCATCTTGCGACAAGGAACCACCCAGCGCCTGCATCTATGGCTGGCCGGGTGGTTCCTTGTCCTGATGCACTTCGCGGCCCAATTCCTGGATACGGGACGTGGAGTCTGGAGCCAGGTAGCCACCACGATCAGCCTCGACGCTTTGATCCTGGCCAGTGTCGCCTTCTTGATTTCGGTTTCGACGATTGTCGATTCCGATAGTCGGCGCCAGTTCCTATTTGCGTCTGCCATTTCCCTCCCTGCCCTTGCCTACACCGACGCTGTGATCTGGGGAATCGAAGCTCGCTTTTTCTACTATGCCCTCATTGCGATTGGTCTGATTGCTACTTCCCTGCTTTTCTGCCGCTACTACGGGCGGGTTACGTTGTATTCGACCGGCGTCGTGGGCGCGACCATCGCCATCGCAGCGTCCGTGGCAGCGTCCGTTGCCCAGGGAAGCCCCGGCTTGGGCATTAGCAGCATCTTGGCAGCCTTGAATTTTGTTGTTGCTATGCTTTACTGGCGTCGTTACCGGCGTGCTACAGCTGGGGTGCTCACAACAGTTGGAGGCTTTGCGCTATGGGGTGCGGTCTTTCCCAGTGCCATCCTCTTACAATCTTTCGCCCCGTCTCTGAAAATCGACTCCGAGGTCTGGAATATCCCTAAGTACCTGGTGGCTGTGGGTATGATTCTGACTCTGTTGGAAGACCAGATTGCGACCAGTAAACATCTCGCCTACCACGACGCATTGACCGGCTTGCCCAACCGCCGGCTCCTGGAAGATCGGCTGGAGCAAGCGTTGGCTCAGGCCGATCGTACCGGTACCAAAGTAGCCGTGCTGCAACTCGACCTCGATCGTTTTAAGGAAGTGAACGACACCTTCGGACATCATATCGGCGATCTGGCTTTACAAGAGGTAGTTCGACGGCTGGCGAGTCGCATGCGAGTCTCCGACACGTTGGCTCGATCCGGAGGGGACGAATTCACCGTCGTAAGCACCGTCGCCGATTCCGGCGGAGCCGCCATTCTGGTCTCTGATCTCGAGACCGCTCTTTCGGCTCCAATCAATATTGAGGGCAAGTGGTTGCAAACCGGAATCAGCATCGGTGTGGCTTTGTATCCTGACGATGGCCACAATCCGGACCAGTTGCACGCCGCCGCCGATGAAGCGATGTACGTTGCTAAACGGGCGGCCCGCCACCTTGGACTCGTCCCCACCATGCCCCAGCCTTCAATGTAGAGCTAGGAGCAGGAAAACTCTCAAACGAAGCAGCCTGACTTCCCGCTTTGGCTTCAAACGCCACCGGCCAGCGTAAATATGGTACGTTTAAGTTGCTGCCGGAGGAGGGCCATGAAGGGATGCTGTGCAGGAATCCTCCTGCTGCTGGTTTGTTCTGTTTCGAGTTCGATTTGCCCTCCTGCGGTTGTCGCCCAGACCGTCTCCGTCGCCCAACGGCTATATGGGACTTGGTACACCTTTCCCCTGGGAAATCCGGCCACAGACTCCATTCGCCACGAATTCCGCAACAACTCGGAAACTGGGACGGACGAGATGATCGTGAGCCACATCTGTCAGGGCGACTATCTGGCAGTCATCACCAAAATAGCCGTGCCGATCGAGGTCTCAGAAAAGACCATTAGGATATTGAAGGCCGCCTCTCGCTCCCAGAAACAGCCGGACGGTTCCGAATGCCAGGCGAGCGTCGAGGCAGGCGTCTGGGACTATGTTATTTCCCCTAAGGGGGATCGGATTTCCATCACAGATCCGGGGGGAAATCCCGTCCGGTTTCAGCTGGCGCGTCAGGATGTCGTCACAGAAGAAGTTCCGCCGCCCAGCCTGTATGGCAGCTGGCTGCTGCCCACCCATGTGGAGCACGGTAACATGGTGGGCGTGAAATTGATTTTTTACGAGAGCGCCGACCCTGACCAGGGTAATATCCGCGAGATATCGACTTGCTCTCAAGCCAATGAAAGCCTGGTGTCGCAAGCCAATTCAAAATTCAAAATCACGAACGATCAGATCGAGATTTTACAAGCGGCTTCTCACTTGGAGAGAAACGGGCCGATCAGCTGCGAGGCGACGATTTCTCCCGGCTCATTGCACTACGTCGTTTCTCCCGACGGTGGGACTATGACTCTATCCAAACCTGGCGGGCCGCCGTTGATTCTGACTCGCCAACGCTAGGGAGCGCACCCAGGTCTACCGGCTTAGGAAGCCATCGCCTGGCATTCGAGCGGGGAATTCACCCTATGCCGCGCGTCTTTAGAGTGGCTAGGGCGCGGAGCGGCCCGGCCCGGCCGTGCCTCTCGCGGATTTGCTGCAATCGTGCCCGGGAAATATGATTCGAAATGAGTGTTAAGCCTGACGATCCCAGAGGCCGGCTTCGCGGCGCTTCTAGACTCCTCATCCGTCCCCGCCGGGATGGCGAAATTGGCAGACGCAGCGGACTTAAAATCCGCGGACCCGAAAGGGTTGTGGGGGTTCGAGTCCCCCTCTCGGCACCATAACTTATTTTAATATAATGAGATACATTTGGTAGAGTAAAACTACCCACAAATCTTGACTGCACCATAATCGGGGCAGTGGCTGTTGGTACCTGACAAAACTGGGGTCATTTGCCTGTGGAAATCAATTCGACCGCGGTATGCAGGGTGCCAGGTGCGAGGTGTGCGTACTTGGCGGTGATCGAAATAGTCTTGTGCCCGGCCAAGACTTGGATGGTCTCTAGGGGGACATTCGCCATGGCCAGCCGGGAGCAGAATGTGTGCCTCAGGTCATGCCAGCGGAAGTTCTTTACCCCCGACTTCGCCCGCGCCGACTCGAACCAACCCTTTGAGTTGTGAATGGCGAACACTCGCCCGGCGAGATTCTTTCGATCGCCGCGCAACGTCTCAAACGCGGCGATGACATCGGAGTTCATTGGAACGTCCCGCGCTTCACCATTTTTGGTTTTCTTTAGGTGAAGGATCTTACGGTCAAGGTGAACCTGCGGCCACTCCAGTCGGTACTGTTCTGCTTTCCGGTATCAGATCTGCCTTCGGGTCAGAAATGACATATTGCAGATCCGACCGAAGCGACTTCCCGTCGTTCTCAGTTAACTAGTCATAGAGGAGCTCACGTGCCGTTTTAACCGCTCTAACTCCGCGAATCTGCTATCCGAAGGTGGGACATCGATCGATGCACGAAGCCCCTCTGGCGACGTCGGCCTCCTAGGTAGCCATTCCGTTGCCCGAGAAAAAGCTGGTACGCCCGACGGGACTCGAACCCGCACCTTCTGCCTTACCAGGGCAGTGCTCTCGGTAAGCTAGCAGCTTCACCTGTAGCACCTTCATACTGGACTCGCGCGTCGAGTCGTTCTGCGTTCGACTCTGCCACGCAGAAAGGACGGGGTCTCCTCCCTACCTACAGCCGTTAAGAACGCACCTTAGCGAACCTGAAGGCAAAAGCGCGCAAGATCCTTAGGTAGTCCCCCTACAAGATGCTCAAGTGTCGCCTTGTTGTAGCTACACGATAACCTTGAGCTACGGGCGCATCTAGAGCGGCGATTGTATGCACCGTTGAACGGCTTGTCAAATTGCCGCTCGCCCGCTCAACGATTTGACGCTTCGACAAGCGATGTTACAAGTGAAACCAGATCTCGTAGACTGACAATCTCTTTTGGGCTTATCTCGATGGCCATTAAGTCCAACTTAAGTTCGTCTGTAAGTTCCATAATAATGCTCACCGACCCCAGCGAGTCGATTCCGAGGTCCTCGGCCAATCGGGTGGAAAGCGGCAGGGCTGCAGAAACACCCAGATATTTCTGAACGGTTGCCGTAACGATTCTCTCGATATCGTCATTGAGGGCTGTTCTCATATGCTCTACACTGGCCGGAAGCGCGAATGGGGTTGCGGTTCTGCCCGCCGAAATTTTTACACGCCGGAGTCAAAGAACCTCAGGTCGCTTCAGGATGAACAACCAGACGGATCGGTGTCAAGAAGTAACCGGGAGCACGCCACAGCAGCGGGCCCAGTGTGAGACCGAGCTCAAGATGCAGATCGTCGAACAGCTTCTGAGCGGCAAGAGCCTCGAGACGCTTGCCAGGGAGACAGGCCGTTCGAAGAAGCAGCTTCGATTCTGGTATCGCCGTTTTCTGGCGGGTGGCGAAGCCTACCTCTCAAGTCGCGAGGATCTTGCGGAGATCTCGAAGCTGCGCGAATTGAATCAAGCACTTCTCACCAAGGCCGAGGATCTTGAGAAGCGCAATCGAGAACTTGTTAAGGCGCTCGAAGCTTCCCGGAACGCCGCACCCCCTCCGCCTTTCGCGCACCCGAAGTGTTCCGAACCGTATGCGAAGGCCTTCGAAGCAACCGGCAGAAAGGTATTCCACGTTCCCGAGTGGCGAACCCATGTACTTCTAAAGACTGCTCCCAGCCTTCAGCAAGTTCAGCACGCAACCGGCGTTTCCGCGCATTCGTCGCTCGACCCGGACTGTGATCTCCGGGGCGGACTCGAGCGACTGAGGCGCGCTGGCGTTGCGTCCGTGTCTCTGGTCACAGATCCGATGTGGTCTCCCAGCCAGACCGTCATGGAAGCTGCGTTTGGCAGTTGCCGCCCTTTCAACGAGAATTATTTGATCGATCGCGGGTTGGGACGGATGCGCCTTCACAAACGTCACCGGAAAATGATCGCCAATGCGAACAAGGTATGCGCTATCGATCGGCTTTCGTTGGCGCCATTGCTGGAACGCTGGTGGCAGCTGTACCAAAGCAACCGCGAAATACGGGTAGCGGTCGATTCCACACCGCCGAAGTATTTTGAGATGCTCGCAGGACTCGAAGGAGTAGACGTAATTGCCGCTCACCACGAAAATGAAATCGTTACCATGAATATCTGGCTTCGGTTCAAGGACGTTCTTTACTACATCGATGGTGCGTCCAACCAGACCGGACTGGCGATTTCTGGTCCTTACGCGACGTTTGCTTATGTGATCGAGAACTATGTCGATTGCCGCTACATCTTCCTTGGCGGATCGGCAGATTTCAGGGGGCCGCGCTCCGACGGGCTGGCAAGATTCAAGCGCGGCTTTGCCAATGCCTCGGTTCGAGACTATCTCTGTACATCGCATCTAAGGCCGCCCGGTTGATCGTGCGCGTTGGACCTTTGTTGTCAGATAGGGTATTGGCAAAACGAACGTTAGCAAATCTGAGTAGGAGCGGACGCTGTCTAGATGATGGACGCGACTCACGTTGTAAGCTGCCTTGGCGAACACGGCTTTGGCCCCTACCTGGGGGTGCCTTGCTCAACCCTGCAACCTCTGCTGGCCGGGGTCCTGAACTCCACCAATTGTTTCATAGCAACGCCCAATGAGGGCGATGCCATCGGAATTGCCGCAGGCGCATATCTGACAGGCAGGAGCCCAGTTGTACTCTCTCAGAATTCCGGGATCGGCAACATGATGGGCGCGCTCACCTCCCTTATGTATACCTTCCGGCTTCCCGTGTTGCTGATCATTTCCTGGAGGGGAGAGCCAGGACATGCTGACGAACCGCAGCATGATTTGATGGGTCGAATTACCTGTCAATCGATGGACTTGTTTGGGGTGAGGCATAGGCCCTTCCCGAGAACATTGGCTGAATTACGGGACAGCCTGGAGTCTTCCGTCCAATATATGAAAAGCTGTTCTTTGCCGTTCGCTTTCATTTTGAGCAACGGCGTCATGTCGTTTCAAGGCGAAGAGAAGACGTCGGCTCGCGACAGCAGGCCGCCAGGAACGATACAGCAGTTTCCCGCTGAACCTGCGTGCATGAGGCGCATTCATGCGATTGAGACCATCATGACACACGTGGGCTGCGACGACCTGGTTGTCTCAACGACAGGTTACACATCACGGGAACTCTACAACTGCTGTGATCGTCCCGGGAATTTCTATGTTATCGGCAGCATGGGTAGCGCCTCAATGATTGGATTGGGCCTGGCGCTGCACTACGCTCGCGGCAAGGTTATTGTGCTGGATGGCGACGGAGCCGCCCTCATGAGACTGCAAACCTTAGCGTCGATCGGGCATTATCAGCCACCCGGCCTTATACACATAGTGTTGGATAACGCACGATATGACTCGACCGGCGGTCAGCCAACTATCTCTCCCACCGTAGATTTCGCCGGGATTGCTCACGCATCGAGTTTCGCATCTTCTGTCAGTTTGGCTCGCCAGGAAGGCTTGGATGCCGTTCTACGTTGCTGCATGGATAGACCGGGACCACACTTCATTCATATTAGGCTTCTCGAAGGTACGGAAGGAAAAGTAGGACGGCCGGCTTTAACTCCTCTTGCTATACGGGATCGCTTCATCGAGTTTGTTCGACAACGCGTAGGCGAGCCGGTTTGAGAGCTTGCTATTGACCCGCCGTAAAATTGTCGCGTGTTACCGGCGCGGCATGGAGGTACTCCCGCATGGAATCTAACGGCCTATTGCGACGGATGCCGCTTCGCTCCTTTGAAATTCACGGCATTTCATCCATGATGCGCGGCCTGGATTGGCTGGCCGACGATGTTCCTGCGCTGGAGGCGGCCATCCTCACCACGCAGCGGCTGGATCATCGATTACGCGAAGAGTTAGAAGTCAGATCGGGAGATGAATTAATTGCCCGCGTAGGCGACGTCGTGCTGTTCCGCGTGCTGGAGCCCGGTCCTTTTCCAGATATGGAAACTACCTGGGGCGGAAGGGTTGATATTGTTTCTGGGCGCACGTATATCGGAGTGATTTGCGAGCGAAATTCGACAAAGTACTTCGCTGCCAGTTTCGGGGAGAAGCGCTGTTCGTACCACAAACTGGTCTTGCAGTGGGTAGCACAATCCGGAGGCATAGGTTACTGTACGGGCTGTTCCCCTGCACTATCCGAGCAGACTGGATATGGCCGGCCGGCCGACGTCGAGGTGATAGGAATACTATATGATTCGTCGCGGCAAACCTACCTCAATACGATATCCATCTCCGGCCTTGATTCAAGCGATCCTCAACCGCAGGTTGAAATATCGCCAGTATTGTTAGTTCTCGGAACGACTACAGATGTAGGTAAGACCACAGTAGCATGCCGATTGCTGCAGGAATTATCACAGAAAGTTACTTGTGCTGCTATAAAAGCCTCCGGAACCGAGTGGGTTCAAGACTCGCTGCTCCATACAAACAGCGGTGCTGCCTGGGGAATGAATTTTGGTTTTGTCGGCTTGCCTACAACCTATTCGATCGATGCCGCTCTTTATAAGCGCGCCATCACTAGGCTATACCATTATCTCGACGACCCCCGCCGTATTCCACAGTACAAAAGGCCACCAGCTGACCGGTATGAGCCGTGGCCGCGACCGGACATGGTGCTCATGGAGCACGGCGGAGATATTCTGGGAGCCAGCGTACCCGTGTTCCTCGATGATGACTACCTGACGGAACCGGTGCGGATGATTATCGTATGCAGTGAGAGCGCGTTAGCAATGATTGGTGCGTTGAAGGAGCTATCGGCGCGGCGGATTGGTACTCGGCGACACAGACTTTATGCTGCGATGCCCCGGATTAATCCGGAGGGATTCATTGATCGAATGACGCCGTACATCGAGAGCGGTCATCTGCATGGCATAGTCGATATAAATAAGCCGAATGCCGAACCGGTTCATGGCTGGCGTTGCGAATATGCGAATCGCCATCACCAGGTGTTAAGTGCCGGCGACCTGGTCATGGAGATGGAGAGCATTCTAGACGAGGAGAGACGGTCAAAAAGCAGGGTGTAAGGTGACCGCCCCGCTAAACATGGCGCGCGGTAGGGGAAGGCATGTTGAAACTGGGAGACACTGATGGAGCATGTCAGGAGTGCAAGCGGTATCATAGACAGAAGCGCGAGGCTGTATGGCGAAGGTATCGCTTATTGTCATGACGCGGCGACGCTGAGTTTCACCCAACTGGCACGCGACTCCGATGACCTCGCGCATCAGCTCAGGTTTCTGGAGGTACAGAAGGGAGAACCGGTCGCCGTAGTCCTGGATAAGTCACTGAACTTTATAAGGGCGCTGGCCGGTATCCTCAAAGTTGGCGCGATCTATGTGCCGGTTGACGCTAAGAATCACGACGACCGCATCCGGTACATTTTGAGCGATTCTACGGCGCGGCATGTCATAACAACTTCTGCAAGTATCCCGCGCTTATCTACCCTGGCGGGCCCTGAAGTGCGCTTTATTTCCATAGACCAGTTGGAAAAGATCGACCGAACCACAGCGGTCCGGAGTCCAAGCCGGCGTGCGGTTACAGGGAACGATATTGCTTACATTATTTATACTTCGGGCTCTACCAACATGCCTAAAGGGGTAGCGATCAGGCATGAGAGTCTTCTCAACTATGTTCGGGAAACGGTTTTGATGTATGGCTTCAATGAACACACTCGCATTCTCAGTGTGAAGCCATTCTCGTTTGACGCCTCCTTCACCGATATCTTCTGCCCCTTGTATTCCGGTGGAACAGTCTACCTGATGGATGAGACGTTGATTTTCCCCCAAGTAATCGAAGAGAGAATACAGCGTTACGGCATCACCCATATAAGCTGCACATTACCGGTATTCAAGCTTCTGGCACAGAAGGGGGCCTTTCAGCCGAGGGCTTACGCCACTATGAAGACGATGTCCGTTGGCGGCGATGTGGTGATGCCCGAGGTTTTCCACAAAATTAAGAGTAAGCTTCCCCAAGTTCGCTTGTTCAACCGGTATGGACCAACCGAAACCACCGTCGCCTGTTGTACCTATGAGATCACAGAGGAGACCGATCCGAGCAAGCCGATCCCGATTGGAAGACCTCACAAGAATGTGAGCTTTCGAGCGATCAATGAACAAGGACGGGAAATCGGTGTGGGTGAGAGCGGCGAACTCTATATTGGCGGCGTGCAGGTTATGGCCGGCTATTGGAGAGCTCCGGAACTAACAGCAAAGGTGATTTCGAACTTCGAAGATGGAGTGCGTTACTATAAAACCTCGGATCTGGTCACCCTCGACGCGAATAGCGACTACGTCTTCCTGCGGCGTTTGGATAACATCATAAAAAAGCATGGATACCGCATAAGTCTCGAAGAGATTGAGGCCGCCATCGTAAGGGAAGGGATTACAGACGAGTGCGTGTGCGTGTTCATTCCAGAGGACGATAGCCGCGATTTCAGCCGGGCTAAGATTGTCGCCTACCTGAGAACCGACGGGAGCGCCAGGCCGGATCAGGAAACGCGCGAGAAGCTACACCGGCTGCTGCCAAACTTTATGGTTCCCGACGTCCTTATACATACCGAGCAAATTCCCAAGGAGCTTTCCGGAAAGCCGGCCCGCCAGCTGCTGAAGCGCAGGTTTCTGGACGCGATTCAGGCCGCCGAAAACGCGGGCTGATGCCGCGTTCTTGCAGTAAGATTACTCGCTGATCTATTTCCCGCCAGATCCACAAAGGAGTCCAGGGTTGAAAGCGATCATGAATGGGCGCACTACATGCTGAGCACGGCGGCACTGTTTCGCAAACGCCTTGAAACAGATACTTGCTTGATCGGCGTCGGTGCATACGATGCGCTTTCAGCCCGGCTGGTCCAGGCTCACGGCTTCGATGCCTTGTGGGTTAGCAGCTTTTGCGTTTCCGCGGCTCGAGGGTTTCCGGATGCGGGCATACTGACGCTCACCGAGTTACTGCACACCACCGAGCAACTTTTGGAAGCGGCCGAAATGCCCGCGATTGTGGATTGCGACAATGGCTACGGAGATGTTGCCCAGCTAAGCCGCGCCATTCGTTCGCTGGAACGCGCGGGAGCCGCGGCTGTTTCCATCGAGGACAGCGCCTTTCCCAAGCGCTCAAGCCTCTACTCTATTCCCGATCGCATGCTGGTTCCAACCGAACAGTTCACAGCCAAGATCCGGATCGCCAAGGAGGCACAGCGGTCAACCGACTTCGCCGTCATTGCGCGTACCGAGGCGTTGGTGGCTGGTCTGGGGATGGCAGAGGCGCTGGAGCGCGCGGCTCGATATGCCGACGCAGGGGCGGACCTCATTCTCATCCATGCCGTGACGAAGGAGACGTTTGCCAGCGTCGTCAGCGTCGCCGGCAGCGCCTCGTTGAGCAAGCCACTTGCAATTGTCCCGACCACCGCCTGGCAGTATTCAACCGATGAGCTGCGCGACGCCGGTTTCAAGCTGATCATCTATGCGAATCAGCAGCTGCGCGCCGCTGCAAAAGGCATGGAAACGGTGATGATGGCGCTGAGGACTTCGGGACGAATCGACCCGGTCGCTTGCCAACTGGCCAGTATCGACGAGATCAATCGGTTAGTTGGTTACTCAGAATTTCAGACCTTGGAAGAGCGGTATCGGCTGCTGTGCGGCTTAGTTCCCAATAACAGCGGTCGAAAAACGAAAGGCGCCAAGCGCTGAGTTGCGGAGATTGTGGGTTGAGGTTTTCCGGCTGCTCATGTTCTTGCTGTCGCAGTATTTTCAAGTACGGAAACTGATCTCAAAACGAAAGCGGTTCACCGATCTTCGCGCTTGATTGCCGACATCGTACCCATTCACCCTGCTCTCTTTATGCCTCGCCGCAGCAGCGAGTATCAACAATGCACATCACCTTGTTTCGGGACTGGCAGAGAACACAAACTCAATCATCTGTGACGGCTCTGGCGAGCCCGAGACAGCAAATGGATGTCCGGTCCTGCATCGGATGTGGGGACCATCCGCCGTGCGGCACTCGTGCGCAACCCTGAATCCTGATCAACCCAACGCACGCTCTCCCGCGCGCGCACAGAGACCTTGCGTTTTCTTCTTGACTGTGACTTACATGGATGTCGGCATATCGGACTTATGGTGCTCATAGCGCGCATCAGCGAGCCTTAAGTTTTCTAATTTCCATGGTTTGCGAGTGAGATTCGAAATCGATCATTGACCGCTTCTCTAAGCTTAAACGCGATAATGTATTTTATCGGGTTAGGAGTCACCCCCCCAAAATCACTTCCAGACTGTACTTTACTTTCGAAATGTCACGAGAAATCGACGCCAGAGACCTTGACGACGGCCTGCCACGCGGCTTCCTGGTTGGCGCGATCGTGAAAGTGCGGGTGGCGCATCGCCTCAATTGGGCCTGTGAGCTTCTTCGGCGCCGAGGCGAAGAATTGGCCCGAGACGTCGGTTCCGAACTCCGAGGCCTGGAGGTACCGGCGAGCCGCGGTCTCCGGCGTCTGGGACATGCCGGGGATGAGCTTCACCAGTGGAATCATCAGCCACTTCATGACCGGCGCCAGCGTTTCGCACCGCCTTGGTGTCGGGCGCGCTACCGGGCGAGACGGCGTACACGGCCATGCCGGAGGGTAGCCGGCGCGCCAGCGCCGCGGCCCACCAAGCGACGATGAGCTTCGCGTCGGCATACGCCCGGTTGGGCTCGTACTTCACGTTCGGCCCGCTGCGCACCAGGGCTTCAACAGCGGCGGTTCGGTCACCCTGGTGGTGTTTGGCCGCGAAGGCCGCCACGTCGGTGTAGCTGAACATGGGGACGTCCCCTCGGGCAGGTTCCGCGCCGGCGATAACAATCCGCGCGTTGGGGCTCAGCAGGTTGGCGCGGAGCAACCCGACAGTCAGTTGATGATGGCCGATCAGCGGGGCCTGAGCCGCCTCGATGCCCGCCGCAGTGAGCACGCGCTTCTTACCTCCGACCATCCCCGCATTGAGCAGCAGGAAATCGATCGGCCGACCTCGCTTGACCAGCTCGGCGAGGGCGGACTGAACGCTGGTCGGCGCGTCCAGATCCAGCTCCAGCGGCGTGAAGACCTGTGTCTTGGTCTCAGCCGCGAGCTGAGCGGCCGTTTCCTGGACCCGGGCCAGGCTGCGGCCGGTGACGATGACCTGGCGGCAGCCCTCGGCGGCGAGCATGCTGGCTGCCGCATAACCGAGCCCGGAGGTGGTGCCGGTGACGAGAGCGATCGAATGTTTCATGAGTGGTTCCTTCCAGGTCACTGAGGTCAGGGCGGCCTTGCTAATTTTGAACTATTTGGTTATATATTGGTGCAATGGTCACGGTCAAGGAGTTTTGAACTAAATGTTTCACAATGCCGCTAGGCCGCGTGGACGGCCGCGCAGCTTCGACGAGAGGGACGCGCTGGAAAAGGCGACCCAGGTGTTTCGGTCGAAGGGCTACGACGGAGTGACGATCGACGATCTCGTCGCGGGGATGGGCGTGGGACGTCCGAGCCTGTATTCCGTTTTCGGGGACAAGCGCACGATATTCATGCGTGCCCTCAGGGCGTATGCAGAGAGGAAGGGCGCTCTCGCTGCCAAGGCACTCCTCTCGCCGGGGACTCTTCGCGACTCGCTCGCCGGCTTCCTGAGGCAGGCCGTAGAAAGTGCGACGGAGAAAGGTTCTGCCCCGGGCTGTCTTCTCGTGTGCGTCGCGCCGCTTGTGGACGACGCTGAGGTCCGGCAGTTCCTGCAGAGCGCGGGAGCTGCCGCCGTGACGCTAGTGGAACGCCGTTTCCGGGACGGGATCAGCGCGGGAGAAATCCCATCTGACTTTCCCGTAGCCACGCGCGCAATTCAAGTCACGGATTTAGCCCGTGGGCTGACCATGCGTGCGCAGATAGGCACGCCGCGCAAGACGCTCCTCAAAGAGGCTGAGGAAGCTGCCGAATTGGTGCTCCTACCGCGGCGCAGGGCGTCAAAATGAGATCTCAGCACTGCACAGCCACCCAATTCATGGGGATCTGTCGTCTCGTCCCAAAGAGGGTGATAACGTCCTCTATCCTCGCGAAAGCCGGACAGTCAACTCCTCAATGCCATCGTCGGAGGCTTCTCGGTCTTGACCTCTTCCGTGTCAATCTGGCAAGAATTGGTTTTCCAACGACTTACAGCAACCGCGGGGACTGCCAAGTACGCGGATGTCGCACAAGATAGCGGGATTTTGTGGGTTAGGTTGTGGGTTGGCCGCCGTGATCGGCCGATCGGCTGCCTTGGACGACCTCAAGGTTCCCGACCCAAGTGTCCGTATCTGGACGCCTTATCAGAGGCACCGAGGGATGGTCGTAGTTCGAATCGGGGAAGCGCAATCTGCCCGTTGGCGATGCAAAATACCCTGCCTCGAAGGTAGGTTACGTAAATGCACATCGCGCACAGGTTATAAATGACATGCGAAAATCTAACAATGCATGGACCAGATAGCGTGCCAGAGTATCTAAGAAAGCGAAAATATTTTGCTCCTGCGCTTCTACATGTTCGAACAGGAAGGCAGGCCTCGAAAAGGAGAAACACATGATTCGTACCAACGTTTGGATGAAGCTTCTCGCAGGTGTTCTTTTGACGGCAGTCCCCGCCTCCGCTCAGTCGTCAGATCGATTGCCGGTGAATGATGCAGAGAAGATCGCGGACGCATTGCGCGCCGGTCCTGCGTTCATCACCAAAGGCGCAACGGTGCTCGATTGGCCATTGGCGCCTGGAGGTTTGTACCGAGTTCTTCGCAAAGGATCGAACGAATGGACATGTCTCCCGGCTATTCCCGGGTATTCGCACGATGAGCCAGGGTGCTTCGACCCGATATTCCTGCGGTGGATACAGGACAGCCTTGCCGGTCGCACGCCGCAGATTGATCGCATCGGCATTTCGTACATGTATCTCGGCGCATGGGTGAAGTCGGCGACAGGCTCTTCTGGCCAGGAGTTCCGTGTCGGTCCGCACCTGATGGTTGTAAGTCCGCATCAGGATGACTTCCAAGGACTCAAGCGTGACGGATCGAATGGCATGCCCTACGTCGCGCATCTGCCAGGCCACACGGAGTTGTACCTGGTTATGCCGATTCGACAGTGGGATGAGCGATGACTTGCCGCCAAATCGTTGCGTGATTCTAAATGCAAGCAGGATTCGCCAATCAAACGAAAGGAGGTCAATAAAATGACTTATCTGAATGATTTAGGCCGACGGGGCTTTCTGGAAATTGCGGCGGCAATTGGCGGTGATTCCACGCTGGGAGCTTTGCTCAACCTCTCTGACGCTCAGGACACACCACAACAGACTGGCACCCCAGCCATAACGCTTCAGGACGTACCGTTCAGTTCTGGGGCAAAGCTGACCATAGAGCGCCGTGGGCACATCGTCCTTTTTGGCATCAATCGTCCTTACATCCAGAACCGCATTGATCCTGAGACTTTCGAGAAACTGGCCGAAGCGTATTACCCGTATGACAACGATCTGTCGCTGCGCGCCGCGATCCTATTTGGCCACGGGGAGAATTTTTCAAGAGGGATCGACGTTGAGGAATTTAAATCGCTCGCAGGGACGGGCAAACCCTGGATCGCGAGCACAGGGGCGATAGACCCTCTTGCAAAGCGTGCTCCGCACCTCACCAAGCCTCTGATCGTGGTTACGCATGGCGATACCTGGAACATGGCCCATGAGCTCCATCTTGTTGCCGACATCCGTATTGCTTCAGCCGACACCCGCTTCGGTCAGGATGAGAATACACATGGACGTTTTCCCGGAGGAGGAGCGACCATCCGGTTCCCGCGGGAAGTGGGATGGGGAAATGCAATGCGTTACATGCTGACGGGGGACCATTGGAGCGCTGAAGAAGCGTATCGGATCGGAGAAGTGCAGCAAGTTGCACCAACACCGGAAAAGGCGCTGGAGGCAGGAATTCAGATGGCAAACAAGATCGCCGGGTGTGGGCCGCTCGGCATTAAAACAACGCTACTTTCTGCTCACCTGGCGATTGATCCCACGGAGGAAGAGGCATTGTCAAAACTCGACGCGCAATTTGGAGCGCTTTTCCACACGCAGGACTTTCTAGAAGGCCAGAAGGCAGAGGCGGAAAGCCGAAAGCCGGTCTACCAGGGAAAATAAGCGCGAATCAACAACCATGCGAACTAACGGTCTAAAAGCGATACTCATGCCCTATCTGCACCTTGGCTTGCCGATCAGCAGGTTATCGCTGAAGGTGGCACAACATAGCCTAACCCTTGCTTGGAGGAATGAACAATGAATCGTCTTATAAACACATTAGCTAAACTTGCTATTTTCAGGCGCGATTTTGATTACCATCTAATGCGCGCGTCGATGGTGGTCATCGCCTTTTTCTTTGGTTATCAGAAGTGGTTCCGATACGAAGCCGATGCATTGGTCCCTTACATCAGCCACGGCCCCCTGATTTTCTGGCTGTACCCGGTATTCGGGATTCGGGGAGCAACCTACTTCTTAGGTGCATCCGAATCGCTATTCGGTGTGCTCCTGTTCCTGGGGTTCTGGAACAAGAAGTTGGGGACTCTCGGAGCTCTGGGTTTTTGCTTTTCGATGATCTCGACTTTTACGATCATCCCCTTTATGCCGGGTAGGTGGGCCGCCTCTGCCGGCGGCTTCCCTGCTATGACCGAGAGAGTTGCATTCCTGCGATAGCCCATAGCCGACTTCCCGTACAATCCGCTCCTTCAAAGGTTGAATGAAGTGCACCCGTGTGTTGCGCCGCGTCACTTCCGGAGCCTTCAGGTACAACTCGGCTAACTCCTGCGCCCGTTTGAGAGCCTTGCCGTTCGGCACAACTTCGGCCACCACTCCCCTACTCGGCGCCCGACCATCTCATTAGCCGATTTACGGACAATCCTGCAACTTTCGCGTATAAGCGGCAACCATCGAATTCTCCGGCCCGGCTGCATGTCATACCGCGGTGCCAGGCCGGATGACAATCTATGCTCATGCGACTTTTGCGGACGGTAGTTAGCGGAAGAGTAACCCATGGCGTGACCTGACTGCGCTCGGAACGACTCGGAACGGTATCAGGACAGGGGCCAGGCCGGCGCCCCAAGATCGTTTCTCTGTCATTGTTCTTCGTTCGATCCTGGATCTCCGAATCTCGCTGGCTCTCATCCCGTGACCTGGCTCTCCGGTTCCCCGGAGAGTATGCCGCCGCCCAGACTCCGAGCAGTGAACCGGCAAACAGGTAAGCCTGGGAGTGCCGCTTTCTCCGTCGGTAAGCATGAACTTACAGAGCTGGTCATGGTCTCGGTAAGCAACGACTTACTGAGCTACCCCAAGCTGGGCCCCGCAGAAAAGGGCGGCCCCCTCTCCAGCATTCCTCTTCTTTATGATCTTCCTCTACCCGTCGATCTCGTCCAGTTCCAGGACAGGCCCGCAATATCCCTAAACTCCATTCCTATCCCCAGGCATCGAGCCAGCATGCCCGGCGAGTCGAAACCAAGCCAGCGCCACCTACCCATGAGCCGTTAGTTTCCGCTTGGGTGCCCAGATCTGCACGACGCTGAGGCAGAAGAATAGATGACCCACCCAGGAGAGGAACATACGACGGCCGTCCATGGAGCGATAGAAGCAGAGAACTTCCTGTGTCCCGGTGACCCGGAGGTGATGCCGGACGGGGGCGCTGCGAGCAGGAGAGCCAGACGCGCGAGATTGGTTTGGGTTCTCTGCGGGAAGGAAACCCTGGTACCAATGCCAAACGCCAGACACTTACTTTGCAAACTGGCTGAACAACTGGGCACCCATAACCGGCTGGCCGCTGGTGGCATCGACGATGGTGACCGTGTACTGCTGCCAGCTAGGCATAGTAGGTCTGGGATACGTTAGGCGAGGGGATCGACTGCCAGACGCTGGTGGGGGTGACCGAGGTGCTGTTGGCCAGAGGAGAAGAGGCCTGGGTTATGCCGGCATCGTTTGGCTGATAGAGGCTGGACAAGGTGAGCGGAGTCAGCTCGGTGAAGTCCTCGGCCAGGAAGAGCAGGCTGCGTTCGGTGAACTGATCGTGGACGGAGTAGACGGTTCCGTCGTCGACGAAGACCACAACCTAGCAGACGCTGGTAGGAGGCATAACCCTGTTCGTTGGAGAACAGGAGAGTGAGGTTGAAGGGGGGTAGCTGGTCTGGCTTCTTGTAATAGAGATCTTCGGAGGGGGCATTCCCGATTTAGAGCTTGACGGGAAAGGGTAGATCTTTGTAATGAGTATATAAGTATTGATCAACGCAGCTTGTCCGGGAAAGGCACCGGGTGGGTTGTGGAGGGGGGCCGGTATGCGCCGGGCGAAGTTCGAAGGCCGGCATCTGGGCCGACCGCGGCTCAATATCGATCGCGAGGCCCTGCTGCGAGATTGCCCATGGTTTCAGCCTGCGCGAGTTGGCCAAGCTGCACCCGCCTGTCCCGCACCTCGGTGGTTCGTGCTCTACGGCAGCCTGAGATCGCAGGTTCAGCTTGAGTGATGCACGGTTCTCTGGGCAGCCACCGCGGTCTCCGCTGTGGTCATCCTTTATATCGTTTGGAGCAACCGGCACGATCGCCAGGAGTCGGACCGCAAACGCGATCAGCAGAACCTGCTTTCCAGATTCAGCAGGAACTCGACCAACACCAGACCGCCATATTCAATCGCTGTCTGGAACTTCACCGTAAGCTAGACGACCACTACCGCCTCCTGAAATATCTGCAACGCCGGCTCTCCTAGAGCCTGTCACAAAAGGGGCCGTGCAGGCCCCTTCCTATCTCTTTGAATCCAGGCACCCGAAATCACCAAATCCGAGCGGTCCAAAAACTATGGGTTTGGAGCCGCAATCTGAGCGGTATGCGCTGCGCCATCCACACATTACATTCCGAGAATCCCGGGAATACGCGACCGACCTATGAGCACTCACGCAGGGGCAAGTATATACTTGGCTCACAGGGTGTGCTATTCTGCCGCTTCAGGGAGGCCAATGGAAGCCACGGAGATTAGCGCGCCAGAGCGAAGCCCGGTGCGCCTGCTTGGGCAGATTGCGGCGACCGCACTCACTTTTTTCTCTGGCGGGTGGACCTTGCTAGAAACCGGCCACCCAATTCCGGGACTTCTGTTGATGGGTGCATGTGTCGCTTATCTCACATACGAGATGTTCGCATCGCGAGAAGTGGCCAATGTCGTTCCAGGGATGATGCGCTTTGTCGCCGCAGTGTTTGTTCTCTCTGTGGTGCTAGGGGTCGCCGTGCCACAGCTAAGGCATCCCGCGCCAGTTCTAACCACCAGTGGCGGGACGCCCCCATCAGCCCAGAGCAGTCCCGCACAACGCGTAGATGAGGCCCCGCCAGCTCCACCCGCATTAAGATCACGCCACCATTCCGCACCGAGTGCGCAAGATTTGGAATATGTTCCAGAAATCATACTGCTCTATCGCAACAAAACAATAGAAGTTCACAACCAGGGCCGATCCAACCTATATATCTGGGGAGGAGCATACGGAGATTCCAAAATCCCGATTGAGCCACATTCGGAGCCGCGAATGTTAGCCCCCACGGCCTTTTATTACTGGAATGTAGATAATTTTGAGGATCAACTTCAGGCCGCCCTCAGCAATGGCCAAGAAGGAGTTACAACATTCCACGCTTTCATAACTACTGAAGATTCAAAGAAGCATACGATTAGGGGCCTTATATATGCGAAAAAGTCTAATGGGGAATTAGAGATACGAACACAAGAACTACCTACCGTTGAGGGATGGAAGGACAAATAAAAGGCAGTGGTAATTAAGAAGGCTGAATACATAGAAGGCGATAAGGCAAGGGAAAACTTTGAGGACGCAATGCGGGCCGCGTTCCAGATTCCAAAGGAAAAGGCTCTGGCAAAGCCGAAGCCTAAACGCCGCAGAAAGCCCGGCAAGGATGAGGGCTAGAACGGCTCCTCCGTCCCCGTCCCTGCCGTCTGGTGGTGGAGCGAGTCAACTCCCTTGCCAGTTAGCTGGGCATAGGTGAGGCGCTTGCCAGAGGCCATAGACATGGCTTTTACGAAACGCTCGGAATCGGCCACGCGCTCGGCGGGTTTCTTTCCGCCACGGTTATTGAAACGGAAAATCTGTTCGTCAAGGTAATGGTCAAGATGGAACGGTTCGACACTAACGTATGTCCCGCGAAGGTTGCGCTTGAACAGGCTCCAGAAATTTTCGAGACCGTTCGTGTGGACTTGCCCGTTCACATATTCTGTCGCGTGGTTCACAATACCGTGGATGTAGGTCTTGCCCAAATTGTCGTAGGTGATAGCTGCGTCAGTGTAGACCCTACTACCGTATTCAATGTTCTTGAGAATTTCGTTCTGCAAGGTTTCGCGCCGGACGTTGGGAATAACCTTCGCGCGAATCTCGCGGGTTTCACGGTCAAGCATCCCGATCACGGCAGTCTTTCCGATGAATACATCTCCACGGCATTGCTGACCGCGAATCGCTTGCAGCTTAATCTTGCGGTCACGGTGCAGGTTCTTGGGGTTCGGACCGATAAAACTTTCGTCGCTTTCTACTGCTCCCCCAGTATTGCCGAGCTTTTCCACGGAGTTGTGTTTTCAGAACTTCACGCACACGGTGAAGCATGAACCATGCCGACTTCTGGGTGATCTTGAGAGTCCGCGCCATCTCTGCGCTGCTGACTCCGTTCTTGCAGTTGACGACCATCCAGAAAGCCGTCATCCACTTATCCATGCCCAGCGGGAGAATCCTCGAAGATGGAACCGACCTTGACGCTGAATTGCTTCTTGCATCCCTTACAGAACCACATCAAGCGAGTGCTGGAGAAAGGAGTGCTGCGTAGCAGCCGCAACGTGGACAGAGTGACTTGCTTTCCCGGCCAGCGAAGGTTGACGGCGTACACGAAAGCACGCTCAGGATCAGCGAAGTAAGCGATTGCTTCTTGCAGGGAACGGGGCTGATTTGCTATGTTCGCCATTTCTTTGCCTCTGAAATCATTCGATGATTCAGAGTACCCGAAAGGACTTTGTGTGTCAAGTATATATTTGCCCACGCAGGTGCCTTGCGCTATGCCAACTTCCAGTTCCTAATCTGAGGGTTGTCACTTCCGCGGGTTGCCGACTACACGTCCATGTGAAATGCGCGCCAACGAGTGACTTTGCGATTTATCGCGAACTGAGCTGGAGTGGCAGGTTCTGATCGCCGGATTCCCGGCTATCCTCACACGACGCTGTTCTTCGTTTGCGGAAGCAAATCGTCCGAAAACCATGGAAGCTGCGAACATTCCGGGTTTTTCGGATCATTACCTGTTGCTTTCCAAAAGGAAGTGCGACATGATGATTCCTGTGGGAAACCCAAAGAGCGACTCTATGACTGAAAAAGCGGATGTTCTGCAGGGAACGCTGGCGCTGATGGCGCTCAAGACGCTCGATGTGCTCGGTCCACTGCATGGCTATGGGATCGCGCGGCGGATCGAGCAGATCAGCGGGGATCTGCTGGCCGTGAACCAAGGCACTTTGTATCCCGTCCTGCTGAAGCTGGAGCAGGAGGGCGCAATTTCGTCCGAGTGGGGCGCCTCGGAAAACAACCGCCGGGCGCGTTTCTATCGCCTGACACGGTCGGGACGAAAGCTGCTCGAGACCGAAACACGGGACTGGGAGCAAACGGCGGCGATCATCGCACGATTCTTCGCGGTGAAGGCGGAGGACTTGACATGAGATTCCTGAGAAGGTTTCTGGCGCGGCTCAAGAACTTTGCCACCGGGCGGCGAGACGACAAACGGCTGCGGGAAGAGATGGAGGAGCATCTGGCCCTGCAGACGGAGGAGAATCTGCGCGCGGGGATGAATATGGAAGAGGCACGGCGGCAGGCCGTGATGAAGTTCGGAGGGGTGGAGGACAGTGAGAGAGGATTACCACGCGGAGCAGAGTCTGCCGTTCTTTGAAAACCTGCTGCAGGATCTGCGCTACGCGCTGCGCATGTTTGCGAAGTCGCCGGGCTTCGCGGCGATTGCGATTCTGACGATGGCGCTGGGCATCGGAGCGACGACGGCGATTTTCAGCCTGGTCGACGCCACGCTGCTGCATCCGCTGCCCTATCCGCACCCGGAGGAACTGGTGCGCATCGAGGACGATCTGCCTGGTGCGGGCGCTACGGACGCGGGCATCTCGATTCCGGAGTTTAAGGATCTCCAGCGTTCGGGAATTTTTCAGTATGTTGTGCTGGAGATTTTCGGGTCGGCGAACCTGACGGGTGCATCGCAGCCATCGCGGATGCAGTATGAAGGGGTGTCGCCGGCGTATTTTGCGATGCTGGGGGTGAAACCGGAGCTGGGGCACACGTTCGATCCTCAGGATCAAACGCCGGGGTTCACGCTGGATGTGGTGATCAGTGACGGGTTGTGGAAGCGGGATTTCGGGAGCGATCCGCATATTGTGGGAAAAAGTTTGCGGGGGGACAACGATTCGTATCGGGTGATCGGGGTGATGCCGCCGGGTTTTCGCGACCCGGGGCGAACCGTGGGCGAGAGGAATACGGAACAGTGGGCGGCGTTGGGTTTTGCGGAGGATCCGGCTCGGTCCCCGAACCGCAGTTTGCGGTTGCCCCTGGAAACGGTCGGGCGCCTGAAGCCGGGGCTGACGCTTGCAGCGGCGCAGAGCCAGCTGGACGCGTTGGTTGCTTCGTTGCGGAAGCAATTTCCGGACGATTATCCGGCCGAAAGCAAGTGGACGGTGCGGTTGGTGCCTCTGAAGGAAAACGTGGTGGGCAACGTTCGGCAGTCGCTGATCCTGCTGTTGGGCGCAGTGGCGCTGGTGCTGCTGATCGGCTGCGTGAATGTGGCGAATCTGCTGCTGGCGCGGGCCAGCGCGCGATCACGGGAGATGGCGGTGCGCCAGGCGCTGGGAGCGGCACGCAAGCGGCTGGTGCGGCAATTGCTGACGGAGAGCCTGCTGCTTTCGCTGCTGGGCGGAGTGGCGGGGTTGGTGATTCTGTTCTGCATGAAGGGATTCTTGCTGCGGCTGATTCCGGAGAGCCTGCCTCGGCTGAACGACCTGTCGATCAACTGGACCGTGATGCTGTTCGCGCTGGCGGTTTCGATCGCAGCCGGGGTAATTTTCGGGCTGGCGCCCGCGAGGCAGGCAGGGCGGTTGAATCTGGCGAATACGCTGAGGATGGAAGGGCGTGGGCTCGAAGGGATCCACGGAGCAGACGCGCACGCGGCGCGTGCTGGTGGTGACGGAGTTTGCGCTGTCGCTGGTGCTGATGGTGGCCGCGGGCCTGCTGCTGCGCAGTTTTTGGGATTTGTACAAGGCGCCACTGGGATTCAATCCGCAGCATGTGATGTCGGTTCAGTCGTGGCTGCCGAGCCCCAACGATCCGAAGACGGACATTTATGGGACGGCTGCTCAGGAGGCAGTGTTTGCGCGCGAATTGCTGCGGCGCAGCCAGTTGCTGCCGGGAGTGCACGAGGCGGCGCTGGGATCGGAGCCGTCGATTCCGCTGCATCACGACGGCAACCCGAGCCCGCTGATCGTGGAAGGACGCCAGACACAGAGCAAGCAGACTCCCTTGGTGGAGCGGTCGGACGTTACGCCGGAATATTTTCATTTGCTGGAGATTCCGGTGCTGCGGGGCCGTCTGTTCAACGACGGCGACGACGAGAATGCGCCGCTGGTCGCCGTGATCAACCAGGCGATGGCGCGGACGTACTGGCGGGGCGAGGATCCGCTTGGGAAGCGGCTGAAGGTTGGCCGTGGGAGGGTTGGGGTTGGCCTCCGTGCGAGGAAGACCTGGATCACGATCGTCGGGGTGATCGCGGATGCTCGAACCGAGTCGCTGGCGAACGCGAGCATTCCGCAAATCTATCTGAGCCTGTACCAGGACACGCCCAAGGAGTTGGCCATCTTTCTGCGTGGAGAAATGAATGCGAGCGCGATCCCGGAAGAGGTGCGGGCGATGGTGCAGTCAGTGAATCCGGGACTGCCGGTTTATGGGGCGAAGACGCTGGACGATGCGGTGTCGGCGTCGCTGGAGCAGAGACGATTCTCGATGGATATTGTGGCGGCCTTCGCGATAACGGCGCTGCTGCTGGCGGCGCTGGGAATTTACGGAGTGATTTCCTACATCGTGAGCGAGCGCACGCAGGACATCGGCATCCGCCTCGCGCTGGGCGCGCAGACGGGGAAGATACTGGCGATGGTTTTGCGCCAGGGGCTGGGACTGGCGATGGCGGGCGCCGCGCTGGGACTGGTGGGATCGGTGATCGTGTCGCACCTGATGGCAGGTTTGCTCTATGGCGTAATGCCCACCGATCCTCTTACATTTGTTGGCGTCACCCTGGTGCTCACAGGTGTGGCGCTTGCGGCCTGTTATATCCCCGCGCGGCGGGCAATGCGGGTCGACCCGATGATCGCACTGAGATACGAGTAGTTTTTCGAAGTCCTCGATGTGGCTCGGATTCCCCCTTCCGAAATAGTTGGATGATGAAAGAGTAGCCGACTTCTCGCCCAAGTGATTTAGCCTCCAACAGGACTCACTCCACCCAGAATCGGTACACATGCGCGTTTCTCGGTACTAATCCGACCGGCGGGCTGATAAATTTCCGGGGTTGCCCGTGACTCGGGCAAGGCCTGTCAAGCGTTGATCTTGCCCTGCAAGCAGTAGGACCTACCCCACCATGGGTGCGATAATTTCGGTAACGAATCCTCCTGCAACTTATGAAGCGCCACGTCCTCATGTACGGGTTGATCGGTGGAATCTTGATTGCTCTGCTCCGGTGGACCGAGTATCGGTTCCTGGTCGTCGAACATTCCATCGAAATCTACGGCGGACTGATCGCCGCGACCTTTGCCGTTCTTGGCATCTGGCTTGGCCTCAAGCTGACAGCAAAACGCCAGACAATTGTTGTGAGGGAGGTCCCCGTCCCTGCCGAGGGACCGTTCATCCCTGACGAAAGAAAACGTGAGGACCTCCATATCACTCGCCGTGAGCTTGAGATCCTTGAACTGATCGCCCAGGGCCTGAGCAACCGCGAAATCGCCGAGAAGCTTTTTGTGAGCGAGAGCACGGTGAAGACCCATTCCAGCCGTGTTTTCGACAAACTCGGGGCGAGACGAAGAACGCAAGCGGTGCAACTCGGCAAGGAATTCGGCCTTCTCCCCTGATTTACTCGTGCACAAGCACGGTTCGCGCCAATAACCACTCCCCCAAACGAATGATTTTTCTCTCCGCCGCCAAAATCAGCCAAAAGGATGACGACACCGACCCCGCCTCATGCGGTATGTTGAGGCCGCTCAATACGAGCGAACATGAAGTTTATGAAAATATGAACTTTTTGAAAAAAGGAGCGAACATGAAGTCTCTGAATTCGATGAAGGTCTTTGTCGTGGGTACTCTGTCGATCGGCTTGTTTTCAAGCACTGCGCTCATTCCCGCAACCGCCCAGGAACTTCCCCGGGTCTACGACGCCTCCATGCCACGTGACCAGCAGATCACACTCGCTGAAAGCGCCGCCCCGGCCGAGGTATCCAGTAAAGCCACAATTTATGTTCTCGGCCCCAAAGGCTACGAGAAAGCGCGCGAAGGCACTAACGGCTTCAGCTGTTTTGTTGGCCGGCATTTCGTAAAGCCCGCAGAAACAACCATTGAGCCGCAGTGCTTCGACGCCGAAGGCAGCCGCACTCTCTTGCCTGTCTACCTGCACGGTGAAGAGCTGCGCACAAACGGCAAGTCCGAGGCCGAAATCAAGGCAGACGTCGCCAGCGGATATAAGGAAGGCCGTTACCAGTATCCCAGCAAACCGGGATTCCTCTACATGATGTCCAGCCAGAACCGCTTGAGCGCCATCCCTGAGCACGGCACTGGCATTTTCCCTCCGCACTTGATGTTTTATGCGCCGAACATGACAACGAAAGACATCGGGTTCGACGCCCAACCGAAGCTCGATTATCTTGGGATGACTCACCCCGGAGCAGGCGATAACCTTATCGTAGTTATCCCAGTGGCATCCAAGTCGCCAGCTGACATGGCTGGTCGCTGAGCCCGTATGAGCATGGGGCCGGCATCATACGTGGAAAGGTCAAGATCGGATAAAAGACATTACGAGAATATGAGAAAGATCATCGTCACCTTCGGGCTGATTTCCGGCGCTATCTCCTCGCTGATGATGATAGCGCTGGTGACCTTCGGCGGCAGGATTGGCTTCGACCGCGGCGCGATCATCGGCAACACCTCCATCGTGCTCTCGTTCTTGATGGTGTTTTTTGGCATCCGAACCTACCGGGACAACATCGGCAATGGTCAGATTACCTTTTCCAAAGCTTTTGCCGTCGGCCTCTCTATTACGCTGATATCCTGCATCATCTATGTCGTAACTTGGGAAGTGATCTACTACAACTTCCTGCCTGGTTTCTGGGACGCATATGGCGCTCATTTGGTTCAGAAGCTCACCGCCTCGGGCGCGAGCCCGGCAGCCGTCCAGGCAAAACTTCAGCAGGTCAGAAAATACAAAGAGCTGTACAAAAACCCATTCTTCAACGCAGTGCTCACGTTCATTCATCCCTTCCCGATTGGGCTCGTCATCACGCTGTTCTCCGCGTTGGTCCTGAGGCGAAAGCCGCAACCGCAACCCGAGCAATCACCCTTGCCGGAATCCTGAAGCTGTTCCGGCGGCTTCGCCCAGGGTCGTCGTTGGCACTCGTGAGTAAACCGCCGATAGCCGAACCACCGAGGTGCGGGACAGGCGGTGCAGTTTGGCCAACTCGCGCAGACTGAAACCATGGGCACGATCTCGCAGCAAGGCCTCGCGATCGATATTGAGCCGCGGTCGGCCCAGATGCTGGCCTTCGAGCTTCGCCCGGCGCATACCGGCCCGCACCCGCTCAACAATCAAGTTGCGTTCGAGTTCGGCAACCGCGCTGACGATGATGATCAGGGCACGTCCCAGCGGGCCACCGGCGTCAATGTTTTCGCGAAACGAAACAAACTCAATGCCCCGCTGGTTGAGTTCGTCCATGACTTCCAGGAAGTGCCGGACCGAGCGGGCCAGACGGTCGAAAGCCCACACCACGACCACGTCAAAGCGGCCGCGGCGAGCGTCGGCCATCAACTGGTCGAGACCAGGACGGCGGGCCCTGGTTCCGGAGATCCTGTCGGTATACTCGTGCACGATTTCATAGTCCCGCTGCTGGGCCAGCTGGCGCAGATCATACAGCTGGCTTTCGGACGTTGATCCAGGCTGCTAACTCGCAGGTACAGGGCTGCTCTCTTATTCATGGCCCAACCCGCACTCCATGAGCCGCCAGCCGGCTGCGGATCAGCTGCTTTTGCTCGATCAGGCCACTGATCTTTTCCACATCACGGGAACCGCTGAACAGCTCATGATCTAGTCCCTCCCGCACCTTCTGATAGGACCGCATCCCCTCGGCGATGGAGCTATCGCGCTCCTGCGGGGAAGGCTTGGGCGACTTGTCTGCGGGTTTCACCAGGTGGAGATCCGACTCGGGCTTTACTACCTTGGAACATTTCATTTGCGGTCCCCCCGGCGGCGCATTGATTCAGGAAGGCGCTCGGCAACATAGTGCTGGATAAAGTCGGTCAGCACGGTAGTCATGTCCTTGCCTTCGGCGGCGGTAGCCGCCTTAAACTGGTCGTGCAAACGGCGTTCAACGTTCAGATTCATGCGTTTCAGCTCCGGTTCTATGGGTACTGGCTTAGCTTTGGGTTTCATGGGACTCACCTCGGCGATCGACGTTGCCTAGCGCAGGTGAGTATATAGGCACATGAGTATCGATGGAGGAGAGCCGGCCCTGGGGGATACCGGCCCCCCTCCACAACCCACCCGGTGCCTTTCCCGGATGAGCTGCTTTGAAGTGATACTTATATACTTATTACAAAGATCCACAATCCGCGGGGGCCGTCCAACAACATCGGTTCTTCGCAGAGGGGGAAATTGCACCTATCACCCCGAAAATCTTTGCAAGCTTTTCCCCACTAATCCACCTTTTCTCAGCAAATGGGGCGTGGAGAGCTACTGCGGTGTGCCGCTGATGCGCGGTCGCGCAGCCCCTCAATCGTGTCTTCTGCCGGGGTGTTGAGCAGTTTGGCCGCGTCCGCCTTGGAAAAAGCGAGGGTCGATCCTTCCCTTCGGTTAATCGCGGGGCGTTCGACATCTGCGGCCGGTTGTTTTCGACATGGTGGTGACGCTTGAGATGCTTGAACAAGCTCGATAGCGCCGCAAGCCTGCGATCACCTCTTTCAACCTCCCGATGGTCCACTTCAAGTCCGTGCGGGCACAGTTAATATCTTGCTGACTTCG
The DNA here is from genome assembly GCA_963812855.1 of uncultured Acidobacteriaceae bacterium. GTDB lineage: Bacteria > Acidobacteriota > Terriglobia > Terriglobales > Acidobacteriaceae > Bog-257. The sequence goes on from CAWEWW010000003.1 coordinate 74,704, forward strand.
CGTGCCAGTTCATCGGGAACGAACTTGGCGACGTAGCCGTCGGCGCCAACGCTGCGCGCGTGAGATTCGTTGGCGGAGCCGGACAGGGAAGAATGGATGATTACGGGTAAACCCTTCAAAGCATCATCTTCCTTGATGTGCCGGGTCAAGGTGAACCCGTCCATCTCGGGCATCTCCAGATCGGTCAGCACCATGGCTACCTTTTGGCCCAGAGGAATGCCAGCGTTACGCGCCTCGTGCGACAGAGTCTTGAGGCGCTCCCAGGCCTCTTTGCCGGTTTTCGTACTGACAAACGGCAATCCCAACCGAGTTAGGACGCTTTCAATCTGCAGGCGGGCCACGCTGGAATCATCGGCGTAAAGCACAACCGATCCGGGTTCGATCTTGATCACCGGGGTGTGAGTTATCTCGTCGCCACTCTTGAATCGCGAAGGCAAAGCTTCCCGTAGAATCGTTTCCACGTCGAGAATCAGAGCCAGACGGGCGTTGTCCTCCTTTTCGTCCAAACGGGCCAGGCTGGTCACCATGCCGCCCACCGCCGATCGCTCCGCTGAAACCACCCGTCCCCATTCCAACCGAACGATCTCCTCCACCTCCTCCACGGCGAAGCCTTGTATGGAGCGTTCGTATTCGGTGACCAGGAGGATATTGCAGGCGCTGGGCTTGCAACCCACCACCGAAGGCAGATCAACCACCGGAATGATTTGGCCGCGAATATTGGCTACCCCCAGGACATGCTTGGGAGCACCGGGCATGGGCGTGATCGGCGGCATGATCAGCGCTTCGCGCACTTTAAACACGTTGATGCCGAAGATCTCGCGGGTGTGTGAGCTCTGATCTTGCCCCAGCCGAAAGATCAGGAGCTCAAATTTGTTGGTGCCGGCCAGCTTCGAGCGCTCCTCGACTTCCTGCATTACCTCGTTCATGGCGGAACTCCTTTAGACCTGCTTCTGCCGGATGGCGGCGCTCATGGCGTCAAACTTGTTCAACAGCTCCTGTTCGATGCGGGAGATTTCCGTACCTTGCCGCAGAGCTTCCTCATGATCACCGGCCTGCAGCGCCGCGCGAATGGCCTGCGCGGTCTGGTGAAGCAGGGCGTGAGGACTTTCCATTTCGCGAAAAACCGGCATCTGGCCCAGAAACTCGCGGCCGATACCCTCGTACCAGCGATAAAACATGCACTGGTGATGCCCCGCCAGCTCGGCGGCGGCCGCAGACATTTTGTGTTCACCGATTTCCGTCAGGATATTACGTACCAGGATCTTATGCTCATTCCGGGCAGAATCGATATTCATCAACGCCACCAGGGAGTGCAGGGAATGGACTCGTTCGCTGAGCGAGGAGGTGACGGACTCGGCTCCGTGGGCAGTCTGCTCGGCCGAATGGCTGGCCCCCTCAATGGCCCGAGCTGAACCTTCGATATCGGCAATGTTGGTTTGCACCTCTTCGGTCGCCTTTTGCACCCGCTTGGAGAGGTTGCGCACCTCATCGGCCACGACCGCAAAGCCCCGGCCGTGTTCGCCGGCGCGCGCCGCCTCGATGGCGGCGTTCAAAGCCAGAAGGTTGGTTTGGTAGGCAATCTCGCGGATGGTCTGGGCAATGCGGCCGATAGCTCCGACCTGCGAGATCAGGCCCTGGGAGGCATCCCGGCTTTGAGAAACCGACTCCGCCAGACCGTTCAGCGTACCGCCCACTTCTTTCATGGCACGATCGGTTTCGCCGGCCACCTCCATCAGAGACGAGGCATTCTCGGCTGAGCCCTTTCCCATGCTGGCAATCACCTGCTCGGCCAGACGGGAGTCACTGATGTTCCGCCAGGATGCATGGAAGGCCAGTGCTTTCCCCTTGCTGTCGTAAACGGGGGTGAAATTCAGGAAGAAGGTTACGCCGCCCAGAACCAACTCTGTGTTGTATTCCGTTGTGCTGCCCGACACCATGGCGCGGAAAATATTGCGAATGCGCTCCGGATCCTTGTGGAACTGATGGATAGATCGCCCCAGGGCGGTGCGAACGTCAGCACCCCGCAGCATAGGATTGAGCCGGCTATGATTCAGATTCATCGCCTCCACCGCCGCCCGGTTCATATAGAAAATGGTATTTTCCATCTTTTCGTCGGCGTCGCAGAGCATTTCCAAGCTGGAGAGCGGTCCCAACAGCAGTCGGGCATGTTCCAGCAACCGCTCCTTGTCGGGAGCGTTGCTGTGGAGCTTTACAGCCCCGGATACGGCCGGGCTTCGGCGGTTGACCGGCGATTGCTTTTTCCGGCGCCGGGACGCGGCGTCTTTGCCGGTCGTGGTGCCGCCTTTGATTGCCGGGATCTTGCCGGCTTCAGCGTGCAGGTTCGAGCTGGTGATGGCGCTGGCCATGATGAGTTCTCCTTCAGTGCGAGAGTGCGGTCCCAACGGTCAGTCCGTCGAACCAGTTCAAAAATCGTTGTACGTTGTCCCCGGCATAAACGGCACCGTGTTGGGGACACAGAAAGTCGATGTCGAGCTGACGGACCCGGTCGATCCAATCTTTCTTGGCGGCATTGGAAGGCATCCAGCGTTGGTGAAAAAACTTGGCGTGCTGGATGTGCTCGTCGAAGGCCCGGCTGGATTCCGAGCCCTGGCCGCCCACCCATATGCTGTGACCCGTCGGTAACAGGGCCGCTCCCACGTCGCCGGAGAAAAATACTTTTGCCTCGGCATCGTAGACGTGGAAGTTAGCCGAGGCATGCAGGTAATGAGCGGGTATAAATTCCAGTTTGCGGCCCCCGATGAGCATGGCTCCGCCTTCGTCGGGGATGCTGGAGAACTTTGCTTCCAGGGCGCCGTAATGACGAATGAAACCTTCCCAAAGAAGCGGAACGTGCCATTCAATATCGCCGTTGCAGGCGTTCCACAGCGGCAGGCTGGAGGCGATGTCCGGATCCTGATGAGAGACAAAAGCGCTGTGTACCGACGATGGCTGTATCACCTCGGCTAAGGCGGCCAGTACCTGGGGGAAAATTTCGAAGCCGCCCGGATCCAGCAGCACGCTCTGTCCGTTAGACTCCACGATGTAGACGTTGGAGTCGATCACCCTTCGCTCTTCCTGGTCGTGCAGGACCCACCAGCGGTGATTGCCTGCTTCAAATATCGGTGCTGCTTTCATATAAAATTTCCTCCAGCTCATTGCGATATTTCCAAATAGCATCGCGCACCGTGGCCACCGCCACTCCCATCTCGTGGGAGACCCGCATCAGGGGGGCGCCGCTTCGCTCCGAGAGCGCGGCTTCGATGCGTCCATTGGTGACCACATATTCCTGTTCGGCGATGCCTTCCTGCAGCCGCGCCACGGTCTGTACCAGTTGACGCAGAATGACCAGGGCTTCGGCCTTCTCGGCGGCTATCCGGCGCTGCCAACTTCCCTCCGACTGACACCCAAAACCCGGGCAACCGCCCTTGCGCAGAGCTTCTTTGGCAATGCGGTGAAATAAGTCGGCATAACGGCGATGCTGCAGGATGTGCATATGCGCCCGCACCAGCGGGGCGATGGAGTGCTGCAGGGGCGCTGCGGCTTGCTTGAGATGAGAGGCCTGCTCCCGAAAAGCCTGGGCCACCACCCCGTAGCCGGCCAGCTTATTGCCATGGCGTTTCACCAGAACCATGGCATTCAGGGCGCGCCGGTCAATTTCGTGCAGCGAATGTTCGATGGTGCGCCGGGTATGGTAGGAGGCATCCATGATGCACATGATTCGCCGGATGTCCATTAGATATCCCCTCCCTCTAAGCCCGCGGCCGCGGCACTCAGCGTCCCCGCATCCAGAATAAGGACTACGCTGCCCCGTCCGGAGATGGTGGCGCCCTGGTACCAGTTCTGGGAGGAGAGAAAGTCAATGGGCTTGACCACCGAATCCTCGTTGCCCAAAACCTCGGAAACCACAAACAGACCGCGCTCGGTCAGAACCCCTTCCATACTTTCCGCTCCCATGCGTAAAGGTTTGTTCTGCAGAATGGCCCCCAGGTCCACCAGGGGCACGGTACGAGTCCCGTCCACCCGGTAGGTCACCCGATTTCCCAAACGATGCACGCGATCCACTTCCAAATCGGTGAGACTGTCGATGGAGGAAATCGGCAGAGCGTAGATGTGCTGCCTTAGGCGCAGATAAAGCACCGGCAACACGGCCAGAGTCAGGGGAAATTCCATGGCGATGCGGGTGCCTTGCCCAAGTTGGGTGTCGATGGTCAGCCGTCCGCGCAGCTTATGCGTCGTTGACTTCACCACATCCATACCCACTCCGCGTCCGGAGAGATCCGATGCCTGCTCCCGGGTGGAAAATCCGGGGCGGAACACCAACTCCAACGCCTCCTGCTCGGACAGATGGGCCGCCTGCTCGGCGCTGATGACTCCCTTGTCGATGGCCTTTTGCGTGACGAACCGCCTGTCGATGCCTTTGCCGTCGTCCGACACCTCGATTCGCACTTTGTCGCCCAGATGAATGGCGGCGACGCGTAGGGTGGCAGTGGACGCCTTGTTCGCCGCCGTTCGCACTTCGGGCATTTCAATGCCATGGTCCAGACTGTTGCGCACCAGATGAGTCATGGGAGCAGACAGGGCGTCCACCACGGTCTTGTCGATCTCCACATCCTCACCCACAATTTCCAGCCGCACGTCCTTGCGGAGTTGCCGCGAAAGGTCGCGCACCACCCGGGGCAACTGCTGAAACAGGCGCTTGCAAGGCTGCATGCGGAGCCGCATGACCGTGTTCTGAATGTCATTTACGGTCAGGTCCATCTCCCGCGCAATGCGGCTCATATCCTCGTTTTCCTTGCCCAGCGAGCCCACCGCCGACGCCAGCCGGTTGCGCAGCAGAACGAGTTCGCCCACCTGATTCATGACCGCGTCCAGACGCAGCGCGTCGATGCGCAAAGAGTTCTCCACCGCCTCCGCGCCCCGGGATGAGGGAGCAGGGGATGAGCTGACCGGCGACGTGCGAGGTTCGTTGGCTTTCGATGGCGGAGCGGTGCGCGATTCAGCAGCGAACGGTGACGGCTTTGGGGAGGGATCCAGCCCCTCAACCGCATCGGGTGGGAGCGCACATTCTGATACGGCTTGGTTCGGGGTGAGACGTTGCTCGGGGAGCGAGGTCGATCGGTGATCCGGAGGCGAAGCTGTTTCTGATGGTGTCTGAGGTTGAACACTCGATGGGCCGGCCGGGGAAGCTCCTGCCGGATCGGCGCCTTCCGCTTGGTCTGATTCTGGGGTCGCGAGCCGCTGAATGAGCCCGCCTAGTTTTGCCGGACCGGCAGACGGAACCTTGGTTTGCGCCAGATCTTTCAGCATCTCCGCAATCACATCGAGGCCTTTGAGAATGGCATCGACGCGATTCACGGTGACCGCCAGGCTACCCGAGCGCAGCTTGTCCAGCAAGCTTTCCAGGTGGTGAGCCCAGTCCACCAGATGCCCCACCTCCAAAAAGCTGGCTCCGCCTTTGATGGTGTGAACCGCGCGAAAGATCGACGCGAGAGCCTCCGGATTGCCCGGCTCAACTTCCAGGAGCAGAGTATCCTCCTGGGCTTTTTCCAGCATCTCTCGGGCCTCGACCAGATAGTCGGGCAATATCTCCATGTCCATAGCGATATCTTCCGGGACGCATGGTCTGGCGTAAGGCGCGTCCGTAAGCAACCTGCTCGGGACCCCGGATCGGTTTCCGATGGCCGAAGCAACCAGGATTGTGCAGTGCATGCAGCGGTCCATCGCGGAGAGACAATGATTAGAAGTGTTTAATCGTCCGTAATCGACGACAGAGTTCTAGGGGGGCGATAGTCCTTATCGGCTCCGACTCTCCCGCTCGCGGCGTCGTTGGGATGCGTGCGTTGCCGAACCTCAGCTTAGCGGTGCAGTCCCAAGGAAAAAGATGGGGATTTCGGTCACGCCGCCATGCGAGCGGTCTTCCGTCCGGCGCGAACGCCTGTTCGTAGGGCACGTAGTCATCGGAGATCATGACGATCCTAAGGCATGTCATGGAGCGGGATAACTTTGCTCGACGGAACCTGGAATCAGGAAAGTGGTCCCTCGCGATGCATTCCCTATTCTCTCAGCTTGTAGCAAACGTAGTTCTTTGCCGGAACAAGTTGAAAGGCCGCATCCAGGTTCAACGTCGTCTCCGCGCATCCCAGGAAAAGAAATCCGTCGGGACGCAGGATTCGCCGCACCCGAGCCAAAATCTCCTTGCGGGTTTCGAGATCGAAATAGATCAGTACATTGCGCAGAAAAACAATGTCGGTCGACGGAATGACATCGGTCCACCGCTCCGCCAGGTTCAAGAATCGCAAGGTCACCATCGAGAGGATCTCGGGCTTAAGTTGCCAGTGCAATCCCTGTTGGGTGAAATAGCGGGTCAACAACTTGGCCGGCAAGCCCCGGTTCACTTCCATTTGCCGATAGCACCCGGCCTTGGCCCGCTCCAAGATAGTGCCGCAAAAGTCGGTGCCTAGAATGGAAAAGGTCCAGCCTGGTAGGTTGAATTCCTCGCGCAGGGTCATGGCGATACTATAGGGTTCCTGACCGCTGGAACAGGCCGCGCTCCAAATGGCGATTTTGCGCTCACAGGCGCGCCGCTTCATCAATTCGGGAAGAACAAAACCGGTCAGCGCCGCAAAACAGTTGCAATCGCGGAAAAACCAAGTCTCATTGTTGGTCATCGCATCCAGCACCTTGCGATGCAGACCGTTGAAGGCTTGCCTCCGTAATACGCCCAGCAACTCTTGCACCGAGGCACAGCCTTGCTCCCCCAGCAGCGGAGCCAGTCGTGTTTCCGCCAGATACTCTTTGCCGGGATCGAGCACGATCGCGGTGTGTTGCTTGACCAGCGTGCGTAAGTAGTCGAAGTCAATGGCCGCCAAGCTCATCTGCTTGCTCCCGCTGAGTGAGAGAGCGCGACCCTCGACGGACGAAATGTAGTCACGCGATCCACGATGTAGGAACCGATCTCGGAAATCGGCAGCACTGCATCCGCCAGGCCGGCCTTGGCAACGAAGCCGGGCATGCCCCAAATCACGGAACTGGCTTCGTCCTGGGCCACAATCTGTGCCCCGGCGGCAGCTAACGCCTCACAGCCACGCAGTCCGTCCTGCCCCATACCCGTCAGCACCACCGCCAAAGCGTGACCGGAAAAAATCTCCGCGACTGATCGGAATAAGACATCTACCGAGGGGCGGCAGGAATTCTCCGCCGCCTCCTGGGTGATCCGCAGTTTCGTTTCTCCGCCGTTGCGGGTGACGCCCAGGTGGTACCCCCCCGGCGCTACCCACATTTTTCCGCGCTGCAATATCTGGCCCTCCACCGCTTCCTGCACCGCCAACTGGCACTGGCCGGTTAGGCGCTGGGCGAGAAAGCGGGTGAAGGTCGGAGGCATGTGCTGCACGATTAATAGTGGCACTGGGAAATCAGCCGGAATGGCGGGCAATACTTGCGCCAGCGCATTCGGACCTCCGGTGGAAGATCCGATGGCTACTACTTCGATTCGATTCAAGTGCCGGAATTGCCCCGTCAGGGGTCGACGACCGGTAACCAGCTGGGATGGAGGAGTAGCAACCGATCTGCGGCAGAGAGCCTTGATCCTGGGAACCAAAGCCTCGCGGATGCGCACACGAGCGGTGTTATAGTTGCCGACGCCGGTAGGCTTAGCGACATAGTCGCTGGCCCCCAGAGCCAAGGAGTCAATGGTCGCTTCGGCCCCGCGCTCGGTCAAGGTGCTGAACATGATCACTGGCAGCATGCGCTGAGCGGTGCGCATGGCCTTTAAGGTGGCCAAGCCGTCCATAACGGGCATTTCGATGTCCAGGGTAAGGATGTCAGGCGAGACCTGGTCTAACAAGGCCAGGGCGATTTGTCCATTCGCCGCATAGCCGGCCACTTCCAATTCCGGGTCGGAGGATATCACCTCCGACAGCAGTCGGCGCATAACCACGGAGTCGTCGACCACCAGCACCCGAATCTTGCCGGACAAAGCGCTCATAGACCCACCAGGGTCAATTTGTCCATCACCATATCGGAAGTAAACGGCTTCATGATGTACTCGTTGGCGCCGGATGCAAGGGCTTCCGACATTTGGCCCATACCGGTTTCGGTAGTGACCATCAGGATCTGCATGCTGCGGTACTGCGGTTGCTGCCGGATTCGGCGCAGCAATTCCAACCCGTTCATCTGAGGCATATTCCAATCGATCAGAACCACATCAACTGACTCAGCCTGAGCCAGCACGGACAACGCTTCCACCCCGTCCCGGGCTTGCAGGATTTCAAAACCACGCCGCTTCAGGGTCATGCCAAGAATAGCCCGCATCGCAGAAGAGTCATCCACCACCAAGGCACGCATCGGCAACTCCTTTTCGGCTGTCAGCTTAAGACCGGGGCGGCGCTTGGGGGCCGCGGGATGAACCTGCCGCGCCCCCCTCGAGCAACCGCCTCAGTACTTGAATTGCGAGATGAGCCCCTGTAGTTCGGCAGCCATGTGCTCTAACGATTGCGCCGACTTCTGGGTGTCGGTTGCGCCCGCCGTGGTGCTATGCGCGGCCTCCGCCACCCCGGTTATGTTCTTGGTAATCTCGGAGCTGCCGCGCGCCGCCTCCGCCAGATTGCGGCTGATCTCGTTGGTGGTGGCACTCTGTTCCTCGACCGCGCTGGCAATGGTGTTCTGAATGTCGTTGATCTGCACGATCACGCTGCCAATCTGCCCGATGGCTTCCACCGCGCCCTTGGTATCGGTCTGAATCGCCTCGATCTTGCGGCTGATGTCTTCGGTGGCCTTGGCGGTCTCCTTGGCCAGTTCCTTCACCTCATTGGCTACGACGGCAAATCCCTTGCCCGCCTCGCCCGCCCGAGCCGCTTCGATGGTGGCGTTCAACGCCAACAGGTTGGTCTGCTGCGCGATGGAAGTGATCACCTTGATCACCTGACCAATCTCGGCGCTGCTCTGACCCAGCTTGCTGATGGTTTCATTGGTCGACTCCGCCGATTTGACGGCCGTCGTAGCCACCCGGGTGGCGTCGGCGGTGTTCTTGGCGATCTCCTTGATGCTGGCGCCCATCTCGTCGGCTCCGGTGGCAACGGTCTGAACATTGTTGGCCACCTGCTCCGATGCGGCCGAAACTACATTGGCCTGGGTTGCAGTTTGGTCGGCACTGGCACTCATCTGCTGGCTGACCTTGTTGAGTTCCTCGGCAGCCGAAACTAGGGACGCGGCATTGGCTCCGATCTGCTGGATGGCTTCGCGAACCTGTGTGGCCAGTGCATTTACCGCCTTCCTTAAGCGTCCGAAATCTCCGGCGTACTCGTTGACCACCTGGGCGGTAAGATCTCCTCCCGCCAGTTTGTCGAGCACTTGACCGACTTCAGTAAGGGGCCCGATCACCGCATCCAGAGTCGCATTCACTCCCTCGACGATCTTGCGGAAGTCGCCCCCATGCTTGGCAGCGTTGGCCCGGGTGGCCAGCTTGCCCTCGACAGCGGCTTGGGCCAACATGTTGGCGTCGGCAACCAGGGCTCCCACCGCGTCGATGCAGGTATTCAGATTGTTCTTGATGGTGTTGAAGTCGCCGTTGTAGTTGTCGGTGATCTTAGCCGGAATGTTACCCTTGCTGATTTTGTCCACGTAATCAGCCGAGACGTTCAGCGGGCCAATTACCGCATCCAGGGTGGCATTGACTCCCTCGACGATCTTGCGGAAGTCGCCACCGTGTTTGGCTGCGTCGGCGCGAGTGGCCAGCTTGCCCTCGACAGCGGCCTGGGCCAACATGTTGGCGTCGGCAACCAGTGCGTTAACCGCATCGATACAGGTATTCAGATTGTTCTTGATGGTGTTGAAATCGCCGTTGTAGTTATCCGTAATCCTGGGTGGAATGTTGCCCTTGCTGATCTTATCCACGTAATCAGCCGAGACGTTGAGCGGCCCGATCACCGCATCCAGGGTGGCGTTGACCCCTTCGACGATTTTGCGGAAGTCGCCGCCGTGCTTGCCGGCGTCAGCGCGAGTGGCCAGTTGGCCCTTTACGGCGGCTTGTGCCAGTACGTCGGTATCCACAATCAAGGCTTTCAACTTGCTGCGCACCTCTTCGATGGTGTCATTGATAAAAGCCTTCTTGCCGGGAAACTTTTCCAGAGGGGCTTCGAAGTTGCCCTTGCCAAACTCGGCAATACAAGCCATCGCCTTCTTCTTCACCGTGATATGGCCTTGGACCATTTCGTTCACGCCCTTGGCCATAATCTGGTAGGCATTTTCGAATTTCTCTACCGCAATCAGGGCGTCGATGTCGCCTGCATTGTGAGCATCCGACATCCTCGCCATCTCCTCCAGCAGCCCGTTGAGGGCATCGATACATTGGTTCAGATTGTTCTTGATGGTATTGAAATCGCCGTTATAGTTGTCGGTAATCTTGGGAGGGATGTTGCCTTTGCTGATCTTGTCGACGTAGTCGGCCGACACATTCAGCGGTCCCACCACAGCGTCAAGCGTGGCATTGACGCCGGCGACGATGTTGCGGAACTCGCCAGCGTGTTTGTTGATATCGGCACGGGTAGCCAGCTTGCCCTCAACCGCCGCCCGGGAGAGCATCTCGGCATCGATGGCCAAGGCATCCACGGCTCGCATCACGGCGATAAATGCGGGAACAAACTCGTCTTTCTCCGACCGTTTGCCGACCTTTTCCAGCACTTCCAATTCCTGCTTAAAATCGCCGCAGGCAATTTTTTGCAGGATCCGAATTGCGTTCTGCACCCGGGCTTGCGCGGCATTGCTGGCCCGACACAGATCGCCGAAGATTCCGGGATGATCCTCTCTGGCCTGCAACGATAGATCGTTAAGTGCCACGCGCTCCTGGGCTTGGTTGACTTCCAGCAAACCGGCCAGCGCCTCGACGCAGGCATTGAGGTTGGTCTTGGTCAGGTTAAGGTCGCCGGCCAAGTTGGCCGTGATCTTGTCCGGAATCTTGCCCTGGCTCAGGCAGCCGAGGAATTCGGTGGCTGCCGTCAGGGGCGTGGTCAGCGCCTCCAACCCTTGATTAAGATGCTCCAGGAGTCCACGTTCTTCCCCCTCGAAGCCTTCACTGCGGGCACGCTCATGCAATTGCCCGGCACGGATCGCCGTCATCACCCGGAAAATTTCGTTCGCCGCTCCGGGTTGGGCCGCCGTCGCCATGGAGTCAGGCGCGTCTTCCCCATTGACCCGGCTTTTGTGAATTCCATTGCCTTTACTCTGCGCGTGTAGCATGTAAGCTCCTTTTGGCTGCCTTGCGACTGCATCCTGATCGACTTGCTTAGGCCGGGTGGGTGCCCACGACCGACATGGCTTTCTCGGTATCCAGCAACAGCAGCAGCTGCTCCTTCAGTTTGTAAACGCCGGGAATGAACTCCCGGCCGTGGGAATCCAAAGTATCGGGTGCGGGTTCAAATAACTGGTCATCGACCTCAACTACGTCGCCAATCTCGTCCACCAGCAGGCTGATAGGACCGTCCTCCCGGCGGATGACGACGTTCATCGGTAACTCTCCGCCATTTCTGGCCGACAAGCCCAGTTGGTGACGAAGATCAATAGCAGTGACGATCTGGCCGCGCAGATTAATCAGTCCGGCAATCACCACTGGTGATAAGGGAATGCGTGTCATCTCCTGATAGCGAATGACTTCCTGAACCTTTTCCACTTCCACCCCAAACAGCAGTCGCTGTAGGTAGAAGGTGCATAGTTGCCGACGATGATTCATGCCTGCGCTCCCTCGCCGCTCGCCAGATGTTGGCCCGCCAGCAGAGCAGGAACATCCAGCAGATCGGTAACCCTTTGCTGAATCACGGCAGCTCCCTGCAGGTTTTCCACTTGCCGAATCTGCTGAACCGCCGCAGCCTGGTCGGCGATATCCAGAATTTCGTCCACTACCAGGCCCACGCTTCTTCCGCTGCTGGAGTACACGATGACCTGCAATAGTTCGCCCTCCGAGGTGCCGCTATAGCCCAGAGCCTCCGCCAGTCTGACCAGGGGCATGATCTGCTCGCGATACTGAATTACTTCATGCCCGGCATAACGCTCCACCTGCGAGGCGGGAAACTCTTCCAGACGAGACACCAGGGAGAGCGGGATGGCCATGCGTCCCTGTTGTCCGACCCGAAACACCAGCCACGACTCCCGTCCGGACAAGCTCTCGCCCGCCGTCGGCCCGGTCTTGGCGGTGTTCTGCTCCCGCAACTCGCTGACCACGCGGGTCATTTGTGCCAGGCCCAGCACGTCGAGGATGAGGGCCACACGTCCGTCGCCCATAATGGTGGCGCCGGCGAAGCAGGCCACCGACTTCAGTTGCTTGGAAAGCGGTTTGACCACGATCTCTTCAGTGTCATTAATCTCGTCGACCACCAGCCCGAACTGGCGATCGCCCGCCTGCAGCACCACAATGTTCACCGATTCCGATCCCGGTCCGTCGCCCAGGCGCAGTTCGCGGTTGAGGTAAACCAGGGGCAACAGATTGCCGCGCAGACGATAGACCGAAGCTCCATGAAGGTTCTCGATGCCGCACTCGGCGTCAACTGCCTCGCAGCGCACCAGTTCGATCAGGCTGACCTGGGGGATGGCGAAACGTTCGCCTCCACTGGTAACGATGAGTGCCGGAATGATGGCCAGGGTCAGGGGAATTTTGATCTTTAGCAGGGTGCCCTTACCTCGAGTGCTCTGCAGGTCGACCGTGCCACCGATCTTCTCGATATTGGTCTTTACCACGTCCATGCCGACGCCCCGGCCGGAAATGTTGCTGACCTGCTCGGCGGTCGAAACTCCGGGGGCAAAGGCCAGGTTGAGGATCTCCCGCTCCGACATACGGGCAGCATGATCGGCAGTGATGATGGCTTTCGCGACCGCTTTGGCTTTCAACTTCTGGGTGTCGATGCCGGTGCCATCGTCGGAGATCTCAATGTTGACCTGGCCGCCCTCATGGAAGGCTCGCAACCGCAGAACGCCGGTCGCCGACTTGCCCTCGGCTACGCGCACCTCCGGCAATTCGATACCATGGTCCACGGCATTGCGAATGATGTGGGTGAGCGGGTCCTTGATAGCTTCGATGATGGTCTTGTCCAGCTCCGTCTCCGCTCCTTGCATCTGAATCTCAACCTGCTTGCCACATCCCAGCGATAGGTCGCGGACAATGCGGGGAAGCTTATTCCATACATTGCCGATGGGCTGCATGCGGGTCTTCATCACCCCTTCCTGCAGTTCGGTGGTAATCAGATTGAGCCGTTGGGCGGTGCTGAGAAAGCTGCCATCCTTCTGCGTTCCAGTGAACTGCAGTACCTGGTTGCGGGCCAGCACCAGCTCTCCCACCAGGTTCATTACCTTGTCCAGCAGTGCAACGTCCACCCGGATCGTGTTGGTAGCAATCTCCCGGTAATCGCTCTGGATTCTGAGACCCTCGGCGACTGCGGCGTGATCGGTCGCCCGGTTGGCTACCAATATCTCGCCCAAGCGGCGAGCATCGCCGTCCTGCTGCAGGCCAACGGCAATCTCAACATCATCCGCTTTGCAGTTTTGAGCCGTGACCAGAATCTCTCCCAGCAAGGGGGAGGCATCGATCGGCGGCTTGACCTGATCAATCGACTGCGCAGGCTTAGGCGAGACGCCAGCTACCTGGCCGAGCACCAGAGAAAGTTTCTGAAGGATGCTGCTGTAATCTTCCTCTCCCTCCCCGCCATTGGCCCCAATCTCCTGGAGGATGTGACGCAGAGAGTCAGCCATGGCCAGCAGGGCGGTTGCGATGGTAGGAGAAAGCAGGAGAGCGCCATCCCGCATCTTGCTGAGAACGCTTTCTCCCAGATGCGACAGCGAGACCAGTTTCTCGTAGCCTAGCACCCCACCGGTGCCCTTGATGGTGTGGATGGCGCGAAAGATGCTATCCAGCAGTTCGCGCGAGGTTCTATCCCTTTCCAAGGCAATCAGGTCACGATCAAAGCGATCCAGGCCTTCGGTGCTTTCGACCAGGAACTCTTTGATAACTTCGCCCATTTCGCTCAGCGGCTCGCTCGGCCCATTAGCCGACTGGCTCAGATCCATCGAAATCCCTCCGCTTAGTCTTTTATCGGCGCGGCTGCGCTTTTGCTTAACGCAAGCGGAAGACCAAAGCTGAATTGGGATTTGGTGCATGGGATGCGCCTTCCGTTTACCCCACGAACCAACGCAAGTCACACATTCCGCAACAGAAGGATTTCCCCACATGAGCAGAAAACGATTTTCACTGATTGTCGAGGAAGATAAGAAATCGCTTATTTTATCGATGGGGCGAACGAAATTATCGACTGCCTATCAGTGCCCTCAGCTCCTTACGCGAGCCTCGCCATGCGGGGCACTGAGTAGTGGGGTGTGGGTTCACGGAAAGCCAGGGCCGCAAATGCGGCACCGGTTGTTACCAAGAAATCGTGGCTGCCGAAAGCATCCGGCACGTCGAGTTAGGAAGATCTTCCCCAGTCGCGGAGTTTACTAGCGAAGAATGTTTCACTTCGGGCTCTCAAACCGAGAGCCCGGTCTAGAAATCTACTCTCTAGGATTTGGTTCCGAATTGCGATGATCGGCTCGGCCAACTACTACCCTGGGCGCAGCGACCCTAACCGGCCCCGCGGGTTGCGCCGCCTGCTTGCGGGAGCGATGAACCCGCAGCCGGCGACGTTCTATCTCGGTGGCAAGAGTAAAGAAGTCGTATTGATCATCATCTCTAAAATCGCATTCGTCATTGAAGAAAAACACGGATCCATCTCGTCTCTCCAGCCTTGTGCCTTGCTCCCTTGCTACTCATTCTCTACCGGAGAAATCTCTCCCACTCTGGTTCGGAGCGAAGTTATTTCCGGCCTGTCCCGGCGTTGCCCGCGAGGACGTTATTTCTCGATCAGGCAATACTCGCCGATCTTCTGATCCGTTGCGGGATCTGCCGAACTCGGATACAGATCGACGTTAGCGCAATCATACATACCCCAGTTCTTAGGCAGGCGAACCATGAGGTACGATCCTGGTTCGGGCGCCTTGCAGGATGCCGCGCCCTTATTGCAGTGTAGCGCAAAAGATGCTTTTCCCTGATCCGTCGCCGCGGCTTGCGTCGCTGTGATGATAACGACGCCATTATCGACCTCTGAGCTTTTTACCGTGATATTGGATTTTTCCTGTGCCGCCAGCTGGGCTGCGACCATTAGAACGAGGAGAAAGACTGCTTTCTTCATCAGCGTAAACCTCCTGACCGGAACTGTTTAGGCGATAACGACTCGAGGGCCGCATCGGTCGTGGCGTGGCCTCGTCCCCTGACTCGAAGCCTCACCGAAGCCAGACCCCGATAGGCCAATGATCGAACCGCGGGCCACCTTTTGTCTGTGACGGATGACGCATCGGCGAGTGTGCTGGCGCGCACGCATCGCCAAGGTTCAAAAAGGGAAAGTCATTGGGGCGCGAAGGCTCTTTCTCAAAATCGGCGATTTCTGTGCCCCGCAGCGACGGGATGTTTGCTAACCGACCGCTCCAGCCGCCCGTCCTATGCACCGCTCGCTGTGCGGCAAGATATTGAAAACGGCTAGAATCGATTCCCCAGAAACCGGGCGGCTTCTGGAACGGTTAGCACTTGTTAACCGGAGGCTACTGGGCAAAATGTTAAGATTAAACAAAGTGCAACGGCTCACATGGTTAGGCAGGGTTGCCGCGGGGCTCTTGGCTGCGATTGTTCTCAGCAGTTGTGGAGGGTTCTTTCCCGCCGCCGACGCGATCGTCTCGATTTCCTTGTCGCCGACCAGTGCCTTTATCTTGCCCAGTGGTACCCAACAGTTCACAGCGACGGCTACGCTCGGCAATAACACAAACAGTAATGTTACCTCGCAAGTAACCTGGCTTTCCTCCTCGCCCAATGTGGCCACCGTCAATGCCTCCGGCCTGGTTACGGGAGTGGCTCTAGGGACCACGACCATCACCGCGAAATCGAACAACAGCAGCGTCACGGCTACCGCTCCGGTGACCGTCAGTAGTAAGACCATTACCGCCATCACGCTTACTCCGGCAAACGCAACCATCTCGATCTCTTCGGGTCAGACTCAGCAATTTACCGCGACCGCTACGTTCTCTGACGGCTCGTTCGGGGACGTTACGACGACTGCGTCTTGGACCTCCGGCAGCGTCTCGGTGGCGACAATTAGCAGCACCGGCTTGGCGACTCCCGTGTCCGTGGGAAGCACTACAATTGGCGCCTCGGCGGGCGGCGTTGCCGGCACTACCACGCTCACCGTGACGGAGTAGCACGGCGCCCCAGCTTCCCTACGGCGCTTGTCGTGGAACCCTACAAGCAGCTTGCTTCGTTAGCACTTTTCGGGTATCTTCCTGAAACGGCAAGTTACTCTCTCGCGGGGAACCATCTTGTTGGCTGATCATTCGCTGTTTCTGAGCTTCCTGCGCCTTATCTCATCTGCCGACGGTATATTCACAAAATCCAAGCAGCATGGAATCCGCGATCATGGCCATGTTTCGGATGGACGAGGCCCTACCCAGATATCAACTTGGATATTCCCGGCGATTCTAGGCGCTGCCCTTCTGCTGTTTGGGACCGGCTGTGGAGGCAGTTCGGCTACCCTTACCCCGGTGCAAAATCAACCTGTTCCGGCTCCTGCTCCGCAATCCCATACCGCGGTTACAACTTACCGTAACAACAACGCCCGGACTGGGGTCAATTCCACAGAAACCTGGCTGACTCCTGCAAATGTTAACGTCGTCACCTTTGGAAAGCTGGCAGCGGTTCCCGTCACCGGAGCCATCTATGCCCAACCGCTGTATGTCCCGGGGATAACCGCGGCAGACGGAAATTCGCATAATCTTGTCTTCGTCGCCACCGAGCACGATCAAGTTTATGCGGTTGACGCTGAGAGCTACAGCGTCGTCTGGCACAAGGACTTTCTGGGATCGACGGGCACGGTTACCACATTGTCGGATTCAGATGTCAATAATTGTCCTGCCATCAATCCCGAGATCGGGATAACGGGTACTCCCGTAATCGACACTTCTACGTCGACCATGTACCTGGTAGCAGCCACAAAAGATATCAGCAGCGGCGATCCGGTGTTTTCCCAGACTCTTCATGCTCTGGACATAGGAACCGGACAAGACAAGATAACGCCGGTCACCATCTCGACTCCGCCGGACCCGAACGGGCAGTACGGGGTCGCACAGTTTAGCCCAGTGCTTAATAACCAGCGTTCCGCATTATTGCTGAACCAGGGACAGGTCTACGTTGCCTGGGCATCGAATTGTGACATCGGCAGTTATGAAGGCTGGGTCATGTCTTTCGATGCTGGCACGCTACAGCCGAGCGGCGCTTGGACGCCTTCTCCCGGCGGCATTTTGGGAGGCATCTGGATGGGCGGGTCAGGCCCCGCTGCCGACGAGAATGGTGATGTTTATCTGGCCGTAGGTAACGGCTGGAGCGATGACATGTCTGGCGGGTCAAACTACGGGGACTCTGTGGTCCGACTGCGCAACTCGGGAAATCAGATTTCGACGGTAGACTACTTCACTCCTTTCAATTGGCAGACACTCCTAGACGATGATCTCGATCTCGGATCCGGCGGCCCGGTTCTTCTCCCCGACCAGCCCGGAACAACTCACCCGCATCTGCTGGCGGTGGCCGGCAAGGACGTCAACGTATTCGTGTTGGATCGAGATAACCTTGGGCACTGGCAGGCCAACAACAATAACCAAGTTGTTCAGACCTTCCCAGGAGACGCTCAAGCTGCCTTCTCTACGCCTGCATTCTGGAATAACTATATCTATTTTGGATGGTACCTCAGTCCGGTTGAGGCCTTTCGATATAACCCGGCGACCCAACAGTTCGCCACCACTCCCTCGTCGATGACGCCCTCTAATGGCGGCTATCCGGGGTATTTCACTGCTATCTCGGCCGATGGAAGCTCCAACGGCATCCTGTGGGCGCTTCGCCTGGGGACTCCGGCGGATTTTCGTGCTTTCGACGCCCTCAATCTGGGGAAAGAGCTCTGGGGCGCTGAGATGTCACCGGAACGGGATGATCCGGGGACGTCTCTGACCTTCGCCGTCCCCACCGTGGCGGACGGACGGGTTTTCGTTGGGGCTCGTGGACAGCTTGACATTTACGGTCTGTTGTCGCAATAGAGCGACTGCTTTCGGATGTTTACCGCCCCGAAAGACTTTGTCTGTTCCCAGGCAGGTATTGCCCATCTCGAAGGGCTCGATCCGACTGGAGAATCGCTCACTCTTCTTCGCGCCATCCGTCTGATTCCTTGGGAGATGATCCCTATCTGAGGGCGGTAATACAACTTTGATAGTAGCTACTTCCAAGTGGCAGCAATTTTGCTTGAACCGGGGGGAGAACCGGGCTATAGTGTAACGTTCTCTGGCTCACCTGGAATCCTTCTCTGTGACTATCGATCCTGAGAGCTCCCGGCAATGGTCGCTGAATCTTTGTGAAAGCGTTGTGAATCCAATCAGTTAGACCAGGGCATCGCTGGGAATAGTTCGGTCATCCAGATTTATATCTCTACGAAGCAGGACGAAACACAAACATGGCAAAAAGACGTGGCAATCCTAA
The DNA here is from genome assembly GCA_963812855.1 of uncultured Acidobacteriaceae bacterium. GTDB lineage: Bacteria > Acidobacteriota > Terriglobia > Terriglobales > Acidobacteriaceae > Bog-257. The sequence continues at coordinate 93,278 of CAWEWW010000003.1, forward strand.
TTGGGGCAAACCGGAGCCAATCGGTCCGGTAGTACCCACTATCACCGAATTCGAGCAAGTGGTGAAGGAATTCAAACTCCAACCGGATCAATACATTCGCTCGACCCGGTTGCGCGAATGGGCGCGGAAAAACAAGAACTCGAAGTACATTCCTGAACCTCTTCTGGAAGCCTGGGGCTTCGAGATCGAGTCCACGCTCTAACCCACCCTACTCTCTCGATCAGGGCCGCTGCGTGCGGCCCTTTTCTACTGGCGGCGGAACCTCAGCCGGTCAATGATTCTGAAGAGGAACGAATTCGGTCTTGCACCCGACTAAGCATCGAACGCTTTGGAACTGACGTTCTTCCTCTCGAGTGAAGGGATGGTTGCCTTTGTCATTCCGATAGAATTCTGCATGAGCGCTGCGAAACTGGTCACCTGCCTCGACCGAGATTAGTTGAAAATTCCTGTCAAACTCATAAAAAATGTCGCATCCCGGGCGTAGCCTGCATTCCTGCACCGACAATCGAGTTCTGCCATGCTCGACAGTGATCTCGCGGCCCTGATTGTAGGGCTCCATGGCAACATTCAAATCACTGCGATGGAACAGCAGTCGAGTTCTCTCCGCGGGGACGCCCATGCCATGGATTTGAATCTCCGGCCGAGCCGCTTCGGTGGAAGCGCCAAACACGCGATCAGGATCGAGCACGATGAGAGTGGCCGCGTGATACCCGTTGCTGATTCCAGTGGCGATGATCTCCTCCCTTCCGTCTCTGTCAAGGTCGGCCACGGTGATGTGCGCCAGATGTCCCGAATGCCAATACTCGGAGACCGTCTTGCCGTGCGAATCGACGATCGCTACCTGATCGGGATACTCGGGCATATGGGAGCTTGAAACGACGATGCGGGGAAGTATCTTGCCTGACTGTTTCAGAACCGCTAAGTCCCGTATGTCGAAGGTTGCCGGGCTTCCCGCGAGTTCTGGCAGCTGTCTTCCAGGCGTCCAACGCCACTCCTCCCTGCCTCGATCCGAGTAACAGATCAACGTGGCTGAGGTGGAGTTCGGATTGACGCCGGGGTGATACGCAAAAAGAACTTCCAAGTGACCGTCACCGTTCAGATCAGCAAACCGGAGACGGGGAGCCACACCTTGCTCGTAGTAATCGGCCCAGAATCCATCAGGAAAACTCTTGCGCCAAAGCTCTTGTCCAGTAGCACTCGAGATAATGAGAGTCGAACCCTCCAGACGACCAGCCTGCGGCCAGGTATCCTTTGCTAGCATGCGGACCAGGACCAAAACCGCGATGCCGATCGTGGCAATCGCGACAAGAATCGTCGCGGTCCTGCGCCGCGGTAACGCGGGGACAAGCTGTTGAGTCGACCACCCTGTGTTGCCGATGCCAGGTTCAGCTGCGACCGCTTTGTTCTCGTTCCTACGGTTGCCGCCAAGCGCCCTTTCCGGCGCAATCTCTTCGGCGGGAGGCTCGAATCCGTTTCGCGAAAAGACCGGGACGTAGGTCCCTCTGGGCAGGTAAATTCTGAGCTCATCCAACTTGCCCGACGTTTTGTAGTACTCAGCCAGACGCGAGCGAAGTCTTCCCGCCTCAACCCGCACAATCGGCTCGGTGCCGGGATCGTAATCGGTAGGACGGTCGAACACCTCCACGCCGATCACATATTCCTTGACGCAACCTGTCGCTCCTAACAGTGTCTTGCGGACGACGAAGTCGAGGAAACGGCTATGGCGGGGAGCCCGGCGAAAAATGGGCGACGCCAGAATTCGCTCAAGCGTAGCTTCGACCTCATGGGAGGAGATAGCCGCGCTGGTTGAGGTCCCTTGATGCATGGACACTCCACTTTCGGGCAAGTTGTTTTAGGTGGGTAGCCAGATCTTCCTGGGATTGGATGGCAGTATAGTCGCACCCTCGCCAGCCGACAAGCGCTAAAGGATTGGCGTGATACGCGGAAAGATACCGTAACATCCGCCGATGATACTTGTGCGCACTGCAGTTTGCCCATAGCGTGACCCAAACGCCGCGCGGAAATTTCTGATTGCTCCCACCGGAAAGTGGAACAGCGTCGTGAAAGGGGAATCATTATGATGAGTTTCGGTCAGGGCCGAATTCAACTTTCAGAAATCAACCATTTCGCGGTCAAGATTGCGCGCTTGATGCTTCTGTGGGTATTGGTGGCTGTTGTGACGCTGGCGGCGCAGGCGCAAACCTACAACGTACTTCACAACTTCACTGGCGGACAAGACGGGGCAACCCCGACGGCTGGTGTGACCTTGGATCGAGCTGGGAACCTATACGGAACGGCATCCACCGGTGGAACTGGTAACGGCAGCGTGTACGAATTGAAGCGCCGGGGAGGCAGTTGGATCCTAAACCCGTTGTACGAGTTCACGGGAGGAGCGGATGGGCAAAACCCTGTTAGTAGAGTAATCTTCGGTCGGAATGGCACTCTTTACGGCACAACCTATGGCTGCAACTTCTACAACTGCGGAACGGTTTTCAATCTCCGCCCCAGACCAACAACGTGCACCGCCGTTTTCTGTTCTTGGTTGGAGAGTGTAATTTACTCCTTCAGTGGGTACAGCGATGGGGATCACCCCGGGTATGGAGACCTGATCTTTGATTCGGCAAACAATATCTTCGGAACGACCATCGATGGTGGAAGTTATGGAGTCGGAGTGCTTTACCAAGTAAGCTCATCAGGGATAGAAACCGTCCTCTTTAACTTCGGTCTCAACGAATCTTATCCCTATGGCGGGGTTGTCATGGATGGTGCTGGCAATCTCTACGGAACGGCCTGGGCCGGCGGCACCCTGGCTGGAGGCACGGCATATCAATTGGTACCCAACGGCAGCGGCTGGACGGAGAACACGCTGGCTGATTTCGGGTGCAATAGCGAAGGTGATTATCCCTGGGCCGGTTTTGTGTTTGATTCGCAAGGAAACATATATGGCGCCAACAGTGACGCCGGGCCTTCTTGCCCCTCTGGCGGCGGCGGCACGGTCTTCGAGTTAACACCCTCAGGCGGCACTTGGACGCTGAACACTCTTTACAACAACTGGGGCGGAGCGGTTAACAGCAACTGTGGTCCCCGGGCCGCCCTCACTATGGATGCGGCGGGCAATCTTTACGGCACCACCTACTGCGACGGCGTGAACAGCTTGGGCAACGTCTTCGAGCTAAGTCCTTCGAACGGCACTTGGACCTACACCGACCTGTACGATTTCACTGGCCAAAGCGACGGCAGAAATCCCGTTAGCAATGTGAGTATCGATGGGAGCGGTAATCTCTATGGCACCACCTCTGCTGGCGGCTCGCAAGGGTTCGGTGTGGTCTGGGAGATCACGCCCTAGCATCTCTTCGTCGACTCGATAGGGCTGCTGGCGACAATTTCTACCGCTTCGCCGGCAGCCCCTTGAGCATCGGATAGGTGAATGAATTTCACCTCCGACCAGCTTGTCGCCATGATCGCTGGCACCAGCTTTGCCGCCGGGCTCAATGTCTACGCGACGGTCGCGACGCTGGGCTTGCTAGCGCGCGCGGGCGTGATCACACTTCCGCCGGCCGTCGACACGCTGCAATCCTGGTGGATCATCGGCGTCGCGCTCGCCCTCTTCGGGCTGGAGTTCTTTGCCGACAAGATTCCCGCCTTCGACCTCATCAGGAAGCCTCCAGACCTTCATCCGCATTCCGGTTGCGACGCTGCTTCGCGCTGGGGCTGGATTCTTTTTTGCTCGGATGCTAAACCGCCGCTCCAAACTAACGGTAGGCCTCGTTGTTGGCGAGTTGGCGATAAATCCCCATCACGCTAACAAATGCTATTTGCGGGCAGGCGTTCCGATTTGCCTGCGTCCCTGACCAATTTTCACTAGCCCATTAACTAATTGGTACCGGTGTCCGGATTTTCCCGGCCCAATACCTATCCCCGCCGTTTGACCTCGCTCTTCGCTGCCTGATAGCCTCAAACATTCGTCCTACCCGCAATTTTCCTATGTAGCGTTCAGCAAAGAGAGACATCGTGGCACTCAAATTCAAGGGCGTAGATTTTATCGAGTTCGACGCGCTGCTCAATGACGACGAGCGGCTGGTGCGCGATAACACGCGCAAGTTCATTGAAGAAAACCTGGTCCCCATTATCGAACAGTGCAACCGCGACGGCCGCTTCCCCAAGGAACTGATCCGCCCGATGGGCGAGCTGGGCTTCTATGGCGCCAGCCTCAAAGGCTACGGTTGCGCCGGCATGTCGAGTGTGGAATACGGGCTGATGACACAGGAACTGGAGCGCGGCGACAGCGGCGTGCGTTCGTTCGTCAGCGTGCAGTCGGGGCTGTGCATGTATCCCATCTACGCCTTCGGCTCGGAGGAGCAGAAACAGAAATACTTGCCCAAGATGGCGCTGGGGGAGATTCTTGGCTGCTTCGGGCTGACCGAGCCCGACTCCGGCTCCAACCCCGGGTCCATGCGCACCCGCGCCCGCAAAGACGGCAACGAGTATGTCCTCAACGGCGAGAAGATGTGGATCACCTCGGGCTCCATTGCCGACATCGCCATCATCTGGGCCAAAGTGGAGAACGAGGACAACCTGATTCGCGGCTTCATCGTCGAAACCGATCGGCCCGGATTCAAGGCTGCCGATGTGCACGGCAAGTGGTCGCTGCGTGCCTCGGTGACTTCAAGCCTTTCTTTACAGGATATCCGCATCCCGGCGGAAAATTTGCTGCCCGGCTCAGGTGGCCTTAAGTCTCCCTTGAGCTGTCTGAATCAAGCCCGCTACGGCATCGCCTGGGGAGCCATTGGAGCGGCGATGGCTTGCTACGATTGCGCGCTGCAATACTCGCAGTTCCGCAAGCAGTTTCGCGACCAGCCCATTGCCTCGCACCAACTTGTCCAGGAGAAGCTGGTGTGGATGATCTCGGAGATCACCAAGGCGCAACTGCTCGCCTTGCAAGTTGGCCGGCTGAAAGATTCGGGCAAAGCCAAGCCCTGGCACATCTCGATGGCCAAGCGCAACAATGTCTGGATGGCCCTGGAGTGCGCCCGCATGGGCCGCGACATTCTGGGCGGCAACGGCATCGCCGATGAGTATCCCATCTTTCGCCACATGGCGAACCTGGAGTCGGTGAAGACCTACGAGGGGACGCACGACATCCACACCCTCATTATTGGCGAGCACATCACCGGGCACGCGGCTTTCTAGAGGCGCCAGGGAAGCTCTGAATAGCTTGCCGAACTTGCCACAGGGGCTGAAGCGCCCGTTGATTTTGCGATGCTTGCGACCCGGCTGAAGCCGTGCCCTTTCAAAACTTGAACTTAATCAGAATTTCCCTAACACTAGAACCTAATCAGAGCTTCCCTAAAAGCTGCCGGCTATCGGTGCGATGCGCTGGTGCCAGTCGGTAGCCTGCTGGTAGGCATGGGCCAGACGCAGCGTGGTGGAATCGCTTCCGGGCCGGCTGGAAACTTGCATTCCCACCGGCAGGCCGTCGGGCGTGAATCCGCACGGCACCGACGTGCTCGGCCAATACAGCGAGCTGAACGGCGCAGTGTTACGCAAAAGGTATTTCACCTCAAAGGGACGGACCTCGGGAATCGCCAGTGCTTCCAGCTCCGCCAGCTTGGGCGCCGGGGCAGGAGTGGTCGGCGTGATGACCACATCTACTTGCTCGAAGATGCGTTCGGCCGCGTCGCGAAATTCCGCCAGGCGATGCCGCTCGCGAATATAGGCAGTTGCGCTGATCCCGGCGCAGTTTTGCAGGCGATAGAGCGTCCGCGGATCGTACAGTTCCGGTGTGTTGGTAAACATGGCTTCGTGATACTCAAAGATCTCCGCGTCAAAGATGGTGCGGAAGGCGTCGACCGGCACTTTCACCTCGCGAACCTCCGAAACCAGCTTCCCAATCACAGCCTCCGCCTGGATCATGCAGGCCGCCACGCCGGGGTCGAGATCGGCGAAGAAGTTCTGACGTGCGATCCCGACGCGCAAGGCCGAAACCTCTTCCTCCAGCAGCGATGCGTAGTTGGTCGACGCAGTCAAGGTATCGATCGCAACCGCTACGTCGGCTACCGTGCGCGCCATGGGGCCGGCGGTGTCGAACGAGGTGCACAGCGGTACCACGCCTTTCAAGCTGATCAGGCCGGCACTGGGACGATGTCCCACAATGCCGCACAATGCGCTGGGACAGCGTATGGAGCCTGACGTATCCGTACCCATCGCCGCGATACACAGCCCAGCTGTGACCGCGGCGCCTGCACCGGAAGAGGAGCCGCCGGTTATGCGCTCGTTGTCCCACGGATTTCTAGTGGGACCGAAAGCGCTGACCACGCCGCTCATGCCGAAGGCAAACTCGTGCAGGTTGAGCTTACCCACAATTACCGCTCCCGCCTGCTTCAGCCGCCGCACGATCTCAGCATCTTGGGCCGGGATGCGGTCGCGATACTGATTGCTGGCCGCAGTGGTGCGCACGCCTGCGGTATCGAAAAGATCTTTCAGCCCGATGGGGATGCCGTGCAGCCGCCCACGCCAATTCCCGGCTGCGATTTCGGCCTCGGCGCGCCGAGCGTCCTGTAGTGCAGAATCCGCTGTAACCGCGATGAAGGCGTTGAGCGTGGGATTCAGCTGCTCGATACGACTGAGGCAGTGGCGGGTAAGCTCCAGTGGGGACAAGCGACGATTGCGGATCTGTTCGGCAGCCTCGGTCAGGGTAAGCATAGGGGATCGACCCGGACGACTACTATAAATTGTTTGCGGCTGCGATTGGCATGCCACTGCAGAGCTGCGATGAGCCCTCGGCGCGAGAGCCGCGGCAATTGGATAGCGACGATCGCCCCGCGTGCTGGTCTCGGCACTTGACAACCAATTTCTGGAAGCTCCCGCAATATCCTGGAATCTCTCCGCCGGGCGCCGGGCTATTCTCCTAATCAAGCGGTATCGATCGCGCCCGCCCTCACATACGCCCTAAACGCGGGCGCGATTGGAATCCCCGATACGGTTGGCGCCGCAAGCCGCGTGATTTCCACCCCGCAGAGAGACTGACACATGTCATCTTCCATAACCGCCATGGCGATTCTCAAGTATCAGTGGGTGAGGGTCGCCTCGCTCGATCGTCTCCTGCTGGGGTTGGCTGACAACCGCAACCCGGCCTTGACGGGCACCCTGGTTCTGCCCATTACGCGTTACGACATCTCCGACTCGATGTTTGTAGAACTCGTCTTCAGCAGCGCCACGCTGGAATTGGAGGGCACAATCTTCGTTCCCAAGGGTGAGGTGATCGCGATCTTGAAGACCAGCGATCCTCAGGACCTGCAACGGCTGGGTTACCGGGGACGAGGATCGGCCGAGCCGGCGGCGGCGAACCTCACCGCGGAAACTCTACCGCCAGAAGTGTCGCACGCGATTACTCATCCCACAACCGATCCGATCCCGGACCATCAACCCTCTATTTAGCCCACACCAGCCCGCCGGGTATCCGTCTATCCATTGATTTGCGGCGCGCGCAATCGCTGGAACAAACTCCACGGCGCCAAATTAGGACTCTGCCGTCCACCGGTGCCGCGATTCCTTTGTCTGCCGCTCCATCTTCTGGCCCTCGTTGTACTAACCTGTGTTATAGTGTTTGATGGTTAGGAGGGAGAACCATGTCGCAAGTTACCCGCATTCGCGATCATTATGACGCCGTGCTCCACGGCTCGCCCTGGCACGGCGATCCTATCTGGCAGATCCTCGACAGCATCTCGGCGGGAACTGCTGGGGCGCGCCCGCCGGAAGGAACTCATACCATCTGGGAGATCGTTGAACACATGACGTTCTGGGAGAACGTTGCCGCTCGGCGGCTGGCCGGTCAGCGCGCCGGACTGGTGGAAGCTCTCAATTTCCCGGCCATGCCGCCTGTCACGGAAGAGAACTGGAAGGCAACGCTGGAAGGGTTTCGCGTTTCGAATCGGCAGTTCCGCGCCGCCCTGGAGCAACTGGATCCGGCGCGGCTGGATGAACTGACGGCTGCGGGTAAACGGACCTATTATGGCGAGGCCCACGGCCTCATTGAGCACACCGTGTATCACGCCGGGCAGATCGTGCTGTTAAAAAAATAAGCCGCTTCCCCCCTTTCGCCGCTCACCTGCCGAAGCGTTGCCGCATCTAACCAAATCAGCATAGGTTGGGGTCATAGCGAGTTTGTAATTCTGCAATACGGGTGCTAACATCCGGACTCTCAAGACTTTTTGTAAGGAGGCAATTATGTCGGATCGCGATGGTGGCGGTTTCTTGTGGTTTTTGGCGGGTTTGGGGATTGGCGCAGCGGTAGGAATTCTGTACGCTCCCAAGGCAGGCGACGAAATTCGCCAGCAGCTTCGTGAGGTGGCAGAAGATAGCCGCGATACCGTGAAAGAGCGGGCCCGCCAGGCGCGTGAGCAAGCCGGCGGCTGGGCCGATAAAGGCCGCGACTATCTAAACCAACAGAAAGATCAGATTCGTTCTGCCTATGAAGCGGGACGCCAGGCCTATCGCGAAGCCACCACGGAAAGTGCGGAAGGCACTACTCCGAATGTTCCCTAGGTTACGCCAGCAGCGTAGCCCTGTTATGTTTCCTGCCTGAGTTGCAGGTTGTCCTTAGCCCATGACGTCAGCTATACGGTTCCCCGGTACCGTTCGACATGAATGACAATCTGACCCTCTTTGTGGCCATAACCGCCATCGCTTTCGTGGCGCAAGCGATCATTCTCCTGGTCATGCTCGTGGTGATGATGAAGCTGCGCTCCCGGATGGAAAAGCTTGCCAACAAAGTGGAAGACACTACGACCACAGTGCTCCCCAAGGTTTTACCTGTGCTGGAAAACCTGCAGTCGATTCAGCAGGAGGTAAAGGGATTTCTGGAGGTGGCTAAGCCCAAGGTGGATGTCGTCCTGGACAACCTGAGCCACATCACCACCACGGCCCGAGGCAGCGTGGAACGCATCGATGCTACGGTGAATGATGCGGTCGACCGGGTTCGTTTGCAGGTGATTCGCGGCGATGAGATGCTGACCCGTACCATGGATCGAGTGGAAGAAACGACCGAGAAAGTGCAGCACACGGTGATGTCGCCGGTGCGCCAGGTTTCGGGCATCGTGCAAGCGATCGGCGTGGGCGTGGGCACGTTCTTCAACAGCCAGAAACGCCGTCGCAATGGGGGCCCCAGCGACGAGATGTTTATTTAACAGCCGGGATAGTAGATAGTGCTTAGCGGAAGAGAGCTACCTGTTGTTCATCTATAGCGGACAGAGCCCTCACAGGGGACAACCTCCGCCATTGCTGCAAATGTCATCCCGACCGAGGGCTTCAGCCCGAGCGGAGGGACCTGCGGTTTCCTCCCGCTCAACAAATCCACCCGCCTCCCACAACTACGTCACCGTCGTAGAACACTACGGCCTGTCCGGGCGTAATCGCGCGCTGCGGCTCGTCGAAGGTTAGCAAGACTTCGCGATCTCCCGTCTTCTCTAAGGTCGCCGCAGCCGGCTCATGGCGATGACGAATCTTGGCCTGCACCCGCATAGGTTCGTGCAGATCGTCCACGGCAATCCAGTTCACCCGCTTGGCGCGTAGGGTGGGCGAGTACAACTCGTCGCCCGCGCCGACCACGACCTGCCGCTTGTCGCCACGGATTTCCAGCACGTAAAGCGGCGATCCCGTGGCTACGCCCAGTCCCTTGCGCTGGCCGACCGTGAAGTTGTGAATGCCGTTGTGCTTACCCACCACTTCACCGCTGCTCGTGACCAACTCGCCTGCGGTGTCCGGAATCTCCTCGCCCTGCTCTTCCAGGTAGGCATCGAGAAACTGCTTGTAGTCGCCGCCGGGGATGAAGCAGATTTCCTGCGAGTCGGGCTTCTCGAACAGTCGCAGTCCGGCGCGCCTGGCCTCCTCGCGCACCTCGGGCTTGCGCATCTCGCCCAGCGGAAACAGCGTGCGGCTCAACTGCTCCTGGGTTAGTCCGAAGAGGAAGTAGGTCTGATCCTTGGCGCGATCGGCGGGCCGCTTCAGAATCCAGCGGCCACTGCGCTGGTCGAACTCGTTACGCGCGTAATGCCCCGTGGCCAGCAGGTCGGCCCCGATCTGGCGCGCCGTCGTCAGCAGCTGATCGAACTTGAGATGGTTGTTGCACAAGCTGCACGGAATCGGGGTGCGTCCGGAGAGGTACTCGTCGACGAACGGCCGCACTACATCGTGCTCGAAGCGCTCCTCCTGATTGACGACGTAATACGGGATGCCGAGCGTCTCAGCCACGCGCCGAGCGTCGTAGACGTCGTCGATGGAGCAGCAACGTCCCTGCCCCGACTCCGGCATCCCCTCGTGGCCTGCCAGGCGGCGCTGATTCCAGAGCTGGAGCGTAAGTCCCACAACGGGGTATCCCTGCTCACACAACAGGGCCGCAACGGCGGAGGAGTCGACGCCTCCGGACATGGCTACGGCAATGGTCTTAGATTCCGGCATTTAGCAATTAGCAGTTAGCAAAATCAAGATTGCGAGATGGAACCATCGTAACTCCAGCCCCGCCCCAGCGAAATGAACTGTCGACTTAGCTGAAGGCGGACGGCTGAGAGCTGACGGCCTTCTTCCACACCGGACTGATCTCTCGCAACCGCGACACTACTTCCGGAACCAGCCCGAGCGCGAAATCAACATCCTCTGCCGTATTCTGTTTGCCCAGGCTGAAGCGGATACTGGCCCGCGCGCGATCGGCCGAGAGACCCATCGCAGTCAACACATGCGACGGCTCGATCGCTCCCGACGAGCAGGCTGCGCCAGTCGATACCGACAGGCCTTTCAGGTCGAGCGCGATCACCATGGCCTCGCCCTCAATGCAGTCAAAGTAAATGTTCGTGGTATTAGGCACGCGCGGTGCACTCCCACTATTCACGCCGACCTGCTCGACACGGTCGACGATCATGCTCTCTAATCGCTGGCGCAAGGCGGCCATCCGTTCCGTGCTGCCATCGCTAAAGCCTTCGCGCGCGATCTCTGCTGCCTTCCCCAGACCTACGATCCCCGGCAGGTTCTCCGTGCCGGCGCGGCGAGAACGCTCGTGCCTGCCACCGTAAAACAGCGGCTGCAGCAGCGTACCCTTGCGCACAAACAGTGCGCCTGTGCCCTGGGGGGCATGAATCTTGTGGCCGCTGATGGTCAGCAGGTCGCAGCCCAGCTGCTTCACATCGAGCGGGATCTTTCCCGCTGCCTGCACCGCGTCGGTGTGGAAGTACACATCGGCTTCCGCCGCAATCTTGCCGATCTCGGCCACCGGCTGCAGCACGCCGGTCTCGTTGTTAGCGAGAATGAGGCTGATCAGCTTGGTCTCAGGACGCAGCGCGCGGCGCGCATCGTCAGGGTCGACCAGCGCGCGGCCATCCACCGGCAGATACGTCACCGCGCAGCCCATCTCTTCCAGGCGCTTGCAAGTATTGAGCACGGCATGATGCTCAATGGCCGAGGTGATGACGTGGTCGCCCGCTTTCACCATGCCCGCCAACGCCAAGTTATCGCCCTCGGTACCGCCGCTGGTGAAGACGATCTCCGCCGGGCGGCAGTTCAGCAATTCCGCAACCTGCTCGCGAGCGCGCTCGACTGCCCCACGCGCCTGCTGGCCCTGCTGGTGAATCGACGAGGCGTTACCAAACTTCTCGAAGAAGTAGGGACGCATCGCCTCGAACACCTCGGGCAGAAGCGGTGTGGTGGCGTTGTTGTCGAGATACACCCGGTGCATGGTTCCTTCTATTCTAGCTTTTCGTTAGATTCCGTGCGGACAAGAAGCGATTCGAAAGGCAGCCGCCAGCTATCAGCCTTCAGCCCTGCTTTTCAATAGGAACATTCAAGCGGCGATGAAAAAACGACGCTCCCAGCTCACTCCCAGCCGATGGCTGATAGCGCCAGGGGACAGCTCTATTGATAGAACTCCACCATTTGCGGTGCGCTGCCGGCACCGTTGGGAATGGTACTCACGCCCAGCGCGGTCATGCTCAGCCCCAGCAGGCTGCGATGATCGTAGGTGACCGTACCTTGATAACCGGCTTTCACTCCGGTGCCTACCAGGATGGTTGCCACTCTTCCACCGCCGTTTTGGTTGTCATTGCGCGATTCATCGGTGGTCAAGACCAGCAGCCCACTCTGCTGGAACTGTGCATTGGTCAGCAACTGAGGCAGGTTGGCGCTTAGCCAGGCATCGGCAGCCGCTACCCTGGTGTCAACATCGCAGTTTCCACCGCCGCCCGGGCAATCGTGAGCGTCATGCTCGGCATCGGGAACGATAAAGGAGTAGGCGGGCAATTGGCCAGCCGGCAGGTCGATCGCCAGCTGCGAGAAATTAACGATGTTCATGTTCAACTGGGACGGCGGCTGCACATCGGAAAAATAGGAAATCGGATTGTGCCGCCGAAGGTAGGGATAAACATCTCCGCCGAGGTAGCCCTGTTGCGGCAGGCTCTGCGCATAAACCTTCCACGACTTCGCCGCCGCCTGCAGTTCGCGCACCACATTGTCGATCGGAACCACCCCATCGAAGTTGTCGTTGGTGCTGTAAGCCTCGCCGGTGGTCATGACGAAATAGTTGCCAATCGAGGGATGAACGTTGGCGTAGTACTGCGTAGCCAAGCCTCCCTGAGCGATGAGGCCATTGATGTAAGGAGCGCTGGGACTGCCGACAATATCGCTGTAGTTACAGTTCTCCAAGACGACAATCACGACATGTTGAACCTGCGCGATGCCACCGCTAGAGCCTCCGCCCGAGCCCGAGCCGCTGCCGCCTCCAGACCCGCCGCTGCCGCCTGAGCCACCGCTGCCACCCGAACCGCTGCCGGAGCCAGAGCCGCTGCCACCATTATTCGAGGCGCCACTTCCGGTCCCCAACGAACCACTGCTGGAGCCTCCGCCACCTCCGCACGCGTAGACGCTCAACAACAACGCAGCGCAGCCAACCAGCAGTAGGCTCAATGCGGCCGAGCTATGTGTTCTAACCGGTGCGGCCATGTTGCAACTCGAACAACTAAGATGCAACAAGTGTCCGGCAGGCTGTCAGTTCTCACTCGAATTACGATTTGCAAATCCTGTCCGGGAGACAACTCAGCCGGGCAGGAACTCCGCCCCGTAATTCGGGCCGGCTGATCTTCGTCAGATTATTGCGGAGGCGCAGGTGGCTGGCCTTGGCCTTGACCTTCTCCCGCTCCCATTCCTTGTCCCGACGAGGGAGGTCCGGAGTGACGTGTCATTATCTGCTCGAATTTCGTCTGCTGATCGGGAGTCAGGATTGGCTTGATCTGGTCGGTGGTGGTATCGCGAATCTCCCGCATTTTGTTCCACCGCTCCTGCCCCTTGACCGTGGTGTCCTGGTGCAGGGCGTCCAGTTGCTGGGTTTCGTTCTCTAGAACCGGCCGTATCTTCTGCTGCTGGTCGTCGGTCAGGTTCAGGGCCTGGGTGAGGCGCTGCAACCGTTCGTCGGTGGTGAGCGGCTTACCTGGCTTGTGTCCGGCGTTGGGACCGGGCGGCATTTGAGCATAGAGCGCGGACCCGCAGCCCACGATGGCAACTCCCAGCAAAGCGCAAAGTAATACTTTCTTCATTCGGCAAAACTCCCTGGTCACTCTACGCCAGGCGCCGGTGGCCACAAACATCGCCGCCGTCGAGATGGGCGCGCTGGAGGTGGTCATCAGCAGCACCATGGCATCGAGTTTTCTGAACATCCGTGATGAATTCATGCCTGGCAACCGTATAACGAATTGTTGACCCGACTGCTGAAACCCCTTGTCCGGCAAGAAGTTTCAAGCTCTCGCAGCAGGAAAAAATGTTGGAACTGGAGCTACAGATTGGCGGAATAGGGCAACCCAAAAAGCAGGCGCGATCGCTCGCGCCTCCTATCGTGAACCGGACCGCCGTCTCAACCGCTACTGCGCTCGGCTGGCGGGCGGGATGATGCCGTTCATCCGCAGGTACTCCACCATCTGGCCGTAGTGATCCAGCGGATGGCTGATGGCAATGGTCGCCAGTCCCAGGCGAGAGATTTTATTCGAGCCAAACGGGCTCTGTATCTGCACCAGAACATTGCTCTCGTCGATGGTGTTGAGCGCTTTGTGTAGATAGGCAAACGAGTCCTTCATAAACTTCACCACATCCGCCTTTGAGGTGATGTTGTCCGGACCGTTCTCGCTGCCCAGCTCAACCGGCGGCTTCTCGGAAAGGATAGCGGCGGCGAGCATGTAGTTAACTGCGGAAACGTGCTTGATCTGCTGCGCAAACGTCCGCACGCCCTTGAAGTCGCCCTGCGTCGGCGCGAAATTGAACTTGTCATCGGGCATGGCTTCGGCCGCCGAGACAAATTCGCGCTCCACTCCGCTGAGCGAGTGGTCGAGTACCGCCGAAAAGGTTGGTTTCTGGTCCATCTTGCCTTGCGGATTTGCCGCTGCCAAATTTCCTGCGGTGCCCAACGCGAGCAGGAGAAGCGCCATGGCGAATTCCTTCTTCATTCGAAAGCCTCCACTGAGAATTATTTGTTTTGAAAACTGTGGCCGGATCATGCGCGTAAAGAATTCTAGTCCATTCCAACCGTGCTGGGCTGCATTTCCGAGGGGCTCAGCTTGAACCATCCCGCCGCTAGAATCCCCAGCAACAGCCCCAACGCGGCATACCGCAGAGATCGCCCGATGCCTACGCTCTCCGCGATCGCTCCCCACAAGGCCGCGCCACCGGCTAACCCGCCTTGCAGGACCAGCAAGTACATCGAGATGGCGCGAGCTCGCATGTGCCCCGGACACATGGTCTGGGCCGACACATTCAAGCTGGCGAGCACCTGGATCCACGCTACGCCGGCGGCGAACATTGCCACCGACAATACGGCAAAGCTGTGCCATCTTCCACCCGCATAGGTCGTGAGAGCAAAGACCACGGTCGCAGTCGATACCAAAGCGTCGGTGGAGACCGTCCGCCGGAAAAGCGGCATTAGCGTTGCTCCCAGCAGGGCGCCTAGTCCGAAGAAGCCCAGCAACAGGCCGTAGCCTTGCGAGCCAAAGGGATGCGCGAGCAGCGGCAACAGCGCCGGCAAGGCACTGGCGGAGATGCTGAACACCGCGCTGCGTACCAGCACGCTCTTGACCTCGGGAGAGCCGCGCATGTGGCGCAGGCCGTCGAACATGGCCTCCGTCATATGGGTGGCCCGCAGCGTGGTTCGTCCCGGCGGCTGCTTCCAGCGATAGAGGAAATAGATCACGCCGAAGAACGAGACCGCGTTCAGCAGGAATGCGATGCCCGAGCCAGCGGCGGCGATCACCAAGCCGCCCAGCGCTGGACCGATGGCGCGGGCCACGTTAAATCCCGCCGAATTCAGCGCGATGCCGGCGGTAAAATTCTGCTGTGAGACCGTCTCCGGCGTGATGGCCTGCCAGGCCGGATCGTTCAACACCGCGCCAATTCCCATCAGCAGCGTGAACAGCAGTAAAATCGCGGGCGTAACTTTGCCCGCCAGGGTGAGAACGCCCAGTCCGGCTGCCGCCAGCACCATCCAGGTCTGGGTGAGAAGAAGCAGCTTGCGCCGGTCGACCATGTCGGCAATGGCTCCGGCGGGAAGCACAACCAGAAAGACGGCAATGCTGCCGGCCGCTTGCACCAGTCCCACCATCAGCGGCGACATGGTGAGCGAGGTCATCAGCCAGGCAGCGCCGACGTTCTGCATCCAGGTGCCGGTGTAGCTGATGACGGCTGCAATCCAAAGCGTGCGGAAGAGCGGCTCGTGCAACGGTCCCAGCACTTGGCGTTGCCGCAAGGGCGCAACCGGCATCTCGGACATCGAGCCCAACTCCGACATGGGCTCAGCCCCCTCGCCCAACGCTCGACCCGCAGCCGCGCCCGCAGCGCTGCCAACCAAACCAACTGCAGCCTTCGCTGGAGAACCCGGGTCCTGCCATGCTCCGCTGGTGGCCATCGAGGATCAGACCGTGTCCACGATCAAAGGTAAGCCTTCGGGCGTAGAAACGGGTTGCGGAAGTTCCGAGCGGCTTGCAATTCGTGACCAGTCGCGCTGGTTTTACGGCCTTCAACCCGCCGCCTCCATACCGGCCGTCGCGGCAGCAAACGGCCACTCGTGGCGTCGCCAGGAGCGCAGCAAATAAATCGCCAATCCGACAATAAGGATCACCACCGCGTAGCGAATCTCGCGCAGGAAATTCCTGCGCGCCAGCAGGATGAAGCTGAAGCCCGCGATAGCCAGTACGGCCGGCACCGGGTAGAGCCACATGCGAAACGGCCGCGGCATCTCCGGGCGGCGCTGGCGCAACACCATCACGCCGACCGCCTGCACGATAAACTGCAACAGAATGCGGATTACGACCAGCGCGGCAATTACGTCAGCCAGCCGCAGGAAGCAGAACAGCATGGCCACGCCACCCAGTGCCAGCAGCGACACGGTGGGAAAACGGCGCTCGGGATCGACCCGGGCGAAGGCGCGAAAGTAATTGCCGTCGAGCGCCGCGGCGTACGGCACCCGCGAATAGCCGAGCATGGTAGAGAAGACCGAGGCAAACGCAGTCCACATAATCAAGGCGGTGACGACCCGTCCGGCCCAGCTTCCGTAGATCCGCTGCATGAAAATGGAGATGATGTAATTGTTCTGCTCGCCCGGATGCTGCACCATCTCGCGCCACGGGATCACGCCGAGCACGGCAATGTTCATCACGATATAAATTGCCGCCACCGCCAGAATCGAGATGATCAGCGCGCGCGGAATGTTACGGCCGGGATCCTTCACTTCCCCGCCCAGAAAGCATACGTTGTAGTAGCCCCAGTAGTCGTAGGTGGCGATGAGCATGGCCGCGCCCATCCCGGTGAAAAAGGCCGGCGACAGAGTGAACGCCCCGGGCGGAAAGTCGAATGCTCTGGCTGCGCTGAAGTGGGTCAATCCCGCCACGATGACCCAACCCACGGCAAGCGCGACCCCGATCCACAGCAACTCCGCCAGTTTGCCGATGACAGTGATTCGCCGATAAAGCAGGAAGACCACCACCGCGCAGGTGCCGATCGCCAGCAGCGTCGCCGGCATCACCAGCACGCTGACTTCCAGGGTGCCGATCAGCGGTACAGCCAGACGTGAGGTATGTGCCAGAAAAGTGCGGTCGAGTGCTGGCCACAGATATCCCGCATAGTGGGACAGGCCGATGCAGCCGGAAGCGATCGAAAGCGGGGCACTGAACGTAAGCTGCCAGATGAAGAGGAACGACAGCAGCCGCCCCAGCGATTTCGCTCCGTAGATTTCCTTGAGATAGCGATAGGATCCGCCCGCGCCGGGCATGGCAGCCCCCAGTTCGGCCCAAACCAGCCCATCGCAAAGCGCCAACACCGCGCCGAATATCCAGCCCAGGATGGCCTGTGGACCGCCCGCTGCGGCCACCACCAGCGGCAGGGTGATGAACGGCCCCACGCCGATCATGTCGATCATGTTGAGCGTGGTCGCGCCCGCCAAGCCTACGCCGCGAATCAGTTCCGGCTGCTCGGCCGGACTATTTTGGCTCATGTCCCACGCTCAGCAGATTCACATAAAGACGAATCGCGCCCGGGACTCCGAATGGCAACTGCCGGAAAAATGCGTAGCCGGTGTAGATGTAATATCCCTTACCGTATTGCGCGAGCAGCAATCCGCCCTTCTGCGGCGGCTGATCGGGATCGTTCGAGGCCAGCAGCGGTGTGTAATGCGAGTCCCATTGGTCCATGAAATACAAGCCGCGCTCCTGCACCCAGCCGTCGAAATCATGTTCGCTGATGGGATTGGGATAATGAAACACGCGGCTCTGGGGATCGAGGATGGTGACCGGTGCCTGTTCCACGGTGACCCGCTCACGGCTGAGATCGGCGGGATACGGCAGGTAGTGGCCGCCGTTGAAGTCGCCGGGCGAGGTGTTGTATTGCACCAGCAGTGTGCCGGCGTCCCGAACATAGTCCAGCAGTCGCTGGTTGTTTTTCACCACGTCTGGGCGCGTGTCATAGGCTCGAATCCCCAGGACAATGGTGCCAAACTGGCTGAGATCGCCATGTGCCACATCGTCAGGGGTCAGCAGGGTGACGTCGAGCCCCAGCTGCCGCAATGCGGTTGGAATATCGTCACCCGCGCCCATGATGTAGCCGATCTTCAGGCCCTGCGGGACTTTCACTTTCACCACGCTGGCGCGTTGCAGGGCCGGCTGATAGTAGAAGAAGCCTCCGATGTCGGGCCGCGCAACCAGGCTGTAACCCTCACCGTAATCGCGTCCGTCAGCTTGCAACCAGGCACGCACCCGATAGCGGGCTTCTTCGGCTCCGTCGGGCAACTCTTTGAATTCGGCGGCGCGTTGCCCGGGCGCGGAGAAGCTGACGGGCGCCGTTTGCGGCTCGATGGTCCAGCCTTGCGGCACTTCGGGACGCACCGTTCCCGTGGCTCGGTCCGTAGTCGTGCGCACGTCAACGCTCAATTGCGCAGAAGGATTTACGCCTGCCGGAATGATCTGGGTCGTGGGAGAGGTCGCCACGGAAAACCGCGGCACTACGGCCAGTGGCATCGACCAGACATCGCCTTTAGCATCGTGCATGGGCGTGCGGGCAACGCTCTCAATGATGCCTTCTCTGCGGCCAACCCGGTACACCACCTGTGCCGAAACCGGAGGCGGCGGCAGTGCCAGCGTCAGGTATTGGGGCTCATCGATCTGGTAGATCGCATCCGTTTCCGGATCGTTGCGATGGAAATAGGCCTTCGTTATCTGGGCATCGATCGGGGGCGTGACCCGAAACGTCAACGCGCAATCGTCGCCCGCCGCCAGAGTTTTCGGCATCTTGTCCATGAACAGCTCGGACTTCCAGCCGGTGGGAACATCGAGTTTGAATTGCTCCAGTTCAATCGGCGCCGAGCTGCCGTTGTGCAGATTGGCCATCAGCAGAAACGATTTCCCGGCGGTGATGACCGCGGCCAGCACATCGCCTTCTCCAGTCGGAAAGCTGGCCGCCATCGGCCGCCCATCCGGGGTTCCCGGACCTACATTTAATCGCATTCCGAGAGCCAGGTTCACCGCCTGCTCGAACTGCTCTTGCTTGGTGCGCAAGTCGGCCAGCAAGTCGGCCTTCTCCGCCCCCGTCAACCGCGATGATTCAATTTTCGTAATGAGTGCCTGCGTGAGACTCAGTCCGTCCAGCAAGGCCCCACTGGCCGATTGCGGATCCTTGTCTGCCGCGGTAGTGGCTTGATCGACCGTGGCAGCAATGGCCTGGAGCTGCGGACGAAGCCACGGCACTTTCGCTTCGTCGCCGCCCAGCCGCGAGGCCAGGCCCGGTAACGAAGTGTCGATGCCGTCGAAAAAGTCCTTCTCATGAAATCCCGCGGCCATTCGGTCGGGCAAGACGTTGTCGATCAGCTTGTAATAGCTGAACCGCTGGCCTTCCGGGGCGCTCCAGCCGCCGGCTCCCTGCGAAAGCTGATGCTGCAAACCTTTCCAGCCGAATTGCACATAGGTCTCGCCCAGCAGAGGATCAAATTGCGAAGTCTCCAGCTTAATGGTCCAGTCCTCATTGCCGCGGACGTTATCCATGTACAGTTTCTTTGCCTGCCACGGCTGAAGTCCTTCGCGAATCTGCTCGGGAAAACGTGTTGGATCGGCTGCAGCGCGAAATGCTTCCCGAGTCAGAATTCCGGAAGCCTGATGATGGCCGTGCCCATCGCGCGAGTTTCCCTGGAAACGCGTGCAGATCACGTCAGGACGAAAGGTGCGAATCACCCGCACCATGTCGCCCAAGGCGATGTCGTGTCCGCCCCACTTCTGGAAAGTTTCTTCCGCCGTCTTGGAGAAGCCGAAATCGGCCACCCGAGTGAAGCGCTGCTCCACGCCGTAATAGCGATCGGCTGCCAGCAACTCCAGCGTCCGAATGATGCCCAGTTCGTCGAACAGATTACTGCCGACTTTGTTCTGTCCACCCTCGCCGCGATTGAGGGTCAGTTGCAGAGCGGTTACGCCATGCCCACGCGACTCCAGGGTTAGCATGCCGCCGTCTTCGTCATCGGGATGAGCGACGGTGTGCATCAGCCGCGCCGTGGTGTGCAGACGGCGCAGCATTAACTTCAACCCGTTCGCGCCGGTATCGACGGCCAACGGCTTGGTGTCAACCCACGGAGACGGGACCTGCGCGAACGCCGCCGTCCAGAGGAGGGCTAGCAGCAGGCATAGCGATGCAGTAACCCGTAGCGAATTGCGCGAAGGGGTTGCGGATTGACGATCTCGGGTCACGCCCGGGCGCGGCTTCCGATATAGAGAACGACTAGAAAAGAGCATGTGGTTTTCAGATACAGCGCGCTACTTGCTGCCGATCCATACAGACTAACAAACACACCGTCGCTAACCCCGCTTCCGAAGCCGCTTGCCCGAAGATAGTTCGATTTCGGGGTTAGCGATGGGTGTTAGCGAAAAGCGAACGGCGAAAAGCGAAGAGCGGCGTCTCTCACACGTACGCTTCGTGTTCATAGCACCATTTCCAGCTGCCGGATTGAAAAGCCTGCATCACCGGGTGGCCCGTCTCTTTGAAATGTTGATTGGCATGCTGTCCGGGGGAAGAATCGCAGCAGCCGACGTGTCCGCAGATCAGACACTGGCGCAACTGCACCCAGCGCTGCCCGATTTCCAGGCATTTCCCGCAGCCGTCGCCGCTGGGTTTCACGCTAGGATCAGCCAGTTTCACGTGCTCACACTTTGCCATGAGGAGTTCTCCTTTAAAAAGTGTTTGGATGAGCAGACGCGGGCAGTGGATTCCGGCAAGCGATTCACCGCGATTGATGGCGAATCGCCCCTGCGCGAAGCAGCCTTGTCTATAATTAGCTTTCGCGAAGAGCCAAGATTCTCCGACGGCGTTTCCACGGCGTTCTCCAACTCGCGACGGATTTATCCATGATTCAAACCTTATTTGGCAACACCGAAGAAAAGCCCAGTTTTCTCAAACGCATGAAAGAGGCGGTCACGCGCACGCGTGAAAGCCTTAGCGAACGCATTGAAGACGTGGTCGCCTTCCGCAAGGAAATCGATCGCGAAACCCTCGACGATCTGGAAGCGACGTTGCTTTCGGCCGACCTGGGCACCGCAACCACCGGAACTATCCTGCAAACCCTGCGTGACAAAGTGGATCGCAAACAGGTCGCGAACGTTGACGAACTGAAGCGGCTGCTCAAGGAAGAGTTGCTCGCCATCCTCAACTCCACCAACGAGCGGCCGGTGCAGAAAGTGGACGGCGAGCCGGAAGTGATTCTGGTCGTGGGAGTGAATGGGACCGGCAAGACAACCTCCATCGGCAAGCTGACCCACCTGCTGCGCTCGCAAGGTAAGACTGTGTTGCTGGCCGCGGCTGACACGTTTCGCGCTGCCGCTATTGAGCAGCTGGAGATTTGGGGCGAACGCACCGGGACCGAGGTCATCAAGAACAAGCCGGGCGGCGATCCGGCGGCGGTGTTGTTCGACGCTCTTCAGGCGGCCAAGGCGCGCTCGACCGACTACGTGATTGTCGACACCGCGGGCCGTCTGCACACCAAGACCAGCCTGATGGCGGAGCTGGAAAAAATGCGGCGCACCGCACAACGCTTCAGCCCCCGCGCACCGCATGAAACGCTGTTGGTGATGGACGCGACTACCGGCCAGAACGGTCTGCAACAGGCCCGGCTGTTCACCCAGTCGGCGGGCGTAACTGGAATTGTCCTCACCAAGCTGGACGGCACGGCCAAGGGCGGCGTGGTGGTGGCTATCTGCAAGGAACTCGGCCTGCCCGTGCGCTACGTGGGCGTGGGCGAGAAAGCCGGCGACTTACTACCTTTCAACTCGCAAGATTTCGTGAATTCACTGTTCGACTAAATGAGCACTCGCCCGACTGACGCGCAATTCATGCAGCAGGCGCTGGACCTCGCGCAACAAGGGATTGCGCTGGCCTCGCCTAATCCGTGCGTGGGCGCCGTGTTGGTTGCTCCAGACGGCAACGTCGTCGGCCGGGGCACTCATCTGTATGACGGCCGCAAACATGCCGAGGTGCTGGCCATCGAAGAGGCGGGCGAGCGGGCGCGAGGCGCCACTCTTTACCTGAATCTGGAACCGTGCTCCCACGTGGGACGCACCGGCCCCTGCACCGACGCAGTCATCGCCGCCGGAATAACCCGCGTCTTCGCGGCCCTGCGCGATCCGAATCCTCGCGAAGGCGGCCGCGGGCTCGCCAAGTTGCGCGCAGCGGGAATTGAAGTTCACGACGGACTTCTCCAGGAAGAAGCCAAGAAACTGAACGAGTCGTTCGCTAAATACATCCGGCACAAGACTCCCTTCGTCACCTTGAAAACAGCGATGACGCTGGACGGAAAGATTGCTCCGCCTCCCGGCGATGCCGAAGCCGAACCGGGTCTGGGATCGCTGGCGCCCAGCGGTGGCTGGATCACCAGTGCGGTGGCGCGGGCGCACGTCCACGAAATGCGCCACGCCAGCGACGCCATCATGGTGGGCGTAGGCACTATCATTGCTGACGATCCTCTGCTGACCGACCGCACCGGCCTTCCTCGCCGCCGGCCTCTGCAGCGCGTGGTGCTCGATTCGCGTCTGCGCCTGCCGCTGGAGTCGCGGGTAGTGAAGACGGCGCGCCAGGACCTGATCGTGTTTTGCTGTTTCGCGGAAGAGAATAAGCGGCGTGAACTGGAAGCGCGCGGCGTGGTGGTAGAGCAGGTTCCCATGCGGCGTCCGCCGGACGACGGCACGCTCGTCTTCCCGGGCACTTCGCCGGCGATCGATGGTCGTCCCGACCTTGATCGTGTGATGGCTAACCTTGGCGAGCGACAGATCACCAGCCTGATCATCGAGGGCGGCGCTATGGTGAACTGGGCGGCGCTTTCCGAAGGCATCGTGGACAAAATATTCTTTTACTATGCGCCGAAAATTCTGGCGGGCACGGGATCGATTCCCTTTGCCCTGGGCGCGGGCTATCGCCGCATCAGCGAGGCAGCTTCGGTGAAGTCGCTTACCCTGCATCGCTTTGGCGAAGATTTCGCGGTCGAGGGCTACTTGCGCGATCCCTATGAGGACGAGCTTCGGCTGGTACCGTCCTAACTTTCGCTCGGGTAGCGATCACTGCCTTGGCCTTCTGCCAGAGGTATACTGCTGGCGATGCCTACATCCATCATGAAAGATCCGGTTTCCTGGCTTTATCCTCCCATCGAACCTTACAACACCGGCCGCCTGAAAGTTTCACCGGTCCACGAGCTTTACTATGAACAGAGCGGCAATCCCGCGGGCAAGCCGGTAGTGTTTCTGCACGGCGGCCCGGGGGGCGGCTCCGAGCCCAAGCAGCGCCGCTTTTTCCATCCGGAAAAATATCGCATCATCAATTTCGACCAGCGCGGCTGCGGTAAGAGCACGCCCTACGCCTCCCTGGAAGCCAACACCACCTGGGACCTGGTCGCCGACATCGAAAAAATCCGCGGGCATCTAGGCATTGAGCGCTGGCAGGTGTTCGGCGGCTCGTGGGGCTCGACGCTTGCCCTCGCCTATGCCGAGACGCATCCTGATCGGGTTACCGAACTCGTGCTGCGCGGCATTTTCCTGCTGCGCAAGCAGGAGATTGACTGGTTCTACCAGCGCGGCGCCTCAATCCTTTATCCCGACGCATGGGAACCGTACCTGGCGCACATTCCCGAGGCCGAGCGCGGTGATCTGCTCGCGGCTTATCATCGCCGGCTGACCAGCGACGATCACGCGGTGCGCCTGGCGGCGGCAAAGATCTGGAGCGGATGGGAGGGTGCGACCTCCAAGCTGCTGCCCGATGCCGACTTTACCAGCCACTACGAAGAAGACGAGTTTGCCCTGGCCTTCGCGCGCATTGAGGTCCACTATTTCGCCAACAAAGGTTTCTTCGAAACCGACGACCACCTGTTGCGCAATGCGAAGCACATTCGCAATATTCCTGGAGTAATCGTGCAGGGCCGATACGACGTGGTTTGCCCCATGGAAAGCGCCTGGGCACTGCATCGGGCCTGGCCGGAGGCGGAGCTCATCATTACGCCCGATAGCGGTCACAGTGCCTTCGAGCCGCCCAACAGCCGTGGCCTGGTCGCGGCCACCGATAAGTTTGCCGGCTGCCCATAGATAGGTTCTGGCCGGCGAGGTTTTTCTTAGCAGTACTGTGAGGTCATCATCATGTTTACTGGATTAGTCGAAGAAGTGGGAACCGTCGCCAGCATCGTGGAGCGCGGCGGCAATCATCGCATCACCATTCACGCCCCCGACACAGCCAAGGAGTTGCACACCGGCAACAGCGTCGCGGTCAGCGGCGTTTGCCTTACTGCGCTCGACATCAAGCCAGATTCGTTTTGTGCCGATCTGGCCGAGGAAACCTGGACGCGGACCTCGTTCTCCCGCATCACCGACGGTGCGCAGGTGAATCTGGAACTGCCGCTCAAGGCCGACGGCCGCATGGGCGGCCACATGGTGCAAGGGCACGTCGACGGCACAGCACGCTTCGTGGCGCTGGAACCGATTCGCCAATGCTGATGATTTCTGGCTGCTGTGCGACATCCCCGAGGATCTCGAGAAATATGTGGTCTTCAAGGGATCGATCGCCGTCGAAGGCATCAGTCTGACCGTGGCCAAGCTGGAGGGCCTGCGGCTCACCATCGCCATCATTCCACACACAGTGAAAATGACGAATCTGGGCTCGCTGAAGCCCGGCGATCCGGTGAATATCGAAACCGACATCGTCGCCAAGTATCTGGAGAAGTGGACCCATCGCGACGAGCAAACCGGAGCGCTGACGGTCGATCGGCTGGTAGCGCAGGGGTTCTAGAGCAGTTCACCACAGAGGCACGGAGGTCACGGAGAAGAGCTCGCTAACGATTTCTTCCTGTCATTTTCTCCGTGCTCTCCGTGCCTCCGTGGTAAATACGCTTTTTACGGCGCCTCGAACCGCGGCTGGTGCGGAGGCCGCTGCGCGCCAAAGTATTTTTCGAAGTCCATCGAATCCAATTCCAGAAACTCTTGCACGATGGGCTCCTTGCAGTTGGCCATCTCCGGAAACGTTCCGAAGAAAATAGCCTTGGCTTCATGCAAGAACAGCAGCCGGTCGGCCAGCTTCTTGGCCAGCGCCATATCGTGGGTCACCACGATGCTGGTCAACTTCAATTGCTTCTTAAGCTTCTTGATGAGATCGCCCAGCAGGTGAGCCATCAGGGGATCGACCATGGTGGTGGGCTCGTCGTAGAGTACCGCATCCGGTTGCGCCGCCAGGGCGCGGGCGATGGCCACGGAGCGCTTCATCCCGGTCGACAAGTCGGAAGGCAACAGATCGCGAAACTCGCGCACACCCACCATATCGAGCAGGCCGTCGATGATCTGGTAGATCTGCTCTTCTTCCAGCCCACCGCGCTCGCGCAGGGGGAAGGCCACGTTCTCGCCCACGGTGAGCGAATCGAACAGCGCGCCGTTCTGAAACACCATGGTCACTTTCTTGCGGATGCGCTCCATGTCTTGTTCGCCATAGTCGGTGATGTCTTCGTAGGCAACCCAGATTCGTCCCTTGTCAGGCTTGAGGAAGCCCATGATCTGGTGCAACGAAACCGACTTACCTACGCCGCTTCGGCCCAGGATGCAGACCGTCTCGCCCGGCATGACGTCAAAGCTAACGCCATCGAGCACTACGTTGCTGCCAAACGCCTTGTGTACATCCTGAAATTCGATGTAGGGCTTAGGTTCGTTCACCTGGACTCGATGCTCCTGGGTATAGACCGAAATGTCATAGGCCGCTGCTGCCGGCTCCTGCCGCACAGCCTCTTGGAATTCTTCGGCAGTGTTGACGTTCTGGAACAGGGCCGTCGAAAATCCGGCAGCCACGATCTCTTGCTCGGAAATCTTCTGCGTCGGCACCTGCGTAAAGAGGTTGCCAATTTTATACTCGCCGCGCTGCAACGCCTGCTCGGCCGAGGCCACCACTGCGCGACGATACACCGCACACAGCGGTTGCGGGCCGCCCATGGCGTCCGGAACTACAATCAGAGCATCGGTCGCTCGGGCCTGCTCCACCAGCCAAGCCAGGAACTGAGCGCTCATCAGCGGCAGGTCGACGGACAGGATCAGGTTCAAATCCGTGCGGGATGAGCGCAACCCAGCATGAATCCCGCCCAGCGGCCCACTATCGCGATAAACGTCTTCGACCACTTCGCCGAAACTGGCGTAGCGCTCTCGGGGGCCGACGATGAAGCTCTTCCCGGCCGCCGTTCCGGCAACTTCGAGCGCACGCTGCAACAGGTTTTGACCGCCAAACGACAACAGTGCCTTGTCGGAGCCCATGCGTGAACTCCGGCCCCCCGCCAGGACGAAGGCAGTTACATCTTCCACGCCGACATCATACCGGACGGCCGCTATTCGCTGTTCGCTTTTCGCTATTCGGAAAATCGCGTACAGCCCCAGGCCTTTAGCGTCTAGTGAGACGTAGAGAGTCGAGATAACAGCCGAGACTTGCTCGAATTTGTGTTTTTGGCGAAAAGCGAAGAGCGAATAGCGGCCTCTACGCGTGCGCGGGCTTGAAGGTGTTGGTCTTGGGAATGCAGCCGTTGATCTCGATGGCCACGATGCGCCCGGCGTGGTCAAGTTCCAAGGTAGCGGGAGCATTGAAGACCGCATCCCCATTCAGGCCGGGGATAGCTATGAAGACCCGATTTTCCACGCAGGCTGCGCTCGGATCTCGCTTCAGGTAGGAAAGGCAATGTTCATTGCGGCACATCTTGGGCAGCATAAAACTCAGGTCGGCAACGTCGCCAGTCTCGGATACCGACAGCGCCGCCTCCACCGAAATCCGCGACTGTACCTCATCGCCCTCCACCTCAATTTGAGGCTTGAAGCAGATGTAGTACTCGAAACCGGCTTCGGGATCGAAAGGACTGCGATCTACTTGAAATGCCATAGGCGGCCTCCTCCGCTGCCGCGCCGCTTGGGATTGCATACTAAATCAACCATGCCCCGGGTGCAAAATTGCTATTGTTGTTCTCGTCCTGGGATGGCCGAAACGTGGCAAATGTTCAGCATCCCTGCCGCCGACCCCGCCCTGGCACAAACCCAAGCGGGCTACAATCGTGATTCCGCCAAGCGCTCTGATATATTTCGGTGATAGCTGATTTCGGTTCCAGGATGCAGATCTTCTCGCCCACTGAGTTTGCGAAGGAACAGGTCACGGCGGTGCAGGACTATTCCCTGCTCGCCGGTCGCTCCATCAGCAACATCTTCGCGCGTCCTCGCTATTTCGCCGACACCATCATGCAGGCCGACCTGATCGGCGTAGGCTCGCTGCCCATCGTGGTGCTGACCGGCTTCTTTACCGGCGCGGTTCTGGCATTGCAGACCTCCAGTACGCTGCAGCAGTTCGGTTCGCTGTCGTTGACCGGAAAACTGGTGTCGCTCTCCATGGTACGGGAACTGGGTCCGGTGCTGACGGGCTTGATGGTGGCCGGGCGCAACTCCAGCGGCATGGCCAGCGAACTGGGGTCCATGAAGGTGACTGAGCAGATCGATGCCATGCGCGCCATGGGCGTCGACCCGTCCAAGAAGCTGGTTACGCCGCGGGTGGTAGCCAGCGTGGTTATGCTGTTCTTTCTCAGCATCATCTCCAACCTGGTAGGACTAACCGGCGGCTTCGTGATTTCCTATGCCCTGCTGGGGCTTGACCCCAATCAGTATTGGACCACCGCCTATCAGGCCCTGCGCTTCGGCGACGTCTTTATGGGCCTGTGCAAGCCGGTGATCTTCGGCTTCATCATTGCCAGCATCGGCTGCTATTACGGACTGTCTGCCAAGGGCGGCACCCAGGGCGTCGGCCGGGCTACTACGCAGGCGGTGGTAGCGGCGTCGGTGCTTATTCTGGTTAGCGATTTCTTCGTCACCCGATTGCTGATGGGGGTTTTTCAGTACTAGCCACCATGTCGACCCTTGCCCCACCCCGGGAGCAGCCTCAGCCTTCGGTTTCCTCTTCCGACGAGCCCGTCATTCGCTTCGAACATGTTTCCATCGCCTTCGATAACCCGGTGCTCAACGATATTTCGTTCCACCTGCCGCGGGGCGAGACCAAAATCCTGATGGGGGTCGCCGGTACGGGAAAAACTCTGATCCTCAAACTCGCCATGGGTTTGTTGAAGCCCGATTCCGGCCATATCAAGTTTCTGGATTACGACATTAGCGGGATGCGGGAGGAGGAATTGTTCGCGGTTCGGCGCAATCTTGGGATGGTGTTCCAGGAGAGCGCGCTCTTCGACTCGCTAACCGTGGAAGAAAACGTAGCCTATCGGCTGATCGAAGAAACCGGGGAAGATCACCGAGGAGATCCACGCTCGCGTGCTGGAGGCGCTGCGCTTCGTGGAACTGGAGCACACGGTCAGCTTGTTCCCGTCCGAGCTTTCCGGCGGTATGCGGCGGCGGGTAGCGATTGCGCGCGCCATCATCACCCAGCCCGAAGTGCTGCTTTATGACTCCCCCACCGGCGGACTCGACCCGGTCACCTCCAACACCATCATCGAGCTGATCGTGAAGCAGCGCGACGTTTACCAGACCAGTTCCCTGCTGGTGACGCATCGTCTGCAAGACGCGTTTACCATGGCCAGCCATTACTTCGACCGCGAGCAGAACAAGATGGTGCCGGTGGCCGACGGGGTGTCTCGCGACGTCCACACCACGTTTCTCATTCTTCGGGACGAAACCATCATCTTCGAAGGGACCGCGGCAGAACTGCTGCGCTGCCACGATCCCTATATTCGGGAATACTTGAGCTAGGCTCCCGCCTTGGCGGCCTCAGCCCGTATGCGCGCGAACTCGGCCATGCGCTTCTGCATGCGAGCCAGGCGCTCGCGGCCCTCCGGAGTGCCTTCTACTACTTTCTCGACGTTCTGCAGGAATTCCGGCGAATTCAGCCTCTGCCGCATCTCCTTGAGAAAGGGCTGGACGCGCGCGTACACAAAATTCATTTCGCCCAACGTATCCTGCGCCAGTTCGGCATTGAGCGTGCCATGAACGATCAGGGAGGCTACCATTTCCCAGTAGCCCAGGACCTGCCGGACGTAGGCGTTCTCCTTGGTGCCGAAGGCGAAGGTGACCGCCATCAGCTCGTCAATCGAGGTGGGGGCGAAGGTGGCAACGAAATCGCGTGCCTGGCGCATGACCGGTTCGCGGCGGAGATCGTACAGCTTCAGAATGAGTTCAGCATCGTGATAAGTGGCTTGTGAGGTGCTCATAAATCCTCCAGAGGACATTAGGCTGCAGAAGCCGCCGGAGCGGCTTCTGGATGTGGATAAAGCGTCTTGGGTCTGGCTTCAAGCAGGCTGTTTTGCGCAATCTGCCATTTTCGCGAACGCCTCTTTCGCACGCCGCTCCATCTCCTCCGGAGCGACATCTTCGACGTGCTGGCCGAGCGCCCATGCGTGGCCGAAGGGATCGTCAAGCTGGCCGTAGCGGTCGCCCCAGAACTGATTGGCCAGCGGCATCGTTACCGTTGCGCCAGCCTTGACGGCCTGGTTAAACAGCTCATCGATATTGTCCCGGTACAGATTGAGGAGGACCGTGCTTCCGCCCAGCGTCGTCGGCGACTTCGAGAATCCCGGAAACTCATCGGCTAGCATGATGGTCGAATCGCCAATCTTCATCTCGGCGTGCATTACCTTGCCGTCCGGGGTCTTGTGGATATTCAGGATTTCGGCATTGAAGGCATTCTTGTAAAAATCCAGAGCCTTGGCTGCTCCACTTACCACCAGGTGCGGGGTAATCGAATGCTGGCCCTCACGCAGTGCTTTCACAGTTCCTGCCATACGGTGTTACCTTCCTTTCAAGGGAATGCCCGGCGCGGTGGCCGGGCGAATTTTTAGCGAAACCAGAGACACTATGATGCCACAGCTTCGGGCTTCACTTCCCGCGAATAGTCACATTTAACCGGGCTTTCATCCGCGGTTTTCTTCTTCCCACGGCGCTTGGGTTCTTCGCCGTCCGCGCTCTCGGTCCGCTTGTTGTTTGGACAGACCAGGAAGCTGCCTGACTTCAGGTTTTTCTCCAGCAGGTAGGGACTGCCGCATTCCGGGCAGGGCTCGGCGACCAGCTTGTAGGCCGAGGTGAATTTGCACTTCGGATAATTGGAGCAGCCGTAGAACAGATTGCCCCGGCGTGCTTTCTTCTCCGCCAGATCGCCCGTCTTGCACTCCGGACATTTGACCCCAATGTAGTTCTGCTTCACCCACTTGCATTCCGGATATCCGCTGCACGAAATGAATTCGCCGAATCGGCCGTGACGCAGCAGAAGATTGCGGCCGCACTCCGGACACTTCTCGTCCAACGGAATGTCGGGCACCTTCTTCGCCTGATCTAGCCGCCGCGTGGTCTTGCAATCAGGATATCCGGTGCAAGCCATGAATTGCCCAAAACGTCCCCGCTTCAGCACCATGGGACGGCCGCAGTTTTCGCAATACTCTTCCTGGGTCGTCTCCTGGACGTCAGCGGAGTCCAGGTCCGGCAGGTCGATGGGATTTTCCTTGGTAAACGTGCAGCTGTTGGGATCGGTTTTGTCGTACGCGCTGCAGGCGTAGAACGAACCGTGCTTGCCCCACTTGATAACCAGCGGCGAGCCGCACCGTTCACACTTCTCATCGGTGGGCTTCTCCATCCGCTTGACGTTCTCCATGTGCTTTTCGGCGTAATGGAGTTCCTTCTCAAACTTCTTGTAGAAATCGCCCAGCGCGTCGGTCCAGCGCTCCTTGCCGTCTTCGATCTCGTCGAGTTCCTCCTCCAGCCTCGCCGTGTATTGCGGATCGAAGATGTCCTTGAAGTTTTCTACCAGCAAATCGGTGACGACCAGGCCGATCTCGGTGGGGATAAACTTTCCGCCGATCTTCTGCACGTACTGCCGCTCTTGGATGGTGCTGATGATGGCCGAGTACGTCGATGGACGCCCGATGCCGCGCTCTTCCAGCTCCTTCACCAGCGACGCTTCGTTGAAGCGCGGTGGCGGCTCGGTGAAATGCTGCTCGGGGTTTAAGCCTTTCAGCGTCAGCTTCTGCCCGGCGACCAGTAGCGGCAGCTTGTGCTTGAGCGCCTCGTCTTCCTCGTCCTTGCTGTCTTTGGATTCCTCGTAAACCTTGAGGAAGCCTTCAAACTTCAGCACCGAGCCGGTCACGCGGAAGCGATAAATGGTGTCGCCCGTCTTCGCTTTGGCGTCGATGTCGACCGTCGTCTGATCGAACACTGCGGGATTCATCTGCGAGGCCACAAAGCGCTGCCAGATCAGCTTGTAGACCTTGTACTCATCTTCCTGCAGGAACTGCTTGACCGAATCCGGATGGCGGGCCACCGACGTCGGACGAATCGCCTCGTGCGCTTCCTGCGCCGCCTTTCTCGATTTGTAGGTGTTGGGCGCCTCCGGCAGAAACTCCTTGCCAAAATCTTTGCCGATGTATTCGCGCACCTCGGCCAGCGCGTCGTTCGACACCTGGGGCGAGTCGGTACGCATGTAGGTGATGAGTCCGACCGTGCCTTCTTCGCCGCCCAGATCGATGCCTTCATACAGCCGCTGGGCGATCATCATGGCGCGCTTTACGCTGAAGCGCAGCTTGCGCGAGGCATCCTGCTGGAACTTGCTGGTGGTGAACGGAGCAGCCGGACTGCGGCGGCGCTCACGCGTATCGACCGAGCGAACGCTCCAGTCGGCCGTCTCCAGCGCGACTTTGATCTTCTCGGCATCTTCGCCGTTGGGGATGGCCGTCTTCTCGTCGCCAATGCCCACGAAGCGGGCGTCGAATGCCGGCGGCTTCTGGCCTTGCAGATGGGCGTCGATGGTCCAGTATTCTTCCTTGACGAACGCCTTGATCTCGCGCTCGCGTTCAACAATCAGCCGGAGAGCGACCGTCTGCACACGTCCGGCTGAAAGGCCGCGGCGTACTTTGTCCCAAAGCAGCGGAGAAATCTGGTAGCCCACCAGGCGGTCGAGCACCCGGCGGGTCTGCTGGGCATCGACCAGGTTGGTATCGATGTCACGGGGATGCTGGAACGCCTCCTGCACCGCGCGCTTGGTGATCTCGTTGAAGGTCACACGGCGGATGATGACCGCGCCCTTCTTGCTCTTCTTTTTGCCGTCAACGCTGTCGCCGCCGAGCTCTTCGGCCAGGTGCGCAGCAATGGCTTCGCCTTCGCGGTCCGGATCGGGCGCCAGATAGATCGCATTCGCGGTCTTGGCCAGCTTCTTCAGCTTGGCGACGACTTTTTCTTTGCCGGGAATGACGACGTATTCGGTGGCGAACTCGTTATCGAGATCGACCCCGAGTGACTTCTTGGGCAAGTCTTTAATGTGCCCGAGCGAGGCTTCGACCTCGTATCCCGAGCCTAGATATTTTTGGATCGTCTTCGCCTTGGCCGGCGATTCGACGATAACTAAACCTTTTGCCAATGGAACCTCAATCTTGCGGATTACGTGTATGAAGCTAGCACGGGCTGGCTGCCGACGGCAAAAACACCGTCGGCGCGCGCCTTTAGCTTTTAGCTGTTAGCTCTTAGCAATCGTGACAACTTCCGGCTTCTTGGGAGCCCGTACCCGCTTATAAAAAACTGTTAGCATTCGACGGACTTCATCCATCTCAACGGCTAGATGCTCGTATTCGTGCGCCGGAAGATAGCCCAAATCCCGAGCCAGCAGTATCAGGTACGCCACCTCGCTGGCCGAACCCATCGCAATCTGAACGAAGCGACCCATATCGCCGTCGCCCCACCGGCCGCAGCCCTCGGCAAGGTTGGTAGGAACAGATGCCCCAGCCCGGCGGATCTGGCTGCTCAACCCAAACACCTCATGTTTGGGGAAGGTGTCGGTGGCGCGATATAACGCAAGCGCTAATCGATGTGACCGCTCCCAGACTATCAAGTCTTTAAAGTCTCTCACTTATTCCTCCATCGGTCCGGGCGCATAACACGGTTGATTTCAGATTGCTAAAAGCTAAGAGCTAACGGCTAAGAGCCTCAAAACTCAACGCGCGACACTGCCGCACGCAATCACATCGCCCGCACAAAATACTTCCCCGGCAGCGCTCTGATTCGGCCGCTTAGCTCAAGCTCGAACAAGGCGGTGAAAATTTCAGCCGAGGACAAATGCGAAGCTAGTCGCTCGACCAGCACGTCCAGATGGGTAGATTCATCCTGCCGTAGCAGCCCTAGCACCCTCTTTTCGGCGGGAGGCAGTTCCGCTCCCTGAAACAATGATGCCGAACCCGGCTGCTCCGATGCAGGCTGCTCCGGAGGCGTTAGCGCCAGCCGGGCATCCGCGGGCAGCGCTTCCCACACGTCCTCCCAGGTAGCCACCAGCGCAGCGCCCTGCTTAATCAATGTGTTAGGTCCCCAGGACGACTTGTTGGTAACGTTTCCCGGGACCGCAAAGACCTCGCGCCCTTGTTCCAGGGCACAACGGGCCGTCACCCGCGTACCACTGTATTCTGCCGCCTCAATCACCAGCACGCCGATCGAGATGCCGCTGATAATCCGATTGCGAATGGGAAAATTCTGCGGCGCCGGAAAGGTGCCCAGGGGAAACTCGGTGATAATGGCGCCGCCTGAATCCAGGATCTGATCAGCTAGCTTGCGGTTTTCCTTGGGATAAACCTCGTCGATTCCCGTGCCCCAAATCGCTACAGTGCGGCCATGGGCGTTCAGGGCCCCACGATGTGCGGCAGTATCGACGCCGCGGGCCATGCCGCTGAATATGATGAGCCCGCGGGCCGCCAGGTCGCAGGCCAGGCGTTCGGCCATGCCCATGCCATAGGGCGTAGGATGCCTTGTTCCGACAACCGCA
Source organism: uncultured Acidobacteriaceae bacterium (assembly GCA_963812855.1). Taxonomy (GTDB): domain Bacteria; phylum Acidobacteriota; class Terriglobia; order Terriglobales; family Acidobacteriaceae; genus Bog-257. The sequence continues at coordinate 127,088 of CAWEWW010000003.1, forward strand.
ATTCCTGCCTGATCTATTACTTCCGAGCATCCCTTAATGTAAAGCACCAGCGGGGGATCGTAGATCTCCAGTAGCCGCCGGGGAAACTCGGCGTCGCCCGGCACGACAATCTCAGCGCCCTCCTCGCGGGCGTGGTCGTATTCGGATGCCGCCAACTCCACCGACTTGCCCAGAGCAATGCCCTGTGCCGCAGCCGCCGGCAGCCCAGCCGCTTCCAGTTCGGTTAGAGACGCCGCGTACAGCCGGTCAAGTCCTCCGAAGCGCTCTACCAACTTTCGGCCGCGGCCGGATCCAATTCCTGGCGTCAGAGAGAGGGCGAGCCACTGCAACTTACGGGTAAGAGCAAAATCCTCGGCTCGAAGCGAAACCTCGGCACTCATAGGGGACTGCAAACGATTGTCTGTCATCTTGGCCGGAGAGTAACTTGCACGGTGGTTACGGTCAAGGATGCCCGTCACCGAATGGCGTGAAGAACGAGCGCCCGTGCGTTTTGTTAGACTCAATTCTTCATGCCGGGCCTACGAATCTCTGCCATCTCCTTTCTCAACACAGCCCCGCTGATGTGGGATTTCGAACACGGCGATGCCGGCCGGGACTTCGAGATCGAATACACCATTCCCTCCGCCTGCGCGGCTGCGCTGGCCGCTAACCAGGCCGACATCGGCATCATTCCGGCTTTCACCTACGCGCAAATTCCTGGGCTGGTGATTCTTCCCAATATCGCGATCGCCTCCAAGGACCGGGTACGCTCGATTCTGCTGGTGAGCAAAAAGCCAATCGAGGACGTACGCACGGTTGCCACGGATACCTCGTCTCGCACCTCGGTGGCGCTGCTGCGGATTCTGTTTGCGAAGTTCTTTGGCGGCCCGCGCGAGCTCACTCCTCACCCGCCGGAGTTGGAGCCGATGTTGCAGCAGCATGACGCGGCGCTTGCTGATCGGAGATGCGGCCCTGGAAGTCGAGTCGCTTCCCGGCTACCGGTTCTATGATCTGGCGCACCTGTGGCACGAGGCGACCGGCCAGGCTTTTGTTTTTGCCTTCTGGGCGTTGCGGCTCGACGCCCTGGATCGCAAGCCGGAAGGTCTGGATCTGGCGAAGGTCTTCCAGCAATCCCGCGACCATGGTCTCGAACCCGAGCACATCGACATCCTTGCGCGAGATTGGTCGCCCAAGCTGCGGCTAAGCGAAGCCGACATTCGGAGCTATCTGACCGACAACATCCACTATTATCTGGATCGGGAAAATCATGCCGGTCTGAAGCTGTTCCTGCAATACGCGGAGGAGCTCGGGCTGATTCCCGCCTCGCCTGAACTCCGTTTTCTTGGTCCGGTAGCCTTCGGCGGCGCACGCAAATAGAGGGCTGCAATTTAGCCGGGTTCGCCTGGGAAAGATTTGGCGATTGACTGCGCCTTCCGCCTCTGTTCTGCTTCTAAACAACAGGAGAGTCCACAGTCTCAGGGACAATGACGATGCATCTTCTCGCAGCTGTGACGCTCAAGAAGACGATTTGGCATGCGGTTCGACGGTTCGGCGGTCCCGGACTGGTGATTCTGGGTCTGGTGGACAACTCGGTAATCCCGCTGCCCGGCAGCATGGATGCCTGCACCATTCTGCTGGCGGCCGCTCATCACGAACCCTGGTGGTATTACGCCATCATGGCCACGGTTGGAGGCGTGGTCGGCGGCTATGTCACCTACCGGCTCGGCCTCAAGGGCGGCAAGGAAGCGCTACAGAAGAGACTCTCCAAGAAGCGCGCTGACCAGGTGTGCCACATTTTTAGTCGCTATGGATTCTGGTCGGTCGCAGTCGGTGCCGTTCTTCCGCCGCCTGCCCCCATCGTTCCTATACTCATCGCCGCCGGTGCCCTGCAATATCCGCGCAAGAAGTTTGTCACCGCATTGGCGTTCGGTCGCGGTGTACGCTACACCCTGCTGGCTTATCTGGGCTTTCACTATGGACGCCACATCCTCCGCTGGTTGGGACGCTATTACCAGCCTTTGCTTTATATCCTGATCGCGCTGGCCGTGGTGGGAGCAGTGGTCGCTTTGTACTACTGGCTGCGCCACCGGCGTCGTAGCAAGGATCACTCCAGCGCGACGCCGATTCACAAGCCGGCTTGAGGCCGGCCCTACCCTGCGACCTCAGTGCGGCCATAAAATAGTCCGATCAATGATGAGGGGGCAATTCCATGAAAGCCGCGATTTTAGACACTCCCCAACCGATCGCAAAACAGCCCTTGCAAATCCAAGACGTCCCCAAGCCTGCGCTTGAGCCTGGCCATGTCTTGCTGAAGGTGCGGGCCTGTGGAGTCTGCCGCACTGATCTGCATATCGTCGAAGGCGAGTTGAAGCCGCGGTTAGGAAGACTGATTCCCGGACACCAGATTGTGGGGGATGTTGTCGAGGGAGCTACCGCGGAATTGCCAGTGGGAACGCGCGTAGGCGTCTCCTGGGTTGGAGGCACCGACGGCACCTGCTGGTACTGCCGGCACGATCGCGAGAATCTGTGCGATGCGCCTACCTTCACCGGCTATTCCGTGAATGGAGGTTATGCTGAATACGCCTTGGCTCGCGCGGACTTCGTATTTCCCCTGCCGCCGGAACTGGACGACCTGCACGCCGCCCCTTTGCTATGCGCCGGGATCATCGGATTTCGCAGCCTGCGGGTGGCCGGAACCGAACCGGGGGAGCGCGTCGGCTTGTTTGGCTTCGGCGCCTCGGCGCATCTGGCGATCGAGGTGTTGCACTCCTGGAAATGCGACGTTTACGTTTCCACCCGGGGAGACTCGCATCGCCGCCTGGCGGAGTCGTTGGGCGCCAAATGGGTGGGCTCGGAGACCGATAAGCCACCGGTCGAACTGGATCGTGCGGTCACCTTCGCGCCCAGCGGAGATGTGGTGATAGCCGCTCTGGCGAGCTTGCGCAAGGGCGGCGTGGTAGCCATCAACGCGATCCATCTGGATCGCATGCCGCAGTTCGATTACGACAAGCTGCTATGGGGGGAGCGCCAGATTCGCAGCGTGGCCAACATGACGCGCGCCGACGCTCGCGATTTCCTGAAAATTGCGGCCGCGATCGATCTTCGCCCCCGGGTCACGGCCTTTCCTCTGGCCCAGGCCAACCAGGCTCTGCTGGCGATCAAGCAGGACGCGATCGATGGCGCGGCCGCAATCGTACCCTGACTGGACTTTACTGCAGCTTGGCGTAGTTGGAGTTGGTGGTCGTCACCTGAATCTGTTTCGCCGTCGCATTCAGCACCGTCTGCTGCGCGTAGTTGGTTCCATCCGGCAGACTGGCCATCTGGACGGCCAGCGTCACCGCGTCCTTGGGATTATCCATGTAGGTGTTGACATTGATGGTGCTGATCTTGTGCGTCGCGGTGTCAAAGGCAACCGTCATCTGATCGCCTTCCTTGGCATAGTTGGTGAAAACCAGGTTGGCCAGGTTTGTGCCCATGGTTTTATTCATGGAGACATTCTTTTTCTGGAAGGCTTGCTGCATCAGCTGCGCATTGGGCGGAACGTACATCGATAGCAGGCTCTGCACCTGCTGCATATACTCCTTCATCTCGTCAGTTTTCTTCTCGATTACCCTCTGCTTTAGCCTGCCTTCGCGGCCACTACTCTGCTGCGGCGGAGCGCCCATCGGAACTTTTTGCACTTGCCCGTTCGGTCCGTACGAACACTGAAAGACCCGTTCCGGTTTCTGTTCGCCCTTCAGGGTGATTTGCTGGGTCTCGACCCACTGATAATGATGCAGCTTCTGCTTATTCTCCGCAGCCGACTGCTTCAAGGCCATCAGCTTCTGCTGCAACTCGGGATTGCTGCCGGCTCCCATTTGCGCGGGAGCCGTGACGGATAATGCCGCAAGAAGCGCCAAGCTAACGACGGGAAACTTCCAGCGCACCGGTCGCGTACCCCGGCGGCTGGCCATGGTGAGGGCGGTTTGTTGCTTCATAACGATTCTCCAACTTTCGGTTAACGTGATATTCCCCATCGCATGCAGGATCGGCGCTAAGGCTCTGGATCCGCTCTCACTCGATCTCACTTGAAGGGGATACACAGCATTACAGACTTCCGGCCGGTTTGGCCACATCTTTTTCAACCCGCACCAGAGGGACATCTTTGGTTTGATCGCTTGCTTTGGGAGTGAAGGAGGTTAGCTGCGCCTTGCCATACCAGCTCCAGACTTGGGAGAAGTAGTATTTGCCATCCCGCAAATTGAAAACGATTTTTGATTGCGGATTCTTGCCAGGTAGAGCCGTCTGCATAAAGTACAAGTCCTGCTGCAGCTTGCCGTCCTGACTGCGAATCGTTGCGTAGGTGGGGGCAACCACGTCAAGGATGTAATGCCCGGCCGGCAGCTTGGTTCCCGCGATATAAAAATCGAAGGGGATATCGGACGTTCCCCTGCGCGGCTGCGCCTGAGCTCCGGCCTGGCTGCCGAGGAGTGACAACAGGCAGCAACTGACTAAGCACAGCCAGGGCAGACGACGATTCGGCTTCATTGGCTTCTCCTGAATTTTCTGAGGCTGCAATCGGAAGTTGAGGTGAGCGGTTCGGGGTCATGCGCCCATGGCGCCGTGGGCAAAACCGAGATGCTCCATACGCCCTTGGCCGCCGCTCCAGTAATCGACCTGCTGCACATTCACCTTCAATAGAATCAGGTTGGCATCGTCAAGCCCACCGGGAAACCAGGCTTTATAGGCAGGACTCCACAACTCCTTGGCCTTGACGTGATCGCGCACCAGTTCACAATATCCGCTAACCGAAACATAGCGCTGGCCGGGATGATCGATGTAGGCGAGATTCACTCGCTGGCTGGTGCGAATGGCTTCCACCTTCTCGGTATTGTTGGCCGAGAAAAGCCAGACCACGCCCTCAGCATCCACTCCCGGGCTGGCCATGGGACAGCTGTGTAAGGTGCCATCGGGCCTCACCGTGGTCAGCATCGCAAAGTCGATGCCCTTGATCAGTTCATTTAGCTTCCCGACCGAATCGACTGTCTGCGCCATGCAAGCTCCTTGAGTTCGAGATCAATAGGGCGCTGGAAACCACAACCTCTCGACATTATTCGCCCGCCGCAGCGGCGAAGTCGGCGGCGACATCTTCTGGCTTCCAACCGTTTCCCGAGTATACCTTGAGCACTTTTCCATCTTTGCCAATCAGAACCGTACTGAGGCTGTGCACGATCTGGCCGTCTTTCTGGTTGTATACCAGGCCGAAAAAATCGGCCGCTTGGCGCACTTGCTCCGGCGAGCCGGTAGCAAACTCCCAATGCCGGAAGTTGGGATCGGTCTGACCGACATAGCGCGCGCCGTAGCTTCGCATTACCGCCGGCGTATCGTCTTTCGGATCAATGCTGATACTAAGAAGCTGCGTTCTCGCAAACACTTGAGGCTGCTTCGCCAACTGCTGCAGGATCTGCGAAAAGTTACTGCTCATGCGCAGGCAATAGTCGGGAAACGGGCAGCGGGTGTAGACAAGAGTCAGCAGCAACGGCTTGCCCTGGAACTGTTGCAAATGGATGCTACGGCCATCCTGGTTAACCAGCGCAAAGTTGGGGACTAGTTCGCCGGGCTGAGGAATATGCAAAGCAGAGGTGCCGTCGACCGCACTGGCACTCGACTTGGTGAAGCTGATGTCCTGCAACTCGGCGTGATCGCTGAGAACCAGGGTGGCTTGAATGTGGTCGCCAGGCGCAATTGCGCGGAAGACCCAGTCGCTTCCATGCCCAACCGGGAATGGCATGGTCATGCCTTTCATCAGTCCAGGGACGTCCTGATGGGCCACGGTCAGGGTATGAGCAGCCGGATCGACGGCCACTACCCGGCCTTGTAATTCATAGCGTTTGGCCGCCGGCGGCCGGGAACAGGCGGCGAGAAGGGTCACAAGAAGTAAGGCAAACCCAAAAAGATACGGTTGAGGACGTGAAGCGGAACTCATTGCTGAACATTTTACGTCAGGCCGGGGTTTGCGCCGGCCCTTGCGAACCGATCTTGAGATGCAACTCCGGTGGGTTATAGTGGAGGCGGTCGGAAACGAAGAAAGACTTCCTGCTAAGCGGTGTCAGGAGGAGCAATTTCGGTCGGGTCGAGTTCGCTACAACAACTGTCGGGCCACTTCGGTTCGAAGCTAACTGCATTGGCGCGGAAGAAACGGCTTATCGCTGCCGGACTCGGGCTACTTCTTCTGCTTGTAACCCTCGCGGTCTATGCTCCGGTTGGCAGTCATCCGTTTTTCAATCTCGATGACGGTCTGTACGTTACCGACAACACCCACATTCAAAACGGGCTGAACTGGCGCACCGTCGTCTGGTCGTTCACCACCTGGCATGCCTTGAACTGGCATCCCTTGACCTGGATCGCGCTCGCCATCGATTGCCAATTTTTTGGCTTGGATCCTGCCGGCCACCATGACGTCAATGCGTTGCTTCATGCCATCAACGTGGTGCTGCTGTTCTGGGTCCTGACGCGAGCTACTGGAGCGGTTGGCCGCAGTTTCATGGTGGCAGCTCTGTTTGCCCTGCATCCGCTCAACGTGGAGGCGGTGGCTTGGGTAGCTGAACTCAAGACCGTGCTCAGCACGGTTTTCTTCCTGCTCGCCCTGGGGGCGTACCGTTGGTATGCGCTGGCCCCTCGCGTATCCCGCTACCTGGTGATGGCGGCGCTGTTTGCCCTGGGGCTGCTGGCGAAGCCCCAGGTGATTGCCCTGCCCCTGGTGCTGCTGCTGTGGGATTATTGGCCTTTGCGGCGGATGTTTGCTAACACCCAATCGCCTCCGGTGGCGGGCGGACCGGCGCCTTGCCCTGCCCGAAGCTTTTCCGCGCTAGTGTGGGAGAAGGTTCCCTTGCTGTTTCTGTGCGCCGCCAGTGCAGGACTCACCATGCTGGCGCAAGGAATGGGCCGGCCTCAGAGCTGGACGTACTTATTCTGGACGCACGTGGGGAACGCGTTCCTGTCTTACGCGCGGTACGTTGGGAAAGCCTTCTGGCCGTCTTCACTGGCCCCCGAATATCCCTACACCTGGGGATGGATCTGGCATTGGCAAACCTTCGCCGCGCTGGCTTTTCTTTTGGCGGTCAGCGCCTTCGTTGTCAGGATGCGGCGCTACCGCTATCTGGTGGTGGGCTGGCTTTGGTTCCTGATCACGCTGGTTCCCGTGATTGGCGTCATCCAGGTCGGCGGACAGGCGCTGGCTGACCGTTACGCCTACGACTCCTTTATGGGGCTCTACATCATGGTCGTCTGGGGCTTGACCGAGTGGGCCGAAGAGCGCCGTATTCCTAAGTTTGCGCTGGCTGGATTGGGTCTCGCGGTCCTGCTCACGTTGACGGTACTGACTCGGCGTCAGATTAACTACTGGAAAGATTCCCTGACCCTGTGGTCCCACGCAGCGCAGACGGTCAAGGACGACTGGACAGCTGAGGACAACCTGGGACTGCTGCTGTCCGGGCACAATGAAGAAGAGGCTTTGCCGCATTTCTTGCGGGCGGCGGCAATCTTTCCCAAAGATTACCTCAGCAATCTGCATATCGCCATCCATGACCAGCAGGAAGGACAATTGGAAGCTGCGATCGTCCGCTACCAGGCCGTCCTCGACCAGGCTCCGGAGAGGCAAGATAAAATCAGGATCTGTAACAATATTGCCGTCGCCTATCGCGATCTGGGAAACATGCCGAAGGCTCTGGAGTGGCTGCAAAAGGCCAAAGATGTCCGCGAGGCTCCGGTGGCCCACGGGCTTTTGCACCGTGACTGAAGATGAGGACGGGGCTTAGCCGGCAACTCTGTTTAAGGCGCGATAGAACTCATCCAGCCCGTTGAACATGATCTGGATGCCGATACACACCACGATGAAGGCGGACAGCCGGATCAGGACGCTGGTGCCGGTTCGGCCTAGCAGACGCTCCAGTCCGTCGGAAAAGCGATAGCAGAGAAAGATGGCGAGCCCGATCAGCAGAATGCCAATCACCGCGGTCAGTGCGCTGACAATGAGCTGCAGATGAGCCTCTTCGTGCAGATTGCTGCCCAGGGTGAGGGCGACGGCGATCGATCCCGGACCCACCGTCAGCGGCATGGTGAGCGGGTAAAACGCCTGTGACAGAATCTCCTGTTTGTCCGGGGGCGATTCAGGTTGCCGCTCATTCATATCGTTCTGCTTGTTCAGAATGCGCCAGCCTGCGACGGTAACCACCAGGCCGCCGCCGAACTGCACCGCCGCCAGACTTACGCCAAAGAACTGCAGAACATACGATCCGATGAACAATGATGCTACCAACAGTAAGATGCCGTTAATCGCTACCCGCATGGCCACGGTGCGGCGGATGGCTTCCGCATATCCCAAAGTCATCTCGGCGAAGATCGGCGCCATGCCCAGCGGATTCACGATCGGCAGCAAGGCAGCGAATACCTCGAGCACATTGCGCACAACCGCGGTCAGATGAATATCCATGTGAGTTTGACAGCATAGCCCAGAGCTCGCCGCGGAAACAATTCGGTGCTCGAATCGAAACCGTAACATAGCCGATGCGAGTCTCGTTGACGCCGATTGTGTTTACAGGTTGAATGGAACGATAGCGCCGGGCGCATCTCCGGCCGCAAACCTATGGGCATCCCTCCTCGTACTTATGGCGCTCTGCAAGTGAAGCTGCGCGAGTCGCTGGTGACGCGCACCCTGGTGCTGCCCATTCAGCGCTTCATTCACATCCAGGGAATCAGCAGCATCATTTTGCTGGCGGCCGCGGTTCTCGCGCTGCTCTGGGCCAACTCGCCCTGGCATGACTCCTACCATCACGTCTGGGAAATGGAACTGTCGCTGTCGCGGCTCCAGTTGCCGATCCACGCCTGGATCAATGACCTGCTGATGGCCATCTTTTTCTTTCTGGTGGGCATGGAGATCAAGCATGAGATTGTGCACGGGGAGTTGGCCGACATGCGGCGAGCGGCCTTCCCCATCTTCGGGGCTCTGGGCGGAATGATTGTTCCAGCCCTGCTGTTTGCCGTGCTGAACCGAGGCCACGAAGGCCAGCATGGCTGGGGCGTTCCCATGGCGACCGACATCGCTTTCTCCTTGGGCGTGTTAGGCATGGTGAAAGGCGTTCCGGCGGATCTGAAAATCTTCCTGCTCTCACTGGCGATTGCCGACGACATTGGCGCCATTCTGGTGATCGCGGTGTTCTACAGCGCTTCCATCGATCGAGCCGCACTGCTGTTGGGCCTGGTGATACTCGGCCTGATTTTTGTGGTGCTGAAGTTGGGAATCTCCGAGCCCATTTTATATTTCGTGCTGGGCGTAGGATTCTGGGTGGCGGTTTTGCGATCGGGGATCCATGCCACCATCGCGGGCGTGATCCTGGGATTCATGGTACCGACGACGGCGACTTTGTCGCTGGAGGAATTTCAGGATATCGCCACTGACATGTCCCGGCGTTTTCGCGATGCCATGGCCGCCGGCGACGTCAAGACAGCCAAGAATCTGCTCGGCGGTTTCGATCAGCTGTTGAACAATACCGAGTCGCCATCCGAGCGCTTGACTCGTCTGCTGAACGATTGGGTTTCATTCCTGGTGTTGCCGCTATTCGCGCTGGCCAATGCGGGAGTCACGTTTTCCGGAGGCGCCTGGCATTCCCTGTTGACCAGCCGCATCGCCTGGGGAATCATCCTGGGCCTGGTGGTAGGCAAGCCGCTGGGGATCATCGGCTTCGCCAAAGCAGCAGTTATGGGACGGCTGGCGCAACTCCCCAACGGTGTCAGTTGGCGGCAAATCGGCGCGGTGGGCGTGCTGGCTGGAATCGGATTCACCGTCTCCATCTTCATTAGCTCTCTGGCCTTCGACGATCCCGCACATCTGTTAGAGGCAAAGACCGCCGTGTTGGGCGCATCCGTACTGTCAGGCGTGCTCGGATATTTTGCCCTGCGCGAGGAGGGGAAGCCGGCGCCGGCGGTGACCTCTGAGGTCAGCGATGAGTCAGCGATAGGATAGCTAGCCGGGCTGAAGGACGGGCAGGAAAAGCAGGACTGAAGGGCGGCAAACGGGTTACAATTTTGACGGCTCTTTTCAGGATTGAGCCCGCGCCTGTCGTAGTACGTACAGCTTGTGAAGGCGGAGCGTAGGCAGTCGTTCCGGGCAGTAGCTGTTTGGATCGTCCGATCCGACACAACAACGAAAAGAAGGAGAACTATGCGTTCCCGAATCTCAGCACTCGTGTTTGGTGCAATTCTCGTTCTAAGTTTAGCGGCCTGCAGCAAGAAAAATGAGAGCCAGAATCAGTCGGCCATGAGCAACGACGCTTCCTCTTCTTCGGCTCAGGCTAACCAACCTGCGGCAGCGGCGCCGGCCCAAAATCAACAGGCCTCCTCGGCTCCGGCGCAGCAGCAGCAAATGGCGCCTGCGCAGCAACCGCAACAGCAGATGGCGCAAGCGCCACCTCCGCCTCCGCCCCCACCTCCGCCGCTGGTAGTTCCGGCCGGGACCAACCTGGTGGTGCGGATAGGCAATACCATCGACACCAAGACCGCGAGTCCGGGCGATTCCTTTACCGGAGTACTGGCTCATAGCGTAGCGGTCGACGGCGTGGTGGCCATTCCGTCCGGTGCTGGAGTAGCGGGAACTGTGGTCGACGCGAAGTCGCCCGGCAGGTTTAAAGGCGAAGGCACTTTGTCGGTCGCATTGACCTCGATCAACGTGCATGGCGTTCCGACGACCATCCAGAGCTCCACCTATACTCAGACCGTCAAGGGCAAGGGCAAGCGCACGGCCGTCATGGCTGGCGGTGGCACCGGAGCCGGCGCCCTGATTGGCGGACTGGCCGGCGGCGGCAAGGGCGCTCTTATCGGCGGCCTGATCGGCGCGGGCGCTGGTACGGCAGGCGCTGCATTTACCGGCAACAAAGATCTGCAGATTCCGGCGGAATCGGTGGTCACGTTTAAGCTGGGGAACTCGATTACGGTAAAGCGCTCCGCGAAGGAGTCGTCTCACGAGGAACAGTCTAGTCAGTAGGACCTGACCCTAACGACCAGAGATGCAAGCCATTCGGGAGGCCGCAAAGGCCTCCCTTTTCATTCGTCGGATCAACTCGGCCGTGGGCGGTATTCACCGAGCGCGCCGAAGCCTGGGTGCAACCTCGGCCGCAGTTCACTGGATTCGCTCTACGGCTTTTTATTTGTGGTCGCCTCATCGCTCGCCCGCTGCGATGCCTCGGTCTGGTTATCGCCCGGATTGCCCTTCATCTGGCCGGCCCGAGTTTCGGAGGGATGGTTATCGGATAGCACCCGCCGCTCGTCGCTGGTGGTGCCCCAGCCCTCGGTGCCGACCGAAGGAGCGGAAGGATTGATTCCGCCGTCCTGAGGATGAACATTAGGATTTGTGCCGGGGTGATTCGCGGTTTCGTTTGCTGCCGCGTCTTTTTTCATAAGTCAGCTCCCTTCCCGACTTAGGATGACGCGAGTATACGGTGGAGTGGCCAACCAAATTACTTGGCCGGTACGGCCTTATCGTTCTTGAGGTTCTTGAGCCGGGTTCGCCGGTCCTTGGCCCACCCCTCCTTGGTAAATTGCCGGGCGCGAGCGATAGCCAGGGCGTCGGCCGGAACATCCAGCGTGATGCAAGAGGCTGCGCCGATGTAAGCGCCTCGACCGACACGAATCGGCGCAACCAGGGTCGTATCGCTGCCCACAAACACTCCGTCCTCGAGCACGGTGACGCTCTTGCTTACACCATCGTAGTTGCAGGTGATGGTGCCGGCTCCTACGTTAACGCCTTCGCCGATCTCGGCGTCGCCCAGGTAAGACAGATGATTGGCCTTCGATCCTTTGCCCAACCGCGTTTTCTTCGTCTCCACAAAGTTGCCAACGTGGGCGCCCTCGCCAATGTCACTGCCCGGGCGCAGCCGCGAATAGGGTCCAAGCTCAGCGCCGTTGCGCACAATGGAGTCGTCCATAATGCAGCCGGGCCGGATCAGCACTTTATCGCCAATCTCGCAATTGGTGATCACGGAAAACGAACGAATGCGGCAATCGGCGCCGATCTTGGTAGCCCCAATCAGCTGCACAAAGGGCTCGATAACGGTGTCAGGGCCAATGGTGACGTCGGCGTCGATATCGCAGGTCTCGGGGCGAAAGATGGTAGTGCCGGCCAGCATTAGCTCCTGAGCTTTCTTGTCGCGAAGCTGAGCATCCAGTCGCGCCAGTTCCAGGCGAGTGTTGACCCCCAGCACTTCGTTGGAATCCTCCGCCCGTAATGCCAGAACCTTTTCGCCGGCCTTGCGCAACAGGACTGCGATGTCAGTCAAGTAATACTCGTGGTTAGCATTATCAGTTCCCAGCTCGCCAATGTGAGCGTACAAAGGCTTGGTGGCGAAGGCATAGATGCCGGAGTTGATCTCGCGCTGCTTCCCTTCCTTGCCCCGCAATGCCTTGTGTTCCACGATGCGATCAACTTCATCGGTCTCTTTGCCGCGTGAGATTTTACGGAAGACCCGGCCATAGCCGGCCGGGTCGTCGGGTTCGGCGGTAAGCATGGTCATGGCCGCGTGGTTGGCCAAATGAAAATCGCGAACCCGCGCAATGGTCTCGGCTTTGATCAGCGGCACATCACCGGACAGAACCAAAACATTCTCGAAACCCGCGAGCGCGGCGCGGGCGGTCATCATGGCGTGGCCGGTGCCTAGTTGCTCGGCTTGCAGAACGAAGTGAATCCCAGACGATTGCAGAGCCTGGCGAACCCGCTCGGCTTCGTGGCCGATGATCGCGAAGATGTTTTGCGGCGCCACGACTTCCGCCGCTGCGGCTACAACATGGGCCAGCAAAGGCTTGCCGGCGATCTCATGCAATACCTTGGGACGGCGTGACTTCAGACGGGTGCCTTTTCCAGCAGCCAGAATGACCACGGCAAAGGCAGCAGGCTTTTTCTTGGCGGGCTTAGGGGAGGCAGAAGTGGGCTTGGCCATTTCGATCCAGACGTGCAAAGCAAGCTACGAATCCCGGCGCAGCGCAGGTACCGGGGATTCGCGCAACTCCATCATAAGCTGCAGCAGATCTTGCGCAACCCGGTGAGTGTTGTGGCGGGCAACCAGGCCGTCCTGGCGCATCTCCTCCAGCAGGTAGTCTCCCAGAACCGGTTTCACGCCAAGGGCCTCGATAGGCTCGACGTCAGGCTCGATCTGCGATTGCTGCCTTTCAGCGTACTTCGCAGCCAGCGCGGGAGATGCCGGCGTGCGATTCACCAGGGCGTAGTCGAAGAAACGATGGCGAGCGTGCTTGTACAGCGCACGAATGTGATCGGACGCGGACAGCCCCAGGCTCTCATTGGCCTGGGTCATCAGGTTGCACACGAATACTTTAATCGCCCGGGATTTGGCGATGGCGTCGGAAACCTCCCGCACCAGCAGATTCGGTACCAGGCTGGTGAATAGCGATCCCGGACCGATGGTAATCAGGTCGGCCTTCTCGATTGCCTCCAGCGCAGTCGGCAATGGCCGCGCATTGGCTGGCGCCATGCGAAGCTCAACAATGCGGCGATGACTGGCCGTGATGTTAGTCTCGCCGCGCACGAACGAGCCGTCGTCCATGATGGCGTAGAGCTGCGCGTTGCTGGTCGTGGCCGGGTAGATATGGCCGCGGGTGGCCAGAATGGCCGAAGAATACTTGACCGCCTGGCTGAAGTCGCCGGTAATGGCCGTCATCGCCGAAAGGAACAAGTTGCCGAAGCTGTGTCCGCCCAGACCTTCGCCGGCCGGAAAGCGGTATTGAAACAGCCGCGACAACAGCGCTTCCTCTTCCGAGAGCGCCACGATGCAGCTGCGCACATCGCCGGGAGCGGGCAGATTCAGTTCTCGTCGCAGCCGTCCGCTGGATCCGCCGTCATCGCTCACCGTGACGATGGCCGATAAATCTGCCACCGATGGAAGATTGCCAGCCTGGCCCTCCAATGCGCCGGGGGTGACGTAGCGCTTCAAACCACGGAGCAACGTCGAGAGTCCGGTGCCTCCGCCCATGGCAACGACGTTGACAGCTCGTGATTCTGAGACGGAGTAATTCTGCATGATTCTGCCTGAGTGGCGGCCGCTAGAAGTGCCATTTCTCCGCTTCAGGCGGGACTTCGGCGCTATTATCCGGGTAGAGCAGCTCGGTGAATCTGGGGTCGTCGGCCAGGTTCTTGAAATCGGAATCGTTGCGCGCCTGATAGCGGTTCGCGGGGTTGAGACGAATGGCTTCGTTCAAGCTTTGAATCGCTTCGGGAAAGTGGCCGGTCAGGCAGTTTAACGACGCCATGCCGTACCATATGAAATCCAGCTTGGGCGAACGCTTCACCAGCAGCTCAAAATTCTCGCGCGCCGTCACATAGTCTCCCATGTTCATGAGCGACACAGCGTAGTCAAACTGCTCCTCGGGCGTTTTGAAAGTAGTGGAGGCCCGGCTTAATTGCTGGTTGCAGGTATTGAGGTGCACCGAGGCGCGATCTGCCAGTTCCGGGCTCGGTCCGCCCAGAACCTTCTCGAAATAAGCCTTGGCTCGGTCGTATTTATGTACCTGCAGAGCTTTGAGTCCGGCCTCATAGTTTTGCACAGCCTGTGCAAAACGGGGGTCGTCGGCTAGTTTCATGGGCTTGGGTCCTCGGCCAGCATTCTCGGAGCCTGCTACGGAGATTATTAAGTTTTTATCTTTGTTAGACTTGGAAGCTATTTCTTTAACTTTTCCCGCGACTTTTTTCTTCATCCGGTGGCTTCCCTTAGGTCGTTTGCGACCGCGAACCGCTGAGGGCTGTGGAAAAACCCCAAATCACAAGCAGGCTGTTTCGCTGAGTTATACCCGCAACCGGGGAACTCGTCAACCCACCCTCTGAATCCGGTAGCCACCGATAATATTGTGTTGATCGCTTTAGTCGCTCTTCGCCGCCGATTCCAAGTCGATCGACTTCCAGTCACCTTTGATGATGCCGGCTCGAATCTGGGCCGGCGTCTTTTTCAGCTTGGTCTGTTCGTACGTATAGAAAACCTCTTTCATGCAAATCCCGCAGTGAGCGCCGTGCGCGCTCTCAAAACAAGTGTGCAGACTGCTGTGCCCGATGCGTTCGCAATAGCAGTAACACGGCATCTGGTTGAGCACGCCGGGAATCTTGGCCGCCAGTTCATAGGCTCGTACCTGGTACGGAAACTTAAACGCTTCTCCCCACAACTGATCTTTGGGAAGGATCGGCAACGTTTCGCCGGCTTTCAAAGGCCCGTTGTTATAGGCGGGAACATGATCGCCCTGAGCAACGCAAACCACCGCGAGCAAGGCTATGAGCATGAGTAGTGCGGGTCGCTTCATGATGAGGGACATCCTTGCGATGCATTGTATCGGAGAAAGGTCTCTCGGCCCAAACATTGCCGGGTTCGCATTCGATCTGCAGGGTCCGGCATGGTTTGGGCTCACACAGGCGCAGGCGCCGGGGTTGCGCTTGACCCTCCCCGCAGGGCAGAGCATAATTACGCGTCATTTTGAGCTGGCGATGTGATCCCGCTCTCCCTCCCGGCTCTCTGCGTTGTCGATATCACCACCACTTTTCCTGACGCTCGACCGTGGTGGACTTTTCCCATAACCATCGAGGCTGGGGCTTTCCTATGGCGGAACCGGCAGGCAAACAGATCGGCGATTACGAAATTATCCGCGAGCTCGGGCACGGAGGCATGGGACAGGTTTACCTGGTGCGCAACGTTCTTTCCGATCGCGTCGAGGCCATGAAAGTTCTGCTCCCCGACCTGGCGCAGGAGAGCGACCTGGCAAGCCGATTCATGCGCGAGATCAAGCTGCTGGCCAGCCTGGAGCATCCCAATATCGCCTCCCTCCGCACCGCATTCACGGCCGAGAATCAGCTGGTCATGATCATGGAGTATGTGGAAGGCGACACGCTGGCCCACCGCCTGAGTGGCGGCGCCTTCTCCACCACCGGCGCGTTGAACTATACCGACCAGGTGCTGGCAGCATTGAGCTACGCCCACAGCCGGCATGTCATTCATCGCGACATCAAGCCGGCCAACATGATGCTGACGCCTGAAGGCGCGGTCAAGCTCATGGACTTCGGCATCGCCCGTTCCAGCACCGATCTTGGCATGACCGTAACCGGCGCCACTCTGGGCTCGCTCGACTACATGTCGCCCGAGCAGGTGAAGGCGGAACCAACGGACGGGCGGTCGGACTTATATTCGTTGGGCGTATCGCTCTACCAGATGGTGACCGGGAAGCGGATGTTCTCTGCCACCAGCAGCTTTTCCCTCATGGAAGCGCATGTAATGGAAATTCCGCGCTCGCCGATTGAGGTGCAGCCCAGCCTGCCCCAGGCGCTAAGCGACGTGATTATGATGGCCGTCGCCAAAGATCCAGCCCAGCGTTTCCAGACGGCCGAAGCTTTTCGTAATGCTCTGGCGGAGGTCCGGGCTGCGCTGGCTGCCTTTGACCAGGAAGCCACGGTCACCCAGACTACCCCGATTCCGCTGGTGACCAGACTTGCCACGCCAACCCCCGCTCCCATACCACAAGCAGCACCGACGCCGCTGCCGGAACGAACCATCGCCATGACGCCCACGCCGCCACGCGTTGGTTCCGGCTTGCCGCAAACCGCGCCCGGCCACGCGCAGCCGACGCGCGGCAGACGCCACCTGGGCTGGACATTGGCGGCGGCAATCCTGATTCTGGTGGCCGTATTTGGCGGGGCGCAAGCCTATCGATCGCACAAGCAGAATGCGCCGGCCGAGGCCGCAGTGCAATCGGCGGCATCCGCCCCAACGATGGTGCCCAAACCAGCAGCGCCGGCCACGCTACCTGCGACCAAGCAGCAGGCGTCAACTCCGCCGGCGATGCCCAACGTCACGGCTAAGGCGAGCGTCGCCGTCCCTGCTCCCCCTGTGACCGCTAAGCTGGGAGCTCCTCCGCACGGCGCCAGAAGCGGGCCGACGGCGAATGCGCGGCCGGCAGAAAATCTCGAGCGGCAGAAAGCGCTCAACGACATGGAACGGGAAGAGGATCGGCTAGAGAGCCGTGCCGCGGCGGCGGACAACAGCCTCGAAACCATGCAGCAGAAGATGGCTGAAAGCGGCTTGGGATTGCGCGGCGACATAGTCGCGGCCCGGGCCAGCATGCACAACGATCTGGCTAAGGCGAAGCAGGCCATTGCTGCCGCTGACACCGATCGCGCCCGGCGCTATCTCGATCAGGCGAGCCACGATATTCAAAAGCTGGAGGCTTTACTGGGCCGCTAGCCTGGCGCCGTGCGCGGTGCCGGAGCGCTGAAACTATAATGGTAGGTCGACGTCTAAACTATTACGATGAGTCTGGTCCCGAGCCCTGAGAATCCGACCGGCGCTACTCCTCCCACATCTTCGGATCGTGCCAAAACGGCGTTGCCCGCCGACCCCTCGCGCCTTAAGCCGATTCTGTCTGGCTGGTTGCGCGACGTAATTATCTCGCTGGCGGTTTCGGCCTTCTTCATCATCTTCCTGTACCAGCCGGTCAAAGTCGAAGGCACCAGCATGATGCCGACGCTGCAGGACCAGGAACGCGTCTTCATCAACAAGTTCGTCTATAAGCTGGAGCCTATCGAGCGCGAAGACGTGATCGTCTTCCGCTACCCGCGCGATCCCAGCAAGAGCTACATCAAGCGCGTGATTGCGGTTGCTGGCGACCAGGTCAAGATCGACGATGGCGTGGTCTACGTGAACGGCCACCGGTTACGCGAGCCCTACGTTCCCGAAGTTTACGAGGATGTACGCTCCTATCCTGAGACGGTGGTACCCCCGCATTCCTATTTTGTGCTAGGAGACCATCGCAACCTGTCGAACGACAGTCGCGATTTCGGTCCGGTCGACGAGGACTTCATCTACGGTAAGGCTGTGTTCGGCTATTGGCCGGTAGCCAAGCTGGGGACGCTTAGGTAGAAAATTCCTCCCGAGCGCCGCCCGTGCCTACTCCGCTTAGCACAACATAGCGTCCTTTCTGTTCGGCTGTCCTTCGCCACCGTGGTCCACTACTTGTGTAATGGCGATTTATCACCCACAACCCGCCGGACCAAAGATGGCCTTTGGTTTCTTGAAAGTGCAAGGTGGCTTCGCGAGCATGTTCTATCAGTTGTGAGTACTTGGATGTGCTTCCACCCATTTGCGACATCGTTCCTGCACTTCGAGAAGCTGGGCTGGGGTCAGCAATTTGCCAATTCCGTCGCGGGAATCTCTAGCAGTCTGGTCGAGGGATGAAGCAGCAAGATTCATCCAGAAGTAAGCTTCTACGTCATCTTTCGCTACGCCGGTACCGGAGTAATACGCATATCCCAGGCCGTACTGAGCCAGAGCAATTCCTTGCTCCGCTGCCTTGCGCCACCAGTTCACAGCTTCAGCATTATCCTTCGCTACTCCTGCACCAGAAGAGTAAGCATTGCCAAGGCGAGACTCAGCCTCTGCGTTGCCCTGTTCGGCAGCTTTCCGTAGCCATCTGACTCCTTCGGTCTCACTCTTAGCGACTCCTACCCCGTAGAAGTACGCCACTCCGAGGTTGTACTGCGCGGCCGCAAAGCCGTGGTCAGCGGCCTTCTGCCACCAGTGGAGCGCTTCAGCGTTGTCTTTTGCGACGCCCGCCCCAGATTGATACGCGACGCCTAGAGCAGTTTGAGCCTGTAAGTTGCCCAGTTCAGCAGCCTTTCGCAGCCACCTGATTCCCTCGGCCTCGTTCTTGGGAACTCCCACGCCGTGCGTATATGCCACCACAAGATTGAGTTGGGCCATTGCATCACCTTGCTCGGCAGCTTTCTGCCACCAGCGCACGGCTTCAGCATCGTCCCTTGGCACTCCGACGCCCGAATGATATGCATTTCCAACATTGAATTGAGCGGTTGCATCACCTTGCTCGGCAGCCTTCCGCCACCAGCGCACGGCTTCTGTGTCATCTTTAGGGATGCCGATACCTGTGTGATAGGCAGTTCCCAGGTTTATTTGACCCGCCGTGATACCTTGCTCGGCAGCCTCACGCCACCAGTGCACAGCCGCAGCTTCGTCCTTTGTAACGCCGT
The DNA here is from genome assembly GCA_963812855.1 of uncultured Acidobacteriaceae bacterium. GTDB lineage: Bacteria > Acidobacteriota > Terriglobia > Terriglobales > Acidobacteriaceae > Bog-257. Next base: position 146,121 of record CAWEWW010000003.1, read on the forward strand.
TACCAACGTGATAGAGCAGCGCAAGGTTGGCTTGGGCCTTCGCCTCGCCTTGTTCGGCGGCCTTTTGGTACCAGCGAGCGGCTGCCTCATAATTCTTGGGCATTCCCGAGCCAGAGTCATAAGCTAGACCAATATTGAACTCCGCGACCGCATTGCCCTGTTCTGCAGCCTTCCGCCACCAGCGCATGGCTTCAGCGTCGTTTTTTGCAACACCTACACCCGAGTAATAAGCACTGCCGAGGTCGAGTTGTGCTTTTACATCTCCATTCTCAGCTTGGGTCTTCAGCTCAGTGATGTTTTGAGCGGATGCGATCGCCGAGATGAGGATTACTAGAAAAACGACGGAGGAGAAAACGGTGGTGCGAGGAATGTGCATAATTAGATGCCAACGCTGCAGAAGCCAGTGGGCATGTTCCCAATTCAAGTTAGCGCGGACCCAATCGAAAGTCTGTGATACCTAGCGTAATCAAAGCCATATCGCCAACCGATGCGGAAGCGGGAATTCTCCGGCCCACGCGAAGCGTCGAAACTTGGGTCCAAATGCCACCAACTGCCGCACAAAATCGTGTTCTGTGACGCCGAGAAAAGCTATCCGGATAAGTGAGACATAGCCCTATTCACTACCTAGGGTTGCAGAGGACAGACGTTTAAAGCCTCTCTCCCACTATCGCAGTGTGGGATGTCTGCTGTTCTGTCCGCACAGATTTTCAGTTCAGGAAGAACTTGGTGTACAGCGTGTCGCGTTGGGCGGGACGGAAGCCGGCGTCGCGAATGATGCGGCGCAACTCTTCCTCGGTGGTGCAGTTGCGAACCCCGGCGGCGCGCACCACGTTCTCCTCGATCATCACCGAGCCCACATCGTTGCCGCCGAAGCGTAAGCCGGTCTGGCAGACTTTCAATCCCTGCGTCACCCAGCTCGACTGAACATTCTCGAAGTTGCTGAGGAAGATGCGAGCGATGGCCAGCGTCTTCAGGTATTCGACGGCGGTGGCTTCGTCCCATCCACGACCGCCCAGAGCCGTGTTCTGCGGCTGAAAGGACCACGGGATGAACGCGGTGAAGCCGCCTGTCTCTTCCTGCAGATCGTAGATAGCCTGGAAATGATTGATGCGGTGTTCGTAGGTTTCACCCACGCCGAACATCATGGTCGCGGTGGTTCTCATGCCGAGCTGGTGCGCGGTGCGATGAACGTTGAGCCAGTCGTCGGTCAGACATTTGAGGCGCGCGATCTTGTAGCGGACTTCGTCATCCAGGATCTCCGCGCCGCCGCCGGGAATGGAATCCAGTCCGGCATCGCGCAGACGCTTGATCGTGTCTTCAATGCTCAGCCCGCTGACCTCGGCAATGCAGATGATCTCTGACGCCGAGAAGCAATGCATATGAACCTGCGGGAAGCGCTGCTTTAACCCGCGCAGCAGATCTTCGTACCACTCGATCTTCAAGTCCGGATGCAGTCCGCCCTGCAGCAGGACGCCGGTGCCACCTAGCTCCACCGTCTCTTGCACTTTGTCATAAATGGTGTCGAAGTCGAGGATGTAGCCTTCCTTCGCCAGCTTGCCTTTCAGCGGACGATAGAAGGCACAGAAGGTGCAATATTCGGTACAGAAGTTGGTGTAGTTAATGTTGCGGTCGATGATATAGGTGACCACACCATCCGGATGCAGCCGGCGGCGCACCGCGTCGGCTTCCATACCGATGCCAATCAGGTCATCGGAGCGATACATTTCCAGCGCTTCAGCTTTGGTCAAGGACATAGAAGGTAGCAACCCGCAACCTACAACCTACCGCACCATTCTAGCGTTCCCAGAGTCGCAGGGGAAGTTACGGTGCCAGTGCTCTCCCGAACCCTCTGTCTGCCTGAGCCTGAATTGGACATAAACCTGGCGCGAAACAATGTCCTGGAAGCCGAGTTTATAGAACCGGAAGCTGCACGAATTGACATTCCTCACACCAAAATTGCTGGATAATTAAGCCTTGCGTGACCCCTCACAGCAATTGGCGGGGCCGCTGCGAAGGAAGGCCGGGAATTATGAAACGTCTCAGTCGGTTTGGACTTCGCTCTGTAGGTCGCGTTGGCATGCTGCTGGCGTCATTTCTTTTATTGCTTCCCTTTCCCGCCTGGGCGGCCCTCGGCGATAACGCTGCTTCTGTTCTCACCGACCAGGCCCGCATGAACGGCACGCTGCATAGCACCGACAATCGCACCTACGTCCTGCACGAGATCACCACCTCGACGGGAGCGAAGGTTCGCGAATTCGTTACTCCCGGCGGCGCGGTTTTCGGAATCGCCTGGGACGGGCAATTCCCCCCGAATTTCCAGTTGCTGCTGGGCGCCTATTACCCGCAGGCGCAGCAGGCGGCAGCGGCAGCAAAGGCTGCCCAAACTCAGACCCAGCCGGACGGTAAGCCGGTGCGGAGCGGGCGCAGCGCGGCGGTCATCGACACTCCCGGGCTGGTGCTGTATCAGGTGGGACACATGCGCAGCTTCCACGGCGTGGCCTACATTCCGCAATTAGTGCCGCAAGGCGTACAGACGAGCGAGATCCGCTGAAGGAGAGACTAGCGTGAAAAAACTTGGACTATTGCTCGTGCTGGGAAGTTTGTCGCTGCTGGCGGCCTGCGGAAGCAGCAGTGGAAATAATTCCGGGACTATCACTTCGGTGAGTGTGAGCTGTACTCCCTCCACGATCGCCTCGGGCCAGACCAGCCAATGCTCGGCGACCGTGAACGGGACGGGAAATTTCAGCTCGTCGGTGAACTGGAGCGCAACCGCTGGTTCCATTTCATCCTCCGGTCTGCTAACCGCACCGGTGGTAACAACCAGCCTGGTCGACACGGTGACGGCAACTTCCAGCCAGAACTCGTCCGTGTCCGGCACCGCATCGGTTACGGTCAATCCGACTGCGACAGGCTCCAACATTGCGCCTCTCATCGTCGATGCCGGGCCTGATCCGGCGAACTTTACCTCCGCCAATGTGGCCTTCGTAACCGTTACCGTATGCGTGCCGGGAACCAGCAACTGCCAGACCATTGACCACGTGCAGGTCGACACCGGCTCGTCCGGACTGCGCATTCTTTCCAGCGTGCTGACCCTTCCCCTCCCGGCGGAAAACGATTCCCTCGGCAATCCCTTGGACGAGTGCCTGGTATTTGCCGACGGCTTCGTGTGGGGACCAATCGTCACGGCCGACATTACCGTCGGAGGCGAAAAAGCGTCGGGCGCACCGGTGCAGATGCTGATTCCAGGCTCGGCTTCGCCTCCGGTTCCGAACAGCTGTTCCATTCAGAATCCGCAAGGAGGCGCCGGTAACGAGGGTGGCAGTGTGGACACGTTCGGCGCCAACGCTATCATCGGCGTGGGATTGTTCCAACCGGACTGCGGCGAGTATTGCGTGACCAGCTCCAACAATTGCAACTCCACGCTAACTGCTCCCTGTATTTACTATGATTGCCCGCCATCCGGGTGCAGCCCGACTTTGGCGACTCTGACCCAGCAAGTCCCGAACCCGGTAGCCGAGTTTCCGGCCGACAACAATGGGGTGCTGATCCAATTGCAATCGGTGGGTGACGGAGGTACGCTCACCGCCAGCGGGAACCTGATCTTCGGCATCGGCACAGAATCGAACAACGCCCTGGGCGGCGCCACCATATATCCGGTGCCCGACAGCGGACCCACCGCCGGCGACCTCATTACCACCTTTAATGGTCAGGCGTATTCGCAGAGCTTCCTCGACAGTGGCTCCAACGGATATTTCTTCGCTGACTCCAGTATTCCAACCTGCGCGAGTCCGCTACAGGACTGGTATTGCCCCTCGACCTCGCCTGACAATCTATCGGCCACCAATCAAGGGCAGAACAACTCTGGACCGGTCGGCAGTCCGGTTACCGTCAACTTCAGCATCGAGAATACCGATACTCTGTTCAACACCGACAACACGGCTTTCAGTACGCTGGCAGGACCAGTTCCGTCGGCCCTGAACGGCTTCGATTGGGGGTTGTCATTCTTCTTCGGAAAAAATGTGTTTACCGCGATTGACAACGCATCCACACCGGGAGGCACCGGGCCATACTTCGCCTACTAGTCCTCAGGCTGCTGCGAAAACGATTCGCCACGGCCGCCAACTCATCCGAGTTCGGCGGCTTTTCCTGGCTTAACATTAATTAACACAATCCCGTTAGCCCGCCGTCTAATTCCGCATAAACATTGGTGTTTGCAGAAATCTGCTGTCCTCGCTCCGAGCGACCAATTCCCGCGCCTTACATCTAATTCAACAGAGGCAAAAGAAAAATCACATGAGGCTGTCAAGGTTGAAATGGGTCGCAAGTTTCTTCCTGGCAGCGATTCTGTCTGCGCCCGCTTGGGCCGCAACTCCAGCGCTACCAGGGACGGTTAACTATGTAGAAGGGCAGGCTGCCATCGGCGGCCAGGCTCTAAATGCGAAATCTGTCGGATCGGCCGACTTGCAGACCGGACAAACGCTTACCACGCAGACGGGCAAGGCGGAGATCCTGCTGACGCCGGGCGTGTTTTTCCGCCTGGGCGACAACAGCGCTGCCACCATGGTTTCGCCCATGTTGACGAATACCGAGGTCAACCTGTCTAAGGGACAGGCGATCGTGGAGGTAGCCGAAATCCATAATGACAATTTGCTGCGCGTGCAGCAGGACGGCGCCACCACCCAGATGCTGAAAACCGGCGTGTATGGCTTCGATGCCGATAGCGGCGATGTCCGGGTCTTCAAGGGCGAAGCGATGGTACAGGATGGCGACCAGCAGGTTAAGGTCAAAGGCGGGCACGAGCTGAACGTCAACAATACCGGCAAGCTGAAGACCGTCAAGTTTGACCAGGCGGCGTATACCCAGAGCGATTTGTATCGCTTTAGCAATCTGCGGTCGCAATACCTGGCGGAAGCCAATGTTGATGCGGCCGGTGGGTATGTGGGCGGGCTGGGCTGGTATGGCGGTGGCTGGTACTGGGATCCGTTCTTTACCGCCTACACCTGGATTCCGGGAGACGGGATTTTCTACAGCCCGTTTGGCTGGGGATTTTACTCCCCACTGTGGGTTGGCTATTCGCCGTTCTACCCGCGTTTTTATCCGTACGGCTACCGCGGCGGCGCCCGGCCCTTTGTCGCCGGACATTACGGCACCGCCTACGCTCATCCTGGATACCTTGGTCATCCGGCGAGCGGATTTCGCGGCCCGTCGCATGCCAGCGTGGCAGCGCCTCATTTCGGGGTGATGAGCGGCGGCTTCCATGGCGGCGGCGGAGGAGGATTTGGCTTCCGCGGCGGAGGAGGATTCCATCGCTGATACCTGAGCAGTGACAGCACAGTAACAGCGCTTGGAGGCGGGGCTTTCCTTAGCCCCGCTTTTCTTTTTGCCGGGAGCCCAGAGGCAACCACCTCGACAACGATTCACCAGCAATTCATGGCTTCGCAATCTCTCCGCAACCCGTGCTCCCCACAATGGCGGGGAGATTCCTGCTCGATACACGGAATCCTTCACGCGAAAGGAAATCACCATGTCGAAGGAAGCTGCACATCATCATGCCGAAGCCGCCGATCATCATGAGCACGCGGCCAATCACCATCGGGAAGCTGCCAAGCATCACGAAGCCGGCGATCATGAAAAGGCGGCGCACCATGCCCAGGTAGCCCAGGGACATCAGGCCCATGCCTCCCATCACGCCCAGGAAGCGGCCAAGCACCACTCCGAAGAGCACGGCGCCGCGTAAAATCGCTCGCTGGCAGGGGCACGGACAGCGGCCATAGGGCCGCTGTTTCACTTTTCTGGATAAGAAACGTCGAGGTACTGCCCCTTTAACCTCGGCCTCCCCGAGGAGCTATTTGCCATGGCTCCGACGCGCTGGAAAATTCCGGCTGTGAAGGGCTGCGTCCAGGGGTTGCCGAACAGAACCCGATGGTAAGGGTTCGGCCGGTGCTAATGTCATAATCGTACTGGCTTCCAGATGGGCTTCGTAGAACCTCAAATCAAGTTAACGCCGCCGCGCGCCGTAAAAGATCCAACCGACCTTCTGCGGCTGGAACAGGTGACCAAGACCTACGTGAGCGATGGCCAGCACGTGCCCGCACTCGACGGCATCTCGCTGACCGTGTGCAAGGGCGAGTTCATCGCCCTGGTCGGGCGCAGCGGCTGCGGTAAGTCAACCCTGCTGAACCTGGCCGGGGCCATGGACTTTCCTACGACCGGGCGCGTCCTGCTGGACGGAATCTCGACTTCCGATGTCAGCGAAAACGGCCTGACTCAGTTACGGCGCGAAAAGGTGGGCTTCATCTTTCAGTCGTTTCAGTTGCTGAATACCTTAAGTGTGCTGGAAAACGTTGAGCTGCCGCTGCTGCTGGCGGGAGAATCCGATACTCGCGATCGCGCCCAGCGCCAGCTTGATCTGGTGGAACTGGGCGACCTTAGATCGAGAATGCCGCACCAGCTTTCCGGGGGACAGATGCAGCGGGTCGCCATAGCCCGCGCCATGGTGCACGCTCCGAAACTGCTCTTGGCCGACGAGCCCACCGGCAATCTCGACACCGTAACCGGCAACGTAATTCTGGAGCTGCTCCGCCGAATCACCGAGAACGAAAAGACCTCCATCCTGATGGCAACCCACAGCGCTGAGTCGGCCGCCTTCGCCGACGCCATCGTGAAGATGCGCGACGGCAGAATCCAAGAGGTCGTGCGCTCCTGATGTCACGCTGGCGCCTCTTCTACCGGCTCATCATTCGCCCGCTGCATCGCGAACCGCTGCGCACTTTTCTGGTCGTGCTGGCCGTCGCTCTGGGCGTAGCCGTGGTGCTTGCCATTGAACTGGCGGGAGATGCCGCTGCCGGCTCGTTTCACTCGTCCATCGAAACGCTCACCGGCGATGCTGACCTGGAAGTCACGGCGATTGGCGGCGTCCCGGACAATGTTGTCGGCAAGCTGGCAACTCTTCCCTACTCGATTACGGTGCGGCCTCGCATCGAAGACTACGCCGTGGTGGGGACGACTGGCCAGACCGTCCCGCTCATCGGTCTCGACTTGATTGCGGAGCGTCCCGAGGGCCTCAACCTGGATCGGCAAGAGTCAGCCAAGGCTGACGATTTGGCAGACACGGCGAACCACGACGTCTGGGTAAGCGCGAATCTGGGAGCGAAGTCCGGCGACATCTTACGTCTACAAATCAACGACCAACCTGCCGATTACGTTGTGCGCGGAGTGCTGAAGGACTCGGGCGACAGCGGCGGGCTGATCTTGATGGACATCGCCGCCGCGCAACGCGCCGTCCATCGCCTGGGCCGAGTCGATCGGGTGCTGCTGAAGGTTCCAGCGACACCTTCGCTGGACCAGTGGGAAAAGCGCTTGCGGGCGGCTCTGCCCGCGGGAGTGGAGTTGCGTCGCGAAGGCAGCCAGACCGACGAGAATCGCCGCATGTTGAGCGCGTTCCGCTGGAACCTGCGCATTCTGAGCTACGTTGCGCTGGTGGTTGGAGCGTTCCTGATCTTCAACACGATTTCCGTCTCGGTGGTGCGCCGTCGTCCGGAGATCGGCATCGTACGCGCTCTCGGAGCCAGCCGAGGGGATGTGCTGGGAGCATTCCTCGGCGAGGCCGCATGCTTCGGATTAATCGGCGGACTGCTGGGCATCGTGGTGGGAAGGCTGCTAGCCATTGGCGCCGTGCGCTTGCTGGGCGCAACCGTCGAGAATCTTTATGTCAGCAGCCGTCCCGCTCCGATTGAATTGACGCCGGGCATAATCGCGCTCGGCCTTGCGCATCGGCATCGGCATATCGCTGGCATCCGCGGCCTCCCCGGCGCGGGAAGCTTCCCTGGTTGCGCCGGTCGAGGCCATGGCGCGGGCAGAGCGCGAGTATGCCGCCCGCGTCCACAAAGTGCGCGACCTGTGGATCGCGGTTGGGCTCGCTGTTTTCGGCGCTGCGGCATCGTTGGCCCCGCCGATTGCGGGCAAGCCCTTCTTCGGATACGCCGCTGCGTTGCTGATGATCGCCGCCTGCGCGTTCGCTATTCCTGCTTTAGTCAGCGGCTTGACCGCGGTTTCGTCGGGCCTACTGCGACGAATCGCCGGAGTCGAGGCATTTCTGGCATCACGCAGCCTGGCTGCATCACTTCGCCGGACCTCGGTGCTGGTGGGCGCGTTAGCGACGGCAATCGCTATGACCACCTCCGTCGGCATCATGGTCGGCAGCTTTCGCCAGACAGTGCAGGTCTGGATGGACAATCAACTCAAGGCTGACTTGTTTCTCCGGCCCGCGGGCGATCCCGCCGCCGATCGGCATCCCACCATCGATCCGGCTTTGGCCGACAAGATTGCATCCTTGCCCGGGGTCGCAGGAGTAGATCGCTTTCGCGCTTACGAAATCAGCTATCAGGGCCTGCCTGCCTCGCTCGGATCAGCCGACACGACTGGCTCTCACGACCTGGCCAAGATCCAATTCCTCTCCGGACGTCCTACCAGCGCAGTCAATGCCGAGCTGCGCAGCGGAGACAACGCTGTGGTCAGCGAACCATTTGCCAACAAGCATCACGTGCGCGTGGGCGATGTTATTCCTCTTCCTCTAGGCGCCGCTCAGATTCCTTTTCGCGTGGTCGACATCTTCTACGACTATGGCAGCGAGAAAGGTTTCATCGTGATCGATCGCTCGATCATGTTGCGCTATGTCAACGATCCCGCGCCTTCGAATCTGGCGATTTATGTGGCTCCCGGATCGAGCGTCGACACCGTACGGGCCGAGGTTGAGAAGGTTGCAGCCGGTCACCATCTGATAATCTTCACCAATCGTAGTCTGCGAGCGGAAGCGATCCAGATCTTCGATCGCACCTTCGCCATCACCTATGCGTCTGGAAGTGGTGGCCGTGATCGTCGCCATCATCGGCATCGCCGGGGCGTTGCTCGCTTTGGTGATCGATCGCCGCCGCGAGTTGGGCCTGCTGCGTTTTCTGGGAGCCGGGGTTTCGCAAATCCGCAAACTCATTCTGCTGGAAGCTGGGTTGATCGGCCTGCTGGCCAACCTGGCAGGACTGGCGCTGGGCATCGTGCTGTCGCTGCTGCTGATCTTCGTCATCAACAAGCAGTCGTTTGGCTGGACCATCCAGTTCCACTGGCCGGTTGCCGTGCTGCTGGCCGCACTCAGCCTGGTTTACGCGGCGACGGTGCTGGCCGGATTCTATCCCGCGCGAGTGGCCACCCGGCTGAACCCGATCGAGGTGGTGCATGAGGAGTAAGGCTCTGGCCGCTGTGCTCCTGGCGCTTTTTGTGGTGCCCGCACCAGCGCAATATCAGATGGCGCTGCCCGGATATCAGTACGAATTTCCCCGCGATCATTTCAACCACCCGGATTACAAAACCGAGTGGTGGTATTACACCGGCAATCTGACAGCGTCAGACGGACATAAATTCGGCTACGAGCTGACGTTCTTCCGCCAGGCCGTGAGCCGCGCACAGAAGAATCCGACTGACTGGGACGTCCAGGACCTCTACCTGGCCCACCTGGCGCTCAGCGATCTCAGCGGCGGACATTTCTATCACACCGAACGGCTCAATCGCTCGGGCCCCGGAGTCGCGGGCGCCAGCCTGCCACAGGGAAAAGTCTGGAACGGCAACTGGCAGGTGCAATGGGTCAATGGAGAACAGCATCTGCAAGCTGTCGCCGACAACTTCGCTCTGCATTTCGTCATGAGCTCGCAGAAGCCTCCGGTCATCCACGGCAAGAACGGCGTCAGCCAGAAGTCGGCCGGCCTGGGCCACGCTTCGCACTACATTTCCTTCACCCGGCTGCTGACCAGCGGAACCATCGATTTGAACGGGAAGACTTTTCATGTCGACGGCACCTCCTGGATGGACCACGAATTTTTCAGCAATCGCATCGATGAGGACCAAAGCGGCTGGGACTGGCTCAGTTTGCAACTGGACGACAATACTGAGGTCATGCTCTATCGCCTGCGGCACAAGGACGGCAGCGTCGATCCCTTTTCTTCCGGCACCTACGTCGACGCGAAAGGAAAATCCACCTTTCTCAGCAACACCGACTTCACCATGCAGCCCGGAACGGAAACCTACACCAGTCCAAGCACGCACGGGATTTATCCCATCGCGTGGCGAGTCACCATACCTTCGCTGGGAATGGACTTGCAGATACGAACTGCATTAGCTTCGCAGGAGATGGCGATCAGGAGCATCGCCAGCTTATCGTATTGGGAGGGCGCCATCACCATCACCGGAACCAGGAGCGGCTCCGCACTGAACGGGGTGGGATATCTGGAGATGACCGGCTACGCGCGCCCGGTCGATTCGGATCGCGGCAAGTGAGGAGGGCTGGTTGAGCGATTAGAGCTCGTTGAGCGATCAGAGTTTGTTTGAAAGTAGCCCCAAGGTTTTCGCCGGTGGAAGCGCGGGCCTTCAGGCCCGCGAGTTGCGGTGCCTCAAAGAAGCGGCTTTAGCCTCGGCCCGGCGAGACGGGTTGCTCTAGGTATTACGCCGGCAGGCTGGCTAACTCTCCAGCTTCTCCTGGTGCTTCCTAAGCTGTTCTCGTTCCAGGGTCAGCCGGGTCTGGGCTTGCTTGAGCTTTTCTTTCGCCTTATCTCGCTCGCGCAATGCCTTGTCGACTCTTTGCTGGGCAGACTTGATCGCGGCTACTGCCTCTTTGTGGGTTCGAAGCATGGATATCAGTCTAGCCGATTCCGCTGAGCGCCTACGTGGAAAAGCCGCTCTACTCCTTACGCCTCACGCCAAGCGTTGGAAGGTCTCGCTCACCCGTAACCTGGCCGCATCGCTATCCTCCAACGTGGGAGTTGTAATCTCCAGTAGCCCATTGCTACCCGGTGCGCAGCTGTGGCAGAAGAGTTTCTGGTTCAGCATGATCGATTGCAGCAGCCGGCCTAAGGAGCGCGAGTGGTAACCGTTGGAGAAGCGCGGGCCGTCCGACCAGCCGGCATGAACCGAGTAATCACAAATGAGGCTCCAATACTCGCGAGCTGACATCCACAGCTTCAAATATTCCACCGAGCCGTCCGTGGCAATGTGATATTCCACTCGAATCCGGGCGGTTGCCGACGAGGAGGTAAGCGCCTCCCAGTTGACTACCACGACGCTGGTCAGGATGTGGTCAAGCTGCACCACTGGAACTGGGTCCGGTTTCGGCTCGGCGAGCCTGAGTTTGTTCTTGAGGCGCAACGAAAGCCTGTCGATCGCCGGTAGCTGGGTCATGCCAGACGCTCCGCCACGCTGCTTAACTCCCCGGGACCGTCAACTAACGGGTTCCCTGGCAGCACAGTCTCCTCCAAGGCGCCTACGGGTTGCTGCGCTTCGATCACCTCCGGCAACGCCGCTTCCACGGCATTCTGACTGGGGCCGTTCATGCGTCGGCCGGCCGCAATTCGCCAGCTGGCTTCCACAAAGCTGTAACGCTGCGACAACGAACCGCAGCTTTCCCGCACCGCTTTGCGCAGCGAATCTCCCCACTCCGCACCATGCTCCTCGGAGACGTAGGAACCCAGAGGCGGTTCCAGATCCAGAAATTTCGGCTTCCCCACCAGAAAGGCGACAATCTGTTGCGGCGACTCTTTCTTGATTTCGTCACGGAAGGCCAGGCATCCGCGATGATCGGCGCGAATGTCCACCAGCACCATGTCATAGCGATCGCGATGCCAGATGGAGCTGGCCTCGGTCAGATCGCTGGCTCCAATCACCTCGACCCCGCGCAGGGCCATAATCTTTTTGCGCAAGGCGCGCCTCTCTGAGACGGCGTCGACCAGGAGAATGCTGATCTTGCTCCCGGGAGTTTTCGTTCCAAGCCGCGGATGTCTGTCATTCATTTCGGGACCTCGCACAAGCAATGGCGGCTGACCAGAAGCTCCTTGCCGAAGAAACACGGGCGGCAGGGTGTCAGGAGAACAACACGGGTGAGGAGAATTGAGGAGTGCGCCCTCTTCGCGTGCGAGGATGGCAAGAATCAGTCTATCTCGCGCGCTGCGAGGATAGACTGATTATACGCTATTGCAATTTGCGTCTTAGGAGAACACTTCGCCTGTCATGCGCGACAGCGTGCGCGTCGGCAGCGTGTTCTGCACCCGGCGAGCAACCGTCTCGCCGCCGGCATTCACTTGCTTGCGCGCGATCTTCAGCTTCAGGGCGCGTTCGATCGAACGCAATTCCCCAATCTCGGTGCCGGAAACCAGGGTCGATGCGCGGCCGGCAGAGCCCATGCGTCCGGTGCGGCCCACGCGATGAATGAAGTCCTCCGGAACCTGCGGCAGATCATAGTTTATGACATGCGCAACATTGGTAACGTGAATACCGCGCGAGGCCACGTCGGTGGCGACCAGGATCTGGAATTTTCCCTGATCGAATCCGTGCAGTGCTCCGGTCCGCTGCGATTGACTGCGATCGCCGTGAATCATCGCGGCGGAAAATCCATCGCGTACCAGCGTCTTGGTCAGCCGCTCGGTGCCGCGCTTGGTGCGGGCGAAGATCAGGGTCTGTCCCTTGTCAGCATAGAGAAGCTGGCGCAGAACCTCGGCCTTTTCGGCCAGCGGCACTTCGAAGGCGTGCAGCTCGACCGTGTCGGCCGGCTTGGAGGTCGAACCCAGCGCTACCCGCACCGGAGTTTTCATGTAGTCATTGACCAGGTGGGCCACCGAGGCCTCCAGGGTCGCGGAGAAGCAAAGGGTCTGGCGCTCGCGGGGAAGTTCGGTCACAATGCGGCGAATTGCGGGCAAGAAGCCCATATCGAGCATGCGGTCCGACTCGTCCAGCACCAACATGGCGACTGAGCGCAGGTTGACCAGCTTACGGCGCAGGAAATCTTCCAGGCGGCCAGGCGTGGCCACCACGACGCTGGCGCCCTTGCGCACAGCTTGAATCTGGCGCTGCTCGCTGACCCCGCCAATGACCAGCGCGGCGGGTGCGGCTTTGCGCTCGCGCAGCTTCTCATACTGCTCGTGAACCTGCATGGCCAACTCGCGCGTCGGCACTAGAATCAACGCGGAAACTTTGCCCGGCACGGCGTGCGTCGCCAGCCGCTCGATCATAGGGATCAGAAAAGCCAGGGTCTTACCGGTGCCGGTTTGCGCCGTCGCCAGTACATCTTTGCCCTCAAGTGCGGGCGGAATGGCGGACGCCTGGACCGGCGTCGGGGTGGTGAAATGGAACTGTGCCAGCTTCTGCTGGAGCCCAGCAGACAGGGGCATATCTTTAAATTGTGTCAAACGATTTTTTCTTTCTTGGAGAGGCGTCTCGCGAGGAGGCATACAAGATGCGAGTCGCGATGATACAGCTGAAGCCGCTCTGATTTTTATTCGGCGCTGAAAATGAAACGGAAGCAGGAAAGGCGGGAAATCAGATCAGATTAGGGATCGGATGTCGCTTGCAAGCGGCCGCAGCCAATAGCGTCTACTTAGAACTATATCACGGTGCGCATGCCATGTCGCACAGCGCACCAACTTGGTACTGGTAACCACAGGTTACTTCGCAAAATCGTGGAAGTCGAATCCCAACGGCTGACCGTCCTCGTCGTGGGTAACTACGAGTTCGTCGACTGGTTGAGGTGCAGCACTGGCAACGTCTCCTTCGCCCGGCTGTTTGCGTTGCGCTTTTCGCTGGGCCTTCTCGGCGCGTTTTTCCTGCCGTGCTCGTTCCTTCTGGCGTTTGGCAAAACTTGTCCTTGAGCTTCCTGCCATAGTCCTCTGCAAACTTCGGATTTGGTAATTTGATTGCTTTTCGCGGTCAAAGGATTCAACCTTCGCGAATCCTCTGCTGTGGCTATCATACAGGTTTTTCGAGATAGGTTTTCGCACAGATTCGTAACTGCCTGGCGCGACGGCTTGTCCGCGGGGCCGCAGCGCAGCGATAAAATTCGTTGGGCGAAGAAAACGCCGGCTCGGCTTTCCTTCGTCGCGCCGTAATCTGTTACAATCAACCACGTTCGGTAGGACGCAACCTGCGTTCTTTCAGAACGAATGAGGACGGTTTTCCGACCTCCGCGCGGTCCAGAAGACCTGAAGCGGTTCATCAGAGTCGAGCTGGGCGCAGCTGGCGAAACCACGGAATATGTGTTATAGCCAGTGTTGATAAGGGTTTCCGCTAACCCGTCGTAACCAAAAGCGGGGTCGTAGTTCAGTTGGTTAGAACGCTGCCCTGTCACGGCAGAGGCCGCGGGTTCGAGTCCCGTCGACCCCGCCATTTCCCTTCAAGCACTTACAGGGAAATGGCAATCAAGGCTCATGGTCCAATATGGTCCACTTAGGCCAGTGCCTTCCCCCTTTCGTAGGACAAGCTGAACAATCTTGCTTTGCGCTTCGCGTTTCTCTGGCATTCCCGCTTGGGCGTACAGGTCGAGCGTGATTCGGCTGTTGGCATGCCGCAACAACTCCTGCACCACCTTCACGTCCTCGTTGTTTTGAGTCAGCAAAGTTGTGTACGCATGACGAAACGTGTGGAAGCATACTCGCTTCGTAATTCCCGCTCTTTTGACCGCTGGCTTTCCGTGTCGGCGCCAGAGCGTTTCCGGCCAGAGTGGTTGCTCGCCTCTCATCGTCGCTGAAGCAAACACCCAGTCGGTTGGACGGTTGTAAGGTACAGCCAACCTGAGCTTCAACAGCGATTCGGCAAGTGCGGCATCTAAGGGAACATCTTTCGCCGAGGCTTCGGTCTTGGGTGCGCCCTGCACCATCATCACGACCGAGCGCCGAACGTGCACCACCAGATCGTCGAAGTCCACGTCCCGCCACTGTAGACCAATCAGCTCTCCGCGACGAAGCCCGGTAAATGCGTCCAATTCCGCGGCGGTGCGAAGAGGCTCCGGGGCAGGCTTCCGATGGTGAAAAATATCCGGAAGTTCGTGTTCCCGATAGTGCTTCACAAGAGTCTCGAAACTGACGCTCTTGAGAAGTTGCTGCGGAGTCTGCCGGTTGATTGTTAAGCGGAGCGCATCCACGGCCGATTGGGCCGCCGAAGCCGTTGGGAATTCCTCGAAAGTTCCAATGACGATGTTCTTTCGAGACGTCGTTCCGTCCAGTTGAGGTTATCTCACCGTCTCGAGCCATTTTTTGGAGAGTCTTGGGATGGATTTTCAGGAGAGCCGCCGCCTCATCGCTATCGAGAAGCCGCTCAAAAGACGTGTCGCGGGATTCAACCCGGCGAACCGGTTTGGAAGCACGGCCAGGCATGGACGCCTCCATAGATAATTCTTGCCGCTGGAGAGCTGCCAGAGCAGCTAGAGGTTAGTTGTGGGTCCGCTAAGGAGTCCAATTCAATTTGGGAGTGGGCTTATAACTGCCAGGAATAACACCGCAGTGAAAGGGCGCTTAGATATCTGAAAACGCAGTATTTACAAGGCAGCGGTCGCTCTGCAATGCCCTGTAAGTAACCGAAAAGAACGCTGAGGAACACCCGGAACTTGTACCGTTCTTGTACCGCGATTAGGGTACATCTTGCCGTCGTTTCTGTGGCATCATGTACTAGAGGCAAGCCGATGGCGACATCCACAGCAAAGACTCTGAATCAATACTTCGAGGACTGGTTGGGTACCGACCCTGGATCAGAACAGAATGTCGTTCGCCTGGTTGAGAGCGGACTTCCTACGCGAGTGATCAATCACCTGATCGACCGTGGTCTGACCCGCAACGAAGTCTTCGACGTCATCATACCGTTGCGAACCTGGAAGCATCGCAAGAGCCGCCGCCAGTCGCTTTCCAAAGAGGAATCGGAGCGAGCGATTCGCACCGCTAAGATTCTTGCCCGAGCGCAGTCGGTGATGGGCGATCAGCAATCGGCATTGGACTGGCTTCGTACGGCCAAACGCAGATTTGAGGGCCGCACACCAATTCAGATGCTCTCTACGGAGGCAGGTGGCCGCTTAGTAGAGCAGATGCTCATTCAGATTGACCAAGGCATGTTCGCCTGATGTTCCTGTGGCGAATCAGCAATCATCGAACCCTCGATGGCAAGGGCGGTCTCGAAACATCGGCCCGCTGGCATACGCAAGGTCGACCTGATTGTGTACCTTGCAGAAAGTGTGGCTGGGGCACTCCTGGAGGTGCTTGTTCACTTGGAACTCAGTCCAGTACGACTTTCCCAAATCGTACCGATTGCTGAAAGTGGAAGTCCCGGATGACGTTTCGATTGAGGCGCTCTCTTCGAGCGATCTTGGCGACACCTGGACAGACGATGAGACTCTAACCAGAACCGTCGGCGATCAATGGCTCGCTTCCAAACGCTCGGCTTTACTCCTAGTTCCTTCTGCGATCGCTAGATCGCTCCGGAGACGTTGAATGTGCTGCTCAACTCTGCACATGAGGAAGCTCGGCGCCTGAGGATCATTTCGCACCGTGAATACCCTTGGGATTTACGGCTGATTTCCTGAGACGAGAGTCTTCGGACTTTCGGAATCTCGATCATCCGCCAACGACACTCGCGAAAGCGACTACGGATCATACCCTTGACTGCTCACCGTAAAGCCATCGTGGCGGTCGCGCCGTACTAAGAAGCCTCGGATTTCCTTCATGCAAGATGAACTCACTTCGCGCGTTCGATGACCGCCTCAACCTCACCATTGTGGATAGCGCGTTTGAGCGCGGCGTGATCTGCTTCGTTCTGGTCGGCATAGGCAAAGGAGAAAGCCGCGATCGCCTTGTCGAACACGTCGCTCTTGCCCAGGTAGCCGCTGATGAGTGCGGACTCGCCGGAGCGCGCATGGGAGAGGGCTAGCGAATAACCGCAAAACTCGGTGAAGAGCGCCATCCTGGCGGCCTCGAATGTCTCGACGGCGAACTTGATCTTGACGTCCCGTAGCTGGCGAACATAGAAGTGACGTCCTCTCGTGCCCTCCGTCCATCCGAGGAAGATGTCGCTGGACGGTTGCATGAGCCGGAGGCCGTTCACCACGCGCTGCCCGTGGTTCGGGTAGACACTCTTTCCCGCAAAGCCTTCCAGGACGGAGGCGCGCGCCTCCTTCACTTGGAGAATGAGGGGGTCTTTTCCGCGAGCCATCAATAACATCATCCAGCAGCCGGTGCCGACGCTCCCGACACCGACGACCTTCACCGCAGCGTCCATAATCTCGTAACGATCGAGCAACATGCGATAGTTAGGCGCAAGGGATTCGCGGTAGCGCTCGAACGCCAGCCTGACTTCCTTGTGGATCTCGCCGGGAGTGTGACCTTTCCAGTGGAAAATCGCTGGAAGCTGGTCTTTAAAGCGCGACGACCCACCTGCGTCGTCGATCAGCTTCGGGAAGAGGCCCTCGGAGGTGCTGCTCTCTCGCGCCTTCGACACGTTCTTGATCGCTCCGCGGCGGATCACGTCGTCCTTAATGCTGGCTATCATCATGTTGGCCTCGAGGGCGAAGTACCAAAGGTCCAGCACCTTCATTTCGCTGAACTCGGCCATGCGCTTGCGATAAGACCTGACGCAGCCGAGGACCGCATCCTTGGCAACGGATTCGCTGAGGCCATTGTCGCGACAGGCAACCACTACACTGGCCGCAAGCCGCTTCAGGTCCCACTCCCAGGGAGCTCGGAGGGTCTCATCGAGGTCGTTGAGGGCGAAGATGACTTGCCTCTCCGCAGTGGCGAGACCCCGGAAGTTGACTAGATGGGAGTCTCCACCGCATTGCACGCGGATGCCGGTAGATGGGGTCCCTGCCAAGTCCTGCGCCATGGCGAACGCGGAGCCGCGGTAAAAGGTGAAAGGAGACAGCACCATGCGCCCGTGGCGAAGGGCCAGGAGATCGGGAAGACGACCCTCGTCCGTCTTCAGCACCACGCGGACTGGATCCGGCCGGTTGTGCGGCGGCTTCCATTCGGCGTGCGAATCACGCGGACACTTGTCACGCAACGCCTTACCCATCGCCTTCAGCTCGGCAAGCGAAGGTTGTGCCTGGAAAGCTGGGATCTTCTTGTTGACGGATTGTCGGGGCTTCCGTTCCGCGAGGGTGGCTACTGATTTCATGATCCTCTCCAGTGATTTATCCCATTCCACAATAATGGGCTGAGGTTCGTCTGTGACATCCGAAGACCGCGAGGGCGCAACCTGGCGGGTTCCCGGGGACTACACCCCGCGTTATTTAACCGAATAACCGCGCGCATCCATACAAGCCGAGAATCCTCGTTTGAAGGTAGCCATTTGCTGGTTGTATGCAGCCGTGGCCTGATTGGCTTGCTGTTGCGCTTGTGCGCCTGCCGACTGCGCTGCCTGTTCCTTAGTCTGCTCGTTCGCCTGTCGCTGCTTTCGTCCACCGCGCACTGTACCAACCGTTGCGCCGACAGCCGCTCCTCGACCAGCGTTACCGGTGATTGCCCCGAGGGCCGCTCCTCCCGCCGCGCCCTTCGCTGCTCCGCGTGCACGTCCTCCTTGGGCTTGTGGCGCGTTGGCCGCAGCCTGTTGTTCGGCAGCTTGCACTTGGGCGGAAGAGGGGCCTGAGGGCGACGTAGCCGCTGGATTTATTCCCGTCTGCTGCTGGACTTGGGTGTAGCAGTCGTATTCATCCCTCAGTTGCTGGTCGTGGCTCTGATTGTTTTTGGGATACGCGAACATCCCGAGCTTCTGCGCCGCGGAAAATGGCGGAAGCGGTGTCGCCGGGGCGGCCGGTGAGGGTTGAGTAACGACTGGAGAATTCGCGGCCGGGGTCGCGGTTGGCCCTGTGTTGCCAGAATCAGGTTTCTTGCAGGATGCGCTAAGTAAGAGCAGTAAGGAAATTCCCAGTATTACCTGGACTCTGCGACGCTGCTTAGTCTTCATAATTAGTCCGTTCTAAATTTCATTGCTTGGTTCACATTCTGATTGCCCAAAATGCGGTCACCCGTTGAATGACCCAGAACATAGCAACGGTTCCGATTGCATAGGGCGGAACGATCTGGAGGATGGCTGATCGTTGCTGGTTAGCCGGTGCGAGCTTCGACATTGTCTTTAGCATCGCCGCAGTAAGCGCAAGGACGCAGCCGATAAACAGGAAATGTCCCGCTTCAACTCCGATGCTGAAGAACAACAGCGCTGTGGGGATATGTCCATCCGGCAAACCGGCGTCTTTCAGGCCGCTAGCAAATCCCAGGCCATGCATCAGTCCAAACATGAGGGCCACGACCCAAGGCGCGCGAGCGGTGATGCCGACGTAGCCACGGCGGCCGCGCAGAATCTCCGCCGCGACAAAAACAATGCTCAAGGCGATAGCTGCCTCAACCGGCCGCTGCGGGACGTGGACGTAGCCGAGCGTCGCCAGAGTAAGCGTGATGCTATGGGAAACGGTGAAAGCCGTGACTGTCTTCACCAGCTTCCAACCGCCTTGCGTGATGATGATCAACGCCAGCACGAACAGGAGATGGTCAATGCCTGTCAGGATGTGCTCGATGCCGAGCACTGTGTAAGTACGGGCGACCCCTACCGCGCTCGCTGCGGTTGCGACCACGAATGAAGGTGAAGACGCCGTCAGCCGCGTCACTTGCGTTGTGCCATCCAGACGTTCCAGACGCACCAGGGCATCGACCGTGGTTGCACTCAGGCCCGCGATCCGAATCATGCTGCCGCTAAGGCCGCCTGCGCAGTTTACCGTCCAACGCTCCGTGTAGGCCCCATTCGCCATTGAGCCTCGAGGCGTGGCGAGGTTGGTGCAGCCTGCAGGCAATTCCACGAAGAGCCCAAGGTGCAAGTCTCCCTGACCGGGCACCTTCCACAGCGCGTCATAAGTTTCCGGCCCGCTCTGGCGCAATTCGAGATACGCAGGACGCACTTCGTGTGCGAACAAGGAAGGCGCAAGCATGACGAGCAAAACCGAGATGAGAAGTTTGTGCTTCATTTTCACTTCGTGCTCGCCAGCGTTTTGTTCGGCGGTTCCGGATTTTCGATCGTCACCGTGTAGTGCTTGAGCAGTTCCCGGTAGAACTTATCGTTTGCCTCCAACCGATGCGAGTTGTCCCACTCACGCCGCACAGCGTCGCGCACATCTGCGAGCTCCGGCAACCCTCCCGCACTGCGTTGGCTCACGAACACTAGGTGCACACCGTAAGCGGATTCGACCGGCCCTTGCCATTGGCCGGTTGGAAGTGCGCCCAAAGTGGTCGCGAACTTATCGCCGAAAAGCCTGCCGACGTCTGCCGGCGAGAGCGCGTCGTACTGCTTGTCCAGCATGATGGGATCGCCCAGCGCCGCGATATCGGATTTACTGTCTTCCCGGTTTAATTGCCCCAGCAGCTGCACGGTGTCTTGCTTGAGATTCTTCCCGTGCTTCTCCGGACTAAGAAATACCTGGCGAAATGTGAACCGTTGATCGACGCGAAACAAATCAGGATGCGTCTGGAGAAACGCCTTGAGTTCGTCATCGGTAGGTTGCGCCTGGGCGGCGACATCATCGGAGACGAACTCCATCTTCTGCTGCAAGCGGCGGCGGATAATAAGGTCGTCCTTATCCATGCCTAAGCGCCAATGCCTCGCGGTAATAAACTTCCTCCTTCACTCGCTCCCGAATCAGCCCCTGCCATTCCTCGCGGGTAGGCTCCCGCTGCCGGGTCTGGGTGAAGGTCTCCCACATGGACGCGAGCTGGCCTTGCGTGATGACAATCTTTCCGTCTTCGTTGCTGGAGCCCTTGGACACTAGGCCATAGACGAAGAAAAGTGCTCCCGCCAGCACCAGAAAATGCAGCAGCGGTTCTTTGAGAATTCGTTTCATATAATTTTAGTCGAAGCCAACAAAGGAAGTTGGGGGAGAGTTACCTCTCGTCCGGCGTCTTCAATGATCCGCTCGGCGATCCAAGACGCCAGGGCGGAGACGCTGAGCTGCGGGCCGCCGATTGTCATGGTGGGAAACACGGTCGCATCGGCAACATACAGACCCGGATGACCAAACACTTCTCCCCTGAAATCCACGACGCCACGACTGGCGTCTGTAGCCATGCGGCAACCTCCAATGGGATGACAGCTGATCCACGGGCGGGCGCTCCGTCCGTCGGCGCTGCGAGGGGCCTTCGTCCGGCCAAACCCTTGGGCGATGCGGTCCTGCGTTGACCGGATTCGAGCGACGACGCCCTGCGGCTTGTGTCCTAACCCGGATAGGTTCAGTTCCGAGATCGCCGCCACGAACTCCCGAAGACGTTGCCGCAGATCGATGGTGGCCACCGAAGGCGCCCCACCAAGTGCCGCGCTCCAGTATGCCCACCTTCAGTCCTGCGCGCGCCAGAGACTCCGCGGCGCTCGCCCCACCGAAGCCCGTGCCGACGACGATCACGTCGTAATCGTAAGAGCCACTCATTTGGCTACCTCCTCGAGGCTCCTCCGGTTTTCTACTCGCTCGACACTCACACGACGGTTCGGATGCCAGTACCACATCACCACGCTGAGGCCAAGAAGCAGCGGAACGTCGGCCCACAAGTGCGCATGCTCGTTCGGCGTAGTCAAGGCCTGATATACCATCAGCAGCGCATGCATTGCATTGGCGAGAATGCCCCAGTCGAACAGCGACGCGGCGGCTTTGGGGTCTTTCGCACCCCGAATCAGCAAGATGCACCACGCGAAATAAAGCGAATAGATCATCAATAGGTACGGGTGCGCACCATGAAGATGTGATGGGGGATGGGCCGGACCCAAAAGGGGAAAACTTCCGGCAGTTCTCCCCAAAAAAATCCGGGAGCATACGCAAAGGTCAAGATCGGCCCGCCGACGATGCCTCCCCATCCCACGATTCTCATTACGAGGGCAGACGCACGTAAATTTTGGTTCAGTTCCGCCATGTCGAGTCTCCTCCTGTTGAATCAGTTCGCCGGCGTGTACCAGATGGGCGAGGTGTAGGCGCGGTCGGTAACCGTCATCGGAACTTCAGGGGACATCTTGATGCCGTAACGCTTCTGGTCATAGGCCGTCCAGCGCGGCGACGGGATCTGGATCACGCGCACGTAGTAGAACGCGTGCTGCGTACGCATCGAACGCCGGGTCCTTCCAATACGCCGACAGAATCGGCGCGCCGATGGTATTGGTGTAGGTTGCGTTCGGCTACATCCACGGTGCTGCCGACTGAAGTCTTGCAGCGTCCATCGGGACCGATCTTGCGCCCGCCGGAAACAGCCACATCGAAGATGCGCTCCTGCGCTTTGCCGTCCTTGCCGAGCCAGCCCTTGATGATCTGAATGCGGTCAAGGTTGGGACCGTCCGGATCGCGCATCGCTTGCACCATGAAGACGGGCGGCTTGCCGGCAGACGCCTTGTTGAGATCACCGCCCATGGGCACGCCATGGGCGTAGCCATTCGCTGCGAAGTCGGAGCGGTTAAGGTCACCCGGCACGAAGTCCCAGCCCGCGAACACGCGTACGATCGGCCGGTCGCCCGTGGTGGCGTAGACTTCCTTGCGCTTGAGCGCGTCCCAGATCGCCTCGCGGGTGTTCTCGCGCGCCCACACGCCGCCCAGGCCCGCGGCTTGTTCGCCCCAGACGGAAACCAACGGCCCTTTCTTCGGGTCATTGTCGATCATGGCGAGCGGGGTTTTCCAACGGTCTGGCGACGGCAATCCGTTGGCGAACTCACCGAAGAAGTTGTCTTCCCGCGTGGTGACCACGCCCACATGGGCATCATTGCCGCCGATCAGGCCGGACTTGTAAGGGTTGGCTCCAAGCTTGGCGTCCAGTTCCAGTCCCAGCTTTAGCGCCGAGCGAACGTAGTTGCCGTGGAGCACGCTATTTTGCGCCGGCTCCATTTTGCTGAAGTTAATGTCCCAGCGTTCAAAGTTGGCGAATTCGTCGTTCGGCGATAGATAAGGACTGGTCTCGCTGTCACCCTTAATCTGCGTCGCCTCCAGCAGTGGCTCATGATTCGCCCGTGCCTCAGCGTAGGCGCGGTCCATAGGTTTTCCTTGGAAAGTTTCCGCCGTGTACATGATGCCGTTGCTCAGGTTGCCATTGTGTGGAATGGCGAGCACCTGGCCGCCGGTCTTCCTCGCGTAGGTGTCCATGTACTTCCAGAGGTCGGCCGGATCCTGACTGTCAAAGGTGGAAAAAGGAACGACCTGGCTCACACGCTCCGCACCGTCGCGGAAAACAACCGTGCGATGAAGGTTGTTACCTCCGGGAGCGGAAGTCCACTCGAAGCCATGCAGCGTGGTGAAAACGCCCGGCTGGTTCCACTTCTCGGCCGCTTCGACGGCATGCGCCCAAGCCGCGGCCGTGAGTTTGCTCGCGTCGAACACAGGCTTGCCCGTTTGCATGGAGACGACCGCTTCGATGGCGGCTTTAACACCCTCCTGCGGACTCGTCTTGGACATCTCATACCATCGCTTGCCCTGCGGGTTGGCGAGAAGTTCGGGGCTGCCGGCGCGAATCTGATCGGAGATGCCCATATACTCGGCATGGTCCGTGATAGCGACCCAGTCCAGCGGCCGGTCCTGTTTGAAGCGGACGCCATTGTCCATGACGACTTCGCCGCCTCTGGCAACTCGGAAGAGGTCATCGGGGGTCAGCGTTATCCCGAACATGCCCGCGTCGAAGGAGTAGCCGGTGTGGACGTGGGCGACGCCCCAGTACACCCGGGTCGGAAACGTCTGTCCCACATTGGGGGAGTATTGCCCGCCTCCGACCACCGACGCCGGGGTTGGCTTGGACGCTTCCTGTGGCGGAGGCGCAGCGTAAGCGACGCCGGCGAGTTCGCCGTTTTGTGTATTAGCTGAGGCGGAGGAGCGCACGTGGAGAGCGGACCGTACCGCATACGTGCCGATCATCGCGACGATAATGACCACGAACACCGCCAGCCGTTTCTTGAAGTTTGCGGAGATGATTTTCATAATTCCTCTCTTAGGTGCGCGTATCGTGCGGTGTTGATCGTCGTAATCAAACACATGTGTCCAGATGGTATGTTTGCCAACCAAGGTCAAAGGGTGATTCAGGTCACGTGCTCGATACAACTTTCTGGGTAATCGCACGAACCTGCGCGGCAAGATGGCCACGGCTAGGGTCTAGGGGGCAAGTTGGTAGCGGTTATAGGGAGATCGTGCTCACTTCTTACAACCTTGATTCTTCGGGCCCTTGACGCAGGTGGTGCCACCCGGGCCCTGGGCTACGCCCATTCCATTCTTGGTCTTGGCTTTGCCGCCGTTGCTGGTTTGAGTCGTGGTTACTCCGTTCGAATCAGTATGGGCAACAGCAGCATTACCCGTATGTGTGTTAACGGCGGCAGCCCCGTTGGGCCCTTGCGCGACAGCCACTCCGTTCTTCGTGCTGGCCGTGCTGGTTTGAGCAGTTGATACGCCATTCGGAGTTTTGTGAACAACAGTCGATTTGCCGGTATTCGGGTTAACTACCACAGCGGTCTGACCATTGCTGGCCGAAGCGGCAAACAAGCAGGTTGCCATCAACAATATTCTTACCGTGTCTCCACGACGACAGTTGTGACCGGGAAAAAGGGATTTACTTCGCATGGTTCGCTCGCACCTTCACCACCGCTAAGCCTCGCAGCTTACCGTGGTGTTTCCTCCCATGAATGCAGAATGTCCTTGCACGAGGTTACCTGATGCTGGGAACATGGACTATCCGTTTTGGGCCAGTCACGCGGTATGCAGCCAAAGTCAGCGAATTACTGGGATTACAAGATCAACGGGGTCGACGCTTACAGGGAGGCGCTTTCCGGCGCCGATCTGGAAATATGCCAACTGGAACCTGGATGTCTGGGCGGCCGGCACGTGCGCCTCGACGTGCCTGGCGGTCAGTTCTCCTATATCGAAACCGACGCGCCGATGCGCGGCAACGGCACTTTTCCCAATCACTGGACACTCTCCGTCATACTCGGGAGCGCGACCCGGTCATGGCAGTACGGGCAAGAGGTGAGCGCCGGATCCTTGATGATTCACCGGCCCGGTGGAGAGCATGACGCGCTGTACGGTCGAAACTTCAAAGTCGCCTGCATCAGCGTCCAGGACGAGGTTTTTACAAAACGATTCCCGCAATTCCATCCATGCCTTCAGGCGGCAATGCGTCGGCCTTGGTCGGTATTTGAGCCGCCGGCCAGATCACGACGGCGAATCATCGAACACTTTGCGGAAGGCGCGGCGATCATTCAGTCTGACCCGCAGGTCCGTAACTCTACACGCGCAGTGGCTCAGTTCGAAGAAGAGTTGCTGTCTGATTTCCTTCAGGTTGCAGAGCGACAGATCCCGACGCACGCAAGCGGAGCGGAGCAGCAGGCGGCTGCGATGGTTCGGCAGATTGATCACTATGTGCACCAATCGTCGCTGGTCAACTCATCAGTGGCTGAACTCTGCGCGGTGTGCGAAGTCCCGCGTCGAACTCTGAACCGTGCGTTCCAAAACGCCGTGGGCATGGGGCCGGCCACCTACCTTCGTCGTGTCCGGTTGAACGGTGTTCGTCGTGCCTTGCAGCAGAGACAGGCGGACTCGGCCACGGTTACTGAAATCGCTCTCGAATTTGGCTTCTGGCACCTCGGTCGGTTCGCTGAACAATATGCAGAGTTGTTTGGCGAAGCACCTCATGTAACCAAGACCCGAGGAGATTGAGAAGTACGTCGGGCTCGGGGCCTTTGAACGCGGTTCATCTGCGGAGGCGGTCAGTCGGCCGAATGCCTGATTGAAAGCTTGTCGTCCCCCGACGGGATTTCAAGCCGCGCCGTGAAAGGACTTAGGTTCGTCGTAACTTATTGAAACCACGCAACGCGGATGGCTACCGAAAGCAGTTTCAGTAAGGGTTGGAAGCAGTTCGTGGATCATAAATGGAGCAAGAAAATCTCCCCGTTGTCCCACCGCTCCGAGGCTGTCACTCCCTGCGCGTCCAGATGAAGTCGCTCTTGCTTTTCCCGCAAACGTTACCCGTAGGCTTGTCGGCTAGATATACTGTTGTGTACACTTAGATGTACGCAAGGAGATGACAGCATGGCCGCAATCAAAGTAGGTGTCCGCGAGTTTCGGGAAAAGATTTCCACGTTCTTGGAGTCTGACACTCCGGTCGCCGTTACCCGCCGTGGAGAAACTCTGGGGGTCTATGTTCCAACTCGCCGGAAGCGCATAAAGACTGCCGAGCTTTCCGAACTCAAGGCTGCGGCGAACCGTCTGACTGAGGCGTTGGCGGATGTCGATGAAGAAGAGGTCGTAGACGAGTTCAAGACTCTACGCCGGCGCGGCAAAGGTGTAGCTCGTTGAGATGATCGTTCTGGACGCGAATATCCTGATCCGTGCCGTGCTGGGACGCCGTGTGCGACAACTCATCGAGACTTACGCGTCCCAGGGAGTGCGTTTTTTTGCGCCGGACGTTTGCTTTGAGGACGCCGGAAAGTATTTGCCTCCATTGTTGGCCAAACGCGGGAAGTCTTACGCCGATGTTCCAGCATCGCTCGAATATTTGCGGAGCATCGTTGAACCTGTTCTGTGCGACCTTTATGGCAGCTTCGAAGACGAAGCCCGTGAGCGTCTGCGAGGTCGCGATGAGAATGATTGGCCGGTATTGGCCACGGCACTCGGGTTGGCTTGTCCCCTTTGGAGTGAAGACGCAGATTTTTTTGGGTCTGGTATTGCGGTCTGGACGACAAATCGTGTCGAGATCTTCCTCAGAATGCGTACTGAAGCACAGCAGCCAGAGCAAGAGTGAGAGCCGATGATCTGGTTGGGGGCCCTCCAACGATGCAGCCGTGGTCCCATTAAGTGACAAATTTCAAGCGGAATGTGAGAGTTCACCCCGGTGCTTGGGCGTTCCAGCTATCTGACCGTCGCGCCATTTCCCGTTCACTAGAATTGCAAAATGGATCATCTAATTCACTCCGTCCTGATTCAACACGGTCTTTTCAAAACGGCATTGGGTACAACCACTTGGACCAAGAGTGAATTCGGATCGTGATCTTGCGTAGTGCGGCCCACGCGCCGTTCTTCGTATAAATGGCCGCGGCGCCCTGGGCGCCGATTGGCAGACCCACCAGAGACGGGTTATTCGGATAAATCTTCACCGCAAATAATCCTTGCGGCTGCTCCGGAGCGGCGGGGTAGAACTTCGGAATTTCGTCGCTGGGCAGGTATTGTCCTTCCCCGTTTGCCCACCAGATGGTGTCTACCTTCCCGTCAAAAACCTGGCCGGGATAAAGGTCCAAGGCGAATTCCACCGGCTGACCGACCTTTACATACTTAAGAGTTTCCTGTGTGTAGCTGGCCAGCAGATAGCGGTCGCTATCGACAATCAATGCGGCGATTCCGCCGATGCGGTAGATTCCCGCGACCATGCCCGCCTGAACCTGAAGGTTCACGATGTGGCCGTCCTCGGGGGCAACCATGAGGGTGTTATCCAGGTAATATCGTGCGCTCTCCAGTTGAGCTTTTGTGCTCTCGGCGGTTGCGAGTGCCTGTTTGAGTGCGGCCTTGCTCTGCTCCAACTCAGCGGCGGTTTTGGCGACGGTGGTGTTCACACCACCGATGTTGGATCGATAGCGAAGGCGGGCACGCTCAGCGTCGGCGGTGGCTACTTTGACGCTGGCTGCTGCTTCATCCATCCGGGCGTTCCACTGATGCACCTCTTCCACCGGGACGGCGCTCTGTGCGGCCATATTGTCCAGAAGTTCATACTTGTACTTCGCGTAGGTTTCTTCTCTTTGTTCCCTGACTATTTTTTGCGTGGCCGCTTCCACGTCTGTTTTCATCATGCGCACGTCTTGTTTCGCCCCCGCCAGTTCCGCGTCCAATTGCTTAATTTTGTATTGCGCGGTCGTGATGTTGGCAGAATTTGCATCCAACTGCGCTTCCAGTTGCCTGACCTGGTATTCATAAGGACGACGGTCAAACTGGAACAGTGGTTGTCCCTTCTTGACCGGAGTATCCGGTTTCACCAGCACGGCGGTCACGAGAGTCGGTTCGGGCAGGCGGGGAATCAGTTGTACCGTGTGTTGGACTACTTTCACGTTTGTCGAGTAAGGAGTAACGAAGCGCAGACCGATGATGAAGATGAGGAATAAGTGAACCGCGAAAAAGGCAGAGAGGATTCCCCAAGTCATGCTGAACTTCAGCCACTTGAAACGGAAGAAGACCAGGTAAACAAACAGCAGGAACAGAAACGTGATGAGCAAGGCGATCAGCATGACGTAGATCCTAGGATTTTGAGTCGTCCCTTCCGATCGCTCCCGGTTCCCTGGCTTCCGGCTTCCGGGGCTCAGTCGGCCCTTTGAGCCGGGCAATCTCTTCGGCGATGTTCTGCTGCTCCTGCTTGGGGAAGTAACGAACATCAATGACGGTGGTGGGCTTGAACGCCCAGATGAACGCCTGCATCCATGGCACAACAGCGAGGAATCCGAGATAGCCCATCGTGTTGATTGCGTCGGCGTCGGGATGCTTGCGAGCGATGGCGATTCGCCCCGGCAAGCCGAGGATCAACACTGCCACCGTCAGAAATGCTCCTATCAGCGCGACAATGACTAGAAATGCAAGGTAGTCCCAGAAGTTCAGGCTAAAGCCAAGCATACGGTTATGCCCTCAAATCCAACGTTTTGTCCGGCAGCATCCGCGGTGCGAAGCGCGCGGTCAGAACTGGCCCTAATATGGCGGTGGTTAGCATCAGCACGAGCACCACATTAAGCAATCGGCCATCGACGAGGCGTTGTCCCGCACCATTCAAGGTGTCATACGCAACCAGTGCGGCCGCCAAGGTTGCCGCTACCTGTGGCAAGGTAAGCGACCATACTGTTAACCGCTCTGCCGAGGTGTAGTGAAAGGCGCGCCCGGCGATCTCCGCGGCTATAAACTTCCCAACGAGCAGCGCGAGGATGACACCGCACGCGAGTGGGAAGTTATCGATCAGGCTACGAACAAACACAACCGGGTCGATCAGAAATCCGGTTACGATGAAGAAGATCGGAATGAAAAGAGAATTAGCAAGGAACTCCAACTTGCCCTTTGCGGGCTTGTCTTTGACTGCGGCATTAACCGCGAAACCAGCCAGGAATGCTCCGACGATGCCGGGCAGGTTGATGAGTTGCGCAAGCAGGCCCGCCACCACCATGATGCCAAGCATGAGGATGAAGTAAGCGTCCTCGTCTTTTTCCAGCCTCTTCAGGAGGTACGCCCCTAAACGACTCAGGCCGAACAGGACGAACGGAACAAAAATGGCGATTTCAATGAGCTGCCCTCCCAGGTTCAACACCGAAAAACCGCTGTGAAAAATCCCGGCACATATTGCGTACACGATCAGAGACAGCGTGTCAGACATGACCGTCGCTCCCACCGTGACGGTAACCGGCTCAAGCTTGGTCTCGCCTAGTTCCGTGATGATCGGCAGCGCCAGGAGTGTGTGAGACGCCAACAGTGATCCCAAGACAATGGCTGGGATTGTTTGAAATCCGAACCACAATCCAACAGCCGCGCCGAGAACCAGCGGGATGCTGGTGGTCAAGAGACCGAATGTGATCGATCGGGTGCGCGCCTTCCGAAATAGAGCGAGATCAATCTCCAGCCCGGCGAAGAACATGAGCAACAGCTTCCCCAAGTCGGCGAGGAAATCCGCGACGGGTGCGTGCATCGGGAAAACCCCGAGAACGTGGGGGCCAATCACGACTCCACTGAGCAACAGCCCCACCACGGCCGGAAGCTTGACGCGCTGCGACAGACGAGGCACGCCAACAATGATGGCCATCGCAAAGGCAAATTTAGCCAAGTTTGGCAGAGCTAGAGCGTGCGATCGTATCCAGTCGAGAATTTCCATGGGTCGCCGGCCTTCCGTGGCGTGCGCCGAATTCTCCTGCGCCGCACTGCTTACGGCGCACGCCCGCTCATTGCCTTACTGCGTCACAGCCTTGGCTGTGGCCTTACTGGCGTCTTTTATTGCGACGGCAGTCTTTTCCCCGCCCTTCTCGGTGTACTTGACCGATACTTTTGCGCCGTCTTTGAGGCCATCATAGGTGTCCACGCTGCCCGCCGCGACGGCCTTGCCGGACGCATCGACGCCTTTAACAGTCGTCTTGTCCGTCCACTTAATGGTGTGTTCCGTTCCGTCAGGAGTCTTAACGACCATCGTCTTGGTGGTCTTGTCCACCGACTTCACGATGCCGCTGACGGCGTGAACCACATCTTCAGCAACCGCAGCCTGCACGGATACGATTGCCATCAAAATAAATAACGCTGCCAGCATTATGCCGACGCGCTTCGAATTAGCCTTCATCACATCTCCTTTTGATTTGTTGTTGCACTTGCAATTCGCTTATTCAAAACCATCCGTCCTAGTACGGCCGCGGTGGTCCGATCAGCGGAGTCTTCACCGGCTTCGCCATCCCGTAGAAGACCACGACGCCCTGCCCCGCGCCTTGGGTTTGTAGTGCTTCATCCACCTTGCCGAAGGCATCCGTGGGGTTCTGCCAGTTGTTGGTGACCCAGACATCTCCTGCGGGGCCGATTCCGAGGTCAACCTGCAACTGCAATCCGCCGCCGACATAGCCATTGGGAGGCGAAATGGCTTGACCCGTCTTTACGCCGGGCGGGCAGTGCTCAGTGCGAAAGCCGCACAACTCTACGATTCCAGCCGACCAACTGTTGAAGTTCGGGATCCAGATGTTGTCGTTGCCATCGACGGTAGCCGTCCAGGGCGCAGCGATACCATTACCAAACACCGGAGAGAACGGTACCTCAGTGCCATCAGGCCGCAACACAGTGATGCTGCCGCCCGAGTCGTACCCCGGCGATTGCGCGGCCAAGGCAGGAACCAGCACCCTGGTAGCTCTTTCTCCAGCATCGGTAACGCCATCGAAATCGAACTTGAACGCGGCCAGCATTTCGGCGAACTTCAATGCACCCCGAGGTGAACTGCCTAATTTGTTGGTGACCCAGACGTTGCCCTGGCTGTCCACGGCGAGACCGCTGGCGGAATATCCCACCTTGAAGATCTCAACTTTGCTGGGATCGGAAGCGGGGAAACGAACCACGTGGTCCGCGATGGCGTTCGTGATCCAGATGCGGTCCTGCTGATCAATGGCCAGCGCGAACGGCCCGACCAGGTGACAGGGATTCTTCAGCGGATCGCCCGTCTTGTTCTGGCAATAGAACTCGACCTTGGATGGATCGCCTTGCGGAAGCTTCACGATCTGGCCTTTGAGCAGGTCGAGGGCCCAGATGTCTCCGCTCGGCGTTGCGATGATGCCTTGCATCTGGCTGATCTGGCGGTTGAAATTCCAGCCTTCCGGCGGCGAGAGCGGTTTGCCGTTCTTGTCAAACTTGGTGATGTTCTGGCCGGTAAAGCTGGTGGGCCACGCATTGTCTTGTGCGTCGAGAGTCAAGCCGAAACCGGGGCCTGCGATGCCTCCGCCCCTGAAGCCCAAAGGGCTGGGGGAAAGCGGTTTACCGTTGGGGGCGAACTTGGAGAGACCGCCGGTCCATGAGGCGTCCTGATTCTGAGCGCCAACCGTGAAGTTGTCGGCAACCCAGGCGTTGCCCTCGCTGTCGATCATCAGCTTGCCACCTCCGCTGAGACCGCCGCCGGTGAACTTGAGCGGAAAGATCCAGGCGCTGGGAGCGAAAGTCAGATAAGGCAGGAACGGCGTGGGCCGCAAGAGCTTGCCGGGTTCGAATTTAGGTTGTGGATAGAAGTAGTTCAGCAGTTCAAAAACTTTGTCAGCGTGATAGGAAGGATAGCGGACGATGGCCTCGACCGCCGCCAGCGTGTCCTTCGGATAGACGCCTGTGGGAGATGTCGCCACATAAAACAGACTGCTGCAGGCATCCGCCCTCAACTGGGTGACACACGCCCGCCACGATGTTGGACAGCGTGCCGAAGTTGGCCATCGTCGGCGTCTGTGCGCTGTTGACCGCATTCAGAATCGTTGCTCCATAGCCACCTGTCTCCAGATCGACAAAGTTGGGGACGTTGCCGGCGGCAATCCGCAACTGCAGCGGAGAGCCCTTAATGACTGTGCCGTCGATGAACTGCATGTGGGTGACCACCGAAGCGATCGTCGTCATCTCGTCGATCACGACGCTGGTCGAAGGTGTACTGCCCACAACTGCCAGCAATGCGATGGCGGAGTTGTCGCCGCCACCCCGAGCTTTAGGCTCGCCACCCGTTGCTACCAGGTAGAGACTGGAGTCGACGGACGCACCACTGCTGCTGAGCTCAAACCGACCTTCCTCGTCGGTTTTCATCTCCGCAAGTTGCTTGGGTTCGCCGGCACCGGCTGCCCATAGGGTAACGGTGGATTGCGCGATGGGCGCGCCTCCGCCCAGCACTTGACCTTTGATGCTGTCGGTAGCAACAGCCTGCCCAGCAAGGAACAGGCTGGCAACGGCCACGGCGACGAGCGTCAGCTTGCGAATGTTGGTACATAAGTTCACGATGTTTCTCCTGTCACAACAGTTCTGAGATCGCCTTGCACTCTGATGAAGCCTCTCTACACTCGGAAATTCGAAACGTTTAAAGGTGTCCCCGCGCGCTGGACGCGCTGCAGTATGTCTTTCATGTCGGGATCGATGTGCTGCCAGAACTTCAGCAATCCGCTGCACAAGTAATTCAGACCGGGTTCGCCGTCATGCGTATGAATCAGCCGGTTCTTCGGGCATTCCCCGTTGCAGGCAAACTTGTATTTGCATTCGCGGCACTGTTGCGGCAGGTCGTCGCGCTTAGCAAAGCCGAAGTTTTTCTGTCCCTCGGAAAACACCATCCGCGACATGTGGGTCTCCGCAATGTTGCCTAGCTTGTATTCGGGATACACGTAGTGATCGCAGGAATACACGCTGCCATCGTGCTCCAGCGCCACCCCCTTGCCGCAGAACTCGTGATAGACGCAAAGCTGCGACTCCAGGCCCATCCACTGGGCAACTGCTGTCTCGAAAAGGTTGACGTGCACCTTGCCATAATCGCGGCGGTACCAGTCGTCCCACACTTTGCACAGGAAGTAGCCCCAATCGTCGGGATCGACCGACCAGTCCGTAACGACGGAGTCGGGATTGCCGGGATGCGCGGCCGGAGAATCCTGCAGCGGCAACGTGGCTGGGTCCCACTTCTGCGGAGCGACGTTGTGAAATACCTTGGGTTCAACGCAGGGAATGAACTGCAATTGCCGCGGACGCAGCTCACGGGTCAGGAAGCGATAAACATCCAGCGGCTTCTTGGCATTGACGCGATTGACCACCGTGAGCGTGTTGAACGGAATTCCATGTTTCTGTAACTGCAGCCCGGCAGCGAATACTTTGTCGAATGTCGGCTGACCGCCTTTGTTTACGCGGTAGCGGTCATGCAGCTCTTGCGGGCCATCGATGCTCAGGCCAACCAGAAACTTGTTATCGCGCAGAAACGAGTACCAGTCGTCATTCAGGAGCGTGCCGTTGGTTTGCAGATCGTTCTCGATGTGCAGACCCGGACGCTGATATTTCTTTTCGAGTGCGACGACCTTCTCGAAGAACTCGACGCCCAGCAGCGTCGGCTCGCCGCCCTGCCATGAAAACACGACTTCGTCGCCACGCTGACCTTCGATGTACTGTCGGATGTGGGTTTCGAGAATCTCGTCGCTGATCCGGAACTTACTCTCGCTTCCCAGCAACTGTTCTTTGTGCAGGTAGTAGCAATAGGCGCAGTCCAGGTTACAGATTGCTCCTACCGGCTTCACCATGGCGTGGAATCGCGGCCTGGTTCCCGGATAGAAAGGGAGCGGTGATAACGGGTTGCTGATATTACTCATACTATTAAAATTCCACTGCTGGCACTTCTAGCGCCCTTGCGTATGCGGCAATCATTTCGAGTCCGAAAGAAAAATTTGCTTCCAGTCGTTCTTCATGCTGATCACGGTCCAGCCTTTCGCCTTGGCCTCGTCATAGAGGCGCTGAGGGAAAGTGCCGATCTTGGTGTCAGGCAAACCCTGCGCTGGGCCATACGCATACTCGCGTGTGGCATCGTCGTGCAGCACGAGCATCTCCAATGAGGCTCCGCCATTTGCCTGGGTGTATTCCAGCATCTGCCGGTCGCCGTCGGTGTTGCCGAACGCAGCCTTAGGATGCTTCCCGATGAATAGGTAGATATCCTCGGCTTTTCCCGCGCCATTGTTGTTCAGCAGAAGTTTCGGGTCGCGCATCAGGATGCCCTGTCCCTCTTTGTTGTAGGCGTATTGGGTGTCGAGCGCCGAGCCGATGATCTGCTCTGGAGGAATTCCATACACCGTCTGTGAGTACGCGCGCACGAAATCCTGCCCTCCGCCGGTCACAATGTACGTCTTGTAGCCGTTGTCGCGCAGATACTTCATGACCTCCAGCATGGGCTGGTACACCATCTGCGGATAAGGCTTGTCGAAGCGCGGATGCTTCGCCTTCGCCATCCAGTCCGTCACCAGCGGAGTGAACGCTTCCGCCGTCATGCCAGTGTGGGTTGCCATCGCGATGACCTCGATATCCTTCAGGGTGAACTTCCCCATGGCCTCTTTGTCGCCGGTGACGATGGCCTTGAACGGCATCTTGGTCTTCCACTCAGGATGCTGCGGGGCCATCTCGGCCACGCGATCGAAAGCAAATAGGACCTGCGAGTAAATGGGCTGCTCGACCCATGTCGTGCCGTCCTGATCGAAGGTGGCGATGCGGTCTTCGGGCACGACGAACTTTGGATTGCTCTTGTCTGTCGTGGTCTTGACGAAGTCAAGAATCGCCTGCTTCGCCGGCCCACCGTTCCATGACGGCAACGGATCAGCAGCGATGGTCGCCGCCGGTTGGCCCGCGGTGGGAGTGGAGGGTGTTGGATTGTTGGTGCATCCGGCAAGAATGACAATTAGCGAAATCAAAAGTGTCGACAGGAAAACCGCGCGAACTTTCATCACTTTCTCTCCTTTGTGTTGCAGAACCTGCCAACGAGATTTGGTGCTCACGCCTATGGCACTTGGTCGACACGACACAAGCCGGAAAGCGAGGAAGGCCTTACCGACTTCCTCGTTTCCAACTCGCGCTATGCGGACCTCTCAAGCCCGCGTGTTCCAAGCGACCCTTACCCGAGTTAGTCATCTCCCTTGTCGGCTTCCATTTGCTTCAGGATGCCGTCAAGGTTGTAGGTCTCAGGTGTTTGCAGCGGTGGGAACTCCTTGAACGTGTAGAGTTCCTTCATCCACAGCATCTGGCCGATGGGCAGCATGTTCCAGTCGTACAGGTAGGCTGTAGTTGGGGAGGCCAGTGCGCCGCCCAACGACATGGCCGACTTCGAGTCCGAGAAGCTTACGGTCTGCTCGAAGGGGTCGCGCTTGATGTTGCCCACAAGCGTCCAGTGATAGTTAACGAGGGGCATGAACCAGCCGGTTGCTCCCCCCGGAGCCATGGAGTAATACATCTTCCAGTTCTTGTAGCGCACAGCAGATGGCGTCGCGCCCGAGTAGTAGAAGAAGACATCACGCGCCGACTTGTCCGTTGTGCCTTCGAGATAAGCACGCTGGTCGTAGCCATCGAGCATGGTCTTAACGATGCCGGGATACTTGCCGGCCTGGATCTGCTTGTTCAGGTCGTCGCCCTTGGGTCCGCCGGCGATGTCAACCAACGTCGGCACCCAATCCAGCGAGGCAAACATTTCTTTCTTTACCGTGCCGGGCTTGATGTGACCGGGCCAGCGGATGACCAGGGGAGCGCGATAGCCGCCTTCCCAAGCCTCACCCTTCTGACCTTTGAATGGAGTGATGCCGCCGTCAGGATAGGAAACCGTCTCGGCGCCGTTATCGGTGGTGAAGATGACGATGGTGTTATCCAACTGGCCCATCTCCTCTAGTTTCTGAAGGACGTAGCCGATGTTGTCGTCCATCTGCTTCATGCCGGCTTCGTTGATGCCCCAATCCTTGCCGCCCTTTTCCCCGATCATGTCCAGGTACTTCTGGGACAGCACGGTGGTGACGTGCATACGCGCCGGGTTGTACCAGACGAAGAAGGGCTTGCCGGTCTTCTTAGGGTCGTTGCGATCCAGGAAGTCGACGACCTTGGCCGAGGTTTCCTCGTCCACTGTCTTCGAGCGTTCGAGCGTCAGAGGACCTTCGTCCTTACAGGTCTGGTTCTTCTCTGTACCGTCGGAGGAGTGGCACCAAATGACCGGGCGCGGCGGTGTCAGGCAGGTCGTGGTCAAGGGATCAACGGCGCCAGGCACTTCCGGAAGGCCCGGAACAGGCGTGTTCTTGCATGGTGGCGCGATGCCCTGAACCAGCGGGCTGCTATTGATATCTGGGAAGCTCACTTGTTCCATTGCATCCAAGTGGTAGAGCCAGCCCCAGTACTCCTGGAAGCCGTGAGCCGTAGGAAGCGAAGCGGTGTGATCGCCGAGGTGGTTCTTGCCAAACTCGCCAGTGGTGTAGCCGAGGTCGCGCAGGAACACTGCCATGTGCGGCGTGCCGGGCCGTAGATAGGACGGGCTGCCGGGCAACTGCGGCGGGATCATTCCCGTGCGCAGAGGATACATTCCTGTGATAAAGGCATTGCGTCCGGAGGTACAGCTCTGCATGGCGTAATAGTCCATGAAGATTGCGCCTTCGTTGCCGATGCGATCGATGTTGGGAGTTTCGCCCACCATCAAACCGCGATGGTAGATGCTCGGCTGCATCCAGCCGATGTCGTCGCCCATGATGACGACGATGTTTGGTTTCTGTGCGGTTTGTGCCGTAGCAGGAGTCGCACCGACGCCGACCAGGAAACTCGACGCAGCAAAGGCTCCTACTGCAAATCTTCGAACACTTGCTCCAAGGTCCATACATCTCTCCTTCACATACTTCCGGGTTATCCTCCCTCGACGGGAGGGTCGCGATCAGAAGATTCCTAAAACCAACTCTGGATCACTGCTTCGGTGGTGCCCGTTGTTCTTACCCAGTTGTTTAGGCTTCTGCTCCATCATTTCCATCACTTCACCCGCTCAATGTCGGGCAGCGTCCAACTCTTGTCGAAGACAGCCTTTTCCGGGCCGTACAAACGGAACCACGGGAACCATTTCTGGCCTGCCTGGGTGTAGAGCCAGTTGGACTCGTGGCCAGCCGGCGGCCTCGGGCCAAAGTAGAGGTCTACTGAACCGTCTGCGTTCTTGCTCAACGTTTTGTCGAGCGAGCCGAGCGTGAGGTTCGGCGCGTTCAGGAAGAAGCTAGAGGTTTGCAGGCTGTAGATCGTGACCGACCAAAATTCGCGCACGGGAACGTTCGCCGGGACGTGCAGGCGGTAGTTATCCCCGCCTTCGAGCGGAGCGCCTGCGTGGTCGTGGAAGGTTCCAAAGTAGAAACTGCCGGTACCCAGCTTTGCCGTTGGGCAGAAATACTGCGAGAGGGCGATGGCTCGCGAATCCACATCAAAATAATTCGGAACCTGCCAATGGAATTCGGTCGGCATTGTGATGGGCGGGGTGGGGACTACCCACTGACTTCCTGCCCACCACGGAGTAGCGTCCGTTGTAGCCTTATCCACTAACCACGCGTGCGCTTCCGCTGCCGCCGCTTTCAACTGTGTTTGTGTCGCGGGATCGGGTTTGAATTCCTTGCCCTTCTCGATCCCAAGGGGAAGGAGCATGCCCATCATCTGGAGGTCGGCGGGTTGCACCGTCTCCTCATTGAGCACGCGCGCCAGACTGGAGAAGAAGGTTTCGTCGTACGGTATGAGACCGTTGTACATAATGTCGGTCATGTCGAGGAGGCGCTGGGCCGGCGGATTGGCGGCCTTCGACAACGGGTAGATTTTGACTTGCTGCACCAAGGCGTTGCCCGCGCGGAAATCTTCCTCGGACAGTGACGCAAGGATCGACCGCAGCAGCGTCATGGTGTTGTAGGTCTTGGAACGGACGGCGATGTATCCGGCGGGCACATCGCCGGTGTAGTCGGGCGGAAGCACGAGGTACTTGCCTCCCTTACCCTCGAAGCCAATATCCGTGAGCGGCACATACCACGCGTCTTCGATGGTGCCGTAGAAGCTGGCGCCCTTGACGGCGGGCGGCAGATCGACCACCACGGGCCCGTCTTGTTTTGTGTTGATGAAGAAATACATGTAGCGCGTATTGACGTTGGGAGTGGGCGACTGATTCTTCCAGCCTCCGCCCTTCGGCCACCACACGATGTCGTTGTAGGTAGCCTTGCCATCGCGGAAGGCGGCCTGTTTCACCGCGTCCTCACCGACCAGCGGCAAACCCCATATGACGGCGTCCACCGCACGGCGTTGCACGGTGCGGCTGTGTAACTCTGCGGGCGTGAACGTCTTCTGCTCAGCCACGGCGAAACCAGGCGTAAGTACGAGCGTTGCAATGAGAGCGTAGATACGTTTCATAACCATCCCTTTCGTGTTCCCTACGAGGAGGTTCGCCGTTACTTCTTAGGAGGCTCTCCCTGCTGTTGCTCTTTTTCCAGTTGCTCGAGCTTCATCTTCATCATTTCCTCTTCCTGAGCCTTGGAGAACTTGGGGTACAGAAGAGCGATCTGTAGCCTCATACTCCAGGGCGAACCTCCATTGGGATAAGCCGCGTTGCCATAAAACTGTCCGCTGATGTTTACCGGCTGGAACCCTATCTTCATGATTCTTCCCACGCCGCCGCCGAACGGCACGGTCCAGCTGTTACCGTTGCTTGCCCTCCAGTCGGCGGTGATGATGGGCTGGAGAGTGACATACCAGCCATGCTTCATGTTGTAGTTAAGGAAGTACTGCAACAGGAATTGATTGACCGGGGGGCGACTGCCTGAACCGGCAAATGACCAAACATTATTGGCCAACGCGCCGATGACCCAGTGGCCGGGAGTAGTCAGGACAACAACAGCCGGACCCGCGCTAACCTTGCCCTGGCCAAGCTGATCGGCGGTAGCGGTGGGCAGAACGATCGCCGGCCCCACGCCCCAGATCAACTTGCCAGGATTTCTCGGAGACAGAAACAAGCTGGGATTCAAGTCTCCGAGCCCATACCATCCCTGACTCGGCTTCGAGGCATCAGGCTGCCAGACGACGGGCAGAATCGTTCGGGTGATCAGGTTCCAGTTCTTCGTAAGGTGCAGTGGAATGACAGGCTGAATGTTTAACACGTCCTGATCACGGTTATACGGCCCTATACCGAAGTTGGTGTTGTTCTGGAATGGAACGCTGATCAGGTCGGCCACCGGATTCTGCGCGGCTTTTGCCAGCGCTGCCGTCCGAGCCTCGTCAGATTCGGCAGCCGCAGGCGTTTGCTCGGTAGGGGCGAGCTTGGTTTGTCCAGCGGGATCCGAAGTCTCGGCATCCACATGCTGTGTCTCGGCGACGCGCTTTAGCTGTCCGTCGGGTGCGGAAGGCTCGTGATCCAACGGCTGCGCACTCGGGACCGAACCTAGCGGGGTCAAGATAACCTGATTCCCCTTGATACTGACGGAACTGTTCGTGAGGCGTGCCAGCGCATCAATGTCCACATAAGACTTGCCGTTCATCTGGACAATCGGAATTTGGCTTCGCTGGCCGGCTATCATGAGCGTCAGGTTCTGCTGCGCATCCTGCGCGAAGGCCGACAGGCTCAACAAGAAAATGAGGGGAAGGGATAACAGCAGAATTCGTTTCATTTTGAGGTTCCTTATAAATGTCTGCAACTCTTATGGAGCTTTAACCTGTCAGCGAACTGCACGGAGTCACGCCGCTAACTTGGGACATCATTTAGTGATGAAAGTCTGTTCAAGTCTGCGGAAGAATGGGACGCTCCTTCGCCCTTTTGATACCTTTCGAGAGGTAAGTTCGCCCTTGAAGCGCTTCGTGAATTGCTGGCACCAAATCCACGCGTAAATGGGCCTTAGTGACGTAAGCAGAAGCTCCCGCCGAAAGCGCAGCCTCTGCGAAGTCCCGGTCTTCGTGCATGGTCAGAATTACGATCTTGGTTTGACAATGAAGTTCCCGTAAGCGTCTTGTGGCCTCAAGACCGTCTAGAATCGGCATCGATACGTCGATCACCAACACATCGGGACTCAACAATCGAACAGCATCTATTGCCTGTTGCCCATCCTCGACTGTGTCGATCAACTCGAAATTCTCGCCCAAAGTTTCTCGAACTTGGGCGATTACTGCCCGGTGATCATCAGCTACTACCACGCGGATCTTGTTCACCCGGAACACTCACCTCGCGTTGATGTCGGTCATCAACCGCGAACGCTATCAGTGAAATTGTTCGCCGCCTGTGGACGCTTGAACACTGTCAGATTTAACAGGGGGTATATCCGAAAAGATGTTTGCTCGCTTCAATTGGGTGAAACGATGCCATGCCGCATGGCGTACTGCACAAGTTCCGCGTTGGTCGTAATCCCCAATTCCTCCATGAGGCGATACTTGTGGAAGCAAACCGTCCGCTCCGTCACGCTAAGGATGCTGGCAACTTCTTTCATCTGTCTGCCTTCCGCGAGCAATTGCAAGACTTCCCGTTGACGATTCGTCAGATTGCGAGGGCGCTCGGCAGCCTTAGGATCACGCATGTACCTTTCTTTCATCGCTTGGCGCACACGCGGCGTGACATACGAGATCCCCTTCAGGGCATTCTCGATCGCCAGGGGGAGTTCTGAGGCACGGGCGGTCTTCAGCAAATAAGCGGATGCGCCGATTCGAAGCGCTTCCGCGGCCAGTTCACAATCAGGATTCATCGTGAGAAAGATAAGCTTCGTCCGCGGGAGAAGCCTTTTTATTTCTTTGCCTGCGTCGAGGCCATTCAAAAGCGGCATACCTATGTCTACGACCACGACGTCGGGCTTAAGTTCCACGGCGGTCTTGAGCAACGTGCGACCGTCGCCGACACAGCCCACGACGTCGTACATAGGCTCAAGCAGCCTTCTAAAGCCTTCGCAACATATCTCGTGGTCATCTGCCAGTAGAACCTGTATTCGTCTCATATGTTTAGGCAGGGAGGGGCCGATCCACTTTCCCACGTTAATGAAAGCAGAGACGTAAACTATAGGCAGTGACCTGCGTCACAGAACGGCGCGCCGAATTGCACTGCGAGCGGCATAGGGCGGGCTAGAATGTTGAGTGTGCACTCTGCCTAGAGTGCTATCCCGGAGGGGTTGGTGACCATGTCGGTTGGCGGCGCTCAGTCCAGGCGGCCCGGTGCGCAGATGCCTACTCCAGACTCCGCATCTCGGGCGGAGCAGGAACTGTTTGAAGTCCAGCAACGGTTCAAGGCACTCATGGACGCATTGCCGGTGGGAGTCAACTTCTCGGATGATGTTACCTGCGAGCATATTTGGGGCAATCCAGCCGCACAGGCCCAATTCGAGGTTGGGCCACAGGACAACATCTCCGCCTCTGCGCTGGACAGGAGATCACCGGGAAGGCAAGCAAAGTTTTTTCGCGAGGGACGCCAAGTCAGCGCCTCGGAGCTGCCCGTGCAACGTGCAGTGGCGGAGAATCGTAACATCCCGCCTTTCGAGTTGGAGGTTCAACTACCAAATGGCCGGAGGTGGTTCGCTGAGGCATCCGGAGCACCGATTCACGACCAAAACGGCAACGTGATTGGCGGCGTAGCCGTTACTGTGGACATCACAGAGCGCAAGCATTATGCCGAGCAGATGTTGATGCAGAAAGTGCTCGAAAGAGTGAGCGGGCAGCTGATCGAAGCACAGGAGAAAGAACGTAGCCAGATCGCGCGCGAACTGCACGATGATTTTTGCCAGCGGCTGGCGATGTTGACACTGGAGCTGGAGCGGGCGAGCGAGGAGCCCGTGGCGACCGAGCGCCTGATGAAGATAAAAGACCGCTACGACGAGATCACACTCGACCTGCAAGCCTTGTCGCATGAGCTTCACTCGTCCAAGCTCGAGTACCTGGGCATTGTCGCTGGTTTGCGCTCCTTCTGCCAGGAATTCTCGGATCAGCGAGCCCTGCGTATTGACTTCACTCACGACGGCGTGCCGGCACAGCTCCCTAAAGATGTCTCCTTGTGCCTCTTCCGCATTGCCCAAGAAGGCCTGCATAATGCGGTGAAACATAGCGGCACGAAGGAGTTCTCAGTCCACCTGCGTGGCTCTGAAAGCTGTATTCAGCTTGAGATCCGAGATGCAGGCGCCGGCTTCAACCCAGAAGATATCGCTGCACATCAAGGCCTGGGACTAGTCAGCATGAGGGAGCGGACCAACCTGGTTGGAGGTACGTTGTGTATAGACTCCAGCCCAAACTGCGGGACGAAGGTTCAAGTCAGGATACCTCTAGTCAAGGCTAAGGAGCAGGCCGGCGAGCATGAAACCTCCTCCACAACCTAAGATTTTCTCGCCCCCCGTCGACCATGGCATCACCCTTCTACCAATCTTCGCGGGAATATTTGTCGCGGTTCTCTTGCTTTCGACTTTCGCAAATGCAAAGATCTTTGCCATTGGCCGACTGACGCTGCCGGGCAGCACGCTTTTGTTCCCGCTTGTGTTCGTGTTTAACGATATCTTGACTGAGGTCTACGGATACGCAGCCTCCCGCCGAGTAATATGGACCGGGCTGGCCTGCGAAGCCTTCGCCGGAATTTCCTTTCTGATTATCGACAAGCTGCCGCCCGCCCCTTTCTGGCCGTATCAAGAGGCCTATCATCATTTGCTTGGTGTTGTGCCTCGTTTTGCGTTCGGCGGCCTGGTTGCGTATTTCTGCGGGGAGTTTGCGAACAGTTTTGTACTGTCGAAGATGAAGTATCGGCAGCAAGGAGCACGCGGCAGCAAGCTCCGTTGGCGCTTCGTCGCTTCCACGCTGGTCGGAGAGGCGGTCGATTCGACCGTATTCATGATCGCAGCCTTCGCCGGTTCGATGCCCTGGTTTGGCTTATTCGAGACTACCCTCACGCTCTACACCGTGAAGGTCCTTTATGAAATTGTGATTTTGCCGATTCATACAAGAATTGCAAATTGGGTCAAGGACATCGAATCTATAGACCACATCGATACGCCAGAGACGACCAACTACAATCCGTTTGCCAGCTTTGCATTATCCGAAAGGACTTCCACGTGATCACCGTAAGTAGGAGAGAGCAGCTGATCCGCAGTCCCGGTATTTACAGGTCGCACTGGTCGAATTTTCCGAACCGAAACGCAACGCCTTTGCCAAAGTGGTTTTGGTAGGTTTCTAGAGCTTGTTCAGACGAGTTAACGACCGTAACAACTCAAATCTGGGGACAATAAGGGGACGATAAGCCCTACCAAATCACCCCTTAGAGCATCAAACTGTGTCCGCCAACACCGTTCAATTTCAGTGGTTTACAATGAGTGGTTGTCCTGTCACGGCAGAGGCCGCGGGTTCGAGTCCCGTCGACCCCGCCATTTCCCTTCAAACACTTACAGGGAAATGGCAATCAAGGCTCATGGTCCAATATGGTCCACTTAGGCCAGTGCCTTCCCCTTTCGTAGGACAAGCTGAACAATTTTGCTTTGCGCTTCGCGTTTCTCTGGCATTCCCGCTTGGGCGTACAGGTCGAGCGTGATTCGGCTGTTGGCATGCCGCAACAACTCCTGCACCACTTTCACGTCCTCGTTGTTTTGAGTCAGCAAAGTAGTGTACGTATGACGAAACGTGTGGAAGCATACTCGCTTCGTAATTCCCGCTCTTTTGACCGCTGGCTTTCCGTATCGGCGCCAGAGCGTTTCCGGCCAGAGTGGTTGTTCGCCTTTCATCGTCGCTGAAGCAAACACCCAGTCGGTTGGACGGTTGTAGGGTCCAGCCAACCTGAGCTTCAAGAGTGATTCGGCAAGCGCGGCATCTAAGGGAACATCTTTCGCCGAGGCTTCGGTCTTGGGTGCGCCCTGCACCATCATCACGACCGAGCGCCGAACGTGCACCACCAGATCGTCGAAGTCCACGTCCCGCCACTGTAGACCAATCAGCTCTCCGCGACGAAGCCCGGTAAATGCGTCCAATTCCGCGGCGGTGCGAAGAGGCTCCGGGGCCGGCTTCCGATGGTGAAAAATATCCGGAAGTTCGTGTTCCCGATAGTGCTTCACAAGAGTCTCGAAACTGACGCTCTTGAGAAGTTGCTGCGGAGTCTGCCGGTTGATTGTTAAGCGGAGCGCATCCACGGCCGATTGGGCCGCCGAAGCCGTTGGGAATTCCTCGAAAGTTCCAATGACGATGTTCTTTCGAGACGTCGTTCCGTCCAGTTGAACCTCTCTCCATCGGAACTCCCAAACCTTTTCCTTCTTTCGATCCGCCAG
Source organism: uncultured Acidobacteriaceae bacterium (assembly GCA_963812855.1). Classification (GTDB taxonomy): domain Bacteria; phylum Acidobacteriota; class Terriglobia; order Terriglobales; family Acidobacteriaceae; genus Bog-257. The sequence continues at coordinate 190,149 of CAWEWW010000003.1, forward strand.
TTTTAGACTTCCCTGCTGATAACTTGTGCGCCTCATTCATTCTCCTGAATCAAGGCGACCCGGATGGCTGGCATGAAAGTAGCCCACCAGCGCTTCCCTGTCGAGGTGCTCACTGGAGCACCTGTGCCTCCTCACACGCATTTTGTGTTCAAGTCAATCGTTCAGAACCGAGGCGCAAAAGCGCCACAGTCTTTCTGTCTGCACAGCGGTGACAACTCCGTTGCGAGACATTTTCTGGCGAGTGTTGGGGTGGATCATCAGAAGAGTCGCCACCTCATCGCCATCAAGGAGCCACTCAAAGGAGAGGTTAGCGGGCAACCTCCGGAGCGGGTTTGGAAGCTAGCTCAGGCATAGCCACCTCCAAGAGTATTTCTTTCAGTCTGCAGAGCTGCCATAGCAGTTCGAGGTTAGTTGTGGGTCCGCTGAGAAGTCCAATTCAATTTGGGAGTGGGCTTATAACTGCCAGGAATAATACTGCCCTGAAAGGGCGCTTAGTTATCTGAAAACACAATACTTACAAGGCAGCGGTCGCTCTGCCAGACGACCTCTCGATTGGGGCTCCTTCTGCAGCCGATCTCGGCCAGACCTGGGTCAACGAAGAAACTCTAACCAGAACCGTGGGCGATCAATGGCTCGCCTCCAAACGCTCAGCTTTGCTCCGCGTCCCTTCCGCGATCGCTCCCGAGACGCTTACTGTGCTCCTAAACTCTGCACATGAAGAAGCTCGACGGCTGAAAATCGTCTCGCACCGCGAATACCCTTGGGATTTGCGGCTCATAACCAAGTGACGTTATAGCAAGAACTCCAACCCAGCATCCTTCGCTGGTTCCGTTGAGAGGCGCCCGGAACGAATTGCCGACTGAAAGGTTGTGAAGTCACGTTCTGCTTGGTCAGCGTAGGCTTCCGAATATTTTGCCAGGGCGTCATCGAACTGATCGCTCGACCCAAGGTATCCTGCAATCATTGCCGCACCGCCGGCCTTAGCGTGGGCTCGCGCCAGAGCCCAGCCGCACAAACTTGCGTAGCCAACAAGAGTGCCCGACCGGAAGGTTTCAACCTCAGCAGAAACCTTCATGTCCCGGAATTGGCGGAAGTAGTAATCATGCCCTTTTGTACGGGCCCACCCGAGAAAGATGTCGCTTGCCGCTTGCATGACACGTTGACCCTCTACCACGCGAAAGCCCTGATGCGCATAGCGGCTCTTTCCGCGCGCCGGCTCCAAGACCGACCTACGAGCTTCCTTGATTTGAAGGAAGAGTGGATCATCGTCATCGGCCAGAAGCAGCGAGAGGTAGCACCTCGTCCCGACACTGCCGACCCCAACAACTTTTATTGCACTGTCCTGATATTGATAGCGCTCGTACAAGCGTCGTCTATCCGCCTGCAACGACGTCTTGTATTCCGCGACGAATTTTAAGCGCAGTTTTTCGAAGTCTCGGGTAAATTCGTGCACATGATAAATGACCGGGGGGTTGTCCTTGATCTTCCGATGTCCATTTACGATCGCAGTGAGCTTGGGAATCACCGCCTCCGAGGTTCGCGACCGAGCCTCCTTCACTTTCTTTGACAAGCGGGCCGATATGTCCTGATCTTTCCGAAAGTATTTCCTGACAGCGTCGAGGCTGACCTGTGCGTACCAGGTGTCGAGCACCTTCATCTCAGCGAATTCAGCCATGTGCTCTCGATAAGATGCAACAGCGGCTCGCACGGTCTGATCAGCGATGGCCTTGGAAAAACTCCGGTCCCGGGCCGCCAGCACGAGGCTGGCGCCCAATCGCTTTACGTCCCACTCCCAGGGGCCGGGAAACGTTTCATCGAAATCGTTGATGTCGAAAACTAACGCACGTTCCGGCGAGGCGAACCCGCCAAAGTTAGCTAGGTGGCAATCGCCGCAGGCCTGAACGGTAATCCCCGATACAGGCGCATTAGCCAGATCCCGCGCCTGGATGATCGCCGTGCCGCGGTAAAACGTGAAAGGCGACACCGACATTCTCTGATATTTAACTGGGATCAGACCTGCAATGCGGTCGGCGTCCGATTCCTCAAGTAGTTTGATTATGTCTTGCGACTTCGGGCGCGGCCTCCACTCGCCTTGCGAAGTGCGCGGGCACTTTTCGCGAAGCGCTTTTCCCTGCTTGCGTCTTTCAGCTTTGGGTGAAGCCACAGCAGATTTCATTCCGGTTCTCCTTAATCGAGGGCGTGACCCAAGGGCACATATCTCGGCGCGGGCTGCGATCTCACCCGTTTCGCTCTGTCAAAATAGGATCTTAACGATGCGCATCACCAACTCTTCGAGAGAAAAGACGGTAAGGCCGAGCGGTAAAAGCGGTACCGCTGTGGCCGCGGCGAGCCGCCCTATGTCTTTCAGACCGAATGGCACCGGTCGCATATCCTGCACAGCGGCGTAACTGTTCCCCAGATCGGCCAATGACTGAATGTCGGCGCTGCCCAAAAGCTCATCGCCTTCAGCCGCGTTTCCTTCGACCCATTTCTGCTCGAATCCATCCACATAGCGGCTCGCCAGCAGGCCGTATTGGGATAGACCATTACGCTTCGCGCGCGTCAGTTGAGGGGTAAACATGGTGAGCGGCGCAAGAACGATCACCAGGAAGAAAACAACCAAGCTGACAGCTTCCACCTTGAACGACAGCAAGCTTTCGCCACCGAACAAAACACGACTGGCGATCACACCTGCCAGCAAAGCGCCCTGGGCGAACAAAATTGGACCGAAAGCGTAGGAAGTCTTCCCCAGAAACGCTAAGCCACCTGATCGATCGGGATGAGTGGCTACAAGATGTAGGTTTAGTTTCGAGACCTGCCACAGGAAGCGAAACCAGATAAGAATACGCAGATACCAGCGCACCAGGATGAACTGGAAGATCGGGATGCTGACAAAGGCGTACCAGTAGCCGGCGGCCGTGAGATGCAAGTGGCCGCCTTCTGGTATCGCATACCAGGTCGCGGCACCTAGAGCGATCTGGCTTCGCCACAGCCACAGCCCAATCGTATAGACCAAGGCCAGCAGCCCAAGCTCCAATGGCACCGAGTTGCGCAGGCGTATCGCCGATTCGATAGCAGTGAAAAATTTCGGCTCGTCCTGCTGCCGGACTATGTGGCGCGACAGGAATGTCTTCACCTTGGGGCGAAGGCGCAAATGGACGATTAACTCGGCGGCAATGAGCACTGGGAGCGCCACGAGTAGTCGAACGTGCGCCTCGATGTCGTGCAGAAATGCCAGTTTCATGGTGCCGCCCAGGAAGTAATTTCCGACCAATGACAACAGAGCCAACGGTACCCAGGCAATCAACACGATCGCTACGATCCGTCGATGCAGCAACTCCAGCGCATCTCCGGAAAGATGAGTTCGCCGGCACATTTGGAAGATGGGGCCACCCAGGACGAGCGAGAAATCCGGGGATTCGTCAGTTATTGAGAGCGCTGTGTGGCTCATCGCTTCAGATCCAAGTCTTTGAGTTTCTTCGACGCCGTCCCGAAATCACCGAGCTGATAAACGGACGCGCCCACTGGAGAAAATGTGAACGCCTCAAACGGCTGGGCCATCATCTTGTCCAGATACTCCCTGGGGGCGAGACCAGTGGTGACGTGGGGATTGAATTTCATCCCAGTAGATGCAGGCACGAAGGCCGCAACGTAGGTAATCAACGCCGGTTGGATGTTCGGTTCTTTAGGCGTGGTGAAGAACGCCCCGGCCGTGCCAGTCGGCACAGTGAACGGAGCGACGGCGTCAACCAAGTCCTGCTGCAGCTTGAGTAACTCCGGCGTTGGCTCCGCGACAATGCCAGAGAGGCCGAGGTCGCCTGTCGGGATGTAGTAGTACTTGATTGCCTTCAACCGGAGGTCGCTGGCTTTCACATTCGCCAGAACTTTATTAGTCGCGGCGTATACCTGGTCCAGGTCCGCTGTGCGCACAAAGCGCTGCAACAATGTGATGTGTGGACGGTGGGTGGCGTCGAGCGCGAAACCTTTCGGGTATACCGAACGCAGGCGGGCATTCACGGCGTCCGAGTGTTTCATCATGGTTGCGTCAGGATCGAGAAGTATGTCGATGGCGGTTACGCCATCGGTTTGGTAGCCCATGGCCAGCGCCGCTGCTTCCGCCTTGCAATCGCCTGTTGCCGGAAGACCTTTGGCGCGAATCGCCGCGACTTCAGCCTTGGCTGCCTCCAGATCGCCGCGGAACGTGGCATCGGCGTGCAGTCGTGCCACCGTGGCAGCGCCCATGAATCGGCCCCATACCACGTCACTAAACCAATGATGATTGCAGACGATGCGGCTCTCACCAAAAGCTCGACCGCGTCCTAGGAGTTCGTCTTGGCGATCAGGCGCAATCTCGGCCAGGATGAGTCCGAATCCCCAACCTACTGCAGTGTGACCCGACGGATAAGAAGGGTCCTTAGTCAAGAAGTCGCGCGCATCCGGGACGGCGATGGGTTCATTGTTCTCCTGGAAAGGACGCTTGCGTTTGTAATGGTTCTTCGCGGCATACGTTGACATGGCGAGGTCACTGAACGAGCGCGCCAACAAGTTATAGAGATATGGAGTTCCCTCTTTCGTGATAGGAGCACCCAGCGCACAGGAAAAGTCACTGACCAAGTGAGGAATTTTCAGGTCGAAGTCGGAAGCCGCGAGCGTGAAGCGCGGAGTGTCACGTAAAGCGAAGCTGCTGCGTGCGATCGCCTCGTCGTTCGCCTGGGCCGCCGAGCCAGCGAGTGGAGGCGGAGGAATTAAGGCGAGGCTGTCCGGGAGATCCTTGGGATCCAAATAACCCTGCAATGCACCGAGCCCGAGTTCAGGATGGAACTCAGGAACTGATCCGAGCTTGGTCCGAGGCGCTTCGGTCTTGGTCGTGCAGCCGGTCAACAGGCTTAGCGACAGGATCGCGATCAAGCCCGCGCTGAGGAATGTCCGATGGTTATGAGTGCTTTTCATGATTGTGTCGCTTTGGATATCTCTCATGCGTCCGCAGCGCTTTCGGAGCCACCGCATCGCTGCATGATGGAAATATGGAGCAGGCCCGCCAAGCGAACCTGCCCCGCATTCAGTCCCGTCAATTACTTCGACCCTCCGCTTTCCTGGAGTTGCTTCATGACCTCATCCATGTTGAACGCGGCTGCCTTCTGCCGCGGCGGGTAGTCCTTAAGCGTCATCAGGAACTGGCCCACGTAATCTTGCGCCGGGACCAGCAGGTAGGCGTGATCCAGCAACCAGTCGTAGTAAGTGTTGGAAGTGATGTTCGCTCGCTCGTACGGGTCGGTTCGCAAGTTGAACATCAGCGGGATTCTCAAACTGGTGAAAGGGTTCGACCAGATCAGCATCGTTCCCTCGGCCCGCTGCTCCATGAACACCAGCTTCCAGTTGTCGTAGCGCAAGCCGGTCAATTGCTGATCGTCGTTGATATACAAGAACGACACTCGCGGACTCTCTCGACTTGGCCCGTCAGGTAGGGGACGAGGTTGTCACCGTCCAAGTGGACCTTGTAGGTCATGTCTCCAACCTTGTAGCCCTTGAGCAGCTCCTCTTTTATTTGAGGGTCACCGGCCATGGCCAGAAAGGTCGGCAGCCAGTCGAGGTGAGCGACGATCTGATTGGACACGCTGCCCGGCTTGATATGACCCGGCCAGCGGACCATCGCCGGAACCCGATATGCGCCTTCCCAGTTCGAGTTCTTCTCGCTGCGGAACGGCGTCATCGCTGCATCCGGCCAGGAGTTCATGTGCGGGCCGTTGTCGGTGGAGTACATGACGAAGGTGTTGTCCACGATGCCCAGATCATCGAGCGCTTTGAGGACCGTGCCGACATTCTTGTCGTGGTCGATCATGGCGTCGTGATACGGGCTCTGCCAGCGGCCGGACTGACCAACGCTCTCCGGTTTGACGTGGGTGCGGAAGTGCATGTGGGTGAAGTTCACCCAGACAAAGGCTGGCTTGCCGGCCTTGTTCTGCCGCTGAATGAATTCCACCGCCCGGGCAGCGACGTCGTCGTCGATCGTTTCCATACGCTTCCTGGTCAGCGGGCCGGTGTCCTTGCAGACCTGTTTGCCGACTTTACCGAAACGAGGGTCCACCGTCGGATCGTCCGTGGTGGAAGCCTTGCAGTCCAGCACGCCGCGAGGTCCAAACTTAGCGCGGAATGCCGGATCTTTGGGATAGTCGGCGTCTTCCGGCTCTTCTTCGGCGTTGAGGTGGTACAAGTTGCCGTAGAATTCGTCGAAGCCGTGGACCGTGGGCAGGTACTCATTACGATCGCCCAGATGATTCTTGCCGAATTGGCCGGTCGCATAACCGCGCGCCTTAAGCAACTCCGCAATCGTCGGATCTTCCTTTTGCAGCCCTACGGTCGCTCCCGGCAAACCAACCTTGGTTAGGCCGGTGCGCAAACCCGACTGGCCGGTGATGAAGGACGCTCGGCCGGCGGTGCAGCTTTGCTCCGCATAGTAGTCGGTGAAAATCATGCCTTCTTTGGCGACACGATCAATGTTGGGCGTGTGGAATCCCATCAGTCCCATCGAATACGCGCTGACATCCGTCTGACCGATGTCATCGCCCCAGATGATTACGATGTTGGGCTGTTTCGCGGTAGTCTGTGCTTGCGCTGTTGCGCCGCCGCCCGCCAGCAAGACACTGGAGACGGTAAGCGCTCCCAGCGTTAGTCTTCGAACACCTGCACCAAAGTCCATATTCTTCTCCTAATTAAGGTGATCCTGCGTTAGTCGGTGACGGAACACTGTGCTAAACAGCTCACTACAATTGCGGGTTCTAGGATCTGCTGTTCAACCGGCTCAGTTTGTTCCATGATCAGTTCTTGTTTTCGTCTGCGGTTTTTTCAGATACACGAACTGGCTATTTTTCATATCGTGCGGTTCAGGCTGCCACCCTCCGGATGGCATCGAGCACTTCGGCTCCAGAATCGGATTTGCGGAAGTAAGCCGCGCAACCTACGGCTTCGGCGTTTGCACGTGCTTCTGGGTCGTCGTAAGCGGTGATGAAGATAATAGGAATACGCCCACCTTCGGCCGCCAGGCGCTGGGCGAGTTCGATCCCGGACATTCCGCCGAGTTGAATGTCGAGCACCAAGCAATCGAACTGAGGATGCTTCGTATCGGCGAGAAATGCTTCGGCCGAAGCATAGTTAATCGGCTGGATTCCTCCCGCGCGCAGCAACCTGCTCAGTGATCGGCAAAGACTTTCGTCGTCGTCAACGACAGCGACGTATATCGGCGTGGTTTTGCTCATTGGAACCTATGAGCACCATAGGCCTCGGGGGGACTGCCGACTACTGCCCTTTAGGGAAGGTGGTGGCGGGCGCAGTGAAGATACCCGCTTCCAGCGTCAGCCGCGTGAGCTCTGCGACGGATTGCACGCCCAGTTTCGTCGTGATCGCTGTACGGTGCAACTTAACCGTCCGCTCATGGATGCCGAGATCGCCGGCGATCTGTTTGTTAAGCCGGCCCTTCACGACATGGGAAAGCACTTCGAGTTCCCGTTCGCTGAGCGCGTCGAAGCGAGCGCGCAACTCCCGCTGTCGGACTCTCTCCGCGCGTTCGTGTGCATCGCAGGCAAGGGCGCGATTCACCGCATCGAGCAGCTTTTCTTTTGGCGCGCGCTTTTCCAGAAAATCCACAGCTCCGCCGCGCATCGCGGTTACACTCGACGGGATGTCACCGTGGCCAGTGAGAAAGAGAATTGGCAGCGGATTAGGTGATTGCCCGAGCGCCGATTGCAGATCGAGTCCGTTCATCCCGGGCATCTGCAAATCAGCCAGCACACATCCTGGCGCGTCAATATCGTGCTTCGCAAGAAACTCGCGGGCTGACGAAAATGTCTCCACCGCGAACCCACTCGCCCGCAGCAGCCGCGAGGTCGCCACAAGAAAAGACCGATCGTCATCGACGATGTGGACGGTCGGCTCAGTGGCGCTCATTTGGTGGTAGCCTCCCCTGCGATCGGTACCGTGAAACGGAACGTTGCCCCCCCGCTACTGTTGTTCTCCGCCCAGAACCGTCCGCCGTGCGCTTCGATGATTGTGCGCGAGATTGGCAAGCCCATGCCCATACCGTTGGATTTGGTGGTGAAAAAGGGATCGAAGATCTCCATGAGTTTGTCGGTGGGGATGCCAGTGCCGGTATCGCTCACGGCAATCTCGACGGCCTGCGCTCCGTTGAGCGATGCGGTCACGCTAACGCGCCGATCCTCCAGGTTCGCAGAGTTGACCGCATCCATTCCGTTGAGGATGAGGTTAAGTAGCACCTGTTGAAGATGTACGCGGTCACCACTCACGGGCGGCAGATCGCGGGGCACCTCCACTTCTAATTTCATGTGCCGCGCCGCAGCGTCTACCCGTACGAGGGCCCTGACATCACTAACTAGTTCGTCTACGTGGAGCGGCCTCGTGTCGAGGTTTTGCCGCTTGAGCATCCCACGCATCCGGTCGATGACGGCACCCGCACGCTGGTCGTCCTTGCGTATATCGGCAACGATGGCGCGAATTTCGTCGAGGTCCGGAGATGTTTCCTGCATGAAAAGCTCTGCCGCCTCTGCGTTCCGCAGGATCGCCCCGAGGGGCTGATTAATCTCATGCGCCAGAGCAGTGGCGAGCTGGCCCATCATCGAGACGCGGCTCACGTGCGCAATCTCTTGGCGCAAGAGCAGCGTCTCCTGCTCGGCTTGTTTGTGCGCGGTGACATCGCGTGAGGCCCCGCGTAGCCGGACTGGCTCTCCGTTGCCGTTACACTCAACACGGCCTTGGGAAGAGATCCAGCGGATCCCGCCATCCGGCAACATCAACCGGAATTCGGTCTCGTAGCCACTTCCGCCCGTGAGCGCCTTCGTAAAAACTCCTTGGAGCGCCTCGCGATCGTCGGGGTGAAGCTTTTGGAAAATGCGCTCGAGCTCTATCCGCTCGGACGGCGTAAAGCCGAACAACTCCCGCCACTTGTCACTCGCCCAGATTTCGTTCCGTGCGAGGTCCCGAATCCAGATGCCAAAGTTGGCGGCCTCGACCGCCAAGCTCATCCTCTGCTCGTTTTCGCGCACGGATGCCTCGGCCAGCCGGCGGCGGCGGAGCTGGGCAAGCAACGCGACGATCAACAACGCTTCTAGAAGGCACAGGGAAAGCGCCGCAAGGATGATCCGCTGATGTTGCTCCCAGTAGGTGGTTTCCTTGAACCGGACGACACTGCCAGGAGGGAGCCGTTGCTCGCTGATCTTCCATCGCTGCAATTGACGCCAATCGAACATGGCTACCGGGTGGTACGACTGTGACCGGGCAGCTGCGTGCGGGTCTTCCCCAGCGAGAACGCGGAGACTCAACTGAGCTGCATTCCGGCCGATCTCCTCAAACGTCACCATCCAACCGCCGACAATCCCATGGCCGATGTACGTTTCGTAGTAGCCATAGATCGGAGCACGGCTCGCCGGGGCGAACGTATCCAGCGCCTGGCGCGGAGAGAACGTCTCGCCCGCGGCATCCTGGAACATCGTGAGGTAAAGCACGAGTGTGTGATCCGGAAGGCGCGACAACTTGCCGCGCAAGTCCTTCATGGAAAGATTGGTTAGCCAGGTAAAGTCGACCCGGTTTTCGAATGGGCTCAGCACCCCGCGGAAGACCTCGGCGTACTGCCGATCCCTCGGCCCATTGCCGGAGACTACTGCGACGTGACGGGCATCCGGATGCAGACGCAGCATCAAGTCGAGCGTTCGACCGGCGGTGTCGGGGACCGGAACATACGCGATCCTGGGGTCTGAAAGATGCTCAGGAGGCGGGTCACCGGCGACTGAGCAATAAACGATTGGCGCTCCGCCGAACAACTCGGCCCGCGGTTCCGCCAGGAAGGCAAGTGCGCCTCCGCCCACTGCGATCACCAGGTCGGGCGGACGCTCCTGATATTTCTGCCGGAAGAACTCCCGCTGCCGCTGCCGCTGCTCCGCCCCCGGGAAACGGGCTACGTCAAGGAACTCGCTGTGCAGTTCGATATTACTGGTGTCCGCCGTGAAGGTTGCGTGGATGGCCTCGTCCACGATGATATTGGCGGGTAGTAGTCGCTCATCTGAATAGAGGACCAGCACGCGATGCGACGACTCCGAAGCCCCAGTTTGCTCGCTTGCCCGGACGTCAACCGAAGCCAGGACCACCAGCACGACGGCGGTGAGAAAAAAGAGTCCTCCCAACCAACGATCTTGCTTCACCCAGCCTTCGCGGACTTTGCCGAACGGAAACGTCATTAACGGATCATGCGTGCGTTTCTTCGCCGAACCGGTCTCACCCATGCGCCATTTCCTGTCGAAGCAAGAACCGATCAGGGCGTAGAGCGCACACATGTACCTGGCACCGCGAGTTATTTTTTCTATGTGCCTTGATTCTATGCTTGTGGCGACATGTGTAAGCCATTACAGCTCAATAAGAGTGTCTATCCTTAATAGTGCGGCAGGCTCGTCAAAGGTGGAGCTCTGCGCCTAGTCGAGGATCTCGGCCAACGCAATAACAAGGCACGGCCCGCCGGCAGAGGCATCTTGGCTTACATTGAGAAAGCACACACGGGCGGCAATGAGTGGCGCACTGGGTAGACGCTGAGACGCTGATAAATTGCGAAGGCTTTTTTCTGACGCGGGCAACTCGCCAATGAATATTTGGCTTGCCCGTCCCCGATGCTTTCAGCTCTTCGGCGGGGGAATTACTGCAGCGTTGCATACTCAGTTCTGGCTTGCTTGAGGATCGAAATGTCAGGATCGGCGTCTTTCCAGAGGGTGAGGAAATCCCGATAGGCTGCCTTTGCCTTGACCTTATCTCCCGACAAAACGAGCGCTCTACCCAACTGCAAGTGTGCCAAGGCGCCGATGGGATCGCTGATCACAATTCCGCGGTGGTCGAGAATCTTCTGGAACTCGGCAGCGGCTTCGGCGCCCTGATTCGCAGCCAGATAGGCGAGGCCACGCATATAGATTGGATATAAGCTGCCATAGAATCCAAAAAAGCTGCTGGGTGGTGCACCCAGTTCATACGGAACGGCGACCTGCAAGAGTTCGATCGCCTTCGAAGGCTCTCGGCGATTCAGCGCGAGAGCCGCACGAAGTGTCGGCAGGTAATTGGATCTGACGGCCGTATCTTCTGGCAAGCGTTTCTCCAGATCGCTCACGAGGTTTTGGGCGTGGGGAGAATCCCCCGAGAGGGCCAATGCAAGGGCTGTTCCATACTCCACATCCCTTTCTCTTGAAAGCTCAAACGCTGCCATCGCCCCGAGCCTTGCCACCGGCGCATTCCCAAAGAAAGCGCTCCATAGGGCCGTCCCGGTTTCATATAGAGCGGCACGCTCCCGGTCGCCTCCCTGTTGTGCCAGATCGGCCGCCCGCTGTGACATTATCTTTGCCCGCTGCAATTGGCCGGAATAGGCGAGGACGAAAGCCTCATGGTCGGCGATCCAGTGTTCCGCTCCGGACTTTCCGCGCCCGAGAGCAACTTCTCTTTCCATTTGCGCCTTGTCGCCTTTTAAGAAAGCGATGTCATATCGCTGTACCACGAAATCGGGGATTTCCAATTTGCGTTGTGATGCTCGCTGAAGGGTGCTTTCGGCTTCTCCCACGCGATCAAGGTACACATAGCCATAGGCAAGGATGCCATATCCGATGACGAAGTCCGGATCGAGCTCAATGGTCTTTTCGGATTCCTCAATGATCCCCTGGTAATTGCCGAATACCGGATAGATAATGCCCGCCAGAAATGAGTGCGGTGCCGTTTCGCGAGGATAGGTGTGCGTCCAGGCCTCGCAGGTCCGTTGCGCCTTCTCGAGATTGCCTGTCACCTGCAGATCGTAGGAAGCCGTGATAAAGAATTTTTCCGCGTCACTCGTGCGATCCTGCAACTGATAGGCTGCGTTGGTGCTCTTTGCAGAAAGGTCGTTCTCCCCGAGGTCGCCGTACATCCGTCCCAGAAAGGCCTGCGCCATGGCGAATTTAGGGTCGATCGTAACCGCCTTCTGGAAAAGTGGCAGAGCGGCGGCAGAACCGGTTGAGGAGAGTATCCTTCGGGCCGCGCTGTAGTCCTTCAAAGCCTCCAACGATTCAGTTGTGGCCTCGGCAAGCGGAGTGTTGTGCTTTTCGACCGTAGTCAGCGATTCTCCCACTTGGGTTCTGAACTTACTGGCGACCTGACCGAGGGCAATCAGCACGTCCTCTTTTCTCGCCGCTTGTACCTGCTCGTCAGCGAGAACGTTTCCGGTGCGGCAATCTTTGGCACGTAGTCCTAAGACGTACTGACTGCCGAGGGTGGTGATGGAGCCATCGAGGACAGCAGCGCTTGCGGTTCGTTCACAGATTTCGCGAGCCAACTCCGGGGTAAGTCGGGCGTCTGCTGGTTGGCCCATCATGCGCAGCGTCTGCTGGATGCGCTCCTCCGTAATGAGGCTCAGAAACGGCGACTGCTCCAACTGCACTGCCAGGCCTTGACGCAGTGTCTCGTCAAAGACGGCATCACCGGTGGTGTTGGTGAAATCAGCAAGAACGATCGTGTCCTTATCCGTGAGTTTGGACATGCGGTGGAAGTAGAAGTAGCCCGCGACGAGGATCGCCAGCAATACGGCGATACCCAGAACCACCAGTCTCCGGTGTTTTGTGATCCCTGTTGTTAATGCCGGCTTCGCAACGGCCGTCACCCTTCCAGAATCTGAATCCCGCTTGAGTCGCTGCAGGTCGGTGCGAATTTCTGAAGCGTGCTGGTAACGAAGATTGCGATCTTTCTCCAGGCACTTGTCCACGATGCGCTCAAGTTCCGCCGGCAGATCGGCATTCAGGTGGGTCGCGGGCGCTGGCGTGCTATTGAGAATGGAAGCGTAAATCTCACCCAGACTGTCCCCCCGAAATGGCAGGCCGCCGGTACCCATTTCGTAGAGCACTACCCCGAACGAGAACAGGTCCGTGCGTGCGTCCAAGGGTTTAGCGCGAACTTGTTCTGGAGACATATAGGACACCGTCCCCATGGCGCTGCCCGGAGTAGTCAGTTCCGTGGAGAGATTTCTTGCCGGTGCTTCACCGCTTCCAGGACGAAGATTGCGAACTGCCTCCATTTTCGCCAATCCGAAATCCAGGATCTTGGCGTGACCTAGCTTGGTGACGAAGATGTTGGCAGACTTGATGTCGCGATGGATGATCCCGGCGGAGTGGGCCGCGTCCAATGCATCTGTGATTTCGATGGCCAACCCGAGAAGGATTTCGGTTTCCATCGGGCGGCCGTGGATGGAGTGCTCCAGGCTCGCGCCCTCCATCGCCTCCATGACAATGAAGGGATGACCGCCCTGTTCGCCGATGTCGTGAACCGTGCAGATGTTGGGATGATTCAGAGCGGATGCGGCTTGAGCTTCTCGTTGAAAACGGGCCAGCGTCTGAGGGTCCCGGGCGATCTCATCCGGCAAGAGCTTGAGAGCGACGAAGCGGTGGAGGCGAATGTCCTCCGCTTTGTAAACCACTCCCATTCCTCCACCGCCCAACTTCTCAATGATCCGGTAGTGGGAGATGGTTTGGCCGAGGAGGGTCCGGTCAGTCTCTGGTCGTTGCTTGTTTTGCTGAAGAGCGATTTCCCGCGCGGCTGCTTCCAGAGCAGGCTTTTCTAGGAAGCTTCCTGCGTCTTGCTGCGCCGCGAGCAGCGACCGGACTTCCTGTTCCAGCGCCTTGTCGCCCGCACATGCCTCTTCCAAGAACGCTCCGCGCTCCCCGGGCGGGCGAGCCAGGGCGGACTGCAGCACTTCATCGATTTGTTTCCATCGTTCAGTGTGCATCGTCGGCTCGCCCGGTCAGTTCCCGATAGAGCCACGCTTTGGCTGTGCTCCAGTCGCGCATAACGGTGACGGACGACACCTGGAGCACTTTGGCGGTCTCTTCCACGCTCAGTCCACCAAAAAAACGCATTTCAACTACCTGTACTTTGCGCGGATCAAGGGCCGCTAGCGCGTTCATTGCGTCATCGAGCGCCACCAGGTCTGCCGCCCACTCACTGTGGTCGCCTACCAGGGTCGCCTCCTCCAAGGAGACGTGCTGCACGCCGCCGCCCCGCTTTTGGTTCTGGCGTCGTGCCTGCTCGACCAGGATGCGCCTCATTAGCTGCGCCGAGACAGCAAAAAAATGGGCGCGATTTTGCCACTGCATGCGCTTGTAATCCACCAGGCGCATGTAGGCTTCATTCACTAAAGCGGTGGTTTGGAGCATGTGTCCGGGACGCTCGCCCTTCATGTAGTAGCGCGCCAAACGGTGAAGCTCCTGATAGACGATAGGCGTCAACTGCTCGAGCGCACCCTGATCTCCCTCGCTCCAGGCGCGAAGCAACTGGCTCACGTCGGACCCAGTAGGCTCAACTGATTGCGTCAACCCTGCACCGCCAATTGACTGGATTATACCGACGCGCCTGGTCTCCTCAAATTAATGACCTTCCAATGAGAGTTTTCCTGCTCCTTCTGCGCCTATCTAAGTGGAGGAACAAATGAAACCACGGATGATTGCTACCACTTGGTTGCTGAGCTTGCTGGCCCTTTTGGGGCTTTCGCTCCAGTTGACCGCACAGAACAACGGAGCGACTCAGGAACCTACTTCAGGGCCTGTTCTTTATGACTTAACGGACCTGGGCTTGGTGGGCCCGGTGCCAGGTCAAGCCTACGCTGTGAACACTCATAGTTTGATTAGCGGAGCGGCGGTAACCCCTGCCGGCGCCATGCATGCCGTTCTCTGGTATAAGACGTGGAAACTCGACATCGGCAAACCCGGCCTCGGGGGCGCGAACAGCGTGGCGCTTGACCTAAACGAATGGGGCCAAGTGGTTGGTGAGGCTGAAACCAACACGCCAGATCCCAATGGCGAAGATTTTTGTGGATTTAGAACCAACGGCTTTACCTCATCGGGAAGCTGTCTGCCGTTTTTCTGGCAATTTCCAAGGATGACCGCGCTACCAACGCTCGGGGGCCACAATGGTTGGGCAAACGTAATCAACGATCGGGGAGAAGCGGTAGGAACGGCGGAGAATACCACCCCAGATCCGAATTGCCAGCCTCCGCAGGTATTCCAATTCAAGCCCGTGACTTGGAAGAACGGCCACATTCACGAACTCCCGACCTTCGGCGGTGATCTAGACGGAGTCGCGGAGGCGGTCAACGATAACGGCGACGTCGTCGGCTCGTCGGGAGATTGCGGACCCTTCAGTGTGAACTTGACCTATCTGTTGGCTCGTCACGCCTTGCTTTGGCAAAACGGCCGAGTAACTGACCTCGGCAATCTCGGTGGTGATTTCGGAAACATCGCTTTCTTTGTGAATAACCACGGTCAAGTGGTTGGTTCTTCGGATCTCGCCGGCGACGAAACCGGTCATGCATTCCTCTGGACCAGAGGAACGGGTATACAGGACTTGGGCACGCTTCCCGGCGACGTCTTTAGCACCGCGATCGGCATGAATGATGCCAGTGAAATTGTTGGGGTGTCTTTGGATGCGAGCTATAACCTGCGCGCCTTCCTCTGGCGAAACGGCCGCATGATTGACCTCAACAGCGTTGTTCCCGCCAACTCCCCGTTGTCACTGATGCTTGGAGTAACCATCAATTCAGACGGCGTGATCGTAGGCTTGGCGCAGCAAAAAAGCACGGGCGAGTTTCACGGTTTTCTGGCGACTCCTAGACACAGATAAAGCTCGCGACAGAGCCACGCTGCCACTCCGGGCCCGGCGACACGGAAACAGGCAATGGGTCAGCTTCTTGGCGATTCGGAACGTGCGTGAGGGCGTCGCCAAGCCACTGGCCCAAAACTCTGAAAGCTTCCGGGGCGGGTCGAGAGCTTAGGTATGTCGGTCTTCAAGACGCACAGGGAAGTCCATAAAGCTCGGCGCCGCTTGGGACCTTCTGACTCTGATGGTGGGCAATATTGGGCAGACTCACAGGGCGCGGGTTTGTACTGTTGGACCTTCTCTGGGCGTCTTCTCGATCGGTTTTCCGCCGCGCCTACGGCGATCGATACCGTTCAGAAGCCAGTCTTTCAAAAGGCCGGCCAGTTCATGTACGCCGCAGTCGCCTCCACCGATAAAGGCGTAATCCACGGCCTGTTCGCCGACACTCCCGAGCGCGATCTCCCGCAAGCGAATAACGCCAAGCTGACCCGTCTGGGGTCGGTCGGCAATGTTGTCACTGCGCTCGCTTCCCTCGGCGGCTCCACGCTGATGATAGGCACCGATAACGGGCGCATCGTCAGTTTCGACTCAGCTTCCGGCTCAGTCTCTCCCTACGCGCTGCCGGATCAGGCCGATGGCGGCACTGTCTTCCGCATCGAGATCTTTCCTGCGCCGCAGGTGGCCGGAGCCCTACCAGACAATGCATTTGCGCTCGTGGGTGGGCGGATTCTGTACTTTAACGGACTCTTCTGGGCCACGACCTCGGGAATCGATTGGAACACCTTCGCCTACCACGTGGAATCCAAACGGCTCTTCGCGGCCAACGACGCAGATGTCTTCTTCAGTACCGACCGCGGCAATACCTGGCAGGACTCATCCGTGGGGCTGCCGGCCAGGGCACATTGCTCCGATCTCGCGATCGCCTCCGACGGCAACGGCGGGACAGACCTCTATCTTTCGACTTACGGCCACTCGGTATGGCGCGCCACTATCGAGCAGCGATCCGAAATTTTGGAAGTCCCACCCGAGGTAGCGGAGATCCTCTTTGGAGTGCTTGGAGACGGTAGCGGACTTATCCGCCTGGGAAAACGCATTATCAAGATTCCTCCCGGATCCATGCTCCGCGACCTCATGGTCGCTCTCTCAATTAACGCCTCAGCTGGCTTGATGTCGGAGGAGTCTGCAGTAAATAGCAGGGCGATTCAGCGTGCAACTTTACAACAGATTGCAGCTATTGCACTCCGCGAAGTGGGCAAGCTTGGGTGATGAAGAATCCGGGCTAGCGGTCGGTGAGGCCGAAACCAACACGCCGGATCCCAAGGATGAAGACTTTCCTGGATACGGCACCGGCTTTAAATGTCGTCTCTTCCTTTGGGGCTCGCGGGGTCATGAGGGCGCTTCGGCTGCTCGGAGGCAATAACGGAACCGTTGGTGACATCAACAATCTAGGCGAAGTGATCTGGGGCCGGTATTGCAAAAGTTGAGCCCACAAGAAGAGTTGGGCGTCTCTCCGTCCGAGGACGGGCTTTTCGAATACGGATCGGACGACGAGATCTTATCGAATCTCACGCGCGTTCGCGCATCGTCGGATGTCATGGCGGTCGTCGGTTGCGTGACCCGGGCGGATGAGATCACTCAGTGAGTGCATAAGATGGGATCGGCAGCACTCAAGCCCCGCGGCACGGACGTGTTTCGACTACTCGTTGTACCGGGCGGGCAACGCCTCTGATTGAGGTAATCTTCGAGAATTGTGTTCAGGGTTTCGCCTCCCTATTTATGGTTCAGTTATAGTCCAATAAGTGTTCCTTGCACGATTCAAAACTGCTTTTGGGAGCCACCCGTGTCGCAGTTTTTCAATTAGTTACGAGCGAACTACTCGCTGTCACGGCAGAGGCCGCGGGTTCGAGTCCCGTCGACCCCGCCATTAAATTCAATGGCTTGCACAACGCCCCTCGCGGGCGTTTTGTTTCCCCCCACAAAATTCCCCACAAAACAGCTTGAGACTGTGTCCCAGCCTTCAAATGAGTTTGAGAATTTGACGCTAGACTAAGCCGAGCGCACAATGTCAGCCACCCGTCGTTCGCTGCTCTCTGCAACTTCGCCTGTCTCCCGAAAGGGGTTCTCATGCGCTACACCAAGATGATGTCGACCTTGTGTGGTTTGCTGCCGGCCACCATCCTACTTGGATTTGTGGCGACGCCCGCTCAGTCCCAAACGTATAGCAAAATTTATGACTTTTATGGTGGCGCTGGCGGTGCTTATCCCTACGCAGGCTTGATCATCGACCGGGCGGGGAACTTCTACGGAACCACGGTTTACGGAGGGCTTTCCGGTGGCCCTTGCGGCAGCAACGGGTGCGGAACGGTATTCAAGCTGGCGCTCCGGAATGCGAACTGGATTTTCACTCCTCTGTATAAATTCCAGGGTGGCAATGACGGCTTCGCTCCTTATGCGCCACTGACTATCGGCCCGGATGGCACACTTTACGGCACAACCTCCCGCGGCGGACCGAGGAATAGCGGAACGGTCTTCAACCTACGGCCGCCCGCCAGCAACTGTGCCGCCGTGTTTTGCCCGTGGGCAGAGACTGTCGTCTATAACTTTGCAGGAGGTGACGATGGAGCGAATCCGGGCGCCATCGTGTTCGACTCGCAAGGCGTTATCTATGGCGCCGCGGCGGAAGGTGGTGCGTATGGCTACGGTGTCGTCTATAAATTGGTGCGTTTAGGCGACAACTGGACCCAGACAGTTGTTTATCCCTTCAACGGAATCAGCGATGGGGGTCACCCGGCTTCTCCGGTCATATTTGATGACGCAGGCAATGTCTACGGCACGACCCTGGGTGGGAACTACGTTCCCGATGGAACCGTTTACGAATTGACGCCGTCGGGCTCCAATTGGGTCGAAAAGACTCTCCACATTTTTCAAGGCACCGATGGAGAATACCCCTACGGAGGGCTGGTTTTCGACCCGGCCGGCAACTTGTACGGCGCGACACCTACTGGGGCCGGCGATTTCGGCGGGGGCACCGCGTATCAGTTGGCGCCTTCCGCCGGCAGTTGGACCTTCACCGTAATTTCCAGCTTTGGCATATACCCCGAAACCGGACCTTACGATAGCCTGATTATCGATCTGGACGGCAACCTCTACGGCACGACAGTGGCGGGAGGCGGATTTTTTGCGGGATCAGGTTTTGAGCTGACGCCGATGGAAGGTACTTGGTCGCAGATTGTGCTTCATGCGTTTACCGGTGGCTGGTTTGGCTCGACCGATGGTAGCTCCCCTTATGGAAGCCTAGTCTTTGACTCGAGTGGAAACCTATATGGCGCTACAAGCGGCGGGGGAGTGTATGGCTATGGCACGGTCTTCCAAATCGGACCGTAGGACCGCTGGTTTACTCTTGGGAGATTTCGAGGGCAGCGCACATCCCGCCCTCACAGCAGCCTGGGTTATCGCACGCCTGACGAGTTTACTGCTCAAGCTGCGGCGGCCGCAATTACCAGGATTCTCGAAGCGGAGACCTCCACGTTGCGAAAGATGCGGGACGTCCGCGGTTCCTTATTCTGAATCACATATGTCCAGAACGGTTGGGGGAATCCTAGGCGGATTTTTCCGCTGGCTTGGTTCCACGGTCGGCGCCGGCATAGGATGGTGCTACTTCGGCCAACATGCAGTTCACCTCTCCCCATATACCTTCACTACTCGCGACCAAACCTGGCAGTAGCGTTTCCTTGCGATTGAATTGGAATTCAGCATTGCCCGGCAAGCTGACGCGACCGCCAGACGACCTGACGAGCGCCACCCCGGCCACCACATCCCACTCGTGCTTGGGGGAGAGAGTCCAGGTGGCATCGGCCAATCCCGCAGAAACGAGGCCCAACTTATATGCGATCGATCCTGTAGGTCGGATAGAAAACTTCCGGTCCTGAAAGCGAGCCCACTCTCCTCTAATGAATTCTTGGCGACTGGCGAGGACCACAGCGCCCTCTAGACTCGTTCTATTGCCAGCTCGCACTGGTTGTCTATTATAGGTAACTCCTAGATTTAATGAGCCGAGGAACAGCTCTCGAGTCATCGGATTGTAAACACCACCGGCAAGCGGGATCCCTCCGATAACCAGCCCAACTGAGATGCTCCATTCGGCCAAACCATTAATAAGCTCCTTAGTACCATCGACAGGATCGACAACCCACACTACTTCACAGCCCAAGCGAACTGGGTCATCGACATCTTCTTCACAAAGCCATCCTTCGCCCGGTCCAAGCAGGGTCTCTCGAAGTACCTGGCTGATTCTTAGCTCCGTGTCTCTGATAACCTGCTGCCTAAGTGCGCAATCTATCGTATGCGGGGCAAGATTACCCGCTACATTCCCCGCGATCTCTAAGCTGTTTTCGATACGGGCAAGGTATTTTCGCTCTGCGGAACTACTTGCCATACGCCATTCCTTCCCAGAACATTCGCACTCCAAACCCAATCAATACTACAAAAAGTATGCTTCTCAGCCGCGCCCACACAATGCGATTCGCAATGTACGCTCCGAGCAGACCTCCAGGTATTGAGCCGATCAGAATATACCCTACCAGTCTATAGTCCACATTGCCGAGTTTCATTTGCAACAACCCTGTAACCCCGGTCAGCAGCAACGCATGCACGACGTCCGTACCTACCAGCACCGCCGGAGCGTAGCCGTAAAATACCAGCAGTAACATCAAAGTCACCGTACCTGATCCTATCGATGTAATGCCGACCAGAACTCCGACGCAAAATCCGATCAGGGCGACACCATAGTCATCTTTGACCCATCCGCCGGCGGCGACTACAGCCCTTGGGGACGGCGAAGGCCGTACATACATGGAAGCAATCGGAATGATTATCAACAGAAAGGCGATGGCTATTTTGAGAAAGTTATTGACCCCGCTCCCGCGCAGCAGAGTCAGAAATGTCACACCCAGGAATGCTCCCGGTACACTCCCCACGGTCAGAGCCACAACCAATCGCCAGTTGACATTCCCCCGGCGCCAGTGCACCAGTCCGGCGCCAATCTTCGTCACACAATTGACGACTGCATCCGAACCTACTGCCACGATCGGAGCTACTCCCAACACTGACGTCAGTATAGGGAGAAGCAGAATACCCCCGCCCAGGCCGGTCAACCCGACGAGAATTCCCGCAATTAGACCGGTCAGAACTCTCGCAACTATCGCCCCAGGTGTCACGCGCCTCCATCTATTGAGAGCTTGAGCTTTTCACCTCTCGGAGCGGACGGAAGTAGTCATTGACGAGAGATACTCCAGGACATGAGCAACCACCCTGGATGAGATCTCCCGTAAACTCTGACGGTCTGTATCACAAACAATCTCTGCCGCCAACGGCGGTTCATAGGGATCGTCAATGCCGGTAAAGCCGCGAACTTTGCCGGCCCGAGCCCGCTTGTAGAGATCCTTAGTGTCTCTTAGCTCGCATACCGCGAGCGGAGTATTAACGTAAATCTCGATGAAGTCGCCGATGGTCTGCCGCGCCTCGTCACGCGCGTCGCGATAGGGAGAGATGGCCGAGACAAGCACGATGGTTCCGTTCCGGGTAAGCAGCTTGGAAACGAAAGCAATACGCCGAATATTTTCATCTCTATCCAGCTTGCTAAAGCCAAGATCCTTGCACAGGTGCTTTCTGATTACGTCACCGTCAATAACCTCGATCTGCAACCCGTACGCCAACAGTTCAGTAGCGACCGCCCGGCAAATCGTGGTTTTGCCGGCACCGCTCAGACCGGTAAACCACAACGTGAGCCCTCGCCTCTGTTCGACACGCGAGGCAACGCCGAATTCATCTCTGGCCTCTTCCGCCCGAATAGGAGCCGCTTTCACGATCATGCCTGCTCCCACTGTGTCGTTACTGATAGGATCGATCACTATGAAGCTTCCGGTGCCGCGGTTGTGCTCATAAACGTCACAGAACAGGGGAGTGTGAAGTTCAAACTCCACTTGGCCAATCTCGTTAAACTGCAGACTCTCGGCCGCGCGCTCGTAAAAAAATCAATATCGAGCATGTGCGTTAGCTGGCTGACTCGTGCGCAGACCGTCTTAGTCGTGTGCTTAATGAGATATCTAACATCCTTACGAAGCGGAACCAACGAAAGCCATATTAGATTCGCCGCTAATTCGCGTTGAAATGGTAGGAGCGTGTTCAGGGGATACAAGCATGTCCCCGCGGGCGAGATCAATATGGTCGGATGTCGTCAATACCACCGACTGAAAAGCCACGGCTTCTTGAAGCTTTTGCGGGTGAAGAACAATGTCCGTGATGGTGGTGCGCTGACCGGAGGGCAATGCCATTACCTCTTGGCCCAGCTTTACGCTTCCCGAGATTACTTGACCGGCATAGCCGCGAAAATCTTGATTTGGCCGAATAACATTCTGAACCGGAAATCGAAAGCTGCCGGAAGACACTGCTGTCGCAGGTATTGTCTCCAGCAGGCCAAGTAAGGATGGGCCCTGATACCAAGGCATCTGGCCATTGCTTTGAATGACATTTTCCCCGCTCAAGGCACTTAAAGGAACGAAATGAATTTCAGCGCCCGGAAATGAAACCGCACACTTGGCAAAATCGTCGCGGATAGTATCAAATACTTGCTCCTTGAAGCCCACCAAGTCCATCTTGTTCACTGCGATAATCATTCGGTGGATTCCGAGCAGCCAGGCGATAAGCGCATGCCTTCGCGTTTGCCGCAGAATCCCTTTTCTCGCGTCAACCAGAATCAACGCTAGTTCAGCAGCGGATGAACCGGTCGCCATGTTGCGCGTGTACTGCTCGTGCCCGGGAGCGTCGGCGATGATAAACCGCCGCCTGGGAGTGGAAAAGTAACGATAGGCAACGTCAACCGTGATGCCTTGTTCCCGTTCGGTTTGCAGACCATCGGTCAGGAGCGACAGGTCGAGGTCGACATTCTTGGCGGAGGATGCCTTTCGTACAGAAGAAAGCTGATCGTCGTAGATAGCATTACTTTCATAGAGCAAGCGCCCTATGAGAGTCGACTTACCATCATCTACGCTTCCGGCCGTAACGAACCGTAACAGATCGCGCTCTTCAGGATTGATACTCAAAAATAGCCTGCCCTCTTCTTTAGCTCCATTGATCCTTCCTGATCGTGATCAATGACACGGTTTTGACGTTCGGAAGCCCGAACCAACTTTAATTCTTCTATTATTTCGGCAACCGTCAAAGCTGAGGACCGGATAGCTCCGGTGCAGTATGTGCAACCAAGTGACCGCATGCGGCAAATAATGGCTTGGGGCTTCTCTCCTGGCAACAGGTCAATGGGGCGGTCCAGAGGAATAAGAAGGTCACCGCGGACCAACATCTCACGTTCCTTGGCAAAATATAGCGGGACAACGGGAATATTCTCCCGCTGGATATACTCCCAAACATCTAACTCTGTCCAATTGGATAAAGGAAAAACACGCAGCGTCTGTTCCGCTCGAAGTCGAACATTGTAAAGATTCCAGAATTCCGGTCGCTGGTTCTTGGGATCCCACTGGCCTAAAGAGTCACGCACTGAAAAAACTCTTTCCTTGGCGCGCGACTTCTCTTCTTCGCGACGTGCTCCTCCCATCGCCACGTCAATTTCGTTGGCCGCCAGCGCATCCAGGAGGGCCTTGGTCTTCAACAGCCCGCAGCACCTGCTTGTACCCAGCCGGAAGGGATTGGCGCCGCTTTCTAGAGCTTCCGTATTGGTGTGGACGATTAACTGCAAGCCGAGATCGCGACAAAGCTGGTCGCGAAACTCAATCATCTCCCGGAATTTAAATCCGGTATCAATGTGCAATAGCGGAAAAGGTATTTGCCCCGGATAAAATGCCTTTTGAGCCAGCCGAAGCATCACGGAAGAATCTTTGCCGATTGAGTACAACATTGCCGGGTGGGAAGATTCCGCAACAACTTCTCGGATGATGTATATACTTTCTGCTTCAAGCGAGTCGAGGTATGACATCGATAAGCTACCCATCTCCACTCAGATTGATCAACGTCTTCGCGCTTCGCCGTGCTCCACGTCGATAGCTGTCGAATCTGCGCGGGATCATTTACTTGCGACTGTCCTGATCGCCGTTAACCGCTACCAGATATTCTACGATCAGTGCCTGGTCCGCAGCGGAGATGGGAACGCCGAAAACCGTCTTCGGCTTCCGGACGCCCCTAGGCGGAGTGGGCAAGTTCCAGGCCCGCACAACATGCCGGTGGCTGGGGGTAACGTTGGCCGGCGGCATCTGCCCTTAGCGCGAGCCAGCCGACGCCTGGACGACCACTCGGAACGAACTCGCTACCTTCGCCAACTCGCCAGCCAGTCGCTCTGCCAAACATTGCGCCTGCCCCCGAATTTCAGGTACAGCGGTGCTTTCCCAAAGTAGACCTTTGCGAACTGATCCCAGCGCAAACAGAGATTTTGAAGGGCAGCCCCTGCCGTCTATCACGGCCCCATCATCGGCAACGTCCAAACCCAAGAGACAGGCATCGACTCGTGCCAAGTTATGTTCCAACAAGGACTTTACAACTCGGGAATCGATTTTTCGAGCATCCGTCTCATGGCCGGTGCAGTTTACGATTCGAGATACCCGGAGCACCCCTGTATCGGTCATTTCTCGATTTCGATAGACGACCTCAGTGTAACCCTCACCCTCAGTGCAGCCGAGCACTCGCCCCGCTAACAGCACCAATCGGCCATTTTGGCGCAATCGCTCCAGCATCTGCCCAGTTTCTGGAGGGACACGATGACGATGAACTTCCCAGAAGGACCGTACATGCCGAAGAAACCTTTTCTTTTCGGCTATGTCCAAGCTTTTCCATATCCGTTGCGTCGCCGGTCTAAGACTGTCAATCACCGGCCTCCAGTCTTGTTGACGACTCTCCGCAAGCCGAACTTGATTACGGATCGCCGAGACCAGTCCCCTGGTCGAAAAGGGCAGATCATTGGTCCATTCTGTCGGCCATGCCGGTTGATGGCACTGCATGGCCGGAAGCAGTCCGCGGCGGGAGAGCATGTAGATCCTGCCCTTAAAACCGCGGGCTTCAAGGGTTACAACCTGATCGATGGCCGTCAGCCCGGAACCGATCAGCAACACCGATTCTAAGTCGGCGATTCCGTGCAATGCCTCCGGCGACCATGCGTAGCGGGCATAGTGCCGGCTCGACAGCTGCCGGAACGGCAATGGATCAAGCGGCGGAAAATTACCAACCGCCAAGATCACCAAAGCGGCACGGTGCTGCGAAGAATCCCCCAAAGTCAGGCAATGCGTTTCACCTTGTCGCTCGATCGCTACCACTTCCCCAGAGACGCAGCGCAATGCTGGCGAATCGGGTTCGCCTAACTGCTCTGTCAGCAGGCCACCAACATACTCCCCATACCATTGCCGCGAAACAAAGGCATCGGGAGATATTTCCGGGTTCTTGTGCCCCTGCAGCCACCGGAGGAAATGACCCCGGTCGTCGGCGAAAGCGCTCATGTTCTTTGCCGGAACATTTAGCAGGTGCTGCGCCGTAGTCGTGCCAAACGCGACTCCTTGTCCAAGCCTTTCGCTGCGCTCGATCAGCAATATGGACGAAGTTGGAGGACAATGACGAAGAAGATGCACTGCTGTCATGACTCCGGAGAAACCGCCCCCTACAACTGCCACGTCATAAACGCTGCAGTCGGCGCGATCTGGATCTGAAAGAGATGGGCGCGGAGCATCTTGCATGATCACCATAATGTATAACAGATCGCCCCGAACGAGCCCTGGTCCGCGGCTCGCGGCGAACAGCCAGCCTGCTTCGCTGTTTTACTCCGCCTAAAATCCAAAGTCCACACCTCACGCCACGTATTATTTGCTAATATCCGGCTCTCAAATCAACGCAGCGTATGGGTCAGCCTACGCGCCTGTCCTGAGAAATTGTCGTGCTATAATTCCGGAGTGATTTACGGAGTCGCGCGACCGTTTCCCAATCCGGAGGAGGCATGAAACCCCATCGGAACCTTCCGATTGCTGTTGTGGTGTGTGCTTTTGGCCTGCTAATCTTCACCACTCCGGCCTACGCGTACATCGACCCTAACGCCGCCGGTTTGGCTTCCCAGATACTGACCCCCCTACTGTTAGCTGCCTCTGTCGCCGTTACATTCCTTAGAAAACAGATCGGAGCTGCTTTCGGCGCGCTCACCCGGCGCCTACGGCGACGGACGGATGCCTGATGTCCAGGGAGTCTAATTTCCGCTCCACAGTCATGTCGCTTTGGATCCGGCTCATCACCCTTGGGATTGTCGGTTTGGTATTTGTCGTGGCTCTCAAACTGGCACAGGGGGAGGCTCAGGGCTGGACGTATTATCTCACCACGGCTGAAGTCGTTTTTGAAGTGGTGGTACGTCTGGTTTTCGCCTCGCTGGCTGGTATCGTTCTAGGGACCCTCTGTACCGCCGCGACTGCACCCTTTCTCTGGCATTTCAAGTCATCGCGTGAACGGATTACCGAGTGGGCGACGAAAGCTGCAGTAGTTCTGGTCGTTTTCCTGGATTCCCGGTTCGCGTTGCAGATCCTGATCAAAACCTGGGCGCCCGACCGCGGCCACAGGTTTACGACCGCCTTGCTTGCCGCCCATTTCCTGACTTTCGTCGTAGTTCTTTGCATTCCTCGCGCGCGGCGCCAGGTGGAAACGAGCATCGACGGCTTCCTGGGCGAAAAGATGTCGCGACGCACTGCTATTGCAACCGTCGTCGGCACCGTGGGGCTGGTGGCCACGGAATTTGCTCTTAGCAAGACGACGCCCGTGGTAAAGGCAGCGCTGGCTCCGCAACGGCCCAAGTCCAACCTCTTGATGATCACTTTCGACGCCTTGAGTGCGGAAGATATGTCCCTGTACGGGTACCCGCTCCCGACCACTCCGAACATCGACGCTTTTGCCGGCCAGAGCACGGTTTTCAAGAACTTCTATTCTGCCTCAACCTTCACCGGTCCATGCGTGTCGTCGATCCTGACGGGAGTCTATCCCTCGGAACACCATGTTTATCATCTGATGGGCCGGATACAGCCTAAGTATGCCGATAAGACCCTGGCCCACTTGATGCGAAACGCCGGTTATACCACTGGCGCGTTCGTGTCGAACTGGGCTGCATACTACATCACGGAAAACCTCAAAAGCGGCTACGATTTCCTGCCAGAACCCACCTTTCAGAAGGGTGGGCTGCAAACCTTGTGGGAAGCCACCGACTCGCTGCACCAGCATACGGAGATCGGCAACCGCGCGGACGAGTACCGCGATCTGAACGCTCTATGGAATTCTGCGGCCGGCCTACCCGACAATCTCAGCCAACGATTCCCGGCGGCCGAGACTTTCGCACAGGCACAGAAAATCCTCGCCCAAATGCCCGAGGGGTTTTTCATGTGGGTCCACGTGATGACGCCGCACTCCCCCTATCATCCAGGTGCGGCGGAGCGGGGACGTTTCATCCCTGAAGACCAATTCCGAACCTTTGAAGATGAGGAAAACGACAGCAGTCACCTCGCGATTCCGCCGGTATATGGACCGCAATTGCAATACCAGGTGGACCGACGCCGCCTTGCCTACGATGAGTGCGTGGCCACCGCCGATCGCGCCTTCGGCGACTTCATGTCGGAATTGGAAAAGAGCGGAAAGTTACGCAACACATCGGTTATCGTGTCGGCCGATCATGGGGAAAGCTTTCAGGGCGGCATCTATCAACACGGTGCCCGGTATCTCACCCGGCCGGTTCTCCACATCCCTCTGATCATCCGCACACCGAACCAGCGCGAAGGCCAAACGGTTGCGTTGGTAGCGGACCAGACGTCGCTGGCCCCCACCGTACTCGAGCTCGCCGGCCAACCGAAGCCGGATTGGATGCCCAGTCAATCGCTGGCGAAGTGGCTGGGGGGCGACAGCGCAGGCGAGGGCCAAGGGCTCGCATTCTGCCAGTACCTGGAAATCAACAGCATTTTCAAGCCGCCGCGGCACGGATCGGCGGGCGTAATCGACGGGCAATACCAATATGTCGTTGTCCTCTCCACTCAAGAAGGCTGGCTTCGCCCGCTGCAAGAAGCCGAGTTCTGGAACATCGACTACACTGCGGAATATCCTGAACGGGCCAAGGCACTGCGCGAGACGCTCTCTTCGAAATTTCCCGATCTTGTGCGAAGAGCCGCGTGAGCCATCAATATCTCAACCTCACGGCGGGCGCTTGGCGGCAACTTCGCCGCAACTGGCGCCTCCGATCCAGTCCTATGCTGCTTTGGCAAACGCTGGGGCCAGGTTCCCTATTTTCCGCGATGGCGGGACTCCAGGAGTCGCTCGCTAACAAGCAACTGGCCGAGGCGAATTACCGGAACGCCGTCGTGGTTCTTGGCTACTGGCGCTCCGGCACAACCCTGCTACACGAGTTGCTATGCCTCGATGCGCGCTACACGTATCCCACGACGCATGCTTGCATGAACCCTCATCATTTCATTTTCACAGAGGCCTCGGTCCTGGCTCGTGGGGGTTCCAGCAGCCAGCGGCCGATGGACGAGATGGAGGTTCAGGCGGGTTCGCCGCAGGAGGACGAGTTCGCACTTCTGTCACTAGGCGCGCGGTCTCCGTATGAAGCACTTGTGATTCCCACGATCCTGCCAGACGCTTTGAAGCTCACGGACCCTCGCGACCTTTCACCGGGAGAGGAGCAGCGCTGGCGGAAGATTTTTCTGACTTTTCTTGCCGGTGTATCGCTGCGCGGAATGGGTCGTCCTATGATCCTCAAATCGCCGACCCACGGCGCTCGCATCGCGGTTCTTCGCGAACTACTTCCGGATGCACGTTTCGTGGTGATCGCGCGCGATCCCTTAAGCAACTTCGAATCGGTGGTTCGGATGTGGCGCAAAATGTTCGAAACGTACGCCATCGGGCCGATACCATCCGATGAGGAGATCCGCGAAGCGGTTATCGCCGATCGTCCCCGGTTTGAGGCGAAGCTGGCCGCGAGTACCGCGGACCTACCCAAGAACCGATTCCGGACGATAACCTACGAGTCTCTGATTGCTAACCCTGTCGAGGTAATCGAACAGCTTTACGGGCAACTGGAACTCGGAGATTTCAGCCCAGTGCGTGAGGCGGTCATCGCCGAGACAAAGCGCCGCAGTGGATACCACGCGAAGGGCACCTTGCCGTCGGACTTATGGCGACAGCGAATTCGTAACGAGTGGGCGGCAATTCTAGCTCAGCATGCAGAATTGTTAACTGTGGGTCAGCAAAAGGTCTTGCGCTCGCAATATCAATGAGTCGGCCATAAGTGGTCTGGCGGCGGCGGACGAGATTCTTGCCATGATCGTGTGGCTCCGGCACTTCCTCGGCGGTAGAGCCGTCTCAGGCCAGAATCGAGCGAGCGAAGTTCGAGCTTGGCTCGCGGTATAAACGCGTTAAAAAACAAAGCTGGCACCGACCATAGCCGTCCTTGGCTGCTCAACGTGAAGGATTCGGAAGCAAGAGCCGCGGGCCCGAATTCATGGGCGTCATTGCCGGTCGGAGGTTGGCCACGCCTCTCAAACGACATCACACATTTCCACTCGATGACCGATGATCGAGCGCTGTCGCGAACCATGCGCGAACATTGAGCAGCCAATACTACGGTTGGCTGCAGGCAGAGGTAACCGCTGTGAGGACGACGCGGAGGCGCTAGCCTGAATGAGATCTGGCCTTCATTCTCAGTATTCGATGTATCGAAGAGTCTGGGAAGATCACTCTTACCACCTCCCAAGTCCCTGCGATGAATAAAGTGCCCCAGCTTAGAAATAGCAACCAGGGCCAACCCCGAGGTCTATAGCGGAACTGCACAAAATTGTCTCCAGCCTCAACCTTTACAGCTCGATATACGAAGTCAGCGCCAGCTACTTCGCGGGCTTGTCCATTTATTGCAACCTTCCAGCCTGGGGCCCAGCGGTCGGTGAAAATCAGCCAGCCCGCTTCTGTCGCAAGATAGTGGAACGAAACCGCATTCGGCCAGTATGACAACTGGGAAACCGGCGCCAGAGAGGCTGCATGCAGAGTTTCAGCTCTTAGGACTGGTGAGGAATCCGCAGTGCCGCCACTAGTTTTCTGAGCCAGACCGTTCATCTGTTCTCTCGAGTGCAGCACCACGACTGGAGCCTTCAACTGATGAACCTGTTGGGCATACACCGCGAAGTTGGCATCGGTCAAAGGAGCATAGGGCGCTTCTGCTATGAACCATATACGGTTCTTTCCCAGCGCCATACCACTAAGCAGAGGATCTGCCGCGATCTGGGTATAAAAGCGATTCGTCAGCGTGATGTAATTGACGATGGTAGCCACTTTGAGAGGTAGGTTCCTATTGCTGTGATATTTGGTGTGAGGTCCCAAGTTTACCGCAGCCGGTGGCTCCAGGTCGCGGGCGAGGCCTTGTCCTGACAAGTTGAGATTTCCGGTATGTCCGACGTTCATCGCGTGCCAATACCGACGCATGGTGGGAGAGTACATCGTTACAGACGAAATGTGTAAGGTTGCCATTCCGTCAAACAGGGCGATAGCAACTAGCAGGCCATAGACCGCTGTTGCCCTTAGCTTTCGTTGCACCAATAAGTACGCACATAACGCAACCCCGCACCACGCAATGACGGCGTGAGTTATCGCCAAGCTAAAACTCGGTAGCGGGCGGCCGAAGCTTACGGGTAGGCCGGCTGATAAATGGACCACTAACGCGAATGTCCAACCAGCGAGCACCGCGAGTACGACCGAAGAGAATAGGAAGTTACGCCGGACACGGTCGTCGTCGGCTGTCGCAATCGCACTCAAATCCTTTGCACCTAAAGCAGCAAGAATAACGAACAATAAGATTGCATAGGTTCTGAAGCTAGCTGCATTACGAAAATAGCGAGTGGGGATTACGTAGTCATAGAGCCACGCCCTAAGTGGCGTCTGATACCCCATGGCGCAACATAAAAATAAGGCCGCCAGAAACAATAACCACCATCGCCACCTGGAGCGGCGTAGCAAGGCAAGAAAAGCGAGCGTTGCCGCCACGCAGCCAACGTAAATACTTCTCATCGAAACATCTGAAAAAGGCCAAAAGTGGGAGGGTGGAACGTCTAATAAAGTGAGGTAAGGACTTGCGATCGTTACCAGGTCTCCAGCAGGAAAGATATTTGAACGAAGTGCATCTTCCCTCGATCTTGGCCCATTCCTGTCACTGTAGCCACGGGTTTGGGTAAAAAAACCGATGTATGCCGGACTCATGACTGCTACCCCCACAACGATCAGCAAAACTACTGCCACCGAGGGGAAACGGAGTTTCCGGCAGAAATCACGCCAATGGAGCTCAGACTTGTCATCGTCCAAGACTCTTCCAATCGACCACAGAGCCAGAAATCCCGGCGTTACGATGGTATAAACGGGATATCCCCCCAACGCTGAAAGTCCATAAAGGATACCGGCTTGCAGCGAACCCCAATAGCTGTTTCGCGCCAAGGCGAGATCGAATCGCCAAATCACCCAAGGGAGGAATGAAACGGAATACAGATGAGCAGTGTGTTGTGCTTGCGCAGTATAGAAGCCCGATGCAGCAAAACCGAGAGCTGCAATTAGGCCTCCCCAAGCCGGACATCCCAGGTGTCGGCAGAGTACGAGAAGCCCAATTGGCCCCAAGGTCCAAATAAAAATCCAATACATCACAAAACCTGCCTGTGGACCAGGAGACAATAACGCCGCAGCCAGCACAACAGGAGAGGTGGTGCCAAACTCCGGCTCAGCCGAGTCAGGAGTGCCGGCAGCGACCCAGGGATCCCAGAGCAACAGCCTTCCTGCCTTAATATGATCTGCTATCAGGGAAAATTCTGGTCCGAAATAATCAGCGGTGTCGAAGTCAGGGGTTGATCTACCTACAATCAAGTCGAAATTGCCTAGACAGAGAACCGCGACCACGATACATCCTGCCAACATCCACTGTAAGCGCTCCGAAAGCTTGAACCCAGGCCGCCACGGTCCCGCCGTTCCCTCCACGGGCTTCATAAACATTGCTCCTTATAGGTGATAGGATTCAGGCTTGAACCCAAGGGATCCTGGCACATAGCCGCCTGCCCATCGGATCGATTCGCGACATACTGTAGTTACCTAGGATTCTCATGGTATTGACATCTAGAGCACGCCTCGTTTAGAGCTGTTTCTATTAACGTCTTCTTCTCACAAGTCTGAAGGAAAAGGTCTTAGAGCATGTCCATTACAATTCAATAGTCCGCCGCAGGATAGCCGGGCAAAGTGATCTCCCCAGCAACTATCGGATTCAAGAAGCGGGAAGATTGTCGTAAGCACGCCGAGCACTTATGAAGGGTAACCTCACAGTAGTCCTATCAGAAATGAAACCACAGTTTGATGAGACGATTTAGGCTACTGGGCGCGCGACAACACATATGGTTGCTCGTTCCACTCTTTCTCGCGGTATTCATTTATCTTTCTAAAGGCCGCGCCCCGTTCGAAACGCGCGTCCAGCTCCCAGTCGAGATCGGCTTCCAAGAAATCTCTCAGCACGCGGCCAGTCCACAATTGTGTGTCATCAACAATAACAATTCCGCCCACTCGAATATGAGGCGCGCAGTAGAGCCAGTCGACAAAAGGAATCGGGAAACCGTGTCCGCCGTCGATTAGCACCAGGTCAAGGAGCGCCAGGTTCCGTAGCGACGGCAGCACATGATGCGAGAATCCTATGACAAATGATAACCGGTCGAATATGACATTATTCTCCCGGCAATAAGCTTCGATTCGTTTAGCTTCCTCCGGAGACGGGGTAACGCAGATATGATGGGCTCGCTTCAGGGCAAAAACAAGGGTGCTCAAACCAGCACCAGTTTCGAGAGTCTGCCACCCGTCCTGGACATTCTGATCGAGATAGTGGAGTGTGTCTTCCGATAAACCCCAAGTCACATCGCAATGCACCGGAGGGCAGTTTATAAGGAACTCTCTCAATTGTGGCGCCAGCTTGAGATATCTGGTTGCCGATACCGTAGGCCCTGGCGACCTTACGCCAGGTGGGTGTTGTTCAGCTTCTTGAGCTGCCTCCGCTAATCCTCGAATTTTGCTGGCACGAAACGCCGTCCAATATGTTTGATAAAGAATTTCCCGGTCCGCTGCCGTGTCGATGCCGGCTTGGAGCTTATGTCGGAAAATCGCGTCGAGACGTCGACCGCACGCCCGCAACGTCTCATACACCGGCTGGATCTTATGCCATTTTTTCGTTTCGTCCACCTCTGTCCATGCCCGAACCTCATGGTCACTATGCAGGCAGCTGAACAGGAAGTTGGAGCGGCCTTGTTTGATCAGCCGATCGCAAAACTGGTCGAAGCTAAACGGCCGCACCGTTGATGTGATAGCGCGAGCGTTGTATACCACGCGGAAGCCGTGCTTGCTCAGCCGAAATGCGAGCTCAATGTCCTCGCATCCGAAGCGGAATGCTGAATTGAATGTTCCGTACTGAAGAAGAAAGCGTCGCTTACACGAGGAACGCCCCCCCCAAAAGTAGGAAAAACTGAGGACTTGTCCATCTCGGATATCGGCGTACGAAAATAGAAACGCCCCGTCTTCGGTCACAAAGCGCATTAACGGATCAGTTGAGATTTCCGGAGCCAACTCCGTGTAACCTAGAACCGCAAAGTTGTCCTCAGGGTGCGCCTTGTGGCTCGCAAGGTGCTCGGCCAGCAGTTCTGGAGACGCTACGTCGTCGTCATCGAGAAGGATGACAAATTCGCCCTGAGACAGGAACAAGGCGTGATTACGTGCGCTGGCCAAACCAGAGTTAGATTGATATGCGTACCGCAAGTTGAGCAGGGGTTCGAATTCACGGACTATGTCACAAGTTCCATCCTGGGAGCCGTCATCGACCACGATCACTTCAAATTCGCTCGGCTGCAATGTCTGATGGCAGAGGCTTTCAAGAGTATGCCGCAGGAGATGGGCTCGATTGTAAGTGCAAATAAGAACGCTGCATCGGACCGGATTAGACATAAGGGACTCAAGCAAACAACTCAGTAGGCAAGAACCACCACTTATACAATATATATATATACCGCGCGCAAGACTGGAGCGCGGCAATTTTTTCTGCGACCGAGGTTCGGTACGGGACTAGATTCATGGTGGCAGTATCGGCGATGGCATGCCGCAGGTGGGCCACAAGACCGCTTCCTGTGGGGGGCAGGCTCGCCTGGCTGCACTGCGCCTGGATCAAGGTCCAGATGAGCGCAGCGCCGGCTGCCGAACTAAACCAAATTCCAGAGCGGGATGTTGTCGTTTGCCGCAAACCGCGCCCGCCGTTGCGTCTCTGCGAGGCTGGGGTTCATTCGAACCGCGTGAAAAGAGGCGGTGCGTGCGGTTGGAGCGATAATATAAAATCTTGATGTCGGATACACTGCGTAAAGCTGTCTATGCCCCCCAGCTAGCGAGTGCGACTTGCATTCACCACTACAGCAAGGTTTGGAATGAGTTATCTCTGGGACGAACGTTTTCACCTATTTCGTCGTCCGGCAATTGAAGAATCTGCGTGCTCCGATGGAGCAGAAGGGGAAAGCCGCCTCTTCAGCGTTGTATCGCAGGCCAAGGACCGCGGAACTTTTTCTCCCGAATTGGCTGGAGCGATAAACGATTGGCCGAGCGAATATCACCTCAGCCGCGCCCGTCATTGCCTGGTACGACCGCTGGGCATACGAGCGGGCGCTAAGGTTCTTGAGCTGGGATGCGGTTGCGGAGCCGTCACTCGCTACCTTGGCGAGATTGGCGCTAACGTTGTTGCGGTCGAAAGCAGTCTGGCCCGCGCCCGGGTAGCTGTGGAGAGATGCCGAGACCTGGCGAATCTCCGCGTGGTGCTCGACGACCTGCTGCTCTTTGACAGCGACGAGACATTTGACTGGATATTATTGATCGGTGTTCTCGAATACGCCGCCGTGTTTTCCGCCGGCGAGAATCCGTTCGAACATTACTTACGATCGGTGTCACGATTTCTCGCGCCTGGAGGCCGGGTGGTCGTCGCCATCGAAAACAAACTCGGGTTGAAGTATTTCAACGGATGCGGTGAGGACCATGCCGGAGTTCCGTACTTCGGGATCCAGGATCTTTACGGGCCGCGAACCCCACGTAGCTTCGGCCATAAAGAATTGGTTGCTCAATTAGCGGCGGCTGGATTACCCAGCACTTACTTTTATTACCCGTTTCCGGATTACAAGCTGCCATCCGTGATTCTGGCGGAAGACGCACTGACGGATCCCGACTTCGACCCGATCGATTTGATTGTCCGCTCCCAGAGTCGCGATCACTCGGGTCCTACCTACCGAAACTTCGACGAGGGGCTCGGCTTCGCAACGGTGGGCGAGAACGGCCTGCTCGCGGATCTCAGTAACTCCTTCTTGGTCGTAGCGACCCCGGAAGGCGAGCCGCCGATGCAGGCCAGCGAGCTGGCGACGACCTTTTCGTACTACCGGGCGCCTCAGTTTGTTACCCAAACCAGATTTGTTCGCAGCGGCCCGAAAATCCGAGTCTTGAAAGAACATTTGGTCCCCTGGGAGGGTGACCGCTCGATTGTCGCGGAAAGCATGACAATCCTCAACCGTGCGGTTGAGTCTGCCTACCAACCGGGCCGGCAGACAGTGTGGAGGCTTCTACGGGCGAGGGCAGGTTCCGGCGAATTGGAGCCGGTGGTCAAGGCATTACAACCATGGATGGAATTTCTGTTGCGACACGCCCGTGTGGCCTCGGCCCATATCGACGATCTCGCGACGCAGCCTCCCACACTCGCTTCTTATGTACTTCCGGGCGACTTCCTGGACTGTACTCCTTTCAATCTGCTCGAGTCGGGTGAGGGATTCGCCTCGATTGACCTGGAGTGGTGTGCTGATCGTGATGTTCCCCTCGGATGGGTGGTGGCTCGCGGAGTTCTGTGGTCGCTCACTTCGGGCATGTCATCCAGTGACCGCTTGCAGTCTTCCGCCCTGGTAGTTGAGGCACTCTTCAAGAACGTTGGGCTGGTCGTTTCAGAATTGGATCTGCAGGTCTGGCTCCAAAAGGAGGCTGAGTTCCAGACGGTGGCCACTGGCCGGCCCCACTACCGACTGACGATGGACAAAACATCCAGTGGCATTCGTTCGATTGTGAGCCAGATCGCCAGCCTCCAAGAAGGTGTGGCAGCCCGCGAAGATCAAATTGTGAGCAAGGATGCGCAGATCGTCGGTTTGACCGGGACCGTGGCCGCCAGGGACGAGCAAGTTGCCGCCAGGGACGAGCAAGTCGCGGCCAGGGACAAGTGGATTGCCGCGCTCAATGACGAAGTTGCGGCACAAAAAAAGCAGATCGCAGAACTCGACCAGGAGGTTGTCAAACGAAGGGAGCAGGCCGATCAAAATCAGGCTCACATGGCAGCCTTAGAGCAGAGCCTCTCAATAGCACGCACAAATCTGTCGTCACTTTCCTGGAAGATAACCAAGCCATTGCGCAGCTTGAGTTCCGCATTCCCGAGAACCGCGAAATTTTGCCGGAGCGGAGCCAAAGTTGCCTATTGGACATTGAGGCTGCAATTGCTGCGCCAACTGCGGCAACGCAAGGTTGCGCGCCGGCTCTTAGACAGTGGCCTCTTCGACCCTGTGTTCTACCTGGCACAATACCCCGATGTTGCGGAAGCGGGAATTGATCCTTTGTCTCACTATCTGTCTCGCGGTGTCGCCGAGGGGCGCAAGCCAAATCTGTACTTCGACACCGCTTTTTACTTGCAGCAGAATCCGGATGTTGCCGCCAGCGGCGTCAATCCGCTGCTCCATTATCTGCTCGACGGCTTCAAGGAAGGGCGCGAACCGAGCCGCGAGTTCA
Organism: uncultured Acidobacteriaceae bacterium; assembly: GCA_963812855.1. GTDB lineage: Bacteria > Acidobacteriota > Terriglobia > Terriglobales > Acidobacteriaceae > Bog-257. The sequence continues at coordinate 226,653 of CAWEWW010000003.1, forward strand.
GCGGCCAGCTCTACCTGGAACAGAACCCCGACGTCGCGGCCAGTGGGATGAACCCTCTCGGTCATTTCCTGAAGTTTGGCAAGTCTGAGGGCAGAGCTGTAACGATCAACAGGCATTGCACAGAGGCAGTTTTGCGCCGACTCTCAGACAGTGGTCTCTTCGACCCTGCGTTCTACCTGGCACAATACCCCGATGTAGCGGAAGCGGGAATTGATCCTTTGTCGCACTATCTGTCTCGCGGTTTCGCCGAGGGGCGCAGGCCAAATCTGTACTTCGACACCGCTTTTTACTTGCAGCAGAATCCGGATGTTGCCGCCAGCGGCGTCAATCCGCTGCTCCATTATCTGCTCGACGGCTTCAAGGAAGGGCGCGAACCGAGCCGCGAGTTCAGCGGCCAACTCTACCTGGAACAGAACCCCGACGTCGCGGCCAGTGGGATGAACCCTCTCGGTCATTTCCTGAAGTTTGGGACCGCCGAGGGGCGCGTGGTACCGGCGCCTCACCCCCACATCGCTCCTGGTGATCCGTGCAGTCGTGCCGAATTAACTCTGCAAGCGCGCGATGGCGTTCGTCGCATACTCGTACTCGATCATGCGGTGCCCACGCCCGACATGGACTCGGGATCCCTTAGGATGTTCACGCTGTTGCGGCTGCTTACTGGATGGGAATCTCCAGTTACCTTTGGCTCGGGGCGGCTGGAAAATGACGCAACTTACATTGAGGGGGTGAAGAGACTCGGCGTAAACGTGCTCGTCGGGTATGCAGAGATTCGCGCCCATCTCGAACAATGGGGCGGTGGGTACACCCTGGCAATTCTCTCCCGGCCAGAGACGGCTGCCACTTATTTACCGGTTGTCCGTGCCTACGCGCCATATGCTGAAGTGGTTTACGACAGCGTGGATCTGCACTACCTGAGGTTTCGCCGGGCCGCGGAGCTAAAGCATGATCCTCAAGAGGCGCGTAAGGCAGAATTGTATTTCCAACTTGAAACCGTGGGATTCGTCTTCGCCGACCGGGTCCTCGCAATCACTGAGGCGGAAAAAGGTACGATTCTGCAGACGTGGCCCGAGGCTGTTGTCGACGTTGTCCCCAATGTTCATACCGTCCGAGTTTCGCCAATGCCGTGCGGGGCGCGAAAAGGCTTGGTTTTTATCGGAGGCTATGATCACGAGCCCAATGTCGATGCGGTGATGTGGTTTGTGCACGAAGTATTCCCTAAGGTTCTGGAGCAGATTCCCGGCGTTCGCTTTACGGTTCTGGGCAGCAGGCCGCCTGAGTCCCTGAAGCGGTTGGCGAACAAAAACGTACAAGTCGTTGGCTGGGTGCCCGATCCAGAGCCGTATTTCGAAGTGAGCAGGATTTTTGTTGCCCCGTTGCGCTACGGCGCTGGGCTGAAAGGCAAAATCGGCCAAGCCATGAGTCTTGGGTTACCGGTCGTTACCACGCAGATCGGTGCAGAAGGCATGCAGCTTTCTGACGGTGCTCATGCGCTCATCGCCGATGATGCGGATGCGTTCTCCTCCGCCGTCATCCGTCTTTATAACGATGAGGCTCTATGGACCTCTCTGCAACAAGCAGCCGCGGCGCACATTGAGCGGAACTTCTCGGAAGCTGCGGTTCAGAACATTCTGCGGCAGCTGTTTGCAAATGGAAATGCTGCAGCCAATGCGGTTAAGAGGTGACTGCAATGAACACGAAAGGCAGGGTCTTAGTTGTCGGAATTGTGTTGGCTGACGTTGCGAATCTCGCCGACAACATTGCCCAAAGCCTTGCCGAGAGTCGGGAGTGGGTGGTTGAACAACAATGGGTCGCGATCGGCAAAACTAAGCTTTGCCCTGCATCGCAGCAGGTAGTTGAAATCTTGCCGGCGAGCGAACCGAAGTTCCTCATCCTGAATCGAATTCTGGGTAGTACCGACCTTAGCGGTTACGACTATGTCATCGTTACTGACGACGACATCGAATTGCCAGAATTTTTCCTGGATCGCTATCTGGCGTGGATTGGCAAGTACGATTTTGCCTTGGCGCAGCCGGCGCGGACGCACGACAGCTACATCGACCACCCCTTCGTTGAGCAGCTTGATGGCATTACGGCACGCCAGACGCGGTACGTCGAAATTGGCCCGCTTTTCTCGATGCGGGCAGATGCGCTGTCGATATTGACGCCTTTTGATGTCACCACACCCATGGGTTGGGGATATGACTTCACTTGGCCTGTGGCAATGCAAGCCGCGAAACTGAGAATGGGTATCATTGATGCGATTCCGGTCAGTCATAAATTGCGGAAACCGGTCGCCTACTATTTACACTCGGACGCAGACGCGCAGATGAAGAAATACTTAGCCGGCCGGCCACACCTAAAACCTGAGGAGGCGTTCTATATTGTGGAGTCGTTCGCTTAGCTTAAGCCACGCGCCAATCACCTCGAAAACTATCCGACAGTGAAAGACGCTCGCGGTGGAGTGGAACTTAGAATCAAAGGCTTAACAGATTCTGTGGAATGCACTGCCACCCCTTCCACCGTTGCCGCCTCTCCCTCAACTGCCCACGTTTAACTGGTCAACGTTGAGATGAGAAGAATTCATAGGGCTGCGATGACGGGCCACTTATCAGCAGAGGCCGCGGGTTCGAGTCCCGTCGACCCCGCCATCATTTCCCGGTTCCGAGGTGATGGCTTCAAGATTCCAATCCAGATTTGGTTTCTTTCCTTTCTTTTCTCTTCTTGATCCCCATGCCCTGGTATTTCGGCAACCCGAGCTCGGGTTGTCTGGCTAATCGCTGTGAAATGGTTGTGAAACGGCGAATGCTGAACCGCTCATAAAATTTATTGCTGCGATTGTCGATTTCGAGATCATCTATTCGACTTACCCATGGAGGCGCACTGCATGAAGTACATCTTGCTAATCTACGCCGACGAAAACGCTTGGACTGAGACCGAGCGCCAGGCATGTTACGCAGAATCGACGCAGCTGGCGCATAAGCTGAAGACGGGCGGACAGCTGCTTGCGACCGCTCCCCTGCAATCGGTCTCGACGGCAACCTGCATTCAAGTCCGCAATGGCAAACAGTTGGTGACCGATGGTCCTTACGCCGAAACCAGAGAACAGCTCGGCGGCTATTTCCTGGTCGACGCTCGCGATCTGGACGAGGCCATCGAGATCGCCGGACAGATTCCGGGAGCGCGCAAGGGCACGGTGGAAATCCGTCCCTTGGTGGAGATCCCCAACCTGCCGACCCATTACCCGATCTCACAAACCGCAGAGCAGTTCAGCTCACGCCAGACGAATCCGGAGAATTCGAAATGACCACTAGCCCCATCGATCGGCGCGGTACAAACCTCCCACCGGAACGCACCGCCCTGAGCTATACGCTCTGGACCATTCAAGTGCTGCTGGCCTTGCTTTTTCTGTTCGCCGGCGGAATCAAACTGGTATTGCCTTTGGCGAAGCTGACCGCGCAGATGCCGATTCCGTTGCCCGGCTTATTCGTGCGATTTATCGGCGGGTGTGAGATATTGGGGGCGATCGGGCTGGTCTTACCCGGGCTGCTGTGGATTCGACCGGGCCTCACTCCGCTAGCCGCCTGCGGTCTGGTGATCATTATGATCGGCGCAACGGGGTACACGCTGCTGGGCGGCCAAGGTGCCGGCGCCCTGATGCCTTTCTCGGTTGGGCTCCTGTTGACGTTTGTCGCCGTCAAGCGCTGGTCCTGGCGGGCGGCCTGAGCAACGGCTCAGTTCGTCGCTGAAACATTACCCACAGTTTCCGTCCGCGCTCACTCGTGCCGCAAGCACTCCACTGGATCAAGCCGGGCAGCGTTACTGGCAGGGGTAATCCCGAAAGCTATTCCCACCGCACAGGAAACCACCACGGCCACAACCGCCGACAGCGCAGAAACCGGAACGTAATGATTGGTAATAAGCTCGATGGAAATCGGAATTCCCAGTCCCACAACCATTCCCACCGACCCGCCCAGTAGAGCGATCAACACCGCTTCAGCAAGGAATTGTAAAAGGATCTCGCGGCGGGTTGCACCCACGGCCTTGCGGACGCCAATTTCGTGGATCCGCGAATGCACCGTCGCCAGCATAATATTCATGATCCCCACGCCGGCCGCAACCAGCGTTACCGCGGTAAACAGCAACAGAACGGAGGTAAACGCCGTCGCGGTCTTGTTGGCCAGCCGCAGCACCTCGGTGAGATTGCTTACGTTGTAAACCGACTCGGGACGGTGACGCGCGGCAATCACGGAATGGATGCTATCGGTGGCAGCCGGTATGCTTCCGGCGTCGGACATGGAGAAGTAAATCTGATTTACAGCCGCGGTGCCGGTAAACGAGCGGGCCACCGAGTAAGGAATCAGAACCGTGTCGTCCTCGATCTCCGAGCGCCCAAAGGTGTCCACGCTTTCGCGAAAAGTGCCGATGATCACGAACGGCACTTCCTGGATTTTGATGGTCTGTCCCAGCGCCATATCCAGACCGCCAAACTGCCGCTTGGCCAGGCTCTCCGTCACCAACGCCACCTTGTTGCCCGATTGCGAATCCTGCTGATCGAAGAAGCGCCCGGCGCTGACGATAATGCGCCTCACGGTTTGATAGGCAGGGTCGACCCCCAGCACCAGGATATCGCGCTCTTCACCCGCTACAGACATGCGTTGATGCAGGTTGAGCACCGGCGAGGCAGCTTGCACTCCCGGCACCTGTTGCTGGGCCGCAGTCATGTCTTTGATGGTGAGGTAATCGGCGGCAGCGGCGTTCGAGCTGGCGCTAGAGACGCCGGAATATTCCGCCCAAATCACATTGGTGCCAACATTCTCGATCTGGGTCAGCACATAGCGCTTTCCGGTGAGAGCAATGGTGACCACCAGGATTAAGGCGGTAGTACCCACGGCCATGCCCAGGGCGGTCATCGCGGCGCGCAGCTTGTCGGCGCGCAGGGAGTCAATTCCCATGGCCACAATCTCCCGGATGACCAGCGCTCCCGGAGCGTTGAGGCGCGACCAACTCAAAGGCGGCGTAGGTACTTCAGGCATAGGCTGCTATTTATTACCGATGACCACCAGGCTCACCCCGACGCAAACAAGCGCAATGCCGATCCAGCGTTGGAAACTGACCCGCTCCCCCAGAAAGAAGATACCCCCAATAGCGCCTACCAGATAGCTCAGCGCGGTGACGGGCACAACAAAGCTGACATCCTCAAACGAAAGCAGCAGGAGCAGAGAAAAGAAGGCCAGAGCCATCATGGCCACGCCGATCCAGATCCACTTCACCCGCAGGGCGCGCCCCAGCAAATCGATCATCGCCCGGGGACGGAAGCGCTGCAACTCGCCGGTTTGTCTCATGGCCCGGCCTAGACATAGCTCTCCTCCGGTGCCGACCACGATGATCATTACGAATAAGACGATCTCCAGCATCAACGGGCAGCTTCCGTGGTTCGGGGATTCGTACCGCGAATGAAGGATACGCCACCGCAGATGAAAGCGATGCCCGCCCAGCGCAATAGCGAGACGGATTCGTGCAGGAAAATCGCGCCCAGCACGGCTACCACCAGGTAGCTCAGCGCCGCCGCCGGCTGCACGTAACTGTAATCGGCCAGCGAGAGCGCCAACATGAAGGTCACCATGAAGGTGATCAGGCAGGCGATCCCAATCCAGATCGTGGCCGAACCGAAAACCCGCAGGAAAACCGGCAGCAGCTGGGACGGCGGCCAGACCTTGATTTCTCCTACCTGCTTCATACCCTTGGCGAGCAGCAGATTTCCCACCGGCCCGGTAACCACCATGACTGCAATGAGAAAATAAGTTTTGGCGTGAAGTCGACTGTGCATGGGTTGTGAGCGGCGATGTTTGCCGGGGCCCAAACTTATGGTACACGAAGCTTTGCCGGTGCCTGCGGCATCAACTTAGGCAGGGCATGGTCGACTCCAGCCGCCGGCAATGAGTTGCGGATTTCGCTCGAAAATCGGCGGCACACTGGCCCTGGTCGCGGATTTTCAAATGCCCTGAAAGGGGTAGCTTGCCAGGCTCCTGTGCCCCGGCCAGCGGCAGCCTTTATGTTAGTTTAGTAACATAGTAATGAAAGTTTAATCATTGTGTGCGGTATAGTCGGCTTCACTCATAAGAACGGATTGCCGCGGCCAGACCGGATTGCGGCGGCAACGGATACATTGGTCCACCGCGGACCGGACCAGCAAGGTGTCTACCAGTCCGCCAGCTGTTCGCTGGGCGCCACCCGTCTCAAAATCCTCGACCTCGAATCCGGCGATCAACCCATTCGCAGCGATGATGGCGACACCGTGATCGTCTTTAACGGTGAGATTTACAACCATCTTGAAATTCGGGCTGAGCTGGAAAAGTCGGGCCACCGCTTCCATACGCATTGCGACACCGAAACCGTCCTGCACGCTTTCCTGCAGTGGGATACGGCCTGCTTTCAACGGCTGCGCGGAATGTTTGCCATTGCCCTCTGGACCGATTCTGCCCGCCGTCTGGTTCTGGCCCGCGATCGCGTTGGCATCAAACCGCTTTACATCGCCCACCGGGGCGACGATTTGTACTTCGGCTCCGAGCTTAAAGCTATCCTGATTCACCCCGAGATTGAGCGCCGCCTGAGCCTGCAAGCGCTGGATTGTTATCTTGCGCTCAACTACATACCGGCTCCCTGGACCATGGTCGAAGGCATCTGCAAGGTCCTGCCGGGCACCTGGGTCGAATGGCAGAACGGCTCGACCAGATCGGAAACGTATTGGACTCTGCCCGAGCCGCAGATCACGCATCGCTCGCTTGATTCGGCCAGCGAAGAGCTCGACGGCCTGCTCGAACAATCCTTGCAGGAGCACCTGATCTCCGACGTGCCGTTAAGTGTCTGGCTGAGCGGCGGCCTCGACTCCTCAACCATCCTGCATTACGCCTCGCGCGCCTCGTCGGCCAAGCTGAAGACGTTCTCCATCTCGTTCCGCGGCCGCAGTTTCGACGAGAGCAGCTACATCCGGCAAATGGTGTCGGAATACGGCACCGAGCACGAAGAGTTGGACCTGAATCCCGAGCAGGATCTGGAAGGCGCGATTCAGGAGTTCGCTTATTACTCCGACGAGCCCAGCGCCGATGCGGGCGCGCTGCCGCTCTGGTTTCTGGCCAAACTGAGCCGCACTCGCACCGAGGTCGCGCTCAGCGGCGAAGGCGCCGACGAACTGTTCGGCGGATACCTTACCTATCGCGCCAGCCGCGTAGCTTCGTATCTGCGGATGCTGCCCAAGAGTTCGCTGCGCCTGGCGCAGTGGATGCTGCAGGCCTGGCCGGTTTCCGACGACAAAATCGGCCTGGAATATAAAGTCAAGCGGCTGCTGGCTGGCAGTCTGATGTCACCGGCGCGCGGCCATGTTTATTGGAATGGTACGTTCTCCGATCAGGAGAAACGCCGCCTGGTCGCCGAACGCCTGCCCCGCGCGCTCGATCAAATTCTGCTGGAGCAAGGGTCAAAACTGGCCAATGCGAACGGTAATCTGGATCCGTACCTCTGGTTCGATCAGAAGTACTATCTCGCGGACGACATCCTGGTGAAGTCAGACCGTATCAGCATGGCGCATTCGGTCGAAGTGCGGCCTCCGTTCCTCGACCATCGGATTGTCGAGTTTGCCAACCGGATTCCGGCTTCGTTGAAAATTTCCGGATCGCGGCAAAAGATTGTATTGCAACATCTGATGAAAGATAAGCTTCCCAAATCAGTGTTGCAAAGGCCGAAGGTCGGCTTCGATATCCCGGCGCACGACTGGCTGCGCGGTCCGCTGCGCCAGCTGTTGATTGAGACCCTGCGCGCGGGCGCGGCGGAATATTCTGATATCTTTTGTCCCGAAGTCATCGAGGGCCTTCTGCATGATCATCTGGAAAGGCGAGTAAATATTGGCTATCACCTATGGGGATTAATGATCCTGTTTTTGTGGATGAAAAAGTGGAGCATCCGGGCGCCGGAGCCCTCAGCCAGCAGTCAACTGGTGTCCACCACCGGAGTTGGGGTTTATACCTAGCACTGCTGCTGATTGCGGCTTCCGTGTACCTGGTCGGGATCGTCTCCCCCCTTCCTTAGCTGACGACGTGGATGCGGTCCAGGCGCAAATCGCCCGGACCATGCTGACCACCGGAGACTGGGTCACGGCCCGGCTCGACGGTATCGCTTATCTGGAAAAGCCGCCCCTTATCTACTGGATGATGGCTTTGTCCTACAAAGTGTTTGGCGTTCACGATTGGGCGGCTCGTATTCCGGTGGCACTGTTCTGCATTGCTCTGGCCTTGCTGACGGCTGGATTCGGAATGTGGGCCTTTGGCCGCAAAGCCGGCTTCTACGCCGGGTTGTGCATGGCCACCTGCGTGGGCCTGTTCCTGTTTACCCGCGTTCTGATTCCCGACGTGATTCTTACCTTCACCATTACCCTGGCGATGTGGGCGCTGCTGCGCGTCACCGACGACGACGAGCCTCATCCCCGCGCCTGGGCTTTGGCCCTCGCCGCCAGCCTCGGAACCGGGCTGCTGCTGAAGAGCCTTATCGGTGTGCTCTTCCCGGTCGCCGCCGGCGCAATCTACCTTTTCCTGACCAAGCAATTATTTCGCGCGAAAACCTGGAAGCGGCTGCATCCCTTCAGCGGTCTGGCGATCATTCTGCTGATCGCGGTTCCCTGGCACGTGCTGGCCACGCTGCGCAATCCGCCATACTTCTCGCTCTCCATGCACAGCGGGCCGGGCGAATACCACGGTTTCCTCTGGTTCTTCTTCATCAACGAGCAGCTGTTGCGCTTCCTGAATCTGCGCTATCCGCGCGACTACAACACCGTGCCGCGGATCTGGTTCTGGCTATTCCACCTGATCTGGCTCTTTCCCTGGAGCGTTTACCTGCCCGCGGTGGCCAAGCTATCGTTCCGTCCACTGGACCGCGCCGGCCGCACGCGCCTGCTGGCGCTGTGCTGGATCGGATTCATCCTGGTGTTCTTCACCTTCTCCACCACCCAGGAGTATTACTCCATGCCCTGCTACCCGGCGTTCGCCTTGCTGCTGGGTTCGGCCATGGCGATGGGCGGCAATTGGGTCACCCGGGGAACGCAGGCGCTGACGGCCATTACCGCGTGCTGTGCCGCGGCGGTGATCGCGATCCTGATCGCGGTGCGCCATGTGCCGACGCCGGGGGACATCTTCAGCGCGCTCAGTGCACATCCGGCGGCCTACACGTTGTCCCTGGGGCACTTCGAAGATCTCACGCTCACCTCGTTTGCCTACTTGCGATTGCCGCTCGCGCTGGCCGGCGTAGCGTTTCTGGTCGGCGCTGTCGGGACATTTCGCGCCAAGGGAAATCGCGCCTATCTGAGCGCGGCGCTGATGATGGTTTTGTTCTACGGCGCAGCGCAGGTCGCGCTGGTGGTCTTCGATCCGTTTCTGTCGTCGCGGCCCCTGGCTAACGCCATCCTGCAGTCGCCCGACGGACAACTCATCCTTGACCGTCACTACTATGCCTTCTCGTCGGTTGCCTTCTATACCAACCGGCCGGCGCTGCTGCTGAATGGTCGCGTGTTGAATCTGTCCTACGGCTCGTATGCGCCCGGTGCGCCTGATGTTTTCATCGACGATCCGCAGCTGAAGAATCTGTGGATGACGCCAACCAGGTATTACCTCGTCGTGAGCGAATCCGCCATGCCGCGTCTGGAAAAACTTATTGGACAGGAAAAGCTCAACGTAGTGGCGGAAAGTGGCGGCAAGTTGGTGCTAACCAACATTCCGCTGCCCAAGCCGGCATCTTAGCTCGCGTCGTCGTGGCTAGCGACATCCTGGCCCGCAGAACCCCATCCGCACTTTTGGATTTCCGACCGGAGCGAAGCCATTTCTTTGTCATCCCGACACTTCTTTGTCAACCGACCGAAGCGACGCCATTTCTTTTGCCATCCCGACCGAAGCGAAGCGGAGCGGAGGGACCTGCTGTCAGCCTGCAGTGGCACTCCACTCCGCCGCGCGATACTCATCCGCACCGCGCCACTCCCGTCCCGCTCGCGGGACGACTCAGTTCAGCCCAGGACGAAGTCCTGGGTGAGCGTTGTCATAACTCCCCAGTCCCGGCCGGGACTGCCTTGTTTTCTCTCTGCCGGCAACTGACAACCGTTTGTCAGCTTGAGCGCAGGACCGCGCTCCCCCTCGTCGCACCACCACTCTCTTCGACGTTGCTCCGCACAACGTGTGATAACGCGCAACCAAAACTTCCCTCGCCCCTCGGCAAACCTCCGCCAAACCCGGTATATTGGTAGAAGGACAACTGGGTTTACCTCTAATTATTTTGATTGTGCCGGCTCCCTCAGCGGCATGAGCCCCAAGGAGAATGCATGAGAATTGCAGTGCTGGGCGGTGACGGCTATTGCGGATGGGCAACCGCATTGTATTTGTCCAAACAGGGTCACGACGTCGCGATTGTTGACAACTATATCCGCAGAAAATGGGACATCGATCTGGGCGTTTCGACCTTAACCCCGATCCTCACTCTGCGTAACCGTCTGCAACTCTGGAAAGACCTCACCGGGAACGTCATCGAGGTGTTCGAGGGCGACATGCGTGACTACACGTTCCTGTCGGCCCACATCCGTGATTTCCAGCCCGACACCGTGATCCATTTCGCTGAGCAGCGGTCGGCGCCGTACTCCATGATCGACCGCGAGCATGCCACCTTCACCCAGGTCAACAACATTGTCGGAACCCTGAACCTGCTGTTCGCCCTGCGCGAATTCAAGCCCGACTGCCACCTGGTGAAGCTGGGCACCATGGGCGAATACGGCACGCCCAACATCGATATCGAAGAGGGCTACATCCGCATCGAGCACAACGGCCGCAGCGACGTGCTTCCCTACCCCAAGCAGGCGGGCTCGTTCTATCACCTCTCGAAGGTCCATGACAGCCACAACATCATGTTCTGCTGCCGGGCCTGGGGCCTGCGCGCCACCGACCTGAATCAGGGCGTGGTCTACGGCACTACCACCGATGAGACCGCTTTGGACGATGGGCTGATCAACCGCTTCGACTACGACGAGATCTTCGGTACCGCGCTGAATCGCTTCTGCATCGAAGCCGCTGTCGGTCATCCGATTACCGTCTACGGCAAGGGTGGACAGACCCGCGGTTTCCTCGACATTCGCGATACCATCCGCTGCGTCGAGATTGCCTGCCACCACCCGGCCAATCCTGGCGAATTCCGCGTCTTCAACCAGTTCACCGAGCAGTTCTCGGTTCTCGAGCTGGCGCACATGGTGCAAGCGGCCGGCACCAAGTTCGGACTGAAGGTGGAAATCGATCACCTGCCCGATCCGCGCGTGGAAGCCGAAGCGCACTACTACAACGCGAAGAATTCCAAGCTCATCGATCTGGGCCTCGAGCCGCACATGCTGTCCGATTCGCTGATCGACTCGATGATCAACATCGCGCTGAAGTATCGCGACCGCATCGACACGTCGGTCTTCATGCCGCAGGTGAACTGGCGCAACGCCAGCAACAGCCGCAACGGCACGGTGCGCACTCCGTCAGGCCTGTCGCTGGTCACGTCGGAAGTATAGGGATTGAAGGGGCGCGGCTTGAGCTGCGCCCTGAATTCTCATTAATTGTCATCCCGAGCAGGGACTTCTCTCATTCATTGTCATCCCGACCGAGGACCTCTCCTCTTTCATTGTCATCCCGACCGAGGACTTTAGTCCGAGCGGAGGGACCTGCGGTTTCGACGGATACGGCGTCGTCACTACCCCCGCGCAATCTTCTCGCACACCAGCCGCGCCGCCTTCACCGCGCTCACCACTTTCCCCGAGAAGATGTGGATCTCGCCCGGCGCCGTCTCCTGCACATACAGCACCCGCCGATCCTGCTTAGGATTGTTCTCCACCACGCGAATCGTAAAGCGCGATCCCAGATACTCCGCCTCGGCCGACGCCGGCACCGCCAGCGTGGCATCTTTACGCATATCCTCGAAGCGCGTCCACGAAATCGGCGCGAAGCCCGGCCCATTCAGCAGAGGAACATACTGCTCCGGGATCGGCACCGAAGGATCGGTCGTCGTCCAATGATTGCTGTGCTTGGCCGATCCCCACAGCGAACGATCTGAGCTGCCATACGGATCGAAGGCGGTAAACGGTCCATCCACCACCACCAGCGAGACGCCCTGCAACTGCTTGGGCAGCCGGATCAGGATCTTCTCCGCCACCTGGTACTTCACCTTCTCGATCAGCCCGCGCGATGGCCCCAGGCCGTACGTGGCCCAGACAATGAAGTCGTAGTCGGGCCGCTCGGCGGCGGAGAAGGCGCGCTTCTCGAACTTGATTCCCCGCGACTGAATCTGCTCGGCCAGCAGATCGCGCAACACTTCGGGATCGTAGATCTGCTCCTCAACCTCGTAGCACTTGTCGATGAAGTCGAAGTTCATCCACTCCGGACGGCAGGCATCCAGGCGGAAGTTGTATTTGTGCATCACTTCTTCAAACAGCTCTGGCGGCGTCTGCGAACCCTCGTGCGGGATGGCGTAATAATGCCGGCTGTTGCGCACGATAGCGGGCGCGAAGGTCTCCAGAAACTCCTGCCGCGCACCCATGGTCTCCTCGATGGTCTCAGGACTGCGGGGATAGTGATATCCCGAATGAATGCGAAACTGGTTGATCCCGGAAGCGGCATTCAGCACGCCCAGCGGATCGAAGAGATGAACGTCGTGGCCCTGCTCGGCCAGGCGGATTGCGGTGGTGGCGCCGTAAATCCCGGCGCCCGCGATAGCAACTTTCGATTTATGCATTATGAGTACGTTCCTATGAAATCTGCCGCCGATGAACGCGAGGCGGCTGACGCTTCTTCCGAATGCTGCGAACCAAGTGGCGTTCGTTTGCGCGAATTTCTCTCAGAAGTTTCTGCGCTTCTGTCCGGCCGGCAGGTGTTACCGCGTCCCGTTTCGCTCGTCGCACAGCATCAAGGCAGGCAATGATCTTCTGGGCATCATGTCCCTCTTGCCGATAGATTTTCGCTAACTCGAGATTGGGCTCGGGATCGCCCAGGGCAACGGCGCGAAGAAACCAGGCCGCAGTCTTGTCTAGTTTGTTTTCGTCCCGGTAGATTGTTCCGATGTTCGAGGCGGCGACCGACATGCCAGCTTTATAAGCCTTCCGGTACCAATAGAGGGCGGCTTCGCGGTTGGGCTTGACCGCGACAGCTGTATCGTAGAAATGTCCCAGATTTACTTGCGCCCCGCTGTGTCCTAGCTTGGCGGCCGCAAGGAATAGACGGAACGCGGACCGTAAGTTTTTCTTCTCCCATTGTTCACTGGCGCGAATAAAGAGCGCCTCCGCTTTATCGTTCCGCGCCAGCACGTAGAACTTTCCCTCTATACAACTCTTTTGCTGCTCGTCTGACTGTTCAGTCGCTCGCTATACAACCAACTGCGTTCTCCACCCTCGAAACTAGAAGCTAGCTTAGAAATCGCTTTGTATCAGGGCACGACTTCAGTCGTGCCGAAATGCGCTGTAATTAAGCTCGGCTTTAGCCGCTGCGAAATGCACTCCAGGGGCTAAAGCCCTATTTCAATCCATGTCATGCGGCACGTCTAAAGACGTGCCCTGATACGAAGCCACTTCTGGTCAGATCGAAGCAAGAAGCTTCCCATTCGGGCATTGCATTCAAAACTCGAAACCTGAAACTCGAAACTGCTCTACCGCTTTCCCGCATCCACCGGCACCAGGATTCCGTCGACAATGTGGTAGTCATACCCGCGCCAGCGAATCGTGTTCCGTCCGAAGCTGGCCACCCAGATGGCAAATGCCACCAGATCCCACAGCGGAATCAGCAGCATCTTCGGCCACAGGCCTTTCTGGCCCATCACGCGCATGCCAATCAGCCAGGTCATGATCACGCGCATCACCGCATACGTTCCCAGATAGCCCGCGGCCACCGCGCACGTCGGCCAGACGGCCACGGCGATCAGCGCCCAGATCAGCCCCCAGGTGAACACCAGTCCGCGATGGCCTTGCCGCCGCACCAGCCGCATGACGGTCATCCAGCGCACCCGTTTGTAGAACAGATCTTTCAGCGACGCGAAATCGGCCACGGTCTTCACGACGTAGGGCAGCAGCTTGACCTCGGCCTGTTGCGCCACCAGCCGCCCCACGTTCAGATCGTCGGCCGGGCGATTCTCAATGGTCTCGTAGCCGCCGAATCCGGCAATGCGCTGCTTGGTGGTGACGATCGATTGCCCGAACATGAACTTCACGCCGTCCAGCTGCCAGGCCACCAGAATCCCCGCGAAGAAATCGGAGATCATGCCGATCGACTGCAGCTCCTGCACAAACGTCGTCTCCTCGGTGGAGACGTACAGCGTGGTCGCGCCGCCCACCTTGGGATCGCGGAAGGGATGTGCCACCGCGCGCAGGTAGTCCGGGCCCACGCGAATGTCGCCGTCGGTGATGACCAGCAGATCGTAATGCGCCTCGCTGTACCAGCCGCGTCAGCCGCCCAATCTTGTCGTTGATGGCATTGCGCCCGGAGCCAAACAGCAGGCGAATCTTGCGCTCGGGAAAATCGGTGATCAGCTTTTCCAGCACCGGCAGCGCCGGGTCATCGGCATCCACGCAGAAGACGATTTCGTATTCGGGGTAATCCTGGCGGCAGAAGCTGGCGTAATTTTCGTACGCGTCCTCATCCAGGCCGCGAATCGGTTTCAGGCAACTGATGGGCGGGAAGAAATCGTTGTTCGGCGGATTCTCTGCGCGCGAAATCCGGCGATATCGAATCGCGCTGTAAATGGCCAGCAGGTAATAAATGCCGGGGATAGCGGCGACCATCAGAACGATGTAGCGCGCGATGGTCAACGTAGGATCTCTCGAGGTGTGCGCCTGAACTGCTTCACGGGAGCGAAATCACGACTGCGCCAGCATGGGCTTGGTACAACTCTCCAGCGCAACAAACTGAATTGGAAAGCGAAAGTGTAATCTAACATACGAGCAAAAGCCCGGTCGAGGACAGGAAGCTATCCGGCGGCGCGCTGCTTGAGGAATTCCTACGGCCGTTGACCGGTTGAGGTTGAACGTACCCCGGGGGATTCATCCCGCGCTTCTATCCTGGGGAGGTGAAGCGTCCAGTTGGTGTTGCAGTCGAAGCGCCGGCACTCCAGTCCCGCCCGGCGGGACGAAAGTAGATAGCCCAGCGCTTCAGCGCTGGGTGAGCGTTGATTTTGTAATCAAGTCCCTTCAGGTGTCTGTGTCGTAGCTCGACTCGAAATGTCATGGTGGGAGAATCGCCATGGATCCGCCTGGAACCAGCCGCGCAGCGGCGGCTATGAAGTTAGCCCGGGGCGTGAGCCCCGGGAGAAGTGGGAAATTTGACTGAGCCGCAGAGCGGCGACACGGCTATGACACAGACACCTTCAGGGACGACAGAGGGGATGTCATTCAGGGCAACGTAGCGCATGCATTGCGGTCGTTCTTCGCCATCCGGCTTGGGATGACCTTAACCACGTCTCGCTTTGTATCGAGGCCACGACCTCAATCGCGTGTGCTTTAGTCGGAGCACAAATTCAGTCCTGCCGCACATGGCCTAATCCCCTCCGGGCTTTAGCCACGGCAGACTTTTTGCACTCATCCTCTATGCGCGTCTGTGTAACCGGCGGTACAGGCTTTCTCGGCGGATACCTGGTGCGGGACCTTCTCGCCCACGATACTCGCGTGCGCGTATTGGCTCGCCCCTCGCGCCGAGCCGAAGAGTTGGAACGCGCCGGCGTGTTTGTCGTCCTCGGCGGACTGGCCGACACAGGCTCCATAGCGCGCGCCGTCGACGGCGCCGACATCGTCTACCACCTCGCCGCGAAAGTGGGCGCGCCCGGCAAGCGCAAAGATTATTTCGAAGCCAACGTCGCCGGCACCGAGCGCGTCTTGGCGGCTTGCCAGCAAAAGCGCGTGGGCCGCATCGTCTACATTGGCTCGCTCTCCGTTTACGGACCGATCGCCAAAGGCACGCGCATCGACGAAAGCACTCCCTTTGATGAGCGGCCCGATCAACGCGACCCCTACTCCGAATCGAGGATCGCCGCCGATCGCCTGGTCAGCTCGTTTGCGCAACAGACCGGAATCCCCACGGTCATTCTTCGCCCCGGCCTCATCTACGGACCACCGCGGCAACTTCCTCTCGGCATTCTGGCGATGCGGATGGGAAGGACGAATATCGTCTTCGGCAATCCTGAATATCGCATCCCGCTCAACTATGTGGAGAACCTGGTGGACGCGATGCAGAGGGCCGCAGCCTCGGGCAGTGGCCTGCAACCGTTCAATATTGTCGACGACGACAATTTGACGCTTTGCCAATATCACACGGTCAAGAGCGCGGTCGATGGTTCGGCGACGCGCTTCTCCTCGCCTTGGCCGCTGCAGATCGCAGGCCCGATCACCGAATGCCTGCGTCCGCTGCTGCCCATGGGAGATCTGCGGCTTTCCCGCCGCCAACTCGAGCGCGCGCTGCAGGATCGCTGGTACGACACGCGCCGCATCCGGGAACAGACTGGCTGGCAGCCGCGAGTGCCTTTAGTGGAGGCCGTGCGGCGCACCCTCAAGCTAGCGTAAGCCGTTGTTTTGCAATACTTTACATCTAAGTCCAATGGAGAGAATATTTTAGAGAGGCGCCTCACCCAGTTCTCGTAAGTTATTGATTCCAGGTAACCACCAATTTCGATAAGTTCCTTTATTTACAATATTTTACCTTCTAAACCCAATGGAAAGAAATTTTTAGGCGAGATTCTCCCGTAGTTTTCGTAAGTTATTGATTCAACGTGATCCATCACCTCGATAAGTCCTTGATTGACAGTATTTTGACCTTAAGTCCAATGGTGACAAATTTTTGGCGATCGTCATTTCTACATAGCTAGTGTTTTCAATAGCATAGGTAAATGAACCCAGGGGGGAGGGGGGCATCAGCCCTTAGGGTCATACTGGCGTGATTCCGAGACGAAGAAGCGCGGCGCGAGCGGAGCCGACGGTCTTTGGCGCCACTCGAACGTCGCGCTTGGTTGGCGCTTTACTTCGTAGCTCGCGGCGTAGCAAACGAGCTTAACTTGCCCGATTCCAACAACTGCTTTTCGTCCAAGCGGCCGAAGATTTCGAGGAACTTGGCGACGATGCCTGTCCATCCTGTCTGATGACTCGCTCCCAGACCTGCACCGTTGTCGCCATGAAAGTATTCGTAGAACAGAATATTGTCTTTCCAGTAAGGATCGGTCTGGAACTTTTCTGTGCCTCCAAAGACCGGTCGACGACCTGACTCATCGCGCAGGAAGATTTTCGTCAGGCGATTCGCGATCTCGTGCCCAACCTCGAAGAGGTTCATCAGGTGTCCCGATCCAGTTGGGCATTCGATCTTGAAGCTGTCGCCGTAATACAGGTAATAGGTCATCAGGGCGCGGATGATAAGGGCGTTGACCGGCATCCAGATCGGACCGCGCCAGTTGGAGTTGCCGCCGAACATCCCCGAATCCGATTCTGCCGGCAGATAGTTGACTCGATACTCTTGGCCGCCGACGTTGACCACGAAGGGATGCTCTTCGTGGTAGCGAGAGAGCGCCCGAATCCCGTAAGGACTGAGGAACTCCTTTTCGTCCAGCATGCGAGTCAGAATGCGCCGCAGACGTTCCGGATTCACCACCGCAGCGATACCACGCTCACCATATCCGAGATGACCTTTTCCGGTGGGATGAATGCTGTCTCGCAAATCGGGCATCCGTTTCATGCGTTCCGCCAGCACTTCATTGGCTCGGGGCACGCGTTCGCGCTGCCAGGGCTCGATCACCGTGGTCGCGCAGATCGGTAGCAGCCCCACCATGGAGCGTACCTTCAGCCGACGCGCCGATCCGTCGGGCAGCCGCAGCACGTCATAGTAGAAGCCGTCCTCTTCGTCCCACATTCCGTCAGGACCGGTTTGATTCATGCCCCGCGCGATCCAAAGCAGATGGTCGGCAAACTTGATGACCATGTCTTCATAGAAGGGATCCCGCGCCGCCAGTTCGACGGCGATTTCTGCCATGTTCTGGCCGAACAGCATCATCCACGCGGTGCCATCGGCCTGTTCCAGCGATCCTCCGGTCGGCAACGGAGCGCTGCGATCGAAGACGCCAATATTGTCCAGCCCAAGAAATCCGCCCTCGAACACATTCTTGCCGAAGCGATCTTTGCGATTCACCCACCAGCTGAAGTTCAGCATCAGCTTGGCAAACGAACGCTTGAGGAACTCGATATCGCCCTCGCCGCGCAGCGCCTGCTCGGTGCGATACAGGAAAATCGTGGCCCAGGCATGTACCGGAGGATTGACGTCGCCGAAGTTCCATTCGTAGGCCGGAATCTGTCCGGTGGGATGAAGGAAAAACTCCTGCAGCATCAGATCCAGTTGTTCCTTGGCGAAGTCCACATCGACGGCGCTGAGCGCCATGGTGTGAAACGCCAGGTCCCAGGCGGCATACCAGGGATATTCCCATTTGTCCGGCATCGAGATGACATGTTCGTTCACCATGTGAAACCACTCCCGATTCCGAATCTGTTTGCCGCCCGGAGCGATCGGATCCACACCGTGCTCTTCCAGCCACATGTCGACATCGAAACCGAAGTATTGCTTGGTCCACAGCATTCCGGCCAAGGCCTGGCGCATTACACGGCCTTCGTCTTCGGTGAGCCGTCCGGGAATGACGCCGCGATAAAACTCGTCCGCCTCGCGCTTGCGCGTCTCCATGATCTTGGCGAAATCCTTGAACGCGTCGCCCATGGCTGTTGGAGCAGCATCGCTGAGACGCAAACGTAGAGTCGCTGATTGGCCGGCGCCCACGGTTACCTGGTAGTCCGCAGCGGCCTTGGTTCCGGTGTGCTGGGGATTAACAGCATCCTGCTTTCCATGCACAATGTAGTTGTGGAAGGCGTCCTTCACGTAAGGCGTGGCGTTGGGAGTCCCGAAGATTCGCTCGGTGTTAGTTTCGTTCTCGGTGAACAATAGCGACGGGGTTCCTTCGCAGTACAGATAGCGATCGCCCAATTTCTGATGAGACGCGGCGATGGCAACGCTTCCCTTCCCGCCCGCTGATTGAGCCATACTGGGCTTGGGAGTGCCCGGCCACCAAGTCCAGGTGTTGCGAAACAACAGGGTCGGCAAGATATGCAGAGCGGCTGCTTCCGGTCCGCGATTACAAATGGTGATCTCGATCAGAGTGTCTTCCGCATTCTGCTTGGCGAACTCCACGAACACGTCCCAGTAGCGGTCCTGATTAAAGATGCCGGTATCCAGCAGCTCGTATTCCATCTCCGTGCGGCTGCGCTGCTTGTTGGTGCTGATAATGTTTTCGTAGGGATACGCAGCCTGCGGATACTTGTACAGATACTTCATGTAGGAATGCGTCGGCGTGCTGTCCAGGTAGAAGTAATATTCCTTGACGTCTTCCCCATGATTGCCTTCGCTGTTGGTCAGGCCGAAAAGGCGTTCTTTCAGGATCGGGTCTTTACCGTTCCACAACGCCAGGCTGAAACAGAGGAACTGCTTGTCATCGCAGAAGCCGGCGAGTCCATCCTCGCCCCAGTGATAGGAGCGGGATCGGGCCTGGTCGTGGGAAAAGTAGTCCCAGGCATTGCCGTCTGGACTGTAGTCCTCGCGCACTGTGCCCCATTGACGTTCGCTTAGATATGGTCCCCACTTCTTCCAGGCAGCCTTTCCAGTCCGCGCCTCCTGTAGTCTGATTGCTTTCCTGATCGTCTCTCATGTCTTCTCCCCTTTTGCGTAATTCCTGGCACAGCCCAGCCCATCGGCGATTGTAGACCGCCGGCGATGGTTGGTCGAACCGGTTGGCGCCGGATGATCTCGGTTGAAGCTTCCGCTGATTAGGGACGATAGAATGCGAGGCCGCCGGCAACCGCGCCGGCCAGCACTAGAAAAGCGGGATTGATCTTGGAGCGCAACAGAATCAACAGCACCGCGCCGGCGATGCCAACGGTGACCCAGCCGGTTACCACGCCGCGGGCCAGGCTCAAGCAACCGGCCAGCAGCAAGCCGATCGCCACCGGCGAGAGCCCGCGCTGAATCGAAGTTCTCCAGGGCCACTTTTCCAGCTTCACCCACAATCTTCCGACGTAAAACGCCAGCAGCGCCGTGGGCCCGAAGAACGCGATCAGCACGACAATGGCGCCGGGAATGCCGGCTGCCCACTCGCCGATGGAGACGATCATCATCATGTTCGGCCCCGGTGCGATTTGTCCCATGCTGTAAAGGTGGATCAGTTGGGGAAAGGTCAGCCATTTGTGGACGTCGACGGTGAGCACCTTCATTTCCGGAAAAGCTGCCAGGCCGCCGCCGACCGTCAAGATCGAGAGATAGGAAAACACGCGAATCAGCGCGATGATCTGATTCATGGGCAGACCTCCCGAATTTTGCGGGGATGGTACCAAAGGATGGCCAGCAGGCCGACGGCAATCAACACTCGCGGTACCGATTGGTGCAGGCGGTCGACTCCGAAGACCGTGAGCCCGACGAATATCAGGTCGTAGACATGGGCCATCGATTTCCTGCCCAACTGAATGGTGGTGGCCAGAATCAGTCCCACCGCGGCTGCGGCCACGCCCCTCAACATGGCCGTGACCAGCGGGTTGTCGCCGTGGGCCTGATACATCACGCCCGCAATTAGCATCAGCAGCGCGCCCGGCAGGCAGATAGCAACTATCGCGGCCAACGCTCCGAAAAATCCGCGCAGCCGGTCACCGACCAGCACCGCCATGTTGGTAGCATTCAGCCCGGGCAAAGTTTGGCTGATCGCGAGATACTCAACAAATTTCTGATCGTCGACCCAGCCTCGCTTGGTTACCAGGCCGCTGCGCAAGTAGGCCACGACTCCGCCACCGAAGCTAGTGGCGCCGATAAGCAAGAATTCCAGAAATATATTGAGGATGGAGATTTCCCCGGCTGCGGGTTCGGTCGGAGATAAAACTTCAAGGGCCGGTTTAGCAATGGTGTCACTCATGACTTTGCGGCGGATTGCCCTTCAGGCGATAAACCATTCCCGTCTTGGTGGTGCCCAACGAAATCCAATCCTTCACGTCCTGCTGCAGCGTGATGAAGAACTGCTCGCACAATTTTCTGGGCTTGATGTGCAATTCGTCTCCGCGATTGAACTTGACCTGGTACGCAAACTCGCCCACCAGCGGAGTGTGTTCGCCGCGGGTGCGCCATAAGGCTACGTTGCAGTGGGCGGTGACTCCCTTGCCGAAATCAAGATTCCCCAATTCCAGCAGAACCTCCTCCACGATGGCTTCGTTCACCAGCGAAACTTCCTCATCTTCCGATTTCTTCAAGACTGCGAGTGCCGGGAAGACACTGGCCAGCCCCCACATACCCAGGCGGCTGCCCTGGTGCATCTGGCTCAAGCCGAATCCGCAGTTGTGCGAATACAAAATGCGAAAACCGCCAAACTGATCCTTCAGGGGCAGCGCCTCAGCCTTGAACTTGATCTGATAGTCGCCCGCGATGTTGGGACGCACATCCATGGCCGCTGCCGTCTTCTCGTCGGGATGGCGAAACTTGAAGACGATTTCCGGATCGCCCACCGGGAAACCATCGACGTAAGCAATGCGGCGCCGCAGGATGAACGCATTGTTATATAGACGGAAGTCGGGTGTATCCATGAATACGATTTCGCGGATGTCCGGACGCCGCCCGACTTTGGGATCGGTTATGAAGCCGACCTTGAGATTTTTCGCAGTGCGCTGCACCAGCTTGCCGAAATCGCGAAAACTGTCGACGCAAACAAATCGGTCGGGCGTGAGGATGAGCTTGGCTTCCAGGTATTGAACCCGATCCTGCGGATGGCCATCGCTATAGGTCGCCCCTGCGGTCTCAACCGCATCGCCCAGGATTCCGCCCACCGCCGCCAGCTTCTCCGGCTTAGGTTGGCCCTCCAGCGTGGCCGGCTTCGCATTCTTGGCCTTCGCGTCTTGCTTGTCTTTGCCTTTAGCTTTCTTGTCTTTCTTATGATTCTTGGACACTGGCATCCTCCGCAAAATAGTCCAGGGGAAACGGAAGTTCTATGGTCCGGGCAGAGATCACTGATTACCGGGCAGAGCCTGATTCAGCGCTCTGATGTACGCGGATTGAAAGCATCACCGGCTCTCGCGTCGTGTTCATATCTAACTACTTACTGGCTGATTATGCTACTGGCAAAATGCCTAGGGCCGGCTTGAATTCATGGTCAGGTTCGCACGGCCAGAATCAAGCCCCGCATAGCCAGACCAACAACCATGGATCAGAAAGCTTGAGCCTGCTCTCATTTCGCCGGCGCGTAAAAGTAATAATCGGCGGTGTAGCTGCTTTTTACTTCCCGGTTTTGTTTGGAGGCGGTGCAATCAGCTGCCGGTGGCGCCAGCCCAGCCTGGGTGTGGATCCGCTGGATGCTAGTAACGGCTGCCAGTACGCCCTTGCCGGAGTGACCCGTAACCGTCACCAGCAGCCAGGGAATGGAGTCCGCATCGGGCGCGTCGACATGGGCGACGACCTTGCCGGTTACTTCGCTGCCGTCGTTGTCTTTCCAGGTGGGTCCGGCGAAATGGCGTCCGATCAGCGCTCCCACCGGATCATGCAGCTCCGCATCGGGAGCCTTCAAAGTCCAAACCGGCTTGCCGTCAGTTCCGGCCTGACACACGTAGATCTGTGAGCCGATAGCGTGCGCCAGCAGAATGACTTGCTCACCGGGTGGGGCTTTGATTTTATCCGGGACATCGGGGCGGGAGAGGGTTTGGGCGCCGGCCTGGGCGATGATGGCGATCAAAACGGCGATCAAAACGAAGATTTGCGGCGATCTTCTCATCATAGGGCCGAAGTTTAACATTGCCGAAGCCCCACAGGTTTCCCGCAATGTATCCTGGATTTGGGCTAGCTCCTGCAGATTCTCGCCGAAGACGCAATCTATTCGAGCAATTGTAAAACCTCGGTGAATCGCGGCCGGCGTGCGGTTGACATGTCCGCTAGGCAAAACTAAACTCGAATGTTTACCTGTTGTTGTGCGGCGTTTCCTGAGTGTTAGCGCAATCATGCCGGACCTTTATTTTGCTCGCTATCTTCCGTTGTTGATCCACATCCTGCTCGCCAGCGTGATTGCCTGCGCCATGGTGACCCTCTCGTATTTCATCGGCCAGCACAAATACAACCCCTCGAAGATGTCGCCGTATGAGTGCGGCATGGATCCGGTGGGGAACGCCCGCCAGCGTTTCAGTGTGAAGTTTTACCTGGTGGCGATGCTGTTCATCCTGTTCGATGTGGAAGCCGTGTTTCTCTACCCCTGGGCCGTGGTGCAGCGTTCGCTCAAGGCAGCTGGCTTGGGTATGTTCTGGTTTTGGGAAATGCTGGTGTACATCGGCATCGTGCTGGCCGGTTTCTGGTACGTCTGGCAGAAGGGCGTGCTCGACTGGAACAAGCAGGGTAAGGCGGAAAAGATCTGATGGCACTGGCTCCGGCAATCACTGACTTGGCTCAGCTGAAGGATCGCCCTGAACTGGCGGCTCTACTGGCGTCGAATCCGGCTGCGGTTACCGGGGCAAAGTTTGATCGCAATGAGCTCACTCTCTGGGTCGATCGCATCGCGCTGCGCCAGGCCTGTCTCACCCTGAGGAACGATCCGCAACTCAAGTACAACGCGCTGGCCGACGTCACCTGCGTCGACTGGTATCCCAATGAGCCTCGCTTCGAAGTGGTGTACCAGTTGTTCTCGATCCCGAACAAGAAGTACCTGCGTCTCAAGGTGAAACTTTCCGGCGATGACGCCAACATCGATTCGCTGGTGCCCCTCTGGCCGGGCGCCAACTTCTTCGAGCGCGAGGTGTTCGACCTGTTCGGGGTTCGCTTCGATGAACATCCCAACCTGACCCGCATCATGATGCCCGAGGATTGGGAAGGCCATCCGCTCCGCAAGGATTATCCGGTCGAGGGCTACCGCTAATCATGGCTCACATGACTCCCACGCCGGTGCTGGACCCGTCTGACGATAAGACGATGATCCTGAACATGGGTCCGCAGCACCCATCGACACACGGTGTTTTGCGGCTGCTGCTGGAGATCGACGGCGAGACCATCGTACGCCTCATGCCCGACATCGGGTATTTGCACACCGGCATCGAGAAGACTTGCGAAGCCAAGTTCTACCAGCAGGTCGTGCCCATGACCGACCGCATCGACTATCTCTGCCCCATGACCAACAATTTGGCCTATTGTCTGGCGGTGGAGAAGTTACTGGGGCTGGAGATTCCGCCGCGGGCGCAATGGATTCGCGTCATGCTGAACGAGCTGACCCGCATCAACTCGCACCTGGTGTGGCTGGGGACACACGCCCTGGACATTGGCGCAATGACGGTGTTTCTCTACTGCTTCCGCGAGCGCGAAGACGTGCTGCGTCTGTTCGAAGCGGTTTCCGGCCAGCGCATGATGACTTCGTACTTCCGCATCGGCGGGCTGGCGCTGGAGCCTCCCCTGGGCTTCTTCGATCGGGTGAAGAAGTTTCTCGACCGCTTCCCTGCTGCCATTGACGAGTACGAGAGCCTGCTGACCAGCAATCCCATCTGGGTGAAGCGCACCAAGGGAGTCGCCTATCTTGCCCCCGAGGATGCCATTGCGCTCTGCGCCACCGGCCCTACCCTGCGCGGCAGTGGCGTCGACGTCGATCTGCGTCGCGATCAACCGTACAGCGGTTACGAGAACTTCAAGTTCAACGTCCCCATCTCGCAGGATGGCGACGTCTATGCGCGCTACCTGATTCGGGTGCAGGAGCTGCGCGAGTCGCAGAAAATTGCCAAGCAGGCGTTGGAAGGAATTCCGGAAGGCCGAGTCAAGGCGGATGCGCCCAAGGTTGTGCTGCCCGATCGCGAGAAGATGAAGACGCAGATGGAAGCGCTCATCTATCACTTCAAGATCGTGACCGAAGGATTTACGGTGCCCGAAGGCGAAGTTTACATGCCGATCGAATCGCCGCGAGGCGAGATGGGCTATTACGTGGTGAGCGATGGCACCGCCAAGCCATATCGCGTGCACATGCGCTCGCCCTCCTTCGCAAATTTGCAATCGCTGCGCAAGATGTGCGAGGGCCGCCTGATCGCCGACGTAGTCGCCGCCATCGGCAGCATCGACATCGTGCTGGGCGATTGCGATAGATAAAACCAGCACTTAGCAATTGGCACTTAGTTTAAGCAGCATACGTATAGCGGCAATTGGTTTGTGTCAGGGCACGACTTCAGTCGTGCCGCAACGAGCACCATCGAAGCCCGAGTCCCGTAGGGACGGCAGAGTTGTAGATATAGGGGTCCTTCGACTCCGCATTCGCAAAATCGGCGAATGCTCCGCTCAGGATGACAGCGGCTGGGGCGCGGTAATGACGTTGTTTGCTAAGGGCTAATTGCTAAGAGCTAACTACTGATTCATGAAATTCTCCGACCAACTCGAACAACGCTTCGCCACCATGGTCACGCACTATCCGACCAAGCGCTCGGTGCTCGTCCCCATGTTGCTTTACATTCAGGACGAACTCGGAGCCGTGACCGACGAGGCGATTCATGAAATCGCGGAGCGCACCGAGCTGTCGGACCTGGAAGTGCGCAATGTCATCACTTACTACTCCATGCTGCGCACTAAGCCGGTCGGCAAGTACAACCTGCAGGTTTGCACCAACGTGAGCTGCCTGTTGCGTGGCGCCGACGACATTTTCGAGCATTGCAAGAAGAAACTAGGCGTCGCTAACAAGCAATCGACGCCCGACGGATTGTTTCATCTGGAAGAAGTCGAGTGCATCGGGGCATGCTCCTGGGCGCCCGCACTGATGATGAACTACGAATTTCACGAGAACCTGACGCCGGCCAAGATCGACGAATTGATCGATGGATTGAAGAAGAAGGAACAGCAATAAAGGCAGCCTTTAGCTCTTAGCTCTTAGCCCTTAGCAAGCGAAATACATGCAAACGCCTGCTAAGAGCTAACAGCTAAAGGCTAAGAGCCGCGAGCGATAGCGAGTACATGGCATACCTCGTTTCCCATCCCGATGAAGTAAAGGTCGTCTCCAAGCGCTTTGGCTTGGGCGCGACCTCGCTCGACCGCTATCTGGAGCTCGACGGCTACAAGGCCGTACAGAAAGCCATCCAGATGGGGCCTGAGGCGATCATCAATGAAGTGAAGGCGTCGAACCTGCGCGGCCGCGGCGGAGCAGGCTTCCCTACCGGCATGAAGTGGTCGTTCGTGCCCAAGCAGTCGCCCAAGCCGAAGTACGTGCTGTGCAACGGCGACGAGAGCGAGCCCGGCACCTGCAAAGACCGCCTCATTTTCGAGCACGATCCGCATGCCGTCATCGAAGGCGTGATGATCGCGGCGCTGGCGGTCGGCTCCAAGTCCGGCTACATCTATCTGCGCGGTGAGTATCGCTACCTGCTCGAGATCATGGAGAAGGCTGTCGCCGACGCCTACGCACGCGGCTTCATCGGCAAGAATATTTTTGGTTCGGGCATCGATCTCGACATCTTCACGCATTCCGGCGCGGGCGCTTACGAAGTCGGCGAAGAGTCGGCGCTGATGGAGTCGCTGGAAGGCAAACGCGGCGTGCCGCGCATTCGGCCGCCCTTCCCCGCGGTAGTCGGTCTCTGGGGTGGGCCCACGGTGATCAACAACGCCGAAACCCTGGCCAGCGTGCCGCATATCATCCTGGGCGGTGGCGAGTGGTTCGCCAGTCTGGGTACACCGCGTAATGGCGGTAC
This sequence comes from uncultured Acidobacteriaceae bacterium, assembly GCA_963812855.1. GTDB lineage: Bacteria > Acidobacteriota > Terriglobia > Terriglobales > Acidobacteriaceae > Bog-257. Next base: position 253,423 of record CAWEWW010000003.1, read on the forward strand.
CCGTCTGTTCTGCATGAGCGGCGAACTCGAGCGGCCCGGCGTTTATGAATTGCCGATGGGCTACAACCTGAAGAAGATGATCTACGACGTCTCCGGCGGCATGGTGAAAGGCAAGACGCTAAAAGGCGTCGTACCCGGCGGATCGTCGGTGCAGATTCTCACGCCCGACGAGATTGACGTCGCTATGGACTTCGATTCCGTGCTGAAAGCCGGATCGATGCTGGGCTCTGGCGGCGTGATCGTGCTGGACAACACCATGTGCATCGTCAAGTTCGCACTGCGAGTGACGCAGTTCTACCAGCACGAAAGTTGCGGCTGGTGCATTCCCTGCCGCGAAGGCACCGACTGGATGAAGAAAACGCTGGTTCGCTTCCATAGCGGCAATGGCGTGGCGAAGGACATCGATAATCTGAAGTATCTGGCGGAAAACATGCTGGGCCGGACGTTCTGTCCGCTGGGCGATGCAGCGGCGATGCCCATCATTTCGTACATACAGAAATATCGACCGGAATTTGAGGATCATTTGAACGGCAAGCCCTGCCCATTCGAGAAGACAGCGGAGCCGGCGATGGCGTGAGCGAGTGAAACGATAAGGGTCCTTCGACTCCGGCGCGAAAAGAACGCGCCTCCGCCCAGGATGACAACCGAATTGGTTTGCTAAAAGCTAAGAGCTAAAAGCTAATAGCCAATAGCTAACAGCCAACAGCGAAAGGCAAAGAGCGAATAGCGGTTTTATGGCTGATGTAACCCTTACTGTCGACGGCAAGAAACTCACGGTTCCCGCGGGGACGCTGCTTATCGAGGCCTGCAAGATCAGGGGCATCGAGGTGCCGTCTTTCTGCTACTACCCCAACTTGTCCCTGCAGGGCGCTTGCCGCATGTGCCTGGTCGAAATCGAGAAGATGCCCAAGCTGCAGACCGCCTGCACTACGCCGGTCGCCGAGGGCATGGTCGTCACCACCGAGAGCGACAAGATCAAGCAGGCGCGCAAGTCGATGATCGAGCTGTTGCTGGCCAACCATCCCCTCGACTGTCCGGTGTGCGACGCTGGTGGCGAGTGCGAACTGCAGGACATGACCTTCAAGTACGGCGCTGCCGAATCGAAGTTCATGGACCTCAAGAACCATCGCGACGAACAGCAATGGTCACCGGTGGTGTACTTCGATCGGCCGCGCTGCATTCTGTGCTACCGCTGCGTCCGCGCCTGCGGTGAGGGCATGGACGTCTGGGCGCTCGGCGTCCAGAATCGCGGCTCGGGCTCCATCATCGCGCCCAACAAAGAAGATCACCTGGAATGCGAAGAGTGCGGCATGTGTATCGACATCTGCCCGGTCGGCGCACTGACCTCGGGCGCGTATCGCTACAAGACGCGTCCCTGGGAAATGAAGCATGTGGGCACCGTATGCACCCATTGCGGCGACGGATGCAAAACCACGCTGGGCGTGCGCCGCGCCGATACCGGCATGCAGATTGTGCGCGGCGACAATCGCGACAAGAGCGGCATCAACGGCGACTTTCTTTGCGTGAAGGGCCGCTATGCCTTCGACTTTGCCAATTATCCCGAGCGGCTGCAGCAGCCCCTGATCAAGCGCGACGGCAAGTTTGTGCCTTCGACTTGGGAGCAAGCCTTCGATCTGATTGCCTCCAAGTTCAAGGAGGCTTTGGCCACCGACGGCCCCAGCGCCATCGGTGTGATCGGCTCGAACCATACCAGCAACGAAGAGAACTACCTGCTGCAGAAGTTCGCTCGCCTGGTGCTGCGCACCAACAACATCGATCATCACCGCACTGCCGACTTCCCTGCTTTCGCCTCGGCCCTGGCGGGAAAGAAAGACGCCACAGCGTCAATGCGCGACGTATTCAACACGCCTGCGATTTTGCTGATCGGCAACAATCCCACCGAGCAGCATCCGCTGCTGGCCTGGCAGATTCGCAGCAACGTCCGCTTGCATCGCGGCAAGGTATATATCGCGAATTCCTCTCCCATCAAGCTGCGCCGCCAGGCAACGGCGTTTGCGCAGATTGCTTCCGGCTCGGAAGGCAGCTTCGTGCAGTTCCTGGCCGGCAACGATGCGGCAGCCGATGCGGTCGCGTCTCCGCAGCTCACGCGCGAAGCGCTCAGGCAGATGCGCGAGCGCTGAAAGGCCGAGAGCGGGCTGGTCATCATCTTCGGCTCCGAGCTGCGCGGCAACGACGTCACTACGCTGGTGAATTACGGGCTCGGGCTCGGTGCGAAGTTCATCTGCCTGGGCGACTACGCCAACTCGCGGGGCGCAGCCGACATGGGACTCTATCCCGACATGCTGCCCAGCTATGCTCCGGTTTCGAGCGCTACCTCGTTCCACCAGGATTGGGTTGACGAAATCCCCAGCACTGCGGGCCTCAATCTGTTGCAGATGGTCGACGCCGCAAAAGACGGCAAGTTGAAGGCGCTCTACGTCGTGGGCTCAAATCCGGTCGCCCGCTACAACATCGATCCCTTCGCGCTGTCGAAGAGCTTCGTGGTAGTACAGGACATGTTTCTCACTGAGACGGCTGCCATTGCCGACGTGGTTCTGCCTGTCGCCAATGCCTACGAAAAGGGTGGCACCTGCACCAACACCTGCGGCGATGTGCAGATGCTGAAGAAGGCGGGCGAGTTCTCCGGTGTGCGCAACGATTTCGAGTGCATCGTACGTATTGCCGCCGGCATGGGATATGACGTCCACAAGTTGGTGCCCTTCGGCGGCGGAGGCACGCGCGCCGACATGGGCCAGAGTCGCGGAGCGCAGTCGGGCGAAGCCGATCAGCATGCAGTTTGGCTGTCCGACCACAATCTTGAGCCAAAGATGAGCCCCTTCGACCCGGTCGCCATGCTGGACGAGATCCAGCGGCTGGTGCCGGGTTACGACATTTCGCGTCTGGGACTGTTGTCGGGTCACGATGAGCACACCCAGTTGGTCCAGATTAGCGGCGCGACCGGCATGGGGCATCCCGAGCTAGTGATGCCCGCCAACGACACCCTGTTCACCTCGGGCACACTGGGACGCTTCTCGGCAACGTTGAACACCGTGATGGAGCGCTACCATACCGGCCCCGAGGATATGGAGATCCCGGCCGGGTACGATCCGATGGCCCGGATGGGGTAGACAAGGGATTAGGGGCTAGGGATTAGGGGCTAGGGATTAGCGATTAGCGAGTTTCTTGAGTTTCGGGTTTCTCGGGTTTCAAGTTTCAGATTTCGAGTTTCGATTTTTGAGTTGGGTTTGAGTTTTAGATTTCGGGTCTTGGATTTCGAGTTTCAGGTTTTGAGTTTCAGATTTTGCATAGCCGTCTGACTCTGTTTACATCTTTGCGTTGAGCCCGCGGTCCGCGTTGGTGTTTGCATAACCGGGACGCCAGTCTCGCGAAGCGAGACGGCAGAAGATAGCCCAGCGCTTAAGCGCTGGGTAAGCTGTAGTTCAGAGATGAGCCCCTTCAGGGGCGGCAGATCACGATGTCGAGAGCGCAGGATTGGTGTGATACGGCGGTACCCGCGAAGACAGGGGTCCTTCGACTCCGCATTCGCAAAAAACCGCGAACGCTCCGCTCAGGATGACAACAAAGTAGTTGCGACGAGCGTCATCCTCTGCCGAGGAACGAAGGGCGAACGCAACCCGCGATTGAACTGACGGCTGAAAGCTGAGAGCTGATAGCTAAATGGGCATTGGAACGTACATCTTAGTTTCGATCATCAAGATCCTGATCGCGGTCTTCATTCTGCTGACCGCGGTGGCCTACACCACGCTGCTGGAGCGCAAGGTGGTTGCCCACATGCAGAATCGTTGGGGACCGTCGCGTGTGGGCCCGTTCGGCATCTGGCAGCCGCTCGCTGATGGCTTAAAGTTTATCTTCAAGGAAGACCTTACACCTCCTTACGCCTACAAGCCCTTATATTTAGCAGCCCCGATGATCGCGCTGGTTACTGCCCTGACCTCGATCGCGGTTATCCCGATCGGTCCGTGGATTACGCTGGGCGGCATTTCCACGCCTTTGCAGATCACCGATGTCAACATTGGGTTGCTGATCATCTTGGGTATCACGTCGGTAGGGGTTTACGGCGTAGCCCTGGCCGGATGGTCGTCGAATAGCAAGTACTCCATGCTGGCCAGCCTGCGGGCCTCGGCGCAGATGATGAGCTACGAGATTGCCCTGGGGCTGTCGTTGATCGGAGTACTGATCTTGGCCGGCAGTTTCAGCTTGCGCGACATCGTTAATTCACAAGCGGGGACGTGGCTGGGATTTATCCCCAAGTGGAATCTGTTTAAGGGCCAGATCGTCGCCTTCTTCATTTATGTGATGGCGGCCTACGCCGAAACCAACCGCATTCCGTTTGATCTGGCGGAAGCGGAATCGGAACTGGTGGCCGGCTACCACACCGAATACAGTTCGATGAAGTTCGCCATGTTCTTTATGGCCGAATACGCCAACATGTTTACGGTGGCGTGTCTGGCTTCCATCCTGTTTTTGGGCGGATGGAGCGGCCCGGTCTTTGGACCGCCGATTGTGCAATCGCTGCTGCCGGTTTTCTGGTTTGCGGTGCGCGTTTTCGGCTTCATCTTTGTGTATATCTGGGTCCGCGGCACGTTGCCGCGTTTCCGCTATGACCAGCTCATGGCCTTCGGCTGGAAGTTTCTGCTGCCGTTGGCGATTGCGAATATCGTCATCACCGCGCTGGTCGTGGCGCTGAAGTGAAGAAGTCGGCATTTGGCGTTTAGCAGTTAGCAGTTAGCAGTTAGCAGATTGGCAGTTGGCATTTGGCAAATAGCAGTGAGCAATAGGCATTTCGCAACTCGCAGGCGCATCTTGATCTTGGTTTGTATCAGGGCACGACTTGAGTCGTGCCGCAACGCGGTCCACAAGAAATTGGGGCTTTAGCCCCGGGCCGGAGACGTTCTCCACTCCGAGGTCCCGCTTACTGCGTGCGCAGCAGTATTTTTCGTCGTGCTGATTTACGTGTCTGTACTTAGTTTTATCTCGTACTACAGGTGGACAGGAAAATATCCGTTCTACTGGCTGCGAAAATAGACCTGCAAACGAGGTACTGATATCAACGGATCGTCATGCTAGCCCTTATTCTGTTCTTCATCTTCGCGGCGCTGTGCGTGGGAGGTGCGATCAACCTCCTGGTGCAGAAGCACCCCATCAACAGCGCGCTGTCGCTCATTGTGGTGATGGGCTCGCTGGCCCTGATTTATCTGCTCCTGGGCGCGGAGTTCGTTGCCGCGGTGCAGGTCATCGTGTACGCCGGCGCGGTGATGGTCTTGTTCGTTTTCGTGATCATGCTGCTCAATGCCGGAGAGGAAGTGCGTCTGCCCCATGAAAGCCGGGTCGCCACCATGTTGGGCATCCCGGCGCTCATCATCGGTCTGGGCATTACCGCAGCTGTGGTCAGCCATCTCACTGGTCTGGATCGCATCGCTATCGGCGGTCCCACGGTGATGAATGGCAGCGACGTCTTTGGCAATCCGCAGGCTGTCGGACATCTGTTGTTCCGCAACTACCTGCTGCCCTTCGAGGTCACATCAATCCTGATTCTGGTCGCCATCATGGGCGCCGTGGTCCTGGCGCGGAGGGAAGAATAAATGATCCCTCTTTCGTATTACCTGATTTTGAGCGCGATTCTTTTCGCCTGCGGTGTTGCCGGATTTCTAATCAAGCGCAACATCATTACTATTTTTCTTTCGATTGAGCTGATGCTGAACGGGGTGAACCTGTCGTTCGTCGCCTTCGCCGCGCAGCTCAAATCGCTGGACGGCCACATCTTTGTTTTCTTCGTGATGGTGGTGGCCGCCGCCGAAGCCGCCGTAGGCCTGGCCATCATCATTGCCGTATTCCGCACGCGCGAGACGCTGAACGTAGATCGCGTGAATCTCCTCAAACTATGAGCATGCACCTCTGGATCATTCCGCTGCTCCCCCTGGCAGGCGCCGCCATCAACGGCCTGCTGGGCAAGCGCTTCCCCAAGGCGCTGGTGAACACCATCGCTTTGGGATCTACGGCGGCTGCGTTCGCCATGGCGCTCTGGGTGGCGGCGCAGTTTGCCGGCCTGTCGCCGGATCAGATCCCGCACATCGAGCGTTACGCCGTCTGGTTGAGCGCCGGAGGCTTCTCGGCGGAGTACGGCATCTATCTCGATCAGTTGTCTCTGGTGATGCTGCTGGTGGTTACCGGCGTCGGCTTCCTTATCCACGTTTATTCCGTCGGCTACATGGAACATGAAGGCGGCTATTACCGCTATTTTGCCTACCTCAATATCTTCATGTTCTTCATGCTGACGCTGGTGCTGGCGAACAACTACTTGTTGATGTTCGTGGGCTGGGAGGGCGTGGGCCTGGCCTCGTACCTGCTCATTGGATTCTGGTTCCTCAAGAAGTCGGCGGGCGATGCCGGTAAGAAAGCCTTCATCACCAACCGGGTTGGCGACTTCGGTTTCCTGATCGCGCTGTTCCTGTTGATCAAGCACTTTGGAACGTTACAGTACGACAGTCTTTGGCCGCTGGTCAGCAAGTATCCCGTGGAAACCGGCGCTGCCGGCCTGCTCACGGCCATCGGCCTGCTGATGCTGGTGGGCGCCACCGGCAAGTCCGCGCAGATCCCGCTCTACGTCTGGCTGCCGGATGCGATGGAAGGTCCCACGCCGGTATCGGCGCTGATTCACGCCGCGACCATGGTGACGGCGGGCGTGTACATGGTGGCGCGATCTCACCTGATCTTCAACCGCGCGCCCGACGCCCAGATGGCAGTCGCGGTGATTGGAACGCTGACCGCGATCTTTGCCGCCTCGATCGGTATCGTGCAGACCGACATCAAGAAGGTGCTGGCCTACTCGACGATCTCTCAGCTCGGCTACATGTTCATGGCCTGCGGTGTATTGGATTACGTCGGCGGAATTTTTCACTTGATGACTCACGCCTTCTTCAAGGCACTCCTGTTCCTGGCGGCGGGCTCGGTGATTCACGGACTGGGCGGCGAACAGGACATGCGTCACATGGGTGGCCTGCGAAAATATCTGCCTTACACTTTCTGGTCGATGACCATCGCGACCTTCGCCATCGCCGGGCTGCCACCGTTTGCCGGATTTTTCTCCAAGGACAGGATCCTGTGGTCAGCCTGGAGCAGCGGCTATCACGTCTTGTGGCTCATTGGAGTGATCACCGCCGGTATGACTTCGTTCTACATGTTCCGGCTGTGGTTCTTGACTTTCTTTGGCGAATATCGCGGACCGAATCCTGAAGCTGCCGGACATGGCCACGATGCCGACGCGCAACACGCTGGTCATACCGGAGCCGTTCATGATGCTCAGGACGCTCACGCCGCCGGCGGCAACCACGGTCACGGCTCTCCGCACGAGAGCCCGTGGGTGATGGTCGTCCCGCTGCTGATTCTGGCGTTGCTCTCGTTCGTCGGCGGCTGGGTTGGAGTTCCTCACTCGCTGCAGGGATCCGATCGCTTCGGCACATTCCTTTCGCCGGTCTTCAACCAGGCTTCGGCAACACCCGGCAATGAGGCTGCAGTTCCTGCCGAAAGCAAGCCGGAATCGGAACACAGCGCCACAGAATTGGCTTTTAGCTGCATCTCGGTCGGACTCGCCCTACTCGGCCTCGTTCTCGCCTGGTACCTCTATTACAAGCGGCCCGAGCTTCCCGAGCGAATGGCGAAGGCTGCGGGTGGGCTCTACACCCTGGTGCTCGACAAGTACAAGATCGACGAACTCTACGGTGCTGTCATCATTCACCCGCTGATCTCGCTGTCGACCAACGTCTTCTGGAAAGGCATCGATCGCGGCCTGATTGACGGCGCCGTGGACGGCGGGGCCGCCGGAGCGCAGGAGACTTCCGACGCGCTGCGCCACATGCAGTCCGGCAATATCCGGTCGTACGCCGGATGGGTCGCCGTAGGGGCAGCGGCCGTGATCGCCTTCATGGTCTGGCGAGGTGTGCGATGAAGTTCATCAACGACAACATCCTCACCATCGTGATTTTCCTTCCCCTGGCGGGCGCCATCCTGCTGGCGTTCTTCCCGCGCCGCGATCGCGACGTCCGCTACTTTGCCCTGGCGGTTTCACTGATCACCCTCCTGGCGTCGTTGCACCTGCCTTGGTACTTCGTGCGCGGGCAGAATGGCTTTCAGTTCGAAGAGAACCTGCCCTGGATTTCCCATCCCAACATTCACTACCACCTGGGCGTGGACGGCATTTCGTTGTGGCTGGTCATCCTGACCACGTTCCTCATGCCCTTCTGTGTGCTGATCTCCTGGAAATCGATTGGCGACCGGGTGAAGGAATTCTTCATCCTCATGCTGATCCTCGAGACCGCGATGATCGGCGTCTTCGTCGCCCTCGACCTGTTCCTGTTCTACTTCTTCTGGGAAGCCACGCTGATCCCGATGGCGCTGATCATCGGAATGTACGGCCACGGACGGAAGATCTACGCGTCCGTCAAGTTCTTCCTGTACACCATGATCGCGTCGATGTTCATGCTGGCGGCGATTCTTTGGCTCTATGCGCGCACCGGCAGCTTCGATTTCGTGACCATCCAGAGCATGATTCAGAGTGGCCGGGTATCCGGCTTCGGTAACGCCGCGCTGTGGCTGTTCCTGGGCTTCTTTGTCGCTTTCGCGGTGAAGGTACCGCTGTTCCCGCTTCACACCTGGCTGCCGGATGCGCACGTGGAAGCGCCCACCGCCGGCTCGGTCTTGCTGGCAGGTGTGCTGCTGAAGATGGGCACCTACGGTCTGCTGCGCTTTAACCTGGGGCTGTTTCCTGAACAGGCTCGCCGTAACGCTCCCTGGATTATTACCCTCGCCATCATCGGCATCATTTACGGCTCGCTGGTGGCCTTGATTCAGCCGAACATCAAGCGCCTGGTGGCTTACACCTCGGTCAGCCACTTGGGATTTGTAGTGCTGGGCATATTCAGCTTCACCCAACTCGGCGTCGACGGCGCGGTGTATCAGATGCTGAGCCACGGAATCTCTACCGGCGCACTGTTCATGCTTCTGGGAATGATCTACGATCGCCGCCACACCTACGAAATCAGCGAGTACGGAGGACTGGCTACTCCGATGCCGGTTTATGCGACCTTCTTCGCCTTTATGATGCTGTCTTCGGTGGGATTGCCCCTGCTTAACGGCTTCGTGGGCGAGTTCCTGGTGCTTAGCGGCGCATTCCAAGCCAAGCAGCTGTACGGAATTCTGGCGGCGACCGGAGTGATCTGGAGCGGCTGCTACCTGCTGTGGATGTATCAGCGCGTGTTTTACGGGAACATTACCAAGCCGGTGAATAACTCGTTGCGCGACATCGACGCTCGCGAGCGCGTGTCCCTGTGGCCGCTGGCCATTGCCGCGCTGGTCATGGGCGTTGCGCCGATGCTCTGGCTGCACTCGATTGATCCTGCGGTGTCGGCGTCGTTGAAACAATTCAACGCTACTGTACAGGCCGTCGTGCTTCCGGCCAGACACTCGCTTGCGGCTCCGGCGCCCCCTTTACACGCCGCTTTTGCGCGTAATGGGGCGGAGGTGATCGGACGATGATTCCCTCCGTCGACTACATTCGGATCCTGCCTGAGCTGGTGTTAAGCGTCTTCGGCATCATTGTGATGATGGCGGATCCCTTGATTCCCGAGCAGAATTCCAAAAAGCCCCTGGGCATCGTGGCAGTCGTCGGGGTGCTCACCGGGTTGGCCGCCACCGCTTACCAGACGGGCTTCTACGGCAGCGCTTTCTACGAAACAGTCAGCGTCGACACCTTCAGCGTCTTCTTTCATGTGGTGGTCTTGCTGATTGCGCTGGTCGTCATCCTGGTCTCATTCGAATATCTCGACGTACAGCGAATTCGTTCGGGCGAGTACTACGCGCTGGTCTTGTTCGGCACGGTGGGCATGATGTTGATGTCCGCTGCCGTGGAGTTGGTCCTGGTCTTTATTGCGCTCGAAATTTCGTCGATCTCCACCTATATTCTCGCCGGCATGCGGCGGCGTGCTGCGGAGAGCGCAGAAGCGTCGCTGAAATATTTTCTGCTGGGCTCGTTTGCCACCGCATTCTTCCTCTACGGCGTCGCTCTAATCTTCGGCGCTACCGGTACCACCAACGTTTACGGCATCGCCCACTATTTCCAGACCCAGCAGCCTTCGACGCTGGCTTATCTTGCTGTGGGCTTGATGTTCGTCGGCCTCGGCTTCAAGGTTGCCTCGGCGCCCTTCCATGTGTGGACGCCCGATGTTTACGAAGGCTCGCCCGCGCCGGTGGTTGCCTTGATGTCGACCGGACCGAAGGCCGCAGCGTTTGCGGTTTTGCTGCGGGTGCTGTTTGCCACCGGCGCTCCCGGCTGGTTCTGGATGATCTGGATTTCTGCCGCACTCTCTATGACGCTAGGCAACATCGGCGCGCTGGTGCAGCAAAACGTCAAGCGCCTGCTGGCCTACTCGTCCATCGCTCACGCCGGATATATACTGGTCGCCTTCGCGGCTGCGAAACAAGTAGGAATTTCGGCGGCCATCTTCTACTTAGCTTCCTACGCCGCCATGAACGTCGGGGCCTTCGCCGTGATCAGCCACTTCGCCTCCACTGGTGAAAAGTACGTTACGCTCGACGACTATGCTGGACTCGGCCGCCGCTCACCACTGCTGGCCGCAATTTTGACCATCTTTTTGCTGTCCCTCATCGGCATTCCCGTCACCGGCGGTTTCTTCGCCAAGTTCTACGTCTTCTCAGCCGCACTGCAATCGAACCTGGTTGGACTCACCATCATCGGCGTTATGAACAGCGCCATCGCCGCTTACTATTACCTGCGGGTCATCGTCTATATGTACATGCGCGATGAGCGCACCGAAGCGCCCGTCGCTCGCATTCCCGCGGGACTGGGCGTCGGACTGGCAATCAGTCTGGTCGCAACCATCTATCTGGGAGTGATGCCGGGCCGGGTGCTCGACTATGCCATCGAGAGCGCGCAGAATCTGCTGAAGTAAGATTGCGCTCTTCGTCACACGATCGGCGACTTACGCTGCCGGGCGCGCTCTATCCCTAGCTGGCCCAGTGATAGAATGACATCTCTTTTCCCACCCTCCATCGGGGACGCCGACTGGCTATGCCTGGCCTTCAAAAACTCACTCGCATCCGGGAATACCTTTCCGGCCTGGGCGGCAGGTTTTTCTGGACCAGGATCATCATCGTCGCCGGCTTCCTGGCCGGCATTTTGCTGTCGACGCGTTTGTGGATCAGTACGCGAAACTTTCCTCTTGTGCCGGTCGTGCGCGGACTGCCGCAAATTCCCTCGCCGCTGGATTACTTCTGTCTGCTTGGGCTGATCGTGCTGCTGCTTCTGATTGCGCTCTCTTCCAAACCTGGAAAATATATTGCCGGCTTCTTAGCCCTTATCGCGGTTCTGGGATTCTTCGATCAGTGTCGCTGGCAACCCTGGGCTTACCAGTATTCGCTCATGCTGGCGGCTTTCGGATTCTTCTATTGGAGAGGTGGCCAGCCTCAGGATCAGCCCGCGGTGCTCAACATGTGCCGCCTGATCCTCGCCGGCATTTATTTCTATAGCGGCCTGCAAAAGATCAACCCAAATTTCGCTCCTCACGTTTTTCCTCATCTTTTTGGCGTAGGCGGAGCGACCGCATCGCCGGTGCAAGCGCTGGCGATGGTTCCTCCCTTCCTGGAGGCGTCCCTCGGCATAGGACTCCTCATTCGGAGAGTTCGTAATCTGGCGGTCCTGGCAGCCAGTGCGATGCACGGGTTCATCCTCCTACGATTTGGGCCATTGGGCTACAACTACAACAATGTGGTTTGGCCCTGGAACCTGGCGATGATCACGCTGCTCTTCCTTCTGTTCTGGCAAACTGACTTCGGCTTCGGCGATGTGCTGTGGAGAAACCCTTTTGCCTATCAGAAGGTCCTGCTGATTCTGGTTCTGATCATGCCGCTGTTCAGTTTTTTCGGACGCTGGGACTCCTACCTTTCGTGGTCGCTCTATTCGGGCAATGTCGATGGAGCGAATATCTTCGTAGGCGATGCTGTGGCGCACCAGCTCCCCGGTTATCTGCAGAAGTACCTGAAGCATCTTTCCGACAATAACAATCAACTTACCATCCGCGATTGGAGCATGGGCGAGCTGAACGTTCCGCCTTATCCGGAAACCAGAATCTACCGGGCAATTGGCGCGGATGTCTGCCGGTTGTCCCATAATTCTGCCGATGTAGCCCTCTATGTTCGCGAGAAGAGCACCGTACACGGCGAAGGGGCGCTAATTCGGGACACCTGTTTCGGAACCTTGGTGGTGCACTGAGAGCAGGCTTCCACTACGCCTGTAGCGAAGCCTCAGGAGGCATCCTCCTGGTTGAATATCCGAATCAAATCGCTCATTACCGGATGACCTAGATTACGCGGGGACGTCCAATACAGTGCCGTCGATGTCTCGAGTTTTCTGGTGAGACGCCGCGGGCGCAGCCGATGATATTACGCCGTCACAGTTTCGTCGCTTGGGTGCTGATGGCAGCCGTTGTGTCGTTAGCTTTTTCTCCCTTGCTGGCGCCGATGAGCGTGGTTGGACGCCATCACCCCAGGACAAGCTTCGCGGTAACCGCGTCCGTTGCCATTATTCAACCTGTATCTGCGCTCTTCTCCCTCTCTTCGACCACTCCCGAAACGCACGTGAACCGCTCGCAGAACTTGATTGAGCTGCATTGCGTGCGGCTCTGCTAGACGCCTGTTTCTCCTGACGCCAGCTCATGTGCGAGAACGGCAGAATCAGGTGTGGACACATCCGCATCTATTCAGGTATTGCCCAACTTCTCTCGCTTTCGGAACCCATGGCATGTTTTCACGGAAGGAAGAACAGTGATGTATTTTGATGAGGGAAGGCCATTGAATCACTTAAAAGCCAGCGAACCTGAAACTTCCAGCCGAATTATTTCCGCAAGACCACAGCCTGATCGTTCAACGTACGACGATGGCAGAGACGGACGCGCGCTGTTTCCAAACGTTCCGCCCAAGTCATCTGCGGATTGGAAAACCCCAGGCGCGCTCGATGCCGCAAACAACAAGTTGCAAGAGTTGATGCAGTTGTTCTATTTGCTGAGTCGCGATCCGGCGATTCCCAACGACGCGCGCTATCACGTCACGGTGGCGCAATCTGAAATTGCCCTGCTGACGCGGCTTATGCAGAATATTGCCGAGGCCGGCGCTGGTGAGAGCCCGCCATCGGCCCGGCCGGATACGTTTACTACGGGCGCCCTGTAACTGGACACAACGGCGACGGTTATTCGACCGGTACAGCGATGTCCCTGCGGTTGAAAACCGTCGCCCCAATCACCCAGAAGAAAACCGATTGCAGGATTGCAATCCCAATCACCATCCAATTCACTTTCTGCTGCGAATGAAAGTTGAAGCGCACCACGTCCATCAGGATGGGCAAACCCGGTAGCCATAGAAACCAGGGATGACGTTGCGCATGTGCCAACGCCGGCGCACAGAAAAGGCCGAGCGCCAGCGCCGTCGCTACGTAAGGGTTTAAGAACGTGGAGAAAAACATGGCTGCGGTGGCGGCGATCAAAGAGCCGGCGACTACCAGAATCGCGATCGGCCAAACTCCGTTGCCGGGCAGCGCGGCTCGGGCCGTCAGCCATTCACCGCAGATGGCGAACAGCAGAGCGTAGGCAAACGCGACCGACCAGGTTCCGAGAATGATGGCCAGCAGATATTGGCCGCGGCTGATGGCCTTCGACAAAACCAGCAGGATGCGTCGCGACTTGCGCTCATTCTGGATTGCACCCGCCGCCAGGAAAGCGCTGAACACGCAGATATAAACGGCCTGTTGCTGAATGTAAAATACAACGTCATCAGAGGAGATGCGGTCGCGGCCGAACCCGGCTGCCGCCAGGGCCGTTAGAACAATCCAAGCGAAAAGAATCAGCACGGGCCAGCGATGTTCGCGCAGAAAGTTCGCCGCAATCAGCAGGACGGGCTTCACCCGTCGGCTCCCCGGTCGGTCAGCTCCACGAAAACCTCCTCCAAGGTTCGGCGTACAGGATTCACGCTGAGCACTTCCCCACCTAGCGCCCAGACCCGCTCTAAAGCATCGCGCTGCGAAGCCGCCTGGACCGTAAACACCACGCGTCCATCGATGGCCAACGATTCTGCAAAGCTGTTGGCCGGCACTCCGCGGGCAATTACCTCATAGCGATCGCGTGACACCAGCAGGTCTTCTGTGCGGCCGACCTTGACCAGCCGTCCCTTGTCCAGGATGGCTACGCGGTGACAAATCATTTCGATTTCGGAAAGCAGATGGGAGCTGAGGAATATCGTTTTGCCAGCGCGATTGGCCTCCAGCAAAAGCTCTCGCATCGAGACGCGCGCCAGTGGATCCAGCGCCGAAGTCGGCTCATCCAGAATCAGCAGCTCCGGGTCGTTGATCAGCGCCTGCGCCAAGCCGATTCGCTGCTGCATCCCTCGCGAAAATTTGCCCACGTTGCGATTGGCTTCCGTCGCCAGCTCGACCTCGCGCAGCACTTCGCGACAGCGTAGCCGCAAGCGCTCAGGACGCATGCCATTCAGCGCACCGTAGAAGCGTAAGAGTTGGATCGCCGGGCGATGATACAGAGCGACATTCTCCGCCAGAAATCCCACGCGGGCCCGGGTGGCTGCATCGCCGAACGGCTTGCCCAGGAGTCTGCCGGCGCCCGAGGACGGCCGCATGAATCCCAATGCCAGGTGAATTGCCGTAGTCTTTCCGGCCCCGTTGGGACCGAGAAACCCGAAGATCTCGCCGCGCTCCAGCGAAAGGGTGAAGCCATCGAGCGCACGCACCCGCTGGCGAGACCACGTCGACCCGTAGTCCTTCACCACGTTTTCGTAATCGAGTAAGCCTGCCATGGTTCTGGTTCCGGATTCTATCGCACCCCAAAACATCCCATCCGAAGATGGGCCAGCACAGCAAAACGCCCCATCCTAAGATGGGGCGCCGCAAATTCGAACAAGGCAGAACTAGACTACCTTGGCGAAGATGATAACCAGCGTAAACAGCACCAGCGACTCGATGAAGGCCAGGCCCAGAATCAGGGCCAACTGAATCGCCGGACGGGCGGCAGGGTTGCGGGCCATGGCTTCGCAAGCGGCAGCGCCGACACGACCCTGTCCCAAACCTGCCAGACCGGCGGCGATGGCAATGCCAAATCCCGAGGAAATGGCGACCCAATTGGCGCCTCCCGAAGCAGCGGCGTTTCCGCCCTGCGCGTACGCCGGCATCGCCATCATCGAGATGGCCAGCAGCGCAAAAAATACGAACATCACTTTCCGCATATGTTTCTCCTTATAAATCGTTGCCAGTGGGTGGTTGACGTTCACCGTGCTGACGCCCTCACGCTGACAACCGCTGCATTTGGCAGTTGGCATTTAGCAATTGGCTTCGACTATCCCCGTCTCGAGCCTGCGACTCAAGCTGCCGACCAATATCAGTTTGCCAAGTGCTAACTGCCAAATGCCAATTGCAGCTTCTAGTGCTCGTGCGCCACCGCTTCGCCGATGTAGACGGTCGCCAGCAGGACAAAGATGTACGTCTGGATGATAGCGACGCCAGCGTGCAGCAGCATGAAAATGATCGGAATCCCAATCGGGAAAAGAGTAAAGAACACCAGCGTCACCATGTCGCTGGCAAACATGTTGGCAAAAAGACGGATGGTGAGCGACAGGATACGCGCCAGATGGCTGCAAACCTCAATCACAAACATCAGCGGCGCCAGCCACCAAACCGGTCCCAGAAAATTCTTGATGTAGCCGAAGCCGTTCATCCGAAT
Source organism: uncultured Acidobacteriaceae bacterium (assembly GCA_963812855.1). Taxonomy (GTDB): domain Bacteria; phylum Acidobacteriota; class Terriglobia; order Terriglobales; family Acidobacteriaceae; genus Bog-257. Next base: position 269,232 of record CAWEWW010000003.1, read on the forward strand.
GCCGTGCATGTGGTAGTAGAACCAGGTGACCAGGGCGCATCCCAGCGGCACCGACGGAGTAGCGGTCGCAGTCTCGAAACCCGGCACCAATCCGATCAGGCAGCCCACTAGAATGAACAACCCGAGCACCGTCAGGTAGCCGACATAACGTTCATAGCCGTGGCCGATCACTTCCCGGCTCTGCTCGTTGATGAAGGAGTTGATGCTCTCCATGGTGTGCTGCAGGGCGCCCGGATCGTCCACCGAAAGCCGTGCCCGCACGATGGCAAAGAACAACACCAGGAGCACAAACACCAGCAACTGCATGGCGACGTAGTTGGTAATCGGGGCCTGGGGATAGGTAGCGTGCAGATGAAAGGCGCCCAGAATCGCATTCGCCACCCCGGCGAAGTATTTATTGAGTAATGCGGTTAGCCAAAGTTGTTCAGGCATGAAGACGAACTCTTATCCATCGGATCCAAATACTGCGATTAGCCTTCGGGCACACGGTCGGCGTCAGCCGATCCCAGCGCCAAATTATGATTACGGGAAGTCAGAATCCACGCCGCAGCATCACAAATACTTCTACCGCGACTTCGCAGGCGACGGCTGCAATGGGAAGGCACACGCCACCAAGAAAACCGTACAAACCTGCAAGAGAAACATTAAATATAACATAAGCGCCCGCGGCGATGAAGACGTAGCGCAGCAATGCCCGGAAGACAATCACCCCACCCCGCTCCCGGCTATGATCGGCGGTGATGCGCGCACCCAGGGCGTCGATCGCCCGCTCCAGCCACAACTGATTGACGTAGGAGACAATCGCTCCAGCCAGAAATCCGGCGGTCACCGGCCAGCGGAACAGCACAACGCAAGTCACCACCCCTGCGGCCGCTAGCGCCAACAGAAACTTGCGTATGCGGGGCAAGGCTTGTTCGAAGAAAGATTCCACCCGGGAAGACGTTGGCTCAGGCGTCGCCATTCACCATCACTGTATCGCAGAAGGCAACCTTGCCATCGCGAATGCGTCACTGCCACCTCACTGCGGCTAGGTCTTGTCCCTGGTGATCATGCGGATCATGTCGATGAAGCCGGCAATGGCGCCGATGATGAGGCCGACCAGGAATAGCCATCGCGTGTGCAGCCAGTAGTCGCACAGTTTGCCTAGCAACAGGCCCACAACCACCGCCGCCGGAATGATAAAGGCGATCTGCGAGTAACGGGCCCATAGGATGGCAGCACTCTGCTTGTCGCTTCGGTTCTCCTCAGCCATAGGCACAGCCTACCATCCCGGGCAAGCCCAATGATTCTTTTGCAGGCTAAAGGCATTCAGTTGCCGCGGGCAATCGCATCAACAGGCAACACGGTAGCAAGAGAGATCCGCTGTCCCATCTCTTCATCATCAGCGAGGTTTGACCTGCTGTTCACATGACGGTATGATCGAACTGCGGGGTGGAGCAGTCTGGTAGCTCGTTGGGCTCATAACCCAAAGGTCGGTGGTTCAAATCCACCCCCCGCAACCAAAACAACAACGACATCATAAACTTACGGCAGGCCAACCACCTGCCGTTTGTCTTTGTTGGGTCCAATTGGGTCCAGAATCAGGTGAGCTGCTTTTTTCTTCTTCCTTTCCATCAACTTTTCTCGACTAACTGCTTGGAAACGCGTCGGTCATCGTCGCTGACCAAGTGCGGTTACTTCATGGTTGTTTTCCGAGTTGATGTGACCCAACATTGTTGAGCGGGTGCGGGCCCTTATGCGCCGGGCCCTGCTCGAGGGCCAGCATCGGGCCGGCCGCGCCTCAATATCGATCGCGAGGCCCTGCGGCGAGATCGTTCCCATGGTCTCAGCCTGCGCGAGTTGGCCAAGCTGCATCGGCTGTCCCGCACCTCAGTCATTCGTACCTTTACGGCAGCCTGAGATCGGGGGTGCAGCTTGAGTGATGCCACGGTTCTCTGGGCAGCCACCGTAGTCTCCGCCGCGGTCATCCTTAGTCGGGACCCTTCCTCCCTTCAGGGCAGCTTCAGGCAAAGATCGCGAGAGCTTCCAATGTCAACCTCCACTAGAAATCAAGGGTTGCGAGGACCTTTAAGAAATCTTTGAAGCTATCCTTTGTACAGACCGCCAGCATGCCCATGAGCTTGTCGCCGTGCTGAAAGGCCCCAACGGTTACCATTAGTGAATTGCCTCCACGTGTGATTTGACAGGTCTGTATCAGAATACGGCGACCTTGCTCGTTCGACGTCACCTTCTCAGAGCAGTCGCTCATCTCGCCGTACTTCTCAACGATGGCGCTCCTGGCCGCGGCAAATTCGGCGTCAGGACTCGTTCGGCCCTCTCTTTTTCCTTCTGAAACTGCTGAGCGTTTTTGTCAGCCCTGACTGTTTCTTCGTTCGCCGCCCTGGCATTCTCTTCAGCGGAGATTTGGGCACCATGAGCAGCTCTCCAAGCATGATCAGCCCTCCACCACTGCCACAATGCGAACGCTAGCAACGCCATCCCCGTGATCGACAGGATCGTTAGCGACCGGGTTCGGGATTCCTTGCGCTGCTGTTCTCGCGCTTTCTCCAAGCTTTCTTCTTGCAGCCGCTTTTCTCGACTTCGAGTGACCGGTTGAACCAGGACATCGTGGGTAAGCTCGATCCTAGGCGTGCCGCGATGCTCTTCGACGTGCAGCAACCTTTGGTCCACCAACTCATCGAGCGACGATGGCGGCACACCTGCCACTTCCAGCTCTTCCTTGGCCTGCTTGAGGTCGATGTTGTCGCGGTAACCCCACTTCGTGACCAACTTGTCCTCAATCATCCGCCGCAGCGGTATTGGCTTATCGTCGATGTAGCGATGGTAGAAATCATCAATGATGGTGCGGGCATTACCCGAAACCAGCTCTTCGGTGATCTGCGGAGCAGCGCCTCGCTTGATACTCAACTCGCGGCAAAACAGACTCAGAAGCGCCGGGGGAACTTCGAGACCATCGAGTGGTTGCTGGCCCTCTGAGGTATCGCCAGCAACAAACCGCACGATGCTGTCGGCTACTCCTTCCGTCACCAGGTCAGGATTGGGGCTGGAGACTGCCAGCAGCGCATGCGCACCGTCCATCTCGGTCAAGCGCATACGACTGGTGGCAAAAACCAAGGAGGGTAAAAGCTGGCGCAGCCGTTCCAGCTTCGGCAAATAGTCTTCCCGCAGAGAGACCACGAACCGGCAACCAGCCGCTGCGAAATCATATCGGTCGGCCCGTTTCGGATTTTCTGCCAAGCGGGCACGCAGGTCCGGTGGAATGGAGTTCTCGACCAGTTGTGCGAAACTGTCGAGAAAATCATCGCGTAGTTGTCGCGTCGTGTCGCTGCTGCCACCCAAAGTGAAGATCTCTTCGAATTGGTCGAACACCAGCACCGGGCGAACCTCCCGCCCGGAATAATCGATGATGTTGCCACCGCGTTGATGAAAGTATTCCCAAAGCGGCTCGTCATGGGTGGGCAGCGATACCTCGGCAAAGTCACCCTTCTCAATTGCCTCCTGCAGAGCCGCCTTCACCTGCGACATGAGAGGTTCCGAAGGTTCGGAAAACTTCAGTCGTATGTACACCGGAAGGAAGCCGCACTCGCGTAATTGGGGGAACAGACCGGCCTGTAATAGAGACGATTTGCCTGGGCCCGACTTGCTAAACAAAAGGGTGACCGTATCACGCCTTACGCAATGAAGCAGCTCATCGATCTCATCATCACGTCCAAAGAAGTAATAGCGCTGTTCTTCCTTGAATGGAAATAGACCCGGCCAGGGCCGGTCCGAGTCGACTACAGGGCCGATCACTGGAGACCGTGCGTAGCGCGACGGAGCTTTTGCATCGAGAAGTGTGCTCATGGCCTTAGCTCCCCGGGCTCCTGACTTTCTTCAGCAGATCGCACAGCGACTTGATCGTTGTGCAAGAATGGGAATTTGTGTGAGTCATTGGCGCCAGCGCGTAGCGAGGGTTCTGCTGTGGGTCGGAAGGCATAGTTTTGGGACCACTCGGATTTGCTGACTTCGGGTGCCTAGATTCGCTTAACGGGCAGTTCCCCACAGCTATCGTTAACTAAGCTCAAGGCCGCAGCCCAATGAATATCCAGCTTGGCCCTGTATCATGGATGTGCCCGATCACCGAGATTGTTTCCTTGCTCTCAGACGGACCAGTAAACGACATGGATCTTCCATCGTAATGCCAAGCTTGAGGACTGGCCAAGATGCCGCTCGTCGCCGATTCTGGTTGGCGATGTCGGGGTTCGTCATGGCGCTTGCGCTGCTGCCCTTTTCCTACAAAGTCGAACGTCGCCTGGAGACGGCGGTTCACATCAAGGGCGGAGAATCCGAAGCAGTTGACCGGGAACTGGCGCAGCGTTTCCACTCTCCGTACGCCCACCGCGTCGTTCTGGTAATTAGCGGCATTCCCGATCCAGATTCAGCAGAAGGCGCAGATGCATTGGGCTTCTTATCCAGTTCATTGCGCAGTGTGCCTGGAGTTTCGGGTGTCATCTCGAGTCTGGATTGGCCAGATGCCATGTTCACCGGGAACAATGGCGGGGCCTTAATCATCGTCGGGTTGGATCCGCACGATGAAACGGTCGAGGCGTTGGTCCCCAAACTGAGGGCAAAAGCAGACTGGATGGAAGGTCAGCTTAGGTCGCAATACCCCAATATCAAACTGGAGATTACGGGTGAAGCCCCACTGACCTTCGATCTTCGCAAGGTCAGTGCAGATGAAGTCAGCCACGCCGAGGAACGAGCGATGCCGGTAACCCTCTTGCTGCTGGTGCTGGCTTTCGGCAGCCTTGTGGCCGCGCCATTGCCGCTGGGAGTTGGACTGCTCTCCATCTCGATGGCGCTGGGTGCGGCTGCGCTACTCGCGCATTATCTGCACCTGTCGATTCTGGTGCAGAATCTGGCGACGATGGTCGGCCTGGGCTTGGGCATCGACTATGCCTTGCTGATGGTGAGCCGGTTTCGCGAAGCATTGGCCGAGGGATATGATCCCGGCCCCGCAGCCGATATTGCCGCCGGGCAAGCGGGGCGGACGCTGATCATCTCGGCCACGACCGTTGCCATCGGATTTTCGGCGCTGCTGATTGTGCCCATCAGCGAACTGCGCTCCATCGGGATAGCTGGCCTGCTGGTAACCGTTTTTAGCGTCATGCTGTGTACGTTCATTCTGCCTTGGGTGCTTGGTCTGCTAGGGCATCGCATCAATGCCGTCAGAGTGCGCCTGCCCGCCAGGCGATCCAAAACGCGGGACCTGTGCGCAGCGAATGAGCGGTGGGTGCGGTGGGGCAGCATCATAACCGGCAGGCCCTGGGCAGCACTGCTGGTTGTCGGGACTCCGCTATTGATCCTTGCATTCCAGGGTCGAGGGATCGCTCCCGGGATTCCCGCACATAACGCGCTCCCGGCCTCAGCCGAGTCGGTGCAAGCACTGCGCACGCTTCAAGGCATGGGGCGATCGGGTATTGTGGAGTCTCTGCGCGTGATCCTGGAGTTGCCGCCGCAGTCTCCGCCGCTCTCGCCGGCTGGCTGGCTGGCCGTCAGTCGCTTGACCAAGCACTTCCAAAGCGACCCTAGAGCGCAAGAGGTCTTATCTCTTGCGACTCTTACTTCCATGTCTGACACGGCGGATGCTGTCAACGATCTGCCCGAGGCGATACACAAAAGCTTCCTACGCAGCGATGGCCGAGCTACCTTGCTCGAGTTGCTGCCCACCGCCGGGCTTTCGCCCAACCAAGAGATACGATGGGTACGAGAAGTACGTTCTTCCGATGTCGCGGCGATAACCGGAGTACCTGGTGCCGTGCTGCGCGTCGGCGGCATTTCCGCACAGGACGCAGATTATGACTTGGTGGTAAAAGAGCGGTTGCCTTGGGTGGTTTTGTTCGTCGTCTTGGGAAGTTTGCTGGCGCTCCTGATCGGGTTACGTTCGTTATTTGCGGCTGTCAAAGCAATTCTGCTCAATCTGCTCTCGGTTGGTGCTTCCTTCGGTGCGTTAGTTGTCGTTTTTCAGGAAGGCCACGGTAGCAAACTCTTTGGCCTGGACGGACCGACCGGTACCGTGTACCCGATCGTGCCGATTCTCTCGTTTGCCATCGTCTTCGGATTGAGCATGGACTATGAGGTCTTCCTGGTCACCCGAGTCCTCGAAGAACGGCGAGGCGGTTTATCCGAGAGATCAGCGGTGATAGAGGGCCTGGCGCGGACGGCCGGGCTCATCACCAGTGCCGCGGCAATTATGATTGCCGTCTTCGCCGCATTCACGGTGGGAAAGTTTCTGGTTATCCAAATGCTGGGCTTTACCCTCGCCGTGGCGGTCTTCATTGATGCTACAGCGGTGCGGATGGTGGTCGGGCCGGCACTATTGCAACTTGCCGGCGACTGGAATTGGTGGCCCTTCGGCTTACGTGGGGCCCCGGCAACGTCTGAAAAGGAGCTTGTCCCATGACGGTGAACACCGTGGATGCTTCAGTGACAGCACAGTGCCTCGCAACAGCCTGATTAACCGATTCGATTTATTTCACTTTCTCTGCTTGAGCGCTGGACTGGCTGAGAACAAAGTCCTTGCGTCCAAGATTGGCCTTTGCTGATCCCCTTTCGATTAGGAGAATCGAGGAGCCGGGCTTGCCCTGCAGCTTTGCCTCTACGTGCGTCGCAGACCAAACGCCGCTGACCTGCCGCAGCCCATAGTAAATGAATTCCTTCTGCTGTTTTGTCCCGCGAAGCGTCTTCACCACATGCACAGGGAACAAAATGCTGCGGTCAATCCACGACGTTACCGAATCATAGTAAGTCCGGTCCTGAGGGCCGGGCATGCTCTTAAGGACAAAGCAATCCCGTGCGCCGTATTTCTCCGGCGCCAGGAGTTCCTGATTCTTCCAGAAGAACTGGCTCTCTACCATGTCTTCATAGGAGAAGTCGGTTCCCACGAGTGAGTCGTTCCAACGTTCGAATGGCAACACGCTAGCGGCCTTCTCGCCAGGAAGTAGCGCCTCGATCGTCACGTGCCCACTCACGCTCATATGCAGAAGAAGACTCGTCTTCTCTGAGCCAGGCCCCGAGATCTCGCATAGCAGACGCAGACCATCGGGAAACCAGTGGGCCTTGGCGACAAACTTGTAGTTCGTGCGCTTGCCATTACCTTCCACCTGGGTGAGTCGCCCGGTCACGCGGTAGTCCAATTTCTCAATACGCTGGCGCGAGCCAGTCAGCACAGTCTCCAGGTCAGGATTCGCCGCGAAGGCCCGCGCTGGATGCCCCAGCGACAACAGCACTAGCAAAGCGATGGACGCTTGAATCGTCCCCAAGGCGCGACTCGGCCATCTGGCCTCCGGATACCGGCCAAACTTGCGGCTGCGAGGGAGCATTACGACGCGGCGCAGGAAGGTCATGGCTATGTTATACAGGCAAAGTCCGTATAAGGCCCATTCAGGGCGAGGGGTGTGATTCTCGAACCGTGGTACGGCCGAATGAGCAGAGTCTACCTTCCGCGACCGGCCTGTTACAATTGACCACCTCCGAGCAAACATCAAGTATCGTAGTCCAACCGCTGTTTGGGATTCACTTGGTTGCTTTCATGGCAACTGGTGGGAGGAAGTTCATGTCCAAAAGACGCGCACACGGAAGCATACGATTCGCCGTTTTCTTCTTCTTAGTGTCTGCCGTGTTTCCGGCGCTAAGCCGAGCCCAGGTTCCTGTTTTCAAGATTACGACGGCAGACAGTTCGGTTAAATTTTCCGTGAAGGCGTCGGTGGCCATAAACGGTACTTTCGACAAGTGGGATGCCACTCTAACCTTTGCGTCTACTGATCCGACGACTGGCGTTTTGGACATCAAGATTCAGGCAGCCAGCATCAACACCGGAAGTGGTATGAAGGACGACAAGTTGAAGGGGAGCGACTTCTTCAACGTCAAGCAGGATCCTTTGATCACATTCCGGTCAACGAAGATTGTCCAGACCGGCCCCAACACCTTCGATGTGCAGGGCGACTTCACGATTCGGGGAGCGTCTAAACCCGAGACGCTGGCGCTAACCGTTTCCGGCGTGGGGACAGGCTCAGGCGAGATTAAGGGGACCATGGCCTTCAACCGTAAGGACTACGGGATGACCAAAGGTATTCCCTTCGTTAAGATCGCCGACACCGTCGAGGTGACTGTCGACCTCAAGGGGAAGCGAGTCAGCGGGCCGGCGTTGGTCGTTAAGCAATAGGCAGCCTGCAACTCTCCCGACTGCCGCGCCGCGACGCGAATTATGCAGTGTGGTGAACAAGCAGTCTGTGAGCGCGGCAAACCGAAACCACAAACCATCGTTGGTCTGTAGCCCTTTTGCGGACCCTTTGAAAATGGAGATCCCGTGACCGGTCGCTTTGTTTTGAAAATCGGCGATCATCTCGAGAATGCCGAGACGAAGAGATACTATACCGAAAGGAATTTTTCCGAGGTCGCGCCCCGGTACGATTTCATCACTAGAGGACTTTCTTTCGGACGCGACCCGGCATGGAAGCGCACTCTGATTTCATTGCTTCCCGCTCACGAGTCCCCGGTTTGCGTTGATCTCGCCTGCGGCACCGGCGACATCGCGTTTCTGCTTGCCGGCAAATACCCGCGTGGCCGCATCGCCGGAGTGGACATCACCGAGCCGATGCTGGAAATCGCCCGTCACCGCAATACTCATCCGAATGTCAGTTTCGCCAACCAGGATATGGGATCGCTTGACATCGTTTCCGAATCCGTGGACATCGTCACCGGTGGCTACGCCCTGCGGAATGCACCGGACCTCGGAACGACGATTGACGAAATCAGCCGCGTTCTAAAACCCCGCGGCGTGGCGGCCTTTCTCGATTTCTCCAAACCGGGCGGAAAGATCCCACAGCAGATGGAATACTGGGGTCTGAAGACATGGACCGGACTGTGGGGCACGCTTCTGCACCGCAATCATGAAGTCTATAGCTACATAGCCGAAAGCCTCCAGCGCTTTCCCGACCGCCTTCACTTGCGGGATATTTTCCGGGACAAAGGATTTTCTGTGATCGATTCCCGTCTCTTTTTTGGGGGGGTCACCGAACTGCTAATAGTCCAAAAACTGGGGCATGGCGAAGCGCCATGACCGATGCCTATCAGAATCGTATCGCCAGGGCTTGATCAAGCGGAGGCTTGGTCCCGTCGGGAACCCCTACGTAATCTTCGAAACCTTACCATTGCAGAAGTAGAAGCTCGGAACAAAAACCGGGCCCCATGGCGGCAAGCAGACCCAACGTGCCCGGCTCAGGACGGCGGTGCTTCATTACATCTTCCAGCACAACCAGCACGGAAGCCGAAGACAGATTTCCTACCTTACGCAGGCTATCCCAGGAGGCGTCCAGCTCTCCATTGTGCAACCCGAGTGCGGTAGCGCAGGCCTCGAGCACCTTCGGTCCACCGGTGTGCAGAACCCAGCTTTGCAGGTCGCTTCGCCGGTATCCGTTGTCCGCCAGAAACGCGTCCACGTCCCGCCCCAGGTTTTGCCGAATCAGCTTCGGAACCTCGGTCGACAGCACGATGCGGAAGCCTTTCTCGGAAATATCCCAGCCCATCATTTCCTCTGTACCGGGATAGAAAACCGACCGGGTCGCGAGAATTTTAGGCCCAGAAATCTCAGAGCCCGAGGACTCAAATTCCGCTCCGGTCACAATGACGGCGGCAGAGCCATCGGCGAAAAGGCCCGACGAGATCAGGTTCGCGACCGACAGATCTTCGCGCTGCAGGGTGAGCGAACAGAGTTCCACCGATACCAGGGCCGCCGCCTGCGAAGGGTAGGCGCGAACGTAATCTGCGGCGCGCGCAATTCCGGCGGCGCCAGCCACGCATCCCAGGCCAAAAATCGGAGTGCGGCGAATGTTGGCTGGAAGTCCCATACGATTGATCAGCAGAGCATCGATGGACGGGCTTGCGACTCCGGTGACTGACGTGAACAACAAGGCTCCCAAATCGTGTGGCTTCAGACCGGCATGGTGCAGTGCGAGGCAGAGCGCCCGCTCCCCCAATTCCTGTGCGACCTTGATCCAGATGTCATTGGCCTGACCCCAGGTCTTGATGTCCAGGTACTGCTCTGCGGGGACGGCGAGGTAACGGCCATCCACGGTCACGTTGCGGTGCAGCCGTGCCAGCAGCAGAGGATTCTTGAGTTCATCTCCCCAATAGTCCTGGAGGCGTTCCAGAAGAACCTTCTGGGAGTAGTAATGCTTCGGGAATGCGCTCGCCGCGCTTGCGATCCTCATAGCTTGTGAGTACTTGAGGATGATATCGCACATTGATCGGATTTTGATTGTCGGTATGTAATCCTGCAGAAGAGTCTTCAATGCCCCGCTCCGGTGGGTTTGGGGCGAGTGGAGAACTTGTCTCGCTGAACGAGTTTGCCCGATCGCGCTCATTTGTTCAGTGACAGTTCTCACATGAGCCCAGAAACCGCGCCTTCGAGCCCCGGATTCTCCTACTTTGCGGGCACTTATCCCGATCCTCAAACTGTTCTCTCAAGGCTTGGTGGGCTGCGTTCCAGTGTTTTTTGGATCACCGAAGCCCATGCTATGCTTGGCGCCTTAGCGCCCTAGGTGAGAGGAGATCATGGCCTCCAACTTCGATCCAGCCGGCAGCCCATTCCTCAACGGCATTTTCGCCCCGACCCAGTCCGAGCTGGACGACCAGCCGCTGGCTGTGATCGCCGGCGCCGTGCCCGCGGACCTCTACGGCACGTACTACCGCAATGGACCGAATGCCCGGTTCGCGCCGCTGGGAAGCTACACCTATCCGCTGGATGGTGATGGCATGCTGCACGCGGTCCATTTCCGCGACGGCCGGGCCACCTACAGCAATCGGTATGTGCGGACGCCGTCGATGGCAGCCGAAGAGCGAGCTGGTCGCGCGCTTTGGGGCGGAATCATGACGCCGATGATGCCTTCGGCCGAGGAAGTTGGGCCGGAACTGGCCGCGACCTACAAAGATCTTCCCGACGTGAATGTCGTCTCTCACGCGGGGCGATTGCTGGCTCTGGCCGAGAGTGCCCGTCCCTTCGAGATGACCGACATGCTCGACACCGTGGGTCCCTGTTACTTTGACGGCAAGCTTCCCAAAGGAATCACGGCCCATCCCAAAATCGATCCCGTGACCGGCGAGCTGGTGGTCTTTCGCTATGACCTGGTAGCGCCATTTCTCAATTGGGCCATCATCGGAGCGAACGGAACGGTGACTCGCTCCGAGGAGCCGATCGAGATTGACGCCTCCTACTTGATTCACGATTTCGTGATCACCTCGCGCTTTATCGTGCTGTTCGTCTGTCCGGCGCGCTTCGATCTAAACGCCGAGCAAGTGCTGAGCTGGCAGCCCGATCGCGGCACGCGAATCGCCGTCATTGCCCGCGATGGCTCAGCTCCGCCGCGCTGGATCGCCACCGAGGCCTTCTGGGTCTGGCACTTCGCTAACGGTTACGAAGACGTGGACCCGCGCGGTGCCACCACCATCGTCGTGGACTATCCGCACTGGACTAGCTTGCCCCTGGGCGCAGCCCAGCCCGACAACCGAGGCGGAATTACCCGGGCTCGGCTCGATCCCGAGGCCGGAACAGCCCGCTTCGAAGCCATTGACGACCAGGCAACCGAGTTCCCTCGCATTGACGATCGGCGAATGGGCCAACCGAATCGCTACTTTCATGCGCTTTCGAAGGATCAGGGTTTAGGCAAAGGGTTGTGGAATATCCTGCGCCGTTTTGATCGGCAGACCGGAGCGGTCGCCACCCGGTCGTTCGGTGCAACTAGCGTTGGAGAGGCGGTCTTCGTTCCGTCGGGCCAAGACGGCGACGAAAACCATGGGTACTTGCTCACCTACGGCTTCGATGGCGATGTAACCAAGCTTTTCGTGTTGCACGCGTCGGACATTGCCGGTGAGCCGGCAGCCGTGCTGCGATTTCCCCAGCGGGTACCAGCTGGGTTGCACGGCTGCTGGGTGCCGGGGCAATAACTGCGGCAGGCCTTCGTTCGGCTAAGTTGACTTAGTTCATGACTTAGTCTAATCTTGCGCTCATGGAAGTCAACATCCATGAGGCGAAGACTCATCTTTCCAAGCTCTTGGAGCGGGTGGCTCTAGGCGAGGAGGTCATCATCGCCAAAGCAGGCAAGCCCGTGGCTCGCCTGGTGGCCATCAAAACCAACAAATCTCCGCGTCCCTTGGGCTTGGCCAAGGGCGAATTCACTGTCCCCGACGACTTCGATGCGCCACTGCCGCCGGAGATCGAAGAGGACTTTTATCGTTGAAGGTACTTCTCGATACCCATATTTTTCTGTGGGCTATCTCCGACTACGCTCGACTTTCTTCGCGGGCCGGAGAGATGATTCAAGACTCGGACAACGAAGTCCTGCTAAGCATAGTCAGCGCATGGGAAATCACCATTAAGGTTGGCATCGGCAAGTTTGTAATGCCGGTTCCTTTAGCGCCTTACCTGCAGCAACAGCTCGTCAAACACAGAATTGGCGTTCTTCCCATACAGCTTTCTCATCTCGCGATGCTGGAAAAACTTCCCCTGCACCATCGCGACCCGTTCGACCGTTTGCTGGTGGCGCAGTGCGTGGAGGAAGACGCCAGCCTAATCACAGTTGACGATAAGCTTCGACGGTATCCTGTAAAGATCATCAGCTAACTTGATTTGAGCTTGTCACGCCGTCGCGGTCAGCAGTTGTTCCAGGTCCGACTTGAACCTTCGCAGCGTCTCCAGCCTCTCCGGTGTGGCCTCCACGATTTCTGATTTTGCCTGGAAGACTTCCCTGCCATCTTTCTCAACCAGCACCCCCAGCACTTCCCCCATGCGCCAGCCGGGAGTTCCGATGAGCTGCAGGCCGACTGGCGATGCGCGAAGCAGTGCGATGCAGCCATCGCGAATGACGCCGACGGCGTTGGGATAGCGATCAAAGGTTTGCAGCTCGAATCCAGCGAGGTAGATGCGTTGCAATTGTTCAGCAGAATCAGGCATGGGGAAAGGCGGCAGTTAGCAATCAGCCGTTGGCACTTAGCACTTGGCCATGAGCAATTAGCCCTTAGCAAACTTGCATGGCTGCCTCGGAGGCCGCGCCAGGGACACAATCAAGCCATAGCTAAATGCTAACTGCCAAATGCTAACGGCTGACTTGCTTACATCTTGTAGCGGCCCAGGTCGTCTTCGCCGAGATTCTCCAGCCACTTGCGCAACTCGTCGCCCGACACGCGGTCGCTGACCGTGTTGGCCAGCTTGCTGTTCTTGAGCACCTCATCTTCCACGAAGATGGGGCAATCCATGCGCAAGGCCAGCGCCAGGGCGTCCGACGGCCGCGAGTCAATGCTGATGGTTTGGCCTTCGCGTTCCAGCCAGATCACGGCGAAGAACGTATCGTCACGCAGCTCGGTGACCACGACCTTGCGCACCATGGTCTCCAGACCGACCAGGAGATTCTTCAGCAAGTCATGCGTCATGGGGCGAGGCGTAGTAACCTTTTCGATCTCGAGGGCAATCGCGTTGGCTTCGTACACACCAACCCAGATGGGCAACACGGTGTCGGTGCCCTGATCTTTTAGCACCACGATGGGCATGTTGGTAACCGGATCCATCATCAGCCCGCGAATTTTCATTTCGACTTCCATCGTGGTCCCTCCTGGCCCTTGCCCCTTGATACTCCCTTTCGCGTACGCAGTGCAACGTCTTTGTGGATGTTCATCCCACCATTTTTCCCAACAAACTATTGGGGAAGATTTGCGTGACCTCCGCCCGCACGTATTCTCCAATACCCGGCTCCGGCCGATCGTTGACCACGAAGTTCAAGGTCTTGTTCTGGGAGGTGCGACCCACGACTTGCCCGCGCGCCGGGTTTTTACCTTCCACCATCACCTCAAGAATCTGTCCTAAGTGTCTGCCATAGCTAGCTCTCTGCAGTTCACGTTGATGCTCCTGCAGGATCTGCAGACGACGCGATTTCTCCTCTTCCGGGACCGAGTCGATGTACTGCAGCGACGGCGTGTTCGGCCGCGGCGAATACTTGAACGAGAACACGCCGTCATAGCCCACTTCGTCGAGCAAGCTCAGCGTCTCTCCGAATTCGGCCTCGGTCTCGCCTGGGAAACCAACAATCACATCGGTAGTGATGCTGATTTCTTTATTACGAGTCGCCTTCATCCAGGCAATCCGCTCCAGATACTGATCGCGCGTGTATTCGCGGAACATCGATTGCAGCACCCGCGACGAACCGCTCTGCACCGGCAGATGCACGTGATCGCAAAGCGCCGGGACGGCATCGATGGCGTCAATGATGTCCTTGGTGAAATCGCGCGGATGCGAAGTGGTAAAGCGCACCCGGCGAATTCCGGGTAACTCTCCGACAGCAGTGAGCAGTTCGGCGAAGCTCTTCTTGCCTGCCGGATCGCGGTAGGAATTCACGTTTTGCCCGAGCAGTTGAATGTCGGTGTATCCGGCGTCGGCCATGCGCTTGGCTTCATCGAACACTGATTGCGAAGTACGACTGCGCTCTTTGCCGCGGGTATACGGCACAACGCAATAGGCGCAAAACTTGTCACAGCCTTCAATGATGGTGATGTATCCCCGATGCGGGTTAGTGCGCGCAGTGAACTCGGTCTCGAAGGTCTGATCGGTCTCCCGGTCGTCCAGTCCGGTCACGCGAGTTGCACCCGATTCGATCTGCACCAGCATGGCCGGCAGATTGTGGTACGAGGCCGAACCGGCCACCATGGAAACGTAGGGAGCGCGCTCGAAGATCTTCTCGCCCTCCTGCTGGGCGACGCAGCCCAGAACAGCAAAGCGCTTCCCTGCCTTCTGCAGTTTCTTGACGTCGGCCAGGCGGTGGAATACTTTCTGCTCCGCTTTATCGCGGATCGAGCAGGTGTTGTAGAAGATGAGGTCGGCATCTTCTTCGCGCTCGACCTGCTGGTAGCCCTCCGAGATGAGCGTCCCTACGACCTTTTCGGAGTCGTGGAAGTTCATCTGGCAGCCAAAGGTCTCGATGTAAAACGTTTTTTGCGGAGAGCTCACAACCATCCTCGGACTATCAGTATATCGCGCTACGCCAAGGGGTGAGCCGGTAGTGTCTCAGTGAAAGGAAAAAAAAACTGAGACACTACCGGTGAGGCGCGTCACTGGCTCGCGACACTGCCCTTTGGTATCTTCAAGACATGGCGTTGTCACCAAGCATCTGCGGCGTGATCCTGGCTGCCGGGTTTTCGACTCGCATGGGACGCGACAAGGCCTTGCTGCCCTGGCCGCCGGTCGCTGAAGGCACGCCCGCGGCCAACACCTTCCTCGGCGCCAGCATCGATCTACTTCAGGCCCACACTGACTTGGTGATTGTCGTCGCCGGCGAAAATGCCGCGGCGCTCACTCCCGTGGCGTATGCCCACGGCGCGTTTCTGGTCGTGAACCGGCAACCCCAAGGTGGGCAGTTCAGTTCCCTGCTCGTCGGGATACAAGAAGTTTTGAATCACGGGCGCGATGCGGCGTTCATTGCGTTGATCGACCGGCCGCCGGTGCTGCCCAGAACGCTGCAGCAGTTGCACCAGGCCTTTCTCGATGCGGATCCCGATATCTGGGCGGTGATCCCCGAAGTAAAGCGAGGAGAGGAACTGCTACACGGACATCCCATCCTGATCGGGCGGGAGATGATCCAAGCTTTCCATGAAGCGCCCGTGGACGCGACCGCCCGCGATGTCGAGCACGAATATCAGAAGCATGTAATGTACTTGCCCGTAGACGATGCGCGCGTAGCCGCCAACATCGACACTCCGGAGGATTACGAGCGGCTGTCGAAGGCAGAGATGATTTCCTCGGAGAAACAGTTTTGACGACATACTCCGGCGTAGCCGCTCAACAATTTGTGGAATCGGTGCTCGCCCTCAAGCCGTCGATTGCGGTCTTCGACTGCGATGGCACGCTCTGGAGCGGCGACGCCGGGGCCGATTTTTTCTATTGGGAGATCGAACGCGGCATCGTTAGCCGCGAAGTTGCCGATTGGGCTCTGGACCGCTATCAGCAATACGTCGCCGGCAATGTGAACGAAGAGCAGATGTGCGGCGAGATGGTGACGCTTAATCGCGGCGTCTCACACCAGGCCTTACAGCGAGCGGCGCGGGAGTTCTTTGACGAGGTGGTCAGGCCTCGGATTTTTTCCGAGTTACAGGAATTGACTCGACGCTTGAAAGATCAAGGTTGCGAGCTCTGGGCGGTCTCTTCCACGAATAGCTGGGTCGTAGAAGTCGGGGCGGAGCGTTTCGGGATCGCGCCTGACCACATACTGGCTGCCTGCGTTCACATTGACGACGGAAACGTCAGCGATCGCCTGATCCGGGTGCCAACCGATGAGTTGAAGGCAGTCGCCATTCGCGAGGTGATTGGCAAGCCGATGGAAGCGGTTTTCGGCAATTCGATTCACGACCAGGCAATGCTGGAGATGGCGAAGTATCCCTTCTGCGTGAACCCTAATCCCGACCTGGAGCAGGTGGCGCGCGAACGCGGCTGGACTGTGTACTGGCCGGTACAATAACGAACAATGATTCATCAAGGAAACCCTATGTCATCGTCAACCATCGCTATGACTGGAGCCGTCGATCTCTCCAGCGACACCACCGAAGTTGCCCGCCGACCGCTGGAACCCAGCCGCTGCGCGCTTATTGTGGTCGATATTCAGGAAAAACTGCTGCCGCCGATCTTCCACAAAGACGCGCTGGTCAAGAATTCGCAGCTGCTGGTGCGGCTGGCTAAGATCCTGTCGATTCCGGTCATGATAACCACGCAATACCGGAAAGGTCTGGGAGCGGTTGTGCCGGAGATTGCTTCCCTGCTGACCGACGAGCCGCCAATCGACAAGCTGGAGTTCAGCTGCTTCGGCAGCGATCAGTTTCGCTCCGGGCTGAAAGCGCTGCCGGGAAATCGCAATACCGTTCTGCTTTGCGGAATGGAATCGCACATCTGCGTGATGCAGACGGCGCTGGGCGCGCTCAACGAAGGCTATCTGGTGCATGTTGCGTCGGATGCGGTAAGCTCGCGCGCGGAATGGAATTGGAAGATCGGACTCGACCGCATGAAAGCCGCGGGCGCGGTGATTTCGTCGACCGAGATGATGATGTACGAGTTGCTGCGCTGCTCAGGCACGCCGCAATTTAAAGAGCTGTTGCCATATCTGAAATAACACGACACCTGCCGTCCGCACTCATTCGCGGTTTTTGAATGAGCGGACCGGATAACCTTACAAAGGGTGCCCCACTCATTCGCGGTTTTCGAATGAGTGGGACCGGATGACGTTACGCGTGCAGCGGCGCGATCTGCACATAATCCTTCGGCGAGCGCGGCGCGCGGGCGACGATCTTCGGCAGCGTTCCCATATACATCGCGATCTCATCGCAGGCATTGCGCCGCGAACACTTCACGCAATCCTTGAAGATCTTGTCGGGCAAGGCTTCCTTCTCAACCACGCGAAATCCCATGTGGCCAAAGAAATCGGGAATGCGGGTGAACAGGCAGACGCAGGTGACGCTCTGTTTTTGAGCTTCTTTCATCAGAGCATCGATCAAAACCCGGCCCGCACCCTTGCCTTTCGACTTGCGCGTCACCGTAATGGAGCGAATCTCAGCCAAATGCATGCCATAAAGATGCAGGGCACCGCAGCCCACGATCTCACCCTCGTTTTCGACCACGACGAAGTCGCGAATGTTCTCGCAAATTTCCGCCAGCGAACGCGGCAACAGCGTGCCGTCTCCAACGTGGACCTGAATCAGATGCTCAATGGCAAAAGCATCGGGAAGCTTGGCGTTACGTGCATGCATGGGCGACTCCTGAATAGAGAGATAGTTTTTCCTTCGCCGTCTGTAAGGCCTCGTGCACACGTGCTGGCGCAGTACCTCCCGGGACGTTGTGAATGGCCAACACGTTTTCCAGTGTCAGCGATTGATAGAACTGCTCGTCGGCAGCGATGCCGCAGAGCGTGTAGTCGTCTTTCGACAGTTGCTCAAGTTCGCAACTTTGCTCGACACACAGCCGCACCGCCTTGCCAATAAGTTCGTGTGCCCGGCGAAACGGAACTCCTTGACGCACCAGATAAGCTGCTGCTGCCTGCGCATTCATGAATCCGCCGCTGGCTGCTTGCTGCATCCGGTCGTAGTTAAATCGCACCGTCGCCATGAAACCGGTGGCGACGCGAACCATGCTCGACGACCTGCTGCGCCGCCGCAAACACCGGCTGCTGTGTCTCCTGCATGTCCTTGTTGTAGGCCAGCGGCAGACCCTTCACGCCGATGAACAGCGCCGTCGCTTCGGCGAACACCTTGCCGGCCTTGCCACGAATCAGCTCCAGCGCGTCAGGATTCTTCTTCTGCGGCATCGCGCTGCTGCCGGTGGAATACGCTTCTGGCAGCTTCACGAATCCGAACTCGGTAGTCGCAAACAGGATGAACTCCTCGGCCCAGCGGCTCAGGTGCAGAGCGACAAACGACAATGCGTGCACGAACTCAATGGCGAAATCGCGGTCGCTGGTGGCATCCATACTGTTCGCGCTCGGCTTGGCGAAGACCAACTCGTCCGCAATAGCGACGCGATCAAGTGGCAGAATCGTGCCCGCCACCGCGCCCGAGCCCAGAGGACAAACATTCAGCCGCTGGCGGCAATCGTCCAGGCGATCGACATCCCGCAGGAACATTTCGACATACGCCAGCAGCCAGTGCGCTACCAGCACCGGCTCGGCCCGCTGCAGGTGCGTGTACGCAGGCATGACACTCTCGCCCGCCGATTCGGCCTGCTTCACGAACTCATCCACGAACTCAATCAGTAGCTGCGAAACCGCGTCGATGTGCTCGCGTACATACAGCCGCAAGTCGGTGGCAATCTGCTCGTTGCGGCTGCGGCCGGTGTGCAGCTTATAACCAGCTTCGCCGGCCAGTTCCACCACGCGCGATTCCACGTAGTGGTGGACATCCTCGATAGTCGGATCGTCCGCCTCAGGAATGCCCTCGGTGGCGATCTGATCGAGCGCGGACAGCAATGCCGCCAGCTCAGCGCCGCTCAGCACGCCGGCCTTGGCCAGCGCTGCCGCGTGCGCTTTGCTGGCTGCGACCTCGTAGGGCAGCAGCAGGCGGTCGAAAGGAAACGACCGCTGCCACTGCTCGAACTCGGCATCGGGGCCCTGATCAAAGCGGCCCGACCACATCTTCATTGCACTGCCTCTTTCAACGGAAGCGCTGGCTGCGAAGCGTGCGCGTCTTTCTTGTCCAGTTCCCCGGACTTGAAAGGCAGCACGCCCGCAGTCTGCTTGGCATGAATGATCGCCCGCGAGCGCGCCGGCAAACCGAGAATGCGAATGAAGCCCTCGGCATCCTTCTGGTTGTAGCTGGCGCCCATGGTGAAGCTGGCGACGTCGGGCCGGTAGAGCGAAGTTTCCGACTTGCGCCCGGCGACATCGACGTTCCCTTTGTAGAGAGCCAGGGTGACCGTGCCGTTCACGTCCGCCTGCGAGCTTTCGACGAAAGCCTGCAGCGACTCGCGCAGCGGCGTGAACCACAGACCGAAGTACACAACCTCGGCGTACTTCAGCCCGATGTGCTGCTTGAAGTGCGACAGATCGCGCTCCAGACACAACGCTTCCAGCTCGCGGTGCGCCGTCAGCAGCAGCGTTCCGCCCGGCGTCTCGTAGCAGCCGCGCGACTTGATGCCGACGAAGCGGTTCTCCACCAGGTCAATGCGACCGATAGCGTTGCGCGCGCCGATTTCGTTCAGCACTTCGACGATTGCCACCGGATCGAGCGTGACGCCGTTTACCGCGATCGGTAAGCCATGCTTGAATTCGATGGTCACCTTTTCGACCGCGTCCGGCAGCATCCTGCGGCGACTTGGTCCACGTCCATGTCGTCGGCAGCGGCGCGTTGTTGGGATCTTCCAGCTCGCCGCCTTCGTGGCTGACATGCAGCAGATTGCGGTCGCGGCTGTGGATCTTCTCGCGGCTCTGCGCCACGGGAATCCCGTGCTGCTCGGCATAGTCGAGGCAGTCTTCGCGCGACTGCAGCGTCCACTCGCGCCAGGGCACGATCACCTTCAGCTCGGGCGCCAGCGCCTGATAGGCGTGCTCGAAGCGCACCTGATCGTTGCCTTTGCCGGTGCAGCCGTGGGCTACGGCGGTTGCGCCTTCGCGCAGCGCGACTTCGACCTGATACTTGGCGATGACCGGACGCGCCAGCGAGGTGCCGAGCAGGTACTTGTGCTCATAGACCGCGCCCGCCTGGATCGCCGGAAAGACGTAGTCGGTCAGGAACTCCTGCCGCAGATCTTCGACGATGACTTTGCAGGCGCCGGTCGCATAGGCCTTTTCCACGACCGCGTCGATGTCGTCGCCCTGCCCAACGTCGGCGACGAAGGCGATCACGTCGTAGTCATAGTTTTCTTTGAGCCAGGGAATGATGATGGACGTATCCAGTCCACCCGAATAAGCAAGTACGACCTTTTCACGCATTGGCGCTCCTCGGCGGGAAGCGGTGTACACCGCCTTCCAGCAGCAAAACAAGAATAGATTTCTGAATGTGCAGGCGATTCTCTGCCTGATCGAAGACCACGGACCGTGGCGAATCGATGACCGAGGCAGTGACCTCGTCGCCGCGATGCGCCGGCAGACAGTGCATAAACACGGCATGCTTGGCCGCGTAGGAGAATAGCTTCTGATTCACCTGATAAGGGGCAAACAGCTTTTGACGCTCGGCCGATTCGTCTTCCTGTCCCATGCTGGCCCACACGTCGGTGTAGACGGCATCGGCGCCAGAGACTGCTTCGATGGGATCGTTGACCAACTCTACCCGGCCGCCCGAAGCCGACGCGAGTTTGCGGGCTGCCTTGGTAACCGCCGGGTCGGGCTCGTATCCCACCGGCGTCCCGACGGAGATGGAAGCCCCCAGGCTGGCCGCTATCAGCATCAGCGAATGCGCCACGTTGTTGCCGTCGCCAACATAGGCTAGGTGGACTCCGCGCAAATCTCCGAAGTGCTCCTGCAAAGTAAGCATGTCGGCCATGGCCTGGCAGGGATGCTCTTTCTCGCTGAGCGCGTTGATCACCGGGATGGACGCGTGCATCGCCATCGTGGTGACCGTCTCGTGGGCGAACGTGCGCAGCACGACGCCGTCGATCCAGCGTTCCAGATTGTGGGCCACGTCGCTGAGGCTCTCGCGAGCGCCCAGACGCGACTGCGTCTGATCGACAAAGAATGAAGTACCGCCCAGGCTGTTGATGCCGGCTTCAAACGTCAGCCGGGTGCGCAGCGACGGCTTCTCGAAGAACAGCACAATCTGCTTGCCCGAAAGTACGCCGCGGTAATCGGCGGGGCGCGCCTTCATCGACGCTGCCAGCTCCAGCGCGCAAGCCAGTTCATCGGGCGAAAAGTCCTGGATCGAAATCAGGTCGCGACCGGTAACGCCGCGATAAGCGTAAGAACTCGGACTCGCTCCCGGGGGAATGGTTGTTGCAATCAATGTCGCACCTCCTTCTGAGTCGACAGCAGGTGAAAAATAGCGAAATAAGATGTGCGGAAAGCGACGTCTACGTGTGTCGCTCTAAGGCGCGATCGAAACGCGGCCCCGGCCACGCGCCGTTCCTGCGCTCGGTGGGATGGAGGATGAGGCTGGTCATGACGCAATCACCTCAGTGCCGCAATCGATGGGATGGGTGAAAAATCCGGGCAGAACTTCCGCCCGCGTGGCCGGCAGAATGCGTACCCGGGTCACGCCCTTCTTCAGGGCCTTGGTGCAGGCTTCCAGCTTGGGCAGCATGCCGCCGCTAACCGTTGCCTGCTGCACCATGGCGGCGATGGCATCCACGTCGAGCCAGCGAATGACGGAGCCGCCGCTGTCTTTGACGCCCGCAACGTCGGTCAGGTACACCAGAGCATCGGCATCGCAGGCCACGGCCAGAGCCGAGGCCATTTGATCGGCATTGACGTTGTAGTATTCGCCGTCAAAGCCCAGCGCCAGGCTGGAAATGACGGGTACGACACCGGCATTCCAGAAACGCTCAATCCATTGCGGATCAACCGCGCAGATCTCGCCTACGTAGCCGAGGTCAGGCTGCTTCTTCCGGGTCGCCAGCACCATGCGCAGATCGCCACCGCAGATTCCAATCGCAGGCTGTCCGGCAGCGCCCACGGCGGCCACCAACTGCTTGCTGAGCTGGCCGGCGAAAACCATCATGGCGATGTCGCGGGTTTGCGAATCGGTGACCCGCAGGCCATCGATGAAAGTGGTCTCGCAGCCGAGTTGCTTCATGGTGCGGCTCAACGCTGCGCCGCCGCCATGAACAATCACCAGCTTATGACCTTCGCGGCACAGGTCGGGAATGGCTTTGGCAAACTTGCTGACGACTTCCTTGTCGTCGAGCGCCGCGCCTCCGATTTTGACCACGAGTTTCATTGCAATCCCTCTTTCTCGTCGAAGCCGAACATCAGGTTCATGTTCTGGACCGCCTGTCCGGCCGCGCCTTTCAGCAGGTTATCGATGCATGACACCAATACCGCTCGCTTGCCGTCGGGCGACAAAGAAAATCCAATGTCGCAATAATTCGTGTTCAGCGAGAACTTGATCTGCGGCAAACGCGAGGCTCCGAAAACCCGCACCCAGGGCTTACCCGCATAGAACTCGCGCAGCGTCTGCTCCAACTCCTCCGACGTCACAGGCTTTGCCAGCTTCACGTAGATGGTGGAGAGGATGCCGCGCGGGATCGGCAGCAGATGCGGCGTAAACTGCAGCGACCCGCCACCGAGCCCGAGCTGCTCCAGCACTTCCCCCGTGTGCCGGTGTCCAAAAACGCTGTACGCGCAGAAATCGCCGTCGACTTCCACAAAGTGGGTCTTCGCCGTCGGGTTCTTCCCGGCTCCGGAGACACCTGACTTCGAGTCGCAGATGATGCCGTGCTCCACGTCGATGTATTCGGCGCGAATCCAGGGCGCCAGCGCGAGAATGATGGAGGTTGAATAGCACCCTGGATTCGCCAGCAACTCCGCGCTCTTAATCTCTTGTGCGTGCAGCTCCGGCAAGCCGTAAATCGCGGAGCCGTCCAACTCGGCTTGTTGCGGCGTTTCGGCGAAGCCGTACACTTTGCGGTGGTCCGCCTGCTTCAGCCGCCACGCCCCGCTCAGGTCGATCACCCGAAAACCCTGGGCGATGGCTTCCGGCACCAGTTCGCGGGAGAACTCGTGCGGGGTGGCAAAAAACACTACATCGACGCCGGCGTCCTTCATCCGCCGCCAGGAAAAGCTCTCGAACGGAAAGCCGCCGTTGCCCAGCAGTTGCGGGTAGGCTTCGCTCAGGTCCGCGTATCCGCCACTCTCACCGTTGCGCCGCACCAGCATCGGTTTCTTCGCTCCCGCGTGGCGGGCCAGCAGCCGCACCAGCTCGAAGCCGGAATAGCCGGTAGCGCCAAAGATCGCGGGTTGTACTGGATCTTTCATTTCTCTCTTACGCAAAATACTTGCGTAACCGCTGCGCTAACTTGATGGCGGTTCTGCGAATCCGGCGTAATCGCCAGAATGGTGTCGTCGCCGCCAATTGTGCCCACGACTTCTTCCCACTCCTCGGCGTCGATCGCCGCCGATACCGGCTGAGCACTGCCGGCGCTGGTTTTGATGATCACCTGATTCAGCGCCGTCTTCACGTCGTACACGAACGTTTGAATTAGACGCTCAATCGACGGAAGAGATAGCTCGCCATCTTCGCCTTGCGGCAGCTTGTAACCTTCCGGGGTCTTCACCAGGCCAAGTTCGTGGATATCGCGCGACAGGGTCGCCTGGGTTACCCGATGACCGCGCCGGAACAGCATGCGCCGTAATTCATCCTGGCTGTCGGCTTCCCGCTCGGAAAGCAGCTCGCGAATAACGGCATGGCGTGACAATTTCGACATCGCATAAATATACAGCTATATGTATATTAATTCGCACCGGTTGCATGTCAAGCATTTTCCGAAAAAGTTTTACCGGCTTTGCGATAGCAAAGCCGGAGCGCAACCGGCTTTTCCGGGTCGGGCCGCGTTTAGCCGCCCTGGTTTGCGGAAGCGGCAGCCCGCTGGCGATCATCCAATCTGGGGGTAAATCGGGCGCGGAGATTTCTTTCTCCGCGGGGCGGCGATTTCGGCCAGCCGATCATCTATTCTGCCTATAAGACAACATGAACCTGTCTCCTAACGTGACGTGGTACAAGGATGCCGTCATTTACGAAGTACACGTGCGCGCGTTTTATCGACAGCGAAATCGACGGCATCGGCGATTTTGGCGGCTTGACCCAGAAGCTGGACTACCTGGACGACCTGGGCGTGACCGCGATCTGGCTGTTGCCGTTCTGTCCTTCGCCGCTGCGCGATGACGGCTACGACATATCCAATTACACCGACGTTCATCCCGCCTACGGTACGCTGCGGGATTTTCAGCGCTTTCTGCGCGAAGCCCACCGGCGGGGATTGCGGGTTATCACCGAGCTGGTGCTGAACCACACCTCCGACCAGCACGTGTGGTTTCAGCGCTCGCGGCGGGCCGCTCCCGGAACCCGCTGGCGCAACTTCTACGTGTGGAGCGACACGCCGGAGAAGTACAGCGACGCGCGCATCATCTTCAAGGATTTCGAGACTTCCAACTGGGCCTGGGACCCGGTCGCCAAGGCGTACTACTGGCACCGCTTCTACTCCCATCAGCCCGATCTCAACTGGGACAATCCGGAAGTGCGCGAAGCCATGTTCGCGGCCATGGATTTCTGGTTCGACCTGGGGGTCGATGGGCTGCGGCTGGACGCCGTGCCTTATCTGTTCGAGCGTGAAGGCACCAATTGCGAGAATCTGCCCGAGACCCATGACGCGCTGCGGGAGTTGCGCAAGCACGTAGACGAAAAGTATCGCGCCCGCATGTTGCTGGCCGAGGCCAACCAGTGGCCGGAAGACGCGGTGGCTTATTTTGGCCACGGCGACGAATGCCACATGGCCTTCCACTTCCCGGTAATGCCGCGGCTGTTCATGGCCTTGCGCATGGAAGATCGCTATCCCGTAACCGACATTCTGAAGCTGACCCCGCCGATTCCCGACAATTGCCAGTGGGCCATGTTCCTGCGCAATCACGACGAGTTGACGCTGGAAATGGTAACCGACGAAGAACGCGATTACATGTACCGCACCTACGCCCGCGATCGCGAGATGCGGGTGAATCTAGGTATCCGCCGGCGGCTGGCGCCGCTGCTGGAAAACGATCGCCGCCGCATCGAGCTGATGAATGCCCTGCTGTTCTCGCTGCCGGGCACGCCCGTTCTTTATTACGGCGACGAGATCGGCATGGGCGACAACGTTTTTCTGGGCGACCGCAACGGGGTGCGCACGCCCATGCAATGGAGCGCCGACCGCAACGCCGGATTCTCGCGCGCCAATCCGCAGCGCCTGTATTTGCCGGTGAACATCGATCCCGAGTATCACTACGAAGCTGTCAATGTCGAGACTCAGCTCAACAACTCACACTCTCTACTGTGGTGGACGAAGCGGCTAATCCAGCAACGCAAGCAGTTTCGCGCGTTTGGCCGAGGCAGCCTGGAGTTTCTCTATCCCAGCAATCGCAAAGTGCTGGCGTTCCTGCGGCAATTTGAGGACGAGCGCGTGCTGGTGGTGGCCAATCTCTCGCGCTTTGCGCAATGCGTGGAGCTCGACTTAACCGCTTTTCAAGGCACCCAACCGGTGGAGGTATTCGGACGCGCGAAGTTTCCGCCCATCAGCGAGAGCCCCTACCTGCTGTCGCTGGGGCCGCATGCCTTTTACTGGTTTCACCTGCAGCCGCGGGAGACGACCCAGGAGTCGCTCAACGTCAGTACAGTGCCGCAGGAGTTGCCGATGGTGCAGGTGGGTCCGGGGGAAGATGTCTTCTCCGAAGACACGCTGCAGAAGCTGCATCACATTATTCCGCCCTTATTGCGCACCCGTCCCTGGTTTCTGGGCCGTAGGCGTTACATCACCGGCCTGTCTCTGCAAAATGTTCTGGCTCTGCCGGAAACGGGCGCCCACCTGTTGTTCCTGAATGTGGAGTACGGCGACGGCGATCCCGAGGTCTACCTGGTTCCGATTTCGGTGGCGACGGGGGAGAGGTCAGAGGCGATCCTGCACGACCGGCCCGACGTGGTGTTGTCCCGGTTAGAGGGTCCCGGACTGGAAGGCACAGCATTGCTTTATGGCGCTACGTTTGACCGCGATTTCAGCGATTCGTTGTTGCGAGCCATCGTTCGCCGCCGCCGGATCAAGGGCGATGTGGGCGAATTGGTAGGAGCCCACACCCGGGCTTTTCGCGAAGCCTGGAAAGCGGTTCGCTCCAACCTGGAGCCCAGTCCACATCAAAGCGATCACTGCTTCACCATCATTAACTACGGCGACGATTTTGTGCTGAAGCTGTATCGCAAGCTGGAGGAGGGGGTCAATCCCGGATGCGAGGTGCCGGAGTTCCTCTGTGAGCAAACCAGCTTCATGGCCGTTCCGCGGGCCCTAGGCTCGCTGGACTATCGCCGGCAATCCGCCGATCCCGGCCAGGAAATCACCGTCGGCACGCTGAGCAGCTTTGTTCGCAATGCCACCAATGGCTGGGCCTACACGCTGGACCATCTGGGCCTTGTTCTTCGAGCATGCCTTAGCTATTCCTCAGGAGCACATCGTCGGCCCCGATTTGACGTTACCGGATCCGGTGACCATGGGCGCCGGGCCGGTGCCGCCGCTTATCGCCGAGTTGCTGGGAACGTATGTGGATAACATCCGCGCGCTTGCTCAGCGTACGGCCGAGTTGCATACGGCGTTGAGCAGCCGGCCCGATATCTCGAATTTTGCTCTCGAGCCGTTCACCACCTTCTACCGGCAAAGCGTCTACCACGGAATACTGGGACAGCTGAACCGGGCGTTCGAACTGCTGCGCAGCCGGGCCCATTCCTTGCCGCAGAACGCGCAGCAGGACATTGCCCAGGTGCTGAACCGCGAGGGCGAGATCCGCCAGCATTTGCTTTTGTTGCGCGACAAACGAATGTCGGGAAATCGCATCCGGAATCACGGCGATTTTCATCTTTCGAATATGCTCTTCACCGGCAGCGACTGGGTCATCACCAACTTTGAAGGCGACGCCCACCGGCCGCTAAGCGAGCGCCGCATCAAGCGGTCCGCCTTGCGGGATGTAGCGACCATGCTGCGCTCGTTTCACTACGTTTCCCACGCCGCGCTCTTCGGCGACGTGCCCGGCATCGTGCCCAGTCGCGAGGGACATCCGCAGGTGGAGATGTGGGCGCAAACCTGGTATCGCTGGGTCAGCGCCATCTTCCTGCGAGAATATCTGCGGGCGGCAGCCAACGGTCCTTTCCTGCCGCAGAAGGACGACGAGCTTCGCATTCTGCTGGGAGCTTATATGACCGAGCGCGCCTTGGCCGAGATTGAATATGAACTGGAGCAAAGGCCGGAGTGGGTCCGCATTCCGGTGCACGGCATTCTGGAACAATTGCAGCAGACCGAAACCTAGCTTATTTCTTGGGAATCAGGCGGGCGGCCTCGAACTGGCTGAACACGGCGTTAGCGCCTTCGTGGGCAGGAGTTCCGGAGAGCAACGCCTCCTTGCGATAAACCAGGTTGCTGGCGTTGTAGGTGGCCAGCTCGAAACCGTGGCCGTGAGTGATGGCGTCGGTCGGACAAGCTTCAACACAATAGCCGCAGAAGATGCAGCGGTTGTAATCGATGTTATAGACCTTGGCGTAACGCTCGGCGCCGCTCACCCGATGAGTTTCGGTGTTCTCGGCGGCCTCAATGTAAATGCAGTTGGAAGGACAGGCGGCGGCGCAGAGGAAACAGGCGACGCACTTCTCCAGGCCATTCTCGTCGCGCTGCAGCACGTGCATGCCGCGAAAGCGATCCTGAAACATCGCGCCCCGGGTCGGGCCGGGACCGTCGGGATAATTCTCGACAGTCGTGGGCTTGAACATCTCCATGAAGGTAACGCTCATGCCCTTGGCGATCGCGGCTATGTTCTTCACGATTCCCATATCGCCTTCAGTATAGCAATCTGCCGGCCATAGCGCTTGGCTCCGGCGTAGGCGTTAGAGCGAAAAGCAGTCTCCCAGTGACTGGCCGAACTACCAGCCTTATGCGGCACCACGTCCAGGGCGCGGCTTTCAACAATTCGTAATGATGCTGGGCATGACCGCCCGCGATGTAAGCCAGGGCGCGGACGGTGACCCGGTTGCCGTTAGCCACACCGGCGCGTATCTCAGCGCCCGGCGGTAGCGATCCCAACAGCGCGATGCTGGATTTGCGAACGCTTTCGAATTCCGCCAGCAGATCGTCGAGACGGCGCGCATTCGAACCCGCCTCGCGGGCGTAATCGTCCTGCTCGAATCCGGGTAACTCCTGATCATCGCCGCGGCCAAAACGCAGGACACGATAAGTGATGACGCGCTCGGTATCGCACAGATGTCCGAGAACCTGCTTGATGCTCCACTTGCCGGGCGCGGTCGGCGCGGCAGCCGCCTCGTCGGAAACGCCAGCCAGAAGCTGGCGATAATCTCCAGGCTGCTTGGCCAGGAAATCGAGGAGCGCACCGTCGGGAACCCGGGCAATGTAGTTTGTGTAAGAGTCGGCGTGTTCGGTGCTGTCGGGACGGGTGAGCATGACATTTACAACTTTGGCACAGGCCGCGGGCAGAGGGCAACTGGAGGCCATCCGGCGGGAGGAGATACAGATCGTCTTACAAATAAGACAATCTGCAGAAATCTTACTAGTAAGACGTTTGCGGCTCGGTGATGGCAGGTGAACTGAGGCGCCCCGGAGCCTGCCCTGAGCTTGTCGAAGGGTCTCGCGGTTTTCGAGATCCGGGAGGAAGGTCCTTGACAGGATTATTGCTTCGACGGCATGTAAGGGCGATCGCGATTCTCGCGCACCTCGGCAACAGTGAGATCAGGAAGGCCAGAACCGGCAGTACGAGTCCGGCAATTTACGGCTGGGCGCAAAGGTGCAGATCTGTGGCCACTTGCGCGAGGCGCCGATCCCGGCTCCACAGCGGGGTGTTGCTTAGCGCTGCCGAAGTCAACAGATGGGCATCGATCCAACCGATGCCGCGGCCCATCAAGCGATGGCGCTCGATCAACGTCAGCACCTCATCGTGGCTGGCTACAGGCACATGCGGCAGGCTTCGCAGCAGGGACAGCACTTCAGAGCGGCGTCGCAGAGAACCGCAGGCCAACTCGCCGAGGATGAACGGGTGACATTCGACTTCACCTCGATTGAGGAGCGAGCTGAGCGTGGGGTCGCCCCGCCGCAGATGCTCCACCCAAACCGACGTATCAATCAGCACGGCCATGAATCGCGCGTGGGCGTGTGCGCCGGCGGCGGATTGGGCGCAGGCCTGGATCTCTGCCCCCTAAGGCTGCCAACCGCCTGGCGCTTTCCCTTGCGATCAAGGCTTCCAGCCCCGCCCGGACGACCGCAGTCTTCTCGGCAATGCCGCTAAGCCGGGCCGCTTCCTCGAAGAGGGTATCGTCAATATTCAAAGTCGTTCTCATATGTATCAATATGCATCATCTATGCATATCATTCAAGTCTCTTCCACTGCCCGGCTTACCGAAAAGGATTATCAATTCGCAAGTCGCCAAACGTTTGCCCGTGGTGCATGTCTTCGCTGTACAGCACGGCGCACTGCGCTTCCAGCGCGGCGGCAACGATCAAAGAGTCGTACCAGGACAATCGGTATCGTCCATACAGCCGCAAAGCGTCAGCCAGGAAGGCTTGTGATGACTGGACGGCCAACATAGGACCAAGCACGGAGGCCAAGTATTGTTCCGCCTCCGCCAAGGTCATGGGCGGCGCGAAGCGGCGGAACGCAACATTGAAGAATTCCTGAGCCACCTGGTAGCTGATGATTCCATTACGGCTGTCGACGCCCTCCCGAACGAGCTGCGCTGCGCGCCGGGCCTTGCTTGCCGGAGTTCCGCCCAGGGAGTAGATGAAAATATTGGTGTCGAGGAAAAACTTAGCGCTCATTCATCTCGTCCCGAGTGTAGGGGCCGCCCGAGCGGATGTGCCGAAGTCGCCTCATCAGGGCGTCAAATTCCTGCACGTTGCCGGACTGACGCGTAAAGTTCAGCAACCACTCCCGAAAGGCTGTGTTCAGGGTCTTATGTTGCGAGCGCGCCACCAGACGGGCCTGCTCGATCAAGCTCTCATCCGCACTGAGCGTAATATTCTTCATGAAAATAGTGTACACGATTTTCGTGTAGCCATTCATCCCCTATTCCTGGGGTCTCGCGAAGTGGCCGGTATCTAACTGCGCGAGACATTGGGGCGCCCGAACTTAGGCTGACAACTGGCAACCGACAACTGACAACTGC
Source organism: uncultured Acidobacteriaceae bacterium (assembly GCA_963812855.1). Taxonomy (GTDB): domain Bacteria; phylum Acidobacteriota; class Terriglobia; order Terriglobales; family Acidobacteriaceae; genus Bog-257. Next base: position 299,610 of record CAWEWW010000003.1, read on the forward strand.
TTCTTCACTCCAGCCCAAATTCCTTCCACCGCCTGGTTACCTCGGCTTTCGTCTTCTCGTCCATGCGGATTTCGTCGGGCCAGGGGCGAGTGAAGCCTTCGCTCGGCCATTTGCGGGTGGCGTCTACGCCCATCTTGGAGCCGAAGTCGGGCAGGCGCGAGGAGTGATCAAGCGAGTCCACCGGGCCGAGGGTGAATTGGATATCGCGCTCAGGGTCGATGTTGTTCAGCACCTTCAGCGTGACTTCGCCGATGTCTTGCACGTTGACGTCTTCGTCGACCACCAGAATGCACTTGGTCGACATGGCCTGGCCCAGGCCCCAGATGCTGCTCATCACTTTGCGCGCCTGGCCGGGGTAGGACTTCTTGATGGAGACGATCATCAGGTTGTGAAAGACGCCTTCGATGGGCAGGTTGATGTCGACGAGTTCCGGGATGGTGAGCCGCATGAGCGGCAGAAAGATTCGCTCGACGGCTTTGCCCATATAGGCATCTTCCATCGGAGGCTTGCCGACAATCGTCGTCGAGTAAATCGGATTCTTGCGATGCGTGACGCAGGTCACGTGGAAGACGGGATACAAGTCTTCCGGCGTGTAGAAGCCGGTGTGATCGCCAAAGGGCCCTTCCATGCGAAGCTCGTCGAGCAGCACGTAGCCTTCGAGCACGATCTCTGACGTTGCCGGTACTTCCAGATCGACGGTCTCGCACTTCACCAGTTCCAGCGGTTTCTGCCGCAAGAAGCCGGCGATCAAGTACTCCTCAATGTCTGGCGGTGCGGGCACGATCGAGGAGAACATCACGGCTGGCTCGGTGCCGATGGCGACCGCGACTTCCATTTTTCCGCCGACCTGTTTCCCTTCCGCCACGCGCGAGCCGCCGCCGGAGCGGGCCATCATATCCAGCGCCGCACTAACGGGATGAGCTTCGCCGGAAGCGGCCGCGCGGCGCATCTGCTCGCGATAATGTTCGGCTCCTTGCTTCTGGCGCTGCCAGTGCATCCCGGTGCTCTTCGCGTCGTAAACCTGCAGACGGTAAGTCCCGGAATTCCGCTTGCCGGTCTTGGGATCTTTCGTGATGACCGACGGCAGCGTGATGAAGCGGCCGCCGTCCAGCGGCCAACACTGCAGGATAGGAAAGTCGAGCAGCGAGAAGTTTTCGCGCTTGATCACTTCCTTGCACGGCCCGGTAGAAACTTCTTTGGGAAAGAACTTGCCCATTTCGGCCAGCATGGGCAGCATCTTGATTTTGTCGAGCATGCCCTGCGGCGACTTCACGTCCATGAAGTACTTAATGCGCTCGGCGATTTCGTCTAGTGAGTCGACGTCGAGTGCCATCCTCATGCGGCGCTGGGAACCGAACTGGTTGATCAGAACCTTCGCGCCGGGATAGCCCTTCACGTTTTCGAAGAGCAGCGCCGGACCGCCCGGGCCATGCTTGCCTCGTGGTCCCCACTTGGAGACGCGGTCGGTGACTTCGGCGATCTCCAGGATGGGATCGGCTTCGGCCTTGATGCGCTTCAACTCTCCCGCCTTGTCCAGCGCGGAGATCCATTCCCTCAGGTCTTGATAGGCCAAGGTTCGCCTCGATGATCGCTAAGAATTCTTCGGATTTGAGTCCGGCACGATTATAGAGGGAGCGTGCGGGCGAGTGCCGGAGAACGCAGATCCCTCCGCTCGGGCCAAACAGTTTGCTGAAAAAGTCGAAATGAACAGTCTGTCGCCGGCTGAACAGTTTGCTGAAAAACTCGGGAAAGCAGATCCCTCACCGACTAAAGTCGGTGAGGGAGGACAAATATAAAGGAGTTGCTACGGCGTAGCTAAAGCTACGCCCCTTCAAAATCGCCTTAGGCCGAGTTTTTCAGCAAACTGTGAAGCCGGCTCCGGATATCCAAAATAAAGAACTTAGACGCGAACCTGAAGGTTCTCTCTACCTGTTCATCACAACTGCGGAAGTTTTTCAGCAACCTGTAAAACCGTCAGCAAACTGTAGAGCCGTCGGTCGGAAGAACAAAGTACGGACGAGACTCTGACAGCCCAACTCCTCAGCCGCAGCCTACATCCAAGCTGGCAGGTATAAGTACGCCAATTTCATCTGGCCGCGACCCGCCAGGACACCGAGGATGCCGACCTTGCAGAAACCCGCTTCGCCGGAAATGCATGTGCTGTTGCAGTTGACCCTGAAGCCGCAGAAGGCGGCTTCCGTCATCGAATCCATCGCGGCATTAACCGATTCGCAACGCCAAAGCCTGGTCGCGCTAGCAGATTCGAACCATGTCGTGATCCGTGCCCTCGGCATCGTCGCCGGGCGACCTGGCGAGAATCCGGCGCTGAATGATTGGGCCAGCGGTGTAATCGCTAAAGAGCAGAGCCGCATTGACAACGCCCTCACTTTTCTCCATCACATCTGCGACGAATTGGAGTCGGCAGGGTGTCCGACGGTAGTCATGAAGTCTCTGGATCATTTGCCTGACCTGGGAAACGATCTCGACCTCTACACTACCGCCGACCATGGCCACGTGACCCGGGTCATGCTCAAGCGGATGGGCGCGCATACCGAGCCGCGCAGTTGGGGCGATCGACTGGCCAACAAGTGGAACTTCGTCCTTCCCGGCCTGCCGGAATTGGTTGAGGTGCATGCCCAGCGGCTGGGACAGACCGGCGAGCAGACCGCGATGGCCAGGCGGTTTATCACTCGCCGTGTTCCCCACACGGTGAATGGTTTGACGTTCCTGGTGCCGGCGGTGGAAGAGCGGGTAATTGTGGCCACCTTGCAGCGCATGTACCGGCACTTTTATTTGCGCGTATGTGATGTCGTCAACACTGCCGCACTTTTGGACTCGGGCCAACTGGATTTCGTCGAACTGAAGAAAGCCGCCGATCTCGGAGGCATCTGGCCGGGAGTAGCGACTTACTTGAAAATCGTCCGCGACTATGTGGGCGAATACCGCGGCGAAGCACCACTACTGCCGCAAGCTGTTCTGGCGGCGGCGCGCTTCGGCGGAGAGGCGATTTTCGCGCGGGGAAAATTCCTGCGAGTTCCTATCATGCCTCAAGGCGCCGATCTCTATACCCGGCAGGTCACCCATGTAGCCATGCGCGGCGACGTTCCTGCCACGCTAAGGCTATCTCTGCTTCCCTACCTGGCGTCGGCGGCGGCGGTGGCTTTTCGGATTACCGGAAGCGATAAGGGAATTTGGTGAAGCCTGTGGAGTGTCATTGGCATCTAGCTCCGAGTAATGGGTCGATGGTTTGCTGGTCTGATAGTCGACACAAGGGGAATTTGGCACTCAGGTGCCAAATCCAGACAAGCAACTGAATTGCCAACAATTCGTCTCAAGTCGCTTGCCGCGATCAGGGTTCGAATTGATAATGAACATCAAGAGCGTGGGGGAGTTTCAGCCGCATTGTAGCCTTCCCGCTCAGAGCCGTAACAACTTGTTGTTTTTGCAAAGATTGATTAAGCCGTGAGAGTTTTCACCCGTACCGGCCGTCTCTGCAATCGCTACACTCTTCGTACGCCTGCGCCGCACCTATCGAGTGCCAAAACAGCTCATCACAGACAAGAAATTCAAAATCAATTCCACTCGAGGAAGAGGAACTTTCTATGCCAGTCACTCGCATCGATTTCCCTATTGACGAATTGACGCGTCCTCAAACCGAAGAAGAGATTCAACGCAAGCTGGCGCAGGAGCGTGCCCGGCTGGCCAGCATGATGGGCCTGGATAGCGGCCCGGTGCGTCATTTCAAGCGCCCGGCAGAGCGGTCCTTCGGCGCCGAGGAGCGCGGCAAGGTTACCATCCTTTTCGGCGGCCTGACCTGGAAGCATGAACGCGTGATCCAGGCCGTCTTCGAAGGCTGCGGATATCGTTGCGAGATTATGCCGGTGCCTAACGTCTCGGCCTTTCAACTGGGCAAAGAGTACGGCAACAACGGCCAGTGCAATCCTACCTACTTCACCGTCGGCAATCTGGTGCAACACCTGCAGACGCTGGAGGCGACGCGCGGCCTCACCAAGCAGGAGATCATCGACAATTACATCTTCTTCACCGCCGGTTCGTGTGGACCGTGCCGCTTCGGCATGTACGAGTCGGAATATCGCCTGGCGCTGCAGAACGCGGGCTTCGACGGCTTCCGGGTATTGCTCTTCCAACAGAATGATGGTGTGAAGGCGGCGTCGGGAGAAGCCGGCCTGAAGTTCACCGTCGACTTCGGCATGGGCATGTTCAATGCGCTCAATCTGGGCGACATCATGAACGAGATGGTTTACCGCATCCGTCCCTATGAAGTGGAAAAAGGCAAGACGGATGAAGTCTGGCAGTCGTCAATGGATACGCTCTGCACCATGCTGCGCGAGCGCAAGCCCTTCGAGGATCACGAAGATCTGCCGGAGTGGATGGCCAAGAAGATCCGCGCCAACAAAGGCAAGAAGTGGGAGCTGTGGGTCAACTCGCTGGGCAAGGTTCGCGAGCAGCTTTACGGGAACCAATACAAAGAGGCGATGGCTGCGGTGCGCGAGCAACTGAATACGATCGAGGTCGATCGCTTGCGGGTGAAGCCGGTAGTGAAGATCATTGGCGAATTCTGGGCGCAGATCACCGAAGGCGACGGCAACTTCCACATGTTCGAGTTCCTGGAGCGCGAAGGCGCGCAGGTTCTGGTCGAGCCCATCGGCACCTGGGTGATGTACATGATGTACCAGGTGAAGGCGCGCGCCGCGGCCCGGCGCTCGCTCGACGCTCCTTACAAACATCCGCAGTGGTACGAGTTGAAGAAGCAGGCGGCGAACGAATGGAAGTTCCGCTCCAAGCAGTGGATGATCGGCGTCGGCGAACGCATTTACGCGCGCCAGTATCAGCGCGCGGTGCAGGGCTTGGGCAATATCGCCCACGAGCTTGTGGATCAGAAGACGATGGCCCAGTTGGCGAATCCCTTCTATAACGAATTTGCCCGCGGCGGTGAAGGACATCTGGAAGTCGGCAAGAACGTGTACTACACCAAGAACCAGCTCTGCCACATGGTGCTGGCGCTGAAGCCCTTCGGCTGTATGCCTTCGTCTCAGTCTGACGGCGTGCAATCCGCCGTGGCCAATCATTTTAAGGAGATGATCTTCCTGCCCATCGAAACCTCCGGCGAAGGCGAGATCAATGCTCACAGCCGGGTTCAGATGGCGCTGGGCGAAGCCAAGGTTAAGGCCCGCATGGAGTTCGAACAGGCGCTGAAGGCCACCGGCAAACGGTTGGAGGACGTAAAGGATTACGTCGCCGGCCATCCGGAACTGCGGAGTTTGTTCTATCCGGTTCCGCACCATCACGGCTATGCCGGGGTTGCGGCAAATTTCGTTTTTCACGTGAGCGATTTGATGAATGGAAAGGCGAAGCTGGCAAAGGTGCCGGCTCCGCCGTTGCGTAAATTGGCGGTAGCTGCGGCTTAGCGCGCACGCAGTATCGTCTGCAAACAGGTTAGCCACCCAGTTCCGCTGGGTACGAGGAAAGGTGCATCGTCGGGTAGCGGGCCATAAGGCCCGCCCTGCCTGAGCGCGCAATTGGAAAGAAAGGAAGACTCTGTTACATGCCGGAAGTGCAGCAGGTACCAGAGGGGACCCAAGCCGCCCCTACTTATCGACTTGATGTTCAACTGCACGAGCTGCTGATGAAGCCGCCCGAGCAACCACGCTTGCTACCGCCGCCGCCGAATGGCCAGGAGCAGACATTGCCTACTCCGGTGTTTCCCCAGCATCCCGAACTGATGTCGGCGCCGGACGAAGACTACTTTCCCAAGAATGGCCGACGCACATGGTCTAGCAAGCACATCTACCGGGCAATGCGAGGCTGGGCGGTTCCCTGGATCCGCTCGCGAGTGCTGCCGGGCGACTTCCACCCGATCATTGCGTATCTGTTCAACGAGTGGAAATGCAACCTTGACTGCCACTACTGCTGGGCCTTCGACAACAGCGTTCGCGGCATGACCGAGGACACCGCCAAGCGCTCGCTTGACTGGCTGCGCGATTCGGGCGCCGGCGTGTTGGCGCTGATGGGCGGTGAGCCGCTGCTGCGCCCTGACTTCGCCCACAAGATCATTTACTACGCGGCGAAGAAAGGCTTCTGGGTCTATCTGCCCACCAACGGCCGGCTGATGTGGCCCAAGGTGATCGACAAGATTGCCGATGCCGGGGTGGGCGTGGTGAACCTGGCAGTCGACGCGTGGGACGATGTAGCCGGCAGGGGTCTGCCCAAGGCCATGGTGCCCATCCGCGAGCATTTCGACTACCTGGTCAAAAAGCAATACAAGTACGGCTACTCCGTGTTTCTCAACATCAACATCTGTGCCAATAACATGGACGATGTCCGGCAACTGACGGAGTTGGCGCACGACAACGGTATCGCGACCGACTATCACATCTGCGAATCGCCGATGACCGAGCAGCCGCACTTTAAGCACCTGTACACGAATCCGACGTTCATACGCGAGGAGCATCACGCCGCGGCGGCCGATCTGATTGACTGGCTGATCGACAAGCAGAAGTCGGGCTACCACATGGTGAACTCAGTGCAGCGCCTGGCGCAGATGAAGAACTTCATGCACGGCGATCTGCACGACTGGGGTTGCCGCGCCGGACATAATTCGCTGATCGTGCGCGTGGATGGAACTCTGGCGCCCTGCTTTCCCATGTACTCCGCCGGGTACGACTGGGGCACCATCGAGAAACACAAGTTCGAGCGCGCCCAGTTGCAGGAAATGAAGAAGGAGTGCCAGAAGAGTTGCTTCTCCACTCTGAATCACATCCTGGCATTTTGCTATAACGACCAGCGCGTGATCAGTTGGATGTGGAAGCAGGCCAAGCACGGGTTCCGCCGTGTTGAAGGCAACTTCGGAGATTAGATTGTCGGCTGTGAAGAGAATGTTTCACCACGGAGGACACGGAGAACACGGAGAAAAACAGGAAGAAGAACTCCGTGCGCTCCGTGTCCTCCGTGGTGAATAAAAACAAACTTTGTCGTAATTTGCCCAACTTGCAGTTCACAATAATAGAAGGGGTTTGAACCCCTCACCAGCAATACCTGGAGGTTTCGTGGGTCATTCTCACCAACCCGGATCGTGCGACAACGCTCCTGCCAAGGTCGACGTTCAACTGGATACCCTGCTGAATCCTGCGCCGGTGGCCGAATCGCTGCCCGCACGGATTCTCGCCAAGTCGCGCGAAGTAGCTGCCCAGTCGGGCCGCAAGGCCGTCTACAGCGTGGGCATGGACGTGGGCTCGACCACGGTGAAAGCCGTCATCGTCAATGCCGAAACCGACGAGATGATCTGGCAGGACTACCAGCGCCACGAGACCAAGCAGCCGGAGAAGCTGCTCGAATTCCTCAAGCGCATGCAGGACGAAGTCGGCATTGCTCCGCACAATTGCCGCATCTTCATCACCGGCTCAGGCGGAGGAGCGCTGGCCAACCTGGTCGGCGCCAAGTTCGTGCAGGAAGTCACGGCCGTGTCTCTGGCCGTTGAGAAAATGCATCCGGAAGTGAACTCGGTGATCGAGTTGGGCGGACAGGATGCGAAGATCATCGTCTTCAAGGAAGACGAAAACACCGGCCGCAAGAAGAAAATTCCCTCGATGAACGACAAGTGCGCCGGAGGCACAGGCGCCGTCATCGACAAGATCAACGCCAAGCTGAAGATTCCCGCCGCAGAACTGTGCGATCAAGGCTACATCGGCATCAAACTGCATCCCGTCGCGGGCAAGTGCGGCGTCTTCGCCGAGACCGACATCAACGGCCTGCAAAAGCAAGGCATCCCGCCTGATCAGTTGATGGCTTCCCTGTTTGACGCCATCGTCCTGCAGAATTTGACGGTGCTTACCCGGGGACACACGCTGCGTCCGCATGTGCTGTTGCTCGGCGGGCCGAACAGCTTTATTCGCGGCATGAAGGAAGCCTGGCAGCAGAACATTCCCCGGACGTGGGAAGAGCGCAAGGTGGAGATCCCCGAAGGGATGAAGCCGGAAGATTGCATCAAGGTCCCGGACAACGCGCAATACTTTGCCGCGCTGGGCGCGGTCGAGTTCGGCAAGGATGAAGAGCCGGAAGTCGGTATCTACATGGGTACCGAGTGCCTGGAAGATTACATCTCCGTCGGCCGCCAGGCAGAGAAAGCGAAGTCGGGCGCCGCCGGTCTCAGTACCTCTGACGAAGAGCTGGCGCAGTTCAAAGAAAAATATCGCGTCCCGAAATTCATCGGCGCGAAGTTCAGCCCGGGCGAAACCGTTCGCGGATTTGTTGGCCTCGACGGCGGATCGACTTCCACCAAAGCCGTGCTCCTGTCCGAGGGCGGCGACGTGATGTGCAAGGCCTACCAACTGTCGGGCGGCAATCCCATCCAGGACACCATCGACATGTTCGTCTCGTTGCGGCAGCAGGTTGAGTCGCAGGGAGCGACGCTGGAAGTGCTGGGCATCGGCACCACCGGCTACGCCAAGGACGTTCTCAAGGACGTGCTTAAGGCTGACGTGGGGTTGGTGGAAACCGTCGCTCACACCGAGTCGGCGATGAAGTTCTATAAGGACCCGCACGTCATCGTCGACGTCGGCGGCCAGGACATCAAGCTGATCGTTCTGAAAGACGGGCGCGTCAAAGACTTCAAGCTGAACACGCAGTGCTCGGCCGGTAATGGCTACTTCCTGCAAGGCACGGCCGAGTCGCTGGGCTACAAAGTCGAGGAGTATGCCGACATTGCCTTCGCCGCCGGCACCATGCCGATCTTCGGCTATGGCTGCGCCGTGTTCATGCAGTCTGACATTGTGAATTTCCAACGCCAGGGCTGGCGCGGCGAAGAGATTCTTGCCGGACTGGCCAATGTGCTGCCCAAGAATATTTTCCTTTACGTTGCCGGAATTCCAAACCTGGCCAAGCTGGGATCGAAGTTCATCCTACAAGGTGGAACACAGAAAAATCTGGCCGCGGTGAAGTCGGAAGTCGATTTCATCAACTCGCACTTCCACGGCGCGGGACACGAGCCGGAGGTGATTGTCCACGAGCACTGCGGCGAATCGGGCGCTATCGGCGCGGGGGTCGAGGCCATCCGCATTTACAAGAACGGCCATCGCACCAGCTTCATCGGCCTCGAGGCGGTGCAGAAAATCGGCTACAAGACCACGCGCAACGAAGACACGCGCTGCTACTTCTGCAAGAATAACTGCCTGCGTACTTTTATCGACGTGAACGTCGGCGATAGCAAAAACGATGTGCTTGAGCCGGCCTCGCCGCTGCCGGTCTTCAAGTCGAAAGTTCCGCTGCAAGCTGGCGAACGACGCTTGATTATCTCCACCTGCGAAAAAGGTCAGGTGGAAGACGTCAACGCCATGCGCGGCATCAAGGCCGGACTGGACGCGGTCAAGAAAGAGAATCCGAACTTCGTCGATCTCGCCGCTCATGAAGTGTGGCGCTCGCGCAATCCAGAGAAGGTTGCCGACCCGCTTCCGACGCCCGGTCGCTGGGATTTTGGTAAGGCAAAAGCTGCCGTGCAACAGCGCGCGGAATTGATGAAGAAGCGCGAGACCTTGCGTATTGGCATGCCTCGCGTGCTGAACATGTATCTGTTCGCTCCGCTGTTCAGCGGCTACCTGGAGAGCCTGGGCGTGCAGCCGGAAAATCTGGTTTACTCCGAGTTCACTGGACAAGACATGTATCGCCAGGGCGCCGGCCGCGGTGCCATCGATCCCTGCTTCCCGTCGAAGATCGGCATTCCGCACGTCTACAACCTGATCTTCCAGAAGCATGTGAAGAAGCCGCTCGACGCCATCTTCTTCCCCATGATCGACACCATGAATCAGCCGCTGAAAAATTGCAGCGGCGCCAATGCGTGTCCGACCGTGACCGCGACGCCCAATGCGGTGAAGGCCGCGTTCATCAAGGAAGGAGACATCTTCAAGGATAACGGCATTCAGTATCTCGACCCTATCCTGAATATCGATGACAAGAAGCTGCTGACGCTGCAGATGTTCCAGACCTGGCAGCCAATCCTCGGTCTCTCCGAAGAAGAGAACGAGCGGGCCATCGAAGCCGGCTTCAAGGCTTTTGAGGATTACGAACGCAGCATGCGCAAACGTTCGCGCGAGATGCTGGACACCCTGGAGCGCGAGAACCGCCTGGGCATCGTCATGCTGGGCCGCGTCTATCATCACGATCCCGGCCTGAATCACGAGATCATGGAAGAGTTCCAGAAGCTGGGCTATCCCGTGTTCTCGCAAAGCCTGTTGCCGATGGACGAGGACATCCTGGATCGGCTCTTCGGCGAAGAAGTGCGTTCCGGAGCCATCACCCATGCGCTCGACATTCGCGATGTGTGGAAGAATGCCTACTCGGGCAGCACCAACATCAAGATTTGGGCGGCAAAGTTTACCGCGCGTCACCCGAACCTGGTGGCGCTGGAGATCAGCAACTTCAAGTGCGGACACGATGCGCCCATCTACACCGTGGTCGAAGACATCATCGAGAACTCGGGCACGCCTTATTTCTCGTTCAAAGACCTGGACGAAAACAAGCCGACGGGGTCGATCAAGATTCGCGTCGAGACCATCGACTATTTCCTGAAGCGTTATCGCGAGGACCTGCTGAAGAAAGCGGATAAAGCGAACCAGTTGGAGCAGCAACTGGCCGAGTACGAGCGGACGCTGCGGATGACGCTGACGCACAAGTCGGTGGAACGGGAGCGGAATGTCATTCCCTTCCCGCAAACGGTAGACGAACCGCAGACCGCCTCGGCGTCAGGAGACGACTAGCGGTCGAACCCGCTCGCTAGGTTATGATTAGATCGGAAACCGGCCCATGCCCCTAACCACGGACACGAAGAAAGTAATGTTCGAGATCTATCGCGAAGCCGATTTTGGCGGGCGCTACCGAGTTGTCTATTTCACTGAGCTCGGCGAGCACGACAAAGAGACTGAGATCGAGAACGCCATGCGCGGCCAACACGTCTTCGATGGATTTCTGCTGCATCGCGAACGCAATCAGGCGAAACAGGTCGTGGACGAGCTATTGGAGCGTTTGAATCGCGGAGAATCTGTAGATGAGGGCGCGATCAAAGAGAGTCTACAAGACTACTTGGCATGAGCCATCGACACTCCGGGAAAGTGGATTTCGACGCTGCGCAGGAAGGGCGTCGCAGAAATTTCTTCAACCGAGGTTGGTAGAACACCTCAACCGCAGTCCGCGGCTCTTCTAGCCGCTTACGCATCAAAGCTAACTCGTCCCTCAGAATTGCAGCGCTTGCCGGCGATCTCGGCCGCTATCTCTTCTTCTTCGCGGCTTTCTTGGCTGCGACTTTCTTAGCCGCAGGCTTCTTGGCGGGAGCCGCTTTCTTGGCGGGAGCTTTCTTCGCGGGCGGGTTCTTGGCAACCGTCTTCTTAGCCGCCGCCTGGGATGGCTTCTCAGCGGGCACAGCCTTCTTCGCCGGAACACTCGTCTTTTTCGCTGGAGCGCCGGGTGCTACGTGCTTCGCTGGAGCGCTAGGCGCAGCTTCCTGAGCCGCAGGCTGCGGCGCGGCTTCCGGAACTACGGGTGGCGGAGCAGGGGTTCCCTTGGGCTTGCGCCCACGCTTGGCCGGAGCCGGAGCCTCGCCCGAGCCCGCGGCAGCAGCGGCGGCCTTCCCACGTCCACGCTTGGGCGCTGGTGGGGGCGGCGGCGGCGGCGGTTCGTAGGGCTTCAGGAAATTCATGATCTCCGTATGCGAACGGAGTTTGCCGTCCATCAGCAGCAGAAACGCCTGATCCATGACCCGCTGATATTCTGGAATTTGGGGGGTAATACGAAGCTCTGCCATCTCTGGAAATGGCAATTTTTCTTTTACTTGCCGCCATTTCCCAAAGAAATTCTTGAGCTTCTGGTCGACTGCCTGCTGCTTGGTCGTCAAGGTCAAGGAACAGAACATTTTCCGGTGTCGCCTGGGTCAGAATTCTCCACGCGCCCGAGGGCATTCCAGCTTCTTTGCTGGTCAACTTCTTGGCCAGATCGTGGGCCCCGCTCTCCAGATGCTTCCACTTGTCCACGAAGTCGCGGCGCGGAATCATGCGCTGGATCTCCGACGTATCTTTGTCGCCCATCCGGCGGGTAAGGAAGTACATCACGATGGGCCCGGTTTCGACCGAATAGCCGAGATCGTTCATCATCTGGCGAGTCTTCACGACCTGCCCCAGATCGCTGGCATCGACCTTAGCCATCGTCCAGTGCGGATGCAGCAGCTTCAGCCAGCCCTCTTTGTCGAGCGCCCGCATGATGTGCTGCGGATCGTCTTCGTGAGCTAGTTGCTCCAGTTCATAGCCGATCATGCGCCGGCTAAGATACTCGATGTAATTACCCTCTTTCGCTGAATCGTAGCGCGCCTGGGTGCGCTCCTCCAGCGGCCAATGAAAGCGAGCGCTCAGCCGCGTCGCCCGAATCAGCCGGACCGGCTCTTCCAGGAAAGCGTAGTTATGCAGGACGCGCAGCACCTTGGCTTCGATGTCGGCCACCCCGTTGAACGGGTCCAGCAGCAGCCCGCGCGAGCCGGGATTCAGAGAAAGTGCCATGGCGTTGACGGTAAAGTCGCGGCGGCGCAGGTCCTCATTAATCGTGGCTGCGGTTATGACAGGCGGCTTGCCGGGCTTGTCATAGGCTTCAGCGCGGGTCATGTTCAGCTCGGCCCGCACGTTACCCGGCAGCAAGAGCTGCAGCGTCCGCAGATCCTCGTCGACACCCTGCACCGAAATACTGGCTTTCTCCAATTCTTTCTGGAGTTTAAGCGGGTTTCCCTGAATGCTGAGATCGATGTCGCGGATGGGAAAACCGGTGATGAGATCGCGAATGGTGCCGCCGGTGAGGTACAGATTCAAGCCGGCGCGGCGGGCAATTTCCTGGACCAGGTTCACACCGCTTTGCTGATCCGGTGTGAGCCGGGTTTCCATACTATAAATGTAGTCTGCCATCTAAATGTATGACTCTAAAGGCAAAACCAGCAGATGAACGGATCTAGGCGAGGATGGCCAGACCACTGAACCGATTCCTGCTCCCCGCCGTGGGATGAGAGCGTTCCGCACGCCGAACTGCCGACAACTTGCTCGCGCAAACCTGCAACTTGCTCTTAAGACGGCACTTAAGGAAAATTTGCACCTCGGTCGCTGCAATGCGAACAATAACACAAGGTTGACGATTTGGCTACAGAGTAGGTTCAAAGCGGCACTTTTTCACCAAAAGTGCGACAATCGGGCTAGGTCGAACTGACCTGAGAACAGCTGCCGGATCTCCGGCTCGATCAGCCATGGCCACAACCCACAAGAAAGTCATCGTCCGCAAGATGGATCGCGATAGCGTCAACGGTTATGTCGGCGCCGCCTTCATCTCCGACGGCAAACTCGAGCTGATGAATACGGCCGGCAACGTGGTGGCGATTGAGCTGCGCGAGGTCAAGGGAGTCTATTTTGTGCGCGAGTTCGGCGACTCCGAGTCGCTGATCCGCAAGACGTTCACTTCCCGGCCGCGGGTCGAAGGGCTGTGGGTGCGGCTGCGCTTCCGCGACAATGAAGTCATCGAAGGCATGATGCCGAACGATCTGCTGCACGAAGGCGGCGACGGATTTTTCATCATTCCGCCGGATACTCGTTCCAACACGCAGCGCATCTTTGTGCCGCGAGCGGCGCTGGCGGAGATGACCGTCATCGGCGTGATCGGCGACAAGAAGACGGGACGCCGCGGACGCCGTCCGGAAGACACGCTGCAGGTGCCCATGTTCACGTAACGAACTCGCGAGGCGCAATTTTGAATCATTACGAAATGCTGCAATTATGAAACTTGCCGAAATCGCGTCTGCTCTGGGCGCCACACTCGAAAACGGAGATCCTGAGGCTGAGATTACCGGCGTTGCCGGAATTGAAGAGGCGGTCGCCGGAGCAAATCACCTTCGTCGCCAACCCCAAGTACGCTGCTGCCGCCAAGACCACCGCTGCCTCGGCCGTAATCGTCTCCCATGACTTCCCTGCTGTCACTACGGGCATGTTACGCAGCAAGAATCCGTATCTGACGTTCGCGCGCGCAATCCAGTCTGTTCTACCAGGCGCCCCACTACGACCCCGGCGTGCATCCTACCGCGGTGATCGCACCGACTGCGAAGATCGGCAAGAACGCCCACATCGCGGCTTACGTGGTGATCGACGACAACGTGGAGATTGGCGATGACGCCGTGCTGCTGCCGCACGTGGTTATCTACCGTGGGGTGCGAATCGGCAACAAGTTCTTCGCCCATGCCCATGCGGTGGTACGCGAACACTGCCGGCTGGGTAACAATGTGATCCTGCAGAATGGAGTGATCGTCGGCAGCGACGGCTTTGGCTTCGCACGCGATGGCGATCATTGGGAGAAGATCGCGCAATCCGGTCCGACGGTGCTGGAAGACGATGTCGAGGTGCAGGCGAACTCCTGCATCGACCGCGCCAGCATTGGCGAAACTCGCATCGCACGCGGCGCCAAGGTCGACAACCTGGTGCAGGTTGGGCACGGCTCGGCCGTGGGTGAGCACACTCTGCTCTGCGCGCAGGTGGGGCTCGCTGGGTCGACCGTGGTTGGCAAGAACGTCATCCTGGCGGGACAGGTAGGTGTTGCCGGACATTGCAACGTCGGCGACGGCGTCATCGTGACTGCGCAAAGCGGCACCCACGGCGATATCCCGGCCGGGTCGATGGTCAGTGGCTCACCGGCTTTTGATCACAAACAATGGTTGCGCGCGGTCGGCATCTTCAATAAACTCCCAGAACTTGCAAAAGCGGTCCGGAGCCTGATGGCCAATCCGCCGGCCAATACTGGATCCGCCAAGAAAGAACCGTAGTGGCAGTCGCGCAGTGCCAATCCGTCCCGTTATTTCTGGCTCAGGAATCGTTTTATTCGGTGTCACCCCAACGGCGAAAGTTGCTTCTAACTGCCTAGTGATGAGTGAAGATCTTTCCAAACCGGATGCTGGTGCGACCCTGGGTCCGCAGCCGGTACCCGCCAATCCGATTCGAGTTTTGTTGCTCGACGACCGGGAAGAGAATCTGGTGCTGCGCGCGGCTATCCTGCGGCAAAAAGGCTACCGGGTGGTAACCTCCAACTCCATCGAGGAAGCCGAGTCCAAGCTGCACGCCATCGATATTGCGGTGCTCGATTATCATCTGGGCGCCGGTAAGTTCGGTACCGACGTAGCCGAAACCCTGCGCCGCAAGCGTCCGCAAGTTCCCATCATCATTTTGTCGGCGACCTTGGAGCGGAAGTTTGGCGGTATCGCCGACATGCATCTGCTCAAGGGGTACAGCTCGGTCGATGACCTGGTTGGCGCCTTGCGCTCGTTCGAAGCGAAAAAGCGCGGCCGGCCCGTCGTGGTGGATGCGCGCGATTTTTACTACTCGCGCATTTCCATGGCTATGGGCGACGACATCGTGCTGGAGATTCTGGACCGTGATGGAAACTGGCAGTTTGTGAATGACTACTTCGCCGCCATGAACGGGCACAAGCGCGCCTGGTTCGCCGGCAAGAATCTGTTCGACCATTTCCCGCAATTGGGCGAGGAATGGCGCGAGATTATTCGCACCGTCGCCGATACCCGCGAGACCTACATCGATCGCCGCGGATTTCGTGGCGCCTCGCACCTGCCTGATAAGAGTCCGCACTGGACCTGGAACGTGTTGATCTTCCCTATCAAGCTGCATGACGACCGCGATGGAGTGGTACTGACGGCGCGGCTGATTGAGAAGAAATAGGGGACGGGGTCAGGGGCTAGGGGTTAGTATCACGGCCGAAGAATAGCCATCACATCCGCAGCGTCCATATCACCCCCCAAAGAACCGCCATCACATCCGCAGCGTCCATATCGCCCCCGAAGGATCGCCATCCGCAGCGTCGATACCACACCCAAGAATTGTCATCACGAGCGCAGCGAGGGACCTGCTCTTCTTCCCCTCAACAGGATTTCCGCTCCAGCGGCAGCGCGCTCTCTATCGCCTCTCGCACTGCTTTCGTCAGCGCTTCCCGGTCGGCATAATCGCCGGGATTAAGCGGGGCATGAAAGACGATAGTCGCCGTTCCCGGACGCAGAGCAAATCGCGTCTTCGGCCAACACTCGTAAGTTCCCAGCAGCGTAACCGGAAGCACTGGAACGCCTGACTCCATCGCCAGGTGAAACGGACCTTTCTTGAACGGCAGCAGCCGCCCGTCGCTGGAACGGGTTCCTTCGGGAAAGACTACCAGGTGCAACCCTTGTCGCAGAACGTCGATGGCCGCACGAACGCTCTCGATCGCAGCTTCACGATCGGCGCGGTCGACAGGAACCAGTTGTGCCAGCTTCATGCCGGTGCCGAGGATTGGAGTGCGAAACAGTTCCTTCTTCACCAGCACTGAACAGCGGCCGGGAATACTCGGTATGAGAACGGGGGGATCGAGATTGGAGGCGTGATTCGACATGAAAATATAGTTCTGTCCAGGTCGCAGATTCTGTAAGCCGTGCCGCTCAATCTTCACTCCGGAGAGGCGAACGCCGAAGATCGCCAGAGCAGTTGCGATACGGTAAAGAGGGTTGACGTTGCCGGTAACCACGGCCCACAACAGCAGCAGCGGGCCCACGATGAGGATGGAGAGTCCCCAGAAGGCCAGCATCGCGCCGGCGCGAATCAATGGGGGCCTCGGGTTTCATCCTCTCCGTGGATCCAGGCCGAGCGATGCGCGCGCTGCTCGGAAGTCAGGCCGGCAAGATCGCGGAGTTCGTAGGTCTGCACGTCGCGCACCCCCAGGCGTAGCTCGACTTCCCGTCGTCCTCTTCGGTTTTCCAGCTCCAGGTGAACCGTTGCTCCGGGCAGCAAGCGGGAGAGTTCGTCCTCCAGGGAAGTGTCCGCTGGTTTTCCGTTGATGGCAATGACGCGATCGCCGGCAGTCACCCCTGCGCGCTGGGCGTCGCTCTTGGGATCCACTTCGATGACTTCAGGCTGACCGCCAAGGTTGGTTGTGGTACTGAAGCCGGCCGACGCCACTTCATAGGTATTGGACAGCAGGTGCAAACCGGCGAAACGAAAGAAATCGTCATAGGGGATTTCCTTGACGCCGGCCACATAATCACGAAAAAACTGATCGAAGCTCTGGCCGGTAATGGTCTCGGCCGCCTGCTCGACACCGGCAGAGTCGGGAAAGAAGCGATGCTGCTTGGCGTAATGTTCGTTCATCCATTGCAGCAGATCGCGCAAGGACTTCCTGCCGCCGGTCAACTGGCGAATGCGCAAGTCCAGTAGAATGCCGAGAATCTCGCCCTTGTTGTAGTAGCTGATGCTACGCTCCGGCGACCGGTAAAAGGCGTTGCCCTCGAACCACGCATCCAGGCTCGACTCCTCCACCGACTGCCACCGGTGGGCCGGCCGGCCCTGCAGTTCGGAGATTTCGTCGGTCACTCGCTGCTGATACTCTTTTTCGTCGATCAGACCAGAGCGAGCCAGCATCAAGTCGCCAACCGTACTGGTCACGCCTTCGCTAAACCATAGTGCACGAGTGTCGTTTTCGTGCTGATAGTCGATGGGCTCCAGCGATTGCGGACGAATGCGTTTCACATTCCATAGATGAAAAAACTCGTGCGCCGTGACGTTGGCCACCGGCATTAAGGTCACGTGTAAGCGATCGGCATTGACGTCGATCGCGGTGCCATAAGCATGTTCCATGCCGCCCGCGCCATGACCATGCGGAAAGTGATAGAGAAACGTGTAGTCGTCGAAGGGCCGGTCCTGCATCCAATCGACTTCGGCGTGGACGATCTTCGCCAGCATCTGATCCAGCTTTGTCAGGTTAAACGGAGCCAGATCGCCATCTACCACAACGTGGTAGGTGGCACCGTCCTGCTGAAATGCCGATTGCTGAAAGGTTCCCAGCTCCACCGGACTGTCCACCAGCTCGTCATAGGTGCGGGCGATTCCTACCGTTTGATCGACCTTGCCAGGCTCAGCGTAGCCCAGGACGTGCAGGTCGCGCATCGCCCATCCGGCCGGCACATCCAGCAGGCGAACGCTCATGGGCTGGGAGCGCAGCGCCGGTGAGTACAGCAGCAGCATGGCCCAATTGAAGAAGCCATGGTCGGTATTCAAGCTGCTGCCAAAAGGGCCGCCGACATCGAGATGGACATCGTAGCTGATCACGACGCAGCCAGCGGGCGCGGTAATTTCCCACTCGCTCGGCTTGGTATTCAGCACCACCGCAGCTGAGTCTGTCGCATCCTGGGCGCGAACATTTTCGATATTAGCCGCGAAGTTACGAACCTGGTAAAGAGCGTTCCACACTGGCATGTCGAGGCTACGGATGCCGCTGCCCTGCGGCAGGCGAATGCTGACATGGGCCAGATGATGCGAAGGATCGGTGAGGGAGACGAAATATTCCGTAGCTTGCGGTTGCCGGCTCGTGGGCGAATTGCAGGTCACCGAGGTCGCCGCCCACAATCGACTGCCGGCAAGCAGCAGGATGAATATCCCACAGAGTAAGCCTGTGCGGACTGTTAGCCGGGAAATGGTCACGAGCTGATCGCCACCTGGTGCAGGGATTTAAGTTTTGCCGGTAGTTTCTCGTAGATTCCACCAAATCCACCGTTCGACAAGATGGCCACTACATCCCCCGGCCGCAACTCGGGCGCGATGGTTTCTGCAATAACGTCTGCATTGGCCAGGAGGCGCGCGGGCGTACCGCCGGCCTTCAGGTCTGCGATGACGGCGGCCGGGTCAAGTCGCTCGGCTTCCGGGATTGCCTCTGACTTGAAGACGTCCGCCAGCACCACTTCGTCGGCTACCGCCAGACTCGCCGCCAATTCGTGTTGAAACACTCGCCGCCGCAGAGTGTTGGATCGCGGCTCCAATACTGCCCACAAGCGACGCCCAGCATAACGCGTCCGCACCGCCTTCAAGGTTTGCGCGATGGCTG
The DNA here is from genome assembly GCA_963812855.1 of uncultured Acidobacteriaceae bacterium. Classification (GTDB taxonomy): domain Bacteria; phylum Acidobacteriota; class Terriglobia; order Terriglobales; family Acidobacteriaceae; genus Bog-257. The sequence goes on from CAWEWW010000003.1 coordinate 318,540, forward strand.
TGGGATGGTGAGCAAAATCGTCGATGATGGTGATGCCGTGTATCTCGGCTTTTACTTCCAGGCGGCGCTTGACGCTGCGAAATTCCTTCAGGGCCGCGGCGATGGCTTCTTTGGAGATGCCGTAGTTGGCTGCCAGGGCGGCGGCCGCGGTGGCGTTGAGCACGTTGTATTCGCCGGCCAGCGGAAACTCGCAGTCGGCCCACTCCTGTCCCTCATGCAAGACGCGCCAGCGGGTACGATCCGGACCGTACGCAGCTTCCTCGATTCTCCAAGTGGAATTCTCTCCGAAGCCGTAACGTTCGACGCGGCAGAAGGCGCGGCGCGCACACTCATCAACGTTGGCATGGCCATCCCAGGCGATTAATATCCCACGGCGTGGGATAAGGTTGACCAGGCGCTTAAAAGCCGTCTTCACCTCGTCGAGATTGTGGTAAATATCGGCGTGGTCGAATTCCACTGAGGTCAGAATGACGGCGTCAGGAAAGTAATGCAGGAACTTCGGTCCCTTGTCGAAGAAGGCGGTGTCATACTCGTCGCCTTCGAGCAGGAACTCGCTGCCCGAACCCAGAGCGAACGAACTGCCAAAGTTTTCTGGAATTCCGCCAATCAGGAAGCTGGGCGCGCGTCCGGCATGATGGAAGATCCAGGCCAGCAGCGAAGAAGTCGTCGTCTTGCCATGGGTGCCGGCGACCACCAGCCGCTGCTTGCCGGTCAAGAATTCATCATACAAAAGCTGCGCCATGGACTGAAATGGAATGCGCTCATCGAGCACCGCTTCCAGTTCGACATTGCCCCGCGAGATAGCATTGCCGACAATCACCAGATCCGGCCGAGGCTGCAGGTTGCTCGTGGCGAAGGGCTGCGCGACCGCAATGTTAAGCGTAGCCAGAAAGTCTGACATTGGTGGATATGCCGCAGCGTCAGAGCCAGTCACGCGAAAACCGCGCTGCTGCAGCATTCCGGCCAGCGATGCCATGGCCGTGCCGCAGATACCGATAAGATGGATGTGCCTCTGCTTCATATGTGTGGCGAGACAGTCTCGCCCGCTAGCTGCTCCGGACCGCAGCTTCGTAAGCCAAAGCAACCCTTTCGCCCACCGTTAGCTTCGCCCGGACGCCGAAGGGCAGCGTGATGCTGCCACCCGACACGTGTCCCGACTTCAGACCAAACGCCACTGGTATCTTTAAGTCTCCAATAATGTCCATCACGACTTGCTGCAAGCTGTAGTCGAGCGAGCCCGCTTCGCCGCAATCAATCATCTCGCCAAAGATAATGCCTTCCACTCCGTCAAATTTTCCCGCCAATTTCAATTGCATCAACATGCGATCCATGCGATAGGGACGTTCGGCGCGATCCTCGATAAACAGGATCGTTCCCTGGGTCCGAATTTCGTAAGGCGTCCCCAGAGACGCGCACAGCAGCGACAAGCAACCGCCGTAGAGCACCCCGTCCGCAATACCTTCAGCGAGCGGTTCCACCTCTTCTGCCGCAAACTCGCGCTGATAACCATTGCCCGAAGATAACGCCGCGAGCCAAGCCGGCTCGTCGAATCCGCCGGGCCGGGCGATGTCGCCGGCAAGCATAGGCGCGTGGAAGGTCACCAGGCCGGCAGCATCGCAAAGATACGTCAACAGCGTGGTCACATCGCTGCAGCCGGCGAAGATCTTGGCATGCGAGCGAATCAGATCGAGATCCAAATGCGGCAGCAGATAATTACAACCGTAGCCGCCGCGGGCGCACAAGATCGCTCTCACCTCCGGCCGCTCAAACATCTGGTGCAGCTCGCTGACCCGTCGCTCTACCGATCCCGCAAAGTAGCGCTGGCGATCGAAGATGGAAGGCAGGTAGAGCGGCTGGTAGCCCAGACGCAGCAGCTCGGCGCATCCGGCTTCGAAATCGTCACGCCGAAAACCACTGGCGGGAGCGACAATACCGATCGTGTCTCCGGGCCGCAGGGCAGCCGGCCGCAAGCGTTCAGGCTGAGCCCCAGGGTTCATGGAACAGTCCTATCGCCGGCAAAGAACTCGCCACGGCAAAGCAGCGTCGCCGGCCCGGTAAGAAATACTTCCTTGCTCCATTCCACAGTTTGCGATCCGCCGAGCGCCTCCACGCGCACGGGCGACTGGACTTTGCCGGAGTGAATCGAGGCCACGGCGGCAGCACAGGATCCGGTACCGGAAGACATGGTCTCGCCCACGCCGCGCTCAAAAAAGCGGACTTCAATCTCGCTCTCGCTGCGTACCTTGACGAACTCGACATTCATCCCGTGCTTGAAATCGTGATGCCTGGAAATCTGTTCGGCCAGCGCCTGCCAGCCTAACTCGAACTCCGGTACGAAGACTACGAAATGGGGATTGCCCATGGAAACTGGAGTGCCGGTAACTTCGCCATAGGTAAACTTGAGGGAGAAATCGTCGCCCACCTCGGGCTCTCCCATGGAGCTGCGGAATTCAAAGTCGTTGCCTTGGCATGTAATCAGCTCGCAGGTCTTGAGTCCAGCGCCGGTACGAATCACCACCGAGCGGCACTGCTTCTCGGCGCAATACCAGGCCGCAACACAGCGCGTACCGTTCCCTGAGATTTCCGCTTCGGAGCCGTCGGCATTCAGCAGACGGACGCCTAAATCGGCGTCTTCGGCCGGGAGAATCCATTCCACGCCATCGGCGCCCACCCCGTTGTGGCGATCGCAGATACCGCGGCTGAAACCGTGAATATCGCCGGGCGCGTGCAGGAAATCGATGATCAGAAAATCGTTCCCGCAAGCCGTAGCTTTCACGAAAGGGACGGTCGCCATTTCAGTTGCGCCCGCCAAGCGTAATTGGAACCGTACTCATGAGCAGTTCGCGATCAACGTACAGAATCGACTGCGCGGATTGTAGCAAAGCTGGAACGCCCGGGATATTAACCGAGAGAGTGCCGCGCTTCATTCTTTCGTTACGGTCTCCGGATTGTCCGCCGGACTTGTACACCACGCAGCGCTTCTGTCCGGGCGAAACCACGGAGAAGATCTCCGTCAACTGTGAGGGATGTTGCTGCACAGCTGACCAGACGGGATCACCCTGGCAGGCGATGATGTACTCGGCGTGAGCAGCCGGGTCGAGCAACGCCCATTCCCAATCGGGATGCTCGGCTTCGGAGATGATGTGGCGCAGAGGAATTCCAGCCATGGGTAATGCGCCCGCATGTTCGGCCTCGTACATCAGCAGGGTCGACGAATGCGGCAGCCCGGACAGGAAGTTCGCCAAGCCTTGTTCCAACGCGATTCGCCCGCGCGAGTTCACCTGCGCTTCCCGCAGCGTGATCGGTGTTTCGCCATAGGCAGACAGGTAGCTGGCAGCAACCACGGCGATCAAGAACAACCACATTGTCATCCGGACGGGCTGGCGAAGCGAAGCGCTCGCCAACGTACTGCGCCAGAATGGCGAGAAACACGGCAAACACAGGAAGCAATTCCAGTCCATAACGCACGTTGTAATAGGAGAACGGATACCAGATCGGTATATAAATCGGCACGCTGCCGTAAGCGATGGACAGCGCGTAGAAGGCCAGCGGCAGCCAGAGCAACAACAGAATGCCGTAGCGGCGAAAGCGCCAGACCGCGAGCGCGGTTCCAGCCAGCGCCAGCAGGAAAAGCGCGAGACCCCACGACGCAGCTCCGAGATTGAGCTGCGCGGCCTTCACAAAATACAACGCCGCCGTGAAGAGGTGATGCTGTCCGGGATATGGCGCTGCACCTTGCGCCGTGGTTCGCAGCGCAATGGCCTTTGCCGAATACGGACCGGAGATGAAATCCAGCGCGTTTCCGGAGACGAAGTAGGTGTAGAACAGCCAGTAGACCGGAACCAGCGCGTTGAGTAGCAGCACCTCCGCCAGCGATTTAGCCAGCGCGCGTTTTTGTCGCGAGTCGTCGATGCGCAGCCAGTCAATGACAAATGTCCACACCAGGATGAGCCCGAAAATGATGGCCACGAACCATCCGTCGTAACGCGTGAGCGCTCCTCCGGCCATGGTGATACCGCAGGCTTCCAGAGCGCGCTGCGGCTTCATCGTCGCGGGGTTTACTGGCGAGCCACTCTCTGGCGGAAATGTCGCCCGCAGAAACTCATCGAGATACACCAGCGCCCAGAGGAAGAAGGCCAGGAAGATAGGCTCGTTCATGGCCGTCGCCTGCATGTACAACAGGTTGGGATTCAGCGCATAAATGGCTGCGGCCAGGTAAGCAGCAACTTGTCCAGTGCGGGCGCTGACCAGGCGAAACACGGCCAGCGATCCCAGAACGTAAGCCACCATTCCGGGGATAGCTCCGGCGATCCCGCTGCGCCACAACGCGTCGTTCCACACGAACGGCAGCATGGCGATGTGTTGCAGCGGAAGCCACACGGTTCCGAGTTGGCCGTAGGAAGCGATGGGGTGGCGATTGTCGACCACGCGGCGCGCGATGTTCAGGTGAGCGACAGCGTCGCCGTAAAGCAGCAGTTGCCGATGCGCGTAGTAGTAAAAAAGCGCGGCAATCGAAAACGCGCCAAGCACGAAGGTGAAGCGCGCTTCCTTGCGCTGGCGTTGGTAGCGTTGTTCCAGAGCACTGCGGTCTGAGGGCTTCACGAAAGATGGTTGAATACCGCAGGTCGCAGTGTACAGCTTGCGGGCCAGCCGAAGCCAGACAGCTGGCCTTAACCGCACCCTCACGCCGGCGGCCGGCCAGGACGATGAGACGAAAACGCCGGCGCAACGCGAAAATCCAAGCGACAAGTCGCAGGTCAACCCAGCGCCGTTGTTCCCCGATCGTGCCTGTATAATCGTTCGTTTGCACACTATCCCTAAGGAGCTTCGGTTGCAGCAGGCGGAAATCGGCATCATCGGCGGCAGCGGTCTTTACACCATGCCCGGCTTCAGCGATGTTCACGAAGTGTCGCTGGATACTCCCTTCGGCGCGGCTTCTGATCCCTATGTGCTGGGAACGCTGGAGGGCCGCAAGGTCGCGTTCCTCTCTCGCCACGGGCGCGGCCATCGCTTCATGCCTACCGAGATCAACTATCGCGCCAATATTCATGGCATGAAGCAGCTCGGAGTGGAGCGCATCCTCTCCCTCTCGGCAGTGGGCTCGCTGAAGGAAGAGCACCATCCTCTGGACTTCGTGATTCCCGATCAATTTATCGATCGCACCCGCCATCGGGTCGACACCTTCTTCGGCGACGGGATGGTTGCGCACGTCGGTCTCGCCGATCCTATCTGCGGCGAGTTGGCCAAAGTTGCGGCCGCCGCTTGCAACAGCGCGGGAGTCAAGGTCAAGTCGGGCGGCACCTATCTCAACATGGAAGGTCCGCAATTTTCCACCCGCGCCGAGTCGAACCTGTATCGCAGTTGGGGACTTGACGTGATTGGCATGACCAACCTGACCGAAGCCCGCCTGGCGCGCGAAGCCGAGCTGTGCTACGTCACCGTCGCCATGGTCACCGACTACGACTGCTGGCATCAGGAGCACGATTCGGTCAGTGTTGACCAGATCGTAGCCGTGCTGCTGAAGAATGCCGAGCACGCCTGCAGTGTAGTGCGAGAAGCGGTCGCGGCGATGCCGAAGACGCACACCTGCAAGTGCGGCTCGGCGCTGAAAAACGCCATCATCACCCAGAAAGATGCCGTGCCGGTGGCGACCCTGGAACGCTTGCGTTTGCTGGTCGGCAAGTATTTCGATTCCTAACAGAAAGCGGGAACCTAGCTCTTGTCCATACTTGTGGTTGGTTCGGTTGCATTCGATACCCTGAAAACTCCTTTCGGCGAGCGCCAGAAGATTCTGGGCGGCGCGGCTACCTACTTTTCCCTCTCCGCCAGCTATTTCACCGAGGTGCGCGTGGTAGCTGTCGTGGGCGAAGATTTTACGGCGGAAAACGAAGCGGTGATGAAGGACCGGAGCGTCGATACTCGCGGTATCCAGCATGCTCCGGGAAAGACCTTTCACTGGACCGGCGAGTACGGCGAGAACGTCAACGAAGCGAAAACACTCAACACGGAGTTAAACGTTTTCGAAACCTTCGAACCGTCGATTCCGGCCGAGTATGGCGACTCCGACTACCTCTTTCTCGCCAACATCGATCCCGCCCTGCAAGTCCGGGTTCGCGATGCCATGCCCAAGGTGCAACTGGTCGGCGGCGACACCATGAACTACTGGATCAGCGGGCATCGCCAGAATCTGGACACCATGTTGAAGCGGGTCGACGTGCTGCTGATCAACGACACCGAAGCCAAGATGCTGGCCGGCGAAACCAGTCTGCCGCGGGCAGCGCATAAGGTGCTGGAAATGGGCCCGCGCGCGCTGGTCATCAAGCATGGCGAGTACGGCGCAACCATTTTCTTCCGCGACGGCGAATTTGCCGGCGGGCATCATCCCTTCCGCGCTCCCGCGCTGCCTCTGGACGAAGTGCGCGATCCTACCGGAGCCGGCGACAGCTTTGCCGGCGGCTTCATGGGCTATATCGCTTCGCAAGGCGAGGTCAATCGACGGGTCCTCAAGCACGCCATGTTCTACGGCAGCGTGATGGGCTCGTTCGCGGTCGAACGCTTCGGCACCGAGCGGCTGCAGTCGCTTACCCGCGAAGCCATCGACGAGCGCTTCAATGTATTTCGCGAACTGACGCATCTGGATTGAGGGCACATTCGCGAAGTCGGGCCACCGCACATTGCCGAGATCTCGCGGTTGTCTACGAGCTGCGAATAGCGAAAAGCGAATGGCGGCTTCTCTAGATCGATTGCACCGGTACCGCCATCAGGTCCTCGGCCAACCCTACTTCCTTCTGCACGAAGGGCTCGGCGTATTGCACGCCGGCCAGCAGTCCGTAGTAGCCGGCCATGGCGGCGAGGCGTTCGCGGATTTCCGCCTCGCGGGGAAAAGACCGCTGCCCGCCGCCTGATCCTGATATTGCGAGCGATAGGCCATCAGCGACGTGAAGCGCGTCTCAAATTGCGCTGAGATGTCGACCACGAAGGTCGGCCGGACGTCGGCATAGAGGCTGGCATAAATGATCTTGAACGGACGATGCGGAGGCGGCGCCGAGGTCGAGCTTGGCCAGGCCTGCCAGGAATGTGGCTTCGTAGCCCAGCACCGAGGCAGTGGCATGATCCGGATGGCGCGCCTGCCAGTAAGGCAGGATTAGCACTCGCGGCCGTAGCTGGCGAATGACCCGGGCGAATTTCAGCCGGTTGTCGTAGGTGTTTTCGACCCGTCCGTCGGGAATATCCAGCGCCTCCCGCCAGCCGGCTTTGAGGATGCGCGCCGCCTCGTCGGCCTCGCGGGCGCGATCTTCGACGGTGCCGCGCGTGCCCATCTCGCCTTGCGTGAGATCGAGAATCGCAGTGCGGTAGCCGCGCTCGGCCATCTTCAGCAGCGTGCCGCCGCAGGTCTGCTCGACGTCATCGCGATGGGCCGCGATGGCCAGAATGTCGGTTCGGTAGTCATTCATGGCTTGCCCGGAAATTATATGCGCTGTCGATCGCTAACGGCCTTATAGTCGTGGCCAGAGATGCGAGCGATGCGCAAACATAGGACAACAATTTTCGCGAGCCTAATCTTCCTATCCACTGCCGGATTCGCGCAATCGCAGCGCGAGACCATGAAAGGCGACCAGACTTACACCAGCCCCGACGGCGTCTTTCAGTTTCGCTATCCGGACTGGCTGGTGGTTTGCAAGCATGATCCTGATGCGACGAACATCGCGTGGATTCCGGAGAACGATTGTAGTGCTTACATTCCGGTATGTTCAGCCAACAGCTGCAAGATGGAAGGAACACTTGGGTGTATCGCTTATCCCAAGGAGAAGCTTCGCGACGCCGCCACGCTTGAGGCTGGAGCTCTTAGCGTCAATGTCATTGACGATGCGAACAGCGAAAGCAAGTGTAACGATTTGCCGGAGCCGCCGCCGCACGTCGGCAGCACGCGACTGCAAATCATCAACGGAGCAATATTCAGGGTTACGCAAACAGATGGGGCCGCATCTACGCAGTTCGGGGAGAATTACGCTTACCGCACATTTCACGACGGAAAATGCTATGAATTGGACATTCGCATCGCGTCCCGGACCGGCACAACTCTCGACCCTCCAGCCAAACAGTTCAATGTCACTCCGGTTCACAAGAGCCTCAGCCAGGTACTGAAAACGTTCAGGTTCCTGAAGTGATCGCTTTAGCCCAGCTAGAGCCTCATGGCCACAGCCACGCCATCGCGCAGCGGAAGAATCGTGGTGTACCAATCCGGCGAAGCGTAGAGCAGGCGATTCAGCTCCACCACGCCTTCGGTATATTTATCGGGCTCCGGCTTCGGCAGATCCGGATTGCCGGCAGCGTAGGCTACCTTGCCGCTCCATAGAGTGTTGTCGGTGAGGAACAGGCCGCCTTGGCGCACACGCGGCGCCGCCATGTTGAACACTCGGGGATAGTCGTGCTTGTCGACATCGCTGAACAGAATGTCGAACTGCTCCTTGCGCTCCGACAGCAACTCTAACGCGTCGCCGACGTGCACTTCGATGCGCTCGGCCACGCCGGCCTGATCGAAAAAGCGCCGCGCCTCGTCGGCGTTCTTGCGGCTGCCGTCGGTGTAATGCACCTTGCCGCCTACGCCCACTGCCTTGGCCCACCAGATGGTGGAGTAGCCGATGGCCGAGCCCATCTCGAAGACGGTCTTGGCCTGGATCAGCTTCGCGTACTGGTAGAACAGGCGGCCCACGGCGGGGCCGACGATGGGAATGTCGCGCTGCTTGGCCTGACGCTCCATCTCTTGCAGAGTCGCGTCGCGTGGGGGAAGCATGGCGTAGAGGTAATTTTCAACGTGTTCATCGGTGAAACTTTGCATGCATTCGATCCTCGGAACTCGTGGAACAGATCCCTCGAACGGTCAAGTCGCCTCTTTGATGATAAGAAGCCGCGCGCTTCGCAGGGCCACACTAACCGATCAGCTGAGCGTCTGCCCCGGCTTCATTTCCAGTATTTCCGGGCCGCCCGAACCCAGCAGCTTCTTCAGTTCGCCTGGCCGGCCGGTAAGCTGGGGAAATGTTCCAAAGTGCATAGGGACGACCGTTTGCGGCTGCAGCAGCCTGCAAGCCTTGGCGGCTTCGCGTGGCCCCATGGTGAAGTGGTCGCCAATGGGTAGCAGAGCAATCTCGGGCGCGTACAGCTCGTGAATGATTTGCATGTCGCCGAACACAGCGGTGTCGCCGGCGTGGTAAAGCTTCAAGCCACCGGGTAGCTCCAGCACGTAGCCGCAGGCTTCGCCGCCGTACACCATGCTGCCATCGTCATCCTGAATGCCGCAGGAGTGCACCGCGTGGGTCATCGTAATCTTGATTCCGGCCACAGTCTGCGTGCCGCCCTTATTCATGGGAGAAATCTGCTTCGCGCCTTTTTTCTCCATCCAGACGCAGAGTTCAAAGATGCCGACTACCATCGGATTCAACTGCTTCGCGATGCGCACCGCGTCGCCGATATGATCGCCATGACCGTGGGTGCAGAGCATCACGTCACACTTCTTGACCTGCTTTTCGTCTTCCGGACAAAGTGGATTGCTCAGCCACGGATCGACATAGACGGTCACACCATCGGCAGTTTCAATGCGAAAGGTGGCGTGTCCCAGCCAGGTAAGCCGATTGCCTTGAAGATTCATAATTGCCTCGTGCGACTTTGGATGTGAGGGAGGATCACTGGGTTTCCGACTCGCGCCAGCCACGATACCCGCCGGACAACGAAATCGTGTTCTTGAAGCCCATCTTCTTCAGATTGAGGGCGGCCAGTGCCGAACGGCTGCCTCCGCCGCAATATAAGACCAGTTTGCGATCCTTGTCGGTGGTGATCTGGTCGATATTTACTTCCAGAATTCCGCGGGGCATGTTCACCGCGCCCGGAATTGTTCCCTTCGCCTGTTCATCGCGCTCGCGCACGTCGATCAGAATAAAATCTTCGCCGGATTGCAGCATGTGCTTCAGATCGTCGGGACCGATCTCGCTGATCTGCGATTTCGCTTCATCCACTAGCTTCTTAAACTCGGGTAACGGCATCTTGCAGTTCACCTCGCAGGCAAGAATTCTATTGGCTGCGCCAGCCGCCCGCAACTGAGGCGGTCGGGCTGCTCAAAAGCCTAGGAAAACCGGTTCAGGTTGTAACTCAATGCCAAACTTTCGCGATACGCCGGCCTGAATTTCTTCCTTCAGCTCGACAATGTCGGCCGCGGTTGCGCCGCCGCGATTGATAATCGCCAGCGCATGCCGGCGCGAAATGCCGGCCGCTCCTTTGACATAGCCCTTGGGAAATCCCGCCTGCTCCACCAGCCAGGCTGCGGGCAACTTCCGCCATCCATCCGCCGCGGGATAGCTGGGCAGCAACAGGCCTTGCGATTCCAGCGTCGCGGTTAGCTGCTCGAAGAACTTCTGCGGTACGACCGGATTCTTGAAGAACGATCCCACGCTGCGCGCGTCTTCGTCGCCGGCGACAATCAGCATGGCTTTACTGTGTCGGATCTGGCGCACCGCCGCCCGCACTTCGGCGAGAGAGGGCTCGCTCGTACGGTCGGCGAAAAACTTCTGCAGATCGGCATAGCGCAGGCTCGGCTTGCCTCCCTGTCGCACGGCGAACGACACGCCCAACACGATGTAGCGCGCGCGATCGCTGGAGTTGAAGATGCTGGAACGATACGTAAAACCGCAGTCGGAGTTCGATAGCGTCTGGATTTGCAAGGACTGCAAATCGAGAACGCGCACTTGCTGAATCGTCTCGGAAACCTCCTGCCCGTACGCACCCACATTCTGCACCGGCGTTCCGCCCACCGTGCCGGGAATTCCGCTGAGGCATTCCATCCCGGCGCAGCCCGCGTCTACAGTCAGCGCCACCAAGCCGTCCCACTCGTATCCCGCACCGGCCGTGAAGGTGATCGTTCCGTCAGGAGCAGCCACGTGCGACAGTCCGGCGATACCGATCTTCAGCACCAGACCGGAGAAACCGGCATCGGCCACCACCAGATTGCTGCCGCCGCCCAGCACGAACAGTGGCACCTGTTGCGCGCGAGCGAACTGGACGGCCTCGATCACCTCGGCCTCGGTGTGCGCCTCGACAAAATAGCGAGCCGCGCCGCCAACCCCAAGCGTGGTCAAGGGAGCCAGCGCGACATTTTCGCGGATCGCCATGAGTAGAGACACTATAAATGCTGCGGGTGGGAGGCGCCGGGCTTTAGAGACGGTGCGAGTGGTGTCGGCACTCTGCGGCTCACGACTGTTCCCCCACATCCGCCGCTTTGCGGCTAGTCTGACCGCCACGGCAGAAGCCGTGCCCTTCCACCGAGCCGAGCTGTCCGGTCTCAAATCATGCGACCCTGTGACGTAGATCACAAGCTCTCGGCCCGTCGAAAAGTTATGCTGACTCTCGTTTCAGCGCCCGAGACTCCGCCCGAACTCTGGCGTTCGCCGAACCCGCAGTGGTTGGTTTCTTGACTTGCGTTGGCAGCGAACTTGATAATCGTAGGTTCGCTTATACGCTCCGCGCTCATAAGGAGTTGGCTTCGTGGCTTCCTCAGCCAGTTCGATTGATACCAGTACCGCTCGTCTGAAACCGGGAGTGGCGCCGCTGCGCGCCGGCCAGGGCACCTCGTTCGTTCTACGCCGCCTGCACTCGCTCTCCGGCATCGTTCCCATCGGCGCTTTCCTGATCGAGCACTTCATCTCCAACTCGGAAGCCACCAACGGGGTCCAGGCTTATAACGACCAGGTCAAGTTCCTCACCAGCCTGCCGTTCGTGCACGTGATGGAATGGGTCTTCATCTTCATTCCGCTTCTCTATCACGCGCTGTATGGGATTTATATCTGGTGGCGGGGCGATGCCAATGTCAGCGAATATCCCTGGAGCGGCAACTGGCTCTATACCTCGCAACGCTGGACCGGCATCATCGCCTTCATCTACATCGTGTACCACGTGGTTGATATGCGCTTCACCGGCGTGCATCTGATGGGCGGCGGCTATCAGTATGCGTTTTCCAAGGTCTGGTACGACTTCCAGAGCCCGTGGACCATCGCGTTCTACGTAATTGGAATTGTCGCCGCTTCCTGGCACTTCGCTTATGGCGTGTGGCTGTTTGCCGCCAAGTGGGGGATTACGGTAGGCGAGAAAGCGCGGCGCCGCTTCGGCTTCGTTTGTTTAGGGTTGGCTATCGCCCTGATCGGGGTTGGCATTTGGACGATCAGCGGTTTCGTGAACACGCCGGCCAGTCAGGTTCCCTGGGTCCAGCACGACTAAAATTTTGCGTTCGTCGAGATACCTAAGACTTCATCATGGCTCATCCTAAAATTATTGTTGTAGGTGGCGGGCTGGCGGGACTGGCAGCTACCATCAAGATCGCCGAGATGGGAGGTCACGTCGACCTGTTCTCCATCGTCCCGGTCAAGCGGTCTCATTCGGTGTGCGCCCAGGGCGGCATCAACGCCGCCAAGAACCTGAAGGGCGAAGGCGATTCCACCTGGATCCACTTCGACGACACGGTTTATGGCGGCGACTTCCTGGCTAACCAGCCGCCGGTGAAGGCCATGTGCGATGCTGCACCGGGCGTGATTGACCTGCTCGACCGCATGGGCGTTCCCTTCAACCGTACTCCGGAAGGGCTGCTGGATTTCCGCCGCTTCGGCGGCACGCTCTATAACCGCACCGCCTTCGCCGGCGCCACCACCGGTCAGCAACTGCTCTACGCGCTCGATGAGCAAGTGCGGCGCTATGAGTCCGAGGGCAAGGTTACCAAGTACGAGGCTTGGGAATTCCTTTCTGCCGTCATCGACGATCAACGCGTCTGTCAAGGCATCTGCGCCCTCGATCTGCGCAGCATGGCAGTGCACACGTTTCCGGCTGAAGCCGTCATCATGGCCACCGGCGGCAACGGCGCCATCTTCGGCAAGTCCACCAACTCCGTAGTCTGCACCGGATCGGCACAATCGGCGCTGTATCAGCAGGGCGCGTTCTACGCCAATGGCGAGTTCATCCAGGTCCACCCCACCTGCATTCCGGGCGAAGACAAACTGCGGCTGATGTCGGAGTCGGCGCGCGGCGAGGGCGGCCGCGTCTGGGTGCCCCGGCAACCGGGCGACAAGCGCGATCCTAAGAGCATTCCCGACAGTGAGCGCTGGTACTTTTTGGAGGAGTGGTATCCCAAGTACGGCAATCTGGTGCCGCGGGATATCGCCACCCGCGCGATTCACAAGGTCGTTTACGAGCACCACCTGGGTATCGACGGCCAGCCGATGGTCTATCTCGACCTCACGCACATCGATCGCAAGATTCTCGATCGCAAGCTGGAAGGCATTCTCGAAATCTACGAGAAATTTGTTGGCGACGATCCGCGCGACACGCCCATGAAGATCTTTCCCGGCATGCATTACACCATGGGCGGCTTGTGGGTGGACTTCGAGCAGCGCACCAACATCGAAGGCTTGTACGCCGCCGGCGAGTGCGACTATTCCATTCACGGCGCCAACCGCCTGGGTGCGAATTCCCTGCTGTCGTGCATCTACGGCGGATTTATCGCCGGCCCGCACGCCGTCAAGTACGCGCATAACGTAATCAAGACCGGGCGTCATCCGGGCGCGAACGTTTTTGATTCCGAGCGCAAGCGCCAGGAAGAAATCAATGCCCGGCTGATGAAGAGCGATGGCACCGAGAATCCGTTCAGGCTGTGGCGCGAGTTAGGCGAGACCATGACCAAGAATGTCACCGTCATTCGCTACAACAAGAATATTCAGGAGACGGACGCGAAGCTGGTCGAATTGCTGGAGCGCTATCGGCATATCAACTTGAGCGACCGCTCGATGTGGGCGAACACCTCGTTCGTCTTCGCCCGGCAGCTTTACAACATGCTGCAACTGGCGCGAGTGATTGCCCAGGGCGCGGCCATGCGCGACGAGTCGCGCGGCGCGCACTACAAGCCGGACTTCCCCGAGCGCGACGATGCCAACTGGTTGAAGACCACGAAGGCATACTTCGCCGCCGATGCCGACGAGCCGCGTTTCGAGTTTGAACCGGTGGACACCTCGCTGGTCAAGCCGCGGCCGCGGCGGTATGACGCGGCGACGTAAAGACAGTTGTCAGTTGTCAGTGGCCAGTTGTTAGTGTCCGATGTTCGGTTTGATTGCCAGGCAGCGCCAGATATCGGCTGTTGGGCCCGGTTGCAGAATGTTGATGGTCCATTGTTAGTGGCCGTCGGTCGGCTGCGTGCCGCGAGTTCGAGCGGTAGACAATGGACCAGCGCCGTAGGCGCGAAATAGGTTAGCCCAGCGCTTCAGCGCTGGGTAGGCGAACGCAAAAGGCCGAGTCCTGTAGGGACGGCAGAAGATGAGCGAAGGACGGATCTTGGGTTGATAGAGGTCCTTCGACTCCGGCGCGCAAAAGAAGCGCGCCTACGCTCAGGATGACACCTTGATTTACCTCATCCTTCAGCGAAAAACGAAGAGCGTACAAACGAAAATGGCGAACTCTAAAACCGTACTCATCAAAATCAAACGGCAAGACACTCCCGAGTCCAAGCCGTACTGGGAAGAATTCGAGCTGGCGCACCGGCCCGGCATGAACGTCACCTCCTCGCTGATGGACATCGCCGCCAATCCCGTGACCCGCCAGGGCACGCCGACGACACCGATCACTTACGACTCCAATTGCCTGGAAGAGGTCTGCGGCTCTTGCGCCATGATCATCAACGGCCAGGCCAAGATGGCTTGCTCGGCGCTGATCGACAACCTGAAGCAGCCGATCACGCTGGAGCCGTTCTCCAAGTTCCCCGTGGTGCGCGACCTGTCGGTCGACCGGAGCGTGCTCTTCGAGAACCTGAAGAAGGTGAAGGCCTGGATACCGGTGGACGGCACCTACGATCTCGGCCCCGGTCCGCGCCAGTCGGCGCAGGAGCAGGAGGAGGCCTATCCCCTGTCGCGTTGCATCTCCTGCTGCTGCTGCATGGAAGCTTGCCCGCAGTTCAACGAAAAGACCGGCTTCGTGGGCGCGGCCACCATCTCGCAGGTGCGGCTGTTCAACACTCACCCCACTGGTAAGGGACAAAAAATCGACCGCCTGCAAGCCCTGATGGGCGACGGCGGCATCCAGGAATGCGGCTACGCGCAGAACTGCGTCGAAGTCTGTCCAAAAGACATCCCGCTCACCAGGTCCATCGCCGATGTCGGCGGCCAGGTGATGTGGCAGGCGTTCAAGGATTTCTTCCGCACGTAGAAGCGTTATCATCGTCGCAAATCGACATGCGATTTGTATCGGGGCGCGGCTTCAAGCCGCGCCGCAAACTCGTTTCTACTCCGGCCTTCAGCCCCTGTCGTCAGCGGCTGAAGCCGCTCCTCTTCGTAGCGCGGTTATGGCACGACTAAAGGTCGTGCCCTGATACAAACCTTATTGCATCTGACCTTGAGATTTGAAGGGCGCCGGCCGACAGCTGGCGGCTCTTCTTTTGGACTCCCGTTCGGCTGGCGATTTGAGTAAACTTAAGTGGGGTATTCTGAGAACGGAGTAAAGCACGGTGGGCGCATTTGGCGAACGTCTGCGTCGGGAACGGGAGATGCGTGGCATCTCGCTCGATGAGATCGTGGCCACCACCAAGATTGGCACGCGCCTGTTGCGCGCCCTGGAAAACGAGCAGTTTGACCTGCTGCCCGGCGGCATCTTCAACAAGTCGTACGTGCGCGCCTACGCCAAGTGCGTGGGCATCGACGAAGACGAAGCGGTAGCCGCGTATATGGAAGCGGCCAGCGAAACTCCACCCGACACGCGCGTCATTGCTCATCAAGCTTCTTTCCACTCCGACCGTGTGCCCAGCCGCAATACCGGGTTCCCGGTGGTGCCGGTTCTCATCTTGCTGGTGGTGATCGCAGGCGGCGTCGGCGGCTGGAAGGTTTACCGGGATCGGCTGCGCGATCGCGAAGTCCATACTGTTGCTGCTGCGTCGGCTGATGCTACGGCGTCCTCGCCCAGCGCAACTGCGTCGCCGGTTGCGAATAACCCGGCGCCGCAGAGTACGGCTCCCGCTCAGGCATCTTTGCCGGCCAATGGCACTGCAGTTGACGAGCCGGCGCGTGAGCCTTCGAGCGCTAGCTCTGAGGCACCGGCACAAACTCTGCCCTCGTCCGCAACCGGCGCGGCGAGCGCCGGGTCAACCAATGCCGCGACGGGAACGCCTTTCGAGGTGGTGGTGCGGCCTAAAGACAGCGCCTGGGTGTCCATCAAGTCCGACGGCAAGTTCGTGGTTCGGGGCATCATCCGGCCGCCTGATGTGAAGACGATTCGGGCCACCAATCAGCTGGTCTTCTGGACCGGCAACGCCGGAGCGGTGGAAGTTTCGTTTAACGGCAAGAACGTTCCCCTGGCCGGTGATGCCAATCAAGAAGGCGTGCTGGTGTTCGATTCGCGAGGACTGGTAGCGCGTCCCTCGCGGGCGGCCACACAGTGACAGAATCCGGCTGCTATATGCAGCACCCTCCCTCATGAAAAATACTGGCGAAAATGTGGTTCGCATCGAAGCCGCAGCCCTGCGCGCCCTGGCTGACCGTCTGGCTGGGCCGATGGCAGAGAGTTTCGATCGGGCCGTCGAGTTGCTCTACTGCTGTGCCGGGCGGGTGGTGGTAACCGGCATGGGCAAGAGCGGGCTGATCGCACGCAAAATTGCGGCCACGTTTACCTCTACCGGAAGCCCGGCCCTGTTTCTGCATCCCGCCGAAGCCATGCACGGCGACCTGGGTATGGTGGTGCGCGGTGACGTCGTGGTGGCTCTGTCCGCCAGTGGTGAGACTTCCGAGATCCTGCAACTGCTGGCCACGGTAAAGCGGCTGGGCGTGCCTTTGATTACCATGACCTGCGACGAGCTCTATGGGCCGCCGCCGGAGCCACGCACGATTTCCACGCTGGCGCAGGCCGCCGACATTGCGCTCGGCTGCTCGGTAGCGCACGAAGCTTGCGCCCTCGGCCTGGCGCCTACGGCTTCGACAACCACCATGCTGGCGCTAGGCGACGCGCTGGCAGTTGCGCTCTCCGAACGGCGCGGATTCAAGGAAGAAGATTTCGCCAACCTGCATCCCGGCGGTAAGCTGGGCAAGCGCTTCCTGCGCGTCTCCGCCGCTGATGCACAGCGGCGATGCTGTACCCCAGGTGGCGCCCGATACGCCGATGGGCCAGGTGATCTACGAAATGTCGCGCAAGGGTTTGGGGATGACTACGGTGGTCGAAGGCGAGAAGTTGGCCGGGGTCATCAGCGACGGCGATCTACGACGCTTGCTCGAGCATCACGGCAAAGAAGTTCTGGAGCTTACCGCTGCCGAGTGCATGACGCGCACTCCCCAGGTCGTGGGTCCGGACGTCTTCGCCATCGCCGCCCTCGACATCATGGAGCAGAAGAAGATCACTTCCCTGCCCGTAGTCGATGAGACCGGACGGTTGCAGGGCGTGCTGCATCTGCATGACCTGTGGGGCACCCAGATGTTGTGAGTTGCCGTTTACCGGCGGCGGCGGTAAATTGAAACATGTTGCATGTATTTTGCAACACGACCTATGACCTCACGCCGCCTGAACGACCGTCGCCCCTCAACGTCTCACCCGCGCTGTTTTCCTGGTTTCTGGTTATCGCGCTAGCATTGAGCGCTACGGTCTTCGCCAGCGACTGGCAGAAGAAAGTGCCGGAGGCTGAACGGTCCGCGCAAAATCCGCTGGCCAATGACGCCAACGCTATTTCCGCCGGCACTCAAATCTACGCAGAAAAGTGTGCCAAGTGCCACGGCGCCAATGCCGAAGGAAAAGGCCATCATCCTTCTCTGCGGACGGCAGATGTGCAGAACGCTACTCCGGGTGAACTGAACTGGGTCATTACTCATGGTACGGGCATACATGGTATGCCCGGCTTCGGCAAGCTATCGGACACCGAGCGCTGGCAGCTGGTATCGTACATCAAGTCGCTGGGAACTGCGGGCGCGCAGGCGAGCCCCAAGTAGGGAGGGTCAGTCGCAATTCAACCTGGAGAATCTTGGTCAACCGGCAGCCTCGTTAGCAAAGGGCATTAGCCCTGACGGCTGATGGCGACAGTCTGGCTCAGAACGGTATGTCTTCGTCGGTAATTTCGGGGCCGCCGCTGCTCGCATGCGCTTGGGAGACGTCAGGCTCAGGCGTGCGCTGATCAAAGCCCCCGGAAGATTTTCCGGCTCCGGAGCGCCCGCCGCTGTAGCCTCCGCCTTCGCCACCGCCCTCGCGTTGTCCACCGCCCAGCAGCACCAGGTCGTTGATGATGATCTCGGTGCGATACTTCTTCTGGCCGGTCTCCTTGTCGTCCCAGGAATCGCTGTGCAGGCGGCCTTCGATGTACACGGTGCGGCCCTTCTTGAGGTATTCGCCGGCGATCTCGGCGGTGCGCTGGAACGCGACCAGGTTGTGCCACTCGGTGCGGTCCTGCCAGTTGCCTTCCTTGTCCTTAAAACGTTCGTTGGTAGCCAGGGTAAAGCGGGCAATGGGCATCCCGCTGGGGGTGTACTTTACTTCGGGATCCTTGCCGAGATTGCCGATGAGAATGACTTTATTGACGCTCTTCGCCATGAGGGCTGCTCCTGTCTGCCGTGATTGCGATGAAAGGGAAATATAACAGAAAGTCGGAGGCTATCAGCTGTCAGCTGTCAGCCGTCAGCATGTAGCCAAGAATGGCCGGCGCAGAGTCGCTTGGCATCTTGGCACGCCGAGGAACCGCAGATCCGTCGGCTTCGCTCGGGATGACAAATTCGATGGGACGACTTGACCGGGGGATGGCGAGGATTCTTCTAGGTCGGAATACTGAGGGCGAAATGCCAAGTGCCAAGTGCCAACTGCCTCTTTACTTGGCGAAGATCATGTACAGCATCACGTAGATCACTACCCCGGTCACCGACACGTACATCCAGATGGCGAAGGTGTAAGGCGCGATGGCTTTGTGGCGCGCGAAACGGCCCTTCAACGCGCGTGCCAGCGTGATCAGCACGAACGGCACCACCACGACGGCCAGAATGGTGTGCGAGGTCAGCAGCGTGAAGTACAGCGGGCGCGAGATGCCCTGGCCGCGGAAATGCGTCACCCCGGCGCGCAGCACCAGATGGTAGTACAGGTAGGAGCAGAGAAAGAGCATCGAGGTGACAAACGCCGCCAGCATCAGGCGTTTGTGCGCCTGAATGCGGCGGGCCTTGATGCAATACAGACCACCGCCGATGAGCACGGCGCTGGAGCCGTTGAGCACCGCGTCGAGGGCGGGAAAGAATGTGGGCGCAATTTGCATCATGCCGCCGGCTTGGTGGTGCGGCGGTTGGCCACCAGGAACGACAGCGCAAACATCACCAGGGTGAATAACCCCATCACCGCAAAGTTGGCGCTCAGCGACAGATCGGTCGAGGCCGATCCCGGAAACAGCAGCGAACGCAGCGCCTCGGTCCCGTAGGTCAGCGGGTTAATGCGCATCAGCAAACGAATCCAGATGGACGCGCCGGAGAGCGGAAACAGCGATCCCGACAGCAGCCACAACGGAATCAGAAACAGGTTGATGATGGCGTGAAAGGCCTGCGTGGAATCCATCGGCCAGGCGATGATAAAGCCCAGCGCGGTCAACGAAAACGCAACCAGAAATATAGTCAGCACCGTCAGCCCAAAGCTGGCAAGCGTGAAATGCACGCCCACGGCGGGCGCGAACACCAGGAAGATTACTCCTTGCGCCGTGGCTAGTGTGGCGCCGCCCAGCACTTTGCCCAGTACGATGACTGAGCGGCTGACAGGCGCGACCAGCACGGAGAGCAGAAAGCCTTCCTTGCGATCTTCGATCACCGACATCATGGTAAAGATGGCGGTGAACAGCACGATCATGATCAGCGCGCCGGGAAAGAAGAACGCCAGATAGTGCTGGCCGCCGGCGCCGCTGGAGCGGAATGAGGTGCCGAAGCCGGAGCCGATCACGATCCAAAACAGCAGCGGTGAGGCGATGACGCCAACTACGCGCGCCCGCTGGCGGTAGAAACGAACCACCTCTCGCCACCACAGCGAAATTGCCGGCCTCAGAGTACCGGCGCGGGTGGGCGCCAGGGTCGCGGGAAAAGTTGTGGTTTGAGTAGCTGCCATCAAGCGAAACCGTACCGGTTTATTCTAACAGGCAGATTCGCGCTCGCGGCGGCTCATCGCGGTTCTATGATGGCTACCTTCGGGGCGCATGAAGTCTTCCCTTGCAGATTTGAATCAG
The DNA here is from genome assembly GCA_963812855.1 of uncultured Acidobacteriaceae bacterium. GTDB lineage: Bacteria > Acidobacteriota > Terriglobia > Terriglobales > Acidobacteriaceae > Bog-257. Next base: position 338,770 of record CAWEWW010000003.1, read on the forward strand.
GCCGCTCCGGCCCTCCACTGCGAACCCTTCGCCGCCGCTGAAGCCGGCCAGGGGTTAAGAGTGAGCGTTACGGCAACAGAGCGTATCAATCCTTTACGTCGGATTCGCTCTCTTCCGTCCAGAAGCGGTGGCCGGTTCGCCGGATGAAGACGTCTTCCAGGCTGGGCTTGTGGATCGAGACGCCTTCGATCTCGCCCGGGAAAGCTTCGACCACGTCGGTGACGAAGCGATGTCCGCTTTCGATCTCCAACCGCACCTGATGATCGAGCACACTGGGATGCAGACCGAAGCGCTGCTCGATACGTTGCGCCAGAGAATCCGGCTCATTGGATTCCAGCAAAATTACGTCGCCGCCGATTTCGCTCTTCAATTCCGCGGGCGTGCCCAGCGCCACCACATTACCGTTGGCATAAATCGCCAACCGGTCGCAGCGCTCAGCCTCTTCCATCAGGTGAGTCGTGACCAACACGGTGACGCGCTCTTCATCGCGCAGGATCTGCAGATACTGCCACAGATCGCGACGCGCCCCCGGATCAAGTCCGGTAGTCGGCTCATCCAGCAGCAGCACCGAGGGATGATGCAGCAGCCCCTTCGCTAATTCCAAGCGCCGTTGCATGCCGCCGGAAAATGTTTCCGCTTTCTCCTTGGCACGATCGGCCAGGCCAACCCGGTTCAGCATTTCGCTGACGCGTTTCTTCAGTGCCGTGCCATGCAGGCCGTAAATGTGGCCTATGAGCATCAGATTCTCTTCGGCCGAGAGCTTGATATCGATGCTCTGCGCCTGGAAGACCACGCCGATGTTGCGCCGCACCAGCGCCGGTTCGCGGGCCACGTCGTGACCCAGAATCAGCGCGCGTCCGGCCGAGGGTACCATGAGGGTCGAGAGAATGCGGAAGGTGGTAGTCTTGCCGCTGCCATTGGGACCGAGTAGGCCGAAAATTTCGGCGGGCCGAACGTCGAACGAAACTCCGTTCAACGCGACGCGATCGCCATACTGGTGGCGAAGAGACTCCAGCTGAATGACGGAAGAAACCGCGGCATCCGAGTGTTCTGCGGAGGTCGGATGAAGAGTGTTGGAAACGCTCATGCGAGGGCCACAGTCAATTCTATATGAGGTAAGCTAGGCGATCATTCCGAAGCCGCGCTATCTTGGCTTTTCAATTCAGCTCCGCACTTGGAACAGAACAAGGGACGCGACAACCCACGCGGGTAAACTGTCGCATTACAACGAGAGCAGAATTGCGTGTTACGAATGTTCAGGAACGCAATCACAACCAGCGCTACGATAAAGAACCATGGCACATTCCCGCGCGTTATCCATTCCGTGAATGCAAGGAACACGGCCCCGAATCCGATCACCAGGATCGGGTGGGCGGATTTCTTCGTAGTATAAACCGCCTTCTTGAAGAAAATTGCAGCCCCAACGCCAAGCAATATCCAACCGACCATGAATATTGCAAAAGGCCTTGGCATCGCGGCCCAATATTCCAGAAAACTTGTTAAGGAGTCTCGCATGACACTACATTAAGAGCCGATGGCTGATGGCTGATAGCCGCTCAAACGCGATTGATCATCATCAGCGCAAACAGCAGCGGCAGATAAATCACCGAAGCCTGCAGCACCTGGCGGGCGCGCAGCTTCGATTCCGGTACGATGGGGGTCAGCTTCATGGTCCACATGCGCAAGCTAAACCACAGCATGCCCAGGCCGAGAATTAGCGCGCCGGCGAAATAGCCCCAGCCCGACATGCCCATCAGCGTGGGCGCCAGCGACACCGGAATCAGCGCCAGCGCATACATCACGATGGCGAACGCCGTGGAACGGCCATCGCTCTCCACCACCGGCAACATGCGGATGCGGGCGTTCTCGTAGTCTTCGCGATAGAGCCAGGCGATGGAGTGGAAGTGCGGAAACTGCCAGAAGAAAACGATGGCGAACAGCACCAAGGCTTCGGCATCGAGCCGGCCGCGAATCGCTGTCCAGCCCAGCACCGGAGGCATGGCTCCGGGAAATGCGCCCAGAAACGTGCAGATGGGATGCACGCGCTTCATCGGCGTATACACCGTCAGATAGCTGATCGAGGTAAGCGCCGCCAGCGCAGCCGTGAGCCAGTTGGTGGTCAGCCACAGGTAGAACACGCCGCCGATGGTCATGCCGAAGGCCACCAGCGAGGCGTGCAGCAGGCTCATGCTGCCGGTGACCAGGGGACGCCGCGAGGTTCGGCGCATCAGCGCGTCGATATCGCGCTCGACAACTTCATTGATAGCCGCAGTACCGCCGCTGACCAATCCGATGCCGATCAGCGCGTGCAACAGTGTCCACGATAGTGATGACACGCCCGACTTAGCGGCAGCGAAATAGGCTCCCGCCCACGCCGTCATCACGATCAGCGTGGTCACTCGCGCCTTGGTGAGCGTGACGTAGTCGCGAGCCAGGGAGGCAATGCCCGCGCGCGGAACAGCCAACGGCTGGGTGACGCTGCTCATGCGATCACGGCCTTTCGGGATGCGCTTTGCGTCGCCGGCTGCGCGGCATGCACATCGATCATGCGGCGCGCCTGGATAGCCAGCACCACACTGGCGGCCAGCACCAGCGCGCCTCCGGCGACATGCGCCACCGTGCTCACCACCATGATCTGCATGGGCTGTACGGCATCATGACCCCAGGTGATCCGCGTCAGGTACGCGCAAAAGCCGAGCCCCAGCTGGACCATCAACAGGGCCAGCAACAGCTGCGCCGGCTTGCGAAGATGGCCGACATTGCCGTAGCGCGTCAGCACGCGTACGACGGTCCAGCACAGCATCGCCGTCACCACACAGGCTCCAATGAGGTGCGGCAGGAGTTTAATGCCTGAGTGACGGAAAGCAGCGCCCAAAATCAACTGCACCCACACGCAAGCCGCAGCCACCGCAGTCAGAACCGGCGTGCTCGGCCACAGCTCGTGTTCTGCAATCGGCTGCGAGTCCTGCAGCCACGCACGACTGGTGAATAGCGCCATGGCCACCACCACGCAGAAAATCATTTGCGCCAGCGTGGCATGCGCGGTCGAGACCGACCAGGGCAGAAACTTCAGAACCGTGATGCCGCCGAGAATGCCCTGTCCCACCACCGCGCCCAGAGCCGTCCACCCCAGTACGCGCATCCATTTCCGGGTTTCGACCCGCTGCGTCCATACCGCCATCACGATGATCAGCAGCCCGATGAACTCGGCGATCATGCGATGCGTGTGTTCGTACTTCACCCCGCCCACCATAGGTGGCAATCGATACAGCGAGCCGAATGAGGTGGGCCAATCGGGGACGGACAACCCGGCATCGTTGCTGGTCACCAGGGCGCCGGCTACGATGAGCAGAAACGTGGCCCAGGCAACAATTACCGCGAAGCGATGGTGGGCCGGATTGTAAGCGACGAGATCAGGTCGCGAGGTCAGAACAGGCTCCCTCTAACATTGCGCCCCGGTCGAGCGGAGATTTCGCCCGTGGGACGATGCTGTCTCCCCCATGGCGCATCATCTGCGCCCTTGGGCTGGTACAAAGTTCAGTAGGAATTGCGGTTCAAATCTGCGGCGAACGCCATTCTCCTCACCGGCGTCCGTGGCGATATTGTATCAAACCGCATTGTCCCAACTCGCACGGAAACCCATGCTACTGCTGCCCGCCGTCAACGCCGATCTTCATGCTTCGGTGCTGATCCCGCTTTCGACATTTAGCCATCACTCGTTGCCGCTGACCTCGGCCGCCAGCCACGCCAGGTAGTCCTCGCTACCGCCGTGCACCGACAACTCCACCACCTCCGGCAGATCGTAAGGATGCAAGCCCTTGAAGGACGACTGCAGTTGCACCGCCTGCTCGGCTGTGGTCTTGATCAGCAGCAGATACTCCGGTTCGTTATGGACCTTGTGCTTCCAGCGATAAATCGAACGGATAGGTCCCACGATGTTGACGCAGGCGGCCAACCGGCGATCCACCAGTTGCTGCGCCACTTTTTCCGCTGCTTCCTTCGCCCCGATAGTCGTCAACACGATGCGGGCGTTTGTCATCGTAACCCCCCGGGAGAATTTCGGATGAGACTGTAACACGCCGCCCCGCGATACCGTCGACAATGACCAGCTTCGGTGCGCGTTTCTTCGCCTATTCATCGCTTAACGAGACTGGTTCGCGAGACCATAACTTGGGAACTTACTCTTGACCACAGCGGCGAAGCGACGTTCACTAGAGAACGAGTCCTACTTCGCTCATGACGATTACCGTTCGCATCGCCGGAAACTGGGTCTATCGCATGCGTCGCATCCTGGCGACGCTGTGCATTGCGTTGTTGGCAGTTTTCCTGGGCTACCGGGTGGTCTTCGGGGCCAACGGAATGAAGGTTTGGGAGAGCAAGCGCGCTGAAGTCCAGCGGCTGGAAAATGAAATCGAACACCAGAAACTCGAACAGGAGCAACTGCAGCATCAGGTAGACGGTTTGCAGCGCGGCGATCCCAGCATGATCGAGAAGGAAGCCCGCGAACAACTCGGCTATGTCAAGCCCGGCGAGGTGGTTCTGTTCGAACAGCGGGCGAAGGCCGACCCCAAGGCCCCAGCCGCAGTTGCCGAAAATACCGAACAGCCACACTAACGACGTTGGCCAGCTAACTTCCCCCATATTGCCAGCGCTCATGCCGCAGCGGCTGTTCCCTGGTCGCGACATAATTTTCCTGCATCCGCTTTTCCGCCGCAAAGCATCCGTAGTGGAATAAACTTGGGGCAGACGCATCCGTGGGGAGGTTCGCGCCGTACATCCAGTGAGATTGAACCGATCTCTGGCCACGACCTCAGGCAGTCGCTTTGGTCGAAACGTTCAGGAAGAGAGAGGCGGCAGCCGGCCGGTTTTCCGTCCTAACGATCTGAAAATTCGTCGCGCCGCGCCGCGGCCGACGTACGAGGAGATGGCAATGAAGAAGAGAGTGCTGTTGGTGATTGGGCTTTATTTGTGCAGCATGACCGTCCTGGGCTTCGCTAAAGACCAGACTTGGGACGGATGGATCAGCGATTCCAAATGCGGTGCCAAAGGCGCGAATGCCGCCCACGAGGCTTGCGCCAAAAAGTGCGTGGCGTCCGGCGAGAAGCCGGTTTTCGTTACCGACAAGGATCAGAAGGTTGTGCCTGTGGATAATCCGGCAGCCCTGCAAGATCATCTCGGACATCACGTGCAGGTCACCGGCAGCATGACCGCCGACGGCTCGCTACACGTCGACAGCGTGAAAATGCTCTCGCAAAAGGGTGGCACCGGCGGCGCGATGAGCGATATGCACTGAGGTGCGCCCTCTCGGAAAAACAATGAGCGGCGTTACCTACGCCGCTCTCGCTTCCCTCTCCAGCGGCTCATTAGGGCAACACGAGCCAGATCCACTGCTCTACCGCACGACGCCTTCCAGCGGCGAACTGGCGGTGGCATAGAGCTTCTTCGGCATGCGACCCGCCAGATACGCCTGCCGTCCCGCGATCACCGCGTTCTTCATGGCTTCGGCCATGAGTATCGGATCTTGCGCGCCGGCGATGCCGGTGTTCATCAACACGCCGTCCACCCCGAGTTCCAGTGCGATGGCCGCATCCGATGCGGTGCCCACGCCGGCGTCGACGATGAGCGGAACGTCGGTGATCATCTCGCGCAGGATACGAATGTTGGGTTGGTTCTGGATGCCCATGCCGCTGCCGATGGGCGCGCCCAGCGGCATCACGGCCGACGCCCCGGCGTCGATCAGCCGCTTGGCTACTACCACATCGTCAGACGTATAGGGCAACACCGTAAAGCCTTCTTTCACCAGCACTCGGGTAGCTTCGATGGTCGCCTGCACATCCGGAAACAACGTGGCCTGATCGCCGATGACCTCGACCTTCACCCAGTCCGACAGGCCGACCTCGCGCCCCAGTCGTGCGGTGCGGATGGCATCGTCGGCGGTATAGCATCCGGCGGTGTTGGGCAACAGAAAATACTGCTTCGGATCGATGAAATCTAGCAGCGACTCCTTGCTGCGATCCAGATTCACGCGCCGCACGGCCACGGTCACCATCTCGGCGCCGCTGGCCGCGATGGCGCGGGCCGTCTCTTGGCCTGATTTGTATTTGCCCGTGCCCACAATCAGCCGCGAGCGAAACTGTCTGCCTGCAATGATGAATGAGTCCATAGGGATATTGTAATGAAAGCCGGAAGCAGCAGAGCGATCGGCCTCACGCGGGGGTCAGGCCCGGCCGGCTGAGCCCGCGTCAGTTCGTCCCCCGCACGCTACGAACTGCTTTTTCTCGGGCGCGAGCGGATCTCGGCCAGGGTATCGGCGTTATACTCCTGCGCGGCCAGGGCAAGAGGAAATACCGGCTCGTCTTTGATGGACTCCATGACGATGCTGGTATAGGTGTGCAGAACCGAAGGAATCGTGTGCAGCCTGTCCTGCAGCCAGCGCGAAAGGCTGTTCATATCGGAGGCTTGCACCCGCAACAGGTAATCGTAGCTTCCCGTGAGGCGGTAGCAACTGCGAATGTTCGGCATCTTCCGGATCGCAGCCGTAAACTTCGCCGCCATCTCAGGGGAGTGCCGCACGCGCACACTGACAAAGGCGGTCACGTCCAGGCCTATAGCTTTGGGGTTCAGGGTCGCACAGTAGTTCGTGATAATGCCTTCGCTCTCCAGCCGGCGCAAACGGCGCGCGCAAGGCGTCGGCGACAGACCCACGCGGTCGGCCAGATCCAGGACGGGAATGCGCGCGTCCATCTGCAGAATTTCCAGCATGCGAAAATCGATCTCATCCAGTTTCATCGCGAGTTTTCCTTCGGCAGCCAGCTACTTTGAGGGCAATGTGGGGCCGCGACGGCGAACCTGCAAAAATAGCTCCCGGTTCGCGAATAGCACAAAACGCCAAATCACCACACCCTATTAGGGGAAAACTCTACTTCTTGCTGCCCCGCCATGCAACTTTGCAGACATTCCCTAACGAACGTTCGATATTATCCCAGCCATCGCAAATAATGCTTTCGTCACCGCTATGACGTAGCTGCGAGATTTTCACCGACCTTGAGGAGAAGAAACAAACCATGAAGTATGCATTTCGCAAGAGCTTGATTTTCGGCGCGGCCCTGATCGTGGCCGCCGCACTTTCGACGGTGAACGCTGTCGCCGACCCCAACAACATTCTCTACACCAGCCTGGGACCCAACGGCCAGTTCTACAACAACGGCATTTTCATCAGCGGCAGCGGCTTCAGCAATTCGGTGTACGGCTTTCAGTTCACCACTCCCGGGCAAGCTAACATGACCAATGTTCAGCTGCCGTTAAGCACCTGGCAATCGCAGGACAACAATCCCATCAGCCTCTACCTGGAAGCCGGCACCGGCGGCGACGGCGGCCAGCCCCAGACCATCATCACCCAGTTGACCCAGGTTGGTTCCATCCCGTCCCAGCCCGGTCTGGTCACCTTCACCTGCAGCCAGAATTGCACCTTGCAGGCCAATACCGCCTATTGGATCGTGGCCGTGCAGACCGATCCCAACTCGCAGGACGTGTGGTGGTGGGCCTATAACAATCCCTGGGGATATGGCGCGACCAACAGCAGCGGCAGCCCAACCGGACCATGGAATCTGATCTACGGGCCGGTGTCGGGATTCCAGGTAAACGGCGTCTACATCACCCGCTGTACCAACTGCAGCACGCGGTAAAACCAACTGCACTTTCGCGGCCGCAGGCTTCGACCTAGTGGGGAGTTATTCGGGTCGGAGCCAGCGGCGCAGGGGTTCGACTCGCTATCGTCGGCGGCCTGGTCATCGCGGAACGCCATGACCGGACTCAGCTGACATCACAACTCCCATGTCTCCCAGGCTTCGAAGGCCGCGCGGCTAGCCGTTGTTCTTGAAGCTGTCGCGCAGGGCATCCTCGATGGTGTATTGAATCACTCGCGGGTATTCCGGGCCCAGGAACTGCTGCAGGCGGCCCGTATCCATGGTGTAGGAGCCCAGCATGTAGGGCGACGCCTCGGGGGGAATCGAGGAGATACCGAACTTCCACAAAAAGCGCAGCACCTGGCGAAAGGCCGCGCGGGTGGGAACGCGCTTGATGGTGGCCTGGGCCAGCTCGGCGCAGCGCCGGATGGTAAGCGAATCCCCGCGCCCGGCGACATTCATGATCGTCATGGCAGGATCGCTGGCCGGCCGGTTCAGCAACAGGACCAGCAGACGCGCCATGTCGTCGACATGCAGGAACTGCAGCCGCTTTTCCAGATATTTCTCGCCCCGCGGCAGCATGAACGGCAACCGGCGGCCTTCAGCACGCATGCGAGCGGCGCGCTTGCTCTTGCCCAGCGGAGTTCCGCGCAAAGCCCCTACCATGTAGTTCTGCATGGTGGCGCCGGCGAAAATATGCGGGCGCAGCAGATAAATGCGACACTCGCCCAGGCTGGCCGCACGATAGCGCACTACCTCGTCGCTCTCGCGTTTGTGAACGGCGTAAGGCAAGGTGTGAGCTCGCAAGGGAGCGTCTTCGCGAACCGGACCTGCGGTTTCCGGGCCGTAGGCAGCGACACTGCTGGGAAAGATGAATTGCTTGACCGCACCGCCGGTGCGATTGACCACGCTTATCGCTTCCATCAGGCGCGCCGTGCCGGCCACATTGATCTGCCACATGCGTTCCTCGTCGAGAACGCCGGTGCGCTGGGGATCGAGCACGAAAGCCAGATGGAGAACGGACTCAGCGCCGGTCTCGCGCAACAGCTCGATGAGTTGCCGGCAGCAGGCCTCGCGGCCCAAGTCCATCTGTTCAAAGCGGGAGATGGCTGAGCTTTCGGGTGGGCGCATATCCACGCCCACCACCCGAAAGCCGGAGAGTAACGGAAGCAGTCTGGTTCCCAGGTTTCCCGAAACGCCCGTGACCAGCACCGTCCGTTCCGATGGCATGATTACTTCGGCGGAGCGCCCGAGTTAGGCTGCGCAGGCGGAGCTCCCGGGCCCGGCGGCGGACCATTGCCCCGCGGCGGCCCACCCGGGCGAATCATGTTGGTGGGCATGGTGGGCGTGCGTTTCCGGTCCGAAATACGCATCGTTCAATACCGGGGTTACAGAGCTCTGCAATTGCTGCAGCTTCTCGTTATACAACTGCCGCTGCAAGGTTGACGAGATGGTGGTCTTCACTTCGCTCAGCGGAACCTGACGCACCGAAATTACCTTGTAGAAGTAAAAGGCGGCAGGATCGCTGAACACCTGGCGAAACTTCGCCCGGCTTCAAACTGAAGACCGCCTCATGCGCTTCGGGCAGCGAGCCCGGACGCCGGGCACCCACGTTCACGTCGGGAGCAGGAGTGCTGACGCCGGCGTGTTCCATGGCTTCTTTCTCCAGCTTGGAAGGATCTTCACCGGCCACCCAGCGCTCGCGAATCTTGTCCGCATAGGCTTGCTGGTCGGCCTCGGAAGGAGGCTTCGGCTTGTCCGGCTGACCCTGGGCCTTCGGAATGATGATGCGCAGCAGCGTGGCTTCCTGATACTTCTTCGCGTTCTGGTCGTAATACTCCTGAATCTGCTGATCGGTGGGATGCGCGTACTCTTCCATGTAGTGCTGGTTGAGGGTCTCAGCCAGAATCTGATTGCGGGCGAAAGCGAAGATCTGCTGCACCTTGGGATCGTTCTCCAAGCCGAGTTGGCGGGCCGCATCGGCGAAGGTCAGCAGTTTGGCATACTGGGTGGCAAATTTCCGTTTCACCTCGGGTGGCACAGGACCTTTGTCGGCGGGCTGCAGAGCATTGGTCAACTGCTCAAACTGCTCGCGCGTCAGGCTGCTGATGCAACCCGCCGGTGGAGTGCTGCCGGCCTTGGATTCGCAGGCTCCCTTCAGCGTAATCACGGCCTCACTCATGGGAACGTTGCTGGCCGCCGGAGTTGGATTCGCCGGCTTGGCGGCCGCCTCCGAGCTGTTAGCGCCGGCCGCAGGCGGCGGTTGAGTACTGGGCTGCTGGCTGTAGCCAGCGCAGGTAAGGGCACACGTCATCGCGAGTGCCAGCAATGTGGAACGTTGCATGAACTGGTAATCCTCCGGAATAGTGCCGCCTCAGGCGGGGCAGATGGATTACAAAAATCGTACCACATTGTACGAAAAGCACGGCAAAAGCGTTAAGCCGTAATGGGAAACGGGCCCAGTTGCGGAAAGGTTAAACTAACTATGAACTCGTTGCAGCCCCCCGCGGTTGGCGGATTCCTGGGGAACGTGAATAATCAGACTATATGACGGACGCCGTCAGCACCGCCGGCATGCAGCGCGAGAAGAAAGCGGTTGCCCTCAATTCCATTGTTGCCGCGGTTGCGATCACCGGCATGAAGGTTGTGGTCGGAATCGGGACTGGTAGTCTGGGCATCCTTTCCGAAGCTGCCCACTCGGGGCTCGACCTGATAGCGGCAGCCATCACCTACTTCTCCGTCCGCGTCTCCGACAAGCCGGCCGATGCCGAGCACCAGTACGGTCACGGGAAAGTCGAAAGCTTCTCCGCCTTTCTGGAAACCGGGTTGCTGCTGCTGACCTGCGTGTGGATTGTTTATGAGGCGGTCAAGCGCCTGTTCTTTCATTCGATCGAGATTGAGCCCACGGTTTGGGCGTTTCTGGTGATGGGCATCTCGATGGCAGTCGACTTCTGGCGTTCGCGCCGGCTGCGACGCATTGCCGACAAGTATGGCAGCCAGGCGCTGCAGGCCGACGCGCTGCACTTCAGCACCGATATCTGGTCCAGTGGGGTGGTAATCCTGGGCCTGGCGCTGGTGTTGCTGGGGCGGCAGTATTCCCTGCCCTGGACGGCCAAAGCCGATCCGATCGCCGCCCTGTTCGTGGCTTGCATCGTGGTCTACGTGAGCTGGCGTCTGGCCCGGCAGACCATCGATACGCTGCTCGATGCCGCCCCCGCCGGCATACGCGGCCGCATCATTCAAGAGGTTTACCGGGTCAAAGGCGTACTCGAGGTGGACCGGGTGCGCATTCGCCGCGCGGGGAGCCGCTACTTCGCCGACGTCTCCGTGGGTATGTCGCGCAACGTTACCTTCCAGCGCTCCGAGCAGGTGTCCAACGAAGTGTCGTCGCGTATCCGCGCTCTGCTTCCCGACGCCGATGTGGTGGTGAACGCTCGCGCCCGAGCCAGCCGCCAGGAAAGCCTGTTCGATCGCATCCGCGCCGTCGCCACGCGCAACGACCTGAACGTGCACGACATCAGCGTGCAAGACCTGGGCGGCAGACTGCACGTGGAGCAGCACGTGGAGCTGGACGAACGGCTCAGCCTGAAGGAAGCTCACGATCGCGTGACCCGGCTGGAGGCCGAGATGAAGCAGGATGTGAATGAGATCTCCAGCATCCTGACCCACATCGAGAGCGAACCGGCGACCATCGAAACTAGTGACGGCCCCGTCCCCGTCCCGAGTTTCGAGCAGCGCTTGCAGGCCGTTACCGAATCCTTCCCCGAGGTGGTGGACATGCACGATCTCACGTTCAAGCGAGTCGGCGGCCGCCTCTATGTTTCGCTGCACATTACCATGCAGGATGATTTGCCGCTGTCACGCGTACACGATATCCAGACTGCCGTGGAAGGCCGCTTCCGCCAGGAAGTTCCCGAGCTGTTTCGGGTGCTGATTCATCCTGAGCCGCAGACCGACAACCGGCGCTAGCCTAGGTCGCTTTCACGTGGTCGGAGTTTTCCTAACTCATCTCGGCACTCTTGGCGCCCACAGCCGTAGGCGGAGCAAATACAGCTGCTCCCCTAAATAATTTGCCGTCCCCAGAAACGAGGCACCCTTGTCGAAAGCTGCCGCTAAATTGTTTCGCAGCCATCAATTCCCTTGACCGGTACTGCGCGGAGGCAAACAATTTCCCTAGTACGAGTTGGAGATGCCTCATGAGTCGCGTCGTTGCCATGGCTTGTTCTATTCTGCTTGCGGTTATGGCGTGCCCAGCGCAACAGCCCGCGGCTAGTACGCACGCAGCCTCGACCGAAGCCCAACCGACCGGCCATGCGTCCATTCCTGTGCTTCTATCCAAGTCTCTGGATGCCAAGAAGCTGAAAGTGGGAGATGAAGTGATGGCCAAGACTTCGGTTACTTTGCAGGGCGGAGGCATCGTGATCCCCAAGGGAAGCAAAGTCATAGGCCACGTCACCAGCGTACAAGCACGTTCCAAGGGAGATTCGCAAACCTCAATCGGCCTTGCTTTCGACAAAGTCGAGTTGCCAGACGAAAAGGAATTGCTGATCCACGGACTAGTCCGGGCCGTCGGGCCGAATCCCAATCCCGAGCCGGATACGGGTGAGCTGTCGGGCTCAGGCTCGCTTGCCAAAGACACGGGACAAGACCAGGGGGCTACTGTGCCCGGGCCCGTTTCTACCGTTGGCACCCTGGGTTCTACCACCACCCAAGGCCCATTGCTGAGCCCGAACGGCAAAGGCGTGCTCGGCATCCGCAACCTGCAGCTCGACCAGAACTCGAACCTGGTGACCAACGCTAAGGACCTGAAGTTGGAGAGCGGAACTCAATTTGTGATCCAGGCGGAAGTTCAACAACCTGCGCAGTAGAACATCCGCTCAGCCACTGGCGGTCAGCAACTAACCTGATTGCCAGCGAAGGCCCAGACCATTTCGCTAGGATTTGACCCGACCTCGCGTGCGGCCTAACATTACCGCCAGCGGGACCGAGGCCCTCGGCATGGTTGGCCAGATCGTCTCCCACTATCACATCGTGGGGAAACTCGGCGGTGGTGGCATGGGGTTGGTTTACGACGCGGAAGACACCCGCCTCGGCCGCCACGTGGCGCTCAAATTCATTCCCGAAAATCTGGTCAACGATCGCAAAGCCCTGGATCGCTTTATCCGCGAGGCCCGTGCCGCCTCGCAATTAAATCATCCCGGCATCTGCACCATTTACGACATCGAAGACCAGGACGGCCAGCCCTTCATCGTGATGGAGAAGCTGGAGGGCATCAGCCTGAAAGATCGCCTGCGCGGCGAAGCGATGGAGATTGAAGAAATCCTCGACATCGCTATTCAGGTAGCCGATGCCCTGGCGGCATGTCATGAAAAGGGCATCATCCATCGCGACATCAAGCCGGCAAACATCTTCATCACGCATAGCGGGCAGGTCAAAATCCTGGACTTCGGATTGGTCAAGTTATCCGGCGATCGCTGGAACGATCCAATCTCGCAAGAGGATCCGCTGTCCATCGCGGGCGATATTTTCGGCACGGCCGTCTACATGTCGCCGGAACAGGCCCGGGGCGAGGAACTCGATTCCCGTACCGACTTGTTTTCCCTGGGCGTGGTGATTTATCAGATGGCCACCGGCAAGAAGCCCTTTGCCGGAAACAATACGGTGACCACGCTGGAGGCAGTGCTCAACAGGAAGCCGGTTCCTCCGCTTAAGCTCAATCCCAATCTGCCGCCCGACCTGCAAGGCATCATCGGCCGGGCCATGGAGAAGGAGCGCGGCAATCGCTATCCCAACGCGCTGGCCATGAAGGCTGATCTGCAGGCGCTCAAGAAGGAAACCGATCCCGGCTTAACCACCAGCGGCCGGATGCGGTCGCCTTTTCCCTACCGAATCTCTACCAGCACCTTTCAAACCACCAGCCGCTGGCAAACCTATCTGCTGCTCGCCGTCAGCGCTGTGCTGGCGATGGTGCTGACCCTGGCGGGACTGTGGTGGTTCAAGCACCGGCAGAATGCGGGCGGAGGCCCGGCCAAGAACACTATCGCGGTGCTGCCCCTGCAAAACGTCAACGGCGACGTCAGCGTGGATTTCCTGCGCTTCGCGCTGGCCGACGAAATCTCCAATGTCCTGACCTATATCCGAACTCTCGACGTTCGTCCTTCTTCGCTCACCCGAAAGTACGCGACCAACGACGTCGATCCCGAAAAAGTCGGCCGCGAGTTGCACGTTGCCACGGTTATCACCGGACACTTTCTGAAGCAAGGCGACAACCTGCTGGTCACCCTGGAGGCCATCAACACGCGCGACGACAGCTTGCTGTGGCAGACCAACTTTACCGCGCCCGCGCAGGACCTGATCGCCCTGCAGTCGGACATGGCCGCCCAAATCCATCAAGGTCTGTTGCCCACGCTGGGCGTTGCCGCCGGCCAGCTGCAGGCCGGCACCCGTCCTAAAGATCCCGAAGCCTACGATCTTTACCTCCATGCCCTGGCGCTGCCCCACGATCCCGGACCCAACAAAGACGCCATCGCGGTTCTGCAACACGTGGTGCAGATGGATCCCAACTACGCCCCGGCCTGGGAAGAGCTGGGCCTGCGCGCTTACTATGACGCCACCTATTCCAACGGCGGCGAAACCATGTTCCAGCTTTCCAACCAGGCTTGCGAGCGAGCTGTGACTTTAGATCCCAACCTCACGGTGGCTGCCGGGCAGTTGATCACCAATCGGGTGGAACGGGGCGAGCTGGGCAAGGCCTATGAAGCGGCGCAAGCTCTGGTCAAGCGCCGTCCGGAGAGCGCCCAGGCCCACTTCGTCATGAGCTACGTATATCGCTACGCCGGCATGCTGGAGCAAGCTGCCAACGAATGTGACACCGCCCTCACCCTCGATCCCGGCAACTACGTCTTCCGCTCCTGCGCCTGGGTGTTCATGGAACTGGGCCGGACCGATCGCGCTGCCGATTTCATTCGCCTCGACGCCGGCTCGCAATGGGCCGCTTATGTCACCCCTTCCCTGCTATTGCGCGCGGGCAAGATTGCGGAAGCCAAAGAAGCCGTAAAGCGCATGCCGACGGCGCCGCGGTACCACCGCGACCTGCTGGAATCCTGCCTGCAACTTCGGCCGGCGTCGGATTTGGACCGCATCGCCCAGGATGCGGAGACCAGCTTTCCCGCCGATCCCGATCCCGAAACCTGGTATTACGAAGCATCGCTGTTCGCCTACTGCGGAAAGACGCAGGCCGCGCTGCATCTGCTGGAAAGTGCGGTCGAGAATAATTACTGCGCCTACTCCAATCTGCTGTCGGACCCGCTGCTGGCCAAGCTGCGCGCCGATCCCGACATTGACAAACTGCTGACCGCGGCCCACCAGTGCCAGGAAGATGCAATCGGGGAGTCCAATCCGGCGGCGGCCCATTAAATAAACCTTTCTGGACCCGGATATTGCAATTACTCTTCCCAAAAAAACGCTTCGGTTTCCCTGCTTTGACCGCTTTGATGCAACTCATCATTTTCCGCTTGCTTCTGTATTAGGAGGAGTAAAATTCAGCTTAGAAAAGGACTGTAGCTGCGGGCGGAGAGAGCTTCGTCCGGAGAGGCTTTGGCATGAATGTCCATTTCAGCTACAAAGTTTCCAAAACACCCGACCTCGAAAAACTCATCAACCAACAAGTGGAAAAGCTGGGCCGGTATCTGCAGGTGTTTCGGCCTGAGCTGGTGCACCTGAAAGGCAGCGTCGAGGAAAACTCGCGTCACGGTTTTGATGTGTCGCTGAATCTGCGCCTGCCTTCGGGGCAAATGGCCGCGCAGGAGAGCGGGGCCAACGCGATCGCCGCCATCAAAGCCGGCTTTGAAGATCTCGCCGAGCAGGTCAAAAAGCACAAGGAACTGCTGCGCAACCAGCACAAGTGGCCGCGCCGTCGCGGTCCGTCCCGGGCGGTCGATACGGTTCCCTTCGAAGATACGGTAGCAGCGATCAAGCTGGCGCAGATCTCTTCCGGCGACATTTCCCACTATCTCAACCTGAACCTGCCGCGCCTGCAGCGCTTCATCCAGCGCGAACTCAGCTATCGCGAGCACCAGGGCCAACTGGCGCCCGGCCAGCTGGAAGTCGAGGATGTAGTCGGCGAGGCCGTCGCCAACGCTCTGGGCGAGCCGCCCGACAAGCCCGAACGCATGCGTCTGGAAGCCTGGATTCATCGCCTGGCGATCCAGGCTATCAACCAACTGGCCTCCGAGAACCGCAGCGACGATCAGGTTCCTCTGGAGCGGCCGCGTGGAGTGCAGAATGTGCTCGGCAGTGACGAGGCTCGGCTGCAATTCCACCAGCCGGATGAGAAGTTGTTCGAAGAAAATGTAATTGCCGATCTCACCAGCGGCAATCCGGAAGAGCTAGCCGCCCGGCACGAACTGATCAGCCTGGTAGAAACCACCTTGCGCGACGCCGGACGCAACGAGCGCGAGGCTTTCATCCTGTACACGGTCGAAGGCTTTACGGTGGAAGAAATCTCCGACATCACCAACCACACGGTGGAGGAGGTGCGCGCGGCCATTCGCAAGGCTCGCGAACATCTGCAACGTGCCTTGCCAATCCAAGACCCTCTGAAAGACAGGCTCGTGGAGTATTCCAAGAGCGCCTGATTCAGGGGGCTGCCCGGCAGTCCCCCTCTTATTCATCGCACCACCAGAAAACTCAGATAGGAGAACCGGAATGATCACCCGAGATGACATCCGAGAACTCGCTAACTTTCAGTCAGCCGAGGGTTGCGCCATTACGTTTTATTACCAGCCCACGACACCGTTTAACAAATCGCATCGTGAAGAAGCCATCATGGTGAAAGACCTGATCCGCGACGCTCTACGGGAGGTGGAGAAACATGGCAAGAACGGCAGCACCCGTGCCGACCTGGAACGGATCAATGGCATGGTCGACCCGGTACACGGCAATGGCGGCAAGGCGAAAGCTATCTTCGCCTGCGGCGCTAAAGGCTTTTGGCGCGAGTTCGATATCCCCGGCCAGCTGCTGAAGCCGAAGGTCGCTATCAGCCAGCGCTTCCACCTGAAGCCGCTGGCCGCCGTACTGGACGGCGAGCAACGAGCCTGTGTGCTGCTGGCCGATCGCACCATGGCGCGAGTCTTTGAGCTGGTGAATGACCAGATCGGCGAGAAAGAAGATTTCATCAACGAACTTACCCGGCGGGGCAAAAGCGATGGCTACGCTGGCTACGATGCCGGCCATGCCGAACGTAAGGTGATGAACGAAGCGCAGCAGCACTTCAAGCTGGTCGCCGAGCACATCGAGCAATACTTCGAGCGCGACGGCTGCGACCGCCTGTTGATCGGCTGCCGGGACGATGTCTGGTCCGAAATCGAGCCCCAGCTCCTGCCCCTGGCCCGGCAGCGGCTGGTGGGCCACTTCCGCATCGATCCCAAAGTTGCTACCTCCGAGCAGGTGAAACAGGTGGCTCGCGAACACCTGGCCAAGTATCACACCGAGGCCAAGCAGAACCTCATCCGCGAAGTCATCGGCGAGGCGCATCGCAACGGACGAGGCGCCATTGGATTGCGTCGCGTTCTGCGCTCGCTCGAGGTCGGCGAGGTTCTGACCTTGTTGCTGGGTTCGAATTTCCAGGCCCCGGGGGTGAAGTGCTACCACTGCGGACATATGGACCTGCACGTCACACCGGAGTGCGCAGTCTGCGGCAAGCCGAACACCGAACTGGAGGATATCGGCGACGCCATCGTAGGTCACGCCATCCGCACCGGAGTAGAACTGGTCTACGTGCCCGACGAGGAGGAGTTCGACCGCATCGGCCGAATCGCCGCCCGGCTGCGCTTTCGTGCCGACCAGAACACGGCGGAGAGAGCAGCCGGCTAGTCTCAGGTAGAATGATCTCCCAAGGCACAGCGGGGTGCTGTGCCTTCTGGTTCTCAAGGAGCCTGGTATTGTACCGGCGTCTGGGGTTGTTGCTCATCCTGGCGGCCTTGGCCAGACCGCTGCTGGCGTCTCCGCCGTGCTCTGCCTATCCTGCCGGCAACTGGAAGCACGACAAGGCATCGGCCTTGCAATTTGAGCACACCTGGCTGCAGATGCTGACCGACAAGAATACGGCTGCTCTGGACTGCATGCTGGCCGGCGATTTCAAAGACACTTCGATGAAAGGCATGGTCCGGTCTAAATCCCAGGTACTGCGCGAAGTTCCCCTGCGCAGCAATCAATATCAGCAGAACCTGACCGACCTGGAAGCCGAGCTATTCGACGATACTGCGGTGGTGCGCGGCCTGGACGTGGTCACCGACCAGCAGGGTCATGAGGTCATGCGGGTCCGTTTCACCGACGTCCTGCGTTTCGCCGACGGCCGCTGGTATGCGGTCGCCTCCCAGGAAACCGCCGAGCCGCAGCCGCACTAACCGCCGGACCAGGGCCTGCCCGGGTCAACGGAATTGTCCCTCCACTCTTGTGCAAGAAATTGCGATTCCTGCTTTCTTTTCTTGACACCGCTGTTTTTGCTGATATCTACTATCGCCTGTAGTTTGTGGAGATTGAACCTCAGCGTACCAAGATGTCTCTTTGGAATGCTAGCTGCACTACTTGGTTCGGAATTCTATAAAAATGCTCCGGGGATGTGGCTCTTCCTTGCTAGCGGGAAGAGATGTGGTGGTCCACGATTAACTTGACTCAGGGCGGAAAGCTGGCCACTTTGTTCAGGGTTGTAAATCTACATTTCGCTGCACGTGTATTTTCTTGTCTTCTGCCGGCATGTTTGATGGTTGCGACAGGGATGGCGCAGCAGTCTCCCAGCGCCCCGCCTGCAGCCACTCCAGCCGCGGCATCCTCGTCCGCTAACCCCACTTCTTCGTCCAGCGAGCGGGTAGTCATTAAGGTTGGCGGTGTGCAAATCACGCAAGCGCAGTTCGAATCCATCCTTAGTGATTTGGAAGCCCAGCAGGGGCCGGCTGATCTGACCCGTCAGGCCATCGGCGATAACTATGCCGAGTTACTGATGCTGTCGCAACAGGCGGTTGCCAACCATCTGGATACCTCGCCTGAGGTGCTCCACCAGTTAGCCATTGACCGCACCCAGATCCTGTCGAACGCGCAATTCGCGGAAATGAGAAGTGAGGCCAAGCCCACCCCCGAAGAAGTGAGCGCCTATTACAACGCTCATCTGGATGACTACGAAACCATTACCTTACGCCGGCTGTTCATCTGGAAACGCAAGCCCGGAGTCACTGCCGGGCGAGGTCTGAGCCCGCAAGATGCAGAGAGCTTGGCCAGCGCAATTCGTCAGGCTTATGCCACCGGCGCTGATCCCAGGAAACTGATTCACGATACCAACAGCGTTGTCCTGGATGACGATCCTCTGACCTTCCAACGCGGCGAGATGCCGGAAAAGATGGAGCAGGCGGCCTTCGGTATGAGCAAGGAAGGCGAGTGGGTGGTGTTCGAAGATAGCGACGCCCAGTTGGTTCTGCTGCAGCTGGTAAAGCGCAGTCATTTCGATCTCCAGACAGTTACCCCTCAGATTACCAAGAAACTGCAAGCTGACAAACTGCGCGCAGAGTTGGACGCAATGAAGAAGAAAACCGGTGTCTGGATGGACGAACAGTATTTCGCAGCAGCTGCGAAATCGCCCGCTTCCAGCACCCAACCCCAGGCTTCGGGCCAGAAAGAATCAGCAGACAAAAGAGAGGAAAAGAATGCAGACGAACGGCAGAAATAAGGTGCTCTGGTACGCTGCGTTTCCCATGCTCATCCTGGCATTGGTTATTCTGCAGCTGCCGGCGCAAGCCCAAATGACGTCGGTAGGAATTCCCTGCTCCATGATTCCCGCCTACCACATGATGATGCAAGACAATATGGGCGCTGGCCTGGTCCTCATCGAATGCGGACTGGTCCAGGGCGGCAAGCCCGCTGCCGACGGAGATCAGGTGACCGGCGACTCGCCCCAGCCCCCCAATATCCTGGTCAGCAACCGCAGCTGCACTTCGGCCAACAGCTGCACCAAGAGCGAAAGCTCGGTGTGGCACAGCGCCAAACCCGGCGACCAGACCGTGGTGGTGAACTATAACGACCACAACGGCAACAACTATTCCGGAACCTCGTACTCGACCGATGGCGGCGCCACCTTCACCGAAATCCTTCCCGCTCCCTTGGGCACCGGCCACGGCACCAACTACGGCGATCCCATCGTGGTCTACAACCTGAAGCAGCAAAAGTGGTACGCCGGTGACCTGGTGACGGGTTGCGGCGGCCTGGGCGTCGGTCTGTGGACCTCCCCGGACGGTCAGAACTGGACGACCGGAGCTTGCGCTCATAACAACTCGTCCGACGATCGCGAGTCGTTCTGGGTCGACAACAATCCCTTCAGCACCAAGTATGGCCGCATGTATATCTCGTTCAACAATTTCAACATTGGCAGCGGCGCGCTGGAAGTTACCTATTCCGACGACGGCACCACCTGGAGCACTCCCGCCGAGCTGGCCAATGGCAACCCGTTTATTCGCGACGTCCAGGTTACCGGTACGCCGCCCGCTTCCCCGTTGTCCCACGCCGGCTATACCAGCACGGTTTTTGTTGCCGGAATGGATGAAGGCGGCGGCGGCAACGCCAGCCGGCAGAACATCATGTACCGCTCCACCGACGGCGGCGTTACCTGGACCTCCGCGACCATGGGTCCGCGCTTCAATCCGGTGGGTGACGGTCTGTGCTCGTCGAACGGATACTTCGAGCAGGTCAATCCCATCTGGCGGCACATGGGTTGGGGCGAGCCCGGAGTCGGCATCAACGGAGTAGTCCACTACGTCTATGCCGGTCAGGGACAGCAGCCCAACGATCACGGCGACATCTACTACGTCCGCTCCACCGATAACGGATCCACCTGGTCGGCTCCCATCAAGCTGAACGACGATCCCGGCGGACAGTACAAGACCCAGTGGATGCCGTCGCTCTCCGTCAACTACAACCTGGCCAGCCCCCAGCAGGTCGCCAAGGTCACCGTCTCCTGGTACGATCGCCGGCAAGCCACCTCGGCCTGCAACAACGTCACCGATCCCGGCTGCAGCTACTATCGCTACGGGATTCAGTCGGCTGACAACGGCGTAACCTGGACCGCGAACTTCCAGATCAGCGACCAGTTGATTCCCGAGCCTGCTCAGGATGATCCCGGCGTGGTGAATTGCTATGCCGGCGATTATGACTACGCCACGGCAATCGGCACCAATGCCTACGTCACCTGGACCGATGGACGCGTTGCCGTTGGCGGCGTTCAGGTGCAGAACGTGGAGTACGCTACCGTACCTGAGCCTTAGAAAAATACCCACACTTGCTTCCGGAGGAGGGCAGCCAGTTGGCCCTCCTCTTTTCTTTTGCCCGACATCTCAAACCTCTACTCGATCTGGTTCTGTTGAGTTCTGGCGGAAAGGTTGAAGCTTGGCAAGGAAATATCAAAGCAGTTTCTGGGTTGCTCCCACTAACCACCTTGCAAGGGCGTCACGATGTCAACGAAGCTGCCTGCGTTCACTCGCCTGCGTACCCCGCCAGGTTCGTGCTATCCTGCTGAGCCATTCCTTTCCCCCGGGAGATTCCCATGAAACTTACGCGCCGCGATTTTATTGCCACCACTTCTCTTAGTACCGCGTCGCTCGCGCTCGACCTACAGGGCCAAACGCAGCCCGCAAATGCCCCGGCAACCTCCAGCGCACTGCCCAAAAAGCCGGTTATCATTTGCGCCCACAATGGCTATAACTATCTCGATCGCGGCTACGCCGTACTGACCAGCGGCGGCGACACCCTGGACGCGGTGATGCAAGTCATTACCGGCCCCGAAGACGATCCCAACGACGACAGCGTTGGCCTGGGCGGATTGCCGAACGAGGACTGCGTCGTCGAACTCGATGCCTGCTGCATGCATGGCCCGACGCGCATGGCCGGGTCGGTAGCCGCGGTGCGCGAAATCAAGAACGTGTCGCTGCTTTCCAAGGCGGTCATGGAGCACACCGGCCATGTCATGCTGGTGGGCGAAGGCGCGCAGAAGTTCGGTTTCGACATGGGCTTCCCACGCGAGAACCTGCTGACCGAACGCTCGCGCAAAGTCTGGCAACTGTGGCGCGAGACCATGTCCAACGACGACTGGTGGGGGCCCGGACTGGCCAGTCCAAAATTCAAATTCCCCGATACTGCCGGCAATATCTCGGAGAATTATGACCAGCGCATCGAGCGGATGGAAGTACTGGCGGCGCGGATCGGGATTGAGCCGGAGTTTCGCATGACCGCTATCCAGCACGTATTGCACCCCCCGACCGGCACGATTCACTGCTCGACGGTGAATGAGAAGGGCGAGATGTCAGGCGCGACCACCACCAGCGGGTTGGCCTGGAAGCTGGCCGGACGCGCCGGGGATTCGCCGATCATCGGCGCCGGCAGCTACACCGATCAGGACATCGGCTCGGCGGGCGCGACCGGCAACGGCGAGGAGAACATCAAGATCTGCGGCGCCCATACCATCGTCGAGAACATGCGGCGCGGCATGTCGCCTCAGGATGCCGGCATGGACGCGTTGAAGCGCATCGTGCGCAACTATGAAGGCTATCCCGAAAAGCTGCAGTACATCGACATGAGTTTCTACATCCTGCGCAAGGATGGGGTCTACGCGGGAGTGTGCATGTGGAGCGGCCCCCCGGACCATCCGCGGCGCTTCGCCGTACACGACGGCGAGGGCAAGCGCTATGAAACCGCGGTCGCGCTGTATCAGGGACAGTCGCTGGGCTGGCCGCCGATGCCGGGAAGGAAACATCTGGCGCCGGAGCAGAAGAAGTAGAGGTTATAAGAGTTCATTGGTTTGCCTAACCCAGACTCGTTTGCCGAAACTTACGTCCATGCTGAGCGCAGCGGCCCCAAATCCGTTTGTCATCCTGAGCGTAGGCGGCCCGCTTTTGGCCGCCAGAGTCGAAGGACCTCTATATCCGCGCGATATTCCGGAGATAGCGGTCCTTCGACTCCGCACGAGCAAAGGCAGCTCATGCTCCGCTCAGGATGACAACTGAATATGTTGAGAGCCTTGACGCGACCTACACCGCGACGGTGACAGTAGTTTCGGTGCGGGTGACGGGCCGGTAGAGCGTGTCGCGCTCGAAGGGGATGCGGCCGGCTTCGGTGATCAGGCGAATTAAATCCTGGCGTTGCAAACCTTGCGGCGTGGTCGCTCCGGCATCGTGATAGATCTTCTCTTCCACCACGGTTCCGTCGATATCGTCGGCGCCAAAGCGCAACGTGATCTGCGCCATCTTCGGCGTCACCATCTGCCAGTACGACTTGATGTGCGGGAAGTTGTCGAGCACCAGCCGCGACACCGCAATCTGCTTCAGATCAAGCATGCCGGTCGTCTTCGGCAGGTGCTGCAGCGGCGTGTTCTCAGGGTGAAACGCCAACGGGATAAAGGTCTGGAAGCCGTGCGTGTCGTCCTGGAGCGCCCGCAGCTTCAGCAGATGATCGACGCGGTCCTCATCGTTCTCCACGTGGCCATAGAGCATGGTGGCGTTGGACTTCAGCCCGACTTCGTGTGCGGTACGCGCAATCTGCAGCCAGTCATCGCCGTCAATCTTGTGATCGCAGATGATGTGCCGGATGCGGTCGGAGAAAATCTCAGCGCCACCGCCGGGCATCGAGTCCAGGCCCGCTTCCTTGAATTTGACCAGCACCTCGCGCGGCGTCATCTTGCCGATCTTGGAGAAGAACGCGATCTCCACCATGGTGAAGGCTTTGAGGTGTACCTGCGGAAAGCGCTCTTTCAGACCGGCAATGAGATCGACGTAATACTGAAACGGCAGGTCGGCATGCAGGCCGCCGACGATGTGAAATTCGGTGATGGCTTCGGTGTAGCCGGAAGCGGCCGTTGTCCAGACCTCTTCCAGCGCCATGGTGTAAGCGCCGGGAACATCCTTCTTGCGGCCGAAGGCGCACAGGCGGCAGGCGGCCACGCAGACGTTGGTGTAGTTGATGTGGCGATTGACGTTGAAGTAGGCGAGGTCGCCATGCATCCGCTCGCGCACATGATTGGCCAGCCAGCCCACGGCCAGAATATCGCCCGAGCGATAGAGCGCCAGCGCGTCGTCAGCCGACAGCCGCTCCTGCGCCATGACTTTGTCGTGGATCGGGCGCAGCCGGAGGTCGTCGGTCTGAAAGGGATGAAGCTTCTTGGCGCTGGACGTAGGCAGTACGGTGGCCATCATCTCAATGATATCGCAGGAATCGGGCTAATCACAGAAGCTTGTGTTTTTGAGGGGATCGTCTTCTGTTTGTGATGTCTGGAACTCAAATGCGCCGCTTCCAGTAGCCAGGCCGTCTGCGACCATGGGCGACAGCCAGAATCTGAATCATCGAAGGAATGTCACGGTAGAAGATCAGGAAAGGAAATCGCCGCAAGACGAATTTGTGTACGTCGGCGGTGCTTACAGGCCAGCGCTGGGGAGCCCGTGTGATCATCTCCATGGCGCGACTTACTTCATCCAAGAATCCGGAAGCTACTCGTTCATCTCTGGCTAAGTACCAGTCAAATGCCGATTCCAGTTCTGCCGCCGCAGCTTGGTGGAATTCCAGCGGCTTAACCACCGTGAGGGAGCTTGCCCGCGAGCTGGCTCCGAACCTGGGCCCAAGGGATGGTCCTCGCCCTGCCGGAGTCCAGTTCCTGAATGCGCAAGGCTATCTCGTTTTGCCAGGCCGCTTCTGCATCCTCATCCACCGTCTCGTCCAGAGTGTCGAGAAGCGATCCCGCTAGCTCCGCCCGCGCCTTCTCCGGCAGAGCCATGGCCTTTTTGAGAAGCTCATTCACCTCATCCGTCATGGCGTTATTCTAACTCACCGCGCCAGCAGCAAATCTCCTGCAATGAAGAACAGAAACGCCATAGAGACCAGGCCGTTCATGGTGAAGAAAGCCGCGTTCACCCGGCTGAGGTCGTCGGGCTTCACCAGCGACTGCTCGTAGACCAGCAGCAGGGCAACAAACACTACACCGGCGACGGCGATTTTCCCTAAGCCGAAAGCCATCACCATCCACACCAGCAAGGCCACCGTGATGACGTGGAAGGTGCGGGAGATGAGCAGCGCCTTGCGAATGCCGAATGCCTTAGGCACGGAATAGATCTCAGCGCCGCGATCGAAGTCGTAATCCTGGCAGGCGTAAAGGATATCGAAGCCCGCGCCCCAGAAGATCACGGCAGCCGTCAGAATAAGAATTCGCTGATCGAGCGAGCCGCGCACCGCGATCCAGGCGGCAGCCGGGGCGATGCCCATCGCCAGTCCCAGCACCACGTGTGACCAGCGGGTGAAGCGCTTGCTGTAGGAGTACACGAAGACAATGCCGAGCGCCACCGGCGACAGGTAAAACGCCAGCGGATTCAGCTCATAAGCTGCCAGAATCAGAATCGCCGACGTAACCACCACGAACCAGGCGACGAACGACTTACTGAGCTTGCCGGCAGGTAGGGCGCGAATCTTCGTCCGAGGGTTGGCGGCGTCGATGGTCGCATCCACCAGCCGGTTGAAAGCCATGGCCGCCGAACGCGCCGCCACCAGAGCCACGATGATCCAGATTGAGGTGTGCAGGCTAGGAATGCCGCGCGCGGCCAGCACGGCGCCGGTCAAGCCAAACGGGAGCGTGAGCACGGAGTGCTCCCACTTAATCATCTCCAGAGTGGTACCGATACTGCGCAACAATGCCACCGAATGATTTTAACCGAGAGGCTGCTCTCAGCTCATGCCCTGGGGCAGCGGACGCGACCACTGCCGCTCCCAGGCGGGAACCGTAACGCGCTCGGTGACGGCCGCAGGCTTGTGCGCCCAGCAGACCACGCGCGTCCCCAAGGGCAGGTTGATGTAGCGAATCAGCAGCCGCTCGCAATCCAGCAGCAGGACCATGGCCGAGTTGGCCCAGCGCAGCTGCCGGGCCGAATAGCGGTAGTGCTCGATCGAGCGGCTGAAGATGTTCCGGGCGATGCGCTCGATGAAGGCGGGCAGAAATCCCGAGGCCACCAGGTACGACACCCGCGATACTTCGAAGCCGGAGTTGTTGAGCTTGCGCCGCAGCTCGCTTGCGGTATAGCGCCGCTGATGTCCCTGAGCTTCGTCCTTCTCACCCCAAAGCGACGGATAGGCCGGAACGGTCAGGCATAGCAGACCGCCGTCTTTCAGCACGCGGCGCAGTTCGCGCAAGGTCGCGCGATCGTCCGGCACGGTCTGCAACATGTCGCCGGCAACCACGGCGTCAAACGAGCTGGAGGTAAAGCCAAGTTCTTCCGGACCGGTGCAGATGAGATTGCTCTCACCCTCGATCTGCCGAAAAGCCAGGGCCGCAAGCGAGTTGTGAGCGTTGACAGCCCGGATACCGGAGAATTCGTCGGCATCCAACTGCGCGCTGCAGCCGAAATCGAGCACGCGTGTCTCGCGCTTGCCCTGCGCCGCCTGCGCCACCGCCTCGCGTAACACCTTGCGCCGCGCAATGTGCCACCACGACGAACTTTCCCGCCGCAGTGCGTCGAACTCGACTTGGGTGTTCATCCAGCGGACCTCGTCGCATTCAGTACAAAGCCATTCTACGGGATAGCGTGCATGCTGCTAGGAACGGACGAAGAAGTTATCGTGGAAACGGCGACCGCAGATCCCTCCGCTCGTTGGCTGAAGCCCGCGGTCGGGATGACAAAACAAATGGCCCATCTCGGCGCAGCTAAAGCTACGCGCCTTCAAAACAGGTGATCCAGGTTTCCCGCGACGCAGCTGAAGCTACGCTGCTTCAAACGCCGTCATTTCCGCTCGCATTCACGGCCGAGCGGAAATACTCCAGCGACATTCGCAGGCCGGCCCGCAGATCGATCTTGGGCTCCCAGCCCAGCAGCCGTTTCGCTTTGCTGATATCCGGACAGCGCTGCTTGGGATCGTCCTGCGGCAGCGGCTCGAAGCGAATCTTGCTGGCTGAGCCGGTGACTTCCAGCACCACCTTCGCACACTCCAGAATGGTGAACTCGCCGGGATTGCCGATGTTGGTGGGCTCGGGCTCGTCCGATCGCGCCAGCGCCAGAATCCCGGCTACTTCGTCGCTGACGTAGCAGAAGCTGCGAGTCTGCGAACCGTCGCCGTACACCGTGAGGTCCTCGCCACCGAGCGCCTGCCTCATGAAGTTGGAAATCACCCGGCCATCGTTGATTTGCAGCCGCGGCCCATAGGTGTTGAAGATGCGCACGATACGGGTGTCGACCGAGCGATGGCGATAGTAAGCCATGGTGGCCGCCTCGGCGAAGCGCTTGGCCTCGTCGTACACAGAGCGCGGGCCGATGGGATTCACGTGTCCCCAATACGTTTCCTTTTGCGGATGCTCCAGCGGATCGCCATAGCATTCGGAGGTAGAAGCCAGCAGAAACTTCGCATGATACTGCTTTGCCAGCTCCAGGCAATTCATGGTGCCCACAGATCCGACCCGCAGGGTTTCGACCGCGTGTTCGAGATAATCGACCGGGCTCGCGGGCGAGGCGAGATGAAACACATAATCTACCTTGCCGAAATCGAACGCCCTAGTCACATCCTGCTCGCGAAACTCGAAGCGCGGCTCATTGCGCAGATGCGCGATGTTCTCCATGCGGCCGGTGAGCAGATTGTCGGCACAAACCACCGAATCGCCCTGCGCCAATAACACATCGCACAAGTGGGAGCCAACGAAACCCGCACCTCCCGTGACCAGCACACGCATGACCCTGATTTCCTCCACGAATCGTCGTAAACAGAGGCCAGTTCACTGTCTCAGACGGTTACTGCAACGCCCAAATTCTGCAAGCGCGCCCGCTGATCTTCGATGATACTTTCCAGCCCCGCTTCCAACGATACCGTCGGCTCATAGCCGATCAGCTTGTTCACTTTGGTGATGTCGGGAACGCGACGCACCATGTCCTCGAATCCGGCTTCGTACGCCGTGCTGTAGGGCACAAACACGATGCGTGACTGCGAGCCGGTCATCTGCTTGATTCGCTCGGCAAGCTCCAGAATCGTAATCTCGTCGCTGCTGCCGACGTTGTAGACTTCCCCGTTGGCGTGAGGATGAGCGGCAATGCCGACCAATGCGCTTACCGCGTCGTTCACGTGGGTAAAGCAGCGGCTCTGGCTGCCATCGCCGAAAACTGTAATGTCGTCTCCGGTCAGCGCCTGGGTCACGAGATTGGGAATGACCATGCCATAACGGCCAGTCTGCCGTGGTCCTACAGTGTTAAATAGCCGGGCAATCACGGTGGGAACTTTTCGCTCTTTCCAGTAAGCGATGGCCAGAAACTCGTCAATCGCCTTGGAGCAGGCATAGCTCCAGCGGCTCTTGTTGGTAGGGCCCCACACCATGTCATCGTCTTCACGAAAAGGCACCTGCTCGGTCTTCCCGTACACTTCGGAACTGGAAGTGATCAGCACCCGTTTACGCTTGGTCTCAGCCAGCTCCAATACAATTTCAGTGCCGCGCACGTTGGTCTCAATGGTGCGTACCGGGCTGTCCATGATCAGCCGTACTCCCACCGCCGCGGCCAGATGGTAGACAATGTCGCTCAGGTCAATCAGCTCCGCCATCAATCGCGTGTTGGTTACGCTGTCGATGTGATAGGTAAACTGGGGATGAACCTTGAGGTGCTGAATGTTGGCGATGGAGCCGGTAGAGAGATCGTCGATAACGTAGACTTCATCGCCCAGATTGAGATGCCGTTCGGCAAGGTGAGAGCCGATGAAACCGGCTCCCCCGGTGATGAGGATCTTCAATAGCGTTTCTCCGGAACACTTAGACTACTGTGCCGCAGGCGCGAGCGCAAACCTTTGTGATGCACATCATGGCACCTGCTTGCACCAGGCCGTATAATCGCGAGTTTTGCTGGACCTAACCTATGGCTGATCGCGAAGCAGATCTGCTGATCATTGGCGCCGGAATTGTAGGCTTGGCTACCGCTCTGGAAACTACGCGGCGCTTCCCCGCCCTGCGTATCGTCGTGGTCGAAAAGGAAAATCGCGTCGCCGCTCATCAGACCGGGCACAATAGCGGCGTCATTCACTCCGGACTGTACTACAAGACGGGCTCGCTGAAGGCGCGCAATTGCGTGGCCGGCGCGGCCTCGATGAAGCGCTTCTGCCAGGAGCAGAGCATTCCCTACGAGGAATGCGGCAAGCTGGTGGTCGCCACCAATGCAGAGGAACTTCCGCGGCTGGAGCAGTTGCATCAGCGCGGCATCGCCAACGGCGTGCCTGGCTTGCGTATGCTGCAGCGCGACCAGTTCCGCGAGATCGAGCCGCACTGCGAAGGCGTCGCTGCCTTACAAGTTCCCAGCACCGGTATCGTGGACTACACCGTCGTCGCCCAGAAATATGCCGAGTTGATCGGCCGCGCCGGCGGCGAGATCGTATTCAATGCCAAGGTCGTGGGCCTGCGCGACGACGGCGGCAGCAATATCGTCGAAACCCAAGCCGGGTCGTTTCGTGCGCGCTACGTGATCAATTGCGCCGGACTCTACAGCGACACCATCACCCGCATGGCCGGGGTCGAGACCGAACTGGAGATCATTCCCTTTCGCGGCGAGTACTACGAGATTCGTCCCGAGCGACGCAGCCTGGTGAAGTCGCTGATCTATCCTGTCCCCGATCCGCGCTTCCCTTTCCTGGGAGTGCACTTCACCCGGCGCGTCAACGGCAGCGTCGAGGCCGGCCCCAATGCCCTGCTGGCCTTTCGCCGCGAGGGCTACACCGGAGCAGCGCCCGATCTGGGCGAAGCCATGGGGACACTGCGCTTCCCCGGCTTCTGGAAGATGGCGCGCAAATACTGGCAGAAGGGGCTGGCGGAGCAGTACCGGTCGTGGGTGAAATCGGCATTCGTAAAGGCCTTGCAGCAGATGGTGCCGGAAGTTGACCGAGTCGGACCTGGCGCAGGGCGGATCGGGAGTCCGCGCACAGGCGGTCGACAAGAACGGAAATCTGCTGGACGATTTTCACTTCGTCCACAACCGCAACATGATCCACGTCTGCAATGTCCCCTCGCCGGCGGCCACCGCCTCGCTCGAAATCGGCAAGGAGATCGTGGAGATGATGGCCCAGCGCTTTGATCTGCCGCAGCGCGTCCTGAACGCGGCTCATGCTAATCTTGAGCGATGGCGCAATATCTGGTCACAGGCGCGGCGGGGTTCATTGGCTCGGCCCTGGTACGCGCGTTGCTGGAGCGCGGCGAACCGGT
The DNA here is from genome assembly GCA_963812855.1 of uncultured Acidobacteriaceae bacterium. Taxonomy (GTDB): domain Bacteria; phylum Acidobacteriota; class Terriglobia; order Terriglobales; family Acidobacteriaceae; genus Bog-257. Next base: position 368,686 of record CAWEWW010000003.1, read on the forward strand.
CCGCGGCTTCGACAATTTCGAAACCGGTCGACGGGAAAATCTGCGGGACGTGGCTTCGCAAATCGATTTTCGCGAAGCTGATCTGCTCGACCTGGAAGCAGTCCAGTCGGCCTGCCAGGGAGTGGATTACGTTCTCCATCAGGCCGCGATTCCTTCCGTCCCGAAATCCATCGCCGACCCTGCGCGCAGTAATCGGGTTAATGTCGACGGCACGCTAAATGTACTCATCGCCGCTCGGGATGCGGGGGTGAAGCGGGTGGTGTATGCAGCATCTTCGTCCGCATATGGCGATACCCCGACTTTGCCTAAGCGCGAAGACATGACGGCCTCGCCGCTGTCGCCCTACGCGGTTTCCAAGCTGGCCGGCGAAATGTATATGAAGGCGTTTCATCGCGTGTATGGATTGCCCACCGTCAGCCTGCGCTACTTCAATATTTTCGGACCGCGTCAGGATCCGACGTCGCAATATTCGGCGGTGCTGGCCAAGTTCATCACGCAAATGCTGCGCGGCGAGCGGCCCACGATCTACGGTGACGGCGAGCAGTCGCGCGACTTCAACTACATCGACAATGCGGTTTCCGCGAACCTGCTGGCGGCCACCGCACCTGAGGCCGAGGTTGCGGGCGAGATGTTCAACATCGCCACCGGACATCGCTTCACCCTGAATGAAACTTTCCAGCTGTTGAAACCGATGACCGGCTACAGCGGCGGCGTGGATTACGCGCCCGAGCGCGCTGGCGACGTGAAACATTCTCTGGCTGACATCTCACGCGCCGAGAAGAAGCTGAACTATCGGCCGCTGGTCAGCTTCGAGGAAGGGTTTGCGGCGGACGGTGGAGTGGTATCGCATGGCCGAGGCCGCGCCGCAAGGCGAATTCGCCGCCCGAACCTAGGATTGCGACCGAACGGCCGAACCCAACAAATCTGCATTCATCACGAAAGGAATTCTCATGCCCCGTCAACCCGGCGTTTACGCCACGTTCGATACCACGGAAGGAACCATCGTCGTCCGCCTGTTTGAGGCCGAAGCTCCCATCACGGTGAAAAATTTTATCGAGCTAGCCGAAGGTTCGCGCGAATGGACCCATCCGCAGACTCGCAGCAAGAGCAAGACTCCTCTGTACGACGGAACCATCTTCCACCGCGTCATTCCCGACTTCATGGTGCAAGGCGGCGATCCCACCGGCACCGGCATGGGCGGCCCCGGCTATCAGTTCCAGGACGAGACCAAGGGCTCGCCGCACAAGTTCGACAAGCCAGGCAAGCTGGCGATGGCCAACTCCGGCCCCGGAACCAATGGCTCGCAGTTCTTCATCACCGTAGCAGCCACGCCGTGGCTCACCGGCAATCACACCATCTTCGGCGAGGTGGTTGAAGGCCAGGATATCGCGGACAAAATCACCAAGCTGCCGCGCAACCGCCAGGACAAGCCCAACAAAGATGTGGTGCTGAATTCGGTGAAGATCGAAAGGGTGTAACGGCCATTTGAAGCTGGGCGAGGTCGAGTTCTTAGGCTCAACAGGGGTGAGATCATGGTCTCACCCTTTTGGTTTGAGAGGGCGAACCAAACCTGACGAGCCTAACCAACTATCACCCTCGGGCTGGACGCCAGCCGCGTAAGCGGCGGCTTTGGGTCGAGCCCGGGGTGCAAACCCCGGGGAGGCGGCAAGAAAAAAGTATTAGGAGCCGCGTAGCGGCGACCGGCTTCAATCAAACACGTACTGGGAATCGTACTTCACTCCCGCGCGTTCGAGCATGCCAACATATTCTTCCTCAAATGAGCGTCTGCGATGGTGGTCTTCTTGCTGTTCGATATATCGGGTGACCGCCTTCACTGCTGTGGGACTTACACTAATCGCACCATAACCGTCCTGCCATGCAAACCCCGGGGTCAACCTTCTTAACCGCGCCGACGAATTCGCCTTGAGCTCTCGCATGACGTCGGCAATGCTGCGCGTCTTTGGCATTTCCAGAAGCATGTGAACATGATTGACAGTGCCACCGATGGCTAGGATGTTAATTTGCGCATTCCGCGCGACGGCACGGAGCATTGTCCAGAGCTGCGACCGATTCCGGATCAGAGGCAGACGGCCCTTGGTACTGAAGACGCAATGCAGAAGATTAAGAGAATACGTATGTGCCATAGGATGTCGCCGCTACGCGGCTCCATTTCTCAGAACCATTGCCAACCCAGGGCTTGCGCCACCGGGCTGAACACCGTAGCCACCGCTTCGCGGTTTGTAAGCCTGCCGTTCAAACTAACTCGGTCATCGAACCGCTTTCTGAAGTCACACCAAGAATTAAAAACTGCAACACTTAAATTCACGGTGATCACCATCACTCGATCACGTGAAACTCTCACAAAATCATCTCCTGGAAGAGAGGAAGAATTCAGGGGCGGTAATAGGGGCATAACCGATCGGCGTCGACATACGACGTCGGGCTTACATGCGCTAACTAGACATGCGACGTTGGGTGGCTTACATGTTTCTATCTAAAAATAGCAGCCTACAACAGCCGCGCAGCGGCAGCTTTGGGTCGAGCCCGGGGTGAAAACCCCGGGGAGGCGGCAGAAAATTAATGGGAGCCGCGTAGCGGCGACTTGACGGCGTGGGAAGACTTGCTGACGGCTACCTCTTCACCAGCTCCCCAAACACCTTTTCGTACTTCCCGGCAATCGCTTCCCACCGATACAACGCGTCGGCGCGCTGCTTGGCCCGGGCGGCCAAATCCTCGCGCGCTTTCGGATCGTCCAGCATCGTCTGCAGCTTGTCCGCGAGGTCGGCTTCGGACTTCTCGTAGCGAACGGCCGCGTCCCCGGCCGTCTCTGCGTTTTCGGGTGTGTCGAGATAGAGCACCGGATTGCTGGCAGCCATCGCCTCGATCAGCGCCGGATGCACGCCACCAATCTCGCAGGCGAAAACGAACACTCCCGCATGCTTCTGCAGAGCCCAGTAGCCGTCGCCGTAAATGGCTCCGGTGAAGCGCACGCGCTCGTCACCCAGCGACTTCAGGCGATCGATGTAGCCGGCGTCGTAAGGATTATCGCCCACCATGACCAGCGGCCAGTCGCTGCGCACGTTGCGCCAGCTGCGCAGCACCAGGTCGGGATTGTTCTCCGGCTCCAGGCGGCTGACGTAGAGAACATAGCGCCCGGGTTCGAGATTCAGGCCGTTCAGGTTGTAATCGCCAGCCGGCATCTCCGAACCGTAGCCAATGACCACCGACTCGCTGCCGTATTTCTGCCAGGTAATAGTCGTGAATCGCCCGGGCGTCGGTGACCAACTGGCTGGAGCTGAACGACGACATCCATTCGCAGAAGTGCAGCACCTGCGCGCCCAGGCCCGCCCACTTCTCCCGCTTGCGGTCGAGGCCGTCAACGTTGAGCACCACCGGTTTGCCGAACAGCCGCGGAATATACGCGAACGGGCTGTTGGCGACGTTGCACAGCAGGACGATATCGTTGTCGCTGAAGGCGACATGCACCGCGCCGAAAAAGGTGCTGACCCAGGTGTCGAGGTGCTTCTGGTGCAGGCTGGGCACGATGACGCGGCGCACCCGGCGATCGTAAACGTCGTCGGGACGGGTGAACGCGCGGCGGCAATAGACGGTGACGCGGTGGCCGTGATCGGCGAAGCGCGAGGCGATCTGCTCGGCAAAGCGCTCGAAGCCGCCATAGCGATTGGGAATGCCCCGAGTTCCGACGATGGCGATGTTCATGAGAAAAACAGCACTTGGCAGTTAGCCGTTGGCAATTAGCCAGAATCTCTTCGCATTCAGTGGCAATCCTAGGCCCACGCTTCGTTGCTGCGGTTGACTGCCTATTTAAGGCCAAGTGCTAACTGCCAACTGCTAACTGCCAGATCCTCATTGGCGGCCCCTTTGCGCATCAACCGCCCGTGGGGTGTTGCTGAACCACCATAACAAATCGCGATCGGAAACGCGGCGGCGTGACTGGATAATCGCCCGCTTGCGGCGAATGCTGTCGCGCGCCTTCCACCAGTAAATCACCGCTGACCACAGACGCCGGTCGCGCACCGCGGCGTAGCCGAAGGTCATGATGTCGCGCCACAACACCGGAAAGAATAGCCGCCAGCAGAGCCATCCCGAAGCGTTCTTGCCGCGCATCAGGAAGCGGTTCTTGGCCGAGTGCCAGTTGATCACCAGCGGCAGGTCTTTACGGCGCTCCGGCGTCACGCGCCGCACATGCCAGGCGACAGCGGTCGGGGTGTACAAACATTTCCAGCCCATGACCTGCGCGCGCCAGGCCAGATCGCCGTCTTCGCGGAAGGCGAAGAAATCTTCGTCGAAGAATTCACCCTCCACTGACACCGCTTCGATAAAGTCGCGCCGGAAGAACGCCGCCGCGCCACTGGCGCCGAAGACATACTGCACGTGGTCGTACTGGCCGCGATCGATTTCTTCTGCGCCGCGGTCGAGATGCCGCATGTTCGGCGTGAAGTAGATGCCGGTGGAATCGATGATGTTGGTCCTGCGCGGGTGGGCGGACAAGGTGCTGAGGCAAGACGCCGGGGCGACCTCGGTCCTGCGCGTCTCGGCGTCACTACCCGTGTCAGAAATCAGGTTCGTATCAGGGCACGGCTTCAGCCGTGCCAAATGTGACTCAGAAAACCTGGGCTTAAGCCCCTGGGGTTGTTGCTTGCAGGGGCTAAAGCCCGAGTCTTCTGGCAAGCGGTTCGGTACGACTAAAGTCGTGCCCTGATACGAACCCTGATTGTCGATAAGTTCAGTCGGGTTGTTCGGCGTGGCTGACTCGGATCGAGCCCCTGCCTTGCCTGCGGCCGGATCCCAGCGCAGCAGTTTGCCGCACAGCGAGCCGGCGTCGGGATGAGCTTTGCCCGCGGCTACCAGCTGGGTCACGAAATCCGGGCTGGGGACGACATCCGGATTCAGGCACAGCACCCATTCGCCCCGCGACGCACCGATGGCCTGATTCTGTCCGGCAGCGAAGCCAACGTTGCGATCGTTGTAGATCACGCGCCACTGCGCCTCAACCTGCTTCAGCAAGGCTCCCGTGCCGTCCTCGGAGGCATTGTCGATGACGATCACTTCGAGGTCGGGATAGTCGAGGAGCGCGAGTGCGGCGAAGCACTCCTCGAGATACTGCGCCGAATTCCAAGTGACGATGGTGATGGAGACCATTAAGCCAGTGCGCCTGTCAGACGCAAGATTCAGTTTAGGTGAGCTGATTAGGAATGGCGGTAGAACGGATCCCACTCATTCCAAAATCAGGAATGAGCGGGGCACTCGCACCCGGGGCACTCGGCGACCTATTACTATTTGTCGCACGGCGTTATCACCGGCTCTTCGAATCGTGCTACTCCCTGTCCTTGCCCAAGTATCTCCAATCAGGCTCTGGCAATCGGAAAATTGGCACTTGGCATTTAGCACTTGGCCCACCCTGGCGGCGTAAGAACGACTAAATTGCACCCCTAGAAACGGCGGTATGTTTTGGCTAAGTCCGAAATGCCAAGCGCTAACTGCTACCCTCCTACATCCCTGGCATCTTCATCCCGGCCAGCCTTTTGGCGAAGCTGGGCTTGCTCATGCTCTTGAACATCTTTCTCATCTGAGCATACTGCCGCAGCAGATGATTCACTTCCTGCACGCTGGTTCCCGAACCGCGGGCGATGCGCTTGCGGCGGCTGCCATTGATGACCTCGTGATGATCGCGCTCATGCTGCGTCATAGAGTTAATGATCGCCTCCACCCGGCTCAACTGCTTGTCGTCAACCTTGTCCGCCGCCTGCTGCATGTTGGCGAACGGGCCGATCTTCGGCATCATGCCCATGATGCTCTGCAACGATCCCAGCTTCTTCACCTGTCGCAACTGGCCGCGAAAATCTTCGAGTGAGAAACCGTCGCTGCTCAGCGCCTTGCGGGCAAATTCTTCGGACTTCGACTTATCGAGTTTCGACTCAGCCTTCTCGATCAGCGACAGAATGTCGCCCATACCGAGGATGCGACCCACAATGCGGTCGGGATGAAACGGCTCCAGCGCATCGTACTTTTCGCCCACGCCGATGAACTTGATCGGCTGCCCGGTAACGTTGCGAATCGAAAGCGCTGCGCCGCCGCGAGCGTCACCATCCATCTTGGTAAGCACCACCCCGGTCAGCGTCAGCTTCTTGTGAAACTCATCAGCCGAGCGCACCGCGTCCTGACCGGTCATGGAATCGGCAACGAACAGAATCTCCTGGGGATTCAGGATCTTCTTCAGCGACTGCATCTCGTCCATCAATTGATCGTCAATGTGCAAACGGCCCGCAGTATCGACAATCAGCACGTCGCAAGCGTTGTTGATGGCTTCACGACGCGCTTCTTTCACCAGCCGCTCAACCGTCGCGGTATTCGACTCTTCTACTTTGCCTTCGTAAATCTTCGCGTTGATGGCGTTGGCCACCACTTTGAGCTGTTCGCGCGCCGCCGGGCGATACACGTCAACGGAAACTAGCATCGGGCGATGTCCACCCTGCTTGAGCCAGTTCGCCAGCTTGCCGGAGGTTGTCGTTTTGCCCGAACCCTGCAGGCCCGCCATCAACACCACAGTTGGCGGCTGCGAGCTGAACTTAAGCTTAGCCGTATCCTTGCCGAGAACAGCAACCAGCTCGTCGCGAACGATCTTCACGACTTGCTCGGCCGGCGAAAGCGCCGTGAGCACTTCCTGCCCCACGGCTTTGTCGTGGATGTGATCGATCAGTTCTTTGACGACTTTGAAATTGACGTCGGCTTCCAGTAGCGCCAGGCGGATTTCTTTCAGCACTTCGCCGATGTTCTCTTCGGTCAGCGTGCCCTGTCCCCGCAGGTTCTTAAAGGCCCGCTGCAACTTATCTGTTAAGTTCTCAAACATTGTCAGGAGTCCAAAACTGGCTGGATAGGCGGAGCCATCGCACCTCCGCGCTGACCATCAGGATACCACGCACCATCGCTGGTCCATGGCCCATCGTGCATCGCCGGGATGAAGCCGCGCTAGCGCTCCACCTCGTTCGACACCGGCTTGTACACCTCGGCGGCGGCAATCACCGTGTTGCAATGGATGGTGACGGTGTCTTCCACCCGCACCGCGTATCCACCGGCGTAGGTGGTCATCACCGGTATGTTGCGTGCGCGCGCGGCTCGAAAAACCAACTCATCGCGCTGCTTCAGGCCGTCGATGCTCAGGCTTAATCCGCCCAGCTGATCCTCGCGGAACGGATCAGCGCCGGCCACATAGCAGATCAACTCAGGATCGAACTGCCGCAATCCGGAGCTGAGCGCATTATCCAGCCAGGCCAGATAGTCCTGGTCGCCGCAACCATCCGGCAGGTTCACGTCGATCGACGACGCCGGTTTGACGAAAGGATAGTTGTTCTCCTGATGCAGCGAGATGGTGAATACATCCTTCGACGAACTTTCCCTGAGGCTCACGCCGTGTGGGGCGCCAATGGCTGGAGCCGGCCCGGAAGGCAACGCATTCATTTTGTGGCGCGCGCTGCCGAAGATGGCAGCCGTCCCGTTGCCCTGGTGCACGTCGCAGTCGACGGTCATGGCCCGGCGAATCCGTCCTCGTTTTTGCATGACGCGAATCGCCACCGCGAAATCGTTGATCATGCAGAAGCCTTCGCCATGATCGGGAAAGGCATGGTGAAATCCGCCGCCCAGGTTGACGCACACGCCGTCTTCGAGCGCCCGCTCGGCCGCCAGAATCGATCCGCCGGTGTGCAGCATGAAAGCATCGACCACTTGCGGCGAATAAGGAATCTCCATCTGCAGCTCCTCGCGCGCGGTCAGGCTGCCTTCCATCAATTTGTTGACGTAGTGCGGCGAGTGCACCAGCAAGACATCGGATTCGCTGGCGGGCTCAGGCGTAACGAAATCGCTCTCGTCGGCCACCTGCTGTTGCAGCAGGCGCTCGCGAATGAGACGAAACTTGTCGGCGCGAAAAACGTGTTCGCCGATAGGCAGGAAGTACTTCTCGCTATAGACAAGCTTGAAAGGCAGCATGGGCCGACGATCTAAGATACGGACACTGGGTAACGCAAACTTGATTCTAGAACGGCGAGGCCGATACCGCGAAGCATATTTCCGGCCTCTTGGTGGCCAGGTTCAGCCCTGAGCTACCCGCTTTGTGACCCTGGCTCGCCCTCAAACGTATCGATCACGTGCCAGGAGCCGCACCATTCTTGTCATAAACACGTTTTTGCTTTACGTCACCCGAAATATCATGCACACTCCGGCCATCACCCAAATAGGAGGCTGTACGTATGAAGCAAGTGGTGCGGCTTGCAGTGGGGTCACTTTGTCTCTCTCTGATTTTGCTGGCGACGGCAACAGCACAAGATCAATACACCGAAGGCACGGTCGAGCGCGTCATTCTCCTCCGCATCCTTCCCGGCCACTTCACCGCGGCCATGGAGGACATGAAGAAAAACCTTCAGCCCATCTGGGAGGCCGAGAAGAGCGCCGGACTCATCGAGGGTTACCAGGTTTTCTTCAACCAGACGAAAGCCAATGCCGACGACTGGGACACGGGCATTTCGCTTACTTACAAGAACATGGCAGCCCTGGACGGTCTGGGGATGAAAGTCCTTGATCTGCGGATGAAAAAGTACGGGGACAAGAGTAAAGAGCAGCAAGTGGTCAACCAGCGCGTCGAAAACATGCAGACAGTCTCCATCTATCTGATACGGAACGTCGCCTTGAAGTAAATACGCAATACCTCGACTCTCCCTGCGACACCGGTAAACAGCCGGCGTCGCTTTTTCATTTAAGATGGCCGTGCATGGCTTCGGCGGTCCAACTCGCTTCGCTGCGCCGCGTAGCCGGTTACAACCTGCTGGCGACCACGGGAGTTGTGCTGGTTGCGGTGTTCCTGATCTGTGCGCTGTTTGCGCCCTGGATCGCACCGCAGGATCCGGCGCACATCGATCTGCCGGCACGCCTCATGGGACCGTCAGGCTCGCACTGGTTTGGCACCGACGAGCTGGGCCGCGACATTCTCTCGCGCATCATCTATGGCGCGCGCATCTCCATGCTGGTGGGTGGCTGCGTGGTGGCTGCTTCCCTCACGCTGGGGCTGATCTTCGGATCGATCGCGGGCTACTACGGCGGGGTTATCGACCGCGTGCTCAACGTGGTGGTGATGAACGCGTTCATGTCGTTTCCCGGAATTCTGCTGGCGATTGCCTTCGTGGCGTTTCTTGGACCGGGTATTTTCAACCTGATTTTCGCGTTGTCGATTGGGGGATGGGTGGGCTACGCGCGTCTGGTTCGCGCCCAGGTACTGGCCGTCCGCGAGCGCGAATTTGTTGAGGCTGCTCGCGCGCTGGGCGCCAGTGATCTACGCATCATCGTGCGCCACATCCTGCCGAACATTATTCAGCCGGTGATTGTGCAGGCGGCGATTGGCATGGCCGGAGCTATCCTGGCCGAAGCCACCATGAGCTTTCTCGGACTGGGCGTGCCGCCGCCCACGGCCAGCTGGGGAACGATGCTGAACGACGCTCGCGCCCATCTGTTCGACTCACCGCACCTGGTGCTCTTCCCTGCCGCCGCCGTTATGCTGGCGGTACTGTCGTTTAACTTTATCGGCGATGGACTGCGGGATTATCTTGATCCGCGGTCGCGGATTGAGGTGGGGCTGTAGCGGGCGGCACGGGCATTAGGTAATCACTTTGGGTGGTTTGGATGACAATCAAAGGCCGCAGAGAACTCTATTGGTTTCTCGCGGGAGGTACGCTGGGCGTCGTTGTGGCCTTATTTCTAGCCACTCAATCGCCATGGAATTCAGAAGTTCCGTTCTTCCTTCGGCCATTTTCCATTTTGGGTTTAGCCGAGCCAAAAACACTCTCCGAAAAAATCGTTGCCTGCTTGATGATGTACGGCGGCAATTTTCTTCTGTACGGCTTCTTGGGGATGATCGTGAATCATGTGCTTGATCGCAGGACTGGATAGCAGTTGCGCAAATACACCCTACGGCGGCAAGAGGGTGAGGCCTAAGCGGCTTTGAACGGGTTCACGCTTCGGACCCCGAGCTGCCTGAAATCCGCTTCATTTCTGGTGGCAACGATCAAGTCATGAACCCGGGCGGTAGCCGCAATCATGGCATCACCTACGAGTTGGCGGGGCTTCCGATCCATAAGTCGTCCCCACTCGCGAAAGCAGGCCACGTCCATTGGCAAGATCTGCGCCGAGGCTGCAAGCTGTTCGATCCATGCGTTAAGCTGACCGGCTTTCGCAGGATCCTGTCGCCGGATCTTTTCCACGCCAGCCTGTAGCTCTCCCAGGGTGAAGGCAGACAAAAATATCTGTCCCACATCTTGTCCACCGGCCCAGGCCAAAACGGCACCATGCGGTCGCGGCTTTCGCAGCTCAGAAATCACGTTGGTATCCAGAAGATATCGGTTCATTTCAGTTTCGGAAGTGGCCGGCTCCGCAATCGATGGCGAGCAGGAACCGGAATGTCGAAACGAGGAGAGGGCGCCAAGAGTAGCTCTTTAAGGCTCGGCCGTGCCGCTTTCTGCAAGCGACGCCACTCCTCAATTGGGACAAGAACCGCGGTTTCCACGCCCCTCCGAGTTACCACTTGAGGTCCTTTCTTGACACTCGCTTCCAGAAACTCGCTGAATCGGGACTTTGCGTCTTGTACCGGCCAGGAACTCATGCTTAGCCTCCGCGCTGCAAATGTAATAATGCTACAGACTAGTCAGCTGACCAGTCAACTGCCAGGCACAATATACCTGAATCTCGTGCGAGCAGACAGTGAGTCGGTTCGTGAAGACCTATACCCAGTGCATGGCCAAGTGCTAAGTGCTAACTGCCAAATGCCAAGCACTCAGTGCTAACATCTAACGCTTATGCCAACCGAAACTGCCATCCTGGGCGGCGGATGCTTCTGGTGTGTGGAAGCCGCCATCAAACAGCTACAGGGCGTGGAATCCGTCCGCTCCGGTTACATGGGCGGGCGCACCGCCAACCCTACCTATCAGCAGGTTTGCTCGGGCAAGACCGGACACGTCGAGGTCGCCGAGGTCACCTTTGATCCTTCGGTGATCAGCTTCAGCGATCTGCTGCACGTCTTCTTCACCTTGCACGATCCCACCACGCTAGACCGCCAGGGCAACGATATCGGCGAGCAGTATCGCTCGGTGATCTTCTATCACGATGAAGCGCAGAAGAAGACGGCTGAGGACGTCATCGCCGAGTTGGCGAGGGACAAGGTTTTCAAAGATCCGATCGTGACGGCGGTCGAACCGGCCTCGACCTTCTACGTTGCCGAGGATTATCACCAGGACTATCTGGCCAACAATCCTGCCCAGCCTTATTGCATGTTCGTGGTTGAGCCTAAGGTGAAGAAGATACGCGAGAAGTACGCCAGCCGGCTGAAGGCGTAGTCCTCTTAAGAGCTATTGATGTCGATACCAGCGATTTCGTCGGCTAACCGGTCGTACCACATTGTCTGATCGGCTAGAGTGAAATGAGCATTGGCAGGACTCGGGTTGGGCACTACGTATAACCGGGTTGTGCCTAGCCGCCTGGTTTGCAAGCCGAGCGCCGGCGCCTCTGCCGAATCCCAGGCGTATTTTAGAAACGGGCGATACGCGGTCAAACCGTGGAAACATGCCACCCGCGGCCGCAGACGTCGAAGCTTGCGAAGCAACTTTGGTGTCCAGTGTTCGAACTCGGAGGGAGTGATCTCCGAAGCATTCCCTGAGGGACGTTTGACCAAATCGGTTAAACCAATTCCAAAGCGCAACAACTCGCAATCGTGTGAGGGACGCAGGACATCCGTAGCCAGACCTCGCCGAACGCCTTCGCTGAGTCTGGATCGCGAAAAGGCTGGCCAGAATCGACTCGTTGTGCGCGCAAAGTAATGCCCTTGCTGGACCGAATAGAGCCCGGGATTAATGCCGATGAAAATGAGATCCAGATCGGGGCGTAGATAGTCCGGCAGTGTGCGGAATGGAAATCGATCTGGCACGTTGTGATGAAGTACAAACCTAAACAGTACTTTAGCTCAAAGCTGTAACTCCTTCCACAGGCTCCCAAGCTCTAGATTTCCCGACCTCGACTGACCGTTCCTCGGCGCCATGTCGAATCCTTTTAATTCGCAACTCCCTGATTCCGCGCCAAATCCAGTTCTTGACAATTACAGATTGCAATAGCATAATTGCAAATCGTAATATGAAGCTTGGTGAGAAATTACGGTATCTCCGACTGGTCGAGGGCACCCTGCGCGGCCTGGACCGCGAAATGACCCAGCAGGACCTGGCTCGCGCGCTCAAGAAGGAAACTGGACGCGGCTTGAGCCAGTCGTACCTGTCGCAGATCGAGAGTGGGGCCCGGCCGCACCTGACCAACGCGTCGCGCATGTTGTTGGCGCGATTTTTTAAGGTGCATCCCGGATACCTGGTCGACGATCCCGAGGGCTATCACACCGAGTTGACCAGCGATCTGCGCGCTACCGACGACCGGCTCGATCTGTGGCTGATCAATGGGGCGGAGCAGTTCACCAACGATCCGGAATTGAGCCACGCGTTGCTGCAAGTGGCCAAGCATGGCGACACGCGCAAGTGTCTCGTGTCCTGCTGGGCGCAATTCTGGAAACGCCGGAACTGGTGGAGCGGCTGGCGGAAGTGTTGAAGCCGGGCCTGGCCGCGGCTGCTAATCACGGCCGCGGCAGCAAGAAATCGGCGGGAGCAAGTTTATGACCTGGGCGATCTTCTATCTCGTGTGCTTTCTGGTGGGAGTGACGCTGAGCGTGTTGTCGTTCGTCGGCGGCAGCTGGCACCTGCCGCACGTGCATGTTCATGTACCGCACGGCGGACACATCGCCACGCCCCACGCGGGCGGAGGAGCGCATGCCGGAAGCGCGAACGGCGCGGAGATGCCGTTCTTCAACTTCGCCACCATCACCGCGTTTCTGGCCTGGTTCGGCGGCTCGGGTTATCTGCTGACGCGCTACTCGACGCTGGTGGTCAGCCTGATCATGCTGATCGCGGTGGTGATGGGACTGGTGGGCTCGAGCATCGTTTTCTGGTTCGTGGCCAAGCTGCTGATGAAGCATGATCGCGAACTCGATCCGGCAGATTACGAGCGGGTGGGCGTGCTGGGCCGCATCAGCAGTCCGATTCGCGAAGGCGGCACGGGCGAGATCATTTTCTCGCAAGAGGGTATCCGAAATACTTGCGGGGCTCGCAGCGAAGCCGGCGAGGCGCTGGCTAAAGGAACAGAAGTCATCATTACGCGATACGAACATGGCATTGCCTATGTCCGGCGATGGGAAGAGATGGCGGGGAAAGGGACGCGAGTGGCAGTTAGGGAAACTCTGATCAAGTAAAAGCGAGATCCCGCAGCGGCTAAGGCCAGGTGATTTTCGGGTACTTAACGGACGGCCTGAAGGCCGTCCCCTTCAAAGCAAGACTTGACAAGACTTAATCAGAGTTTGCTTAGGCGGGTACAGCAAGAGTTGTAAACACGACGATCGAGGATTCTATGACTGATCTATCTATCTCTGAAGGAAAGCTGCTGCTGCATGTTCACGGAGCCGACAAACTGTGGGCGTTCAAGAGTTCCCTGGAGATTCCCTTGCAGCATATTGCCGGTATTCGGGCCGACCCTGAGGCCGCGCGGGGTTGGTGGCACGGATTAAAGCTGCCCGGGACGAACATCCCGGGAGTGATCACCGCGGGCACGTTCTATCAAGACGGGAAGCGCGTTTTCTGGGACGTGCACGATCCCGAAAAAACGGTCGTCATCGACTTGCACGACGAACGATACAACCAGCTCATTGTTGAAGTTGCCGATCCGGCAGCGGCGGTTGCACTGATCCATAGCTAGCTTGTTTATTCGCTAGTTGCTGCCTTGAAGGAGGCTTATGCCGCACATACCTACAGAAGCGTTAATCATTGCCTGGACAGCGGTAGCCGCCATCATCCTGTTGATGGCCGTCTTCGCCAAGCTGTACCGTAAAGCTGGACCGCACGAAGCACTGGTGGTCTACGGCTTTCGCGGCACCCGCGTGGTCAAGGGACACGGCACCGTCATTCTGCCCATGGTGGAAAACTGTCGTGAACTGTCGCTCGAGCTGATGTCGTTCGATGTCGCTCCGCAGCAGGATCTCTATACCAAGCAAGGCGTCGCGGTTACGGTTGAGGCCGTGGCGCAAATCAAAGTGAAGTCCGATCCGGAGTCGATCCTGACCGCCTCGGAGCAGTTCCTTACCAAGACGCCGCCCGACCGCGAGGCGCTCATCCGTCTGGTGATGGAAGGCCACTTGCGCGGCATCATCGGCCAACTCACGGTGGAAGAAATCGTGAAGCAGCCAGAGATGGTCGCCGACCGTATGCGCTCGACTTGCGCCGACGATATGAACAAGATGGGGCTGGAGGTGATCTCGTTCACCATCAAGGAAGTGCGCGACAAGAACGAGTACATCACCAACATGGGCCGTCCTGATATCGCGCGCATTAAGCGCGATGCCGACGTGGCCACTGCCGAAGCTGATCGTGATACCGCCATCAGGCGCGCGATCGCACTGCGCGAATCGGCGACCGCCAAAGCTCAGGCTGACCAGGAGAGGGTTGCCGCGGAGACTGCTTCCCTTGCCCGGCAGGCCGAGGCGCAACGCGATCTGGAAGTGAAGCGAGCGACTTATAACGAACTGGTGAAACGCCAGCAGGCGCAGGCGGACAAGGCATACGAGATCCAGACCAACGTGATGCAGCAGCAGGTCATCGCTGAATCCGTGAAGGTGCAGCAAATCGAGAAAGAGGCGCAGGTCAAGGTGCAGGAAGCCGAGATCAACCGCCGTGAGAAAGAACTGATCGCCACCGTTCTTAAGGGTGCCGAGATCGAACGCCAACGCATTGAGACGCTGGCCAACGCCGAGCGGTCCAGAACCATGGTAGAAGCCGAGGGCCGCGCCAGCGCGATTCGCGCGCAGGGCGAAGCCGAAGCGGAAATCATCTTCAAGAAGGGTGACGCCGAGGCTCGCGCCATGAACGTTAAGGCTGAGGCCTTCCAGGAGTACAACCAGGCCGCGGTCGTGGACAAGCTGATTACCGGACTGCCCGAGATCGTGAAAGCGCTGGCCAGTCCGCTGTGCAATGTCGACAAGATCACCATCGTCTCCACCGGCAACGGGAGTTCAGCTGGCATGCACAAGATTACGGGTGACATCACGGAGATGGCGGCGCAAGTTCCGGCGCTGTTCGAGGCGCTGTCAGGAATGCAGATGTCGGACTTGCTCGGCAAGATCAGGACTATCGGCGACAAGTCGCCCAAGCCTGACCAGTTGCCGCCGTCGGATGACGATGGCAAGGCGAAAGCTGCGGGGGCTGGAAAGTAGTGTGTTCTGCTCCCACCCTCTCGCCAAATGCAGGCGAGAAGGGTGGGGCACCCGTCACTCGGCGATAGATTGTAGAGACGATGAGTAGCTTATTTGGCACCCGGCATTTGATTCGTATCAGGGCGCGACTTCAGTCGTGCCGTACGAAGCACTAAAGATAACGGCTTTAGCCGCTGCCAGAAATGGCCGCAGGGGCTAAAGCCCAATCGAAGGTGATCCCGTTCGGCACGTCTAAAGACGTGCCCTGATACAAAGCGGCTGAGGGCTGACAGCTTTCCACGTAGGACGAATTATGTACTCCGAAAATGACAGCACGCGATTTGTGGTGAATCTTGGGCTGATTGGCACGTTGTTGGGAGTGATGGTGCGCTTCATTACCCATTACGACTTTGCGGTTCTCATTGGCGCCGTGGGAGGCTTGCTCGTGGCCTTCCTGTTGGCTGCGGTTCGCGGCGAGCAGTTCTAAATCGCGCTCGCCGCAATGCGAGCAAGGGAGTTGGTTATGGCATTACTCGATCGTGTAGCAACTCTGGTTCGAGCCAATCTGAATGATCTGGTGGATAAGGCCGAGAATCCCGAGAAGATGTTGAAGCAGGTGATCCTCGACATGGAAAACCAGTTCATCCAGGTGAAGACGCAGGTGGCCATCGCGCTGGCCGATCTCCATCTGCTGGAGAAGAAGAAAAAAGAAAACGCCGAGAAGCATGCTGAATGGATGCGCAAGGCGGAGCTAGCCGTCGACAAGAAGGACGACGAACTGGCGCGAGCGGCGCTGGAGCGGGCGATGAGTTTCCAGCAACTGGCTGACAGCTTCGACCAGCAGATTGCTGATCAGCAGGTGCAGGTGGAGTCGTTGAAGTCGGCGCTGAAGAAGCTGGAGTTGAAGCTCTCCGAGGCGAAGGGTAAGGCCGACCTGTTGATCGCGCAGCATCGCCGCTCGCGCGCGGTGAGCCGGGCTGCCGATGCACAACTCACTCCCGACGGTGAGAATCGCACCTTTGACCGCATGCGCACGAAAGTCGCTCGCGAGGAGGCGCTGGGCCGGGCCAAGGGCGAGATTCTGGGCGACGACATCGACGGGCGGCTGAATGCACTGGAGCGCGAGCAGAAGATCGACACGCTGCTGGAGGAGATCAAGGCGAAGAAGCGGCTCAGCGCGTAAGCTCAGCCAGCGAAGCGAGGCTTGTGGATCTCATCTGGAATATGAGGAATTTGCCGGGACGGCCATGAAAAGAGTGCGTCCGCTTAAGGGATGGAAGCTGTACGCGACTGTGGCCGTGTTGTCGTATCCTCTATTGTTGGTCGGCTTTTGGTCGATCGACTTGAAATACAAATATGCGGTGTTTAGCGCCCGTATGGACATCCCGTTCCGGCAAGAAGCAATCTGGGCGGCGTTGGCGACGGCTTGCCTCTTCGGCTATCTTGCATACTCAAACCGGCGCTAAATGTCATGGACAATTCTGAAACCTGTAGAATATCGTTGAGTATCTGTTGAGGTTGCCCATGCTTTTTCATGTTGCGTTAGAAACCGCCGAAGACGGTTGGATCGTGGCGGAATGCCCGGCTCTTCCCGGCTGCGTTTCGCAAGGGCGGGATGAAAAGGAAGCTCTCGAAAACATCAAAGAAGCGATAACAGCATGGTTGTGGGCCGAGGATCAGAAAGCGCTTCTTTCGCTGCCTCCGCAAGAGAAATCGATTGTGGTCGCGGTGTAAGCCGGCATGGGAAAGCTCGCCAACATCTCCGGCAGAGAGGCTGCCAAGGCTTTCGAAAAGGCCGGCTGGGAGACGATAGGTCAGGTTGGCAGTCACTTGGTCATGATCAAACGGGGCGTCCGGGTTAACCTGTCGATACCGCAGCACAAGGAACTCTCGGTTGGAACCCTACGCGCATTGATTCGATTGTCCGGTTTGTCGGTGGACGAGTTTCTGGAATTGCTCTAAGGCCGCTTGCCCTCGCGTTACAATACCCCGATGGCGGACTCGCTCTATCTCAGCATCTGGTTTCCCAGCTTCCGCGAACCGGAGATGATGCCGCGCACCGCTCAGGTCCTGCGGCAGTTTCCCTTCTCCGGATTGCGCGAAGGCATTACTTACCTCTCGGTCCATCCCGTGGCCTGGTCGGAGCCGACCATACTGGAGCGCCGTTTCGACCCTGGCATCTCGCCCGAGGAAGCCGTCGAGGTGGCCAGCGAGTTTGTCCACGATGACTACGCTTTCGTTTTCGAGGCGTTCTGGGACATATGGGTCCCCAACGACGATGAACATGGCGAGGCCTGGGTGCAGCGTCCGGTCGCAGTGCGCTTTCTGGTCCACGGCTTGCAGTTCGATGAAGGCATTTATACCGACGACGGCCATATCGAGGTCGACTTCGGCCTCGACTCTTCATTCGTGTTTGAGGGTCCGCAGATCTCCCCCGCGATTGAGAAACATCTGCGCGCTAACATCGCCAAGCTGGTGGCGTTCTCGGCTGCAGTGGAGAAAAACTGCGCAGTCAGCGGACGGGTGCTGTGGTCGGAGTCGGAAGAAAACCTGGCGCAGAGGCTGATCGCCAAGCTGCAACAAACGCAGTGAAGCAGTGGTCAGTAGCCGGTTGTCAGTTGCCTGTTAAAGGCCGGACAAACAACCAACGATAGAGGCTCGTTTTCGTCCGACCACCAGTCTTTTGCCGCGTTGGCTTCGCAGCGAACGACCCTGGCGGTCACGAAGTTCTCCTTGGCTCTCCCAATTCGGATCACGCGTTCTCTAAGCGGTAACGAATCGGCGCCCACGGTTGTGGCTCACTGACACGTGGTGTGGGTTTGTGTACTGTACGGTTATGGCAAACGTACAGCCTGATCTCGATGAGTTAGTGGCTCGAAAAATCCAGTTGGAACAACGAATCGCGGGCTACCAAGCCAGCCTGGCCACCGTCACGGGGCCGTGCAGCAAGACGTCGCTGCGCCGGCAATTAGTGGAGTGTGAGATGGCGCTGGAGCAGGTTCGCTCCGAACTGGGAGAGATCTAGCTTGCGAGAGTATCGTCCATCGGCCGCTGCCCGGCTTCGAAGCTACCAATTGCAATTTTGAGAGTAAGGTTAGGGTAACGGGCAGTGAAAAGAGGCCGCAACGGGCGGCCTCTTCTGTTTTACTTCTCACTGCTCACTTCTACATGCCCTGGTTTAGTCCCTTGTTGACCAGAACCTTCACGTCAACCCGCTGATTCAGCGAGCGGCCCTGGCTATCGGTGTTAGTAGCTGCTGGATGGGTAGCTCCATAACCGGCAGGCGCCAAGATGCGACGCATGGGAATGCTCTTCTGATTGCGTAGATAAAGCACTACGGCAGTCGCCCGCTCGTCGCTAAGCTTCTGGTTCTGGGCCTTGGTACCGGTGCTGGAAGCATAGCCGGCAACCTCGATCATGTAGTGCTCGGTATTCAAGGCCATGGCGGCAAGCTTGTCGAGATCGGCCTTGGCCTCCGCATTCAGAGTCGCCTGGCCGGTGGGAAAGTACAGGCCAGCCTCGGCCACGGTGTTGTAGTCGCCCAGATCGGAGACGCGCTTGTTCACCATCGCGATCGCGTCCGCATCCATTACTCCTACAGCGCCTGCAGCCACTGCCGCCTGGCCGGCTGCGTTGGCGCTACCCTGCGCCTGATTGGCCGAAGCCTGCGCCGCCTGGGCCTGTTGCACGCCGGAATTCGCGGTGCTCTGCGCCTCTGCGGTCGCCTGCTTGTTGTTCTCGATCTGCTGTTCCTGGGCTACTTCGATCGAAAACGCATCCGGATAGAATCTGATTTTGGAAGCGTCCAGCTGCCCCTGAGGATTGCCCACGCCTTCGGCGGTGATGGTCAGACCGGGCAGCATCGCCGTCACATCCATGTCAGCCCGACGCAAGCGCAGCGAGCCCTTCTCGCGCTCGATCTTGGTGTTATCCGTAAGGTTAACCACTACGATCATGCCGTCTTTCTTGTCTTTCACGTTGACCAGGTCCCCATCGCGGGACACGATCGTTCCATTTACCTTAGCTTTTTGGCCATTCGGAATCTGGCGGGTGTTGGGGGTAGCCGCATACATCAAGCTGGCCAGCAGCATGACGCAAGTGGTCGTGCACAATACCTTCAATCTCATTTGAAATCTCTCCATTCGCAGCGTCTGTTTCGTTTTCGAACTGGTGGTGTGAATCCGGCGGACGCCGGACTGGCTATTCGCTAGAAAGCGTGGCAGCGCATTGCAAGCCTACAGAAGGAGAGCACCTTAGTGATACTCGTAGAATTACCTGTAAACAAACCAAAAATATATAGGAAAGGCCCGAAAACATTGGTGAGCAGCCAAGGTGTAGCCGCGACGAATGCGACCTAGGTGGTTGGTAAAACGGTCTAGGCAGGAGAGGCCTGGCTCATCACCAAGCCTCTCGCTGGCTACTGAAACGACGTCCTGAGCCGAACCAGGGGCGACCTATTTGGTGCGTCCGCCCTCGATCTTCAGTTCCGCACTGGCGCCCGCCTGGGCTGCCGCCAGTCGGGCCGTGAGCACTCGGAAAGGCGAGCAGGACACGTAGTTGAAGCCGAGCATAGCGCAGAACTCAACCGACGAGGGTTCGCCGCCATGTTCGCCGCAGATACCGATCTTGATGGTCGGCCGGGTGGCGCGGCCCTTCTCGGCTGCCGTCCTCATCAGCGCTCCAACACCTTCCCGGTCGAGCACTGCAAACGGGTCCTGCTTCAGGATGCCTTCCGCCAGGTAAGCGGTCAGGATCTTGCCCACGTCGTCGCGGGAGAAGCCGAAGGTGGTTTGGGTGAGATCGTTAGTGCCGAAGCTGAAGAACTCGGCTTCCTTGGCGATCTCGTCGGCAACCAGCGCGGCGCGCGGCAACTCAATCATCGTGCCCACCAGGTATTCGACCTTTTGTTCCTTCTCGGCGAATACCTCTTCTGCTACCCGGCGGACGATAGCGGCCTGATTCGCCATTTCCTTCAATCCGCTGGTGAGCGGAATCATCACTTCCGGCTTCACCTTGACGCCTTCCTTCGCGACCTTCACGGCCGCTTCAAAGATGGCGCGTGCCTGCATCTCGGTAATCTCGGGATAGGTGATGCCCAGGCGGCAACCGCGCAGGCCGAGCATGGGATTGACTTCGTGCAGCTGCTCGACTCGGTTCAACAGCATGCGCAGCTCTTTCAGCTTAGGCGATTTCGGCTTGGTGAGTTCGAGTTTGGCGATCTCGACCATCAGCTCCTCGCGGCGCGGCAGAAATTCATGCAGCGGCGGATCGAGGGTGCGGATGGTGACCGGGAAGCCGTCCATGGAACGGAAGATGCCGACAAAATCGTTACGCTGATACGGCAGCAGCTTGCGCAACGCGGTGCGGCGGTCTTTCTCATTGTTCGCCAGGATCATGGCTCGCATGTGGGGCAGCCGGTCTTCGGCAAAGAACATGTGCTCGGTGCGGCACAGTCCGATGCCTTCAGCGCCGAAGGCCCGCGCCTGCAGCGCGTCGCGGGGGATATCGGCATTGGCGCGAACCCCCATGCGGCGGAAGGGCTCGGCCCACCCCATCAGCTTCAGCAGCTCCGGATCGTCGGGACGGGCAGCAACGGTGTTGAGCTTGCCATAGATCACGCGGCCCGTGGTCCCGTCGAGTGAGATCCAGTCGCCTTCTTTCAACGTCTTGCCGTGGACGCGGATCATGCGCGCTTTCTCGTCGACTTCAATATCGCCGGCTCCCGCCACACAGCACTTGCCCATGCCGCGGGTGACGACGGCAGCGTGACTGGTCATGCCTCCACGCGAGGTGAGAATGCCGGAGGCAACTTCCATGCCGGCGATGTCTTCCGGGGTAGTTTCGCCACGCACCAGAATTAGTTTGGCGCTCTTGTCTTTGTTGAACTTCTCCACCGCGTCTTCGGCGGTGAACACAATCTGGCCGACCGCTGCGCCCGGCGATGCCGGCAGGCCGGTCGCCAGAACTTCAATGTCCTTGCCCTTCTCGTCAAGGCTGGGGACCAGGAAGTCGTAAAGCTGGTTGGGCTCGACCCGGAAGATCGCTTCTTCCTTCGAGATCAAGCCTTCCTCCACCATCTGGATGGCAACCCGAACCGCTGCGCGTCCGGTGCGTTTGCCGTTGCGCGTCTGCAACATGTACAGGCGGCCGTCCTGGATGGTGAACTCGAAATCCTGCATGTCGCGATAATGTTTTTCCAGGCGCGTAGTGATTTCGCGCAACTGGTTGTACACCTCGGGCATGATCTTCTCGAGCTCAGAAATGTGGACCGGAGTGCGAATGCCCGCGACCACGTCTTCGCCCTGCGCGTTCATCAGGAACTCGCCGTAGAACTCTTTCACACCGGTCGCGGGATTGCGGGTGAAGCCAACGCCGGTACCGCTGGTCTCGCCCAGGTTGCCGAAGACCATAGCCTGCACGTTGACTGCGGTGCCTAGCATGTCGTCGATGTTATTGATGCGACGATAGGTCTTGGCGCGATCATTCAGCCACGACCGGAACACTGCGTCGCGCGACATCACCAGCTGCTCGTGCGGGTCCTGCGGAAACTCGCGCTTGGTGTGCTTCAGCACGACTTTCTTGTAATCGGCAATAACCTCCTGCAGCGCCTTAGCATCGAGATCGGTGTCGAGCTTAACCTTCTTCTGCTTTTTCTTGCCGTCGAACACTTCCTCAAAGGCATGCTTGGGGATATCGAGCACGACCGAGCCGAACATCTGGATCAGGCGGCGATAGGAGTCGTAGGCGAAGCGCGGATTCTTGCTGAGCTTGGCCAGGCCTTCGACTGACTTGTCGTTCAAGCCAAGGTTGAGAATGGTGTCCATCATGCCCGGCATGGAAAACTTGGCGCCCGAGCGCACGCTCACCAGCAGCGGGTTGTCGGCTCCACCCAGCTTCTGGCCTTGCAGTTGTTCCAGCCGGCGCAGAGCTTCGTCCATCTGGCCATTGACTTCGGCGGAAACCGCGTTGCTCTTCATGTACTCGCGGCAGGCTTCGGTCTGGATGGTGAAGCCGGGAGGAACGGGAAGTCCGGCGTTGGTCATCTCGGCCAGGCCGGCGCCTTTGCCGCCGAGTTCGTCTTTCATCTTGCCGTGACCTTCGGCATGTCCGTCGCCAAAGAAGTAAACATATTTCACGGCGTGCTCTTTGGCAGCCGCCGTCTCAAGCTCAGTGGTAGGAGTGCTCATGATAAGTCCTTTGCATTGCCATAGGGTATGACAGTTAATAGTACGACTTTTCTGACTCGCGAATTTGTCATTACGAGCGCCCGCATTTGGCGCGAGGAATCTGCTTTTCTGTCGCTACGGGCAAAAAGCAGATTCCTCGCTTCGCTCGTGATGACAATTCATTTCGATGAGTGCCCATTTCCTAATGTCGTCAGTCAGGCTTTGTACCAGGGCACGACTTGAAGTCGTGCCGACCTGACACATCCAATGTCGGGGCTTTAGCCCCTGTCAAAAGGTTCGCAGGGGCTAAAGCCCAAATCTTCAAAGAGCTTTTTACGGCACGGCTGAAGCCATGCCCTGATACAAATCTGTTGCTCTTCGAATCTTCGTGAACTCCGTGTCTCCGTGGTGAAGCCTTTACTTACCTTCCGTGACGATCTCGCTGAATTCGGCAATCGTTCCGACGCTAACGAGCAGCACGAAAAGCATCATGATGCGTCGATTTCGAATATCCTTGTCGTCGACCATCACCATTACTTTGTCGAAGAACGAGTCTATCGGACGCCGTAAAGCTGCGACCTTGGCGAGGGCGTCACGATACTTACGCTCCGTCGCCAATTGCCTAACGTCATTGCACACGAGAGGAATCAGCATTGCTAAATCGAGTTCGGCGCCCTCTTCAAAATTGTCGGAGCTCCAGAATGCTGAATTTATCCCAGCCGGAGTACGGTCGCTCTCTTCTGCCAGCACCGGCCATACGATATTCTTCATCCGCTTGAAAGCCACTGAAATCGAAACGAAGTCTTCTGAGCCTCGCACCTCGCTGACCGCTTCGGCTCGCGCGATCGCGTCGACTACGTCATCGCTTCCTGCCGCAAGCACGGCATTCACCACGTCGTAGGCGAAGCCGCGCGCATCGCGCAGATAAAACTCCAGACGCTCGCGCATGAAGTTGGCGATCGCTTCCGTGAAGTCGACCTTGGGATCAAACCGTGCTTCCGCCTCCGAGCCTGCGTACTCGGCCCGCGCATCCGAGAAGAGCTTCGCGATCGGCAACGGCAGCTTGTGCTCGGCAACAATCTTCACGATGCCGTTGGCCGCCCGACGCAACGCAAAAGGGTCTTTCGAGCCCGTGGGCTGCAATCCCAGGGCGAACATTCCGGCAATGCTATCGGCCTTATCGGCGATCGCCAGCACCGCGCCCTCGACTGCTGCGGGGCACGCTGTCGTCCATCGACTCCGGCTTGTACTGATCGTAGATGGCATCGCCGATAGCTTCTACCGTGGCCCGCGGCAGAATAGGATCGAGCGTCTGCGCCTTGGCGTACAGCCCGCCAATGATGCCTTGCAGCTCGGTAAATTCCTTCACCAGTTCGGTCGTAAGATCGGTCTTGCACAGCAGACCCGCCTTGAAGACGATGCCCGGCCGCACCGTCTCGCCCGCACTGCGGATCGTCTCCGAAATCAGGCTGCCCAGCCTCTGCACCCGGATGGTCTTGTCATAAGTAGCTGCCCAGATCTTTCTGGAAGGTCACCGACTTCAGCATGTCCACGCGGTCGCGCAGAGGAATCTTCTGGTCGGTCTGCCAGAAGAAGCGGGCATCGTTGAAGCGGGCACGCAGCACGCGCTCGTTGCCGTGGCGGATCAGCCCGTCGGGGTCGCCGGAGGTGTTGAGCACCGCGAGAAAATGCGGCAGCAGTTTGCCGTCAACATCTTCGAGCGCGAAATATTTCTGGTGATCGCGCATTACGGTCACCAGCACCTCGTCGGCAAGGGTGAGAAATTCCGGATCGAAGTTGCCCAGCACGACTGACGGAAACTCGGTCAGATTCACCACCGTGTCGAGCAGCGACTTGTCCTCGCGCCAGCGCGCGCCGGGAATGGTTCGGGTGGCCGCATCGAGGGCTTTGCGGATGCGCTGTTCGCGCTCAGCGGAGGTGGCAATCACCGAACCCTGCGCCAGGGTCGAGGCATACTCCGCGGGCTGCCTGATCGCCAGCGGTCCCGACGACAGGATGCGATGACCTTGGGTATCGTGCCCGGCGCGGATGCCGGCAAACTCCAGCGGCACCACTTCCCCGTCGAGCAGCGTGACCAGCCAGCGCACTGGCCGCACGAAACGCTCGGCTGACTTGCCGCGCCAGTACATGCTCTTGGCCCAATAGATTCCGGCAATCTCTTTCGGCAGCGATTCGGCGAGAATTTCCGCCGCGGGCCGGCCTTTCTTGTGCACCGTCGCCGCGAGGTATTCGCCCTTGCCTGTAGTGATCTTTTCCAACGCGTCGATGGGGACGTTGACTTTGCGCGCGAACGCTTCGGCAGCCGGAGTAGGCGCTCCGTCCTTGTAGGCGACCTTAAGCGAAGGCCCGGTTACCTGCTCGCGAATGTCGGGCTGCGCCGCTGCAACTCCGGAAACCAGCACCGCTAGCCGGCGTGGCGTGGAGTATGACTGGAAAGCGGGGGCGTCGCCCAGTCGCTCGCGTCGCAGCAAGTCGGTTACGCGGCGAGCCAGCTCGTCGCGGGCGCTGTCGATCATGCGAGCGGGAATTTCTTCGGTACCAATTTCGAGAAGGAAGTCAGGCATAGGGAGTAACTAGCAACTAGTAACTAGCAATTAGCCAAACCGCGTGGAACAACCATTTTGCCGAACTGGCAAAGTTTGCGATGTGATTCTAGACACTTAACAAAGTTCATTGAATGGCACATTTATGTACGAAGGGTGTCGTTCTCCCAATTTTGTCATCCCGTGCGAGGAGCGCTTTCGCTGCCTGTGCGAACCACGCCCACGGCGTCTCATACCGTGATGCACTCGGTCTCACTGCTGGGGACGGGAATTGACTCACCGTGTTGACGCATTCCCTCCAAATGAAACTCGATCGCTTCTCGGATAAGCTGTTTTGTCTCATCCAATGTTGGGCCAACAACGCCTAGGCCGGGCAGATCGGGAGTATATGCCCCCCAACCATTTGATGACTTTTCGTAGACAACGAGGTATTTCATTTCACACCTGCCTGGATGTTGTTCAAAGTGTCCAGGCGGAATGTCAATCGACGCATGCCCTGCAACCGTCACCGTACCCGATTTAGACTCATGTTGAATTGACGATGGCTCCCCTTGGTGCGAACCAGCTTCCATCCATCCTGCTGCAAATGCTTGATGACATCTCGAACTTTCACGATTTAGAGATCCCAGGAAACATAACCCTCCCTACGACCTGCTGGCAGCCAGCTGTTCCGGTTCGGGGGCCCCGCCCTTGTCGCCCGCCGTTGACGAGAGGGCGGGAGTATCGCCTTGGGCCCTTTGCTGATCGACATACGCTCTGGCGACACCGACCGCCAGCGCTCGAATTCGCGCGATCACGCCCACCCGTTCAGTCACGCTAATCGCGCTGCGCGCATCGAGAATGTTGAACAGGTGCGAACACTTCAAACACAGATCGAAGGCTGCCAACACCGGAAATCGATGACGATCTGCCGTGCGCTCTTCGCCCGAAGCCCGCTCTTCGCTGTCCCCGCGCTCTTCGCTTTTCGCCATTCGCTTTTCGCCAGAACTTTTTGCTTGAGATTTCTCGGCGCGGCCAAAGCTCGCGTTGTACTCATCCAATAACGCCTGGCACTCCGCTTCGTACAGTTCAAGATGCTTCCAGGCCTTCTCCACATCGGCGCGCTCGAAGTTGTAAACCGAAAACTGCAGCTCGTCCTGCAAGCGGATCTCGCCGTACTTCACGGCCCGGCCCTCGGGATCGACCACCCAGGTGATGTCGTAAATGCTGTCGACATCCTGCAGGAAGGCAGCAATACGCTCCAGGCCATAGGTCAGCTCAGCGGAGATAGGATCGAGATCAATGCCGCCGCACTGCTGGAAATAGGTGAACTGCGTGATCTCCAGCCCATCGAGCATGACCTGCCAGCCAATGCCCCATGCGCCCAGCGTAGGCGACTCCCAGTTGTCCTCTTCAAACTTTATGTCATGCTTGAGCAGATCGATGCCAATCGCCTTTAGCGATTCAAGATAAAGCTCCTGTACATTAGCCGGAGGTGGCTTCAGAATCACCTGAAACTGCAAGTGCTTGAACAGGCGATTGGGATTCTCACCGTAGCGGCCATCGGCTGGCCGGCGCGATGGCTGGGTGTAACCGACGCGATACGGTTTGGGACCGAGCACGCGCAGGAAGGTTTCGGGCGCCATGGTTCCGGCGCCGACCTCGACGTCATAGGGTTGTTGCAGGACGCAGCCCTGCTCCGCCCAGAAGCTTTGCAGGCGAAGAACTAGATCCTGAAAGGTCAACGGATTTTGGGAGGATGGCAAGAGATTTTCCGATCCGATTAGGGGCAACGCCCCGCAGTTTGTGCCGTCCCTGAAGGGACTCTCAGCTACTTTGTCAGCTTACCCCGGGCTTCCGTCCGGGGCTAAATTAGTTTCGCCCTTCGGGCTGGTATTTTGCGCATCCAGCGTGGCCACGCCGCCCGTAGTTTCGCGATCCCTCGGGCGAGCTGCAACCCTTTGGTACTTTAGCCTGCGAACCGCCGGCGTTACCGGATATCTACAGCTTCGCCAGCATGCTGGCGGTGACCAGCTTCTTCTCGATATGGCGCTCCATGATCTGCACCAGGAAGCGCCGCAGATCGGCATATTGACCCGCCGCCCAGGGCTGTTCGGCGAAACTTTCTACCGGAGCCCGGAACATCTGCCCCGCCAGAGCGCGCGCTTCGGGAGCCAGTTTCGACGA
The DNA here is from genome assembly GCA_963812855.1 of uncultured Acidobacteriaceae bacterium. Taxonomy (GTDB): domain Bacteria; phylum Acidobacteriota; class Terriglobia; order Terriglobales; family Acidobacteriaceae; genus Bog-257. The sequence goes on from CAWEWW010000003.1 coordinate 395,910, forward strand.
TGCCAGCCGCTTATGGTCGCCGCACATCACGCCATCAGCCAGCGCGTGATAGTACGCCTGGCTTCCATTCAGCGCCGCGCCGCACTCCAAGCATTCGTCCAACTCGGGCAGAAACCCTACCAGTCGCACCAGCCAGAGCTGGAAATAGGTCAGCGGCATCCAAATCGATCCGGCTCGCAACTGATGCAGCACTGAAACCGCCAGCCGGAAGATCGCATCGTTCGCTTCGCGGTCGGGCAGCAACTCGTCAAGCATCTCGGCCACATGCTCCAGCGCGACCACGCGGGGATAATCGACCGTGGACGACAGCGGCGATTCCAGGATGTCGCAGGAATCCAGGCGGGCCAACTCCTGGCCTTCGCGATCGTCGTAGTAGGCCCGAACCCAAGTCAGCGGCTCCAAGGCTCCGCCAAAACGCCGCTTCGATTTCTTGGCCGACCGGGCTACGCCCTTGACCTTGCCTTCGGCTCGCGTGAACAGCGTCACCAACAGATCAGCCTCGCGCAGCGGATAGGTTCGCAACACGATCGCTTCCGACTGCTTCAGTGACATGAGCTTTCAAACGATGCCGTCAAGACTCGATTCTACTGACAGCGGATGCGATGTGCAAAGCGAAGGATCGCTCGATAGTGGGCTTGGTTTTCCAAATTAACCACATCCGTGTTTCTGTTGATGACTTATCAGGGCGATGAAGGTATTACCAGCACGACGGTGTGCTCTTTCGATGTCGTTCTTCGCTTTACGGGCCACGCCACGATTGGGAGACACGAGTAGGTGCCCCAATTTCTCTTCCAGTTCACAGAGTTCCCGCTGCGCCTTTTGGCTTGTGTCCACCAACCGATTGCGTTCATTGCAACTCATCGCATTCCCGTCAGGATTCATGCTTCAAGTCCCGTATCTTTCTGCGTTGCGCGCCTTCGCCTTGGCCGCTTCTTCTTCGCGATTCTTCGCTGGGGCGTTGGTTTCGAGCGAGTGCAGAAGACGAGTCGAGATGGAGGTCACTTCCTCCACCGCAGTCTGGAAGGCAGCTTCGTTGGCCTTCGACGGCTTGTTGAAGCCGCTAATTTTTCGCACGTACTGCAAGGCCGAGGCGTGAACCTCATCCGGCGTTACCGGCGGCTCGAAGTTGAAAAGGTTTTTGATATTCCGGCACATGGGAGTGATTCCAAGGTATCAAAACTTCCAACTTACTTGAAAGCCCTCCGAGAACCAGCCCAGTGTCTTCAGCTAATGCAAAACACCAAACTACATCGATCCCAGCCACTTCACCGGCAAATGCGCGGCCACCGCGTTGGCAAGCTTTTCATCGGCCGTAACAAGTTGACCCTGACAATCGAGGGCTAGCGCGATGTAGAGACTGTCGTATACGGTGCGATCGAATGCGGTGGCTATCGCGAACGCCGCTTCGAGCAGTGAGCCTGACGGCACAGTCGGCAGGCCTCGATTCCTCATAGCTGTTATGCCTGTTTCAGCGGCTTTCTGGGTGCACCGGCCGCGGCGGACGGCCTTCCATAGAATGTTGCCGAATTCAGCCCAAAATAAATCCGGCACGACAAGTCGGGCTTGTCCCTTTGCGTATCGAGCCAGTAAGTGTGCAGCTTCGTTGACCAGGGTCTCATCTCGGTCCGGCAGAATCCACTTGGCCGCCACGCTGGCGTCGATTACGAACAAACTCACCGCGATCGGTCCTCACGCTGTGTCTCCTCTGTCGAAGGAAAACGGCCGTCGGTCCGAGGCTTGCCGGATCGCAAACGGGACAAGCGGCGGAGGAATTCTTGTCGCGACTTCAGCTCCTGGGCGGTGGGGATGTTCTCTTCCAGAAGAGACAGCACCTCGGCGGCGATGGATTTTCTGTGTTGGCGGGCGCGCCCACGCAGCGCCTCGTACAATTCGTCAGGAACATTTTCTACATATAGGGTAGCCATAGGGATTTCCTATGGTTAGTCTAGCACCATATCTGGGCCAAGCGCTAAAAGGCGCGGAAGCCAGAGCTTCCGCGCCTCACCTTGATCCGAAATTGTGCCGTCCCTGAAGGGACTCAGGTCTTTTTGGGCGACGTTACCCAGGGCTCGCGCCCTGGGCTAAACGCCGTTCCGCCGCTTCGCGGCTGGTTTTTCGAGGTTCCGTCATTCAGCCGACACGTACGGTCTCACGGTTTGCTAACAGCTAACAGCCAGGAGCCGATTCGCCTTAGCTGATGGCTGACGGCTGATAGCTGACCGCTTCCTTACAACGATCCCATGTTCGACAGGAATTCGCCGTTGGAGCGGGCCTTGCCTAGTTTGTCGATGAGCAACTCCATGGCCTCCACTGGCGACAGCGGGTTGAGAATCTTGCGCAGCACCCAGATGCGCGCCAGATCTTCCTTGGGGATCAGCAACTCTTCCTTACGAGTGCCGGAGCGCTGAATGTCGATAGCCGGGAACGTACGTTTGTCGACCAGCTTGCGGTCGAGAATAATTTCCATGTTGCCGGTGCCCTTGAACTCTTCGAAGATCACGTCGTCCATGCGCGATCCGGTTTCGATCAGCGCGGTGGCGATGATGGTTAGCGAGCCACCTTCCTCGATGTTGCGGGCTGCGCCGAAGAAGCGCTTCGGACGCTGCAAAGCGTTGGAGTCGACGCCGCCGGAGAGCACCTTGCCCGAGGGCGGAACGATGGTGTTATAAGCACGGGCCAGACGGGTGATCGAGTCCAGCAAGATCACGACGTCGCGCTTGTGCTCGACCAGACGCTTGGCTTTCTCAATCACCATTTCGGCGACCTGCACGTGGCGCGCCGCCGGCTCATCGAAGGTAGAAGAGATGACTTCGCCTTTCACCGAGCGCTGCATGTCGGTAACTTCTTCCGGGCGCTCGTCGATGAGAAGAACGATAAGGACGATTTCAGGGTGATTGGTGGTAATCGAGTTCGCCAGGTTCTGCAACAGCATGGTCTTGCCGGTGCGAGGCGGAGCGACGATAAGGCCGCGCTGTCCTTTGCCCACCGGAGTCAGCAGATCCATGACACGGGCACTGATGTTTTCGCGCACCGTTTCCAGTTTGATGCGCTCCTGGGGATACAGCGGGGTCAAGTTATCGAAGAGGATCTTGTTGCGCGCCTCTTCGGGCGATTCGAAGTTGACGGCTTCAATCTTGACCAGAGCGAAATACTTTTCGCCTTCATGCGGAGGACGGACCTGGCCGCTGATGGTGTCGCCGGTTTTCAGATCGAACTTGCGGATCTGTGAAGGAGAAACGTAAATGTCATCCGGACCGGGCAGGTAGTTGTAATCGGGTGAGCGCAGAAAACCGTAACCGTCGGGCAGGATTTCCAGCACGCCTTCGGCGAAAATGTGTCCTTCTTTTTCGCTTTGGGCTTGCAAGATCTTGAAGATGAGGTCCTGCTTGCGCAGGCCGCTGGCGCCGGGTAGCTCGAGAGACCGAGCTATGCGGGTCAACTCGGTGATGTTCTTTTCTTTAAGTTCTGAGATGGTCATGTTCACCTACGAGAGGGATTTTGCAGAAGGGCGGGCCGGAGGAACGTACGAGGAAGCGCCCGAAGGCGCGGCGCGTTTAAGCTGCGCGCCGCTGCGCCTCGGAAGCCGTCTCCGGTTCAATGATCACATTGCGCCGGTCAGTATCGGCAATGCGGTGCAACACGTCGTTGGTCGTATCCTGAATACGCGTGTTGGGTTTATGAAACTTGCGCGTAGCCTTAGAAGCCAGCTGACACAGTGTGTACCGGTTGCGCAGAGTGTGGACTGCTTCAAAAACTAGATCAGATCGCATCGAATTCTCCTATGTTTATGAATGAATGTTCCGGAGCCCGGCCAGAATGGAACCACTGCTCCTGGCGTATGAAATCAAGGCGAAGGGAACCAACTGCAGCCACCAGCCGCATCAGGAGTCAAACCTTTAGATGCCGCCTTCACGCTTTCGGTTCGGTATTTTTTCGCCTTCCCCCTGGGTCCGCACAAATGGGGGAAACCACTGTCTGGCAAACACTTACCTGTGTTTTGTCCTTAGCCTGGTACGCTATCGCGCCGGGCGATGCCTTCCTGTTTCCCTGATGATGGCGTTCAGTGGGGGCCGTTTCGGGGCAGGACGTCTTGTTGGACTGGGCGCTTACAGGACGACGCCTTATGCAAAAACAGTAAGGTAGTCGCCCGAGGCGTCGCAGTCAAGAGAAATCGTTCCCCGAATCCTTTTCACTAACATCATCCTCCGCTGGGCTGCTCCCTTAGACGCGCAGCTGCGCAAAATGTTGCTAACATTTTAGTAACCCTATCATGGTCAATAAGTTGCCCTAAGATTCCGGACAAATATCTCCCTACTTTCCATCCGGTCCCGCAGTCAAGCGGTAGAACCGTAAATGCCCTTGCTGCAGGCACTTCTGTGCCTTTACGCCCAGAACGTTCGGTCCAAGGTCCGATACTGAATCGCCTCCGCAATGTGGCCCGACTCGATGATTTCGCTGCCCGACAAGTCAGCCACCGTTCGCGCGACCTTCAGGATGCGATCATGCGCCCGGGCGCTCAGTCCCTGCTTCACCATGGCCCGTTCCAGCAGATGTTCTGCGTCCGTACCTAATTCGCAGTACTTCCGGATCTCGCGCGAACTCATCTGGGCGTTGGAGTAAATCCGTTTCCCCTCGGAATGCAGGCGTTGCAGCTGCACTTCGCGCGCGGCAATTACTCGATTCCGAATGTGGGCCGAGCTCTCGGGCGTGGAGCCGCTGCGCAACTCGCGATAGTTCACCGAAGGCACGTCGATGTGAATGTCGATGCGGTCCAGCAGCGGGCCCGAAATCTTGGAGACGTAGCGCTGGATCATCATGGGGCTGCAACGACATTCGCGCGAGCGATCATTGAAGTATCCGCAGGGACAGGGATTCATCGCCGCCACCAGCATGAAGCGGGCGGGAAAGCTCAACGACATGGCGGCGCGCGCGATAGTCACGGTTCCATCTTCCAGGGGCTGGCGCATGACCTCCAGCACGTTGCGGGGGAATTCCGGCAACTCGTCCAGGAACAGCACGCCGTTGTGCGCCAGTGAAACCTCGCCGGGACGCGGGATCATACCCCCGCCGATCAGACCGGCATCGGAAATGGTGTGATGCGGCGAGCGGAAAGGACGCGTCCCTACCAATCCGCTGGCGGCATCCAGTACGCCGGCGACGCTATGGATCTTGGTGGTCTCCAGAGCCTCGTCGAAGGTGAGCGGAGGCAGGATAGTCGCCATGCGCTTGGCCAGCATGGTCTTCCCCGAGCCGGGCGGGCCGATCATCAGCAGGTTATGACCGCCGGCGGCTGCGATCTCGATGGCTCGCTTGGCCGTCTGCTGGCCGCGCACATCGCCAAAATCCACCCCGAAGCTCTGCGAGGTCTCCAGCAGCGCCCGAGTGTCAACCTTGACCGGCTGGATGCCGTTGCCGGTGTTTAAGAGCCGCACCACTTCCATCAGGGAGTGAACCGGATAGACCTCGACCCCTTCCACCAGGGCAGCTTCGCGAGCGTTGACCTCGGGGACGATCAGCTTGCGAATGTTGTTGGACCGCGCTGCGATCGCAATCGGCAACGCGCCTCGCACCCCGCGAATTCCGCCATCGAGCGACAGCTCGCCGACAAAAAGAGCGTCCTCCGGCGGCTTGTTGTTCAGCCCGCCGTAAGCGCCCAGGATTCCCAGCGCCATGGGAAGATCGAAACCTGACCCTTCCTTGCGGATGTCAGCCGGAGCCAAATTAATGGTGGTCGTGGTAAGAGGAATGTCGTAGCCGCTGTTCTTCAGCGCGGCGCGGATGCGTTCGCGGCTCTCCCGCACCGTCGCGTCCGGCAGACCGACCGTGGTGAAGGTATCTTTATCGGCTTTGATGGCGGCGACGTCGACCTCAACCTCGATCAGGCTGGCGTCGATGCCGTATACCGCGGCACTTAGAGTTTTGTAGAGCATGCAAGGGAGTGCACGCCTACCACGTGGTTACAAATATCAGATTGTCGAATGAATCGGGTGTGACCGCTCGCACGTGACTACGTGATAGCTCCGGGCAGACTCTGGTTACCGCAAGCGCTGGCGGCAAAAAGAGGGCGGAAATCTCGTCCGGAAGCGCAGCGCCCAGTTGCACATCCGATGCCGTTAGGCCGAGAATTCCGCCAACCCGACGAAGTGATCAGATCAATCCTGGACCAACGTTTGCTCCCGTTCGTCCGCTGATCGTTCCCTCTTCGTTTGTCTCAAACTACTTGGGTGATCCCGATACAGAGCATTCTTTCACTCAGAACCCCTAAGGCCAATACCCCATATGGAGTAGCCCCGTACAACTTCTGTCGTAAGCCGCCTGACCCACAGCTCCAACCCGATCACCGTCAGCTAGCCCACGCTGGCTACCGCGCGGGCCACCCGAACATCGGCCGGCAGCGAGCTGTCCTGAGCATCCACCACTGCAATCGTGGTCATGTTGACGATGTCTTCCACCTCGACCCCGCGCTGCAACAGATGAACCGGCTTGGCCATTCCTACCAGGATGGGACCGACGGTTTCCGCTCCCCCAATCGCGCCGATCAGCTTGCAGGCAATATTGCAGGACTGCAGATCAGGGAAGATCAGCACGTTGGCGCCGTCCTTCAAGGGCGAGAATGGGAACGCCGCTTCCATCTTTCTGGCGCTGACCGCGATATTGGCCTGCACTTCCCCGTCGATGATGAGCGAGGGATCGGCAAAGCGAGCCAACTCGGCCGCTCGCCTCATCTTGTCGCACTGGGGATGCGTGGTGCTTCCGAAGCTGGAGAACGATAGCATCGCCACCCTCGGCTCGATGTCGAAGCGACGCGCCTCCTGAGCGGCGCACAAAGCGATCTCGGCCAAGTCTTCGGCCGTCGGTTCGATATTGACGGTAGCGTCAGCCAGCACGAAAAGGTCGCCCTTGCGGGTGATCACCAGATACACCCCGGACACCTTGTGGATGCCTTCCCGGACGCCGATCACCTGCAGCGCCGGACGAATGGTGTCGGGATAATTTTGGGTGACGCCGGAGACGATAGCGTCGGCATCGCCCATGCGGACCATCATCGAGCCGAAGATGTTGCGATCGTTCATCAGTTCGTCGGCCGAGCCCAGCGTCACCCCTCGACGCTGTCGCAGACGGTACAGCTCATTGACGTAGTCCCTGCGGCGCGGGGCCGTTTCCGGCTCGATTATGGAAACACCATTCAGATTCAGTCCCAGCTCCGCGGCCGCACGCTGGATTTCATTGCTGCGTCCCAGCAGAATCGGAATCGCAATCTTTTCTTCCATCAGGACATGGCAGGCACGCAGAATTTTCTGGTGATTGCCTTCCGGAAACACGACCCGTTTGGGATTGGCCTGCGCCTTGTGAATCATCAGACGCATCAACTCATGCGCCTTACCTAACCGCTTCTCTAGTTGCTCGCGGTATTCGTCGATATTGACCGGGCTCTGGGCCACCCCGGTTTCCATCGCAGCTTTGGCGACCGCAACCGCTTCCCACACCAGTACGCGCGGATCAAACGGCTTAGGGATGATGTAGTCGACGCCGAACTTCAGGGCCTCAACGCCATAGGCGCGGCAGACGGAATCGGGAACATCCTCTTTCGCCAGGGTGGCCAGGGCATAGGTGGCTGCCAACTTCATCTCTTCGTTGATGGTGGTGGCGTGCACGTCGAGCGCGCCGCGAAAGATAAAGGGGAATCCCAAAACGTTGTTGACCTGGTTGGGATAGTCGGAGCGGCCGGTCGCCATGATGATGTCGCCGCGAACCGCGCGGGCTTCGTCGTAGGTGATCTCGGGATCGGGATTGGCCATGGCGAACACCACCGGCCGCGGAGCCAGCGAGGCGATCATCGCCGGCGTGAAGGCGCCTTTCTTGGACAGGCCCAGCAGGCAGTCCGCGCCTTTGACCGCATCGGCCAGCGTTCGCATCGCAGTTTCCTTGGCGAAGCGTTCCTTGTAGGGATTCATCCCCTCCTGGCGGCCTTTGTAGATAACACCCTTGGTGTCGACCAGGGTAATATTCTCCCGCTTCACGCCCATGCAGACATAATGCTCGGCGCAAGCAATGCCCGAAGCTCCCGCACCGTTGACTACCACCTTGATCTGGTCAAGGCGTTTGCCGGTCAACTCCACAGCATTGGCCAGCGCCGCGCCAGAGATGATGGCGGTGCCGTGCTGGTCATCGTGGAAGACGGGAATTTTCATCGTCTTCTTCAGGGTTTCCTCAATGTAGAAGCATTCCGGCGCCTTAATGTCTTCCAGGTTGATGCCGCCGAAGGTAGGCTCCAGCAGTTGGCAGGCTTTGATGATCTCGTCGGGATTCTTGGTGTTGAGCTCGATGTCAAATACGTCGATGTCGGCGAACCTCTTGAACAGGACGCCTTTGCCTTCCATGACCGGCTTTCCGGCCAGTGCTCCGATATCGCCCAGACCGAGCACGGCGGTTCCATTCGTGACCACGGCAACCAGGTTGCCTTTGGCCGTGTACTTATACGCGTCCTGCGGATTCTTCTCAATCTCAAGACAGGGATCGGCTACGCCGGGTGTGTAGGCAAGACTTAGATCGCGCTGGGTAAGACAAGGTTTGGTCGAGACAACTTCTATCTTTCCCGGCCGTGTCCCCTGGTGGTAGTCGAGAGCATCCTGTTTCGTAATAGCCATCTGTGCCTCCGTATGGATCGGCGCTGTTGGAGTGCACTATCACCCTAGCCGAATTGCCGATACTATCGACCAAAATCAACTTGGTAACAGACGAGCGCCTGACCTGAAGAACCGGTAAATCTGTTGGAAGAGGGCTTCCTAATTTCGAGCATGGTCTCAATGGTTGTTGGCAGCTAGGGCAAGCATCACAAGAACCTGTGAGCGGGCGCACGTTTTGTCGAACTTCGCAAATCGGCAATCTCGCGGGGGAGCGATTTCCCGGGGACAGGGCTGCAGTGCGCGCCCCATTTCGAACGGCCGCATGGGGCCGTGGGACACCCGATCAACGCACGAGCTGCCAAAAGCTAAGAGCTACGAGCCCCGTCTCGGAATGATCACCGTTGCACCGCATTCCGCGCTAATGCTCCATGCACGGCGGTGGACAAATCGGCGACGCTAAACGGTTTCTGCAAGAAGGCGCTGCCCTTCAGTAGAATCTCGCGTCGGGCGGCGCTGTCCTCGGTGTAGCCGGACATGAAGAGGGCGCGAATTTGCGGATAACGGTCAGCCAGAATGCCAGCCAGTTCGTGCCCTCCCATGCCCGACATCACCAGGTCGGTAAGCACCAGGTCCACGTTTCCCTGCAACTGTTCGCAGGTTTGCAGCGCAGCCGCGCCGTTATCGGCTTCGAACACTTGATAGCCCAACTGTTGCAGGCACTCCCGCACCTTGCTGCGAATCGTAATCTCGTCTTCCACCACCAGCACAATTTGTCCCGAAGGACGGAAGGTGGCTTCGCTGCGCGCGACCAAGCGCTCCAGGGGAGCGGTGGTGGCCGGAAAATAGAGCTTGAACGTGGTGCCATGTTCGGGCTCGCTATACACCCAGATATACCCGCCGCTCTGCTTGACGATGCCGTAAACGATGGACAGTCCCAGCCCGGTACCCTTGCCTACCTCTTTGGTAGTGAAGAAGGGATCGAAGATGCGCGGCAGAATGGACTTGTCGATGCCGGTACCGGTGTCGCTGACGGCCAGCATGACATAGCGGCCGGGCTGGACCGGCGGATGTTCCCTGGTATAGCCCTCGTCTAAATCCGCGACCGCGGTCTCCACATGTAACATGCCGCCTTTCGGCATGGCGTCGCGAGCGTTTACCGCCAGATTCAGGATTACCTGCGTAACCTGGTCGGGATCGAGCCGGGAGTTGTCCAGGTCAGCGGATAGATTGGTCACCAGTTCAATGTCTTCTCCAATTACCCGGCGCAGCATATGGGCCGTCTCGGTCACGACCGTATTCAGGTTGATGACCCGCGCCTGCATGATCTGCTGCCGCCCGAAGGCCAGCATTTGCCGGGTGAGCGCCGCGGCCCGGTCGGCGGCGTTGGAGATTTGCAGCAATGGCTTACTGAACGGACTTTCCGGGGTGATTTGTGCCAGCATCAGTTCCGTAGAGAGCTTAATGACGACCAGGACATTATTGAAATCGTGGGCCATGCCCCCGGCCAAGCGGCCCACGGCTTCCAGCTTTTGTACCTGTCGCACCTGCTGCTCCAGCGTGTTCTGCCGGGTCATGTCTTCCACGTAGGAGGAGAACACCTCCGGCTTTGCATTTCCGCCGCGCAGCCATCCCGATATGCGCACCGGAACCGTGCTCCCGTCGCGCTTGCGCAAGCTGGTTTCCCAACCTTCAATCTTTCCATTTCTTCGCAAGACTTCCAGAAGCCGCGGCCGCTCTTTGCGGTCGGCGTAAATCTGGTCGGAAATCCTGATTTGCGGAACTTCTTCGGCACCATATCCCAGCAAGTTTCGCATCGCCGGATTCATGGACTTAAGGCAATCCTCCTCGACCATGGATTGCGCGATGCCGAAGGGAGCATTGTCTACCAGTGCCTGTAGGGAGGCCTGCGATTCGCGCAACGCCTCTTCTATGCGATGGCGTTCGGTCACGTCAAAAGCCAGGATCAATTTTTCCCGCACCCCGCGCTGCTGGAACTCGAAACCCATAATCTCAACGAACAGAATGCTGCCGTCTTTACGACGATGCCGCCAAATCCCTCCCTTTCTGTACCCGTCATACTTCTTGCCGACAACTTCCAGGAAAGCAGCCACATCCTCGGCGGGACGGATGTCGACCAGGGTCATTTGCCGGAATTCTTCCGGTGAATATCCATAGGTCTTTACCGCGGCATCGTTCACTTCCAGAAAGCGCAAGCTCTCGCAGTCATAGATCCACATGGCATAAGGATTCGCACTGAACAACAGTTCCCGGCGTTGTTCGGAATCCTGCAGATCCTGAGTTGTTTTGCTGAGTCGTTCGGCCAGCTTTATCCTTAGCTGGCGCTGACGGACAAAGCTGCTTAGGAGCACCAGGAATGCTGCCCCCACGATTCCGAGCGCGACAATATCGAAGAACGGCATCCGGCCAGACCCGCGTAAATCGGTGATGTATCTCCGAAGGCATCCGGAGACTTGCTGCAACGCCTGCTGGGTAAACCGTATTTAACCTGGGGAAAATACGGAATCCCTCTAAAGCGCTTTCTTGCACTTCCTGAGCCCACGAATTGCGTTTGGGAATGTCAGGAACGGCCCACGCAATCGATCATGCAGAACATTCACGTCCGTCCTGCATTTGACAAATCCTGTTTCCGCGCCACAGTAAACACGGTAACCTAGAACTAATACCAGCTTCACTACCAGGATGGATGTGACCTGGGGCACAAATGGAGGTACAGTTCTGCCCTGAGCCTGCAACATTCGTGGCATGGCAAAGTACCCTATCCTCTTCTATTTCTTATGTGGGGCGTGGTCAGGCTCGCGGGCCGCGCTCAATCCGCGTCTTTGGTAGTAGGCTGCGCAAGGGACATGCTTCGCACTTAGGTTCCCGCTGGTAGCAGTAATGCTTCCCCAGTTGTACCAGGAGTCCATGCATTTCGTTATAGGTTTGTGCAAGGGGACTGCGCAGCGCCTGGCTCATGGTTGAGGGTAGGTGGGCTGGCGGGCTCGGCAAGTTGTTAGCCGGACCAGATATCGGCAAGAACGCCTTTGGGTTCTGTAATGCGCGCTCCGCCAGATCGCGAACCTCGTCATATTTCGCAGATGCCGGTAGGGCTTCATGCCGCTCTAGAATGCGGCGCGTGTAGGCGTCTACCACAAAGATTTCGTGATTCCCGGCGTACAGCAGAATAGAGTCCGCGGTCTCCGGGCCGATGCCGTTCAGGGCAAGCAGTTCGCTGCGCAGCTGCGACGTATGGACGGCAAACATCTGCTCCAGCGAGCCTTGATACCTGGCGTCGACAAAAGCTACGAAATTCTTCAGTCGTTCCGCCTTTTGCCGGTAGTATCCCGAGGAACGTATCAGCTCTTGCAGCTTTTCCAGTTGCACCTCACGCACGCCGCCTATGCTGAGGATCCCGGCGGAGCGCAGGTTGGCCAAAGCGCGCTCTACATTCGTCCACGAGGTGTTCTGCGTAAGAATGGCGCCGGCAATCACCTCGAAGGGAGTTTCCCCCGGCCACCAGTGTTGAGCGCCCCAGGCACGGAGGAGCTTGCCATAGATCGCGCGCACCAGGGCTTCGGACTTTCTTTGTTTAGCGGAACTCACTGCGGCGACTGCTTACCTTGTTTCAGCTGTTGCTTCCATCCCAGGACGCGAGCTTTGTTGGCTTCTGCTTCGGCTTCGGGAACCATTCCCTTGCGCTGATACAGAATCGACAAACTGGTATGAGCCAGAACATCGTCAGGATCAAGTTCGACGATCCGGCTGGCGACCGCGATAGCTTTGTCCAGTTGCTCGGTATCCTGGAAGACGCGGGCCAGGCCATGCATCGCGTCCACAAAGGAAGGATCGGCCGCGATGGCCGCCTCGTATTCGCTAATCGCTTCTTCGTGATGACCCTCGGCATACAAGTCGAGGGCAGAATAGTAATGACCTTCGGCGGCCTGGCGTGATGCTTCGTCGCTCATGGGATTCAGGGAGACTCTCGGTTGAGTTTATCAGGGCATCCGGCCCGGTTCATCGCTCTCGATATACTGATTGCAGCCATGCGCAACATCCTGCGTTTCCTCTGGAACTCGGTTCGCGGCCATCGTTTCGCTCCCTGGCGCAGCCCCTACTTGCGCTGGCGAATCGAAACCTATACCGGCATCAAGATGCAGAGCATCGGCTTCCTGGAGTTCTACGGATTTATGTGGCGCGAGCGTCAAGAGTTGCTGCGCTTCTTGAAGTGGACGGGCGAGATGGAACGCTACGCCCGGGCGAAGCCTAAGAATCCCTGAGACTGAATTCGCTATCAGCTGAGGAGATCACCGAGCAATCATTTAAGCGCCTCCCAATCATCGAGTGGAGAGGCCGGCGAGACGATATCACCGATGATCTTCGCTTTCCCAGTCATGTGGTCAAAAATGCTTTCATTCTTCGCTTCGGAAGGCATCATCATGACGACAGGTTCTCCGTTCTTGGGGACGAGAACAACCTCGCCCGTGTTCTGGATCTCGTCGACCACTTGGAGACAGCGTTTCTTGAGATCTTCTGTCGAAATCTTTTTCATAGGTTAGGTTCCCACCACCACGCCCACCGGTGTACCTACTCCCGCCGCCAGCTTCTCCGCCGCCGCCGACTGTCTGGCGGCAATCTCCAGGTATCCCGAGCTTCCTACGATAGCGAAAAACTCATCCTCTCCGCCCTCGGCATACGAATGGCACAAGCGCGTAATGGTCTGCCCCGACACCAGGATTTCGACCAGCGGCGCCACTTTGCCAAATAACGCCGGAGCCTCCAATTCGCTGATGTTGGTGATCAGGTTGCCGAACTTGTCGACCTTCAGCACCACCCCGCGCAAGCTGTTTTCACCCGGGCGCTCGACCCGTGGCAGCGGCAGACGAACATAGTCAGATATTTCGGGTCCAAATTCGGACGGTGCGACGCCCTTACTCAACCAAGCCGCCACCGGCGCGAAGATGTCGCGTCCGTGGAAGGTTTGGCTCACCGGCTGCAAGAAGTACCGCTCGGCGGTGATGTGACGCACCACAAACTTCGACTCTCGCGACTCAATCAGCGACAGCACGCCGTTGTCGGGCGCGACGAAGATGTAGTCATCGGTCTCCACCAGGATAGCCCGCCGCATACTGCCCACGCCGGGATCGACCACCACGACATGCACGGTTCGCGGCGGAAAGAAGCGATAGGCCTGGGCAATTGTCCAGGCGCCATCGAACACATCGTAGGAAGCGACCGCGTGGCAAATGTCGACGACCGTGGTCTCGCGATGAATGTTCAGCACCACGCCGTGTAGCACCCCAACAAAGGAGTCGCTCAGTCCAAAGTCGGTGGTAAAGGTGACAATGCGGCTCTCAGACATGTATCCGCAAAGTAGCCGGAGTGTTGGCGGGAGTCAAGCTGTGGGCCACACGCGGTAGTGGGAAACCTGACATCAACCGTGTCTGAGAAAAACCCACACCGGATACTGACAACTGACAAACGGCAACTGACCTCTACCAGGTCCCCATGCGCAGCACCAGACCGCCGCTGAATTGCATCGCGTTCCGGTACGAGAGGCCGTTGAGATCATTCGTCCAGGCGTGGGCATACTCCAGATTCGCTACCCGCAGGGCCAGAGCCTCATTGAATTTGTAGTCCACCCCACCTCCCGCGGTGATGGCGAAGCCGGCGGTCTCAAAGTCGGTATTGTAGAAAGCGTGCTTGGCTGCGCGTCCCTCGTCGTTGACGGTGTGCCAATCGGCAACCTCGGCCCGCAGCACTGGGTTCAGATACTCTTGGGTCAGCTTGGTGCCGCCCACCAGCGCCTGCAGATGTGGCGACCAGTGTCCGGTGGTCTGCGGCGTCCAACGCGGACCGGTCATGTAGGTGAGCGCGTCGCCGCTCCAATTCTCTTTGAAGTCGAGCATCTTGCAGCCGCCAACGCTGATCACCATCTGCCATTCCGTAGCCAAACGGAATCCAGCAGTGCCGCCGCCGCCCATGCACGGACCGGCATGGCCGTTATCCACATACTCGGTGAACGCCGCCTGGAAGGTGAAATCGAAAGGCGGCACTCCCGGCGGAGGATTTACCGGCGCACTCTCAACCCGCCTGGCGTTTTCGGCGGCCCATAGCGAACTCTCCGGGAAGGGCTTGAATACGCCGGGCCGGTCGTCGCGATGCCAGGGCAGATTTCCGGTCATGAGGTTAGCGAAGGAGCGGGCAGGATTCAGAGCGCCGCGCGCCACCAGCCGAAACCACGGATTCGCCACTTTCATTTCCAGTCGCTGAATGATCATGCGGTCAATGGCATCTTCGGTGATCGCCCAGCCTGTGCCTACCGTTGGCGTGATTACGTGGTCAACGAATCCAAGTTGCGGATAGAAGCTCTGAATGTGACCGATGGAGGCTTCGCTGATCGGCCCTATTTCAAATTGCACGCTATAGACGTAGGCGAAGGCCATGCCCCGCATTTTTTCTTTCCAGTAGCGGCGATTGCGGCCGAACTCCACGGTGCGATAAGCGCGATCATTGTGCTGCCACATGTATCCGCTGACCGCTCCTTGCATGGGGTGCCCAACGTAGTTGACGATAAAGGGATCGCCATCGGCCCAGCCGTGCAGATTCGATACCGAAGCAGCGTAACCGGCCAGGAAGGGTTTATGGAACTGCCTGCGGGTGGTGGCTTCCGAACTGTAACGAAACGTGTGAGCCACCGTCAGAAAAGCCAGTGAGCTCAGAAACAGATGGTCCCAGTCGACGCCTTTCTCTTCCTTCGCAGGCGGCGAGATCAGCAACATGTTGGACGTGGGCAGAGTCTTTGCATTTGCGCCGTCGCCGGGCGAGATCACGTCCGGAGGCGGCGCAGCCGGGGCGGCAGAAGTAGTTTTTGATGACGGTGTAGAGGAAGAGGAGGAGAGCAAGCGCGGTGCGGCCGGCAGAGACAATGCCGTCTGATCTTCTCCTGGGCCTTCGGCCGGCGCAGCGCTCTGCGCCAGCAACCCGCCGCCGCTGCTCGGCAGGGTCAGGGCTACGGCAAGCAACAGTCTTCCTGTGGTTAATCGAACCATGTAGGGAACCAAGTTGGGAGCGGTGCCTTTAGAATGCCCGGATTCGTGTCGCATTGCAAACCTTAATCTGCCCGTAAGGCGGAAATCTGGCAGCTTGGGCACAATTTCCCTATTCGACCAGTTGCAATGCAAAAGTAACAAAACGAAACGGCAAGGATGGTCGAGCGGCGAGTTTTCCGTGCGCCGAGGAGCGCGTCTGCGGGATTAACGAATGTTCACGTCTCCGGAGCTGGTCGACACGTCGACGGTCGGGCCGCCGCCCCGCACCGTGCCTTTCAGTTCGTGGTTTCCCAGCGAGCCCTGCACGGTGATGGGCAAATCGGAATGAATCGATCCCGAGCTGGTATGGACATCCAGATTGAAGCCGTTGCCGGAACCCAATGCCATGCGGATAGTGCCCGAGCCGCTATGCAGCCGCCAGGGACCGGCGACGTCTCCATTGGCCTCGATATCGCCACTGCCCGTTTCGGCCTGAACTCCGCCTTTAATACCGCGTACGCGTATCGTCCCTGACCCGGTATGGACATCCACATCACCCGCACTGATAAGGCTGGCCTCGATGTCTCCGCTGCCCGTCTGAGCATCAAACGGCGCTCCCACATTCTCGGCGCTGATGTTGCCGCTGCCGGTCTGCACATTCACCCGGCTGCCCAGATCGCGCAGCCGGATTTCGCCGGATCCACTATGGGCCTCGACCTCGGAACGGACTCCGGTGACTTGTACCTCGCCGGAACCGCTGTGTGCCTGCACCGCCGTGGTCGCCGGAACGGTAATTTCGTAGCTGATCGAAACGTGGCGCTTGGCATCTTCCGGCAGGTCATACCCTATGCGAATGCTGCTGCCGCTCTGCTGAATAGGGGGATTCGTTGCCACCTGGTGCACCGCGGAATCGGCGCTGGAGAACCATTCATTGTTCCCGCGGACGGTTCCATGGATCACAACCTGATTGGCGCCGCCGGCTTTGATGACCACGTCGCCCGAACCAGTCGTCAGATCAAGGTTCACCGTGCCCGATACCGAGAGCGTGCGATCGAAACGCTCCTCGGAGCTGGCGTGCAGCAGAATCGGAATACATAGGATGCTGAAGAGAAGAGCCGCGCATCGTTGCTTCATGTGTCTCGCCTCGGATTGAAGTAACTGCGTGCTACAAAACGGGCCGCCCTGATGGGCAGCCCGGGAGATGATTTCTTGTCGCTACTGCTGTAACACCACCTGGTCGCCTTGTTTCAAGCCGGCAACCACCTCGGTCTTGGCGCCGTTGGAAATTCCGATGGTGATGGGGATCTTGCGCATTCCATCCTTGCCCCGGGGATCGGGAATGTCGACCGACGCCTTCTTGTCTTTGTCATACAGGATGGCGCCTTCGGGGATCATCAGCACGTTCTTGTGCTCGTCCAGCAAGATCTCGGCATTGGCCGTCATCTCCGCTTTCAATTCCCCGCCGGGATTGTTGATCGAGACTCGAACCTCGAAGGTGGTAACGTTGTCCTTCTCCACCCCCATAGGCGAGATTTTAGTGACGTGGCCGGTGAAGATTTTGTCCTTGAACGTCTCCACGCGAATGCGCGCCGGCTGTCCCAAATACACTTTGCCGATGTCGCTCTCGTCCACCTTCCCCTTCACATACACTTGGCTGGTATCGCCCAGGGTCATGACCAAGGTCGCGCCCGAGCCCAGCACCAGGATGGAGCTTACCGCATCACCGATTTCCACGTCCCGTGACAGCACGATGCCGTCGATAGGCGCGGTAATCGTGGTGTAGCTGAGCTGCTCTTCGAATTGCTGCAAGCTGGCCTGATCTTTCTTCACCTCCGCCTGCGCTTGCGCCACCTTGGCCTTGTTCACGGCCAATTGCGCCCGGGCGACGTCGCGTTTATTGACTGCCATGATGTAATTTCGCTGCGCGTCGTCCAGGGTCGACTCCGAGACCACGCCGTCCTTCGACATCTCCTGCGCCCGCTGATAGGCCCGCTGCAAGGTGGGAATGTCGACGCCTTCAGCATCAACTTCAGCTCGCTTCTCGTCGGCCTCGGCGCTCTTGAGATTGGCGTCCGACGACAGCAGTTGCGCCTGGGCAGAGTTCACCTGCGCCTGGATCTCGACTTTGTCCAGTTCCGCCAACACCTGGCCTTGCTTCACCCGGTCGCCGGTGTCGACGTAGAGCTTTTCCACGATGCCGCTGGCCTTCGACTTGATCTCGACCTTGGTGATCGGCGTAACCTTGCCGGTAGCCACCACGCTCTTGGCCAGGTCGCCCCGTTCCACCTTCGCCAGTTTGGTGGGATCAATCTTGGTGCCCCCGCGGGTCGCTGCGACCGCAACCAGCACCAAAGCCACAACTGCCACCGTGACAATGGTGATGATGATCCAGCGCTTTTTCTTGTTGTTCTTGCCGTTCGCCACTACGCCCTCCGCAATCGCGCAGGATTGGGTTCTGGTATTGAATACGTCCGAAGGAGGAAGTTTGTTCCGTTCTGAATAGAGAAAAATGGGCGCAACCCGCCCCTCTCATTAGACCGGTTTGTGCCGTGGTTCGGTAGCAGGATTACGGGTTGTCGGTCTGGAATCTGCGCCTTGGGGCTAATTCGGGAAGGCGCACAAAATTCGCCTCACTCTTGACAGGAACTGCTAGCATAGTGGTAAGTGCCCGTATCCGCGGTGCGAGAGCGGGACACGGAGAGGAACGACGAGAGCAATGCGATGGATGCTACGGTCAAAAATTCACCAAGCCACCGTTACTGAAGCCGATCTGCGGTATGTAGGCAGCATCACGATCGACGAAGAACTGATGGAAATGGTGGGACTGCTTCCCGGCGAGCGGGTCCTGGTGGTCAGCAACACCAGCGGCGCCCGGCTTGAAACCTACACCATTCCCGGCCCCCGCGGCTCCGGCGCCATGTGCATGAACGGCGCGGCCGCCCACCTCATCAAAAAAGGTGACGAGATTATCGTCATGGGCTTTGAGCTCACGGACAAGCCTGTCGAGTCCAAGCAGATTGTCCTGGGCCCGAACAACGAGTTCGTGCGCTGGCTGGCCAAAGAAGAAGCCAGCACGTATCTACCCGAAACCGTGGGCGCGCTGTAGAGCAACATTTTTTGTCGTTCCGACCGGAGCGAAGCGGAGCGGAGGAACCTGCGGTTTCCCTCCCGCGCAACCGACTGTACAGGCCGCTGAAAAAGTTGGGTTGGATGTGTTTGAAGGGGCGCACCTTTAGGTGCGCCGTATAGCTCCTTTATTTTGTCATTCCTGGTGGGCTTCAACCCACCAGGAATCTGTTTTTCCGACTTTTCGGTACCCTGTAAAGCCCTCAGTCAGGGTAACAAACAGGTTGCTACTCCTTCTGTGTTCCCCCACGCAGCTTCCACAAAATCTGCCGCAACATCCCGAGCCAAAGTTCAGCATCCTTGGACGAGAGACTCAGCCTGCGAATCATCCTCCGCACCCGCTCCTCGGTCGGAGCGACAGCAATCGGGTTCACATATCCGCTAACGTGCAACGCCTCAATCAAGCCTGACGAAATGCGTTCCACCTCGCCCGCGGTGGCGCGTTGCTCTATTTTTTCCGGACGCGTCGCCTTGCTCACATCGCGTATCAGTTCATACAGACACACCGCGACTGCCTGGCCAAGGTTCATCGAGCTATGTTGTTCGCGGGTGGGAATATGCATCAGCCAGTGACAGTGGCTGAGGTCGTCATTGGACAGGCCCGTCTTCTCGGCCCCGAACAACAATGCCACTCGCTCCGACGCCAGCTGTTTGCGGATAAGCCGCGCGCCATATTCCAGCCGGCGCAGCGGATGCTGTAACTCGCGATGTTGTATCGCCGTGGTTCCCACCACCAGTCCGCAATCAGCCACGGCCTCGGCCACGCTCTTGAACTCCTCTGCCTTCGCCAGCAATGGAGCCGCCCCCATCGCCGAGCGCGCCTCGCGAAACGCCACATCGTAAGGATTGACCACGCGCAGTTGCAGAACGCCGAAGTTGCTCATGGCGCGCGCCGCCGCTCCGATGTTGAGCGGATTACTCGTCGAGACTAAAACCACGCACAGAGAATCAAGCTCGGCCGGCATGGAAATGAGTGTAGTGCACAAAGACTGCAGCCGGGAATCTCCAGCAAATCCGCCTATCCCAGGCAACAGAACAACTCCCGCCCTGCGTCCAAGCACTATGGCAGTGGCACCACTCTCTCTCCGCAGGTGGCAACCCAAGCGGCTAATGCAAGTTGTCGCCGTTGGTTCCCTATGGATCGGCCTAACGGCGACCACGCAGGCGCAAGCTACCAAGCCGGCGCCTCCCACGCCCATCGACGCCAAGAAGGCCGAGCTCGGCGGCAAAACCTGGGATCCGGCATGGGACAAGATCGTGGAAAAGGCCATTCCTGCGGAAATGCTTTCCACGCGAGTGCCGCATGACGTTCGCAAGTTTTGTCCGAACTTCTATCGCATGACCGACACCGACAAGCGCGTCTTCTGGGCGTATTTCTTTCAGGCGCTGGCCGGAGCCGAAGCTGGACTCAATCCCACCACTCGTATTCGCCATACCGAGCCGGAGGTGGCCAAGATCGATGAGGTGACCGGCCGGCCAGTGCGGAGTGAAGGTTTGCTGCAACTGACCTACGAAGACGCCAAGCGCTATAACTGCGATTTCGATTGGAAAAAGGATCGCGAACTGCCGAGCAAAGATCCGGCAAAGACCATCCTGCAGCCCAGGAACAATCTGGAATGCGGCATTGAAATCCTCGACAACCAGATCATCACCCAGCACAAGGGTTTGGTATCGAAGTCTTCCTACTGGTCAACTTTGCAGCCGCGAACCCGAAGCTATCGGGTTTTCGCCAAGGAAATGACGAACCCACCCGCGGTGTGCGCGCTGCCGCCGCGCACCACTACGGCCGCCTCCAAACTTCCCAAGAACGCGACCACGGTTTCCGTGCACGAAGACGCGGAACGGTTGCGGGCGTCGCAGTAATCTCCCGGCTCGCGTTCCCCTCATTGCTTCCGGCCTTCGATGAAGTATGATGGGCCGCCATGAAGGCCAGATCCCCCGCCACCGAACTCGCTGGCTTCATTGCCAGGTTCTCGCCCGAGATTGCCGCCCAGGCCCACGCCGTGTTGAATACGGTACGCGCTCGGCTGCCCGGGGCGGTCGAGATGGTTTACGACAACTACTACGCGCTGGTGATTGGCTTCTGTCCGGTAGAGAAAGCCTCGGAAGCCATCCTCTCCGTCGCGGTGTATCCCCGGTGGATCAACCTGAATTTCTTCGCCGGCGACTGGCTCCCAGACCCGGAGCAACTGCTGCGAGGCAGCGGCAAGATCAACCGCCATCTTCGTCTCGAAGGCCCGAAGATGCTGAGCCAGCCGGCAGTAAAGGCGCTGATCAAGGCTGCAGTGGAGAATGCCTCACGGCCCCTGGATCGCAAACAACCGGGCCGCATTGTGATTGTCTCGGTGTCGCCGAATCCGCGGCCCAGACGAGTGGGAGGGGGTGCATAGAGGATAGCCGTAGAGAGTCCGACTGCCGTCGCATTCGCTATCCACTAACCACTGTCTTTCGACGATAATGGCACCAGCTCATGAATGCTCTCTCCCAACATCTCCGCTTTGGTCTGCGACTGATTCGCAAGGCGCCGACCTTCTACACCGTGGTGATTCTCGTGCTGGCACTCGGCATCGGCGCCAACACTGCGGTTTTCAGCGTGGTGGACGCGGTGCTGCTGCGAAAGCTGCCTTTCCGCGATCCTGACAAGCTGGTGATGGTGTGGGAGAAGAATCCCACCCTCGGCGCAATTATCGGCGAGCGCATTCCGACTGCCTACGTCAATTTCCAGGAATGGGTGCGCCAGCAGCATGTCTTCGACGGCATCACCGCATTTGAAGATGTCAGCTTGAATCGTACCGGCACGGGTGAGCCGGAGCGCATTGCCGGAGCCCGCGTCTCGGCCAACTTCTTCAGCGTGCTCGGCGTGACTCCAGAAGTTGGCAGCGGTTTCGTGCAGAGCGATCCCTCGCAGAACCACGCCGCGATTCTGAGTTATGCCTACTGGAAGAGCCACTTCGGCGGAAGTCCGGCGGTTTTGGGCCAGACGCTCACCTTGAACGATGCGTCCTACACTGTGGTAGGCGTGCTTCCCGCCGCTTTCCATTTGCCCTCCACCCGCGAAGGCACCGAGCAGCGCAAACCGGATATCTGGATTCCCTATGAACCGGCCACACTGCGTACCGAAGCCGACCTGACCCGGCGCAAGATTCAAGTGTTCGCGCGTTTGCGGCCCGGCGTTTCCTTAGAGCAAGCGCGCCGCGAGATGGATCTGATCGGCAAGCGCCTGGAGCAGCAGAACCCCACGCTCAACGCCGGCTTCGGCGCCATCAATGTGTTTCCGGTCTACGTCGAAGATGTTGGCAAGGAACTTCGCCGCAACCTGCTGGTGCTGCTGGGCGCGGTAGGGCTGATTCTGCTGCTGGCTTGTGCGAACCTGGCCAACCTGATGCTGTCGCGCGCCATGTTGCGACAAAAGGAACTTGCCGTCCGTAAAGCTCTGGGCGCCAGCCGCGCCCGCCTTATCGTCCAGATGATTGTCGAGGGATTACTACTCAGCTTCCTGGGCAGCTTACTGGCTATCGGCGTAGCGTACTTTGGAATTCACTTGCTGCTGGCGTTGAAACCTGCGGATTTGCAGCGGCCAGAGCAAGTCCATCTGAGCCTCGTCGTGCTGCTGTTCACCATGTTGATCGGCACACTCGCCGGTATCGTTTTCGCGCTGATCCCGGCCATCTACGTTTCCAAGACTGACGTGAACGCGGTACTCAAGGAGTCCACGCCCAACCAGCGGCATCCCGGACGGATACGCGCCGCACTGGTCATCGGCGAGGTCAGCCTGGCGGCAGTGCTGCTGCTCGCGGCAGTGTTCATGATCGGCAGCCTGGTTTCCGTGCTCCATGTCGACCCCGGCTTCCTCGCCGATCACGTGCTCACCATGCACTTCAGCCTGCCGCCATCGCGCTATGCCAAGAACGATCAGTTCGCGCATTTCTGTCAGCAGGCGCTGGAGCGTATCTCGGCGCTGCCGGGCGTGAAGTCGGCCAGCTTCTCCGACGGGCTGCCGATGACGCGTATCCGGATGATGAAGTTCACGGTCGATGGCCAGCCCATGCCTGCGCGAGGCAACGAGCCTACGGCCGACATGCGCGGCATCAGTTCGCCTTCGTACTTCGAGACGCTGGGCATCCCGATCATCGCAGGACGAAACTTCACAGCCGACGAGATCAACCAGACGCAGCCGGTGATCGTGATCAATCAGACCCTGGCCAGGCATCTGTGGCCAAACCAGGATGCGATCGGCCGGCACCTTCGCACCGTCGCCAAGCCGGGCGCGCAGCCCATCGAACTCACGGTGATTGGAATTGCCGGCGATACGCATCAGGATTCGCTCGAGACCGGCGCGCGGCCAGAGGTGCTGCGGCCCATGGTCGACTATACGTACCTCACTCTCGCGGTGCGTACCGCCGCTGATCCAGCGTCGCTGACCTCGGCCATCAAGCGCGTGGTGTGGACCCTCGACAAGGATCTGCCGGTTTACGACGTCGAAACCATGAACGATGTGGTGGAAGAAAATCTTGGCCAGCGACGCTTCGATTCTTACCTGATGGGTATCTTTGGCGGGCTGGCATTGCTACTCGCCGGACTTGGCATTTACGGCGTGTTGACTTCGACGGTGCAGCAGCGGACTCCCGAGATTGGCATTCGCATGGCGCTGGGCGCTCGCCCGGAGAATGTGCTGCGCATGATTCTGGGCTATGGCCTGAAGCTGGCATGGATCGGCATGGCCATTGGCCTGGTCGCCGGGTTAATCGTGACTCGCGTGCTGTCGAGCCTGCTGTTCGGAGTCAGCGTAGCCAATCCGGTCATTTACCTCGGCGTGTGCGTGGGATTGACGCTGGTCGCCGTCGCGGCGTGTTACCTGCCGGCGCGAGCGGCCATCAAGGTAGATCCGGTGCGGGCGTTGCGAGCGGAGTAACGAAGATCACCGGGTTGAAGGGCGCGGAGTTTCAGCTTCTGTTACGGCGTAGCTAAAGCTAACCCCCTTTCAAAGACCTGCCCTTAAGGACGGCGACAGAAGATATTAGGAGAGCCAGTTTTGGCGTGTGAGGTGTTGAACAAAAACAGTCACCGCATTCGGCAACTCTTAATTTGACGCCCACGTCCCACGGTGTTAACTTGCAACTACACTGGAAAGGAGGGTGATCCAAAAATATGATATCTGACTGTCATTGTAGTATCCCAAGTGAGGTGGCTGAGGCTTAGGGCTTCCGCTCTAATTCCTCGCAAGACAGCTGGTTTGGTGTCTGCCGCTGGGGCCACGACCACCCAACCGAGCGCAAAGTCGGCGCTTGTCTGGGACCCGGTCAGAGTGGACAGCCTCAGGCCAATTCCAACAGCTAACCGGAAAGGACCCGCGGGCGCTTGGCGCTGCGGGTCTTTTTCTATTTACGCCGGCTCTGTTCCGTTCGAGGTAAGCCATGCCCGACCCGGTTGGTTCGACCGTTGAAGTTCCTGTTCTGGAAACCGCACGTCTCCGCCTGCGCGGCCATCGGTTGCACGATTTCCCCGATTGCAAAGCGATGTGGACCGATCCCGTAGTCTTCCGGCACATCGGGGGCAAGCCTTTCTCGCCAGAAGAAGTCTGGACCCGGCTGCTGCGCTACGTCGGACACTGGGCGTGGCTCGGATTCGGTTATTGGGCGGTCGAAGAAAAAGCCTCAGGCAAGTTTATCGGCGAGTTGGGCTTCGGGAATTTCCAGCGGGACATCGAGCCTTCGCTCAGCGATGTGCCGGAGTTGGGCTGGGCGTTGGTCTCGCAGGCGCACGGCAAAGGCTACGCGACCGAGGGAGTTGGGGCTGCCATCACCTGGGGCGACCAGCATTTCGGACAAGCGCGGACCGCATGCTTAATTCATCCCGACAACGCCGCCTCGATTCGCGTGGCCGAAAAGTGCGGCTACCGGCAATTGCGGCGCACCCCATACAAAGACCACGACGTGCTCTGGTTCGAGCGATAATCGCCGCTACTGCGGCTGCGGCTTCGGCGCCTGCGGCGTCGATGTACTACCGGGCACAGCCGACTGCGGGGTACCGGGGGCTGGCGAGGTCGGCTGCAGACCATGCTTGCCGACGGGAGCTTCGCCCGGCCGCAGCTTTCGGCAGCAGCCGCTCACCATGTCACCGCTCGGCAGATTCACCTGACTGGAAAACGGATAGGTCTGCTTGCGGACCGGATCGTTGCAGGCGGCTTTCTGGATCGTAGCCGAGAGGCCGTAGTTGCCATTCATCGGAGCAAGATCGTTGGCGCGGTGCCATTCCCAGGCTTTGTCTTCCGGCACCCAAAAGAAATCGCCCAGGAAATACTGGTCCGGTTGGTTGATCCCGAGGTAGCGGGCCTCGCCATTGATGAACTGAATGCTCCAATTCGGTCCATAGCCGAAGCAGACCATGTCGGGCGGCCTGGGAGAAGCCGCGGTTGAAGATGCGGTTTGGGCCGCGGCTGTTATTCCGGCTGTCATGAGAATCAGAAACACCACCACCCGATCGATCATCCGTTGCATCCATTCTCCTCGAAAACGAAATGGTCGCCGCAAACGCGGTGCGAGTCAACTGGTAGTTTTTCCAGCTTGAGTTATTTCGTAGAAAGAATTAAGACGAGACGGCCACGCCTAGTCATGGGACAAGACCGAGCTGTGCCGCCCCTGCAAGGGGCTTGGGGTAATTTTGTTGCCGATGACCCAGGACTTCGTCCTGGGCTGAACTGAGTCGTCCCGCCGGCGGGACGGAGGTATTGGCAAATCTAGCCGAATCGGTCGCGAGACGGACCATTGCAAAATTCAACCGAGCCTTGTGGCAATGGGATATTGCAATTCTGACTGAGTGCTTACGCAACGGGACTATTGCAAAGTTTAACTCGGCGCTGTCGCAAAGGAGTATTGCAATTCTCACCGATCTGCTTCCCCGATCGATGATTGCAAAGTTAAACGGAGCGTGCGACAAATCTGCGCCCAAGCGACTTAGGTGCGAACGGGCGCGCGGCGAGGCAGGCCGAAGCGACGCAATGCCATGGCCCATCCCCTACTTTGCCGCAGCTTGCGTCAGTGCTTTACGCACAACCTGCTCGATCGATTCGCGTAGCCCCATCGCCGGCAGCGCGTCGGCGCTTACCCAGCGGACGTCGCTGACATCGCTGGCCGCGACGGCTTCCCCGGAGAGCCGCCGGCAGAGGTAATCAATCAGCACATAGTGATACTGCGTCCGGCCTTGGGCGTCGGTGAAGATGCTGTCGAAGACATCCAGAACCTCCACCGGTTCGACTTCGACGCCGGTTTCTTCGAGGGCTTCGCGGCGCACCCCGTCCCCCAGCTTTTCGCCCAGTTCCAACATGCCACCCGGGACCGACCATTCCCCTTTGAGCGGCTCGGTAGCACGGCGCACCAGCAGGACGCGGCCAGCTTCCACGATCACCGCGCCCACCCCGATGATGGGGTGTTCCGGGTAATCCCGCTTCATTGAGCCTGGGCCCGGCTAAAACCCGGGGAGAAGAAGTCGGCCGGGGTAAACTCGGCTATCTTCCAGCCGTTCGCGGTCTGCTTCAGCTTGAAGCGCATCTGGACGCTACGCCGCACCGGTATCTGGCTCACTTCGTAGGGCAAAGCGTCCATTTCGATCTCAGCGGTCGCCGAGCCATGGTCCCTGTCGGCTCTAACCTGCAGAATCTGATAGTGAAAGTTGACTTCGCTGTAGAGTTGGAAAAATGCGTTGAACTGCTGCTGCAGGCCGCCGTAGCCCGGCATACCCTTGTCAAACACGGCCATGATCTGGTTTATGTTCTGCACACTGACCCCTTTGCGCAGGGGTTCCAGAACATCCTGAATCACCTGTTCGCTGAAGTTCAGCTTTTGTTCCGCTGAGGAAGCCGGGGTCGAGTCAGGCGCGGCAGCAGGCTGGCTCGACTGCTGCTGGTCTGAGGGCGATAAGTAGCCTCTTCCAGACAGCGGCGCGCTCGGCAGTCCAGAGCAGAGCCCGCCCAGTAAAAACAGGGGCAACAGCAATCGGGAGCAGATTCGGGGTTTTGGCATCAAATTCACAGAGCGAGTATCGGGGACGCGGCCTCTCGTGCATAATACTGGTTTAGCTGATGTAATGCAGTAGTTTGGCCCATGGCGAGTGACGAGCCAAAACGCGACAACGAGGTCTCTAACCCCCTCGATCGTGGCTCCGGATCAGGGCGCTTGCGGCCAGAAAGCTGGGCAGCTTCGGCGCAACTTTCTGGCGGGTCAAGGGTTACAGCCGATGTGGGCAGCATCGCACTAGACCGAAGCATGCTGGTTGGGGGCGCCCTTGCTGGAGACCCGTCGCCGCCCACCGCCATACGGGGCGAATTGGCTGAACCTGTCGTTTTAGAGATGCTGAGCGACGCCGAGGTCATGCTGCGCGTGGCCGCCGGCGACGACACCGCTTTCGATTACCTGGTCGAGAAGTATCGCCGGCCCATGGTCAGCTTTATGTATCGCATGACCCGTAATCAGTCGGTGTCCGAAGAACTGGCTCAGGAAGTATTTTTGCGGGTCTATCGTTCGCGGCAAAGCTATGCGGCGAGCGCAAAATTCACCACCTGGCTGTATCGTATCGCGACCAATCTGGCGGTGAATCACGCTCGCGATACCAAGCATGAACGGCCGGAGAACACGGTCAATATCGACGAGCCCGACAGCGATACGGGTATGACCGTGGATGTGGCTGACGGAAGTTTGAACGCCGAGCAGACCATTCTGCGGCGCGAACGCCTGGCCGCTATCCGCCGCCAGGTCGAGGCCTTGCCCGAACGGCAGCGCACCGCCGTGGTCATGCACAAGTATCAGAACATGGATTACAAGCAAATTGCGGCGGTATTGAAGTTGAGTGAATCGGCCACCAAGTCATTATTGTTTCGAGCGTATGAGACCCTGCGCGAGACGTTAAAACAGTTTATCTAAGCGGTAAGCAGGAAGTAGGGTGCGGCTATGAAGTGCGAAAAGCTTCGCGAAGAATTTATGGAGGCGGTGCTGGGCGGACCAGAGACGGCTTCGCTGGAGATGCAGGAGCATCTGCGGAGTTGTGCGGCTTGCGCTGACCAGCTGGCTGCGTTGCGGCAAACGATGACCTTGCTCGACGAGTGGCAGGCGCCGGAGCCGTCTCCCTATTTCATTTCGCGGCTGCATGCCCGCTTGCGGGAAGAGTCGGCCGCACCGGTGCGCAACTGGCTGGCCTGGTTGCGGCGACCGGTGGTAGCGGCAGCGGCAGCGGTTTTGATTGCCGTGGGCGCGGGATTGCTGGAGATAGGACACATGAGTCACGATCCCAACACCCTGGCTACCAATGACGGCGTAATCCGCGCCGGCGCTCCCGGAAGCGCAGTTGGTGACCTGCAGTATCTGGACAAGAATGCTGATCTGTTTTCCGAATTTGATGCTCTGGACGGACAATCATCTACCGAGTAGCTCAACGGAGTAAGTAAGAACTCGTGGTTCTGGGCAAGTCCATCTCGCTGACGGCGGTGCTGCTGTGTGGCGCCATGCCAGCGCTGGCCTTTTCTCCCAGATGGCAACGCCAGACTGCTCCGCCTCCGCCTCCACCGGTGCGACAAAGTACGCCGCCGCCCAGTGCGCCCCACAACAATCCGCCTCCCGTCAACAACAGCAACAACCCGGCCAACTCGCAATCTGCCGAGGAACCCCAGTTCCATCTCAACGGGCCCGGGCCGCATCGCGGCGACTGGTTGCGCAAGTACATGAAGCTTCCGCCCAGCCAGCAGGAGCAGCAACTGCAACAGGATCCCAGCTTCCGCAGTCTGCCTCCCGAGAAGCAGAGTCATCTGCTCGACCGGCTGCGTAAGTTCAACCAGCAATCGCCGGAGAAGAAGGCCCAGATCCTGAATCGGATGGAAACCTTCGAGCACATGACGCCGGAGCAGCAGCAGACGGCCCGCAACTTGTTCCAGCGTTACCACAACCTGCCTGAGGACCAGAAGACCAAGGTTTCGCAAGCTTATCGCAGGCTGCGGGGCATGCCTCCGGCGGCCCGCAACGACCTGTTGAACTCCGACGAGTTCCGCAATAATTTCAGCGATGACGAGCGCGATCTATTGCGCGGAATGGCTGATCTAAACGTCGGACCAGCCAAATAACTCCGGACGTTTGGTACTTCTCCCAGAGCGTTGCTGTTGAAAATCATTTAACATGAAACCTGCTGCTTTGCTGCCTTATCCAGGGCTGCGAATCCGGCACTCTCCTTTATGACGGAATTATTTCGCGACAGCTACCGGTATCGGGAGTTAATCTGGGCGCTCGCGCTCAAAGATCTGAAAATTCGCTATAAGCGCTCGGTGTTGGGCTTCATGTGGGCGCTATTAAATCCTGCTCTGCTGATGCTGGTATTAACCCTGGTTTTTTCTACGGTCATGCGGCTGGGCATCCGGCACTACGCTATTTTTCTGTTGAGCGTTCTGCTGCCCTGGACCTTTTTCTCGCAGTCACTCTCCTACGCGGTAGAGGCGATCGTCACCAATGGGGATTTGATCAAGAAAGTCGCCGTCCCCAAGATGGTATTCCCCATGGCGGCGCTGATCTCCAATCTCATCAATTTGATGCTGTCGATGATCCCGCTGGCGATTCTGGTGCCGGTGATGCGGCACCCGTTCTATTGGACCTGGCTCTACTTGCCGGTTCCACTGCTGGCGCTGACCATCTTCACCATGGGCATGACATTTTTCTTCGCCGCGGCCAATGTCTTCTACCGCGACGTGTCGCACATCCTGCAGATCGTGCTTTCCGCCTGGTTCTATGTGACCCCGATCATCTATCCGATCGATGCTATTCCGGCCAAGCACCAGTGGATCTTGAAGCTGAATCCCATCATTTACGTGATCAACGGATTTCGGCTGTCCGTCTACTACGGTCAACTGCCGAAGCTGCCATCGATTGTGGCTTCCTTTGTGTGCGCCTTTGTCAGCTTGATCATCGGCTTTTCTCTGTTTCGCAAATATCAGAATAGTTTTGTCTTCTACGTCTAAGCCCGAATGTCATCCAGTTTGACCGCAATTCGATTGCAGAATGTGAGCCAGCGCTTCCGGGTTATCCAGGAGCGTCCCGATACTCTGCGCGAGTTGTTCTCCAAGCTGTTTCGTCATCAGTCCAGCTTTCATGATTTTCTGGCAGTGAAGGATGCCTCGTTTGAAGTTCCGCGGGGCCAGACGTTGGGAATTATTGGACGCAACGGGTCGGGCAAGAGCACCCTGCTGAAAATCATTGCCGGGGTTTATAAACCGACATCCGGAACCGTCGAGGTCAACGGTTCTCTGGCGCCGCTGATCGAGTTGGGCGCGGGGTTTCATCATGAGCTGACCGGCCGCGAGAATATCCTGCTGAATGGGCTTCTGATGGGCTATTCCAAGCGCGAAATGCGGGAACGGGAACAAGGCATTATCGACTTCGCCGAGATTGGTGAGTTCATCGATTCCCCGGTCAAACAGTATTCTTCGGGAATGTATATGCGCCTGGCCTTTGCCGTGGCCACCGAAGTCGATCCCCAGATCCTGGTGGTCGACGAGATTCTTGCCGTCGGCGATATGGCTTTCCAGGAAAAATGCTTTGAGCGGCTCCGTAACTTCCGCAGCGCCGGCAAGACCATTCTCATCGTCTCGCACCATGCCGCCCAGGTTGCGGCTATTTGCGATCGCGCGCTTCTAATCGAGCAGGGATCCATCATCGCCGACGGGACTCCGGACGAAGTAATCGCTATCTACACCAACCTGATGTCCCCGGAGGCTGTCGCCGCCCACTAAGCGGCGCCGCTTGCCGATGCACGTAGCCTTCGTGCTTCCCCGATTTTTTCCTTATCGCGGCGGATACGAAAATTCGCTGCTGGCGCTTTCGCAATACCTGGTACAACGCGGCCATCGCGTCACCGTGTTCACTACGGTGGCCAACGACCTGGAAGCTTTCTGGCTGCCCGGCCTCAAAACCTTTCCCGCCGGAGAAATCTCGATCGACGGCGTGGTGGTGCGGCGCTTTCCTATTTGCTATAACGTGCTACGGCGGCGGGCTACTCGTCTGCTGGGCATGATGCCCTATTGGCGATGGAAGGCCCAGTACTGGACGCCGTCGTTCCGCGTTCTGGGATTGTCCGAGGCGCTTCGCTCCGTCGATGCCGATCTGTTTCACATCGGCCCGTTGCCGTACAACGGCTTCATGTATGTCGGCTTGCACGCGGCCGAACTCCAGCGCGTGCCGGTGATCGCCACGCCCTGCACCCATCTGGGCGAGGAAGGCAACGATGAAGTCGCGCGCCATTATCTTCGCTCGTACCAGATCGGTCTGCTGAATCGCTGCGCCAAAGTGATTTGCATGACCAGAACCGAGATGCAGCGTCTGGAGGGCTTCGGCGTCAAGTCGTCGAAGGTCGTGATCGGGTATGGCATCGACCTGCAAATGGCTACCGGAGGCAATCCTGGCTATCTTCGCGAAAAGTATGGCGTCGACGGACCGGTCGTTCTCCATCTCGGCATGAAGGCGTTCGAGAAAGGTTCGGTCACCGTGATCGAGGCGATGAAAATCCTGTGGAGCAAGGGGTCGAATGCCTGGCTGGTGATGGCTGGGCCCAGCCTTTCGGCTTTCGACGACTGGGTCGCTACCGCTGCTCAAGACTGTCCCCGATTGGTGAATCTCCCGCCCTTCGCCGACAGCGACAAGCGCCACTTCCTGGCTTCTGCCACGGTCGTGGCTCAGCCGTCGCGGGTGGAATCGCTGGGGCTGGTTTTGCTGGAGGCCTGGGCCAACCAAAAACCTGTCATCGCAGCCGACATCGCCGTATCGCGGGAACTGATCAGCGAAAGCGGAGGGGGCGCGATTGTTCCCTTCGGCAATGCGCAGCAGTTGGAGTTGCAGATCGAAAAGATGCTGGGCGATCCCGACCTTCGTCACTCCATGGGAGTAAGCGGCGAGAAAAAAGCTTTGGAATATGAGGGCAACACCCTGTGGCGGCGCAACGCGGAATTGTTCGAGCAGGTGGCCAAGAGCGGACTGAGGTGATTCGGACGAGGCGTAGCTTTTGGCTGCTCCAAAGCGAGAAGCTGTACCGATGCGAGTCTTTTGTTTTTGTCATCACGAACCGGCTTCACAGTTTGCTGAAAAACTCGGCCTAAGGCGATTTGAAGGGACGCAGCTTTAGCTGCGCCGTAACCAGCCCTTATTTTTATTTTTGTCATCCCGAACCGACTTTAGTCGGTTAGGGATCTGCTTTTTCCAGTTTTTCAGCAAACTGTTTAGCCGGTGAGCGATCAGCTTTACCGACTTTTCGACACTCTGAACCCTGCGAAATTGCGCGAACGGTTAATCGTTGGTAGCCTTTTTAGAGTCTCGCTCCCGTCTTTACAAGCTCTCTGAGCGCTGCATTCGCCCGTGTGCTGTGAGACTCACGAATCGAAACTCTCCGTGAACGCTGCGGCGCGCTGCCGTTTAACCGGCGATGGTGTGAGGTTGTCTCTGAGGCTTGGCTGATCACTATGAAGCAAGCGGTTTTGCAATTATTGGATGCGGCGCTGGCGTTTGTCCCTCCCCAGTCGCCGGACACCCGGTTCCGGGTGGAATGGCAGGAGCCGGTGAGCGGTCCCGCCGCCGAGGCCGTTGACCAGCTGCGGCAGCAATATCTGGATCAGCTGCCGGAAAACAAGAAGGTTTATATCGAGGCGTCGCTGCCCCGTTATCGCTTCGTGGCGGCGGCCGCTGTGCAGCATTTCGCGCGTGGCGGCAAGATTCTGGATCTGGGTTGTGCGCCCGGCCACATGGGAATCGTCCTGCACAGCCTGGGCTTCGAAGTGCACGGTATCGATCTAAATCAGTTGTGGGAAGAAACTTACCCCGATCGGCAATGGCTGCAAAACCTGCATGTGCAGGCTCTGGACGTAGAGAAACAGCCGCTGCCGTTTGCCGACGGGACCTTCGATGGAGTTCTGTTCACCGAAGTTCTGGAGCATATCGCGCTGGTGTCTCCGGTCGAGGTTTTACAGGAAATCGCGCGCGTCCTGAAGCCGGGAGCTGTGCTGCTGCTCACCACCCCCAATGTGTGCAACCTGGCCAACCTTCTGGCGCTGGCAAAAGGAAAAAACATCTTCTGGGCGCCCGAGATTTTCTATGGCAGCACCGATCGCCACAACCGCGAATACACTCCGGCGGAAGTCGTCGCCACGGTCGAACAGTCGGGGCTGCAGATCGTGGACCGCTTCCTCTTTAACGGTGCCAACAACTGGAATGGGGCAGCCATCGAGCACATGTACGAAACCCTCGATCTGTTGCGAGGATTGGATAGTCCTCTGCTCGGAAACACTGTATTTGTGGCAGCCAGGCGCCCCAAGCGCCAGGAGGTCGGAGCCCTTGGAATCTGACAATCGGAGCACGCTGGTCGGCGAGGAAGAAGTTGGCCGGATCATGGACAGGATTCGGGCGAAACTGGCGATGAACCATGGGGGAACGACGGTTCCTCCGAACTCGGCCGACCCGGATACTTCCCTGCAAAACATTCGCCGAAAGATCGCAGACCGCCCGCCTTCTAACTTTGCGAAAACTGACGCCGGGGCGAAACAGCCGGCACCGATCCACCGCGAAATTGCCGCCGCTCTGACGGCTCACAGCCAGGTCGGCCAGCTCGACCCTCCTCTTCCAGGTTTGCAGCATGGCACTGTCTACTTCCTGCGAAAGCTGATGCGGCGATCGCTGGCCTGGTACACGCGTCCGATTCACCTTTTCCAGGGTGCCGTAATCCGAAACATGCAAGCGGTTGCCAAGGAACTGCAAGCGATTCGATCCGAACTGCAACGCCTGGACGAGGCGCAGCGCCACACCGCCGCCAGACTTTCCGCCCGGGAAAACGGCCAGACCAACGAGTATTGGGATCCCAACTTTGCGTCGCCGGCATGGAACCATCATCTACCCGAGACCGCCACCCTAGCCGACATTCTTTATTGTTTCCGCCTGTTATTAGGCCGCAATCCGAAACAGCAGGAATGGGCTGGACATTCCTTGCGGGTGACCAGCGATTTGAGATCTCTGGTAAGTTCGTACCTGAACTCGGAGGAGTTTGCCGGCCGTCAATTGTTACATCAGAATTTGGAGCAGTGGGAACTGGTAGACCTGCCTGGCTTCAAAATGTACGCCTCGCAGGACGATAAGTTGATCGGCGCTCCCATCATACAAACCAAGGTACATGAACCGGATGTCAGCCAGGTCGTTCGCCAATATTTGCAGCCTGGAATGGTCGTTCTGGATATTGGCGCAAATATCGGTTATTTCACTTTGCTGGCAGCTTCGCTCGTGGGTCCAGCCGGACATGTTTACGGTTGGGAGCCGTCTCCGGAAAACGTTCGCGCGCTTTACGCCAGCCAGTTAGTCAACAAGTTCAGCCACCTCACCATTATTCAGGCTGCGGCATCGGATACCACCGGCCCTCTGCAGTATTTTCGTAATTTTTCCAGCGGCAATGTAGCCGGCACGGAAAGTGCAACGCCGCAAAACATGCTTACCTCTGAGCCGGTGATGGGATTGCGCATCGACGATCTTATTTCCCCCCAGCTGAAGATCGACTTCGTAAAAATTGACGCTGAAGGATACGAATTCAAGGCAATGAGTGGCGCTTCGCAGATGCTGCAACAAAGTCGCCCTGTCGTAGTTAGCGAGTTCTGTCCCGCGAACCTGAAAAAGGTTTCCGGGATCGACGGCCAGGGTTACTTGGAACTCTTTGCGCAACTAGGGTACGACATCTCGGTAATAACTGATCAAGGGCCGGTGGCGGCAAACATTGCTCAGGTGTTATCGCGATTCGAAAAGAACGAAAGCGACCACGTTGATTTATTGCTGCAACCGCGCGCGAGAAACGTCTTAGCGACCTAGCTCGCAATCTTCCGCGGGTTACAAAGTTTATAGATGAAAGTTGCCATCGTTACTCCCGCGATTCACAATCCCGAGCGGCTCTTCGGCGCCGAACGGCTGTTTGCTGGACTGGTCGCGGCTTTTCAGACAAAGGCGCAGACCGATTGGATCCAGGTTCCGACCGGCGAACGGCGCTGGGAAGGCATCCTGCAAGGCTATCTGCACTGCTATGACCTGGACTTGTCGGCGTACGACTTGGTGATTTCCACCAAGAATCCCACCTTCGCGGTGCAGCATCCGAACCACATCTGCTGGCTGGTGCACCAGGTGCGCGTCTTCTATGACCGTTTCGATGACGAATTCGGGCCCTTGCCGAAGAGCGCGTTCGAGGCGAGACAAAACGATCGCGCCGTGATTCATCGGCTCGACACGTTGTCGTTCCAGCGGGTCCGCAAAATCTTCAGCATCGGACACGAGCCGGCGGTCCGCCTCAAGCGCTACAACGGATTCGATGCCGAGGTACTCTACCCGCCCGCCTTTACCCAAGGCCACTACTCTGGCGCGCAAGAATACTTTTTCCTGCCCGGCCGTCTGCATCGCTGGAAGCGCGTCGATCTGGTGATTCGCGCTCTCGAGCACTTGCCGGGCGAACTGCCTCTGCTGATCGCCGGTACGGGAGAGGATGAGGCGCACCTGCGCGACTTGGCGCAAGGCGATTCGCGCATACGGTTCTTAGGCTTCGTGAGCGATCGCGAGATGCTCAAGCTCTACGCGAACGCGCTCGCAGTCCTGTTTCCCACGCGGGAAGAAGACTTCGGATATGTGGCCATCGAAGCCATGTTGAGCCACAAGCCGGTGATTGTTTGCCGGGACTCAGGAGAGCCCACCCGGCTGGTGCAGAATGGGCGTTCGGGATTCGTGGTCGATCCCAACCCGGTTGAGATTGCCGCTGCCATGAATATTCTTGCGGCCAACCGCGAGCAGGCGCGCGAGATGGGCGAGTTCGCTTATCAGAATGCACCGTCGCAGTCGTGGAATGACGTGGTGCAGCGGCTCATCGAGGCCGGATCTCCGGCGCGAACCAGCTGGCCGGCGTCGGAAGCTCCGTCCTCCGAACCGAATCGCATACCCATTCTGGTCGCCGACAATCAGGTGCTGGATCCGCCAGTCGGTGGCGGTCGCATCCGCATTTACGAACTCTATCGCCACCTGGCGGCGCTGGGCTTCGAGATCACCTATGTCGGCGCTTACGACTGGCCCGGCCCGGTCTATCGCGACCAGATGCTGGCGCCGCATTTCCGCGAGTGTGTCACTCCCCTGACCCAGCCGCACTTCGCGCGCAATCGCCGCTACGAGCAGGCGACCGGCGGCAAGACTACCATCGATGTCACCATTCCCAAGCTGCTAAAGTTTTCGCCTCGTTTTCAGCGGATGGCGGAGGAGTACGGCCGGGACGCGGAGGCGGTCATCATCTCGCATCCCTGGGTCTACCCCTGCGTGCCGCGCCTTCCGCATCAGCGGCTGATCTACGATTCTCATAACTGCGAATACGTGGTGAAGCAGCAGATACTGGGCGACACCGCTGCCGGGCGCAAGCTGGTCCAGGACGTCCGCCAATTAGAGGGCGACCTCTGCCGCGAAGCCGATCTCATCTTCGTCTGTTCGAATGACGATGCCGATCAGTTTGTCGAGCTCTACGGAATATCCCGCGACAAGGTTGTGCTGGTCCCCAACGGCGTGGATGTGGAAGGCATCCAGCCGCCCAGCCCGGAAGAACGGAATTTCGCCCGGCGGCAGTTGGAGTTGTCCCTCGACCAGCCCGTGCTGACTTTCATCGGCAGCGGTTATGGTCCTAACACCGAGGCTGCGGCTTTCCTGGTGAAGGAGGTGGCTCCTCGCCTGCCACACTGCGCCATCGTGATTGCGGGCAGCGTAAGGGAGTCGTATCAATCCTCACAAGGTCCGCAGGCTCCTCCGAATGTCATCTGGTTAGGCACAGTCGATGCGGAGCGGCGGCTCTCCCTTTATCATGCGGCCGACATCGCGCTCAATCCCATGTTTTCCGGCTCGGGCACCAATCTGAAGATGCTTGATTATTTTGCTGCCGGGCTTCCGGTACTCTCGACTCCGGCGGGAGCGCGCGGGCTGGAACTTGACGGCGAGGCTTGCGTGGTCTGCCCTTCCGGCGAATTTGTTGCCCGGATTGAAGAACTGCTTGCCAGTCCCGTAGACCGCCGTCGCCTGGGCGACAATGCGAGAACGTTAGCGGTGGGACGCTATGCCTGGTCGCTGATCGCCGCCCACGCGGCGAAAGCCATTCTCCAACTACTCAAGGAAAATCCCGTTCATGTTTCGTGAGAACCTATTGCCCTACTGGTGGATGCTGTATCGGCACTCCAAAGTCCTGAACCAGCGCACCGACGTCTTCCGCAATGTGGAAGACGCCTTCACCGCGAAGCATGCCGACCTCTGCTTGCAGCCGAAACATGTCTATCTGGACATTGGCAGCGGATCGTCGCTGGTGCCTACCTTTCTCTACCGGCGGCATCAGCCCTGGACGTATGCTACGGAGTTGGATCAGGCTCATCTCGATCCGCAACGGAATTTTATGAAGGCGCTGCACTTCACCAATGACGATAGGTTCTTCGCGCAGGCGGAAGATGCCACCCGGCTCAGCTTTAAAGATGAGTCAGTGAATTTCATTACCGCCATTTCGACCATCGAACATATTCCCGGCAATGGCGATACTCTGGCTATGGGAGAATTTGCTCGCGTCCTGGCGCCGGGAGGGCGGCTCATCGTCACCGTTCCGGCCAGCCCCAGCTACGGCGAAAACGAAAGCACGTCTTACTATGCCGGCTTCGAACGACGCTACGATCCAGCCGCGTTACAGAGCAGGCTTGGCCGCGAAGACTTGCGGCTGATAGACCAACTTCACATGGTTTCTGCGCCCGAGGAATTTATCGAACAATTTAATCGGTCCTTTGACGAGACCTTCCACGGGGAGCCCTGGGATGTAGCCTGGTACAAGAATGCCTGGCACGATCAGTATCCCGACGTGAGTATTCTTTTGACACTCGGCT
Organism: uncultured Acidobacteriaceae bacterium; assembly: GCA_963812855.1. Classification (GTDB taxonomy): domain Bacteria; phylum Acidobacteriota; class Terriglobia; order Terriglobales; family Acidobacteriaceae; genus Bog-257. The sequence continues at coordinate 433,613 of CAWEWW010000003.1, forward strand.
TCGTCCGTTTATCGACTGATCCCAATGGCTCCTTTGGAGCGTGTCTGGCCTTTGAAAAGAAGTAGTTTGGAGTTGCCTTGCGCTATCTGATGGTCTCAACCTATCCGCCGAAACACTGCGGTATCGGCGCCTATGGCGAACAGAGCGTGACTCAGCTTCGCGCCCAGGGACACATTGTCGATATTGTGTCGCCGGATGAAGAAGGCAATGTGGATTTCGCCTGGGACCTGCGCGGCGAATCGAAGCTATTACAAGCTCTTCGAACTTCTTCCCTACTATGATCGCGTGGTCATTCAATATCATTGGGCGTTTTACTATAACAATCCGTTCGCCCCGGAGCGGCGCTGGGAAACTCTGCAAACCACGCTCTGCTTTATGTGGCTCTTTCTGCGATCGCGCAAAGTCGAGTTGGTTGCTCACGAGATTCCCTACCTTCCCGGTAAGCAAGGCTGGTTCTACAAGTGGAAGTGGAAACTCGCGCCCAAAGTCGTTTTCCATACTAAGAAAGAGCGCGAGCGATTCGAGCAGCACTACCACCTACAGCTAAGCGACTCGCGCGTCGAGTATCGCAAGCACGACGAGGTGTACCAGAAGTTTGCCGCTCACACCCAACTGTCCGCCCGCCGGCAGTTCAAGTTGCCGGCCGATCGCCGCATCTTTCTCTGCATCGGATTTATCCAGCGGCATAAGGGCTTCCATCGGGCGATGCGGGCTTTTGCCCAAGCCAATCTGCGCGATGCGGAACTCTTCGTCGTGGGATCGATGCGGGTCGCGGATGCCGAAAACCAGAAGTATCTGGACGAGCTACGCGCTCTGGCTCAAGCGCATTCCAACATCCGTCTGGTGGAATCGTTTGTCAGCAACGAAGACTTCGACACCTGGATCAGCGCCTCCGACTGTGTGGTACTTCCCTACTCCGAGATCTGGTCATCCGCCGTCCTAGGCCGCGCCAGGCTGCTCGATCGTCCGGCCATCGTCTCTGCCGTCGGCGGACTTCCCGATCAGGCCGGCGAGCGCGATCTGCTCTTCAACACCGATGACGAGCTGGTTACCGCGTTCCAAACCTTCTCCGCAAGATTGACTCCCCGTCCTGTCAATTCGGAGTAGATCATTGACCTTTACCAGATACAGCGCCGCTCCGACGGTGATGGCTATCACACCACCCCACGCGCTGTGTACAATCGCCAGCAGAGCCGCGTGAAGACCGTCACCATCGCCATTCCCTCGCTGCATCGCCCCGATCTCACTGCACGCAGCATTGAATTCATCCAGCAGCAAACTCTGCCCGCTAGCGAATGGGAAATCGTTGTCATCGAGAACGAAGCGCGGCCCGATGCGATGCTGCCCGATCCTTTGCCGCCGAACACTCGCCGCATCGAATTGCCCACCAATGAAGGCACTACAGGCTCCATCAACCGCGCGGTCGCAGCCACCGAGTCGCGTTACGTTCTACTGCTGAACAACGACATCGAGCTCACGCCCGACTACATCGAGAAGCTGGTGCGCGCCCTGGACGCCGACCCCAAGCTTGGTTTTTCTACCGGCAAACTGTTGCGCGCCACCCAGCGAACCCATCTCGACGGAGCAGGAGACGCGATGCTGATGGCTGGCGCCGCGTACCGGCTGGGGAACCTCGATGCAGACAATGGGCGGTTCGATCGATCCATGCCGGTGATCACCGGCTGCGGAGCCGCGGTGCTGTATCGTCGCGAAGTCTTCGTTGCCGCCGGCGGCTTGGACCTCGAATTCTTTGCCTACCTCGACGACCTCGATCTGGGCCTGCGCGCGCAGCTGCTTGGCTTCGACGGCCTTTATCTGCCCGATGCGGTGGCTTACCACATCGGCAGCGCGACCTTGGGCGACACGCTTCATCCTCGCGTGATCGAATACCTTACGCGGAATCAAATCTATCTCCTAGTCAAGAATTACCCGCGTCCAGTGCTGCGCCACCTGTTGTCGAGAATCGTGGTCTATCAGGGGATGTGGCTGCTGTTCGCGTTGCGAAACCGCGCCCTGGGCGCGTACTCTCGCGGCTGGATCGGCGCTTTCCGCGGGATGGCGAACATGCAAACCAAACATCGCAAGCTAATGGCGCAGCGCCGAATCACTGACGCCGAGTTCCGGTCGCGAGTACGCGACTCGGAGCGGCAGGTCTATGACTGGCATCAGTCGCGGCCAATACAGGTTCGTTCGGCTCTGCTGAATTTCTATTTTCGGGTATTTGGAAAGCCTTGAGCCCGTCGCACCGTAGGAAAAGCGATCTTATAAAGTAGCCTGCGATGTACACAGCGCCCGTCGCTGTCCAGATAGTCGGCAATCGCCTGCCAAGAATCGTGCTTGTGGCCTTTTTCCGTTATAACTCTTGCGTGATCGGCATGGCGCAACGATAGTCAGAGTTTCAGCAGCCCCGAATAAATCGCCATCCCCACCACTGAGTCGACCCCAATCCGATCCAGCTCTTCAATCTCTTCCCGGCGCCGAATGCCTCCCGCCGCAATCAGCCGATGCGAAGTCTTCTGCCGCAGGTCGCGAATGACATCCAGCGGAATTCCCTGCAGCAGTCCTTCGGTATCGATGTGGGTGTAGAGAAACCCGGAACAGAAAGGCTCCAGCGCTTGCATCATCGCCGCCGGCTCAATGTCCGTAACTGTCTTCCAACCGTGAATCGCAACTCGCCCGCCGCGCGAATCGACTGCGAACACCAGACGATCGGCGCCCAATCTGTCGCATAGATTTTGAGCAAACGCCGCATTGACCGAGGCTTTAACCGGGTCTGCCGCTTCATTGCTGTGGCTTGCTGAAATTTCAATCAGTGACGAGCCCACGATAACCTTCCTGGCGCCACTGTCCAACACAGCTTTTGCGTCGCCAACGGAGCGAATCCCGCCACCTACCTGGCAAGGCAGCTTGCGGCAAAATTCGGCCACCAGCTCGCGATTCGAGCCCCTGCCCATCGCCGCATCCAGATCGACTAACTGCACCAGCGGATACTTTGAAAATCGCTGAACCCATTCCGCAAAATTCTCGAATTCCAGAGCCGTCTTTTCGCCCTGGACCAGCTGCACAATCTTTCCGCCCATCAGATCAATCGACGGAATCAGCATGTCAGCCTCACCGGAACGCCCGCCGCTGACAACTCCTGCTTGATCGCGCTCACCGACTCTAATCCGAAGTGGAAGACCGAGGCCGCCAGCGCTGCGTCGGCCGAGCCGCGCTGGAAGACTTCTACAAAGTGCCGGGGCTCGCCCGCTCCGCCCGACGCGATGACCGGAATGCGGACACTGGTGGCGATGGCTCTCGTCAGCTCGCAATCGAAGCCTGACTTGGTGCCGTCGCGGTCCATCGAAGTCAGCATGATTTCTCCGGCGCCACACCGTTCGGCATCGATAGCCCACGCCTGCGCATCCTGTCCGGTGGCCTTTCGTCCTCCCCACACATAAACTTCCCACGCATCGCCGCGCCGCCGGGCGTCGATAGCCACCACCACCGCCTGCGACCCATAACGCCGGGCGATATTGCCGATCAGCGCAGGATCGGCGATCGCGGCCGAGTTGATCGCGACTTTGTCGGCGCCGCAATCCAGCACCGCAGCCGCATCGCCGAGCGAGCGAATGCCGCCGCCCACGGTAAACGGGATGAACAGCTGATTCGCGGTGCGCCGCACGACATCCAGCAGCGTGTTGCGCGACTCGGCGGTCGCGGTAATATCGAGCAGCACGATCTCGTCCGCGCCTGCCTGGCTGTGCGCCGCAGCCAGTTCGGCAGGATCGCCGGCATCGTGCAGCTGCACAAACTGAATTCCCTTCACCACTCTGCCGGCGTGGACGTCGAGACAGGCGATGATACGTTTAGCCAGCGTTTCACAAGCCACAGAAATTCTCCAGAATCTTCATTCCGATATCGCCGGACTTCTCCGGATGAAATTGCACGCCGTATAAATTGCCGCGTTCGGCCGCCGCCGTAAACCGCACCTCGTAAGCACATGAGGCAACTGTGTCCGTACACAACGGCGCCCAATACGAATGCGTGAAATACACGTAGGAGCCCGAAGGAATGTCTCGCAGCAAGCGTGACCGCTGGTCAGTGGTGATGCGATTCCAGCCCACGTGCGGCGATTTCACCTGATTCGAAAATCGCGAGCATCGGCCGGGAAAGACTCCGAGTCCGAGCAATTCGGCAGCCTCTTCGCTGCCTTCGAACATCCATTGCAAGCCCAGGCAAATGCCCAGTACCGGCTTCTGGCTGGTGATTGCGCTTCGCACCGCGGCGCCCAATCCACCGTCACTCAGAGGCCGCGTAGCGGCGAAATTGCCGACTCCGGGAATGATCAGCTTCTCGGCATTCAGCACTGTGTCAGGATCACTGGTCACGATGCACTCGCGTCCCAGGTGTCGGATGGCCTTCACCACCGAGGCCAGATTTCCCGCGCCGTAATCGAGGATGGCAATCACAAAAGTCCTTTCGTGCTGGGCAGCATGCGGCCGAGTTGGCGGTCTTTGGAACAGGCCACGCGCAAGGCGCGAGCAAACGCTTTGAACAGCGCTTCAATCTTGTGGTGATTGGAGCGACCATAAAGTACTTTGGCATGCACGTTGGCTTTCGCGCCGCGTGCGAAGCCGTCGAAAAAGTCGGTGACGAGTTCGGATTGCAGATCGCCTACCAGCCGCGTCCGTACCTTGGTATCGACTACCGCGGCAGTGCGTCCGCCGAAGTCGACGGCGACCACGCCCAGGGTCTCGTCCATCGGCATCACGAAATATCCTGCTCGCAGAATGCCGCGCTTTGTGCCCAGCGCTTGGGTGAAAGCCTCGCCCAGCGCGATGCCTACATCCTCGACCGTGTGGTGCTGATCCACGTCGAGATCGCCGGTGGCTTCCAGTTTCAGATCGAAGGCTCCGTGCCGGGCCAGCAATTCCAGCATGTGATCAAGAAAGCGAATGCCGGTGGCGATGGTGGCCCGTCCATGGCCTTCCACAGTCAGCGCGATGCGGATCTCGGTTTCGTTGGTCTTGCGATGAATGCGTGCGCGTCTCATGCCGGCACCTCACGGCGCAACTGGAGTTCTTGGGCAACTTCACCGAGCGCGCCGATGAGTCGCGCAGTTTGCCCGTCGCTTCCGATCGTGATGCGCACACAGCCGTCGCAGCCGGGATCGGAGGAGCGGTCGCGCACCAGAATCCCGCGCCGCCGCATGGCCCCGACAAACTCGCCGTGCTTCTCCCCAATCCTGACCAGCAGGAAGTTCGCCTGGCTGGGCCAGCTGTGCAGCCCAAGCGACTTCAGCTCGAGTGCGAGACGCTCGCGTCCGTTCTTCACTTGCGCAACATAGCAACTGATGTGATCGCGGTCGGCAAGCGCAACCGGCAGGACCGCCAGGGCCACGGCATTGACGCTATAAGGCGACGACACTCGCCGCACTTGCGGCATTTGCCGGCGCGGTCCGCTGAGTATTCCTGCCCGCAGGCCAGCCATCCCGTAGGCCTTGGAAAACGTTCGGGCGACAAACAGATTGCCACAACTTTCGATATCCCCGACGACGCTGGCGCCGTGAAATTCGAAATAAGCTTCATCCACCAGCAGCGCCGCATCCGGGGCGGCCGCGGCAATTTGCAGCAATTGTTCACGACTCGCGACTGCGCCCGTGGGATTGTTCGGACTGGCCACCGCGACGAGGCGAGTCGCGGGCCTGATGCTGTCTGCTACCTTGGCAAACGGAAACTGGAGATCTTCCCCGCACTGCACCTGCACCACGCGAGCCCCGGTTGCTCCGGCATAGATCTCGTACATGCTGAACGTGGGCGTCACCACCAGCACTTCGTCTTGCGGTTCGAGGTAGGTCTCGCACAGCAGATGGATGGCTTCATCGACCCCGTTGGTCAAAAGCACTTGAGCGGGATCGATTTCGAGATGCGCGGCCACCACTGCTTCCACCGGCTCACGCTCGGGATAATGTGCCACATCGTCAGAGGTCAGCTCCCTCAGACGTTGTAGGACACGCGGGGAACAGCCCTCGACATTTTCGTTGAAGTCGAGGCGCAACCCGTCCCGGCGCGCCAGCGGCGGATGATATTGCCTCAGGTTCTGGACCACTTCCCTCGCCTTAAGCATCGGTGCACCTCACCCGGATGGATTCGGCGTGGCCCCGCAATCCTTCGGCTTCTGCCAAGGTGGTAATCACGGGCGCGATCTTTGCCAGACCGGCGGCGTCAAACTGCTGCACCGTGATGATCTTCAGGAAATCGTGGACGCTGAGTCCGCCGCGAAAGCGTGCCGCTCCGGCAGTGGGCAGAACATGGTTCGGTCCGGCGGCATAGTCCCCGGCGGACTGGGCCGAATAGTCGCCGACAAAGATCGAGCCCGCGTTGTGTACCGCCGCGAGATCGTCATCGTCGACCGTCAGGTGTTCCGGAGCAATGCGGTTGATCCACGCCATGGCCTGCTGCCGCGAGCCTGCCACCAGCAATTGTCCGTTTCGGCGAATCGCCTGCCGCGCGATAACATTGCCCTTGCTGGCCAACGCAATCGCTGACTTCACTTCCTTCGCCAGTTGCGGCTTCGTCGTGATCAACACCACCACAGCATCCGGATCATGCTCGGCCTGCGCGACCAAGTCAGCCGCCAAGAACTGGGGATTGCCGCCGTCACTGTACAACACCGCCTCAGTCGGGCCGGCCAGCATGTCGATCGCGCAATCGAAGCTCACCAACTTCTTGGCGGCGGTAACGAAGCTATTCCCCGGGCCGACAATCTTGTCCACGCGCGGTATCGTTTCGGTGCCATAGGCAAGAGCGGCGATGGCCTGCGCGCCTCCATAGCGGTAGACCTCGCGAATCCCGAGCAACGATGCGGCCGCCAGCGTTGCCGCCTGGGGACGCGGCGACACTACGCAAATGCGCGCTACGCCTGCGACCTGCGCCGGAATCGCGGTCATCAGCAGCGTGGAAGGCAGGGGATAGCGACCTCCGGGCACATAGCATCCGACCGATTCCAGCGGGCGCACGATCTGCCCTAGCTCGCCACCGGCAATCTTCTTGCGCCACGGACGAGGCATCTGCCACTGGCAGAAGCGGCGAATGCTGGCAGCAGCGCTGCGCAACGCGCTCTGCGTGTTTGCCGGAATCGAGCCCCAGGCAGCCGCGATCTCGTCTTCGGAGACCTGTACCGGCTGACCTTTCTGCAAGCCATCCCACAACGTGGCATAGCGAATCAGCGCGCGATCTCCGCCGTGTCTGACGGCCCGAATGATCTGACGCACCCGAGGCTCCAACTCGTCGAATCGCGAACATCGGCCGGCCAGCTTCACGACCGCGTTCTCCGCCGCGCGGCCTTGCAGAATCCGCATCACATCACCACCTTGTTCAGCGGATACTCGACGATGCCTTGAGCGTTAGCGGCCTTGAGCCGGGGAATGACTTCCCAGCACGCCGCCTCTTCCAGAATGGTGTTGACCGCGACCCAGGTCTTGTCGCTGAGATGAGAGATGGTGGGGCTATTCAGCGCAGGCAAAACACTCAGCACCGCGGGAAGGTCGTCAACCTTAACGTTCAGCATCAATCCCACCCGGCCCTGCGCTTCCATGGCGCCGCGCAGCATGAGCGACAGGTTTTCGATCTTCTGCCGCTTGCCGGGCTCGGTCCAGGCTTTCGAATTGGCGATGATCTGGGTATTCGATTCCAGGACCGTATCAATAATTCGTAGCCGATTCGCTTTAAGCGAGCTGCCGGTTTCGGTAACTTCGACAATGGCATCCGCCAATGTGGGAGGCTTCACTTCGGTGGCTCCCCAGGAGAATTCCACCTTCGCCGGAATGCCGCGCTGTTGGAAATAACGGGTGGTAACGCTGACCAACTCAGTGGCGATGGTCGCCCCTTGCAGGTCTTCCGGACGGGTAGCCGGCGAATCTTCCGGCACTGCGAGCACCCAGCGCACCTTGCCGCGACTCTGCTTGGCGTAGATCAGGTCGGCCACGCTCACCACTTCAAGCCCGCTTTCCAGCACCCAGTCCAGGCCGGTGAGACCGGCATCGAGCGCTCCGTGATCGACGTAGCGCGCCATTTCCTGGGCGCGAATCAACATGCATTCCAGTTGCGGATCGTTGGTGCCGGCAAAATACGATCGCGGACTTACATAGACTTGCAGGCCGGCGCGGGCCAGCAGCGCCAGCGTCGCCTCTTGCAGACTTCCCTTAGGAATTCCCAGCCGCAGCTTCATCGCTGGCCTCCGGTTGCGACCGCGACCGGAAGTTCGGTGGTGAAGCAGCTGCGCGTGCCGGTGTGACAAACTACGCCGCCACCTTCTACTTCCACGCGACAAAGAATGGTGTCGAGGTCGCAATCAGCTGCGGCAGAGATGACCTTCAGGCGATTGCCCGAAGTCTCACCCTTGGTCCAAAGCTGGTTGCGGGTACGGCTGAAAAACGTAACGTAGCCGGTTCGCAGGGTCTTGTCGTAGGCTGCCGGATTCATAAACCCCAGCATTAACACCTCGCCAGTTACAGCATCTTGCACGATGGCCGGCGTCAGACCGCCCATCTTCTCGAAGTCAATTTCCACGGCCATTTCTGTGATTCCTTTCGCGCAAAAACAAAAACCCCGCTGATTCTGGTCAGCGGGGTCGTGAGATCTTGGTAGTTCGAAAATTATCCGGTGATCTCCGCTGACACGTTCGCCACGTGATGATGGTGATGATGGCGATGGGTCAACGAAGTCATCGTGCTATCGACAGTACAAAAGAAATCGCTGCGTTGTCAATACAACCTTCCTGGTAGTTTGCTGAAAAACCCGGAACCGCAGATCCCTCACCGGCTGAACAGCTTGCCGAAAAGTCGAAAGGAACAGTCTGTCGCCGGCTGAAGCCGGCTCCGGATATCTGAAATAAAGAACTTAGACGCGAACCTGAAGGTTCGCTCTACCCGTTCCTCACAATGCGGAAGTTTTTTAGCAAACTGTGAAGCCGATTCGAGACGACAAAAATAGAAGGCTTACTGCGGCGGAGCTAAAGCTAGCCCCTTCCAAATCGCGTCGGCCCGAGTTTTTCGCAGCCTATCACAGCCTGCTGAGAACTGCGTCACCGAACACCTCGCCAGATATGCCTAGAATCGAGCTGCCGAAAAAGATCGGGGCGAGTGCGACGATTCCACGGTGCCGCAACCGATCAGATGACGGCAGCCATCATCCGCACCCGCCCCCCGAACTCAATCCGAGAGATACGCTCCGAGTCCTAAGGACTCCCATCGTTCCATCAGCATGCAAGGAGGCATTTCCATGGCTCATACGCAAGTCGCCGTCAAGCACTACGAGATGTTCATCAACGGCAAGTTTGTGGCGAACGCAACCCGCAAGATGATTCCGGTGATCAACCCCTCCACCGAGGAAGTGATTTCCGAAATCCCGGCCGGAACGCCGGAAGATGCCGCGCTGGCGGTAGCTTCGGCGGAAACAGCACAGAAAAGCTGGTGCAAACTTCCGGCTATTAAACGAGCTGGATACCTGCGCGAAATTGCCGCGTTAATTCGAGAGAAAAAAGACTTTCTGGCACGCACGATTGTAGAAGAGCAGGCCAAGATTCTGCCGCTGGCCGAAGTAGAAGTCAGCTTCACCGCCGACTATATGGACTATATGGCCGAGTTTGCCCGGCGCTTCGAGGGCGAGATCATTCCCAGCGACCGGCCCAACGAGAACATTTTTCTGTACAAGATGCCGATCGGGGTGATCGCGGGCATTCTGCCCTGGAACTTCCCCTTCTTCCTGATCGCGCGCAAGATGGCGCCGGCCCTGGTCACGGGCAATACCATCGTCATCAAGCCCAGCTGCGAGACTCCCAACAACGCTTTCGAGTTTGCCAAAATCGTGGCCGCATCTTCGCTGCCTGCGGGCGTCTTCAACCTGGTCTCCGGCGCCGGCTCGGTAGTGGGCAACGCTCTGGCCAGCAATCCCAAGGTAGGGATGGTGAGCCTGACCGGCAGCGTCGAAGGGGGAGTGGCTGTTATGCGCGCCGCTTCTGAAAATGTCACCAAGGTTTCCCTGGAACTCGGCGGAAAGGCTCCGGCCATCGTGATGCAGGACGCGGACCTGGATCTGGCGGCCACCGCAATTCGCAACTCGCGCATCATCAACACCGGGCAGGTTTGCAACTGCGCTGAGCGGGTCTACGTGCACGAGTCGGTCGCCGAGAAATTCATCGAGAAAGTCACCCTCGCCATGAAGCTCACCAAAGTCGGCGATCCCCTGCAGGATACCGACGTTGAGATGGGCCCGCTGGTCAGCAAGCAACAGTTGGAGCAGGTAGAGGCCGCAGTTGAGCAAGCGGTTCGCGACGGCGCCAAGATCGTCCTGGGCGGCAAGAGAATGAACCGGAAAGCGGGCTTCTTCTTCGAGCCCACGGTGCTGACCAACTGCAAACAGAACACGGCCATCATGCAGAAGGAAATCTTTGGCCCGGTACTGCCCATCACCACATTCAAGGACCTGGATGAGGCTATCGAGTTCGCCAATGATTGCGAGTACGGATTGACTTCGTCCATCTACACCCAGAATTTTGATGTCGTCATGCGCGCCTGCAACGAGATCAAGTTCGGCGAGACCTACGTCAATCGGGAAAACTTTGAAGCCATGCAGGGCTTCCATGCCGGATGGCGCAAGTCGGGCATTGGCGGCGCTGATGGAAAACATGGGCTGGAAGAGTACTTCCAGACCCACGTGGTGTATCTGGACTACAACCAGAATAAGAAATAATTCCGAGCGAGCCTGGGCAGGCGGGTGTGGTTCCAGGCTCCGCTCAGTTACGGGCGGTTCTCTCCAGCGCAGAGCCGCCCTTTATTTTTTTGGCCGGTCGAAGGAGGGAGGGATTCTAGCTAAAGCATGAGGCGAACAGTCCAGAGGTCTGGCACCAGGTTCACACGACCCAGAGACCGCAATCGCTGACGGAAACCGAACTGACTCCCTGCCGCACCAGGTCATCGATCTCGCGCAGAGTTTTGATGAGGCCGCCGGCAATCACTGGCAACATGGGATGATTCTTGCGCAACTGGGCAACGATATGGGGAGCGGCCATGGCCGGCAAAACCTCGAGCGCGTCTGGTAAGAAGTGGTCGAGGCTGCGTAACACGCTGTGCAGCGCTGCCGAGTCCAACAGGAAGGTGCGCTGAATCGCGAACAGCCCAAAGTCGCGCGCCGCCCGCAGCGGTTCGGGATGGGTTGAAATAATTCCCTGCACACTTCTGCGCGCCAGAAAGGAAACGGCTGCCTGATCGCGAGCCAGGCCGGCGGTCAAATCGAGATTCAAAATCGGGACCTTATCCTCGACCACCACGGTCTCCGCCATTCGCTCGATATCCTCCGGATTGCCAAACAGAAAGTAGACAATCTTCCCCGGGGCCTGGGCCCCGCGCACCAGGAATTCCGGCGATCGTACTGCGGGAATGACCCGCGTCTGCTCCAGCAGTCCAGCCAGCCGTTGCATACCGCGCTGGGCCGCATTCGAACAGTGGCAGTTGGTCCTCTGCCGGATGACCGGGCTGGTATCGACGAGCCCGTTCGCGGATTCGGCTTGATTCATCTCGGCCATAGTGTCCTTACGTCTGAAACCATATATCGCCCTTGTCTCAGGGTTCTGTGATTTCAATCACTTCCTTGTGGTCAGGTGGGCCGGGGCCGGCGAGCCAGGTTTCAGCCATCCCTCGCTCTGATCGGTCCACGGAATCGGCGGCCAGCCTGCCAAGCTCAAGCCGGTCGAGGCTCAAGTGAGGAGCTCGCCCCGGCACGGCCCGAGTTGGTCGTAAACGTCAGCGGCCGTAAGGATCGGCCATGCGATAAAACTTTGTTCCTCGCTGCAAAGCAACCGTGAAATCGGCTATAAGAGAAGTCGTGAGTGCAAGCAACGCTTTCTCTGCGGCCCGGACGGTTTTGATTACCGGCGCTTCCAGCGGCATTGGACTGGAACTGGCGCATCGCTTTGCGGCCGACGGCTACCGGCTGGTGCTGGTGGCCCGCAATCGCGGCGCCCTGCGTGAACTGGGTGACGAGTTGCAATCCCGCCACGGCGTGGAAGTCCGCATCTCACCGAAGGATCTGGCGCATCCGGCCGCGCCCAGCGAACTTTATCAGGAACTGCAGGAAGCCGGCATCGTGCTCGACGTGCTGGTAAACAATGCAGGCTTTGGCGGCAGCGGACCGTTTCTCCAGACCGACTGGCAGCACGAAGCGGAAATGATCCAGGTCAACATCGTCGCCGTGGCCCATCTGACCAAGCTTTTTCTGCCGCAAATCCGCGCTCGCCGAGGCCAACTGCTCAACGTGGGCAGCGTGGCCGCGTTCCTGCCCGGACCCTACACGGCTGTTTACTACGCCAGCAAAGCCTTCGTTCTGCATTTCACCGAAGCACTGGCTGAGGAATTGAGCGGAAGCGGCGCGACCGTGACTTGTCTCTGTCCCGGGCCAGTCGAAACCAACTTCCAAAAGCGCGCTCACACCGGCGGCGCCAGCCGGGCGAATGGACCGCTTTATGTGGATGTGCGCGAGGTGGCGCGCGCCGGCTATGACGGCATGAAGCAAGGTAAACGGCTAGTGATTCCAGGATGGAAGAACCGGCTGCTGGTCGAGATGCTGCGTCTGGCCCCTCGTAATACAGTGACGAAGATGGTAGGCCGCATGTATCAGAGCAAGAAAGGCGGCAATTAGCAGTTAGCAGTTGGCAATTGGCAATTGGCAATTAGCATTTAGCAGTTGGTAGTTAGCAGTTGGCAATTAGCAGTTAGCAGTTGGCAGTTGGCAGTTGGCAGTTGGCATTTGGCAGTTGGCATTTGGCATTTGGCATTTGGCATTTGGCATTTGGCATTTGGCATTTGGCATTTGGCATTTGGCATTTAGCGCTTAGCACCTAACAGCTAGAGCGACGCAAGTTACCCAAAGGCGGTCTGATCGATAGTCGTTATCTGCGGCGAGCCTTTGCCAGGTAGCAATCGCTAAATACGAATGGCTCCTGGCCCGAAATTGGGATAGGAGCTCAGACATACATATCGGTGGGGCTAGTTTGTCCCATCGGCTGGCGCTACCCGAAAGTAACGCCAGCGCGAAGAGATTGTGCTTACTTCGTTCCTGCGGTTCGACCCTTAGTACTTAATGAAGTGAACGCTGGCCGCACCAATGGCTCCGCCGATGAGCGGACCAATGATGGGAACCAACGCATAGCCCCAGTCCGACTTGCCTTTTCCAGCGATAGGCAGGACGAAATGAGCTAGACGAGGTCCAAAATCACGGGCCGGGTTCATAGCATATCCCGTCGGACCACCCAGGCACAGACCGAGCACCCAAACCAGGCAGCCCCACAGATAAGGAGCGAAGCCCGGCGGCAATCCATTGGGGGAGACCGACGAAGCGCCGAAAGCAAAGCCAACACCGACAAGAGTGGTGGTAGCGATAATTTCGGTCAGCAGGTTGTCGGGAAGATTGCGGATAGCCGGGCCGGTGCAGAAGATTCCCAGCTTGGCTCCCTGGTCTTCCGTGACTGCCCAGTGGGGCAAATAAGCCAGCCAGGTAATGGTTGCGCCCACGAAAGCGCCAGCGATCTGCGCGATCCAGAACGGAATTACATTGACCCAGTTGTGAGTGAGGATAGCCACGGCCAAGGTGACCGCAGGATTGATGTGCGCGCCCGGACTGCCACACGCGATGGCCACGAAAATCCCGGCCATCACGGCCATTCCCCACCCGGTTGTGATGACGATCCAGCCTGAGCCCTCGCCCTTCGATTTCTTTAAGAGGACATTGGCAACGACGCCGTCGCCCAACAGGATCAACACCATGGTCCCCATGAATTCACCGAATAATGGTCCATGCATAAAATTAGTCTCCTTACCGTTAGTTTGCGGCGCCTACAAGTTGCTTCTCAGGCTCTTCGACTTTGGGAGTTTCTTCTACCCAGTCGAAGGTCCGGGTGACGGCCTTCTTCCACAGTTTGTACTCGGCCTCCCGTTTGGCTTCGGCCATGTTCGGCTTCCAGGTCTTGTCGACCGACCAATTGGCACAGAGGTCGTCAAGGTTCTTATAGAAGCCGACCGCCAGGCCGGCGGCATAAGCTGCACCCAATGCGGTGGTTTCTTTGATCACGGGTCTGACCACCGGTTTGTTGAGGATGTCGGACTGGAACTGCATGAGCATTTCGTTTTCGACCATGCCGCCATCGGTGCGCAGCACGTCCAGCTCGATGCCGGAATCCTTCTTCATGGCATCCACCACTTCGCGGGTCTGGAACGCAGTAGCTTCCAGCACGGCGCGAGCGATGTGGCCTTTGTTGACGTAGCGGGTCAGGCCGGCGATAACTCCCCGCGCCGACGCCTTCCAGTAGGGGGCAAATAGTCCGGAGAACGCGGGCACGAAGTACACCCCGCCGTTGTCCTCAACCGTCTTGGCGAGAGCTTCGATCTCGGTGCTCTTCTTGATCAGGTTGAGATTGTCGCGCAGCCACTGCACCAACGCTCCGGTGATGGCCACGCTGCCTTCCAGAGCGTAAACGGCAGGCTCTTTGCCTAGCTTGTAGGCCAAGGTGGTGAGCAGGCCGAATTCCGACTGCACCGGCGTGGTGCCGGTATTCAGCAGCAGGAAGCAACCGGTGCCGTAGGTGTTCTTCGCCTGGCCCGGCTTGAAGCAGGTTTGTCCTACCAAAGCGGCTTGTTGATCACCCAGATCGCCGGCCACCGGCACCCCGGCCAGAGCCGTCACCTTCGCGGTCCCATAGACTTCGCTGCTGGAGCAGATCTTGGGCAGCATGGCCAGCGGAATCCCGAATACCTTGGTAATCTCGCTGCTCCATTCCAGGGTTTCCAGATTCATCAACTGAGTGCGGCTGGCATTGCTGACATCGGTAACGTGGATACCGCCATTGATTCCGCCGGTAAGCTGCCAAATCAGGTAGGTATCGATGTTGCCGAACAGCACTTCACCTTTCTCGGCCAAAGCGCGGACTCCGGCAACATTTTCCAGAATCCACTTGATCTTCAGACCGCTGAAGTAGGTGGCCAACGGCAACCCGGTCTTGCGCCGGAACTGATCCTGGCCGCCCAGCCGGGAGTACTCGGCCACATAATCGGCTGTCCGCGTGTCCTGCCATACGAGGGCGTTGTAGACCGGCTTGCCGGTCTTGCGATTCCACACTACCGTGGTCTCGCGCTGATTGGTGATGCCGACGCCGGCCAGATCTTTGGCCGTCAGGTTCTTGGCCTTCAAGGCCTCGGCAATGACTTCCTGGGTGCGGGCCCAGATCTCTTCGGGGTTATGCTCGACCCATCCCGGCTTGGGATAGATCTGCTCATGTTCCTTCTGGGCCGTGGTTACGATCCGTCCGGAACGGTCAAACACGATGAAGCGTGTGCTCGTCGTGCCCTGATCAATTGCTCCAATGTAGTTCGCCATTCGTTCCTCCTG
This sequence comes from uncultured Acidobacteriaceae bacterium, assembly GCA_963812855.1. Lineage (GTDB taxonomy): Bacteria > Acidobacteriota > Terriglobia > Terriglobales > Acidobacteriaceae > Bog-257. The sequence continues at coordinate 449,032 of CAWEWW010000003.1, forward strand.
CCCTCCGTCGATCACTTGAACCAGAGCGCTTTCGTTCTTGCAATTCGCCCGGAGCAGCGTCTCGTCATTCAGTTCTTACGCACTGCGTTTAGAAATCAACCTTCGTGCGGAAACCGACCGCGACTCCGGTCGGAGAGTTCGAGAACCCACCCGTGTTGTGGTACCACTGCACGGTTGGCTGAACCATCCAGAACGGCGTCGCTTGGAACATATAGTTGAATTCGAAAGCTGTCTCGGATGAGTAGGGCCAAGTTCCCGGTGGATTCGCGGAGAGGTAGGCCGTGTTGTATTGGCCACTCACCCCGCTATAGGACAGCGCGAATGCAATCGAGTCCTTCGGCCGGGCGGGAATTGGACCGTTGTAAACCACCCCTGCGAGGATGTTCTTGTCAACAAAGTTGTAAGGTTTGTTCGGCGACCACGCGAAACCGAACAGAACGTCCAATCCCTGGTTTGAGCCTGGCTTCCGGCGGTAGACCGCCTGGTTGGCCATCATGTACATCACGTAGTTACCAGTGTAGGGCGAGTAGAAGAGGGGGTTTGTGTAGTATGTGGAACCTACCGGCGGGCAGTACGCAACTTGACTTGTCGGATTGCAGAAGCTGTTGGCGAACTTGCCTCCGTTGTAGGTTGATCCGAAAGCGTACTGGCCGGGATAACGCTTCTGACCCGCGGGCGTAGAGCCGGGATTTTGATCGTGGACGAACCCGATCTCATCACTCAACACACCCGAATTCGCCTTCACAAAATGGAAGCCGTTCGGATCCTGGGCATAAGGATTCCGGTTGCCGGAGGTGTAAGCCCCCTTGAAGTAAATCCAGGGTGTTGGCTTCACCTGAATCTGCATACCAGGACCGGAAGCAGGGTCAAACGAAGCGTAGTCGTTGAAGCGGTTGTTGAAGCCGTAGTCCAGCGGCTCCATGAGGAATGCTCCGCCGTAAGGCTGCAGACCGTAAACATCCATGCTGGCGAACTGGCCGAAGCGGAAAGCAACCTTCTGGTCCAACATGTCGTACTCGAGCCAGTAGGAGTCGAGTATCTCGGTACGCGCGCTGACCAAACCGGAAGGATTGGAAATGCTACCCAGGTAATCGGCACCGAGGTTCGGACCGCCCTGCCACAATCCAGTAACGTGGAAGAACAAGCCCTTCACGCCTGCCAGCTTTCCGAAATCGATGTCCATCGTGCCGCGTACACGGTTCCAGCCGGCGCCACCGTCCTGGATCCGGGCGTTCGCGGCGTACAGCATGTCGCTGACGTAGAAGAAGTCAAAGGTAACGCCGTACTGCTCGGCCAGTTTGGTGCGCTCTCCGCCCCAATCGCCGAGGAGGTACTGCTGGTGCCAAAAGTCGGGCTTGGATTCCGGTAGCGGAGTGGATCCCTTATCTTCGCCCGGGTTGGCTTTGATTCCTCCCGTGGAAGGCGGAGGCGTCGTTTGGGTAGTGGCTTGAGTGGAAGACGACGATGTTGTGTCTTGAGTCACAGCTGGCAAGGCGAGTAGAACCAGACAGGTGACGATGAGGAAGGTAAAGAATATATGCTTAGTTGTATCGAATCTATGAAGCTGGTTGGACTTCGCCATAGCTTCTCCTTTTATTGCGTTCAGGAATTTCGCAGGAGTGCACTTGGCAGGAGTACACAAAAAAGCCGTCCAAAGTAAGGAGTTCCACACCATCGGGGAAATACTCCCTCAACTTTGGACGGCTTCTCTTTTGATCTCTGCCGCGCGGAATAATAATATTGGGGCGTGCCTAAGCTGTCTGTGATGAATGCCCCAGATCGATGTGACGAGAATTTATTAAGGATTCACACTTCAAAGTGGGACTGTCGCCGCACGTGGGTTCTGGACCTCACCAGCGGCAATCGCTACCGTCGACTGAGCCGACAACTCCTCACTTCGGCGCTCTGTCGCCCATCGCTACGATTCGGCTCCTAGCCTTCGATGAAATCTTGGGATCTGTTTTATCCAGTCAACGGAATGGCAGGACTTGGCCATCGCCAGCCTTAGGGGCGTTTCAGTTCCAGACGATTTTCCGTTCCCGACAGCAACCGCCGGATGTTCTGATGGTGCTTCACCACGATGATCAGACATACCGCGGCGATGAAGGGCAATACCACCTGCCGCTCCGCCGGGGTCATCAGGATTCCCGCAATCACCGGGAACAGTGCTGCCGAGGTGATCGAGGCCAGCGAGGTGTAGTGCGAAAAAGCGTAAATCGCGACATAGAGGAGCGCCGCAATAAGAACCGCCAGCGGCATGATCGCCAGGAAGGCTCCCATGGCCGTAGCTACGCCTTTTCCTCCCTTGAACTTCAGGAAGATGGAGAACATGTGTCCCAGGACAGCGAACAGCGCGCTGGCTCCGACCACAATTCCAACGTAGTGCAGCGCCCCAGTCCCGGCCGCGCTATGGTTCGCGATGGCTCTTGGCGATGATAACCGCGACATAGCCCTTGGCGGAATCCAGGATCAGCGTCCATACTCCCAAACCGCGCGACAGGCGTGCCACATTGGCGCTACCGATGTTGCCGCTGCCGGTCTGCCTGACATCCATTCCCCGAAAGGTGCGGACCAGGATCAACCCAAACGGTATGGAGCCCAGCAGATAGGCGATCGCACTGGCCACCACGAAACTCATCCACATCCGCGCGCTCCCCTGGGTTGGCTATGCCTTGCAATTCAGCGCGTGCCGCCATGGCTGATGCGTACTGGCAGTCAGCGATGCCCCGATGAATGAACCCCAGCCGGTCAGGGCGCTGAGTGGTAAGCGGCATGCAGAATCTCAGCCGGATGCAGAGTTCTGAGCCGGGTTCCGTGCTCAATCTGCATCTGGCAGCTGCCGCATTCGGTAACCGCTGCATCCGGCTGGAAGGCTACGATTCCGTCGAAGAGTTCCTTCCCGATATCCATCGATATCTTATACTTTTCGCTCTTGAAGCCATAGGTGCCGGCCATGCCGCAACAATTCGCTTTGATCTCCTCGATCTCGATTCCCGGCACCTCGCGCAGCAAACGCAGCCACGGTCGCCCAATGCCCTGCGATTTCAGGTGACAGGGGGCATGATAGGCAAGCCGGCGAGGCTTTGCCGGGGCAAAATCGGTGTTCAGCTTACCTTCGTCGAGCAGACCGGTCAGCAGCTCCGCCAGATCGTAGGTGTTGCGCGATATCTTTTGCGCCGAGGCAGCCAGCACCGAGTCATGGGTCGCCAGGTGCGAGTAATTCCCTTTTAGCGCGTACCCGCAACTGGTGCACGCGGTCACCACCGAGGCTCCCCGGTCTAGAGCTTCGTCCATCGCCGCTGCGTTTTGTTGCACACAACTGATGAACTCTGCCTCGTCGCCATTTGCCATGGCCGGCACGCCGCAACAGATATCGGGCGAAACCTCGACCGCAAATCCATTCAGCCGCAGCAGGTCAATCACGGTGCGTCCCAGCTGCGGATTGTTATAGCGGATATAGCAGCCGGGAAAGAACAGCACCTCCCGGCCGGCAGACGTCATGACCTTCCCCGAGCGCAGAGGATTCATCGAATACGCAGGAAAACGCCGGTTGGCGGTGATCTCGCTCAGCGACGACATGAGCCAGCGGTTCGGCGGAAAATTCAGAATCGCGTTGGACACCGGCGCCGTGCTGGAGCACAACATTCCCACCAGACTGGGCCGGGCCAGCCAATGGTCGCGCAGGGTTCGCAGTCCGCTCTTCTGGTGTTGCGTCTTCCCTTTCGCGATCAGCTCGGAAACATTCACGCCGTGCGGGCAAACCACATCGCAGCCATGACAGCCCAGGCAATATTCCACCCACTTGGTATCGCTGGGCACGCCTTCGCGGCGAAAGCGCTCCATATCCGGGCCCAGAGCCTTCGGTCCGGGATAGTCCGGGTACACTCTCGACACCGGACAGGCCGCATTGCAGTCGGAGCACTTCACGCAATTGTCTAGTTTCAAATCATCGAGTTGCATAATGCACTCCTGGTTGGCTGGCCAGCGTTGCCGCCTGATAACCGGTCAGGATGGCAATCGCGTTGCCGTGCCGGGCTGCAAAATTTCCCCCAACGCTTCCGCATCCGAAGACGTTGGTCGCCATAATCGAACCTTGGCGGTTGATGGGTTGGAGCTCCTGATTCAGCCGGGTTATCGGCCCGGCTGGATTCGTCAGCGAAGTGTGATCTTGCAGCAGTTGCGAGAATCTGCCGCAGGCCAGGATCACCGAATCAGCGTAGATTCGCCGCGGCCTGCCCGGAGTATCCAATACCACGCCGCTACAGCGATCGCCCTCCCGGCAGAGTTCCTGCACGGCAAAGCCGGTGCATAGTTCCACGCCCTGGCTGGCCAGATAGCGTTCCAGGCGATACAGCAAGCGCAAACCGGGCACGGACGGAGGCATGGTGGCCAGTTCGCAAATCAGGCAGCCGATGTCTTGCTCAAAGCACCTGAGATCATCGTCGCCCGTCTTCATTCCCAGAATGCCGGGGAGGATCAGCAGGGTCGCGTCTGCGATGACCGGCTTCAAAGCGGCAATCAGGGAGCTGCGATAGGCCGGATCGCGATCCAGCCGGCTGGCGATTTCCACCGTGGTCAGCGCGCGCTCCTGATCTGCCGGCAGCTTTACCGTAACCCCGCGATAGGCCGGGCTGAGACCTAGCTGTTGGCTATGGAAGGCCAGCTGCTCGGCCACAAAGCTCGCATCGAAACCGGGCAGACTCTCGATGCCGGCAACCACGGCGTGAGTCAGACTGCGCGGGTCTGCCTGCCACAGGGAAGCTGGGGCCAACGACACTTCCTGAAACGTACCCATGACGGTGGGAATCCAGCGGCGCTCGCGCGGGTTTCCGCTGTAGGCACATCCAGCCGAATCGGTCAGTTCGACAAAGAACTCGACGGCTTCCCGCAGTTCCTCCGCGCCATAGCCGGCAAGCCCCAGGTCGGCAGCCTCAAGCCCGTCTAAGTCGATGGCCGCGGTTCCCAGGACGAACGTTCCCGGCCCGCTGGTTGCCAGCATGACGCGGGCACCCTGCCTGGCTGCTGCAGCCGCTGCAGTAATACCTGAAAGTCCTTCGCCTATCACGAGCACATCAAACGGCTTAGCGGTCATGGCTGGTCACCTCCATCCGGTGGTGAAAGTTGTACGAGGTGTCGAACAGTTGCTCGCTCAGATTGAGCTGTTCCGCCTGCTTGCCGTCGGGAACCCAGGCCTGCCCTTTCCAGCGATCGTTCAGGTAGGTTTCAAACAGCTCACTAGCCTGACCGGCTGACCACTTGCGGTTCTGGTATCCGGCCAGCATCGCCTTGTAGCCGCAGAAGGTGCCTTGGCAGGGACCAAATCCCAGCCGAGTGCGCCGGCCCACGTCGCCGATGGTTAGCGCCGGAACCGAAGACGAAGGCCCGAGCACCATCTCCAGTTCAGCCCGCGTCACCAGTTCGCATTCGCACACAATCTCCGACAATGTAGGATGAGCCGCGATGGCGTCCATCACCTGCGCCAGTTTGCCTCCCAGCCGCCGATTGGCTTTTTCCACGGCCGCTGCCGGCAGGATTTTTTCTGCTTCGTGCAGCACTGCAAGGGAAGCGGAATCCCGCAGCGGAACCTGGTCCGTCCGGCAAGGCTGATCGATACCGAGTTTGCGGCAGATGAGATCGGCGGTGGCTTTGGCCATCAGGCGATAAGTCGTCAGCTTGCCGCCGACGATCGACAGGAAGCCGTTGATACCTTCCACCTCGCCATGATCCAGCAGCACGAAGTTCCGGCTGATCTCCCGGCCGCCCGCACCCGCAGCGCTCTTGGGGACGTACAGCGGCCGTGCGCCGGTAAAGATGCGCAGCAGACGAGCATCGGCCAGGGCGGGAATCAACTCGATCCCCAGCGCCAGTAGCTTTTGCACCTCTTCGGGTGATACGGTCAGGTTCTCCGGTCCCGGAACCGTGACCGAGCTAGTTCCCAGAATGCAGACCGGGCCGCAAGGTACCAGGATGTCGGCGTCGCCCGGCTTGCGGCAGCGATTCACCACCCGCTTGGTCAGGCAGTGGTTGAAGATCAGCAGCGCGCCGCGATCGCAACGCACCGGCACCTCAACTCCGGCCAGGGCCGCGACCTGCTGAGCCCATCCGCCGGCGGCGTTGACCACGAATTCACAGGCCAGAAACTGTTCTTCGCCGGTGTTGGTATCGCGATAGCGAACCCCTTTGATCTTGTGATTTTCGACCTCGATCGCCGTGACCTCAGAGTAGGTCTTCAGGCCCGCACCTTTGGCAATGGCCGCTTCGATGTTGGCCAGCACCAACTGAAATACATCGATGTGGCCGTCCGGGCAGGTATAGGCCTTCACGACGTGTGCCGGCAGATTCGGCTCTAAGCCCAGGGCCTCATCGCGCGACAGCTCCTGGGTGGGGATTCCGATCCGCTTGCAGCCATCGGCCCACTGCGTAACATATCCGGGATCGTCGCCGTCCAGCTGCACGAACAGGCCGCCGGTATCGTGCACACAGGGAGCCGCGACCCGCTTGAGGATCATGTTCTCCTCGACGCACTCCTTGGCGGCATCCGCATCTTTCACCACATAGCGGCCACCGCTGTGCAATAGTCCGTGACAGCGGCCCGTGGCTCCATTGGCCAGATCTTTTTTCTCCAGTAGAACCGCCGGGATTCCGCGCAACGCAAGATCCCACAAGATTCCGGCCCCGGTTGCTCCTCCGCCTATGATTACGACTTGTGTCTTTTCCATTGGAATCCGCTCCGCCATTCGAGTTCAGAGCCCAGCCCCTTCATCGGGCGCCGGTTGATCCGAAAGGCCAACTTGCTGTTGCTGTGCGGAAAGGTGAGAAGAGAACGGCTATTGAACGTAGAAAGGACTGCTGAACCGCGGGGGACACTTGGCGGCCGGGGATTCTGGCGAGGGACTACAGCAAGGAACCTCAGCTCACGCTGACCATGCTTTGAACTGATCGGGGGAAGGAAGAGTGCAAAGCCGAGGTGGGCTGTCGCTTTCGAACTCCATCCAGGATCCCGTCCGGGCTCCCTAAATAGATCGTTCTCTTTACCTGCGAACAGCCACCGCCGGTGGTTTCTCGACGCACTCTCCACAAAGCGGTGTTACAACACGGCGATTATCCTCCGCGCAATTTTGCTTGTCAATGAGATGGCTCACAAGGCGGTGTTCTAACTCGAAGGCGACGTGCTTGTCTCGCCATCCGGCCCCGCCAGGACAACCACATACCCGTCGGGATCGTGCAGCCATATCTCTCTGTGCTGGGGGTTTGGATTGACATGCGGCTCTTCCAGTATCTGCGCGCCCAACGACCGCGCCCGGGTCACGGCTGCATCGAAATCGGTTACTTCAAACCAGAGTAAGACTCCATGCCCGCAGGGTGCCGCATCCGCGTTGACCAGGTTTGGGTGATTTTCTTCATCCCAGGCATGGAGTTGGAGGATTAACTCGCCGTCGCAAAGTATCCGATCGTAGGTAGCACGGTGCTCATGGTCAGGCAGCGAGTCGCTGCCCAGCAAGCGCTGATACCACTGACTACTCGACCGAACGTCGCGCACAGCAATGAGAGGCTGAGCCTTAACCCCAGTCATGGCGGCTTGCCTCGCGCCCACGGTGGTTATCGCACCTGCGCATGATCCAGTTTGTGGGCGAATGCAGGAGATGCAGCCAGAGTTCTTACCACCTCGGCCATAAACATCGGCAGGTCATCGGGCTTGCGGCTGCTTACGAAATGCCGGTCGACCACCACCGGCACATCCTCGAAGATCGCGCCGGCATTAACCAGGTCGTCCTTGATACCCAGACTTCCGGTCACTCGCACTCCGCGATAGACGCCGGCAGAAATCGGAACCCAGCCTCCATGGCAGATGGCAGCGATCAGCTTTTCCGACTCATGAAATTCCGCAACCAGGCTTTTGACCTTCTCTACCCGGCGCAACTTGTCCGGAGCCCAACCTCCGGGACAAACTACTCCGGCGAAATCCGCTTCCTTCATATCGAAAACCGAGGCGTCGCTGGAGCAGGGATAACCATGCTTTCCCAGGTATTTCTGTCCCGCCTTCAAGCCGGCCACCACCACCTGATATCCCGCCTCTTCCAGGCGGTATTTGGGATACATGAGTTCCATATCTTCGTAACCATCTTCAACAAAAATCAGTATTGCGGGAGAATGAATCGTCTCAATCACAACAGCCTCCTTATTAAATCTTGTGGCTCATAAAGTATCGGTATTCTTGGCATCACACGATCAAGGAACCGTCTTCATCTCTTCTGATGCTTCCCGCTGCCGGACGATGCCGGTTTTCCGCCGGTGGCTCTTCGCGGCCTGGTCGATCTTGTTCCAGAAGGTAGTAAAGTAGTCTCCCGCCGAGATAATCGACAGCAACACCGCGCTCCAGATCGCCAGCTGGGCAATCAGGTCGATACCCACCAGAACATGGAATTGGCTGACCTCGATGCCCACGCTTCCCCAGCGACGATCCAGAATGGCCGCGATGACGGCCACAATCTGCACCACCATTTTTAATTTGCCCAAACTGCGCGCCTGAATGGTCAAGCCTTCGGCGGCCGCGACGGCGCGCAAGTCGGTAACCAGAATCTCCCGGGCAATGATGACGAACGCGACCCAGGCCTTCACGATATGCGGATTGAATTGCACCAGCACGATCAGCGCCGACGCGATGAGCAGCTTGTCGGCCAGCGGATCCAGCAGCATCCCAATCCGGGTAATGAGCCCGTACTTTCGCGCCAGATAACCGTCCAGCCGGTCGGTGATCGCAGCCAGAGTAAATACCGCGGCCGCAAGCAGCTCTTTTTCGCCGTGGACGCTGCTGATGCGATTGGTTGACAGGATCCAGATCAGCAGCGGAACACTGAAAATGCGCGAGATCGTGAGGTAATTCGGCAGGTTCACACAGCACGCCTGGGTTCCACAATGCGCAGAGAAAGCCCTCGGCTTAGAGTACGGCGCTTACCGTAGTTACCGACCCTGAGACCGCGTCCTCAAAAGCCATTGCTTTAGTCCCAGGCTGAGAGCCCGGGACCTCGAAACAAAGTTCAGAGTACCACAGGCTATTCTTCGCTGGCGGTTTCCCGACTGGGTCGCAACAGCAACCGCCGCTCCGGATGCTTGATTTCGTAGAACAGGTAGAACGTCAGGCTCCAGAAGAACACCGGGATGAGCGCCCGTATCCACAGGTTGGGCGGAACGCCAGGCTCCAGCACACTGCGCGCCGGATCTTTCGGATCGTACGCGGCCGTAACCTCGCTGCCCTTAGGATAGGCAACTTGCACTTCCCGAGCCTCTTCTTCGTGATAAGCAGGCGGCAGCAGATAACGGATGTTGCTTGACCGATACACCCGGCCGCCGAGTTGGTACTCATACTGCACATCCGGTATCCACCAGTTTCCGACTGTCGAAACTCCGGTATTCACTCCGGAAGCCGTAACCCGCACAGGCACGGTCGGCCAGCGCAGGCTAACTAAGCTGAGGTAGAAGCAGGTGCCAATGCTCAGGGTAAGCCAGACGGCAATGGTCCCCAGTCCAACTAGCCCAATGAAGCGGATCTTGGTATCGGAATTCATAGCGTGAGAATGAAACTGTAGATGATGGCGGAAGGAGACTGGACGCAAGATTCGCAAATTACGTGTGGCAATTTTCATCGCCCTGTTGCAATTTGCAACACTTTTGGAGAGAAATTGCGGATCGAACCGACACATCGTAGTCGGCCTTCCCCCCAAGTTTGTCATCCCGTCTATAACGAGGTTGGGGTTGTCAAGGCACACTGCGGCGGCGACGCGGTAGGCGCCTGGTTTTTGACTTTCCTTATTCCCCAGCGCCTTGGCTTTTGACCTTGGGGTGGCTTTTGCTGTTTGCGAAATCGGCATCGAGGACCCGTCTGCTTCGGAATCGTTAGGTGGCGGCTGGCTGGCCCCACCATCCATCTATTCGGTCACCGACTGCGACCATGATTCTCCACTGCGAACTCCCCGCTACGGGGAGGCGGGCTGCCCAAACAATCGGACGGGGCCCTACTGCTCCCCACGGAATGACCCGGGCTTACCCGCATGACGTGCCAGCTCCGCATACGTCCAACCCTTGCGGAGCATCCAGTACAACCTCACCGCCAGCCGCCGGGCCACCATCACCTTGGCCACGCCCCGGCTTTTTTTGGCGGCCAGCCGGCGATAGGCACGCTTTAACTCATCGTCGCCGCGCACCGCCGTCTGGCCCGCTTCCACCAGCAGGAAACGCATAAAGCTAGATCCCTGCTTGCTGATGTGTCCCAGCCGCTGCCGCCCGCCCGAGCTGTGTTCGCGCGGGGTCAGCCCCAGATAGCTGGCCAGTTGCTTACTCGTGCCGAAGCGACTCACTTCGCCCACGGTCAGCACCATGCCCAGCGCCGTCTGCGGTCCCACGCCGGGATGGGTCATCAGCCGCCGGACATCGTCGCGCCCCTCGGCTTGCCGCCGCACCACCCCGTCCAGGGCCAGAATCTGCGCGTCCAACTCAGTTAACAACTTCAGCAACTGATCGCGCCGCCGCCCGGCGTGTTCCAGCATGGGCAATTCCTGCAGCTGCTGCCGGCCCTCGCTCGACCACAGCCGCCGCCCTTTCTGCACTCCCTGGTTCAGCGCCAGGGCCTGCAGCTGGTTCTTCACCTTGGTCCGCAGCCGCATGCGATGATGCCGGTCCAGCAGCAACTGCCGCAGATCGCGCTCCCCCTCCGTCGGTACCCAGATGCGCGGAAACCGCCCCTCCAGCAGCAGCTTCAAGATCAGCTCCGCATCCCGCCGGTCCGTCTTCTGCTGCCGGGTTTCGGCGGCTCGAATGCGCGCCGCATCGCCGATCCACAGCTGATGCCCGCACTCCTGCAACAACCGCCGGAACCACTGGCTGGGACAGCCCGACTCCATCCCCACTCGCACTTCCCCCTGCAGGCCACGATAAAACTCTGCGGCCTGCCCGGGATGGAGCAGCTTCTTCTCCTCGATCTCTCCCGTCTGATTGTCAAAGATCGCTACCTGCTGAAACCCAGAATGAAAATCACAACCTATAATCCACATGGTTGGCTCCTTCTGGGTCCTCTGCCTTTTCGCAAAAAAACAGACTACCCGGTTTGGGGCCAACCTCGTTATGAGATCAACCGGAGCGAAGCGTAGCGGAGGGACCTGCGGTCGTCGCTGACTGCGAAAGCGGCTGGAGCCCGAAGCCTAGAACCGCAGCCGCGCCTGGTCCCGCACCTGACGGGCCGTGGCTTCCAGAAACTCCTCGTCCGATTGCTCTGCGGCCCGGCGCAATCCGGTCTTCCGTTGGATCATCTCCGACAGTTGAATGCCGGTTTTGAGGCGAACCATGCCGTCCAGATCCATACGCCGGTGCAGAAACGTCTCGATCAAAATCAAATCCTGCTCGGTGACTTTTGCCAGCTCGGGATGAACCGCCGATTCCGCCGGACGATCGAAGCTCCAGTCGGGTTTGACTTCCGAGGTCCGCTTGTCGTGGATCACGATGGTCCCCGCAACATAGTCACCCAAGCGTTTATTCTGCCGGCTCAACATGACCGAAACCATGCCGACCAGGTACAGAAACTGCCCATCGACGGCGCGCATCAGGTTGCGGCCAACCCCTTCGATGGCGCTGATCGGACGCCCGGTATCTTTCACCACCCGAATGCCGGCTACGCGCTTGCCTGGCGTCTGCCCGTGCCAGTAAATTTCAAAGGCGGCGAAGTACCCCCAATAAATACAAAACATCAGAAAGAGTCCGGCCGCGCCCGCCCATGTACCGGAGAACCAGCGGATCCGAATCGCCGGCCCCAGCCATGCCGCCAGCAGAATGATGGCGACGTACAGCACAGCCTGAATTACAGTATCGAGTGCCAGCGCCAGGAAGCGGCTGCCGATGCCGGCCGGCGCCAACTCCATCGTGATCTGCTCAGGCGTCTGTATGGTTAACGAGTCGTTGGGAAACAACCGTGATCTCCACCTACTGGATTGAAAAACGCCGTCCGCACTGGAGCCGCCTGGAGCAATTGATGGACCGGGTGCAGCAGGCGGGACTGAAGTCGCTGAACCGGGCCGAACTGCGCGAGCTTGGCCTGCTTGTACCGGCAGGTCGCAGCCGATCTGGCGGTATTGCGCGCCGACCTCAGCTCCGTCCACTTTGCCGGATACCTGAACCAACTCCTCTCCCGGGCTCACAATACCATCTATTCCGGCCACAAGACGAGCCATTCGGCTGCGCTGCTCTTCTATCGCGACACCTATCCCCAGGTGTTCCGCAAGAACTTCAATTACTGCCTGTTTGCTTTCATCCTGTTTTTGGGCGGCGCCGTGATCGGCAGCATTCTCACCCTGCAGGATCCCGACTTCCGGCTGAAGATCATCGGGCCGCAGATGGTGCAGACCATCGAGCGGCACGAGATGTGGACGCATTCCGTGGTCGCCGTCAAGCCGCTGGCCTCCAGCGCCATCATGACCAACAACCTCAGCGTCGCCTTCACCTCATTTGCCGCCGGCATCACGGCCGGGCTGGGCACCATGTACATGATCATCTTCAACGGATTGCTGATGGGTGTGATCGCCACCGCCTGCGCGCAGGCCGGAATGAGCCTGCAGCTGTGGAGCTTTGTCGCCCCGCACGGCGTGCTGGAGTTGCCCGCGATTTTCATCTCCACCGGCGCCGGGCTGCGCATTGCTGCCGGTCTGCTGTTCCCGGGGGTGCTGCCGCGCCGCGAATCGCTGGCCCGCGCCGGTCGCGAGGCAGTGCAGCTGCTGCTGGGTTGCGTACCCATGCTGCTGATCGCCGGGTTGATCGAAGGCTTTCTCTCGCCCACAGAAATTCCGGTTCGACTGAAATTCCTCTTTGCGGCGTCGATGTTTACCTTGCTGGCGGCCTATCTGTCGGGAGTGACCGTGAAGCGGACGGCGGCTACAGACGATTCTGCTGCTTGATGTCGAGATAGGCATTGACCACCGCGGCGGACATGGCGGCCGTATCGACTTCCACCAGCAGCGCGCCGCGATCTCGCATGCGCGCCAGCAGGATCTGGCGGCGGTGAAGGATCTCCTGCGCGGCTGAGGCTTCGTACATGCTCGCCGTTTTCGTCCGGATCCTGCGCCGCCATCTCCAGCAAGTCCGGCTGCCCGATAACCGTGAACAGCACCAGATGCTGCGGCGTGAGCTGCAGCGCCGCCTCGATCACCTCCGGTGTCATGGCGGTCTCGGCCAGGTCGGTCAGCCAGATCACCAGGCTGCGCCGCTTCTGGCTGTTCATCAGCGCACTGACGGCGCGCAGATGATCCGCTTCCAGCGTGCCGGTGCGCAAGTCGACCAACTGCTCCATCAGTTGCCGTAAGTGCGCGCTGCCCCGCTGCGGCAACACCCGATGGCTGGGAGCGCGGTCGTAAGCCAGCAGCCCCACCCGGTCGCCCGCGTACAGCGCGACTTCGGCCAGGCAAAGCGCGGTGTTGACGGCATAGTCCAGCTTGGCCAGTCCGCGGATGCGCGCCTGCATCAGGCGGCCGCAATCGATCACCAGCCAAATCGTCTGGCTGCGCTCGGCCTGATAGAGCTTCGAAACCAGTTTGCCGCGCCGGGCGGTGGCGCTCCAGCAGATGTTCCGGAAGTCGTCGCCCTGGCGGTATTCGCGCAAGCTCTCGAACTCGCGGCCCACTCCGCGAGCGCGCGCTCGCCGCTGTTGCATCTCGATCTGGCGGCTGCGCGCCAGGTGAATCGATTGTTGCCGGGCTTCCTCCAGGTTGGGATAGACCCGTACCGTCTGCCCCAGGGGCACGCGAGCCCAGCGCTCGGCCAGCCGCAACGGACTTTGATAATGCAAATAGACATCCCCCAATGTGGTATCTCCGCGGGCGACCGGCTGGATGTCATACTGCGTGGTACCCTCGCCGCTGGCCGGCGCGGTGATCTCGACCTGCGGAATCTCATTTCTCAGCTCAGCCGGAACCTCATCGAAGACCTCCGCCAGGACTGTGACCCTTCCAGCGTTGCGCAAGCGCAGCTCCACCCGGCCGGCGACCGACAGCGCCACCGGGTCGCTCCAGTGACGCGTAACCGTCAATTGTTCCGGACGCGGCAGGCGATAAAGGTCCAGCAGCACGGCCAGCAGCAGCAGGACATCCCAAGCCAGGATCCCGTAGGCGAAACGCGCATCAAGGAACGCCGGGCCCAGCCAGACCAGGCCGACGACAGCCAGCAAGAACGATCGCCGGCCAAAAGCGAATCCCAGGCGACCGTATGCCTCAGCGTGGGACTCCCTCTCTGTGGGAGTTAATACCGAGGCAGTGCTCACTGCGGAACCTCAATGGTGCGCAGCAGGTCTTGCAGAATTTGATCTGGAGTAAGACCCTCTAGCTCCGCTTCCGGTTTCAAGATCACCCGGTGGCGCAGAACCGGCAAAGCGGCGCTCTTTACATCGTCTGGAATAACGTAATCGCGCCCGTCCATGGCGGCGGTAGCCTTGGCGGCCTGCATCAGGAAAACTGCAGCGCGCGGGCTGCCGCCCAGCGACAGAGCCGCCGATTCGCGCGTGCCTCGCACCACCCGAACGATGTAGTCGAACAGACCTTCCTCGACTCGAACCCCGGTCCTGATCTCCTCTCGCGCCCCGGTCAACAGCGCCGGATCAAGCGCCTGCAAGTCGAGCGCGGAGAGATCGCGCGAATCGAAGCCCTGCTGGAAGCGATTGAGGAGTTGGATCTCTTCCGCGGCGCTGGGATAAGGCACATTGATCTTCAGCAGAAAGCGATCCAGTTGCGCCTCCGGCAAGGGATAGGTGCCCTCGAACTCAATGGGATTCTGGGTGGCAAACACGCTGAAGAACGAAGACAGCGGGTGCCGCGTGCCATCGACCGTCACCTGCTGCTCTTCCATGCACTCCAGCAACGCGGCCTGGGTGCGGGGCGGCATGCGATTGACTTCGTCCACCAGCAGTAGATCGGTAAACACCGGCCCGGGATGGAACGCGAAGTTGCTGGTCGCCAGGTTGAGAACATTGGTGCCGAGGATGTCCGCGGGCATCAAGTCGGAGGTGGCCTGCACGCGCTGAAACTGCAGCCGCAGCACGCCGGCCAGCGCCTTGATAGTGAGCGTCTTGGCGATGCCGGGCACTCCCTCCAGCAGAGCGTGTCCGCGGCAAAGCAGGGCCAACACACACTGGTCCAGCATCTCGGTTTGTCCCACAATGACCCTGGACATCTGCTGACGCAAATGCGAAACCACGGCAGAAACAGCTTCCATCTAGCGACTCCCCTCGCTTGCCTTGGGATAAAGCTTCAACACGTACAGAATACTGGTGCAGGCGCTGCACCAGGGCGAGCCCCTCCTTCGGCGTGAGATCCTCGAAGAAGCGCGCCGACTCACAAGTTTCCAGCAACGACCGCAGGTCCTGGCGGTCGATGGGCCAGCGTTCGGCGACGGCGCGGGCCAAGTCCTCGCTGCCCGCCGCGGCCCGCAGGCCCAGCCGCTTGCTCAGCGTATAGCGAAAACGCTCATAGGAAACATCGACGGCAACATTCGCCGCGCCGGCGTGCTCATAAAGCTGACCGAGAGCGCGGACATACTCCAGCGGCGACAGCCGCGACTCAGGCCGAGGCAATCGCTGCGGACCGCTGCGCCGCGAGAACGTTACCAGCACCGCTACCGCGACGAAGGCCAGTTGTCCGAAGAGCCACGCCAGCTGCGGATGCGAAGCCGACGCCGGCGCGGTAGCGCTATAACCGTGAAAATATTCATCCCACAATACCCGGCGCGACTTGCTGCCGACCGTACTCAGCAGGAAGTTCAGATTCCCCGACTCGCGCAGGCCTGCATTGCTCAACAAACTTGAAGAAGCCAGCCAAAGCACGGTTCCCGCGCCATGCGAGTACTGCATCACCGTGTAACCAGACGAGTCGCCGTAGAGCCCGATGCCCGGCGCCGGCTTCGACCACGAGGCGACTGCATTCAGCTTGATTTCGGCCGCGTTCAAAGCCTGCGGCGACGGCGCCTGCGCTGGATATGTCTGCCATCCCAGCGAGATGGGCAACTCCAACGGCGCCTGCTCGGAGACAAACACCGGGCCCAGCGCTCCCGCGAGCACTACTTCTCCGCCCTCCGACAGAAACTTGCCCAGCGCATCCTTGTCCGCCTGTGTGGGCACGACCGTGGGATCGGTGAGGATCAGCAAGCTATTGGCGGCATCGTTCAGCTCGGCCGGAGGACGAGTCCAGCGCTCGACTCGATATCCCGATTCGCGCAGAAGCAAGTACGCCGCCTTAGCGCCTTCGGAGGCGACCGAATAGCTGGTGGCAAACTGCGCTTCGGACTCCGCCGGAGAGAGAACGATGGCCAGCAACGCGCTCACCACGAACACCGCGCCGGCAACGATCAGCAGACGGCGATCTTCCGGACTAAGCTTCAGCGGCATCCCATCTGCTCCAGCAGCGCGGACGCGCCGGCAAAGGTTTCGGCGGTAGCCAGATCGCTTCCATACCACACTTGCTCGAAGCTGCGCGTCAGCTTCTGCAGAGGATCGCGATGAGCATCGCCCGTGGGCAAGAGCCGCAAATACTCGCGCGGCGTACGCGCCCGATCAGGACGCCAAAGTCCCCGACCTTCCAGAAACGAAATCCCGGCCCAGTAAGACAGGTGAACCGCATCGCGCCAGCGTCCCTCCTGAGCCGCCAGTTGCGCTTCGGCTTGCCAGTCGCGCCAAGGCTTGGCGGAAACGGCGTCGGGCGAGCCGGAGAATTTCGTATAGATGTTGCTTTGGCGATAATTGCGCACGACCCAGAACGCGGCTACGGCGACCGCCAGGGCGAGCAATCCCCAAATCACGATTCGGCTCACCACCGGAAAGGCCGACGAAAGCAAAATCCGTCCCAGCAACTGAGCCAGCCAGCGTTGCGCCGCGCGCTTCCAGCGGTCATACCAGTTTTCTCCGGTGACATTGTGAAACTCGCGCCGGGCAAGGATCTCGGCCAGTTTGTCGCGCTCGGGCGTTGCCGCAATCTTGGCCGACTGCATCGCGCGCGCATCCTGCACCAGCAGATCAAGCTGCGAGGTGATGGCTGCCAGGTTCGCCGGCGTGCGCTTCTCGGCATACTCGTTGAGCGCCTGCCGCAAGCTATCGGCGGCGATGGTAAAGACGCGGCCATCGGCTTGCACGCGCCACTCCGGCGGCAAGTTCTGCGCGATCGCCGAAGTGGCAGCGCTATCGGGAGCCGACGTCACGGATTGCCGCAACTGTTCGAGGGCTCCGAGGTATTGCGCCAGGGTGAGCGGCGCGTCGGACGCCGCAGCCAGGGCGAACATGGAGCCGAACCATAGAAGGATCGTGGCAATCCGAAGCCGGCGCATTCTAGGTAGCGGCGGCAGCCGACTCGGCCGCACCTTCCCCGAGAGCGGACATCATGAGTTGAATGTCGAAGGCTTCCTTGCGCACGCGCTCGTCGTAATACATCAGCGACAGCGAGATGGTAAGAATCGGTGTGACCAAACACTCGATTACATAGCTAAGCACCGCGCTTAACACGGAAATGACCGGGAGTAGCGCCGAGGCGCCGGCTGCGCCGCCTCCCTTCATCCCGATCACGGCTCCCAGCGGAACCAGCAGCCCGAACTCCAGCGCAAAGACTAAAGCGAAATAGAGCAGATAAATGGCGAAGACGCGAAAGCGATGGCCGGCGGTGAGCTGGCGGCTGCGCGACAAACTCTCGCCCAGGCCGGCATCTTCCAGCACGGCCACGGGAATAGCCAACGCCCACATCAGAAACAGAATGATGCCGGGAATGACAAATAGCACCAGCCCGACAGCGATTCCAATTCCCATGCCGATCATGATAAAGAAGACACGCAGCAGCATGCCCGACACGTGGCTATAGGCTTCGCGCAGAGTGATCGGCCGCTCCAGGTAAGCTGCCGAAACCACCATGATGGTGGCCGAATTCGCCGCCGCCAGCCCCAGCAATCGCAGCACCAGGGCCGCAAAGAAACCTACCAGCATCGCAGCTGTGGCGGAGGCCGACAAAGTTTTCGGGGCCCACAGCGTGGCCGTCTGAATCACGAAAAGCGGCAGGTAGGCGACCGCCGCAATGCCCACAAACACCGCAAAGCGGCTGCGGTAAAGCTGAAAGGCGCGATCCAGCAATTCGCCGAGCGTCAACGGACGAAGCATGACGGACATGGAAAATCCTCTGGGCAGATTTGCGCCGATACTAGCACAGCAGGCTTGTCTTGGCTGAGTTTTTGTCGATCAACGATGGGAAGAATGAGACGCCGAACCCGTGCCGGGCGAGGAGGGCCGACCTAAGGTCAAACGGGTGCAAGGTCGGCTGCCGTTACTGCACGACGATCTTGGCGCGGTGAGACGGGTCGCAAATTCCAGCCGCAGCCGTCATTCGAGCGAATCGTTTCGAAAAAAGGTACCGTCGAGGGCACCAATCGTTTGATTGGATCGTAATCATCCCACAAATCGTTTGATTTACCATCAATGAGCGCGGCTTCGTCGAACTGGCCAACCATGCGGCTACGGCGCTGATAGCTCCGCGCGCCGGCCACCTGATCGGAGAGCCGCGGCTTTCTTACTCGAACGGAAAAACACAGGTGCGAACGCGAAGTCAGTTAGTGCGAGTAGCATTGGAACGTTACCGCGATCTGCTCTAGCCGGGCGATGCCGGGCCCACGAGCAAACTAGTAACCTAGGCTGTATGAGTGTCCAGACGTATGAGTGTCCAGACTATCGATGACGTGGTATCGGCCTTAAATGTCATTGTGCAGCAATCCTATGATCAGGCCAGCCGCCTGGGCTACTTCGCGGCGCTGTATCGTCGGGTGACCTGCGCAGTGCGTGATGGCATCGCCGCCGGCAGTTTCCAGAACGGCCCTCTGATGGAGCAGCTAGATGTGGTCTTTGCCTCGCGGTATCTGGATGCGTTCATTACGTTTCAGGCGGGCGGCACCGCGACTCGCAGCTGGATGCTGGCTTTCCAGGGCTGCAGCAATCCCGACCTTCTGATCCTGCAGCAATTGCTGTCGGGAATGAATGCGCACATCAATCTCGATCTTGGCATTGCCGCCGCGCAAGTCAGTCCGGCGAATCAATTGCCTCAGCTCAAGCCGGACTTTGACCAGATCAACGCGGTGCTGGCGAGTCTGGTAGGCACGGTGGCAGCGGAGATTGCCGCAGTTTCTCCTCTCATCGGTGATCTGGAAAAGATCGGCTTGCGCAGCGAAACCTCGCTGGTCAACTTTGACATAACCGCGGCGCGCGATGCGGCCTGGTTCACCGCCGAGCGCTTGGCTGCCGAGCCGTCGTTTCTGCACGATGCCTCGATCGACGGGCTTGATCTGGCAGTGTCGGTTCAGGGTCGCGCGATCCTGTATCCGCCGGTCGCTGGTGAGGGTCTGAAGGTGATTCAGCAAGCAGAGAGCAAGGACGTTCGCCTGATCATCGATACCTTGGCGCAGGGCGGCTCGACCAGTACAGCTCAAGCTGCGGGCGCACGTTAAAGAGCACCGGCGGCGACCAGGCCCGGCCACTTTCAGCTTTGCCGGAGCGAAAACGATCAGCATAACGCCGATGACGGCAAACGGAAGCACGGCATGCAGCAGATCTGCCCGCGGGATCACACCGCGGAATGCCTGCACCGCCATAATCGCAGCGTGAGCCAGGCTCGACCACGCGGTGAACGCGATCAGGCTGCGATGCGCTGACGGGTTGGGAGACGCGAGCAAGAGGAAGACTCCCAGGGTGGCATAGACGGCGCCCAGCATCTGTTCGGCTGGATCCGGCTGCCATCTCAGCAAGGGATAGAGGCTGGCGGTAAAGAGCAATCCCACCAACAGCACTACGATCTTTACCGTTCGTTCCCGAATCATCGTGTCCTCCTGCGAAACCGGGATCGGTGAAAAGTGCATGTCCAGCTCACACCACACCGTGCGCCCTCAAAATGCTCGCGAGCGAGAGTCAGCGAGCATTCAATTTTCGAAGCATCTGGACCGCATTGCCGTTCTTGGGGTTGAGCTGGAGAGATTTCTTATAGTCAGCGATAGCTAGTGCTTGCTTGCCGTCGTCCATGTAGGCCTCCGCCAGGCTGTCGTACACATTGCCCGAGTGCGGATAAGCCTCGACGTTGAGCTGGAAAATCCGGATCGCTTCCGCCAACTTTTTCGTGCGAATCAGTTGGTAGCCCAAAGTGTTGAGCTCGTCTTCATCGAAGTTGTAGATAGCGGTTCCGGCGGCTTTGAGGTCATGGTACTGCTTAGCAGCCTGGTCGATGCCGTTGGAGGCGATGGTTGCGGAGAGAGTTTCGGCGATAGACACACGGCGGTCGAAAGCTCTCTTGATGTTCGGCAGCCAGCCTCCCACAGCCACCGCAACAATTCCGGCGGCCAAGGCAACGGTAAGTACAAAAAGTCCGCCGGCCATCGCGAACCGGGCAGGTGCGCGGCCGCGGTCCTGCGTGCGCAGATAGAGTTCCAGAACAGCAAGCGGCACCAGGTATTGGGCAAAAGAGATAAAGGTAAAAAACTTATCTGGATTGGGAGCAAAGGCCGCGAAGAAAAACCCTGCCCGGATAAACAAAGATGCACTCACCACCAGGTATAGACGGAGAGCCCATCGGCGATGAGTTTTGAAGTCCCGGGCCAGCGCATAGCGCAGCGCCATGACGGCGCAGAGCATGATCAGGACGGCGTCGAGACTCTGTGCCAAGTGAGGAGCGAGGCCGCCGATCGTCCCCCGGACCCACATCATATAAAGTCCGGCAAGGCTGATGGAGAAAGCCGTGACCATGTAGATCCGCCCGTTCCAGCGATGAAAGACCGGAAAGCGGTTGCGGACTTGCGGAACAATTTGCACCGCTCCGCTCAGGATGATGATGACGGCCGAGATCAGATGTATGGCGACGGCGGTATTGCCCACTCGATCGCCCGGGATGTAACCATGCGTCATGCTTTTGTTCCACGCAGGCAAATCCCCGCGCGCAGCCGTAAGACCGTAGAAGATTGCGACCGCGCTGGCGAAGAAAAGCTGACCGATGACGGTCACCCCAAACCAGAATCGGACCGCTGCTTTCAAAGCCGTGTCCGCTAAACCCGATAGCGAACGCCGCTTCGGCGACGCAGCCGCGGCCGGAAATGTCATCTGTAATTCAGCGCCCATATTGTTGCTCCTTACGCGCGTGAGTAAGTCAAGCGGGCCGCGATTTAGATTGGTCCCTGATACCTCCGCAGCCGGGCCGCGGCGGCGAGAAATGCGGCGGCCAGTGCCAGCCCGATCCACAACTCCGGGTTGATCAGGAATCGGCCCAGATGGAACTGGGCCATCGGATCCATCGACATGCTGGCTGCTGCGTAGTTGGCACCGTCCGTTCCGCCGACAAAGCGGCTCCCCAGCCAGGTGGCAAAATACGATGTATTGAAGGCAATTTTCTCGATGACGCAGATGGCCAGCGGCGGCAGCACCGCCCACAGAAAAGTCGCCCGCCGCGCCCAGCCGGAAACCAGCAGGAACCAGGCATAGATGGGCGCATACCAAAGCACATGCACGGTGACCAGGTGGTAGAGCAGCATCACCGACATCGGGAACAGCGGCAGCTCGCTCCATAGCATCGCCAGGCTGGGACCGCTGCCCGCCAGTACCAGGCTGCTCAGCAGCAACATGATCCATTGCGTGACCACGGTAATTACAAACACGAGCAGCGGCAGAATCACCAGCGGAACCGTGGCCTTCGAGAGCACGGTGGTGAGATCGGAAACCGGCAGCGACTTCCAGAACAGAATGCTGCGATCGCGGCGTTCGCTGTGCAGCGCGTCCAGACAATAGAACACCGCGACGATAAAAGCAGCGCCCATGATCAAGAACGACGCCAGGTGGTACGGCTTCTGGATGAACTCGTGCTGCAGCATGGGATCGAACAGCGCCGCCGCCCGCATCTTCATGGGCAGAAATCGCAGGCTGATCAGGAAGCCGAACAGCACTACTCCGGCGGCGATCAGCGGCGCCAAATAGATGGAACGGTTCTCCCACAGCTCGCGTCGCACCGACCAATACAGCGGCCGCGTCGCCCTAATGGTCGCGGGCGCGGCCCGCTGCGAATCGAAAGAACCGGGCACCGCATTCGATGGCGTATTCATTTCGCTGCTCCTTGCGCCTGGCCGGCGCCGTTGCCCATCACCGCCACAAACAAGTCGGCGATGCTGGGCATGCGGACCTCACCCAACGCGGCCAGTTGCTCGCGATCGACGCCATCGAACAGCAGAATGCTGCGGCCAAAAACCTGGCGCTCGTGCATGGGCCGCAGCGCCCGGGCGGCGGCCAGCTGCTCGGGAAGCACCATCACTTCCACGTAGCGAGCCTCAAATTCTTCCATGGTGCAACTGAGCACGATCCGCCCGTGGTTGATGAACATCACGTCGGTGAGCACATCCTGAATCTCTTCCACCTGATGGGTGGTCACGACGATGGTGCGGGTGCCGTCGAAGTAATCATTCAGCAGCGAATCGTAAAACTGCTTGCGATACAGAATGTCCAGCCCCAACGTCGGCTCGTCCAGAATCAGCAATCGCGCGTCGATGGCCATCACGATCGCCAGGTGCAACTGGGTCACCATGCCCTTCGACAGCTCTCGCACCTTGCTGCCGTGCTTGATCGCGGTCTTGGCCAGCAATGCTTCTGCCTTGGCGCGATCGAATCGCGGATGCACGCCGGCCACGTAGTCCAGCGTCTGCGAAACCCGCATCCAGCGCGGCAGCACAGCCACATCGGCGATGAACGACACGTCGCGCATGAGTTCATCGCGCTGGCTCCAGGGATCGCGACCCAGCACCTTCAGCTCGCCCTGATACGGAGTGAGGCCGAGAATCGCGTTGAGCGCGGTGGTTTTGCCCGCGCCGTTGGGGCCGATGAGTCCCAGGATGCGGCCCTCTTCCACTCGCAAGTTGACGCCATCCAGCGCGATGGTTGTGCCGAAAGCCTTGCGCAGACCGCGTGCTTCTATGCATGCCATGGGTTCAGCGTTCCTCCTCGTTGGCCTTCGACCGCCGCTTGGCGGCTGCGTCCAGCAGTTCTTCCGCGGTCAGGCCCAGCCGCTGCATGGTGGCGCAAATCCGGGGCCAGTCTTCGGCCAGAAACTTTTTCCGTTCGCCCTGCAGCAGCAGCTTGCGGGCGCCGTCTTTGATGAACATGCCGAGACCTCGCTTCTTCTCGACCAGCTGCTCGTCGACCAGTTGTTGATAGCCCTTCAGAACCGTGAGCGGATTTACCCGATACTGCGGACGCGACATTGCGCACCGAAGGCAGCGGGTCGCCCTCTTTGAGCACGCCGTCCAGAATCATGTCGACGACACGATCCCTTAGCTGGCGATAAATCGGCTGACTGTCGTTCCACTCAAGATCCATCCGGTGTTCCCGCTAAGCCTTTATGCGAAACCTGCGAGGCCGCATCGATCGGACCGCCTCGTATGGTGATATAGTTAACTACAACACCAGCTCAGATGCAAGTCTTTTTTTTGGCGGAACTCGCCGACCGGCGGACTGGTCGCAGGGGAGTTGGCTAGGCGTGAGTCGAGTGCTTCTCGGCCGAATTCACGCTGAAAGCCATCTAGCTTTGTTGACATCCTGATCTGCCGCCCCTGCAAGGGGCTGGAAGACTGGATACCACGATTACCCAGGACTGCGCCCGCCTGCGGCGGGCTGGGTCCTGGGCTAAACTGAGTCGTCCCGCAGGGCGGGACGGGGTTATCGCAGGCACGAGATGGTGGCGAGGCAGGCTACCTGAAATGATGTCAAAAGAGCCAAGCCTTCTCATAAATGATTTCGGTTTGTATCAGGGCACGACCTTCAGTCGTGCCGAACGCCGGCCCACCGAGGTTCGGGCTTCAGCCCCTGCAAAAGCCCGCCTTCAGAGGCTGACTCATAAGGGGCTGTTTCGCGGGACGTCTGAAGAGTCTGTGCGAGAACTAACTTTCGCGATCGGAAGTAGAATGTGAACCACAAAAAACGAGCGCCAAGGCGCGGAAGAGCTTAGCCCAGCATGGAGCCGCAGGCGGAATGCTGGGTCAAGCGGAAAATTGACCCGAGTCCCGTAGGGACGGCAGAGGTTCTCACACAGACACTAAACCTGATGCGCGGCGATTTATGAGACAGGTAGGTTCTAGGCGATATGGAAGGGCGCGTAGCTTCCCTACGCCCGAGCAGGACCTTTACTCTTGTTATCTACTTCTTCTTGCCGTCGCCCAGTTCGCGCGCCACGCTGTCGAGCACGCCATTGATGAACTGCACCGACTCGGGCGTGGAGAACCGGCGAGCGATTTCCAGGGCTTCGTTGATGACCACCGGGCGCGGCGTGCGGGGAAATCCCAGGAATTCGGCCACCCCGGCGCGCAGCAGATTGCGGTCCACCGCCGCCATGCGATCCATGCGCCAGTGCTCGGCGTTGCGCTCGATCAGCTGATCAATTTCCTCCTGCCGCTCGCAGGCAACGCCGAACAGCTGGTCGGAAAACTCGCGCACCTTCTCGTCCAGATCCTGGCGCTCGCTCCAGAAGGTGCGCCGCACCTGCTCCCGGTCCTGATGTCCCATATCCAGCTGGAACAGCATCTGCAACGCCAGTTCGCGCGACTTGCGACGCGTGCCTGCCTTGCTCATGACTGCCCCGCTTTGTCATCCCCAGCGAAGCCAGGCGTTTCATCAAACTTGCTTTTGTCATCCCGAGCGGAGCGCAGCGCAGCCGAGGGATCTGCGGCCTTGTCATCCCGAGCGGAGCGCAGCGCAGCCGAGGATCTGCGGTTTTCTGCTTGCGGCTACGGCGGGACGACTTCACAATCCGCTCGCGCAAGCACGCCATCTCCACCGCGGCCAGCCCAGCCTCGAAGCCTTTGTTGCCGGCTTTCAATCCGGCGCGATCGATCGCCTGCTCCAGGGTTTCGCAGGTCAGCACGCCGAAGGCATGCGGCACGCCCGTATCCTGCGCTGACTGCCCCACACCGCGCGTCGCCTCATTGGCGATGACGTCGTAGTGCAGGGTGTCGCCGCGCAGCAGGCAGCCAATGCAGACAATGGCGTGGTAGCGCCCGGTCTCGGCCAGCTGGCGCGCCGCCAGCGGAATCTCGAACGCTCCCGGCACGTGTACGATGGTGAGGTCCTCCGGCTTAGTCCCACATTGTCGGAGTGCCTGTACCGCGCCGTCCAGCAGCCGCTCGGTGATGAACGAATTGAAGCGGCTGACCACCAGGGCAAAGCGCTTCCCGCGGCCGTCCAGCCGGCCTTCCATTCCGTGACTGTCGCCGGGCTTGCGGGCGTAGGTCAGAAAGCCAATTCGCAAGCCGCCAACTTCGACTTCGAACAGCCGCGCGCCGTAAGCTGTGTCGCCAATCTCGCGCTGGATTTTAACGCCCACGGGTGCCCCATCCTCGTCGCCCGTTTTTGGCGACAGGGTGGGGTTTAGTTTCTTGACGATTTCGTAAGCCGCGTCGGCGTCAGAAACTTCGACAGTAGCGTCGACGCTGGGTGAATCAGTCGCGGCGATAAACTCGATGCCACCACTCGGAGCCAGCATTTCGATGCCGTGGCTGCTGCCTTCATGCCACTCGTTGCCGGGAGCAAACCCCAGCGCGCGAAACAAATCGAGCGCCGGCTGCAAGTCGTCCAAAGACTTCCCCAGGACGCGCGGAAACACAATCGATCGAATCATAGGATTTCATTGTAACGGGAAGAGAAGCATCTAAATTTATGTGCCCCAGGTTCGCCCGTCGGTTGGGCTAACCTGGGGATGCCGAAAGTCGGAAGAGTGACGGCGCAACTTTCGGAAGAGGTGCGGCGACCGGTGGAGTTTCGTCGCACCCAGGTTAGCGTCCAACAGAGGGACGCGAACCTGGGGCACAAGTGGCTTTGGCGAATTGCCAAATGCTAAATGCCAAGTGCGGACGATTCACGATCCACCAACCACGAACGATCCACGACCCACGATTCACGATTCACTTGCCCTTAAACTCCGCCGGCCGCTTCTCCAGAAACGCTTTGGTGCCTTCGTTCTTGTCTTCGGTGGAGCAGCAGACGCCAAACAGCGTTGCCTCCAGGAACAAGCCATCGGCCAGAGTGAGATCGTAGCCGCGATTGACCGCCTCCATGCAGTACTGAATCGCCAGCGGAGCGTTGGCGATGATCTTGGCGGCGATGGCTTCGGCGCGCGGAATCAACTCCGCCGCAGGGACAACTTCATTCACCAGACCGATGCGATGCGCCTCCTGCGCCGAGATCATCTCGCCGGTCAGCACCAGCTGCATCGCGACACCTTTGCCCACCAGCCGCGGCAGCCGCTGCGTGCCGCCGTAGCCGGGGATGAGGCCGAGCTTCACCTCGGGCTGGCCCAGCTTGGCATTTTCGCTGGCCAGACGCATGGTGCAAGCCAGCGCGATTTCGCAACCGCCGCCCAGCGCGAATCCGTTGATGCAGGCGATCACCGGCTTGCCCAGGTTCTCGATGGAGTCGATGATGGCCTGCCCCTGATGGGTGTACGCCTTGGCCGAAACCGGCGTGTGCTGCGACAGCTCGCCAATGTCGGCGCCGGCGACGAACGCCTTCTCGCCCGCGCCGGTAAGGATCACCACGCGCACCTCGACGTCGTCCTTGATGGAGGCGAAGGCCTGCTTCAGCTCCTGCATAGTCGCCATGTTCAGCGCGTTGAGAACTTTCGGCCGGTCGATGGTGATGTAGGCGATGTGGTTTTTGGTTTCGAGTTTAATGTTCTGGAATGTCATTGTTTTTGTGCTTTCCTAAAATCTTCTATTTGGTTCTGAGTGGCGAACGCGGTAGGAAAAACATCCGACGGACAGCCATCGACGAACGGCGTGAACTCCTTGACCGGCCCCTTCTCAATAATCTTACCGCCGGCGGTCGTCACCAGATATTCCGCACTTAAGGCAGTTTCTGGCGCGCAATCACTGGTCGGATAAACTTCGGGCCGCAACAATAATTGCCTCGACCCGTTTACCCAACGAACAGCATATAAATTGTTTCCGCGAGTTTCGCAGGAATGATGCTTGGCGAAATCCGCTGCGGCAACTTCTGGAGCCGGAGACTCGATCGCCTTGCTGTCGTCAACCAAAAACGCGCGAACGTGATATCCGCCGATCGCCCCTCCGTCACTCCACATCACATACAATCCCTTGGAGTCCGGAGACCACTTCACGAATGTTGCCGCACTGAGATCCTTTGGGACAAACGTCTTCAACAGCCGGGCACCGGAATAGATGGAAATCGTGAAAACATCCCTCGTCGGATTCAGCGTGCTCGGGCTTACTCGAGAGGCGAACATATATTCTTGCGATCCGGCGACCAGACGATTGTCTTCTGGCTGTAACCGTCAGGCATGAAGACTGCCGCGCGACAAGAATCATCCGTTCGGCGATCGAGCACGCGGGCCAGCCACCCCGATCACGAGGGCCGCTGTCATCACCGGTTTGGCAAATATGTGGACCATCGAAAGACCAGCCAGCCCCTAATCGCTACCTACCACCAACATGCCATACGCCCTAAGTTTTCCCGATATGGCAATGTGCAAATCTTTGCACAATTCGATTTATAGCGCGCCGCAAAGCCGAAACCACCCTGAGGGGCATCCGACCCGCTAGCATCGCTCCACGACCTTCCAAACGCGATTAAGGGCCATCCTGCATAGCCCTCAGATGCCTCAAGACCGGGCAATTCTTGCCTAGTCCGATATTGCCACCACTAACGTGGTCGATATCTGCGGAATTTTCCCGTTTGGGAACCCATCATCGCGCCTTTTCCCGCCAAATCTATCTACACGAAATCTCCCGGCACCGGCTTGCTGGGGTCCGCGTAGTCGTAAAAGCCTTTGCCCGACTTGCGGCCGTACCAGCCGGCCAGCACCAGCCGCTTCAGCAGCGGAGGCGAGGCGAAACGGCGTTCCTTGAACTCGTCATACATCACGTGCGTGATGTAGTAGGTGGTATCGAGGCCGACGAAATCCAGCAGGGTGAACGGGCCCATAGGGTAGCCGCAGCCCAGCTTCATGGCTTCGTCGATATCAGTAATCGAGCCGACGCCTTCTTCATAAGCGCGAATCGCGTCCAGCAGATACGGCACCAGCAGGCGGTTCACGATGAAGCCGGTCTTGTCGACGGTGCGCACCGGTACCTTGCCCAGCTTCTTGCCGAACTCGACCGCCGAGTCGTAGACATCGGGCGCGGTGGCGATGGTCTTCACCACTTCCACCAGCTTCATCATGGGCACCGGATTGAAGAAGTGCAGGCCGATGAAGCGCTCCGGCCGCTGGGTCGAGGTCATCAACTCGGTGACCGAGATGGACGAGGTGTTGGTGGCGAAAATGGCGTCCTTCTTTACGATGGCGTCAAGCTCGGCGTAGGTCTTGCGCTTCTCGGCCACGTTTTCGATGATGGCCTCGATGACGATGTCGCAGTCGGCCAGGTCTTTTATGTTAGTGGTGCCCTTGAGGCGCGATTGCGTCTCGGTCTTCTGCTCGGCGGTGATGCCGCCTTTGGCCATACCGCGCTCGACCAGGCGGGAAAGCGATTTCTCGATCCCGGCAAAACCTTTGTCGAGGAATTTCTGTTCCTGCTCGAGTACCACCACGTCGCAGCCCGCGGCGGCCGCCACCTGCGCGATGCCCGAGCCCATCAGTCCACAACCCAGCACTCCAACTTTCCTGATTTCCATGTGTGCGTTTGTCCTTTGATTGTTTGAATATTTCGTGGCCGGGGCTAAAGCCCCAGAATATTAAGCGCCTTGCGGCACGACTGAAGTCGTGCCCTGATACGAAACTCCACGCTGGTACGAAATTCCACGCCGCAAGCGACTGATACAAACCTTCACGGCGCAAGCGAGTGATACAAAACTTCACGGCGCAAGGGCCTGACACGAAACTTCACGCCGCAAGTGCCTGATACAAACCTCCAGACGACAAGTCCGCGACTGAAATTGGGTCCCGCTTCAAACCATATATGCCGCTGCCGTGCTTGTATCAGGGCATAACAGACTCGTATCAGGGCACGGCTTCAGCCGTGCCGAACAGGTTCATAATCATTGGGCTTTAGCCCCTGCCGCCTTTCGCGTCGCCAAATACGTGAAGCAATACTGATACTGTTCCCGCGAGTCGGCCAATCTGCGCTTTACTGGATTTTGCGCAATATACTCGCGATGCCGCAGAAAGCTGTCACGATCATCGACACGTACCTCAGAGAATCCGCGCTGCCACACGTCGCCGATATATCCATGCTCCTTTTTCAAACGGTACGAAAAGCCGCCCTTGATGAATTGCACAGCTCTTTCGAATCGACATGTCGCCCGTCACGGTTAACAGCACGTGCACATGATCGGGCATGACAACGAAATCGTGCACTCTGAATTTCTTTGCTACAGCGTAGGAGCGCAACACGTCAATCAAAAGCATCGCATTGCGTTCCGATTGCAGAAGCGCTCGCCCCATGCTGGTCTTGGCGGTTACAAAACGTGCGGGACGGCCGAACAATTTGCTTCGAGCTGGAATTGCGAACCGGAACCGACATAAGCAGGGGCTAAAGCCCAATTCATTTTACGCTGCGATGGCATGGCTAAAGCCATGCCCTGATACGAAGCAAATTCCGGTAGTCGAATCGCTCATTGTAGCCATGGTTGAAGCCATGTCCCGGAGCCATGGTTGAAGCCATCTCCGGAGCCATGGTTGAAGCCATGCCCCGGTACAAAAGCTATGGGCGATCGTTATGTCGGTCTCTCGGCATGACTAGAGTCCCGTCCCGACACAACCTTGTTATCCCTTTTCCCCGCCGCCTACTTCGCTGATGCGCGTGTTTTGCACCGCGGCGATGCGCCACTGGCCATCCGTCTGCTCGGCGACGATGGTCGGCCGCGACTCCAGCTCACGCGGCTGGCCGTTTTCATAGAACTGCAAAAACTGGCGCAGGAAAACCATCGCCACATCGGGCCGCAGAAACTTGATCTTCTCCACGCTGTACCTGACCGTGCTGCCCTTATAGATCGTGCCAAAGATCATGCGATGGCCGGCCTCGATGGCGGCGCGGCCGCTGTAGTAGCCGCCCAGGATGTGGATGAACTCGGCATCGTCGGCGAAGGGTTCGGCAAAGGCGGCGCTGTCGGCTGCGTTCCAGGCCGCCTCCAGGTGATACACCATACTGTGCAGTGCCCGTTCTTCGCTGGTCATGACTGATTCCCGCTATCCGATTTCGCGCGTCGGCTCAACACGTACGACCATCCTCCTGCCACCGTGGCCGGCGCCATGAACAGCAGCGCCGCCACTTGCGGCCAGGCCACGCCCTTGCGAATCATCACCACGATGGCGGTCAGCGCAATCAACGCGCCGGCAATCCAGGCGGCAATAAAGTGCGGGCGGCCGCCGATCAGGCTAGCCAGATGCCCCGCCGACACGGCGAACAGCAGTCCGAAGACGATGGCTCCCGCCTGAAAGCTGATGCTGGCCGGCGCGTGCGGATCGGTGTTGGTGACGCGAAAGATGCCGAACCACAACAGCTCGAACAGCAGATAGCCGAAGACCACGCCGCTGAAGACCCGCATAACCGTTCCTCATCAATCCGCTCAACATTCCGACCGGGTGGAGCACGCCTGCAGGCGTGCCGCCTTGGGTCATGGCTCTAGCTGTACCGCCTTGTATCAGGGCACGGCTTCAGCCGTGCCGTAAAGCGCAAATTAGTTTCCCGGGCTTCAGCCCCTGAGGGAACTTCTTGCAAGGTCTAAACAGTCCGTGCCGTCCCTACGAGACTCAGATCAACTGCCAAACTTTACCCAGGACTCCGCCTGCGGCTCCGTCCTGGGCTGAACTGAGTCGCCCTTGCGGGCGGGAGTTTCGGACAATCTATTCCACTCGCAAATCCAAAGCTTCAGTTCCGACACAGACTAAAGCCCTGATCTTTTTGCGCTCACATCGGCACAGGTAAACTCGCGCCCTGATACAAACCTCATCCCGCTACCGCTGCAGGTTCTCCACGATCACGGCAATGCCCTGCCCGCCGCCGATGCAGGCCGTCGTCAAGCCATACTTGGCCTTGCGGCGGCGCAACTCGTACAGCAGCGTGACCAGCAGGCGCGTGCCGGTCGCGCCCAGCGGATGCCCCAACGCGATCGCGCCGCCATTCACGTTGACCTTGTTGCGATCGAGGCCGAGTTCTTTCTCCACTGCCAGGTACTGCCCGGCGAAGGCTTCGTTCACTTCGATCAGATCGAGGTCATCGAGCTTGAGCCCGGCTTTCTTCAGCGCGATGCGCGTCGAGGGCACCGGTCCCGAGCCCATGATCTTGGGATCAACGCCCGCGATGCCCCAGGCCACAATGCGGCCCAGCGGATTCAGGTTGCGCTTCTGAGCCTCGTCGAGCGGCATGACCACGACAGCCGCGCCGCCGTCGACGATGCCGCTGGCATTCCCCGCGGTGACCGAGCCGTTCTTGCCGAAGGCCGGCTTCAGCTTGCGCAGGCTGTCCATCGTAGTCTCCGGACGGCGATGATCGTCCTCGGTAAACATTTCGCCGGTGGGCTCGCCGCGGCGATTGCGCAGGGCCACCGGAGTCAACTCTTCCTGTAGACGCCCGGCCTTGTAGGCGGCGTCGGCGGTCTGCTGCGAGCGCAGCGCGAATTCGTCCATCATCTCGCGCGTGATGCCCTGCTGCCCGGCATAAAGCTCGGCGGTGTTGGCCATGTAGAGGCCGCAATAGCTGTCGAGCAGCGCGACCATCAGCGAATCTTCCAGCTTGCCTTCGCCCAGGCCCACGCCCCAACGCATGCCGCGAATCACGTGCGGCGCTTGCGACATCGATTCCATGCCTCCGGCCAGAACCGTCTTGGCTTCGCCCAGTTGAATCATCTGCGCCGCCGAAACCACCGACTGCATGCCCGATCCGCATAGCCGGTTGACGGTGAGCGCGGGAACTTCGATAGGCACGCCCGCTTTCAGCGCGACGTGACGCGCGCCATAGATGGCGTCGCCCGAAGTCTGCTGCGCGTTGCCGAATACGGCGTGATCGATTTCGCCGGGCTCGACCCCGGAGCGTTTCATGGCTTCGACCGCCGCGATAGCGCCCAGTTCCTGGGCAGTAAAATCCCGTAGCTTCCCGCAGTAGCGCCCCATGGGCGTGCGGGCGCCGTTGACGATAGCGATATCCGTAGTGTTTGACATAAGTGTATGGAAGGCAGAGCAAGGACTGCGCAAACATTTAAGTTTATCAGCCACCGAAGATGGGCGGCAACCGCGGGTGCGCGAAGTAACGGCGTGTCTCATTACTGTTGTCATCCTGAGCGGAGACCGCGCTTCGCGGTCGGAGTCGAAGGACCGCTATAGCGGCGGGGCGAGGCTGGTTCGCAACCGTAGAGGTCCTTCGACTCCGGCGTGCAAAGGCGGCACGCCTGCGCTCAGGATGACAAAACGGAAGAATGCTTTGCCGCGCACTCAGCGATGAAGAGCAAACTGCTTGTCCGCTTTCGGACAAACAATGTTGAATACGGACGCCGGTTCTCGCCGGCCAAGCGGCGGAACCGTATTTATCTTGTCTGCTTGCAAAGACTTGTCCCAGACGAAACGATGGCCCTCAACGTGTACCTTAGGCATCGCAGCTAGTTTCCCGGAGACGCTCGATGTCCAATCTGTGGCAAGACCTTCGCTTTGCTATTCGCCAGTTACGCAAGAGCCCAGGTTTTGCGCTAACGACGATTTTGACGCTGGCCCTCGGCATCGGCGCCACCACCGCGATTTTCAGCCTGCTGAATGCGGTACTGCTGCAGCCGCTACCGTTTCCTCATCCCGACCGGCTGATGTCGTTGTCATCGTTGGATACCTCGGCCAGCAAAACAGGTGTGCCTTCCAGCGTCAGCTATCCCGATTTCTTCGACTGGCGAACGCACAATCATTCCTTCGAAGCCATCGCCTGCTATCGCCACGACGGACGCACCCTCACCGGCTACGGCACTCCCCAGCAACTGGAAACCGAGATCGTCTCCTCGGACTTCTTCCGGGTACTGGGCGTGAATCCCCTGCTGGGCCGAGGCTTCGCGCGCGACGAGGAGAAGCCGGGAACCCATGTCGTGGTTCTGAGCCACCAGACCTGGCAATCGGTCTTCGGTGGCGCCTCTGACATTGTGGGACGAGCCATTACCCTCGACCACGCCCGCTATACCGTGATCGGGGTCATGCCCCAGGGATTCCAGTTTCCCATCCAGAAGCCGGAGCCCGCACTGTGGACCTCGCTGGCCGAGGACGCCAGCGATCAAGAGCCTATGACCGGGCAGCGGGGCGCCGATCTGCTGGCCGTGGTGGGCCGGCTTAAGCCGGGAGTCTCGGTGGAACAGGCGACCGCCGACCTGAGCCTGATCGAACGCAATCTGGCGGCCGAATACCCCGGGAGCAACAAAAGATTCACCAGCGCGATTGTGGTACCCGAGTTAGAGGACGTGGTGGGCAACACGCGCGGCGCTTTTACCGTGCTGTTCGCGGCCGTGCTGTTCGTCTTGCTGATTGCCTGCGCCAATGTCGCCGGGCTGATGCTGACGCGCGCGGCCAGGCGGCGTCCGGAAATCGCGCTGCGCGCGGCCATGGGCGCCACCCGCTGGGAGATCATGCGGCAGGTGCTGGTGGAATCGGTGTTCCTCGCCTTGTGCGGCGGCGCGGTGGGAGTGGCCCTGTCGGCGCTGTTGCTGAAGACCATGCTGCAGTTCGTGCCCCAGAGCCTGCCGCGCCTGGACCAGGTTTCCGTCGACGGCGTGGTACTGGGGTTTGCCGCGGGCGCTTCCCTGCTGACCGGCGTGCTGTTCGGAGTAGTTCCGGCGTGGCGCATGTCGCGGCTCGATCCGGCGCTGGCCTTGCGTGAGGGCACGCGCAGTGTCACCAGCGGACGCGGGCAGCATCGCCTGCACAACCTGCTGGTGGTCGCCGAAACCGCGATTGGCATGGTGTTGCTGGTGGGAGCGGGCTTGCTGATCCACAGCTTCGTGCGGGTGTTGAATGTCGATCCCGGATTCGATCCGCAGCATCTGCTGACGGCCAGTCTGAGTGTGCCCGACAGCCAGTATCCCGATCTGAAGAAAGCGCAGTTCTATGATCAGCTGCTGCCCCGGGTGGCGGCATTGCCCGGAGTGCAATCGGTAACCGCGGGTTTCCCCATCCCGCTTTCGCACAACAATATCGGCACCGGTTTCACCATCGAGGGCAGGCCGGTGGCGCCGGGCGATGAGCCGGACGGGCCGGTCAGTGTCATCGCTCCCGATTTCTTTCGTACGCTGCGCATACCGGTTCTGGAGGGGCGCGAGTTCCTGCCCACCGACGACTCGAAGTCGCTGCCGGTGGTGATCGTAAATCAGGCCTTCGCGCGCAAATATTTTCCCGGAGAAGATGCCTTGGGCAAACGCATCAAGCCCGGGCTGAGCGATGGCATAACCCCGGAGACGATGCGCGTGATTGTGGGCGTGGTCGGCGATGTGAAGCGCCAGGGCATCACCGCCGCGATGCCGGCGCAATACTATTTGCCGTTCAAGCAGGAGATCATCTTTTCGCCGCCGCTCATTATTCGCACGGCGGGCGATCCGTTGAGCCTGATCGGCCCGCTGCGCGCCGAGCTGGCCCAGATCGACAGCACGATCCCCCTCTACCGGGTGCGAACGGTGGAAGATTATCTGTCGCTGGCCGCCGCCCAGCCGCGCTTCCAGACGGTGCTGATCACGTTCTTCGCGGCGTTGGCGCTGCTGCTCTCGGCTATCGGACTTTATGCGGTTCTGTCGTACATGGTGGCCCAACGCACCCTGGAAATTGGATTGCGCCTGGCTCTGGGAGCGCAGCGGGAAGATGTGCTGGGGCTGATCCTGCGTCGCGGATTGCTGCTGGCGGCATCGGGCTTGGCGATCGGACTGGTGGCTTCCCTGCTGCTGACTCGCTTCCTGGCGGAGATGCTGTATGGGGTGCGGCCCTTCGATCCGCTGACGCTGGTGGGGGTGAGCGCAGTGTTGTTGCTGGTGTCGCTGATCGCCAGCGGAGCGCCGGCCCTGCGCGCCGCCAGGCTCGATCCCATGCGCACCCTGCGCGAACAGTGAGCGGCAGTTGTCAGTTTTCAGTTGTCAGTTGTCGGTTGACAGTTGTAAGTTGTGAGAGAGACTCAGCTCGGTGGACGAGGGGTAGGGAGCGCGAAGTAAGGACGTGCGCGTCCTAACCGGCTACGGAAAAGCCGAAATGAACAATCTGTCGCCGGCTGAAGCCGGCTACGGATATCTAACAACATAGAACTTAGACGCGAACCTGAAGGTTCGCTCTACCGGTTCATCGCGACCGCACGGGGGTTCTTGCGCAGCCTGCTAAGCGGCTCGCTTAAAGATTGGCAACGTCGACTTTCGCGAACTTGCTAATTGCTAATTGCTAATTACTAGTTACTAATTACTCCCCTGGAGGCAACGATGGCCAAGATCGAACGCATGCGTCAGGATGTCGAGGCTTCCTTCGGGCCCGACGACATTGCCCGTCAAGCCGAGCAGGGCTGGAAGCTGGTTGCCGTCGAGTGGGAACGGGAGCTGCCGGAAGCCGAGAGCAGAGTGAAAGCTCCCGAAGAGGTGCCGTTCGGCTTGCAGGTCGCCAAAGATGCGGCGCGGCTGGAAGAAAATCCGCTGGAGCAGGAGATTCTCACGTTGATGATGGAGCTGACCATTCAGGACGGCCCCTACAACGTCATCGCCGACGAGCTGAATCACCGCGGTTATCGCACCCGGCAAGGCATGCGCTGGACCCCGGTGTCGGTGTTTCAGATGTTGCCGCGCCTGATCGAGGTGGGGCCAAGAATCTTTTCCACGCAGGAATGGCAGGAGCGCCGGGCACGGCTGGCAAAGTTCGGGAAACGGTGACCCGAGTCTCCCACCCTTTCGCCCAAAAGAGGGCGAAAAGGATGGGGCACCCGTGCTCAGTACAGGGCATGATTTTCTGTGGTGTGCTCCGCGCGCTTTTCAGCCCGACCGACGGCTTCAGCTTCTTTTTGTTGTCATCCCGACCGACGGCTTCAGCCGGAGCGGAGGGACCTGCGGTTCGCTGCTCGCCGAAGCTGCGAGTTTCGCGGCTAGAAGGAACCGCAGATCCCTCGGCTTCGCTCGGGACGACAATATAAATCTCGGGACGACAGACAAAATCTCGCGACGACAAGCTCAAACGATGTCAACGCGGATACCTGCGCATATCGCACAGCTGAATCCACGCCGACCATCCAGCTCATTCCACCGGCAGCACCAGCTGAAAATTCTCCGCGCCCACCGGCACGGTCACTCGCACCCGGCGGCCTTTCTTGCCGTGGGCCGACTCTTCCCGGCTCTCCGACAATTTTCCCAGCGGGCAGTACAACACTCCGGCAGCATTGGCCCGAGGCGGAATGGTATTGGCCAGAAACGCGCTCCGCTCCACGTAGTCCGGTTCAGTCTGCCGCTGCAGTTGGGTCAGCACATCGGGATGGTTGGCCTCCACATTGCGCAGGTGGCACACCTGATCGCAAACACTGCTGTCGGGCGTGGCCTCGCCGGAGCGCAAAGCGCCGGGCGTGTCGGTGTAGAGAACATCCTGGTCGGCCGGCGTCGCCACCGGTTCTGCCGCCCGGGCCGCCATGGCCTTCATCATCTCCACCAGTTGCGGCGTGATCACGGCGCTCTCGTCGGTCGCCTCCGGGGCTTCCCCGGCCACCGGGGTCACGGCGTAGCGCGCCCAGTTGTAGGGATGGCGCATCTTGCGGGCCAGTTCGGCGCCCGAGACCACGGCCAAGGCGTGACTGCCGTTCGCGTCTTCCAGCAGAACATCTTCGGGCTTGACCGTCACCGATTGCCGGCCGCCGTTGTAGACCCGCACCTTGACCGCCAGAAACCTGTGGTTGAGCACCGCATGCGCCGCCGCCACCACCGTGTAGTCGGTGCCGGCAACGTATTGGTAGACAATGCCGGCAACATAAAACGTGCCCTTCGTAGCCGGGGAATCCTGCCGGGCCGGCGATAGATCCTGGGCCAGCAGCGAACCGGCCAGCAGCAGCACAGCGAGCAAGCAACGCATGGAACCTCCCGTCTCCGCCGGACGGCGGAGGCTGAGAGATAGATCGGCAAAAATGGGGGACGATATGAGCGATGGATGCAGAGACGCGGGCGTTTTCTTTCGCTGGCGAGAGCCTACAGATTTGCTGGTGGAAGCGCCGGGCTTGCAGTCCGGCGAAATTGGACACGATCAGCAATAGCTTTCGCCTCGGCTAGCCGGGGCTAAACAGTTTGCTGAAAAAGTCGGAAAAAACAGTCTGGCGCCGGCTGAACAGTTTGCTGAAAAGCTGGGAAAAGCAGATCCCTCACCGACTAAAGTCGGTTCGAGATGACTAATATGAAGGGCTTGCTACGGCGTAGCTAAAGCTACGCCCCTTCAACATCGCCTTAGGCCGAGTTCTTCAGCAAACTGTGAAGCCTCGTCTGAAATTTACCGATTTCACGGGCCTGAAGGCCCGTGCTTCCACCTGACGAGTCAGAGAGCGGTTAAGGCGCAGCTGAAGCCGCGCCCCTTCCCAATCGGCACTACCGGTATTTTCCGGCGGCGGCGCGCTCATCGGGCGTCATCTGCTGCCATAGCAGATCGCGATTCTGTTGCGCCCACTGGCTGTTGGGATTGGCCGCCAGCGCCGAACTCACCCAGCGATACGCTTCAACCCGATTGCGGGATACGCAGTTTCCGGCCGAATACATTGCCGCCAGGCGATTGCAGGCGCGGGCATTGTCTTTCTCCGCCGCCGTCTTCAGCAGCACCACCGCCTGCTCACAGCTGCGCGGGACGCCATCGCCCTTCACATACATGTCCGCCAGTTGCACCGGAGCATCGGGATTGCCCTTGGCGGTCGCCTTCCACAGCCAGGCAGCTTCGGCGGCCGAATCGCTGGCGTTCTTGGCCTTGGTCATTTCGTCCGCGCCAGGGAGCGCTTCGCGTCAGGTCGGCAGCGTCAGCCGCCGGAGAAGCCGGCTTCAACTTCGCCGCCGCCGCTGTCTCGCTCGAAGCAGCCGGCTTGGATGCCTCCGCCGTCTGGTTGGCGGAAGGCTTGTCTCCGCTCACGGCTGGCGTTTCATTGGGCGTAGTTGTCGGCTTCGTCGAGGCTGGCGGTTTTTGTTCCGCTGTGACCTGGCTTCCGGTCGGCGTCTTGGCCGGCGCTGGTGTTGCAGCAGCATTCGACGGCGGCGCACTGGTCGCACTGGTCGAACTCGCCGAACTTGTCGCCGTGCCGGCCGTCGTCTGATCGGGCGTCTCCGGTTTCGGCTGCTCCTGCACCTGCATCTCCGGCTTGGCGTTGCTGTCGTTGGAGGCGGCGGCCGGCGCGGCTTCACTGCTTGCCTCGGAATTCTGGTGGCGCAAGTCGCGCAGCTTGGTCCTGATGATCTCGACCGGGCCGTTGCCGCTTTGCGTCCGCTGGGCACGCCACTCCATCGCGCCCAGGACGCCGACGATCACGATGATGGCCGCAGCCAGCCACAGCCGGCCTCGCCCCGACGGCGGTGTCGCCGATTCGGCGGCAATCACCGAAGGCTCCTCGGCTGCGATCGCTGTGTCGCTCAATCCCAGGAACGACGGCCCCACGATGGTCGACGTGCCCGAGGCGCCCGACTTGGCATCCGGCGGCGGCGGCTCGTTGATGTCGAGGAAGCGAGGTCGCTCGCTGCGTCCCTCCCCGGGAGCTTCCGGCTCCAGTCCCAACCGGCTGTCGACATCGGCGGCAGCGGCAGCGGCAGGGTCGCTGACCGGCTTCGCCTCGGGCGGGGTGACGGCGGTGGTCGCGGATTCGGACCCAGCCGGCGCTGGCGGCGCGCCCTCGTCCGCAGCGGTCGAAGCAGCTGCTACCGCGGGTTCGGCGGTTGTGCCGCTCGAAGCCGAAGTCGACGCGCTGGCGGTCTCGCCGGCGGGAGCCGCGGCTTCCTGCACGGACGCGTCACCGCGCATGGTGATCTCGGTGGCATCGCGCGGTGGCTCGTAGCGGAAACTCTTGACGTACTCCTCCAGCGGGAGATCGGGGACAAGCTCTTTCGGCGGCGGCTCCGGGCTGGAGATGGCGGCGCGTTCGGCGGCGACGGCTTCGTCGATCGACATTCGCGGGTCGGCCGCAATCTGTGCTGAGCGATTGCTGTCCACTGCGTCACTGGAGGCCGCAGCCGGAGGCTCGGCGAGCACACCGGTGCGGCCGGCGGCGGAGTATTGCGATCCCGCCTGATCCAGGGGCACGCGGGTCAGGTCCAGGGTGCTGTTGGCCCCGGGAGCGGTCAGCGGGCGATGCGGTAAGGGCACGCCGCACATGCCGCAAAAGCGATGTCCCGCCAGGTTTTCGTATCCACAAGCGCTACAGACCACGAGGCCTCCTGCCAGCCGAGATCATCCTAAATGATATTGCCGCGAGCCTAGGCTTTTCCAGTCAGAAGGAGCGGGTGAACCCGGGGGTTGCACGGCCCCGGGCAGCAGCGCAAGCGGCTTTCTGCAACCGCTGTTGATCTTCTGGCTACTCGGGTATCGCGCGGGTCAACAGCCAGCATATGGTGGAGCAGGCAACCGCGCCCTACAATAACCTGCGTTCGGAATTTCCCAAATCCTCTTCGCCCCGGCAGGGAAATCTGGCTGAAACCTGCCCGAGCGATTTTGTGCTGGGCGGTTTGCGAAATCCGGAAGCGTAAAGGAAACTCTGATCAAGTGAAAGCGAAGTCCCCGCAGCGGCTAAAGCCGGATGATTTGCGGGTTACTTAACGGACGGCCTGAAGGCCGTCCCCTTCAAAGCAAGACTTAATCGAGCTTCCTAAGTAAGCAACACCGGAGCCCCTGCGATTACCAGCGATACCAAAGCGAGCCGCACTTCGTCGTCGCGAGCGGTGCCGGCTTCAACCGCCGCTTCTGCCCGTACCGGAACCAAGTCTCATTCGCAATCCGCCGTAGCCGCAAGTCCACAAGGAGCCAGCATGGCCGATGCGCGCGAAGTGATGAATATCCGCCAGGCCTCGCATTACCTGGGAATTTCGCCCGACACCCTCTACAAGTACGTTTCCGAGGAAACCATCCCCGCCTTCAAACTGGGCAACCGCTGGAAGTTCAAGAAGAGCATCCTGGACAGCTGGATGGAGAATCAAAGTCTCAGCAGCGAGCCGACGCGTCCCCGCAAACTGAGCCGGGCCGTGCGCGCCATGGCTGGAGCCGACTAGCTTTCATCCTTGCCACCGACTTCCGGGCAATCCCCACTAAGGCGCTAATTGTTAATAGCTCTTTTTTGGTAGACTCGCACCAACCGAAAGCGGCACCTTTGCATCTAGGGCGCTAGCTGCTTCGAATCCACTACCCGGGGTGACTCGTGCGAAATCTTGCCAATCTCACATTGTCCGCCATTCTGATCATGGGTCTGGCGACGCTCAACTGCCATGCGGCCGAGGCTCCCAATGCAGCCGCCCACGGGGCTCGAGCCCGGGGCGCTCAATCGGAGTCGCTTCCTCCCAGCCTGCGGATCCCTTATCCAACCGACGTGATTACCTATCACTACAATGTCTATCGCCAGGGCTACACCTCCCAGGAAACGACCTTGACCACCAGCAACGTCAACATGGATAGCTTCGGCAAAATCGGCTTCTATGGGGTCGACGGCAAGGTGGACGCGCAACCGCTATACATCAACAAACAAAATATTGCCGGCGGCCTGATCAACACCCTGTACGTGGTGACGGAAAACGACAGTATTTATGCTTTCGGCGCCGAAAATGGCCGGCAGCTGTGGAAGGTTTCGGCGCTGGAGCAGGGCGAAACTCCCAGTGACGATCACGGTTGTGGTCAAATCTCGCCGCAAATCGGAATTCCCGACACCCCGGTCATCGATAAGTCGCAGGGACCGAACGGCGCGATTTACTTCGTCGCCATGACCAAGGACTCTTCCGGCAATTACCATCAGCGGCTGCACGCTCTGGATCTCGGAACCGGAGCGGAAATGTTCGGCGGCCCCACCGAGATTCAAGCCACCTATCCCGGCTCGGGCGATGGCAGCCAGCACGGTGAGGTCA
The DNA here is from genome assembly GCA_963812855.1 of uncultured Acidobacteriaceae bacterium. GTDB lineage: Bacteria > Acidobacteriota > Terriglobia > Terriglobales > Acidobacteriaceae > Bog-257. Next base: position 490,076 of record CAWEWW010000003.1, read on the forward strand.
TCTTCGCTCCCGGCCAATTCGCCGAGCGCGCCGGCCTGCTGGAATATGGGGTGAACATCTACATCGCCTTCACCTCGCACTGCGATGCTCGCCCTTACACCGGTTGGCTGATGGCCTACAGCGCCCGCACCCTGCAGCAGACCTCGGTGATCGATGTGACGCCCAACGGCAATGAAGGCTCGATCTGGATGACCGGCGATGGCCTGGCCGCCGACTCTTCCGGCTACATCTATTTTCTCGATGCCAACGGCACCTTCGATACAACCATGAACGCGCAAGGCTTTCCCATCAACAGTGATTATGGCAACGCCTTCATGAAGGTTTCCAATACCACCGGCACGCTGGCCGTGGCCGACTACTTCAACATGGACAACACGGTGCAGGAGTCCAATGCCGATGAGGACCTGGGCTCGGGCGGAGTGCTGGTGCTGCCCGATCTGGAGGACAACAATGGCCAGATTCATCACCTGGCCGTGGGCGCGGGCAAAGATACCAACATCTACGTGGTCAATCGCGACAACATGGGGAAATTCAATCCCAACAATAACAGCGCGATCTACCAGGAGATTGAGGGCGTGCTGCCCGGCGGTGTATGGTCCAGTCCCGCCTACTTCAATAACACCGTCTATTACGGCGATGTGGGCGACAACCTGAAGGCGTTTCCCATCTCGAATGCCAAGCTGGCAACCACGCCCAGCTCCCACAGCCCGGAGAGCTTCACCTATCCGGGCACCACGCCGACGGTCTCGGCCAACGGAACCTCCAACGCTATTGTGTGGGCGATTGCCAACACCAACCCGGCCGTGTTGTACGCCTACGACGCGACGAACCTGTCGCACGAGCTGTACAACAGCAATCAGGCCGGATCGCGAGACCAGTTCGGGGCTGGCAACAAATTCATTACGCCCATGGTGACCAATGGCAGGGTGTTCGTGGGCACGCCGAATGGCGTGGCTGTGTTTGGGCTGCTGCAGTAAAGAGACAGTCGAGCTGCAATCAGGCTTGGGCGGGAGCCGGCTTCACGGTTCGGGGAAAAACCCGTCTCGGGTTGATTCGGACGGGGCGCAGTTTCGGCTATGCCGTGGATTGCCGAACAACTCCCGCCATCGTGATGACCGGGTAGAAGCAGGTTTGGGTCGCAGATTTTTGTTTTGGAAATCCGGAGCCGGCTACACAGTTTGCTGAAAAAGTCGGAAAAGCAGATCCCTCACCGACTAAAGTCGGTGAGGGATGACAAGTATAAAGGGCTTGCTACGGCGTAGCTGAAGCCACGCCCCCTTTCAAAATCGTCTTAGGCCGAGTTTTTCAGCAAACTGTTCAGCCGGCGACAGACTGTTCATTTCGACTTTTTCAGCAAACTGTGAAGCCGGCTCAGGAGATTTCAAAATAGCGGCGCCGACGCGGACCTGAAAGTCCGCACTGCCCGAACAACCCGCCTCTGCACCACCCGGGACAATTCGCCCCCCGCACCGCCCGGACAATTCGCCTGCGCACTACCGACCGAGCCAGCCACTACTCGCGCTGGTAATGCTTGTAGTCGGTCAGGCTGCTGACCACCGTCTCGGCCAGCGCCAGTGCGCCGAAGATTTTGGCTTCCGGTTCCCCGGCAAAGCCCATCAGGCGCGGCATGGCAGCCGTAATGCCCGCCAGCGCACCATCCACTCGGCCATGGGTCCGGTAGCTCAGGAGCTCGAGTGCCCCGCCGGGATAGTCGGTGACAACGCCATTGGCCGCGACCGCTCCGCCGCAAATCAACGAACCAATGGCGGCGCGCCGATTGCTTCGCCAACTGCATGCCGCCAACAACAGAAACGAGCCGGCGATGGCGCAGTCCAGGAGAGCGTGGGTTGTGGGACGAATCGCTTTGGGCGTTCTGCCCAGAGCCATCCGCAAACCTTCCTGCCACAGTGGCATGGTGAGCCTCGATGAAATTTGGAGTGAACCGCGAACGGCGTCGCTGCATTGTACGCCTGGCCAGCCGTTCGCAGTCTGGAGGGAAAGATGCCCGGCCGCGATCAGAAGTTGGCGGAGGGGTGCCAGTTTCTCCGACCTGCCACCCGTCCCCCGATCCCGGGCGCGTCTTTCCCGGCCCGGCACGAACAGCGTCGATGCCCTGGGCTAGCCGCTAGTGCGAACCCCGTACTGCCGGCAAAACACTCTTCATCGCCGACTTGTAGCCGTGTGCCGAATCATTGCCTGACAACGCACTCGGGAACAGTTGCTGCGTATTCGCCGGTGCGATTTCAAATGCTATGCCGCAGCCTTGCGGCGGGTTGTTGCAGTTGAAATTGCCGCCCCAAAACGTCGTTCCAAACAGGTTGCCATAGGGATCGAAGACCACGGCTCCATAGGGATACTTGCCATCGTTGCCGGCGAAGGTGTAAATCGTCTTCTCGTCCCAGCCCGACTGTTGCTGCACCAGTTCGAACAGGGTGCCATCGCCGTTTGCCCCGAAGTAGGCGGCCGCGCCGTAGAGATTGCCCGACTGGCTGAAGGTCAAGCCGGCAAAGGGCTGTCCCCCATCGTTGCCGCCGGTAAAGGTGTAAAGCACGCTCTCGGTCCAGCTGCCGTTGGCGGGCGATAGCTCGTAAACCACGCCCTGGTTGAAGGCGCCGCCGCCGGCCGCGGTGCCATACAGATTGCCGGCGCTATCCAGGATCAACTCGCCGAATTCAGGGTAAGCGCCGTCATCGCCTCCGGTGAAGCTATAGATCACGCTCTCCGTCCACGTCCCCTGATTTTGGGTGAGCTCGAAAACCGCGCCGCCGCCGAACGCGCCTCCGCCCACCGTCGCGCCATAAATATTGCCTGCCGGATCCAGGGTCACTCCGGTCAGCGGATCGGCGGCATCGTTGCCCCCGGCAAAGCTGTAGAGGGTCGTCTTGGTCCAACTGCCGTTGGCGAAGCTAAGCTCAAAGACCGTGCCAAATCCGGCGGTGCCGCCCATCTCGGTCGTGCCATAAAGATTGCCCGCCGGATCCAGGGCCAGGCCGCCGGAATCGATGCCCACCAGCCCGTCATCGCCTCCGTGAAAGGTGTAGATCACCTGGAACGTCCAGCTGCCGTTAGAAGGCGAAAGTTCGAATACGGTGCCGAAGCCGGCTCCGCCGCCGCTGGCGATGCCGTACAGATTGCCGGCCGGGTCAACCACCAGCGGGCCAACCGGATTGGATCCATCGGCGCCGCCGGTGAACGCGTAAAGGATGGTGTGGGTCCAGCCGCTGCTGGTAGGTTGCAGCTGAAAGACGGTGCCGCCGTTGAGGTCAGGGCCGCCGTCCTGGGTGGTGCCATAGAGATTGCCGGCGCGGTCGAAGACCATGCCCGCGTAGGGATAGGCGCCGTCGGTGCAGACCGGTTGCGAGCAGAAGGTATAAAGCACAGCCTGGTTGCCGGCCCATGAAGTCGATACCAAAACCACAAGCATTGCGCAAAGCATGACTACTTTATTTTTCATAGCCACTTCTCCTGATCGGTGGGGAGTGATTGGGTTGGTAATCGGGGATTGACGATGCGGGTGCGAATCTCTTCAGTCGGCATTCGGAAGCGGAGCCGCGGTGCCCGCCGGAATTTCAAGATCGGAGTTCGAGCGCGATCCTGAAAGCCGCACCATAGTACACCGCCGGCGCGATAAGCGGCACAGGCGAGGGGCCGATGTTGGGAAGGCTGCTGCCAACCGCGGGACACGGGGGTTCTCTGCAGGCAAGCCGCGGGCTGGCGGTCGATCGCGCCGGGCTGGGTCCACGGCTGGCGAGCGGCAGGCCCGGTCATGTCCTACATTGTCGTATAGCCAGCCTGATATCCTACATTGGGGTATGGCTACGTTTTATTGCGGGCTAGGGCGCGGCGAATGGTTTCGTCCAGAGCGGCTTTGGCTTTGGTGTACTCCTCGGGCGAGACCGTGCCCTGCTGGCGATCGACTTCGAGTTGGAAAAGCTCTTCCTTCATGGCCTCCAGCAGCAGCGCCTGGCGATCGCGCACCGGCGCAGCCGGCTCCAGGTAGTCGGCAAAATCGCCGGCCGCCTCGGGCGAGGCCATCTCCACCGTGCCCGCCGCGCCGGCCGCCGCAGTTGCGGGCTGCGGGCGGTTCGAGCGGGAGACGACATAAGCGCCGCCCATCACTAGAACCAGCGCGAAGCCGCCGAGAATGTAGGCGCGATAGTCGTGCAGCGGATCAGGCGCGTCGATAGGAGCGCCGAGGCCTCCGCCGGGGCGGTTGTCATTGGCAGCCGCTTGCGATCCGCCGCCCATGGCGCCGCCGCTGGCGTCGCCTGCAGGCTGGCCTTCCTGGCCACCCTGCGCGCCCTGCTGATTGTCAGCCGGGAAAATTCCGGCGCCGGCGATGCGGAAGCTGAGGTCATCCCCCGGCTTCACGTTGGTGGCCACCATGATGGTCGATTGCGGGTCGGCCATCGACTGAAACAGCTGCCCGTCCTTGGGCGTGAAGGTCATGCTCTTCGGCATCATGACCACGAAGTGCTGCACCGCCTGCGTGGGCTTGGGCGAGAAGCTGGCCTCGCCGCCGTAGGGCAGGTGATAGGCAATCTGAAACTGGGTTTCGCCGGGACGCAGCGGATAGGTCATGAAGTAATGATTTTTCTGCGCGCCGGGCGAGGCGTCGGTGGCGATGGGCTGTCCGCCGGGCCCCTTGGCCTGCGCCGATTCCAGCACCGCGCCTTCGGGCAGAACGATCTCGAACGTGCCCTTGTCGTTGGCTAAGGTGTGCGGCGGTTCCGACTTATTGGTGACCGCGTAAAGCGTGATGCCCTGCAACATCTTGCCGTCGGTTTGCAGGCGGTCGACCTCGACGGTCTGGCTGAGGCCGTCGATCTTCTTGGCTGAGTCATAGACGGTGAGGTCGGCGGTGGTGGCGCCGGGCATCAGCGGGCCGCCCTGGGGAAAGTAGTTCACGCCCTGATGAGTGGCGCGCACCATGTGCGGCGCTTGCTTGTCGGAGGGCGCGGGGAAAGAGAAGCGGCCCTGAGCGTCGGTCTTGGTGTTGCCGACCTCTTGCATCCCTTGCGAAAGCGCAAGCAGCGTGACCTGATCGCCGGCCGCAGGCTTGCCGGTGGTGCCGTTGGTCACCGTGCCGGTGATGTTCTGGGCGGCGGCCAAGGAGGCGAGCAGGAACACACAGCCGATTATGGCGATTGGAAGGGGCGCGCCTTTAGGCGCGCCGTTACGCAACATCTCTTTTTTTGTGGCGGGCTTCAGCCCGCAAACCTTGGCAAGCGTGGTCGAACATTTGAGAGGCATGGAAGAATGTTTGGGTCTCGGACGCACCAGCCCCGGAACGGGGCGAAAGAGCTTAGCCCAGCGCTTTAGCGCTGAGAACGGATTGGGAAAAACGCGAGCGCCGTAGGCACGGCAGAGGTTAATCGGATGCAACCTTCCTCGTGAAGCAACCATTGGACTGCCGTCCCTACGGGACTCACATCGATAGACAACGCTGACCCAGCGCTGAAGCGCTGGGCTAAGCTCTGTCGCGCCTGCGGCGCTGATCTTCACCGGCAAGAGACGGTCCAGCACCCTCACGCGCGGCCTCCATTGCTGCGCACGCCGGGGCGGCGGGTGCCATGTCGAATCACCGAGCGCGCCTTCTCGATGGATTCCATCTCGGCGAGAATGGCGGCGGCTTCGTCTTCCAGCGAGGCCCGCTGCACTGCGTAATCCTGCTCACTCAGCTTGCCCGCCTTGTACTCGAAGTTGAGGTCACGCAGATTTTCGTAGGTCGCGTCCTTGCGCTCCTCCAGATACATGTGGCGTGTCTTCTCCTCCCCGGCCTCGACCTCACCCGGCTGATAGAAAACGTAAACAAAGAGAGCGGCGGCAAACAGGGTGCAGCCGAACATGACGAACACGGTATCCTGGCCGATGAAAACTAAAGCCATAAGAGAGAGCATCAGAACCTAGTCTCCTCTGCGGGACGTGCCGGGGATCCCGGCATTGCCAGAAAAGCGAGAACGGCGACTAAGACAGACATTAGAACTCAGTCTCCTGCCGAGCCCGCTTGCGCAGCTCGTCGAGTTGCGCCGCGTCGAGTTTGGGATGCGGCACAGGTTGGGCAACGGCGTGTGCCCTCCACAGGCGCACCAACCAGACGGTCAAAATGATGGCTAATGCAAACACCGCGAACGGCATGATCCAGGCGATGCGGTTGAAGCCGGTGGTAGTGGGCGCGGCCAGCACGGTGTTGCCGTACTTCTGCACGAAGCTTTGCAGGATGAGCGAATCGTTGTCGCCGCGTTCGATGCCGGCGGCCAGTTCGTCGCGCATGCGATCGGAATATTTGCAGCCAACGTGGTTGCACTCCAGCAAGACCTGATTGCAGCCGCAGGCGCACATCAGGCCGTGACCGAGTCGGTTGAAGCGAGCATCGCTGTCAGCGCCCAGGAAGGCGAGAGCCAGCAAGGCGATGAGCAGGATCTGGGCGATGCGAAGTTTCCCTGACAGCAGTTTCGAGTTTCGAGTTTCGAGTTTCAAAATATGAGTACCAATGTTGCCTAAGGGCGCGGTTTCGCGCTGCCCAACTGTTCCGTGAAAGGGCGCGCCTTCAGGCGCGCCGCAATCAATATTTCTAATTTTGTCATCCCGACCGAGGGCTTCAGCCCGAGCGAAGGGACCTGCTGTTCTGCCGTCCCTACGGGACTCGGTTTCATTTATTGTCGCCTACCCAGCGCTGAAGCGCTGGGCTAAGCTCTTCCGTCCCGCTGCGCGGGACTGGGGTCATAGCTAACTCGGCCGCTCCGCATTGCATGCTGCCAGATCTCATGCTGTCGGATCCAGCCTGGAAATCTTCGAGCTGCGAACCGCAGATCCCTCGGCTCGGACTGAAGTCCTCGCTCGGGATGACAGTGGATGGGGATGACTCGTGACGCGAACCTGAAGGTTCGCTCTACCGATTCACGATCCAATATTCACTATTCACCGTTCAGTATTCACTATCCACTACCCACTATTCCCTATCCACCATTCACGTTCACTATCCACTATCCACCATTCACTATTCACTATCCAGCATTCACGATCCACGATCCACTGCCCTTCAATCTCCACCCACGCCGACAACTCCCCGTCTCGCCGCTTCCGCTTCGGCGCGCTCTTTCTCCTTCAACGCGATCTTCCCGGGCTTCATGTTCGGGAACAGCGCGATCAGCGTGCCGATCACCACTACCACCACGCCAATCCAGATCCACATCACCAGCGGATTCACGTGGGCCTTGATGATCGGCTTGCCCGTGTCCTGATTGCGGCCGGTGTAGACCAGGTACAAATCTTCGCTGGGCCGCGAGCGGTTGGCCACGATGGTCGAGGTCTGCTGGCTGGCGGTGTAGAAGCGGCGCTCGGGATACATCTCGCCCAGATACTTGCCGTTCTTGTACACGTCCATCACCGCCCACTCGCTGTCATAGTTGGGCTTGCTGTCCTGGGTGTAGGACTTGCAGACCAGGGTGAACTGGCCGATCTGCATCTTGTCGCCGAAGCCCATCTCCTGCTCTTTGTCGAGATTGAAGGGCAGGCCGGCAAAGCCGATGACGATGAGAATGATGCCGAAGTGCACCAGGTAGCCACCGTAACGGCGGGTGTTGCGGCGGGTGATGGTCACCATGCCTTCAAGGATGTTAACGCCGGTCTGGCGCGCGATGACCCGGCCGCCGCGCCAGAATTCGCCGAACACGGTCGCCGTCACCATCACGGAAAGCGAGATGGCTACCAGCGAGTAGAAGTAGGCTGAATCTTCCCAAGGCTTCATGCCGCCCGCGATCAGGGCGATGGCCGTCAGCAAGGCGAGAGCGGTCGGCCAGATGAAGTTGCGCTTCACCCGATCAAGCGAGGTCTGACGCCAGGCTAGCAGCGGGCCGATTCCGGTGAGCAGCACCAGAAAGATTCCGATGGGCACGTTCACGCGATTGAAGAACGGCGGACCGACCGTGACTTTCGATCCCGTGACCCACTCCGACAGCACCGGAAACAGCGTGCCCCACAAAACTGCGAAGCACGATACGAGCAAAACCAGATTGTTGAACAGGAAGCTGGATTCGCGCGAGACCAGCGATTCCAGGCGGTGCTCGCTCTTCAGCGTTTCGCGATTGCGCACGAAGAAGAACACGCAGGTGGCGAAGATGATCGCCAGGAACCACACGAACCAGGTTCCGATGCTGGATTGCGCGAAGGCATGGACTGAGCTGACTACGCCGCTGCGGGTAAGAAACGTTCCGAAGATGGCCAGCAGAAATGTGGTGAAGATGAGCCACATGTTCCACATCTTCATCATGCCGCGTTTTTCCTGCATCATCACCGAATGCAGGAAGGCGGTCATGGTGAGCCAGGGCAGCAGCGACGCGTTCTCGACCGGGTCCCATCCCCAGTAGCCGCCCCAGCCGAGCACGGCGTAGGCCCAGTGCGCGCCCAGAAAAATTCCGCAAGTCAGGAACAGCCAGGCCACCATGGTCCAGCGGCGAGTGATGTGAATCCACTTCTCGCCGGGATACTTCATGATCAGCGCGCCCAGGGCGAAGGCGAACGGCACGGTGACGCCGACGTAGCCGAGATACAGCATCGGGGGATGGATGACCATCTCGGGATATTGCAGCAGCGGATTGAGGCCATTGCCGTCAGCGGGAATCGTGCCCGAGACCAAGCCGAACGGATTGGCGGCGAAGTTGATCAGCAGCAGGAAGAACACCTGCACTGCGGCGATGATGGCCGACGCGTAGGCCGTCAATTGCGGATCGACTTTGTAGCGCAGGCGCAGCACCAGCGCGTAGGTCGACAGCAGCCAGGCCCAGAACAGCAGCGAGCCTTCCTGTCCCGACCAGAGCGCAGCGAACTTGTAGGCGATGGGCAGGTCGCGGTTGCTGTGATGCAGAATGTAGGCGACCGAGAAGTCGTTGCCCAGCGCAGCCATCACCAGCGCGACGCCGGCGATGGTGACCGCGGCCCAGGAGGCAATCCCGGCGCGGCGCGCGGTCTCGCCCAGGCGGTCGTCTTTGCGGAACAGCGCCAGCACACCCGCAATCAAGCAATAGGCGGCGAGCGCCAGGGCCAGCAGGAGCGTGAAGCTTCCAATTTGTGGCATGAGAACTGTTTACCCAGTATCGCGTTACCGCCGGCTCAGTCCGGCAGCGCCATCCGATGGTGCAATTTTACTCGCAAACTCAACCGCGCACGGCGAATTGTGCAGGTCAGGAATACAACTTTGCGGGAGCAAAGACAAGTAGGCGACTACTTGGCCTCCGTCTTATCCGTCTTGCAGGGGGTGATTGCCGGCTCCTGGATCTCGCCGTCTTTGGGCGGCGGCCAGGTCGCGGTGTAGCAGCCTGCGTCCACATACTTACCCTGATCGAAGCGGTGGAGAGTCAGCGTGCTTTCCGAGGCGGAAACGTGTTGCAGGGTCACGATATCGGAGTAGCCGTTGGTGCTGTCGGGCTGCACGGTGTAGCTGGCAGCCACGGTGTCGAGCAGCGAGACATAGCCGTCAGGCGTGTTCTGGAAAATCCAGAAAGGACAGTTGGAACCGTCGCAGCCGCCTTCCATGCTGATGGAACTGGCCAGCACCACCGGATTGTCTTTGCCGCCGTCCAGATCGGCCATGCGGATGCGGGAGATGGAGGCGACCTCGCGAATGCGCTCGTTGGAGTAGCCGTGATCGCTCATCGGCTTCTGCAGCCGCGCGGCGATAGCGTCGATCAGCGCGCTGCGGTCCGATTCCTTCAGCTTGGAGGTGTTGGCGACGCTGGGATCGTCGCGACCGATGACCTGCTGATTATGCCAGTCCCAGATGAAGTCGGCGGCCAGCGCAACTCCGCAGAGCAGCACCATCGCCAGGGTAGTGCGACGGAATTTCGTCGAAACTTCCATAGCCCGCTTTTACGACAGAAGCCGTCGCCGTGTCCAGAGGATCCCTCTCACTTCGGTTTAGAGGGAGCGGCGCGGAGTCGGAAGCCATATTGGGCACATCCATAGAAACAAGCTGAACTTTGGGCTGACGCCGGGCGAGTAACTCTGGTAGTCTCGGCGCAACAAGGAACACGTAAGCGATGCCGCCGGCCAAACCCTCGCACAAAGCTGTTCGCAAGAAAACTGCCCGTCCGCTGGTGAAGGCCATTACTTCGCCGCAAGGGCGCGACTCGCACGAGCTGGTCATTATTTCGGGCATGAGCGGCGCCGGCAAGGCTTCGGCGCTGAAGGCCTTTGAGGACCTGGGCTACTACTGCGTCGACAATCTGCCCGTCGGGCTGATCGGCAACTTTGCCGAACTGGTGCTGGACACGCTGGAGATACAGCGCGCGGCCCTGGTGGTCGACATCCGCGAAGGCGCGCGATTGGACAAGCTGCCGCAGATTCTGGGTTCGCTGCGGCGGCTGGTGAAGACCACGGTGCTGTTTCTGGAAGCCGATGAAGAAGCCTTGTTGCGGCGCTACAGTGAGACCCGGCGTCCGCATCCGCTGGGCCGGGATATTTCGGTGAAGGCTTCACTCACCTCGGAACGCCGGCGGTTGCAACCGGTGCGGGCGCTGGCCGATCTGGTGGTCGATACCACCAAGTTCAACGTGCACGAGCTGCGCACCATGCTGATGGAGCGCTTCCAGGGCGGCGATCGGGCCAAGAATATTCTCATCTCGTGCGTGAGCTTCGGCTATCGCGAGGGCGTGCCCGAGGATGCGGACCTGGTCTTCGACGTGCGCTTCCTGCCGAATCCGCATTTCATTCCGAAATTTAGGCCCTTTACCGGTCGGCATCCGGCGGTGGCAAAATATATCCGCTCGTTTCCCCAGACCAGGGAATTCATTCGCCGAATTTCCGAACTGCTGATCTACCTGATCCCGCACTACATTCGCGAAGGCAAGAGCTACCTGACGATTGCGTTTGGCTGCACCGGCGGCAAACATCGCTCAGTCATGATCGCCGAGGATGTAAAGAAGCGGCTAAGCAAGGCGGGATACAACGTGAAGGTCGTGCATCGCGATTCGCCGGTGGAGAGCTGAGGGAACAAGGTCGAGAACTTGGCGCGGGCACAAGGTATAAACAGGATCGCCCGCTGGAAACGGCCGCAGATTTACGCGATAACTTAGCTCACTTCGGATGGTCGCGGCCCCGCATGGCCCAAGTCTCGCGCCCAGCGAGACGGAAGAGCGTAGCCCAGCCTTTCAAGGCTGGGTAGGCGTTAGTTTTGGAAATTCTAGTCCCGTAGGGACGGCAGAGCCGATTATCCAAACACAAAGCGCGGGTCGTACGGAACACCGGACTTCTTCAACAGCGTCATAAACTCCTGCTCGAACGTCCATTTCGCATGATGCTCGGTTTGGCCATCGATGTAATCGATGACTCTCTGGCGCTGCGACTGGCTCACGCTGAAGGCGCTATATCCCTGCTGCCACGCGAAAGGCGGGAACACTTCGTTGAGCCAGCGCGACGTATTTCCCTTTAGCTCTTGCACAGCCTTAGCCAGGGTCACCGTGGGCGGCAAGGAGATCAGTAAGTGAAGATGGTTGGCGGTTCCCCCGGCAGCTAAGAGTAAGATCTGCTTCTGGCGCGCGATTCCGCCTGTGTATTCCCAGAGCCTTGCGGGATCGGAAATTAAATTGGCGCGATCCTTGGTGCTGAAGACGCAGTGCAACAGGTTGCAGGTATGGGTGTGCGCCATCTTCGAACCATAACTGGAGCGTTCCCGGATTTTCGGTGACCTTAGACACGCGGCAATGTTTGGCTCTGCCGTCCCTACGGGACTCGGATTTCTTTCCTATCCCTACCCAGCCTTGAAAGGCTGGGCTACGCTCTTCCGTCTCGCTGCGCGAGACTGGAATATCGGTCGGGACGCTGGTGCGCAAGTCGACGATTTTGAGAAGGGCGACCAGGAAGGCCGAATATCGTGCGAAGCAAAGCGTGGATTGAGAAATGCTGACGCTAAACAGTCTGTGTGAGAACCGGTGCCGTCTCCGGGGACTTGGATTTATTTCCCACTCTACCCAGCATTCCGCCTGCGGCGCTCGTTTTCTCCGCTTCACACTCCATTTCCGCAGCACAAAGTTAGTCTCACACAGACTTGAAGTAGCCTCCCACCAGCAACATCTTCCCTCATCTCCATCGCCCGCGCCGAATCGCCCTACCTGATCTCGGCCACCCCGGGTTGGCTGGCGGGCTGGAAGATGGCGACGCATTGCCCGGGGTCCGCAGTCGCACTCTTTTTCATGACCATCCAGGGATGCGTCACATACGTTTCCTGCAACATCGAGCGCCCGGGTTGCAGCGACGCGTAGTAAACCCGCACGCCTTCATAGTTAATCCAAAACAGGTTGACCTCCTCGCCCAGATAATTATCGAAACGGATATACGTGGGAACCGATCCATCGAGGGAACGCAATCCCTTTTCGTCGCAGCCGGGCAGCGGACTCAGCTTCTGGAACGAGGCCGCCGCGGGCAGGCTGGATTCATTTTCCGCCGGCTTGGTGGCTTCCTTGGCCAGCACCTCCAGCGGATCTTTGCGCGGCAGCACCACCAGGCTGCCCAGTTCGGGGCGCTCCAGTTCCGGTTGGTTGGTAAGCCTGCGATAGAGAGCGGTGTAACCCTCGGGAGTGTCGACTTGATAGTGGGAAAACCCTTCCAGCATCTCTGGAATTGCGCTGGAGCCGGTGGCTCCGTAGAAAATTGGAATGAATCGTCCGTTAACGCCTTTGCCATCGTAAAGCCGCCGGCGAATCAGGTTGGCTTCCCAGAACGCGCCCGCGCCGCCTTCGACTTCGTCGGGCCGCTCTACCCGCTTGCGATAGATGTCGGTACAGACCAGCAGGACAAAGTCGGCGTCGGCGATCTGACGCTCGGTCCACAACGGCCATCCACCCTCGGGATCGACCACCCATTGATCCAGCTTGGCATCGATTCCCTCGGTAACCAGGCGGGTGGCCAATTGCAGCACCCGCTCCATATGCTCCGGCGAATCGTGACTGTAGCTAAGGAAGACGTGCGAACTCTTCGGCATGGGCATCGGGAGATTGTAATTGGTTCCAAAGAAGTGTCGCGCGAGAGATGCGCCGCGACCTAGCTGCCGCGGAAAAAATCAGAAAAGCAGATCCGTCGCCGGCTGAAGCCGGCTCGTGATGACGAAATAATGGACTTGGACGCGACGCTAAAGCGTGGCTGTACCCAAACAGAGCGCTGTCCGGAGTTTTTCAGCAAACGGCTACTCGCTCAAAACGTTCCTTGTCGACTCCTTCGGTGCGCCAGGCCGCAGTAGTGCTCCTTACCATTTGCTCCTAAGTACAAATCCAGTAGAATCGATCCTTGAACCCTAGTCGCCTTACTCAGTTCGGGCCTGCGCTGCGCTCCCCAGCGCCTTGCCGCTATTCGCGGAGATTATGCGTCGACTGAACCGGCTGCTCCGTTACGTCCGGCCTTATTGGTTTTACCTGCTCGCGTCCGTGATCTCCATGGCGCTGGTGGGATTGTTTGACGCGTTCCGCCTGCTGTTGATCGGGCCTATCTTCGATCGGGTGCTGAATCCGGCGGCGCAAGGTAACAACCTGCCGCTGATTCGTGTTCCGCTCAGCCATCGCACCATCGAGCTGGGATGGTTTGTTCCGGAACATTTCCACAACGTGTGGACCATCGTGGCCTTCGCACTGGTGGCCTCGACGGTGCTGAAGGGCATCTTCGATTACGTCGGCACTTACCTGGTGAACTATGCCGGCTTCGGCATGATCACCGACCTGCGCAACGAACTCTACACCGCGACCTTGCGGCGCTCGGTAGCATTTTTCCAGAAGCATTCCACCGGCAGTTTGCTCTCGGCGATTGTCAATGACGTGGAGCGGGTGCAGTTCGCCATGTCCAGCGTGCTGGCGGAGTTTCTGCAGCAATTCTTCACCTTCATCTTTACCGGCTTGGTGGTGATCGGGCTGGGCGGGCGGCTGACCTGGGTGTTGATTATCTTCGTCCCCTTCGTGGTCACGGCGGCCCGGCGCGTGGGACAGCGGGTTCGCAGCACCACCCGCAAGGGGCAGGACAAGCTGGCCGAGATCCAGAACATTCTGCACGAAACCATCACCGGAGTGCGCATCGTCAAAGCCTTCTGCATGGAAGCCTGGGAGACGCAGCGTTTTCGCCAGGCGGCGCGGCGTTTGTTCCGCGCCAACCTGCGCTCGGCGGCGGCCTTCGCCGTCAGCTCGCCCATGATGGATATCTTCGGCGCGGTGGCCGTGGCCATGCTGATCCTGATGGGCCGCGAGTACATCAAGCGCGGCTTCTTCACCGAAGGCGTTTTCCTGGCGTTCATCATTGCCGTGTTCAAGCTATACGAGCCGGTGCGCAAGTTCGGGCAATTCAACAACAACTTCCAGCAGGCGCTGGGCGCCTCCGAGCAGATCTTTAATTTCATGGACTCGCGCGACGATGTGCGCGAAAAGGCGGGGGCTGCGAATCTGCCGCCGTTCCATCAAGGCATACGCTTCGAGCACGTCTACTTTGGCTACGCCCAGCAGGACGACGAGCGCGAGGTGTTGCGCGACATCAACCTCGACATCAGCCCGGGCGAGGTAGTCGCCATTGTCGGCTCCAGCGGATCGGGCAAGACCACGCTGGTCCATCTGTTGCCCCGCTTCTTCGATGTCAGCCGCGGCCGGCTGCTGATCGACGACCATGACGTGCGCGACCTCACCGTCGCCTCGTTGCGCTCGCAGATCGCCATCGTCACCCAGGACACCATTCTGTTCAACGACACGGTGCGCAACAACATCGCTTACGGGCATCCGGAAGTGCCGCCGCACAAGGTGGAAGAAGCGGCGCGCGCGGCGCTGGCCCACGACTTCATCATGGCGCTGCCTGAAGGATACGATTCGGTCGTGGGCGAGCGCGGGCTGCGGTTGAGCGGCGGCGAGCGCCAACGGCTGTCGATTGCGCGCGCCATTCTGAAAGACGCGCCCATCCTGGTGCTCGACGAAGCCACCTCGGCGCTCGATACCGAGAGCGAGTCTCTGGTGCAGGCCGCGCTGCAAAACCTGATGATCGGGCGCACCGTGTTCGTGATTGCGCACCGTTTGTCGACGGTGCGGCGCGCCGACCGCATTCTGGTTCTTGAAAATGGAATGATTACCGACGAGGGTTCACACGAGTGCCTGATCGGCCATACAGGCACCTATCGCCGGCTGTATGATTTGCAGTTTGACGACATCGAAACCACCGCTTCCGGAACTGAGTAACTGCCCATGAACATCCGTTCCATGACCGGATACGCACAAGTCAACGCTAACGTCGACGACGAGCTGACGCTGACGCTAAGCCTGAAGTCGGTCAACCACCGGTTCCTGGATCTGCACCTGCGGCTGCCGGTCGAACTGGATCCGGTGGAGATGAAAGTCCGCCGGGTGCTGAAGGACCGGCTGCATCGCGGCCACATCGAAGTCACGCTCAGCCTGGAGCGTAGCGGCGGGGCCGCGTTTTCGGTGAATCGCGAGCTGGTAGGCGGCTATCTGCGCACCTTCCGCGACGTCGCCGAAGAGTTCGGGGTCAGCGCCGAGCCCGACCTGAATGCGGTGCTCAAGCTGCCGGGCGCTTTGAATGCCACCGAAAACGGCGATGCCATGGCTACTCTGGAGAAGCAGGTAACGGCTGCCCTGGAAGACTGTATCGAGCGGCTGAATACCATGCGCGAAGAGGAAGGCAGCGGAGCGGTGGAGGAGTTGCGCAACCGCATGACCCATCTTTCCTCGGCCACGCATGAGGTGGAGCAGCTGCGCGGCCGGGTGCTGAAGGCTTATCACGAGAAGCTGCATGGCCGCATGCAGGAGCTGCTGGGCGGCCACGTCGATCACGACCGCATTCTGCAGGAAGCGGCCATGCTGGCCGAGCGCAGCGACATTCAGGAAGAAGTAGTGCGGATGAAAAATCACATCCAGCACTTCGTTTCCCTGCTCGACGGCGGCGGCGAAGTGGGCAAGAAGCTCGACTTCCTGCTGCAGGAGATGAATCGCGAAGCCAACACCCTGATGTCGAAGACCACCGGAGTGGCCGGCGAAGCGCTGCGGATCACCTCGCTGGGACTGTCGATGAAATCGGAAATTGAGAAAGCGCGCGAGCAGGTACAAAACCTGGAATGAGCGGAATCATCTTCATCATCTCGGCGCCGTCGGGCTCGGGGAAATCTACCCTCACCAACGAACTGCGCCGCATTGTGCCCAACCTGGAGTTTTCCATCAGCTATACCACCCGGCCACCGCGCGGCAGCGAGCAGTCGGGCCGGGAATATTTCTTCATCAGCCGGGAAGAATTCGAGCGCATGATTCGCGAAGACGAGTTCCTGGAGTACGCCGAGGTCTTCGGCAACTACTACGGAACGGCCAAGCGCTTTCTGCGCGAGGCGGCCGCGCGCGGGCACGATCTGCTGCTCGACATCGATGTGCAGGGTGCGGCCCAGGTGAAGCAAAAAGCTCCGGAAGCCGTGAGCATCTTCGTCCTGCCACCGTCGCGAGAGGAACTGGAGCGCCGGCTGCGTCGCCGCGCCGAGGCCGATGACGATCTGCAGAAACAACTTCTGGGCGATGGCGCCCGGCTGTTCAATACGGAGGCGATCATCCAGCGGCGGTTACAGACGGCCTCGCATGAGATTGAGAATTTTCGGCAGTACGACTATATTTTGGTGAACGATCGGCTGGAGGAGTCTATCGACACTTTGAAGTCGGTCGTGGAAGCCGAGCGACTCAGGCGCTCCCACACCGCTGCTTTCAGTGCAAAGGATCAATCGGTACTGGCGGTCGCCGACCGGGCCTTGCGTGCGCACATGATGCGCCAGGTCGAGACCATTCTGGCAACGTTCGATCTTTCCCGATTTCCCGCCGTCACGGAGTGAACGATGAAACTGGTGGAAGGGTTCGACAGCAATTATCGCTATGTCCTGGTGGCCGCGCGCCGCGCCCGACAGATCCAGAACGGGGCTCGCCCGGTCGTAGAACCGCACTCGCGCAAACCTTGCCGCATCGCCGAAGAAGAGATTCAGGCCGGCCGGGTGAAATGGGAAATTCCGCCCGCTGCCGCCGCCGCTTCTCTGGACGCGGTTGCCGAGCCTACCGGCCCGGTGGGTGGCGACGCCGACGATTAGCGCTAATCGGCTGCAGGCCGACAGGTGCGGTTCGCCGGCGAAAGGGATACGCGACTTTCTTTCCCGGCTTCGCATCTCCTGATTAGCTCGGAATAAGGCTTCCCTTCCGTTTGGTTGCGCGCGGTAGCCGAGACAGAGATGAAAATCGTACTGGGCGTCACTGGCGGCATCGCTGCATATAAAGCCGCCGAAATCGTTCGTCACCTGCAGGACCACGGACTCCAGGTACAGGTCGTTATGACCGCCGCGGCGCAAGAGTTCGTGCGGCCACTGACGTTCGCCGCGCTCTCCGGCGAGAAAGTTATCACCGGCATGTTCGGCTCTACCTCCGAGCAGCCCAATCTGGACTCAGCGGTCGAACATATCGCGGTGGCGCAATCGCTGGACTGCCTGCTGGTTGCGCCCGCCACCGCCGACACACTGGCAAAATTCGCCCAGGGCATCGCCAACGATTTCCTCAGCACTTTGTATCTGGCGACTACCGCGCCGGTCGTCGTCGCACCAGCGATGAACGTGAACATGTGGGAGCATCCGGCCACGCAGGCGAATCTGGAAATCCTGCGCGCTCGTGGGGTGCATATTGTCGAGCCGGGCAGCGGCTATCTTGCTTGCGGCATGGTGGGCGCGGGACGGCTGGCCGAACCGGAGCAGATTGTCGCTGCCACTTTGCAGCGGCTGGGTGTCACGCAGGATCTGGCCGGCGAGACCGTGCTGGTCACCGCCGGCCCCACGCACGAGCCCATCGATCCGGTGCGGTATCTGGGCAATCGTTCCAGCGGGAAGATGGGATACGCGCTGGCCGAAGCCGCGTTGCGCCGCGGCGCGAAAGTCATTCTGGTCAGCGGGCCCACGGCCTTACAGCCGCCCAGCGCGGCCGAAACCATTTTCGTGGAGACTGCGCAGCAGATGCGGACCGCCGTGCTCGACCGCTGGGAACAAGCCGGCATCATCGTTATGGCGGCGGCGGTGGGCGACTATCACGTGAAGACAGTTTCGTCGGAGAAGATCAAGCGCAAAGGCGCGCTGGATCTGCAACTGGAGCCCAACCCCGACATCCTGGCCGACCTGGGCAGCCTGCGCCACGCTACCGGAAAGCGCTTGCCGCTGCTGATTGGTTTTGCGGCTGAAACCGAGAACCTACTGCAAAACGCCCGCGCCAAACTCGCGAGTAAGCGGGTCGACGTCATCGTGCTGAACGACGTAGCGCGCCCCGGCATCGGCTTCAACAGCGATCGCAACGAAGTCACAATCGTGACCGCAAGCGAGACGATTGCCGTGCCCGAAGCCAGCAAGCAGGATGTGGCGCAGGAGATTCTGCAAGCTGCGATCAGCCTGCGAAAACAAGTCGCCAGCGCACCAGCCGCAAGCCTGTCCTAAAAAGCTGAGGAAACTCAGCCCGGCGCTTCCGCGGCCAAATGCTAATTGCCAAATGCCGCCTTTACGCGTTTTGCCGGTTAGGTTGGTTGGTCTTGGTCAGCTCGCCGACGCTCTGACTCCAGGTCACAATCCACGGAACCAGCAGCGAATACAACAAGCGCGCTCCCATCTGGCGGAGACTCGCGTGTTTGCCGAAAGTCGACCAGTCGAGGCGAAAGGCAAAATAGATTTCCAGCAGCAGCACCACGGCCAGCGGAATCACCGTACGCGGCAGCAGAACGATCGCGATCACCTCGGCCAGGCAGCGCAAGAAATTCCGTAGCAGCCGCGACCGGCGCGTGCCCAGCACTCCGTCGGCCACGCCATAGCGCGCCATCATGCTGAGCGCGGTTTTCAGTGTGTGCCGCGGACGATAGATGGCCTGCGCCCGTTCGGCATAAGCCGGTTTCACCAGCTTGCGTACCAGCAAGTCGAACATAGTGTCTTCGCCCAGAAAACTGGTCTCGGGAAATCCGCCCACGCGCTGCCAAAGATCTTTGCGGAATGCCATGGAGCGCGCGGTACACGACCGGGTCGTGCCGTCCGCATTCTGTTTCAGCCCGAAGAACGGCGCGGAGGCTAGATCCCAAATGGTTTGGCCTTCGGGATCGACACACGATCCGCCCAGTGAATATTCCGCACTGCCATGCAGGATCGGCGCGGTCAGCCGGCCCAGCCACTCCGGATCGTAGATGCAGCCGGCATCGGCGCAGGCCACCACTTCGGCGGTTGCCGCGGCGATGCCCACGTTGCGGCCACGCGCAATTGGTCCGGGCGAAGCTTTCAGATTGCAGGTCTCATCGCGAATCGCCAGCAGCGTGGGATAGTTGAACCTCGCGGCCTGCAGCCACTCCCAGGTTCCGTCGGTCGAGCCGCCGTCGACCACGATGACCTCCCGCGGTGCGAGCGTTTGCCGGGTCAGGGTCGACACCAGTCCCTCGACCTCGTCCACTTCGTTGAGGACGGTCGCGGTAACGCTAACGGCTGAAGTATTTGGCAAGGCCATGGATGGGAGTCACTGCAATGCGATCGCCACCGGTGTCGTACGTTCGGGAACCTTCGTAGAGAATCAGGAAATTTCCGTACCTACCTGATCCGCGCACGAACCGTGCGAACCACCGTTAAATTATAGCGGTTGATTCCCTTCGCGCCTTAGGCAACTAGTTCCCCACCGCAGTCACGTGCAGCGGGCTCGTGCATTTCGTCCCTTTTCTTCGAACCGGCGCCGGCTTGGTTTCGTATCTCCCACCAGCACCAGCTCGTCTGATTTCGCGCCTAATCGCAACAGGAGGCACCATGACTCGTTCTGGTAAATTCGGCACCACCCTGGCAGCCGCGTTGTCGGGAATGCTGCTGGCGATGGTTTTGACTGCGGCCGCTCACGCCGAGATGACGCAGGATTTCCATCGCACGGTTCCGCTCACTGCCAATGGCCGTATCTCGCTGAGTAACATCAACGGCGGCGTCGAAATCACGGGATGGGACCGCAATGAGGTTCAGATCGATGCGGTAAAGACTGCCAGCGACCAGCAAAAGCTGGACGAGGCGCGCATCGAAGTAAACGCCAGCAGCGACTCGGTCGAGATCCGCACCCACTATCCCGAGCATCACACCAACAACAACCCGGCCTCGGTGCATTACACGCTGCACGTGCCGCAGAACGCGCGCCTCGAACGTATCGACCTGGTGAACGGCTCGCTCAACGTGCAGAAAATCAGCGGAGAGATCGACGCCAACCTGGTCAACGGCAAGTTGCGAGCCTCCGACTTAACCGGCGAGGCCGACCTGGCGACGGTGAACGGCACCATCGACGCCGACTACACGTCGTTGAACAACGTGCGCGGCATCAAGCTGAAGTCGGTAAACGGCACCATCGACCTTACTCTGCCGCAATCGCCGAACGCGGAAATCAGCGCCTCGGTGATCAATGGCAGCATCACCACCGACTTCCCGCTTACGGTGAAGGGACATCTGATCGGCAAGAGCCTGAACGGCACCCTGGGCAGCGGCGGCTTGCAGATCGAACTGAGCAACGTGAATGGCGGCATCCACATTGGACCGGGACGCAGTAGCTTATAGCGACCAGCCAGGGATTTTCGGAGCACAGGGCGAGTTGCTTGAGGGGTGGGCGTGGCGCTCTTCTCAGGCTGAAGTACGACAGCGCCGGATGCAATCGGCTACGGCCTGGATCCAGTCGTCCGAGCCGCTGTTGATCACGCGGCAGTCAGACCCGGGAAGCGGTTCGGCGCCGCGGGAAAGGGCGATGACCGGTGCGCGTGGGAACTCGTCCTTGAGCCAGAGCAGAGCGTTCTGCCGGTCGGGCAGAGGTCCTTCGTCTCCCAGCAAAACGAAATCGAATTCGTCAACCTGGCTCAGTGCCATGAGTCCGTCGGTACCGAGCACCGTAGAAACCTGGTAGCCTTCGCCCAGCAAAACGCGCTCCCGCAAAACCAGCCAGGCCGGATCGTAGCAGACGTAGAGAATTCGCTCACCAGCCATGGATTTCGTTTCCCCCGCGGGACGGCCCTGAACTGGAGTCAACCACGGGCGCAGTCTGCCAGTGGCACAAGCATCGTTCCCCGCCCTGATACATCGGCGTGACGACGGCTTGCTTGATTTGCGCGACTGGGCAGAGTCTCCGCGACTGGGCAATGCGGGACGAGTGTGGCGCGCTCATCTGAAACCTGATCGACACAAGGGTGTCCTCCGAACCGTTGTAGCGGTCGGTTAGAAACAACAGACTTTTCGGGAGCGAAGTTGAAGAGCCACACCGGCCGTGCCACATCGAATCAGGCCTTGTAGTTTAGCCAGTACCCATAAAACCTAACACCGGAACGATACCTGACCCAAGATCCTGTAGCCCTTACACTTTACGACATCGGCAGTTGCTTTTCTAGGGCACTAAGCGGCTAAACAACTTGCCTGAACAAGTCTCTTCGTCACCACTTATCGGCCAACCACTGGGTAAGAGCTGTAACCGCAACGTAATTCTGTGGGAATTTATGGTCAATGCCGGGGAAACTGTTGAGTGAACGCTATATTTTCGGCAAGATCGTGGAAAGTACCGCAATATTATGGAAGCTAGCTACGGAAATGCGACAAGGGATCATGCCGGTAATATCGCCGGCAACCGCGCAAGCGTTAGATCGAAACGTTGGCGTTCCGATCTAGCTTTGCTGGCTTCTTGATCCGGAGAGGAAGCTACTGGGTAAGGCGCAGCAGAACTTTGGCGGCAATCGTCTGAAATACCTGTTGTAGCTCCTGGTTGCAGACCGGCGAATTGGGAGAAGAGCAATCGGGAGCAAGGACTGCCTCACCTGTAGGCTGGCTGGAGTTATAGGTCGGACTGGCCGGGTCATTGGCGATCTCCTGCAGGAAAGTCAGACTAGGATCGGTACCCAATCCGATGGCATAAATGTATACCGTTGGTCCCGGATTTGTGTCTGTGCGCAAAGCATTGGCCGTCTGCAGGGCCCGGTATTGGGCATCAGCCGTGACATTGGTGCGGGTAAAGGATTTTTGTGATCCGTCGATCTGGGAGGTGAAGCTGGTCACTCCCCCACAAGGCGGCGTTGGCTGGTGAGGAGGCACATTCTTAGATGGATTGCCATACGCAACCAGACCTCCCCAGTCGGTACCGTTACTGGGAACAAAGAAATCTACGCTACTGCCGGTGTCATATCCCCCGTAGTTGTAAAGCGTGGCTCCCCACTGGGTAGTGCAATTGAAGGTGTCCTGAATTTCGTTGACCAAGCCATCGGTAAAATACACGACAACCTTGACAAGATTTTGTCCCTGCGTAGGAATTACGGTATCTTCCTGTGCCTTCGCTAAGACAAGTCCGCCGAGACCAAAGGTACCACCGGTAAAGCTCATGGTATTGATTGCGTTTGTGATGGGAGTCTGGAACTGGTGGGCGATGGCAACGTCGGTGGTTGCATTGGAGGCGAAGCTGACCAGGGACACTTCATCGACCGTATTGTTGAAGTAGTTTACAAATGTGGGGACCGCAGCGGTGATCGCCTGTTGACCGCCGTTGCTGGCCATCGAACCGGAACGGTCTACCACGATGGTCATGGCCAAGGTTCCACGGAGCGCTTGCGCGGTGGCATTTACCGTCAAGGTTTGGAACCCGGGCAGCAGTCCCATAAAGATGGTATGGATGGTGGCTGTGCCTGTCGCCCCTACTACTTCCTGACCTGAACTGGTCGAGAAACTAACATTCACGGCCGGCGGAACACTATCCAGAGGTGAAACCGCATAGTTTGCGGTGAAAGAGTTGGTCGCCAGGGTCTGGGCTGTCGTCTGGCCCTGGGAAAGGCTGGTCATCCCGATCAGGCAGGCGGCATCCACGGCCTTGACCAGTTTTGCCCTGGTGACATAGGCAAATCCCACATCCACTGCCATGGCCGAGCACAATAACAGGCCTACCATGACGCAAGCCAGCAGGATGAGAACTTGTCCGCGTTCGTTCTTTCTATCTCGTTTTGGACTAAAGCGTTTCAAATTCTTACTGTTCCTTGTCAGTAGTAGGCTGCGTCATAGAGCTGTACGGGTAGGGCAGCCTGTATTAGTTTGCCTATCGGAGTTATGGGTTGATAGGCATAAAAGATTTCCACCACGTAGACAGTCTGGTTATTCTGAGGAACCGCGCCTGAGGGAAGAGTGGCGGTGCCACCGTTGGCTCCCACATGGCTGGTTGCGGTAATTGATCCCTGCGATACCTGGGAAGTGATCTTTACCGTGGAAGCATTATTGTAGGCAGCCGTCGCGATGACCTTCCCATTGGTACTCAGGTTCAAGTCCGAGTCAGCCATCACGGCGCTCACGGCGGTCGACATAGCCGTGCCGCGCGAGGCCATGTTCGCGCCTTCTCCCGTCAGATTCGTAATCACTTGCTGCTGATAAATGGCGCGGCTGAAATCGATCACGCCGAACACCAGGGTGGCCATCATCAGGGCCGACACCGCATACTCGACCAGCGCCTGGCCAGACTCGCCCCTGGTTTTCCTGCGGGGCGCCGTGTCGTGGGGATCCGTAACTGCCATCTTGCTTCGCTCCTAGTTGGTCAAGCTTGGGGGAAAAGGTTCATTCAAGAAACTAACGCTCACAGTGAGCGGAAATTGCCCTTGATTGAAGAACTGGCCAATGATCGGGGTTATGAGTTGCACGTTTGTCGATAAAGACACGGTCACGGTGTCGCCCGGACCACCCGCGCTGCCGGCCCCGCCGACCAAACTGGAGATCCGAAGATTAGAAGTGTCGATGCCCATAGCAGCCTGCTGGGCTACCAGGCTGATCGATTGCACCCGCGACAGGTTCTGGCCGGGATTATTGGGATTGGGCTGATGGTTCCCGGTAATGGCATATCGCCCACCCGCGCGCACCGCATTCTGCAGTGTGGTCTGGGTATAGAACAAACGCGCCATATCCAGGGTGGCGCACATCATCAGCGCAAACAGCGGAAGCACGAAGGCAAACTCGGTGAGAGCGTTGCCTCGGGGATCCGCAATCCGGCGAAGACGACGTTTCCAGCTCTGCTCCGGAGGCTTAGGGCCGGCGCCGGAGGGCCTCATTGATTTCGCGAAAAACTGCCGTAACTCATTTCTCATACCAACGCTCAAGCAGGTTTTGCGCCGCCCTAGTGAGCGTAGTGGCTCGACTATGGGCCGCGCTTGCCTTACAGAATCGGGGCACCAACTGCTTCGATTTGCGGTGAAAGACTTGCCGCAGAGTCCGATGGGACGCGCCCAGCGTAGCAACATCCCGGTTCCACTTATTCCAGAATCTTGATGCGGTTTACACAATCCGACCTATTTCCGGCGCGTCGGTCGCGGACTAGCATGGTGCAGCCGACTCAGGATTGGGTTCAGACCCGGGTCAGGCGTAACACCGACCCACTAATGGCGAAGTGCTCCCGTACCGGCCCGATCGCCTGCTCGGCAACCCGCCGGGCATCCTCCCGCGGAATGTTGTAGCCAATCAGAATTGCGGTGAAGTCGAGGGCCAACATCCGTAGGAGGTTCCCATCTGCAACATGAGGTTCGCTTATTTCCTGCATGTCTCTTTCCTCTTTCTGAGCCCCACCTGGCGCCCCAGCTTCTACCACAGAGGCTGGAAGAGAACTTCCCAGGCGCGGGGGTTCTGCGAATGAGCTGAGGGTACCCTTCCGATGGATTTGCGATCTTTCAGAATCGGTGCGCGGCTTGCAGATTCCTATGGAGGATTATTAGCAGTAGTGCAGCGAGGTGCCCCGCAGGGGGCACCGCAATCTAATCTGCGCGGCACATGGAGGATGAGTTATTCGCCGGCGGTTTCGGCCGCGCCGTAACAAGGCTGCAGCCGCTTCATGGGATGGACTTGGTCGCGATAGCTACTGGGCGAGACTCCCACGATCTTGCTGAAGACGGTGGTGAAGTGTCCCTGACTGGAAAATCCCAGATCGTAAGCGATGTCAGCCAGGTTTACCCGCGTTTCCTTCAGCATCTGCAGAGCGCGTTCCACCCGGCGACGCAACACGTACTGGTGGGGCGAGAGGCCGGTCGATTCTTTGAAGGCCCGCGCAAAGTGACAGGGGCCCATCTGCAGCAGATTAGCCATTTCGGCTAAGGAAAGATTGCAGGAGAGGTTGTCGGCGATGAAGTCGGTGACCTGGCGTAGCTTGTAAGGCGACAGACCGCCGCGATAGTGATTCAGTCGAGCTGGAATGGTGGAATGGTTGGTCAGTAAGGCGGTGGCAAAGGATAATCCCATGTACTCTCCAAAGAGTCTTCCCGAAGGGCATTTAGCCAGCAACTCGTGGTGCAGGGTGAGCATGATGTAGCGGAGCTGGTCGTCTTGCGCCCCCCAGAGTTGCTGCACTTCGAAGGGCCGGCCGGTCACCAGCTCGTCGGCGGCCCACAAGATAAACTTGGGCGCCACCTCGAAGGCCAGGAACTCGGCCTCGCCGGTCGACTGGCGACCGGGAAGATCGCCGGGACCGCTCAGAAAGATACTGCCGGGTTGATAGGTCACACTGAAGCCTCTCTGCCCAGATCCTGCCCGGTATTCGGTTTTGTAGGATCCGGCTAAGGAGACGGCTGCCAGGTAGGCGGTTGTGCTAGCTTCGGGACGGTCGGAATCGCCTAGACGATACTGCTCCAGCTTGATACCAAGCCAGGGGGCATTGGTGGAATCCAGCTGAGGCTCGGCGCACGCTACCAGCGGCGCCAGGCGTTGCGACACCCGGTCATAAATGCTTATTCTTCCAGTCGCCATAGTCTCCCGTTGACGCGTAATGGGCGATCTTATTGGCCGGCCATAGACTGAAATTTAGGCGAGTATTCTAATTGCGTGGTTCTTCGTCACTACAGCGGAGCAAGACGAAGCCCACGCTTCCAGAAACAGCCATAGCACTTCGGTGCTGGAATTGCTGTCCGTTATTTTCTCCGAGCTTTGTCAATCTCGCAGGGGATGAGACCTAAGAAGCTCTTGACTGACAGGGAATCCCAAATCCGACGCTACAAATTCCATTGGCGCATTGGCGTATAGATACGGGGAATATTGCCTAATGTCAATAAATTTCTTTGCTGGCAAGCTAGTTTCACCCTTACGAAAGTACTAGACCTTTCGTAACCTTTCGGTAGTTTGTCAGTGAAATAGTAACCACCTAAGTCTCTACTCTATCTGCAGAAAATCTAGTCTTTTGTGCCACTTATGAATTCGACCGGCAACGGATCTGCAGGTAACAACCTGTGGCTCGCCTGCTTCGCTGCCTTCCAGAAATGAGAATCCGCGGCCTGCCGGGAGTCTGCTGGTTAATCAAATTGGGGGTTAAGGCACTCTCCCGATTCGCTCGAACAAGATGGTCGACCCATCGTCATAATTCGTCTTCCAGCCGGGATTGTGCAGCAGAAGATAGGCCAATGGCTGGTCTTTGTTATAGAGGACATAACGGATGTGATACTTATCGAGTATCTCCAGCGGACGCACCACTCCCATCGCGTCAAGGTAGTCCTTAAAGATTCCCCGGTGGTCATAAATATCGACACGTGAGTCGACAAATACGGGAATCTGTCGCGTGTTCCAGATCAGATAACCACCCCAGAGATAGTCGTTCAGCACCGGCCCGGCGGGAGCGAAGTTCTGCAGGTAAGGCAAAGCTTTTACCGGATAGTCTGTGACCGTATCTGTCATCAAGTAAGTGGTGGAGGGAAAGCTTGCGGCCATGGCCCCCAGGATGGCCAGGATAATTACGGCGTTCAGCAGCGGCTTATCGATTTCGCGGCGATAGGGCGGCAGGAAATCGATTTCAACCGCCAATAAGGGGGTAACCACGATAGCTGCCAGAAACATGAAGCGGGTATAGGTCAACGTGGCATAAAAGCCGATAAGCAGAAAGCCTACCTCATGCAAGCGCCACTGCCGTTTGCGGGCAAGTGCCAGCACGATGATTCCCGCCAGCATCACAAAGACTACCTTGCCGCGCAGCTCGTGGAAGTTCAGGCTTTGCCACTCCACCACATGACTGATATTCAGCTTCTGCTGGAAGGCCAGATCGAAGGGATAGAAGACCAGGTGATAGGTATAGGGATTCACGAACAAAGCCAGGACACTGAGTCCCAGCATGCTGGCCAGTTTGGTAAGTTCGGCCCGCGTCCAGCGCTTCGCGGTGATGCGGCCCCAGTGGCCTCCAACCAGCCCTGAAGCAACGAATACCGAGAAAAACACCATCCCGATTAACCACGAGCCATGGGAATTGACCCACACCAGGAACAGCGGCGGCAGCCACCAGGTGCGATCCTTCCCTTCCTTGAAGTCGTTGAGAATGAGCAGCTCGACCACCAGCAGGATCCAGCCGAACAACAAGGTGCGGGGGCCGAACGAGATGGTGGCCAGGGTCACGGCCAGAAATGAGGCCACAAACGCAGCCTTCACATTGTGGGAGGTGCGGTAGGCCAGATAAAAAACGCCCAGAAGTATGACCTCTACGGCCCCCAACATGACCATATAAAGACCACGGGCGCCCAGCAGCCGCCAGCCCAAGTAATAAGGCAATTCGGTAAGCCATTCGTGATTGATCCAGGGGGCGCCGTGGGCGGTGAACGAATACATATCGCTGCGGACCATGGCGCCGTGCTTGACCAGGTACTCGGCGTTGCGCAAATGCCACCAGATATCGGGATCAGCGATACCGCGGCGGGCGAAGATGTAGACCACCGCGGCCAGCACCACGGCCAGCAGCACCGGAAATCCAAAGATGAGGCGGTAGAGATGGCCCAGCCGGCTGACCTTCCGATCGGCGGCCAGTGGGGCTTCAACGCTGTTTACGGGCAGTTCACGGGTGGTTGTGGGCATGAATTGGCACTCACTTGAGCCCACCGTAGCACAAGGATTTGCGCCTACAACCCCGCCCGGGGAGTTAATGCAAGAAATCTGCAAGCTCAGGCAAGAACGTGGAATAGCCTGACCCACCGCATGACTATTCTCAGGACGTTCAGCCGCTTCAAGATTGCGCGCGTCCGGCAGGATGGCAGAGAGCTTGAGGCGGAAGGTTGCGGGCCCGGAAACAAGGCCTGCGATCGTCTTACCGCAAAGGTCGACCAACAGGGAGCTCGCCGGCAGTTGACGGCAACCGCCAATCACAGGTTGGGTCTGCGGCAAGACACCAACGAGGGCATTCTGTCCGTGATCGATCTTGACACCACGTTCGTCGGCATGTCGTTTGTCAGCGCCGGTATTGGCGCCTGGTCCGACGTGCGCACCCGCCGCATTCCCAACTGGCTGACCGGTTCATCGATTCTGCTCGGGCTGATCCTGCACCTGGTCTTGGGCGGCTGGCGTTCTCTGGGATCGGCGGCGCTGGCCGGACTGCTGGCCGGGGCGGTGTTCCTGGTCTTTCATCTGGCAGGCGGCATGGGAGCCGGCGATGTGAAGCTGATGACCGCGGTCAGCGTGTTGGCCGGGCTCAATCATTTTGCCGAGATCCTGATTGCGACCGCCCTCATGGGTGGGGTGTTTGCTCTGACGCTAGCCATTTCGCGGCGGCGGCTGAAGCACACCCTGTCGAACATTGGAGTGCTGGTCGCCCATCACGGCAGCAGCGGTCTGCGGCCGCACTCCGACATCAACGTCAGCAATGAGGAAACCCTGCGGCTGCCGTATGGACTGGCCATTGCGGCGGGCACCGGGATCACCCTGTGCAGCGTGCTGTTGAGATAAAACCATGAACCCACGTCGTCTGATCTTCGCCCTCGCAGTCGCGCTGCTGTTGTCCGCCGCAGTGACATTCGTCATCAGCCACAAGCTGGGGAACCGGGGCGCTGCCATCCAGACCCAAAAGCTGGTGGCCGCGTCGCATCCGGTTCAGTCGGGCGAGGTACTGAAGGCGGACAACCTGGTGCTGGTCGACTGGCCGCAGTCACTTCCGATGCAAGGCACCTTCACCAAGATCGACGAAGTGGTGGGACGATCCGCAATCTATCCGGTGCCCAGCGGGCAACCACTGCTGGCTTCGCAACTGGCCGCTCCCGGCTCCGGCATTGGGCTGACGGTGAAGATCCCGGAAGGCATGCGGGCGGTCTCGGTGCGCTCCGATGAGGTCGTGGGAGTCGCCGGCTTTCTGTTTCCCGGATCGCACGTGGATGTGCTGGTGACCATCAAGTCCGACAAAGTACCTGCGCCGTCGACGGAGATCGTTCTGCAGGACGTTGAAGTCCTGACCGCCGGACAGAATACCGAGCCTGATCCTGCCGGCAAGCCGCAGACGGTCAACGTGGTCACCTTGCTGCTTACCCCGCAGGATTCGCAGAAGCTGGTGCTGGCCAGCAGCCAGGGCAGCATTGAGTTCGTGCTGCGCAATGGCGCCGACCGGGGACAGATCAAGTCTGTCCCCATACAAATTGCGGCGCTAGCCGGGGCCGTGCCAACCCACAAGGACGCGATGGTCCGGGTCGCCCCGCACGTGCCGGTGAAGGAACCGTACGTGGTGGAGACCATCAATGGCGACAAGCGCTCGACGAGTCAATTTGAGTGACATCATGCGACTGCGATCGATCAATTATCGGGTACGAATTCTGGATCTGCTGACGCTCCTGTTGTGGTCGGCGGCAACCCTGGCGGCGCAGACGACCAGCGCGCCGTCTTCGTCGCCCGCAGCCGATCAGCCGGAACAAGTGGCGACCCCGGCTGCGCCCACCACCAACCCAACCACGGCTACCAATCCAGCTAGTAATCCCCCGCCAGCCGCGCCGGAGACGCACTCGCTCTATGCGCGGCGGGAAGCGCAAGTAGGTTCGGCAGCGCCCCTGCCTCCGCCTCCTTCCGAAAACAACGAACCGGATGACGGCACCCAAACCCTGCACGTCATCGTGGGCCGCTCGGTGTTCATCAGTACGCCGGAACGCCTGCGCCGCATCTACGTCAGCAATCCTACGGTGCTGGAATCCATGACGCCCACGCCCCGCGATCTGGTGCTCACCGGCAAAACGGCCGGCACCAGCACGGTGGTTCTGTGGGATGAAATGGGCACTTCCACCGTGCTGACCGTTCTGGTGGACGTGGACGTAGCCCGGCTGCGGGAATCGTTGGCCGAAGCCTTGCCGGCGGACCACATCAACGTGGATGCGCAAGAGGGCAAGCTGTTTCTGTCGGGAGTGGTGGGCAGCGACACCGAAGCCGACATCGCCAACAAGCTGTCCCTGGTCTATTCGAAGGAGATCGTCAACTCGCTGGTGATCGATCCCCGGCACCGGCCGCAGGTGCAACTGAAGGTAAGATTCGCCGAGCTGGATCGCTCCAAGCTGGATGCTTTTGGGGTCAACCTGTTCGGGCTCAACGGCCAGAACATCGGATCGGGCACTACCGAGCAATTCTCTCCGCCCAGCTTTCAAACTCAAAATAGCGGCTCTCCGACGGCTACCATATCGGACTTTCTGAACCTGTTTTATTTCAATATCAAGAACGGAATTGGAGCGAGTCTGAAAGACCTTCAGACCAAGGGAATCCTGGAAGTGCTGGCCGAGCCGACGCTGACCACCATCGATGGCGAGCCGGCCAAATTTCTGGCGGGCGGTGAATTTCCC
Source organism: uncultured Acidobacteriaceae bacterium (assembly GCA_963812855.1). Classification (GTDB taxonomy): domain Bacteria; phylum Acidobacteriota; class Terriglobia; order Terriglobales; family Acidobacteriaceae; genus Bog-257. Next base: position 520,640 of record CAWEWW010000003.1, read on the forward strand.
TTCCCGGTGGTGCAACCGGGCAGCGCCGGAGGAACGGCGACGGTCACCATCCAGTTTCGCCAGTACGGCGTCAAGCTGGAATTCACCCCGTACGTCAATCCCGATGGCACCATCCGGTTGAAGGTACTTCCCGAGGTCAGCGCGCTGGACTACACCAACGTCGTGGTGATTGCCGGATACACCATCCCTTCGCTATCGACGCGCAAGGCGGAAACCGAGGTCGAACTAAGGGATGGTCAGACTTTTGGGATTTCCGGGATTCTCGATCGGCGCACCACGGACAGTCTCAACCGGATGCCCGGAATCGCGGATGTACCGATCCTGGGACAGCTCTTCCGCTCCAAGAGCCTGAACCATTCAGTGATGGAGCTGATCGTCGTGGTCACGCCCACCATCGTCGATCCGTTAACCACAACACCACCGCCGCCGCCCAATCCGAAATGGGTTGTGCCACCCGGACAGTTGGGCAACTTCGATCATGGTCTGCCTAAGAGCTACAACCAAAAGCCGCAGGCCAGCAATCCGTGAAGCAAACCTTCCGGGAGTAGCCAGGGAGCAGGGGCTTGAAGATTCAGGGATCTAACGGCAGCCAGAGCGGTCTGTGCGTGATCACGGTCTGCGTCGACCGCGACACGGTGGAGAAGGTGAAGGCCGCGACGCTGGCCGAACACGGCACCTTCGCCGGCGAACTGCAGGGTTATTCCCTGCAGGAGGGAGAGCTGCAGCCTTTGTTGAAAGTGCAAAACGCGGAGCTTTCGGTTTGCATGATCGACTTCGATCAGGATCGCGCGCTGGCGGTGCAGGCGGCCAATTCGCTGCACCTGATGCTGCGCGGGCGAACTACGCTGTTCGCGCTCTCGCAGCAATCCGATCCCACGCTGATTGTGGAAGCCATGCGCGCCGGCTGCACCGAATATCTCAGCAAGCCGCTGTCGGTCGAGCAGGTGTGCGAGTCGTTTGTGCGTTTGTCGGGCCGCATTCAGGGGGCGCGCGACGTCAGGAGTGCGGGCAAGATCCTGGCTTTTCTGGGCTGCCGGGGGGGCGCCGGCACCACCACGCTGGCGGTGCATCTGGGCTCGTTTCTGGCCCACTCGTTCGGCAAGAAAACTCTGATCGTGGATCAGCATCCGCATCTGGGACACGTGGCGTTGTACCTGGGGCACGACGCTCCTTCTTACGATTTCTACGAACTGGTGCGTAACGTCACCCGTCTGGACCCAACGTTGCTGGCCGGCTTCGTGGCTCACCACTCCAGCGGAGTCGACGTACTGCCCGGCCCCTGCGTGCTGAACGGCGCCATCAATGTTCCGCTGGATGCGGTCGAGCGGGCGGTGCGCTTTCTGGCCGATGTCTACGAATACGTCATCATCGACTGCCCGCTGGGTTTGAGCGACCTGAACCTGGTTACCGTAGATTGCTGCGACGAGTTGTACCTGGTCACGACTCCGGATGTTCCGGCGCTGCGCGACCTGTCGCGCTACGTCGACCGGCTGTCGCAGTGCGGGGTGTCGCCGTCGAAGCTGAAAGTCGTGGTGAATCGTTTCAGCTCGGAAGGCGCGGTGACGCTGGACCAGATCGAGAAGGCGGTTCGTCAGCCGGTATCGATTACGGTTCCCAACAATCCGCAGGAGCTGATGCGCGCCATGAATACCGGGACGCCGGTTTCGCCGGATCGCAAGATCGAGTTTGCCTTGCAAATCAAGAAATGGGCGGCCAGCCTGCTCCCGATTACGCCGGAGTTGGTAGCCGAAGAGCCCAAGCGCAGGTTTTCGCTTTGGAGATGAGAGGAACGTCAACCCTTTAGCTGGAGTGCGGAGGAATCTTGGCTGATATGGCCACAGTAACGTTGCCGACAAGTGCAAGTCGGGTGGGCGGTTTGTTTGATCACGCTGCCAAGCCCGTGCTGGGACGGGCGCAACAGGAAGTGAAGTCGGCCGTCCATCGCGAGCTGATCAAGAAGGTAGACCTGGAGAAGTTGCTGTTCATGCAGGACACGCGGGCGCGGCAGACGCTGCTGACCATCATCCTGCCGCTGGTGAGCGAACAGGGAGTGCCGTTCAGCGCCAGCGAGCGCGAGCGCATTGCCAATGAAGTGCTGGACGAAGTCTTTGGGCTGGGGCCGCTGGAGCCGCTGCTGCAGGATCCCACGGTGAACGACATCCTGGTCAATACCCACGACTCGGTCTACGTGGAGCGCGGCGGAATTCTGGAGAAGACCAATGTCGCTTTCAAAGACAGCACTCACCTGATGCACATCATCGACAAGATCGTCTCCAGCGTGGGACGGCGGGTGGATGAATCGGCTCCCATGGTGGATGCGCGCCTGTCGGACGGCTCGCGCGTGAACGTCATCATTCCGCCGCTGGCGGTCGACGGACCCATCCTTTCCATCCGCCGTTTCGGCACCGTTCCCTTAACCGCGGAAGATTTGCTGGGTTATCGCGAATACACCCCGCAAATGTTGGACATCCTGCAGAAGGCGGTGAAGGCGCGGCTGAACGTCATCATCTCCGGCGGCACCGGCGCCGGCAAGACCACGCTGCTCAACGTGCTGTCGGGATTCATTTCCGAGCGCGAGCGCATTGTCACCATCGAAGATTCCGCCGAACTGCGCTTGAAGCAGAACCACGTGGTGCGCCTGGAGTGCCGGCCTCCCAACGTGGAAGGCAAGGGCGGCGTCCGCCAGAGAGAGTTAGTGATCAACGCCCTGCGTATGCGGCCCGATCGCATTGTGGTAGGCGAGGTGCGCGGCGAAGAGGCGCTGGACATGTTGCAGGCCATGAACACTGGCCATGACGGCTCCATCACCACGGTGCACGCCAACAGCCCGCGCGACGCGCTGTCGCGTATCGAAACCATGTGCATGATGGCCAACCTGAACCTGCCGGAAAAAGCGGTGCGGCAACAGATTGCCTCGGCGGTGCAGCTGATTGTGCAGGTTTCGCGCTTGAGCGATGGCGCCCGGCGAGTGACGCACATCACCGAAATCACCGGCACCAGCGGCGACATGGTCAGCATGCAAGACATTTTCCTGTTCGAGAAGCGGGGCATCGGGCTGAACGGCAAAGTGCTGGGCCGGTTCTATGCCACCGGTATTGTTCCCAAGTTTGCAGAGAGGCTGAAAGCGTCCGGCATTCCCATTCCGATGAGTCTGCTGGACGCCTCGGAAGAGGTCTAGAGCAATTTCACAGTGGCTGTATCCGTTTTGAAGGGGCACGCCTTCAGGCGTGCCGAAAAGCTGGGTGCGAGACATCGGCTTTAGCCGCTGAGGGGCGTTCCTCAGGGCCTAAAGGCCGAGGTGGTGTAGCGCCGATCGACGCGGCTGAAGCCGCGCCCTTTCAAGGCGGTCACAGCAACCCAGAGGCTGCTTTAGAAGAAGGGGCATGAAATGTTGATCTCTATCGTCGCAGGCTTTATGTCGTTCGTCGCGGTCATGATTTGCGTTGCGGTCAATTCGTTTGGATATCCGGTGGACAACTAGGGAACCTCTGGTGAAGTGAAAGCGAGGTCCCGCAGCGGCTAAAGCCGAATCCTATTCGGATATTTAACGGACGGCCTAAAGGCCGTCCCCTTCGAGACCAGACCTAACTGGAGTTCCCCAGGGCAAGGGTAGGCAGTTCATGGTTTTGATCGTTATTGTCTTCGCGTGCGTTCTGCTGCTGACGTTGTCGGCCTTGCTGCTGCTGACCCGTCCCACGGCCACCGATCGCACCATCGAAGGCCGCATTGCCGGGATCCAGGTGGCGACTGCGCCGGAAGTCTACCTGGGCGAAGGCATGCCGGAGTTTCTGAAGCGCACCAAGCTAAGCGAGATCGATTGGCTGGACAATCTGCTGAAGCGCTGGAACGTGGCCCATCGCATCGAGCTGCTGATTACCCAGGCGGAGAGTTCGTGGAGCGTGCCCATGGTGCTGGCCAGCTCCGTGGCGTCCTCGGGTTTCGGTTTCGTGGTGGCCTACTTCTGGCTGCCCGATGCGGTGGTCGCCATCGTGCTGGGAATCCTGTTCTCCTCGCTGCCCTTCTTTGTGCTGCAGATCAAGCGGGCCCGCCGGCTGCGCCGTTTTAATCAGGCGCTGCCCGATGCCATCGATCTGGTCTGCCGGGCGTTGCGCGCCGGACACTCGCTGAGCGCGGCCATCGAGATTGTGGGCCAGGAAGCTGCCGAACCGGTACGCACCGAATTCCGCGAAGTGTATCGCCAGCAGAATTTTGGCCTGCCGCATCGCGACGCGCTGTTGCAACTGGCGCGCCGGGTGCCGTCGGCTGATTTGCAATTCGTAGTGACCGCCATGCTGGTGCAAAAAGAAACCGGCGGCAATCTGGTCGACATTCTCGACCGCACCGTGGCCGTGGTCCGCGACCGCATCCGGATCGAAGGTGAAGTGCGCATTTACACCGCGCAGGGCCGCCTGACCGGAGTCATTCTGGGGCTGCTGCCCATCATCATGTTTTTCCTGATCAATCTTTCCAATCACGGCTACGCCAAGATCCTGGTGGAAGATCCGCTGGGGCGAAAGCTGATCTATGTGGGAATTACGTTGATGCTGGTGGGTGGAATCATCATTCGCAAGATCGTGAACGTGAAGGTATAGCCAATATGCATCCGCTGCTGCAGATCAGTATCGTGGTGACCGCATTCTTCGCCAATGCGCTGGTCATTGTCATATTTATGCTGCGGCCTTCACGACAAGCCAAGCGCGTCTTCGACCTGACCCGCGATCGGGTCGCCTTCTTCGAGGATCAGCCCAAAGAATCGCCCACCCAAAGTCTGCTAAAGATTTTCCGCTTCCTGCGAACCTCGCTGGGCTTGCGCGACAATCCCAAGCTGCGGGAACGATTCGTCGCCGCCGGACTGCGCAATCCCGGCGATGCCGACCTCTATTTCGCGCTCCGGCTGCTGGGCCCGTTAGCTGCGCTGGTGGGCGCCAGCTTCATTCCCAGCAACACTACGTTCTGGATGATTGCCGGGGCGGCACTGGCTTTTCTAGGTCCCGACATTGTGCTCACCGAAATCATCCGCATGCGGCGGGAAAAGATTCGCCTGGGCATGCCTGACGCCATCGACCTGCTGGTGATTTGCGTGGAAGCCGGACTGGGCCTGGATCAGGCGCTGTTGCGCTCGGGACAGGAGCTGTCGCTGAGCCATCCCCCGATCGCCGAGGAGTTTACCCAGATCAATCTGGAGCAGCGCGCCGGCAAAGGCAGAATCGAGGCCTGGCGCAGCATGGGCGATCGCACCAAGCTGGACGTGATCAAGGCTTTCACCGGCATGCTGGCGCAAACCGATCGCTTCGGTACGCCAATCGCGAAAGCCCTGATCACTTTCTCCGACGGCATGCGTATGAAGCGCCGCCAGCAGGCGGAAGAACTGGCGGCGAAAACCACGGTCAAGCTGGTGTTTCCGCTGGTGCTGTTTATCTTTCCCAGCATCTTCATTGTGCTGCTGGGGCCGGCCATGATCACCATCATGAGGAGCTTAAACGGAGTTTTCAAGTAGTTCGGATTTCACAAGGTTCGAGTTCACAACTTAGAAGGGAGAAGCAAATGGAAAGCGTCACTCTGATTCGCGTTATCTCGGGAGTGTTGTTCGTCGTAGTGTTGGGCGTTCTGGTCATGCGCCGCAAAAAGATGGCATAGGCGGGGAGTAAAACTATGCAGAATTCCCGGCAGGTGGAAATTGCCAATCTTACCCGGGGCACGGTGCTGGGGTCGGAGATCCATATCGCCAACACGGCCTTGTCGCGGCTGGTGGGGCTGTTAGGGCACTCCGGGCTGGCTCCAGGAGACGGTCTGCTGATTGAGCCGTCGTCCGGGGTACACACCTTCGGCATGCGCTTTCCCATCGACGTCGTCGCCCTGGACCGCGACTATTGCGTGCGCGGCGTTTGGGAAGGCTTGGGGCCGTTCCGGATCGCAGCGGTAGGTTTGAAAACCCACAAGGTGCTGGAGTTGCCGGTGGGCGCGATTCGGGAAAGCCAAACCCAGGTCAACGATCAGCTGGCGCTGCGGCGTCCGGCCGATCCCTAGATTCGAGAAGCGGTACTCACGCGCCGGCGCTCCTGAAGGTCCTGCGCGGGATTGATGCGAAAAACCCGACCACAAGGTCACTTAAAAGGAGAACCACCATGAGCTTAATGTTCATTCGCGTATTCGCAGGATTTTTGGCCGGACTGGCAGCCGGCATCTTGATCATGCGCATTGCCTACAAAAAGGCGCAGCTGATCGAGCCGCAGGAAACCGAAACGCCCCAGGTGATGAGCAGCACGACCAGGGCCAGCTAGCGAAGCTGGCGGCGAGGAAAACATGCGGGACTACGGACAACGGGCGATGGCGAGCGCCGCGGCCCAGGCGGGCGCCTGCACGCGTGGCGATCAGCCAGTGTCGTGCAGGCATTCCCAATGGCTGCTGCTGGCCGTCATTGTAGTCAGTACACTGCTGCTGCTGGCGCGGCTCAACGTGGGATTCAATCCCGCCGACGACTTCGCCCAGGCGCACATCGCCGAACGGGTGCTGCACGGCGAGCGGCCGCACGTTCAGTTTTCCGACGCCTACACCGGCGGGCTGGAGGATCTGCATGCCCTGGCGCTGTATCTGTTCGGCGATCGGGTGCTCTCGCTGCGCCTGATGCTGCTGGTATTCTTCGTCGCCTGGGTGCCGGCCTTCTGGTACATCGCCTACAAGATGAGCTCGACCGCCACCGCGTCGCTGCTCACCTTGCTGGCCGTGGTGTGGAGCGTGCCGGTGTGCCCCAGTCCGCTGGGCTCGTGGTATGGCCTGTACTTTGCCACCTTCGGAACGGCGGCGTTGTTCCGTTACATCGAAACTCGCCGCTCGCGCTGGGTCTTTCTGGCGGGAATCCTGGCCGGCTTGTCGTGCCTGGCCAAGATCTCCGGCTTGTACTTTCTGATCGCCGCGCTGCTGTTCCTGATTTTTGACGAGCAGAACGTGCAGGACGAGGTGCAGGTCCGCGAAACCTATGTCCCCGACGTGTCCTACTCGGTGCTGCTCACCCTGGTGCTGGTGGGATTCGACATCATGCTGCTGCGGTTGCTGCGCAGCAAGGCCAATGTAACCGAGGCCTACCACTTCGCATTTCCCGGCATTGCGCTGTCGTTCCTGCTGATCGCGCGGGAGTGGGGCGTGCCCCGCTTCCCGGTTCCGGTGCGGCTGTGGCAGATGGCGGGGCGCGTCTTGCCATTGCTGCTGGGCGCGCTGCTGCCGGTGGGCTTCTTTCTGCGCGGCTACATTTCCAGCGGAACTTTAGGAGCGCTGATTCTGGATGTCGTGGTGAAGCCGATCGTCGCCTGGCAGCCCTCGTTTCATACCGCGATCCATCCGGTGGGAGCGCTGTGCTGCATACCCCTGTTGGCGATTCTGGCGATCAATGCGCAGGTGCGATCCGAGACGCTGCGGCTCTGGGCGTTCACCGTCATCTGCTTACTGTCCGCGCTGGCTCTAAACCAGTCTCTACGCAGTCCAGAGTTTGCTCGTTGGGTGTGGGTCTCGGCGGCAGCGGCCATTCCGCTCACCATCATTATCGGAGTGGTGCTGCTGCTGGGCGGGTTTTCGCACGGCAAGCAGACCTCGCAACTGATGTTGCTGATGGCGGTGGCGGGACTGTGCAGCCTGGTGCAGTTTCCGTTTTCCGTTCCCTTCTATTTCTGCTTCGTGGTGCCGTTGGGAATCCTGGCCTTCATGGCCGTCGCCAACCTGGTGAGCAGCAATGGACGTTTGCTGCTGCTGCTGCCGGTAGCGGTGTTCTATCTGGCCTTCGTCACGCTGCAGGTCCTGCCCACCCAGATTTACAGTCACGGCCTGATGTTCCGGCCGGTGGGAGAGGAGACCATTGCCGTGCCGACGATCACGGCTCCCGGCATGCAATCGACAGCGAGCAAGCGGTGAGCGCGAGCGGCGCTTTGCCTGCCGAAGGGGCCCGAGTCGACCCAGCGAGCAGCCTCGCACTCCTGGATTGCAAATCCAAAATCCCGTCCGCGGCACGGCAGCCGGCGTCCGAAACCGGATCGCTATGGGTGCTGATCTTCGTTTGCAGCACGGCAGCTTTGTTAAGGCTGGCGGTAGCCGGCTACTTCGTATTCCATTACGGCGCGGCCAGAATCTATCGCGGCTTCGAATCGTGCTCCATCGCGGCTTCGATTGCCGGCGGCCACGGCTTCAGCTCGCCCTACGGAATCCAGAGCGGACCCACGGCCTGGTTGCCGCCGGTCTACCCGGCGATGGTTGCGGCGGTGTTCAAGCTATTCGGGATTTACTCGCTGCTATCGCTGTGGTGCCTCATCGCCCTGAACGTCCTCTTCGCGACGCTGACGACAGCCTTGATTTACCGCATCGGAGTGCGCTGTTTCGGTACCATGGCCGGCTTTGCGGCTGCCGTGTTGTGGGCGCTGGACCTGGCATCGATCGCGTTTGCGGTGAGGATTTGGGAGTCCAGCCTTTCTGCCCTGCTGGTGATGCTGGCCCTGCTGTTACATCTGCGCTTGAGCGGGTCGCCGGCAAGGAAGCGCGCATGGATCTTATACGGGCTGTTTTGGGGCCTGGCCGGATTGACGAGTACTACGCTGTTAACGCTTATGCCGTTCAGTGTGGCGGCGCTGCTGTATCACCGAGGCCGCGAGCTTCGGCGGCAGGCGCTGATTGCGTTGGCAGTGTTTGCCGCCGTGTTGCTGCCGTGGTCTATCCGAAACTACGTGGTCTTTCACAAGGTGATACCGGTGCGGGGCAACTTCGGGCCTGAGCTGTGGTATGGAAATCATCCCGGGGTAACCGGTCCGGCCGACGAATCGCGCGGTCCGACCCACAATTCCCAGGAACTGCAGGCATATCTGGCAATGGGCGATGCCCGATATTGTGCCTCCCGGCAGCAGATGGCGTTGGACTTCATTGGCCATGACCCGAGCCGGTTCGCGCGTCTCACCGGGGCACGAATCGTGAACTTCTGGACCGCGTCGGAAACCTATGGTCCGGTCTGGCGAACTTGCCTTTCACTGCTGGCTTTTGCGGGACTGTTCCTGATGTGGCGGAACGGTGTCGCGGGGGTCGCCGTATTTGCGTCGGCACTGTTCCTGTTCCCGCTTCCCTACTATGTAACCCATAGTGAGAGCTTCTATCGCCATCCCATCGAACCGCTGCTGGGGTTGCTGGTCGCCTATGCCGGGGTTGAACTTTTAAGCTTGCCTGGCAAGAATCGCGCTAACCGTCACCTTTCGCCAGCTAGTCAAGACTTGCCCGGCAGAGGCGCGCCGATCGGCTTGTCCTAATACTTCGCTACGTTCGTACGTGGACGATTGGAAGCTACTGCATCCTTCTCAGGCACGGGGTACGGAGTTACTTCGGCCGGCTGCCGGTCAGGCTGCACCAGCCACACGTGGCGGCCCGGGTAATAACGAATCAGTTCGAGATTGTTGGCCGCATCCATCTCCCGCGCCCAGATCACTTTGGAGCCATCGATGTCGGGCGCATTGTAGACCCACTCATCCACCGAATTGTGGTCAGCCGAGTAGCGGACGATGGCCAGCTGTAGCCCGGGAAGTTTTTCCAGGCCTTGCTCGACCTGAGCTCGTTCGTTGCCAAAATAATCCGGGCCGTACCAACTGAAATTCCATTTCGAAGCCGGCCATTTGGAGGTACCCAGATGGAGAGGGCCGGCAACCAGGCGCAATCCAACCAGCAAAACGCAGAGCGCCACCGTCATCCGTACCCAACCCAGCCCGACCGGCCGGCCGTCGGCATGCACCAGCCGCAGGTGCCGCATGCCCTGTAACCCGAGCGCGTAAAGAACCGCCGTGAACGGAGCCAGGTAATGCGGGATGAGAAATATCTGAATCGACAGACCGGCCATCAAGGCCGCCAGACATATCACCAGGAAGCGGGTACGGCGGTCCAGAAGCACGCGGCGAAACATCAGTAGCGGTGGCAGCAAAGCGAAGCCGGCGAAGAACAATGTCCCCGCGAATGCCTTGATGAAACTCTGGTAAAGCACTCGGGCGTGCAGTCTTTCGTAGTCAACCAGCTCATGCTCGTGATAGAAGCGCCGCATCATATCGTGCCGGTAGGCCGGTTCGGGCCGGGGCGCTTGCCAGACAAAGTAAGGCGCGATGGCGTAGGTGTTGCGATTCAAAGTGTAGGGCAGGGTAAGCGGGCTGCCGAAGGCGCGGTAATTGTAGTAGCCCATCCAGGCAGCGGTTGCCATCAGCAAGGCCAGCGGCGCGGCGCTGAGGCGAAACAGCATCCTGGGGCTGGGGCGGTGCTTGCCAAAGAAGAGCCAGTGTCCCAGCATCGCGGCCACCGGCAGAAAAAGAAAGAGCCCCTCGAAGGGGCGCGTGCTAGCCACCAGCACGACCCCCACGGCCATCAACAGGGTATAGCGCAAGCGCGGAGCCTTCAGGAATCGCGGCAGGGCGCCCAGCAACAGCGCACCTCCCAGGGCCGCGATGGAGCCTGCGCCCGTATAGGTATTGATCCAATAGCTGAAGAGGCCGATATGCAGGACCGACACCATTCCGCCCAGCAGCGCCCAGGTGGGTGGCAGCCAGGCCTGCAGCATCCAGCAGATTGCGGCGCACATCAAGACGCTCATCAGCAAAACCCCGTACCAGGGATTTCCGGTCAGCAGCTTGGCGGCCGCCAGCACCAGGCCCTGGGCGGGAAAGTACATGGAGGCATACGTCGGCTGCATGCTGACGTGCATGGTCTCGAAGTGAACCCACATGGCGGGCGTAGGATTGGCCAATCGTCCGGAAGCGAAGGTGTCGGCGGCCAGCAGGAAGCTGAAATCGTCGGGTACAAACGGATGCGGAATGGGACAGACGGGAAGAATGGCCAGACGCAGCAGCAGAGCGGCCAAGCCGACCACCACAACCGATAAGCCTTGTTTGCGGGCCAAGCGCGCCAGCGGTTTCTCGAGGCGCGAGAAAAATCCTGCACCCAGCCCGGGCCAGCCGAAAGCCACGATGGCGGTAAGCAGAGTCAGGCCGCCCTCAATCATCATCAGGGAGGCTTTATTGCTTTGGGGAACGGAGGACAGGATCATAGGCTGGCTGCGGGCACATCCCCGGGGGATGTGGCGATCGAAGCAAGTGCAGGGCGGCGCCTTCTGAACACCGCCCAACAGCTTGCAGACGAAGCAAATCGGCTACGACGGCATTGGCCGTTACGGCCGAAGCAAGGTCAGGCTATAGCAGCCGACAGGTCGCTGGAGACTGCAGAGAAAGCGTTACTGATGCCGGTGGCGACGCCGTTCATCGCGGCGATCGCTCCCAGGGCGATCAAAGCGGCTACGAGAGCGTATTCGATCAGGTCCTGACCGGACTCGTCGCGCAGCAGGTTATTGAGGATCATTTGCATTGGGCGCCTCCTGTGGCGTCGCAACAACATCGGAACGAAACCGCCGATGCGGAACCGGGGCACTGGAAGATGAAGATCCCCACGGAGCTGTGAGGCGGCGGCCCCTTAGTCACTGCCCCACAGCTCGTGTACGGAGGATCGGAACGGCGCTAAACCTCGAGCGTTGCTCTGGGATGGTTGTCCCTAGGCAGCAGCGGTGAGGGTGCTGGAAACCTTGCTGAAGGCGGTGTTCAGACCGGTGGCCAGACCGTTCATGGCGGTGATGGCGCCCAGGGCAATCAAGGCTGCCACCAGAGCGTACTCGATCAGGTCCTGACCGGACTCGTCCTGCAGCAGGTTCTTCAAAGTGGCGATAGTCATTTAAGTTTCCTCCAGAATTGGGCATTACCGCGGAAGATGGGAGTGCCAGCGGTATCAGCCGAGAGCCACAATAAGCCGGATGGGGGGCTTAAGGATTCCAGAATGCTGTGGCCTTTTCCAGAATCTTCACACCACCTTGCCCCGGCGTCTGGAAGTCGCTGAAACAAAACGGCATAGCGGATTCCAGGAAGGCGATTTCATTTCTCCGTGCGGCCAGCCCATATCTCCAGGGGAACGAACTGGACTAGCGGTAAATCCGGAGCGCTCTGCCGGTTACGCTTTCTTGAGCTTTGTCCTGATCGGAACTATGATCGCGTTACATGGACTCGGCCGAACCCAAGCCGACGCATTTCTTTGCCGGCCTGCATCTGCTACCGCGGATCATTTGCGGTATCGGTGCGTGCTTGTTTCTGGCCTCATTTTTCGTGGAGGATGCCGGCGGGCTAGGCCGCGCTCTCGGGCTGTTTGGAATCTGTCTGGCGTTGTGCGGCGTGACCGTGAACTTATTCATGGAGATCGCTTCCTGCAAGGCTGGCGGTCATTTCATAAGGCACCTGGTGGTGCAATCGCTGCTGGCATCGGTGGTCGCGATCGTTGTTTTCTGTTTGGCGATTTATGTCTTCCACCACGGCGCTCTGCCGAAATTCATGCCCGCCCGATACGACTAGCGCAGCCCGCGTCAGATCGGCAACTGCTTTCCGGTTGAAGTAACGCGCGATGAAGGTTCTGCATCGGCCGGCTTCCACTGACACCGCGCTACGATGGCGCCACTGCAAAATGAACTCGCCTACGATGTCATTGTCGGTGAGTTGTTCAATAACGGACGGCTCACTCGCTTCGAATCAAGCGCGGAACAATTCTCTCCCGGCTGTCGTACAGCCGAAGAGAGGACACAGCCGTGCAGAAGTTCCTACAGGACATTCGGTACGCTCTGCGGCAGATGCGCCTGGCGCCCGCCTTCACCCTGACGGCCATACTGACGCTGGCCGTCGGCATTGGCGCAACCACCGCCATCTTTACCCTGGTGCACGCCATCATGCTGAAGTCCTTGCCGGTGGCCGATCCGGCGCAACTCTATCGCATCGGCGACACCCAGGACTGCTGCATCGAGGGATGGGAAGACGATGACTGGAGCATCTTTTCTTACCAGCTCTATCAGCGCCTGGCCGCAGCGGCTCCGGAGTTCGAGGAGACGACCGCATTCCAGGCCTCGCCCTGGATCTACAGCATTCGCAGTGTCGCTCGGGACACCGCGGCCCGGCCGCTGCACATTGAGTTTGTAACCGGAAGCTACTTCCACGTCCTGGGCATCGGAGCTTTTGCCGGGCGGGTGCTTACTCCCGCCGACGACACGCGGTCAGCTCCGCCCACCGCGGTCATGAGCTACCGCACCTGGCAACAGACCTACGGTTCCGATCCCAGCCTTATCGGATCGACCTTCGTGGTTCAAGGACAATCGGTAACGTTGATTGGCATTGCGCCGCCAGGATTTTTCGGCGATACCTTGCGCAGCGATCCTCCCGACTTCTGGCTGCCGCTGCAACAGGAGATCCTGTTCGACGGCCAGAACGCGTTGATGAAAACCAATCAGTCGAACTGGCTGTATATCATCGGGCGGCTGCATCCGGGCGCCAGCGTGCAAGGTCTGCCGGCGCGGCTGACGCCGGTGCTGCAGCGCTGGCTGCACAACGAAGATCAGATTCCTCCCGACTTTCGCCCGCAGATCGAGCCCGACATCCCGCACAAGTACATTCGCCTGACGACGGCGGGCGGCGGCGTGACCTCGATGAAGGAAAGCTACGGCACCAGCCTGCGTATTCTGCTGGCAATTTGCGGAACCGTGCTACTGATCGCCTGCGCCAATATTGCCAACCTGCTGCTGGCCCGGGGCACCGCGCGGCGGACCCAAACTGCGGTGCGCATCGCCCTGGGCGCCTCGCGCCAGCGCCTCATCCGGCAGCAACTGACGGAAGCAGTGCTGCTGTCATTGTTTGGCGGCGCACTGGGAATCGCGGTCGCGTATCTGGGCGCGCGCTTCATGCTGGCGCTGGCCTTCCACAGCGCAACCTTCATGCCCATCAGCACCGCTCCCTCATGGCCGGTGCTGGGATTCGCATTTCTGCTCTCGCTTTTGACTGGGATTATCTTTGGAGTCGTGCCGGCCTGGTTCGCCTCGCATTCCGATCCGGCCGAGGCGCTGCATGGGGCGAACCGCAGCACGCAAGACCGGTCGTCGTTGCCGCAGAAAATGCTGATCATCGGTCAGGCTGCGTTGTCGCTCGTCCTGTTAGCATGCGCCGGTCTGCTGACCAGCAGTTTGCGCAATCTGGAACATCAGGACCTAGGCTTTGTCAGCCAAAATCGTATCAGCGTTTCCATCAATCCGCCGCTGCCCACCTACACGCCGGAACGCCTGGACGCTTTGTACCGGCAGATCGAGGACCGTCTGGTGCAATTGCCGAATGTGCAGAAGGCCAGCCTGGCGCTCTACAGCCCGCTAAGCGGCGACAACTGGGGAGAGATGGTAGCGGTCGAAGGCCGCGGCGATCCCAAGCCGAGCGAAGAGAATGCCTCCTCCTGGGACCGGGTGAGCCGCCAGTATTTCTCTACCATTGGACAAAACGTCGTTCGTGGGCGCGATTTCTCCGACAGCGACCGCACCGGATCGCGGGCCGTCGCTATCGTCAACCAGGCGTTTGTCCGGCAGTTCTTCAAGAACGAAGATCCCATCGGCAAGCATTTCGGGATGGATACTTCCCGCTATTCCGGCGACTACGAGATTGTGGGGGTGGTGCATGACGCCAAGTATTCCGATCCTGAGCAGCCGGCTCGCTCCATGTTTTTCCTGCCCCTGGAGCAGAGCCTGCATTATTCCGACGAGCTGATGCAGCGGCTGGAAGTGAAGTCGCACTTCATGAACGGGATCCAGCTACAGGTTCGCGGTGACACGCGCAACCTGGAGCCGCAACTGCGCAAAGCGCTGGCGGAGATCGATCCCAACCTGACCATCATCTCCATTCAAAGTATGGACCAGCAGGTGGCCGTGAACTTCGACCAGCAACGGGTAGTCGCCCAACTGGCCGGCACGTTTGGCATCATCGCGCTGCTATTGGCGGGCATCGGGCTCTATGGTCTGACGGCGTACACGGTTGCGCGCCGCACTCCGGAGATTGGCCTGCGCATGGCGCTAGGGGCGGACCGTCTGCGCATCGCGCGTCTGGTGCTGCGCGGAGCGTTTCTGCAGGTGGCGATTGGGCTGCTGATCGGGGTTCCGGTGGCGATCGGCGTGGGACGTTTGATCGCTTCCAAGCTGTTTGAAGTACGCAGTTGGGATCCCGCGGTGCTGGGGATTTCCATGCTTGCGCTTGGACTTTGCGCCGCGGTCGCCAGCATTTTGCCTGCGTCCCGGGCCGCTTCCACCGATCCAGTCAAGGCGCTGCGCACCGACTAAACGCATTCTGCGCCGAGCGCATGAGGATGGAACGGATTGATTGCCGGGCGCGCCAACACAGGGCCCGGCAGCGCCGCCGGCCATCCGCGCCGAGACAATAATTTGACAAAACTCCCCGCTTGCAAACATCCCCGGCAGGTGTAGAATCAGCCCACTTACGCTGCGGCTCGTAGGGCGACCGCTCTCCCAACCTAATCGCTCACGGCCCGCGACTCAACCCGGGCGCATTTTCTAACTCGCTGCAATGCTGCCCGGCACTCACGAGATTGTTGTTCCCATCGGCGATCTCGGGGAGGCGACTATGCAGTCTCGCGGTTGGCTCGCTTCGGTCTTGGTTGTCCTGCTGATTCCTTGCGCCTATGCTCAACTTCGGGGAGGAGGGCCGCAGGGCAGCGGCAATGTTCACATACACGTCGTCCTGTCGAATGACCGTAATGCCGGACCCTACCTGGAGGTCAGGTTGATGGAAGGTTCGGTGGACCAATCGGTCGGCATAACCTACACCAATGACATTGGAGAAGCGGAATTTCTCGGTGTGCCTATCGGCGACTACCATGTCCGGGTCAGCGGAGACGGCATTGAGACCACGGATAGCTCCGACTTCGAAGTCGATAACCGCAAGGTCACCCAGTCCGAGTATGTCACCGTGCGCCAGGTAGAAGAAACCGGGCCCAAGCCGGTGTCGTCGCATTCCGGCATGGTTTCCGCTTCCGATCTGAACGTTCCGCAAAAGGCCCGCAAAGAAGTCGACAAAGCCAATGAAGCAATGGCCGAAAGAAACTGGAAGAAAGCTCTGGAGCACTTGAACAAGGCGCTGGTTCTGGCGCCGCAATATGCCACCGCCTACAACAACCTGGGCGTGCTCTACGCCAAAACTAATGATCTGCCTCATGAAGAGGAGGCGCTAAAAAAGGCGATTGCGGTGGATGATCACTTCGCGGCGGCGTTCGTTAACTACGGCAAGTTATGCCTGCAACAGAAGAATTTCCCGCAAGCCGAGACGTTGCTGCAAAAGGCGGTGAGCGTGGAGCCCAACAACGCCGAAAGCTTGCTGCTGCTGGCCGACGCCGAATATATGAACCGTCACTTCGATGCCGCCATTGCTACCTCGCACCAGGCGCACGTGTCGGAGAAGGACCATCCGTCGTTTGTGCATTACATCGCCGCCCGCGCCTATCAGCAGGAGGGACGTCAGCAGGACGCGCTGGTCCAATTCCGCCTGTTTCTGCAGGAGGAGCCGAAAGGACCGCGCGCCGATCATGTTCGCGCCGACATTGCAAAGATCGAAAGCCAGACTCAGCGCGCCGCCCAATAGCTTGCGGAACACAGTTTAGGTTTCACCAACACCCCGTCCCATTTTTGATTGGGATGGGGTTTTTCTCGCCGCTACTAAAACTTCGCGTCGCTTACATTTATGTCATCCGGACTTCGTGAGCACTCTGATCTGGTAGTGTCTAAACAGCTACCCGGGAGATGTTTCGTGCCTCACGCTGTTGTTTCGAATGTTTCAGCCTATGCAGAGTTCGTGAATCCGCAATGGGTTCGTCTGCTCGACCTGCTCGACATGAACGTGCATTACCAGCGCTGTGCCGGCGCAGAGCTGTTCAGCCTGGACGGCGAGCGCTATCTCGACTTTCTGTCCGGCTACTGTGTCCACAATACCGGGCATAATCATCCGCGGATTATTGCGGCGGTGAAGGAAGAGCTGGATCGCAGCGGGCCGGCGATGTTGCAAAGCCACGTACCGGAGTTGGCCGGCGAATTAGCTCAGCGATTGTGCCAGCTGGCGGGCGGCAACCTGAAGAAAGTCTTCTTCGCCAGTTCGGGCAGCGAAGGCGTGGAGGCGGCCATCAAGTTCTCGCGGGCGGCGACCAAACGCAATGCGCTGCTCTATTGCCAAGGCGCTTTTCACGGCCTGACCTGCGGCGCTCTGTCGTTGATGGACAACGCATTCTGGCGTGAGGGATTCGGCACGCTGTTGCCTGATACGGAAGCGATTCCTTTCGGAAACATTGCGGCGGTCGAGGAAAAACTTCGCAGCAAGAAATTCGCAGCATTTTTTCTGGAGCCGATTCAATCCGAGGGCGGCATTAAAGTTCCCTCGCCGGAATATCTGCGTGACGTGCAGGCGCTCTGCCGAAAGTACGGCACGATGTTCGTGCTCGACGAGGTGCAGACAGGAATGTTTCGCACCGGCAAATTCCTTGCCGCCCACAGCTTCCAGGTCGAGCCCGACATGGTCATCCTGGCCAAGGCGCTCAGCGGTGGACTGATTCCGGTCGCGGCCGTTCTCATGACCGACGAGATCAACGATGCCGTGTACAGTTCTCTGCGGCGGGCCATCGTCCACACTTCCACCTACGGCGAAAATGCGTTAGCTATGCGCGCCGGCTTGGCCACGCTGGATGTTCTGGAAGGCGAGAATCTCGGCAATCGCGCGACCTATCTTGGCGAACGGCTGCGCACCAGTCTGACCGAAGCACTGCAGCCTTACGAGATGTTTCAGGCAGCGCCCGGCTTGGGCCTGCTCAGCGGGATTGAATTCCGGGCTCCGTCGAAGTTAGCCTTGCGGCTTTCCTTCGAAGCGTTTCGCGCCATTCATCCCGGAATGTTCGGGCAGATGCTGGTGATGAAGCTGTTCCGTCAGCAGAAGATCCTGACTCAGATCTGCGGCAACAACTTCATGGTGCTGAAGTCGGCGCCTCCACTCATCGCCGATGAAACGCAGATCGAACAGTTCGTGACGTCGTTGACGACCGTGGTCGACGACATGCACCGGTCGGCGGGATTCTGGACTGAGTCTTTGTCGCTGGCGCGCCGGGCCATGAACATCTGAAGCCGCAAACCCAGCCCTAGTGTTGGCTCGCCGCTGCGCCGCTCACAACCGTTCCCACGGTCTCGATATCGATCTCCACTTGGTTGTCTACCTTCAGGAACAGCGTGCTGGGATTCTTCATGCCCCAGGCCTGATAAGGCACGTCGAACTTGGTAGTCGCCGTGGCTCGTGATCCTTGAGCTCGCACCGGGAATGTCAGGGTGAGGGCGTGGTCGGCGCCATGAATACGGAAGACGCCCTGCACCTGCAGAGTCGAGTTGCCTTGCGCGGACAGGTTGCCGCTCACATGCTTGGGACGAAAGGTGATTTCCGGATAGCGTGCGCTCTCCAGCACTTCCCTTTGCATCTTGCTATCGCGCGCATGATTGCCGCTCTCTCCGGTGCGAGCGTCGACCAGGATCTCGCCGCTGGCGTTGCCGGTTCGCGGATCGAAGCTGATCGTGCCGCTGACCATCTTGAAGGTGCCATGCACGGTGTGAAGCACATCTCCCAAAGTCCAGTTCACCTTGGTTTGGGCGGGATCCAGCGTGACCTGGGTCTGCTGCGAGGCGGCGGCCAGGGAACAAGAGCGAAACCAGGGCCAGTGCGCCCGCCAGTCGAATCAGCCGTAACCGTTGAGAATTGTGTCTCGCCATGGAGATGCCCTTCCTGTGTCCGCTATAGCTCATGCCGTCAACAAGCGCCAGCCGAACGACAACCCTGAGCCGATTCCGAACTCCGTTGCCGCGAGACTTCCGGTGTGCATGGCCAGCATGCGCTGGAAGAAACCAGGCTCGCCCGCGAGTGCGCGAAAGGCCCGCTCGCGCAGCCGGCGCCGGTGGTCCATCAGCAACATCAACCCGGCCATCCGCCGCGGCATGCGAGTAATTCTCGCATGTGTCCTCTGGTATGACGTCAGATCGCCGGCATGCATCGCCTCGGCGAGAGCAATTGCTTGCTGAAATGCGATGGCCAGCCCTTCTCCGGTAATGGCATCCACCGAACCCGCCGCTTCCCCGATCAGCGCAATACTTCCGCTATGCACGACTCGAAGGGTTCGCGATGCGCTGATCGCGCCCAGCGTGCTTCCCATGATCTCGGCAGGTTCCAGTCTTGCAGCGAGCTGAGGAAAGCTGGCCAGCGCCGCGTCGAATCGCAACTCTTTATGGCTGGTGATCAATGCGACGCATACCTGATCGTCTGCAACCGGGGTCACGTACATCTGACCGCAATCGCTCCAATGCACCTCGACAAAATCGGACCACGATGCGACGCGATAATGCCGGCGAAATCCAAAGCGATAACCTGGGGGAGCGGCGGGCTCCAATCCCGCCAGCTGGCGCAGCTTGGAATTCTGTCCGTCGGCGCCGATCAGCCAGCGGGATGCGACCACGGCGCCATCTACCAGCAGTCCATCGGGGGACAAGCCGGTAATGCGGCGCCCCCAATGTAGCCCAACTCCGCATTCTGCCGCGCGGTCCACCAGCCAGCGATGCAAGAGGGTCCGGCGAATCCCATAGCCGACGCCGCTGGGAAAATGAGCCTCCACGTGCTGGTCGCCATTAATGAACCGTATGCCGCGAAACGGCGAAGCCACGCTGTCATCGACATGAATGCCCAACATCGCTAACGCGGCCAAGCCATCGGGCATGATGCCTTCGCCGCAGGCCTTATCGATAGGAGGCTGAGCGCAATCGACCACGGCAACCTCGAAACCCGCTTGCCGGGCGGCGATGGCGGCCGCCAGTCCGGCGGGACCTCCGCCGGCAACCAGAACTTCTGCATGTCGAAGATGGCTCATGTTACCAGCGCAGCAGGACCAGCTCCGCACAGAATCCCGGACCCATGGCGGCCAGGATGCTGTAGCTGCCCGGCGCCGGGCGGCGACGGTTCATGAATTCTTCCAGCACCACCAGCACGGACGCAGACGAGAGATTGCCAACACGCCGCAGACTTTGCCAGGAAACCTCGAGCGCGCCAGCAGGCAGGTCCAACGCTTTAGCGGTGGCTTGCAAAACTTTGGGACCGCCCGTATGCATGATCCAGGTAGCGATATCGCTGCGATCGAGGTCGTAGTCGGCGAGGAAGTTGTCGACATCGTGCGCCAGGTGCTTGCGCACCATGTCGGGCACCTCGGGCGAGAGCACGATCTTGAAGCCTTCCTCCGAAATATCCCAACCCATCACCTCTTCGGTGCCGCGATAGAAAGAAGAACGGGTGCCAAGCACTTCAGGTCCGCCCGTATCTCGCTCGCTCCCGGCAACAATCACCGCCGCCGAGCCATCGCCGAACAGTCCCGAGGAAATGAGGTTAGCGACCGAGAGGTCGTTCCTTTGCCAGGTGAGTGAGCAGAGCTCGACGGAAACCAGCACCGCGCATTGTCTGGGATAGGCACGCACATAGTCGGCCGCACGGGCGATTCCCGCCGCACCGGCGACGCATCCCAGACCGAAGACCGGAATTCGCTTGATGTCGGACCGCAGGTTCATGCGATTCATCAAACGTGCGTCAATCGAGGGGCTGGCCACACCGGTGACCGAGACGAAGAAAATCGCGTCCAGATCCGCCTCGCAAAGTCCGGCACGGGTAAGCGCGCGGCAGATCGACTGCTCTGCCAGATCTTCGGCAACCTCGATCCACGACATTGTTCGACTTTCCCCATGTGGTCAGGTCGTCGTAGGCTTCGATGGGCAAAGCCAGGTATCGGCCGTCGACCCCGACTCGCGTCGACAATCGATCCAGGACCTTGGGATTTCCCAAACCTTGGTCCCAGTGGCGTCTGAGAGCTTGTGCTATTTGTTCTTGACGATAGTAGTGGCGTGGAAATGCGCTCGCTACGCCTGCGATTCGCGTCATCTGCGCGTTGCCTCTTCCCTGGGGCTAGCTAAGTTGTCGGAGGAAAATACCTCACACTGTTAACAGACTAGCGGCTGGACATGAAGTGCCCATTTCTGGTGCATGATAACTTGTTCATCTGCCGGAACAGCATAGTTCCACGAAGTTGGGGGACTCGCAAATTGCGGGTGCCAGAAAAAAGCCGCCCACTATCCGACAACGTATGGGCACCATTCGCGGAGCCGAACTCGAACACTTGTCCTTGGTGCAAGAGTCGTTCTCGCTTACGATTCCGCATTCTTCATCTTCAAGCTGCTCTTGTTCTCTTCCATGAACTCGCGAATCTGATCGGCCTGGTCGAGCAGGCGGATCCACTGCTCGTAATAAAGGGTGACCGGGAAGCGCCCCAAACCATAGACGCTGACCCCGCCTTTCTCGCTGACTTTGAAATCGACGCTGCCCTTCCTGCGTCCCTGGGTTTGCTTTTCCAACTCCGCCACTTTTGCTTTCAATTCTTCATAACTGGGTTCAGCCATGTTGGTTCACTCCTATGGAAGATAACGATGGTTTGCGCACTAGCGATTGCAACCCTGATCGCGCCGGGGGCGTTTCACCGGAAGGCGAGTCGCCTCCAAGAGCGTCGTTCAATAATTGTACTTGCCAGTCGCGCAAACTGCGACGCGGGGCGGGACGCGGAAACCACATGTCGATGGCCCGATGATCTTACGCCCCTGAAAGGGGGTGCGCGAGAACCTGCTGCCGCTCCGCGGCTCATAACTATGTTCGACTTTACCCCGGGCTTACGCCCCGGGCTAACTTCATAGCCGCCGCTGCCCGGCTGGCTCAATCACTACTAGCGCTTGGTACGCCCAGAAAATTTTCTGTCCAGCGCTCATAGAACTACGTCTCTGGAAAGTTCCCGCAGGCTGTCAGATCGATGGCCAGGCTCTTGTCCGATTGCAGTACAATTCGGACAATCTTTCGGCCGGGTGGCGATTCCGCGGTGACCCGAAGCGGGTTCGGTCATCCAAAGATGTGTGGGGTTTATGCGTTTTCCAGGCCCATTGCAGCGGACTTTCTGGAGTTGCCGCTCGATCCTCTGGCTGGCCAGTTGGCTGGTGCCGAGCGAGCAGCGCAGCGCGTGGCGCAATACCTGGACGACGCAGATATGGCATTGGTGTCACTTCCTGGCGGAGTCGGGCCAATTCACTCGGGAGAAGAAAATCGAGCTCGCCCGCTTTTGCTGGAGCGCCTTCCCGGCCGCTTTCTGGCGCCGCTTCGATCGCGACGAGTTCCTCCGGCGTATGGGCCGCCTGCGGCGTTCTCCCGCGGCTTGCCTGAGCGCAATTGCGCTGGCGCTGCTGGTCGTGATCCTGGCCGGCGGGATTATTCCGGCCGCGCGCTCATTCACTTCCTCTCCCATACCTCAGCCTGATCGGGTCTGCGTGGTGAGCCTGAACGGCAAGTTCCGGCGGCTGCGTTCGGAAACCCTGCTGGATCTGTCGGCGGCCTGGAAGAAGAGCAAGCTTCTGGACGCTGTCGCTCCCTATTCCTGGGGTCCGGCCAAGCTAACGGGACCGCGCCGCACCGTGCCCGTACTGGCGGCCCGCGTCGCTCCCGCCTTCTTCGAAGTGCTCGGTCTGCAGCCCGCTCTGGGCCGAACCTTTCGCGACGGTGATGCGCAGAGCTGCGAGAATTGCGCGGTGCTGGGGAACGAAATCTGGCGGGTACTGTTTCACAGCGATCCCAAAGTGGTCGGCCGCCATGTCTGGTTGGATGGCAGCGAGCGCGTCGTCATCGGAGTTCTGCCTCGCAACTTCCATTTGCTTTCGGGCGAAATTGCAGTGTGGACGCTGCTGGATTCCGGCTCGCCCCCGTTCAGCAACTTCGTCGAGCGGATTGGCGCCGTGGTCCGCACCAGGAATGGCGTGACCGAGCATCGCCTCGAAAGTGACCTGGCTGACCTGAGCGAGAATGCCGGTTATGTTTTCCCTGCCTCCCTGCTGGAGGTCACCTCCGAGCCGGCGGAGATGCGGCACTATATCGGCAACTACCTTCTGTTCGTGTTTCTAGCCGTGGGCTGCGCGGTGTTGATTGTGTACGCGCGTTCGGGCAGCGGTTTGGGGCGGGCGCCGCTGCGGCTTCGCGACCGCAGCCGCTGGTGGTCCTTCTTCGTCGCCAAGTCGGTTCTGCTGCTGACCGGCACCGGCTTGCTGGCGTGGACCGTGGTCCGCTGGCTCTCGGTGTACCTGGTGGGCTCGGTGCATCCCATGGCCAATGGGATTGCGCTATGGCTGTTCCTGATCCTCTCTATCGGACCGCTTTCGTGGTCAATTCACGATCAGCAGAAACGCTGCCGCGTCTGTCTGCGCCGCTTGGGAACTCCGATTCAGATCGGCGCTCCCGGCTATGTGTTGTTGGATTGGTCTGGGACCGAGATGGTGTGCTCGGAAGGCCACGGCGTCTTGTATCTTCCCGACTCGGAAGCCAACTGGCTGGAACGCGATCGCTGGGATAACCTTGACGACTCCTGGGCGGGCCTGTTTCGCGAAAAATAGATCGCGCTTCGCGGTTCCCTAACAGGCTCCCGACTGGGCCCAGGGTCGCGACACCTTTCTTTATCCAGGACATCCCCGGGTTGATTCCGCCGGCAAATGCTCGAACCAGCGCGGAGCATGATCGGTCGCTACTTGTTCACCCTCGCAGCAACAGTCCCACAATGCTAGCCGACATCAGATTGGCCAGCGTGCCGGCGATCATGGCTTTGAAGCCGAGTTGCGCCAGATCGTGGCGCCGCGTGGGCGCCAGACTGCTCAGGCCGCCAATCACGATCCCGATGGAGGCGATGTTGGCGAATCCGCAGAGCGCGAAAGTCGCAATGGTAAACGACCGCGGATCGAGCGCCGCCTTTTGCGCGGTCAACATGCTGTAGGCGACCAATTCGTTAAGCACCATGCGCGTGCCTAACAGATTGCCGATGGCCAGACAGTCGTGCCAGGGAATCCCGATCAGCCAGGCCACCGGCGCGAAAATTACCCCTAAGATGCTTTCCAGCTTGCCGGGAAACCAGCGAAAGCCATGCGCGGCGAGGAAGTTGTGCGTTCCACCCAGGACGCCGTCGAGCAGCGCAATGATGGCGAGAAACGAAATCAGCATGGCCGCTACATTCAAGGCCAGAAACAGTCCGTCGGTCGTACCTTTGGTGGCCGCATCAAGAACGTTGCTGGGGCGCTCTTCCAATTCCGCGACATTGATGTTGACCGCATCCGCAGTAATCGGCGTCTCGGTCTCCGGCACCAGCATTTTGGAAATCAGGATGGTTCCCGGCGCAGTCATAATCACCGCCGCCAGCAGGTGTCGCGCCTCAATGCCCAGCAGGATGTAAGCGCCCAGCATCGCACCGGAAACATGTGCCATGCCGCTGGTCATAATGGTCATCAGT
Organism: uncultured Acidobacteriaceae bacterium; assembly: GCA_963812855.1. Taxonomy (GTDB): domain Bacteria; phylum Acidobacteriota; class Terriglobia; order Terriglobales; family Acidobacteriaceae; genus Bog-257. The sequence goes on from CAWEWW010000003.1 coordinate 544,904, forward strand.
TCGGAACGCGTTACCTTGGGCAGGAAGGGTCGAATCGTCAGCGGCGCTTCGGTGATGCCCATGAAGATGCTGGCGGCCACGTTGAGGGACTCGACCCCGCTGGCGCCCATGAAGCGCATCATGACTTTCGCCAGCTGGCGAATGATGAACTGCATCACGCCGTAGTAGTACAAGATGGCGAAGAACGCGGCGATGAAGACAATGATGGGCAGCACCTGAAAGGCGAAGACCACGCCGAACTTCGACATCCTGGCGCCGAGTTCGCCAAAGACAAACTGCGAGCCGGCGAAGGAATAGCTCAAGAGCCGGTCTACCGTATCGCCGGCCACGGTCATCAACCGCACGCCGAAGCTGACACGCAGCACGAGAATTGCGAAAACAAATTGCAGTGCGAGACCGACCAGAATTGTGCGTGGGCGTATGGCCTTGCGATCAGTCGAGAAGAAAAAAGCGAAGAGCAGAATTCCGAGAATTCCCAGCACGCCGGTCAGATGCGGCATGGGAGCTCCGCGTTCTTCGGAAGGGGCTGGAACGCGATTGCCTTTGACCCCGCAGCCCGGGATGGCATCGCTCAGTTGTCCGCAGGGGCGCCGAGTTCCTGCACGATCTGCACGCTGGCGCTGGTACCGATGCGATTGGCGCCCGCGTCGACCATCTCCATGAAATGCGCCGCGGTACGAATGCCGCCTGCCGCCTTGACCCCGATCTTGATGCCGACCACACCCCGCATCAGCGCTACGTCGGAAGCCGTCGCACCGTGCTCGGCCAGACCGCTGGAGGTCTTCACGAAGTCCACTTCAGCTTCAGCAGCCAAAGCACAGGCCAGGATCTTTTCTTCCTGACTCAGAAGAGCATTTTCCAGAATGAGCTTGAGCACAGCGCCGTGACGATGTGCCAACTGGGTGAGACTGCGAATCTCGCTTTGGACCAGGATGCGGTCGCCCGACTTGAGGGCGCCGATGTTCATCACCATGTCCAGTTCGTGAGCGCCCTGGCGCAAAGCCGCCTCGGCTTCTACCAGCTTGGTGACCGTGAGGGTCGCCCCTAGAGGAAACCCAATCACGGTCCCGACCTTCACTGGCGAGCCGCGCAGTTCAGCCGCGGCCAGCGCCACATTCGCGGGATTCACCACCACCGCGTGAAAGCTGTAGCGTGCCGCCTCCTGGCACAATGCCGTAACCTGGCTGCGAGTCGCGTCGGGCTTCAGAAGTGTGTGCTCGATGAGATTGGCTGCACTTCGCCAATCGCTTACGGAAAGAACCGCTGCTCCGGCGACGACAGAAGAATAGACAGACATGACCAGATCAGATTTCAAATCGCAGTGGAGTCAGACTCCAATACACATATATCTGGCAGATTACGATAATGCTCCGCAAAGTCAAGTCCATATCCTACAACAAACTCGTCCGGAATCTCGAAACCAACGTAGTCACCCTGGATAGGCTCGGTTCGGCGGGCTACTTTGTCGAGCAGGGCGGCTACCTTCAACGCCTTCGGCCGGTGCGCCTCCAGCAGGTTCCGGATGTAGGTTAAGGTCAAACCAGTGTCGAGAATATCTTCTACCAGGATGATATTCTTGCCTTCCACCGAGCGATCCACATCCTTCACCAGCCGGACTTCTCCGCTCTGCTGCTTGGCGTTTCCGTAGCTGGAAACCGCGATGAAATCGAAGCTGGCGTCGAGCTGAATGTGCCGCGCCAGGTCGGCGAGAAAAATGGCCGCACCCTTCAGTACGCCAATCAGCAGCACCGACTCGCCGGCAAAGTCGGCCGTAATGCGCGCTCCCAGCTCGGCGACCTTGGCCGCAATCTGCTTGCGCGTAATTAGGACTGTGAGCTTGTCCACTTGATCTACACCGGAACCGGTTGAAAGTCTGGATGGTAGAGAAAGCCGGCGAGAAAATCAAAACGGAGCCACCTCTGAGCTACCGGTCAGTGCTTAATATCTTCATCGAAGCAGTGCGCAGCCAGAGCGACTAAAGTAGACTTGACCAAGATTCCCCACACCATGAATGAAGATCGTCGCTTTTACCGCGTCTCCCCGCCGGCCAGGTTTAAACTACTGCGCGTGATTGGGCTTGCGATTATGTGGTTGGTTGTCGCCCTGCTTACGGTGTGGGCAGCAGCCGCCCTTTATGTCGATTTTCGCGTGTTAGCTTTGCGTATTCCCCTGACCGTGATCTACATTCTTGCGGTCATCGCGATCCTGGTGAAAGTCAGGCCGCAGGCTTGGGCAGCAGTCGGCTGTATCGCACTGTTCTGTGTGGTGCTCGGATGGTGGCTTAGTCTGAAGCCCTCGAATGAGGGCAATTGGGAACCCGACGCGGCTCGCACCGCCTGGATCGAATTTAACGGCGATCAGGTTACCATCCATGATTTGCGCAACTGCCACTACATTACCAAGACCGACTACTCCAATTGCTGGAGCGACCGGACGGTCAATCTGTCGCAGCTCCGATATGCAGACCTTTTCTTCACCACCTGGGGACCGAAATATATCGGCCACCCGATTGTCAGCTTCCAGTTCGGGGACCACGACCACGTCGCCTTCTCCATCGAGGCGCGGTACAAGGTAGGGCAGGGTTATTCGGCGATTCTGGGATTCTTCCGCCAGTACGAACTCATCTTCATCGCCGCCGACGAGCGCGACGTCATTCGCTTGCGCACCAACTACCGCGACCATGAGGAAGTGTTCCTATATCGCACCACGGTGCCGCCGGAGCGGGCGCGAAAGATCTTCCTCCTCTACGCCAATTACCTGAACAAGCTGCACGAGCATCCCGAGTGGTACAACGCGCTAACCCGAAACTGCACTACCACGCTTGATACCCAGATTGCCGCGGACATGCAGCATCCCCAGCCCTGGAACTATCAGCTTCTGCTGAACGGCACCCTGGATCACCTGCTCTATAACCGAGGACGCCTGGTCACGGACGGACTTCCATTTCCCGAACTGAAGGAGCGCGAGCACATCAACGCTGCCGCCCGGGCCGCCGACGATTCTCCGGATTGGTCGGCGCTGATTCGCGTGGGACGAGTCGGGTTCTGAGGGTCAATCGTTTTCCCGCACAAATCAGCTGGTGGAGCGCATTGCGGACCGAAGGAGGTTATGCTGCATCAGAGGATTGTCCAATTGATGCTCCTAAAATGGGCCTTTCCCCAGCGAATCTTTGAAAATCACATCACCGAATAACTCTGGGGGCTTAGCATAGCTGCGACTCTCCGGAGGCTGTGCGATGAAGGCGAGACACGTTCCCTGGATGTTGGCAGCAATCTTCGAAGCGGCAACCCTTATTGGTTGTGGTGGATCCGGTTCTACCCCACCGCCTCCTGCGGCCGACTTCACTCTAAGCGTGTCGCCGTCATCGCTGTTCGTTCCCATCGGAGTGAGTAGCGGCAGTTCGCAAGTTTCCGTGCAGGCGGTCAACGGGTTCAGCCAGGCAGTCAGCGTATCGCTTTCCGGATTGCCCGCGGGTGTAACCGCCGTGCCGCCGTCGCCGTTCAACGTAAGTCCCGGGACCAATCAAACGGTACTGTTCAGTGCCGCATCTGGCGTGACACCCAGTGTGAGCAGTATTACCGTTCAAGGGGTTGCGGGAACGTTGTCACATAACGGCACATTGAGCCTCTCAGTCGCTGCCGCCGTCTATAACTATGTCGCGGCCGCATCTCCCAATGACATTTATGGTTTCGCCGCAGACGCCAATACTGGTGCGTTGACCGAAGTACCCGGATCGCCCTTCAACCTGCCTAATGGTCCTATTGACTTTGTTGCAGCCCCGGAGACGGGAGGCGACTTCCTGTATTCGTTGACCGAGACTACGGAAGGGGGAACGGATATGGCCACGCTATCCACGTTTCTTGTGGATCCGGCCAGCGGAAACCTGACTGCCGGCCCAACCATCACCTATCCGCCAAACACTTCTCAGAACGACCTGGCGGTTAGCCCCAACGGAAAATTTCTCTACGTCGCTCAGCAGAGCTGCATACTGGCTTACCTCATCGACCCGGCAACCGGAAATCTGACGCAGTCATCTTGTTCCAGCGTGCCGGCACAGCCTTACCAGGGAGGCTTTGTGGTGCTGCCTCCCGGCAATTTCGCTTACAGTATCAATACAGATGGCCTTGTCATCGATATCTATGGCTACTCCGTCAACCAAAGTGATGGTTCGCTCACGGTAGTGCAATCGATCGTCCCTTTCAGCGCCCAGCCCGGCAGGCTATTCTCCGACCCGCAGGGACATGCTCTGTATCTCATCACGAATTCAACTGCGTTTATTTGCGGCATAACCGACATTTTCAGCGCTGATCCAACAACGGGAGCCCTAACCCTGCTCAACACCTCCTTCGGCCCAACTTCTTGCATGCCAAACTCGATAACCTTCGATCCTGGCGACCACTTTGGATACGTCAGCAGCCGGGCTGGGACCCTGTCAGGGTCGGGTGGTATCTATGCCGGCACGGTCGATCCGACGACTGGCAACCTGACCAACGTTACCGGCTCTCCCTTTTTCGCCCAAGCTTTTCCTGACTTCGGAAGCGTTGAGCCATCGCAAAGTAAGTTTTTATTTGAGGCCATTGCCAGTCCTTCGCTACAGGTAACGGCCTACGCCATCGATGCGAACTCCGGCGCACTCTCTTCTGTGTCTGTCCCTGGAGGAACTCTAGGGCAAAGCGACCCGTTCAAGATGGTGATCGTCCAGCCGCCGCATTAATCACGAGCGGGCACGCAACAAACATCGGGGACCGATGCGCTTCGCGGCTAGGACGAGAAAATCTCGCGGCAATTCTTCGGCGCTGAACTAGCAGCTCGCAAACTCGCTGCCGATATTCCCTTGTTCGCTGCTATCATCATCCGCATTTCCCGAAGTGTGAATAAAACTAGCCAGAGAGGCTCATGAAGATTCAGTCGCGCCCTATTCTGTCGCTGATTTTGTTGGCCTTCCTGACTGCATCGCCGCTCGCGAACGCGGCGGGGCCGGCCAGGAATTCTGCGGAAACCCGCACCGAGCGCTACTTCGAAAGTGTTCGCGCCGACCCCAACCTGCTGTTGCCGTTTCTACGCGAGATGCCCAAGGGCGGCGACCTGCATAATCACCTCTCGGGCTCCATTTACGCTGAGTCACTGATTCAGTGGGCGGCCGAGGCCCAGGATTGCGTTAACCCGCAAGCTATGGATATTGAGCGGGGACCCTGTAATCCCCCGCTGCGGGCAACCTCCAATGCGTTCAGCGACCCGGGCCTTTACGGCAAGATGATCGACGCTTTCTCCATGCGTAACTGGCAGTACTCGGGCGAGTCGGGACACGATCACTTCTTTGCGACCTTCGGCAAGTACGGTCAAGCCACCAAGAACAACGTGGACAAGATGCTGGCGGAAACCGCAGCCCGCGCCGCGTCGCAACACGAGGTGTACCAGGAGTTGATGCACACACCCACCGGGGCAGACCTCGACCAGCTTGCCGTGTCGACGGGGTGGGACGACGACTTCGCCCGGCTGCAACAAAAGCTGATCGCCGCAGGACTGCCGCAGCTGCTGGCGACCGCTAGCCGCCAACTGAGGGCCGACGAAGCCTCGCGCGACCATATCCTGCAATGTGGGACACCAGCCGCCAATCCCGGTTGCCAGGTGGAGCAGCGCTATCTGTTTCAGGTGGCCCGGGGCAAGCCGAAAGAGATGGTGTTCGCCGAAATCCTCTCTGGCTTCCTCATGGCTGGAGCCGATCCAGCTCTCGTCCCTCCCGATCCGCACATGCTCGGACTCAACCTGGTCATGCCGGAAGATTGGTATGTCCCGATGAAGGATTTCTCTCTGCAAATGGCAATGATCGACGCTCTGCATCGGCGTTATCCGCAAGTCCACCTCTCGCTGCACGCGGGCGAACTTGTACAAGGCCTCGTGCCTCCTGAAGGGCTGCGCTTTCACATCCGCGAGTCCGTCGAGGTGGGACATGCGGAGCGCATCGGCCACGGCGTGGACGTGATGAACGAGAAGGATCCGCTGCAACTGCTGCGCGAGATGGCCGACCGCAACGTGATGGTGGAAATCTGCTTGACCAGCAACGAGGTTATTCTGGGTGTGAGCGGGCCGCAGCATCCGTTGAGCGAATACATTCGGGCCGGCGTTCCGGTGGCGCTGGCTACCGACGACGAAGGCGTGTCGCGCTCTGACATGACACACGAGTACCTGCGCGGTGCACAAGATCAGAAGCTCACCTACCTGCAGCTGAAGAAGATGGCGCGCACCAGCTTGGAACACGCTTTTGTTCCCGGAGCCAGCCTGTGGAGCAACGGCAAGGACTTCATCGTGGTGAAGGAATGCGCCCATGAATCGTTCGGGGCCAAGCCGACTTCAGCAGCGTGCCGGAAGCTGGTTGATGGCAGCGAGAAAGCGAGTTTGCAATGGCAATTGGAGAAGCAGTTCCGGGAATTCGAGGCGAGGCCGTGGATTCCGGTTTCCAGCAGAACGGCTGCTGCGCGCCGCCCCAGCAACTAAGACGCCACTGCCGACTCAGTGTTTCGGCGCTGCGGAACTCGCAGGAGGGGTTGAACTGGTCGCCGCGCCGGAGGTTTGTCCACTCTGCACCCAGGCGCTGTACCACAGGTCGCGCAACATGGTTGCCCCAGCGGCTAATCGATGACGAATGAAGTCGCGCGATGCAGCGGTACCCTCGCCGTCGAAGCCGCCCTGCTTCTCCAGCTGATAAGCGGTTTCCACCAGCCGATGAGAGTCGCGCAGATATTGCAGATAATCATGGAAGGGATCAGTGAGCAGGCGCGGCTGTGCCGGCACCAGGTCGGCAAATTGCAGTTGCTTGAAATTGGCGGCGACGAAGATGCCCTCCATCTTCCAGTGCACCGTGTTCGCCGTGGTGTATCCCTTGGGATTCGGGCCAACCCATCCGTTGTACTGAATGGTGGTGTGCAGCGGATTGGAACCGTCTCCCACGTAATGGCCTAACCAGCCGGCATAGAAGATCGCATCGGCCGCTGCGAAATCAGGATTGCGATGTTCGGCTAACGCCTGGCGATATTCCCGGAACGCAACCACCAGCCGCTCATAAACCTCAATCGTAATGTAAGGCTGCAATCCCACCCGCTCGGGCAGCAGGCTGTCGGGATGGCCCGGAGTCTGCTCACGCTTGGCTGCGAGTTCGCGATAGAAGCTGTAACGGTCGGGCGGCAGATCCATGCCCTCGATGGTCTCCAGGTTGATGAAGTGATCGGGCTCCTGCGACCGTTTCAAAGCCAGCTCCGAGGTGGCCCGCCAGCGATCCGGTTCCGGCCCCAGATAGGCCAGTTGATCTTCCGCATTGCGCAGGAAAGCGGGCACGGTGGACGGTAATTTTTCGGCAGCCACGCGATTGATCGCGCTGTGTCCCTCATTGCCCCACGGCCATGCCGGGATCGCGAAGCAGGTAAGCCCGAGCAGGCATAACGCGACGCGAAGCAAAATAATCTTCATCTGACCGGCGAATTGGTTGGCTTGGGGAATCATTTCCCGAGTTTAGAACCTCAAGATCGACTTTTTCCTCAGCCTGGACTAGCCGTACCCGGATGCAAAACAATTTATTCGACAAACAGGGAAGCACTAAAGAACCAATAGTTTGCACCATTTAAAGATAGGCAATTCCGCTTGCCTAGCCCCACTAACTGGTTAATAATTCCCCGATCTTTGTGGGCCCTCGCATTCGCGTTCACGAAGCGGAAGCATCGTCTTCGAAACCCTAGCTTCCGATCTCTTCGTGACCGCATTTCCAAGACTTCGTTTCAACGGTAGTTCTTCAAGGAGCACCTATGAAATCTCGCAAGCGAGTTTGGACTGCAGCACTTTGTCTACTGTCAGCAACGGTCATCACCATCAGCCTGAAGGCACGGCCGGCGGGAGTGCAGGCCGGCAACCCGCCAACTCAAGTGAGCCGGGCCATGTCGGCTCAACCGATGGCCCGCATCGCCAACGCCTCTCTGCGCGCTGCGGTAGTGCGCAACGCCATGATGTTGGACGACGACGCAGCTCCGACCCGCGTCGCCGGAAGCCAGCTTGGAGATCGAACCATATTCCCGCAGGTGGAAGAGTTTACCCTCACGCCACCCAATCCGGCACAAGGGATCGACCAGACCGTGCTCTCGGTTCGCTTTCCCGAGGGCCCCGCCACGAAGTTGGTTTCCAGTGTGCCGATCACGCTGGGTACGCAGAATGTGATTCTCCAGCGTTCGCCGGACAACCCGAGCCTTTTTGTCGCCGCGCTCGATTTTGATTGGCAGAAGTTTGCCGAAGAGCAGGCGCAGCGGAAAGTGGCCGCCGCTCAGGGACGAATGGTTCCGGTTTTCGATGGACGCAAGTTCGTGCGAACCGAAAGAATGCAATTCATCGAACCAGCGCAGATCCAGCAAGCCCTGCAATTGCATCAAGCGATCCATTTCTCGCCTCAGATATTGGCAGGTTCAGCTCAGATGACCGTGTTTCCCGATCACCAGTTGACCATGGTCAATACGGCGGTGGTGGCTGACTCGTCCCGAACCTTCGATCAATGCTTGCCTGTCGGCCAGCAAGGGACGGTCGGCGGCGCCTGGACGTTTAACACGCTGATGATGTCGATTGCGAATACCTCGACTCCTCAGGTGGCGGAGAACATGTTGCTGGGGATGCTCAACAGCTGGAACAGCGCCCAGCCGATCAATGGCTTTCAAGTACTGCCTCGCTCCTCGATGGGGACGTTAGATTCGCCTCCCGGATCGGGTACGGGGCTGTTGAAATTTTGGCCGGTGGACACTCCTAGTGGCTGCGGACCGAATGGTCAGCAGGCTTGTCCGTCGCTGGCGCAAGCCCCGGTTCGATTGGACGCAATCGTCAATCGCATCGACGTGGGAGCGAATGGTTCGCCTTTCTCGCCGGCCGGAGAACTCAGGTTCATTTTCACGGTGACCGCGGAACTTCCGAGCGACAATCCTCCGGATCCGGGTCCATGCTCGAATCAGGGAGGGCTCAACGAGGCATTCAACATCATCCTGGAATACCGCATTCCCAGCAACACTTTCTCCACTCGGCTATCGTGGGCACAAGTGTGGAATGGCCTCCAGGACATGATCCCGAACCAATTTGACGAGAATTATCTGACCAGTCTCAACAACCTGACAAGCCTGGTGGTGCTGCCCAACAAGTGTCTGGACAACAACCAGCGGCCCATCAGTTGCATATCACAAATACGTACGAACGAGATATTGCTTGCCCCTGGCTCCCAAAATCCAGACTTCTGGGAGCTGCGCGAGTTCCACTTCAGCAATGCGAGCGGCCAGCCTGTGCTCTCCGAGGCCACCGTCGCCCAGACGCCGGATTCCAGGTTCAATACTTCCGGTCAACCGCCTTGCACGAACGTGAACGGGAATTCCCAGCAACTGTGTAACTCGGTAGTGGGAACGCTGGCCGGTTACATTAACAACATCGCGTTTAACCCGGTTTTTATCAGCACCGCGGGCGCGGCTCCGCCTGTTCCCACGAACCTGCCTTCCGGCACCGCGTTTCTGGGTGGTTCGGCGCTAAATGAGCTGTCGTTCTGGAACGATACCGGCATCACCAACAATGATCACGACGTTTCCAGAATCGATTTCTCCTTCAATACCTGTAACGGTTGCCACGGCGGGGAGACCCAGACAAGTTTCCAGCACGTGGCTTTCCGCGGGCCGGGCGAGGCGTCGGTGCTCTCTAACTTCTTGTTAGGTGCTCCCACCCAATGCCCTCTTTCGACCGAAAACCTGGGGGAGAATAACATCAACGGCTGCACCGAGTCGGTCACCGATCCCACCGGGTCCGGCAATGGCGGCCCCACTAAGTTCGGCGATATCGCTCGCCGGGTGGTTTACCTGCAGACGGTCTGCGGCGACAGCTCCTGCGATGGGGGGAACGGGAACGACCTGCTGTTGCCATTCCTGAACAAGCCGATCGGCGTTCACTAGAGCGACGATTGGTCCGCCGTTCGAATCTCGGTTCGAGCGGGACGGCTCATCTAACTCTTCACAACTCCCCACCAGGTCCGAACCGGGTGGGGAGTGATCTATTCACGAGCGCACATGGCAGGCCGCTAATCGCAGGCAATCACAAATTCGCCGGGGTGGCTTGTGGCTTCCAATACCCCCGGTTCTCCGTTCTTACCCGGCATGATCCTGCACGCCTTTGCTCATTAGCGGTTGCCGGCGGGCGGGCGGACGGGCCGCGTGCAAAGCGAACGCCGCAGAGGCGGGCTAAAATTCCGGTCTTTTTTCGTGCAGCGGTGCATCCAAGAACTCGGCAAGACGCCGGATTTTCTCTAAGCAAGGAGCCACTCATGAAAAAATCTAAAGCAGCGAAGCAAGAGCTGGAGCAGCGGCAGCAAGCTCCTCTGGCTACCCCGACCGATCTAGGATCATCGGCGACCAAGGACATTACGGGAGCCATGAACGCCATCCTGGCCGACGTATTTGCGCTTTATCTGAAGACCAAGAATTTTCACTGGCACTTGAGCGGACCGCATTTTCGCGATTACCATCTGCTGCTCGACGAACAAGGCGATCAGATTTTCGCCATGACCGATCCTATTGCCGAGCGGGTTCGCAAGCTGGGTGGTACCACGATGCGATCCATCGGTCACATTGCCCGCACCCAACGGGTTTTGGACAATGATGCTCCCTACGTAGAGCCGGAAGACATGCTGGCCGAGTTGCGGGATGATAACAAGACGCTGGCCGCGCGCTTGCGCGAGGCTCATGAGGTGTGTGAGGAGCACCATGACATCGCCACGGCTAGCCTGATCGAAGTTTGGATCGACGAAACCGAGCGGCGCACCTGGTTCCTGTTTGAGGCGAGCCGTCACCAGGATTCCACCGGTCATTGAAATCGACAAGGCCGGTCGTCGCAGACCGGCCTCACCTCACTAGACTCGCGCCAGATGCACCCCGAACCACTTCTTACGGTCGCACCAGGTATGCTCCGGGGCGAATCCGCTTTCCTTCAGGATGGATTCGATCATGGGGTCGGTGTACTTGTAGCTGTTTTCCGTGTGAATGCGTTCGCCTGCTTCAAACGACACGTCCATATCCAGGGGCGGAAGGAAGGCTGCTTGCCGGACCATGCTTTCCAGGTAGATTTCCATTCGCGAGCAGCGGCGATTCCACAGCGCTACATGGCGGAAAGCATCGAGGGCAAAGTCTGCATCAAGCTCGCGGTTCAAACGCGCGAGGATGTTCTTGTTGAACGAGGCGGTCACACCCTGGGAGTCGTCATAAGCCGGCAGCAAAATCTTGGGGCTCTTGGCGAAGTCGGCGCCCAGGAGCAAAGCATCGCCCGAGCGCAGCGTGCGCCGGATGCGGCGCAGCACACGGACCGCCTCATCGGGTTCGAAGTTGCCGATGCTGGAGCCAATGTAGAGCACCAGCTTGCGGCCCGTAATCCGGCTCAACGCCGGGACGCCGCCAGTGTAATCGGCAACGATGGGACTTACCCGCAAGGCTGGAAACTGCTGGCCCAGCTGACGCATCGCTTCGTCCAAAGCTGAGGGCGAAACGTCAATCGGATAGAACAGGGTTCGGTTCTGCATCTGCAACAGCTTTTCGATCAAAATGCATGTCTTGGTCGCGGTGCCGGCGCCCAATTCCACCAGGGTCAGCGATGGCCCAGCCTGTTCCAGAATTTCACCCGCAAAGCTCTCCAGAATCGAGCGCTCGGTGCGAGTGAGGTAGTACTCGGGTAGTTCCGTGATCTGCTCGAAGATCCGGGAACCGACCTCGTCATAAAAAAGCTTAGCCGGAAGATGCTTGGGCATTGCCGACAGCCCGTCACGCACATCCGGAGCGATGGCATCGTTGGTCAGAACCTGCAGTTGCTTGCTAGTGGCCATTGGCTAATCGAATCCCCATGAACTGCCAGCGCACATGCGGGGGAAAGAAATTACGATAGCTCGCCCGAATGTGGGATTGCGATGTCGCGCAGGAACCGCCGCGCAGCACCATCTGGTTGCACATGAACTTGCCGTTGTACTCGCCCACCGCGCCGGGAGCGGTCTTGAAGCCAGGATAGGGACTATAGGCGCTCGAAGTCCACTCCCACACATCGCCGAACATTTGTTCCAAGCCACCGCTCACATCCGCCGCGCGCGGATGCAGTTCGCCCGACTCCACAAAGTTTCCTGAAATAGGTTGCGAGCGCGCGGCAATCTCCCACTCGAACTCGGTAGGCAACCGCGCTCCCACCCAATGGGCAAAAGCGTCGGCTTCATAGTAGCTGATGTGGCAGACCGGCTCGTCCAAAGCTACAGGCTGCAGACCCTCAAGGGTGTACGACCACCATTCGCCGTCGCGTTGCTCCCAATACAGGGGCGCGTTCCATTGATTATTCCGGACGCAATCCCATCCATCCGACAACCACAGCGTGGCTTTGCCGTATCCGCCGTCGCGCATGAACTCCAGGTACTCGCCGTTGGTTACTAAGCGGGACGCAAGTCGATAGGGCTGAAGATATACGTTGTGCCGCGGGCCCTCGTTGTCGAAGGCGAAGCCCTTGCCTTCAAAGCCAACCGAGTAAACGCCTTCGGAAAAACTGTGCCACTCCCCGGGCGGCAGAGGGCTTGAACGTCGTACGGCAGTGGTCTCCCGATAGGCCGGTCGCAAGGGATTGGTCCACAGGCCGTTCTTGACATCGGTAACGATCAATTCCTGATGCTGCTGCTCGTGATTGATCCCCAGCGCTACTAAATCCCGAGCGTCCGGTGAGAGCTCATTGCTCAACAGTCCGGCCATCGCTTCATCCACATCAGCTCGATAGGCGTGCACTTCACTTAGGCCGGGACGCGACAAAACATGGCGCAGGGCCCGCAGAGGACGATCGCCCACGGCATTGTAGTAGGAATTAAAAAAATTGCGGAACGCGGGATGGAAAGGTCGATAGCCCGGAACGTATTGCGAAAGCAAGAAAGTCTCGAAAAACCAGGTGGTATGGGCCAAGTGCCATTTGGCGGGGCTGGCATCGGGCATAGGCTGCAAGCTGTGATCCTCCACCGATAGAGGAGCGCATAGGTGCAAAGACATTTCCCGCACCGCTTGGAACCGTGGCAACAGGGACGCGTCCGCCGAACATCGAGACCGGTCCGCCGGACTGTCAAGGGCATTGGAAGCGTGCATGACGGGTTGCGACATGGTTTTTGTTAGATGCAGAGAATTGAGGCCTGGCACCGCGAATCAACCACACACCAAGCCGACTCAACAAAAGATGCGCCCCAGCGAAGAAGGGTACAAATTTTCGGAGGGCATCCGGAGCCGGGTCCGGCTCTGCTGGGGACAAAAGGGCGCTCGCCTCAGCCAGGGAGTTACGTACGACGGATAGCTCCGCCAACTGGATGGTAGTTTATTCCGCGACCGGCGAAGCTGCCGGCTTGGCGAAGGCTTCTTCCAAAACAATGGACGGCTGTTCGTAGAGCCCGCGAATGGCGTTCCAGCGAACCTTTAGCACTTCAAGGCCCATCTTGATGCCGTCGCGCAACGGGCTGATCTTGGAGCGATGATCGTGCGCCCACTCCACCGGAACCTCCGTAGTCCGTAGTTTGAACTTGTCGGCCAGAAATAACAGTTCAGGATCGAATCCCCAGCGCTCGATGCGCTGCCGGGTGAAAACCGTCTGCACCGCCGGCCGGGTAAACGCCTTGAAGCCACACTGCGTGTCGCGATGCTTCAGTCCCAGCACGATACGCAAAGCAAGATTGAACAGCCTGCCGTACAGCTGGCGATACCACGGCTGCCGCTCCGTCTGCAGCTCAGCCTGCAGCCAACGTGACCCAATGGCAACGTCCGCCCCTTGTTCGAGCGCGCGAAAAAGCTTGTCCGCCTCCTGAATGGGCGACGAGAGGTCGGCATCGGTAAACAGCAGCACGTCGCCGTGGGCGTGCAGCATGCCGTTGCGGACACTGTATCCCTTGCCGCGATTGCCGGGATTGTCCAACACCTGCACCTCGGGATTACCGATGGCGAACTGGCGGACGACCTCGGCAGTGTTGTCGTTGGAGCCGTCATTCACCACGATGATCTCGCTGGGTAACTGCCGCTTGCGAATGTAGTCCAGCACCTTGGGCAGCGATACGGTCAGCCGCTCGCCTTCGTTGTAAGCCGGGATTATGAAGCTATAGATCAAATCCATCACCGCAGTTAGAAACCATTTCATTGTATGGCAGTTGTCAGGAAGTAAACATTTGCCGCAAAAAATGTTCTCCGTCGCACGGCCGCGCGTGATTTCGGCACTTGCAGCCGCGGCGAAGGCGGGATTAGCCTTCCAACTAGTAGCCGATTATGCGCGCTCTTCGCTTCCTGACTGCCGTCTTGTTGCTTCCACTCTGCGCCGCCGCCGCTTCCAAACCGCACGTGGTGGCTTTGGGAAAAAGAACCAGCGTGAAGCTGTTTGTCGGTCCGGCAGAAAACCAGACCATGGACATCACCGTCCGGCCGCTGTATGTCGACACCAAGCTGAAGGAGTTTACCACCGGCGACTCCCACGATGTGACCGATCGCGAGTTTGTGGTGCGGCGCGCCTATCGCATTAACGACGCCCTGCCTGACGATACCCACAAAGCCCCTAAATGGTTGTGGCAACGCGGGGGCTGGCTGCTGGTCGATCGCGTGTCGGGAAAGATCTCGCTGGTCAAATTGCCGGATTTCGACCCGTTCTACTCGCTGGTGAGCTGGTATCGCGACTATGCGGCTTATTGCGGCATCACATCCAGCGGTGAGCGTGTGACTGCCGTGGTGGCCGAAATCGGCGACAAAAAGGCGCTCTTCCACAAGGAGCTGGACAAGCCCAGCCTGGGAGACTCGCCCGACGGTAATTGTCCGGCGCCCCATTGGGACCGGCAGCCGGCGCGAGTAACGTTCGCTCCGAAGAGCGGCGAAAAGTTCAGCGTGAATGTGAGCGGTCGCTTCGCGGATGAGGCCCCGGACAACGACTCCCAAGAGCAATAAGGACGAATCGCCATGAAGACTTTTGACCAGCTGTTGCG
This sequence comes from uncultured Acidobacteriaceae bacterium, assembly GCA_963812855.1. GTDB lineage: Bacteria > Acidobacteriota > Terriglobia > Terriglobales > Acidobacteriaceae > Bog-257. The sequence goes on from CAWEWW010000003.1 coordinate 559,914, forward strand.
CGATGCCGAAGTGGCCCACGGACATCTCTGTGCGGGGCAGATCCTGGGAGTCCGCCTGGCCATGCGCGGACTCGAACTGCTCGGCATCGACGATCCTCACGGCAAGGATCGCAAGCGCCTGATCACGTTTGTCGAGATCGACCGCTGCGCCACCGATGCGGTCGGCGTCGTCACCGGCTGCCGCCTGGGAAAGCGCGCGCTCAAGTTTCGTGACTGGGGCAAGGTGGCCGCAACCTTCGTTGACGTCGAGTCAGGCCGCGCCGTGCGAATCTGCGCGAAAGAGAGTTCGAAAACACTGGCGCGGCAACTCCATCCCGAAATCGCTGACAAAAACCAGCAGCAGATGCTGGCTTACCGCGAAATGTCGATTGACGAGCTGTTCAGCGAGCAGTGGGTGAAGGTCACGCTTGCGCCCGAGGAGTTGCCGGGCTACAAAGGCGAGCGCATTGTCTGCGCCGAATGCGGCGAGGGCATTAACTTCCAGCGCGAAGTGCGGCGGGACGGCAAGATTCTGTGCCGGGCCTGCGCCGGCGAACGCTATTACGAAGAAATTTCGTGACCGTGTTTCTTGATTCTCATCCCGGTAGATTGAGCCCTCGGCACGGCTGAAGCCATGCCCTTCCACCTTAACTACAGCATCCGCGGCGCCAGAGCATGTTCCGCCACATGAGCGACGCGCAAGATGGTCCCCTCGTCGAAGTGCTTTCCCAGAATCTGCATGCCGATCGGCAATCCTTCTTTGCTCTTGCCGCATGGAATCGAGATTCCCGGAATGCCGGCCAAATCGGCGGTCACGGTGTAAATATCAGCCAGATACATGGCCAGAGGATCGTCGGTTTTTTCGCCCAGCTTGAACGCCGGTGTCGGCGTCGTTGGCGTAACAATCACGTCGACCTTGGCGAATGCTTCGTCGAAGTCACGCGCCAGCAAGCTGCGAACCCGCTGCGCCTTCAGATAATAAGCGTCGTAATATCCCGCGCTCAGCACATACGTTCCCAGCATGATGCGGCGCTTCACCTCGGCTCCAAAGCCGGCATCGCGCGTCCGGCGATACATCTCGCTGAGAGTTTTCGCTTCACCCGAGCGCAGCCCGTAACGCACGCCGTCGTACCGCGCCAGATTGGCCGATGCCTCGGCAGTGGCAATCACGTAGTACGTAGGAATGGCGTAGGCCGTGTGCGGCAATGAGATCGGAATGATCTCGGCTCCGGCATTCACCAGTTCCTGCATGCCGAACTCCACCGCCGCGCGCACCTCGGGATCAAGCCCGTCCTCGAAGTATTCCAGAGGAACGCCGATTTTCAAGCCCTCGACGGGTTGGCCAATCTGGCCGCAGAAATTCGGCACCGGAATGTCGGCGGTGGTGGAGTCGAGAGGATCGCGTCCGGCGAGCACCTGCAGCAGCATGGCGACATCTTTCACCGTCTTGCCGAAGGGGCCGGGATGATCGAGCGAAGAGGCAAACGCAATCAGTCCGTAGCGGGAGACGCGCCCGTAAGTCGGCATCAGTCCGACCACGCCGCAGAACGAAGCCGGCTGCCGGATGGAGCCGCCGGTGTCGGAGCCCAGCGAGGCGACTGCTGTTCCCGCGGCAACCGCCGCAGCCGAGCCGCCCGATGAGCCTCCGGGAACGCGCGAAAGATCGCGTGGATTGTGCACCGGATAGAAACCGGAATTCTCGTTGGACGAGCCCATCGCGAACTCATCGCAATTCGTCTTGCCCAGGATGATGGCGCCTGCTTCCTCCAGCTTTGCTACCACCGTGGCATCGTAAGGCGCAATAAAGTTTTCCAGGATTTTCGAACCCGCTGTGGTGCGGACATCTTGGGTGGTGAAAACGTCTTTGACTGCGACCGGTACCCCAGCCAGCGGGGGCAGAGCATCGCCCTTGTCGGCAAGTGCGTCAATGCGGCTTGCCTGTCGATAGGCGCGCTCCTTCGACAGTGTCAGGTAAGCGCCGATCGCGCCGTCCTCGGCCGCAATCCTGGCGTAGAAGGCGTCAACCAGTGCGGTTGCCGTAATCTCTTTTTCCAACACTGCGGTACGGGCAGACGCGACAGTCAGCAGATCCAGGTTCATGATGTGGGGTCACGCGGCTTTCTAGCGCTCGATCACCTTCGGCACTTTGAAAAAGGTTCCGTCCGTCGCCGGGGCGTTGCGCAGCGCCGCTTCGTGCGGCAAGCAAGGCACCAACTCGTCAGCCCGCATGGCGTAGGCGAATGGGTTCGCCTCGTCTTTCTCCCCACGCTCGCCGTAACGGCTGGCCACCTGGGCCATGGGCTCGACGTTACTGGTATCCAGCTGGTTGAGCCGGTCGATGTAGCCCAGAATCGAGTTCAGGTCCTTCAACATGCGGGCGCGTTCCTCTTCGGTGAGGTCGAGGTGCGCCAGATCCGCAACGTAGGAAACATCTTTTTCCGAAACCATTCGGGATACCTTCTTGCCGGCTAATGCCGGGAACGATCAACCGGAACAAACTCGATGCTGTTGACCGGCTCGGAACTGATCTGGTTCAAGGCCGCCAGATATTGCCGGCTTAAACTCTGCAATTGATGCTGCCAGGTCTTGTCCGGCACCGCGACCGTCAACACTCCGTTCGCAAAACTGACGGCGGTGGTACGCTCCGCGGTGCTGCCGCCGCAAGCCAGCGGCCACGCCAGCAAAGGCGCGCTGTCTCCCTCGCGGCGCAGCGTATCGGCGAAAATTTTTCTCAGCGTCGCGCGTGCATGTTGCATGGCTGAGCTTCGATTCTAGCACCGCTTTCGCAACGAACCGTTTCGCCTTAGCTGGCGAGCGGGAACTGCCGCCGCACGAAGTCGAGGGCCTCTTCTTTGCCATGTAACGATCCTTCCAGCTGCGCGTCCTCCACTGCCGACAGGATCGAACGGAACTCGGGGCCGGGCTTGTAGCCAAGCTGAATCAGATCCTGTCCAGTCACTAGCGGCGCCGGCCTGATCTCCTCTGCCGAGCTATGCTCCAGCCGCTGGCGGACAAAATCGTACAGCGACAAGTTGCCATGGCTGCTCAGGCAATCCATGCGATGCAGTTCCAGATGCTCCTCGAACTTCGGCAGGCGCAGGAAACGCTTCAGCGTCGATTCCTTCATCCGCTCGGCATCGGCGAAGCGCATGTGATTCGCCACCAGAGCCGCAATCTGCCTGGTGTCGTCATTGGAAAAGTGCAGGCGGCGACAAATCTCCTCCGCCATCCTCACTCCAACCTCAACATGCCCATCGAAACGGATGCGGTCCGGCGCAACCCGGAACGTGGGAGGCTTGCCCACATCGTGCAGCAGCGTTCCCCAGGCCAGCGTCCGCGAACACTTCGGCGGCAACTTTTCCAGCAGAAGCAACGTATGAATCCACACATCGCCTTCGGGATGAAATTGCGGGGGCTGCTCCACCCCGTGCATGCGATCGATCTCCGGCAGCACCTGCTTCAGCAAACCGGTGGCGTCAAGAAGCTCAAACGCCTGCCGGGCGCTGCCTTCGGTAAGCATCTTGGTCAACTCGTCGCGTACCCGCTCTTTGCTGACCTGATGAATCAGCGGAGCCAGCCGCTGAACGGCGGCGAACGTTTCCGGCTCAATCACATAGTGAAAGCGCGCGGCAAAACGGACCGCCCGCAGCATGCGCAGCTTGTCTTCCTGGAAACGCAGCTCCGCGTCGCCAATGGCTCGGATTATGCCTGCTTTCAGATCGTCGCGGCCACCGACGAAATCGAGCACGCGCTGGCCATCCAGCGGATCCATCAACAGTCCATTGATGGTGAAGTCGCGGCGCTGCACGTCCTCCTCGGGATCGGTGGAATAGCGTACCTGGTCGGGATGGCGGCCATCGGAGTAGGCGCCATCGTTGCGAAAGGTAGCAACTTCGACGTAGTTGGGATGCTCGGATGGCGTCGGCAGAACAGGATAGTTCTCGGGTGCGGGAACCAGCACCACGCCGAACTGCGCGCCCACCGCGTAGGTCTCAGGAAAAATGCGCATGACCTCGGGCGGCGTGGCGTCGGTAGCCACGTCGTAGTCGGTGGGCTCCAGCCCCAGCAGCATGTCGCGCACGCAGCCTCCGGCGAAGTAGGCCTGGAAGCCGCGCCGGCGAAGCTCGCGAACGATGTTGGTGGCGTGCTGCTGCATGGAAAGTTGATGATACCGCGTCGGACGCCCGTCGGAAGCAAGGCTTTGCGCGACACCGCCTCGTACAATAGTTGCGTGGCTGATGTTTTCATTCTTGGCATCGAGAGTTCCTGCGACGAGACCGCAGCGGCAGTCGTGCGTTCGGGTGAAGAGCTGATCTCGAACGTGGTGTACTCGCAGATTGCCACCCATCAACCTTATGGCGGAGTCGTCCCGGAGCTGGCTTCGCGCGAGCACCTGCGCGCCATCGTTCCCGTGGTGCGCAAGGCGGTCGAGGATGCGGGCCTGACCTACGAAACCGTTGACGCTTTGGCCGTAACCAAAGGCCCGGGCCTCGCGGGCGCGCTGCTGGTGGGTCTCAGCTATGCCAAGGCGCTGTCTTACGCGCTGCAGAAGCCGCTGATCGGGGTCAATCACCTGGAGGGCCACATCCATGCCGTGCTGCTGGAAGAGCGGCAGAACGGAAATCGCGAACTGGAATTTCCGGTGCTGGCACTGGTAGTCAGCGGCGGCCATACCCACCTGTATCTTGCCGAGCGCAAAGCTGCGGCCTGGACCTACCACGATGTAGGACATACCCGCGATGATGCCGCCGGCGAAGCTTTCGACAAGGTCGCCAAGCTGTTGGAGTTGGGATATCCGGGCGGCCCAATCATCGATTTTCTCGCTGGTCATGGCAATCCGCAGGCCGTGAAATTTCCCTTTGCCCAGATCAAGCACCGCGACCGCAATCCCCAGAATCGCCATGCCGACGACGAGGGGCGCGTAGATTTCTCCTACAGCGGCATCAAGACTGCCGTGCTGCGCTATGTGGAAACCCACCAGATGCGGGAAAGCATCCAGCAGCGACGGTGCAGCCTAGCGCATATCGCACTTCCCATCCGCGAGCAGATCCTGGCCGCCTGCGATCCCCAGACCCTCGACCTGGTCGCGTCGTTCCAGCGGGCCGTGGTCAGTGACCTGGTCGGCAAAACGTTGTCGGCCGCACGGGGACACGGGGTCGCCACGGTGTTGGTTACCGGCGGAGTCGCAGCCAACTCGGAGTTGCGTAGCAGCTTCGAGCGCCGCGCGGCCGAGGAAGGTCTGGCCGTGCTCTTCCCTTCCCGCAAACTCTCGACCGACAATGCAGCCATGATCGCCGCTGCCGCCTACCCGCGATTCCTGGCGGGAGAGTATGCCGAGCCGGAGTTGTCAGCCGATGCCGGTTTACGTCTGCGCTGAGGCATCGATGGCAGTCCGGCTCCGGCAGAATAACTAGGCTGGCGCGGGCGGGTTGGCCGTGAGGTCCTCTAGCCATGCCCGCGCTACAGACAGACCAATGCGATCTCCCGCCGGAAGCAGGCGCGTCGAGCTAACTGCCTATTCTTCTTCGGTAGGAATCTTGGATTCGATATCCATGTCGCGGAATTCACTCGATTCGAAGATCTCGCGGCACTCCAGGCACTCGACGTATTCCGCATCTTCGTCTCGAGAGACTACCTGGACTCGGGGATGCCGGCACGGGTTGTCCATTGCGTCGCTCTGAGGATAGTTGGGGGTTGTCTTCGCCAGTTGGCTAAGGTTCATAAAAAAGGGTCTCAAAGGGGAAAACTATTTCGATTGTCGGGTATTGTAGACTGGGCTTACTAGTTGTCAAGCATTTCTCGTGTTAATTTCGAGTCGAAGTTCAGGTTGTTTTCCGGCTCCCCCAACTTAAGTGTAAGGACCAGCCGGGAAGGGACGCGAATTTCTGCTAGGAAGGCCGATGGTCCTACCTTAAGCGAACGCGTTCGGCCGGGATAGCATCTAAGCTGGAAAGCCGAATGCTGTCAGCTATTTCCATAGGTTCCGAGCGGTTAGGTCGAAGCTCAAACTGGTCGAGGCAACAGCACACTGCCTTGCCGGCATCCAAAGCTGCAGGGCAGGGGTATAGAACATTGACGACAGTTAAGAAGATTCTGGCAAACGGGATGTCCGAGCAGGAAGCCATCGACCTTGCCAAGCAGGGCGATCCGCAATGCTTCGAAGCGTTGTATGGCCTGCACAAACGGCGCGTCTACTCTCTGTGCTTGCGCATGACCGGCAACACCGCGGAAGCCGAAGATCTGACCCAGGAGGCCTTCTTGCAGCTTTACCGCAAGATCGCGACCTTTCGCGGCGAGTCGGCATTCTCCACTTGGCTGCATCGTCTAGCGGTGAACGTCGTCCTTATGCACCTGCGCAAGAAGGGGCTGCCCGAGGTTTCGCTGGAGGAAACCATGGAGCCGCAACAGGAAGACGGCCCTAAGCGAGATATAGGCACCCGCGATAACGTTCTGGCCGGGTCCATTGACCGGGTTAACCTGGAGCGGGCCATCGAGAGTCTACCGCCTGGGTACCGCATTATCTTTGTGTTGCATGACGTAGAAGGCTATGAGCATAACGAAATTGCCGAGATGATGGGCTGCTCGATCGGCAATAGTAAATCGCAGCTCCATAAAGCCAGAATGAAGCTACGCGACCTTCTCAAGCTAAGTAAAGCTGAGAAGGCCGCTGCTAGACGATAGTACGAAAGCGCTTGGTGGGTTGAGATTCATGGAATCGGTTGCAACGGATAGGCAGTCGACGGTGTCCGGTTCGGGGGAGACTATAGGTATGACGTGCGCAGAGTTTCAAAAAGTTCTGCCTTACATCATCGATGGCGACGCCACGGAGGAGCAGAAAGAGCATCTGGCCACCTGTCAGGTGTGTTCCGATCTGGTGGCCGACCTAAGGTACATTGCCGAATGCGCCAAGCTACTGGTGCCCATGGAAGACCCGAGTCCGCGAGTTTGGGATGGCATTCAGAAATCCCTGGAACGCGAGGGCTTGGCCAAGCCGGCGCGCAGAAACTTCTAAGCTGCGCAAACCTCGGGGAGCGCTGTTCCTGACGTGGGAAGTACTAGCTTATAACTTCTCATAGCTCCTCCGGTGCAACCTCCGTTCGCTGCTGAGCCTCCCAACACGTATTGGAGTTCAGCGCCAGTCCGAACCCCCGGAAATTCACCTCAAGGTAGTTTCACCAGGCTTGGCCAAACGCCTATAATGATTGTTGTGAACTGAGCAGGATTTCCGGTGTTGCCTTCACCGCGACCGCTCACGGCGATGGGTTCGGTTGTCTGAGGAAGATTTCATGTCAACACTTGCCACATCCGTCCACGACCACTCCGTCGACATTTCTGCTCAACTCCTGGATGCCATTGCGGCTGACTATCCGCGGTGTGATTTCGCCGTGCGCTTCTGGAACGGCGAAACCTGGGGAAACGGGCACAAGCCGCGTTTCACTTTTCTGCTTAAGCATCCGGGAGCATTGCGCCGGATGCTGTTTGGCGCCAATGAGCTCACCCTTGGCGAGTCTTTTATCTACGACGATTTCGACGTAGAAGGCGACCTGGAAGCTGCCTTCGACTTTGCCGAATATCTGCTGGCCCACGAGTTGGAGCTGACCGAAAAGCTCCGACTAGCCGGCCTGCTGCTGCGGCTTCCCCACGGCGCTCCTCATGGTGATCCTCTGGCTCTGCATCTGGTGGGCAGCCCGCATTCCAAGCAGCGCGACCGTCAGGCGGTAACCTATCACTACAATCTATCGAACGACTTCTTTGCGCTCTGGCTGGATCGCCGCATGGTGTACTCGTGTGCGTATTTCGAGTCGGGCGAAGAAGACATTCACCAGGCCCAAACCAACAAGCTCGACTACCTCTGCCGCAAGCTTCGACTCCGTGCGGGTGAGCGGTTGCTGGATGTCGGCTGTGGCTGGGGCGGGCTGATTCTCTACGCCGCCAAGAATTTTGGCGTTCAGGCTCGGGGTATTACTCTCAGCGAGCCGCAAGCGCGACTGGCGCGCGCCCGAATCGCGGAAGCCGGACTCGAGGACTGCTGCCAGGTCGAGGTTTGCGACTATCGCGATCTGGATGAGTCCGCGGGATACGACAAGATTGTCAGCGTGGGGATGTTCGAACATGTCGGGCGAGTCGCGACTGCCGGAATACTTCGAAAAAGCCTGGAAGCTGCTGCGCGCCGGTGGCGTTTTTCTGAACCACGGCATTGCAGTTTCGGCCACTTATCACCGCCGAGGACCATCGTTCATCGATAAGTATGTGTTTCCGGATGGCGGACTGGTGCCTTTGCATACCACCATCCGCACCGCCGAAAGTTGCGGCTTTGAAGTTCGCGATGTCGAAAGCCTGCGGGAACACTACGCGCGTACCTTGCGGCATTGGGGGCGGCGGCTGGAGAGCCGTTGCGATGAAGCCAGCCGAATCACCAGCGAGACCGTGTATCGCGTCTGGCGGATCTACATGGCCGCCTGCGCCCACGCCTTTGCCACCGGACGGGTCAATTTGTACCAGGTGCTGTTCAGCAAGCCCGAACACGGCGATGCCAATTTGCCGCTGACGCGCGCGGACTGGTACGGGAAGCAGGAGTTAGGGAAACTCTGATTAAGTCTTGTTTTGAAGGGGACGGCCTTCAGGCCGTCCGTTAAGTCCCATAAAATCATCCGGCTTTAGCCGCTGCGGGGACCCCACTTTCACTTGATCAGAGTTCCCTTAGGGATTCGTAGCTAGAATTCCGTAGCAACTCTATCGACCTTCGTCGACTAAGTCCGGTCTCGTCGTCATCCTCATTCGACTTTTGTCCATCCGCCGGCCTCTGACTTCACCCAGCGATTGCCATTCGCATCGAGCCACTCCCCCGTAGGCCGGTCCGGCTTGTTATCGGAACCGAAGCGTAAAACGTGTCCATCGAGATCCGATATCTGCATCTCGTAGGCCCATGCATAGTTGGTCGGGGGATGGCGGACCTTGGCTCCCGTCAACTTGTACTCCTCGAGGAGAGATTCGACGTCCTCGGCGCCGATCCACACCCAGGTACCGGGATTACCCTGGTCTCCTTCACATAACATAAGGCCGCAGCGGTTGCGCGAGACTGAAGCCATAATGCCGGGTTCGTGCCAATCGACCTTGAAGCCCAGAACCTTAACGTAGTAATCAATGCTGGCTGGAAGATTCTCGACCCGCAAGATCGGCACTACGCATTCCAACCCAGTCGCACTCTTTGGCATCGCTTGGATTTCCGGCATGGCAAGATCCTCCAATTCCTTTCTAATTCAGAGTTCCCCCGTCGCGGATTCGGTCAGGGCTCAATCATAGCTTTGACTTGACTAACGTAGCGCAGCGAACTTATTTCCGTCTGAGGCATCGGCGGCTGCAGTCGCCGCCCTCAGCCACTCCCGGCTGCTCACCCCATCCCCCTGGCGCCACGCCAGTATAGCCAATCGGGCGGCGCTTTCCGCTATCCCCGCCGGTATTCCCACGGCTATGTACAGGTCGTGCGCGTCCCGCCACAGGGTTACCGCTTCTTCCATCTCACCGGCTTCGCCTTTAAGCACCGCAAGGCTGCGAATGGCGTTGGCAGCGTCAAGAGGCCGAGCCTGTTCCTCGCCGCGATAGAGCGCCACGGCCTCCTGGTAGCAAGGTTCGGCCAAGGCCGCCCGGCCTGCATCATGGTGAAGGTCGCCCAGGTGCCGAATCGTATGCGCCAGCCGCAAAGGTTCATCCAACTCGCGGAGGATAGCAACGGCTTCTTCATAGTGCTGGAGCGCAGCGTCGCGATCCGGCAAACGTCGCTCCAACTCGCCCAGCCCGCGGAGCGCCTGCGCCAGTTCAGACCGCGTGCCGTGTTGTCGTAAGAAATCGATGGCCCGGAGCAGATCCTGCCTGGCATCCTGCGCAGGCTTCGTTCTGAGCGCTTGAAGCGCGCGCTCCAGGACATCGTCGGCGCTATCTGACACTGTGGGCGTGCCCGCTTGTCTGATAGCAGGCACTGGTGATTTCGCGCCGTAACGCCGCAACACTTCGTCGAGGCGTTCGCTTCCCGTGGGATAGTCAACCGCGTCAATCTTTGCGCCTGCGGCCAGCAGGGTCTCCACGATCGGAACGTAATCGATTGAAGCGTCGCCATGGACCGCAGACCAAACCGCTTGCCCCAGCACCGTTCCACCATAGGTGTTGGTCGCCTCCAGCGGAGCGCCTCGTCCCAGCAGCAGCTTGATCGTCTCCACCTGACCCCCGACCACGGCCCAGTGCAAGCCTGTCAGACCGGTATTGGCATGGGCTGTCAAATCGATGCCCTGTTGCAGCAGGAAACTGACCACGCTATCGCGTCCATATTCGCAAGCCCACACAAAGCCCGATTCCATCTGCGCCGGGGTGGCGGTGACTTGCAAGCCGCCGTCGGGACGGAAGAAGCTTTGGACTACATCCAGCCGCCCGACTCCCGCCGCAGCGTCCAGATCTAATCGCGCGCCGCGTTGCGCCAGAAACTCGGCCGCCTCGCCCCGGCCGTTGCGCAGCGCAGCGACCAGGGGCGTCCATCCCTCGGCCACGCCGTCAATATTGGCGCCGGCATCCAACAAGGTTTCCAGCAACGCGATCTGTACACCTGCGCGCCAGGGATGGACGCTGGTCGCCACCAGACCAAGGGCGGTAGCCTTGCCGCCATAGGCGTCGCTGGCGGCGTCCACCTCCGCACCGGCGGCGAGCAGCGTGTTCGCTACCTCCACGGCATTCGCTGGAGTCTTCTGCCGGTAGTCTTCCACGCCGTTGCCGGAAACGTAGTGCAGCAAGGGAGCAGCGTGCGTCCGCGTGGAGCGGGCGCGAGCCAGGCCCGGGTCCTGGCGCAGCAACCGGTTCAGTATCGCCAAGTCGCCGGCAACAACGGCGCCCGCGGCTGCCTCAAAATTTGAGATAGGCGAACTGGCTCGCGTCAACTCCTCGATATGTTTGGCAAACCGGGGCCAGCTTTCAAAGCCGTGTTCGCGAGCGATGACAAATTGTGCATCCGCCAAAACGAAGTGCGTGGCCGCCGGATCGGCGGGGGACGATCTGGCAGAATCAGGATCGTGTTTCCGGATGCGCCCTATCGCCTCCGGCGTACTCGACCTGCAGGCTTTCAGCAGGTCTTTGGCTTGTTTCTTGTATTGTTCCAGGCTGGGGCGGGCGGGTAGCTGTTTGGCTTCCATTACAACCTTCCTTTCATGCTGCGCCTGGAGTCCGCACGAGTCAGGCTAAAAGGAGGTTCGTTGTGGTCAGCACTGCTTAAGGTGGGCACGGCCCTTTCCGCGGACTGGATGCGCCCTTCGCGCTGGCGAATACCGTAGCGCTTTTCTCCCGGCGAAGTCAACGAATTGCTGACCAGCAGCGATTGATCCGATAAACCGCCGTTGAGGTTTCGTAACCGGGAGCCAGGCGCAAAACGCAAATGTTCTCGGGTACTCCCACGCTGTGGTATGAGAAAAAGGGAGCCGCAAGCGCGGCCCCGCTCAGTGGTTAACGCAATCCGCCGGCGGCGGTAATGGTTTCCCCGGTCAGCCAGCCGGAGTCATCCCCGGCCAGGAAAACCGCGATCGGGGTAATGTCGTCGGGTTTGGCGTAGCGCCCCAGAGGAGTCTGGGCCACGGCGTTCTTCTCGAATTCGCTACCGATGATTCCCCCCGTAACCGTGCCTTCGGTGTGCACAACCCCGGGGTTGATGGAGTTTACCCGGATCTTCCGGGGACCAAGTTCCTTGGCCAGCGAACGCGTGACCGCATCCACCGCTGCCTTGGTGGCGGCATAAACCGCTGCTTGTGGCGGCGTCAGCGTGCTGGCGACAGAACCGATGTTGATGATATTTCCGCCGTTGCCATCGAAATACTTTGCGGCCTCCTGGGTGGCCAGCAACAGGCCCAACACGTTGGTATTGAATTGGCGATGAAATTCCTCTTCGGTGATCTGCTCCAGCGGAGCGAATTGATAGACGCCCGCGTTGTTCACCAGCACATCCACCCGGCCAAAAGCCTTGTTGGTTTCAGCTGAAGAGCCGCTTCACATCGGCCGCTTTGGCCACATCGCCCTGCACCGCGATCGCCTTACCGCCCTTGCCTTGGATCTCGGCCACCACGCGCTCGGCGCCTTCCTTGCTGGAAGCGTAATTCACCACCACGGCTGCGCCCTCCGCCGCCAGGCCCTTGGCGATGCCCGCGCCGATGCCTTTCGAGGCGCCGGTTACCACTGCAACTTTATTCGTCAGCTTACCCATTGCCATCCTCCTCTAGCGTCAATCTATGACTTCGTCATTTCGATGACTGTCGAATTGATGAGCGGGACCGCAGAAAGGGTTCAGCTTGGCAGATTAAATTTCAGCCAGCCGGTTCAGATAGCCCTGCAGCACCTCGCGCTGCAGGACAAGATTGGCGAATTTGCCTTGGCGGACAATCCTGATAAGTCCCGCCGCTTCCAGCTCTTTCATGTGATGGGAGAGGGTGGCGGCGCTGATGGGGTGGGTGTCGCGCAGTTCGGAGCAGGGCACCGCACAGTCGTGTCCGCCAATCTGCTTGAGGATTTTGTAGCGGCGGGGATCGGCCAGTGCACGGGCGATCAGGGCAAACTGCCGGTCCGTCAGCCGAACTCGCTTGGAGGCTTTCATCGTAGTGACAGTGGATCGTGGATCGTGATTAGTGGATAGTACCGCAGTACCGTGGATAGTGATTCGTGCATAGTGAAACACCAAAACTGCCCTTCCACAAAGAGTCTAGCTCTTTACCTCTCTAGCCACTCGCCACTATCCACTATCCCCTGTTCTCGGATACGGTCCCCGATAGCCGATGTGGTGAGAGATGCGGCGGCCTGCTTCTTTCACCATGTCGGCAATGTGTGGCACGGCATCACGCGGAACATCATTAATGGTTCCGGTGGACGCAACCGCGGCTTGCACTCTGCCCTCGCTGTTGAAGATAGGGGCGCCGACACAACGGGCACCCAGGCTGTTCTCTTCGTCATCGACGGCATAGCCGAGCTGCCGCACCCGCTCAAACTCTTTCATCAGCCTGGGCAACGTGGTGATGGTATGGTGGGTCAATTTTTTCAGCCCCCGCAGTTGCAGGATGCGGTTGCGCTCGCCTGCCTCCAGATATGCCAATAACGCCTTGCCCACCGCGGTGGAATGCACTTCCATACGGCGGCCGACCCAAGTATTCATCTTGATAAAACTCGGCGCCTCCACCTTCTCCACATACACGGCTTCTCCGTGGTCAAGAATGGCCAGGTGGGTCGTGATGTGGATCTGGTCTACCAGCCGGCGCATAATGGGCAACGCGATTTCGCGAACTTCGACCCCGCTCAAAGCCGCCCGCGACAGGCTCAATACCTTCATCCCCAGCCTGTAGGTTCCGTCTTCTCCATCGCGACGAAGATAGCCATGCTGCTCCAGGGTTCGCAGGATATAGCTGGCCGAACTCTTTGGAATCTTAAGCTTACGGCTAAATTCGGCATTCGACATGCCACCCTCGCGTTGGGCCGCAGCTTCCAAAATCAGCAAAGTACGTTCCACGGCAGTGGAGGGATTTTCGATTTGACGGGGCATAAGCAACCAGTCTAACAGCCAATGAATCTCCGCTTATGGTACAGAATGATGAATTTATGTTCAATATGTTGAACAAAAGGCTTGCAGCGAAGCACGGATGACCGCTATGGTTTGTGCATCCTATGGAATGAATGTTCAGCATACTGAACAAACGATTCATCCCGGCGGCCTGCTGAACCAGCTTACTCAGGGTTGTAAGACCCCTACTCAAACGCTCGAACTCGAGAGGAGATCACGAATATGGCGGCGCACGCACCCGCGGCGGACCTCGCAAAATCCTGGAAGACCGATCCTCGCTGGAAAGGAATCCAACGGCCTTATACTTCGGAAGACGTGGTCCGCCTGCGCGGCACGCTTCCCATCGAATACACCCTGGCTCGCCTGGGGGCTGAACGCCTGTGGGAGATGCTCAACTCCGAGGGCTATGTCAACGCCTTGGGTGCCATGAGCGGCAACCAGGCGGTGCAAATGGTGGCGGCCGGTCTGAAGGCAATCTACGTCAGCGGCTGGCAAGTTGCGGCCGACGCTAACGATGCCGGGCAGATGTATCCCGACCAGAGCCTTTACCCTGCCGACTCGGTTCCGAACCTGTGCCGCCGGCTGAACAATGCCTTGTTGCGGGCTGACCAGATTCATCACTCCGAGGGCAAGAACGGCATCCAGTGGTTCGCCCCCCTCATCGCCGACGCGGAAGCCGGCTTCGGCGGCACCCTGAATGCTTTCGAACTCATGAAGGCGATGATCGAGGCCGGCGCCGCCTGCGTGCATTTTGAAGATCAGCTGTCTTCGGCCAAGAAGTGCGGGCACCTGGGCGGCAAAGTCCTGGTGCCTACGCAAGAGGCGGTACAGAAACTGATCGCCGCCCGCCTGGCGGCGGATGTTTTGGGCGTTCCCTCGCTGATTCTGGCGCGCACCGATGCTAACAGCGCGCATCTGTTGACCAGCGACATCGATCCCTACGACCGCATCTTCTGCACCGGCGAACGCACTCCGGAGGGCTTCTACGCCATTCACGGCGGTCTCGACTCAGCCATCGCGCGCGGCTTGGCTTATGCGCCCTATGCCGACCTGATCTGGTGCGAGACCTCGGAACCTAATCTGAAAGAAGCCGAGCGTTTCGCCGACGCCATCCACGCGAAGTTCCCGGGCAAGTTGCTGGCGTATAACTGCTCGCCTTCGTTCAACTGGAAGAAGAAGCTCGACGATGCCACTATCGCTCGCTTCCAGCCGGCGCTGGCGGAGATGGGCTACAAGTTCCAGTTCATCACCCTGGCTGGCTTTCACGTGCTCAACCTCAGCATGTTCGAGTTGGCCCGCGCCTACAAAGATACCGGCATGACTGCCTACTCGCGGGTGCAGGAGAAAGAATTCGCGCGCGAATACAGCCATGGCTACTCCGCGGTCAAGCATCAGCGGTTTGTGGGCACCGGATATTTCGACGAGGTCACGCAGGTTATCGCCAGCGGCAAGTCGTCGTTGTCGGCACTACAGCATTCCACCGAAGCTGAGCAGTTTGCCGAGGTCAAGGTTCCGGCGCAGATGATCGAGGTAGGCCAGGATCCGTCTTGCCGGCCGATTCTGGGCGAGTGTCCGTTGACCTGCCAGCATGAGCACGAGCACGTGCGGAGCGGTAACGCCTCCGCCAACGATTAACCGTTTTTCCCTAGCAGAGAAGTGTGCTAACCGGCACGCTGGGCACGGGTTCCTCCTTCCCCGTGCCTTTTTCTTTGCGCGGTTTAGAGCCGGCCCTTCTGGTAAAGTGGCTCCAGTTTATTTCCTTACAATGGAACTTTGCATGGGTCCGATTAGCAGCCACCATGATTGGACACAGCGCTATTGGATTACAGGAAGGACCGTACCATGAGCGACAGCGCAGTCGACGCCACCTGGACCACCAAGATTCGGCAGCACCCGGAGCGCGCCGTGCCTGCGCGTGCCCAGGAGTTCCTCCGCCAAGGTTATGTGGCTCATGTGGGCTTCGACCACGACGGCCGGCCCTACGTCATTCCTATGCTTTATCACTATTCGGCAGATCGGCCCGACCGCCTGTATCTGCATGGCGGTTTGCCCAGCCGCATGCTGGGGCAACTGGCTTCCGGCGTGCCGGTTTGCGCGACAGTCACTGCCCTGGACGGGCTGGTGTACTCTCGCGACGCCAAGTATCACTCCGCCAACTATCGTTGCGTGATGTGCTTCGGACGCGGCCGGTGGATCGAAGACGACGAGCAGAAGCGTTCCATCTTCGAGGAAATGACGCTGCGCTATTTCCCCGGACGCACCGCCGGCAAAGACTATACCGCCGCGCCGCAAACTCACCTGGCGGGGACCGCGGTGGTGGAAGTCGTGATCGAGGAGATCACGGCGAAGATGCGCGACGGCGGTCCGAAAGGCCCGCAGGATAATGAGGATAACGCTCCCGGTACTTGTGGAGTGGTGGAACTGCATGGCCCGTCCGTCGCTGACTGACGTGTTGCGCGACGATTCGTCCGTCCAACACGATTTTCTCGCTGGATCGAACGGCCTACTCACCACACCCGTCAGCTACGCCCGCGCCCGAAAAAACTCGGAATTCCTGACCACGTGGATTTACTTTTCGCGCTGCAGTATTCTGCTCTCGCGGAAGGACACCGACTTATCGAGCTCCACTCCAGAACAATTAAAGAACGCAGGAGATTTCTGCGCCCATGAAGCTTCAACGCCCCATCCTGCTTTGCGGCCTGCCGCTATTTCTACTCGTCACCTCGCTGTTGAGTGTTGCCCAGCAGGTGCTGCCTGTTCCGATTGGGACCAAGCTCGACATCACGTTAAACACTCCGCTGTCCACCCAGTTTTCGCAGCCGGGCGATCAGTTCACAGCCGATGTCTCCGACGGTCCCTACCAGGGCGGTATCATCCACGGCACGGTGCGCTCCGTAAGTCAGTCCGGACATTTCAAAGGATCGGCCGAGTTGCTCCTGAGCTTTGACCGCATCGTGCTGCGTGACGGGCGCCGGGGCAAGATTCTGGCCGAGGTCACGCAGGTCTTTATCAAGGGTGACAAGGTGGGCAATGAAGGCGCCATCGAGAGTTCGGGACAAGGGAAATACACCTGGATTCGCGCCGGCCTGGGCTCGGCCATCGGCGCCGGGCTGGGCGGAATCTTTGGCGGCGGAGAAGGTGCAGCCATCGGCGCCGCGGCTGGCGGCGGAGCCGGGGCCGCGTCTAAGGTAGCCAGCGCCAAACAGCAAGTCATCCTACAGAGTGGGACCATGCTGACCATCAGTGTGTTCAGCAATTAGCCAGGATGCTGCTTATAAAACCGCGAAATGAATCGGTCTCCTACCCGACCGGATGGGTTGCCAGGGCATGCGCAATTTCTCTCTCGCGGACGTTTTCGTAGCCGACTGACGCAAAATAGGCGGCGCGATCGAAGAAACGCTCCATTGAATAAAGCAGATCGATCTCGCCGATCAGATCCGTAGGTTGCAGCAAATCTTCCTGGCGCAGGAACTCCCACAGGTGTTCTTTCGTCGCATGCAGGGCATAGAGCATTTCACTGTAGGGTACCCGCTGATGAGCGCGCCGGGCCCCCAGTCCGATATACCGCTCTTCAATCTCCGACTCCGTCTTGCTCAGCAGCCAATCGGTCAAGTTGCGATAAATCTCGTAAGCCCGTTGCTTCAGTTCACTCGCTGGGACCGACGACAGCAAAACAGCGCAAGCCTGGGAAGCCTTCAGCTTGCGTGTCAATCCTTCGGAAAGCTGATCGGCATGGTCTTCAATCAACCGCACCAGCCTGAGTGCGAACATAATCTGCCTCCTTGCTGCCGAGGCCGTTGCCGGTAACAACGGCCGGCCTCAGAATCTGCGCTGTGTGATGAGTACCGGGCAAAGCGCCTCAGCTACGATCCGGTAGGCTTCATGAACAAAATGAAATCCCCACGGCTCCTCCCGGTGAACGCTCAACACGATGAGATCGATTTCCCGGTCCTTGGCCACGCGTACAATTTCAGCCACCGGATCCTTATCGAACTCGACCCAGAATTCTGCTGGGTACTCGAGTTCCGGTTTGTGGGACAGCAGGGCTCGCAGCCGCGATTGGAAATACGGCCGTCCGACGAGTTCCTGGTCGCCCGGAAAAGGCGCCGCAGCCGGAGTCGCGACGTGCAGCAGAGCCAGTTCTGCCTCATGCTCCCGGGCCAGCAGGGCGGCGCATTTCACGGCCATCGCTTCGTCCGATTGCAAGTCGGTCGCCAGCAGAATCCGCTTTGGCTCCCACACCGGATGCCATCCGGTAACCAAAGGTCCGATGGCCAAAACGGCGCAATGGACGTGGCGGAAGAAGTGTTCTGCAGCCGCGCCGGTTGCCAGCTTCCTGAATCCCTTCCCTGCCTGCGTCCCCAGCACCACCAGATCGACTTGATCGAACGAAACCAGGCGCTCGACTACGTCCAGCGGCGTGCCCGTGAGCAGCCACTGCGAGCATTCAACCTCGCCGCACTTTTCCGCCTCGCGACGCAGTGTAAGGTCGGCTTTGGCGAATTCCTCCTCTTGCTTACGGCTGGCAATGGCCTGCCATAACTCGGCGTGCGAAACGGGCGCCACGGCATGCACCAAATGGATTCTGGAGCCATGGTGTCTGGCAATGGCGATGGCGTATTGCAGGGCCAGTTCGGACGCCGGGGAAAAGTCTGTGGGGACAACAATCTTTTTGAGCGCAAGTCTGGGTCGCGCACTGAGCACAGCCATGGCCTACCTCCTCTCCCGCCCTAGTCGCCAATCGGCTTGCCTTTGGCGTCGCGGAAAACGAAGACCTCTTCGCCGCGCGTGATCTCCCGGGCCAACAGTGCTTCTCTGCCCTCAAGAACGACCCTGGAACCGACCACGTCAATCTCCTGGCCGGGAGCGAAAGTCAGCCGGTATTGCGCTATCAACTTGCTCGCAGCCAAGTAGATTTCCATCGTGCCGTCCCGGGTTTGCAGGACCAGGTGGAACTCCGCCGCGCCCAAGCCCGCAGATAGAAACTCGCTTGCGCCCACCACGATACCTTTCACGCGAATCTCTGATTGGGGATCGTAGCGAGCCGTGACCGTGGAGGAGGAGGGGCCGATCTGACTGGCAGCCCGGGCGGGACTAAGCACTATAACGAGGACAACAAAGAAGCACAGCGCTTTCGATGCGGTACGCATGATGCGCCTCTGGGAGAGCAAGCGCACCCGATGGGACCACACATCGGTCGGCACGTCTTGCTAGGCAAATTGTAGGAGGGAGCCTAGCGGATTGTCTGTGACGTAGGTCGCCCCTGTCCGGTCACCTGAGCCGCTACTCTTAGGAGTTTGCCGGGGCATCCAACTGGGACTTATCTATTCCGACTCCAGCACCAGGTAGCGTAGTTCGCCGGAGCGCTCAATCTGCAGCACGATTACGTTTCCCGGCTTGATCTTGTGCAGGGCTTGCTTGAGACCTGCCAGATCCTGCACCGTCGTCCCGTTAACCGCGTGGATGATGTCCCCCGGCTGCGGGCCCTCACCGAGTAAGGTGCTGGTGGGAGTACGCGCCGCCACCAACACTCCAGTCGATATGCGCACATCACCCAGGGCTTCGCGTAATTCGGGGTTAAGCGGCAGCGCAACCACGCCTAGCCTGCTGACCAGGTTGTCCGGGCCGGTCAGCATGTCGGCGAAGCGCTCCGGATCGTCCGGCCTTTCCATCACAGTGACGTCAATCTTCTGCACCTGCCCATTGCGCAGAACCCCGACGTCCACCTTCTGCCCGACTTTGTAGGTATATAAGTCGAGAGCAAAATGGCGAACATCATTGACCGGCTTGCCTCCCAGGGTGACCACGACATCCCCAACCTTCAGGCCGGCCTTGTCGGCGGACGAGTCGGGAACCACATCCTCCAGCAGAACCCCATGATTCACCGGCAGGTGCAAACCTTCCACCAGATCGGGCGTGATGGTGCGCAGATAAACTCCGATCTGGCCGCGGTGCACATGGCCTTCGGTACGAATCTGGTCGTAGACGCTACGCACCACGTCGCTGGGAATCGCGAATCCCAGTCCTTCATTTCCGCCGGACTGCGACAGGATGAAGGTGTTGATACCGACCACCTGGCCGTCGACGTCCACCAGCGGGCCACCGCTGTTGCCGGGATTGATGGGGGCATCGGTCTGAATGTAGATTTCGGGCTTGTCGGGATCGATCTGCCGGGCGGTGGCGCTGATAACGCCCATGCTTACGGAGTTCTCCAGCCCCAGCGGGCTACCGAAGGCGAACACAATTTGTCCCTGCCGGAGGTCGCTGGAGTTAGCCAGCGGCAACGCCGGCAATCCGGTTACGTCGATCTTCAGCACCGCCAGGTCGGTCAGATCGTCGACACCCACGAGTTTGGCTTCGATGGGGCCGTGAGGTGCAGCCAATTCCGCCGAAGCCTGCTTATCCAGGCCCTGCAGCCGCACCCGGATTTTCCGGGCGCCTTGAATGACGTGAGCGTTGGTAACGATATATCCGTCAGGGGACAAGATGACGCCCGCGCCGATGCCGCGCTGCGGCTCCAGGTAGGCGGTGTCGGTGTCGCTCTTATCGTCGTCGCTGGTCAATCCGAAACCGGTAGTCAGAACCTGCACCACCGATTTTGTAACTCGGCTGGAG
Organism: uncultured Acidobacteriaceae bacterium; assembly: GCA_963812855.1. GTDB lineage: Bacteria > Acidobacteriota > Terriglobia > Terriglobales > Acidobacteriaceae > Bog-257. Next base: position 580,081 of record CAWEWW010000003.1, read on the forward strand.
AGTTCCTGCACAGACTGGCTGAAGACATGCAGCGGATCGCTCTTAAGCAACTTGGCCGCGTCGGCTGAGCGGGTCGGCTGTTCCGTCTGCGCGAGCCCGGGCAGCGGCATCAGAGCCACCGCGACAATTATCAGCGCAGCAAAACGCGCATATCTGGGCATTCGTGCCTTTCTCTCTGGCGCAGATCCGGAGTCAGCAAAACCGTTCTACCTTACTAAGATGGGATTCTCGCCTACGAAGTATCACGGTTCCATTTATTTCTTGCGGCTATCTCCGGCTTTGCCAGCGGAAACCAATTCGCGCCAGGATTGGCTGCCCGGTGTTCACCACTGGCGTCTTGGCAATGTTGTACTCATCGTTGGTAAGGTTCTCGCCCTGGAAGAAGACGTCGAAACCTTTGGGCAGCGGATACGAAACGGTGGCGCTGAGCACAAAATAGGCCCCGAGGGGAAACAGGTTCTGATCGTCGTCGAACTCGTTGCTCTCGGTGCGCCCCTGAATCGCTACAAAAATGTTCTTCGGCGCCGCCCACGTCCCCTGGAAGGTGAATACATTTCGCGGCACCAGAGGAATCTGATTGCCAACCAGTGACGGGTTGGAAGGATTACTGGCGACGCTGGTGTCCATGAACTGATAGCCGGCAGCCAGAGTGATGCGATGCGGGAATCGGATGTCGGTCCCCAGCTGGAAGCCGAGCGACTGGGTCTCACCCAGGTTTTCCCGCATTCTGACAATCAAGGCCGGCGTCGAACTCAAAGTAACATTCTCCACCGGATCGGTGACGATGCCTCCAAAGAAACTGCCGTGGATCGACAGCCGATTCTTCATCATGGTAGTGCGGACGCCGGCTTCGCCACCGCTGTACCGTTCCGCCCGTAGAAAGGCGTTGGCCAGCGTCTGCACGTTGCCCACGCGAAATGCGCGATACAACTCGTTCAAGGTGGGAGCGCGGAAGGAGCGATAGCCCGACCCATACAGCACCCAGCGATCGCTCAGCCGGTACGAGGTTGAAATGCGCGGGTCAAAGGCGTTCTGGCCGCGGGCGGGATAGTCGAGATCGGTCCCCGTCCCGTGCACCGGTATGCGTATCGAGCTGGCATCGTAGTTGCTCCACAGATCTTCCCGGCCCGCCAGGGTCAGCGACCAGCGCGAGGTGATCTGCACAATACCTTCCAGAAAAGCGCCCAGCGCCTCCTGCGTGCCTCCATTCGACAGCCGGGCGGTGGGGTTGCCGGCCGAGTACGTTGTCTCCAGGCTTACGCCTTGAACGTAGGTGCCGTCGAGGCCTGCGAGCAACGTGAAGCGACGAGCGAGTTGCTTCGACCATTGCCCGATCAGCCCCATCTGCTGTACGGGAACATTTTGCACGTCGGTCAGCGACTCGCTGTCGCGGTTCAGCGCCACCGACGAGAATGTCTGGTGATAGTTCTGCGTTCCGCCGTACAAACGAAGGGTGAACAGGCCCGCCGTGGGACTGTTGTAGTCCGTACCAAAGGCCAGCTGCCGAATAGTAGTGTCGTTGATCTGCAACGGCGTGCCGTTCTGGCGGTCTTCGCCATACAGAGTGGCGTTCAGAAACACCTGGCCGCGATCGCTGAAGAGCCGCTCCAGGCGCAGGTTTCCGCTGCCGTATTGCACATTCACCGGGGTATCGACAGTGCCGCGATAGGGTTCCGGCACATCGATATAACCGTTGGTGCGAAATCCTTCTCCGCTTGCCGTCACCGCCCATTGTCCAAAACGCAGCGCTCCCCAACCCGACCCGAAAGGCGAATTCTCGTTGCCGTACGATACTTCGACATTCCCGGCCGTCTGTACCGCCGGGCGCGTCTCCAGGTTGATTACCCCGCCCAACGCGTCATTTCCGTAGAGCGCGGAAACGCCTCCTGGAACCAGTTGCACCTGGTCGAGTGAGGCTTGCGGAATTCGCGCCCAATAAATCCAGCCACCAAACGGATCGTTGAGGGGAATACCGTCAGCCAAAACCAGGGCCCGGCTGGCTCCGCTGGCGCCCAAGCCGCGCAACGAAACACCTTGCGACGTGGGATTCGCGGTCTGGCTGCCCGATCTGCGCAGCAAGGAGAAGCCGGGGACCTGGCGTAGTTTGTCGTCGGTAGCCAAGGCTCCCCACTGCTGTAGCTGCGTGTCGCTGACGACCACGGCATCGGGCTGCGCTTCCAGATCGTCGACCCCGGTGGGCAGGATGGCGGTGCGGGTCGCGGTTACGTCCAGGCTTTGCTGGATGGGAGCTAGCGCCAATATGATGGTGAGTTGGTTTTGGCCAGCACTCCACGGGGTTGTGGTAGCTGCGAATCCCGACGCGGTAACGACGATCGTTCCCGAACTGCCGTGTGACACCGTTGAAGACAAAGGTTCCGTCCGCCTGAGTCACCCGGCTAAGCACCTGGTTTCCCATATGCAGTTCGACCTGCGCTCGGGCGACCACGGCTCCGCTACGGTCTTTCACGGTTCCGCGAATTTCCTGCTGCGAATCGGCCGAGACATACAATTGCACGAGCGACAATAGCAGCGTTGCGACCCCGAACCGGCTGACTCGGGCAAAATGAAGCCTTACTCTCGCTATACCCATGATTGGTTCGAAGAGTGTACTAGGGAAACTCTGATCAAGTGAAACCGAGGTCCCGCAGCGGCTAAACAGTTTGCTAAAAAAACTCGGCCTAAGGCGATTTTGAAGGGGCGTAGCTTTAGCTACGCCGTAGCAAGCCCTTTATATTTGTCATTCCTCACCGACTTTAGTCGGTGAGGAATCTGCTTTTCCGAGTTTTTCAGCAAACTGTACAGCCGCATGATTTTCGCGTACTTAACGGACGGCCTGAAGAGACTGTGTCGCAACCCGCTTAAGAGTTTTCTGGTGGGAAAAAAACATCGAACGCCCGCCAGACTAGCCGCGCAACGGCGGCATGGGGTTAGGCGTGGGCGGAAGCCCACGCACCCAGTGGGAGAAGTCCGAGCCGCAGAGCGGCGGCACTAACTCGCGACACAGTCTCTGAAGGCCGTCCCCTTCAAAACAAGACTTGATCAGAGTTTCCCTAGAACCTATCTGGCGCCCTTCCCGCTGATGTCGATATCGTCAAATGCCGCGGCCGTTAACGGCAAAATGTTTCAAAGATCACAGAGGGGTTTCGCGACCCCTAGCTATACTGAGGACATCCATACTGAGTAAGGAGCTGGTGCATGATTCGTTCCGCGGAAGAAACTGAGCTTATAGAAGACATTTCGATTCATCCTCCGAAACGGCTTTTGTACGGCCCGGGGCCGGGCCAGGTTCACCCCCGCGTCTACCAGGCGATGGCCCAGCCGATCGTCGGCCATCTCGACGCCTATTTCTTTGAAGTCTCCGCCAACATCCAGCGACTGCTCCGCAGCGTGTTCGGCACCGCGAACGAGATGACGTTCGTCATTTCCGCCACCGGCAGCGGCGGCATGGAAACCGCTATCAGCAACTTTGTCGAAACCGGTACGAAGGTCGCGGTCTTCGCCAACGGATTCTTTTGCGACCGCATGAGCGAGATGGCCCGCCGGCAGGGCGGCGAAGTGATTCGCCTGGAAAAACCCTGGGGCGAAGTGTTTGGCGATCACGAAGCCTCCGAGTTCATTTATCGCGAAAAGCCCAAGGTCGTGATGTATGTGCAGGCGGAAACTTCAGCCGGCGCTTTCCAACGCGGCGACGCCATCTGTAGCGCCGCGCACGACGTCGGCGCGCTGGTGATCACCGATTGCGTCACCTCCCTGGGAGCTATGCCGGTCGAGGTCGACAAGACCGGAATCGATGTGGCTTACAGCTGTTCACAGAAAGGCTTGAGCTGCCCTCCCGGACTGGCGCCCATCACGGTATCGCCGCGCGCCGCCGAGTGGCTGAAAACCCGCACCACAACGAATCACTCCTGGTACTTCGATCTGAAGCTGATTGCCGACTACCTGGCGGTGTCGCATCGCTATCATCACACCGCGTCGGCCACCATGTTCTATGGGCTGCATGAGGGGTTGACCCTGATCGAGGAAGAAGGGCCGCAAGCCCGCTGGAACCGGCATCGCCAGGCGCATCTGGAATTCGTGAAACAGATCGAGGCTCTGGGGCTGGAGATGCTGGTCGCGTCCGGCCATCGCATCTGGAATCTGAACACGCCGAAGGTGCCGCAAGGCGTCGACGATGCCAAAGTGCGCACCACGCTGCTCAAAGACAACGGCATCGAAATCGCCGGCGGCTTTGGACCACTGGCCGGCAGAATCTTCCGCGTCGGCCTGATGGGTCCGCTGGCCACCACCGACAGCGTCAACGACTTCATGAAGGCCTTCGCAGCGGCCCTGCGCGGAGCTGGGTATCAAGGCTGAAGCGCGCGGATAATTTAGGATTTGAGGCTGGTGCAGGTGCCCCAGGTTCGCCCTTCTGTTGGGCTAACCTGGGTTCACTGCATGGGACCGTCCTCCACCCAGGTTAGCGTCCAGAAGACGGACGCGAACCCGGGGCACAGAACCGGTGGCCTTCGTGGTGAAGCGCGTCTTTTGCAGGATGAACGTCGGGATAGCGGGGCACAGCAACGTGCAGGAACTCGCTCCATGCGGTTAGCATGGAAGACGCATCACAGCACACCATGAGAGGAATCCACCGATGGCGAATCCCTTTGTACACCTTGAGCTCAACACGCCTGATTTGTCGAAGGCAAAAGAATTCTACAGCGCTCTTTTCGGCTGGCAGTTCCAAGACATGGATATGGGAGCCCCGGCAGGCATCTACAGCACTTTCAAACCGGAGAACGGACCGGGCGGCGGCATGATGACAATGCCGGGCGGAAATCCCGGCTGGCTTGCTTATGTCGGAGTGCAAGACATCGAAGCGGCGACGGAGAAGGCAAAGTCGCTGGGAGCCAAGATTTGCATGGGCCCGCAAGAAGTGCCGAACGTGGGGCGCTTCACGATTATCAGCGATCCGACGGGCAGTACGATTGCCATGTTTCAGCCGAAGTAAGCCGCCTTCGCCTACCTAAGTTATTCCCCAGGTTAGCGTCCAAAAAACGCACGCGAACCTGGGGCACAATCACAAGCGAACCTGGGTACAAGACTCATCCGAGAACCATTTTGACAATCAGTTCTATCCTTCATATCCCCTCGGATGCTCCCGGTGCCACTCCCAGGCGCTGCGCACGATGGCTTCGACATCCGAGTGCTGTGGATTCCATCCCAGCACCCGCTTGATCTTCTCCGAGCTGGCTACCAATACGGCGGCGTCCCCCGGACGGCGCGGGGCTTCGACTGCGGATATGTCCTTCCCCGTGACCTTGCGGGCGATGTTGATGATCTCGCGCACACTAAACCCGGCGCCACTTCCCAGATTGCAGATCAACTGCTCATGCTCGGCTAGCCCGTCGAGCGCCAGCAGGTGCGCTGTGGCCAAATCCTCGATGTGGATATAGTCGCGGATACAGCTTCCGTCCTTGGTCGGATAGTCCGTGCCATAAATCGAAATTGCCGGCCGCTGGCCCAGCGCCACTTGCAGAACCAACGGAATCAGATGGGTTTCGGGCTGGTGCGCTTCGCCGCGATCCGGGGTCCCGCCGGCAGCGTTGAAGTAGCGCAGGCTGGCATAACGCAATCCATGGCAACGATGGAACCAGGCCAGCATCCGCTCCACTATGAGTTTCGACTCGCCATAGGCATTGGTCGGCTCCAGCGGATCGTCTTCCACGATGGGGATGTGTCGCGGTTCGCCGTAAACCGCGGCGGTCGACGAAAATACGAAGCGCGGTACCTGGTGTTTGAGAACTGCCCGCAGAAGCGTCAGCGCTCGGGCGGAGTTGTTGTCGAAATAGATCTCGGGGGTCACCACCGACTCGCCCGCCTCGATAAAGGCGGCGAAGTGCATCACCGCATCGAAATGCCCGGCCTGAAAGATCTCGTCGAGGCGCTGCGCGTCGCCGGTATCGGCCAATACAAAATCCGCGGCCCCAGGCACCGCTCGCCTCCTTCCCTTGCTGAGGTTGTCCAGGACCGTGACCGAGTGCCCGATCTGCAGCAGGCGATCGGCAACCACGCTTCCAATGTAACCAGCCCCACCCGTAACCAGGACCCGCATCGAGCTCCCCATTTTTAGGTCGGTGACTTCGGCTTCGATTGTAACGGGTGGGCATGACGGGCCCGCAGCTTTCGAGGTTGTACAAGTCTTGGACGTCCCGTGCTCAAGATCTGGACGAGGCGGTCGCTGGCAATCTCAGCTCGAACTATTCCCCGGCACTAACCCACAGAAATAACGAGACTTAATTTCCACAGGGGCGATAGCGAGTTGTGGCCGGGGACGTGCTCCAGCAATATGGCACGTTAGATTCATTTGTGCATGGCACTTAAATGATGCCAGATGGTCCGGCAGTTTTCCGGGCCGGATCATAGCTCAACCGAATACCCCGACCCAGGATTGTGGGACCGGGAATGGCGAAGCCGCGCGCGACAGGCATGGGAGTTTACCGGTATGGAAGGACATCCCAAGAGTTGGCTGGCCGCCTACACTCGTTCCTGCCACGAACGCAGCGTCGCCAATCAATTGCAGTCCAAGAGCCTGGAGTTCCTGCTTCCTACCTATGAGCGCTCGGTTCGTTGGTCCGACCGGATCAAGTGCTCTCCGGCGCCACTGTTTCCGGGATACGTCTTTGTCCATGTTTCAGACAGCGAGCGGGTTCGGGTGCTGCAGACCGCGGGAGTCGTCAACCTGGTTTCCAATGCAGGCCGAGCTTCGGTCCTGCGTGCGGAAGAAGTCGAGCGTCTGCGGGCCTGCTGTTTGCGGTCAAACGAGGTTGAGCCCCATCCCTATCTAAAAATTGGACACCGGGTCCGGGTGAAGCACGGTCCGTTCGCCGGCTGGGAAGGCACGCTGGTGGAAAAGTGCAATGCCCGCCGCCTGGTCATTACGGTCGACCAGATCATGAAGTCTGTCGCCATCAACATTCACGGTGCCGACGTAGAAAGCATCTGCTAACCATCACTTTCTAACCCATACCGCATTAACAGTTTGCCGAAAAACTCCGAAAAGCAGATCCCTCACCGACTAAAGTCGGCTCGGGACGACAAATATAAAGGACTGGCTACGGCGTAGCTAAAGCTACGCCCCTTCAAAATCACCTTAGACCGAGTTTTTCAGCAACCTGTTAAGCCGTCTCTGGCGGCGCCACTCAGCAGCAAAACCTGATTTCCTCAGCCGACTGTTCTTCTCATGCTATGAGCACATCGCGGTTTACGAACTTCGACGCTATCCCTGGCGCGTGGCCTTTCCCGGAGAGCGGACTCAGCCGTCGCGTCGCGAGCACATCCCTATCTTCAGGCTTCGGAATCGCATCCCCTCCCGAAGATCGACCCTACGGGCTGTACGAGTTGGGCAAGCGCCTGCTCGACCTAATGCTATCGTTTGCAGTGTTGGTCACGCTCTCCCCGATGCTGGCGATTATTGCTGCGCTCATCCGCTCCACCTCGCCCGGACCGGTGCTGTTTCGGCAGAAGCGCGTCGGTCAAGACGGCGCGCTCTTCACTATGCACAAGTTCCGCACTATGCGGGCCGACGCGCCCACTTATGAATGTTCTCCGACCAGTGGAGCGGATCCGCGCATCACCCGCATCGGTCGCTTTCTTCGCCGGACCAGCCTGGACGAGCTGCCGCAACTGCTTAACGTGTTCCGGGGACAAATGTCGCTGGTCGGTCCGCGGCCGGAGATGCCATTCATTGTCGAACAGTACACGCCCTCGCAGCGGCAACGGTTGGGAGTGAAGCCTGGAATCACCGGACTGTGGCAAGTCAGCCCGCATCGTAGCGCCCCCATTCACGAGCATCTGGAATACGACCTCTATTACCTTCAACACCGCGGTGCCTGGCTCGATACGCTCATCGTGTTGCAGACCTTCGTCGCCGCGGCGCGAGGAATTTAACCTCCACCAACGTTCTTCAACCCCAGAGAAAACGATGCCAATCGCGGTTGTTAGGTGCAAGCCCGTAGATCCGGTTTCCGCGGCCCCTCGGGCGGAGGGCGGATGCCTGGGGATCTCGGTTGATCATGAAATCGTGACGCTTAATCGCGCCCTTCGAGCGGCGGTATTACCGTCAGCCCGTCAAGAACCAATGTCTTCGCCGTGATATTACCCAGCACCAGGGAAATTCCGCACTCCGGGTCGCCCGCCTTAGGCCATGCTTATCGCGACCATGCTCAGCCGCACGAGGAGCTCTTGCTGCCTGAGCTGGGAAGAGTCCTGCGCACCCGATACTCCCTCATTGTGGGATGCGCCTTGGCGTGCCTGATGGTCTCCGGGCTATACATACTGATCCGCAGTTCCCGCTACCAGGCTGAGGCGCGCATCGAGGTCAGCCCCGCGGGGACCAACTCCATGGGGCTGGACGAGCTGACGTCGAGAATGCTCGGCCCCTCCGACACCAGCATACAGCTGCAAAGTGCGGTGACCGTTCTGCAGAGCAACACCGTAGCCCTGGCTGCCATGCAGCAGGTCGGGTTATCTGAGAGGAAGGACTTCGCGGGACGATGGGTGCAACCCCGCGGCACCAAAGTCTCCGAACTTGCTCCCCAGGCGCGCGACCAGCTGTTACTCCGGTTTCGCAAGAATCTGCAGGTCGAGATTGTCCCCAAGACGGACATCATCTCCGTACAGTTCCGGGCCCAGGATCCCAAGCTGGCGGCCGACGTGGTGAACGCTACGATTCACAGTTACGCCGAGCGGAATTTCCGCAGCAGTTATGAATCGGCGGCGCAAGTTTCCACCTGGCTCTCGAGCCAAATGGATGAGTTGCAGCTCAAGGCCAACCAGGCCCAGGAAAAACTGGCGGCAATGCAGAAACAGCGCGGTCTGATCGGCGTCGATGAAACCGACAACATCGTTACCGACAAGCTCAAGGAGCTGGATGAGCAACTGACCACCGCCGAGTCGGACCGGATCGTGAAAGAAGCTCGCTACCGCATCTCGAGTTCGGGCAATCCCGAACTGATCGCCTCGGCGGTTCCCGAGCCTACGCTGCAGGTTCTGCGCTCGCAGCAAGCCCAGCTGCGTGTGGACTACGCGCGGCTCAGCACCAAATTTGGCGAGGGATATCCCAAGCTGGCGGAGTTGGGAAACGAGATGGCGCAGGTCGATAGTGCGATCAACGCCGAACTGAAGAATCTTGCCCAGCGCTACAAGAACGAATACCTGGCCGCCGCCGACAGCGAGAAGATGTTGCGGGCCAAAGTGGAAGAGCAGAAGCAAAAGGCCTTCCAACTGAATGAAGGGGCGGCACAGTACGCTATTTTGAAACACGAAGTCGAGGCCACTCAGGATCTCCATGAAACCTTGCAATTGAAGTTGCAACAGGCCGGCATCGTGGCGGGGTTGGCCTCGGCCAACATTGGAATCGTCGAGCCGGGCCAGATACCCTCGGAACCAGTCGATCCGCGCCCGGGGCTTGACCTGGCATTAGGGTTAGGTTCCGGACTTGTGCTGGGAATCCTTTCAGCCGTGGGACTGGAAGCTCTGGATACCACGGTGCGGACCGGCGAAGAGGTTGAAAACGCCTGCGCTTTGCCCGTGTTGGCGGTGATTCGTCAGGTCGCGCCGGATCGTCGCCGGGTTCGCTGGAACAAATATCTCTCCCCTGAACCAGAGTTTCCTCTGCGTCTGATCGCGCATAGCCTCCCGCAATCCCGCACCGCCGAGTCGTTCCGTGGGCTGCGCACCTCTCTTCTGCTGCAAGCCGGCGTCAAGCCTCCGCAAGTCCTCGCCGTCACCAGTTCCATGCCGGCCGAGGGTAAGACTCTGACGGCCGTGAATTGCGCGACCGTCTTGGCACAACAAGGAGCGAAAGTCCTCTTGGTCGATGCCGATCTGCGCCAACCGTCGATTCATCATGCTTTCAACCTTTCCCAGAGTCCAGGATTGACCGGCATCCTGTCCGGGACGTGCCTGGGGGAAGAGGCCATCGCCTCGGCGGCGGTCTCGAACCTGAGTGTTCTACCCTCAGGCGCCGCCTCTGCTTGCCCGGTGGAGTTGCTCGCTTCCCCGCGAATGCTCGATTTACTCGACCACTGGCGCTCGCAGTATGACCACATCGTTCTGGACACTCCACCGGCATCGATGTTCACCGATGCGGTCGTGCTGGGGGCGCGTGCCGATTCGGTTTTGCTGGTGGCTCGTTGCGGCGTCACAACTCTGTACTCGCTGCGGCATAGCCGTGACCTGCTGCAGCGAGCCAATGTGAGTATCGCAGGCGTCGTATTGAACGGCATGGACCAGAAGTATGAACGCTCTTACTACCGGCCCTATGGCTACTATCTTGGCAGAAGAGCAGGGGGCTCCCTTGACAGCTGATCCGACAACACAATCGCGATCTTCCCAAGTGTGGCAGCTTAAGCTTGGTCGTTTGCGAGCGATCGCTATTGCAATCCTATTTTGTGCCGCCGGCTCTGGCTGGGCACAGCAGATGTTGGACCCGGCCGGGACCTCGCCATCGCAAGTTGCGGTACACGACGGAGCCGACAGCCTGCCGGAAGTTCTGCCTCCCTTGCCGCAGCCGAGTCAGTCCTCTGATGCTTCCCATGCCCTCTTACTCGACGCCGGGGATCTTCTTGACATTCGCGTCTTCGACACCCCCGACCTTTCCCAGAGGCTACGGGTCGATAACAGCGGCGATATAACTTTGCCGGTGGGCGGTGCAGTCGAAGTCAAAGGGCTCACGGCCGAGCAGGCGCAGACTGCGATTGAACAGCGCCTTCGCCAAAGAAACATCCTGCGCGATCCTCATGTTGAAGTTTTCGTGCTGGAATATGCCACGCAGGGCGTAACCGTGGCCGGAGAAGTCAAGGTCCCGGGAGTTTATCCCTGGGCCGCCAAGCGCACCGTCGTTGATTTCGTCTCGCTGGCTGGTGGCGTGACCCCCATCGCCTCCAAGACTTTCACCTTGACTCACAAGCGTCCGGACGCTGCGCCGGTCACGGCGGAGTTGGGCGACTCCTCGCTGAAGACCAACGTAGAACCCGGCGACCTCATTGTGGTTACTCGAGCAGGCGTGGTGTACGTAGTCGGCGACGTTGGCAAACCCGGCGGATACCTCATCGAAAACAAAGAAACCATCACGGTGCTGCAGGCGCTCGCTCTGGCTCAAGGCATGAATAAAACCGCCAAGTTCGATGCCAAGTTAATTCGCAACTCTCCGGCGGGACGAACCGAGACCAACCTTCCCTTGAAGCAAATTCTGGCCAATCAGGCCGCCGACCCTCATCTCCAGGATGGAGATATTCTCTTTGTCCCGGTTAGCGGCGCGAAACAGTGGGCTGACAGAAGCGTGACTTCCGTCCTGCAGATGGCGGTGGGCGTCGTGATTTACGGCAGGCTCTGACCATGGGTATTTCAGCGAAAACACCCTCCCGCGGTTTGTGGATTGCGGTCTTCGGCCCGGATGGCGCGGGAAAGTCCGCCGTCATCGACCAACTGACCGGCAAGCTCGAAACCAGTTTCGCCGGTATTACACAAGTTTCATTTCCGCCCGATGTTTCGCCGGCACGGAAAGCCTCGGCCCGCGGTGACCGACCCCCACGGCAAAATGCCGCGAAGCGGCTTGGTGTCACTCTGCAAGCTGATCTATTGGCTCGTCGACTGCTGGTTCGGATACCTGGCGGCGATTCGTCCGGGAATGGCGAAGTCGCGCCTGGTGATTTTCGATCGCTACTTCCCTGACATCCTGGTCGATCCGCTGCGTTATCGTTTGCCTGCTTCCAGCATGCGGTTGGCCAGAACGCTGGTGCCGCTCGCACCCCCTCCTGACCTCTGCATTCTGCTGGACGTCGATGCAGAACTGCTTCAGCGAAGGAAATCGGAGGTGTCGCCCGCCGAATCGCTTCGTCAACGCAGAGCCTATCTGGACATGTTCTCGGCCCTGCCCAATACACTGCTGGTCGACGCCAGCTGGCCGGTTGAAGAAGTAGCGCAACAAGTGGTCGCCGCGGTCTTCACTTTCCTCATCCGCTCTTCAGCGCAATCGCGTGAGGCTTCTGTCCTTGCCAACTTGTGATCTGGCGCAACAGATTCTTGCGGCGTTGCCGCGAACCAGCGGCGACGGTCCGTCGTCACAGTTCCTCGCGCTTCCCTCCGCTCAGCCGCGCTGGCTCTTGCCACATAACGGGTGGAATATCGATTCGGTTCTTTCAAGTTGGTCTCCGTATCGCTTTTCTTCGCGCCTGAAGTGGCATGCGATCCGGGCAGCCAGCCGAGTCGGCCTCCTAGGCTTCCTGCCCAACTCAGTCATAACGACGGCCGCCAGCACGGACGAAATCGATTGGCATCGGTTGGGATGGAGCGGCAGCGCGGCGCCGGTAGCGGTCATTTATGTGGGGACTCCGGGAATATCCCGCAAAGCTGTCATTCATCTGGTGGATCGAGCATCCGGGCAGTGCAGTCTGGTGGTCAAGGTGCCGCTCGCCGAGGCAGCTAAGACGGCCATCATTCGCGAAGCCGGAATGTTAGCCACGCTGGCTGAGGAGCAGTATGCCTCCGTGCCCCGCCTCCTGCATGTGGATCATGCGCGTGGCATCGCAGCCCAGACATTCCTACCCGGAACACCAACAGCGCGTGGACTTAGTGCGCAGCACTGGGACTTACTGCGCTCGTTGGTGCTGGAAGACGAGACTACCACCATGGCCCAACACGCGGTCTTCTTGCAGGAGCATCCGCTGTGGCCGGCCGCCTGCGAAGCTCATCCTGAGACGCTGACGGCTGCGCTGTCCGAGCTGGGCGATACGCGACTGCTGCCGGCCTGTTGGGTTCACGGCGACTTCGCACCCTGGAACATCAAGCGGCACGCTGACGGGTCTGGCGCTGATCGACTGGGAAGACGCCCAACGCGGCGGCCTGCCGCTGCATGATCTCTATCACTTCCTGCATAGGCAGGATTACCTGTTCGGCCAGTTCCCTTCCGTCCATCACCGGGAGGTCGAACATTTCGCAGCCAGCCTGGGAATCGGTAGCCAGGAATGTCGCAAGCTCGAGCTCGCCTACCTCGCCGGGGCTTACTTGCAAGACATTTCGCGGCAGCAGTATGCGCGTGCCAGGTTCCTGCTGCAGACCCTCAGCCTCACGTTGCGAAACCGTAGTCGTCGCGGCGGCCAGTGCCTGCCACCACGCTGCTGGCTCAAATATTCCACGGCCACCGGGGGTTAAAGGCTCGCCGCAGATCCGGGTGCAGCTGTTCTCAGAGTTGATGGCGCAACTGAACTCTGCCGGAATTCGTTATTGCGTTCTGGGCGGCTACGACAACGAAAGCGGGGACGACGACTCTGACCTGGATCTTATGGTCCATCCCAACGGACCTGCGCATACCTGCCGCTGTCTATTGGAGCAGTGCGCGCGCTTGGCTGGCGGACGGCTGGTCCAAGCTATGCAGCATGAAACTACGGGCTGCTATTTCATCCTGGCCAAGCAAGCGGGCCAGCAAATGGGATTCCTGGATCCGGACTGCTGCGGCGATTACCGGCGCGCGGGGCGCCTGTGGTTGCCAGCTGACGAGATCATCGCAAAGCGCGTGCCTTATAGCAATTTCTACCTGCCGGCGATTGCCGACCAGTTCATCTATTACCTGCTTAAGAAAGTTCTCAAACAATCCATCACCCCTGGTCAGCTAAAGCGCCTGCAGCATCTCTACGCGCGCGATCCGGCCCAATGTCGCGCCAGGATGGACAGGTTCTGGTCTCTGACGGCAGCGATCCAAACACAACAGGCTGTAGTTAACGATGACCTGGCGTGGTTCCAAACTCGCATGCCGAAATTGCTGGCGGAGTTGATGAAGTCCGCTCCGATGGAAGATAGCTTCGGCCGTATCAAAGCGAAATTGCGAGACCTTGGCCGCAGGCTGAGGCGGGCCGCATTTCCCACCGGACTGGCCGTGCTGGTGGTTGGCACTGACCAGGACCTGCGCTCCGAAATCGCCGACGGGGTGCTGCAGGTCGTGGCACCAGCATTTCGACGGACCGCGAAGGTGGCTCCGGGTTGTGGCTTCCTATCTACTCTGCGTCTAGCGATCAGAATCTTCCGCGCCCGGCGGCAATCGACTCTGATTGTCGGCACCGTCGATCTCGGGGCTACCGCTGTTGGCTGGCGCCGCCATCTGCGCCGATTGCGGTTGCTGCAGACTCTAACGTTGTTGGACTCAGACCTGGTGCTGGTAATGGGATGCCGAGGCGCCGCCACCAAGCGTCAAGGATTCGAGTGTGATGCCGCTACTTCCCCATTCCTGAAGCTTGGCCGCTGTGTAGTTCATCTGGATGCCGTCTTATCGTCAGAAAAGATCATTGCGGAGGCGGCTGACGCCGTTCTGACGTGGCTGGCTGCACGTATGGAACAAAGATTGCCAGCAAGTGACAAGCCCTTCAGCCGCGCCCACTCCTTCACGCCGCCGGTCAAGCCGGTTGAACTTCCCTCCTCAGGATTGGATTGAGTGGCTCGAATTCTGCTGTCGGCATACGCGTGCGAACCGGATCGCGGATCGGAACCCGGCGTGGGCTGGAACTGGGCCATGGAACTGGTCCGGCTCGGACATCAGGTCACGGTGATCACCCGCGCCGACAATCGCCGCACGATCGAAGACTATACGCTGCGCCTGTTAGCCAACCTTAACTTCGTCTATTACGACCTGCCGCAATGGATGCAACGCTGCCGACGCTGTCCCGGCGGCAAGACCATCTACTACATACTTTGGCAGTTCTTTGCGGTTCAGCATCTGCGCCGGCGCTTTTCCCCATTGCCTTTCGACGTGGTGCATCACGTGACCTACGTCAGCGTTCGTTATCCCAGCTTCATGGGATCGCTGGGTATTCCGTTTTTCTTCGGCCCGGTCTCCGGCGGCGAAAGCGTTCCCCTCCGCCTTCGCTCCGGATTCTCGGCCGGTCAGCGATGCCGGGAGTGGCTGCGAGATCTCTCCAATGCCCTGGTCTGCTTCGATCCGCTGATGCGCCACACCTTCCGGCAGGCTGAGCGGATTCTGGTAACGCGTGACACGCTTGCTCTGATCCCGCGGCGCTGGCGCCACAAGTGCGAGATCCAGCTGGCAATCGGTCTTTCCGATCCGTATTGGTTCGATTCCAAAGGCAAACCCAAGCGCAGCGCCCCGCGCCCGCACCTGCTCTATGTAGGCCGGCTGCTGGAGTGGAAAGGGATTGCCATCGCGCTGCGGGCTGTCAGCCGCATCAGGCACTGTTATCCGGGCGTGCGCTTCACCATCGTCGGCGACGGACCGGCGCGATCGAAACTGGTCAAACTCAGCCAGCGGCTTGACCTGGGTGAGATGGTGCAGTGGTGCGGTTGGCGAACCCAGGCGGAACTGGAGGGTTATTACCGCACCGCCGATCTGCTGCTGTTTCCCAGCCTGCGTGATTCCGGAGGAATGGTGGTGCTGGAAGCCCTGGCGCACGGCGTGCCCGTGCTGTGCACCGATCTCGGGGGGCCCGGCCTTATCGTGAATGAAAGTTGCGGCGGCGCCCTTGCTACCCGGGATCAGAATCAAGAGCAGCTGGCCATCAAGTTCGCAGATGCGATGTGCGAAATTTTCGACACCCCAGATCTGCTGGACTCGCTGGCCACCTGGGCAAGGGCCCGAGCGCGATTGTTCAACTTTCGGAGCCTGGCGCGCGCGATCCATCCTGAATCAACCATACGATCCAGGGCTCGAGAAAAATGACGGCCGCCCTCAATTTTGCATTTCCGGAGCGCGCTGCCGGAAAGTCGTGGCAACCGCGAAGCTGGACTTTAAACTTCTGGCGCGGCCTCGCGTTCTGTGGATTGCTTTCGATAATTTTTATTCCTGAATTCAGCCGGGATGGAACCGGAAACACCGGCTCGCTCCTGTACGCCAAAGCCGTGTCGGGCTTCCGCTTCGTCGACTTGGCAATTCTTGCCTTGGTGTTCGGCCATATCGTCGCTCTGGGCTGCTCACGCGCCAAGCTGGTTAGCTTCCCGTCGAGAGTCGCGCTTCCCGGAATCGCTTTTCTTATTTGCGTGATCGTCGCCATCGCCTATGGCGGCATGCACGGCGGAAGCAATTTCTTCTTCGACTGGCGAGGTTTGGCCCTGGGCATCGGCTTGTACTTCGTCTGGTCATTCTGGTTGCAGAAGCCGGGCGACCTGGACTTTGCGGTGCGCTTATTTGCGGTATACATGGCGGGGCGTATCGCTATCCTGTACGTCCTCTACGCCGCCGGTTATCGCGATACGCTGCTGGGCGTCTCGATCCCGATCTTCGACGGGCCGGCGCTCTCCTCCATCGTCTTCACCGGACTGCTGGCATTCCGCTATCAGCAGGCGGCCAGGAATCTCATCCAGAAATTGCTATGGTGCGGACTGGCAGCCTCCGCCTACCTCATCGTGCTGCTGTGCTTTCGTCGAACCTATTGGGGCGAGCTGGGAGTGGGCACGGTCATTCTGCTGGTGCTGCGGAAGCGTCATCGCATCCGCAATTTTGCCCTGGTCGCGGCGACCGTTGGCGTCGCGGCCATCCTCCTGGGCAACTCATTCGCCAGCCGGATCCAAAGCCTGGACGTAACCGGCGCCGATAACGAATTCAGCGCCGACAATGCCGATCACTTGCTCGACTTGGCTGACGCCTGGGACCAGGTGCGGCAGTCGCCGCTGGTGGGCATCGGACTGGGAACCTCTTATCCCACCTGGCGCATCAGGAATTGGAAGACCGATTCGGTGATGGTGCACAACGCTCCGCTGCACGTCTGGCTAAAGTATGGGCTGGCCGGTCTGGTCTGCTACCTGTGGTTTCATCTGGCTCTGCTGGGTTGGCTTTACCGCCGCGCGAAGCAACTGCAGCCGCACGACAGTTTCCTAAGCGTGGCGTTCGCCTATCTGGGGGCGCAATTTCTCATGACCCTGGGCTTCGCACCCTGGCCCTACTCCGAACTGCAATTAACCACGTTGATGTCGTTCATCCTGGCCGTCGCGGTAATGACCGGCAGAAACAGCTTTCCATCTCCAGTTCAGTCTCAACTATGAATCTTCCCACTCTCTCCGTCATTACCCCCTCGTTCAATAGCGAGGAGTTCATCGAAGCTGCGATTTTAAGCGTCTCGCGCCAGCCGGGCGTATCCGTCGAGCACATTGTGGTCGACAACGCTTCGGCTGACAACACCCTGGCCATCGTCAAGCGTTATGGCGAGGTGCAGTGGGTCTCGGAATGCGACCGGGGGCAGTCCGATGCCATCAACAAGGGCTTCCTGAGCGCTACCGGCGATCTGGTCGGCTGGCTGAATGCCGACGACTATTACCTGCCTGGCGGCCTGGAGGCGATAGCCCGCGCCGCCCAGCAACATCCCGAAGCCGATGTGATCTACGGCGACTGCGTCTTCGTCGACCGGGGCGGCAAGATTGTTCGCTCCAAAGTCGAGCACGGCTTCGATCGCTCCGTGCTCATGTACTTTGGCTGCTACATTCCCTCCACCGCAACCTTCTTCCGGCGCAGCATCATCGACTCCGGCTTGCTGCTGGATTGCGATTACCGAGTCTGCATGGACTTCGAATATTTCGCTCGTCTGGCACACGCCGGATTCAAGTTCCACTACGTGCCGCATTTCATCGCCGCATTTCGCTGGCACGGCAGCAACGTCAGCCTGCAACAGCTGCCACGGCGGGCAGAAGAGCGCCGCCTGGTGCAACGCCGGTTCAGCGACCGCGACCTCGATCCGGCGACCCTGGACCTGCTGGCGAATCTGCATCGCGCCAAACGAGTCTTGCGCAAAACGCTAAGCGGAAACCTGCTGCGCGAGTTTCGCATCCACCGCATGCTGGGCCGCGACACCCGTTGGCTCGATACCGATGCGGGTTGGAGAACATGCAAAACCTTAGCGTCCTTGTAATTCACAACCGCTATCAGCAACCCGGCGGCGAGGATGCCGTGGTCCGCGCCGAGGTTGAGATGCTGCGCCGCGCCGGGCACCGCGTGGTGCAGTATGGGCGCGACAACGCTGCCATCGCCAACTACTCACCCCTGCGCAAGGCTTCCTTGTTCTTCAGCGCGACCTGGGATCGCCGCGTCTACGCCGCCCTTCGCAGTCTGATGCAGAAGGAGCGACCCGACGTCGCGCACTGCCATAATCTTCTGCCTCAGGTCAGCCCGGCTGCCTACTATGCCTGCCAGTCGGCGGGAGTTCCGGTGGTGCAAACGCTGCACAACTATCGGCTATTCTGTCCGGCGGGAACGCGCTTCCGGCAAGGAAACGTTTGCGAGCAGTGCAATCGCGGCACGGTCCAGGCGGTGCGCTTCGGCTGCTATCGCGAGTCGCGGGTACAGAGCGCTGCGGTGGCGCTCATGTTGCGCGCGCATCGCTGGCGCGGAACCTGGGAGCACGCGGTGAATGCCTATATCGTTCCCAGCAGCTTTTGCCGCAGCTACTTTCGGGACGCCGGACTGCCCCCGGCGAAAGTCCATCTCAAGCATAATTTCCTGGAGCGCGATCCGGGCCGGCGCACCGGTCGGGGCGACTACGCTTTGTTCGCAGGCAGGCTGTCGGCGGAAAAAGGCGTGCTGGAGATGATCGACGCGTGGCGGAATCTTCCCCACATGCCTTTGCTGATTGCCGGCGACGGCCCGCTGTACGGTGAAGCGCTGTGTCGCATCGAACGCTCGGGAAGCCGTCACATCAAGCTGCTGGGACGCCTGGACCCGCAACAGGCGCTCGCACACATGAAAGCAGCGCGCTTTGTGATTTTTCCCAGCCGCTGGAACGAGCCTTTCGGCATGGGTCTGATTGAGGCAGCCGGCTGCGGCGTTCCCAGTATCGCCTCGCGCATCGGCGCCATACCGGAGCTGGTCATCGACAACCACACCGGGCTGCTCTTCGACCCGCAGAACTTCGACGAACTGGCCGAGAAGGCACAGTGGGCGTGGACCCACGAGGCGGAGATGGAAGCCATGGGCTCGGCTGGCCGTCAGCTCTATCTGCAGAACTTTACTGCCGAGAAGAATTATGCCGGGTTGATGGAAATCTATCGCAGGGTGGTGCGCGGTTGACCAGGCGCGCCGAGATGAGCTTCCGATACATCCTGCTGGCACTTGCCTTGGCGAGTCCGTTACCGATCGGGGCTCAGTCAGCCACGGCAATTACCGGGAGCTCACGCCGAAAAGCGATTGAGCAGACAGAAGCCCTGCCGCACGCGAATCAGAAATCGATCTCAACTCTGGTTGACGAAAGGCTGGACCAGAGGGTTGATGCCGATGTGCAAAGCAGATTTCAGGACCCCAGACTGCTCGGTCTCAACCGGGACAGTTCCGATGCAACGCCGGAAGACACTTCGGCGTCGGCGGCGAGCGAGGCGGTCATTCTGGGGAGAAGAATCTCGGGCGCCACCTCGTGGAGTCCGCTGCAGCCAATCCTATCCTCGGCCCCGACGGAGCGGCTGGCGGCGTCATCCGAGGACAGCGTGCCGCCACCGGCTGTCTTACCTGTTGCGGGCGGCGGAGCAGATGCCGGTGGCGATTTTCCTGCAGAGAGCGGGCATGATCTTCGGGAATCGGGCGGAAGCGTTCAACCCAAATCCCAGCTCTCCCGCCTGCAAATTCACAAAACGGAGCGGGTCCAGCGGGAGGCGCGCGAAGTCCAGAGGAAATCCGTTCAGCAATGCGAGCAGCTGCATTCGGATCAGGCGGAATGCAGATTGCAGTTGGACCGAGCGGCCACAGTTTCTGATCGACATGGGCAGCCGCTTCCCAAGTTGTCGGCCGGCGCTCACTGAACTGAGCTACCTGGTCCGCAAGCGACCCTCAATTTCACCTGGCGTCACGACCCTCACCCGGAATCACGCGACACTTCCCACAACTTCTTACATTCCTATCTCACGGCAATAAGGGGCATAGCAAAATGAAATCAGCAACTCGTGTTTTGGTCACCGGAGCAGGCGGTTTTATTGGGCATCATCTGGTCAAGCGGTTGAAAGCGGAGGGTTATTGGGTGCGCGGGGTCGACATCAAGGAGCCGGAGTTTGAGCCTACGGCCGCCGACGAATTCGAGCTACTCGATCTTCGCTTCTGGCATAACACGTTGCAAGCCACCAATCACATGAACCAGGTTTACAACCTCGCAGCTGACATGGGCGGCATCGGCTACATCACCGCCAAACTGGCCGACATCGCCCACAACAACATTCTCATCAATGCCCATATGCTGGAGGCTTGCCGGCTGAACGGCATCAAGCGCTTCTTGTATTCCTCGTCGGCTTGCGTTTACGCGGGCTACCGCCAGAACGACGCCAACGTCACTCCTCTGCGGGAAGAAGATGCCTACCCCGCCGATCCCGAGGCCGGTTACGGATGGGAGAAGCTGTTTACCGAGCAGCTCTGCAAGTATTACTTGCATGACTACGGATTCGAGACCCGCGTGGTTCGCTTTCACAACGTATACGGTCCGCTGGGAACGTATGAAGGCGGCAAGGAAAAGGCTCCGGCAGCCATATCGCGCAAAGTGGCGCTTACGGCGGATGGTGACACCATCGAAGTGTGGGGCGACGGTCAGCAGACGCGCTCATTTATGTACATCAGCGATTGCCTCGAAGGCCTGTTGCGCCTGATGGCCAGCGACCATCGCGAGCCGCTCAATCTGGGAACCGAGGAGATGGTAAGCGTCGATCAGTTGGTGGACATAGTATGCGACATTGCCGGCAAGAAGCTGATCAAGCAACACGATCGCAACAAACCGCAAGGCGTGCGCGGCCGTAACAGCGACAACTCGCGCCTGCGGACTGTGCTGGGATGGGAACCGCAGACGCCGCTGCGCGATGGCCTTACCGTCACCTATCACTGGATCGAGGACGAGCTGCGGCACGCTGGACGGGTAGAACAACCGGCACTCGCCTATGCTTCCGACTAGCGGATTTCGGCCCCCGCGCGCCAACGTGCTCGGAGTCGGCATCAGCGCGATCAACCTGCCGGACGCGCTGAGCCTCTCCGAGCAACTGCTGCACCAGCATGGCAAGGGCTACGTGTGCGTCACCGGGGTACACGGCATCATGGAAGCGCAGCGGGATGCGAGTTTCCGTGAGATCCTGAACCGTTCGTTTCTGTGCACGCCCGACGGCATGCCCACTGTCTGGGTAGGGCGTTGGCAGGGACATCGCGCGATGCGCCGTGTCTACGGTCCCGACTTCATGCTGGAGATGTGCAAACGGTCGACCGCCCGGGGCTATCGACACTTTCTTTACGGTGGAAGCCCCGGAGTCGCGCAGAAGCTGCAACGGCGGCTGGAGGAAAGGATTCCCGGCGTGAACATCGTCGGAACCTACTGTCCGCCTTTCCGGCCGCTCACGCCCAATGAAGAAAACGAGTTGACGGAAAGACTTCGTGCCGTGAGGCCCGACATCTTCTGGGTTGGATTGAGCACTCCCAAACAGGAGCGGTTCATGGCGCGATATCTTGACCGGCTCGAAACCTCGCTCATGGTAGGGGTCGGCGCAGCTTTCGACATTCATGCCGGGCTTTTGGCGGACGCTCCGTTGTGGATGAAAAATAGCGGGCTGCAGTGGCTGTTCAGGCTGCTTAAGGAGCCGCGTCGGCTATGGCGACGCTATCTGGCCAACAATCCTCGGTTCTTGTGGCGGATTGGCTGGCAGCTCACCGGGCTGAAGAAGTTTCCGCTCAATCATGAAGGACAAGCCGAGTCGCCCGCGGAATTAAGCTGAGCCGCGCCTCCATCCGGAAATCCATCGTCCCGTAAGCTATGAAAAGCTTCGCCAGCTAGACTCTCTGCCGAGTCGCGACCGGAAGCCGGTCTGGTTTATTGAGGTTCTTAAAGGACAATCCGGAGTTGGCGTTCAATGAAACGCGCGGCGATCCCAAGTCTACGGGACGCATGATCACGGACCGGCGCTTCCGCGCGGGGTAAGCTGCTATTTATATGTCTGAGCTCCTCGCAGAAGGCAGCCGACAATGTCAACCGAACCAAACAAAGTGCGCTGAAGACAGTTCTTCCTAATCTGTAACGTTCTCAATCAATCTATCTCCTGAGTACTTACCGTCAGGCGGACCCATTCCATCGGGCCGCCTTTTTTTTTGGCATAAACCTTTCCTCTGTGACCGCGGTCACTGCCGGTAGGCGGAAATGGGTAGAGGATGACAGTTCGTGATTAGTCAATCGAGCTTGTCCTGCCCGCCGCGCCCGCAGACAAGAACGAAGCATGCCGGCTTCACGAGGTAGGTTCTCTTCTCCCGCAACTTGTAAGTAGCTTCACGTATGTCACGAGGCCCTCGAGCAACTCTTCGTGTCATGGGGCAGGTGAGTGCTTGAGCCAAAATCGAATTCTTGTCGTTGACAGCGATCCCATTATTCGTTCTGGTATCTGCAATTTTCTCGGAGCCAACGGCTACCTGGTTGCCGAAGCCGCCAACTGCCGCGATGCGCAAGTGCAGTTTCAGCACTTCCGCCCGGACGCCGCCGTCGTCGATTTTTCGCTTCCCAACGGCGACGCTCCTCAGCTGCTGCGCCACATCAAGGCGCTTGCGCCCGCCGTTCCTGTTCTGCTGTTGACCAGTCAGCGCAGCTCCGCCGTCAGCAGGGGCGTGCTGCAAGCGGAGGGAGAGGAGTTTCTGGTCAAGCCGGTAGATCTCTCCATACTGCATTCGCAGTTGTCCCGCATGCTGGGCAACGCCAAACATCCTCAACCCAAGCTGGCAGCCAAGGCCAAGCGCGAATGCATGAATCCGTTCCTTGGCTCTAGCACCGCGATTCGCCGCCTGCGCGAAATTGCCAAGCGCGTGGTGGACAGCCCAAGTCCTATTCTGCTGCAAGGCGAAACGGGCGCCGGAAAGGGTGTGCTGGCAAACTGGATTCATGGCAATGGGCCACGGTCGAAAGAATCTTTTCTCGATCTCAATTGCGCCGGCTTGTCACGGGAACTGTTGGAGTCGGAACTGTTCGGCCACGAGAGGGGCGCGTTCACAAGCGCGGTAAATGCCAAACAAGGGCTGCTGGAAGTGGCTAATGGGGGCACGGTATTTCTCGACGAGATCGGCGACATTGATTTGCAGGTGCAGCCCAAGTTGCTGAAGGTGCTTGAGGATCGCGTCTTTCGCCGCCTGGGCGACGTTCGCGACCGCGCCGTCGACATCCGCCTGATCTCGGCGACCCATCGCGATCTGCTCGAACTGGTACGGCAGCAGAGATTCCGCAGCGATCTCTACTTTCGTCTGAACATCGTTTACATCCAGGTTCCTCCCCTGCGGGAGCGGGTGGAAGACATTGCGCCACTGGCCCAGGAGTTGCTGCACAATCTGGGCCACAACTGCGGTCGTGGTGAAACGACTATTGCGGAGTCGGCAATGTCGATGTTGCAGCGCTACTCCTGGCCGGGCAATATTCGCGAGCTGCGTAACGTGCTGGAGCGTGCCCTGCTGATGGCGGAAAACAACCTCTTGACCAGCGAGCACCTTCACTTTCAAGCCGGCGGCCGCGAACCCATTCGCCTGAACGGCATCAGCGGAACCCTCAAGCAAATGGAACGCGCCTATATTAGCCATGTGCTGCACGACGAAGCCGGCTCGATTGAGCGCGCCGCGCGACGGCTGGGAATTCCGCGCAGTTCTCTTTACAATAAAATGAAGCGCTTCGAGATCCCGCAGGGAACCGGGCGTCTGTGACTGCGCAATGGCGGATAGCCAAGCCAACCCATCGGCGCGCGGCCTCTTCTTATAAGTTATGCTGGCTCTCACGCGGCTTCCGGAATTCAATCGGGCATACCATGCCTCGGACCTGACCTGGAGCCCATGCGCCGTCGCCGGCCTGCAATTTCCCCGAGGCTTGTTTTTCTCCTTTCTGCTGGTGACTCCTTTCTGGATTACGGTTGGATTGCTGCTGCACGCTTTGTCTAAATAATCTGCCCGCCCAGCTTTCGCCCATGATTCCTCGGTTTCGTCTGCTCCAGTTATGATGGAATCACTGAGTTTGATTTCGCTCATATTGGGGTAGGTTTCTCGAATGCTCGATGCTCTGATCTGTGACCTCATCCGAACCCCGTTCGGCCGCTATGGCGGCGCGCTTTCCGCGGTGCGCACCGACGATCTTGCAGCGCTCCCGATCAAGGCGCTGATAGAACGCAACCCGTCGGTCGACTGGGAGTCGGTCAGCGATGTAATTCTGGGCTGTGCCAATCAAGCCGGGGAAGACAACCGCAATGTTGCGCGCATGGCACTATTGCTAGCCGGTCTGCCGCAATCTGTGTCCGGCACCACGGTCAACCGGCTGTGCGGGTCCAGCATGGACGCGATTGCCATGGCGGCGCGCACCATTAAGTCCGGCGAAGGCTCCCTGCTGATTGCGGGCGGCGTGGAAAGCATGTCGCGGGCGCCCTTCGTCATGGGCAAAGCCGATGCCGCCTGGTCACGCGACATGAAAATGGAAGACACCACTCTGGGCTGGCGCTTCGTGAATCCGCTGATGAAGGCGCAATACGGCGTCGATTCCATGTCCGAGACCGGCGAGAACGTTGCTGAAGAGTATGGCATCTCGCGCGCCGACCAGGACGCATTCGCTTATCGCAGCCAGCAACGCGCCGCATTTGCCGAGCGCAACGGGATGCTTGCCGCGGAAATTACGCCGGTTTCGGTTCTGCCGCGCAAGGGGCCTCCTATAGTCGTTGATCGGGATGAGCATCCCCGGCCCGATACAACCTTGGAAGCCCTCGCCGCTCTGAAACCGATTGTGAAGCCGAATGGCACCATCACCGCCGGCAACGCTTCCGGCGTCAACGATGGCGCCTGTGCGGTGTTGCTGGCCTCCGAAGAAGCGGCTAAGCGTTTTGACCTTACACCGATGGCGCGCGTAGTGGCGGCGGCGAGCGCCGGAGTGGCGCCGCGCATCATGGGGATCGGTCCGCTACCGGCCAGCCGCAAAGCGCTTGCACTCGCCGGCCTCACCATCGCCGACATGGATGTGATTGAACTGAACGAAGCCTTCGCCTCGCAGGCGTTGGCGGTGCTTCGCGAGTTGGGAGTGCCGGATGACGCCCCGCACGTCAATCCCAATGGCGGAGCCATCGCGTTGGGCCATCCTTTAGGCGCTAGCGGAGCCCGGCTGGTAACCACGGCGGTGCGACAACTGCATCGCATCGGCGGGCGCTATGCTCTGTGCACCATGTGCATCGGAGTCGGACAAGGGATTGCGATGATACTGGAGCGGGTATAGCAGAGAAGTCGACCGGAGATGAAGCAGGCCAGCCGTTCATCAAGGGCTGGCCTATGAAATCGTTACGCCTTCCACAAACGGGTGGGAGCGTGGGGCCGCGATTGAAAGGCTGCCGGAATGTGCCGCACGTTGCGGGCATAGGTGATTTCGACCTGCAGCACCCAAAGCGCCGGCACCAGCGCCAATGCCAGCATCACCCACAAAACGCGTGCTCTCGTTGCCAAGACTCCTCCCTCAGGCGGGCTAAAACTTCAGATTTCTGGCCAGGAAGTCGACCGTATACTTCCAGGCTTGGGTAGCATCGTCTGCCCGGTATCCTTTCTTATTGTTGATGTTCTCGAAGGCATGACCGGCGTTGGGAAAAATGTGAATCTCGACTCTCTTGTCGAGCGCCTTCATCTGCGCTTGGAACTTATCCACATCAGCCACGGGAATTCCCTGATCTTTCCCACCGAAGATACCGAGAATCGCGGCGTGGATCTTTTTCAGCGTAGCATCGTCAGCCGCCAGATGGCCGTAGTTGACAACGGCCACCTTCAGTTTGGGGTCCAGCACCGCCAGGTCGAAGGCATAGCCGCCGCCCATGCACCATCCAATGGAACCCATACGTTTGGGGTCAACCGTGGTCAAGGTGCGAAGATAGGCGGTGGCGGCCAGCAAGTCGCGGTTGGCACGGTCTTCAGGAACGCCACGCATAATTTCGTGGGCCTCGTCCGGAGTGGTGGCTACCTTACCGCGATACAAATCGATTGCCAACGCCGCGTAACCCTGGTGGGAAAGGTTAGAAGCCTGCTGCTTGACCCAGTCGTTCAGGCCCCACCATTCGTGGATCACCACCAGCGCCGGAAAAGGACCCTTTCCCGGCGGTAAGTACAGCACACCATGTACGGTCTCATCACCACTGCGGTAGGAAACCGGATGTCCCTCAGCCGCGACCGCGCTGACAGCGAGCAGACAGATCAATACGGATAGCAGGCAAGTTCTCAAGCAATCCTCCGACAACAGCGGTCCCTGAGCGGTTAGGCGTGTACGGTTGTTTTACCCTTTGCCCAGCCCATTAAGCAACTGTCTTCCCAATTGTTGTAATTCGCCAAACTTCTTCTGGTACTCCACGAAGATGCGGTTGTACTCCAGCGAATGATCGGCATCGAGGTGAGCCCGCAGCATCATGTCGCGCAAGTGCACCGGATTGGGCAACACCGCCTCTTCATTCAACTCTTCCAGAGCGGTCGTCGGATCGTAGTGATACATAGCCATTCCTTCGTCTCGCAGCCTCTGTGTAACAAGATGTTACGACACGTAAGCCAGTCGCAGGGAAATAGTCGCCGAGCTGAAGACAACGGACGGCAAGAGCTTGGAGAACGTGGACGTGACTCCTGACGAAATTCTGCTCCTTACTGCGGAAGAGTCGGCGGCGGGGGCAGACCCGCAGCTCTCCGGGCTTTGCAACTGTCCGGCAATTCCACGTCGTCCACGAAGGCTGGGACGTCGTTTCCTCCAGTTGCGCATTGATCCCGGATTGCCCGCTGCGCTAGCCCAACGGCGTGCATTCTGTTGAATGCTACCCAGTCCAAAACCGGCGCCAGGGTGGTGCGCACGCCATGGGACCTCTAGGTAACTTACTAATTAAGCGCTAGTTAGTATTGTTTGGCGACCCCACTAGGCTTTATCCTGGGTCACTTTCTGGACAACAAAAATAGCCCAAACATGCTTGCATTGATAGCCTAAAAGCATGACAATGGCCTAGCACCTACGCTGGTGTTGTGGGGGGCCAGCGCACACTCAGACACCATGCCTGCTTGTTCACAGCTCTGCCCCTCTAGCTTGGAATGAGGACTTCTTGAGGATTAGCCAGTGCGCAAGCGAAACCAATCGCTGGTAACCGTGTCTGTAGGCGATCCGCAATATCCGGCGCAGCCACCGTTCCATCCACCGGCGGAAGTTGCAGAGTGTCTGTTTCCCGAACACAGCATTGAATCCAATGCGGCGTATGTCGGCGTAAGGGAGTGCCTCCGTTTAGCGGAACTGGATATTAGAAATTTCGGCACGCCTTCCTGGAATCCGCTGGGCGAATTAATCCGTCCCGGTGAAACGGTGTTGCTGAAACCCAACCTGGTGAAAGAGTCTCACCCGCGCGATCCTCAGGGATGGCAATACGTGCTGACCCACGGCAGCATCGTTCGTGCCGTCTCCGACTATGTTTGGAAAGCCCTGGAAGGCCGCGGCAAAATCATTGTGGCTGACGGACCGCAAACTGATTCTTCCTTCGATGCGATTGTGCGCCTGCTGGGGCTGGTCGAAGTGCAGCGCTTTTACCAGCGCAAGGGGCTGCGTTTCGAACTGATCGATCTCCGGCGAGAGCAGTGGACCAACCGCGATGGGGTGATTGTCGACCGTCGCCGGCTGCCGGGCGACCCTTACGGCAACATCGCTTTCGATTTAGGGAACGCCAGCGAGTTTGCCGGGCACCGGGGCGGCGGCCGCTATTACGGAGCAGACTACGACAGCAATAAAGTCAATCAGCATCACCTCGATGGTCGTCACGAGTACCTGCTGGCGGGCTCGGCCATTGGGTGCGACGTTCTTATCAATCTCCCGAAGCTGAAGACTCACAAGAAGGCTGGGGTCACACTCAGCCTGAAGAATCTGGTCGGCATCAACACCGACAAGAATTGGCTTCCCCATCACACCGAGGGCGATCCCGCCCGGGGGGGAGATGAGCACCCCCAGCCGAATGCGAAACATCGCATTGAACGCCGGCTGGTGGCCGCGTCCCATAAGGCTCTAGTGGCTTTTCCGCGATCGGGGGGTTGGCTGGCTCGCCAAATCAGGGAACCCAGCCTGCGCGTTTTCGGTGAGACCGAGCGGGTCATTCGCAGCGGAAATTGGTACGGCAACGATACCTTGTGGCGCATGTGTCTGGACCTGAACAAGCTGCTGCTTTACGGCGATATTGATGGGCGGCTCCGGGCCGGCACGGAACTAAATCGCAAACGGCACTACGTAGTTGTGGACGGGATTGTTGGCGGCGAGGGGCGCGGGCCGATGGATCCCGATCCGGTGCGGTGTGGATTGGTTGCTTTTGGAACCCATGCGCCCAGCGTCGATGCCGTATGCAGCTGCCTGATGGGATTCGATCCGGAAAGGATTCCCATCGTCGCCAATGCCTTTCGTTGTGTCGAGTATCCGCTCGGCGATGGCGATTGGAGAAGCATTGAAGTCCGCAGCAATCGGCCGCAGTGGAACCGGCCAGTTGCCGATATTCCCTACCACGCAACCCTGGGCTTTCAACCACACTTCGGCTGGAAAGGCCACATTGAGCGAAACCGCGACCCAGTCGCAGAGGAAACGTGTTCAAAAGCGACAATATAACGGAGGCGGTTTACGCCCGGCTACCTGTCTTCGCGCAGAATGTGGCCTGCTATTGGTACGGTCACAAAGAGGCGGGCGTACGTCTGGGGCGGGAGTTCGAGCGCTACCTGGAGGAAATGCGAGAATCGGAGAAATGGTCGCGCGGACAAATTTGTGCATACCAGGACGAGAAAGTCCGCAATCTCGTTTCCTACGCTTACCAGAATGTTCCCTATTATCACGAGCGAATGCGCGAGCGAAAGCTTGTTCCGCAGGACATCCAAGGCATCTCCGACTTACCCAAGTTGCCGATCTTGACGAAAGAAGACGTCAGGGCCAACACTCACAAGCTTTTGAGCACCAAGGCGCGGCCCCGGCAGCTACTCCTGCGTCACACCAGCGGCACCACCGGAAAAAGTTTACCGCTCTACGTTGATCCATCCGCCGTCGCCATGCAGTGGGCCATGTGGTGGCGCCATCGAATGCGCTTTGGACTGCGACTTCGAACCTGGCATGTCAACTTTACCGGCAAGCCGGTGGTACCGCAGGGTCAGTCAACTCCACCTTATTGGCGTTGGAACCTGCCGATGCATCAGGCGCTCATCAACATGCAGCAGCTGACCCCGGACAAGATTGCCTCCATCCTTGAGTTCCTGGACGGCGAAGGTTTCGAATTTTATTCCGGATATCCCTCGATTATTCACGCTTTAGTCAGTGCCGCAAGACAAGCTGACCTAAGGCTTCAGCGGCCACCCCGCGTCATTACCACTGGCGCTGAGAACATCCTGGCGAATCAGCGGGCCGACATCGAGGAGTTCACCGGCGCGATCTTGACCGACCAATGGGGTATGACCGAAGCCTGCGCAAACGCGTCGCAGTGCCGCGAGATGGTCTATCACGAAGATTTCGAATTTGGCGTCATTGAGCGTCTGGAAGCCCATCGGGTCGATGGGATGGTTGAGGGGAATCTGTTGTGTACTGGATTTGCTACCCCGGATTTTCCGCTGATCCGCTATGAGCCTGGAGACATCGGAGTTTGGGAGGCGCGTGCGCGGGCATGCGAATGCGGGATGGAGTCGCCTTCGCTGGTGGGGATCATGGGGCGGATGGATGATTACGTCATTACCCCCGAAGGCGCACGGATCATGCGTTTCGATTACGTCTTTAAACACACGGAAAATATTCGCGAGTGCCAGGTGGTACAGGATCAAGTCGGGGAGATACGCTTGCGGATTGTGCGCCGGCCTAACTATGGAACTGCCGACGAGCGTTTGCTCGAAGCTGAGATCCGCAAATGGATCAGCCTCACGTTGCGGGTGCGCTTCGAGTACGTGACGGAAATTGAACGGGAGAGTAACGGAAAGTTTCGCGCGGTTAAATCGCTGCTCTCATTCGACCGCGCGGGGAGCCCGGCCTCGAAGGCGAAACATGACGCCACCACTAGTCAGCGAGTGAGTTAAGGTAGGAAGCTATATTTCCTAGTCCATACTTGTCTCCGTCCTGGGAGAAACGAGGAGCAGTAGTCTCGAGAAAGGATGCCGAGATGTCTGATTCAGAAGCGTTGATGGGAGGTCAGCCTACGGTTGAGAGACACCAGCGCACTTCGCACCCCCGTCGCCACCATCGCCATGGACCAGCCAAGCGTTTTGCCCGCAAAGTCAAACGCTACCGTACCCACATTATGCTGGTAGTTGGGTTGATTGTGTTGCTGGTGATCTGGTACCTGGTTGCTAGTTATGAGCCGAAGACTCCTCTGTAGGCTGCAAGAAGTGTTACAAAGACCTTAGTCGGACAGTCACTTCTTTCATTATCAGCGTCGCACGGAGTATCAACCACACGCTAGCGAAGCGCTTCGTTCCTGGTGCGCAGCGGGATCTCCTGTCTGCCGGGGCTCCGCACAACATAGCTTTCCTTCGTAACCGTCGCTTGCCCAATGATTTCATAGCTGCCGTTGATCAGAACGTCGCCCTTCACCTCAACGTCTCGAGCTTCGTTGCCATGCGAGACGATCGCCAGATCCCTAAAGCTGCCACTCCATAGGTTGTCGTGGCTGCGGGTCTGCGAACCCGAAATGATGGCGCCATACATGGTTCCAGCAGTTCGGTTACGCTCCAGGCGAGAGCTGTGGACGCCTCCCCCTACAATGATGCCGCGACTTTCGGCGATCCCTTCAATCTCATTGTTAGCGATAAGATTCCCATCAGTGCCTGCGGGATAATTGGAGTGGCTGAGGTTGATGCCGATCTGCAGGCCACGCAATCCGCTGATTCGATTTCCGGATACGATACCATCGTTAAACCCATTCGCAACGGAGATCGCTCCCAGCGGGCCGGTGCTCAGACCATCAATTACGTTGCCTTCCGCAACCGAGCCTGATCCAGCGGGCAGAGTGGTGCGACCGCCCAGGCTCATTGTGTACTGGCCGGTACAGTTGTGAAATCTGTTGTCGCTATAATTCGAGTTGCTACCGGAGGCTTCCAGACCACCGTCAGCCTCAAAAACATTTTCCACCTGATTCGAGTAGTCTGCATTAATGTTAATCCCTTTGGAAGTATGGGAGAAATAATTTCCGATCGCATGGAATCGCAAGCCCGTCCCGGCATCGTGCACGCTAAATCCATAGAGATTTTCAAAGGTAGAGCGCATTACGGTAATGTCCCGCAACGCCTCAGGCTGAACACCCACTCCACCAATACATTCAGATTGATTCATGGGAACGAGACTGTAAGGGAAGTCTTCCCCACTACAATGAAGCCCGTCGATTAGCACATCGTGGGTATTCTCCGGTAAGTGAAACAACCGTATGCTAGCATCGCCCCTGGGTGCTCCGCTTACTCCGACCATGTATAGAGTTCCACCCTTCTGCTGCGCAATGAGCGTGTCGGAAGGAACCTCTAACTGGACTTTCGCGCTGACCTTTATGAGGAAGCCGCCAGGAGGAATGATAAGACTTTGTCCGGCTGCTGCATTCAGGGCGGTTTGAAAAGCGATCAGATTATCCGTACCCCAAATGATCCCTGTATGGCTTACATCCCCCAGCGACTCATCCCGCAGAGTGACGCGCTCCGGATCTACATAGCCTGCAATCACTGTAATGAGTTGGCGCTGGCCAGCTGCCGCGCCCTTAATGCTGATGACTTTCCCGACATCTGCAGCGCCAAAATTTCGTTTCTCGCAGATTAGCGCTGTACTGCGAGCTGACATAGTGCAGTTTTCGTCCGATTGTGCATCCGCCTTGGCGCCGTACTTCCGAACGTCAATATTTTTGCGCCCAACGAAACGAGCTTCAAGCGATCGCTCGAGCGCGCTTGCGTCGGCGGTGAAACCGCTCTCAGGCGCCGGGGCCTGCCGTGCGTAGGCGTTACTCGGGGCCATGCCGCGACCGGCCATTGTAACTAGGGATAGGGTGATAAGGACCAGTAGGCGGCGCGTGTTCATTGACTAGGATCCCAACCTTGGCTTGGTGGTTAAGGTTATGGCCCGACTTGATCGCGGGAGATAGCAGTTGCCGCCATCATTACCTTCTCGATGGCCTCTCCCACCTGACGCATTTCCGTCTCCGAAATCGTGTTATGCACCAGAAACATCAGGCTAGTCTCACCTAAAGCGCGAGCGTTGGGGTGGCGGGCCGGTGGATGCATAGGCTCGGGAAACGCTTTCTCCAGGTAGATCTCGCTACAAGTCCCAGTGAAACAAGGTACGCCCTCGGCATTGATGGCCGCCATAATGCGGTCGCGGTCCCAGCCAACCAGGAGGCGCTCAGGGCGTACATACACGTAATACTTGTAATACGCGTGACCAAACCCCTCCGGTGGCACCGTTACGCGAAGCGAAGGAATGCCATGCAACGCCTTGTCCAGGATGGCTGCATTGCGGCGGCGAAAGCGTATGCGCTCGGGCAATTTCCGTAGGAGCACGCGTCCCATCGCTGATTGCATCTCGGTCAGGCGCCAGTTCGTGCCGAAAAATTCGTGTAGCCAGCGAAACCCTGTAGGATGCTGGCGCTCATAGACGGCGTGAAAGCTCTTGCCGTGGTCTTTGAAGCTCCACGCCAGATCCCAGAGGGAAGTATCGTTTGTGGTCAGCAAGCCGCCTTCGCCGCCGGTAGAAAGTATTTTGTCCTGACAGAATGAGAAGGCTCCCACATCTCCGATAGAACCAACCGCCCGGCCTTTGTAGGTCGCGCCATGCGCTTGAGCACAGTCTTCAATCACCTTGAGACCACGCCGGCGAGCCAAGTCCAAAATTGGGTCCATATCGCATGGCCAGCCTGCCAGGTGTACGGCGATAATAGCTTTGGCACGCGGAGTCAGCACCGCAGATACAGTGTCGGCAGTTAGATTGCCACTGATTGCATCTACATCCGCAAGTACGGGCGTGGCTCCACGCATCACCGCGCAGCTGGCAGTGGCTATGAAGGTGCGGCTCGGTACCACGACCTCATCTCCCTTTCCGATTCCGAGAGCATAGAGAGCCAGCTCAAGTGCGACTGTGCCGTTGGCCAAAGCAATCGCATACTTCGTCCCGACGTGAGCAGCATATTCGCGCTCGAACTCCCGTCCTTCCTCTCCAGTCCAGTAATTGACCTTGCCCGACGCGAGAACGGCGCGGACGGCCTCAATTTCATCGGCAGCAAAGTAAGGCCACGGAGGCAGGGCTTTCTTCAGGACCGGTACGCCGCCATCCATGGCGAGCCCTCGTGTTCCCGCTTCTTGCATTTTTGTAAGCGATCCACTCGACATCATTCACCAACCGTATTCGGTGGGGTATAAAAATGCGCTTCCCCAAGCAGCACAACCAGAAACGTGCGTAGCAAAATCGACATGTCAAGACCAAACGAGAGTCGCCGAACATAATCCAAATCATGCAGCCACCGCTCTTGCCAGGTCATGTGCGTGCCACCGCTCACTTGGGCCAGGCCGGTTATCCCCGGGGAAACGTCGAGACGATGCGCGGTGGTAGTGTCGTATTCCGCCAGTTGAGAAGGCAGTGGAGGTCGTGGCCCGACTAATGACATATCGCCCCTAATTACATTTAATATCTGCGGTAACTCATCCAGCTTGAAGCGTCTCAGGAACCGGCCCAGACGCGTCACTTCGGGATTGCCCTCGCGAATTTCAACATGATGAGTGCGAACGCGATGGATCATGGTGCGAAATTTATAGGCATGAAATACTTTCCCTTTCTTACCCAGACGATCCTGATTGAAGAACACTGGTCCGGGTGAGGTCAGCTTAATAAGGAGTGATACCAGCAGCAGCAGTGGGGCAATCAACAGACCGGCCGGCACCGTCAGCGCCAAGTCGAAGAGTCGCTTGCCAAGCGACCGGTAGAAGCGATGCTCCCTTGAACGGTGGGCACCAGCGATGCTCTCCACCAGGGCCGCGAATTGCTCGGCATGCCGTTCGCGATGGAAGTGGGCCACCACATACTCGCGAGCGCGCTGGCCCATACGGCGAGCCTCTTCCGGGTTGCCATGAAGCTTTAGCACCGCGCCGGCTAGCGCCGCATGGT
The DNA here is from genome assembly GCA_963812855.1 of uncultured Acidobacteriaceae bacterium. GTDB lineage: Bacteria > Acidobacteriota > Terriglobia > Terriglobales > Acidobacteriaceae > Bog-257. The sequence continues at coordinate 614,139 of CAWEWW010000003.1, forward strand.
CACCGGGAGAAACAAAGATACCTCCCTGGCAGGAGTCAATCACCTCGCGAATCACGCCATCGATGGCCAGTAACGTCGGCCGTCCGGCGGCCATGTAATCAAATACCTTGTTAGGGTAGGTAGTACGAAACATAGGTATGTTCTTCAGGATCGCCAGACAGGCATCGGACGCAGCCATCACCTCGGCAACTTCAGCCTTACTTACTGTCCCGGTAAACATGACATTGTGCAACTGGAGTTCGCGCGCACGTTTCTCTAGCCTTGCACGCTCTTTCCCGTCTCCTACAATCAGAAATAAAATGTTCTGGTATTGACGTAGCCGGCCGGCTGCACTTAGAACGATGTCCAGGTCATTTGCCATACCGATCGCGCCGGTGTACGTCACTACAAACTTGTCCTGTAGCGCCCACTTTCTGCGTACCGCTTCACCCGGCGAAGCGGGATCGAACATGGCTGGATCTACGCCGTTGGAGATCAAACTAATTTTCAAAGGGGCCACGCCGAGCTTTAACAGGTAGTCACGATAGGCGGGCGAATTCACCAACACATGGGTGGCTCGGGAATACAAGAAATGTTCCAGTCGACGCGAAAGCCAGATCAGGAAAGAGTTTCGCAAGACACCCATATCGATGGCGAACTCGGGCCACAGATCGCGGACTTCGAGCAAGAATGGTCTGTGGCGCACAAAAGCGATCATCCAGGCAGAGAGGGCTTGGAAAATAGGAGGCGACGTACCCATCACTACATCTACCGGTCCGCAGCGCAAGCCGGTCAGCAAAGACGATGCCGCGAAAGTAAGGAAAGAAAAGACACGCCACACAAAGCTTCGATGCAGCGCGGGATAGGCATAGGCACGCAACACCCGTAAGACCTTCGATGTCCTGCTCAACAAATAAGCCGTGACGCTCCAGGACAGGCTTGCCGCTGAGATAGCTCAGATCGCTAGTCACAACCGTCAGCTTATGGCCGCGCGCCACTAGACGCCGTCCAAACTCAAAATGGCGAGTCCCGCCGCCCTCAGCCGGGGAAGCAAATGCCTGGTGAACCAAAAGAACACCTACCGGTAGGGAGTCGCCATTCGGGTTATGGGCGCCGATCCTGCGCACAATGCCAGGAGCTCCGGGCGGATTAAGTTGGATGCTCACTTGTGCTCCCCGCGTCAGGCTAATCTGGGATGTGGTTAAGCTCTCTAGACGATGAACTCCAAACTCAAGCACGGTAACGAACCGGATGGGTAGTCGTGATTCTGCCTCGACCACGAGAGAAAGCGCCGGCTCCTTTTGCGCATAGGTTCGCGAAACCCATCCGCGCGTACCGCTGGTACCGTGCGTTTTACCTGCGACGATCTGACCTCCGCGAACCAAGCTAATGTCAGACTGGGCGCTGGCAACGATTTTGACTCCGACAGTCCCAGCGGTAGTCTCGAGTACTAAGTCCCCACTCGCAATGTCGGCTTGGTGCGGCAAGTCAGCAAGCAACCAGTGAAGCCGGGCGGCATGCTCTCCGCTACCAATCAGATCGTCAACGACGATCCACGTGTCATCCTGATGAATGACGCATCGGCGATGGACAACGTCTATACCCTTGTATCCGTCGTGTTCTCCCTCCAGGCAATCCCACTTACCATCACGAGAATTGCGAGTTATCTTTCCACGCGCCCAATCGAGCCACAGAAAACGCGAGAAGCGACGCATCTGGTCGCTGTGATCAACGGTTACGGTATTGTGCGCCGCCGTACCTACGAAAGTACCGTACCATTCCGGCTCGGGATTATAGAGATATGTGCCGCTATCCAACGCTATATTCGTTCCGTGCCACCATAGATCGAGGTGCAATTGATCAGCCTGAGCAGGGCGGTCGCGATAGCTGGCACAGCGCATCACTCCCCAACTGTCAAGGCCACGTAGTGTGTAGTAGCCACCCGTCGAGGCCTGGAGTACCGGTCTAGGTTTAATGTAGCCCGCAGCCATCGCCTGTTCGCCGAACATCCACAGCAATGCTTCGTCCCACGGTCCAGGTTGGAAACGGCGCTGGCGCGAGGTGAGGTAAAACCCGCTCTGGACGATAGGCCGAAAATCGTCATAGGCACAATCGGTTAACGGCAGAATAAGTGCACCATCGTTATTACCGCAATTTGGCACTCTTCCCTGTTGTGCATCCGTTATTGTGTCCAGAAAATTAACGCTACGCTGTAGCCTCTCGTATAGATCATCCGAGAATCGGGTCTCATTGACTTCTCCGAGGCGCGCAGCCCAGAGTAAGTCATCTAACATCACACGCTGATAGGTTGTCGAATGTTGAATGTAGCTCCCATCATCGTAGATTTGGCTTTGTACCTGGCTTTCGAGTAGTTGGCGGCCTCTTCGGCGCCACACCTCGGACCTGCGGAACTCAGGAAACAATATCCCAGCGGTGAATAGTCCCACGGCCTCGCTGATCCCGTGGTTGTTTTGCTGGGAAAGCGCATAGCCTAGGTTAGCCTCTATACGTTCGCCGGTTACTGCCACCATCGCGGCTAACATGCGCACGCGTTCTGCAGTGGAACTTGGCGACTCTGCGAACCCATAGAGCCCAAAACACCAGGCCATCAGACGAAATGCCGCCTCTTGGCCACACTTCCAATTCAGGCCCAGTTGCGGTGGATTGTGCGCCGCCCAATCTTCGACCAGGGTCCAGAACGCCTCAGGATAGCGTTCGTCAGCCGTCAGCGCATAAGCTCGCACTAGAGTGTAGACAGGACTAAACCGGCTGGCCTCCCAAATCAGCTTGATATCGCCGAAGGCAAAGTCAGGCATTTCGGACCAATGAAGGTCGACAGGTGCGAGTTGCCCGGAGAACGGATTGCGATGCCAATCGGGGGGAAAGCCGGCTGCAACGGGTATCGCGCCAAAGTAAACCCAACTACCACGCAGTAATGCCTCCGCCTGCCGCACCGCTTCTCCATGCGAAATGCGATGTAGTTGAGCCGGCGTTGGAGGCTGATGGAAAAAGAACTTTCCCGCATGTGTCTGGCGCCAATCCGTGTACGCCGCCGGGTCGCTAGGAATATCGGCTCGAACAAACTTACCGAGAGATTGCTCACTCCAGGAGCTGACGGGAAGGCGCCGTCGCAAAATATGGAATTTCTCTTGAATAGCGTATTCAGCCCGCCGCCCTATCCAGCTCACACCCATTTCACGGGCCAGGGATACACCTGACCTCATCCATGATCTCGGGTTCTGACTGTCTTCTATCACGAATGCGCAACCATGCTAGGGGCTGGCTGAAATGTCTTTCGAGAGCCGATAACTTCCGAATAGAAGCTCTCGGCCAAGGGCATGACTTTGGCGTGATCGGCTCGAGCTTCGATCATTCGCCGGTTCTTGACCGCGGCAAAGCGCCGCAATTCACCGTCGTCGAGCCCGCGCAATATCGCAGCCGCGACGGCATCCGGATCGCCCGGAGGCGCCAGGAGTCCATTTACATCGTGCTCAATCCACTCGTGGATCGATTCAATATCGCCGGCGACTGGAAACGCCCCGCAAGCTAGACCTTCCAATAGCGTGTTGGGTAAGCCATCGTGCTCCGTAATAGAAAGACTGATACAAGCGATCTTAAACAGCTCCGCCATTTGCTGCCGGCTTTGTTCTCCCAGCAGACGTACTGAGGCGCGAACGCCGAATTTCTGGAGCCATCGTTCAGCGATGGGGCTGTCCTTCATTCCGACCGCGACGAATATCACATTTGGACGAACTTGCAGGACCTTGGGAATTGCCTTGAAGAAGGTATCGTTTCGTACATACGCGCGAAATCCACGTGGATTAACAACCACTGGCACGTCGGCCGGGATATCTAACTCTTCGCGCAGATTCTGATTGGCCGGTACGTGGGAGAACAAGTTGGTTTGCACTCCCCCTCCGCCGGGGAGGATAGCCAGTGGTTTGGAAGCATCAAATCCCCACTGCTCGATCGCCAGCCGGGAGTCACGACGACAGTCGCAGTGTAGCGCATCGGCGCGAGCCAAAGCTTGTCGGGTGAGACGAGCCACCATACGAAAATCGGTAGCGTGCAGAGTGAGGTCGTTTCCCCAGATCGATATTAGAAGAGGATAGTGTTCGACTGTCGTAGCCGCCAGCATACCTTCAAAAGGAATTCGCATCGCGTGGACAATATCGGGACGAAAATCATCCAGCACCGGACGAATCTGCCCGACGTGCAATCGCAATTCCCGCGGTGCTGCCCAATACCGAATTAGGTTGGAGACGCCAGCCAACTTGCCGCTGCGTAGTTCGGCCAACAAACGGGAGGAGCGCGACGCAGTGCGGTCATTACCGACGATACCGTTGTGGCGAAATCGGGCGAATCGGTTCACCAGCAGAGGTACAACGTGGAACCTGCTGCCCGGAATGGAATCGGAGGAAGCGGGATAGGTTGAGATCACGCAAATCTCATGTCCTCGTTGCACAAACCAGGAAATCCAGTTTCTGGCAATCTGGCTACGGGCATCGGCGATGAAGCAGATTCTCATTGTGCTTTCGCAACACTCGATCGGGAGCGCAAGTCGTCTCCGCACTTTTCCGCACTATTTATTAGACAGCAACTCTCTCGTCACGCCCGCGTAAGTCAGCGGCCACTCGCTGCCATGGCACCACGGGCCGTTCAGCACGGAAGTGGGACATATGTTCCAGGCATGCGATCAAGTAGTCCGCTACCACTGGAATAGCGAGCGCCGAACTAGTTTGCAGCGCCGCCGCACGCATCTCCATGCGGTCGGCAACCATGAACGCACGCAGGCACGCGCGCAAGGCACCTACATCTTCGCTCCGAAAGACGTAGCCGTTCACCCCATGACAAATAACGTCTGCACCGCCGCAGCGGTCGGAAGCGATAACCGGGATCCCAGCTGACAACGCCTCGTTGATCACCAGTGCCCATCCATCCCAGCGCGAAGGCGCCACCAACAGATCGGCTTGCGCCAGGCGGCTGTGCATTTCAGCCGAAGGTCGTACACCCTCTAACAACACGCGCTCGCTAATCCCGTCCGCTTGCAAGCGGGCTGCGATCTGGTCACGCTCTGGGCCGGCGCCAATCAGGCTCAGCCGAAGATTTGGCGTCTCTTTCAGCATAGGAGTGATCGCGTCTAGCAAAACGTCGACACCTTTCCGGTGTATAAGCTGCCCCACGAATACGACGTCTACGATATTGGTTGGCTTCCTGGGCGCGAGGGCGGGCCCTGCTTCGCGAAAGTAACCGAAGGGATAAAGCTTGCCGGCGTCGAATCCCAGATCGCCATAAAACTCACTGGCGAAATGTGACACAGCCAACAAACCCGCGGCCCTTCGCGCCACCCAGGCCCCTAGTGCCCGGCGCAGCACGCGCCTTGCAGCGGCACGAGATATTCCCTGGTTAGGCGCTTCTGCATAGATGGCAAAACGCGCGCCTGCCATTCCCATTGCCACGGCTGCGGCGGTAAAGGCCGGCTCAGCCCAGATGCCGTTAACCACGTGTAGCCGGTCGCGCTCAGAGCGCGCTAAACGAACCGCCTCGCGTATTTTTCGTTCCGGATCAAGCACATGAAAGTCGTAGCCCGCGCACACATCCGACCATCCCAGTTGCCGTCGATCGTCTGTTAATGCATGGTCATAGACGACCCGCAGATCGACTTTCCGGGCGACCGCGCGAAATAAATCGTCCTGATAAAAGGACGGCATATTCATCCACATTGTGACCGGCAACATACCTGCGCACCTATGCCCGAACCACTCGTTTTATCTGAGGAATTGATTGCCACGCCTCTTGCGCTATTGCTCGATCCCGGCGGAATGTGACCCACGACAGAACCGCAATCAACACCAGGGGGGCCATGTTGACCAACGTGAAAACGACTAGAGAAATTAAGCCGTCCCGAAATACCTGGATCAAGTTGCAGGCAACCATGATGTAGGTGAAGCGACAGATCGAATAGTAGCTTTGTCTCTGAGCGACGAAATAAAACCTCGCCAAGTAGTAGGCGACTATGTAGCTGATGAGAATAATTCCGACAAAGCCCATATTTGCATAAGATTCGCCATGCAGGGTCGCTACCATTCCAGCTCTTGCCATGGGGCGGGAAGGATTGGATATCTCGTGCTGATACTGGTTGAGTGCGGGCTTATCCGGCCACCACTGTTTCGGAACCGGCAAGGTCAAGAGTGGATAATACAGGGACCCGTAGTAGTACTCGTGAGAATCATCGACCAAGGAGACGGTTGAGGCAAACTCATCCATAACCATCTGGTCTTCAGAATGGCCCGCGCTCACATCCGCGATCATGTTATTGGCCACGTCTGCAATATCAGAAACCGGCTCTCCCTTTTGCACCATATTACCGATGGTCTTGAGTGGAAAGAACGCCAGCAGCATCACAATGGCGGCGGCCACCATCCACGTGGGAGGCCATTTCCTTCCTCTTCGCCACAGGTAGACCAGCAGCAGATACAGCAAGGGGACGATCACGCGAAACCGATTAAATCCTTGGACAGCCATGACCAGGAGATAAGCGCACATGGGTACCATGAGCCATTTGCGGAAGCCGTAGTAATAGATCAACGCCAGCAGCACCAGGCCTGCCCAGCTCTGTGTGACCATGGTCCAGCTAGAGCTGTTCCAATCTCCCAAGTCAATCTTATAAACTCCCGCGCTGCCCGTGTTGCCAAATAGAATCAGGGCGACAATACCAATGGGAGCGGCAATTGCACTGACCATCCATATAACCCTCTCCGACAGCACCGCAGCGTCGGAGTGGATTGCAGGGGCGCCGCCGTGATGATCATGCTTCCGTCGGTCAACCGCGGCTGCCTGAACCCAAGCCACCGTCATACTGATAAGCCCCATGTCTGCGAGGGTCAGCGCCCATGCGATCTCAGCTTCGCTGACTGGAAGCTCTCCGTGGCTCCAGCCGGCGAATAAGGTTGGGGAGCCCATTAGTATTGAGCAGGCCCGAGTCGTGAATATCATTACATGTAGCAGTAAGTACATGGGCCCGGGATGCAAGGCACTAACCCGGGCGTACTTTATCATGACGACGGCACAGGTGAGCACTACTACGCTATCAAGTAATATGGCTTGATAAAGAAGCATCAGCACACCCCCAGCTCTGCAACTCTGCCGCAGCACGTTTTTGAGGATCTATCTGGTTCAGCGACGCCCTCGATCCAAGTCGATTCTATGCGAGAGATAAGCTGAATGCAGGTGTGGCGGAAGCGCTGCCAGGAGTGCTGTTTCGCGAGAGCAAAGGCGGCAACACGCATATCACGCAGCGTTGCACGATGCCGGTAGCTCCATTCGAGGTGCCGTGCTATGGCTTCGCTGTCTCGGACCGGAACAATGAATCCCTCCTGTCCATGAGTAATCAAGTCGGCTGCGCCGGTATTGAGAGTTCCCATGATCGGCAATCCGCGAGCTAATGCCTCCAGGTATACCAAACCGAACCCTTCTACTAGCGAAGGCATACAAAAGAGATCGGCCTGGCGGTAGAGTGCATCGAGATCGGCCTGGCTGGCATTGTGCACGTCGCGAAAGGTACCGGCATACTGTCGCAAGAGTTCTCTGTCCTGGTTGCCACGCCCTGCCACTACCAGCTCGGCATTGGGCAACTTCAATCTTGACCATGCTTCCAGAAGGTAAGAGAGCCCCTTTCTGTGTATCTTCTGTCCCACGAACAACACCCGAAATAGGTTCGACGGACGAGGGGCTGGCAAGGAGTCTGCTTCCACATCAATGCCGTAAGGCATCACGAACACCCGGTCGGGCGAAACTCCGTTTTCGAGCAGCGTCCGGCGAGTATACTGAGACGCCACGATGCAATAGTCCGCCATCAAAGATTCTTGAGCGAGTTGCTCATAGCGCTCTTTTGAGAGCCGCAGTTCGTGCTCGGCTAGTAACGACTCTTTGCTTCCGGATCCGTGTTCCAGTTCCTCGGAAAGCAGTCGCCGAACACTGGCAGGATGAGGGTGCACTTGGAATAACACCTTCGGGCGTCGCTCGCCGGCAAACGCGCGAAATGCGTGAAATCCGTAGTAGCTATATGAAAGAAGTGCTGCGCCGTGTTCGCGCGCTCGCTTACCGGCGTATTTCCCCAGAATATGGTCACCGGGATGTCCCTCGCGCAACTGATTAGCTATGACTGCGCTCCATGTTCGTTGCACCAACTGAGACGGCAGCCCTTCCGCATAGCGCCGCGCAAGACGACGCCGCATCCAATTTGGCGCAGAATGCCATACCGGCCGATTCAACGGCGAGTAGAAGTCGGTCACCAGCGCCTCCAACCGACCGGCCTCGGCTAAAGCGAGAGGAACCTGGTAGTGGTCCCGCGAGCCCGCAAATGTTACGACCCATTTCACTGTGCTACCAACCTATGGTCAGCATGAGGTTGCTTGAATCCGCAGAGTAAGACCTGATGTGCAGTCAGCAGCGGCTGCCACCAACTACCGTGATCGCGCGGCGTGAGTGTCGGGATGATGCATAGTTCGTTTGCCCATGACGCAATTTGCACAAGCGAGTCATACACACTGTAGGAATAGAACAGTCCGTCGCCTTCCGAGTAGCTATAGACTTTTCCTCCGGTCTTGAGGAAATTTGCTGCCGGCCATAATCCCAGCTTAAAGAGAGACAATTTGAGCAGGCGTTCTGGTAGTCGTCCCTGGCCAAAGCGATTGGCATCGGAGATAAAAACCGCTGTCCGAGCAACCCGTAGCATCTCGCGAATCACCAAGTCGGGACGGCGAACGTGATGCAATACGCCGAATTCACACACCGCATCGAAGGAGCCGTCGGCGAAAGGAAGGGACTCTCCCTGTCCGCATTGGATCATTTGGCCGATGCTTGGCCGGCGGCGAAGCGCTTGCTGGATTAAGGCGTTGACCGGCTCGATGCCTCTTACCTCATAACCTTGGTCATGCAGGAATTCCACCGCTCGTCCGGTACCGGAACCCACGTCGAGAAAAGAAGAAATCCCCCACCGAGGCGCGATGGTTGCGACGTAGGAAAGAGCTTTATAGTGCTCGTCTCCTTCCGCCACATGCATTTGCTGGTAGTCAGCAGCTGTCGCTTCGTAGTATTGCTGCTGCTTGCGTATAGCCTGATCGATCATCGTATCTGGTCCTTTTTGGCGCTTGTCGCACTTGCGTATCTATAGAGCCACTGGATTCGGAATCTCCCTAACCAAGGATCGTGGCGAAATCGAGTGGGTTGTGTGCAATCCGAACATCACGACCGCCAATTGCGTTCCGTAAGCCAACGTGCTGGCAATAGCTGCTCCGACAATTCCCCACCGCAACAGTAGTGGCGGCAGCGTGACTACGGTCACCACCAGGGCGAGAAGGTCGGCACGGCTGGCCAACCACGGGCTGCCGAGCGCCTGCAATCCTCCACCCAGAACATTCTTGGCCGACAAGAATGCCGCTCCAACTAGCAGAATTTCGGCGCAGACGATTGATGTGCGAAACTCCCGTCCAAACAGGAATGGAATTAGAACAGGCAAAGCTATTGCGAGGAGACAAAGGACTGGGATACTGACCGTAAGATACTTTCGGAAGGTTTTCTGCAGCAGTATTCTGCGTTCGGAAATAGAAGTCTCGCGGGCGATTCTGGGAGTGGCTACAATCCGCCAGGCTAGTGCGACTACATCGCTCACTTGCGAAGCACTTACCGCTACAACGTACAGGCCCAACATCGCAGGGGGCATCCACGCCGACATCAGCACCTGATCCAGTCTCAAGTTGGCGGCATTTGACAGGTCGCCCGATTGCACCTGCACCCCGTAGTGCATCATTTGTTTGGCCAGGTTCCAGTCAATCCGCACTCCTACGGGTATGCGCAGCACGAAAATCCAAACCACCACGAATACCAGAGCGAAGCCATTGAGCAGTAGCTGGAGCCGGACAACGCTCCCAAATTGCAGAGCTCCATACATCTTGAGCAGCAGAACCCCAGCGACGTAGCCGGCCGGTATTACGACTCGCAGTGCATTGTAGGCAGCGAAATGGAGACGGGCCTGCAGAATGCTGCAGCCATATTGGGTGAGCAGCGACATGGGAATTACTGCCAGAAACAGGCGGGCGGCGTGGACCACACCCAGCGACTGGCTGTGCAAGACCCAAGGCATGAGGGAGTAGCCGACAGCCATGCCTAACACGCCTTGCGCCACAGCAAAGCCCATGGCGTTCGCGATCAACCGCTCGATCCTTACCTCGGGCTGCGCCCCGTAGTACATGACTCCGCTGATCAAGCCGGTGCTGACGATGTAGGTCAGCAGCATGGGCCATAACAAAACCGCCGCTACCTGTCCCCGGCCGGCGGGCCCCAACCAACGTGAAAGCTGCACCGAGCTGATCAATCCCAAGCCTAGGATCGCCGCATTTGTCGCACAGGTTCGGAACATAGGCGAGTCCAGAAGCAGGCGAGGGTTCTGAATCCACGCGCGCAACCAACGCGCCGTCATTCGCATAGCACCTGAATGGTTGGCCAATGAGATCAAAGTGCCTGCCACTATACGTCACCTTTGGATGATATTCAAGTGAACAAATTCGACGACGTCCAGGAGGCTGATTTTAGCGGTACGTAAACGGAATAAATCTCATAATTACATATCGATACAAACAACCGCGACCTCGGCGTCCATAAGGCTTGCTCTAGCCGGATGGCAATAGTAAGCATTTTAGTGTTGTTGATGACTTGTCTTTTTGTGCTACACTGCCCGGCACGCAATTGCTATAGGAGTCTGCAAGTGGAACCTAAGCCTTCTTTGTCTAGCCCGTATCGCCCTGAGCTGCCATCACCGAATGTCGATTTTCGGCCGCAACTGCACGAGGGAAACGCGCCTGCTTTTTCTGGATTCGGGCCGCAGGAATCGACACTCGCCGAGACCTTGCGCATTCTGCGAAAGCGCAAGTGGGTAATCTTCACCTCTGTGATTGTCATGGTGATTCTGGCTGCGGTCGTGTCTTTGCGAATGACCAAGAAGTACGACGCCGTGGCCCGTATCGCTTACTACAAAGAGAGCAACGAAAGTCTCGGCTTCAAAGATGTTCCGGGCACCGACGATAACAGTGGCGAGGGTTCCGACTACTCGGTCGCCATGGACACGCAGATCAAAATTCTGGAGAGCGACAGGATCGCGTTAGGAGTTATCAACAACCTTCGCCTCGATCAAAACCCGGCATTTGCCGGCAAACTGGCGACTCCTTCGTCCAAGATAGCCACGATCAATGTGGAACAAATCGATCATGTTCGGGAAGCAGCTTTGCTGAAGAAGTTTCATGACCAGACTACGGTGCGAAGCATCCGCAACACCCGGCTGATCCAGATTACCTTTCGCAATCCCGACCCGATCCTGGCGGCGGCAGTGGTCAACAACATGGTCAATACCTACGTGGAAGATAACTACCGCACCCGGTACGAATCGACCATGCAGGCCTCTGACTGGCTGGCCAAGCAGATTTCCGATCTCCAGCTGAGGGTAGAGACTTCGCAGGAGAAGTTGGTTCGTTACCAACGCGAAAACGGCATTCTGGGTATCGATGAAAAGCAGAATATTGTCACTCAGAAGCTTGATGACTTGAACAAGAACCTCACCGAAGCCGAGGCTGACCGGATCGCCAAACAGGCTGCGTACGAATCGGCAATGTCGGGCAAGCTGGATCAGCTCAACGAACCGAACGATCTTACTTCGCACCTGCTAGAGCAGGAAGCGGCGCTGCGGTTGCAGTACGCTCAACTGACGACGACCTTCGGTCCAAACTATCCCAAGACGCTGGAGGTCAAGAACCAGATCGATCAAACGCAACGCTCGATTGCGACGGAAGCTCAGCGGATGGTGAAGCGTTCGCAAGCCAGCCTGGTCGCCGCCCAAGCTCGGGAAAGCATGCTGCGCACAGCCCTCGACGAGCAAAAGGTGGAAGCCAATGAGCTCAATGAAAAAGCGATTGACTTCTCCATCCTCAAGCGCGACCTGGATGCCAACCGCACCCTCTACGAAGACCTGTTACAGAAGCTCAAGGAAGCGGGCGTCGCCGCGGGCCTGCGCTCCAGTAACATTCGCGTGGTCGACGTGGCGCGCGTGCCTGCCAAACCAGCGGTTCCAAACTTGCCGCGAAATCTGGCTTTGAGCCTGGCCATCGGGCTGGTCGGCGGAGTGGTACTGTCATTTGTCATCGAGACACTGGATAACACGGTACAGACACCCGACCAGGTGCAAGCGATAACCGGTATTCCGTCGCTCGGCCTGGTACCGGAGAGCAAGTTACTCGAGGGCGTCCGCAATGTGCCGCGGTTAGCGCACGCGTCCCTACCGACAGGCGAGGGATCGAACCAACTGGTGACTCAGCTCAGGCCGAACTCTGACATTGCCGAGTCTTACCGCACGGTGCGAACCTCTATTCTGCTCTCCTCGGCGGTACGGCCACCGCGCGTCATGATGTTCACTAGCCCGCTGCCTCAAGAGGGTAAGACCACAACTAGCGTGAATATGGCTGTGGTGCTTGCGCAAAGGGGTGTGCGCGTTCTTCTAATCGATGCCGATATGCGGCGGCCCAGCGTTCACACGGCATTTGGCATACCGAACTCCGCCGGGCTAAGTAGTTTGCTGGCAGGCTTGGATCAATACGAGAAGGTTATCCATTCTTTCGAAGGACAACCTAATCTTTTCATCATGTCGGCAGGCCCTATTGCTCCCAATCCCGCGGAGTTGCTAGGGTCCGAGCGGATGCGGAACTTGCTGACCCGAGTCCGGGCTGAGTTCGATCACGTGATTCTGGATACTCCACCGGTTATCCCGGTCACGGATCCGGCGGTACTCTCGGCCATGGTTGATGCTGTACTGCTGGTCGTGCGTTCGGGAAAGACTACAAAAAATGCTCTGCGGCATGCTCGCGATGTGCTATTTCAGATCAACGCTCCGGTCATGGGCACCATCGTGAATGCTGCCAACATGCGCTCGCCCGACTACTATTACTACAACTACTACTATGGCTACAAAGGTAAGGGATACTATCACTCGGATAAGACCAACCAGGAGCAAGCGAACAAGATTGCGGGTTAAAGGCCGCCTCCCGCAGTCCGGCTCATTTTATGCGCCTGAGATTACAGTCTGCACCCCGAAAGATCGTCTTTCTCGCTGCCGTCGTGATTGTCGTCGCGTTCTATCTAATGGTGGTGGGCCGAGCCTATCGCGCCAAGCAACTAGGCTCTCGGCTAGACACGGCTTCGTTGCTGGCCGCCACGCAAATGGAGCCCAACGACGCCGACTATGCTCACGATTTAGGCAGGTATCTGTTTTTGGCGCAGAACCCCCAATCCGCTACTCCTTACCTGCAGCGGGCCGTAGACCTGAATCCCTACGTGGCCCGATTCTGGGTTGACTTAGCTGCGGCGCACTATGTCGCCGGAGACTTGCCCGGACAGCAGCATGCCATCGAACAAGCTATTGCATCCGACCCGCGTACTCCCGAGGTCGCTTGGGAAGCAGCTAATTTCTATCTAGTGCAAGGACGCACCGACGCGGCACTGCAGCAACTCGCGGTGGTTCTGCAGAACACCTCCGAGCCCATCACCCCGGCCCTGCAACTGAGTTGGAGGACGACGCACGACATTGACAAAGTGCTGGCGATCACGCCGAACCATCCGGCTACGTTGCTGCAACTCCTGTCGCTTATGATGAACGCGCACCGCCCTCAGGAAACTATGGAGGTGTGGCAACGGCTGGCTTCTCTACACCAAAGGGTCGACCCCAAACAGCTAACTCCGTTGATCGACTTCCTGGTGGAGCAACATCGTCCCGAAGAAGCCAGTGACGTATGGCGGCAGATGTGCGAAATTGACCCGGAACTGAAGTCTTACGCCACTTCCAACTCTCTAGTGTCCAACGGTGGCTTCGAACGCGAACTGTTGGATGGCGGGTTCGACTGGCAATTCCAGACCAATGGGCCGGTCGACTTTGCCTTGGATACGACACAGTTGTACGGCGGTACGCGTTCCCTCAGGATTACGTTTCCTGGGGCGCCGCTGCAAAACGCCGGGCTACTGCAGTGGATTCCCGTCAAGCCCAATAACAATTACAGCTTCTCGGCTTATGTTCGCAGCGAAGAGATTCTAACCAGCAGCGGTCCACGTTTCGAAATCATCGATCCTTACACTCGCGAGCGGCTTTTCCTGGCGGACGACATACTCGGAAGCAACAGCTGGATGCGAATTCGGGGCGACTTTCGTACCGGGCCCGACACAAAACTGGTCGCTCTACGCATCGTCAGAGTCCCCGCCGACAGCGCGATTAAAGGTCAAATGTGGATCGATGACGTAAGTGTGACGGAGCCATGAACACCATCCGAGTACATACGAATTCAGTGAGTAGGGCCAGGCCAGTCGTTATTCCCGGCCATGTGGAGCAACCGATCACGTGGACGCGAGGACTTGATGCCATCCTGTGTTACGGATTGCTGGCTTTAGGCCTATTCGGTCCGCTGTCGTTTGGAGCAGTACAGCCTTGGGCAGGGTTTGTACTGGAGTGCGGTGCGGCTTTGCTGCTGCTGATCTGGGCCGCCCGCCAGGTAGCCGACGGGTATCTGCAGGTAGTACCCAGCCTTCTCTACATCCCGTTGCTTGGTTTCGCCGCCGTTATAGGATTGCAACTTCTGCTGCACGTGCCCCGATATGTTTATGGCACAGTTGCCGCCGCTCAGGCGTCGATTGTTTACGGACTGCTTTTCTTTCTCGCGGTGCAAGTGTTCTATCGGGATGGCAATCTGCTACGGGTCTTAGAGCTACTGGGTTTGTTCGGTTTTCTGCTAGCCCTCTTTGCCATCCTTCAACATTTCGCAGGCAATGGAAAGGTTTACTGGATACGTGCGGTGCCAGACACCTCCTCCGTCTTCGGCCCTTACATGAATCGCAACCATTTTGCCGGCGCCATGGAGCTGTTGGCGCCGTTGCCGGTAGTGCTGGCTACGCGGCCTCATCTGTCGATGTTGCAGCGATTCACCTCCATGTTCGCCGGAGGAATGATGGTAGCTGCGGTTTTTCTGTCCGGATCGCGCGGCGGAATGGTTAGCGTAGTTGCCGAATTCCTGTTTTTTGTTGGCTGCCTTCTTCTGGTCAGAGGGGGGTCACAACGGGCCTGGATGGGGATTGGTATTTTTATTGTCCTGGCAGCATCTTTAGTGGCATGGGTTGGTACTGTCGACATGGTGGAACGCATCGGTACTCTAGCCGACCAGTTCAATTCGGCGACCATGGATCGGCGTTCCACGATTCTGCAGGATAGCCTGGCCATGGTAAAGCAGCGCCCGGTGCTGGGCTGGGGCCTGGGACAGTTTCCTGACGTCTATCCCCAGTTTCGAAGTTTCTACACGAATTTATTCGTTAACGCTGCCCATGACGACTATTTGCAGTTACTGGTCGAGACTGGCTTTTTGGGATTTGCGATGGCCGTGCTTTTCATTGCCATTCTCTACTCGGAAGGTCTCAAGCGCTGGCGCACGGGAACTACCGCCAACCTGGCGGCGTTGGTGGGCTGCACCGGTTTGCTGATCCACAGCTTCGTGGATTTCAACCTGCAAATTCCGGCTAACGCCGTCTTGTTCCTTCTGTTGGCGGCGGCAGCTTGTAGCCGGCGGGAACGTCTGGAAGTACCTGCGGCACGGAACCACCACAGGCGCTCGACCCGGTAGACATTCAGACCGAGCGCGGACGAGCCGGCACACCCACGACCGTCGCTCCAGGTGGAACGTCTGAGGTAACCACCGCTCCAGCCCCGACGCGAGCGCCTTTGCCGATTCTCAGGTACTGCAGCACCTGAGCCCCCGTGCCGATCAGAACGCCATCCTCCAAAACCACGCCGCCGGAAATGTTAGCGCCGGGATTGATCAGACAGCCACGTCCAATTTCCGCTTCGTGTCCCACGGTGCAGCCGAAGTTCAGCTGGGAAAAATTTCCGATGACGACATTGACCGTGACGATTGCTCCCACGCAGATAACCACGCCGGCACCCAAGGTGACACTTTCCCGGTCAACCATCGCGCTGGGATGGATCAATGCCGGCCACGGTAGATGAGGGAATTCCGCGTTCAGCTGAGCCGACAATCGAAGCTTGACGCTGGGTTCTCCACAACCCATTGCCAAGGCATCGACCGGGTAAGAATGCAAGCCAGCGATGTCACCCAGCAACTGGTTCCTGCTGTCATGAGGACCGAGCGAGCCGACATCGCTGACTACAAATCCGGCGAATTCAAGTTCACCCTGGCCAGCTCGCGTGATGTCGCGCACAATCGCAGCGATCTCACGAGCGTTCCCCCCCGCACCGATAATTGCGATTCTCTTGGGCATACCGGAATTGCCTGTGCTTCTCCCGGACAAAAATGGCACCGCAAAGGCATCTTGCAGTGCACGACAGCGCCGATTCTCTCACATTGACAAGGGTTTCGCCGTGTTTGCCACGAGGGACAGCAAGAAAGAACAGAAGCTTTATAGCACTAAAATGCCATAAATGTTGACTATTTAATAGTCTTTTTAGGCTAATTTTTACTTGTAAACAATATCCATAAGTGCTATTGTCTCGTCCACTGGGGTGCCAAGAACTCCTTTTCCCTGGAGGTTATTATGAATCACTTTGGCCGAATCATGCTGGGGTTGTTGTTGGCGGCGGTTTGCCAAACCCAATGTCTGGCAGCGGCGGACAAGCCTGCCGCAGTAGTACATTCGAGCGGCACCGCGGCCGTGAATGGTTCCGATGCGGCCGCGACCACTGCCGTATTCGTTGGCGATACCATCCAGACCAAGAGCGGAGTGATGACAATTTCTGCGCCCGGCTCAACCGTAATCGTGCCCTCCAGCTCGGAACTTGTGCTGCAGCAAAATGCCGTGCAGCTCAGCTCCGGAGTGGCCAGCATCAATACCACTAAAGGCATGAGTGCGCAGACCGACGCATTGACCATTGCACCGGCAACTGCCGGCACCGCGAAATATGACGTGAAGCGCTCGGGCAGCGTGGTCGAGATTCATGCCAGCAGCGGAGCTCTCACCGTCAACTCCAGCGACCAGACCATCCGCATCGCTGAAGGTCAAACTGCCGCTCTGAATACCGGCACCGGACTGCTTTCTGCTGGAATGTCGAACGCCAGCCACGCGCCACAGAGCCTGGCCAGCTCGGGTTCGTCGATTTTCGATCTCGACAAGACCCTGGCAGACGACCCAACAGATGTGAAGTACTGCGCCACCGCGATTTGTCACAAACTTCATCACATTTCGAACACTGTGGCGTGCAAGTGCAGATGGTTCTAGGCTCGAAGGAACCCTAAGGCGCTCTAGTTCCAACTAAACCGAAGCAACATCATTCTCCCGCGAGATCGGACGACATGCCACTTCCCCGGATTCTCGGCAGATTTGAGGTATTTCTTTCCCAGTTGGGTCGCCAGGTCGACCGACTGCCCCGGCCGCTGTTTAGCCGCTGGAGCCAACTGGGCATCGACGCCGGCCTGTCGGCGCTGGCTGTCTGGCTTTCCTATCAACTCCGGTTCGACTTCAATGTTCCCGCGTCCCATCAATCGATCATGTGGACCTGGGTGTTGGTGGTGGCATCGGTACGGCCCTTGTGTTTACTCCTGGCCAGCGTCTATCGGGGAACGTGGCGCTATTTCGATCTTCACGACACACTTTCTTTTGCCCTGGGCGCGACCCCGCCCACGATTTTCATGCTGTTAGTGCGCACGATTTCGGGTAATGCATCGGGAATTAAAGTACCGCTGATCGTCATCGTTACCGACTATTTCATGTTCTTGCTCCTCAGCTTGGGCGTTCGCGGCCTGCGGCGGCTGCTCTATGAAGCATCGATGTGGAATGGTTGCCAGAAACGGACTTTGCTGGTGGGCACGGAGGAAGGATTAGCCTCGGCGTTACGCCAGATGTCCTTACGTCATGAGGTCCTGGTCGTCGGCCTTCTGACTCCGAACCCGCAGTTGGTCGGTTCGCGAATCGGAGGATTCACGGTCGTTGATACTCCTGTGGCTTTGCCCAAGCAACTGGCTACCGGCGAGATCGATTTGGTCCTTATCGCCGATTCAGATGTGGACTCCATCGGCAAATCGGTAGCCACGGCAATGGAGTTCGGGGTCGAGGTACGATTGCTGCCCTCGGCGCGCAACGTTATCAGTGGCGATGTCCGGGTATCTACCAGCCCGCGCCCGGAATTGGCGGTGGTGCATTCTCAAACCTTGTCCAGCGAGCCTCATGCCGCCGTGGTCGAGGCCTTTCGCGGCCGCTCGGTGCTGATCACCGGCGCCGGGGGATCCATTGGCTCGGAGTTAAGCCGCCAGGTAGCGCGTCTGCCGGTCTCGCGAGCGCTGCTATTGGATCAGGACGAGAATTCGATCTTCGCAATTCATGGCGAATTGTCAGTGAAAGCAAGCACAGAACTCGTTCCGCTGGTCGCCGACATTCGCGATCATGAGCGCATGGCGTCGATCTTCGCAAAGTACCGGCCTCAGATCGTGCTGCATGCTGCCGCCTACAAGCACGTGCCGGTCATGGAACACAATTGCGCTGAGGCGGTTCTCAATAACGTGCTCGGGACTCGCACCGTGGCTGAGGCGGCGGTGAGGTTCGGCGCCGAACGCCTGCTGATGATCTCGACTGACAAGGCAGTGAATCCCAGCAGCATGATGGGAGCCACCAAGCGCATGGCCGAACTGCTGGTGCAGCATCTGGCTGGCCGGCAAAACGGCAAAGGGAATCTGACTCGTTGCACTTGCGTACGCTTCGGTAACGTGGTGGGCAGCAGCGGAAGCGTGGTGCCGATCTTCCTGCGGCAGATTGCCGGTGGCGGGCCGGTGACCATTACCGACGCCGAAATGACGCGCTACTTCATGACCATCCCTGAAGCCGTGCAACTGGTACTGCAAGCTGCTTCCATCGGCTCGAACGGGGAAATCTACATGCTCGACATGGGCGATCCGGTCAAGATCATGACGCTGGCTCGCCGCCTCATCGAGCTTTCCGGCCTGCGGCCAGACAAAGACATTGAGATTCGAATCATCGGCTCGCGACCGGGCGAAAAAATACATGAACAACTTTGGACTGATTCCGCAGTCGTCGGCGCAACCTCATTCCCGCGGGTGCTGAGAATCCAGCCGACGCCGCCGTCTGAGGATTTCCAGCACCAACTGCGAACCCTGGAAGCGATTGCCCACACTCACGACGATGAGTCGGTGCGAATGGCGATGACCGCAATGCCGATCAGCTATAAACCTGCCGGACCAGGAAAAGCCCGGCCCAGCTTTCCGCATCCCGTGGTTATGGGAGATCCGGCGCTTGCTGCCGAGGCACAGAGAAATTCTCCCACCTTGCGAGACTTGGGAGCCGCCACCGCGTAGGAATCTTGCCAGCCCAAAAAAAACGCACCCGCCATTGGGTGCGTTTTTGATTTGATACTGAGATAGTTATTTCTCTTCGTTAGCCGCTTCGGTTGCGGCTGCCTGCTTGTTTTCAGCTTCGGCCGATTCCATCGCCTTGCGGTTTTCTTCCGCACGCTTGGCCCGAAGCTCTGCTCTCTTCTGACGCTTTTCGTCCAGCGTCTTCTCGCTGCCGATCAGTTCCACGAAAGCAATATCACCCCCATCGCCCTGGCGGAATCCGCCGTGAACGATGCGCAGGTACCCGCCCTCGCGGTCGCCATAACGCGGAGAGATGGTGTCGAACAGCTTATCGACCGCATCACGCGTCATCAGATAGCCCGCGGCCAACCGCCGCGCAGCCACATCGCCGCGCTTGCCCAGGGTAATCATCTTCTCCACGTGCGGACGCATGGCCTTGGCTTTGGTAAGGGTGGTCTCGATGCGTTCTTCCACGATCAGCGAGGTCACCAGATTGCGCAGCAACGCGCGCCGATGCGAAGTATTACGACCTAACTTCCAGCCTGCTCTACGATGACGCATAGTATTCCTTTTCAGTAGCCAGTATTCAGTAGCCAGTTTGCTGTCGTTGTTTCGGACTGCGATGCTCACCCTCGGTATTGGGCTCGTTCTCCACTTGCGAATGGTTCACTGACAACCGGCAACTGACAGCTGACCACTGCATTTAGTAATTCGTATCGATGCCGTAGTTCGACGAAGCCAGGCCTGCCGACTGCGACGCTCCCGAATTGCCGGGAACCGCATTGCCGTGCTCGTCAATCTTCATGCCCAGGCTCAAGCCCATTGACGACAAGATCTCCTTGATCTCGTTCAGCGACTTGCGGCCGAAATTCTTGGTCTTCAGCATCTCGGCTTCGCTCTTCTGCACCAGCTCGCCGATAGTCTGAATGTTGGCGTTCTTCAGGCAGTTATAACTGCGCACCGAAAGCTCCAACTCCTCCACCGAGCGATTCAGGTTCTCGTTGCGAATCTCCGGCTTGTCGGAGAGGCCGGCAGCTTGCGCTTCCAACTCCTCCTCGAAGTTGATGAAGATGTTCATGTGGTCTTTCAGCAACTTCGCCGCCAGACCCAAAGCATCGGCCGGAGTCACCGAACCGTTCGTCCAGATCTCTATCGCCAGCTTGTCGTAATCGGTGATCTGACCGAGACGGGCCGCTTCCACCGAGTAGTTGCACTTGCGAACCGGGGAGTGAACGGAATCGATCGGGATGAATCCGAGCCCAAGGTCTTCATCGAAATTCTTGTCCGCCGAAACGTAACCGCGCCCCTTTTTCAGCCGCATCTCCATGTCCAGCTTGCCGCCTTCGCTGATGGTGGCGATATACACATCCTTGTCAAGCACTTCCACGTCGGCGTCGGCTTCGATCATGCCCGAGGTCACCACTCCGGGCTGTTCCGCGCGCAGGTAAATAGCCTTAGGCGCGTCACCATTCAGGCGAAACGGAATCTGCTTCAGGTTGAGGATGATGTCGGTAGCATCCTCGACCACTCCGGGAATCGATTGGAACTCGTGCAGTACGCCTTCAATTTTCACCGCGGTAACCGCGGCTCCTTCGATCGAAGACAGCAGCACGCGGCGCAGCGCATTGCCAATGGTTGTACCGAAACCACGTTCGAACGGCTGTGCCCAGAAGTGACCGTACTTGTCGGTCAACGTTTCGGTATCGGTAGCCAGCCGTTTCGGTTTTTGAAAACCCTTCCAAAGCATTTGTAGCTCCTGTTTCAGTTCGGCCGTGCTGCGCGGACAGACTTACGAAGAAGACTGGTCCGGCTGATCTGGCGCGAAGGTTATGGAATGGGCGCGAGGCGCATTCCGGTTGTAATCATGATCCCGGCACGCCGCGAGATGGCGTGGGCTGGGACACTTTACTACTTGCTGTACAGCTCGACGATCAGCTGTTCATTGATCGGCAGGTTGATATCTTCCCGCTTCGGCAGCGCCAGCACACGGCCCTTGTAGGCATCGCGATCGATTTCCAGCCAGGCCGGAGGCGGTTGATGGCTGGCGAATTCCTTGGCGCCTTCCACCACCAGCAGCTTGTTGCTCTTCTCGCGGACCGCGACCTCGTCGCCGGCATGTACCTGGAACGAAGGAATGTTGACCTTCTTGCCGTTGACCAGCACATGCCCGTGACGCACCAATTGGCGCGCCTGGCGCCGGGCTACGGCAAATCCCAGACGATAGACCACGTTGTCGAGACGGCGCTCCAGTTGTTGCAGCAAGATTTCGCCGGTGACGCCCTTGGCGCGAGCGGCCTTCTCGAAATAGTTGCGGAACTGGCCTTCCTGGGTGAAGTACATGCGCTTCGCTTTCTGTTTCTCGCGAAGCTGAAGACCATAGCCAACGATTTTGGCTTTGCGGTCTTTACCATGCTGGCCGGGAGCGAAATTGCGCTTCTCGATGGGACACTTGTCGGTGAAGCACTTCGCGCCTTTGAGGAACAACTTCATGCCCTCGCGACGGCAAAGGCGGCATACTGCGTCTTTGTAACGAGCCAAGTTACCTTCTCCTGGTGAAACAGGGGTCAGGGTTTAGAGGTTAGGGACTGGTAAGAACTCTTGGCCTGAACTTGCATTCCGGCTCGAGCCTCCCATCTTCTCTGGTCTATCGCCTGCGACTGTTGCACTTGCTGATGATCGGTTTACAGGACTTGGCGTCCCTTCTTCCCGATCGAAAGTCAGTTGTTAAGGGCCAAGCTCTAAGGATTAGATGTTGCTGACCATCCCTTCGATCCTTGCCCGATGTGCCGCCCCTGAAGGGGCTCACTTCATCATCTTCGTCGTACCCAGCGCTGAAGCGCTGGGCTATCTTCTGCCCGTCCCGCAAAGCGGGACTGGATTCCTGGGCTGCAAACGTCCCGGCCGCGAAGCGAGATAGAAGTTCGACCCAACTGCGTTGCCAAGACTTTGCTTCTGTGGTGGAAAAGGGAAACCGTTTCAGCCAACAGCCAGTTACCCGCCGCCAGTTGCATTTTCAAGCCCCTAGGCCCTGATCCCTAGCCCCTGTCTTAAACCCTGCGCCGCTTCGGCGGACGGCAGCCGTTATGCGGCACCGGCGTCACGTCCTTGATGGAGCGGACGTCCAGCCCGGAGGCCGACAAGGCACGCACCGCCGACTCGCGTCCCGAACCCGGACCGCTCACGCGTACATCGACCACCCGCATGCCATGATCGCGCGCCTGATTGGCGGCGTTGGCGGCCGCCTGCTGCGCTGCAAAGGGCGTGCCCTTGCGCGACCCGCGGAAGCCCAGCGATCCCGAACTCTTCCACGACACCGTATTGCCGGTGGGATCGGTGATGGTAACGATGGTGTTGTTGAAGGACGCCTGAATGTGCACCAGTCCATTAGGAATGTGCTTGCGTTCCTTCTTCTTGAATTTTTTTCCGCTCTTGCCTTTCTTTTCGGCGGCGGAACCCGCTGCTTTAGCCATGGATTATGTCTTCCCCGCTGCTTTCTTCTTATTGGCTACCGTGCCCTTGCGCGGACCCTTGCGAGTGCGGGCATTGGTATGGGTACGCTGGCCGCGAACCGGCAAGCTGCGGCGGTGACGATACCCACGATAGGAACCGATTTCGATCAGGCGCTTGATATGCATCGAGACGTCTTTGCGCAGATCGCCCTCGACGTTGCCGCCTTCCTCGATGACCTGGCGGATGCGGTTGACCTCTTCTTCGTTGAGGTCGCTCACCTTCTTGGTGGGCTCCACATTAGCCGATCCCAGAATCTCGGCGGAGCGCGAGTTGCCAATGCCGAAAATGTAGGTCAGCGCGATCCGGATGTGCTTATTGCGCGGAAGATCCACGCCTGCAATACGTGCCATAGTTGCTCCCAGATGCCTTTGGCCGTTGGCACTTGGCGTTTAGCTAAGTGCTAACTGCTAATTGCTAATTCCTTCTGTTTACCCTTGCCGTTGTTTGTGCTTCGAGTTTTCGCAGATCACGCGGACTACGCCGTGACGGCGGATGACCTTGCACTTGTCGCAAATCTTCTTTACTGATGCCCGAACTTTCATGATGCCTTTGCATTCCCTTCGAAAACGTCTGCCGTCCCCGCGGAACTCCGTTCATTCATTCGCCTTACCCAGCACTCCGCTTAGCTCTGTGCTGGACTAAGCTGTTCCGCGCCTACGGCGCTGGTCCGGTTCGGGTCGAACTGCTGAGCCGACCCGAACAATCATCAGCCGCCCGAAGCGGGTTCGGCTACTTATAGCGATATACGATGCGGCCGCGGGTGAGATCGTAAGGCGACAGCTCTACCGCTACTCGATCACCCGGAAGAATGCGAATGAAGTTCTTGCGCATCTTGCCGGAGACATGCGCCAGCACCTGATGCTTGTTCTCCAACTCCACTCGAAACATTGCGTTGGGCAGTGGCTCAACCACCACCGCCATCACTTCAATCGCGTCTTCCTTACTCATTCAACTCCGGAAATTCGGTTACCCGTCGCCAGTTGTCGGTTAGCAGTCGTCAGCGGCTGAAGCCGGTTCTTTAACTGCATTCATCGGCACGACTAAAGTCGTGCCCTGATACAAAACCCGTCTAGTTGCTCGTTGCTTTCTGACAACTGACCACTGGCAACTGACAACTACTCCGTCAAAATCATCGGCCCATTCTTCGTCACCGCAATGCAATGTTCGAAATGGGCGCTATAGCTTCCGTCCTGGGTTACGGCCGTCCATTTATCATCCAGCAGCCGGGTTTCCGGCCGGCCCATGTTCACCATGGGCTCGATGGCGATTACCATGCCGTCGCGCAGCTTCGGCCCATGCCCCGGAGTACCGTAGTTCGGAACCTGGGGATCTTCATGCAGCTTGGTTCCAATCCCGTGTCCCACGAACTCCCGTACTACGCTGAAGCCGTTGGACTCAACCAGGCGCTGCACCGCCGATCCAACATCGCCAATCGTGTTGCCCACGCGCGCCGCGGCGATACCCAGGGCCAGCGATTCACGAGTCACATCCAGCAACTTCTGCAACTCCGGCGTAAGTCCATCGCCCACGGGCACCGTAATCGCCGAGTCCCCGTAGTAGCCATCCAACACCACTCCGCAGTCGAGGGAGACAATGTCTCCCGCTTTCAGTACCCGCCGTTCCGACGGGATACCGTGCACGATCTCGTTGTTCACCGAGGTGCAGAGCACGCAAGGGTAGTCGTAATAGCCTTTGAACGCGGGTTTGGCGCCCAAGTCGCGGATCTTGCGTTCGGCCACCCGTTCCAGATCCATGGTCGAACGTCCGGGTGCCACTGCCTCTTTGGCCGCCTCCAGAACCTGGCGAACGATGTGCCCGCTGCGGCGCATCTTATCGATCTCGGAAGACGACTTACAGACGATTGACATTCTCTATCGCGCTAAATGCTTGCGCCATCACCGCTTCCACTGGTTGATCGCCGTTCACCTCGATCAGCCGCCCGCGTGCCCGGTAATAATCCACCAGGGGCAGAGTCAGCTGCTCGTAGGCCTTCATGCGTTCCACAAAAACGTCTTCGGCATCGTCCGGACGCGCCGTCAACGGCGTGCCGTCAACATCACAGATACCCTGGACTTTGGGAGGCTGGAAGTAAACGTTGTAAATCAGCCCGCAGGTGGGACACGAACGGCGTCCGGTGATCCGTTTTAGTAGAATATCACAATCCACTACCAGCCGGATCACAACCGGTGCGGCGTAGGTCTGCCGCGCACAATCATCGCCCTTGGCCCGCAACTGCTCCAAATATCCATCCAGCCATTCCGCCTGACGCACGGTCCGGGGAAAGCCGTCCAAAATGAACCCGCGCGCACAGTCCGCCTCTAATATCCGGCCGGCCACCATGTCGCAGACCAGTTCGTCAGGAACCAGTTCGCCGCGATTCATGATCGCCTTGGCCTTCAGGCCCAACTCCGTCTGCCGGGCCACGTTTGCCCGCAGGATATCTCCGGTGGAGATCTGCGGGATGCCGAAGGTGTCAGAGATCAGCTTGGCTTGAGTTCCCTTGCCTGCTCCCGGCGGCCCCAGCAGAATGATGGGACCAGCCACGCGTGCGTTCGCCTTTACGCCCACTGCTGCGGAAGTCTGCACTTCCATGTTGTCTACCCTGAGAGCCGATATTGGCCCTTTCTGCCCGCCGCTAGACAGGCCGGGACTCCCGGTGCCCCAAAACAGTAACTAGTAACTAGTAACTAGCTTGTTTCTCTGTGCTGCAAACTTTTGAACCGGCGGGCGCATCATCCCGCCAAACCAGAAGCAGCTCGCAACCAGCTAGTCACTGAGTCACTAGGTTGCTAGTTGCTAGTTGCTAATTACTAATTACTAATTACTAATTACTTCTTTACCACGTCGACCGCCGCCCACGGACTTTTCCGCTGCGCGGGGTAAAGCCTTCATAGTGCCGCATCACCAGCTGCGATTCCACCTGGTTGATGGTGTCCATGGCCACGCCTACCACGATCAGCAACGACGTGCCACCGAAGTAGAAGTTCACGCCCAGACCGTTGGTCACCCAGTTCGGCAGCCGTTCGAAGAACGCTCCTACCGGGCCCCACAAGTGATTGAGCCGCAGACCGGCGATCATCCACTCCGGAATGAACGAGATCAGGATCAGGTAGAGCGCGCCGACCAGGGTGATACGCGTCAAGATATCGTTGATGTAGTTTGCAGTGCGCGCGCCTGGCCGGATACCTGGAATAAATCCGCCGTACTTACGCATGTTGTCGGCAACTTCGGTGGGATTGAAGACGATCGACACGTAGAAGTACGCGAAGAAAATAATTCCGATCGCATACAACAACGTGTACATGGGCTCGCCCCACTGCAGCGCCCGCAACATCGGCCCAAAAAACCGGTTGTCCTTGAACAGAGCGCCTGCTGTCTGCGGCAAGGTCAGCACCGAAGATGCGAAGATGACCGGCATAACGCCGCCGGAGTTCACCCGCAGCGGCAGGTGAGTCGACTGCCCACCCATAATCTTGCGTCCCACTACCCGCTTGGCATACTGCACCGGGATGCGACGTTCGCTGCGTTCCACAAACACGATGAACGCCACCACCGCAATCATCAGCACCACCAGCATCAGCATGGCGGGAACCGTGAACGCGCCCCAGGCTTGCGACTGCACCTTCTCGGCCAGGTCAGCGACGCCTTTGGGCAAGCCCACCACGATGCCGGCAAAGATTAGCAGCGACATGCCGTTGCCCACGCCACGATCGGTGATTTGTTCGCCCAGCCACATGATGAAGACGCTACCCGTGGTCAGAGTGAGCATGGTCATCAAAACAAAACTGGGGCCGGGGTTGAGCACGAAGTCAGGCTGTCTCTGCAGGGTAAAGGCGATGCCCAGCGACTGCACCGCGCTCAGACCCAAGGTCAGATAGCGCGTCCACTGGGTGATCTTCTTACGGCCTAGTTCGCCTTCCTTCTGCAGCTTGGCCAGCGGTTCGTAAACCACGGTCATCAACTGCAGGATGATCGATGCCGTAATGTACGGCATGATGCCGAGAGCGAAAACCGTCAGCCGGCGCAACTGTCCGCCGCTAAACAGATCGACGAAACCCAGGAAGCTGCCCCGTTGCTGGTCGAAGAACTGCGCCAGCTTGTCGGCGTTGATCCCGGGCGTGGGGATGTGCCCGCCCAGACGATACACAGCCAGCAGCCCAAGCGTAAACAGAATGCGCTTTCGCAGATCGGGAACGCGGAATACGTTGGCTAACTTCTCAAGCATAAAACTCCAGTTGTCAGTTGCCAGTGGTCAGTCGTCAGTACATGCGCACAGCCGACAACACTTAACAACCCTTGCTCAAACCAACCCAAAGCTGCCTTTAGCCGGTGATCCGTACATCAGCCCAACTGACAACTGACTACTGACCACTGACCACTTCTATCTTGCCTCCGGCCTTTTCGATCTTCTCCTGGGCCGACTTGGAAAACTTGTGCGCGTGCACGGTAATGGCTTTCGACAGCTCGCCCTGACCCAGCACTTTCACCAGCGTCTTCTTGGAGCTCACCACGCCCGCCTTACGCAGGACTTCGGGAGTGATCTCGGTTTCGCCCAGGCTCGCCAGCCGTTCCAGGTTTACCACTTCATACTCGGTGCGAAAGATGTTGACGAAGCCGCGCTTGGGCAGACGGCGATGCAGCGGCATCTGGCCGCCCTCAAAGCCGCGCATGATGCGCGAACCGCTGCGCGATCGTTGGCCCTTGTGGCCGCGGGTCGAGGTCTTGCCCATGCCCGAGCCCATACCCCGGCCCACGCGCTTCTTGTTTTCCGACGCCTTCCGCGGCGCATGTAGATTGCTTAGATTCATGTTCAATACCTTATCAATTCTGCACTTGGCAATTAGCAGTTGGCATTTGGCCACTGCATCAAGAGTCGGTTTGGCCAAGGGCTAAATGCCAAGTGCCAAATGCCCACCCTTATTTCAAGATCTCGACCAGGTGCGGCACCTTGGCTACCATGCCCCGGATCGATGGGGTGTCTTCCCGCTCTACTACCTGGTTCAGCCGGGTAAAGCCCAATCCTTTGATCACTAGCTTCTGCTTCACCGGAGCCGCAATCGCCGAACGCACCCACTTCAACTGCATCTTGGTGCCCGGCTTGGCGGCGATGGTATCTGTCTTCTTCCGAATGCGCGCCATACTTACAGCTCCTCAACCGCTTTGCCGCGCTGTGCCGCCACGTCCTTGCGATCACGCAATTTGCCCAGCGCGTTGAACGTAGCTTTGATCACGTTGTGCGGGTTAGTGGTTCCAATGGATTTGGTCAGCACGTTTTGAATTCCGGCCGAAGTCATCACCGCTCGCACCGCGCCCCCGGCGATCACCCCGGTTCCTTCCGGGGCCGGCTTCAGCAGCACCATACCCGAACCATAGCGGCCCAGCACCTGATGAGGAATCGTGGTCTGCGTCAGATTCACCCGCAGCAGATTCTTCTTGGCCGATTCGATGCCCTTGCGGATGGCCTGCGGAACTTCCTTGGCCTTGCCGGAACCGTAGCCCACGACCGCCGAGCCCGGATCGCCCACCACCACCAGCGCCGCGAACGACAAATTCTTGCCGCCCTTCACGACCTTGGTGACGCGGTTGATCGAGACTACCTGGTCCTTCAACTGGTACTGGCCGGCGTCAAGCTTTTTCTTTACTGTTGGCATTACCGTTGTTTCTCCCGGCGCCGTTTCCGACGCCTTCAAATCTTTCGTTGTTTCCGCCGGCACTTAGCATTTGGCACTTAGCCAACCTCGTGTCATCCTGAGCGGAGGCGGTCCTCTTTTGACCGCCGGAGTCGAAGGACCCCCTATCGTCAATCTGCCGTCCCTACGGGACTCGGCCTGTTCGATCCGGTCACCCAGCGCTAAAGCACTGGGCTAACCTCTGTTGCGCCTACGGCGCTTGTTCCTGCTACTTCCGGCTCTTCAACCGAGCACCGCCTTGCTTCCCAGCCCGTGACCCGAATTCCTTACGATACTGACAACTGACAACCGGCCACTGACAACTGCTCCTAGAACTCTAATCCGGCGGCGCGGGCCGCATCTGCCAGAGCCTTGATGCGTCCGTGATAAAGGTATCCGCCGCGATCAAAGACAACTTTGTTGATACCTTTCTGCTTGGCACGCTCGGCGATCAGCTTACCTACTTCCTTGGCCGACGCCAGGTTACCGCCGGTTGGCCGCTTGTCGCCCTTGATCCCTTTGCCCTTCTCGACCGATGTAGCCGAGGCCAACGTCGCGCCCTGCGCATCGTCGATGACCTGGGCATAGATGTGGTTGACCGAGCGATATACATTCAGCCGAGGACGCTCTTGCGTGCCCTGAACCTTCTTGCGGATCCGGCTGTGCACCTTCTGCCGGGTCTGATCTTTGGAACTCTTTCCAATCATCGTTTCTTCCTCATCCCGGGTTGCTGAGCCGGGTAACGGTGCGCTTCTGCGCCATCCCGTCGTGAATCGCTATTCGGCTTCTCGCGTTTCGCTCTTCGCCGGAAGTAAGCTGCTCAAACTGACAACTGACAACCGGCTACTGACAACTGTTATTTCGCGCCCGTCTTGCCGACCTTCTTCTTCAGGCGCTCATTGGTATAACGCACGCCCTTGTTCTTGTATGGATCAGGGGGACGCAGGCTGCGCATTTCCGCAGCTACAAATCCCACCTGCTGCCGGTCGATACCGCTCACCGTCAAGTGCGTCAGCTTAGGATCGATCGCCACATCGATACCGGTGGGCAGGGGATACTCGATAGGGTGGGAATATCCCAATGTGAACACCACCATACCCTTGCCCTTCATCTCGGCACGGTAGCCGATGCCGACGATATCCAGTTCTTTGGTCCAGCCCCGGGTGACGCCTTCCACCGAGTTGTTGACCAGAGCGCGTACCAGGCCATGGACCGCGGCTTTGGAGTCGTCTTCGCGCACCACCAGCAGTTGGCCGTCGCTCTGTTCCAACTTCACCCCGCCGGGCATGTGGGTGATGACTTCGCCCTTAGGGCCCTTGACGCGGACCGTGTTGCCTTCAATGGCATAGGTTACGCCCTTGGGCAACGGAATCGGTTTCTTTCCAATTCGAGACATAAGTTAGCCTTTAGCAATTTAGCTCTTAGCTTTTAGCAAACACCTAAAAGCTATTGTCATCCTGAGCGGAGGTGCGCCGCTTTTGCGCACCGGAGTCGAAGGACCTCTATCGCCCGCGACCTATCCGGTCAGACTAGTAAATCTCGCACAGCACCTCGCCGCCCACGCCTTCTTTGCGGGCCTGGCGGCCGGTCATCACGCCTTTCGGCGTGGTCAGAATGTTGATTCCCAAGCCGCCCAGGACGCGCGGAATCTCGCTGTGTCCCACATACACCCGGCAGCCGGGACGGGAAACCCGCTTCAGGTCCGAGATAGGCGAGGAGTTGTCGGGGCTGTACTTCAAGTACACCCGCAAAACCTTACGGCCCTCTTCATCGGTCGCCTTGAAGTTGGCGATGTAGCCTTCTTCTTTCAGAATGCGGGCCATCTCCACCTTCAGCTTGGAATGGGGAACGTCCACCTTCTGCTGCCGTGCCTTGATGGCGTTACGAACTCGGGTTAAGAAATCCGAGACCGGATCGGTCAAACTCATGCTTTGCGTCTCCTCATATCGTCGCCCGTTAGCTTACACATCATGTCCCGCCAATCGGGGACCTGGGATTCTCGCCTGGCATCCACTCTGGAGCTTCGGCGGAGTCAATGTAAGAACCAGCCGCGACGAATTTACTACTGACTGCTAGTGACTAGTAACTAGCTTCTATTTACCAACTCGACTTAGCTACTCCGGGAATCTCGCCCCGCAGAGCCAGATCGCGGAAGTGCAGACGGCACAGGCCGAACTTGCGCAGATAGGCGCGCGAACGTCCGCAGATGTGGCAGCGGTTGTGCTGCCGGGTCGAGAACTTGGGTTTCTTATTCGACTTGGCGATTTGTGATGTTCTGGCCATCGTTTCCTTTGTAAGTACCGCTTTTCGCTCTTGGCTCTTAGCCTTTAGCTCTTAGCTTGCATTGCTTGCATTGCGCCCGAAGCTTCGCTTCACTAGTTGCTAGTTACTAGTTACCGGCAACTGACTACTGCCGGAACGGCATTCCCATATGCTTCAGCAGCGCCCGCGCCTGGTCGTCGGTTCCTGCCGAGGTCACAATAGTAATGTTCATGCCCTTCAGCTTTTCCACCTTGGCATAATCGATCTCCGGGAAGATCAGCTGATCGCGCACCCCCAGGGTGTAGTTCCCGCGGCCATCAAACGATTTGGTGGGCACTCCGCGGAAATCGCGGACACGCGCCAGGGCGATGTTCACCAGCCGGTCGAAGAACTCGTACATGCGATCGCCGCGCAGCGTCACCATCACGCCGATGGGCATTCCTTCGCGCACCTTAAAGGCCGCAATCGACTTACGCGCTTTGGTGACTACCGGCTTCTGACCGGTAATCTGGCCGACCTCGGTCGCTGCCGGATCGATCAGCTTGGCGTTCTGCGTCGCTTCGCCCACGCCCATGTTCACGATGATCTTCTCCAACTTGGGAGCGGCCATCGGATTTTCCAGGCTGAATTCCTTCATCAGCGCCGGCAAAACTTCCTTGTAGTAGCGCTCGCGCATGCGCGCGGTCGAGCGATTGGTCGCCTTAGGCCGCGCCGGCTTGCCCGAAGGCTGCTCGCCGGCGGCCTCTGCCTGCTCAGCCTTCGCCTTCTTACCCTCTTTAGGCTTGCCCTGTCCGGGCTTGGCTTGTCCGCCTTGCTGCGGAGCTTTCTGTTTTTTCTCGTCTGCCATTTCCCTGCTTCTACCTTTCTCACGGTTTCGGCTGGTTCCAGCTACCGGTTCGTGAGGTGATCAATTCTGCGCTTGGCATTTGGCACTTAGCCATTGGCAAATGCCTCGATATCGGCTGTCTTGGCCAAGCGCTAAATGCCAAGTGCCAACTGCTGGTTCTACTTCTCCAGCGTATTGCCGCAACTCTTGCACACCCGCACATGCCGGTCGCCGCGATGTTCGTGGCCCACGCGCACCGGCCGGTTGCAGGAATTGCACCGAAGCATGACATTGCTAAGGGAAATCGCGCTCTCCTGCTCGGCAATGCCGCCCTTGATGTTCTTCTGCGGGTTGGGACGCACGTTCTTCTTCACCATCATGACGTGCTCCACCAGCACCTTGCCCTCATCCGGCATGACCCGCAGCACGCGGCCCTGCTTACCTTTGTCGCGCCCGGTAATTACCTGTACCTGATCGTTGCGACGTATATCTACGCTCTTCTGCATGGTTGTTCAATCCTTCTTCTTGGGCGTTAGCACTTGGCATTTGGCACTTAGCTAAACCGCTTCTTCAAATGCCCCGCCGAACATCAATCAACAGTTTTGACCAAGTGCTAAATGCCAAGTGCCAAATGCCGCCTTTACAGCACTTCCGGCGCCAGGGAAACGATCTTCAAGAATTTCTTCTCGCGCAGCTCGCGGGCTACCGGACCAAACACGCGGGTGCCCACCGGCTCGTGCACATCATTGATCAGCACGGCCGCATTCTGGTCGAAGCGGATGTAGGTACCGTCGCGCCGCCGATGCTCCTTGCGCGTGCGCACAATCACGGCCTTCACTACTGTGCCCTTCTTGGCCGTGCCGTCGGGTGACGCTTCCTTTACTGCCGCGGTGATCACGTCGCCCAGGCCCGCAACCAGGCCGGTGGAACCGCCCAGCGGCAGAATCATCTGCAGCTTGCGTGCGCCGGAGTTGTCGGCAACGTCGAGCATGCTTCTCATCATGACTGCCATAAATTTCTTCTCCTTCGCAGAGCCGCCATCCGGATTCAGCATTTAGCATTCGGCAGTTGGCATTTAGCCAATGCAGCAGATCTCAAACTGGGCTTTGGCCAAATGCTAATTGCCAAATGCCGGCTAGGCCGTCGGCTGCGCCTCGACCGGCGCCACCAGTGCGGCGCGCTGCACAATCTCTTTCAACTGCCACCGCTTCAGCTTGGAGAGCGGACGCGTCTCCTCGATCTTCACGTAGTCGCCCAGGTGCGCCGTGCCCTGCTCGTCGTGCGCGTAGAACTTCTTGCTGCGGGCCACCACGCGTTTATAAAACGGGTGGGCTTTCTGCCGCCGCACTTCCACCACGATGGTCTTGGCCATCTTGGTCGACACGACTTCGCCAATCAAGGTCTTGCGCCGGCCGGCGGCCTTTGCAGTGCTGGTTGCTGTGGTTTCCGCCATGGATTACTTTTTCTCCGTCGCAGCCTTCTTCTTGGCCGCCTTCTTTGCCGGAGCCGGAGCACTGACCGCTGCTGCCGCTTTCGGCGCCGCTCCGTTACCGCCGGCAAGTTGCTTCTGGCGCATGACTGTCAGCACGCGCGCGATGTCTTTTTTCAGCTCGCGAATCTTCTTCAGGCTTTCCGTCTGCCCCATCTTCAACTGAAACTTCATCTTGAAGAGCTGGTCAGACAGCTCGCGCTGCTGGTGCACCAGTTCGATATCGGTCAGGTTACGAATCTTGTCTACATTCATCGTTAGATCCAGTTGTCGGTTGCCAGTTGTCAGTTGTCAGTTACCCCGACTACCGCAACGGACCGATCTCTTGTCTGTGTCAACTACCGGTTGTTCGGGTCGTCTTCTTAAACTGAGAACTGACAACCGGCAACTGACAACTGCTTTCTAGTGCACACCCTCGCGCTGCACGAACTTGGTGCGCAGCGGCAGTTTGTGCGAAGCCAGGCGCATGGCCTCGGCCGCATCGGTTACCGATACCCCTTCCATCTCGAAGAGGATCTTGCCCGGCCGCACCACCGCTACCCAGTGGTCCGGGGCGCCCTTGCCTTTGCCCATACGGGTTTCGGCCGGCTTCTTGGTGACCGGCTTATCCGGGAACAGGCGAATCCAGATTTTGCCGCCCCGCTTCACGAAGCGGGTCATGGCCACACGGCTGGCTTCAATCTGCCGGTCGGTGATCCAGCCCGGCTCCATCACCTTCAAGCCGAAATCGCCGAACGACAGCTCGCCGCCGCGCCACGCCTTGCCCCGCATACGACCGCGCTGCTGCTTGCGGTACTTTACTTTCTTTGGCATCAACATAAGTCAGTTCCCAGTTGTCAGTTGTCAGTTCTCAGTTACCAACGTCGGTCGCCGCTTTTCTGACAACTGACAACCGGCAACTGACAACTGCTGTTAAAACGCTCCCGACTGCACGCTCTGCGGTTCGCGCTTCTTCTCGCGATAAATCTCGCCCTTGTACACCCAAACCTTTACCCCAATCACGCCGTAGGTGGTCCGCGCTTCGGTGAAACCGTAATCGATATCGGCCCGCAGCGTATGCAGCGGCAAACGTCCCTGCAGATACCATTCCGAGCGCGCGATTTCGTTGCCGTTCAGACGGCCGCTGACCCGCACCTTGATTCCCTTGCAGCCAAAACGCAGCGCCGAGTCGACGGCCTTGCGCATGGCCCGACGGAAGCCGACACGCTTTTCCAGCTGCAGCGCGATATTCTCCGACACCAACTGGGCATCGAGTTCCGGCTTGTGCACTTCCTGGATGTCGACATATACATCGCGGTTGGTGCGCTTCTGGATCTCCTGCTTCAGCTTGTCGATCTCGGTGCCTTTGCGGCCGATGATGATCCCCGGACGCGCGGTGCGGATGATGATGCGCAGCTTGTTGCCCGGCCGCTCGATCTCGATCGAGCTGACGCCCGCCGACTTGAGCTTGTCTTTCAGCTCGGCCTTCAGCTTGTAGTCTTCCAGCAGCAGTTTGTCGTAATCACGCTCGACGAACCAGCGCGATCTCCACGGCTTGGTGACGCCGAGGCGGAATCCGTATGGATGGACTTTCTGTCCCATAATCTCCTACTTTTTCTTGGCGGGCTTCTTCGCCGCCTGCTTCTTTGCCGGAGCTTTCTTGGCCGCCGCTTTCTTCGCTGGAGCCTTTTTGCCCGCCTTCTTCGCCGGAGCAGCCGCTGCCGCTTCCCCCACCGTCTGCACCAGATCGCCTTGTCCGTTGGCGGATGTCTTCTCCGCCAGAGCAATCTCAATGTGTGCAATGCGCCGCTGATAGCGATAGGCGCGGCCCATGGGCGCCGGACGAATACGCTTCATGCGCGGACCGTCGTTGGCAATCGCCCGCTTCACAAACAGCCGGTCGACATCGACGTCCAATCCCTTTTCCGCGCTCACATAGTTGGCATTCTCGACCGCCGAACGCAGCAGCTTGTACAACTGGGGAGCGATGCCCTTCTTGGCGAACATCAGCGTGTCCAGCGCCTCTTCCACCCGGCGACCCTTGATCAGGTCCAGCACCAGGCGGGCTTTTTGCGGCGAGACGCGCACGTAATTCAGTTTGGCTGTGAATTCCATGTGGTTTCCTTATCTCGCCGGCGCCGGCCGGGCCGAAGTTTCCGTGGCCGCCTTCACCGAGTGGCCCTTGAAGGTGCGGGTCATGCTGAACTCGCCCAGCTTGTGGCCTACCATGTTTTCCGTGATGTACACGGGGATAAACTTCTTTCCGTTATGCACCGCCAGGGTGTGTCCCACCATCTCGGGAATGACCGTCGAACGGCGCGACCACGTGCGCACGACCTTCTTCTCGTTGCGCGCGTTCATGCCGTCGACCTTGGCCTGCAGATGCGAATCGATGAACGGACCCTTCTTGGTTGAACGTGCCATAGTGTCTTAGTCCTACTTCTGTCTGCGGGTCACGATGAACTTATCGGTCCGCTTGTTATTACGCGTCTTGTAACCGCGAGTGGGCTGTCCCCACGGGGTCACCGGATGACGGCCGCCGCTGGTCTTGCCCTCGCCACCGCCGTGCGGATGGTCGACCGGATTCATGACCACGCCGCGATTGGTGGGGCGAATACCCAGCCAGCGAGTGCGACCCGCCTTGCCGATAGAAATGTTTTCGTGATCGGTGTTGCCTACCTGACCGATCGTGGCCATGCAATCGACCAGCACTTTGCGAGTCTCGCCGGACGGCAGCTTCAGCAGCGCGTAGTCGCCTTCTTTCGCAACTAACTGCGCCTGCGCTCCCGCCGAACGCGCCATTTGCGCGCCCTTGCCCGGCTTCAACTCGATGTTGTGCACCGTAGTACCAGGAGGAATGTTGCGCAGCGGCAGAGCATTGCCTACCAGGATGTCGGCATCGGGACCGCTGACAATCTTCGCCCCCACTTTCAATCCCACCGGATACACGATGTAGCGCTTCTCGCCGTCAGCGTAATTCAGCAGGGCGATGCGCGCCGAGCGATTGGGATCGTACTCGATGGAGGCGACGGTGGCGGGAATGCCGGCCTTGTCGCGCTTGAAATCGATGATACGCAGCTTGCGCTTGTGGCCGCCCCCGCGGTGCCAGATGGTAAGGTCGCCGGCATTGCGGCGTCCGCCGGTGCGCTGCTTGGGCTCGGTCAGCGGCTTGTACGGCCGGTTCGTCGTCAGATCATCGTTGACCGTGGTGGTGGTAAACCGCCGCGTCGGAGTTACCGGTCTGTAAGTTTTGATTGCCATGATTCGCTCTTCGCTTTTCGCTCTTCGCTCTTGGTTCGTATCAGGGCACGACTTTAGTCGTGCCGAACGATGCGTCCATAAACCCGGGCTTCAGCCTCTGCACTTTGTGCCGTCTCAGACGGGACTTCGACGTCTTCTTCGCCCACCCAGCGCTAAAGCGCTGGGCTAACCCGTTCCGCGCCTACGGCGTTTGATCCCCTGCAGCTTCGTGGCTTGTTTTCTATCCACTATCCACTGCCCACTATCCACGAACTAGATATTCTCGGCGTACTCGGGCATCTTCTGGCCCTCTTTCAACCGCACATACGCCTTCTTCCAGTCCGGACGATAGCCGTTAAACTTGCCGCGGCGGCGCTCCTTGCCGACGAAAGTCGCGGTCCGTACCGAGTCAACCTTCACCTTGAAAATGCTTTGCACTGCCTGCTTGATCTCGGTTTTGCTCGCCTTCACCGAAACTTCAAACACCAGCGTGGCTTCCGTCTCTTTCACGCCGAGACCCTTTTCCGTAATCACCGGGCGGCGAATGATCTGATAAGCCGACTTCATTACGCCACCTCCGCGTGCTTGCGTTTCGGCGCCGAGGCCTTCAACGTGTCCTGCAACTTCTCGAAAGCCGGCCGCGCGAAGATCGTAGTCTCGTAGCGCAGCAGGTGATAAGGATGAACCTGGTTGCCAGCCAGCAGCTCGACACCTTCCAGATTGCGCGAACTGAGATGCAGGTTGTGGTTCTCCGTCGCCGAGCTCTCCACCAACAGCGTTGTGCTTTTGGCATTGAGCGTATTGAGCGTCTTGCGAAACTCTTTGGTCTTGACCGCCGGCAGGTCGAAGTTCTCGACTACCACCAACTTGCCGTCGGCCAGCTTGGCCGCCAGCGCCGAGCGCAGCGCGCCCAGCAGCTTCTTGCGCGGAAAGGCAAAGTCGTAAGAGCGGGGCTGCGGTCCATGAACCGTGCCGCCATGCCGCCACAGAGGAGACCGGATGGATCCCACACGCGCGCGGCCGGTGCCCTTCTGCTTCCAGAGCTTCTTGCCTGCGCCGCTTACCAGCTTCTTGTTCTTGGTGGCGTGCGTGCCGGCCCGCTGCCCGGCGCGGTAGTGCTTCACCGCTTCCCAGAGCAGGTCCTCGTTGACTGCGCCGAAGACTTCCTCGGCCAGCTCGAGTGAGCCTACCTTCTCGCCACCCAGATTCACTACATCAATCGTTGCCATAATTTCTTCTCGATTGGCTGTCAGCTATCAGCCGTCAGCTCTCAGCTAAATCAAAAATCCGCTGAGGCACCTTGTTTGGCAGGGGCTAAAGCCCCCACGTTCTTGGTCCTCGTTCGGCACGACTGAAGTCGTGCCCTGATACAAACCTTCTGGCCTTCGTTCGGCACGACTCAAGCCGTGCCCTGATACAAACCTTCGAACTCGGGGAATTCAGTACTGGCTGTTGCTACCGACTACTGCCAACTAGCCCCTGACCCCTAGCCCCTACTTCTTCTTCGCCACCGCGCGCTTGGAAGCCTTCAACGGATCGACCGTGCCCGCGCCGCTGAATCCACGGCGCTCTCTGGGCGGCTTCTTCGCCTTGGTGATAATTACGTACGCATCTTTATGTCCCGGCACTGCGCCTTCGACCACGATCAGGTTCTCGTCCTTGTCGACCCCAAGCACCCGCAGATTGCGAACTGTGACGCGATCCACACCCATGTGTCCCGACATGCGCATGCCTTTGAAGACGCGCGAGGGAAACGCCGAGGAGCCGATCGAGCCGGTGATCTGGAACATCGAGCCGTGCGAGGCTGCGCCGCCGCCGAACTTGTGGCGCTTCACTACGCCGGCAAATCCGCGACCCTTGCTGGTGCCGGCCACGTCGACAAACTTTTCGCCTTCGAACATGTCGACCAGAACCTTGTCGCCAACCTTGGTGCCGTCCTGGGTCTCCGGATCGATCACGATCGGCACCTCGCGCAGAAAACGCATAGGCGGCAGATCGTGCTTGGCGAAGTGGCCCTTCATGGGCTCGGTCAAACGCGATTGCTTTACGAACTCGACCAAGCCAATTTGCGCGGCATCGTAGCCGTCCTTGGTTACCGTCTTGCGCTGGGTCACAACGCAGGGACCGGCCTGCAGCACCGTGACCGGGTGAACATCACCCTTGTCATCGAACAGCTGCGTCATGCCAACTTTCTTACCGAGAATTCCAGTCACTGCCATTTTGTTATCCTCAACTCCGCTTCCTGATGTCCGGTTGCTTCAACCGGGGACTTACGTCGCGGAAGCTTTGTTTTGCGAAGCTCTTAGCCATTAGCCTTTAGCTTTTAGCAACCGGATCAATCAGCATTCTCTGGGTTGCTAACAGCTAAGAGCTAACAGCTAAAAGCCGTCTACTTATGTTCCTTGCCGAACGCCTTGATTTCCACGTCCACACCCGCCGGCAGCTCCAGCTTCATCAATGCATCGACGGTCTGCTGGGTGGGCTCCAGAATATCGAGCAGGCGCTTATGCGTGCGAATCTCAAACTGTTCGCGCGATTTCTTGTCTACGTGGGGCGAGCGCAGCACGGTGTATTTGTTCTTCACCGTGGGTAGCGGAATCGGTCCCGCGATTTGCGCGCCGGTGCGCTTGGCCGTGTCCACAATCTCGCCGGTGGACTGGTCGAGAACGCGATAGTCGTATGCTTTCAGCCGGATCCGAATTCGTTCTTTGCCAATCACGTTAGTTTCTCTCAAAGAGCAATTGTTTTGGCCTGCTTGAGGCCGATTTTCCATGGCTCTTAGCCGTTAGCCTTTAGCTCTTAGCAGCCAAGCAGTTGATGCTGCCTGCTAAAAGCTAAGAGCTAATAGCCAAGAGCCCATACTGGGTGCCCCACTCATTCCAGCTTTTGGAATGAGCGGGATTTCAACTACGCAATAATCTCGCTGATGGTGCCGGCGCCTACCGTGCGTCCGCCTTCGCGAATCGCAAACCGCAAGCCCTTTTCCATCGCTACCGGGGTGATCAGCTCAATCTGCAAGGTCACGTTGTCGCCCGGCATCACCATCTCCGTGCCTTCCGGCAACGTCGCCACGCCCGTGACGTCCGTGGTCCGGAAGTAGAACTGCGGCCGATAGCCCTTGAAGAACGGGGTGTGCCGTCCGCCTTCATCCTTCGACAACACGTACACCGAGCCGGTGAACTTGGTGTGCGGCGTGATCGATCCCGGCTTGGCCAAAACCATGCCGCGCTCCACGTCTTCTTTCGCCGTGCCACGCAGCAGCAGGCCGGCATTGTCGCCCGCCATGCCTTCGTCCAACTGCTTCTTGAACATTTCCACGCCGGTCACTACCGTCTTGCGAGTCTCGCGGAAGCCGACGATTTCTACTTCCTCGCCCACCTTGACTTTGCCGCGCTCGATACGGCCGGTGACTACCGTGCCGCGTCCCTGAATCGAGAAGATATCTTCGATCGGCATCAGGAACGGCTTGTCGATATCGCGCGCCGGCAGCGGCACGTTCTTGTCCACCGCCTCCATCAGCTCGTCGATCTTGGCTTCCCACTGCGCCTCGCCATTCAACGCACCCAGCGCCGAGCCGCGAACCACCGGCAGATCGTCGCCCGGGAAGTTGTACTTGGTCAGCAACTCGCGCACTTCCATTTCGACCAGGTCGATCAGCTCGGGATCTTCCACCGCATCGCACTTGTTCAGGAACACCACGATGTAAGGCACACCCACCTGGCGGGCCAGCAGCACGTGCTCTTTGGTCTGCGGCATCGGACCATCGGTGGCCGCGACTACCAGGATGGCGCCATCCATCTGCGCCGCACCGGTAATCATGTTCTTGATGTAGTCGGCGTGGCCGGGACAGTCGACGTGAGCGTAGTGCCGGTTGGCCGTCTCGTATTCCACGTGAGCGGTCGCGATGGTGATGCCGCGCTCGCGCTCTTCCGGCGCGTTGTCGATCGAGTCGAAGGAGCGAAACACGATCTTGGGATTGTGCTTCTGCAATACCTTGGTGATGGCCGCCGTCAACGTGGTCTTGCCATGATCGATGTGCCCGATCGTGCCTACGTTTACGTGCGGCTTGCTGCGGTCAAATTTCTCTTTCGCCATTGGAGCTCCGTATTTCTGTTGCCGGGGCTAAAGCCCCATCTTTTATTGCTGCTCTATCGGCACGACTGAAGTCGTGCCCTGATACAAACCTAATTTTGTTTCGGCGCAGCTAAAGCTGCGCCCCTTCAAAACTTCGTTCGACCCGGCTCTACCCTCAAGTCAACTCTGACCAATCGTCGTCAAACGGCGGCCACGGCTCACTTCGTTCCAGCCGGACTCTTGCCCTGCACCTTGGCCACGATCTCTTCGGCTACCGCCCGCGGCGCTTCTTCGTAGCGCGAGAAGTGCATGCTGAAGGTCGCGCGGCCTTGCGTGTTTGAACGCATGTTGGTCGCGTAGCCAAACATCTCGGCCAGCGGAACCATGGCCTTGATCACCTGCGAACCTGCGCGATGCTCCAGCGCCTCGATACGGCCGCGGCGGCTGCTCAGATCGCCGATGATCGTTCCCATGTATTCCTCGGGCACGACGACTTCGACCGACATCACCGGCTCCAGCAATACTGGGCTGGCCTTGCGCGCCGCTTCCTTGAACGCCATCGAACCGGCAATCTTGAAAGCCATTTCGTTGGAGTCGACATCGTGATAGCTGCCGTCGTACAGCGTGGCCTTGACGTCAACCATTTCGTAGCCGGCCAGAACGCCGCCTTCCATGGCTTCCTTGATGCCCTGGTCCACCGGCTTGATGAATTCCTTGGGTATCACGCCACCGACTACTTCATTGATGAATTCGTAGCCCTTGCCCGGCTCGTTCGGCTCCAGGCGAATGCGCACGTGACCGTACTGGCCGCTGCCACCGGTCTGGCGAATGTACTTGCCTTCCGCCTTCGCCTCTTTGCGGATGGTCTCGCGATAGGCAACTTGCGGCTTGCCCACGTTAGCCTGGACATTGAACTCGCGCATCATGCGATCGACCAGAATCTCGAGGTGAAGTTCGCCCATGCCCTCGAGAATGGTCTGGCCGCTGTCGGGATCGGTGCTGACCTTGAAGGTAGGATCTTCCTGCGCCAGCTTGCCCAGCGCGATACCCATCTTTTCCTGATCGCTCTTGGTCTTGGGCTCGACTGCAACCGCAATCACCGGCGCCGGGAACTCGATCGACTCCAGAATGATGGGATGGTTCTCATCGCAAATGGTGTCGCCGGTAGTGATGTGTTTCAATCCCACGCAAGCGCAGATGTCGCCGGCATAAATCTCGGTAATGTCTTCGCGCTTGTTAGCGTGCATCTTCAGCAGGCGGCCAATGCGTTCGGTGCGCGAACGGCCGCTGATGTTCACGCTATCGCCCTGCTTCAGATGTCCGGAGTACACCCGGATAAAGGTGAGTTGCCCAACAAACGGGTCGCTCATGATCTTGAAGGCCAGCGCGGCAAACGGAGCATCATCCTTGGGCGGACGGATCTCTTCAGCGCCGGTGTCGGGGTTCTTGCCCACCACCGGAGAAACATCGAGGGGCGAAGGCAGATAGTCGACCACCGCGTCGAGCATCGGCTGCACACCTTTGTTTTTGAAGGCCGTGCCGCAGATCACCGGGAAAACCTTCATCTTCAAGGTAGCCCGGCGCAAGGCCGCTTTCAGCTCGGCCTCGCCAATGGTTTCGCCTTCAATGTACTTGTGC
Organism: uncultured Acidobacteriaceae bacterium; assembly: GCA_963812855.1. GTDB lineage: Bacteria > Acidobacteriota > Terriglobia > Terriglobales > Acidobacteriaceae > Bog-257. Next base: position 656,202 of record CAWEWW010000003.1, read on the forward strand.
ATCAGTTCGTCCTGATCGTCGTTCTCCACGACCGTCTCGACCAGAATCTGATGGTAGGCCTGCGCCTTCTTTTTCAGCTCTTCGGGAATTTCTTCGATCTCGAATTCGGCGCCCAGGCTCTCGTCATTCCACACGATGGCCTTCATGGTCATCAGGTCAATGACGCCCTTGAACTTTTCTTCCTGGCCGATAGGCAACTGAATCGCTACCGGACGCGCGTTGAGGCGCTTGCGAATTGTGTCGACCGCATGTTCGAAGTCGGCGCCCATCTTGTCCATCTTGTTGATGAAGCAAATGCGGGGGACACCGTATTTATCGGCCTGCCGCCAGACGGTCTCCGATTGCGGCTCGACTCCATGCACGGCATCAAACACGGCACAGGCGCCATCCAGCACGCGCAGCGAACGCTCCACCTCAGCGGTGAAGTCGACGTGGCCGGGGGTGTCGATAATGTTGATGCGGATATCTTTCCAGAAGCAGGTGGTGGCGGCCGAGGTGATGGTGATGCCGCGCTCCTGCTCCTGCGCCATCCAGTCCATCGTCGCGGTGCCTTCATGGACCTCACCAATGCGGTGCGTGCGTCCGGTATAGAACAGGATGCGCTCCGTGGTGGTGGTCTTACCGGCATCGATGTGGGCCATGATGCCGATATTTCTGCAACGATCTAATGGAACCTGTCTGGGCACGATCTTTTCCGTTTCTTGCTAGGCGACGTTGCCGTCGCGGTGAATCTTGATAGAGCGGACCTTCAGGTCCGCGTTCAACGATTTCCTTATTGTTTGTCATCCCGAGCCGGCTTCAGCCGGTGAGGGATCTGCTTTTCGTTCGCGTCTCGAAGAACCTGTGGCGTCCCTACGGGACTCGGATCTTGATTCTTCGCCTACCCAGCGCTTCCGCGCTGGGCTAATCAGTTTCGCCCTTCGGCTGGGTCTTCGTGTCATCCCGACCGAGGGCTTCAGCCCGAGCGGAGGGATCTGCTGTTACCAGCGGTAATGCGCGAAGGCCTTGTTGGCCTCGGCCATACGGTGTACATCTTCCTTCTTCTTGATGGCCGCGCCCTTGCCGTTAGCGGCATCGAGCAACTCGTTGGCCAGCTTGTCGATCATGCCCTTTTCGCCACGTCCACGGCTGTAGGTCAGGATCCAGCGAATTGCCAGCGAAGTGCGGCGGTCCGCATTGACTTCGACCGGAACCTGGTAGTTGGCGCCGCCCACGCGGCGAGTCTTCACTTCCAGCACCGGCTTGGCATTCTCCACCGCCTTCTTGAAGAGCTTAATGGCCTCGTCGCCACCTTTGTCTTCCAGCTTCTTCATGGCGTTATAGAAGATGCCCTGGGCGGTTGACTTCTTGCCGTCCCACATCATGCTGTTCACAAACTTGTTGACCAGCGTGGACTGGTAGACCGGGTCAGCCAGCGGCTCACGCTTCGCGATATGTCCTTTTCTCGGCATAGAACCTCGAACTTCACAACTGTGTCGCCGGCTAAAGCCGGCTCGGGAGTTTTTAGCGGCCCGCAACGCTGGCCTAAAGGCCAGCTCTACCACCTACGCCTTCGGCCGCTTGGCTCCGTACTTGGAGCGGCTCTGCTTGCGATTGGCGACACCCACGGAGTCCAGCGTGCCGCGCACGACGTGATAGCGAACGCCCGGCAGATCTTTCACACGGCCGCCGCGGATCAGCACAATCGAGTGCTCCTGCAGGTTGTGGCCGACACCGGGAATATAAGTCGTCACCTCGATACCGTTGGTCAGCCGCACGCGCGCGACTTTGCGCAACGCGGAATTCGGCTTCTTCGGTGTCTGGGTGTAGACGCGGGTACAGACGCCGCGCTTCTGCGGGCAGGACTGCAGCGCCGGACTGGCCGTCTTGTAATTCGGCGCCGTTCGGCCCTTACGCACCAGTTGATTAAATGTAGGCACTCTGTGCAGCTCCTTAATTCTTCAAGCCAGCCAGGCTGGCAAACCTTGTGTCGCGGGCTGAAGCCCGCCTTCCCCTATGTCGTCCCTACGGGACTCGGCTCTTCACCTTTGCCTCCCCAGCGCTGAAGCGCTGGGCTAAGCTCTGCCGCAGGCTAAAGCCTGCTCAAGAATTGATATGCCCGTCGAGACGCCGACCTAAAGGTCGGCTCTACCACGCGGCGTAAATTTGCATCCCACAATTTGGGACTGGGCAATCGCTGTTGGTGGCTCGTAAACCACTCTGCCCATGCTTCCCCGCACGCACCGCCTCGGGGAATATTGGTTTCCGCTCAGGTTAGGCAGCCGACGGTGACGCCGTGATCGTTCCGCAAACCAGCCTGACGGCGGTTGCGGAGGTCGGGAACGAGGGCGCTCCGTTTCGTTGCCTCGGTCTGCATACCCGGTGGAAAGCTCCAGCGGAAGCGCAGACACGTTTCAGCGAGGATCCTGCAAAACCGATTCTACAGGATAGAGATCAAACAAGCACAGCCAGAACAACTACAGGCAGGCCAAACATGACTCGCAGAACCTTTTCAATATATCAACCAAGTTGTCTGCCGTCAACCGCTTCGTCCAGAATACCGCCCTCACCTTCGGCCATCGCACCCTGCGTCAATGGACTACTGCCCGACGACAAATAAGTGCCCGTCATTCTGGCTTTAGATTTTCCCGTCTCCTCCGATCGAGAGCTGTAACCCGGTTTTGCCACCCCGAATCCGCGCTTTGGGACGGGTAACAGGACACCGCTTTGAAGCCAGCGGAACCAGGTTCTGCCGGCTGGTTCGCCACAGAGTAAACCGGCAGGTAGGCAGCGAATCGGAAATCCTGTAGCCTCTTGTCTACAATAGGAAACTATGCGAACCAGAACGCTGGGAACGATGCTGCTGGTGGTCCTTGGTTTGTCCGGATGTAAAGAGCGCAGCAACGCCGTGCTGATTTTGAATGAGCAGTGGAGCGTGAATAAGGCGATTGCCGATTGCCAGTCTCGAGCGCAGGAGGGAGTTCCGGTTTGTACCACCGATCCCAGTCCTGAGATCAAGCAGGCCGACGCGCTGTTTGCCAAAGCCTTTGAGCTCGAGCCCGGCTGCAATGGACTCACGCTGCTCACCCTTAATGTCTCCGACCATCAGCGTCCCCTGAACTCCAGACGGAACTGGTGGCTGTTTCTGGAGCTCAAGCCTGGTCTGGGCCCGGAGGAGCGGCGATTTACCGTGACCGGCACTGACGATCCCGACGCGCGCGACAAGCTGACCGGCCAAGGCAAAATGGATTTCATCGCCAAGAGCGCGTGCGATTTTGTGCAGGGCCGTACCGGGGCGCCTTAGAGCCGGCTGGCTGCTCAAGCACAACTCCGAAGCCCCGGCCGGGTTCAAACTACGGTTGGCGGCCAGACTGTTTTGCCCGCAGATACAGCGTCGGCTTGCTTGCCGAAAGCGCAACCAGCCTCTACACTTAGGCTTTTCCTTTTGCAATAATTTCGAGTGGTGCGTCCGCCGGTAGCGCAGCGTCGGCGGGGAGGATACATGCGGCGGGTTTCAGCGGTCCCATTCTTAGCTGCTGTCACGGCAGTGTTTGGTCTTTCGGTTATGCTGGCGTGCGGCGGCAACAACACCGCCAACACGAATGTTTCCCAGCTGATTCTTTCTCCCACCACTTTCTCCTTGAACGAAGGCAGCGTGGGTACGCTATCAGTAACCGCCGAGAATTCTGCCGGCACCGTGGTGGCCGCCGACATCACCTTTTCCAGCAGCAATAGCAGTATCGCCAGCGTTTCCACCGGCGGGTTGATCTGCGCCGGGCAGTGGGACAGCGTCTTTATTAATTGCAACACGACCACCGGAACCGGCGGAGTCGGGCAAGTCACCATCACAGCAACTTCAGGCAGTGCCAACGCAACCGCCACGGTTTACGTTCATGAATCGGTTGACCGGGTTGACACCGGCTTGGGCACGGCCTGCACCACCATGGGACAATCGGTACCCATCTTTGGAGTTGCATACAACACCTCGGTCCCTCCCTGTACGACCGCTTCTCCGTGCAACATTACCTCGACCGTCGGACCATTCACCTTTGGCTCGAACGATACCACTGTCGTCGCCGGCAATACCGATGGCGGGCTGACCGCGGGCATACCCGGAGCTACCACGGTTTTCTCCAGCGTGGCGGGAGTCAACAGCGTCGGCACCCGTTACCTAACATGTCCGGTGTCATACATTGTGGTACACAGCTCCACGAATAATAACGTCACCAACTTTACCCTGAACACCGGCAATACTCTGCCCATTGTGGCCAACGTTTACGACACCAACAATCAACCTATAGCGCCCCCGGTCATCTGGTCCTCGTCGGTCCCCGCCACCGCTACCGTGGCCGTCAGCACCACCAGCAACAACGAAGCAACCATGACCGCGGTGGCTCCGGGAACCACGGTCATCACCGCTACCTGCAGCTATCCGGCGTGCAATAAGCTGGTGCCGGCGCAGTACGACCTGAATGTCGGCACCCTGACGGTTTCCGGAACCACCAATAGCACCGTCTACGCAGCCAGCACCATCTCAACCATGCTGGTCCCGATCAACACCACGACCAATGCGGTAGGCACAGCCATCACTCTGCCTTTTGTGCCTAACTCGATCCTGGCCGATCCCGCCGGCACCAATGTCTATCTGGGCTCCAGCAGCGGATTAATGATCGTCAATGTCAGCACCGGAGCAGTCACGTTGGACGTGCTAGGCGCCTCGCTGGTCGCCATTGCGCCCAACAGCAATTACCTGGTGGCGACCAATGCCGCTTCGAATACCATCCAGTACTTCAATCTGACCAACGGGACGCTTCCCTTCAGCTATGCCGGCAAGGCGACTGCAGCGGCTTACACCCCCGACAGTAATACCGTGGCCACGTTCAGCGGCAATACCTTGTACACCGGATCGTCCACCGCCGAGCCCACCGTTACTTCTCTGCCCTTTACCCCGGCTGGCTTGGACATGAGTCCTCAGGGCGGGCTGATCTACGTCACCGCTCAAGGTCTGGTCGACATGTACTCTACCTGCGATGTCGGTCAGGTCCAGATGTTGACGGCCAACGATCCCACCCTTATTAAGGCGCTGCCCAACGGTACCGGAGCTATCGCCGCCGATTCTCCCTCGATCGATGTCATCACGACTCTCATCCCGGTCTCGCTGGGTTGTCCGATCGTCCCCCAAAGCACGATTGTCAACTACGATTTGGGCGCGGGCACTTTCAATGCACAGCAACTCATCGTCAGCCCCGACAGTTCGCATGCCTGGATAGTCAGTGACTTGCCCGATCTGCTTAGCTTCTACGTGTCCACCAATAGCCCGACCGTAATTCCTTACGCCGGCGGTGCCACCGCCTATAACGGGGCGGTCACTCCGGATGGAACGCAGGTTTACGTGGGCACCAACGACGGCACCGTACACCGCATCGCAGTGGCTAGTAATTCGGATGTGCAGCAGATTGCCGTGGGATTGAAAGACGTCAACGGAAATGCGACCAACCCCAATCTGGTAGCCGTGATCCCGTAGAGCCGGAGCGACTTGCTACTCATTCGGAGCGGAATTACCTTCATCACGAAAGCCACCCGGCTTAGCGAAAACGCAAAATCCGGCTCCCACAATTCCAGTGGCCGACTCGCGCTGGATTGCAGCACGTCGAGCGTCGACTAAGTCGAACGCAGTGCAGGCCTCATCGCAAGTAGAATCCCGTAAATTCCCACCAGGCTGGCGCTCAGTAACACCGTTCCCGGCGCGCCGATTCCCGCAATCAAAGCGCCTGCGGGGAAATCACCTAACGGCCGGACGCCCATGATGATCAGGGTATTCAGACTCATCACCCGGCCTCGCATCTGTTCCGGCACGCGGGTTTGCAGCAGGGTAATCGTCGTCGTTCCGGCAAGCGTCTGACCAATTCCAAAGGCGAGCAGCGCGGCCATCGAAATCCAGAAGTGACCGCTGAGGGCAAATCCGGTTAATGCGGCAACCCAGACCAAAATGCCCGCCAGGAAAGTCGGCCCTCTGCGGGGATTGCTACCCTGAGAAGCCAGGAACAACGCTCCCAGAATCGTTCCCACGCCAGCCGAGGAAAATAGCAAGCCCAGACGTTCGGGCCCGATGTGCAGGATCTTCACCGCAAAAACCGGCAGGATCAGAGCCGACGACGGTCCCAGAAAAAGCATGGCAGCATAGCCGGATAATACCCAGGGCAAAACTGCATCACGCCGCACGGTGCCGAGCGCATCGCGAATTGCCTGCAAGGTCGAGCGTTGATGGGTCGGCCCCTTGGGCACGCGCATCGCGTACAGCGCAATCAAGACTCCCAGGAAGCTGGCGCCGTTCAGAAAAAAGTTTCCGGCGTATCCGAGCGTGGCCACTCCGAATCCAGCCAAGGCCGGTCCCAGCGTCGACGCTCCGTTGAAGATCATGGACTGCAGACTGATGGCGTTTCCCAAATCTTCCTTGGGGACGAGAACCGGAACCAGCGCGCCACGCGTGGGCTGATCAAAACTCAGCAGCGTTCCATTCAGAAATGCCAGTACCAGGATCATCCAAAGCCGGATGACACCAAAGAGAGTGAGAAAGCCCAGCAGAATAGCCAGTGCCGCAGAGCCCGACTGCGTGAAGAGCAGAAGCCGGCGCTTGTCCAGACGATCGGCAACGCTGCCGCCGATCAGCGCAAACAGAAAAAATGCCAAGGCTTGCGCCAGCGATACCGTGCCCAGGGCGAAGGCCGATCCGTGGGTGATCTTCAGGACCAGCAGGCTCTGAGCGACGATCTGCATCCAGGTGCCGACCGCGGAAACGGCCAGTCCGACCCATAGCAGCCGGAAGTCGCGATGGCGCAGTGCACGAAATGTCTTGAATACACCGGAGCTTGGATTGGAGGGGGCGGCCGAGCTTGGGATTGCGGCCGTCATCCCATGGTGGTTCGGTACGACCAGGAGACTTGCGCAGCATCGGATTTCGCGGCAGCCCGCGCCACCTCAATCAGGTGATGATCGGGCGACAGCGAGCAGACGGGATCGGTAGCATTCGCGTCCCCTGTAAGCAGCAGGGCCTGGCAGCGACAGCCACCAAAATCTTCTGTGCGACGCTCACAACTCTTGCACGGCTCGGGCATCCATTCTTCTCCCCGAAACCGCTGAAACGCCGCCGACTCTTGCCATATCCACTCCAGCGAATGCTCGCGAACGTTATCGAACTCGCAGGCCGGGGATAACTCCGGCGGCATGACAAGGCAGCGCCTGGCCCGCAGGATCAATCAGCATCAGCCGCCTTCCCCATCCGCCCATGCAGGCTTTGGGATAGCGCGCGTAGTAGTCCGGAACCACGCTGTCAATGCGCACTTTTCCCGCCAGCCGCGATTGCGCTTGTTCCACCGCACGCAGGCAGTTTTCCAATTGCTCGGGAGTCGGAAGCAGGGTGTCGCGATTCTTCAGCGCCCAGCCATAATATTGCGCATGGGCAATCTCAATGCGCTCCGGCCGAAGCTGCTCGATGAACTCGATCATCTCCTCGATGTGATCGAGATTCTGCCGATGCACCACCAGGTTCACCGTGAACGCAACCGGGAGCTGGCGAATCTTCTCGGCCAGGACGATCTTGTAGGCATGGCCCTTGGCGCCTGCAATCCAGCGCGCCGGCTCGTCTCTCGAGTCCTGAAAGCTGAGCTGGATATGGTCGAGTCCGGCTTCCACCAGTTCAGCCAGTCGCGCCTCGGACACACCCAGTCCAGAGGTGATCAGGTTGGTATAGAGACCAGCCTGGCGCGCCCCAGCGATGAGTTCTTTCAGATCAGCCCGTGCCGCCGGTTCGCCGCCGGTCAGATGCAAGTGCAGAACGCCGAGACGGCTGGCCTCCTGAAATACACGAATCCATTCCTCGGTGGAAAGCTCCGCCTTTGTCGCCACTAGCTGCAGCGGATTGGAGCAATAGACGCAGTGCAGCGGGCAACGATGCGTCAGCTCGGCAATCAGCGCCAATGGATTGGGAATCATTCAGTAATCCACGATTCGTTTCTGCTGCAGCGCTTCCAGAAAACTGGACACGTCGTCGGTGATCTTCACCGGATCAGCTGCACCGTACTTTTCCGCCAGCGTTGTCACGATTTCCTGCACCGTGCGCTGACCATCGCAAAGTTCAAGAATGCTTTGGCCCGTCCCCTGCACCTTGATCATGCCTTCCGGGAAAAGCACCACTTGTTGTTCGCCCTGGGTGCTCCATCGGCAACCGGGGGCAAGGCGGGGCTGGCTGGTCAACTCGGGACGAGGCACGCTCAGGGCTCCATGCGGAATGCGCCCGGCGGAGGCCATCCCGGCTGGACGTAGGCAAAATGAATCGCGTCCAGTTGCGCCCAGAGAATATCGCACTTGGCCCGTAACGCCGCAATTGCCAGCTCCTGTTCGGGTCGCGTGCGCGCGTGCTCGGTAACCCATTGCAAGGCAAATCGCGCGTCTTCCGGCGCCTGATGCAGGCGTGCGGTGAAATAGTCGAGCCCACTCGACAGCCAGGGATAATGCTGCCGCAAACGATCCATGCGCAAGCAATCAAGTCGCGCGAAAACAATTCGGTCAGCGACGAGGCCACCGCCTCCAGAAAAGTTCGGTTCTTCACCAGATCCAAATATGCGTCGACCGCATAACGCACCGCGGGCAGAACTTCATCGCAACCCATAACGCGCTGCCGGTCAAGGCCAGTCGCTTCCGCCAGCCGGATCCAGCGCTCGATACCGCCTTCCTGGGCAGAATCGCCATCGTGATCCACGACCCGCTTGCGCCACGCCCGGCGAAAATCCGGATCCTCGCTGCGCGAAAGAATGATCGCGTCCTTGATGGGGATGCGGCTCTGGTAGTAATAGCGATTCAAAGCCCAGGCCTGCATTTGCCCCCGGCTCAACTTACCTTCATGCATCATGAGGTGAAAGGGATGCTGATGGTGATAACGCTCTTCGCCAACCCGCCGTAAGCGCGCGGCCAACTCTTCCGCGGAAAGCAACTGCGCGTCTGAAATCGTTGCTAAAGATTGAATCGCCACCCGTCCTCCGCCACTTCCCAGCCTGCTGTCCCTAGCTGGCGATATTCGTCACCGGATTCATCCAGCATGGGATTGGTATTATTCACGTGCACAAAAACTTTGCGCGGCCGCTTTAATCCCGCCAGAGCGCGCAGGCTGCCATCGCTCCCGGACAGGGGAACATGCCCCATTTCACGCGCGGTAGCTCCGCTTCCCTGCACCTCGAATCAATTCGTCATCACTCCAAAACGTTCCGTCGAACAAAATCAGGTCGGCGCTTTCCAAAGCTTGCAACACGCGCTGGTTGATAGCTGGAACCGCCGGCATGTAGGCCAGTCGTCCTCCGGAAGCAGACGTCAGCATCACCCCCAGCGAGGCTTCCTCGGGCTCGAGCGCAGCGGCCCGTTCGGGCGCAACATAAACAGGATACTTCTTCTCTAACGAAAATACCTCGCAGCAGATTCCCGACTCATCTCCCGCCAGGGTAAGCAGCGGAAAACTTTTCCCCAGGGATATATCGGTCCAGCCGGCTTGCTGCGGCACCCGATTCAACATGCCAAACGCACTGTTATCCTCGCGCAGAATGCGACGCAGCGAAGGGGTGCAATAAATTCGGAAGGGCTGCAGCTCGCGGAGTGAGAGTAATCCTGCGATCTGATCCAGATCGGCGCTGGTAAGCAATACGCCGGCAATCGGAGAATCGCGAACCCCGCTGCGAGGTTGCAGCGCCGGCGTTCGCTCAATTTGGATTCGTAAATCGGGGGAAGCGTTTAACAGGAACCATGTGCGGCCGTCATTGCTGACGGCCACCTGGGTTTGGGTGCGGCTCTTGCCGGAAAAGGTTCCGGTTCGCAAGGCGTGACAATTCCGGCAGTTGCAATTCCACTGCGGAAATCCTCCTCCGGCAGCGGAGCCCAGAATCTCAATGCGCATCCCTCAGCTTACAGTTCTGCGTTGGCGTAGCAATTGATTTCGCAGTTCAGACAAATCTCTTCAAATTTAGGACTGGTCCATTCCATGGTTCTCTCCTTAGCCTTTCGATGACCAACTTCGGTTGAGGGTTTGTAGCGCCCGAGTATAAAACAAGAGCTGCTCCGTATGCACGCTGTTTCGCTTACTTCGCCATGAAAACCCAAAACTGCAGCACGATCGTGTAACCTCTAAACTCTTGAGGCCTTGCCTTTGTGGTCCTGGTCATTCCCCACTAGTGCATCGCCGGGCCTGCCTAGCTTCACATGACCGGTCCACAGGTCGAGAGCAAGGACGGAATCCACGTGGTCGGTGGCGGGAAGGCAAGTTGCCTCGGTGCCGCCTGCGGTCATGCAAGCCAGATAGCCTGACCGCCGATGACAGATTCGCAATCTCCTAGAAGCTGGTGGTGAGGCGCATGCTAACGCTTCGCGATGGACCGATCGCGTTGCCCGAGAATAGACCTCCGAAGTCGATCACATTCAAAGTATTAGTAAGATTTTGTCCGTCGATCTGGAAGTTAACGTTCATGTGGTCCGACTTGTAGACATCGGCTCCAGCCGAGGCGCTGACTAATAAGGAAGGATAGATGCGTCCGCGAGCAAAATTGATCCGGTCAATAACTTGCTGGCCGTATTCCGCCAGCGCTTGCTGTTCGGTACCCTGGAATTCAAAAGGAAGTCCGGTGCCATATTGAATGCCGCCGGCCACCCAGAAGCGCGGCTTGACTTGATACACCCAACGGGTGAATACGGTGTTGCGCTGGTCCTGGGAGTCGGGAAAATGGCCGCCCAGCTGGGTCTGCGCAGCCTGCACATCGTCGCCCAGAAATAGGCCGCCAGTCACCGGGAACCAGGCATTGCCGACCATGTAGGAATAACTTGCGAAGCCCGATAGCTTGTGCCAGGTCGGTACCGTGATCTTGCCTTCCGCGCCGTAGATGATGGCCTTGCGAAATGCGATCGGGAAGCTGATGGTCGTATTTTCGATTTGATCGTCGTCGGCGTAGTTGTTGACGTTCCGCAAGTAATAGTTAACGTCGATCCGAAGATTACTGGCAAACGCTTTCGACAGACCGGCTTCGAAATAGTTGCCTTCGGAGGGTTGCACCGGCAACCGCAAAAAATCCGGATTAATCGATTGGACCTCGAAAGAGTTCGACAGCAGGATGTTCTCAAAAGAAGGCGTCTGAAAGACGCGGTCGTAGGAAAAATGGGCGATTAAATCCAGCTTCGGAAAATAACGGGAGATTGCGAACCGAGGGCCTACCGCATTCCGATTGACGATGAGCTGATAGTGGTCCCAACGCAGCCCGGCATTGATCGTCCAGTTGCCCAGGCGGATCAGGTCCTGAACAAACGCCGATTGCTCCAGATCCGGGCGCTGCCCCTGGCTGGGGTAGGCGCCGGGAAAGCTGAAGGTCAAGGCCGTGTTGTCATCGAACTGCGAAGGGTCGGTGATGATGTAGTTGAAGTTCTCATTCAAATAAGTATTGTCAGACTCGACCCCGACCTTCCATTCGTTGCGCCCGTGATCGATGGTCAGCATGCCCTTGAAGTAGCCTTCATTGAACCAATTGTGCTGAAACAGAATGATGGGAGTAGACAGCGCGTTGGAATAGAAGTCGTTGCCGTTGTTGCGCAGCATGCCGCGAAAGTCGCCTACCACCTTGTCGGAAAAAATATGCCGATAGGTGACGATGCCCATGGTTTCAAAGTTATTGGCATTTTGCTGCTGACAGGGCGGTCCTGCGGTGACACCCTGGCGGATAGCACCATGTCTGCTGAACGATCTCGTTGGGAAGCAGGTAGCGTGACAACTCGTAGCGAACAATAAAGTTCAGCCGGTCGTTAGGGGTTAGATCGCGCTGGTAGTCGGCAGAAAAATCGCCGATGGTTCCGCTATTGGTGTAGTTCTGGGGCACCACCGGATTGAGATAGTGATCGGTTTGCGCCCCCGATCCGGTAAAGCCCAAAACATTCTTGCCCCACTGATACTGTCCCTGGGCAAAAATTCCGGAACTGTCAAAGCTGCCGCCGGACAGCACCACTTGCCCATGAAAGCCAGGCTGAGGGTCGCGGAGAGTATTCACTTCGACCACGCCGCCCATTTTTCTCCCATATTCGGCGGGAAATCCGGCCGTGTAGATACTCATCGAGTCGACATCGTTGGCGCCGATCTCCGGGCCGAAACTGGGAGAGCGATTGTCGGTCAACGGAATGCCGTCAACCACGAACTGGGTTTGATACTCCGAGCCCCGCGGGTGCAGTACCGCATTGCCTTCATAGAGCCAGCCAGGCTGGCTGTTCACCAGATCCTGAATCGAACGGCCGGGCAAGGAAGTCAAGCGGCGCTGGATGGTTTCAGTCCCGATTTCGTTGACCGATCCAGCTTGATCGGGATCGAGCAACGTAGCTTGCGCTTTCACGGTCACCGATTCTTGTGCTGCCGCCACCTTCAGTTTGATCGGGTAATCGATCGGTATCGAAGAATGGACGTCGACCGATTCCGAGACCGGTGCGAAACCGGGTTGCTCGATGGTGAGCTGGTAGAGGCCATAGGAAAGGCGCTGCACGTTCAGCGTGCCGTTGTCGCTGGTGGTCAGGGCATTGTGGTACTGATTGGCCTCGCTCGTAATCTCGACCGTCGTTTTGACCCCAAGTCCGGAAGGGTCGGTAACCGTGAGACGCAGCTCGCCCCGGTTGCTCTGGGCAAGAGCGCAAACCCCGACCATCAGCAGGATGAGAAGGGCAACAAGGCGCGGCAGTCTGCTCATAGGCGATGGGAGCAGCGGCCGAAAACGGAGTACCGCACCCGGTCAGCGTGATACTGGCTCCGTTAGAATAGTCCCGCACCTTCATGTTTGTTCAGGGATTATTTTGGCCGCTCGTCCCTGGCAGCGTTTGCGATGAAAAAGCCTGAACAAAATCCCGTCCGATGGAATGTTAGTAATGAGGCCTCGGAACCGGTGGCATCTCCGTCTTCAGAATCGATTCTGGAATTCGCGCTACCGGCGGCGAAGGCTCGCGAAAGCGCGCTGGCTCCCTCCGGCATCGAGAAGGAAGTGATCGAGCTGTTTGACCAGCTGCGCAGCCCGCTTCTGCGCTACGTGTTTTCGTTTGGCCTGGCCACCGCCGATGGCGAGGAGATTATCCAGGAAGCATTTCTGGCGCTGTTTCAGCATCTGCAGCAGGGCCGCTCCCGCCAGAATCTCCGCGGATGGCTGTTTCGCGTGGCCCACAACCTGGCGTTGAAGAAGTTGTCGCGCGAGGGACGGGACGTGTTGGATGCTACTGCGATCGACGCAGAAGTGCATCGCGATCCCGCTCCCAGTCCCGAGGAGCACGCGGCCTTCAACCAGCGGCAGAGCCGTCTGCAGGCTGTACTCAACGCCTTGCCCGCGCAGGATCAACATTGCCTTCGCCTGCGGGCCGAGGGTCTGCGCTATCGCGAAATCGCCGAAGTCCTGGGCATATCGCTGGGCAGCATATCGGCGTCGCTGGCCCGGTCGCTGGCGCGCCTGGCGCGCGCGGATGAGAGGTGAAAGCATGAGCCGCGAATACGCCCACTTGTCCGATGAAGAGCTGCTTCGGTTGGCTGATGGCGAACTGTCCTCGCGCCGTGCCGCGCGAGTGAATAAACATCTCGCAGGATGTTGGGATTGTCGCGCCCGTCTGCACCAATTTGAGCAAACCATCGCTCACTTTGTCGACCTGCATCACGGCACTCTCGATTCGCGTATTCCTCCCGCGGCTGGACCGCGAGCTCTGCTGTCGGCGCGGCTGGCCGGAGCTTCTGCCAGCCCTCGCGAACATTCCTGGGCCGAAGTTTTTCCGCGCGCGTTCGCCAAGGGGAACTTAAGATATGCGGCGGCGGCCGTCCTCATCATCATGGCCAGTGTGATCGCGTTCGATCACGTCGCATCGCGGCCCACCTCGGCGCTGCAGCCTGTACCGGACCGGCATCTGACCCCGGGCGCCTTCCGTCTGGTCAGCACCAGCGAAGTCTGTACGGAAACCTACAGTGACGATGCGGAAGTGGTTCCGGCGTCCGTCAAGCAGCGCGTCTTTCAGGAATATGGCATGGCGCCGCAATCCGGGAACTACGAACTGGATTACCTGATCAGCCCGCAACTGGGCGGGACCGACGATGTTCGCAACCTCTGGCCCGAGCCGGCTTCGGCCAGCGTTTGGAATGTGCGCGACAAAGACGCGCTGGAAAATCGCCTGCACCAGTTGGTGTGCCAGAACAAAATCGATCTTGCGACCGCCCAGCGCGACCTCGCGACCGACTGGATTTCCGCGTATAAAAAATACTTCCACACCGACCGGCCGATTGAACCGTCATAACCGCCGCTAAAATGAAACGGCGGGCCACGATGGACCCGCCGGTTGAATACAATGAGCCCCGCTTACCCTACCGGCACGGTGCTCAACACCTGCTCGCGGACTTCGGCATCTTCTTTCGCCTCGTCCCGGTTCGTCGGCAGAGCAATGCTCAGCAACTCTTCGATCGTCTTGACGTAGTGCATGTTCAAGCCTTGAAGCTGCTCGGGCGTCAGGTCTTCCTGCACGTTCTGGCGATTGTCGGCCGGCAGGATAATGTCGGTCACGCCTGCGCGCTTGGCGGCCAAAGCTTTCTCCTTGATGCCGCCAATGGGCAGCACATTACCGCTCAGCGTGATCTCGCCAGTCATCGCCGTCAGCGGACGTACCGGGCGGTCCGTGAGCAACGAAACCAGCGTGGTTACCATGGTCACACCCGCAGATGGCCCGTCCTTCGGAATTGCTCCTGCCGGCACGTGGATGTGGATGTCGTGATCGGCAAAGAATGCTTCGTCGATGCCAAGCTCTTTCGCGTGTGACCGTACCCAGCTATACGCGGCCTGAATCGATTCCTGCATCACCTGTCCAAGCTGACCCGTGATGGTGGGCGGACCACCCTTCCCCTTCATTTTCGTTGCTTCAACGAAGAGCACATCCCCGCCAGTCGGCGTCCAAGCCAAGCCCACGGCTACGCCGGCACGCTTGGTGCGCTCGGCAATCTCGCCTTCGGTGCGAATCTTCATTCCGCCCAGCATGTCGGGATGCTGCACCAGTTCCGGCGTGACCGACATCTTGTCGGTCTTGCCTTCGGCGATGCGGCGCGCCTGCTTGCGGCAGATGGTGCCGATGGTCCGCTCCAGTCCGCGCACTCCAGCCTCGCGAGTGTAGTGGCGAATCAGGAAGCGAATCGTCTCCTCGGGAAACTCGATCTGGTTGCCGTTGATGCCGTTCTCTTCGATCTGGCGCGGAATCAGGTACTGGAACGCGATGTGAACCTTCTCCTCTTCCGTGTAGCCTTGCAGCTCGATGATCTCCATGCGGTCGCGCAAGGGCTCGGCAATGGGATCGAGCATGTTGGCCGTCGTAATGAACAGCACCTTCGACAAATCGAACGGCACGTCGAGGTAGTTGTCGCGGAAGCTGAAGTTCTGCTCCGGATCGAGCGCCTCTAACAGCGCCGATCCCGGATCGCCACGGAAGTCGCGGCCTACCTTGTCGATTTCGTCGAGCATGAAGACCGGATCATTGGTTTCGGCCCGGCGAATGCCTTGCATAATCTGTCCGGGCAAAGCGCCGATGTAGGTCCGGCGATGTCCGCGAATTTCGGCTTCGTCGTGCACGCCGCCCAGCGACAGGCGAACGAACTTGCGGCCCAGCGAGCGCGCAATCGATTTACCCAGCGAGGTCTTGCCCACGCCCGGAGGTCCGACGAAGCACAGGATCGGTCCTTTCATGCTCGGCTTCAAACGCCGCACGGAAAGGTAATCCAGAATGCGATTCTTCACCTTCTCCAGATCGTAGTGATCGGAGTCGAGAATCTCCTTGGCCTTCGGGATATCGATCTCGACGCCCGATGATTTCTGCCACGGCAGCACCGCCAGCCACTCGATGTAATTGCGCGTCAGGCCGTAGTCGGCGGCCATCGGCGACATGCGCGCCAGCCGTCCGAGCTCCTTCAGCGCTTCCTTCTTGACGTCGTCGGGCATGCCCGCGGCTTCAATCTTCTGGCGCAGCTCGTCGGCATCGCGCGTGGTTTCATCCTGCTCGCCCAGTTCCTTCTGGATGGCTTTCATTTGCTCGCGCAGGTAGTACTCGCGCTGCGTCTGCTGCACGCGATCCTGCACTTCGCTCTGAATCTTGTTGCGCAGCTGCTGAACTTCCAGCTCCTTGGCCAGATGCTGGTTGATCTTCTCCAGCCGCACCTGCACGTCGGGCGTCTCCAGCACGTCCTGCTTGTCGCGGGTCGACAGCGACGGCAGCGAGGAGGCGATGAAGTCAACCATGCGTCCGGCGTCGTCGATATTTCCCGCGACCGTGGAAAGCTCGTCCGACAAGGTCGGCGACCCCGCCACGATCTGCTGGAACAGCGTCAGCACATTGCGCTGTAACGCTTCAATCTCGGAATTCTTAGGAACCGGCACCTCGGGAATCGTCTCCACCGTCGCGCGCATAAAGGGCGACAGCTGGGTGTACTCGGTGACCTTCACCCGCTCCAGGCCTTCGGCGAAGACGAACAGGCTCTGATTGGGCATGCGCACAACCTTGTGCACCACCGCCAAACTGCCGACGGCAAACAGGTCGGTCGGCTGCGGCGCATCGACCCGCGCCTCGCGCTGCGCTACCACGACAATGGTCTTGTCTTCGCCCAGCGAATTGATCAACTGGACCGAACTTTCCCGCCCTACCGTTAACGGCAGCACCGCATGGGGAAACAATACCGTGTCCCGAACCGGCAGCACCGGAAGCGTCCGGGCTTCCTCTGAGTCGTTCCGAAGCTCCGGGTCAACCTTCTCTAAATCTTTATTTTCGTTAGACATATGACTCCTTGAGTCACTCACACTCAACATTTAGATGCCTTACCAATACAAAAGATGCACCGGAGGAAGGCGCTCGATTGGCAGAACGATGCTCGACTCGCCCGGCATGACCCTTCTCGTCCTATCGGCATCTCGGAACCCACTCTGCAGCGCGACCCGGGTTTCTGCGGATGCCCCTTCCAAGCGCCCTGAATTCTACTCAGGCGCTCGACACCCTACAACCCGAATAAACCCGACCGGGATCGGTTTAGCCCAAATGCGAACCGCGTTTTTTTTGAGGAGGTGGAGCTCAGGCTCCAAAAGAGGCGCCGCCTGAGTGACCGTGGAATGGTGTTGCATCCGGTCCCTTCATCTGGGGACGGCGAAGAACAACTGCGCGCCCAGGAATCCCGGCCTTCCCTCTACGGAGCAATTTCAGTCGGCGGGAGTCCAGGTGCTGTCGGGGTTGTACTCCGTCATTGCGGCCGCAATCTTGTCGGTATCCGCTCCCAGATCTTTTTCGTAGACAATGCCGTCCTGGTTGACGATGAACGTCATGACTCCTGAGTTACGATACTCCGCCGGGTAAGCCACGAACGCGAAGCCGCCGGTGAGGTTGCCATTCACCATGTAGTCGCGCGCCCCCCCTTTGGCAGCAGCGCCCTGCATGGTAAGGATGCGATAGTAATAGCCGTGATAGGGGGCCTGCTGTCCCGGCTGCATGTTGTAGCCCTGGCCGGCTGCCGACACAAGCAATGGCCCGATGGGACTGGGAGTTTCGTTATCGCCGGTCTTCCAGTACAGTCCATTTTGCTTGCCATCGTCGCTGAGAAACTTGGCGGCGTAATGCGCAGTTTTTTCGCCATTGCGTGGTTCGGAAGCATATTCGCGCTGGGCGTCGACCAGAGAGTGCATGATGTCGATGGCGTCGTTCTCGTTATTGCCCACGCGCCGGTAGAGGATTTCCTTCATGCCGGCTTCGGTGTCGAAGTACCAGGCGCCGCTGCTGTTCTTGACCAGGGGGATAGGCGTGGGCCAGTTTTCCGCGCCGATATAGAGGGTTACGGTCTGGTCGGGTTCAACCACTACGCGATGCATCTGTTCGTAGCGGCGAACAAAATTCGCCAGCATGTTCTTGTCGGCAACATCGTCGCCGGTATGAAGCACCTTGCTCGAGTTCGAACCGAAGATCGCGGCCAGCGCCTGGCTGTCGTTCGACTTCGCTGCGTTGTACAGAGCCAGCACGGCCTCGCCGGGAGAAGCGAAAGTCTTCTCACCGTTCTGCTGGGCAAACGATACCGTATTCGATAGAAACAGAAATGGCAGCAGAACCGCCGCCGTGGCAAACCGTGCCACCTGGCGCCGGATGGCGGCTGAGCGAGAACCCGGGGCTATCCGCATGGGCTGTATCCATTGCATGAGCATCTTCCTCTGCTTCAAAAAGTCGAAATCTCGCATTCCATCTGGATTGCGTCAGACTTACCGCCGGCGCTCTCCGCCCCCGCGCGCTGCCCCGGAATTGCCGGACGGCCGGGGTGCGGCTGCCGGACGCGCCGCGGGTGCTCCGCGATTCCCTTCCAGACTCTGCTGCCCGCGAGCACTATTGGTCCGCGCGTTCCCGCCCTGGCCGTAGTTGCTGAATGCTCCCGTCTTGGTGCCTCGCGCCGGCTGCTGCCCATAGCCCCGTTCGGGGCTGCGTTGCGCCTGGGTGTTGTTGGGACGCGCCTGATTCTGGTTGTTGTTCGGACGAGTTTGCTGGCCGCGATTCTGTTGATTGAAGTTCGGCTGTTGCCGGTTCTGCGCTTCCCGGTTCTGCTGGTTGAAGTTCGGCTGCTGGCGGTTTTGCTGGTTGGGCTGGCGATTATTCTGGCCCAGGTTGGCATTCGCACTGTTGCGGTACTGCGGCTGATCGTATTTCTGATTGAAGTGCGGGGAGCTGTAGTTGCCGTTGTTGAAATTGTTGGCGCGATTGTTGTTATTGACGTTATTCCGGTTGAGGTTGTTGGCGTTAACGTTGTTCCGGTTGTAATTGTTCGCGTTGACGTTATTCCGGTTGTAGTTATTCGCATTAACGTTGTTCCGGTTGTAGTTGTTTACGTTAACGTTATTGCGATTGTAGTTGTTGTAGTTAACGTTATTGTGGCCGTAGTAGTTGTTGCGATTGACGAAAGTATTGGAATTGGAGATGTAGGTGTTGTGGTTGTAGACCACAGTATTGTTATGCCAGCCGCATCCCCACGAATTCCAGCCCCAGCCGCAACATCCGCCTCCTCCGCTGATGGCTGCGCCCACCGCGATTCCCACTCCGAATGAGATCAAGCTGGTGGCGACCAGCGCTCCAGTCGAGTATCCCGGATAGACGGGCACGGGAGCTCCATACACGACCGTCGGATTGTAAGTCGGCACATAGACTACGTCGGGCTGCGCCGGCTGAATGATGATGGTCTGCGGTGGTGGCGGCACCACCACGGTGGTCTGCGGCTCGCCCGACGATGCCGGCGGAGGCGGCGCCTCGCCTGGGGCCTGATTCTGTACCGTGACCGTTTGTTGCTGGGTGCTCTTCAGATTGCCGGACTGCTGCGCCCGCGACCGCATCACCTGGACGGCGTTCATCACGCTCTGCGGAATGTTGAAGTAGGCATCGCCCAAAGCGGAGGTCCACGACAGATTCGTGGCCATCTGGTTGAGCACATCGGGAAATTGCGTCAAGCCTTTGACGCTCACATCCCACGACTGCTCATTCACCGCCGTTAAAAGGGCCTGGCCCTTGAGATTGGGGTTCTGCTGCATCCAGGTGTAGGCCGCGCTGACCTGGTCGGGAAAGGTGGAAGCGGCCAGAACCTGCGCCACCAGATTATCCGGAAACAGAGCAATAGGAGCCACCAGCTGATAGAGTTGGTCGGCCGTAGGCGCCGCATAGGTCGTAGCGGGAGCTTGTCCCGATTGCGCCTGGTTCGATTGAGGCTGCGATGGTTCTGACTTCTTACAGCCGTCCAGACCGATGACGCTGATGGTCACGGTCAGGCTGAGAAATACGGACAGCGCTGGTCTGCAATTTGGCATGGACGGACCCCCTAGCCAGGCCGAGGAAAGGTTTCTAAGGCTTGTCATTGGTCGATTTTGTCTGGCCGACAAATATACACTTCGGTGTCGCGCTCTACAATCCCAGAAAGTGGCCGGCTGGTCGGAAACTCACACTCCCAGCTGAGCCGGCAAGCACCGCTGCGAGAGTTCTTCGCCAGCGTAATCTCCACTCCGCCCGGCTTTTGCGCAGATCCTATATCAATGAAACAATGACCCTATGCGAAAACTTTTCACCGCAACTCTAACCTTATTGGCGGCCGGAGCAATGCTCCTGGGAACTGCATGGGCCCAGCAGGCGCCGGCTAACCATACAACCCCTCCCGCCGCAAAGGCGCAAACTCCTGCTTCGAGCAGCCCCAGCTCGTCTGCCCTGCCCACCCCGAAGGATAAACTCAGCTACGCCCTGGGCATGAGCATGGGCAAGAACCTGCACCGGGACGGCATCGAAATCGACACCAAGGTTCTGTTGAAGGGCATGAACGACGCCATGTCTGGCGGCACCATGCTGATGACCGACCAGGAAGCGCAAGCCGCCATCATGGAATTGCAGAACGGTCTGCGTCAGAAGCAGGAAGCCAAGATGCAGCAGGAGGGCGAAGCTAACCAGAAGGAAGGCGACGCATTCCTGGCAGCCAACAAATCCAAGCCAGGCGTGGTTACTCTGCCCAGCGGTCTGCAGTATAAAATTTTGACGGCCGGGGCCGGGCCCAAGCCCACGGCGGCCGACTCAGTAGTCTGCAACTATCGCGGAACCCTGATCAACGGAACCGAATTTGACAGCTCCTACAAGCGCGGTCAGCCGGCGACGTTTCCCGTCAGCGGTGTCATCAAAGGTTGGACCGAAGCTTTGCAACTGATGCCGGTAGGCTCGAAGTGGCAGCTTTTCGTCCCTCCGGATCTGGCCTACGGTGCTCGTGGAGCCGGCTCCGAAATTGGCCCTAACTCAACCCTGATCTTTGAGGTGGAACTGATGTCGATCGCGCCCCAGGGCCAGAACCAGAATAAGCCCCAATGATCGTGCGCCAGAGTTTCGTGGGAGCGGACGCCTGTGATGGCGTCCGAAACCTGCCTGACTTCAGGTAGGACCGCTAACTGACTCGCTGCTTGTCGTAGTCGGATTCGCCACCTGACACCTCGGCCTGAATCAGCTTGATGGCGTCCCGGATCGCGATCAGTTGCCCATACATCCAGTACGTTCTCTGAATACCTTCTTTCAAATGGGCCCGGGAGTCGATGGCGTCCCGATGCTCGGCAACCCACCGGGTTAAGGCCGCCTCCTTTTCGTTAAGCTTCGCCAGGGCACTCGTCAGTTCTTCGTGGCTCATAGCCAACCTCTTCGGCACTTTGATGCAAATTGAAGAAGAGAAGTTGGCTTTGGACCTGGTGCGAACCCCTTCGCTACTCTGCTTTGGTTGAGCGTTGCCCCAGTCGCGATCCACGCTCGGCATTCCTGCCCTGGAAAAGCCGGTGCGAGCGAGTTCCCAAGTCGCCTGACGACGCGCGCTGCGAGAGATCTCGAGCAACAGCATTGGGCTCTGAGTAAACCAGTTCCGGACCGGATATCTTTTTCCCCCGCTTGTCGACCGCCGGCTGGTGAACTCTCAACGTTCTTAGCCGGTAGCTGATTCCCAGGGGCTCGTAAACCGAGGCCAGCAGTTTTGCTACTCCGTCCAGATTAGTTTCCGCCAAGGCAACAATCGAAGGCCCCGATCCGCTCAGACATGTACCCAGGAGATCCTGATGGTCAAGGTTGAGGGCTTGCTCCAATCCCGGCACCAGGGTCTGCCGGAAAGGTTGATGCAGGCGATCGCGGAGTGCTTGCTTGAGCAGGGCGAAGTCTCCGCTCTGCAGCGAGTGCAATAGCAGGGCAACCCGTTGCAGGTTGAAGACCGCGTCCTTCCGCGGAATGTAGTCGGGAAGAACCTTGCGTGATTCCGCGGTGGTGAGAGTGATATCGGGAGTCGCGATCACGAACCTCAGTGATTCCGGCCAGGGAAACGTCGCGGCATAAACCGAGCCATCGGGAAGCTGGCAGCTCGTAGTGAGTCCGCCGAGCAAGGCCGCCGATGCATTGTCGGGATGAGCTTCCAGCGCGCAGGCCGCGTTCAGCATGGCTTGCTTCGGCAGCGGTCCCGCGATGACCTCATAGAGCCGCAGACCAGCAACGGTCGCGGCCGCGCTGCTGCCCAGTCCGGCTCGCATGGGAATTTCACTGTGCACTTCCACCGACAAGGACGCGAAGGAACCAGGATTCTGCCGGGCCAGGAATCGAAATGCCCGCTCCACGTAGTTTTCGCCGCACAGCTGCTGACCGACGAAGCGAAATTCCAGCTTGCCGCGTCCCGGCTTCGGTTTGACTCTCAGGCACAGGTACAACTGCACCGCGACTGCGAGCGTGTCAAAGCCAGGGCCCAGATTCGCCACTGAGGCCGGAACCTTGATCTCGAATGCTTCTTCGGACCCGACTTCGGCAATGCCGGTTGCGACGTTGTCGTTCACGATTGCACCTCGCTAAGGCAGGCCGATTCCAGCGGCTGCGACTTGATGATGAAATCGGTGTCTTTCAGAGCATGACCGGTCAGGATGGCGACCACCTTCGCCTCGCGATCGATTTGCCCGCGCGCTGTGAGTTTGCGCAACGCCGCCAGCGTGGTGGCCGATGCCGGTTCGCAACCAATGCCATCGCGTCCGATCATGGCCTTCGCTTCGCCGATCTCCTCGTCGCTCACATCCATCACCCAGCCATTCGTGTGCTGGACCGCGCGCAGCGCCTTCCTCCATGAGCGCGGATTGCCGATGCGAATTGCCGACGCAACTGTATCGGGTTGCTCCACCGGAACCAGTTCAGTCGAGCCCGCGCGCCACATCCGGGCCAACGGATTGGCTCCTTCTGCCTGAACCACGACGAGGCGCGGGAGTTTGTCCAGCAAGCCCGCGGTTTGCAATTCAGCCAGCGCCTTACCGAACGCTGCGCTGTTGCCCAGATTGCCGCCGGGAACAATCAGGTAGTCCGGCGCCTTCCAATCCAACTGCTCGAGCATTTCGAAGATTGCGGTCTTCTGCCCCTCCAGACGAAACGGATTAATCGAGTTAAGGAAATACAACTCGCCGCCCTGGTTTTGCAGAAGGTGATCAAGGGCCACATCGAAGCTGCCGTCAACGTGGATTACTTCGGCTCCGAAATCCAGAGCCTGCGCCAGTTTGTTTTGCGAGACGTGTCCGGCGGGAAGATAAACTCTGGCGGTCAGCCCAGCCCGTGCTGCGTACGCCGCAAGCGAGGCCGCGGTGTTCCCCGTCGAAGCACAGCCAACCGCTTTCGCTCCGGCAAACACTGCCTCGGTAACACCGACGGTCATTCCGAGATCTTTGAAACATCCCGTGGGATTCCAGCCCAGGTGTTTGAAGCCGAGATTGCGCAGGCCAACCCAATCCGCGGTTCGTTGCCCCTTCACGATCGGGGTATTGCCCTCCGACAGGGTCACGATCTCGGAGTAGCAATCGGGCAGGAACTCGCGATAGCGCCAAACACCGCTGGTATCCTGCGGAGCGCGCGAGATGCGCCGTTGCAGCCATAGCCGTTTCAGTCCGGCTGGAGTGTGAGTACCGCAGTCCACTGCCACCTCCAGCAGATCGCCACATGCTGGGCAAGACAAGGCGCGATCATGAAGCTCCAAAGTGGCAGCGCAGTCTGGATTGCTACAGCGCAGATGCATGAGTATGGTTCTCCTGAAGAATCGGCATAGCCAGCGGAGGCTCGATCAGAAAGTCAAAGCCGCTGATGTCGCCAAGCGCCGCTTGCAGCGGCCTGTCTTTGCATGGTTCCAGCGTAATTACGAACGGCAGTTGCGACTTGGAGTGCCCCGGCATCTGCAGGACAGCGTCGATGTTGATGTGGTAGCGGGCAAACGCGCCCGCCAAGGCGGCGATGATTCCGGGTCTGTCTGCGATCACGAAGCGCACGTACTGAGGCATCCCGAGGTCGCTAGTCACTTCCCGCGGTGTAAAGATGGGGCGATGCAGACTCGCGGGTCGGCTCGGTCCGTGCCGTGCCGCCTGCATCAGATCAGAGACCACGGCTACGGCGGTGGGATCTCCGCCGGCCCCCTGGCCGCAAAACAGCGTATCTCCGCCAAACTGTCCTCTGCTGACAATCAGGTTCTGGCTGCCGGAGATTCCCGCTAAAGGAGAGTTTTGCGGCACGAGGGCCGGTCCAACGCAAACGCAAGCTGCCTGCTCGGTGACGCTCGCATAAGAAATTTGCCGAATGGTGTGGCCCAGCTGATGAGCATGTTGGAAGTCGATGGTCGTGATGTTTCTAATCGAGCGGCACTTCACTTGTTCGGGCAAGATATCAATGCCCAATGCGGCGCGGGCAAGGATCACCAATTTCGCGCGTGCATCGAATCCTTCGATATCGTCGGTAGGATCGGCTTCGGCAAATCCGGCACGCTGCGCTTCTGCCAGCGCTTCGGCAAACGATGTGCCGGTCGATTCCATTCGGGTCAGAATGTAGTTGCAGGTTCCGTTGAGGATTCCGTAAAGCTTGACCAGCCGGTCCGCGGCCAGGCCCTCGACCAATCCATGGAGCACGGGAACGGCTCCAGCCACGCAAGCTCCGAAGCCCAGGTACTGCCGGTGTTCCGTGGCCAACTCCAACAACTCGGATCCGAAGTGCGCGATCAGCTGCTTGTTGGCGGTCACCACCGATTTTCCGGATTGCAGCGCGCGCCGTACCCATTCGTGCGCCGGCTGCAACCCTCCGAGCAGCTCGACCACGATGTCAGCGTCCGACGCCAGTATCTCGTCGATGTCCTCAGTCCAAACCACGTCCGCCGAAATCCAACTCGCCTTCTTGCGAGCCACGGCCCGGTTGCAAACATGGGTGAGCTGCAACGGATGCTCCTCGCTTCGCGCGTAGAGCAGGCGCGCCACCGCGCAACCGACAGTGCCGAAACCTAGCAGCGCGACCTTGCAGACCTGGTCAGGGACAAATCCTCGCTGGCTCAAATTGCGAAAGAAGCGTGGCCATGATCAGCGAACCTCCGGTCGCGTACTGACTGGATCGCGAAACGCCAACACTCGCGCCCTCTTGCCGGCGGCGCGAAAATCTTTCTGCCGATCAAGTTCCACCTGCTCGAAGAAGCGCTGATGCAGTTGCTGGACAGCACGGGCCACGTCGCTCTCTTCGATAACGAAGCTGATATTCATTTCCGAGGCGCCCTGCGAAATCATGTGAATGTTGATGTCGCAAGCTGCGACCGCACTGAAGACGCTCGCCGCGATCCCGGCGCGCCCGCGAATGTCTTTGCCCACCAGACAAAGAATCGCCTTCCCTTCCTCCAATTCGACCTCGCCGAGGTGCTTCAGATCCTGAAGCAGAGCCGCCAGGTCAGCGCCTGAATCGAAGGCGACCGAAACGCTCACCTCGGAGGTCGAGACCAGATCGGCCGTGAACGCGTGGCGCTCGAAGGTCTCAAACAGCCGGCGGAGAAAGCCGTGCGCCAGCAGCATTCGCGGGGACTTGATGTTGACGACGTTCATCCCGGTTTTTGCAGCGATGGCGCGAAACGTCGTCCGGCAGCGCGGGGCGTTAGCCCGGATACAGGTGCCTTGGCTCTCCGGCCGCCGCGAGTTGAGGATGAAAACCGGGACGTTCTTCTCCACCGCCGGCAGCAAGGTCGCGGGGTGCAGCACCTTGGCCCCAAAGTAGGCAAGTTCAGAAGCCTCATCGAACCCGATAGCTTCGATCCGCTGGGCCCGCGAGCATAGCCGCGGATCGGTGGTCATCATGCCTTCCACGTCCGTCCAAATCTCGATCCGGCTGGCGTCCAGCGCGGCTCCAATAATCGCAGCCGAGAAATCCGAGCCTCCCCGGCCTAGCGTGGTGGGCACGCCGTCCCCGGTGGCGGCGATGAAACCACCCATCACCGGAACTTGCTCTTGCTGCAGCAGGGGCGCCAGATGATGCTGCAGACGGTCCGTGGTTTGATCGAATCGCGGAACAGCCCGGGTGTGCGTGCCGTCGGTCACGAAGCATTGCCGGGCGTCGACCAGCACGGCCGGAATCCCTCGGGCAAGAAACCCTGCACTCACGATTCGACTCGACAGCAACTCACCGATGGAAAGCACATGATCGGTGGTGCGGGGAGAAAGCTCTCCCAGGCTGGCGATGCCCCGCAGCATGTCCAGCAACGAATCGAGCAGCGCCTGCAGGTCCTGCTGCGCGATCGTCTCGTCTGGTCCGCTAACCAAAGTGCGCAACGCCGCCAGATGCCGCTGGCGAAGTTGTCGCGCCTGCTTCCGCGCTTCCGGCAGAGCCCCGGCCGCAGCGTCGCGCGCCATCGCCAGCAGCGCGTCGGTTATGCCCGCCATCGCGCTCACCACAACCACGGGCTGTTCGTGCAAACGGCTGAACACGATATCAGCCGCCTGCTGGATGGCGCTCGCGTCCTCGACGGAAGTTCCGCCAAATTTCATTACGATCATGCTGGCTCCGTGCCTCCGTGCGCTGAGTTAGCCACAAATGAAAAACCCACCGTTTCCTGGCGGTGGGTTCTGGTGATCGTGTCCTTAAGATTGCTTTAGGAACTATTGCCGATCTGCCCTCCGCCCGAAGCTGGGACGCATGTGCTTGTGTGCACACTTGTCCGCCGCGATGTTGTGTTGCGTTGTGCGGAGTTCAGGCGAAGAAGCGACATAGGTTGGGTTACCTTAGAGCATTTTTGGAATGGCGTCAATCTTTTTGCATGATCGTGGTTGCATAACAGAGTCTCCACATGGCCTTGTTGCGCCGAGAAAGCGATCTTTTCTCCCATGTTCCTTCGCAAAACGCAAATGACCATTTTTTCTGACCATGATACAATCGAATGGTCTAACAGGACGCGTCATGGAAGAAGTCGCGATTTCCGAGTTCAAGGCTAAATGCCTTGCCCTGCTGGAACGGGTCCGGCAAACCAACAAGCCACTGCGCATCACCCGCTTCGGCAAGCCGGTCGCCGAGGTCGTACCTGCATCGCCCGACGCCGGTCAAGGTGCCTGGATCGGCTCCATGAAAGACACCATGCGCATCTTGGGCGACATTGTAAGCCCAGCGGTCGACGAAACCGACTTTACGGCAATCGGCGAATGAAGCTGCTTCTCGACACGCACGTCTGGCTGTGGGCGTTGCATACGCCGTCCCGGCTCAATCCCCGCGTCCGCGCCGAGCTGATCAACCCCGGCAATGAGTTGTGGCTTTCGCCGGTCTCCACCTGGGAAGCGCTGCTGCTCAACGCCCGCGGCCGGATTCGCCTCCCCGTCAATGTAACCGAGTGGCTGTCGCAAGCCACCGCGCCCCTGCGCGAGGCGCCTTTCACCCACGAGATCGTACTGGCCGCGCAGCAACTCCCGCTGCCCCACCGCAACCCTGCCAGCCGGTTTGTCGCCGCCACCGCTCAAATCATGGACCTGACCCTGGTCACCAGCAACGATAATTTGCTGGGCATGGGAACCATCCGGACCATGAAGAACTGAGAAGGAGAGGGAGCACCCGATAAGTGCTGTAACCCGGATGCGACGCCCGTGGTCTACACAATGTACTCGTAGGTTACTAGAAGCCATCTCATAAATCGTTTTGGGGTTGTGTCAGGGCCCGACTTTAGTTGGGCCGAACGATACGCTATCGAGCTCCGGGCGTCACAGTTTGCTGAAAAACTCGGCCTAAGGCGATTTAGAAGGGGCGTAGCTTTAGCTACGCCGTAGCAAGCCCTTTATATTTGTCATCCCGAGCCGACTTTAGTCGGTGAGGGATATGCTTTTTCCGAGTTTTTCAGCAAACTGTTCAGCCTGCAAAAATGGCCCTCAGGGGCTAAGAGCCCAAGTCACGGTGGGCCACTTTACGGCACATCCCCCATCGTCCGGAGACTTTGACATGTGCATAACATGAAAGTATGCTGGCAGCATGAGCAAGATGATTCAGCTTCGGAATGTACCTGATACCCTGCACCGCAGCCTGAAAGCGCGCGCGGCCCTGGCCGGTATGTCGCTTTCGGATTATCTGTTGGCTGAGATCAAAGAAATTGCCGAGCGCCCGACGCTGGCGGAATTGCGAGAGCGCCTGCACCGGCGCAAGCCGATTTCCGCGCGGATCGATACCGCTCGCCTGGTACGGGAAGAGCGCGACGCGCGATGATCGTCCTGGATGCATCCGCCGCCGTGGACTGGTTGCTTCAGACCTCCGCGGGGAAAAAAATCGAGAAGCGAATTTACTCGCGTAATGAAACCCTGCATGCCCCGCAGCTGCTCGATCTCGAGGTTGCGCAGGTACTGAGGCGTCTAGTGCGGCAAGGAATACTCTCGGTACGTCGTGCGGACGAGGCGGTTCACGATCTGCTCGATCTCCGCCTGACTCGCTACCCTCATCTGGTTTTGCTGTCTCGTATCTGGCAACTTCGTCACAATTTCTCTGCCTACGACGCTGCTTACATCGTGCTGGCTGAGAAACTCGGGGCCCCCTTACTTACAAGAGATGCTCGACTTGCTGCTGCTTCGGGACATGCGGCTAGGGTAGAGCTCTATTAGTTCCCACCTCAGCCGACAATGCGATAGTGTTTGAGACTGCAGAGACTTGACTCATAGATGGAACAGCGCGGCAGTTCCAAGGACAAGGGCCAGAGTCACCACAGCAATCACTTCGCTTTGCTCGGCCGGTGAATCGCGTAGCCTGGTAGCAGGCTCTGGAAGCGCTACCTTCAGGTTCGAACCCGAGACTCGCCTACATCTCCGCCAGCGCCTGATGCACCAGGTGAATCGCGATCGATCCTTCGCCCACGGCCGACGCCACGCGCTTCACATTGCCGGCCCGGATATCCCCCACCGCAAACACTCCCGGCAGGCTGGTCTCCAGAAGCTGCGGCGGGCGCGACAGCGGCCATGCCCTCTCGTCCAGCGTCGCCCGGTCCAGATCGTGCCCGGTTAGCACGAAGCCTTTGTTGTCGAGCGCCAGACATCCCTCCAGCCACTGCGTGCGCGGCGAGGCCCCGGTCATTACGAACAGATGGCGTATGTCGTGGGGGACAATCTCTCCGCTATCGCCATCGCGCCAGCTGATGCGCTCCAGGTGTCCGTTGCCGTCGACGCCGGCGATCTCCGTGTGGTAATGCAGCTCAATCGCCGGGTTTTCCTCGATGCGCCAAATCAGGTAGCGCGACATGGTGTCCGCCAGCTTGGCCGAGCGCACCAGCATGTAAACCTTGCGCGCCTTTCCCGACAGGTAAATCGCCGCTTGTCCCGCGGAATTTCCGCCTCCGATAACCACCACGTCCTCGCCCACGCACAACTGCGATTCCATAGCAGTGGCGCCGTAGTAGACGCCGCTGCCCTCGAACTGCGATAGCTTGGGAATGGGTGGCTTGTTGTATTGGGCGCCGGCGGCCAGCACGATGGAGCGCGTCGCCAGCGGCGTGCCCTCATCGAGGATGACCTGATAGGGGCGGCGATCGCATCCCAGGCGGACCGCGGTGCGGGCGATCATCATGTTCGCGCCGAACTTCTGCGCCTGCGCCAGCGCCCGCCCGGCCAACTCCTGGCCCGAAATACCCATAGGGAAGCCAAGATAGTTTTCGATGCGCGAGCTCGATCCTGCCTGTCCGCCCGGGCTGGCGGTTTCCAGCACCAGTACGTTCAGGCCTTCCGATGCCGCATAGACGGCGGCGGCCAGACCTGACGGCCCCGCGCCTACGACGATCAGGTCGCGCACCTGCGATTCGTCGATGTTCAGGTTGAGCCCAAGGCAATCGGCCAGCTGGCGGATCGAGGGATTGCGCAAAACGCTGCGCGCGTTGCAGACCACGACCGGCACTTCGGCCACCTTCACCTGGAAGTGGTCGAGGATCGACTGCGAGCGCTCGTCCGTGTCCAGATCGATGTACTTGTAGGGATAACCGTTGCGGCTCAGGAACTCGCGCAGATGTAGTGTGTTGGCGCAGTTGAGCGAGCCCAGCACCAGCACATTGCTGGCCTCTTCGCTGATAAGAAGCATCCGGCGCAGGATATACGCCTTCATCAGGATATCGCCCAGCTCCGCATCTTTGGCCACCAGGGCGCGGAACTCGCTGGAGGCGATCTGCAGAAATTCGCCCGAGGCGGTGACCTGCCCGCGCAGCAGCGCGCGCTGGCCCGAGATGACGGAAAACTCGCCGGTGATGCTGCCGGGAATGTGCTTGACCAGGGATCGCACACTCTGGTTGGGACAGGGTTGAAGAATTTCCAGGCTTCCCGACAGAACCACATAGACGGGAACGTTGCTGTCACCGGCTTCGAACAGCACCTCGCCCGCTTCTACCTGCCGCAGCTTGCCGTGCGGACGCAGCCGCTCGATCTGCGCAGGCGTGAGAAGAGGAAAGGCCTCAGAGCCGGGTTCGACGGAGATGTGGGAAGTTACAGCAGACATAGCTTGATTTTAGCTCCGCAACAAAAAGAGCGCGATGCTGGGTAGATGAGGTGCGAACGCCGCGAGGTGCAGCGATCGCCTAGAAATAGCTTGCCGCACATGGCTGCAAGCCAAGTTGAAAGGCTGTCCGTCTCCACAGAACCAACAGAAACGCCGGCCGCCAAGGAAGTTAGAACAACGGCTCATGCGAGCAAGGCTTCAATCCTCACCGGCAATTCCCGCACACCGACACCATTTGCATGGTGGCCGACTACCGCTGATGCAGATCCGCGACTCGCCTCTTGCAGGAAACCCGGCGAGTCGTCCAGCCTGGCGTTCCACTTATTCCTGAAATCTGTGTAAGTTTGTTCGATCTGCAGCGTACTACTTCATGGACGCGCAGAGAAACAATGCGAAAGGATCGCAGCCCCGCGAGGGCAAGCCACGCAAATGGAGGGGCCGGACCTCGAGAGCGTAATACAGCGAGCACAAGGCCACGACGCCGAGGCGCTGGGGGAGATCTATCGCCTCTATGGGCGGCGGGTATTGGGCCTGTGCCGTTACATGCTCGACTCACGGGAGAGTGCGGAAGATGCCAGCAGTGAAGTCTTCCTCAAGCTGCAGCGCTCAATCGAAAGCTACGACGGGTCCGTACCGTTCGCCAGGTGGCTGCTGCGGGTGGCGGGCAACCAATGCATTGACGCTTTGCGCCGCCGGAAGCGTGGACGGCAGGTGATTGTGGAGGCTGAAGAAGGAGTTGCGGCGATCGAGGCAGCCAGTTCGGAGCCGTCGCCGCTGGGTGCAGTTCTCAGCGCCGAAGAAAGGGCGCAAGTGCGGGACGCCATTGCACGTCTGCCGGAGAACTATCGCCTGCCGCTGGTCCTGCGCTATTACGGCGAATTGAGCTATGACGAAATCGCGCAGCAGCTGGGGCTGCAGAAGAACTACGTGGCAGCGTTGATATTCCGGGCCAAGCAGGAACTGCGCCGGAAACTGGGCCACAGGAGCAAGTGATCATGGAATGTTATTCGGAACAGATCGTCTCGATGTTCGTGGACGGCGAACTGGCCGTAGAAGAAGCGCGGGCCCTGCGAGACCACCTGGCCTCGTGCCGGCACTGCCGGCAACTGTTGGACGCACTACGGGCTGAGAACCGGGTTCTGAGCCAGAGCCTGCAAGAGCTTCCGGAAGAAGCAGCCAGCCCGGCGGGCCTTCCCCGTTTGCCCTGGTCTTTGGCGTGGGGTGAATTGGCGGTAGTGGCCGCGGTGCTGGCGCTAGGTTCGATGGCTGCCGGCTGGATCGATAAGCTGAGCATTCCCGAAGCGCTGCAATGGTTAAATCCCTTCGGCATAAGCGGCCGCACGAATCTGTTCTTCAACCTTTCTTACTACTTTGTACATGGAGGTGCTGCCATGCTGGCTGATTACGCGGCTGCCGTTGGGAAGGTCCTTTTGGTGATACTGCTGGGCGGCAGCGCACTGCTGCTGGGACGCCGGTGGCGGCTACATCAGCCCGGTCTGCGCCTGGTGATCCTGCTGCTTGCGGTGTCGCTGCCAGGCTTCGCCCTGGAGCGGCGTCACGCTGATTTCGTTACCGTGGCGGCGAACGAGACTATAAACGACACCCTTTTAGCTACCGGGGATGTAGTGCGCGTTGACGGCCTCATCAACGGCGACTTGCTGGCTTTTGGCGGGACGGTGGAAGTGCGTGGCACGGTGAAGGGCGATTTAATCAGCTTCGCCAAGAGAACCGAGGTGAGCGGAACGGTGGAAGGCAACATCTACGACTTTTCGAATTCGTTCGACCTGGACGGGCAATTGGGCCACAGCATCTATGCCTTGGCGCAATCCTTCCACCTGAATGAGCGGGGTAAAGTGGGCGAGGGTATGGTGGTTGCCGCCGGCGACGTTAGCCTCGAGGGGGTGGTGAATCGCAGTGTGACCATGGCCACCGGCCATGCCGATGTAAGCGGCAGCATCGGCCGCGAACTAACCATGGCCGGGGATGGCCTTACCCTGACTAGCAGCTCCAAGATCGGCGGTAACCTGAAGGTTCAAGTGGAGCAGTTGGACAAGGTACACATCGCCGAGGGTGCGACGATTCTGGGCACCCGCGACATCCAGGTGCGGGTGGAGAAGAACCGCTTCGCGCGCCCCGGATTCTACTTCTACCAGGCTGTCTGGCTCGCCTCCGCCGTACTGGTGGGATGGTTGGGCCTGCTGCTTTTTCCCGGTTTCGTCCAAGCCACCACCCACGCCGTGGGCTCAGGCTGGCGTAGTCTCGGGCTTGGAGTTGCGATTCTGGCGGGCGTGCCCATGGCTATCCTCTTGACCGCCGTCACGCTGGTTGGCCTGCCGGCCTCGGCAATGTTGCTCGCGACGTATCTGGTTGCTCTCTACCTGGCAAAGATCTGGGTCGCAGCCTTCCTGGGGCAGATCCTTCTGAAGCCGGCCGGGGCAACCAAGAGCGATTGGCTGCTGCGACTGCTGGTGGGCCTGCTGATTCTCACCATCATCGAGTTCATCCCGTATCTGGGCGGGCTGGTCCGCTTAGGTGTGGTTTGCTTGGGGTTAGGAGCATTTGCGTGGCAGCTTTATCGAACTTCACGTCCGGCAATATCGATCTGAAAGAGCCTTTGAGGTTCGTCGGGCCTAAGCAAGATTGACGATGGCATCCTGGAATTGAGTATTCGTGGTTTGGTGCCTGATCTCGCCTTTCACCCGCAACCGCCTCAAGGCTTCTACTGCCGTCCCAGCGTGGTGCCCCAGGTTCGGCCCTCTTTTGGCCTAACCTGGGCCCGTGAACGGACGTCGGCCGCGCAGGGGTTTTCGGCCTTCTTCACCTGCACCTCAAGGTAATCGCGTACCCCGAGCAATCGCGGCGTCCCTGGAGACTTCCTATTCAATTGCTCCCATGCCGCCGACTTTGAGACATTACAATCCAAATGGCAGGCGGTGGAATCTAACTACCATGCGTGTGCGAAAACGCTTAATTATTTTCATTGCAATTATTCAGTTTGTTCTTTTCCTGACGCATTTTTTCTTGTACGAGACCTGGGCATTCTCGCCCGCGGGAAACGATAGCCATGGATCGCCATGGATCAAGCTGCTGTTTGGCTGCTTGTCGGTGAGCTTTGTTACCGCTTCGTTACTCGCCATGCGCTATACAAACCCTGGGGTGCGGACGTTTTACAGGGCGGCTGCGGTCTGGGTTGGTCTGCTGACTTTCCTCTTCGTAGCGGCGGTGGCCTCCTGGATTATTTTCGGCCTGGCCTGGCTGGCTGGGTTGGACATGAACTTCCATCGCTTAGTGGAATGGCTGTTCGCTGCAGCCCTGCTGGCCGGACTGTACGGCGTCTTTAACGCCGGCTGGACCCGAATCACGCGGACGACCGTGCGGCTGGCCAATTTGCCGGCGGCGTGGCGCGGGCGACGAGCGGCCCTCATCAGCGATCTGCACCTGGGACACGTGCGAAATGGCAGTTTTCTGCGGCGTATCGTGGCCCAAATATTGCGAGAAGAGCCGGACGCGATTTTTATTGCTGGAGATTTGTATGACGGCACGGCCATCGACGCCGGACGAGCGGCGGAACCACTGAACCAGCTAACGGCGCCACACGGCGTGTATTTTGTCGCGGGAAATCACGAGCAATTTGGGGACGATGGCAAATATCTACGCGCCATTGCGGCGGCTGGCGTGCGTGTGCTCAGCAATGAAAAAGTAGAAGTCGACGGTTTGCAGATTATTGGCGTGCCTTACCGGAACGCGACGCAGGGCGGGCAGCTGGCGTCGGCACTGCACGGCCTCGGCTTGGATCGCGACCGCGCCAGCATTCTGTTGACCCATGCACCCGACCATCCTGAAGTCGCGGAGGCTGCGGGCGTTTCCCTGCAGTTGTCCGGGCATACTCATGTCGGCCAGTTCATACCGTGGAGCTGGATGGCGCGGCGGGTTTACCGGCAGTTCGTATACGGCTTAAGCCGGATCGGAAAGATGCAGGTTTTCACTTCCAGCGGAGCCGGAACCTGGGGACCGCCGCTGCGCCTGGGATCGAATCCCGAGATTGTCATGCTTGAGTTTGAGTAAAGTTTGCGAGCCTCACCTATAGCGCTCGAAAGTATGCCGGACCTTGAGCCATCGTAATTCCTTTAATGTCATTCGACGCGCAGCCTGCCTTATTCAGCCCGCAGGGCTTCGGTCACGTCCACGTGTGCAGCGCGGGCTGCAGGAAATATGGACGCGATAATTGCCGCGACCAGCAACACGATGACCGAGGCAATCACCGGCCACGCGCTCGGCATCTCGAGCGACGGGAAATAACTGCCGGCCAGGCGCGCTAACCCGTAACCCAGGATTGCGCCCGCCAAAATGCCGGCCCCAGCCATCGCCGCACCTTCGGTGATCACGCCCATCAGCAAGTGCCTGGGCTGCGCTCCAACCGCCAGCCGGATACCGAATTCGCGGGTGCGTCCGCTGACCGAGAATGCCAGCACGCCGGCGACGCCGACCACAGCAATCGCCAGCGCCAGCCCCGCCAGGCCGCTGAAGACCAGCGTATTCAGCCGGTCCGGCGTCAGCACTTCGGCGCGAATGTCTTCCAGCGTGGCCGCCTTCTCCACCGGCTGTTCCGAAGATAGGCCGCGGATGATGCGCGTCAGCGGGATGATCAAGGCATGAGGATCCGAGCGGGTATGGACGAACAGCCGGCCGCCGAACAGCGGCAGCTCCTTGCTGGTGTCGTCGGGAACTTGCCCGAAAGGATGATAGATGGTGGCCACCGGTTCCGGCCGGACATGCTCGTCGTCCACATCGGCGACTACACCCACCACGCGACGCGGTCCCTGGCTGATGTAGACGAACTGCATGACCGGATCGGTCCACATGATGTGACGGTTGATGGGATCCTGGCCCGGGAAGATGCGTTGCGCCGCGCTCTGGCTGAGGATGACGACCGGCTCACCGCCGCGCTTATCGTCGTCGTTGAAGTCGCGGCCGGCGATGAGCGGCACTCCCAGCGACGCGAAGAATCCCGGCGACACTACCCGAAGCTGCGCCAACGGGTCTTCCTCGTGATTGCCCTTCACGTGGCCCTCGCCGGAGAACTGAAGGCCGGGGCCTTGGACGCCAGCGTCCCGCCAGGGAACATTCGTACCCAGGGCGACCCGATCCACTCCGGGCAATGCGCTGATGCGCTCAATCACCTGGCGGTAGAAATTGATGATGTCCTGGGAAGTTTTTCCGTACGACATGACCGGCACGTTCACCGCCAGGACACGATGCATGTCGAAGCCGGTCTGCGTTTCCTGAAGCGTAATCAAGGTCTTGATCAGAACGCTGGCGCCGGCCAGCAACATGAAGGAAGCCGCAATCTGGGTAACGGCAAAGATCCGTAGCCGCCGGCTGGTGCCGCTGCTGATGCGGACGCTACTGCTGCTGGTCATCCCGATTCCGCCCGACGACTCCACCGAGGGAAGGCGCGGCACAAACGCCAGCAGTACCGCGGAGATGACAGCCAGCGCCGCTCCCACCCATAGCACGCTCATATCAACCCGCAAATCGAGGGCGCGCACGGAAAAACGTGAAGCATACCGCGCCAGAACGGCCACCATCGGCTGCGCGCTGAGAATGCCGAGCACCGCTCCCGCCACCGACAGCAGCAGGCTTTCCGCCAGCAGGGTTCGCCGCAACGCGCCGGTGGTCGCCCCCAGCGCGGCGCGAATCGCCAGCTCGCCCTCGCGGCGCACCGAGCGGGCCAGAATCAGATTGGCGACATTCGAGCACGCAATGATAAAGATGAGACCTGATGCCGCCAGCAGTACCCAGAGAATCGTCTTTGCGCCTGACGTGATCTGGTCGCGCAGCATCACGGCATCGATCTGGTAGTGTGCGCTCGCCGGGTAAGCTTCGGGATGCGCGCGCACCATCGCCGCATAATCCGTGCGCAGCTCGGCGCGGGCCTGGTCAAGCGTGGCGCCGGGCGCCAGCCGACCGAACAACTCGGTCATGCGGTGCACGCGCCCCGTGACCATGGTGGCCGAAAGATGATGCGGGCTGGTCACCACATTGACCAGGATCTCGGTCTGCGACGGATACTGCACCGACGGCTCCAGCACGCCGACGATGGTGGCCGTACGCGGATCAAGCCGTATGGTCTTGCCGATCACGGTCGGATCGCCCTTCAGCGAGTCCTTCCAGAAACGATAGGTCAGCACGCAGGCGCCGGCAGCATTGGGACCATCGTCGTGCTGATCGAGCAGCCTGCCCAGCACCGGGCGCAGTCCCATAACTTCGAAATAGGATCCGTCGACCACTCCGGCGCGCACCTCGCGCGGCTCGCCCAGCCCTACCATGGTGAAGCCGATGGTGGAGAACTCGCCAAACGAGCCAACCGACTTCACGCTGGCTTTCAGGTCCTGGACCTCGGGCACGGAAAAGGCTGCGTCTTCGTCGCCGTATCCGGGCGCGTCCTGCCGAATGTAGATCAGCCGGTCCTCACCGCGGTTGACCAGCGGCCGCAGCAGCACGCCGCGCACCAGGCTGAAGATGGCGGCATTGGCGCCAATTCCCAGCGCCAAGGTCACGATCACCGTGATCGACAAGCCTTTGCTGCGCCACAGCGACCGCAGCGCTACTTTCAGGTCCTGAAGAATCAAATCCGTTCTGACGGTCATGGTGCGTTCTCCGGCATGCCGCTGCGTTATGGTTTTGAAGGGGCACGGCTTCAGCCGTGCCGTACCTCTCGCCAAGTTATCCGAGCTTTAGCCACGGTTTTGAAG
This sequence comes from uncultured Acidobacteriaceae bacterium, assembly GCA_963812855.1. Lineage (GTDB taxonomy): Bacteria > Acidobacteriota > Terriglobia > Terriglobales > Acidobacteriaceae > Bog-257. The sequence continues at coordinate 693,266 of CAWEWW010000003.1, forward strand.
GGGCACGGCTTCAGCCGTGCCGTAAGTCTCGCCAAATCACGAGGGCTTTAGCCCCTGAGGCAATACTCGGGACTTAATCAGTGTTCTTTCCCCGCCGCTGCTCACTTGCCTTCACGATTTCGCTCATGTCCCCCACGGGCCGAATCTCGAAAGTGTTGCCATACTTTATCGCCGGATGCTGCGACATGAGCTGTACCGCATGGTTCATGTCCCGCGCCTCGAGCACGAGAATGCCGCCGAGTTGTTCCTTGGTTTCCGCATAGGGACCGTCCATAGTGGCCACTTTGCCGTTCTTCCAGGACAGGGTCAGGGCGGTTTTCGCAGGCTGCAGCGCTTCTCCACCAGCCCAGTGCCCATGGGCGCGAAGATGGTCGTCGTATTCAAAGCAGGTGTCGAACATGGCATTGCGCTCGGCCTCGGGCAGGCCATCAAATTTGTCTTTATCGTAGTATCCCAAACAGATATATTTCATCGCTCTTCTCCGATTGGTAGAGCCAGCAGCACAGGCTTGCGCGCTGGATCGTTCATCCTATAGTCGTCGCCAGCGGGAAAAATCGACAGCAGCGACGAACTTTTTTATTGCAGCTCCCCCAGTCGGCCCGCTCTACGCGGATTTGGAGCCGTCCGGGTCATCGTCGTCCGTCCGCCCGAGGGGAGGGAGATACGGCCGAAGTTCAATTCGCAAAGAAATCGGGATTCGCCGACTGGAACACTACGACCTTCACCGCCGGGTCCGCCTCCAGGTCGGTCATGAGCGCTCCTAATTCGATGATGGTTGTGGGAACAAAACATGTTGATGGGCGGGTTGTTGAAGGTAACTCGCCACAGGCTTGCACTCTCGCGCGCAATCGATAGTTGCTGCGATGTCATCTGGAGAGTCTCCTTGATTGGAATTGGCGGGTGGCGCAGGTTTAACGATCTATGCCTGAATCGTTGCCACAGAGGGTGCCCCATCCTTGCGTTTTTTGCAAGGCCGGGTGGCCCAGGTCTCGCGCTGTTCGAGACCTGGGGATTTCATGATCGATCAGGTCCCTGCAGATTTCTTGGGAGTAAGATAACTTGCAGAAATCTTATTTTACTTACTTTTTGCCAAAGTAAGAAAATCTTACCAAGGTACTATGAGAAGCCCCTTTACCACCCGCATCTCTTCCCGCGGACAGATCGTCATTCCTGGTCCAGTTCGCAAGGCGCTCGGGATCGAACCGGGGACGCCGTTCCTGGTCATCGCGAAAAAAGACACGGTCGTGCTGCACCGCCTGGTGCCCCACTCATTCGCGGGTTTCGAATGAGTGGGTTCCGCGAGTCACAGCCTTCGGTACGTCCCATCACAGACGGGAACGATCTGCCCTCGATACTTTCGGGGCATGACGAGAGGTTTGGAGCGCTGGTACGGTGGGCACGACCTGCACTTCATAACCTGCAGTTGTTATCGGCGCCGTCCGGAGCTTGGCAGCGGCGAGCGCCGTGACCTGTTTCTGCGTGTCTTAGAGCGCGCCCGGCAAAAGTATCGCTTCGTCGTAATCGGCTACGTGGTCATGCCCGAACATTTCCATCTTCTGATAACCGAGCCGGAGCTGGGAAATCCTTCCGTGGTGATGAAAGTGGTGAAAGAGCGATTCACCAAGCTGCTTCACCGTCCCCACTCATCCGAACACCGCGGATGAGTGGGGCACCCGGCGTTGTCACGGGCCCGATCTGGCAAAAGCGTTTCTACGACTTCAATGTGTGCAGTACGGAAAAGCGCATCGAGAAGCTACGCTACATGCATCGGAACCCGGTGAAGCGAGGTCTGGCAGAAAAACCCGAAGAGTGGAAATGGAGCAGTTTCCGGACCTATGCTTGCGGCGAAGAGGGCTTGGTGAAAGTGAATTGTCAGGAATGGCCGCTCAGGATAACGTATTCCGCCTCGCGGACCCACTCATTCGAACCCCGCGAATGAGTGGGGCACCCCGGCCCGAGAAGCAGATCCCTCGCCGACTAAAGTCGGCTCGTGATGACAAGAATAAAACCCACCATGGCGTAGCTAAAGCTACGCCCCTTCGAGTTCCCAAACTCGAAATCCCGGAACTCGAAACCGTCCTCTACCGCACCTGCACCACTGCCAGGCCATTCACCGGCAGATCCAGCGTCAAGCTGCCGTCGGTCAGGTCTTCGAATTCGGCATCGGGCAAAGTCGATTGCTGCCTCAGATCGTCGATCTGGTCCTGCGTGGGATAACGCGGGCTGCCCATCTTCCGATAGAGCCCCAGCGTGTCCCCGTGTTTGTCGTCCAGGCGGCGAATCGAGACCACGCCACCGGCATCGACGCCCTTGAAATCGAGCTTCACCGTCTTGGGCGCGCCGGTCGTTCCCGGATTCACCAGGTTCCACACCGCGACAATCACCCGGCCATGATCGGCCTTGGTCACCAGCACATCCGGATTGCTGTTCTCGATGCGCTGATCGCCCAGCCGATGCAGCAGCTGCAGCGCGTAGAACGAAGGCTTGGGAATGCCGCCGGCGGCGATCAGTCCAAAGCCGCCGTAAAACGGCTGCTTCACCACGCCCTGCTCCTCGAAGACATCGGAGAAGGTCCAGTACGACATCATCTCGGTCAGCCCATCGCATTGGCTGATGGTGGTGGCCAGCCAGGGGCCCATGTAGAGCGAGTCGGTCACGTCGACCTCATTGTCATAGGCGGCGTTGTATTCGCTCCAGATCAGCGGCAGGTCCGGCTGCGCCGAAGCCTTGATCTCGTCGTGAACTTTCTTTACCGCGCGGCACACCATCTGATCGCGCGGAATATTCTCATTGGTGTGGAAGACGTCGCTGGCCTTGTCGTTGCCATAGACGTGGGTGGAAACGAAGTCGAGCGGAACTTTGTTCTGGGTGGCGTGCTTGATCATGTCGCCCACCCAGGCAGCCTGCGCCGTCGCCGGACCGCCCACGCGCAAGCTCGGGCTGACCGCCTTGATGTCGCGCGCGGTGTGGTCGTAGAGTTCGAAGTACGATTGCTGGCGCGGCGTGCCGGTCCAGAAATCCAGGTTCGGCTCGTTCCACACTTCGAAGTACCAGGTCGAAACTTCCTCCAGGCCATAGCGATCGACCAGGTGCTTCATGAGCTGGGTGATCATGTCGTCCCACTTGGCATAGTCCTTGGGCGGCGCGACATTGGGGTGATACCAGAAGGATTGCAGATCCGGCCGCGCGGCCAGCTTGTAAGGCATGAAGCTGAGCTCGACGAAGGGCTTCACGTGATTGGCCAGCAGGCCATCGTAGATCTGGTCGACGTAGGAGAAGTTGTAGATCGGCTTGCCCTGCTTGTCTTCGTCGTAAATGCCGACATCGTCATTCAGGATGCCGTGAAAGCGAACGTACTGGAAGCCGGTGATCTGGCGCACCGCCCGCAAGTCGCGGCGATAGGAATCGCGCAGGCTGAGCACGGCCCGGCCGGAGCCGAACATCTGCTCCCAGAAATGCGGAAAGGGATGAGCGGGAGCGGCGGTATCAATGGTGATGGTTTCCATGGGGGTTTGTCCCAGCAAAGGCAGCGCGCCAAGCGCGAAAATAGTCAGCAGCAGAATAGGAGTGCGCATCGTTAGGTTGCTTGGGGAAAGCTTCAATCGCAGCGCCATAGGTTTCATTATGGATGCAGCGCAGCATTCCTGGGAAGGTCTCAGCAATCGTTCTGGGTGGGTCAGGGCACGACTTGAGTGTCTGCGTGAGAACCTCTATCGTCCCTACAGGACTCAGATCTATTTCCCGCCTGACCCAGGACTTCGCCTTCCCACCCCAATTCGCGCAAAAGCGGCGCGAATCGGGGGCCCCGGTTGCGGCTACGTCCTGGGCTGAACTGAGTCGTCCTTCCGGACGGGATTTTCGGCTGATATATTCCACTCGCAAATCCAAAATTAGTTCTCACGCAAACTCTGAAGAGGTGCCTTGACCACAAACTTGCTTAGGCGATTTGTGAGGTAGATTCTTGTCATCGCCAGGTGGCTTTACAGCCCCCGAGGCATCTGCGGTTGCGCCTCTCTTTTGCGGCCTCAAGAACGGCGCATCCAAAAATCGCCATCGAAAAATACCGCACCCGCCGCACCCGCGGCCGGCCGCTCACAATCTAACATTCCAGAATTACGGAGGGCACTCATCTTGAAACATCGTCAGCTGGGCAAATCGGATCTGCAAGTTTCGGAGGTAGGACTGGGCTGCAACAACTTTGGCTATGTGGCCAGCATGGATGTGGCGGCTTCGCGCCGGGTGATCGATAAGGCCATCGAGGCGGGCATCAACTTCTTCGACACCTCCGACAGCTATGGCACGTCGGAAGAAATACTGGGCGAAGTGCTGGGCGAGCGGCGCAAGAAAATCGTGCTGGCCACCAAGGTTGGGTCCAAGCTCAACGGCCTGGGCGAGAAGAGCGGCGCCTCGCGCGGCTACATCCTGGCCGAGGTGGAAGAGAGCCTGCGGCGGCTGCGCACCGACTGGATCGATCTGTACCAGATTCACTATCCCGATCCCAAGACGCCGATTGAAGAAACCCTGCGAGCGCTGGACGATCTGGTGAAACACGGCAAGGTTCGCTACGTCGGCTGCTCGAATTTTAATGCGACGCAGCTGCAAGAAGCCGAGAGCACGGCGAAGAAGCATCACCTGAGCTGGTTTGTGTCGAGCCAGGACGAGTACAGCCTGCTGGCGCGCGACGTCGAGCGCGAACTGCTGCCCCTGATCGAGAAGTACGGCATGAGCGAGCTGCCCTATTTTCCGCTGGCCAGCGGCTTGCTTACCGGCAAACATAAGCGCGGACAGCCAGCGGCCAAGGGAACCCGGCTGGCCGAGAAACAATTCCTGGCCGACCGCTTTATGCAGGAAGCAAACTACGCCAAGGTCGAGCGGCTGGAACGCTTCGCCAAAGAGCGGGGACACTCGCTGCTGGAGCTGGCGTTTAGCTGGCTGGTGTCACATCCGGTGGTGGCCAGCGTGATTGCCGGAGCGACCAAGCCGGAGCAGATCGAAGCCAACGTCCAAGCCGCGGGCTGGGCGCTGAGCAAAGACGACCTGGCCGAAGTGGACAAGATCACCAGCGCGAAGGAAGTGGAGACGCTGGCGTAGGGTTCGGGACGTCGGGTCCCAGTCCCATAACGGGAAAAACCTCCTCGATAGAGCACTTTAATGCTATAAAAATGGCGATGATTGGAAATTGCTTAGTTTTGAGGCAAGCGGGCGTTGTACAGGATGCCCGGTAATCGCTCAGAAAGACCACTAGGGCGATGATCGGATACGAAATGGCCCTGAGGGACGTTCTGCGTGTTACGGCGCGCCATAGAGCGAATTGTGCAAACTATTGCACACATCACACTCGCAACTCGATCCGATTGATTAGCATTTAAGTGCTGGTTGCTAATCGACCGGCGAAATCCCCCCTCAACCGGCCGTGAAAAAGTCGGAAAAGCGGGTTCCTCGCGGGCTGAAGCCCACGAGGAATGACAAAATAAAGCACTTGTACGGCGCACCTAAAGGTGCGCCCCTTCAAAACCGGTCGAACTCAACTTTTTTAGCCCCCTGTCAAGCAGGTAGCAGATTTCGCCGGACGAGGAAATTTTTGGCGACCGCGGCAGCATCTTTCTTCTCCCCGTCGACCGCGTAGTTCATAGCGCGCATGTCGTCGGCGGTAATCTTCCCGGCCAAATTCTGGAAGGCTCCGGCGGCGGCGGGACATTGCTGGAACATCGCCGGCCGAACAACGGGCACAGCATCGTAGGGCGGAAAGTAGTGCTTGTCATCGTCCAGCACCACCAGCCCGAGCGCGGCGATCAGGCCATCGGTATTGCTGCCGGCAACGATGTCGACCGACTTGTTTTGCAGCGCGCGATAGAGCAGGCCCAGGTCCATCACCCGGGGCGCTTCGGCAAAATGCAAGTCATAGGTACGGACCAGGCCTTTGTATCCGTCGGCGCGCTCCAGAAATTCGTAACCCACGCCCAGCCGCAATTGCGGCGCGTAGGGCGCCAACTCTGACAATGTGGTAATCCCGAGCCGTCGCGCCTGGTCGCCGCGCATCACCATGGCAAAGCTGTTGTTGAATCCCAGCGACGGCATCACGTCGAGACCGAAACGCTGTTTGTACTCGCGCTTCACCTGCTGATACACCGCGGCCGAGTCGCCCGCCGCCGGCTGCTTCAGGATCGCGGCCAGCGCGGTGCCGGTGTACTCGACATAAGTATCGATGCGGCCGGACAGGATGGCCTGCTGGCAGATGTAGGTGCCCGCCAGATAGAAGCGGCCATCGACCGGCGCGCGGCACACGCTCCCGAGATATTGCTTGAGCAGCTCGCCCAGGATGAGTTGTTCGGTGAAATTTTTGGAGCCGACCGTCAGCTCGTGCCGGGGCATGCAGCCGCTGGCCAGGGCGAGGGATATTGCGGCGAGAAAGGTTCGGCGATCCATATTATTGCCGGTGACGCACCAGCAGCTTCTCCACGCCGCTGAGGCCGAGGTCGGCGACCAGCGCCATCAGCGCCGCGGGAATGGCGCCTGCCAGAATCACGCCGTTGTCGACCATGGCGATGCCGCGAAAGATGAACTCACCCAATCCCCCGGCGCCGATCGCCGCAGCAATGGTCGCGACCCCGATGGTGATCACCGCGGCCACGCGAATTCCCGACAGCATCACCGGCAGTGCCAGCGGCAGCTCCACCTTCCACAGCAGCTGGCTTGACGTCAGCCCCATGGCGACCGCCGCCTCGCGCACCGGCGGGCTGATGCCGGCGATGCCGACATAAGTATTGCGAACGATGGGCAACAGGGCGTAGAGCGCGAGCGCGACAATCGCCAGGCGACTGGCGCTGGCGCCCAGCCAGGGGAGCGGCAGCAGCAGTCCGAAGAGCGCCAGGCTGGGAATGGTTTGGATGACGTTGGTGCTGCCCAGGATGAGCGCTTTCCACTTCGGGCGCCGGGTTAGCAGGATGCCCAGGGGCACGCCGGCGGCGATGGCCAGCAACATCGAGATGCCAACCAGCCAGAGATGTTCGGCGGTGAGCGTCGCGACCTCGTGTTTGTGAGTGAGGAGAAAGTTCAATGCAGGCGTCTCAGTTCTCGCCAATCCATTTCATAAAATCCCGGGTTTGCGATTTGTATCAGGGCTCGGCTTTAGCCGAGCCGAAAAGAACCATCTCTCCACCGGGCTTTAGCCCCTGATGGTGTTCTTGCAGGGGCTGAAGCCCAGACCTTTGTAAGTGACCGGTCGGCACGACTGAAGTCGTGCCCTGATACACCCCTAAACCGGATTTCTTCGATGGCGTGGCTTGGTTGACATCTTTTCTGGCCAAGGCTGCAACGCTCACACTGTAAAGCTCCGCTTGACGCCAGCTTGAGAGCCCTACCTGCCAGAATCCAATGCAATCTCAAATAGGCGTTCAATCCCGAAACAGCTGTTGTCCGGAGCGAAAGACATCGACATAAGCTTTGGCGGCGGTATCTTCAACCTTCAGAAATTCCTCGGCCCGGTAGACTCCGCGCAGCCGGCCGTCTTCCATCAGCGCGATGCGGTCGCCCAACATCAAGGCTTCTCCCACATCGTGGGTGACGAAGACCACGGTCTTGCCCAGCTTCTCCTGCAGTTGTTTGAACTCGCGCTGGATCTCCGCCCGGGTGATGGGGTCGAGCGCACCGAAGGGCTCGTCCATCAGCAGAATCGGCGGCTCGGCGGCGAGCGCCCGCGCCAATCCCACCCGCTGCCGCTGTCCGCCGGAAAGCTGGTGCGGATAGCGGTTGGCAAACTCGGCACTCGGCAGCCCGACCAGGGTCAACACTTCCTCGACCCGCTGCGCGATCTTGTCCCCGCTCCACTGTTCCAGCCGCGGAACCAGGGCCACGTTTTCGCGCACCGTATAGTGGGGAAACAAGCCTACGTCCTGGATGGCGTAGCCGATGCGGCGGCGCAACTTGATGGCATCCCACTCGGTGACCGAGATGCCGTCGACGCGAACCTGGCCGGCCGTCGGGGTGAGCAGACGGTTGATCAGCTTCAGGCTGGTGGTCTTGCCCGAACCGCTGCGGCCCAGCAGCATCAGGGTTTCGCCGGGTTCGACGGTGAGATTCATTTCCGCCAGCAGGGTCTTGCCTGCGGGCAGGCGGAATCCGACGTCGATGAATTCGATGGCGCGGCTGGAGTGGTTTGGCATGTATCGCGCGACCCGGGAATGTCGCTACAGCCTATCAGACCGGAACCGCGGCGCAGCTCTGCGCCCGGCAAGATTTTAATCTTACATATTTATAGTCATCTTACTCTGGTATAAAATGTAAGGCATGAAGAGCAATTTCTCTCAAGTAAGCACCAAGGGGCAAATTGTGATCCCTGCCGAACTGCGGGAAGCTTTGAAGATTGAGCCCGGCACCCGGGTGACGATGAGCCGTGAAGGAGACGCGATCATTCTGCGCCCGGTAACCGCCAAGTTGATTCGCAGCCTGCGCGGTTCCGCCGGCAAAGGCAAGTCTGCCGGAGACATGCGGGAGCGGGAACACAGGCAAGACCGGTGAGATACGTTCTGGATGCCAGCAGCCTGCTGCGTTTTCTCGACGACGAAGCGGGAGCCGAGAGGATTGAGGATTTGCTGAACAAAGCCCGGACGGGAGGCAGCGAACTTCTGATCTCGGCGGTAAATTGGGGCGAGGTGGTCTACGTTTTGGCCCGAACCCAAGGCCCCACGCGGTCAGCGGAGATAATCAGCGGTCTGCGCAGCCTTCCCCTAACCATCATCAGCGTCACCGGTCACCGCGCCGAAGAAGCAGCCGGGTTCAAGGAGCAGTTTAAAGTTCCTTACGCCGATGCCTTCGCCGGAGCTCTGGCGCGCAGTGAAAATATTCCACTTGTGACCGCTGACTATGACTTCAAGAACGCTACCGCGACGATCAAGGTTGAATTCCTGCCGGCAAAGTAGTCAGGGAGCCGACCACTCCTCCCGCAATCGGTTGCGTTCCCCGATCGCTCGCCAGAAACACGAATGCCGGAGCAGTTCACCAAGAACTGTCCCGGCATGAAACTTATATCAGCTTGTCGGCAACTTGCAGGGGGGTGGGACTAACGTCCCCAACCACCGCCGCCACCACCGCCGCCGGAGCGTCCGCGGCCGCCGCCACCACCGCCGCCGCGTCCAAATCCGCCACCACGTCCACCGCCGCCGCCATCGCGACGCGGCCGGTCGGTCTTGGGCCGGGCTTCGTTTACGGTCAGATTGCGGCCGCCCAGGTTGGTGCCGTTGAGGGCTTCCATGGCCTTGCCGGCGGAATCGTCGTCGGTCATTTCGACAAACGCAAATCCGCGGGGCTGGCCGGTATCACGATCCGTAACGATGCTGACCCTATCCACCGGGCCGTACGCTTCGAACATGGAGCGCACTTGATCTTCAGTCGCATCGAAACTCAGGTTCCCCACATAGATATTCTTCATGACTTCCTCGCTTTCGGTTGGGCCGCTTGCCGACCGATCACCTGTCTGCGCAGGCGGCGCGGATTGGGGTGTATACGACCAAAGACTCAGCCGGACCTTGCTTATCTGGTAAAAAGCGAGGGCAGCGGCTGCCGCCCTCGCCTGTGTTACGGTTTACAGAATCTGTACGTTCTCAGCCTGCCAACCCTTTGCACCGCGCTTCACGTCGAAGCTCACTGCCTGACCCTCTTGCAGCGAACGGAAACCGTTCGACTGGATGGCCGAGAAATGGACGAATACATCTTCGCCGTTCTGACGTGAAATAAAGCCAAAACCTTTGGCATCGTTAAACCACTTTACTGTTCCTTGTTCCATTTGTTTCTTCACTATCCTTGATATTGATGTTGCGTCGGTGAATCGGAAGGTTACAGGCAGACTTCGCTCGAGACAAAGGAGGGATGGCTGCTAGACGCGCCGTTCGTACATACGCAGAACAAGTATACAACAAAAGTGCATTTCTTCGGTGACTTTCGTAGATTACTCTAACGTCTGATGTCAGACATAGATCGCTGCCGGACAGCGCCCCTTCCCCAGCCCCGAGGCGAAGCTCCCATGACCTTACTTTTCTAAGCTGGTGAAATCGTGTTGGTTATCGCAGACCGCGGCGAATCGCGGATTAAGGCTTGCCCCGAAGTGCCGCACCGCGACTGTCACCTTGGTCGAAGCAGGCCTCGGGCCGGAAAGGAACCGGGAGCAGCATAAACCACGACGATGCAAGGGATTCTCTTGACTTCCAGCCTGAGGCAACGGAAAATCGCAGCCAACTACCCAGCGCAATCGGCCCTAGGGAGATTGCATGTGGTCCATCGAACAGCGCCCTTCGTACGCAGGCACGAGCTCCAATGCGTCCGTACTCCCGGCGTGGAAAGAAGCTAGCAATGCGCTCTGGAATTCGGCTGTGTCTTTTCTCGCTTATCGCCCTCCCGCTGCTGCTGATGTCGCCAGCCCTGGCTCAGCAGATCGGATTTTTTCCCAGCTTCTCCAATTCCTCACCCAACTCGGTCAACAATCTGCGCTTTAACGGCAACAGCAGTCTCGCCATCTACCAATCGCAGACGGTTCTGCGGTTAACCGATAGCGGCCCTGGAGCTGAGCAGTCTTCGACCTGGTTTCAGATTCAGCAACCGGTGGGCGGGGGTTTCTCGACCTGGTTTCAGTTTCAGGTCCACAACAATGTGTGCTGCGCTCCCACCGACGGCTTCGCGTTTGTGCTGCAGAATTCCAACAACACCGACAGCAGCCAGGGAGCAAGCGGCCGCGGGGTAACCGCGCTGGGCGCCCCGGGTGGCGGCCTGGGATATTCCGGCATCAACAACAGCCTGGCGGTCGAGTTCGATGTTTACGACGATCCCTGGGATCCGAACTCCAACCACATCGCCATCCAGAGCTGCGGCGGCAACCCGGCTTTGTTTAATTCCCCGGTACACATTCCGGGCAATTTCACCATCGGCAATAATCACAACGTCACCAGCTGTCTGCTGAGTCAGGCGGCGATCAATACCGGCGTGGCGCAGTTGGGCGGAAGCTGCAACCAGCAGGGTTGTACCGACGGCTCGATTCATCAGGTGGTCATCGAATACACCCCACCCGCGGCCAACCAGCAGCAAGGCATGTTGCAGGTGTGGCTGGATCCGGTGTTCTTTCCCGGCACTCACACTCCGGCTCTGGGGCAGCCCACCGTGCTCAGCGTGCCGTACAACATTGTCTACTCGTCCACCAATACCAGTGGTCTGGTGTTGTCCAGCACCAGCGGCGGACTTTGGGCAGGCTTTACCGGCGGCCAGACCGCTGGCGCCGGCAGCACCCAGGACATCTTTGCCTGGGAGTTCACCTTGCATCAGGCCGTCCAGGTCACCTTGCCGATTCCGAACGGCGGGGTGGAAAACGATTTCAGCTTTGGCGGACACCAGATGGGCGTGACCTATCCCACGCAAATCAACGGCAATGGGCTATTCATGACCGTTCTGGCGACCCCGTGGGATGAAGCCACGTTTTATAACCAGCGCCTGCTGGGAACTCCGTTCGCCAACGAGAATTGCATTACCTATCTGCAGACCGGCGGCGACTGCATTGTCTATAGCGTGACCTGTCAGGACCAGAACGGAAACAATGTCACCTGTCCGACCTCGCCCCAGCAAGATCCGCCGATCGCGATCTGTAGCGAGTTTTATACTGCCCAGCCGGTCGCCATCGACGAAGTGGACTTTCTGGAAGCGGAGCCGATTGGCTCCAACAACTGGTGCAGCATCTATTACAGCTTCATGCAGAACCCGCTGGATCCGGTGGTCTCCGGCAAAGGCAGAGGATTTTCCGATGTGGTGGCCACGCTTACGGAAAATCGCCAGGGACCGCAATGCAATTCGGGCGATGCTTTGAAGCACTGGACACAACAGATCCAGAAATCGGTGACTCCGCAACCGGGCTTCTGTCCCGCGTTCCAACAGAACTAGCTGGCGAGTTGGGATAAGTAAGAGCCCCGAGGATTTTCCTCGGGGCTTTTGTTTGCGTGTGGAGCACAGATTGAAAACTGCCAGAGCTGGATAGCCCAACTCTGGTTCGGCCGCGGCTGCAGAGAAATTTTGTGACGGAATAATGTCTAGATCAGCGATCCGAGCAACCGCGCAGCGGCAACATAGGTTGCAGAACGGACGACGAGAATCTGCAGTTGGCCGCCGAGGTGTTCCAATGACGGCGAAACCAGCCGCGCAGCGGCGGCTATGAAGTTAGCCCGGGGCGTACCGGGGTCCCCGATCCGCGCCGCTTTTGCGCGGATTGGGGTGGTTAAGCCCCGGGTGGAGCAGAAAAATTTGACCGAGCCGCGGAGCGGCGACACGGTTTGCAAAAAACGAGGTAAGAATCCCGCACGCTCCGGGTTTGCAACCGCTGGAGCTCGCGCTTAAGTTTGCGAATACCCACCTACCGCAGCATCCGGTTGTCCGACCCTGTGTCGCCGCTCTGCGGCTCACAACGATTTCTCGCTTTCCCCGGCGCTCACGCACCGGGCTAACGTCATAGCCGCCGCTGCGCGGCTGGGTTGGTTGTCAACAGAACATTTCCGCGGCGAACTGTAATCCGCGCCGGGGATACAGTTTGCTGAAAAGTCGAAAGGAACAGTCTGTCGCCGGCCGAAGCCGGCTCCGGATATCTAAAATAAAGGACTTGGACGCGAACCTGAAGGTTCGCTCTACCCGTTCATCACGACTGCGGGAGTTTTTCAGCAAACTGGATAGGGCGGGCGCGGCGCTTTGGACGCGAACCTGAAGGTTCGCTCTACCCGTTCATCACGACTGCGGGAGTTTTTCAGCAAACTGGATAGGGCGGGCGCGGCGCTTTGGACGCGAACCTGAAGGTTCGCTCTACCCGTTCATCACAACTGCAGGAGTTTTTCAGCAAACTGGATAGGCGGGCGCGGCGCTGGGAAGCGCGGATGCTCTAAGCTGCGGTGGAAGGATTAGCCGCCCTGGTAGGAATTCATGGCGGAGTGATACAGGTCCTTCAGATCGGAGCGCTCCAACACCCGACCCGCGCCCTCCTGCTTGGCGATGGTCTCCAGGATCTTCACCGCCTCGCGATAGTGCGGCACCGCCTCAGCAGGCTTGCCACCCTTGGCGATGGCGCTGCCCAGCCAGTATTGCGCCCGTGCCTGGTCCACCAGCAGGCCGAGCCGCTCGGCGCGGCCGACGGCGTTGTCCAACTCATCGCGGGCGGCATCGGCGTGGTTGGTTGCCACCAGCGCCTGTCCCAGGTAAATCGAGGCATCCACCGCATCCGCCTTCAGGCCCATGGAGTCGGCGTCCTGCTGCAGCTTTTTCAGCGGCCCCACCGCCGCTGCCGCCCGGCCCTCGACCACGTCGAGCTTGGCCAGATTCAGGTTGGCCACTACCACCTGGTCGCGCAGCTTCGATTTCACCGCCAGCTGCAGCGCCTTCTGGTACTGCTGCCGGGCCGCGGCATAATCGCCGGAATAAAAATACGTGTCGCCCAGGTAGTTCAGTGCCTGCGCCGTCACGGAATCGTTCTTGGCTTCGGCAGCGATCTTCAGCGCCTCTTCGATGTTCTGCCGGCCTTCGTCTTCGCGGCCCACCGCGGCCAGGGTGTGGCCATAGCCGGCCAGCGCCGCCACCATCACATAGGTCCGGTCGTTGAGCTGGCGGAAGGTCTTCACCGCATCCTGCAGCGTCTTGATGGCGGCATCGTAGCGGCCCTGCGCCGCAAATAGCGCTCCCAGGTCGGTGGAGACCGAGGCATAACCGCTCTGGTCGCCGCTGGAGCGATACACATCCAGGGCCTTCATGTATTCGGAGACCGCGGTGTCGTATTGGCCAAGGTTCTGGTTGGTCAGCGCCAGGTTGTGCAGAGCTTCGTTGGCGTCGCTCAACACGTTGAGGCGATAGCGAATGTCGTAGGCCTGCTGGAAGTAGGTCAGCGCATCCTGGTATTCGCCCTTGTTGAAATGCGCGTTGCCGATGTTGAGCAGCAGCGTGGCCTGCGAAGCCTCATCCTGCAAATCGCGCGCGATCTGCAGCGCCTGGTTGGTGTACTCCAGCGCCTCGTCGTACTTGGAGTGGTCGAGGTAGAAGGACCCCAGGTTCATGAGGTTGGTCATCAGGCCCTTTTTGTCGCCGATCTTGCGATCGACCTCGATGGCCTCGTTATAGCTGGCCAGCGCCGCCTTGGAATCGCCCATGCCATCCTGCACGTTGGCGATCTGCCCCAGGCTCATGGCAATGCCGCGCTGGTCGCCGATCTTGCGGCGGATTTCCAGCGCCTGCTGGAAGTTGCGCAAAGCATCGTCGGGCTTGTTCAGGTCGACATAGGCAGCACCCAGGGCCTGCAGAATGTCGCCCTTCTCGCTCTGGTTATCGAACTGGATGGCCAGGCTCAATGCCTGGTTCAGCGGATCGAGCGCCGCCTGCGGATCGTTGGCCTTGATGTCGACGCGCCCGCTGGCCAGCAGCGCGGCCACATTCTTCGGATCCGAGGCCAGCACCTTGGCCAGGTACCGCCGGGCATCGCCATACTTGTTGGCCTCTTCGTAAAGCTTGGCCAGGGCGAACTGCACGTCGATGTCGTCGGGATCGATCTTGAGCAACTGCTCGTAAGCGGCGATGGCCTTGCCGGTATCGTGCACGATGCCGGCATGCACCGCCTGGATGAGGAAGCGGTCCTGGGCCGGCAGGTTGTCGCTCAACTCGACGGCGCGCCGCGAGGCCTGCTCGGCCTTATCGTCGTAGCCGCGCGCGGCGTACGTCTGCGCCAGCTTCGAGTAGGCCAGCGCGAACGACGGGTCCGCGGTGACAGCCTCTTCCAGCTTGGTGACGGCCGCGGCCGTATCGCCATCGCGGGCCAGTTGCAAGCCTTCGTTGTAGGCCTTCAGCGCGGGCAGCGACTTGGTGGTCACATGCTGCGAGTGCGATTCCATCTCCTTCAGCGTCTCGGCATTCGGGGCCAGCTTCTGGCGAACGTCGTCGGCCAGCTTGTCCAGCGAGGACAGCAGTTGCTTCTCGCCGGCAACATCGGCGTGCAGATCGGAGCTGTGATCGTTGGCCAGGTCGGCCACGGTCGCGCTGATGCGTATCTGCTCACCGATCTTCTCGTACTGGCCGAAGACCACGGTATCTGCGTGAACGTAGTCGGCAATGCGCTTCACCGTCTGCATGTCGATCTGCGATTGCGGCGAAACCCGCAGGTCGCTCAGTACCTGCTGCAGACGATCGGCAGAGACCAGCCGCAGATGCTTCGACTGTCCCACATCGGTGTTTAACGTTTCCGCAATGCTCGATCCCATCCAAGTTCAGGCTGGAATCGCCCGAGGCGTTATAGAACGGAAGAATTGCCAGCGAGGTCACCGGCCCTTGCGTCGCCCCCGCTTCGCCGCCGGGATGGGCGCGCGAGCGAACTCCAACCACCGCGCCGATCCCCAGCAGCACCGCCGCGATCCCGATCGCCAGCCACTTCCAGGGAAAAGCTTTGCCGGCAACCGGCGCCGGAATCCCAGGCCGGGATACTGACGCGTAACTGCTGCGCGGCCTTTTCCCTTGCCAATTCTCCAGTTCCGCCGCCAGTTCCTCGACCGAGCTAAACCGGGCTGCCGGATCCCGCTCCAGACATTTGCCGACAATCTCGCTCAGCGCCGGGGGAATGGCAGCATCGATTTCCACCAGCGGCACTGCCCGCTCCTGGGTACGCTTCACCAGGCTGGCAATGGCGCTCTCGGCATGGAACGGGATGGAGCCGCTGAGCAGCTCATAGAAAATCAAGCCAATGGCGAACTGGTCGGAGCGGGCATCCAGCTCCTTGCCCATGGCCTGTTCGGGCGACATGTATTCCATGGTCCCGATCATCATGCCGGTCTGGGTCATGCCGTCGCCTTCGACGGTTCGGGCCAACCCGAAATCCATGATGACCACTCGCCCGGCCTGATCGCGCATGATGTTGCTGGGCTTCAGGTCGCGATGGATCACGCCTTCAGCGTGCGCGGCGTGCAGCCCGGCACACACTTGCAGCATGATGGCCACGGCTTCTTCGGGCGAGACTTTTCCCGGCTCGTCAGAATCGTCCGCAAGTCCTCACCTTCGATAAATTCCATGGTGATGAACTTCACGCCATCAGCTTCGTTCAGGTCGTAAATGCGGATGATGTTTTTGTGCGTGACTTGCCGGGCCAGCACCAGCTCCTGCTTGAAGCGCGCCAGGATGGCAGGATTGCCGGCCAGGTCGGGACGAATGACTTTCAGTCCGACTACGCGCTCCACTTCCATGTCGCGAGCTTTGTAGACCGCGCCCATGCCGCCCATGCCGAGCATCTTGTGGATCTCGTAGCGGCCGCCCAGCACATCGCCTTCGTGGAAAATGGTGGCGCCGATATGCGAAAAAATGGGATGAGGCGGCGAATCCGACGATCCCCCGCGCGAGCTGGGTGGACCGACGATGGTTACTGCATCGGAGGGACCGCTCTTGGGAGTGGATGAAGCTGCGGACTGGCGGCCTGGGAGCGCCGGCTCGGTTCCGGCCAAGGTAACATCGGAGGGGTCAACGCCGGGAAGCTCTCGGACGTCGGATTCCAGCGCAGGTTTGGGCATCGGGGCCGAACTGTCCCCGCTGGATACAGCAATCCCCTCCTGCGCGCGACGCGCAGCTCCTTCTTGCTCCCCAGCCATCGCCTGCCTACCTACCTCGAGGCCCGGGCTCCGTGTGTGGAGGGAGACTCCCGCCCAGAGCCATCTGTATCCCCAGAGTATACCTTGATTTGCGCTCTTCCCGGCCATATTTCAGGCCGGGAAAAACGATGGCTAAGCCGGCACCCTGGGTTCGGCGCCGGCTGCTTCCCGGTCGCCTAAACTCAGTGACCGTAATTGGTGACGCTCGGGTACGGCTGGGCTGACCCAAACGCGGTAGTGAAGTTCAGTCCCACCAGTCCGCTCTTGGCTCCGGTGGTTCCCGAGGCCCCCGATCCCAGAACGTACAGCACCAACACCTCCTGCGGGTTGTTGGGATCGTTGGTGCTCACCACAAATCTTCCGAAGGCCGCTGCTTGCGTCGAACACGCTTTGGAGCCAGACGTGTTCCCGCAGTTATACGGGCCAAAGAAGTTCTGCTCCGGCTGCGGGCCGTCGGGTCCGCTGGATTCGTAATTCACGCTGAAGATCCCGCCCGGCGGTGGAGTGGTGGCCACATCCACCTGGTTGGTGACATTCGAGGTCACCGGATCGCTGGTGCTTGCCAGATAAGCGCCCAGCAAGGAGGCGATGTTGAATCCGGTTGCCGGCACGCTTTGTGGCTGGAAGGAACCCGACGTTACCGAGGGATCGGTTCCCACCACAAATCCCTGGTTGGCAGTTACCAGATACCAAGCCGGCTGATAGCTCCCCAGGCCGGTGACGGTGACTCGGCCGCAGGTGCCGCTGAATCCCGGACAGGTGGCATCGACGTTGTAGGTTCCGCTGTAACTGTTCTGCGAAACAACCCCGCCGTTGTTCTCGTCGGTGAAGAATCCCGGCATCCCGTCGCTGCGCGAGATATTTCCGTTGCCATCGAAGCTGGCCACGCCGACCGAAACATCCGGAGCGTCGAGGCCGGTGTTCAAGGCATTCAACTGCATCACCGCCTGCCCTTGCAGCGAAGCATTGTTTAACGAACCGCCGCCGGTGGTTCCACCCGCTCCCTGTTGCAAGATGGTCATCAGGGTCGAGGGGCCGCCGCTGTCCGTCTCGACTGCCATCAACTGGGTCCCACTCAACACGTAGTAGGCGTAGTTGCTGGTTCCCGCGGCGGTCGTCAGCTGAGCGGTTCCCCGGCCGGTGGACGGATCCAGCGGCGTAGCTACCATCGTTCCCGAGGTGATCGGGACCGCGCTGCCTACGGTGCCACCGTCATTGGTATCTTCCTCGCCTCCGGTCACAGCCAGCGCGGCGTTGACAGCGATCGCGCCGGCGGACGCATAGCGATCCTGGCTCGCGTCCGTGCCAAACGCGCCAAACGCGTAGCTGACGCCGGCGGTGGGCAACGAGGTTGCGGTTTGTTTGGTGATCAATCCCGAGCCGTAGAACCCTATATCTTTCATGATGAGTTGGGTGCTGCCGGCGGTGGATACGATCATGTCGTAGGTGCGCGTGCCGAATGGGCCCTCGGTCAAAGTCAGCGTGCCTAGATTGGTGCCCGAGGGAATGGTATAGGTTCCTGCGGTCAAGGGAGTGTCGGATATGAGTCCGCCCGGACTACTCTGGTCAAAGACACCACTGGTGACGTTGCCATTGCCGTCGGCGACAAATTCTCCCACCATGTAGAACGGCTGGTAAGGCTGGCTCGGCGTGCTTTGATAGAACCCGTTGAGCTGGATGATGTAGGACCCTTGCAAGCGACCGGTAATCACAATGGTGAACGCCGCGGTCGCGGTCTCCGAAGCGCTGTCGGTCGCCTGAATAGTGAAGTTGAAGGTTCCGGCGGTGGTAGGAACTCCGCTGATGGTACCGGCGGTGTTGCCGCTGGCGGCCAGGGTCAAGCCGTCAGGCAAGTTACCGAAAACCACGTTGTAAGTGTAAGGCGGAAGTCCAGCCGTGGCCGTAACTGTGGCCAGATAGCTATTCCCCGCGACTACCGAGGGTAAAGCCACGGACGCGAAGCCCAAGGCGGCATTGATGGTGATGCTGGTCGTCGTCGAGTTATAGGCCGCGGTCGGCGTCTGCGAGTCGACTACTTTGACCCCGAAATTGTAAGTATTCGGATACGTGACATTGGGATCCACGGTGGGGGTTCCGCTAATGATTCCACTGGCCTGCAAGGTCAAGCCCGGGGGCAAGGCGCCGCCGATCAGCGTCCAGGTGTAAGGTTTTTGGCCTCCGGTAGCCAGCAGCACCTGCTCGTAGGGCACCCCGATCGCTCCCGTATTCAAGAAAAACTGACTGACCTCCAAAGCGCCTGGACCACTCTGGGGTGCGTGCGAGGCACAACCGCTTATCAGTGCACAGAGAATAATTGCCAACCCAATCGGCGGAAAAGGTTTGAGCCCTTTCATGGATCTCCTTGTGGTATCGGAAGCTGGATTTTGGACGCTACTCAGGGGGACCGGTCCGCCCCACGGCGCGCTGGCCTTCGCTGCATGAAGCAATTCGGCAAGACCACGAACCCTGGGCGACCGCAAAGTGCGTATAGGGTAGCAGAGTAATCGAACCATAACCAAATGCAAGCTCTTTTTTGCCCTATGACGCTTGCCCTGTGGCGTTTTGGAACCGGCGTTCCCACTTTGGGTTTCACCCTCCCGGCTTCGCTCCAGTGCCGCCCCTCTGCTATTCTCTTCGGTTCCTTCGGAGGGCACCGCCGTGAGCCTCAGGGTAGCTCTACTTTCATGCAGCTTGTTCGCCGCCACCGCGTTCGCGCAGCAGTCCGCGCCCCAGAGCGGGAATCCCGCCGCCACTCCCCCTAACACCCAGATGTATGTGGAACCGACGTTGGCTTATACGCCCAGCCTGGATGTCACCGCCATGGACCGCTCGGCCGACCCCTGCGTCGATTTCTATCAGTACTCCTGTGGCGGCTGGCAGAAGAACAATCCCATCCCCCCTGACCAGACCTCGTGGAGCGTCTACGGCAAGCTATACGAAGATAACCTGAAATATCTGCGCGCGATTCTGGAGCAGGCTGCCGCGGCCAAGGATCGCGATGCCGTTACCCAGAAGATTGGCGACTACTACGCTGCCTGCATGGACGAGACCATGGTGGAGAAGCGCGGCGCTAAGCCCATCTGGCCCGAGCTGGTCGAGATCCAGGGTGTCACCAAGGTTTCCGAGCTGGCTCCTTTGCTGGCGCGGCTGCATCTTTCCGGCGACACCGCGATCTTCGGCAGCGGCTCCGAACAGGATCCCGACAACTCCGATGCCATGATCGTGGGGCTGACGCAAGACGGGCTCGGCCTGCCAGATCGCGACTACTACACCAAGGACGATCCCAAGTCGAAGGAAATTCGCCAGCGTTACGTCGAGCACGTGCAGAAGATGTTCGAGCTTATCGGCGACTCGCCCGACCAGGCCAGGCAGGAAGCCGCGACGGTGATGCGCATCGAGACCGGCCTGGCCAAGGCGTCGCTAACCCGCGTCGAGCAGCGCGATCCTTACAAGGTCACGCACAAGATGAAAGTGTCGGAGCTGAACGCGCTGGCCCCGAACTTCAATTGGAATGCCTATTTTTCCACCAGCCAGATACCGGCGTTCGAAGTTCTGAATGTCGAGGCGCCCGACTTCCTGAAGGAGATGAACACCCAGCTCAAGACCACCTCGCTGGATGACTGGAAGAGCTACCTGCGCTTCCATGTGGCGAACTCGGAGGCGCCCTACCTGTCTTCGGCCTTCGTGAACGAGAACTTCGATTTCTATCGGAAATATTTGCGTGGGGCCAAGGAGCTGCAGCCGCGCTGGAAGCGCTGCGTGGAATATGTCGACGATCAACTGGGCGAAGCGCTGGGTCAGGAATATGTCCGCAAGACTTTTCCGCCGGAACTGAAAGCGGCCACCTTGCAGATGACGCAGCAGATCGAAGACGCCATGGCGGCGCGCATCCAGCAACTGGATTGGATGAGTCCCCAAACCAAGCAGCAGGCGCTGAATAAGCTGCACTCCATCCGCAACAAGATCGGCTATCCCGACAAGTGGCGCGACTATAGTTCGGTGGTGATCACGCGCGACGATTTCTTCGGCAACGCCGAAAATGCCGAGGAGTTCGAGAACCATCGCGAGTTCAATAAAGTCGGCAAGCCCACCGATCGCAGCGAGTGGGAGATGACGCCGCCCACGGTCAACGCCTACTACAATCCGCAGATGAACGACATCAACTTCCCTGCCGGCGTTCTGCAGCCGCCGCTTTACGACGCCAAAATGGACGACGCGCCCAACTATGGCAACACTGGCTCGACCATTGGACACGAGCTGACCCATGGCTTCGACGATGAGGGCCGCCAGTACGACGCCAAGGGCAACTTGAAGGACTGGTGGACCACGCAGGATGCGGCGCAGTTCGTTAAGCATGCGGATTGCGTGGTCGATCAGTATGCGAAATACAAGGTGGTGGACGACATCCACGTCAACTCGAAGCTGACCGAGGGTGAGGATGTGGCTGACCTGGGCGGCTCGATTCTGGCCTACATCGCCTGGAAGAACGCGGACAAGAATGAGAAGTTAGTGGATCGCGATGGGTTGACGCCCGACCAGCGCTTCTTTGTGGGCTTCGCGCAGTGGGCGTGCGCCAATGAGCGCCCGGAAGACATGCGCGCGCGGGCGATTACCGATCCGCACTCGCCGCCGAAGTATCGCGTCAACGGCGTGGTGGTGAACATGCCGGAGTTCGGCACGGCGTTCGGCTGCAAACCGGGCTCGCCCATGGTGAAGGCGGCCGACAAGGTGTGCAAGGTGTGGTGAGTTGCGGTGGAAGCGCTGGCCTTCAGGCCAGCGATACTTGCGACTGCTCGAGAAACTGCTTCAGCCGCGGCTTCAGCGTCGAGTAGCCGCATAGTTGTTTATGTTTGTCATCCCGACCGAGGACTTCAGTCCGAACGGAGGGACCTGCGGTTCTTCCCGCGTGGAGTTCACGCGTTGCGATTATCGTGAGCTGCAGAGCACTTGGTCTCCGTAGGGGCGGCCCATTCTTCATGCGATACGCAATCTTTCTACTGATTGCTCTGGCCTGGGCCTCGGCGCAGACGAAAACGCCGGCGCCGCACTCGCGCGAAACCGATACCGAGACCCTCTGGACCGGCCGCTATTCCAACTGCGATTTCGGATACTCGGTCCTGCTGCCGGCCGGGGTGGTTGGTCATGGCGTGAAATCAACCGATCCGAACCGCGGCTTCACCGTCGATCCGGCGGCGCCACAGTTGACCAAAGCCTTCAGCACCAGCGAATCCAATCGCTATATCGAGGTGTTCAACTTCTACGACCTGGAAGATCATGGCGAGTCGACGGCCGCAACCCTGGATTACTACTCGTCTCTGGGTGAGATTGGCGACCAGAAGGAGGTGCAAGCCGTCGGCCGCCAAAGTTTCAACCTGGCCGGGCTGAGTGCCAGACGGCTGGAAGATCGCTGGGTGGAAAACGCTACCGCCATCCGGCGGGACCGGATCATCGCCTATCGCCGGGCGGGCGGCATGCTGTATCAATTCACCCTGCAGTCGCCGGAGAAAACCTATGCGGCCGACGAACAACTCTTCCACCGCATCGTAGACGGATTCCGCCTGAGCAAGCTGCCGACCGGCGATTGCTCCAACGACTAGAGTAGCCAGGAGCGCAAAGCCGACAACCTTAACGCCAGACCTTCGCGCGCATCACGTCGAAGTGATGATCGTAGGTCCAGATCTCTACTTTTAATCTTGCTCCCACGGCCGCCAAGGTTGCGTCGAAGAGAGTTATGGATTGGTCAGGCAGGAAGTTAAGCTTCATCACGCCTTCCAGATAGTCTTCCACCACAGGATCTACAGAGGCGCTGCTTTTGAGGATTTCGTCTAGCCAGACGGTTGCCTGCTTGCGTCCTAATCTGCGCAGAACCAGGGCATGCGCTTCCAAAAGCGTGGAATAAGCAACCAGGACGTCGCGTTTCTCGCCTGCCAGACGCCTCAGATCTTCCTGTGCGCGATGGTGGTGAGTGTCGTCAGGATCGGCGGCGGCGTAGAGAGGGCCTGCGTCGGCTAGAACGGCGCGCCTCATCGCTCAGCAAAGTAACGGTCATGTTCTTGGCTCACATCTTTTAGCCCGCTCCCACGTTTTGCCGGAGTGATTTTCAGAGGACCGCGCGGTCGCAGATAGCCACGCTGAGTTAAGAACTGACGCAAAGCCGATTGCACAACAACCGTCAGCGAGGGCGGCGCCTCTTGGTCACGAACATAGGTTTCTACGGCTTCGGCCAGGTCGTCCGGAAGCGTGACACTTGCGCGTTTCATAGGTCGTAGTCTATCACCAACTGGTGAAGTTGGTGTGGGCCAAAGTTAGGAGAACAACTTCATCAATCCTCGCGCCGGCAAATCCGGTACCAGGAACTTCCCTGCCGATCCACTCAGCACCTCGGCGGCGGAGTAGCCGCTGCGCACCGCGCCTTCCATGGTGGCCGGCCAGCCGGTCGCGGTCCAGTCTCCGGCCAGCAAGAGCCTCGGCCACGGCGTAGTGTGCGCAGGACGAAAGGCGTCGCTGCCCGGGGAGGGCGAGAACGAGGCATGAATCTCTTTGATCACCGTAGCCTTGGTCAGCTTCGCCTCGCGCACGACGGGGAAAAATTCCGCCAGCTCGCGCACCGCCAGGTCGATGATCTCCCCGCGCGGCTTGTCCACCAGGGTCTTCGACGAGCTGACCACCAGCTCCAGATAGCTTCCCGCCTCGGCCGCATCCCGGCGCGTAGCCAGGTCCCGGGGCCCTCGACTGCTCCCGGTTTTGGAGCTGTTGGGGTGGAGGATCTTCGACTTGTGAAACATCCACTGGATGGTGCGCTCCAGCAGCACCGCGTGCTCCAGCGGCGTGATCTCGCGATCGAACCACAAGTGAATTCCGGTGATCGGCGAGCTCTCGAAGCTGTGTGCCTTCTGGCGCAAAGCCTGCATCTCAGGCACATCCGGCAGCAGCTTGTCCACGGCGTTGAATGGCGTCGCCAGGATGGCATAATCGGCGCGAATCTCTTCTCCGCTGACACGCAGTAGGACTCCCTCAATGTCAGAGGTAATCGACTCGACCGGCGCGCGCAGATGGACTTTGCCGCCATGTCCCTCAATGTAGGATGCTGCGGTTCCATAAAGCTGCGACAGCGGCACCGCGGGCACCCCCATGCGGCCGGCTTCAGCCGATTTCAGGAACGAATCGCGAAACACCAGGGCGGCATAGGGAACCGATACCCGATCCAGTTCTTCGTTCAGTGCGCTAATCAGCACCGGCGCCCAGAAGCGGTCGATCGCCTGCCGGGTCTGTCCATGCCGCTCCAGCCAGGCCTGAAAGTTCTCACCATCGTCGTGCGGCAGCGCCGGCGTCAGCGCCAGCATGGCGCGCGCAATCGCCAGCTTATCTTTCAGATCGAGAACCGATGACGCCAGAAATGATGGCGCCGCATGCAGCGGCGCGGGCAGCGCTCCCGGCTTCAGCGTCGACGATTTGCCGCCGGGAAGGATGAACGTGATCTCGTCATACCAGCGAATCTGTTGCTCGACGCCCAGCCGGCGATAGAAGTCGATGAGGTTGGTGCAGCAGCCGAGCAGCACATGCTGGCAGTTGTCGACCACCTCGCCGGTGCCGGGCAGTTCGTACGACGACGCCCGCCCGCCGAGATAAGGACGCCGCTCGAACAACTCAACCTGGTATCCGGCCCCAGCCAGCGCGCTGCCCGCCGACAGGCCGGCCAGGCCACCGCCGATAATGGCAACGGTTCCCAGTAGTGGTTTGTGGTTGTTGGCCATTAGGTGAATCGCAGAAATCCTCGGGCCATGACGGTGAGCTTCTCGGCGGTGCCGAGCCGCACCCGCTCGGAGAAGACATCGTAATTGCGGGCGATGATGCGCTCCAGCAGGCGGCGATAGATTTCCACCAGCGTCCAGAGCGCGGGCTGGCTGTCTTCGTCGATCAGCGGCAGCAGTTCTTCAGCCGAGCGGTAGAAGCCGCGCGCCCGCAGTGCCTCGAATTCCAGCACCGGGCGCAGCGACTCGCGCGCCGAGCCGTTAGTCAGCGTGTGCGGGTCGATTCCGAAGCGGGCAAAATCCTCGCGCGGCAAATACACTCGTCCCAGGCCGGCATCTTCTTTCACGTCGCGCAGGATGTTAGTGAGCTGAAACGCGACCCCGGTTTCCTCGGCCAGCTTTTCTGCCCGCGGATCGCGATAGCCGAAAATGCGGATGCACACCAGCCCGACCACCGAGGCCACGTGGTAGCAGTAGTCATAAAGCTGATCGAAGGTTTCGTATTGCAGTTGCGGGGGCTGGCTCTCGGTGGCCGACGCCGGCTCGGGCACAACCGGGGCCCCCGACCGGTGCCGACTTTGGACCGGTTGGGGTGGAAGATCCATCTCCGTCCCGCGCACCAGCTTCTCCAGCAACTCAAGCGGGATGTTGAAGCGCATCTGCGAATCGGCCAAAGCGAACAGCACGGGATCGTCGGTACGTTCGCCATCGACCACGCGCCGCAGCGCGTTCATCCATTCGTCAAGCTTTTCGCGGCGCTGCTGCGCGGGAATCGACGGGTCGTCGGAAATGTCGTCGGCATGGCGCATGAAGGCGTACACCGCCGACAGCGCGTTGCGCTTGCGCGAGGGCAAGACCAGGAAGCCGTAGTAGAAATTTTTGGCGGCCGAGCGCGCAATGTGGCGGCAAACGCTGTAAGCCGCCCGCAGCTGCAGCGGGTGCTGGCTCACAACGCCTCGCTCGGGACGGGTTTTTCAACACGGACGCACGGAGGCCACGGAGTCAAGAAAGAAAGCAACTCAGCTACCTCCCTTCTTCTGTGGTGAATGGATGGCGTTTGGCAGTACTTTTCCCGCGGCCGCGCGCGCCAGCAGCCACAATTTGCGCGGCTTGGAAATCGATGGGCGCTGCTTCAGAACGTCGTAGCCTTGCTGCTCGATGGCGTTCAGGATTTCCAGGCCGCCGCGGCTGAACAGCTCGATGTCGAGCGCCAGATGTTTGTCGACCTTGCCGGCCAGCGGCAAGCCCTTGGCGAACCAGTCGCGAGCGCGCGCCACTTCGAACTTCATCATCTCCAGAAACTGTGGCGTGGCGTGACGCTCGGCGATGTCGTTTTCGCTGACACCAAATTTCGCCAGGCTGTCCAGCGGAAGATAGATTCGGCCTTTGCCGTAGTCGACGGCAACATCCTGCCAGAAGTTCGCCAGCTGCAGCGCGGTGCAGGTGTAGTCGGACAGCTGCTGCCGCTCGGCATCGCGATAGCCGCAGAGATAGAGCACCAGATGTCCCACCGGATTCGCCGAGTTCTTGCAGTAGCCAAGCACGTCCTCGAATGTGGGATAGTGGGTCACCGTCTGGTCCTGACGAAACGCGGTCAGCAGATCGGCGAAGGGCGCACGCGGAATATCGCACTCGCGAATGGTTTCCCGCAGCGCGACAAACACGGGATGCCGCGGGCCGACTGGATTTCGCGCGGGCGCCTCCGTGTCTTGAAAGGGCACGCCTTCAGGCGTGCCGGTAGAGCCGACCACTACTTCCGACTTTAGCCGCTGAGGAACCAGGCTGAGATAGGTCGCATTCAGCTCCGCTTCCCACTCGTCCATCAACGCCAGCGATTGCTGCGCATCGCCTACTTCGTCACCGAGATCGTCGGAGATCCGGCAGTAAGCATAAACGTTGTAGAAGTGCTGATGGAGATGCTTGGGCAGAAACCAGGTAACCACCGAAAAGTTTTCGTAATGCGAATGCGCCAGCCGCGCGCAGTATTGCTGCGCTTCGGCCAAGGACGGAGCGCGATCGGGTATGGCGTACTCGGGCGGCAACGCCTGCCAGCCGGCCAAGGCAGCAGAATCCTGCGGCGCAAAATGCAACCGGTTGTCGGTCGGAACAGAAGACATTACAAGAATTGTAACGGGTATTGCCCCGCCCGAGCCAAAGGAGGGCTGGGACGGGGCGATCGGCTGTCTCGGCTGTCGATGAGGAAACCGCCTTACTAGGTTGCTGAAGAAGTCGAGAAAGCAGATCCTGAGCGGACTAAAGAGTCTCCGTGAGAACATCTGTCGTCCCTACAGGACTCAAATCAATTTTCCACCCGACCCAGGACTCCGCCTGCGGCTCCGTCCTGGGCTGAACTGAGTCGTCCTGACGGACGGGATTTTCGGATGATTTATCCCACTCGCAAATCCAAAATTTAGTTCCCACGCAGACTCTAAAGTCCGCTCGGGATCACAAATTTAAGGGGCATATGGCGGCGCACCCGTTCGGCAAGCTCAGGGCATGGCTGAAGCTGCGCCCCTTCAAATCGACCGATCCCAGACTTTTTCAGTCGCCTTCTACGGCATGATCTCGAAGACCACACCGCTGTTATTATTCCCGCCGTCCGTGGTTGTGCCGTAGATATTCCCTTGACTGTCGAGGGTCACGCTACCGGAGGGATTGGCTCCGTCGGAGAAGACGGTGAAGTCATGCAGGTCGGTATAGCTCCAGCCATTCGGTCCGGGAGTCAACTTGAAAACCGAGCCATTCCCATAGGCCCCGCCAAGGTAGGTTGTGCCGTACAGATTGCCCGACGCGTCCAGGGTTGGGGTGTCAAACAGTAAGCCACCTGCAACCATGCGCTTCTCGAAATTTCACCATGGGGTACAGCCTCTGCTGACAACCGAGTTACGGCGTGATCTCCCACAGCGTGCCTGCATTTTGAGACGAGCCGCCGGAATAGCACGCTCCGTACACGTTGCCCTGCGCATCGACTACCACGGTGCCCTCTGGAGTGTTGCCGGAGGCGCCGCCAAAACTGAAGCTCCCGATGGTCGCATAGCTCCAGCCGCCGTTGGAGCGGGTCAGCTTATACGCGGCTCCAGTTCCGTAGACTCCACCGTTTTGAGAGCCGCCATAGATGTTGCCGGCTGCGTCCATCGTGGGCGCATTGGGGAATGACGCTCCAATGTCGCTAAAGGTGTAGGAAACGGTGAAGGTCCAGCCGCCGCCTTGATAGGGGGTCAACTCAAAAATCGTGCCGGCGCCAAATTCTCCCGGGCCGCTGGAAGCCGCGCCGTACAGATTGCCTTCACTGTCGAAGACCAAGCCGGCGGGATTGCCGCCGTCGGGGCCATCGGTAAAAACGTGGAGGACTGTCTCCGTCCATCCGGAGCCGGAGGGCGACATCTCGAAGACCGTGCCGCAAGTCGGTTTGGAATAACAGTAGTAACTGCCGCCCACGGCGGTGGTGCCGTAGAGATTCCCGGCCGAATCGATGAGCAGGGCCGAGTCCGGCGACGCGCCGTCACCTGCGCCTCCCTGGAATGAGTGCAGCGTGGTCTTCGTCCAGGCGCCGTTGCCGTTCGGGCTGAGTTCGAAGACGGTACCGCAACCGACTTGGCAGGATCCGGTTCCACCGCCGGCCGTCGTGCCGTACAGGTTGCCGGAGCGATCGAACACCAAGTCGCCCACGGGATAGGCTCCATCGGCCAACGAGGTGAAACTGTACAGAATGGTCTCGCGCCATGGACACGAGACGCTAGCGCAGGAATGCGCCGGGGGTTGGAGCTTGAATACGGTTCCGCAGCACGCATTGGCTCCGCCCTGATAGGTGGTGCCATACAGAGCGCCGTCCGGCCCGAAGATGACGCGCGACTCGGGGCCTTGCCCATCCGGCAAACTGCCGAAGCTATAGACCGGCGTCTCGATCCAACCGGAGCCGACACGCGTCATCTTGAAGACGACGCCGCAGCCTTCGTCGAAACACTGCTCGTTCAAGGGTCCGCCGGCGAATGCCGTGCCGTACAGATTCCCAGCGGCGTCCGGAGTCAGCCCGGCCGTGGGATGCCCGCCGTCCCGGTGCCCAGTGAAGGTGTGCACCACCGCCTGAGCGTGCGCGCTCAAGCCCGCCAGGAAAAAGAGCGCCAGGGTTGCGGGTATGACGGCACATTGCCGCGAAGAACGGTTACGATTCGGATGCTGCGCACAGCATTTCATAGAAGACCTCCGGGATATCGGGTGGTTGCGGACAACTGACCACTGGCTACTGACAATTGTTTACGGCGTGATCTCCCACACGGTGCCCCCTCCACTGGCGCCTCCAGCCAACGTGGTCCCGTACATATTTCCGCTGGCGTCAAAGATAACGGCGCCGACGGGAACGCATGCGTTATCGCAGTTATCGAACTGGTAGAACGGGCTATAGATCCATTGATCGCCCGAATGCATCAGCTTGAAAATTTCGCCCGCGAAAGCCTGGCCGATGGTAGGCACTGGTCCGTAGAGGTTGCCCTGTGAGTCGAAGGTCGGCGGTGCAACCGGTGCGAGGTACTCATTCCCGAAGTCTTGCAACAGGCTGAAGGACCAACCGGTTTGCAGCGTGAGTTCATAGGCGACGGCGATGCCTCCGTCAAGACCACCCGTTATACCGAAGAGGTTGCCGTGCGCGTCCATGATGGGAGCGCCAGCTCCAGCGCCATTTTCGCCGGTGAAGTCATAGAGGGTCGTCTCGCTCCATCCCGACTGCGTGGGTGACAACTTGTACACGGTGCCCTCAGTCGTGCCATAGAGATTGCCGGCGGTATCTAAAGTCACTCCGCCATAGGGACAGCAGCCGACGCTGCCACCGAAGTTCCAAACCACGCTCTCCGTCCAGCCACTGCCGGATCGAGCGAGCTTGAAAACGACGCCTTCTCTCGAACTGCCGCCACCGTAGGTGGTTCCGTAAATGTTGCCGGCCGGGTCGAAGACCAGGTCGCCGAATTGTGGGTATCCGCCATCGGCGCCCCCAGTAAAGCTGTATAGGATGGTCTCAACCCAGGGGCAAAGGGTTGTGGTACACGTAGTTGCCGGAGGTCGCAGGCTGAAAACGGTTCCATAGCCTTCGGCGCCGCCGTAGGAGGTGGTCCCATAAAGCAGGCCATCGGGGCCAAAAACTACCCTGGCCTCCGGATAGATTCCATCATGACTTCCCAGCGTGCCGAAGCTGTAGATGGGTGACAGGCCCCATCCCTCACCCTGGTGGACCAGGCGGTAGACCACGCCGTTCGCGTGGCTGCCGCCATAATACGTGGTGCCGTAGATCCTGCCTTGCTGATCGAAGGTGATGCCCGCGAAAGGTTCGCTGCCGCCCACTGCGTTCTCACTGGCGCTGAAGCCGTGCAGCACGGTGAGGGTCTGCGCCTCGGCCGTGATGGCAAGCAATAACAGAAAGGCCACGGTAAAGGCATGTTGAATTCTTGCCGCTCGTTGCGGCCGTTGCCCCAGTCGCATGATTTCCCCCTTTGCCTGTGGTCTGGTTGTCGATTCTGGCGAGCCAGGCCGCGCCACGGGCGTGCTTGGAGCAGAGCTTCTACGCGGAGGGGAGCAAGGTCAAATTAATTTCACCTTACGGCGTAAGCTGTTCAATATGGGCAATCTAGCGTTCCGGCGTTCTTCTGTTTTCAGAGTCGGGACAAGAGCAGAGTTCGCTTCTAATTGGTAACCGCGAGGTCCGGAAGCAACGGCCGTGGTTCGCGGCCCGGCAAGGTGCAGGTGATTGCCGGTCGGAATAGAAGACATTAAGGGAATTGCATCGGGTACTGACCCGCTACCCAAAAAGCAGAAGGAGCTTCCGGTCAAGCCGAAGTCCTGCAGCGGCTAAACAGTTTGCTGAAAAACTCGAAAAGCAGATCCCTCACCGGCTGAAGCCGGATTCGGGATGACAAAAATAAAAAGACTTGCTACGGCGTAGCTGAAGCTACGCCCCTTCAAAACCTTGCCAGGCTGAATTCTGGAATTCGATGTTCTTTTCCTACGGGAAAACTCTCAAGCGGGTCGCTACACAGGCTCTGAAGGCCGTCCGCTTCAAAGCGAAACCCAATTAAAGCTTTCCTCACCCGACCGAAAACTCACGACCGCCGACTGACAACCGCCGACCGGCAACTGCTTCTACTGCCCCGGGATAATCGCGGTCTTGATGTCGCCGTTGCGGTTCAGCATGTGGCGCAGCACTTGCTGCAGGCGCGACAGTGGGGCTTCGCCGGTGATGTAGTCGGTGCCTTTGATCTTGCGCTCGGCAATCAGCGAGAACGCCTTCCTCACGGTTTCCGGGGTGTGATGGAACGTGGCCTTCAGCGTCAGCTCGTTGTAGTGCAGGCGCTGCGTATCCAAAGCTACGGTGGTGCCGCTGGCGCAGCCGCCGAAGAAGTTCACCGTGCCGCCTTTGCGGACCATGTCGATGGTCCACTCCCAAGCCTGCGGACGTCCCACGGCTTCAATCACCACATCGCAACCGCGGTTGTCATGGGTCAGGCGGCGCACCGCTTTCACCGGATCGTCGACCGCCGTAATCTGCACCGCATGGTCGGCGCCTACCCGGCGAGCGGCCGCTACTTGCGAGTCGCGCTTCACCACCGAGATCACGTTGCAGCCGGTCAGCTTGGCTACCTGCACGAACATCAGTCCGATGGGGCCGGCGCCGATCACAGCCACCGAGTCGCCAATCTCCATCTTGGTCTCGTGCAGACCGCGTAGCACGCAGGCCAGGGGCTCGACCATCGCGGCTTCTTCGAAGCTGACGTGCTTGGGGATGGCCAGCATGTTGGTCTCAACAATGCGCCGGGGAATGCGAATGTACTCGGCATAAGCGCCGTTGTTGAACAGCAGATCTTCGCAGAGGTTTTCCTGATGCTTGGAGCAGTAGAAGCAGGTACCGCAGGGCGCCGAATTCAGCGCCACCACGCGCATGCCTCTCTTGAATCCTCGTACTCCCGGCCCAACCTCTTCGATCACACCGGCCAACTCGTGGCCAAACAGCGCTGGAGGCACGATCATGCGGGCGTGGTAGCCGCGCTGATAAACCTTCAGATCGGTACCGCAGGTCAGGGCCACCTGCACCTTAACCAGCACTTCCCCTTCCTCCAGCTTGGGGATGGGTACCTGTTCGATTTTGACGTCCTCTTTACCGTAGAGGACAGCCGCCGTCATTTGTCCATTCACGACTGGTCCTTCCATTGGCTGCCCGGCTGAATCACTACTTTCATCGAGTCTGGCTTGGGTTGGGCTGCCAAATGCAACGCCTCAATCGACTCAGCCAAGGGGAAACGGTGGCTGATAAGCCGCTCCAGATCCATTTCCCGGCTGAGCACAAATCGCGCCGACTCTGCCTGCAAATCCACCGAGGCGCTATAAGAACCCAACAAACTCTTTTCGTCGACACACACCGCAGCCGGGTCGATGGTGGCTTCCCCATGTTGGGTTTGCGCAAACAGCAACACCCGCCCGCCCGGACGCGTTGCATCCATGGCCGGGCGAATCAAGCCATTACCCGCTACTGCCAGAATAACCGCATCTGCCCCTCGGCCCTCCGTCAGTTCTCTGATGGTCTGCACGGTATCGGAGGTGGAGGCATCGATGTTTTCACACAGGCCGAACGCCTGACTTATTGTATGCCTTTGCGGAAGCAAATCGGAAGTGATTACCCGCGCCCCGCTCCGCCGAGCCAGAACCGCCAGAATAATGCCGATCGGCCCCTGACCCATGACCAGCACGGTTTCTCCCGGCACAAGCCTTAGGGTTTCAATACCTTTCAGGCAAGTATTCACTGGCTCGATGAACGATGCCTGCTCGAAGGAAACGCCGTCGGGAATGCGGATCACGCCTTTGCCGACAATCCAATCCATGACTCGCACGTACTCGGCGAAGCCGCCGCCGCTAGCCTCGTAGCCCGCCGTCGCGCCCACTTTCTTGTAGGTCAGACACTGGGCAAACACCTTGTGCCGGCAGTAGTAGCAATCGCCGCAGGGGATGTGATGGAAGACCATGACCCGATCGCCGAGCTGGTAGCCGGTAGCGTTGTCACCCAGGGCGGCGATGACCCCGGTGGTCTCATGTCCAAAGATGCGAGGCGCGGAGTGCGAGCCGGTGGCAATCTTCTTCAAATCCGTGCCGCAGATGCCGCAGGTGTGGACCCGGATCAGCAACTCGCCAGGCCCGATCTGCGGCACAGGAACCGTCTCCAGGCGGACGTCGTTGATGCCGCGGTAGACGGCCGCAGTCATGGTCGAGGGGATGACCTGTTGGCGGGTTAATGCACCGAGTTGAGTTGCGATCGACATGAACCAGTTGTCAGTTGTCAATTGTCAGTTGTCAGTCGCCGGATACGCCATGACCTACGCTGTACCGACAACTGACAACTGGCTACTGACAACTGCCTTCAATTAGATGTTCCACCGCCCCGCACAGGTTCGCAGTGGCGATCTCGCTATTCTTCTTGATCTTCCCCAGCGTTCCCCACCAGCGAGGATGCAGCGCTACATAAACCAGAAAGCGCCGGGTATCGAATCTTCCGTCGTCGATGAACCGGTTCAGCGGCGGCATCTCGAACCTCGCATCATCGGAGATCGCCTTCACCGCCGCGAACTCGATACCGCGTTCCCGAGCAACTTGCGCTGCCGCCGCGGCTTCCATATCCACTACGTCAGCGCCGTACCTGGTCAGCAGGCTTTGCTTCTCGGCCGCATCGCTCACATCCTGCGACGTGGCCAGCACCCAGTCGCCTCGCTCTGTCCGATAGCGCTCACCGGTTGCGACATCGACTACTTCGCGAATCCAGCCCACATCGCCGACCTTCAGCTTCGGCGAAATCGCGCCCGCGATTCCTGCCGATACCAGCAGCTTCGGCTGCGCCTGCTCGATCACGACTTCCGCTGCGTGACGGGCATGACTTTCTCCGATGCCGCCAATGGCAACCATGGCCCCGGGTAGCTCAAATAAATCCACCCCGTCCACCGGCTGCGGTCGCGTCTTACCCAGCAGCGGCGCTAACTCTACCGGCATCGCCGCCACTATCGCTATCCGCCTATGCGGCATAGCCGTTGGCCTGGAACCACTCCACCGCCCGCTGCAGAGCGCCGTCCACCGGACGCGGATTCCATCCCAGCTCGCGCTCCGCCTTGGCGCTAGTGACAAACATCTTCTTGCGGCCCATGCGCACCGCGTCGATGGTCACCCGCGGCTCGCGCTTCAGCATTTTGCCGACGACCAATGTATCCACCACGCCGGTGGCCAGCGCGAACGCGTAAGGCAACTTCACCTTCGGCGACGGTAAACCGGTCATCGCGCCCAGCTTGTCGAGGATCTGCTTCAGCGTCAGATTCTCGCCGCCTAGAATATAGCGCTCGCCGGGCTGCGCTTTTTCCATCGCCAGCAGATGTCCCTCGGCGCAATCGATGACGTCGACCAGGTTCAGCCCGGTATCGACATAGGCCGGAAACTTGCGCCGCAGGAAGTCCACCACGATTTGCCCGCTGGGCGTGGGCTTGATGTCGCGTTCGCCCACCGGAGTCGTAGGATTGACCATCACCACGTTCTGCCCGCTGCGTCCGGCTTCGATGACCAACTGCTCGGCCATAAACTTGCTGCGCTTGTAGTCGCCGATCATGTTCGACAAGGTGACCGGAGACTTCTCATCCGTGAGACGCCCGTTGTTGCCGAAGCCCATGGTGGCAACGCTGCTGGTATAAATAACCCGGCGCACACCGGAATCTCTCGCCGCCTGCAGGATGTTGCGCGTGCCCTCGACGTTGGAGTCGTAGAGTTCCTGACCGTTCAGCGACCACAGCCGGTAGTCGGCGGCAACGTGGAACACGAATTCACAGCCCGCCATGCCCTTCTGCAGCGACTCGAGATCACGTAGATCGCCAGTAACGCGCTCGGCTGCGATGTCAGCAATGTTGTCCAGCCGACTGGTGGATCGCACCAGTAACCGCAGGTCGGCGCCTCTGGCTAGCAATTGCCGGGCAACATGACTTCCCAGAAATCCGGTGGCGCCTGTAACAAAACATTTCATCGGTTAGCGATTACACTCCTGCAGGATTCCAGGGGTTGAAGATCGTGATCCCCCACATTCTGAAATCCCGCACATTGCGGGTGACGATTGTAAGCTCGTGGTGCTTCGCCGTCGAGGCAAGAAAGCCATCGATGATGCCCGTCGCGATGCCTTGAAGCTGTGCTTTTCCGGCCATCTCGCCCCAAACCTCTGCAATTTCGGCATTGATGGGCAAGAGTCGATCCGCGAATTGGGCCGGCAGCTCGATCTCCAGCCATCGCTCCAATTGAGTGCGTCGCCGGCTGGCTGGTAGCAGCGTCGTGCCTTTGCGAATTTCCCCTAATGTGAGAACGCTGAGATGCAGCAGCTTCTCGTTGGCCGCGCGCATCCATGCCATGACGTTAGCGTCGGGTTCGATTCGAACGAGTTCGGAAATGCAATTGGTATCGAGCAGGTAACCACTCATAGCTCGATGTCTCGGCCCGTATCCTTATCGCGCTCCAAATTGAGTTCCACACCAACTAGTGGCGATTCCCGCAAGAAATCCACCAGGCTTTTCTTGGGCGTCACCTTTTCGCCCGCGGGCTGTGTTGCCTGTTCGAGCAGAACCGCAGCATAGGCCTGCACATCCATGCCGCGGGCAGCCGCCTGGGCAGCCAGTTCGGCCTCGACTTCGGGTTTCACTTCAATCGTGATCGTCATGGGCCCACCTCCGTCGGTCAGCCTGCCACTATTCTACGTGGTAGTGCTATCAAAACTCCCAGCCCCTTGCAGGGACGACACATCAGGACGTCAACAGAGTCAGCCTGTGTCAGAACCGTGTCGTCCCCGGGGGACTCGGACTTGTTTGCCACTGTACCCAGCATTCCGCCTGCGGCTCCATGCTGGGCTAAGCTCTTCCGCGCCTGCGGCGCTCGTTCCTTGTGCTTCGCACTCCGCTGCCAAGATGTAAATCTAATTCTCACACTCTTCGGCGCTGGGGAACGCGAGTTACCAGCGAGACTGCCAGGCGCGGCAGATTCGAAGTGCAGCCGGCTATTTCCGGCGGCGCACGATGCTCAGCCGGTAGTCGTCCGCTGGCGCCATCGCCTTCGCATAGGTCGTTAGGGCCAGCAGCGGGAAGTATTGCCGGTACATGTAGTACATCAGATAGAACACGCGCGGAAAGCCGGTTCCGGTGTAGAGCGATTCATCCCACGACCCATCGCGCCGCTGCGTCTTCAGCAGATAGGCGATGCCGTGCTGCAGCGAATCATTGCGCGTGTCGTTGGCCGCGAGCAATCCCATCACCGCCCAGGCCGTCTGCGAAGCCGTGCTTGGCCCCACTCCCTTGGTGTTGGCGTCGTCGTAGGAGCCGCAGGTTTCGCCCCAGCCGCCATCGGGATTCTGCATCATGCGCAGCCACTCCACCGCCTGCAGCACAAACGGCTCGTGATAATCCACGCCTACCGCTTCCAGCCCGCGCAGCACCAGCATGGTGCCGTAGATATAGTTCACGCCCCAGCGCCCGAACCACGAACCATCAGGCTCCTGCTCGCTGCGGATAAATTCCACCGCGCGCCGCACTGGCTCGTCTTTCAGCGAGTAGCCATAGGTCGCCAGGCATTCCAGCACGCGGCCGGTAATGTCGACCGTCGGCGGATCGAGCATGGCGTTGTGATCGGCAAACGGAATGTGCTGGAAGACCATGCGGTCGTTGTCTTTGTCGAACGAGGCCCAGCCGCCGTTCTTGCACTGCATCGACAGAATCCAGTCCAGCGCGCGCCGTACCGACTTGTCGTGATAGCTCTCGTTGCTGGTCTTCACGCGGCTTAGGGCGAGCAAGCACTTGCGCGCTATCGTCCACGTCGGGATAGAACTCGTTGTTGAACTCGAAGTACCAGCCCGCGGGCGCGGCTTTGGAATTCTTCACGCACCAGTCGCCTTTGCGCGTGACCTGCTTCTTCAGCATCCACTCGCAGGGCTGCACCAGGCGCGGATCGTTGGCCGGAACTCCGCTCTCCGCCAGCGCAAACACCGCATAGGCCGTGTCCCACACCGGCGACATGCAAGGCTGCATGCGGAAGGTGGTCTCTTCCTCGATGCCCAGCTTCTCGAACTCGTCCATGGCGCGAATGACCTGCGGATCGTCCAGCGAATAGCCCAGGCAGCGCAGCGCGATGATGGAGTTCATGATGCCGGGATAAATCGCGCCCAGGCCGTCACTCATCTCCAGCCGCTCCAGCATCCATTTCTCCGCAACTTTCAGAGCTTGCGAACGCAGCGGGCGAACGTGCACCCGCTCGAAGAAATGAATCAGGCGGTCAAGCAGCAGGAAGAAATTGCGCCAGCCGATCAGCTTCTTCGCCCAACGCAGACGCAGCTGGCTCTTCGACCGGCCGCCGACGAAGAGCTCGTCAATGCCTTCCTCGTCGGGAATCTTCTTGAACGGCTTTTTGGCGTAGGCGATGGAGAGCGGCACCAGGATGGCGCGCGACCACGAAGAAATTTCGTAGAGATTGAACCAGAACCAGTTGGGAAACAGCACGATCTCCGGTGGAATGGCCGGCACCGCGTCGTAATCGTACTGACCCAGGAAGCACAGGTAAATCTTGGTGAAGGTGTTGACCTCGGTCACGCCGCCCAGGGCCAGAATGCGCTCGCGCGCCTTCTGCAGTTGCGGATGATCGGGACGGTAGCCCGCCATCTTCAGCGCGAAGTAGGCCTTCACCGAGGCGCTGACATTTGATGGCCCGTCGTTGTAAATCGGCCAGCCGCCATCGGCATTCTGCCGGTTCAGAATCTCCACCGCACATTTCTGAGTGCGCACCGCATTCTCGGTCCCCAGCAGGCGATGCAGCAGGATGTAGTCGGAAACCAGGGTGGTATCGGCGCCCAGTTCGCCGCACCAGAAGCCGTCTTCGCGGTCCTGGATGCTGAACAGGAATCGCCGCGAAGCGTCAACCGCTGCGGCTACCCGGCTTTTGATGTCGTCGATTTTGCCGAAGCGTACTTCGGCGGGATTCGAAGGATCTGCCATTGCTTCTTTTACTCCGCCACCTACGCCCCATCGCGCGCAAAATCGGCGCGCGCCGGGGACCCTGGAGACAATGCAGGCGCGGCCCCAATTGCCTCGACGATCTCGGGCGGTAATCCAAAGCGCACATGCTCGGGCATCACTTCCACCTCGCGCATGTTGGTGAAACCCTGTTCCTCCAGGAAAGTTACCGCCTCCTGCACCAGAATCTCGGGCGCGGAAGCTCCTGCGGTAAGACCTACGGTATTCACGTTATGCAGCCACTCGGGCTTGATGGAACGATAGTTTTCGATGAGATGGGAGTTCGTGCCCAGGTTGCGCGCGACCTCAACCAGCCGATTCGAGTTGGAGCTGTTGTCGGAGCCCACCACCAGCAGCAGGTCGCAATCGGCCGCGACATCTTTCACCGCAGTCTGGCGATTTTCCGTGGCATAACAAATATCCTGCGCGTGCGGCCCCTTAATGTTGGGAAAACGTTTTCGTAAAGCCTCGATCACATGGGTGGTTTCGTCCAGACTCAAGGTCGTCTGGGTCAGATAAGCGACGCGATCCGGGTCGGCGACATGCAGGTTGTCGACGTCTTCCGGGGCATCGACCACCTGCGTTACCAGCGGGGCCTCGCCCAGGGTGCCGATGACTTCATCGTGATCGCGATGTCCAATGAGGATGAGCGAATAACCTTCGCGGGCAAACTTGACCGCTTCCACGTGAACCTTGGTCACCAGCGGACAGGTTGCGTCGATCACGCGCAACTCGCGTAGCTTGCTCTCCTGGCGAACCTCGGGAGCGACTCCGTGCGCGCTGTAGATCACGCGCTCGCCGGCCGGAACCTCTTGTACGCTGTCGACAAAGATGGCGCCCTTGGCGGTAAGCTCGTCGACCACGTAGCGGTTGTGTACGATTTCTTTGCGCACGTAGATAGGTGCGCCGAAGGTTTCAAGAGCGATGCGGACAATATCGATGGCGCGCACCACTCCGGCGCAAAAGCCCCGCGGCTTCAACAAAAGTAAGGTTTTCGCGTCACTTTGACTCATGCCGTCCTAACTTAGTATACGAATTCAAACCCCAGTTACCCCAGAATTACTCTATTGTAGCAGCGGGGTAACCACCAACCTAACCGGCCCCAGCAGCGCAATTCCGCAGCCTGCAGCGCAAATTCAGCAGCTAACGGCGAGGGCAAGTTAGCGGTAAATAGCGGGGTCGAGTTCTTCCGCCGGAAGGAGTCTACGTTCTCCCGGCTTATCTATCCACTAATCACTAGCCACTAACCCCTGCGTGTCATCCCGACCGACGGCTTTACAGTTTGCTGAAAAAGTCGGAAAAGCAGATCCCGAACCGACTAAAGTCGGTTCGGGATGACAAATATAAAGGGCTTGCTACGGCGTAGCTAAAGCTACGCCCCTTCAAAATCGTCTTAGGCCGACTTTTTCAGCAAACTGTTCAGCCGGAGCGGAGGGACCTGCGGTTTCCCCGCGCTGCGACGAACCGCGCCTGCCTGTCTTGGATGTCCGGAAGCTGCAAAGCGTGGCAACAAACTCGCGGCAATCTTCCCCACCGCCATCCGCAGACACGCGAACCCCAGCCTTGTACAATCGCTTCGAATCCCACTTTATCGAAAAGCGAGCGCCATCATGAATGCCACCGATCTGGTGAAGATGTACGAACTCAGCTACGGAGCCATCAACCGCAACCTGGACGGGGTGAGCCACGCCGAAAGCCTGGTGGCTCCGCAACCTTCCGGCAATTGCCTGAACTGGGTGTTGGGACACATGATTTTGTCGCGTGGGCTACTGCTTACGCTCAGCGGAGGAACGCCGGTGCTCGCCGGGAGTCAGGCTGAGCCGTACAAGCGCGGCAGCGCGTGCGGCGCAGTCGACGGCCTGCTCGATCTGGCTACGCTACGAGGACTACTGGCCGACTCGCAGCAGCAACTGATTCCCGGCCTGGCCGCCATGTCCGATGAAGCGCTTGCCCGTGCCGTGCCCGAGCCGCATAACCGCCCGCCGCTAACCGGATCGGTTGTCGAGGCCTTCACCCGCCTGCACTATCACGAGAGTTACCACAACGGACAGATTGGGCTGCTGCGCAAGATCGCGGGGAAAGACGGGGCGATCCGGTAGGTTCAGCCGCTGGCGCAGCCCAAAGAATGGCTTGTTTTTCGAGATAAAGGAGCGCACAATTTCCGGCTGCACAGGCAATCAGGATGCCAGGCCAGGCGACAATGCGCTCCAGCGTCAGCCGCTTCTTCCTCTCTGCGGTTTCCCGCCAAACCGGTTTTGCAGGGATAGCGCTAATTGCGATTTGCTGCTGCACCCTCGCCGTTTGCGACGACATCACCGGCCTTGAGGCTGCCGTAGCCAAAGGCGACTTGGCAACCGTACAGGCGCTGCTCAACCAGCACCCCGACTTGGTTTTCAGCAAAGACCAAGACGGCAACACACCTTTACTCGTCGCAGCGGCCAATGGCCAAGAGAAAATAGCAGAATTGCTCTTGGCCAAACATGCTGAAGTCAATGCTGAGGACAATAACGGCGAGACGCCCTTGGTGCTTGCAGCGGCCAATCACCACCAAGACCTTGAGGAATTGCTTCTGGCCCACCATGCCAATCCCAATGCCGAGGACCCATTATGCGGGAGGCCTCTGGAGATGGCAGCGGGTGATGGCGACGAGGAACTCGTGAAATTGCTGCTGACCAAAGGAGCCGATGTCAATGCCGGGAACGCCTACGGCAACACGGCCCTGCACTTCGCGGCTGCTGACGGCTACACCGACATCGTGAAATTGCTGCTGGCAAACAAAGCGGTTGCCAATCTCAGGAACGAGGATGGCCAGACACCCTTGCAGTTGGCAGCGCGAGAGGGCCACAAGCAAGTTGTGGAACTGCTGCGTCAGCATGGTGGCGCAACCAAAGGTAGGTTTGCAGAGAAATGCCCAGGGTCCTGAAATCAAGGGCCTGGCCTTTTCCCGACACCACACTCTTCCAGCATAGTGCAGGCCTCACAACCGGGACCCGCGGACAAATGCCCATAGCTGTTCGCTGACTACTGACTACTGACAACTTGCTTATCGGTTTTCCTTCAGCATCTGCTCCGCATGCTTCAGCGAGGTGTCGGTGAGCTTGGCGCCGCTCATCATGCGAGCGATTTCGCGAGTGCGTTCCTCAGCGTCAAGCGGCCGCACCGAAGTTTTTGTCCGGCCGCCTGACTCGCGCTTTTCGATCAGGTAATGTTGATCGGCAAATGATGCGATCTGCGGCAGGTGCGTGATGCACAGTACTTGCTTGGTCCGCGAAAGCTGTTTCAACTTCTTGCCCACGGCCTCGGCCGCGCGGCCGCCGATGCCGCTGTCAATTTCGTCGAAGACCAAGGTGCGCTGCGAACCTGACTTCTTTGAACCCACCCTGTCGCCAAATGAAGGCGACGAGGATGGGGCACCCGATCCGTTGCGGCCACCGCGCCTGGTTTGTCCTGCCTCCACCACCGTTTTCAGCGCCAGCATCACGCGCGAAAGTTCGCCGCCCGAAGCGATCTCGTCCACCGGCCCTAGCGGCTCGCCGGGATTGGCCGAGATCAGATATTGCACGTGGTCGAAGCCGCGAGCAGTCCAGTTCCCTTCCTCATCCGAGCCGCTGACCTCGACCTTGAAGCGCGCCTTCATCGCCAGCTCGTTGACTTCGCTTTCGACCTGCTTCTCCAGCTTGCGCGCGGCTTCATAACGCTGCCGCGATAACGTCCGCGCGGCTTCCAGATATTTTTCTGCCGCGCTCGCCAGCTCGGCGCGCAACTTGCGCAGCACTTCGTCCTTGTTCTCCATCTCGTTCAGCTTGCGTTCGAGCTCATCGCCCAGGGCAATCACGTCTTCCAACTTCGGACCATACTTGCGCTTGAGCCGGTCGAGCGCTGCCAGCCGGTCTTCCACTTCCGCCAGGCGCTCCGGCGATGCCTCAATGTCCTCGGCATAATCGCGCAGCCGCGCGCCGATGTCCTCGATGGTGATGCGTGCCGACTCCAGCTCAGGCACCGCATCGCGAAACTGATCGTCGAAGCGCGACAGCTCCTCGATCTGGCGAGTTGCGATGCGAATGGAGGCTGCCGCCGAGGTGTTGCTTTCGTACAGCGCGTCGTAGGCCGCCATGGCCGCAGTGCGAACTCGTTCGGCATTGGCCAGCACGCGTTTCTCCGCTTCCAGCTTGGCGTCCTCCTCCGGTTGCAGGCGAGCGTCGGCGATCTCTTTGCGCTGATAGCTCCACAGATCGAGCAGGCGCAGGCGATCGTGCTCGTCGCGCTCCAGGTCGGCAATGCGATGCCGCACCTGGTTCCACTCGTCGAAAGCCTTCGACACGGCCGCATCGTCGGCGCCGGCAAAGCTGTCGAGCAGCGCTAGCCGCGATGCGGCATCGAAGGCCAGCACAGCTTCATTCTGCGCATGAATCACAGCCAGGTGGGACGCAAGTTGTTTCAGAACGGTGACTGTCGCGGGCTGGTTGTTGATGAAGACGCGCCCCTTGCCGCCGGCAGAAATTTCGCGGCGCAAAATGATTTGGCCTTCCTCGGCGTCGATGCCGTTAGCTTCCAGAACCGCGCCGATGGCGGCAGAGTCGGCGTCGAACACCGCCGAGATGGTGGCTTTCTCGGTGCCATGACGAACCGCGTCGCTGGAAGCTTTGTCGCCAAGCAGCAGGGCGAGCGCGTCGATAAGGATGGATTTTCCGGCGCCGGTTTCCCCAGTCAGCAGGTTGAGACCGGGGGCGAACTCCACGGCAACGTTGTCAATGACCGCGTAGTTTTCGACTCGCAGTTCCAGCAGCACGGGAGGTCTCGGGGTGATGAGCTTACGTGCGCAGTTTAGCAGGAAAGCAGCAGTCAGTGGCCAGTTACCAGGGGCTAGGGAGCAGTGGCTGGGACGACAGCAAGTGGAATAGACGAGATCGAGCCCAACGGGCGAAAGTGATTAGCCCCGGGCGGAAGCCCGGGGTTCAGATCCGATCAATGGGTCACAGTCCCGTAGGGACGGCAGAGGTTTGTTGGTTCATTTAGATATTGATGGCGAGTGAGGAGATGGCCATTTATTCGCGGCGAGCCCCGCCGCGATCGAAGCGAAAATCTCTCGTCCCTACGGGACTCAGACCATTTTTCATCCGTGAACCCCGGGCTTCCGCCCGGGGCTAATCACTTTCGCCCTTCGGGCTGAGTTCAACGCCGGGTGCGCCAGGTCTCGCGACGTTCGAGACCTGGGATCTCGTTATCGACCGCTTGGCTACCACGGGATTGGACTGGTCCGGGTCAACGAGTAGAGGGTGCTAGAGCCAAAGTTCAGGAGCCGACGATTTTTCGCAACCCTGAGTCGTACTTACCCGGGTCTCGAAAACCGCGAGACCCGGGGCACCCGGCCTTGGAGTCAAATCACAACTTCACGAGCATGTGCCGTCCCTTACGGGACTCGCCTCTCTTCTTCCGCAGACCCCGGGCTTCCGCCCGGGGCTAATCACTTTCGCCCTTTGGGCTCGCGGTAAACAGCCGAGTACCAACCACACTTCCTGTTGAGTACGCCAGAACGCGAACAAACGGCACGGTGTACGCGAAGAAGTTTCGGCAATAACCCACACTCGACTCATCGACGCATTCAAAGCCAAATATCTGAGCCCATACGCCGTGCGCTTCGGCGAGGACGCTGCCATGGTGTTCCACAGACAGCACGGACGCCACATGAAACAAGAAGAACGGAGCGACGGCCACCCATACCCACAATCCTAGCCGCTCCTTCGACAATTTCGCGGCCGTCACACCGAGCAATGCGGCACAGACAATGCTGATTATTACTTCTTGCCTGAGAGCGGCCGATACTGAAGTCGGGCGGCGCAACCTCCAAATCGGCGTGGTCAGGATGGCTGTCCCGATGAGCGCTGTCAGTAAATGCCCCAAGAACAAGCCGATCTTGCGAACGAGCTTCACGCCGACATTCTAGCGAATCGCAATTCCGACTTGCGCTCTAAGCTGAATGCTGACAGCTTCTCCATTAACTCCACAGGCACCTCTTGGCGCAAACCTGCTTCTAATCCGTCAAATGCTTATAATCGGGAGTAACGAAAGTTGAGCCTGTTCTGTCTCATGAATGTGAACTGTTGCCTGCTCGCTTCGGCTATCGGCGGTGAAATCTCAGGTCTGATTGAAACCAGCGGTCTCGTCGCCAAAACTGTTCTGGTCATCCTTCTGTTCTTCAGCGTCGCTTCCTGGGCCATCATTTTCTCCAAGTGGGGATTGTTCCGGCGCGCGCGAGTGCAGAGCAATCGCTTCATTCGGGCCTTCCGCAAGTCGGAGCGCCTGCAAGATGTGGCGGCCGTGGCTGAGCAGTT
This sequence comes from uncultured Acidobacteriaceae bacterium, assembly GCA_963812855.1. GTDB lineage: Bacteria > Acidobacteriota > Terriglobia > Terriglobales > Acidobacteriaceae > Bog-257. Next base: position 737,017 of record CAWEWW010000003.1, read on the forward strand.
CAAGCCCAGCCCGCTGGTGGCCGTCTTCGAGGGCGCCTATGAGGAGCTGCGCAAGCAGGCGTCGTATCCCATTCGCATGCCGGCCTTGCAACGCGCGACCCAGATCGCGTCGTCCGAGGAGCTGTCGCGTCTGGAGAGCCGGCTGCCCTGGCTGGCTACAACGGGCGCGGTCACGCCGTTCATCGGATTGTTCGGCACGGTGTGGGGCATCATCGACGCCTTTCACGGCCTCGGCACGGCGGGAGCAGCGACCTTGCGCGCGGTTGCGCCGGGCGTCTCCGAAGCGCTGATCACCACTGCTGCCGGACTGTTCGCCGCGATCCCGGCCGTCATCGCCTACAACATGTTTACCCAGCACATTCGCGAGTTCGGCGCTCGCATGGACGACTTCGGCCTGGAATTGTTCAACGAAGTGGAGCGCGCCCAGGCCGGAGCGGCTCGGGTTCCCGAGAGCGTGGAGCGGCGGTAATGGCGTTCACGAATCAGCAAGGACGCACCCAGACTTCGCTATCCGACATCAACGTCACCCCGCTGGTCGACGTGGTGCTGGTGCTGCTAATCATCTTCATGGTGACCGCGCCGGTGTTGCAGTCGGGCATCGAGGTCTCGGTTCCGCACACCAAGACGGTCAAGGAGATCACCGAAGAGCGGCTGGTGATTTCCATCGATCGCGACCAACGCGTCTTTCTGAACAACGATCCCATCAACATCAACCAGATTGGCGCCAAGCTGCACGAAAAGATTCGCGATCCGGAGGGCCAGTCGATCTTTGTGCGCGCCGATGAAAATGTTCCTTTCGGCGCATTTGCGACAGTGATGGACGCGGTGAAGCAAGCCGGCATCACCAACGTGAGCATCGTGACTCAACCGCTGGAGAAGCATGGGCGGTAGGCCTACGTCAGATATGGATCAAGGATGGCATTCGACAATGCCGACAGGCAGTTTCCCTTGCCGAATCGAGGCAGCCTTGCAGTTGCGAGGCATTCTGACAAGAGAAGGCGAAAAGCAGATCCCTCGTCGGCCTGAAGGCCTCCTCGTGATGACAAAAGTAAGGGGCCGGATCCGCGCATCAAACAGTGTGCTTCTTCTGGGGCGTTAGCGAATGGCAGCCGACATTGACATCTTTCCGACCGAGGGCAATGTTCGCGGGCCCTTGCTCGGCTCGGTGGCGCTGCATGCCGCACTGTTCGCCCTGGCGCTGTTCGGATATCTGCTTCCCAGCGGACGCGGCGAGAGTTGGGGCGGCACCACCGGAGGCGGCGGCGCGATGAGCGCGACCCTGGTCAGCACCATTCCTTTGCCTACTCCTCCTACGAAAACGCAGAACGTGCTGGCCAACGAATCGAAAGGGCTGGCGCAGTCGAAGCCCAAGGAAACTCCCAAGGAGGAGCCGAAGGCGATTCCGATTCCGGAGCGCAATGCCAAGCGCGTGGGACCACACGAGACTACGCAGAAGAAGCCGCCGCCCAAGGAAGTCGCGAAAGTCGAGGACAACAAGATTCCCTTTGGCGAGGGCGGTCCGGTCAGCGGGCCCTACGGTTCGTTTACCTCGGGCAGCACCAAGGGCGGCTTGAGCTTCACCGGAGGCACGGGAGATTTCGGCAGCCGCTTCGGCTGGTATGTCGACGCGGTGCGGAGAAAGGTTTCGGAGAACTGGCTGAAGTACGAAGTCGATCCCAATGTCGACGCGGCGCGTCGGGTTTACATCTACTTTGAGATCACGCGCTCGGGCCAGCCGGAAAATATTCGGGTGGAGCAGTCGAGCGGCGTTCCCTCGCTGGATCAGTCGGCGATGCGGGCGTTGCAGAGAATCGACACGTTCGGTCCGTTGCCGCAGGAGTACGCGGGGCGGTATGTTGCCGTGGAGTTTTGGTTCGATTACCGGCGGTGAAGCTGCGGGTCGAAGCTTGAAGCCCGATTGGATCCCGCGAAGACGTGCGATAGAGCGGACGTGACGATCGGATAGGGGTCCTTCGACTCCGGATCGCAAACGGCGCGATCCTCCGCTCAGGATGACAGCCGGATTCGTTATTCGGCGCAGTTAACGAAGTTCCTCAGGTGGTATCGGAGACTTGTTTGCCTATGAAACGGTTCGCCGCGGTTGTTTCCTTACTTCTGATCTCTACATTAGGCGTCGCTGCCCAGGACTGGATTCGCACAGGTACCGGGCTCGGCGTGGAGAAGATTCGTCTGGCTGTGCCCGACTTCAAGCTGGTGACCACCGACACGGGCACGCAGAACCTGGCCATGACCTTCAACACCGTCTTGTCGAACGATCTGCGCTCGGCCGGGATCTTCGACATGGTTTCGCGCAGTTTCTTTCCGCTGTCGGTGCCCGGCGCGCCTCAGGAGGTGCATCTGTCCGACTGGGGCAACCCTCCGCCTAACGCGAATATGCTGGCCTTTGGCAACCTTGGTGTCCAGGGAGGGTCTCTTAGTGTCCAGGGATGGCTTTACGACACCAAGAATCCGCAATCGCCGCAGGTGCTGGGCAAGCAATATCGCGAGCAGGCTACCGACGAGAACGCGCGGCTGATTGCCCACCGCTTCGCCGACGAAATTATTTTCCGGCTGGGCGGCGGCATTCAAGGCATCGCTGAAACCAAGCTCTACTTCGTCAGCAGCCGCAGCGGCGCGAAAGAAATCTGGCAGATGGATTACGACGGCGCTAACCAAAAGCAACTCACCCATCTGGGCGATATCGCGCTGTCGCCGCACGTATCGCCCGACGGCTCGCGAGTGGCCTTTTCCGGCGTCACCAAAGAGGGTTGGCAGATCCTCATGTACTCTCTGGATCTCAACCGCATGGTCAGCTTCACTCGCTTCGGCGGCGACAATTATTCGCCGGCGTGGTCCTCGGACGGACAGAACCTTGCGTTCTCGTCCTCGCGCACCGGCAACACCGAGATCTACAGCGTCAGCGCAGCCGGCGGCAATCCTCGCCGGCTGACCCAAAACAAAGCGCCTGACGTTTCGCCGACCTGGAATCCGAAGACGAATGCGGAAATCGCCTGGGTCAGCGGCCGCAGCGGACTGCCCCAGATCTACACCATGGCGTCGGACGGTACCAACGTGGTCAGGGTGACCGACCAGGGATACGCGGTGTCGCCTTCGTGGTCCCCGAATGGACAATTTCTCGCCTTCGCCTGGGTGCGGCATTACGGGCCGGGGGCGCCTGGGGCCAGCGATATCTACGTGATGGATATCGCCAGCAAACAATGGGCGCAGCTTACGCATGATGGTGGGCGCAACGATTTTCCCTGCTGGTCGCCGGATGGCCGGCACATCGTGTTTCAGTCCAATCGCACCGGAAAAGTTCAGATCTGGAGCATGCTGGCCGATGGCAGCGAGACCCGGCAGTTGACGACTTCGGGAGAAAATTCGCAGCCTAACTGGAGTTTCAAGTAATCTGAATAGTTTGGCTGGGCGCTGGATGGCGTCAGTATTGGCGCGGGGCGAGCAGTACTCGGCTTGAGCCGGTCGTTGGCAGCATCGACGGCCGTTTCTTGGGCCCTCAAGATTCGATTCTGCACTTGCTTGGAATCGGGTCGAGTTACGTTAGGGCGACGGAAGGAGCACACTTCGGCCCTACCCTGAACTGCTGCGAGTGCTCTCGCAAAAATGGAGGAAGAGAGTTGAAGCTTTCAAGGAGTCAATGGATCAAGGTTGTCGTCGCACTTGCTGCTGTTCTGGCCGTGAGTGCTTGCGGCAAGAAGAAGGCCGCGCCGCCACCGCCGCCACCGCCGCCACCCGCGCCGGCGCCTACTGCCTCATTGACGGCCAATCCCAACACCATTAACGCCGGTCAGTCCACTACTCTGATCTGGAAGACCGACTACGCCACTAGCGTCGTCATCGATCAACTGGGCACGGTCGATGCCAGCGGTTCGCGCACGGTAACCCCGCCCATCTCGACTACCTACCGCCTGGTCGCGAAGAACAGTTCCGGCACGCAGGAAGCCACTGCGCGCGTGACTGTCAACTCGCCACCGGCTCCGCCACCGCAGGAAAATAATGCCACCCAAGCCGAGTTGTTTGCGCAGAACATGAAAGACGTGTTCTTCGATTACGACAGCTACGATGTTACCCAGCAATATCAACAGGTGTTGTCGGCCGACGCGCGCTTCCTGCAGCAGCACCCGGACATGAATTTCACCATCGAAGGCCACTGCGACGAACGCGGTTCGACCGAGTACAACCTGGCGCTGGGCGACAATCGCGCCAATGCCACCAAGCAGGCCCTGGTCTCGCTGGGCATTTCCGCCAATCGCATTCGCACCATCAGCTATGGCAAGGAAAAACCATTCTGTACCGAGAGTAACGAAGCCTGCTGGGCGCAGAATCGGCGGGCGCATTTCGTGTATCAGCGCTGACGCGAGCTGAGGCAGGACGCAAGACAGGGGCGGCGAGATCGCTTGCAGGTCGCCGCCCCATGCTTACCTCCGGTTTCTTTGAAAGGGCACAGCTTCAGCTGTGCCGAAAGGCCCAGGATAGGAAATGGGCTTTAGAGATTGTGTCGCAACCGAAGAGAAATTTTGTGGTGGGAACAACGGTGGAATAACCGATCAAACTAGCCGCAACGCGGCGGGATGAAGTTAGCCGGGCGGCGTAAGCCCCCGGTCAGGTGGGAGATCGTTGTGAGCCGCAGAGCGGCGGCATTGGTTGCAACACCATCTCTTTTGCCCCTGCGTAATTCGGGTGGCTACGAGCGGTCAGGAATCTTTTGAGGGGGCGCCCAGAAAAACGAGATCCCTCAGCGGCTAAAGCCGGCAGTGGAAGGCAGGTGTACGGCACGCCTGAAGGCGTGCCCCTTCAAGGCGCTAGGGTGATTCCCCAGGCTAGGGTGATTCCCCAGGCTAGGGTACCAGGAGATTCCTTAGTGCAAGGAGATTCCTGAGCCAAGATTGCTGAGCCAAGGAGATTCCTGAGCCAAGGAGATCTCCATTAGACAACGGAGATTCCAAGGCTAAGGAGACTCCAAGGCTAAGGAGATTCCAAGGCCAAGGAGATTCCAAGGCAAACGATTCTTAAAGTAAAACGAATTTTCCAACCCGGCTTTCTGAGGCATCCAATGTGTTACATCGTCAGGAAAAACGCTCTGACCACACAGGAATCTTCCTACGGAATAGGACTTATGCGACTACGCAATCACGTTATTCGTCTGGCCATCGCGGCGCTGGTACTGGCCGCCGGAGTTCCCGCCTTCGCGGTGAGCAAGGAAATGGTCCAACTGCAGACCCAGGTTCAGGCGCTGCAGGACCAGGTCGCGCGCATGCAGCAGTCCATCGACATGAACATGGGCGTGATGAAGAACCTCATCGAGCAGAGCTCCGACAGCGTCAACAAAATGAACGCTGCCGTCACCGACCTGCAAAACAAGATGCAGGGTCTCAGCTCCGACAACGGCGGCAAGCTCGATCAGCTTTCCGGCCAGGTCCAGTCGCTGCACGATTCGGTGGACGAGCTGAAGTCGCGGCTGGCCAAGGTCAGCAAGCAGCTCGACGATATGCAGCAAGGCGGGCAGAATCTGGCCGCCGGTCAGCCTGGCATGACGGCCGCGCCCGGTGGCATGCCCTCGACGCCCGGCGCGCCGGCTCCCGATGCCACAGCCAACGCGGCGCCACCGGCCGACGTGCTCTACAACAACGCGCTGCGCGATTACAACTCGGGCAAGTATGACCTGTCGTCGCAGGAGTTCGCGCAATACTTGCAGTATTACTCGAACACCGATCTGGCCGGCAACGCCCAGTTCTATCTGGCTGACATCGAGTATCGGCAGGGCAACTTCGAAGCCGCGGTCAAGGATTACGACAAGGTGCTGGAGCAGTATCCCGGCGGCAACAAGGCTGCAGCGGCCCAACTGAAGAAGGGCTATGCCTTATTGGAGCTGGGGCAAAAGGAAGCCGGAGTTCGCGAGTTGAACAGCCTGATCGCGCGCTATCCGCGTTCGATTGAAGCTTCGCAGGCACGCGATCGGTTGCGCCGCCTGGGCGTTAGCAGCGGCACGGTGCACAAACCGGCAGCTTCGAATCAGTAGCCAAAACAAAAAGGCGGCCTGATCCAGGAGGATCGTTAGGCCGCCTTAGGCTTGCGTGGGTTCCCTCGTTGAGACCCTCTCCCAGGTCACGCAGGCCAAGTCAAAATGCTATCGCGTCGAACCCTGTCTTCACGGATCTGAGGAGTTAATCCGCGTGCTCTTCCTTAGAAACCCGACACGTCGGAAGAAGTTTCGCCTGGGGGAAGCCGAGCCTACGACAGCCCTCGGCTGGTCATTTCTTCCGCAGGCGAGCCGCCGGTCATGCTTTGTGCCAGAATCAGCTCGCGCGCTTCCCGGCGAATGTTCGGCATGTTCATCCCGAATAGGATGGCTCCGCCGACGCACGCCACTCCGCCCAGGGCTACCGTCCAGGGCGCGCCCAGATGATGCGCCAGCGCGCCGGCACTGAGCGCTCCAAACGGAGCCATGCCCATGAACATCATGGAATACACGGCCAGCACCCGGCCGCGCAGGCGGTCGGGCACCATGGACTGAATCAGCGTGTTCGACGCGGCCATCTGCACCATCATGAAGAATCCGACCGGCAAGAGCAGCACGGTCGACAGCCAGAAAATTCGGGAGAAGGCAAACAGCGCCAGGCTGATGCCGAAGCCTCCGGCGCACAGCGCGATCAGCTTGCCCAACCCTCTGATTCCCACCCGAGCCGCCAGGCTGGCCGCGCCCAGTAGCGCGCCCACGCCGGTGGCGCCCATCAGGATGCCCAGCCCTCGGGCGCCGCCATGCAAGATTTGGTCCGCGAACACCGGCATCAGCACGGCATAGGGCATGCCGACAAAACTCACCAGGCCGAGCAGCAGCAAAATTGCGCGCATGGGGCCGCTGTTGCGGGTGAAAGTAAAGCCTTCGATGATGTTCTCCAGCGGCGAGCCCTCGTTCGCCAGGTTAGCCGGACGCACGATGCGCATCAGCAGCAGTCCCACGATGACGGCGATGTAGCTGACCGCGTTAGCGAAGAAGCACCAGCCTTCGCCGATGGATGCGACCAGGATGCCGGCAATGGCCGGGCCGATAATGCGCGCGCCGTTGAACATGGAAGAGTTCAGGGCGATGGCGTTCATTAGATCTTCGCGGCCGACCATGTCGATGAGAAACGCCTGCCGGGCAGGGATGTCGAACGCGTTGACCACGCCCAAGCCCGCCGCCAGCACCATGATCTGCCAAACCTGAATGCGATGGGAGAGAGTGAGCGCAGCCAGAATCGCAGCCAGAATCATTGAAGAGATCTGCGTGCCGATGACCACGCGTTGCCGGTTGTGACGGTCGGCTACGATGCCGCCAACCGGCGCCATGATGAAGACCGGAATCTGGCTGGCGAAACCGACCACGCCCAACAGAAACGCCGAACCGGTCATGCGATAGACCAGCCACGACTGGGCCACGGTCTGCATCCAGGTGCCGATCAGCGAGATGAGCTGCCCGGCAAAGAATAACTGGAAATTGCGATGGCGCAGGGCGCGCACCGCCAACGCCAGTCGCGACTCGCGCGACGCCGGCCGGGCAAACTCCTGCTTCTCCTCCTGCAGCAGGGAGCGCAGGGATTCGGGTTGCTGCGTATCTTCGGACCGATCGGCCATTGGCTCTTGGACGCTCAAGCGAAATGCGGGTTCCACCACCGCCGTTCGCGTGGCCCAAAAGAGCGCCACTCCACAGAATACTTCAACTCCATGAGGAGAATCGGCAGGCGGCGTATTGGCTTTAGGATTTTGTCGGGTCCCAGGTTGCATGAGAATATTGGGGTAGCCCGAAGCTAGCTCATTTTTTTATCGCAGCAGATCAGAGTGGTATCAGGGCACGACTTCGACAGGCTGCGGAGCAAGTCGGGTTCGACATGTTTTGAAGGGGCGTAGCTTTAGCTGCGCCGTAGCAACTCCTTTATATTTGTCATCTCGAACCGACTTTAGTCTGTGAGGGATCTGCTCTTCCAAGTTTTTCAGCAAACTGTTTGGCCGCAGAGGGCAGGGGCTAAAGTGACTGTGTCACGACGGAGGAGAAAGCTTTGTGGCGGGAATAAGAGTGGAATAACCAATCAAACTAGCCGCAACGCGGCGGGATGAAGTTAGCCGGGCGGCGTAAGCCCCCGGTCAGGTGGGAAATAATTACGAGCCGCAGAGCGGCGACACGGGTTGCGACACAGTCTCTAAAGCCCAGCGAAAAAGAGGCCCTTGCGGCCTGGCTGAAGCCGCGCCCTGATACAAATCCCAATGTCCTGCGATTTTCTGAGGTGGCTTATAGTTTGACCAGTCCGACCACATCCTCACCAACCCACGCCGTGTCCCAGGTGCCCGCCTCGCGCCGATTCTTTCGCCGCATCAAGGGACTGGTGATGCGCCCCGACGCCGTCTATCGGCTGTATTTGCGAATGAAATTCGGAGCAAGCGAATTGTCGCAGGCTCCCGAACCGCACCTCGCCAACGGAACCTTGCAGAGCCGCGCCGAGCGCGATGCGGCGACCGCGAGCGGCCGGCGGCTTCACGTTCCCCTGCATCGCGGCGAAGAGAAAAACTGGGACCACCTGGCAGCAGTGTCCACCATTCTGGCCAACACCGATCGCTCGGCGCGCATTCTCGATGCCGGCGCCGAAATTTACAGCAATGTTCTGCCGGCGCTGTTTCTCTACGGATATCGCGAGCTTTACGGCATCAACCTCAGCTTCGCCGATCCCACCCGGCGCGGCCCGATCCGCTACCTTCCCGGAGATTTGACGCGCGCTCCGTTCGCCGACGGCTTCTTCGACGCTATCGCCTGTCTTAGCGTGATTGAACACGGCGTGCCGCTGCGAGATTATTTTCAGGAAATGTACCGGCTGCTGAAGCCGGGCGGCGTGCTGATCACCTCGACCGATTACTATCCCACTGCCATCGACACGCGCGGCCAGTTTGCCCACGGCACGCCGATCAAGATTTTCTCCCGGCCCGAGATCGAGGCTGCGCTTGGAGTTGGCGAAGTCGGCGGGATTCGAGCAGACCGGCGAGGTCGATCTGGCGTGCGAAGAGAAACCGATTTGCTGGGAACAGTTCAGGCTGGAGTACACGTTTGTTCTGTTCACCCTGCGCAAGCCGCGATAACTCTCGTCCCCGTTGCGGCGAAAGCAGCCGGTTCCTTGCGGCCCGACACTTGAACTTATTAACGGATTCACAAATCGAAACAGATAGGTTTGTATCAGGGCACGACTTCCAGTCGTGCCGTAACCGCTCTTAAAGAGAACGGCTTTAGCCGCTGAGGACAGGGGCTAAAGCCCCGTGATGAACTACTACGCGGCGCGGCTGAAGCCGCGCCCTGATACAAATCGCACCTCTGATGTGTGGCCGTCCTCCGCTGTCTGGCTGTTCCTCCGATGTGTGGGCTCTCCTCTGCTGTTTGGCTGCTCCACAAATTTCCTGCTTGTCCTTACCGTTTCGCATCGAATTCCTTCACGGTCACGCCGCGAAAGGCTTCCACGCCTCCTGCGTCATACCTCTTCAGCAATTCCTGCTCGATCGCGCGCGACTCCGCATCGTCAACTTTGGCGCGATACAGTACCAGCCACACCCGCGGAGCATCACCGATCTGCCGCTCCCAATCGCTGCTCGCAGGATTCACGTCGACCTCTTTCGGACGCGGCGCGGCTCCGCCGGGCAGCCAATTCCAATAGTTCTCGGCGGCAAACGCGCCCAGCGACTGGTAGAACAGCACGCGATCTGCGGGATGAGACTCAGCGATCAGATAGCTGACCGCACCGCGCCAGTCTTCGGTCACCCGCGCGTACGAGATGACGGTAGCCACCAGCGACAATATGCAAACGCAGGCCACGGCAGAAATCCGCAGCAGACGATGACGAATCCGAAGCGCGCCCAACGCCGTCATCATGACAAACGCGGGCAGGCAGACGATGAGAAAGCGGTGATAGAACGCCGGCCTCACAATCGAGACCAGCAACACAATGACGATGGGCGAGAAAAATGAGCTTGCCAGCATCGCGTAACGCCAGCGTCGCCGATCGTCGCTCGGTTCTCGCCACACGACTCGGATCGAAGCCAGGAAAAAGCCTATCAGCACGAGATCCAGCGCCAGCAGCACCGCTCCCACGGCCTTGCCGCCGTCGGCGGCGAGAAACACGCCCAGGTGATAGAACTCCAACAGCGACGGCGGCTGCACCCAGGAGAGATGGCCGATATCCTGGGCGTGAATCAACCAGAGGACCGGAATCGCGAACGCCACGAAGATGATTCCTGCGATTAAGTACGGCTTCCACGGCCAGCTGCCGGTTGCCTCATTCGATCCGCCGGATGCACCTCGCAACCTGCCGGGCGCCCCACTCAAGCCGCCTTTGCTTGATGCCTGCCCTGAGCTTGCCGAAGAATGGGTTTCGTGACGCGGCGTGGCCAGCAGCGAGATCGCATGTGCCGCCGGAACCAGCACTCCGAAATAATGGAGGTAGCAAGTGAGACCGGCCACAATTCCGTATTCGACCGCAAATCGGTACGACGGCTTTTCCACCAGGCGAACAAAGCAGTATGTCGAAATGACAACTGCCAGCACCAGAAAGCTATAGGCGCGCGCCTCCTGTGAGGAACCGATGGCGCACGCATTGAGCGCGAACAGCGCTGCCGCCAGTATCCCCAGATCGCGGCCAAACAGGCGCTTGCCCAGCAGGTACATCAGCAGAATCGTCAGCACGCCGGGCAATACCGACAGCAGACGAACCACAGCTTCGCTATTTCCCAGATGCAGCCACGGCCGCAGCAACACGTAGTACAGCGCCATGTTGCCTTCGTCGTGCCACAAGAAATGCCAGAAGGCATCGCCGGGTTTTCGGGCGATCACGACGCTGGCAATCTCGTCAATCCAGAAGCTCTTATGCCCCAGGGCAATCAGCCGGAGAACCGCGCCCAGCGCCACGATCGACCACAGCCATAGCGTAGTGCGACGCTCGAGGAAACCATTGCCGCTCGCTTCCGGCGCAGTCGTCTTCCCCGCTCTGGCTGCCGACGGCATCTCCCGAATATAGCAGTTAAAATTTGTCGAATGCGGAGCCCGGGGCCGTCCACCGCAACCACAGCGCGGTTACAAATCCGTGAACCCAAAGTTAAATCCAGGTTGAATTCGGGGAAGCCGACAAAGGGCTAATTTTCTTGTAAATGATGGTTTAGTAACTGATACTTTTTACTTTTGACGTTCACTCTGGCATGCCAACATTCGCCGCGGTTGACATCGGTTCGAACTCGGTCCGGCTGAAGATAGCCAAGGTCATACACGGCCGGCTGGAAACTTTGCACGAAGATCGCGAAGTGACTCGCCTGGGCGAAAGCGTTTTCGCCAACGGAGCGCTGGATCCGCAGGCGATGGCGCTCACGCTGCGCGTGCTGCGCCGCTTCCACCGGGCTACGCTGACTCACGGCACCGATCGGGTACGCGTGGTCGCCACCAGCGCCTTGCGCGATGCGGGCAACAGCCGCGCGTTTCTCGACTGGGTACGCACCGCGACCGGCTGGAAAGTGGAAGTTATCTCCGGCCTGGAAGAAGGCCGCCTCATCCACCTGGGCGTGCTCTCGGCCGCGCGCATTGCCAAGCGCCGTGCGTTGCTGGTCGATCTGGGCGGCGGCAGCTGCGAGCTGACGCTCTCCATCTCCGGACACATTGCAGACATGGTCAGCCTGCCCATCGGCGCGGTGCGGCTCACCCAAACCTTTCTGCATCACGATCCGCCGTGGCCCATGGAGCTGGAGCAGATGCGCGGCGTGATTCAGCGGGAAGTCTCGCGCATTCGTAAACGCATCATCAACGCCAAGCTGCAAATCACCATCGCGACCTCAGGCACGCCCGCAGCGCTGTCCGGACTGTACGCCGCCAAACTGCGGGGCTATGACGAAACCAAGCCGCAGACGGTACCCAGGGCTGCCGTCGTTTCGCAGGCGGAAACCCTGAGCAAGCGCAACCTGGCGCAGCGGCGCGCCATGCGCGGAATCGGCCCGCGTCGCGCTGAGATCATCATTGCCGGCGCTATGGTATTTGCCGAGCTGATGCAACTCTGCAAGCTGCGCAGCTTCCGCTATCTGCCGCTGGGCTTGCGCGACGGCTTGCTGGCGCAGATGATGGCCGACCACAACGCCAGCACCGCCATGCGCGAACGAGTGGAGTCGGAGCGCCATGACGCTTTGCTGGCGGCCGCCAAACACTATGGCGCGGATTTGCAGTTTGCCCAGCGCATCCGCAGCCTGACGCTGCAACTATTTCGTCGCCTGAAGTCGGTGCATCAGTTGCCGCCGGAATACGAAGACTGGCTGGAAGCCGCTGCCATGCTGCACGAAGTGGGCGCTTACATCAACCGCTCCGGCCGGCGCCGCCACACCTACTACGTGATCTCCAACTCCGAGATTTTCGGCTACACGCCGTTGCAGCGCCGCATCATTGCCGCCACCGCGCGCTACGTGGGCAAGTCGCTGCCCTCGCCCAGCGATCAGGTCATGCGGGTGCTGCCGGGCATCGAACAGATCCACGTTTCCAAAGCAGTGGCGCTGCTGCGCCTGGCGCGGGCACTGGAGCAGGGACGGCGCTCGGCGGTGGCGGAGTTAAAGGTCAGGGTCCATCAGGATGGACGCGTCCGCCTGCTGCTGAAGCCGAATCCGCCGGAAGGTATTGACCTTGAACTTTGGGCGGTGGAGCAGGAAAAGAATTACTTCGAAACCGTCTTCGGACGCGAACTGCTGGCCGAGGCTTGCTGAATCAGGCGAACCGCTTTCGGCGGGATGCACCACTTCAGCACCGCGGTCTGGCGGCCGATCTTTTCCACCCGGGCCACCGCTCCCTTCTTCATTTCGATGGCATCGTGGCGGGCATCGGCGAACAGCGTCAGGTTCAAAAACTCGGTCATGCTGGGATTGTGGCCCACCACCATAATCGATTCCTTGCGGCTGTGGCGCGACAGCAACTCCTTGAATTGCTGAAAGCTGGCTCCGGGCAGCAAAGCCGGGTCGATGACCACCTTGTCTTCGTATCCGATTTCGTTGGCGATTACGGCCGCAGTCTGGGTGGCTCGCCGCAAGGGGCTGGAGAGGATTACGTCCACCGTGGTATCCAGGGCCGCCAACGCACGTCCTACATCGTGGGACTGCTCGATTCCCAGTTTGTCCAGCGGGCGCTTGGCGTCCTTTTCCGCTGATATCTTCGGCTCGCCGGCGTTGGCATGACGCAGGAAATAGATATTCATGATGGCTCTTATTTTGCCCTAACCGGCTTGCGAAGGGTGCGCCGCCGCGGCGCCGGCAGTACTGGAATCGCGTCCAGGGTGACCTTGCCCTCGGATAGAGCGATGAGGAATTCCTGAGCGTTAAAGTGAGTGGCACGTTTAGCCGAGCGCGAGCGTAAGGCGTCGGCGCAGATGTAGGTGCCATCCGGTTGCAGAATGCGGGCTTGCGTATTGTCGGCCAGGTAAGCCTCCAGGATCTCGAAGCGAATGCGATGCTTCAGCATGGGATCTTTGATGGGAAACAGGGTCTCCACCCGCTCCAGCAAATTGCGCGGCATCCAGTCGGCGCTGCCCAGGTAGATTTCCTCTTCCCCGCCGTTGGCGAAGTAGAAAATCCGGCTGTGTTCCAGGAAGCGGCCGACGATGCTGCGCACCTTGATGTGATCGCTGACGCCGCGCACGCCGGGCCGCAGTCCGCAAATGCCGCGCACGATCAGGTCAATCTGCACCCCGGCCTGCGAGGCGCGATAGAGTTCGCGCACGATGTTGCGGTCGAGCAGCGAATTCATCTTGACGATGATTCGCCCCGGACGCCCGTGGCGGGCGTGATCGGCCTCGCGCGCGATCAGGTTAATTGAGCGCTCGGCCAGATCGATGGGCGCCACCAGCAGCGGCTTGTAGTTGGGGCGCTCGGCGTAGGCAGTCAGGAAGTTGAAGACGCCGTGCACTGCGGAGGTCATTTCCGGATCGGCAGTCAGCAGGCTCAGATCGGTGTAGTAGTTCGCGGTAATCGAGTTGTAATTTCCCGTTCCCAGATGGGCATAGAGACGCGTCTCATTGTCCGGATCCTTGCGCACCATCAGGGCCAGCTTGCAATGCGTTTTCAGGCCGACCAACCCGTGGAAGACCTGCACGCCGGCGTCTTCCAGCGAACGCGCCCAGCGAATATTGCTGGCCTCGTCGAAGCGCGCCTTCACTTCTACCACCACCGTGACTTCTTTCTTCGCCGCCGCTTCGATCAGAGAGCGCACGATGGGCGAGTTCTCGCTGGTGCGATACAGAGTCTGCTTGATCGACAGCACATTGGGATCTTCGGCAGCGGTGCGAATGAAATTCACAATGGAGTTGTAGGAGTCGTAAGGATGATGCAGCAGAATGTCGCGATGCCGGATCTCCTCAAAGATGTCCTGCGACTTGCGATTCAGTTGCAGCTCGCGTCCTACAAACGGCTTGAACTTCAGGTCGGGCCGCTCAGTCTCATCATAGAAATGAAACAGTCGCGACAGGTTGACCGGGCCCGTCGGTGCGATAAACCTGCCAGTCCTCCATTTCGAAGTAGCCGCGCAGCCGCTCGATCATCTCCGGATTAGCGTCGGCCTCGATCTCCAGCCGCACCGCGTCGCCTTTGCGCCGGTTGTGCAATTCCGTACGCACCGACTCCAGCAGGTTGCGCGACTCTTCTTCCTGCAGGTACAGATTGCTGTTGCGGGTGACCCGAAACGCGGCTTCAGAAATAATCTCGTACCCGCGATACATGTCCACAGTGTGGGACGCCACCAGGTCGGCGAGAAAGATGTAATCCTCTGTCCCATTGCGTGGGGGTAGCTTGATCAGCCGAGGCAAAACCCGCGGCACCGTCACCACTCCCATGTAGGTCGACGAGGCGCGGCGACGCCGGCGCAGCAGCAGCGCCTGGCACAGGGCTTTATTGATGACCCGGGGAAACGGATGCGACGGATCGACGGTGACCGGCGTGAGCAGCGGATCCAGTTCCCGCTCGCAATATTCGGCCACAAAGGCGCGCTGTTCGGCGGTCAGGTCCTTCATGCCGACCACGCGAATGCCTTCACGCGCCAGTTCCGGCCGCAGCGAAAGATTCCAGCAGCGATACTGATCGCGCATGAAGTCGTGGGTGAGTTCGGCGACCAGCTGCGCTTCCTGCTGCGGGGTGCGGCCGTCGGGACCGGGCGCGGTCTGGCCGTCTTCAATGCGCTGAATCAGGCCACCCACGCGGATCTCGAAGAACTCGTCCAGATTGCGGGCGGTGATGGCCAGGAACTTCACCCGCTCCAGGAGAGGATTACGCAGGTTCTCCGCTTCCTCGAGCACACGGCGATTGAAAGCCAGCCACGAGGCTTCTCGATTCAACACCAGGGACGGATCATCCAGGGAACGGCGAACCATACAAGCGACGCAAACCCCAACTGCAGGCAGTCCCACTATGTTACACGAAGGTTAAAAGATTAGAAGGACTAAAAACGGGGAAACGTTCCGGAAGTTAAGCCGGTCTCGGGCGACGCCGGCTTTTTCGGGACGGTCCAGCGCGAAACCAGGCTCGGCGCGGCGCGGCGGCTAGCGGACCCAGATATCCCACTAACTGGTACTCCCACATTGTGGGATGTCAATCTATTCTGGGCTGAGGCGTAATGACGAGGTTCAGCAGTTCCGTGGCGCGGATGGCCTCCACCTCGCAAGCCACTCCATTACGCTCGTCGGTCAACATGCGGTGCAGGTCGTCAACACTGGCAATCGCTTTGCCGGCAAAACGCACAATGAGGTCGCGCTCGCGCAAGCCCGCGCGCTGCGCCGGTCCTCCGGGGACGACGTTGAGTAGCAGCAGGCCGCTTTCCGACGGCAGGTCATAATACCGCACCAGCCGCCGATGCAGGGGAACTCCTTGGCCCATGACCCCGATGTAGCTGCGCCGGATACGGCCGTCGCGGATCAGGCGTGAAGCCACGAATTCCGCGGTGTCGGCCCCGATGGCAAAACAGATTCCCTGCGCGCCCATAATCGTCGCCGTATTCACCCCCACGACCTGACCTTGCGAGTCGACCAACGGGCCGCCCGAGTTGCCGGGATTCAGCGCTGCGTCGGTCTGAATGACGCCGTCGATCAGCCTGCCCGAGCGCGAACGCATGGTGCGGCCCAGAGCGCTGACCACTCCCGCCGTGACCGTGTGCTGAAAGCCCAGGGGATTGCCGATGGCGATCACCAACTGTCCCACATTCAGTTTGCGCGAGCTTCCCAGCGGGACCGAAGCCGCTCCCAGTTCGCCGCGAATTACCGCCAGGTCGGTGTCAGGATCGTCGCCCACGACCTCGGCCGGAAAGCGATCGCCGACCGAGTTGGAGACGTGAACTTCCGACGCGCCGTGCACCACATGGCTGTTGGTAAGCATGAAGCCGTCGGGAGTGAAGGCGAATCCCGAGCCGGAGCCCTCGCCGCGGCCCTGCCGCACCTGAATATGTACCACCGCCGGACCAACCCGCTGTACCGCTCCCACTACCGCACGCGAGTAAGCGTCCAGCAATCCGGCATCGGAATTTTGCGGCAGGTCCGCTTCCGGTGAACCCGAGTGGGGAAGAACCTCCTGCGTCAACCATTGAACCGAGCCCATAACACCTCGTGGGATGTGGATGCTGGACGGGGCTGATTCGATTCCCGGCCGGGCGGTCCGGCTGCGGCTGCATTGGAAAACCGCTGCTGGCAAGCGCGGCTGCAAGTCAAGCGGAAATTCATCTTCCATTCATCGCCTATTAATGATCCGACGCAGGTCGGCATAGTAACTTTCGCCGACGGGCATACAAACCAACATCTTGTAGGAAGAGGTCTAAACATGGCGACCGCCTCGCCGTTTCCAGTAGAACCACCGGCAGCATCACCTGCCGCAGTGCATGCAAAACTGAATAAGGGTCCAGGCACGATCGGCTCGGCCATTTTTCTGGGAGCCTTGGCCATCGGCTTTGTTTATGCCGCCTATCATCTGATTTCCGACCTGTCGGCCGTGCATTCGCCGTCCATCTTTCCCTATGTATTGTTGGGAGTCGCGCTCCTGGTGGCGCTCGGTTTCGAGTTCGTCAACGGCTTTCACGATACGGCCAATGCGGTGGCGACGGTGATCTACACCCACTCGCTCGACCCGCACATCGCCGTGGCCTGGTCAGGCATGTGGAACTTCATCGGCGTGGTGCTCTCGACCGGAGCGGTGGCTTTCGGCATCATCTCCTTGCTGCCGGTTGAGCTGATTCTGCAAGTCGGCAGCGGCGCCGGCTTCGCCATGGTATTCGCCCTGCTGACGGCGGCCATCATCTGGAACCTGGGCACCTGGTACTTCGGCATACCGAACTCCAGTTCGCACACCCTGATCGGGTCCATCATCGGCGTAGGCATTGCCAACCAGTTGATGCAGGCCCGCACCGCGACCAGCGGCGTCGATTGGGGACAGGCTCTCAACGTGGGCAAGTCGCTGCTGTTCTCGCCCATCGTGGGCTTCATTCTGGCGGCATCAATTCTCAGCCTCTCAAAATTCCTCATCCGGGATCCCCGGCTCTACAAAGCGCCGGAAGGCGACGCTCCTCCGCCGCCCTGGATTCGCGCTTTGCTGATCCTTACCTGCACGGGCGTCAGTTTCGCGCACGGCTCCAACGATGGGCAGAAGGGCATGGGCCTGATCATGCTGATCCTCATCGGCACCGTCCCCACGGCGTACGCCTTGAACCATGCCATCACGCCGCAGCAGTCGGCGGAGTTCGTGGCCATCTCGCAGCAGGCGGCCAATGCGCTCGATAAATATGTGTCGCCGGGCGCCGTGGTCGGCGATCCACACGACGACGTCACCGCTTACGTGCGCACCAAGGAGTTCACTCCCAACACCATGCTGGCGCTGCGCAGCCTGATCAATGGCATCAGCACCGAAGTCGTGAACTACAAAGAGCTGCGTTACATCCCGCAAGACCAGGTCCGCAATTTCCGTAATGACATGTACCTGGTCAGCGAAGCTCTGCGACTGATGCAGAAGTCCGGACAGCCCGCAATCTCGGCGGCCGATACCAAGGTGCTGGCCAGCTATAAGAAGCAGATCGACCACGCCACCAAATTCATCCCCACCTGGGTGAAGGTTGCGGTAGCCCTGGCGCTGGGTCTGGGAACGATGATCGGCTGGAAGCGGATCGTTATCACCGTGGGCGAGAAGATCGGCAAGGACCACCTGACCTACGGACAGGGCGCCGCTGCCGAAATTACCGCGATGCTGACCATCGGAGCCGCCGACATGTACGGCTTGCCGGTGAGCACAACCCATGTGTTGTCGTCGGGCGTAGCGGGAACCATGGCGGCCAACGGAACCGGGCTGCAGTGGGCCACCGTGCGCAACCTGCTCATGGCCTGGGTGCTGACCCTGCCGGTGGCCATTGTGTTGTCGGCCACGCTGTTCTGGGCCTTTGCCCGGATGTCGTAATCAGATATTTGTCATTCTGAGCGAAGCGAAGGCCGCGAAGCGGCCGAGCGCAGTCGAAGAACCGCTATCGCCGGTAAGGACCGAGTGGTCAATAGAGGTCCTTCGACTTCGGCGCAAACGCGCCGCCTCTGCTCAGGATGACAGAGTCTTGACTGGACGAGTTAGCGATCCATCGCAACAAATAGGGCACACCCACACGGTGTGCCCTTTGGTAATTCCGCGTTAACTAACGGCCGAAGTACTTGGCGTTACGCTCGGTGTAGTCTTTCCATTTTTCCGGCAGATCCTCGAGCGCGAAAATCGCCGACACCGGACACACCGGCACGCACGCGCCGCAGTCAATGCACTCCACCGGATCGATGTAGATCATCTCCTCGGCGGCAAACTTTTCGCTGTCCTTCTTGGGGTGGATGCAGTCCACCGGACAGGCATCCACGCATGCCGTGTCTTTTGTGCCAATACAAGGCTCTGCGATTACATAGGCCATAAAACGATGTCTCCTCAACTCTTTCTATGGGAGGATTCCCGCTTAGAGTAGTTGTACCGATACTACCAAAAACGCCGGACGCTGTGGGTCTGGCAAGTCACCAAGCGATGAACAACCCAGCTTACGCAACGCTGGCCGGCTCGCGCTCGCCGGCAGGCTCGTACTCCACGATGTAGCCCGCGATGGCGCTGGCCGCTACGGTCAGCGGACTCGCCAGGTACATCTGCCCAGGACCGCTGCGTCCCGGAAAGTTGCGATTCTGCGCGCTGATCACCACCTGATCAGGCCGCGTGGAAACGCCCGGCCCGGCATTGATGCAGGCGCCGCAACTGGGTTCGATGACGTGCGCGCCGGCCTTCTGGAAGATTTCGAGATAGCCCTTGCGCACGCAGTACTCGCGGGTCTCCTGCGATCCGAACTGGAGATAGAACTTGCAGCTGTCGGCAACTTTGCGACCGTGTTTCAAGGCGTCACCCAAGACCAGCGCATACATGTCCATGTCTTCATTCTTGCCCGCGGTGCAGGTGCCGCCGTACGCGATCTCGACTGGCACCGGCGTGTTCAACTCGCGCACAAACTTGCCGTTGCCCGGATCGCCCGGCGTTGCCAGCATGGGATAAATTTCCGCAGCGTCGAGTTCGATCACGTGCGCGTAATGTGCGTCGGGATCGCTGTACAAGCCTTCCACCAGCGCCTGGGCTTCGAACTCGCTCATGCCGCGCCGTTCCATCAGGAAGTCGACCACCTTCTGATCGGGAGCCACGATGCCGGTGAAGCCGCCAATTTCGGCCGCCATGTTGGTCATGGTGGCGCGCTCGTCCACGCCCAGCGCTTCGATAGCTTCGCCGGAATACTCGATCACCTTGGCCAGCGCCTTGCCCGAACGGATGTACTCCAGCGAGAGGAGCTTCAGAATGAAATCTTTCGCGGTAGCGTTCTCGCGCTTCTTGCCGCGAACGATCACCTTCACCGACTCGGGCACCTTCACCCGCACGTCTTTGGTGAACCACGCGTTGAAGACATCGGTAGTCCCGATGCCAAAGGCTACGCAACCCATCGCACCCACGTGCGGAGTATGCGAGTCGCTGCCCACATTGAGCTGACCGGGGAGCGCATAGCTCTCGGTCACAATCGAGTGGCAGATCCCCTCCGAACCTTTGCGGTCCTTCAACTCGCCGTGCAACTTGATGCCGCGCGACTTGGCGAAATCTTCCTGCTTCAACTTCAATTGGGTCGCCAGATCGAGCAGGCCCATCTTGCGCTTTTCTTCCGAAAGCACTTCGTCGAGAAAAGTCAGGTGATCGCGGAAGAACATGATGGTGCCAGGGTCGGTGACCGGCTCCGTTTTGCCGAGAAAGTGTTCGTAGAAAATCGCCGCCATCGGGCGTGACGTATTCGTGACTGAAGCGCAGATCGGTGCGGGCGAATCCGGTGTCGCCCGGCTTCACCGCCTCGACGCCCACCTGATTGGCGCCGTGAATCATATGGCGGGCGAAAACCTTCTCCGCGATGGTCATCGGCCGCGGCTTGGTGGTGATGGGCGGCAGGAAAACTTTGCCCTGCATGCGGGCGACGTTGAACGGGAACAGGCCGCCGTACTCGATCACCTGGCGGGTGATTTCGTCTTCGCCTGCGGTGAACTCAACCAGAGGAATCTCTTTTCCGCCGCGGATCTTGTCGATCATGCCAAAGTCAGTCGAGGTCAGCACGCCGAGGTTCTGGCAATTCTGCTTGTAGATGCGCTCGATGTTCTCGGCGACCACCAACTTGATGCCGGCCGACATCTCGGCGTAAGGCGACTGTTCGCGGCTGGAACCCTTGCCGCGGCGCTTGCCACTGACCGCGCAGACAAAGCCACCGCGCTTCACGTCGCCGCGCTTGATGGGCGTCTCGTTGCCGCACTTCAGGCCGGTGTAGGGAAACTCGCCCAGGGTCTCGTCGAAGAAAAAGCAGATATGCGCCGGGGTGATCTCGTCGGTCGAGATGTCGTCGCGCAGTTTGGGATTGCGTTCGGGATGCGCCGTGTCCCAGGGCAGATCTTCGCCGGCGAGCTGCCGCTTGATGAGCTCAGGATCTTCGGTGAGGAAGAGGATTCGCCCCTGCAAGCGGACCATGTCGGGACGCATTTCAACGGTTCGGTTCAGCAACGAGTTGTTCACTGATCAATTTTACCGCAGTCACAGGGGCCTGTGACGAGCCCGAACAGCCGTTCGAATAAATTCAGGCGACGGCCCGGCGGGCGCGGACCTTATTTCACTTATTTCTTTCATTTCAATAGTGGTAGCGGGCCTGCAGGAAATCGATTCGATTGCCGCTGACCCGGTAGACCAGACGGTGTTCCTGGGTCACTCGCCGCGACCAGCAGCCCGCCAGCACGAACTTCAACGGTTCCGGCTTGCCAATGCCGGTGAAAGGATCTTTCATGACCGCTTCCACCAGTTCCAGAATATGAAGTGCTGTTTTCCGGTCGGTCTTGACCCAATACCGCAGATCCTCACGAAACTCCGGCTGAAAAACCGCCTCGCGCTCAACCGGACGCGCCAAGTCCCATCTCCCGCCGAAGCTTGTCCAACGATTGTGGTTTGGGTTTTCCGCGCTGGCTCCGCTGCAGGGCCGCCAGGAGTCGCTTCGCATTTTTCGGCGACCGCAGCAGATGAGCGGTTTCCACCAGGCTTGCAAGTTCCCCGGCCGGAACCAGAGCCACATCTTTGGCGCCGCGGCGGCGTACGATCACAACTTCCTGATTGTCGGCAACCTGATCCAGCACCGCAGCCAACCGCTCGCGCAAACTCGTGTAGGTGGTTTCAACCGCCATAGCTTTCCCGGCCTCCGCCATTAACGTACAGTAATCATGTACGTCCTGTCTAGCTTCAACGGTCGGAATATGTCAGGCTTCGGGTTTCGTTTGCGGGCCGCGGGACTACGTTTATTCGCGGGTCTTGGCGTACTCCGCCACCGAAGGCAATTCTTCCAGCCCACGGCCGGCCAAGATTTCCGCGAAATTGGTGATGAGTTCCTGATGAATAAGGCCGTTGCTGGCCAGCACCTCCCGGCTGTCGAGGCGAAACGGCGAGCCGTCGAAGCGGGTGAGCGTTCCGCCGGCTTCCTGCACCAGCAGCGCGCCGGCAGCGGTGTCCCAGGGATTGAGATTGAACTCCCAAAATCCGTCGTAACGGCCGCTGGCAACATTGGCCAGATCGAGCGCCGCCGAACCGGCACGCCGCACCCCATGCGAGCGCAGAGTGAGCTGCTGATAGAAATGGATGTTGGGATTCTTGTGCCGCTTGTGGCTGGGGAACCCGGTCCCCAACAGCGACTCCGCCAGGGCTGCGGTGCGAGACACATGAATCGGCTTTCCGTTGAGCGTGGCGCCCTGTCCGCGTTCGGCGGCAAACATCTCATCGCGGGTCGGGTCGTAAAGAATGCCGACTTCCCGTTGCTCGTCTTTTCGCACCAGCGCAATCGAGACGCAGAACACCGGATAGCCGTGGGCGAAATTCGTGGTGCCATCGAGCGGGTCGACATACCAGCGATAGTCGGCGCCGGTATCGTTGCGCGCGCCTTCCTCACCCACCAGATCGTGCTCGGGCCAGCAGCTGCGGAGGCGCTCGACAATCAATTTTTCCGAGGCGCGATCGGCTGCGGTCACCAGATCGACGTCGCCCTTGTACTCGATGGTCACGTGCCGGGAGAAGTGGTCCATGATCAGCGCGCCCGCTTGGCGCGCGATGGCTTCGACCTCAGGTAAGTACTGGCTCATTCCGCTTGGCTCGGAGCATCGCCGTTGCGCGGCGTGGCTGCACCCTCGGTCCGCGGCTTGCGGATGGTCTCTTCGGCGATATAGGCAATTTCGTGCTTAAAGATGAAAAGGTTGGGCGCGCCTTCGCGCGTCAGCCGCACCATGCGCCGGTCGTAGTACTCGATCCAGCCGCGCACCGACTCGCCGTCCATCAGCTTAATGCGCACGGCCCGCTGCTTTTCACCCAGCATCTTCAGATAGGCTGCCTCCTGGTGGGTGTCGTCAGGAGGAGGAGTTCTACCCTTGCGCGAGTTTGCATCACCGCCGGATCCGTGGAACGTCATGGCTTGATTCTACATGTGGCTATCTTTTCCGGCTGCAGCCAACCGCGCCAATGCCGAGCCAATTGCTGGGGAGTGCGCTGGGGGAAATGGAATATTCGGAAACCGCCCTCTAAAATCCACCGAGAGACACGCTACACTTCTTAACAAAGAATTCTGCTTTTCCTGCTGGCCTGAATCGGGTTGCAGCCTGCATCATTCAGAGTGCGGTAAGCATCTCACTGTACTTGAATCGCTGCGGAGAATTTTTGGGGAATGCCGCAACTCTGCTGTCTTGCCAGGCAAGCTCTGTTCCGGGCAAGCACCACTTTTTCCCGGACCGGGGTTAAGGCGGTAAGCGCCGATTGTATTTTTGAACCTGCCCATGTTTCAGCACGTTATTTTAGTATTTTCGGAATCGATGGCGACGCTGGCTGTGACCTGTCTCGGCTTCGGCGTACTCATCTACTTCACTCTGCACAATTGGCAAAAGGTTGCGGCCCTGTCGCGCAATCGTTCGCAATTGCTGTCGGTGGGAGCCGGATTGGTGTTAGTGCTGCTGGCGATGCAACTGCGCCAGGCCAGCGGAGGAGAAGGCACTCCCGGGTCGGATGACGACTTGATCGCGGCCGATCCTTCGCCACATCCGCAAAGCGCCACCGCCGAATCGCTGGCTGCCGCCGGTTTGGCCGTCGTGGCCACTTACCACAATGACAACGCCCGCACCGGCCAGAACGTTAGCGAAACCGTTCTCACTCCGGGCAACGTAAACCCGGCACATTTCGGCAAACTGTACTCGTTCCCGGTTGACGGTTCGGTCTATGCGCAGCCACTCTACCTGCCGCAGGTCGCGATGCCGGGCAATGGAATTCACAATGTCGTGATTGTGGCGACGCAGCACGATAGCGTCTACGCCTTCGACGCCGACTCGCCCACTCCGGCGCCGCTGTGGCGCGTCAGCTTCCTGAATCCCGACGCCGGCGTGACCACGCTGTCGCCCACCGACGTGAATGCCAGCGACATTCTGCCCGAGATCGGCATCACCAGCACTCCGGTCATCGATATCGCCAGCAATACGCTTTATGTAGTCGCTGCCACCAAAGAGAATGGCGCGTTCTACCATCGTCTGCACGCTTTGGATATGACCTCGGGCGCGGAAAAGTTTGGCGGCCCGCGCATCATTCAAGCGTCGTATCCCGGCACCGCACAAGACGGCAACGATGGCGTGATCTCGTTCTCGTCACGTTTTCAGTTGCAGCGCTCCGGCTTGCTGCTTTCCCAGGGCAAAGTATTTATCGCCTTCGCCTCCAATGCCGACTCCGGTCTTTATCACGGCTGGGTGGTGGCCTACGACGCGGTCACCATGAAGCAGGCGGGAGCGTGGGTGTCGACACCCAATGGCTACCAGGGCGGCATCTGGATGAGCGGCTGTGGCGTCAGTGCCGATGCCGCCGGCAACCTGTATCTTTCAATCGCCAACGGGCCGTTCGATGTGTACGGCGATCAACCGGGCACCAATTTCAGTGACAGCATTGTGAAACTGAAGCCCGGCACCCAGGGTCTGACGTTGTCAGACTTCTTCACTCCTTTCAGCCAGGCCAAGATGGCGCAGGACGATCTGGATCTGGGATCGGCGGGGGTGCTGCTGCTGCCCGATCAGCCTGGTTCCTATCCTCATCTGGCTATCACTAGCGGAAAGAACGGTCATATTTATGTGCTCGACCGCGACAACTTCGGCGGCTACAACACCGCGGTCAAAGGCAATCCTCAGATCGTGCAGGAGCTCGCCGGACAGCTGCGGCAACAAATGGGAACTCCGGCCTATTGGAATGGCCGCGTTTATTTTGGAGCGGGTATCAGCCCGCACAACGATTCCATCAAGGCGTTTCTGATTCGCAATGGCCTGCTGTCGGCGTCTCCGGTATCGCAATCCGCGGCTGTCTATCACTTGACGCGCAGCACGGTAAGCGTTTCGGCCAATGGCAATAACAACGGCATCGTATGGGCGGTGCATACCGATGCCTACTACGATCCGCATCAGGGGCCGGCGGTCTTGCACGCCTACGATGCCAGGAACCTGGCGCACGAGTTGTACAACTCCAATCAGCGCCTGGCGCGTGACAATCCAGGACAGGCTTCGAAGTTCACTGTCCCCACCGTGGCCAACGGCAAGGTATTCGTGGGAACGGCCAATCAGCTCAGCGTGTATGGTCTGCTGGCCGGCGCGGGAAATTAGCCGTGCTTTAGCCGTTCGCCCGGCAAATCAATTCTGAGCTGTTCTTGCAGGAGCATAGGTGAGCTACGCCGTAAGACTTGCTTTATCTTTATTGTCATCACGAACCGGCTTCACAGTTTGCTGAAAAAGTCGAAATGAACAGTCTGTCGCCGGCTAAAGCCGGCTCCGGATGTCTAATATAGCTAACTTAGACGCGAACCTGAAGGTTCGCTCTACCCGTTCATTACAACTGCGAAAGTTCTTCAGCAAACTGTTCAGCCGGTGAGGGACCTGCGGTTCAGATTTTTTTAGCGGCCTGTTTAGTCAGCGTCTAATCTAGGGTCCAACATTTTTCAGCGAACGGTTCAGCCCGCAGGTTCTAGTTTCGATTCTCGCGCCAGGCTCAAGTCCTCTTATCAATTGCCCCGTTGAGGCTGCGCGATTTCAAACGCAGAAAAGCGTGACAGCCGGCGCAACGCTTCGCCGCCGATGATGTCATGATGGTCAGAGCTATGAATTTCCGGGAGTCTCTCATGCGATTTGGCCGCCTCGTATTCTCGGGCGCGATTTTGGTCACGCTGCTTTTTCCGTCCGCACCGCGCTTGCTGGGCCAGAATGCCGCACCGACAACGGAGCAGCATCGTCCGACCAGCACTCCCTACACCGGCGACCTCTCCATCTTCGACACTCCGGGCCGCGACCAGCGGCTGCATATCGATCAGGTGATGGACATCCTCGGCATTGCTCCCGGAAAATCCGTCGCCGACATCGGAGCCGGTTCGGGATGGTTCACGGTGCGGGCGGCGCGTCGCGTAACACCCAAGGGAACTGTTTACGCCGTCGACATCAATCCCGAAGCGCTGCAATACATCAATCGCCGGGTGCAGCAAGAGCAACTGCACAACGTGAAGACCGTGCTGGGCAAAGCCGATAACCCGGAACTCCCGCCCGACAGCGTCGATGCGGTGCTGTTGCTGAAGGCCTATCACGAGGTTGCGGAACCGGTTGCACTGTTGCGCAACTTGCGAACTTCGCTGAAGCCTGGTGCGCGCGTGGGGATCATCGACCGCAATGGCAATGGAGAAGACCATGGCGTCAATAAGGATGTGGTGCTGCGTGAAGCCGGGGAGGCGGGCTACCGCTTAGTCGGCGAGCACGATGACCTGGTGAAGGCCGACAAGGTGGATTACTTCCTGGTGCTGGCGGTGAAATAGGGCAAGGACACGCAATTGCGCGCCATCTTCATTAGCTATCGACGCAGCGACGCGGAAGGCGAGGCCGGGCGTTTGTTCGACGACCTGGTCAAGCACTTTGGCGAGAACACGGTGTTCATGGACGTCAGCGCGATCGAGGCGGGGCGCGACTTTCGCCAGGCCATCGACGAAAGCATCGCCGGCTGCGGAGTGGTCCTGGTAGTCATCGGTCCGCAGTGGCTGGAGGCTAAAGATGCCGCGGAAACTCGCCGTCTGGACGATCCCGCGGATTTTGTGCGCATCGAAACCGCATCCGCCTTACGACGCGACATCCCGGTCATTCCACTGCTGGTGCGGGGCGCGAAAATGCCGCGCGGGGAGCAACTGCCCGACGAATTGAAGGACTTGGCCTATCGCAATTGTGTGGAGTTGACTCACGTGCGCTGGAGGTCCGACATTCAGCTCCTCTTCAACGCTTTGCGGCCGCTGTTGCGAGATCCAAAATCGAGCCCCAGCCGGACCGGATCGCATCCCGCGGCCGTCGACCCAGGGCATGCGACCAAGCCCGCAGAATTCATTCACGAAAACATTTCCGGGATTGACGCTGCAGCGCAGCAGCGGATCGCCGGCCAGCTTGCCCGCTACATCGGGCCGATTGCCGAAGTGGTGGTGAAGCGAAGCGCGCCGCATTGCACCTCGGCCGACGATCTCTGCCTGCAAGTCGCGCAAGAGATCGAGTCGCCGGCCGAGCGCCAGAAGTTTCTGGCCGCGGTTCGCGGCTGAGCCCGCCGCTATCCCAGCATCTTCAGCGCCTTCTCCAGACTTACCCGCATGCGGTTGAAAGAAGCAGTCACGTCGGCAATCTCATCGCTTCCCTTCACCGCCAGCGGCGGCACATCCTTCTCGCCCTTGCTGACCCGGTCAGCCGTCTCTGATACCAGCTGCAGCGGACGAATCACGATGAAGTAAACCCCGGCATCGAGCGCCAGAATGGTGATCACCAGGGTGACGACCAGATACAACAGCAGGTGATGGAAGGCGCGATTGGCAATGTCAACTGGCACCGACATGGGTACGGAAACAATCTGCGCCGCCACCACCGAGCCCCGCTTCCAGCCGAAGCCGTGCTTGGTTCCGTAGGTCGCGATCATGCTGGCCGGAGCGGCTTCCGGCTCGCCGTGACACTCGAGGCACGCAGGATCGGCCGGGATGGGCGTTGCCAGATACAGCGAAGGACCGGTGGGCGTCTGGCGCTCGCCGGTCACCTGCGACTGGTTGCGATGCTCCCGCAGATATCCGATGACGTCGGCTTCCCAATCTTCGGCGTGATGCTTGGGGTTGGTGGGATTCAGTCCGGCTTCGCGGTAAGAGTACTCGGGATACTTTTGCTTCATCCTCTCGAAGATGGTGATGGCGGCAAAATCCGGCACCGTCTCGGCCAGGAACCGGGTTTGATGCTGCGGCGTTTGCTGCAGCATTTGTTGCAGCAAAGGTCCCAGGTCGGAGGCCGTATAATCCCGCACCGCCCGGGCGCTGGCCATCATGAGTTGCGCTTCCTGCATGACTTCGCGGCGGGCATTGCTAATGAGAAAGCTGTAGGAGACTTGGGCAATGATCAGGCCGCAAATCCCGAATAACACTACCAGGATGAGGTTGAACTTGGTCAGCAGCTTCATGGTCGTGCCCCCTGATCGGAATGGGAGTCTGACCATGAGTCTAGCGCAGGGTTTCGTCGAACCCGGCGCTAACTATTTCCGCGAGTCCGGCGATTCGCCCGGGGTGCCCATAATTTCGAAGGACTCGGAACCGATGGGCCGGGTGAGGCTGTAGGCATCAGCCAGCGCCGGATCGAAAACCGCGCTGGACGGGCATCCCGGCGAGCTACATCCGCCGCCGTTATTCTGTCCCCAGTAAGCCCAGCTGCGCCACTGGGTCAACACATCGTAGATTTGCAGGTAGTAGGTGCCGCGTGAAATGCGCGCGTTCATGTTCTGGATCCTCATGGTCCAGACCGTGTACAGCCGGCCGTTGGAGTACGTGATCAGCCCTAATACCGATTCCCCGCTGGCCAGCACCGCTCCCCCAAAAGCTTCGGTGGTGATTTTCCATTTCGCGCTCTGCGGCGGGTTGCGATCATCGACCGTCCATATCGACAACACCACGCTGCTGACGGTCGAGTCCGCTTCCAGGTTGAACGAGTTGGCCACCGCTTGCCCAAAGTTAATTGGCCAGGCTCCAATGGTTCCAGGATCAGGACCGTTGTTGTAGAGCACCTGGGCATTGGCGGAGCCAACGCCGAGCGCGAGGAAAAACATCGCCGCCAGAATTTTCATGTGCCTGCTTTCCAAACCTGCATCGCGCCACATCGTGCACATCCGATTCGCACCTTAGGGCCAGCGCCGAATGATCGCCTTATATACCGTTTCTAGGATTTTGCGGCAGAAAAGTTTTCCCGCTCCACGAAAGCCGCAGGAAATGGCAACGAGTAGAGGCGGCCGGCAAGGTGCGAGCGCGGGGCCAACCCGATTCCGGGTCGAGGGGATTACGCTTTTTCTCCACTTCCCGATTTCCGAGGGAGAGTTTGCCGTTCCGAGTGTAGAATCGTTCCCATTCTGCGGACTGGAGTTCAACGTGTTCGCCGCCAAGACCGCTGCGCCCACCACGAATGCCAAGACTCAACGCGGCGCTGCCGCCAAGGTCCGAGCCCCGCAGCCGTCCGAATCTGCTTCGCCGGCCGCCCCAATGCCGATGGCAGCCCTGATCGCCGGCGGCTACGCCACGCCGCTGGCTCAATGGAATTTCCAGGCAATCCCAGTGTTCGCATCCGACGAACACCGTCGCGGCGGCAGCAATCCGCATTCCTGGTTGACCGCCGGTTTTCAAGCGAAGCTGGCCATCGGGCAGGTCGACGATCCGCTGGAGGCGGAGGCCAACCAGCTTGCGGAGCGCGCCATTCGCGCGCCTCGGGGCACGGGCTGGGATTCGTCGCCCAGCAACGTGGCGGCGCCGGCCCTGCACCGCAAGTGCTCACAATGCACGCCGGACCAGAAATGTTCGCGCTGCCGGCAACAGAAAGCCGCGACCACTGCGCCGGCCCATCATGATCCCTCGGCTCAGGTCGTGCCGGCCCAGGTGAACTCAGGCCGGGTCAGGGCACAGCCAGTGCCGGCAGGGGCTACGGCTCCGGCGAGCGTGCATCGGGCACTACAATCCGCGGGCCGGCCGCTGGACCCGGTGCAGCGCAGTTTTTTCGAATCAAGCCTGGGACACGATCTGAGCGACGTGCAGATTCATACCGACAGCGTCGCCGCCGATTCCGCTGCCGCCGTCAGTGCCCTGGCATACACGGTGGGGCGGCATGTGGTATTCGGCGCAGACCGCTATCAACCGGCCAGCTTGGACGGGCAGCGCCTGCTGGCTCACGAACTCGTACACACCATCCAGCAGGGAGCCGGGCAGCGCATTACAAAAAAGCCGAACCCAGAAACAGCTCCGCAGAACCGGTTGGCAGCTGCCGACGCGGTCGCGACAATCTCGCACCCAGCCCCGCCAGTCGTGGCCCGAGACGTGGACCCCAAGGCAACCGCCCAGACGGTCGGCGAAGTGAAGGTTTTTCTGGGCGGCGGCCCAGGCAAGGCGGTTATCAAATTCGAAACCGCTCAGGGATCCCGGTCCTACATTCTGGATTCGCTGGGCAATCTCAAGCCCGGCCAATATACCGTGGGCGTCAAAGTCCACGGCCGGCGCAAAGTTGAGTTCGTCTTCAACCTCAGCGCGGGCCAGCTTTTTCACTTCTCCTACAAAATCGAGCCCGGCCAGCCCAATCCTGCCAGCTTGTTCGCCAAAGAAGGAAGCGTCAGTTTCGTGGTGAGCATGGAAACGGCGCCGGTGCGGCAGAAGGAGACGGAGAAGACCAACGATGTTACCGAGCAGCCTGGGGGAACCGATTCTCTGGCCCATCGAGTCGCGGCATTCAAGCGAACGGTAAAAGCCGCAGGCCAAGTCCGCATGGCCGAAAATCGCAAAGCCCTGGCGGAGTGGCGAACCTTCCTGGAGAACAAGCTGACGCCCAAGCAGGTGGAGAAGACGGTGTATGCCCAGGAGGTGCGCGATCTGCAGATGACCGCCAAGAAGGAAGGCGGCCGCACCCTGGATGCCTACGATGAGGCTGTCTCCACCGCCAATCCCCTGCGCCGCGAAAAGGCAGTAGGGCAGGTGCGGGGAAAGTATCGCGCCTGCACCGGCTGTCACCTGGACGTTCAGGCCGATAATCTGGAGAAAGAGAATCCTGGGCTGAAGAATTCCGGGCTGGAAGACTGGACCCCGATCAACACCGTACTCCAGCAAAACGCCGCTGCCGAGGGGCAGACACCGACTCCCCGTCCGGTAGGCCTCCGGTCCACGGGCACCGAAGGCTTAGACAAGAAATCTGAGATTCACGATCCCAGTCACCCCGGCGCGACCGCGGCTTCGGCCGCGCTGGCCGCCATCCAACCCTTCCTCGAGATTCTGGGGCCGGGCCACTACGATGTTCTGCCGGCCGACATTCTGCTGCAGCGCGCCGATCCCAATGTTTTGCTGGCGGCAATTGCCACTCATATCGAACGCCGGCGAGCGGCCTATGCGAAATTCGCCGAGCATATCGCCGAGCCGGATTTTGATTATCTGACCCTGCGGCCGATCGTGCGAGAGCTGCTGCCGCTCCAGCCGGACGACGTTCAGAGCGCTATCGAAACTGAGATCCAGCGAGCCGAGGAGTGGGAACGATTTAAGAGCCGAGTCATGTTTGGGGTCAGCCTCGTGCTCCTGGTGCTAGCCGTCTTTCCTCCCACCTCGGCCATTGGGATCGCCGGCGTGGCCGCGGCCGAAGGCGGCATGGGCGCTTACATGGCGGTCACCGGAATCGAGTCCATGCAGGAGGGCTACTGGCTGTCTAAAACTACGGGAGCCAACGACGTGGTCGATCCGGAGCAACAAGAGGCCGCGGGATGGATGATGGCGGCCGGACTGCTGAGTATCGTGATGGGAGGACTGGGACTGAAAGGCGCAGCGGCCAAGGGCGTCAAGCTGCTTCGTACCGCCGGTACATCAGCAGCGGAGGCGGGCTCACGCGGGATCATCGACGGGTTGGAAGGTGAGGCCGGTGGTCACCACTTCAAGATCTCCGAAATCGGCAGCGGCAATCCCAAAGTCAAGGTCACCTCGCCGGAAGGTGAAACGCTGTATGACGGTCCGCTCAAGGATATGCCGCAGAAGGGATTTGGCGAAGCGGAGCCGGCCACGGCGATCAAGCCGGACAAAGCCATGTATGCCAAGCAAAGGGCCTCGGCTTTGGAGCAGAAAGCTGCCTCGGCCGAGGCTAACGCGGCCGAAAATGAAAAGCTGGCGGCAACCGCGCAGGGCGCGCGAAAGGCCAGTCTCCAGCGGCAGGCAGACACCATGCGAAAGAATGCGGCGGCCTTGCGCGACGAAGCCAACTCCTATTTGTCGGGCGCTAAGTCGCCGCTGCACGATCTTCCCACCGGCCCCGAGGTCGACGCCGAGATCGATCGCCTGGCGGCAGGACAGGGCGGTCGGCAGAAGATGGTTGAGATCAAGCTGACCAAAGCCGAGCTGGGCGGGAAACCGGCGCGGCTGCAGCGCGGCTTGCTGAGCACCGGCCGCGGCAGAGTGGTACTTCGAGTTGAAGGCGGCGGCAGCCAATCCGCATTAGGCGTGAGTGCCGCGGGCGGAGTCAAAATCGCGCCGCGCATGCTGTATCTCAACTTTGGATCGGTCGAGCGCGCCCTCGAGTTCCTGGCCAAACGCGGGCCGGGGGCACGCATTGTGGCTTTCGAAGTCGATGAGGCTTGGGCCCAGTCGTTGCGCTCGGGCGCCGTTCCCCAGGAGGGAGCCAGCTTAGTGAATCCGAAAACGCCCAAGCTGGTGGACCCCTCGGACGCGGCCGATCAGTTGCAGATTCCGCCCGACATGATTCCCGAGATGGAGAAGTTCATCGTGCCCGGCTCCGGCAAGGTGATTCTTACAAAGTAGCTGCGAAGGAATTATTTCTTTGACGCAAGGCGGTGTATTCAGCGGGCAGTTTTCTGCGGGTCTTGCGCATCGACCAGTCGAGTGACCACGGCGAACAGAATGCTAACCGATACTCCGCACATCAACACTCCCGTCAAACTTTCCAGCGGCGCCAAAAGTTGCCATTTAGATGGGAGGATTACATCACCATATCCCACCGTCGCATACGTGCTACCCGAGAAGTAAAAGGCAAGCTCCCACGAGGGGAAGCAACGCAAACGGTAGAACCCGGCCCACAAGAGAATTACCAGGCTGTGTAGAACGATCATCATTACGGTCGTCTGCATCACTAGCACGGCCGCGCGAATGGAGCCGAACGTGTAAATACCGCGGGTCATAACGCGTTTCAGCCACTCGATGAGGGCAGCTACGCCGGCACACTGTACCCACAGCGTAAGAATTAGCAGAAGTACGGCCGCGGCAGTCTGCTGAAAAAGAGTCATCGCGAACAAACTTTCACAACCAGGCTCCGAGCGACTAGTCTGGGCGAGGCACCTTGGCCAACGTTCCCGAAGTTGTTGGCAGAACGTAGCGCAATCCCACGTAAACCATACTCAAATGCGCATTCCTGGGCGTTCCAGGAGCGACATACCAGGGCGAGCGCGTTAAGTAGGAATACTGTGTGTAAGCCTGCAGCGCGCCGTGCCTCGGATTTGTCCAGAAAGTACTGATCCAATCAAACGTTACCTGCTGGATAGTTCGGTTGTTGGTGTTGGGAGAGCCGGGTCCGCCAAACCCGATGATTTTCCCGGGATTCATAGTATCGGTAGTATCGGGAAAGAAGTTCTGTCCGAAATAGTCTGCGGCGTAGTAAACGGCGAACGCCTGCTTTGGGGTCGCTCTCCACTCCAGACCTGCAGAGCCGGCTCCAGCGTGCACCATGGAAAGACTGACGTCGTTGCCCTCGAGGTTTGGCCGGATTACTAATTGCGGTCCGGTTGCCACCAGGTAGTGAGCACCACCGTCGCTCCAGAAGGCGTTGGCGAGGACAACGAGCTTGTGGGGCACCAGTTCGTAGTTTGCCGCGATTTCACCGCCTCCGCCGATAACGCTGTGGGTTGTGTACGCGGTCGATCCGACCGGCATCACCGCGGCATGCGCGCCGGTAGCGAAGCCAGTAAGTTCGGCATGGAAATGCCGGCCGGAGAAATCTTTGTCGTAGGTAACTTTGGAGAGAATGTCGGGCATGAGATTGGCTGCGCCGGCATTGTTATTGTTGTCAAACTGCGAACCAACAGAAGTGAAACCCATCGGCAGGGCAACGTAGGTACCAATATATTGATTGGGGTCTTCGATGCCGACCCCCAGGGCCCAGTGTTCGTTGGGGTGATAGGCGGCCCGGAACTCGGCAGCCCGGGTGTAAGGCACGCCAACCATCAGGTTTTGATCCTCGTTATAGGTGAGCGCCAAATCGCTCGGCATCGGGCCCAGCCCGTTGCGGTTGGGCGTCAGCCAACTCCAGGTTTGACCGCCCAGAAACTCCCATTTTCCGCGCTTCACGTCCGCGAAGTAGAGGCGCAGGCGTTGGGTCGTGCTGTTGACAGTCTGGTAGACATTGGGAGCATCGTTGCCGCTGAAATCGGTTTCGAGGTAGGCGGTGATCTGGTTGCCTGCGAAATTGCCGGCGAACTTCACGTCAAACCGGGAGTATTGTGCTGTGCTACGGAATTCCGTGACCTGTCCCTGAGCCGTGTTGCTGTACGGTATGGATCCGAATGCGGTTGCAATGTTGTTCCCGGTGTTGGTGGTGCGGAATATGTTCTCGAAATCAACGAAGCCGCCGATCTCCATAACCGCGTTATTAAATTGGAAAGAGCCCGTGGGCGTTTTCCCTTCGTTCCCGGTTTGTTGGGCAGGATGCGCGGACGGTTGTCCGGCGCTTGCCGTGTCATATGTGCCTGTCGCGCCAAGCCCGGGTGAGGCCAAATCATAGGTTCTGTCAACCGGAGCCTGGCCGTCCGTAGCCGGAGTCATCGCGGCAGCTTTCGATTGCGTCTTCAAGGTTTGGATTTCCGCCTGTTGTGCGGCCACTTGCTTTTGCGTTTGGGAGAGAGCCTCGCGCAGGGCCTGCACCTCGGAGGCCAGATCCGTTACCGCTGGCCGGTAAGGAGCCAGGATCCTGCCCCTTGGCTTGTGCCCATGAGATGCCGGGCAGCAGCAGGCAGGCAAGTACGATGTGAACGGCCCTCATATCAGCAGCTCCGCTGTCACGCCTTTCTCCGCTTAGGTCCGGTCTCACGTAGAAGCGCGCTTAGCAGGATCGCGATAACGATGCTGGCCATCCAGAACAGCCCACTGTCACGGAAGTGAGTGACATGGTTATTCGTAGCGGTGATGCCTTTGCCCAGAGCATCGGCGAAAATTGGCCCAATCAGTGCAGTGACGCCGAATGTCAGGAAGTTGATCCCGCCGGTAGCGCTCCCCTTAACCTCGTCGGGATTTACTTCTTTGACGATGGTGTACGGAATCATCGCCGCACCGGAGAAGATTCCAAAGAGGAAGCAGCCTATCACTGCCGGCTCGTGAGTCTTACTAAAAGTGATCAGCGCGGCCGATAACAGCATTCCGACCGCGCCTGCGATCAGCACGGGCTTGCGACGGCCGACCCGGTCGGCAAGCCAGCCCAGCACGGGACAACCAATCACCCAGCCCAGGGGAACCAGCGAGCCTGTGACTACCGCGTCGTGAAAACTGAACATCCGGTCGCGCTGAAAGAAGGCGACGCCCCAGGTCATGTCGCCGATGGTCGTGGGCACGAACAGCAGTCCCGCGACCGCTCCGCACAGATAGGACTGGGGGTTGCTAAATACGACTTTGTAAGGAGCAAGCAATGATGCCCGTCCGGAAGCGGCAGTTTGTGGCCGGGTTTCGGACGGAGCAATCAGAAGCACAAACACACCGACGGCAAGGCTCGCAATGCCGAGCCAGTGCCAGACGGTCTGCCAGGCGAGGCCTTTTTCGAGCAGCGGTCCCACCACGAATTGACCCGCCGATCCACCCAGCATCCCAACGCATTGCGTAACACCTATAGCGGTAGCCAGCCAGCGAGCCGAAAAGCCGTGCACGGCAAGATAGACTGCGCCAGTGAAGGCAAAAGCCGAGCCCGCGCCCTGAAGCAGTCTCCCGGTATACGCCGCAGTCGTTGTAGGGATGCTGAACAGCAGACATCCGATGGCCAAAACAAAAATGCCAATGGGCACAGCTTTCTTAGCGCCGACGTCGGTCAAGCGCTCCACCGGCGATGAGACTGGTGACGGAGTAGGTGTAGTAGTAGGTGCCGAGAATCGCGCTGACGCCCACGGCGGTCATGCCGAAAGCCCGCGTGAGCTCGGGGATCATGACCGCCGGCGCGGACCTCGACGCATATTCGAGAAAGTAGAAACACATGGCGAGCCCCCAGGCAATCTGGAAGGCTCGCGTCCGCGAGGTAGTGGTTGCTTCAGGCACGGCAGCGGTCGTGATTGGCGTCGTTGTCATCGCACTCCTCAACTTCGACTAACGAAACAGGTTGGTTTTGGCGAGATCGATGACTTCATCACCGCGCCCACTGAGAACGGCTCGAAGCATGTAGAGGCTGAATCCCTTTGCCTCTTCTACGGTGATCGTCGGCGGCATCGAGAGTTCCTGGCGAGCGACCGCGACCTCGACTAATGCCGGACCGTCATAGGCCAGTGCTTGCGCAATCGCGGGTTCAACCTGATCCGCGGTTTCGGCCTTCAATCCCAGCAGTCCCGCCCCCTCCGCAATTCTTGCGAAGTCCGGATTGCGCAGATCGGTGGTGAAGTCCAGCACCCCGGCGGCTTTCATCTCCAGTTCGACAAAGGCCAGTGCGTCGTTCCGGTACACGATCACCTTCACCGGCAATTCGTGCTGCCTCAAGGTCAGCAGATCGCCCAGGAGCATTGCGATTCCACCGTCGCCCGACATTGCGATTACTTGCCGGCCAGGATGGGTGACCTGAGCGCCAATGGCCTGAGGAAGTGCATTTGCCATCGAGCCATGGTTGAAGGAACCGAGCAGTCGCCGTTTGCCGTTCATGGTCAGATAGCGCGCGGCCCACATCGTGGGACTTCCCACATCACAGGTAAAAACCGCGTCTTTGGCGGCGAGTTGATCGAGCACGCGGGTTAGATATTGCGGGTGGATAGGCTTCTGGCCGGCCTTGCCAGTTGCGAGCTCTTCCAGGCCTTTGCGCGTCTTGCGGTAGTGGGCAACGGATTCCTTCAAATGCGTTTCGGATGAGTTCTGCTTCAGCTTCGGCAGCAGGGCCTGAAGCGTGCTCTTAGTGTCGCCAACGAAGCCAAAGTCAACCTTGCTGCGGCGGCCGATCTGTTCTCCGCGCAGGTCGATTTGAACGATAGTTGCGTCCTTGGGATAGAACGGCTGATAAGGAAAGTCCGTTCCCAGCATTACCAGTACATCGCAATTCATCATGGCGAAGTAGCCGGAAGAGAATCCGAGCAGGCCGGTCAACCCGACGTCGAACGGATTGTCGTACTCGATAAACTCCTTGCCGCGCAAAGCGTGCACGATAGGCGCCTGTAGCTTGCCGGCGAATTCGATCAGCTCGGCGTGAGCTCCCGCACAGCCTGCGCCACCCAGGATGGTGACCTTCTTCGACCGGTTCAGGAGGTCGGCAAGGATGTTGAGTTCTTCTTCGGAGGGACAGACCGTGGGCGCCGGCTCATGGTAATGCACCCGCGGGCCATGGACGTGGGCCTCTTTCATAGCAATGTCCCCGGGCAGCGCGATAACGGAAACGCCTCGCTTGGAGATCGCGGTCTGCATGGCGATTTCAAGCACCCGCGGCATCTGATTGACTTCTGAAACCAGCTCACAGTAGTGACTGCACTGCGCGAAGAGATGTTCAGGATGAGTTTCCTGGAAGTAGTTGCTGCCCAGTTCACCGCTGGGAATTTGTGCGGCAATCGCAAGCACAGGCACACGGTTGCGATGGCAATCGTAAAGGCCGTTGATCAAGTGCAGATTTCCCGGACCGCAACTCCCGGCGCACACCGCCAAACTTCCGGTCAGGTGCGCTTCTGCGCCTGCGGCAAAAGCGGCCGTCTCCTCATGTCGTACATGGATCCATTCAATGTCCTTTCTTACCCGAATCGAGTCCGTGATGCCGTTGAGCGAGTCACCGGAAAGGCCATAGATTCTGCTAACTCCCGCTTCCGCGAGGACCTCTGTCACCAGATCCGCTACTCTCTTGTTGCTCATATTTAAGACACTCCTTTTCCTGAATGTTTAGACTTTTGCCAGAAGATCGAACTGCGACGCTGGCGGGACGAGGGTTGGCGGAGACCCGCCACTCAGAACCGCGTCAATATTGTCCAGAGCCAACATGCCCATCGCGGTGCGGGTTTCGATCGTGGCGCTGCCGATATGCGGCAATAGAAATGTATTTTTGAGTAAGACATACTCGGGGTGAAGTTGTGGCTCGCCTTCGAAGACGTCGAGTCCCGCAGCGGCGACCCGTCCGGTCTTGAGAGCAGCGATGAGGTCATCGTCGACTACCAATCCACCGCGAGCGGTATTTACCACGATGGCTCCGGGGGGCAGAAGCCTTATGGTTTTGGAGTTCAAGAAGTGGTGGGTCCGGGGAGTCACCGGCGCGTGCAGGCTCAAGAACTGGCTTACGCGCAACAGATCCGATGGATCGCCGTGGTAGACGGCATCGCCTGCGATTTCCGCAGATAACTCCGAAGTGTCGTAATAGTGAATCTTCATTCCGAATCCTCGCGCCCGACGCGCCACGGCCTGGCCGACGCGCCCCATTCCTAAAATGCCGAGGACTTTGCCACCGACTTGCCATCCCAGAAGCATGTCGGGGCTCAGGGGCTTCCACGCTCCGGTTCGAACCAGTTCCTGGGCTTCGTGAGCGCGACGCGAAGCACCCAGCAAAAGCAGCATGGCGATGTCGGCGGTTGCTTCATGGTTGACACCGGGGGTGTAGGCGACCGGAATTTTCCTGCGAGCGGCGGCTTCCAGATCGATGTGGTCAAAACCCACCCCGTACGAAGCGATAACTTTGACGGTGGGCGAGACATTCTGGAAAAAGCCAGAGTCCAACCGGTCTGCCAGCGTAATAAGCAGGGCGTCGGCTCCTTCGGCTGCGGAGAGCAGTTGCTGCTGGCTAAAAGGAAAATGGTTCGGGTTTCGGCGCGGGTTGTAATCGCGGTCGATACGGTCTTCAATTTCCTTCGTATAACGACTGGTTACTACCAGAATGGATTTAGCCATACCCCACATCTCCTTACACCTTCCTTCCTGGTGCAATCCCCCTTCCACGAAACTTGCCGCAAAGGCCCTTGTGTTTCGCAGGTATGCGAGCCGCGGACCGGCTTTGCTGCCCGATGGAGCGCCAACATTCTGGCGAGTGTTCAAGGGCTAGCTCAGCGCTGACACTTGCAGCCTGGTCGGCGCAATTGCGTTGTAGGTTTTGGGGATTCTTTAGTCAGCTGGTGTGATGGCTACCGAAATAGAGGCTATCTTTTAAATCGCTTTTGTATCAGGGCCCGTGTTCAGACGTGGCGAAAGCGGGCAAGATATGTTTGGGCTTTACAGTTTGAAAAAGTCGAAATGAACAGTTTGTCGCCGGCTGAAGCCGGCTCTGGATATCTAAAATAAAGGACTTAGACGCGAACCTGAAGGTTCGCTCTACCGGTTCATCACAACTGCGAAAGTTTTTCAGCAAACTGTTTAGCCCCTGCCAACCCTTAATTTCGCAGGTGCTAAAGCCCTGACCCTTAACTGCGACTTGTTGGGCACGACTAAAGGTCGTGCCCTGATACAAACCTGAGTAACTTACGAGACGAGTTCTAGTAAACAGCTGTCAGTTCGGTTTGTACGAGCCGAAGCGAACGACGCTGGCTCATGCTATGACATTCGTGAGTCCCACAAAGAGGATGACTGCCATGAAGGGCAAGTCAGCGATCGGATTGCTGCAGATCCCAATGCGCAATGTAAGACCGAAGCCTCTAAATCTGTAAGTAATTGCCGTTTCTCTCCGGCGTCAACTGGCCCACGATTGCAAGTCAAAAGGCACTCCCGACTGCGATTGAAGGCCAGGATCATCCTCACGACCGGGACGCACAATGCCTAGCTTTTTCATCCGGAACTGCAGGGTCGATCGATTCATTCCCAGTCGCGCAGCAGCACCGTTCCGGCCGCCGACAACCCACCTGACCTCTTTCAAGGTCCGCAGGATGTGAGCTCGCTCGGCCTCTTCCAAGGTTTGATGCTGCGCATTATGGCCACTGTGCGCAATGGTAATGATGCGATGATGAAGATCGCGTGCAGGCACCCGTAAGACTGGACCAGGGCAAAGAATCACCGCTCGCTCGATCAGATTCTGTAGCTCGCGGATATTTCCCGGCCAGTCGTACTCACACAAGGCTTTCATCGTCTCAGGGGAGATGCTCTCATAATATCGTTTCATGCGTTCGGCGAACTGCCTGGCGAAATGCCACACCAGCAGAGGGATGTCCTCGCGACGCTCGCGCAGAGGCGGAACTCGAACCGGGAAGACATGCAATCGGTAAAAGAGATCGGATCGGAATCTCTGCTGCTCGACCATGGCGGCCAGATTACAGTTGGTCGCGGCAATAAGCCGCGCGTCCGTGCGCAACGTGCGCGTGCTTCCCAAGCGCTCAAATTCCCGCTCCTGCAGTACGCGCAGCAGTTTCGGCTGGAGCTCAAGCGGAACCTCCCCGATCTCATCCAAGAATGCCGTGCCATGATTCGCAACTTCGAATCGGCCGATGCGCTGAACGATAGCTCCCGTGAACGCGCCCCTTTCGTGCCCGAAGAGTTCACTTTCCAGCAGCCCGGTTGGAATAGCGGCGCAATTCAGCTTCACAAACGCATTCTTGTGGCGAGAACTGAGTTCATGAATCGCGCGCGCGATCAACTCCTTGCCAGTGCCGGTCTCACCGTAAATCAATACGGTCGAGTCGGTCGGAGCAACCATCCTGATCTCGCGCAGCAGCGAACGAAGCGCGCTGCTGCGACCGATGATTCCATCGAAGCTCGGCTCTCCACCGACCTCGTCGTCGAAAAGGCATTCCAGCGCGAGGCCGTCTTTCATCCGAGCGGTCTGGGTGAGGTCATCCTCTCCAGCGGAGCCCGTTCGTTCGTCTTCCAAATAGCGAAGGGACGAGTTGCTCATGACACCTGACTCGTCTGCGTGCATACCTACGTATGGATAATCATTCGAACTCATTGCGCTGCTCCGTCCCTACGACCGATTATTTGAACCCCGCATGGCCCGCCAACCCTAAGCCCGCTCAGCGGACCAGTGGGCTGGGCAATTCAGTTCGCTCTCCCCTCAGCTTCGACCAGTCCGGAGTAGCGCTTTTCCGAATGACGGTCTCTTGGCTGTGTCAAGTGCAACTGGGTCACCATCCCCTAAACCACGGAGTATGAAAGAGTTCTACAATTTACGAGCTTACGATGGTTCGTAAATTTACTGAGTTCGTAAAGTAAGCCTTCGACCATTTCCGCCAATGTTTGTGAGCTTGCATCTGCTCGCGTCACCGGCCGAACCTGCCGACAACCATCAAGATACGCACAGTAGGTAGGTAGGGAAACCTGAGAAACTACAGAGAGGAACCTGCTTTTTTCTTCAGGTTCGCAGCTGGTCTTTAGGACTGGGCCGAGAGAAAATCAAGAAGACTTTCCGTTCTTTGTCGTCGCTGGAAACGCTGTCCTCTATTCGATGCCAGCGCTTCCGGTTCCCCGGAATGCAATCCTTCCCGGGATGACCAGGCTGACTTCGGTACCGGAATCGAGGGAGCTGACGATTCTGAGCTTGGCGCCGATGCGAGCGGCCCGCTCGCGCATGCCTTGCAAGCCATAGTGTCCGTCTGTACTGCCATTGATGATCGCTTCAGGTATGCCGACGCCGTTATCCCCCACGGATATGGCTAGATCTTGCCCGTATTTCAAGACCACGTGTAACTGGCTGGCTTTCGAATGGACGCAGGCGTTGCGAATAGCCTCGTAACCTATTCGGTAAATCTCATCGCGAACTACCGGATGCATTTCCCTGGCATCCCCATTTACGGAGAAGGACGCTACCATGGGGCTGAGCATCCGGCATTCTTCCGTCGCTCGCCGCAGGCCGTCTGCAAGATCGTTGGTCTCGGTGGCGGAGGTGCGCAGCGAATTCAGCGCGGCCCGTCCCTCCTGTATCGCCCGGCCGAGCCATTCCGACAATTGTCGCAGCGCGTGATGCATTCTCGCAGGATCGGCTGATTGATCCAGGGCATCATCGGCAACCAGCTTGCTTCCCTGAATGGTCTGGATGAGGGTGTCGTGAAATTCCCGGGCGATGCGCGTACGCTCCGCTAGTCGTTCATCGAACCGAACCGCGAGCGCATGGGCAACTTGACGGACACGCAAACGGTAGAGCGCCCATGCGGTTGTGAGAACAATTACCGCAAACAGCAGCTTGAACCATAGGGTTTGATACCAGGCGGGCATCACGTTGAAGTCCAGGGAGGCGCCTTGTTGGTTCCAAACCCCATCATTGTTGCAAGCGATTACGTGGAACCGATACGTTCCTGGGCGCAGATCCGTATAAAAAGCCTGCCGCCGGGTTCCCGCTTCCTCCCAGTCCGTGTCGCGGCCTTCCAACCGGTACCGAAAGCGGACTTTTTGCGGGACGGCAAAACTCAGCGCGGTATAGTCAATTTCCACGTCGCGGGTGCGGGCAGGAAGACGAACTTCGCCCCGTAGCGAATGACCTTTACGGTCGGCGATGATCTGTTCCACGTGCACAGTCGGCGCTATCAGGTTCCGAGCCAAATGAGAGGGATCGATCATTTGCGCTACGGCGGCGTTGGCAAACCACAAGCGGCCATCCAAAGTTCTGACGGCTTGGCTCTCGAAGGGAGCCCGATTCCCGCTTTGAAAGCCGTCGAATACGTCCAACACTTTCGGCTGCAAGTTCACATTTGGCTGGGCCCACCATTTTTGCAAGTCACTTCTCGTGATTTCCGCCAGCCCGCATTGCATGTACAGCCAAAGATCGCCGCTAGTGTCCTCCACCAAGCCATTCACAGTGTCACAGGGAAGGCCGTTCCGGGCGCTCAGTGTTTTTTGTTTTCCATTCGACCAGCCTATGAGTCCAAAGGTCGTCGCTCCCAGTACCGAACCATCCGAACCCAGCAAGACCTGGTTCACTCGAGAATTCGGGGGATGCTCGAATCGGAAAATGTCTGTATGCCCTTGTTGATATCGCGCCAGATCACCGCTGAAAAGACCAAGCCAAATACCGCCTCGGGGATCGGCCACGAGCGAA
The DNA here is from genome assembly GCA_963812855.1 of uncultured Acidobacteriaceae bacterium. Taxonomy (GTDB): domain Bacteria; phylum Acidobacteriota; class Terriglobia; order Terriglobales; family Acidobacteriaceae; genus Bog-257. The sequence goes on from CAWEWW010000003.1 coordinate 779,814, forward strand.
CTCACTTCTGGGATTTGCGGCGTGGGAAGCTCTTCCTGGACCTTGCGATCGAAAATACGGATGAGCTTCCTCGGAGGTCCGAAACTCAAGACCCAGAGATTGTTCTCTACATCTTCGGTAATCCCCAGGATCATTCCCATGGGACTGCCATCCCGCCTGGTGATTCTTGTGAATCTTCCGTTCTCGTAGATGTTCAGGGTGTTATCGATTCCCACCCAATGCCGGCCGGCATGATCTTCGAAGAGCGAGGTAACTTGATTACCCGGCAAGCCTTTTCCGGTTTGAACAGAACCCAGGCGGCCCTGACCCAGACCCGGACCGAGAATGTCCAAGGCGTTTTCGCCGCCTATCCAAATCGCGCCGTCCCGCATGGCTTGGACCGAACCAACCGCTGGCGTGGTCAGCCCTTCCCGGGTCGAGAAAGTAGTAACCTGCAGATCCCGGAAGCAGTCAAGGCCCTTGTCTGTTGCAACCCATAGATTGCCTTCTCTGTCCTCAAAGAACGCATATATCGCATCCCCTGACAATCCGTCGGCACGGCCAAAGTGATCGACTTCGCCGCCATAAATGCGGTATACGCCTTGCCCGACGGTCCCCACCCAGAGAGCATTTTGGCGGTCCAGGAACAATGTCAGAACCTGCAGCGTGCTGCTATCGAACCCAGGCGCGACAAACGGCTTCCACATCCCTTGTGAAAACTCCTGCAATCCCAAACCGGGTCCGTGGTTACATATGCCCACCCATAACGAGCCGTCAGGTTTGGGTGCGATGGCGCACACACCCGGTTGACCGGTATTCGACTTCAGCCCACTCAGGTAGTACGTCTGGAATGAACCGGGTCTCCAACGAGTCAGGCTGGTGCTACCACCCAGCCAAAGATTTCCCGCCGAGTCACGAGCTAACGAGGAATAGGGCTCCTCCGGAATCCCATCTGCCTTCCCATAACACCGCACGGCCATGCCATTGACCTGGCAAAGAGGTCCGGTTCCATCCGCGACGCCGGCACGAATGACCCAGACGGTTCCGTTCTCGTCCTCAGCGGTGGGACCCATGACGTCCGCGTACGACGAATAATTGATCAGGTCCTGGTTGGCCCAATGACTCAAGCCACGCATCGTCCCGATCCACAAACTTCCATCCCGCGCAGCCAAAACCCGGGCTATACCGGGAGACAATAACTGCTTTCCGGGCGGTGGTGTCCACGGAACGAAGCGAACTCCATCGAAGCGCAGCAGTCCATTTGCGCCGCCAATCCACAGATAACCATCCGCGGTCTGCGCTATTGACCAGGGAGCGCCATCGAAGAATCCGTCCTGCACTCTCCAGGCGGTGTGTCCGTATTGCGAAATGTGGCGTTCAGGATCGACAGCCGCAGCGGGTGACGGCGCCAACAATAGCAGCAACAAGGCAAAATGCAGCAGGAGGGACACAGGCGGTACCGGCCTTACGGCATCCTGATTCGTACGCGGCTTTAGCAATCGAGTCACGTCTGGTTCTGCGTACCGGTCCCGGCGTTCGGTAGGCCTACTAACGCGGTTCGCGCTTACTTGGAACAGCGAACGAAGAAGTGATCCACCAACGGACCAGTGACTGACATTACCGCGTTCGAGTCGATCGCGATATAGCAGAATCTAGAGTTATCGGCCTGCAGTTTTCTATAGTCCGCTCACCCACTCAGATTTGCAGCAAGCCGCGCCGCACGGCAATGGTTACCGCATGAGTCCGGTCGTTCGCCCCTAGCTTGTCAACCAGATTCTTGATATGGAAATTGACCGTGGTTTCGGCGATTGCCAATTGATCGGCGATCTGCTTGTTGCGATAGCCATCGCGAATCAGCCGGAGAACCTCGAGCTCTCGTTCGGTAAGATCATCGTCGGCGAGATGTTCGGCGAGGCAGGAGGCCACTTCCGGTGGAACATGCCGCTTGCCGGCGTGAACCGAGCGGATCACCCTCAGCATCTCGTCCTTGGGCGTGCTCTTGAAGAGGTAGGCCGAAGCTCCGGACCGCATCGCTCGTTTGATTTCGCCGTCGGTATCGGCAGTGGACAGGATGATAATGCGAGCCTGCGGGAATTCCCCTCGAATGGCGATCAGGGCATCGGTTCCGTCAGCCCCGGGAAGACGCAGATCCATTAGAGTCACGTCCGGGCGATGACGGCGGAAGTCCGCCACCGCCTCCACCGCGTTCGTGGCCTGCGCCACCAAAACCATATCTGGCTGAGAACTGAGGATGGAGCTCAGACCTTCGCGAAAGACCGGGTGGTCTTCAACGCTCAGAATGCGAATGTGCCCGGAAGGCGTAGCCGTCACAACCACCCCATTGGCGTCATTGTAAGTCATTGCGGCTTACCAGAGGGAGAACTTACTCCACTCCCATCGTGGACAAGGGAACGGCTGCGGGAAGCCATCGATTTGCCGAATTGGGTTCGCGAGCCCTTCGCTTTCAGCCATCTCATTTCCAGCATTCGACCACCGTCGGCAAGACTGACCCCAGCAATGATTCCCGCATGATCATTATTTCGTCTTCAGGGCTTACGCCTCGGGTTTCGGCGCTTCTCTGCCGCGATCCAGTCGCGGATGTATGCCGGACAATTGTCAAGCGTCACGCTGTCTGCTTTGCACCGCGCCAGGAACTGAATCGCTGATTGATCGACCAGCATTACATCTTTCAGATCCAGAACCAGGTTATGGCCGCTTGCTTCTGACCCGATAAGCCGCTTTAACTCTTCCAGGTTCTCCCCTTCGATTCGACCAATCAAAGTAAGAATCACAGACTCGTCGTTGGTCGATCTAAGAATCTTCAACATCGGGTTAGCCCTTTCTCTCAACCCACGGTCTGTTTCCTTACGTCGCATGATGCAACCTGACGACCATTAGCTAACCCATTGAGAGGAAATCGATTGTGTAAGTCACAAAGTTACGAAGGATTCGTAAGTTTACGAAGTTCGTAAAAGGTGTGGGCGTGAAATCCTAGTAGCGGGAGCGGGTCAGAGGCAGCTAGCTAGCCCGGAACTGATGCTTGTTGATCTTGAGCGACTTGATCTTCGATTCCAGCGTAGTGGAAGGGATACCCAGCTTGGCTGCTGCGCCGGACGGTCCAGAAACTCGCCCTTTGGTTTCGGCCAAGGTGGCCTCGATGACCTCTTTTTCCTGAACTGCCGGCCTCTTCGAGAGCGTCGGACTCGCTGCTGGGAGCGAAGAGGAAGTGCGCGAGAGCCAACTCTCGTCCACCGAGAAGATCTCGGTGTCACAGAGGACGACGGATCGTTCAATCACGTTCTGTAACTCGCGAATGTTACCGGGCCAAGGGTATGCCTTTACCAACTCCAAAGTCCTCTTGTCGATGCTCCTTATTTTTTTCCCGGCTTGCCGCGCAAATCGATCAATGAAGTACTCCAGCAGCAGCGCTATGTCGTCCTTCCGTGCCCGCAGAGGAGGAACTTCAACAGGAAAGACATTGAGCCGGTAAAAGAGATCGTTACGAAAGGTTCCGGCGTCGATCGCGGACTGCAAGTCGCGATTAGTGGCAGCAATCACTCGAACGTCAGCATGAATTGCCTGATTCCCGCCGACACGCTCAAATTCGCGCTCCTGCAGAACTCGCAGCAGCGCGATCTGGGTTTCTGCCGGAAGTTCGCCAACCTCGTCCAGGAAGATAGTGCCGCCTTCCGCCAGTTCAAACTTACCCAGACGCCGCTGTAACGCTCCGGTGAATGCACCCTTTTCATGGCCGAACAGTTCCGAGGCAATCAAGTCTCGCGGAATGGCGGCACAGTTCACACTCACAAACGGACGCGAGCATCGTTGTGAGCGGCGATGGATGGCACGAGCAACGAGTTCCTTGCCGGTTCCCGTCTCGCCAGTGATGAGCACGGTGGAGGCAGTCGGGGCAACTTTGGCAATCCGGGAGAGTAACTTTTGCAAGGCCGGGGAAGCGCCAACGATCTCCTCAAACATTGATGCCTTGTTGATTTCTTCGCGTAGCGCGATATTCTCGTCTCGCAGTCTCCCTTCGGCCTGCTTACGCTCTTCGATGTCGGTCGCGGCCACATACCACCGCATGATCTGCCGCTTGTCGTCGCGCAATGGGTTGTAACGAACCAGAAACCAGCGATAACTCCCGTCCGCTTTCAGCGCCCGCATCTCCACCTCGAAAGCAGAGCCCGTAGCGTGAGCACGATCAAAATAACCGAGCACCCGTTCCCTATCATCAGGATGATAGAGCTCACCGCTAGAACACTGCCGCCACTGCTCGAGACTTAGGCCCAGGTAGTCGAGCGCGATACGGTTGGCATACAGGCGTTCACGAGCGGGTCCGAATACAACGACCATCTGAGGCGTAAGGTCCAGGGCCTGTCTAAGTTCTGCTTCACGCTCTCGGAGGTTCTCTTGGGCTTTCTTGTGTTCGGTAATGTCGATGCCCGCTCCTACAAACTCGCGTTTGCCGGAGGCATCCGTTAGTGCGTGCGCTAGAGCGTGGACGTGCTTGATTCTCCCATCAGGCAGTAGCAAACGATATTCATGCTCGAAATGTGCCGCGCCCGCAGACGCGCGATCGATAACCTCTTCGAACTCGGCGCGCTCCTCGGGATGCACGCGCTTCGCGATGGAATCGATGGTTAGCCTGACCGTGGGGTCATACTCGAAGATGCGATAGGTTTCGTCCGACCAGACAATCTCGCCGCTGCCGGGCTTCCACCCGAAACTTCCGGTGTGGCTGAGCCTTTGGGCTTCGGCCAGGTAGGCTTCACGGCGCTGCAACTCCTGAGTCAATTGCTCTTGCTCAGTAACATCCATCCCGGTCCCCAGGAAACCCTGGAAAATTCCCCCTTGCGTGACCGGGACCCCCACGCAGCGCACGCTACGAATCTCTCCATCTGGCCGCACAATTCTTTTTGTGAAGTCGAATGCGCGACGGTCGACCAACATCGCCGCGATTCCTTGTTGCATGAACCCGCGATCTTCCGGGTGTACAAGAGCCAAATAGTCTTCTACAGTTGGCGGCTTGCCCCTCGGATCGAGACCATAGATCCGAAACAACTCCGGGGACCAATACTCGAATCCAGCCAGGTTGAACGCCCAACTTCCCATGTGGGCAAGGCGCTGCCCTTCAGCCAGATAAAACTGGCTTTGCTGAAGCGCCTCCTCGGCGCGCTTGCGGTCCTCGATGTCGATGCTGGAGCCGTGCCACTTGACGATGTTGCCCTGCTGGTCCCGCACGGCGACCTTGTGGTGCAGCATCCAGCGATACTCACCGTCTGCGCGCCGCACGCGGGTCTCATGTAAGAAAGGCTCGCCGCTAGCCAGGGACGCGCGCCACTTTTCAACGATCCCTTCGACATCCTCGGGATGAATGTACTCGGTCCAACTCCAGCCCAGCAGATCTTCCAACGGCCGACCCACGTAGTCGAGCCAACCTTGATTGAAGAAGTCGAGGTAGCCGTCAGGAAGACTGGTGTGAATCAGCGCCGGGAGGGAGTCGATCAGCAGCCGAAAGTCGGGAGCTTGACTCGCCTTTCCATCGGCAAGCGCCGGGGCTTGTCCCTTGTTCGAGATTCTGGACATTGGCATGTTACGCTGACCGCCCCACATGCTTACGCTGGATAGTGCCAATTTTAATCGATGATGCGACCGTTCGCAGTGGAGATGCAAAAGCCGACGACGAAACCAGTCCAGGCCTCACATCCTTAACACTTCTATTCAGTGCCAACAGGTTGTCGGTGTGGTAAGCGGTTGGCACCCGATCTCTAACGTCAGAGCGGTACTCGCCACCTAAGGCGCGTCTTTCCAGAAAGATCTCACGATAGCCTTCTTCGGCCTGACAAATGCTGTGATTTGTAAGGCAATCCGCGACGAATCACGAGCAGGAGTTTGACGTGTTGACCTTTCCCATTCTCGCCATGGTAAACCCAGCGCCGAAGCCGGCTTCTCCCCCGGTAGCGCCTGCGGACGAAAGCCACGCCGCTGCGAAGCCAACGCCGAAGTGGAAGAACTACGGAACCCCGCTTCTGGTGCTCCTGTTAGCCGCCGCTGTCCTGGTCACCATCACCCATAACTGGAATTCGTGGGAAGGTGGGCATGTCGAGCAAGTCACGGATGACGCCTATGTTCGCGGCGATCTCACGCCATTAAGTACGAAGGTCGCCGGCATCGTGCGCAACGTCGACGTCTCCGATTACCAGCAGGTGCACAAAGGCGATCTCCTGGTTCAACTGGAGGACAGCGACTATCAGGCGGAAGTGGCACAGGCCAGTGCGGCGGTGGAAGCCGCGAAGGCAGCCATCGAAAATAACCGGCGTGAGCGCGAGCTTCAAGATGCCCGCATTCAGAGAGCCCTGGCCGGAATCGACGAAGCCAAGGCGCAAATAGTGGCTGCGCAGGCCGGCAAGGATGCCGTGAACGCTAATTTGGTCCGCGCTCGCTCAGAGCGAAATCGCCAGGAAGGCTTATATCAGACGCATTCGACAACCCAGCAGAACTTGGAGCAGGCGGTCGCGGCTGAAGGAAGCCTCGCCGGTCAGTACGCCAGCAGCAATGCGGAGCTGACCGAGGCCAGAACTGCACTGCGCAGCAGTGAGCTGGCAGCCGAAGCGGAGCGCCGTCAGAAGAGTGTTCTGGAGTCTCAGGACATGCAACTGGCCGCGGATCTGCACGCCAAAGAAGCAGGACTGGTCGCCGCTCAGGTGAACCTTGGGTATACGAAAATCTTTGCGCCGTCCGATGGCAGCGTGGGCGAAAGGCAAGTCCGGCCAGGGCAGTTGGTCTCTCCTGGCACGGAAGTCATTCCCTTTGTCGATCGGACGGTGCTGGGTGCAGGCAAACTACAAGGAAACCCAGCTCACGAATGTCCGGGTAGGCGACGCGGCGGAGGTCCGGGTCGACCAGTATCCCGGACAAGTTATACACGGCAAAGTAGTCGAAATCGCTCCGGCGAGCGGATCGCAATTTTCGCTGCTGCCGCCGGACAACGCCACCGGTAACTACACCAAAGTTGTTCAACGAATTCCGGTCAAGATCGCACTCGACGACAGCGAGCTCAGCAGGAAGCTGCGTCCCGGGCTGTCTGTGACCGCGACCGTCCGCACCCGGCGATAGACAGGGACAGTGTGGCTAGCACAACTACCATAGTCCAACCAACCCCAGCGCAGCTCGCACGTGCGGCTGCCGCCGCCATCCCGGCGGTAGTGTCCAAACGCCCGCTGATCGGGATCCTCGGCGTGGTGACTGGCGCCGGACTGGTCACTCTCACCGGCCGCATGCTCTCCTTGGGAATGCCGGACCTTAGGGGTCACCTCGGCATCGGCTATGACGCCAGCGCTTGGCTGGATAGCGCCTTCAACGCCTCTCTGATGTTTATCGGCCCGTTCAGCGTCTACCTGGGAGGGCTGCTCGGACCGCGTCGCATCTTGCTGTTCGCCGCCGGTATCTTCACACTTACCTGCATCTATCTTCCGTTCATCCATAGCTATAGCCTGCTGATCGCTGCGCTCATGGTTGCGGGCCTTACGTCTGGCACATTTTATCCGCTGACCCTGACCTTCGCTCTGCGCAATATCCCGCTTCGCTATCTGCCCTTCACCATCGCGTTGTACGCAACCTTTGTGGACGGGGCGGTGAACGTCGCGCCTTCGCTCTACGGCTGGTACAGAGATTCTCTGTCCTGGCACTGGATGTTCTGGGGTTCCGCGGTGATTGCGCCGCTGATGATGGCCTGCATCTATTTTGGTATTCCAGCGATGCCGCCTCGCAAGGAAAGCGGGCCGGCCCCCAGCTTCGCCGGATTTCTATATCTGAGTTTCGGATTAGCTATGGTCTTCGCCGCTCTGCAGCAAGGCGAGCGGCTCGATTGGTGGCGCTCCGGAGTGTTTAACGGCTGGTTCTGGTCAGGAATTTTCCTGCTGCTGTGTGCGCTCATACGCCGTCTACGCGGCCCCAATCCCCTGGTGGCATTGCCGTATCTGCTGAAGTGGAACACCGTTTTGTTAGGCTGCCTGCTCTTCTGGTTCCGCTTTACGCTCACTACAACCATCATTCTCATTCCGGAGTCACTGGCGATTCGCGGATTTGAACCCGACCAGATTGGCCCCGCGATTATCTGGAGCGCCATCCCGCTCATCCCCATCGCATTCCTCGCCGGCCTCCTGCTTCTCCGAAGACTGGATCCGCGCATCCTCTTCGCGGTCGGCTTAGCCTGCACCGCCCTTGCAGCCGTGTTGAATGCTGGTTACGACAGTACCTGGGCAGCCCAGAGCTACTATCCCACCGAGTTACTCACCGGAGTGGGGCAGGCATTCGCCTTCATTGGGCTGGTGGGATGCATCGTGCTACAGGGCATCTTCTCGGGCGGTTTGTCCAAACCGCAATGGATCCTGACATTTTCTGCCTTCTTTCACGTGATCCGTCTCTTTGGCGGAACCGCGGGCGCCATCTACATGGGCCACTTCCTTGCTGAACGTGAAAAGTTGCACTCGAACCTCTTGGGCCTGCACGTCAGCGGAGGCAACTGGATCACCGACCGGAATATTCATGGGATGACCGCGGGGTTGTATGCCAAGTCATCGGGCATGGCCGCCGCCGGGGCCCGAGCGGTCGATCTGGTCGCGGCCCGAGTGCGGCTTCAGGCCTACAGTTTGAGTCTCATCGACGGATTCTTGCTGGTCGCCTGGAGTTGCTTATGCGCCCTCATCCTGGTCGCTTTGCTCCGCAAATCACCGTTGAACTATGGCGACCTAAGCACACTTCAGCGCGTGAAGGAGGGGAAATCATGAAACCCAGGATGCTCATAGTTGTAGCTCTGGCATTCTTGAGTATTGTTGCATCTGCCGAGGAGCCCGAGACAACCCCTGCTCCGCGACATATCACTCTGCAAGAGGCCGTTCAGCTGGCGCTTCAGCATAATCACTTGGTGCGCATCAACCAGTTCAAGGTTGAAGAGCAGCAGCAAGTGAAAGATGTTGCCAAGAGCGCTTACTTTCCTTCTATACGGAACGAGAGCAGTTTCATTCACCTCACGGACACCCAGTTGATCGAGGTGGCCGCCGGCTCTCTAGGCACAGTTGCGGGCAGTCCTTTTCCTGCGCAATCCTCAATTATTAATCAGGGTGGGCTCAACCTCACGACCAGCGGTACACAGCTGACACAACCGCTTACCACGCTATTGAAAATCAGAGCGGAGAATGCCATCGCGCATGCGGAACTGAAGGCGTCCCGTGAAACCGCCCATCAGATGGAGAACGATGTTGCGCTAGAAGTCCACCAGATTTATTACAAGATTCTGATCGCGCAAGTTCACCGCAGCGCCACCGCAGCCAGGATAACAGCGTCTCAGGACCTGCAGAGCGAGCGCGTCCAGCAGGTGAAACTGGGTAGCACCCTGGAGCAGGACCTTATCGAAAGCCGGGCTCAACTGTTGCAGGCAAAACAGGAATTGTTGACTACCGACTTAGAGCTCTCCGATCTTAAGTTGCAGCTCAACGACGCTATCGGGCTTCCTCTGACCACCCCGTTGGATCTCGATCCCAACGCCGAGCCCTTCCAGCCGGAATGCCAGCGCGAAGGCTGCGTTAAGCTGGCCTTAGCCGCGCACCCCGAGATTCTGCAGGCGCGCGATGAAATCGAAAAGGCATCGGCGGCCGTGCATCTGGCGAAGCTTGATATCGGTGTGCCGGACGTCTCAGCCTTCGCGCGATACAGCTATCAGGAAAATGTTCCCTTCCTGGCCCGGAACTTCGGCAGCTTCGGAGTTCTTTTTAGCTACGACCTTTTTGACGCAGGCCGCAAGCGGGCGGTGCAGCGCGAGCGTGAAGCCCAATTGTCACAGGCAAAAGAGAACCTTGCCCGATTGACCGACGAGGTTGAGCTTGCAGTGCAGACGGCATACAACAAGTTGGAACAGACCCGGCAAATGGTGAACGTATCCCAGGAACTGCTGGCGACACGCGCCGAGTCCACTCGCGTGCTGCAGCAGGAGCTTGCCCATGGAGCCGCGCTCAGCTCCCAGGCAGACATGGCTGTGGCCCAGGAGTTTGACGCGAAAACGCTGCTGCTTCAGTCGCAACTCGACTACACCCAAGCGAACGATGAGTTGATTCACGCCATCGGGCAAACCCCTCAGTAGACCCGGCGTCCAGGGACGAGGCTCGAGGCTCGCGAATCAACATCTCCAACCAGGCATTACACAGCGAACTCGAGGGTGACGGATGAACTATAGGAGTGAAGCAGCCCATTCGTAATCGACCGTCTCTTTTCGTATACCCGCATCATCGCCAAACCGGTGCGCGCACCGCAGGGCTCCAGCTTTGCTGGCCTCTCGCGCCACCAGAAGGCTACGAGCCTTGGAAAAGTAGTGAGTCCTGGTACTCCACGGGCATACCTTCAACGACTCCTAAGTAGTTAGAAGCTGTTAGTGCTTTGAGGCACTGGACCGGCCGGATCGCTTAGTGATTGCTCTCTTCGGCAATCGCGGAACAGCCTGAACGCCCGCCCAAAGCGTTGCGATCGTTTGCTCGATCACGAGAGTCTGGTCAGGCAAGTCAGGCACAACCCCTTGGATAACAAAGAGTGTGGCGAGGCCAAAGATCGTAAACCACCAGGTGTGGGCTATCACTATGTCATCCCTATTTGGCAATCCTTCATCTTTGGCAACCTCGAAAAAGAGCTGCACGAAACGTCCGAACAACGGCGCGCCAAGGTCGTTGATGTATTGTCCAGCGCGGACGCCGTTTCGGTTCTCCGGCCCGAAGAAGACGTTGCGGAACTGCTGTGGATGGGCAATGCAGAATTGAATCAAGCCGCGCGAGGTCGGAAAAAGGCGCTCTTTCGGTGCAAGATGTTTAGCTGCAATCCAGTCGAAGTTCTGAATCATCAGCCCGATCGTCTCGCGGCTCAACTCGGCAAGGATGTGTGATTTGTCCGGAAAATGCTGGTAGATCACGGCGTGCGTATAACCGATCTCTTTAGCGATCGCGCGAAGCGTCACGGCGAAAGGCCACCCCATCGTGACCCTGGTTCGCTCGAAGGCGAGCGCCGATCTGCCGGGAGTAGACACGATCGAGGGCGATGCTGGTGACGAGGGCACCCTCACCTGTTCTCTTGTGGTGAAGGGTGCAGAAAGCCGTCGTTTGATCCCGTTGGCTTGATCGTACCTCCTACTTCCCTGCGACAGGTTAATAGTCATAGACCTGTAGCTCAGCGCCCTAGTTTCAGGACACTACCCAAAGAGTCCGCGAGCATGGTCGACGCCACCCAGTGGTAGGGTGGGAGAGGCAGTGATACGACAGCCCTCTCCCCTCCTCCAACCGGACATGCAAGCTTCCTGCGTCCCGGTGTCGCAGAATCAACCGTCAACTGGTGATGCCTGCTTACCCTAGAGCGGACTTATGGGTTCCGCAGGAAGCCGTAATGCACGTTGCTCGCGTCAATATACTGCCCGGTGATCGCCCCAAACAGGTTGGGAGTCGCCGGAAGGGTGCCCTGACCAGCGGCCGTTCCCGCCCCCGGAGCGTCGAATGAGGTGGAGGTGCGGTAGGGCGGAGCGGTGACGAAGCCGTGATTCGCGCCGCTCGAGTCGATGTATTGTCCTGTGACTCCCCCGACCAGGTCGATGCCCTCAGGTACGGTGCCTTGGCCGGAGCCTGTGCCCGCGGCCGAAACGTTGAAGGTGGTGATGGCGCCGAACGGACCGCGCACGAAGCCGTGATTCACCCCGCTCGCGTCAATGTAGTTTCCCGTGGTCACCCCTAGGTCGCTGATGCTTGAGCCTTCGGTGCCCTGGCCGGAGCCCGTGCCTGCGCCCCTGACGTTGTATTCAGTGATGGTGCCGTTGGCAGCGCGCACGTAGCCGTGAAGCGCGCCGCTCGCGTCAAAGTACTCGCCCGTGAACGTCCCCTCCAGGTTGAGGGCGCTGGCCACTGGGCTAAGCGTGTTTACCGAGCCCTCGGGATCGAATGAGGTGAAAGTGCGGTAAGGCGGATAGGTGACGAAGCCGTGAGATACACCGCTTGCGTCAACGTAGTTTCCGGAGATCTCCCCTCCTAGGTTGATGTTGCCCGCGAAAGTGCCCTGGCCGGAGCCTTGCCCGGCGTCGGGATCGGTCAAAGTGATGAAGGTCCTGAACGGAGCAGCAGTCACGAAGCCGTGAGCCACGTTATTTGCATCAATGTAGTACCCAGTCACCACTCCGAACAGGTTGATGCTGAAAGTAATCGTGCCCTGGTTGGCGGCCGTGCCTGCGCCCGGAGCATTAAATTCGCTGAAGGTGCTGGGCGAGCCACAGCCCGAAACGCACTGGTAGCCGTGAAACACGTTGCCATCGTCAAGGTAGGATCCGACGACCGTTCCCTGCGGATTGATGCCAAAGCCCCCAGTGCCCTGGCCGGCGCCGGTGCCCGCGCCCGGAGCACTAAATGTGGTGATGGTCTGAGCGCTTGCGAAACCACATGCAAGCAGTACGACACCTACTACCTTGCAAAGCTGCAGTCGATTCATAACTCCTCCTAGTGTTGATTTGAAGTGAGTGGTCATGCTGGAACTCCTCAGAAGCAGTGGCTACGGTTTAGTTGTTTTGTTATTCAACGCAGACCGGGAAACGCGGCTCCGGCTCGATGCAATCGCGGTACGTGAAAGCGTAGAGAGTCGGCAGCCGCATATCGGTCACAGAAAGATGAGCAGGCGGCCTTCCGTCAATGACGTTAACAATGGAGTGAATGGTGCCCTGGGGATGAATCAGCACGCCGACGGGATGAGGCGGCATATCGAAGAGACGCCAAGCTTCAATAACCTCAACCCCGTATCCATTAGCGTGGCGGAATCCACCGTAATGGGTCCGTCCATCTTCGAGGTGGGACGGGTGCTGCACCGTAATATGGAAGAATTCATCCGCGTGCGTATGAAAAACGGGACGATTGTAGAGTGATTCTCAAAGAATACCGACTAGTCGGTTTAATTGATTCTGATAAAACATACTTCACGGCCGCAGGCTGTCCAGATAGCCGCATACCGCCTCGCCCGCCTGGGTCATCAGCTGTGGATTGCGCGAGCTCTTGCCGGTGCCCCAGATTCCCATTTGCGCCGCTATCACCAACGCCGCGACCTGCTGGGGAACGATATCCTTCCTCACCTTGCCGGTCTTGATGCCGGCGGCTAGCGCGGCGGCATAGCGCTTGCGCCACCTGGCGTAGAGCCGGTCGATGCGCTTGCGAAACCCTTCATCCAGCGGCGACATTTCCTGGGCTAGATTGTTGAGGGGACAGCCCTGGAGGAACGCTCCACTTTTGATGTCGGCCTTTACGAAGTGACGAAAGGCCCGCTTGAGGTCAGCGATCGTGTCGTCGGAATCCTCGATCGCATCCAGCCAGCGCTGCGCGAGAAGAGGACCGATCACCTCTTCGACCACGGCATAGCCCAACTCCTGCTTGCCGGCGAAGTGATAAAAGAGCGCGCCCTTGGTGGCCCCGGCGACCTCCACAATATGATTCAAGCTGGCACCCTGGAAGCCGTTCTTGTAGAACTCGGCAAAGGCCGCTTCCAGGATTCTGCGTCGAGTGGCCTCGGGCCCCTTGGGGGTGGTGCTCTTCACGGACTTACGATATAGACCAGTCGGTATGTTGTCAAATACGAGATTGCAAAAACCCGAAACCGACCTGTTGGCCCAAGGACGACGTGTCGCCTTCTATTCGGCCATTTCTCACTAGACGGTTTGGTGATGGTCTTGCATCCCACTCGGAAGTTCAGAAGCTCACCAGCTTTTGCTACTTTCAACGGGCGACGACAACCTACACACCACAAACGACTCCGCCAGTCGTGGCCACAAGAACGGAACGCCGACTTCTCGGGCAAGTGAGTTGACCCGTCAACAGGACGGACTTCACCCCAGCTCCGTACATATATGTGCGTTTCAGGAAGCACACGGCCTGCTGGGGCAGAGCGAAGCAGATCGAGACGGCATCCAGTTTCAGGGAACGTGATGTGTTGCCATGGCAGCGTTGTCGCATGTACCCATTCCGCTATCGACCGGTTCTCAGACGCCTCCGGCCGCGGTGCACAATCCTCCGGGCTTAGCTTTGTCGCGAACCCGCCCGTGCTGCGGCGTTAGAATTGCGGAATGCAGCCGTCACGCCTTCGCGCAGTTGCACGGGCCTACCTGATGTCCATCGGATTCTGGTATCCCCTCGCCCTGCTGATGGGCCTGCAATACCTGCCGCTCGATCGACATCATCTGGGGCCTTCGCTCCGCAACCTGCTGCTCCAGGCAGCCGCTCATGGCTTGGCGTTTGCGCTGTGGACACCGCCGATTTTTTATCTGGTCGGAAAATATCTCGGCTACGCGCGCCATCAGGCTCGCTATCTTCTGCTATGGAGTTTGGGGGCTGCGCCATTCGTCGTTGTCTACTCGGGACTCATCCTGCTGCTGAACCCTCCCTACGATGATGTCCTGCGGCAAACCATGCCGCGGACGCTGCCCTCCTTGCTGCAGATTGTTCGCAGCAGCTTTGCCGACGAGATTTTCGTTTACATCGCTATCATCGTGGCTGCGCACGCCTACGAGTACTTGAAGCGGGTACGCCGGCAAGAGGCCGAACGATACGAATATCAGCAGGCGCTGCTGGCCAGTGAACTGCAGGCGCTCAAGATGCAGCTGCATCCTCATTTCCTCTTTAATACCCTGCACGGAATTGCCACACTCATTGATAGCGATGCGCCATGCGCGAAGGCCATGATCCTCAAGCTGTCCGGACTGCTGCGAGCTGCACTCGACCGCGACAGCGCGGATTTGATTCCGCTCGAAGAGGAGTTGAAGTTCGTCCGGGAATATCTGGATCTGGAAAAGATGCGCTTTGGCCCCCGGCTGAATGTCCAGTGGTCGATCGCTCCTGAAACCGCCCGCATGCTCGTGCCCCAGATGATTCTTCAGCCGCTGGTCGAGAATGCGATTCGCCATGGCATCGCTGCGTCGCGCGAGGAAGGATGGATTGAAGTAGCGACGACCAACGGCGACGGAAAGTTCCATGTACGGGTGAGTAACAGCACCGGTCTGAGCGTGGTGAAGTCGAATAGAAATGGCGTGGGCCTGCGCAATGTTGAGGCGCGCCTGCGGTTTCTCTATTCCGGCGATGCAAATCTGCGTCTGAATTTCGGCCAGGATCGCACCGCGGTGGTCATTTTGAGTCTTCCCGCGCTGCAATCTCCCCCTGCCATTGTGCAGGCCAGCCGCCTAAACCTGGGGTCGAGGGAAGGGACCAGCCATGCGCGTTCTCATCGTCGATGACGAGCCACTAGCGCGGACCGCGCTGGCGCAGATTCTGACCGCGCGCCCCGATGTCGAGCGCTTCGCCGCCGCCGCCGATGCCTTCGAGGCGCAGCAGCATCTAGCGAAAGCCAATTACGACGTGATGCTGCTCGACATCAGCATGCCGGAGCTGTCGGGGCTTGATTTGCTCGGCGAGCTCCAGCGGCAGGGGCGACCTTTGCCATCCGTCGTCATGGTCACCGCATATGCCCAGCATGCGGTGGCCGCATTCGAGAAACACGCGGTCGATTACATTCTCAAGCCTTTCTCCAGCGAGCGTGTGAATCAGGCCTTGGAGTTTGCCTCCCGAAGGACTGCCAGTGAGCGCGCCGCTCAACTGTTCGAGTTGATGCCTTACCTGGGCGCGGTTCAGCAAACCGCGGCCGCGAAAATCGCCATCAAGAGCAAAGGAAGAATTCTCTTCGTCGATCCGAGAGATCTGGTCGTGGTCGAAGCCGAAGGCAACTACGTTCTATTGCAGCGCGAAACAGGTTCGTATCTGCTGCACGAGTCGATTTCCGTTATCGCCGAAAAGCTCAAGCCGTACGGATTCGTTCGCATCCATCGCTCAGTGCTGGTGAATGCTTCGTTCGTTCAGGAAATCCGCCCCTGCGCCACGGGAGAGTACGAGCTCCTCCTGAAGAGCGGAAAACAGTACACCGTTACGCGTAGCTACAAAAAGAACCTGCGCTCGCTGGCGGAGTTCTGGATCGGTACCGGAAGCTTCCTTGCCGATTGACTCGCAATAGAATTGGCGCGGGTTATGCCCCGCGCCGGGCGCGCCAAAGTTTTGATTCATGACATCCCTCTCGACTGGCGTCACACTGAATTTGGTTGAGTCGTGTTAAGACCATCGAATGGAGAGAGAGCTCGCATTATTGCGAGCTCCCGTCGCCTCGAGTGCCTTGGGGGCTTTACCACGGCGTTCGCAGGAAGCCGTGTACCGCGTTGTTGGCGTCGAAATACATCCCGCCGATCACGCCTTCGTCGTTGAGACAGTCAGCGAAAGTGCCCTGTCCCGCGCCTGTACCCGCGCCCGGAGCGTCGAATGTGGCGATCCTCCCATCGGGATTGCGGATGAATCCGTGGTAAACATTGTTCGAGTCGATGTACGGCCCCCCGACTACGTCCAAGGAGTTGAACACTTCCGGCAGCGTACCTTGGCCGGATCCCGAGCCTGCGCCCGGAACGTCAAACTCAGTGAGCCTGCCATCAGCGTAACGAACGAAGCCGTGTAAAACGCCGCTCGAATCCGCATAAAGTCCCGAAACGAAGTAGCTCGCGCTCACGCCGTCGGTGTCAGTGCCCTGCCCGGGACCGGTCCCCGCGCCGGGAGCATCAATGACGACGAACGTACCATCCGGCTTACGAAAATAACCGTGCAGCACGTTGTTATCGTCGATGATGGCGCCTGCTAGCGCCCCCTCCGGATTCAGGCCTATACCTGCGGACGTACCCGTGCCCTGCCCCGCGCCTGTGCCCGCACCGGGACCTTCATAGGTCAGGAAAGATCCATCCCGATAACGCAGGAAGACGTGAGCCACATCCGCCGCGTCCCAGTAGTAGCCGGCAACCTCTCCCGAAGGATCGATGTTGAAGGACAATGTACCCTCGCCGGCGCCATTGCCCGCGCCCGGGGCATCGAACTTCGTGATATTGCCGTCTGCCGTGCGAATGAAGCCGTGAATTACGTTGCTGGAGTCAATGTACTGTCCGGTTATCGTCACGGCAGGATTGATGCTGTAAGGAAATGTGCCCTGGCCTGCTCCAGTGCCTGCACCGGACACGTCAAACGTGGTGTAGTTTCCTTCCCAGCTGCGCAGGAAACCGTGAGCGACACTGTGCGAGTCGACGTAATACCCGAAGATCAAACCCAAATCGGTGATGTTCTGCGGAAAAGTTCCCTGTCCTACGCCAGTGCCCGCCCCGGGCGCGTTGATCGTGGTATACCGCTGCGCGCTGGCGAAGCCGATTGTTAATAGCACGACACCAATAATCATCCAAAGTTGTCTTTGCTTCATAACATCCTTTCGCATGAAGTTGGGTTAGTCAGGTTTGAGTTGAGTCGTTTGCGACGGACCAATGCCGCAATGCACCGGTATGCGCGCAGATAATGCATCTGGCTTTCCAGCGGACGGTCAGTACTGTATGAATTTCCGGCAAAATTACCAAGCGGGAGAAACGCGGTTCGAGCTTACAGCCAGGGGCGACGAAGTTACGTGATCTGAATTCGGCATGGCAGACACGGTCTGCAGATTATGAACAATGGTGGCCGCTGAGCTATGAGAAACGCAAACAATTCGCGAGATTCGATACGAGAAATCATATGGCCGATCGACCCGAAGACCTAGAGCACGTGGCCGACTTCTCGTCCACCCTCCGAGCTTCGGGTGGCTTTCAAGCTGCGCGATCTGGAGCTGAGAAACCGGGGCGTAAGTCGCAGTGAGCGAGTGGCGCGGGAGCGGGCATTCAACATCGTTGGCCAGCTGGAACTGCGCGCCTGCTATGACGCGTTGCTGAGCGATCCCAAAGCAGTTGCTCGGCGACAAGGCACACCTGCTTACGGAGCGAGTTCAGCGATTATCTTGGGTGGAGGATTTCAGCTTTGTGCCGCTAAGTCTTTTGAAATGATGGTGGCCAGGGACGGAATCGAACCGCCGACGCCAGCCTTTTCAGGGCCGTCTACCGAATTGGCTAAGCGGTTTGAATTCAGCAGATGTCACTGAGGTGCATGAACTTATGCGCTAGGTCATTTAGGATGGCTAGGGACGGTTTGGGTTGGCTTCGCCTGTTCGATGTTCGCGTATGGTTCGCGCATTCCTAGAAATTGGCATGATCAAATCGATTTCGGATCGCGCATGACTTCCACCGTGTGAATCTGGCAAGAATAAGTATATCAACGACTTACAAGACCGCGGCGACTGCCTAAGAACACGCTGGTCGCACAAGATATCGCATTTTGTTGGTCAGGTTGTTGGTTCGACCACTCACCCCGCAGCTGCAGATGGCAGGAACAGCGATCTGTGTCCCCAAGGGCGACGAAGACAGAAAAGCTCCTCTCATTTCTCAGTGAACGTGGATTGATCAGAGCGCGCGATCTCGCTTCCGCCAATGTCGCTCGCAAAATCCTCCGGCGAGCTTGCGACCGCGGCCTGGTCGAATGTGTTGGTCGTGGCGTATACCGCCTGCCGGAGACTGGGGAGAATCCGTCTCACTTGCCTGCAAGGTGTTCCGAAGGGCGTGATCTGCCTTCATTCAGCATTGGCCTTTCACGGACTTATAGAAACTCAGTCGGCCGAGATTTGGATGGCGATTGGATCCAGAGAGCGAATCCCACAGTCAAACGAGGCGCGGATGACGTTCGTCCGGTTCTCGGGCGACGTTCTGACTCAAGGCGTTCAGAACCTTAACCTCGACGGGGTTCCGATCCGCGTGTACAACCCGATGAAACGCATTGCCGGTTGCTTGAACGGTGACCATCCACTCAATTTCGTAGGAGGAATCCGCACATTGCGGTGGTTTCTTCCGCTCGGAGGAAGCTAACGCATCACCGTGGTCGCAGCTCCGCTGTACACCGTTTCCATTACCCTTTTTCAGTTGAATCTGTTTGAGTCAGGTTGCCGTGTCGAAGCGCACGCCGTTTCATAAGCAAGAAAAAGACGGGTACGAGAATCAAGACGTGGATAGTCGAAGTCACCATGCCACCGACGATGGGAGCGGCAATTGGCTTCATGACATCAGAACCGATGCCGCTCTCCCACAGGATCGGCGCCAGGCTCAGAATCACCGCTGTCACGGTCATGAGCTTTGGACGCAGGCGTTGTACCGCACCCTCAATGGTCGCCTGCTCGATATCTGCCTCGGTCAATGTAGCGCTGGATGCGAGCCGCTGCTGCAGTGCTTCGTGCAGGTAGATCACCATCACTACGCCAGTCTCCACGGCAATCCCAAACAGCGCGATGTAGCCAACCCACACCGCGACGCTGAAGTTGTATCCCAGAATCCACTGCAGGATCAGTCCTCCGGACATGGCGTAGAGCGTCGGAAAAATCAGCACCGCAGCTTCGGCCGCGGACTTGAAGATCATGTACAGCAGCAGGAAGATCGTGAAAAAAACGATGGGCAGGATAATCTTCAGTCGCTCCTTCGCCCTCAGTTCAAATTCGAATTCTCCAGCCCAGCGATAGGTATAGCCCGCAGGCAAAACCAGGCTGTTGTGCAGAAGCCTGTCAGCCTGCTGGACAAATCCGCCGTAGTCCTGGGTTTTCAAATCGAGATAGACATAGCCGGTCAACGCTCCGTCTTCATCCCGTATCATTGCCGGTCCTCGCGAGAAGAACACCCGCGCGACTTCATTAATGGGAATTTGTGCACCGGACGACGTGCCGATCAGAATGCGGTCCACGGCAGAAGGGTCGTCCCGAAAATCTCGTTCGTAGCGGACGTTGACCGGAAATCGTTCGCGGCCCTGCACGTTGTTAGCAATGTCAGCTCCTCCGATGGCAGACCGGATGACACGCTGCACATCCGCCACGGTGAGACCGTAACGTGCCGCCTCAGGGCGATTCACCTCAATGTTCAGATAGAAGCCCTGAGAGACGCGCTCGGCAAAGACGGAGTTCACCGTCGGCATACTGGAGAGGATCTGCTGAATCCGGGCACCGATCCGCTGGATCTGGTTGAGTTCCGGACCTTGGATCTTCATGCCCACCGGAGTCTTGATTCCCGTCAGTTCCATGTCGAGGCGATTTGCAACCGGCATAGTCCAGGTATTCGTCAGGCCTGGGAATTGCAGCTTCTCGTCCATCTCCTGCATGAGTTTGGTGTAAGTCATGCCGGCCCGCCACTGCTCGCGTGGCTTCAGCATGATGGTGGTGTCGTACATGTCGAGCGGCGCGTTATCGGTAGCGCTGTCGGAGCGCCCCACGGTGCCGAACACGGTCAAGACTTCTGGAAACGACCGGATGATGCGGTCCTGCTCCTGCATGAGGGCGGAGGCCTGGGTGATCGAAATTCCGGGCAGGGCGCTGGGCATATACAGCGACGAGCCTTCATAGAGTGCGGGCATGAACTGGCTGCCCAGTTTGAAGTACAGCGGGATGGTCACTGCAAGAAAGATGAGGTTGATGGCGATAAGGATCTTCCAGTGACGCAAACACCAGCGTAGGACGGGAAGATAAATCGCCTGCGTGAAGCGTGCCGCTGGATTTTCCGACTCCGGTCGTAGGCGGCCCCGGATAAACAGCGGCATCAACACGGGCACTAGAGTGATGGAGAGCAACGATGAAAAGACGAGGGCCATCGTCTTGGTCCATGCCAGCGGACGAAACATGCGCCCCTCCTGCGCCTCCAACAGAAACACCGGGAGGAAGGAAACAAGAATGATGATGAGGGAGTAGAAAAGCGCCGGCCCGACCTGCTTCGCAGCCCTTAGCAGGATGCTTCTCCGTCGCGACTCAGTGAGTTCTTCGCCGGGAGCCAGTCCACTGCGCTCCGCCAAGTGCTTATAACCGTTCTCCACCATGACAATGGCCGCATCGACCAGCACACCTATGGCCAGCGCCAAGCCGCCAAGTGACATTACATTCGAACTGATCTGTAGGTAGTACATGGGGATGAATGCGCCGAGGACGGCGATCGGCAGCGTGATGATGGGTACCAGGGCCGACCGGAAGTGAAACAGAAAGGCGAGCGTCACGAAGCTTACGATGATGGCTTCCTCGATCAACTCCCGCTTCAGTGTCTTTATGGACTCGTCGATCAGCCATGAGCGATCATACCCGGTGACGATCTCCACGCCGGGAGGCAATGACGGGGCGATTTCGTGCAGCTTCGCCTTTACCCCGTTAATCACATCCAGAGCATTCATGCCGTAGCGCATCACGACAATTCCGCCCACTGCTTCGCCTTCGCCCTGCCAGTCGGCCGAACCCCGACGAACTTGCGGCCCGAAAGCGACGGTGCCGAGATCGCGAACAAGTACGGGAGTGCCGTTCTTAGTGGCGACCGGCACGGTTTCCAAGTCCGAGAGAGAACGCAGGTACCCGAGGCCGCGCACCATGTATTCGGCACCACTCATCTCGATCACGCTACCGCCGACTTCGTTCGTGCTGTCACGCACACGATCGATGACGGTGGAGAGAGAAATGCCGTAGGAGAATAGCTTGTTTGGGTCGAGCTTCACCTGGTACTGCCTGACATAGCCGCCGATGGTGGCGATTTCGGCTACTCCGGGAACCGTCTCAAGCTGATAGCGCAGGTACCAGTCCTGCAAAGCCCGCAAGTCGGCTAGGCTCTTCCTATGGGTGCGATCGATGACTGCATATTCATAGACCCATCCCGCACCAGTTGCGTCTGGACCTATAGCCGGATGCACATCGGCCGGCAGCCGCCCGGCAATCTGTTGCAAGTACTCGGTAACCCGCGATCGTGCCCAGTAAAGATCGGTGCCGTCTTCGAAGACGACGAAGACGTACGAGTCGCCAAACATGGTCTGTGCTCGAACCGCTTTCACATGCGGTGCAGCAAGCAAAGTTGTCACTAGCGGATAGGTGACTTGATCTTCGATGACGTTGGGAGGTTCGCCTGCCCATTCGGTGTGGATGATGACTTGTACATCGCTGATGTCCGGCAGGGCGTCGAGCGGGACCCGACGCAGGCACCAGATTCCCGTGACGACCAGAAACGTGACCCCAGTCAGAACCAGGAACCGGTTTCGTTCGCACCACTCAATGATTCGGGAGATCATCACATGCCTCCCGTGGCGCTCACGATGAGCTGCTTCGTGGCTATGGTTTTGCCGTCTCGCGCAGCTGTAACCGTTACCTGGTACGAGCCACCGCTGGGTAAATCCACCGATCCTCCGTAAACACCATCGCCTTTCTCGGCCAGGGTCGCGAGCTTCTTGGTCGCCGCCATTCCCATCGCCGGCATCGCAAGCATGTAAAACGTTACCGTTACCTTCGCCTGCGTGATCGCCTTACCCTCGGCACTTGTCAGCTTCACTTGCAGAATGTTGCTTCCCTTTTGCGGCGGGGAGGGCTGGGTTGTGAAATCGACCGCAGCCTGCACGGCCGGCTGGTTCATTGAAGCGGCTGCTCCCGCTCCCGGCGGAGGAGGTGCAAACGATCCGACAGCGGCCTGCAACTGTGCCTCGGAATCCACCAGGAAGTTTGCGGAACTGATAACACGATCACCGGCCCGAAGGCCCTTGAGCACGATCACGTGATCGTCGAGCCGTGGTCCGGTCTCGATCTCGCGTGGCTCCAGATATCCACCCCCGTGATCGAGGAAAGCGATTTCCCGCGTGCCGGTCTGCAGCACAGCCGATGCGGGAATAACCAGTTGACGTCCTAAAGGGACGTTGATGTTGACGCTCACAAACATTCCCGGCTTCAGCGCAAGACCGGGATTGGAGAAAACAAAACGGACCCGCACGGTGCGAGTGGCGGGATCGACTTGCGGCAGGATCTGATCGATGCGCCCCCGGAAACTGCGGCCGGGATATGCATCCACGGTCACCGTCGCCGGCGTAGCGGGTTTCAACTGCCCGACATCGGTCTGATAAACGTTCGCATACACCCATACATTGAAGAGATCGGCAACGGTGTAAAGCTTGGTGGCCGTCTGCACGTAGGCATTAGGCAGTGCGTTGTATTCGGTGATGTAGCCCGAGGCCGGTGATTCGACAGTAATGTCATGTTGAACCGTGCCGGTCTTCTCCAGCCGTGCAATCTCGCTCGAGGGCACACCGAACTGGGTTAGC
The DNA here is from genome assembly GCA_963812855.1 of uncultured Acidobacteriaceae bacterium. Lineage (GTDB taxonomy): Bacteria > Acidobacteriota > Terriglobia > Terriglobales > Acidobacteriaceae > Bog-257. Next base: position 802,865 of record CAWEWW010000003.1, read on the forward strand.
CGGTCCGCCGCAGCCTGCAATAGCCACCCGCTCTCCTTCTCTGCGCGGCCATGTATGTCTCCAGCGAGTGCCTGCTGGTTCTCTTTTGCGAGCATGTACTCCTGCTCTGTGCTGACGAGCTCCGGGCTGTAGATGGTGAATAAGGGTTGGCCGCGCCGGACGTACTGATAAGTGGCATTGACGAATACCTTTTGAATCCAGCCGGGGAAACGTGTCTGAACATAGGCGAGGTTCCGCTCGTCGACATCGACATTACCCGGTACCTGCAGATCGTTGCTTACGTCTTGCACTTCTGCAGTCGCCGTGGTCACGCCGATCGCCTGCAAACGCTGAGGCGACAACTGGACAGGAGCGAGCGTCGGCGCGGGAGAAGTGCTGTCCCTAGTCGGAGAGCCGACCGGCGTTGTCGCTTCCGGCCCCTTGGCAACGACTATGTCAGCAGATTGCGAATTCGTAGCCATAGCCGCAACACGACTGTGTGACTTGATAATCACGTAACCCAGGGCGCCAGTGAGCACAAGGCAAGCGATTAAGGCGAGTACAAAAGCGTACTTATAACTGCGTTGTTCCTTCATTGCGCCACCTCCGGAGTGGCAGGTTGCGCGCTCCTGTCGATCGGCGCGCCTACGGCAAATTCCAAGTCAGCAAAACGCGTTTCAAAGTCCGCAAGCGACTGGAAATACGCGAGGTCGATATCGATGATTGTGTTTTGACTGTCCAGCAAATTGAGAAAATCCGTGTGGTCGTTTTCGTAGGCAATGACGGTGGACTGCAGTGTCGCTTCGGCCTGAGGCTGGAGAGCACCCTGGTAAACGTCGACCAATCTCTTGGCGGCCTCCACCTGCGCTAGCGCCTCCTGAATTTGCCCGAAGGCGGCATTGCGCAATGCGGCAAGTTCGGCGTCCTGCTCACTCACCATCGCCTTGGCTTCGGCGATCTCGGCGTCATGCTTGCGATGGTTCAGCCACGGCAGATTGATCGAACCCTCCACCATGTACCGGTTTCGCATGTCCGTGTTGCTGGGCATGAGCATGTAGCCTGCAGACAGCGTCAGGTCAGGCTGATACGTCTTTGCAGCCAGCGACTGTTGCTGTTTGCTCTTCTGCACTGCGGCTACTGCCTGGGCCAGATCCGGACGAGCAGTCAACGCCAGCTTCTCAAGTTCTTCTGTCGCCGGCAGAGTTGCCGGGACTGAATAATCGCCGCGAACGTTCAGAGGAGTCTTCGGGTCGCGACCAAGAAGGGTGTTGAGGCGGGCGCCAGCAACATCTGCGTCCTGGCCAAAGTGGATCACGTGCTCGGCCAGCCGGGTAAGCGCGACTTGTGCTTTCAGGACGTCCTGCTGCGGGACCTTTCCGACCGTGTACTTGATGCGCGCAGCTTCGATTGCCTGGCGCGCGATCGCCACGTGTTCGTCATGAATACGCAGTTCATCCTGCGTGCGCAGCAGGTCGTAGAACGCCTTACGGACGCGAATGTTCACAGAGAGCCTGGTGTTCTCCAGTGCAGCTTTGGCTTCAGCAACGTCGGTGCGAGCAACGTTGGTCCGCAGTTCGCGCTTCCCCGGCCAAGGGAAGGTTTGACCCACCATGAACATGTTCTGGGCCGAGTTGTAATTCCACGGCTGAGTCAGAGGTACACCCCAGCCGCGATACATAAAGATGGGATCATCGAATGCGCCGGCCGCTGGGACGCGCGTCTCGACCACCTTCAATTGCTGCGCCCTTACGCGTATCTCAGGATTGTCGGCCAACGCGATACTCTCGACCTCATTCAGCGTGATGGGGGGTGAGGAGGACGTTGTGTGATGGTGATCAGGGAACAATGCGATCGCTGTAACAAGCGGATCAGTCGCAGCCGCAGGTAAGACACACAGGCACACGGCCAGTGTTATGTGCAGAAACTTCATGACTCTCTCCGTTGATGGCAAAGACATTCAGGGCTTGCGCCCACCAAAAGGGACAAAAAGAGACGGAGAGACTCTAGATTCTCAGGATAGTGGTGTCAGGCTGGAATTCGGTGAGAGGATGTTGCGGCACATTTTGGTGTAGCCATTCAGAGAAGAATGGCGAAGCGATAACGGGAACAGAGCCAAGCACCTGGAATGAAGCAGACTGCTGTTCGTGTGTCACTACGACGGACGACTGGTTCTCTTCAACATCTTCCTTGCAGCAGGAATGTGAGGCCGGCATGTGTGCCGAACCGCACATTTCAGGCATGTGTTGACAGCATTCTCTTTCCTGCGGGGTCATTGCTCGATTCGGAACAATGCAGGCCAACAGCGGCGCCGCACTCCAGGAGAGTGCAACCAGCGCAAAAATGATTGCCGCAGCACGACGCATAGCCCGAGTTTAGGCGCGAAAGTGTCCTGTGAGCAAGTGATCCCAATCACATGTCGATGTGACTTCTGCAATTCTTCTTCGAGAACAGAGGGCATCACCTTACCCTCATCGAGACGCCGACCAGGCGATGGTCGAACGGGGCCGGCTATGCTCTGGCGCGTCGGCGACCGTTATTACTCTTTGGGCAGATACTCGCAACCGAAGTCGGGCTGGCCGTGGAAACCAATGAACGATTCTCGTCATCGTGTAAGACATGAAGCCTTATCCCGAGCGGCTGCATATTCTAGCCTGGATTTACTTGCATTCTGCGCAGCGACAGCGCTATGGGTGCTGAGCGATTTTTGCGCGCGGGCACCAGCAGAAGATGTGGGTCATGTACCTGGTCTGGCCGATCACCGCGATGTATTTTGGTCCTTTTGCGGCTTGGCCCCATAAAGGCCCGGAGCAACACCGCACTTGCGATGCGATGTCACTCCTCGCCACCAACAAGTAGTAGCTTGCCGATGGTTCCCGCCGATATACCTTTTCAGGTCTCTGATTTCAAGCGGAAGCAAACAGTACTAGGGAATTCGAGCCTGCACGTAGGTCTTGTTCTTGCAAGATTCCGGCACCCGAGGCAGCGGATCGTAAGTCTTCCGCTGCTGACCGACCTGCTGGACATACCGGAACGTATCTTGTGCATCGGGAGGCGCGACTACCGCCCAGATCTTCGTATAGCCACTGCATGTACCGTCAATCTTTCCCATCCAGCCCTTAAGGTCGGGGTCGTACTGCACAGGAAAGAAGCTCTGCGGCCACACTCTTCCCGTGTTTTGATCTTCCACCAGCAGCCAAATTTCGTGCCCAGGCGGCAGCTTCTTCAGCATGCCACGCACCACGTAGTTGGCACCGACTTTCTCGGACAGCATTCCGCCGGGCCGTGGATGAATGATCTCGATTCGGTAACCGAACAAGGTTCGTGCAGCCGCAGCGATTGCGCTGTACGCTCCGTTACCGATGATTCCTTCGATGATGCTGCCCAGCGCCAACTGATCACCTCGGGGGTCTATGACTCGTCGTCCGGTACCGTCTCCTTGGTGGAGGGGATGTCGGCTCGCGCCAGGTCCCCCGGATTTCGAGGGCCGGCCAGAACTCGATATGCCGCCTTCCGAACCGCCTTATCCTTCGAAACCTTCTTGACCGCCTTCTTCAGTGCCTTCTTAACGCCTTTCTTCCTGAGCGCCTTATCCACGGCTTTCTGGACTTCTTTGTCAGAGGTTTTCTTCGCCTGCTTCTTCGCCTTAGCCATAAGCTCCCCTTCCGGGATCGAGGAACCGGAGATGCAGATTATAAGCGCATCGGCCAGCAGGTTCGAAAAACTCCTACATCGCTCCTTCGTTGTTGCCGCTTGTTCCCTTAGCAGAAACGCGCTGCCTATTGCAAACCTTGAGAGCGATAAGATTCGAAACGGGCGTGCGCTTGGAGGCAGCGATTTCTGATATCCGCCGAGGACGTGAGGACAAGGCGGAGGCCAACCTTTAAAGAGGCAGTATCAATTGACCCCGGCGCGGCCGATAACCGAATTGCTATGGCCACCTTCCTATCGTCAAGAGGGCGCATGGAGGAAGCGATTGCCATCCTGCGGGAAGCTGTCGAGCAACTTGGAGGAGCACCCGTACTTCGACTGCTGCTCGGAAGCACATTGTTGCGGAGCGGGAAGCTTGAGGAGGCGGAGCACACATTATTCAGAGCGAAGCCGCTGTTGCCCGAGCGAGAAAGTGAGATACGTCTTATGTCGACGTGTCGACGGAGATCGTCGAGCGGAGGCGCATCCTGTGAAGCACCCCCCGGTTCCAGTCGGAGCACGGTATCCGGGAGCTGGGAGACGCATTCGTCTATGCATTCCCAGTGATGGTCGAAACGTGAAGCTTTCGCCATTGGATGGCACCAATATCCACGAGCATGTAGGTGACGTCATCGAGCGCGTGGCAGGATTGTTAGTCGCTGGGCATGAGTATCCTCTATTTCAAGAGCGAATACTAGAATGCTGGGTTCGAGAAGCACGGCCTGAGTTTCTAAAGATAGATCTTGATCCCACAACAATCATCTGTGCATCAACGCTCAAAACACAAGAACGTGATCGACTGCTTCAAGCTGTACTCAATTCTTATCGGTTGTCGCTTGCCGGACCGCATGAGACATTTGCGTTCATCCCGATCGTGAAAGCTGGCATATTTCGCGAAGTGATCTACTACGTCGAGGCTCCTAATCTACCTGATGTTGTCTTCCCAGACCTCGTGATGGACGCCTTGGAGTTGTGCCTGTTCCTTATCGCCGGCCCGGACAGTCCCGCCGGGTTGAAGATGAGAAGAACCCTAATTCAGCTCTGCGCGATTTGGCGGAACTCCACCGTTCACAAAACGCAAAAGCCCGCGACTAGATTCCCCCAATCATTTTCGCCTCTTGTCGTGGCGAAGTGTGCGTCCGACATTCAGTAACCTAAACGAACCGCCGTCCCATACGTTGCATCGCGATCGACGGCTTGCAACTCCTCGTCGATGGAAGTCCCTCTGGCGGCATAGCTTTCGTCTGTCGTACAAGTCAGCCGGAGCATCTGCGCAAGGATTGGTTATGAATTAGCGGCGTAAAATGCCAGCCTCCCAAACTGGGTACAGCCTATCGCATAAATGGGTATGGCCCAGGTTCTAGAATCGGACCGAATCTGGTCCGATTTTCGGACTAGAACAATAGCTGGAGATGGAGGACGATTGGCGCATGTTCAAGTATCACCAGTACTGCCCTGTTGCTCGCGCATGCGAGATTCTTGCCGACCGTTGGACGCCACTGATCGTGCGCGAGCTACTGTTCGGCAGCCGTCACTTCAACGAACTCCAGCGGGGTTTGCCCGGCATTTCGCGATCGCTCCTCGTTGCGCGTCACCCAATCGTTCGAACTCGGCGAGACAGATGGCCCTTGGGCGAAAGCGGAAGCCCTGATCGCGAGGTCTGAACTCCGTCTCCTCGGCGGAGACATTTCGAAAGCGACCGCAGATGCGAAGGCAGCTTACCGTCTAGATCGCGAAAACCTGAACGTCCTTGCCGCATTGGCGCAATGTCACCTGGTGGTCGGGGCTCTGGACCGTGCCATCGAAGTCCTTGAGGAAGCGTACGCGAAGGAATCTCGCTCCGACATCGCTCATATGTATGCAAAGGCCCTGTCTGACAGGTCAGGCGAGGGCGATCTCCAGAAGGCTGTGGACATCGCCGTCGCGGTGGAAGTCGCAGAGCTGCCGATTCCGGTGCGCTCATCGTTTGCGATTTCGACGGTGCACCTGATCGGCAAAAAAGAGGACTGGGTCGCGGCCCAGAGTTATTGGGAGAAGACCCGCAGCTCGCTTGACGAGACGACGACCAAAGCTCTGAACGGTTTCATCCAGCATCGCCGGGGTGAGGTCGAGAGCGCGAACGCGTCCGCCGACGAGGCGCTGACGTCCGTTAGCGCCAACACGGATGCAGCTACGAAAGAATTCCTCGCCCGGCTGTTCATGCAGCTTGGCAGACCGGCCGATGCCTTACCCCTTTACGAGGAGCTATTTGACAAGCGGGTTCCTTCATTCGACGCCGGGCGGCTGATTGATTGCGCGGCGCGGTTGCACCTGGACCGGAAAGTTCTTGACATCTGCGACGAGCTCCACCGCCGGCGCGGGGCAGAGTGGGGCCTACTGGAGTTCGAAGTGCAATACCTGGAACTCTATGACAAGCAGAAGGCGATTGAACGTCTGCAGGAGTTCCTTGGTCTCAACGCTGACCACAAGCTGGCCCGGTTGCGGTTATCTGTAATCGGATACCTGCACAGGAGGCCGGAGCTCATCCGCGCGGCGATGAAGGATCTGCCGAGCGTTGACGAGCTTCCCATTGAATATCTCGGGCCGACACTGGGCATCATGCGCCATGGCGAGGATCGAGATCTGGTTATCGACTACGCATACAGGTTCTTGCGTAGTCACTTTGATCGTCAGGAAGCGCATGAGGGCTATATCCAGGCAGTCATGACGACGGCGGACCGCCCGTTCCCTCCTGACCTGGACGTGGTCGGCCCCAATTCCGCGGTCCTTTGTGAAGAGGTTCCGAGTGGTGAGCTGCGATGGTTCGTGCTGGAGGATACGGACCAACCGGTGCGAGACTTCGAAGAAGTTTCCCTCAGTGACCCCATCGCGGCTGAACTGATGGGAAAACGCGTCGGAGACACGTTCGTCCTGGCGCGCGCGTCGATGGCCAACAGACAGGCTCAAATAAAGAAAATTCTCCCGAAATATGTGCGGCGATTCCAGGATTGTATGACCGAATTGCAGGTACGTTTTGGACCATCGGCGAAGTTGCAATCGGTGCATGTCGGTCCCGAAACCGCGATTGCACAACCCGGACTGGTTTCAGTCATGACATCGGTTCAGGAGCGCGCAAGACAAGTGGCCCTCGTGCAGTCGTGGTATGCAGACCAGCCAATGTCTCTGCATCTGTACGGCTCCCGCTTCGGGAAGAACGCATACGTTGCCCTCCAGCACGTTGCTCAGACCGAAGGCATGGTTGTGAAATGTTTTGACGGGAATCCCGCAGACGCTGAACGAGCGATATCCATCTTGCGCGAGCGTCCAACCGTCCTTGTCGATTTGTCCGCCATCGCTACCGCCAGACTGCTTGGCCTCGAATGGGTTTTTGGCACGAAACAGTACAATTTTATTGCAACGGAAGGCACCTGGAAAGAATTGCAGGATACGTTTCGGGAGAGGGCGCCCGATGGGGAGAAGGGTGGCTCGATCAGCTATGAAGATGGCATGTACGTATTCCAGGAGGAAGACCCCCAGGCTGCCGCTCTGAGAAGAGCCGAAGATCAGGCCTTTCTCGACAGTTTTCAGAAAAGTGTGCAGATCATACCGGCGATGGAACTGGCTTCGGTCGAACCGAAGACACGCGAAGTGCTGGTTAACTATCTGGGAAGATATGGAGCGGAGACAATTGTGCTCGCGGGAAAGCCTCAAGTGATTATGTGGTGCGATGACGCACCACAATCACAGTTGTCTGCGACGACCTTCGGGGGAAGGCGGGCATCGAGCCAGATGATCTTGCTCTCGCTCACGGAGGCCGGAATTCTACAGCCGGATGAGTACGCGAAGGCTGTTGCGAAAATGATCGGAATGGGCTTCACGACAATATTCTTCGACGCAAAATGTGTTTTGGAGTGCGCGAAGCTAGCCGAGTATCGCACAGGACGCTTTCCCTTAAAGCAGATGCTGGAAGTCTTTCAGAACGCAAATTTGTCCGCGATGGACCTGGTGCGACAATTTCTCGAATTCTTTGTTCTCCTTCAGGGAGAGCCAATCCTGCCTCAGCAAAAAGCTTTGATTGTCCGGGCATTTCTCGATTGTCTTTGGCGTAATCCCACGACGCATGGGATGGTGCTCTCACTTCGCTCTATGAGCGCAAGACTCTTCGGACTGAATGTGGTGGCCGAGAGCGAGTTCGATGCATTTTTCGACGCCTGGGTTAGGTCGTTGACGCGCCCGATCGTCTAACTCGGTGTTGCGTCCCATCGTGCGAACGTTGGGAAAGGTCGCGAACCAGGTACTTGCGGTCGACTCGGAAGGTCGGGAAAGATCTTGGGGTAATCTGATTGAGGAGTATTCCAACCTTGCATTGAAATCAGGACTCGCGTTTGCCCGACGCTGGTGCTGGCGACAAGCTGCGAATACGATCGCGCCTCTTCCGGCCTCACCTCCCGAAGCGGTACCACACTGCGGAGTCGCGTTTGTTGAAGGCGTTCAACTATCCCACCAGCGGCCAGCGTGAAGGAAATAGCTGGAGAACCAAAGAAACGGCTCTGAATTCACAACGTGACGACCAAACAGGGTATCAAGAGATGTGCGTTCGAGGCCACGCAAGGGCAATTCCGGAACGGTTTCCTATTTATCCAAACCGCGCACCACGACATCCATAGGGGTCGAGAACAGCCGGCAGATCCGAAGCAGAGTTCGCAGGGTTATCGGTTTTCCAGCCTCAATCTTTTGCCAATAACGTACAGAGTACCCGTGGGATAGCATGTCTTCCTGGCTGTAACCTGCTCTCTGCCGCAACGCCCGGATGCGAGCTCCCAGACGCCTAAAAAATTGCGCTTCATCCTGCACGCCAAAGTCTTAAGCGCTTCGGTTTAAAAGTACCACGTCCTAAAAAGGACGTGGTACTATTGGTTCATTCGTCCCGTCTACGTGCCGAGGTTGCGAACGCTAAGCTGACACACGACTGTGACCGTCACCGTCAATCGCCGGCCGACACGCAACTCAGTCGTTTTCGTCCCTATGAATCCTGCAGTCACAGTCCGGCTGCCCGCGGTGATCAGATCCGAAGAAGATGAATCGCGCCGTAATGCCCTAGCTGTTCCTCCAACGGCAAAACCTGAGGAGTCGGACGAAGACTTGATGGCTCACGTCTGTGAAGGAGCTAAAGACGCGCTCGCCGTTCTTTTTCGTCGTTATGCACGCACTGTCCGCGGAGTCGCTTATCGAGTGCTACGAGACTCCTCTGAAGCGGATGACTTGTTGCAAGACATCTTTATTCTGATCCACCGCCTCTGCGGCACATTCGATCGGTCAAAGGGTCCAGCACGATTCTGGATTCTCCAAATGACCTATCGCCGCGCCATCTCACGGCGGCGTTATCTGACTTCCCGCCACTTCTACACCCGTTTGGATCTTGATGAAGCGATTGAGGCATATGGCCACGGTTTCGTGGCCCCTGGGCAAGTCCGGAACTCGATCGACACTTGCGGCAACGAAGGATTTGAAAAAATACTAGAATCGCTATCCGAGAAGCAGCGAGACACCCTGCGACTGTTTTTCTTGGAAGGTTACACGTTTGACGAGATCGCCGCAAAATTCGGTGAAACAGCCGGCAATGTCCGCCACCATTACTACCGGGGGCTTGAAAACCTGCGGCGTCATATTTTTGCGGCCCAAATTGCCCGGTAAAGAAGCAATATGACAGAGGATTTCAGTCGATCCTGAAGCGAGAGCGTTGATCCCAAACGAGCCCCATAACGAGTTCTTGGAACTCTGTGCCGTTTCGACCTCGGGTGATCTGACCGAGGAGGAGCAACTCAGGCTACAGAGACACCTCGCTGGTTGCGCCACTTGTAGTGAAGCTCTCCAGCAGTATCAGGCTCTCGCAGATCACGGCATCCCCGCGATTGCGGTGGCTGAGGGCTTGGAGGTCGATCCCGGGCCTTCTTGGTCGCAGGCAAGAGCAGACGAGTCGTTCTTAAGCCGGTTATCAGAGGAAGAACGGCAGGAATCGGAAGGCAATGTGGCGAGCAGGAATGGCGCGCCGACCACGCACGGCAGGGCTTTTCCATTCACCTCTGAATCAACTTGGCGCTATGTCTGGGGGCTGTACGCCGCCGGAATTCTGCTTGCCGTCACCCTCGGTTTCTGTGCCTATTGGGTGGGCATCCGACACGGCACCGATGTGGCTAGGTTCGCTTCAAAGCCAGATGGCCAAAGCCAACCCGCGCTCCATACACAAGCTTTATTAGAGGAGCAAGTGAGTGATGCTGCCCGCGATCGTGAATCCGCTCGCGCCCAGATCGCGGTGCGTAACAAAGAGCTCGCTGACCTCGGCCAGCGACTGAAGCGGCAGACTTCTGAAATAGCCCGTTTGAAAGAAACGGAAGCTCGACTGGAGAGCGAACTCCGCAGTGGCGAGTCAGGGCAACAGGATCTCGTCCGGCACAGAACTGAGCTGGCGAACAGGCTCGAAGCCGCACAATCCCAATCCGCGGTCCTCGCGCGAAAATTGGATGCCTTGACGCATGAGTCTGCCCTACAGACGGCAAGCGCGAAATTATTAGAAGGACAAGTCAACGATCTCACCAAACAATTGCAAGAACGGGAAGCGGCCATTGAACAGCGAGACCAGTTACTGGCGCATGATCGGGACATCCGAGAGCTAATGGGGGCGCGAGATCTCTATGTCGCCGAGGTTTACGATGTGGGTGACAACGGAGCCACCAAGAAACCGTATGGCCGGGTTTTCTACACCAAGGGCAAGTCACTAATCTTCTATGCCTACGATCTGGACCAGCAAGCCGGGATAAAACTGGCGAAAACATTTCAGGCGTGGGGAAGACGTGGGCCAGATCAGCAGCAGGCGCTTAACCTCGGCATCTTCTATGAAGATAATGCCTCGAAGAAACGCTGGGTTTTGAAGCTGGATGATCCCAAGATGCTGAAACAGATCGATGCTGTTTTCGTCACCGTGGAACCGAATGGGGGAAGCCATAAACCCAGTGGCAAGCCTCTTCTCTTTGCCTACCTTGGGGTCGACCCCAACCACCCGTAGCCGGTTTGCCTAATAAGTGGCGCCTTCAGAGTGTGGACATGGCTAGATTTGCAGATGTACACAGGGTCGGGCTCCTGCTGCCTCCTTTCTCAGGATGACCGGGAAAGCGCTAGCAGGGATGAAACAGCTGGCGAACCACCCGTAAGAAGTTGCGCAGGGACGGAGTACGGCCACCTCTGCGATAAGCAATCCCGGTATCAACTGCCGGCAGACTTTCAGCCGGACGGTAGGTTATTCCCACGGGGCGGTACCTTGTGGCTGATTCTCTAAGAATTCCTATTCCTTGTTCCGCTGCGACAAACTCTTGTACCTGGGAGGGTGTAGAAACGAGCTGTACTGTTGCAGGTCGATAACCCCATTTTGCGAGACTTCCGACGATGATGTGATGGGCAAGATCGGCATCTTGCGAGACCAAAACCAGGGGCCGATTGCCAATGTGCTCGGTGCGAATGAGCTTATCTGAAATAACGCAATCCTTGTCAGAAATCGCCCAGACCAGTTGCTCGTGGGAGATGGAAAGCACATTGAGCCCGCGGTATCGAAGGGGAAGCTCAACAATGCTGGCATGGAGTTCATTTCGCATCAGGTGTTCTGCCAACTGTATGGCAGGAGCGGTTACTGCTTCCATTTGCACATCAGGGTATTGGCGAGTAACGGCATCGCGGATACGAAAATAGAGCGAGGAATCTGTAGCAGGAGAAATCCCGATCAGCAACTTGCCACTTTTGCCTGCGCCAGCGGCCCGCGCCATGGCCGTGGCTCTCTCCGCATACAGAAGCGCCTGTCTGGCGTTCTCGGCAAATACCCGCCCGGGTTCGGTGAGTTCAACTCGGCGTCTACCGCGCTTTAGCAGTTCGACCCCGAGTTCCTCTTCGAGATTGTGAATCTGCTTACTGAGGGAGGGTTGTGCCACATGGACCCGTTCGGCAGCACGAGTAAAGTGCATCTCAGCTACGACAGCAAGGAAGTAGCGCATCACTCGTAGCTCGACGCCGGGGTACATCTGGTTCCTGTTCAGGCGGTCGCTGGCTCGATGTGGACTAACGCCGGTTCGCCAAGTAACCAGCAGTCGGCGGACGTGCGGGAGCTACCATAGTGTCCGGCAAAAGAACATATTTTGCTGTTATTAGCTGGCGGCTGACCGGTTTTCCGACCACTGAATGTCTTCATCATTGATTTCCAAATAGTTAGTCTTTTGGCAGCAGAGAGCGGCAAATGCTGTAGTGGTCGGTATTCCGACCGGTAGACGGGTCGGCGATTGCCTTCTTGCCGCAAAGACACGTTGCCAGGTCGTAATGCCCTCAACATGATTGGCGGTTTGGGAGAGCACCTAATCATGAGGCGGCGCCCCTAGCCGCAACCAGAACCTCATGTACATAACGCCGACCTTTCTCCCAGCGAAGATGCACGACAAAGTCAATGCAGTCTTTGATGTCGGCTTCGACTGTGCTCTGGGATTGGTTCGACTGTCCTCGGGTGGAGAGATTGGCCAGACGATGAAGTGCCCGAACGGCGCTGCTGGCATGGATGGTTGCGAGCATACCGCGATGGCCGGTATTCAGCGCATCGACCAGGGTGCGCGCTTCTGATCCCCGAACTTCGCCGACGATAATGCGGTCTGGGCGATGGCGCAGAATGGCTTTGAGAAGATCGTCGAAGGTGATTGTAGTCTTGTGCGTGTCGAGCTGGGCCTCGGCGGATACGACGTGCGGCTTGTGGATGGCAAGCTCCGCTGTGTCCTCGATGATGAGAATGCGATCATCGTCAGGGATTGAGTTGGCCAAGATATTTGCCAGAGTGGTTTTGCCCGTGCCCGTCCCGCCTGATATGAGGATGTTGTCACCGCGACAGACGGCTTCCCGCAGCATCGTGGCAGCATCCCGGTCGATAAACTGTTGCGCCACCAAGTCCTCCATCTTGAGCTTGCGCGCCGTGAATTTGCGAATCGTGAGCAGGGGGCGAGGATTGACCACGGGAGGAATAATGGCAGCCAAACGACTGCCATCAGGCAAACGTAGATTCATGATCGGACTATCGGCGTCGAGCTTCTTGCCGAACCGGTTGGCGATGACTTCCAGCCCCGCCTCAAGCGCACCCTGCTCGAAGCGAATTCTCGACAAAAAGGTCTTTTGTCCGTCTTCCTCGATCCAGACACTGGAGTCGGGGTTGACCATGATCTCGCTAACCGTGTCGCACAACAGCAGGTGCTCAATGGGACGGAAGAACGGCAGGATCAGTTCAAAACTCACTTCAGATACTCCTTTCAATCAATGCAGGGTCGAAGTTGATCCGCTCTTGCTCAAACCAAGTCATGGCGACGGGCAGAAAGTCCGGCTTCAGATAGCAGTAGGTTGCCGGCAGCGGATGTATGCCATCGAAGGCAACAACAATCGACTGGGCGTTCTTGAGCTCGAAGAATGCGCGCTCGGGAAATAACGGTTCATTGGATTTCTGGTAGTGCTTGGACGCCGACACGCTCCCCTTGTTGGAGGACGTACGTCCGCTCAACCATCCGACCTGCGCGTTGTTGCTGGATTCAGAGACGGTATAGCTGATCTTCGTCTTATCTATCTTGCCGCAGACTTCGGAGGCGAAGCGTGCCGTCTCCGGATCAGAAGTCGTCAGGAAAATCTTGGTCCGGAAGGTCTGCATGAGGGTTTTGAATCCCTCGTTTGGCAGGGCATCTTTGAGCGAGCTGACGCTTTGGGTAGCGACGATGGGGATACATTTGGGCTGACGGGAGATCGAGAAGAAGCGCTCATCGCCTACAGGATTGTCACCACCTACGGTTGCGAAGTTCTGATACTCGTCGCAGGTGAAGACCGTGGGACGGAAATGTTTCTCCGGCTCGGATTCCATTTTGGGTATTCGTAGCTGTACAGCTCGCTGGTAGTCGATCTTCATCATGGTCCCGATCGTTCGAGCCAGCGCTGGATTGAGGGCCACGGGAAAGTTTAGGCCGACGATCTTGCCCGACTCGATAAGCTCATCAAATGGCGGTAGGACTATGCCGTTGGGATCGGCTTCGACGTGCCTGCCTGCGTAGAGTTCCTTGGGCGGACAGAAGACACGGCGCACGTCCGGATCGGCTTCGAAGAGCGAGAGGAAGACCGCAATGCCCTGGATAATTGAAGTCTTAACCTCATTACGGAAGAACTTCCAATGCTCCCAGTACCAGTAGGAGACGCTATCAAACTGGAGTTGCTGGACAACTGTTGCTCCGGTGGGTGCGTAGATCGTAGCCTCAGTGGATGTCCGTCCGTTCAGAACTTCTTCCAGCCGCGGGGACCATTCGGCCACGTACTGACCTGAAGCCGAGTCGACGGCGAAATTGTAGGCAGCAAGCGATTCACTTTGGGCGGTGTAGTCATCCTTTGAGATAGCGACGTAAGCGGTCGTGCTGAGGCGTGAGCCGGTCTCGGCCAGCAGCTGCTCCAACTGGCCGGCAGAGATTACCGTTCGGAAGATGTCGACCAGCGTCAGGTAACCATCGCGAACCCGGTGCAGGAGGATCACGTAGCGAACCAGATCGGTGTAGGACTGCTGCCAGAAAGGTTCTTTGCCTCTGCCCCAGATGGAGGTGATGATCGAGGCGATGTTGAAAGCCTGAGCGTACGGATCGAGGTCATTATTGAGTGGGTTGTAGCGGATGTCGGATTGGAGGCCGACCTCGATATAGTCCGGTTCGCGCCCACACTCCTGCAGAATCTTCTTGAGCTGGCGGCAGAGATCTCCTTTCACCTCCAGCACGATCCCCGACAGCTTCTTTTCCGGATCATGAGCCCGGTAGGCAAACAGCTGCCGCATAGCGGGAAGGATGAGCCCCTGCGTTTTGCCAGAGCCGATGGCGCCCAGCGCCGCGATGCCGGTATAGAGACCAAGCTCAGGAATGCTGAGCCACTGGGGATGCGGGGCAGCCGTCGGTTCAAGTGGCTGGTGTACTTCGCCAAGGACTAAGAAGAGATCTTTGCGAGACGCTGGCACAGGATAGGGTGGAAGTGCTCTCGCCACCAGTTCGACCTGCTCGCGGTAGAAGTGTACGTATATAAAGGATAGGAGCATCGAGACCATCAGATATGGCGTCGTGAACAGAAAAACCGCATAGCTGGATGTGAGCAATTGATAAAAGCCTGGACGTACTAACCCCGCGTAAGACACGAGAGGATCAGCGACCGGTATTGGAAGTTGCGACTTCAGAACAATCCCGGCAGCGATGCTTAATCCGGCTGAGAGCAGAATCCGATGTCGAACAATGATCCGGGTGAGGATTTGGAGATGTGAAGACGATCCCATGTTCGCTCCTATCGGGGGTTGGCAGACCGCACTTCGGTTGCGTCCGCTTTTTTCAAGGATGTCGCGTCTGACTCAGGCGAAGCACTGGGATGTTTCGGCTGAGGATCTGCTGTCTTTCCGATTTGCGATTGTTTGAAAGCCTGGAACTCACCGTCCTGAGCGAGTGCAAAGCGAAGCAGTTCGTTCACGACATAGTTCTTGTCGTTGTTCGACCACTCACTCATCATTGCCAGGTCCTCGGCAATCGATTCCTCGATTGCCGCCTGCAGCTTCACGCGCCTGACTCGGCTGACTCCCTTCTCGATCTTGAACCTGCTCATGTGATCTCCTCACGGCTTGTGGGTTGTGTTTATTGAGCCCTCGACTTGGATCAGTTCGATATACCGAACTGATCCAACTTTCATCCGGGTCTCAGTGGCCAAAGGGCGGGAACGACCAGCGCGCTCGCCGCGCGCGGTAGCCGAAGGTGGGTCGTTCCCGCCCTTTGGCGCATTTGTCCTTAGCCCGTGTCCTCTGGCATTTCTTTGGAAAATAGAAGGTTTTGTTCATCTCCCTGGTTCTGCCCCAAGCCCGCGCCGTAGCCCGGATCGGCGTTTAGCGATGACGGATAGCTGGCGGTTATCAGTTCGGTGGAGAACGTCGCGCGTGGCGCTTTAGTAGTTGAGCGCGAATCCGCAGGCGTAGAAATTCCAGTGGCTACAATGGCTGCCTGCGGAAAATTGCGATCAAACAATCGACGGACGTCCTCGAAGTGCTGCGGACTCGTAGCCACGTAAACCACCTCAAAATCCGGCAACGTGCATAAGAGCCTGTCATGTGTCTTGAGGAATCGCTCGAACTTTGCCAGCGATCTCTGGCCCTCATCGACAAAAGAAAACTGCACTCGAACCCCGCCGTTTGTCTTTTGGGCAAGGAGCGGTAACTGCTCGCCAAAGTCTCCGGCTGCACTAAGCGCCTCCGCGTTGACGCCAAGTTCGGTCAAGAAGGTCTGCCGGGATTTCAGTGAATCCAAAAACTCTCCGTCGCCGAGATGACCCAACACATGGTCGAGAAGGATGAGCCTGCGGCGGATTTCACGCGTGCTCTTAGCACGACGATTTTGTGAGTCGGATCCGCCCAGGACGCGGTACAGCGGTCTGGAATAGAGCTGATAGAGTGACCGGCCTGGTTCGCACTGAATCTCGCGCACATGTCCAAAGCGTTTGGCTTTACGAAGGAAGCGCGTGGCGATGGCGCCACGCTCGCGGTGGGCGAAGGCGTTGAACTGGCGGCGCAGAAAATATCCGGAGTACGTGCCAACCGTGTACAGGAACGTTGCCTCGCGCTCGGTATAACCCAAGTGCGAAATGGTGTCGATGGCGTCGTACTGGCGTCCGGCGTTCATAAATCAAAGACCCAATCCAGCGTGTGGTGTTCGTCTTCAATGCGGGCCGTGACACTGGCCCGATCGGAAGACGACGCGTACATGCGGAAACCGGCTTGAGCTTTCGAGCGGAGGTGCTGGGGCCGATAAGCGGCGGTTACCACCTCGATATCGGAGAATGCCGTTTGCGATCCCTGATCGGTGTCGTAGTAAATGCGAGCGTCGGGGATTTCGATCTTGTTGTTAACGTATGGGAGGTCTAATTCTTCGGCTACTCTCTGCTTGATATCGTCCATGGCGAGCTCAGGCTCGGACTTCCGAGCGGCATAGATCGCTTTTTGGACTTTGTGCTTCAATTCGAAGTCAAGTTCGATGCGCGGGTTTCGGCCACCTGCGCTCTCGATGCACTTGGCTTCTTTCAAGTAAGCACGATAGATCTGGGTGTCGTGCTCAACCTCGCGGGGCTTCACCAAGCCGTGGTAGAGCTTTTGTTCGGGCGCGAAGTCGCCGGTTTCATAGGCAAGCTGCTCGCCCCGTCGCGTGAGGGTGACGACTTCTATCCGGTGGGGACGTGACAGGCGCCCATCATTTCTGGCGGCCACGGTATCGAGTCTTATCAACCCGTGATCCCGGAGATATTCAAGATCCGTTCGTAGTCCGCGGTCGTCACCGCCATAGATTGTTTTGGCGATATCCTTCACTGCCAGAACGCGGAAGCGGCCGGTTTCGGCGAGCAAGGTCTCCTCCGTTGGCCGGAGCCGGATGCCGCGAATGTTGACGGCGACGCCGTCGTGAGTGCGCCGGGGACGGTGTTCCTTCTGTCGACGCTTATCGACTGGGTCGCGATCAGCTACAACTTGAGGCTCAAGTCTCGGCTGCTCGACGTGGTAAACGTGGGTTTGTACAGGACGCCGCTGAAGGTTTTCGAGCCGGCGCTTGAGTGGCGATTCCGGAATGTCTACCACCCTGCGGTCCGGATCACCGGTCCTCGCCGGTGATACTTCGTGATCGGGTCGGCGTGAGTCCGGAGAGAAAGGTATCTCGAACTTCATTCGCCACCCCCATTGGGTGGCGACGATTTCTTGTCACGGGCTCGTGCCGCTGCTGCCTTTTGTACGCGACGCTGCGCAGCCCACCAAGCCGATGTCTCATCAGGCGGCAGGGAATCATTAGGAACACCCTGCAGACGATCCACAGGCGAGGCAGGCCTCGGCTCGGACGAAGATGGACCTTGCATTCCCTCCTCGCCTTCGCTGGCTCCAGCTAGGCTGGGATCTGCGGCCGGCACTTCGTCTCTTTTCTTTTTGCCGACGATGACGCGCTTCTCGTAATACGGCCAGCCCACTCCCTGGAAGGAGTTGATTTTCTTCTCGAAGGCCGCTCTCAGTCGCCGGATACGCTCGACCATGTCGTCCGAGTCTTCGTAGTAACGGCTGTGCTGCTTGCGGGGAATGTCTTCAGACATATGAGCCATGCTCCTAGGATTTAGTCCCGGCCGAAGCGCTGGAGGATTTCGGCTGAGAGTTCGTTTTGTCCGCTGTGAATTTCCTGGTCGAGGTGTTTGAGTTTTCTGCCGGTGTCGCGCAGCCAGAGTTTGCGTTCGATCCAGATGGTGACGCCAAGGATGTTGCTGAACAGCAGGAAGCAGTAAAAGAGGATGCCGCGCCAGTGCTCATGCCACAGCAGCGCTCGCCAGGGCACCAGAAAACGCAGCTGGCCCATCAGGGTGAAAGCCAGGGCGAGGAAGATCAAGACGGCGACAAAGATTGCGTTCGCTAGCACGGAAGTTCCTATGCGCCCTTGCGATTGTCAGAAGATACGGAGAGGCCGCCGGGCGGAAGCGGCCCCTCCTGGCCGCCCCCGCTATGGGAGCGGGGTCTCGCCGTCGGCAGGACTGGCGTCAGGTTCTTCGCCAGCCGACTGCTCCGCGCGGTCGAGCTTCAGGATTGTTTGAGCCCGCACTTCCCAGACGCGACGGCTCGGGCCATCATTGTTCTTGCCGGCGTATTCGCGGCTGCGCAACTCGCCCTCGACTTGAAGGTGGGTGCCCTTCTTGAGCGAACGGGCAAACTCGGCGAGCTTGCCCCAGGCGACGATCTGATGCCATTCAGTCTGCGAAACGTATTCGCCTGACTTCTTGTCTTTGTACGAGGTCTTCGTGGCGAGCGACAGCACGGTGAATGCAGTCTGGTTCTTGGCAGTGCGGGTCTCCGCGTTTTTGCCGGTGAAACCGATAAGGGTAATTCTGTTCTGGTACATACGATTGAATCTCCATTTCTTGCTCCCGATCTGCTCGGGGCACTCAGCCGGGACGGACACGAGGGATGGCTGCTCCCAAGTGCCCAGGGCCGCTTTTTGGGAAGGGGACCCGAACTGGCTTTGGGGGAGGAGTCCGGGAAAGCAGAGGCCCGCCGTGCCGCCGGGCGCAGCCGGTCGTTCCCTTCGTGGTGGCCGAGAAGAGACGGGAAAGAATGGAGTGCCCGTGTGCCAGAGCTAAGCCCCGCATTGGCAAGTTCCGATGAATCGGGGACGCATCCATCGGGAAACGAAAGTCACAAGCTGACGCACAGCACGAGGACGTATAAGTCATGGCGGCTAGTCGCGGAAGGCCTGATCCTGGCGAAAGTAGGTAATGGTGAGCCCGAGCGGATTGATGGGCAGCATCTCGTTGCGTACCTGGTCACGGAAGACATAGACAACGTTGGCCGTCCATAACTCGCGTTTCTGCTCGGTGTGATCCAGCGGGCTGGTGAAGATCTTGTAGAACTCGATCCGTGCTCGATAAGGCGGCTGGCGCAGATCTTCGATCGCCACATTGCGGACCTCGACGTCGATATTGGCCTGGATTGGATCGAGCAGGAACGAGTCGATCAGCTTCTCCTTCTTGTACTTGTCCAGAATGGCCTTTTGCAGATCGCCGTTGAAGAAATAGAGCGCTTTGGTGAAGTCCTTCTGAATGGTGTAGTGGTTGCGACTGTAATAAGCCTGCGCCCATTCGGAGAGAAAATAGCGGTTCTCAGCCTCTTGTGGCCTATAGGCGAAGCTCTGATAATCAGCGGCCTCGGCCCGTCCGACATCGTCAATGCGGATGATGAGCGGCTTTGCCGTACTGAGCGCTGTCTGGGCGCGATAGAAGAGGACTAGAACACCGAAACAGACTGTGCCGAGAATCAGGATCGTCAGCTTCAGATAGGTGTTAGTGACGATCGGGTCGCCGTATTGCTCCAGGTACTTCTGTCCAGCCTCGGACAGGTTGAACCGGCTTTCGGGAATGATGCGAATCTCGGGCCTTTGCATAATGGTCATCCCCACGGGCTCACCCAAATACCGGCTCGGCCGCTGAGGATCGCCGCGGTAAGGTCGGGGATCTTTAGCAAGCCATAGGCACACACCGCCAGCGTGACGATCAGGGCCGGCAGGATCACGTAGGCGTTGGAGATCGACAGCGGACCAATCACGCCCAATAAGCCGAGCAGGACCTTGGCGAAGATGAACAGGAAGGCCGCGGCTATGACCTGGTAAAAGGCAAAGCCGAGGAAGGCCTTGAACCACCCCCAAAACAGCCAATCGAGCTTGGGCACGATAAGGAACGGGACAAAGATCGGCCCCAGGAGAACACACACGGCGGTTGCGACTAGGCCGTAGGCGATGACGGCGAATGCCACTCCCTGGGCAATTGCCAAGGCGATGTAGACGGCGAAGAAGATCAGGGCCTCATGAAAGGAAAAGACGCCGGGAGGGCTTCCCAGTTGGTCCTCGGCCGTGGTGATGGCACTGGCAATCTGATCGGCTTGATTGGTTTCGATTTGGTTCGACAGGTACTGAGCTTCACGCGTAACTAGATCACTGAAGCTGTAGCCGATTCCCGGCAGCTGTGCGCTGTAATAGGTCTCCATCGCCAGTCCGAAGGAGATCACCAGGATGAGATCCGCAAACTTGGCGAAATTGAATCCCGGGCCGCCCTGGGCGCTGCTGAGGGCGGCCTTGACGCCAAACCAGGCGAGCAGGATCACCGCCAGCCCGCGGAACAGGTTGAGCCCGAGGGACTCGAAGAGCCCGAGGTTGGAGTTCAGCAGATCGCTGATGGCCTGGGACAGAAACGAAAATGGATTCAAAGACATGTTTATCGTCCGTTTGTGCTGAAAGAAATGTCGTGAATGCTCTGGCTGGAGCCGCCGTTAATCTTCTGCATCATCGAGGGAAAACTCTGCAGGAAATCAATGGCCTGATTGATGGTGCGGTTCTCGGCATCGATGGTTTGCTTTTGCATCACCATCTGCTGCTGAATGCCGGCGGCGAGCAACTGATTGGTGTCCTGCTGGGAATGCAGCTGGACAAGGTTCGCCGCATTGATCTTGCCGAGAACCGCCATTTCGGATTGCTGGCTGGGGTCGTCGGAGTACGAATCGGACTCGAGATTTGAGATCTGTTGTTTAAGCGACTCGGAGTGGAAGCGGATCTGTCCAAGAGTGGTTAACGCGCCTGTGGTCATCCCCTGTGCAAGGTTGGAAGTGGCGTATTGATTCTGGATCGTCGCCTGGGTAGCCGGGTCGAGCTGTCCGAACTCAGACGGTGGATAGGAATTGACTTGAACGACGGCAGAGGTATAGCCGGCCAATGACTCCCCGGAAAGGCCCGTGTTCAGGGCACCGACCCATGCTCCTGTGTTGCCATAGGTATCGGGTGCATTGACGTTCGTCCAGAGCGCAAATTGTGCTTTGTAGCGCTGGTAGAGATCCTGTGGCATCCGTGACATGTAACGAGCGAGGTTATACGCCTGAATGATTTCGTCTCGCGTCTGGTTCGCGGTTGTATACATGTGTTGCAGTTCCTGGTATTCGTGAACTGCGTTGGCGTAATTGGTGGCATCGAACACGGGCCACTGCGCGTAGGACGGTGTCGCCATGATCAAAGTCGCGAAAAACAGAAAGCAGAATCTTGTTGTCTTCAATGCGGTACTCCTTTCGCCTCGTCGAAGCGAGTTTCTAGTGTTGCTCGCTAGGTCTGTTCGGAGTCCTTTTCGAAGTGGACGGTTGAGTGCTCAGTGCGTCCATCGCCTGGTTGATCGAACTCTGTCTGACGCAGTCCGCCCTTTGGGTCTCTGTTGCCTTCTTTAACCACTCCGGAGAGCATTGAATCTGCGCCTCTTTTTGACGCTCTAGCGCAATACTCTGGGCATCGGACGGAGACGACTTTGTTGTGACCGGAATTGGCTCTTGCGCTTGTCTGGGCGCAGAACTGCATCCGATGAGAAGCAGTAGAGTCGCGGGCATGAGTTTTGTCAGGTTCATGGTGATGCCCTAAATATTTGGTGGAACCGTATGGTTCTCGTATGCCGGCAAAAGCAGGTCTTGGGTGAAATACACTTTGATCCGATTGCCTTCGCGAATGGTGATGGTTGGCGTGATGTTCAGAAAGCGGTCAAGCGCCTGGGTGCTGGACTGCGACAGGCTGGCGGCAATGCCGGACCTGTACGCCTCGCTGCCGCTTTGGTAGAGGCCCGCATTGCTGTTAGTGCTCTCGGCCGCTCCGGCGATGATCCCCAGTGCGATCGAAGCCCCAAAGATTTGGAAGTAATGGTTATTAACTTGGTCTTTCAGGCCGGTTTGTCCGATCTGATTCAGCCCATGAAACTGGTCGAGATCGACGGAGTAACCATCGGGCATGATCATGCGGTGAAAGACGACGGCCAATCGCCGTCGTCCAAAGCCTTGCACCCGGCTCGTCTCGCCCAAAACAAATGTCCCTTCGGGAATCAGCACATGCTGGCGGTCATGGGAATAGACCGGATTGGTGACCATGACCTTCACCGGTCCCGAGAAATCGCCATCGAGACGGTTCATCAGAGCGGTCTCCAGCTGCGTTCCCTCAAACAACACGTAGGGCGGGCCTGTTGCCGAGTTCACGTTCACGTTGACGGGCCGCTTTTCTGTCGACCCGCCGCCCGGATTCTTTGTCGGCTGACTGGTTGGAACGCTATCGCCGGTGCTCAGCGATGCTTCAGAGCCGCTGCCGGCGTTCGGAGCCGGAGGCTTTGACGCGGGCGCAATGTGTTCCGCGGAGAAGGCGAAATTGGACGCAAACCGCGAGTTGTATGCCAGCTCTCTTTCGTGCTCGACGATCGGATCGGGCGGAGGCACAGGCGCCGCACTGGTACTTTCTGTTGTCCCGAACCTCTGCGAATCAGCAGATTGTGTGCCGGTGGCTGGCTGCGAGGCGCCAGCTGAGGCCAGTCCAGTAGCCTGCGCTTGCATCTCAGATTCGAGTTTTACCTTTTCCGCAGTGCGTTGACGTTTCGTCATCTCCTGGCCAAACTCGCCGATCTTCTTGTCGTTGCCGTCGGTGATTAGGACGGTGGGTTCTTTCTGCTGAGCCTTGGGTGGTTGTGTATGGTTCTTCGAGAACATCACGGCCAGCACGATCACCACCGAGACTGCGACGATGACGTAGGTCTGCGCTTGCTTGGGAATCGTGCCTTCCGGGATAGGTCTCTTGTCGCTGAGCCTGGGCTCCGGAGATTGCTCCGGCGCGTTGGTGGAGTTGTGGTCAACCATGGCGCTACTGCTCCTTGCGATTGAAGTCCATTCGCTTCTTGCCGATCTCCACGTATCCGTGATCCACAACCTTGGGGATGACATAGGTGCTGTCGCGGAGCTCATAGCTGATTGAATTCGGCTTGCCATCTTTCAATTCGTAAACAGCAAATTTCTCCGTCGCCGATGACTTGATGTAAGTGAACTGGGCATCGTGGTAGATGGCTTCGATGTCGAACGGCTTATCGTCGTGGTAGGCGTAGTCGAACTTCAGAGCTTTGACGGGATAGTCGCTCTTGAACTGCTCTACCTGCCGGCTGGCTTCCAGCTGCGCCGCTTGCGCCTGTGCTTTGAAAACCTCCACCTGGGTGGCCGGCACGAACTTTGAGGGCGAAGTGATGGCCGAGAGCATGGTAGGGTCACTCGGCTCGACCACGACTTTCAAGTCCGGATCGCCCTCCTCGACGTCATCGAGCGTGAATGAGTAGATGTTGCCCTTGTCGGTAATCAAGTTGAGGTTGGAATGAATGCCTGCTTTGGCCGGATGCAGGAAACAATAATTTTGCACCGCTTCGATGATCCAGAAATCCTTATCGCCAGTTGCAGCTTCCATGATCTTCTCGCCCACTGGGACTTGGATCAGCGTGGTGTAGCGCATCTTGGCGCGGATGGGGACGATGTCGTTGGCGTGATAGTGGACGACGCGGGCAGAGCTGTCGGCGAAGGTCACCGCCGAAGCTCCTACAAGGAATGCGGAAATGAGCGTGCGGCGTTTCATGGTTCTCCAGTTATGCAATTAGTGGCGTGAATGGGAACTCCTGGGCCAAGCGCGAAAGACCTTCGACGACCCCATAGCGGTCGAGGTAATCTCGCTTGCGGACGTTGTCTTTTGGGTTGTTGGTCGCCATCCAGTAGGACAGCGAATCCACGTTGAGGCGAAGTTTCTTCGATACCCCAAGTTGCTTCAGTAGCAGATCGCGCTTCGGGATGAGTGTAGAAAGCAACTCCAGTTCGGTGTCATTCAGGTGGAAGATGTCGGCGTAGAGTCGTTGATCGATGCTGGGATTGGCCAGGAAGATCTTGGTTGTGCAGCTTTCGTTGACGACGGCCAGTATGTCCGACTGCACTAGCTCATGGACGGACTGGGTGGCCAGAATCATGGCGGCATTCTTTTTGCGCCAGGTTTTTTCGGCCCGTGTTATGTAATCGCGGATGGTCCGATTCCGCAGGAAGATCCAAGCCTCGTCGAGAACAAAGGCTTTGAAGGTAGCGGTCAGCTCTGGGTCATCGATTTGGTTCGAAGCCCGGTGCAAGACATAGAACAGCAACGGTTCCAGGACATCCGGATATTGCTCCATTCCGTCGAAGTTGAAGGTCTGGAAGCGGCTGAAGGTCAGGGTGTCGTCGACATTGTCGAAGATGTAGCCAAATTGTCCGACACGGGTCCAGCGCGTCAGCCGCTCGCCTAATGGGCCGAGCATCGAAGCAAAATTCGTCAGCGACCGGCTTTCAGGGCCGAGCTTGTACATCCTTTCAACCCCGGCATAGAGGGCCTTCTCATCCTGGCTGGTCAGCTCGTATTTGCCATTGGCCTCGATCAGCACCTTGGCGAACAGATACAGAAAGTTGAGGTTCTCCCGGTTGGGATCGAGGCAGAACGGATTGATGGTGAACGCCCGCGTTTCCAGCCCTACGTTCAGGTACGAGCCGCCAAAGATGTGTGTCAGGCTTTCGTAGCTACCGCCGAGATCGAAGATGTAGGTCAGCGGATCGTATTTCTGCAGACTCTGGAGCAGAAAATTGAGCAGGAACGATTTTCCCGAGCCGGTGTAGCCGAGAATCAGGGTGTGGGCGACATCCTGATCGTGGAGGTTTAAATAATAAGGAGTCGAGTGATCGGTTTCGAGAACCGCCAGATACTCTTTGTCCAGGTGGTCATTCCACTGCTTTCCCTGATCAATGGTGAACAGAAATGACACATCGGCGTAATTTGTGTTCAGCATTTGCTGCTTGCGCAGATTGAAGGCAGAGTTTCCGGGAACGGTGGCAAAGAAGGCGTTCAGCAGGTTGTAGCGCTCTTCGTAGAGCAGCGCATCGTGGGTGGTAAAGACTCTCTGAAGCTCAGTAATCGCCTCCTCAACCTTGAGCGGGTCTTTGTCGTACACGACGAGCGAGAGGGTGAACTCGCCAAAATATTTCCCCTCGTTGCCGATGGCCTTCAGGCACTCGCCCAACTCATCGATAGCAGCCTGTTTGGAGTCGTCGACCAGTTCGTCTTTAGGCCCCTGGTTCTTCTTCTCTTCGAGATTCGAAAGAAAGCTGGTCTTGGTGTTGTGATAGTGCCGGCGGCGTGAGGCAATGTCCTTACGCGCCCGCGCATTGTCGATCGACCGCCATTCCGTGACCACATGAAAGTTGGCCGCAACCTCGAACAATTCCTTTAGAAGAAGCGGACGCGTAGCAATCGGCAGTTCCTTCAACGTCAGAACCTTCACGTAATAGTCATCGAGACGCAGGTATCCGCGGTTGGCCTCGATCTCCGAGTCACACAGCTGGAAATCGAGATACCGGCTGCCACGGAGATGGGACGTCAGAAGTTTGAGGGGGCCGAAGTTGATGAAGCGCCGCAATACGCGGAAGGCTTCTTCGGCCCCTAGCAGCTGGACCTCAACGAGGTCGCTAAGCTGCCCAGCCAAACTCAGGACCTTGTGCCTGAGTAACAGGTGATCGCGCTCAATCTGAGTGCGCAGAAAAACCCGCTGATGATCTTGGGAGAACAACGCCAGGATGTCGCGCAAGGAGCCACTCACATCGGTCGGCATTCTGCGCAGTGCCTCCCAGAGCGTGGCTTTGCTGTAGCTGCCCTGGATCAGCACGATCCAATAGATCTCAATTGCGAACAGTTCCGCGGCGTGCGCTGCGAAATAGGCCATACGCTGTTCAACGGCCTGCTTCACCAACGGATTCTCATACTGCCCATGGGAAATTGCCGGCTGGTTCGCCTTGAAAAATGCCTGGTAAACCCGGACGCGTGGATCGAACGTCCGCAGAGCTGCCTCCAGCCGCTTCACGGCATGGTCGCGGCTCGTCGAGTCCAAGCTCTCGTAATCAATGCCCTTGACTCGGAGAACCATCGCCAAGTCGCCCGACTTGGTGAGGAAGGTCTCTTCGTCCCAAAGGCCGCAGAGGTTGATGTGCGCCTGGAGCGATCCCGATTCCTTCCATTCCTTCACGACCTGGCTGAGCTTAAACACTTGGTGTGATCCTGATCTCCGTCGCTTCCCATTTCATAGGGTCATAACGGGACTTGAACTTGGCTGAGTTGAGTAGCACCCGGAGTATCTCGGGGTCATACTTTGTGGCTCGCTGGGCCGCAATCAATCCGGCTATGAACAACAAGACCCCGCCCGCCAGGCTGTGCATCAGGTTGAAGACCCCCGCTCCGGCGAGCAGAGCGACGAAGAACAACCGCCGCTCTGCTCCTAGAATCGTGAGTGGACGATTCATGACCTTATGCGCCCGGTTCGTTCGCACGGCTGCTTATCCCGGGAAGAGCCAGGCCATAAAGTTGACGGCACCAATCGCCATGCCAATGCCGAAAACAATGCCGGCAAAGACGCGTTTGGACTGACCTTCACCAAAAGCAAACATCAGACCGCCAACCACGATCGCCACAAGGCTGAGGCCGGTAGCGATTGGGCCGGTGAAAGCCTGCTTGAGAACGTTGACCGCGTTATCCCACGGGTCGTTCTGGGCGTAGGCTGGTGCGGCGAGAGCCAGTGCGGCGACGACGCCGATCGCCGGCCGTCGCAGAGCATGGGCAATATTCTTGGGCCGGAAAACAAAATGCCTGTTCACTCGAAAGTTCTCCTCTGAACTCTGTTTTCAGGGGCGCAGCTGACTGAGTTCTTGGCGAGCTTAGGCAGTCACAGCACAAGAGTCCAAGACTTTGGGGGACACTGATTGATAGCCGCGGGCTATGAGGAAAAAAGATGCGCAGCAAAATTTGGCCAGGAGCCGGTTCTGACCAAGCCCCGCGGATTCCACATCGGCCGACGAGACAATTTCCGACGAACCAAGGCGGCGACGGTGGGCACCTCCAAAGTTTTTTCTGGTGGCTTGGGCGTTTCGCGGGGTAGAAGGGACTGTGTATAGCACCAGTGCGGGACAGCCGGAGCTCTAAGCCGCGCAGGTCCCCTCGACCTGCGCGGTGGTGGTGCTGGCGACGCTGAAGCTGTGGATGAAGTCCACGGCGCGTTGCGCATGAGCGGCAGCCTTGAAGATGAAGCGGCTGTCGCTCTTCAGGATCTCCAGCCAGTGTGCGATATACGATGTGTTGTCCTGGCGCGGTTCAAGGGCAAGCTCCAAATTGGCACACAGGAAGGATGCCCCCAACTCGGCGACCAGCTCTTCCTGGGCATAGCCTTCATCACCCCATTTCTTGCGGCCAAAATCGCGGGCGAGGCGGACGGGGTGCTTGGTCCAGTGCGTCATTTCGTGGGCCAGCGTCGAGTAGTAGCTCTCGGCGTCCCGGAAGCATTCGAAGGGCGGCATCTGCACGTAGTCGAGTTCCTGTGCGTAATAGGCACGGTTTCCGCCGTGTTTGATGGTCGCCTGGCAGGCCGCGAAAAACTCCTCCGCGTGACGGATGCGCGCTAGAGGATCAAGCGTCGGGGCTGCCTTCGCATAGTAGATTTCCGGTAAGCCGTCGATCTGCTCGACATTGAATACGGTGTAACCCTTCATGTAGGGGATTTCGTGCTCCACGTCCCCACCGGTGTTGTCGTCGTGTTCGGTGCGCGTGATGGTGTTGGCGTACACCACCAGGGAACCCTTTTCGCCTTTGCGGACGTGGGCATCGAGTTGAAGCGCTTGGCGAAAGGTCATCCAGATTGGGGCAGAGAATCCCTTCAACTCGGCACTCATCCAGAGCGAAAGAATGTTGATGCCGGAGTAGGGCTGTCCATTGTGCCGCAAAGGGCAGGTGATTCTGCCGGCAGCGTGTTCGGCATTCCAAGGCTTCATCCAGGGACGGACTCCCTTTTCGAGGCTGGCGATAATCTGCGAGGTGATGCGGTTGTAGACATCCTGCCGGTTGGTGGTTTGCGCTTCGTT
Source organism: uncultured Acidobacteriaceae bacterium (assembly GCA_963812855.1). GTDB lineage: Bacteria > Acidobacteriota > Terriglobia > Terriglobales > Acidobacteriaceae > Bog-257. Next base: position 830,877 of record CAWEWW010000003.1, read on the forward strand.
CGTCATGTTTGTTCTCCTTCAAAACAAATTTTTCTTCGCGAAAACCCGCGACGGTTTGGGAGGCGTTCAGCGGAGCAGACCGGTCAAGGGCGAAGCGCTAGCGGAGTTCATCGCAGACCCTTGACGGGGAGCACAGCTGGAGTAACGCCGGTTTCTTGAGGCGCGGTTTGAGTGAAGAAAAAGGAAAGGCAAAGGAAATCAGCAAAACAACGCGGCGATTGCATTTCCGGTTGGAGGACCTACAAATGCTCTAGCCTGGTGAGAGTCATCGACAGATGGGCTGTCCCGCAGGGTGGCAAGAGTAGCTCTGGTCTCGGCACAAGGAGAGCATGACGAATCCTCACATGGTCAACAGCACCTTACGCTTGCGATTCGTGGGGTCAGGCGGCATGATTGATCCATCATTGCGTGATGCGTTGGCTCGACTTGCCTTTGTTATGTGGAGTATTGCCCAGGTCGAAATCTTGAACAGCAAATGGTGGGTGAAACAGGGGCGCTGTCGCTCCAAACCCTTCAGTCCGAATCTGGTTTGGCGATCAGAGCCTGGGGTTTCAAGACTATGACAAGGATCAGCCGTCGTGATCTGCCGGTGGAGTTCCACGCTGCGTCCTCGATTGAGCTTTCTCCCGCGGCCCAGTATTTGCGCATGAGCACCGAACACCAACGGTACTCGATTCCTAACCAATCTGCCGCGATCGCGCTGTATGCAGCTGCCCACAATATGGGAATCATTCGCTCCTTTAGCGATGAAGGAAAAAGTGGCACGACGATCAAGTGGCGCAAAGGGTTACAGGAACTACTTCGCGTTGTTGCTTCCGGAGCGGCGGATTTTAAACAGGTGCTTGTCTACGACGTGAGCCGGTGGGGCAGGTTCCCGGACAGTGACGAAGCCGCGCATTACGAGTTTCTCTGCAAGCAAGCCGGCATAGCAGTTCATTACTGCGCAGAACAGTTCGATAACGACAACAGCACTACTTCCAACTTGTTGAAGGCGCTGAAGCGAGTGATGGCAGGCGAGTACAGCCGTGAGCTATCCGTAAAAATCTGCACCGCTCAGCGTCGGCTGATGGCAATGGGGTTTTGGCAAGGAGGACAGGCGCCTTTTGGCATGCTTCGGCAACTGGTCAGCGAGACTGGCGAGAGAAAACAGATACTCAAATCTGGGGAATGGAAGAACATCACCACAGATCGGGTTGTGCTGACGCCCGGACCGGAAGAGGACACTGAGACGGTCCGGCTCGCATTTTACCTCTATGCCAAACGAAGAAAAAGTCGTCGGGAGATCGCGAACATTCTCAATCAGCGGAAGAGGTTCTGGGGTAGGACTCCCTGGACGATAGCAAAGCTTCGGTACCTCCTCACGAATCCCGTCTATCGAGGCGCATACGTCTACGGAAAGCACATGTACAAGCGACATATGTACAAGCACGTGCCGCGCGAACAGTGGTACACGATCGAGCATGCATTTACTGCAATCATCTCAGAAAAGCAATGGACGAAAGCCAACGAGATGATTCGGGAAGAAACTAAAGACCTGGTCGACTCGGAGATGCTCGAAGGCCTGCGGCGGCTCTTGAAACGGAAAGGCAGGCTGAGTCAGGATTTGATCAACGCTGCAAGAGATGTCCCGTCCTGCGAGGCGTATAAGAACCACTTTGGAGGAATTAATGAGGCTTACAAAGCGATCGGTTATCCATCGCCCAAGAAGTTTTCGTTCGTCGGCCCGATACGCATGCAGCGGAAAATGCGGGACGTACTATACGACCGTATTTGCGAGCGCGTGCGAGCCTTGGGAGGAAGCGCGGAGCGCCAGGCCGGGCCGGGAGTGATACTGATCAACGGAAGTATCACTGTCAGAGTAAAGTTTGCGACCGGACATGTTCGGCCAACCGGCCAGAAATTCTGGACTTTGCGGTTCGGTAAGTGCCCGACCAATGACATCCTCATCATCGGTCGCATAGAACCGCCAGATCCTTCGGTTCTGGATTACTATGTCGTTCCGGCGTACTCACAAATTCGCGGTTCAATAAACGTCCACAAGCACAGCTGCGCTCCGTTTCTGGAGCCTTATCACCTTGCAGCTCTCGAACCTCTAATCGAAGCATTCGGCCGTTGCCGGATGCCGGAGTCAGCATGAGAAAACTACATCGAGACGGGATAAAGAAACGAACAAAGAGGGAGCATGCCCCTACGGGCCATACTATTCATCTGTTATATGCGGTGGCACTGCCTGAACGGACTGAACTGGTCGCGCGGAATCTTTGTCAGCTCAACGAGATATTTGCGAGATTGTTCGCCGATGAGAATTTTCTGACGCTGCTGCGGGCAGAATCGATGCCGATGATTCCGATCTATCTGAAGCCAGTGCTTCAGAAGCGGAGCTGTGGGTTATGAAATCCGTTAAGCAGGACGGAGGAGAGTCCGTCAGGAAATGGCACGCTGCCCATCGGCTGCATCTGTTGCGAATTTCAGGCAAGCCTTCGAAGACATTATGTTTGGATCAGTTGAATGTCACGATTTGCTGTCGGTATATCGAGTCTTTACTGAGTGCGCCGCGGATTAACCGATACTTGTCTAAATATCATCCGGATGACTTGCGCCAGTTGCGAGGTCTGCTGGATGAGTTCGAACAGACTTGCGAGATGGCGACATCGAACGACGACCCTCGATGACTCCGCTTAGTGCTGATAGAGGGCTACGGACCACAATTGGAATTCTTGCACGTGTTTTCGCAGCCGTCCGGCGACATTGGGAATTTGGGTTGATATCCGCTGTTCGCCGAAATATAGACCAGCCGGAAGCGAGTCGATAGAGTTGGCAGAATCCGCGACTTGGGTTCCGGAGTCACGATTTCGTATGAAGGCGCACGCTTTTGAGGTTCGCAACCGCTTCCACGATCTGCTGTTTTACCGGGAGCGGGAACTCGGCTGCATATTGAAGTAGCTTGCCGCTATCGAGCCGCTACAAGCCCGCCAGATCAGGCAGCTTGCATTCTGCCGAAATCTGATCTTCATCCGCGTCGAGGATTTCGACGTCTTTGCTGGAGATCAGCACCGCCAGATCGTCATTCTCCCCGTGCACCTCAACCATCCAGATTGCCTCCGTGTTCGATGGAATACGAATCAGTTCTCCCTAAAATGGGTGCGCCTTCAGCCAGTTGATCGTGTCATATACAACCTGGCAATACTGCGGGAACAACAGGAGCAAATTGTGCGCCTCTTCGCGTGAAATCTGCCTGCCCGTCGGATGGCCAGCGTCGTTTCGGGTTTTGCGGATCAGATCGAATGTTCCGTTGAGTTCAGCGCGAACGTCTTCCTTATTCAAATCAGCGGCAAGCTGGTCATGCACCGGATCAAGGCGCTTCCACATTTCCTCGAATGCTTGTCTGATGAGCTTGTTCTTTGTTTTCGCGGCGAACTTATCCTTTGCGTCCTGCATCGGAAGCGCCCCTTCCATCGTGTCGCGCAGGACCAGCAGCGTCTTTTCTGCCGCCACGCCGGTCATCACCGCAGATGCAACATACGCGCCGGAGCGAAATGCGGTCAGGCTCTCTTGCAGATAGAGGAGAATGCCACTGTCAACGCCGGGTATGAGTGCCTTCAGCCGCGCTAGATATTGCCCTGCGTCATGCGGCAGAAATTCTCCGGCATCGAGACATTTCTTCCCCCATTCCGAGACCTGCATCGCTGGCAAATCGGGTTGTAAGGTGCTCCCTCCGGGGATGACAATTCCCTGAATCACTAAGCCCCAAACGATCTCTCTGATCTGGTCCTTGTATCCAACTGCGATGTCTGTATGGTAACTATGTACGTCGGATGACATTTCTCCAGTCTGCTGGAGTTTTGTCTTCACGTGCCGCTCCACATCCCCTAACATAAGAGTCGGTCTGCTGGGATTGCCTTGCCTCTGTTTCAGATCACTTTGCAGGCTTTCGTACACCCAGGCCCGAATTTCTTCGCTGGTAGCCATACGCCTCCCGAACCAAACGGATCTCGCCTATCGTACATAGTTGATCTCCGGGGCAGCCAATCTCAGGCAGAATTCTTAGGGATTGCAGGGAAGGGGCACCTTCCCTCACTTCAGCCGGCGGCACCGTCTTCCGCTCCCCATCCCAGCGGGCCTGTGTCCTGCCCGCACTCCGACCCTGAAAATCGCGGCATTTCGACGCGGAAATTGATGACACCGAGTGGTTAATTATCACGATGAGAGTCAACAGAGAGTCGCGTCTGCTTCGCAGCTTGCTTCAAACCAGGTGAATCTGAGCAGGAGTAGCGAGCCGTATTTCTTGCCGATGTTCCCAGTAAAACTCAAGCGCCGCCAGGCACATTCCCTCCCGGCAACCGGCTTGCTCTATTTCGGACTGGCGCCACCCGGCAATCTTGGTCGGCGGCACGGCCAATTGCTCAGCAATGGCTTTCTCGAAGTCGCCGGGGTCGCCGTTTCCGTTTGCAAATTGTGATTGAAGCCGGGCGCGGGTAATGTTGTAAGCCTCAATCCGCGCCAATCGATACTGCTGAAATTCGTGATTCATGTGTTTGCTCCTTGGCTTTCTCCGCGCCGCGCTGGTCCGCGCAGGCTGCATTGTTTTCTGTTGGAGTGGTGTGGAGGGCCAGCTCCCCTCCACAAAAATGGGCGGCTCGGCCGCCCTGGGTCCCGGCATGTGCCTGTTGCGTTCAACGTACATCGGTCGGGGCAGACAGAATCCGCAGACTTGAGTACGTTATCTCCGGGCAGCGTGTGGTGGGGAAGACCGTCCCGAAGGGACGCACCTTTGGCGCGTGGTCGGTCGGAGCCACAAAGATGCGGGGCACGCCGTTAGCACGTACCCCGTTTATGAACACTGGAAAGAGGCTGTCTTCAGCGGCGCTGAAACAGTTTCCCATCCGAGTTGAAGACTTCCCGCAGAATGATCCGGGCCTGACGCAGACGGCAGTGCACAGTCTGTCGGTCGGTGTTCATTGCCTTCGCTATGGCATCCGGATCGAGAATTGGTCGTCTGCCGCGCTCGCGTTTCCAGTTGTCAGGGTCGCCGGATGCCGTGAAGGCATGTTGCTTAAGGGCATCATCGGGGCCAAGAGCCGCAATGCATCGAAGCGTTGCACAAACTCCATCGGGCAAATGCGGGAAATTGATGACTTGTTTGAGCAGTTCTTTGGTGATCATCTGCTCCTCGACCGTGTTCAGCACTGTATGCCGAGGGCCGGCAAAGCCCTGCCTCAAATTGTCAAAAGGTCTAACTCTTAAGACATCTGTGACCGGGCATATGGAGAATTTTCCTCCCGCGTGAAGTACCGCAACGTACCATGCGTCAGCGTGCGAAGCAGGTAGCGGCGAAAGCCATCTTCGCCGAGGTAGTGAACTTCGCCTTGTTGGAACATTTCAATGACAAGGCTTACGGCACCGTCATACATCGCCTCAATTCGCCACTCTGACGGATGCAAAAACCGGGCCGCTCGGCGGCGGGCTGCTCTCTCGGCCAAGGGCAACACACAAGCGAGAAACAAGTCCAATCCGTGGCGATGTGCCCGCTCATGGCAGAACACCACTTCAGCAACTTGTATGCGGAGTGCGGCTGAGGCGCTGTGAAACATATGGTGCAGTAGTGCCGACATTTGTTGCGGCTCCAAGGCAGGATATTTTTTGGCTGGTGAGTACGGCTTCCACGGCCGCAGTGATATCGGTTGCGCTTTTCATCGGGGTCTGCTCCTTTCAAAAAAACATTTTTTTCTTCGTTTGCAGGCCCTGGGTTGCGCGGAGGGAGCCGCTGTCAAGTGCGCCGCTCTTTGGCGCCGCGTCAGCGGCCGAGTACGGCGAAGCGCGCAGCGCAGCGAGCACTAGAGCCGCACGGAGGCACTTGACAGGAGGAGGCGAGTGGAGCGCGATTCTGGGTTGGCGAACGAAGGAAAATAAGGAGAGATATCGCGGAGCGGCTGAGCGCAGCGAGACGTGCCTCCGGGTTACGGATTTACGCGGTTCTCCGATCCGTTTGTGGTGGCGGGTTCACGTTCCGTTGCTGGTTGGGCGAGGCGGTTCCCGTTTGAAGTCCGATTGGCTTGCGCACAACAAAAGCCACTGCCATGGCTTCGGTCTCGGGCATCTGCTTGGTGGTCAAGGTGCGGCGGTCGTTGCGATCCAACGGCGTCCAGCCGGAAGAGGCGAAGTGGTGAAAAGACGCGGTCTGCCAACGTTCAAGTATCTGATTCAGACCCGTTCAGGTTTCAAGGAGTCGCTTTAGCCACCCGACTGTGGCATGATGAGAACGTCACGAGATTCGCCGGGGCAGATGCCCGCGGCTCGAATTCCAATTGTCGATTTTCGACGTGAACCGACAAGGGTAAAATGCAACCTTGAAATCGCATGTCTCGGTCCCGATCAAGCGCATGTCCGGCTGCGAGGACATCACACTGCCCGCATACGAATCTATCGGTGCTGCTGGGATGGATATCAGAGCAGCAGTCAAATCGACACTTCGAATCGAACCGGGCGGGAGAGCCTTGGTTCCCTGCGGTTTTGCAATTGCTGTTCCACCTGGGTATGAGGCGCAGCTCAGACCTCGGTCGGGCTTGGCGACGAAATTCGCTGTGACCCTGGTGAACTCACCAGGAACGATCGACTCAGATTACCGGGGCGAAGTTGGGGTCGCCTTGTTGAACCTAGGAACGGAAGTTTTCGAAGTTACTCGTGGATTGAGAATTGCGCAGATGGTCATCGCGCCGGTAAGCAAAGTGGAATGGCATGAAGTCCAAGATCTCCAACCAACGGCACGCAATAGCGGGGGCTTCGGCCACACCGGAACATGATCGGCCTGATGAGCCGACGAGGTCTGACTTTGGGGGGCCGCTTCAGACTCTAGTCCGTCGATATCAGAGGCAGAAACGGCCTGTCAGCGTCAATTTCCGCCAGCTCTTACCCGCATTGAACTCGGCTGATCGATTTAATCATCTGGTTCATCCTTATCCGGCAAAACTGCTGGTCCACATTCCATATTTCTTCTTGGCGAACGATCTACTGTCCAAGCCTGGCGATATCGTGCTCGACCCTTTCTGCGGTTCGGGAACCGTGCTGGTAGAAGCGCAATTAGCGAACAGACGAGCCTATGGTGCGGACGCGAATCCGCTGGCTCGGCTGATCGCGCGAGTCAAAACGGCGCCATTGGATGCTGAAGGAACCAAGCGCACGCTCAACGAGATTCTCCGGCGAATACCCACACAACCATCTGGAGAGCGCCCGGATGTGGTCAACCTTGAGCACTGGTTTTATCCGAGTACGGCGAGACAGTTACAGTGCCTTCAAGAAGTAATCATGAGGGTTAGGACGGGTGCAGTCCGGGATTTCCTGATCGTCTGCTTTTCGGTATGCGTCAGAAAAGTGAGCCTTGCTGATCCTAGGCTTTCGGTGCCCGTACGACTGAAGCTCGGGCAGTACCCCAAGGGCCATCCTCTGCGGGAAAAGTCTGATGCGCATTTACGACGGTTGAGACGCGTACGTGTGGACGAGATTTTTGCTCAGATTGCCCGGACAAATATCGCGCGTATGGAAAGACTACAGGCCGCTATACCCAGGACCAGTTTGGCAGAAATTATATGTTCTGACGCGCGTAAACTCATACACGAATACTCGTTGAACGGGAACTGTAACAAGCCACTGGCGGATGAATCCGTTCAACTCATCATCACATCCCCACCCTACCCTGGCGCGCAAAAATATATTCGATCATGCTCCCTGAGTTTGGGCTGGCTACAGCTTTGTTCCACCGCAAATTTGCGAGCGTGCAAAGCAGGCATTATTGGGCGTGAGGAATTCACTAATGCTGAGCGTTCGCGAGTCCTGCCAACCGACATCCCCGAGGCAGAGAAGCTGCTGGCCGCGATCCGAAGATCGGAACCCAATAAGAGCAGCGATCGCCGCCACATATCTACACGATATGCGGGTGGCTATCCGAGAGATGTACCGCGTACTGAAGCCTGGCGGACACGCAGTCATCGTTGCCGCCAACAATCGTGTCTCAGGGATGGAATTCTGCACGGTAGATTACCTTCGAGCCATAGCGGAGGAATGCGGATTCTTTCTCACTGCTTGCTTCATCGATGCGATTAGATCGAGAGGCTTGATGACAAAGCGTAACCATACTGCCAGCGTCATCACGAGGGAGTGGGTGCTGATCTTGAGTAAGGGAGGGGTACCGGAATGGGGCCGCTGATGCTGTCTCTGAAGGCAAAGATCAAGACGCTGAATGAAACGATTTGGGAAGGCCGGGCGACAGATCCAAAAATCACGGAATGGTTGGATAATTTCGCCCCTTCCAGCGCTGCTGGTTCGGATGAGCGAGTGCATGCACTATTTCTGTTGTCCAATTTTATGTACTTTGGTGATCGAGAGATTCGTGGGCTACTCAAGGCGATGTACCGTGACCTTTATCGATACCCCATCGTTGAGAACATCCGCCGTACGAATCACGATACGTTGGATTCCAGCATCATCGATCCCCTGTTCACGACACAACTCGAAGCGACGCGCTTCCTTGGCGTGGGAAACCCGTCCGAAAGCGGCAGTCATCTTTTGTATTATTTTCGACAGGAGAACAGCCTACCTAAGAATCTGTTCATACACACGCACCAGATTTTCACGCGCCATGGGAGCGGCGGATCCCTTGAGCTTCGTGATGCAGCCGTGTCGCGTTACATCTTCATCGACGATTTCTGTGGATCAGGCAAGCAGGGCATTGAATACTCGAAGGATCTAGTGGAGGACATTAAGAAGCTCAATCCAGATGCGTCAGTGGCGTACTATGTCCTTTTCGCGACGGAGAAAGGAATCAATAGAATCAGAGATGATACGAAGTTCGATTCCGCTAGATCAATCTATGAGCTAGATTCATCGTTCAAATGCTTTTCAGCTGATTCCCGATTTTTTCGCAATCGACTACCTGAAATCGACCAACCCTTCTCCGAGCGCATGTCCAGATTGTACGGCGAGAAGATGGTCCCGGCTGCAGATGCTCTTGGCTTCGAGGATTCGCAATTGCTGATTGGGTTTCACCACAACACACCAGACAATACATTACCTATCATCTGGTTCGATGAGCCTGACGGCGTGCCGTGGAATCCGATATTTCGACGCTATCCGAAGTTGGCATGGTGATCTCATGAAAGACGCGACGCTGAATCCTTTTAACATCACAAAAGCGGTGGATTTTTCAGACCAGGAAATAAATGACTACTGGGTAGACATTTCCTCAGGGGATGGCTTCACGGGGTTGGCAAAACCGACATCTCCGATGCCGATGCTGATCCTTGGTGGTAAAGGTAGCGGCAAGACCCATCTGATGAGGTACTTTTCATATCCTCTCCAGTGCATTCGGCATAAGAAAGATATACTCGGCGGAATAAAGAGCGATAAGTACATCGGTGTGTATCTTAGGTGTAGTAGCCTCAATTCTCTAAGATTCCGAGAGAAGGGGCAGAGGGAGGAAATGTGGGAGGAGGTGTTCGCGTATTACATGGAACTTTGGCTCTCTCAGCTCATGTTGGGTACGATCTTGAGTGCTCTCGACGGGACTGCGGAGTTGGCGGAGCGGGAGGCCAGCGTGGTTGCAGAGTTGGCTGCTCTTATTCATCTGCGTGAACGCCAATCACCAACAAGCCTTGCCGGGCTGAACGCTTTACTCCGCGAACTTCAACGAGAATTGGACGGAGCTGTAAACAATTCCGCGATCACCCGAACGCTTCCAGTGCATATTGCAGTTACTCGGGGGGATCTGGTTTTTGGTATACCGAGAGCGATTGAGGCGAGCCTGTCATCACTGCGTGGTTGTTTGTTCCTGTATCTAATAGACGAGTTTGAAAATCTCTCTGAGATACAGCAGAAATATGTGAATACTCTTCTGCGGGATCGAAAGAGCCCTTGCTCTTTCAAGATTGGCGCTCGCATGTATGGCGTTCGTACGCACAGCACATACAGTATAGATGAAGAAAACAAGGAAGGATCGGAGTTCGAGGTGCTCCGCCTTGACGCAATTCTTCGTGAAAACAAGAAGTACGAGGAATTCGCAAAGCGTCTAATCGCAAAGCGGCTGGCGGAGTTCAACCGCGCTCAGGCAGTCTCTACCACTCTCGACGCGAACGCAAAGTCCTTGGCTGAGTGCTTCGAGGAGCCGGAAACGTCGGAGTTTTCGGCGGCAGAAACTGCGTACGTCATCGAAAAATATGATGGGCGAGAACGGCCGTACTTCAAGGATCTTCGGCGACACCTTGAACGTGGGTTCAAGGGGAACGCGACTCCAGGATTGAGGGAATTGGGAGACATCGAGAAAGTCATTCAACTGCTTCAGCATCCGGAGTTCCCTCTCCTGGAGAAGGCCAACATTTTCTTTTTTTATCAGGACTGGCGATCCAAGCACGATCTCCTGGAAGCTGCAGGCAAGATTAGAGATGAGTGTAACCGACACATCAACGGAGCAAGCAAGGGTAGCCGGTACAAAGAAGGACTTCTGCATTGGAAGGCCGATCTGTTGGCCCAACTGTACCGCGATACTGATCAGCCTCAGCGGTACGTTGGGTTTTCCACTTTTGTGGAGATATCTTCGGGACTTCCAAGAATCTTGCTGATCGTGCTGAAGCATATCTTTGCGTGGGCAACATTTAACGGGGAAAAGCCGTTCCAAAGTAGTCCAATCTCCATGCGCTCGCAGCAGACCGGAGTTGCAGAGGCGGCGGAGTGGTTCTACCGAGACGCGAGAATGATTGGGCGGGAGGGCCAACTGGTCATGGACGGCATAAACCGTCTCGGGACATTGTTTCGTGGGATTCGATTCTCGGACAAGCCTTCGGAATGTTCCTGTTCGAGCTTTAGTGTCGATGTATCCAGGTCTTCAGAAACTACCCGTCGTGTTCTTGATTTGGCTGAAAAGTGGTCCCTGCTAATTGATGTCGGGGGGCAACCGGATCGGAATACTGAACGGATCGACAGGAAATACCAATTGAATCGTATGCTTGCGCCTCGGTGGGATCTGTCGATCTACCGTCGAGGGGTGCTCGCTCTGAAGCCGGAGGAACTCAACGCAGTGTTCGACCCAGCCCACGTGGAGGAATTCGACAAGATATCCGAGCAGCGGGTGGCACGGATGAGTGCTCCATTTTTTGGACACGCTCCAAAAGCAGTTCACGACATGGCCGGAAACCTAGGTTTGTATGCCGAAAGGGACCATGATTGATTACACGGTACTTTACAAGTGCGAGCTACCAGTAGAAGGTGACTGGCCTCTAGAAGCTCGTTGGGACATATTCCTTTCGGCTTTCACCGCTGCTGAAAGAGTTAGGCGTGTGTACGAAAAGGCTCCCGCTGCCTCAAAACACTGGTTGGTTTTTCCTGAGTACGGCTTTGCAAAGGAGGAGTATCCGGCTGCTGCCTTTTCCTCTCCCGCGCGCGATGAGGCAGAGTACGTGAAGTCATTCTGGGAGAGGTCGATAGGAGATATTGCGGGGAGAACTCTCGGTGTTGATATCACCGGCTTCATTCGGCCGTATCTAATCTTTTTGTTGAGGTGGCTGGCTGACCGTGGAGTTGGACGATTTGATGCACTCTACACGGAGCCTGTAATTTACGAAAAACGGGAGCAAACACGTTTTTCCGACGAGACTGTTGTGGAGGTTCGGCAGATCGCGGGCTATGAAGGGACGCACAATCCCGATACGACAAATGACTATCTCATTATTGGCGCCGGGTACGATGATCCGTTGATCGCCCAGGTTGCAGAGAACAAGGAGTTCTCTAAGAAAATTCAGATCTTTGGCCTGCCATCTTTACGCGCGGACATGTACCAAGAAAATGTGTTGCGAGCCTACCGCGCCGAAGAGGCGGTTGGCCGGCATACAGCGGATGAATCGAGCAGCTATTTTGCGCCCGCCAATGACCCGTTCGTCACTGCAAGTACACTTCGAGAAATTGTCAACCGACTGGAGGCTCGGAAGCCGATTACGAACCTATACCTCAGCCCTCTGGCGACGAAGCCGCAGGTACTTGGCTTCGCAATATATTACTTGACCGAACGGCGGAATAGCGCAACAAGCCTCATCTTTCCCTTTTGCGAAGCCTATAACCAGGAGACAAGCACCGGCATATCCAGAATTTTGAAGTACACAGTGGAATTGCCTGCTATGTAGTCCTTGTTCTGAAGAAAGCAAGTCTGACGGACCTGTGAGTGCAGGGACGGGTTGGGACTCTTGGGCCGATTGGTATCTCGCACCGGAATGCAGTATCAAAATGACCACAGAAAATCCAAGTCGTGGGTCTCGTCAGACGAGGGCCAGATTCGACTCTCAGTCGAAGCTTCGAAGCGGGGGTACGCGTCCTAGCGTTGGCGCTCTTGATCAGATACTCGGAATACAACTAAAAGTTCTTGACGAAGGGTTTGTCCGCCTCATCGACTACATGGGAGATGACTCCGCTGTCGTACAGGCAGCGCGGGTTTCTTATGGGAGCGGCACTAAACGTGTCCAGGGTGATCGAAGTTTGATTCGATATCTCATGCGGCATGCGCACACGACCCCCTTTGAGATGTGCGAGATCAAATTTCATGTCAGAGCACCAATGGATGTATGGCGGCAGTGGATCCGACATCGAACTGCTAACGTAAATGAATACTCGACTCGGTACTCGGTTGCGATAGATGCTGCACAAAGGACAGCGGAGGACGGGTGGCGTCTTCAGTCTCCTGAAAACAGGCAGGGTAGTACTGGGTTTGTCAACATAGAAGAAGGAAAGGTTCTGTCGCTTGGAGAAGCTGAACTTCAGAAAGCGGCTCGTGATGTCTATCAGGGACGTCTGGCCAAAGGCGTGGCTAGAGAACAGGCAAGGAAAGATCTGCCGCTGTCGACATACACTGAGGCGTATTGGAAGATTGATTTGCACAACCTTCTCCATTTTCTAATTTTGCGGATGGATCAGCTAGCACAGGAGGAGATTCGCCAATATGCCACTCTAATCGGGGAGAACATCGTCGCCAAGTGGGTCCCCTTAGTTTGGGAGGCCTTTCTCGATTACCGTCGGCACTCCCTCCAGTTGTCGCGGATCGAGACGGAGGTTGTGGCAGCGCTCACTTCAGGCCCGCCTGAAAGAGCGACAAGAATTGCCGAAGCCGGTGGCTTGCTTCATCAGGGGAAGAGCGGAGTTCTCGCGCCAAGCCGTGAGCGAAGGGAGTTGGAGGCTAAGCTTCGCGTTCTTGGACTGACGCCACCATGGAAATGACGGTGCACGAATTCTGATGCACCCGACGTTGCCCTCAGTGATCAGTTCAAAAGCGGCGAACGGTTATCGCTTCAAAACCGGCCAACGGAAGATGCCGGGAACTTAGATGTTCCACCCTGTCAATCCCTGTTTAATCCCCTGCGGCATGGCAATCGCACAATTTGCTCTCCCCGAAGCACTGATCTCGCCGGGCGGCTAGGGGATACCGTTGGAGCGCAATGGCCGGGTAATTCGCCCAGCCGTGTTTCCTGCATTCCAGGGCTTCATCCAGGTACGGACGCCCCGTTCCATCTCTGCGATGATCTTGCCGGTGATGCGCGTGTAGACGTGTAGACGTGTAGACATCCTGCTTCTCGTTGCTCATGGTCCTGTTCTCCTTGTTGGGTCCGGTCATTCGAACCGCCGAGAAAACAGGGCCGGGTGCTAAAAAGGCGTTCAGTCACCGAAGGGGAACGGCCAACACGGGAGCGCAACGAATGGAGCGGGCAGTGCCGTTGACGGAATGCCGCGCCCGGCTAGTGTCGAGGTGGAAGGTTCGATGTGGCCGGAGCCGGAGAACGGGACTTCAAGCGGACGAGGGGATGCTCAGGCTGCGATCGCAAAGGCCAGGGACGGCGACAGAGAAAGGGATGGGGACCGGGTTTTCAGGGGAGATTAACGTACTTACCCAGGCAGGTGCGCCAACGTGACAGCTTCTCCTGGTATGTCATTGTGTGGGCGGAGCTGGTGGAGGGAAGGACCTCAAACGCGATTCTCCAACCGCCCTCAGGCAGAGGCGCAACTTTGCGGCGAAAAATCTTCTCCGCCGGCTGTCCGTTGAAGGCGATCAGCTCGACGCGGGTGTGGCTCCGAAGGAAGGCGTCGAAATCGTTGGGGATGATCGTGGAGGAGAGGATTTTGGAGTCGAGGCTCCCAGGGCGAATGGCGGACAAGCAGACGTCCCATAAAGCGATGCCCTTTGCCTTAAGTATGCCCGCACGGTCCTCATAAACGATGTCAGGCGAAGCTCCGGTGAGATCGCCCATGATGCGCCAGAAGCTGTTAGCCTTGTTTGCGTAATACTCGTGACGCTCCAGGGACTTAACGCTGGGTAGGGTGCCGAGGATCAGGATTCGTGCGTCAGCATCAACGACGGGATCAAACCCTACACACTTCATGCCTCATCCTTCGTTTTGCTCCGGCAGGTCATTTCTTTTTCTTGCCGAGCTTGAACTCCGGTTCGTACAGGCTGACCAGTCCCTCGACAAAAGCTTTAATATCCGCAATGGCGTCAATTGACTCTTTCTTGTTTCTGAATTCGCCCCGATGAACGATGGCGTTGCGATCTTTGCTGATACGCGCTGCGCGGGGCTTCAGATCCATTAGCGTCCGTTCCTTGGCCTTGATGCCTTTGCACAGCGGAATAAGCAACCGATTGAGCTTCCCGTCGATGCCATTTGCCCAAAGCATGAGGCTGCCCACAAAATCGACAGCGAAGGTGCTGCGTGCGGCGAACTCCTTACGGATCGCAAAGTTGGTGGCGATTTCGGCTGCTGTCGCGGCTCGGACAATCACGGCAGCCCACTCATCGCGATCATGGAGCTTGCTCATTTTGTTCCACTGCGATTGAATCTTGTCGAGGTCGGAGCTGGATCGGTAAATCTCGCGTTTTTCCATCGGTAGTAGACTGCCTCTTTTCCGGGCTATTATCTCAGCCTCTATCGCATCTTGGGTCGATCTAGTGAACGCCAGGTGCGGAATACCGGTCGTCCTTCCATGTCTCCGCAGCATCCGGCGCTGGCTACCTGAGCTACGGCGGCCAGCGAGTCCCACCGATTTCGCGAACGGCCACCGGAGCATCGGACTCGATTACTCCGTCTTGCGCTAGGGCCGAGAGCGCGAGATAACGCCTGCGGCCCGCAATAATCGAGTATTTTCCGCGATTGGCCTTGCGCACTATAAGGGATTGCAGGACGCCATGCGCCGCAATCGAGGCGGTGAATTCCCCAAGACCGTCCACCGTCCTCCGACCCGGTTTTGCGGACATTGCCCTCCCACGGAACGAGCTTATTGAGCGGTATGGAAGCGATGGAATGGATGTTGGCGGGATAGCCGATTTCCGCCGTGTTCAAAGTTGCAATGGTAGCCCTGACTTGTCTCCTTTTCGAGTAATCGGAGACCGCCCAACGCGATCTCACTGACGGCGCGGACAAAGCGGGCGCGTTCAGCGAGCGGGTCATCGACTTTTGCTGCGCGCGCCGTGGGAGAAGGCGTAGGGCATTTCGGGCAGAAAAAGCTTGTATATCAAGTCGTTATCGTGGTCGCACGAATAGACACTCCGAGCATCAGCGACGTGCAGGATTCTTGCTTGAAGCAAAAGCTTTGAGCAGATATATCGGTGGAAGCTATCGAGGTGAACTCTCGGTTGGTTAGGTGGCGGCATCGCATCGCAAGTGCGGTGCTGTTGTTATGGCAGATCGCGCGGAAATTGCAAGCGAAGAAGAAGGATGTGGCGAAGGCGTTTGCTGTGGCAGAATAATGTTTTCTCACGCAAATAATCGCCATAAGGCAGGACGCTGCCCGTATTGGATTGGATGCCGCCAACAAACGAACAACTCGCGCTGCGCGCCATTTTGGCTCAGAGGAACGCGAGATTGGAGCGTATCTACGGCGGTTTCCTCAGCGTGTACTCCCAGGAAGACAACCCTGAGCGATTTCCGCTGTCTGCGCACGCCATGAGGGAACTTCTCGCGAAATCCCCGGGTCTTATCGGCGAGGAGTGGTTTCCGCAGGGGATCAAAATGGGAACCAAGCTCGAACCGATTATCAAAGTGAATCGGGCGCTACGAAAGGCAGGATACAGCGACCGCACCGCGCTCGATGCGATGGCTGGTCAAGTCCGCGACCTATTGAATATCGTCGACGAATTCCTACGATGGAACGAAGAAAATCGCCCTAAAAATGATGAAAAGATTGCAAGACTGATTGCAGGTCTGTCTGGCCCGGGGCAGCCGTTACCGGTCGATGTGGCCAGGGCCGAGGTAAAAAAATGGAAGGAAGCGAATAATTATTTCAATAGTGTAGCTCACCACAACCATGACACTAACGAAGCCGAGTTTCTGCAACATTCTACGGCCATCGAGACTTTGCTGCGCTTGCGACTGCAACCTGAAGCCGTGCAGGATCATGATGAGATTGATGCGCTGATAGCGGAGGCCGAGCATGGTATCGGATGAGATGGTCGCGAAAGCGCTGGCACTCATTGAAAAAGGTGGGGGCAACTACGAATATTTCTTCGCGAAGCTTACAAGCCCCGAGTGGATTGAACCGCTGAAGAAAACAGGGCGTTTCTCGCACCCTCCGCCCATGATAGTCGGTGACACATTCATTCGTTTCATCCCCTGGCCCGAGGGTGAATATCTGGTGCGGATGGCTCCGCTTGCGCCGGAAGCTGTGTTCGGAGCGCTCGGAGCCGAGGCTTACGAGAGTGATAACGAACTGGTGCACCAGATACTTCTGCGGATAGCCGCTGAATTACCTGTGGACCTCGCTGCGAAGGTTGCAAGGAAAGAAGCAAAGTGGGCGTCGAAGCAGCGGCGTTATTTTCATATGTACGAGCGACGAGCTGTTCCCGTCGTGCTGAACCTTACAGGGGGCGGGAAAGCGGATGTGGGGCTTGAGCTTGTCGAACCGCTCTTGCATATCGAAGCTGTTCCGCCACGTGAGCCTTTAATCATTGACGGTGCGGAATACAAGGGCATTGGCAAGGCAGTCGGGCGCATTGACCCATGGGAGATTCGGCACGTATTCGTGCAGGTTTCGGCGGTATTGGTGGAGGCCGCGCCGGAACAATACCTGGCAATGGTCGCGGACAAGCTGAATACTGTGGTCGAAATCTACGTCAACGAGCGACAGACGAAAGACGACTATTCCTACATCTGGCGACCGCGGATAGATTCAGACGGCTTTGCAGACCTGAACGACACGATGGTTTCCGGCGTGCGTGACGTGGCAGTCAAGATTGCTGAGGCAGGCGGCTACAAGATTGTCGGGGCCGTTTTCGGAAAGTATCCCTGGCCAATCTTTCGGCGGCTGAAATACTACGCCTATTCCAAAGCAGATAACCTACCCGTGGAATTCATAAACCACCTGGTTTCGCATGACGAGCTCTACGTAGACGAGCGTACGAACCCGGAGTTCAATGACCTCCTCTCTAAGATTGCCGATAAGCTGCCTGAGGCGACCAAGAAACATCTTCTTGAAATCGTCGATCGAGGGCCCGACCTCAGCCCATTTGCGGAGCATCTCGAATCGTACGGCGAGAAACGCAAAGACGTTGAGCGGTCCATCATTGATGAATGGCGGCTTGCGTGGCTGACAGTGCTGAAGAGCATCGCCGGGGAAGAACGTCTCAGGCAACTGGAGGGGTTACAGGAGAAATACGGACCGCCTCGTCCGGCCTTCCGCTCGGGTGCGCGGGCGATGGGTCTCGCGAGCGAGCTAAAATCGGACGAGTTAAGAAAGTATTCAATCGATGAGTTGGTCGCATACTTGAGGAAGTGGCGGCCCCCGGAAAAGCTTCATCCTGAAATGCCGAGTCGCGCTGGGCTCGCGCGAGAGCTTCAGTCTTGGGTTGCCGACGATCCGGCGTTTTTCGCCGACAATATTAAGGCGTTCCTTTCTCTGGAGCTGCACCCCACATTCCTTCGCTCCATTATCGACTCCTTCACTTCTGCGCTGAAGACTGAGCAGAAACTCGATGTGTACAAGGTCGCGGGCGCCATTGAATGGGTGCTTGCGAATACCAAAACAACAGAAGAAAACCGCGACGCGTGGGACGAAGATCCCGGTTGGAGCTGGGCGCATATGGCTGCTGCCCGATTTCTGACGGACCTGTTTCTCCATGAAGATCGGCTTGATACCGCGCGCCACGAAGAGTTCTGGCCGGCCTTGGAGCTTATCGCTCAGGATTCCTTCCCGTCCGAGAAGGATGAGGAGACATATCGCGAGAAAGCCGATTCAGCTTCGCTTGCGTTGAACAGTACCCGGCCGGTGGGTCTCGAAGCAGTGATGCGCTATCTCAGATGGTTGAAACTGTCAGCCAAGGACATTGTTGTCGATGCAGAGCATTTCCCGAAAGCATTCGGGCTGCTGGCTTCGCACCTCGACCCTAAAATCGACAGCTCCGTCGCTGTGCGGGAAATGTACGGGATGCGGTTCGGTCTCTTATGTTGGCTGGATCAGGGATGGTGGGAAAAGCAGTTGCCCCTATTGTTTGCGAAGGAACCCAAGGTTCTCGACCGTTTTGCTTGGAATTCCTACGTCCGGTACAGCCGACCCTATGGCGGCATTCTTGAGGCAATGCGATTTCGTTATCAGCGAGCTGTAAATGCCTTACAGCCACAGGAGACAGAAGTAAGTCACAGCGACCGCAATTTTGGAAACCACTTCACGCAGTATTACGCCTGGAAAACATTGGAACTCGATGATCCTTTGTTGACATCGTTTTTCGAAAAGGCGAGCGCAGCGCTACGGGCGCAAACGCTCGGTGACGTAGGGTGGCACCTGGGGCAAGAAGAGGCGGGAGACCTTGACCCAGGTGTGAGAGACCGATTCATAAAGCTGTGGGAGCATCGCCTGAATATCGCCCTCGAGAAGCCTCACGCTTTTAAGGAGGAGATGGGTGCTTTCGGATGGTGGTTTGCCAGCGGTAAATTTCCGGATGACTGGTCGATAAACCAGCTGCTGACGGTTTTAGAAAACTTTCGCGAGATCCATCACGACTATGCTGTCGTCAAGCGGTTGAAGGAATTGGCAGCTGAATACCCTTACGAAGCCGTTCGTGCACTCGGGATTATCTTCGAAGAGGATAAAGACGGCTGGGCGATTCACGGCTGGGAAGATGCACCTCAGATTATCGTGAAAGAAGCTCTCAAGGCCGACGAGAAGAGCCGCAAAGAGGCAGAGAGGGTCATCAACCTACTGGTAGACCGCGGGCACAGGCACTTCCGGAACTTGCTGAAGTAGCTCACAGTCTAAGGCCTACTGCTCGACGCGCGCCAGGGTCTATCCTTCCGTTTTCTGATTTAGCCTTTTTGCGGCATCCTCGGCAAGCGAAGGGATCGTATACAGATACATCAAAAGTGCCCCGGATAAAGATTCGAGTAGAGGCACATCCTTCGCATCGAGCTGCCCAAGATTTCCGTGCGCGCCAAAATTTCGCAAATTGCGGAGCCCATGAGCAACCGCTTTGAGGCGTTCCGGCAATTTCCCGCTTTCAGCTAGGTTTTCAATACGCCGATAGAGACTGTCGCCTTCAGCGTGTTGATCTGTGCATATCGCGTCGAGCACTCGACCGAGCAGGACGGCAAACGCATTGGCGTCTATTTTCCGGACCCGCATCGAAGCCTCCCAAGCTTTCTGCACCAAAGGAGGGAGGCCCAATGGAGATTCCGGTCCGCCCGGATATAGCATCTTGTCGTAGGACCGATCGGTGTAGTCAGGATCGATGCCGGTGTGGATGACCACTTGGTAAACAGTTACCTCCCTGCACGAGTAGCAACGGAGGAGCTGGTAAATGAAGCCAGCCTCCCATTCAACTCCGCTGTGCTCATGCTCCTCAACGAAGCTTTTCTCGACAATAACTTCCATGGGCGCCTTGTTGGCGCAGTGGCGGCATTCGAGCACGAAGGGCGTCATCTCCATGTCGTCATTATCGTTGAAGGATCTGGCTCCTACAACGCAGGATTCAGGCCGCGGCTTCGCTCATGTTGCCGCTCCCTCATTGCCCTTGAACGGAATGCGCGAGCTGCCCTTGGGCGTTTCCTCTTGGGTAGTCTCGTCGGCCGGCGAGGGCGATAGCGACATGGACGCGGCAACTGTGTACGCGCATTTCCTGCGGGAGATGAACAAGCTGGGGCGAGGCAAGCAGCGGACGGTCATCAATGTCGTCTGCTTTACGCAGGCGCACATCGATGGCAAATATTTGAACGAAGTCGACTACCGAATGCTGTTCGAGCTGGCTCCGGACGTGCAACACGCGCTGGAAGAAGCGGACAGGGTGATACGCGAGGCGCGGGACGAAATCCAAAAAAAGATAGACAAAGGAAAAGCGGGTGGCGCATCAATCAAACCGGCAGGACGAACTCATCGTCGCCAGGCAAGATGATACGGCCAATCTGCTTTGCTTGCTCTTCCAGAATCTCATCGTAGGTGATGACCTTCACATCGATAAGCTCCTCTTCACGCCTCCGGAAAATCTCTTCTCTGGTGTCGTCCACCTGGTCGCGGCCGATCAACACGGCGAACTTGGGCGGCCCATCGAGCGTTTCTATACCCCAAAGGTACCGGCCGGCAATGCGATGACTACCGCGGCGGCCATCGACCGCTTGGTGCATCACAGCATGATCGTGGAACTCAACATCCCAAGCTACCGGCTGGAGCAAGCTCGGAACAATGTCCAAGCTCTCGGCCAGGAGGAGCACGCGGCACTCGCTTCCGATGAACCGGCCTCCGGCTCCGGGCTTCGCCCTTCGCCTCCAGCCGCTTCACCGGAAGCGAAGATAAATGTCATCAGTCACTGATGGCGGTAGATGTCGTTGGTAGGGAGAAATAGTTGTCGTCCACCGGAATGAATAGTTGACGCCGAACACC
>CAWEWW010000004.1:0-12850 GCA_963812855.1 uncultured Acidobacteriaceae bacterium
TTTCCAGTTCTTCCGGAGCCGATGGATCAAGACCAGATTGATCGGAAACAGGTTCGCCAGTAGCGGAGCCGCGGCACACGATGCTTGGCAGGCTCATGAGTCCCGCATTCGCTCCCAAAGTTGAGGGCAGAGCCGAGGCGATGACATAGAACAATCCCGCCGGATTGAAGAGGCCAGCAACTCCCGCAAGAAAACCGTCTGTAACGTAAGGCGTCCAGCATAAAGCGCGCAGGTTTTTCGAGCAGGAGTGGCGTCCTCGAAATGGACGCAGTTGGGCGGCGACCAGCAACATCGACGCATAATAAGTCGCCGCTCCAAGCACTACCAAACCAAGGCGCCACATCCAATAGGGATGTAAGCCGCTAATCACCGCCGCCCAGTCGCCGAAGTTCGCGACTCCAGAAAAGAAAAAGTAACCGGTCCCGGTGAACAGGTTGCCCGCCAGAGCTAACACCAGGAAGTAACGAGTTACCGGACGGAAGCGCGGCGCGCGCAACAGAATGAGCCACAGGATTCCCGCGGCAAAAAGATTGACCAGAGTGCCCGCGGCCGCGATCCATCGCGTGTCGATATCGCTCTGCATCGCGACGGTGCTGATCGTGATGCGATGAGCCCCGCTTAGCCATGCGGTCACGGCGTGGCCAAGGCCCTCGTGTAAAACGTCCTGCAAGATGCAGGCCAAGGCGGCCACCGCAATGATCGTGAGCCGGTTGTACTTAGCGGGAAGCGTTTCGCCAGACATGCTTCATTTATATCGCAGCGAGAAACGGTGCGGTTGCGCGACGCGTGGATGAAGCCTGAGAGAGACTGCCGGGAATAAGTTCCCCACCCTTCGACGGCTCTGGCAAGACAGCGAAAGGTGGGGCAAACCCGCGAGGCTATCGCCGGTTGGCGGTCTCGGCGGCGGCCTTCAGTTCGTTGTTCACCTCGACGAGAAGCTGACGGGCTTTCTCGGCGTGGCCGTGCATGTCCCAGCGATTGTCTCTTTGAGCTACGGCAATCGCCTGGTTGGCTTCCACCACGTGCCGTTGGGCAGCAGCCAGATTGGGATGGATCCTGGGGTTGATGTCCTGAACTGGCTCTTGGGCTATGGTCACGCCGCACAACAGCAGAGCGGCCAACAGAACGGGATAGGCAAAGGCTTTCTTCTTCATAATTTCTCTCCTGTTTGGGGACTGACTGCAGGGTTCGTGCAAAAGTTTACCATCCCAGGCGTCAATCTCGTCTACCGTCCAGAATCGAAGGTGCTGAATCGGACACCGATGTGATTGATCCCGTGCGATGGTTGCAGATAGGCTAGCGACGTACCGAAGCAATCTTGCCTGCAGAGGAGGGCCTGTGATTCTTGCGCTTCGAAGAGTGCTGGTGGTGGTTGCACTGTGTGGCATAGCGATGGTTGTCGCTAGTGGCAGAGATGCATCGGCGGATCGTACTGTGACAGATCGTTCTGCGGCAGATCATGCTGCGGCGAACAAATGGCGCGCACACTTGAACGAAGAATTGCCGCTGCTCGGCCATCGCAACTGGATCGCCGTGGTGGATTCCGCGTACCCGCTGCAAACGAGTTCAGGCATCGAGACCATCGAGACGAATGGCGATCAGTTGGATGTGGTCGAGACGGTGCTTGATCAGATTGGAAAAACCAGGCATGTGCGGCCGGTAGTGTTCACCGATGCGGAACTGCCGGCGGTGCCGGAAACTGATGCAGCGGGCGTGACCGCCTACCGCGAGGCACTGGGCCATTTGCTGTCCGAGAGTAGGCCGCAGTCATTGCCGCACGAGCAGATCATCGCCAAGCTCGATGAAGCGGGCCAGCGATTTCATGTTCTTGTCCTGAAGACGCGATTAACAATTCCCTATACATCGGTATTCATCCGGCTCGATTGCGGTTATTGGACGGACGACGCGGAACGCCGGCTGCGCCAATCGATGAAGAAGTGAAGCGTCTCCGCAGAGGAACTGGGGGAGTCAGGAACCGGCAGCATGGGCCATGGGCGAACGCTCATCGCGCGAGATACGATTGGCCAGGCGAATCAGCTGGCGACAGCGAGGGCAGGGGCACTTCAGGTGAGGTTCATCCGGGATGGCCTTGTGGCCACAGGTCGCACAAACGTAAGACGTCTTGGACCGCCGGAACATGGGCCGAAACTCACTGTCCAGCACACAATAAGGACAGCGGACAATCTCTTGCGACATTCTTTCCCGCACTCCTTCCCTTTCGGCTAGCGCACCAGTTATCCAACGTTGGCACGAGGCAAACGATGGTGGACTAGGCGGGGGAGGCACGGAATGGACAACGCGTCCAAGTCAAAAATCCTGCCTGCGCTGAGAGATTACCTTAGAGGAGTTACGCCACGAAAGGAATGGCCCGTTGGTTTGAGGGGAATAGCCCATTCGTGACCGTGGTAGCCCGAGAGTAACGAGCGCTTAACAATTTTCGGAAGGCGCGACATGCGGGGCGTTACCCAAATGAAGAGCTCTTTCCGGATGTCAGGCCGAGCACCCGGAGTATAAAGCCGAGCGCTTTTCAAACACAGGTGCTACACGGCGCGGCGTTCTGATTCCGCAGAAACCTTCGCGGAGTCCCGGTCGGTAGCAGGCAGCCAGGCAATTACGGTGGTGCCGTTTTCGTTTGAACTTATGTCGAGAGTGCCGCCGAGCTGGACCAGGCGCTCTTGCATGCCGCGGATGCCGACGCCGGATGAGGTCGTGCCCTGGATAGGCTTGGGCATGCCGCGGCCGTTATCGCGGACGATGATTTGCAGTCCGTTCTCGTGCCGAGTAAGTTCCAGCGAGCAGGAGTCGCAGCCCGAGTGCCGGTACACATTGGTAAGACATTCCTGCACCATGCGGAAGACCGCAATCTCAATATCAGTGGAAAGGCGTCCGAGATCGGAGGGAAGTTGCACGTCAACGTTGATGCGGCTTCGTTGGGAGAAGCCGTCGACATACCAGCGAATGGCTGAGGAAAGTCCGGCGACGTCGAGCAAAGGCGGATGGAGCAGATGCGAGATCGTACGAATTTCCTTGCTGACCTGCGAGACCATGACGGCGCTGTCATCCAGCAGGGCAGAATGGGAGGGACTGAGGTTGGTAGCTTCCTTCCGAAGAGCGGCAAGATTCATTGTGATGGCGGCGAGAAGCTGTCCCACACTGTCGTGCAATTCGCGCGCGATGCCGCGGCGCTCTTCGTCCTGAACACGTTGAATGCGCGAAGCCAGGTCCAGATTCGACTTCTCGGTCGTGAGGTCGGTTATCAGGACGCCAGTTACGGATTTATCGCGGGCAAGGGTGGTAAAAGAAAATCGGGCAGGAAGGGTGCTGGCATCGGGCCGGCGGAGCCGGAGTTCTCCCTCGCTAGCGCCATTCTGGGCCTCTGCCAACAGTCTGTGCAACTCGGCGCGATCCTCCGGCTGCACGAGGCTGGGCAAAGGAACTGCGATCATAGACTGGGCCGTCACTTGAAGAAGCGCGGCCAGACTGGGATTGCAATAAATGACTTCGCCGCGAGCGTTGAGCATAGCGGCGCCTTGTTGCATCTGCTGGACCAGCGTGCTGTAGGGCAGATCGGCGTTTTGCAAAGTATAGACGGCATGGCCTTCGTGGTCTTCGACCACGAAGGCATCCACACAACCGGTGCGGATCGCATCCAGGATTTGTTCTTTGTCGTCGGCATCGTCGGAGATCAAGTGCTTCTCATCAGTCACAGCTTTATTCCCCATGGTGTCTCGCCTCTAAGCGGACATGTGAAAGTTCCGATCAGCTTTTTCCGGGACGCAATTGTAATCCCACCAACGCGCGTTCTGTGTCGCGTAAGTCGCCGACGATTTTGCGGATCGGCTGCGGCAGTTTTCTGACCAGGGTTGGAATCGCGATGATCTGGTCGCCTGCTGCCAGTTGCGGATGTTTCACGAGATCGATCACCTCGATGTTGTAGCGTCCGGCGAGATGCTCCTCGCACAAGCGTTTCAAGTTGGCGAAGGCGGCGACGGAGCGCGGAGTCTGTCCGGCAACATACAGGCGGAGGTCCCATTTCTCTGCATTATCCTCAGTGGAATCGGAGGCGATCTCCTCAAGCGAGCGCGGAGATTTCGATTCCTCTTTTACATTTTTTTTCATCGAGATCCCTGCTTTCTTTTCGTCCCGCCTGCGCGGGTAGACCCGTTGCCGTCCGCTTGACGACTCATGGCCATGGTCTTGCGTTCCAGTTCCAGGCTCCGAGTCCGCGTAGCTTCCTCGTTGGCCAGAATCGTGACTTCGGCATCCTCGATTTCAAATTCCTTACGCATAGCAGTGATCTTTGCTTCCAGAGCCTCGCGCCGGCGAACGAGTTCCCGCTGCTTGCGCTGGCTTTCCTGCTGAACGGCGAGGGCAGCCGCCTTCTCCCGAGATTCGAGAGAGAGGCGAGAGGAGCCGGTAAGGACGCCTTCTGGCCCAACGTAAACGTCGAGCAGATCGACGCCATGATCAGTGAGGAGGAACTCACGCAGTTGGTTGGAATGACTCATGCCCCGCGACTTGAGGACATACAGAGCGCGATTGCGCTCGCCGCCCAGCTCGGTATCGCGCAAGAGGAGCCAGGTGTCAACCACCGAAGAGATATCGATTTCGGTTCTCTCCAGCGCCTCGCCGCCGGAGGTGAGGTTGGTCATCAACGCAGTAATCTGCCGGACTTTCAAAAAGTCTATGAGACGAATCACCATCGCATTGGCGTCGCGGCGAGTCCCTGCCTGAATGAGAGCTCCGATGGGATCGAAGACAACGACACTGGGATTGGCCTTCTCCACCAACTTGTGAATCATCGCCAGGTGCATTTCGAGTCCATAAAAAGTGGCGCGACTGGAATGAATCTGAAGCAGGCCACTTTCGACGTACTTGCGCAGGTCCAGGCCAATGGAACGCATGTTGCGGACAAGTTGTCCGGGAGATTCCTCGAAGGCAAAGTAAGCGCAACGTTCTCCGCGATCGCAGGCGGCATGGACAACCTGGGCAGCGATGCTAGTTTTGCCGGTTCCTGCGGTACCGGAAAGCAGGATTGAGCTGCCGCGATAAAAGCCCTCGCCGCCCAGCATAGTGTCGAGGCGAGCGATACCGGTGGAGATGCGCCGATTGCTGACTTCATGTTGCAAGGCAAGTGAAGTAACAGGCAGGACTGTAAACCCGTCTTCATCGATGAGGAAGGGGTATTCGTTGGTGCCGTGAGTGGTTCCGCGGTATTTAACGATGCGGATGCGGCGGGTCGAAACCTGATCATTCACACGATGATCGAGCAGGATGACGCAATCGGAAACGTACTCTTCCAATCCACGGCGCGTGAGTGTTCCTGATCCACGCTCACCGGTAATAATCGCGGTTACACCTTTATCTTTTAGCCAGCGGAAAAGGCGTCGTAACTCAGCGCGCAGAATACCTTCATTCTGCAATCCCGAAAACAAGGCCTCAATCGTATCCAACACGACGCGTTTCGCCCCAATCGAGTCGATGGCGGCGTTGAGGCGGATGAATAAGGCTTCGAGATCATATTCGCCGGTTTCCTCAATCTCATTTCTTTCTACACGAACGAAGTCGAGCACCAGTTTTTTCTGTCGGACCAGTTTGTCGAGATCGAAACCCAGCGAACGTACATTCTGGGTGAGCTCCTCGGGCGTTTCTTCGAAGGCCATAAAAACGCCCGGCTCGCCGTACTGTGTCGCTCCACGAACCAAGAATTCCGTGGCAAGCAAAGTTTTGCCACATCCGGCGCTGCCGCACACCAACGTTGGCCTGCCGAGCGGGAGGCCTCCGCCGGTAATCTCGTCGAGGCCCTGAATTCCGCTGGGAGCTTTCGGCAGAGAGCGATCGAATATCTTTTGTGCACCCGTCAGTTTAGCCATGTTCCTGAGGACAGACAGTCTAATACAAAGAGCGTCAACGCACAGACTACAAGCTGCGAGGCAGTTAGACCCGCCTGATCGCCTCTTTCAGACTTTGCAGAATACTAAGGAAAAAAGATGCAACTACCGCATTATTGTGAGTGCTGGGGAAAAGTAGGAATACAGCATTCCCCCTATTTACTGATTGGTTAATGATTTTTGATTGCGTTTCGACGCAAACTGGATCTACGGTCCAACTTCGGACTGCAACTGGGGAACTTCCCTTCGTGTCGCAAACACGATTACACCCGGATCTGGCCTAGGTGGCACTGGCTCAGGAACGTGTCCGTCGGTCACGGATAGCAATACTGGTGCACAAAAGTGCCTCGACCGGTTCTTTTACAATGCTGCCGATCCGATTGACCCCACCTCGAACCCGTGGACAATCTCAACGGGACGTACGACTTCTTCCAAACTTTCGAGCAGCGGACCACCCTGTGATTTCTTGTCCGGAACAGGAATCTATCCGCAAGGAAACGTCTCGCTGATTTTCGCTGAAGGAACACCTTGACCTTCGCAGTCGTGTACAAGCGGCTTCACTACAACTCAGATGCTGTGGAACATCTGGAATACCGATCTGAACGAAAATCTCTCAACCGGGCAAGGCACATACGCTCAAGGTGGGTGCTCGAATTCTTGCGGCGAGAAGTATTGCACGTTCCAGGATTTCGAAGCGAATGCGTACTGGCGCGCTAATACGGGGACCACAGGTTATCCAACATTCTGTAACGATCCGAACGCTTTCCATGTGCTCGCGAATCAGAACAGAAATACGCCTGGTAGTTGTCCGGCTACCTGGAACTCAAGTAACTTCGATTGGTTTACGTTTGATGGTTCACCGGCGGGCCTGACGTGGCAGCAGGGTGGACCGCCATCAACTCCCTTCACCATCGATGAAGATGACGCCCAAGATATAACGACTGTGAAGGGCACATGCAGCTTTAACCCTAGCTTCGGGATACCGGGAGTCCTAGCGACTACCCATTCCTCCGGACGCATCAAAGACAAGCCCTCCAAAGACCTGGATCCAGCGGAGACGCCAATGGTGGAACGCTGCCCTCGTCTTATTGACTGCTTGAGCAGCCGCCTTTCTCTCCGAAGACCAACACACCGGAGTCGATCTCCGTCCCATAGAACTGCTCGTACGCGCCCCTGCCGATGTGTCCGTCGCTGGCGGCAGCGATGAACAGGAGGGCGCCGTTCTCACCCGTGCCGCCCGGCTGCGTGAAGGTCACCATCATGACGCCATTAATGACTTGGAAGGTGCCGAAATCCGTGTCCTCCTGGGGGACGAGCGTGGCCTCGCCGCTGTGTGGCCAGCCGAGGCTGCCATCGTCGGTGAGGGTTATGCAGTACGTGCCATTGGCGCGATGCGAATGGCTCACGGTTGCCGGCCACTTACCGCTGTAGCTCTGCGCGATGGCGACGCTGGACGTAAGTGCAAAGGCCATAATTGGCAACACCGTTGTCATGAATATGCGAATGTGCCTGATCATTCTACCTCCCAATGAAAATCGTAAGTTCGCAGCACCCTGAAACATACCTCACGAAGACTCAGCCCGTTGTCATGAAAAATGTAAAACCATTGTTAGCCAGGATCAAAATACCAACGATGATGGCTTCGCCGCATCTATTTCCCCCGGCACTTGCTTTGTTAGTCGTTGGTGACTTTGAAATCCCCCTCCACTTCCAAAAGTCTTTCGAAGATCTTGCCTGTTTCGCTGGCGAGCATCGACCAGGCTAAGACCGTCGTCTGTTACCGCAAAAAGTAAAACGGTGTTGCTCCCGGCGTTTCCCGCGAACAGGAGACGATTGCTGGCGCCGAGAATCAGGGCACCTTCGCTGGCCAATCCTCCACCAGAACCCAAGCCACCTGTGGCAAAAGCACCGCCGTTGCAAGCTGTCCGCTCGCCGACCGGCTGAACATAAGGACTGCGTTACCTGAGCTCAAATTGTTGAGGGTGTAGACTGCTCCTGCCGCGGCGCTGGCCGGCAAGCTCCAAACATAAATGCAACAATCGACATCATCGCAATGCTCAATTTCAATTTCATCGGAGTTCTTTCTTTCACATTGGGTTTAGGACGACCGTCAGTTCAGGTTCAAAGCAAGATTCAAGCCTGTGAATCCGCTCGCGTATGGGAGAAGCCATGTAACGGAGCGGAACGTCCAGCTTCGATTGGTATGTCGGTTAGTAAAAAAAACTCCCCCTCTGAATTCTTAGCGCGATGCAGAATGGGTGTGGCCCGGCGCATCCAATGTTTGCACTTCAGGGCCGTGGGCCTAGGGGCAGCAGCGTTGCTGCTCGTGGCTGTTGCTAGCAAGTCTGCGGAAGCTCAGTTCTACGCGGGTGCTCTCGGCGGTGTGTCAACGCTGTCGGGGGACACGAGCGCAGTCATTCACTCAACCTCTACAAGTTTTTCAACTTACAATCCGCAAAATGGACTGGCTCTGAATGGGCTTCTGGGAAGACACCTCAGCGACATCTTCACCTTGCAAGGCGACTACGTCTGGAACCGCAACCCCTTGAGCCTGACTGCCGCGCGGCTTGTGTCTGGATCGCTCGCAGATTACGAAGAAACACGAGATAGCTCGCAGCAAAGCATGTTTGCCAGCGTGTTGGTTTATTTTCGGAAACGAAAAAGCCGGGTGCGACCGTATCTCTCGGTGGGCACCGGCTGGGTGCATCTTTCTTCTATGCAGCGAGCAATAACCGTTATCCAGGGCTCACCCGTGCTGCCGCCACGTCAATTCAGCGCCAACATGATTGCTTTGCGGGTGCCTGTGGGCATCGACGTGACTCTCCACGAGAGGTGGGCCCTTCGTTACACTTTTAGCGAGACGCTGAGCAGAAATGCCGTAAGCGCCCAACTATCCCCGCCCGGGCCACACAGCCTGAAGAACTTTCAGAACCTGATCGGAATCGTTTATCGATTCTAAACGTGGTTCAAAAGCACTCAGGATCAAGATTTCTTGAAGCTGACATAAGGACAATTCGGCCAATAAATAGGTGGGTGCTCTAATTGTTCGGCTAGCAATCGAGCGTGGCAAATGCGGCAAAGGTTGACGCGCTTCGCCGAATCTCCTACCGGAGCAATCCGCACCAGTTCTTCGAATACGCAAAGATGGTGGCCGATGGCCTTGGTTTCTTGAAGGCCGAGCAACGGTCCTGTTTCGGCCTGCTGGCGCACCAAGGCGGAATAGATCCTGGACTTGAGGCGCGAAGGTGCAACGCCCGTCTCGTCGGGTTCGCTCTGGATCGCGATATGTTCTAGGAACTCGTCGTCGGAAAGATTCCTAGACATGGTTCCACCTTTCCCGGAATTGTTCTCTTGCGCGTGCCAAGAGCCTCTCGATTGCCTTCTCAGTCTTGCCGACGCGCAGGGCCATGTCGCGGACGGCGATCCTTTCCCAGTACCGCCAAATAAGCACCAGCCTGTATTGCTCCGGAAGGCCGGACATCACTCGCCAGGTCTTACTTCGCAACCCTTCCCGGTCCAACGAACCGTCAAAATCAGGAGTCATGCTTCCCGCAGCTAGATCCAATTCGACCTCGGGGAGTGATTCGGGCGCGCGCAGGCACGCCCGATAATAGTCTTCTACCTTATGCCGCGCGATTCCCATTAGCCAACCTTGGAGTGGCCCCTCGCGACGATAGTTCCCAATATTTTCCCAAGCTGCCAGAAATACCTCCTGCACCAGGTCATCGACAATGTCGTACCGCGGCGCCACACGCGAGCGAATAAAGGCATATACCGCATCGGAATAGCGGGACACAAAGTCGGCGGTAGCCTTGCGATCCCTCTTCAGCAGCGCCGCCAGCAGCGCTCCTTCTCCGTTGTCGTCGGCGGAAGTGGATGCCTTTGGCAGCTCCGGCAGCTCTTGCCCCAAACCGATCACGCAATCGACCTCAAATCGTTAGTCGTGGCTGCTGCAATTGTCCCCCGATTTTAGGATCGTAGTTCATAAGAGTTGCTTCTCGGGCGAAGTACACTAACGAATGCTCAGGGGGACTGGAATTTCCAATCTGAGCGCTCGCCACGCGAGGAATTTCAGCAACAGGCCTTCTTGGAGATTATCGGGGATCATTGGTGGAAAACAAAAGTTCGTGTAGAAATCGCCGACTTTATCGCCATAAAGATCGTCATCGACAAGAATGCGGCCATAGTCGTTCGTCTCAAGCCAGTCGAACAGATGAACCGGTACAGATAAGAGGCAACGACTTCCTCACCCAGTTCGTGAGTTTCCGTGCAGAGGAAAGGAGTATTCAGTCCCGGAAGACAGCGATTAGGGACTGCAGAATACAGTTGGGGTTAATGTTGGAATAAGGATAAGGAGACTTAACCTGGCTGAGCCGGGCTGAGGCGACCAATAACCGATGAGGGAAGGACTCATCACCCGGAGCTGATCAATACACACCGGACGATCCACCGTGAAGGAATGAATCAGGTCGGCGAAATCCTTCCGCTCCACTGCGCAAATGTCCTCTAATCCGGCGACGGTGTAATCTCCAACTTTGAGAGCTTTCTTCCGGACGTTCCGTTTTCACTTGCGATTGGGCCTGCCTGACGGAGACTGGAGTTGGATCGTGGCTAACGAACCTTGTACCTATGCGACTCGAACTAAAGACCTATCCGACGCTCAATGGACGATGCCGGACTCGCTCATTCCGAGCACATGAGGTGAGATTGGTTGTCCCCAGAGCCGAAAATTTTCGCGGTCTGATTGCGACCTCACCTTGCGATCAACCTTTCCTTCGTCGCGGCCTAGTAAAATAGCAGAAGTGCTCCTGCGCAATCCTCCCGTCTTACAGATATGAAATGTGTTCACGAGTTTCCCAAATGAGCAGACGTGCGATAGGCATCGACTTCGGGACAACGAACAGTTCGATCGCCTTTACCGATTCCTCAAATGATGTCCAACTTGCCCAATTCCCGTACTTGGGTGGGCTGACTGATGCGTATCGGTCCCTCCTATATCTTCAACAAACGAAGGAAGACGGAGTAAAAAGACTGAAGTCGTGGACCGGTCCCGAAGGCATTGAACAATATCTCGCAGCTGATGTGAAGGGTCGGCTGATCCAGTCGCTTAAGTCGTTCCTAAGTAGTCGGAGCCTTCAGAGCACGGAGGTTTTCGGCCGGAGGCTCACACTTGGGGACCTGATCGCAAGGATTCTCAGGGACCTGCGACAGGGCGCCGAACATCAGTTCGGGGTCAGCATCAGGTCGGCAGTAGTTGGAAGGCCAGTTCATTTTGTGGGAGCTGAGAACCCGGAAGGTGACACTTATGCGGAAACTCGGCTTCGATCGGCCTTCGAGTCCGCAGGCTACGAATCCGTGGAGTTTGAGATGGAGCCCGTAGCAGCAGCGCACTACTACGAGTCCACGCTCGATCACGACGAACTGATTCTCATCGGGGATTTTGGAGGCGGCACGAGCGACTTCTCACTGGTTCACGTTGGTCCTACCGTTCGTCGAAGAGAATGAAATGCGCTCTGGCAGCATCGTAGGCAACGCCGGCGTGGGTATAGCAGGAGATGCCTTTGACGCAAAACTCATCAGGCATCTCGTGTCTCCAGCCCTCGGAGCCGGCTCGCAATTGCGTTCATTGGGCAAAATCCTGACAGTTCCAAACTGGGTGTACATAAAGCTTGAGCGTTGGCACCATCTATCGCTATTGAGAGGCCGAGAAGTGCTGGAGATGTTGAGAGGAGTTCACGCACAATCGCTCGAACCGGAGAAAATCGGAGCACTCATTCATTTCATAAAAGAAGATCTTGGGTTTCAGCTCCACCGCGCGGTGCAAAAAGTTAAGAATGACTTGTCGAACGCCCATCGTGCCAAATTTCAGTTTTCGGACGGATTTGTGGATCTGGAGGCGACGGTGGAACGGGCATCTTTCGAGGAGTGGATTTCTGAAGAACTTGGGCAGATCTCACGCTGTGTCGATTCTCTTCTTACGTCCTCCAGTGTTCTACCCAAGGACGTCGACATGGTCTTTTTGACGGGCGGTTCTTCTTTTGTTCCAGCGGTGAGGAAACTCTTTGAAACACGATTTGGACAAGAGCGAATCCGCGGCGGAAACGAATTCACCTCGGTAGCGCGCGGCTTGGCGTTGAAAGCGAGGGAAGTGCATTTGACACGGTCTTGTTCGCAGTGAGGCAGAGAGCACGCCCGCGACTCTGGATTAAAAGCCAGTTGTGAGATAAAAAGCGGTGATAGCTTAACCGGAGAAAAAAACTGGGAGACTAAAACAATGTCATCTTCATCGATCGGAAAACACGCAGGCACGGGGCCCGCGCGCGATCGGCCTTCTATTCCTGAACTTTCGTTTTCTGAGCGGGCGCGCACGCTGACGCACCTGGGCCGAATGGGCAGCCTCTCGACTCACTCGCGCAAACAGCCGGGATTTCCTTTTGGGTCTGTGATGCCCTACGGACTCGACGATCACGGTCGTCCCATCTTTCTTATTAGCTCAATGGCCATGCATACGCAGAACCTACAGGCGGACCCACGCGCCAGCCTGCTCGTGACGGAACCTGACGGTGGTGGGGACGCTCTTGGCGCAGCCAGAATCACCCTGGTTGGAAACGTTCAGAAAATACCGCATCCCGAACTATCAGAAGCGCGTGACCTTTACATCACTCGCCACTCCAACAGCAAGTACTGGGTTGATTTTGAGGATTTTTCTTTTTACCGGATGGATGTGGTCGACGTTTACTACGTGGGCGGCTTCGGAGTCATGGGCTGGGTCTCTGCGGCGGATTATGACCGTGCACGGCCCGACCCTCTCGCTGACTCAATGTCCGCAATCATTCAGCATATGAACGCCGACCACAAAGATGCACTTGGCTTGCTTGCTCGCAAGTTTGCGGGCATTGAGTCAGAGGAGGCATCGATGACAGCGGTCGATCGCCTGGGCTTTCATGTGCGAATGAAGA
>CAWEWW010000005.1:0-1672500 GCA_963812855.1 uncultured Acidobacteriaceae bacterium
AATCGAGGTTTCGATTGAACGATTGGATTTCATTTTTTTCTCCTTGTTTAAATGAGCGGGTTCTCGTTGTGACAGATGACAATATAAATCTCATTGAACTCTGAAGCATCGCAGGAGGGAGGAAACCAAATCTGAGCCGGCCTGGTGGCGATATTGTGAACAGTGCAGTTCACCAGTGCTAAGCCATCGCTGAACTTGTTCTGCGGTCGGTGGTTCCAACAGGCTGTCGTCCGTCAAGGTGATTACCACTACCTCGGCGTGACAGCGGGGGCACCAGTCGCGAACTGCCTTTGCGTTCCGGATAACCATCCGCGTCTCAGTCTCGACGGTGATCCTTGTTGTTCTCAGCACCACAGGCTTGCTCCATTTTTTCCTGACTCCTGCTTACCGCTGCTATACCCGGCAGTCTGATGGAGGAGGCGATCAGAAGTCCTTAAACAAGCCCTCAATAAATCTAGAAAAGCTGTCAAACAGTGCTTCGCCGAGAAAACAAAGCTACTTATCGGAGGGGGATTGGAAACATTGATCGCAACGCTATGGGCCGTGGCGGGCCAAGCGAAAACGTGTGGTAGATTCCGTAAATTGCAGGTCGTTCCGCCCGCTTTCTTGGGCGTCATACTTTTAGGGTGAACAGGTCATGGCCGCGGGTCCCAAGGTTCTCTACGAATTCGGGCCCTTCCGGGTGGATACCGAGAAACAGATTCTGCTGCGCGGAAGTCAGCCAGTTGCCGTTACCCCAAGACTTTTGACACGCTCCTCATCCTAGTCCGCCATAGCCGTGAAGTCGTCTCCAAGAACGACCTCATGAACGAACTCTGGCCAGATGCTTTCGTGGAAGAGGCAAACCTCAGCCAGAACATCTTTTATGCTCCGCAGAGTTTTCGGGGGACACCCCCGAGCCGACGTTACATCGTCACTCTGCCTGGTAAGGGCTACCGCTTCGTGGCGGATGTGCGAACCATCAACCAGGATGGCGAGGATGTCGTCGTCGCTAGCCGCTCTCGCTCGCAGATCGTCATTGAGCACAGTGACAGTTCGTCAGGCGAGATTCTCTCTACGACTCCCGCAAACGTCGATGGCAAGAGTGTCTGGAAAAGCTTTGCGGTAATCGGAGCCGTGGCTGCGTTGCTGGCTGCAGCCATGGTCCTGTACCTTCACCATCCGCGCGCCGTCGCTTTGGACGAGAAAGACACGGTCTTGATCGGAGATTTCACGAATACGACGGCCGACCCGGTTTTCGATGATACGCTGCGCCAAGGCCTGGAGATTCAGCTTGCGCAGTCGCCTTTTCTGAGTTTGATCTCAGAAAAGCGAATAAGGGAGGCTTTGCAGCTGATGGGTCAGCCAGCCGACGCCCAACTTACGCCGGAGATGGCTCGGCAAGTATGCGAGCGGAC
The DNA here is from genome assembly GCA_963812855.1 of uncultured Acidobacteriaceae bacterium. Taxonomy (GTDB): domain Bacteria; phylum Acidobacteriota; class Terriglobia; order Terriglobales; family Acidobacteriaceae; genus Bog-257. Next base: position 1,398 of record CAWEWW010000005.1, read on the forward strand.
CGGGGCTGCGGCTGTTCTGCAAGGCTTGATTGCCAGCCTCGGAAGCCAGTACGTGCTGGGTCTGCGTGCCACGAACTGTCGCACCGGAGATATTCTCGCCGACGAACAAGCGCAAGCAGCAAGAAAAGAAGATGTGTTAAATGCGCTGACTCGAATGACCACCCGATTGAGGAGCCAGCTCGGCGAATCTCTAGGGACCCTCGAGAAACACGACACGACGCTCGCAGAGGCAACCACACCATCACTGGAAGCGTTGAAGGCTTATACCATGGCCGAAAAAATTCATGTCTCAGCGGGACCCGCAGCGGCGCTCCCGCTTTACAGTCGAGCGATTGGGATCGATCCGAATTTTGCGATGGCCTACCTTCGCCAGGGCAGTGCCTATGGAGAGATCGGCGAGTCTGACCTCTCGGCGCAAAGCACCACCAAGGCTTACGAGTTGCGGGGCCGAGCCAGTGCTCGGGAGTACTTTTTTCTTTCGCTTACTTATGACTTTCGGGTGAGTGGAAACCTGGAAAAGGCGCAGCGGACGTGCGAATCCTGGACGCAGACCTATCCTCGCGAGATGCAGCCCCACGGGTTTCTGTCGACCATTTACCTGATCTTGGGACGATACGAGCGCGCCGTTAATGAAGCTAGCAAGGCAATAGAACTTGATCGAGAGTTCCCAATCGGCTATGTCAATCTCGCCACAGCCTATCAGAATCTTGATCGGCTGAACGAAGCCGAAAATATCCTCCACCTGGCTTCTGAACGCAAACTTCGATTTCCTGACTTTGCGGTTCTGCGATACAACGTTGCGTTTTTGAGAGGCGACAATCCTGGAATGGAGCGAGAAGTCGGCCTGGCACAGAGGGAAGATGTGGCTCAAGACTTGATCTCTGCTAATCAGGCCTATGTCTTGGCATATTCAGGACATTCGCACCAGGCGAGGATCATCTCACAGCGCGCAGAGGATTTGGCGCATCAAGCAGGCGATAAGGAACGCGAGGCTCTATTTATAGCCGGAGCAGCCGTGCGGGAAGCGTTGTTCGGGAACGCATCCGACGCTAGGACGAGAGCCGCTGCCGCAGTCGCACGATCCAAAGATCGCGAAGTGGAGTATGGGGCTGCCCTCGCACTGGCGATCTCCGGGGATTCCTCGCGCTCTGAAGCTATCGTTAACGATTTGGAAAAGCGTTTCCCGGAGGATACCTCGGTACGATTCAACTATCTTCCAACTGTTCGTGGGCTGCTTGCCGTAATGCGCGGTCAGCCGACTAAAGCCGTCGAACTGCTTGAGGCGGCCGTTCCGAATGAGTTGGGCACGCCACGCAGCACTATCCACGGATATTTCGGAGCTCTCTATCCCATCTACGCAAGAGGGGAGGCATACCTGGCCGCAGGACAAGGGCACGAGGCTGCCGTGGAATTCCAGAAGATCCTAGACCATCGCGGCATTGTGGTGAGTGATCCAATAGGTGCACTGGCACACTTGCAGATGGGAAGAGCCTGCGCCCTCGCCGGAGATAAGTCCGGGGCAGCTTCCGCCTATGCTGATTTCCTCTGGCTGTGGAAAGATGCTGACCCTGACCTTCCCATCTACAATGCCGCCAAAGCAGAGTACGCGAAGTTGCAGTAGTTATGAACTTGGCACAATTCTGCGAGCAGCATTCACTTGGCACATTGTCCAGAAACCCTAGCCCGTTAGCTCCCGTTCCAACCCTCGGCCCCGACTTCGGCCCCGCCCCTAGCAGGATCAGCCTCCTTGTTATCTGTCATCTGGGAATAATTTAGCGGATCTTTCAACATCCGCTCCGATCGTTTCCGATATGCCGCAGGGGACTAGTTTCGGCAGTGAGGCTCAGACGTGCTTCGCTGGCTCTTAATTTTTGCTCTGCGTTCTTCCGCTCAAGCGCGTTGGCAAATACTTGCGCAATGAGTCTCAGCCTTTTCTGTAGCGGCTCCGGCCAGTCCCGCGGTGCACAAATCGCCTCGAAACCAATACCTCCAAAAGCTGGCCCTCCGCCAACCACTAGAGGGAAACCAATAGTTGCCTCGATCGAATATTTGCGGCAGTTCTCGCGATCAATTGCTGCTTCTGGGGGAAGCTTGGAGGTGTCGGGAACGCAAATCATTCCGTTGGCTATACCTTGCGCCTGAGTCCACGGAAAAGACTCGGGTCCGAACATTCTGTCCGGTGCCGGGGGCAAGTTCGGATCCCTGTAAAGGTGAGTCAGCGTGAGCGCTCCGGGTCTATCCGGTGTAACCTGCCAGAGCGAAGAATGCTCGATGTTCAGACACTCGCAGATTCTGCGTTGTGCGTCTTCGATCTCGCTATCGACCTGATGGGCGGGAACATTCACGAACCGTGCCGAGATGTCGGCCACCAGCGTCTCAAAGCGTAAGCGCTCTTGCAATTCGATCCGGAGATCGGGTCTTGAAGGAACTACCAAATTGTGACCTCGGATTGGGCGAATATCTTCTACCGTCCGAAAACGATTGAGAGAATGCGTGCCCTGCGGGCGCCCCTGAGTTGAAGAATCCAGTTTATCCCTATCCTTTGAGTGGAAATTGTGACCTATATCGCAGAACGAAAACGAACCTTTGGGTGGATTGGCTGCTTGTCGTCCGGAAAGCTGACCGATGATCATGGAATCAACTGGTTGCGGAACCAGAAACTGGCATGTGGGAGATTACTCTCGCGAAGTCAGCCTGCGTCCGGTGAAGGCACGGCAACTTGACGAGAAACGCTAGGGCCTTATCGGAAGTGCCCCGGCGTGAAAAGACCAAGGGAGCGCCTCAGCGTAATGCCGGGGCGCTTTCGATAAGGCCCTAGCGTTTTACGTCCAAGTGGCGATGCCAATGCGGTTGCCGGATGCTGGCCGACTTATAGGGACTGATTGCTTTCGTAGGATTTCGCTAATCTCCTGCACGATTTGAGTCACGCCTAAATCATTCTCGCCGCTAGATTGACTCCATGAGTGCTATACATTCGCAAGCTATTTCTTTCGTGCCCGTCAACTCCTCAACCTGGTTCGTTACGGGAATCAACCGCGGCCTTGGCCGCAGCATTGCCGAAGCCATCCTCGACCGGGGCGGCAGGGTGGCCGGCACGGTTCGCAGGCGTACCGATGCGGCGGAGCTTGAGCAGCGGTTCCCTAGCCAACTTTGGGTGGCAGAGTTGGATGTGTCGGATTTAGCCAATATCCCAAAGGTGTTCGACGCAGCCGTGAAGTCACTCGGTCGAATCCACGCAGTGGTTAGCAACGCGGGCTACAGCCTGCTGGGTGCGGCCGAAGAGCTAGAACTCGACGCGATGCGGCATATCGTCGACACGAACCTTCTCGGCTCGATTCAGCTTGCGCGCGCGGCCGTGGCGCACATGCGTCCGCTTGGCGGAGGCCGCATCATCCAGATCTCCAGCGGTGCAGGACAATCCTCCTTCCCAGGACTGTCGCTCTACTGTGCGACCAAGTGGGGCATCGAAGGCTTCTTCGAGAGCCTATCGCAGGAAGTGGCCGGCTTCGGCATCGGGACGACGTTGGCAGAGCCTGGAGCTATCCGTACTAACTTCGGTGGCGCGGGCATTCTTAGCCCGGAGCTTGAGGCTTATCAGGATGGGCCTGTGGGTATGCTGCGGGAGATGGCGAAGAGAGGCTACGTGGCGCCGGGCGATCCGGTAAAGATGGCGAAGGCAATCGTAGACACGTTTGAAGCGAAGGCTGCGCCGCCCCGGCTGGCGCTGGGAACGGATGTCTACGGGTACATTAAGGCGGCGCTCGATGCGCGGCTGGAGCAGCTTGAGGCCTACAAGAATCTTGAAACCGATTGCAATGCCGAGTGAACTCGATACGATGGAGGAGATGGCTGCTATCTCCTCACTTCGAAAAGAAGCCCTGTCGATCCTTCTGCGGCACGCCGAGGAGGATCGACTTACCAGGAACGCTCTTCCTGGCCTGCACCTGATGAGGTTCGGTTGGGTGAGCCGACCACTGGTGACGGTGCAATCGATGCGCTGCATGGCCCTGGTGATTCAAGGGGTAAAGACCCTCGATTTCGGCACCACGCACCTCGAGTACGGCGCAGGACAGTTTCTGCTCTCGTCAATAGATATGCCGTCGACCTCCAAAATCCTGAGCGCAACCGGAAGGAGCCCGCTTTTGGCGCTTGCAGTGGAGATTGACTTCGAAGAGTTGAAACAGGTGATCGGTCGATGCGATAAGCTGCCGACTTCGAGCCCTCAGTCCGCCGTCGACGTGTTTCACGCGGACCCGGACTTATGGGGAGCGGTGATTCGTCTTTTGCGATTACTGGACACGCCACAACACGCAGCTGCGCTGACGCCGCTGATCCGGCAGGAGATTCTGTATCGGTTGCTGGCAGGACCGTCCGGTTCGCGGTTGCTGGAGATCTCCAGGCAGGACAGCCCATCCAATCGCATCGCCCGGGCGCTCACCTGGCTGCAGAAGCAGTTCACGAAGGGGTTCATGGTTGACGACCTCGCCCGTCACGTTGGCATGAGTCCATCGTCGTTTCATCAGCATTTCAAGGCGATGACAGGAATGACGCCGATTCAATACCAGCGCCGAATACGCCTTCACGAAGCCCGGAAGTTGCTGCTGGTGGATTCGCTCGGTATCGGGGAGGCGAGCTATCGCGTCGGTTATCAGAGCCCATCGCAGTTCACGAAGGATTATCGCCAGTGTTTCAGCCGATTGCCAAAGGACGATATCCTGGCGCACGCGACCGAAAGAGTTACTTTTTCCGGATATTCGCCGGAAATGTCTTTGCGCTAACAAACCTTCACAGCTTGTGAGCATCGCGACCGTGCCAGTTGTGTCGCCTGCAACGATGGTGACCCAACTTGGACGAGAATTCGGCTACGCTTCCTTGTGGCCCGCCCCTCGGAACGCGTTTAGGCAAGAGAGCGGAATGGCCGTTATACGGCAACTTGCGAGAGGCATGGCCGATCTGACCGGGTGGAAGAGTGACTCGGCCTGCTATCAATAGTTGAGAAATGAACTTTCCGCAAACCCGGGCCGTCTCAACGACCGCCGTCGTTTTTGGCGATTGCTCCCACTCCAAGCATCGTGAAGCGCAGACAAGACCTTTTCCGAGTACACACGATACTCAAAGTTGACCGTCCCCTTCATGCCTTGCGGACATAGGGGAGGATCCATTCAAGCGTATAGTTCCATCGGCGGCATCGGCAGTCCTTTCGCGCATGTGAGGCACGCATCGCAGAGTCTATCAGCCACCTGCATCGCGAGTCGCAACCGTCATAGGCGCGATGCCCAGCCATAACATTCCTCCGGCGTCAGACTGACGTAAACACTACCACGGTCCCACGCCTGGACGCACCGCTCAAAGTATTCAAGCTCTCCGTCTTCGGGATGGCACCGCGTCACGAAGAGGCGCAGGTCTTCGACCGTGAAGAAGTTATGGAAGCGTGGCTTGGGCCGGATCGGTACGCCGCCATCGGCTTCTACGAAGTGGAAGGCTCACGCGAATTCCTTATTGTCATCGATCTGCGCTTGAAGTCTAGGCAAAACGGGCCAGCGCACAACAGTTTTCCGTTCTGATCGAGTTGTGCCATGTATTGGCGGTGTGCCGGCCGTAGACCTGCGACCTTGTCTTTATCCAAAATGTAGGCACAGTAGCCATCGTAACGAATTTCATTGCCGTTCTCCCGTGGGGCGTTTGCCATGGACTCATGCCGCCTGTTCATCCAGATCTGCAGCGCAATCTGCGAGGCGATAGAGTTCCGCAAGGAGAGAGTCATAGGCCTCTTGCCCGAATCTCTCGATAAGACCATGCTGAACTTCGCGCCACTCTACATTCGCGTTGTTCAAGAGACGGCGACCTTTTTTCGTGATCCGTGCCGTGCGGAAGCGAGCCCCCGTTCCGTCCTGGGAGAGAATCCAGCCGTCCCGGATCATGGGCGCAAGCGCGCGATAGAGCGAGGTGCGGTCCAGTTCGAGTTCTTCTGCAACTCGAACCAGCGGTTCTCCAGAGCGACGTGAGATGCAGTGCAATACCGCATATTGCGTGATGTTGAGGCCAGTTTCAGACACCCCTGAGTCATACACTCGACCCAACACTCGCGACAATTTCTTCACGGTCGTGCAGGCACACTGATTTACGCCCGGCGGTAGCGATGTATACACATCACTAGCATAGACCAGAATAGACAGTCGAGTCTATGCTAATTGCATTTTATCATGATGTATATGCATACATCCCGGAGAACAGCTTCATCTCATCAACAGAAGAAAGGAAGGTAAAGTCTAATGTTCCAGAAATCTGTTGTCCTCGGGCTTGAGAGCCTAAAGCAGTTCCGTGTTGTAGAAGAAGTGCCGGGCTTCTGGCGCGCCACATTTCAAAATCCACCGGTCAATCTTTATGATCCGCAAACATTCCTCGAACTGAGAAGTATTTTGGAGAAGACCGAGGAGACAACGGACGTGAAGGTGCTCGTCTTTGATAGCGCCGACCCTGACTACTTCATTTCCCACTATGACCTTGTGAGGGCTGGCGAGGTTCCCGAGAAGCCCAGCGATGATCACGTCTACGGCTGGGCGCGCCTTTTCACCCGGTTCAACGATTCGCCGGTGGTTACCATCGCCTCGATCCGCGGCGCAACCCGCGGCATCGGCAACGAATTCGCGGTGGCGTGCGACATGCGGTTCGCAAGCAAGGAGAAGGCCCGCTTTGCGCAGATCGAGGTTGGTTTCGGCTGCATACCGGGCGGCGGCGGGATCGACTGGCTGTCAGCCCTTGCTGGACGTGCGCGCACGATCGAGATCGTGTGCGGCGCCGACGACTTCGACGCGACGACGGCTGCGGCCTATGGCTGGATCAACCGCGCCTTGCCCGATGCGGACCTGGACGCCTTCGTGGATAATCTTGCGAAGCGGATCGCGACGTTCGACCGACCGGCGCTCGAATTGGCCAAGAGAATGATCAATTCTCGGGTCACGATGCCAAGGGAGAGCGAACGCTGGTCCTCGATGCAGTCGTTCTTGTACACCACGACCTGGCCTGCGACCCGGGCGCGTTTCGGCAAGTCGCTCGAGCTTGGTCTCCAGAAGACGACCGACTTCGAACTCAATCTCGGGACGACGGTTGTGAACCTGCGCCCAGAGTAACCGGCGCCAAGCCACCGCTCTGGAATCGGCATAGCATCCGGAGCGGTGGATCGAGGGCTTTATCGCGACGGAACGGCAGAAGCACGACGAATACAAACAGCCATGCCCGCGTGCCCCGTTGCTAGCGGCTCATCGCGAGTGGATCGAATGCGTCGCAAGCTGAAGACGAAGGCCGGCAAAGGAGTGTACGCAGCACGCAAGACATATTTGCGACGCTATTCCTCGATGAGTGCCAAATCGCCAAGTCGCTCGTTGACGGCGCGCATTTCACATGGACGTGTAGTCGGCGAGGCGCGCAAATGAAATGTGGTTGCGAGTTCGCCGCATCACATCCGCGCATGGAGCGTTCACGGGCAAGTGGCGTGCTTGGTAGCAGGAACAGCGAGAAACATCTACACTGGCCGACTTCTCCTTATTAACCGGCACCTCTTGCCGGTTGTGGCCCCATGTGCGCTCGAACATCGATAGTGAAGGCCAGCCCATCTCCGTCGCGGCCTTTGGGCTCAAGGTCAAGATAGTCGTAAGCGTGACGGCTCACAACGCGACTATTCCTTGTGAAGCGCTGGTTCAGTCGCTATTGTGGACCGGCGCGTTCAGCGCCTGCCGGTTCTCAGGTCGTCCGAATACCCAGCCTTCAGACGCGGCCACTGGGCGATAGGGCGTCCCCCGGGCCACACTGACACTGGTGGCCAAGCGGGCGAGCCGTCGTCAGTCCGCGTGTAGGAGCATTGTTGCGGCCAGCCGGGAGGAGCGTCCTCCCACGGCTCCTGGCGTCCGTACACGGTAAGGTCCATAAGCGCGTAGCTGTAGTCCATTGCCTCTGCGCCGCGGCGTTTCGTCCAGTAGGTCTCGAAGACGCGATCGCCGACTCGTAGATAGCACACTAGGTGGAACAAGCCGACTTGGCGCCCGACGAGGAGCGCGTCGAGCGAGGCTTGTGCTGAGTACCACGGCATGTCCCAACCCATGAAGTCGCGGTACCGGGCACTCTCTTCGTACGGACCTTGGCAAAACACGGCGAAGGTGACGTCGCGAGAATGAATATAGGACAGCTCGCGAACCTGCGATGTAACCCAGGTCACCCCTCGCACTGCTCCGGCGCGGGGTGGCCGGTGTGCCACATGAAGTAGTAGGCGATGAGCATGCGGCGCCCCTCAAACGCGTCCCATAGTGTCGCCGCGCCAAGTTCTCCAACGAGCGGTGTGGCAGCGTCCAACTCGACCATCGGGAGCCGTCGGCGGGCGGCCGCGATGGCGTCGCCTTCTCTGGTGTGAGCTTTCTCTCGAACCCTCAGTGCGTCCAACTCCGCCTGAAACGTGCTCCGGTCGACGATCTTTGGCGATCCGAGTTCATCTCTCATCAAGTCCGTCATCGTCTTCTCCGTAGCGCATGGGGCGCTGTTTTCATTTTCCTTCCTGCGTCGCGCTCGACCGCATTTTCTCCAGTCGTGGGCTTCCTTATCGTCTTTCCTTTCCGCGCAGTGGTGAGATCACCCCCAAGGTTCCGAAAGGCAACTATTGCACTCGTTTGAGGTCCTGTATCCAATTGGTTTCCCACGTTTTTCCACCATCGGGTGATTCTGCCTGCTCCCAGTGACATGATGTGGGTGTGATCTCGGACCATATGAACCTCGTGCGAACAGGTTTCCCGTTTTCGGTATCGTCGTTCGCATAGAACATTCCCACGCCATTGTGGAAACTGCCTATCACGGGCGGACCTATCGGTGCCAGCGGCTTCCTGCTGTCCATCCACCAAATCGACCACTGTCCCGACTTGGCGTCGAACGATCGCGGAGCCACACCGCGATAAGTGCCGCCCGGAACCTCGAACAGGGTGTCGTCGACATTAGCGTAGCCACCCATCAGTGGCTGGTTGAACAATGTCCCTTCGAATTCAACCCACTCGTGACTGTTGACGAGCCGCTGCTTCAGCTTTCGATGATGAACTTGCCAGTGCCCCACCAAAAAATCAAAGTCATGCAGTCCGGGCACCGCAGGTTCTACATGAGTTACCTCTTTTCCCGACCCCGGGGAGGACTGCGCGACAGAGATCCCCGATGTCACTAGGCCCACACTCAGCCCTACAACGACAGCCATGCGCCGATGTATTTTCACGTTTGACTCCTTCCCGCACGGAGGTACGGACAGTTCGGATTAAGGGTAGCAGGCGGCGAAGGCGCCTATTGGAATTTCGCGCAGCTTCTGCGTGAAAAAGAATCGGCTGCTCGAAGGGCGGCGAAACGGCCGCCCTTTCGTTTAGCTAGCTTTCGCCTCGTCGTCGCGCTTCCGGAAGGCGGCTTCTCCAACGTCAGACACCTGGACCCACTTCGGATCAGGCGAGGCTTCGGCCTCGTACTTGTCGTGCCAGTTCCACCACTTGTACGGCGGGGACTGGGGATACCCCGCTGGCGAGTCCTCCCAAGTTTCCTGACGACCGAGCGGCGTGATGTCGAGGTAGTTCCAGATGGTGCCCATTGCTTCGTCGCCGCGATTGTTGATGAAGTATGTGCGGAACACCTGCTCGCCATCACGGAAGAACACGTTGTGGCCGTGCCACTCGTCCACGCCGAAGTCTTTGTCGAAATTATCGGTAATGGTGTACCAGGGGATCTGCTCCCAGCCCATCCGTGCTTTCAGGCGCACGATGTCCGCCTGGGGCGCGCGCGAAGCGTAGGCGAGAGTGGTGTCGCGAACGTTCAGATGGATCAGGTTCGAAACCTGATCAGCGCCCATCGAGCAGCCACGGCACGCATGATCGGGCCAGCCGAAAACTCCGGGCTCGAAGAAGGCGCGGTACAGGATTAGCTGACGGCGGCCCTCGAACAGATCGAGCAGGCTCACCTTGCCTTGGGGTCCGTCGAACTCGTACTTCTTTTCCACCAACGTCCATGGCATCCGCCGACGTTCGGCGGCCAGCGCATCACGCGACCGGGTGAAGGCCTTCTCCTTCGCGAGGAGTTCCTGGCGCGCAGCTTCCCAGTCCTGCTGCGACACGATCGGGGGTGTGTTCATACTCGTGTTCGTCGACATTCTCATTTCTCCTTATCATTCGGGTTCGGGCCGATTTCTTCTGCGCCGCTCCTCTTGCGAGGAACTTTCAACACCAGTGCTGCCAGACCGCCGGTAGAAACCGCTCCGGCGACGACTAATCCTACGGTTGCTAAACAGAATGGGCACATGGTTCACCTCTTCGGGGCCAACTTGACCGTTGAGCCGTCTTTATAGGGTTAACGAGTGAAGAGAGTCGATTTCGACAGAGAAAAACAAAAAATCTCAGCCCCATCTGGAGCAGGAGCTCTCGCTGCGGGGACCTCGGTTAGATCTATTCAAGAACTTCTCAGTCTTCACAATTACTATCCGATGCCGGAATTCAAAAGGTGGCATGCTCAAGGCATGGACGACGTCCGCAAGCGTCCAACGCAAGTTCTTGCGAGGAACTTCCAACAGCCACGCTGGTACCGTAGTAACCGCGCCGGCCGGGATGACGGGTAGTGGAGTTATTTCGAGAGGGCAAACGAAAAAATCAGCCCCGCCTGTGGAGCAGGAACTGTCTCACTGAGGGATCCTCGGTCAGGCCGATCGCCCGGTCGAAAGCATCGGCGGCCTCAGATGTTTTCTTAAGCCGTTGCAGTACATGAGCGCGAACTGCCCAATAAGTTTGATAGGTGGCGACATCGTCCGGGTCGATCCCATTCAGGACTGCCAGCCCTGCTTCGGCTCCCTTCGCTTCGGCCACTGCCGCCGCGTATCCAGTTCTTGTGCCAAGGGTCGGAGATATCCGGATCAGCTGTTCATAGAACATCATGATCGCCGTCCACTCCGTCCGGCCGCTGCGTGCCCGCTCAGCATGTATCGACTGAATCGCAGCTTCCAGTTGAAAGCGGCCGGCGCGACTGTGCTTCGACGCCTCAACGAGGTGGCGTTCCGCCTCTTCAATTAAGGGCAAAGACCACTTCTGGCAGCTCTGTTCCGAGAGAGGCACAAACCGACCGTCCGGCTCCCGCCGAGCCGTGCGGCGAGCCTCGCAGTGAAGCATTAGGGCCAGCAGACCATGAACCTCAGGCTCCCTTGGCATCACCTGCAGAAGCACTCGTGCAAGCCAGATCGCTTCCTCCGCGAGATCGCGTCCGCGTTGGTCGACACCGGCCATGTCATCCCAGCCAATTCCGAAGGCTGCGTAAATCGCTTCCAGCACGGCGTCAAGCCGCTGCGGCAGTTCGCGCTCGGGCGGTATCTCAAACCGGATACCTGCGTCGCGAATTTTCGTCTTCGCACGCACCAGGCGCTGCCCCATTGTGGTGGGCGAAATCAGGAACGCGTTGGCAATGCGCGCGGCGTCCAGGCCGAGAACGGCTTGCAGCATGAGCGGCGTGTGCATCGCCGCGTCAATTGCCGGATGGGCACACACAAATAGCAGTTTCAATCGTTCATCTGGAAATTGCGGCGACAAAATGTCCTTGGCTTCCTCTATGAGGAGCGCGAGTGTGGGCTCGCTGGCCTCGGCTACTTGGCGATGACGCACCACATCGATAAAAGAACGGCGCGCCGTCGTCAGCAGCCATCCCTCCGGATTTTGCGGCACGCCATCTCGCGGCCAGGTTTCGAGCGCCGCCACCAGCGCATTACTGAGCGCATCCTCCGCGCTCCCCACGTCGCGCGTGTGCGAGCACAGGTATGCAACCAGGCGACCGTAGGACTCGCGGGCCACACGTTCGATAGTTCGGTGAGTGCTCTCCTGTTCGCTTCCACTCATTCCGTGACTCGACGCTTAAATTCAGGCGCAACCGGTCGGACCTCTACAGCGCCGATCGAGGCGGCCGGGCATCGCGCTGCCCATTCGAGCGCCGCGTCGAGCGAGGGAAGCTCCAGGATTGTGAATCCCCCGAGTTGCTCCTTGGTATCTGCGAAAGGGCCATCTTGTGCACGCCGCTTTCCATCCTTCAGTCGCACTGTGGTCCCGGTCTCCGGTGGTTGCAGTGGATCGCCACTGACATAGATGTCGGCCTCGACGAGCGCTTTGTAGTACGCCCTCCAGGCACCGAGGTAGGGGTCGTTTTCGTCATTCCGGGCCGCAAGAGCTTCTGGTGATTCGAAGATCAGCAGGGCGAATTGCATCACCTTGTCTCCTTGGGAACAATTGTGAGCGCCTTTACGCTCCTGAATATATGACGGATGAGACGGGACGCCTTCGACAGATTTCAGGAAATCTGAAGAGATTTTCAAGCAGCTTAGCCGAGTCGGGGCGTTTCACCACGAGCTAGCGACCTAAAGACCTCGACTGGGCGAGCCTGCTGCAGTTGGATGGCGATGATCTCGAAACCCACTATCGCCACATCTTGACGGAACTGGGGAAGACCAAGGGCACGCTCGGAGTTATTTTCCGCAAGGCGCAGAACAAGATTCAGGATCCGGCGAAGTTGCGTCGCCTTATTGCGGACCTGATCGATAAAGAGCAGTGGATGTCGCTTGATGTGGACGTGAAGGGCGAAGCCTACGAGGGTCTGCTGGAGAAGAACGCTTCTGACGTGAAGGGCGGCGCGGGACAGTACTTCACCCCGCGTGCTCTGATTGAAGCCATCGTGGATGTGATGCGCCCGGCCCCGGACCAGACAATCCATGATCCAGCGTGCGGCACCGGCGGGTTTCTCCTGAAAGCAAATGTCTACATCAGCGATCCCAAGCACTATCAGCTGGACAAAGACCAGAAGAAGCACCTGAAGTTCGATGCCCTTAGCGGAACCGAGATCGTGGACGCCACGGCGCGGCTCGCCGCGATGAATCTCTACCTGCACGGCATTGGCGGTGATCAATGCCCCATCGTCGTTGCCGACAGCTTGAACCAGAAGCCTTCGACCGCTTACGACATGGTGCTCACCAATCCGCCATTTGGAAAGAAGTCGAGCATCACGGTCATCAACGAAGAGGGAGAGGAAGCAAAAGAAAGCCTGGTCGTCGTGCGTGACGACTTCTGGGCTTCGACCAGCAACAAGCAACTCAACTTCCTCCAGCATGTAAAGAGCTGCCTGAAGATTCACGGCCGCGCCGCAATCGTCGTGCCCGACAATGTGCTGTTTGAAGGCGGCGCCGGCGAGACGGTTCGCCGCAAGCTGCTGCACGAGTGCGACGTCCATACCCTCCTGCGGCTTCCCACGGGCATTTTCTATGCCCAGGGAGTGAAGGCAAACGTCCTTTTCTTCGATCGCAAGCCCGCCAGCGAGAAACCCTGGACGACTAAGACGTCTGGATTTATGACTTCCGAACCAACGAACATTTCACGCTGAAGACAAATCCGCTGAAGCGCAGTGATCTGGACGACTTCGTCGCCTGCTACCACCCCGAGAACCGCCACGAGCGCAAAGAGACGGAACGGTTCAAGCCGTTCGCCTACGAGGAACTGATCAAGCGCGACAAAGTCAGCCTGGACATCTTCTGGCTGAAGGACGACAGCCTGGAGGACTCGGCGAATCTGCCCGATCCTGATGTGATCGCAGCCGAGATCGTCGAGGACCTGCAGGCGGCCCTAGACCAATTCGCCTTGATCGCCACAGAACTTCGAAAGTAGCGCCATGTCCTTGAAAATATCGTCAGAATGGCTGGCGCTGATGGGCGTGGTGCGAACCTCTCGTTAAGAACTAACGTGACTTTTGCCCGGCAGCCGCCCGAAATCTTGTGTTTGTGGGCAGATGAACCGCGCAATCTGCGAGGTAACAAAATCAGACGATTAGCGGGGGACCTTCGCCGGGGTGATTGGGCAAGCCGGCAAACCACGATCCGAGCAATTCGGCACGTACTTGTGATATCGGATTTCGCAAGTAACCTTAAACGGAATCACCCAAGCAGGATTACTTGTGTATTGGGTGTTACGCCAGTTGTGGCAGGCTATTCGCGTCGTTTGCCACCAAGCCGAGTGTGCCATTGGGTGAAGACTACGAGTCTCGACTCTCCATCTTCTCCAAGAACCGTTGTCCTACGATGAGCACGCATCGGCCGTCACGGCCAGTCCAGTTCTTGCCAAAAGGGCGCGGAGCATAACCGGCCACGATGGCGACGAATGAGCAGAGAACCGTCGTCAAGTACGTCGTCAACCCCGACATCCAACGCAAGGGCAAATACGCTCTTCATCTAAGAGCGTATAACAAAACTCTCCTAGGACTCACAGAGGAGTTCCGTAATGCTCTTATTCAGTTGGGTAGGAAACGATGCCGGGCCTTGCATCCCGGCATCGCTCTTTTGTCGGTTGTTATGTGTCGAAAACCCAGCCCGAGCAAAAGCGGCTTGGGTGGGCAGCCTCAAATTTGTAGGTTGGGCCTTCCGGCCTTGAGTGTTCTCGTTCGCGCGGTCACTGTCCACGCGTTAGATCAAATGGTACGGGCGCGCGACCGGGGCAGCCGCGGCTCCCAACCTTGTCCTTTCCTCTCGGCGGTTCCCCGGGCAAAGGACGACATGATGCACGGCCAAAGACGTTCGCACCTTGTAATCCACCCGATGACCAATGCCCCCTAGGTTCGCCCAACAAGCGGCGAACCTACGGGCATCGGTAGAAGCCTGCTCTCTCTCGCTAACGGGCTTCCTGCTTGCAAGCGCGCGCAAGCGCCGGTGGCATATGAGGAGGACAGTTGCCGGCTTCTGTGCCTTTCGGCACATCCCACGGCAAAGGGTGCTTGGGTCCGAAGTCCGACAGCTTGAAGGACCTCTGGCCAGCTTGGAGCTGTGCAGGCGAATCACCGCCTGGCGACACCTTGTAGACGACGCCCGCACCGGAGAAGAATTCGACTCCGCCGCCATTGGGTGTGGTCCCGTACAGGTTGCCGGCGGCATCGCGGTTCAGGCCAGTTCCGGGCTCGACACCATCCATGACGCCAGAGAAGCTATGGAGCACGGTCTGCTGCCCACTCGGGTTTAACTCAAACACAACGCCACAGCCGAAGTACGGGCACGCTCCTATTCCACCGTATTCGGTGGTGCCATACAGATTGCCGGATGAGTCGAACACCAGGTTCGAGCGCGGCCCACCCCCATCCGAGAATCCAGTGAACGTGTAAAGGACCGAGAAGTTGCCCATGGTATCGATCTTGAAGACGACCCCGGGATCGTCCCCACTAGGCAGACCGCCCGACCAGGTTGTTCCGTACAGGTTACCGGCTGCGTCGAGGATCAGATCTCCCCACGGGTTACCACCGTCGGCGCCTTCGGTGAAGTTATGCAAGACAGAGTAATTGCCGCCGGTGTCGACCTTGTACACCACGCCATGACCCAACGAGCCACCATAGAAGGTGCTCCCATATAGGTTGCCGGAGGAGTCCAGGGTGACACCTGCATAGGGAGATTTCCCCTCCGGACCAGTGAACGTGTGCAGCACCGTCTCATTACCGGAAGGGTTTACCTTGAACACCACGCCAAGGCCGCTGGAACCGCCATCGGCAGTCGTGCCATACAGATTACCCGACGGGTCCCTGCTTACGCCGTTCGGATACTTGCCATCGGACCCTCCCGTGAAGCTGTACAGCACGGTCTCATTCCCCATCAAATCCATCTTAAAGAGAAGTCCCGCATTGTACTGTCCAAAATATTCGGCTGCGCCATAGAGATTGGCGTCCAAGCCGAGGATTACACCTCCGTAGGGACCGCCGCCATCCGTGCCGCCGGTGAAGCTGTACAGCAGGCTCTCATTCCCGGATGTATCGATCTTGTAGACAGTCCCTGCGAGATGTAGACCGCCGCCAGGGGTCGCGCCATACAGATTGCCAAGCGAGTCCTGAACGACACCCGCCTGGGGGTTTCCGCCATCCGTAGCTGGGAAGTCGTAAAGCACCGTCTCGTGACCAGCGGGGTTCAGCTTGAACACCATGCCCACGCCCGATGCGCCGCCTCCTTCTGTATCACCGTAGAGGTTACCAGCCCAGTCGAAGACGACGCCCGCATCGGAATAGGCTCCGCCTTCCCCACCGGGAAAGTTGTAAAGCACCGACTCATGACGATGCGTATCCACCTTGAAGACCACACCATCTCCCGCGGAGCCGCCGGTGTTGGCAGTCCCGTAGAGATTTCCGAAGAGGTCCAGCGTTACTCCTGAATAGGGATAGGCGCCGTCGGAGCCGCCGGTGAAGCTGTACAGCACGGTCTCGTGGCCTTGGGTGTCCACCCTGAACACCACGCCATATCCCGCTGAGCCGCCATTTGCTGTCGTGCCGTACAGATTTCCGAACAAGTCCTCGACAACACCGTAATACGGGTAGGCTCCGTCAGCCCCGCCGGTGAAACTGTACAGTACCGTCTCGTTTCCTCTTCGATCCAACTTGAAGACTGCGCCGGCATTATCAGAACCTCCGCCGGAGGTCGTTCCGTAGATATTTCCGAAGATGTCGCGAATCACGTTGTTGGGGTAGCCGCCATCGGGCCCGCCCGTGAAGCTGTACAGCACGGTCTCATTGCCGTGCGTGTCGAGTTTGAACACTACGCCGGCACCATTGTAGCCGGATACTGAGCCGCCGCCCGACGTTGTTCCGTACAGGTTGCCCGCAAGGTCCTGAGCAAGACCGGCGTATGGGTAGGCGCCATCCGGTCCGCCGGTGAAGCTGTACACCACGACCTCACGGCCGGCTGCATCTACGCGGAAAACGGTTCCCGCACCCGATGAGCCACCGCCGGAGGTCGTTCCATAAACACTCCCGTCTGGGTTGCACAGTAAAGGCGAGTATGGTGTGGCTCCATCGGAGCCCCCGGTAAACGCGTACAGGGTGGTTTCCCTGCCATGATTGTCGATCTTCCACACCAGGCCGGCATTGTTCAGACCGCCGCCGGACGCTGTGCCGTAAGTACCACCCGGGCCGAAGCATACGCTGGCTGACGGATAGGTCCCGTTTACGACGGGAGTGAAAGTGTGCAGCACGGTTTCACCAGCGAATGCCGGCGCTAGCGACAGAGCCGCTAACAGGAGAAATGCGAACGGTCGCAGGCCCGCGCGCTGCAATCCATTCCATTTCAACCATCCAGTCGCCGGCATTGCGTTGCAATCGACGGCCTGGCTCGTGCCGTTATGATGTGAGCGTGAAGACTGTTCTGCGCTGATCGAAGGCAGCGCTCGAAGTTTCAGGGTGCCAACAGCTCTGGCCTTCATAAATCCTCCTTTATTCGGTTAAGGGCGGAGGGAGCAACCGCGAGAATCGTCGGGTCCGAATGCGGTGATGCTTGGCCGGTGCTACCAGCATTCGGACCATCTCGGTCGTGTGAGATTCGTGGAGCGGAACAGGCCGGCCAGGCTCGCGTCAGGTCGGCCCAAGCTGTTTCGTCGCCTTACGGCGTCGTGATTTCCCAGACGACCCCGCAGCCATTGTTGCCGCAGTCCTGGCCGCCGAATTCCGCTGTTCCCCATAGATTGCCGGCAGCATCCAGAGTTACTGCGCCGATGGGGGTCTTGCCGTCGTTGCCGTTGAAGTCGTGCAAGTCTGTAAGAGTCCACGTGCCGTTGGACTTCGTTAGTTTGAAAACAAATCCGCCACCACTGTCATTGCCGCCATTGCTGCCGACCCCGCTAACGCCATAGAGATTGCCCGATTGGTCCATGGTCAGAGTCGCCAGGCTGCCAAAGTGGGGCGCATTATAGATAGGGCTGGCATTCCATTGCCCGTTGGAGCGAGTGATCTCAAAAACCGATCCGCTGATCCAAGTTGTGCCATACAGGTTGCCCGCCTGGTCCATGACTAGCGTGCAATAGAGATAGTTGCCAACGTTGTTGTTGCTGAAGCTATGCAGACCAGTTTCGCTCCAGCTTCCGTTCGACGGCGTGATCTCGAAAGCAGTGCCGTCTCCGTTGGCTCCTCCCGTAGCCGTAGTTCCATACAGGTTCCCGGCCGGGTCGAAGATCACGCCACCGTCGGGTTGGAATCCATCGTTCGGGGGTCCTTGCAACGAGTAGAGGATATTCTCTGTCCACGCATTGCCGGACTTAGTCAGCTCATACACCGTTCCGGCGCCAGCGGTACCACCGCCCTGTGTCGTCCCGTAGATATTCCCTGCTTGGTCGAAAAGGAGACTGCCATAGCCCGGGGCATTGCCGTCGTCACCCGCTCCGAAGGAATGGATGATTGTCTCGGACCAGAAGCAGAAGGAGGTCTTACAGACCGATAATGGTGGCCTGAGGAGGTACGCGGTACCTCCGCTGTTACTCCCACCAAAGAACGTGGTGCCATAGAGAGCGCCGTCGGGTCCGATAACAACGCCCGGACTCGGAGACGAACCGTCAGATCCCCCTCTGAACTGATAAAGAGGGTTGAAAAGCCAGGCAGCCCCCGAGTGCTTTAGCTCGAAAACTGTTCCGTTGTTCCCAACTCCTCCACTTTGTGCGGTACCGAAGATATGTCCGCCTCTGTCAATGGTCAAAGCACCGCTCGGGTACGCGCCGTCCTGCCCTCCCGTAAAGTAGTGAATGACTTGGAATGTTTGCGCGTGCGCCGCGCATGCAAATGTGGCGATCGCGATTGCTATCGCAAGTGCCCGCCAAACAGTCGAACGCCTCGGCTGTTCAGAGGAAGGCACTGAGGTGTGAAGGTTCGTAGTAAGTTGCAGCTTCATCATAATTTCTCCTTCATCGGGGTAAGGGCGGAGGGAGCAATCGCCGGGTTCTTCGAAATCGATTGCGGCAGCGCTGGCCGAGAGTCGCCGCTATCAATATTTGTTGTGCTTTTCACCCCGCCGTGAAGTCTGAACCATCCAGTCGAGAACGCCGCGACTTCACGGCTGAATTGCGGACGAGTCTGCGGTAGTCTGGCTTCACTGACAAGGCACGCGAGGTAATCTTTGTCTAACTTTCCTGCAACCGCGCGCGTAAGTTGTTGTGTGACCCCCGCAGACGTCGAAACCAAGCGTACTGACTTCTGTAATTTTTCTGACGACATGAAGTAGGGGCTCGCCACAAGCAAGCAGTACTACTGCTATCGCGGCACAGGTGCGTCAGCCCTTTTATCACCGCTGGCCCGTTCATCCCGTAGTACACTCTTCCCCAACTTGCCCAGGACACGCAGCCATGAAAGGAACCCTGCCCCAACGGGTGCGCCTCGGTGTCTTCGAAGTCGACCTTCGTGCGGGCGAGCTGCGCCAGGATGAGGGCGGCGCGGTTCTAGTCCTTCCCGATCAACCTCTGCAGATCCTGCGCATCCTGATCGAAGCCCACGGCGAGATCGTCACTCGCGACGAAATTTGCCGGAGACTTTGGCCCGACGACACGGTTGTCGAGTTCGACCACAGCATCAACAACGCCATCAAGAAACTGCGCCGTGCGCTGGTCGATTCCGCCGACGAGCCGCACTACATTGGGACCATCGCCAAACGGGGGTACCGGCTGCTGGTTCCAGTTGAGCGGGTGGGGACCGACGACGATTCGGCTGACTCGCGGCGAACCGCAGATCCCTCGGCTCCGTCCGCGGCGGACTCCGCTTGATCTCATAACGAGGTTGGCCCCAAACCGGGTAGTCTGTTTTTTTGCGAAAGGCAGAGGACCCAGAAGGAGCCAACCATGTGGATTATAGGTTGTGATTTTCATTCTGGGTTTCAGCAGGTAGCGATCTTTGACAATCAGACGGGAGAGATCGAGGAGAAGAAGCTGCTCCATCCCGCCCAGGCCGCAGAGTTTTATCGTGGCCTGCAGGGGGAAGTGCGAGTGGGGATGGAGTCGGGCTGTCCCAGCCAGTGGTTCCGGCGGTTGTTGCAGGAGTGCGGGCAGCAGCTGTGGATCGGCGATGCGGCGCGCATTCGAGCCGCCGAAACCCGGCAGCAGAAGACGGACCGGCGGGATGCGGAGCTGATCTTGAGGCTGCTGCTGGAGGGGCGGTTTCCGCGGATCTGGGTGCCGACGGAGGGGGAGCGCGATCTGCGGCAGTTGCTGCTGGACCGGCATCATCGCATGCGGCTGCGGACCAAGGTGAAGAACCAGCTGCAGGCGCTGGCGCTGAACCAGGGAGTGCAGAAAGGGCGGCGGCTGTGGTCGAGCGAGGGCAGGAAACAGCTGCAGGAATTGCCCATGCTGGAGCACGCCGGGCGGCGGCGCGATCAGTTGCTGAAGTTGTTAACTGAGTTGGACGCGCAGATTCTGGCCCTGGACGGGGTGGTGCGGCGGCAAGCCGAGGGGCGCGACGAAGCCCGGCGGCTGATGACCCATCCCGGCGTGGGACCGCAGACGGCGCTGGGCATGGTGCTGACCGTGGGCGAGGTGAATCGCTTCGCCACGAGCAAGCAGGTGGCCAGCTATCTGGGGCTGACCCCACGCGAGCACAGCTCGGGCGGCAAGCAGCGGCTGGGACACATCAGCAAGCAGGGATCTAGCTTTATGCGCTTCCTGCTGGTGGAAGCGGGCCAGACGGCGGTGCGCGGCGATGAGCAGTTGCAGCGTGCTTACCGCCGGCTGGCCGCCAGGAAAAGCCGTGGCGTGGCCAAGGTGATGGTGGCGCGACGGCTGGCGGTGAGGTTGTACTGGATGCTCCGCAAGGGTTGGACGTATGCGGAGCTGGCACGTCATGCGGGTAAGCCCGGGTCATTCCGTGGGGAGCAGTAGGGCCCCGTCCGATTGTTTGGGCAGCCCGCCTCCCCGGTAGCGGGGAGTTCGCAGTGGAGAATCATGGTCGCAGTGGGTGACCGAATAGATGGATGGTGGGGCCAGCGAGCCGCCACCTAACGATTCCAAAGCAGACGGGTCCTCGATGCCGATTTCGCAAAAAGCAACAAGCAACCCCAAGGTCAAAAGCCAAGGCGCTGGGGAATAAGGAAAGTCAAAAACCAGGCGCCTACCGCGTCGCCGCCGCAGTGTGCCTTGACAACCCCAACCTCGTTATAGACGGGATGACAAGGCAGGAATACAAGCCGTTGCAGCGGATCTAGCCGCAGTGGCGCAGACTGCGCCCGTCATCCCAGCGCCAGACGGGTCATCCATACATCCGACACTTGCGCAGTCGGGGACGCATTCCCGCTGGAAGTGGCTGGCTGCCGGCGCAGTAATGCTATGTGTCGCAGTTGCCGCTGTCTTTTACTGGCGAGCGCATCGCGCCCCCAGCCTGACGGAGCGGGATACCATCGTGCTCGGCGACTTTGACAATAGGACGGGCGATCCCGTATTTGACGATACCCTCAAACAGGCGCTGACGATTCAGTTGGAACAGTCGCCGTTTCTCAACGTGCTCTCCAACCGCAAGGTCCGCCAGACATTAAAGTTCATGAATCGCTCCCCCAAGGACCCGATGATGGAGGAGGTCACGCGCGAAGTCTGTGTTCGCAGCGGCAGCAAGGCCATGGTTCTCGGTTCAATCGCGGCCTTGGGCAACGAGTATGTCGTTGCCCTGAGGGCGGTGGATTGTAACTTGGGCGAATCACTGGTTGAGGTGCAAGAGAGGGCTGTGGGCAAGGAAGCGGTGCTTAACGCTCTCGACAAGGCGATCACCGGAATGCGAAGTAAGCTGGGCGAATCCCTCAGCTCGATCGAAAAATACGGTACGCCACTGCCGGAGGCGACGACCTCTTCGTTGGAGGCGCTTAGAGCCTACAGCATGGGCAACAGAGCAGAACGCGCGGAAGGCGCAACCGCCGCTCTGCCATTCTTCAAACGTGCGGTGGAACTCGATCCGGGTTTCGCGTTCGCTTACAACCATCTTGCTATCGCATACAACAATCTAGACGAAGCTCAACGAGCGCGGGAGAATGCGCGCAAAGCTTACCAACTCAAAAACAAGGTGAGCGAGAGGGAGCGGTTTGCGATAGAGGCAATGTATTACGAGCATGTGACCGGGGAATTGGATAAGGCCGCGCAAACTTTCGAGCAGTGGCAACAGAGTTATCCGCGGGATGCTTCGCCGGTTGGAAATTTGGGCACGGTTTCCGCCAACCTTGGAAAGATGGAGAAATTCCTGGAGCAGACTCGTACGGCGCTTCGCCTGGATCCGGACTATTACGCCATTTACGCAAACCTCGGTGCCGCATACATGAACCTCAATCGGCTGGACGAGGCAGAAGAGGCGTTCAAAGGGGCAGAGCATCGCGGTTTGGCGGCGGAGACCTTGCTCCTATTTTGGTATCAATTGGATTTCGTCAGGGGCAAAGCAACCAGAATGGCGCAGATGGTGGCGGCGGCCGCAGGTAAACCCGGCACGGAAGACTCGATGCTTGCCACACAGGCTGACACCGAGGCCTGGTACGGAAAATTTCATAATGCAAGTGAGCTGACACAACGGGCCGTGGACTTAGCGAAGCGCAACGATGCGAAAGAGACCGCGGCGAATTATGAAGCAGGGGCGGCACTTCGCGAAGCGGCTGCGGGTAATCGATCGCAAGCGGATAACGATGCGAATTCGGCGCTGAAGGTGTCGCAGAGCCGCGATGTAAAGGCGATTGCGGCGATTGCGTTGGCTCAGGCGGGCGACGTCTCGACACCCAAAAAACTAGCGAGCGAATTGAACGCCACGTTTCCTTTGGATACGCTGGCGCAGGGGTTTTGGCTGCCGACGATTCGCGCCGCCATCGCATTGCAGAGAAAGGATGGGAATAGTGCGATCCAAGCACTGAACGGAATGGGCACTTTGGAATTTGCAGCGGTTAATGCCGGCATCAATGTATATCTCTGCCCAGCTTACGTGCGCGGTCAAGCGTATCTCATGCTGCACGACGGCAAAGCAGCGGCAGCGGAGTTCCAGAAATTGATCGATCACTATGGATTGATAACGAACTTTCCCTGGGGCGCGCTGGCACGGCTGGGAGTCGCTCGCGCGTATGCACTCGAGGCCGCAACCGATCCGGCCGCCGGCGACAAAGCTCGGAGTGCATACCAGAACTTCCTCACACTTTGGAAAGACGCCGATCCCGACATCCCCATCTACAAGCAAGCCAAAGCGGAGTATGCGAAGCTACCATAGCCCGAATCCCCGCGAGTGCTCGTGTCACATGATCGCGCTTCCCGTGCGCTTGACGGGTAATGGGGAAATGATGGACTCTGGCGCGAACCAGCCCGCGTTATTGTAGTCGATGCTGCAATCGATTCCAGCAGATCAGAACAACGGTAAGCGACAGAAATGCTGCGTGCAAGTTCCACCGCCTATCAGGTACAAGAGCGGCGGCATCCATGAACACCTCCGGGTAGAAGAGGTCTTCATTGCTGCCGAAGTTGCCGTCATGGAGGTTTTGTTACAACTTGTAAGTATCAATCGGTTCTACTGGAGCAGCTTGTCAGGAGTAGCTCCGAAAATAACTTAGCGACAGTCACGAGGCCCCTTATCACAAGTAACTGCGGATCGCAGCATCACGAGAGCCGCGAAGGGACTGTTATCTACTCGTAGTTCCGCGCCTTCCCTAATATCGCCTTCTATATGATCACGACGACTCTTCCGGAGGCTTTCGGATGTTCGACGAATTCGTGCGCCCTTGCGATGTCGTCCAGCCGGAACTGTTCAGCAATAGGAAGGCCCCGCCAGCCAGCCTCAAGCGCCCGGCTAATAGCACGTCCGGCTTCGATCTTCGCGTCAGCCGGGATGTCGTCACTTCCGACGAAGAAGAGGTTCGCGTTCACGAAGATCAATTGCCAGACGGGAATCTCCACTATGGGGGCGTTTGTGGCGTAGGTTGCAATGGAGCCACCTTGCGGCAGTAACTGAACGTCCGCCTTGATGTTCGCGCCGAATGCCACTTCGACGATGTGATCGACGCCGTCGGGAGCCTCTGCGCGGACGCGCTCCACCAACGATTCGCCGGTCAGAACGACTGCATCCGCACCCGCATGCGACGCGATATCCCTGTCGCCTTCCGAACGGCAGGTAGCGATCACCCGGGCGCCCGCTCGATGCGCGAGTTGAACCGCGCAAGCTCCGACCGCACCCGCACCGCCCTAGACTAACACAGTACATCCTTCCACCGGACCTGCAACGAAAACCGCACGATGAGCAGTAATGCCGGGAATCCCGAGACAGGCACCCTGCTCCATCGAGAGGGATTCGGGAAGCGGCACTGCCTGCTGCCAGGGGACTACGGTGTATTCGGCGGCGGTGCCGAACGGGCGATATGACTGTGCTCCGTAGCACCAGACACGCCGGCCAACCCATTCCTTCGACACTCCGTCGCCCACCGCATCAACAACGCCCGCTCCATCGCTATGGGGGATGACGCGGGGATAGGGCATGCCGACCCGGAAGGCATCCTCGCGCTTTTTCACGTCGCCAGGATTGACGCCGGAGGCGGCAACCCGAATCCGAACTTCGCCTGCGACCGGCGGAGGATCCTCCATTTCACCGACGGTCAGGACGTCCTGTGCGATGCCCTGCTTCTCGTACCATGCTGCTCTCATGAACTTGAGTTTCTCACGAACGGATCCTGGGCGAAGATTCCTTCCATCCGAATTCGGCCAAGCTGCGCAGACGAACACGCAGTGCCGAATGATTGTCGCTGCAGAACCAGCTCTCTCTTACTTCTACCCTCACGGGCCATATAACTTACGTCAAAGCCCCGTTACACAACTGATCCCAACCTGGCATCCGATTGTCAGGGATGCGGCCATGCAAAAAAGGCCTCAGTTGTTTCAACAGAAAAGCCCGCCCTGAATCGCCGGTGACACTTCAATCGGTTCGGAACACTCACGGCCGTCGTTCGCGACATTGTTCACCCGGATACTCACGGCATAACACCGCATCTGCCCTGGGTCGTAGGGCTTCAGCATCTCGGTTGTTGCTGTCACGTTTCGAAACTCCGGATCAAGCCAGAGGTCGTATCTTGCTGGTGGAAGAATCACTGGCATCCGATCGTGAACTTCGGCCAGCAGTTCATTCGGCGTTGTGGTGAGAATTGTGCAGCTCTCAAGAGTACCTCCGTCTGGCGTTCGCCAGCTATCCCATAATCCTGCGAAAGCGAACGGCTCCCCCTCCTGCACCTCGAAACAGTATGGCTGTTTGGTTTGACCAGTCCTCTGCCATTCGTAGAACGCGTCCGCAGGAATAAGGCACCGTCGATTTTGGAGCAGTTTTGAAGGCCGGTTTTTCCGCCGCGGTTTCCGCCCGATCGTTGATCATGCGAGCACCCACGGTCGCCTCCTTCGCCCAGGACGGGATCAATCCCCACCGCATGAGTGAAGCACGCCGAATGGGCTTACCCGGATCCTGCCGGATGACGGGCACGCTTTGGGTTGGAGCGATGTTGTAGCGGGCTTCCCAGTCCAAGCCCTCATATTCAGCGTAGAAGTAGCTGGCCAAAATCTCGGCCCGCCGAGAGAGTCGGTATCGTCCGCACATTGCCATCGATTGTAGCTCTCTTGGCACATTGCGAGATGCAGTTTGGCGTGCTTCGCAGCGCTGCCGAGCGAGAACCGCCCGCCGCGGGCGGGGCTTTTCATGACCCTTGCTTGATAGCGAACAAAAGACGAAAATAGCCGGCATGACGTTGCGGACGTGCACGGTCTCCTGCGAGGACTCGGACGGCCACCAGCATTCGCTGGAAGATAACAGCAGAAACACTCTACGAAGCCGTCGCACAGGCGCTTGCGGCATTCAAGAAGAACGAATGGGTGGGCCAAGTTGGGCGAGGACATACGATCACGGTTCGTGTCCAGCAGCCGGCAATCGAGCACCGGGTTCGTATCTTGGAGTTTGAGAAGTGGCTCGACACAAACGGCAAGTCACCAGCGGATATGATGCCTAAGTCGCGGCTCCGGTCAATTCTTGGTCGCTAATGCCCTCGCTCAACGCCAAGAACACCTGAGCCAGCCAGCGCGAACGAACCCCATTATGCATCCCCTCCGGTTAACTTTTCTGCCACATCAAAAGTCGAAGAGCGCTGCAACGACCCTTAGTTAACGCTTGAAGGCACCGGCAAATGGTGCCTTCTGCCTTGCCGCGAAACGCGCCTGCTGGAACTGCTTTTCTCGGCTGTCCCGTCAATCCGAAAATCGTGAGCTGCTGGTAGCTTGCGACGTAGACTTTGCCGTTCGCCACCACCGGAACCAGATTGGCATTGGCTGTGGCGATGGGCCAAAAGCCCGCAATGCCCCGGAAAAGCTGGGCCAGATGGCCATTTTGCAAGTTGTCCGGATCAAACGCATAGAGGAAGATGTTCTGCGGGCTTGCCCTCGAAAGCGCCCAAATGACTGGGTTGAAGGCACCATTCGACGAGATGGTCGTGAAGAAGCCCGCGTCCTGCCGCCCGCCAACGATGATTGGCGAGACACCCACTGCTGTCAACCTTGGAGCGGGCAGCGAGGTGCTGAGCTCCCACACTATAGCGGATCCTGCACCGCTGCTGACCACTCGCGGCGCTCCATCAGTATCGACAAAATAAGACGGCCCACACCAGCACTGCCCGACAGAGTAGCTCCCGAGGACATTGTTCGTAATGGGGGAATATCCGCCCAAGTTGTCTTCGTTCATCAGGAACATCGTCCCGCTCTTGCCAGCCGCCACGGCCAGATGCGGCATGGATCCCATCTGGTCGGGGAGAACCAATACGCCTCCCGAGCCGAAGTCCAGGTCATATAGGTCCAAAGCAGCCTGATTGTTCGGGGTGAACAAATCGAGCACGCTACTGATGTCCGGCGACACTTTCACCACGCTTTCTTGCAGGTTGGTCACTCCATCATAAGTTCCAGATTGCGAATTTCCTGTGGCAAACAGCAGATTGCCGGAATCGTCCGCCGTCAGTCCGTAACCAGACATCCAAATCGAAGAAAGAAAGTACTGATCGCTGGCTTGTGTGTCCAGGAGTTCATTTGAAGGGAGCGGAGCCAACGATGCAGCATTCCATCCCAGCAACCAGCCGCGTGAATAGGTGCCGTACCCATCGCAAAAGCTGCCGAAGCCCGCATATACGTTCCCGTTAGCCAGCAATAGGCCTGGGCGCTGCAGTTGGTAGTTTGCGTTGAAGGTGAACCTCGTGCCGTCGGTCAGCGTATGGGAGGCGTACACAACCTGCGGAAAAACGTTGTCGGCCAGGTTGCCCAGATCTAGAGCGTGGAGAAGATATGCCGGCCCGCTCATGCTGCTTATATATGCCATGACGTATAGAGTGTGACTCGTGGCGTCGATCACCGGGGTGGAAGTAATGCCAACATTCCCCGGGGGCCCGCCGCAGCCGACCGGCCCGGTCACGGCAGTCCCAAGATTCCGGCTCCATAGAACGGTCCCGTCATCGGCGTCGATCATATAAACAGTGTTATTGGCGGTGGCCACATACACGACGTTGTGCTTACCTTGGTAGTTGCCAGCCGTAACGTTTATGGAGTAGACGACTAGTGGTTGAGCATCCACCCTTTCGTCGAGTACTACGGTTCTTAGAAGTCCGAATCGCCCGCTGCTTACAGTTGTAGGCGTGAGCTTACTTTCTGATAGGTTCCAGCCAGTCCGGTAATTATCGTAGTGATATGTAGTCACAGCTCTAGGACCAGGGGGATCAACAACCTGAGAGACTAGCCTGGGAGCAACAGCCAGGGCGAGGAGTGCAACGGCAACAATTGCCCTCACACAACGGTAGCCAGCAAACTTGAGATAACAAACGACAGGCCGCAATTCAGAAGAGGTGACTAGATCTGCGGCCATAGCTTTTATTCCTTTCAGTATAGAGCTTTCGTGCTCGGGAACTGCCGTTCTAGCAAATACGTTTACTCAATGGGATTCTTGGCCCACTTCCTTGGAATCGCTACCTGTGTGGTGACCCAAAACAAACACTTCTAAAAAGCACTTTGACTACGGAACGAAGTAATACACCTTTTACCCTCTCTTATAGATACTCACACATCCCCATGTATTGAGTAGCACGATTACGACACCGAGCTGGATCACGCAAATGAGAACTGTCTCCTCGCTATGCCGAACCGTGGCTCTTAAAATAAAACGCAAAGCCGGTGGCCAATATAGTCTGCTAGTCCTAGCACAACCAGTTTGACGAACTCTAGTACAGCTTTCATAGTAAGTACAGATAGGAAACTGTATGCTTGATATCATTGGCCGTCTAGACCACTTACTGGAGTTTCTAAGTATCACTATCAGCTATCGCCGTGTGGCGGCGGTATGGCACTTGGGGGCATCAACGTCATCCATGTTCCGGTGGCTCCTTCCTGCGCTTTCGGGCCACAACTAACCGAGTGGTAAGGAGTGTCGATGTTTCTTCGCTAGAAGTCAGCACCAACTTGGAACAATCTGCTACGACGAATAACTAGCGTTGACAGCCGACGGTCCGGAGATATAATCGGCTGTACTTTCTGGCCATGACTTTAAGCAGCTCCCGCTGCCAAGTTTCGAGAGCTACCTTAAGCACGACTCGAAAGCCCAGGCTCTCAGTATTGCCCGTTGGACCGCATTCCTCCTCGCGCCCAGGTCCAATGTGAGTCATTCACGACAGCGAGACGTAGCAGGGAGCTGTCTATGCCCAGGCAGCATCTATCCGTCATCGCAATTTTCGTTATCGCAACGGGAGCCGCTTGGGGATCGAACATCGAGCAAAGCCCACGGCGCTTTGCCTCTTTCAGCAATGAGTATGTCCTGCCGACTGCGGTTGATTTCAGCCCCCCGCTTAACTTTCCCTCATCTCCGGACAACTGGCTGGGAGGCACCGGCAACTGGAGAAATGGCGCGGATTGGAGTGCGGGACTGCCGGGCTCCGGCAATGATGTGTTCATCAATACCGGCAGTGACAACGTCACCCTGGACACCAGTTTCAGCATCAACTCTCTGACTCTGGGCGGTTCGACGGGCAACTCGCAGTTGACCGCCGACGGCAATCCCTACACGCTCACCATTGCCGGAGCGCTCACGATAAATCAGTCAGGCAATTTGTATCTGTCTAACGACAATATGTCGGTCGGCGCAAGCTCGATGAATCTTGGAATAGTTGATCTTGAGAACGGAACAACGGTACAAATCAGCGGCGACTTCGATAATTCTGGATTTATCGATTTAGGACAGTATGTCAACTCCCTTAGCAATGACCTTAACATCTCCGGCACTCTCACTAATTCGGGTATGTTGGCAATAGGATCCTACTCAGGACTCTATTATGGAGGAGGTTCCGTCACCACCAGCGAAATCAATAACACCGGGATATATCTCTAACAGGTCCAGCATTGTTGCAGGTGAACGGGAGCGCTGTCAACTCTGGCAACATTTCCATCATGTATAACTCGACGCTGTCTATTACGGGTAACCTCGTCAATTCTGGAATATTTGGGTCGAATCTGTGTTGTTCCTCGATATCCATCGGCGGCACTCTGACAAATTCCAGCAGCGGATCCGTAAGGGTCGGAGATGGAAGTGTAACCCATGTGGGGGCACTGATGAACCAGGGACAAATTAGCTTGGGGTCGGAGAGCAATGCCATGCTCGTGGTCTCAGGTGATGCGGTTAACTCCTGCACAATTACTCTCGCAGGAGAAGAGTCCGGCGCGGAAGAATTCGAAGTCCGAGGCACTCTTACAAATAACACTGGGGCACAACTTGACCTGACCACATCACTAGCTAGTGTGTCCGCCGGAAACCTCATCAACAACGGGAGCATAGTCATGCAAGGGGGAAACGGAGTCGCTTTCCAAGTTAGCGGTAACATCCAGAACAGCGGAACCATCAGTGAATCCGGTTATAACACCATTGTGCAAGGGGCAGCTTTAACCAACAGTGGGTCAATTAGTTTATCGGACTTGGCAATTCTTCGGATCAACGGCGATGTAAACAATTCCGGTACCATTTCTACCTCGCTAGGAGCTCAGAATAGCGACACGATAAACATAACCGGAAAGCTCACCAATACTGCGGGAGCGAATTTTTCGCTCGGAGCCAACCAGGATGTGGCCAACATCAGTTTCATCAGCAATGCTGGAACGGTCTTTCTCGGCAGCGGGACAAGCTTGACGGTCACAGGGGGCGCTCGCTCCTCGGCTAACACGTTGCCGGGATTTCTAAACACTGGAATCGTTGACATCTCATCCGGCGCGACGATTAGCAGTCCGCTGAGCTTTACCCAGACCAGCGGCCAGACCACCGTTGATGGCACGCTGCGAATTTCATCCCGTGGACTGATTGATTTTGCCGGGGGATCGGTTTATGGCAACGAGGGAACGCTACAGGGCACAGTTCTATCCAACGCCGCTATCAACATTGGCGATGCCCCTATGCTGGTCGGCCAATTGGCGATCATGGGCAACTACACCCAATTGGCCAATGGAAGCCTGACCTTCGACATTGCCGGTCCCACATCCGGCCAATACGATCAGCTCAACGTCAGCGGCAATGCCCAACTCAACGGCCTGATGACGGTGGACCTGCTGCACGGCTATGTGCCGCAAATCGGCAATACCTTCGACATCATGAACTTCGCCAGCTCGTCGGGAACGTTTTCCAGCGTCGTAGGCCTGCCCATCAACGGTCAGGAGCACTTCGTGCTGGAATACAACCCTACCAATCTGACCCTCGACGTAGAGTCGGGCCAAATCCTGGAACCGACGGTCACCGGCCACGGCGCTTTCTCCACCAACGATCCGTTCATCCCCAGCAGCGAGCCGACAGGAGATGGCTACTCGCTAAGCGCTGCGAACAATGACGGCCCCGCCGGATCAACCCCGGAACCAGGAAGTATTCTTTTGTTCGGGACAGGCGTGGTGGGACTCGCGGGAATGCTGCGCCGGAGAGGGTGACGAAATTGAAGTAGCTAACGTTTGCGCCAACCCGGCAGCCGGGATCACTGACAATGACCAAATTACGTTTCTTCTGGCTGGACAAATAATGTCGGCTCGACACCGGCAACTTCACGATGCCCGACACCCCGGTAGCTTGTAGGCTCGCCGTTAACGGGTTCAAGCACCACTGCTTGGAGACCAATGCGATAGCCTGAGGCGTCCGCGAATGCTTGGGCTATGGCAGTCCAGAGTTTCAGTGGAATCGGGCAATCGTTATCAGAGAGGTTAAGTTCCGCCAAGAACTCAAAGAAAGCAAAGTAATAATCTTCAGCGATTCTCTCGCCCGTTTCTTCAATGAGGGTTGAGAGCTCTTGCATCAGTGCATCCATGGTTTCTCCGTCTCAATGGCAACAGACTCGTCTCAGCTTCAACGTTGCAAGTGGACAGCCGCCTCTAAGTGCCGACGCACCTTCGTCCCCCTTTTTCTATGACTACAACTCAGGCAGGCTCTGGATTTACAGGTGTGGCCGGTCCAGGTCGTCTGACGGGTAAATTGCTGTCGCGGATCGCCCGCTGCCGTCGTTATCTGATGGTCTTCTTATTCTCGTCTTCCCACTGGGTGGTAACGATTGTCTTGATCCCCCGCACTGTGAACTCCGCTCCGGGCGGAAGCTCATCGCCGAGGTTCTCCGGCCAAAACCCATGAATACAGAAGAACGACAACTCTTCGGGAGGTCGGCCCTTGGATTGGCGTACAAATTCCCGATGCTGCTGAAGCGCTGTTCGCTCCTCGACGCTGTCCAAACGCTTCTTCAAGGTGCTCATGACTTCTGCCCCCAATCGCAACGCCCACTCCCAATCTTGGAAATCGGTTCAAACTTGGGTGGATACCCTTCATTGAAGCCAACGACTTCGCCGGAATTGTAGTCGTACACCGGGTCTGGGGGCCGCACCCGATGAATCTCCATCCCGTCCTTGAGCACGAATCGCACCCCTCCATTGGGTTCAACAATCTGTATTGCCGGCCAGCGGTCAGGCGGGAAGCTGGCCTCCATTGCCTTGATGTACTGCGGTGAGCGGCTGGTTCTCCAGTGGGGGTGGAGGTGAAGGGGAACGTCGATCACGCGGTAGATATGCGGCGCAATGCCACTGAATCGCTTCCCGTGCAGTGGGCATTGGACAGCCTTGGCAGACTCGATCTCCGCCTTCAATTCCAGGTGCGGCGGTTCGTCCGGTGGGAAGCAGATGCAGTCCGCCTCAGTTGGTACCCAACGCTTCGTTTTTTCCAGTTTGCTCAGCCTGGTTTTCAAGTTCATTATTCTGCTCCAGTCGTTCTAGCCGCTCCTCAAAATCAGCGAGCTCAAAGGCGCGCAGCAGCGCCGTGCCCAGATAGCCAAGTGTGCTGCCGAGCTTGGGATCCATCCTTCCCGACCGAATGTCAGCCATGGTTTCGGCTAGCATTCGCTTTACGTCGGCCGCCGATTCGGGGGGAGCAACGGGTTCGCTCGGCTGCTGGTAAGTCCGCTGACGGCGCAGGCCCCCTTTTCGCCCCAGCTCCGCCGCTTTGGCGGGGTCAGAGTGGAAGAGGCACAATCCGTCCTTGTGTGGCTTAGCTTGGCAGGGTTGGCCGCTTACCGTTGTCGCTTTGCACCGCACCGGCATCGCTTCTATACGCTTAAGCGACATGGGCGACCACCCTCGTTGCGAGATGCCAAGAGCTTGGGGTATTGCGCTTGCTCACACCCATGATCGCCAGGGTCTGGGCTGGATATGGAACACGTACCATCCGGGAAAGCAGTGGGGACGGAGCCTCATCGGCACCATGGAGGGCCGGGTACGACGCGAGGATCTGGTTTCCGATCTCGTGCGAGTGTCGTTCGCGGTACTCGTGAATCGTGTCTACGTTTTGCATGGATTTGTCCGGCCGCCAATGCTAAATTTCAAGCGGACGAGAACACCGCAACGTCTAGGCTAAGTAAAGACCAGCCCCGGTACTGAGCGACGGCGGATTCTGTCCAAACTTGTGTTACGTAAGAGTGGAATTAGTATTGCGCGGGCCTAGCAGACGTATTGGAGGCGTAGAGCCATGTGGTTAATTCTGGGCTTTTGTGCCTTGGGCTTTTTGATTGGCAACTTAACTGGCATGACTTCAGAAAGCGTCGTGACTCCGCTTGTCGGTTTACTCTTTGCTTTTGTCGGCACTTCTATTTTGGCCGTGCTCCATAAGCTTAATATAGATGACCGTCGTCTTGCGGGAAAGGCTGTACTGGCGCTAGCTTCGTGTTGCTTAATAGGAGTATATGTTGGCATAATAGTCACCGAAAATCGGTGGCTAAGCCCAAAGGCGCGTCGCAACACACCTGCTATTTCGACCTCTACGGTGCCGTCACCGGGAAACCAAGAGCCATCGGAGCGAGGGAAAGATGTTTCCGCCAATACTAAGTATCTTGCAGACCGGCCCTTGAGCCCGCCTGACGAAATTGACTTTCAGCTGTTTCACGGGAACCTTACACTTCACGAAGCTTATCTTCAAATGTATAACCTCGCACGCTCACAACATCAGCAAACCGACAGGAAACAGAAATGACGGCGTTGCGGAGGAATCTTGCTGGCCCGTGTCTCATTCTTCTTGCAGCGCTAGCGATCGGTCCTGGGGCGATCGCGGTTGACAAGGCTGACAATCAGAAGAGCGTAGTCACAATTTGGGCTGTACCTAAGTCTGGAACAGCATGGCTCGGCACTGGATTTCTTGTCAGCAACGATGGTCTCGTGCTAACTTGTTACCACGTGTCGCGGGTAGCACTATGCTGACAATATACCATGGACAAGAAGCCTACCAGAGCATTGAAATTGTAGCAATTGCCCCTAACCATGACTTGGCCTTGGTGAAAATCAATAATCTCTCCGGACCAACCCCGTATTTGCATCTTAAGAGCACTCCGCTACACGGTAAGCTATCAGACAAACTGACAGTCTATGGAAGCGCAAGCACTTTTACCGATATACAAAAGCTCTCCGGCGATCTGACAGCAGACGGCTATGTTCTGTCGGCCGCAATTCGTGACCCCCAGAATGGTAATCGTCTTTTTAGACCTGATGACATGAAGCTTATTACTCTTCAGATGCCTATCTACAAGGGCATGAGCGGCGGCCCAGTTATTTTAAATGAGGATGTTGTCGGCGTCCTCTCTGGCAGTTTTAATCCCGGCAATTCCCTCGGATGGGCAATTCCCTCTATCTACGCCGCTAGGGATCAAATGCTTCCAGTTAATGTTAATGTTCCCCTGACTAAGCGTTACACTTGGCCGCCATTGTTGCTCATGTTGGATGAATCACATTTGGACATGTTACGGCGGAGTTTTTCCCTGAGTGCTGGTCTCAGCCTTTCATTAGACGCATATCTACGGTCGGTCGATGACCTCTCTATAATCGGCACCAAATTGCTAAGTGACTATAAAGGGCAATGCGATAGCTTGCATCGTTTTGAACAGTTAGAGGAGAAGATCCAGCGTGCAATCGATACCGGTACGTTAGATACATTTGCTCGCGAGGGCATCGCATTGATGTACTGCGGTGACCGCCTGTAACTCCAACTCGCGGTCAAGATGGAGGGCAACGTTGATTATGCGAAAGATGATGCGGCGCAATGCCACTGAATCGCTTCCCGTGTAGTGGACATTGGACAGCCTTGGCAGACTCTATCTCCGCCTTCAATTCCAGATGAGGCGGCTCATCCGGCGGGAAGCAGATGCAATCCGCCTCAGTGCTTTTCCGTCGTGTCGTTTTTTCCAGTTTGCTCAGCCTGGTTTTCAAGTTCATTCCTGTGCTCCAATCGTTCTAGACGCTGCTCAAAATCAGCAACCTCAAAGGCGCGTAATAGCGCCATGCCCAGGTAGCCAAGTGTGCTTCCGAGCTTGGGATCCATCCGCCCTGCCCGAATATCAGCCATGGTTTCGGCCAACATCCGCTTTACATCTCCGGCCGATTCCGGGACGGAGACGTTACGCACGTCGCAGTCGTACACCTTGCGATTGCGAGCGCCGCCTTTGCGACCGAGTTCGGCTGCTCGGTTGGGGTCCGAGTGCAAAGAACAGTAGTTTTCTCCGCGAACGGCTGGAGCGGCACAGTGACGGCCCGCTTTCGTCGTCGCTTGACACTTACCACTTGTCGTTGGCTGCTGCTTTAGCGGCATGGGTGATGCCCCCTCTCTGAGTGGCCTACTTGGACTTTGTTTTCGTTGTTTTCATTGAATTCGCGGCGTCTGGGAGGTCAGCCCAGGAGATAAGCTGTGCCTACTCGTGGATGAGATCAGTTCGCCTACGAGATCATCAGGAATCGCCTCATCATCTTTCAAAGCACCAGCTGTTTCGGCGACATAGGCATAAATATCACCGGCGTAGCCGGTTAGTTCCGTTATGCCGAGGGCTGCGTCCCAGCTTTTTCGTTGGGCGCGGATCGCCTCTTCCAGCTTGGACTGTACGCATTTTCTTAATTCGTTCTTAGTCACGTTGGCTCCCTAGAACATATTCGGTGAGATCAGTCATCTGTCTTCGGACGATCATTTGTGTGTTCTTGTTTTCTGGGTCTCGATCAGTTTCGTCGACGAGACTTGCCATTTGGAGTAGTCTGGCGCGTCAACGGCACCCCCCTCTTTAACTTGCCTCTGGTATGCCAGAAACGGCCATTCTTGGCCTGAGCGGGGAAGGTTTCTCCGACCCCGCTCTTTAGGTTGCTTAGCCTTGCATCCTCCGCCCGGTCGAGGCGGGAGCTTCGGTAGTGGGGCGGCTCGCTTGCCCCTTTGACGGGGCGCGAGCCGCTCTTGCAGTACCTATGGCAATCTTGATTGGTTGATTGCTTGATTGCCTGATTGCATGATTCCTGATTAATTGATTCCTGATTGAATGATTCCTGATTGGGGGTGCAGGGGGTCATGGACCAATGCACTCTAGGAACTCGACAATCTTCGAGTACTGCTCGGCCTCTGATAAGGCTTCCCCTTTGCTGTTCTTCGCTGCCGTTTCGATGCGCACGCTGAAGAACTTGCCAAGAAAATCGTTCCATGACATGCTCTGGCCCCTTCTAGGAAGTCCTCTATTCACCTTGCACCACAGTTTGAAATAGTTCGACTGCCTTCCAACGCGGTATCGCTCGGGATCTTGGCCAAGGTTCAGAAAGCCGCTCACCTCGCCCTCCTCGGTTAAGAAGCTGCACTCCAATCTGAGTGACCACCTCCTGTGGTTCTTCAGCCACTGCGGGCCTTGTATCTTGTTGCACCGCACGTCATACGTTCCCGCAGGGTAGAGAGGGTATTCAGCACCTTCCCAAAGTGGAGGGGGCTGCTTTCGTGCTCTCCTACCCCCGGCCGCGGACGGGAGTTTGGCCGTCGTGTGCGCTGTCGCTGTACTTTGCCTTTTATTTAGCAGGACTGCCTGAGCTGCCTTGGCCTGTGTCGGCCATTCGGGTTCAGAGGTCGGTTCCACCAATTCTCCCATTCTCGATTCACGCTGTGCCGGCGTCAGTAGTCCGGGCATAGCATGCCTCGTTCGTGTTGGCGATTACTTAAGCCCGCGTTCATCGGGGCGCCGGAATCCCATCACTCACTCTTCGCGGACGGTTCTACATGCCCAATTGCTCGCAGGATCCATAACCGATTGCAATCTCGGGACCAGCTTGCAGGGCTACTCATTTGGACTAACCTTGAGGATTAGGGTCCCCAGCAGCCAAGAAACGGGCACACTCGTCGGGATGAAAGAGCAGTCGGCGGCAAATCTTAGTCGGGTTCAGGCGCTTCTGTTGAACCCATGCGCGGATGGTGTGCGGGCTGACCCGCCAGAGATTCGCCAATTCATTTACGTCCATAAGTCTCGGTACAACCGAGGTGGTGTGCATCTATAGCTCACTTTCTTCTTGCATCTGTCGCTAGAGTACTT
Organism: uncultured Acidobacteriaceae bacterium; assembly: GCA_963812855.1. GTDB lineage: Bacteria > Acidobacteriota > Terriglobia > Terriglobales > Acidobacteriaceae > Bog-257. The sequence continues at coordinate 38,068 of CAWEWW010000005.1, forward strand.
TATATTTTGTAATCGTCAAGTTATAAAGTGTCGGACTTTGATGATGGCGCAATCGAGAAAACTGAAACTCTCTAGTCATCCACTACAGCCCGGCAAGGAAAACGAGGCAGAGGTGGACAATTCCCAACGGCGAATAGCGTTCGAAAACGGCCTCAAGTACTTAGAAGACCACTTAGAACGCAGGCTGTACGGAGAAAGACAGCGTCTGCTGCTTGATGTAGCAAATTTGCGGGGTCAGGACGCTGTTAGCTGGTTTTGGAAGAAATGGTTATGGCTTTGGCCCGAGACTCCGAAGGATCTAATTGAGCTTCGGGATGAACTGCAGGAAGTATGGCGGAGTGACCGCGAACTTTCTGAGCGTGCAGCCTCAGGATTTAGGCACTTGGAGCACATCACCGCTGCCTCGGTCGCGACCGCACCCCCTCCCCCAGATTATCTTCTGAACAAGTGGCTTTCCTGGCGCCCTTCTGCTGAGCAAGAAGAGTCTCGCAAATCTCTATCCCGAGACCGGTTTCTTGCGATCGCAGACAAAGCGGACGTTCGCGACCTCATTGGCGAATGGTTTGGCTTCCCCGTAGATAGCTCTACAATTCCTTCAGCGCAACGATGGTGGAGCGTCGTCGCTCCTTTCACGTGCTCTCTTCATTCGCGCAGGCTCGTGCCGGAACCAAGAAATCTCCGAGCGATGCTCGTGCAGGGAGTTCTTGAGCACTGGGGTCGTCTAAAGTACTGTGCAAACACTCACTGCCTGAGTCCCTATTTCATTGCAAGAAGGAACGACCAAACTGTCTGCGATGCGGAGATATGCAAGGCAGAGAAGCAGAGAGAACACGCTCGGAAATGGTGGAACGAAAACCGAGCGAAGAACGCTCCGAAAGAAACGAAAACTGGCAGCAATGCCGCTAAGAAAGGACGCAGGGAAAATGTCACTCGTAAAGCGCGGTAAGACATGGCACACACATTTCTTTATAGATGGGCAGCGCTTTCGACAGAGCCTCGACACCAGCGATTGGCGTGAGGCGCAAGCGCGGGAGAAAGAACACATCGCCCAAGCCTCGCAGGGCAAACTCGCTCCAGTGAGTCAGCAGTTCGGGCGACTGGCCTTTGGTGAGGCCGTAGACCGATTTCTCGAAGGTCGGCGTTTAGATCTGTCCGAAGCAAGCCAGAAGAAAGAGAGACAGCTGTTCGTCCAACCGAGGCGATTCTTTGGAGCGCTCACTCTCCAGAAGTTCACTACCGAAAACCTTGTGGCCTTCCGAGAATGGCGCGCGAAGGCGGGTGTGGGTCCAGCCATAATAAATATGGAAATGGGCGTGACCCGCCGACTGCTGAAGAAGGCTAAGAGATGGCATGTGGTGGGAGCAGAGATAAGGCCCTTGCGCGAACCGCGTTCGATTGGCAGGGCCTTGGCTCACTCAGAGAAAGTAAAGCTATTGGCGAAGGCGAAAAGCCGCCCAGAGTGGCACAATGCGCGTTTGGCGGGCATTCTGGCACTCAATACGACAATGCGGGGTTGCGAGATCAAGAATCTTCGCTGGCGAGATGTTGATCTGCTGACTCGGGTGCTTTCAGTTCGCAGGAGCAAAACGGAAGCGGGTGAAAGGACAATCCCGATTAACGACGCTGCCTTCGGGGCAATCCGCGAACTCAGGGAGAGAGCTAGCTTTTTCAGCGGCACCGAGCCGGAGCACTTTCTCTTTCCAGCTTGTGAGCACGAACGCATTGACCCCACGAGGCCGATGAAGAGCTGGCGCTCCGCTTGGCGCCAGATAACTAAAGCTGCCGGGATACCTGGACTCAGGTTCCACGATCTGCGCCACCACGCGATCACCGAGCTAGCGGAGTCGCAGGCGAGCGATCAGACGATCATGAGCGTTGCCGGGCACGTCTCGGCGAGAATGCTAGCCCGTTACTCGCACGTTCGCATGGAAGCCAAGAGGCAGGCCTTGGACGCGCTGTCCAGACCGGGTGAAAGGCGGGGTTACGACACAAAGAACGACACAAAAGACGGTTCTGGAATCACGGTCGCCGGGGAAGTGATTGAAAAGAATGGTAGGCACGAGGAGACTCGAACTCCTGACCTCTACCGTGTCAAGGTAGCGCTCTAACCAACTGAGCTACGCGCCTACTAGCGAGGCTTTCTCATTCTAGCGGTCCCCAACCGCCAGAGCAAGCTCGCGGCAGGTCCGGCAGGTGGCTCCCATCAGGCTTCGGCATAACGCCGACGTCCGAAACCTCGCAGTACGCGGGCCGCCAGCACCGCGCCTGCGGCCACCAGTCCTACACCCACGGCGAACCGTTTGAGGCACGGCCCAGCGCACCCTGTTTTTTCTCTCGCGCCTCGAATGTGCTCCGGGCGGACACCGACGCCCACTACGCGCGCCGTCAGGTGCTGCAATCCCGGTATGTGTACTGCGGCTTTGAGTTGCCAGGGCGCTTTCGCGGGGCCGGGATTCTCGAATATCTTCTTGATCGCCTTATGAGCATTGACTTGCAGGAACTGAGTAACCCGCGTGGGAAATTCCCGGCGCTGCTGGATCTGTGTCAGCATGGCTTCGGTGACGCGTCCCTGGCGCAAAGCATCGGCTAGCAGATTCGCGGTTGCTACCGCATCCTGGATGGCGAGATTAATGCCGACGCCGCCCGCGGGAGACATAGCGTGAGCAGCATCGCCAATGCACAGCAGTCCCGGACGATGCCACTGCCGCAGCCGGTTGATCTGCACCGACAGCAGTTTGATCTGCTCCCAATCTTTCAGTTCCTCCACTCGATCGCCGAGATAAGGAGCGATGCGGCGAAGTAAGCTGCGGAAAGACTCCAGGCCTTCACGCTGGAGTTCGTCAAGCGAGCCTTTGGGGATGATGAGTCCGGCCTGAAAATAGTCGTTACGGGGGATCAGGATCAGCGCCTTACCATAATTGAGGTTTCCCAGGAGCTGCTCGGGATCATTTCCAGTGCGGCTGATGCGGAACCACAGCACATCAATGGGGACACCAAACTCCTGCACTTCCAGGTGAGCCGCCTGGCGGACGGTGGAGTGACGGCCATCGCAACCAACCACCAAATCGGCGCGAATCTGTACCGGTCCGTTGGGAGTCTGCGCCGCGACGCCAATAATTCGCCCGCCATCGCGCATCAGGTCAACCGCTTGATACTGCATGCGCAGATTGAAGGCAGGAAACTGCTGCGCTTTGCCGGCGAGGAAGTCGAGGAAATCCCACTGCGGCATGAGGGCGACGAACTTGCAATGGGTGGGCACATAGCGGAAATCGCCCACGCGAAACGCGTAATCGCCATAGATGCCGCCGACCGAGGTCAGCTTCTGATGCGGCACCTTCAGGAAATCTTCCAGGATGCCCAGCTCGTACATGAGCTCGAGCGTCGAAGGATGTACCGTGTCCCCGCGAAAATCGCGAAAGAAATCGTTATGCTTCTCCAGCACGGTGACGGCTACGCCAGCTCGTGCCAGCAAGTAACCCAGCATCATCCCCGCCGGTCCGCCGCCCACAACGCAACACGTCGTTTCATAAGTTTCGTTCGCCATGCGCCAACCCTTCCTCCAGAGGAGTTCAGTTATCTCAGTATTGTGGAATTAGATTACTAGATTGTGAGCGGTGCCGTGTGGCTCGCCAAATGTATCGTGCAAGCTCCGGCGGTCGAACTAGGAGAGGCTGGAGAGACTCGTACCCTGCACCGCAGCGAGTTCGGTCGCTGGCGACCAGTACAGACGAAAAGTATTTCTATGTCTGGCGCCAGGACTGAGAGCTGCGCCCGACGCTATAAGATATGCGTCCAGACAAGCATGGAAGCTGATTCCCTGGCCAGTCACGCAAGGGTAGAATCGCTGCTCTTGTGGACAAGACGCTCGCTCTGGCGTGGTAACCTGAAGCTACGGATACAATCAGACATGCACAATTATCGGCTGGTGAGAAGCGGAGCCAATGTCCAGGTGTTCGTCGACGGAAATGCCAAGCTTAGCGTTGACGCCAATCGACGAGACGAGATGCGAAACTACATGGCATCGGTCGGCCTCACGCCGGACGAAATCAATCAGAAAGTGCACGAGCTGTACATCACGAATACCACGACATTCCACGGCCGCCGCTAAAACCCACTCTACCGTCAGGCGCCCCTTGGGGAAGGCAGTCCACGCCAACCACGGCTAGAGGAAAGACGAAATCGGCCCGACCGGAGAGCGACTTTTCACCCAACTGGCCGCTGGTGGAGAGGATTACATGGTTGGATACTAAGATATTACTGTCGCGCTGATGATGCCGCGCCGGCACTCAAAAACTGAAGCCCGCCTCAAGCACCGCGGTTGGATCGGTAAAGCCCGCGTTAAAGATATAAGTCGTGAGTTCCCACTTCTTATGGGATACCCCGACCAGGAATCCGCGCTGCACGTTGAGGCTGGTGTGGAAAGCCTTCGTGTGCTGTGCCACCAGGCCCACACGAAACCAGTTCAGAGGCGAATATGTCAGCTCCGGCCAGGCATAGTAAAAGTCTCCGGATTTATGCGTCGTATCGAATACATATTCATTGGAGATCGACAGTTGGACCTTCTGATAAGTCAGCGAAGCTTCACAACCGGGTGCGATCCCGGTTGTGGTCCCGAAAACTCCGCCAATCATCGGCGTAAGATTCAGTACCAGCTTATTGCCGGCACTGAAGTTATAACCGGCCCACAAAGATCCTGTCCTTAGGTTCTCGTAGTTATAGCGTGCTTCCAAATGCAGCCAACTCCGATCCGCGGTGAAAACTGGATTCACGTAGGACTGATCGTGGGGAACGATGTAGCCATCCACCGTGAGGTTGTAGGCCCACGGGCTCTGGGCGGCATCCGACGGCTTAGCCGGCGCGCCGCTGGTCGTTCCCTGGCTCAATGCGTAACCACCCAGCAGGGCAACCAGGGTGAGCGCTCCGAGTTGGTGCATGATTTTCAAATGCGATCGCGTCCGAGGTTGTGGCTCAACCGCCCAGAGCAATGGCAACACCCACCAGTGCTAAGCCGGTCAGCATCGCGGAGCATCCTGCCAGATAGCGGTTGAAGCCGGTGAGTTTTCCCCACATAAACCCGGCGGCGAATAGCGATAGGATCAGCAGGGTATTCGAAACTCGAAGCGCGAAGCGCGGCTCGGAAGGAAAGATCAAGAACGGGATCACCGCCGGGATCACCGACGCAAGATCGATCCAGAAGATCGCACCCATCCCATAGACGTCATCCTTGGTAACGCCGGCCTCTGGTAACTCGATCCGTGACAAGACCGGCAGCATTACCCGGCAAATGCGTGTACGTTCGTCCGCGCTGGTAGCCGGTTCGAGCAATGGATCGAGTTGGCCGCTGATCGCCCGGAACGCCACGCTCTCATCGGTAGCGCTTCTGAGCTTGTTAAGGAAACGCAGGCGCTGGCGGCGCCCGGTCAAGCTGCCCATCACGTACAATGCTCCATCGATGATGCCCCAGGCGACATTACAGCCGAGAGCGGCAATCAAGAGATGGCGTACTCCCTGTTTTCCTTCGCCCGCCGTCAGCCCTCCGATGAGGGTGAAGTCGAGCACCATGATCAAGCCGCACAGGACCTCTTCCAATCGATCGGCCGGATCCAGATATTTCCTCACAAACCGCGTTCTTGACGGCGAAAAGGCCGTCTTGATTCTCTCGAGTAGGTTTCTCCAACTCGTCATCTTGCTTCCCGGTGTTCTGGCGCATTGCCCGGGAGGGCTTCGATCTGGCGAGCATAAAGGCCGATGCCGGGCATCGCGCTTAATCCGTGAGCGAAGATGCTAAGCAGCACGGTTGCCGTCACCGCATAGCGGATGGTTGGCTCACCGGGGAAATGCATTTCCTGTCCCAGATAGACCAGACCAAGAACAATGGAAGCCAGTCCGCGCGGGCCGAACCAGCCCATAAAGACGATGCTGGCCCGACTGAGGTGCGTGCCGATGAGCGCAATAGCTACCGGCAGCATCCGCACCAGGGTGAGGCTGAGAAGCGCATAGATCCACGACGCCGCGCCGAACTGCGGCCAATCCCGCACGGCCGCCATCCCGAACAGGAAGAAGATGCCGAGGTTCAGCAACTGTCCCCAGTCCTCCGCGAACTCAACACTGCGCCGGCCGGCATCTTTGAATCCGACTTGCACCGCCAGTCCGGCGACGAAGGCGGCGATGAACATGCTCGCGTCAACCATTTCGGACGCCACCAGGCAGAGCAGCGGCAATGCGACCACTCCGATCTGCTGAAACGATTCCGTCATCCACTCCTTGCGGCGCGCCAGGCTGAGCAGCCAGCCGCCGGCGAGGCCGATGGCCAAACCGACAACTACGCCAAAGCCCAACTGCTCCACGATGAACTCCACCAGGCTGCCTTTTCCACCTTCGATTTTGGCAGCTGCGATGGCGATGAAGAACAGGAGGAAAGGCACCGAAAGTCCGTCGTTGAGACCGGCTTCGACGTTGAGCGCCTGGCGAATGCGCATGGGCACGCGCGAGCTGTTCACGATAATCTGTCCCAGGCCGGCGTCGGTGGGCGCAAGAATGGCGCTCAGGATTCCCGCTTCCCAGATCGAAAGATGCGGAAACACTAGCCGCGCGACGATGGCCCCGAGAAGAATCGTCAACAACATGCCGGTGCTCAGCAACCGCGCAGGCAGATTCCTGATATCACGCAGGACATGCAGGTCGGTGCGGCTGGCATCGGTGAAGAGCAGCATCACCAGGCCGACTTCAGCAAGATGGAGTGCGGCCTTCGCAGTAAACCCGGCGCTCAGGATTCCTTGCAAGGCGGGAAACGTCAGCATGCCCGCCGCTGTAAACACGATGGGCGCGGTAACCATCGTCCGCTCCAGCCGCCGCGATACCAGGCTGAAGACGAATAGAAGTGAAACGAAGAGGGCTAAAGGAGCCATTGCTGTCCGTCTATTTGAACCGCGGTGTTAAAGGCCGCTGCTCATTAAAGAAACCCATTGTTCAACGTCCACCGAGATTCTGGAATCCGCGTCATCGCCCGCCCGACGAGAGTCAACAGCTAACGCCTACAAATCGTCCTAAAGCGTGTCGCCTGATTTCGGGGGTGCAGATTCGCTTGACGGCAGTGATTCGGTGCCGCTAAGCACTGAAAGTCTCTCAGTTACGGTCGAGCCCGTCTGTGATGTCGGTCACGTCGGGCGACTAACTGTTTGCGTAACCTGTGGACTGCTCGTTTTGATCGCTGGGCTTGGGCTGAGTCGGTTTGGTCAACTCTTTGGTCCCTAACGACGCGGGAGTTATCGCGATGGAACGGTTGGGGAAATACGGTGGTCGGAGAAACGAATCAAGCGCCAACATCTTCCCTGTCACGAATCAGCTCGCATGGGCGGTCGCAGACCGCCCGCTTGCAATGTCTGCCCATGGAGTGCGTGGACCTGGTTGCCGCTAGAGCCCCAGGTCACTCAACCCGGCATGATCGTCGGGACGGCGCCCCAGCGGCCAGTGATATTTGCGATCTGCTTCCGCAATGGGGAGATCGTTGATTGACGCGTACCGTGTGGCCATGAGCCCATCATCATTGAATTCCCAGTTCTCATTGCCATAGGAGCGATACCAGTGGCCCGAGTCGTCGTGCCATTCGTAAGCGAAGCGCACCGCGATGCGGTTCCCGGTGAACGCCCACAGTTCTTTGATGAGCCGGTAGTCCAGCTCTTTGACCCACTTGCGCGACAGGAAAGCGATGATGTCGTTTCGCCCGTTAACGAATTCCGAACGGTTCCTCCAGCGCGAATCGATCGCGTAGGCCAGAGCCACTTTCCCCGGATCGCGCGAGTTCCAGCTATCTTCGGCGAGACGCACTTTTTGAATCGCACTCTCGCGTGTAAATGGAGGCAACGGAGGCCGGGTTGTCAGGGTTGCAGTTGCCACGATTTCTTCTCCTTGAGCTTCGTCTCCTCGGTGGACGCTGAGTGGAAGCATCACAAAATCCCCATCAACCCAGCGCCGGGAACCTGCAAGCACCGTGTCCGACCGGGCAGCGCGAATCGTTAGCTTCGCGCATGCAAACTCGTCGGACCAGCGCTCGCCAGGTTTCCCAATTTTGCCGGCGTCACATCGTCAGCACGACGCGAAACTGCGCCTTGCCGCTCATCATGCGCGCATAAGCCTCGGCCGCCTTTTCGAGCGGAAAAGTTTCAATCATGGGACGCACGCCGCTTAGCTCGGCGAAGCGCAGAGTATCCTCGGAATCGGCTGGCGTTCCCGCGGCCCAGCCCTGAATCGTTCGGCTTCCGCTGATGAGTTGTATGGGCGTGACTTCAATGGGATCGAAGGCTGCACCAATCACCATGAGTTCGCCATTCGGGCCCAGGCCGTCGACCAGCTCCGACATCGCTTTGGAGTTGGGGGCAGTCGCCAGAATCACGTCTGCGCCGCCTAGTTTTTGCAATGCCTCAGCGGCATTGGTCGCGGTGCTGTCGATGTAGACGCGCGCACCCAGTTTCTTAGCCAGGGCCGCATCCTCGGTCCCGCGCCCGATAGCCGCCACGTTATAGCCGAACTTATTCGCAAATTGAATGCCGAGGTGGCCCAGACCGCCGATGCCTTGCACCGCAACCAGATCGCCGGGTAGCGCATGACTGTGGCGGAGGGCGTTGTAGGTGGTAATCCCGGCGCAGAGCAGTGGTCCGGCATCGACGTCGCTGAGAGTTTCCGGTATCGACACGAGAGCTTCCACCGGAGCCACCATGTATTGCTGGTATCCGCCGTCATAGCTGATGCCGCAAACTTTCAGGTTCCGGCAATTGCGAAAATCTCCGCGCCGGCACTCCCGGCAGGTGTTGTCGTGGCCGCCATGCCAGCCGACACCAACCCGCTGACCTTTCTGCCACGCTGAAACACCTTCGCCGACTTTGTCCACGACGCCCGCCACCTCATGTCCTGGAACCCGGGGATATTCGATTCCGGGCCACAAGCCTTCTTTGGTCAGCACGTCGCTGTGGCAAACCCCACAGGCCTGCACTTTGATCCGCACGTGTCCGGCAGCCGGCTCAGGAAGCTCGCGCTCCACGATCTGGAAATCGGCTCCGGGCTTGGAGACTTGTGCCATCTTCATGGTTGCTACGGCGCTGGTTGTCATTGCCATAAATCCTCCTATGAATTTCAGCCATCCTTGAAATTAATTGCTGCGACTGAGGAAACATCCGTTGCGTTTATTGCGCGTTCATCCAGGTGTTTGACCCGACCAGCTTAACCGCCACATCGGTAAAGAAGATCCGCGCTGGCTTGCCCAGGCGCGTTCCGTGGTGGTCCAGTGAGAACAGCAGAGGCCCCGCCTTCTTATAGTCCACCCACGTCGCAAGGACCACCGGCTTGGCGCTTCCGCCGGGGTGGTAAGTCCATTCCTTGATGCGGTTGTCCGGGCCGACAAAGAGTTCCCAAATGTCGCCCGGCGTGTAACCGCCCTGCGAGGGATACGTCACTACCACCCGCTCGGCCGAGCCCTTACCCAGAGGCAGTGGGTGCGTGCCCGTCTGCTCCACCTTGGCACTGGTGTCCCAGACAAGATGAAAGGGGAAGAGTAGCCAATACTGATCGTTGATGAACAACGCATCGACTTCGTCCTTCACGACAGCGGGCTGGCTGCTTAACTGAGAGCGCAGGTAGCTGACCTTTACCGGCTTGCCTGCCTTATCTTTGCCGTCGTAGGAGACTCTGTCGGTCTTCGGCTCCCAGACCCAGCTCCGAGTTTTGACGTCGCCTATACCGGCGTTGAAGGTGTAGCGGATCGCCTCGATTTGACCGAACGAATCGAATCCGTAGGCCTTGGCGATTTGTTCGGCGATGGGCGGCCGCTGCTGTGCCCAGGAGTTTGCAGAGAACATCAGCAACCCGATAGCCAGAAGATGAATCATCGGAGCCCGGCTCGCATTTGTCATGGAGTTGCCTCCTCGGCGAATTCAATAACGCAGTATTGGATTACAGGGAGAGGCTTCGGGATACAGGACAGCGCGTCGGTACGGCACATTTTCCCCGAGGCAAGATGGGCTAAAATCCCTCGAGAATCCGAACGCGGTTGGGGCTAAGGAGGGGCAAAAGCTCCTGACGGACACAACCGGTTGCCTTATGGGCGCCCTCACCAACGGGAGCGACCCGAGGTAACGGATTCATTGCAGGGTAATCTGGCGGAGAGGGAGGGATTCGAACCCCCGATACCCGTCAAGGTATGGCCGCTTTCGAGGCGGCTCGTTTCAACCACTCACGCACCTCTCCGCGCGAGCCAACGTGGTTGCCTTTTATGATAGCAGAGCTTACGCGGCGATCAGGGACGTTGCTAGCCGGTTGGCAATCCCGGGGCATCGGACTCCGGCCTGCGCTTTTCGCGGAAGAAGGTTTGCAGCAGGTCCATGCAGCGCGCGGCCAGTACTCCGGAACAGACTTCGACTTTATGGTTGAGCCGGGGATGGTTGAGCACCTGCAGCATGGAATGCACTGCTCCGGCCTTGGCATCTTCAGCGCCATAGATCAGGCGGCGAATACGCGCGTGGGTAATCGCTCCGGCACACATGGCGCAGGGCTCGACCGTCACGTAGAGATCGCAGTCGAGCAGGCGGTAATTACCGATGGTCTGCCCGGCCTCGCGCAGGGCCAGAATCTCCGCATGAGCGGTGGGATCGTGCGCGCTGAGCGGGCGATTGCATCCCCGGCCTACGACCCTGCCGGCCTGGACTACGACCGCGCCTACCGGCACTTCGCCCAGCGCGAGCGCGCGCTGCGCCTCGCGCAGCGCTTCCTCCATCCACAATTCGTCGGAGTGGGGCATAGGCAGGGCAGTTGGCAATTAGCACTTGGCATTTGGCAAAACGCCTGGTCTCGCCACTGGCCGCGACGATCATAAAGTGCTGCCCGGTCAGACACAACAGCATTCCTGCAAATTAGCAATTCATCCCTCAGACCCAACGGGCTGACGCTGCCAAATGCTAATTGCCAAGTGCTGCTTCTACTGCTGCCGCAGCAGGATTCGCTGGATGCCGGTGGCGCGGCCGGTTTCCGCATCGCAGTCAATCAGGCTGGCGCACAGGCGCACGTCGTCGGTAGCCGGCTCGAATCGCCCCGGCATATTGGTCAGAAAGCGCTGCAGGATCTGCTCCTTCTGCACCCCGATGACGCCATGGTAAGGGCCGGTCATACCAACGTCGGTTTGCACCGCGGTGCCTCCGGCCAGCACTTGCTCGTCGGCGGTGGGGACGTGAGTGTGAGTACCGAGCACCGCGGTCACGCGGCCTTCCAGATACCAGCCCAGCGAAATCTTTTCCGACGTAGCTTCGGCGTGAAAATCCACCAGCACCACCTTCGCCGTGATCTGCTGCAGCAGTTTGTCCGCCAGGCGAAACGGGTCGTCGTTGTTGGCCATGAAGACGCGTCCTTGCAGATTGATGACCGCGTAGGCGACGCCTTCGCGGGTGCGTCCCTGATACCACCCGAAGCCGGGTGAGCCCGTCGGGTAGTTGGCCGGGCGCAGAACCCGACGCGCCAGCGAAGCCTCGTTGCCGTTGGCCGAGTTCATGTAGTCGATGATCTCGCGCTTGTCCCAGATGTGATTGCCGGTGGTGATGACGTCGATGCCGAGCTCGAAAAGCTCTTCTGCAATTTGCGGCGTGATGCCGAAACCGCCGGCCGCGTTTTCGCCGTTGGCGATGGTCAGATCGACGGAGTGCTGTTCCCGCAATTCGGGCAGCCGCTCATGAACAATGGTGCGGCCTGGACGGCCAAAAATGTCTCCAACGAAGAGAATTCGCAAGATTCCAGGTCCTCTGACGCTTAGTTTTCGATGGTAACACGCGACGTGAAAGATGCCGGGACGCGCGATCTCGCGCTTGTTCAGGCTAGCCACGTGAGGGAGCTGAGCGGAATCAATTCGCCAGTTCAGCGGTGCGCAGGAAATCGTAGCTGCCCGACGGCCCCAGTCGGATTCCATGTACGCGGTTGGTGTGCACCAGCACATTGTTCAGATACCACAGATTGATGTACGGCAGGTCCTGGGCAAGGATCTGCTGGATCTCGTCGTAGATGACTTTGCGTTTTGCCTGATCGAGCGTGCTGCGGCCTTCGCGAATGAGTTCATCGACGCGCGGATTGGAGTAGAAGGTGCGATTGGCGCGCTTGGGAGCGAAGCTCTGGGTATCGAAGACGTGCTCGAAGATGTCGGGATCGAGATTGCTGGCGCCTACCCAGCGCAGCGAATGAATCTGGTAGGCGCCCTTGGTTACATCCGAGAAGAACGTTGCGAACTCAAAGGTGCGAATGTCGAGCGCGATGCCGACCTCCCGCAACTGCTGCTGCAACACCGCCGCCAGCAGGCGGGTGGACGCGTCGGTCGAAGTCTTCATGGTGACGTGAAAGCGCACGCCGTTGACCGCGCGATATCCGGCGTCATCGAGAAGCTGGCGAGCGCGCGCGGGGTCGTGCGGATAGCGCATCACATCGCCGTCATAGGCCCAGTGCTCCGGCGGCAGCACGCCGTAGGCGGGGCGCGCCTCGTCGCGCAGCAGGTAATGAATGATGGGCCGCACGTCGATGGCGTAGGCAATGGCGCGCCGCACCCGCACGTCCTTCAATGTGGGATCTCGCAGATTCATCGCGAGATAAGCGTAGATGGTGCCCGGCACTTGCATGACCGTGAGATTGCGATCGCGCTCGAGCGCTACCACCGTATCGGGGACCAGTGAGTTGATGGCCACGTCGGCGCTCTGCTTGCGCAGTTCGAGAGCTTGCGTGGTGGCATCGGGAATCACTTTAAACTCGATTCGCGGCAGTTTCGCCGGCGCGGCCCAGTAATCGGGATTGCGCTCGACGATAACGTTCTTGTCCTGCTGCGCGCTGACAAAGCGAAACGGACCGGAGCCAATGGGATGGCGATTGAAGGTCGTCGCCGCTGCCGTAAGGCACAATGCCGACAGTGCCGTTCGAGAGGTTCCACAGCATGGGCGCAAACGGCTGCTTCAGGTGGAAGACGACGGTGTAGTCGTCAGGGGCTTCCACACTGCTGACTTGCGCGTAGCTGCCGGCTTTGGCGCTGCGCACCTTGCCGCTAAGCAGCGAATCGAAGGTCCACTTCACGTCGCGCGCGGTGAGCGGCTGTCCATTGTGGAAGCGCACGCCATGTCGCAGGTGAAAGATGTAGGTCTGCGGATCGGGAATCTCCCAGCGCTCCGCCAGCCAGGGCTGCAGATTGAAGTGATCGTCGCGGCGCACCAGCGAGTCGAAGAGCAAATCGTCGATGCGCTCAGAAAAAGCGTCCACCCCGACGCGCGGGTCGAGGTTAGTGGGACTACTCTCGATGATCATCACCAGCGTGTTGGGATCAGGCTTGCTGGAGCAGGCCGTGAGTAGCAGGGCGAGAAAGAGCGTCACCACGGAGAACACGGAGCGCACGGAGAAGACTCCGAACGTATCTACCGCAGAGACATGGAGACGCAGGGAGAATTTGGATCTAAGATCCCGCTGATAGTAACTTTGCCATTGTCCGGCGAATCCGTGTAGCCCGTTGTTTTCTTCCTTCTTGTTTTTTCTTTCTTTTCCTTCTTCTCTGTGCCTCCGTGCCTCTGTGGTGAATTGGTTTCTAGTTTTCTCCGTGCGCTCCGTGTTCTCCGTGGTGAAAAGAGGTCTACGCATAGCTGACTTTGCCCAGGATCGCCGGCTGCTTGGCGCCGGTGGCGGAAGGCACGTTCCCCGGCAGGCGTCGCCACGTCTGATAGGCCAGCAGCGCAAATGCGGCCGCCTCTTTCGCTTCGGAAGGGAGGCCAAAATCATCAGTGGTCTTCACGCGCATTTTCAGCGGTGCAAGTTCCTCGCGAATCATGCGCATCAGCGTGGGATTTTTGGTCCCGCCACCGGAAACAATGAACTCGCGAAAGCGGGCCGTCTCGCTTTCCAGCAACGGTAGTACGAACCGGCGCACCGCCATCACCGATGGATCGAGCGGTCAACGCTGTCGCGGTGGCAACGATGTCGTTCTGGTCGGCCCGCCGGCAGAGGCGAAGCAACTCGCGTACGAATTCGCGGCCAAATTGTTCGCGCCCGGCAGTCTTGGGAGGCTTCTGCCGGAAGAAGGGATGGCGCAGCAACTCGCGCAGCACGCGCTCGATGGGCTCGCCGCGAGCGGCCAGCCGGCCATTGCGATCGAACGGCTTGTCGAACAGATGCGCGGTAACGGCGTCGATCACCATATTGCCCGGCCCGGTATCGAAGGCGACAAGTTCGTCGGGCTGGGCTCGCGGCGGAATCGCAGTCAGGTTGCCGATGCCGCCCAGGTTCTGCACGATCCGCCCGTAACGGCGATGGCGATAGAGCACGTAATCGAGGAAGGGTACCAGCGGCGCGCCCTTGCCGCCTACAGCCATGTCGGCAGGACGAAAGTCGGAAACCACCGGCACGCCTGCCTTTGCCGCGATGATCGCCGGCTCGCCCGTCTGCCAGGTGCAGGTGATGCGGCGGCCCAGAAACGGAGCGGGATTTCCCTGGTGATAGAGCGTCTGGCCGTGACAGCCCACCAGTTCGCACTCCAGTCGCGCCCGGCGTTGCGCGGCGCGAACCGCGTCGGCGTAAAGATTGCCCAGCGCGAAGCTCAACCGCGCAAGATCCGCCACACTGGCCGACTTCGCATTCATCGCCGCCAGCACCGCCCGCCGTACATCAGACGGGTAGGGAAACTGATAGTGCGCCAGCAATTCCAGGCGCGAACGGAATCCGCGCCCCTGGATACGAACCATTGCGACGTTGATGCCGTCGGCCGAGGTGCCGCTCATGACGCCGGCAACGATCACGGTGTTGCCTCGCCGCTCACCAGGCCATGGGCCCGAACTTCTTCGCTGAACTCCCAGATCTTGCGCGTGAGTCGCTCCACCGTTTTTTGGGTTGGAGCCGGCGCCATGCGGGCTCGCAGCGCCTTCGACTTCTTCTTGGCGGCGAGTACGCGCCCCGCTTTCTCGGCAACCAGCTTGGCAAACTTCTTGTCGCTCTCGGCCTGCTTCACCACAGCTTCGAAGGCGCGCCGCACGCTCTCTTCTTTCTGGCAGACCAGGAACATGTCGGCCCCGGCGCGCAAGGTCTCCACCGCGGCGTCTTCAATCGACGATGCCGCCAGCACCCCGCCCATGTCGAGATCGTCAGTGATGATGAGCCCGCGATAGCCGATCTTCTTACGCAGAATGTCACGCATCCACTTTTTGGAAAGCGACGCCGGAGTGTTATCGCCGGTAATCTGAGGATAGGCCGCATGCGCCACCATTACGAAGGGCAAGCGGTCGCACAATTCGCGATAAGGTCGCAGGTCATCCTTCCACAAGCGCTTCCAGGGTTTCTCGATCACGGGCAACTCATGATGCGAGTCCAGCCGGGCCGCGCCCAAGCCGGGAAAGTGCTTGCCGCATCCCACAATGTCACAGTCGCGGAGGCCGCGCAGAAACCCGCGCGCATAGATCACGGTCTGCCGGGGCTGGGCCGAGACGGTGCGGGTGGTCAGTACGTTCCGGGACGCCGGGAATTGCAGATCGAGCACGGGGGCAAAATCGGTATTGAAACCGAGCGCGCGCACCTCTTCGCCGATCAGGCGGCCATGCTTGCGGAAGAGCGCCTTCGATCCGCTCGCCGCCACCTCGGCGACGGAGGGCACAGGCGCGATCACGTCACGCAGGCGATCGACGGTGCCCCCCTCCATGTCCACGCAAAGGAACAGCGGAGTCGGGTTGAGCTTCCGGGCCTGGCTGAGCAGGGCATGCGTCTGCTCGGCGTGCTCGAGATTGCGCTTGAAGAGGATGATGCCGGCAGGACTGAGCGTCTCCAGCATGACTCGCAGGCGCGGCGACATCTCGGTGCCGTCAAAGCCCATGATGAGCAACTGGCCCACTTGGCGGCGAAGTTCGAGGCTACGTTTGGAAGGCATAAGGAATAGAAGAGTGTAACGCGAGGAGCGTAGGAATTCAGGTGTGAAGAGAGGTGCACGTCTAGGACGCTGCTCCCGCGGCGGGCGAAAGGGCTGTTCCGAGCCTGCGAAATAGTCCGAGCCGTAGGGGCACCCCGCGCGATTCAGACGAGTAAAACTATTGTCCTTCGAGGCGTTCCAGTCGGCGCTCATGCGAATCTACGATGCTGGCCAACTGGGTAACGGTGCCGGCGAGGGTGGAAACGCTGGAGACCATTCGATTCTGGCTTTGGACGAGCTGATCCTGGCTTTGGACGAGCTGATCCTGGCTTTGGACGAGCTGATCCTGGCTCTCGACGAGCTTGCCTAGGCTCTCGACGAGCCTGCCTAGGCTCTCGGTCAGCCGGCCTATCTGCTCGCCCAGTTGGGTCAGTTGCTGATTCACTTGCTGTTGCGATTCCTGGAGTTTGACAATGTCGCTGTAGAGCCGCCCTAGGGCCGCCCAGACTTCTTCAAAGTTCTGAAATGCCGCCACGCGCTCGCCTTTCTGAGGGGTCTAGACTGAAAGATAACCCAGTTCACTTGGGGTGTCTACCTAGAGAATTGCAGCTTTTTTCAGCCCTAACATAAGCAGACGACGAAGTGTGAGACGTTGCTATTCCAGCTGTTTCTTCAAATCATGCAACATCGTCAATGCGTCCATTGGGCTGATGCGGTTCAGGTCGGTCTCCTTGATACGGTCTACAATCTTCTGCGACAGCGGCGTGAAAATGGTCAACTGCATGGGGCCGGAGTCGCGTGCCTCGTCATGCGCCAGATGGGTAACCGCGCTGCGCTCGGCGTTCTCGTGTTCGGCCAGGACTTCGCGTGCGCGGTTGACCACGTCGGCCGGCAGTCCAGCCAGCTTGGCGACTTCGATGCCATAGCTCTTGTCGGCCGCACCTTCCTCCACCTTGCGCAGAAAAACAATTCCGCCGCCGCTCTCTTTCACTCCAACATGAAAGTTCTTTACGCCGCTGAGGCGGTCGGCCAACTCGGTCAGCTCGTGATAGTGGGTGGCGAACAGTGTCTTGGCGCGAGTGTTGGCGTGAATGTACTCGATCGCCGCCCAGGCGATGGCCAGGCCATCGTAAGTTGCGGTGCCGCGGCCGACTTCGTCGAGCAGGATCAGCGAGCGCGCTGTCGCCGTGTTAAGGATGGCCGCGGTCTCGGTCATCTCGACCATGAAAGTGGAGCGGCCCCGCGCCAGGTTGTCGGACGCACCGATGCGAGTGAAGATGCGATCGACCAGTCCCAGCCGCGCCGAACGCGCCGGCACGAACGATCCCATCTGCGCCATCAGCACGATGAGCGCGGCCTGCCGCAGATAGGTAGACTTGCCGCCCATGTTCGGTCCGGTGATCAGCAGAATGGAATGCGTGGTGGCGTTGAGATAGAGATCGTTGGGCACGAAGCGATCGGCCACGCCGCTGATTTCCAGTTGCTCGATGACCGGATGGCGGCCTTCGACAATTTCGATGTCGCCTGCGTCCTCAAGCTTTGGCCGGCAATAGTTTCGATTAGCTGCAACTGTGGCAAAGTTCGCGAGCACGTCGATCTCGGCCACAGCCAAGGCAGTTTGCCGGATGCGACGCGCCTCGGCGGCGATCGCGGTACGCAATTCGGCGAAGAGTCGGCGCTCGATTTCGACCATCTTCTCCTGCGCATCGAGCACCTTGGCTTCGTACTCTTTTAACTCCGGCGTGGTGAAGCGTTCGGCGTTGACCAGCGTCTGCTTGCGCTCGTAATCGGGCGGCGTGTGGTGCAGGTTGGCCTTGGAGATTTCCAGGTAATAGCCGAAGACGTTGTTGAACTTCACCTTGAGCGAGCCGATGCCGGTGCGCTGGCGCTCGCGCTGCTCGATTTGCGCGATGTACTGCTTGCTGTTGCGGCTGAGGTCGCGCAGTTCGTCGAGCGCGGCATCGACGCCGGCGCGGATGACACCACCATCGGCGAGAGTCAGCGGGGGCTCGTCCTCAAGCGAGGAGAGGATGCGCGTGCGCAGATCGGCAAGCTCGTCGCACTGGGCATGCAGCGTCTGCAATCGCGCGGCGGGGAAGTGGAACAAGGACGTTCGCACCGTTGGCAGCTTGGCCAGCGATACGGCTAGTGCCAGAAGATCGCGCGGGTTGGCCGTCTCCAGCGTCACCCGGCTGAGCAGACGCTCCAGATCGAGAATGCCGTCCAGCGACCGGCGCAACTCTTCGCGAGCGACCAAATCTTTCACCATGCCCTCGACTGCGTCGAGGCGCTGGTTAATTTCGCTGACGTCGATCGAGGGGCGAAGCATCCAGGCGCGGAGCAGGCGCTTGCCCATTGGCGTCACCGTGCAATCGAGACAGCGAAACAGCGTGGCGTTGTCGGCAGCTCCGGAGAACAGAGGCTCGATCAGTTCGAGATTTCGAACCGTGACTGCGTCCAGCACCAGGCAGTTTTGCCTCTCGTAGAATCCGATGCGGTCCACGTGATCCAGCGAGCCGCGCTGGGTGGTGCGCACGTAATGCAAGATTGCGCCGGCCGCCGTCGCTGCCGCCGAACGGTCGGCCAAGCCAAAGCCTTCCAGCGAGAGCACGCCGAAATGATTCTCGACTTGCGGAATGGCATAGTCGGGAGCAAAGACCCAGTCGTCAAGCGGAGTCTCTGCCCAGGTGGCGTTTTCCAGAGAAGCCATGCGGGGCGCGGCGGCAGCTTGCGGCGCGGAGGCTCGCGGCTGATCGAACAGCGGTAGCGACGATGCGAACAGCACCTCACGCGGACGCAGTACCAGCAACTCTTCGCGAATGCGGCGCTCGGCATCGTCGCCTACAAATTCGGTGGCGCGAAACTCGCCGGTCGACAGATCGAGCGCGGCAAAGCCGGCGGCGTTTCCGGCGCGGGCCACGCAGGCCAGAAAGTTGTTTTCCTCCGAGCCCAGATGCGCGTCGGCCGCGGTTCCCGGCGTGAGCACGCGCGTGACCTCGCGCTTCACCAGCTTCTTGGCCAGCCGGGGATCCTCCATCTGCTCGCAGATTGCGACCTTGAATCCTTTGCGAATCAGTTTGGCAATGTAGTTCTCCGCCGCGTGATAAGGCACGCCGCACATGGGAATGGCGGTGCCTTTTTCCTTGTTGCGCGACGTGAGCGTGATCTGCAGTTCGCGCGCCGCGACGACTGCGTCTTCGAAGAACAGCTCGTAGAAGTCACCCAGGCGGAAGAACAGGAGCGCGCTGGGATGTTCTTTCTTGATCGCGGCATATTGCCGCATCAGTGGAGTGGACGGCTCGGTCATGGCAGGAAACTGCGCGGATTATAGCAGCCGGTCGAGCGCGCCCACGACCATCTTGCCAACCGCGCCCGAGGCTTCTAGAGTCAATGATTCATGGCAACCATCATCGCTTTCGAATGCAGCAAGTGCGGTGAGAAGTACCCACCGCAATCCGCTCCGACAATTTGTCCCAAAGACGGCGGCCCACTTTACGTGCGCTACGATCTCGCCGAGATTCGCCGCCGCACGACGCGCGACGCAGTCAATGACGGTCCGAAGAGCATGTGGCGTTATGCGGCGGTGTTACCCGATGCCGAGCCAGTGACGCTAGGTGAGGGATTTACTCCCATGCTGCCCAGCCGCAAATATCCCAACCTGGTCATCAAGGATGAGGGTCTGAATCCCACTGGCTCGTTCAAAGCTCGCGGCATGAGCGCGGCCATCACCATGGCTCGGCACTACGGACTGAAGAAGCTGGCAGCGCCTTCGGCTGGCAATGCCGGTGGAGCAATGGCTGCGTATGCCGCGGCCGCAGGACTCGAGGCCTACGTCTTCATGCCCAAAGATGTGCCTATCGCCAACCGTCTGGAGGTCGAGGCCGCGGGTGCTCATCTCACGCTGGTCGACGGACTGATCAGCGATTGCGGTCGAATGGTTGCCGAGCGCAAAGGCCCAGAGGGCTGGTTCGACATGTCGACACTGAAAGAGCCGTTTCGCATCGAGGGCAAAAAGACCATGGGCTACGAGGTTGCCGAGCAATTGGGATGGACCCTGCCCGATGCGATCCTCTATCCCACCGGCGGCGGCGTCGGCCTGATCGGCATGTGGAAGGCGTTCGAGGAAATGGAGGCGCTGGGTTGGATCGATGAGGGCAAGCGGCCAAAGATGATTTGCGTGCAGGCCGACGGCTGCGCGCCCATACCGAAGGCGTTGCAGGATGGCGAGGCCGTGTCGAAGATGTGGCCCGACGCGCACACCTGGCTGCCGGACTGCGCGTGCCTAAAGCCTATGGCGACTTCATCATCCTCGACATCGCGCGTAAGAGCTGCGGGACGGCGATTGCGGTTAGCGACGACGCCATCATGGAGGGCGTGAAAGAGATGGCGTCGAGCGAGGGGATTTTTCCCGCGCCCGAAGGCGGCGCGGCACTGGCAGCTTACAAGCAACTTCTGGAGAGCGGGTTCCTGAAAGACAGCGATAAAGTCGTGTTGTTCAATACCGGCTCGGGGTACAAATACCTCGACGTCTTCGCAAAGTACTGGGGAGTGGAAGCGTTTCCTCCGGCGGTAAAATTGCCGGCCTCACGGAATATCGGGGGAATCATCGGGCCATATTGACGACGTCATTGAAACCCTGGATACAAATCGTTTTCATTCAGGATAAGAGAGCGGGCTTCGTCACGTCTCCGTTGACATCCTTACTGCCGACGCCCCTTCAAGGGGCTTCAAGGTTTCTTACGACGACTACCCAGGACTCCGCCTGCGGCTACGTCCTGGGCTGAACTGAGTCGTCCCGCGGGGCGGGACGGGATTGTCGAGCGTCCCCACCTATGTCGACAAGCTTGCGCACCGTTGAACACAACCATGTCAACAGCCCGAGGTTGTTTCAAGCACCCTTCCCCGGCGGCCCGAGGCTAAAGCCGTTTCTTGTTGGAACTGTGAGTTTTGCCGGCCTAAAGGCCGGCGCTTCCACCGGGGAAAAACTCGTGGGTATTTCTGAACAAGCTCTCGTAATGAAGCGCTACGGCTGCGGCTGCGTAGCCCAATAGCTGCTGCGGGCCAGCACGGTCGCGTCGCCGGGCTGCTTTAAGCGCACCGTCAGGCGGTGCAGTCCGGGATGCGGTTGCGCTGGCTGAAAGCTCAGCAGATAGCGGCTGTGCAGGTGATTGTCGAAGTCGTTCAGGCGCGCGTCGAAGCCCTTGGCCGTGTCGAACATCTGGTACTCTCCGCCGCTGAGCGAGGCGATGGCCTTGGCGGTGTTCTTCCTCATGCCTTCAACCAACAGTACAAACGGCGCCGTGATGTCGGCCTGGTCCTTCACCTCAGTCTGTTCGGGATGCAGGTCGGGATTGTTGTTGCCGCGCAGCGTGTCCAGTATGTTGGACTTCCACGGGGCAAACGCCAGGGTATAAACCACGATGTTACTGTTGCCGATCGCTTTGATCACGTCATCGATGGTGGCCGAATGGCTGCCATGATCGCGAGTTTCGCTGATCAGCAGCAGCACCCGCTTGCGGTTCTTCGGCACCCCGTCCAGCAGCTTGACGGAATAGTTCACGGCATCCAGAATCGCCGCTCCGCCATCGCCCGCCTGCAGCCCTTCCAGATCCCGCGTAACGGCGTTCTCGTTGCCAGTGAAATTTTCCATCGCATGCACCTGGCTGTCGAAGGCAATGATGGCGACCTTGGTTTCGGGCTGCGCCATTAGCGGCTGCAGCATAAGGCCCAGCCCGTGCATGCGCGGCAACTCGAAGTCGGCACGTCGGCCGCACTGGACAGCGACCACCAGGGACACCGGCTCCGACTCCGCCGCCTCGTCCAGGTGAACCGTCTGGGCGACGCCATCGTCTTCGATGATGAAGTCCTTGGCCTGCAGGCCGTAGATTATCTCGCCGGCTTTGTTACGAACCAGCGCCGGTACCAGCACAACGTTCGACTGGGTACGGAAGGTTGGCTCTTCCTGCGCCGTTGCAAATGCAGCCAGCAGCAATAGGAATAAGGCGAGCGCGATTCCGCGCAAAAGGGATTTTTTCGAACCCGTGGGCATCGATGTGGCTTCCAGCAAAACAAACCCTGCACCCCAGTTTAGTTGCTCTCGCCCAATCGAGCAGGCGATCAAGAAGATAATGCGACAGCGAGTGCGGAAGAGCCGTCACCTGGAGCCCTTTGCACCGCCGACGTTGCACATTCAGGTTCGCCGGCGATAAATGGGAACGGAATCGTGGATTGCCCGTCCTGCAGCCAAACTTCCTGGGATATACTGCCCTCGGAACGGCAAAAAACACTTGCGAGAGTCACGGATCTACTATGTCAGCAAATGCAGTTGAAACAGCTTCTTCCTCCTCGACCACTTCCACCGATTTCCGGCCCTTGGAAGAAAAAATCCTGCGCACCATTGAGCTCCTGAAGTCGGCACGCGAGGCTCGGGCGGTCGCCGAACGCGACGTGACCCGCCTGCGCGAGCAACTGGACGAGCGCGAAGAAGAAGTGGAGACCATGCGGCAGGAACTGGTCAGCTTGCGCCGGGAGCGCGAAGAGGTACGTACCCGAGTAGAAAAGATGCTGGGGCAAATTGAGGCTTTGGCGCTGGAAGAATCGGCGGGATAATGGAAGGCAGGGGCCAGGGGTTAGTGGCTAGGGATTAGAGAGTCGTGCGAGAGGCGATTTTCTAGCCCCTAGCCCCTGACCACTAGCCCCTGCAATGGGAGGCTAGCTTGAGTCAGGCGAACGGCAGCGGCAATGTCCGGGTAGAAATCTACGATCAGACCTATCATTTGCGGGGCTCCGATCCCGAATACATCGCGCAACTGGCGGAGTATGTCGATAACAAGATGCGGCTGATCTCGCAGCAGGCGGCGACCGTTGATTCGCTGCGGGTCGCGGTACTGGCGGCGCTGAATATCGCCGATGAACTTCAGGTGCTGAGGCGCAAGTATGAATGCGTCGCCAGCGACTACGTAGAGCAGGCCGAGCATCTGGCAGGCGCGCTGGACGAGGTGCTGCAGGACGAACGCCGCGCGGGATAGCCAAGCCCTTGGCAGTTGCCGTCGATGACTGCTCAGTCCATCAGCCCGAAGGCCGCTCTTATCGTGTTCCTAGCCTGTGCGGCCGCCGACTTCCTGTTGGGATACGTTTACGGTCACTCTATGGGTGCAGCCATAACCAGCGCCATTCTCGGCTTAGCTGGAACTGCAATGTATCTCTGGATCGTGTGCGGGAACAAGGCAGAGTGACACCCGTCCTCGACTAGATAAAATTGGTGTCGCTCGTCACGGGAATAATTCCGAACTCCTCCGACTAGCACCAAAGCGCGATATTTGCACGTTATTCGCCAAATATTTGCCACTTGCCCCTTGTCATCCACCTGCCTTTTCCATAGCATCTGACCAGGAAGCCGGCCTGCAAAGTTAGTGTTGGTGGTCACCGTTTTTTGAACCAATGCTCAATGAACAGGGAGCCTGACTCGTATTCGGTTCGGTGTGCAACGTTCCGCCATGCGGAAATGCCTAAAGAGCTGCGGCGGGTTCCCACCGTATAGGACGGGTTCATTGACGGCCCACTGAAACACGGCCCCGCGGGTCGGCTTTTTTCTTTAGCACTTGGCAATTAGCAGTTGGCACTTGGCTAAATCGCCGCGTTTTTGCCAAATGCCAAGTGCTAATTGCTAAATGCAGGCGGCTGCGTCCGGCAGCGGCCCTTTGCATCTAAAATAGAACTGTGTTTCCCCGTTTATTTCACTTTGGCAGTTTCAATCTTCCCACCTACGGTTTGATGGCGGCCTTTGGCCTGATTTTTGGTCTGCTGCTCATTGCCAAGCTGGGCCGCGAGCAGGGCCTTGATCCCGACAAGCTTTGGAACCTCGGCATCATCGCGATTCTGTCGGGCATAGTTGGAGCGAAACTGCTCCTGCTGGCGACCGATCCCGATTTCCGGCAGCACCCGTTTACGTTCGCCACGCTGCAAGCGGGTGGCGTATATTCCGGCGGACTGGTGCTGGCCCTGATCATGTGCATCTGGTACATGCGCGCCAACCGAATGCCGGTGCTGCGAACCTGCGACGTGTTCGCGCCTGGCCTGGCGCTGGGACACGCCTTCGGCCGGGTCGGCTGCTTCGCCGCCGGCTGCTGCTATGGCCGTGAGACGCATGTGCCCTGGGCGGTGACCTTCCGCAACCCGCTGTCGAATGAGATCGTGGGCACGCCGCTGAACGTGCCGCTGCATCCCACCCAGCTCTACGAGATGGTGCTGGAACTGTGCAACTGCCTGTTCCTGGTCTGGCTGATCCGGCGCAAGAAGTTCGAAGGCGAGATCATCGGCAGCTACATGATCATCTACGGCATCGGCCGCTACTTCATCGAGTTCTTCCGCGGCGATCCCGGACGCGGCGACAACTTCCTCGGCTGGATGAGCGGTACCCAGGTGATCGCGATTTGCCTGGTCATCTTCGGCGGCCTGCTGTGGATGCGGCGGGTGGCGCTGGCGCCGCCCATGCCGATCAAAGCGGCTCGCTAACGAACAGCGGTTCACCACCCTTCGACGTTTCTCAGGGCAGGCTCCGGCACGGAGCAGACGGAGAAATTCAGGGATCGTCGGGTTATTTCCTGAACCGGGTTATCCATCCAACCAAGAGCTAAGCTGGGTTTGCGCGAGAACGCGGAGACTTTCAGGGTAGGCTTTGCTTTTTTCTTATTTCTCTTACTTTCGCTGTATTTCTTACTTTACTTACTTTTGGAGGCTCCGTGCCCTCCGTGGTGAATCCTTCGTGTTGTATGCTCGTCGCCAATGCCTCCTGCGCAATTCCCGGTCACGATCGCAGTTCCCGCTGAGGCTGCCGGGCAGCGGCTGGATCAGTTCCTCACCGCGCAGATTCCCGATATCAGCCGGGCGCGCGTACAGCAATTGCTGCTGGACGAGAAAGCGCTGGTCAACGGCGCAACCGCCAAGTCAGCGCTGAAATTGCGCGGCGGCGAGCAGATCACCATCCTGGGCGATCCGCAGCCTCCGCCGCTGCGAGCGATCGCCGAAGACATTCCCCTCGACATCGTTTACGAAGACGACGACCTGGCCGTGGTCAACAAGCCCGCCGGAATGATGGTGCATGCCGGAGCGGGCGCGACTGAGGACGAGCGCAATCGCGGCACCCTGGTCAATGCGCTGCTGCACCGCTTCGCCACCTTGTCGCAAACGGCAGGCGAGCTGCGACCGGGCATCGTGCATCGGCTGGACAAGGAGACCAGCGGCCTCATCCTGGTCGCCAAAAACGATGTCGCCCACCGCAAGCTGGGGCAGCAATTCTCCCAGCGCGAAATCAAGAAGCGGTATGTGGCCCTGGTGCACGGCTGGCCGGCGAAAGACCGCGGCACGATCAGCGCCGCCATCAGCCGCGACTCGGTTCGTCGCATCCGCATGACCACCCGCGGCAGTGCCGGCCGGACGGCTGTCAGCCACTACGAAGTTCGCGAAAGAATCGCCTCGCCGTATGGAAAGTTCGCGCTGGTTGATGTCCGTATCGAGACCGGACGTACCCATCAGATACGCGTGCATCTGTCGTCGGAGGGCCATCCGGTGGTGGGAGACACGTTGTACGGCGCGCCCGGGCAGTTGAAGCGCGCGGCGCCGACGGGGCGAGGGCAACTAGACGGCAAGCCTGCCGTGCTTGAGCTGGAGCGAAACTTTCTGCACGCGGCGGCCATCGAGTTCCTGCACCCGCGCAGCGGTAAGAAACTCATGTTCGAAGCTCCGCTGCCGCCGGAGCTGTTGACGTTTCTGCAGCAACTACGAGGCTAAAGCAGCTTCTGGGTTGCTGTAACCGCCTTGAAAGGGCGCGGCTTCAGCCGCGCCGATCGGCGCTACAAGAGACTCGGCCTTTAGGACTGTGTCGCGACCGGTATCGCCGCTCTGCGGCTCACAACTCCCACTTCACCGAGGGTTACGTCCCCTTTCATCCCGGGTTGCGGCTTTTACACCACAGCTTCTTTGCTGAAAAAGTCGGAAAAGCAGATCCCTCACCGACTAAAGTCGGTTCGGGATGACAAATATAAAAGACTTGCTACGGCGTAGCTAAAGCTACGCCCCTTCAAAATTACATTAGGCCGAGTTTTTCAGCAGACTGTGAAGCCGATGTCTTGCACCCAGCTTTTCGGCGCGCCTGAAGGCATGCCCCTTCAAAGCGGATGCAGCCACTGTGAAATTGCTTTGGTCCGTCGGTTCGCACACGGATTTACTAGCAGCAGATACAGCCACGCCGAAAAGGCTTTAGAATTCACGCGTGCCCGATCCCGACAATTCAGCAGCGGAGAAATCTCGCTTCACGCTGCTGCAGCGTATCCAACTCACCCTGGTTTCCTGGATCGTCCCCGCCCTGCTGCGGCTGATCGGATGCACCCTACACGAGACTATGACCTTTGAGGAAGGCGCGATTCAGAGCCTGGAAGAGGTTTATCCCGGCATCTTTCCCTTCTGGCATCGTTGCGTATTGCCGGCCACGTGGCTCTATCGCCATCAGCACCCGGCGGTGATGACCAGTCGCAGCCTGGACGGAGAGTTCATCGCGCGGGTGATTCAGCGCTTCGGATTTATCCCGGTGCGAGGCTCCAGCTCGCGCGGCGGCTCGCGGGCCCTGCTGGAGATGAACCAGCAACTGGCGCAGGGCAATGCCGTGGCGTTCACCATCGACGGCCCCCGCGGTCCGCGCTACATCGCCAAGAAGGGGCCCGTGCTGCTGGCGCGCATGAGTGGCGCCGCCATTACCGGGTTTTATGTTGCAGTAGAGAAAGCCTGGGTGCTGAAGACCTGGGACGCGCTGGTGATTCCCAAACCCTTTTCGCGGATCTATGTGCGCTTTGCGCGCAAAATCTTTGTCCCGCCCGATGCCGACGACGCGGCCATGGAACGCTACCACGCCGAAATGCAGGCCGCGCTGGATCGCATCACCACATTCGCCGAAGGACAATTTCGCCGGTAGTGGAGGGGCATAGCTTCACGTGCGCGCATAAGCCTAGGATCTGGTCATCACGGGCCAGCCTTCAGCATCTGGGTGAGAGCTTAAATTTTGGAATTGCGAGTGGGATGGGCCATCCGAAAATCCCGTCCGTCAGGACGACTCAGTTCAGCCCAGGACGGAGCCGCAACCGGGGCCCCCGATTCGCGCCGGTTTTGCGCGAATTGGGGTGGGCAGGCGGAGTCCTGGGAGGAGGGTGGAAAATTGATTTCAGTCCCGCAGGTGTTTGTGTCGTAGCCGTGTCGCCGCTCTGCGGCTCAGTGAAATTTCCCACTTCTCCCGGGGCTTAACCACCCCAATCCGCGCAAAAGCGGCGCGGCTTGGGGACCCCGGTACGCCCCGGGCTAACTTCATTGCCGCCGCTGCGCGGCTGGTTCCAGGCGGATCCACGGCGATTCTCCCACCATGACATTGACATTTCGAGTCGAGCCACGACACAAACACTGCAGGGACGCCAGAGGTCCTCAGGCAGACTCTTCAGCCGGACGACGGGTCGCCTTTCGATCTGTCCAGCGGAGATGTGTGCTCTAGTCTTTGCCTTGCGCCATGGCGTGGCGCTGGGCGTGGTACTTGGTGCGGATCTCGTGCAGCTTATCCACATGCTGGTCGCTGAGGGTTTGCTGCTTGCCCAGCAGGTGCGTGACCAACGCAATCTTGGCGAAGTGCTCCACGGTTTCCATGTTCATGTACGCCGTCAGCAAATCTGCCCCGCAAGTGACTACGCCGTGGTTTGCCATGAGAATGGCATCGTGATCGGCCATCAGCGGCGCCAGTGCCTCGGCCAACTCGGGCGTGCCGGGAGTTTCGTAGTTGGCCAGCGGCACCGAGCCCAAGGTCACGATGATTTCCGAACACAAGGCGCGATCCAGCGCCAGACCGGCGGCGGCATAGCCGGTAGCGGTAGGCGGATGGGCATGCACCACCGCTCCGACATCACGCCGGCTGCGGTAAATGACTAGATGCATGTTGACTTCGCTGGAGACGTTGCGCTCTCCGCTGACCTTGTTGCCGCCAGCGTCCACGACCACCAGGTCCGACGTTTCCATCAGTCCTTTGCTCATCAGAGTGGGCGTGCACAGGATATTGCCGTTTTCCA
Source organism: uncultured Acidobacteriaceae bacterium (assembly GCA_963812855.1). GTDB lineage: Bacteria > Acidobacteriota > Terriglobia > Terriglobales > Acidobacteriaceae > Bog-257. The sequence continues at coordinate 66,055 of CAWEWW010000005.1, forward strand.
GGCGCACAGACAGATTGCCATCGGTCGCCGCCACCAGTCCGGTCTGGTGAAGCAATTTGCCGAAGCGGATAATTTCTTCTCTGTGTTGTTGCTCCGTCTTCATGCGCCGAGCCCCGCACCCCTTGATGACAAGCCAATGTTGTATCGTACCGCAGGTATCGCCCGCCCGAAAAGGAAAGATGAACACTTCCCTGTGACCCGGTCGGCTCGGGCACACTTCGGGCATACTATGGACTACCCGGCGGCCCATTTTGCGCCGGCGGGAAGGACACGGTTTCGTGCTGGTCGCTGAATTTGATTATCACCTTCCCGACGAGTTGATTGCCAAACAGCCGCTGGCGGACCGCGCTAGCTCGCGATTGCTGCAGGTTGGCCGCAATCCGGACTGGCTGGAAGACCGGCAGTTCCGCGAATTTCCCCAGCTGCTGCGGCCTGACGATTTATTGGTTTTTAACAACACGAAAGTCTTGCCCGCGCGGCTCTACGGACATCGTAGCGGCTCACGCGCGCAACGGCCGGCAGAGGCCAATCCCGCAGCCAGGGAGTTCTTGCGCGGTAAGGTGGAAGTGCTGTTGACCCGGCAACTGTCCGCTTCGCCCCTGGAGTGGGAAGCGCTGGTGCACCCCGGCCGCAAGCTGGGAATTGGCGAGCGAGTTTATTTTGGTCGCGGGGCCGACGAATCGTCGCATGAACTCGCGGCCGAGATCGTGGGCCGGGGAACATTTGGCGAGCGCCATTTGCGCTTCGATCCGGTGGACGATTTCTTCGCCGTGCTGGGCCGCATCGGACACATTCCGTTGCCGCCCTATATTGACCGTCCGGATACGCCCGAGGACCGCGAGCACTACCAGACGGTTTACGCCAAACCGCCGGGCTCGGTGGCCGCGCCCACGGCTGGGCTCCATTTCACTAGCGAAATCTTGGACAGGATTCGCCTGCGCGGAATCGAAACCGCCGAGATCACCTTGCATGTCGGACTGGGCACGTTTCAGCCGGTCCGGGTCGAGGTAGTAGAAGAGCACAAGCTGCATCGCGAGTGGTTCGAGGTTTCTCCCGAATCCGCGGACCAGATTCAAAGCGCGCGCGCGGCCGGCCGGCGAATCGTGGCGGTGGGGACGACGACCGTGCGGACGCTGGAGTTTGCCGCGCGGCAAAGCCCGGACGGACGGATCGTTGCCCAGCGAGGCGAAGCCGACATCTTCATCTTTCCCGGATTTCAGTTTCAGGTGACCGGCGCGATGCTTACAAATTTCCACCTGCCAAAATCCACACTGCTGATGCTGGTTTCAGCCTTCGCCGGACGAGAACTCATCCTGCGCGCCTACGAGCACGCCGTTCGGGAGCGGTATCGCTTCTATTCGTACGGCGATTGCATGTTCGTGGAATGATCCGAAGGTTCTCTTCGCGCCGGGCCGGGCGACTACGGGAGCCGCTTTCTAGAAAGCTGTCAGCGATGCTCTGATTAAGTCTTGTTCTTAAGTCTTGACGGGGCAGGATTCACGCCATACTCAGCCGCGTTCCCACAACTCCGAGATCAGCAGGCCGCCGCAGGCGAATTCCTGCCGCCGTAATTTAAATCCGGCCGACACTAAGGCGGCATGGTAGTTGGGAAGCCGGACGACTCTGAGCCCCGTGGTCACCCGAAACGCTGCGTACAAACCGCGGATGATGGCTCCGGTCCAGAAGCGTCCCAGGCGTCCGGGAGGCTGATGGAATTCCGAGACGACCCATTGCGCGCGCGGCGCGGCCCAACCGGCGATGCGCTGAATAACTTCCCGCGTCGCGTCGGTCGAGAAGCAGTCAAAGAAAAAATGTGTGGCGATAAGATCGTACTTGGCCGATCCCGGATCGAAGGTGTTGATCTCTGCGCAATGAAACTCCGCCCGTTCGCGAAAGCTCTCTCCCATCATCGCCACCCGCCGCGCGGCGATTTGCTGCATTCGGCGGCTGGCGTCGACCGCTATCACCTCGAGGTGCGGGTTGGAACGAAGCAGGGCAGCCGTGAACCGGCCATCGCCTTCGCCAAAGGAAATCGCCCGCAGGCTGTCGCCTAGTTTTTCCAGATATGCAGTTCGGCGGCGCTGCAACGCTTGCCCAAAGCACAGATGCTCCACCGGTTCATACCAGGGAGCAATGAAATCGCAATTCATATCCGGGCTTTCGTCTTCGGGACCAATGCGAGAACCGGTGGACACATTCACCGGTGCAGAAACAGCAACACCAAGCCGGGGGTCAGCAAGGTGGCGTCGGCCAGAACCCTCACGGTATCGATGGCAAGGTGCCGCCACCAGAGCCCCAGCCCGGCAAGCGCCACGGCGCTCAGTGCGATCGCCCACAGGAGGGGAAGATCCACGTGAAACGCGGCCGGGAAAGTCATCCACAACGCTGCCAGCGCGACCACGATGCCGATGCCCAGCAGATGTCTTCCCACGGTAACCGTAGAGGCGTGCGGCGTTTGCCAGCGCCCGCGGCGCAGGCGCAGCCATTCCGAATACTCGATAAGCGCGGCGTTCAGCCAGCACAGCAGAACGAATAAGACCACGGAGACATCCATGCCCGGATTAGCCTTGTGCAGATGCACCCAGGCGGGGAAATACGTGCCCAGGCCAAACAGGACTCCGACCGCTGCTTCTTTGGGAAAGCGGCTGCGCGCTTTCGACTGCAGGGAGTGCACCGCAGCGAAGTATCCCGCGACCACCATCATCATGAGCACGCCATAGCGCAGAGTACGCGGATCCAGGGTGAGACAGGCCCAGCCCGTAACGCCCAGCAGGCCGACGAGCAGCGCGAAGAAAGCGCTGCGGTGTGCGCGATAGAAACGATGCCGCGCCGAGCGGAGGTCCGGTGCGTCGGATCGCAGGCTATCGAGCAGGCGATCGGCAACGTAAATCAGCCACACCACCAGCGCCAGCACCAGCGGAACGGCGGGCGCCAGCCGGATGCGTCCCGAGCTGGCAAACAGATTCAGCCATAGCACTGCGATCAGTGGCGCATCCAGGCTGAGCAGGTTCGGCCAAAGCCATAGCGGCCGCCCCGAAGATTTGGTTTGTGACGAATCCAACGTTGCCGACGCTCCCGCAGTAAGGCCTTGCAGTTTCTATCTTATTGATGACCCCGGCGGCAGGAAAAATTCAAACTGCGGGAACCAAATGCATCTCCCTTCCGTCTATCATCCCAGCCTTTTCTTGCCCGGGGAGCTTCTATGCTTTCGCTTCGCCAAGATCTTCGCTTCGCTTTGCGGCAATTGCGCAAGTCGCCCGGATTTACCACGGTTGCCGTGCTGACCCTCGCCCTCGGTATCGGAGCGGCGACGGCAATGTTCAGCGTGATCTATTCGACCGTGCTGCGGCCGCTGCCTTTTCCCCAGCCGGACCGCCTGGTGTGGGTGGAGACGCGCGCGCCGGCGGGTTACACGCAACCGGCGTCCTGGCCCGGTTACCTGGAGGAGCGGGAGCAGAACCAGACCTTCGAAGCGCTGGCTGGATTCAGCGGATACGCCGGCGTCAACCTGGATACAGGATCGCAGGTGGTACATCTGCACAACACCTCTACCAGCGACCACTTTTTCGACGTGCTGGCGGTGAAGCCGCTACTGGGTCGCACGTTCGTTCCCGGTGAGGAGCAGGATGGTCGCAACAATGTGGCCGTGCTCAGCTATGAGGTCTGGCAGCAGAACTTCGGCGGCAATCCCAGCGTGGTTGGACAATCGGTGCACATCGACGGATTTCCCTACACCATCGTGGGCGTGATGCCGGCGGGATTTCGCTTCCCTCTCAGCCTGCCCAACCTGGTCTACACGCCGCTGCGCATACCGAAAGAGTTGCGCACCGCGCGCGGCGATCACTGGCTGCAGGTCATTGGACGGCTGAAGCCGGGACTGAGCGTGGCGCAGGCGCAGGCCGACATGAATCATGTGCTGGCCAATATCGGGCAGGCGCATCCGGATACCGACAAAGGCCGCACCGCGCGCGTCATGCCGTTGAGCCGGCACATCACCGGCGAAGATCAGCGGCAGGCGTTGTGGGTGATGGCGGCGGGCGTGATCTTTGTGCTGCTGATTGCCTGCGTGGATGTGGCCGTGATGCTGCTGGCGCGCGGCGTGAGCCGGCAACGCGAGATGGCGATACGCACCGCGCTGGGCGCCAGCCGGGTACGCATCGTGCGGCAGATTCTGCTGGAGAATGTGGTGCTCGGTATGGTGGCGGCGCTGGTGGGATTGTTGCTGGCGTGGGGGCTGACGGCGACCGTTTCCCGGTTTCTGGTCAAGTCGTTTCAACGCGGCGGCGATATTCACCTCAACTGGGCGGTGTTTGCCGCGGCCTTCGCGATTGCCATCGTGTCGAGCCTGGTGTTCGGCATGATTCCGGCGAAGAAGATGTCGTCGGCCGATCCCAATCAGTCGCTGAAGTCGGGTGCGGCGGCGGGCACCGAACGCGGCGACTACCGGCTCCGCTCGGTATTCGTGGTGACCGAGGTTGCGCTGTCGCTGATGCTGCTGGTGTGCACCGGGCTGGTGCTGCTGCAGTTGTGGCGCATGCAGCACGTTGACCTCGGCTACACCACCGACCATGTGTTGACGCTGGAGATCAATGTTTCGCCGGGAGAGTATGCGGGCAAGGATCTGGACGCGGTGCTGTATCGGCCGCTGGCAGAGCGGGCGCGCGCGATTCCGGGGGTGAGGGCGGCGGGCTACAACCGGCTCATCCCGCTTATCGAGTGGGGATGGAACAGCGGCATAAACATGGTGGGTAAGCCGGAAGATCCGCCGAACCACGAGCGGCTGGCGGAAGTCCGCATGGTGTCGCCAGGATGGTATCAGGCGATGGGATTGCGGCTGCTGCGCGGACGTCTGCCGGATCCGGCAATCGATAAGCCGGGCACGCAGCAAGTGGTGGTGGTGAATCAGAAGTTCGTCGACACGTTTCTACCCGGCGAGGAACCGCTGGGCCAGCAGATCAAGCAGGACAAAGATAATCAAACCATCATCGGCGTGGTGAGCAACGCGCGGCAGGCGGTGGACCAGCCGCCCCTGGCGGAGGTGAACTATCCCATGTCGCAGGTGCCGCTGAAGGACAGCAGCGACACGCTGACCCCGATGGCGATGTTTGTTCGCACCAGCGTTCCGCCGGAGACGATTGTGCCGCAGTTGCGCCAGGCGTTGCACGAAGTGGCGCCGTCGGTACCGTTCCCCACGCCGGAAAGCATGGACGATGTGCTGGCCGACGCGTTGGTCTTCAACCGCATGCAGGGCTGGCTGTTCAGCATCTTTGCGGCGATCGCGCTGCTGCTGGCGCTGATCGGCTTGTACGGCGTGCTCAGCCAGGAAGTCGGCCTGCAGACGCGCGACATTGGATTGCGGATGGCGCTGGGAGCTTCGCGGCCGGCGATTGTGCGAATGGTGGTAGGGCGGCGCGGCGCTGCTGATGTCGATTGGCGTCGTGGTTGGCGTGGTGGGCAGCGTAGTGTCGCGGCGCTTGCTGGCCACGGTCATTCCGATGGAGGCGAGCCGCGACGCCATGGCAATTGCATCGCTCGCCCTGGGTTTGAGCGTGGTGGGATTGATTGCCAGCCTGCTACCCGCGCGCCGCGCGGCATCGATCGAGCCCATGCAGGCGCTGCGTAACGAGTGAGTGGCTTTGAGCAGAAACTCCGAAGCCAGCAAAAGGCGGGCTGCTCGGCCCGCCTGTTCCACGTGGAACTTAACTTTCGTTACTTCGCTTCTAGAACGTTCGTTACTTCGCCGCGCCCACGGCCTTCACTCGCTTGCTGAGGCGGGCCTTGTAGCGGCTGGCGGTGTTCTTGTGCAGCACGCCCTTCTGGACGCCCTTGTCCACGACGGAGACGGTGGCGCGATAGGCGGTCTGGGCGGCTTCTTTGTCGCCCTTGCTGATGGCCTCGCGCAGGGAGCGCAGGGCTCCGCGAAGGCGTGATTTGTTGGCGCGATTGCGCGTTGTCTTGGTCTCGGTTTGACGCACACGCTTGAGCGCCGAAAAATGATCAGCCATAACTTTGCGGTAGTCCTTAGTGAGGAATCTCGACGTACGCCGAATGTTTAATCTTACCGGAATGGTAGGGCCGAGGGCAAATCGGAGTCGGGCTCTCCCTTCACGAAGCAAGTACAACAGCACGGGTGCCCCTCGATAAGGGAGAAGGCACCCGGCAGGGCGGCTAAGGCATTCAGCAACCAACGCGCCGGCGACTTCTCCTGACGCAGGACAACGTGCGGAACTCTGCAAGCCGTTGCCATACAGAAGATTTTGCCCTAATCTGAGAGCTATGGAAGTGGATTTCACTCCCGAGCAGGAAGCTCGGCTTGCGCAGATCGCCAGTACTGTGGGAACTAATGCCGAGCGATTGGTGAAAGACGCCGCATTGCGTCTGCTTGAAGGAATTTCTGATTCCCCTCCTGTGGCTCCTGGCAGCGTGGTTGCCGAGATGCGCGCATTACGCGCCCGTGTTAAGCCTGATCCCGAAGGCTGGACCACGCGCGATTACGTCCACTATGGCCGCCGCTAGATGCCTCTCGTAGTCGACGCTTCCGTTGCCCCCGACCCGTTCAAGTGCCGTTGCTATACGGCGTTTTTTTTCGTATTCTGAAGGCCATGGAAATACATTTCACCCCCGAGCAGCAGGCGAAGCTCGCACAAATCGCCACCAAAGCCGGAACCGCCCCCGAGCGGTTGGTGACGAATGTTGTTACCCGTTATCTCGACGAAGAAACCCGCTTCCTTGCCGCCGTGGAAAAAGGAATAGCGGCAGCCGAGCGCGGCGAGTTTATCGAAGAAGAAGAGATGGACGCTCGCCTTGAAGCCATGTTCAAGGCCTGATGCGTATTCGTTGGACCGTCCCCGCCGCCGACGATCTACAGAACATCAAGAACTATCTGCAACAGAACTACCCGCATTTTGCAGAACCCACCGTGCGGACAATCTACCAGCGCATCCGTTCTCTGAAAACCTCACCTAACCGAGGCAGACCCGGCCACCGCAGCGGCACCAGAGAACTGGCGCTTACGCCGCTCCCTTACGTTGTGGTCTACGCGGTGAAGGCTGAAGCCGTCGAAATCCTGCACATCTATCACGGAGCCCAAGACTGGCGCTGATGGTGCCTATTCCGCTGCTTGCGGCGTTTAGAACTTTATCAGCCTGAACTCGCCCGGCACCTCTTCAAGTTCGTCGCCTTTGAAAATAGCGGAGTTGGCTTGTTCGAACTCCACATATTGAGTTTGGCCTACGGATGAACCATCAAGGACCAAACCGTAGTAACTCTTCTCTTGCTCTAGCGGTGGGTGGGCGTCGCGGAAGTCTTCAAAGGAGGGTAGAGCCGAAACATGGCTTGAGGCCCCTAAACAGCTGCTTGAACATTTGGATGTTTCATAATCTCGGCATGGAATACGGCTAGGCTCGCGTCTCGACCCGAATCTCGATCTTTCTCCCCATTTTCACTTGCCATTCACCAACTCTTGGTAGGCTCGGCTTTCGGAGGTTGCGCCCGTGGGCCCGATACAGCCCGCTGAACTCGGTAGCCCATAGGTGCTCCTTTTGCCCGGCTGCGATCATCTAAAATCATGTAAGGGGAATTGAATACTGAGTTTCAGCAACGTATCTCAACCAGCACCGAATTACCTGCCGGCAGCATTGACTCCGCCCCGATTCAGGGGTACGCTAGCGGCCAATGAGAGTTGTTTTTGGCTTGGACGCACTTCCGGCCGCAATCCGTTCTTCCGATCCGCCACGCTGTCACACATTCCAATGTCAGACCGAAGCGGTTGGTCTGCTCGTCGTCCATCCAGCTTTCGGTTCTTTCGGAACCTCAGGGCCCCACTACCCCAATCCGGGCAACTGTGCCACGAATGGGAGGCTCCAACACAAGCGGAGGCTGTCTTCCGACCCTAGATGAAGAAGAATATTGAGATAAGCCCGAATATCGAAACCCTGTTTGGCACCCGCGACGAAAACCTGCGCCTGCTGGAAGATGGTTTGAACGTCACCATCACCTTGCAGGCCGATTCCATTGAGATCATCGGGGCGGCCAGCGATGTCACGCGGGTGGAGCAGGTGTTTGCCGACTATCAGCACCTGCTGCGCAATGGACACAACTTCGTCAACGGCGATCTGGGCGCGATGATTCGCGTCTTGACCTCCGACCGTACAGCCACGCTGCGCGGACTGGCCGAGGCCGGCAAGCAGCGCTCGTTTGGCAAGCGCACGGTGCAGCCCAAGAGCATCAACCAGCGGCGCTATCTGGAAGCCATCGAGAAGCACGACATGGTCTTCGGCGTTGGCCCGGCCGGAACGGGCAAGACCTATCTGGCCGTGGCCATGGGAATTGCGGCGCTGATGTCGAAGCGGGTGAATCGCATCGTGCTGGCGCGGCCGGCGGTGGAAGCCGGCGAGCGTCTGGGCTTTCTGCCGGGAACGCTGCAGGAGAAGGTCGATCCTTATCTGCGCCCGCTGTACGACGCGCTCTACGACATGCTGGAGCCGGACAAGGTCGATCGCTATCTGGAGAAGAACGTCATCGAGATTGCGCCCATCGCTTTCATGCGCGGACGCACGCTGAACGATGCGTTCGTCATTCTGGACGAGGCGCAGAACACGACATCCGAGCAGATGAAGATGTTCGTCACCCGTCTGGGCTTCAACTCCAAGGCGGTGATCACCGGCGACATCACGCAAATCGATTTGCCCAACGCCAACCGCAGCGGACTGGTGGAGGCGATCGACATTCTGGGCAAGGTCGAGGGCATTCACTTCTGCCGCTTCGATGAGGGCGACGTGGTGCGGCATCATCTGGTGCAGCGCATCATTCGCGCCTATGACGATTACAAGGGCCGCAACGAGCAGCTATCGCTTACGCTCGACATCAGGAATGGCAACAGCCCTGCGGAACGAACCGCCAGCGTCCAGTCCTATAGCGCCAGCGCTGAGCGCGAAGCTGCGCTGCCGGATTTGCCGGGTGCCGAGCCGCCGCTGACCCCACTGTCGTCGCAAGATCGCATTTCCGAGTAAAGACTTGGTACCATATTGTGGGAGGGCTACTTCGCCCTCCCTTTGTTCTTGAAACGAAAGTGATCATTCTGGAGCACGAAGACGCAGACATTCGCGAACGGGCGCTCGCCCTGTTTGCAGGAAAAGCCCGGCGAGCGGTGCGATTGCGCGGTGAGGTCAGCATCCGCATCACCTCCAGCCAGGAGATGCGGGAGCTGAACCGGCGCTTCCGCAGGAAGAATAAGCCGACCGACGTTTTATCGTTTCCCTCCAGCTTGCCGAAGTGGGCCGGCGACATCGCTATCTCCGGCGAAATTGCCGCCTCCAATGCCGGCGAGCTCGGCCACTCCATCGAGACCGAGCTGAAGATTCTCATTCTCCACGGACTGCTGCATCTGGCGGGCTACGATCACGAAGCCGATGACGGCGAAATGCAGACGCGCGAAGCCAAGCTGCGGCAGCAATTGAAGCTGCCGGTCGGTCTGATCGAGCGGACGCACGGCGTGGCCAAAGGCGATCCCGCCCGATCTCGCAAATCTGCCGCCTCGGGCAAGCGCGGAGGCCGCCGCCCATGAGCCTTCCGTTAGCCATCGTGCTGCTGGTGCTGATGGGGCTGCTGGCACTTGTCTCCTACGTAGACCGGGTCTACATGGAGATGGGCAAGTTTCTTTCGCGCGAATTCGAAGAAAACATCGAAGCCTACGAGGAGCGGGTCGAGCCCCGGCTGAAGGTAAGCCGCCGGCGGGCGGCCATGGCCATGACTGTGCTGACCCAGCTGTGCATGGCCAGCATCGGTGTGCTCATCGGCTACGTGCTGTTCATGGAGAAGCGCTGGGTGGTGCTGGACCTGGTGCAGGCCGCGGTCAGCTTGATCTTCATCATCGTCATCTTTCACCAGTTGCTGCCGTACGTCTTCTTCGTGAAGACCAGAGGCGAATGGCTGGCCCGTTGGGTTCTGGTGCTGCGGGTGCTGATCTGGCTGGCTTCCCCGGCTACGCTGATTCTGGGCTTTGGACTTTCCGTGGCCTCGCTCACCAAGGAGCATGCAGAGCGGCAGCCCGAAGATTCGTCAGAGGCGGTCGACGCGTTTATTGAAGCCGGACAGGAAGAAGGCATCATCGAGGAGAGCGACCGCGACCTGATCCACTCGGTAGTGGAGTTCGGCGATAAGACGGTGCGCGAGGTGATGAAGCCGCGTCCCGATATTTTCGCCATCCCGGTAACCATGACCATCGCCGAGCTGACCGACCTGCTGAAGAAGCATCCTTACTCGCGCATTCCGGTGTACGAAGGCGACATCGACCACATCAAGGGAATCATTTACGCCAAGGATCTGTTGCAGGTGGCCGACGTTGAGGCTCACAGCAAGACGGTCCGCGACCTGATGCGGCCCGAGGTGTACTTCGTGCCCGAAACCAAATTCGGCAGCGAATTGCTGCGCGAGATGCAGCGCGACAACGCGCGCCTGGCTGTCGTGATCGACGAATACGGCGGCGTTGCCGGGCTGGTAACCATCGAAGACCTGGTGGAGGAAATCGTGGGCGAGATCCGGGACGAACACGAAAAGGGCGATGTGGTGAAGGAGAGCGACACCTCCTACATCTTCAATGGCAACACCGATGTCGATCTGCTGGAGAAGCTGCTCGGGGTACGTCCGGAAGAGAAAGAAGCGACCACGATTGCCGGTTTGGTGAGTGAACTCGCGGGTCACATTCCCAAGGCCGGCGAAGTGTTCGAAGAGAACGGGCTGCGATTTGAGGTGCTGGAATCGACCGAGCGGCGGGTGGATCGGGTGCGTGTCAGCCTGCAGGCCAAGCAGGTGGGCGCCTGACGCTGATCACGGCGTAGGGCAATGCCGCGATCAGCGCCCGTTCTACTGCGGACCTGGAGTTTTTCAGGTCAGGCTTGGTACTCTCTCTCAAACACCCGTAGCTGCTCGATCTCCTGCTGAAGCTTCTGCTGGCCGCGCCTTCGCTTGGGGACAAGAAATCGCAAGCCATATTCCCAGAAGCGCGAACAACGGCGCCAAATTCAGCAACAGTCGCGGGTTGTAGAGCGACTGAATCAGTGCCGGCCCGATAACCATCGCCATGCCCAGGAAAACCGGTGTCAGCGTGAGCCAGACGCGGCGGCCAAAGTCGTGCCGCTTCTCCAGTTCGGTTCTGTAGGAGCGGGCGCGTGGTGTCCAGCGTCGCATCGGGCGCCAGCCGCTTCCGCAAAATCCCTTTGCATGACTTGTATGCAAAATAGGCGCACCAGAGACTGAGCACGCCAAAGCCTATGCGTGGAATCCAACGCGTGGGTCCTGGCGCGATCCCCACGCGAAGAATACGAAAAGGGTGAGCCCGATGATGGTCGAGTAGACCGCTTCGAAACGTGATTTCCTTTCGCGCTGTTGCGCCTTGTGCCGTAGTTGATCTGCTGACATTTTGAATGCCTCCGTAGGTTGGTTTTGCCAGATATTTTGCGGGTCGTTCATGGGAAACTCACTTGGCATGAGGGCCTCCTTCGGCGAACCAGCGCTTCAGGATGTTCTTGATCCGGTGAACTTTCATGGCAATGTTGGCCGGCGATAAGCCGGTGATTTCACCAATCGAAGCCGGCGTCCATGCCTTCCAGATAGGAAACGATGATCTGACGATCGAGTGGTTTCAGGCGCTGGATCAGCTGCGAGAGTCGCTCGAGCGCCAGGGATTGGCCGGCAGCGAGTTCATGATCACTGCCGGGCAAGGTCTCGATGTCCTCGATGCCCACCAGCCGATTCCTGATCCGGCTTTGCCGAATCACGTGCCCGGTGGCTACGTTGTGGGCGACCCGATACACCCAGGTACGCAGCGAACAGCGCTGGTCGAAGGAAGCGAAGCTGCGCCAAAGCTGCAGGTGAATCTCTTGCAGCAGGTCACGACGCACTTCGGCATCAAGCTCGTAAGCCCGCGCCAGGCGGTCGAGTGCAGGTCCGTAGGTGTCGGCAGCCTGTTGGTAGAGAGAATCTTGGCTCACATCTTCGACCGGTATGGCTTCAGGCCTGCTCACAGCTAAGGTAGTCGGCGGCCATGGAGCTTTCTAACAGGTTTTTGTGCGGAATTTCTGTTTTATTCCGCAAGCCTGTACTGCCCTCGAATCGAGGGATTCCGTCGCACCGAATCGCTTGAAGGTTTATCCTCGAACAGCAATGCCATTCCGCTCCGGTTTTGTCTCCATCATCGGCCGTCCCAACGCCGGCAAATCGACGCTGCTGAACGCGCTGGTCGGCGAGAAGCTGGCCATCGTCACTCGCAAGCCGCAAACTACGCGCAATCGCATCCTGGGGGTCGTCAACGTCACACATAAGGGCAAGCGGCCCACCGGGCAGATCGTGTTGATCGACACGCCCGGAGTTCACAAGCCGATCAACTCGCTCAATCGCCGCATGATGAAAGAGGTCTACGACGCGCTGGAGGGTTGCGACCTGCTGCTGCTCATCGTGGACGCGAGCGCCAAGTTCGGCATCGGTGACCAGTTCGTGCTCGACATCGCCAAGAAGACCGGCCAGCCGGCGTTCCTGCTGCTGAACAAAATCGACGCCGTGGAGAAACAGAAGCTGCTGCCGCTGATCGAGCAGTACCGGGCGCTGCACGAATTTGCCGACGTGATTCCCATCTCGGCGCTGAAGAAGGACGGGCTGGACACGCTGCTGGCCGCGGTGATCAAAGCCTTGCCGGAGGGGCCGCGATACTTCCCCAAGGATCAGATCACCGATCAGCCGGAACGCTTTCTGGTGGCCGAGTTGATTCGCGAGCAGGTGCTGCTGGCCACCGAGCAGGAGGTGCCGTATGCGACCACGGTGCTGATCGAGCAATATGAAGAAGGCGCCAGGTTGACGCGCATTGCCGCCGTCATCGTTTGCGAGCGCGATGGCCAGAAGGCGATTCTCATCGGCAAACAAGGCGCCAACCTGAAGAAAATCGGGACGGCGGCGCGGCTGCAGATTCAGTCTCTGCTGAACACCAAAGTGTTTCTCGAGTTGTTCGTGAAGGTGCGGGCAGGCTGGCGCGATTCCCGCGACTTCGTGCAGGAGACTGACTGGCGCACCCAACTGGAGCGTATGTCGTCCACCGAGCCTGCCGGGGAGCCTGACCCGGATCTGGAGGAGTAGCTGGTTAGTCCGACAATGCCGTCTGCAAGGTGTGGCGAACAAAAAATTCGGTCACGCATTGAATGAGGCCTTCGACTTTTGCCGCAGGCCTAAAAGCCAATGTTTTCTTATGCCGCGGGTCGGCACGACTGAAGTGTCTGCGTGAGAATCTCTGTCGTCCCTACGGGACTCGGATCAATTTCCCACCTGACCCAGGACTCCGCCTGCCCACCCCAATTCGCGCAAAACCGGCGCGAATCGGGGCCCCGGTTGCGGCTTCGTCCTGGGCTGAACTGAGTCGTCCTTACGGACGGGATTCTCAGCTGGCATGTTCCACTCACAAATCCTAATTTAGTTCTCCCGCAGCCTCTGAAGTCGTGCCCTGATACAAATCGCGATTCTGATACAAATCGCGATTTATGTAACGAATTTCTGATTCACAACACCAGTTGCTAATTGCTCGCTCCATCCTGTAACGTTCGGCAAGTGGAATATCCCTGCTATCGCTGTCAGGCCGTGATTCAGGAGGGCGCTGCGTTTTGTCCGCATTGCGGCGCTCCGCAAATTCGAGTTATTCCTCCCGAAGGCGACAGTCAACTTGCGCCGGCAACGCCAGACGCTGCGGGAGAAATCCATCCCTCGCCGCAACCTCCGGCGCCTCCCGCCTGGTCGATGGGCGGCCCATCGTATCCACCGCAGCCCGGCGCAATCCGCTGGGACCTGGCCTGGAAGGGCGCTCTGCTGTGCGGCATTGGCGCGGCCGTGCTTTCCGCGATTCCCATTGTCTCCTTCGGATGCTGTCTGTGGTTGTTAGGGGCAGGCGCGCTTACGGTCACGCTCTATCAAAAGCAAGTCGCCGACACGCTTGTCACCCCCGGCATGGGAATGAAAGTGGGGGCCCTGGCCGGAGTATTCGGCTTTCTGGTGAACGCCGTGGTCACCACGGTCTCGTTCGTCGCCTTCCGCTCGAGCGGAGACTTCGAGCGCGCCATGCAGGAGCAGATGAACAAGCAGATGGCCAGCAATCCTGACCCCAAGGTCAGAGAGATGATGCAGCACATGATCGACTGGATCGCTACGCCGCAAGGCGCGGCCACCATGATCGTGCTGGTGCTGGCCGCGCTGGCAGTTGTGTTTGTGTTGTTCAGCGCGGCCGGTGGGGCGCTGGGAGCATCCTTGTCCGGACGGCGGCGCGAATTCCGCTGATCACCCGTCCGTGTGCGCCAGATCACGTCGGCGCCGCTCGCAGTTGCTCAGGGGCTGGCGCTTTTCGTATGATGCGAGCGGCATGATCAAACCCTCCGCGGCTTCCTTGAAACTTCGCGAGAAATCGCAAATCCTCTCCGCATCGGAAATTGAGCGGACGCTGGTTCGCCTGGCGCACGAGATCGTAGAGAAGAGCAATGGAGCCACCAACCTGGGGCTGGTGGGCATCATGCGCCGGGGGGTGCCGCTGGCGCAGCGTCTGGCCAAAATTCTGGGCCGCATCGAGAAGACCCAGGTGCCGGTGGGGACGCTCGACATCACGCTCTATCGCGACGATCTGTCCACCGTCGGCAATCGCCCGGAAGTGAAGAAGAGCACCATGGAGTTCGACATCCAGGACAAAGACATTGTGCTGGTGGATGACGTGCTCTACACCGGCCGCACCGCGCGCGCCGCGCTGGATGCCCTGTTCGATCATGGCCGGCCGCGCCGCATTCAGCTGTGCGTGCTCATCGACCGCGGACATCGCGAGCTGCCCATCGAGGCCAGCTTTATCGGCCGCAAGATCCAGACCTCGACGAACGAAACCATCGAGGTCAAGCTGCAAGAGGTGGATGGCAGCGACAAAGTGTTGCTGATGGAGCGGGTGGCGGAAGAAAAATGAAGCCGCAACTGGGTTCCCTGCTGAGCATCAACCAGCTCACAACCGAGCAGATTGAGGCGATTCTGGCCCTGGCCCGGCGCATGGATCCGCAGCGTCCTTCGCAGTTGCTGCACGGCAAGCGCGTGGTACTGCTGTTCTACGAAGCTTCCACCCGCACCCGCACCTCGTTTGAATTTGCCGCCAAATCGCTGGGCGCGATGACGACCTTGGTGACCGCAACTTCGTCCAGCATCGAGAAGGGCGAGTCGCTGATCGATACCGGCTGGACGGTGGAATGCATCGGCGCTGACGTGATTGTCATGCGGCATCCCAACAGCGGCTCGGCCCATTTGCTGGCGCGCTACATGTCGGTGCCCATCGTAAACGCCGGCGACGGCATGCATCAGCACCCCTCGCAGGGACTGCTGGATGCGCTTACCATTCTTAATCACAAGAAAGAGCTTCGCGGACTGCGAGTGGTGA
The DNA here is from genome assembly GCA_963812855.1 of uncultured Acidobacteriaceae bacterium. Classification (GTDB taxonomy): domain Bacteria; phylum Acidobacteriota; class Terriglobia; order Terriglobales; family Acidobacteriaceae; genus Bog-257. The sequence goes on from CAWEWW010000005.1 coordinate 81,491, forward strand.
TCGTGGGCGACGTGTATCACAGCCGGGTGGCGCGCTCGAATGCGGAATTGCTGTCGCAGTTTGGAGCGGACGTTATCTTCTGCGGCCCACGCGATTTCGTGCCCGAAGTGGCAGCGACGCTGGCCCCGGGCGTGGTGGTGAGCCATGATCTGAACTCGGCTCTGCAGGGCGCCGACGTGGTGATGGCGCTGCGCGTTCAGAAGGAGCGGCTGGCCGGACGGCATCACAGCGTTGAGGATTACATTGCCCACTATCAGGTGACGGCGCAGCGCATGAAGCTGGCCAAGCCCGATGCGATTCTGATGCATCCCGGGCCAGTCATCCGCGGCATGGAGCTGACCAGCGAAGTGGCCGATGGTCCGCAGTCGTGCATTCACGAGCAGGTGCGAAATGGAGTGAAGACGCGCATGGCGATCCTGGCTATGGCGCTGGGAGCGGCGTAGGAGCGGTGCGCGGCGTGTCCCGTGTTGGTTGGTGGAAGTGCCGGGACTTCGGTCCCTCGTCAGGGGAGGCGGGAATCTCGGCTCATAACTGGCTTTGTATCAGGGCACGGCTTCAGCCGTGCCGGTAGGCCCTCGGCAAGGCCTCGGGCTTTACAGTTTGCTGAAAAACTCGGCCTAAGGCGATTTTGAAGGGGCGTAGCTTTAGCTACGCTGTAGCAAGTTCTTTATATTTGTCATCCCGAACCGACTTTTAGTCGGTGAGGGATCTGCTTTTCCGAGTTTTTCAGCAAACTGTTTAGCCCCTGACGACGGTGGTACCGGGGCTAAAGCCCGCCTTATAAGGTGCCTCGTTCGGCACGACTGAAAGTCGTGCCCTGATACAAGGCGACAGTTTGCGGTAAGGCTGAAGGTTTGCCCAAAGTGCAAGCCATGCCCTTCCACCAGGTTTCTTGGCAGCTGTTTGCGCCAATAAGGTTGCGCTCTTCAAAGATATGGAATCGTTACTCATACAACGCGGACGGGTCATCGATCCGGCGACTGGTGTGGATGCAGAGATGGACGTGCTGCTACGCGAGGGGCGCGTGGTGGAAGTCGCACCGGCAGGCAAGCTGCGCGGGCAGGCCGAAGCAGACGCTGAGTGCTCGCGGCGCCATTGTCGCACCGGGATTGATCGATCTGCACGTGCACCTGCGCGAGCCCGGCCAGCCGCACAAAGAGACCATCGCCACCGGCACGGCAGCCGCAGCGGCCGGCGGATTCACCGCCGTGTGCGCCATGCCGAATACAGTCCCGGTCAACGACTCGGCTGAGATTACCCGCTGGATGCTGGCCCCACAACGCGGCGCTCTGGTCAACGTGTTTCCCATTGCCGCTGCCACGGTCGGCAGTGCGGGTGAGGAACTGACGAATTTCGCGGCCCTGAAGAAGGCCGGGGCCGTTGCCGTAAGCGACGATGGCAAGCCGATCCTCGAGGATCCAGTTGATGCGCAACGCGCTGGCTGCAGCCGCGCGACTCAAGCTGACTGTGGTGCAGCACGCCGAAGATACGCGCGTGACCGCCGGCTGCTCGATGAATTACGGTCCTACCTCATTCCGCCTGGGAGTGCACGGCATGCCGAACTCGGCGGAGTCGAGCGTGGTGGAGCGTGACATCGCGCTGGCGCGTGAGACCAAAGGTCATGTGCACGTCGCGCACCTCTCGACGCGCGAGGCCCTAGAGGCGGTGCGCGCCGCCAAGAAGGCCAAGCTGCGGGTCACGGCCGAAGTCACGCCGCATCACTTTACCCTCGTCGATGAAAATGTCGGCGAGTTCGACACGCACTACAAGATGAATCCGCCGCTACGGTCGATCGCCGATCGCGACGCGCTGATCGAGGGCATCCTCGACGGCACCATCGACGCCATTGCCACCGACCACGCGCCCCACGCCTTCCACGAGAAGCAGGTCGAGTTCGAGCGCGCCGCCTTCGGCATCACCGGACTGGAGACAGCGCTGCCCATCGTTCTCACCGTGCTGCATCATCACTTCAAGTTGCCGCTGTGGCGCATCGTCGAGTTGCTGTCGGCGAATCCGGCGAAGATCTTTGGATTGGCCGGCCGAGGGACGCTCGCCAAAGGTGCGCACGCCGACATCACCATCTTCGACCCCAAGAAGAAGTGGACCTTCGACGCCTCGCAGTCATTGTCGAAGTCGAAGAAACACGCCGTTCGACGGATGGAGTTTTACCGGGCGGGCCGTGGTGACGATTGTGGGCGGGAAAGTGGTTCACGGAGGGTGAGGATTCATCGCCGAAGGCAAGCCCAGCTACGATCTCGAATACCAACTGCCCACGGAAGCGCCCTGATCCCCAACGTCATTCTCAAGCGTCGCTTCCCGCCTACTTCTTAGCCGGGCGCGGCATCGGCGTCACCCCGACCTGCTCCTCCACCGTATATGGCGCTCCATAATACGGGAAATCCTTGCGAATGCGCCCGCGGTCGGGAGCAAGTCCATCGACAATTGGCGTGTTGGCCGCCAGCGTCAACATCACATCCAGCACATCGTCGCCGAGCGCGCGTCCATTGAAGCTGGCCACCTCGAATGCGGCGGACGTTCCAAGCTCGTAAGGCAAGGTGTTGGGACAAAGCCGTGCAGCGATCAGCTTCCCGTATTCACGCGGGTTCGCCGCCGAACCGGCATAGGTCGTCATCTTCTCCGTAAAATCCGCAATTGACTTCGCGAAGCGCTCCAGATCTTCAGACGGAACCGACGCATTGAATTGTTCTTTCACCTCCTGGTCGCTCGGGTCGTTCAGGAAAAGATGCGTAACCATGGGCAGGCCCCAACGCGAAACTTGTACCTCCGGCGCATGGCCAAAGAGGGAGATCGTCACCCAGGCGTTGATTTTTCCCTTCCCAATCAGTTCGCTCGGCACTTCCAGCACAATCGCCGTAACATTCCGCCTTGCAAAGGGATTCTGCTGATGCAGAAAGGCATCCCCATCGTAGCGCTGGTCCTTATGGAAAGCAGTCATAAATGTGCCGAATCCAGTATTTGCCGCAAATAGCTCTGGAGCAATCCCGACAAACGCACGAAGATCCGAATTAGTCGCGACCGAACCGGTTTCACCCTCAACCAGACTCTCTCCGGAGTCACCCCGAAGAGCAGCGTCATCCGTCGCCTTCCGCACCGTAAACGGCTGAATGTGAGTATGCTCACTGCCATCTCCGTGTCGTGGTTCACCGAACCTGAACTTGAACGTAACTTCTTCCCTCGCATCTCCGTTCAGGTCGAACCGGAACGCGTAGAGCCCTTCTGGATGAAGCGTATCCGGAGCCGATAATCCGACATCCGGATTCACCGTCATCGCCATTACCGTCTTGCCCGAGGGGCCGTCGAATAAATAAAAATCACAGAGGTTGAGGCTCGGATCGTCCTTCGCCAGTTTGGTATCGAAATGATGTGACATACAGAACCTCGTTGAAAATATTTACGGTCAGCCGCGAAGAATGGGGGCACCGAAGGGAGCGCCCGTTAGTCCGCCATCCACCATCAGCTCGACCGCATTGATGTACGACGAGTCGTCCGAGGCAAGAAAAAGCACAGCCTTGGCCAGATCTTCCGGCTCGCCCCAACGGGCAAGTGGAACCGCGGAAGAGAAGAAGTCGGAAACTTTTGCGGATTCCTCTGCCGTGGCATTGGCGCTCGCCCGCTTCCAGATGGGAGTCTTCGTCGCTCCCGGGGCCACCACATTCACGCGAATCTTGCGCGGTGCAAGGTCTGCGGCGATGGATCGCGCCATCGAGACGAGTCCGCCTTTCGTGGCGGCGTAGGCAGCTAGGCCCGGTTGACCGAGATAGGTGTGCACCGATCCGTTGAAGATGATGCTGCCGTTATCGTTCATGAGAGGAGCGGCTGAATTGACGGTAAAGAAAGCACCGTTGAGGTTGGTGTGGACTACCTTCTCGAAGATGGCTTCGTCGGTCGTGCCAGTCGGCGTACTGCCAGAAATGCCTGCATTGACGAAGACGATGTCAAGTTTGCCAAAGTCTTTGGCGAGTTCAGCGAAAAACTTCTTGCGGTCCTCCGCAATCGTGACGTCGGCGCGATAGCCGTGCGCTTTCGCTCCCAGCTCGGCGACTGCTTCATCCAGTGTCTGTTGATCGCGACCCGTAATTGCGACTTCCGCGCCTTCAGAGATGAAAAGGCGGGCTGTGGCCAGGCCGATGCCGCTGTTGCCTCCAGTAATGAGAGCCTTCTTGCCTGCGAGCTTCATGATTCCTCCTCGATGACCAGCCATCGACCAGGATGGTCGTCATACATGTGACAGGATGGTCATCAGAGATGGAGGATTCGAAAAAAATGCGCTACCCCGCCAAGGAAACCGCCGCCAGTCGGCTGCGTTGATCGGCGGTGTCGTGCTGGCTCACGCAGTGCAAAATGGGTAGCTATTTTCAAGAATGTTCGCGAGAAAGGGAGTTGACGATTGTCAATTGGCGCCAACAGGGCTTCACTGATTGAGAATAATTTGTGGGCCGAAGGGCCGATTAGTACAGAAAAACGCTGTTAGCGCCGCTCACCGGAACTTTGATTGCGTCCATTGCTGGACTAGCAGTCGGGCACCCGTGAGTCGACGACTGCGGAGATGATCGCCGACGAAATCAGTAGCCCGCCTGCCGCGCCCAACGCAATGCCCAAGGCAAACCGTACGTGTCATCCAATTGCCATGCAGGCCCGCGAACTCGGTAGCGACATCGAGCAAGTTGAGAATGGCGGCGGCGATGTAGGAGATGAATGGCGAGGCGGCGAGAAGTACGCAATAACAACCCAATCGCCGCTCCCAGATAAATTCCCAGACAGCGCGCGCAGACCGCGACCGGCGCGCCGAAGATCCAGAAAGACTGCGCTCGGGGTGCTGATGGCAGACGAGCGCAAAACCGCGCTGCAGAGCAAGGCCAATCGGCAAGAAACCGTGCATCTGGAAATAAGGAACAGCGAGGACCGCTGCAACGAGTGCGATCGGAGCAAGTGCCCAACCGTTCCAGCCAACAATCAGATTCCGTTGCCTAATGAGATTTCCTGAGCCGATGAGATTTTTTGCGCTTTTGCTTTGAAAGGGCGCAGCTTCAGCTGTGCCGTACATGGCCTCTGAAGAACCGGGCTTCAGCCCCTGAGGTAACTCGGTTTCGACAATAATGGGCACGGCCATGGTGTGACAGCGAAATCCCTCAGCGGCTAAACAGTTTGCTGAAAAACTCGGAAAAGCAGATCCCTCGCCGACTAAAGTCGGTGAGGGATGACAAATATAAAGGACTTGCTACGGCGTAGCTAAAGCTACGCCCCTTCAAAATCGCCTTAGGCCGAGTTTTTCAGCAAACTGTAAAGCCAAACCATCCTTAAATTCTTATGGCACGCCTGAAGGCGTGCCCCTTCAAAGCGCTTGAGAATCGTTCTTTTTAGGTGACGCAGGCGTGTTAGGTGACGCAGGCGTGCCCCTTCAAAATATCTGAGAACCGGACTTTCCCAGCCAGTTAGGACACGCCCCCAAACACATGGCCGCCGGACTTTCCACCAGTCGCTCCGAGACTGCTGAGCTTCGCCTATGCCAAGATCCCCATTCGCTTGCCGACGCGCTTCAGCGTCTCCAGCGCCTGGTCGAGTTCCTCCTGCGTGTGGGTCGCGGTGACGATGGTGCGAATGCGCGCCTTGCCTTCGGGCACCGTCGGGAACGCGATGCCCGTGCCCATCACGCCTTCCTTGAACAGCTCGCGCGAGAAGTCCATGGTGAGGCGGCCGTCGCCTACGATGATGGGCGTGATCGGCGTCTCGCTGGCCGGCGTGTTGACGCCGCCGATGTTGAAGCCCAGCGCGCCCAGCTCCTGCTTCCAGTAGCGCGTGTTCTCCCACAGCTTCTCGATGCGCTCGGGCTCCTGCTCCAGCACGTCGAAGGCGGCGATGCAGGTGGCGGCGACCGACGGCGGATGCGAAGTCGAGAACAGGAACGGCCGGCCGCGATGGTAGAGAAACTCGATGAGATCGCGGGTGCCGCACACGTAGCCGCCCAGCGCGCCGATGGCCTTCGACAGCGTGCCGACCTGGATGTCGACGCGGCCGTGCAGATTGAAGTGGTCGACGGTGCCGCGTCCGTTGCGGCCCAGCACGCCGGAAGCGTGCGCGTCGTCGACCATCATGATCGCGCCATATTTTTCGGCCAGCGCGGTCAGTTGCGGCAGCGCGCCGATGTCGCCGTCCATGGAGAAGACGCCGTCGGTGATGAGCAGCTTGTGGCCGGGCTGGTCCTTGATTTCGTTGAGCAGCTCTTCGGCGTGGGCGAAATCTTTGTGGCGGAAGACCTTGATCTTGGCGCGCGACAGGCGGGCGCCGTCGATGATGCTGGCGTGGTTCAGCTCGTCGGAGACGATGAAGTCTTCCTTGCCCAGGATCGCCGAAACCGTGCCCGCGTTGGCGGTGAAGCCCGACTGGAAGACCACGCAGGCTTCGACATTCTTGAAGCGCGCGATCTTCTCTTCCAGCTCCATGTGGATCTTCATGGTGCCGGCAATGGTGCGCACCGCGCCCGAGCCGACGCCGTACTCTTTGGTGGCGGCCAGCGCAGCTTCGCGCAGCTTGGGATGCGTGGTCAGCCCCAGATAATTGTTGGAGGCAAGGTTGATGACCTTCTTACCGTCGAAGGTGCAGACCGCGGCCTGCTCGTCGTCGAGCACGCGCAGCTTGAAGTAGGTGCCCTTCTGCTTGAGTTCGTTCAGTTGATCGGTGAGGAAAGAGAGCGGATTGGTGCGGGTGGTGGTGGACATGAAATCGGTATCTCCGAATGCGAAAGTATTTTATCGCGCAAGGAAGGGTAAGTGCTCGTCAGGAAGCGACCGCGACGAACCGTAATACTAGGAGATAAAAGAGCATTTCCATATTACAAGGGGAGAATACGAGCGTCGAGCACGAGCGGGATCGATGGTGACCAAAGCGCCCTGTTCTAATTCCTGCCTGAGTTGTTGGAGAGCGACAACCACGGAAGGCCCCATCTTAGCCGGAGACGTCTCCTGGGTCCGAAGCTGAATGACGCTGGGCTTGCCATGAGACCTGGCGGCGAGCAGTGCTCCGAAATCTAGATCGTGTGTAAAGACGCGCTTTCAGGTCGATCTCGCGCTCCTCCGAACGGAGCGCCGCATACGAGAGAGCCTGACGAATATCTTCGGCTTCGAGGTAGGGATAAAGCTCAAGAATTTCTGCGGTCGTATGGCCTTCGGCAAGCATACCGACGACCATACCGACGGTCGACGCGCATTCCGCGGATGCACGGTTTGCCGCCCATCACTTGAGGATCAACTGTGATTCGGTCGGTGGCCATTCAATCTTCTCGCCTGGGCTCACTTTAGCAGCCATCTTCTTGCGGCTCAAGAACTCAATGGCGTGCGCATCCGCCGAACGGTCTACGTTCGTCCCATTGGGGTACACCAGAATTTTGCTGGCCTCGCCCGTCTTCAGCAGCTCCATTCCCGAGGCGAAATCCTTCATCGCAATCTTATTGGTGATGACCGGATGCAGGTCGAGCTTGTTGGCCTTGAGCAGCGCGGTCATCTGGTACCAGGTCTGATACATGCGGCGGCCGTTGATGCCCTGCACCGTGGCGCCCTTGAAGATGACTTCTTCGGCAAGATTCAATTCGACTGGTTTGGAGGGGATTCCGAGCAGCGACATGCGGCCGCCCAGACGCAGGATTTTGAATCCTGTTCGAATCGCGTCGGTTCGTCCTGCCATCTCCAGCACTACGTCGACGCCGGTGCCGCCGGTGTTGTCCATCACAATCTGGTAGACGTCGTCTTTGGTGGGATCGAGCACGAAGTCGGGACCCATCTGTTTGGCGATCTTGCGGCGATGCTCGTTGACTTCGAGCGCGAAGATCTGGGTAGCTCCGCAGGCACGCGCTACCGCGATGGAGAACAGCCCGATGGGGCCGCAACCGGTAATGGCAACGCTCTTGGCGGCGATGTCGCCGGCCAGAACCGTGTGCACCGCATTGCCCAGCGGATCGAGAATGGAAGCGTACTCCGGCGGGATGGAGGGGTCGAGCTTCCAGATGTTGGTCTCGGGAATCACCACGTACTCGGCGAAGGCGCCGTTGGCGTCGACCCCGATGATCTTCACGTGCTGGCAGATGTGGGCCTCGCCGATGCGGCACTGCAGGCACTTGCCGCAAGCCACGTGCATTTCGGCAGAAACGAAGTCGCCTTCCTTCACGCTGGTCACTTCGCTGCCCACCGCTTCCACATAGCCGCAGAACTCGTGGCCGGGAATCAGCGGCGGATGAATGCGGCGCTGCGCCCACTGGTCCCACTGGTAAATGTGCAGATCGGTGCCGCAGATGGAGGCCATTTTGACTTTGACCAGAACGTCGGCGGGTCCAAACTTCGGGATAGGAACTTCGCGAATTTCGGTGCCCGGCGCGGGCTCCGGCTTAACCACAGCAATCATAGTATTTGGCATAAATGATGACTCTTGAATTCCTGCTTTCCATCCCCACTACGGCCGGGGGCAAAAACCGTTTCCAGCGAAGCAGGGGACGGCGACGCGCTCCATGGCACGAACGGGGCACAGCAGGCAAACGGACAAGTGTACCACGCAGAAAGCAGCAGCAAATCGCGACCTTCGCCGGTGTCCCATCATCCAACAGGGAGCAGTAAAATATCGCCGGACAAACGTTATACGGCGACGTCATTGATCATTTCCGGAAGGCCACTTCGCGTGGCATTCGTAAACCAGAACACCTAAGTCGAAGCCAAAGGCTGAAACCCTTGCCTGACCGCTGTTACAGCAAACTTGCCGGCGGCTCCATTGTGTTGACCACACATACCAACGTGTTGTCCTAATACGCCTGGACGCACCAAGGAAAGAAAGTTCGATAAGGAGAAATACCTAATATGAGCCAGACTGCAACCACTGCTCTTGAGGAAAAGAAACAGGCGACAAAAACCGTTCCGGCCCGAGCCTACCAGGCGGCAAGCCCGACCTCTTCCCTTGCGCCGGGGAGCATTGCGCGCCGGGCGCCGCGCCCGCAGGATGTGCAGATTGAAATTCTCTTCTGCGGTGTCTGCCACTCCGATTTGCATACCGTAAAGAATGAGTGGGAGAGCGTCGTGCCCACGGTTTATCCCTGCGTGCCGGGTCACGAAATCGTTGGCCGCGTGACGAAAGTGGGCAGCGCGGTGAAGAAGTTCAAAGAGGGCGACATTGCGGCGGTGGGCTGCATGGTGGATTCGGACCGCGTTTGTCCCAGCTGCAAGGAGGGCCTGGAGCAGTATTGCGACAGCATGGCCACCTTCACCTATAACAGCGAAGACAAGATCCTGGGCGGCGTGACCTACGGCGGTTATTCCGACAGCATCGTGGTCGACGAAGCGTTTGTGCTGCGCGTACCCGACAAGCTCGATCCGGCTGGGACTGCTCCGTTACTCTGCGCGGGCATCACCACCTACTCTCCGCTGCGCCATTGGAAGGTGCAAAAGGGACAGAAAGTGGGAGTGGTCGGACTCGGCGGACTAGGTCACATGGGGGTGAAGTTCGCCCACGCCTTCGGCGCGCACGTGGTGCTGTTCACCACCTCGGCCAACAAAATCGACGATGGGCTGCGGCTGGGCGCCGATGAAGTGGTGCTCTCCAAAGATGCGGCAGCCATGGAAAAGCATGTTGCCAGTTTCGACTTCATTCTCGACACGGTTTCTGCCCAACACGATTTGAATGCCTATCTCAATCTGCTGAAGCGGGACGGAACCATGACCCTGGTGGGAGCGCCTCCGGAGCCGGCAGGGGTGGTAGGGTTTCACCTGATATTCAAACGGCGGCAGCTGGCGGGATCGGGTATCGGCGGCATTCGGGAAACCCAGGAGATGCTGGATTTCTGCGCCGAGCACGGCATCACCGCCGACATCGAAAAGATCGATATCCAGCAGATCAATGAAGCCTACGAGCGCCTGCTCAAGAGCGATGTGAAATATCGATTTCGTCATCGATATGGCGTCGCTGAAGAGGTAAGGCCTGCAACTGGAAGCGGCGCCGGGGTCGCCTCGGCGCCTCGTGATCTCGATATCCGGGCCTCGCCGACGATCCCAGGTTAGCCCAACTGAGGGGCGAACCTGGGGCACAAGCTTTCTAAACAACCGAGCGGCCAAGGGAGTAGCTTTGGAGGTTCACTTCTTGTGCTTGTCAAGCATCCTGGTATTGAACTGTTCGCTCTGGCCTTTGGGGACGCTGAGCGACTTCCACTCCTTGCCCTTCCAGTGCTTGGCCAGAAATGTGATCTGTCCGGCGTGATAGGCCAGATGCGATACAGATCGGTTGACCGCCTGTAAGACGGAGTGCGGTTCGCCGCGGATGGTGACGGTGCGTTCCAGGTCACCGGGCTGAAGCGAGTTGATGGTTTCGAAAAGCAGCTGCCAATTCTGCTCCCACGCCGCCAGAATCTCCTCGCGCTTGGCATCGTTGTGCATGACAAATTCGCGATCGCGGTTGCGGTCGGACTTCTCGCCGTCGCTGGTCAGAAAATCAGTGAAGCGCGACCGCAGATTGCCGGCGATGTGCTTCACAATGATGGCAACGCTGTTGGATTCGGGATCGGGCAGCGCGAAGAACTGCTCATCGCTGAGCTGTGCAATAGCATCGTCGGCCAGGCGCTTGTGTCCGCGCAGGCTGCGAAAAGCTTCGTCGAGGTAAAGGGCACCAATATCGGACATTGTGACTTCCTTGGATAAAATGCAACCTGCTGTAATTTCCGCCAACCTGCGGGTCGCCAGAGTGCTAGAACTTGCCGCCGTCGATCCAACCTCGCACCTCAGCTTCGACGTCGAACCCTACACTGCCCATGATGAACCGGCCATCCAGCTGGTAGGCGCAGACCTCCAACGGCGTCCCATCATAGCCCCCATGCAAATATCCCCGCACATATAAGCGGGCGAACTCCGCAATCCCCAGCAGCCGGTACTGCACCACGTGCACCAGTTCATGAAAGATAAGTTGTGGAGTCAGCGGCTCGTGGAAGACCACCACGTCGTCGAAGGTGATAGCCGCCATGGTGGTGAAGTCCGGCAGCCCGGTAAAGCCCAGCTTCTCCAAGTCTTCGTAGAACGGCGGATTGGGAACCCGTTCCAGCCCGGGCTGCAGCACCCGGATTCGTTCCAGATCCACGGCCGGAAAGAAGCGCGACCAGACTTCTCCAAACGCCAGCGTCGCCGCCCGAGGGTAGTAACGCGTGCGCTGGGTGTAGATGTATTCGGCCACCGCCTGGGAGAAGGTTGTGATCTGCTGCGGCGTAAGCTTCCCGCCCGGTTGCTCGTCTTTAGCCTGCTTCGCGAACGCCACAGCTTACTCCAAGTCCCGCCAGTTCGGTCCCACGCCCACATCCACCTTCAGCGGAACCTTGAGTTGATAAACATTCTCCATGCGATCCGTCACCAGCCGCTTCATCTCGTCGACTTCGTCCGCGGGAACTTCGAACACCAGTTCGTCGTGGACCTGCAATAACATCTTCGAACCTAACTTGCGTTCCCGCAACTCGAAATCGATACGAATCATGGCCAGCTTGATGAGATCGGCCGCCGTGCCCTGCAGAGGAGTGTTGACCGCGGTGCGTTCCGCAAAACCGCGCAAGTTGAAATTCTTACTGTGGATATCAGGGATGGGCCGCACCCGCCCAAAGAGTGTAGTAACTTTCTGATCGCGTCGCGCCTGCTCCAGAGTCTGGTCGATGAACTCGCGCACCCCGCCGTATTTCTCAAAGTAGGCCTCGATGAAGCGCTTGGCCTCTTTGGTGTCGATGCCGATCTGCTGCGACAGCCCAAACGCCGACAAGCCGTAAACGATGCCGAAATTCACTGCCTTGGCGCGGCGGCGATGTTCGGCGTCGACCATCAGCGGCGGCACGCCGAACACCTGCGATGCCGTCAGGGTGTGAATGTCCTCCCCGGTGCGATACGCCTCCACCAGCAACTTGTCACCGGAAAAGTGTGCCAGCAGCCGCAACTCGATTTGCGAATAGTCGGCAGCCAGCAGCACATGTCCCGGCTCGGCGACAAACGCGGCGCGAATCTCGCGGCCCAGTTCAGTGCGAATAGGAATGTTCTGCAGATTCGGATTCACCGACGATAGCCGCCCGGTCGCCGATCCGGCCATGTTAAACGTGGTATGCAGCCGCAGGGTGCAGGAGTTCAGCAGCGCCGGCAGCGCGTCGACGTAAGTCGACTTCAACTTGGAGAGCTGCCGGTAATCCAGCACCATGCGCGGGACTTCGTGGTCACCGGCCAGCCCCTCCAGCACATCCACGGCGGTCGAGATGGTTTTGCCTCTGCCATACTTGATCGGCTTGGGCAGGTTCAGCTTGTTGAACAGCACGTCGCCTAGCTGCTTGGGCGAGTTGATGTTGAACTCGAAGCCGGACTTGTCGTAGATCTCGCGGGCCTTGGTCTCGATCTCGCGTTCCAGCCGGCGCGACATTTCCGCCAAGACGTCGCAATCCAGCTTGACGCCGGCCTCTTCCATGCGCGCCAGCACCGGCACCAGCGGCAAGTCAATTTCGTCGTAAACCTTGCGCAGCCCGGCGCTCTCAAGTTCGTCGCGCGTCTTACCAGTAAGACGCAGCGTGATGTCGGCCGCCTCGGCCGGCGACGGGCCCAGCTTCAAGTTGAACTGGCGCAACGCGCTCTCGCGCAGGCCGTAGGTCGAATAGGTGGGATCGAGCAAGTACCCGTACAGCAGCGGATCGTGCTGCACCCCGGCAAGTGTCCATCCCAGCTGGCTGAAAACGTGCATCGCCGCCTTGTAGTCATGCACGGTCTTGGGCAGCGATTCGTCGGCCAGGGCTTGCTGCAACGGTTTCGCCAGCTTCGAATCGTCGAGCGGGAGGGTCAGCGCCTTTGCCGGTTTCGGCCGAGATCGCGACTCGCCGGCTTGCGGCAGGCTGTGGTGCGGCTTGTGGCGCGGCGGTCAGCGAAAGCTGCTCGGGCTCCGGTTCGTCCGCGACCTCGACTTCGACCGTGACCACCGGCTCCGCCGCCGATGATTCCAGCGCGATCGCCAGCATTCCGCCAGGCTTCTTCGCCGCCGCAGTTACCGCCTCGACCTCAGCCGCGCTCTTGGCCTCGCGATAATCGGTCTCGCCCAGCTCAATGCTCTCGCTCAGGAAGTCCTGCACCAGGGTGGTGAATTCCAACTCCGTGAACAAGGCGCGGGCTGCAAGCGGGTCGGGTTCCTGGGCGCGCATCTTCTCCGGATCGAAATCGACCGCGACATTCCTATCGATCGTCACCAGTTGCTTGCTGATGAGAATGGTATCGCGATTGTTCTGCAACGACTCGCGATAGGTCTTGCGCTCGACCTCGGCCGCGTGCTCCAGTGCGCCCTCGACGCTGCCGAAACGCTGGATCAGTTCCACCGAACCTTTGTCGCCGATGCCCGGCGCGCCCGGAACGTTATCGATGCTGTCGCCGCGCAAGGCCATCACGTCCACAACTTTTTCCGGAGGCACGCCGAGAATCTCTTCGACTTTGGCGGCGTCGCAAATCAGGTTGTCCTTGGGCGGATTGAGCACGCAGATGCGGTCGCTGACCAGCTGCATCATGTCCTTGTCGCTGGAAACGACAAAGACGGAATAGCCCTCGTCGACGGCTTTGCGCGCCAGCGTGCCGATCACGTCGTCGGCCTCGAAGCCGGACGCTTCCAGCATGGGAATGCGGTAAGCCTCGAGCGCGCGCCGGATGTAGGGCACCTGCTGCGCCAGATCGTCGGGCATGGCCACGCGATTGGCCTTGTAGCCATCGTAAGCCTTGTCGACAAACGTCTGCGTCTTGCTGTCGAACTTGCGCAGGCTGGTGATCGCGGTTGCCTGCTCGTCGCGAAACGTGGGAGCGGCCACATCGAAGACGGCAGCCAGGTATTCCGGCGCAAAGTCGGCGCGCAACTTGCGCAACATGTTGACGAACACAAAGGTCGCGCTGGTGGGAATGCCGGTCTTGGTCGACATGGGCCGCTGCCGCGCCATGGCATGATAGGCGCGAAAGATGAACGACATCGCGTCGATGAGATAGATGCGCCCCTTCGAGCCGGCCGGCTCGGGAGGCGAGGCCACTGCCGGCTTCATGGCATTGCTCTTCACCGCGCCGGCCGGCTTAGCAGCGCTGGAGACGGTAGCCGATTTTGCGGTTTTGCGCGTGGAGGGCAAGTAGTGATTTTACCAAGGGCGAAGGGTAACTACGAAAAACGCATGGTGATCACGACACCCAACCGCAGGAAAGTTTGGGCTGCAGCCAGAGACTCGCGCCCAATGCCTTGCTTCTTCTGCAGATAGCGGATTCTCCCACGATCGCAGAATCGCGGGCAATGAAGGCCGAGATGCACCATGGCCGGATGGCTCGCAGATTCCTAACCTCTACGCCCCGGTTGCGAGCGAAGTCGGAGAGCGGGGAAGCCTTTACTTCGCCACCGCCTCGGCTTGGGGCTTCCAGCGCAGCACGGGCTTGCGCGCAGCCGTGGTTTCGTCCAGTCGCGAGATGCGAGTGTTGTGCGGCGCCTCGGCAATGATTTCCGGATGCTGCTCGGCCTCTTCGGCAATCGACTTCATCGCATCGATGAACAGGTCCAGTTCTTCCTTCGACTCGCTCTCTGTCGGCTCGATCATCAACGCGCCGTGGACGACGAGCGGGAAGCTGACCGTATAAGGATGGAAGCCGTAGTCGATGAGCCGCTTGGCGATGTCGCCGGTCCGGATGCCTTTGGGGTTTTGCAGACGATCGCTGAAGACCACCTCGTGCATGGTCGGCGTGCTGTACGGCAGGTCGTAAACGCCTTCCAGCTTCTTGCGAATGTAGTTGGCGTTCAGCACCGCGTCTTCCGTAGTCTGGCGCAGGCCTTCGGGACCGTTGGCCATGATGTAAGCCAGCGCGCGTACGTGCATGCCGAAGTTGCCATAGAACATGCGGACCCTTCCGACCGACTTCGGCCGATCGTAGTCGAAGCCCAGCGTGCCGTCCTTCTTGGTGATGACCACCGGCGTCGGCAGGAACGGCTCCAGAATCTTCTTGCAGGCGACAGGACCCGATCCCGGCCCGCCTCCGCCATGTGGCGTGGAAAACGTCTTGTGCAGGTTCAGGTGCATCACGTCGGCGCCGAAGTCGCCTGGGCGAACCTTGCCCACCAGCGCATTCATGTTCGCGCCATCCATATACATCAGCGCGCCCTTGGCATGCAGCACGTCAGCGATTTTGTGAATCTCCTGCTCGAAGACGCCCAGCGTGTTGGGATTGGTCAGCATCAGCGCGGCTACATCTTCGTTGACCTGCGCCTCCAGCGATGCCATGTCGACCATTCCGGCGGCGTTCGATTTCAGGTTCTCGACCGCGTAGCCGGCCATCGCCGCCGTCGCCGGATTAGTGCCGTGCGCCGAGTCGGGAATGAGAATCTTCTTGCGGGGATTGCCGCGCGACTCCAGATACGCGCGCACCATCAGGATGCCGGTAAGCTCGCCATGCGCGCCGGCCGCCGGCTGCAACGTGATCGCATCCATTCCGGTGATCTCGATGAGCTGCTCGCTCAGCATCTTCAAAATGCGCAGCGCGCCCTGAGTCACGCGCTCGGGCTGATAGGGATGCGCTTCCGCCAGTCCCGTCAGCCGCGCCACATATTCGTTGACGCGCGCGTTGTACTTCATGGTGCACGAGCCCAGCGGATACATGCCGTGATCCACGGCATAGTTCCAGGTCGAGATGCGGGTGTAGTGGCGAATGATTTCGATCTCGCTCACCTCCGGCATCTGGCCCAGATCTTCGCGCACGTTCTCGCCTAACAACTCGGCCGGATCGACCTCAGGTACGTCGAGCGGCGGCAGCTTGTACGCCTTCTTGCCGGGCGACGATTTCTCGAAAATCAGATCTTCGTTCTGACTGATGTGAGTGGTGGCTTTGCGGATCTTCTCGTTCAGGTTCACAGCGCCACCTCCTTCGCGGCCGCGTCAATCGAGGCTTTCGCCGTAGTCTCCGTGCAGCACCACAACGAAGCGTTGTTCAGCTCGGGATAAAACTTCTTCAGCGGGAAGCCGCCGATAATCTCTTTCCCCAGCAGCTTGTCGTTGATGAGGTGGGGATCGTTCTTCGTCTGAATCACAAATTCATTGAAGCGGGGAGCGCCTTCGAACAGCAGGGTCGCGCCGCTCTTCTTGAATTGTTCGGCTGCGTAGTGAGCCTTGGCGAGATTCTGCGTTGCCAACTCTTTCAGTCCCTCGCGACCGTACACGGTCATGAAGATGCCGCACATCAGCGCCATCAATCCTTGGTTCGTGCAAATGTTGGAAGTCGCCTTCTCGCGGCGGATGTGCTGCTCGCGGGTAGCCAGCGTCAGCACGAAGCCGCGCTTGCCATTGCGATCGCGCGCCTCGCCCACCAGACGGCCGGGCATCTGGCGCACGAACCTCTCTCGCGTCGCCATCACCCCGCAGTACGGGCCGCCAAATCCCAGCGGCACTCCAAACGATTGCGCTTCCATGCTGACAATGTCAGCGTCCGCCGGAGGCTGCACGATGCCCAGCGAAATTGCTTCGGCGATGGAGACGATCAGCAGCGCGCCTTTCTCGTGCGCGATCTCGGCGACAGCAGCCACGTCTTCAATGGTGCCGAAGAAGTTCGGCGACTGGATCAGCACGCCCGCGGTGTCGTCGTCGATCGCCATGGCCAACTCGTCCACATCGACGCGGCCATCTTTCCCATAGCCGAAGGTCGTGATGGGCATGCCCTGATAACGCGCGTAGGTGGTGATGACCTCGCGATACTCGGGATGCACCGTGGCCGCGACCGCCGACTTGGCGCGCCCGGTGATGCGCGAGGCCATCATCAGCGCTTCGGCCGCGCCGGTCGAGCCGTCATACATGGAAGCGTTGGCCACGTCCATGCCGGTCAACTCGCAAATCATGGTCTGAAATTCAAAGATCGATTGCAGCGTGCCTTGGGCGATCTCGGGCTGGTAGGGGGTGTAAGCGGTGAAGAATTCGCCGCGCGAAATCAGCGAATCGATGACCAGCGGCCGGTAGTGCGAGTAAGCCCCGGCCCCGAGAAAGGTGGCGTAGCCTTGCGCGCTTTCGGCGGCGCGCTGGCGAAAGAAATCTACAATCTCGCCTTCAGCATAGGAGCGCGGAATATCGAGATCGCCCTTGAAGCGATACTCGGCGGGGATGGCGGCAAATAAGTCGTCAATCGATTTCGCTCCGATCTCGCGCAACATGGTTTCGCGATCGGATTGCGATTTAGGAAGATAGCGCATGGGTACCTGTAACTTTCCTGGGCGAAGTTAGGAATGGAGATCGTAGAACCATTAGGCAAATCGTTCTGTTCAGGGCGCTAGGTACATTAGTTTTGTATCAGGGCACGGCTTCAGCCGTGCCGCGGCCGCACCAAACGACTTGGGCTTTAGCCCCTGCTGGACACTGTTAATGCAGGGGCTAAAGCCCTGATCTTCACAGATTCGTTCGGCACGACTAAAGTCGTGCCCTGATACGACCCGTAAACCATTTTTTCTATTACGCCCTAGTGTCCGCCTTCTTCGGCAACGAATTTCTCGTAGTCGGCGGCGGACAATAACTGATTGGCCTCGTTCGGCGTCTTTGAGCGTGACCTTGATCATCCAGGTCTTGTTGGCGTCTTTGTTGACCTGCTCGGGAGCTGTGTTTAGCGCCTCATTCACTTCAGTCACCGTTCCAGAAACCGGCGCGAACAAGTCGGAAACCGCCTTCACCGACTCCACCGAGCCGAACGTCTTGCCGGCGGCAATCTCCGATCCGGGCTTGGGCAACTCGACAAAGACAATGTCGCCGAGCGAGTTCTGCGCGTAATCCGTAATGCCGATGATGCCGGTGTTGCCCTCCACTTTCAGCCACTCATGTTCCTTGGTGTACTTGTAATCTGCGGGATAAGCCATTTGCTTTTCTCCTTGGCACCCGACGGTGCACCGGCAAGAATGTCGGGGCGGAAGGCCCCTGCTTCATAAAACTCAGGTTCGCAGGCCTGAAGGCCTGCTCTTCCAGCTACGCCTTCTTGGGACGTTTGTAGAACGGTGTTGGTACAACTTTGCACTTGACCGCCAGGCTCCTGCACTGCACAACCACTTCGTGCCCGATCTCCGACTGCTCGACCGGGACGTAAGCCAGCGCGATGTTCTTCTTCAAAAACGGCGCGTACGAGCCGCTGGTTACGTAGCCAATCTCATTGCAGTTCAAGTCCGAGACTTTGTATCCATCGCGCGGAATCCCGCGATCGATCGATTCCAGCCCTACCAACGTACGCTTGATCCCCTCGGCTTTAGCGCGCTGCAGCGCCTCGCGTCCCACGAACTCACCCTTCTCCATTTTCAGGAAGCGATCCAGTCCCGCCTCCCACACGTTGATCGACTCGGAAATCTCGTGCCCGTAAAGCGGCAGCTTGCCTTCCAGGCGCAGCGTGTTACGCGCGCCCAGCCCGCAGGGCACGATGCCGAACTCCTTGCCCGCCTCCAGCACCTCGTTCCACACCCGCGCGCTGGTGGCCTCGTCGGTGGGAACGTAAATCTCGAAGCCGTCTTCGGCCGTGTATCCGGTGCGTGCAATTAAGATGTTCGCGCAACCCGGAAACGGTTCCGTGGGTGAACCAATAGAACTTCACCTTCGACAGGTCGGCGTCGGTCAACTTCTGTAGGGTGTTGACGCCTTTCGGCCCCTGAATGGCGATCTGGGTGAAGTTATCGCTCAGGTTCTCGACTTTGCAATCGAACTGGCGAGTATTGGCCGTCACCCAGTTGACGTCCTTCTCGCGGGTGCCGGCGTTGATCACCAGCATGTAATCTTCCTCGCCCATGCGATGCACGATCACGTCGTCGACAAACGTTCCTTCGGGATACAGCATGGCCGAGTAGCGGCACTGGCCGATACCCATGCCGGCGGCGTCGTTCATGGTGATGTGCTGCACCGCTTCCAGGGCCTGCGGTCCGGAGATGCGGATGTCGCCCATGTGGCTGACGTCGAAGACGCCGACGCCGGTGCGCACCGCGAGGTGTTCCTTCATCAGGCCGCCGACGGAGGGATACTCCACCGGCATGTCCCAGCCGTTGAAGTCGACCATTTTCGCGCCCAATTGGCGATGGACGGCATTCAATGCAGTCTTGCGAACGGGCGCGGCTACCTGGGTCTCAGCAGACAATCGGGAATCCTTCAGCGCACTGACCACCCCAGAGTCGCAAAGACGGCGTCTCTGGGGACCCCGGGGGATGGCGCGCGGTCGAGGTTGGTGCAACCAAGTACGGTACCATGCGCGATTTTGGGCGGTCAACGCAAGCCGGATGGGCAGCTGCCATCCTCTCCCGGAATGCAACTCACAGGTCGCGGATCCCTGGCAAGGACTTGTGCAGTTACCAAAGTACAATCGCGTCCCGATCCGGCACTGGCCTTTCGTGTACTGCCTCCACCAGCCTAATCACAGACCACACCAGCTTGCGTTCTGCAACATAAAAAGCGGTTGTTGAGAGCAGGGAATTCCCCATGCGAACTTTTCCCGTTGCGGTGTTTTGCGTGCGTTTTGGCTCTGTTTCTCGCTGGCATTGCTTTGCCGCTTGCCTGCTGGCGCTGGCGCTGCTGGCCCCGGCTAGGGGCAGCGCGCAGGATGGTTCCACCTCGCTGCAAGGCGTCATCGAAGACGCCAGCGGAGCGCGGGTCCCCGCGGCGGTCATCATCGTCACCGATCCCAGCCGCGGTTTCCGTCTGCAGGCAGTCACCGATGGGCAGGGAGCTTTCATCTTCGGCATGCTTCCGCCCGGCCGCTACGACGTAAGCGCATCGGCGCCGGGCATGGCCACGAAAACCAGCAATGGCGTGGAACTGTTTGTCGGCGGGGTTGCGGTGGTGCAACTGCGACTGGCTCCGGCCGCGCTCACCCAGACCATTACGGTCCGAGCGACGCCTACGCCGGTGGCGATCGACACCCAAAGCAGCGGCCTTTCCGATGAGGTGGCGCAGCAGGCGATCCAGGGCTTGCCGCTGAATGGAAGGCGCTTCACCGATCTGGCATTACTCTCGTCGGGAGTTGTCCAGGATCCGCGAGGTCTGACCTCGGATTCCAACGGAGATCTGTCGTTCGGCGGGGTGCGGGGATTTTCCAACAACTTCCAGGTGGACGGCGCCGACGACAACAATTCTTTCTATGCGCAGGCCAACGGACGCTATCGCGCGCCGTATCAGTTCAGCAACGAGGTGATCAAGGAGTTTCGCGTCTCGTCCAACTCCTACAGCGCGGAGTTGGGACGGGCGGGCGGCGCGGTCTTCAACGTGGCTACCAAATCGGGCACCAATCAGTGGCACGGCAGCGACTTCTACTATTTGCGCGATCGCGATTTCGATGCCCAGCCGGCCTTCACCACCGGCAAGCCCGACGATCGCCAGCAACAGTTTGGCGCTACGTTGGGAGGACCGATCCGCAAAGACCGCATCTTTTTCTATGCCGGCTTTGATCAGCACCTGCTGACCGTGCCCTCGATGATGCAGTTCGCCAACGGAGCCACCGCGATCGTCCCGCAGCCCATCGACTACGACTATCTGGACAAGCCGCTGGTGATGGCGGCGGCGCAACAGCTGAACAGCATGGGCGGCTACTATCCCACCACCATGCAGGGCAATGCCGGATTCGCCAAGCTGGACTTCACCCTGTCGCCGAAGCAGTTGGCCTTCCTGCGCATCAGCACCTCGCGCTTCAGCGGCAACAACAACGAGTTTTTCGATCCTTCCAGCCCGGTCACCGGCTATGCGGAAAGCGGCAATGGAAGCCAGATCGGTCAAGACCGAAAGCGTGGCCGCGTCTTTGACCAGCGCCTGGACGAACAGTCTGGCCACCAATCTGCGCTTGCAGTTCTCCCGCGATGTGCAGCAGGCTACGGCCAACTCGGATCAGCCCTGGACGAAGATCTACGACGTGATCGCCGGATTTGGCGGCTCCGACATGCTGCCGCAGGACACGCGCGAGCACAAATTCTTTGCCGGCGAAACTTTGAGCTACGAAACCAGCCGGGTGCATTGGAAGTTCGGCGGCGACTTCATCCAAAACTGGGTCTACGACTACTATCCCTATTTATTCGGCGGCGAATATTACTTCGACGACGTGAAGGTTAATCCCTGGACCTTCGCCCCCATGAAATATGGCGAGCCGCTGACGCCGCTGCGAGCCTATGCCCACGATGTTCCGCGCTATTACATGCAGGATTTCGGCAACCCGGTGTCGCATCCCAACTCGCGCTTGTACTCGGCCTTCATGCAAGACACTTTTCGCATCACCCGAAATTTCACGCTCAACGCGGGGCTTCGCTGGGATCTGCAGACCTTCGAACCGGGCAAGCTGGCAAGCAATCCGCTGTACGCGCCCTCGGGAAAAGTCCCGACCGACCTCAACAATTTCGCGCCGCGGCTGGGCTTCGCCTACTCCGTTGGCCAGAGTCATACCCTGGTGATCCGCGGAGGCGCGGGCGTGTTCTACATGCCCATTCCCGCGATGTATGCGTCGCAGGTCGCGAACGATAACGGCATCCAGCAAAGCCAGCTTTTTCTGGACTTGATGGTTCCAGCACAGGCCGCCCTGTTCCCCACCTATCCCAACCCGCTGGTGAACTGTCCGCCGGGAACCGCGATCTGCAATCCACCGGCTTCGCTGGCCGGACTGGTGACCACGCAGATTTCCGCCTTCGCGCCCAACTTCCAGACTCCTTACACCGAGCAGGCCACGCTCGGCATGCAGCGCGAGTTTGGCGACAAGATCGTGGGCTCGGTGAGCTATGAATACGTGCACGGCCTGCACTTGATACGCTCCCTGGACGTAAACCTGCCTGCCCCGGTCATCACCCAATATCCTGTGTATAACGACAGCGGCTCGGTATTTCTGGGGATGTACGACGTAGCCTCATTCAGCACCTGGCAAACCACGCAGTCGGCGACTTGCCCTTACCCACCCTGCATTAATCCGGTACAGCGACCCGATCCGCAACTCGGCGCCATCAACTCTTTCGAATCGCAATCCAGTAGCGTTTACAACGGGCTTACGGTATCGCTCAAGCGGCAGATGAGCCATGGAATGTACTTCCAGGTGGGCTACACGCTGGCCAAAGCCATCGATGATGGGCAGGATGCGCTGGTGGTCGGGCGGTCGGGCAATGTGCAGGACTCCTACGCTACGACACTGGAACGAGGGCCCAGCGTAAACGATCAGCGAAATCGTTTTGTGGCCTCCTGGGTGGCTGAGCCCAAGTTTCATCTCAGTCAGGGAACGCTCAGTCATTTGGCGAACAACTGGAAGTTCTCCAGTGTTTTCACTACCGGATCGGGGCGTCCGGTGAATGCGACCATGGCCGGCGATCCGAATGGCGATGGCAACATCTACAACGATCGTCTGCCCGGGGTACGGCAGAAACGCGTTTCTGGGCCCGGACTACTTGTCCACCGACCTGCGGATCACCCGGGCGGTGCGCATCGGTGAGCGGGCGACGTTGAATGTTCTGGCCGAGTCGTTCAACCTGTTTAACCGCACCAACAGTCGGGTGGAGATCAGCGACGACGGCTTCTACAATTCCGCCGGACAATTTATCGCCTACAGCACCACAGTGACCGGCAAGAAGTATCCCGGCATGTTTCTGGTGAACTCGCAGTTTCTTACGCCGACCAATGCCTATGCACCGCGGCAAGTGCAATTTGCTCTAAAGCTCAGTTTCTAAAGGAGGATAGGTTTATATTTGTACTTTAGTGCCACACTAGCTTGGGGCTTAGGTCGGGAGAGGGGAAGTAACTCTTTGCTTGACTTCCCCCTGTAACATAGGGATAACTACTAGAGTCCACTTGGACGAGTTTGGGGGTGTTTCCTGTTTGGCGGAAGTTCGCATTCAAGAGGGCGAATCCTTAGAGAACGCTCTACGGCGTTTCAAACGCAAAGTTCAGCAAGAGGACATCATCAAGGAAGTGAAGCGTCACTCCTTTTACCTCAAGCCGGGCGAGAAGAAGCGCGTAAAAGAAGCTCTGGCGCGCAAACGCAGCCGTAAAAAGGCGCGGAAAGAGCAGGACTAATTCATCGCAGGGCCGCCGTTCCAAGGGCGGCCTTTGCTTTATCTATTCTAGTTGGAGAGTTGATTCCGTTTTACTGCGGTCTTATTCGAGTAGTGCCATGCGCTTCGGCATGGTGGGCCGAACCCAGGGGGATTTACCTGAGCAGTGGAAATTTGTAGCTGCCGGTTGGGGACGCTCAGTCCGGTTCTCCTCGTCAGTTGCAACTTGACCCCGTCCATGGCTCGGGAGTCGCGGGCTGAAGGGAGCAACTCTCCATGGAATTCCAGGATAAGGTTCTGAAGTGTATCGACTGCGGCGCTGACTTCGTCTTTACCGCCGGGGAACAACTATTCTTCCACGACAAGCAGTTCAAGAATGAGCCCAAACGCTGCAAAGCTTGTAAAGCGAAACGGGCCTCTACCTTGGGTACCTCCGCTCCAGGTAACTATCCCAAGGTTGAGACTCGCACTAACTGTTCTGGCTGTGGGAAAGAGACCACCGTACCCTTCAAACCGACGCAGGGCCGGCCAGTCTTCTGTCGGGAGTGCTTCCAGCAACGCCGAACCAGCGCTGCCACTGCCTGACCAGTCGCATTTCAGTCATCCTAGAGCGCCAGCTACCTCGACGCCGCGGACGCGACAGAGGTGGTGTGTCTGGCCAATTTTGCTAGACTCGCTGCGGATAACCTGAAATGCGCCATGGCTTTCGATTGCTCGTCACTCTCCTGACCTGGCTGACGCCTACTTTTGCCGGCCAGCGCCGAAAAAATAGCCATTCAGACTGTTTCCTGGACTCCAGCGCAACTGACTACCGGCTCGCCTTGCCTGTTTACCATTCACCTGGAAGGCTCACCCTCGTCCGTTCACGCCAGATGGATGGATCACGACATCGTCTTCTTCCCCGGCTCTCCTCATACCTGGTACGGCCTGGCGGGCGTCGACGTGGAAGCCAAGCCGGGCGAGTACAAGCTCGCGATCGAAGCAGAGCTGCCTGACGGAAAAGCAATCCACGAGGAACGGACCGTTCGGGTTGAGCAGGCCAAGTACAAGACGGAAGTGCTGCATGTTCCGGATCGCTACGTACAACCTGACCCGGAGACGCTGCGCCGCATCGATGCCGAAAAGGAGATCAAGAAGGCGGCGTTCGCGCACGAAATCGCCGAGCCGGAATGGTCAGGCAAGTTTGTGCCTCCCATCGACACCAGCGTCTCGGAAGGATTTGGCACGCGCCGCACCTTCAACGGAAAACTCGCCAGCGTCCATCGCGGCCTGGACTATCACGCCAAACCAGGCTCGCCGATAACTGCCGCCAATTCCGGAGAAGTGGTGCTGGCCCGCGAGCTTTTCTACGAGGGCAACTGCGTCATCATCGACCACGGACAGCAGTTCATGACGCTCTACATGCATCTGTCGAAACTGGAAGTTAAGGAAGGCGAGAAAGTGGAGAAGGGTCAGCAGATCGGACTGAGTGGCGCCACCGGCCGGGCCACCGGGCCGCATTTGCACGTTGCCGCGCGCTGGCAAGGGGTCTATCTCGATCCCGCCCAGCTGTGGACGTTGCCGCTGCCCAGTTTGCCGTGATCTTCTGGGGAACGAAATTATGTGTTCGCGAATCGGCTGCGGCAAACATAGAAAGAGCCCGCGGGCGGCCCGGCAGTTAGCCCAGTGACCCGCGGCTACACTCAGGGCAGGCTAACGCCGTAGGCGGAGTCTGGGTAGCGTGGAAAATAAATCCGAGTCCCGGTAGGCCGCACCGTGCAAAGCAAGCCTTAGTCCACTGTTTCCTAGTCGGATGAGGAGTCTCTATTGCCGAATTTTTCGGGATTCCTACTCGGCTGGCTTACCTGCTGCGCGGCGCTCAGGCTTCGCGCTGCCGGGATTGACCACTCGGCCGGTCGCAGCCTTGCGCGACTGCGCAACTTTGTGGTCCTGGTGCGTGATCAACAGAGCTTCCAACTGGCGCAGCAGTTCCGGTGTATTGACCGGCTTGACCAGCAAAGAATGGGCGCCGTTGTTCTGCCACTCGCTGCCCAGCGTGGGATACGCGGTGAGCAGGGCGGTAGCGGGATCGTAAGCTTGCTGGCGGGCGGCGCGAATAACGTCGTAGCCCGCGGTCTCGCTCTCCATGCGCATGTCGGTGATCACCATGTCGAAGACGCCGCTCTTCAACTTATGCTGCGCTTCCTTGGCCGAGGCGGCCGTCTCCACTTCGAAGCCGTTCATCTCCAGCACGGCACGCAGGGTCAGAAGGATTGCCAATTCATCATCAACCAGAAGGATGCGACGTTTCATGGGAGGACTCCAGGGTGTGCTGTCCGGCTCGTACAGCGGCTCTTAAGATGCTCGATTGACCGGTAAGGTTGCCGCCGGTTTCGTATCCTAAGTTGCGTCAATAGTGTGATCGTATCACCGCAACCGTGGCGCGCACCAACCGGGGCCAACATCTGTGCTCAGTATAATAGCTGGGTGGCGGCTTATCGCACCTATCATGTGGAGAACTTCGGATGCCGCGCCACCCAGGCGGATGGCGCCGGCATTGAGCGCCAGTTACTCGACCGCGGCTTGCAACGCGCCGGCAGCGCCGGTGACGCCGAAGTCGTCATCCTGAATACTTGTACGGTTACCGCATCGGCCGATCAGGATGCCCGTGCCGCGATTCGCCGCATTCACCGCGAAAATCCTGCCGCCGAGATTCTGGTTACCGGCTGCTACGCGCAGCGGGCGCCCGGGGAACTGTCGGCGCTACCGGGCGTCAGCCTGGTGGTGGGAAATTCGCATAAGCACGAACTCGCCAGCTACGTCTCACCGCTAACTCGAGAGGCGGGATTTATTCCGCTCGCGGAAGTCGGCATCGGCTCCGCGTCGAACGTCATCATTGGTGACATTTTCGCTCACACCGAACTGATGGCTGCGCCTGTCTTCGACGCAGGCTCATTCGAGAAGACGCGTCCCAACCTCAAAGTGCAGGATGGCTGCAATAATCGCTGCTCGTTTTGCATCATCCCGTATGTACGCGGCAAGAGCCGCTCGCTGAAGTTGGAGCAGGTGCTGCGCGAAGTGGACGCGCTGGTCGCGAACGGTTATCGCGAGATCGTATTGTCGGGGATTAATCTCGGCCGCTGGGGCCGCGAGCTTACTCCGCGAATGAATTTTGCCGCCATGCTGCGCACGATCCTCGATCAGACAGGGATCGAGAAGATTCGCATCAGCTCGGTCGAGCCCATGGACTGGACCAACGAAGTAATCGAGCTGGTGGCATCGTCGCCGCGTATCTGCAAGCACGCGCATGTGCCGCTGCAGTCGGGCAGCGACCGCATTCTGCGCAAGATGCATCGCAAGTACCGGCCATGGCATTATGCCGATCGTATCGAGCGCATACGCGCCGCCATGCCCGACGCTGCCATCGGCGCCGATGTGATGGTCGGCTTTCCCGGCGAAACCGACGACGACTTCGAGCAGACCCGCGCCCTGATCGAGCGCCTGCCGTTTACCTATTTGCATGTCTTCACTTACTCATCGCGGCCGGGAACGCCGTCGGCAGAAATGTCCGACCAGGTTCCAGTGCAAGTGGCAAGGGAACGCAATCGCGTGCTGCGCGAGTTGATCGCCGGAAAGAAGCGTGAGTTTATGGAGTCATTCGTGGGGCGCGAAGTGGAAGCGATCACGCTTACGCACTTCGATGGCGAGTTCACCGAAGCGCTGACGGACAACTACCTGAAGGTGCACATGCGTGGCGCGCATCCCGCCAATCAACGTGTAAGTGTTTTGGTTGAGGCGCTTCGGCATGATTGCGTGATTGGAGTCGTGAGCCCCTTCGAATCGATTCAAAATGGTCGGCTAACCAATACGGCAGTCGCTTGCTAGCTCGTCGAGTTTACCTAACTCGAGTGTCGCGCTTTGTATCAGGGCACGACTTTCAGTCGGGCCGAACCAGGTAACGAAAAAAGTGGGCTTCAGAGACTGTGTCGCAACCGGTAAATGATTTTTGCGGTGGAACAAATGACTCGAATAACCGATCAAGGTAGCCGCAAAGCGGCGAGATGAAGTTAGGCGGGGGCGTCAGCCCCCGCACAAGTGGAAAATTCTGCCGAGCCGCAGAGCGGCGACACCTCTCGCGACACAGTCTCTTCAGCGCCTGCAAAATGCGTCCAGGGGCTAAAGCCCAACTTGTTTGACAGGCCTTACGGCGCGACTAAAGTCGCGCCCTGATACAAGACGCCCAACCAGCACGTACTACCCACGTCCGACCGCTTTAATCGCCTGGCCCCATGCTATACTTTTCACAGTACTGCAGTTACTGCGGAGGACTGTATCGACAAACGTTTTATCCGCACGAATGAACGCATTCGTGTTCGTGAAGTTCGCGTAATCGACGATGAGGGTAATCAGCTGGGCATCATGACGCCCTACGATGCCCTGAAGATTGCCCGCGAAAAAACTCTCGACCTGGTAGAAGTCTCGCCCACCGCTCAACCTCCTGTTTGCCGCATCATGGACTACGGGAAATACCTGTACCAACAGGAAAAGCGCGAGCGCGAAGCCAAGAAGCATCAGCACCAGATTGTGGTCAAGGAAGTGAAGTTCCGCATCAATGTGGACGATCACGACTACGACACCAAGAAGAACCACGTGCTGCGCTTCCTCGGCGAAGGCGACAAGGTGAAGGCGACCATCTTCTTTCGCGGTCGCGAGATGACGCGGCAAGGCTTGGGACGAGGCATTCTGGACCGCCTGATTCAGGATTTGGGCGACAAGGCGATTGTGGAATTCCGGCCGCGGCAGGAAGGTAATACCCTGCACTTGATTCTGGCGCCGCCAAAAGTACAGGCGCCGGCCAAGCCGCCCAAAGCAGAAGCGAAGCCGCAGACTCCGAAGCCGGAGAAACCTGCCGCTCCGCCCGCAGCACCGCCGTCGCAGCAACAGCAGTAGTCGCTGGCGTTGTCCTTCCCGGACTTTCGTAAAGGGTTTGCGGAGTCTTCAGCCCGAAGAGCGAGCCTTCGGGCCGGTGAACAAGTAACGTTGCTCTCGCGATGGAATGCCCGATCCGAAAAGAGAGCCTTCGGGCCGGCGAGCGAATAACGTTGCTCTCGCGATGGAATGCCCGATCCGAAAAGAGAGCCTTCGGGCGGTGAATAGGCAACGTTGCTTTCGCGATGGAATGTCCCATCCGAAGAACTAGCCCGACAGGGCGGCTTTGCAGTTAGCCCAGGACGCAGCCGCAGGCGGAGTCCTGGGTTGGATCGTAATTTGATTTCTGAGCCCCTTCAGGGGCGGCACATCACGTCTTCCTCGCGGGGTGGCCGAAGTTGCAAGTTCTATGTTGTAATAGAAAGACACTATGCCGAAGCTAAAAACACATAGCGGAGCGGCCAAGCGCTTCCACAAGACAGGCAGTGGCAAAATCAAGCGCGGTCACGCGTATAAGCGCCACATCCTGACTTCGAAGGCAACCAAGCGCAAACGCCAGCTCGATAAAGACGTGATTCTGGATAAGGCGGATCAGAAGAAGATTGCCCGCATGATCCCTTACTAGCGGCTCTGCCGCGACTCGGGCTTGAAAGGGCACGGCTTCAGCCGTGCCGTAGAAGGTGGGTTGAGCCAGGGCTTTAGCCCCTGAGGTTCGTCCATCGCAACCCGATTCAGAGTCTGGAATATGGATTGGCCGCATGGTGCGGCGCCCGGCGATCCTGCCTACATAGGTGCCCCACTCTTGGCGAAGCCAGGGTGGGAGTCGACGGGAAACAGCGTGTGAAGAGGTACATCCGGCCCCTCTACTGCCCGAGATTCGGGTTATGAGCGTGGTCAACTTCTTACCTCCAGCCGCTTAGCGATCTGAAAAAGGAGCAGCTATGCCTCGCGTAAAACGTGGAACCAAACGCCGCGCGCGCCGCAAAAAGATACTTGAGCGCGCCAGTGGCTATTACTTAACAAAATCAAAACTCTATCGCTCGGCGAAAGAGTCGGTCGAGCGTGGGCTGAAGTTCGCCTACAGCGGCCGCAAGCAGAAGAAGCGCCAGTTCCGCTCCATCTGGATCGTGCGCATCGGCGCTGCCGCCAAGCTGAACGGACTCAGCTACAGCGTATTCATTAACGGCCTGAAGAAGGCCGGCATCGAGCTGGACCGCAAGATTCTGGCGGATCTGGCAGTCAACGACCCGTCTGGGTTTACGGCGCTGTGCAAGCAGGCGCAAGTCGCCACGGCATAGCCGCTCGTCCCGGGAATTTCGCAGTTACGAATGGGCGGCCCGCGTGGCCGCCCGTTCTGTTTGCGGATAAAGAATATTCACCAGAGACACGGAGGACACGAAGAAGCGCCAAGCATTTTATTTCGGATTTTTGGCGCTGCTTTGTTGAAGCTCAGTCCAAGCATATTCGGAAGTTGGATTCGATGCGACGATGTCGGGTAAGCCTGCGCAGAATGGAACCGCAGGATACCAGTCTCGCAAAGCGAGACGGAAGAAGATAGCCCAGCGCTTCAGCGCTGGGTAAACGGCAATTTTTAGATTGAGCCCCTTCAGGGGCGGCACAGATTTTGCGTCGTTGTGAACAGCAGGTCCCTCCGCTCCGGCTGAAGCCGTCGGTCGGGATGACAATTTTGGCAAACAGATCATGTACACCGTCCCTAAACTCGCTGACTACTCGCCGGACGCGCTGGACCACGCCGTCTCGGATCTGTTCACCGCGCTCGATCGCGAAATCGCCGCTCTCCACGGCGAGTCTGACTGGAAGGCCTTTCGCGATCGCTGGCTGGCGCGCAAGAACGGCGTCCTGACTCAGGTTAACGACATTTGGCTAAAGGCCGCGCCCGGCCCGGCAAAGCGTGATGTCGGCCAGCGAGTCAATGAGCTCAAAGCACGTGTCGAGTCGGCCGTCGAAGGTGCGCACAGCAACCTTCACGCGTCCTCGAGCGACGCCAAACTCGCCTCCGAGCGTCTCGACATCACGCTCCCCGGCATCCAGCGCCCCATCGGCGTGAAGCATCCCGTGCTGCGCGTGATGGACGAGATCGTCGCCGTCTTCAAGGCGATGGGCTACTCCGTCGGCGAAGGGCCCGAGGTCGAGACCGACTACTACAATTTCGAGTCGCTCAACTTTCCGCCGAACCATCCGGCGCGCGACACGCAGGACACGCTGTTCATCGCCGGCCAGGAGCAGCAAGCCGGCGCGCGACCGTCTGCTGCTGCGCACCCACACTTCGCCGGTGCAGATTCGCACCATGGAGAAGCAGCCGCCGCCGGTGCGCATCGTCATTCCCGGCAAAGTGCATCGCAACGATCCGCTGGACGCCACGCATTCGCCGGTCTTTCACCAGGTCGAAGGGCTGGCGGTCGATACCAACATCACCTTCTGCGATCTCAAGGGCACGCTCGACCATGCCATGAAAGCGCTGTTCGGCTCGTCGGTGAAGACGCGCTTCTATCCGTCGTTCTTCCCCTTCACCGAACCCAGCGCCGACATGCAGGTAAGCTGCATTTTCTGCGGCGGCAAAGGCTGTCGCAAGTGCAAAAACAGCGGCTGGATCGAGCTGCTGGGTTGCGGCATGGTCGATCCCAACGTCTTCGACTTCGTCAAGCAGAACGGCTACGACTCGTCGAAGGTGTCGGGCTTCGCCTTCGGCATGGGCGTCGAACGGATCGCAATTTTGAAGTACGAGGTTGAGGAAATCCAGTTGTTCTACGAGGGCGATGTACGCTTCCTGGAGCAGTTCGCATGAGAATCCTACCCGCATGGCTGCGTGAGTTCGTCGACGTTGCGGCCGACGACCGCCAACTCGCCGAAGATCTGACCTCGGCGGGCATCGCGGTAGAGTCTGTCCAGGAGGAAAACGGCGCGACCATCTACGAGATGGACCTGACCACCAATCGTGTCGACGCCATGAATCACTACGGTGTGGCCCGCGAGGCCTCGGCCATTTACGATGTCGAGTTAAAGCGTGTTGAGCCCAAGTTGCCGGCCGCCAAGGGCGATATCAAGTTTCCCATCGTGATCGAGGACGCCCAGGGTTGTGCGCGGTACAGTGCACGAATAATTCGCAACGTGATGATCGGGCCATCGCCGGAGCATATCGCCAAGCGCCTGGAATTGCTGGGCTCGCGCTCCATCAACAACGCCGCCGATGCCACGAATTATGTACTCAACGAACTGGGCCATCCCACGCACGTCTTCGATCTCGACCTGCTGGAGGGCGGCACGATTATCGTGCGCCGGGCCCGCGCCGGCGAGGTGCTGAAGACGCTCGACGGCGTCGATCGCAAGCTGACCACCGACGATCTGGTCATCGCGGACGCGAAGAAGCCGGTCGCGCTGGCCGGCGTGATGGGTGGCTTCGACACCATGATTACCGAGCGGACGAAGAACGTGCTGATCGAGTCGGCCTGGTTCGATCCGGCGACGGTTCGCGCGATGGCCAAGCGCCACCTCATGCACACCGACGCTTCGCATCGCTTCGAGCGCGGCGCGGATTGGGGCATCACGCCGCTGGCCTGCGATCGCGTGGCCGAGCTGATCCTGCAAAGCGCCGGCGGTGAGTTGCATGGCGAACCGATCGATGCCATCGGCCGCAAGCTGGAGCGCGCCCCCATCCCACTGCGGCGTTCCGAGGTGAAGCGCAATCTCGGGATTGATATTAGCCAGCATGAGATCGAGCGCATTCTCCGCCGGTTGGGATTTGGGGTATCGAGGCAGGTCTCCGCAGACAATAGTGGTCCCTCGGCTCCGCTCCGCTCCGCTCGGGATGACAAATCACCGGCTTGAGTTCAGTGTTCAGATGCCCACCTGGCGTCTGGATGTTGAGCGCGAGATCGATCTGCTGGAAGAGCTGGCGCGCATTTACGGCTACAACCGCTTTCCCAATACCCTGCCGGCTTTCGTCGGCGCGGTGGTCGAGCTGCCGGACGAGCCCAAGAACGCCAAGGTCCGCGAGACCATGCTGGCGCTGGGGTATGACGAGTCGATCTCGATCACGTTTATCTCCGAACCGGACGCGAAGATTTTTGGAGATTCCCACTCAAGCAAGAACGGCTTGAGTGGGGCACCCGACGCGCTTCGTGGGGCGTCGGCTGAGCCGCTGGCGCTGGCTAATCCCTTGAGCGACGAAGCCGGCTACATGCGAACCTCGCTGCTGCCCGGGCTGCTCAACCTGGTGAGCTATAACCTCAATCGTGGAACCACCGATGTGCAGCTATTCGAAGCAGGCGAGGTCTTCGAGAAGCGGACCGATCGACATGACGAGCGCCGGCACCTCGGATTCGTGGCCACCGGCGATGTTTTCACCAAGAGCGTTCACTCTGCTGCGCAGCCGTACACGTTCTTCCACATGAAGGGCGACATCGAAGAGTTGCTGGCTGCCTTTCAACATCAGTCGCTGCAGTTCGACACGATGGCTCCGCAGTACTTGCATCCTGGCCGCTCGGCTCGCGTGGTGATGGACGGAGAGACGGTGGCGCATTTCGGCCAGTTGCATCCCGAGCTGGCGGCCTCACGTAAATTCCGGCAGGACGTCTATCTTTCCGAGGTGATGCTGGACCGGCTTTACCGGCATGGCTTGCGTGAGCCCCGCTATCAGCGCATCTCGAAGTTCCCGGCGGTCGAGCGCGATTTCTCTTTCGTCTTCGGCGATGCGGTTACGTTCGACAGCGTCAGGTCAGCAGTCATGGAACTCGGCCTCAGCGAGTTGCAGAGTTTCATCCCGGCAGAGATCTATCGGGGGGAGAAAGTCGGGGCGGGCAAATACTCGGTGCTTCTCCATGCCGAATTTCAATCGAAAGAGCGCACCCTGCGCGATGACGAAGTGGCGCAGTGGTCGGCGCAGATCATCGCCAAACTCGAAGGGTTGGGCGGCACGCTGCGAGCACAATAGAAGCGGGCCTTTCACGAGATAGCGGTGTGATCCACCAGTTGCTTCATGGGCGATGTGATTCGAATATGCGGTTGTTTGTAGTTTTGATTTTCGCGTTATTAGTTTCGCCACAGGCCCGCGCCATCGATCGCGAAGCCTTCACCCTTACCCGCTATCAGCTCGAAGTTCAGGTGGACCGGCACTCCCATGTGATGGCGGTTACCGGCAAGCTCACCTTGCGTAACGACTCCAAGCAGCCCCAGAAAATTATCGCGCTGCAAGTTTCGTCATCGTTGGCCTGGAACAGCATCACGCTGGATGGCAAGCCGCTGCAATGGCTCAGCGACGATTACACCTCCGACATCGACCACACCGGCAGCCTGTCGGAGGCGATTGTTACCTTGCCGCAGGCGTTGCCGCCCGCCGCTTCGGTCACACTCGATGTCCAGTACGGTGGAACCGTCGTGTCCGATGCCACGCGGCTCACCCGCATGGGCGCTCCCGACGATGTGGCGGCGCGCAATGACTGGGACCAGATCAGCGACTCGTTCACCGCGATTCGCGGCCTGGGCTACGTTGTCTGGTATCCGGTAGCGATCGAAGCGGTGAGCCTGAGCGACGGCAATGCAGTCTTCGATGCTATCGCCGCCTGGAAGCATCGGCAGGCTCGCAGCGAGTTCGACGCCCGAATCATCGTGGTCGGCGCGAGCACGGAAGCTTTGTGCATTGCCGTCAACTCGGCGGTCTCCAGTTGCGGCGAAGCCCGTGACATTAACGACTCCGAGAGCGGCGGCAAACTTAAAGAGTTCAGCAACACGTTAACCATCAGCGGCCTGAGCGAAACCGTTCCGGCTTTCGCGATCGCCAGCTACATAGTACTTCCCCGTCCCACCATCACCTTGTTGCATATTCCCGATCACACCTCGCTGGCGCGAGATTACGCGGTTGCAGCCGAGCTTAACGATCCGCTGCTGCACGATTGGCTCAGCGATCCGGTGCAGCCGGCGCGAGTGGTGGAGTTGACCGATCCCAATGCCAATCCGTGGCAAAGCGGAGTCGATCCTCTTTACGCCTTTGCGCGAGGCGCAGACCGCAACCTTGCAACTCCTGCTGCTGCCCACCCAGGTGGCGGCTCGCTTCCATTCGCCGCATCCCTGGATCCAGGAAGGGCTGGAGCGCTTTCTGCAAACCGTTTCGGTCGATCAGCGGTCGGGCCGCAAAGCTGCGCTGGCGTTTCTCGACGAATATCGCGAGCCGCTGGTGAAGGCCGAAGAGCAGGCACATCCGGCAACTCCGAAGGCGGCGACCTCGTCGAAAGCCGCGGCTGACACGACTGCCGACAACACCTTACTCAACACCAACGACGAGCTTTACCTGCGCGGCAAGGGCAGCTTCGTTTTGTGGATGCTGCGCGATATGGTGGGCGACCAGGCGATGCAGTCGGCGCTGGCCGCTTATCATCCCGGAGCCGACAAGGATCCCAGTTACCTGCAACGCCTGCTGCAGACCAGTGCGAAACTTGATCTGGAGTGGTTCTTCGACGACTGGGTCTATCGCGATCGCGGCCTGCCCGACTTTCATGTGGAGTCGGTGTACGCCCGGCCACTGTTGAGCGAAGCAGCCAAGAGCTTTCTGGTCACCGCGACCATCGAGAATCGCGGCCACGCCGGAGCGGAAGTGCCGGTGTTGATCCAAACTCCTTCCGGCGAAAAGAGTCTGCGCGTACTGGCGAAGGCGGGAGAAAAAGGCACCGGCCGCATCGAGGTCCCAGTTGCGCCCGACAAGATCACGGTCAACGATGGCAGCGTTCCGGAAGCAAATATTGGCAACAACGTCTACGACGTGCCCGCTCCCCAGAAACCATAAACATCGCCCTTGCCAGCTATGGCCTGGGGACGATACAACCGTCTGTTGCCGCGTGATGGCCGACGGCGGCTGTCGAGGTGAGACAGTTTGAGCTACATTCAATTTCTCGGTGCTGCGGGTGTGGTCACCGGATCGAAGCACCTGATCCATGTGGATGATGGCGGTTCCCGCGGCTTGCAGGTGCTGGTTGATTGCGGCCTCTTTCAGGGACAGAAAGAATGGCGCGAGCGCAACTGGCAGGACCTGCCGGTGCCGGCGGGTTCTATCGATGCGGTCATTCTTACTCACGCGCATCTCGATCACTCCGGCTGGATTCCGCGACTGGTCAAGCAAGGCTTTCACGGTCCGATCTATGCCACCGCCGCGACCATCGACCTGTGCGGCATTCTGCTTCCCGACTCCGGACATCTGCAGGAAGAAGACGCCGAGTTCTACAACAAGACCAAGGCGTCGAAACATCACCCGGCCTTGCCGCTCTACACCATGGAAGAGGCGCAGCAGTGCTTGACCCTGTTTCGCCCGGTCAACTTTGGCGAAGTGAAGCAACTCGGCCAGCAGCTTTCCTTTCGCTTCGTGCGCGCCGCGCACATCCTCGGATCTTCCATGGCGGAGATCTCGGTGAATTCGAACGGCAAGACAGAGAAGCTGCTGTTCACCGGCGATATCGGACGAGTGCATAACAGCGAAATTGCGCCGGGCAAAGTGGTTCACTCCGGTCCTACCGAAGGCGAGGACTGCGACTTGCTCGTCATGGAAAGTACTTACGGCAATCGCCTGCATCCGCGCAACGATCCGCGCCCGGAGATGGCCGCGCTCATCCGCACCACCCTGCAGCGCGGGGGCAGCGTAGTTGTGCCATCCTTCGCCGTCGAACGCACCCAGAAATTTCTCTTCCTGCTGAAGGAATTGATGGAGACAGGACAGGTGCCGCGCGTGCCCGTGCACGCCGACAGCCCGATGGCGATCAAGGCAGTACAGATATTCCTGAAACACACGGAGGAATTCTCGCCGCAGACCAAGGAGCTGATTCAGAAATACGGCTCGCCGCTGGATTGGTCGAATTTTTATTTCGATGTTACGCAAGACGACTCGAAGAAGATCAACGAATCGAACTACCCGATGATCATTGTCTCGTCCAGCGGCATGGTCACTGGCGGACGCGTGCTGCATCACCTGATGTTGCGCCTTCCCAATCCCAAAAACCTGGTGCTGTTTATCGGCTTCCAGGCGCCGGGCACGCGAGGCTTCACCATCAAGAACGGAGCGCCGACGGTGAAAATCTTTGGCCAGGAAGTTCCTATTCGCGCGCAGATCGCGTCGCTGGAGCAGTTCAGCGATCATGCCGACACGCCGGAGTTACTGGAGTGGCTGCGCACGTTTCATCGGCCTCCGAAGCAGACCTATCTGGTTCACGGCGAACCTGCCGCGTCGTTGCAGTTGCGCGACACCATGGTTCAAGAGCTGCGATGGAACGTGCAGGTTGCGAGTTATCGGCAGAAGGTTGCGGTGGATTGATTTTGATTTGGGCTGGCCGCCTTCTTTTGAATTGTCATTACGAGCGCCCGACTTTAGCGCGAGGAATCTGTTTTTAGGCTGCGCCAGCAAGAAGCAGATCCCTCGCTGCGCTCGTGATGACAAATCACGGAGGGCAACACCTCCACGCTGACTGGAGCTTATTGTATGTCTACATTTGGACTGATCGAATACGCTGACGCCACACCTGAAGTTCGCGCGGTCTATGACGACATCATGGCTACGCGCAAGACCGACTGGATCAATAATTTCTGGAAGGCGCTGGCGAATGATCCGGCGACCCTGAAGCGTACCTGGGAAGACATCAAGCAGATCATGGCTCCGGGCGCGCTCGATCCGCTGCTGAAAGAAATGATCTATGTCGCGGTGAGCGTGACCAACGGCTGTCCTTACTGCATCGCGTCGCATACGGCATCGGCCCGCAACAAGGGTATGACGCCCGAGATGTTTCACGAGCTGATGTCGGTAGTCGGCATGGCCAATGAGAGCAACCGCCTGGCGAATGGCTACCAGATCGAGATTGACGAGCAGTTCAAGTAAGTTGTCAGCCGTCAGTTGTCGATCTAGACGTGCATAGGGGGCGATGATGAAACGCTGGCTCATCGCAATTGGTATCTTCGTTGTCGGCCTAATCGTTCTGCTACTAAGTGGGCTCGGCCTTTTGATCATAATCAGAAGCCTATTTGAGGCCGTGATTGTTTTGACAGCGCTTATCGGTCTTGCGATTTGGCTGTCAGGAAGAGTAGTCCATTGGTCCTGTCTAAAATCGGATCAGCACACCATTAAGATTAAGTGACGGCTGACGGCTGATAGCTGACGGCTCTATAATGGTTCTTCCCATGAAAGCCTACGTGTACGTCTCGCTCAAGAAAAGTGTTCTCGATCCGCAAGGCAAAACCATTCACGGCGCCCTGAAGAAGATGGGCTATCGCGGCATCGACGATCTGCGCCAGGGCAAGTACTTCGAGATCGCGCTAGACAGCAGCGTCAGCCGCGAAGATGCGCAGGCGGAAGTGGAGCGCATCGCCCGCGAAGTGCTCACCAATCCGGTCATTGAAGAGTACCGCTTTACCTTGAAGGCTAGCTGCCGCTCGCCCAAATGGGAACGGCTCGGCGGCCGGCATTCGAACTTCCGCATCACCATCTCCCGCTGTAACATCAAATCAAGTACCATTTATCCTTCAAAGGTTTTTGTCTCTCCTCGTCTAACCGTGGTGGGAATCCAGGCCCGTCAAGGGCGTTGAACCCGGGAGTTGAACTATGTGCGGCATTGTTGGTTATGTAGGGCAAAAGCGAGTTGTGCCGGTCATCATCGATGGCTTGCGGCGGCTCGAGTATCGTGGCTACGATTCGGCCGGCATCGCGGTCGGCGGTAATGGCGAAGGCTTGCAGGTGCGCCGTGCCGAAGGCAAGCTGCGCAATTTGGAAGAGGTCATCCGGCTGAAGCCGCTCGACGGCACTTACGGCATCGGCCACACGCGCTGGGCCACGCATGGCCGTCCTACCGAAGAAAATGCCCATCCGCATCGCGATTGCACCGGCAAGATCGTGGTCGTGCACAACGGCATCGTGGAGAACTATGTCAGCCTGAAGAAGAAGCTGATCGACGAAGGCCACAAGTTCCGCACTGAGACGGATACCGAAGTCATCGCCCATCTCATCGAGAAGAACCTGAATCCGGACGGCAACGGCCATCCCAATTCGCTGGAGGAAGCGGTTCGCAAGACCGTGAAACTGCTGACTGGCGTGTTCGCGATCGCGGTCATTTCCTCCGACGAGCCGAACAAGATCGTGGCTGCGCGCAACGGGCCGCCGGCAGTCATCGGCCTGGGCAAGAACGAATACTTCGTCGCCAGCGATGTGCCGGCGATTCTCTATCACACTCGCGATCTCTTCTTCCTGGCCGACGGCGACCTGGCCGTGATCACGCCTGCAGGTGTCCAGCTTTCCGACTTCGACGGCCGGCCCATCACGCGCGAGGTGCAGCACATCACCTGGGACCCGATCATGGCGGAGAAGGGCGGCTTCAAGCATTTCATGCTCAAGGAAATCTATGAGCAGCCGCGGGCGGTTCGCGACACCACGCTAGGCCGCGTCTCGCTTGACTCCGGCAAAGTCTTCCTCGACGAGATGGACATTACCGAAGACGATTTCCGCAAGCTCAACAAGATTCACATCGCCGCCTGCGGCACCAGTTGGCACGCCGCGCTGGCCGGCAAGTTCATGATCGAGCGTCTGGCCAAGCTTCCGGTCGAGGTGGATTACGCCAGCGAATTCCGCTATCGCGATCCGCTGACCGGTCCCGGCGACCTGACCATCCTGATTACCCAGTCGGGCGAGACGGCCGACACCATTGCCGCTATGCGCGAGTCGCGGGCCAAGGGCTCGAAGACGCTGGGCATCTGCAACGTGGTAGGCTCCATGATTGCGCGCGAGTCTAACGGCACCATCTACACTCATGCTGGTCCGGAGATTGGCGTCGCCTCCACCAAGGCTTTCACCGCGCAATTGACGGCGCTGTTTCTCTTTGCGGTGCATCTGGCGCAAGTGCGCGGCACCCTCGATCTGGAACGGTCGAAGGAACTGTTGGAAGAGCTCACGCGCATTCCCAGCAAGCTGGAGTCGCTGCTCACCCACGATGAAGAAACCGAGGATTTGGCCAAGCAGTATCACCGCGCTCACGATTTCCTCTTTCTGGGACGCGGCATTCATTACCCGATTGCGCTGGAAGGCGCGCTCAAGCTGAAGGAAATCTCCTACATCCACGCCGAAGGCTATCCCGCGGGCGAGATGAAGCACGGTCCCAATGCGCTGATCGATGAGGACCTGCCGGTGGTGATTCTGGCCACGCACGACAAGAGCGATCCCGACTCGGTGCTGCGTTATGAGAAGACGCTGTCGAACCTGAAGGAAGTGAAAGCGCGGTCAGGTACGGTCATCGCCATCGCCACCGAAGGGGATGAAGAGATTCGCGAGGCCGCCGACCACGTGCTTTACGTTCCCGACGCTCCCGAGTTGCTGGTGCCGATCCTCGAAGTCGTGCCCTGCCAGTTGCTGGCGTATCACATCGCCGTCCGCCGCGGCTGCGACGTGGACCAACCGCGCAACCTGGCCAAGTCGGTTACGGTAGAGTAGCGATCGCGCCCGGCATGAGCCGATCGCGGCTTTCGGCCAGAGGCGTTGTGGGCCAATGGACTCGGGCTCTTTCAGAGCGCAGTCGAAGCACATCTAAGCCCGCTCGGAGCCCATTTGGGCCGGAGCGACTGTGCCACCCCCCTCCCCCCTATTTTCTGCAAAGTATTCAAAACACTAGTCCCATATAGGGAAAGTATTCAATCCAAATACCTTAGAGGCAAAGTATCAGAAACAAGCCAGTTAGCAGAATTCGTGACGCGCGTTCGATCCTAACTCGTTGAAAATACAGGAGACTCTTTTCGGCCCAGTTAAGCCCTATCGGGTAAAGTATTCCAAATATTGGACTTAGCTACAGAGAGCTTCGTCTCGCCGCTCGTCGGCGGTATAACGATTGTCAAAGATCGCTAGTATCAGCGCGCAAGAAAAGCACGCGAGATCGGGCCTTGGCCCAAGGTTCAGGCTAGATGGCGCCCACCTGCCGGTCAACGTTACGAAGGTAACAATCGATTCGCCCACGCCCGATGTGGGAAACACGAGGAAGGACGGGTTCCGTTTACGCTTCCTTCTTTACCGCTCTTCTTACCACCCAGTTCCTCAAGACGCGCTCGCTGATCTCTCCTGCCGCCGCCTTCAGAATCATGGTTGTCTCCTCCACTTCGGTGCACGCCAGCTCCCAGCCGTTCAGATCGAGGAACACCGTCATCGCCGCCAGGGCGACCCGCTTGTTGCCATCCAGGAAGGGATGGTTTCGCAGCAGTCCCCACGCATAGCCCGCTGCCAAATGCGGTACCCTGACGCCGGTTTCGTAGGTAGCGAGGTGCTTGGGGCGGGCGATCGCGGATTCCAGTAGAGCCGACCCACGCAAGCCGGACGCGCCTCCGTACCTGGCGATGAGTTCCTGATGAACCGCGAGGACAGCGGCTGCGGTCAGCCAGCGCAGGCGCTTCACTTGGCCAGTTCTCGATAGCTATTGCGGTGACGAGGCTCGGTTCGGCGGAAAGCTTCTACTTGATCGGAGAAATCAGCATCAAACGGCGACAACTCGATGCCCGAACTCGTCTCCGAAATAGTGAGGATGCTTCCCTCGGTTACGCGCAGCCGTTCGATTACCTGCTTGGGCAACAGGACTCCATATCCATTGCCGATCTTCCGCAGCTTGGTCTTCATAACCAGCGATTATAACCGATGTTATAATACAAGCTGGAGGCAACGATTGCTCCGCCGCGTCAGCAGCGTCGCGCACCTACTCTGCCGCATCTACATAACCAAACATCATGAGCACCCTACCCCAGGAACGCACCACGTTCGAACGCCCGCTGCTGGATGCGCGGCTGACCAAGTCCATCCTGCTATCGCCGCAGACCAAGCATCTTGAACTTCAGGTAGATGGGGTCGACGAGTTTCGTTTTGTGCCTGGCCAGTTTGTCTCTATCAAGCACGCGCGGGCTGACGGCAAGGAGCACACCCGAGCCTATTCCATCGCCTCGGCGCCGCGTACCGATGCTACGTTCGATCTCTGCCTGAACCGGGTAGAGGAAGGCCTTCTTTCCAACTGGCTCTGCGATCTGGAAGTGGGGGCGACGGTGAGGTTTCATGGGCCCCACGGGCTTTTTATTTTGCGTGAACCTCGTCAGGACGCGCTATTCATCGCTACCGGCACCGGCATCGCACCCGTCCGCGGCATGATTGAGTGGCTGTTTGAGGAACCCGAACGCAATCGCGGCCGCGAATATTGGCTGGTCTTCGGCACCCGCTACGAGCACAGCATTTACTATCGTGACGAATTCGAGCGCATTGCTCGGGAGAATCCGAACTTCCATTACGTTCCCACGCTCAGCCGCTGCGGCGATCGTTGGCAGGGCTGCCGAGGATATGTGCAGGACCATGTGCGCGAGATCGTCGCCGGGCGCAATGACCTGCAAGCCTACATCTGCGGGCTGCATGAAATGGTCGATGCGAACCGCAAGCTGCTGAAGGAAGAAATGGGCTGGGATCGCAAGCGGATTGTCTTTGAGCGCTACGATTAGAAGCCGCATGCGCCCGGCCAGGGCCTCTGTTGTTTTGTTGAGGCTCGGTTCGTGCGGCCCCGGAAAGGGACTGAATCATTCAATTGCTGCCTACCCAGCGCTGAAGAATCTGTGTTGGAACCGCTGCCGACCCTACGGGACTCGGGTTCGTGTTTATAGCCTACCCAGCGCTGAAGCGCTGGGCTAAAGCTCTTGCGCGCCTGCGGCGCTCGTCTTCTGCGCTTTACACTCCAGTTCCGAAGCACAAAGACAGTTCTCACACAGACTGGCTCTGTTGACCTGCTCATGTGCCGCCCCTACAAGGGGCTTGTAGGTTTGGTACGACGACCACCCAGGACTGCGCCCGCCTGCGGCGGGCTGGGTCCTGGGCTAAGTTGAGTCGTCCCGCGAAGCGGGACGGGGTTGTCGCGGGCACGAAGTGTATGGCGAACCAGGCTGCATGAAAGGATGTCAACAAAGCCGCTTGAAACACTAACGCCCGGGCATCTCGCCAGGGCGCTTCTCCCAACCATGCCGCTCGCTGCTTAGGGGTGGCCAGGGACCCGCGAATTGCTCCCAGCCTGCGGCGACCAGTATCATGGAAAAGTTTTTGCCGTGACATAATCTCCATTGCTGGAAGGCGCAAGGGTTTCCGAGCGGCATGAAGGAAGAGGGCAGTCGTTGAGCACCGTGCAGACCAGCGCAATTCCAGCCGCCGATCCGGTTTCCCCAGTTCCCACCCAGCGACCGTGGGTCAGGCCTGCGCTGTTCGTGATGTCGTTGGTTTTGAGCATTGCCGGCTTCGTCACCTTCGATTATTTCTACAGTGCGGCGATCCTGGGGGCGGCGGTTTCCGGCGGTCCGCACGGCTTCTGCTTTGCCCGCGATCCCATACGAACCTTTGCATTCCTGCCCAACTGCTCGTGTATTCGTCCCTGGCTGGGAAATTCGTACGAGTTCAATACCAACAGTCTGGGATTCCGCGACGAACGAATTCGCCAGGTGCCGCGCACCAGCATCGAGCCGCGTATTCTCATCCTCGGCGACTCCGGGCCGGAAGGCATGACCGATTGGCACGATAGCTCGATTGGGCGACTGGCGGACAGCTTTCCGCAATACGAGTTTCTGAATGGAAGCGTGGAAGGTTACTCGCCCTCGAACTATCTCAATACCGCGAGGATGGTGATTCGCAAAGGGGTCGAGTTCGACGAAGCCATTGTCTTCATCGACATCTCTGACGCGCAGGACGAGGCCGCTTTCTTTCACGATGAAGGCACCGCCGGAGCGGTAGGCATTGCCAATCAGAAGCGCGCCAAATCCAACTGGTACTCGAATCTGCGTTTGAATATCAACAACCACTTCCTGCTGACCAACGACGTTTTCGATTTCTTCGAGCGGCAACTGGTGCGGCTGGGCTGGTATCACCTGGAGCTTGGCCACGGCGGCAACGAGTTCGATCTGGAGCGCTCGGCCTGGACTTACCGCAAAGTTTCCGACACGGAACCGTACGAAACCGGCTACGCGCCGCTGGGTTTGGAGGGCGGCATCCGCAAGGAGCAGGAAAAGATGGATCTTCTTTGGCAAGAGCTGAAGGAGCGCAACATCCCGATCAGCGTAGTCGTCGGTCCCTGGCCGGCACAACTGGCGCACGATAACGTCGACTCGCGGGAAGTGAAAATCTGGCGCGACTGGTGCGAGGGCAAGTGCAAGCGCTTCGTCAATGTGTTTCCCGCATTCTTCGCGGTCAAGGATCAATGTCCCCGCTCCCAGCCGGGCTGCTGGTATCTGAGTCATTTCATCTTCGGGGACACGCACTACAACTCGGCCGGCGACGCGCTGGTTGCGGACGTGGTGGGCAAAGCCTTGGCCAATAATCCGGTATTGAAGCGCCCCGCAACTGGCTGCAGATGCTGAAATTTCGTCAAGCCATAGCGATAGCGAACCTGGCGGAGGCCGGCGATGAACTTCGATC
The DNA here is from genome assembly GCA_963812855.1 of uncultured Acidobacteriaceae bacterium. Lineage (GTDB taxonomy): Bacteria > Acidobacteriota > Terriglobia > Terriglobales > Acidobacteriaceae > Bog-257. Next base: position 124,851 of record CAWEWW010000005.1, read on the forward strand.
CGGGGATGACGGTTCGCATCTTGCTTTATGCCCTGGCGCTCGGGTTAGGGCTGATCGTTCTGGGCAAGGTGCGCTCGCGAACGGTTCGGCAAGCGACGCTGCTGCTGGTCAGCTACGCGCTCTATCTCACCTGGGGAACGTGGTTTCTGGCGGTGCTGCTGGCGTCCACGGTCATCAATTTTCTGCTGGGCCGGTGGATGAGGCGCAATTCTTCGCTCGCGGTATTGTGGGCCGGCCTCGGCTTCAATTTGCTGTTGCTGGCGACGTTCAAATACGTGCCCGGAATCGCGGTGTCGATTCCATTGGGTTCGCTGCAGAAGTTCTCGCACCTGGCCTTGCCGCTGGGCATCTCGTTCTGGACGTTTCAGGCGATGAGTTATCTCTTCGACCTCTACCGCGGCAAAGAGCTCGATCCCTCGCTGCTGGAATTTGCGCTGTACATGGCGTTCTTCCCGGTGGTGATTTCGGGACCGATCTGCCGCATGCCCGACATGCTGCCGCAATTCCGCTCCCTGGAAGCGCCCTCGCGCAATGATATTGGCCGCGGCCTGTGCCGCATCGCGACTGGGCTGCTGATGATGCAGATCGCCCAACTTCTGGGCAAAGGAATTTTCAGCGGGCAGGGCATCAACGGCGGCTTTGACCAAACCACGGGCTGGAGCGGGCCGGACGTGTGGTGCCTGGCGATTGGCTACGGGCTGCAGGTGTTCTTCGATTTCGCCGGCTACTCGCACCTGGCCATTGGCGCGGCCCGCATGATGGGCTTTGTGCTGCCGGAAAACTTCAATCGGCCGTTCGCCTCGGTCACACCATCGATCTTCTGGACCCGCTGGCACATGTCGCTGTCGTTCTGGATCCGCGATTATGTGTTCATGCCGCTGGCTATGCTGGGACGCCGGGAGTGGTGGCGCAAGTTCTGTCTGCTGATCGCGATGGTGCTGTTCGGCGTGTGGCACAAGGGAACGATTCTGTTTGTGCTGTTTGGCTGCTATCAGGGAATGCTGCTGATTCTCCACCGGCAGGCGCAACAGGTGGAGCGGCGATTCAATTGGGTACTGTCCGGGAAGATCTGGACGTTTTTCTCCTGGCTGCTGACCATGGTGTTGATCAGCCTGGGATGGATCTTCTTCCGGGCTAACTCCCTAACCCAGGTAGGCGCGATGTTTTCCGCGCTGCTTTCGCCGGCGAACTATGCGCGCCACGTGGTCGATCTCAGCCTCTATCTGCTGGTGGGAAGTTTAGCGGTATCCTACGCTGTGGTACTGGTGGCGATCGACGCGCTGGACCGTTCGGCCGAACGGCTGGAGGGGGCGGCGAGCGCCTCCCGGTCGGAGTGGATGCTCGCTGCGGTGCGCGACCGCTGGGTCTGGATCGCTCCCATGTGGGCGGCGGCCTGCGTGCTGGTGATCACCATGATTCCGCACCAAAGCCGTGCTGCCAACGTGTTCATGTATCGCTTCTTCTAGGCGACGATTACCGGGGCAGCCGGCAACGACCGTACAATGTAGGCTCAGCTATGACAACCACACGGCTATCGTTTGCGCCGATCCTGATCGCGATGCTGCTGATCACCACTCGGTCGATTTCGGCACAGAACCAGGATCTCAAGCGCTACACCGACTGCAACGTAGGTCCCGATTTCCAGATCGCGCAGGTCGATGGTCCGGTGAAAGACTTTTCCTGGCAGGCCCAGACGAAAGGTGGCGAGGTTTCTATCGCCGTGGAAACCGGTTATCGCGTAATGGTCTCGTATCTGGGCACCGAGCTTTTCGGCAACCTGAAAGTTGAGCGCTTACCACAGTCGCGGTATTTCGACGAGAAGGCCAACTTATTGAGCAATTTGGAATTTCTGGCTTCTCAGGCAGGCATGGTGCCCAAGGTCCAGACGGACACCGTGAACGGCTCCGTCCTCTACGGCATCGATCGCAACGTTCTGGAGGGCGGAGTTCTGAGCACCTATGCCTTGTTTCGCGATAAAGAAAGCGTCGTGGTGACCATGTACCTGCTGAATGCGAAGCCTGCCGAACGCAGGTTCAGCACCTTGACCCAGTATCAAGCCATTCGCGACCAGTTTCTCGATGCCTATACGAAATGCCTGGCACCGGTTTTGAAGCCACGGTAGCGGTGCCTGCTCCGCTGGCACGGGCCGTCAACCTGCGGTAAGATTTCGCCATGCCCAAGAATTACGCACCGTTCGAGGTAGCCTGTCCGTGCTGTGGCGCGTTGCTCAAGATCGACGCCGACACGAAGGCCGTGATCGCGCACACGCCCAAAGCCGTGCCCAAAACCTTCGAGGATTTGGAAGCGGCGGCGCGGGCCATGAAAGACCAGGACAGCCGCAAGGAATCGCTCTTCCGGCAATCGGTGGAGGCGCAGAAGCACTCGGGCGATCTGCTGGAGAAAAAGTTTCAGGAAGCCCTCAAGCGGGCCAAGGAAACTCCCGACACCGGCAAGCCGCTGCGCGATTTCGATCTGGATTGAAGAATCAGCAACCCGCAACAATTGGATCGGCTGAAATCTCGAGGCAGAAGAGCATGGCCGGAAACGCCTCAGCCCAATTTCCCGCAATCCTCCAGATGCCGCTTCAGCCGCGGCACCAGAAAACGTAAAAACGAGTAGCGAGTTGAGCCGGGCGGGCACTCCCTGGGATGCGGCAGAGTGCGTCATGGCTAGCCGATGCCGAGATCCTCAGGCATTTCGAGCGGGGTGCCACAGACGCGGCAAATCACCGCCGAGCAGTCGCCGCAAGTGAGCGGATCGTCAACTTCGCGGGCGCAGTTGGGGCAGTAGAGCGTTGCCGGGTCGTGGCCATTGGAAGGCGTTGGCGAGGTTTGAGCCATAGTTCCCGCGACTGTAACATAGATTGGTTACGCGCGGCTCCCTTTATGCGAAGCATTCTGCCGGGGGGGGCTGGTTCTTAGCTGTTAGCTCTTAGCTGTTAGCTCTTAGCTCGTTAGCTCTTAGCTGTTAGCTCTTAGCTCTTAGCTCTTAGCTCTTAGCTCTTAGCTCTTAGCTCTTAGCTCTTAGCTCTTAGCTCTTAGCTTTTAGCTCTTAGCTTTTAGCTCTTAGCTCTTAGCTTAGCTTAGCTAGCTTAGTAGCTAGTTGCTAGTTGCTAGAAGCCATCTCATAAATCATTTGGGTTGTATCAGGGCACGACTTTAAGTCGTGCCGGACGCGGTGCAGAAAAAAATTCGGGGCTTTAGCCCCTGCAAGACCTGATCTCAGGGGCTGAAGCCCAGGCTATATTTGACTCCTTATGGCACGGCTGAAGCCGTGCCCTGATACGAAACGATTTATGGGATAGGTTCTAGCAACTAGTAACTAGTAACTAGTCACTAGTAACTAGCAAAATCTGTTCGTCGGCAAAGTTGTTGTCCGCTGAAAATAGGCCTCGGTCAGGGGGATAAGAAAAATCGACAGGAGGGCGGTCAAACTAGTTGCTAGTTGCTAGTTACTATCTATTGCTAGTTGCTAGTTCTATTGCTAGTTACTAGATTACTAGTTACTAGTCACTTGCCAAATGCTAACTGCCAAATGCTGACCTTTTCCCCCGAATTCGATCTGGCGGTTATCGGTGGCGGCCCGGCGGGAAGCTCGGCAGCGATCACTGCCGCGCGGCTGGGAGCTCGCGTCGTGCTGCTGGAGGCGCGTGAGTTTCCCCGGCATAAGGTTTGTGGCGAATTCGTGTCGGCGGAAGCGCTCGGGGTGCTTGCCGGACTGCTGCGCGAGGCGCCGTCGGCCCAATCGTTGTTCGACAACGCGCTGCCCATTGATCACACTCGTTTTCTGCGGGGAAATCGCGTGCTGGAAGCAGCGGTTACGCCGCCGGCGCTCAGCATCACCCGCTACGATCTGGATGCCGCCCTGTGGCAAGCCGCCCAGGTCGCCGGGGTGCAGACGCGCGCCAATTGCGAGGTGCCGGCCGCCCACGGCGATGGTCCGTTCGGTTTGCAAACCGCCGATGGAGAGCTCTGCGCCAAAGCCTTGGTGGTGGCGGCGGGCCGCTGGTCGCAGTTCACCGCCGACCGGACGATTCCTGCCGGTCCCAAGTGGATCGGCCTGAAAGCACACTTTCACGAAGCGAGACCGTCGCGATCGACCGATCTTTACTTCTTCCCACATGGTTATTGCGGAGTGCAGCCGGTGGCGGCGGAGGGGGTGAACGTCTGCGCCATGGTGCGCTCCGATCGTGCTACCTCACTGCAGGAAGTGTTCGCGCTGCATCCGCAGCTGGCCAGGCGAGCCGCCGGATGGAAAGCCGTGACCCAGCCGGTCAGCACGGCGCCGTTGATTTATCGGCAGCCGCAAGCGACCCGCGGCAACATGATGTTCGTGGGCGACGCGGCGGCGTTCATCGATCCGTTCGCCGGCGATGGCATATCAATCGCGCTGCGCAGTGGAGAAGCGGCCGGGCAGTCGGTGGGCAGGTTTCTGGCAGGAGGTCTGACATTGGCGGAGTCGGTGGCCGCCTACCGCGCCGAGTATGCGCGGCAGTTTGTCCCGTTGTTGGCGGCGGCGGCGCGGGTGCGGTCGTTGATGTCGCTGCCGGAATTCGCCAAGCCTGCGGCTTTCGAGCTGCTGCGGTTTCCCGGCGTCATTCCCTTCTTCATGCGCAAGACGCGCCGGGCCGGCTGATTCTACTGCCGCGGCGAAGCTGTCTCGCAGTAAACTACGGGACTCGGTTTGCCGACAGGAAATACCAGGACCCCCGAATGGCCGATCCCCAGGAATCCGTATCCGTGCGCAACACCGCGCCGCGCGATTTCGCCGGCATCACCGATCTGTGTCGCCGGATTTATCCCGATACGCCGCCCTGGAATGCCGAGCAGCTCGCGTCGCACCTGCAGCTTTTTCCGGACGGGCAATTTGTTGCCGTGCACGGCGGGGAAGAAAACGTGGTGGGCATGGCGGCCAGCCTGATCGTCGACTGGAACCACTACAACCTGCTGGAGAATTGGGAGCAGTTCACCGCCGATGGCATGTTTACCAATCACGATCCGAAGAACGGCCAGACATTGTATGGCGCGGAGGTGATTGTCGATCCGGCGCTGCAGCACCATGGCATCGGCGACAAGCTGTATCACTCGCGGCGCACTCTGACTGAGTCGTTGCAATTGCTGCGAATTCGCGCTGGATCGCGCCTCCGCGGCTATCACACCTGCGCCCGCCGGTTGAAGCCGGAGGAATATGTCGCTGAAGTTGTGGAAGGCGTGGAATACGATCCCACGCTGAGCTTTCAGCTGAAGGAAGGCTTTCATGTTCTGGCTGTCGTGCCGCATTACTTGAGCGACGATCCGGAAAGCCTGGGGTATGCCGCGGTGATCGAGTGGCTGAATCCGGAGTTGGTGCGGCCGGAGCACGTGGCGGGCAGGCCGACGCGATTCTTGCCCAAGGCGCTCAGCCGGTCGGCCGGCGGGTAGCGACCTGAGTCGGTCGATTTCCAGCGCGCAAGCCGGTTGAGCATGCCTTGACCCACGGCGGTGAAAAGCAGATCCCTCACCGGCTGAAGCCGGTTCGGGATGACAAGAATATAAGGACTTGTGACGGCGCGCCTGAAGGCGCGCCCCTTCAAAACATGTCGGACTGGACTTTTTCCGCAGCCTGTTAGCCGTGCCGTAAGCGTGTCATTGTGAAAAGGGCTTTAGCTCCGGCCAGCCGCGGCTGAAGCCGTTTCTGATGACAAAATAAAAGGGCTTGTGACGGCGCATTTTCACAGAAGGTGTAGACCGAGTTCCGTCAGTGGCTAAAGCCAGATAGCGTAAATGTCGCGTACGGCACGGCTGAAGCCGTGCCCTTTCAAGGCGCCGCAAGGACTACTGTGAAACCGCCGTAAGAGCGAAAAGCCAAAGCCGAAAGCGAAAAGCGAAAAGCCGCCTCTACCGGATGACCAGCACTTCGCGAATATTGTCGCGGCCCAGAAAAAATTTGATGGAGGAATAATCGTGGAAGAGGTTTTCCACGTGCCGGTTGTTGAAGACCCGCTGCAGGCGATAGGCGCGGATAGGCTGGAGCTCCAGCGTGTCTTTGGCCGCGATGTTGTAGCGGTAGAACGGCGCCTCGGGTCCGGCGTCCTTGGTATGGAAAAACGCCAGCATGATGCCGGCGGGCTTCATGGCCACATGAATGCGCTCGATCAGCGGCTTAACCAGCGGTTCAGGCAGGAAGTCGCCCAGGTCCCAGAACATCACCGCATCGAATTCTTCGCGGCCGAAGTTAAGGTTCTCATGGAGGAAGCGCTCCACATCGACACAGGTTCCACCGTCGCCATTAGGGATGAGGAGGGACTTATCGCTGGACAGACGCAGCACGTCTTCCTGATGGAAGCGATGACCGAGGCCGGTCATGAAGGTGATGTTGGCGGGCGAGGTTGAGCCCAGGTCCAGGATCTTCAAGCCTTCCTCGCGCGAGATGGCGCGAATGAATTCATTGAAGCCGGTCGAGCGACGGCTGATCTTCTGTCCGGAAACGACTTCTTCGTCTACACCCTGCCGGCCAGAGCCACCGAATAGTCTATTAAAAATGCCGGGAGCCACAGGGTTCCATTGTATGGGCAGAATGGCGCGGCCATCAATGTTTCTTGGCGTTGAGGAGAGATGCATCCGGACCGGAAAGTTCCGGGGCGCATCGCCTGATGCGCCCGCGAGGAACAGCTTAGATTTTCTTGGGCTCCAGCAACGTGCCTTGCGCCGCGATGGGCGCCGGAGCCACGGCTGCGGCAGCTTGCGGTTTCGCCTCCAGCTTGGTCGCCGGCTCGGCCTTCTGAATATCGATGCCGCCTTTGAAGAATGCTCCATCCTCAATGGAGATGCGGGCGGTAGAGATGTCGCCCGACAAGGAAGCGCTCTTGCGCAGATCAACTCGTTCGGTGGCATGAATGTCGCCGTCCAGCCGGCCGTGCACGATCACGTTCCGGGCCTCGATATTGGCGCGGACGCGGCCGTTGGGGCCGATGGTCAGGCTCTGTCCCCGCAGGGTGATGGAGCCTTCCACTTCGCCGTCGACAATCAGATCTTCGCTGCCGGACAGCTCACCTTTTACTACCACTGACTTGCCGATCGTGGCGATTTCGTTGCTTCGCAAGGCATCACTCCGCATGGGTTCGGCCGGACGCGAGGGCGCCGTCGTGACCGGGATCGAGGACGAGCCGGTGCCGCTGGGCTCGTTAGGGGTTGTGTATTCGTCTTCCTTCCGCTTCCACATGGTTCAGCTCCATCGGGCAGTCGCAGCGCCGGCCAGCAGGCGCTGGGGATGCACCTCCTGGGGTGCATTTAAACCGCACCGGAAGAGGATACCCAACCCCAAGCATAGCAGCAAACTGTTTTGCAAGGCGGATATGAATTTGCCGTGACTTCCCGGATAACCGCAGCGGTCGCCGCGGCTTTGCCGGTCGGGTTGCGCGTCACAGCGATCCCGCTTCGGGCTCCCGTATAATGGCTGGTTTCCTACCGACTCCCGCCTCGCGCAAGCAAATTCCCGGCGAGAGACTCAGGACTTTTATGACTCAAATTGAGCTGATTCTTGCCCGTGAAGTATTAGATTCCCGCGGAAACCCCACCATCGAAGCCGACGTCATCCTGGAGAGCGGCGCGCGCGGCCGTGCGATTGTGCCCAGTGGCGCCTCCACCGGCGAGCACGAAGCGCTGGAGCTGCGCGACGGCGACAAGTCGCGCTATGCCGGCAAGGGGGTGCTGAAAGCGGTCGACAACGTGAACGAGCTGATCGCGCCTGAACTGGAAGGCATGGACGCCAGTGAGCAACGCGAAGTCGACAACACCATGCTGGCGCTGGACGGCACGCCGACCAAGAGCAAGCTGGGTGCCAACGCGATTCTGGCGGTCTCGATGGCGACGGCTCGCGCCATGGCCGACCATCTCGGCATCGAGCTGTATCAGTATCTCGGCGGATTCACGGCCGGGCTGCTGCCTACCCCGATGATGAACATCCTGAACGGCGGCGCCCACGCCGATAACAACGTCGACTTCCAGGAATTCCTGATCATGCCGGTGGGCGCGACCTCGTTCAGCGAAGGCCTGCGCTGGGGCGTCGAAACTTTCCACGTGCTCAAAGGCGTGCTGAAGAAGCGCGGCTACAGCACGGCCGTCGGTGACGAAGGTGGATTCGCGCCGTCGCTGAAATCGAATGTCGAGGCCATCGAGGCCATACTCGAAGCCATTACCCAGGCGGGCTACAAGCCGGGCGAGCAGATTGCGATTGCGCTCGATCCGGCAGCCAGCGAATTCTACGACAGCGCCAAGAAGAAATATGTCTTCAAGAAGTCGGACAAAAGCGAGCATTCCAGCGAAGACATGGTGAAGTTCTGGGCTGACTGGGTCCGGCAATATCCTATCGTCTCGCTGGAAGACGCCTTCGCCGAAGACGATTGGGAAGGCTGGAAGCTGCAAACTGCCGAGTTGGGCAGCAAGATTCAGCTGGTCGGCGACGACATCTTCGTCACTAACATCGAGATCTTCCAGCGCGGCATCGACGCCGGCATCGCCAACTCGATTCTGATCAAGCTGAATCAGATTGGCTCGGTCAGCGAGACCCTGGACGCGGTAAATCTGGCTCACCAGAACCGCTATACCACGGTGATTTCGCACCGCTCGGGCGAAACCGAAGACACCTTCATCGCCGACTTCGCGGTGGCGACCGGCGCCGGGCAGATCAAAACCGGCTCGGCCTCACGCACCGATCGCATCTCCAAGTACAACCAGTTGCTGCGGATTGAAGAAGAGCTGGGCCCGGCGGCGCGGTACCTGGGATTGAAGGCACTGAATTATCGGGGAGCGCTGGCGGGGAAGTAGGGGCAGTTTTGAATGAGTTCCGAGTCTGAGCTGCGAGGCTGAGCGTGTTGGCTTTTGGGTTTGAGCTTCGAGTTCGACTGTTGCCGTCGAACCCTTCTTGAATTGTCATCCCGAGCGAGGACTTCAGTCCGAGCGGAGGGATCTGCGGCTCCATCGCATCGCGAGACGGGCAGTATCGCGACACTCCCGTCCCACCCGCGGGACGACTCAGTTCAGCCCAGGACGAAGTCCTGGGTATGCGTTGTTATGAAGCTCCAGTCCCGGCAGGGACCTCGTTCTATCGTAATTAGCCGTGCATGTCGTGCCACTGACCAACCGCTTGAGCCGCAGAAGGAAGTAAGAATGGAGCGAGCCTCTGATTTGCCACAAGAGCTAAGTTTTTCTAGCCAACACAAGCTCAATGCCCGAAAAAACCAGTTCCAGCTTTGTGTTCGGCAGTCGACCGATGCGCGCCGTCAGAAGGCTCTTGTCAATGGTGACGATCTGAGAGACATTGGCCACGGAGTTCTTGGGGAGACCGGTTACTCGCGAAGGAAGATGAACGTTTCCGGCATCAAAGCCCACTTTACGTTGCTGGTGAGCGGCACGCAGATTACGGTCGCAATCAGGCTGCGATTCAAAGCGTCAGACTGGACGATCAGCACCGGTCGGCGAAACCCCGGAGCGGAACGTCTGGGCGCGGGCAAATCGGCCCCCCAGATGTCGCCTTGCGAGATCACCATTGGCTTCGCTGGAGGATTCGGCGGGCAGCGGAAGCGGTAAAAGAATCTTGCCCGTCGCCTATCTCGGAGCAGGCTTGGTTTATGGCCTCGGTAACCTCGTCGGACGAATGGCGGGCCAGGTATTCGCGAAGGGCATCGCTAAAGATGCGGCTGCGCGATCGACGAGTCCGCCGCGCCAGGCGCTCCGCTCCTTCAAACACCTCATCGGGAATGGAAACCGCCGTTTTCATACCCAGAGTATAACTTCGAATCCAAATGCAAGACAATTCCGAAATTCAGCTCCAGAAATTGCTCGTAGGCTAAAGCTGCTGAATAACGGATAATTGGTTCCTGTTAAGAGCTAACTGCTAATGGCTATTCCTAAACCTCTCGTCCTCATCATCCTCGATGGCTGGGGCTATGCTCCCCCGTCTGACGCCAATGCTATCTCGCTGGCACGCAAGCCAACCTACGATCGCCTGCTCGCCGAGTATCCCAATACCCTGATCCATACCAGCGGCCGCTATGTTGGCCTGCCTACTGGGCAGATGGGCAACAGCGAGGTCGGGCACCTGAACATCGGCGCCGGGCGCGTGGTTTACATGGACATTACCAAGATCGATCTCATGATCGAGACTGGCGAATTCTATTCCAACCCGGTGCTGGTCAATGCCATCAAGCAGGCGCGTACCGGCGACCGGCGGCTGCACCTGTTCGGGCTGCTGTCTGACGGTGGGGTACATTCGCACCAGAACCATCTCTATGCGATTTTGCGCATGGCTAAGCAGAACGGTGTTGACCGCGTCTTCGTGCACTGCTTCATGGATGGACGCGACACTCTGCCCACCAACGGCGCCGGCTATATCGAGCAGTTGCAGCAGAAGATGCGCGAGTACGGCGTCGGGAAGATTGCCACCGTCAGCGGCCGTTATTACGCCATGGATCGCGATAAGAAATGGGATCGCGAGAAAAAAGCGTTTGACGCGATGGTCTTCGGCGACGCCGAGGGCGGCCGCTACATTGACCCGGTGCAGGGCGTGAAGGACTCCTACAACCGCGGAGTGACTGATGAATTCATCATTCCCTTCGTGGTGACTGACAATCGCGGCGAGCCGCTAGGCAACATTCGCGACGGCGATGTCTGCATCAATTTCAACTTTCGCGCCGACCGCGCCCGGCAGATCACGCGCTGCCTGGCCCGCAACAGCCACTTCACCCCGCAGGATGGCCGCGAACTGGAAGGCGCGGAAGACCTCGACCAGACGATCCCGCGCGATCGCGTTCCTAAAGATCTTACTTACATCTGCATGACGCAGTATGACAAGCATTTCACCTTGCCCGTGGTCTCGCCGCCGGAATCACTGACCAACATCCTGGCCAACGTGATGGCCGACCGCAGCCTGCGCAACCTGCGCGTGGCCGAGACCGAGAAGTACGCGCACGTCACCTACTTCTTCAACGGCGGCGTGGAGAAGGCGTTTCCCGGCGAAGAGCGGGTGCTGGTGCAGTCTCCCAAGGTCGCCACGTACGATCTGAAGCCGGAGATGTCGGCGCAGGGCATTGCGGACGCGGTGGTGAAAGCCATTGCAGGCAAGACGTTCGACGTGATGGTAGTGAACTTCGCCAATGCCGACATGGTGGGACATTCGGGGAAAATCCCGCCAACCATCAAAGCGGTGGAAACCGTGGATGCCTGCCTCGCCCAGATTTACGCAGCCTTGCAGCAGTGCGGTGGAGCGATGATTATCACCGCCGACCACGGCAACGCCGAGCAGATGATCGATCCGGCAAGCGGCGGCCCGCAGACGGCGCATACCACTAATCCTGTGCCCTTCATCATTGTGGCCGAGCACGCAGTCACGCCGGCGAACTTCAAAGGCGACGCGCGCCGCTTCACTCTGCGCCCCGACGGCGCGCTGCAAGATATCTCGCCGACCATGCTCGGGATGTTAGGCATCGCCCAGCCCAAGGAGATGACGGGCCACGATCTGCGGGTGTTCGTTAGCACTTAGCAGTTAGCATTTGGCACTTAGCGGCCGGCCTGGGGAGCGTTGTTGGGTGGAAGCGTGGGCCCTCCGGCCGACGAAAATCCCACCTCCGGAAGCAGGCTTTACAGTTTGCTGAAAAAGTCGAAAGGAACAGTCTGTCGCCGGCTGAAGCCCGGCTCCGTATCTCCAAAATAAAGCACTTAGACGCGAACCTAAAGGTTCGCTCTACCGGTTCATCACAACTGCGGAAGTTTTTCAGCAAACTGTTTAGCCGCGGTTCGGGCCAATTGCCAATTGCTAACTGCCAAGTGCTGCTTTCATGAAACTCCTCATCGCCGTTCATCACCGCTTTGGACTTTGGCAGGCGCCGGAGTGGTTCGTCGAGCGCTTGCGCCGGGATTTTCCGCAGCTCGAAGTGGTACACCTTTCCAGCTACGACCGGGTGACGGAAGAGATTGCCGGCGCTGACATCGCGATCGCGTGGTCGCTCCGCGGTGAACAGATTCAGGCGGCGAAGAAGCTGAAGTGGATTCATTCGACGGCGACCGCAGTACACGGGCTCATGTCACCCGAGTTGCGGGCCAGCGACATCGTAGTCACCAATGCGCGCGATGTGCATGGGCCGGTCGTGGCCGAACATGCGATGGCTCTGGCGTTCGCGCTGACCAAGCGATTGCCGCAGGCGGTGCGGTATCAGCAGCAGAAGCATTGGGCGCAGCACGATCTGTGGGAAGCCAGTCCGCGTCCGCGCGAATTGAATGGCGCGACCATGACGATTGTGGGACTGGGTGGAATCGGGCGGCCGCTGGCCGGCCTGGCGAGCGCGGTGGGCATGCGAGTGGTAGGCGTTCGCGAGCATCCCGAACGTCCCTGCGAAGGCGTGGACGTGATGTACGGATTGGACGGCCTCGATGAGGCGTTGCGTGAGTCAGACATTGTGGTACTGGCGATTCCGGTGACGTCCAAAACGCATCACCTAGTGAATGCCGAGCGCTTGGCGCAACTGCGGCCGGAAGCGTACCTGATCAATGTTGGCCGCGGCGTACTCATCGACGAGGACGCTTTAGTACATGCATTGCGGGGCAAGCGCTTTGCCGGCGCGGCTCTGGATGTCACCACCGAGGAGCCGCTGCCGCCGGAGTCGCCGCTGTGGGAGATGGAGAGTGTGTTGATTACCCCCCACATTGCGGGACTCACGGAATTTATGTGGGAGCGGCACTATGGACATTATTCGGAAAACCTGCGGCGCTTTCTGGCCGGCGAGCCGTTGTTGTGGGTGGTGGATAAAGAGAAAGGATATTGAGGAGCGGCAGTTGGCATTTGGCCCGGGCCGAGGCTAAATAGTTTGCTGAAAAAGTCGAAATGAACAGGCTGTCGCCGGCTGAAGCCGGCTCCGGATCTCTACAATAACGAACTTAGACGCGAATCTGAAGGTTCGCTCTACCCGTTCATCACAATGCGGAAGTTTTTTCAGCAAACTATAAAGCCTGGTTGGCTCGGCTGACATCCTAAGGCGTGCCGCCCCCGAGGGGCTCAAAGAAACTTTTTCCAGCTTACCCAGGACCGCGCCCGCCTGCGGCGGGCTGTGTCCTGGGCTAAACTGAGTCGTCCCGCTGGGGCGGGGACGGGGTTATTGCGGGCACGACATCCATGGCCAACCGAGCTGCGTGGAGGATGTCAACACAGCCACCCAGTTTCTTGGTGCAGCGATTTTCGTGGGCCTTAAGGCCCACGCTTTCACCGGAACCGACCGCTTCCAGCAAGCCGGGCGCCAGCAAACCCGCCTGTCATCAATTGTCGGCTGCTAAATGCCGCCTGCCAAGTACCAAGTGCTAAGTGCCCAGCTTCCAACTGCCGCCTGCCAAGTGCTAAGTGCCACTGACCGGCACCGTGAAGTGAAACACCGAGCCGCTGCCCAGTTGGGAGGTCACGCCCAGCGTTCCGCCGTGGGCTTCGACGATGGCTTTGGCGATGGCCAGGCCCATGCCGGTGCCTTGCACGCGGTAGCGCTGATCGCGGCCGCGATAGAACTTCTCGAACACCAGCGGCTGCTCCATGTCATCGATGCCGGGTCCGCGATCGGCCACGCTGATGCTCACCATTTTCCCCTTCGGCTCGGCGGTGATGGTAATTGGCGTTCCGCAGGGCGAATACTTGGCTGCATTCTCCAGCAACTGCACCAGCACTTCGGCGGCTCGATCCAGATCGACGCGCACCGCAGGCAATTCCGGGGGAATCTCGATGTTAACCTCCCGGCCGGCCAACGCCGGTTTCGATTTTTCCAGGGCCGCCTCGACCATGTCTCTGACACTGTGGGACTCGCGGCGTAGTTCGACCTGCTGGGCATCGAGCTGAGCCATTTCCGCCGCTTCGCCCACCAGCCGGTTCAGCCGGTCGGTTTCTTCGTTGATGACGGTGAGCAACTCCTGCCGCGCATCCGGGCTGATCGGATCCGGAGAAAGCAGCGTGGTGACCGAGAGCTTGATGGCGGTCAGCGGGGTGCGAAACTCGTGGGTAACGCTGTCCAGCAACGCGGAGCGCAGTTTCTCGCTCTCGCGCGCGGCTTCGGCGCGGGTCAGGGTCTCCACCGCTCCCGCGCGTTCGATCGAAATAGCGATCAGGCTGCCGACCGCTTCCAGCGTCTCGCGTGAGAGCACCGCGCCTTCCAGGCCCAGGCTGCCCACCGGCCGCACCCCGATGCGCAGGGGCACGAAACACAGTTGGCGTTCTTCATCGACGACCAGCTCGCCGCGCCCGCTCACCGACTCCAGCTGATTCTCACTGAGTTCGGGATGATCGAGCCCGGTGCGATAGACCTCCCGCCGTTTGGGCAGGTACATGGCGGCGGCCTGCAATCCGAAGGCATCGCGCACGAACTGGGGAATCGAGTTGAGCAGCTCCATCACGTTTTCAGTGGCCAGCAGCTGCTGGCTGAGGAAGTAGAGGCGCTCGACTTCCTTGCGGCGGCGGGTAGCATTCTCGGCTTCGCGGCGAGCGCGCTCCGACAGCCGGCTGGCCAGAATCGCGCTGGCTAGAAACGCCAGCAAGGCAATCCAGTTTTGCGGATCGGAGACGGTGAACGTGCGCACCGGCGGCAGGAAGAAGTAGTTGAACGCCAGGGCGGCGATGACCGCCGTCGTGGTGGCGATGGTCAAGCCCCAACGGCTGGCGACCCCTAGTACCACTAGCAGGAACGTCAATGCCACCGTGGTGGGGTTCACCGGCAGCCGACGGTAGGCCAGCACCACGATGGCGATCGTCCCGATCGCGACCGCATAGTGGTAGAGCGCAGCCCGCAGGCGCGCCGGGGAGACAGCGAACCCCGACCTCCGGCTCTGCTCGCCTCCGGGCTGCTGCTGCGCATGCACGGCAATGATTGTACCGAATGGTGTGGTGGGGCAGGCTGAAAGTAGGTGTATCCCGAGCAAGCCTCTTTGTACCGGCAAGCGAAAGGCCGCATCCCTATTTCCGACTGGCCCAGCGCCGCATCGACTTTTCCCGTCCTCTGCCGCAGAATAATGGCTCATGCAAAAGACACCCGAGCAATGGCTGGAGGTGACCGCTCCGGAGAAAAAGAGCGGCGTCTTCAAGCTGTTTCTGGGATACGCGCCCGGCGTGGGCAAGACCTATTCCATGCTGAGCGAGGCGATTCGCCGCCAGAGTCGCGGCGAAGACGTGGTGATCGGTGTGGTCGAGACGCACGGCCGCAAAGGCACGCAGGAACTTGCCGCCCGCATCGAGTCGGTGCCGCGCAAGCAGATCAACTACAAGGGCACGCTGTTTGAGGAGATGGATGTCGATGCCATCCTGGCACGCCATCCGCAAGTCGCACTGATCGACGAACTGGCGCACACCAACATTGAGGGCAGCAAGCACCATAAGCGCTACGAAGACGTTTTCGAATTGCTCGATAACCAGATCGATGTGGTCTCGACCATGAACGTGCAGCACCTGGAGAGCGTTACGCCCATGGTGCACAAGATTACCGGAGTGCTGGTGCGGGAGACGGTTCCCGACTGGGTGCTGAAGCGGGTGGATGAGATTGTGCTGGCGGATGTGACCCCGGAAGCGCTGCAAACGCGCATGCGGCGGGGCGATATCTATCCTCCGGACCGCGCCGACCGCGCGCTGGGAAATTTCTTTCGTCCCAGCAACCTGATCGCGTTGCGCGAGATCGCCCTGCGCCACGTGGCGCAGGTGGTGGATCGCAGCCTGGAACCGTACATGGACCGCGAGACCAGCCCTTCCGGGCGCGACTTGCAGGTCGGGGAACGCATCGCGGTGGGAATCAGTTCAAATCCGGCCGGACAATACCTGGTGGCCCGCGCCTCGCGCATGGCGCAGGCCATCAACGGCGAGTTGTTTGTGGTGTACGTCGATATTGGGTCCGATGAGGAGCCCGAGCGGCAGCGTTCGCTGCAAGCCAACTTTCGCTTTGCCGAAAATCTGGGCGCGCAGGTGGTGAAGCTGAAAGGGAAAGAAGTGGCGCACGCGATGGCCGAGTTTGTTCGCGAAAAACATATTACCCAGGTGATCTTTGGACACTCGGCGACCAGCGGCTGGCGGCGCTATCTGTTTCTGTCGGCGGTGCATCGTTTTCTGCGCGATGCTCCGGCGGTGGATGTGCACATTGTGAAGCAGGAGGCGTAAGTACAGTTTCGAGTTTTCCAGTTTCGAGTTTCAAGCAGGAGACGCAAAGACAAATTCGAGTTGCAAGTTGACTCCGGTTAGGAAAGGCAGGTCCCTTATGTCCCATTCATACCGAGATCTTCTCGTGTGGCAGAAAAGCATGGTTCTGGTAAAGGAGATTTATCTGCAGACCCTTTATTTTCCGAAGGAGGAGGTCTACGGTTTGTCTTCCTAGATGCGTCGAGCTGCAGTTTCCGTTCCGTGCAATATTGCCGAGGGACAAGGGCGCATGTCGAAGAAGGAGTTCAGACAGTTTCTAGCGCTATCGCGCGGTTCTCTGCTGGAACTGGAGACCCAACTTCAGATCGCGGCGGATCTTGAGTTCCTGAGCGCCGACCATACGAAACTTCTTCTCGGCCAAACTGAGGAATTGCTTCGAATGCTCAACGGTTTAATGCAATCGCTTGTACCGGGACCATCCATCTAGGAAAGAGTCGCTCGGCCACGATGGTTTTGAAACTCGAAACTGGAAACTAGACACTCGAAACTGGAAACTAGAAACTGCCTTGCTTATGCACCCTCGCCCGCACATTCTGGTGGTTGACGATGAGCCGCAGATCACGCGGGTGTTGCGCACCAGCCTGAGCGCGCAGGGCTACGAAATCCGCGTGGCCAATGACGGCGATACAGCGCTGGAGATCGTGAAGGATTTCGCGCCCGATCTGGTGATCACCGATCTCGCCATGCCGAACATGAACGGCATCGAGCTGTGCCGCAACTTGCGGAAGATTTCCCAGGTGCCGATCGTGGTGCTGTCGGTGCGCGGCGAGGAGCGCAGCAAGATCGAGGCGCTGGATTCGGGCGCCGACGACTACATCACCAAGCCGTTTAGCACCGGCGAACTGCTGGCCCGGGTGCGTGCGGCGCTGCGGCGGGCGCCTCCGAATGCCAGCCCGCCGCGGACCAGGATTGAAGCTGGCGACTTCCAGATCGATCTCGACGCTCACTCGGTCAGCGTCGCCGGGCGCGACGTGCATCTCACCCCTAAGGAGTTCGATGTCCTGCTCTATATGGCGCAGCATCCACGCAAGGTGCTGACCCATCGCGCGATCTTGAATGCCGTGTGGGGCAGCAACAGCGTCGAGCAGAACGAGTACCTGCGCGTCTTCGTCGGCCAGTTGCGCAAGAAACTGGAGCCCGATGCCGGCTCGCCCAAGTACATTCTCACCGAACCGTGGGTGGGATACAGGTTTGAGCCGGGGGATTGACAGCAGTAACTAGAAGCCATCGCATAGATCGTTTTGGGGTTGTGTCAGGGCTCGACTTTCGTCGGGCCGAACGACACGCTATTAATCTCCGGGCTTCGGCCCCTCCAAAAATGGCCCTCCACCGTCGTGGCGGGGATGTGGGAACTACGAACCGAATAAAAGAACCGGACCAAAAGTGTAAAGTATGTGCCCGGTCTAAAACGTAACTATGTCCCCGGCTGACTGGAATTAGAGTTGAATTGAGAGGAAGCTTGTTTATCTTTTCGCCCCAGCCTGAACCGGCTGGGTTTTGTGTTTCTGGGCGAAGTTAGCGTCAATCCCGACCGAGTCAGCCGCTAACCGCTCTCATCGGTTTGACTTGTTCGTCCCTCTCTGCGTAACGTTTCAATCTACATGATTTACGTCTTCCTGCCATGGAGGCATGATGAAGAGTTGGTGTGAGAACCTGTGCCGCCCCTACGGGGCTGCGCTCAATTACCCACTTGACCTAGGGCTCCGCCTGCGGCTGCGACCTGGGCTAAGCTATTTCGCGCCTATGGGGCTGGTTTTCTCGCGGTTCGCGCTCCATCGCGGAAACAAAGCGTTAGTTCTCACCCAGACTCTGAAGCGCTGGTTCGCCCAACTCACCGCCCTGCTGTTGCTGGCGGCCGCACTGCCGCTGGCGGCGCAGGACCTCGCCTCGTACGAGAAACGGGTCTCGGTCAAAACCCTGCCCAACGGACTTACCGTGGTTCTTTGGCGGAGGCCGGAGGCGCCGGTGTTCTCGTTCTTCACCCAGGTTGATGCCGGCTCGGCGCAAGATCCTCTGAACGAAACCGGCCTGGCCCACATGATGGAGCACATGGCCTTCAAGGGGACGCCCGACATCGGCACCACCGATTACGCCGCCGAGAAGCCGGCGCTGGCGAAGGTCGAGCAGACTTATGCCGCCTACGAGGCCGAGCGCATCAAGCGGGTCGATCAGGATCCGAAGAAGCTGGCCGAGTTGCAGAAGGCCTGGCAGGACGCGATCAAAGCCGCTGACCAGTACGTGGTGGATAACCAGTTCGGCGAAGTGGTGGAGAGCCATGGCGGCGTCGGCCTGAACGCCTTCACCAACTACGACGAGACCGCCTACATGTATTCCATGCCGGTCAACCAGATTGAGCTGTGGGCGGCGCTGGAATCGGACCGCATGATGCATCCGGTGATGCGCCAGTTTTACAAGGAGCGCAGCGTGGTGATGGAAGAACGCCGCATGCGTACCGATAGCCGTCCCACGGGCCGGTTGGTCGAGCAGTTCCTGGGCACCGCGTTCATGGCCAATCCCTATCATCGGCCAACCATCGGCTATGCCTCCGATCTGCAGAGTTTTTCGGCGACCGACGCGGCCGAGTTTTTCCACCACTACTACGTTCCCAGCAACATGGTGATCGGGCTGGTCGGCGATCTGGATCCGGACGTGGTCTTCCCTATCATCGAGAAGTATTTCGGCCGCATCCCGGCAACGCCCAAGCCGACCGAGCAGACGACCATCGAGGCGCCGCAGAATTCGGTGCGCGAAGTCACCCTGCACGATCCCTCGCAGCCTTTCTATCTCGAGGGCTATCACCGGCCCAGCTATCTGGCGCCGGATGACGCGGTGTACGACGCCATCTCCGACATTCTTTCCAACGGGCGCACCTCGCGTCTGTATCGCTCGCTGGTGCGCGATCAGAAGATTGCCGCTTACGCTGCCGGATTCAGCGGATTTCCCGGCAACAAGTACAGCCACCTGTTCGCGTTTTATGCGGTGCCGATTCCCGGCCACACCACGGACGAATTGCAGAAAGCCTTCCAGGTCGAGATCCAGAAGCTGAAGACGCAGGACGTGACCGACGACGAGTTGCAGATGTTCAAGACGCGCACCAAGGCCGACCTGCTTCGCGGTCTGGCCAGCAATGAGGGGCTGGCGCGAACAGCTGGCTTACTATCAGACGCGCTACGGCGACTGGCGCGAGTTGTTTCGCTACCTCGATCGTGTCGACAAGGTGAGCAAGGCCGACATTCGCCGCGTCGCCAATCAGGTGTTTCAGGACAACAACCGCACCATCGGCGTCATCGAGACGCAGACTGCGTCGAGCCACCCGGGAGCCCCGACCGCCAGCAAAGGAGCGGAACAGCAATGAGCGCCAGAGAGAACCTGACTTGCGGCGGTGCGATTTTGAAGGGACGTGCCTTCAGGCACGCCGTTACCGCTCCCTTGACTTTGTCATCACGAGGCGACTTTGGTCGCCGAGGGATCTGCTTTTCTCGCCTCGTATCTACGGTCTTTCTCACCGCCCTGTTCTGTTTTCTGTTGCTCGCGGTCGCCCCGGCCTCCGCCCAGCAAGTCACGCCCTGGAACAAAATCCAGGCGCCTCCCTTACCGGCCTTCACCCCGCCGGAGCCCACGCGCATCCAGCTGGCGAACGGCATGGTGATCTTCCTGCAGCCCGACCACGAGCTCCCGCTGATCACCGCGACCGCGCGCATTCGCGGCGGCTCCATCTCCGAGCCGGCCGACAAAACCGGCCTCACCGATCTGTACGGCGACGTTTGGCGCACCGGTGGAACCAAGACCAAGACCGGCGATCAGATGGACGACTTTCTGGAAGCGCACGCCGCCAAGATCGAGACCGACAATCAGTCCGACTCGACCAGCATTTCGCTCGACTGCCTGAAGAACGACTTCGATGCGGTGTTCGCGATGTATCTCGATCTGCTGCACAATCCCGAATTCCGCGAAGACAAACTGCAACTCGCCAAGGCGCAGTTGTACACCGGCATCGCCCGGCGTAATGATGATGTCGACTCCATCGTTCATCGCGAGAGCGTGATCCTCGCCTACGGCAAGGACAATCCTTATGCGCGGGTTGCCGAATACGCCACTGTCGCCGCGGTCACGCGTCAGGATCTGCTGAACTGGCATGAGCAGTACGTTTATCCCAACAACATCATCTTCGGCATTACCGGCGACTTCGATCCCGCCGCGATGGAAGCCAAGCTGCGCCAGGCCTTCGAGTCGTGGCCGAAAGGGCCGGCGGCGCAGATGCCTGAGGTCAAGTTCAGCGAACCCAAGCCGGGCATCTACTTCGTGCAGAAGCGCGACGTGAACCAGAGCAGCATCAACATGCTCGACCTGGGCATCGAGCGCAGCAATCCCGATTACTACGCCGTCACCGTGATGAATGAGGTGTTCAGCGGCGGATTTTCCTCGCGCCTGTTTAACACGCTACGCTCGGAAAAAGGCCTGGCCTACGATGTGGGAGGTGGGGTGGGTTCGGCCTGGGATCATCCCGGCTTGACCGATGTCGAGATGCAGACCAAGAGCGCCAGCACGGTAGACGGCATTGAAGGTCTGAACGACGAGATTGACGACCTGCTGAAGAATCCGGCAACGCCCGCCGAACTCAAGCGCGCCAAGGACGACATTTTGAACTCGTTCATCTTCCGCTTCGATACGCCGGAAAAAGTGCTGCGCGAGAAGATGGCCTACGAGTTCTATCACTACCCCATGGATTTTCTGGAGCGCTACCGCAGCGAAGTGGAAAAGGTGACGT
This sequence comes from uncultured Acidobacteriaceae bacterium, assembly GCA_963812855.1. GTDB lineage: Bacteria > Acidobacteriota > Terriglobia > Terriglobales > Acidobacteriaceae > Bog-257. The sequence goes on from CAWEWW010000005.1 coordinate 145,801, forward strand.
CTGACGATGTGGCACGTGTGGCACACAAGTACGTGCACAAAGATCGGCTGGCGGTTCTGGTGGTGGGAAACGACACGGAATTCGGCAAGCCGCTCAGTTCGCTGGGGCAGGTGCAGAACCTGGACATCGCCATTCCACCCCCGCCGCCGGGGCTGATGGGCGAAAGCGGGCCGGGCGCGCCGTAGGCGTTAGAGATAATCCATCGATAGGGGTCCTTCGAGTCGCTGCGCTCGCTCAGGATGACAAATTGAAGATGAGTCCACGGGGTGCCCACTCAAACTGATCTTGCTTGAGTCGGTCTTGGCTGGAACTGAGATTAGGAGTCACGGACGTGTCGATGCAGTGTGCGCTCTCTTCCACTTGTCATCCCGTACCGAGAGCTTTAGCCCGAGCGGAGGGACCTGCGGTTCGCTGGCAGCGGCACAAAACATTTGGGATTTCGTATCTCGGCTTACTCCACTTCGCAGTGGTTTCGCCTAAGACCCACCCAAGCAAAATCAGGTCAAGCGAGGCTCCTGCGGCTGATAGAAATTCACATTGTGTCGTTCCGCTGCGGGCGAACCGCAGGTCCCTCCGCTCGGGCTGAAGCCCTCGGTCGGGATGACAAGTTGGGAACGGTTGGCGGCGATGGTCGCGTGAAGCGCACTAAATCTGCAGTCTGCGTTACCTGCGGACAGCCGCTACTGATTATCCCTCCCACGCTCCCAGCGCCCGGCGCACCAGCACCAGTTGTCCGAGGTGATAGGCGTTGTGATCGGCGATCAGCAGCGCCTCGCGCAACAGGGTTTGGCCGGAGCCGTGCGGGAGGGGCGCGAACAGGTCATGCTTGGGATCGCTGATTAGCTGGCGCATGGCTTCCAGATTTCCCTGAACGGCATTCACGCTTTGCTCCCAGGCATTCTCCTTCGGCGGCGCCGGATCCTTCGGCCAGTATCCCTCCGGCCATTTCGGCGACTTGTGTTTGGCGTTGCTGCTGAATTCCACCATGTCCCACAATGCGATACGGATGTGTTCCAGCAGCTGCCAGGCGGAATGCGGAAATCCCTCAGGCACCCGGCCTCGCAGCTTCGCCGGAAAGTCGGCCACCGCGGAAGCAAAGTCGGCATGAGCTTCGTTCCAGTCGATCATTTTCGTCAATTGCTGACGGAGTTGCTTATCGTGATCCATGAAGACCTCGTTTGAAAAAGCTGCATGGTTGTGATGAGGCAAATACCGGAGTGGATGTAATTTCGGGGAAATTTGGAACGGATTAACCGCCGTCTTCCTTGACCTGCTCAACTTTGGCGACAAACTCTCCCTGGCCCAGCTGGGTGCGGACCTGTTCGCCGGGTTTGAGCTGCGAGGCTTGTTTGACGAGACGACCATTGGCATCGAAGACCAGCGCATAGCCGCGGGCCAGAATCGCAGTCGGCGAGAGCGCTTGTAGCTGGCTGTGCAACTGCTCCCAGCGGGAACGCCGGCGCAGCAAGACGGTTTCGCTGGCGCGTCCCAGGGCGACGGTCAACTGCTCGATGCGAGTCTGGCGCGAGACCAGCAGGCGCGTCGCGGTTGAGATCAGCTCGGCAGTGCGGGTGTCGAGTTGGCGGCGCAGGCCTGCCATGCGCACCCGCAAATCGTGATGGCGCAGATGAGCTTCGAGCGTGTCGAGGCTCCGCGAATACGTTTTCAGCCGCCGCGACTGCGCCTGCGCCAAACGAAATACCAGATCATCGACCCGCTGCTGGCGACGGGCGATGGAATCTTGCATGCGCGCGAACACCGCATTTTGCGCCAGGTTGGAGAGCGCATTGTTGGCGCGCAGCAGTTTGTAATTGATGGCCTGGGTCATGCGCTTGTGGAAGGCCTGCAGCTTCTCGGAGAGATCGAGCTTGGAACGGATGACCAGCTCAGCGGCCGCCGATGGCGTGGGCGCGCGCAGGTCGGCCACGAAGTCGCAGATGGTGAAATCGGTTTCGTGCCCGACGGCGGAGATGACCGGAATCTCGCAGGCAGCAATTGTCCGCGCCAGTCCTTCGTCGTTGAAGGCGAACAGGTCTTCGAATGAACCGCCGCCGCGCGCCACGATGATGACATCGACCTGTCCGTTGCGATTGAAGTAGCGCACGCCCGCGCTGACCTCGGAGGCGGCCACGTCGCCCTGCACCTGCGCGGGATAAATGAGCACGTTCACCGACTCGTGACGGCGGCGCAGAATGTTCAGGATGTCTTGCAGGGCGGCGCCGCGCGGCGAGGTGACCAAGCCGATACGACGAGGCAGCGCGGGGATGGGCCGCTTGCGCGCCTGGTCGAAGAGGCCCTCGGCGGCTAGCTTCGACTTCAATTGCTCGAAGGCGATCTGCAGCGCGCCCGCGCCTTTGGGCTCCAGATGCTCGGCCTGGAATTGCAGATCGCCGCGCTCGTCGTAGACGGTGACCCGGCCACGAGCGATGACTTGCAAACCATTCTCGGGGCGGAAGCGCAGCAGTCGCGCCTGGGTGCGCCACATTACGACTCGCAGCTGGGCCGAGCCGTCCTTCAGGGTGAAGTACAGATGACCGGATTCGGCGGGACGATAGTTGGAGATCTCGCCTTCGACAAAAACGTCGGTGAAGGCGCGCTCCACCTGGGTGCGAACCGAGGCGACCAGCTCGCGTACGGGATAGATTTTCCGCGGCGGGGCCTGGAACGCGAGTCCGAGTTGTTCGGCGCCGGGCATGAAGAGAGCTGAAGGCAGTGTATCAAGGGAGAAAAGCCGCTTTTCGCGCTTCGCTCTTCGCTTTTAGCTTTTAGCCGTTAGCTCTTAGCAGGCAAACTCCATTCGTAAACGAGTTCAGGTTATGACAGTCCAACAGAGACGTCGAATCTGGCGAATGTTCCAAGCTGTCGAGGAAGATGGAATCAAGAAGAATCCCAGGATTGCTAAGAGCTAAAAGCTAAGAGCTAAAAGCCTTGGTTAGCGACGAGCGAACGGCGAAGAGCGAACGGCGAATAGCGGCCTTCTACCTTATACGGTTCACGAAATACAACACCAGCGACAGAATTATGCTGAGCAGGATGGAGGTCATCAGCGGAAAGTAGAACGTGGTGTTCTTGCCGCGATAGACGATGTCGCCGGGCAGGCGTCCGATGGGCAGGTTCACCTTACCGGCAAGGATCAGGACGATCCCCAGGACTAGGATCAGCCCGCCGACGAAAACCAGCATGCGGCCGAGATCGCCCATAGGGCTATTTTAGAGCAATGGACCGGTACTCACGCTACTGCGTGATCGGGCCGCAGGCGATGCGGTCGCCGGAATTGCCCGACGGGTCGGTCTTGTAGTCGTCGGCCTTGGCGTGGACCATGATCGACGTCCCGCCGTTGGCATACAGCGAGTTCGATTCGCTGCCGCTGCCCAGAACCACGTCGGCGTCCTTCACGGTGGCCTTCGCCGTGCCATTATCCTTGACGGTGAAGTTCATCATGTCGCCGGCGTGATGGCCTTGAGGATTGTCGAAGCCGTGCTGCTTGCCGGTGGGATTGAAGTGCCCGCCAGCCGACTTGAAGTCCGGCGGATCGCACTGCGCCTTCTGGTGGAAGTGCACCGCATGAACGCCCGGACGGCAGGTTCTTGAGGTCGAGCTTGACCTCGACTCCCGATCCTTTGGAGAGGATGGTAGCCGTGCCCACGTCGTTTCCTTTAGCGTCTTTCAATTCGACGGTTTTCTTCTCCGCCGCCTGGGCTTGCGTCAGTCCGGAGAAAACACAAACCGCGAAGGCGGCACTGAGCAGCAGAGCGCGAATTGCCAGTTTGTAGTTCATAGCTTGGGAGTTTTATCACGAACGGGAATCTGTTCCCAAGACCGGACGGTGTTGTAACCAACTCTTAATAAAGTCCGGTTTCGCACAGGCGTCGCCTAGCGACCGATCTATAATCCACGGTTGTGCCAGAGATGCAGCGCTTCGGTGGCGCCTCAGGTCTAGCTATGGCAATGAATCCGGCCCGGTTTTCGCAGCTTCTGCTCACTACGCAGTTCGTCGTGTGGGTGATCTATGGAGTGTTGGCGGGAATGGGGCATTGGCCGGTCGGGGTTGCGTTCGGCCTGCTGGCCAGCATCTGTTTGCTGGCGCTGGAGGCCAGCCATCACATCAAGGTGAAGCTGCTGGATTGGGTGCTGCTGAGCTACTTCGTCCTGGCCGCAATCGCGACGTTCGTGGTCCGCTCGACGATGTTTCCGGTGTATAGCTCGGTGATTATCTGGGTCCTGTACGCCGGCGTGTCGTGGGCGTCGATCGGGTTGGGATCGCCGTTCACATTGCAATATGCCCGCGAATCCACGCCGCCGGAGCACTGGCAGAGTCCAGGATTCATTCACGCTAATCAGGTCATCACCCTCGCCTGGTGTGTCGCATTTACCATCAACATCCTGCTGGTGACGGTGGCGCTCAGCCCGCGAGATTATCCGCTGTTGAGTGGCGTGCTCGCGCCCATCCTGATGATGGCGCTGGCTTCCCTCTTTACCTCTCGCTATACCAAGATGACGCGCGCGAAGGCGCAAGCCGCCGGCTAGCCAAAGCTTGCTCGTCGCGGAGACCATTCTTCGACGGCAATGCCCTTAAGGCAAAACCAGCATCAATGGGGCCGGCGGTTCCTTACGCTTCGATCCCTGCGAAAGTTAGGGTTGTCTTGATCGGTCGGATGCTATGTGTAATGGCCACTCAGCGGCACGCCAAGAGCTTACGATGTCCAGCCCAAAGCTGCCAAATACGACCGCAAGAATTGCCAAGGTGAAAAGCACGAGGAAGAAAAGCGAGCCGGGATAGGACCCACCGAGCCAGAATGCACAGGCCGCCGCATACAACATCAGCCCAATGCAGAGCACGGGGAGGCCAACAAGAATCGCCCCAAACGCTATTGCCAAAAGTCTCCTCATGGCGAGGCTCATTCTAGCAGGTGTTGTTTCTCAGTAACACACTTGCGGCCAGTGCCCGCAGCGCCGCGGAATTAAATCACCCGACTCTTCTGGTATGCTGTCGAGTTTGCCTCTGCAACCAGAATCTTCGGTACGAAAGGTGCGGCATTGGCTGTCGATCCAGTAATTCTGGTCCACGGTGGAGCGTGGGCCATTCCTGACGACATGGTGGAATCGCATTTACGCGGCGTGGAAGCGGCGGCCGCTCAAGGCTGGCAGGTGCTGGAACGCGGCGGCAGCTCGCTGGATGCGGTCGAAGCCGCGGTGGTGGCGATGGAGGAAGACGAGACCTTCGACGCCGGCCGGGGCTCGTTTCTCAACATGGATGGGCGAGTGCAACTGGACGCGCTCATCATGGACGGCGCGACCTTGCGGGCGGGCGGCGTGGGTTGTGTGGAGCACATCCGCAATCCCATTCGTGCGGCCAAGAAGATTCTGACCGAGAGTCCGCACGTGTATTTTGTTGGCACCGGCGCAGAGCGCTTCGCTCAGGAGCACGGCATCGAGTTGTGCGCCAATGAAGAACTGATCATCGAGCGCGAAGTGGAACGCTTGCGCGAGGCCAAGATGCAAGGCTACCTGCAGATGCCTGATGAGTTCGGACCATGCCGCTCGCACGACACGGTGGGCGCGGTGGCGCTGGATCGCGACGGCAACATCGCAGCCGCCACCTCAACCGGGGGAACGCTGAACAAGGCGCCCGGGCGGGTGGGCGATTCGTCGCTGATCGGCTGCGGATGCTATGCCGACAATCGCAGCGCGGCAGTCTCGACCACCGGCTGGGGCGAGCCCATGATGAAGCTGGTGCTGAGCAAGTGGGCGGCCGACCGGGTGGAAGACGGGCTGGCGCCGCAGGAATCGGCGCAACGCGCGCTGTACTACCTGAAGGCGCGGCTCAATGGCCACGGGGGCATGATCATGGTCGATACGCGCGGGCGCATTGGCCTGGCGCACAACACGCCGCGGATGGCCTGGGCGGTGCGCGGTGAGCAGAAAGGCTCGTCGGGGGTGGTGGTGACGGTTTAACCCAAACCGGCGAACCGCCGTAGCAATATGACCTACATGGTCATGTTGCTATAATCGGCCTATGCGTACCGTAAAGATCAGCGAACTCAAGGCCCGGTTAAGTGCTCATCTCAAACTGGTAAGAGCTGGCGAAGAAGTCCTGGTCTGCGATCGTAACTCCCCGGTAGCGCGAATTATTCCCATCCATCCCGAAGAATATTCGGAACAAGAGCGGCGTCTGATTGCCCGCGGCATGCTGCTGCCACCGTTACGACGGCGGCACGGATCAGACCCTCTGCCTGAGCCTCAGGGAGATGTGCCGGACGAGGTGATGAAAGAGATATGGCGCCAAGAACGAGAAGGCCGTTAACCCGGCCTTCGGCCTTTTGGGACGCTAGCGCGCTGGTTCCTCTCTGCGTAAATCAGCCCAGCACGCCGCAAGCCTCCCTTTGGTACACCAGCTTCGAGGTTGTGATCTGGTGGGCAACCCCCGTAGAGATTGCGGGTGCATTGGCACGTCTATTGCGAATGAGGCATCTGGGCGTTAGCCAGTGGAGCAAGGCTGTGAGATCAATTGCGGAATTGGGCGAGACCTGGTCGGTGGTTCCGCCCAGGGATGCGGTCCGCTCCCGGGCGATTGAATTGGTTAAACGCTATGATCTGCGTGCGGGAGATGCATTGCAATTAGCCGCCGCCCTTGAATGGTGCGAAGGCGCGCCCTTGGGACGGAAATTCTTAACCTCTGACGACAGGCTGCGCGAGGCCGCGAGCCTCAGCGGCTTCGATTGCTGAACCGATCTCTAGTCCCGCCGAAGGTGATCCCGCATGAGCAAGCCCAAAGCTAAGAATCCATACGCTGACGCCACCCGTTGCATTCATTCCGGTGAGGATCGGCACGGCCAATCTGCTCCGCTGGCCACGCCTATCGTGCAGACTTCGGTATTCACGCTGCCCAACGTTGAAGGCCTGCGCCGCTATGCTAAAGGTCAAAGTGGTGAGTATCTCTACACGCGTTACGGCAACCCTACCATCGCCGCCGTAGAACAGAAGATGGCTGCGCTGGAGGGAGCTGAGGCCGCGCTGGCTATGTCGAGCGGCATGGCAGCGGAGATGGTTGCGGTGCTGGCGGCCTGCCAGGCCGGGGACGAGATCGTGTCCATGCTCGATGTGTATGGCGGAACGGTGAAACTGTTCGAGCAGGTTCTCCCACGCTGTGGGATCAAGGTGCGGTTCATTCCCTATCATGACATTAAGAATGCCGAGCGCTACTTCAGCCGCAAGACGCGAATGCTCTTCCTGGAATCTCCAACCAATCCGACTCTGCGCTGCGTCGATCTGGCGGCGCTGTGCGAATTGGGAAGGAAGCGCAAAGCCTGTGTAGTGGTCGACAACACGTTTGCTACGCCGGTGTTGCAGAAGCCGCTGGAGTTGGGCGCGGATATGGTGCTGCACTCGGCGACGAAGTATCTGGGCGGCCACAGCGACCTTACTGCCGGCGTGCTGGCGGGATCGAAGAACTGGATGGAGGCGGCGCGCGCGGTGATGATCCTGACCGGAGGATGTCTCGATCCGGGCTGCGCTTACTTGTTGTTGCGCGGCCTAAAAACCTTGGATGTGCGGGTGGAACGGGCTTGCCGCAACGCCATGCGAATTGCTGAAGTGCTGCAGCAGCATCGCAAGGTCGCGCGGGTTTACTACCCCGGCCTCCCGAATCACGAGGCGCACGAACTGGCCCGGAAGCAGATGAAGGATTTCGGGATGATGGTTTCGTTCGACCTCGGCGGCGGACGAGTGGCCGAGCGCTTTATCGACAGTCTGACGTTGTGGTATCTGGCGCCCAGCCTGGGAGGCGTGGAATCGACGGTCTCCTATCCGGTGCTGTCGTCGCATATAGGCCTGAGCGCCAAGCAGCTCGATTTGCTGGGAGTGTCACCAGCCACGGTGCGGCTGTCGGTCGGAATCGAGGATGCCGGGGATTTGATCGGCGATTTGGAAGCGGCGCTGGCCCGCGCCTAGAACTGCCAAGGTGCCAAGGGTAGGAAGCTGTGGCAGGCTGCTGAAAGGGTTGCAGTGAGCAGTCTGTCGCCGGCTGAAGCCGGCTGCGGATATCTAATCAAAAGAACCTTGGACGCGAACCTGAAGGTTCGCTCTACCTGTTCATCCCGACTTTCGCTCTACCCGTTCATCCCGACTCTAAACACGAACTGAAGGATCGCTCTACCTGTTCATCCCGACTCCGGAAGTTCTTTAGAAAATTGGCAGGCACAGACTCCGCGGAACCGAACCCTCCGCCTTTACGTCTAAGAGAGAAGCCTCGATGAAGTGCCGCACTCTTCTTCCGTGTTTTCTCGTATGCGTGCTGACAGCTCTGTCTGTCGCGCAGGTGCAGGAGCCTGTCCTGGGCACGCATCCTCCTGCGCCATCCGGCGGCACGCTTTCGCAGGACCAGATTCAAGCCCTCATTCGCCTGTCCGCCGACAAGGACCTGGAGAACGATAAGAAGCAACGCGACTACACCTATGTCGAGCGGCAGGAGGTACACAAGCTCAACGGCAAGGGTGAGGTGAAGTCCACCGAGACCGAGACCTACGACGTCATGGAAATCTATGGCGAGCAGGTGCAGAAGCTGACAGCCAAGAATGGCAAGCCGCTTTCCGACAAGGATGCGAAGAAGGAAGACGAAAAGATTCAGAAGCTGATCGACAAACGCCAGAACGAGTCGGACGGCGACCGCAAGAAGCGGCTGGCGAAGGAAGAGAAGGATCGGGAGGACGAGCGCCAGTTCGTCCGCGAGGTGGCCGACGCCTACAACTTTACCTTCGTTGGGGTCGAGAAGCTGGATGGCCGCGACAACTACGTCATCGACGGCGATCCCAAGCCGGGTTATCAGCCGGTACACAAGGAGGCGAAGTTCCTGCCCAAGGTCCGCTTCCGGGTGTGGATCGACAAGGACGATTCGCAGATGAAGAAGCTGGATGCCGAGTTTATCGATACCGTATCGTTCGGGCTGTTTCTGGCCCGGCTGCACAAAGGCTCGCGAGTGATCGTCGAGAATACCCGGGTCAACGATGAGGTCTGGCTGCAGCAGCACGTGGCCGTCAAGGTAGACGCCCGGATCGCGTTGCTGAAGGACTTGGATATCGAGGTCGATGTCAGCGACCGCGACTACAAGAAGTTCCGCACCGACACCAAGATCGTTCCCTTGGGCGACCTGCAAGCGCAGCCGCCGGCGCCGGTGGTAGAGAAGTAGGCCGGACGGGAGCAAGCCTACGTCAAATTCCGTAGTGCCGAAGCCCGCGTTGAGTTGTGATGGCCATTTTCCTGACCATCACAGCTCGGGTAGTCCATTGCCACGGCGGACGTAGCGCTGAAGAGTCTCGGTGAGAACCGGGGCCGTCCCTACAGGACTCGGACTTATTCCCCACTCTACCCAGGACTCCGCCTGCCACCCCAATTCGCGCAACAGCGGCGCGAATCGGGGCCCCGGCTGCGGCTCCGTCCTGGGCTGAACTGAGTCGCCCTTACGGGCGGGAGTTTCGGTTAGTCTATTCGGCTCGCAAATCCAAATTTTGTTCTCACACAGTCCGGCCCTGAAGCGCTGCTCTCCCGAACGCGCCAGACGACAGTGATCACCGAGGAACTCTTGCCTCCGTTAGACCGTTCATCTTCCAGCAGTTACCTGGCCTTCGTCCCAGTTTCGTTGACCCTGAAATTCTGCGGTAGTAACATCACAACAACCGGTGGAACGCAGGAGAGAATAGTTCAAGTTCAGTTGAAACGATGACACTTCTACGCGCCACAATCCCGGTTACCGTCTTCTGGCTCCTGTTTCTCCTGACAGGCTGCGAAACGACGGCACCCCGGCAATCGTCTCTGCTCCCGGCCCAAGCCAAAGCTCCCCAAGTTACAACCCAGATCGCCCAGAAGCCTCAACCACCCCCGCCGCCCAAGATCCAGCAAGCCCCGACTGCCAAGCCCCAGGCCGATGCGGTCGACGCCCTGATTGCGCAGGCCGAAAAGCAGTACGCAGCCGGGCAAGCCAACTACCAGGCCGGGCATCTGGAAGCGGCTAAGGACGATTTCGATCAGGCATTTAACACCCTGCTGAGCAGCAATTTGGATGTCCGCAATAGTGATCGGCTGGACCAGGAGTTCGAGAAGATTGTGGAGGCGGTCCACGGGCTGGAGCTGGTCGCCTTGCAGCAGGGCGACGGCTTCACCGAGCAGCGCTCCGAGCCGGCCCCGATCGACGAGGCCAACGACATCACGTTCCCGGTCGATCCCAACATCAAGGCCAAGGCTGAAGCCGAGATCAAGACCACCAAGTCCGACTTGCCGCTGGTGCTGAACGACCAGGTGGCAAGTTTTATTAACTACTTTTCCAGCCCGCGCGGTCGGGCCACGCTGGAGCATGCCTGGGCGCGGTCGGGCCGCTATCGCGATATGATCTCGCGGATCCTGAAGGAAGAAGGTGTCCCGCAGGACCTGATTTACCTGGCTCAGGCCGAATCGGGATTCCAGCCGCTGGCTTTGTCGCGAGCCGGCGCTCGCGGGCTGTGGCAGTTCATTCCCAGCGCGGCGACTCTCTACGGGCTGAACCGCACCTGGTGGGTCGATGAACGTCAGGATCCGGAGCAGGCGACCCGCGCCGCCGGACATTACCTGAAAGATCTCTACAACCAGTTCGGCGACTGGTATCTGGCCATGGCAGCTTACAATTCCGGGGCCGGCACGGTGCAGCACGCGGTGGAGCGCACCGGCTATGCCGATTTCTGGGAGCTTTACAAGCGCGGCGTGCTGCCCCAGGAGACCCGGAATTACGTGCCCATCATTCTGGCCGTGACCATCATGGCCAAAAATCCCGAACAGTATGGGCTGGAACACGTCGCGCCGGACCCGGCGCCGCCGGTCGATCAGGTCACGATCGACTATCCGGTGGATTTGCGGCTGGTTGCCGAATGCGTCGACACCTCGGTCGACTATCTGCAGGAGCTGAACCCCAGCCTGCTGCGCATGACCACTCCGAAGGACCAGACCTTCACCTTGAATCTTCCGGCAGCTTCGCGGGAGAAATACGAAGCGGCGATTGCCCTGGTGCCGGCCGATATGCGCACCTACTGGCGCTATCACAAGGTGGAGTACGGAGATACACTGCCCTCGATTGCGCGCAAGTATCACACCACGGCGGCCTCGATTGCGGAAGCCAACAACCTCACCGACGATGAGGTGAGAGCGGGCTCGAAGCTCATTATCCCCATCGCCCCGGGGCACCATGACGCCCAGACCGTTGCCTACTCGCACCGTGCCTCGCACTACAAAGTACGCAAGGGCGATACGGTGGAGTCGGTGGCCGACGACTTCGAAGTTCCGGTCGAAAAGTTGCGCAAATGGAACCACCTGCGAGGAACGGCCCTGACTCCGGGACGCACCCTGATCATCTACAAGCCGACCTCGACGGACAGCGCCGAGGCGGAGTCTTCGGAGGCCCAGAGCACACCCACCCGGGCCAAAGGCGGCAGCGCGTCGCACAAGGCGCAGAGCGCCGAAGCTGCGAAATATCACAAAGTTAAGAAGGGCGAAACCCTCACCAGCATTGCCGAATCGAACCATACCTCGGTGGCTGCCCTGAAGCGCGACAACCCCAAGCTGACCGCCAATGTGCGGGCCGGCGAAGTGCTGCTGATCCGCAAATAGCCGCCGCTGCCGCATTCCGAACCGTTCACTGTCATATTTGCGCTTACGCTCTTCCCTTCGCTCGCAGGTTCTGTTACAACAGGCGCGTTGCTGAATTTCTGCCGGGCACGTGGTGCAGCGTTGCAGACATTTTGCCGTGCTATAATCGCGCGCCTATGGAAGCAGTTTTTGTCTTTGGTATAAAACTGGATTTTGCCTAGTGAGCTGCCTCCGTTTAGTTATGCGGAGTCCGGCAATATCAGGAGGACAAGCACATGACGTTCGAGGAAAAATTCTACGCTCGTAGAGACGACGAAATGGATGACTACGGAGACGCTGCTTACGGCGATTCGCTGGAAGACGAGGAATACGAAGAGGAAGAGGAAGAAGAAGAGGAGCCCGAATCGGTCTCCGTGGTAGAAGTTGAGGTAGAAGAGGAGCCGGAAGTCACCACCGAAACCCGCGCTCCCGCTCCGCCTGCGCCACGCAAGACCGCTGCCAAGAAAGCGGCGAAGAAGCCCGCGGCCAAGAAAGCTCCGGCCAAAAAGGCGGCGAAACCAGCGAAGAAAGCGGCTAAAAAGCCTGCCAAGAAAGCGGCTAAGAAAGCTGCCCAGAAGCCCGCGAAGAAGGCAGCCAAGAAAGCACCAGCCAAAAAGGCTGCGAAGAAGGCAGCCAAGAAAGCGCCCGCCAAAAAGAAAGCCGCGAAGCGAGGGCGCGGTCGCTAACCAATCCCGCTCTGACCCGCAGCCGCGGTTGATGCCGCGGCTGTTTTTTGTGCATTGGACCGGACCGACCGACTGCGACCGCACCCAGGCGTGCGACCGGGCTCACATGCTGCCGTGTAGCACCGCACGCGAAAGCGTGACCGGGGTGGCTGCGCCGAGTCGGCCGCCGGCCTAGGATGCTGACATCACTGTCGCGCCGCTTGGGCTGCCAGCGAATCAGACCCCCTGTTCCGCTGGGCACCTGCGGCGCGACGTTTTTCTCTTTGCCAGGAATGGCTAGGGCTTGACCGCCCAAGTGCGATTCATCAGAATCAGTTTCCCGCCGCTACGGGCCAGCTGATAGCTGCCACTCTGCCTGATGTAGCTGGGAATCTTGTCCTCTTCCACCCACAGAAAAACGCGGCGCGGCCCTGTCCACAACCGGGCCAGCGAGGCGTCGTTATCAAAGATGGCGGGCGCGTCCGGGAACAGCGATCCGTAGTACATGTCGCCTTCGGTGCGCGTGTTCACCACGTGGATGGGCTGCCGCACATAAAAATTGATGGTCGAGGCGTCTTCATACGTTCCATAGGAAACGATCACGTCGCCGGGCCGATATTCCTGCTCCACCGCGTCGGCCAGCTTCTTGGACGAGAGGATCGGCGAGAACATTACCAATCCTTGATGTACGGCGAAGAGCACGGCGACCATCATGATGGTGAGAACCCAGTTGGCCGCTGCGGCCGAGTTGCGCCGCCGGTAAAGCAGGTTCAGAATGCTGCCCACAAGCAGCGCAATCGCAAACGTCGCCAGGGGAACGCGGAAGAGCCCGAGGGCGCGCGGCGTCAGATCGAAAATATGCCCGAAGGCCAACGCGTATTCGTTGGGATTCTTCTTGAGCAGGTCGGCGAGGTCACTGTCCGCAGGCGTGCTGGTGCTTTGCGCCAGCAGGAAGATCGCGGCCACAAAAACAACGATCCCAAGCACCGCTAGAACTCCCGAGCCAATCCGTCCGGCTCGCCGCAGTCGCGAGTCGGCAGGCGAGTCTGCTTCCTCCTGCAGCCAGCCGCCGATCAGCAAGGCCAGCGCGGGCAGCGCCGGAACAGCGTAGTATTCCTGGCGGGTGGAAAAGCTGAAGAACAGCAAAATCACCGCAGCCCACACGGCGTAGAGCAGCATCGCACGTTGCCGCAGGTTCAGGCCGGTGCGCCATTGGCTCCAGCGATGCGGCACCCGGGCCAGGGCCTGCACCAGAAATGCCGACCAGGGAAACAGCCACAGGAATACCAGCGCCCAAAATATCAGCAGCGGAACAGTGTCGTAGTCGTGCGGGATGCGTTTGCCCAGATAGCGCAGGAAATGTTCGTTGACGAAATAGAACCAGAGAAATCCGCGCGATTGGCCGGCGGGAGGGTTCTCAATCGCGGCGGCGATATGCCAGGGCGCCGCGATTAGCAGCAAAACCAGCGTGCTGGAAATGAGCCGCATGCGCAGCAGGTGCTTGAGATTGCCGGTGAGAATCAGGTAAATCCCAATGATGGCTGCGGGAAACACAATCCCGATCAGCCCCTTGGTCAGAACGTTGAGGGCAGCGGTTGCCGCCAATCCCCAGCAGGACGCGATCGAGGGCGTTGACTCGTCCAGAGTTCGCAGGAAGAAGTCGAGTCCCAAGGTCAGCCAGAGCCCGATCAGCATGTCGGGAATCAGGACGCGGGTAAAAAGATACGGCCCGATCGAGACGGTCAGTATCACGGCCGCCCAGAAGCCGGCGCGCTCGCCCAGCGTCCGCTTGCCCAGCGAGTAGGTCGCCAGCAATAGCGCCAGCACGCCCAGAATGACCGGCAGCCGCGCCGCCCAATCTTTCGCGCCGAAAACTTCGAAGCTCGCCGCCATGGTCCAGTACATCAGCGGAGCTTTTTCCAGATAGCGCAGGCCGTCGATATACAGCGTGGTCCAGTCGTGGCGGACCACCATCTCGCGAGCCGCTTCGGCGTGCACCGAGTCGGCATCATCCAGCAACGGCGGCGTGAACAGGCCGGGGATGTAAACGATCGCCCATAGCAGGACAATCCAAATCCAGCGACGGCGGCGCGGACGCAAGTTGCTGGCGGTTGCAGGCGAGTCGGAACTTGTGGCTTCGGAAGCGGAAGAATGACTCATTCGATCGATTACGCAATTATAGGTGAGTCGCCGGCGAGAGTATGCGCGGCCAACAGCGTCGCAATCGGATTTCGAGGGCGTTAGATCTACAACCGCCTCGGCTCGCGCGGGCCGGGTTCACGCACAGGAGCCTCGGGCGTCAGAACTGGTTTGTCGGGAGGCTCCTGAATCGGAGGCGGCGGATCTTCGCCCGGAGGAATGGGGATGGGCGGATCTTCGTCGCTACGCAGAAACATCTGTGGCAGCATGCGGTCGAGCTCTACAGTTGGCATTGTCTTCCTTTCGATTCCTGCCGGCCGAAGCCGCGGCCGCGGTGCTCAGGTTTGTTCCTGGTCTTCGCCGGCTTTGACTTGACCAAAGTTCAACAGAGTTACGATCATCACTCCGCCGAAGATGTTGCCCGCGGTGGCCAGCCCCAGCCAGTACAGATAGTGACGGAAGGGCACCAGTCCGGCAAATACCGCCGACATGATTTCCCCGGTGCTGGCGATGCAGTGAGCGAAATGTCCAATGCCGACGACGAATGTCAGCAGCCAGATCACCGCAATCTGGCCGATGGTCCAGTGGCTGGCAGTTACCAGCCACGCCACCAGGGCGATGATCCAACCTCCGATGACGCCGCTCCAGAAAATGTGCGAGCCGCTGCCCTGGGCGGCCAGCACGCCCAGTTGGACCAGGTGCGAACGAATCGGCTCGTTCAGCGCGTCAGTGCCGATGGCCAGTGCGGCAAAGGCAATTGCGCCCAGAATGTTGCTGGAGAAGACGACCGTCCACAGCCGGGCCGTATCGACAAAATGCCGGCGCTCGCTGAGAATGAGCGCCACCGGATACAGCGTGTTTTCCGTAAAAAGTTGGGCCCGGCCGATGATTACGGCGATGAAGCCCACGGGATACGCCATATAGGCGATGAAGTCGCGTGCCGGAATGTCGCCCAGCGCCGACATGGCCGCGGCCACGCCCAGTCCGGTCAGTCCCATGGAAAGGCCGCCGGCAAATCCGGAGAAGGCCAGCGCGTGAGGCGAGCGCCGCAGCTCGTCATGGGCGTTGTTTTCAACGTAGCGAAAAATTTCCCGCGCTGTGCGGCGCACCGAGGCCCCGCCGGAAGCCTTAACGGTCATACGCTGTTGTGCCATGCTCGCCATTAGATGCAGGCCACCCCTTGCAGGCTCCGGCTGGCGAACAGCCTTCCATGCCGTTCTGCTTTACGATTTAGGGCGGCATGAGTTGCAGCTCGCTGTGCCCTCACATCAACCTGTGATCGCAATCACGGAAGCAGGGTTATTCTCCCCGCACAATACGGTCAGAGGTGCAGTATGCCAATCCTGGTGATTGCTGTAGTTTTCTTCGCGATTTTTGTGGTGATGGGGGTGATGGGGGTGACCGCCATGGTGGCCGAGCACCGCGGCCATCTCTTCAGCTGGAAATGGAGCGACGAACCCAAGCCGAGCAAGCGCTAACCGTTCGCCGTCGCAGTAGATACCGCGATGGGCAGGGGTGAGGCTCGCGCCAGAACGGCTCAGCGGGACTTCCACAGAAGAATAAACATCACGGCGGCGGTCAGCAAAAACAGCCAGAAGGCGTACCGGACAATGGGCGGCCAGTAGCTTTGTGGAAATAACTCCTCATAGGCTCGAGCGACCTCACCGGGACTGCGCTTCCACCACAAGAACCCGCGTTCTAGCGGCAGTTTTTTCATCAGGCGAATCCGCATTACCAGATTGCCGTAGACACTCACCAGCGCTATCAGCACCACGATGAAGATGAGGGTTCCAAGCACAACTGTAACCCCACCGCTTCAGAATAAGCTCTGTGTCAATCTAACCCGGGGCCCATTTTGCGGGTTACACCGCCTCTAATGCTCGTGCCAGACAGTCCTCACAAAAACCGCTGTCTTTGATGTCGATCCACTCGACTGCATGAGAAGGCGCCATGGCGCAGTGGTAATCATGGCAGTGCGTGAGACGCAGGGTGTGTCCCAACTCGTGTACCGCCTCGATCAGCAGACGGTTAGCGAGGACGTCCATGTCTTCCGGCAGGCCGTAGAATTCCTGCTGCAATCGATGATAGGAAACCACCGCCGAAGCGCCTCCCATCTGAGCTTCTCCGAAAACAAACGTAAGAATGGGAATGTATAAATCCAATTGCGTAATTCCCACGAGTCGCCAGGTATTGCCGGTGAGATAGCGCTGCATGCTGGCCAGGATTTCGGAGGAATGATATTGCTGGCGCTCGGCGTGGAGAGCGAAGGCGGGATCGAGCGCGGGCGATAGGATCTCGGCCGGGACGCGAAACTTCTCGTAGAGCGCCTGCCGCAGCCAGTCCAGCAGCGGAGCGTCGACGGGGCCGATCGGGAGTAGTTGAAGCTTTTTCATAGGAAGACGGTAGTTGGCACTTAGCATTTGGCAGTTGGCCGTGCCTGTTCTTGGCACCTAGCGTTTCGAGTGATACGGTTGCAAGATTTCGACCATCATTTCTGGCCGATGATAGAGGCATACCGCAGATCCCTCCGCTCCGCTTCGCTCCGGTCGGGATGACAAATCGACAAAACTCAGCGCTTTACCCCGCTAATTACCGAGCGCCAATCCTATATTGCTAAGTGCTAAGTGCTAAGTGCTAACTGCTAGTTGCTAGTTGCTCCTTTTCCTTCCGATTCCAGCCATACTTCTTCAGCTTGTGGTGCAGCGTCACCCGATCGATGCCCAGAACTTCGGCGGCTCGCGTCTGATTGCCGCCGCACTCCTCCAGCACACGTAAGATGTGATTGCGTTCCATGTCCTCCAGGCTGCGGACGTCGCCCACTCCCAGGCCAACGCCGTTCCGGTTCTTTAGCGAGAAGTCCGGCTCTCGCAGTTCCGGTTCCTGAGCGACCACCATCGCGCGCTCGACGGCGTTCTCCAGTTCGCGCACGTTACCCGGCCAGTTGTACTGCTGCAATATGTTCATGGCAGCGGGTGAGACTCGCGTGATGCGCTTGCTCATCTCCTGCGAAAATTTGCGCGTGAAGTGGTTCACCAGCAGCGGAATATCCTCGCGCCGATCGCGCAGCGGCGGGACCTCGATGTGGAAGACATTCAGCCGGTAGAAAAGGTCAGGCCGGAACTTCCCTTCCTCGATCAGCTGCTCCAGATTTTTGTTGGTGGCCGCAACCACGCGGAAATCGACCTTGATGGTCTGATTGCCGCCGACGCGCACGATCTCGCGTTCCTGCAACACGCGCAGCAGGTCAGTCTGGGTCTTCAGGCTGATGTCGCCGATCTCGTCGAGGAAAACTGTGCCGCCTTCGGCAATTTCAAATTTTCCCTTCTTGCGATATTGCGCGCCGGTGAAGGCGCCTTTCTCATGACCGAACAGTTCGCTCTCCAGCAGAGTTTCGGTCAGCGCGCCGCAATGAATCACCACCAGCGGATGGAAGCGCCGCGGGCTGCCGGCATGAATGGCCCGCGCCACCAACTCTTTTCCGGTACCGCTCTCGCCGGTGACCAGCACCGTGGCATCGGTGGGAGCGACGGTTTCGATGGCGTCGAAAACGTGCTTCATGGCCGTGCTCTGTCCAATGATGTCGGAGGGATGAGCGATCTCCGCCACGGTCTCCTTCAGCCGGGTATTCTCCTGTTGGGTGCGGCGATGAGAGACGGCTTTGGCGATTAAATGTGCGATCTCATCGGGATCGAGCGGCTTGTTGACGTAGTCGTACGCGCCGTTCTTGAGGGCGGCGATGGCGGTCTCGACCGAGGCGTAGCCGGTCATGATGATGACCAGCATGTCGGGATAGATTTCGTGGAGGCGCCGCTGCAACTCGATACCGTCGGTGCCGCGCATCTTGATGTCGACCAGCGCGACATCGAACGTCTGCTCGGCCACCCGCGTCAGGGCCTCGTTGGCACTTTCCGCCATCGCGACCTCATAGCCCTCTTCGGTAAACCATTTGGCCAGCGAGTCACGCACGCTGAGTTCATCGTCAACAATTAAGAGTTTGCCTTGCGTCATTACATTACCTCGAACGCGCCGGGGCTAAAGCCCCGGACTTCTTTCTTCCCGTATCCGCCGGGCTAAAGCCCGGCGCTTCCACCATGAGTTCAAGCCCCGATTCGTCCGCGCCGCTTCCAGCTCGCACCGCTTCCCGTTCGCACCGCTTCCAGCTGGTGGAAGCACCGGACTTTAGTCCGGTGGATATCCGGCCATTGTGAACTCGGGCTTTAGCCCTGGTGGCGTTGGATCCACCGTGACTTTGCCCGCTGCTGATCCGTATGGATACGCGGTCGCATCCTCAACAAGACGCGCTCGCACCGGATTCTCACGGATGTAAAGCGCATGCGCTTCGAAATCTTCGGCGTTCTTCACGCGATGCTCCGTGAATCCTTCCTGCCAAATCTCCGCGTTCGATCCCAACTCCCGTTTCACGCGAAAAGAAAAGCCTCCCTTGATCAGCTGAAGCGCCTTTTCCAGCGAAATCTCAGGCGCTGGCGTCAGAAGAAGGTGAAAGTGGTCGGGCATGAGCACGAACTCGTGAAGCAGAAAACGACCCTGATCGCGGTACCGAAGCAGCGTATCGAGTAAGAGATGAGCCATCGGCTCGGCACGAAAGAGAGAACGCCGCTGCCATGTAACAGTGGTCACGAAGAATGTGCGGATTTCTTGCGGAGCGCGTCTCATAAATCTGTTCCGGGGCTAAAGCCCCGATCTCTTTCTCTCTTGTCCGCCGGGCTAAAGCCCGACGCTTCCACACTCCGGGGCTAAAGCCCCTTCATCAATTTGGGTTCTTCCCTCGCAGGACTAAAGTCCTGCGCTTCCACCGGCCGAGCTAATGCCCGCGACAGTTCCCCCTTCGCCGGCCATCGCAGGTCTCTGGCTGTCAATTGGCAGCACAATCTTGAAGGTCGTTCCCTGTCCGACCGCGGAAGTCATGTCGATATGTCCGCCGTGGCGCTCCACTATGTTCTGGCTGATCGCCAGTCCCAGCCCGGAGCCGCCCGCTTCCTTGGTCGTATAGAAGGGTTCGAAAATATGCGGCAGATGTTCCGCGGGAACCCCGATGCCGTCGTCGCGGATCACCAACTCAATCGCGGAATCCGGATCGACCCGCGTGCTGATCCACAGATTGCCGCCCTGCGGCAGCGCATCAATAGCGTTGATCACCATGGCGAGCACGACTTGCTCGATCTGGGCAGGGTCGCAATGTACCGGGGGCAAGTCTGCGGCGAGATCGAGGTTGAGCTGAATGCCACCCATATCCATCTTGTGCTGCACCAGCCGCACACAGCGGTCGATCACCTGGCTCAAATCGCACCAGGCCAGGTTCATGGGCGACACGCGCGAGAAACTGAGCAGGTTCTTCACCAGCTCGCCGCAACGCTTGCTTTCGCTGGCGACCAGGTCCAGCGAGCCCTTCATCTCTTCCTGCTTGGGCGAGACCGGCGTGTTCTTTTCGATCCAGCGTTTCACCAGCTTGGAATAGGTCAGGATGCCCGATAGCGGATTGTTGATCTCGTGGGCTACCACGGCGGCCATCTTGCCGATGGTCGCCATCTTCTCCACATGCAGCATGTGCTGGTGGGCCTGCTTCAGCTCCCGCGTCTTCTCGTCGACGCGGCGTTCCAGGGTATGCGTCCAGTCCGTGATCTCGGTCTGTGCCACTTGCAGGCGATTGCTCATGTCGTTGAACGACTGCGCCAGTTCACCCACTTCGTCGTGCGAGTGCACCGGAATCTGGCAGCCCAGGTTGCCGCTGGCCACGTGCTCGGTGCCGGTTTTCAGTTCGCGCAGCGGATTGCGAACCACAATCCAGATGAACAGGCCGCTCAGGAAGACCACGGCGATCAAGGCCACGCCGGTCGTGGCAAGCATCTCGCGGCCCTCTTGCGCCAGGCTCTGGTCAACCTTGGCCAGCGACAGATTGGTATCGAGCACACCCAGGATCTGGACGCTGGCTGGATGCGCATGGCAAGCTGCGTTGGAACACGCAGGCTGGTTCTCGATGGGGGTGATAACGCCGAGGACGCGGCTTCCATCAGCCCGATACACCCGGAAGCGGTCGGAGCGGTTGAGGCGGGCCATTGGCTGCGATTTCGCGTGGCAGCCGTAGCAGGCTTCGGCTCCCTTGTCGACGGAATTGCCAACCTCCGTCGGCGCCGTGGAATAGCTGATCACGCCTTGGGGATTCATGATGCGCACCCGCACCACGCCCGGCTGGTCAGCCATGTTCAGCATCATTTCGTACAGGCCGGAGCGGTCGTTGTTCAGCATGTAATGCGAAGCGCTGCGGCGCAGGACTTCGCTTTGCTGCTCGGCGCTGATCAGGGCCGCGTCTTCCAGATGTTTGCGCTGGTCTTGAATGCTGAAATATCCCAGCAGTCCGAAGATGATGATCATGACCACGAAGATCGAAATCATCAATTTGGCGCTGACGCTCCGTCCCAGGCGCTGTAGCCAGCGCGACGGCGCCGAACCGGGACTCCCTCGCTTCTCTGTCGGAGGGAGCCCGTTCGAGTTGTCAGTCGCCAGCATGAGCAGGCACCGCGAATTCGCTCACTACCGCTTCCGGTTCGCGGAGTGCCGGGATATGTGCCTTCTCCTCGGGGAAGATAGGCAGGTACTTTGCGACGAAGCCGAAGATGGCAAACCCGAGCGCCACGAACATGGCGGTGATCACGACTTCGGTCCACTTCGGCGTGTAACGCGCGCCGACCGCGTTTTCCACTCCGGTGATGGCGACGTTCAGACGGTTGGTTACAAAGCCGAGCAAGGTCAGCACGGCCGCGAGATAGAGGCCCTGTGCGTTCTCGCGAATTTTCGGGACCAACAGCAGACCGAGCGGCGCCAGCACGGAGAGGAAAATCTCCAGCAGGAAGAAGTGCTGCTCGTAGCCCGGCACAAAGACTAAATGCAGAACGCCGCGATGGTAGAAGTCTTCGAATTTCAGGATGCCGTAGAGCGCAAGCACCACCACCAGCACCCGTCCCAAATCGCGCAGGATGGGAAGCTCCAGCTCGCGGCCGAAATACTTCGAGCTCATCGACGATTCGAAGATGGTCATTGCCAGACCAACCGCAATCGCTGAGAGGAAGAAGAAGACCGGCAGCAGCGGGCTGTACCAGAAGGGATGCAGCTTGTTCGGCATGATGAGATACAGCGTGCCCAGCGACGACTGGTGCAGCGTCGAGAGCAGAACGCCCAGGATGACGAACACCACCATGAAACTGCGGATGATCTTCAGCGGCCGTTGCAGGTTGAAGTGCTCCAGCACGATGGGCGAGAACTCCAGCGCCAGCACCGTGGTGTAAAGCATCACGCAGTAGGCAACCTCGAACATTACCGAATGCGGATTGCGCATGACCAGCGGATGCCAGATGTTCCACGGCAGCCCCAGGTCGTACATCAGCGCCGCCGAAACCAGCAGGTAGCCCAGAAACGCGGTGAGGATGGTGGGCCGGATGATGGAATGAAAGCGCTTGATGTTGAAGATCTCGACCGCCGCAGTCAAAGTGAATCCGCCGGCCGCCAGCATCACGCCGCACATGACGTCGAAGCCGATCCATAATCCCCAGGGAAACTGGTCGCTGAGATTGGTGGAAGCACCGAGCCCGCGGAAGAAACGGACGAAGGTGCAGTAAATGCCGGCCGCCATGATGACTAGGAAGACGGCTTTCCAGAAGGTGAAGCGAATGCGGGGAACAGTCATCGGGCACCACCTTGGTGATCTTTGTCTTGGTCTTGGGCTTCCGCTGCGGCCACGTCTTCGCGGCGATGGGTGATCCAGTAAATGCCACCCAGCAGCGTGCCGAAGAGGGGAACGAAATCGGGAATACGCGACAGCACCTGATAGGTGTAAAGGGGCAAAGCGCGCTCGGTCAGATCGTTCCGGAAACCAAAATTGTTGAAGCCGATCGACGACAGCAGCAGGACCGAGGTCCCGCCCACTTCGGTCTCGCCGAATATGTGGTGCAGATAGGTGTCCGGGTTGTCGTGGATACGTTTCTTGGCTTCTTCCAGCAACTCATCGCGATCGCCAAACTTGGTGGCGCCGGTGGGGCAGATCTCGGCGCAGGCCGTTTGTTTTCCCGCAACCACGCGCTTGCTGCACATGATGCATTTGCGCACGCCGGGAATAGCTTTCTCCCATTCATACTTGGGCACGCCAAACGGACAGGCCGCCATGCAATAGCGGCATCCCATGCACTTGCTCTTGTCGTAGGTAACCGGGCCCAGGGCGGTCTTCTGCAGCGCGCCGACGGGGCAGACCGACGCGCAGGCCGGATCGTCGCAGTTCATGCACAGCTTGCGCATGAACTTGTCATCCTTGGTGACGATGGCGGTGTATTTGTGGGCGGATGTTACCTCTTGCGAAGCGATCTTGTCGTCGTACGGCAGACCATTTTCGGTGGCGCAGGCCTGCTCGCACTGCTTGCAGCCGATGCACTTGGTGGCATCGTAGAGGATTCCCTTGCTCATGAGCTTTCTCCAGAGCCCTAACCACCGGCTGGGCTGGTTGAGGCTGGGATCGCCCAGGCGGGCCCCAGGAGGCGAAAGCGGCGCCGAAGGTAGCGCCGTCGGGCGATTGCGAAATCGGGGGAGGACTACTGCCATCCCAAAGCATGCAAATGCAGCATGTTCTGGGGACTCACAGCCATTTCCGGCCGGCCTGTACGTTTCCGGCCGGCCCGAAACGGATATAAGCCAAAGCGCGAAGACTACTTAAGCGTCTTCACGTAAGCTGCCAGCTTGGCCGCGTCAGCCGGGCTGACGCCCTTGTTGGCAAAAGCGTGCATGGCTTTCTTCTGCGGGCCGCCGTTTTCGATGAAATCGACCAGCTGAGCATCGGAAGCCTTCTGTACGGTAGGAGATGAGAAGGCCGGAGCTCCCATCTTTTGGCCGGCGGCAGTGCCCTTGCCATCGGCGCCGTGACAACCGGCACATTTCGCCTTGTAAAGATCTTCCTGCGCCCAAGACAGATTTGGCATCGTCAAAAAGAGCGCAAACGCAATAACCAGAATAGCTAAGATAACTTTCTTCATGATTTCTCCCGTTGAGAGATAAAAAATAAGCCCAAGCGACGCACGATCCCGTTGCTTTGGGTTGAGGCCCCGCTTGCTGCGTGCGCGACCCCTATGAGTACGATTTCAGTTTGGATCAAGCACTTAGGTTGCGCTGTGACCGCAGTCACCCGGGGAGGTGATGGATTTCGCAACGGCTTGGGTCACGCGTCCGGAAGGGAGTGCGGAGATCTGCCACAGCGTAGTGGCGAATCTAAGCGGGGTATAGGCGCAAAACTCCGCAGACAGAAGTCGTGTAGAAGGGTTTTGATGAATTTGTTATCGGCCCGTCCCCGCACAACTGCTAAGGAAACTCTGATCAAGTGAGAGCGAGGTCCCGCAGCGGCTAAACAGTTTGCTGAAAAGTCGGAGAAGCGGACACTTCGTGGCAATTGACGGCTGGGAAAGACAATGTCGGCAACGGTGGAAGGGCATGGCTTTAGCCGTGCCATAAGGGTGCCATTTGGAAAGGGCTTTAGCCCCGGCCGCCGCGGCTGAAGCCATTTCTGATGGAGTTCGATTTCCAAGGGCTAAAAGCCCGGGGCTTCCACCGACTTAGTTAGAGTTCCGCTGAAGCAAATCTCTGAGGCCAGTCTAATCGCCGCTGGCGGTAGGCGCCAAGGCCGCCGAGCGGGTGGGCTTGTTGCCGGTGCGGCTGGGATCGAAGAAGTTAAGGAATTCGCGGATGACCCAGTAGGCTGCCACAATGCCCAAGGCAAAGGAGCCCACGATGGTCAGCAGGAACAAGGTCGACACCAGAAAGGTCATCATAAGTCGCTGTTATGGTCCGATGCTCCGGAACGGGCCCGATATCTCACCAGACATCCACTCTGATGCTTTCACTTTACCTCGCATTGACGCTTCCGGCTGTTGACAACTAAGATACGTGAGTAGAGCTACGCTTACACTCTTCCGGAGTTTCCAGAGCAGTACCGGCCGCGGAAGGCCTGCTTGGGGGCATCCCCGAGGGCCGATCCGGCGACTTTTGACTCGCGGAAGACATGGTGGATCAGCAACATAGGTGGGGTCGAACTAGATTTGTCCATGGGAATTACCAGTATCAGCGTACGTGGGGCACGGCAGCACAATCTCAAGAACATTCACGTCGAGATTCCGCGCAACACTCTCACCGTGATCACCGGCCTGAGCGGCTCGGGCAAGTCGTCGCTGGCCTTCGACACCATCTACGCTGAAGGGCAGCGCCGCTACGTGGAGACGCTGTCGGCCTACGCCCGCCAGTTCCTAGACCAGATGGAGCGGCCTGACGTCGACAGCATCGACGGTCTGAGCCCTTCGATCGCCATCGAGCAGAAGACTACCAGTCGCAGCCCGCGTTCCACCGTCGGCACCATCACCGAAATCTACGACTACCTGCGCCTGCTGTATTCGTCCATCGGCATCCCGCATTGTCCGCAGTGCGGGCGGCAGATTTCGCGCCAGTCGGCCGACCAGATCGTGCAGCAGGTGATGGAGCTGAAGCCCGAAGATCGGGTGATGGTGCTGGCGCCGATCGTGCGCGGACGCAAAGGCGAGTTCAAGAAAGAGCTCGATAAGCTGGCCCAGCAGGGCTATACCCGCGCCCGCATCGATGGCGAGTTGCGCAACATTGCCGATGACGAGATCAAGCTGGACAAGCGCAAGAACCACACCATCGAACTGGTGGTCGACCGCCTGCTGGTGAAGCCGGATATCGAGCGCCGGCTGGCCACATCGATTGAGCTGGCGATGAAGCTGGCCAACGGGCTGGTGCAGATCGCGGTGGTCGGCGGCGAAGAGCGGCTGTACTCGTCGAAGCTGGCGTGTCCGGAGTGCGGCATCAACGTTCCCGTGCTGGAGCCGCGCTCGTTCTCGTTCAACAGCCTCTATGGCGCTTGTCCGGAGTGCAACGGCCTGGGCAGCAAGTACGATTTCGATCCGGCCAAGGTCATTACCGACTGGACGAAGCCGCTGCTGGACGGCGCTCTCGGCCCGGGTTCGGCGTCGCAGAATCTGATCCGCATCCTGCAGCTGGCGGCGGAAGCCTACGGATTCAGCCTGACCACGCCGTTCGAGCAGCTTGCCGCGTAAGACGCAGAACTTGATTCTCTACGGACCAGAGCAGGGAGAGAAAAAGCGCGGCGGCTTTCTGGGCGTCTTTGCCTATCTGCGGCAGGCGATGGAGGACAGCTCGTCGGAAGGTTATCGCGACTGGCTGCTGGATCACATGTCGGCGACGACCTGTCCGGCGTGCGGTGGCAAGCGCCTTCGTCCCGAGAGCCTGGCGGTCAAGGTGAACGGCATGTCGATCGCCGATTTCACCGCGCTGCCGGTGTCGCGCGCGGTCGAAGCAGCGGCGCAGATCAAGCTGAACCAGCGTGAGGAACG
This sequence comes from uncultured Acidobacteriaceae bacterium, assembly GCA_963812855.1. GTDB lineage: Bacteria > Acidobacteriota > Terriglobia > Terriglobales > Acidobacteriaceae > Bog-257. The sequence continues at coordinate 171,665 of CAWEWW010000005.1, forward strand.
CATCGCCGGACGAATCCTCAAAGAGATTGCGGAGCGCCTGGGGTTTCTCAACGCGGTCGGTCTGGGCTACATCTCGCTCAGCCGTTCGGCGGCGACGTTGAGCGGCGGCGAGGGCCAGCGTATTCGACTGGCAACACAGATTGGCTCAAAGCTGCGGGGCGTGCTCTACGTGCTGGATGAGCCGTCAATTGGATTGCATCATCGCGACAACGATCGCCTGCTGCAAGCGCTGGAGTCGCTACGTGATCTGGGCAATACCGTGCTGGTGGTGGAACACGATGAGGACACCATTCGCCGCGCCGACTACGTGATCGATCTCGGCCCCGGGGCTGGACGTCATGGCGGCGAGGTGGTGGCCAGCGGAACGCCCGACCAGATTGAAGCTGCGCCGCGTTCGCTGACCGGGCAATACATCTCCGGACAGAAGCAGATCTCCTATCGCCACGCGCGCCGGCAGCCGAACGGCAAGGCCATCACGATACTGGGCGCGCGCGAGAACAACCTCAAGAACCTCGACGTGAGCTTTCCCTTGGGCGTGATGACGGTGGTGACCGGCGTCTCGGGCTCGGGCAAATCGACGCTGGTGAACGACATTCTTTATCGCGCGCTGGCCAAGGCGCTGTACCGCTCGCGGGAGGAGCCGGGCGCGCACAAGTCGATCGCGGGCACGGAGAACATCGACAAGGTGATTCGCATCGATCAATCGCCCATCGGGCGCACGCCGCGCTCGAATCCGGCGACCTATACCGGCGTCTTCACCCAGATCCGCGATCTCTACGCCATGCTGCCGGAGTCGCGCGAGCGCGGCTACAAGGCGGGGCGATTTTCCTTCAACGTTGCCGGCGGGCGCTGCGAAGCCTGCCAGGGCGAAGGCCAGCGCCGCATCGAGATGAACTTTCTGCCCGACGTTTACGTTCTATGTGAAGTGTGCGGCGGCAAGCGCTACAATCACGAGACCCTGGCGGTAAAGTACAAGGGCTACTCCATCGCCGATCTGCTGGAGACGCCGGTGGCCGACGCGCTGCCGATCCTGGAAAACATTCCGCAGATCAAGCAGAAGTTGCAGACGCTGGTCGATGTCGGACTGGGCTATATTCACCTGGGACAGTCGGCGGTAACACTGTCGGGCGGCGAGGCGCAGCGTATCAAGCTGGCGCGCGAGTTGAGCAAACGGCAGACGGGCAAGACGCTGTATCTGCTGGACGAGCCGACCACCGGTTTGCATTTCGACGATGTCAGCAAACTGCTGGAGGTGCTGCATCGGCTGACCGACCTGGGGAACAGCATCGTTATCATCGAGCACAACATGGACGTGATCCGCAATGCCGATTGGATCCTCGACCTGGGACCGGAGGGCGGCGAGGAGGGCGGACGCATGGTGGCCCAGGGTACGCCGGAACAGGTGGCGCGAGTGAAGAAGTCTTACACCGGACAAACCCTGGCCAAACTGCTTCCTGGCGCGTCCAATGGCAGGAGCAATGGAGAAGGGGTTGGCGCTGCTCAGGCACAAAATGCTGAATGAGGCAGGCGCGAGCGCACGCCGTGAGGGATTGTCATCCTGAAGAATTGTCATTACGAGCGCAGCGAGGAATCTGCTTTCCTTCCTCGGAAGCAAGTGTGGTTACTCCTCCGAAGGCGGAGCCAATCGGAACGTTCCCGCATCCATAGACGTAGACGTAAGTAGAGAACATCGATGTCCTTACCCCCAACTCCGATACCTGATCCTGAAAGCCTGATTGAGCCCGCGCCGGTTCTGATCGAGGCTGCCGCCGCCACTCCCATCGAGCCCATCATTCTGCCGCCGCCAAAACCGCGCTTTCCGGCATGGTCATATTGGGATGTGCTGGCCGTGCTGGTGTTTACCGTGGTCTGCATTTTCGTGTTCAGCGTGATCGCGCTCTTCATCGCGAAGACGATGCCGGGCTATCACAACCTGTCGATCGCCGAATTGACCGCCAAAGTGGCGACCAATGCGCAGGTGATCGTGGGAGCGCAGGCGGCGGCCTATCTGTTTGTTCTGGCCTTCATCTTCATGCTGGTGCGCACGCGCGCACGTCAGCCGTTCGCCCCCGCGATCCAGTGGAACTGGCCGGGACGGTGGGTGCCCGCGTTTGTGGCGGGAGGAATTGTTCTGGCCCTGGTAATCGATGGCTTGTCGCGTTTCCTGCCCATCCCCAAGTCGCTACCCATGGACAATTTCTTCAACGACGCCACCAGCGCCTACATGATGGCGGCCTTCGGCGTGACTCTGGCGCCATTGTTGGAGGAGTTGTTCTTTCGCGGATTGCTTTACCCGTTATTGCGACGCACCTTTGGGCTGGTCGTGGGAGTATTGCTGACGGCCCTGGCTTTCGCCTGCATTCATGGCGCACAACTGGGTTATGCCTGGGCGCCCATCCTCAGCATTTTTGTTGTGGGCGTAGTTTTCACCGTGGTCCGCCATCGGCTGAATTCGGTGGCCGCGTCATTCCTGATGCACTGCGGCTACAACTTCACCCTATTCGCCATGCTGTGGATTGCCACCGACCACTTCCGCCACCTGGAGAAAGCAGCGGGCTGAATGGTATCGTGAAGTGATGGCAAGCTCACGGGAACAACTGCTGGCGCTGCTGGCGGAAAAGTCGTTTCGCCTTGGCCAGTTCAAACTCTCCAGCGGCGGCACCAGCGACTACTACATCGATTGCCGGCTGACCACGCTCGATGCCACGGCGCGCTGCTGACCGGGCAGACCGTGCTGCACGAAATCCACAACCGGGGCTGGAAGGCCGATGCTATCGGCGGGCTGACCATGGGCGCCGATCCTATCGTGGTTGCGACCTCAGTGATCAGCGCGCAGCAGGGTAAGCCGGTGCACGGATTTCTGGTGCGCAAAGCCGAGAAGGCGCACGGCACCGGACAGCGCATCGAGGGCTTTCGCCAGAAACCGGCGCGGGTGGTGATTGTCGACGACGTCTGCACTACGGGCGCCTCGACCATTCAGGCCATTGAAGCGGCGCGCGAGTATGGCTTCGAAATCGCCGGCGTGTTGTGCCTGGTGGAGCGGCAAGAAGCAGGCGGCCGCGCGAATGTGGAGCAGGCTGCGGCTCCGGCGCCGTTTGTGGCGCTGTTCACGGCGAATGATGTTCGTGCGGAACATGTGAAAGCTGGGCCGCCGCCGATGTTTGCGGTCAGTGCCAAGTGCGACTTCTGCGACCGTCCGGCGGTGACGAATGTCCCGGGCAATCGCTGCGAAGCGCACCGGCCGTGACTCAATTGCGGTTTGAAGGGGCGCAGCTTTAGCTGCGCCATCGCTGCGTATTCATTTATTGTTAGGCGTTCTTCACTGACTCTTTAGTCAGTGAAGAACGCCGAGATCAGAGAGGACCTAAGCCGGCGCGCCTGAAGGTGCGCCCCTTCGATACATGATCAAAACTGTGGAATGGACGGACGCGGGTGTGCGCTTCATCGATCAGACGAAGCTGCCGACCGAAGAAACCTACGTCACTTGCAAAACCTACGAAGAAGTTGCCGACGCTATCCGCACCATGATTGTGCGCGGCGCGCCCGCCATCGGCGTGACCGCGGCCATGGGCGTTGCGCTCGGCGTTCGCGACTCGCGGGCAACGAATCTGGATGACCTGAGGTGCGATTTGGGTCGTATCTCCGACGTGCTGGCCTCGACCCGCCCCACCGCGGTCAACCTGTTCTGGGGCATCCGGCGGATGCGAGACAAGTTCGAGGAGCTTAGCGCCCGGCCGATTCCGGAGATCAAGCAGGAAATGATTGCCGAGGCGCAGCGCATGCTGGTGGAAGACATCGCTGCCAACCAGGCGATGGGGAAACACGGCGCGGTGCTGCTGCCTGCCAGCGGCGGCATCCTGACCCACTGCAATGCGGGAGCGCTAGCGACCTGCGGTTACGGAACAGCGCTGGGGGTGATTCGCGCTGCTGTTGATTCCGGCAAGAAGCTGCAAGTCTTCGCCGATGAGACGCGTCCGTTTCTTCAGGGCTCGCGTCTGACAGCGTGGGAGTTGATGAAAGACCAGATTCCCACGACCGTCATCTCTGACAACATGGCAGGGGCCATCATGCGGCAAGGCAAGATCGATGCCGTCATTGTGGGAGCCGACCGCATCGCCGCCAATGGCGACGTCGCCAATAAGATTGGAACCTATAGCGTTGCGGTTCTTGCTAAGGAGCACGGCATTCCGTTTTATGTGGCGGCGCCGTTCTCCACCGTCGACCTGGACACCCCCGACGGCAACGGCATCCCGATCGAGCAGCGCTCGGCGCGCGAGGTGACGCACATGGGAGACAGGCAGGTCACTCCCGATGGCGTGGGGATCGAGAATCCGGCCTTCGATGTGACCCCGAGCAAGTATGTGACGGCGATCATCACCGAGCGCGGAGTAGCACGCGAGCCCTACAACGAGTCGCTGCAGGAACTGGCAGAGGCGAGCGTTAAGGCCTAGAGCTTCCCGTCCGCTGGGACGCGGAAAACGCAGCGCTTCAGCGCCGCGTGAAGACAAGGTTGGTGGAAGCGCCGGGCTTCAGCCCGGGGACATTGGGGATTACAACCATGGCGTCCAGGGCTTAAGTTCAGAACCTCTGTCGTCCCTACAGGACTCGGATCAATTTCCCATCGGACCCAGGACTGCGCCTTCGGCTCCGTCCTGGGCTGAACTAAGTCGTCCTTACGGACGGGAGTTTCGGCTGATATATTTCACTCGCAAATCCAGGATTTAGTTCTCACGCAGACTCTAAAGCCACTTTCGAGGGTAATATTCGGCATGGCTACAGCCATGCCTTTCCACCGTTCCCGATCCCCCACATCTTCCCGTGTCTACGTTCCTACTTCACATCCTTCATGGGCAGCACCGAGCCGTACTCGGTTCCGCTGCTGTCGACGGCGCGGGCAATAACGGCGGTGAAGCCGTCGCGCAGCTCGGGATATTTAGCCACAATGGCTTTAATCACCGCCATGTTGTCCGGGAAGGCCACCGCCGAATTCGCGGCATTCGCGTCCTGGTAGCGCACCCGCAAATCCAGATTGTTGTCGACCGGCACGGCCGTCAGTTCGGTCACCTTAAACACCTTCCCACCCGCTGCCAGGCTGAGCGGAGCAGAGTCACTGGGCATGTCCGAAGGCCGGACGCCTTGCATTTCATCGGAGATTTTGTCGAGCTCGGGCGTGCTCATGAAGTTAACCGGCGCCGTCAGATCCCACGCTGTCAGATAGTAAAACCAGGCATTATGCAGCTGGCCTTTGGCCTTGAAGTCGCGCGCCTTGCTTAGATACCAGCCGCCATCATGGCCGCCCACGGCGTCCAGCCGCGGATAATATCCGGCCAGCTTCCATCCGCCCAGATTCTGCAGGACCAAGGTCAAGGTAATGGGATCCTTGCCATTGACTTTCTGAATCACGATTCCGTAGCGGCCGGGCGGCAGATTGGGGATGAAGAAAGCCAAGCGGTTGGCGGAATTGTAAATGCCGCAGAAAAACTCCGCCCGAGCCAACGTGGCTTTGGCATCCGAAGCGTCCAGCAGATAGGTGCCGGTGATCGTGGCCTGCCCGTCCGCCAGATAAGGCTTATTGGTGACTACCGCCCGCTCGATGCTGCTAAAGTCGCCGGTGATCGCGGGTATGGAGTTGGCCTTCAACCCGGCTACATCGCCGTTCTTGGACATATCGAGAAACTGTTTTGCGGCGGTATCTAAAGCACTCCTGGTGGCGGCATCCAGATCCGTCCCGGAAGAGCAGGTCTGCCCCAGCAGAGCAGGGGTTACAGCCAGAGCCACCAGGAAGAAGTATCCCAGGCGGCGCAACCATCGGGTCAAACGGACGAAGTGAGACATGGCAGTTCTTACCTTTGCACCTCAAATGAGAGCGGTTGGTGGGTGAAGAAGATTTTGCGGTGTGGGTTCAAGCGAATCCCCATAGTTGCGATGCCGGTTTGCAGCTTGCCAGATGTTCGAGGGCCGTGTTCTGCGGCCAAAAACCCTGGCAGGCTCATTCCCGCAACTGCTACACTCGCACCGGGTTTAGAATAACCACAGCAGTGCGGTGCCGTAACCATCCAGGTGCAGGGCCGTCAAACACTCTATGGTACGCCTTGGAAAACATTTCGGATGGACACTGGTCCTGGCAGCCGTCCTTCTGGCGTCGGCACCGGGATTGTTGGCGCAAACGGCTGCGCCCGCACCGCAAGCGCCGGCGACTAGCACACCGTCTGCGAAGACTAGTGCTGCCAACCCGGCCAGCGCGAGTCCATCTAAAACCCACAGGCGTCACAAGAAAGAGAAACTCACTCCGGTAGCCGAGGTTGCGCCGACGCCTCAACCACCGCCGACGCTGGAGCAAACGCCGCCTACCGCGCCTCATATTACCTATCAGGGCGGGCTGCTCAGCATCGATGCCCACAATTCCACCTTGTCGCAGGTCTTGCATGCCGTCCAATTGCAGACTGGGGCTTCGATTGACATACCGGCCAGCGCCGGCAGTGACCGGGTGGTCACGCAGCTGGGGCCCGGGCGGCCGAAAGATGTTTTGAACACCCTGCTGAACGGATCGAAGTTTGACTACATCATTCTGGGCGTGACCGGCGATCCGGGCGCGGTCCAAAAAGTAATTCTCACTCCTCGCCAGAGCCTGGGCACCGGCAATGTGAACGTCGCGCAAAATAATACGGTGCAGAACCAGGAAGTGGATGACGAAGCGCAGCCGGATGAGGGCGTCTCCGCCAATGAGGTGGAAGCAGAGAATCCCACGCCGGAGCAGCCCCCGCCGCCGCCGGGCGGATTCCATCGTCCCATGATGATGGGTCCGGGCCAGCAGGAACCCAATCAGGTCAATGGAGATCCGGCGAATGGCGTGAAGTCGCCGGAGCAGCTGATGCAGGAATTGCAGCAGATGCAGCAACAGCAACAGCAGTATCAGCAACAGCTCAATCCCGCTAACCAGAATCAGCCGCAGTAATCGCGGCGAGCAATCGCGCAGCCGAAACCGGCCGACCGACGCGCAATCGCTACAACCGCGCCTTCACAACTCCAGGAAATTGCGGACGATTTGTCTTCCCTGTTCGGTGAGCACGCTTTCGGGATGAAACTGTACGCCTTCGACCGCAAACCTCCGGTGCCGTAGTCCCATGATGACGCGCTTGCCATCACGGTCGCGGCAGGTGGCGGAGATCTCCAGTTCCTCGGGAAGACTCTTCTCCTCGACAATCAGCGAGTGATAGCGGGTAGCGATCATGGGCGACGGAATGCCGCGAAAGATGGTCTTGCCGTCGTGCTCTACGGAGCTGGTCTTGCCGTGCATCAGGTTGGCGGCGCGAATGACGTTGCCGCCGAACGCGGCTCCAATGGCCTGATGTCCGAGACAGACGCCTAACAGCGGAACGCGGCCGGCGAAATGCCGAATCACGTCGATGCTGATTCCGGCTTCCTGCGGCGTGCAGGGGCCGGGGGAGATCACAATGCGATCCGGATGAAGTGCCTCAATGTCAGACACCGTGGTCTGATCGTTGCGGCAGACGCGCACCTCGGCGCCCAGCTCTCCGATGTACTGGACGAGGTTGTAAGTGAACGAATCGTAGTTATCGAGAACGAAGATCATAGGGGCCAGGGGTCAGGGGCTGGGGGTTAGAGAAACCGGAGGCTTCAATTTCTTGCGCACGATCGATGTGATCAGGCCGTTAAGGATGCGTCCTAGTTCATCAGTCAGAGCGATGACGGCTTGCTCTTGCTTCCCAGTAATGTATCCCAGCTTGTGCGCTATGAAAATTTGGGTCTGAACTTCGCATAAGGAACCACGTGCGTGACCGAGAAACTGATTGAACTCCCCTCGCGTTGCACGACCGTGTCCCTCGGCAATATTGCTGGGGATGGACACGGAGGCGCGTCGCAGTTGACTGCTGAGGCCATATATTTCGTGTCCTGGAAACTGTGCAGTTAGCGTATAGATTTCGGTGACCAGCGAGATAGCCTTCTGCCAGACGATCAAATCCTGATAACTCTTAACTTGCACTATTCCGTCCTTCACAGCCGAGAGTCGAGGCAGCGTGAGCCCTGCTAGGAGCATACCGCTTTGGTTGATATATCCACTAGCCTCTGATCCCTAGCCCCTAACCCCTGGCTTTCTCCGCGGCTCGCAATACCGCGCTCGCCTTGTTCATGCACTCCTGATATTCACTCTCCGGATCGGAGTCAGCGACAATACCGGCGCCGGCTTGCACGTACGCCCGATTGCCATGCACCACCATGGTCCGAATTGCGATGCAGGAATCGAGATTGCCGGCATAATCCGCATACAGCACCGAGCCGCCATAAACTCCGCGCCGCACCGGCTCCAGCTCCTCGATGATCTCCATAGCGCGCACCTTGGGAGCGCCGCTCAGCGTACCCGCGGGAAAGCAGGCTGCCAGTGCGTCCAGAGCGTCCAACTCGCCGCGCAGCTGTCCTTCCAGCGCCGACACCAGATGCATCACATGCGAGTATTTCTCGACATACATCAGGTCGCGAACCTTCACGCTGCCGTAGTCGCTGACCCGGCCCAGATCGTTGCGGCCCAGATCGACCAGCATGACGTGCTCGGCACGCTCCTTTTCGTCGGTGCGCAATTCCTCGGTGAGGCGATCGTCCTGCGCCGGATCGGCGCCGCGTTTGCGGGTGCCCGCGATCGGGCGATATTCGAGCTTCCGCGCTGAGACTCGAATCAGCATCTCGGGCGACGCGCCTACTACGTGAGTGTCATCGAGTTTCAGGAAGTACATGTAGGGCGAAGGATTCACGGTGCGCAGGGCGCGATAGATCTGAAAGGGCTCGGCCGGAGGCTTGAAGTCCAGCCGCTGCGACAGCACCACCTGGAAGACGTCGCCGGCTGCAATGTATTCCTTGGCCCGGCGTACGCTCGGCGATGAAATCATCGTGCGCCGTACTGTTGTGGACCTTGATGGCCTTCCGCTTGCCGCTGTCGGACCAGTGAATATGCTGCCCGCGCACGCCGCGCGCCAGCTTCACCTCGATGGCGTCAATATCGGCGAGAGCGCGGTCGTAGGCCTTGCGCGGCGACTCCGAACGAACGTCGGCAGCGGCGATGATGTGAATCTGATGGCGCAGATGATCGAAAGCTAGCAGCCGGTCATAGAAGGTAAAAACGCAATCCGGAAGGCCGACGTCATCCCGGGTGCGATCCGGCAGCCGCTCGAATTGACGCACCATGTCGTAGGCGAAATAACCCACGCAGCCGGAGGTGAACGGCGGCAGGTCCGGCAAGCTGGCTGGGCGATGTTGCCGCAAGTGCTGGCGCAGCAGGTCCATGACGCTGCCCTGGTAGCGCCGCACGGACGAGCCCTCCCGAACCGTCAAATCCTTGCCCCGGGCGGTGATTACGGTTCGCGGTTGCGCCCCGAGAAAGGTGTAGCGGCCGATTTTTTCGCCGCCTTCGACCGATTCCAGCAGAAAGGCATACTTTTGCCGGGCGGCGATACTGAGGAAGGCGCCGACCGGTGTCAGCAAATCCGCGCTCAAGGTTTTTGCTACCGGGATAAGAGTGGCGTCGCGGCTGAGTTGCAGAAAGCCTTTGAGATCGGGCGTCAGCATCGGGTTCTTGAGCGTAGAAGCGAAGTTTACTGGGATTATACGGGAGAGCCCGTCGCCGCACTTTACCTTGCGTGCATCCTACACCACTGCATATACTTTGTAGGTTTGCCTCGATACCGGACGCGCTCCTCAACTAACAGCGTCCGCGGATTCATGCTGCAAGACGTCCGCACTATTCGGAGAATTTATGGCTACCACACATACGCTAGAACAAGAAAGTAATCCCTGGGAACAACAGGCTGCGCGGTTCAACCTGGCCGCCGAAAAATTAAATCTCGACGAAGGCTTGTGGCGGGTGCTGCAACAACCCAACCGCGAGATCATCGTCCACATCCCGGTCAACATGGACAACGGGCAACTGGAAGTGTTCACCGGATATCGCGTGCAGCACTCCATCGCGCGCGGCCCGGCCAAGGGCGGCGTGCGCTATGCGCCCGATGTGACGCTGGACGAAGTGCGCGCCCTGGCCAGCTGGATGACCTGGAAATGCGCGGTGGTGAATATCCCGTTCGGCGGCGCCAAGGGCGGCATCATTTGCGATCCCAAGAACATGTCGCGCGGCGAACTGGAGCGCATGACCCGGCGCTACACCTCCGAGCTGATCGAGTTTATCGGCCCGGAAAAGGATGTTCCCGCGCCCGACGTCAACACCAACGAGCAGACCATGGCCTGGATGATGGACACCTACTCCATGCACATGCGCCAGACGGTCACCGCCGTGGTCACCGGAAAGCCGCTGAATATGGGCGGATCGCGCGGCCGCCGCGAAGCTACCGGCCGCGGCGTGATGATCATCTGCGACGAATCCATCAAGAAGAACAACATGACTCGGGAGAACACGCGGGTGATCATTCAGGGCTTCGGCAACGTGGGCTCCAACGCCGCGCTTGCTGATGCATCAGGCCGGCTACAAAGTGGTCGGCATCGGCGAGTGGGATGGCGGCCTGTACAACAGCAAGGGAATCGATATTACCGCATTGTGGGAGTATCGCCAGAAGGAAGGCAGCATCCACGGATTCAAAGGAGCGGAACGCGCCGCGACCGAAGACCTGCTGATCACCGATTGCGAGATCCTGGTTCCGGCGGCCACCGAAAGCGTGATCACCTCCGCCAATGCCGACGACGTCAAGGCAAAGATCCTGGTCGAAGGCGCCAACGGACCGACCACCGCCGCCGCCGACGACATCCTGGCCGACAAGCACGTCTTCGTGATGCCCGACATTCTGGCCAATGCCGGCGGCGTGACCGCTTCGTACTTCGAGTGGGTACAGGACCGGCAGGGCTATTTCTGGAAGGAGTCGGTGGTCAACGAGCAGCTGGAGCACATCATGGTTTCGTCCTTCGAAGACGTGGTGCGCTATGCCGAGACCCATCACGTGAACAACCGCATCGCGGCTTATATGCTGGCCATCGATCGGGTGGCGTACACGATCCGGCAACGCGGAATTTACGCTTAGTTAATAGGCGGTTAACGGTTGTATCCCAACGGCTCCCCAGGGCGGGAGCCGTTGCCCTTCTGGGACCAAAAATAATTTCCCCGAACACTAGACCATGGGCGCTCCAGTTGGGGCATAATAGCCTCAAGCTGTGCAGCCATGGGGAGCCTTCTCCTTGTAGGGTCAACATGCCTCGCCTGTATTTCTGCTTACGCCTGCTTGCGGTAGCGATGGCCTTTCCCGCCATCCTGCTGTACATCCTGGTCGCGACGCTGGCCCATCCGGTGGCCGCTCTCCACCTGGATTTCCGCACGGCGCTGCGAATCTGGATGGCAGTTGTCGATTGGGTCAAAGGGATTCCCGTAGGTTACAGCTACTGGGAGCAGTATGAGGCGCCTTCCATGCTCGACGAGATCGTCGTGCACCACGACGATTAGAGTTTTAGCAGGCCTCTTTTCTGCGATTGCTTTCAATCCAATCTATAGAGCATAATCGCCTTGTTGCCGCGGCAGCCGGTCGCGGTGGTGCGCCACCCTGGTTTTTGTGAATCTCCCGAATTACATCACGCTCACCCGCATCTTCAGCATCCCGGTGCTGATCTGGATTTTATCCAGCAGCCGGTTCAATTCCACCAACGGTGAGCGCGAGCTACTGGCTTCGTTCGTCTTCATTGCCGCCTCGCTGACCGACGCGATCGACGGCTATCTGGCGCGCCGGCGCGCCCAGGTAACCACCATGGGCATGCTGCTGGATCCGGTGGCCGACAAGCTGCTCATCGCTGCCGCCTTCATCACCCTGGTGCAGTTCAATCCGCGCATCGTCCCCGCGTGGATGGCGGTCATCATTATCGGGCGCGAGTTTCTGGTTAGCGGCCTGCGATCCATCGCCGCCTCCGAAGGCTTTACCATCCAGGCCAGCGAGCTGGGCAAAAGCAAGATGGTGGTGCAGATCATTTCCGTGGTAGCGGCCATCATGGAACATCACTGGAGCCACCTGCTGGTGCCTGCCTGCCTGCTTCCCGTCGCGCTGGTTTCGATCTGGGTGATGGTCGGGCTGTCGCTGCTGTCGGCTATCGATTATTTCGTGGGCTTCTGGAGAAAGATCGATCGCCACGCTGAGAAGCGCCGGCGGCGGCGGGCCTTCGTTCTCAGCCGGCGCAGGAAGCGCAACGATGTCCCCGCAATCTGAACCATCGGCCCCTGCAGTCGAGTCGGAACCTGCCGAATATTCGGACACCGAACGCGCCCTGCTGCTCAAACTCGCTCATCATGCGATTGAATCGTCGCTGGAAGGTCGGCTGCTGGATCTCAGCCCGCCCAGCGACCATCTGGCTGAGTTCCGCGGCGCCTTCACGACCCTGCATCTGCACGGGCGCCTGCGCGGCTGTATTGGATACGTCTTTCCCACCCAGCCGCTCTATCAGACCGTGGCCGAGACGGCCCGGGCTGCCGCCTTCGATGATCCTCGTTTCCAGCCGGTTACGTTGGCAGAGGCTCCGGAACTGAAGATCGAGATCAGCGTGCTGTCTCCCCTACGGCCGGTTCGGCCTCAGGAAGTCGTGATTGGCAGGCATGGCTTGGTGGTGACCCAGGGAAACCGCCGGGGACTGCTCCTGCCACAGGTTCCGGTGGAATGGGAGTGGGATCGTGAAACCTTCCTGGCGCAAACTTGCCTGAAGGCCGGTCTGGATCCGGCGGCTTGGCGGCACGGCGCTGAGCTGCAAGCCTTTACCGCGGAAGTGTTTGGAGAAGAATAGGATTGGCGGAACGTCAGCTTCCCTGACTATGCCCTTTTCCCAATCGATACAGTCAGTTAGCGCCCATAGTACCGCCCCTGATTCGTGCCCGTCACGGTTACTTTGGTTCGCTTCTTCCACAATTTTCGTGACAAGAGTGTTGCATCCGGAGTTGTGCATCTGTACGATCATGCAGCTACATGCGCGAGTCTTCAAGCACTTACGCATCCCGGATCAGGCGTTTTCGGCTGCCCCGCCTCTGCATAGCGGTGGTCGGCACCGATGCCCCTATGATGATCGAGCGCGCCGAGTCTCTGGTGCGCGATAACCCTTTTATTGAGTTAAGGTTAGACTATCTCTCCCAGCCGCTGGCCGCTCTGCCCAAGCTCAAGGCTTTCGTGGAAATGCATCCCGAGGCGACCTTCATCGCGACCTGTCGGCGGGCCGTCAATGGAGGCAAGTTCAAGGGTACCGTGGCTGCGGAATTGGCGGTTCTGCGCAAAGCCGCCGATTCCGGTTTCCCCTTAGTGGACTTGGAGTTCCAGAGCGCCGAGTCTTTGAAGGCCGACGACCTGAAGGATCTTTACGACCGCGTGGGAATGATCCTCTCGTACCACAACTTCAAGAACACCAAGAAGTTAGACGAGCAGTTCGCGGAAATGAGCCAGTATCCGGCCGACTTCTACAAGGTGGTTTCCACCGCGACCAACCTCTACGACAACGTGGTCATGATGAAATTCCTGGAGGCCAACTCCGGCCGGCACGAGATGGTCGGCCTGTGTATGGGCGAGCAAGGCATCACCAGCCGCGTTCTGGGAGTCCGTGCCGGCAGCATCTTCACCTTTGGAGCAGCTACGCGAGGCGAGGAGACCGCTCCCGGCCAGGTCTTGGCCGGTGAATTACGCGACATCTATCGCATCGACATGGTCGACCAGGCTACGCAAGTCTATGGCGTGGCGGGGGATCCGGTCTCCCACTCGCTGTCGCCGGTGATGATGAATGCGGCCTTTCGCCGCGAAACCGTGAATGCGGTTTATCTGGCGCTGCACGCTAAGAGCCTGAAAGATCTGCTGGCTTGTGTGCAGCGATATTCCAATTCGCGGCCTCAGCATCACCATGCCCTATAAGCAGGACATGGTGGCCGAGCTGGATAATTCCGATGCGCTGACCAAGCAGATCGGCGCCTGCAACACCGTAGTCCGCGCGGCCGATGGGAAGCTGTACGGCTTCAACACCGATGTGGCCGGCGTTATCGTTCCGCTGGAGCAGCGTCTGCACCTGGCGGAAGCGCGGGTGCTGATCGTCGGCGCCGGCGGGGTGGCTCGAGCCGCGGCTTTCGGCCTGAAAAACAAAGGCGCTGAGGTCTTCATCACCAATCGCACCGCCGAAAAGGGGCAAGGCGCTGGCCCGGCAGGCGAAGGTCAAGTATCTCAAGCGCGCCGACGTTGCCAAGCAGGCGTTTGACGTGATCATCAATGCCACCCCGGTGGGCATGAACGGAAATAAGCAGTCGCCGCTGGAAGAAAAAGAGCTGAACACCAAGTACGTCTTCGATCTGGTCTACACTCCGGCCGAGACCAAGCTGACCAAGATGGCCGTTGCCAAGGGGCTGCAAGTCATCCCCGGGCTGGAGATGTTTGTGCAGCAGGGCGCCCGGCAGTTCGAAATCTGGACCGGCAAACCCGCCCCGGTCGCTGAGATGGCCTACGTCGTGACCAAAGCTCTGGAGCGCCGCGCTTTGGAAGAAACAACCGAGGAGCCCGAGGCGTCGGCCAGAAAGGCCGCGAAGAAGCCGGCAAAAGCCGCTCGCCGCAAGTAATCCTGCACCTTCGCCCCGTTCTATACCCACTCTGCATAGCGTACAACCCTGCCACCATGGTGGAAAACCCCGCCGGACGGGGCTGCCCGAGGACGGCGCAGGCCGGGCCATACGAAAAAACCTGCCTCCCGCGTAAGTTACTGATTGCAGTTTGTTAGGCGAAAGGCATAGGATGGAGTTGTTGGGGCTGGTACCTCGTCCATCCCCAAATAAAGCCTGAATCTGCAGTTCCACGTTCGACAGTCAAGAATCCCTCATGCACAGCGCCCGTAAATCTGTGTGCGAGTACTCCCAGGAGAGACTAAGATGGCGTGGTACGCGTACTGTATTACTGAGCAGCAGGGCCTCCAAGGCAACACACGAGCCCGGCGCCCCTTTGCCATAGAGAACCTCCGAGGCGTCAACGGCGCTTCGGTATTTGCATGTCCCAGCGGAGAGTTTGCCGTTATCGTCAGTGATCATGCCGCGGGCCAAACCCTCACCCAGCAAGCCATCGTCGATCATGCCCGCGTAGTTAGCGAGTGTTTTCGCACCCTCACGGTTCTTCCCTTCCGCTTCGGCACTATTTTTGATTCGGACGAAGCTCTGCGCCGCGCCGTCAGAGCCAATCGCAAAACCTTCCTGGAGACGGTCGATCGTTTGCGCGGCAAGGCGGAAATGCACTTCAAGCTGGTGGTCAAGGACGGCACGTTGGAAGAAGTCGTCGCTGAGTTGCCGGCTGGCGTCGGCGGCGAGTATCTGCGCAAGCTGCGCGAGCAGGCCACGCGCGATCGCGAACGGCAAACCAAAGCCCGCGCCCTTTCGATGCAGGTGCACAAGCTTTTCTCTCCGCTGGAGGAAGACGTGATCTGCAAGCGCACCGATTCCGGCGGGATGCTCATTGATTTTGCCCACCTGATCGATTCCAATTCCGTGGTCAAATATCAGAACCGCTACGGCACCGCGACCCGGCACTTCAAAGATTGCCATATCTCCATCACCGGACCGTGGCCGCCGTACCACTTCATGCCCGGCAAGCTGCGGACTGTGCCCGGCGGGAATTAGACACAATTCTGAACAGCGTTCGACGAGGCGGCCCTTAGGGTCGCCTTTCTATTTGCACGCCGTAATTTTCACAAAGGAAATTGTGACTCAGCAGTGTGCTAACTGCCGACCTCGGAGTTACAATCTCCTCAAACACTCGTTCGAATTTAAATCTGTCTCTTGACTGCGGCTGGCCTACCTGAGTGCTCCATTGGCGGCGCCGCGAGTCATGTACAACCTCGAAGTGGGAATCGGGATTCTCACAATTGAGCGCTGATTTCTCTGTGTGGGGCAGGCAGTACCTTTCTGGTTGAGCGATGTGGGGAGTGGAATGGTCCCAAGTCCAAAGATCCGGGTCCTGGTGGTGGACGACGATGCCAACCTGGGCAGGTCGATCATAGCCCACCTGGTACGCCGCGGACTTGAGGTCAGCAGCGCCGCCAGCGGAGAGGAAGCTCACCGCATGTTCAGGGTCTATGATCCCGGCCTGGTGCTGCTCGATCTCTCCAGCTCGGGAGCGGACGCGCTCGATACCTTGGAACGGCTGAAACAAATCAAGCCCGATGTCGCGGTCATTCTGCTGTCGTCTGAAAACAGCCCCGAGGTGATTTTCAGCGCTTCCAAGTTGGGCGCCGACGACTACCTGAGCAAGCCTTTCGAGCTGAAAGATCTCGACCTTCGTATCAACAAAATTCTCGACAAGCAACGGCCACCGGCGGAAGTCGCGCCGCTCCGCGATCAGGTGCGGCGCAACGGCGATTTCGCCGGCCTGTTCGGAACCAGTCCGAAGATGGAAGAGGTGAAAGACACCATCGAGCAGGTGGCCGACACCACGGCGACAGTTCTCATTCGCGGCGAAAGCGGAACCGGCAAGGAAGTGGTCGCGCGCATGATCTACGCCCACTCCGGGCGCGGCGACAAGGCGTTCGTCAAGGTCAACTGCGCCGCCATCCCGCACGAATTGCTGGAGAGCGAGTTGTTCGGTTACGAGCCCGGAGCCTTCACCGGCGCCAACCGGCAGAAGCTGGGCAAGTTCGATCTGGCCAATAACGGCACGCTGTTCCTCGATGAAGTCAGCGAGATGCATCCGGCGCTGCAGGCCAAGCTGCTGCACGTGCTGCAGGACGGAGAGTTCTCCCGGCTGGGCGCAAAGCGCGACATTTCGGTCGATGTGCGGGTGTTGGCCGCGACCAACAAGCCGCTGGAGCGCGCCGTGCAAGAAGGCCTGTTCCGCGAAGATCTGTTCTATCGCCTGAACGTGATCACCATTCACATTCCTCCGCTGCGTGAGCGCCGGGAGGAGATCCTGGTCTTCCTCGCATTATTTCCTGCGCAAGTACAGCGAGTTTTACGGCAAGCAGCCAGCGCCGTTCGGGGATTACGCCATCGGCCGCATGATGGAATACACCTGGCCGGGCAACATTCGCGAGTTGGAGAACCTGGTCAAGCGCTACGTCATCGTAGGCAATGAAGCCCAGATCATTCGCGAGCTCTCGACCCACAAGCCCATCGTCAGTTCCATGACCGGCACCAGTCCGGTCTGGGGCTTGAAGGATGCCGACTCCGGCGGCGAACGAGCAGCGGAAAAGCCTTCCGCTATTCCCATCAATGCATCGAAATCGGTTTCCGCCGAAGCTGACACCCTGTCCCTGCTGGAGATTGGAAGGCGCGCCGCAATGTCAGCCGAGCGCGAGGCCATCGAGCGAGTGTTGACCCAGACGCGCTGGAACCGGCGGCAGGCGGCAAAAATCCTGAAGATCAGCTACAAGGCGCTGCTTAATAAATTGAAGGTGATCGAAGAGCAAAACGCCGCCCAGAATAAGAACCTCAGCGCCTAAGAGTTTGCACCTAGATACCACCTCAGGCAGCGATCCCCCATCGGTAAGCGACACTCTCTTCTCCTCTTGGCAAAGCAATTATCTCCGCTGAAAACAACCACTTTGCGCAGGTCACGCCTTTGCCGGTCGCGAACGCTTTTGATTTGGAGATTTACGTGCAGTGGCCAATGCAATCAAAGAGGCACAAAAACCTTGAAGTGTACCCTCTTCCTTCTGTCTCGACATATCTCTGTCTGTCCCGCACAGCGGGGCAGCGCCTTGCATCGCCACCCCTGAAGATCCCTACCTCGCTTGCCTCTTTCTGAAAGCGGCCATGGGGCCGCTTTTTTGCGCGTGAATCACCAGCGGATTACCTGGCATCCAAGGTTTTTGGATCCCGTCAGCGGATATGGGTGAGGGGCGGTCGAGTTGACGTGCGTTCTCCCAGACGCATATCATTCCCGTTCGCGCACCGCATTTTTCGTCTGGGAGGCAGATGGCCTCCTTGCGGGATCGGCAGGGGACGTACCTATGGAGAAAAAGAGACTAGAAACCTTCAAGAAGCGGTTGGAGGACCGGCAGCGGGAATTGCGGTACGCCATGACTCGTACCGCTCAGGATGGCCGCGAGGCGGACGTGGAGTCGGCGCAGGACATCGCCGACCGGGCCGCCAACTCCTATAACAAGGAATTCCTGTTTCACCAGAGCAACAATGACCGGCAGCTGCTGCAAATGGTGGACGGCGCGTTGGATCGTATTCGCGAGGGATCGTTCGGACAGTGCATCTCCTGCGGCGAAGAGATTAATCCCAAACGCCTGGAAGCCGTTCCCTGGACCCGCCACTGCATCGAGTGCCAGGAGAAGCTGGAAAAGGGAATCCTGGAGCACAGCAGCATCTAGGCTGGTGGGCAAAACTCAAAAGGAAGCCGCCTCGGAGGGCGGCTTTTGTCTTGCCTGCGACTGCGCCGCTAGTGTTTCTTCAACAGCTGTTGCAATTGATTTTGAATGTTCTGTTGCTGATTCTGGGCCGGCTTGCCCGCCGCTTGTCCTTTCTGTCCGCCAATCAGTCCCACCAGCCCTCCCAGCCCTTGCAGATTGTTGAGTTTCATCTTGGCGATCTGCTGCACGTCGGGCGAAACCTTGGGATGATTCATGCTGCCGGTAAGGATGACCGGAATCACCAGCTCGCCGTTCTTGTTCGCCAGCGCAGTATTCAGGTAGCCGCCGACACCGGTGCCGCCGACCGACTGGCTGAACCCTTTGCTCAGCACCGCGGTCACGTGCATGTTCAAATCCTGGCTCACCAGGTTAATGGTTCCGTTGGCGGTCATGCTCCCGATATCCAGCGTCGCCTTCATGTCATTGGTCTGCGCCACCCCGTTGTGGATATTGAAGGTACTGCTCATTTGCGAGATGGCGGTGTAGCCTTTAGGCGCGACGCCTCCGAACTTGCCAATCTTCGACAGCTCTCCCGGCAGATCGAGCTTCATGATCTTGCCGTTCGCCAGATTCATGGTCATGGTGCCGTTCAGCGTCTGAACGATGTCGCCCGATTGCGGCGTGGCGAAGGTCACATTGGTCGTCGCCGCCAGGGTGCCGTACAGCGTGTCTTTCACCGTGGAAACCGACGACAGCAGCTTGTTGGCATCCACGCCGGTGAGCTTGGCATTGACCGCATAGGTCATGGGATTGGGACGCGTGTCCACGGTCACGCTGCCGTTCTCCTGCCCGCCGTAAATCTGCGAGGTTAGCGGATTGAGCTGAATAATGCCGTGATTCAGGTTGACGTTGGAATGTACATTGGTCAGCACGGTCTGCTCGTAAATAATGGTGCCAACCGCCAACGTGCCGCTGCCAGTCGCTAATTCCAGAAAGCTCGGCTGGCGCCGCTGCGGGCGCGGCATCGGCTGTAGGAATCAGACTCCATGACGCCTCAGCCTTCTTCCTGGGCAGCGCTTTCTGATTCGAGCCTTCGGCAATCTGCTCCAGTTCGGTGACGTTCAGCTTGTCGGCCGAAAGCGCAAAGGTCAGCCGCGGAGCCTGCAAATTCGCAACACTCAGATTGCCGGTGGCGTTGGTCGATCCCAGCGATGCCGACAGGTTAGTCAGATTCACCGAGTTCTGGGTGAACTGCATGTTCGCGCTACGAACATTGATCGGCTTAGTGAGAGACGGCATCTTCAGCGACGCATTTTGCAGCGAACCGCTGCCGCTGAACTTCATCGCGTCGGTGTTCTTGATCGGGCCGCTGGCGTGAACGTCAAGGCTGATGGCGCCGCTGCCGCTCATCCCCTCAGCCCCGCCGAGCCCGTAAGCCTTGGCGATATTCAGCAGTTCATCCACTTTGCCATTGATGGTCTTCAGCGACGCATCGACATTGGGCGAGGTGCTGGTGTATTGCGCAATCGTCATCTGCACCGCCAGCGAGGTTGCGCCCGAAGTCGCGGTGAAGTTGTTGGACTGAATCTGTTGCGGTGTCATCGTCAAATCAATGGACGGCACCTTGACCGGCTGCGGAATCTGGTTGCCGGTAATTTCCAGGTTTCGTGCGCTCACATTGCCGTTAAGCGCCGGATTGCTGGTCGGCCCCTGCGCGTGAACGTTGGCCGTCAGCTGTCCAGAGATCTTGGCGTTAGGACTGAAGGCCACGCCGAAAGCTGCTGCCAGGCGAGCTACCTCCTCAATCGATGCATTTGACGCGCTAACATTCACATCGACCACCGAAGGATTCGGCTTGGTATTAATCGTTCCATTCAGCGAGAGCGGCGTGGAACCCAGCTTGATCGCTCCCTTTCGAATCTGCAGCAGATCGTTGGTCAAATCGTCGGTCAAGTCGAAATCAGCCGTGATGGGATATCCCACCTGCACTCCGTGGATGACAACCTTCTCCAGCTTCAGGGAACCGTCGGTGGTCATCTTGCCGTTGGCATTGGACAGATTGGTCGAGCCGGAGATCACCGCGTCGGTTCCCTCCAGAGCCGCGCTGTTCAGGAACTTCTGCGCTGCCGAGAGCGAAACCTCGTCCAGCTTCAAGGTTCCCTTGAACGGTGTACTGGCCATGTCGGCGTTGTTCACCGGGCCACCATGTCCGCTGATGCGGAAGGTCTGCGAGCCAGTTCCCGGCAGATGCGCTGTGAGATCAAGCGAAAACGGCTGGCCCGGCGCGTAGTCCTTCAGGGTAACGTCGATGTGGTCATACACGGCGCGCGGCTGGTTCTTCTGATAATCAGTGATGGCGATCTGGCCGTCGGAAATCTTCAACTCATTGAGGGTGAGGCCGCCGGATTGAGCGGGAGCTGCCGCTGGTTTCGCCGGTGGCTGGCTAGGAGCCGCGGCCTTGCCAGCCGGCGCGGCGGGTGCGGCCGGAGCGTTGCCCGCGGTCGAGAAGTTCCACACCCCCTGCGCGTTGCAGATCAGCTCAATCTTGGGCCGCTTCATCTCCAAGCTTTCCACTTCAACATTGCCGGTGAGCAGGGGAAACAGTTTGACGCTCACGTCGAGCTCGGCCACCTGGGCAAACGGCACATTGCTGTGATAACTGGGATCGTCGCCAATGATGACATTCATCGCCTCGACCTGGAGAGGAAAAACCCCCAGAGAAAGCTGTCCCAGTTGCACCGGGCGATTAAGCCGTTTCTGCAATTGCGTCTGGATCTGTCCGCGGTACTGGTTCACGTCGATGATATGGGGCAGCAGTAACATCGCCCCAACCACGATGACCACGATCACGACGATAGCAATGGCAAGCTTTCGCATGGGACCTCCTGCCGTCCGGGGGACGGGGCTAACTAGGCTCGTGGGGGTTCGTCTTTAGCAAGTAGAAGCGTGCTGGCGAATGTCCGTTGCATGATTTGCACAACTCTGGCGCAGCTCACTTGCCTGCTCAAGGCGCAATTCCGGTTGCACAGACTAAATGGACAAGCAGCGATTGGCGTAGCCCTAATTATATCGGCTGCAGATTCACCCCAGACAATTGTTTGCGGAGCTCAGGGAACGGAAACGTTCTCGCAGTCGTCGGTGACAATCTCCCAAGTCTCGAAAACCGCGAGACCTGGGGCACCCGCAGATTCTGTTTCCTACGATGTGGCTGCCGAAGGCTCGTCTTCCTCGGCGTGGATCAGGCCATACTTTTTCAGTTTGTAACGCAGGGCATCGCGGCTGATGTCGAGCAATTTGGCGGCGTGAGTCTGATTTCCGTTAGCCTGCGTCATCGCCAGGTCCACCAACTCGCGCTCCACTTCTTCGAGAGAAGTACCGCCTTCCGGGATCTCCAGCTTAGGCAGGCTGCGCCCATCGGGCAACGCCTTTCCGGCTGCATTGCCATTGTTACTTCCGGATGATTGCTCGAACGCGGTGAAGGCCGAGTGTTGCTGGGCTACGGCAAACGGCAGATAGTCGGGCCGGAGTTCATTGGTCTCTTCCAGGATCATGGCCCGCTCCACCGCGTTCTTCAATTCGCGAACGTTGCCTGGCCAGTCGTACTTAAGCATCAGCTTGCGCGTCTCGTCGGTGATGCCGATGACTTTCTTGCGGAAGGTACGGTTATAGCGCTCGATGAAGAATTCCACCAGGGGCAGAATGTCTTCCTTGCGTTCGCGCAGCGGCGGCAGAAAAATGGAGATGATGGCCAGGCGGTAATACAGATCCTGACGGAAGGTGTTGTCGCGCACCGCCCGTTCCAGATCGCGATTCGAAGCCGCAATCACGCGCACATCCACCTGCATGTCGCGCACGCCGCCCACGCGGCGGATCACCTGGTCTTCCAACACGCGCAGCAGCTTGGCCTGCAGCAGCGGCGACAACTCGCCAATCTCGTCGAGGAAAAGCGTGCCCCCGTCGGCCATCTCGAACAGGCCCTTCTTCATGGCCTTGGCGTCGGTAAATGCGCCGCGTTCGTGGCCGAAGAGCTCGGCCTCCATCAGAGTCTCGGGAATAGCTGAGCAGTTGATGGCGACGAAGGGCTTCTCCTGTCGCCGGCTTTCATAGTGAATGGCTTTGGCGATGAGATCTTTGCCGGTGCCGCTTTCGCCTTGCACCAGAATCGTGGTGGCTTCGCTGGTGGCAATCTTGTTGACGAAGCCCAGCAGCTCCGACATCTTCTGCGACACGCCTATCACATTGTGGTAGCCGGTGCGGCGGCGCATTTCGCCGCGCAGCGATTCCACTTCCGAGCGCAAGCGAGTCGTTTCCAGCGCGTTCTTGACCGCGACTGCCAGTTCGTCGAAATCCAGTGGCTTGCCGACGAAGTCGTAGGCTCCCAGCTTCAACGCGGTCTTCACGTCTTCCAGCTGAGGATCAGCCGTGATCATGATGACGGCACGCGCGTCGCCGGACTTCTTCAGTTGTTCCAGGATTTCGATACCGCTGGCGTCGGGCAGGCGCACGTCGAGCAACACGAGATCGGGAGACTCGTTGTGAGCCACGCGTAGCGCAGCCGAGCCGTTGTCAGCCTCAAGTACGTGATAACCCCACTCTTCACACTTCTGCCGCAGAGACCAACGAACCAGCTTTTCGTCGTCGACGATTAAAACTTTTTCCGAGGGCATTTACTTCTCGCAATAGGTTACTACAGGACAGGCAGGCCCGAGACTGGCCATCCCACCAACGGGGTATAGAGCGTCAAGGTCGACCAACAGACAGAAGCAAAATTCTTGGCGAAGCCGATGCTGGATAACCAAAACTGGGGTATGATGCCTCCCAATTGGTGTGGGGAGGAATGGCACCGTGCGGGCTCAACGTCCTGTGCCGGTGCACATCGTCCAGCGAGCCGTCAGTTTTGTAGCAGGTAAGAACCAGGGCCCCGGGGAATTCAAACTCTCGGCAACTTTTGCTGGCCTGGGTGCACGTCAACTTTGGTTTCCGCTCAAGCTGCTCTGGTGGGTAGCCGATAACTCACTTGTGCAGCGCTCGGTGCTCATCACCGGATTGTCGCTCGCCTTGGGTGGTGTGACTCTGGCGGGAATTGGCGAATGGGCAGCAGGAAGATTCGATAGCGCTGCCGTCGATCCCGCTGCGGCCGCTTCTGCCGCGGACTACAATCCCAGCCCTGGCCCTGCGCTTATCCCGCGACTTCCTGAGCTGCCGGAAACCAGCAACTACCTTCCCGCCAGCACGCCAGGATACACCTTTCGCCGCGAGGTGCCCGAGGTCCGGCTGCAGTTCACGGTGGCCGACGCCCAAGGCCGGCTGGTGCAGAATCTCTCTCCCGCCGACGTTCGCGTTCTTGACGATCAGTCGCCGGTGCCGCGGTTCACCGACTTCGAGCGCGACGACAATCTTCCCCTGCGGCTGGGAATCATTCTGGACACCAGCGATTCGGTCAAACGAGTGCTGCCCGACGAAAAGACCGCGGCGCGAAGCTTCCTGGAACGGGTAATGCGTCCCCAATCCGACAACGCATTTGTGATGGCCTTCGGCGGCAACGTGCGCGTCTGGCAAACGCCGACCGCCGACCGTCAGCAGCTGACTGATGCGGTGTATCGCATCCAGCAACCCGGCTGGGGCACACGCTTCTATGACGCGCTGTATTCCGCCTGTGCTGACCAACTGTCGGGGCACGACCAGGACAAGCTGGTTCACCGCGCTATTGTCGTGCTCAGCGATGGCGACGATACCGACAGCTTTCGCAGCCTGGCCGACGTGATCGCAATTGCCCAGCGCAGTGAGATCCAGATCTACGCCTTGACGCTGCACCCTCAGCGGGCGCCCAATCGCGGCGACCAGATTTTACAGCGGCTCACCGACGCCACCGGCGGCCGCTTCTATATCGCGCAATCCAGCCACGATTTGGATGGTGCTTTTGCTCAGATCGAGCAGGATCTGCGGGCGCAGTATTACGTTTCGTTCCCGCCCCAGCCGCGGCCCGGCTTTCACGCCCTGCGCGTGGAAGTACAAACTCCGCAAAAGCTGGAGATTCACGCTCGCCAGGGATACTACGCTTTGGCGCCGTAGGCCGCTGTTCGCTTTTCGCTTTTCGCTTTTCGCTTTTCGCTTTTCGCTCCGGAATTATGCTCTAGACCATGATGTCAGGCTGGGGGAGGGGCCATAACGACAAGGCCGATCTGTTGGGCGCAAAATCAGCGGGGTTCGCGCGAGTATGAGTATCCAGTATCATCTTCTGGCGAAAAGCGAAAAGCGAAGAGCGAAAAGCGAAGAGCGAAAAGCGAAGAGCGAACAGCGAACAGCGACCCGCGGCCAATCGGATATACTCGTCCAGCGAAGAGGATCAGGTGAGTTCCGTCCAATTGCAACCGGGGAAAGCGATTCAATCGCCTCGCGCCGGCGTGCTTAGTGCGCCCGGAAGGCAGGCTTACGTTTACAGCCTGGTTCTCATCATCCTTACCATTGCGCTTTACTATCCGGTCAAGAACCATCCCTTCGTTAATTACGACGACGACGTTTACGTCACCGATAACATTCAGGTTCAATCCGGCTTAAGTTGGGACACGGTGAATTGGGCCTTCGTTACTTACGATGCTGCAAACT
Source organism: uncultured Acidobacteriaceae bacterium (assembly GCA_963812855.1). Lineage (GTDB taxonomy): Bacteria > Acidobacteriota > Terriglobia > Terriglobales > Acidobacteriaceae > Bog-257. Next base: position 196,559 of record CAWEWW010000005.1, read on the forward strand.
GGCATCCGCTGACCTGGCTTTCGCACGCGTTGGATTGCCAACTGTATGACCTGAATCCCGGCGGTCATCACCAGACCAGTATGCTGCTGCATATCACTGAATGCTCTGCTGCTGTTCTGGGTGTTGCAGCGCGCCACGGGTTTTGCCGGGCGCAGTTTTATGGTGGCGGCGCTGTTCGCCGTACACCCGATCAACGTCGAGTCGGTGGTCTGGATCGCCGAGCGCAAGACCGTGTTGAGCATGTTGTTTTTCCTGCTCGCCCTGGGCGCCTATCGCTGGTATGCCGGCAAGCCGGGCGCGGGCCGCTACGCCGTGGTCGCCATTTTGTTCGTGCTCGGTCTGATGGCCAAGCCCCAGATCATTACGTTTCCCTTTGTCCTTCTGCTGTGGGATTACTGGCCGCTGCGGCGAATGTCGTTCGCCTCCGATGCAACGGCTCGCGCCAGTGAAAGCTCCGCAGCATTGCCGACCAAGAGCTTCCGAGCTTTAGTGGAGGAGAAGATTCCGCTGTTCGCCATCGCCGCCGCCAGTGCCGCCATAACCCTGAAGGCACAAAAGGCTGCCGGAGCGATGGTGCCGCTGCGCATGGCTCCGCTGTCGGTGCGGCTGTCGAACGCCATCGTCTCGTATGCGCGCTACCTGGCCAAGACGGTATGGCCGGCGCATCTTGCTCCCATGTATCCCCATCCCGGAGCCTCACTGCGGGCCTGGCAGGTTTACGGCGCATTGCTGGCCTTGCTGGTGGTATCGATGTGGGTGGTCGAGCGCCGCCGTCGCCGCTATCTGCTGATGGGATGGTTGTGGTTTCTGGGAACATTGATTCCCATGATTGGCCTGGTACAGGTGGGCCGGCAGGCCATGGCTGACCGCTATGCCTATCTTCCCCTGATCGGTGTGTTCATCATGGTGTGCTGGGCAGTAGGCGATTGGTTCGCCGAGCATCATCTCCCCGCCGCGGTGTTGCCTGCAGTGAGTGTCGTGATGTTGCTGGCGCTGACCCTCACCGCTCGCCGCCAGATTAACTTCTGGGCCGACAATGTCACCTTGTGGACGCACACCATCGCAGTCACCGCTCCGAATTACATTGCGCAGGATGACCTGGGCGGAGCGCTAATCGAACGCAAGCAATTGGAACTGGCGATCCCGCACTTCCGCGAGGCGGCCGAGATTCATCCGGTCGATCCCATCAGCAACTTCAATATCGGTTTCTATGCACAGCAGCACGGAAATTTTAGCGAGGCCATCGAGGCCTACAAGAAGGCGATCCTGCTGACCACCAGTACAGGGCTGAAGGTCAAGGCCTGGAACAACATGGGCCTGGCGTATCGCGCTCTCGGCGATAGCGGACAAGCTCACGAGTGCTTCGACACCGCCAAGCGTCTGCAAGGTCCATAGCTCTTGCTATTGTGGAATGAATCATCGAACCGGGGAGGATGAGTGGCTTCCGTTGATTTGAGTCCTGCGACCCAAGGCCATTCTGGCGTTGCCGGCACGGCCACTTCCCCGCGAAAGCAGTGCATCCTGCTCGGCCTGCTTCTGGTCGTCGCCATTGTCTCGGTTTATTTCCCCGTCCACACTCAGCCGTTCGCAAATTTCGACGACGCCGACTACGTTTTCGACAACTTCCACGTTCGCTCAGGATTGACTTGGGACACAGTCAAGTGGGCTTTCACCAGTTCCTATGCGGCAAACTGGCATCCGCTAACCTGGCTGTCGCATGCTCTGGATTGCCAGATCTTCGGCTTGAATCCGGCCGGCCCGCACGATGTGAACCTGCTGTTTCACATCGTGAACGCCCTGCTGCTGTTCTGGGTGTTGCAGCGGGCCACCGGATACGTCGGACGCAGTTGGATGGTAGCTGCGCTCTTTGCTCTTCATCCCATCAATGTTGAATCCGTAGCCTGGATCGCCGAGCGCAAGAACCTGCTCAGCATGTTCTTCTTTCTGCTGACCCTGGCGGCGTATCGCTGGTACGCGCGCGAGCCGCGCGATCGGCGTTACGTGGTCGTGGCAGGCTTGTTCGCCCTCGGACTGATGGCGAAGTCGCAGATCATCACCCTGCCGTTCGTGCTGTTGCTGTGGGACTACTGGCCGCTACAACGCTTCTCGTTCGCCAGCGACGTTGCGCCCGCGCCGGCTGCGCCAGTGCTGGCCGTTCCTCCCAAGCCCTTGTCGTATCTGATCTGGGAGAAGGTTCCGCTGCTAGGACTTTGTGCGGCCAGCGCGGTCATGACCATGCGAGCGCAGAAGGCGGGCGGGGCCACCAGCTTTTACGCGCGCTCGCTGCGCCTGGAAAATGCGATCGTCTCTTACGCTCGATACGTGGGAAAAGCTTTTTGGCCATCCCGCCTGGCGCCTTTCTATCCCTATCCGGAACATTCGCTGAAGGTCTGGGAAGTTGGAGCCGCCTTTGTCTTCCTGCTCGCGGTGACCGCCTGGGTTCTGGCGATGCGGCGTCACCGCTACTTGCCGGTGGGCTGGTTCTGGTTTCTGGGAACCCTGGTTCCCATGATCGGCCTGGTGCAAGTGGGCACGCAGGCCATGGCCGACCGTTACGCTTACCTCCCGTTCGTGGGCCTGTTCCTGATGATCTGCTGGGGCGCAGCCGATTGGGCGTCGCAGAGACGATTGCCCGCGGCATTGCTTCCTGCGGTAAGCGCCGTAATCCTGGCAGCGCTCATGATGATGACCTATCGCCAAGTCGGATACTGGGACGATCACATCATTTTGTGGACGCACACTCTGCAGGTCACCGACGGCAATTGGCTGGCCGAGAACAATCTGGGCACCGCGCTGTTGAAAGCCGGCAGCATGGAAGCCGCGGTTCCACATTTCAGAGCCGCCGCTGCCATCAATCCCACAAATCCTGACGTGAATCTCAACCTCGGGACATACGAGCAGTCGCGGGGAAATCTGCCGGGCGCGATTGAGCGCTACCAGGCGGCGGTGAAGTTCGCCCGGAATTCCAAGCTCGAGGCCAGAGCGTATAACAATCTGGGCTACGCCTATCGCGACCTGGGCGACTATCCGGACGCGCTGAAGAGCTTTGAGCAAGCGGTGAAGGCGAATCCGGAGTTTGGCGGCGCCTGGATCAGCTTAGGTATTACCGCGCAGAAATCCGGCGATCTGCCAAAAGCGATTACCGCCTACTCGCAGGGCATGCGAGTTCAGCCCTCCGATTTCGGATATCTGCTGCTGGCCGGAGCCTTGCAAGCCAACGGGCAGACGGGGCCGGCCGAGGAAGCAACGCGGAAGGCAGAAGCAATGTCGCAGAATATAAGCCAGGCGCGGCGCACCGTCGAGCGCCTCATGACTCACTAGCAGTTCGGCGAAGTCGTGGATCATCATTTCGCTGGCGATGATTCACCCGGCCGAATCGGCTGCGCCGCGTCTAAATTCCGCCAACCCGGGCGACCCCGGTTGTGAACTACGTCACAGCCTCCGGATGCAAGCCTCGGGTATAATCGCCGCGATTACGGAGCGCCAATGGAGAGTGTGGGGTTGATGTCTGCGCAGGAAACCGTTTCCCGGCCCAGGTCTGGCTGGTTCACGTCGCAACATAAATGGGCCATCGGTCTCAGCCTTCTCCTGATCGCGGTCACGGTCATCCTTTACCTGCCCGTGCTCCATCATCCATTTTCGAATCTTGATGACCAGGGATACGTCTACGAGAACCTGCACGTACAGGAAGGCTTGACCTGGAGCACCATCAAGTGGGCGTTCACCACCTTTGACGATAACAACTGGCATCCCCTGACCTGGGTGTCGCACGCCATCGATTGCCAGCTTTATGGGATCGATCCTTCTGGTCATCACGAAACCAATGTGATCTGGCACACCATCGATGCGGTGCTGCTGTTCTGGGTGTTGCTGCTGGCCACCGGGTTTCTGGGCCGCAGTTTCATGGTGGCAGCGCTATTCGCCCTTCATCCCATCAACGTGGAGGCGGTAGCCTGGGTAGCCGAACGCAAAACGCTGCTGAGCACGTTTTTCTTCCTGCTCGCGCTGGTGGCTTACCGCTGGTATGCCAGCAAGCCTCGGGTGGGGCCCTATGCCGTGGTCGCGTTCTTGTTTGCCTGCGGGCTGATGGCCAAGCCGCAGATCATCACTTTGCCTTGCGTTTTGCTGCTATGGGATTACTGGCCTCTGCGGCGGATGTTTGCCAGCGTGCCGGCGCGCGAAGACGAACCGTTGCCGGCCATGCCGGCGCGAAGTCTCACCTGGCTGTTGGTGGAGAAGATTCCGCTGCTGGTGCTGTGTGCGGCCAGCTCGCTGGCGACCATGAAGGCGCAACGAGTGGGGCGTCCGCAATATTGGGCTTACACCTGGCCCATCCGGATAGAAAATTCCCTGATCGCCTATGTTCGCTACATCAAGAAAATGGTTTGGCCATCGAAGCTGGCCATCATGTATCTCCATACCGGAAGGCTTTATCCGGCGTGGGAGGTCTTACTGGTATGTCTGTTCTTGCTGACCATCACGGCGCTGGTGCTGGTCGGCTACCGCTATCGCTATCTGCCAGTAGGCTGGTTCTGGTTCCTGGGAACCATGGTGCCGACTATCGGCATCGTTCAGGTCGGCAGACAGGCGTTGGCCGATCGTTACGCCTACCAGTCATTCCTGGGGCTGTTCATCCTGGTGTGCTGGGGACTGGCCGACTGGGTTAAGCGCAAGCATCTTTCTCGCGCTCCTGCTACCGACGGTCAGCGCGCTGGTGTTAGTTGCGTTGACCTTCCTCACCTATCGCCAGATCGGCTACTGGAACGACAATCTCACCATGTGGTCGCACGCGTTGGCGGTCACCAAGAACAATTGGGTAGCCGAAGACATGGTAGGCGGGATCCTGGCCAGCACGGGGCACGCCGACGAAAGCCTGGCGCATTACCAGGCGGCTGCGGCCATCGCTCCGTCGGACGCCGGTTCTCACCTGTTCCTGGCCATTCATGAGCAAAAACAGGGGAACTTGCAGGAAGCCATCCGGCTCTACAAGCTGGCTCTAACTGGAATGGACGACCCTTTGGAAGAGTCTAAGGCGTATCAAAACATCGCTGCGGCTTACTATGCGCTGCACGATACCCCGGACTACGAGGCAAGCGTCCGCAAGATCTACGAGCTTCGCCATGAGGCAGCCGCGGCTGCTGCCAAGCACAAGCCGTAGCTCCCGCGACTCGCCCGCTGAGCCGGTGCTCGCCGACGGACCTGCTGCGAGCAAAGACAGTTGCACAAAGTGTCCATTCGAGCGAAAATGCCTGAGCTTCGGGTTCCGCGCTCATCCTGAAACGTATCCGGGCGCGCCGACAGGACCGCAACCCAAAATTGTCTAAGAGGGCCTCATGATACCGCAGTTGCAGCGCGAAACCACGGTTTCCGCGCCGGAGGATACATCGAGTTGGTCGCTGGCGACCCGCATCGGCTTTCGATTCATCTTTTGCTATTTCATTCTTTACGTCTATCCGCGCTCGGTCGGATCCCTCGGCGCCTTCGTCAAGTACAACAATCCCCTCAGAGACTTGTGGCATGTGGTGGTTCCCTGGGTGGGCGCAAATGTATTGCATCTGGCGGGTCCGTTCACCGAAATCGCCAATGGCAGCGGCGACCAGATCTACGACTACGTATTGCTGTTCTGCATCGCTATGGTCGCGGCGGTGGCTGCGGCCATCTGGTCCATACTCGACCGCAAACGAACCGATTATCGGGTGCTCTATCAATGGCTGCGTATTCTGGTTCGCATGATCGTGGCCGTGGCCATGATCAGTTACGGGTTGAACAAGCTTTATCGCATGCAGTTTGCCGAGATTTCCTATGCCCGGCTAGTCGATTCCTATGGCCGGACCTCACCCATGGGCCTGCTGTGGGCGTTTATGGGAGCCTCGCACGCCTATAGCTTTTTTGCCGGCGTGGGCGAAACCCTGGGCGGCGTGCTTCTCATCCTGCCGCAATTTACGGTGATCGGTTCGCTGGTTACGTTGGCCGTCATGAGCAATGTGCTCATGCTGAATTTGTGTTACGACGTGCCGCGTAAAATCTATTCCATCCACCTCATCCTGTTTTGCCTGTTCCTGCTATTGCCCGATATGTGGCAGATGGCGAAATTTTTTGTATTCAAACTGCCGGCGCGGCTCACCTCGCCTACGCCGTTGTTCAAAGATAATCTGCTGAATAAAGGGGTCTGGCTGCTGCAATTGGTTATCGGCATTAGTGCCCTCGTGGTCTGTGGAGTGCAGGCGCACACCGATCAAGTCAAGAACGAGACGTTTCTACCCACCCCGATTCGCGGCATTTGGACGGTGGAGGAGTTTGTGATGGACAATCAGGTTCATCCTCCGTTGGTGACCGATACGCAACGCTGGCAGCGGGTCATTCTCGACAGTCCCGAACTGCTAACCATTCAGTCCATGGATGGCGATCAGCAACAGTACTATCTGCAACTCAGTCCGGAAAAAAAGAGATTTACCATGTATGAGTTCGAGGCGCCGCACAAGAATGCGAGCTTTGACTTCGACAATCCTGACCCGGACCGCATGACCTTGCAGGGAACGACCATCGACGGCCATCAGATCACGGCGAATATGCGCCGCATGGATTTATCCGATCCGAAACAATTCCTGCTGATCAATCGCGGTCTGCACTGGGTGAATGCGTTTCCGTTCCGCAGGTGACCGCCGATTCCGCTGGTCCAATTCTGTTCAACCGTAGGTGGAGGAATGCGAGCTGCGGGATGGCATCTCCGCCCGTGGCCGGGAAAATCACTTCTCCGGGAGCGGACCTGCGGTGTTGAAGCATTCTCGGGCCTTCTGAAGATCTCCCATATCCCGATACGCCACTCCCATGTTTCTCCAGATATGACTTTTTAGATCTTCACCGAGAGTGTAGTCGGTCAAAGCGCGTTGGTAATGCGCAATCGCACCCCGCGGGTCGCCGTGGGATTGCTGATAAAAGCCGATCTCCATGTTGCCCAGGGCGTCGTCCGGTTCCAGAGCAACCGCGCGGTAGAAATATGGCATGGCTTGATCCATCTTTCCCTGATGAACATACTCCATGCCCACGTTGTCCTCGGCCAAGTAATGATTGGGTACGACTTGCAGGGCATGCGACCACAAAGTGAAGTCATCTTTCCAGTAGCCAATCTGGCGATACGTAACTACTGTCAGCGCCACCAGGACCACTACGCCGGCGCCGGCCGGCCAGGCAACCGGGATTTGCCGCTGCGTGGCCCAGTCCGCTAAACCCCAGCACACCATGATGAATAACCCCAGATACGACCCATAGGCATACCGGTCGGCTAGGCTCTGCCTGCCTACCTGAATTAAGCCGATGGTAGGCACCAGCGTTCCCAGAAACCAAAACCATCCAACCACCAGATAGCGATAGCGCCGGGCGAACACCACCAGGGCGGTCACGGCCAGCAGAAACAGCAAAGCACCGCCAATCTGCCACCCGGTCAGCGAATTCCCCGGATGCGGGTATTCCGGCGCCATATTAGAAGGCCAGAAAGCCTTGACCACATAAAGGTAGTAGGAATAAATCGCGTTTTCCAAACGGAGTGAGAGCGGCGGCTGATACTGCAGCTGGGCTGTCTTTTGTGTAGCCAGCGCAATCATCGCGTCCATGGCACAGAGAATGAACAGGGGCACTTTCTCGTCGATCAGCCCCTTGAATTTGCCGGCGGAAGACTTGATGCCGGCCCAGGTGGAGAAACTTCTCGCCTCCAGCACGGGAGTACGCCGCAGCGGCCAGTAGTCCCACAACAACAAAATGAACGGCAAGGTAATGATCTGCGGCTTGGCCAGTAATCCCAGTGCGAACAAAACGGTTACCCATCGGAAGCTGTGCTTCTCCGGGTTGTGCACATACTTTCCGTAAGCGCCCAGGGCAAGCAAAAAGAACATCATGCTCAACATGGTCTTGCGTTCTGCTACCCAGACTACGGGCTCTACATTCATGGGATGCAGGGCAAAAAGCGCGGCCACCATGAAGCTGCGGCCGGTATACCCGGTGGCTCGCTTGAGCACGATGAACAGCAGCACGGCGTCCACCGCGTGGAACATCACATTCACCAGGTGATGGCCGGCGGGGTTGAGTCCGAAGAGCTGGTAGTCCAGGGCGTGAGACAGGAAGCTCAGGGGAATCCAATTGGTCATCGTAAAACAACTGAAGGCCCAGACCACGGTGCTCCAGGTCAAGCCATCGTGTACATGCGGGTTGTCCACCACGTAGAGATAGTCGTCCAGATTGCAAAACGAGTGGGTGCGCACCTGCAAATAAACCGCACCCACGACCGCCACCAACACCAGGCTGAACAGAAAAGTTCGTTGAGGGGAATCGGTGAAGAGGAATTGATTGGAGTTTTGAGTTCTCCGCTGAGGATTTACGCCGACAGAAGCCAATGCCCCTCCCTTAAATTCCTCCGAGTATATCCGATTTATGGGAGGTGAAAGCGCTGCCTCGGCGGGTGGCGTACGGGCATGGGTTGGGTCGGCGCGAGCGAGCCGGAGAAGCTAGGTCGAGATGAGCGAAGCTGAGACATCTGCAGTCTTTTCGGTCGATTCGGCGGCCGTGTCCCTCTGGTTGATCACCCAAACCAGGTTGAGCAGCAACAAGGGTTCGAGAGGTTGGCGATAGCGCCCTTCCGTTGTGGCCACATTCTGCAACATCAGGAACAGAGTGAACAGCGTGACCACCACCGGGATGAATTCGAAGCGGCGGCGCAGAAAGGCGCGCCCGTTGCCCAGCAAGACGAAAACAATGACCGGCGCCCACATCCATCGGGTCACCACCACCAGCTTACCGTCCCACTCATCCTGCCCCGATTCCGGCCAGGAGGGCGCAAAGAAAAAAAGCACGATATTTTCGCCCCACTGAGCCAGCCATTCGTGGCGATCGACGTTTAACGAGCGGTACGCACTCTTCCAGTCCTCGGCGCCGTGAGCTGTATTCACGGTAACGCGAATCTTCGAATTATTGGCGGCGCGCCGCAGGTGCCAGTGACTCAACGGGTAGAGCGGTTGTATATAGCAACTCGGAGACGCGAAAACCATGTGAACTTCTCCCTCGGAGAAGCTAGGCAGGTGCAGGTACTGGCCGCCGGCGACATGCAGGTCGACATAAATCGTCTTCGCTCCCGACCGGTGCTGAATTTTGGTCAGCCAGGGATTGCCAAAAGGAGCAAAGAAACCCAGCCGCATGCGAGAGCGGAGCCCCTGGGGCAGCAGAAGAATCACCACCATCACCGTCGCTGCAACCAGGGCACGAACCGGAGGTAGCCTCTTCCAGCAACTCCACAAGACACAGACTCCGGCCAGAGGTATCACTGTGGGCTTAGTAAGACAAGCTAGTGTCCAAAAGAAAATCGACAGCAAGAACGCCTGAGTTCCTCCCTTCCTCAGGTAGCGAGCACTCATCCATAGAGCGATGCCGTCGACCAGTAGCAGCAGGGTCTCCATCATGATGTAGTGGTAGATGGTGAATAGCGAAGGCGTCCATACGATCAGTATCCATACCCAGAGGGCTGCCGCCTTCCGCAATCCCGACTCGCGCGCCGCCCGGTAATAGGTCCAGGGCATGAGTGCCGAAAGCAATCCCGAAGCTATACCAATCAGAAGTTTGTTGTAATTGGTGAGGCGTTGTAAGACAAAAACATAGATCTGGTACAGAATCGGGTCGGACACCGCTGTGTAGCCGCCACGGGGAAACCATAGTCCGTTCTCCCAGTGGCGCAGCATGTCGGACGAGAGGTAATCGAGGGGATTGTGCTGCAAACACACGAAAACCCGGATGGCCGAGCCCAGGATGACCAGTAGTGTCAGGATCGTCAGATAAGTCCGCTTGCTGGAGAAGCCTTCGACTTTGTCTCTACTCGGCATTACGTCTTAACTCGGGGAATCGGAGCAGGCCGAAGTCCGCTACGTAAGTCTGGCTTTGGGTCATTCGCCTTCTCCGGCATGGACAGTCAAAGACCGATCACGACGGCATCAACCGCCGCCTGATCCCGGTACTTAGTTGTATCGTCCGTAGCGATCCGGAATAGATCTCAGCCCAGCTAGCCGCCTGATTGGTGGACGAGTATATCCGATCTTGGTCGATCTTGAAACGATTCTTACGCCTGGTTTAAAGGAAGGACCAAGCAAGCGTTGTTTCCTACAAAGAATAAGCCGGAGCACTAGGCTCCGGCTTGAAATGACCTGGGGGAAGGGTCGGTTGAATTAGAACAGCTTGCGGCGCAGAACGCCAGCCAGACCGAGGATGCCAGAACCGAACAGCATGATGCTGCTGGGCTCAGGAGTCGTGCCGGTGGTGCTGGTGCTGGTGCTGGTGCTGGTCGAGCCAGCGCCCCACATCGTGAACGACTCAGAAGGAACCGTTCCGATGGTGTTTTCCTGGGCCTGCGACGGACCCGAGTTCATATCCCAGTAAGCCGGATCGCCGCTCGGTACGCTAGCATTGCTCAGGGTCATCCAGTAGGTGCCGGCGCCAAGGGCTACGCCGCCGCCGTTGAAGGTGCCGGTCTCATCGCAAACGTTGTAGCCGAACTGGTTCGAGAAGCAGTTCGTAGCAGTCACGTTCAGAGTCTGGTCCAGCAGCTCGTTGCCGAACGCATTCGCGCCAATCTGGAATTCGACGCTGGTGAGGGTATCGCCGGGGATCAGCCAAGCCCAGAACGACGCACCGGTAACCTGGGCGGCGCTGCCGAGAGTGAAGCTGTCGCTAACGGAGAAACCGAAGTTGATGGTCCAACCCAAATCCTGTCCATTGACGGGACCGTTGTCGTACAGGTCTGTCTGAGCCATAGCAGGAACGGCAGCCAGTGTCAGACAAAGAGCGAGCAGTGACAGCGAAGCAATACGCATTTTCAAGGAACGAACCCTCCTTTAGGTTCAATTCACGGATAGACCCACATTTGCCCCATAGCGAGAGAGGCTACCTTTGCAAGAGCAATCCGGATGCCACGCTAAGTCCCTATGATTTGGGGGTTTCGGGGAGTTCGCTGTGCAGGTGTTTGCGACATTGTTCTAGGCAATTTCCCTTGAAAGAAGGTCACCGGAATGCCAATACACCACCTTAGAACCATAATTCATGAAACTATGGCTCCATAAGGACAGCGTTTTGGACCCTTCTGAGCTGAAAATCAGGGCTCCTTTGAGCCGCGCCTCGATTTGCCTAAGCGCAATCGCTTCTCCTCCAGAGGCCTCGTGCGGAGGAAAACGGTGGCGAAAAGGACGCCTTATCATCACCAGGAAGAAAGCTTCCGAGACCCCTAAACCTCACGGGCTCAACTTCTTGGCATCCCGGAGACACTCTTCCGCGTCGGCCGAGTCCCCCAACGCTCGATAAGCTTCTGCCATGCCCTCGTATGCCTGGAGCAGAGCCTTCGGTTTCCCCTGTTCATACTTGACCACGGCCCGATAGTGGTCGATGGAATCCGCATAATCCCTTCGCCGGAACTGATAGATCGCAATAGCCATGTTGCTGGTGCCATCCATAGGGTTGAGCGCAATGGCGCGGTAAAAGTGCGGCATAGCTGCCGGCACCTTGCCATGGGCTGCCAGCACCGAGCCCAGTTCATCCTCCGCCAGCCAGTTTGGACCTGTGACCTGCACCGTGTGTGCCCAGAGGGCCTCATTGCTGCTCCAATAGTTAAGCTGATGGCGGCCGACCAGCGCCAGCGCCAGCAAGACCACGACGCTGATACCGGATAATGCCAGCGCAGGAAGGCGCTTTCGTTCGTACCAGTCGGACACTCCCCAGCACACCATAATGAATATGCCCAAAACCGACAGATAGGTGTAGCGGTCGGCCATGGCCTGTACGCCCACTTGCACCAGACCCAGCATGGGCACCAGCATCACGATGAACCAGCACCAGCCTACGGACAGGTAGCGATAACGGCGACCGGCGATGACCAATGCGGTAATGATCAGCAGAACGATACCCGCCGCCGACACATGCCACCAACTGATCGATGCTCCCGGGTGGGGATATAACGTCCCCAAGCGCGCCGGCCAAAACGTGTTTCGCAGGTACAGGGCATAGGAGAGAATCGCGTTGCCCAGGCGTGCGGTCCGCGGAAACCAGTTTCTGGCTCCGTGCTGGACTTTCATGGTGACGACCGCACTGGCTAAAGCGATGACGCACAGCGGAAGCTTTTCCAGCAAAAGCCACCCGAGCGTTTTGGCCGGATAAACCGTCCTCCCGGGACCGGCCTCAGAGTCGTTATTGAATGCGAACGAGATGCGCTTCAATGGCCAATAATCCCACAGCAACAGGATCACGGGCAGCATAATGATCTGAGGTTTGGCCATCAGGCCCAGGGCAAATAGCGAGGCCACAACGCAGTAGCGTCCCACTCGGGGCTGGCTGGCATACCATCGGTAAGCGGCCATAGCGAGCAGGAAGAAAACCGTGCTTAGCAGGGTCTTGCGTTCGGCAATCCAGGCCACCGATTCGACATTCAACGGATGCAGCGCAAACAGCGCAGCCACCATGAAACTGCGGCCAACATATTCGGTGGCTCGCCAGAGCACCCAGAACAACAGCACCGCGTCCAGCGCATGGAACAGGACATTCACGTCGTGCGGACCGGCAGGCTCAGTCCCGAAGATCTGCACATCCAGCGCGTGACTCAGCCAGGTCAGCGGATGCCAGTTGGCGGCGAAGGAACTGGTGAATGCCCATTTAATCGTGCTCGGGGTCAGTCCATCCAGGACGTGGGGATTGTCGTACACGTAGTCGTTATCGTCGAAGTTGAGGAAGGGATGTCCGTGGACCGGATAGTAAAGCGCAACCGTCGCGATCACCAGCAGCAAGCCGAGTATCCAGGGCCGGTTCATCAGTCCCGCGAGCGGGTTGGAATTAGGCTTGGCCACAACTTCGGGTTTGCGACTTACGCTTACGGAACTCATGCGGCATCCTCTGATTTCGAGGATTATATGCGAGCGTTTGCGGGAAATCAGTGACCACGGCGATCGCAGCCCGATGAGGATTGGGGAGTCCTGCCACCCGGCATTGCTTTGCCTGGGTCAGACTGCAAAAGAAAAAGCCCCGAGACGAGCTCTGCGCCAGCTTCGTCCCGGGGTGAGCAATCGCGTGCGCGAGAGTCGAGACTCCCACGCACACGCAAGCGAACTCAACTTTTGGTTGCGTTGCCTCCGTGCATTTTCGCGCGCTCAATCAACATCTGTACCTGATCCTTTTGCGGATAATCCGGGTTCGTCTGCAGCAGCTTTTCCCAAACCACTACCGCACCCTGCGGATCTTTCTTGCCTTGCCATTTCACGATGCCCAGGTTGAACAGCGTGCCCGGATGGTCAGGCCGAATCGCCAGCGCCTGCTCGAAGCTGGCAATGGCTTTGTCGGCGTTGCCGGTGTACCAATAGGCAGTCCCGAGATCCGTGCGCACATCGGGATTGTTGGGTTGAATCTTAAGGGCCTTCTCGTAATATTCAATTGCCTGCGGATAAGCCTGGCTGTCGTAATACAGGTTGCCCAGCTTTTGCAAAGTGTCGAAATCGTTGGGATTGGCTTTCAGTTGCGCCAGCAGCGGCTCGGCCGCCTTGGCAATCATCTCGGGAGACGGCGCTTGCTGCTGTTGCGTCGCACCGATTCCTGGCAGTTGCGCCGAGCCCATGGGAGCGCTGCCCATCGCAGCGGGTGTGGAGGCTTGCACCGTGTCGCCGCCGGGGGATACACCGGCTGATCCGCGTGCGAAGTAGCCGACCGCGATCCCAATAGCCAGCGTGATCACCGCCAGCGTATAGGCTTGCACCGTGCTAAAGCCCGCGTTGTTATTGTTGCTGTTTTCGTTTTGCGCAGTCTGAGACATGGATTACTCCTCTTGGCTCTTAGCTCTTAGCTCTTAGCTCTTAGCTCTTAGCTCTTAGCAATCGCTGGGTTACCAACTTTGGACATTTGCCAGAAGATAAGTCCGATTGCTAAAGGCTAAAAGCTAAGAGCTAGTAGCTGCCTTCTAGTTCTTGGTGCCGGCGGCAGCCACTAAAGGCTGTTCCAGGTGAAACAGGCGCCCTACCGCGGCGGTCAACATGTCCTGTTCCGTCCTCTCTGGAAGCTCCTTCAATTCACGGGCTAACGAACCAGCAATCCGCTGCGTAATATGCGTTGTGAGTGCCGTAAGTGCCTGATCCTGGTCTTCCGTGAAAGGGCCAAATTCGTGGCGTAGGACTTCCAATTCCTGCCGGCAAAGTTCATCGAGACGTTGTCGCAGGGCTACGATGGTGGGCACCACTCGCTCCGCCATCAGTTTGCGACGAAAGCCCTGCACTTCCGCCTGCACAATCTTTTCCGCAGCTTCGGCCGCCGACTGCCGACCTACCGCGTTGCGCTTCACCACATGCTCCAGGTCGTCCATATCGAACAGGTGAATGCCCTCGACTTCCCGTACCTCGGGATCGATGTCTCGGGGTACGGCGACATCGATCATCACCATCGGCTTGTGGTTTCGCTCTTTGGCAATGTTTTCCGCATCTACGCGGCTGACGATCACGTGCGGGCACGCCGTGGAGCTGACTACAATGTCTGCCTTCTTTAAGTGCTGGAAGCGATCTTCGTACGAGACCGGCGTGGCTCCCATCTTTTCCGCCAGCTCTTCGCCGCGACTGTGGGTACGATTCATCACCTTTACCTGGCTGGCTCCGGCTTTCATCAGGTAGTGCGCCGCCCGCTCGCTCATCTTGCCGGCGCCGATCAGCAGCACTTCCCTGCCCGCCAGTTCGCCCAGTACGTTCTTGGACAGCTCAACGCAGGCATAGGGAATGGAGACGGCCGACGATCCAATAGCTGTTTCGGTGCGCGCCCGCTTGGAAACCGTGAGGGCTTTTTGCATGACCGCGTCAAGGAAGCGACCGGTGGTTCCTGCCTCTTGCGCCAGCGACCAGGCTTCCTTGACCTGCCCGGTAATTTCAGGCTCGCCCAGCACCATCGAATCCAGACTGGAGGTAACCCGGAAGACATGGGTCAGAGCGACATCGTCCATGAGCCGGTAAAAGTGTGACCACTCGCAGAGCTTCAGCTGGTATTCCTGAGTCAGAAAGCGCAATACGGAATTGGCGGCCGTTGGAACATCGCTAGCCCACAGCAGGAACTCGGTGCGGTTGCAGGTGGCCAGAACGATGACTTCCTCGACCCCTTCCGAGCGCACTAACTGGTGGAGCGCCTCGACGCGACGCGCCGGGCTGATCCAGAAGCGCTCGCGGACAGCAACGGGCGAGGTGCGAAAGTTCAAGCCAATCACAGCTAACGTCGGTTCCACGGGGTGCCTCTCCTGCAACGCCGGTCTGACGTTGTAGAGGCATTGCGGATGCCAAACCCTGAGTGCCGGCCCGGAACTGTTTAAGGGGCTTAAATACAAAGTCTTGCGACAGGTCAGGTAAAGCCCGCCGGAGTTTCGCCTCTTCGGAGTCTTGCGGCATATCACCCGCTGGACCGGATTTTTCCCCACCTACCTACGCGGAAGTTGTATAGCGAACTCCGAAAGCGAGGAGTAGAGTACCCTCGTCGCCTGATGCGACGCTTTTTGTTCCTCGCGAACCTCGCCAAGCGGTTCGCTTAAGGAGATGAGAAAACGCATGAAACTTAGACTCTTACACCGCATTGCTCTGTTCAGCTTTGTGATCGCACTGGCCCTGCCTCAATTGGCCGTTGCGCAGTCGGCCGCCGACCTTTACAAAGCGAAATGCCAGGGCTGTCATGGACCGGGTGGCACGCCCAGCGAGGGCATGGCCAAAGCCATGGGCCTGAAACCGCTGGGTGGCGCCGATGTGCAGGCCATGTCGGATGCCGATCTGACCTCTGCCATCACCAACGGCAAAGGTAAGATGAAACCCTTCAAAGGGACCCTGACCGATGCCCAGATCAAAGACCTGGTTACCTATGTTCGCAGCTTGAAGAAGTAGCCAACTCGGACGACTCTCACACTGGCGGCTCCCTCAATAGCCGCCTTCTTTCTTATTGCCGGCGATTTTTGTCGTTGCTGACCTTTTCCAGATCACCTCGTCTCAACCTCGCCGCCAACTGCATGCCGCCGGCAGTTATACTCGCGGGCTGCGACTGAGCGGCTCTTTCTTTACTGATGGAGGCAGGATGTCCGACGACGATGCGGCGCGTAAGTCCGATCCCAGCGGAGGGGTTACCCGGCGCGATTTCATGAAGATTTCCGGTATCGGCGTAGCCGTGCCGTTGATTTTGGGCCCAACCGTGGTACAAGCCGCAGGCGAAGACGTCGCGGTCTACGGCCCGGGAAAAGCTGCCGTCACCCTGACCGTCAACGGCAAGAAGCTGACCGCGCAGTTGGAGCCGCGGGTGACATTGCTGGATGCCTTGCGCGATACCTTCGACCTCACCGGCGCCAAGCGCGTCTGTGATCGCGGAGTCTGCGGCGCCTGCACGGTATTGTTGGACGGCCAGCCCGTCTATGCCTGCTCGGTCCTGGCGATCGACGCCCAAGGCGCGAAGATTACTACCATCGAAGGCCTGGCAGAGGGCGAGGCTCTGACTCCGCTGATGCAAGCCTTCGTCGACCATGACGCTCAGCAGTGCGGCTTCTGCACTCCCGGTTTCGTGGTCGCGACCACGCATTTCCTGGAGAATCACTCCACTCCCACTCCTGAGGACATTCGGCGCGGCTTGAGTGGCAACTTCTGCCGCTGCGGCACCTACGATGGAATTCGCGCCGTTGCTCTTACCAGTAAGGTTCAAACTGCACGTCTTACTAGTAAGATTCCGGTCACAAATCTTACTGGTAAGAAAAATGGGAGGGCCTCGTGAGCGATTACCAGTGGCCCGATCCCGCAAGCCGTCCCCTGCTGGGCAAAAAAATCTCGCGGGTTGATGGTCCGGTGAAAGTTTCCGGCCGCGCCAAATACACCTACGACTACAACCCGCACGGCCTGCTCGCCGGCAAAATCCTGCGTTCCCCTTACGCCCATGCGCGCATCACCAGCATCGATACCAGCGCGGCCGAGAAGATGGCCGGCGTAAAGGCGGTGCAGATCATTCAGCAGCCGGGCACGGAAATCTTCTGGGCAGGCGATGAGATCGTTGCCGTCGCCGCCATCGACGAACCGACCGCCGAAGACGCAGTCCGCGCCATCAACGTGCAGTATGAAGTGCTGCCGCACTTCGTTTCCGACGCCGAGCCGCCAAAAAAGATTGCCTTGGACAACAGTCCGGTCAGCCGTGAAGACTTCGAGGACATGGAAGACAATCAAGTTCCCGACCAGCAGGTGATTGCGGCCATCAAGAAGAACGGCATCAGCTTCCATCCCGACGCGAAATATCTGAAGGACGCGCAAGCGTCGGGCGTTGAGCCCGCAGTGGTGCAGGCCCTGCGCACCGCCAAATATGCGCCTGCGACCGCTGCGCGCTCTCCCTACAAGGAAACCGCGGTACAGACGCAAGGCGATCCCGACAAGGCATTCGCCTCGGCCGCGGCTGTCTGCGAAGGTCTCTACGGAGCGTCGACCATCACCCATTGCTGCCTGGAAACTCACGGCATGGCGACCGAGTGGCCGAGCGACAAGGAAATGCTGATTCACATCTCGACCCAGAACTTGTCGGGCATCGCGCCGCAAGTCGCCGAGCCGCTGGGCATTCCTGCCGGCAATATTCAAGTCCTGCAGCAGTACATCGGCGGCGGATTCGGCAGCAAGTTCTCGCCTGATCGCTGGGGCATAGCCAGCGCCCAGCTTTCCAAAACTGCCGGCGGCAAGCCGGTGAAGATCATGCTGGAACGCGATGCTGAACAGCAAGTCGCGGGCATGCGTCCTTCGTCGTTCGCGCGGGTGAAAATTGCCGCCGACAAAAACGGCAAGCTGGTTGCCTGGGAATCGCGCTCCTGGGGCACCGGCGGAATCGGTGGCGGAGGCACGCCGCCGCTGCCCTACATCTTCGAGATTCCCAATCAGCGCAAACAGAACATCGCCATCGCTACCAATCAGGGCAGCGCGCGCGCCTGGCGTGCGCCCAATCATCCCCAGGCCGCATTCATCAGCATGTCGGCCATCGAAGACCTCGCGGCCAAGATGAACATCGATCCGCTGGAGTTCATCACACGCAACCTGGAGATCGCCGGACCGCGGGCCAACGTCTATCGCCAGGAGTTTCCCATCGCCGCCGAGATGATGGAGTGGAAGAAAAACTGGCATCCCCGCGGCGACCAGACGCCGGGGCCGGTGAAGCGCGGATTGGGGCTCTCGATGCACGCCTGGGGCGGCCGTGGGCACGAGAGCGATTGCGATCTCACCCTTCATCCTGACGGGTCGGTTGAGATCAAGATGGCGACTCAGGACCTGGGCACCGGCGCGCGCACCATCATCATCATTGTCGCCGCCGACACCCTGGGCATTCCCATGGACAACGTCAACCTGCTGATTGGCGACAGCCGCTATCCGGTTTCCGGCGGCAGCGGCGGTAGCACAACCTCAGGCGGCGTCACCTCGTCGACCCGGCGCGCCGCCGTGGATGCGCGCAATCAGCTCTTCGCCAAAGTAGCGCCCGCGCTGAAAGCAAAGCCGGAGGAGTTGGAAGCCGTCAACGCTACTGTGCGGGTGAAGTCTGATCCTAGCCGCAGCCTGTCGTGGAAAGATGCTTGCGCGAAAATTGGCGCGATGCCGATGACGGTGCGCGGCAAGAATCCCGACAAATCGAAGCCGCCCGATCTCACCAACAGCGGCGTCGGCGGAGTGCAGATGGCCGACGTTTCCGTGGACATCGAAACCGGCATCGTGCGCGTCAACAAAATGGTCGCGGTGCAGGATTGCGGCCTGGTGGTCGATGTGAAGACGGCCGAGAGCCAGGTACTGGGCGCGCTCATCATGGGCATCAGCTACGCGCTTTACGAGGAAAAGATTCTCGATCCGGTGACCGGGCGCATGCTGAATCCCAACATGGAGTTCTATCGCCTGGCCGGCATCGCCGACGTGGGCGAGTTGAAAGTTCACATGATGACCGGCAAAGGTTATGACGAGCGCGGCGTCATCGGCTTGGCCGAGCCGCCCGTGGTTTCGCCGGGCGCGGCGATTTCCAACGCGGTAGCCAATGCCATCGGCGTGCGCGTGCCGTTCTTGCCGCTCACGCCGGCTCACGTGCTGGAAGCGCTGGAAGGAACGGCATAGGGTGAACGCGGCATAGGCCCGACGAGGAGGCCAACCGGTCGTGCGTAGGTACTGTGGGCCATGCGCACGGGTAGTGCGGGCCTTCAGGCCCGCGTCCCAGGATGGTTATAGAGGCGGGGCTTTAGCCTATTTTTTGTCATTTGAATGCCCTGCTGCTCGCTTTCTGGATGGGGACTTACGCTGTTTTGCGATTGAGATATAGGAGACAAAAATCCCGTCCGTAAGGACGACTCAGTTCAGCCCAGGACGCAGCCGCAACCGGGGCCCCCGATTCGCGCCGCTTTTGCGCGAATTGGGGTGGGCAGGCGGAGTCCTGGGTCAGTCAGAAAATTGATCCGAGTCCCGTAGGGACGACACGGGTTCTCACGCATATTCTTTAGCCCCACATTGTGGGACTTGGGAGAGGTCATGCAAGCGTTTGAATATGTCAGCCCGGCCAGCAAGGAACAGGTCGCAATGCTGCTTGCCGACAACGCGGCGATCCTCGCCGGTGGCACCGATCTGCTGGCGCTGATGAAGGACTACGTCGTCACGCCGAATCGTCTGGTGAATATCAAGCAAATCGATTCGTTGCGTGGCATCAGCTATCGGGCGGGAAACGGCTTGCGCATCGGCGCGCTGACTACCATTGCCGAACTCGCCGAGGCGCGAAATGACCTGGCCGCTTATCCCGCGTTGATCGAGGCGGCCTACGAAGCCGCGAGTCCACAGATCCGCAATGTCGCCACCATCGGCGGCAACATGTGTCAGCGTCCGCGCTGCTGGTATTTCCGCAACGGCCTGGGACTGTTTCCCAAAGCGTCCAATGGCAAGTCGATGGTGCTGGAGGGCGACAATCGCTACGCGGCGATTCTGGGCAATGATGGTCCCGCTTATTTCGTCAGCCCTTCCACGATCGCTCCAGTGCTGATCGCCTACGGCGCAAAGATTCGTCTCTTCTCGGCTAAAGCGTCAGGCAGCGGCGTGCGCGAGATTCCGCTGGAGAAATTTTTTGTCATTCCAAAATCCGACAATGAACTGGAACACGATTTGAAACCTGGCGAGATAGTAATTGAGTTGATGGTGCCTCCGCCTGCGGAAAACTTGCGCAGCGCCGTGTACGAGGTGAGGCAGAAAGCGGCCTTCGATTGGCCATTAGCCATGGCCGCGGCTGCGCTCGAAATGGACGGCACGACGGTTCGAAGTGCCCGCGTCGTCCTCGGCCAAGTCGCGCCCGTGCCATGGATATCGCCGGAAGCGGCGCAGGCACTGATCGGCAAAAGCATCACTCCGGAAACTGCAATGGCTGCCGCGAATGCTGCGCTAGCCGGAGCGAAGCCCCTCAGTCAAAACAAATATAAGATCACGCTGGCCAAGGTCGCAGTGAAGCGCGCCATTCTGAAGTGCACCGAAGCCGGCGGGGGAATCGGAGGTGCCGCATGATGCTGAATCTCGATGCTGAACGTTTCGACACCGACCGCGAAGAGTTGTGCCCGGCGCTGCGCTGGAAGGGGCAATTCATCGCGACCGAATCCGATCCTACCGTGCCTCCCACCAACGACGGAATCTTCTGGTGCCTGCACACCCAAACCTGTATCGGTCCCGACGGCGAGTTGGCCGAGCCGGGAAATTGCTCGTCAAAATTCCGGCCGTGCCATGGCACAGGAAAATGCGGATGAGCAAGGCCGCGGTTCGCCCCTAAGCCGCACGGCGAAGCCCGCGTTGCAAAGCTGCAAAGGGAGTTCTGGTTAAGTCACGGCAGAGCCCCCCAGCGGCTAAAGCCGGAGTGATTTTGCCGGGAGTTACGGACGGCCTGAAGAGACTGTGTCGCGAGTGGTGTCGCCGCTCTGCGGCTCGGCAGAATTTTCCACTTGTGCGGGGGCTGACGCCCCCGCCTAACTTCATCTCGCCGCTTTGCGGCTACTTTGATCGGTTATTCGAGTCATTTGTTCCACCGCAAAAATCATTTACCGGTTGCGACACAGTCTCTGAAGGCCGCCCCCTTCCAAGAACAACCTAATCAGAGTTTCCCTAACGACGGAAGAACAGAGCCGATATGTCGTCCTGGTACACCAGGCTGAAGCGAGGATCTCTCTCCAGCAAACCTTCCAGACGGTTTTTCTTTTGCAACAGCACCACGCCCGACTCGTTCAGGTAAGGATCGTTCAGGTATGAGGGCGCGCCGGCAGCAGTCAGAAAGAATAGCTCTTCCAGTTGGTCGCCATAGAGGTCGGTGCGGCCATCGATGGATACCGGCCGTTCGGGCATTTTCCAGATCAGATAACCGCCCCAGTCGAGCGTGTTGTAAAGCGGTCCCGGCGCCGGATGCTGGCGCAGGTAATTGACGGCATTGACCGGCAGGACTTCGGTCATCGCGCGTTCCAGGCCGGGCGGGTTGAAGTCTGCTTCACCCGCGAAAACCACCAATAACACCGCGACCAAAGCGGCCACGCCAAGATTCTCCAGCCAGGTTTCTGCCGGTTCGCGTTCCAGCGTGCCCGCCAGCGACTCCGCGATGCAAGCTGCCGCCGAGATGCTGACAAACCAGGCGTCACGCATAATGTGAAAGCCGCGCACCGCGGTCACACACAGCAGCAGCAGTTTGAATACGTCCACCCGCTTCTGCCGGCCGACGGCGAAGAATGCAAACCCAATCCATAGCAGCTCGACATAGTGACTGCCGGCGCGAAAGTTCATGGGCTGCATCTCAATCAGGATGCGATAGGGGACGACCGCATGAACATACTGCAGGACTACGTCATACAACTTGTAAGAATACGGTCCAATGCAAGTGGCGAAAAAACTGGCCAGCGAGACAATGAGAAGGGTGAAAGTAGGAAGTCTCGCCGGCTCCAGCCAGTCAGGCTTCCATCCCAGCCGGTCAGCCAGGTTCTGGGCTATGTTCACAGCCACTGCGATCCCCAGAGCCATCAATCCGAAAACGAACTGGATATGCAGGTTCGCCCACAGCATGAAAACCAGGGGCAGCCAATACAGCAGCTTCTCGCGGCCCGTGCGCCTGGCCTCCAGCAACAGCGTCAGAGTTACGGCGAACAGCATCATCGAAAAGAAAACCGGCCGCGGGTTCAGGCTGAAGATAAACGCAGCGCAAGCCAGCACGGTCACGGGAAGTGCGATCCAGAAATTTCCTGACAGACGCCTCGCCATCCAATAAACCGAATAGGCGACACCTATGGTCAGCAGGGTGCCGTAGACTCCAATGCCCACCAGGCCGAACCAGGCGTAAGCGCGCGACAGCAGCACCTCGTAGCCCCAGCTGTAGGCGGCCCAGGGATGGTTGGCAGCAGTCCAGGTAAAGAGTCCGGTATGGGGGAACGCTGCGTGCTGGAAGATCCAATCCCCGGTTTTGAGATGCCAGCCGATATCGACGTCGGTGACGCAAAACTTGAATTTGAAGGCGCTGACTCCCACCGCGGCCAGAAGGCCGGTCAGCGTCAGCAGCTCCAGCCAGCGGAAGCGGCGCAGAAAAGTCGGTAGTGTCCTCAATGCAGTCCCCCGCCCGGCTCTCACCGGGGATATGCGTTTACTCCGGAGGCTGCTGAAGTCCACCTCCTTGCACCAGCAGTATGGTACCTCAAGGATTGCCCGTGCAGCCGCCTCAGCGAGCTGGCCGGTGTCAACCCTGGTCACCAGAAAAGCAGTGGCTGGTTGTCCAAGCTGTTCCGCACAGGCAATGCGAAAACTCTGGGATGGCACGGGACGGCCGATGAGTCTGCAATGTCGAAGACGATGCAATTCGGCTGGGCTTCGAGTGGAAGACGCGCAGAGCAATTTACTTTGTGTAATCCCTGATCTTCAGGGCTGCACCGGGATACTGCGCGATTAACTGCTCCCGATCTCCATTCTCATAGTCCGCGTAATCGAAGCCCGGAGACATGGTCGTCCCCATGAGTGCCCACTTGCCCCCGGGCGCCAATCGGCAACCCTGCCAAACATGGCCCCTGACCACCACCTGCGGCTGCTGACCATTGAGCAGATCGGAACCCAACGTAATGGTGCGCGAGCTTCCGTCCAGCAACAGTTGCAGCATCAGAACGGGATCGCCGAGGTAAAAGTGAAAGACTTCCGTGCCCGGCAGGCGATGCAAAACCGAAAACGTTTCCGGGGTGATCATGTAGTAGATCGCGGTGCCGATGGAGCGCGAACCGGCAAAGCCGTCGGGCAGGTATTCGGCCGAAACATTCCAGCGCGAGCGGTAGGTTTCGCGGAAGAAGCCGCCTTCGATCGACAGCGGCTCCAGTTGCAAGAGTTGTTTGACTTCGTCGGCAGTCATGACGACTACAGCCTACCACCGTGCGGTTTGACCGGCGACCGGCTTGGCTGACTAGGCGCCCGAGGCGGTCGACAGATAGTCCATCAGGGTGAGACTGCTGGTAGTCGCGGCAGCCTGTACCGCGGCGCTGCGCGCCTCCTGCGCATTGGACAAGTTCGTGGCCGCGACGTTCATGTCGACACCTATGGTGCTGTTTTGCTGCTGGGCGAGCTGAACGCTCTCGCTGTTGATGAAATCCTGGCTGCTCAGCACCTGGTCTACCGTGCTGCCGTAGAAAGCTCGTGCCGAGGTGAGCTGGTCATAGGCGCCCCGGATTTCGGTGGTTGCATTGCCAATATCGGTAGTGGTGCTGGTCGGGTCCTGCAGCGCCGTAACCAGATCGTTCAGGGATTGAAAGACACTGGCTCCCGCCGCCGAAAACAGCTGGCTGCCCGGCTGGTTTACGGCAATCGACTGCCCGGGTTCGATTTCGACCGAATTGACGTTATCGTTGCCCTGATAGGCGATGCCGCCCGGCGCCGTGTCGTCCACCACGTAGGGAGGCTGGGAGTCGGCAGTGCCCGCGAAAACATAGTGACCGTTGTAGCTGAGGTTGGCCACGCTCAAGACCTGCTGCGAGATGCCGCTGACTTCCTGTGCGATGGTGTTCCGGTCCTGCTGGGATAAGGTACCGTTGGCCCCTTCCACTCCCAGGGTGATGGCCCGTTGCAAAGACGTGACCGCCGAGTTCAGCGAGGAGTCGGCCGTTTGCAGCTCGGAGTAGATGCTGGACAGGCTGCGCGAGTACTGATCGCAACTGTCCATCTGATAGGCGATGTTGACCTCTTGCGCGGCCGCCGAGGGATCGTCCGACGCCACGTTCACGCGCCGCCCCGTGGTCAGCTGGGTGAGAGCCGTCTGCTCGGATTGGTCGGAAACATTCAGGGCGTTGAGCAGGATTTGCGAAATCTGGGGAGAAATCCTCATGATCAGCTGGCTCCCATGTTGATGGCCGTCTGCAGCATCTGATTCACCGCGCTTATGGCCTGGGCCGCAGCCTGATAGGCCCGCTGGTACAGCAGAAGGTTCGAGGCTTCCTCGTCGAGCGAAACTCCACTTACCGAGGTCTGTTGCTGTTGCAACTGCTGCAGCATAGCCGTGCTGGCGTTCAGATCGGTGGTGCTGTTACTGATGCTCATGCCTACCTGGAAAACCAGGTTGCCGTAGCCGCCGCTGGGGGTCATACCGTTCGATACGGCGGCGTTGGCCACCGCCGACAGATTGGCGATATTACCGTTGCTGCCGCTGGTTCCGTCCGAGCCGGCTGCCAGCAGCGCGGGATCGGTGATCGCAACTTTCATGCTGGCCGCTGCCCCGGCCCCGGTAATGGGCTCGAACAGGTTGCCGCCGGGATCGCCGTTCAGGTCCGTACCTTCCTCATGCGCGGTGTTCAAAGCCTGCACCATGCCGCCGGCCAGGGAATCTAGTTGGGATTGCAGCGCGGGCAATGTCTTGTCCCGAACCTGTAACAAACCGCCCAACTGGCCGCCGGATATCTGGCCGGTAATGTCGTTGCCCTGCGACGAATAGATGTGCTGCACCCCGCTCGCGTCTGGGGAGGTCGTGAGCCCGTAAGCCTGACCGTCGACCACCAGTGCCGCTCCCTGTTTGGTGGTCAGGGTCAGCGAGCTGCCATTGTTGATTTGCGACACGTCGATGATGCCGGACAGTTGCTGGATAAGGGCGCTGCGCTGATCGAGGAAGGTTCCGTAGTCCTGACCGGTACTACTGACCGATGCCAGTTTTGCGTCGATTGCCGCAATTTGCTGCGAAAGTTGGTTGACCTGTTGCACCTGCTGCTGAACATTGTCGTCGAGCTGGCTGCTGACCTGGGTGATCTGACCGGAAACGTTATTGAAAGCCGTCGCCATGTTACCGGCCGCCGAGAGCACGCTTTGCCGCAGAGTAAGGTCGGAGGGATTGGTGGACAAGCTGTTGAGGCTCTGAAAGAAAGCGCTGATCTGCGCCCCAATTCCGGTGGTGTCGTCAGGAAACAGGGTTTGCACCTGATTCATGGCATTTACTGCGGCTTGCGAATTGCCTTGCTGTTGAGTCTCTTCGCTGATCTGCATGTCCAGCAAGTCACTCCGCAGGCTCTCAATGCCTTTTAACTCGACTCCTGCTCCGAAGGCGATGTTATTTTGTACTACCGGGTCGGCTTCCTCCAGGATAGGCCGCTGCCGGCTATAGCCCGGCGTATTGAGATTGGCGACGTTGTTGGTCGTGGTTTGCAGCCCGGCTTGCTGAGCCTGGAGCGCTCCCAGTGCGATCGACATCGTGCCAAACAGTCCGCTCATTTTAGTACCAGCCAGACTCCAGAGATTCCGTGTAAGGGACAGGATCGGCTCGCAGTCCCAGCAATTGCTGCCGCAGAACCAGCGAGCGCCGCCAGCGCCGCAACATGGCGCGGCAAAAAGCGCGCTGCTGGCCCAGTTCTCCCAGCAGCTTGCGTCTTTGCTGCTGCGCCTCCGGTGTCCATGGCAGACGGCCAAGCTGCAGCGAAAGTGCCATCACTTCCTCGGCAGTCGATCGGATCTGTTGGCTCACCTCCAGCAGGGTTCCGGGTTCTCCGCCGCTGAGCGAGTTGATGGCCGTCTCCAGCAGAGATTTCAGCGTCTCCAGCAAGACCAGTTCCTGACCCATCGGGGACGGCGATGCGCTTACTACGCCGGTACTGGTCACCGCTTGCCTCCTTCAGGCCAGATCATCCAGCTGATGGCTTTCCGGCTGCTCTTCCCTCAGGACCTCGTCCTCGGTCAGTGCCTCGGTAGGCTTACCGTCCTGGCGCCGCCGCGGCGGGTTGCCCGGCCGGCGCCGCTCGGCCGCTTGGTCAAAGGGGCCCTCTTGAATTCGCGAGGCAGGCTCCAACCGTCCCGTGTTTAGCTCCATACCGGCATGCCCTCCGGCGCGGGGGCGCTAAAAGCGTTAGCTGGCCTTGCCGCTGCTTTCTGCCAGCATGGCACCGGCAACCTGGCTGGGCGAAACTTGAAATGTCCCGTCGCCGATCGCCTGCCGCAGCTGATTAACCCGCTCCTGGCGGACCTCAGGAACGCTGCCGAGATTGGCCTTCAGCTGCTGTACCGCGTCGCTGCCGGTCGACAGGTTAGCCACATCGGAGCCGCCCGAGCGGTTCGATGGCAGTCGGTCGGAAACCGTCCGGGTCGACGCAGCCGAGCCGTGGCTGCGGTCCAGTTGCGGCGTGGTCGACGGAGTTAAGTCAATTCTCATCGCGGCACCTCGTTCCAATGTATTGCCCTGCAATTGAAGTGATCGGCAATTGGTGAGAGGACTTTAATGTTTGCACCGTTTTTTCCCGAGTTGCGGTCTCTCACTCTATCGGCCAATTGCCCTCCCGGACATGAATCCCCGGATTCGGCTGGACTTGCGGCTCGCCTGCGGTCGCCGGCTTTGGATTTGGGCTGCAGCTGCCGAAGAATCATGCTGGCAATGCCGATTCCTCCCCGGGCCGCCAAGGCGGTCGAGATGGCCTGGGTTCCCAGGCTGGTCACCGTATCGTGGGCGGCATCCTGGCTCTGCTCTCGACCCGACAAAGCTTTTGTTCATCTTCTCCAGCCAGTTCTGCAGCAGGATGGACTCGAACTCGCGGGCGGCCTTGGCCAGCTTGCCGGGGGCAGGGCTGGCCTGGCTGGAATCTGCTGCCGCGGCCGGCTGATATGGACTGTCCGGAGATCGATAGCGCCATGGTCAGATTACCTCCAGATCGGCTTCCAGAGGCGCCGGCCGCCTTGATGGCCTGCAGAATCGCCACCACATCCCGCGCCGTTGCGCCGATCGCCTGTAAGCCGTTCACCAGTTGCTCGACGCTGGCGCCTTCGCCCAGTTCGATGCGCTTGGTTTTATCGTCCTTGGCTTCGACCGTGGTGTCGGGCACCACCGCGGTCTGGCCATTGCCGAAGGGAGCCGGTTGCGAGACCTGGTAATCGGTCGAAATCTCGATGGAAAGATCGCCATGCAGAATCGAGACCGCGCTCAGCCGCACATCCCTGCCCATGACAATCGTGCCGGTGCGTTCGCTGACCACCACCCGGGCGCGAGGATGGATCTCTACCTTCAGGCTCAGCAGGCGGGCCATCAACTCGGAAATGCCCTTCACCGGGACGTTCTGCAGTTCTACCCGCCCGCTGTCGACCGCGGTGGCCATGGGACGCCCGACTTCCTGGTTGATGGCGGCGGCCATTTCCGTGGTGAGGCGAAAATCGGGATCGCGCACCAGCAGCGAAATCCGGTCCAGCTTGCGCAAATCGATCGCGACGTCGCGCTCCACCAGGCGCGCCATTGGGTACCCGTCCGGCGGTGGGATGATTTACCTGCTTGGAGTTGGCTCCGGATCGGCCGGCGGTGTAGCCGCCCAGGGTCACCGCTCCCTGGGCCTCGGCATAGACCTTGCCGTCGGCGGCATACAGCGGAGCCAGCAGCAGCGTGCCCCCCTCCAGACTCTTGGCGTCGCCAATCGAGGAAACGGTTACGTCGATTTGAATTCCCGGACGGGCGAACGGAGGCAACGATGCCGTCACCAACACCGCCGCCACATTTTTCACCGTCACCGCGCTCAGCGAGGCGGCCGGAATCTGCACTCCCATCTTCTGCAGAACGTTGGCCAGGGTCTGCACACTGAAGATGGTCTGTTGCGAGTCCCCGGTGCGGTTTAAGCCGACCACAATGCCGTAGCCGACCAGCGGGTTCTCGCGCACCCCTTCGATGGTAGCCAGGTCGCGAATGGGGAGCATGGGTTTTGTTCTCCTGCGCGGCCAGGGTGGCAGGCGGCGGGCAGACAGAAGCCGGGACACAGCAACAGCGCCAATAGAACTGTCAGTTTCATCAGAAGTTCGCAATCTTCATCAGCAGGCGCATAAACAGATTAGGTTGACGGGTGGCATCGCTCACTACGCCTTTGCCCTTCAGCTCCAGTTCCAGATCGCTCAACGAGGTCGAGGGCACGGAATTGTCGGAGGCGATGTCGCCCGGCCGCACGATGCCGCGCAGAATGATGGTCTGGCTCTGCTGGTTGAAGCTGACCTGGCGCTCGGCCTCGACCACCAGATAGCCATTGGGCAGCACCGCCACCACCCGTCCCGCCAGATTGCTTTGCAGCAGCGATTGGCTGTTGGCGGTTCCCGTGCCTTTCAGGTTGCTGGCGGAATTCAGGTTGTAAAGCGGGTTGACCGACAAGGTGCTGGCTTGCCCCAGGATGCCGGTGATGGCCGAACTGGAGGCGAAGGTACGCTGCCCGGTCACATCGCCCGAGGCCTGGGCCAGGGTCTGCTCCACAATGCGGATGACCACAGATCGTTCAGCCGTCGCGCTTTGTAGTCGGTGGCCAGGTCGGTAAGCAGGCCGCCCTCGAGCGGCCACAAACTGCCCAGCGACATGGTGGCCGCCACCGGCTGTCCTTGTACCCGCTGCAGAAACTGCTGCAGCGAGGACGGCGACAACGGCGTGTCTTTCTTCTTCTTTGCCGCCGTATCGCCAGCAGACCGCAAGCTAACAGGGAGCCGGCGAGAATGTGACGGCCAGCCAGCTTCACTCCACCCGTACCAGCTCTTTGCCCGCGATCGTGGCCAGCAAAACCCGGTGAGTGGCCAGATTTTGCACCCGAATCCGATCTCCCAGCGCACCCGATTGCAGACAGACGCCTTGACCTTCAGGCGCATGCCGGCAAGTTCCTCGACCAGATTGGCCCGATCTCCGCTGCGAGCCAGGAGGGCCACGGAGCGGCCCGGCTGGTATGCGATTTCGGCCCGGCCGCAGCCCGGGCGATACCAGTTGCGCCAGGCGCGAGAGGTACGCGATATCGTCACTGCGCAGCAGGGCGTGAAAGGGCAGGCAGTCGGGGCGCCAGAACAATCCAGTCTCAGAAGCCAGGTGCCGGGGGTAAAACCCGGCTTGGCCGAGACCAGATGCAAGCTGGCGCCGGCGGGCAGGGACCGGGAGTCCGAGCAACTGCAGATTCGCTCGATCTGTCCGCTCCCATGTCGATGTGCAAACCGCGAGCCATGGCCGCCGCCGCTTGCTGCTGCAGTCCGCCTCGTCTGGGCCGGGGCGCAGGCCCCGCGGCCAACCCCAAGGCAAGCAGCAACAACGCGATCGCACTCCAAGCAACCGGGATGTGCTCGGCCGTACCCGGCTCTCCTAACGCGAGAGATTATTCAGGTCTTGCAGCATCTGATCGGCTGCGGTTACCACGCGCGAGTTCGCCTCATAGGAGCGCTGCGCCAGGATCATCTGGATGAACTCGTCGACCACGTTTACGTTGGATTGCTCCAGCACCCCCTGCTGCAAGGTACCCAGGCCGTCGGCGCCGCCCGGGGTCCCAATGATGGGATCGCCGGAGGCGGTGGTGGCCAGATACATGTTCGCTCCCACGCTGTTCAGCCCGCCGGGATTCTGAAACGTCGCCAGTTGAATGCTGCCTACCTGCTGCGCCTGCGTCTGTCCCGGCTGGGTGACGGTTACGGTGCCGTCGGTTCCGATGGTGATGGTAAGAGCGTTGGGCGGGATGGCGATCTGGGGATTCAGGGCATTGCCGTCGGCGGTCACCATGTTCCCCTGATTGTCCAGATGGAACATGCCGGCGCGGGTGTAGCCGATCTCGCCATCGGGCATCGTCACCTGAAAGAAGCCGGTGCCTTGAATCGCCAGATCCAGCGGATTGCCGGTGGAATCGAAATCGCCCTGGGTCTGGATCACCTCCGAGGCCGCCGTGCGGGTGCCCAGACCGATCTGCAATCCCGAGGCCACCGTAGTGTTCTGGGTGGCGGCCGCTCCCGGCATCACCAGGTTCTGATAGATCATGTCCTCAAACTGCAGCCGGCGAAAGCGAAACCCGGCGGTGCTGGAGTTGGAAAGGTTATTGGCGACATTGTCCAGATTCAATTGCTGGGCCGCCATGCCGGAAGCCGCGGTATAGAGCGCACGAAACATAGCATCTCCTCAGATCCGCGACAGATCCTGGGCCGCGATGCGGTTGAAATTGGAGTGGAATGCGGTCAGGGCCTGCTGCAAAAGGTCGGCATGACGCTGCAGTGCCACCAGGCCGACTGCGGCGGAAATGCCATTCACATTGCTGCCCTCCAGCGAGCCCTGGACGATGGTCCGCTTGCGCTGAGTTCGCTGCCGGCGGGCGCGGAAAAAGAAGCGCCGCCAACGGGCGTCAAGACCGTTCCCGGAGCAAAGTTCACCACCTTAAGCTGGCCGGCCAAAGCACCGTCCACCGAAATCGTTCCATCGTCGCTGACCGAAAGCTTGCCCGGCGGAATGGTGATAGCGCCTTGCGCTCCCATCACCAGATTGCCTTCAGCGGTCGCCAGATGCCCATTGCCATCGACATGAAAATTTCCGTTGCGGGTGTAAAGCCGTCCGGCGCGTCTGCACCGCGAACCAGCCTTCGCCTTGCAGGGCAAAATCGAAATCGCTGCCGGTTCGCTCCAGACTGCCCTGCCCCAGATCCATCCGGCTGCCTCCCAGGACGCCAAAATCGTTCACGGCCTGCGCGATGGGATTACGCCGCAGGCTGTCGGCGCTGGCCAGCTGCGAAGTGAAGGTTGGTATTTGCGCCTTATATCCGGTGGTATTGACATTCGCCAGATTGTTGGCTGCCAGATCGAGCGCCTGGGTACGCGCCAGCAAGCCAGCGCACGCCGCATAGAGTCCGCTGTTCATGGGTTCTGCTCCGCCAGGTTCCTGCAAGAAGGAACCAAAGAGGAGAAGACAGGCGCAAAAATCCAAGGGTTTAGAGGAATACAGATTAGAAAAACTAAGTCGAACGCCCCGCGGTTGCAAGAAAGCCTGGTGCATGGGGGAGCTCGGCGTTCCGCAGCGCAGTGCAACGAAACCCCGGAATAATCCCCGGCACGCAGCTGACGACGAACTGCTCCACCAAAGGAAAACCCCGTGGGCTCGATCCCCTGAAGCCTGTCCCTGAGAACGCAGCCGGCAGGCGAACCACCCGCCGGAATCGAATCAGAAGCCGACGTCGGCACGCTCTGCCGCATCTCAGTTTTGCCAGCAAGGGCAGGACGTGCTGTTTCATCTGGTCAGGGGTGAAGGGTTTGCGGATGTAGCCGCGCGCGCCGCAGGAGATGGCTTCCATCACGTGCGACTCGCTGCCTTCGGTGGTGATCATCACCACCGGGATTCCCTGGGCGTTTTCTACGCTGCGAAGTTGCCGCACAAACTCCAGGCCATTCATCACCGGCATGTTGATGTCGCTGAGTACCAGGTCCACTTTCTCGCGGCGCAGAATCTCCAGCGCCTCCGAGCCATTTCCGGCTTCCAGAATCTGACCGAGCGAGACCCCCCCTTGTTGCAGCGCCCGGGCCACGATCTTCCGCATCACCGAGGAATCGTCAACAATCAATGTCCGTAAACCTTCCATCTTTACTCCCATGACTTGTGGCGCTCCAATCTGGCCATAAACTCCCAGGGATCCATCCGGTACAAGTTGGCTGAAACCCACTGCGCCAGCTCCAGGCCATGACCGAGCAGACGGGAACGCTGGCGACATTGGTTTCTTCCCAGAACCGCCAAAGTGGTCCCGAAGCCAGCCGCTCCAGCGGCAGGCTCCCGAAAAAGCCGCCAGCCAGCTGGTTACCAGTGAATCGGCTATGCGGGCAATGGCCCCCACCGGAGCCAGCGGATCATAGCGGTCCGCGCTGGCGGGCCCGGCCAGAGCGGCGGTCACAACCGCGGAGGGCAGCGCGCTGCACAAAGTGGAAAGAAGCCTGGCCGGCGAAATCGATTGCCGGGGCAAGGCCACTTTCACCATGGCAGGCAATTCCAGCAAAAGCCCGGCCAGAAATGACTTTCGCGGATCGCATTCTCCCAGTTCCCGGGTGAGAAACTGGGCTAGCGAGGCCGCAAACACGGCATCGCGGTAGCTGGAACAGTTGATTGCGGCGGCCGGGCCCCAGATTCGATTCGCGGAGCCTGGTTTACCAGTTGCAGCATGAGGTCGCGTCCCGCCGCTACCACGGCCAGGGGAAACAGCCAGATGGGGTTACTCTTGCCCACCCGGTCCCGGTTGGCCAGCTGAAGTGTTCCGAAGGCCAAGCCGGGATCAAGCGCCACCACGGAACTGGCCAACTCCAAGTCGACCGTCCCGTCTTGAAATAACAGGTTAAGCAAGCCGCTGGAACGCGTCAGCAGGGGCAAAACCACGGCTGGCAGGTCGGACCGTCGAGCGGGCATCGCAGCCGGTTGCGGAGCAGGCGGCCAAGGGTCCATCGACTCGCGGGTTGGGGCGGGACAATCCATCGCATGCCTGTGGAGTTCATCGGCACTCTGCGTCGGCTTTAGCGACGCCGGCAATCCAGGTTCCCTTGCCCGGCGGGCGGGCGGGTTACTGGATCGTGGGCAGACGAAAAAGAAAGTCGACATGGAAACCGCTGACCCGCTCCAGCCTGGTCCAAAGATGATCGTCGCAGGCGGTCAGCGAACATCGCTCCGCATGAATCTGCTGGGCATAGTTGCCGATGGTTTGCGCCATCTCGATGCTGTTCTGGCGCTGGTTGATCATCACGGTTTCGCTCTCGTCCAATGCGCATTTGCCATTCCAGCTGCCGCTGGTAGGTGGCGGAGGGCACGATGCAGGGCTGGGTGCGGCAGCGCAGCATCTGTTCCAGGGAGTACAATAATGGGTGACTGATTCCCGAGAAACCTACGTAAAGACTCGACTGAATCCGGTTGTAAAAGAAGGCACCGCCCGGTAGCTGTGAAAGCGTCCGGCCAATGCATGGTCGCCGGCAAGTGACACTCACTTGCCGGGAAGACAGGACAGCCCTGCTGCACCGCCAGGGCGGTGATCTGTTGCGGCGAGACCGCTCCCAACTTGATCAGCCACTCGCCCAGCTTGCCCGACTTGGGCCGTACGCTGGAGTTCCAACGCCTGCCGCAGTTGGCTCGGTAATGTCGCCTTGCGACAGCAGGACCAGACCTAGAGGCAGGCGATTGGGTTTCGGATCGCGCCTGCGGGCGTAGGCGGCGACCTCCAAACGGCGAAACACCCCACCCGAAAACAATCGGGCGAGCAGTACCAGCGATCTTGCAGCCAAACGCCCTCATGCCGGGCCCACCAGCGCTGCCACAAAGTCGGCGGCCGGGGACAAAACGGACTGGCGCAAACGGGCAAGGCCGCCAGAGCGGCCAGGGGCGAGGAGAGCGGAAAAACCGAACGCAGGGAAACAGACATTTCGCTCCTTTCCGAGGCAGCTCAAAGGCTGTTAACCCGCTGTTGGGGAGAAGCAACTTCGGTGACCCGCAGACCGTAATTGCCGTCGACCACCACGACTTCGCCACGAGCAATGATCCGTCCATTCAGCACCAGATCCACTGGCTCTTGGATCTCGCGATCCAGCTCCAACACCGCTCCGGTGGCCAGATCCAGAACCTCATGCAGGGTGGTCTGGCGGCGGCCGAAGCGCAACATCACCCCTAACTCCACATCCATCAGGAGTTCCAGGTTGCCCTGCCGAAGCAGTTCCTCTACCCGGGCGGACGGGGCGGGAATGGCCGGCGGAAGGCAGTGGCGGGAGCAGCGGGTCGGAACGGCGGGCGCCGGTTCGGCCAGAGCACCGGCCAGAGCCTCGTCCCGCGCCATTTGTGCGGCAATCGCCCGCGCCCCATCGCTAACCCGCAACAATCGGCCTCCCGGGCCGAGGCAGCGCCGGAAAGGTCGAGCGACTTGCCAGCGTAACCTCTCCGAAGTCAGGCTTCAGAGCGCTGGCTGCCAACCCGGCCCACTGCCGCACCAATTCCTCCAGGGCCTCGCCTTGCATCGCGTCAAGTTCGCTGGGGACGCTGACTTCCTCGCTCAGGAAGATGCGCAGCAGTTCCGCTACCCCGGCTGCGCTGAAGTACAAGGATTGCTGACCGGGCAGACCAGCCGGCGGCGGTAATCCGCACGCAAGCCAGAGGGGACCTAGTCCGGCGGACGGCAGGTTCCTCCTGCCAGGATCCGGAGGTG
This sequence comes from uncultured Acidobacteriaceae bacterium, assembly GCA_963812855.1. Lineage (GTDB taxonomy): Bacteria > Acidobacteriota > Terriglobia > Terriglobales > Acidobacteriaceae > Bog-257. Next base: position 230,976 of record CAWEWW010000005.1, read on the forward strand.
AGCCGAGAGAGAACGAAGCCAGACTGCCCACCCAGGCCGCTAAATAGTTATCCGATTTGGTTTGGCTTGCAGACTCATCGCTTCTCCTCTTTCTCCGGTTGCACCAGGTATTCCAGCAGTTGCGCGGCACGGCGGTTATAACTGCTGCTCACCGGCCGGGCCAGCCAGCATCGCGGCCTCGCACCCGTAAAGCAGCGGGCTGGTCGATGCGGCGGCGCAAGGGCAATACCCTTCCCGGCTTGAGCGCCAACAGCTCGCTCAGCCGGATGGGAATGGCCGGGGTGGCCAGCTCGAGATCGACTCCCGACTTCAGCAGACGCTGGCGCAGGGTCTCCTGGTTTACCGCCGCTCCCTGGGCCCGCTGATAGACCAACTCGGTGCCCAGCTTGCGCAGCAGCGCACTGGAGACCACCGAAGGGAAGGCGATGTTCAGCATGCCCTTCGAATCGGTCATGGTCACTTCGAAGGTCAGGGTCAGGGTTTTCTCTTGCGGCGGCATGATGCGCAGCACCTGCGCCCCCGATTGCCGGCACTCGAATTCCACTTGCAGACCCAGCGGCTCCACACCAGTTGCAACTCGCGGCAAATAACTTCGCCCACGCCTTCCAGCACGTTCTCTTCAATGTCGGTAACCTCGCGCTTGGCTTTGGGCATTTGTCCCAATCCGCCCAGAAGCAGGTCCACTACCGGAAAGGCCAGACTCAAATCCAGATGCAGAATGCCGCTGGCCTCTCCCGGCGGCAGGCGGAAGGTGCCGTAGTAGGTCACGTCGGAAAAGCGGGCGAGAAAGTCGCGATAGGCCAGTTGTTCGACCGCTACCAACGCGACTTCGAATTTGTCGCGCAGATAGGCTCCCGCCGCGCTGGTCAAGTTGCGGGCAAAACTCTCGTGCAACTGGCTGATGCTATGCAACTGCTCTTTCCCAAAGTCCGGCCTGATGCAGGTCCCAGGGCTCGATGAGCGCGCTGAGCGGCGGCTGCCCGGCAGAGCCGCCCTGCGCGGCCCGAAACATGGCATCGATTTCTTCCTGGTTTAATACCTTTTCCATAGCCCGGCTGGTCCTGGAATTGCTGCGGCTACTTGACCACGGCGGCCATCCGGAGGTGCGACGGAGAAGACGGCCCGCAGGCGGGCACGGCGAGCGAATGAATCTGCGAGACGCGCGATTCGCCGACGCCGAGCACGGCTCCAGCTTCTTTCATGGTGAGCTCTTCGTAGTAGTACAGGGCAAGCACCTGTTGCTCATTTTCGCGCAATTCCTCGATGGCGTGGGCGAGGAGCTGCTGCAACTCGCCTTCATGCAGAGGGAGTAGGGATTCTCCTCGGGATGGCCGGGCAGGTTTCTCGCAAGATCGTTCTCGTGCCATCGTCCTGCACTCGATGTGCAGGCTGCCCAGATCGAGACCCGCAATTTCGTCGAGCAGGTGCTGAAAGGCATCGAGCGTGATGCCCATTTCCGCGGCGATCTCCTGCTCGGTCGGCGAGCGTCCGAGGTCGGTTGCAGCTTCGGCGAGGCCGCTTCCACACGGCGGGCCTTGCGGCGCAGATCGCGCGGACTCCAGTCGAGTTCGCGGAGGCTGTCAAGAATGGCGCCGCGGATGCGGAACTTGGCGTAGGTCTTGAACTGGACCTGGCCGGCGTCGTACTTGTGAGGGCGTCGATGAGCCCAAGGACGCCGGCGTGAACCAGGTCTTCGAGGGACGTGCTGGGGCAGACGGTCATGGATGTGGCGCGCGATGTAGCGCACCTGCGGCAACTGTTCCAGCAGGATGCGGTTCCGCACTCGTCGAGCGGCCGGGTACAGTTCATTTGTTCATAGGCTTGCGCCGGCACTCATGCTTGATCGTCATCGGATCATTCCCATGGAATGCACCTGGAGTGAGCGCGGGAATTTCGCCGTGCGAGATGACGACGATTTTGGGAAGAAATGGTTCCAGCAAGACGGCGCAGATGGAAGCGCGTGTTGACCGAGGCAGAGAATGACAGGGGTGGCGACGTCCACGTTTTCGCCGACCAGTTTGCGCAAGGCTTCGAGCAGGCGGCGGATGAAGGTGGCTGCAAGCCGGCGAGCCCGAGCCGGGCATCTGCGGATGAAAGCCTGGTTGAGCTCCTCTTCGATGCGGGGATCGAGGGTGACCACGCGCAGCCGCCTTTTTCGTCGAGCAAAGGCTTGATGAGGGAGCGGCCCAGGGCCTGGCGGCAGGCTTCGACCAGCGGCACCGGATTTTTGTTGATGGCGGCCGTGTCGACCAGGGTCTCGAGAATGGTGCCGAGATCGCGAATGGAGACCTGCTCGCGCAGCAGCTGCTGCAGGACCCTCTGCACCTCGCCCAGGGTCATGAGCTTGGGCACCAGTTCCTCGAGGAGCTTGGGGTGGGAGTCGTTGAGGCGCTCGAGCAGGCGCTTGGTTTCCGGGCGGGTGAGCAACTCGTGGGCGTACTGGCGGATGACCTCGGCGATGTGGGTGGCGAGCACCGAGGTCTGATCGACGACCGAGTAGCCGGCGGCGATGGCCTGCTCGCGCAGTCCGGGAGCGATCCAGCGGGCGGCGACGCCGAAGGCCGGTTCGCGGGTTTCGATGCCGGCAAGTCGCGGCGGTTCGGGATCAGAGCTGATGGCGAGCAGGCAGTCGTCGGGCATCTCCCAGCGGGCGATCTCGACGCCGCGCAGAGAAGATGACGTATTCGCGCGGCTTGAGCCGCAGGTTGTCGGTGATGTGGACGCTGGGAATGATGAAGCCGAGCTGCCTGGCCAGGTGCTTGCGCAGGGCCCGGACGCGGGGCAGCAGCTTTCCGCCCTGATTGGCATCGACCAGCGGGACCAGGGCGTAGCCGACTTCGAGGGAGAGATCGTCGAGCGTCAGCAGGGCTTCCGAGCGAGTCGGACTGGATGGTTCCGGGCTTGTGGCGGCTCCGCCGGCGGCGGCCGCCGCTTCCGGTGCGGCAGCCGGCTTCTCAAACTCTTTCTGGCCCGCCACGCCAGCCAGGCAGCACGGCACCATGAGGAAGAAAAGAAAACTTGGGCATGCCGGGAATCATGCCCATGGCAAGCATGGCGCCCGGCGGCATCCAGAGCGGCCGGCTGGGCGAAAAGTTGCTGGCCGAGATCGCCGCCGAGAGAGTTGTCGGACGAGGCGCGGGTGACCACCAGGCCGCCGGCGATGGAGACCAGCAGCGAAGGAATCATGGTGACCAGGCCGTCGCCGACGGTGAGAACGGTGTAGGTCTTGAGCGCGTCGCGGAAGGGAATGTCGAGTTGGAAGACTCCGATCAGGAAGCCGGCGACGATGTTGATGGCGGTGAGCAGAATGGTGGCCAGCGAGTCGCGCTGGCTGAAGCGGGCGGCGCCGTCCATGGCGCCGTAGAACTCGGCTTCGCGGGCCACCTGCTCGCGGCGGGCGCGCGCCTGCTGCTCGTCGATGAGTCCGGCGTTGAGGTCGGCGTCGATGGCCATCTGCTTGCCGGGCATGGCGTCCAGGGTGAAGCGCGCGGTGACCTCGGCGGTGCGCACCGCGCCGTGGCTGACGACCAGGAACTGAATGGCGATCAGGGCGATGAAGAGCACGAAGCCGACCACGTAGTTGCCGCCGACGACGAACTGTCCAAAGGCGGCGATCACGTGTCCGGCGGCGGCGGTGCCTTCATTGCCGTGCAGCAGGATGCGGCGGGAGCTGGCAAGATTGAGCGCGAGGCGGAAGAGCGTGAGCAGAAGCAGCAGGCTGGGAAAAACCGAGAACTGCACCGGGCGAAGGATGTACACCGCCGAGAGCAGGACGATGACCGAGGCGGTAATGCTCATGGCCAGCAGCAGGTCGAGCAAGAAGGCGGGCAGCGGCACCAGCATGACGAAGACCAGGGCGACGGCGGCGGCCGGAACGATCCAGTCGCAGCCCGCTTGCCAGCACCGCTTGCGGTTTGTCGGTCGGCTCATTCGCCATGGACGTCCTCCGTCCTGCCTCGTCGCCTGCTGCGCGTGCATCTGCGCGAAAGACGTAGGCGAGGATTTCGGCGACGGCGGCGTAGAGCTTGTCGGGGATCGCCTGGCCGACCTCGACGGTGCGATAGAGGCCTGGGCAAGCGGCGGATTTTCGACGATGGGAATGCCGTCCCAGCGCGCGATTTCCTTGATCTGCTGGGCGAGCAGATTCGGCCCTTGGCGACGACGGTGGGGGCGGCCATCTCCGGGCGGTACTCCAGGGCACGGCAAAGTGGGTGGGATTGGTGACCACGACGGTGGCGCGCTGCGCTTCCTGCAACATGCGGCGGCGGCGCACTGGCGCTGCAGGCGGCGAGCGCGCCTTGATGGCGGGATTGCCGTCGGTCTGCTTCATCTCGTCGCGCATCTCCTGCTTGCTCATGCGCAGATCGCTTTCGAGCTTCTGGCGCTGGCAGTAGTCGATGCCCGACCAGGCAGCAGCACCAGCGAGGACTTCCAGCAGACCTCCAGCGCCCGCTCGACAGCCAACTGGCCGAACTTGCCCGGCGGCATCTGGCCCGCGCCAGGAGCAGATCCCAGTCGCGACGCCAGAACGTAGATGCCCAGGTAGAGCAGACCGAGAACGGGAGCAGCGATTTCGGCGACGGCGCCAAGCCCGGCGAGCGAGAACATCTGCTCCAGCTTTTTGGCCGGGCTCAGGCGCTCGATGTTGGGAGTGCAGAGCCTCGGCGGCAAAGACGAAGCCGCCTTGGGCCACGCTGCTGGCGACCGCCAGCACCCACACCAGGCCCAGCGGCGCGACAATCCAGCGCAGCGCGGCATCCCGGTCCAGAGCAGGATGGGCGTGCCCGGATTGAAATCGCTTTGCCAGGCCAGGTCGGTCCAAGCTGCCCCATGGCTGCGCCAACGCTGCAACTGCGCCGCCGAGATCCACAGCACCACCAGCAGCCCGGCAAAGCCGATCAGCGCGCCCGCCAGCTCGCGGCTGCGCGCCACCTGGCCCTGCTCGCGCGCCTTGTCCCGCCGCCGCGGTGTTGCTTGTTCGGTTTTGTCGCCTTCTGCCATGAGATTCCTCAGTGCGCCAGTTGCAGCAGCTGCTCGCCAGCTTGGACGCGCTGGTAAAATAGCGATCGAACAACGCCGGCCAGAACTTCAGCGACAAGCCCAGCACCGCCAGTCCCACCATGCTTTTCACCGGAGGCCGAGAAACAGCACCGGCAGTTGCGGCGAGGCCTTGCCCAGAAACCCCAGGACCATATCGGCCACCAGCGTGGCGGCCAGCACCGGAGCCGCAATCTGCACCCCGGCCAGCCAGATGCCGCCGGCGGCGTGCAGCAGCTGCCGGGTCAGTCGCCGATGGCGCGCGGCACCGGCGGGAAGATAAGCAAAGCTGGCGGCCAGCGCGCGCACCAGCCAGTGATGAACATCCAGCTGCAGAAAGATCAGCATCGCAATGGTCTGGGAGAACACCGCCAGCACCGGCGTATCGACCTGCGTGCTGGGATCGATGATGTTGACCAGCCAAAGCCCATCTGCATACCCATGACCTGGCCGGCCAACTGCGCCGCCTCGAAGACGAACTGCACCGCCAGCCCGAGCAGCAGTCCGACCAGCGCTTCGGAGACCATCACCCGCACCACGCCGCCGGCGGTCAGCGAAAGACCGCGCGGGCCGCACACCGGATAGAGCAGCGCGGTCAGCGCACCGCCAGCCCAGCCTTGACCCGCGGCGCAATCGCGCGCTGCCGAGAAACGGCGCGAACACCATCAGGCCGGAGACCCGCGCCCCGACAGGCCACCGCCGCAATCAACTCTTCGAGTTGGAGTTGGAGTCGCGCGTCCATCTTCGGTCCTCTAGCGCAGAAGCGGCCGGAAGTCGGCCAACATCTGCAAGGTGAAGAGCGCAGTGCCGCAGCATCCACGGCATCAGCGAATCGCGCCCACCGCCGTCGCCAGCAGCCGCGGCACGGTAGAAATGGTGTTGTCCTGCAGCGAGGTCAGCACCTGCACAATGTTGATCACCAGGCTGACCACGCCACGCGATCAGCAGCGGCGCGGCCAGCAGGACCGCGGTCTCCAGCGTGATCTGGCCGAGCTTCACGATCTGTCTCCGGCGACATTGCGTCCTCATCTCGGGCTCAGGAGAAGCTCTTCATCAGCGAACCCACCAGCAGGTTCCAGCCATCCACCATCACGAACAGCAGGATCTTGATCGGCGTCGAGATCACTACCGGCGGCAACTGCATCATGCCCACCGAGGTCGTAATCGAGGCCACCACCAGGTCGATCACCAGGAAGGGCAGAAACAGCACCGCGCCGATCTGGAAGCCGGCCTTCAACTCCGACAGAATGTAGGCGGGCGCAACCACCCGCATGGGCAAATCTCCGGGCGATCGCGGCGGCGGCAGCTTGGCCAATTCGACAAACAGCGCGGCATCCTTTTCGCGCACGAACTGCAGCATAAATGGCGCACCGGCTCGGAGCCGCGTCGAGCGCCTCCCAGGCCGTGATCTGGTTCTCCTCCAGAGGCACGATCGCCTGCTGATAAATCGCTCGCCCACCGGCTGCATCAGAAAGTAGGTCAGCACCAGTGACAGTCCGATCAGCGTCTGGTTGGTGGGCGCGCTTTGCGTGCCCAGCGCCTGCCGCAAGAAGTGAAAGACCACCAGCAGCCGCACGAGCGGCGTCATGGACAGCAGCAACGCCGGCAGCAGGGTCAGCAGGGTCAGCAGCAGGACGATCGTCCAGGGCACGCCGCTGGCGTTGACGCCGGGAATTGCAGCTTGGCGCCCGGAGGAGCGACGCTGGCGCTCGCAGGGCAGACTGCTAAGCCAACCGCCGCCAGACAGCCGACGCGCCAGCGTCGATTGCTGGAGGACTCGTCATCGTTGGCGCTCGCACCAATCGGTCAGAAGCTCGGAGAAATTCGGCGCCTCGCCCAAGCGCGCCAGCAGGTTCACCGACTGCGCCTCCGCCGACCAGAAATCTCTGGCTTTCGTACTCAATCACGGCGACCACCCTTTTTTCGCCCAGCGAGACGCTTTCGCAGACGCGCAAACGCCGCGGCGCCTCGCACACGCACCGTCGCCAGCGCCTTGCTCAGCTGCTCCCACCGGCCCGAGCCAGGCTGTCCGCAAATGCTTAATTCGCGATGTTTCCGTCGATTCCATTATCATCCTTCACACCAACTCCGTAATACGGGCGCTTATGTGCTCGTTCACGGCCTCAAATTCGGCCCATCCGATCCTCTGCCCGTTGGCATAGAGGGGAACTTCCGCGCTGCGGCTCCAGGCTGGCGACGATGCCGCCCGGTGCGCAGGCGCAGCAGCTCGCGGACGGTGAAGTGCGCCAGCGGGACTTCCAGCGACAACTCGCAAGGCAGCCACCACAGCCGCTTCCACTGATCGATGTCACGGTCTGGCTGCCGCCTCGGCCGCGGTAGTTGCTTCTCGCTCATTGCGCCTGAAGTCCCGTGGGTCTGAATTTGTTCATGTGCCCGGGCGACTTAGTGGGTAAATTGCAAACGGAATGCCGAGCGAGTGGGAAAGCGAGATTCCAGAGAAAGATCGGGATGCAGGCTAAGTTGCTGCGGAACCGATGCTTAGTCGCGAAAGATTCTGACTGCGCCAGCGCGCCCGCCGGCAGCAGGCCGGTCATATCTAACAGAGACTTCGAGGAGATCATGATGCAAGGCTTAGAAACGGGCCAGCGAGCATAAGCAGCTTTCTAATGCTCAGCGCGTACGAATGTCCCGCACCCCCAGCGACCCAGGGGTACGGGCATCGGTCCAGCGTCACGTTCTCTTCATCGGCGCGAGAGCGCCGACTTTAAGTCGCCTTCAGGTTGATCGTGTCCTGCATCACCTGGTCGAAGGTAGTCATCGTGCGAGCGTTGGCTTCATAGTCGCGCTGGGCGACAATCAGCGCCGAGAACTGGGTGGCAATATCGACGTTCGACGACTCCAGCGAACCGCCCGAAACCGTTCCCAGATCCTCCCGTGCCGGGCGCTCCCACGATTGCCGCTCCCGACGCCAAGGTGGTCGAGAACTCGTTGTTCCCCACCCGCTCCAGGCCCTGCACGTTGGCGAAGTTGGCCAGTGCGATCTGCCCCAGCGCCGCCGTTCGCCCATTGTTGAAGCTGCCGATAATCACGCCGTCGGTGCCGATGGTGTAATCCGTCAGCGAGCCGCTGCCATAGCCGTTTGCAGGCGCTGGTCGTGAGCTGGCGCTGGCCAGTTGCGTCACCAGCGGCGACATTCGAGCTGCTGTACAGGTTCCAGTTGAAGTTCAGAGGCTGGCGCCGTCGGCCAGCCCGCTGGCGGTGATGTTGGTGACGTTGCCGGTGGGAGAGGTGAGCTTGCCGTTGCTGTCGAACGTCAGTGCGTGGTGTTGATGGTGGTCTGCGTTCCCATGTCCTTCCAGGTCACGCCGCCATCGGTGAAGGTCGAGCCATCGGTGGGCCAGGTGCTCGGCGGGGTAGCGCCGGAGGTGCCGGCCACGGTGCACTGATAGATGTGCCCGTTGGCCGTGGGCGGCGAATCGTTTGCCCACGGTATAGGCCGTCGATGCCGCCCAGGCTGGGGCGGGGTCAGGTCGGAGTTGGGAATGGTGATGGTGCAGTTCCAGGCGCCCGCCGCGGTCTTGGTGAAGTTGAAGTCCAGCACATGGGAGTTGCCCAGCGAATCGTAGACCGTGAGCGGAGTGGAGAAGGCCGGGTACGCCGACAGTGGCCCCGGCATCCAGGTTGGTGCTCAACTGGACCGTGGTCGTGGCCTGGGAGCGTTGATCTGTCCCATGTTCAATTGCAGCGGCGCCAAGGCGCACCGGCAGGGATGGCGCCGTTCACGGCGGCATAGCCCATGACCGACTCCCCGTTGGAGGTCTGCAGAGTGCCGTCCGTTCCCACCTGAAAGTCTCCGGCGCGGGTGTAGTAGTTGGTCCCGTTCTGCTGCACCACAAAGAACCCGTTACCCATGATGGCCACGTCAGTGGCTACGCCCGTCGACTCGGGACTGCCGGAACTCATGTCGATGGAATTGGTCGAGACGGGTGCCGGCGCCCACCTGCACCGGGTCGCCGGAACCGTTGGTGCCCAGGGTCTCATAGAAAAGATCGGCAAACTGGGTGTCGCTTCCCTTGTACCCGATGGTGTTCAGGTTGGCCAGATTGTTGGCGATGGTGGACATGGCCGTAGAACTGGCGTCCAGGCCGGAAAGAGGAATCGAAAATAGCGGCATTATAGACCTCCTGTGGTGCTGAGTGCTGACTGATGTCGACGAGCTGCCCAGCGTGTTCTGCAGCAGTTGGTTGATTTGCGTCACCTGGTCGAGGCTGGTGACCCCCACCAGTTGGGTGACGAAGGTGGAAGGATCCATGGGGGACAGCGGATCCTGGTTTTGCAGTTGGGTGACCAGCAATTGCATGAACATGCTGTCCGTGCCGCCGCCCGAGCGATATCGCTGCTGGAGTGGTGCTGCTGGTGTGTGCTGGTACCGGGCGCGGGGGGTGCCGCCGCGTAAGTCACATCTGGACTGGTGTTACATACGGTGTTCGTGAGTGCACCGCTGATTTCAGCGGTTCAGGCATGGACGTTGAGTCCGGAGAAATTCAGCGCTGCCCGGCCAGGCGCAGGCAAACTCTCGCTGGGCGGGTGGACCGGGGTCAGCGAAACCGGAAAATCGAGTTCCCGATTGAGTCTATTTTCGTTTGCGAGCCAGGCTGCTGCCCGCTGAAGCGGCCATCATCTTGCGAGCCGGCGGCGCGCGTTCAGCGCCATACTGTCGAGCCGCAGGTGGTGCTGTTCCATTGCCCGCTCAAGCGACGGCATCTCCGCCATCATGGCGGCGCGCAATTCCAGGTGGTTGGTCGCCACTACCGCGCCCACCCGATCCTGATTTACGCTGGCGTGCAATTCGACGCTTCCGAAACCAGCCGTGTTGACCCCCACCCGCATCTCGGTTTGTCCCATGCGCTCCAGCACGCGCGCGCTCTGCACCGTTACCGGCGCCGGTAACGAGTTGCCATCCTGGGGGGCATGTGTAGTCTGCGAAGGGCTGGCCGGTTCGACCTTCCGTCACGCTGGGGCTAGTGCGCCCGCGGCTGCGGCCCAGGCGATCGGCCGCGCCGATTGCTGTTGCTGGAGCCGGATGGCCGGAAGAGGAGCCATCCGCCGGAGCCGGCGAGGCAGGTTCTGCCTTCTGCCCAGGCGGCGCGCCCGGTGCGTCCTGGGTTTTCGATTGCACCGCCGCTGTCCCGAAGTTAGAAGCAGATACCGGCGAGGCAGCCTTGGGATCGGAGGAGCTGCGCCTTGCGGTCTGCGCGGCGCGGAAGCCGACGACTGTCCCGGCCGCGTCCGGGCAGGCTGCCCACCCGGCTTTCCCGGCAGCATCGTCAAGGTCCGCTTTAGCCTGCTCTGGTGCAGCCTCATCGGCTGCGGGGATTACGCTGCCGGTCGATGCCTGGGCAGCGGACGCCACGAACGGGGGCGTGGCGGGAGCTTCGGGATGTACTGCGGCTGCGCCAGTGTCACTCTCCGCAGAAGGCTGGGGCGGACTGCGAGGGGTCGAGTCGAGGAGCTCCCAAGTCGCGCGGGCTGCTTTTCTGGCTAGCGCTCAGCGACCAGGTTTGGCTGCTAACCTCGTTCGGCGGCACAGCCCTCATTGGCGGTCGCCCGAGCGAAGCTGGCAAGCTGGCGTGGGACAAACCTGATGCGGACAGCGAAGAACCGCCGGTGGGCGGTTGCGGCTTGCTCCTCTTGCAGGATTCCTGCTGCCGGCGCCGGCAGACTCCTCAGGCGTCGCTACATCTTTAGCTGTTTTCCAGCGAAGGCTCCGCGGCTTTCATCGTCACCCCGCCGGCAGAGGCAGCAGCTGGTAATCCGGCTAAGCCCTCCGGCAAAGCCGAAGCTGACCTAAGCCCGGCCGGGATTGTTTCCGTCGGCGAACGCCGGGGTTGCGGTCGCCACGTCGCCGGTCTCGCCTGGCCCGTCCGCCAGGCCGAATGCGGTGGCCGGCGCCAGCGGATTCGCCGCCAGCGCCGACGGGATGGCCACCGCTTCCAGCAACCCGCGGCCAAGGGTTCCGCCTTGGTGCTTGGTTTCGCATCTGCTGATCGCTTGGCGCTGGAATTTTTCTGGCCGACGGTTGCGTCCTGGGGCACAGCGCTTTTGCCCGAAGATGGGTTTTGCGGTGCAGCGTTGCCGGCCGGGCCCTCGGCCTGCGGTGCCCCCACTCTTGCCTGGAGCGTCTGACGAAAATCGCCGGCGACGGAGTTTGCCGCGGCTGCACCCAGTGCCGGAATTGCTGTCGCACTCGGGTTGCCGGCGTTGCTTGGGCTTACACTGATCAACGGCGCTGCCTCTTCTCAGCTGTTATCAACTAGCATCTCGAGTTCCAACCGGCAGATTTCTGACCCAGCCTGGCAGCCGACTCGCAAACCTCCGCACCTCAAGCATTTTGCTGATTTGCCGATGAAGGTGGCAGAGTTGAAAAGATTCGTGGAAAGTCGACGGCTGGGCAACCGTTGCCACTCCAGTGGGCAAATCAGGCCTGCCCGCGGCCGCGCCGCAAAAGATACATCTCATCCAGAGGCCTGCTCGCGCCGCTGTTGCTGCAGGCGATAGTCGCCTAGTTGGGCGTCGCGCAGCGATTCCAACACTTCCCGCTTGCGCCGCTCCTGCTGGTAGCGCGCCGTCTGCGGCGGTAATTTCGGTCTGTAGCGGCTGCAGCTGGGATTGCAGCAACACCTCGCGCTTCCAGCCGCGCAAGCCCGCCACCGAAAGGTGGAGCTCCCGGCCAACCGGGGCGCTGCCTGCAGCTCCTGGTGCAGCCGTCTGCAATTGCAGCTGGGCCTCGCGCTCCGCTGCAGTTCCCTGCAAGCCGGCCCGCCGGGCCAGCAGCGGCTGCAGACGCATCTGCTCGCGATCCTCCAGGCTGCGGCGGTAGCGCAAGACGGCTTCGAGGGTAAACCGGAAGGCCATGGTCAGCTGCACAAGGCGTTCAGCCGGGCTAGGGTTTCGGCCAGGGGAGCTTACTCCTCCGGAGTCTGGCAGAGAAACGACTTGCAACCCGGGAGCAGGGCGATAGCCCGATCCAACAGCGGGTCGGAACCCGGGTTATAAGCGCCAATGCGGATCAGGTCCTCGGAACGGGCATAGGCGGAAAGCAGCGAGCGCAACTGCGAGCTGCGGGTCAAATGCTCGCGGCGTGGCCACCGCCGGCATCAGCCGGCTCAGGCTGTCGAGCATGGCAATCGGCGGATAGTGGTTCTCCGCCGCCAGACGGCGGTCGAGCATGATGTGTCCATCGACCAGCGAGCGCAGGGCATCGACCAGCGGATCCTGCTGGTCGTCGCCTTCCATCAGCACGGTGTAGAACGCGGTGATGCTGCCGGTGGCAAAGCGTCCGGCCCGCTCCACCAGCCGCGCCAGCATGCTGAATACCGAAGGCGTGTAAGCCTTGGCGGTGGGCGGCTCGCCGGCGGCCAGGCCGATTTCGCGCTGCGCCATGGCAAAGCGGGTCAGCGAATCGACGACCAGCAGAACATTCTTGCCCGTCTGGCAAAAATATTCGGCAATGCTGGTGGCGGCCAGGGCGGCGCGAATACGCAGCAGCGGCGACTGGTCCGAGGTGGATACCACCACCACCGATCGTTGCCGTCCCGCCGTCGCCCAGGGCCTCCAGAAATTCTCCCACTTCGCGGCCGCGCTCGCCTACCAGCGCCAGCACCGTCAGGTCGGCCGCCGTGCCCCGCGCCATCATGCCGATCAGCGTGCTCTTGCCCACCCCGCTGCCGCCGAAGATGCCCAGCCGCTGTCCCCGGCCGCAGGTGAGAAAGCGCGTCGATGGCGCGAATGCCGCAGCCCAGCGGCTCGCGAATCGGCAGCCGCTGCAAGGCCAGGGGAGCCGGCGTGTCCAGCGGCCGGCGCTGGCGCGCGCCGGGGGCCGGCCGGCCGTCCAGGGCACATCCGGTGCCGTCGATCACCCGCCCTAACAGTTCTTCGCCCACCGCTACCGAGGGCCGCTTGCCCATGGGCGACGATGCGGATCGCCATAACGAATCCCGCTGGGCTTCTCCAGCGGCATGGTAAGAACCGTGGTGCCGCGAAATCCGACAACCTCGCCGGAATAGATGTGCCCGGCGGCGTCGCGAACTTCGCAGCACTCGCCCAGGCTGCAGGGTGGCCCGGCCGATTCCAGCAGATTTCCCACAACTTGCGTCACCCGTCCCTGCCAGCAGATCGCGGGCCGGGATTCCAGCGGCTGAAGTAGGGCAGCAGCAGTCCCTGGTTCATGGCTCGGCCCCGGGACGATCGCGCAGCAAATCAAAGAAACCGCTCTCGATCTCCTGCAACTGGCGTCCAGGCTGATCTCCGTGCTGCCCGGCTTCGGCCTGCAAGACGCACGTGGCCCTTCGAGCGGAGCTGTCGGCGACCACCTCGACACTTTGCTTGTCGCCCAGCTGCTGGGCGCAGAACTGGCGCCAGGCTTCGGCTGCATCCGGCGAGGTCCGCAGCATCAGCTGCGTGCCGGCCTGCATCTGGTCCAGCGCGACCCGCACCACCCCGGCCAGCAGCAGCGGATCCATCTGGGCTTCGCGATGCAGCACCTTGCGCGCAATCGACAGCGCCAGCCGCACCAGTTCGCTTTCTACCCGCCGAAAATAGTCGGCCCGCTGCTGGGCAAATTCCTGCACTGCGGCCGCGATGGCCGGCCGCTCCTGCTCGACGGCCTGCGCCGCGGCTCGGCGGCCTGCGCCTGGCCTTCGCTGAAACCCTGTTTCCCGCGCCGCTTCCACTGCGGCTGCCAATTCCTGCTGCCTGGCTTGTTCGCGGACTTCTCGGCCCGCCTCCGCGTGCCCAGGTCCAGGCACATCCTGCGGTCCAAACCCCGGCCGACATCACGGGATAGCGAAAGCTCTGCACCCGGTTGCCGCTTGCCTACCGGCCAGCTTGATCAGACAACGTATTCATCTCCGCTTTCCGGCTTGAGCATGATCTTGCCTTCGGCCTCCAACTGGCGGGCCACGGCCACCGTCTCTTCTTTGGCTTTGTTGACCTCGCGCGAGCGCACCGGCCCCATCACTTCCATGTCTTCTTTCAGCATTTCGAAGGCGCGGGCCGAGATGGCTTTGATCAGATGATTGCGCATCTCCTCCGACGATCCTTTCAGGGCCAGCGCCAGAACTTTCTTGTCGAGCCGCGCCACCAGTTCGCGAATGCCGCTCTCCGGCACGCCCAGCAGATCGTCATAGGTAAACATCAGATTGCGAATATTCAGGGCCAGCTTGGCGTCCTCCGCCTCGATGGCGTCGAGCACCGATCTTCATGGCCTCCGGCTCCAGCCGGTTCATCAGGTCGGCCGCGCTCTTGAAGCCGGGATAGACCCGCCGGCTCTGCTCGCCCAGGCGTCTGCAGCCGCTTGTGCAGCACCACGGAAACCTTCTGCGCCATCTCGGGAGAAAAGTTGCGCAACAACGCCAGCCGCTTGACCGACTCCACCCGCAGCGACTTCCGGCAACCGCATCAGCAGCGCCGAGGCCGCCTTGGCATCCAGATACGCCAGGATGAGAGCGATGGTCTGCGGCTGCTCGCCCTCCAGAAAGCGGGCCAGCTCCTTGGGATTGGCTTTCTGCAGCGCATCCATCTGATTGGCGGTGAGCACCTGGGCGCGGTTCACCTGCTCCAGCAGGTCCTTGGCGCCTTCGCTGCCAAAGGCCTTCATCAGCAGCGAGCGGGCATATTTCTCGCCGCCCTGCGTCAGGTAGTCCTGGGTCAGGCTCAGGCGGTAATATTCCTCCAGAATCTGGGCGGCGATCTCGGGCTTCACCCCGCTCAGCTCGCGAATCTCCTGGGTCAGGCGCTGCAGCTGGGGCTGGTTCAGATGGCGATACACCGTGGCCGCCGCTTCTTCCCCCAACAGCACCAGCAGCACGGCCGCCTTGCGCACGCCATTGAGCTCTCCGCCGCGGCTGCGGTCCCGCTCATTCGACGCCGCCTTCCTGCAACCAGTTCTGCACCAGCTGCGAGGCGCCCGCCGGCTCGGTCTTGACCTTCTCCACCAGCTGATTCTTCAGCACCGCCAGCTTCTTCAGCGACGGGTCGTCGCTCCGCTGCCGCGCCTCCCAGGATGTCTTCCAGCGTGTCGGTCTTGCGCCCGCCAGCAGCTTCGCCCGGATTGGCTTCCCCGGCAATCGGCCGGCTGGCGGCGGCCCGCAAGGGCAGTTCGCGGAAGGCGGTCAGCAACTGTTTTTTCAGCGGACGCAGCAGCAGCAGGTACACGCTGCCGAACAGGCAGGCCAGCGCCAGATAACGAAGCAGCCAGGTCCAGTTCCGCAGGTTGCGTTGCAGCTTTTCCAGCATCGTCGGAGGCAGCGGCGCTTCCTGCTGCAGAGTCTGGAACGACAGGTTCTCCACCGCCAGCAGATCGCCGCGTTTGGCGTCGATGCCCAGGGCCGCCGCCGCCAGACCTTCAATCTGCTTCATCTCGTCGGGCGTGCGCTTGCGCCGGGTGGCCATCCGCTGATTATTTTTCTGCTCGCACTTCTACCGCGTCATCCACCAGCAGGGCGGCCGCGATGCGCTTGATCTGTCCCGCCGGCTGAATGGTGTGGCGCACCAGCTTGTTCACGCCGTAGGTGCCGCTCTCCGACTTCGAGCTCTGGCTCTGGTTGTCGGGCTTTGCCGGCGGGCGACCTTGGCGTTGGGCAGGTTGCTGCTGGTTCCGGGAACCCCGCCCTGGGCGTCGCCGCCCAAGCGTCTCTTCGCTGCGGGTCATGTTCAGCGCCACCGCGGTGCTGGGATCGTAGGTTTCCTGCGTCTCTTCGCCCGAGCTCAAGTCATACTCCACATGCACACTGGCCCGTACTCCCTGCGCTCCCACCACCGGCTCCAGGGTCTCGACCACCCGCTTGGCCATCTCCTGATCGATCTCGGAAACATCGCCCTGCCCGGCGCTGGCGGCAAAGCGGTTCAGCGGCTGATTGGTCTCGGCATCGACCACCACCACGTTTTCCGGGCTCAGGCGGTCGACCGCGCCGGCGACCAGTTGGCGAATCGCCATGTCTTCCTGCTGCGGCAGGCTGCCCGCGGCGCAGCTTCACCATGACCGACGCCTTGGCGCTGCGGTCGCGTTCGCTGTACAGCGACTCGGCCGGCATCACCAGATGCACCCGCACCGCCTCCACCTCGCTCAAGGTGGCCAGGGTGCGCTCCAGTTCCGCCTCCAGCGCCCGCTGATAGTTCACCTTCTCGTCGAAATCGCTGCCCGCCCAGTTGGGCTTGTCGAACAACTCGAAACCCAGGCGTCCGCTGTGCGGCATGGGTTGCGACGCCACCTCCAGCCGAGCGCTGTCCAGTTTGTCGGCCGGAACCAGAATGCTGGCCCCATCCGGACTTTGCTGGAAGGGAATATTCTTGGCCGTCAGCGCCGCGGTGATTTCCTGGGTGTCGCCGGGATTCAGCCCGGAATAAAGCGTCTTGTAATCCGGCTTGCCGATCAGTTGCACGAAGACATACAGCGTGGCTCCCACCAGCACCGCTCCGCCAGCCAGCAGCACCCGTTGTTTTCCCGAGAGTCCGGCCAGGAAGTCCTTGCCCTGCTGCACCACCTGCGCGAATGAGAGTTCGCTATTCACTGCGCTTCAATCCCGTGCTTCAAAATTGCATGCCGGCGATCTGCTGGTAGGCCTGCACTACTTTGTTGCGGACCTGCAGCATCAGCTGGAACGAGAGGTCGGCTTTCTCCACCGCGATCATGGCATCATGCACATCGCCCCCGTTGCCCTCGACCAGGCTGCTCACCTTGTAGCGCGCGTCCAGATTCAGGCTGTCGACATCGGCCACCGCCTCCCGCAAGCTGTCGCCAAAGCTGCTCTTTCCGCTCGCGCCCGGGGCCGGACGACGGCGGGCTGCGGCAGATCGGCCGGCAAAATTCTCATGCCCAGATTGGCGGGATCGATGGTCACGTTGCTTTATCTCCTAGCCTGGCGCAGTCGTTCATTTCAGAATCTGCAGCGACTGCTGAATCATCTGCTTGGCCGCCTGCACTGCGCTGGCATTCAGCTCGTAGGCGCGTTCGGCGCCCATCAGATCCACCATCTCCTGCACCGGATTGATGGCCGGATAGGCCACATAGCCGGTTGCATCGGCGTCGGGATGTCCAGGCTCGTAGCGGCGTTCGGGCGGGGTGGGATCGTCCACCACCTGATTGACCTCGACTCCGCCGCCTGAGCCGCGACCGGTCTGGCCCAGCGAGTTGGCCAGCAGCAGATGAAACTGCGACCCCGGCTGGCTTTGGAACGTCACCATGCGCCGCTGATAGGGCCCGCCTTCGGGCGTGCGCGTGGTTTCGGAGTTGGCCAGATTGCTGGTCGCCACCTCGGCGCGCAGCCGCTCGGCAGTCAAGGCCGAACCGCTGATCTGGAACAGGCCAAACAGGCTCATTGCCCGCTGCCTCCGTTGATGGCCAGCTGCAGGCGGTTGAATTCGGAGTGCAACAGCTGCGCCTCGGTCTGGAACTGCAGCTGGTTCTGCGCCATCAGCAGGCTCTCGCGATCGATGCTTACATTGTTGCCGTCGGGACGCTCGATCAATCCCTGCACTTCGCGCACGAAGGGGACGCGCCGGCGGGTCCTGATCGTCGCCGGTGGCAAAGCCCGCTGCAACTCCTGGCGGAAATCGAGGTCGCGGGTGTGATAGCCGGGAGTATCGATATTGGCGATGTTCTGGCTGACCAGGGTTTGCCGCTGGGCCGTCAGATCCAGCGCGCGGCTCAGAGTAGGGATCAGGGGAGTGTCCAGCAGGCTCATGGCAACCTCCGGCCGGGCAGGCCATGTTCGCGAATTTTGTTGCGCACGGTGCGCAGGCTGACGCCCAGCAATTCCGCCGCATGGGTACGATTGCCGGCGGTGGCGTGCAAGGTGATTTCCAGCAGCGATTTCTCCAGCTCGCGCAGCGACAGCCCGGGCTTCAGCCAGCGCACGGCGCCGACCGGAGAAGCGGCCGGCATGAATTGCAGATCGCGCTCGCCGATTTCGTCGCCCGCGCACAAGGCGACGGCGCGCCGCATGGTGTTGGCCAGTTCGCGGACGTTGCCCGGCCAGGGATGGGCGCGCAGAGCGGCCCGGAAAGCGTCGCTCAGGCGCGGCGGCAACGCCGGGGCAGCAAACTTCGCGGCAAAATATTCCGCCAGCTCGATTACGTCCTCGCCGCGCTCGCGCAGCGGCGGCAGGGCCAAGGGAATGACGTTCAGGCGGTAATACAGATCTTCGCGGAAGCAGCCTTCCTCCACCAGCACACGCAGCGAGCGATTGGTGCAGGCGATCACCCGCACATCGACGGTAAGCGGCCGGGTGTCGCCCAGGCGATAGAACTCCCGCTCCTGCAGAACCCGCAGCAGCTTGGGCTGCAGCAGCCAGCGGCATTTCGCCGATCTCATCCAGCAGCAGCGTGCCGCCCGAAGCCAGGGCAAACTTTCCCGGGTTGCTGACCAGGGCCCCGGTAAAGGCCCCGCGAACGTGACCAAACAGATCGCTCTCCAGCAGATTTTCCGGGACCGCCGCGCAGTTGATGGCGACCAGGGGATGGGCCGCGCGCGAACTCACCTCATGAATGAGCCGGGCCAGCAATTCCTTGCCCGTACCGCTCTCCGCCTCCAGCAGAATGTCGGCCCCGCTGCGGGCTGCCTGCCGCGCCTGTTCCAGGGCCGCCAGCAACACGGGCGAACTGCCAATGATCGGGTTCCGGGCGTTTTTCACGGAGAACGAAGCCGCAGCGGGCAACGAAGCCCGGCTGGGGCTGGGGCGATTGCGGAACGGGCGCGAATTGTGCACTGGGCAACATCTGCCTACCGCTCCTGCACGGCGGCTGCCGCTGGGCGCCGCCGCAGATTAGATCCGGCTCACGCAAAGTGACAGGCGGAACTGCAGCCGCCGGCGCCTCGGCTCCCGGCAATCCCAGATGTTCGGGAAGAATGGGCCGCCTTCGGCCAGGATGGAAGCCCGTTCGATCACATGCTGCAGCTCCCGCACATTGCCCGGCCAGGAGTGCTTGTCCAGCCAGCGAAGCGATTCCGCTGACAACATCTGATCTTCGCCGGGCACTGAAACTTGCGCAAGAAATGCCGCGCCAGGGCTTCGACATCTCCCCGGCGCTGGGCCAGCGGAGGCAACTCGATGGGAAAAACCGACGAGCCGGTAAAACAGGTCTTCGCGAAACTGTTTTTTCTGCGCCAGTTCGGCGAGATTGGCGTTGGTGGCGGCAATCACCCGCACATCCACCCGGAACACGTCGGAGCTGCCCAGCCGCTGCACTTCGCCCTGATCCAGAAAGCGCAGCAGCTTGGCCTGAATGCCCAGCGGCAACTCGCCGACTTCGTCCAGGAAAAGCGTTCCCCCATGAGCGCTGTGAATCCGGCCTACGCGCGATTGCACCGCACCGGTAAAGGCGCCGCGCACATAGCCGAACAGCTCCGATTCCAGCAGCGCCTCCGGAATGGCGGCGCAGTTGATCACCACAAAGGGCTTGCCGGCGCGCGGGCTGAGCTGGTGGATCGCGTTGGCGACAACTTCCTTGCCCGTGCCCGTGGGTCCGGTGATGAGCACCGGGTGTTGCGCGGGGCCACCAGCCGGGCCATGCGATAAACCGTCGCCATGCAGGCGGCCTGGCCGATCATCTCCGGCAACGGTTCGACCGGCGCCGCGGCTTTGCCGGCCGCGGTCGGCGCGAGCGCAGGGGCCTGCCATCGGCCGATGGTTTCGAACAGATGCAACCCGCCCGCGCTGCGCCACTGCGACGGCAGCGCGGGCTGGCCGGCTTCGTCCAGCCACAAGACGTCGATTCCGGGGAAACGGCGGTGAATGATCTGCAGCAACTCCTCCGCGTCCAGATCGGGCAGCCGGCGATCCAGCAGCAGCAACTGGCATTCGCTGCTTTCCAATTGCCCAGAGCATCGGCCCCGCCCAAGGCCTCGGCGGCAATGACCCGCGACAGCCGCAGGTCCTGCACAATTTGCCGGCGAAACCCGGAATTCGAGCTGGCGACGATAACGGTTGGATCGGAAGGATTGCAGAGATTGCGGGGGGGTAGTCATGAGAGTGTTGTAGCCAGGGAAGATTAGAAGGGGATTAGGAGAAGATTAGAAGTCTCTAGGAAATTGAAGATTGCCGCCGAAGAGGACGAAACGCTTCGGCTGCGCCAGATCACTCACCCGAATCCGCAACGCTCACCAGAGGCAACGTCGCGCGCCAGACACTTCGGGCCGGAGCCCGAAGAGATCAGTCCGAATGCTCCGCCCGCCGCCTCAAAGCTGCGGCGAGCGATTTCGATTTCGCAGGAACGCTGGTAGGACTCGTTTTCCGCTGACGGGCCAACCGGAAGGCAGCTGCAGGTGGCAATGCTAATCTCCGCCTGCCGCTGCTCCGCCGCACGAGACCCGAGCTCGAGCCTTGCTCCGGGGGCAGAATAGCGAAAGAGATATTCCAGAAAGTAGAAGAGGGCTCGCATCAGCTTGGTACTGATTGCCGCCAACCTGGAGCTGGCCAGCTTCCAGATGCAGGTCGAACTGCTGCCCGGCCGACTCAAACAAGGGAAGCAACTCTTCGCGGAGATCGCGGAGTAACTCATTCAGATCGGTCGGCAAAGAAAGATCGCCCGGCTCGCTGGCCTGGTTGAGCTCGCGCAGCAAGAGCAAACGCTGACGCAAACACGCGGCGTTTTCCAGGGCGGTGGCGATACCGGCACGCAGTTCGTCAGCCGTCTGATCGCGAAATAACGACAATTCCAGCGAACAGTGCAGCGCGGTCAGCGGCTGGCTGAGATTATGGAACACCTCCGAGACAAAGGAACGCTGCCTCTCCATCGCGCGCTCGTCAGCTTCGGAGACTGCCATCAAGCGAGGCCTTGGGAATGGCAGCTCAATTCATAGCCCACGCCCCGGACGGTGTGGATGAGATGAGGGACGAAGTCGCTGTCGACTTTTTTTCGTAGATAATTGATATAGACGTCCACGATGTTCGTGGTGGTGTCAAAGGACAAGTTCCACACGTGTTCCACGATCATGGCCCGGGTCACGCGCCGGCCGGCGTTGCGCATCAGATATTCCAGCAGCGCGAACTCCTTGGAGGTAAGCTCGATGCGCTTGCCGCCCCGTTCTACGGTGCGCTCCACCCGATCCAGTTCCAGATCAGCCACGCGCAAGACGGCTTCCACGGTGCGCGGGCCGCGCCGTAACAGTGCCCTTACCCGGGCCGAGAGCTCAGTAAAGGAGAACGGTTTGATGAGGCAGTCATCGGCGCCGGTATCCAGCGACTGCACTCGATCTTCGACCCGACTGCGGGCAGTCAGCACCAGGACCGGGAGGGAAGGTTTTTTCGGCCGCACGGAATTCAGCACGCTGATGCCGTCCAGTTTGGGCAGGTTCAAGTCGAGAATCAGCAGATCGTACTCACTCTCGATCGCCATCAGCCGAGCCAGTTCGCCATCGGGGGCAACGTCCACTGCATAATGCTCGGCTTCCAGTCCTTTGCGAACAAAGCTGGCCAGGGGCGCATCATCTTCAACCACCAAGATACGCATCAGGGTAACTATCCTATGGTTACTTTGATTCTTGGCCTTGCGCCGCGGTTCGTCAATGAAAGTTTGACTGGCTGATCAGGATTGCTTCCCAAACAGGGAAACTATCTGATGCCGCCTTCGCACGGCAGTTTGAGAGGGCCGCCGTAGGTTTTTGTGGCGACGGGGCTGCCCGTTTTCTTAAATTATGTTTGAGAGACACGGATTGGGAGTGATTCTAACGGTAGCAGGCTTTGTTGACATCCTCATCTGTCGCCCCGGCAAGGGGCTCGCAGGTTGATCCTATGACCACCCACGACTGCGCCCGCCTGCGGTGGCGGAGCCTGCCCTGAGCGTAGCCGAAGGGTCTTGGGCTAAGCTGAGTCGTCCCGCGCGGCGGGACGGGGTTGCCGCAGGCAGGAACCAGAGGGCGAAGCCGGCTGCCTCTAAGGATGTCACCAAGACCATGGTATTAATTGGGAAAAATCCCACTTTGGACGTAGGTTCACCAACTTTTACCGGTCGGGAGAAGCCGGTAGAACGCTATAATTGAGCTATGGCACGTGGTTGGGAAAGTAAGTCTGTAGAAGCGCAAATAGAAGAGTCTGACAGTTCACCCTCCCCTAACGAAATACCCCGTTTCTCCGCCGAGGAATTGCAAACCAAATTCAAGCTGAACGACCTGGTGCTCTCCCGGCGAGGCATACTGCAGCAACTGGAACGCAGCAACAGCGAGCGTTATTCCCAGTTGTTGCGGCGAGCGCTGGCCGATCTGGAAGCGCAGATCGCAGCTCTGGCTTAACGGAATCGCCGCGCCGCACCGCTCGGTTGGCTGGAAGGCCTTACTGCCCCGGTCTGGGCAGAGGACTCCTTGATCAGCAATGAGTCTTACCCCAAAAAGACCAGCGCCCTCGCTCACTGGAATCGGACAGCCGGCAACCGCTGTCAGAAACCAACGGTTCAGGCGAAAAGAAAAACCGGAGCGCGCGGCTCCGGCATCCTTGGTCACCCTGACCAGTTACTTCTTGCCCGCGACCGCCGCCAAACATTGCCCATATAAATCCAGCAGGTGCCGGGCATAGTCTTCGGCTTTGGAAACGGTTTCACCCTGAAACCCTGCTCCCGGAGATCCGGCTTTCCCGTATCCGGTAGTCACGGCGATAAACTTCATCATGTCGAGCGCGATGTCTTCATTCCGCCGGACGCCCGGAGCGGTCCCACCCTGTTCTTCCATCAGTGCTGTCCTCCCTCGATGATGCAAAAATCATAGCAGAGACGAAGCCGTTCACACCTCGACTGCAATATGACACACCCGGCCCACAATGTATTCGGCGTAGCTGCGACCGGGTGCAACGCGGACGAACTCGATCGCCGAGTGGGGATCGTGAGGGCGCACTACCAGTTGATCGCCGGAGAGCGACACGTAACCCAGGAAGCAACGTTCTTCCAGGCTCACGGCGTAAAGGTTCGGCCGCAATCGCCGATAGGGCTGCAGCGAGTTGTAATGGCGATCCAGCAAAAGCGTCACCTCCGATACTTCCAGCGGCAGCATACCGCGCGCCGCCTTGGCGTCCAGTTTGATCAGCAC
Organism: uncultured Acidobacteriaceae bacterium; assembly: GCA_963812855.1. Classification (GTDB taxonomy): domain Bacteria; phylum Acidobacteriota; class Terriglobia; order Terriglobales; family Acidobacteriaceae; genus Bog-257. The sequence continues at coordinate 254,047 of CAWEWW010000005.1, forward strand.
GAAGCGCAGCCAATGGTTGCGCCCGGCCACATCGCTGGGCTTCAACCGCCGCAGAAACGACTTACGAAAGCTTTGCGTCTCCAGAATCTGGTTGCCGGCAAAGCGCGCCAGCGCAGCATTCTCCGGCAACACCCGGGCCACATTCTGGAAACTGGAAACCGGCTCGGGCAAGACGGCGCGCCGCTGGATCTCGCCCGCGTCCACCAGATCGAGCACTCCGATGCCCAGGGTTTCCAGCAGTCGGTCCATCGCCTCCAGGCTCAGGCCGCGGCGGGAATTGAGGAAGTTGGAAAGATGACCCTGCTGGAAACCGGCTGCTCCTGATAAACGGCTGCCGGTCCATTCTCTCCGGTGGATGCAGGCGCGGATGTGGGTGCGCAGCCTGTCCTGCAAGTCTTGAATTGTCATGGTGAGGATATTTTCTGAAAGCAATACATGTACTTTAGTAACGTCCTTAAAGCAATAATTTTATTGACCACTCTGATTCTCCGTGTCACAGTCGAGGAGTAGCAGGTTCTGCGGTTCTGGCCGAGGTAATCAAGCAATGACCCACACCGAACCGACTGCGGAAGAGAGGAGTTTCACTGAGTTTCGCCGAATGACCAGGGAAGCCCGGGTGCTGTCGCCAGCCCTGGAAAAACTGCTCCACCACCTGCGATTCTCGGGAAGACTCAGTGTCGTTGTGAAGAACGGAAGCATTTTGAAGTCCGGATATGAAGAGGGTTATTTCACCCGCCAACAGGAAGAGCGGATGATACCTTGAAATCCAAGCGGTCCGAAGCGGTGCGGGAGTTGAGGTCGCACTTTTATTAGTTTCTCCGCGCTGTTCGGATCGGCTGCCGTTCTGCACGTAACCCAATAACCAGTAGCAGGTCATCGTAAATGAAACGAGCCCTGCGTACGGGTCCCGGATGGTAAAGGGTACCCGTCGCAGGGTTTTGTTTTTTCACCACCAAACAAAAGGGGCACACATGGAAGGCACCAGCTACGAACTGAAGTACTGTGAGCGTTGCGGATCGTTGGGACTGCGACGCGCGAAATCGGCCGAGAGTTATTGCCGGTCTTGCGGACAACTGGTTCACGATTGTCTCTCCGCCCGGGCAGTCCGGAAATGGTTGCGGCGCAATCCCGAGGCCGCGGTCGCGGCGTTGCCGGCAGTGCAGAACGGCACCATCGAAGCGCTGGGATCGGCCGGGAGGCTGCCATGAGGAACTACAAACTGGCGGCCCGTCAAGCCCAGTTATTGCTGTTTCAGCCCAGCGAAGTTCTACCTCCGGAACCTCCCGCAATCGATCCCCGGCCGGAAATGCTGTGCTTCCGGGGACAGACGTTCGCGCTGGTGCGTCACTTCTTCGAACTTTCCTGTCAGGTGGGACGTTTGCCTTCCCTGCTGGGCCGCGAGCTGTTTCGTTCCCGGGTCTCGCATCATGCCATCCCCAGCTTCGAGGAGCAGATCGTTTTCGTGCGCGACGTCGAGCTTTGTCTGGCCAAGCTGAATGAAGAGCAGGCGGAGATCATTACGCTGGTCGGATTCTATGATTTCTCGCACGACGAGGTGGGCCAGATGCTGTGTCGTTCCAAAGCCTGGATTACCCAGCGATTTGCCGAGGCCCTCGATACTCTCAGCGAAATCCTGCTGCAAGCCGGGCTGCTGTCAGAGAATCGTCCCGATCGCCGACAGCGCCAGATCAAAAGCCGTTCCATTCCCACCCACCTGGCTCCGCCGAAGAAGAATCCGGCGAGCTTCAAACCGGTCGCGTTACACAGGTCCTTCGAGCAAGCCTCTGGGCAGGAAGTTGCAGGTTGTGAACCTCTGCTGGCTTAGTCACGATAGGCGGCAAGGGTGTCTTCCGGCACCCTTGCGCAGCTACGCGTGGCCCCATCTCGCACTCGGCCTGATCGAGATTTGCAGCAGCTTGGCCAGCGGTTGCCGGCAAGCCCTGGCGGGTGTGCTGGCGGGCATTGCATTCCGCCGGACGCCATCGCGACCGGAGTGGCGCTCCGGCGCTCAGCGTCGAGCGGGCTTCGCGGTGTGGCCCCAGGCAGCCTTTTTCCCTCGGCGAAGGGAAAGATCCCGAGCCCCGGCGGCGACATTGACTTGGCTTAGCGCTATCCCTAACATGAAGCGCCAAGGGTGTTTGCGCCCATCCATGATCGACCAGACCATTTCCCATTACCGCATCCTGGAAAAGCTGGGGGTCGGCGGCATGGGTGTGGTGTACAAAGCTCAGGACCTGAAGCTGGGCCGCTTCGTCGCCATCAAGTTTCTGCCTGACGATGTCGCCAGAGATCCCGCTGCTTTAGAACGTTTTCGCCGCGAAGCCCGGGCCGCCTCGGCGCTCAATCATCCCAACATCTGCACTATTCACGAGATTGACGATTTCGATGGCCAGACCTTCATCGTCATGGAATACCTCGACGGCGAGACGCTGCGCAAGCTGATTGGGGGCAAGCCGCTGGAGTTGGGACAGCTGTTGGAGATCGCCATCCATGTGGCCGATGCGCTGGATGCCGCTCACACCCACGGCATCATGCATCGCGATGTTAAGCCGGCCAATATTTTTGTGACCCGGCGTGGCCACGCCAAAATTATGGACTTCGGTTTGGCGACCGCCATCCCGGTCAAGACCGCGGCTGCGGCCGACGCCCAGGACACGATGGAGCAGTACGTCCATCTCACCAGCCCGGGCACAACTTTGGGCACGATTGCCTACATGTCGCCGGAGCAGGCGCTGGGCAAGCCTCTGGACGGACGCTCCGATTTGTTTTCCTTCGGAGCCACCTTGTACGAGATGGCTACCGGCACTTTGCCATTCCAAGGAGCAACGCCGGCCGGCAGTGTTCGACGCCATCCTCCACCAGACGCCCCCGGCGCCCTTGCGCCTCAATGATGATCTTCCCGCCGAATTGGAACGAGTTATTTATAAGGCGCTGGAAAAAGATCGTGACCTGCGTTACCAGAATGCTTCCGACGTTCGTTCCGATCTGAAGCGGGTCGATCGCGACCTGCGTTTCGAAAACGATCCTACCGTGGCTTTGAAAGTTGCCGGCGAGTCGGGCTCGGCGGTGCGGCGGAATGGCAGCTCAGCGCGAGCGGTTGGAGCCGTCGTGGATAAGCCATCCAGCGGCCCGCGGCAAGAGCGAACGCGACGCGGCGACCGGACACCGGCTTGGCAAGCGAGCCGATGGATCGCTCTAGTCCTGTTCCTGGCTGCGGTCGTCGCCGCCGGCGCCTGGTATGGGCGCACCCGCGAGAATCGCACAGCTCACCGATAAAGACACCATCGTTCTCGCCGACTTCGACAACACCACCGGCGAAGCTGTCTTCGATGCCGCGCTCCCCCAAGCCCTGACCGTCGGGTTGGAACAATCGCCCTTCCTGAATGTGCTTTCCGACCCGAAAGTCGATGAGCAACTGCGATTCATGGGGCTGCCCGCAAATACTCACCTTACCGATGACATCACCCGGCAGATCTGTTTGCGCACCGGCAGCAAGGCCATGTTGTCAGGATCAATTTCTACTCTGGGCAGTCATTATGTCATCGGAATAAAAGCCATCAATTGCCGCACTGGCGATTCGCTGGGCAACGAGCAGGCCGAGGCCGACAGTCGCGAGCAAGTGCTCAGCGCGCTGGGCAAAGCGGCTACCCAGATGCGGCAGAAGCTGGGGGAGTCGCTGGCTTCGGTGCAGAAATACGATACGCCTATCGAACAGGCGACCACACCCTCTCTGGAGGCGTTGCGAGCTTACAGTCTGGGCTTGAAGATGCAGGATACGGAGGGCGATCAGGCCTCGTTATCGCTTTTCCAGCGAGCGATTGAACTGGATCCGAATTTCGCCATGGCCTATGCCCGCCTGGGTGTCGCCTATTCCAATCTCAATGAACCCAGCCTGGCTGCCGCCAACACTGCCAAGGCATACGAGCTGCGGCATAACACCAGCGAGAAGGAGAAGCTTTACATCGTTTGTCACTATCACGATCTGGTTACCGGAGATATCGACCAGGCGATCCAGGCCTATCTCCTACTGCGTCAGACCTATCCCCGCGAAGAAGCTTCCTATGTCAATTTGAATTCCGACTATAGTGCGATTGGCCGGTACAAGCAGGCTCTGGCCGAAGCCCAGGCCGCCTTGCAGATCAATCCCAGCCACGTCATCAACTACACCAATCTGGCCGGCACCTACATGAACTTGAATCGCTTCGACGAGGCCAAAGCCGTGCTGGATCAGGCGCAGGAGCGCAAGCTGGAAAACGAGGCCCTGTTAACCGAATATTACGGTCTGGCTTTCCTGCGGGACGATCCGTCGGAGATGGCGCGACAGGTGGCGGCTGCCGCGGGTAAGCCTGGTATTGAAGATCTGTTGTTGGTGATGCAATCCGATACTGACGCTTATTTCGGACGTCTGGCTCAAGCGCGCCAGTCCACCCAACTGGCGCAGGCGTCTGCCCTGCGCGCGGACGCGAAAGAGGCCGCTGCCTTATGGCAATTGGACGGCGCTCTGCACGAGGCCGAGCTGGGCGACCCGCAACGCGCCGGACAGCAAGCTCAGGAGGCGATACGTTCGGGTGGGGGAAAGAACGTTCAGGTACTGGCTGCACTGGCGTTGGCGCGCAGCGGAAAACGCAAAGAGGCGCTGGATCTGGCCGACGACCTGGCTAAGAATTTCCCTTCCGACACCATCGTGAACGATTATTGGCTGCCGTCGATACGAGCCGCGCTGGCCCTGGATGAAAAAAATCCGGCGGCAGCGATTGAGGCGCTGCAGGTGGCGCTGCCTTACGAGTTTGGCTCGCCCACGCCGGGAATTGCCTACGCCTATCCGGTGTATTTGCGCGGCCTCGCCTACCTTCAGGCGGGAAAAGGAAAACAGGCTGCAGCGGAATTTCAGAGAATGCTTGACCATCGGGGCGTAGTGCTGAATTTTCCTACCGGCGCGCTGGCCTATCTGCAGATGGCGCGAGCTTATGGCTTGGAAGGAGATCAGGCCGCCGCCCGGCAGTATTACCAGCAGTTCCTGAAATTATGGAAAGACGCCGACCCGGACAATCCCATTTTGCTTCAGGCCAAAGCAGAAGCAGCTAAGCTGAAATGAGCTAGCATTGCACTGGAATTGAAAAGACGGCGCGCCGACCGGCGCCCCTTAACCGCCGTTCATAGCGCCTCCACCAGGAAGCTATCGACGCTGACCGCGATCGAGCGCTGCATCGGCTCAATCGAGATTACGAGCTTCTTGCCAGTCTTGTCGGTAGCCAAAATCCCTTCCAGTCCTTCCAGATGTCCGTCACGCAACCGCGCGCGCGGTCCCTCCGCGACGAAGCGATAAGGGGACCAGTGACTATTCTGCTGGACAATAGTTCGCAGATATCCGATCTGCTGGTCCGAGACCCGGGCGATCGTCCCTTTGTAGGTCACGAAGCCAAAAACTCCGCTCGATTGCAGAATTGCCAGGCGATCAGCGGCTTTCAGCACAGCCCGCACGAACACGTAGCCCGGAAACATGGGAAGTTCAATCGTCTCGTACCGGTCGGTCCAGCGGCGGCGCTCGCGCGCTACCGGAACAAACGCTTGCTGGTGCTGGCTCAGCAGTTGGTTACTCGTCCTTCGTTCGAAGCGCGCCCGGGTCTGGAGCACCAACCAGTCGGGAGATTCTTCGGAAAGGAAATCAAACGCTGAAGCTGTATTGGAAGACATGGATTCCACACCGGACGCGGTTTTACGGTTGGGCACGGTTCGCCGTTCATGGTTGGGTGTGACAGACATTTCTGACCTCCAACTTTCCACCTACTGGAATCCCCTGAAAAATAGGAGAGCAGGATTTAGACATGAATTGCTAACTTCGATAACGCCTGCAACACCTTTATTCCTATGCCGCGCAGCGCCGGGTCTTAGTCACCCCGTTTAGCCCGTTTGGATGAATGGTGTTCTTCCGGCGGGGAAAGCCGAAAGAAATTAGGTAGTGAAGCGGTCAAGCGGTGTCGAAACATGGCCAGAAAACCCCACAGATTTTAACAACCACCAAAGTATTTCGTTGATACCACTTGCTGGGGCTAGACGCAAGAAAAATAATACTAAAGTATCGTGCAGCTATAGCACCTATACATATATCAGCCTTTCACGTATGGCACATTAATGTTAGTTCTAGGCTAGGCCTTCGAACCGCCGCTGACGGATGTGGGGAATTCAGACTACTTAAGTCTGCCGGAAGGTCGATCTCAATCCAAAGGCGACGTGGGGGAGCTGGACCAAGATGTGCTTTTGCGACTGGCGACAACGGCCGCAGAAAGTTTCAGCCGCTGAGGGCGAGTCGCCTGGCGGCTGAAGTACGGCAACTGCTGACTGATCTTCTTTAGGCGAATTTAGGCGAACGTCATTACGGTGGATTCAATGGGAGCGTCAGACGTTTCCATGGTCAGCGGATTGGCTTGCAGCTCTGCGGCGATCGCCTGCATTGCCTCGACTCGCGCCCGCGCAATCTCTCGCGATTGGCGGTGCAGCAGGGTCGCGCATTCGCTTACGGAGTAACGCTCCAGCACCGTAACTACAAAAGCGAAACGCTCGATCAGAGGAAGTCCGGCGATTGCCAACATAACAGGACTCTGGGTCGTGTCCAACCGCTTGAGCGGCTTAGTGTGCGCCCGATCGGGCCGGCACAGGACCACGTTCGCCGCCTGTCGAATCATATTCCATCGGCTCCGGGATCGCGCGGAACGCTCCGCCCCGGGCCTTTCACGCAGGCAATTGTCCAGAGCGGCAAGCAGGCAAGTTTCGGCTGCCTGAGGGTCGCCGGTCAGGACAAGAGCCAGCGAATAAAGAGCATCGATATCCTTCGAGAATGCCCGGCAGAAATCCGCCGAAATGTTCCTTCCGCCACTCGCCAGGTTAGACTTGGTCATCACAGCCTCCCACGTCCGATCTCTTCAACGTTCCGCCCACAGGAAAACAGCCGCCAACAACGGTCCAGGCTGACTGACTCACGCAGCCTGCACTCGGACAACGGCAGGCGAGCGGTGAGCAACCCGGTCTTCGGTCAGTCGAAGTAGCCGCACGATTGCCTCTTCGCAGTCTTCGCAAAGCCGGGATTCCGACGTTGCAGAGAATTGATGGCACAGTTCACATTTCCGACCTGATTTGTCATAGAACCAATACGACATAGCTACTCCCAAAGGATGAAAACGAAGCGCTGGGCGTTCACCGCACGCCTTCGCAAATCATGCTTTTGTTCGCAGCAATTGGGGTGCCAGCGGAAGGGACGGACCGGCAAAGTTGCCCCGCCGGCCGGAAACCGTGGCGCGTGAAGAACTAAACGGCCGGTACGGCTACTGGTGTCCGCCTGAGATACACATTTTGGGCGCCCTCAAGCTGCTTGTCGTGTCGACCCGGTGACGCAGCGTCGATAGGCTGACAGCCACCAGGAACCAGCGGGACGAACCCAGGATAAATTCGTTGCACCCTGTTGAGTTTGTAAGCGTCGGTGATACAACACCAGATGGCATCAGGGGTGCTCCCATGCAGTTAGCAAAGCACCTGGAGGAAAAAAGAATGGCCGTTAGGGTAACCATCGACGGGCAAGTTCGGGTTGCAAACCCGGACGAGCGCCTGATCGACCTTATTAACCGGGTTGGCGCAAAAATTCCTCAAGTGTGCTATCACCCGCAACTTGGTCCCATCCAGACTTGTGACACCTGCATGGTCGAAGTCGACGGGGGGTTGGCGAGAGCCTGTGCTACGACCGTCTCCGACGGCATGCAGGTTGACACCAAATCGGCCAAGGCGAGTGCGGCTCAGCGCGAAGCCTTCGATCGCATCCTTGGCAATCATCTTCTGTACTGCACGGTGTGCGATAACAACAACGGAAATTGCACCGTCCACAACACCACCAAGCTGCTGGGCATTGAGCATCAGCAGATTCCGTTCAAGCCCAAGCCTTATGAGGTGGACAATACCAATCCGTTCTATCGCTACGATCCCAGCCAATGCATTCTGTGCGGACGTTGTGTGGAAGCCTGCCAGGACCTGCAGGTGAACGAAACGCTTTCCATTCGCTGGGAAGATCCTCATCCGCGCGTGCTGTGGGACAACGGATCCACCATCGGCGAGTCCAGTTGTGTCTCCTGTGGACACTGCGTCAGCGTGTGTCCCTGCAACGCGCTGATGGAAAAATCGATGGTCGGTCACGCCGGATTTCTCACTGCCCTGCCGAAGCCGGCATTGGACGGGATGATCGACGTAGTGAAAGGTGTTGAGCCGGATACGGGTTATACGGGCATCCTGAAAGTTTCGGAAGTGGAATCCACGATGCGGGAGTCGCGCATTCGCCGCACCAAGACAGTTTGTACCTACTGCGGTGTGGGTTGCAGCTTCGAAATCTGGACCAAAGATCGTCACATCCTGAAGGTCGAGCCGTTCGAAGGGCCGACCAATGGCGTGTCGACTTGCATCAAAGGCAAGTTCGGCTGGGACTACGTCAACAGCGCCGATCGGCTGACCACGCCGCTGATTCGCGAAGGCGACAAATTCCGCGAGGCCAGCTGGGATGAAGCGCTCGACTTGATCGCGCGCCGCTTCACCGAGATCAAGGCGCAAACCGGCCCCGATTCGCTGGCTTTCATCGCGTCTTCGAAGTGCACCAACGAGGAAAGCTACCTGATGCAGAAGCTGGCGCGCGCCGTCGTCGGCACCAACAATGTCGACAACTGTTCTCGCTATTGCCAGGCGCCTGCGACCATGGGGCTGTTCCGTACGGTCGGTTATGGCGGTGATTCCGGCTCCATCAAAGACATCGAGAATGCCGGACTGGTGCTCATCATCGGCAGCAACACGGCCGAGAGTCATCCGGTGTTGGCGACGCGGGTGAAGCGGGCTCACAAGCTACGCGGACAAAAACTGATTGTCGCGGATTTGCGCGAGCACGAAATGGCGCGCCGGGCCGATCTGTTTCTGCATCCCACTCCGGGGACGGATCTGGTCTGGCTCTCCGCAGTCACGCGCTACATCCTGGAAAACAATCTTGCCCACACCGGCTTCTTGAATCAGTGGGTCAATGGCCTGGAGGAGTACAAGAAGAGTCTGGACTTGTTTACTCTCGAGTTCGCCTCGCGAACCTGCGGGCTGCCCGATCGAAACACTGAAGCAGGTGGCTCACATGATTGCCGCTGCCGACGGCGTGTGCATTCTGTGGGCGATGGGAGTGACGCAACACTCCGCCGGATCGGATACGTCGACGGCAATTTCGAATCTGCTGCTGGTTACCGGCAACTATATGCGGACGGGCACCGGCGCCTACCCACTACGCGGTCACAACAACGTGCAAGGCGCCAGCGACCACGGCTCGATGCCTAATTCTCTTCCCGGCTATCAGTCGGTCGACGATCCCGAGGTGCGACAACGTTTTGAAAAGGGTTGGAAGGTCACGCTTCCCAGCAGCAAGGGGTTGGACAACCACCAGATGGTGGACGCGATTCAAGACGGCCGGCTGAAGGCTCTCTACTTGTTCGGCGAAGAGATGAGTCTGGTAGATTCGAACGCCAACTATGTTGCCGACGCGTTCTCAAAACTCGATTTCTTCGTGGTGCAAGACATTTTCTTCAGCCACACCTGCCACTTCGCCGACGTTGTGCTGCCGGCCAGTCCCAGCCTGGAAAAGGAAGGCACCTTCACCAGCACGGAGCGGCGCGTCCAGCGGCTCTACCAGGTGTTCGAACCGCTGCCGGGCAGCCGGCCGGACTGGCGGATCGTTCAAGCTATCGCCAACCGCCTGGGCGCCAACTGGCACTACGGTCATCCCTCCGAAATCATGGACGAAGTCGCGTCCCTCACTCCCATGTTCGCAGGCGTGAACTATGAGCGGCTGGCAGGCTACAAGTCGCTGCAGTGGCCGGTGGCCAGCGATGGATCGGACCAGCCTCTTCTGTACACCGAACGTTTTGCCTTCCCCGATGGGAAAGCGCGCCTGTTCCCCATCGACCCTCCCAAGCTGACGGAGCTGCCCGACAACCATTTCGATCTGCACTTGAACAACGGGCGGCTGCTGGAACACTTTCACGAAGGAAACTTGACGTATCGCAGCCAGGGCATTCGGGAGAAGACGCCTGACACGTTCGTCGAGGTCTCGCCGGAACTAGCCGAGGAGCGCGGCATCCAGAGCGGCACCTGGGTGCAACTGGTGTCGCGCTACGGGCAGGTGCGAGTGCGAGCCCTGGTAACGGATCGGGTGTCGGGCAAGGAACTCTACATGCCGATGAATTCGACCGAGAGCCCGGTCAACCGCCTGACCAGCAGCTTCACCGACGCGGCTACCCACACCCCAGCTTACAAAGAAGCCGCGGTGCACCTTGAGGTGCTGCCCGAGATTGGCGAAAGTCCGTTGCCGCGCATCAATTTTCGCTTTGGTCATCCCACGCCGCAGCATGGTGTGGAAGTCGACCGCAAGTGGAAGCGTGCGGACTATCGCGTCCCGGCTGGAAACGGGCTGGTACAAATCGAAACTCATTGACGACGAGGAGAGAACACCGTGGCGAAACCAATTGCTTTCGAAGTACCTTTGCGCGATCCGCAACGCGAGCTGCAGTCGCGGCTGGAAGCTGCTCCGCTGGAGCATGCCGAGGCGTTGCTGGCCGTCTATGACGTACTCCAGGGTTTGCAAGATCGCGGTGTTCTCGACTTGGTGCGGGGCGGCCTGAGCGCCAGCGACAAGATCATCGAGACTATTGTCGATGCCACCAAGACACCTGAAGCCGTTCGGGGCATTCGCAACTTAATCGTCGTGGCCAAGATCCTGGGAACGCTGGAACCGGAATTGCTGCACGGCTTCGGCGTGGCCTTCCATGAGGCCCTGACGACCGCGAAGGTGCAGCCGGCGGAGCCGCCCAGCCTATGGGCCATCATGAATCAATTCCGCGGTAAGCATCTTCGTCGAGGTCTGGTGCTGGTGAACAGTCTGCTGGAAGCATTCGGCAGGAATCTGCCGGTGGCAAAGCATCCAGCAGAGCCTTGATGGGAAGGAGCACAGCTGACAAAAGGCTGCTGCCCGCAAGTTGCGTGAGTTTCCAGGGACGGCCACGACCAGAGAACTGAAGGAACGAACTCCAGCTTTTACGCGCCGGAACTCCTCGATGCCAGGTCCGTGCGGAATGCGCAAAGTAGTATGCAATAGGATCCGTGTCTGAGTCGAGCGGCTAACCCTGGTAATTCAAGGTAATTCCGAAGATTTTTCTATCTCCGTCGCGATTTCCGCCACGACGTCTGCAAGGTTGTTCGCGGAGAGCATCCGGACATTCTTCAATCCTTTCGCCAGCAGGTACTCCCGATCCTGCTCCGATGCCACCAGCATTATGTCCGCAGCATCGCCGAAGACTAAGTGCTGGTCCAACTCGCCTGGCACCTCGCCGCCTCTCTCCGCTGCTGCTGTTTCCCCGGCTTCTCCTTCGGCCCTGGGTCCCACCTCATAAATGATCCTTGGGATCCTCTCGTCCATATTGCGTATATGCAGCAGAAAAGCGCGCATACTCGAGCAGCCCTTTAATCCAGACTGCGTCGTATTGCGACAACAGTTCTCGAAACACATAATGGGCCTCCTGCGTGGCATCTACGCATTCGATGTCACTCGGTAAACCATTATTTGGGATCACCTCCGTCAGCTGAGAAGTCCAAGCCACCGTAACGTGATGACCCAGCTCCGCCAGCCGCGCGACAACGGGATCGTAATTCTTAAATTGAAGGTCCATAGCTCTGGACGCAGGGTCGTCCAGATACAGTATCCGGGCGCCGCCCGCCCGCTGCGCAATTCGGGCGTAAGGAACATGCTCACCGGCGAGTACCAGGTGGTGTTCCAGCTGTTGACTCCACTTGTCGACAAATTTGGCTCGATTATTCGCGATGGCCGCTTTGACAGCCTCCGTAGTTTCCGACGAACCCGACTCATAGTGGTGGATCACGGCTTGCGGCTCGTAGAGTACACGCAATCCTTTCTCCCAAACCTTAAAACAATAATCAGTATCTTCGTAGTAGGCTGGTGAGAATCTGGCGTCGAAACCACCCAGTTCCTGAAACGTGATTCGCGGCGTAAACAGAAAAACTGCCGAGCTATAGTCTACCGGACGCCGGAATTGATATCTCGGCAGATCAGGATTATCACCCCGGCCATAACCCCAAGTTGAGCCATCCCTCCAAACCATGGCGCCAGCCTCCTGAAGCAGGCCATCGGCCAGCAGAACTTTTCCTCCTACAGCACCGATACTCTTATCTTCGCGGCAATCCCGGAGAACGGCGCTCAGGCTGCTCGGGCCCAGCAGTGCATCATTGTTTAGAAAACAAAGATAGTTGCCCCGAGCACGCTCGACCCCTTGCCCGCAGGCATGCCCGAAGCCAAGATTCTCCTTATTACGGATGACTTCTACACCATCCAGACGTTCCAACAGCTCGTGGGTATTGTCGGTCGAATTATTGTCAACCAGGATAAGTTGGTAGGACACCTCGGCGTTCTGCAGAATCGACTCCAGGCATAACAGTCCAAGATGAGCCTGGTTGTACAGCACTACAATGATGGAGACTTCGCATTTCTCCGCCAGGGGAAAGACCAATCTTGTCTTTCCCCCCAGCAGCGCCGCCAGGCGCGCGAACCCAGCCCGATCCCACGCTTCCCTACCTTGGGTGCTAAACCTGTCGTCGCTCCTTCCACCGGCGGAAGGCTGGTGGTCGATTGCAGTCGGTCCCGGCGTTTGAGTGGCCTCTTCTTTATCATGACCGCGCCCCGCATGAGCCCAGACTGCGGCATCGCGAAGGGTCTGAGTAAGTCTCCACGACCGTGATTGGACGATGGACTCCAACTGAGCACTGACTTCCCGCAGATCAGCCCGCACGTGCTCGAGATCAGCCTGGACGAGTTGTTCCCTGCCCAAGGCACGCAACTTCGCCGAACGTTGTTTCTCCAGCAAACTACGCAAGTGCTCGACGACATTATCTCGTGTCATTGACCTTGTATTGTCCCACGGAACCCAGCACGCCTATGCCGCGGCGGCAAGTATCCTTCTGCAAAATGGCTAGTATCCATCGTTGCTGGCGTCCGATTTATGGTTTAAGTCGCCTCTGAGGAGTAGCTCTGAAATCGCTTCGCAAGTAGGAAAGAGAGGCTGACGGAGCCCAGCGCGAAAGATAGCCTCGACGCTACTGCTGAACATGACCAGCTGACACCGCTGCCACGGCTTCACAGATCGTCTCATCGAACCTCTCGTCATTCAAATCAACTTTGACTCGCGCCAGCCCATTTGACCTAAGCTGCTCCCATAAACCGGGCTCTTCAAAAGCGCGACGGCAGCTTTCGGCAAAGGCGGCAGCTTCATCGGCGATCAGGCAATCAGTTCCGTCCTGCCATCCGAGTTGTTCTCCAATCAGGCGGGAGACAACCAGCGGCACTCCGAAAGCCGCGGCCTCCAAGGCTTTAAGAGGCATTCCGGCAGCATAACGAGTGGGCACGACAAAAACCCGCGCTTGGTTGTATAAGGCCCTTAGATCTTCTTGCGGACCCACCACCCGCACCCCGGGGATTATTAGATCAGCCAGCGCGGCGTCTGTTCCATAGCCTGCAATAACAAGTTCACTATTGGTAGTTCGGTGCAGCGTCGGCCAAATGGCCGTGCAGAAATAACGCATGGAATCAGCATTGGGATTGTCACCGCCGTGCATAGCTCCGACAAATAAGAAGGAATGCCGTTCAGCGAAGCCGGCGGGAGTGGGATTTACTTCGAGCCGATACCCCACTACGTACACTCGGTCCACGCCGGCGCGTTCCATAGTAGCGCGATCCCGCTGCGTGACTACCACAACCGCATCAGCAGCTTTCGCCAGGTTTGCCTCTTCATGCAGCGCTGCCGGCAATGCATCCGGAGAGAGCTGTCGGCCAAGAATCTTGCTGTGCAGCCAATCCCGTTCGGCGAAGATCGCTTCCGCATCGTAAATCAGAGGAGCCTTTCCCTTCAGCGAGGTCCCACCCCAATTCTGCAGTAAGGTCTTCATGTTGTGAGGACGACTGACCCAAATCACGTCGCTATGAGGCACATACTCTCGCAGCAGCCGTTCACGTTGCGTGGCGCCATCCAGTAATTCGATATCCCGGGGAATGTCGCTATATTCGTGCTCCCGCAGAGGAAACATAAATGTGAAACAAGTAACGTGGTGACCGTGCCCGGCTAGCGCTCTCAGTATTTCAACCCCTCGGGGAAACCCCGTACCTAAGTACTGATGAGGAACGCGATCGTCGATATAGAGAATCTTGAGTCCTTTCGCGCTCGGAGCCAGACGAGCAGACAATATATTGCCTGTGGAAGGAGGGAGATGACGGTGAAGCTGCTCGCTCCATCTCTGTCGAAATATTTGTTGGTTGGCAGCCATGGCCGGCCTCGCAGCTTCATTCCCGCCCGACGAGGCCGATTCGTAATGACGAATGACCGCTCGCGGTTCGTAGATCACCTGAAAACCAGCCTTCCACACCTGCATGCAATAGTCAGCATCCTCATAATAAGCAGGCCCGTAGACGTCATTAAATCCACCTAACTCAAGAAATATAGCTCTCGGAGTAAATAAAAATGCTCCCGAGCAATAATCCACAGGGCGCCGAAATTCATACTGCGGCAAATTGGGATCCTCACCTCTCCCATAACCCAACGCGCTGCCATCAGACCAAAGGATACTGCCGGCCTCTTGAAGCTTTCCATCGGCTAAGAGTATCTTTCCCCCCACAGCTCCCACTCTTGAGTCGGAACCAAAGTTTTCGACCGCTATCGACAGAGAGCCTGCCTGTAACAGGGTATCGTTATTAAGAAAGCAGAGATATTTGCCGCATGCCTGCTCAGATCCCCGAACACAGGCATCCCCAAAACCGGAATTTGTAGAGTTATTTAGGACAGTCGCACCATCGACTAGGGCCAACAACTGGTCAGTCTCATCTTCGGATCGATTATTGACGATGACGACTTCGTAAGGAACATCAGCATTTTCAATAATGGACCGGAGACACAGAAACGAGAGATGCGCCTTGTTATAGAACACCAAGATAATAGAGAGTATGGGCGTTTCGACGGCTGGGAACGCCATGCGAGTATTATTCTGCAAGAACTGCCGAAGACGATTGCGGCCCAGCTTATCCCAGTCCGCCTGAGCCTCTAACAGATCAGAGACCGATGTGGGTATGGGTTGTCGTCCCTCCGCCATACCAAATCGCAAGTAGTGGACCAGCGGATTCACGCCCTGCTCGCGCACGTCGGCGTTCTGTTCCAGGTACCATTTGCTATCGAAGCTCTGACTCGGACTTCTCCCTTCTCGACCTCCAAGCCGCAAGTAGTGGACGAGGGGATCTTGGCGGCTCATCGCAACGTCTTGGTTGCGCGACAAATACCACTCAGCGTCAAATAAGCCCGACTGGATTATGAGTTGGACATCTCTTTTTACCTGCCGCTGATTCAGGTAATAGTTCGGTTTTAATTTTCCTATAGTGCGGAAAGGCGCATTAATCCTCCACATTCTTGACCCGAAAAGTGAGCTTAACTTCCCCGTACGCGCAGATGCCTGTAACCTTGCTCGCGCCGCTTCGGCCAGAGCGCGATTCAGGCTAGCTTGCCTATCCAAGATTTGTTCATCACGGGCCGTAATCTTTCGATTAAGAGACTCGATCTGGTCATCGCGCATCTTAACCAACTGATTCATGCTTGTAAGCTGACCCTCTTGTATCGACACTAGCTCGCGGGCTTGTGCTACCTCCTTCTCCCGAAGCGCGAGCTCCTGGCTCAGCGCCGACTTTTCCGCCGTCAAGCTAGCTAATTCGCTCCCACAAGTCCGTATTCCAGCCATCACTCTTGTGGCCGCCAGCATCTCACTTGGGCGATCCAATGCCAGCGTCTGGTAGACTCTTTCCTGGTCAAGCCATGTCTGGATCTCTGCCTCCGTTACTTCAAGCCGGCAAGACTCAGACAGGCTTCTGACAAGGTCGGCGACCGTATAGACAGAACCGGAAGAAAGCAATCCGGAATCTGTCGACCACAAAATCCCGCGGGTTGCGACCCAGCCTAGGGCGACTTCGCGGTCACTTTGCCACTCAAGATCGCTCGCCACTAGCTGCCCATCATGATCGAGTACATTGAAAGGAGTACAGTCGAGGTATTTTCCGGGTAATTGATATGACACGAGGCGGGATGCTTTATCCAATACTTCGGATGCCTCCGAGGCTGGCACCCGCGCCCGTTGCAGGAGAAACTCCATCCACGGGCGCAACGCCTCAATTATTGGCGGCAAGTCTCCAGAGCGTGCCCTGGCCCGCAACAAACGCCAAAAGACCTGATGGCCTGGCTGGTAGTCAGATTCCCCAAGGTGATGAGTGACGGTCATGCCATTCGGAAAGCGAATTGGCCGAGAAGCATCCGTCGTAATCGACTCCCTCGATACTACGATTCTGCCGCCGCGAGATAGAAAGCTGGTCCGGGTGCAGTACTCCTGAGCGCGATAAATTGAATAGGCAGAAGCAAGTTCTATAGACCTTTCCTCCGCCGGTGGCTCCGCCGTCGCAACCACAAGAAATGAGTTGCTCAGGTCGGCCAGTAAGCCGTTTTCGGCGAGAGCGGAAAAAGCCAGCGCGTCGTCGAAGCTTCGGCAGGGCGCGCCGGTATAATCGCGCCCATGGCTTCGAGCCAGGAGGTCAATAGCTTTAAAACCGACATTGCTCAACCCGTCTTCGGAAAGAATCACGGTCGGCAATTTGTAATCGGGAAAAGGATAGCGAAAATAGGTATGCGGCAAACCTGCGGCGGATATCTGGGCCACCAACTCTTTTCGCCCGAAAGTACGCACAGTCTTCGGCCCATATAAGTTTTGGATTCCAAAAAATGGGATTCCAAGGTGGTCTTCTCCGCAGCCATTGAAATACTTCAGACCCAGTTTATTTTCGATCGCGATAACCAGTTTCCCACCTGGAGCCAGGAAACGACTCACCGAACGAAGGTAGTGGCCAACTGGATCTTCTTGCTCCGAAAAAAGCGGCGCATACTCCAGCACCCCGATTAAAAGCACGAAATCGAAGCTTTGGTCTGTTTCGAACCGGAGAAGATCATCGACGAACAAGCGAACGTTCGGGAGATCACGGCAGCGCTCGGCCGCGACCCGGGCCCGATCCAGACTACCTTCGACGGCAACCACCGTGGCGCCGATTTCCCCGAGATAGCGGGTGATGGCGCCACACCCACAACCCATCTCGAGCACTCTATCGCCCGAGCGGATTTCCAGCGGACGCACCAGGCAATGTCGAGCTCGACTCAAGTGATATTCGGTGGGCCAATCGGTGATAGCCTGCAGGAGTTCCGCAGAAAAAGTACCTCGATCCGCGGCGCTCGACACTATACTGAGAAGTCGCTGTTCTACTTCTTTACCGTCGGAATAAGAGAACTCCTGCGCGGTGAAGCGGCGAAAGAGGTGTAATTGTTCATCCCAAAGGTAATTCATCAATATGTCAGTGCAAACAGAACTGCGGGTGGATCAAATCGTCTCAATTGCAACCGCCAAAACCAAGCTAACAGAGTGCCTAAATAGCTTCCAAGGCCGCCTTGAGATATTTCCAGAAGCTTTCGACCGACGATAGTTCGACGCGCTCGTTTGGACTATGGGGATCTACGATGGTAGGGCCGAACGACGCCATCTGCATGCCCGGATACTTCTCGCCGATTACCCCGCATTCCAATCCCGCGTGCATGGCGATCAGCTTCGCGGGCTCGCCAAATACTTGCTCGTGTACCGATTGCAGTTTGCGCACGATGTCGCTGTTCGGTTCGGGCTTCCAGCCGGGATAGCTGCCGGCATGTTCCACTTCAAATCCAGCCAGACGGAATGCCGTGGCTACCATGCGCGCGGCAGCCTGCTTACTGCTTTCGATCGCGCTGCGCTGGCTGGTGACGATCTCAACCGTATCGCCTTTGATCGCGGCAGTCGCCAGATTAGTCGAATTCTGCACCAACCCCGGCACATCAGGACTCATGGCCAGCACCCCATGGGGAATGCTCACCAATAGATTCGCAATTCGTTTCGCGTCGGCAGCGTCCAAAACCTTCTCTGGTCTAACAACTTTTTCTACCGTGATCTGAAGCCCAGCATCGAAGCCGCCGAGGTCAGCTCGCGATTCGGCTTCGGATTTGGCGACCAGCGAGGCTAGTTCCTTTTGCCGGGCAGCATCGAGCACAACGACCGCGGTAGCTTCGCGAGGAATGGCGTTCTGCGCGCTGCCGCCGTTGAGCTCGGCGATTTCAACCGGCAGCGAATCCAGTGCGCTCTGCAGCGTGGTTCCCAAGATCCGCAAAGCATTGCCTCTCCCTTGGTGAATGTCGACGCCGGAGTGGCCGCCCTTCAGGCCAAACACTTTGATTCGCCAGGCCGCATCGCCGGTCGCCGGGCGGAACGCCAGCTTACGGCGGCCGGTCGTCTTCAGGCCGCCGGAGCAGCCGATACAGATTGTGCCTTTCTCCTCATTATCCAGATTCAGGAAGTACTTTGACTTCAGCAGGCCGCCCGGAAACTCAGCCGCTCCGGTCAGGCCGGTCTCTTCATCGATGGTGAAGACGAACTCCAGCGGACCATGGGCAATGTCGGTGCTTTCCATCACCGCCAGGGCAGCCGACACACCCACGCCGTTGTCAGCGCCCAGCGTGGTGCCCTCGGCTTTGAGCCAATCTCCGTCGCGCCGCAGCTGGATGGCATCGGTGTCAAAATTATGCGGTGTGCCCTCATTCTTCTCGCAGACCATGTCGAGGTGCCCCTGCAACAGAGCCATGGGCGCGGATTCTCGACCGGGACGAGCGGGTTTGCGAATCACCGTGT
This sequence comes from uncultured Acidobacteriaceae bacterium, assembly GCA_963812855.1. Classification (GTDB taxonomy): domain Bacteria; phylum Acidobacteriota; class Terriglobia; order Terriglobales; family Acidobacteriaceae; genus Bog-257. The sequence goes on from CAWEWW010000005.1 coordinate 272,896, forward strand.
TGCCCACGTCGTCTTGCACTGCCTCCAGGCCGAGTCGCGCCGCCAGAGCCAGAACGTAATCGCGTGCCGCAGCTTCTTTGGTCGAAGGCCGAGGGATGGCTGCCAACGCATCGAAGTGCTTCCATAACGCTCGGGGCTCCAGATCGGCAAGTGCAGTTGTCATAACAAGCTCCCATCTAAGGTGAATACATTTCCATCCTACCGCGCCGGGGCTGGGCCTGACGAGCCAAGCACAGGGCTGGCGGCCTGGACTGGCGCGAGTAACGGCGTCAGCGATTCCCGTTCCGATACTCCGTGCCAAAATGTATCCGCCAAGTATTGTTCTGGGATACGCCGCGAGTTAAGGTTCAAATGAACCCCACCGTGAAGAGGTAGGCGCCCTGAAGGCGTTCCGGCAATGTGGGTAGGTGCCGGGCATCGCGATGTGAGTTCGCCAATCTCCCTGCCGGCCTTTCAGTGTGGCCAGCAGTGTAAGTCCAAGACCCTCTCAACATTGTTGTGGGCCGCGCGAAAGAGTGGACATCTGACACTCGGGAGTAGCGGCGCTATCGATCATGAAGGACTTGGACAGATTCCTGTGTGGCAAGCACCGCAATCAGAATGGCCGGACGAAAACTGAACCTCATACGGTCATGCCGTCTGAAAAGCGTTCAAGAGCTGTGGGTTCGGCCGGGCGCTTCTGGTTAACATTCGCAGCCCTTATCCTGGCTTCGCCCTTTGCCGGCGCCCAAACGCTCCTGGGCACGGTTCCAACCGGGGTTTTGCCTACCGAGGCCGACGTCAACACTACTACCAACAAGATTTACGTGGCCAACCGTAACAGCAACAGCGTAACCGTGATCGACGGAAGCACGAATGCCGCCAGCACGGTGCGGGTAGGATCGGGTCCGCAGGCGGTCGCGGTCGACTCGGCTCTCAACAAGACTTATGCGGCGAATGCGAACAGTAATACGGTCACGGTCATCGACGGCGCCACGAACGGCACGACCACGTTGGGAGTGGGCAATTATCCCGTCGCCGTAGCCGCTAATGCAGTCACCAACAAGATTTATGTTTCTAATTACTATGGTGGCAGCGTGACCGTAATCAATGGGACCACCAACTCTACCGCAACGGTAACGGTGGGAAGCAATCCGGCAGCTTTGGCGATCAACCCGCAAACCAACAAAATCTATGTAGCGAACATCGGCAGCAATAGCGTGACGGTGATTGACGGCGCTACTAACTTCACTTCCACAGTTCCGGTGGGAAGCTATCCGGAAGCCTTGGCAATCGACCAGCAGACGAACCAGATCTATGTTGCTAACTACGGCGGCAACACCGTGACGGTGATGGATGGGTCGAGCCTCACTACCACGACCATCAACGTCGGACTAGAACCCTCCGCCGTGGCGGTTAATTCGACTACTAACCAGATTTACGTGGCGAACAAGCAGAGCGGTACAGTGTCCATCATCGATGGAGCGACCCTGGCGGTCAACACGGTCACCGTCGGCAGCAATCCCAACGCTGTAGTAGTCGACTCGGCGGCCAACAAGGCCTACCTCACGAATTTCGTTTGGAACGGAACGTTGACCGTGCTGGACGGCAACAGCGGTCTCACCTCCAGCCTTAACGTGGGAACATATCCCGCGTCCCTGGTAGCCAACTGGAGCAGCAGCCGGATCTATGTACCCAACTCGGCCGACAATACGGTCTCGGTGATTGCCCTCGCTCCCTCGGACGCACTGCTGTTCGTACCGGTAGTTCCGTGCAGAGTTATGGACACGAGGTTGCCGAACGGCCCCTTCGGCGGGCCGGCTATCGGAGGAGGGGGGTACCGCAACTTCGCGGTCCCGCAGAGCGCATGTAGCATTCCGGCCACCGCCGCAGCTTATTCGCTGAATGTCACGGTGGTTCCTCATGGGCCGTTGTATGTGTTGGAGGTCTGGCCTACGGGGGAGCCCCAGCCCACCAGTTCAACCGTGAACTCCTATGATGGACGCATTAAGGCCACGGCGTCGATTGTTCCGGCCGGGGCCAGTGGGGCGGTCAGTGTTTGGGCCAGCAACACAGCCAACGTCGTGCTGGACATCGATGGTTATTTCGTGCGTGCGCCTGCTCCCTCGGCCCTCGCCTTCTATCCCCTGCAACCTTGCCGGGTGGCTGACACGCGCTGGCCGACAGGAGCCCTCGGAGGCCCTTACCTGCATCCGAGCACAACCCGTGAATTGCCGGTACGGAACGCGCTGGCGTGCAATATCCCCTCCGGCGCGCTGGCGTACTCCGTCAACTTCACGGCAATTCCGCGAGCAGGTGCGCTCTGGGTTCTGAGCACTTGGCCGGCGGGAGAGGCGCAACCTCTGGTCTCCACCTTGAATGCGCCCACCGGCACAACTACGGCGAATGCCGCCATCGTACCGGCTGGCAATAACGGCGACATCGATGTATGGGCCAGCGACGCTACTGATCTGGTGATCGACATCAACGGATACTTTGCGACGAGTGGGCCCGACGGTCTATCGCTCTATTCAATGGCACCTTGCCGCGCACTCGATACTCGCGAGACGATTGGGGTGTTCAGTGGGCTATTGCTGGCCGACATTGCCAGCGGTCCCTGCGGCGTATCTTCCGCCGCCCAGGCTTACGTCCTCAATGCCACGGTTGTTCCTAACGGACCGTTATGGGTCTTAACGTTGTGGCCGAATGGGCAACCGCAACCTTCCGCCTCGACCCTGAACGCCTATGACGGGATGGTCACGTCGAACATGGCGATTGTGCCGACGGCGAACGGGTCGATTGATGCTTACACTTATGGCTGGACCGCGTTGGTGCTGGACATTTCCAGCTATTTCGCACCCTAGACCAGCCGGAATGGAACGGTGGGTTGGGCACCGCGGCCGTTCCGGCTCAATCTTGATTCGGGTTCGCTTGCCTCACCCCGCAAGAGGAGTTACCGCGCTATTTTCCAGATGCGGCCGAGGTGCCGGGGAACTCCTGACCCGCGATAGGCGCCAGAAAGGGTATCGCGAACGCTTGAACTCCAAAGTTCCCGGCTTGATTCGCCTCGACGACAAACTTGTAATTGAAGTCACCCATTTTGAAAGAGGCTGCGTTGAGGTGAAAAACGTAAGCCCCGTTGGTCGATTGGCGGAAGGTAACCTGCTGGGGAGTTAGATTCTTCACCACCAGCAGAACCTCTCCGCCTTCATTTTCCTCGCCGTTCTCTGCCTCTGGTTTGCCTTTGGCGTCTCGCTTTTCTTTGGCCTCTCGTTCCTCATGAGACTCGCGGCCCAAGCCCGTTAGCTGAAATCCCGGCACCAGCTTCTGGGCCTCGGCCAGGTTTGACGGAGGATAGTTTCCGGGACGCCACTCCGCATCCGGCACCTCTTCCGGGCCTTCCAGCTTGGTGGACATCAGCTGAGTGCCGCCCTTCTTCAGGCTGCGGCCCTCCGGCTCGAGTTTTAGCGTCGCAACCACCGTGGGAAACGCGATGACCTTCGATCCTTCAGCAATGACCAGAGGTCGTGGGCCCGCCTCGGTTTGGGCAGGAACCGCTATGTAGGCACGCTCAGGCGTCTCGGCAATGATCTTTGCGGGCCGGTCTTCGAATGCCGCGAAACTCTTGGAGCTATCTCCGCTGAATGGGCCTTGCACTAGACAGAGCTGATCCTTAAAGCATATCGGCGGCGCTTCATACGTCGTGGGAGCCTTCGATTTCGTACGCGGGCTGGGCGGGGAGGTAATGGCCTTGGAGATCAGGCTGCCAGGGTTGCCGATAGGATGAAAGGCAAAGGCAAGCACCAGCTGGCCCGGGGGAACGGTTAGCGCGATGGGACCGTCGGCCGGCTGGGAAGGCTCGCCGGAGATCTCGATGGCCCAGCCGGCCAAGGTTGAATCTGCCCCTGTCGACTGGAACGGGAGAGCCACGCGGCTTACGGTGATGTCAGGCATTCCCTCATATTTGGCAGGATCTTCCACGACGCTGCCGGAGATACGCTGGCCGGGACGGATCCGCGCCGGGAGAATCAATCCAACTTCTTTGACATTGGTGCTCACCGATGCTGGAGAGCTCGGCGTGTTCTCCGCCTTCTGCGGCGAACTAGCCGCCTGCCGGGCATGCTGCAGCTGCTGCATCACTTCATCCGGGGTAAACTTCTTCACCGTTTCCGGCATGCCCGACGACTCCTCGCCGGCCGGACATTCCCGGGCCTTGTAATCCTGGGCCGCAACGTCCCACTCGAAACACTGAAACACGCCGGTTTGGGGATCGTGGATCAGACGGTGCCCGGTGACTTGCTTTCCCGACTCGTCATAAACCTGGATGAACTCGCCGGTGAAGTTCGAGTTCGCGTCATAAGTATTGCGCGCCACTTTGTGAACCCGGCCATTCGGCCAATACGAGGTGTTGGTGGTTTGGGGAACATAGTCTTGCGGTGAGTATTCGAGAATGTTCTTCTGCAGAAGCTGCCCGTCTGCGGCCAAAGTACGCGTTTCGGTGATCTGACCGGCGGCATTGTAATGTAACTCCAACTTCCTTCCGCCCCCGGCATCCTGCACCACGGTGTGCTGCGCGAACACGGGCGCCGCACTAAGAACCAGGAACACAAAGCAGGGGAAATTCCGGCAGAGCGCCGAATTGAAAAAGTGCTGAAATGGTCGCAATGGTTCTTCTCCTTGTGAGAACCGCGAAAGGAAAAAATGACGGAGTCGCAAACTTCGGTAATCCTCGGCGGTTGTTGGTTTTCGATTACGATGAATGGTAGTAGCAGGCAGAGAGTGTAACACGCCGCCTGCTTTCGGCGCTGACTGACAGAGCACACTGCTCTGCTGACTCACTATGATTGGCCAAAAGCGCTCGGACTTCGGACTGGCAGTCGATCGCGGCCTCGGCAACCGGGGCGGTGCCCGACCGATTCGGCAGGCCATGAGCAGGGAGGTTTGTTCAAAACAGAACCGCGTGTTTTACGCCTGGTCAAATACTATCGTTTCCGTTGACACCAAGTGACTCTGCGGTTTAGAGTTTGATCGCCCTCGAAGGTGGAAAAACTCATCTCCTCCTGCCCGTGCAAAAGATCACTCGTGCTCAAAATCAACACCAGTCTGAAGTAGCCACGAAGAAGGAAGATTTCTAGATGAAACACACGCACTTGTTCTCCTGCCCTGCCATCAGCCGGGCAGTGCTGACCACCGCGCTCGGATCAGCCTTGGTTGTTCTGGGATCTATTCCGGGCCATGCCCAAAGCATTTTCAGGCAGCTCAGCCAAGACAGTTTCACTAATCAAAGCAGCCAGCACATGACCGAAGTTGAGCCCGGCGCCTTCGCCTCCGGGCCAACGATTGTTACCGCATTCCAGGTCGGCCGCATTTCCAGCGGCGGCGGAGCGGACATCGGGTGGGCGACCTCCATCGATGGCGGCATCGCCTGGACCAACGGGTATTTACCCGGGATCACGGAATATGAAGGTGGCGGCCCGAACAGCGCTGCCAGTGACGCCGCCGTAGCCTACGACGCCAAGCATGGCAAGTGGCTGATTTGCACCTTGCCCATCGGAAACGAATACGACACCGTGGCGGTCAGCAGCTCTCCTGACGGACTGCACTGGGGCAATCCGGTTTATGTGATTAGCAACCAGGATGCGGACAAGAACTGGATCGCCTGCGACAACAGTTCGACCAGTCCTTACTATGGAAACTGCTACGTGGAGTGGGACAATCCCGACGTGGGTGATCTGCTCTACATGAGCACTTCCAGCGACGGCGGACAGACTTGGGGAGCGCCGAAGAACACCGCCGGAAATGATTACGGAATTGGCGGCAATCCCATCGTGCAGCCCAACGGAACCGTGGTAGTTGGGTTCGCCGACTTCGATGGCGGCATGTCGGCCTTCACCTCGACCAATGGCGGCCAGAGCTGGGCTGCAGCCCACAGTATCGCCAACGCTCCCAGCCATGGCGAAGCCGGCGGCCTGCGCAGTGCCGGACTTCCCTCGGCCGCGATCGACGGAGCGGGCACGGTCTATCTGTCATGGTCCGATTGCAGCTTTGAAAGCGGCTGCTCGGCCAACGACATCGTGTACAGCAGCTCAACGGACGGGGTTCACTGGACTGCCAAAGTCCGTATTCCCATCGATCCCATCGGGAGCGGCGTAGACCACTTCATCAACGGTATGGGCATTGATATCCGGACCTCCGGCAGCAGCGCCCATATGGGAATGACCTATTACTATTACCCGGTCTCCAATTGCGGCAACAGTTGCAACCTCATCGCCGGCTTCACCATGTCGTCGAATGGCGGCCAGACCTGGACTGCAGGGCTGGCGGTTTCGCACACCATGCAGCTGAGTTGGTTGCCGCAGACTTTCTCGGGCAGGATGGTCGCCGATTATGTAGCTACCGTCTTCCCAGCGGGCGGCAGAGCGTTCCCCATCTACGCGATCGCCATGCAGCCCACGGGCAGCCTCTTTCATCAGGCCATCTATACCTCAGGTTACGGTTTCACCTTGAGTGAGCTGAACCAGCCGGAGATGAGTTCCGCAAACGACAAGCCGATCCCGGGAATCAAGTCGGACCATCCCAACCGTACCTACTTCGACCTGGACAACGAACATCCTATCCATCCGTCGAGTGTAACTCCGCCGCACGAGAGGGACTAACGTTTCTCCCGGTTTCGCAGGCCGCCGGCGCATTTGCGCTGGCGGTTTTTTTTGCGCCCAGGGATGTCAGACGCTGCGAAAGTTTTCCGCTTCGGTTCAACTCTCGCGAAGTTTTTGTTGACCGAAAGCTCATGCACAAGTCCATGCACGATGATCCATTCGAACGTTTAAACGGAAGATGAGCTGCGGCAAAGTTTACAATCAGAGGTTTGCAGCGCATAACCCCAAGATGATCGTGAACCTTTCGGCACTTTGGTGCGTATTACACAAAGGCTCCAAGAAAATTTCTTATCAGAGCATCATGAACTGCGTGTCAGTTCCAGGAGATGAGGAAATGTCCGTTTCCACTTTGGTTAAGTCCGCGGTCCAAGGAATTCTTACGCTGGGCTTGGTCAGTCTGCTTGCCACCGCAAGTTGGGCCCAAAACGCAGCCCCGCAAAGCGCGCCCGTCACCCCGCCTCCGCTGACGCCGATGCCGCAAGCGCCCGCTCCGCAGCACAATGCCCATCTGTATTCCGACCAGGACTATTCGAAGCCAAAGTCTGGGTTCCCGAATGTGATTGCTCCCTACCGGTCGCAGTACGTACCGCCTCCGAACTTGACCAATTCGGCGCGAACCGATCAATTATTCCGCGACGGCAAGATGTATCTGTCGATTAACGACGCGGTCGCCATGGCGCTGGAGAACAACCTGGACATCGTGTTGCAGCGTTACAACCTCTCTATCGCGGACACGGACTTGCTGCGCACCAAGTCAGGCCTGTTCGCCTTAGGCGTGAATCAGGGAGTGGTGCAGGGCACGCCCGGCGGGCAAGGCGGGGTGTCTTCTGGAGGAACCGGCAGCTCCTCCACCGGAGCCAGTGGCACCGGCGCAGGCGGCACGCAAATAGGCGTAGGCGGGGCCGGCGCCGGAGCGGGCGGCCTGGTGGGATCCACGCTGGGCGGAGGTCCTCCGCTGCCTAGCTACGATCCGGTGCTCACCGGCAACATCCAGGGCCAGCGCGCGGCTTCGCCTCAGACCAACGTTTTTTTCTCGGGCGGTGAGCCGACCATCGTACAAAACACGAACGTCTATAACTTCGGGTATACCCAGTCATTTTCCACCGGCACCCAGGCTTCGGTTACTTTCAACAACAGCCGCATCACGACCAACGTGCCTTTCGACCTGGTGAATCCACAAATCTCGCCCAGCTTTAATTTCCAATTGACCCAGCACCTGCTGCAAGGCTTTGGATTCGATCCCAATCTGCGCTGGATCCGCATCGCGCGCAACACTCGAGAAAACGGTGACGTCGTATTTCGCCAACAGATTATCGCCACGGTCTCGCAGGTTGAGAATATTTACTGGGACCTGGTGACCGCGTACGAAGCGGTGAGAGTGAACGAGCGGGCGCTGCAACTGGCGCTCAAAACGCAATCCGACGATGAGGAGGAAATCCGGATCGGCACCCTGGCGCCGATCACTCTGGTGCAAGCCAAGAGCGGAGTTGCCAACGCGAACCAAGCCCTGCTCACTTCACAAACCCAGCTCCAGCTTCAACAACTGCTGATGAAGAACGCCATCACCAAGAACATGGGCGACCCCATTCTGGCGGATGCACCCGTAATTCCGACCGACACGTTGCAAACCAACGAGCCGCAAGAGACTCGCCCGGTACAGGACCTGATTCAGGAAGCCTTGCAGGGCCGTCCCGAGATTGCCCAGGCGCGCATCAACCTCACCAACGCTGAAATATCACGTAAGGCTCTGAAGAATGCTCTGCGCCCGACGCTGGACGTGTACGCGTTTTATGGCGCCTCGGGCCTGGCGGGCGATCAAACGGCACTTCTGCCCCCCTGCGATTTCTCGGGAGCGATTCCGGGAGAGAACTGCTTGAATCCGGGAACCATCCCTCGCACCGGCTACCCGAACGCCTTTCACGACCTTTTCAACAGCTCGGGACCGGACAAAGGCATTGGCGTGAACCTCAACATCGTGCTGCGGAACCGGGGAGCGCAGTCCGAACAGGTGCGCTCGGAGTTGGAATACCGGCAGTCTCAAGTCAGCCTGCAACAAATCGAGAACGGCATCACCATCGAAGTTCGCCAGGCCCAATTCACCGTGCAGCAGAATTACGCGGCTCTGCAGGCGGCCATAGCGGCTCGCGATTACAAGAAGGAAAGTCTGATCGCAGAGCAGAAGAAGTTCAGCTATGGTGCTTCGACGCCGACTCTGGTCTTGCAGGCGTCCAGCGATTTGACCACTGCCGAATCGAACGTTCTCAACGCTGCTGCCAACTACGAAAAATCGAAGGTGCAGCTGGATAAGTCGACTTCCGAAACGCTGTCGAAACTAGGAATCGATATGGCGGACGCCGAATCTGGACAGGTGAAGCATGCCCCCAATGTACAAGGCGTGGTTCCAGCAAATGTTCAGGAGTTGACCACGCCCACCCCGCCGTTTGTGCCGCCGCAAGGCACGGGCAGCGCGCCCACTCTCCCCAGTGAGCAGCCGCAGAACCCCGCATCGGCTCCGCCTAGCCAGCAGTAGGCAGGAAAGTCGCCGCATGAGACTGGGGCATGTCGTCCGCTTGGATCGCATGCCCCAACGGATTCTCAGCGTGGTTGAAACCCCGAGCCACGAGTCCTCTCGAAATCCGGGCGGGCGATCATGTTGATCGCAGCTTTCGCCCGCTCAAGCTAGGTGCCCAGGTCTGGCCAGCCGGCTCAGCCCTCACCCGACAAGCCGTATAGCGAACTGGGCTCAGCGGCAGCACCAGGGCATGCCTAACGTCGGACGGATGGAAATAGGGTCGTGGGCGGCCAACGTCGAGATCGCCCTGGAAGCAACAAAAAGCCGGAGCGATTGCCCCGGCTTTGAGAAAACTCAATACGAATTTCGATTAGCGATGCAGCTTGCGCCGAATGCTACCGAAAGCTCCGACCAGTCCGGTTCCAAGCAACAGCAGGGACGAGGGTTCCGGCGTGGTGCCCGTGGTGCTGGTGGAAGTGGTGCTGCTGGCTCCGAGAACGTCGAAGGCGCCCAAGGCGTTGCCTGTACCATTAGAATTCCAGCTCTGGCCGCCATCGGTGGAGTACAGATCCAAGCCGTTGACGTTCTGGCTATTAAGGTTCCAAGCTTCCCAACTGGTGTCGTTGATGTTCATGGGGCCGAGAACCATAAAATACTGCTGACCGGCGGTCAGGTTGATTCCCGGATTGTTGATGGTGACCAACCCGCAGCAGTTGCCGAAGGTGGTGCCGCTGCTCAGGTTGTTCCAGACGCCCAATTCGGTGCCCGGAAGACCATTGTTGTCAGAAAAAATCGCCGCATAGAACGAGTTGACGCCAGTGACATACCCGACGCCAAGGTCGATCTGGGAAACCGAGCCGCTCAACAGCGAAGTGAACAGGTTCGCAGCGGTGAAGCTTGTACCAACGGTGCCGGTGCCGGAGACTGTCCAGCCCGAGCAGCACTGGTAAACGTTGCCCTGGGGACCCAGGTCGCTGAAGAATGTTTCTTGTGCTGTGGCTGGGAGACTACTTACGCAGAGAGCCAGTGCCACTAAGCAAAACGACCACACGAGTTTCTTGCTCAAGGGATTCTCCTCCGTTTCCAACGAAAACATTTGAGGTATTCGTCACGAGCCCGGTACAACGCAAGAAGTGGCACATCTCTGCAAAACCCGCTTCCTGCCAGCGCAATCCGTGCTCGCTATCCACCAGCACAGATTGAGACATCCTTCTTCTTGCAATCCTGATTCCGTTCCAAATCGTTGATAATAATTGCGATCATCCTTAGGTGGTGCAATACCTTGCAGTAAGGTTCCCAACCGATTCCCCCATAGGCACCCTACTTCCGAACTTCCGATCTACACTAAGGTGGTGTCGACGAACCCGGATGGAGCCGCTTTGTGATTTCCGCCTCAGCCGTACACCATCCAGGATCGGGCCGATTGGGAACGATTTGTGGCTCCCACCCTCACGCAGATAAACTTCTAGAGTGCGGTTCGCGGTACGGACCGGAGAATCCGAAGGCCTTATCCGGAGGTATGTTGGCTAACCCGACACGGGGACTTTCTCGCCGTGAAATGCTGTCGATTTTGGCGAAAGGCGCCCTGGCCTATCCCCTGGCGAAAACCGGGCTGTACGGTACAGTTCGCGGCCACCAGACTCGGGAGTCCCAAGCGGTGCCGCCGGAGTGGCGGCTAACCGATGACGAACTGGTGGAAGAAATCGTCAGCCGCGGATTCTTGTTTTTCTGGCAGGAAGCCGGCAAGCAAACCGGCCTGGTACGCGACCGGGCCCTGGCCGACGGTGGCTCCGATCCGCGACGTATCGCCAGTATCGCCGCCACCGGGTTCGGCCTGGCAGCCCTCTGCATCGGACACAAACGCGGCTATCTCCCGGAACATGAGATCGGGAAGCGGGTGGTCACCACCCTGAGTTTCCTGCTCAACCATGTGGAGCAGGTAAACGGATTCTTCTACCACTTCATCGACATGAATACCGGAAAGCGGGTCCGGCTGTCGGAAGTTTCGCCTATCGATACCACCATCCTGCTGTGTGGCGTGCTGATGGCCCGCGAATACTTTCACGACCCTACCATTTCGCGCTTGGCCTCCACCATCTACCGCCGGATTAACTGGCGCTGGATGCTGAACGGTGGCACCACCTTTGCCTTGGGATGGACGCCGGAATACAAATTCATCGGCGCGCGCTGGGACACCTACTGCGAACTGATGATGATGTATCTGCTGGCCATCGGCGCCCCTACCTACAACATCCCGGCTACCTCCTGGGATGCGTTTTCGCGGCCGACCATGCATTTCGACGAGTACACGTATATCAGTGGGGCCGATCCGCTGTTTGTCCACCAGTACTCTCATGCCTGGTTCGACTTCCGCAACCAGCGCGATCAGTACGCCAATTATTTCTTGAACTCCACGGTGGCAACCGAGGCTCACAAACAGTTCTGCTTATCGGTACGCTGGCGCTTCCCCGACTACAACGAGAACACCTGGGGCATCACCGCATCCGACTCTTCCCTTGGTTATCAGGCCTGGGGCGGACCACCGGAGATTGGGTACATCGATGGCACGGTTGTCCCCTGCGCCGCCGGCGGCTCCATTCCCTTCCGGCCGAAGGATACGATCGCCTGCCTGGCCAATCTTTACAACCAGTACGGGCTGGGGGTGTGGAAGCGGTATGGCTTCGTGGATGCCTTCAATCCGCGTACCGGCTGGACCGATGTCGACGTGCTCGGCATCGACCAGGGCATCACCCTGCTGATGGCGGAAAACTATCGCAGCGGCCTCATCTGGGATACCTTCATGAAGAATCCCGAGGCCCAGAAAGCGATGAAGCTGGTGGGCTTTCAGCCATCCTTCCAGGTAGCTACCGCTGGCAAGACAAAACCCTAGATCTCGGGCATGACTTCTTCACGGGGAGGGGGCGCCGAAGCGCCGCAGTCCCCGCACATTATCGACGGCAATCCGCCTCTAGTTAGTGGCTCCCGAACTAAAGACATTGAGAACCGGATCAGTCCCCACTGGCAACAGAACCAGCTTCGTGGGCGATACCACGTACAGAATGCCGTACTGATTTGCGCCCTGCATCACGACTGACCGCCCGGTAGAGTCAACGTTGCCATAAGTCAGAGTTAGCGCATTCGGTCCACCTTGTCCCCCCGGCCCGCTGACATACTGGGTGCCAGTGATATTGCCGATGCCATTGGCGAATAACGACGTGACCGAGTTGGTGACTCCCGAAATGGCAGGCCAAATTGAGCCTCCCGCGTAGTTGCCGTCGACGGAAGCATTGTTGTACGGCGAGCCCGACTGGATTTCCATCAGGCCCGAGGTGACCTGAGGATCCGTCCCCACCAGATATCCGGCATTCGGACCATCCAGGTAAAGCACCGGAGGCGTGGCGCCAAACTGCGCACTGAAGCCAGTTAGCGTCACCCTGCCTGTCTTCGCTCCCGAGGTATCGATCGCGTAAGTGCCCGTGGAAGATTGTTGCAAGCTCAGCGTTCCCCCGTCGTTCTGGTCAGAGTTCAAGGTGGCGTTCCCATTGCCCCCTGCGTTAAAGATTCCGGCAGTGATATCTGCCAGCGGAGTACCGTTATTCGGGTCGACCGCGTTGAGTTCCATCACTGCCGGTCCCTGTATCGAGGTCAAGCCCCAGCCCGTTTGGGTCAAGTTCTGGTGGGTTACGGTCCACAGGGTCAGGTTGGCAGGCTTCGCGATGGGATCGGCGGAGATGAAGATCATCTGGTTTTGAGCAACTACATAGAACGCGTAGGTGAAGACATCGTTGGGATCGCCATTAAAGGTAAGATCAACAAAGCTGCCGCGCCCGGTGCTTTGATCGATGCTCGAAGAGAAGTTACCCAGGAAGGTGATGGAACTGGCCGCGCCTGCATCATCGATATCGGCCGGGCAACCGTTGGGCAGGTTCCAGGTACTGCAATCCATTGTCAGGTTATTGACTGAGAAAGCTCCCGCGCCGGCAAAGCGATTGCTCTGCGCGTCCGTACCGGTAAAGAGCACTGCGTAACTTCCCGGCTTGACGCTGAATTGCTGACCATTCTGCACCTTGATTACACCCGAGCCGTAATCCAGCGGATTAGCGGGATCGCTTTGGATCAGCCTGCCGCAACTGGCAGGCGAGACGCTGGGAGTGCAACTGGCAGGCGATAGGGCGATGGCAAACTTGTACGTTGCCAGATTGGTGACAATCGTCATCGCACCGGTTCCGTTCGGATTGACGGTGTAGAGCGAACCCGTAGTGAGGGTTTGCGGAATCACGTTGCCATTGCTGTCGATGGTTTCGCCGGCACCGTTATTCAGGTCGAGGAAGCCTTTCACCAGGTTCCCATTGCCATCCGCCACAAAAGCTCCGGCCATGATCACCGGAGTTCCGTTCTGATAGCCGTTGAAGGAAAAGGCGTAGTTGCCCGTCAAGGTGGCATTCGACATGGCCGGATTAATGGTGATGCTCAACGGATTGAGCGATCCGATCGGCGGCGATTGCACCGTCTGTTGCAGCGGCGGAGGCTCGGAATCCTGCACCTGGACCTGGATCACCGACTTGCCGGCTGGACCGGTCGGCGTTCCTACAATCTGACAAGCCACGCTCGTGTTCTGACAGGTAGTGGGATCCAGAGTCAAACCTGCCGGCAACGTCCCCGCAATCAGGCTCCAGTTCAGCGGGAGAACTCCTCCGGTAGCCTGCAATACACCGTTGTAAGGAAGATTGACGGTTCCCGCCGGCAACGAGGTCGTAGTGAGTTGGAGCAGCGGCCCTTGCACATCGAGAGTGAAACTAGCCGTCGCCTGGGCCGGCGGTGTGCCTCCATCCGATACCCGCATGGTGAAGGGATAGACCCCGATTTGCGTCGGAGTTCCGGTGATCGAGCAGACTGGGTTCTTTGCACTGACACAACTGTTGGTGCTCAGGAACAATCCGGGAGGCAAAGTGCCGGCCCCATTGTCGCAAACTCCACTGGACTCCAGCACGCACCAGGTGTAATTAGCCTGCCCGCCAACGGCAGTAATAGACGTAGTAAACGGAGTGTTGATGGTAGCCGTCGGCAGAGACTTTGCCCCAATCGACATCACCGTCATGGTCAGGTCCATGGTGCCGGAAGAGGGTATCGATTCCGAATCGGTGGCTTCGACCGTGAAGGCCACCGGCGGACCCGGCGTGGTGGGGATTCCGGAAATGATGCCATCACCTTGGCTATCGGTGTTCAGCGCCAAGCCCGGGGGCAAGATGCCGGCGCCGTTGTCGCAAGTTCCGCTGGCCTCCACCACGCACCAGTTGTAAGGCGCCTGTCCGCCACTGGCGGTCAAGGTCGCGCTATAGAATCTGCCGATCGTGCCATACGGCAAGTTGGAGGTACCGGAACTGCAGGTAACACAATCGATGACAATTGCGCCTTCAATGTGGACCGTGATCGTACCGATGCCGCTGAGGTTTTTGGCGTCGGTAACTTCCGCCAGAAAACTGTATTTGCCGAAAGTTGTGGGCGTCCCGCTGACTGAGCCTTGCTGGGAATTGAGGGTCAAGCCGGGCGGCAAGCTTCCCGAAAGAAGGGTCCAGGTATAAGGACTGGTTCCACCCGACGCCTGCAAGGAGGCGCCATAGGGAATGTTCACCGCGCCTATGGGAAGCTGCGACGAGGTGACCACCGGGGCATTGTCAACCGGAGGCGGCGGAGGTGGAGTACTGCTGCCTCCACAAGCCGTCAAGAACACGCATAAGACAAGTGCCACACCTGATAACGCAAGAATCCTCAACCACCTCATCGTATCTCCTTGTGAAGGTAACACTGCGTGCTCTGGCAAATGCGAATAGTAGAAATCGATAACGTCTGTGCGGCGAACGGCAGACCTGCTGGAACGCACCGCGGCTATGCCGCTACACGTGGTCTTTCCGCCTTATCAGAGTTGACGAACATGTTAACTCCGAACGCGGTTACGCGCGAGAGGAATTTAGTGGCTGACGCGGCTCTGTAATCAGTTATTCAACGGATGCGCTCGGCTAAGGCGAGTTCCAAAGTGGGAGTTATGACGGTAGGAACAATCGACGCGGATCGAGGGCAACCCTGCGCATGGGCAAGCCGGACCTCGCAACGAGTAAAGGAGACTCTGAGAAGTCTTGTTGGGGACGGTCTTCAGAGACTGGGTCGCAACCCGCTTAGGAGTTTTCCGGTGGGAAAGGCGATTTTGAAGGGGCGCAGCTTTAGCTGCGCCGTAGCAACTCCTTTTATGTTTGTCATCCCGAACCGACTTTAGTCGGTGAGGGATCTGCTTTTCCGAGTTTTTCAGCAAACTGTTCAGCCGCTGCGAGAATCTCGCTCATCAGCATTTCTTTAGGCGTTCGCCGGGTCGGCCTTGTCGGTATCGATACCCAACTCTGCAAAGCTATTGGCGGCTCGCTGCGCGTCGAGTTTGCCCTCACGAGCCAGGCGCGACAACGCCGCTGCAGCAATCGATTCGGCGTTGACCTCGAAGTGGCTTCGCAGATGCTGGCGATTGTCGCTGCGTCCAAAGCCATCGGTACCGAGCGTCACCAACCGGTTCGGCAGCCAGGGTGACAACTGATCGGGCACAGCCTTCATGTAGTCGGTGGCCGCCACGATGGGGCCGTCGGACCCTTCCAGCACGTCGAGGATGTAAGGCCGCTTCTCCGGCTCAGCCGGATGCAGCCGGTTCCAACGCTCAATGGCCAGCGCATCGCGACGCAGTTCGTTGTAGCTGGTGACGCTCCATACGTCGGCCGGCACGCCATACTTTTCCGCCAGAATGTGTTGTGCCCGCAGCGCCTCGTTCAGGATAGGACCGCTGCCGAAGAGCTGAACGAGTGCCTTGCCTTCCGCCGCATTGCGAAACTTGTAGATGCCTCGCAGGATCCCCTCTTCCGTTCCCGGGGGAATTTCCGGCATCGGGTAATCTTCGTTGTACAGCGTGATGTAGTAGAAGCGATCTTCGCCCACTTCGTGCATACGTCGCATGCCATCCTGCACGATGACCGCGATCTCGTAAACGTAAGCGGGATCGTAGGTATGACAGGTCGGCACCGTGCTCGACAGAACCAGGCTATGACCGTCCTGATGCTGCAATCCCTCGCCCGCCAGCGTAGTTCTGCCCGCCGTGCCACCCATCAGGAAACCTCTGCCGCGCGCGTCGGCGAAGGCCCAGATCATGTCGCCGATCCGTTGAAATCCAAACATCGAGTAATAAGTGAAGAACGGAATCATCGGCACTTTGTAGTTCGCGTACGCGGTTCCGGCCGCAGTGAACGAGGCCATCGATCCCGCTTCGGTAATACCCTCTTCCAGAATCTGTCCGTTCTTCTCCTCGCGGTAATAGAGCAGCATGTCCTGATCGTGAGGCTTGTAGAGCTGGCCCTGGCTGGCATAGATCCCCACTTGCCGGATGATCGACTCCATGCCGAAGGTGCGGCCTTCATCGGGAATGATAGGCACGATCTGCTTGCCGATCTTGGGATGCTTCAGCAGTTGCCGCAACATGCTGACGTAGCCCATGGTGGTGGAGACAGCGCGGCCTTTAGAGCCGGCCAGCGATTCGGCAAAGTGTTCCAGCGGTGGGGCCTGGAAGCTAGGCGGCGGAACCTCGCGCATCGGCATATAGCCGCCAAGCTCTTTGCGGCGCTGCCGCATGTAAGCGATCTCGGGACTATCGTCGGGCGGGCGATAAAGCCAGCCCTCGCGAGCCGCGTTCTCCGGAATCGGAATCGCAAAGCGCGAACGAAATGCAGTGAGCGCCTGATCGGCCAGCTTCTTTTCCTGATGCGTGGCGTTGCGCGCCTCGGCCGAGCCCAGACCGTAGCCCTTCACCGTGTGGGCCAGAATCACCGTCGGGCCGCCGCGATGCTCGATCGCCCGCTTGTAGGCGTTGTAAACCTTCAAGGGATCGTGGCCGCCGCGCGCCAGCCGATGCAGTTCGTCATCGCTCATATCAGAGACCAGCTGCAGCAGCTCAGGATACTTGCCGAAAAATTCGCGGCGAATGTATTCCCCGCCCTTGGCTTTGTAGCTCTGATATTCGCCGTCAACCGCTTCTTCCATGCGCTTGAGGAGAATGCCGGTTGTGTCGCGGGCAAATAGCTTGTCCCAATCCGAGCCCCACACGATCTTGATCACATTCCAGCCGGCGCCGCGGAAGGCAGCTTCCAGTTCCTGGATAACTTTGCCATTGCCGCGCACCGGGCCATCGAGCCGCTGCAGATTGCAGTTCACCACGAAGATCAAGTTGTCCAGCTTCTCGCGCGAAGCCAGGGTAAGCGAACCCATCGACTCGGGCTCATCGGTCTCGCCATCTCCCACGAACGCCCAGACTTTGCGCTCGGTCTGCGGGATGATGCCGCGATTCTCCAGATAGCGCATGAAACGCGCTTGATAGATGGCGTTAATCGGGCCGATGCCCATCGACACCGTGGGGAATCGCCAGAAGTTGGGCAGCAGCCAGGGATGCGGATAAGACGGCAAGCCCGGAGCTCCACGCAATTCGTGACGGAAATTCTTGACCTGCTCCTCGCTCAGCCGGCCTTCCAGAAATGCGCGCGCGTAAACTCCCGGCGAAGAATGTCCCTGGAAGTAAATGAAGTCGCCCGGCTGATCGCCGTAGCGGGCGTGGAAGAAGTGATTGAAGCCGACCTCGAGCAGCGTGGCCAGCGAAGAGTAGGTCGAGATGTGGCCGCCAATACCCGGGTCTTTCTTATTCTGCCGGTGCACCATGGCCATGGCGTTCCAGCGGATCAAGCTCTTGATCCGGCGCTCCAGTTGGCGGTCTCCGGGATACGGTACTTCTTCCTCGACCGGAATGGTGTTGACGTAGGGCGTGTTGAGCTGGACCGGAACCTCGATACCGGATTTGCGGGCTCGCTTGATCAGAGCCTCCAGCAGCTCACAGCCGCGGCGCCGCCCTTCCACGTCCACTACCTGCGCGAAAGCCTCTAACCACTCGTTGACTTCTTCCTCGGAATCAGCTTCTTGCTTCAGCGGAAACTCAAGGATTCGATTATTAATCTCGTATGTGGCCACGGTTACCTCAATTAAAAGAAACTGCTGATGAAGAAATTGCAGCCGGGCGCAGTCGTCCGCACCTGGCAAAGTTTGCCGTACGCTTATTTAGTTCGCGATATCTCTTGGTTGTACAGATGCGCACGAAAACAAATCGCTTCTTTCCGGCTATCGGCATCGCACGCGGGGGATTTCTCCCGGCAGCACAATGCAGTTTTAAGCTGGTGTCCACTGCGGACACTGGAGGCCCGGCAACGCATGCTCAAGCCTGTGGAGAGCAACGACAGGTGCCGGCAGGAGGGCTACCTGTGGCATTTGCCAGCCTCACGAACGATGGGTTTATTTTAGCAGAGCATCAAAGATGAAGGCGTGACACGCGAGGTGCAACGCGTCGGGATGTCGAAAAGGGGGGCGAGGCTGAAACCACACGGTCGCGTCTTACATGAAAAACGCGCAACTGGCGTTGCGCGCATTTCATAACTCTGCGATCCCGAGGGCTAGTCCGGATCGGCGTTGGTCATTCCAGAGGTCTACGAAAGTAGTCTCATCCCGCCTGGTTCAATCGTTGCCAAACTGCCATCCCCGCGATCACCAGGATCAGCACCACCGAGGCCGCCCCCAGGATGCGAACCCAAGGCGCCACTCGCTTCATACGGATCTGCAGCGCCTCTTGCTCTTCGCGAAGGTTCTTACTCGAATCGTCCAGAAACAATTGATCGTCTTCGTGCATGGTTAACGTGCTGCGGTAAATCAGAAGCAGAATCAGCACCACGGTCAGTACGCCCCAAACGATCAGCAACATCTGCAGCGTCGACATTAGCCACCTCGGCTCTCAGCGAACCGGTCCCGCGCCGGATGAGTTTTACCAGTTCTCACCTGCTCGGGGCCCTCACGGCCATTCATTATAGACTCGCTCGATCTGGCCAGACGAAGAATATTTACAACTTTGCTAATGCCCAAAACGGGGACCGCCGGAACCTCGAAATTCGCCTGGTCTGCGGCTCACCCCAAATCCCTGCGACTCGAGACTCTCCAGTCGCATCCAAACCGTAGGCACTTTTGCGCCAGCCTGACGGCCGGACGCCAGCCTGAGAATAGTTTTGCTATAATCCCGGCAGGATCATTAGGAGACACGATGGCAACCACGACGACCACTACACCCACTACCCCCGCACCCACCATTGAGAGCAAGCCCCTGAGCCTCACCGACAACGCAATCGCCAAGGTGAAAGAGATCATGGCGCAACAGAATCCCGTTCCAGCGGGACTGCGGGTGGGCGTGGTAGGCGGAGGATGCTCGGGGTTCTCCTACTCCATGTCTTTCGAGAACGGCGCCGGCATGATGGACAAGACCTTCGACTTCGAAGGCCTGAAGGTCTTCGTAGACGCCACTTCCCTGATGTATCTGAAGGGTGTCAGCGTCGACTACATCGAGACCCTGGAAGGCGCCGGCTTCAAGTTCGACAACCCCAACGTCAAGAGCACTTGCGGTTGCGGCTCCTCGTTCAGCGTGTAAGCAGAAACCGCCGCGAAGTTTCCAAGCCTCGCCGTTCAGCGGCGGGGCTTCGTTTTTTGTCCCGCCCACCTCGGCCGGCGCGCACATCTGACGCCCGATCCAGTTATCCGATTGAGTCCCACAACGATTCGCCACGATTGGGGTTAGCTTCTGTGGAAGGCACCGCACGCCCGGCGCTCTCTATACCTTGCTGCATACTCGCTATACAATGTTATTTTCCTGCTGCTTCTGTGAAGGCTCAGCAATCCACGTCGGGAGTGCGGATGAAGTTTTTGCGTGAAACAGGTTTCTTGGCGCTAGCGGCTTTTCTGCTATTGCTGGCGCCCGGCTGCGGAGATCAGTATCGACCGGTCGCCAATCCCATTATCAGCGGCGGCGGACAGCCCCAGGGCGTTCACTATGCTTACGTCGTCAACTACAACCCTAACGGCGACGGCAGCACGACCCAGATCGACGTTTCCGGCGATACCAATGTGGCCGTCAACGCCATGGGCGTCGGCTCCATCTCAGAAGCATTCCCGCCATCCTCGGATGCGCTGTTCATCGCGAACAGCGGCAACGATACGGTCAGCGAATATCTGCCAATCATCTCCGGAGCCATTACTACCATCGCCCTGCTACCGGGGTCGCATCCCATATTCGTCAGCTCGGCACAGACCGGTTTCATGTACGTCATTAACTCGGGCACCAATTCGGCCTGCCCCAATACCGGCTCCATCAGCACCATTTCCCTCTCCACCCTGAACGTAACCGGCACGGTATGCGTGGGGGTGAATCCCACCTCCCTGGCGCAAGTCCCGGGCGGCAACTTCATCTACGTACTGAATCAGGGCAATGCCACCACCCCGCCCAGCCTCTCCCTGTTCACCCCCGGCAACCTGACGACCACCGCAACCATCACCTCGGCCAATGGCTTGGGCGCAAATCCGGTTTCGCTGGCAGCATCGACCGATGGCAACTGGGTGTTTGTCGTCACCCAGGGCAGCGGAGGCGGCCCGGGCGCGCTCGACATTATTTCCGCCGGTCAAGCCACGGTAGGCGCGTCGGTTCCGTTGGGGGTCCAGCCCACGTTCTCCACCATCGATCCGGTGCTGAACCGGCTCTACGTGACCAATACCGGCGACAATAGCGTCAGCGTTTTCGACGTCACCAATGTGAACCTTTCCAACCAGCCGGCAATGCCCACGCTGGCGACCGTGCCGGTTGGGACCGGTCCGATCGGGCTCACCCCGCTGGCCGATGGCACCAAGTTTTATGTAGTGAATTCGGGTTCAGACGACGTTACCGTGGTGAGTGCCAGCAGCTACAGCGTGCTGACCACCGTGCCTTTAGCCGCGGGCGCCGATCCGGTGTGGATCGCCTCCGATCCGACGGCGAGCAAAGTGTACGTCGCCAATCAGGGGACCACGAACACCACCATCATTCAGACGTCCAACAACAGCATCACGCTCAGCATTGCCGCGCCCACCCAGGTTTCGGGCTGCACCAGTTCCTGCGCCATGCAGCAACCGGTCATGATCCTGACGCAATAGCAATAAGAGAGAATCTCTAGAGTGTCGGCTGAAATTTTCCTGAGGCGCTTGAGCGTTTCCACTCAAGCGCTTTGAACGGGCACCGGCCTCGCCGCGCCCTGGCAGTTTTCAAGGGCACAGGCCTTACTGCGACTGAGGCGTTTTTGAAGGGGCGCAGCTTTAGCTGCGCCGTAGCCAGTACTATATTTTTGTCATCACGAACCGACTTTAGTCGGTGAGGGATCTGCTTTTCTGCCCTTTTCTGCAAACTGTCAGCCTACGACGAAGCCGTTTGGGCAGCAGCTTCGCCTACGCGAACATGTATTCCTTGGTCCGCAAATCGCGAATCGTGTCGCGCAGCTTCGCAGCCTGTTCGAACTCGAAGCGTTTGGCCGCCTCGCGCATGTCGCTCTCCAGCTTCGCGATGTAGACGTCCAGCTCTTCCTGCGAACGGAATTCCGGCAGCCCCTCGGCTTCGCTAGTTAAATCGGTGTAGTCGGCGGCGGCCACCGCCACCAGCGTCATGTCGAGCGGACGCACAATGCTCTCCGGCGTGATGCCGTGCTCTTCGTTGTAAGCCCGCTGGATCGCGCGGCGGCGATTGGTCTCGTCGATCGCCTTCTTCATGGAGTCGGTCATGGTGTCAGCGTACAGAATCGCCCGGCCATTCAAATTGCGCGCACAGCGCCCCATGGTCTGGATAAGCGATCCTGCCGAACGCAGGAAGCCTTCTTTATCGGCATCCAGAATCGCCACCAGCGAAACTTCCGGCAGATCCAAACCTTCGCGCAGCAGATTAATGCCGATCAGCACATCGAACTCGCCCTTGCGCAGATCGCGCAGAATCTTGATGCGCTCCAGAGTCTCAATCTCGGAGTGCATGTAGCGGCAACGAACCCCAACCTCGCTGTAATACTCGGCGAGATCCTCGGACATACGCTTGGTCAACGTCGTGACCAGCACGCGCTCGTTCTTCTCCGCGCGAGCGCGAATCTCGTGCAGCAGATCGTCGATCTGCCCCTTCACCGGACGAACCTCGGTCTCCGGATCGATCAGCCCGGTAGGCCGGATAATCTGCTCCACCACCACGCCGGCCGACTTGGTTAACTCGTAAGGACCGGGGGTCGCCGACACATAAATCGCCTGGTTCACGCGATGCTCAAATTCTTCAAACGTCAGCGGGCGATTATCCAACGCGCTGGGAAGACGAAAGCCATACTCGATGAGATTCTGTTTGCGCGAACGATCGCCATGCCACATGCCGTGAATCTGCGGAACCGTCTGGTGCGACTCGTCGATGAAGAGCAGATAGTCGCGCGGCACATAGTCCAGCAGCGTCGGCGGCGGCTCGCCCGGCAAGCGTCCGGTGAAGTGGCGCGAGTAATTCTCGATGCCGTGGCAGTAGCCCATCTCCTTGATCATCTCCAGATCAAAACGGGTGCGCTGGTGAATTCGCTGGGCCTCAACGATTCGCCCCTGCTTCTCCAGTTCCGCCTCCCACCAGGCCAGCTCTTCCAGAATTGACGTGACCGCGGCACTCTTGCGCTCCGGCTTCATCACGTAGTGCGTCTTGGGATAAATCGGCAGCCGCGTGTATTTCTGCTTCACCGTTCCGAAGAGCGGATCGATCTGCGCCAGCGATTCGACCTCATCGCCCCACAACTCGATGCGGTAGGCGTTGTCGTCGTAGGTGGGAAAGATCTCGATGATGTCGCCGCGCACCCGGAAGGTGCCGCGGCGGAATTCGCCATCGGTGCGCTCGTAGAGAATCTCCACCAGCTTGCGGACGATTTCCTCGCGCTTGATCTTCTGTCCCTTTTCCAGGAACAGCAACATACCGTAATAGGCTTCGGGCGAGCCCAGTCCGTAAATGCAGCTGACCGAGGCGACGATAATGCAGTCGCGGCGCTCGAACAGCGACTTGGTTGCCGCCAGCCGCAACTTGTCGAGCTCGTCGTTGATCGTCGCTTCCTTCTCGATATAAACGTCGCCCGCCGGGATGTAAGCCTCGGGCTGGTAATAGTCGTAATACGATACGAAATACTCAACCGCGTTGTGCGGGAAGAACGACTTGAACTCGTGATACAGCTGGGCCGCCAGCGTCTTATTGTGCGCCAGGATCAACGCCGGGCGGTTCACGTTCTCGATGACTTTGGCCATCGAGAACGTTTTGCCCGAGCCGGTAACGCCCAGCAGTACCTGGTGCTTGTCGCCATCGTAGACGCCGCGCGTCAGCGACTGGATCGCGGAACCTTGATCTCCCTGCGGTTTGTATGGACAGACAAGTCGGAATTCCATGGCAGCTTTACTCGATTCCAAAGCTCGCAAAATCGATCCTGTGCCTCACAGAAAGGAATTTCGTCGAGTGGGTATCTCTTCATTATACGACGCGGAATCGCACGGCAAGCGGCCGGGGGATTGCACTCCACATTGGAGTTCGGAGAAGCAGCCCGGGGGAAACTCCTACGATTTGGCCGGAATCAAACCGGTGATAATCAACCGGGAAAATTTATATGGTCGCGATAAAGAGAAAGAGCTTGTTGTGGCACTTGTTTCGCTGGCCGGTGTATCTTTACCGCTGGCATCTGGGCTGGCTGTTCGGTAAGCGGTTGTTGCTGCTGACCCATATTGGCCGCCGTACAGGTTTGCTGCGCCGCACCGTTCTGGAAGTCGTCGAGTACCGAAAGGAAGGCCCCGAGGTCGTGGTGGTGAATGGTTTTGGGCCGCATTCTGACTGGGTCCGCAATGTTGAGGCGCGAGCTGGCGAAGAGGTGCTGGTCGGCTCGCAGCATTTCGTTGCCACTCATCGCTTTCTCGACGAGGACGAGGCCGCAAGAGTGATGCGAGATTACGAGCGTCGAAACCGGTTCATCGCGCCCATCGTTCGCGCCGGTCTGAGCTGGATTCTCGGATGGCAGTACCAGGGCAGCGAAGCCGATCGCCGCCGGCTGGTTAAGCAGCTTCCGTTGATCGCTTTCCGCCCCCAGGGCTCGCAAATTCAGAACACGCTTCCCGTCCAACCCAGCGCATGAACGACCGAAACCATTCGTCTTGACAACAGCGCCGGTCAGATGGAATCCGGAATTTCCTGGCTTTGCAGCTGCCGCGCCGTTCCAAAGGATAAATACCATGCGCCATCGCGTCGTCTGCCTCGCTCTTATAACTTGCACGCTAATGCTCGCCCCCGCATCCGTCAGCGCGCAACAGATTCCGGCCTCCGGTCCAGCTTCCCGACAGATGGAAGCCCATCCCGCCGGCGAGGAGGCGCGGATCAAACAGATCGTCGACGGAATTATCCGTCCTTACCTGGCTGAAAATCAGGCTCCGGGCGCGATTGTTGGAGTTTCGCTCCACGGACATCGCTATTTTTTCCCTTATGGAAAAGCGACGGACGACGGCACGCCGTTCACGCCTGACACACTAGTCGAAATTGGCTCCTGCACCAAGACCTTCACGACGACATCTGTTTGCGCTCGCAATAAATCGCAACCAGATGGCGGCCGAACGCGTCCGCGCAGAAATACATGCCCAGCGGCTACACGCTGAAGCCGGCTGCGCAGCCAATGACTGCGCTGGAGCTGGCGGACTTCACCTCCGGCCTGCCCGACGATCCCACCAACCTGCCGCGCGGCTTAGAGCAGCGCAGCATCGAGCACTACACCACCAAGGATTTCCTGACCTGGGTCTCGCGCTGGTCGCTAAGAACCACATTGCCGGCACCGTATCTCTACTCCAACGCCGGCATCGGTCTGCTGAGTTATCTGGTGACGACTGCCACCGGCAAGCAGTGGGAAGACCAACTCAACGCTGAGATTCTCCAGCCTCTGACAATGTCAGATACAACACTTCGTCCCACACCGGAGCAAATGAAGCGCATGGCCAAGGGACATATGCGGAATGGCCAAGACGCTCCGCCCTGGCCGATCTTCGCCTGGTATGCCGCTGGCGGCTTGCGGTCGACCGCGCGCGACATGATCAGCTTCGCGGAAGCCAATCTCGGTCACACGGAAGTCAATGGCAAGCCGGTATCCGCCGAACTTACGGCCGCCATGCAACTGGCGCAGAAGCCCATCTACACCCTGCCCAACGGCATCAACCAGCAAGCGATGGCATGGGTCAACAACTTGGGCAACGGCAATCCCAATCTCCATCCCGTGATCCTGAAGAATGGGGGCACGGTAGGCTTCGGCACGGTAATCGCTATCAATCCGACGAAGGATCTTGCGGTCTTCGTCGCCGTCAACCAGGCCGGAGCGAATCCCACCCCCAAGGGCGTCGAGATCGTGCGCCAGATGCCGTAACGCCGCTGAGTGTTAAGGTCGTCCAGGCTGGATAGGGTCCTTCGACTCCGGCGGCCAAACCCTGCCGCCTCCGCTCAGGATGACAAATTGAAGTGCAATCTACTCAGGGATTGACCACCAGGTAGCGATCGAAGAAATCACGCGTCTCCAGAGCCAGTTGGCGGCGCGCCTCCGGGGTTTGGAAGGTGTGCACATCGTCAACCTTGACGAAGGTCACATGCACTCCCGCTTGCTTCAGTTTGTCGTACAGCTCCTGGGCTTGCGCGATGGGCACCATGTCATCGCGCGTGCCATGCACGATAAGAAACGGCGCATTCGATTTCGCTACATGGAAGACCGGCGACGCGCTCTGCCACGCCTGCGGGGCTTTGGCATAATTCCCACCCAGGAAGACCGCCAATTCCGCGTCGCCGTCCGGATCGCGATTGGTGGTGAAGTCGCTCGGGCCGCTGACGTCAACTACGGCCTGCACCCGGCTGGAATATTTGGCCAGCGCAGGATCGGAGTTATCGCGCGTGTCTTCCATGCCGAGCAGCGCCGCCAGTTGCGCCCCGGCAGAATGTCCGAACGCGCCTATGTGATTGGGATCAATGTCGTACTTCCCGGCATTGGCGCGCAACCAGCGAACCGCGCGTTGCACGTCGTCCAGCTGCGCCGGCCAAGTGTTCTCATTTCCGTGCAGCAGACGATAGTCTACCGAGACCGCCACATATCCCGAGCGCGCCAGAAAATTTCCCATGCCTCGCATCGTGCTCTTGTCGAAACTCGACCAGCCACCGCCGTGGATCAGCACAATCGCCGGTCGCGGCCGGGATGGCGGCTCACTTGGTTGATAAATATCGAGCAGCAATTTTTCGCTACCCTGCATTCCATAAGGCACATCCTGTTGCACCGAAACCGCGTCGGTTGTTTCCGTGCTCGAGCCGGCGGGCGGTATCGGGGGATGTGGATTTTGCTGCGCAACAAGAGAAATGGCGAACGCGAACAGGAGGCTGGTAAGCAAGAGGTACTTCGCGGACATGGGAAAATTATAAGGGACTGAAGTGCGTTTTCGCACTCGGTTATGCGGTCTGTCGTTTCGCTCCGCGGCTTTGTCAATCGGGCTCGCTGATTTATTCTGTTAGCTCTGGCCTAATACAGAAGTGCATTACTATGTTCGTTTCATTTGTGACGAATTCATACTCTTTTATTCTGGATGGTCTTCATGAGAATTCTGGTTATGGGAGCAGGCATGATGGGTTGGGCCGCGGCATTCGACCTGGCCCGCAGCGATCAAGTCCAGGAAATCACCCTTGCCGATAATAACGAGCAACGACTGAGCGAAGCGGTCGAGCGGATCAAGCGGCTCACTGGCACCGGCAAAATCAAAGCAGTCAAATTCGACGCCGCCGACACCGAAGCAGCACGCAAGCTCATGCAGGGCCATGATGGCGCGCTTTCGGCGGTTCCCTATTTCCTCAATCTGGAATTAGCCAAAGCTGCGATTGCTGCCGGCTGTCACTTTGCCGATCTCGGCGGCAACAACACGGTGGTGAAGCAACAGTTCGCGCTGGAAGAGCGAAGCCATCGCCGCCGGCGTGGCTATCGCGCCCGATTGCGGTCTGTCGCCCGGCATGGCATCCATCCTGGGCGGCGAGTTGCTGCGCCGCATCGGTGGCAAAGCCGACGCGCTGAAGATCTATGTTGGCGGCTTGCCGCAAACGCCCCGCCCGCCGTTCAATTACCAGCTAGTCTTCTCGGTCGAAGGTTTGATCAACGAATACAGCGAACCTGCCAAGATTTTGCGCGACGGCAAAATCATCACCATCGAACCGTTAACCGAGGTCGAGCCGTTCGAGATGGAAGGCTTTCCCGAGTTGGAGGCATTCCACACTTCCGGCGGCACCTCCACGCTGCCGGAAACTTTCCAGGGGCAGGTGGGCGAATGCTTTGAAAAGACCCTGCGTTATCCCGGACACGTGCGCATGCTGCGCTCGCTGTACGATCTAGGATTGTTCTCCAGCAGTGAAGCGTTCGGTAAATGGAACCGAGGTCGCGCCCCGGCAAGTCACGTCGCGATTGTTCGAAGAGCAGTTCACCCGTAATGAACCCGAGGTCACGCTGCTTCGGGTCGAGGCCCATCACGATGACGTAGTGGCCTCGTTCAGCATGGTCGATTACACCGACGCCGCGACCGGCCTGACTTCGATGATGCGGACCACGGCGTGGCCGGCTTCGATTGTGCTGCAAATGTTGATCGCCGGCGAGATCCGGAAACGCGGCTGCATTCGCCAGGAAACCGACGTGCCCGCGCAATTGTTCTTGCATGAGATGGCGCGGCGCGACGTGGTAATCCGTTATCGCATCGAGTCCACGCAGTCGTTCCTCGAAGAAGCTTTGGCCGCTACGGCAGGAGAGAACTAATTGAACTTTCTAGACCGGCTGCAGCCACTCGGGCTGTTGGCTTTGCGACTGGTACTCGGGGCCATCATGATCGCGCACGGCTCCACAAAAGTCTTCGGAGGCATGCACAACTTCACCAGCGTGGTACATGGCCTGGGCATGCCGGGGTGGCTGGCCTATTTGGCAGCAGCTGCGGAATTCGGCGGGGGCATCCTGGTGGTGGTTGGCTTGCTTACCCGCTTTGCCTCGCTCTGCATTGTCATTGACATGCTGGTCGCCATCTCCAAAGTCCATTGGAAACACGGGTTCGTGGGAGAGGGGAACTACCAGTTCCCGCTGGCGCTGGCGGCGATGGCGTTTGCGCTGATCTTTTTCGGCGGAGGTCCGATCGCGATCGATTGGCTGTGGGGAAGCAAAGGTAGTAGAAGATAGCAATCATTTTTAGCCATCGCGCTATGCGCGCAACGACCGACCGGAGCGACCAAATTATCTACTCATCAAGGCTTAAGATCTAATCCCGCTCTGCCTGGAAGTCCTCGCCATCAACATCCCCGTCCCGCCATGCGGGACGACTCAGTTCAGCCCAGGACGCAGCCGCAGGCGGAGTCCTGGTTAAGGGTTGGAAATGAGTTCGAATCCCGTAGGGACAACACAATGACGACGGCGAATTGCCTACCGGCAAAGGCTTAAGAATTTCTCGAGTCGCCGAGGCTTAAGGATTTGCCTACTCGTCGAGCCGTGAGAATTTGTCGAGTCGCCGAGACTTTCAAAGAACTGCGCTCCGCTTGGATGTTCTTGCGGTCGACATCCCCGTCCCGCCATGCGGGACGACTCAGTTCAGCCCAGGACGCAGCCGAATCCAGGGCTCCCGATTCGCGCCGCTTCTGCGCGAATTGGGATGGGCAGGCGGAGTCCTGGGTAAGCTTGTTAAATACCACCCCGGTCCCGGCAGGGACCTCCGCAACCATCGCGAATAAAAGCCGCCTTCAATAATTCGACAGCTGCAACATTCCCTGATACAAATCTTCCGCCTGGGGCAAAATCTCATCTTCGAGAATCGGCTGATAAGCGACGAACGTATCCTTCGCGGCCACGCGCTTCACCGGCGCATCCAGCTGATCGAACAACTCGTCCGCAATGCGCGCGGCGATCTCGGCGCCGTAACCCCAGCTCAACATGTCCTCGTGCGCAACCAGCACGCGGCTGGTCTTGCCACGGAGGTCGCAATCGCTTCCCAGTCATACGGACTGAGCGTGCGCAGATCGATCAACTCGACGCTCACTCCGTTTTCGCGCTCGATACGCTGCGCCGCCTGCAAGGCACGTGGTACCGTCGCACCATAGGTGATGACCGTCAAATCATGACCGGGACGCACGATCTTAGCTTTGCCGAACGGGATCATGTAATCCGGTCCGGGATAGGGCGCGCGGCCGAAGGTCTCGCGATAGAGCCGCTTGTGTTCCAGAAACATTACCGGATCGTCGCAGCGAATCGCGGTACGCAGCAAGCCGTTGGCGTCGAGAGCGTTCGATGGGAAGACGACGCGCATTCCGGGCGTGTGGGTAAAGATGCTCTCACCGCATTGCGAATGGTAAATGGAGCCGCCAGTGAGATAGCCGCCGATGGCGACGCGCACCACGGCCGGCGAGGAGAAAGCGTTGTTGGAGCGCCAGCGCATCAGCGGCAGCTCATTGCGCAGCTGCTGCATG
The DNA here is from genome assembly GCA_963812855.1 of uncultured Acidobacteriaceae bacterium. Lineage (GTDB taxonomy): Bacteria > Acidobacteriota > Terriglobia > Terriglobales > Acidobacteriaceae > Bog-257. The sequence continues at coordinate 302,483 of CAWEWW010000005.1, forward strand.
GCAGGCCAGATGTAGTCGAAGAACTGAATTTCGACGACCGGCTTCAGTCCACGCGTCGCCATGCCCACGGCGCGGCCCACGATGTTGGCTTCGGCCAGCGGCGAGTTGAAGACGCGATCGGAGCCAAAGTCAGCCTGCAGCCCGGCGGTCAGTTTGAAGACGCCGCCTTTGCCCTTCACCTGCTTGTCTTTGAGATATTCCTCGCGGCTGCAATCGGCCACGTCCTCGCCAAACATCACGATGCGCGGATCCCGCTTCATCTCGTCCTTGAGGCAGACGTTGATGAGATCGGCCATCGTCTTTTCCGGATTTGCGGTGCCTTTGTCTGACGGCGTGGGATGCACCGCCTCGGTCTGAAATGCCGACGATGTGGGATCGAGGTCGGGCGAGTAAACGAACTCCTTGTACGACCCGGGCGCGGGCAAAGCGGCCGCGACCGCGCGGTCACTGGCGTCCTGAATCTCGGCTTCGACGTCCTTCTCCAGTTCGTCGATGCCCTTCTCGTCGAGGATACCTTCGCGCATCAGGAACAACTGGAAGCGGGTGATGGGATCGCGCTCCACCTCCGCTTGCCGCTCGGAGTCGGGCCGGTAAAGTTTCTCGTCGTCGGAGAGCGAATGCGAATAGGGCCGGATTACATGCCCGTGCACAAATGCCGGGCCATGGCCGGCGCGAATGTAGTCGACCGCCTTCTTCAATTCGGCATAGCTGACCAGAGGATCGGTGCCGTCGAATTCGGCAAAATGGAAATTCGGAAATCCGCTGACCAGCTTGCTGATGTTGCCGCCCGCGGTGCCAACTTCGACCGGAACGGAGATGGCGTACTCGTTGTCTTCGACCACGAACAGCACCGGCAGCTTCAGATTGGAGGCGGAATTCAGCGCCTCCCAAAACTCGCCTTCACTGGTGGTGCCGTCGCCGCAAGAGACGAACACGACTTCATCGCCGTGAAAGCTTACGTCCTTGAATTGGCGATAGTCGCCCGGCGCCTTCTCGGCCGCTTCCGGATGGCGGCTGAAATAGCGGCCTGCCTCGGCGCAGCCCACCGCCTGCAGGAACTGCGTTCCCGTGGGCGAAGACTGGCTCACGATGTTGAGTTTCTTATGTCCCCAGTGCGAAGGCATCTGGCGGCCGCCGGAGTTGGGATCGTCGGCAGCGCCCACCGCTTCCAGCAGTTGCTCATACGGCGTCATGCCCACGGTGAGGCAGAGCGCGCGGTCGCGATAGTAGGGATAGAACCAGTCGTAGCTCGGCCGCAGTACCATTCCCGCGGCCACCAGCAGCGCCTCATGTCCGGCGCCGGAGATCTGGAAGAAAATCTTCTGCTGCCGCTTGAGCAGGATCTCGCGGTCGTCGAGCTTGCGCGAAAGATACATCAGGCGGTAGATGTCGATCAGCTGCTGGCGCGTGAGCCCTTCATATTTTTCCGCTTGCGTGACCGCAGTTTTGGGCTGTGCTTTGGTGGTTGCCATCCGTTACCTCAAAGGGGTGAAATACGGAGCCAGAGTGCGGCTCAAGAGTTATTTCTATTGTAAATGTTAGCGGTCATTCCCCGACCCGCCAGAAACGATTTTGGGCGCCTGTTCGCTCTGCGGCTCTGCGCCCCCGCCAAGTCGAATGGCTATACTGGAGACAAATGATACGCACTTCCCGGCCCATCCCGCTAAAGAAAATCCAGCTCGTCATATTCGATCTCGACGGCACGCTGATCGATTCAGAACGCGACCTGGCCGCCTCGGTCAACGCCATGCTGCTGCACTTTGGCCGCAAAGAACTTCCGCTGGACGTGATTGGCACCTACATTGGCGATGGCGCGCCCATGCTGATCCGGCGGGCGCTGGGCGATCCCGCCGACGGCGCATTTCTGCAGGAGGCGCTCAACTACTTCCTCGGTCACTATCGCGAGCACAAACTGGACAGCACCTATGCCTACGCCGGAATCAAGGACGCGCTGCAGCAGATTGGAGCAGCCGATGGCGCGACGCGACGGCTGGCCGTACTGACCAATAAGCCGGTCCGGGTTTCGCGCGATATCCTGGCCGGACTCGGCTTGGCCGATCGCTTCTTCCAGGTGTACGGCGGTAACAGTTTCGAAACCAAGAAGCCCGATCCTTTGGGAGCCAATACGCTGATGCGCGAAGCCGGGGCGGCGCCGGACGAGACCGTGATGGTAGGCGATTCGCAAGTCGACATTCTCACTGCTCGCAACGCGGGCCTGTGGAGCGTGGGCGTGACCTACGGCTTCGCCCCCCAGACGCTGGAGCAGGTCGTCCCGGACGTGCTCGTGGATACTCCGGAGGAATTGGGACGGGCGTTGACCGGCGAGGAACGCTAACGCGGTGATTTCCGTCTTGCTTCGTGCTAAGTTCGTTCATGGAAATCACGGTGAACATTCCCGATGAACTTGCTGCTGAGGCACAAGCCCGCGGGTTAAAACCTGAGGCTTACGTCGAGGAGATTCTCGCTCGACAGGTGCCGCTGCACCCTACGCGGCGGTTCCGGAATCCAGAGGAAATTCGCGCGTGGCTCGACTCGTTAGCGCAGTTTTCCGACAAGATCCCGCCGTTGCCGAAGACCATTTCCCGCGAGTGGATCTATCAGGACCACGACTAGATGGATATTGCCTCGTGTCTGGTCGATACGAATGTCCTGTTGCGGATTACAAGGCGAACCGATCCTCAGCATCCTGTCGTCGACAAGGCTCTAGCGCGCTCAGCTGGAAACGGTACGACCCGCTACTACACTAACCAGAACATTGCCGAACTTTGGAATGCAATCACTAGGCCCCTTTCACGCAATGGTTTTGGATTGTCTATCGATGAAGCCGAACGCGAAGTTCGTGCAATCGAACATGGCATGAGTTTCTTGCCCGATAACGAAGCCGTCTACCGGGAGTGGCGACAGTTGGTTTTTCAATATTCCGTGTCAGGCGTCCAGGTTCACGATGCACGCCTGGCGGCAGCGATGTACGTTCACCAAGTACCGCACATACTTACACTCAATGTGGATGATTTCGCCCGCTTCAGTCGTCTCACCGCTCACCATCCGAACGCAATTCAGGCGGCGTAATGCCACCGGCCGGGCCCGGAATCCTGCTGACCGTTGCCCCACTGCTATCCTTGAGCCATGTCCCAAGAGCACAGCGCACGTTCGCCGTTCCGTGACGGCTTTGCCGCGCTGCTGCATGAGCCGGTGCTGCTGCCGGCAGAACTGGTGTGGCGATGGTGCTTCGGCTTGTCTGCTCTGACTCTGGCCGTGCTCTCGATTGCGTTTTTTCTCGACAGCCTCCAACTCTCCCGCGCCGATGAATTCCTGATCCGCACCTGGCAGCCGCAGCTACTGCACACCGCACTGCGACACATCTTCCGCGGAAGCCTTGCTCGATTTCTGGCAGAGCAAACTGTGCTTCTCCTGGGAGTCACGCTGCTGTGGGCCGGGGCGGCAACCGCGGGCCGCGCCGCAACCCTTCGCCGGCTGGTCGCCATGTTCAGCGCAGACGAAGAGCCCCAGCCGATGGAGTGGCATTTTGCTTCCATCTTCGTCTTGCAACTTCTGCGCGCCCTGTGGTCGCTGATCGCGGCGGCCGTGGCCGTCGGTTTCTTCCTGTACGGCATCGTGATGGTGCAGGATGAGCACCCGCTGCGGGCGGCTGTGGCGCTTTCGTTCGGCATAGGGTTGGCCAGTTTCTTTGGCATCGTGTTGAACTGGTACTTCAGCGTCGCCCCCCTGTTTTGTATTCGAAATGGCGGCGGGGCCATGGCCGCTCTGGATCAGACTGCCGAGTTTTCCGAGCGGCATGCCGGAAGATTGTTCCTGTTCGGAACCGGATTTCTCACGCTGCGATTGATTTGGGCAGCCATCATGGGTCTGATATTCCTGGCGCCTTTGAACCTGGTGGACTATATCGGAGTAGAGTGGATGCTCTTCCTGATGAGCCTTGCCGTGGTGATTTATTTTGCCGGCGCGGATTTTCTGTATCTGGCGCGCTTGGGAGCGTACGCCTCGCCTCGCCGAGGATGATGCACATCCCATCGCAGACGTCATTTCGGCAGAGGTTATTACGCCTCCGGATATTTTGCCGCTGGTCGGCCTGGCGTGAATAGAGTTCCCGGAATGCGAGCCCCAGAACAGTTCGTGACCAACCTGCTCAGTTCACCAACTCAAGCCGCTCTTCTGGCTTCTTCACGTTGGTGAGGGTCAGCAACTCGACCGCCTTCTGCGCGATGTGCTCGGCGCTGACCTCGAATTCCTTGATCAGCTCCCAAGGTGCTCCGGAGTCGCCGAAGCGATCCTTTACTCCAATGGCGCCGGTGATGACGGGCACGCCATAGAGCTCGGGGCTCTCAGTGAGAATTCCGCTGACTCGCCAGGCCAGCGCGCCGATCTGGTGCTCTTCGGCAGTGACGATTACACCGGTCTCCTGGGCCGCGCGAATGATTGTCCTCTCGTCGATCGGCTTCATGGTGTGAATGTTGACCACGCGCGTCTCGTAGCCGAATTCCTTCTTCAGAATCCACGCCGCGCGCATGGCTTCCGGCACCATCGGACCGCAGGCAATAATGCTGAGATCCTCGCGCTCATCCTCGTAGTCAGCCGCCAGCATGGTTTCGAAGGCATCGATCATCTCCGGAGTCTCGCGGCGCAGGCGGCTCACATTCGCCTGACCAAACACGAAGGGCGTCTCTTCTCGGGTAACGATGGGGGTAGCTTCGCGAGCGAAGCGAATGTACTTCGGTCCCACGTGCTCCAGCAGCAGATAGTCGGTGGCTTTGCGGGTTTCGATGGCATCACAAGGCACCACCACTGACATGTTCGGCAGGCCGCACATCGCAAACAAATCTTCCAGCGCCTGGTGAGTTGCGCCGTCGGGACCGACCGAGATTCCCCCGTGCGCGCCCGCGATGAGCACGTTGAAATTCCCGTAGCAGACCGAAACGCGAATCTGATCAAGATTGCGGGCGGCCGCAAAGGTCCCATACGTCCCGAAGACCGGCAGCTTGCCTTCACGGGCCAGGCCAACCGCCGCCGCCGTCGCCGACTGTTCGGCAATGCCCATCGAGATCCAGCGATCGTTGCGCTCGGGTTTGCCGGCGTAAAACTCGCTGATGGTAATCGAGCCCGAGATGTCGAGCCCCAGGCAAACCACGCGCTCATCGTCGCCATTGTTTTTCAGCGAAAGCCCGAAACCTTTGCGCGTCGGCTCCATCTTTACCTTCATCGAGCCAGCAGTGTTCCACCAGTAATTGCCGGAGAAGCGTGGCATCTTCGCGGCCAGTTTGATTTCAACTTCCGCCTGATACTCGTTCGCCTGCTTTCAATAGCGCGTCGTAAGCGATGGTGTTTTTCAGTCCGAGTTCGTCGAGCGCCTTCACCATCTCGTCATAGCTCGGAGCCTTGCCGTGCCATCCGGCAACATTCTCCATGAAGCTGACGCCTTTGCCTTTGACGGTGTTGGCGAGGATCATCGTCGGCTTACCGAGACGGGGAACGTTCTTCGCCTTCTGCAAAGCTTGCACCACTTGCCGAATGTCATGGCCATCGATCTCGATTACTTCCCAACCGAAGCTGCGATAGCGCTCGTCGAGCGGCTCGACGTTCATCACGTCTTTCACCCAGCCATCGATCTGCAGCCGATTGCGATCGATGATGCCGACCAGGTTGTCGAGCTTGTGATGCGAGGCCTCCATCGCCGCTTCCCAGATGTTGCCTTCCTGCTGCTCGCCATCGCCCATGATGCAGAACACGGTGTGCTCTTCGTGATCGAGCTTGCCCGCCAGCGCCATGCCGACCGCGATGCTCAAGCCTTGCCCCAGCGAGCCACTGGAAACTTCAACGCCCGGCAGCTTCAGCCGGTGGGGATGTCCCTGGAAGGGCGAATAAAGCTTTCGCAAGGTGACGACATCTTCGATGGGGAAATATCCCGCGAATGCCAATCCCAGATAGAGAGCCGGTGCTTTATGCCCGGCCGACCAGATGATACGATCGCGCTGCTTCCACTCCGGATTGTTGGGATCGTGATTAGCAACCTTGAGATAGAGCGCAGCCACGATCTCCATCATGGACAGCGTGCCACCAGTGTGGCCGGAGCCGGCAGCGCAAAGCGCCACCAGGTTGTAGCCCCTCATCAGCCGGGCAGCCTGCTCAAGTTCTTCCAGAGAGAAATCCCGGACCACAACTTTGGAAAAAGCGTTGCGAACAGGCATGACGAATCCTTTGTGCGGGTCAAGATAGCTGCGCCTGCGCCGAGAAACCCGCGTTTCTATGGAGCCCCGACAGCCAAGGCTAGGCGGTCCAAGAACATTGGGTCTGTGAGCGAAATCACGAGAGATTGTGAGGGATTGTGGCGCCTTATCCCGATTCCGTCGGCGAGAGCAGCTATTATGATTTGCCCGCCATGGCGCGGACGCCGGACATCTCCATTTCCAGGGCCGCGAGCGAGACGGTGATGTCGCGGATCGAATAGGTGATGGAGATCACCAGCGAGACCAGGCTCAAGGCGAACATGGGCAAGGCCACAAAGTCCAGATGCAGTTGGAACACCTGCTCGGCAAACAGCGACAGAATGGTCAGGGTCACAAAGAAAATGCTGATCGAGCTGTAGACCATGGAGCCGCGCAACAAGCGCGCTCGCTGATGCGTGTGGCGCAGCTGTTCCTCGAGGTGGCGAACGCGAGCGCTACCGGCATCGGCGTTCTGCAGCTCGCGCATGATCAGGCGCGCGCGATCGATGGAGCGGCCATAGCGATTGCTGATGCTGAGCAACAGCAGTCCGATACCGGAGATGACGATGACCGGCGCGATGGAGGCGGTCAGGATTTGAACTACGGAAGTCGTGGGCATGATGGTTGCGCTCCCGGCGCGATAAAGACGGTTCCCGATATTTCCCGCACAAATCGGGAATTCCATTTCCGAAAAACGGCGCTTTTCCGATACCTAATTTTCTCGCAGCATACAATGTTGCGTGGTATAGGGCCAAAGGGAATGCAGACAGCGGATGTGGTGATCATCGGCGGCGGAATCGTAGGTTCCAGCATCGCCTGGCATCTGACCGAAGCCGGTTGCCGCAAGGTTCTGATGGTCGAGCGCGAATCGCACCAGGGCAAAGGCTCGACCGGCAAGAGCATGGGCGGCGTGCGGGCGCAGTTCGCCACCGCGCCCAACATCCAGATGTCGCTGTACTCCATCCCATTCTATGCGGCGTTCGAGCAGCGGCTGGGACATCCCTCCGGATATCGCGACCAAGGCTACCTGTTTGTCGCCACCCGGCCGCCGCATCTGGACTATTTGCGCACCAACCAGGCGTTGCAAAAGAAACTTGGCCTGCAACAGGCGCGCATGATGAACCGCGACGAAATCGTCGACATTTTGCCGCAGTTGCGGTCCGACGATATCCTGGGCGGCAGCTTTTGTCCCACCGACGGCTTTGTCGATCCTTACAGCGTGATGGTCGGCTTCACCACCCGAGCTTGCGAGCAAGGCGCGGTGTTGTGGCGCTCGACCGAAGTCACGGCGATTCATCGCAACGGAACCGGCATCACCGGCGTGGAAACTACCCGCGGCCCCGTCGACACGCACACTGTAGTGAACGCTGCCGGACCGTGGGCAGCCGAGGTCGCCGCGCTCGCGGGAATTGACTTGCCGGTGGAACCGATGCGGCGCATGTTGATTCCCACCGAGCCGTTCGACGCGGTCTCGCACCAGGTGCCGATGGTCGTCGACATGACCAACGGCTTTCACTTCCGCCCGGAGAGTCTGGGATTTTTGCTGGCCTGGAATGATCCCGAGGAAACTTCCGGCTACAAGACCGACTTTGATCCGGCATTCATCGAGAAAGTGCTGACCCGCGCGGCCGACCGCGTGCCCTGCTTCGAGAACCTGGCGGTGAATCCCAAGCGCGCCTGGGCCGGGCTGTATGAAATGTCGCCCGACCATCATGCGATCCTGGGGCCGGTGCCGGAGCTGCCGGGCTTCTTCTGTGCCAACGGATTCAGCGGACACGGCGTGATGCATTCGCCGGCGACCGGAAAAATCGTGGCTGATTTGATCCTTCATGGTAAGACCTCGGTTGTGGAGAATGTTGACGTGCTCAGCCCGGCGCGTTTCGCCAAAGGCGAGCTTTTGCACGAAACAGCGATTCTGTAATCCAGGTTTCACGCCAGAATCGGCGGTTTAGGGTAAACTCTTGGATTGTCTTTGCTGATGCCACTGGCATGAGAATCATGTTCCCTTACGTTAGTTTCAAACCCACGGTGCTGCTCTACCCGGAAGAGCGGCTCGCGTGACCGTTCGCCCTGCCACCCGGTCATGGGGACACCTGCTGCGACGCCTGCTGAAATTCCACCTGGTCGGCGCTGCCGGCATTGGCGTCCAATTGTGTTTCCTGTTTCTGTTGAAGACCGCGCTACACTTGAACTATCTGCTGGCCACCGCGCTGGCGGTCGAGGTCGCCGTGCTGCACAACTTTTTGTGGCACGAACACTACACCTGGTCCGACCGCCGGGAGAGCAGCGCGGGGTTGCTGCGCCGGCTGCTGCGCTTCAACCTTTCCACCGGACTGATCTCGATCGTCGGGAACCTGGTGCTGATGCGGCTTTTCGTCGGTTCGCTGCATCTGCAATTCATGGTTGCCAATATCCTGAGCATCGGCGCTTGCTCACTGGCCAACTTCTGGGCCAGCGATCAAATGGTCTTCCAGGCGGGATTACGGGCGCAGGATTGATTTCGCAGGAAGGGTAGTTCGCAACCCTGGACGAAACTCCTGCCGCGATTCGCGAAGCAGCGCCTCTTCCATCCGCATTCTTCCAGCCGACTTCAACCTTACAAGCGAAGCCGCATTCTTCCAGTCGGCTTCAACCTACAGAATTGTCATTACGAGCGCAGCGAGGAATCTGCTTTTCTTCTGGCTGGCGCCGATAAGCGTCCCAGAACAGACTCCTCATAGCTTGAAGAGACTGCGTGAGAACTAACTTTTGGATTTGGCCATTCGCAATCACAATTCAGGAGCGCTAATATTCATGGTGTAATAGGCCGCACCGGAGATACATCATGAGCATTCCTAAAATCAAACTGAAGCACACCGACCTGGAAGTATCGCGATTTTGTTTTGGCACCATGACCTTCGGCAAGCCGCTCGACCAGGCCGGCTCGACCCAGTTGGTAAACCGCTGCATCGAAGCCGGCATCAATTTTTTCGACACCGCCAACATGTATCAGGCCGGCGTGGCCGAGACCATGCTGGGCAACGCGATGAAGAGCAAGCGCGACCATCTGGTCATCGCCAGCAAAGCGTTTTTCAAGATGGGCGAAGAAGCTGATCAGCAGGGGCTTTCGCGAAAAGCCATTCTGCGCGCCATCGACGAAAGCCTGCGCCGGCTGGGCACCGACTATCTCGACATCTACTACATGCACGCGCCCGATCACACCGTCCCCATCGAGGAATCGCTGGAAGCGATGGAGATGCTGGTGAAGCAAGGCAAGGTACGTTACCTGGCGCAGTCGAATTTCGCCAGCTGGCAAGTGGTGCAGATGTTGTGGATCGCAAAAGACCGAGGCTGGAATGCTCCTTACATTTCACAGCCCATGTACAACCTGGCGGCGCGCGGCATCGAGCAGGAATACCTGCCGATGTGCAAAGAGTTCGGCGTCTCGACCGTGGTGTACAACCCGCTGGCCGGCGGCCTGCTCACCGGCAAACACAAGCAGGCCGACGTCACGCCGGGCACGCGTTTCGACAACAATAAGCTTTACCAGGATCGCTACTGGCATGAGCAGTATTTCAACGCTGTCGAACAGCTCCGCAAAATCGCGCAGTCGGCCGGACGATCACTGGTCAGCCTGGCGCTGAACTGGCTGCTGCATCACACTGCCAGCGATTGCATCATCCTGGGCGCGTCGCGCATGGAGCAACTCGACGAAAACCTGGCGACCGTCGACGATGGACCGCTGTCTGACGATGTGGTACAGGCCTGCGACGAAGTGTGGAAACAACTGCGCGGGCCGTTGCCGGTTTACAACCGCTAAGAAAACTCTGATTAAGTCTTGTGCTGAACTCTGATTAAGTCTTGTGCTGAACTCTGATTAAGTCTCGTTTTGAACTCGGATTAAGTCTCGTTTTGAAGGGGACGGCCTTCAGAGACTGTGTCGCAACCCGCTTAAGAGTTTTCTGGTGGGAAAAGAACATCGAACGCCCGCCAGACTAGCCGCACAGCGGCGGCATGGGGTTAGGCGTGGGCGTAAGCCCACGCACCGAGTGGGAGAAATCCGAGCCGCAGAGCGGCGGCACTAACTCGCGACACAGTCTCTTCAGGCCGTCCGTTAAGTACCCGAAACTCATCCGGCTTTAGCCGCTGCGGGACCTCGCTTTCACTTGATCAGAGGTTGCCTAACTGATCGTCACACGGCCTGTCCGGCGCAGAAACCCGAGGCCCAGGCCCACTGGAAGTTGAAGCCGCCCAGGTGCCCAGTCACGTCGACGACTTCGCCGATGAAGTACAGCCCGGGCACGTTCCGGCACTCCATGGTCTTAGCCGATAGTTCATCAGTGTCCACGCCTCCCGCCGTGACCTCAGCTTTCTCGTAGCCTTCGGTTCCGCTGGGCAGCACCTCCCAGCGATGGAGCTGACTCTCCATCTCATCCAGCGAGGCGTTGGTCCATCGCGCCGGGGGATGTAACTCGATCCAGCGCTCGGCCAGCCGAATCGGCAGCGCTTCATGCAGCGCCGCCTTCGCCGCAGCAAGATCGCGTCGAGCATTGCCGTCACGCAAGCTGGCGGTGATCTGCTTTTCCGGAGCCAAGTCAATGGCGATCGGCTCCCGGCCGTTCCAGTACGACGAGACCTGCAGGATCGCCGGCCCGCTCAGGCCGCGATGCGTGATCAGCAGCTTCTCGCGAAATTGCTGCCGGCCGATGGCAGCAATGACTTCGGTTGAAACCCCCGCCAGGTCGCAATATCGCCGGCGATCTTCGGCGTTGAACGTCAGCGGCACCAGCGCCGGACGGGTCTCGCGAATCTTTATCCCGAACTGCCGCGCCAGATCGTAGCCAAACGGCGTGGCACCGATCTTGGGAATCGACAATCCGCCGGTCGCAACCACCAGCGCTGCAGCCCGGAATTCCGCGGTGTCGGTGCGCACCACGAATCCCGAGCTCTGCTGCACTTCCTGCGCCCGCGTCTTCGGCATGATCTGCACGCCGGCCGTAGCGCATTCCCGTTCCAGCATGGTGACAATCTCCTGCGCCGAGCGATCGCAGAACAGTTGCCCCAGCTTCTTCTCGTGATACGCGATGCCGTGCTTGCTAACCAGCGCAATAAAATCTGCCGGCGTGTAACGCGCCAACGCCGACTTCGAGAAGTGCGGATTGGCGGAAATGAAATTTTCCGGCCGGCAATACAGGTTGGTGAAGTTGCAGCGGCCGCCGCCGGAGATCAGGATCTTCTTGCCGATGCGCTCGGCATGTTCCAGCACGACCACGCGACGGCCACGCTTGCCCGCCTCGATGGCGCACATCAGGCCGGCAGCGCCGCCTCCCAGGACGATCACGTCAAATGTGGGTTGGAGCACGTCTCGAGTTTCCCGGATCGCCGCGCGAGTTGCAAGGGCGGGTGAGGCGCAATCAGCGAGACGCGGGAAAAGCAGATCCCTCGTCGGCCTGAAGGCCTCCTCGTGATGACAAGAAAAATAGTGCCATGCGGCGCAGCTGAAGCCGCGCCCCTTCAAGACGGGTCGAGTCCGCCCTAAAGCTGCAGCCCTTCAAGACATGTTCAGCCGGCCCTAAAGCCGCGCCCCTTCAAGACAGGTCTAGTTCACGCTAGAGCTGCGCGCCTTCTGAACGAGCAGAAGATTGCGCCGCCGCCGTCGCGTGCGCGCCCGAGTTTACAGCGATCAGCAGCAGGGTTGCGTCATCGGTAAAGCCGGCCGTGTGGCGGCGAACGTTGTCGATGATGCTGGCGTGATGCTGCTGCAAGCCTTGCTCCGCGGGGCCATCCAGCAGCGTCGCCAGCCGCTCCGGACCAAACTCCTCGCCCGAATCGTTAGCGGCTTCGCTGACCCCGTCGGTGTAGAGCAGCAGGCGATCGCCGTCCGCCAGGATCAAGCGTTCCGAACGAAAACCATCCTCCAGCATGAAGCCCAGCACCGGACGCGTCGGGCCCAGCGACTCGACCGAGCCATTGCTGCGCCGCAGGATTGGCGGACAATGTCCGGCATTCACGTAATGCAGAACCCGCGTCCGCAGATCGAGCACCCCGTAGAAAATCGTCACGTAATGCCCCTCGCCCAGTTGATTTCGCAGCGTGGTCTCGACCTGCCCCAGAATGATCTCAGGACTGTTGCTGGACGACGAAAGCGTGCTGACCGAGGCGTACAACATAGCCGCGATCAAGGCGCCGGGCGTGCCCTTGCCCGAGACATCGGCGATGCAGAAGTGCAGCATGTCCGGCGTCGGCTGCCATACCCCGAAGTAGTCGCCGCCCACCACTCCGGCCGGAATGCTGTCGCCGAACAGCTCCACTCCCTGAGTGACGATGTGACGCTGGGGCACGATGCGCGTCTGCAACTGCTGCGCGTCATTACGCTCGTACTCGGAGACGCGCTGCGACGAGCGGATCTCCTGCACCCGCCGGGTCAGCGACCGCACCTTCTCCAGCAGCGCGTCGTTGCGCCACGGCTTTTCGATGAAATCGGAGGCGCCGTGCTTCATAGCGCTAACCGCCAGATCGACATTGCCCCAAGCCGTGAGCGCGATGATCGGCACCGTGCCATCCAGCTCGCGCAGCCGCTGAATCAGCTCCAAGCCCTCCAGCCCTGACGTGCTGTCGCGCTGATAATTCATGTCGACCATGGCGAGGTCAGGCGTGTTCGCCTGCGCCGCCGCCAACGCCTCGTTGGGAGAGGCGCACAGGGTTACCGCGTAATCATGCCCGCGCAGCAGCATCGCCAGCGCTTCGCGCACATGTTCCTGGTCTTCGGCGATAAGGATGGTCGATTCTTCGGACGTGGCAGCCATATCGTCTCCGTAGATGACATTGCAGATCGGTTGCCAATGCCAAAGGGTTAAAGATTCAAGGGATTACAGTATCGCGGAAGAACATCTCGCCCGGAAATAGAAGCGGCTGTCCGAATCTGGACAGCCAGTAAGCCTCGCGAGGCGGCCCTGAGCCTTACAAAGCGAAAGAGCCGGATAGGCAATCTCGCCTTGTCCGACTCTATAATTACATTATAGCATATTGGAGGGGTATTTGTTCACGTTTTTGGACATTTATATTTGTCTTGTTATTAGTCGCTTGCGCGGATTTACCCCACCTATTGGGGATTGACAAGCCGTTTCCCGAAGTGGGATTCCCGAAACGGAAAGGCCGCCAGGGCTGAGGCAGATAACCTCGCTTGCCCGTAGACGCGGCTGACATTGGGGGATCGCGAGATCCGCAACCGACCATGCGCGGTGCGCGCCGACGCCCAGCTTTGCTCTACCCGGTTGGTGTCTGCGTCATAGCCGTGTCACCGCTCCGCGGCTCAGTCAAATTTCCCACTCTTCCCGGGGCTTAACCACCCTAATCCGCACAAAACCGGCGCGGCTTCGGGATCCCGGTACGCCCCGGGCTAACTGCATAGCTGCCGCCCCGCGGCTAGGTTTCACAGTTTGCTGAAAAACTCCCGCAGTTGTGATGAACCGGTAGAGCGAACTTTCAGGTCGCGTCTAAGTTCTTTATTTCGGATGTCCGGAGCCGGCTTCAGCTGGCGACAGCCCGTTCACTTCGACTTTTTCAGCAAACTGTTCAGGCGGATCCACGTAGATTCGTCCCATCACGAAATTTCAAGTCCAGCTGCGACATCGACACAGTTAGCGCTCCAGCCTGAGCGCTTGGGAAAGGTCGTAAGGAAAAAACTGCACCAACCCAGGCCGCGCCGATTGTCGTCTGTGGTCAGGCCTCTCCAGGTCAATCCAGCTTGCCGAATTTCACCCCCGGACGGGTTGCCCGAGACGTGGAACTCGGCGCTTTGCGCAGCAGCGCCGGAATCTTGCTACACCGCGACACCACCGGCCTGCGATGTAGCAACGCTTCAATGGCGTCCTGGAACTCCTGTACAGAAAAAGGCTTCGGCAAGAAGGCAATGGGGCAGGATTGCCCGCACTCCAGGGAGGAGCAACAACGCTCGTGGCTGTGGCCGCTGGCGAACAGCACCACGGCTTCGGGAATATTGACACAAACGTCGGCAATGCTCTCGCACACCGTATCGCCGCAGGCGCCCACATCGCTGATGACGAGATCGACTTGCTCGGTCTTCGAGACCACCCTCGCGGCCTGCGAGGGCGAGTCGCATTGCGCAACCTCATAGTCCATATATTCCAGAACCGCCGTGACTACATCGCGCAGGTGGGGATCGTCTTCGATAAATAAAACGCAGGGCTTGCTGTGACCAGCCTGCTTGCCAATCGGCAACAGGGATTGCACTTCGCTCGGCGAATTCATGCCGCGGCTCTCTCAGCAGAAAGTTGCAAAGTACGTACCGCCGTTTCAGCTGTCACCCGAAGCTTAACAACATTCGCGCGAGATCGATACTTACGAAGGTAATCCCAATCTTGGCTCCAAAGTAACTGTCCATTATTTGCACACAGTGGTTGTCTAGTTCACCGCCTCTCGCCAATACGGAAAGGGATTCCGGCTGGAATTTTTGAAGTCGAGGATCAGTTCGCGTACTCGCGAGCGGCGAACCACCAGCTTGGCCAAAACGCCGCTGAGGTCTTCTATTTTGGCGCCACCCCACTCCGCGGGTATTTCTGCGGCCAGGGCCCAGAGTGAGCTTTCAGGAAAGTTTTCGATGCGGCTGAGCCAAGGCTCGAAGCACTCCCACGAACGGATGCCGGCATAAACCTCGTTGCGAGCGAAAACCCCTTTCAGCGGAGCATCGGGAAAATTCCAGTCGCCGGCATTGAAACAGTATCCCTGGTCGATAAAGCTGGCGGTCAGCTTGCGTTGCCCGGAGCGTTTCCAGAATGCCACCTGTCGGCCGTCGCCGTTGCAAGTCCACTTGTCGAGCGCCAGGATGCCGGCGAAGTCGGCAACATTTCGAACTTGAGACATCATGGTGCTGGGAAGATAGTCGAAGACCTGCCCCTCGGAGGGCGGCAGCACATAACGTGAACCGAACGACGGCCCCGAGGTAAACATCGAACTTTTTCCGCCCAGGTCAACTCGCAGTTCGGGAGTGCGCTGCAAAAGCCGGGGTTGCACCTCGACGATCGCTGGAACCGGCACCGGCAGGCCGATCATTCTCGCCAACCGGGTGCCGATCCAGTCGTTGACCAGCACCCGCACGTGCTGCGGATTGTTCTGGAACTTGACGACATAGTAGAAGCCGTCGGAGCAACGCAGCAGGTGACTTTGTGCTCCGCCCCGCATTCTGCGGATATGTTCTACCGCTTCGACTCGTTGGACGCCGCTTTCCATTTTCGTGATCCGATCGAACCGTTCATCGGACAGAAAGGGAACTGCAGCATGATTGCCAAAAAAGTACCGATTGGATTGGAATTCGCTAATTGTGTACCGCGATCGGAAGGCTGGTCGGGTAGTGCGGCCGACTACGCGGACTTAGGTTGCGGGCGCCGCATTCCTGGAACGTGAAGTCCGCCGCTTCTTCTGCGGGGCGGCAGCGACGTGAGCCACGGGACGCTCCTGCAACAGCAGTTCGGTCGCCTGCACCCGGGGATCGCGCCGGAACCAATGCTGCACCACATCGGACTTGAGGAAGTTGGCGATGGCCAGCAGGCTCATGCCGTGGTGATGGACCATCCAGGAACGGACCAGGGCGTAACGCTGACGGCGTGAGGGACGCACGTCGGCAGTAAAATCCGCGGCCTCATAATAGCCATACTTGCCGAACCAGCCTCGCTTATTCATCCAGCGCAGGTTGCGGATAGCGGCAGCCGGATCGATCCCCAAAGCCAGCATGGTGGCATAGGGAGCGACCACCAGTCGGTCTTCGTCCTGCTGCAAAGCCAGCTGAGGAATTCCAAAAGCGCGATAGCCGTAGACGCCCTGCTCCTCCACCTTGGCGAAAGCGGATTCGGAAATTCCCCAAGGCACACGCTTGGCCGCCGCGTATTCCTGCTGCGCCAGCACCGACGCTTCCTTGCTGCGCTCCAGCAGGGTGTCGGGATAGGAGCGCATCCACAGCGACGGCATCAGATACTCGAACATGGTGCCGGTCCAGGAAATCAGCACCGGCTGGCCATATGCCACAACGTGGGAGCGGCTGAGCAGGAACCAGCTTTCCTGCGGAATCTCGCCTTTGGCGATGGCAATGAAGTTGGCAATGCGCGCCTCCGAGGCCAGCAGGTCATAACAGGCGGCGTGAACTTTCCCGGCCTCCGCGTCATAGCCAATCGATAAAATCTTGCGCCGGCGGTCGAGCAGAAACGCAAAGTCCATCTCGCGCACCAGCTTTTCGCTTTGAATCGCAATGCTGCGCAGTTGCTCCACCAGGCGCAGTGCGTTGAGCCGCGCCGCCGGAAGCTGAAGCAGCAATTTCTCCCGCACCTCCGAAGGTTCCACCCCCAGCGTGACCGCCATCTCCATCTGCCGCCGCAGTTGCTCGATGCATTCCGGCAAGCGCGCCAGGGGAATCGCAGCGCAATCCATCAACGTCGCCAGAGACGGATCTTCACGCAAGGCCTCGTATTCGGGAAGCAGCCAGGGCACGTAGTCGCTAACGTTCTGCCGAATCTGCTCGGTCAGAGTCTGCGTCTGGCGCAGGAACCAGCCAGCATCGTCGGAGGATGGTTCGGTCGAGCGGCAATTCGACCGGCGCCAGCAGGCGATCGAGCCAGGGTATGTCGCTCTCCGTTTCGAACAAGCGCGCGGTTCGTTTGTGGATAACGTTCGCCTCCGCCAGGGCGCACAGATAATCGGCATAGCCTTCCAGCAGCGCCGGCTTCAGCAACGGCTGTTGCAGCAACGTAAGGCATCCGCCGTTCAGCGAAATCAGCGAGGCCGCGAGATTGCCGCTGTCGACGGTAGAGATGAAGCGCGGAATGTCCGGCTCCAGCGTGCGCGTGTTGTACCAGTTGTAGAGGTGGCCGCGTTCTTTCGGCAGGCGCGCTACCGTGTCCAAAGTGCGAACCGTTTGCTCTACGAATTGAGGCACGGTCAGGTAGCCGAACTCGCAGGCGACCTGGCGCGCATTCAACAGGAAACCGAGATTAGTGGGCGAGATGCGAGCGGCAATTCTGGCCGGCTCCTCCTGCACATTGTCGGGGATAAGCCAGTTGTGTTCTTCAGTGCTGAACGCGGCATAGTAGCGCCAGATGTGCAGCGCAACGCGGCGCAGGAAATGTCGGTCGCGCGCGCTGACTTTCTGGTGCAGCGGACGCGGCGGCCGGTTTAGCCAGAACGACACTGGCTTGCTGCACGCCCACAGCAACAGAATCGGCAACGCCATGGGAAGCGCGTGACGATGCGAGAAGTAAACGGCAAGTCCGACGAGCAGCGCGACCAGCGGCGTCAAGTTCAGCAGCAGATCGACGAAGCGGCGCTTGCTGCGTTTCCACTTCAGCCTCGGCCGCGGTCTCCCATTCCAGCAGCCGCTGCCGCGAAACCATGCGCCGATAGAAGGTGCGAAAAACCGCGTCGGCCGAGATCAGCGTCTGATGAGCCAGGAAAGTCAGAGTCAGAAAAACGCTGACCATCGATGTGCCCAGCCCGGTAACCGCGTCGCGAATGGGACGCAGCCGGCCCGACAGCAGCGACCGCACCACCGAAAATGCGAACTGGAACCACGGCGGCACAAACAGGATCGCGATGGTGACCAGCGTCCAGTACAGCGGCCGGCCCGGCAGCACGGTCCATCCCAAAACAAACAGCA
This sequence comes from uncultured Acidobacteriaceae bacterium, assembly GCA_963812855.1. Taxonomy (GTDB): domain Bacteria; phylum Acidobacteriota; class Terriglobia; order Terriglobales; family Acidobacteriaceae; genus Bog-257. Next base: position 320,345 of record CAWEWW010000005.1, read on the forward strand.
GAAAAATTCCCGGCTGCACCAGGCTGCGGCGCAGGTTGTCGAGAATCTTCCAGCGCGAGAGAAACGAGATGGGATTGGGAACGCGACGGCCGGCTTCGTCGGGAACGCGCCCGGCCAGCCAGCTGACGATCTGCCAATCGCCGCGCACCCAGCGATGCTTGCGCCGGTTGTAGGCGCTGTAGTGCGAAGGATAATCGTCGATGACCTCGACGTCGCTGACCAGCCCGGCGCGCGCGTACGCGCCTTCGATCAGGTCATGGCTGAGCAGCGCATTGCGCGGGAAGCGATGCTCCAGCACCCGGCTCAGGGTGTCGACTTCGTAAATACCTTTGCCGGTAAAGATGCCTTCGCCCTTCAGGTCCTGATAGACGTCGGAGGTGGCGCGCGTGTAGATGTCGAATCCGGTCTGGCCGGAGTAAATGTTGGCCAGCCGCGACAGCGACGCGCTTTGCACGCTGATGCCGACGCGCGGCTGCAGAATGCCGTAGCCGGCGACCACAATGTTTTCGCGCGGATCGACAATGGCCTGGTTCAGCGGATGCGCCATGGCTCCGACCAGCCGGTGCGCCGTGCCCCGCGGCAGTTCCGTGTCCGCGTCCAGCGTGAGGACAAAGCGCACGTGCGGCAGCGGAGCCAGATCGCCGATCTTGACCGGGAAGCTGTCGTAGGTTCCCTTGATGAGCCGGTTGAAGTCGAGCAGCTTGCCGCGCTTGCGCTCCCATCCCATCCAGACGCCCTCGCGCGGATTGAAGGCGCGATGGCGATGGAAAAGCGCGAAGCTGCCCAAGCCGTTGGCGGCGTACTTCTGGTTGAGCTCGTCGATCAATTCCTCGCACAATTCCACCAGCGGATCGTCTTCGTTGGGAGTCTCGGCGGAGTCGGGCAAGTCGGTCAGCAGCGCAAAATGCAGATTGCGGCTCATGTTGCCCAGGTAGCGCACTTCCAGATCTTCGACCAGTCGCCGTACCTGCTTCTCGTTGAGCAGCAGCGTCGGGACCGCGACCATGGTGACGCAGTCGTCGGGAATGCCGTCGGAGAAATCGAGCTTGGGCAGAATGCGGGGATGCAGCAACGCGGTGGTCAGGTAGTTCATCACCTCGACCGCGGCCTGGCTGCACGGCAACAGCAGCAGAATAATCGCGGAGATGCGGCCCAGGAACGAATTGAAGTTGTTGTACACCGGCGTCATGATCGCGATCACGATCAGCAGGGTGAGGGTTTCGATGCCGCCCAGGTAAAACTCGTCGGGATGGCGGCGCAGGAAAGCCTGCACGCGCTCGCCGATGGGCAGGCGCACGCCGGCGCGGGCCCGCAACTCGTCGGCGCCTTCGCCGATCAGGTAGTAGCCAACATGCGAGCGGCGCCACACCAGGCGAGGATCGGAGCTCGTGATCCTTGGCGGCTCGCTGGCTCAGGTCGATGGCAATTTGCGCAATCTCCAGCTCCGCGCAGTCGGAGTGAGCGGCGAAATGCGCGACCGTATGGCGATAGAGTTCGCGGCTGGCAAAATCCATGCGCGCATAAGCCTGGGCGGGATCGGCAGCCAGCACCCGCTCGAACACAATCAGCGGCTCCAGCAAATCTTTCCACGGCGCTTCCGCCAGCTCGCGCAGACTGCCAATCAAATCGCTCACCCGCTGCGACTGATTCGGCTCGGCCAATACTTTCTCGGCCCGCGCGGTGAATTCCTCCAGCGCTACTAATTTCAGCGACGGAATCAGCAGCGACAGCTCGCTCATGTTGAGGCCGGTCACCGTCTGAAACGCTTCGACGTAGGTCGTGAAAGCGTGGTCGGAATAACGATATCCGGCGGCGTCGAGCAGGTCTTGGGCGATGGCCAGCACGCGCGGCAGAACAACATTGTCGGGAGTGCGCACATGCGGAACCCGGCGCAGCGCCGAGGCCGATTCGCGAACCGCGCTTTGCGCCACCCGCACCAGCCGCACGTTGTCGCGCAGCCATTGCAGGTCTTCCGGAAGCTTCTCGTCAGGGTTAGCAGGAACGTCGAGTTCGGCCAGCAAGGGATCAAGCCGGCGATGGAGCGCGGTCAGCCGCTCGGCAAAATGCGCGGACTCCCGCGTCGCCGGAAGCCATACCAGCTGCTGCGCCCAGGTTTGCGCAGACTGGGCGAGGTCGCGGTCGTCGCCTGGCGATGGCACCGGGTCCGGCTCAGTGCGGTCGGTGGTTTCCGCCACGACGTCCCTGTGATTGGTGCTAATCATCAATGATTCCTAGCGGTAGCTTGCGGCTTGCATCTCGAACATCCCGGCGTACTGTCCGCCCAGCGCCATCAGCCGTTCGTGCGTGCCATCTTCGGTGATCTGCCCCTCGGAGAGAACGACGATGCGATCGGCCATGCGCACCGTGGAAAAACGGTGCGAGATGAACAGCGCCATCTTGCCTCCGGTCAGCTCGGCAAAGCGCTCGAACACTTCATACTCGCTGCGGGCGTCGAGCGCCGCCGTCGGCTCGTCGAGAATCAGCAGCTGCGCATTGCGCAGATACGCTCGCGCCAGCGCCAGCTTCTGCCATTCGCCGCCCGACAGGTCCACGCCGTTCTCGAAACGCCGCCCCAGCATCTGGTCGTATCCGGCCGGCAGCTTGGCCACCACCTCGTCCGCCAAACTCTTGTGAGATGCGGCCACGATCTCATTCGTGTTGTCTAATTCTTCGATGCGTCCTACGGCCACATTTTCGCGGGCGGTCATCTCATAACGCATAAAATCCTGGAAAATTACCCCAATTTCACGATAGAGGTCTTCCAGGCTGTACTCGCGCAGGTCGACGCCGTCGAGCAGAATCTGGCCCTCGGTCGGATCGTAAAGCCGGGTGATCAATTTCACGATGGTGGTTTTGCCCTGGCCGTTCTCGCCGATCAGGGCGACGCGCTCGCCGACGTGCAGCGTGAAGTCCAGATTCTTCAGGATGCGCCGCTCGCTGCCGGGATAAGCGAACGACACGTTGCGGAACTCGAAGCCGCGCCGGATAGGCCGCGGCGCCGGCAGCGCATTCGGCTTGGAGCGGATGGTCGGCTGCATCTCGAAAAACGCCAGCAGGTCGGTGAGAAACAGTGCCTGGTCGGCCACGCCCGATAACGTCGAGAAAATCTGCTGGATGTTGCTGCTGGCCTGCAGAATCGCGCCCGCCAGGAAATACAGCGAGCCGATGGTGAGCGCGCCCATCACCGTCCGCCAGATCACGTAAACGTAGGCCGAGTAGTAACCCAGCGAGCCAATGATCGACAGCAGGCCGCCCGCGATCAGCTTGCGTTTGGAGAGCGCGACATTCTCCTCATACACCTCGTCGGACAGGCGAGTGAAGCGCTCGGTCAGGAACTTGCTCAGCCCGAAGAGCTTCAACTCCTTGGCCGCTTCTTTGCTGCCGCCCAGAACGCGCAGGTAGTCGAGCTGGCGGCGCACCGGCGTCTGCCGGAAATTCTTGGCATAGCCGAGGAAGGCAAAATGGCTTTCGCCGACGAACGCCGGCAACACGCCGGCGATCAACAGCAACAGCAGCCACGGCGAAAAATAAATGATGGAGACGGACAGCGTGATGGTGGTGATCACCTGCTGGATCAGCCGGCCCAGCATCTGGATCATGGCCAGCCGGTCGGTAGCCTGCACCCGGGCCCGCTCCAGCCGATCGTAGAAAACCGGGTCCTCGTAGGCGATCACATCCAGCTCGGCCGCATGCTTCATGACCTGGATGCTGACGTGGCGCATGTATTTGTCGGCCAGCAGCGAATCCAGGTAGTCGATGGTGCGGGTGAGAATGTTGCCCAGGACGGCGATGGCAAATTCGGTGGCCACCAGCCACCATAGGCGAACCGGTATCGCCTGATGCTTGGACAGGATGGTTACGATGGTGTCGATGATCAGCTTGCTGACATAAAGCAGGGCGACCGGCTGTAGCGCGGCCAGCAGGCGGAAGACAAAGCCCAGCACCACCACCACCGGGCCCGAGTCCCAGACGATTTTGAGCACAGGAGGGAGGTTGCGCATCGCGGACATGCGCTCCTGCCACGCACTGGTAAAATTTTTTTGCCCCTGCGTCATCGGCGGTTACGATCCGATCCAGATTCTGCCGCTCGGTCGGTAATGCTTTCAGGTATGAAGATTGCGTTTAAAGCCGAGGGCGACTGTATGAAAGATGCGGAAATGGCGATAGCAGTTTCATCTTGCACTTACCATGGTAGCAGGCTTGTTATCCCCCGGAAGTTGCAGGCCCTTCCGGACAAGCTTCACCGGGGAGACCGGATTTGGCCAGACCGGGCGTAAGATCACTGCTTTAGGAACGGTGGTGGTTTACACTGTTTCGCGCGGAGGTCCGGCCATGCGTCGGTTCGTCTCTTTTTTTATCACCCTTACCACGCTCTTCTTTGCTCAGCTAACCTTTGCCCAAAGCGCGGCTTCCAGCGGGACGACGACCTGCAACTTCGACGATGAAAAACAACTCGCCGTCGAATACCAGCACGTCACCCTCAACCTGAAGAAACCGACTTCCCTGCAGGTGCCTTTCGGAAAGGCTTGGGCGCCGGGCGGCAAGCCCTTAACCTTGTTCACCAATACGCGGGTCGAGGTTGGCGCCAGAATCCTGCCCATCGGGGCTTACACCATTTTCGTGATCCCGACGGCGAAGCAATGGACGCTGATCATCTCCAAGAGCACCGACATGAGCGGAGCCTACGACGAACAGCAGGACCTGGTGCGCGTGCCGATGGGCTCAGGCGAGTTGCCCAGTCCCGAGGCGGACTTGAATGTCGCTTTCGAACATATCGCTCCTGGGCAATGCAACCTGCGTCTCGATCTGGATAAGGCTGGCCACTTCGTCACCTTCCAGAAGCAGTAGCGGCGGGATGCCCTGCGGGACGGAAAATCATCACCCCCGCGACTACGGACGTAATCAGCAGGCTCCATAGTCCGACGATGACCGAGCGCGGGCGATAACGAAACTCCACCTGATGCGAACCGGCGGGGACGAAGACTCCCCGGACCACCGCGTCGGTGCGATAGATTCGCGCGGGCTGGCCGTCGATGCTGGCCTGCCAGCCCGGCAGATACAAATCCGACAAAACCAGATAGCAACTCCCCGGGCACGAAACACTGAAGCTCGCCCGGTTGGGCGTGTAGCCCAGCCGCTCGACCGTCCCGGAGGAGATTTCATCTGCGACCGGAGCGTCCTCCACCAGCGCCTCCCGCCGCGGATCGAAACGGTTCACCGGGTCCCACAGACGGGTACGTGCCTGCTGGTAGCCGGAGACTGCCGTAACTCTCGGAACAAAGAAAGCTCGGGGCAGCACGTTCAGGTTCTCGGCGACTATCACTCCCTGATGATTGGCGATCTCGCGATAAGGGCTGGGAGACGGCAACGGGCCGACACGCGCCAGCGAAACGCCTGAAACCTGGATGTCAGCCGAACGATTCGCGGCGAAACGGAGATCGGACAACTCATCCTCCGAACCGGTCACGTAGATGTCAACATAAGGCTGGGGAGTTTCGGAGAGCAGCACATTGCTCACGTCGAAGGTCTGACGCGGCTGCCAGGAATTGTGTACCGCGACCTGGACATTCAAATCGGCAACCCGGGTTGCGGCCTGGACCGTGAAACGCAACTGGTAAACGCTGTTCTTCTCCAGAACCAGGCCGGCTTGCTGCATCCCACAGGGTGGGAGTGCGCACTGGAAGGGACTTGCCGGATTGACTTGCTGCTCCGGCCGCAACGCTGACCACCCGTCGGGGGAAAGCATGTTCTGCGGCGGCTCGGGCGCAGAACTCGCCTGCAAGGTGGCAGCGGGCCGGAGAAACATGTTTTCCAGAGCCGGGGCTTGGTCCGCGCCGGCCAGAATGAACCGGGCATTCAGCAGCGACAGGATAGCGTTGTTGGCCATCAACTCCTGCCAGTGCGGGAGCGCGAAGACGTCGACCGGCAGCAGGTCGGCGTAGCGGCTCGGCACCAGCGCGCTATAGCCGAATAAATCATCGACGCCGGCAATTTCGTTAAGGTTGGGCCGGATGAATACCTGGTCGCGCACCACCGACATGGTGCGGAAAGGCTCGCCATTGGCTGCGCGGGTTACCGATTCGTAAGTGGCGCGTTCGGTGGCGTCGGCATGCCCGCACGAAAAATGCGGCTGGTCGCTGAATCCGAACCACAACAGGTCGGCCAGCACCAGGACAATTGCCAGGCGGGCGATCGGACGGCTGCCGGGATTCTTCATCCAGTACCAGAAAAGTAAGCCTGCCACAATGAGGGATATCCAGGCCAGGATCATGTCGCGATTGCCAAAGCGCATCGACTGATGCAGGCGGTACACCCACATGGGATGAAACGAGGCGATACGCTGATTCACCGAGCCCAGGATCGCCCGGACCTTGATCAACACTATGGCCGCGACCGCGAGGAAGCCCAGCGGAATCGCCCGCGCCAGCCGATGACGAAGCCGAGGCGCCAGTTCCTCCAGATGTCCCACAATGTAGGCTGCCAGCATTGCCACCGAGAACGCCAGAAACAGCGTGTTGACCCGGTGATCGCGGAAGAAGTTGTACCCCGGCAGCCGGTAAAGAAGCGGGCCCAGGGGAGTGAAGCCGCCAACCGCCAGTATCGCAGCCACGACGGCCGAGCAGGCAGCGAAGCGAACGTAGCGCGACCTGCGCCATAGGGCCAACGCAGCTACTGCCAGCATCAAGGGCAGAATCCCCATGTAGGTCGCGGTCACCACCATTTGTGCCGCGCCAAAATAGGGCACGGGATGATAGGTGACGTAATCGGCGCCCATCAGGTAGGGGAACAGCAAGGTGACCAGCGTCTGCGGCGGAATCGAGTTCGATACGAAATGGCTGTAAGTCAACAGGGCCAGGTTGGAAAACGGCTTGAACTCCATCGTCGGCAAGACTTCGATGGCACTCAGCCCAGCGCTGATCGCCCCCATCAGCAACAGGCCGGTGAAAAGTTGCAGCCGCCGAGGCTGCTCGGGCAATGCGCTCAGGATGTAGATGCCTACGTAAGTCGCGCTGAGCAGCACGATCTGCGGCCATCCCGCCAGACACTGAAATGCGAGACAAACGCCGCCCAGGGCGCAGTACTTCCACTCCCGGGTGCGAATCCACTTCTCCACGCAATAAAAAAGCGGCGGTATCCAGGCGGTGGAATTGAAGATGCCCACGGCTTCGATGTGGAGCATGAGGAACCCGTTGAAGCTGAAGGCCACCGCTCCCAGCCACGCGGCTTCTTCGCAATCCGTGAGCAGAACGAAAGAAGGCGTGCGAAAAGCCCAATAGCAGCAGGACATGCAGAAGCGTCGACAGATTGAATGCCACCGTCGAGGGCAGCAGTCCGTAGAGAATGATGTTCGGCGGATAAAACGGAGCCGCCTGCACAATGGCCAGGTGCGACATGCCGCTGAAGATGTGCGGGTCCCACAATGGCAGAGATCCCGAGCGAAACATTTGCGCCGAGAACACGCGGCTGGGCAGGTAGTCGATCTGGCCGTCGCCGCCTTGTTTGGCGAAGAGCGTGTCCGTAGCGGCGCTCCAGATGCCGACGGCGAGCAGCAGGCAGGCGGCAAGCCAGTAGAAGCGCGGAATGCGGCGGATTGGGAGGCGCGGCCAGGGCAAGAGACATTCTCGCATGAGGCGACGCTGGGTGGAGTTACCGGTCTTGGCTGTTGGCGAGTGGTAGAAAAAGCAGATCCCTCACCGGCTGAAGCCGGTTCGTGATGACAAACAGTAGGGGGACCTATACGGCGCACCTGAAGGTGCGCCCCTTCAAAACCGCTTGGCGCCAGATTTCCCGCGGGCGGCGAAGCTGCGCCTCTTCAAAACACCGGGAACTCGCGATCAGTCGGCGAAGACCGGCACTTCTTCCTTCCTGGTGGCCTTGCTGCGCCAGGGCATGTGCGACATGACCCAGTCTTTGAAGAAATCCATGTAGAGATAAACCACGGGGGTGGTGTAGAGGGTCAGCGCCTGGCTGACGATGAGCCCGCCGACGATGGCGATGCCCAGCGGACGCCGGATTTCCGAGCCCACGCCATGGCCCAGCGCCAACGGCAGCGCGCCCAGCATGGCGGCGGCGGTGGTCATCATGATGGGGCGGAAACGGATCAGCGCCGCCTCGTAGATCGCCTCCTCAGCCGACTTGCCGGTGCGCTCCACTTCCAGCGCGAAGTCGATCATGATGATGGCGTTCTTCTTCACGATACCGATCAGCAGAATAATGCCGATCAAGCCGATGACGTCGAGTTGCAGACGGAACAGCAGCAGCGCCAGCAATGCTCCGGTGCCGGCCGAGGGCAACGTGGACAGAATCGTGATGGGGTGAATATAGCTTTCGTACAGAATCCCCAGCACGATATATACGGCGACCAGCGCGGCCAGAATCAGGATGGGCTCCGAGGAGAGTGAATCCTGGAAGGCGGCCGCCGTTCCCTGAAAGCTGCCGTGAATGGTAGCCGGCATGCGCAGTTCCAACTCGGTCTGGCTGATCAAACGCGTTGCCGTTCCCAAGTCGCCTCCGGGCGCCAGGTTGAAGGAAAGCGTGACCGCCGGAAACTGTCCCTGGTGGTTGACCGCGAGCGCGGTGTTGGCCGGGGCAAAGTGCGCGAAAGTCGACAGCGGCACCTGCGCTCCGGTGCTGGTGATCACGTAAACGCTCTTCAACGCGTCGGGCGTGAGCTGGTACTTGGGATCGACTTCCATCACCACGTGATACTGATTCAGGGTCTGGTAGATGGTCGAGATTTGTTCCTGTCCGAACGCGTCGTAGAGCACCGCATCGATTTGCTGCGGCGTCACCCCCAGGCGAGCTGCCGTAGGGCGATCGATGACTACATTGGCTTCCAGGCCGTGCACCTGCTGGTCGCTGTTGACGTCTTTCAGCTGCGGAATAGCGCGCAGCTTCTCCAGCAGCTTGGGCGCCCACTCGTAGAGCTCGTCCAGATTTTCGCCCGACAAGGTGTACTGATACTGCGCGTTCGCCAGGCGGCCGCCGATCTGCAAGTCCTGCACTGCCTGAAAGTACAGGGTCGCTCCCGGCACGTGCGAGAGCTTAGGACGCAGCCGTGCGATCACCTGGTCGGCGGTAGCCTTGCGCTCCGATTCGCGGCTTCAGGATGACATACATGCGGCCCTGGTTCTGGGCCGTGTTGCCGCCGACGAAAGCCAGCACATCCTGCACCGCGGGGTCCTTCCTCACAATGCGAATGAATTCGTTGGTCTTGGCCTTCATGGCGGGGAACGAAACATCCTGATCGCCCATGATGGTGCCGGCCAGACGTCCGGTGTCCTGCTGCGGGAAGAAACCTTTGGGCACGATGATGTACAAGCCGACGTTCACAAAGACCATCAGGATGGTCCCGGCGAAGATCAGCCGGCGATGCCGCAGCACCCAGCCCAGCGACGATTTGTATCCCCGATTGAGCCAATAGAAGCCGCGTTCGCTCATGCGGTAGAGCGAACCGTGGCTGCCGGGATCGTGGGCTTTCAGGAAGCGGGCGCACAACATGGGCGTCGTGGTCAGCGAGACCACCAGCGAAACCGCGATGGCCGCGCTCAAGGTCACGGCGAATTCGTGGAAGAGCCGTCCGATCAGGCCGCCCATCAGCAGAATGGGAATGAAGACGGCCATCAGCGAAGTGCTCATGGAGACCACGGTGAAGCCGATTTCGCGCGCGCCCAGCAGCGCCGCCTGATACGGCTTCATGCCTTCTTCCACGTGGCGCATCACGTTTTCCAGCACCACGATGGCATCGTCGACCACGAAACCGGTGGAGATGGTCAGCGCCATCAGCGACAGGTTGTCCAGCGAATAGCCGAACACGTACATGATGCCGAAGGTGCCCACGATGGCCAGCGGCACGGCGACGCTGGGAATCAGGGTGGCGCGCACCTCGCGCAGGAAAACAAAAACCACCAGCACGACCAGGATGACGGAGATGATCAAGCGTGCGCTGGACATCGGCCACCGAAGCGCGCACCGTGGTGGTGCGATCCAGGCCGACCACCATGTCGATGGCCGCCGGCAGCGAAGCCTTCAGGAAGGGCAGGGCGGCGATCACCCGATCGACGGTAGCGATGATGTTGGCGCCGGGCTGGCGGAAGATGACCACCAGCACGCTGGGCTTGCCGTCAAAGCTGCCCATGTTGTTGATGTTGGAGTAGGAATCCTGAACGTCGGCCACATCGCTCAGGCGAACTGGATTGCCGTTCTTGTAGGCGACAATCAGCGAACGATAGTCTTTCGCTTTCTTGAGCTGGTCGTTGGCCGTGATCATCCAGCTCTTGCCGTCGCTCTGCAGCGTTCCCTTGGCCTGGTTGGCGTTTTCGGCGGCGACCGCGGTGCGCACCGTCTCCAGGCCGAGACCCATATTGTTCAGGGCGAAGGGATTGGCCTCGATGCGAACCGCGGGCTGCGACGATCCGCCGACGAAGACCTGGCCGACGCCTTCGATCTGGGCCAGCTTCTGTCCCATGATCGAGTCGGCCGCGTCGTACATCTGGTCTTGGGTGAACGCGTCGGAGGTGAGCGCCAGAATCAGGATGGGCGCGTCGGCCGGATTGACCTTGCGGTAGTAGGGATTGTTGGGCAGATTCGGCGGCAGATAGTTGCGAGCCGCGTTGATGGCGGCTTGCACGTCACGCGCCGCGGCATCGATGTTGCGGTCCAGATCGAACTGCATGGTGATGCCGGTCGATCCCAACTGGCTCACCGAGGTCATCTGGTTGATGCCGGCGATGCGGCCGAACTGCCGCTCCAGCGGAGTGGCTACGGCCGACGCCATAGTCTCCGGACTGGCGCCGGGCAGCGAAGCGGATACGCCGATAACCGGGAAGTCGACCTGCGGCAACGGGGAGACCGGCAGCTGCGTGTAGGCCAAGGCTCCCGCCAGCAGCAAGGCAAGGGTCAGCAGCGTAGTGGCTACCGGCCGCTCAATCGCTGGTGAGGAGATGTTCATCCTAGTCCCCGAGTGCTTCCGCGGGCTTGGGCGCGCGCAAATGACGCAGGGTTTGCGCCAGCCGGTCAAACCACAGATACACGACCGGAGTGGTGTACAGCGTCAGCAACTGGCTGAACAGCAGTCCGCCGATGATGGTGATGCCCAGGGGACGCCGCAACTCGGAGCCGGTGCCGGAGCCCAGTGCCAGCGGCACCGCGCCGAACAACGCCGCAAACGTGGTCATCATGATGGGCCGGAAGCGCAGCAGGCAGGCCTCGTAAATCGCGTCGACCGGCGCTTTGCCTTCCTTGCGCTCGGCTTCCAGTGCGAAGTCGATCATCATGATGGCGTTCTTCTTCACAATGCCGATCAGCAGGATGATGCCGATCAAGGCCATCACGCTCAGATCCATGTGGAAGAGGGTAAGCGCCAGAATAGCTCCCACTCCGGCCGACGGCAGCGTGGACAAAATCGTGATGGGATGAATGTAGCTTTCGTACAACACGCCCAGCACGATGTACACGGTCACGATGGCCGCCAGAATCAGCCAGCCTTCATTGGCCAGCGACGCCTGAAAGGCCCGCGCCGTGCCTTGGAACGTGGCTTGGATGCTGGGCGGCAAGCCGATATCGTTACTGGCTTGCTGAATCGCTTTCACCGCGTCGCCCAGGGAAGCTTCACCGCCGAGGTTGAAAGAAATGGTGACCGCCGGGAATTGTCCCTGATGGTTGATGGTCAGCGGGCCGGTACTGGTTTCGAAATGCGCGATGGCGGTGAGCGGAACCTGTCCCTGCGCGCCGGGAACGTAAATCGACTTCAGCGAATCGGGATCGGCGCGGAAGCTCGGATCCACTTCCAGCACCACGTGATACTGGTTCAGCTGGGTAAACATGATCGAAACCAGGCGCTGGCCGAAAGCGTCGTAGAGCGTGTTGTCGATGGCGCTGGCGGTCACGCCCATGCGCGAGGCGGTATCGCGATCGATGACCAGATTCGCTTGCGCGGCCTGGTTCTGCTGGTCGGTAGCTACGTCGCGCAGCTCCGGCAAGGTCTTCAGTTTGGCCACCAGCTTCGCCGTCCAGGCTCGCCAGCTCTTTGGGATCGGCGTCTTCCAGGGTGAACTGATACTGGGTGCGGCTGACCCGATCTTCCACCGTCAGGTCCTGCACCGGCTGCATATACAGCGTGATGCCCTCGACGCCGGCAATTTCCTTCTGCAGCCGTTTCATGATCGCGGTCACATCGTCGGAGCGATCGTCGCGCGACTTCAGATTGATCTGAATGCGGCCGCTGTTGGGCGTGGTATTGGTTCCGTCGACGCCGATGAACGACGACAGGCTCTCCACATCCTTGTCCTTCAAGATGGCCGCTGCCAGTGCTTCCTGGCGTTCCGACATGGCCGCGAACGAAATACTCTCCGGCGCGTCCGATATGCCGAGAATCACGCCGGTATCCTGCACCGGGAAGAAGCCTTTGGGGACGACGATGTACAGATAAATGGTTGCGACCAGGGTGCCGATGGTGACCAGCAACGTCACGGTCTGATGATTGAGCACGAACTTCACGGTGCGCCCGTAAAAGGCAATCGTGTTGTTGAAGGCCCGTTCCGACCACTCGTACAGACGGCTGCGCTTCGACGGATCCCGGTGCCGCAGCAGCAGCGAGCACATCATCGGCGTCAGGGTCAGCGAAATGATCGCCGACAGCAGAATGGTCACGCTCAGGGTCACGGCGAACTCGCGGAACAGGCGTCCCACAATGTCGCCCATGAACAGCAGCGGAATCAGCACCGCAATCAGCGACACCGTCAACGACACGATGGTGAAGCCGATCTGGCCGGAGCCCAGCAGCGCCGCCTCCAGCGGGCTGTGGCCCTCCTCGATGTAACGCTCGATGTTCTCGATCATCACGATGGCGTCATCCACCACGAAGCCGGTGGAAATGGTCAACGCCATCAGCGATAGGTTGTCGAGCGAGTAGCCCAGCAGATACATCACGGCGAAGGTGCCTACGATCGAGAGCGGCACCGCAATGCTGGGAATAATGGTCGCCGCCAGGGTGCGCAGGAACAGGAAGATGACCATCACCACCAGCGCGATGGTCAGCATCATTTCAAACTGCACATCCTTGACGCTGGCGCGGATGGTATTGGTGCGGTCGGTCAGCACCGTAACTTTCACCGACGCCGGCAGGTTCGCCTGCAGCTGCTTCAGCCGCAGCTTGATGCTGTCGACCACCTTGATGATGTTGGCCCCGGGCTGGCGCTGGATATTGAGAATCACCGCCGGCGTGGTGTTCATCCACGCCGCCTGATTCACGTTCTCCGGGCCAATCTCCACCGTGGCCACGTCGGAGAGCTTCACCGGATTGCCATTCTTGTAGGCGACGATGGTGTCGGCGTAACCCTGCGGGGTGAGCAGCTGATCGTCGGCGCCGATGGTGAAGGCTTGCCGACTGTCCTGCAGCTGGCCCTTGGCCTGGTCCACGTTGACCTGGCCGATCACGGTGCGCAGCTGCTCCAGGCTCATGCCGTAGGAAGCCAGCGCCACCGGATTGGCCATGATGCGCACCGCCGGCTTCTGTCCGCCGCTGATGCTCACCAGTCCGACGCCGGGCAACTGCGAAATCTTTTGCGCGAAGGTCGTGTCGGCCAGGTCCTCGACCTGGGGCAGCGGCATGCTGTCCGAGGTCATGGCCAACGTGAGAATCGGCGCGTCGGCGGGATTGACCTTGCTGTAAATCGGAGGCGTGGGCAGATCGGCGGGAAGATAAGTCTGCGCCGAATTGATCGCGGCCTGCACTTCCTGCTCGGCCACATCAATGTTCTCTTCCAGATCAAACTGCAGGGTGATGACCGAAGCGCCGAAGGAGCTGCTCGAAGTCATCTGGCTCAAGCCGGGCAGCTCGCCGAACTGGCGTTCCAGCGGAGCGGTGATCGACGAGGCGGTCACGTCGGGACTGGCGCCCGGATAAAACGTCACCACCTGGATCGTGGGGTAATCCACCTGCGGCAATGCGGAGATGGGCAACTGCTGATAGGCCACGATGCCTACCAGCAACAGGCCCACCATCAACAACGAGGTCGCGATGGGCCGCAGAATAAACGGCCGCGAAATGCTCATGGTTGTCCGCCGATGGTTTCGGCTGCTTGCTGTTTCTGTTTGGCTGGAGCTTGCGGCGCCACCCGGCTTCCGGCTTGCAACTTCTCCTGGCCGTCAGTCACCACCCGGTCGCCGCCCTGCAATCCCGACTTGATGACCACGGTGCTGCCCTGGGTCAAAGCCAGCTGCACCGGCCGCATCTGGACGGTGTTGTTGCCGTCAACTACGTAGGTGAACGAGCCGTCAGGGCCGCGCTGGATGGCACTGGCGGGCGCGGTGATCGCGTTCTTCAAGGTTTGCAGCAGCAAATGGGCGTTGACGAACTGGTTCGGCCAGAGCGCGTTGTCCGTATTGTCGAAGATCGCCTTCAGCTTGGCGGTTCCGGTGGTCTGGTCGATCTGGTTGTCGATGGTGAGCAGCTTGCCCGTGGCCAGCTTGGTCTGGTCGTCGCGGCTATAGGCATCGACTTCCAGCGTGCCTTGCCGCATGTGCTGTGCTACTTCCTGCAACTGATCTTCAGGAAGCGTAAACACAATCGCGATGGGATGCAGTTGCGTGATCACCAGCATGGCCGTGCCGCTGGCCGCGGTGACGTAGTTGCCGGGATCGACCTGGCGCAAACCCACGCGCCCGTTGACCGGGGAAACGATGCGGCAATACACCAGGTTCAACTTGGCATTCTCGATGGCAACTTTGTCGCCGGCGATGGTGCCTTCGTAGGTGCCAAAGGAAGCTTCCAGGGTATCCAGGTCCTGCTTGGCAATGACGCCCTGCTCGTAAAGAACCTTGTTGCGCTCATACTGCGCTTTGGCGTTGGTTAATTGCGCTTCATCTTTTTGCAGATTGGCCTGGGCCTGTTGGAGCGCCACTTCGTACGGACGGGGATCGATCTGGATGAGCAGGTCGCCGGCCTTGACGTCCTGCCCTTCCTGAAAATTCACCTTCATGATCTGGCCATCAATGCGAGTCTTCAATGAAACCGTATTAAATGCTTCAACCGAACCCAATCCGGTCAGATAAACGTTGAAATCGCCCTGTTTTACCGTGGCCACGCCGACTGGAATCGCCGGCGGCGGAGCGCTGGCTTTGGCGCTTTTGGCTTGCCTGGAACCGCAGCCGGCCAGCCCGGCGCAAATCGCCAGCAGCGCTCCGAATCCTGCAAACACGCCCAGTCTGCCGCGCCTGGATCTCAGTCGCGGCTCCGCGTTTGCAGAAATTTTTGGATATTCGGGGTACAACCGTGCCCCAGTTTTCACGAACTCCTCCTCGCCAACCTTAGCGACGCACACCGGCCGGAAGCGTCACCGCAACTGGTCCCGCGTCGCCTAACTGCAACTTGGCGCACCGGTTGCAGTAGTATTACATCCATACTATTAGACCGGACCCGAGTTAACCTCGCGGTTAAGACTAGGTGAAGGAAGGTTAAGAAGTGTGAAGGGTGATACCACATCTCGAAACAATTCTTCACCGCCGCCCCGGGCAGGAAAAGGCAAAATACCAGCAGTGAATCGCCTGCTCGTTGTCGACGACGACCATGCCCTGGTCAATCTGCTGAAACGCTTCCTCGAAGGCGAAGGCTTTCAGGTGGATGCAGCCTACGACCACGCTTCGGGCCTGAGCGCTGCCCTATCCGGTGAGCATGAACTTATTATCCTCGATGTGATGCTTCCCGGGGGAACCGGCTTCGAGTTATTAAAGGCGCTGCGGCAGCAATCCGCCGTCCCGGTCCTCTTGCTTACCGCGCGGGGCGAAGCGGTCGATCGCATCCTGGGCCTGGAGATCGGCGCTGACGACTACCTGGCCAAGCCTTTCGATCCGCGCGAGCTGGTCGCCCGGGTGCGCGCCATCTTTCGCCGCACCCGTGAGACCACGCCGGCCGCCGGCCGCAGTGAGCACGATGAGATGCTCAACGTCGGCGAGATCAGCATGTCGCTGGCTACCCGCACCGTCAACTGCAGCAATGTTCCGGTGGATCTTACCTCGGTGGAATTCAACGTCCTGGAATTGCTGCTGCGCCACGCCGGCAGCGTGGTTACCCGCGAGCAGATTGCCGAGGTCGCGCTGGGCCGTCCGCTCAATGCCTTCGATCGCAGCGTGGATGTTCACGTCAGCCGCTTGCGCAAGAAGCTGGGGACCTGTCCCGGCACCGACGAATTGATTCGCCCCATTCGCGGCGTGGGATACTTCCTGGCTGCCGAAGCTTCCGAGAAGAGCCGGGTATGAATCGCCGCCTGTTCTGGAAAATCTTTCTGCCCTTCTGGGTAGCCCAGGCCATATTGCTGGGCGCGCTCTATCTGCGTGTGCATTACCGCATCTCTTCCGAGCATCCCTGGTGGATCCAGCCTGAGCGCCGCGAGATGCCGGTGCTGGCTCAGCTGGCGGCCGAACGCTTCGAGGCGCAAGGCTCGCCCGGGCTGGCACAAGTGCTCGACAATTTGTCGCTGCCCGGTCGCTCGCGCTTTTGGCTGCTCGATGGCAACGGCCGGGACCTTTCCGGGCGTCCCATCCCCGACCGCGTCCTGCACGGTGCCGCCGCGGCCGAGCGCAAGGAGGGGCTCTACCACTCTTACGAGGCGAATGTGCTGGCGGCGCGCACCACCACCGGACGCGGACAATATCTGCTGATCGCCGAGATGACTCCACCGCCGCTATCGGAGCGCGTGCCCGGCGACCTGCTGTGGACGCTGAAGCTGGGCACCATCTTCTCCGCCGTCATCTGCTTGCTGATTGCGCATTCGCTGACCAAGCCCATCGAGCGCCTGCGCGACGCGACCCATGAGCTGGCGCGCGGCAATCTCGATATCCGCGCCGGCGATAACCTGGGCAAGCGTCACGATGAAATTGGCGATCTGGTGCGCGACTTCGACACCATGGCCGGCGAGCTGCGCAACCAGATCCAAAGCGAGCGCAGCCTGCTCAGCGGCGTCTCGCACGAACTGCGCTCACCCATCGCCCGTATCCGGCTGGCTTTGACCCTGGCGCGTTCGGCCGATGACGACGAGCGCGTAGAGATGCTCGATCGCATCGAGCAGGACACCATCCAACTGGACGCGATGCTGGAAAGAATTCTGGCCGTGGCCCGGCTGGAGAGTGGGCAGCAGAAGCCGAAGGTCGAACCGCTTTCGCTCAACGATGTGCTGGACGATGTGCTGGACGATGCCAATTTCGAAGCCGCGGCCACCGGCGCGACCATCACCTACGAGGGAAAAGCCGACGTCAAGGTAAACGGCGATGCCGCTCTGCTGCGCAGCGCTATCGAGAACGTGGTGCGCAATGCGATTTTTTATTCCGGCCAGGAAGGCAAGATCGACGGTCCGGCTCGACAAGAGCGGCGATGCCGCGGTGGTCACGGTTCGCGACAACGGACCCGGCGTGCCGGAGAATGCGCTGCCGCTGCTGTTCAAGCCGTTCTATCGCGTCGACGACGCTCGCGGAACCACCACCGGCGGCATGGGACTGGGCCTGGCTATCGTGCGCAACGCCGTGGCCTTGCATGGCGGCACCGTGTCGGCCAAGAACGTCGTGCCCCACGGTCTGGAAGTCGAGCTGCGTTTGCCCCTCGTGCCCACGCCCGTCCCCAAGCACACATCGGGAATACGCCTGGCGAAGGTGTGAGCGGCCGCGGTTCGTTCCTCGGACTGTGCCCCAGGTTCGCCATCGGCTTTGTGCCCCAGGTTCGCCATCGGCTTTGTGCCCCAGGTTCGCCCCTCTTTTGGGCTAACCTGGGCCTGGGCTAACCTGGGCCTGGGCTAACCTGGGCCGTCGTCCATACGCAGTGATCCCAGGTTAGCGTCCAAAAGACGGACGCGAACCTGGGGCACAGAGCGAATAGCGAACAGCGAACAGCGGCCTCCCTCACTGACATTCCCGCCGCACGCGTGATAGCTTATCCCTTCCGAAAGGCCACTCATGTTCACCCCCGATCTGCTTCGCGGCAAACGCATCCTCATCACCGGCGGCGGCACCGGCATTGGCCGCGCCATGGCCGAGCGCTTTCTGCAACTGGGCGCGACTCTCTTCATCTGCGGGCGCCGTGCCGAAGTCGTGGAGAAAACCGCGCAGGAACTTTCCGCCTCCACCGGCGGCGCCATCGAAGGCTTCGCTTGTGACGTGCGTTATCCCGATGATGTGGAGACGCTCATCGAGCAGCTATGGGCGAAGGGCCCGCTCGACGTGCTGGTGAACAATGCGGCGGGAAATTTTCTGGCGCGCACCGAGGAGCTGTCGCCGCACGCCTTCGACGCTGTGATCGGCATCGTGCTCAAAGGCACCATCAACTTGACCCTGGCCTGCGGACGGCGTTGGCTTGCGGCCAAGCATCCTGGCATGGTGCTGAATATCACGACCACCTACGCCGACACCGGCTCGGCTTACGTTGTGCCCAGCGCCGTGGCCAAAGCCGGCGTCGCTGCCCTGACGCGCTCGCTCGCAGTGGAGTGGGGTGGCCGCGGCATTCGCTTCGCGGCCATCGCTCCCGGCGCTATCCGCACTGAAGGAGCTTTTTCGCGCCTGCTGCCGACGCCGGAACTGGAGAAAGCTCTACTCGATCACAATCCGCTGCACCGCTTCGGTACGCTGGAGGAAATTGCTAATCTGGGGGCGTTTTTGATCAGCGATCAGGCAGGCTACATCAATGGCGAAATGGTCTACATGGACGGCGGCGAAATGCTGGCCGGCTCCAGCAGCTTCAGTTTGCTGGGCCGCCAGGTGCCCGATGCTGCCTGGCAATTGATGAAGCCGAAGAAGGGCAAGACCGAATAGAGCGGTACTGTTCTTCCGGGGCTGTTGGGACCAGCCGCTTCGGTCGATAGTAAGGGTGGAGCTCTGCAACGGCACGCAACTTGACTCCGGGTGAGGCTGCTTAGATCTTCATGAGCGAGAACATTCCCATCTCCAATCACGGCGTCCGCCTGGTCCGCTCTCCCCTCAGGCTGGACGCGCTCGGCTCCATCGAGAGTACTTTCATTCTCGACCAGATGGGTTACCGCGATCCGCTCGAACTAGGGGACTCGGTTGCATCCTTCGAGCGCGCCGGCCCGCGCGAACAAATCTTCTTTGAGCCCGCCAAAACCAAGGTTGCCATCGTCACCTGCGGCGGCTTGTGTCCCGGCCTGAACAACGTACTGCGCTCGCTCTACCTGCAGCTGCATTATCACTACGGAATTCCGGCGGTGCTGGGCATTCGCTACGGCTACTCCGGCTTCTCGCCCGATGCGCCCCGGCCGCCCCTGTGGCTGAACGCCGAGATTGTCAAAAGCATCCACCAATTCGGAGGCACGCTGCTGGGCACCTCGCGCGGTCCGGTCAGCGCCGACATCATCGTCGATTTCCTGGAGCAGCGCGGTATCAACATTCTCTTCGCGGTCGGCGGCGACGGCACCCAGCGCGGCGCTCATGACATTGTCGAAGAAATCCGCCGCCGCAAGCTGCAAATCTCGGTGGTCGGAATCCCCAAGACCATCGATGACGATGTGTGCTACGTCAATCGCTCTTTCGGCTACTTCACCGCCATCGAGAAGGCCAAGGAAGTAATCGACTCCGCCCACGTGGAGGCGCATTGCGTCCACAACGGCGTCAGCATCGTCAAGGTTATGGGACGCGACTCCGGCTTTATCGCGGCCGGGGCCACCATCGCCAGCCAGGAAGTGAATTTCACCCTGGTGCCGGAGGTGCCGTTCAAACTCGAAGGCGAGCGCGGCCTGCTGGCCGTTCTCCATCGCCGCCTGCTCGAACGCCGCCACGCGGTTATCGTGGTCGCCGAAGGCGCGGGACAAACCCTGTTGCCCCCATCGCAGGAACGCGACGCTTCCGGCAACCTGCTCCATCGCGATATCGGTCTCTTTCTCCGCCACAAGATTCGCGACCACTTTGCCGCCCAGCGCTTTCCGGTCGTCATTCGCTACTTCGATCCCAGCTACTACATTCGCAGCATCCCAGCTTCCACCGTCGATTCCGTGCTCTGCGATTCGTTTGCCCGGCACGCGGTCCACGCCGCCATGGCCGGCAAGACCGACCTCATCATCGGCCTGCAACACGGCGTCTTCATTCACGTGCCTATTCCCATGGCCGCCACCGAGCGGAAACGGCTTTCCAGCGAGGAGTGGGCCTCGGTGGTGACCGCCACCGGCCAGCCCGACCTGGCCTAATGGGCCAGCGCGCCGGCTAAGGTTTCCTACCATGGTTCCCCGTTTCACCTGACAGTTGCACGCTTGCGCAACTGATCTAGAATTCGCCCATGAAACGAGTTTTGCTGCTCCTCTTCGCCATTTCGGTGATGTGCGTCCCCGCCTTTGCCAGCCATCACCACAGTCACCACCACCATCACTCCGGACACCACCATTCGCACCACGCCAGCCAGTCTTAAACCGGAAAGGCCCGGAGCAGTGTCGCCCCGGGCCTTGCATCGCTGGAAATTCTCCCGGACTTATCCGATCGCCGCATCGACCGGCACATTCGAGGTGACCAGGTAGCGCTTCGCCTTTTCCTGCAGATCTGCCGTCATGGGCACGCTCTTGCCCGACTCCAGGCTGGCCTGCACGGCCACGCTGTCGCAGGTCGCCACCATCCTGCCGGTCTCGTCGTTGTACATCTGGTGGATGAAGCGGAAATATTTTTCGCCGACCGCCAAAAATCCGCTCTTGATCTCCACCAGTTCTCCTCCCCGCAACTCTTCCAGAAACTGGTAATTCTGGCGCACGATGGCCACCCGCAGGTTCTTCTGCTTCATCGACGCCGGCGTCACTCCGATGGCGTGCAGCAGAAACCAGGTTGCCTGATCGAATCGCGAGACGTACATACGCGAGTTCATGTGGCTGGCAAAATCGTATTCCGAAGCCAGCACCGCGCCCTTGAACGTGTGAACCCACTCAGCCATGGTTGTCCTTTCCGGGATGCCGCTGTTCGCTGTTTCGCTATTCGCTATTCGCTTTTCGCTATTCGCATTAGCATTCGCTTGCGACTTTGGCTTTTTCTATCCACTCTCCACTAGCCACTATCCACTAGCCACTGACTTGTCATCCCGAGCGCAGCGAAGCGGAGCCGAGGGACCTGCGGTCCTTCGTTTCGCCGCAACCTTGGGTGTCGCTGCCGTCTCCCAAACCCGCGACGAACTCTACCATACGCTGCAGCGTCTGCTCCGGCTGATCGCGATGCGGCGAGTGCTTGCAATCCGGCAGCATTACCACGTCAGTCTGCGGCGCAACCGCCGCGATGGCCTTCACCTGCGCCGCCGTGCCGTACTCGTCATCCTCTCCCTGGATGCACAGAATCGGACAGCGGATCGCAGGCAGGTACTCTTCAATATTCCAGGCGCGAAACTTCGGATCGAGCCAGATATCGTTCCATCCCCAAAACGTCGCGTCCACGTGCGCATGATATCGCCCCAACCTCTTGGGCAGATCGGTCATCTCATACGTCACCTTGGCCTGTTCGATGCTGGCGATGGTCAAGTCTTCGACGAACACATGCGGCGCCTCCAGAATCAGCCCGCGCACCGCGCCCGGATGTTTGCCGGCAAAAATAATTGAGATCGAGCCACCATCACTATGTCCCAGAAGAATCGGCCTGTGGATGTTCAGCTTGTCGAGCAGTTCCGGCAACACCACTTCGCCTTCGTGATGCATGAACTCGACGCTCCGCTTTTCCATGAGCCGGTCGGAGTTGCCGTGTCCGTATCGCGAATAGACCAGCACGCTGCATCCGGTGGCTGTCGCCAAACGCTGGGGAAAATCCTTCCACAACGCGATCGAGCCCAGCCCTTCGTGCAGCATCACAATGGTCGCCCGGCCTGGTCGCCCGGGCTCGATCCACACCGTCTCCAGCCGCTTGCCTCCGGCTAACACCTCGCCTGGCTGCAATTTCGTTTCGCTCAACCCTGCTGCCTCTCTTGCTGCTGCCGCTCTTTCTCGCGCCTGACCAGCAAGAATCGCTGCAGCTTGCCGGTCGCCGTCTTCGGCAACTCGCTTACGAACTCGATGAAGCGCGGATATTTGTACGCCGCCAGCCGCGCCTTCACAAACTCCTGCAGTTCACGCCGCAGTTCATCGCCGGCAACGAAGCCGGCTTTCAGCACCACAAACGCTTTCGGCTTCACCAGGCCATGCTTGTCCTCGGCCGCAATCACCGCGGCCTCCAGCACAGCGTCATGCGCCATCAACGCCGACTCCACTTCCATCGGCGACACCCAGATGCCTCCTACCTTCAACATCTCATCGCTGCGGCCACAATGAATCAGGTAGCCGTCGGCGTCCTGGCGAAACTTGTCGCCAGTGCGCATCCATTCGCCTAGAAACGTCTCCCGGCTCTTCTCGCGATTGTTCCAGTAATACGCAGCGGTAGTGGGACCGCTCACCTGCAACTCGCCGATCTTGCCTTGCCGCACCTCCGCGCCATTCTCGTCGACCAGCCGCACTCGATAACCGGGCACCGGTAAGCCCGAGGTCCCATAGCGCACCGCTCCGGGCCGGTTCGACAAGAAGCAATGCAGCATCTCGGTCGAACCCACGCCGTCAATAATCTCGACGCCCGTGTGTTTCGTCCAGGCCGTGCCTACCGGCTCCGGCAAGGCTTCGCCGGCCGAGCCGCACAAGCGCAAACCATGCTCGCCCGGCCCCGGCAGGTCGGGAGAAGCCATCATCGAACTGAACAGCGTAGGCACGCCGAAGAACAGCGTCGGCCGCTTCTCGCGCAGAATCGCATTGATCGCCTCCGGCTTCGGCCTGCCGGGAAACAGAACCGCGGTGGCTCCGACTGCGAACGGAAACGTCAGCGCGTTGCCCAGCCCATAGGCGAAAAACAATTTCGCCGCTGAAAAGATCACGTCGTCGCCATTGATCCCCAGAATGCCCTGCCCAAAAAGCTCTGCCGTTTGTATCAGGCTGGTCTGCACATGTACCGCGGCCTTGGGGCGTCCGGTCGATCCGGAGGAGTAGAGCCAGAAGCACGCATCGTCCCGGCGTGTGGGATACGTCTCGCAGCTCGGGGCGGCGGTTTTCACCAGCCGCGACAGTTCGGGATGTCGGCCGTCGCCGGTGCCGGCGACCACGATCTGGCCCTTCCACCCGCTGATTTGCGCGCCCATGTCAATGGCCGGCAGCCGCGCTTCCGACACGATCGCGACCCGGGCCCGGCTGTCGCTGAGCGCGTAGGCATAATCGGACGCCGACCACATGGTGTTGATGGGGACCGGAACCATGCCGGCTTTGATTGCACCCAGAAAGCAGGCGGGAAAATCGATGCTGTCGTAGAGGCAAAGCAGGACCCGCTGCTCGGGTTCGATTCCCAATTCGCGCAGCGCGTTGGCACATCGATTGACCCGCTCGCCTAGTTCGGCGTAGGTGTGCGCACCGGTCTCGTCGAGGATGGCAACCTTCTGCGCGCGAGCCGCCGTGAGGTTGCGGTCGATCAGGTCGACGGCCGCATTGTAATATTCAAGTCCCACGTTGTCAGATCACGGCTTGGTCATTCCGAGCGGGTTGCGGCTCGAGTGTCATCCATCCGAAGCGCAGCCAAGTAGCCCCGCTTCCTACGGGTTTGTCATCCCCAGCGAAGCCGAGAGATCTGCGGTTCGCCGCGCAACCAAACATTGGTTCGCCATTCAGGGATCGCGGCCGAGATCACTCCCCCGGATCCGCCGCGCCCTCGCTCAAAGCCGTCAACGTCGCCGCCGCTCCCTGCATGGCGACCCGCTGATGATAGAACCACAGCCCGTTCAGACCGCCTAACTCCTCGCCGCCGCCCGCACGCCCCGGGCCGCCGTGCAGCAACGATGGCAACACAATTCCGTGGCCGGTGTGGCTGTCGCCAATCGAAGGATCGACCAGCAAAAGCCGGCCGTGCGTCGGGCCCAACGCCACGCCCGCCTCGGCCAGGAATGCCGTATCGTTGCTGAACACCGACGCTGTCAGAGATCCGCCTCCGCGTCGCGCCAGCTCGAACGCCTCAGCCTGGTCGCGATACGGGACCACGGTTGCGACCGGACCGAAGACCTCCAACTCGTTCACAATCTCCGCGCCGGAACCGGCGCGCGCTTGCAATAAAGTCGGCGGGACGAAAGCGCCCTGTTCCAGATTCGCGTCTACCGGAGAAAAAGGTTCTGGCCGATACGCGAATTCAGCCTGCGCACTCAGCTGGCGAATGCCTTCTTCCACGGTCTTACGTTGTGGCATATTGACCACCGGACCCATGTTGACCAGCGGGTTGGCGGGATCGCCCACCACCACTGTCTTCAACAGCGACACGATCATCCCAGTCACTGCCGCAGCCTGTTCGGCAGGAACCAGCACCCGCCGGATGGCGGTGCATTTCTGTCCCGCCTTCAGGGTCATCTCGCGCATGACTTCGCGCGCAAAATACCCGGCCAGCAGGCGAGTCCGGCTTCGCATCCGGGCCCAGCAGAGCGGCATTCAAACTGTCGGCTTCGATGTTGACCCGCACATTCTGCTGCCGAATCCGCTTATGTTGGCGAATGCTTTCCCCGGTATCCGCCGAGCCGGTGAAGGCAACCACATCGCCCAGCTGCAAATGATCGAGCAGATCGTTAGGCGAGCCGCACAAGATGGACAGCGCGCCCGGCGGAAGGATACCGGCCTCGATTACCGCGCTCACCATCTCCTGCGCCAGCCACGCGGTTGAGGTCGCCGGCTTGGCCAGCACCGGAACCCCCGCCAACAGGCTCATCGCGGCCTTCTCCCACAATCCCCAGGCGGGAAAATTGAAGGCGTTGATGTGGACTGCGACTCCGGTGAGCGGGATCCCGAGGTGCAGCCCCTGAAAATTCGCGTCCCGCGCCAGCCGCATCGGGGCGCCGTCGCGCAACCGGCGAGCGTCGCCTAGTTTGGCGCCGATTTTGGCGAAATACTTCAGGGTTCCGATCGAGCCATCGACATCGATCGCGGCGTCGGCTTTAGTGTTGCCGGAATTCTGCCGCGAAATCTCGAACCACTCATCGCGGCGGGCCGCCAGCACATCCGCAATCTTCCCCAACAGTTCGGCCCGCTGGCCATAGGTTAACTGCCGTAACTCGTTGCCTCCCACATTGCGGGAGTAGTCCAGCGCCCCCTTAAGGTCCAACCCCTTGGAACTCGCCGATGCCAGCTTGTCCCCCGTTGTGGGATTCACCAGCGCTGCACCGCCCTCGGCGCCCGCCTGCCACTTTCCACCCAGGTAGCTTTGCAGCACCCTGGTATCCGATGCCTGTCGCTTTTCCACTGTACTTGCCATGATTTATGCCATCTCCGAAGAAGGTGCTAAATGCTGCTCGACCCAGGGCACAATCCACTGTGCCGCCAACTCTTCGGGCAAGGTGCCCGAACTGGCGTCGTGCATCAGGATGTCGCCGGCGCGCCTGGCGCCAAGCTGCGTAAGTAACTTGTCGAAACGTATGCCGCCCTGGCAAAACGTGTCTTTGTAAGTGCGGTCCCCGAGCGCAATCACCCCATAGGTTACGTTGCTCAGGTCGGGTTTCTGAGTTTCTAAACTGTTGAACAGTGCCTGAGCGTTGTCGGGCACGTCGCCGGCGCCATAGGTCGAGGTGCAGATGAGGAAGATGCCTCCGGGCTGAAAGACGCCGGCGTCCAGGTTGTCCATCACCTGGATTGTCGCCTGGTGTCCGGCCGTTTCCAGCGCCTGCTGGACTTCCTGCGCCACCATCTCCGAGGTACCGGTCATGGTTCCCACCAGGATGGTCAGATGCCTATGCCCATGCTTTCGTCCCCACAGCGAAGCCGTCTGGCGGCAATAAATCTCTCCCCACCTTGCACTATTATACGTGCGGTCTCGGAAGTATAATGCATCCACGGTGGCGCGAAAACGCGACATTATGCATCTCGAGGGCAACGGCCGAGCGAAAGCCCCGGTCGTCCCAGCCGCTTTGCCGCCAGCCCACCAGACTACCGCCGAGTCCGACTATCTTAAGCTGTTAGGCGAGCGAGTGCGCGAAGCCCGCGCCCGGCGCGGTATGACCCGCAAAATCCTGGCTCGCGACTCCGAGGTTTCCGAGCGCTACCTGGCACAACTCGAAACCGGGCAAGGCAACATCTCTATTTTGCTGCTGCGCCAGATCTCGAGCGCGCTCGACATTCCGGTAGAAGCGCTGGTGCTGGAAGGGCCCGAGCCGCCAGTCGACCTGGTACACACCACCGAGTTTCTTCGCCGCCTGCCGGCTGCTGAATTGGTCGAAGCTCGCCGCTTGCTGGTGCAACATTTCGGCGGCGTCGATCTGGAAGCGCGGCGCGGTCGAGTCGCGCTCATCGGGTTGCGCGGCGCCGGCAAATCCACGCTGGGAGCCATGCTGGCCCACCGCCTGGAAATTCCTTTCATCGAACTCGACCGCTTGATCGAGCAGGAGAGCGGCGTTGGCTTGAGCGCGATCTTCGATCTCTACGGCCAGGGCGGATTTCGTCGGCTGGAGCGGCGCTGCCTCGATCAGGTCATCGAGCGCCATCCCCGCTTTGTGCTGGCGACCGGCGGCAGCCTGGTCTCCGAGCCGGCCACCTTCGAGCGTCTGCTCACCATGTGCTTCACGGTCTGGCTGCGAGCTGCGCCGGAACAGCATATGCAGCGCGTCATCGCCCAGGGCGACATGCGTCCGATGGCCGACAATCGCGAATCCATGTCGGACCTGAGGCGCATCCTGGAAGTGCGCGAGCCGCTTTACCGCAAGGCCGACGCGACCCTCAACACCAGCAATCATGGGGTTGAGGAGAGCCTGAAGGCCCTAATCGAAGAGGTTAATGGCGGCTGACTCAGCAAGTGCCTCGACCAAGTCTGCGGCAGCACCCCGGATTTATGTTGACCTGTTCGCAAATTGCGAACATGCTAAGAAGTGCACGTCATCAGCCGAAGGAAACTGCTGGAAGCAGTGGAGCGACATGGCGATTTGGCCGCGCCGCTCGACGTCTGGTATCGCGTGGCCAAGCGCGCCGAATGGAAGTCGCTGGAGGATGTGCGGCGAACATTTCCAGCAGCGGACGGCGTCGGCAAGTACACGGTGTTCAACCTCAAAGGCAATTCATTTCGGCTCATTGTCGAGATCAACTATCGGAGCGGTAGGCTATTTGTTCGGCATATCCTGACGCACGCGGTGTACGACAAAGGAGGATGGAAACGGTGAGCGCTTTGACGAACTCGGCTTATGCGCAACTGCTGGCGAAAATTCCGCCCAAAGTCATCCGCCGCCAAGCCGAAAACGAACACTATGTCGAGGCGTTGTATGCGCTCGAACAGAAGGGCTCGCTCAGCCGGGAAGAAAAGGAACTCGCTGACCTGCTCACGCTGCTGATTGAAGACTTCGAGGAAAAACGCTACCGGTTGCCGCGGGCCACTCCCGCACAGGCCCTGTCCTTTTTGATGGAGGAACACAGCCTCAAGCAGAAAGATCTGCTAAACATCTTCGGTGCGCGTAGCACCGTGTCCGAAGTCTTAAGCGGAAAGCGAGAGTTGACCAAGGAGCAGATCCGCCGCCTGAGTCAGCGCTTCCACGTCTCACCTGAGCTGTTCTTTTAGCAGATCGGTTGGTTGCCTCCACCTGCCAGCGCACTGGTCGATGTGCACAATATTTCGTATCCCCAAGCCCGGTAAATGCACTATAATGCACATATACAACGTGGGGATTTGACCGCCGCAACGGCGCTGTCCTGAGGAGATTTCAACTTGCATGTCTAACCTAAAGCAAGCGGAGCTGGTCACCTTTGATGTGGCTGGCGGAGAGTATCGCCATTGGCGGTTGACCATCGATGGTCGCATCGCGACCCTGGCCATGAATGTCGACGAAGACGGCGGCTTGAGGCCCGGCTACAAGCTCAAGCTCAATTCCTACGACCTGGGCGTCGACATTGAGCTGCACAACATTCTGCAGAGCATTCGCTTCGAGCATCCCCAGGTGGCGTGCGTCATTTTGACCAGCGCGCGGGAGCGCATGTTCTGCGCCGGCGCCAATATCTACATGCTGGGCACGTCCAGCCATGCCTGGAAGGTGAACTTCTGCAAGTTCACCAATGAGACCCGCAACGGCATGGAAGATTCCAGTCGTCACGACGGGCTGAAATTTCTGGCCGCGCTGAACGGCACCACGGCGGGCGGAGGCTACGAGTTGGCTCTGGCTTGCGACGAGATTCTGTTGATCGACGATCGCTCCAGCGCGGTCAGTCTGCCTGAGGTGCCGCTGCTGGGTGTGTTGCCCGGTACCGGCGGCCTGACTCGCGTGGTCGACAAGCGCAAGGTGCGGCGCGATCTCGCTGATATGTTCTGCACCAATCCCGATGGCGTGAAGGGTGAACGCGCCAAAGAGTGGGGGCTGGTAGACGACATCGCTGCCCCGGCAAAATTTCAAGACGCCGCCCGGGCGCGGGCCCAGGCCTTAGCGAATGATTCAATCCGTTCCGCCGATGCCAAGGGAATCAAGCTCAATCCGCTGGAACGCAAAATCGACGACGACGGCTACCGCTACCAGCATGTGGATGTGGCGTTCGATCGCAGTGCCCGGACCATAACCCTGACGGTGCGCGCTCCCGAAGGCGATCAGCCCAAGACGGTCGACGAGATTCACGCTGCCGGCGATCAGTGGTGGCCGCTGGCCATGGCTCGCGAACTCGATGATGCCATTCTGATGCTGCGCGTCAACGAAGCCGAACTCGGCCTGCTGCTGCTGAAAACGTCGGGCGACGCGCAAGCCGTTCTCGCCGCCGATGCCTTGATGCTCGAGCATCGCAACCATTGGCTGGTGCGCGAGACCATCGGCATGTTGCGCCGAACCTTTGCCCGCCTCGATGTCTCTTCGCGCAGCATGTACGCCATCCTTGAGCCGGGCTCGTGCTTCGCGGGGATGCTGTTCGAGCTGGCGCTGGCGGCGGATCGCAGCTACATGCTGGCGCTGCCGGAGGAGGAGGCCGACGCGCCGAAAATCGCAGTTGACGATTTCAACTTCGGAGTGTTGCCGGCGGTGAACGCACGCGGCCGTCTGGAAACGCGGTTCAGCGGTGACGCCAAACACATGGCCGCCGCGGTGGAAGCCAAGGGCAAACTGCTGGGGGCGGAAGAAGCTTTGCAGGCCGGTCTAGTGACGTACGCGCCGGACGATCTCGACTGGGAAGACGAGGTGCGAATTGCCATCGAAGAGCGGGCCAGTCTTTCGCCCGACGCGCTTACGGGCCTGGAAGCCAGCCTGCGGTTTCCCGGCGACGAGACTTTGGAGACCAAGGTGTTTGGCCGGCTGTCGGCATGGCAGAACTGGGTGTTCATTCGCCCGAATTCGACCGGCGAGCATGGCGCGCTCAAGCTGTTCGGCACCGGATCGAAGGCGCGGTTCACATGGGAGAGAGTGTAGGTAGCATCGCATAGCAGTTCTTCGAGTGTTGAACGACTATGCGGCCATTGTTTTGTATCAGGGCAAGTCTTTTAGACGTGCCGACAGCGGATCATAACGACTTGGGCTTTAGCCCCGGGCGACCCTTGCAGGGGGTAAACAGTTTGCTGAAAAACCCGGAAAAGCAGATCCCTCACCGACTAAAGTCGGTGCGGGATGACAAATATAAAGGAGTTGCTACGGCGTAGCTAAAGCTACGCCCCTTCAAAATCGCCTTAGGCCGAGTTTTTTCAGCAACTGTAAAGCCCTGACTTTTATTGCGTCGGTTGGCGCGACTAAAGTCATGCCCTGATACAAATCGAATTATCCGAGTACCTGTTGATCATTTCGAACCGACCGCCAAATTGGGATGGAGAATTGAGGTTTTCGCAATGTCAATTAATTATCAGGACCGCATTCCTAACAACGTCGACCTGGGCTCCAATCGCACCTTGCAGCGTGCCCTGGAGCATTGGCAGCCGGAGTTTTTGAACTGGTGGCAGGAGTTGGGTCCGCGCGACTTTCAGGTCGCCGACGTTTATCTGCGCACGGCTACGTCGGTGGATGCCAAGGGTTGGGCGACTTATGGATTCGTGCGCATGCCCGATTACCGCTGGGGAATCTTTCTAGCCGATCGCGATCCCGAACGCCGCATCGGCTTCGGCGACAGCTACGGGCAGGAGGTGTGGCAGCAGATTCCCGGCGAGTACCGCGCCACGTTGCGCCGGCTGATCGTCACTCAGGGCGACACCGAGCCCGCGTCGGTGGAGCAGCAGCGCATGCTGGGCCACATTGCGCCGTCGCTTTATGACATGCGCAATCTGTTTCAGGTGAATGTGGAAGAAGGCCGCCACCTGTGGGCGATGGTTTATCTGCTGCACGCGTACTTCGGGCGCGACGGTCGCGAGGAGGCGGAAGAGTTGCTGGAGCGGCACTCGGGCGACGCCGACAAGCCGCGCATTCTGGGCACGTTCAACGAGCCCATTCGCGATTGGCTCAGCTTCTTCATGTTCACTTACTTCACCGATCGCGACGGCAAGTTCCAACTGAAGTCGCTGGCCGAATCGAGCTTCGATCCGCTGGCCCGCACCTGCTCGTTCATGCTGACCGAGGAAGCGCATCACATGTTCGTCGGCGACACCGGCATCAACCGTGTGGTTCGCCGCACCCTGGAAGTGATGAAGGAGCTGAACACCGAAGATCCGGTGACGATCCGTAACGCGGGCGCCATCGATCTGCCGACGGTGCAGAAGTATCTGAACTTCTGGTTCAGCTCGTCGCTCGATCTGTTCGGGTCCGAGACGTCTTCGAATGCCGCGTCGTATTTCGCGAATGGACTCAAGGGCCGTCCCGACGAGTCGCGCTACGAGGATCACGTCGCGGCCGACCAGGTTTACGCGCTGGAAGTTCCCGACGGCAACGGCGGGATCAAGAGCGAAGAGATTCCGATGCGCAATGCGATGAACGATGTCACCCGCGGCTCTTACGTCAAAGACTGCGACATGGGCGTTACGCGCTGGAATCGGGTGATCGAGAAGGCGGGTTACTCGTTCCGTCTGGCGCTGCCCTCGACGCGCTTTCGCCGCAACATCGGAAGCTGGGCGGGCGTTCCGACCGATCCCACCGGCAGGCCGATCACGCAGGAAGAATTCAACGCGCGAATCGGCAGCTGGTTGCCCAGCGACAGCGACCGAGCTCACATCATGAGCCTGATGCACGGTGTCCACGAGCAAGGCAAGATGGCCGCCTGGATCGCGCCTCCGGACCGGGGCATCAACAATAATCCGGTGGATTACGAGTACGTGAAGGTCCACTAGGGCCGGGGCGAAGGTTAGGGGCCAGGGGTTAGGGACTGGAGGTTAGGCACCAGGGGTTAGGTCCAGCTGTTACAGACTAGCCGGTCGCAGTTGCCCCACGAATTTTCATTACGAGCGCAGCGAGGAATCTGCTTTCTCGTCCTGGCGAAGAAGACAGCAGATTCCTCACGGCCTGAAGGCCGTTCGTAATGACAATTCGAGAGTCGTGATCAGATTGACCGCTGCAATGCACAATTTCCACCGCGTAGCCAAGGTTATGTTCGACTGACGGCTGAAAGCTGACGGCTGAAAGCTAATTTATGATTCACATTGCCATCATCGGCAGCGGGCCTGCGGGTTGTTATCTGGCCGACCATCTGCTCAAGCTGATTCCGGATGCCGCGATCGATGTCCTGGAGCGCCTGCCGGTTCCCTTCGGGCTGATCCGCTACGGCGTGTCTCCCGATCATCAAAGCACCAAAGCGGTATCGCGTCTGTTCGATCGCGTGCTCTCTCGCGACCGCGTCGGCTTCTTCGGCAACGTTGAGGTGGGCCGCGACGTGCGTCTCGACGAACTGCTAGCGCTCTATGACGCGGTGGTGCTGGCCACGGGCGCGCCCCTGGATCGCCGCCTGGGAATTCCGGGAGAGGATCTTCCGGGCGCTATCGGGTCAGGCGCGTTTGTTGGCTGGTATAACAGCCATCCTCATAGCCAGGCGCCGGCGGTTGATGGAGTGCGCGCTGCGGTGATTATCGGCAACGGCAACGTGGCGATCGACGTAGCTCGCATCCTGGCCAAGGGTGCCGACGAAATTGGCGGCTCCGATCTTTCGCCCGCGGTGGTGTCCTGGCTGAGTGCGCAGCCCATCGAGTCCATTCACATTGTGGGCCGCCGGAGCGCAGCCGACACCAAGTTCAACCACAACGAACTGGCCGAACTGGGCACGTTGCAACGCGCGCGTCCGGTTATCAGCGATCCGGCGGGCCTGGTCGGAGATAGCGCTGTGCTCACCACGTTTCGCGGTTTTGCCGAGCCTGGTTCGCGCAGCACTCCGGTCATCATTCACTTTCACTTCAACCTCACTCCCATCGAGTTTGTGGGCGACGACAGATTGCGCGCGGTGAATTTCCGGGCGGGCAACGGACAAACGGTTGAGTTGCCGGCCCAACTGGCGGTTACCTGCATCGGGTACGAGACGCGCGCCTGCTGCTCCGTACAGCCCGACAACGGTGTGTTTGCCAATCAGGAGGGCAAAGTCAGCGACGGGCTTTACGTTGTGGGCTGGGCCAAGCGCGGGCCGTCGGGAACGATTCCGACCAATCGCGCCGAGGCGCAACAGGTAGCGCAAAAGATAGCGCAGGAAGTGACCGACGGAAACCGGTCAGGCGGCCCCGGTCTGCGGCAAATCCTGGAGCAGCGGCTGGTTCGCTGGGTCGACTATGAAGGCTGGCGCAGCATCGATTTGGCCGAAGTAGCCCGGGCTGGCGCCGAGCGTTGCCGTGAAAAATTCTCTACCACTGCCGAGATGTTGGCTGCCGCCCGGGCCGACCAACTGCGCTCGGCCTGAATTTTCATTCCCCGAGTCCCCTGGTTGAATCAAATCATCACACCAGCGACAGCCAATTTCTCACTTTGTGCTTCGAAGTTGAGATGGGCCGCAGTCGGGATTTGCACCATCTCGCTTCAGCATTTGGTAATGTACGTTGTGCAGAAGACGGTCATCACGACTCGTCAGCCATGAGCAGCAGTATCACAATTCGCGGGCAGAGCGCTTCGCGGCGACATACGCACCGCGCCGGGCTGAGGACGGTCGCGGTCGTGGAGGCGCTGAAAGGCTGCCTGGCCCTGCTGGGAGCTTTTGTTTTCGCTCGCATGATCCGGCGCGACGTCGACTTCGAGGAGGCCGCCGAGCACGTTCTGTTTTTCTTTCACATCAATCCCTACCACCACCGGCTGTCGGAACAATTTCTTCGCGCCGCCGACAAAGTGTCGGATACCAGTATCGCCATGATCGCGGCCATCGCGATTTCCTATGCCACGTTGCGATTCATCGAAGGCTATGGGCTGTGGAAGCAGCGGGCCTGGGCAGAATGGCTGGCCATCATCTCCGGCTGCATTTATCTTCCGTTTGAACTCTACAAACTGGTGCGCCATCCCAACGAATTGCACTGGATTATCCTGGGCATCAATATTCTGGTCGTGCTCTACATCGCCTGGGTGCGCTGGGATGAAATTGTCGCTGCCCGCCGCGCGCGCCCGGCTTAGGCAAACTCTGATTAAGTCTTGTATTGAAGGGGACGGCCTTCAGGGTCTGCCTGAAATTAAATTTTGGATTTGCGAGTGGGATAAATCATCCGAAAATCCCGTCCGTCAGGACGACTCAGTTCAGCCCAGGACGGAGCCGTAACCGGGGCCCCCGATTCGCGCCGCGTTTGCGCGAATTGGGGTGGGCAGGCGGAGTCCTGGGTCGAGTGGAAAATTGATTTGAGTCCCGTAGGGACGACAGAGGTTCTCACGCAGTCTCTTCAGGCCGTCCGTTAAGTATCCGAAATCATCCGGCTTTAGCCGCTGCGGGTACCTCGCTTTCACTTGGTCAGAGTTTCCTTAGCAGTTTATTGAAAAACTCGAGACCGCGGATTCCTCGCCGAAGGAACACATAACATAAATAACTTGCTACGGCGTAGCTAAAGCTACGCCCCTTCAAAATGACCTCTCACTGAGTTTTTCAGCAGCTGTCGATCAGGCTTCTCTCACCGTCCGAACCGATTCTTCCGCCAGCAGCTCCAGCACCCCTCGCCGGGCGGCGTCATCTTCTACACCGAATCCTGGCGGCTCGATGGTCTCGAAATAACGCCACGCCGATTGCGCTGGCAGCGGATCGCCTGGAGCCGCAGCTTCGCACAGCAATGCGAAGGAAAGGCTCTGGCTCAGGCGATGCAGCAGCTTGCGGGCGTGGCGTTGCCTACTGAGTTCGTCGTGCAGAGTGATTGCGACAGCCTGAGCGTCACCGTGAATTCTCGTTTCCAGAGCGGCGCGCAATTTGCCAAGCCTTTCCGGAAGCCTCGCTGAAATGTCACGCAGCCGCGCGCCATATTGCTCCCAGCCCTGATAGCGCGGGCTCAGCAGACGCAGCAGTTCCAGCGCTTGAATGTTCGCCGGGCCCTCCCAAACCGTGAGCACCTGAGCATCGCGCAACAGCCGCGCCATGGGATAGTCGCTGGTGTAGCCGTTGCCGCCGATCAACTCCAGCCCTGCGCGAGTCGCGGCAATCGCATATTCCGCCGTCAGATATTTGGCCAGGGCCGTCGCCAGCCGCAACCAGATGCGGCGCTCGCTATTGTGCTGCACCTCGTCGAAGGTGATCGCGGCTTCAAACGCCAGCAGGGCGCCAGCCTCGAACTCCACGCGCATGCGCAGCAACTCATCCTGCACCATGGGGTAGTCGGAAAGAACATGACCGAAGGCGCAGCGCGTTTTCGCCCAGGCCAAGGCTTCGCGCAAGGCCCGCCGCTGAATTCCCGCCGATCCCACGGCATTGTGTACGCGGCTGTACTCCAGCGCCTCCATCATCAACTTGAATCCGTCCGGTGGGGGCGCGATTTCGAAAGCCACCGTCCCTAACAGTTCGATCTCTCCCGTCGGCAGACCTTTGGTGCCCAACTTATCCTTCAGCTTGCGGATTCGGTAGTAGTTGGGAGAGCCATCTTCGAGATGGCTCGGCACAAGGTATAGGCCCAGTCCGGCTGAGCCCGGTGGTGCTCCCTCCGGACGTGCCGTCGCCACCGCGATTCCGCTGTTGGCGTTGCTGGTAAACCACTTCAGCCCGCTTAGAAAAAAGCATCGACCGATTTCATGGGCTTCTCTCATCGCCGCGGGCGGGTTGGTCAGAGTAGCTACTGTTGTCGTGGCGCCAACATCGCTGCCGCCATGCTGCTCCGTGGCCCAGGTGCCGCCGGTCTTGACACAGCCCATCCATGCGCACTACGTCGTAGAGAAAGCGCTGGCGCACGGCGTCGGGCGCATGCGAACCCAGCACATAAGCCACGGCTCCGGTCAGCGTCACCGGACAATGCAGGCTGATGTCGGCCTGCGCCAACAGGTAGCCCATGGTGAACGTCAGCAGGTGCGGCGCCTGCTCGGCGTAGGGTAAGCCGATGATGCCGCGGCGGTAGAGTTCGCGATGCTGCTCGTCGTACGCCGGATTGGCGACGATACGGTTGATCACGTCACCATTGCGATCGTAGGTTTCCAGAGCAGGAGGAGCGTAGCGATCGGTGTAGTTCGCCTGGGCGTCGACTTCCGTGAGCACCCAGTCGTGGAATTCGGCCAGCCGCCGCGAGTAGTCGGCCATGCGCGGGATACGCGCTGTCAGGTTGGGTTCGAGGTAGAGATCGAAGCTGGTGGAATTGCTCACGGTCACCTCCAGGTTCGCAGCGTGAAGCCTCGATTCTGAGATTAACTCTTCCGGACGTGAAAAAGAGTGATTTCCTGCTTGCATTCCCGACCGAACCTGTGGCAAGGTAGAAACTCTTCTGGAGAGACGTCCCATGATTGCGCGCAAAACATTTCGCTGCGCTGGCAGTCGCAACCAGCTTTGGTTCGCGATGATCGCAGGACGGACTCTGTCTCCGCTCGCTGACTTGTTCCGCTAACCGGCGCTTTAGCACAAGACATTGAATCGTTGGATTGCTGGGATTCAACTTCCTGCAATCTTCATCGCTTTTCGTAATCGCGATCAGTCAGGAACTGCGGCCCCCGTAAGCGTTTGTTGCCTCTTGAGGTGAGCCATGTTGACGTTGAACATTCTCGGAACCCCGACGCGCCGCGAGGCGCTATGCCCCACTTGCGTCTACGCCGTGATGCAGAAGGGCCTCGAGGGCGAAGAGCTCACCTCTTGCAACCTGGGTGGCACCCTGCGCGAGCTGAAGTTCGTGGTGAGCGAATGCTCGGCTTACAGCGATCGCCGTATCCCCAAGCCGGAGCGGGTTGTGGGGTTTGTCAGAACCGCGCCGAAGGGGAAGCACAGGGTTACGGTAATCCGAATCGCTTAGCGATCTACCACATTGACAGACTCGATCAGCGGCAGCCGCATCGTCGCCGATCCAGCACCGGTCCGCGGGCCGAAACAGAAAGAGACTATGACCACCATTTACGTGAAGAATGGGACGCCCATGGAAGCGCAATCGAAGTGCGCGTCCTGTGTCCACGCCCATATCCTGCGCGGCTTCCGGGAAAGCGAGGAAGTGGTGTACTGCACCTTCGCCTATGACCGGCTTTTGCTGGTGCCGTTCAAGGTTTATCAGTGCTCCAGCTATACCGACCGCCAACGGCCGACGTGGAAGCAGATGAAAGATCTGGCGATCGACATACTGCCACTGTCGTCGGGCAAGACGGCTGGTTTTTGCGCGGAGACGGGATGCGACTCCATTGAGGAAGTCGAGAACGAGCCCGACCTGGAGACCGTCAACCGTTAACTTGTTACAGTAGAATTCCAGCCGGAGACTTGCCGGCTGGAACTTTTCACTATGGGCGAAATCCTGCTGGAGATCTGTTGCGGTTCGGCGGAAGATGCGATCGAAGCTGCCGCTGGCGGCGCCGACCGGGTCGAGCTTTGTTCCGCGCTGTTTCTCGGTGGCCTGACGCTGTCGCTTGGCTCGCTCGCTCACGTGAAGCAGCACACGAAGATTCCGGTGATGGCGATGGATCGCCCGCGCGAGGCGGGCTTTTGCTACTCGGCGACAGAGTTTGCCGTGATGGAGCGCGATGCCGATTTGCTCTTGGAGCACGGCGCTGACGGTATCGTCTTCGGCATCCTGAACCATGATGGCACCGTCGATGTCGGACGCACTCGCTCGCTTCGTGAACGTATCGGCTCACGCCAGGCGGTCTTTCATCGCGCCTTCGATGTCACACCCGATCCTTTTCGCGCGCTGGAGGAACTGATCGATCTCGGTATCACGCGGGTACTCACTAGCGGGCAGAAGAACGGTGCGCCGCAAGGAGCCGAACTCATCAAGCGGCTGATCGAGCAGGCCAACGGAAGGATCGAGGTGCTGCCCGGAGCCGGCATCGGCCTCGACAATGTTCGGCAGCTGACCTCGACGACAGGTTGTACGCAGATTCACCTGACGGCGTTTGCGGAGCGCCAGGACACATCTACCCTGGCGAATCCGGACATCAAATTTGGCAGCGAAAACGGTCCTGCAGAATCCAGGTTTGCACTGACGGATCGTGCATACGTCCGCCGCATGAAGGAGCAGTTACTTGCAATCTAGCTCAATTGCCAAAGCGGCCGGGAGGCTTTTGCCTCTGCTGATGCTTTGCCTCGCGGCATCGGCGGCGTATGCGCAAGATGCTGCGCCGGGCAGCTCGACAGCGCAGACGAACGACAGAGCGGTGTGGACCGATCAGCGAAAGGCGGAGATGGCCGAAGACGTCCGGCAGGAATTCCTGCATGCCTGGGGCGGCTATAAACAATATGCCTGGGGACACGACGAGCTGCGCCCGTTGAGCAAGGGCTACCGCGACTGGTACTCAGCCCCAATCGGCGCACAGGCGGCGCCGCCCGGGAGCCCCAACGGAACTTCCCTGCTGATGACGCCGGTAGATGCGCTGGACACCATGGTGCTCATGGGCCTCAAGGACGAGGCGGCGGCAGACCGTGAACTGATCGACAAGCAGCTGTCGTTCGATCAGGACATTTACGTCAAGAATTTCGAGATCACGATTCGTCTGCTGGGAGGACTCCTCAGCAGCTATCAACTCACCGGCGATCCGCGTTTGCTGGCGCTGGCCGACGACCTGGGCCATCGCCTGCTGCCTGCGTTCAACTCACCGACCGGAATGCCGTATGTCTTCGTCAATCTGAAGACCGGCGCAGTTCGTGGCGTGGAAAGCGGTCCTGCCGAAGTCGGCTCGCTGCTGATCGAGTTTGGCACGCTCAGCAGGCTGACCGGCAAGCCGGTTTATTACGACAAGGCCAAGCGCGCGCTGGTCGCGATCTATCAGCGCCGCTCGCCGATTGGACTGGTCGGCTCCAGCATCAATATCGAAACCGGCAAGTGGCTGGATCCGGCGAGTTACATTGGCAGCGGCATCGACTCGTATTACGAATACCTGCTGAAGTGCTCCCTCCTCTTCCACGACAAGGATTGCAAGCGCATGTGGAAGACAAGCATTGCCGCGATTAACAAGTATGTGGCCGATCCGACACCGAGCGGCCTGTGGTATGCGCAAGTCAACATGAACACTGGGGCGCGCATCTCGACGCACTACGGCGCGCTGGACGCGTTTTTCCCCGGCGTGCTGGCCCTGTCGGGCGACCTGGATCGCGCCCGCCGGCTGCAGGAGTCGAGCTACAAAATGTGGACCACGTTCGGCATCGAGCCGGAAGAGTTCGACTACACCACGATGAAAATTACCTATCCCGGATATGAACTTCGTCCTGAGATCATCGAGTCCACCTACTATCTGTATTACTTCACCGGCGATTCGCGATATCTTGACATGGGCACGACGTTCTTCGACAGCTTGCAGAAGTATTGCCGCACCGATGCCGGCTATGCCGCGCTGCTCAATGTCGAGACTAAGGAAAAGCGCGACGACATGGAAAGCTTCTTTCTGGCGGAAACTTTGAAGTATCTCTACTTGCTTTACGCACCCAAGTCGACGCTCGATCTGAAGAAGGTGGTGTTCAATACCGAGGCGCATCCCATGCAGCGGACGTGGTAGGCGGTTTTCGACATCTAAGCTTCCCAGGTGAACATGGCAGTCAGCCCACAGCAAAATACGACCAGCATCAACACGGCAGAGCCAGCACAGAACTATCGCGGCCCACTGGCGATGGTAACTACGCTCTTTTTCATGTGGGGATTTCTCACCTGCCTTAATGACATTCTGGTACCACATCTGAAGTCGATCTTTGACTTGAACTATGCCGAGGTCATGCTGATCCAGTTCTGCTTTTTCTCGGCGTACTTCGTTTTCTCGATTCCGTCGGGCAAGATCATCGAGCGCATCGGCTATCAGAAGATGATGGTCGCCGGCCTGTTCACCATGGGTCTGGGCGCGCTGCTGTTCATCCCGGCCGCGAGCGTGCCTTCCTTTCCGCTGTTCCTGGCGGCGCTGATCATTCTGGCCGCCGGCATTACGGCGCTGCAGGTTTCGGCCAATCCCTACGTCGCGGTGTTGGGACCGGCGCGCACAGCGTCCAGCAGGCTCAACCTGACGCAAGCTTTCAACTCTTTAGGCACCACGGTAGCCCCCTTCTTCGGCGGCTTGCTGATACTCGGCGCTGCCGCTCCCAAAACTCAGGGCGAGTTGCGCGCCATGCCTCCGCAGTTGCTGCATGCGTATCGCTTGGAAGAAGCCTCCTCGGTCAAGCTACCGTATCTAGTCATCGCGCTTGCTCTCGTCGTACTCGCAATCGTGATTGCACGATTCAATCTCCCCCATATTCCCGAAGCTGAGGGCGGGCACGCCGTGGCCAACGACAGTGTCTGGCGGCATCGCAACCTGGTCATGGGCACGGCCGGAATCTTCGCTTACGTAGGCGCCGAAGTTGCGATTGGAAGCTTCCTGGTCAACTACATGAATCTCGGCGATGTCGGCAACTTGCGACCCGAAGTCGCCGCGAAATATTTGACGTTCTATTGGGGCGGAGCGATGATCGGACGTTTCATCGGCTCCGCCGTGCTGCAGAAAGTTCCCACCCGCGTGGTACTCGGTTTCAACGCGATTGTCGCCGCATCTCTGGTTTGTCTTTCCATGTTGAGCTTTGGTCATGTGGCCATGTGGGCAATGCTACTGGTTGGCCTGTTCAACTCGATCATGTTCCCCAGCATTTTCACCCTTGGGATCGAGGGCCTGGGACCGCTGACCGGAGAAGCTTCCGGCCTGTTGATTATGGCCATCGTTGGCGGGGCCATCATTCCCGAACTGCAAGGACTACTCGCCGACCGGGTGGGACTGCATCACGCTTTCGTGCTTCCGGTGATCTGCTACTTGTATATTTTGTTTTTCGCAGCTAAAGGCCAGCCGCGAATGCGGCCAGCTTTGACATAGGATGAACTCGTTCATTCCTGAGAGCTGGAACCTATCTGGCTCTTTTGACATCCTGATGTGTCGCCCCTGCAAGGGGCTTGCAGGTTCGATCCAACCACCACCCAGAACTGCGTCGTCCGCGGAGCGGGACGGGGTGGTCGCAGGCAGGAAATATAGGGCGAACCAGGCTGCCTAAAAGGTGTCACGAAAACCAGATGGCCTCTAGCAAGGCTTTAGCAACTCTCGTACTAATCGACAAAGCGCCGCCCCGTTTGACAACGTTTCTCGCTAACTTGACATCTATGTGGTCATGCTTAAGTGGACGATTATTTGCGCGGTGCTTGCGGTTGTGTTTGGAGTGCTCGGTTTCACTGGAATTGCTACCGGCTTCGCGTTAATTGCGAAGGTTCTGTTTGGCATCTTCCTGCTGGGCGTACTGCTCACGCTTCTGCTGGGCGCAACCATATTTAAAGCGGTTAGCTAGCGCTGGTGGCGGCGGACGTTGGTTTCGTAGACGTTCTAACCCTTATGGCGTCTCTTCCAGATTGATCGACGAGGCCGCGGTCGCGCTCGGCCCGACGTAGGAATTCCGCTCCTCCGCCGGTGCGATCATTCCTTGCGGTAGTCTCCCACCGTTGTATTCGGCCATGCGATTCTTCCATTTCAGAAATTCCGTGATGGTCTGCGGCTCGATGCGCACCTCCACCCGTCGCAAACTCGCTAGCAACAGGCTCATCTCTTTCATCAGGCCAACTGGACTTCGCAAATCCAGTTTTCCGGGCTTGACCACGATCTCCACCTCGCAGCCTTTGCACTCCAGCAATCCCCAATGCTTTGGCAGTTCTTCGGGGGCGATCATGCCGGCAGGCGCCAGGTAGAACCGTTTACTTCCCAGCGCGTCCTCCGGCTGTAAGCGGAATGGCTTGTTCGCATCCGCCAAAAAATCGCTGCGCGACACTTTGCACTCCACCAGGACCGACTGGCAGGAAGCTTTCCATGCGATCAGGTCAGGCACTTCGCCAGTCGCGCAATACTGCTCGGAGAGGACGATGCCGCATCCATACTTGTGGCGCAACCAGTCGGCGGCCCGGAATACCAGCTGAGCGTGTTTCCTCTGCGCGGAGGTTTTCGGCATGATGATGTTGTAACGCGAAAAGGGCGCGCTGGGGAGTATCCGCGGAGTTCCCGACCATTCCGGCGCGTCCCATTGGCGCGCGCGAGCGCAACGGGCGAGCAATCCTTTCGTGTAATATCAAAGATTCGCATGGCGTGGATGATTCAAGCTGAGGATGTGCGCAAGACCTACCGCATTGGCAAAGTGGATGTTCCGGCACTGCGCGGGGTGTCACTGGCAGTGGAGAAAGGCGAGTTTGTCACCATTGTCGGGCCGTCGGGCAGCGGTAAGTCGACCCTCTTCTACATCCTGGGCGGCCTGACCCACGCTGATTCAGGCCGGGTGATGATCGACGGCGTCGATTTTACCGGGCTGTCTGACGCCGCCCGTACGCGTCTGCGCAAGTTGAAAATTGGTTTCGTTTTCCAGAAGTTCAACTTGCTGCCCACGCTGACCGCCGAAGGCAACATCGAGATCGCGCGCGATATTGCGGGCAAGTCCGACGGGCCCGCGGAGCGCGAGTACATCGAGCGCATT
Source organism: uncultured Acidobacteriaceae bacterium (assembly GCA_963812855.1). GTDB lineage: Bacteria > Acidobacteriota > Terriglobia > Terriglobales > Acidobacteriaceae > Bog-257. The sequence goes on from CAWEWW010000005.1 coordinate 362,209, forward strand.
ACCGGCTTGCTGGGCGTCAACAAGCGCCTGGAACATCGCCCCTCGGAGATGAGCGGCGGCGAGCAGCAACGCGTGGCGCTGGCCCGCGCGCTGGTGAATCAGCCGGCCATTGTGCTGGCCGACGAGCCCACCGGCAATCTCGATTCCGAGAATTCGGAGATCGTGCTGAACATGCTTCGGCAATCGAACAAGGAGCTGGGACAGACGGTGCTGATGATTACTCACAATCCCGAGGCGGCGACCTACGGCGATCGCATCATCCACATGCGCGATGGATCGATTGTGCCTCCGGAAAAAGATCCGCAATGGAGTCATGCCCATGACTGAAGACATGCGCTCCCCGATTTTGCCGGGGACTGCTGCCTCCGATTACGAACGCTACCTGCGCACCGACGAGCTGCTGGCTTTGCAGAAGCCGGCGGAAGAGATGTTGCATCCCGACGAGCTTACCTTCCAGGTAACCCACCAGGCGTCGGAGCTGCTGATGAAAGGTGCGGCGTGGGAACTGGATCGGACACGGCTGCTCATTCAGCAGGGTGACTACAAGAACGCATCGCGGCTGCTGCGGCGGGCCAACGCCATGCTGGTGCATCCGCTGCGCATGTTGGCGCTGCTGGAGAGCATCACGCCCTACGAGTATCACGTGATCCGCGCCGGCCTGGGACATGGCAGCGGCCTCGACTCGCCCGGATTTCTGGCGCTGCTGCACATTGCGCCCCGGCTGGGCGAAGCGTTCTTCGAGCAGGTACATAAAGCCGGCCTGACGTTGGAGGAGCTCTATCGCCGGCACGCGGAATTCTTCGAACTGCACGAGATTGCCGAAGAGCTGCTGGACTATGACGAGAACATCCAGCTCTTCCGCTATGCCCATCTCAAACTGGCGCAGCGCATCATCGGCGGCGGCGTAGTGGGTACCATGGGAACGCCGGTGGAAGTACTGAAGCAGCGCATGGAATTTCCGTTGTATCGCGCGCTGTGGGACGTGCGCAACGAGATCACCTCGCGCGTGAATGCCGATCACGCGACGGGTCACGGCGGGGTGTACTGAAGTAGCTCTTAGCGGTTAGCTCTTAGCTCTTAGCCACCGCGAACTCAGACCTGTTCTGCTGTTTAATGCGATTTGCTAAGGGCTAAGAGCTATGAGCCTCGCGTGCCATTTGCCCGGCTCGTTCCTGCATTCGCTATAATTCAACCTGCTGAGCGGGAGTAACTCAGTGGTAGAGTGCGACCTTGCCAAGGTCGAAGTCGCGGGTTCAAATCCCGTCTCCCGCTCCAGATATGCTGCCCTCGCCCCGCTGCGAGGGTTTTTCGCATAGCCCACTCCTTTCGGGGCGCGGTCGCCAAGTGGTAAGGCCGAGGTCTGCAAAACCTCTATCGGCGGTTCGATTCCGCCCCGCGCCTCCAACAGCAGTTGTCGGTTGTCAGTGGCCAGTTGTCAGTTCAGCTCTATCAGTACTGCTAAATTTTTTGGTCTCCGGATCGATTGTTCCGCGCGCCCTCGAAAGGTAACGGCGGCAGGTCCTCCGAACGGAGACGTTCGACGAAACGGTCGCCCAGTTCGCGCGCCCATAACTGCTTACCAACCCCCAGCACGAGCAAAACAGGATCGTTCGTCTCCTGGCTCTGTTTAGCGTCGCTCTTGGATTCCAGCTTGGTCACGTTAGGGATTTCCTTTACTTTTAATCATTCTATAAAGAGAGAAGGAAATCAGCCAAGCTTATGCTCTCAAGTTTTCGGCCTGGAGAAAGCCAGGGCCCCTGTGACCTGGGTCACAGCCTCGTGTGTGGCCAATACGGCAGACTAAGACATGTTTATGGATCGCTTCGCTATCATCAACAATCGCAAGCGCGCCATCATCGCGTTGATCCACTCCGTCTTCTTTCTGGGAGTGGCGGGACTGCAGCTGGCCATCTCGCATGCCGAACCCTTTTCCCTCCGCGGCGAGAAAGTGGCTGCCGGAATCGTGCTACTGACGATTTACGTGATCGTGACGGTGGTTCTGCTGATCCTGCTGCGCTTTTCACACTGCGCCAAAGAGAAGCTGTACTTCGCATTCTGCGCGGCGAGTGCCGGCTTCGGTTTGCTGCGGATTCTGCTGGGCGATCCGGTGCTGCACGCGAATGTGCTGCGCGTGCTGTTGCTATCCTGCGCCGTGTTCGTGGGCAGCGGAATACTACGCACGCATTCTTCGGTCTGCGGTCACGAAACAAGCCGAGGCGCAATAGCGCCCCAAGCCATTTAGAATGCCGCAGCTCCGGCCTCGGCAACCGCGTGATCCTGCTCGCCCGAGCCGCCGCTAACACCTATCGCGCCCACTACCTTGCCGTCGCGCTTCAAGGGAATGCCGCCGGCAAAGATCATGATCTTCCCGTCGTTTGACGCATGAATGCCGAAGAACTGGCCGTCCGATTGGGAATGGGTCGCCAGATCCTTGGTCGCAATATCGAAGGCCCGCGAGGTATAGGCCTTCTTAATGGAAATATCGACGCTGCCGATCCAGGCGCCGTCCATGCGCACGTGGGAAACCAGATTGCCGCCCTCATCGGCCACCGCGATGTTCATGGGCTGCCCGATCTCCTGAGCTTTCTTCTCCGCCGCGGCAATCACGCGGCGTGCATCTGCGAGATTCACTCCTGCCATCAGTCCTCCAGAAAATCAGCTGTGCAGTTAGATGTCGCACGGCTGGCGCGGTTTCGTCGATATCGCCCTGATATCCAATGATCGCAACCGTCCCTCCGTACTTAAGCCGAGGCCAACAAACTGTAGAGCAATATCCCCAGCACGATCAGCGTAACCACGATGTACATGTAGTCATGCTCGATAGCGAAGGCGATGGCTGAAAAAGCAACGCGCGCCACCGGAGTCGCAATCAGCAGCAGTAATCCCAGCTGAATGATGGCGCGGGCGCTGCCAGACAGGGCTCCGTGAACGATGTCGCGCACACTCTTCAAGCTTTCAGGTTCGCCGTGGAACGATGCGTAGTTGGCAACCTCATGCCCATGGCGCAGCAGGTAGAGCAAACCGCCGAAGAGCACCACGCTAGCCGCCAGAATGACTCCGGTTCGCAGCAGCGTGCCGATGATGACTTCAATGCGCTGATCGTCCCAATTCTGCGCGCTCATAGCCGGCCCTTGACCCCATTGACAATCATTTCAATTCCCAGCGCCACAATAGCGATTGCGAAGACATAACGCAGGACGGTGACTTTAGCCTTCACCAGGACTTTCGCGCCGATCATCGACCCCGCCAGGACTCCGAGCATGACCGGCATGGTGATTCCGGGTGCAATGTATCCCCGGCTCAAATACAGTCCCGCGCTGGCAGCTGCAGTCACGCCGATCATGAAGTTGCTGGTGGTGGTCGAAACCTTGAAAGGAATCTTCATCGCCTGGTCCATGGCCAGGACCTTGACGGCTCCAGAGCCGATGCCCAGCAAGCCTGAGAGTACGCCGGCCAGATACATCAGCCCGTAGCCCGCTGGAACGCCTGTCACATTGTAGGACTGCTTGCCCCCGGCTGTGGGATAAGCGCCGTTCAGCTTCAGCTTTTCGGCCAGCCTCGACGATTGCAACGGTGGGCCGTGTTCCTCACGATGCCGGCTCGACAGATAGGCTGAGTACAACAGGACCACCCCAAAGACGATAGCGATGGCGTTGCCCGAAACATGCAGCGCAATCGCCGCGCCCGACAAAGCGCCGATGGTAGTGGCCGTCTCCAGAAACATGCCGATGCGGATATTGGAATAGCCTTCACGGACGTAGGCCGCAGCCGCACCCGACGAAGTTGCGATCACCGACACCAGCGACGCTCCGATGGCGTAGCGAATATCGACGTGGAACAACAGGGCCAGCATCGGCACCACAACCACACCGCCGCCCAATCCGGTCAAGGCGCCCAGAAATCCGGCGAGCAAGGAGCCAAGACCTACCAGTGCGCTGAACTCCAGAACGTTCATGCCACCTCAGCTGACTTTGATATCCGCGCAGACGTACCATCATCGGGAGAGTGTAAGGATTGTACACGCAGGGCACGAGTTGTCCCGCCGCGAGGAAGCTACTGGATTTTGCTCGGGGAACACGATACGGTAATAGGACTGAGGCGCGGTACCCAAGTGGTAAGGGAGAGGTCTGCAAAACCTTTATGCGTGGGTTCGATTCCCACCCGCGCCTCCAGCCTTTTTCTCCGTCTCCCTCGTTTCTCAAGACATTGCAAGCCTGGCTTCATCGGTCTAGAGCGGCGATAGGGGGGCGATCTACGGCGAAAGCACGGGCAACAAGCGAACGATTCAGGCCAGCATCGCAGCCAGATCCTCCTCCGCAGTCTGGATTGCCATGAGATTGAACTTCTGGTGGAGCAGTTCGAGCACCGCCGGCGACAGAAACGCAGGCAGGGTAGGGCCAATGCGAATATTGCGCACTCCCAAGTGCAGCAGCGTGAGCAGCACGGCAACCGCTTTTTGTTCGTACCAGGATAAGACCAAATGGTGATCAGCCCAAACGGGTAATTGTTGAGCGCCTTGGCGAGTAATCGGACCGTTATTGCGGTTGGGGGTGAGTTAAGCAGGACGGGTCGTCGTAGGCGACCCGATTGCGGCCCTTCGCCTTGGCGCGATACAGGGCTGCATCAGCGGCAGCCAGCATATCGTCCGCCGTAGTTCCGGGCATGGCGGACGCCACCCCGATACTGACCGTGATGGAGAGCAATCCCGACCGGGTAGTAATCTTGCTGGTAGCCACCTTCACGCACAACCTGCGAAACAGCGAGACCGAATCCGTTTTGGCGAGGGCGGGCGCAATTACCAGAAACTCTTCTCCGCCGATGCGCCCGGCGGAATCGTACGCTCTCAGATTATCGATAAGGATGGTGGCAAAGCCGCGCAGGACATCATCCCCAGTCTGATGGCCATGAGAGTCGTTAACTCCTTTGAAGTGGTCCAGGTCGCACACCCCAACTCCCCATTCCTCGCCTTTGCGGCTGGCACGCGCAAACTCACTCTGCAGCTTGTCTAAGATGGAGCGGCGATTGAGCAGGCCGGTCAATGAGTCATGGCTGGCCTGATGGGCCAAGGCTTGCTGGCTGCTGAGCAAAGCGGTCTGCATTTCGATCATGCGGCGACCCACCCCGAGACGCGCACAGAGTTCACCGCCGTCGAACGGTTTGGTTACATAGTCATTCGCTCCCGCCTCCAGTCCGGCGACGATGTCAGCCTTCTGATCCCGAGCGGTCAGCATCAAGATATAGGGCGGCTTCTCAGTCTTGAGGCTGCGAACCCGACGGGCTACATCGGGCCCGTTCATTTCGGGCATTACCCAGTCCAGAATAATCAACTCGGGCGCATCGGGTTGCTGCAAAATCTTCCACGCTTCGGCGCCATTGACGACCGCTTCCACCTGATGGCCTTCTTTGGCCAACATGGCGGCCAACACCGTGCGAGATGTGAGATCGTCATCAGCAACTAGAACGCGCATGCCTATATCCTTTTCTCGATCAACGGCTACCCGTCGGCGCGGCTGCATCGATGCCGATGAAATCGTCGTCCAGCCTCAGAGTCTTCATCTTGTGCTTCTGCTGCATCTTTCCTGCCTCAGACCGATTCTGTCATCGCTTGCTTCAGGCGCAGAAACTGACGATCCAAGTCGGCCATACGGGCCGCAACCAACTTCAGATCACCGGCCTGGCCGGCTTTCTCCATCTCGAAAGCCAGAGCCCGCAACGCTTCGCCGCCCACATTGGCCGCCGCCCCTTTGAGAGTATGAGCCTGCCGCGAGACGCCGCTGGAGTCTGAAAGTTCAAGATTGTGCCGCAGCGCTTCGATCTGATTGGGGATGTCGGTCAGAAAACTGTGCGTAATGAGCCTCGCCAGATCTTCGTCGTTCATCAGGCGCTCCAGCATGCCTTCCCGGTCGAAGACTACGGGTGCGGAAGAGTCCGGAGGAAGGGCCGTTTCTCCATTGAGCTGGTCCATTTTGTGTCTCGCGGTCGGCAGCCAATGCGACAGGACCGTCGCCAGGGCCTGCGAAGATATGGGTTTGGATAGGTAGTCGTTCATGCCGGCTTCCAGACACCAGTCCCGGTCTCCCGCCAGGGCGTGCGCGGTCATGGCGATAATCGGAATCTGGTGATTGGGATCGGCAGATTCTGAGCTGCGAATTCGCCGGGTGGCCTCGATACCGTCCATCTCCGGCATCTGCACATCCATCAACACTAAGTCATAAGGCATGGTGGCCAGCGCCCGGATTGCTTCTTTACCGTTGGCCACGGCGTCGGCTCGCAGGCCAAGCTTTCGGAGAAGGCCTAAAGCCACTTGTTGATTGGTGATATTGTCCTCGGCCAGCAGGATGAGTGCATTGACCCCAGCGAAGCGCCCAACCGAAGCTCCGACCAAAGCGCCCGTCTCCAAGGGGCGGGCAGTGCCGGGGGATGGGCCAGCCAGCACAGTCGATAAGGCATGCAGCAGTTCCTGATGTCGTATGGGTTTGGTAGCGTAGCCGGCAAAGCCGATCTCCGCGAACCGCCGAGCTCCCTCCCGGCCTTCTACCGATGTCAGCATGATCATCCCGGTCTGGGCCAGCCTGGGATCGGCCTTGATCTTACGACCCAGAGTTTCTCCATCCATGCCTGGCATTTGCATGTCGATCACCGCCAGAGGGAAGGGATCGCCCTCGTCCACGCCTTGACAGAGGGCTCGGAGCGCTTCGGCGCCGCCTTCTGCGTCCGCTGTCCTCATGCCCCAACTTGTCAGACGGGTAGACAGGATTTTCCGGCTAATGGCGTTATCGTCCACGATCAATATCCGCGCTCCCGCTAAGCTGGCGAGTTCCTCATTCTTATCTCGCGGCTTTCCGGCCTGCTTGGCCACCACCACGGTGAACCAGAACTCCGAGCCTTGGCCCTCTTCGCTGATCACCCCGACTTCTCCCCCCATCCTCTCGGCCAACTGCTTAGAGATAGCCAATCCCAGACCGGTACCACCATACCTTCTGGTGGTCGAGGCATCCACCTGGGTAAACTTATCGAAGAGAGTGGCGATTTTATTGGCCGGTATTCCGATACCTCGATCGCGCACCGAGAAACGCAGCTTGCACTCGGTTTTTCTGTCTTGTGCCAACGAGACCAGGATTTCCACGTCGCCTTGCTCGGAAAACTTAATGGCGTTGGCCGCCAGATTGTTGAGGATCTGACCCAGACGGCCCGGGTCGCCCCGGAGCAACGTGGGAACCCCGGGTTCGGCGCTGCAGAAAAACTCCAAGCCTTTTTCTAACGCTCGCACGCTTAAAGCGGCGGCAAAATCGTCCAACAAGCTCTGCAGATCAAAATCAATCGCCTCCAGTTCGATCTTGCCCGCCTCGATCTTGGAGAAGTCGAGAATGTCATTGATCAGGCGAAGCAGCGATTCGCCGCTACCGCGTAACAGTTCGGTATAGCCTCGCTGTTCGTCGTTCAGATTCGTATCCATCAGCAGGCCGGTCATCCCGATGATTCCGTTCAGCGGGGTGCGAATCTCATGGCTCATGTTGGCCAGAAACTCGCTCTTGGCAGCATTGGCCTGGGCCGCCTCGACGGCCAACGCCTGAGCCCGGATGGTCGCTAACTCCAGCTCGGAGTTACTCCTGGTCAGCTTATCCGCGGCCTCCTTCTGAGCCGTGATGTCCCAGTTCGTGCCGATTACACGCAGCGGATTGCCGGCCGTATCGCGCTCCACCAGAGCGAGGGCACGGACGTGGTGGACGCTTCCGTCCGCCCAGACCACGCGAAACTCGGTGTTGAAATCTTTCTTGCCCTGCAATGCCAGGTGGACCTCTGCGTCTCCCCGCTGCCGGTCTTCGGGGTGAAGCGCTCCCTTCCACGTCTCATACCCGCCGCCGAACTGATCCTGCGAGACTCCGTAGAGCTTAAACATCTGGTCGTCCCAAACCAGACGATTTTCTACGACGTTGTAGTCCCAGATGCCTATTTCGCCGGCGCGTACCGCCAAGGCCAGGCGGTCAGAGGCTTCCTTCAACCGGGTGTCGGCCTGCTTCTGTTCGGTGAAGTCTTCGGCGATCCCCACCACCCGAATCAGATGACCATCCTGATCACGAACCGGAAATCCCCGGTCCCGGATCCATCTTTGTCCAGCGGGTGTGTTGATTCGATATTCCGATGCGATATCGTGTCCCTGCAATTGCTGCTCGAATATCTCGTGTGCCCGCGGCCGATCGTCGAGATGAATCGCCTCCATCCAGTCCATCGGGTTCTGGTAAAGGCTCTCGCAGCTGCGGCCCCAGATCTGTTCGTAGACCGGGCTTACGTAGACAATCTCGGTACCGGCTGCGTTCATCATCCAAAAGACTTCGCGAACATTTTCCGCCAGTTGGCGAAACTTCTGCTCGCTGCTCTGCAAAGCTTGCTCGGCTTGCTTGCGCTCGGTAATGTCGCGAAAGAACCACACCCGTCCCAGATACTGACCGGCTTCACTATGCACGCTGGTCGAATAGCGTTCGATCGTCCTGCCGTCCTTTAATGCAAATTCGCAGTTGTCGCTGGCGTCAGGGTCGGCATAAAGCTCTTGTACCCTTTTCACAAAGGATTCAGGATCCTTCACGCGATCCACCACGGCGTTCAGAAGCGCCCGGTCTGGCACGTCGGTGAGGTCATCGGAGGTCTGCCCCGGAACCGCTGCGGGATCGATGCGCCAAAGCTCAAGCAGCCTTTGGTTGTGCGAGGCAATGAAACCATCCCGCGTTACTACCAGAATGCCATCCAGCGACACCTCCAGGATGGCATGAATCAGAGAGTGCTGAAACTGGCGGGATTGCTCGGCTCGCTTGCGCTCGGTAATGTCCACACAGAGACCGACATGTCCCAGGAATTCCCCGCTCGGCGAAAAACGCGGTTCGGTGTGCGCCATCAGCCATCGCCATTCCCCGTCGACCCTGCGGACGCGGGCTTCGGCCTTGAAGGTGGTTTGGGTTCGCACCGCGCGTTCGGTTTCGGCGAGGAACGCCGGCCTATCGTGGGGGTGAATCAGCAGCTCCCACTTGCGTCCAACCACCTCTTCGTGCGGAACACCGCAAAACTGCCGGAATACCCGATTGGTGAATTGAATCCCGCCTGCGGCATTGGTCGTCCAGATGGGCATGGGGCAGCCGTCCGCCATGACCCGAAAGCGCTCTTCACTCTCCCGCAGCGCCTCCTCGGTCCATTTGCGTTCCGTAATGTCCTCGGCGTGGACCACAAAATACGATGGGTTGCCGTCGCCATCGCGTACCAAAAAAGATCTCTGGCGGCCTAGGACGACCTTTCCACTGCGCCTGACGTAGCGTCTTTCGGACTCCAGGCTTTTTCCCGGTTCTCTCTTCAACTGCTCTTTGTCAGCCAGGGCAGCATCCAGATCTTCCGGGTGGATCAAATCCTTCCAGGTGGTGGCCAGCAGCTCGGCTTCGGAATATTCCAGAATTCGGCAAAGGGCAGCGTTCACCTGGATGAAGCGGCCGTCCAGTCCGGTCACGCACATGCCGAAAGGGCGCATTTTCAAAGACCGCGCGGAAACGTTCCTCACCTTCCTTCAGCTTCCGCTCGGCCCGCAAGCGCTTGCTAATGTCATGGGCGATGCTGGAAGCGCCGACGATCTGTCCCTCGGCATTCCGGATGGGTGAAAGCGAGAGCGAGACATCAATCTGGACGCCGCACTTCGCCTGACGCACGGTGCGGAAGCGGTCAATGCTGCCGCCCAGCTGAATCGTTTCCAGACACTGGCGCGCTTGGTCGCGGTAAGCTGGGGGAGCGAGCAGGAACACGTTCTGGCCCAGGATTTCCGGGCTCGAGTAGCCGAATAATTCTTCCGCTCCCCGGTTCCAGCTGAGGACGGTCCCATCCAGCATTACGGCGTAGATGGCATCGTCGGAGGATTCCACAATCGAGGCCAGTAAAGACCGGGCCTGCTCCGCCTCCTTCTGTTCGGTAATATCGCGCACCATGGCGGAGATGGCGGTTACCTGGCCGCTGGAGTTTCTGACCAGCGACTCGGTAAACGAAAGGTGGAAACGCCGTCCGTCCCGGCGCAGGCCAATATCTTCGCGCTGGGAGACGTCGCTGCCGCTCAGGATTTGTTCCAGGGCGGCGGCCATGATGTGCACCCGGTCCGGCGGCAACAAAACCGATACGTGTCGGCCAATGGCTTCCCCCGCCGTGTAACCAAACATGCTTTCGGCACCGCGATTCCAGGTGAGAAGGATGCCCGCGGTGGTGTAGGCGAAGACCGCTTCGGTGGAACTTTCCACGATCGCTGCCAGCAGCCTTTGCGCCTCCTCCCCGGCCCGCTTCTGGGTCACGTCCCGCTTGATGGCGATGTAGCTGACAATCTTTCCCCCGGGGTCCTGTACCGGGGTGATCTGCATCTCTTCGGCATAGACCGTTCCGTCTTTGCGCCGGTTGGTCACCTCGCCCTGCCAGACCTGTCCGGAACTAATGGTGGCCCACATCTCGGCGTAAAACGCCGGAGTTTGCTGGCCTGATTTGAGGATGCGCGGATTTTGCCCCAAAGCTTCCTGGCGGCTGTAACCGGTCAGCCCGGTGAACGCGGGATTGACATACTGGATGATCCCGCCGGTGTCGGTAATGACAATGGCGTCCGCCGACTGCCGCACCGCAGCCAGCAGAAGGCCGGAGCCGATTCCATCAGTTTCAGGACTCACACTTCATCTCGAAGAAGCGAAAGCTTCGTTGTTATTCATCGGCTCGCGGCATAACCTGCTTCAATTCAAATCGCCGGGACGGGGGCAGCACTTGCGGTCACCTCGATCTCGAGGGCCGGCATTCTCATCTGGTCCCCGGATTCACCCCCTGCGCCCGCCGGATGCCCAAACAGTCTGGCGGCCAGCTTATCGACGGTCAGGGGCTGACTGTAGTAGTAACCCTGAAATCCGCCACACTGGTGGGCACGCAAAAACGAAAGCTGCGCTTCGTTTTCCACTCCTTCTGCGATTACCTTGATATTCATCTCCCGGGCTATTCCGATGATGGCACCGGTAATGGCGGCATCGTCCGGATTGATCGCAATATCCCGGATAAAGGAGCGATCGATTTTGAGCTTGTCGACCGGAAACTGCCGGAGATAACTAAGGCTGGAATAGCCGGTACCGAAATCGTCAATGGCCAGCTTTAACCCCAGGGCCTTGAGTTCCTGAAGCACCACGAAGATCCGGTCGGCATTGGACAGTAGCAGGGTTTCGGTGAGCTCAAGTTCCAGCAAGTGCGGCGCCAGACCCGTCTCGGCCAGCACGCTGCGGATGAGCTGGGAAAAGTTTTCCTGGCGAAACTGGACGGCCGACACATTGACCGCCATGGTCACCGCCGGAAAACCTTCCTCCTGCCATTTCTTAGCCTGCTGGCAGGCGGTCCGAAGTACCCACTCGCCAATACCTACGATCAAGCCGGTATTTTCCGTAATCCTTATAAACTTGTCCGGCGATACCAGGCCCAGCTGTGGATGTTGCCAGCGCAGAAGCGCCTCCAGGCCGGTGATTTGTCCGCTGGCGATGCTCACCTGCGGCTGATAGACGAGGAAGAACTCTTCCCGTTCCAGCGCCAGGCGCAGACCATTCTCCAGCGTCAAGCGCTCCACTGCCCTGAGGTTAATGTCCTGAGTAAAGAAGTGAAAGCTGTCACATCCATCTTCTTTGGCGCTGTACATGGCTGCATCGGCATTCTTGATTAACGTTTCGCTGTCATTACCATGCTCGGGAAAGATACTAATACCCAAACTACAAGTAACCTTAAGCGCCTGACCTTGGACAACGAATTCATCGGTGACGGACTTCACCACGCGTTCGGCGGTAGCGGTTATGTCGGCGACGTCGTTAGCGCAGGTCAAGACAATCACAAATTCGTCGCCGCCCACCCGGGCCACCGTATCTTCTTCGCGGGTCGCGCTCTTCAGACGACTGGCTACCTGTTGGAGCAGCAGATCGCCGAAAGAGTGCCCCAGTGAATCGTTGATGTTTTTGAAGCGGTCCAGGTCGAGGAACAGCAGGGCAACTTTGTCGGTTCGGCGCCGGGCCTCGGCCAGCGCCTTGTCCAAGCGGGCTCGCAGCAAGGCCCGGTTGGGCAACTCGGTAAGCACATCGTAATAGGCCAGGAAGTGAACCTCCTGCTGGGCGACTTTGCGGTCCGTGACGTCCTCGATGGTGCCCTCATACAGCACTCCCTCACCGTCGCTGCTGCGCAGCGCCCGAAGGTTCACCAATCCCCACTTGTGGGTGGAATCGCGACTGGCGATCTTTACCTCGGCCCCGCACACCACCCCATCGGAATCCAGCGCCTGAGCCCAGGTATTCATCTGCTCCCTATCCACGAAGATCTGGTAGGGGGTGGAAACTTCGGCCAAAAGCTCGGCCGCCGAATCATAGCCATGCATGCGAGCGAAGGCGCGGTTGACGTCCAGCAGGCGGCCGTCGCGAGCGATCCGGAAAATTCCCACCACCGCGTCTTCGAAGATAGCCCGATATTTTTCTTCGGCTTTGCGCAGCTCTTCTTCCGACCGTTTCCGGGCAGAAATATCCTGGTTGATGGTTACGAAATGCGTGATGTGAGGGGGTACCAGCGAAACCGGGGCGATGATCATCTCTTCCATCGAGGGACTGCCGTCCTTGCGCCGGTTGACAATCTCCCCTTGCCATACTTTTCCGGACGAGATCGTGGTCCACATCTCCTCATAGAATTGCTGGTCTTGTTTTCCGGACTTCAACAACCGCCGGTTCTTCCCGATTACTTCCTCGGCCGAATAACCCGACAGGCTAGAAAAGGCAGGATTGGTCCAGACCAGCGAACCGGTGGCGTCAGTGATGGCGATGGCATTGGGAGCGGCCTTCAAGGCTTCGGCCAGCAATCTGAGCTGGGTGTTGGCGTCGACCAGTTCGTTGGTGCGCGAGCGCACCATCGCTTCCAGGTGGTCACTGTGCCGTTCAATGGTCCGATGCAAGCGCAGCAATTCCAAATGAGTTTCTACCCGGGCCAGCACCTCGGCAATCTGGAACGGCTTGGTGACATAGTCCACCCCGCCACAGCGAAAAGCCTTGATCTTGTCGTCGCTTTCGGTCAGTGCGCTGAGGAAGATAACCGGAATATCCGCCAAACTACGGTCAGACTTCAGCCGTTCGCAAACTTCGAAGCCATTCATCTGCGGCATGCTGATATCCAGCAAGATCAGGTCAGGGGGGCTCTGCGCCGCCGAAGCCAAAGCGAGTTGGCCTCGGGGAAACGAACGAACCGCGTAGCCCTGATTCTTCAGCATGTCTTCCAATAGCTTCAAATTGGCGGGTTGGTCATCCACCACCATGACGTTGGCTTTGTCGTTTTGGGTCATCTTGGGTCCCGTCTACCTTTCGGTTCTGGTTTCCGCTGTGTTTTCGAACCATCGGGTCAGAACGTCGTACTCATACCGGTCAGCCACCTCGTGCAGGGATTGTGCGGTCCGGGGATTAATCCCTTCGATTCGTAGGATCAGCTGGTCCAGCCGGTCTTTATCCCCGTGCAGAACGGCATCGCGCATTTGAACTACCCAATCCGGCGGCAGTTCCCGGAGCAGTTCGGCGCCCCTCGCCGGGGATGCCGGAAGGCCGTCAGCGGTTCCCGGCGCGCTCGACCCGTCGGCATAGCGATAGTCGAGATTGAGGTGGACCCGGATCTTCTCCAGAAGATCGCCTTCCAGACACGGCTTGGAAAGAAAATCATCGATACCGCTGCCCGCCATGACCGCGTCGCGTTCCTCATCCACGGCGCTGGCGGTCAAGGCGATGATCACCGGTGGCTGCCCGCCAGCCTGGGCTTTAATGATGCGAGCCGCTTCCAGTCCATTGATGCCGGGCATGCGGATATCCATCAGGATCAGTTGCGGCTTCCACTGTTGCCAGAGCCGAATCGCAACCTCTCCTCCCTCTGCCTCACTGACCTCGAAGCCCAGCGACCCGAGCAACTGGGTAAGCCAGCCCCGGGCGTGCGGCTGGTCATCGACCACCAGCACCCGAATCGCCGGCTGCCCGGCGGCCAGTCCGATCACCTGGCCCGACATCGGCCGCGCCGCAATCGGGTTACCGACTTCCCGCTGTACCGGAACCTCAAAGCGAAAGGTCGAGCCTTTGCCCAGCTCGCTGGCGATGGTGATGTTTCCCCCCATCAGCCCTACGAATTCCTTGCTGATGGCCAGGCCCAGGCCGGTTCCGGAGTGCGAGGTGATACCGCTTTGGGTTTGCACAAAGGGCTGGAAGAGCAGGCCTTGTTCGCTCGCCGCGATGCCGATGCCGCTGTCTTCGACCTCGATCGCCAAAGTAAACCGGCCAGCGGAATTCGAGCTTACGCGCAGGCGCAGCTTGATCCAGCCGGTCTCGGTGAACTTAACCGCGTTCCCCAGCAGATTGATCAGCACCTGACGCAGCTTGCCTTGATCGGCGACAATGCCCCATCCCGGTTCCGCGTCCAAACATACTTCCAGCTGTAATCCCTTGGCCTCGGCTCGCAGCTGGAACATGGTGGCCAGGTCCTTGACAAAGGCCGCCAGGTCAAACGTCACCGACACCAGTTCCATGCGCCCGGCCTCGATTTTCGACATGACCAGAATGTCGTCGATCAGCCCCAGCAGGTGTTCCCCGCTGCGGTTGATGATGTTGAGATTCTTCTTGGCTGCCTCCCCTAGCGAGGGATCGCGCAACATGAGTTGGGAATAACCCAGGATGGCATTCATCGGAGTCCGAATCTCGTGCGACATGTTGGCCAGAAACGCGCTCTTGGCCCGGCCGGCAGCTTCGGCGGCTTCTTTGGCTTTCTGTAAATCCGTCTGAGTGCGTTTCTGATCGCTGAGATCGGCGAAGGCTTCCACCAGATACTTCTTGCCCTGGCAGACCAGCGGCCTCACGCTCTTAAGAATGGGCAACCGGGTGCCATCGGCCTTCAGCAGGACGCGCTCGGAGTGATCGACTTCATGATGCAGGTCGAGGATGGGACACTTGTCCCTCTCGGCGGGACAAAGCAGGCTGTGACAAACTTTGCCCAGCACCTCGTCCCGCTGGCGTCCCATCAAGGCCAGGGCGGAGGAATTGACATCCGTGACCCGATGACTTTCCGAATCGATGACCACGACGCCCGCCGGTATGGCGGCCAGCAAGGCGGTAACGTAATCCTCACTCTCGCGCAACTCGTTCTCGATTCGCTTGCGCTCGGTAATATCGCGCGCGAAAGTAAAAATGTATTCCTTGCCGCCGAACTCCACGTAGGTTCGACTCACCTCGACGGGAAAGATTCTTCCCTGCCGAGTTTTGTACTGGATTTCGTAGGTGACTGAGCCGTGAGCTTTAACGTTCTCCCATTCCGCTGCCCAGGCTTCGGGCGAGAAATCGGGCACGATATCGCCAATCGACATGGTCAGCAGTTCCGCACGCGTACTGGCCAGGGATCGACACGCGGCCGCATTCACTAAAACAATCCGGCCTTGCGAGTCCAGCCAGAACACGGCGTCGGAAGCCTGTTCCACGGAGGTTTGCGCCAGGCGAAGCTTCTCTTCGGCCCGCTTGGACTCGGTAATATCGAAAAACGTAACCACCGCACCCACCACCTGGTCACCATTGCGTTGCGGATGGGACCAGTACTCGGCTGGGAAGTAGGTACCATCGGCTCTCCAGAAAACCTCGTCGGCCACGTGAGTGCCTTCTCCCTTGTGGAACGCACGAAAGATTTGGCATTCAGCTTCCAAGTAGGTGCTGCCGTCGGCGTGGGCGTGGTGAATCAAGACATGCATGTTCTTGCCGAGCAAATCCTCGGCGCTGGCATAACCCAGCAGGCGGAGGCAGGCCGGATTGCAGAAGGTGCAGCAACCTTGCAAGTCGATGCCGTAGATGGCTTCCCCGGTCGACTCCAGCAATAAGCGGAGTTGGTGTTCCTTGATTTCCAGCGCGGCGGTTCGCAACTGCACCAGGTCTTCCAGCCGCTCGCGTGCTCTTTCTATGGCCAGCCGCCGGCTGCGATTCAGCCGCAGGTAGCTGAGCAGCAGGGTGGCCAGCAAGATTCCTGCCGCCAGCGACAACCAACTACTCCAGTGAGACGGCCGGAACGCCCCCGGACTGGGATAGACAGCGATTAACCAACGCCGGCCGCCCACCCAGATTTCTCGCGTCGCCCGGAAGCCTGGGGGCAGGTCTTCTACTCCATCGAAGGCCGCGCTCTTGGGATAAAGCAGCCGCTCTCCCGGTTTCGCGCCGGCATCGAAAATGACGATGTGCAGCCCGGAGGCGGGGTGCGCCCCACTCCCGGTTTTCTGAACGATGTCGCCGACCCGAAAGACGGCGAGTGCGAATCCCAGCAATCGTTCACGGCGGTCCAGGGCGCTTGCCGGCAGGACCCCTCCCCGGAAAACCGGGCGGAAAACCAGGAAGCCGTATTGGTCCCCAATCTCCTGCACCAGCTTCACCCGGCTGGTGGCCACCAACTCGCCGCTAGCTGCGGCACTGCGGAGCGAGGCATTCCGAACCGGGTCGGACGCCAGATCGAAGCCCAGCGCCTTTTCGTTTCCCTGCAGCGGTTCTACGAAGAAGACGGGAAAATATTCTTCGCGTTCACCGGCGCGCACCAATCGGCCAGGGGGAAGGCGTTCGGTGATGGCGAAAGAGGGGAAACCATCACCGCGGGCGGAGTTCTCCCGCTCGGCGCGCAGGCGATAAGGGGTCCGCGGAATCCATTCCAGAGCCTGGATGGCGCTGTCCCGGGCCAGAAGGTCCCGGGTAAACCCGCCAAACTCGTGGCGCTCGACCTTGACCGAGCCGTCAAAAAACGCTCCCAGAGACACCAGGCTGTTCAAGGTCAAGGTGAGGTTGGTCTGCAGAGCATCGAAGCGATCTTGGGCAACAATCTCAAAGGAAGCTTCCGCGGTCTGATTCTCGAACTTCCATAGCGCCAGGAAGACGCCGAAGCTGAGGGAGGTGACGGCAGCCACGGCCAAGACTGCGGAGAAAGGCAACCACCGGCGCTTAGATATGGCAGCAAAGCTCATGGCAGACTGCGCTAGGTTCCTGGAACCAGATTCAACCGGCTAGGGCGCTCATCGGGACAAATTCCTGCCGGGGTTACGGCACAGCCTCCTGCTTGTTCCTATCGGCGGAGCCGGAGTAAACCCTTAGTTGCGGAAAGTAGGAGGATTAACAAAATTTCATTTCCATCAGTGGCACCCACATCACCGGCTTTTATGCCGCGCCGATTGCTATCCGCACGTCCCCAAAAAAATCTCTCCGCTATCGGCGGCTAGCACCTGGCACCTTCCGGCTTGGCCGCAAATGCCAATAAACCTGATGGGAATGTGAGGGCCGCGTAGGCTCTTCTCGATCCGGCCTGTGGTTGATGGATTTACAATTCGGGTCGCTAAATCGGCTTGTCCTAATTCCGGTTTTTCTTTGAACGCTCACCTGACAAGTCTGCTCATCTTGGTCAACGAATTTAGCAACTAAGAGTTTAAGCCGCATTCGATTCAATGTTTCGGCGATACTCCTGCTAAACTATTTTGAACTACATCTTGCAGAGGATACACATGGACATTCAAGCTACTTTAGATCAACTTAGGCAGGAACTTAGTCGGATCGATCAGGCCATCGCCGCTCTGGAACAGTTAGGCCCAGCGGCTCCACGCCGGGGACGCCCCCCCAAGAGCAAAGCGGCACCAGCAGGCGGACGGAGACGTCGCACCATGAGTGCTGCGGCGCGAGCCAAGATAGCCGCCGCGCAGCGGGCTCGCTGGGCAAAGCAGAAGGGGAATGCCGCCCCCAAGTCGGCTAAGACTGCCGCCAAGAAGTCTGCCGGCGGAGGGGGGATGAGCCCAGCGGCCCGCAAAAGGCTTTCAGCTTTGATGAAGGCGCGTTGGGCGGCGAGGAAGAAGGCAGCCTAGGCGTAATTGCGGCTCCCCAGCTTGATCACGATGCATCAGGGTTGTTCGTTTGTTGAAGGGGCGAGCCGGAGCCGCATTTTGACGCATTGTACGGTGGTAGCTAAGACCTATGCCTCATCTCTTCGATCCGTTTAGCATCCGGGATATTACCTTTGCCAACCGGGTATTCGTCTCTCCCATGTGCGAGTACTCCAGCAGCAATGGCTTGGCTACGGACTGGCATTTCGTTCATTTGGGCAGCCGTGCAGTAGGGGGCGCGGGACTGGTATTTACCGAAGCCAGCGCGATTCTTCCTGAAGCCCGCATTAGTCCCCAGGACCTGGGTATCTGGAGCGACGATCACATCGAGCCGTTGGCGCGCATCGTCCGCTTTATTCATGAACAAGGCAGTGTCGCCGGAATGCAACTGGCGCATGCTGGTCGCAAGGCCAGTACCTATCGGCCATGGGAAGGTAACGGAAAGATTCCCGAGAGCGCCGGGGGCTGGGGCAATGTCGTGGCCCCGAGCCCGCTGCCTTTTGCCGATGGCTATCCCAGGCCTCGTGCTCTGTCAGTCGACGGCATCCAGGAAATCGTCGCGGCTTTCGCGGAGGCAGCCCGCCGAGCCGGCCAAGCCGGCTTCCGGGTGCTGGAAATTCATGCGGCGCACGGCTATCTGATCCACCAGTTTCTATCGCCTCTTAGTAATCAACGCCAGGATGCATATGGAGGCTCTTTTGAAAATCGCATTCGGCTGTTGCGCGAGATTGTTGCCGCGGTCCGATCCTCCTGGCCGGATGGAGCGCCGTTGTTTGTGCGCATCTCGGCAACCGACTGGACTGAAGGCGGCTGGGACATTGAACAGTCGGTTGAGCTCGCCCGCCAATTGAGGACTATGGGTGTCGATCTGATCGATTGCTCCTCAGGTGGCAATGTAGCTCGGGCCAAAATTCCGGTCGCCCCGGGCTATCAGACCTCGTTTGCCGAACAAATTCGCCGCGAGAGTCAGATTATGACCGGGGCAGTCGGAATGATCACGTCTTCGGTGCAGGCCGAGCATATCCTGGCTACGGGACAAGCGGACGCGGTGATTATCGCCCGCGAGTTCCTGCGCGATCCCTACTGGCCGCTGCGTGCAGCCCGCGAACTGGGGCAGTCGATCACTTGGCCCGTGCAATATCTCAGAGCAGCTCCCGAGGGCGCCCAGGCAAGAGTTCCCCTTGACCTGAAGAAGCTGGACTTATGCTTCGAAGAGCAGCACGCGATCCCGGAAGGTTGAGTTCGGGGTCTCAGACGTTGGATGTCTTCTCCTCTTCCCGCAGCAGAAAATCTACTAGAACTCGCAACGAGGACCGTACATCGGCAATCGAGTCGGAGATGGCATCGAGATGATTCTTGATGCCTACCGTAACTTCGGCCAGCGCGCGTCGATGACTGCGGTCGAGGGTCAGAAACAGCGGCAGAGCTTGCTGTTCCAGAGTGCGGCTGCGGGCGGCGATTTCGGCCAAGTCGTGGGCCAGCACCCCTCCGTGTGCGTCCTCTCCAAATCCCAAATCCTGCAGTCTCTGTGCGATCCGAGATTGTAGCTCCACGACATATTCGGTTTCGGAGTCGCCCATTGCTTTCTCCTTCGACATCTGCCCTGGCATCGCATCGCCGAGTGCAGGAATATCGGTCTGATTCTAAACGCACCAGATAACCATGTGATTTCTTCCTTCTATTTTCGATGCTTCCTCGCGGTCGCAGGAAATCCTGCGAATAGGAGGAGCCATAGAAAAACGAGGCGCGTCATTTCAGAGCGCGCCTCGCAAGGAATACCGGTTGGAAGTGAGTTAGTTGGTAGCAGCCACCAACGGCACATACAGGGTATTGGCTTGGTAGGTACCGATGCCGGTGACCAGATCATAACCAGTCACGGCGTTGCACTGAGATCCGCAACCGCCATTGTTTCCGGTGGTGATGTCGTGGAAGTCGTTGTTGTAGTTCCCCGAGTAGTACACCTGGTACAGATCGTAGGCCGCCTGGCTAAGCGGTCCCTGACCGCCGCTCGCACGTAAGGAATTCACGAGCGTAAGAAAACTAGCCCAATCAGGACTAGAAATGCTTGTGCCCTCGACCGTGACCCAACCACCATAGCTGTAGGTGTCATACACCGGGACGTTGAAGGCTACCGACGAGATGTCGGGAACGCAACGTTGCGATACCGACCAGGTTGCACACGCAGGGTTCTGATAGGACGGCTGTGACTCATAGGCACTGACCCCACCGCTGCTGCCGCTCCAGGCTTGCTCGTGCCCATAGCGCAACGCAAACGTATTCGAAAGTGCCGCAGTTGTGGACAAGGTTAGCTGGGTTCCACCCACAGCCACCACGCACGTGGAAGCCGCAGGATAGCCGACTCCATGACCGCTGTCTCCGGACGAGGCAAAAAAGGTCACCGGTTGGCCGTTACCATTGGTGATGTTGCAGAAGTAGCTGTCATCCTGCTGCTCACCGTTGAATTCCCCTTCGCCCCAGCTCATGGAGACCACGGTGGCGTTATAGGGCGCCTGGGTGGCGACCTGCACTGCGGCGAACAGATCGCTGTCGTTGTTGGTAGCGGCTTCCACCAAAACGATATTGGCGGCAGGTGCAATCGCGCAAGCTTGCTGAACATCCAGGGACTCTTCCAAATCCCATCCCTGGCCCTGAACGCTGCCTAACTTCACTTTTGTGAAGTTGCAGGGTCCAAAGTGGAAATAGCTAGCATAAAACGCCAAATCAGAGGCGATGTTGGGATCATCGTAAGCGTCCACAATGGCGATGGTCTGCCCCTGGCCTTGGTTGGGAACTCGGTTGAACCCGTATGCCTGCCTGAACTGGGTCGGGAGAATACCAGTTGGGACATTGGGATTCTGCGGCCCCGCCACCGGCCTGACCGGCGGGTAAACGATGTGACTGGGGGCTTGCGCCATCAGCGGAAGGCCAATGGCTAGTAAGAACATCATACCTATCGATAAAGCAGAGAGCCTCTTCATATCTCCATCCTTTTAGTCTTCGTTAGGGTTGGTACTATTTTACGGGGTTAAAGCGAGATGAGCGGCGACCGTCGCAGATAGCGGTCCTCGCAGCTACTAGCAAAGGAACGATGGACGCCCGGGGTCATGACAGCTGGGATTTCCACAACTCCCCGCTCTGCTGCCACGGCTGAAGCGTTCCTGCCTACTTTTCTCTAACATCGTCATCATCCCCACGCTGATTGGTCGACCAGCGACCTTAACGGTGGATAATGTTAGTTCACTTGACCCCATATGTCGACAGAGTATTCTAAGTTGCAAGAAGGGCTCGCGCTTTACCTCAGTAGTAGTGGTACAGGGCGTACCGTTTGTGGACTTCTGGGATTCCTTCTCTCCTCTCAGCGTCTAATTCCCAGATGCCTCCTAGGCGGATAAGCCAATGTAGGATCGTGTCATAGCACGATTTACTAATCCCGGCGCACGAATTATTTTGCTTCGGCCGAAACGGTTGCAGGATTGTTGTCACCCCCTTCCAGTTTCTCCCGATTACAAGATTGTTGTTCCCTTCTGCAACCTGGGGTGCTGCACAGCCTGCGCACTTACATCGCAACAAGTGTCCGTCTGGACAACGCCTCCGATCCTCGTCTTCGGATTTCTGATGCGTCGTTGCAGCGGCTGCGAGTTTCAGCCTTTGATCCGCGGTGGAGAAGCGCCAGCAAGAAAGTGAGGCGCGTCCCCGCAGGTTCGCGCCTCCTCCCATGAAACGGTATTGTCTGTTTTTAGTTCGTAGCCGCTACCAACGCCCGATACAAAGTATCGGCCTCGTAGGTTCCAATGCCGGTGGCCAAGTCGTAACCGGTCACGGCGTTGCACTGCGATCCGCAACCACCATTGTTGCCGGTGGTAATGTCGTGGAAGTCAGTGTTGTAATTCGCAGAGTAATAAAGCTGGTATAGATCATAGTTTGCCTGGCTAAGGGTGCTCTTACCCGCATTTACCCGCAATGAGTTCACCAGGGTAAAGAACGCAGCCCAGTCAGGGCTAGAGATACTTGTGCCCTGTACCGTGACCCACCCACCGTAGCTGTAAGTGTCATAAACAGGAATGTTGGAGGCTACCGAAGAGATATCCGGTACGCAGCGTTGGCTGACCGACCAGGTTGCGCAGGCCGGGTTCTGGTAGGACGGCTGCGACTCGTAAGCGCTGACTCCACCGCCGCCGTCGCGCCATGCCGCCTCATGCCCATAGTCCAAAATAAAGGTGTTGGCCGGCGGAGTAGTGGTCGACAAGACCAGCGTGGTACCACCTACGCCAATTACGCAAGTGGAAGTTGAAGGATAGATCGTGCCGTGTCCGCCGTCTCCCGTTGAAGCAAAAAAGGTTACCGGCTGGCCGTTGCCATTCAGGATGTTGCAGAAATAGCTGTCGGCTTGCTGCTCACCGTTAAACTCTCCCCCACCCCAACTCATGGAAACCGTGGTGGCATTGTACGGCGGCTGAGTAGCCACCTGAACAGCGGCGAAGAGATCATCGAAACTATTGGTGGCGGCTTCAACTAATACGATGTTAGCTGCCGGCGCCAGGGCGCAAGCCTGCTGAACATCCAAGGCTTCTTCCAGATCCCAGCCTTGTCCTTGAATCGTGCCCAACTTTACCTTAGTGAAGTTGCAAGGTCCAACGTGGAAGTAGTTAGCATAGTAGGCCAGATCAGAAGCAATATTAGGATCATCGTAGGCATCGACCAAAGCGATGGTCACTCCCTGGCCTTGGTTCGGTATCCGATTGAATCCATAGGCAGCCCTGAATTGGCTGGGCAAAATGCCTACGGGAGTGTTATTGGGGATCACGGTCGTAACTTGAACCGGTGGGTGCGCATAAATGTGAGTAAAATCCGGCGCCTGTGCCATTATGGGCAGGGCCACGACCAGGGAGAAGAGAATGCCGATCGACAGAGCAGAGAGCCTCTTCATGTCTTATTCATCCTTTATTAGTTGCTGCGGTAATCGCTGGTTTAGAGCGAGATGTGCGTCGGCCGTTGCAGATTCGGTCGTCGCGGCTACCGGAAAAAGGAATGATCCACGTCACGCGCGATGACAGCTGATTCCTTTATCGCGTTTATCCTTATTAGCATCGCTAGGGAACTCCCTGCCTCGTCCCCAAAACGTCGATGTCATTCCCTGATAACGGGTCGATAAAAATACTTGGACAGCTTTTCGAATGCTAGTGCACCTGAAGACGTATGTCGATAAATGATTCCTGCTAAGCGACAATAGTTCCGGAAATGGTCTTACTTCGTAGGTACTAGTACTATCAATGCTAGTATTTTTATAGGCTTATCTCTGCAGGGTTTTCTTAGTTGCTATCGGGGCCGTGCCGTTTGTGATTGTTGCTTAGTCCCATATTGGGAATTGCACGAACGGGATGATAGAATTCCGCGGCCCGGCTTTGCAAAGCAAGTTTTATGTTATTGGACGGCCGCCGATGATCTGCTTTTTCCCTTGGGCGCTAAGTTCACGAGCTCCTAGCCACGCAAACTAACGGTCGACTTTCGGTTCGGCGCTAATCGGCGTGACCGCGCGAGTCTGAGGTTAACTCAGTCGCAGGCCTGTTTTGTAATTCCAGACATCTCCTCCAAACTTCTTCCTCGTCAGGGCACATTGGTCTCCAGCGGGCTGCAGCAACCTGGGCGTTTACGGTGGATTGGCAAACGCGGCTGCGATCTGACAGCTCGGGCCTGACGGGAATGAAGGTGCAGCCGTCCGAGACCGAGTCGACGGCGCGCCCGCCTGCTCCCCCAGCTGCGCTTCGACTGTGGCCCTAGATCGAGGACTTCAAGATGTCGGAAATTTGCATCCTACTTGAGGACCACAAGACCTGGCCGGTGCCACACGATGACTAGTGCGACTGCACGACTTGCCGCGGCTTTAACTTCTCGTTCGATCGGTTGCCTGGTGGCGGCGATTTCGGCGCTGCTGCTCTGGCGACTGCCCGCTTCCGCACAACTGCCGGCGGACCAGACGATTGCCCTCTATGCGGGGCAGACGGTTTCCTCGGTTGAGGTTGCCGGCCAACCCGGTGTGACATTTCAAAGCGTACGGAATCTGATCGCAGTGAAGCCGGGCCAGCCGCTTCGGCAAAACGATGTTGAGTCCAGTCTCAGTGCTCTCCGGGATCGGGGCGGATTCAAGGGTGCGGTTTTGGACATCGAGCCGGCGGCCGACGGCGTTCGGGTTGAATTCATCCTGCAACCAGCAATCTACGTGGCCATGTATGAGTTTCCGGGAGCGGTAAAGGAGTTCTCGTACGCCCGACTGCTCCAAGTGGCAAACTATCAATCGCAATCGCCTTATTCGGGTCACCGATGTGCAGCAGGCTGACGATGCCTTGGTGCACTTCTTCCGCGAGCAGGGATATTTCCTTGCCGAGGTGCGGTCTGAAGTGGTTACGGATGGCGCTCACGGCCTTGCCACCATCATTTTCCACACCGACCTCGGGGTGCGAGCCCGATTTGGCAAGATCGACATCACGGGGGCTACGCCACAACAAACTCAATATTTGCAACGAGAACTGCGAACGGTCATGGCGCGCATTCGTGGCGATTCGCTGAAACCCGGGATGAGGTACTCGTACAACCGATTGCAAGGCGCCACGCGCCATCTGCAGGCGGCCTTGGTCAAGCAGAATTACCTTGAGGCCAGCGTGAAGCTGGTTTCCGCCAACTATGATGTCAACACCAATCGGGCTGACATCGGGTTCGAAGTTGCCAGCGGGGACATTGTCAAAGTTCGAGCCGTAGGTGCACACCTGTGGACCCGCACCCTGCACAACCTTGTCCCCATGTACCAGGAGGCGACGGTCAATGACGAACTCATCAGCGAAGGCCAGCGCAACATTTTGTCCTACTTCCAGGCCAAAGGCTATTTTGACACCCAGGTCGATGTCAGCGTGGAGAAAAATCCGGCAGGCACCTCCATCACTTATGCCATACACAAGGACGGGCGCTTTAAGGTGGACCAGGTCGAGTTCCAGGGCAATCGGCGCTTCAGCAATAAAGAACTGGAATCCCATGTGTCGGTAACCAAGGCGCATTTTCTTTCCCATGGCAAGTACAGCGAGGCCCTGCTCCGCACTAGTGTTAAGAACCTGCGCGACACCTATCGCGCCGCCGGATATAGCCAGGCGGAAGTAGCTTCCCGCGTGGAGCGCCGGGGCGGAGACATCGCAGTCACCTTCCAGGTTACGGAAGGACCGCTAGAGGTAGTGCAGAATCTGCGCATCGAAGGTAATACCACGTTGTCAGAGCCACAGTTTGCCCCCCATGGCCTCAAGCTAGGCCCGGGAAAGCCCTACTCTCAGGAGCTGGTTACGAAAGACCGGAATACGATTCTGGCGCGATATCTGACATTGGGGTACCTGAATGCAGGTTTTCGCGCTACGGCGAAACCCGTGCCCAATGACCCGCATCATCTAGACGTGGTCTACAAAATCGAGGAGGGGCCGCAAGTCATCACCGCAAATATCATCACGGTTGGCAAACAGCACACCCAACAGTCCATGATCGACCGCCAGCTCAGGATTCGATCGGGACAGCCGCTGAGCGAAAATGGCATGCTACTTTCCGAGTCGCACCTCTACAGCCTGGGAATTTTTGACTGGGCTGAAGTCGATCCGAAACAAACTATCACCGACCAGCACCAGGAAGACGTGGTGGTCAAAGTTCACGAGGCGAAGCGAAATTCCATCGTGTACGGCTTCGGCTTCCAGGTGCTGAACCGCGGGGGCAGCATTCCCAGCGGAACGGTTGCCGTGCCCGGCATTCCTCCCGTCGGCTTGCCGAAAAACTTCGTGACCAGCGAGAAGACGTTTTGGGGGCCGGACGGAACCTTTGAGTACACGCGGCGCAATCTTCGGGGACGGGCCGAATCCGCGACGTTCAGTGCCTTCGCGGGGCGGCTGGATCAGCGAGCTTCATTGACTTATACCGATCCCTACTTTCGGGGAACGAACTGGACCGGCAGCGCCCTCCTGTCCGGCGAACACAACGCGGAAAATCCAATTTTCACGGCGCGACTGGGCAATGCCGGCTACCAGTTTCAAAAGCCGCTCAACGCCAAAAAGACCAGCAGTCTGTTTCTGCGCTATAACTTTCAACTGACCCGCATCAGCCAGCTGCTGATCCCCGACCTGGTGCCACCCGATCAGTTGAACGTGCGTCTGTCCACGCTCTCGGCTAGTTTTATTCACGACACGCGCGACAACGTGCTCAATGCGCACCGCGGCTTTTATGAGAGCTATCAGGTCGAAGTCAATCCCGCCTGGCTGGGATCGAACTTCAGCTTTGCGCAATACCTGAGCCAGGACGCGTACTACAAAAACATCGGCAGCGGCATCATCTGGGCGAATAGTCTTCGTGTCGGGCTGGAGCAGGGTTATGCGGGCAGTGAAGTTCCCCTGAGTGAAAAATTCTTTTCCGGCGGCGGTAACACGTTGCGCGGATTTCCCCTCAACGGAGCCGGGCCGCAACGGGTGATTGCAGCCTGCGGCAATCCTTCCGATCCCGCCACGTGCTCCAAGATCACAGTGCCTGAGGGTGGCAACGAATTGTTGATCCTGAATAGCGAATTGCGATTCCCACTCGACTTCATCAAGCAGGGACTCGGTATTGTGACCTTCTACGATGGCGGCAACGTATTTCCCAGCATTGGTTTTCACGACTTCACTTCGCTTTACAGCAATTCGGTGGGCATTGGATTTCGGTATGCGACGCCGGTGGGACCGATCCGTGTCGACATCGGTCGCAACCTGAATCCGGTTCCGGGAATCTCAGCAACACAGGTATTCGTAACTCTGGGACAGGCTTTTTAACTATGGCTGTAAGAGACTTCAATCTTCCTCCCGGCCCGCCCTACCAGCCCCGGTTGGTTCCCGATCGCGCGCCCGCGAAATGGAAGCGGGTGGCCGCGTGGATGCTCGGAGTGCTCGCCGTGTTTTGCATTCTGGCTGGAGCCGGGCTTTGGGTCTTGCTGCGCAGCGCGTCGTTTCACAATTATGTGGTGAGGACCGCGGAACAGAAGGGCAGCCAAGCTCTCAATACTCGCGTGCGACTGCGGAACTTCGCTTTGCATCCAGCGACGTTGAGCCTGGATCTGTATGGCTTGATGGTGGACGGAACCGGTCCGGGCGCCAATCAGCCGTTATTGCAGGTGGATCACATCGGTCTGGGGGTGCGGGTTATTTCGGTTCTGCATCGCCGGTGGAATCTGGATAAGGTTGCGATTGATCATCCGGTAGTAAATCTGATCGTCGACCGAGCCGGTCAGAACAACGTTCCCAGCCCTAAGACCAGCAGCAACTCCGGCCCGAATATTTTCGACCTCGCCATACGACGCATTGTGCTCGATCGAGGGGAGGTCTACTACAACGACCGCAAAGAGACGTTGGCGGCCGACCTGCGCGATGTGATGTTTCAATCCAGCTACGACAGCAGCGAGAACGGCCGGTATTTCGGCAATATGTCCTACGCTGACGGACATCTGCAATATGGCTCTTATGCTCCGATTGAGCATGACTTCCAGGCACAATTCGACGTTCGCCGCAGTGGCGTGCAACTAAAGAATGTTGTGTTGCAAAGCGGCGCCTCGCGGTTGCAGGGGAATGCCTCGCTGGAAAACTACAGCAGTCCGCAGGTTCAGGCGACGTATGCCATCTCGCTCGACGGCGCCCAAATCCGCGCCTTGCTGAAGAATTCGTCGATCCCGACGGGGACGATTCTCTCCGATGGCACGGTCGACTATGTCAGCGCCGCGGGAAAGCCGCTACTGGATACGACCACGGTGCAAGGAACAGTTCGAAGCTCTCTGTTGGAAGTGCGAACGCCGGGCTTGCAAACCGACCTACGCGACATTGCAGCCCGCTACAGCCTTGCCCGGGGTAATGCCGAGGTGAAAGACATCCGCGCTCGCATTTTGGGAGGCGACCTCTCCGGAACTGTGTCTATTGGGGATTTGTCAGGAAAAGCGGAGGGTCATGCATCGGTAACCGTGCGCGGCGTTTCTCTGGCCGACCTGAAGACTCTGGCCAACTCTGCGTCACTGCGAACGGTGGCGATTTCCGGACGGGGAAATGCCGACGCCTCCGCGAACTGGAGTGGCCACATGCAGGACCTGGTCGCTCGCGTCAATGCCACCGCGAATGGCAATGTGGCGCCCGCTCGACAGAATGTCGCTGCCAATGCGATCCCGATCAACGCCGCGATCCAAGCTCGCTATGTAAACGCCAGCGGAGAGATTGCGCTAAATCAG
Organism: uncultured Acidobacteriaceae bacterium; assembly: GCA_963812855.1. Taxonomy (GTDB): domain Bacteria; phylum Acidobacteriota; class Terriglobia; order Terriglobales; family Acidobacteriaceae; genus Bog-257. The sequence continues at coordinate 390,387 of CAWEWW010000005.1, forward strand.
AGCTACGTCCAGACGAAGCAAACGTCGATCGAGATGAACGGAATGGTCAGCCGGCGCTCGGCTTTGGAGGTGCGAGCGCAGTCCAATGACTTGCACGAAATCGAAACCATCGCTGCCGTGTTCAACCCGCCTAAGGCAGGAAAAGCTGCACCCCCGCCGCTGGCATTGTACGGGACGGGTTCCTTCAACGGAACGGTTCGCGGTTCGTTGCAGGCGCCGCAGGTCGCCGGTCAGTTGAATGCTGATAATCTGAAGCTCCGAGGAAGCGCGTTCCGTTTGCTGCGCACCAACCTGCAAGCTAGCCCGTCACAAATCAGTTTGCAGAATGGGGTGCTGGAACTGGGCCAGCAGGGTCACGCGAACTTCAGCCTGCAGGCGGGACTTCGTGATTGGTCTTACACTCCGGCTAGTCCGTTTACGGTTAACCTCAAGGCGTCGAGGTTATCTGTAACGGAATTGGCCCGGGCTGCGAACGTCACTCTTCCGGTGTCGGGCGACCTCAATGCCAATGTTACGGCCCACGGTACCGAACTCAATCCCATTGGCCAAGGCGACATCAATCTGCATAACGCAACTGTTTCCGGTGAACCAATTCAGGTGGCCGACGTTCACTTCCAGGGCACGGGAACCACGGTTCACGCAAACCTGCGAGTGCGGAGCACGGCGGGCGTGGCCCAGGGGAGTGTTACCTATTATCCAAAGCAGCAGGGTTACGACGCGGATCTGCGCGCCATCAACATTCATCTGGAACGAATCAAGGCATTACGCGATCGCAATCTGCAGTTGAGCGGGACGATGAACCTGACCGCCAGCGGCCACGGTACTTTGCAAAATCCGCAAGGGCAAGCGTCGTTAACGATTCCGCTGCTGACCGTGCAACAGCAACAGATCAGCAACATCAATTTCCAGGGAAATGTCGTCGATCATCAAGCGAGCTTCACTCTGAACTCCGCGGTATCGAATACACCGCTGCGAGCCCAAGGCAAAGTGGCGCTGACCGGCGACTACTACGCCGACGCGAAACTCGACACGCCGGTAATTCCATTGCAGCCGTTGCTGGCGACCTACGCCCCGGCGCAAGCCGCGAAGGTCAGTGGCCAAACTGAAATTCACGCCAGCCTGCGCGGTCCGTTGAAGAACAAAGCCCTTCTGGAAGCGCACCTCAACATTCCAACCTTGGCCTTGAACTACCGCAGTACCAATACGACAAGTGGCGCTCCGGTGAATGTGCAGATCGGCGCTGTCACTCCTATCCGTGCCGATTACGCCAACGGTGTGCTTGACCTTCAACCGGGCGAAATCAAAGGCACCGATACCGATGTTCATTTTCAGGGACGAATGCCTCTACAGGGCAAAGCAGCACCGACGCTCGCCGTGGTCGGCACCGTCGATCTCAGGCTGGCGCAAATGTTCGACCCTGATGTGACCAGCGGCGGCCAGCTCCAGTTCGACGTCCACGCCGCGGGAGAGAAAGCCAGCGACGTGGAAGGTCAGATTCGCATCGTGAACGCCAAATTCGCGATGACAGACGCTCCGGTTGGGCTCTCCAACGGCAATGGAGTACTGACCTTACATCGCGATCACATCGACATCTCGCAGTTCACTGGGCAAGTTGGCGGAGGGACAATCGCCGTGTCCGGCGGCGTCACCTATCGGCCGGCGGCCCGGTTCTACTTCGCACTGAAGGGCAGTGACCTACGTCTGCTGTATCCGGCAAGCGTACGAACCGGGCTTGGCGTCAATCTGGTGATGGCCGGCACTATGGATTCCGCGCTGCTGCAGGGGCAGGTCAATATCAACAGCGTCTCGTTTACCCCCGAGTTCGACTTGTCCAGTTTCCTTGCGCAGTTCAATGGGGTGGCGACACCGCCGCCCACCCAGGGGTTCGAGGACAATCTGAAGTTGAATATCGCCATCCGCTCCGCTGCGGAGTTGAGGGCGAGCAGCCAACAAGTCAGCGTTGAGGGAGACGCTAACCTGCGCGTAGTTGGGACGGCGGCGAATCCCGTGATCGTCGGGCGAGCAAATCTGACCGGAGGCGATCTGATTTTCCTGGGGAACCGCTACGTGATCCAGGGCGGCACCATTGCCTTCGTCAACGCGGTGGAGACCCGGCCGGTGGTCAACCTGCAAGTCAACACTACAATTCAACAGTACAACGTCGCCATGCGCTTCGAGGGACCGTTGGACCGGCTGCGGACGGAATACACATCTGATCCTTCGTTGCCGCCGGCCGACATCATCCATTTGCTGGCGTTTGGCACCACGGAGGAGGCTGCCAACGCCTCACCGTCGCAGTCCAACGCGCTCGGCGCCGAAGGAGTGGTCGCCTCGCAGGTGAGCAGCCAGATCACGGATCGAGTGCAGAAAGCTGTGGGCATCTCTCAGCTCTCGGTTGATCCGCAATTACAGCAGAATGGCAATCAGCCGCCCGGCGCGGTGGTCACCATCCAACAGCGCGTAACCAGCAATTTATTCGTTACCTTTTCTACCGACGTGACTGCGACCCAGAACATACAAGTTCAAGTGCAATACCGCCTCAGCCCTAAATGGTCGATCAGCGGCGTGCGCGATCAGACCGGCGGCTTTAGCCTTGATGGCCGGTTTCATAAGGACTTTTGATGAGGAGGACGGGCCCGCCCCTGGGGTTCGATTCTTCCCCGCGGTGGAACATACCCGACTGCGGTCGGAGCCCGGTTTACCGATTGCCTTTACGATGGGATACTCTAGTCACGGTCTGATCGGGCGGGAAAGCTCTCCCAGCTCATCGCTGAAATCACTCTGAATGACGACGAAACGCTCTGGGTTACCCCTTTTAATCTCCGCCTTCACTGCGATTGTCCTGCTGCTAACGGCTTCGGCCTCAGCGACAACCGTGGTAGCGCTCATCGACAAGCGGCACCATCGCGTGGTGCTAGCCGCCGACAGCCTAGTCGGTCGTTACTATGCGAAGACCACCGATCAGGCATGTAAGCTCATTGTAGAGCCCGGCTGTGCTTTCGCCATGGCCGGCTTTCTCGACAAACCGAATCCTTATTTCCATCTGCAGGATCTGGGGGAACAGGCCTGTCAGGTGCAAGGGACGCTCAAAGAGCAGGCTGACGCTTTTCTGGAGATCGCAAGAGATCCGGTAAGTTCCATCGCGCAATACCTGCACGACAATGAGCCCCAGTTTTACAGCGACACATTTAGCAATAACGGCGGCGAGTTCTCCGTGGTGGTGTTTGTGGGAGAAGAGAACAGAAAGCCCGTGGCCTACGCGCGCGGTTTTAGAGTTTCCAGCGATGGCAGCGCTACTCCTTTTTCCAATGACATTACCGGAACGGGCGCGACCGGCTTTTTTGCGGGGGTGACCGACCACATTGCTGCTTATCTGAAGGCGACTCCGAACTGGGGACACATGGATGCGGTCTCCCTGGCGCGCAAACTGGTGGGGTTGGAGATTACCGCGCACCCCGATGAAGTTGGGCCGCCCATCACGATTTTCACCGTCGATCGCAAGGGAAAGCAAAAGTGGATTAATCAGGGAATCTGCGGAGTTCCACCGGTTGCGCCACCGGCGAATCCGTAGAACGGTTTTGTCTGAATCATCGTCAAAAGTAACGAGCCGCTTTTCGCGGCCCACGGCGTTCGCCGTAGTGTAAGCTTTTCCATTTGGAGGTTGCAGGAATGATGTTCGCCCGGCACTACGCAGTGCCCACTAGATCAGCCCATCGGAACGCTCGACTTGCCGCCCAACTCCCGACTCTCGCCGTTTTCTTACTTGCCAGCCTGTTGCTTCCGACATTTGCTTTCGCGCAGCAATACGATCCTTCGCTTTATTCCGGAATGCAGTGGCGGCAGATCGGTCCCTTCCGCGCCGGGCGTGTGACTGGGGTGACCGGCATCCCCGGGCAGCCGGCGATTTATTACATGGGAACAGCCGGCGGCGGAGCCTGGAAGACCAGCGACGGCGGTATGGTGTGGAAACCGATCTTCGATAAGGAACACGTGGCCTCCATCGGCGCGATCGAGGTAGCGCCCTCGAATCCCAACATTGTTTACATCGGCACCGGAGACGTAAGCAATGTTGGCGGCGCGGTGAATGAAGGCAATGGCGTGTGGAAGTCCACCGATGCGGGCGAGACCTGGCAGCATATCGGATTGGAAGACTCGCGGCACATCGGCGCAATCTGGGTCGATCCGCAGAACCCGGATATCGTATTCGTCGCGGCTCTGGGTCATACCTTCGCGCCCAACACCGAACGCGGCATCTTCAAGACCACCGACGGCGGCAAGACCTGGCGCAAGGTTCTGTACAAGGACGACAGCACGGGGGCTATCGATGTGGCCTTCGCTCCTGACAATCCCAACATTGGATTTGCCACATTGTGGTACCACGTGGTGAAACCGGACACGCCCTACGCAGGCTTGCTGGGCACCGGCGGCGCTGGCATCTACAAGACCACCGATGGCGGCGAGACCTGGAAGCCTTCTGGGCCGGCCCAACTGGCCAACGGACACCTGGGCCGCATCGGCGTCGTGGTGGCACCCGGCGGGCAGCGTGTCTACGCCATCGTTTCCGAGCGCAAAGAAGGCGGCTTATATCGTTCCGATGACGGCGGAACAACCTGGAAGCGCATTACCGACGACGTGCGTATCCAAGGCAATGGCTATTTCAGCAAGGTATTTCTTGATCCGCACAATCCAAACATCGTCTTCGTCGCGCAAACATCGCTGTATCGTTCGACCGATGGTGGCGTGACCTTCGAGTCTTACAAAGGCGCCCCGGGTGGCGACGACAATCACGCCCTGTGGATCGATCCCACCAATTCCGACTACATGATTATGGGCAGCGATCAGGGCGCCACTATCAGCATGGATGGCGGCAAGACCTGGACCTCCTGGTACAACCAGCCCACCGGCCAGATTTATCACGTCTCCACCGACAACCGGTTCCCGTACTGGGTGTACGGCACGCAGCAGGATAGTGGATCGGTGGCCACGTTGAGCCGTGGAGATTATGGTGCGATTACTTTTCTGGACTGGGACCCGATCGGCGGTTATGAATTCGGCTACATTCTCCCCGATCCCACCAATCCCAACATTGTTTATGCCGGAGGCGAGAACCGCGGATTGTGGCGCATCGATCGCACCAATCGGCAGGTGAAGGCCGTCTCCCCCAACGTCAGCCGCGACGGCGATTATCGGACAGCAACCAATCCTCCGCTGGCCTTCTCCCCGCAGGATCCACACATTTTGTACGAGGGAACGCAGTTTCTGCTGGAGACTCGCGACCAAGGCGAGACCTGGAAAGCGATCAGCCCGGACCTGACCAATCGGCCCGGCGAGCCCGTTCCGTCTGCCCAGGCCGAAGAGAACCAGCCGCAGGCAAAGAAGAGCGAAGAAGCCAAGACCAAGGAAGCCGAGAGCAAGAAGCCGAAAACCAAGGAAGAGGAAGAGACGATGCGGCCGCCGGACCGGCGCGCGATCAGTGCCTTTTCGCTGTCGGCAGTGAAGCCGGGCGTGATCTGGGTGGGCACGAACAATGGTCTGGTGCAACTCACCACCGACAACGGCGCCCATTGGCAAAATGTCTCGCCTCCCGGGCTGCAGAAATTTTCCGAAGTAACCATGGTAGAAGCGTCGCACTTCGATGCAGGAACTGCTTACGTCTCGGTCGACAATCACCAGGGCAACGATTTCCGCCCGCACATCTTCCGCACTCGTGATTTCGGAAAGACATGGCAGGACGTCGTGGCCGGCATTCCCGACTTCAGCTTTGTCAAAGTTGTCCGCGAAGATCCCACCCGCAAAGGGCTGCTTTACGCCGGCACCGAAACCGGCGCATTTGTATCGTTTGACGACGGCGATCAGTGGGGCACGCTGCAGCTGAATATGCCGACGGTTTCAGTGCGCGACATGGTAGTGCATGGCGACGATCTGGTCGCGGCGACCTATGGGCGGGCATTCTGGATCCTCGACGACCTGACGCCGCTGCGCCAGATCAACGAGCAGGTAGCGCAATCGAAGGTGTATCTCTACCAGCCGGCCACGGCAATTCGCTTGCGCAACGACCAGAATCAGGACACGCCGCTGCCGCCGGAAATGCCTGCCGGCGACAATCCGCCGACCGGAGCCATTCTGGATTACTACTTCAAAACCGCTCCCAGGCAAGAAGTGCTGATTGGGATCTACGATCAGCGGGGTGAACTGGTTCGGGAACTCTCGAGTGAGCCCCAGCCAGTCCAGGAAGAGCTACCGCCGGAAGTGCCGAACTATTGGCTCTATCACCCGACGCCTCTGCCCAAGAATGCGGGGATGAATCGCTATGTGTGGGACCTGCGTTATCCGGCGCCCAATGCGATTCGCCACACCTATCCGATTGGCGCGCTTTACGAGCGAACCCATGCCGAACCACAGGGGCCATTCGTGCTGCCCGGCCAGTACGAAGTGCGGCTGACGGTCAATGGCGAAACTTACAAGCAGCCGTTGACGGTGGAGATGGATCCTCGCGTGAAAATTACCCAAGCGGCCCTGCAGCAGCAGCTTGATTTCGCGCAGAAAATCGATAGCCTGATTTCTTTGAGCTACGACCTCCACGCAAATGCCGCGATCTTGCTTACGGAAGTAGCCGAACGTCAAACGGAATTGGAGAAGAACGGCCAAGCCGCCGCCGCAGCTCTGCAAGCGGTGACGGACTTCTATGCCAAGGCGCTCAAGATCCAGGGTGAGCAACAACGAGGATTCGGGGGAGGCGGCAAACCGAAGCCAACCTTCACTCTGGTGAACTCAGAGCTTGCCTACTTGTCGGAGACCGTGAATATGGCCGACGCGGCTCCGACCGACGCGATGCACGTCGCTTATCACGATTATTGCCAGGACCTGACCAAGGTGGCGCAGCAATGGACTGAACTGATAAGGCAGGACTCGCCGGCGATAAGCAACATGCTCATGGAACAGCACGTACAACCATTGCCGATGATCATAGGGATTCCGACCGTGCCCCCGTGCGCACAGTAGAATCGTCGGCGATGAGGACAATGCCGACGGCCGGGACGAAACCAAGTGAGTTGATGGGTCGGCCACCTGGTAAGGGGCGTTTACTGGAGATGCAAGTTATCTTACAAGTAAGACGATCTTACTTGTAAGACAAAACGATGAGAAAGTCGGGTTGGCCGAAGATATCCGGGCCGCGGCGGCGCATCATTCACCTTTGTCCGCGTTTTTCGGCTCTTGAGCCGCCCGCCGTTGCCGTGCAACCTCGTACATCACAATCGCGCCCGCCACCGACACATTGAGCGATGGCACGTGGCCCAGCATCGGGATCGATACCAGGAAGTCGCAGCGTCGGCGTACCAGGTCGTGGAGGCCTTTGCCTTCCGCCCCCAGCACGATCGCGCAATGCATCCTGTAGTCGAGTTCGTCGTAGCTCTGGGTCCCACGCTCGTCAAGGCCAACTGTCCAGACGTTGCGCTCTTTCAGCTCGTCTAGCGTACGGGAAATGTTGGTGACGCGGGCGATAGGCAAGTGTTCCGAGGCTCCCGCCGAAGCCTTGACTGCGGTGCCGGTCAGCCCGGCGGCCCGACGCTCGGGAATGATGACGCCGTCCGCACCAGCTCCATCCGCCGTGCGAATCAGCGCGCCCAGATTGTGTGGATCTTCCACGCTGTCGAGCACGACCAGGAAGCTGTGCTCGCCGTGCCGCTGTTCCAATAACGTGTCCACGTCAGCGTACTGCTTGCTGCTGGTAACGGCGATTACGCCCTGATGAGTATTGGTATTGGCCGTGCGATCCAGTTGCTCGCGCGGCAGAAAGCGCACCTGTACTCCGCTGGCACGGCAATCGTCGATGAGGCGTTGTACTCGCTGGTCGTGGCGCTCGCGTGCGATGCCCACATATTCGAAGCTGCGCGCGCCCGACTTTAGAGCTTCGCTGACCGCATGAATCCCGTAGATGACGACCATGTTTCGATTAGTGTACGACAAGCAAGCTGCCAGCCGTCAGTGGTCAGTTTCTTAAAGCAGTTTCTGGTTGCTGTAACCGCCTTGAAAGGGCGCGGCTTCAGCCGCGCCGATCGGTGCTACACGAACTGGGCCTTTAGGCCCTGAGGGAAGCCCTTCACCGGCTAAACAGTTTGCTGAAAAAGTCGGAAAAGCAGATCCCTCACCGACTAAAGTCGGTTCGGATGACAAATATAAAGGGCTTGCTACGGCGTAGCTAAAGCTACGCCCCTTCAAAATCGCCTCAGGCCGAGTTTTTCAGCAAACTGTAAAGCCGACGTCTTGCTCCCAGATTTTCGGCACGCCTGAAGGTGCGCCCCTTCAAAGCGGATACAGCCACTGTGAAATTGCTCTAGCCGGGTGCGACATCCGAGCCCCGGTTTTGGGCCACGATGGGATCGGGATCGAGCCGGCGAGGAGTGTTTCTCTCGAATTCCTTCTCCGAATCCAACCGCACGTTCCGGAAATCAAACCTCGCATGAGCCTTCAGTCCTATCTGCAACGTCAGTTCGAACACGATTTCTGGGCGAATCGCGAAGAGGTTCGCATCCTCTCTGCTCTCGACTCTCCGCCCGCACCTGCACTGAAGCTGATGGCGCACATTGTTGCGGCGCAGTGGTTGTGGCTCGATCGCCTGCAGCAGAATCCGCAGCGCCTCGCGGTATGGCCGGAACCCGCTCTAGCTGATTACGATGCGCAGTTAGTGCAATTGCACGCCAAGTGGCATTCTTATCTCGCTGGACTCGCCGACCAGGACTTTACGAAACCTTGCCACTACATCAACTCGAAGGGCGAGGCTTGGGAGAGTAATGTTATCGATATTCTGGCTCAAGTGATTCTGCACTCGTCCCATCATCGCGGGCAGATCGCAACCGAACTCCGGCGGGCCGGCTACGTTCCCACCACTGTCGACTACATTCATGCGGTCCGGCAGGGTTTCGTTCGATAGCCTCTGAACTTGCAATGGTATTGGTTCCTGCGCCTCACCCCGGTATAGTTATCGTTGAGTCATTCTGTATACAGGAGACTGGATGGCACTTTCGGCGGTCATTGTTGATGACGAGCAACTGGCACGCGATGAACTGGCGTACTTGCTCCGCGATCTGGATATCGACATCGTGGCGCAAGGTAAGAACGGGGTTGAGGCGGTCAATCTGGTCAAGGAGTTTTCGCCCGACCTCGTATTCCTTGACGTGCAAATGCCCGGTCTGGACGGTTTCGGCGTCATCAAGAAGCTGTTGGATCGCAAGGTGCCGCTGCCGCAAATCGTCTTCGCCACTGCGTTCGATCAGTATGCGGTGAAGGCCTTCGAAGTGAACGCGGTGGACTATCTGCTAAAGCCGTTCGACCGCAAGCGCGTCTCGCAGGCGGTGGACAAGGCTCGCCAGAAGCTGGAGAGCGCCGGCTCACCCAACGACCAGATCGGAACCATCGTCAAAATGCTGGAGCAGCAGCAGCGACCGTCGGCCGCAAAGGTGCTGCTCAAGTCCGCCGGCCGGCTCTTCCTGGTGGACCAGAAAGATATCTGCTACGCCTCGATCGAAGATGGAATCATCACTGTGGTCGCTACCGGAATGGAAGGCCAGTCAAATTGCCGCACCCTGGAAGAACTGCTCGACTCGCTCGATCCCAACACCTTCTGGCGAGCCCACCGCTCCTACTTGGTCAACATCAATCGCATCAAGGAAGTCGTCCCCTGGTTCAAGAGCTCCTACCAGATCCGCATGGAAGACAAAAAGCAAACGGAGATTCCGGTCAGCCGCGCCCAGACCAAGCGGCTGCGAGAGTTGTTCGGTCTGTAAGCGCGCGCGATCTACCCGGCGCAACTCCTCATTTCCGTTCGGCGGCGTCGCCGGTCTCTGGGCGCCCTTTCCTTCCTGACCGCAAGAATTTGTAAGCCTTAACACTTCCGTGGGATGGTTTTCTCCCGATTCCGGGTAGACTAGTGCCCCTGAGCCGCTCGATTCCCTAAAGCTCAGTACCACTGATCAGGAGGAGCAATATGCAGACCCACTTTGCAGCGCCCCCAGCCCACACAACCTTACGAGCCATCACCGCGCTCTGCGTGGTACTTTCATGCGCCGCCTTGCTCCAGGGCCAGGTGCGCAGCGGCAGCGGCATCTATCCCCCATCCAGTGTCGAACAACCGTCGGATGTAGGCGTAAGGATGCATACCAATTACATCATTTATGCGCCGACCGGTTCGATCATTCCGGCCGCGCAACCTGCGGGAGAAACTCCAGCTTCGTTGGGATGTGTCTATGACGTGGTATCCAATCCGATTGCCGGCTGCCCCATTAATGGCACCACGCAAGTTCCTGCCGGCGGCAGTGGGGTAATTGTCATTGTCGACGCGTACGACTATCCCTCGGCGACAGCTGACCTGTCGACCTTTTCCTCCACTTTCGGTTTGCCGCAAGCCAACTTCTCCGTCCAGTATGCCAGCGGAAGGAAACCGTCGAACGGCTGCAGCTCCGGCTGGCAAGGTGAGGAATCGTTGGACATCCAATGGGCCCATGCCATGGCCCCGAATGCTCAGATCGTTTTGATGGAAGCCTCTTCCGCCAGCAACAGCGCCCTGTATCAGGCGGTCACCGCAGCCAATTCCTACATCGCGGCCCATGGTGGCAAGGGCGAAGTATCCATGAGCTGGGGTGGCAGCGAAACCTCCAGCGAAACCGGCTCCGACCACTACTTCACCCAGTCGGGCGTGGTGTACTTCGCTTCCTCCGGCGATTCACCGGGAGTGATCTATCCCAGCTCGTCGGTGAACGTAGTTTCCGCCGGTGGAACCCAGGTGAATCGCAGCAACGGGAATTACACCAATCAGACAGCCTGGAGCGATGGCGGTGGCGGCGATAGTCGCTACGAGTCGCGGCCTTCCTTCCAAAGCACGATACAGAGCATTGTGGGCACTCACCGCGGCACTCCCGATCTTTCCTTTGACGCTAGTGGGGGCTCTCCCGTGGCGGTGTACAACTCGAATTGCTACGGCGGATGGCTCGAGGTCTATGGAACCAGCGTAGCCTCGCCTTCGCTGGCGGGAATCATCAACAATGCGGGGCAATTCAAAACCAGCAGCAATGCCGAGGATACTTTGATTTACAGCAACATGGGATTTAGCTCGTACTTCACCGATATCACTTCCGGCAGCTGCGGTACCCACAGCGCAACCACCGGTTGGGATTTCTGCACCGGAGTAGGAGTTGATCACGGCTTGGTGGGAAAGTAAGTCGCCGCAATGAGGGTGAGGAAGCCCGCTCGCAAAGGGCGGGCTTTTCTGTTGTGCCGCGCCAGATCAGACAGCTGCGAACGCCCACCCAGAAACTCTACCTTGTGGTCGAGTCGGAGATTTTTTGACAAATGGCTACCCGTCTTTTTGGGAGTGCATGCGACTTACGACTCTGGCCATCAGACTGCGTGGCGAAACCCGCAGCATCTGTATCAGGAATCGATTCTTCCGGCCGGGAATCACGATTCGTTTGCCCTGTTTCATGCCGGCATAGCCCACGCGAGCCACTTCGCGAACATCCACCCGCAACGAACTGTGCAGCAGATGGCTCTGGGCGATGTGAGCGCGTTTCTGAAAGTTGGTTTCCACCGGTCCGGGACACAAGCAGGTGACCGTTACGCCGGTTCCGCTCAACTCTTCAGCCAGCGCCTCACTGAGGTGCAAGACATACGCCTTGCTGGCGTAATAGACCGCCATGAACGGCCCCGGTAGGAACGCGGCGGTGCTGGCCACGTTCATCACCTTGCCTTCACGGGCACGAATCTGCGGCAGGAAGAGTTTCGTCAGGTGGGTTAAGGCGGTTAGGTTGACCTGCATCATCTCGGCTTCGTCGTTCCAGTCGGTATTAACGAATGATCCACTGGCTCCGAAACCGGCATTGTTCACCAGTACGTCGAGAACGATACCTGCCTCCTGCAATTCCTGGTAAAGCTCGGCCGGCGAGGCAGGATGGGCAAGGTCTTTGGGCGAGATGCGAATGGTAGAGCTGTAACGCTCTTGCAACTGGTCGGCGAGTTCGCGCAGCGCACCGCGATTGCGGGCCACCAGCACCAGGCGATAGCCGTCGCGCGCGAAAAGATGCGCCAACTCCTGGCCTATGCCGCTGGAAGCGCCGGTGATCAGCGCCGTCTTAGGAGCCAGAAAAGGATTGCTTGCACTCACGTCTTTGTTATAGCGGATTTCGCCGCTTTGCAGCAGTGCCTGCCAAGGTTTCCCGAGCGGCTATCACTCACGCTCAGTGGCCAATCCCATCAGCAACCGCATTGCTACTTGGCTGCCGTCTTCTCGGCCGCCCGCGACTCCAGAAAGGTCACAATCTGCCAGCGCTGCTGTTTCGGGAGATTGGACCAGGAAGGCATTCCCGAGGTCAGCTTGCCGGTCGAGATGAACCAGAACAGCTCTCCCTCTTTGGCGTTGCGGACCGAAGGCGTATCCAGCGCCGGAGCGGGGCCCATCCCTTGAAGGTTATTGCCATGGCATTGCGTACAATCCTGGGCATAAAGTTTCTTGCCGGCTGCTGCCGCCGTGGCACTGCCGGCGTAAGGATTTTTCATCTCCGCAGCGGATGCAGGAGCGCTGCGAAAACTGGCTTGCTGAGCGCTGGAAGGCGCCATCGAGAATATGGTTCCGAGTATCAGAAGAGCAGCAGCAGTAATAAAACCGTGGGCCCGAACGCGCAAAGTTTTTCCTCCTGGCAGATTATTCTACAAGGAGAATTGCCTGCGGACCGGGAGCGGATCTACGACGGCCGCACCTCGCCCATGATCATGTAATGCTCAACGCGGCAAAAATCAGTATTGCCGTGAATCTTCCGTCCACTGGCAGACGGCGGCGCGTTCGTCGGGTGTAATGCGTGCGCTGCGATGAACCAGGACATACTTGAAGTCGGGCATATCACCGTTGGTAAGTTGTTCGCAAATTTCCTCCAACTTTTCTTCTCTTCGCTTCGCGGTGTAACGTCCCCATTCGGAAAGATTCATGGCCTTGCGTGCCTGGTGCACGTCGTGGGCGACGATCCATGACGCCGGCGCGACATAGCTGTACCAGGGCCAGGAGGTTTCATTGGAATGGCAATTCTTGCAGGACCGCTCGAAAACGGACTTCACCGGCAGAGGTACCTTTTCTGCCGCGTACAGCACGTGCGGCGGGTCGACCGGAGGATTGGCGTGGCTAATCGGAATCAACTGACTCACCCCCAGTAGCGCGAGCATGGCGAGTCCAACTCTAATTCCCCAGCGGCGCATCCCGGCGCTTTTGCCGGCGGAACTCATCGCGCCGCCGTGTCCACGTGCAGCGATTTTACATACATGATGACTTGCCAGATCTGCGGATCGCCGAGCTTGGACCAAGACGGCATGCCGTAGGCCATGCTTCCGTTTTTTAGCAGCCAGTGCAGATCGCCATCGGTAGCCTCTTGCTGCACGCGCGAGGTTCGCAGCGAAGGACGCTTCTTTATGCCCTCCGCGTCTTCGCCATGACAGTGCGCGCATCGATCAACAAAGATTCGCCGGCCGGCCGCGACCGCGTCTTGCTGGTCCCTATAGGGATTAACTTTATCGCGATCTTGAGCAGGCACCTTGGCCAGCCAGGCGCCATTGGAGGTAGCAAACAAAGTCGCTGCCGAGAAAACAATCAAAAGCATCGCGAAAAAAAATAGGTATCGATTCGTCATTCAGATTACCGATGAAAATGGCTGAAAACCTGTTCGATTTCGTACTCGACCGAGAAGCGAAACAGGAACGGAATGCTGTAACTGTTGAGCCCGAACTGCGGCGACAAGCCGATCGTCATGCCGTTCGGAGCAGTCCAATTGATCGTCGGACCTAAGTACTGCGAGGTTAAATTGGTGCCGAATCCATGCGATGTGCCCAGCCCGCCGTACATCTCCGCGCCAGCCTGAAACTTCTCCCGACAGAAAGTACACTCTTGCGCACTAGCCACCAAGCCCAACGGACGGCTCACTCCAAGCGCGTAGCCGAACTCCCAGAAATCGTCAGCGAAGTCCTTCTCGGTAATGAAGTTTTCGCTGATATTCCAGCCCCGTACGTCGCTGCCCAGAATCAGCTTCAATTCCAACTCGCGCTCATGATCCATGCGGGCTAGCCAGTTCGGCACCAGCATGTCGTCGTTGCCGTCGTGGCCAACCACCTCGCGCAGGGTTTTGTCAGCACTGGTGTCTTCGAATTCGGCATAGAGCACGGGATTAATCCAGTGCTCGCCCATCCAGGGACGGAAGCGATTCTCCCAGCGGAAGCCGGTAAAGATGGTGCTCTGGTTCTGCGTGATCTGACCGTCCAGATAAAACTCGGTGGTCCACCAGGTCTTTAGTCCGTACTCGAACTCCACATCCGAGCCCAGAAATGGGTCGCCACCTTTGGGATTGCCGACTGCGTTGTAGGATTCCAGGTCCAGATTGCCGGGCTCCTCCATATCCTGTGAGTAGGTGACGAAGTACGGCCTTTCCTGCGCTTGACTCTTCACCCAGGCGGGCAGAACCATAGCAAGCAAAACCAGGGTGGCCCGACTGCCCCGCCCAAGTAACCGTAGCAATCGTAAACGGTTCATGAGTGCTCCAAGTATTTTCTAAAATCTGGTTGACCGGGCTCGGGAGCGCCGTTATACTTACATTTAGATTACAGTTGCAACCGGGTTGCAATAGGCATGGATTTATTAAACCCTATTCGCGACCTGAGCGCAAGCCGGTGAAACAGATTTTGTTGCAACCGGGTTGCGTGCATTATGCAACGAAGGTGGGGTACAAGATGCCGTTCCCGGAAACCGAAGCCCCGGGCGCACTGCAAACCGCATTGCTGAGTCGTGGAATCCGCATGACTCGCCAGCGCCGCGTCATACTTGAAATCATTGAAACCGCAAGCCAGCACCTGGACGCCGCCCAGATCCTGCGTAAGGCGGCGCGGGTCGATCCCAACATCAATCGAGTCACGGTCTACCGCACCTTGGGCCTGTTGAAGCGTCACGGGTTGGTCGACGAGCTCGACCTGTTACATGTAAAGGGGGAAGGACACTTCTACGAGCGACGGCCGCAGCGAGATCACATGCACATGACCTGCCTGCGTTGCGGCAAAGTTCAGGAGTTCGAGAGCGACCTTTTCGATCGCGTCAAGGGGCAAGTGGAGCGCGACTGCCACTTCCACATTCTGGTTGCCCGCTTCGAGATTGGTGGTTATTGCGCCAGTTGCCGAAAATGAAACATCACCACTACAGAGGCACGAAGAAGAACGCCTGAAGGCTCGGGCGCGCTGTTTTCGGTGTTCGTTCCTCGCAGGAAACCGAATGCCTTCTTAGTTTTCTCTGTGTTCTTCTCGGTGCCTCGGTGGCGAAAACACCTGCGCAACTACCGGGTAGCGGCCGTCTCCTGCACCTCATAAATGCTGTACCACGATGTGGCTGCCTGCAGGGCGTGGTTAACGTTGTTGATATTCTTGACTCCCTCATCCTTGAGCCAGGCTTCGAACGCCTTGCCGCCCTGTTGCGCGTAGATCGGAATGCCGTCTTTCCAGGTCGCGCGCCCACAAAGCACGCCGTTAAATTTCACGCCAGATTCGGCAGCGAACTCCAAGTCCTCAATAAATTCAGGATTGCTAACGCCGGCTGACAAGTAGATAAACGGTTTCTTGGTGGTCGCCGCTGCCGCCCGGAAGTGATCCAGTGCCTCCTGTTTCGAGTACGCCTTGGTCCCTTTGAACGAGCGTGCGCCTTCGACAAATTGCAGGTTCACCGGAATTTCCACCTTCAGCACGTCTACGCCGTAGCGGTCCTTGGTAAACTCGGCCATCGACTTCGCTACCACCTCGGGCTTTAACTTGGCGAAATCCGCGCCCTTCTCATCGACGCCCTCTTTGTAACCGACGAGTTCCAGGAAGAACGGGATATCGTTGGCCCGGCACTCATCGCCGATGCGCTCGGTCCAGGCGTGCTTCAGGTCGTTGATCTTCTGGTCGTCGTAAGGCGAGTAATAAAGCAGGATCTTGACGCAATCGGCGCCGGCTTCTTTCAAGCGCTTGGCGGACCACAAATCAAGCAGGTCGGGCAGCCGGCCGGGCAGTCTGCTTGTCGTAGCCGGTTTTTTCGTAGGCCAACAGCAAGCCCGATCCCTTCGCGCGGCGCTTCGCCGCCGGCAGTCCCCACTCGGGATCGAGCAGGATGGCGCTGGCGTGCTGGGTCAGAACTTCGGCGACGAGAATCTTGAACTCTTCCAGTTGAGCATCCCCGGCATCCGCGCCCAGGGCCTTCTTGAGCGAGCCACGCTGATCCATAGCGGCAGCGGCAATCACGCCGCGATCGTTGGAAACAGCTTTCATGCCCGCGAGTTTTCCAGGAGTCAGTTTCACAGTGAGACCTCCACGGGCTCAGATCGCCCGGTTCGATAGAAGAGGATTGTAGTGCAGCCCGCAAAATGCTGCTGGCCGGTTATGCGCGACCCCTCATTCTAATGGAAGGCACTCCGGAAGTGGGCCTCCTAATTGCAACCGTCGGCCACCTTCTTCAATTTCGACACCGTCAGCGTAGGCGGCTGCTGGGACAGCACGTTGTTCCGCGAAGCGCCCGGAGGTGTTTCGGAGATTGTCCCCGTGACTCGAACCATTACGGCGTTGTAGCGCTTGAGCAGAGCGGGATCGCCATCCAGCAGATAAAGCGTGTCGTTCATTGTACCCAGCGTGTAACGTCCTTCGTAACCGGTGATGCAGCCCACGACGGTTTTCGGCGTGCCGATAGGCGGAGAAGCTTGCTTGGACGATGAGCCATCCTGGCTTTGCGCCGATGCTACCATCGAAATACACAGGACCAACAGCGCGAGATTCGCTTTCTTCATTGGTGATCTCTCCTGTTTGGATTCCTACCCTGGGGAGCGCCATTCTAAACAAGTCTAGGCTGTGCACACCAGCTAATTTAGCGATCGGGGCTGCCTTCGATGTTGCCGCCAGTTACTGGCGCAGCGGCAGCCCGGTCAGCACGGCCTGCTGCTTGGCCACCAGTGACTCGATGCCTTTCTTCGCCAGGGCCAGCATCTTCGCCAGCTGAGCGTCGTCAAACGGACGCCGCTCTGCCGTGGCTTGAACTTCGACCATCTTCTTGCTGCCGGTCATGACCAGGTTCATGTCGACATCGGCGCGCGCGTCTTCCTCGTAGCACAGGTCGAGCATCACCTCACCATCGACAATGCCGATACTGGTAGCGGCAACGTAGTCGCGAATGGGCGCCACGGTCAGCGTGCCCGATTCCACCATGCGCCGCATGGCCAGTCCCATCGCGACAAAGGCACCGGTGATGGAGGCGGTACGCGTGCCGCCGTCGGCCTGGATCACATCGCAGTCGAGGAAGATGGTGCGCTCGCCCAGCTTCTCCATGTCGGTCACGGCCCGCAGCGAGCGGCCGATTAGTCGCTGGATTTCATGCGTCCGCCCGCCCGCCCGGCCTTTGGTGACTTCGCGCGGAGTGCGAGTCAGCGTCGAGCGCGGCAGCATCCCGTATTCGGCGGTCACCCAACCTTTCCCGCGGTTGCGTAGGAACTGCGGCACCGAGTCCTCGATGGTTGCGGTGCAGATCACGCGCGTGTTGCCCAGTTCGATCAGACACGAACCTTCGGCGGTAGAGATGAAATCCGGCACGATGTTCACCGGCCGCATCTGTTCAGGAGAACGGTTATCAGAACGAAAGATCATAAGAAGTTGCCAGTCGTGAGCTATCCGCCCAAGTCTACATGCTCAACGTTGTCCACCTGGCGTCCGAGAAAACGCGTGGCCAGACGCTTGAACTTTTCCGTCGAGTCGGTCACGTAGAAGCGGAAGGTACGATGTCTGGCGAGCGAAGTCTCACTCTCTCGACCTGCGCTCGGGGGCCCGGCCTTTGCTCTTGAAGCTTCGCCGACAGGGCTGGATTCCCTTCAATCATTTTCTTCACCACTCGGGCGGTCGACTCGGCAGAATCCACGATCTCCATCGTCGCCGGAACGATGCGTCGCAGCAAGGGAGCAATCAGCGGATAGTGCGTACATGCCAGTACCAGCACATCGGCGCCGTCTGGCGCTTGTGCGGTCGCTTCGCCAAGATAAATTCGTGCCACCTGTTCGGTCACCGGATGCTCAATCCAGCCTTCTTCCACCAGCGGGACAAATAGTGGGCAGGCCTTCTCATGGGCTTCTAATCCGTGTCGCTGCAGGGCGTTACGATACGCATGGCTGCTGACGGTGGCCTCGGTGGCGATCACGATGGCCGCGCGGTTCTTGCTGACCTCGGCTGCCATGGCTGCGCCCGGTTCGACAACGCCGACCACGGGCACTTGTGCGGCCGCCTTGATGTCTCCCAACGCCAACGCTGTTGCCGTGTTGCAGGCAATCACCAGGAGATCGACGTTCTGGGCCTCCAGAAACTTCGTCGCTCCTATCGCGTAGCGGGCGACGGTCGCAGCCGACTTGGTTCCGTAAGGCAGGCGCGCAGTGTCGCCGAAGTAGAGATAGTGCGCGGGCAACTGTTCGGCCATGGCCTTCAGCACGGTAAGGCCGCCGACTCCGGAATCGAATACGCCAATGCGCGGTAAGGTCACTGCATATCCTTTACGACCTGGCCCATGTTGCCGGCCTCGTAGAATCGCCGCAGATCGGCGTGTCCGGCGAGCGTGTCGCGTTCCTGTCCGTTGACCAGGATCTTCACTCGCCCGATTTTGCTGTCGTTCGCGTTCAGGGTGACCACGATGGACGCGACCGTCAACTCCTCCGCCAGCACCCCCGAGGGATGCGCGTCGGCAAAGGCGGAGTTGGTGTCCACAATGGCGGTGTCGTCACCCATGAGATAGACTTCGCGCACATCCGCGCCTGCACCGATAGGATGGGGCGATGGCGATTTCAGGTACTGTGCCAGCAGGGCTTGCAACACCGCCCGGGCGCGCTCACTACGCTCCACCGGCAAGGGGACGGTAATCTGAGTTTTGCGCAGGGTGCCGTCGCTGTCGTTCGCAATGTACAAGGTCACCGGCTCGGGAGGTCCGTTTCCCGGCGCCGCCATCGCCAACTGCTGTTCCGCCGCCGTCTGCGCGTCGCGCGCGACTTTTCGCTTCAGGTGCAGCGCGTAGAAACCCAGCCCGATCGCAATCGCCGCCAGCACCGCGAACATAACCAGGATGCGACGGGTCATGGGCGCACCTCCGGCAGCTTGGAGCGTACGGCGGCGATCCCGGCAGCGATCGCCTGCGCCACTTGCTCCTGATACTCGGCGCTGGCGATATTTTCGACGTTGTCGTCGGGAGGAGCAATCTCGACCGCGATGGCGGGAGCCGCGATGTTGTTCATCGGCCGCAACGGCGCCACCAGCGTGGTATTTGGCAGTTTACGTGACTCCAATTCCGCGGCGACCGACCCAGCCACCGATCCGCTCAGATCAAGGAATGCCGCCTGCGCTGAGTCCCAGGGCAAGAATCCCTCCCGCGAGAGGTTCATCGCCGGCAGCATCGAGGTGAAGACGTGTACGCCTCGACCGGTGTTGGCGGCATGCAAAGTGATGTACAAGGCCGGACGCGCCGCGTTGGCTGAAACCGCGCGCTGGTCCAGCGAAATGGTGACATCAGAATTGCGCAGCATTCCGGCAGCAATGCCGCGGGCTGTCAGGTCATGCTGCACCCGCCGCGCCAGGGCCAGCGCGACATCTTTCTCGGCAAGTGAAGGCGTAATGGCTGCTCCGGTGTCGGTACCGCCATGGGCTGGGTCGATCAGTACCAGGAAGCGCGGAACTGCAGGCGGCTTTGGCTGAGGCGCTGCCGTCTGCGGAGCAGCTTGCGGTTGGGGCGTAGGCGTGGGCGCCGGCGGTGGAGGGGGCGGTGGAACTGGAGCGACGATGATGGTTCGCCCGCCATCGGCGAAGCTGGCCATCAGTGGAGCCGTTCCCATTACGTCGAGTTCGGCCAGCCCGTCGTGCTCGGCAAACACCGCGCCGGTAATGACTGTATCGTTGAAGCTGAAACTGTCTTGTCCGCCGGAAACCACCGGCTCGCGGCGGAAGGTGAAGCGCACTCTTCCCGGCTCGGTCGCGATCGATGGATTGACCGGACTGGGAAAGCTGGCTAACAGGTGCGGCGGATTGCCCTTGTCCAATTCAAGAGTAAAGCGCATAGGCACATCGCCGATGAACAGGCGACGGGCCGGCCCATGCAGTTGAATCGGGGTGCCCAGCAGTTTGCTCAGCAGCTCAGGCACCGCGCTGAGAGGCACATAACCCCGGCCATTCTGCAGGATAAAGCTGGCTGGTAGCTTGAAGTTCTCGCCGTGAACCTTGGCTTTGTCTTTACCCTCATTGAACTGCGCTTCCGCCTGGCGTCCGCCCGGCGGCGTGAATCGCAGTTTGTACTTCTTGCCGTCGGGCTTGGCCTCGATCGAGCCTAGCGGTTCCAGCAACTCTACCAATCCGGCGTAAGGCTGACCTTTCTCGTCAATCAGCGGGACGGAGTAGGAGGTTTGCGGGGAATATACCGTGAGTTGATCCGGCGATTGCGCATGGACGACCGCGTAGTGCGCGATCAGAACCGCCGACAGCGATATGGGCAGTATCAGGCCTAGCCACAGGCGGCAACGGTTATAGGCCAGAGGAAACCTGGAAGTCATCAAATCGGTCCAAACACGATCCTACAGGGTTCCCTTAACCATATATGCAATGACTAGCGCTGCAAAGTGGACGACGTGGAACCGTCGCTTCAGCGGCGCAGCACCGTACCAGCCGCGCGTTTCGTAGCCCGCGAGCCTACCGTCCGTCTGCGGTTCCCTGGGCGGCATCCTGCAGCGAATAGATGGTCAAACCGCTCAGCATCTTAGGATAGAAGTCGGTCGATTTCTGCGGCAGAACTTCACCCGCAAAGGCAACGTCGCGAACCTGCTGCACGCGCACAGGATTCATGAGGAAGGCTACTTGAGCTGCACCCTTGAGCACCTCGTCCACGGCCTCACCGGCATCGCGGACGTACTTCAGATGTTTTTGCGCCCGGATGTCTTCTTCCGACATGCCCAGCGTTTCTTCCAACAACACTTTGTGCAGCTGAACCACGTCGAGAGCGCGCTGTTGCCCGGAAAGTCCTTTTAGGCTTGGCGACTGAGCATCGCTCCGGGCGCGTAGCAGAAATCCGCTATGCGCCGTCACCGCGAGCAAGGCCGTGCGATCTTTCCCGGCGTCATGAAGGACTCGCAATGCGCTCAGCATGTCGGAAATCGGCCCCAGATCCTCGACCTCGAAGTAGGCGCGCACCTCCGCCATCATCTCAAGGATGGAGAAATCCTTCAGCCCAAAGACGACGCGATGAGTCGGCAGAATCACCAGCCCGGGCGCATCCATGTTTACGAAGGTCATCATCACCTGCTCGGTGGGAGCTTGCGGATTGCCATTGGACTGCTGCCGCATCTCGTTGCGGTAATTCAGCGCCGTCTCGTAGCGATGATGGCCATCGGCGATGATCAGCTTTTTGTCGGCCATCTTCTTCTGCACAGCGGCGATCGTCGGTGGATCGGAAACTCGCCACATGCGGTGCAGCACACCATATTCGTCGCGCACTTCCACCGTCGGCGGTCCATCCTGCCGCAGAACGGCGCTGATCTCGTCCGCCGGATCGCTGTACACCATAAAGATCTGGCCGCAGTGTGCCTGGGTGGCCCGCAACAGGTTGAAGCGGTCGGCTTTGGGCTTGCTGAGGGTTTGCTCGTGACGGAAGACTATCTTACGGTCGTAATCTTCCACCCGGCCCAGCGCAATGAAGGCACGCCTCTCGACTTCCCTGCCGCTGGGATCGCCGGGCACCGTAAATCGCTGGACATAAACGTAGATGCTAGGTTCGGAATCGCGTAGCAACACCCCTTCGCCCTGCCATTGCTGCAGCCATGCCGCTGCGCGCGAGTAGACATTGTTCCGCTCATCGTCCGCCGGCTCCTGCCTTCCCAGAATGATTCGTACCAGGTTATAAGGGCTAGCCGCGTAGTAGCGTTCTTGCATGGCCGGGCTGATCTTGTCGTAGGGCTGAGTCATTACATCGCCCGGAGAAACCTTGCTGGGGTTATAACGTAGCGCTCGAAAAGGAATAATGTCTGCCATAAAGTTTCCGGTTCCCAAAAGCGGAATGAAAGCAAATGAAACGAGCCCTCGGGAAGCAAGATTGTAGCAGCAAGAAAAGGAAACCCGAATCGCACTACATCACATCCATATGTGCAGCAAAACCGGTAGGCCAGCGCGTTTTGGGCGGCACCCCTCGGTTTCATTCGCTGGCTGCAAACTGTGATACGATTCACCCACACATCCCAGAGGATCCCTATGGCCCGCGGTTGCAGCAAGGGGTTCGGGTCACGCGGCTCGACCATCCAGTCCTCCTTTTCGATTCGTGCGGCGGGACGTTTTTCCTGCCCACCCGTCCAATCCCACGTGCCTGCCTATAAGAGTTTCCTGCTGCTGCTCGGACTCTGCCTGCTGGCCGGTTGGCTGGCGGTGCCGTTGCTCGCGCAGAACGACGACGTGCATATTGCTCCGCGCGAAACCAAGAAGGCGGACGAGGTGCCGCCACCCGAAATGGCAGGGGCGGATGTCGATCCCGCTCTCCGCACCCACACCAAGCCGGTAAGGAAAGACGTAGATCTGGTGCTGGTTCCGGTGACCATTACCGATCCCATGAATCGCCTGGTGACTGGCTTGGAGAAGGAAAATTTCGCCCTTACCGACAACGGCCAGCCCCAGATGATCCGCCACTTTTCCAGTGAAGACGCCCCGATTTCCCTGGGAGTGATCTTCGACATTAGCGGATCGATGTCAGACAAGATCGACAAGTCGCGGCAGGCCGTGGTGGAGTTCTTCCGCACGGCCAATCCGCAAGACGAGTTCTTCCTGGTCACGTTTTCGGAAAAGCCCGAAGTTCTGGTGGACTTCACCTCCTCGGTCGAGGACATCCAGAGCAAGCTGGTTTACGCTATTCCCAAGGGCCGCACCGCACTGCTGGATGCCATCTATCTGGGCATGAACCGCATGCAGAGGGCGCATTACGAGCGCAAGGCACTGCTCATCATCTCCGATGGGGGCGACAATCACAGCCGATATACCGAAGGCGAGATCAAGTCGATGGTGCGGGAGGCCGACGTTCAGATCTATGGCATCGGCCTCTATGATCGTGACGCCAAGACGCCAGAGGAGCGGGAAGGTCCCGCGTTGCTCGCCGATGTCACCGAAGTTACTGGTGGGCGGACGTTTGTCATTGATTCGCCGAACGAGTTGGCGGACGTGGCCACGAAGATTGGCATCGAGCTGCGCAACCAATATGTGCTCGGATACCGTCCAACTAATCCGGCACGTGATGGCAAATGGCGGAAGATCAAAGTGAAGCTCAATCCTCCTAAGGGCTTGCCACCGCTGCACGTGTATGCCAAAACTGGATACTATGCACCAACGGAATAAAGACTTTCTTTTCCTGGTTATATTGGTTCTCGTGCTGGGCACTTGGTTGACCGCCCAGAATTCGACTCCTGCAACGCAGTCGCCTGCCCCCGGTGCGGCTACTCCAGCCGCTCCTCCGCAAGCCCAAACATCGAACCCTTCCAGCCAGGAAGGAACCCAGGAGCAGCCGGTCGCTCCGGCTCCGAACCAACCCGGCGACACCATACAGGTTCCGACGCACCAAGGCGAAGCACCAGAATCGGAGCATAATGACGTTTTCGTCTTCAAGAAGGAAGTAGACGAAGTTACCCTGCACGCTACCGTAGTTGACGACCAGAATCGCCTGATCACCAATCTTGCCAAGAACGACTTCACCGTCTTCGAAGATGGCAAGCCGCAGAAGATCACTTCGTTCCGCAGTGAGGACATTCCTGTGGCTCTGGGGATCGTCATCGACAATTCCGGCTCCATGCGCGAAAAGCGAGCCAAGGTGAATGCCGCTGCCATTAACCTGGTCCAGTCCAGCAATCCGCAGGACAAGGTCTTCATCGTCAACTTCAACGAAGAGTACTTCCTCGATCAGGACTACACTGGCAGTGTTCCCAAACTTAAAGACGCACTGGAGCGCATCGAGGCTCGGGGCGGGACGGCGCTCTACGACGCGGTAGTGGCTTCGTCCGATCATTTGAAAAAGAGCGGCGCCTTAGAGAAAAAAGTGCTTCTGGTGGTGACCGACGGTGAAGACAATGCCAGCCGGGAATCGCTGGAGCAGGCTTTGCGTCGACTGGAAGAAAAGAACGGACCAACGATTTACACTATCGGCTTGCTGGGCGACGAGCACTCCAAAAGGGCACGTCGCGCTCTGCGTGAAATGGCGGAAGACACCGGCGGCGTGGCCTTCTTTCCCAAGGATTTGAATGAGGTTCAGGCTATCACTAGCCAGATCGCTCATGACATTCGCAACCAGTACACCATCCAGTACAAACCCACGACTCCACAAAGCGCCGGCGGCTATCGCACGGTGAAAGTCGAGGCCCAGGCACGCGGTTACAAGAAGCTGCAGGTGCGCACTCGTAGCGGCTACTACGCCGGCCAGGAGCGCGCGTCAGCGGCCACACCCAGCGGCGACAAGTAAAGCAAGGCGTTTGGGTAACTATTCGAAACGAAATCGTGCGGCCAGTTCGCGAAGCCAGCTATCTAATTTGACAGTTTTAGGGTGGAATAGTCCCTGAAAGCCGAAGCCTTGAATACCGACGCTCTCGAGCGAGGGTTGACTATGACTGCCTCCCAAATTGCCGCTGCAGTGAGAAACCTGAAGCCAAGATTTCTGGAAGGCCTGGCCGCGCCAGATGTCGGCTTGATCTTATCGGCCGCGACTCGGCATCGCTTCGTGGCCAATTCCGTTGTCGTCAACCAGGACACCGTGGCCAGCCACTTGTTCCTGCTGATCAGCGGCCGAGCCCGCTACTTCTTGATGTCCCCGGAGGGGCAAAAGAGCTTGCTTCTGTGGCTGCCGCCGGGAGAGATTTTTGGCGGCGCGGCCTTCCTGTCGACACCGCAGCACTATCTGGTCAGCACGGAAACGGTGAGGGACAGCAGCGTGCTGATGTGGGACAGAGCCACGATACGAGGTCTGGCTGAACGCTACCCTCGACTGGTTGAAAATACTCTGCTCATCACGTTCGATTACCTGGTAGCCTACCGCGCGATCCACATCTCCATGACCACGCACAGTGCCCAGCAGCGACTGGCTCGCGTGCTGGCCAGCCTGGCTAGTGGCATCGGCCACAAAATTCCTGCCGGAGTAGAACTTGACGTCAGGAATGAAGAACTGGCTAGCGAGGCAAATGTTACCCCGTTCACCGCCAGCCGCTTGTTGAGCCAGTGGCACCGTCAGGGGTTGGTCATCAAGACCCGCGGCAAAATCATCGTCCGCTCTCCCGAGCAACTGTCTCTGTGCCAGCTTTGAGACCTCCAACCGCCACCTAGGATCGCTTGCTATTCGCTTGCGCCCTCAGTTCATTGCTCTGGCGCAATTACCCTCTTGCGCTCGCGCAACGACAGCACCCCCCGCTTTTGTCATACTGCCATTAAGGAGTTCCGTAACCGCCCGTCCATGATGCTGGTTAGGAGTGCTGATTTGGCCGAGCGCTTTCCTGGTTTGACTTCCGTTCGCATTCCATCGTCGCCGTTTGTCTCCTGGCGGCACCGCGCCCTTCCGATCTCGAACCGACCTCCGACTGCAGAAGGATTGTGCAGCCATCTCGAGGATGCGACCAGAGGTATTCTGTCCGCTGAATGAAAGTGTGAGTGTACGTGCTAAAGCAATTTACGATTCTTTGTGTCGACGACGAAGCTAACATTCTGATGTTGCGCCGTATGCTTTTGTCCATTGCCGGCTACACAGTCGTGACCGCAACAAACGCCGAAGACGCTCTTAGACTGTTCCGCTACAACGTGGTGGATCTGGTAATCACCGACCAACTGCTGTCCCAATCGACCGGAACGGAGCTGGCGGCACAAATGAAGATGTTCAAGCCAAAGGTGCCAATCGTGCTGCTAACCGGATTGATTGAGCCGCCTCTCGAGGTCGGCTACATCGACCTGGTGCTCACCAAGGGAATGAATCCGCCAGACTTTCTGGCCGCGATTGCAAAGCTGATTTCGGGTTCGCAGTCTGCCCAGGCAGAAACATCTTGAAGCCCACTCGCTACCCTTGGCGAATGTCGCCATCGGCGCCCTGGTAACCCGGCTTACCCGGCAGGCAATGCGTGGGGCACTCGGCTGTCTATTTCGAGGTGACGGACTGCAGAACCAGTGTAGTCTTGAGCCGCTGATTATCGGTCGGCGCCAGCCCTTTCGCCCTCACCAGTTGCTGCAGTTCCGCATACGCTGGGGCAGCGCTTTTGCCTGGCGTCTTAGTCGAGAGTTCAAGAATCTGGCCGGAAGGCCACTTCCAGAGTTCCAGCGTGAGTTTTCGGAAGCCACCCTGATCAGTGATTTGCCATTGCGTCGATTGAATTTCAGCGATCCTGTGCACACGGCTCCAATCGACCGAAACTTGCGCCTCTTGGATTAGCTTCTTCTGGGCTGGAGTCAGCAGGTCAAGCACTTCACTACCTTTCTCGGGGAGTTGCTCGCCGGCATATGGGCGAGTGATGGAATACGAAGCTTGCGCCTGCCCTCCGGCCCAATCCAATTCGCACTTGTACTTGCTTCCCTTCTCGCCCGGGGCGAAGAATCCCTTTCCGGCTGGCGGCCGCAGCTTCACCATGAGGTCATTACTTGTGCCTTGCCGCAATCGCAAAATTACGCCTTGTGAGAACAAATCGAGCTTGTCGGTATCGAAGAGATATACGTGACCGGCGGTTTCTCCCCGAGCCCCTAGCTGTGTAGCCGCTAGCCGTGTTTGTTCCGGCAAAAGTAGCAGCTTCTCTTCCGCTGAGCATTCTTCCTGTGCGAACAATGCGGGACACAGAAAGCCGCCTACCAGGAGGAAGACAACGGCAAAGACCACTTCGAGTTTTCGCGGAGCCGTCATGTTAGTGATAAGTCTGGGACCGGCCTTCGTTAGCGAACCGCCTCATGAGACCGGTCCTCCGCACAACCGCCATCGTATCGCGCTGCGTGAAGTTCGGGTGTATTCTCCTACACGCGTTTCACTCACGAGTCGAGGTCCGCGTTATGCCCACGCCGAAGAAGAGCACGATTCCCGCAGCCAAGATTGAGCTCTATGACAAGCTCGTCGCCAGCAATCCGGAGATCGAGCGCAAAGGCGCCACCCATCCCTACACTGCTGTCAACGGTCACATGTTCACACTACTGAACCCGCCCGGCGCTCTAGCCATACGCCTGCCTGAAGCGGAACGGGAAAAGTTCATGAAAAAGTACAAGACCGGTCTCTTTGAGGCCTACGGCGCGGTTATGGCGGAGTTCGTCGCGGTTCCCGACGCTTTGCTGCCCAAGACAAAAGAACTCGCAAAATATCTTGACTTGAGCTTCGCCTACGTCAAGACGCTGAAGCCCAAAGCCGCGAAGACAAAGCCGGCTTAAGTTGGAGCGCGGTCGCGAATCCGAGCCGGGTGGGCAAGACCCAGTTCACTCCGTCGGCTTCGCCTGAAACTTCGCCAACACCTGCTGCCCATTCAGCAGCACCAGCGTATCGCCAGCGATACGATAGGCCGTAGTCGCCTTCAGTGCCGCGAAGAACGCCTGTTCTTGCTGGGTTTGCGGCGGAGGGCACGCCATCATGGTGGTTGCACCCGGCGTGAACTGTAAACCCCCGGCCGCGGCGATATAGCTTCCCGCGATGTTATTGCACCCAGTCGAACCGGAAAGCTGGCCGGTCTTGTAGAGTTCCAGATGCGCCGGCGTTCCATTCGCAGCGGAGACCGCCGCAGTGCCATTCAACTCGACCAGATTCCAGCGGGTATCCCTGAGCTTCCTTCCCGATGCCGGGGCCGCGGCCGCCTGTACTTGTTGCAGCATCATGTTCACCTGCGAGGGCGCGCCTTTTGTGATCACCGGATACGCCGTGGTGGAAGTGAACGTTATCTTCCCGTCGACGCTGATGTTGGCCTGCAGCTGATAGGTGTGGTCAGGATTAATATCCGCCGGATTATAGGAGAGCTGGAAAGGCACTGGCACTTGCTGACCACCCGGCGCAAACACGGATTCCCCAATTGTTTTGGCCGGGGCGGCTGGCAGCGATACATCTTCAAGTTTGATCTCGATGGCGGCATCCGGCGGTAAAGCCATGCGCTCGCGGTAAGCCACCGTGCCTGTGATGATAGCTTGGGACGAACCCGCCTGCGCCGGAGCCGGCTGCGGCAAACCGGCTTGGCCCCAACTGGAACCCCCGAACGCCATGACTGCCAGTGCTCCCACCACCATGCCGCTAAACCGTGACATGAGTCGCTCTCCTTTACCCAACGAAACCATCGCCCTTCACACAAACGGTAGCGACGGCTTGTGCTTGCAAGTTTCAGGCGGAATTGTACAAGATGCCGAGGGCAGCTTCTGCGGCAACTGCCGGCGAACCAATGTTCGAGGCTAATCGCTTTGTAACTCGCCTCCTCCTCCTTCCTGACCAGAACCTTCGCCGTTTGCGGCGATTCCGGCTTCAACGGGCGCCGTCGATAGGGTCGCGATGCCGAAGTCAAGGCACGACGGCGAATAGGAGCTGGTCGCGTTGACCACCTCATTCCGCCTCACGTACTCTTAAACGTTGCGCCCAAATTCTTATGAAGACTGCTGAAATGGCCTCTCTCCGCGTCGCCGAGGAAATCACGGACCTGGTCGGCGAAACCCCGATTCTCCATCTGCGCAAACTCGCGCCTGCTGACGGGGCCGATGTCTATGTCAAGCTCGAGTACCTGAACCCGGGCGGCAGCATCAAGGATCGCGCCGCCCTGGGCATGATCACCAAGGCGGAAAAGGCGGGCACGCTGAAGCCGGGAGCGACCATCTTCGAAGCTACCGCCGGCAACACCGGCGTGGGGCTGGCCCTGATCGGAGGCGGCCGCGGCTACAAGACCGTGCTGGCCGTGCCCGAAGGCTTCTCGCAGGAGAAAGTTACGCTGATGGAAGCGCTCGGCGCCGAGGTGATTCGCACGCCCGCAGCTGATGGCATGCAGGGCGCCATCGATTACATGAAGGAACGGGCAGGCCGCACTCCGAATTCTTTTATCGCCGGACAATTCGAAAATCAGGACAATCCCGACTATCACTACGAAACCACCGGGCGCGAGTTCTATGAGCAACTCGGCGGGCAGATTGACGCCATTGTCATTGGCTGCGGCACGGGAGGAACGTTTACCGGCGTGGCACGCTATCTGAAAGAACGCAATCCGCAAGACGCTGGCGATTGCAGTCGAGACCGAAGGCTCGGTGCTCGGTGGCGGCGAGAAGGGCGACCACGAAGTCGAAGGTATCGGCGCCAGTTTCATCCCCAAGACCTTTGACGGCTCGCTGGCTGACGAGATCATTGCCGTGACCGACCGCGATGCCTTCGACATGGTAAAGAAGCTGGCCGCGATGGAAGGGGTGCTGGCAGGATCGAGCGCCGGGGCCAACGTGTTCGTGGCGATGAAGATTGCGCGCCGCTTGGGACCGGGCAAGCGGGTAGCCACCATCATTCCCGATTCCGCCGAACGCTATTTGTCGAAAGGCATCTTCCAGTTCAACGAAAAACATTGATTCACCACAGGGACACAGAGTTCGAGAAAGATTTCACCACGGAGGACACGGAGAGCACGGAGTTTCATAAGTCTCCGGAGGTGCATCTTACCGGCCTCCTGTGCGAGTGGGAAT
This sequence comes from uncultured Acidobacteriaceae bacterium, assembly GCA_963812855.1. GTDB lineage: Bacteria > Acidobacteriota > Terriglobia > Terriglobales > Acidobacteriaceae > Bog-257. Next base: position 420,099 of record CAWEWW010000005.1, read on the forward strand.
AGCGACTCATGATTCGCCTCACCCAAATATCAGCGCTGGCATTGTTGCTGTGTTGCGCCTCTTACGCTCAGCGAACACATAAGGACCTTTCTACTGAAGAATCTGTAGTAATGGGCGTCATGGTGGACGGATTCCGAGATGGCGGTCGGGCGTCACATCCCATCGTTGCGGATTACACCTCGACTTATGACTGCGCTGCTATATGCAATGGCATGAAGATCGGCCGCTGTAACGGTCTTGCGAACAACGATGAGACGCCGGCCGAACGCCTAGCCATTGTCAAACGGGACATGCCGGACATCGAACAAGCCACACTGTCAGACTTCGAGGCGAAAAATCTGCACTGCTCGAAAATTAGAGACAAGCCACCGTCGCAATCGCCGTCATTTCTCTTCGGGGAGGAGCATGCAGAGAAACTACCTTCTGGCTGGGAGCATGCAGATTTTTTTTACTTTTCAAGAGTCGGATTCAATGCCCAGGGAACCCAAGCTCTTATCAACGTGAGCTTCATGTCAGGAACGAACAGTGGCAATAGCGGCGGGAAGTACTTTCTTCTGTTCAAAGAGGCTGGCAAGTGGGTCCCGAAAGAAAGCTCTGTCGTGTGGCAGATGACTGCTCCTTAGGTGTTTTCCAAAATCTCCGTGCGCTCCGTGTCCTCCGTGGTGAAAATGATTTTCCAACTCTGTGCCTCCGTGTCTCTGTGGTGAATGAATTCTATGAAGAAGAACGTTCCTGGATTTTCTACCCGCTCCATCCACGTCGGCGGTGAAGCTGACCCATCCACCGGAGCCGTCGCGCCTCCGATCTTTGCCACCTCGACCTACGCGCAGGAAGAGCTGGGCAAGACCAAGGGCTACGATTACTCCCGCGCCGGCAATCCCACGCGCACGCGGCTGGAAGCAGAATCTTGCCTCACTGGAGGGCGGCATTGCTGCGCCGGTTTTCGCCAGCGGAATGGCCGCGGTGGCCGCCCTGTGCCAGCTGATGAAGTCGGGAGACCACGTTGTCGCGTCCAACAATCTTTACGGCGGCGTGCCCCGTCTCTTCAATCAGGTCATGACGAACTTCGGATTGGAGTTCACTTACGTCGACACCAGCGATCCGCGCAACGTCGAGCGCGCCATCCGCAAAAACACGCGCTACGTCTACATCGAGACGCCTACCAATCCCTTGATGGGGCTCACCGACATCGCCGCCGTCAGCGCGATCGCACACAAGCGCAGCTGCGAAGTTGTGGTCGACAATACCTTCATGTCGCCTTACTTCCAGCAGCCCATCAAATTTGGCGCCGACATCGTCATGCACTCGACCACCAAGTTTCTCAACGGCCACAGCGACGGGCTGGGCGGCGTGCTGGTTTGCACCACCCCCGAGCAGGCGGAGAAACTGGCGTTCGTCCAGAAAGCCGTAGGCGCGATTATGTCTCCCTTCGAGTGCTGGCTGGTGCTGCGTGGAGTGAAGACGCTGGCCGTGCGCATGAAGCAGCACGACGACAATGGCCGTGTCATGGCCGACTATCTCAGCGGACATCGCAAGGTGAAGAAGGTTTTTTATCCAGGATTAAAGGACCACCCGCAGTACGAACTGGCCTGCCGCCAGATGTCGGGCTTCGGCTCAATGATTACGTTCGAGACCGGGTCGCTGGCCAACGCCAAGCGCCTGCTAAAGCGGGTCCGCGTCTGCACTATGGGCGAATCGCTGGGCGGGGTGGAGACGCTCATCTCCCATCCCGCGAGCATGACGCACGCGGCCATCGGCGAAAAGGGACGCAAGGCGATCGGGCTGACCGATGGCATGGTAAGGATCTCCGTGGGCATTGAAGATGTGGAAGATGTGATTGCCGACTTGGAGCAGGCGCTGGGGTAGCAATCAGCCTTCAGCTGTCAGCTTTCAGTTAAACCCCACAATGTGACACGGAAGCGGACAGCACGTCGCTTCGATGGCAGGTCATCGCGATGCAGCGGAGGGCCCCTCCTCGGGACGTAAGATTCTGTCGCGATCGCAGGGCACGAACCTGGCTGACACCTGAGACTGACGGCTGACAGCTTCCTACTGGCCTACTCCCGCCGTTTGTCCCACAATCTGGTACTCGTGCTTCTTGCCGTTGGCGTCGATCACCGTGACCTTGTTGTCTTTCTTGAGCTCGTACTGCACGACTTCTCCGGCCTGCATCTGCGGCTTGGTTTCTTTCTGGCGAGCGATGGAATAGGTGGTATTGTCTGTCTGCAACTGGTAGATGATCCAGTTCTTCATGGGCTTCTTCTTGGAATTCACGGCGTAGGTGCCGTTCTCCCACTTCACGATTTTGCCTTGCTGATAGGTATCAGCGGCGAAGGCAAACAAAGAAAGCACCACAGTTATCAGAAATACGACAGCAGCTTTCGCGATTCTTCTCACTACGGTTCTCCGGCCTCCTGACCATTCGATGCCGGGGGCAAGCGCGGGAAACGCGCGCTTAAGGCCCCTGCTTTTCAATAATACTAACTAACAAGATGCCGGATTCGTGAGAGAAGGATAACTCCCGGATGACTTTTCCTTGCGGCAGGCTGAACTCGTAGTTCTGACCAATCACCACCGAGGGCAACGACAAGCTGCAGGTGGGCGCCAGCAAGGCTTTGACGCTGCCGCCGGTTATGTTGGCCAGTTCCCCGGCGGCGTCGCGAATGTCATCCTGCGACAGGTCGTCGGGCTCAACCCCGAGCAACTTGGCGCACGCCTGGCGAGCCAGTTCCATGCTGATGTCCAGCCGCACGGCCCCCTGCCAGATGCCCACAATTTGCACCGCCGACACGATCGACTGGGTTGTTTTGTCCGGACGAACCAGCGCGGCGCAGGGCACTAATTGCATGCCCGCCATGGAGCCGAAAATCTCGTCGACTGCGTTTGTCAGTTCGTCGTTGCTGATTTCACAAGCCATCTCATCCCCTCAACCTCATAGCGAGGTTTCCCGCCAGTTCGTTGCTGCGCTTTTTCCGGCAGGATCGGCCCATCTTTTAAGCGATTCAGCCCTTCAGCATGCTCCGACCATCGGTTCGATCAATCGATTCCGCCGGACCACCTCGCTGAGGTGGTCCAACCCCGGATGACGTACATGCCCGAAGGGACTGTTGCCCGGCCTTTTCATCGGCAGAAAGCCAGGGGCACTTGAGCCGCCAGGTTCCGCGAAAGCCGCAACCGTTGCCGGTTCCGGGGTTACCGCAGCTCTAATGTCGAACTTATCACTTGACACCTCGAAACCAGCGGATACGATGTTGTCGCCCCTATCATCAGAGGGATCGCGTCCTTGTCGGTCAGTGCCCGGCGGACGCGGCCTGCCTGATTTCATTCGCTTGCCGAAATTGCAACTGTTAAGGCGATCGCGGCGAGAGCTGTTCACAAGACCTAGCCGTAATAACTGCCACAGAGTGTGGCGGCGCGGGAATGCCATGACCCGGCGCTGGCTGCATGTTGTGTCTGCCCTAGGGGGATAAAGTGCGCCACGCCTTCCCCCAATGTAGGAGATGTGATGTTATCCGATTCGAGATCCGCCGCCAGAATTCAAACCCACACTTCCACCTCTACCCTTACCCACACGCTGTGGTACCTGGTTGTGGTAGTAGTCCTCGGCTTAAATTTTGCTTCTCTTGCCAGCGCCCAGGTGACCATCTGCACGACCGGAGCGTTGCCGGCCGGCAACGGCGGTGATCTCATCGTGACCGGCCCAGGCACGTGCACAGTCAATGCCGGCACCTACCAGTACCACAATGTGAACATCATTCTGGGCGGCACGCTGTTGTTTACCGACAGCCAGATCGACTTCTGGGCGGAGTCCATCCTGGTAGAGAACAGCGGCAGTCTGATCGCCGGCAGCCCTACGTTCTCCTATCGGCACGGCGGGCGGGCTCATTACCTTCCACCTCTATGGTCAGGATCAGGGCACCTCGGGTAGCGCGCAAGGCATTCCGTGCGTGACCCCGGTGAAAGGCCCCATCGGCCCCTGCGGTATTCCTACCAGCATCTGGACCTCTAACGTCGCCAGCCAGGTCGATCCCACTTCCTGCACCCAAAACGCGCTGCCCGGCGGAGTCACGGATTGCTTCTATCAATACATGCCGCTCGACTATGACGGGGGAGGCACCACTCCCGGCTACTTCGGCTATAAGGTGCTAGGCGTGTCGTACGGAGGAACGCTGCAACTGTTCGGCAAAAAAGGAGCGACGTACTTGCCGGGATTACTGCCGTCGAGTTCCGGCAGAAGCTGGGCTCGCTTAAACCAGAACGCGGCGGCGGGAGCCACCACCCTGGTCCTCGATCGCGCCGTTGACTGGCAGCCCAATGACCAGGTTGTCGTCACCACGACCGACTATCTTCCCCGGCATTCCGAGCTGATGACCATACAATCCGTCAGCACTACCAAAGCATCGACCACGCTTACGCTCACCCAGGGGCTGGCCTACGCGCACAACGGCACGACCTACGATTTGAAGGGCGTGCCAGTCGGAATCGGGCCCGATCAGGATGCCAACATTGCCTGCCAATCCGGCCAAAAGCGCTGTGTGGAAACTCGCGCGGCGGTCGGACTGCTGACGCGCAGCATCCAGATCGTTTCCGGTGGCGACACCTTGGGGTCGCCGTTTCCCGGTTCGAGTAACTGCCAAAGCGGCGATCCGCCTACCTGCAGCACGAATCCCGGCGATTGTTACTTCTTCGGCGGACACACCATCGTGCGCCAGGGTTTCAAGTCCTATCAGGTTCAGGGCGTGGAGTTCTACCAGCTGGGACAGGGCGGGCGCATCATGCATTACCCCGTCCACTTTCACATGGCGCGGCAAACCCCGGTCGATACGTTTGTGATGGATTCCTCGGTATGGGATTCCATGACCCGCATGTACACCCTCCACGCGACCCAGGGAGTCACTCTGGCCCGCAATGTCGGCTACCTCTCCATCGGGCACGGATATTACCTGGAAGACGGCACCGAGACGAACAACAAGCTCTACTCCAACCTGGCGGCGTTTGCCCGCGCGGCCATCGTGAATCCTCAGAACCCGCGCTGCGTTCCGGGTATCCTGGCGGCCATCCATCAGGCTGGAGTCGATCAGGTCCCTTTCTCCACTGACATGGACCACCCTACGCCGTTCTGGATCATGAACGGCTGGAACGATTTCCAGTACAACATGGCAGCCGGCGCCGGCGCCTGTGGCATGTGTTACTGGCTGACCCCGGGCGGCAACAGCGGCAACTCACGCTACGAATATTGGACCAGTTACTCCGCCGAGCAGCAGGTGACTCAGCCCAACGGCGGCGGCGACGATTATGACCGCGCCGGCACCAGCCCGCTGATGAACTTTGTAGGCAACTCCTGCGTCAGTGCCCAGAATGCGTTCTCCACCATCGGCCCCGCCGCTCCCTGCTTCGGAGTTGCACCCAATGGCGACCCCGGCGCACCGCTGGTTGCGTCCGTGCCCAATCCTCTGGCTCCGGCGCCGACGGCTACCGCTGCCGACAACTACTATCCCAAGATCAATCAGGCTGGAGCCCGCACTCCCACGCTGTGTCCTAGCGGGCTCGATTGCAGCAACAGCAACGTGGTTCCGGTGTGCGATGCCGGGCCGGGAGAGGCCAACTGCGCCATCACCGCCCTCGACCACTTCACGACATCCTTTAACTGGGCCGACACCGGTTATGCGGCCATCTGGCTGCGTCAGCAATGGTACTTGGTGTCGAATAGCGCCATTACCGACGTCCAGAACGGTGGCCTCACCTTTGTCTCGGGAGGCGGTTACACCAACTCCGACGAGATTCCCGGCTACTGGGCACTGGCCCACAAGAATGTGTTCATCGGCAGCACGCAGCCGAGTAACAACTATGCGCTGAACGCCGGCCCCTTCAATTACTATTCCGGTCTGAAGTGTGCCCTGCGCACCGATAACGGCCAGCCCAACGCCGCCTATTGTCTCAACCCAAACGAAGGCATCACCATGCAATTGGAGAATTTTGCACTGAACCAGCGGTTCTTCAATATCTACGATGGTCCGTCGTTTCAGGATGCTAACGCTTACTTAGACATCACTTCGACGTCGCTGACCAACTGTACGCCCGGAGATGGCTTTGACTGCCAAACCAGCGGTTGGATGTACGGCAACTCCCTGGGCGTGCCGCAGGATTCCTCGAGCCACACCTGCTACCTGCCGAATGCCGCGATTGCGTGGAAGCAGTCCAACGGGTTCTATTACCCGCCGGCGTTTAATTCCCAGAAGCTCTTTTTCAACAGCAATGTCGATATCCGCCACTTTGTCATTGAGCCCCTGTTTCAAACCGGCACCTACAGCACCGACACGTCATTAACTCCGAACCGTTATTGTGTGCAAAACAGCGCGATGTTCAATAACTTCACCGACATCGATCGTCAAACCGAACTTACAGACATCGACGGATCGCTGACTGGCCTGCTGGGCGCGCCTGATAAGCAATCGAAAAACTATCTGCCCACTATCTCCGTCAACAAAGACAGCTTCTTCAACGCTCCGCTGGAAACCGTCGAGTGCGCCTCGGATATTGTCGACAACATGCCGCAGCCCTGGGGAAACTGTAGTCAGAACCCGGAACTATGCGGCACCGTCAATACCAGCCCGTATGACTACGTGACCACGGTGGTCTATCCCGATTGCGGCAGCAACTGCGACCAGAGCATGTGGAATATCGAATGTAAAACACAAGCCTGCTACGGCGTGCCACTCTATCGCGAAGGTCTAGTCTCCAGCGACAACGGCACGGCGCCTTTCATCCGCATGGCCGGACAGGCGACGGGCCAGCGCAGCACCCTGACCGTCAACCATGGCAACTATTACATGGACAGCAACGTCTCCGCAGCCACCCAGACCACAGACTGGAATCCCCCGGGAGGCTTGGACTGCACCGTCGGAAGTAATGCCAACGCGCCCTGCGCCAGCGTTTTCCAGGGCAGCCACACCTATTACACCTTCCTGCTGTTCGCCAAATCCACGACGGTCCAGACCTATTCCATGTACGTGGGGAAAGACTTTGTGCCCAGCTCAAGCACCCTCTGGGTAGCTCGGGTCGACAAGAGCAACGTTCCTTATACCTTTGCGCAGGACACGGCCCATAGCATCGTTCCTTGTTCCACGCTAAAACCCGGGTCAGATTTCGGCTGGTGCTACAACTACAGCTCTACCACCGGAGTTCTGTCGGTAACTATGAACATGGGTTTCTCCGACTTTGCCCAGAATTATGCCCTGGCGAAGCAGCAGGGGTGTCAGCCCGCGAGTTATTGCAGCTTGGACTCTTCCACCAAGAAGTGTGGCTGTGCGCTGAATTCTAAAGACAGCGGGTACAAAGAATGCCAGAACGCCTGCGAGAACTGGGCGGGCGCAGCTGTCGATTGCCCCTGGGATAGCTCGGACTTCCCCACTGGCCCCACCGGAGCCTGCTATGGATTCGCCGTGGCGCTGCCCTCCGACTTTACGGCCAGCGGCAACGGTACCAGTTCGCCTGCAGGACAATGCTTCCCCAACAACCCGGCGTGGAATGTTCCCTTTACCGCCGCAGCGTCGGGCGTGGCCGGAACTTGTACGTATTCCAGCGTGCCAACGGCAACCTTCTGCAGCAATGCCTTGAAATGAGGACGGGCGAGCAATAGCATGTCGAACATCGTGCGGAAAATCGACCTAGGTGACATACACTAGGCGCGGAGTTGAGCTTGCTACGAACCAAGGTCATCCTGCTCTTGCTGTTCTGCAGCCTGGCGCTGCCCGTCTTTGGCCAGGAATTCGACTACCTCATCCGTAATGGCCGAGTCATCGATGGTAGTGGCAATCCCTGGATCTACGCCGATGTGGGCATCATCGGCGATCGCATTGCCTTCGTGGGCAAGGCCGACCCCACGCTCGTCGCCAAGCACAGCATCGATGCCAAAGGTTTGATCGTCGCTCCCGGTTTCATCGACATGCTGGGCCAGTCGGAGATCAACCTGCTCATCGATAAACAAGCGGTTAGCAAACTGACACAAGGCATCACCACCGAGATTACCGGCGAAGGCGACTCGATCGCTCCTACGAATGATGTGTTGAACCAGGAGCACGCAGATTTCAACCAGCACTTCCATCTCACTGTTGACTGGCAGTCGCTGGAGGAATATTTCCAGCGCCTGACCAAGCAAGGCAGCGGCATCAATTTGGCAACGTATGTGGGTGCGGCGCAGGTGCGGCACATGGTCATTGGCACGGCCGACCGACCTCCTACCGCCGATGAACTGAAGCAGATGGAAATCATGGTGGACGATGCCATGAGCGACGGGGCGATGGGATTGTCGACCGCGCTGATCTACTCCCCCGGCTCCTACGCCAAGACCGACGAACTGATCGCCCTGGCCAAGGTTGCGGCCAAGAAGGGCGGCATTTATGCGACGCACATGCGCAATGAGAGTGATGCCGAGGTGGATGCGCTGAACGAAGCCTTTCAGATCGGCCGTGAGGCCAACATCCCGGTCGAAATCTTTCACCTGAAAGTTGCCGGAAAGCAAAACTGGGGCAAGATGCCGCAAGTGATCGCCGCCATCGAGCAGGCGCGCGCCAGTGGCGTTGATGTCACCGCAGATCAGTATCCCTACACCGGAGCGGCCACGTCGCTGGGCGCAGTCATTCCTGCGAAGTATCATGCCGGAGGCATGGATGAGTTCATCAAGCGGCTGAAAGATCCCAAAATTCGGGCGCAGATCCGCAGGGAAGTCACGTCGCCGAGCACTTCGTTCGAGAATCTGTGGCTCGGCTCCGGTGGTGCCGACGGGGTCTTGGTGATCTCAGCGCTGAATCCGGGGCTGCGTAAGTATGAAGGTAAAACTATCGCCCAGATCGCCAAGACGGAAAACAAGGATCCGCTGGATGCGTTGATGGATCTGGTTATTGCCGATCGCGACAACGTCGGCGCCGTGTATTTCCTGATGAGCGAAGCCGATGTGAAGCTAGCCATGCAACAACCCTGGGTTAGCGTTGGTACCGACTACGGCGCGGTCAGTCCTACGGGCCCGCTGGGCGAGTCGAAAGTGCATCCCCGCGCGTATGGCAGCTTCGCGCGCATTCTCGGGAAGTACGTTCGCGACGAGCACACCCTGCGGATGGAAGACGCGATTCGCAAATTCACTTCGCTACCCGCCCAACGCGAAAAGCTTGACCATCGCGGCCTGCTGCGCACCGACTATTTCGCCGACATCACCATCTTCGATCCGGAGAAAGTTCGCGACACCGCGACCTTCGACGATCCCAATAAGCCTTCGGTCGGCTTCGAATATGTCTTCGTCAACGGCGTGCTGGCTCTGCAACACGACCAGGTCACGGGACAAATGGGTGGCCGTCCGCTGCGCGGTCCCGGATACATGTTCCGCGACTCCAATCCCGAAGGCCTGCCGCCGCGTGGAAAGCTGCAAGGCGTAATCACCGACGAAGGCGGCTGGCCTGTACCTCGCGCTAAGGTCACGCTCACCGACGCCAGTGGTGCGGTTGTTGGCACAGCGAACTCGAAGCGGGACGGCCGCTACCAGATCATTCTGGAGAAGCCTTGCCAAGGCTGTTCGCTGCAGGCCGAGCACATGGGCTTTGCTCCCGGGAAGCGCACGGGTGTGGATTACAACGGCTCGAACTCGCTGTGGTTCAGCTTTCCGCTGGAGAGAAATTAAGTAGACGCTCGCCATCGGCGATCAGCATTCAGCCAGGAGGCGTCATTTTGAGGGCGGCCTGCCTCCGGGCGCCAGAGTGAAGGATTCTCGCTGGTTTCCTCTCGGATCGTCCCACGATTCAAACCCCTCGCCACATCTTTCCCATATTGGCCGTGTTCTCTCCAGGTAACCTCGGATTCCTGGAACCGTCTAACCTGGGTCCGGCATCTTTCACCGAGAGGCTTTTGCCTCGACCGGCATGTTGAACTGGAAGACATTTGCGATAGGTTGTAGTCTGGCGCTAACGCTCTTGTTGTTCGCGCGCAAAGCTCCCATGCCTGATTCCGATAGCCATCGCTCCGTCGTCGACCTCACCCACACGCTTAACGACCGCTCGCCCAACTGGGAAGGCACCGACGAGTCTCCGTTTCAGTCAACCGAACTAGGCAACCTCGAGCGCGACGGATATTATTCGCGCCATTTCAGCACTCAGGAACACTACGGTACGCATCTCGACGCCCCGGCCCATTTTGCCGCAGGCATGTGGACGGTGGATCAGATTCCGGCTGAGCGGCTAATCCGGCCGCTGGTGGTTCTCGACGTTCGCCACGCCGCGCAACGCGATCCCGACTATGCAGTGAGCGTGCAGGACATCGCAGCCTGGGAAGATGCTCACGGGCAGATTCCGTCAGGCGCGGTGGTGATGGCCTATACCGGATGGGAAGATCGCTGGAATTCGCCGACGGCCTTTCGCAACCAGCAAAGCGATCATCTGACTCACTATCCGGGATTCTCTCTGGAAGCCGCTAAGTTCCTGGTGAAGACCCGCGACATTGTGGGACTCGGCATCGACACCATGAGCGTGGACATAGGCGCCACCACCACCTACCCCGTCCACTACTTCACCTCGAAGGAAAGCGTGTATCACCTGGAAAACGTCGCCAACCTGGCACTGGTGCCGCCGTCGGGAGCCACGGTCGTCGTTGCGCCGATCAAGCTGGAGAACGGCTCCGGCGGCCCGGCGCGGGTGTTGGCTCTGGTGAAATAGCCGTCAGCTCTCAGCTAGAGCAATTTCACAGTGGCTGTATCCGTTTTGAAGGGGCACGCCTTCAGGCGTGCCGAAAAGCTGGGTGCAAGACATCAGCTAAACAGTTTGCTGAACAACTCGGCCTAAGGCGATTTTGAAGGGGCGTAGCTTTAGCTACGCCGTAGCAACTCTTTTATATTTGTCATCTCGACTGATCTTTCCCCGAGTTTTTCAGCAAACTGTTTAGCCGCTGACGGCTTCCCCCAGAGCCTAAAGGCCGAGCTCGGGTAGCGCCGATCGGCGCGGCTGAAGCCGCGCCCTTTCAAAGCGATTACAGCAACCCAGAAACTGCTTTAGCATGCCTGATAAGTGCGGCTCTTTCAGCGACCTACCAGGTCCGATTTCAGGCGAACCCTGCGGTCTTCCTTAGTTAGCCGTTGGCGGCTTGACCTTCGCAACCACCAGGAGAGTGCCGCCAAAGCGGGGAAACAACTCGAAGACTTTTCTTCCCAAGGTGAAAAAACTGGCAAAGTGTTGGTCCATGGAACGCGGCTGAAAGCAGGTATGCAGTTCGCTGAGAGAATATCCGTGCCTGCCCAAGAGGGTGGCGAGATTCTGCTCGTTAAAGCTCATCACGTGTTCCGCGCCTTCCCGGAACCTTCCGGCTGAATATCTAAGAAAGTTGGGCGCGCCAAATGCATTCGGGGTGGTAAGGATGACCTGAGTGTCACTGGTACAGAATCGTTTGATCCCATCCAACATCCGTCCCGGGTTGGATAGGTGCTCGATAATATCGCCCGCAATTACGACGTCGAACGCGCGCGCGAGTTGCACTTCGTCGAGTCGTTCGACATCGCCGGCGATAATGTTGGTGAATACTCCCAGTTTTCGGTATTCCTCGATCACCGCAAGGCTGTAATCGATGCCCACGGTTTCCGCTGCCTGAGTGAGCTTCCAGTGCAGGCTCTGCTTGGCGAACTTAGCGCGCTCGCCGGGCGCTACGTCGGTAAAGCCCACACAGCCCAGATGCAGCACACTGCGGCCGGAGGCGACCTTCAGAATGAACTCCTCTTTAGCGACGTACATCCCAGATTGACCTCGCGCTTCGCCGGACTATGGACCTACCGCACATGCGCCTTATACAGCAGATAACTGAAACTCTCGCGCAGCGCCGCCATAAAGCGTCCGACCTTGGTTTTGGGGATCGAGCCGGTGCGCGGCGAGACGTAGGCTCTAATCCCCTGCGCCGCCATCATCTGCTTGGCCCGGAACATGTGATAGGCATCGCTCACCAGCAGGCAGCTATGCATGTCGTTGGCGCGCAGGATGACCGCGACCCGCTGCGTCGATTCGTCGGTATCGCCGCCCTGGGTTTCCGCAATCAGATTGCCGTCGGGTACGCCGCGCGACTCCAGATAGTCGCGCCCCACCTGACCTTCGCTGAAGTGAGGATCATTCCCCGCCCCGCCCGTGGTGATAATGACCGGCGCCAATCCCCGCTCAAACAAGTTGTAGGCATGGTCCAGCCGCGCCCGGTACACCGGTGAGGGGTGGCCAACATATTCGGCAGCGCCAAAAACCACGATGGCATCGACCGGGTGCTCCTCGTCGACTGCCGCTTCGCGCATGATTTGCGTGCTGGTATAAAGCAGAAATCCCACCCCGCCCAGAACGATGAGCGCCATAATCCAGCGGAGGGGGTGAAATTTGCTTCTTTGAACCGCCGTGGCGACTACTCCTGCCCCAAAAGCTCAGTGATCTGTTCTTCGGGAATGGCTCCATGCCGCAGCAGCCGCCAGTGGCCGTCCTCGCTGGTCAGATCGATGATGGTGGAGGGCATGTCCCGCGGAGACTGGCCGCCGTCCACAATGATCGACAGGCAATCGCCTAACTGATCGCGGACCTGCATCGCCGAAGTGCACTCGGACTCGCCATGCAGGTTGGCCGACGTGGCCGTGATGGGCAGCCCGGCGGAACGGATGATAGCCAACGGAACTTCCGCCGCCGGCACCCGCAAGGCCACGTTGCCGGTATTGGCGGTCACCTTCAGCGGCAGCTTAGGATCAGCTTTCACGATAATGGTCAGTGGTCCCGGCCAAAAGCGACGCGCCAGCAGGTAAAAGATTTCGGGCACTGGCCACGCCAGTTCCGCTGCCTGATCAACCGACTCGATCAGCAGCGACAGCGGCTTGTGCCGCGAGCGCGTCTTGATTTCGTAAACCCGATCGACGGCATGCAGGTTGAAGGGGTCGACGGCGAGACCGTAAAAGGTATCCGTCGGCATGCCCAGCACTTCCCCGGCGCGGAGTTTCTCCGCCACGTAGGTCACCAGGGAGGCTTCCGGCTCTTGGCTGCTGATTTTGACGATTTCGGGACGCACCGGTGTCTTCTCTTCGTGAGCAGGGTCGGAGCGAACCCTAACACATCGCTCCGTGCAACGGTAACACAGCAGATTATCACGAGCCGCCTTGCAGCATGGTGCCGATTCGGGAACCATCCTCGGTGTACGATAGACGCCGGTTTCCCTCGCCGCATGACCCCTCCGGCAAAATTCGACGATCGCCTACGCCGCATTGATAGCCGCCAGAACGCACGGGTAAAGCAGCTGCGTCGCGGCTTCGCCGAAGCTGCTGCCAACGATCAGGGTGAAATTGCGGTCGAAGGCATGCACCTGGTCGAAGAGGCGATCCGCAGCGGACTAGGGCTCAGCACGGTCTTTTTCAGCCAGTCGGCCCGCGAGCGCGCTCATAAGCTGCTGCCGCAACTGTCGTCCCACACAGAAGCCTTGCTGTTGCCGGATGAGGTTTTCGCCAGCGCCGTGCCCAGCGAGACTCCGCAGGGCGTAGCCGCGCTGGTGCGCGTGAAGGGGTTCGCCCTCGAGGATGTGCTGGTTCCCAAGCCACCGCTGCTGGTGATCGCCGCGGGCCTACAGGATCCCGGGAACCTGGGAACCATCGCGCGCTCGGCCGAGGCCTTCGGCGGGACGGGATTGCTGCTTGGCGAGAAGACTGTGAGCCCTTGGAACTGGAAGGCTCTACGAGCTTCCGCGGGTTCGCTGTTTCGCCTGCCGGCGGTCAAGGTCGAACTGGCCAAGGCGCTGCCGGAAATCAAAGCTCGCGGCATACGCGTGCTGGCCACCTCGTCGCATCAGGGCCGTTCAATTTCCGACGCGGTCCTGCGGGGGCCGCTGGCATTCATCGTCGGCAGCGAAGGAGCCGGCGTTCCCAGGGATGTGCTGGCGCAAGCGGACGAAATTGTCGCGATCCCGCAATCGTCCCGCGTCGAATCGCTCAACGCCGGGATAGCGGCGTCGATCGTGCTGTACGAAGCGGCGAGGCAGCGAGCGTAAATCTATTCACCACGGAGGTCACGGAGAGCACGGAGGATAAAGAATAAAATCAGTCTGTTCTTTATGTGTCGGAGGGGCCGTGATCAATCTGGCTGACAACGACTTACAAGTCCGCGAAAATTCGCGACTTCTGCATGCGGAACTGACGGGTGAAGTTATCGCAGCCGCCATTGAGGTGCACCGGGAGTTAGGTCCTGGTCTACTGGAATCGTCCTATCAAGCCTGCCTGTGTCATGAACTCGCCGTGCGACGGATCGATTTTCGAACTGAGGTCGACCTGCCCGTTGACTACAAAGGCATTCACCTGGATTGCGGTTACAGAATGGACTTGGTCGTGGCCGGCAAGATCGCAGTCGAGCTGAAATCTGTGGACAAGATACTTCCTATTCATCAAGCACAGCTTCTTACTTACTTGCGTCTCAGCGGAATGCGAGTTGGCTTCTTGATTAATTTCAACGTCCGAATACTAAGAGACGGAATTGTCCGAAGGATCCTCTGAATTCTCCGTGCTCTCCGTGTCTTCCGTGGTGAAATCAAAGCCTTGAGTCTTTTTCCAACCAACCCGCCGCCCGATGATGCCATCGACAAGTCGCGTCCGCTGGCTGATCGCATGCGCCCGCGGACGCTGGACGAGTTTGTTGGCCAGGAACACATACTCGGTCCCGGCAAGTCGCTGCGGGTGCAGATCGAACGCGACGACACCGGCTCGCTGATCTTCTGGGGACCTCCCGGCGTCGGCAAAACCACGCTGGCCAAGATCATCGCCCGCATGACTCATGCCGACTTCATCGAGTTTTCCGCCGTACTCAGCGGCATCAAGGAAATCAAGCAGGTGATGGCCGATGCCGAACGCGCGCGGCAGTACGGTACGCGCACCATCGTCTTTGTCGATGAAGTGCATCGCTTCAACAAAGCCCAGCAGGACGCGTTTCTCCCTTATGTCGAGAAGGGCAGTATCCGTCTGATCGGGGCCACGACCGAGAATCCTTCGTTCGAAATCATTTCCGCGCTGCTATCGCGTTCCCGGGTCTACATCCTCAAGCCGCTCACCCAAGACCAGATCGTTGGCCTGCTGCAGCGGGCGCTGCACGATGAGACCCGAGGTCTGGGCGAGTTGCACGTCGCTGCGGAAGAAACTGCCCTGCGCAAGATTGCGGCCTATTCCAGCGGAGACGCACGTAGCGCTTACAACGTGCTCGACGTCTCCGCAACGCTGGCCATTGAGCAGTCAGGCAAGAACGCCGAGCCTCGCATCTCCGATGCCATCGTCACCGACGCGCTGCAGAAACGCGTCCTGATGTACGACAAGGCGGGGGAAGAACACTACAACCTGATCTCAGCGCTGCACAAAAGCGTGCGCAACAGTGATCCCGACGCCGCGCTGTATTGGCTGGCGCGGATGTTGGAAGCCGGCGAGGACCGGCTGTACGTCGCCCGCCGCGTAGTGCGCATGGCCGTGGAAGACATTGGACTCGCCGATCCCAATGCTCTCGGCATCACGCTGGCCGCTCGCGACGCATTCGATTTCCTCGGGATTCCCGAGGGCGATCTCGCGTTGGCGCAGGCCGTGGTCTACCTGTGTGCGGCTCCCAAATCAAATGCTGTGTATACCGCCTATGGGGCGGTGCAGGAAGATGTGGAGCGCACTGCGCAAGACCCGGTGCCGCTGCATTTGCGCAACGCGCCCACAGGCTTGATGAAGGCGTTTGGCTATGGCGAGGGCTATCAGTACGCCCACAACCTGGAATCAAAAGTTGCCGACATGCAATGCCTTCCGGACAACCTGAAAGATCGCGTCTACTACCATCCCACCGACGAAGGCATCGAAAAGCGCATCAAAGCGCGGCTGGAAGAGATCAGGAAAGCAAAGGCAAAGGGCTCGTTCACCACGGAGAAACGGAGAGCACGGAGAGCACGGAGAAGCACTCAAAAAGTTGAAAACCCAAAATCGTTTTAGGCTCGCAGATAGTCTGGACATGTCATCTAGTTTAGAACTGTCATCCCGAGCGTAGCCGAGGGATCTGCTTTCCAGTGATGGCGAAAAAACCTGATTCCTCGCGCAAAAAGCAACAGTTCAGGACGAACAATACAACTATTTAAGAAGTTCTCCGTGCGCTCTGTGTCCTCCGTGGTGAGAAGCGTCTACTCCCGCCGGCGATGCTCTTTCAAAATGCACAAATCCATCACCACGAAGATGCCCGCCTGGCGGGCCTTTTCGGCGGCTTCCTCATGGATCACGCCTTCCTGCATCCAGATCGCCGGGGCTTGAATCTGGATTGCCTGCTCCACCACGTCAGGCACCGCATCGGACCGGCGGAAAATATTAACGATGTCGATCTTCTCCGGCACATCGAGCAGCGCGGGGTAGGCTTTCTCGCCCAACCACTCGGTGATCTTGGGGTTTACCGGAATAATGCGATATCCCTGCGACTGCATGTAGAGCGACACTCCGTGACTGGTGCGCATGGGCGAATCCGACAGCCCAACCACGGCAATGGTCTTGGCGCTCTTCAGCAGTTCGGTAATGCGTTCAGCTTCGCTTGTGGCCACAGGCTCCTCGGGATGCGATCGGCGATGGAAGGTCGTCGTGCCTAACGTTTTTCCTTGAGCTTGTTAGTGATCCGCCGCGGCGGTGGCACGGGCTTGGCCAGCAATCCGGAGAGATGCTCGACTTCGGTCACGACCCGGTCCAGGTCATCGATCAGCGGCTTGAGACGATGAGTCACCCCGCCCAGACGATATTCTCTCACCAGCGAGCGGTAGTACCACAGCGTCTTGGCCTTGGGAGCCGCGAAGCGCGCGAACGCTACTTCTCCGTCGCAGCGCAGATCACGCAGCACGGCGCGCACGTTGTAAAGCTTGTCCGCAGCCGAAACCAGCCGGGTCTCGGCATCCTCGTGGCGCACCCGATGCAGGTAACGAAACTTGCGTCGCTCCCAACTCTCCTTTTTCTTCGGATCTACCGTGTAAGAATCGGTGCAGCCGTCCACGATCTTGGCTACCCGCGGCCCAAACATTTGCTCGATCACCTTCAGCATAGGGCGCCCACCATGATCCTCGACCGCATCGTGCAATAGCGCCGCGATGGCCATCTCCTCATCGCCGCCGTAGTCGAGCACGATGGAGGCCACGCCCAGCAAATGCGAAAGATAGGGAATGCCGCTTTTCTTGCGGTCCTGCTGACGATGCACCTGCGAGGCGAACAGCAGGGCATGGTCGAAGCGGGCGGTGAGCGGAACGAACTTGCGATCGAACGAGCCTGGCAGCTTAGTGGTCATAAGTCAGCGCTGGAGTTTTACTTGACCCAGAATAACGGAAAACGGAAATGGCCACTAGCTATTAGCGGACGACCATTAGCATTGAGCCATTCCATCCCGTTCCGTAGGAGTCGTTCCGGCACATCCGCAGAACTTGGCTCGCCCGCAAGTTACGGCTTGACCGTGACACTGTGTGGGCTTGTCGAAACAACTTTGCCCGCCGCATTTCTCGCCTTCAGCCAGTGATAGCCCACCACAATCTGAATCGCGTTGTAAGCCGGATTCTGGTTGCCCATGTCTGCATTGGACAAATGCCAGTAGTGCAGGGCCACGCTGAGAGCCTGGTTTCGCGATAGCGCGATCATCACCCCGGGCCCGGCCGATACCGTGAAGTTGAAGCTCGAGGTATTGCCCGGAGGGACATTCTTCTGGGTGAACATCCCGCCACCATTGAACTCCACGAACGTCCGGTAGCGGCCGCGGGGAATGAAATTCCAGCGCACTCCCACGGGAGCGAAGCCGCCACCATAGGCCCGTTGCGGGTGGGTCACCAGAAACAACGGCTCCAGGTCGATGGTGTACTCCAACGTGCGTTTGCCGGAACCAGGATGCGCGTATTCGTAGACCACCCGGCCGGCATGAACTCCCGCCATCGTCATCAGCGCGGTGCCAAAATCTTCGCCGCCGCGCTTGCCGACGGCCTCAGAACCCCACACGCCGAAATCCCAGAGTTGGTTGTCCGCGAACAGTGAACCAGACGCCTGCTGCGCGCAAGCTACCCCCGGAAGGAGCAGTAGCGACAGAAGAATCCAGCAGCCGACTAGGGACAAAGGAAGCGTTCGCATATCGGCGAGTAAGCCTTCGTCCTTGGATGCGATCGGCCACTGAGAGGATTGGTGGAATACGGACAGTCGATGGCAGGAGCTATAGCGCCGGCTCGCCGACCATCACCGTAATTCGCAGGACTCGGCCTTGGGCTTGCGGAGAGAGGAATGAGAACAGCGACTTACTTCGCCACCATCGCCGATATCAGCGACTGGAATACTTTGGCCCCGTCGGTCATGCCCAACTCCACTTCGGCGGCGCGCTCTGGATGCGGCATCATGCCCAGCACGTTGCGGCCGGCACTGCAAATTCCGGCAATGTTCTCCAGCGATCCGTTGGGATTGGCGTCAGCGGTAATCTCGCCCGCAGCCGTCGTGTAGCGGAAGATAATGCGGTCCTGGTCCTTTAGTTCGGCCAGGGTCGGCTCATCGCAAAAGTAATTGCCTTCCATGTGACCGATAGGAATCTCCAGCACTTGGCCTTTGGTGAGCTGCTGTGTATACGGCGTGTTGGTGCTCTCCACCCGTATGTGTACCGGCTTGCAAACATACTTCAGTCCCGCATTGCGCAGTAGTGCTCCGGGCAGCAGTCCGGCTTCGCACAGGATCTGGAAGCCATTGCAGATGCCCAGCACCAGGCCGCCCTCGGCGGCAAACTTGCGTACCGACTCCATCACCGGCGAGAACTTGGCGATCGCCCCGGTGCGAAGATAGTCGCCGTAGGCGAAGCCTCCGGGCACGATGATGGCGTCGCAACCTTGCAGGTCGGGTGAGTCATGCCACAGAAAAGTTACGGGCTGCTTGGCAACTTCAGAAATCACCCAATAGGCATCGTGGTCGCAATTGGAACCGGGAAAGATGATGACGCCGAATTTCATAGGAGCAGTTGGCCCTTAGCAGTATGCATTTGGCCAAAGCCGGCAATCCAACATGGATTTGCCAAATGCCAAGTGCTAAATGTCAAGTGCCTACTTCCGAGTGTAGCATGGGTGCGAGACCGTCCCGCGCGGCCCGCATCCAACAACAGCATGCAGTTTACCCGGCACATCAATCTCACCGCCGACGCGTTGCGCCGCTGGTTCGTTGCGCAATGTTATGACGCACTGGCCGTGGGCGCGCTGTGGTGGGTTGGGCTCTGGTATCTGCAGGTTCCGTTCGCCCCCTTCTGGGCAATCCTGGCCGCAGGATTGCAGTTCATTCCCCACTTCGGACCCGTCATCGCCTTCGTCGGCCCCGCCGTCTCAGCGCTTATCTCCGATGGCTTTGAAGGATTTCTCTACGTCCTGATTCTGTATGGCTTGGTGATCGTGATTGACGGCCTGCTGCTGCAGCCGGTCATTATGCGCCGAACCGCCCGTGTGCCCATCTGGGCATCGCTGATTGTGCCTATCCTGCTCAGCCTGATCTTCGGTTTCTGGGGATGGCTGCTGGCCGCACCGCTCTTAGCCGTGATCTTTGCCTACCGCGCCTATGCGAAATCTCGCACTCAGCCGACCGTCCCCCGTCAGACCCCGCCTGGCCAGGTCATAACCGGCGGCCAGCTGATTTCGCCCGGCGGTCCAGCGAGCGACATCCCCCGCAACGGCTCACAATAATCCGCCCATGCAGAACACGCCGCCAAGAAAGCCGCGTCCTAACCAGCCCGGTGTCACCGCGAACGCGGCAGCAAGGTTTCCTGAATCGACGTGGTCGAATCCCTCGCCGCTCCCGTCCGCTGGCGGACGACTCAGTTCAGCCCAGGACGAAGTCCTGGGTAGGCTACGATAAGAAATCTCAGGCTCGGCAGGGACGGCACATTCCCGAGGTTTCAGTCCATTTTTCCACATCTTCCTCAGACTGCAGCCGGCACGCCGAGCGAATAAAATAGAAATACCAATGAAGGCTCAAGGCTAGAATGTCGCAAAGTCAATTCGTACATCTTCATCTCCACACCGACTACTCGATGCTCGACGGTGCTTGTAACATCGAGCGCCTGGTCAACCGTGTCAAGGAACTTGAGATGCCGGCGGTCGCCATGACCGACCATGGCAACATCTTTGGCGCTGTTGCGTTCGCCAATGCCGCCAAAGAAGTAGGCGTGAAGCCTATCCTGGGCTGCGAGCTTTACATCTGCAAGAAGGAAGATCATCGCGCCTCGCCCGAGGGCGACAGCTACAACCACCTCATCGTGCTGGCCGAAAATGACCAGGGCTATCGCAATCTGGTCAAGATCGTTTCCGAAGCGTCGCTGCATGGCTTCTATTACAAGCCCCGCATCAGCAAGAAATTTCTGGCTGAACATTCGCAGGGATTGATCGCGTTGTCGGCGTGCCTCAAAGGCGAAGTTGCGGAGAGCCTGACTGAAGGCAAGTACGACGCGGCCCGCGAGGCGGCTGCCACCTACACTGACATTTTCGGCAAGGGCAATTTCTATCTCGAGATCCAGGACCAGGGTGTTCCCGAAGAGCAGCGCATTCAAGCCAATCTGCTCAAGCTGGAACAAGACCTTGGTCTGCCGCTGGTGGCGACCAACGACAGCCACTATCTGTGCGAGGACGATTCCCACGCCCAAGACGTGATGGTCTGCATCCAGACCGGCAAGTCGATCCACGACACCAACCGGCTGAAGTTTCATGGCAATCAGTTTTTCGTGAAGAGCTATCCCGAGATGGCGAAGGTTTTCCTGGGCTACGAACGTGTCCTGGAACGCACGTTGGAGATTGCCGAGCGCTGCAATGTTCGCCTGGAAAAAGTTCACGATCCCTTCCCGCAGTTCGAAGTGCCGACCGGCTATTCCCTACCTGACTACTTCGAGCACGTCGCGCGCGAGGGCTTTGCCAAGCGCCTGAACATTCTGCACGAACTGCAGGCTCTGGGCCGGCTGAAGCATTCGCTGGACGATTACCAGCAGCGCCTGGCGCGGGAAATCGAAATCATCCGCCAGATGCAGTTCTCCGGCTACTTCCTCATCGTCTGGGACTTCATCCGTTATGCCCGGGAAAACAAGATCCCGGTCGGGCCGGGTCGGGGCTCGGCCGCCGGCTCCATGGTGGCCTACTCCATGGGCATCACCGACATCGATCCCCTGCAAAACGAGCTGCTGTTCGAGCGCTTCCTCAATCCCGAGCGCGTCAGCCTGCCCGATATCGATATCGACTTTTGCATGAACCGCCGCAGCGAGGTCATCGACTACGTCACCCGGAAGTACGGCCGCGATCAGGTGGCGCAGATCATCACCTTCGGCACCATGGCGGCCAAGGCCGCCATCAAAGATTCCGGCCGCGCCATGGATATTCCTTACGCCGAGGTCGATCGCATCGGCAAGATGATCCCGCCGACGCTGAATATCACCATCGACCAGGCGTTGAAAGATTCGCCCGATCTCGCGGCCGCTTATGACAAAGAGCCGCAAACCAAAGAGCTGATCGATACCGCCAAGAAGCTCGAAGGCCTGGTGCGCAACTCTGGCGTGCACGCCGCCGGCGTAGTGATCTCGCCGATCCCGCTGACCGATCTGGTCCCGCTGCATCGCACCAAGAACGACGAAATCGTGACCGCCTACGACATGAAAGCGGTGGAAAAACTGGGCCTGCTGAAGATGGACTTCCTGGGGCTCACCACGCTCACCATCATTGACGATGCGCTGCGACTCATCGAGCAAACCCGCGGCGAGCGGCTCGACCTGGAGAAGCTGGCGCTCGACGATAAAGAGACCTACGAACGCGTCTTTCACACCGGCCTGACCTCCGGCGTCTTCCAGTTTGAATCGCACGGCATGCGCGATGTGTTGCGCCGCTACAAACCGACCGCCGTCGAAGACCTCACCGCACTGAACGCGCTCTACCGTCCGGGGCCGATCCAGGGCGGCATGATCGAAGATTTCATCGAGCGCAAGTGGGGCCGCAAGAAGATCGAGTACGAACTGCCTGAGCTGGAGCCGATGCTGAAGGAGACGCTGGGCGTCATCGTCTATCAGGAGCAGGTAATGCAGATCGCCAACCGCCTGGCCGGCTACTCGCTCGGTGAAGCCGATCTGCTGCGTCGGGCCATGGGAAAGAAAGATCCCGAGGCCATGGCCAAGCAGCGCGCCCGCTTCGTGCAGGGCGCAACCGGGCGCGGCTTCCAGCCGAAAAAAGTCGAGAAGATCTTCGACCTGATGGAGCAGTTTGCCGGCTACGGCTTCAACAAGTCGCACTCGGCCGCCTACGCGCTGCTGGCCTACCAGACCGCGTATCTCAAGACGAAATACCCAGTCGAGTTCATGGCTGCGCTGTTGACTTCGGTTTCCGGCAGCACCGACGACGTGGTCAAGTACATCAACGAATGTCGCGAGATGGGCATCGCGGTCGAACCGCCCGACGTCAACGTGAGCGACGCTTACTTCACGCCGCACGGCGACGCCATTCGCTTCGGACTGGCCGCAGTGAAAAACGTCGGGCACAACGCCATTGAGTCCATCGTGAAAGCTCGCAAGGAAGCCGGAGCATTCAAGTCGGTCTTCCAATTCTGCGAAAAGGTCGATCTGCACCTGCTCAACAAGCGGGTGGTTGAGTCGCTGATCAAGAGCGGCGCCATGGATGCAATGGGACGGCGCGCGCAGTTAATGGCGGTCATCGACAGCGCCATGGACCAGGCGCTGAAGGCACAGAAAGATGCGGCGCTCGGCCAGCACGGCCTATTCGGCGTGTTCCAGGACGACGCGGAAACTCAGGCGGCCGAAAAACCTCTGCCCAACACTCCCGACTGGGATGAGCACGAACGGCTTGCCCACGAGAAGGAAATCCTGGGCTTCTTCATCACCGGACATCCGCTGGAAAAGTACAGCGAGAAGCTGCTCGACTTCCATGCTCTCTCGACCACCGAGGTCGCCGAGCTGAAATCGTCGACCGGCAAAGACGAGATTCTGATCGGCGGCATCCTGAAAGGCATTCGCGTCGCCAAGTCGAAGAAAGGCGATCTCTACGCACAAGGGCAGCTGGAAGACATGAACGGCTCGGTCGACGTGCTGTGCTTTGCCGAACCCTATCGCCGGCTGGCGGAGAAATTGAAGCTTACCGTCCCCGTGCTGGTGAAGGGCGGCGTGCGCGTGGAAGAAGGTTCGAACTCCAAAGTCATGATTGGCGACATCACCCCGCTGGAGGAAGCCAAGCCCAAGCTGCCCAGCCATCTGCGCATCAAAGTCGCGCTGGAAACGGTTTCGTCTTCAACCATCGACGAACTACAAACTCTCTGCAGGGAACGTAAAGGCGCCGCCCGCGTGCTCTTTGACCTGGAGCGCAAAGGAGACTTCACGGTGGTGATGGAAGCCGAAGGCTATAATGTCTTGCCGGACCGGGCCTTCATCAGCCGAGTGGAAGAGTTGTGCGGCCGCGGTAGCGTGCGCGTCGTCGATTGACCCAGGTCTTACTTAGTCAGATACTGCCGTGGCCAACGAATCCGAGCTCTCGCCTTCGCAAACTGGAATGTTGTCCGCCCTGGATTTCTGGATCTGCGCGGTCGAGGCGGTGATCCAAACCGCGGCCGGCCGGGAAGGCACCTATATGGAAGCCGTTTCTAAAGCGCAACAGGAGTTGGAACGCATCGAAAGTCAGATTCAGCAACTGCAGTCCGTTGCCGGAGACAATCAGGATGCCCAAAAGCAGTTGCAGATATTGCATGACCGGGTTGCGTCGCTCCGCCGGCAAATGGCCGGCCAGTTGACTCCCTGGGAACGCACCGAACTGGCGCGCCATTCCAGCCGTCCCTACCCGCTGGACTACATCGAGCGCATCTTTCCCGACTTCAGCGAGATTCACGGCGACCGCGGTTTTGGCGACGACGCTGCGATGGTATGCGGCATGGCCCGGTTTCGCGGCCGGGAAGTTCTGGTGCTGGGCACGCAGAAGGGCCGCGACACCAAGCAGCGCGTGCATCGCAACTTCGGCCAGCCCAATCCTGAGGGCTACCGCAAAGCACTGCGCGCCATGAAGTTCGCCGAGAAGTGGCGCCGTCCGGTCATTTCGCTGATCGATGTTGTGGGCGCCTATCCCGGCTTCGGCGCCGAAGAACGCGGCCAGGCTGAGGCCATTGCTCACAACCTGCGCGAGATGGCGCGGCTGGAAGTTCCTTTTATCGCAGTCATTACCGGCGAAGGCGGCAGCGGCGGGGCGCTGGCAATCGCAGTTGCCGATCGCGTGCTGATGATGGAAAACAGCATCTACTCGGTCATCTCGCCGGAAGGCTGTGCGTCGATTATGTGGCGCGACTCGACCAAGAAAGACATTGCCGCCGCGGCTCTGCGCATTACCGCGAAAGATAATCTCGAGCTCGGCATCTGCGACGAGGTTATTCCCGAGCCGCCCGGGGGGGCCCATCACGACTACGACGCCGCCGCCAACTCGCTGGCCGACGTGCTGGAGAAGCATTTATCAGTGTTGGAGAAATTGCCGACCGACGCGCTGTTGAACGCACGCTACGATAAGTTCCGCAAGATGGCACAGTACTTTCGGACGGAAGGCGTGTCAGCGTAAGCACGAGCGCCCTACGAACTACTGCTGATGGGCCAAGGCCACATCTTCCAGCGTCACCCGCCGAAATACAGCCGGATCGCCTAGTCGCTTCATAGCATCGAGAATCTCAATCCCAGCCAGACGTCCCTCAGAGTCGTAGTCGGCTGCAATCCCTTCCGCCAGATGCTTGGTCGTGACGGTGGTTTCCTGAAAGCGGATGTAAAGGGCATCCACTTCTTGATCATAGGTGATTCTCATGAGCGACTCCTTCAAAAAT
Organism: uncultured Acidobacteriaceae bacterium; assembly: GCA_963812855.1. Lineage (GTDB taxonomy): Bacteria > Acidobacteriota > Terriglobia > Terriglobales > Acidobacteriaceae > Bog-257. The sequence continues at coordinate 444,949 of CAWEWW010000005.1, forward strand.
AATACACGTAACCGTTACAACGACGACTTCAGTTGACTCTTCGACAAAGATGGGCCGTACTTGTTTGGTTGCGTATTGTTTCTTGTTCCAGATCGCGTTAAATGGGAAATCTCTGCGACACTCTATCCGCCCGCCTTCGGCTACCTGCCACTCTCCGCTACGGATCGTCTCCGAGACTTCGTCGTCGGTTGCTCCCCGGAATTGGATTTGCTGACAGGCGTGACCAGAAAGGCGAATTGGTTTTGTCGTGTCCCTCATCCCGCCTGGGGCCTCAGATCAACCAACAGCATAGCCTACATGGCGGTTCTCGCGGTATGAATGCGAAATGCTGCATCAGGCTCCCCCATCTCCTTGCCAACTGCCCTATAATGAAGGGTTCTCCCTTCCGGCAACATCCATGTAGTAAGGGGTATTGATGGCCACAACTGAATTTGCCGCTCATGGCGCTGCACAAGGCGCCGTGCGTGAGCCTGTCGTCAACGATTTCAGCATCCAGGTTGCGACCGTAAACGGTTCCGGGATCGCAGAGCGCCAACACCGTTCTGCTGCGCACCATTTTCCAGATGGGCGTGCCGGTCTCCGGCAAGAACATGTTCCCCTCGAACATCGCCGGCCTGCCGACCTGGTACACCATCCGCGCCAGCAAGAAGGGCTACATCGCGCGCAAGAAGGAAATCGACTTCCTGGTGGCGATGAATCCCGAGACCGCGCGCGAAGACGTGCTATCGCTGGCTCCCGGAGCGGTCGCGCTCTACGATGAACCGTTGAAGCTCAACGAACTGCGCTCCGACCTCACCTTCTACCCCGTGCCCTACGACAAGATCACCGCTGCCGTCTGTCCGGAGTCGAAGCTGCGCAAGCTGGTCCGGAACATGGTCTACGTGGGCGTGGTCGCACGTCTGCTCAATCTCGATATGGTGGAAGTGGAGAAGGCGCTGCGCAAGCAGTTCGCCAGGAAAGTTAAAGCTGCCGAACTCAACTGGAACGCCGCCAAAGCCGGTTACGATTACGCTACCGCATCGCTCACCAAGGCTGATCCGTTCAGCGTCGAGCGTATGGACAAGACCAGCGGCATGATCATCATCGACGGCAATTCAGCCGCGGCGCTGGGTTCCATGTTCGCCGGCGTAACCGTGGTGACCTGGTATCCCATCACACCCTCGTCGTCGCTGGTGGAGACGCTGATCGAATACATGAAGGCCTATCGCGTCGGACCTGACGGCAAGGCTACCTTCGCTATCGTTCAAGCCGAAGACGAGCTCGCCGCCGTCGGCATGGTCCTGGGTGCAGGTTGGGCAGGTGCACGTTCCATGACGGCCACCGCCGGACCCGGCATTTCGCTGATGGCCGAATTTGCCGGGCTGGGCTACTACGTCGAAATTCCCGGCGTCATCTGGGACATTCAGCGCGTCGGCCCCTCTACCGGCTTGCCCACCCGCACCTCGCAGGGCGACATTGCTTTCGTGGCCCGCTTGTCGCACGGCGATACCCGCCATCCCATGCTGATTCCGTCCAGCGTCAGCGAATGTTTCAGCATGGCGAGCGATGCGTTTGATCTGACGGAGCAGTTGCAGACGCCGGTGTTCGTCATGTCCGACCTTGATCTCGGCATGAACAACTGGATGTCGGAGCCCTTCCAGTATCCCGAGAAGCCGCAGAACCGCGGCAAGGTTTTGACCGCGGAAGATCTGGAACGGTTGGGCGGATTCGCACGCTACAAAGATGTGGACGGCGACGGCGTCGGCTACCGCACTTTGCCCGGCACCGATCATTCCAGCGCGGCCTGGTTCGCGCGCGGCAGCGGTCATAACGAGAAGTCGCAGTACAGCGAGCGTCCCGACGACTATGCCAACAACATGGACCGGCTGGCGCGCAAGTTCGAGCACTCGCGCTCCCTGGTTCCCAAGCCGGAGATTGTGCGCAACGAGGGGAACCCAGTCGGCATTATCGCCTACGGCACCTCGCATCACGCGGTGGTCGAGACCCTCGACCAACTGCAATCGGAGTACGGAGTGCACGTCGACTATCTGCGCCTGCGCGCCTATCCCTTCACCCAGGAGACGCACGATTTCATCGCCACGCACCAGCGGGTTTACGTGGTCGATCAGAATCGCGATGCGCAAATGCACGAACTGCTGAAGCTCGACATCGCCATCGAAGACATCGCCCGGCTGCGCAGCGTCCGTCACTACAACGGGCTGCCTATCGACGCGCGCACCATCACCGACGACATTCTTTCCCAGGAGGGCAAGTAAATGGCGACCACAACCACACCGCCGCCCCGGCCCAAGACCAATCGCATCGGACTCACCGTGCTGGATTATCGTGGAGGCAAGACCACGCTCTGCGCCGGGTGCGGCCACAACGCCATCTCCGAGCGCATCATCGACGCCTTCTACGAAATGGGCATCGCACCCGAGCGCGTGGTGAAGATGTCGGGGATCGGCTGTTCGTCCAAGAGTCCCGCCTACTTCATGGGCCGTTCACACAGCTTCAATTCGGTGCATGGCCGCATGCCGTCGGTCACCACCGGCGCGGTGCTGGCGAACTCCAAGATCGTAGCCCTGGGCGTTAGCGGCGACGGCGACACGGCGTCGATCGGCATTGGACAATTTGTTCACCTCATGCGCCGCAATCTGCCCATGATCTACATCATCGAGGATAACGGTGTCTATGGACTGACTAAGGGCCAGTTCTCCGCTACCGCCGATCTGGGCTCGAAGCTGAAGACCGGCGTCATCAACGACCTTCCGCCCATCGACACCTGCGCCCTGGCCATCATGCTGGGCGCGACCTTCGTGGGCCGGTCCTTTTCCGGCGACAAGAAACAGCTGCACACCATGCTGAAAGCGGCGCTGTCGCATCGCGGCACGGTCATGCTCGACGTGATCTCGCCCTGCACCACCTTCAACGACCACGAGGGTTCCACCAAGTCGTACAAGTTCGTGATCGACCACGAAGAGCCGCTGCATGACTTGAACTTTGTGCCGCACTTCAATGAAATCGATGTGGAGTACGATGCCGGCACCAGCCTCAACGTCACCATGCATGACGGTTCGCACTTGCGCCTGCGCAAGCTGGAGAAAGATTACGACCCCACCCACAAGACCGAAGCGATCAAGCGCATCATGGAGTCGCACGAGGCCGGCGAGGTGCTCACCGGGGTCTTCTACCTGAACACCGCCGCGCCCAACTTCCTCGACATGATCGACATGACCGACCGGCCGCTGGCCACCTTGCCCGAGAGCGTCACCCGCCCCTCGCGCCAGGTGCTGGAGGAATGCATGGACGAGTTACGGTAGGGCGGCTCGGTGGTTTTGAAGGTGCGGCAGCTTTAGCTGTGCCGTACAGGTCCTTATTTTGTCATCACGAACCGGCTGAACAGTTTGCTGAAAAACTCGGCCTAAGGCGATTTTGAAGGGGCGTAGCTTTAGCTACGCCGTAGCAACTCCTTTATATTTGTCATTCCTCACCGACTTTAGTCCGTGAGGGATCTGCTGTTGAGACTTTTTCCGTGGCCTGTGAAGCTGCGCCCTGCAACAATCTCACTTCAGGCCATTTGTGAGATGATTTGTTGACCACTGCCATACCACGCGAGAATGCCTGAGACCCCAGTCGTCATGATGCCAGCCTCGACCGCCAAGGAAGTTGCCCTGGAATTGGGAATGCCGCATCTCGGCCGCAGCGGGCTGAACGAATCTTCCCTGCTCAAGTGGATCGGCCATGATCGCTGGAAGATGTTCGAGCAAATCAGCGGCGTTCCCACGCATGAGATTCGCGACGCTTTTGAAAATCGGCTTTACGCAACTTATTGCTTTGTGGAATTGCTCCTGTCGCCCGAGCGGCCCCTGAGCTTCTACGACGAGAACGACTGGCTGCGTTTCTCCCGCGACTTGAGCCACTACGGACGGATCTACCTCGACGGGCGATACACGCTCACCAATGGTGAGCCGTTGATCATCCGCTGCACCAACGTCTTCATCTATCAGCTCGCCGGGCCGCAACAGTTGAAGATGGCGCAGCCGGAAAATTGCGATTTCAGCCGCATCGTTGAATTACCCACCCAGCCCGATTCCCTGGATCTTTGCCGCGCCGCTAAAGCCGAAGGCACATTTCACGCCCCGGTGGCGAATAACGGAAATCTTGGATCGCGGGTGGTGAACTATCCGCTGGATCCAGATCGCGATGCCAATGGCGCGGGCCTGATTTACTTCGCCAATTTTGTTTGCTTTCTCGATTTCGCCGAACGCGCGTTGCTCAACGATCACGCTACGCCCGCAGATCTGATCGATGCCCGGTCGACCTTCTGGCGACGTACGGGATACTTTGGCAATGCCCAGGCCGATGACCATCTGGCGATTACCATCACCGGCGGCGCCGAAATCTCGAACCAGCTGGTGATCCTCGCCTTCGACTATCGCATGTCTCGCGCCAGCGACGGTAAGTTGATTCTCGTCTCCTCGGCGCGCAAATCCGCGCCACTGACCCCGGCGGCGCAATCGTGGATCGATCACCTGAACCAGGAGAACTCCGGGCAAACCAATGGATAACGCTCAACTCGAATCGATGATTCGCTACGTCAAGATGGAAGTCCTGCGCAAGCCGAACGCCGACATCGGCGCCGACACACCGTTAGTTTCTTCCGGCATGATCGATTCGTTCGCGTTGATCGAGACGCTGGTGGAACTGGAACGCATCACCAAATTGCGGATTCCCGCCGCCATGGTCGCCCCCACTGACATGGACACGGTGAGGAAGATGTTCGAAGTAGCCGCCCGGCTAGGCAAGCCGCGAAAATAGCCGCCGTCCGCTAAGCCTAATGTCGAGTTTCCGGGACGGCCGCTGCCCCCGCGATTCCAACTTTCGCCCCACGCTTGTCTCATCGGCATCTCTGCGGCATCATGTCGGCATGCGTTATTGGGCGGTACTCGCGCTGGGCTGGCTGCTGCTGTCAAGCAACGTCGCAGCTCAGGATTGGAAGCATGTCCATAAAACCGACGAAGCGAAGTGGGCCAAGCAGACCGGCCTCGACCCATCCGTCATTCATAAGCTTTGGCGGGCAGCCTCCGGCGGCACAGATGAGAGCGCCGACGAATCGCGCATTGCGAATTTGGATCTGCAGGGCCTGGCCGAGCGTCATCACGTATTGCTGGTCACCTATGCGGGCGAGAACAATTGCCTGACAATTACCGTCTTCAATCAGCTTTCCGAGAGCAAGTTCGAGAAGCTATGGTCAGTGCAGCAGCCTCCCGATGGAACCGGTTTCTGCGATACCGCCTTTGGCAGCGCCGCCGCCGATGCGACTGGCGGTGCGATCGGCGTACGCGTACCTCGCAGCCTGAGCGATGGCTCCGTTCACTATATGGTCTACACCTATCTGTGGAATGGAGTGACCTACCGATTCGCTGGTCAGAGCGAAATGCAGGACAAGTGAACCAGGGATTCGCCGAAACGGCCGGCGCTGGCGCCGTCTGAGGTTCACGTCCTGGCCATCGCCGTAATGCAAGAGCTCGCTGCTCGCCGACTCTATCCCCGCGCCGATTTCCGGCGCTCACGCTCCATCTTGGAAGCCTCGCGCCGTCGCAACGCGCCTTCGTAACGCCGCTTCTCGTCTTCCGTCTCCGGAATCACCGGCGCCACCTCCAACTTCCTGCCATGACGGTCTACCGCGACAAACGTCAGGTAGGCGGTGGCGACTTTCTGGCGAGACGCCGAAATGTAGTTCTCCACCAGCACCTTTACCCCGACTTCCATCGAAGTGTGAAACACGCGGTTGACCGACGACTGCAGGATCACCATGTCGCCCACGTGCACCGGCACTAGAAAGTCGATGTGGTCCATCGAGGCGGTCACCGCGTAGGAGTGGGAATGGCGATGCGCCGCCAACGCGCCCGCCAGATCGATCCAGTGCATCAAGCGGCCGCCCAACAGCGCGCCCAGCGGGTTGGTATCGTTGGGCAAGACGAGCTCGGTCATCTCTGACTTCGACTCGCTCACCGGCCTCGGCCGCAAATTGCCTTCGTTTGGTTCCATAGTTTTCCCGGAGACTCAAGAAGCTAATCTGGCCGTGTGGAAATCCTTGCCTTAATGCTGCGCGAAACTTGCCGGCATGCGCGTAGGACGCGACAGAATCTCACAACGTCCCAGCCGACCGCCGCGCCATCTGCGCCTGCACGTAGCACTCGGCCATGCGTTGCACCCGCGGATCGTCATGCCTCAACAGCCATGTCCCCGACGCTGTCCCATAGAGCAGTTCCCCGTTTCCGGCAGGCAGATACGAACGCTCGCAGACAAACAGCACGCGCAGAATACCGTCGCGTTCTTCGCCCAGCACGAACCGCACCGCATCTGCGTGCCGCTCAGCGGGAAGCCGGCTGCATTTCTTCGCATAGCCCAGGTTGCAACCGGACTTCAACTCTTCGTCGCCGGGCCGCGCTCCCTCATGTCCCGGAGCGGTGCACGTTCCCGCCCACCCCGCGCCCAAGGGAAGTCGCTGCGGAAACGGCCAGTCCGCATCAAATCGGGCTTCCGGCATAAAGAAAGGGACAGGCCACAGGTTTCCTCGCTTGACGATCGTAAAAGGTAAAGGCCAATTGTAATGGCCTGTCGGCCTTGCAGCTACACAACTGCTCGAGATTCTTAACTGCAGTTGAGCAGCAATCGATCCGTCCTATACCATGCACTCATCGGACAAGGAGAAACTCTAGCCCATGGATGAAAATCGCGTAGCCAGCTTGAAAGAGATTCTGCAGGCCAATCCCGACGATGCCTTTGCCCGCTACGCCCTGGGGCTGGAGTATTCCGGCTCGGGAGAAACCGATGCCGCCCTGGCCGAATTTCAACGACTGTTGGCCGTCCATCCCGACTACACTAACGCATACTTCATGGCGGCCCAGACCCTCGCCCGGGCTGAGCGCACCCACGAAGCCCGCGCCATGCTGGGCCAAGGCATCGATTGCGCCCGCCGTACTCGTAATCAGCACGCACTCTCGGAAATGGAAGCCATGCTGGATGAGCTAGGCAATGGCTAATCGTTGACCGCAAGCTTTCGGTTCAAAGGCGCTGCGATAAGCGATAATGGCGGCAGCATGGGTCAGCCCCAATTCATTGCGCGCATGGCCGGTAACCGCGCCGGGAAAACCTCGCGGGTCCGGGTTCGCTTCCCTGCTCTGCTCTTGCTGACATTGTTGTGCGGCACGCTGGCGGTCGCGCAGAAGCCGGCTACCAGTTCCGTGAAATCGTTCTTTTCTCCGCCGCAGAAGACCCCGGCAACCGAACCGGCCCCGTCGCCTGCAACCTCGTCAGCGCCGCCGGCTTCGCTGGCGATTCCATTGCCCGACGTCGCGGCCCGGTCCGAAGACGTGACCCGGATGCTGCGCGACATTGTCAACAGCCTGCCCAACTCCGATCAGCTTGACGCCATGCGCACGACCCTGGACGACCGCCATGAAGAGCTGCAATCCAAGCAGCGCGACCTGGATGCGCTGCTGGCCGCCACTCCCAGCACTCTGGAAATCCGGGAAGAGCAAAACTACTGGCAGGCAATGGAAGAAGAGACGGCGCTGTCGCGACGTCAGCTGCTGGATTGGGCCAATGCCGCGCAATCCGCCATCCAGCAATTGCAGGCGCAGCTGCCACAATGGAAAGCCACGCTGCAAGCCAACCAGGCAACGCCGGAGCTGGGTCCCACGCTGGATGTCATTCAGCAAGCCGCGCACAATATTCAGCAACTGCAAGCCCAGGCCCAGGACCAGTTGCGCGTGATTGTGAACCTGCAGGTCCGGGCCGCCAGCCAGGACCAGATCGCTCTCGATTGCATCGATCGGCTGACCAAGGCTCAGGGACATCTGGAGGGCCGCCTGCTGGAACGCGACAGCCTGCCGCTATGGCAGTTGGGCCGGCGGCGCGACCTGGGCGAAAATGGCACGCTGTTCACTTCGGCCGGCGCCCGGCTGCGCGGCATTCGAGCTTTTTCACGCGACACCCGGGGCGCCCTGGCCGGGCTGCTGCTGCTGCTGCTGTTGTCGCTGTTCGCAGCCTATCGTCTGCACCTGGCAACTCGCGGCCTGCAACCGGCTACGCCCGAACAGGACAAAGCCCTGCGCATTGTGCGCCATTGGTTCGCGCTCGGAGTCCTGCCTCCTTTGCTGGCCAGTTATCTACTGGCGCCCGTGGCTCCTCTGCCGTTGATTGGCCTGGGCATCCTGATTTCCTTCTTCCCTTTGCTTATTCTCCTGCCTCCTCTGATTGAGCCGAGGCTTCGCACCCTGCTCTACTGGCTGGCCGGCGTATATCTGATCGACGCCTCGGTCAGTTGGATCTCGTTCTCGCCGGCTCACAAGCGCGAAGTGCAGTTCATTACCAACCTCGCGGTTCTGATCGTGTTTGCCATCCTGGTCCGGCCCTCGCGCATGTCGGTCGCCGAAGGCGCCACCCGCGCTCGGCGGCTCCGCGTTTTCGGCATGCAGCTGGCGGTTGTGATCCTGGGGAGCTCTCTGCTCGCAAACCTCTTCGGCTATGTCAAGCTGTCGCAGTTCCTGGGATTCTTGTCGCTGTTCAGCACCTTCATCGCGATCAGTCTTTTCGCTGGGGTGCGCGTCTTCACGTTGCTGTTGTTGGAAGGCATTGATGCTCCTCCCGCCCAGCAACTGGCGCTGATCCGGCTGCATCACGATGCCATCGCCCGCTGGGTGCCGCGCGTCCTGAAATGGACTGGACTTTTCATCTGGCTGACCGCAACTCTGGATTTGATGGGTCTGCGCGAATGGGTGATGGGCCGCATCGACGATGTGCTCGACTTCCACATCGCCGGCGGTTCCACCAACATCACGCTCAAAGGCGTGCTCGGATTCTTCCTGATCTTGATCGTCGGCTACGCCATTTCCAGCTCCATTCGCTTTCTGGTCCGCGAAGAACTGCTCTCGCCGTTTCCACCTCTCGCGCGGCCTGCCTGAACTGATTGCCTCCACCCTGCACTATCTGTTGCTTTTGCTGGTGTTTTTCCTGGCCGTCAACGCCGGCGGCGTCGAGCTGAACAAGTTCACCGTGCTCACCGGAGCGTTGGGCGTAGGCGTGGGCTTCGGCCTGCAGAACATCGTCAACAACTTCGTCTCCGGCCTGATCCTCCAGTTCGAGCGCCCGATTCATATTGGCGACGTGCTCGACATCGACGGCACCACCGGCACCGTTACCCACATCGGCATCCGCTCCAGCACGGTAAAAACCTTTCAGGGCGCCGAGGTCATCATCCCCAATGCCAATTTCATCTCCGGCAAAGTGATTAATTGGACACTCTCGTCCTCGCTGCGCCGGGCCGAGCTGCCCGTGGGCGTCGCCTATGGCAGCGACCCGAAGCTGGTGTCGAAATTGCTCGATCAGGCTGCCTGCTACTCATGAGAGCGTGCTCACCTCGCCGCCGCCCGCCGTCTATTTCAAGGAATTCGGCGACAGCTCACTCAATTTCGAACTGCAGTTCTGGGTGATGCAGGAAAGCAACGCCGTCAAGGTGAAGAGTGACGTCGCGCTTGGAGGTGATGCGGCTGCTGGACGAGGCGGGCATCGAGATTCCCTTCCCGCAACGCGACCTGCGCCTGCGCTCGGTCGACGCCAGCGCCGCGGCGACACTGCTCTCCCCGAACGGCGCTGAGAGCCATGCTCGGCGGGAGCGGAGTCGACGAGCATGGAGCAAGCCTGGCCCGCAACTCGGGGAAGACTCGTTCCAGTTCCTGATGGGCGCAGCGGTTCTGAAGCGCTGGCTCTGGAAGGGGCGCAGTTGGTTCTTGAAGGGGCGCAGCTTTAGCTGCGCCGTAACCGGCCTGATATTTTGTCATCCCGAGGAGGGCTTCAGCCCGACGAGGATCTGCTTTTGCCATTCCGATAAGACGTCCTACACAGCATCTCCGACTTTCCGCATCTTTGCCCCTCTCTCCTGCCTCTAATGCACAACGCTCTTTTTCTCTCGCTGCCACTGATGCCGGTGATTTCCGTCACCTGCGCGTGTGATCGCAGCAGGCGTAGAATACGGACATTCGCTATCGTTTCCGACGGCCGTGGGAAGGTGGCGGCCGTGACCCTGGAGGTATCCAGCCCTTGAGCAATCTTCCGCAAACTCTGGCCGAGCTTCGTCGCAGCCACCAATTTTCCGAAGAGCGCGTAGCCCAGCGCAATGTAAAAGACGAAATGCGCGAGAACCTGGTCGCCCGGCTGCGCGGCAGCGGCCCCATTTTTCCCGGCATTGTCGGTTACGACGACACCGTCGTGCCTCAGATCGTCAACGCCATTCTGTCGCGCCACAACTTCATTCTGCTGGGGCTGCGTGGCCAGGCCAAGAGCCGCATCCTGCGCGCGCTCACCACGCTGCTCGATCCGCAGGTGCCCTACTTGCGCGGCTGCGAGATCCACGACAATCCTTACGATCCCATTTGCCGCCGCTGCCGCGAACTGCTGGCCGCCAATCCCGATGACGCGCCCATCGCCTACCTCACGCCCGAACAGCGCTATGTCGAGAAGCTGGCAACGCCGGACGTCACGATCGCCGACCTGATCGGCGACATCGATCCCATCAAGGCCGCCAAGGGCGGTCACGAACTGGGCAGCGAATACACCGTGCATTACGGATTGCTGCCGCGCGCCAATCGCGGCCTCTTCGCCATCAACGAGCTGCCCGACCTGGCCGGCAAAATTCAGGTGGGCCTGTTCAACATCATGCAGGAAGGTGACGTGCAGATTAAGGGTTACCCGGTGCGCCTGCCGCTCGACGTGGCGCTGGTCTTCAGCGCCAATCCCGAGGACTACACCGCGCGCGGCAAAATCATCACCCCGCTGAAAGACCGCATCGGCTCTGAGATTCGCACTCACTATCCTGCGACCGTCGAAGAAGGCATCGCCATCACCGCGCAGGAGGCGTGGACCGAGCGCAACGGCCATCAGTTGCAGGTTCCCGACTTCATCAGCCAGGTGATCGAGCAGATCGCCTTCGTCGCACGCGAAGACAAGCGCATCGACAAGCGTTGCGGCGTCAGCCAGCGCCTGCCCATCAGCGCCACCGAAAACGTGATTTCCAATGCCGAGCGCCGCGCCATTCGGTCGGGCGAGAAGCTGGTGGTGCCGCGGGTGAGCGACATCTACGCCGCCATGCCGGCCATGACCGGCAAGCTGGAACTGGAGTACGAAGGCGAGTTGAAGGGCGCCGACAATGTGGTACGCGAGATCATTCGCGCCGCCGTGGCTCGCACCTACGACAAATATTTTCACGGCAACAGCAACCTGAACCAGGTGGTGCAGTGGTTCGACCTGGGAGGCGAGATCCAGTTGCGCGACTCGGCCGGCGCGCAAGAGACACTGCATAAGCTGCGCGGCATTCAGGGATTGCTCGATAAGCTGAGCGCCCTGGGGCTGACCGGCAAAGAGCCGTCGGAGATGCTGGTTTCGGGAGCCGAGTTCATTCTCGAGGGCCTCTACGCGCACAAACGCATCGGCCGCAGCGAGGAGCGCACCTTTACCGCCGGCGAAAAGCAGCCGCGCCGCGAGAAACCCAGCATCCGCGAAGAAGACGAAGAGCGCGAATTTCGGAGACAACGCAGGCCGTTCAATTAGGTCACCCTGGCTGAATGTCCACGGCTGAGGGCTGAATGCTTATCCATGGCTAAATTCGTTCGCTACAAAAAATATGTTCCTGAGCCCGCCTCCGAGATGAGCATGGAGGACCTGCTCAACGCGCTCTCCGACTATCTTCTGCAGAGCGGATTTCAACAACAGTACTCAGATTGGTACGACCTGAATGACGCCGAGCAGACGATGGAAGACCTGCGCCAGGCCATCGCTGACGCCTTGCTGAACAGCGACATGCTCGACGAACAGATGCGCGAGCAAATCGAGAACATGAGCGGTGAGCAACTGGAGCAACTGGTTGAGCAACTGATCGGGCGCATGGAGCAGGAAAACTATATCAACATCGATCAGCCGCACGATCCTTCGCGGCCTTCGACCGCCGGAGGACAAGTCGGCGACGCGCAATCGCAGGCGCGCTTCGAGATCACCGACAAGGGTCTCGACTTCCTCGGCTTCAAGGCGCTGCGCGATCTATTGGGCTCGCTGGGTAAATCCAGCTTCGGCCGCCACGACACGCGCGATACCGCTACCGGCATCGAAGCCAGCGGCGCGACCAAGACTTATGAGTTCGGCGACACCATGAATCTCGATATCACGGCGACTCTGTCCAACGCGATCCAGCGCGAAGGCCTGCATCTGCCGCTCAACATCGAGTACAACGACCTGCAAGTGCATCAGTGCGAATACCAGTCATCCTGCGCCACGGTGCTGATGCTGGATTGTTCGCACTCCATGATTCTCTATGGCGAAGACCGCTTCACTCCGGCCAAGAAAGTGGCGATGGCACTGTCGCACCTCATTCGCACCCAGTATCCCGGCGATTCGCTGTCGCTGGTACTGTTCCACGATTCGGCGGAAGAGTTGCCGCTGTCGCAACTGGCGCGAGTGAAAGTCGGGCCGTACTACACCAATACCCGCGAAGGCCTGCGCATGGCACAGCGCATCCTGCAACGCCAGCGCAAAGACATGAAGCAGATCGTGATGATCACTGACGGCAAGCCTTCAGCTCTGACATTGGAGGATGGCCGGATTTACAAGAACGCCTTCGGCCTCGACCCGTTAGTCGTGAGCGAGACGTTGAAGGAAGTTTCCAAGTGCAAGCGCGCCGGCGTGCTGATCAACACCTTCATGCTCGCCTCCGACTACGGCCTGGTGCAGTTCGTGCAGAAGGTGACGGAGATGTGTCGCGGCAAAGCCTACTTCACCACGCCTTACACTCTCGGCCAGTACCTGCTGATGGATTACATGTCGCGCAAGACCAAGACAGTACATTGAAAGGCAGTTGGCAGTAGCCAGTTGTCAGTTGTCAGTTAGACGCTGCCTTACGTTTTCACTGACAACTGGCCACCGACAACTGACAACTGCCTTTCTACCCCGGCGGCCACTTCATATCCCGCCCGCCGAGCAGGTGCAGATGCAGGTGAAACACCGACTGCCCGGAACGCGGGCCCACGTTGTACACGGTGCGATATCCATCTTCAATGCCGCGCTCTCGTCCAATCTTCGCCGCCACTAGATTGCAGTAGCCGATGATCTCCGCATCCTCGGCCTTCGCATTCTTTAAATCCACCACATGCTGCTTGGGAATGATAAGCACGTGCGTCGGCGCTTTGGGATCGATGTCTTCGAAGGCGTAAACCTTCTCGTCTTCGTAAACTTTTTTCGAAGGAATCTTTCCGGCAATGATTTTGCAGAAGAGGCAGTTCTCGTCCATTGGTGAGCGGGTCCTTGCCCGCAGGAACAGTATCCTCGACCCGGGTGGTGCTGAACAAGTTTCGTAATTGCCGTTTGCTATAATAGATTTATTATAATAAGACGGATCGCGCAGGCAATGCATCGGCAGACTACCGCAGTCCCGTTGGCGAAGATTCACTGGGAGGGAGATTCTCGTGAGAAGTTGGGGGCCTTTCCGGAAGACATCCGAAGCAACCTTGGTTTTGCGCTGTTTGAGCTGCAACTCGGCCGACTTCCGTCTGCAACGGCGCGTAGGATGCAGTCCATCGGGCCGGGCGTTTATGAGTTAACGGAATCCGACGATAAATCCTGGTATCGCGTGATCTATCTGTCGAGGATTAATGAGGTAATTTACGTGCTGCATTGCTTCGAGAAGCAGAGTCGAAAGACCGATCAGCGGGACCTTGCCGTTGCTAAAGAGCGGTTATCCCGCGTGAGACAGCGAATCCTGGAGCAGAGGAAACATGAAAGCCAGAAATGAACCCGCTCACATCACGGAAGGCGAAGTGTTCTTTGACCTCGGATTTTCTCCCGAGAAGGCTTTGGCTTTGAAGTTCAAAGCACAGATTTTGATCGCCATTTTTGACGAGGTGAAACGGAAGAAATACCGGCAGGCGGAACTCGCAACCGTATTGGATGAACACCAGCCTGTGGTCAGCAATCTTTTGCGAGGCAAGATCAATCACATGAGCATTGAGAAGTTGCTGATTTACGCTAACCGCCTCGGTTTGTCTTTGGAAGTTCAAAAGCCACGGCCGGCAAGTCGCCGTCGGCGAGCAGCGTAAAGTCGCTGGGCCCATTATCCCTGCTGCTCTTTCCTACGCGCCAGCAGGTAACCCCGGATCAACTCATTCAAATCCCCGTCCAGCACCCGATCCACGTCGCCGATTTCCACTCGCGTCCGCAGGTCCTTCACCATGCGATAGGGCTGCAGCACATAGGACCGGATCTGCGAGCCGAAGTCGATGTCGAGCTTCGAATCTTCGATGTGCTTAGTCTCTTCCCGCTTTTTCTCTAACTCGTACTCGTAGAGCCGTGAGCGCAAAATGCTCATCGCCTTCTCGCGATTTTTGTGTTGCGAGCGCTCGTTCTGGCAGGCAACTACAATCCCCGTCGGAATATGCGTGATGCGCACCGCCGAATCCGTAGTGTTAACGTGCTGCCCACCTTTGCCGCCGGAACGATAAGTGTCGGTGCGAATGTCGTCGGGCTTGATATCGATCTCGATGCTCTCATCGATTTCTGGCGAAACATACACGCTGGCGAACGAGGTGTGCCGGCGCTTGGCCTGATCGAAAGGCGAGATGCGCACCAGGCGATGTACCCCGATCTCGCTGGTCAATAGACCATAAGCGTGATCACCGTTGACCCCGAACGTCGCCGACTTGATGCCCGCCTCGTCACCCGGTTGATATTCATAGAGCTGCGTCTGAAAGCCCTGGCGCTCGGCCCAGCGCATATACATGCGCATCAGCATCTCGGCCCAGTCCTGCGACTCGGTGCCGCCGGCGCCGGGATGAATGGTGACGATGGCATTGCGCTCGTCGTTGTCGCCCGACAGCAGCGTCTCGGTTTCCAGTCGCTCCACCAGCGTGCGCAGCTCATCGACTTCGCGGCGCAGTTCGGCGGAAACATTCTCGCCTTCCCGCGCCAGGTCGAAGTAAGCGTTGATGTCGCCGGAGCGGCGAACCAATTCCTCGTGCGTAGTCAGCGCCGTCTCCAGCCGCTTCTTCTCGCGCATCACCTGCTGAGATTTTTCGGGATTCGACCAGAGCGTAGGATCGGAGGCTTGCTTGTCGACCTCGCTCAGCTTCTCGCGCAACTTAGGCGCGTCAAAGATACTCCTGTAGATCGTGAACCTTGTCCCGTAAGGCAGCGTATTCCTGTTCTAATTCCTCGACCATCGTGCTTCAGTTACCTTTCTCGATCAGCAAATGTCGCAGCGCAATTGG
This sequence comes from uncultured Acidobacteriaceae bacterium, assembly GCA_963812855.1. Classification (GTDB taxonomy): domain Bacteria; phylum Acidobacteriota; class Terriglobia; order Terriglobales; family Acidobacteriaceae; genus Bog-257. Next base: position 460,245 of record CAWEWW010000005.1, read on the forward strand.
GGTGCGATGCATCTGGCTGTTAGCTGTTAGCTCTTAGCTGTTAGCAAACTCGGGTTAGCCAGGTTGCTAAAAGCTAATAGCTAATGAGCTACTCACGCCAGTTGCGGCTGCGTCATTTCCGCCGGACCGGAGTAGCGTAACAGCAGTCCCAGCAATGCGATTATCGCACACACCAGCGGGAACCAATCGCCGTGCCGAGTGTAGAAAGTGGTGGAGAGCTCCAGCGAATAGGCTGCTTGCAACTGAGTTCGCTGATTGCGGGCAGCCTCGGCCACCACGCGCCCATAAGGATCGATCACCGCGGTGATGCCAGTGTTGGTGTCGCGCAGCAGCCAGCGATTGTTCTCCACTGCGCGCATGCGGGCCATATTCAAGTGCTGCCGCGGCGCGCCGCCTTCGCCATACCAGCCGTCGTTAGAGACGTTGACAAACATCTCCGCGCCGTTCTTGGCGAATTGTCGCACCTCGTTAGGAAAGATTGACTCGTAGCAGATAAAAACGCCGGCCTTGGTGTCGCCGACATCGAGCGGCTCGCGCGACTTCCCGCGCGCGAAGGTTCCAATCTGCCGGGTCAGCCCGCCGGCGAAGCTGAACACCTTCTCAAACGGCACGTATTCGCCGAAGGGTACCAGATGGATCTTGTCGTAGCGTTCCGTCCAGGCGCCCGTCGGCGCAATCACCGACGCCGAGTTGTAAATGTCGGGACGGCGGTTCGGATCGCCGGTATGCTCAATGCCAATCGAGCCGGCAATGATGTAAGAATTGGTCGCGCGCGCGACGTCGGCCAGCGCGCTCCGCAGATGCAAGTCCGTGGTCCAGAACGGCGCCGGCGATTCGGGCCACACGATCAGCCCAGGCGAATCCGCCTTCTCACTCTCCGGACGCACGCTCAGCTTCTGCAGCGACTCCAGCGTCTGCACCAGGTAGTCCAGCGACCAGTCGGCTTCGAGGATGGGAATGTTCGATTGCACCAGCGTCGCGCCATGCCCCGTGGCCGACGCGGGAGGCTGTACCAGCTTGCCGGCGTGCAAGACCAGGGCAGACACCAGCGACGCGGTCAGCAGGAGTTTGCGGCGCGTATAGGGCACGAGAAACGCCGCCGCCACGGCGGTGTTCACCAGCGCGATCTCGAACGAAAGTCCGTAGACCCCGGTCACGGTAGCGATGCGCGACAGCGGAATGTTATCGATCTGCGTGTTGCCCAGCAGGTCCCAGGGGAAGCCGGTGATGTAGGTGCGCGCCAGTTCCACGCCTACCCAGGCGAAGGGAGTGAACACCAGCGCGCGCAGGCTGAAGCCGTTGCGCCGCGCCGCAATCATGGCCAGCAGCAATCCAAACAGCCCGTGATACAGCCCGAGATACAGCGAAAACATCACCAGCAGCAGGACCGACAGGGCCGTCCCAATGCCGCCGTAGTAGTGCATCACGTGAAAAATCCAGGAACAGCTTCCCAGATACCAGATGACGCCCGAGACGTATCCCAGCAGAAACCCTTGCCACGGCGTTGCCGGCGCCAGAAATTGTCCGCCGTCGGCCAGCACCATCGTCACGTCTTGCTCGCGGCACTTGAGGACCGCGTAAATCAGGGGCGCCAGCGCGACCCAACTCAGCAGGTAGAACGAGAAGTTGGGGAAGATCAGGATCTGGAGAATGCCCGACAGGCAGGCAAAGATCCAGGCTCTCGGGCGGATACGTCTCACGTTGCGAGTGTAACAAAGAGGAACGACACCAGCGTGGCCCGAAGATTACGAGTTGGTTACAGGAACAACTTCATCCCCGCCTGGCCGGCTGAAAGTTCAGCCAAGGGCTTCCCATTCATCGGAGTCCAAATGCGCCTGGCTCAGAATGCTGCGGAGTGTTCCGATTGGGACTTCGGACCTCCGCGGCACAATCGCCGTGTCGACCATCTCTCCAACTCGTCGCACAAATTTGACGTGACTGCCCTTTTGACTGGCTTCAACGAAACCAGCCGCCTCCAGTCTCCGCTTGATTTCGCGGAACGGAAGCGGCCTAAGCCGCCCCAACCTCGACCTCGATGGTTCGAATCTTTGGCGGCCGAGTCGCGTTCGGTGGCTCGAAGTAAAGCTCCAAGGCTTCCTTTAAGTTATCCAGCGACTCTTCCTCGGTTTCACCCTGGCTAGCGACATCTACCTCCAAGCACTGTGACACGTACCAGTTCCCCTCCCGCCAAACCGATGCTGAAAATGGACGTTTCATGAGGCTATTCTACACAGAGCCTATGTCGACGGCTGTAGACGATTACCACTAGCGACGAGCCAATAGTCTCCGAAGCGGTTCCGCCATAGCGCCAAGGTTGCCGGGCTTAAGTTGCCCGCGAGGCGCGAGCAGGCCTGCGAACTGGCGGATGTCTTCGGAAATCGGGGATTCCGCACAAACCTGATCGCATTTAGAACAGTAGAGCTGGTAAACGCATTGGGCGCGATTAACATCGCCCTTTCCAGCTCGCAACTTCAGCGACACTTATTTTTCGAATAAAAAGGCCGCTCCCCGCGCGGCCTCACTACTTGCTGACTGCTGATTGCTGACTGCTGCTCTACTTGATCGCCACCAGCTTGTTCATCAGCTCGGAATAGTCCTTCTTCTCCACGCCATGTACCTGCTTGTTGTACTCATCCACCTTGGCGGAATAGTTCATCGAGCAGAACTTCGGACCGCACATCGAGCAGAACGCCGCCTCTTTGTAGTACGCGTCGGGCAGAGTCTCGTCGTGCATCGCCTTCGCCGTCTCGGGATCGAGCGACAGCGCGAACTGTTTGTCCCAGTCGAAGGTATAGCGAGCATAGCTGATGGCGTCATCGCGATCGCGCGCGCCCGGACGATGCCGCGCCACGTCGGCCGCGTGGGCCGCGATCTTGTAGGCGATGATGCCGTCTTTCACGTCTTTGTCGTTAGGCAGGCCGAGATGCTCTTTCGGAGTGACGTAGCACAGCATCGCTGCGCCGTACCAGCCGATCATGGCCGCACCAATCGCCGACGTGATGTGGTCGTAGCCGGGCGCGATGTCGATGACCAGGGGACCGAGCGTATAGAACGGCGCGCCGTAGCAGAGCTCGACTTCCTTCTCTACCTGCTCTTTGATCTTGTCCAGCGGGATGTGGCCGGGGCCTTCGATCATGACCTGCACATCGCGCTCCCAGGCCTTCTTGGTCAGCTCGCCCAAGGTCTTCAGTTCGGCGAACTGCGCCTCGTCGCTGGCGTCGGCAATGCAGCCCGGACGGAGGCCGTCGCCCAGCGAATAGCTGACGTCGTGCTTAGCGAGAATCTTGGTGATGTCGTCGAAGCGCTCGTACAGAAAATTCTGCTTATGGTGATGCGCCATCCACTGCGCCAGAATGGCGCCGCCCCGGCTGACGATGCCGGTAATGCGCTTAGTAATGAGCGGCAGATACTCGACCAGCACGCCGGCGTGGATGGTCATGTAGTCCACGCCCTGCTCGGCCTGCTCCTCGATGACTTCCAGCATCACATCGGCATTGAGATCTTCGATGCGCTTGACGCGCGAAACTGCTTCGTAGATCGGCACCGTGCCGATGGGCACTGGCGAGTGCCGCAGAATGGCTTCGCGAATTTCGTGGATGCCGCCGCCGGTCGACAGGTCCATCACCGTATCAGCGCCGTAGTGCACCGAGGTGTGCAGCTTCTTCAGCTCCTCATCAACGTTGCTGGTAACGGACGAGTTGCCGATGTTGGAATTGATCTTGCACTTCGACGCGACGCCGATACACATCGGCTCCAACTCAGGATGGTTGACGTTGGCCGGAATAATCATGTGGCCGGCGGCCACCTCGTCGCGCACTAGCTCGGGCGCAGACCTGCTCGCGCTCGGCCACGAAGAGCATCTCTTCCGTGAGCAGGCCTTTGCGGGCGAAATGCATTTGCGACAGGTTGCTGTCGCCGGTGCGAGCCGCTTCCTCGCGGCGCTTGGCGATCCACTCGGCGCGCGGCTGGGGAGAGTTGGCGCCGTTGCTGCCATTGGTTCCACTCATAATCTTCGATACTCCTGATCGGTCTTTGATTATACCGTCTGAGCGTAAAGTGAAATTGACGAGCTCTGTCGCCGGCTGAAAGCCGGCTAGGGACGAAACCAAAAGCGTCCAACGCTGGCCTGAAGGCCAGCTCTACCACCAATGAACTTCACGCTTCTTGACTGGACCGCGATCGTCGGGTATCTCGCCATCACCCTGATCATGGGGCTGTGGTTCCGGCGGCGCTCGGGCCGCAGCGTTGACGACTACTTCGTCTCCGGCCGCAGCGTGAACTGGTGGCTCGCGGGCACCTCCATGGTGGCAACCACGTTTGCCGCCGACACGCCCCTGGTCGTCACCGGCCTGGTTTACTCTCAGGGCATCTCCGGAAACTGGCTGTGGTGGGGCCTGCTGTTCTCGGGCATGATGACCGTGTTTCTCTTCGCCCGGCTCTGGCGGCGTTCCGGTCTGCTCACCGACGTGCAGTTCGCCGAGATCCGTTACTCCGGCAAACCGGCGGCATTCCTGCGGGGCTTCCGCGCTCTCTACCTCGGCCTGCTGATGAACTGCGTCATCCTGGGCTGGGTGACGAAAGCGATGACCAGCATTGTCGGCACCACGCTGGCCAATACTCCCATGCTGGTAAACATCAGCCGCTTCATGAGTGCGCATTTCGGCTCGGTATGGAGCGGCAACGACGGCGCGGCTCTGGCCATCTGCGTGTTCTTCCTCATTCCCTTCACCGGGCTGTACGTCTCGCTGGGCGGCCTGTGGGGCGTGTTGTGGACCGACCTGTTTCAGTTCGTGCTGAAGATGTCGATCGTGATTGCAGTGGCCTATTTCGCGGTTGTCGCCTGCGGAGGCATGTCTGCCCTGCTTGCCAGCTTGCGCCACATCCAAGCCAACGCCGGACCGAACGCGGCCAGTCCGCTGGCATTCTTCCCCGATTTCTCCCGCGGGCTAAACGCCGAGCCCTGGTGGATGGTTCCTCTGGCGAACTTCTGCGTGTACATCGGCCTGCAGTGGTGGGCGTCGTGGTATCCCGGAGCCGAACCGGGCGGCGGCGGATACATCGCGCAACGCATTTTCAGCGCGCGTGACGAAAAGCAAGGGCTGCTGTCGGTGCTGTGGTTCAACATTGCTCACTATGCCATTCGCCCCTGGCCCTGGATCATCACCGGGCTGGCCGTCATCGTGCTCTATCCCGGCCTGCAGCATCCGGAAAGCGGCTACATGATGGTGCTGAACGCGCATCTGCCGCACCAGTATCGCGGCATCGCCATCGCCGGATTTCTGGCAGCATTCATGTCGACAATAGCGACGCAGCTCAACTGGGGCGCGTCGTATCTGGTCTCCGACTTCTATCGCCGATTCCTGCGCAAGAATGCTTCCGAGCAGCACTACGTGTCGGTCTCGCGCCTTTGCACGGTACTGTTGGTGATCGCCTCGGCCTGGGTTTCGGTCCAGCTAGGATCGATCGCCTCGGGCTGGCAAGTGGTGTTGCAGATCGGCGCCGGCACGGGCGCGGTCTACATCCTGCGCTGGTACTGGTGGCGGATCAACGCCTGGAGCGAGATCTCGGCGATGGCCTGCTCTCTGCTGGTCACCGTCATCTTGAATCGCTGGCAGCCCTTCGCCGGCAACAGTTCGCTGGTGTTCGCCAAGAGCGCCATCACCACTACCGTCATTACGACGATTGTCTGGCTCACGGTCACCTTGCTAACCAGGCCCGAGCCGGAAGAAATGTTGCTGCGCTTCTATCGGAAAGTGCGGCCGGACGTTCGCGGCTGGAAACGGATCGCCTCGCAAGCGCCGGAGCTTGCGCCGCACCGCGACTTGGGCAGCAACCTAGGTGCGTGGGTGCTGGGCTGCGCCATGATTTACTTCTGCTTGTTTGGCACGGGGAAATTGCTACTGCACCAAGCCGGTACGGCGATGCTATTGCTTTGCGGCTCCGTCATCTGTGCGTTTTTCCTTTACCGTGGAGTGGTGCAGAATTTCAAAGTTGAGCCGGTAGAGGAAACCGCTGCCGCTCCCCTTCAATAGACGGGCTTAAAGAGACCGTGTCGCAACCGCAAATGCGATTTCTGGGTGGAACAAACCTGCCGCGCAACGATTAAACCAGCCGCGCAGCGGCGGCTATGTCGTTAGCCCGGTGCGCAAGCGCCGGCTAAAGTGGAAAGTTGTTGGGAGCCGCGTAGCGGCGACAGGGGTTGCGACTCTTAAAGCCCGGCGCCTCCGCCCCGCAGACGGGATGCTGGCGATTAAACCTTATTCGGCAGCGCGGCTTCGGCGTTGCGAATGACGCGGGCTGGACTGCCCACCGCGACCGAATCCGGCGGAATGGGACGAGTCACAACCGAGGCCGCACCGATCGTGGTGCGCTCACCCACATCGGCCATAACGATGGAGCCAGCGCCCAACCAGCAATCGTGGCCGATACTCACGTTCTTGAAATCGCCCGCCTCGTGGAACGCGCCCGACTCATCGCGTATGTGTTGATGCTGGCCGCTGAGAACCTGCACCGCCGAGGCGACCTGCGTGCCGCTACCGATGGTCGCCTTGCCCATGATGCAGTAGCTACCAATGTAAACGCGGTCGCCGACTCGCGCTTCCGGGTGCGCAAAGAAGGTGCCGAAGGAGATCCGGCTGGACATGTGACACTCAGCCAGCGTCAGGCAATAGTAGGCGACGCGCAGGCGGTCGCCAATGCCGCCGGGAACGTTCGCGCTGGCCTGGGCGAAGAACGTGTAGACCGGCTTGATGCGGCCGAATGCCGACAGCACCGCCGCCGGCCAGGCCGCCGCCAGGAATACGCCGTTCACGCAGTGCTTGACGATTTTTCGGATCATCGCCGATCAGCGCCTCCGCGAGGCGGTCTTCTCGAATACAAATTGGTTGCAGCCGAACGTGTCGGTGCAAGTCGTCAGCCGCAGCAGTGTGAAGCCGCGCTCGCGATAGAAATCGAAGATCTGCTCCGGCCGGGAAACCTCAAACGGATATCCTCCGACCCAGTCGATCAGATCTTGCCAGAACGACATGCCGCGATTGTTCTTACCGTAATTGCGAATCGTTTGAAACGGCCGGCCGCGCAGGAAGTCCTTGGTCAGCGAGCGCCAGTTCAGCACCCAGAACGACGGCCACACCACCAGGAAGCGCAGGCTCTGCGGAGTTTCGTTGTAGAGCTTCTTGACTTTGGTCCAGCGCCGGCTGGATTTTCCCTGGTCGTTGTAGAGCGCGATGAACAGCTTGCCGCCGGGCGCGACCAGCGGCGCGGCGTTGTCGAGCGCGGCCCACATCTGGCCGGTGTGATGCAGCACGCCCCACGAGTACACCACGTCGAACTCGCCCAGCGACTTGAGGTAATCGGCATCGAGCGCCGAGCCAGCCTCGACCATCCAGGAGTCATCGTCGGGATAATAGCGGCGCTTCAATTCCGCGGTGCAGCCTACGGAGTTGGGATCGTAATCAAAGGAGTGAACCCGCGCGCCCATCCGCCGCGCCGCCAGGCTGAACAAGCCGCTGCCCGAGCCGATGTCGAGAAAGCTGCGGCCGGCCAGGCTATCGGTTTCCAGCATGGTCTGGAGCGAGGCCACGGCCTCGGCGATCTTGTCGTCGTTGAGCGTTTGCAGAAACCACGCCCAGTTCTTCCCGAACTCGAAACGTTCGCCGGCGGCAACTTCCGTGGCGTGTTGGCTCATGCCCGAAGGGTCTCCCGAGTAACGCGATCCCGCCCAGGCGCGCTCGCCCCAGCGTGGCTCTGATTGTCGCATACCGTTTCGCGGAATTGGAATGGAGGCCGACGCTCCACACCCACGGGCAGGTTCGCCCGGTTGCGAAGGGAGTGATAGCATTTCTAATACTATGTGCGGGATCGCGGGATTTCTGCTTCGGGATGGCAACGCGCAGGTTGCAGACGTGCGGGCGATGTGCGACCTCATCCGCCACCGCGGGCCCGACGATGAAGGCATCTACACCGACGGCCCCTGCGGCATCGGGATGCGGCGGCTCAGCATCATCGATCTCAGCACCGGTCATCAGCCGATCTCGAACGAGGATGGCAGCGTCTGGGTGGTCTTCAATGGCGAGATCTACAACTACCAGGAACTGCGCCAGGACCTGATCGCCAAGGGCCATCAATTCCGCACTAACAGCGACACCGAAACTCTGATTCATCTTTACGAAGAAGAAGGCACGGACGGCCTGCACAAGCTGCGCGGCATGTTCGCCTACTGCATCTGGGATTCGCGCCGGCGCAAGATGCTGCTGGTGCGCGACCGCTTCGGCAAGAAGCCGCTGTATTACGCGACAACGCCGTCAGGCTTGTACTTCGCCAGCGAACTGAAGTGCCTGCGGCAGGCCGGCGTCCCGCTCGATCTGGACCGCGAGGCGCTGAAGCTCTACTTCCAGTTCACCTACATTGCCGATCCCTACAGCCCGTTCAAGGCGATTCGCAAGCTGATGCCGGGCTGCTGGCTGGAGTACTCGCTGGACGGCTCGATCCGGCAGGGCCGTTACTGGCGCCTGCCGGCGTTCTCCGAGGAAAATCAGAATGGCCTAAGCGAAGAGCAGACCTGCGACCGGATTCGCGAGCTGTTCGACGAATCCGTCCGCATTCGCATGATCGCCGACGTGCCGCTGGGCGCGTTCCTCAGCGGAGGCAGGGATTCCAGCCTGGTGGTGGCTTCGATGGCGCTGCAGTCGCGCGAGCCGGTGAAGACGTTTTCCATCGGCTTCGAAGAAGCTGCCTACAACGAGCTGAAGTACGCCGCGCTGGTGGCTAAGAAGTACAACACCGATCATCACGAAATCGTGGTGCGGCCCGATTCGCTGTCGCTGATCCATAAGCTGGTGCGGCATTACGACGAGCCGTTTGCCGACTCGTCGGCGATTCCTACGTACATCGTTTCCGAGTTTACGGCGCGCTACGTGAAGGTCGCGCTCAGCGGCGATGGTGGCGACGAGTTTTTCGCCGGCTATCCCATCATGGCGCTGGTGGAGAAATATAAGTTTCTGGACAACGTGCCTCGTCCGCTGCGCAAGCTGATGCGCCTGACCGCCAATGCTCTGCCGTACTCCGCCTACGGCAAGAATTTTCTGCACGCCATCGGATCGCCCACCGCGCTGGAGCGGTATGTCAATCAGAATTACGTGCCGTATTTTCTGCGCAAGCGCATGTTGCAGCCGGACTGGATGCTGCCGGCTGATGTCGCGTTCCTGCAGAAGATGCTGCCTGACAACTTCCTGCCTGATGGCACCGACATTCGTTCGCAGCTAATGTACTTCGAGGCGACGAATCTGCTGACCGGCGACTTCCTGGCGAAGGTGGATCGCGCGTCGATGGCGGCGTCTCTGGAAGTTCGTTGTCCGCTGCTGGATCATCGCTTTGCCGAGTTTGCCACCGGCATTCCTACCAAGTGGAAATGGCAAAACGGTAACGGCAAGCGGATTTTGCTAAAGGCGCTGGGTGACCGCCTGCCTCCGGAATTATTGACGCGGCCGAAGATGGGCTTCGGCGTTCCCATCGACCACTGGTTCCGCGGACCGCTGCGCGAGCTGGTTCACGACAGTCTGCTGGGCAAGAGTTTTCTGGATCGCGGGATTGTGTCGCCCGATTTTGTGCGCTACATGCTGCAGGAACACGACAGCGGGCGGCGCAGCAATCATCATCAGTTGTACGCGCTGCTCATGCTGGAGCTGTGGTTCAAGAATCTGGAAGAACCGCTGGGGGCGCCCGAACCGGCGGTGCCGTTCGCGGCGGTGGGGCAGTAGAGAAGCGCTATTTGCGCCTGAGGTAAATTCCTCGGCGGCCAAACGTTGAAACAGCGCAGCAGAAAAGCAGATCCCTCACCGGCTGAAGCCGGTTCGTGATGACAATTCAAATGGAGGACTTGTACGGCGCAGCTAAAGCTGCGCCCCTTCAAAACCCTCCGACTCAAAACCGCCTCAACCCAAAGCCACCTCGCCTCAAAGCCGCCTCACAGGCATCAACATCGGCCCGATCTGCGAACGTCACGGCCGGTGCGAATCCGGCGGCGGCGGCGCGGCTGCACCTTGGGGCGGAGGAGCGGGAGCGGCGGCAGGGGGCGCGGCAATCTTTCCGGCGGCGTCGGAGTTGGTTGCCGTCTGCACGCTGGCGGCATCAATGCCGGCCAATTTCCCGTCCGTCGTCTGCGACCATTTCGGAGAAGCTAGCTGGAAGTTGCCGGCGGACGCATCCACATAATTGATTTTCGAGGTGACATTATTTCTTGGCGGAAAGGAGTGGCTGAAATCATCCGAGACCAGCAGCATCACGTTGCCGCTGAAGCGCGGCTCGAGCGGGCGCGGGCTTCCCATGTAATTCATCAGTCCTTCCGTGCCCTGTGCTCCCCAATCGCCGGTAGGCTGGCGGCACAGCACGTTATCCAGGATCCAGATGTTCGAGGTATACGACTGCGGCGGCGGCCATTTCCACGCCTGATCGGCGTTAAACCAGACCGAGGTGTAGCACGGCGCTTTGCCCATCATCTGGACGGTGTTGTGCTGGAAGACGACATCTTGCAAAGTCGGGCCGAGGGCGATGCCGATGGGACGGTATCCGGCCGGCGCTTTCTCTTCGCGCAATAAGACCAGGTTATTGGCAATCCGGATTCGCCGGGTCTCCGCGTGCCAGGTGCCATCTTTTACGTTGTCATCGAACTCGGTGAGGGTGAAACCGCCGTTGACGTTCTTAATCACGTTGTTTTCGATGTCGATGTCGTCGACCACGGTGTGCGGACCACCCTGGTCCTGCGCCACGCGCGGGGTCAGCAGGACGGACGTGCCCATCTGCGCGCTCTGCCAATCGTTCTCCATAATGTTTCCGGAAACCACTACGCGCTGCGCACTCTTGAATTCCAGATTATTCTTGACCGCCCATTTGCCTTTACCGCCGGTGGTCAGCGGAATCCAGGACAGCGGCTTGTAGAGCCAGTTGCCGCGAATCTCAACATCGCTCGGCACGTAGGGATTCACCGGGCCGCCGGCGCCGCCGAACAGAATGTTCTCGGTCGTTGCCGAAATGAAATTGTCGACAATCTTCAGCGGGCCGGACGTGCGATAGGCCAGAATTCCCTGCGAGTCCATGGTCGAGTCGTGAATGTCGGAGATATGGCTGTCGATGACCGCGACGGCGATGCCGTTCGCCACCACACCCTGCCGCACATCCTGCGTGTCGGAGCCGTGGATGTAGCAGCGATCGACGGTGATGTCGTGGGGAAAGTCATCGCTCGGTGCCAACTGCGGAGCTACCTCTTTGGCCAGGGTGCGAACTTTTCCATCGACCCAGGAAGTCACGAAGTCGACGTTGACCAGGCTATAGACCCGAGGCGCGCCACTGGCGGGAGTGATCTCCAGGCCGACCAGGCGATAGTGACCCGCACCCGGCTCAGCGGAAATCGCCGAGTCGCTGTTCTTGCTCTCGATCTTCGCCATGTGCGCGGCTGTATTGGGCGCAACTCGCTGGCCGGGCGGCGCAACCTGGTCAATACCGGCAGTCTCGATGTAGATCCAGCCGTCGCCGGTCTTCGGAGTCAAGCGAAAATTGCCGATGAAGGTCGCATCCGCGTCCAGAACAATCGTGTCTCCGGGTTTGGCGCTGTCCAGGGCATCCTGTAAATCGTCGCCATTGTGGAGCTTGATCTCCCGTCCCGCCGGACGCTGATAGGTAGTGTCGAGCAAGGTCTTCGGAGGCTGTGGAACGGGCATTTGAGGCGCTTGCGCCGCGGCAACTTGGGCTGCGCCAACCGCAGCCAGCAGAAGGCTCAACAGCAGGGTCTTGGTCATCTTCATTGGGATCGGAATCTTCCTGGGAATCGAGATCGACAGCCGCCGGCCCGGGCCGGTCCTGCCTACATTCTATTCGCTGCGCAACCTGGCGCCGGAATGTCGCTTCCGGGAGTTGGATGCGCTGGAAGTTGTCTCTACCGCGCAGGCGCCCCAGAGGAGTTCCTGATCGTTCGTCCCCCTGGTTCTTGCTGATCTACCCTCAACCTCCCGCCGAAGTTTGGCACCGGCGGATCGCGAGCCTGGCCCGCGAAGCCAGCGGTAAACCCTTCTCCTCGGATATCCCTGCGGGGGCGGGAAAAGAGACGTCAAGATGGCAAAAGTAACCTCATCGAGGTAACCAATAATAGTTACTTTCGTGCTGATCTCGTGTACTTAGTACTTGCTTGAAGGTGCCAGCACGCACATAGTCGACTCCTAAAGGGGAATTTTCCCGAAACGGTCATTCCCGCCTTTTACTCGCCTGCGCCACAGGAGCCTTAGATGAATGCCAGCCACCTCGTCTCGTCGCGATCGAGCCTTTCCATGTGTAAGGTTCTACTAACGTTAGCGTTTCTTGCTGCCCTGAATCCTGTGCTGGCCGCAGCTCAAGAACCAGTTCCAGCGTTGCCCCGGGTGTATGTGGACACGACCTGGAATCCGCCTAATGGTGCTACCTGGAACGTCAATTCTAGCTCCACTTTAACGCTAGCACTTAATCACGCCAACCCCGGCGACACCATCGTTCTGAGCAACTCATCGATCTATTCAGGGAACTTCACCCTGCCGGCCAAGACGAATCCCAATGGCCTGTGGATCTATATCGAAACCTCGGGGTTGAGCAGCCTGCCGCCTCCGGGCACCAGGATCAATCCGCAAACCCAGGAACAATACCTGGCCAAGGTGACGACCCCCAACGTCAGTCCGGCGTTTACCCTGGCGCCGGGAGCGAATCATTACCGTCTGATCGGTCTGGAGATCACGACCGGCTCGACGCAAGGCGGGAATCAGCAGAACAATCCTCCCAGCAACAACTTTACCTACTGCCTGGTCTGTTGGAACCCGGCGCTGGGATCGGCCGAACCGGACTCCATCACCATCGACCGCAGCTATGTTCACGGATCGCCCACGCAAGACGTCGGTCAGGGTATCCAGTGCAACGCCTCCAACTGCGCGGTGATCGACAGTTACATCTCTGACATTCATGAAGCCACCGACGATTCGCAGGCTGTCCTGGTGTACTGGTCACCGGGCCCCATCAAGATTGTCGACAACTATCTTTCGGCCACCACCGAAGATCTGATGTTTGGCGGCGCCGGCGGCTACAACGATCCCTACGTTCCGTCGGACATCGAGATTCGCAATAATCACATGTTTAAGCCGCTCACCTGGGATTCTTGCGGTGTCGGCGGTACGGTTCCACCCGGATCGTTGCTGGCGAATGGGACCGCTTGTCCCCCCAGTCCCAGCAATCAATGGGAAGAAAAGAACAATCTGGAGATCAAGAGCGGGCAGCGGATGCTGATCTCCGGAAACATCATGGAGAACACCTGGGTAAGTGCCCAGACCGGCTCCTCGGTGCTGTTTACGGTTCGTACCAGCCAGAGCGGAAACATTGCGGTGGTGGATGACATCACCTTCGAAAACAATCAGCTGGTCAACGTCGACAGCGGGTTCAGCACCCTGGAGGAAGACGATCAGTGCAACGCGCAGGATGGTTATCCGCAATGCACCAATCCCGGCGAAAGCAAGCGGGTTAAGATTTACGACAATCTGGTCCTACTGCAACCCAGCCTCGATACCACGCACCACATGGGCATTGTGATCGACGGCGGAAACGCTACCGATTCCGGATTGACCGATTACATCTTCCAGCACAACACCCTGTTGATGAGCGATCAATCGACGCTGCCGACTTCGATTTATTTCTCCCTGCCGCAATTGAACTGGGGCTGCACGCCGCCGCCGAACTTCTCCTCCAGCCACAATCTTTGGATACTGGACAACGCTCTGGCCCAGGAGCCGGACGGGGACTGCGGCTTTGTGGGGGCCGACGGGGTCACCGGCTTGGCCTATTACATGGGCGATCCTAATCCCCTGGCGCCACGCTTTTTCGGCAACGCGATCTTCGCGCCCAGACGCGTGTACACCTACCCGGCCAACAACGACGTCACTTCAACAGCGTTTACCTATGTGAATCCCGGCGGCGGAGACTACCAGCTCCTGGTCCCTGACTGGACCGACACCTCGGATGGCAAGCTCGCCGGCATCGACTGGCCCACCTTGCAGCAGGAGAGCACGGTGCTGCTGACCTCCGGGGAAGACACGCTGTATGAGACCCAGTCGACCGCGCTGAATGCGATCGTGAGTGTCGAGGGCGCTAACGGTGCGCCCACCGGCACGATGACCTTCATGCTGGGCAGCACAGCTCTCGGCACCGCAAACCTGACGGCCATCGATGGCAACGATTCCTCGGCCAGCATGCAGTTGCGCGGCTCGCTGCTCAACCTGGGACCGAACAGCATCACCGCGGTGTACTCCGGCGACGGCAACTACACGGGATCAACCTCGCCCTCGATTTCGGTAACCCTGCTGGGATCCGATGAAGGCTTTGGCACGGTGAGCGTCGGAGTAGAAGCTCCGGTGCAGAGCCTGACCTACACCTTCAACAGCAACGCGCAGCTATCGGCCATCAACATCCTGACCCTGGGAGTGTCGGGTCTGGATTACAAAGACGGCGGCAGCAGCACTTGCAGCGTGGGTACGGCCTACACGGCCGGACAGAGTTGCACGGTGAGCGTGGCCTTCACGCCGTCGGCACCGGGATTACGAGCTGGGTCGGTAACCTTGTTTGTGCAGGGTACCAACCAGCCATTAAATGTCTGGTATCTGAGTGGAATCGGCGAGTCGCCCGCAGTAACCATCGATCCGGGTACGCAGACCACGACCGGAACCATCGCGAATGCGGCGACGTATGGCTCGGCCATCGACGGAGCCGGCAATGCCTATGTGGCTGACCAGGCCAACGGGCAGGTGGTGAAGATTGCCGTGGGCACGCTGCAGCAGACGGTGATCGTCAGCCAGTTGAGCGCGCCGACCTCGGTGGCGCTGGATGGCGCTGGGAACCTGTACATCGCCGAGAGCAGCGGTGTGGTGATGGTGCCCAACGAGAACGGGACGCTGAATCCCGCCGACATGGTGACGCTGCCGATCACCGGGCTGGGCCTGGCGCAAGGCATCGCCGAAGACGGCAACGGCAATCTGTACGTGGCCGACAGCGGTACGGGAAATGTGATTGAAGTGCCGGGCGGCTGGGGCGATCCGGTGACCATCGCCTCGGGGCTGACGAATCCGCACGGCGTTGCCGTGGATTCGGCGGGCAATGTGTATGCCTCCAGCGACAATCAGGTGAGCGAGTATCCGGCGGGCGGAGGCGCGCCGATTCCCATGGGGACCGGATACAGCACGCCGCAGGACGTTGCCGTCGACGCTTCGGGAACGGTATATGTCGCCGACACCGGCAATGCGCAGATTGTGAAAGTTGCGGTCGGAGGCGGATCGCAGTCGGTGCTGCCGGTCGCGGGGCTGGTTGCGCCGCACGGGGTGACGCTGGATGCTAGCGGCGACGTTTATGTCTCCGACAGCAGCAGCGTGTACGAAGTGAACCGGGTGCAGGCGGCGGCGCTGAACTTTGGCACGGTGCCGATTGGAACCAGCAGCTCGCCACAAACCTTGCAGGTATCGAATATCGGCAATCAGGAACTGGCAGTGAGCGGGCTGGCGTTGTCGACCACCTTCACTCAACAGGCTTCGGGCGGCACCGATTGCAGTTCGAGCTCGCAACTGACCGGCGGCGGAGGCTGCGCCATTGCGATCATCTTTACGCCGGCGACGTCAGGCGTGGTCAACGGGACCATGACCCTGACCGACAACACGCTGAACACGCCGTCCAGCCAGCAGACCGTGAGCCTGACCGGCACGGGCGTGCTGGTACAGCAGCAGCCGCAGACCATCACCTTCCCCAATCCGGGGACGCAGACCTACGGCGTCGCGCCGATCACGTTGACCGCAACCGCGACTTCCGGTTTGCCGGTGAGCTACACCGTGCTGTCCGGACCGGCCGTGGTGAGCGGGAACGTGCTGACCATCACCGGAGCCGGTTCGGTGACGGTGCAGGCCAATCAGCCCGGCAACTATGCCTGGCTGCCCGCGCCGCCGGTGAACGATACCTTCACGGTGAATCCGGCGGTGCTGACGGTGACCGCCAACAACGCGTCGATGACCTACGGTGGAACGCTGCCGACGTTTACGGCGACCTATAGCGGCTTCGTCAACGGCGATGGCCAGGGCGTACTGAGTGGAGCACCCAGCCTGACCACCACCGCGACTGCGGCCTCGCCCACGGGCAACTACACCATTACCGCGGCCCAAGGCACTTTGTCGGCGCAGAACTATACGTTCAACTTTGTGAACGGGACGCTGACCATCAATCCTGCATTGCTGACGGTGACCGCCAACAGCGCGTCGATGATTTACGGCAGCGTGCTGCCGACCTTCACCGCCAGCTATAGCGGATTCCAGAATGGCGATGGCCAGGGCGTGCTGCAGGGAGCGCCCAGCCTGACCACGACGGCGACCTCGGCGTCACCGCTGGGCAACTACACCATCGTGGCCGCGCAAGGCACGCTGTCGGCGCAGAACTATGTCTTCGCCTTCGTCAATGGAACGCTGACTATTACCCCGGCGGCCAGCGCGACCGTGGCAACCTCGGGAATCAGCAGTCTGTATGAGGGCGAGGCGACCACGCTGACCGGAACCGTGACTGTCGTGGGCCTGGGCGGCGCGCCCAGCGGCACAGTGAACTTCATGCTGGGCACTACGGTGCTGGGCACGGCAACGCTGACCGCGATCGATGGCAACGATGCCTCGGCCAGCATGCAGTTGCACGGCTCGCAGCTCAGCCTGGGTGCGAACAACATTACCGCGGTGTACTCCGGCAACGGCAACTACATCGGATCGACGTCGTCGGCCATCACGGTGACGCTGCTCAGCTCGGATGAGAGCTTCGGCGCGGTCAACGTGGGAGTGCCGGCGCCGGTGCAGACCATGACCTACACCTTCAACAGCGATGCGCAGCTGACGGCTATCAACATCCTGACCATGGGAACGTCCGGTCTGGATTACCAGGACGGCGGCAGCAGCACTTGCACCGCGGGCACGCCCTACACCGCGGGACAAAGTTGCACGGTGAGCGTAGCCTTTACGCCGTCGGCGCCGGGACTACGAGCGGGCTCGGTAACTCTGTTTGCCCAGGGGACGAACCAGCCTTTGAATACCTGGTATCTGAGCGGCGTCGGCCAGTCGCCGGCAGTGACCATCGATCCGGGCACGCAGACCACGATGGGGAGCATCACGAATGCTGCGACTTACGGATCGGCGATCGATGGAGCGGGCAACGCCTATGTGGCCGACCAGGCCAATGGGCAGGTGGTAAAGATTGCCGCCGGCACGCTGCAGCAGAGCGTGATCGTCAGCCAGTTGAGTGCGCCCACCTCGGTAGCGCTGGATGGCGCCGGGAACCTGTTCATCGCCGAGAGCAGCGGCGTGGTGATGGTGCCGAACGAAAACGGCACGCTGAATCCCGCCGACATGGTGACGCTGCAGATTGCCGGGCTGGGAGTGGCACAAGGCATCGCCGAAGACGGTAACGGGAACTTGTACGTGGCCGACAGCGGCACCGGGAAAGTCATCGAAGTGCAGGCTGGAACCGGAACCGTGGTCACCTGGGCTACGGGGCTGACGAATCCGCACGGCGTCGCGGTGGATTCGGCGGGCAACGTGTACGTGTCCAGTGACAATCAGGTGAGCGAGTATCCGACGGGCGGAGGCGCGCCGATCCCCATGGGAACCGGTTACCACACTCCGCAGGACGTTGCGGTAGACGCCTCCGGTACGGTGTATGTCGCCGATACCGGGAATGCGCAGATCGTGAAAGTCGCGGTCGGAGGCGGATCGCAGTCGGTGGTGCCGGTAGCTGGTCTGGTTGCGCCCCACGGGGTGATGCTGGATGCGACCGGCAATGTGTATGTGTCCGACAGCAGCAGCCTGTATGAAGTGAACCGGGTGCAGGCGGCGACGCTGAACTTTGGCAACGTCACGATCAATACCACCAGTCCGCCGCAGACCTTGCAGGTGTCGAACATCGGCAATCAGCAGCTGACGGTGAGCGCGCTGGCCATCTCGACCAGCTTTGTGCAGCAGCCGTCGGGCGGCACCGACTGCAGTTCGAGCTCGCACCTGACGGGCGGTGGAGGCTGCGCGATTGCAGTAGCGTTTGCGCCCACCACGACCGGCGTGGTGAACGGGACGGTCACCCTGACCGACAACGCGCTGAACAACAACTCCAGCCAGCAGACTGTGGGTTTGACCGGAACCGGAATGCCGCAGCAATCGCAGACCATCACCTTCCCCAACCCGGGAACCCAGACCTATGGCGTGGCGCCGATCACCTTGACGGCGACCGCGACCTCGGGCCTGCCGGTGAGCTACACCGTGCTGTCCGGCCCGGCGGTGGTAAGTGGCAGCGTGCTGACCATCACCGGAGCAGGAACCGTAATGGTGCAGGCGAATCAGGCCGGCAACGCGCAGTGGCTGCCGGCGCCTCCGGTGAACGACAGCTTCACGGTGAATCAGGCAGTACTGACCGTGACTGCCGACAACGCGACTCGGCAGTACGGTCAGGACAATCCCACGCTCACCTATACGATGACCGGCTTTGTGAACGGCGACACCCAGGGCACGGCCACCAGCGGCGCGCCCAGTCTGTCGACCACGGCTACACCCACATCGCCGGTGGGCAACTACACCATCACCATCACCCAGGGAACGTTGACCGCACAGAACTATAGCTTCGTCTTGGTGAATGGCACCTTGACGATTACCCAGGCGACGGTAGTGATTTCGTGGATTCCGCAGACCTTGACGGTGCGGGCCGGCCAGATGCTGGGCCCGGCGGGGGTCTTGGACGCCACCGTGAGCCCGAACATAGCGGGCAGCATGCGTTACTCAACCGGCATTAATCAGCATATCGTGGCGCTGCTGCCCCCTAGCGGGCTGCCGGTCGGGGTGTTCCATGTGATCGTGGCCTTCACCCCACAGGATGGTACAGACTATGCGACTCCGGCTCCGGTCGTGCAAACCATCACGGCCCAGTAGCCCATAGTCTGAACCGAAGATCGCGCGCAAAGACTCCGAACTTTGCGCGCGATGCCACTTCTGGTTGCGAGCACTGGGCCAGAAGTGAAAGCGGCGGACGTAAACAGTAATCGCCCCGGCCGCCGAAGCGACCAGGGCGAGGTTGGTCTTGCGCTATGGTTACTGACCTGGGTTGTAGCCTGCGGGCAGTCCATCCGTGGTGCACTGCTCGTAGGCGAAGTTCGTCAACTGGCCTTGCGAGTTGAACTGCAGACCCTGAACAGCTTCGTTGCAAGTTGTCCAGTGCTGTACCTGTTCATCACTGGGCACGCCCAACACGTTGCCCACAAAGCGAGGCGTAACCGGGTTAGGATCGGACATGTAGTTCTGCAGCGCCGTCAGGCCCTGGAAGCCGCAGTCGCCGGAAGGCTGGCTGGTAACCGCGTTATTCAGAATCCACACGTTATGGGTGGACGAGAATCCTGGAGGCGGAGTGCAGCCCCAGGACAACTGAGGCAGGGCGAACACGTACCATCCCCATCCCATTTCCGAGTTGTCAGCCATGTACGCCGAGTTGTGTTCGACAATGACATCCGTCGAACCAATCGTGGTCACCCCCGCATAAGTATTGCCGCCGTCCAGGTTCAACCATTGGTTTCTGGTGGAATCCTGGCCGTGGCGCAGATCCATTACGTTGTTGGCTACCTTGATGCGTTTCTCTTCGCCGGGTGTGGTGCATTGCGGATAGCCCTGCTGGGCCGAGCACTGACCATCCTGCCCGATGATGAACACGCCCGAAGTGGTGCCGGTGAAAACGTTGTCCTGCAACAGCACGTCGTCTACCACAGCCAAATTGCCGCTCTGCGACGTACGCACGGTGAGATCGACCGCGAAGCCAACCTGACCGCTCGGCCAGTTGTTCTGCATGGTGTTGTGCGTGATCTGGACTCTGCGGCCACTCTTCACTTCCAAGTTGGTCTTCACAATCCACTGTTGATTACCGTTGCAGACTGTGCCATTAGGCAGCACGAATCCTCCGGGTACGGTTCCGTGCACGCCGCACGAATCCCAGGACGCCTTCTTCACAAAATCGTTGCTGTCGATCACCACGTCCGACGGCACCCAGGGATTGTTGTAGTTCCCGGCGCCGCCCAGCATGACGTTCTCGGTAGAGGCTTCCAGAAAATTGTTGACGATCTTCAGCGGTCCAGGCGTGAAGTACGCCAGGATAGCCTGCGAATCGAAGGTGCTTTCGTGAATGTCGTAGATGTAGCTGTCCACCACGGCGCCATTGGAAACGTTGAGCTGAATCGCCTGCCCCACGTCCTGGGTATCGGAGCCGTGCCAGATGGTGCGGTCGAAGATGAACGAATCGGGAAGCTGCTGCCCGATGACCGGCGAGTAGCAGAACAGGCACCAGCTAAAGTTATTGCTCGGTGGCTGGATGCTTAAGTTTGCTCCTTGGTTCGAATTTGACTGCACCTGCACGCCGACAAACCGGAAGTGGTTCGCGCCGGGGGCAGGCGTAAATACCGAGCTGACATTCGGAGTACTGATGATGGGCATATTGACTGCGTCGGCCAGCCCCACCCGAGTTCCCAGCTCAGGCAGCGAAGCCAGCGCCGAAGTCTCAACGTAAATCCATTCTCCTTCAGGATTGGCCTTGTAAGGAATGGTGAAGTTGCCGCTGTAGGTAACGCCCGCATCCAAAACGATGGTGTCGCCGGGCAGCGATGAGTTTAGGAAGCTCTGGAACTGGGCTGCGGTATGCGCAGCCAGCCGGTTGCCGACAGGCGGATTCCAGGTCGTATCCACGGACGCCTGCGGCGGCGTAGGTTGAGGCATGGCACCGGGCACGGCCGTTACCGTCAAGGTAAGGGTGACGGACTGCAGCACTCCTCCCCCGTTGCCGGTAATGACGATGGGATAGGTGCCCAGCGGCGTTCCCGCGGAAACGCTAATCAGGATAACCGAGTTGCCCGCGCCTGGAGCCGGGATGGTGCGCGGATTGAAGCTGAGCGTGGTTCCGGAAGGAACTCCGGCCGAGGACAAAGCAATGGCGCTGTTGAAGCCGCCGACAATCGCCGTGGTCGCGGTGGCGTTGGTGGCATTGCCTTGAATCACGCTGACCAGCGACGGCAGCGCCGTCAGGGTGAAGCTGGGCAACGGGGCCGCCGTCACCTTGAGAGAGAAGGTCGTGCTCTCGCGCAGGCCTTCGGCCGTGCCGTATACCGTCACGGTGTAAACCCCGACCGTGGTGCTCGAACCTACCGAAATGGTTGCAATGGAATTGCCCGCGCCCGGGGCCGGAATCGGATTCGGACTGAAGGTAGCCGTGGCCCCGGCCGGCAGGCCAGCCGTGGACAGCGTGATGGAACTGTTGAATCCCCCGCTGGTAGTCGCGGTGACGGTGACGTGCCCCAGAGTTCCTTGCTGAACGGTCAAGCCATTCGCCATAGCGAACAAGCTGAAGCTGCCGACTTGCTGCGGCGCCACGGTCAAGGTCAACAGCCGCTTGGCAGTGTTATTGGTTCTGTCTTTCACCACCAGGTAGAACTGGTAGGTGCCCGGTACCGTCGGCGTGCCTCCGATATCGGCGGTGCCCGCCTGGGCCTTAGCCTGCTGTACCGCGAGACCTGCCGGAAGCGCCGGCTTCACGGTTAGGCTGACTACGCTCCAGGTGTAGGGTGAATTGCCGCCAGTAGCCTGGATGGGTGCGTTGTAAGGAACGTTAGCTGTCGCCGCCGGAAGCGACGTAGTGACAATACTGAGTGTGCTGCCTTGGGCCTGCCCGAAGCAGGCCGCCAGCAATGCCAGTAGCATGAGTACTTTAATAGTCTTAGACATGGAACTCCTAGGAATTAAGAAGAATTGCGCTGCCACATAGGGTGTGCGAGCCAAACGTAACTGCCTCCACAGCAGCGACGTTAAGCTAGCGATAGCGGTGCTGCTACTGGCTTGAGGGCTAAATTGAGGGCAGCGCGGAGAACTGTACTCGACTGTGCGGCAGTACAGGTAAGGATTGATAGAAGCGGTACGATGGGGCGAGAGCGGGCTGGGAGAGCTTTGCCAGCGGCGGTCCAGTCTTAAAGACAGGCTAAGCTTAGGTCCAGCTAGCGTGTGGTTTCCCCGAAAAATCAACTAGCCAGGCATTTTGTAAAACTGCGTTAATCCGCTGCCACCTCGACTCGCAAGCCCAAAATTGCTTCTAAGATAGAGATATGGTTTCGCGTGTTCGTCTACTGCGTCTGTTACCTGTACTTCTGTTTTTTCCCAGCCTGGTTTATGCCGACACGGCGGCCTTCGACTTACCCGGCCCGCAAGTTGAAGTGCGGGTAAGCCGCGCCGGCAAAGAGTTGCCCATCGCCCAGGTTCCGAATCTGCAGGAGGGCGATCGCCTGTGGGTGCATCCCGCATTTCCCGAGACCCAGAGTGCGCACTATCTGCTGATCGTGGCCTTCCTGCGGGGCTCGACCAATCCTCCGCCGGAAAAATGGTTCACCCGAATCGAGACCTGGAACAAAC
The DNA here is from genome assembly GCA_963812855.1 of uncultured Acidobacteriaceae bacterium. Classification (GTDB taxonomy): domain Bacteria; phylum Acidobacteriota; class Terriglobia; order Terriglobales; family Acidobacteriaceae; genus Bog-257. The sequence continues at coordinate 482,735 of CAWEWW010000005.1, forward strand.
ACATTCGCGAAGAAGGCATCATGATCACCGTGCCCAAGGGCGCCGAGCAGGTTCTCATCTTCCTCGCTCCCGAGACCGGCGGCGACTTCGGCACGCTGCGCACTGCGGTGCGGGGCAAGCCCGGAGCGTTCGTGCGCGCCGCGCAAGACTTGACCGAGGCCAGCCTGGATCGCTCCCGGCTGGAGGCCTATTTGTCGGCGGTGAAACAGGTGTCGGCCAGCGATCCCGACAAGCTCAAAGAGACTTCGACCTTGCTGGCGCGCAGCCTGAACATCAAGCTCGATGACGACTGCTTCAAGAAGCCGATCGACGAGCAGGCCTTGTGTCTGGTGCAGAAGTCGGATCAGCTGGTGCTGGACGATCCGCACAGCCAGTCCATGGTCGCGCAGCTGACCTCGGGCGCCTCGGCCGACCTGATCGGACAGATCAGCGCCACCCCGCTGGCCGGCGGCGGATTTTACAGCGCTTACATTGGTGCGATCGTCGACGTAGTGCGGCTGACCACCACCTGGCACACCGCGGAATATCAATACATCCCCGCGCTGGCGGTTCCGCATGAGGATCAACTGAATCTGAAGCTCAACACTCCGCCGTCGTTTCGCAATCCGAAATCGGTGCTGGTGATTGGGCTACCGTCGGTAGCTGCGCCGCAATTGCCGCCGCTCAAGCCGGTCGATCCTAAAGGCGTGTATTGCCTGTCGAATGCTTCGCTGGTACTGCCGGCCGACGGCGCGCCGCTGGTGTTTTCCACGAAGCTGGCCTTTGACCTGAAGCTGCATGTCTGGACCAAGTCGGGCAAAGCGATGGATCTTCCCGCTGAGGCCGATGCGGCGCGCGGCGGCTTTGTGGTCGATACCGCGGCGGCGAAGAACGCTGACCTGGGTACCGACGCGAGCGGCACCTTACGTGGTCAATGGGGATTCAGCTCGTTCGATGGACCGACTTTTCCCTTGCGAACTTCGCATCCGGCGAAGTGGACCGTGGCTTCCGCCGACCAGAGCGCTCTGGTAGTGGGTCGCGACGATACCTTGCATCTGCAGTCGGACGCGGCCGCCTGTGTGCAGGACGTCACCGTCGAAGATCACGAAGGCAAGAAGCTGAAGACCAGCTGGAAGCTGGTGAATCCGGGCGAGGTGCAGATCGAGGTGCCGTTGAAAGATGTCGCCCCCGGCCCGCTGAAAACCGAGGTCAAACAGTTTGGCTTGGCCAAGCCGGATGACCTCACGCTGCAAAGCTATTCCGAGGCAGCCAAGCTGGAGCAGTTGGTAATCGATGCCGGCGACCAGCAGGCGGTGCTGAAGGGCACGCGACTCGACGAGGTGGCCAAGGTGACCGTCGGCGGAGTGAATTTCACTACCGGTGCGCTAACCCGCGCGGGCGACGAAGACGAGTTGCAGTTGCAAGCCGCGAACTCGGCAGACGCGGCGGCGCGATCAGGCGACAAGATCACCGCCCACGTTACCCTGAAAGACGGCCGCGCGTTGGAGCTGGCAACCACGGTTCAGGCGTCGCGTCCCAAGGTGACGCTGATCAGCAAAGTAATTCAGCCGAACGCTGCAGCAACGCCTTCGCCGATTGAGCTGGACAGCCAGGACGAGCTGCCGCAGAATGCGACGCTTTCGTTTTCGCTGAAGACCCAGTCGCCGGCTGCGTTTGCGCATGACGAAACCATCGAGGTCGCCACTGCGGACGATTCCGTACACGTGTTGCTCAGCATTGCCGATGGCACTCTCGCCCTGCAGGATGCGCAGACGGTGGTGGCAACGCTAGACCCGCTGAAGAATCTTGGTCCGTCGGCGTTCGGCCAATTGCGCTTCCGTCCCATCTCGGCCACCGGCGAGAAAGGGGACTGGCAGCCGCTAATTAATCTGGTGCGGTTGCCGGAGGTGAAAGAAATTCGCTGTCCCAGCAGCCCGGACGATCCTTGCAGCTTGAGTGGCTCCGCGCTTTACCTGCTGGACGCGGTTTCCGCCGACCCGCAGTTTCAGCAGAGCACGCCGGTGCCCGACGGATTTGCCGGCTCCCAGCTGAGTGTGCCGCGCCCCGACAATGGAACGCTGTACGTCAAGCTGCGCGACAATCCGTCAGTCATCAACAAGCTGGTGCTGCCTCCGGTGGCCGAGACAGCCGAGCAGGCGAAACAATAAGGCCCGCAAAAAGCATCCTTCTAAACGAGGGCCGTGATATCCAAATCGGACCAGCGCCCGAACCGAGGCGCGAGTTGCTCTCGACTGGGCGCTCGAAGTGCGGCATTCTGGTTAGGTGTCCTTCTCGCCGGAAGGCATCGCCCATTCACATCGGCCTCTCCGGTTCTGATGATAGGGGCCCAGAAGCCTGACACCAATCATGGCCTATCGATTTGCGAGATAGGTTGTCGTCGAACCAACCACAGCAGTTGCTGTCCATTAGGAGACTCAGCCCGTGCGAGACTTCAATAGCTTGTCGCAAAAAGAAATCCTGGCTCTGGCGATTTCGTTGGAGGAAGAAGACGAACGCATCTACTCCGATTTTGGCGAGAACCTGCGGCAAAACTTTCCCGGCACCGCGCAGGTATTCGAAGAAATGCGCCTGGAGGAGATTGGTCATCGCCGGCGCCTCATCGAGTTGTTCAAGCAGAAATTTGGCGACCACATTCCGCTCGTTCGCCGCCACGATATTCGCGGATTCGTGCAGCGCAAGCCCATCTGGATGAACACGCCGCTGCGCCTGGAGCAGATTCGCGCTCAGGTGGGCGCGATGGAAGCCGAGACCCGCCGCTTCTATGAACATGCCGCCGCGCGTGCTCAGGATGCCAGCATCCGTCAACTGCTCGACGACCTGGCGGCGGAGGAGACGGTGCACGTGGAGCGCGCCGCCGAGCTGGAGAAGTCCGAACTCAAGCCTGAGGTTCGCGAAGAAGAAGATAAAGCCAAACGTCGCCTGTTTGTGTTGCAAATTGTGCAGCCGGGTCTGGCCGGGTTGATGGACGGCTCGGTCTCAACTCTGGCGCCGGTGTTCGCCGCCGCCTTCGCCACCAAGAATACCTGGGACGCCTTTGCGGTCGGGCTGGCGGCGTCGCTGGGAGCGGGCATCAGCATGGGTTTTGCCGAGGCCCTTTCCGATGACGGCAGCCTGACTGGCCGCGGCACGCCGTGGTTGCGCGGCCTGATCTGCGGAGCCATGACCGCGCTGGGCGGCGTCGGTCACACCCTGCCGTTTCTGCTGCACAACTTCAACATGGCTACCACCGTGGCGATTTTCGTGGTGATCCTGGAGCTAGCGATCATTACCTGGGTGCGCCATCGTTTCATGGATACGCCGCCGTTGTCGGCCGCGGTGCAGGTCGCATTTGGAGGCGCGCTGGTCTTCGCGACCGGCATACTGATTGGCAATTCGTGATCGTGGTGTGAAGGGGCGTAGCTTTAGCTACGCCGTAGAGAGTCCCTTTTATTTGTTGTCATGTCGCACCAACTTCACAGGCTCTGAAAAAGTCGGGTTCGACGCGTTGTTGAAGGGGCGCACCTTCACAGGCTGCGGAAAAAGTCGGGTTCGACGCGTTTTTGAAGGGGCGCACCTTTAGGTGCGCCGTACAAGTGCTTTATTTTTTGTTTGTTCCTCGTGGGCTTTAGCCCACGAGGAATACGCTTCGGGATCTGCTTTTCCGGGGGACTGCCCCCCTCTTCGCGGGACGAACCGCAGGTCCCTCGGCTCCGCATGAGCAAAAGCGGCTCATGCTCCGCTCGGGATGACAGTGCAAGGAAGTGCAGAGCGAAAGGCGAAAAGCCGCCTTCTCAAATCTGATAATCAATCTCGATTACCTGCTGCAGCCGGTCGCCGTCGGTGGGCGCCAGCTCCCGCCCTTGCAGTTCGCGAACTTCCTGCTTGAGCTGCTTCACTTCGTTGGCCACCGCGGCCAGCGCCTCCGACAGCGGATCGTTGATCTGCTTGGGATCGGTGATCACCACCCGCTTGCCGTTGCGGAATACAATGTGGCCGGGCACGCCGACCACAGTCGAGTGATCCGGCACATCGCGCAGCACCACCGAGCCCGCTCCGATGCGGCAATCCTCGCCGATGGTGATATTGCCCAGCACTCTTGCGCCCGCGCCAATCACCACGTCGTTGCGAATCGTGGGATGCCGCTTGCCCGTCTCTTTCCCGGTGCCGCCCAGCGTCACGCCCTGATACAGCGTGACATCGTCGCCGATAATCGTGGTTTCGCCGATGACCACTCCCATGCCGTGATCGACGAAGAAGCGCCGCCCGATTTCCGCCCCAGGATGGATTTCGATTCCGGTGACGAGCCGGGCGAATTGCGACAGCGCTCGCGCCGGAAAGCGCCAGCCGTGAATCCACAGCCAGTGATGAAAGCGAAAGGCCCACAGCGCGTGCAGGCCGGAGTAGAGCACTACCACTTCCAGCCCGGACTTCGCCGCGGGATCGCGATCGAGTACCGCGGCGATGTCTTCGCGGATGCAGGAGATCATGCTCACACGGCAACCTCGACTGCCGTCAGGGCCAGCGCTTCGTTGCGCAGCTGCTCGAACAGCACGCTGCTCAAGTAGCGCTCCCCGTAATCGGGCAGCACCACCACGATCAGCTTGCCCGCATTCTCCGCGCGCTGGGCCACGCGCAAAGCCGCCACCGCAGCCGCGCCCGACGAGATGCCCACCAGCAGACCTTCCTCCAGCGCCAGCCGCCGGGCCATGTCGATGGCGTCGGTGCTGGGCACTTGAATCACTTCGTCGATGAAGTCGGTGCGCAGAATACTAGGCACAAAGCCGGCGCCGATGCCCTGAATCTTATGGGGCCCGGGCTGGCCGCCGGAGAGCACCGGGCTTTCCGTGGGCTCGACTGCGATGGCTTTGAACGAAGGCTTCTTCGGCTTGATGTATTCGCTCACGCCGGTCAGAGTTCCGCCGGTGCCGATGCCCGAGACCAGAATGTCGACTTTGCCGTCGGTATCGTCCCAGATTTCCGGGCCGGTGGTTTCGCGATGGATCTTGGGATTGGCCGGATTGTCGAACTGTTGCGGCATAAAGCCGTTGGGGGTCTGCGCCAGAATCTCGTTGGCCTTGGCGATGGCGCCCTTCATGCCCTTGGGACCGGGCGTGAGAACGATGTCGGCGCCATAGGCGCGCAGCAGAATGCGGCGCTCCAGGCTCATGGTTTCCGGCATGGTGAGGATCAGCTTGTAGCCTTTGACGGCAGCGACGAAAGCCAGCCCGATGCCGGTATTGCCGCTGGTCGGCTCGATCAGCACGGTCTTGCCGGGCTGGATCTTTCCCGCGCGCTCGGCTTCGTTGATCATGCTGACCCCGATGCGATCTTTCACGCTGCTGCAGGGATTGAAACTCTCCAGCTTGGCGGCGACCGTGGCCTTGGCGCCCGCGGTAACTTTGTTGAGCCGCACCAGAGGAGTGTGGCCGATCAGTTCCGTAACATCGTTGGCAATCTTCATAGCAATCTCCGGAAACTCCCGCCCCTAGGGCTAAGGTTACAGGTTTGGATTAAGGAAAAGCGAACGGGGATACAGCTACTTGGGGCAACAACAACAGCAGCAATCTTGAAATCGGCGGGCGCCGGCTGCGGTAGCAACATCGTGATTGGTATCGATGCGCATGATGGCTGGTGCGATTCCGTTGGACTTCTCTAGCTTACCACCGCTCTCACGCCACACTTTTCCGTAAACCGGGGCTTCTCCGGTCGTCGTCTCAACCCTGGGGTTCTCAAAGTACGTCGATCATGCACTTGAAGACATATGCTCTCTAGTGCATAATCGGACGGTGCCGTGGATCGTCGAAATTGGCGACGAGTTTGAGCCTGAATTCGAGGACCTGCCCGAAGGCGTGCAGACCGAGATCCTTGCCCACTCACGACTTTTACAACATTTTGGGCCGCAGTTGGGAAGGCCTCGCGTCGACACGCTGAATGGCTCCAGGCATGCGAACATGAAAGAGCTACGTTTTAGCGCGGCCGACGGCGAATGGCGGGTAGCCTTTGCCTTCGATCCCAGGCGCAAGGCCATTTTGCTCGTGGCCGGCGATAAGTCGGGAGGCCGCGAAAAGAGATTTTATAAGCAGCTGATCGCTAAAGCGGATGATCGTTTCGACGCGCATCTCATGCATTTGAAACATAGGAAAAACAAGAAGAGGAAGTAGCCATGTCCCAGAATGTGAATCAGATGATTCAGAAGCTCGGGCCCGCGCAACGCAAGCGAGTGGAGGCCCGTGCAGCTCAGCTCATCGCTGAGGAAATGACCCTACAACAGCTGCGCCAGGCGCGCAAGCTCACCCAGCAAAAAATAGCCAAGGCTTTGCACATTGGGCAGGAGGGGGTCTCGAAAATCGAAAAGCGCAGCGATCTTTTGATCTCGACCTTGCGCGATTACGTGCAAGCCATGGGTGGAAATCTTTCTCTCGTCGCTGAATTTCCTGACCGCGAGCCCGTGGTACTCACAAGCATTGCTGAGGAGGAAGACCGCAAGCCAAGCCCACGGAAGCGCGATCACAACGTGGCATGAAGCTGGCAGGTCATACCTCGGTGCCGCTCGCTAGCAGCGTATAATCGGGGTTTGCGCACTTCATTCCAGTCCTGCTAGGAATACCTTCATGAGTTCTCATTCGCACATGCCGGGCCAGCCGCCGGCCGCTCCGCAACCGCTTCCCGGCGTCGCCAGCATCATCGCCGTGGGCTCGGGTAAGGGCGGTGTCGGCAAAACCACGCTCGCCGTTAACCTGGCTATCGCGCTGGCCCGCATGGGTAACAAAGTCGGATTGCTCGATGCCGACGTGTACGGCCCCAACGTTCCGCTTATGCTCGGCTCCAGCGAGCCGCCGAGCGTCGCCGGCGAAAACCGCATTATCCCGCCCGAACGTTACGGCCTGAAAGTCATCTCCGTCGGCTTCCTCAGCCCGGGCGACAAGCCGCTGGTGTGGCGCGGCCCCATGCTGCACTCCATCATCAAGCAGTTCCTCGGCCAGGTGGAGTGGGGACAACTCGACTACCTGGTGGTCGACCTGCCGCCGGGCACCGGTGACGTGGTGATCTCGCTGGTGCAGACCGTGCCCCTGACCGGAGCAGTGATCGTGACCACGCCCAGCGATGTGTCGCTGCAGGATGCGCGCAAGGCCATCGAGATGTTTAAACAGGTGAAGGTCGACATCATCGGCATCGTGGAGAACATGAGCTACTTCGTCTGCCCCACTGCCATGAGGAGATCGACATCTTCTCCAAGGGCGGAGGCCAGCGCACCGCGTTGCAGTTCAGCGTACCGTTTCTGGGTTCCATCGAGCTCGACCCCGACATCCGCAAAGGCGGCGACAGCGGCCAGCCTATCGTGCTGGAAGGCGACCAGTCTCCTCACGCCAAGTCGATGTTCGCGTTTACGCACAAAGTGATCGAGCGGACGAAGGAATTGCAGGAGACCAGTGGCGGAAGCGTGATTGAGATTCAGTGAGGTTCGCATCGCTGTCACTTTGCTTCAAGGTCCTGCTTGTGTTCCTTAAGCATTGCTGTGAGCTCTGACGCACAGATCGCTTCACCAATCATGATCTGCGTTTTCTTATAGAACTCGTCCAGGATCATGGCTGTGACTTGCGATTCACTGAAGGTGACTTTTGTGCCGTCTGGCTTGGTTGCCTCCCATTGGAACCCTGCCTTTTGTTCGGACATCTTGTCTATTGCTTGACGTATGTACGGTGGATAAAAGTGAAAGGTCATTACTACTACGCCGATAACGGAGTTTTCTTGCGCTAGGAAAAGCGGGCCGCCGGAATTTCCATGGTTAAACGCCGCATTAACAACGATATGATTTGTGGGCCTTCCATTTGAAGTGTCCGTCCGATATCCTGCCACGTGTCCCACACTAAGTAGGGGAGTTGCGCCATCGTAAAGAAACGGATAACCCCAAGTTGAAACCTCTGTTCCGGGAGGCGGTTCCTTGCCTGATGCGAGCTTCAGACCAAAGGGAACAGGCATAGCTGGCATCAAAACAGCCAAATCCCGTCCATTATCTTTGATCACTTTCTTGAATCGAATGGTTTGGCTTTCGGGCGTCAGGGCGACTAGGTTCGTTTCGTCGCAGCTGCCAACCACGTGCGCGTTGGTGACGATGAACCCATTCTCCAGAGCGAACCCGGTACCGGCGGCGCTAGAAGCAGGGCATTCGACCAGATAAATGTTCTTAATCGCTTCCCTTTGCCTTGATCCCGCGGCATCAAGAAGCATCTCAGTTTGGACAGAGGTGGGAACCTGCGTCACTTCCTGTTGCGCCGCAGCAATAGTAATAAGCAGCGCCACCATGCTCAGTACGGTAATCGGTTTGACCATGACGTTCCTCCTTAACAAGAACGAAGCTGGAGCTGAATATTGCACACAAGTTTGACATAGCATATCGGATAGCTGAAATGGAACCTTGGGCGGAAGACTGAGCGGCGGATGGCCTAGGCAAGCACTCCCCACATAAAGAATCTGGAGGGTGCCCGGTCCAAGCCGGGTTTGCTTGGGCGGGGGTTTTCCTCCGTGCCGCGAACATCGCTGGGGTGTGGCGATCAGGTCACACCAGTTCAATCCGCAGGTCTCGTCCAATCGCCTGTGCGGCGCGGCATAGGGTTTGCAACGTCACCGAGGCATTGGCTGGATCGAGCAGGCGATCCAGCGCCGCGCGACTGGTGTTCATGCGGCGGGCCATTTCTACTTTGCTGATCTTCTTCTTGCGCATCACCTGCTGCACCTGCCACGCGATCACTTCTTTCAGCGCGGCGGCGCGCGTCTGTTCGAGAATGCCTTCCTCGCGCAGGAAGTCATCCAGCGAAGAGCCAATGTGGGGATTTTTCTTTTTCATGCCATCACTTCCTTCATTCTTTGTCTTGCCAATGCCAGGTCCTCGATGGGGGTGCTCTGGGTTTTCTTAATGAAAGCGTGCAGCACGACAATTTCGTTTTCGTGAAAACAGAGCATCAGCCTCGCAATCCGGCGGCTGGGCAACTGTGATCTGACTTCCCACAGCCCCTGATTCAGACTTCGCACCAAAGGCATCCCAACCGGCCACCCTAATTGCACCCGCATCAAATCCAGTCCGATCGTCCTGCGATCTTCCCGCTCAAGACTCCGTAGCCATTCCAGCACGGGTTCTCTTCCGGTGACCGTGCGATAAAAGCGCACGGGTATCTCGGGCTTGCGTGCTGCAGGCAGCTGAAATCATCCCTTCCCTGTACCAGTAATGATACAGTATCTCCACCTTAAGCAAGGTTGGTGCCGCTCGATCATGCCCGAAAATCCCGCCCAAGCAAAACCGGCTTGAACGGCGCACCCTCCAGACTGCCGATGAGCGATAACCTCATCCGAGACTGCGGTGCCCTCGCCCGAAACCTATTCGTAGTGCGTCCACATCCGCAGCACTTTGACGATTCGCTCTGCTTCAAGCACCTGGTAGACAAGTCGGTGCTGGATGTTGATGCGGCGGGAGTATGCGCCCTTTAAGTCGCCCAGAAGCTTCTCGAAGGGCGGAGGCTTTTCGAAGGGATTACTTGCCAATAGAGCCAGCAGTTGCTCCGCCTTCGGACGGAGACCGGCGGACGCGAGGCGACGGGCGTCCTTCTGGGCCTGCTTGGTAAAGACGACTTTCCAAGCACTCACCAGCCCGGCTCTTCGGCGCATTCCTCCACCGGCGTTTCCATGCCTTCACGGATCGATTCACGCATCCCCGGAACCGACAGCAGATGAAGAGTTTCCTGGATCGCGTTCCAGTCTTCTTCTCCAACCAGAACGGCATTGGAGCGCGGACCGGTTATGAGCACGGGCTCATGGGCGGCAGCGGTTTCGTCGAGCAGCCGGTAAAGCTTATCGCGTGCCTCGCTAGCGTTCATGGCATTCATAGTTTGAATCGTACGCCTTTCCGTACGGCCCGCACAAGTACCCCTCGCTTCAGGAGCAATAAGCTATGCGGCGTGACGAATTGACGCCGGCATCTCATCAGCAATATTTGTCGCGTTATAATCCTGAGTTTGCTTATGACTACTACACAGACTGAACTGCGCCTGGCCAAGCGGATGTCGCGCTTGGGAACGGAAACCGCGTTTGAAGTGCTGGTTCGCGCCCGCGCTTTGGAACGTCAGGGAAAGAACATCATTCACCTGGAGATCGGCGAGCCCGACATGAATACTCCAGCCAACGTGGTCGAGGCCGGGGTGGACGCTCTGCATAAGGGGTTCACCCATTACGGCCCCTCGGCGGGGCTGCCCGAGTTGCGCGAGGCGATCGCGCAAGACGTCGCCAAGTCGCGCGGCATCAAGGTTAGCGCCGATGAAGTGGTCGTCGTCCCCGGCGGCAAGCCCATCATCTTTTTCACCATGCTGGCGCTGGTGGAAGAGGGCGACGAGGTGATTTATCCCAACCCCGGCTTCCCGATTTACGAGTCGATGATCAACTTCCTGAGCGGAACGGCGGTGCCGATTCCGCTGCGCGAGGAGCGCGAGTTCCGGCTTGACGTAAACGAGTTGGCCAGCCTGATCACCGATCGCACCAAGCTCATCATCCTCAACTCGCCGCAGAATCCGACTGGCGGCATCATCACTAAGCAGGACGTGGAAGACATCGCCGCCGCTATCGGCGATCGCGACATCATGGTGATGAGCGACGAGATTTACAGCCGCCTGCTGTTTGAAGGCGAGCCCTACAGCATCGCGTCGGTCAACGGCTTCAAGGACCGCACAATTATTCTCGACGGCTTCTCCAAGACGTACTCGATGACGGGCTGGCGACTGGGTTACGGCGTGATGCGGCCCGACCTGGCGCAGCACATCGCGCGGCTGGCTACGAACTCGACGTCCTGCACAGCGACGTTCACCCAGATGGCCGGACTGGAAGCGATCGCGGGCGACCAGAGCGAGCCGGAGAAGATGCGGCAGGAATTCCATAAGCGGCGCGATGTGTTCGTCAACGGGCTGAACCAGATCAAAGGCTTCTCCTGCCTGTCGCCCAAAGGCGCGTTCTACACCTTCCCGAATATCAAGCAAACGGGCTGGCCCTCGAAGAAGCTGGCGGATGCTCTGCTGGACGATGCGGGCGTGGCCGGGCTGTCGGGAACCGCGTTCGGATCGTATGGCGAAGGCTATTTGCGCTTCAGCATCGCCAACTCGATTGAGAATTTGCAGGAAGCTTTGCACCGCATCGATCAGTGGACCAAGAAGAATTTGTAATTCGTCGGCTGGCGGCTATCTGTTCGCATTGCTGACGGAAAAAAATCCCTCGCTGAGAATTATGCGCGGCGCCCTCGGGCGCCGTCTTCGCTGGGCGAGACTCTGACCGGCGGCTGGGCGTCGGCGGCAATCTGGAATGGAGTTCGCGGGGCATCCTGCAGCAGGAAATCGCACAGCACGCGGTTAAACTCCTCGGGCACTTCTTCGTAAGGCATGTGACCGGCTCCCTGAAACAATACCAGCGCGCTGTTCTTCAATTGCCGCTGCAATTGGTGGATCGACGAGGGATAGACGGCGCGATCGCGCGTGCCCCACAACAGCAGCGTAGGGAGGCCGCTGATCTGGGGCAACGACTCGCCAATCATCGCGAGGTCGTCATGCCACGACCGCAGGATGCGTACCAGGTGCTCAAAGCTTCCCGGCGGGTCGACTCCGGCGGTGTAGCCTTCGAAGGTTCCGGGCGAGATGCGTTTCGGATCGCCATACAGGGCTTTGAAATAACGCATGGCCACAACCTTCAGCCGGGGCTGCACGTGAACGACGTACAGGCCGCCCAATGTGGTCGACAACAAGCGGGTAATGACTTTGCCGTGGCTCGACCACGGATTGATCGGCGAGACCAGCACCAGGCGGCGGATGCGATGCAGTTGATCCGTGCGTGAAGCCAGCGCCGCCAGCAGGATGGTGAGGCCGCCGCCGCGCGAAGAGCCCACCACGTCGGCGTTCTCGATGCCGAAATGCTCCATGAAACGCAGCACGCCTTGGGCATCGCCGGCCAGAGTACACTCCGGTTGATCGGGGCGTTGCGAGAAACCAGTGCCCGGCAAATCGATAGCGTAGACGGAAAAATATTGCGACAGCGCCTGCATGTTAAAGCGCCAGGAGAACGAGAAGCCCAGAAATCCGTGAATCAACAGCAGCGGCGGGCCGGAGCCGGCAAACCAATAATGCCAGGTAACTCCGTCCAGCGTTACCCAGCGTTCTTGCGCGCCTGCGATGCGGGTAATTTGCGGCACGCTTGCCCGCGGTTCGGCTTGCAGCCTGTTCATCATCATGCAACCAAATGTGTCAGTTCGGAATCCATGATAAGTGATATCGCCTCTGTCGCTAAGGGGGAGCCGAGACTCCCCCGTTTTTTTTGTCTCACAATAGGGTACCACCGCGATTAGGACCGCGAGCGGGCCGCAGTTGAGCGAATGTCATAAATGACGATTGTGTTAAGAAAGAGTTAAAGATCGGTGCCGCAGCTGTTTGTTGATTGTTGTCCTCACCAATCGTTCGCGTCTGAGTTCTTTGTTTTGCAGATCCATAGCCAGCGACCGAGTGCCCTCCTTCGACGTTTTCAGCCGCATTCGACAAGGCTGAAAGCCGTGCCCTCATACAAACCTTTCGGCCTCCGTTTGTGGGATTGGTTGATCCCACTGCGCGGTTGACACCGCTGAGAACGCCATGCTAACTTTCGACCCTTATGTCTCTCCCCGGTCGTAATCTTACAGGCGCAAGCGCCAAGGCCATCGTTGCAGTCTTTGCTTTGAGCTTCCTGATTACGATCGCCATCCGGGCGCGCACCGACGTGATTCATCCCGGCAGCCCGACCTGGGACCTACCCTACGATCACCACAAATATCTTTATGTTGCCACCCATCCCCTGGGCAGCTTTCATATTCAGCCTACCTGCTGGCGCATCGGAGTACCCTTAACTACCCGGCTCCTACCTTTCTCCGCCTATCGCAGCTTCGATATCCTGACCATTTTCTTCCTCGCGCTTAGTGGCGGGTTAGTTTATGTGTGGCTGCTGGCTATTCCGCGTTCTCCTACGGAAGCTTTACTAGGGGTATTTCTGTTTTATTCCCTGGGCGGAGCCTCGAAATTAGTATTGCAAGGAGTAACATCTCCCGATCCCGAAAGCTTCTTTTTTATACTTCTTGGGTTATACGCTATCTATAAGGGATATGATTGGCTTTTTGTCCTATCTTTGGCTGTGGGAGTCGTAGCTAAGGAAACGGTTCTGTTAATTGCTCCGCTTTACTATAGTCTTAAGGCCGAGAAACTATGGGACTGGCCGCGAATCAAGCGTACAGTGATAGTCTGCTTGCCTGGTGTTTGTGTTCTGGCGGCCATACATATTCTTATCCCGGCATGGAATGACCGGCCGGATTATGTAGCTTCTCTCCCGGCTATCTATACCCAGGTTTCCGGCGGCTATACAAAATATGATCTCAAAACCGCGATTTTTGGCACTACTCATTACGAAATGTATCGCGAAATGAGTAGCATTAATTTGCTGCGGCTATTCAGCTATGGCTCGCTTGGCATGCAATTATTTCTGCCCTTCTTTGCCCCGCGGGCCAATAAAGAAGCCTTGATTCGCTGGGCGCCTTACTGGCTTCCGACAATTGCCAGTCTATTTTTTGCTTTAAATCCCGACCGTCGCCTGTGTTCGCTGTTCCCGGTGCTGATTATTATGGGACTAAATGGACTGAATGTTCTGGCCGAGCGGCTGGAGGTCCCGCTATCGCAGTTCACCGTGCTCTTCGCCATCATCACGGCCTTGCTGCTGATGAAGAAGGACACGCCTATCGTGCCCTTCGATCTGGTGGCCGCTACGTTTCTGGCCGGCTTGTGCTGGATGGTGGCTCGCAGACCGCGATCGCTATCGCCTGCCTATGGTGGAGCGGAGGCCCCGACCCGCACGGCCGAGTGGTTAGCCAGCGTCCGACAACCCCGGTGGAAGCGCCGGGCTTTAGCCCGGCGAAATCACGCTTATAAGAAACGGCTTCAGCCACGGTTGACGGGGCTAAAGTTGTTGCTAAAGCCCATTCCAGATAGTCCGCATTGTGACACGGCTAAAGCCGTATCCTTCCACCGTCTCCGCGACATTTCTTCCGCATAATTGGATCGTCGTGGACCTGCGCGATTCTTCAGCTCCCCCCGATGTGCCCGTCAACCCGGCTGTTAGAATCGAGGGCGCACCTACGTTTCATCGCTTACGCGCTTGGCCATCCAGTCTTGCCTGCCCGCCGGAGGATTATCTCCCCGGCGACGGCCTGCGTTGGCAACAGTAGCGACCGACCACAATGAGCACACCCCCGCGTTCACTGACACAAGCAACCGCGACCGGCGTGGCCTGGATCACCTCGTTCCAGATTGCGCGCCAGGTGTTGCAGATCATTTCCGTGTCGGTGCTGGCTCGTCACATCCCGCCGGCGGCCTACGGACTGGTCGGCATGGCCATTATCGTCACCAATCTGCTGGAAACCATTCGCGACATGGGAACGGGAACCGCGCTGGTACGCGAGCGCGACATGTCGGACGAGCTGGCATCGACCGGCTTCTGGCTGAACTGCATGACCGGAGCAACGGTGACGCTGCTGCTCTTTCTGGCTTCGTGGCCGGCGGCGCGGTTCTTTCACGAGCCCATGGTCGCCACCATTCTGCAATTCCTGTCCGCCTCTTTCTTTATGGGGGCTCTCAGCATCGTACCAATGGCGATGTTGAGCCGGGCGATGGAGTTTCGCAAGCTGGCATTCGCGCAAACTCTGGGTGCAATCTGCGCCACGGCCAGCGCCATTACCCTGGCGCTTCTTGGCGGAAAAGTATCGGCGCTGGTGTCGGCCAATTTGGTCTCCAGCTTCGTCACCATGGTTTTGGTGTGGAAGTTTTCCCCGCTGCACGTGCGCGCGGTGTTTCGCGTACCCGATGCCCGCCGCATTCTGGCATTCGGATCGCATCTCACCGGCTCGCACCTGATGAACTATTTTTCCCGCAACGCCGACAACTTGCTGGTCGGACGTTTCCTGGGCAGCACGCCGCTGGGCTATTACCAGATGGGCTACATGCTGATGACTTATCCGCTGATGAGCTTCGCCCTGATGCTTAACCAGGTGGTATATCCGGCGATGGCGAATTTTCCCGACGATCATGAGCGCTTCCGCGCAGCCTACCTGCGCACCAATCGGCTGATTGGCCTGGTTACGATTCCGGTGATGTTTGGCTTGGCGGTGACGGCGGCACCGTTTGTCAGGGTCTTCCTGGGTCCGCGCTGGCATCCAGTGGTTGGCCTGCTGCTGGTGTTTGGTCCCCTGGGCGCGTTGCAGACTTTGTATGATCCGACGACTCTGATCTACACCACGCAGGGACGAACCGACCTGATGTTTCGCTGGCAGATTTTCGCCAGCGTCTGCTATGTGCTGTCGTTCATCGTCGGCCTGCATTGGGGAATTCTGGGGGTCGCGACGTGCTATGCCATCGTGTGGACCGTGCTCATGTTGCCGGCGCTGGCAATTCCGTTTCGTCTGGTGGGATTGTCGCTCAAAACATTTTTCGCGGCGCTGTGGCCTTCGCTGTCGTATGGCTTGGTGATGGCGGCGGTGGCCAGCGGATGGTTGTACGGCTTGCGGCGTCTGGGAGTGCAGAACGCCGCGGTGCAGCTGGTCACCACCGCGATTGTCGGAGCCGTGGTCTACGTCGGATTGATGTTGTGGCGGAAGCCGGCGGTGCTAGGGGAGTTGTCGTCAACGCTGGCAGGATCAGGCCGGGCGCCGATTCGCAAGGTGGGACGCTACCTCTCGAAGGCGGCGAATCTCCCCATCGTCGCGTCGGAGATGGAAGGAAAAGCAATTTAGCGGGATTAAGAAACGGTGGAAGGGCACGGCTTTAGCCGTGCCGTAAGGGTTCCATCTGGAGGGGGCTTTAGCCCCGGCCAACCGCGGCTAAACAGTTTGCGGAAAAACTCGGAAAAGCAGATCCCTCACCGACTAAAGTCGGTTCGGGATGACAAATATAAAGGAGTTGCTACGGCGTAGCTAAAGCTACGCCCCTTCAAAATCGCCTTAGGCCGAGTTTTTCAGCAACCTGTAAAGCCCGGCGCATCCACCGGCTGTACGCCGCGCCTATTCCACCCGTTTGTACAGCGCACCTGAAGGTGCGCCCATTCCGAGTATGTCTTAGCTGAGTTCTCGGCGAAGTACAAAGCCGCCGAGTATTTATGCGCCGCTCTTGGCGAACTGCAGTTTCGACTCGTGCGCCTGCTTGGCTGAGGCAGTATCGGATTCAACCATCATGCGAACCAGGCCTTTGAAGTCCACCTCCGGCCGCCAATTCAAGGCTTGCCGAGCCAGGCTGGCATCGCCGCGGAGATCGTGAATCTCGCCAGTACGGAAAAGCTTGGGATCGACTTCGACGTACTCATTGACGACCTCGGTAACGTTCGCTCCGGCAGGCATCAGACCGAGACAGCGCAGGACTTCGGCGACGAATTCAAACACGCTGTGCGATTCTCCGGTAGCGATCACGTAGTCGTTGGGCGTCTCCTGCTGCAACATGGCATGCATTGCCCGAATGTAGTCGCCGGCGAATCCCCAGTCGCGCCGCGCCTGCATGTTGCCCAGCTTAAGCTTGTTCTTCTTGCCCTGGGCCCAGTCGGCCGATGCCAGGGTAATCTTGCGGGTCACCATCTCCGGTCCGCGCCGCGGCGACTCGTGATTGAACAGCACGCCGCCCACCGCATACACGCCACGCGCGCGATAGACTCCGCACAAACCGTGGGCCGCGGTTTTGGAGACGCCGTAAGGCGAGGTCGGATTCAGCCCGGTCTGCTCATTGCGCAGTCCGTCCAGGTTGCCGTACATCTCCGAGCTCGACGCCTGATAGAGGCGGGTGTTGGGCTTTTGCCGCTCGATAATATTCAGCAACCGAGCCAGGCCGCCGACGTTGATATCGAAAGTCTCTGCCGGGATCTGCCAGCTGGTGGGCACGAAGACTTGGCCGGCAAGGTTATAGACCTCGTCGGGAGACGCCTTGGCGAAGGCGACTTCCAGCGAAACCGTGTCGCGCATGTCGCCATAGAGGACTTCGATCTTGTCCTGAATAGGATGCAGCCAGCGCATGGTTCCGGATTCGCGGCGCACCAGGCCGTACACTTGATATCCGAGTTCCAGAAGGTACTCGGCGAGATAGCTGCCATCCTGCCCGGAAATACCGGTAATCAGGGCCTTTTTCATAATGTAAGTTTCTCCTTCGCTCTCGCCGGGGTCGACTCCCACATCCGCGAGAGACCGTATCACGTGCAATATGGATTGTGATCAAGAATAACGCATTCGAATCAAACCGTCCCGGCAGGCCTCAGGAAACTCTGATCAAGGGAAAGCGAGGTCCCGCAGTGGCTCAACCGTTTGCTGAAAAACTCGGAAAAGCAGATCCCTCACCGACTAAAGTCGGTTCGGGATGACAAATATAAAGGAGTTGCTACGGCGCAGCTAAAGCTACGCCCCTTCCAAATCGCCTTAGGCCGAGTTTTTCAGCAAACTGTAAAGCCGGATAACTTTCGGGTACTTTAACGGACGGACTGAAGGCCGCACCCTTCAAAACAAGAGTTGATCAGAGTCTCCCTAACGACAGGGCCAATGCTAAAGGCAGTCATCGGCCACCTCTGCCCAGCAGGAGGATCTTTATGGTGGAGAACATGATAAACAGGTCGAGCCCGAACGACACGTTCTTGATGTAGAACAAGTCGTAGGCCAGCTTTTCCCGGTTGTCTTCCAGAGTGATGTTGTAACCGCGGTTAATCTGCGCCCAGCCGGTAGCGCCCGGCTTCACCAGCCAGCGTTCCTTGTAAAAAGGGATTTTGGCGACACACTCCTCTTCCTGCGACGGGACAAAAGGGCGCGGTCCCACAAAAGCCATGTCCCCCTTCACGATGTTGAACAGCTGCGGCAGCTCGTCTACCCGGGTGCGGCGCAGCCACTTGCCTACGCGGGTAACTCGCGGATCGTCGTCCTCGGAGACCGGGGTCAGCTTGAGTTTGTCGGAGCCCTGCCGCATGGAGCGAAACTTGAATACGGTGAAAAGCTTGCCGTTCTCGCCCACCCGTTGCTGCCGAAAAATCACCGGTCCCGGCGAATCCAGCCGGATGGCGATGGCCGCCAGCAGCATAAGAGGTGAGGTCACGATAATCGACAGGCTGCCCAGAAACAGCGAGAACAAGCGCTTGTAAAGACGTAACGCGGTGCGCACATGAAATCCGGGCGAGAACAAAAGCCAGCTCAGGCGCAGCGAATCGAGCGGAATTTTGCCGGTAATGCTCTCGTAGTATTCCGGACCATCCTGGATATAAACGCCGCGGGTTTTCAGCTTCAGCAGCTTGTCGACTTGCAGCTTGCCTCGCCGGTCGCCCATGGTGATGACGATGCGCTGCACGTCATGCTGCTGGGCCACGTCTTCCAGATCGCTGTCGTCAAAGCGGGAAACCCGGGGTGACATGGAGTTGCTTTGGCCGACAAATCCGACGATGCGCACACCCAACTCGGGACGGTTGCTGACCTCCTGCATCAGCGGCAAGGCGAGCGGACCATCCCCATAGAAAATCGCCCGCTCCGAGAAGCGGGCAGAGCGATTCAAAACAAAAAATAGCTTACGCCAGGCAGGGAGCGCGATACCCACGATCGCGACCCCAATCCACAACGTGCTGCCGCTCAGCCTGACGTCGGGAAAAGCGTAGTAGAGCACCGACAGGGTGACGAAGGAGCAGCCCAGCACGCCGACCAGCCGGGTGACCACCTCGCGACGATTCGACAGTACGATGGTGTCGTACAGATCGAAGTAGTACATCAACAATACGAAGACGCCAACGATCAGGCCGATCCGGCCCAGGCCGTTGTCGTAGAGCAGGTAGATGTTGGCATCGACCGTTGTTCCCGCCCAAAAAATCACTGCCAGCACAAAGCCGAATGTGACGAGTATGGCCTCGGTCACCGTAAGCAACAGTGTGCGAGTAGGGAAATAGGCGTTGAACAAACGAATCATGCCGAAGCCGCTTGTGCGTTCTCCGCGTCCTTTTTCGCTTGTTTCTTAGCTTCCTTTTTTGACATGCCGTTGTTGTTGCCGTAATAGTGATCGTAGTCGATGTTCAGCATGGAGGCCTGATTGAGCACCGTGCCCAGCAGTTTGGACTTGTCAATCGAATCGATGGCCTTGCTGAGTACTTTGCGGCGAGTGAAGCCTTCGCGAACGACGACCAGCACGCCATCACACAGGCGGGCGAGCGAGGCCGAGTCAGCCATGGGCAACATGGGCGTAGCGTCGAGCACCACCCAATCGAAGCTGGACGAAATGGATTCCAGCATCTTGGCAAAGCGCTCCGACTCCAGCAGCGGGGTAGGATCTTTCTGCGGCTGGCCGGCGGCCAGAAACCACAAAGGCAAACCGCCAATCTGGTACAGCGAGTCTTCCAGCGCCAACTTGCCTTCGCTCCACTCCGAAATGCCGCGCAGGCTGGAGGTGGTCAACAGCGTGCTTGCCGTGGGCCGGCGCAAATCGGCTTCGATCAGCAGAATGCGCTCGTTGGGACGATGGGCGAGAGCCACCGCCAAGTTTACCGTCACCACGGACTTGCCTTCATCGCAAACCGAGCTGGTGATCAGCAGTTTCTGCAAGCGGCGCTTGTTCTGCATGTGGGCCAGGCGGGTGGCCAAGACGCGAAACATTTCCGCTCCCTGACTCTGGGGCGCGCCCAGCGACACCAGGCGCTGTTCCGGGGTAGGCGTAGGATGAAGCACCCGATCGGCCGGCACCTTCAGCCAATTCGCCTCCACCGGCACGGCAGTGGCGATACCCACCCCCGAAGCTCCGACGGCTGCCATCTCTGGTTGATCTGGAACCAAAGGCGAGGCACTGGGACTGTCACCTTGGGATCTTTGTAACGCTTCGTACACTCGACTCATGGTTAGACTCTCCTAACGGCAGTAGTTTGCATGGGTTTGTCGCTTTCCAACTCTTGGGTATCCATGGTGCGCAACAGGCGAAACAGGGAGCGCAACATGCCTTCGCTGCTTTCTTCGCGGGCCGCGAGGGTGAGCGGAACTTCCTCGGGCAGCCCCGAACTGACTAAACGGAAGTCCGTAGCCACATCGGTAACCGTGTCCGCGCTCACCGGCCGTTCCTCCCGGGAAAAGGCATTCACCATCGCGTTCTCACACAGGTTGTTGACAATGCGCGGAATGCCGCGGGAATACTCGAAAATCTTATCCAACGCCTCGGCGGAAAAGATGGGCTCCGCTTCGGCTCCGGCTCCCGCCCGCTCCAGCCGCGACAGGATATAGGCATGGGTCTGAGGACCGTCCAGCGGTTGCAGCTGGCAACGCAACGATACCCGCTGCTTCAACTGCCGCAGCTCCGGAGAATCCAGCACCATCTCCAGCTCCGGCTGGCCCAGCAGCACGATCTGCAGCAGCTTCTGTTGCGAAGTTTCCAGATTGGTTAACAGTCGAATCTCTTCCAGCAGCTCATGCCGCAGGGCTTGGGCCTCATCCACCACCAGGGCGGTAATCAAGCCGCGGGCGTGACGCTGGATCAGGAAGCGATTCAGGTCCAGCAGCATTTCGGTCTTGGTTCGCCCCGAATAGGGGAGTCCCAAGTCGGCCATGATGTACTGGAAGAACTCCACCACCGGCAACAGCGGATTGAACACGTAGCCGAAGGCGACATTGTTCTTGCGCAGCTCCGACAACAAGCAACGCACCAGCAGAGTCTTTCCCGTACCCACCTCGCCGGTGATCACAATGAAGCCCTTGCGGCGGCCCACCCCGTAATGCAAGTTGGCCAGGGCTTCGTTGTGACGCGGCGTGGGATGGTAGAAAAACGGGTCTGGGCTAATCTCAAAAGGATTGCGCGTCAACCCGAAAAATTGCTTATACATGCACTATCCCCACAAGTAAGCGTAGGCCACTGCTGAGGGCAGCAGGATGGCAAGGAAGATGGCCGCGCCCACGGCCAGCCAGGGTTTCCATCGGGCCGCCATAAGTTCCCGCGGCGTCGGCAGCGGAGGAATCTCGCACAGCACCGGCAGATTGACCGCTTCGGTCAAGGCTTGCTCGCTGCGGATGCGATCGTCCAGAACTTCCGATCCGAATCCAAACAGCACCGCCAGCGCCAGGCCGGCGCCGATGGCGCCCATGGAAAACTTAAAGCGATCGGGGAACGACGGCTTGTCGGGGAGACTGGGCGGATCGACCACCCGGAACTGCGCTCCCTGTTGCTGTCTTTCCAGGCTGGTCGCCAACTGGGACTGTTCCTTCTTGGCCAGCAACTCGACGTACTCTTTCTTCATGTCGCCCAGATCGCGAACCATGTCACCCATTTCGGCTTCCACCTCCGGAGTGGCATTCAGCCGCGCCTGGTAAACTTGGGCCGCCTGCTGCAGTCGCTGCATCTCCTGGGTAGTCTGCTGGATCTCCATCTGGTTGATCTTCATCTGGCTCTTCAACTGAATCAGCGGGGTCATGGATTGCAGTTGCGCCGGCGTCGCCTGGTTGGATTCGACGTTTTCCTTGGCTTCCGCAGCCATGTCCTTCTTCAGCTTCTCCAGAGCCGCAATGCTCTCCTTTAGCTTCTTGATATCCGGATAATCGTCGGTGTAACGCGACTCCATGTCGGCCAGCGAGGTCCGGGCAGCTTCCAGTTCCTTGTCCAAGCTGCTGGCGTTGATGGCGGCATCGCTCATCGACTGATACTGGTTCTGCAGCGAGTTCAGGTACGTCTGCTGCTGAATACCCCGCTCGCGGGCCGCCGCCGCGGACTGCAGTTGGCTCTGGATTCCCTGCAGGATCTGGATGTTGCTTTGCAACTGCTGTGGCAGCGAACCTTCATGCTCGGCTTCGAAAGCCCGCACCTTGGCTTCATTGTCTTGCAGCGACTGCCCCAGAGACCGCACTTGCGAATCCAGGAAGAGCGTAGTGGCTTCCGACTGCTCCTGGCTGGCGCGCACGTTCTCGTCCACGAAGAACGAGGTGAGGGCAATGGTTACCTTCTGCGCGACCGCGGGATCTTTGGCGGCATAGTCGATCTTAAAAGCCACCAACTCCTGCTGTCTGCCGGTATTGGTCGGGGTCTCTACCAGGTCCATCTTGATATCGTCGCGCATGTTCTTCACCTGGTCGTCCTGTGAATTGGCATCGTTCGGATACAAGTGAAACTTTTCGATGAGGCCCAGCAAGCGGCTGCGGCTCAGCACCTGAGCTTTCATGCTCTCCACGCGGTCGGCCAGATCGACCTGCACGTTGGGCGCGACCAGGTTGCTGGGAACCTTCGGCGGTTCCACCAGCACCAGACTTTCCGACGTGTACTTCGCCGGAATGATCCAGGCCGATGCGAACACGATCAGCCAGCCGAAAAATAGGGGTCCCAGGATCCACCACCGGCGGCGGACCACAACTTTCCAATAATCATCAATACCTTGTACCGATCTCTGGTCGTCGAGTTCTTCCATCATGAATCACCGTCCAAGCATGTGGCCCCAGTTGTACTGAAGCGAGAGTGTGATGCGGTTATCGATAAAACGCGGCACGGTATAGCCGGGAACATTGTTCTGGCGTTGCTCAATCACTGTGTAAAAAGCATTTGCGGACCAGGAGGGGGTAAGGAAACGCGAAATGCCGACCTGGCTGGTAATCGAATTCAGATACTCGTTCTGGCCGAAGAACGAGATCGATACGTTGTTGCCGTACAACGCGCTGGCTTGCAGAGAATAGCGACCCTTGAACCTCTGCTCGTAGTCGAGCGAAGCCATATACAGCTTGACCGTTCCCAGCAGACCGCCGCCGTTGGTCACGCGATGGCTGTACTTGGCGCGAAAGGCGTTGTTGGCCGCCACCCAGCTGAAGCTGGCCCCTTCCGCTAAATTGAAATCCTGGGTGTGGACTACCTGATAATAACAACCGAAGCCGGGAATACAGAACAGCGGCACAATTTCTTTGTTGTTGGTCAATTCCGGACCCAGCCAACCCGAGACCGTGATCGCCGGGTTGAGCTTGTAGCTCACGAAGCCTTCAAACGTCTGGATTCCAGAGCGCGTCTCTCCATGTCCAAAGTCCAGCGCGGTGAACTCATAGCCGCCGCCGGCCGAGATCCGGGGCGAGAACACGTGCTGATAGAACGCCGCCCCGCCCCAGGTGAAGGAGTTTTGAAAGGTCAGAACCGCGGTTCCCTGGTAACGGTAAAAGTTCTCCATGCCGGAGAAATTGAGCATGTCGTGCGGCGAGATCGAGTAGGTGATAGCCGCCGAGGCCGTGTTGGTCTGGAACGTGGCTTGCGGGTAATAGATGGTCGGGTTCGGGTTGTTGAACGTGGGCAGGCTGGTCAACGTGATGTACGGCTGGAACGGATCGGAGCTGTAGATGTAGCTGTCCTGCAGCTTCAACTGCCAGCGCTGGGCGAACTGCCACAAGACATTGCCCACACCCGCCTGGGTGAGCGTGTTGTAACCAGTGGGGCCTCCAAAATATTGGTTTATACCTCCCGAGTAATTGAGCCCCCAGAGCAGCTTGGGACGGGTCTGGGTGATACCAAAGGTGCCGCTAACCGTGCCCGATCCCTGCCAGTCGTTGGTAGCCAATCCCTGCGCGTTGCTGTCGGTGGAAACCCCGGTGGCGAAGGTAAAGCCCATGCCCGTGTTGGAGGTGACCTCGTTCAGCATCTTCAGCGGAGGTAATTGTTCCGGATGGTTGAAGGTGGACTGCGGACCGGTGACGGTTTGCTGCGAGGTGTCTTGCGAACCGGTCTGCGTATCCGAACTACCCGGCTGGGTGAAGCCGCCGTAGGGCGCATTCACCGTACCGTTGGGGGTGAAACCTCCAGCCGAGGAACCGGACGACGAACTGTTGGAGCTGCCCTGGGAGTCGGTTCCGCTGCCCTGCGAGGAACTGGTTCCACTGCCCTGCGAGGCGCTGCCCGAGCCGCTCTGTGACCCATCCGTCGCACCATTTTGCTGCTGTGGTTGCGACCCATCCGGCGCAGAATTTTGTTGCTGCGACGTGTCCGTCGAGCCGCTCTGGGACGTATCGGGAGAGCCGCTCTGTGACCAGGCGGCTGGCCCGTAGAACAGCACCAGTACGACTAGGATTGGTCCGAGTTGCCGTTTCATCGCATCCTCCTCTTGCTCGTGTGCGACTCCATGGTTCCTATGGGATAACCAGCGTGTCCCCGGGCAGCAGGGGGACGTTTTGCGCCATGTTCTTGCCCTTGATCACTTCCTTGTAGTTGAACTTGATCTTCTCCTGGGTTCCATCCGGCGCGGTGCGCAAGATATAAATCTTCTTTTGCTTGGCGAAATCCCGGAATCCTCCGGCCAGCGCAATCGCATCCAGAATGGTCATGGGACGGGTGAGCTGGTAGTATCCCGGCTTGGCCACCTGGCCCACCATGTTAAAGCTCATGCTGTTAATCGAGGTGACAATGACGGTCACCTGCGGATCGGACATCACCTTCTCCAAAGCGGTGACCAGCTGATCCCGCAACTGCATCGGGGTCAGGCCTACGGCCTTAATCTCTCCCACCAGGGGAAGCGTGATCATGCCGTCGGGGCGAACCGCAACCGTGCGGGAAAGCTCCTGTTCCTTCCAAACATTAATCGACAAACCATCGTCGATGCCGATGATGTAGCTGTCGGGATGAACCCCGGCTACCCGCGAGGCGGGTGTGTCGGTGGTGGGAAGGGCGGTAGCCGAAGCTACTTTGTTGCCCGAGTTGTCTGTTGCATTCGAGGCCGGCAATACCGGCTTCGCATCGGTCGTGGAGTCGGTGGAGTTCTGCGCGTACGCGAAGGGCAGTGCCGCAACCATCAGCACCAGCATTACGATCAGCTTCGAAACCACCCGGCTTTCCACTCTTTGTTCTGGCAAATACATCCCTGCACCTCGGTCTGGATTACTCGGCCTTGTCTGCCTCATTCTTGTTGGTGGAGCTGGCACGCCGCTGGGGTATGCCAACTTCCTTCAGTTTGTAGAGCAATGCCCGATAGCTGATATCGAGGGAACGCGCTGCTTTCTTGCGGTTCCAGTTATTGGCGTGTAGTGCATTAAGAATAATACGAGCTTCCAGTTTGCGAACCGTCTGCCGGGTTAATTTCTTGAGAGAAACCGGACCGTCCAGCATCCGCCCGTCCACCGAATCGCGCTCGTTGGGCTCCAGCAGTTCGCTGAGGATGACATCCTCGGTGCCCATAACCACATAGCGCTTGATCAGGTTCTCCAACTGCCGTATATTGCCCGGCCACGAGTAGCGCTGCATTTTAGCCATCAGCGCCGGCCGCACCATCATGGCCCGCCCGTTCAGCTTTTCGTTGTAGTACTGCAGCAGATAATCGGAAATAATCGGCAAATCTACAGCCCGCTCGCGCAGCGGCGGCAGATGAATCGTCATAGTGGCGATGCGATAGAACAGGTCGGGCCGGAAATTTCCCAGCTCGATCTCTTCGTGCAGCTCGCGATTGGTTGCGCACACCACCCTGACTTCCACCTTCTTGTCCTCTTGCGCGCCAATCCGGCTGAATTGGCCGTCTTGCAGCAACTGCAGAAGTTTGGCCTGCAGCACCGCGTCCAGCTCGGCAATCTCGTCCAGGAACAGGGTGCCCCGATGCGCCATTTCCACCCGGCCCGGCTTGGGATTGAAGGCTCCGGTAAACGCTCCCCGCTCGTATCCGAACAACTCGCTTTCCAGCAGCGTGCCCGGAATCGCCGGACAGTTCACCTTGACGAAGGGCCCGCTCGACCAGGGCGAATAAAGATGCAAAAGCCGCGCAACAATGTCTTTCCCGGTGCCGCTCTCTCCGGAAACCAACACCGAGAGATTGGCGCCCGCGACCCGTTCCAGCTTTTGACGCACATCGCGCATGGCCGGCGTCTGGCCAAAGATCACCGGCTCAGGCGGAAGCTGTTGGACCGTGATGGCACTTTCGTTGTTCGAGCCCGCCAGCAATGGCATCTCGTCCTCGTATCGCCTTTGACGTTGACCGTACCAAGGAATTGCATTTCTTGCGCCAATTTCCTGCACATTGCAAACTGGTGCGCATAATCGCCGTAACTGCTTAATACAGAATGTCGTTGTATCTGGAAAGAGAAGGTTAAACGGTCCTAATCATAGCCTAAAGAGAACTGTTTTGCGCTTTAAAGTGTGAAAAAGTTTTCACTCTGAGGAATTGACTTTCCCTGCGGACCGAAGCTTGCCGGGTTCGGCTCCGGACGGGTGGCTGAGCAGCGGCTCATGGAACTGGAGGCCCAGCAGAAAGTACTGCCGGTCGGCCGTGCAACGCAGCACCGTAGCTTGCAACATGGAAACCGAGCGCGGCAATTGGGCCTTGTTGACCAGGGCAACCGGAATTTCCAGCGAGATCTGGGTTCCAGGATCCAGGTAGCGTCGCGTAGCCAGAAGAAGACCTCCTGCCGAGAGATTCAAGGCAGTGGCAAACTCCAGGAACTCTTCACCGGCAGCGTTGGTTCCGCGGACAAAGAATGGAATGGAGATAGGCAGCCGGTCCCAGCCGCGGCGCTCGGCGACGGATACGGTTCGACGCACTGCGCTCTCCTACATTACGATTGTGTAGCGCACATCGGTAACCAAACCCGGAATTCCTTTAAGCTATTACATTCATTGCGGATGATTGCAGTCTCCCCGGCTCGGCAGCAACCCGCACAGCGCAATCTATTGCGGTTGAGGAGAACAGGAATACCCGCAGAAAGTGAAAAGGAGTTCCTGAAAGAGAAACTAGTTTGCGACTTTCGACCAAAAATTAATCAGTTTGGCGTTGACAATGAACCACGGTTGCGGTAAGATCAGTTCTCCCCCTGTAGAGTGTTTCCACTCTATTTTCCCGAGGAACTGGCAACTGTTAAACCAAAGGCTGACTTTTGTCGAGAATATGCCTGTGGACCAAAGATTGGGGATCTTTCCTGAGAGCCCGGAGGAATCGTCTCGTCACCGCTCTCGGGAAAAGGAATGGAGCCGTTCCCATGCAACCGGCGAAAATGTCGCCAGTAAGGCAAAAACTTGAGCTGGTGGGCGATGAGCATTGCAGTTGCTGTCGCGACGCTTTGGCTTCGGCAGCCCACGAGCTGAAAACCCCGCTCGCCATCATGGGAGGCTATCTTGCATCTGCTGCTGGCGGAGAAACTGGGGCCGCTGAATCCGCGCCAGATGGAAGTTCTGACCGAGATGCAGGCCAACGGCGTGCGTCTGTCCAACTTCATCCAGAATCTGCTGACCTACACCGCGCTGAAGGTCGACCGCTTCGACATGCATTACGAAGTGGGCGACGTGAACAGCTGTATCCGCGAGATCGCCGAAGTCTGGGCGCAGCGCTTTCAGGACCAGGCCGTCGCCTTCTACTTCCTGCCGACCGAGAAACTAGACGCCATTTCCGTTTGACTACTACAAGATCCAGCACGTGGTTTCGAACCTGCTCGACAATGCCATGAAGTACACGCCCGCTTCGGGCACGGTCTGGCTGCACGTGGAACCCTACTTCTGGGAGCGCCGAACCGTGCGAGCGGACGCCACTGGTCGAGCGCCGCAAGCAGCGGATACATGCTGCCAACTGCTGCCGCATTTCCGTGGCCGACACTGGTCCGGGAATCGCGCCTGAGTTCCAGCAAGAGATTTTTGACGAATACTTCCGCCTGACTCCGCAAGGAACGCGCGCGGAAGGTTACGGACTTGGTCTGGCCATCGCACGCCGTCTGGTGCAGTCTGCAGGCGGAAAGATCTGGGTCGAGAGTGAGCCTGGGGCGGGCAGCAAGTTCTCCTTTCTGGTGTTGCTGAACCCCACCCAAAAACGCGTTGCGGAGGAACAATGAGCGCTGGCCACATTCTCGTGGTGGACGACGAACCTAGTATGTTGCGCTATCTCCAGACAGTTCTGGAGCTGGATTCCTATCGCGTCTCCACCGCTTCCAACGGATCTGGAAGCCGTCGAAAAAGTACAGCGGGAAACTCCCGACCTGGTGCTGCTCGACATGGTGATGCCGGGCGCCGATGGCCTGGAAACCCTGCAGCGCATTCGCGAAACTCGGCCTTCGACCAAAGTCGTCATGTTGTCGTGCGTGCGCGACACCCGCAAAGTGGCGCAAGCCATGCGCCTGGGCGCGCAGGACTATCTTTCCAAGCCGGTGCAGAAAGAAGAGATGGACGAGGTTCTGCGCTTCTGCATGGAAAACACCGAGCCCGGGCGGACCGGGCGCGGGCGAAGCCATCGAAGTCAGCGAAGGCGTTTACTTCTTCTCGGCCACGCCGCAGATGCGTCAACTGCGCGCTCATGCGATGCAAGTGGCGCGCTTCGATTTCCCCGTCCTGCTGCTGGGCGAAAGCGGTACCGGCAAAGAAGTTCTGGCGCATCTGATCCACAAGTATTCCGATCGCGCTCATCGCACTTTCCTGAAGATCAATTGCGCGGCCATTCCCAGCGAGCTGCTGGAGAGCGAGCTGTTTGGTTACGAGCCCGGCGCGTTTACCGGCGCCAACAAATCCAAGCCGGGCAAATTCGAGCTGTGCAACAAAGGCACGCTGCTGCTGGACGAAATCGGCGAGATGTCGCCGGCGCTGCAAGCCAAGCTGCTGCAGGTTTTGCAGGACGGCCAGTTCTCCCGTCTGGGCGGCCGCAACCACCGTGCAAGGTCGACGTCCGCGTCCTGGCGGCAACCAACATCAACATGCCGCAAGCCATCGCGCAGAAGACCTTCCGCGAAGATCTTTATTACCGGCTGAACAGCTTCGTGCTGCGCATGCCTTCGCTGCGCGAGCGCCGGGAAGAAATTCCCATGATGCTGCGGCACTTCATGATTCACCTGGCCGATCGTTATGCCTGTGCGCCGCTCAGCACCTCTCAGCGGCTGGTGGAGGCTTGCGAGAACTATCCCTGGCCCGGCAACATTCGCGAACTGGAAAACTTCGTCAAACGCTATCCTGGTTTTGGGCGACGAGACAGTGGCGATCTCCGAACTGCAGAAAGGCACCTCCCGCGGCGCCGGCGCGCAGGAAGGCAACGTCGTTTCCATGGAAGAGAAGCAGCCGCAGACGCGACCCGATCTGAAAGAAATGGTCCGCAATCTGAAGAATGGCGCCGAGATGGAAGTGATCGCGCAGGTGCTGGAAGAAACCGCCTGGAACCGCAAGCGCGCCGCGACCAAACTCAACATCAGCTACAAAGCGCTGCTCTACAAAATCCGGCAATACGATATTCGTCCGCGCCAGGCCGGCTAAACCGCGCTTCCGGGTCGAGCGCCAACGCGAGCCCAGCTTTGTTTGCGAACTCAGGCGCGTTTTTGAGCGCAGCATTTGTGTTTGCGGGCGCAGCACGATTCTGTCCTTGAGCGCAACCGATTCGGACGCACTTGTTGCTGACAACTGACAACTGATCCCTGACAACTGGCTTTTGTCATCTCAAGCGAAGCCGAGGGACCTGTGGTTCTTCCCGGAGCGACCCTCTCTTCCGCGACTCTCTACCCCCTCCCCGTACCTCCTCGTAACCTCTTGAAAACACTCACTTAGTCCGAAGCGCTTCTGCGCAAAATATTGACAGCCAACGACTTGCCAGCTAAATGTCTCATTCCAATCAACTTACGACGCCTTTCCCGCCCGCTTCGCCGCCTTCTCCTCGCCTAGCGGCGGCTTCTTCAACCCGACTTCATCGCCGCCATCGTCGAAGGGCTGGCTCTCGCGCACCACGGTGGCAAAGTCGTAAGGCTCTTGTTCCGGCTCGGGCGGAGGCCAGGGGATCTTGGCCTGGACGCGTCCCACCCACTCGGCGTTACGTGCCGCGGCTTGCAGCAGACGCCGGGCGTGTTCCAGTTGCTTGCGCTTCTGGCGCAGCTTGCGATCTTCGCCGGCGCTAATCTCCTTCAGCCGCCGGGCCACGCCTGCCGCGCCTTCGCGGTCGCCAATCTCGTTCAGCTCGATATCCAGCGGGGTGATCTCGAAGTCGAGCGGCGCCGCGGCCAGGGGCACGGCCGGCTGCTCGGCCGGAGCCGGAGGCGGAAACGCGATCTCCGGCGGCGTGTCCATGTCTGTTCCTTTGGGCAGATCAAACTCGCGCTCCAGTCCGGGATAGCTATCGGCGCGCATCTGGTTCTGGCGCGACACATGGAAGCGGCTGTTGCCCATCCATCCGGTGACCGAGCGGACATTGCTGGCCGCCTGCTGCAGGCCGTAGAGCATGAGCGCGGCCCGGCGTGGGTCGATGGTGTCGGTGGCCAGCGCGTCCAGCACCTGCATCAGGCCGGACTGCACCGCGTGCAGGTCTTCCAGCGGCGGCAGCTTCAGATGCCAACGCTGGCCGCGTGCCTTGGCCTGCGCCATGGCCAGACGCCGCGCCCGGTGGCGCAGATGGAAGTAACAATAGTCGCGGCCGCGCACGGCCGCCGACTGGCATAAGATTCCGTCTTCTTTGACTTGGTGGCAGTATTTGAATGACATAAGACAATGACTCCAGTATTTGCTTCGAAACTTGAAACTCTCCGCACATCGCGCAAAGTTTGTGTCAGGGCATGTCTTCAGACATGCCGGAAAGGCTGTTTTTCCGGCGGGCTTCAGCCCCTGACCTCAGCGGCTAAAGCCGTCCTTCTTGGATACCCGCGACGGCACGACTGGAAGTCGTGCCCTGATACAAACCCGAACGACAGCGACTTGCGAGATAGCTTCTGGAACTTCCTTTCAGGGATTTGGGCAAACTTCGCCCAGGGAGAGCAGCCACGCAAAAAAAGGAGGCTGTCCGTCTCAGACCAACCGGCCGCTAGTTGCCTGGCCGATTGCTCCTCGACATCTCACCCCATAGTTAGGGTAGGCACAACGGCAGCGGACAAGCAGTGATTCCAGGAAGGTTGCCGTTACGAAGGTAACCAACAATTCCTAAATTGGGAAACACGACGGGAGAGTTCTGAGCTTGCTGAACGGGGGATTTTGATCTCTGTCTTATGGAGCAGGTTTCGTCAGGCGCCCGCGTGGCCAACTCGGATTTCGGTTCTCCTACCGCGAGCTGCACATTGAGGAGTGGAATGCTTCGTTGTCACCTGTGCGCTGGCAAACGGCAATGCTAAACTCATGGTCAAATGACGAGAGCCTCTACGAGACGCGATCCTGAAGTTGTGTCGCGTTCGATGCGGGCAGTTCGTTCGTGTTCAACTGCAGTCGAGCGATCTATTTGTCTGGAATTGCGGCGGGCTGGCTACAAATTCCGGTCAAATGCCACGAATTTGCCCGGTAAGCCTGACATTGTGTTTCCTCGAAAGAGACTGGTTGTCTTTGTGGACGGGGATTTTTGGCATGGAAGGCAGTGGAAGTTAAGAGGGTTTGGCAGCCTTGAACGACAATTTCGTTTCGTCAACAACAGAGATTATTGGATTGCAAAAATCAGGTCGAAGTTCAGCTGCAAGAAAGGACTGACTGATTCTTCTTGCTTAATGCGGCAATCTCCCGCACTTTCTCCAAGCCAACCTCTCGGGTGCCGATCTCGATATTCCAAACTAGCAAAATCGCTGACCAGGAAACCGAGTTAGCGTTGATCTCCATGGTGCGGCTGTCAATGCGTTCAAAACTCTTATCCGCAATTGCTTCTTGCGTCTCCACAAAGTTTTCTTGATGGTCTTCCAACACCTTCCTTGCTTCCTCCGACATGGAGCCCGGGAGCGGCTCGAAATAGCGGACGCTGTAATCCCAGAACTTCATGCAAAATAGGTCCTGATTGCGTTCTTGCGCTTCAGCAAACAGATTGGCACGGGTAAGGATCAGCTCCGCTAGCTCAGGTGTGAGATCCACATACCCATAGCGGCGAACCGTATAGTCTGGATGAGCGCACCAAGTGTTCAGCAATAGCTTCATAAGTCGGCCTCCGGCAATGCCCAACTCCCAAAGCGCATCCGTCGCAATCCGCGATGCCGATCGCTCAGGGCGGCCCGTTCCAAGCATCATTTGGCCTTGACGCCCGGACGACTGCAAGTCAGATTATATCCTTCTGATTTGCGGCACAGATCAGCAGCTTGAAACAAGGCTCGGAACCCAACGGAGGCCGAAAAATACAATGCTCAATGTCATCGATGCGTTCGAAGTTGGACAGTTGTATACGAATGACGACATCCGATTCTCGCTGAACGTGGAGAACCTCGGAGGTATTCGGCCGGCACTCGACAAGCAAGGCAGGGTTCGACACGTTGCGATAATCACTTCCGACATTGAATGCGGACGAAATATTAGCGAGAACCCTTACGCGGACCGGATTGAAAGTGACATATTGACCTACACGGCGGCGGGCAGGCAGGGCGACCAGGCATTAACAGGCAGAAATAAGCGCCTAATCGAGCAGTATCACACTCCGACGCCATTCCTTGGCTTCGCAAATGTTGGCAAGCTTCGCTACAGATTCTTAGGGCTCCTCCAGTTGCTTCGGCATTATGCCGACATTCAGACGGATGGAAAAGGCAATCTCCGCAAGGTTTGGATGTTCGAGTTCCTGATCCACTCTTCTCCGTCGACCGTTCCAATTTTGAATGCGCGCTCGATTGCAAGCGCCCTGTTTGAACCCAAGTCCGAGGATACGCAGGCGGAGGACTCGGATAGCGTATCGCCCTATCGTATAAGCGGAGTCAGCGAACTTGAGCTCGAGCAGGTTCGTTCAGCGATGCTGAGTGTATCTCCAAGGGCGTTCGAGCTCTTCATCGCGAGATTATTCCACGTTTGCGGCTTCATGAGGGTTCAAACAACCGCGTTTCAGGGCGACGGCGGCATCGACCTCGACGCGTACGTCGGAACCGGAGATCCCTTCTTCTCCGGCACACACGTTCAGGCTCAAGTGAAAAGATGGAGGCACACAGTTGGTAACGTGGAGATAAATGGATTCCGCGGCGCACTATCGAGTACGGCAAAAGGAATATTCATCTCGACAGGCTACTTCAGCCGTGCTGCTGTCAGCGAGGCGACATGTAGCGCTAAACCGTCCATCTCTCTCCTTGATGGGCGTCGCCTGGCTGCAATCTGCATTGAGCGGCAGCTGCATCCATCCGACTAAGAGGCCCACACTAGATGCCGATCTCTACCCGTCTAAGTGTGCGGGGCCAGCCTATGACCTGCTGGAAAGGTCATCTCCTCCGACTGGGGGGTGTTTGCGTCGATCCTCGTTAAGGACGTGGGCAGGAAGTTAGGCAAGGGGGTCGACCTCTCGGAGCACGAGGTGAAGTCCGCGGAAAACGGCGGTTCTTATGAGTATCAGTATCACAAAGAGAGCGGCAAACAGAAACTCAAGGACGACGCCAACGTAGCACACCTATTTTTCGCCCATTCCGATAACCTCCGAAAAGTAGAGCTGCGATATGTGGATGGGCAAAAGTTGAACGAAGCGTTCTTCGCTAAATGGCTCGAACGATTTCCCGATCCATACCAACAACGCTACAGGCGTTCCGTCCCGTTTCGTTGGGTTGAGGAGAATGGCGAGCTCCTAATGCGATTGGAAAATGGAGAGGTTACCTACCCTCAGACTGCCAGCGCGCCGAAATCTGAAATCGCAGCCGGCCTAAAGCCTGACGAAGGCTAAACCACGAGGACGGCTCCAACCGCCGCGAGAACATTACCGACTGGGCGCTCAACGAATTCCGTACTCACTACTCCGACCCGAACATCACCAAGTGGGACATCTTCCACTACGTCTATGCCGTGCTGCATCATCCCGAATACCGCGAGCGCTACGCCGCCAACCTCAAGCGCGAGCTGCCGCGCATTCCGTTCGTCGGGGCGGGCGCGAGTTCTGTCCTTGAAGGGGCTGGCCTTCAGGCCAGCGTAAAGCTGGCGTACAGCGCCTCTTCCACTCTGCCGAAGGCAGGCGCGCAGCCGCAGGCGGAGCGCCACAAAGAAAAAGCAGATCCCTCCGCTCGGGCTGAAGCCCTCGGTCGGGATGACAATTCAAATGGGAACACTGAACGCGGGGCTGAAGCCCCGCCCTACCCGAACGCGGAGAGTGCCGACGCCAATAGGGATCCTTCGACTCCGCTGCGCTCCGCTCAGGATGACACCCAGGTGTTTTGGTCCTTTGTCGAAGCTGGCCGCCGTCTCGCTGACCTTCACGTCAATTACGAACAGCAACCCGAATATCCGCTGGAGCGCGTCGAAAAAGGCCAACTCAACTGGCGCGTGGAAAAGATGCGCCTCAGCAAGGACAAGACTTCCCTCGTCTACAACGATTTCCTGACTTTGAAAGGCATTCCACCCGAGACCTACGAATACCGCCTGGGCAACCGCTCGGCGCTGGAGTGGGTGATCGATCAGTATCAGGTCTCGACCGACAAGCGCAGCGGCATCGTCAACGATCCCAACCGCGCCGACGATCCCGAATACATCGTGCGCCTCATCGGCCAGGTCATCACCGTCAGCCTGGAGACGATCACATTGGTGCACAACCTGCCTACTCTAGCGGTTCCCATATCGCCGTCCAGCAAGTGAGACCGACTGCCCCACCTCGCGGTTTTCGAATGAGTGGGTTCTTTGACTCCGGTGAAATCCAGGAATCGATTCGGTTAGTCATGTCCCACACATTCCAACGACAGGAATGTGTGGGGCACCCCGCTTCATCGAGCCCAGTTTCAAATGTTGCAACCAGGCTGCATCATCCCTGGCGCCGATTGTTGGAATCGTGCGGTTGAAAATTGCCGAACGTAGTGGGTCAAGGTTCACCGTCAATATTTGTCTTGCGGCTTGGATTCGATTCAGTGAGAATTCTTGCGCCCATGACAAACCTACGCACTCTGCTGTTCATAATGGCGGTTCTGTCGGCCTGCCTGCTGGTGAATCTGGAAGCGCAATTTGTGGCGCGCGATCCGGGGCCGCGCGGCGGCAAGGTCGGAGCCGGCCAGCCGATCTACGGTCTGACCGCGACCGAAAAAACCTTCTTCGAAAATGGTTTGACCCGCTTCCTGGAAATCGATTCGGTGGGCGGCACGCTTCCCGGCGAAACCGGACTGGGCCTGGGACCGACCTTCAACGCGAACCAGTGCGCCAGTTGTCATTCCCAGCCGGCGACCGGCGGCTCCAGCCCCAGCCGCACGGCTTATCCCTACATCGGACCGAATCCTCAGGTCGCGATGGCTAATCTGGACGGCGCCACTAACACGCTGCCGTTTTTCATCAGCGAGGATGGGCCGGTGCGCGAAGCCCGCTTCAAATACTTTCTCGATCCCAGCGGCGTTCCCGGCAGCGGGCGCGACGGCGGCGTGCATAGTGTGTTCACCATACAGGGCCGGGTGGATGCGACCAACGTTGTCGGCACCAGCGGACAGCCGCAGACTTGCACGATGGCGCAACCCGACTTCCAGCAGATGAGCGCGCTGAACAACCTGAGCTTGCGCATCCCCATTGCGCTGTTTGGCGACGGGCTGATCGAGAACATCTCCGAAGCTACGATTGAGGCGAACCTGGCCTCCAACTCCGACCTGAAGCGCACGCTGGGAATCAGCGGGCATCCGAATCGCAATCCGAATGACGGCACCATCTCGCGCTTTGGCTGGAAGGCGCAGAACAAGTCGCTGCAGCTGTTTGCGGGTGAGGCTTACAACGTAGAAATCGGCGTGAGCAACGAGATTTTCCCCAACGAGCGCGGCGATCCTCCGGCGCATCCGCCGGCCGACTGCCTGTTCAATCCTACGCCGGAAGACGGAACCAACATGGAAGGCGACAATGGTCAGCTGCCGGCCGTGCCCAGCGATGTGGTGCAGTTTGCCAACTTCATGCGCTATCTGGACCAGCCAACGCCGGCGTGCAAGGCGGCCAGTTGTTCGCCGTCGATCCAGAATGGCCAGCGCCTGTTTAACAGCGTGGGATGCGCGTTGTGCCACACGCCGACGATGAAGACCACGCAGGCGTATTACGGCCAGGCGCTCAACAATGCCAATGCGAATCTATACTCCGACTTGCTGGTGCATCACATGGGATCGGGGCTGGCCGATGACATCGTTCAAGGCAATGCCGGGCCGGATGAGTTTCGCACCGCGCCGCTGTGGGGCGTGGGGCAGCGCGTGTTCTTTCTGCACGATGGGCGGACGCAGGATCTGGTGGAGGCGATCCGGCAGCACGCCAGTCCGGGATCGGAGGCCAACGGCGTGGTCAGCCGCTACAGCCGGCTGTCGGAGAGTGAGAAGCAGGACATCCTGAACTTCCTGCGGTCGTTGTAGAGGCAACGCAGGGCGCTCGAGTATTGCTCGGCTTGTGCGGGAAATGTTGCGAGGAAGAGCGGCGAGAGTACCCGTTCTTCTCAGCGCGGCTGCCAGACGAACTGAACTTGCCGCGCTGAGAAGGTGATCCCATGGTGGCGACTTGCCGGCACCACCGTGTGGCTCGCTTGCTTGTTCTGGATAAGTGCAAGCCTCGGGCCAAACGAAATCACCGCTGATGCCCGATTCGGTAGGGCGGCTTCTCCTTAGGAAACATAGCGATACAATTTCTCTGGGTGCGACGGGACGTGTCCGATTGGGGTTGGGTCTATCCAAAAGGAGAGTCGACACTATCTGGAATGCTAGTCGCGCGCGGAGGTGGGTGTGCCGCCGACTGAAATAGTTTGCTGAAAAAGTCGGAAAAGCAGATCCCTCACCGACTAAAGTCGGGATGACAAAT
Organism: uncultured Acidobacteriaceae bacterium; assembly: GCA_963812855.1. Classification (GTDB taxonomy): domain Bacteria; phylum Acidobacteriota; class Terriglobia; order Terriglobales; family Acidobacteriaceae; genus Bog-257. The sequence continues at coordinate 519,322 of CAWEWW010000005.1, forward strand.
ATAAGGGAGTTGCTACGGCATAGCTAAAGCTACGCCCCTTCAAAATCGCCTTAGGCCGAGTTTTTCAGCAAACTGTGATGCCGGTTCCGCATATCTGAAATTCCGCATATCTGAAATAAAGAGCTTAGACGCGAACCTGAAGGTTCGCTCTACCGGTTCATCACAATGCCGAAGTTTTTCAGCAACTGTTGAGCGGCTACGGCTGTTGAGCTGTTCGGCAACGGCTTCCATCCCACGCTTCACCGGCGTCTAATTCTTAGGGAAAGGATTCGCTTTATGACGCGCTTCTCCAAGCCCGCAATCTTTTTGGCCGCTCTCGCTTTTCTAGCTCTTGCTTCCCTGCTGATCGCACAGTCCGCCTCGGCGCAGAGCGGACAATCCGACGCGACCGCAGGCCGAACCGCCAGCCCGCCTCTGCAGATCCTGATCACCGGTTGCCTGAAACGCGGCAACGCGGCGGGAGAGTATTCCATCGCCGATCAGAATGGCACGATCTGGAAGTTGACCTCGACCACGGTGAATCTGGCCGAGCAGGTCAATCACAGCGTGTCGGTTGGGGGCAAGCCGGTGGTCACGCCCAAGCAGCCGGAGAGCAATACTTCGGGCGGAGAGACGGAGGGCAGGCCTCAACCTACCCTGCGCGTGCTGAACTTGAAGATGCTCAGCAACAGTTGCACGCGATAAGCTTCGCGGCATCTCCGGAGATGAGGCCAACCGCGAACGCCCTGGCCGCATTGCCGCCGTTACCAACTGGCCTCAGTGGGGCGAAAACTTCGCCTCAAACTTCAGCGGCGTGATGGGGACATCAACCGCGGAGATGGTGAAAGCCTGCGCAATGATGGCGCCCGCCGGTCCATTGAAGGCGAAGCTGGCGCGGCCGGTATGGTTGGCCGGAACCTGCAAACCGCTGGAGGCAATTCCCGTCGCAGCGACAATCTTGCTGGTCTGCTGAGCTCCGGGGACCGCAAAGTGTACCGAGTAGTCGGTGCCCCCGCCGGTCACATCTTTTAGGGTCAGCGTTCCCGACAGCGTGAATTCCGTGTTGTTGGTGAACATGTACTCGGTGGCAAGACCTCCGTTGGTCGTCCAGTACTCATTCTGCAACGTGGTGTCAGTTACGCGGATGATGTAAGCATAGTAGCCGCCGTTGGTATCCAGATTGTTCACCTCGACCACCGCATCGCCATCGTGCACCTGCAGCCAGGAAATTCGGTCGCCAAAACTTCCGCTCAAGTTGGGATCGACGGTGACGTAGTCATTGGTGGTCAGGGGGGTGCAACCGGGACTGGAGAGCAGCTCGATTTGTCCGGGGCCGCCGATGAACAGGTCGACCGGGTCCCACATGTCGACGCTATAGGAATGGCCGGCCAGCAGATGTACCAGGTAGAAGTTGGAAGCCGGATCGGGGGGAATGTAGTCCTGGGTCGAGGAGCCGTCGGTCGGCAGGATAGGATCGTTGCCGCACTGATAGCCTCCGCCGGTGCGGATCTTCTGCTGCTCCTGCAGCCGTTTGGCGTTGCGATCCACTTGCGCCTGACCCAGCGCCATCGTGCTCATCAACAAGCCACCCACCAGGATGGGCAATAGCCGCTTCATCATTGTTTACCTCTGATCAGAAATGATTTTCCGCGCGCCCTCGTAAACCCTGGAGGAACGTTTTCTTTCTGCCGCCCGGTCACCGATTGCGCGCGACATCGCAGCCGCCAGGGCGATCCCGAACCGCACCCCTCGCCGCGAGACTTGGCGGTGACCTCAGGAACAGGAAGCGCAATCCAGCTGGCAAGAGATTTCTCGTGGCAGGCCGGCGTCAACCAGTCGCGACTGGTGTGATCGGGAATGTGGCAGTACGGTAGTGTGACGGCGCGGGCAAAGTCAAGGAGTTTTTGCGGGGCACTTGGAACCCGGCTAGCCGGGTGACTTCGGGGACTATAACGAGGACTGACGAGACTGTATCGCAAGTGGTGTCGCCGCTCTCTGCGGCTCACAATAACCTCCCACTTGACCGGGGGCTTAACCACCCCAATCCGCGCAAAACCGGCGCGGATTGGGGACCCCGGGCGCCCCCGGCTAACTTCATCTTGCCGCATTGCGGCTAGTTTGACTGGTTATTCCAGCTGTTTGTTCCACTAGAAAACTTTCTTTCCGGTGGGGAAAGAATATCGAACTCCGGCCAGAATAGCCGCGCGGCGGCGGCATGGGGTTAGGCGTGGGCGTAAGCCCACGCACCCAGTGGGAGAAATCCGAGCCGCAGAGCGGCGGCACTAACGCGCGACACAGTCTCTGAAGGCCGTCCCCTTCAAAGCAAGACTCAATCAGAGTTTCCCTAATACCTAGGTTCTGTCTATGTCTCCTTCCGGCAAATCGTGAGCGACGCTAGCGCGAAAAAAGCAGGACTGCCGAAAATCCCGTCCCGCCTGCGGGACGACTTCAGTTCAGCCCAGGACAGAGGCCGCCGCAGGCGGGCGCCGTCCTGGGCCGCCTTCTCCCCAAACTCTCTGAGCCCCTTCAGGGGCGGCATGCGCAAATGCGCGCGGGGAGCCCTCGGTCATCGAGGCGAAACAAGCCGCTGGAAAAGCCCGAAAAGCCGAGCCCTCACCGGCTGAACAGAGTGCTGAAAAAGTCAAGAAGAACAGTCTGTCGCCGGCTGAAGCCGGCTCCGGATATCTGAAATAAGAAACTTAGACGCGAACCTGAAGGTTCGCTCTACCCATTCATCACAAGGCGGAAGTTTTTCAGCAAACTGTGAAGCCGGATACGGATCTAAAACAGAGGGCCTGGACGCGAGCCTAAAGGTTCGCTCTACCCCGTTATCACGACGGCGGAGTTTTTCAGCAAACTGTGAAGCCGGTTCGTGATGATACAAAGCAAAAATCTACGGCGTACCCATTCGGCAAGCTCAGGGCATGGCTAAACCTACGCCCCTTCAACTCTTCGCGCACAGAGCTCCGCCTCGGGCGACTTGCGCCCGGCTAGTGGATGCTGGCATCATTTCGACCAACGCGACTTTGCATCGTAAGACGCCGCGAATCGCACTACGCCGGCGGAGAGCCGACCTCATGTCCAGCCTTGCCGCAGTTACGCGTGGTTTGCCGCGCTCCCTTCGGGTAGCGGCGCTGGTGGTGTTGCTGGTCTGCGCCAGCACCAGCCTGCGGTCGCAATGCCGCACCGACCGGCTGGATTCCTACGTTCCGCCCAAGGTGGCAAAGCCTGCCAACGAAGAACCTCTGCTCCCCGAAGCCGGCTTTCTTTCCAACACCAGCTACACCAGCCAGTTCTTCGGATTCAGTTTCGACTTGCCCCTGACCGTGCAGGGTCATCAGATCCTGATGCCGCTGATGCCCGAGCGCGAGCACGCCCTGTTGGCCCTGCAGTATGAGAAAGACACGCGCACCGGCTACATCACGGTGACCGCGGTCGATCCTCATCCCGGGATGGAAGTGAACACGCCCGAGGAGCAGGCGGACCAGCTGCGCGATTGGGCTCGCAACGGTGGCGATACCGGCTCCAGAAGCCAGTTCACCCTGCCCGACTACATGTTGCGCACCGGCCATTTCTATTTCTCCATCCGGCACAAAGGACCGAATTACGCGGCCCAGTATTGGACCTACATCAATAACTACGCAATCAAAGTGGTGATCGCCACCAACGACAAAGAATTCCTGAACAAAGCCAAGACACTGATGGCGAAGGCGCGCTTTTACTGCACCGAAGACGACGGCACGCTGGTGACCAAGGATGGCAAGCCGGTGAAGCCGGAGGGCGAGCCGTATTTCGGTCCCACGGTGCCGACGTTTCGAGTGAATGCGGCGATTCGCGATCAGCCGGCGCGCGCCATTCCTCTGGGCACGGTAAGCGATGGGGCGTATCGCAACCCGGAGATCGGATTGCAGTACGACCTGCCCAAGGGCTGGGTGTCGGTGGTTCCGGAGCTTACCAAAGATCCGCCGCTGGGCGACGCCGCCATGCGCGAGTCGGCGTTCCTGCACGCCTGCTCGCAAACTTTATTGCGGATTGTGCCGGCCGCTGGGAACGATCCTGCTTCGCATGAGCCCAAGCCCATGATCATCCTGCGGGCGCTCGATCCCAATTGCCTGTCGCTGCGCACCGCAACCAGCCTGCGCGACAAGCGCACCAACGATGAGGTGGCCGCGAATCTGGAGCAGTTGGCCGAGTTCGGACAGATTGCCACCGACCAAATCGTTACCCTGTCCGACCATTTGTTTATGGTGTTCCACGGCACGATTGCAGCGCCCGAGAGCGGCGCCGCCGGCGATCTGGCCAGCCGCATGTCGCAATCGATTATTGCCACGCGCTATGACAAGCTGTTGCTGGTGTGGTCGGTGATGGCGCCGACCACCGCCGACTTGAACGCGCTGCCCACCGGCGGGGTGACCTTTGCGGGATCGCCGCCGATTGAGTTACGAGCGTCGCTTAACCCGGGGAAGTAGGAGGCCGGGTTGAGCCGGATTCTAAGGCTCGTCGGGTGCCCACTCATTCCTGCTTTTGGAATGAGTGGGAGACGTGGCGCTCCACCCACCGTGGCACGCGGATTCCGGTCACCGTCGAATCCCACATATTTGAATCCCACACATTCGAAAACCGCGAATGTGTAGGGCACCCGCTCGTTATCAGGGCGTCAACCCCAAGGTCAACTTCCGGCTCACGACTTTTCGCTCAGCGGGAGGGAGACTTTCATGCGCGTGCCCTGGCCGGGCGTGCTCTCCGGAGTGATGGTTCCTCCGTAAGCCTCGATCAGCGCCTTGGAGATGGCGAGGCCTAGTCCGTAGCCGCCGGTATCGCGGGCGCGCGAGCTGTCGCCGCGATGGAAGCGCTCGAACAGATGCGCCAACTCGGCCGGCGGAATGCCCGGGCCATGATCTTCCACCTCGACCAGGCCGCGCTGGCCGTTGGCCTGCAGGCGCAATTGCACGGTCTCGCCCGGCGGGCTGAAGCGGATCGCGTTCTCCAGCAGATTCGACCAGACCAGTTCCAAGTCGTCAGGATCGGCGCGCATCAACATGCTGCCATTGCCGGAGAATTCCAGGTTCACATTGCGTTCGCGGGCGATCGGTTTCGAGCGCTCGATTGCACTCTCGCAAACGGCGGCGACGTCGACCGTCTCCAGATCGCGACGGGAGCTGCCGGCTGCCCACTGCTCGGCGCGGGCCAGCCGCAGCATCGAGTGCAGCAGCTTCTCCAGCCGCGCCATATCGTCGAGCGCCTGCTCCAGTCCGGCGCGATATTCTTCGGCCGCGCGCGGACGCTGCAGCAACGATTGCAGCGTCGACTTCAAAATCGCCACCGGCGTCTTCAGCTCATGCGCGGCGTTGGCCAGAAACTCCCGCTGCTGGGTGAAGGCGCGGTGCAAGCCCTCGAGCATCGTGGTCATGGCCGCGGTCAGCGGCGCGAGCTCCCGGGTATCGCGCGCCGCGTCGCTGGGATTCAGTTCCCAGTTCGCAGTCGAGATCGCGGCCGCGCTGCTGGTTAGCTCCGCCAGCGGGCGCAATCCGCGGCGCAATCCCCAAACCGCCAGCGCTACCGTGATCGAGCAAAAGAAATGTGCTGCCCACCGCGATGTACATTCCCGCGTAGGCGACGGCTTGCGTCATCTGGCTGGTGGGCGCGGCATAGGTGACGGTGAGCCGGTCGGTGGGAGGCGCGTCGGTCTCGCGGTCCAGCACCGGCAGATTCTCCAGCCGCACCGCGCGATAGCGCTCGTCGTCGAGCAGAAAGTTGGTGTGCTGCCGGTCTTTCTTCGGCATGGGCGCAAGCTGCGGCGGCCAGTTCGGCAGAGCGTGCGATCACCTGGTCACCGTTGGCGATCACCTGGTACAGGTCGGGATGCTCGCGCTCCAGCGGCGGCGGGACCAGGTCGTCCTCGAAGATGAGCTTGGGATGCGGATCTTCGGAGTAGCGCACCAGCGCCGCGATGCTCATGGCGCGGCCGCGCAGCTGGGCATCGAAGGCGTTGCGCAACTGGCGGCGGGTGAAATACACGGCGACTCCCACCAGCCCGGCAGCCAGCACGAGCTGCGAGATCACGACGACCGCGATCAACCGGCGCTGTATCGATGTCTTCGGCATTTCACTTCCGGAATTTCACCCGCGCAGCATGTAGCCCTGGCCGCGCAGGGTGTGAATCAGCTTTCGCTCGCCGCTGTCGTCGAGCTTGCGCCGCAAGCCCGAGATGTACACCTCGATCACGTTGCTGAAGCGCTCCCAGTTGAAGTCGTAGAGATGTTCCAGTAACTCGGTTTTGGGCACCACTGCTCCCGGTCGATGCGCCAGATATTCGAGCACGCGATACTCCATCGCCGTCAGGCTGACGACCTTGCCCAGGTGCCGCACCGTCAGGTCGGCCGTGCTAATTTCGAGATCGCCGACTTTTAGCACAGCGGCGCTCTGACCTTTGCCGCGGCGAATCAGCGCCTTGGCGCGCGCCAGGAGTTCGCCCAGGTCAAACGGTTTGGCAACGTAGTCGTCGGCGCCGGCGTTGAGCAGCGCGACTACCGATTCCTTTTCATCGCGCGCGGTCAGGATCAGCACTGGAACGCTGGATCCGCCGCTGCGCACTCGCCGCAGCAGGGTCAGGCCGTCCAGCTTGGGCAGCATGAGATCGAGGACCAGCAGATCGTACGGATTCGACTGTGCCATGAACAGGCCTTCTTCGCCATCGCAGGCCACGTCGACCGCATAGCCGGCGCTCTCGCGCAGACTGCGGGCCACGTTTTCGGCCAGCCGGCATTCGTCTTCCACGATCAACACCCGCATGGTGCTTCTATCCTATGCCGCCCAGCATACGGCAGCGAAGCTGAAAGGGAGCTTAATGGCGGCGTGGAAAGGGTTTCGAAGTGGTCGCGGCAGATTTCAAAGGGGCGTCACAGGCTTCGAAGCGGACATCACACGTAAGGTTGTTATTCGCCAGTGGAACAGCACGGCCGAAACTCCAGCCCGCTAGGGCGGCTCTGCAGTTAGCCCAGGACGGAGCCGCAGGCGGAGTCCTGGGTAAGACGAAACGTGAAACTGAGTCCCTTCAGGGACGGCAGAGGTTCTCGCGGGCGGGTCCGCCGCTGGATCGTCCGCTGAAAGACTGCTATAATTCTTGTTTACCCAGCCAGTTCGGCAATCTTCTGGAGCGAGTCATGGCACAAGTTTGTGAGATTTGCGGGAAACGCCCGATGTCGGGCAACAACATCAGTCACGCCCACAATGTGACGCGGCGGCGCTGGAACGTCAATCTGCGTCCCGTCCGCGCCAAAGTTGCGGGCGGCAGCCAGCGCATGCGGGTTTGCGCCAGCTGTCTGCGCAGCGGCAAAGTCACTAAGGCGTAGCCGTTTCCGTCCCCGGATTCAAGCCCTCTCCCGGCGGAGAGGGCTTTCGTTTGCCCGCGGCTTTCCTCAGGAATACGCTGGCCACCACGATCCCAACCATGGCCCCCGCGAGCACGTCGCTGGCGTAGTGATAGCCGTCGTACACCGCTCCCACGCACATCATGAGAATGGGAAACAGGAGCCAGGGCGCCAGCCGCGGCAGGTAGCGGTAGGCGAAGATCAAGACCACGAAGGCCAGCATAATGTGGGCGCTGGGAAAGGCGTTGCCGTGCACGCCGGCATGGTTCTGGATGCCGCGCACCAGATGCTGGAACAGTCCGGGATGGGCGCTGCCGATCTGCTGCACGCCCGCCAGGTTGGCCGGACTGCGAGTGGGAAACAGCAGGTAGGTGGTGTAGCAAATGACGTATCCCACACTGAGGGAGTCGGTGAGCCGGCGGAATGCGCCTGCGAAGGGCGGCTGGTCGCTGCGGGCCCAGAACAGACCTCCCACAACGGGGTACAGCGGATAGAAGGCGAAATAACCGAACTCTAGGAATTCCACCAGCCAGTCCTGGGCACGCAGATGCATCCACTCCATCGGCGGCGAGGGGAACAACAACGCCTCGAAGGCGATGACGTGCGGGTTTTGCCAGCCGGCGCGAATGGCCAGCGACAGGAACGAAACCTCTTCGAACGCGGTGATAAAGAGCAGAGCCGGCAGCCAGTCGTGGGCGAACTGCCAGCGACGGCCGGCGTGTTGCTTGCGCGACAGGATCACGATTGCCGCCATCGCGCACAGGTTCCAGATGACGTAACCGAACCAATGCGAAACTTGATCGTGCCGCAGGCATACCAGCGCGGTGAACACCAGGTGCACTGCGATATAAATGCGATCGGTAAGGTTCATCCGGTTTTGAAAGGGCACGTTTTCACAGAGTCGAACCCGGAAAAGCAGATCCCTCGCCGACTAAAGTCGGTTCGGGATGACAAGAATAAAAGGACCTGCAACGGCGCAGCTGAAGCTGCGCCCCTTCAAAGCCACCTCGCACCGAGTTTTTAGCAGACTGCGAAACCCGCTCGGGACGACAAAACCCAAGGAACCGGCTAAGACGTAGCCAAGGCTATGCCAGCGCGATCACCTCGATCTCAACCAGTACCTCTTTCGGCAGGCGAGCTACTTCCACAGTCGAGCGCGCGGGCGGGTTCTGCTGGAAATAGCGGCCGTAGACTTCATTCATGGCGGCAAACTCCGACATGTTCTTGAGGAACACGGTGGTCTTCACTACCTGCTCCAGCGAGCTGCCCGCTGCCTTCAGAATGCCTCTGATGTTCTGCAGCACGCGCTCAGTTTGTGCGGCTACGTCGCCCTCGACCAGCTGCTGCGTCGCCGGATCCAGCGGGATCTGTCCGGAGAGAAATAGCATTCCGTTGGCCTTGATCGCCTGCGAATACGGACCTATCGCCTTGGGCCCGTCGTTGGTCGCGATAACTTCGCGCATGATTCCTCCTGGCATACGTTCCGCCGGCTGGAGCCAGCTCCGCCCGAACCTTAGTCCGATGAGCTGCCGGCAACCTGTGGAAGCCCTGATGCGTGCCGCCCCCGAGGGGCTCAGCCGGATTTCCCTCGTACCCAGGACTCCGGTCCGCCTGCGGCGGCCTGCGTCCTGGGCTATCCTGTCGCCGTCCCGCAAGCGGGACTCGTCCGTCGCAGGCAGAAATGTATTCCAAACCCAGCTGCCTGAAAAGGACGTCAATCGCGTCGGACAGCTTTTAGATTCTCGCACAGTGTCGCGGCTCGACTGGCTAAAGGGGCAGCTCTCGGCACCTGGGCCTCCGTTACCGAGCCACGCGCTTCTCGCCATCGTTTGTGCCGGACAGCTCTGAAATTGGGACGACCCTCACCCCATCCGCGCCTCCGCTTGTGAAAGGGGTGTTACTATGCGCAACGTGATCTAACCCTGCCTATTCGAGGTCGCTCATGCGCCATGGCTTATCCGCACTTTTGAGTTTGCTGCTTCTGGGCTCGCTTGCGTTCTCGCAGGCAACCGGCCAAAACTGCCGCGAACAAGAATTCTTCCGATGACCTCCCTAAGCTCGATAAGTTCGATCCCGCTTTGATCGACAAGTCGAAGAACGCCTGCGTCGACTTCTATCAGTACACCTGTTCCAACTGGATCGCGGCGCATCCGATTTCTCCCGACCTGCCGCTCTCCAGCACCGTGCTTCCCTTGTTTCTATACAACCAGACCATCTTGCGCGACGCCCTGGAAAAGGCTGCGGCCGACAAGCAGGCCACCGGCAGCGAGCGCCAGATCGGCGACTACTGGGAAAGCTGTATGAACGAATCCGTTCGCAACGCTGACGGAAAATCGTGGCTGCAACCCAGCATGGCTACCATCGCCACTCTGAAGTCGAATCAAGACCTGCCGCGCGTTGTGGCCTATCTCCATCTCAACTTTCCGTCGGCCTGGTTGATGTGGAACGACGATGACAACTACGCCAAAGCGCCGCTGTTTGGATTTGGTCCGGCGCAGGACCTGGCCGACGCGAGCAAGATGGTGGCCGGCATCGATCAGGGCGGCATGGCTCTGCCCTCGCTCGACTACTACCTGAACGACTCCGATCACTTTAAGGAGATTCGTGCCAAGTACGTGCAGCACATTCAGAAGATGTTTGAGCTGGCCGGCGATCCCAGCGACAAGGCTGCCGCCGAAGCCAAGACTGTGCTGGAGATCGAGACCGCGCTGGCCAAGGCGTCGATGGACAACGTGACCCGGCGCGATCCCAAGAAAATCTACAACAAGATGACGCTGCAGCAGATTAAAGCGGCGGTTCCCGACTTCGGCTGGGATGAGTATTTGAGCCAGGTGGGCGCGCCGCCGGTGGCGTTCTATATCGTAAGTACGCCGAACTTTCTTACCGCGCTGGAGCAGCAAATCAAGACCCGTTCCCCGCAAGATCTGCAAGCCTATCTGCGCTGGTGGGCGATTCATCGCGCCGCGTCTTATCTCAGCAGCGATTTCGAGCAGGCCAACTTCGACTTCTTCGTGACAACATTGTTTGGCGTTCCGCAGATGCTGCCGGCCTGGCGGCGCTGTGTTGCTTCCACCGACCGCAATCTGGGCGAAGCTCTGGGGCAGGCCTACGTGAACGTCGCCTTCCCGCCCCAGGCCAAGCAGCAGGCCAACGAACTGGTCACCCAGATTCGCCAGGCTCTGGTGGTCGAGATCAAGCAATTGGACTGGATGAGCGAGCCTACCAAGCAGCAAGCGCTGATCAAGCAGGCAGCGACGCTGCAGAAGATTGGCTATCCCGACCACTGGATCGACTACAGCTCGGTGAAGATTGTTCCCAATAATTACCTGGCCAATCTGAACGCGACCACCGCCTTCGAGATGCATCGCCAGCTGGCCAAGATCGGCAAGCCGGTGGATCGCATGGAGTGGACCATGACGCCGGCCACCATCGATGCTTACGAAGATCCGCAGATGAATACCATCAACTTCCCGGCAGGCATTCTGCAGATTCCGCTGTTCGGCCTGTCGCAGGATCAGGCATCCAACTTCGGCGCGGCCGGCATGGTGATGGGTCACGAGACGATTCACGGCTTTGACGATCAGGGGCGCAAGTTCGACGCACAAGGCAATCTGCGCGACTGGTGGACGCCCACGGATACCGAGAATTACGACGAAAAAGACAAGTGCATTGTGGACCAGTACTCGCAAGAGATTCCCGAATATGGCGTAAAGCAAAACGGGAACCTCACTGCCGGCGAAGATACCGCCGACAATGGCGGCATTCACCTGGCCATGTTGGCCTTGGAGAATAGCTATAAGGCCCAGGGGAAATCGCTCGACACTCCGGAGGCGGACGGGCTGACGGCGCGGCAGCGTTTCTTCCTGGCCTACGCGTTCAGTTGGTGCGCAGAAATCCGTCCCGAGGCGGCCAGAGCTCAGGTCACCACCAATCCGCACTCGCTGGCACGCTTCCGGGTCGATCGGCCGCTCTCCAACATGACCGAGTTCCAGCAGGCATTCGGTTGCAAGCAGGGTCAACCGATGGTGCACACGCCGCAGTGCCGGGTGTGGTGATGCGCGAACGCACCGATGAGCAGGTTGTCATCCTGTCTGCTCGCGCCTGATGCGTTGCCCTGCTTTCGACGGACTATCGCCTGCTTTATACTGGTGGCACACAGTATCTGGGCGATCAGCCCCTTCATTTTCAGGGATGGCAACCGCTTCCAATTCGCAACCGGCCGATTCTCCGGAAGTACGCCGTTATAACCGCATACAACGCTGGCTGAGTCTGGCCGACGCGGTGATCGGCTTCGCCCTGCTGGTGGTCCTACTGGTCACCGGGTGGACCGGCAAACTGCGCGACTGGTCTTATCTGGGCGCCAGCCAGCATTACTTCTTCGCTGTGTTTTTGTATGTCCTGATGTTTTCCCTCATCGCCAAAGTCCTGAGCGCGCCCTTCGACTTTGTCGGCTTCCGGCTGGAACGGCAATACCATCTTTCCAACCAGAAGCTGCGCGGCTGGCTTTGGGACGAGGGCAAGAGCTGGCTGGTTTCGCTGGTGCTGGGAACCGTGATGGTGGAACTGGTGTACTCCATCATTCGGGTGGCGCCGCAACGCTGGTGGATCATCGCCTGGGCCGTGTTTGTCGGGCTGTTTCTGCTGATGGCGCAACTCGCGCCGGTCGTGTTGATGCCGATCTTCTATAAGTTTGAGCCGCTGAACAACGATGGCCTGCGCGAGCGGCTGACCCGGCTGGGTGAGCGGGCGGGCACGCGGGTTCGCGGCGTCTACGAATGGAAGCTGTCGGAGAAATCGAACAAGGCGAATGCCGCGCTCACCGGCATGGGATCGACCCGCCGCATTATTCTTTCCGACACGCTGCTGCAAAATTATAGCGACGATGAGATCGAAGCCGTGCTCGCTCACGAACTCGGGCATCACGTTCACAAGCACATCCTGAAGAGCATCTTCACCCAGGTGGGCATCACCTTCTTCGCCTTCTGGCTGATCAATGTGGTGCTGCGCTTCGTGATCGCCAAAGACTGGTTTCCGGCGCTCGATCCGCGGCTGTACGACTTCGCCAACCTGCCGCTCATCGTGCTGGTGGCCACGGTGCTGGGATTTGTGCTGATGCCGGCGCTGAATGCCATCTCGCGTTCGCACGAGCGCGAAGCTGATCGCTACGCCTGGGAAAATACTCCGGCCATCGAACCGTTCCTCACGGCGATGCAGAAACTGGCCGACCAGAATCTGGCCGAGCGCGAACCGAACAAGGTGATCGAGTGGTTGTTCCACTCGCATCCGTCGATCGGGAAACGGGTGGCGGCGGCAGAAGCCTGGGCCAGCCAGCAGCCGCAGGAAGTCGGCGTGAAGTAACGGTACGCATCGGCTGCAATTTTGATTTCGTCATCACTGGCGGAGCGTACTTTGAGCTTGTCATCCGCGAGCGCAGCTCATTTCTTATTTGTCATCCCGAGCGTAGCGAAGCGGAGCCGAGGGACCTGCGGTTCGTCTCGGCGGCAGGATCGGCCTTTCCATTCTCCCGACAATGCGAACGAGTCTTAGGCCCGATCCGGGCACTTCATCCGGTACGGCGAAACCGCAGGTCCCTCCGCTCGGGCTGAAGCCCTCGGTCGGGCTGACAGTGGAAGAAGTAGCGCAGTGACTGGTAGCTACTCGTTCCGCCGCAGAATCCCTTCGACCCGGCGCAAATCGTCTTCGGTGTCGACTCCCACAGTGTCGTAGGGCGTTTCCGCCACATGGATCGCCACGCCATGATCGAGAAACCGCAGCTGCTCCAGGCGTTCGTTGCGCTCCAGCTCCGACTCCGGCCAGGTACAGAAAGCATCCAGCGCCGCCTTGCGATAGGCGTAAAAGCCCAAATGTTTGTAGTAGCGAACATCTCCAGTGCGGTCGCGATCGAACGGTATCGTGGCTCGCGAGAAGTAAAGTGCGCGGCCATCCAGAGCAGTCACAACCTTCACGGCATTAGGATTGCCGACATCCTCGGCCGAACACGGCGTCTTCAGCGTGCCTACCTGCACGTCATCCCCTGCCATCAGTTGCAGCAACACGTCGAGATGCTCGCGCCGGGCCAGCGGCTCGTCGCCCTGGACATTGACATACACGTCGGCCTCGACCGATTGCGCAACCTCATGCACGCGATCGGTCCCGCTGCGGTGCTGCGGCGAAGTCAGGCGGCAGCTCCAGCCATTCTGGCGGCAGACGGCGGCAATCTCTTCCGAATCAGTGGCGACAATCACGTCGCTCAAGCCAGGACACGCGGCGGCAGCCTCATACACGTGGGCCAACATGGGCCGGCCGCAGATCTGGCGCAGGATCTTGCGCGGCAGGCGCGTCGAGGCCAGTCGCGCCGGAATAATAGCGATAGCTTTCATCCTTGTAGTTTCAGGGTGCGCCGTGCAGGATGGCAAGGGCAAGTTTCTGGCTGAGTTCCTGGCAGGCGATACCTGATAGTGCTCTGCTCACCTTTCGCAAGTCTTCCCGTCGAACTCAATGTTGTAACTCCCCAGCACAGAAGCATGGGATCGCCGCCGGTCAAGCATAGTTTTACCGATGGTGGTTCGTAACAATCAGCGCCCTAAGGTATCCGGCTCACGAGGCTCGGCCCATATAGCGCATGGCAGATCCATGTCCGCAATACTTAACTTAGTAGGAGACTAGAGAAACATGAAAGCTTGGATTGCCCGCGGATGGAAAGCTTGCGGCAAACAGCGCGCGGTAGTTGCGCTTACGCTGGTGCTGGCAGCTTCCTTCTTTGCCTACACTTCTTTCGCACCGGTGCGCGCCGCCGTTTCCTCCAATACAGCTCCGCTGGCTGACAGCAAGGTGGGAGCGCTGCTTTCCCTCGATCAGGCCATGGAGGCGGTAGCCGCCCGGGTTACGCCCGCCATCGTGAACGTGGCCGTTACCTCGCGGGTGAAAGCCCAGCCCGCGGGCGAAGGTGTTCCCGATGAGATACAGCGCTTCTTTGGCCAGCAGTTTGGCCAAGGCATGCAGCCTGAGCAGCCGCGGATCGAGCACGGGATCGGCAGCGGCGTCATTATTTCGCCCGACGGTTATATCGTCACCAATAATCACGTGGTAGACGGTGCTACCGAAATTAAAGTTACCCTTAGTGATCGTCGTATTCTCACCGCGAAATTAGTCGGCGCCGACCCACTTACCGACCTGGCAGTTATTAAGATCGACGGTACTAACTTCCCCAATATTCCTATCGGCGATTCCTCCACCCTGCATCCCGGGCAGACTGTGCTGGCGTTCGGCAATCCTTTCGGATTCCGCTTCACGGTGACTCGCGGTATTGTCAGCGCGCTGAACCGTCCCAACCCGTACTCTGACGATCCGCATAAGCCGGGACAATTTATTCAGACCGATGCTGCCATTAATCCCGGCAACTCGGGTGGTCCGTTGGTCAATGCTCACGGCGAGGTAGTGGGAATTAATACCTTCCTGGTTTCGTCGTCGGGTTCCTTCTCGGGTATGGGATTTGCTATTCCTACCCAGATTGTTACTCCGGTCGTTGACTCTTTAGTTCGCTACGGCAAGGTTAGCCACGCGCACATGGGCGTCGGCATTACCGATGTAACTCCGGAAAATGCGAAGTTCTTCGACGTGAAGGACAGCAACGGCGCCGTCATCACACAGGTTGAACCTGATTCTCCGGGCGCTAAGGCCGGCCTGAAGGTAGGAGATGTGATTACCGAACTGGACGGCAAGAAAGTTACCGATGCCGGACAGTTACAGATGGAAGTGGGCGAGAAGACTCCCGGAACTAAGATTACTCTGGAGGTCATGCGCGATGGTAAGGATGTGTCGGTGCCGCTTACCCTGGAAGAGATGGGTGGCGACCATGATCAGAAGCTGAACGCGGATAATAACGGTGACAAGCCGCGCTGGGGACTGGGCATCGCTGATATGACTCCGGAAGTGCGGCAACAGCTGCAGGCTCCGGACGATTTGCACGGCGCCGTGATTCAGCGCGTAGTACCGGGCAGCCCGTCTGACGACGCTGGACTACAGCCAGGTGAGGTAATCATGGGCGTGGACCGGCACGAAACCAAGACTGCCTCCGATGTACAGAAGGCCCTGGCTAGTGTACCTAAGGGACAAGATGCCCTGGTGCTAATCTGGGCGAATGGTGGAAATACCTTCCGCGTCCTTCACTCTCCTCAGGGAGCCTAACTACGAACTAAGCCGCGCTGTGTTTCGATGGAAGTTATGATCGAAGCACAGCGCGGTTTGCGTTATCTAAGTCATCCTTCCTTTAAAACAGGCTGCTGAAAAAGTCCGCAAGCAGATCCCTCACCGGCTGAACAGTTTGCTGAAAAACTCGGCCTAAGGTGATTTTGAAGGGGTGTAGCTTTAGCTACGCCGTAGCAAGTCCTTTATATTTGTCATCCCGAGCCGACTTTAGTCGGTGAGGGATCTGCTTTTCCGAGTTTTCAGCAAGCTGTGAAGGCGGTTCATGATGACAAGACATAAAGGGCTCATCCACGGCCTTAAAGCGCCGCACTACCCGAACCATCCCTCCTATCGAGGGTTTCAGCAACCTGCTGAAGTCAAAAAAGGCGGCCCTTGCGGGCCGCCGAAGAGAAGCAATTTGAGGGGTACACTCGTTAGAACACCAGCTTGCCTTGGAACTGGATGATGCGTCCCGAAGGCAGACCGGTGAAGAAGGCACCATACGGGCCGGTGGGCGGCGCGGTGGTGGTAAAGGCCTGTCCGAAGTTGCCCGAGGCGATAGTGTCGACGGGCGAGGCGAAATTCGGGTGGTTGAAAATGTTATAGAAGTTCGCACCGATCCCGAACGCCATTCTTTCGGTCAGCTTGAAATTCTTGTTGATGGTGAAATCCGAGTCAAAGAACCCGGGCCCACGGAATTGGTTACGAATCTGATTGGGGATGGTGGTCATACCCGCAACCGTGCTGAACCCACTTGAGACCAGGCAGTTCAGGCCATATTGATTACAGCTCCCCTGTCCGGGCCCAACCACTTCAGCAGGCAGGTAAGGACCATTGCCGAAGTAGTTGTTGACCTGCGCCGCTCCATTGCTGTCGAGCACGGTCAAAGGCAAGCCCGACTTGGCAAAGAAGTTCTGCGAGATCGTCCAGCCACCGAAAGCTCCGTTCGTCCACTTATTGCTGAACTTGAACGGAGTGTTCCAAACGAAGCTGGCGTTGAATGAGTTACGGATATCATAGTCTGCATTGCCATAGTTAAGGCACTGCAGGCAATTGGGGAGTATCTGGTAAGCGATGGTGGTAAGGCCGTTATAGGGCGTCCCCTGAACTCCGTTGTTGGAAACGTCGTCCAGAGAGTGGCTCCAGGTATAACTGGCCGCTACTGTGAACCCATAGGTAAGGCGGCGCTGATAGCTCGCCGTCAGTCCGTTAAAGTTAGAAACCGCGCCCGAGTACACTTCGGCTACGGTGGAGAACGAATTGCTCAAAGGAGCCGCTGGTATACCGGCCGATCCCAGAAACGCATTGGGATAGTTGGTTATCGGAATGTGGATACCGTGGTTCCCTACATAGGCCAGGGTAAACGAACTCTTGTCGTCAAGCTGCTGCTCGATTTGCAAGCTGTATTCCTGGTAACGCGGAGTGTGGAAGGTTCCGACAAAGCTATCGATAGCCGGAGCGGAGAAGCCGGGGAGCCCGGCGGTCAGCGAGTTGAAAGAACCACCATTCGCAAATCCGTTGCGCAGAGCAGTAGTCGAACTGGAAGCTATCGCCCAGGCACCGGCGGGAGTAGTGTTATTTGCCCATGGCACTCCAAACAGAACCTGAGGAATCAGGTTGGGGATGTTAGTCATGGAGTTATCGGCATAGATAGACGGGAAGGCATCGTAGAAGAGGCCGAAGCCACCGCGAACCACGGTCTTATCGCTGCCGCCCGGTGACCACGCGAAGCCAAAGCGCGGCGCCCAGTTGATCGTATCCGTACCCCGGAAGGTTCCGGCCTGGCCAGAGGTAATCATCTGGTTGTAAGGAGTATTAGGATCGGTACTGGTCGCCACGAAGGGGCTGCTTAAGTACGAAGCGCAATTCAAGTTGCAATTAGGATTGGAATTGTGCTCCGCGCGCAATGCCAAAGTGAGCTTCAAGCTCTTGTTTACCCGCCACTCGTCCTGGGCATACAGTCCCAGTCCCCAAAGGGCGACCGGTTCGGTGGCTCGGGTTGGGAAATTCTGCTCAAATACACCTGCGGTCCCATCGTAGAAACCGGTCACCGAAGTGATTACGGACAGAGGATTGTTAAGGACGCTGAAAGCGTAGTCGGTAATGTCGTAGCGACGGAAGTTGGCGCCGAACTTCAAGCTGTGCGCACCCTTCGTCCACGAGTAATCGTCGACAAACTGGTACTGGGTTACGTTGCGTCCCTGGGGGAACAACGCCAGATTGCCGCCCATGTTGGTGTAGCCCAACGTCGGTGCGAGTAACACTTGCGTCGGAAATACCGAGTTGGCGCCATCGGTCTGGGTGAAGATCGCGCGGTAGTAGCTGCCGGCATAGATAAAGTTATTGGTGGCGTTGGGGCTGAAGACGTGGGTCCACTGTCCCTGACCATCATATGCCGGTTGGTAGCTAGCCGCATCGAACGCGCTGTTGATAGGATCGGCATAGGTCGCCTGGGTGCCATGGTCCATACGTACCCGCCAGAAAAGGTGATCCCTGTCGGACATATTGTAGTCAATACGTCCGCTGATGATGTACTCCGTACCGGGCAGAGCAGGAGTAGCTCCATATTGCTGGAAGCAGTTGCCGGCGAAAGTGAAATCCTCGCAACCGCCGCCGGTTACCGGTACTCCCCGGCTGTATCCCGGTGCAGACTGGTAGAGGTTGAACATCTTCGAATAAAGCGGAACCGAAGCCGGATCGGTCAAGGCCAGGTTAGCCAAGGTAGCATTGGAAAAGGCTACGGTCGGAGAGAACACCGTGGTGGTAGAAGGAACGATATAGCGAATTCCTTCGTTGTCAGCAAAGAAGAACAGTTTGTCCTTCTTGATCGGACCACCGAACGAATCAGCCCACTCATTGTTATTGGCAAAGGGACGCGGCGTCCCATTCAAGTTGTTGAAATAGTCGTTCGCATCCATAGCCCGGCCGGTCCACCAGTATTCCGCGTTGCCGTGAAACTGGTTGCTGCCCGACTTGGTCACGTAGGAAACCTGTACGCCGGCCTGCTGACCATACTGGCCGGAGTAGGGGTTGGTAATAACCGTCGCCTCCTGCAAATCATTCTTGCCCAAGGTAAGGTTGGTGGCGCCGGAGTTATTCAGGTTCAGGAAAGGATCCATGTCGTTTTCACCATTCACGGTGAAAACGTTGGAAGTAGCGGGCAGACCGGAGGTCTGGAAGTTACCGTAGCCCATGCCGGTATTCATGTTGACGCCGGGAGCCGTCTGGGCCACATAGGTAATGTCATTGCCGCCGTTAGGCTGGTTGGCAATGAGGTTCTGATTGAAGTTGGTGGACAGGTCGGCGTTCTCGGCATTGACCAACGGAGCCGCACCGGTGACTTCGATGGTTGACGAGCTGGAACCGATCGCCATCTTCAGATCGGCAATCGATGCCTGGCCGACATTGACCTGGGTGGTGCTTTGCGCTTTGCTGAAACCGGAAGCGGTCACCGTGACGGTGAAGCTGCCCGGACTCAACAGTGAGAACCGGTAGGTTCCGTTAGCACCGGTGGTTGTGGTACGGATCGAGCCGTTGGCATCGCTTTTGAGCGTGACCGTGGCGCCGGAGACGACCGCACCGCTGGGATCTGTAACCGTGCCGGTGAGATCGCCGGTTACCAGTGACTGCGCCCCTAACGACGGCGCCATCACTAGGGCGATGACCAGCATGCTCAGAATTCCGATGAGCAGTTTTTTGACTTTCATATCTCCTCTCAACTTCTCCTACCTTTTCCGACTGGTCAGGACTTGCCGCAATGGTTGTAGGCTTCCGTGAGAATTAGTGAACTCGATCCCACGAATCTGAAACGCATTGCGGCAAGCTAGACATAGTTAGCGTTTGTAGTGCAATAACATCGCCAGTTGATTTATGCGGATTTATTGTAGTTACGGAGGGATCGTGTGAATGGAATATGAGTTTCCAGAAGCGCAGGTTTCAGCCTCCGCACCCGCTTCTGCAGTTGGTGCCGGGGCGTTTGCGATTTGTCCCCGACTTTTGTAAGCTCGCAGCGAAATGGAATTAATTGAAGCGAAATATGAAATTGTGAAGCGTTGTTGACGTTAAACTAGTCAGACGCGAATGCCCTACCATTGAGCCTGCCTACTGTAAACCCGCGATGCTTGGCTCTGAAGCACCAGAATCATGGTCGGATATGAACACATGGTCAGATATGAACACTGCATCGGCAGGTATCGACGAATAGGTTTGCGGCAACTCAAGAAATTGAAACAGCAAATAATATTTTTATATTAGGATGGCCGAGCAAGTAGTTTGCATTGCTGGTTTACCTGCCATTCCGGATAGTTCCATCGTCAAGGGATAAATTGCTAAGAAACTAGGTTGAATTTCGAATAGCCTGACACGAGCCGCCGAAGAGGTTTTACTATTGCGTTTCGCTGTAGCCACGAGGCGGCGGATTGAATTGAGGGCAGGAAGCATCTACCGAGGGACGTATGGCTGATCGAATGTGGCGGATGAATCCCTGGCTGGATGCCGATCACGATTTCCGCCCGCCATTCGTCTAATTACGATAAAGTATGAGAAATTGAGTGCAGTGAGATGGGCTGCTCGCTTCCAATGAATCCCAGGACAGCATCGGCGATCGGGGCCCGGAAGATTTCAGGCATTGTCCTGCTCGTAGCGCTCTGCCTCTCTATCCCGGCTGCGGCGCAGCAGGTGGACACAAAACCGCGTCCAGCGCCCGATTTCGGGGCAGGCGATGTCTGGCTGGACCAGGGCGCTCCCGTACCCCACCACATTTCCCAATATCGGGGCCAGGTGGTTCTTATCGATTTCTGGGAATACACCTGCATCAATTGCATTCGCGACTTTGCCGTGGTGAAGCGCTGGTACACCAAGTATCACCCCTACGGTTTTGAAGTGATTGGCGTCCATTTCGGCGAATTCAATATCGGCTTCAATGTTGATAATGTGCGCGAGGCGGCGCAACGCTACCATCTGCCCTGGCCGGTGGTGGCCGATCAGGAAGGTACGACCTGGAAGGCGTATGGTTCCGACGGCTGGCCGAATCGTTATCTTATCGATCCGCAGGGCACGATCGTCCTGAAGGTATTCGGCGAAGGGCACGATCGCGAGATGGAAACTAAGATCCGCGAGCTGCTGGCGGTGGCCCATCCCGAGGTGCTGAAGATTCCGCTGGATCCTGAAGAAGATGAAACCACGCAAAAATGCGGCGTCACCACCCAGGAGACTTATGTGGGCGAGATGTACGGGCGGGGATCGGTGGACGACATGGGCGATCATCACGCCGGAGACACGGTCGACTTCCTGCCGCCGCATTCGCCGCCCGATGGTGGAGTGATGCTGGTGGGCCGCTGGAAGATCGAGAAGGACGGCGTGACTTCCGAAGGTCATGGCGCGGCCGCCGAGGTGCGCTACCACGCGCGCTCGTTGTATAGCGTCCTCAGCCTGAATGGGGCCAAGCAAGTGCGCGTCAATCTGTTTCAGGATGGCAATCCCATGCCCAAGGAGGGCGCGGGCGCGGACGTGAAGTTCGACAGTAAGGGAGCGTACATCGATGTTACCGAGGGGCGCATGTATTATCTGGTGCGCAGCCCGAATTTCACCGCGCACCTGATCTCGTTGCAGCCCGAAGGCTCCGGGCTGACGCTGCACTCGTTCACCTACGGCAATAATTGCCAGCTGGAAGATCAGCCCTAGGGAATCTCTGATCAAGGGAGGGCGGGGGCCTGCAGCGGCTAAAGCCGCATGATTTTCGCGTACTTGGCGGACGGCCTGAAGAGACTGGATCGCGAGCTAGTGCCGCCGCTCTGCGGCTCGGCAGAATTTCCGACTTGTGCGGGGGCTGACGCCCCCGCCTAACTCCATCTCGCCGCTTTGCGGCTAGTTTGATTGATTACTCGAGCCATTTGTTCCACCACAGAAATCCTTTTCCGGTTGCGACATAGGCTTTGAAGGCCGTCCCCTTCAAGGCAACACCTAATCAGAGTTTCCCTAGTCGCATCGCAAGAGTGTGAATCACTTCTTCCGGCTAAGCGTCGTATTGCACCAGCGCGGCCATGCCCGCTTCCAAATGCCACAGCACATGACAGTGCACAAACCACAGGCCGGGATTGTTAGCATCGAATTCCACCGTGACGCTGGTGCGGCCCGGGACCAACACGGTGTCGCGCAGGGCTCCGCTGAAAGCGCGGTCGTTGATGGCGACGACCTGGAAGGAATGCCCGTGGAGGTGCATGGGGTGCGACATGGGCGTTTCGTTGACGAACTTCAGGCTCACGCGCTGCCCGGGCTTGACGCGCACTTGCGGCTTCTCGCTGCCGGGATTCTTCACATCAAACACGATACCGTTGATGAGCCAATCGTAGCGAGCCATATTGCCCTGCAGCCGTAACACGCTAGCGGTGTCGGCTGGCCGGGGCTTGAGCGGACTTACGGCCGTCAGCTCGCTCTCCAGTGACAAGGTGAGCAGCGGGTTGGCCGACGCGCTCTTCTCCGGCAAACGCTGAATCTGCGCCCCGGGCGTGGCCAGGAAAATTCCGGTCTGCTCGGTGGCAAATTCGCGCAACGCCAGGATGGGAAAAGCGCCGCCTTCGCGCGGGAGCTGCACTCGCACGTCGATGCGTTGGGCGATAGCCAGGGGAAAGCGGCTGCCCTCGACGGGTTTCACCGGCATTCCGTCGGTGGCAAACAGCGTGCCCTTCAGCGCTCCCAGGTCGATAAAAAAGTTGGTGCCGCTGCTGCCGTTGATAATTCGCAGGCGCACCCGGCCGCCCTTTTCGACCTTCACCACCTCGGGATCGTTCAGGGCGCGATCATTGGCCAGGTAAGCATCGTAGTTCACGTCGTTGGCGTCAGGCGCCGTCCGCATGGCCGGAGAGGTTTGCCGGCTCCCGTCGCCGGTCCCCGACATGGTCAGAGGCTGGCCTTCGCCGATGACCGACAGGCCCTGCGGGTTCCGCCGCAGCCGGGCGTAGATTTCCTGGGGAGGAGTGAAGCTGAAGTCGGACAGAAACAGCACTACTTCCTGCTCATCGCGCTCCTGATCGGCGGGGTCATGCACGATTAAGGGAGCGGCCAGCAGGAAAGCCTCCTGCAATCCCTGATGGGAGTGCATCCAATGGGTGCCGGCGGGCAGCACCGGAAAGTTATAGAAGTCGCTGCCGTCTGGCCGGACCACGGGCTGGGTAACTCCGGGGACACCGTCTTCGTTATTGGGCGGATGCAGACCGTGCCAGTGGATGGCGGTGGGCATGGTCATCTTGTTTTCCAAGGTCACCCGGAAGGGATCGTTCACACTGGTGCTCATGCCCTGGGTGCCGTTCGGTTGCAGCAGACCCATCACGGTCGTGGCCTTGCCGTTGATCTCCAGGGTGCGTTTCGTGGCCTGGATGGTAGTGGCCGGCGAGCTGGCTTGCGCCCGCGTCGCTGCCGGCTGCAGAAAACGGAGGCGCGCGGCGAAGCTCTGCTCCGAGAGTAACGTGCTGCCGGCCAATGCGCCGAAGGACGTGGTGAGGAACTGCCGGCGTGAAACTGCTCGACTCATTCAGGACGACCTCTCAAGACAGTGGCTCACATTTTATGAGACGACGAGCGCGGAAAGGAAAACAATTTAACCCGCGCCCCGGCGAAGCGAAATTCATCGTTTAGTAAAATGATGAGTATCGCTGGAGCTGCCGTTGTGGCCGGCCGGCGTGCTCCGGCCAAACTCGAGGTAAAGGTCAACTATATGATCGCTGTTTGCAGGGCCTACGGGCTTCGAGCCGCTCTCCTGACCACGGCAGCGCTAGGGCTCCTGGCGGCTGGTTCTTTCGCGCAGACTGCCGGCGGACACAGCCTGGCTGCCGCACAATCCCCCGCGGCGGCGGAACTGGCGCCGGGCAGCGCCGCGCTCATCAGCCCGGAGGATCTGGTCAAGATTCTGCAATCGTCCGATTCGGTCAAGCCTCTCATCCTGAATGTTGGTCCGCGCCTGCTTTATTTGCAGGAGCACATTCCGGGCGCGGAGTATATCGGCGCCGGCTCGGAGTCGCAGGGCCTCGAGCATTTGCGGGCGCGGGTGAAAACGTTGCCGCGAAAGCGCTTCATTGTGCTCTATTGTGGATGCTGCCCCTGGAGCCATTGTCCCAATGTGCGTCCTGCCTACAGCGAATTGCACGCCCTAGGATTTACCCGGGTGAAGGTGCTCTACATTGCCGACAACTTCGGCACTGACTGGGTCTACAAAGGCTATCCTTCGGTCAAAGGACAATAACGGCAGAATGTTTTCCCTGGAAATTCCTGTGCTGTGTGAATCGATTCCTCTGGAGTGTCGATGAAGAAAGTAATCCTGATCATTGTGTTCGCCCTGTTGGCGGTCGTCCTTTTCAAAGCAGCTCGTCACCGCACCGCGCCGGCCGGGGCAGTTTCCGCCTCCGGTCATTCGCAGGCTCCGGACTTCTCGCTTACCGATCTGAACGGACAGCCGCTGGATCTGGCAAGCTATCGCGGCAAAGTGGTTCTGCTGGATTTCTGGGCGACCTGGTGTGCGCCCTGCCGGGCCGAGATTCCGCACTTTGTGGAATTCCAGAACACTTATGGGCCTCAGGGATTGCAGGTGATTGGCGTTTCCATGGACGACGATCTGAAGCCGGTCGGTCCGTTCTATCAGGAATACAAGATGAACTATCCGGTGGCGCTGGGCAACGACAAGCTGGCGCAGGCGTATGGAGGCATCCTCGGCCTGCCGGTGACTTTCCTGATCGGCCGCGATGGCCGCATTCAGGCAAAGTATGTGGGCGCAGTGGATGTCGCCAGCATCGAGCAGGCCATCAAAGCGCAGCTGGAAGCGAAATAGCCTCGTTGTCAGGCCTTAAGCGAGCCTGTATGAGAACTATCCTTGTGCTTCGGACGTGGAGTGCGAACCGGAGAAAACGAGCGCCGCAGGCCGGAAGAGCTTAGCCCAGCAAGAGACTCGCTCTAGTGATATCCGGATGTGTCGCCCCTGCAAGGGGCTCGGAGGTTTAATACCACGAGCACCCAGGACTGCGCCCGCCTGCGGCGGGCTGTGTCCTGGGCTGAACTGAGTCGTCCCGCAGGGCGGGACGGAGTTGTCACTGGCCCGAAATCTATGACGAACCAGGCTGCTTGAAAGGATGTCAACAAAACCACCCAGACCCTAGGCGGCCTTGGAGTTTTCGCTCAGGGCCAGCACCGCCAGTTCCAGGCGGTCGCGTGATCCGGTTTTCGAGAAGATGCTTTGCAGGTGGCGCTTGACGGTGTTTTCGCTGATCTGCAGGCCGCTGGCGATTTCACGATTTCTCATGCCTTGCGCGACCATGGCGGAAATCTGCCGCTCGCGATCCGAAAGCCGGCTCATGGAAGCGGGCACCGAAGGCTGATCGGAAACCATGGATTCCATTACGCTGCGGGCAATTTCGTCGGAGAAGGCAAGCTCGCCTTCGGAGACGGTGCGGATGGCGGCAAACAATTTTCGCGGATCGTCGCCTTTGAGCACCAGGCCGCGGGCGCCCAGTCGCACCACGTGCACGTAATCGTTCTGACTTTCCGAGCCGGTCAGGACTACCGAGGCCACGCGGTTGCCCTCCCGATCCAGGGTGCGCAAAACCTCGAAGCCATCGCTCTGCGGCATAAACAAATCCAGCAGCAGCACCTGTGGATGATGGTCCTGCACCAGGCGCAACGCCTCTTCGCCATTGGCGGCCGCGCCGATCACATCGAAGTCGGGCTGGGATTGCAACAGGGCGGCCAGCGACTCGCGCAGGACCGCATGATCGTCGGCAATGACTATAGAAATTCGGTTGCCCATAGCCACCAGCTTAGATGCAGGCCGGGGCACGCCGGGGTTCGCCGCTGGGAGGAAAATCTCCGGGAATTGTAAGATAAAAGTATGGGAAAGATTGAACGGGCAATTCTAAGCGTTACCGACAAAACAGGTTTGGTGGAGTTTGCGCGCCGGCTGGCGGCCCTGGGCGTCGAGCTGGTTTCCACCGGAGGCACGGCCAAGCTGCTGCGCGATTCCGGCATCGCGGTGAAGGACATCAGCGATCTCACCGGCTTTCCGGAGATGCTGGATGGGCGAGTGAAGACGCTGCATCCCAAAGTGCATGGCGGCATTCTGCACATGCGCAGCAAGCCGGAACATCGCGCTGCCGTCAGCCAACACGGCATCCAGCCCATCGACATGGTAGTGGTGAATCTCTACGCGTTCGAGAAAACCGCCGCCAAGCCGGGCGCGGAATTTGAAGACATCATCGAGAACATCGACATTGGCGGGCCGTCGATGGTGCGCTCGGCAGCCAAGAATTTTCAGGACGTCGCTATCGTTACCTCGCCGGCCGACTACGATGCCATCGCGAAGGAGATGGAGAGCAGCGGCGGATCGCTGTCGCTGAAAACCAAGTGGCAGCTGGCGCAGAAAGCGTTTGCCACCACGGCCGCCTACGACTCGGCCATTGCGTCGACGCTGGAACAGATCGGCGCGCCCGAAAGCGATGGCGCGAAGTTCGAGCTTGGGCACAGGCGACGGTTTTCCCCAGACGCTGCGGCTCAGCTTCCGCAAAGCTCTCGATTTGCGCTACGGCGAGAATCCTCACCAGAAAGCTGCGCTGTATTCCGACGGCTCAGGCAAAGGCATCGCCAACGGCAAGCAGCTACAGGGCAAGGAGCTCAGCTACAACAATATTGTCGACCTGCAGGCGGCGTGGGATCTGGCGCAGGAGTTTGACGAAGTTGTGTGCGCCATCATCAAGCACACCAACCCGTGCGGGACAGCGGTTGCCAACACGATGGCCGAAGCCTACAAGCGCGCGCTGGAGTGCGATCCGGTGTCGGCGTTCGGCGGCGTGATCGGCGTGAATCGGCCCATCGATCGCGACACCGCAGCCGAGATGGCCAAGCTCTTCGTCGAGGCGATTGCGGCTCCGGGCTTCGACGCCGCAGCCCGCGAGATTTTCGCCGGCAAGAAAAATCTGCGCCTGGTCGAAGTGGTTCCCATGCAGCAGAAGTGGGTGCTGAAGAATGTTTCCGGCGGCGTGCTGCTGCAAGACAACGACATGCGGCCGCTGACTGACGCCGACCTGAAAGTGGTCAGCGCGCGCCAGCCCAGCGAGCAGGAGATGCGCGATCTGCTGTTCGCCTGGAAAGTCTGCAAGCACGTAAAGTCGAACGCGATTCTTTACGCGCGCAACGGGCAGACCACGGGCGTGGGCGCAGGCCAGATGAGCCGCGTGGATTCAGCCAAGATTGGGGCCATGAAATCGGTGCTGGGAATCAAGGGCTCGGTGGCCGCGTCGGATGCGTTCTTCCCATTTCCCGACGGCGTGGAGGAAATCGCCAAGGCGGGCGCGACTGCAATCATTCAGCCTGGCGGCTCGGTGCGCGATCAGGAAGTGATCGACGCTGCTAACCGTTTGGGGCTGGCCATGGTGACCACCGGCGTGCGGCACTTCCGGCATTAAAGGAAACTCTGATTAAGGCTTGTTTTGAAGGGGACGGCCTTCAGGCCGTCCGTTAAGTACCCAAGAATGATCCGGCTTTATAGTTTGCTGAAAAAGTCGGCCTAAGGCGATTTTGAAGGGGCGTAGCTTTAGCTACGCCGTAGCAACTCCTTTATATTTGTCGTCCCGAACCGACTTTAGTCGGTGAGGGATCTGCTTTTCCGGGTTTTTCAGCAAACTGTTTAGCCGCTGGGGGATCTCGCTTTCACTTGATCAGAATTTCCTTAGCGATGGATCGCGGGAAAGTGAAAGCTGGGGACTACTCGGCGGCCGCGGGGTTGAGACCGTGGCGGTCGCCTTTCAGCACGCGCGGCGGGACGGCTTGCCGCGCTCGCTCTTCCTGATGGCAATTCCAGCACAGCGGACGCATGTGCTGCAGTCGTTGCTGCAACTCTTCCAGATACATGTCGCGCAACTCGAACAGCTTCTGCTCGTCGTTGAGCAGCGCTAGCCGGCTGCGGCGCCAATCCGAGGGCGACAGCGCGCGATTGCAGATGGCGCAAGTTTTTCCTTCATACCACTTGGTGAGCAAGCGTTCGATGTTCTCCGGCGAAGGATCGATCTGCTCCAGACATTCCTGGCCGCAGCTACCCTTCTCGGGCCAGCGCGCGCATGATGCGAGCCGCGAATGCTGCTGGCCGCGAAACGACGTCCAGAAAGCGAATTTGTGGTCGACCTCGACATCGGTGGGCGCGTCGTTGTCCGGACAGATTACCGATTGGCGGCCGCGATTCTTGTAGTAGTCCTGCAGGCTGAGGGCCAGCGGCGGACCCACAATGATGAAGGCGCCGGCGAAGAAGAGCAGGATGGGGAAGATAGCGAAGATGGCGAAGGTCAACATAAAGCACCCGCAACCGCAGCAGCGGCCCTGCTCCGTTTGTACCGCCGACATCACACAGATTCAGTGACCCAGCGCACACCCGGTTGTGACGTGGGTTGAACCTGTGCCCCAGGTGATTGAACCTGTGCTCCAGGTTCGCCCGTCCTTTGGGCTAACCTGGGATCGGCGAAACTTGGACCCGAACCTGGATCACTGAATTCACTCAGGGAAATGTTGTAGGTTCGAGTCCATGCCACAAGGTCTGCGGCGTTTTCACCAATCCGGTCAGCCGCATTTCATCACCTTCAGTTGCTTCGGACGCCGGCCAAATTTTGTCAGCGCGGCGATCTACGACCTGTTTCCGCTTTGTCTGGAGCGCATGCGGCGACATTTCCAGATGCGAATTTACGGCTATGTGGTCATGCCTGAGCACGTTCACCTCCTCGTCAGCGAACCCCCGCGCGAAACGTTGGCCGAGGCGATGCATTATCTAAAGCTGTCCTTCTCCAAACGCCTGCGCAGTCTAAGAATTTGTGCCCCAGGTTCTCCCCTCTTTTGGGATAACCTGGGATCCCAGAAAGTCGGTACCTTCTGGCAAAAGCGCTACCATGATCGCAACGTAAGAGACGCGCACGAGTTCAGCGTGAAGCTGCGATATCTTCACCGCAACCCGGTGAAGCGCGGACTGGTGAACGATCCGCGAGACTGGAAGTGGAGCAGTTTCCGGCATTATGCCTTGCGGGAAAAAGGAGTGGTAGAGATTGAATCGGAGTGGACGGCTCGCGATCGAGAGTTGGAAGAGTTCGGTGGGCCGCAGCGAATCTTCCTGAACCCAGGTTAGCGTCCAAAAGCAGGACGCGAACCTGGGGCACAGCGCTAGACGTTGAGTCAGTTAGACAAAAGACCAAGGCCTGTGCCCCAGGTTCGCCCGTCCTTTGGGCTAACCTGGGATCGCCGCCAGGGCCATACCACCATCTATAATGACTCTGTTAGCTGCTGGGCCGGACGGTCGCTGTTGGCTTGCGTGGCTCTGACTTCGGTCGGAGCGAAGCGGGCGGGCAGAGGAAAGTCCGAACTCCACAGAGCGGTGTGCCGGATAACGTCCGGGCGGCGGCCCTCAAAGGGCCGTTGACGGAAAGTGCCACAGAGAATATACCGCCTCGTCCGACCACCCCAGCGCATTGCGAAGCTGGCGTTCGCGAGGAAACGCGAGTTACCGCAGCGGCTAAGGCCGGATTTCGAGCGGCGATTCGGCGCGGCTGAAGCCGCGCCCCTTCAAAACCGGCTGTGCGTTGAGGTGGTTGGACGAGGTAAGGGTGAAAAGGTGCGGTAAGAGCGCACCGCGCCGCCAGTAATGGCGGTGGCAGGGCAAACCCCACACGGAGCAAGACCAAATAGGGGAGGAACGCTCGGATTCCGCTTTCCGCCTCGGCGGATGCAGAGATCGGGCGTACGTGCCGGCTCGGTGCGTCACAACTTCCGGGTAGGTCGCTAGAGCCGCGCAGTAATGTGCGGCCCAGAGGAATGACCGTCGTGCCGCTCTTTGTCGTCGTTGCAGCGGTCCCACACATTCGAACCCCGCGAATGTATGGGGCACCCAATGATGAGAAGGAGCGGCACACAGAATTCGGCTTACAGGCCCAGCAGCTAAAAAATCCGCTTTTCGCTTTTCGCTTCTCGCTTTTCGCCTGGTCGTTTCGTTCTTCGCGATGCTATGGCCGTGCCCCTGCCGGCGAACCGCAGGTCCCTCGGCTTCGCTCGGGATGACAAACAAGAAACCAGCTGACAAACAGAAAGAAGCTTGCCGGAACTCAGGCGGGTAGCAGGATTATCGCGCTACCCAGACGGCGGTGTCGGCGGCGGCGGCATGGCGCGGGTCAGAGCGGCGATTTGCTTTGCGAGCAGGAGGCTGGTTGCGAGCGTCGACGGCCGAGGTTTGCAGGTCGATCTCGCGCGAGGTCAGCACATGCGTGCCGACAAAGCGAATGTCGGCGACTGCCCGGGTTGAGGTTGCCACCCGCACGCCGCTTACATCGTCATAGTTTATGGTGACATTCAAGTTCCGGATCCAGATTGACGGGCTCTTGGCGGGTTCGCCTGCCATGCGGCGAATGGTGAAATCGCCGGCGTCGATCCAGGCTTTGCCGCGAATCAATTCCGCCGCCTGCCGCTTGGGCAGCAACTGCAAAACATAACAATCGTGACCGTCGATGGTCTCGCGCCCCAGCAGCGCAAAATCGTAATTGCGGCCGCTGAGCTCGTGCTGCTCGGCATGGGTCGCCATTTCTGCTTCGTGCTCGAGCACCTTGCGCACGATGCTTTCGCCGCGGCTGCTGCCCTCGGATTTCACGATGGTGTAATCCTTGGTGCCCGGGGGCACGAAGTAAACCTGGGCTACAACGTTGGAACTAGGGTTCTGGGTTCCCGGGGTGGAGAGCTGATACTCGCGGGTCACCTGGTAAGCCACGTCGTGATCCCGCGTGGCGATCTGTACCTGTTCCATGCGGCTGACGATGTCGGCCAGGGGAAGATTCGCCGACTGTGCCCACGACAGCAGCAGAGGTTGCCACACAACTCGCTAACAAGAGGAAGGCAATCCGGATTGGAGAAAGCGCCAACATGTCAGCTAACCGCAACCTCGCGGTCAGTTTTGTTAGAAGCAAGCCAATCGCCAATCGATGCCAGAAAAAACATCAGGCGCTCTGCTTCCTGAATTCAACAGCTTGCAAAGACGGGCAGGGCTCAGCGTTCGGGGAGCCCACGCCAAATCGGGCACACTCCAGCGAAATTTTCCCTACTAAATTACCGAAGTGGAACGCCGATGTCCAATATGGGTCTGGAGAGACCGAACCAGGTCAGGCGCTGGAAGCTTTGGCACTCAACTTTTGCTTGGCCACTTCGCGGTAGACGTCCAACATGCGAAGCACGCCGGCATCCCAGGAAAATTTTCCGGCCTGCTCCAGGCCGCGAGCCTTCAGCTTGTCGCGCAAGGGCTGGTCGATGAGCACGCGATGCAGCGCGCGCATGATCTCGAAGACATTTTCGGGATTGACCATGATGGCGGCATTGCCCACGACTTCGGGAACGGAGGAGGTGTTGCTGGTCACTACCGGCGTGGCGTGCGCCATGGCTTCCAGCGGAGGCAAGCCGAAGCCCTCGTACAACGAGGGGAAGACGAAGATTTTCGCCTCGTCGTAAAAAATGCGCAGCACGTCGATGGGAACGAAGCCGAGGAAGCGGACATCATTCTGCACCCCGCCTTTTACGGCGGCGCGGCGCAGGTCGGGATGCTTGGAAACTTCGTCGCCGATGATGATGAGCTTCAGATCTTCGAAGCGGCCTTCCTTGTTCAGCTCGCTTTTCAGCGCCGCGAAAGCCTCGATGATGCGCACCACATTTTTGTGCGGGCTGATGCGTCCGGCATAGAGCAGAAACGGGTAGTTCACCTGGTAGCGCTCGGCGATGAACTGGCGCTCGGCGTCGCTGGCGTGTCCCTGGCGAAAGCTGTCGTCGATGGCGTTGTAGATGACTTCGATTTTTTCCGGCGCGATACCGAAGAGGCGCTCGGTGTCTCGTTTGGAAAAGTTCGAGACCGCCAGGATGCGCGCTGCATGATGCAGCACCCGCTTGGTGAATTGGAAGTGCAGGCTGCGTTTCACGCTGGAATGGCTGTTGATGCGATACAGATGGTCGAGCAGATCGTGAACTGTGACCACATAGGGGCACGGAATGGCTTGGGGCTTCCAGAACAGGTGCGGCACGTGCAGCAGGTCGCAGCGATGCTGCTTCAGAATGCGGTGCAACTCCAGATAGCTGGCGACCGAGAACTCGTTGGGCTGGCCAGGAACAGTGGTGAAATTCGGCGGCAGCGGCTCGATGTCGCCCAGCTTGCCGGGAATGCCGATGAGGATGTATTCGTTCTCGTGGTCCAGACGCGCCAGAGTGCGGATGGCATTGCGGGTGTAAGTCCCGACGCCGAACTCGGTGATGCGGCGAATGTCGATGGCGACGCGCACAGATCAGTGTAACCGGAGGCCGTTGTGAGGAGTTACCGGAGTGATGGAACAGGGTGCCGAAACGCCGGAAAAGCAGATCCCTCACCGACTGAAGTCGGTTCGTGATGACAAATAAATAACGAGGTACGCCACGGCTGACGATAACTAACAACGGGCTTCGCTACAGCGTAGCTGAGGCACGCCCGCTGCAAAATTCAGCCCGATGTGATGCTTTGCAAGGCAGCCACAATGACCACATCCTGTGACGGTTCCACGGTTCGCAGATCGAGGAGTACGCGGTCATTCTCCACCCGCGCAACGATGGGCGTTGCCCACTGGCGGAGTCGCTCGAGCAGGGCATCGGCGGTATGGCCGGCGGTCTTCACCGCCAATGCGCGCGAGGGCAGGGTTGTGCCGGGAGCCGAGCCGCCGCCCAGCACTGATCGCGAAGCGATAATCTCAATCGCGAGTTGCGGCGAGCTGATTCGCAATTGTCGCGCCAGTTGCTCAGCGCGATGCTGCAACTCGTCCTCGGATAGGCGGAGCATGCGCAGCACGGGAATCGAGTCGTAATCCTCGCGCAGGTAAGCCAGCAGCGTCGCCTCCAGAGCGGCGTAGAACATTTTGTCCACGCGCAGGGCGCGGAACAGCGGGTTGGAGCGAATCTTGGCCACCAGCTGGGGCTCGCCGGTGATGAGGCCGGCCTGCGGGCCGCCCAGCAGCTTGTCGCCGCTGTAGGTGACGATGTCGATGCCGGCGCGCAGGCTGTCGGCAAGCATGGGCTCACCCCGCACGCCGACCTGGCGCAAGTCGAACAGCTCGCCGCTGCCCAGGTCTTCCATCACCGGGATGTTGTGCTTGCGGCCGAGCGCGGCAAGTTCGTCCAGCGCGGGTTGCTCGGTGAAGCCCACAATCTGGAAGTTGGAGCGATGCACGCGCAGCAGCAGCCTGGTGCGGTCGCCGATGGCGGCTTCGTAATCGGCAATGCGGGTGCGATTGGTGGTGCCGACTTCGCGAAGGACAGCGCCCGACTTCGCCATCACGTCGGGAATGCGAAACGAGCCGCCGATTTCGACCAACTCGCCGCGGGAGACGATTACTTCCCCGCCCTCAGCCAGCGCGTTCAGGGCCAGCAGCACGGCTGCGGCGTTGTTGTTTACCACGATGGTCGATACTTCGCGCGAGGCAGAGTTCAACAGTTGCGCAAACAAGCGACTGACGTGAACGTCGCGCTTACCGCGCTCGCCGGTAGCGAGATCGAATTCCAGGTTGGAGTAGCCGCAAGAAATCTCGGTGGCGTGTTCGAGGGCGGCGTGGCTGAGAGGAGCGCGGCCGAGATTGGTATGCAGGATCACGCCGGTGGCGTTGATGACGGGACGCAGGGAGTAGGACAGCCCAGCCTGCAGGCGTTGTTCGATAGCGCGCGGCAGTTGATCGATCGCAGCTTGGAGCGCGAGTTCGTCGAGAGAGTTCCCAGCAATCTTGAGACGAAGGTCGTCGATGGACGTGCGCGATGCCTCGGCGGTGGCCCCGTGGCCGAACTGCGTGGCCAAAACCTGCAGCTGTTCATCGCGCAATAGCTCGTCGATCGAGGGTAGCAGTCGGTAGAGGTCGCTTACGTTCACGGTATTACTCTAATCTCCAGCGGAAGACGCGTCGTAGAGCGAGTCCGATCAGGATGCCGCCGCCGACCAGGACGGCAGCCTTCTGCCGGTCAAAGAGGCCGATGAAGCGCACGCCTCCGTCGGTGATTTCCAGTGCGCCCACCGGTCTGGCTCGAACCATGCCACCGCCTCCGCCGCCGCTGCCTTCCCTCTGCTGACCGGGCGATTCCGGACGAGCGTCGGTGCCACCACCGCCGCCTGCGCCCAGGCAATAGCCAACCTGCGCAACCGGAACAATGGTTTTACCGTGGGCCTCGACGGGCTCGCCGAAGACATTTTGTACTTGCGCGGTGACCGCCAGGTGGTCCACCAACGTCTCCAGCATTTCTTTGGGATTGATCATATCGAACTCCTTGATTCGTATTCCGCGATTCCGGGCAGTTCTCCAAGCTGATAAAGATTGTCTCGCATCCGGGGCGTCGCTACCCGGCCTTAGCTTGTGCATGCAGGATACTGCGATAGCGCCCCTCGATCCCTCACCGACTAAAGTCGGCTCGGGATGACAAATATAAAGGAGTTGCTACGGCGTAGCTAAAGCTACGCCCCTTCAAAATCGCTTTAGGCCGAGTTTTCAGCAAACTGTTTAGCCGCTGCGGGCCTCGCCGCTACTGCGTTTCTTCTACCATTTCAACAGGGAGGTCTCGTTTCCCACATTTTTTTCACAGGCGCTTCGAAAGTAACCTGTGCAACGCCGTTTAACTCCCCCCAGGTTGCACTAACATGGAATGTCTTCTTTTTCCGTCAGCGCGATGGCCAATCCTGGGGATTTTGCCTATACCGTCAAAGAGCAGGCTGACATCGTCCGCATCGTGGGCGAGTACGTCAAGCTGCGCAAAAGCGGCGCGCAGAATTTTCAGGGCCTATGTCCCTTTCATTCGGAAAAGACGCCGTCGTTTTCCGTGCATGCCACGCGGCAATTCTTCCACTGCTTCGGTTGCGGCACGTCGGGCGACGTCTTCGATTTCGTGAAGAAGATCGAGAACATCACCTTTCCGGAAGCGGTGCGGCTGGTGGCGGAGAAGCTGAAGATTCCGCTGCCGAAGATGAGCTACTCGTCGCCGGAGGAGGCTCGCGAGGCCAGGCTGCGCGGCGGATTGATCGACATCCACGAGCGGGCCTGCAGCTTTTTCCAGGAGCAGTTGCGCCGGCCTGAAGCCGCCCACGCCCGCGAATATCTGGCCTCGCGCGGGCTGACGCCCGAAAACATTGCCGAGTTCCGCATCGGCTACGCGCCAGAGCAAGGCTTCGTGTTGCGCGATGCGCTGCGCAATCAGTATGACGAGGAATTGCTGCGCGAGTCCGGCCTGTTCTCGTGGAAGGAGAAGGGCGAGGGATTAGGGGCCAGGGGTCAGGGATTAGAAAGGCAGGGACTAGGGGCTAGGGGGCAGGGATTAGAAAGGCAGGGATTAGAGAGTCAGAGGCTAGGACCTCAGGACGCCGGCGATCAGAAGCCGGAAGACATCACCGAGTCGCGCGCCCTAACCCCTAGCCCCTCGTCCCTAGCCCCTATCTACTCCCGCTTCCGCAATCGGGTGATGTTTCCCATCGCCAACGAGTCGGGGAAAGTCATTGCCTTCACCGGGCGCACACTTTCCACCGACGACAAGGCTGGGCCGAAGTATCTGAACTCGCCGGAGACGCCGATCTACTCCAAGTCGCGGGTGCTGTTCAATCTGGACAAAGCCAAGGACGCGATCCGTAAGCTGGAATACGCGATCCTGGTCGAGGGCCAGATGGACTGCATCTCGGTCTATACCGCGGGCTCGCACAACGTAATCGCCAGTTCCGGAACGGCGTTCACCGAAATTCAGGCTCGGCTGCTGGGACGATTCAGCAAGAACATTGTCGTGAACTTTGATCCCGACACGGCCGGTGCAGCGGCGGCCGAGCGCTCGTTGGCGCTGCTGGTCAGCGAGGATTTTCAGATCAAGGTGCTGACGCTGGAAGCCGGCTTCGATCCCGACCTGTACATCCGGCGCAAAGGCAAGCCGGCGTACGACGAGGCGCTGCGGCATTCGCAAAAGTATTTTGACTACCTGATCGAACGCGCGCGCACGCTGTTCCCGTGCGCGAACGCCGGAGGGCAAAGTAAAGGCGCTGAACTTTCTGTTGCCGCACATTCAGCGGGTACCCAGCCGCATCGTTCGCGATGAGTTGGCCAATGAGATTTCGCATCGCCTGGGAATTGATTCGGCCGTGCTGCGGCAGGAGCTGCGCCACGCGGCGGGATCGCGATCGGCGTCGCGGGTAAGCGCGGCAACCGGCGGCGGCCTGGCCGATGGCGAGCGGGTGCTGATTCGGGCGTTGGCCAGCCAGGAGTTGTTACACGCGCTGGACAGCCATCGCGAGGGGGTGGATCCGGACTTCGAGCCGGCGCGGCAGGCGCACTTTGCCCTCACCCGTGAACGGCTGCACGAGGGATCGGCGGCGGCGGTGCTGATCGATGCGCTATTGCTGGCGCATGAACAAGGACTGGATCCGATGTCGCTGCCGTTGGAGGAAGCTGATCGTAACCTGCTGGCGGCGATTCTTATGGACGAGCATGAGGAGCTGACGCCGGAGTTGCTGGAGAACTCGATTCGCTCGCTGCGGCGACGCTCTGAGGAACGGATGCTAGAGGATTTGCAAGGACAAGTTAAGGCGTTAGAGTCGAAAAACGACTTGGACTCGCGAGCGCGGGCTCAGGAAAAGCTCCGTCTAAAGCAGGAAATGCGCTCGATCGGCAACCTCAAGAAGTGAAAGAGTGACGACGGCGGAGGCGGCGGTGTACCGAGTGGGTGGTGTCGGGCGTTCACAACCTGTCGCCGCTCTGCGGCTGGTCCAAGTTTTAAACGTGACCCGGGGCTAACGCCCCGGCCTAACTTCAAAGCCGCCACTCCGCAGCTTGTTCGAACCAGGCTGGTAAGTGGTTGACATAAAAGCCTGAAGCCAAGTCTAAGCAAGAAACATCTAATTCTCTGTGTAGTGTGAATGGTCATTTGCCGCGCTGCAGAGCGGTGAATCGGGTGACCAAAGATCTGTAAAGTGCAGAAAAGGCTAGGGAGGCGGCCCCAGCCTGTGATAGAATCTGAAAGTTTCTGCATATGCCGGTACTGCAGTACCGTCCCGCCGAGTTGTGCACACAAATAGCGCGCCTCTCAGTTGGCGCCACTTAGAGGAAATTCCGCTTTGGCTCTAGAAGATAAGTACGACGATATCAAAAAATTGATCGATGTGGGAAAAGAGAAAGGTTATCTCACTTACAACGAGGTGAATGACCTGATTCCCCACGATATTCAGTCGCCCGACGACATCGAAGACTTGCTGACCACCATCGGCACGCAAGGCATCGATGTGCTCGAAGGGCCCAAGATCCCAGGTGACAAGAAGTTCGACACAGACATTGAAGCCGGCGAGGATGTGGAACTCGATCTCTCGCCCGGCACGCTGGAAAAAACTAATGACCCGGTCCGCATGTATCTGCGCGAGATGGGCACGGTTCCGCTGCTCACGCGCGAAGGCGAAGTTGAAATTGCCAAGCGCATCGAGCGCGGCCAACTACGCGTGTTGAAAGCGCTCTCGCGTTCGCCCATCGTGATTCGCGAGATCATCGCCATCGGCGAAGATCTGAAGCGGGGCGTCCGTTCCATCAAGGAAGTCGTCCTCTTCGACGAGGAAGAGATCACCGAAGAAGTCGTAGTCAATCGCCTGCAGGACATCACTGGCAGGATCGACGAACTGCAGCGCCACTATAAAAAGTCGATTCAGCTTTTCGAGAAGCTGGCCGAAATTCCGCAGAAGAAGCGGCCTCGCGACTATCGCCGCTGCCGCTGGACGCTGGGCCGCGAGCAGATCATGGTCTCGCGGGTCATCCGCAAACTGGGGTTCACCAACGCCGAGCGCAAGCGCCTGATCGACCGCGTCAACAAGACGGTCGACAGCATGCGCGGGCTCGACAAGCAGGCGGTGAACTTCGAGAAGCGGGCCGACGCCACCCGTTCGGAAGAGCAGAAGAAGGAGTTCCGCCGCCAGTCGCGCCAGATCCGCTCTGACCTGGAGCGCATGGAGCACGACGCCGGCGCCAACTTTCCTGAGCTGAAGCGTACCCAGCGCGAGATCGTGCAGGGCGACGTTGACGCCGAGTACGCCAAGCGCGAGCTGATCGAAGCCAACCTGCGACTGGTGGTCTCGATTGCCAAGAAGTACACCAATCGCGGACTTGCAGTTCCTCGACCTGATTCAGGAAGGCAACATCGGCCTGATGAAGGCGGTGGACAAGTTCGAGTATCGCCGCGGCTACAAATTCTCGACCTACGCGACCTGGTGGATTCGGCAAGCCATCACCCGCGCCATCGCCGATCAGGCGCGCACCATCCGTATTCCGGTGCACATGATCGAGACCATCAACAAGCTGATCCGCACCTCGCGGCAGCTGGTGCAGGAACTCGGTCGCGAGCCTACCTCGGAAGAGATTGCCAAGCGCATGGACATTCCGGTCGCCAAGGTGCGCAAGGTGCTGAAGATCGCGCAGGAACCGATCTCGCTGGAGACGCCGATTGGCGAAGAGGAAGATTCGCACTTGGGCGACTTCATCGAAGATCGCGCGGTGGTCTCGCCGGCCGAAGCGGTGATCAACGTCAACCTCAAGGAGCAGACGGCGCAGGTGCTGCGCACGCTGACTCCGCGCGAGGAGAAGGTGATCAAGATGCGCTTCGGTCTGGAAGACGGCTCCGAGCACACGCTCGAAGAAGTGGGCCAGTCGTTCGCGGTCACCCGCGAGCGCATCCGCCAAATCGAAGCCAAGGCGTTGCGCAAGTTGCGGCACCCGTCGCGGTCGCGGAAGTTGCGCGCGTTCATGGACGGCGTGCACGATTAAGAAAGCTGTCAGCTCTCAGCCGTCAGCTTTCAGCTAAAGCGGTGGAAGAGCCGGTCTTCAGGCCGGCGGCACAGGTGGAAGAGCGAGCCTTAAGGTTCGCGTTAACGGGCGATCTAGAGAATGGGGCTTTAGCCCCAGCGGGACGCGATCAGCGTCCCGTTTTTCTTTTGGGCGACGCGAGCGACTCATACGACGTCAGCTTTGTATCAGGGCACGACTTCAATCACTCCGCGGTTCGTATCAGGGCACGACTTCAGTCGTGCCGATCGCTGCTCTTATAAAGATTGTCATCCTGAGCGGAGCGTCCGCGCCTTTTCTTTTCCGCCGCGTCGTTTGCGGCGGGCGGACGCGCAGTCGAAGAGCCTGCCCTGAGCTTGCCGAAGGGACCTGCTGTTCGCTGCGACCCGATGAGCCGTTCTGGCAGAAGAGATACCTATGACCGGAACGTGCGCAGCGTGCGCGAGTTCGGGATCAAGTTGCGCTAGAATCGGGTGCCCTCTGTAGAATCGGGTGCCCCACCCTTCTCGGCGCCTTTTGCCGAGAGGGTGGGCCCTCGGTATTGAACCTTCCCGGAACCATGGGCCCATCCTCTCGCCTGAAGGCGAGAAGGATGGGGCACCCAGATCAGAAAGGATGGGCCACCCGCCTCCCGAATGTTCAGGAGTTCGGTTTGAAAGGGTGGGCCACCCGCCGTCTACTTGGCTCAGCAATCCCGGCGTGCCATCATGAATGCGGTGGACGCACGCGATATCATGCAGTATCGGAGGCACTGTGCCAAGTAAACTCCAGCTTTCCTATCCGGATATTTTGCAGATGTTCGGGGCGCACGTTGTGAAACAGCGCACGGAGTCCCGCCAGTTCCTTGCTTGGTTTCTTGAGAACTATTGGCGTATCGAAGAGACCGAAGTCGAAGACAGCATCTGCGACGGCAGTTACGACAAGGGCCTTGACGGAATCTGCGTCAGCGAGCAACTTTCCCAGATTGATGTCTTCCAAGCCAAAATCGTTAAGGGTAAGAAAACCCTAGGCGATTCCGCGCTTCATGAATTTCAGGGGGCGCTTGCCCAATTCAGTGATGCGAAGTCGGTAAAGAATATGGCCGCTACGACCAAAAACAAGGAACTGGCGGGACTGCTCCAGGAGCAAGAAATTGCCAAGAAAGTGGCGGAGGGCTATGCAGTGCGCGGCGTGTTCATCACAAACGCCCCGCGTGACCAAAATGCAATTGATTTCCTAAAAACTAATCCTGCCATTATCCTTTATGACGAGATTGCACTAAGGAAGTCTTTTGTTCCGATAGATAAGACCGACCCAATCGCAACTGAAATCAGTTTCGATGTTTCAGGGGTTCCGGTAATGGATTATCCAATCGGTAAGGACCTCAAGATGGCAATCGCCCCCTTGGCTGCGGAAGAGCTTATAAAAATGGAGGGCATTCCAAACGGCGAATTGTTTGCCTGGAATGTTCGGCAGTGGCTGAAGAAGACCAAGGTAAATAAGGACATTGAAAAGAGTATTAAGAGCCAAGCGGAGCACAAATACTTTCCCGCATTCCATAACGGCCTGACAATCCTTTGCAAGAGCCTTAAGCTAACTAAGGACAAAATAGCGATTTCTGGCTATGCGGTGGTAAATGGTTGCCAGAGCATTACTGGGTTGTATGAAAACAAAACCTCGATCTCCTCTGACTTGAGACTCCTGACAAAGCTGATTCAAGTCCCGGCAGATACGCCGCTGGCGCTAAAAATCACAGATCACACCAATAACCAAAATGGCACTACACATCGGGACCTTCAATCTAATAGTCCCATCCAGACGCGACTGCAAACGGAAATAAATAATGGCTCAAAAGGCAAGTTCCATTATCGGATTAAACGAGGTGAGCATCTGGAGTGGCCAGCCGGCGAAGTAATAGAAAACGAACTGGCGGCACGTATTCTTTTAGCGTTTGACCTAAAGGAACCGTGGTCGTGTCACCAGACCTATAAGCTGTTCGACGAACTACACTCCCGCATCTTTGGCCGAAAAGAAGTGGATGGAGATCGAATCGTCACTCTATACATGATTTACCTCTGCGTTATGGGAAAACTTGGGGCAATAGACAACCAATTGTTTGCTCGGTATGGCCTCACGAGATTTCTAGTGCTGTACTTGCTCCGCCAAGCATTAGAAACGGACGAATTGGGCAAGAAGCTGTGCGCGGATCCGTCTGTTTTCACCAAACAACCACAGGGTAAATCCAGGCTCTTAGAATGTATTGACAAGGTATCCCAGGTCGTCGTTCAGCTAGTCGATGGCGAAGTCAAACGCCGCGACGCAGACAAGGAAAAGGAATTTGATTTTAAGCGAGAACTAAAAAGTCCGACGCCGATCCGCGATTTAGAAAGCCGCGTCGTGCCGTTCTATCAGATTGCAGTGACAAGCGGACTGGCTCCTACATTCTCCGGAGAATGGAAGAAGTAGAAAAAAAGGCGGCAAAATAAAAGTCACGGCGGGTGGCCTCGGCATTGAACCTTCCCGGACCCGGGCCCATCCCCGCCTGAAGGCGAGAAGGATGGGGCACCCAGATCAGAAAGGGTGAGCCACACGCCGACTGGGCCGGTTTCGGCCTACCGGTCAAGGCGTTACAGCACCGCGTCCTGAGAAACGTACCCTACTCGTTTAGCGAGTTCGAGTTCAATGCGGCCGATCAATGTAGGACGCCGGACAGCATTTGCAAGCAGAGCCACTGGCAAGGAAACGTAACCTGCTAGAAACGGCCAAAGGAGGGCAAGGACGGACGTGCCATATCGATGCTGCGAGAGAAGGTAGACAGCCGCGCCGACAGCGCTTGGCCATTTAAGCACGACGACGAACAATACTCCGTTCTTGGCTAAGCTAGGGCTGATGAAGCTGTACCGAACGAATCGCCACAGAAAATCCGCGACAACTAGGGCGATGACGACCGACAGAAAGGGGAAAAAGACGAAGAGGATAGGAACGACCGGTTGAGTAACAAAGGCCGGCCACGCCGCCCACTCGATAGCTCGTAGGTGTAGCCATCGCTGAACCTCAGGTTCGGTAAACGTTGCCAAATGTTGCCATGGCGGTTTCGTCACTTGATTCATAAATGGCGATCCGAACACTGGCATTATAAGCCTGGCGGGTGGCCCATCCTTTCTCTCATACAGGTGGTTCCACTCAACTTCGGGTGCCCCATTCCCTCGGCTGCGCTCGGGACAGGCTCTTCCCGCTTCAGCGGGAGGATGGGCCCAGAGGTCTCTGCAGAATGGCCGCCAAACGTGACCGGCTTTGGCGGGTGGCCCACCCTTTCGAAGCGCCTCCGACGGAATGATAACTCGGGTGCCCCATCCTTCTCGGCGTCTTTTGCCGAGAGGGTGGGCCCAGAGCTGTGACCCGCATCACGGTGCAGGCCTTGTCTTGGTTTCTTGACTGCTTGTATGCCTTGGGGCTTGAAACGTTACCAGAACACGGGCGACCTTCACTTCATCACCTTCAGTTGCTACCACAGGGAGCCGTTCTTTGCCACTTCTTCCGCGCGCCGCGTCTTCGAGGAAACTCTGGAGGAGGTGCGCCGCTGGTACGGTGTCGATATCAAGGGTTACGTCGTGATGCCCGAACACCTTCATCTTCTGCTGAGCGAACCGGATCGGAGCAGCTTGCGAGTCGTGATTCAGATGTTGAAGCAGATCACGGCACAGAAGATTGGACCCAAATTGTCAGATGCCAGCCAAAACAGTGGACGAAGACGTTTCTGGCAGGTTCGATACTATGACTTCAATGTTCAGGACGCCGAAGAAACAAATCGAGAAGCTACGGTATCTGCACCGCAATCCGGTGAAGCGTGGATTGGTGGAGAAACCAGAAGACTGGGAGTGGAGCAGCTTCCGTCATTATGCGACCGGGGTAGAGGGGGTCGTGGAGATTGAATCCGAGTGGACCGGACGCAAGCGCGAACGCATGGGCATGCCGCTTCGGTTGAAGATAGTTGCCCCGATCAGCTTCGGTGACCCCCGGGTCGGTGACTGCTCTGGGCCCACCCTCTCCCCAAAAAATGGGGAGAAGGGTGGGGCACCCGAGGTTTAGGATGAGGGCTTAAGAACCGGGAACGGCTGGGGCACCAGCTTACAATTCACTTTTAACCATGACCGCGGACCAATATCTATACGGATTCCTTCTGCGGGCGGGCGGGTGGCCCACCCTTTCGAAGCGCCTCTGACGGAATGATAACTCGGGTGCCCCACCCTTCTCGGCGTCCTTTGCCGAGAGGGTGGGCCAGAGCTTTCCGAGACCAGGATGCCGATGGCCTTAGGTTGGATTGGTGAAGGTCACCGTGTAGCTGGCCACCGACGGCTGATTGAATTGGCAGGGCGGTTGGGTGTTCACATGACCCTCCTGGGGGTAATTCTTGCCCGGACAACCAGAACCGGTCGGCGGGTTGGACGGTCCTGTGCAAATGTCGCATCCCAGCGGATACACCCCGGGATTCTTGGCATTGCCGGTCGCAGAAGTCACGGTGATAGCGTTGCCAGAGGACGGCTGGACCGAAACGCCATAGTTGAACCCATTCACCAGACTGACGTCATACCAGTCATTGCCCTGAGTATTCAAGTTCAGTTCGGCCATGGTCAGTCCGGTGCCTCCTCCGCACGCCGACCAGACCAATATGTTCGCCGAAATGGCGACGTTGAAGTTACCTTTCGTGAGCGGAACAGGCTGCGACTTTCCGGAGGCGAGAGTGAAGGAGCAGGCATAAGGATTTCCCTGGGCTGGAAACGTGCAAAAGGGAAAATCGCTTTGACTGTAAGGGCCCAGGGACGCCCCGTTAAAGCCGATGAAAATGGTCAGGCTCGCAGAGGTACTGTTTGTGATCGTAACCGTCTGCTGGGTGATAGCTCCCAGATCGGCGGCGGCGAAAGCAACCAGTATCGCGACCAGCAGACATTTCTGCATCGTTGTAGTCACAGCAGTCCCTCCAAAGTTGACAATGCAGGTACGGCAAAGAGAACTTATGCGCTGCCGGAGACGGTGTCAATGTAGATTTCCCATGTGGCCGGGCGCCACAGGCTCGCCATGAGCTTGTCGAAGGGTTCGCGTGTTTTCCTTTGGACGCTAAGCTGGGCGCCTAGTCATCCTGCTTCAGGAAGACGTTGTCGATCATCTCGCGCATGAAGTGGCCGCCGAAGCTGCCGGCGCTGCCCGCCAGAATCTGGAGGAACGCGGCGTAGACCTGGCTGCGATCGTGGGGCCAGCCCACCACGAATTGATAGTAGGCCAGCACCAGGGGGACGCCCATCCAGACCAGCAGGCCCCATCGCCACGGGTGGCCTCTTTTCCAGACGCCCAGAAACATGCTGAATGCCAGGATACAGAGCGAGGTCAGCAGAGCGTCGTCCACGCGCTGGTTCACCCAGCCGGAAAACAGGCCCATCGCGATGGCGAGGAGATAAGCGAAAAAGCCGGTGCGGGGAGCGGACTTCGGTTTCTGCGGAGGAGCAGCGGGGGTGGGGCTCAGCGGAGACGCAACGTCGGGATCCAAACATTTGAGTGTAGCAGGTGGCATGATTGTTTCGCTCTGAAAGGCGTGCCGTCCCTACCGGGACTGAAGTTTCCTTCCTCCCCTACCCAGGACTCCGCCTACGGCTCCGTCCTGGGCTAGACTGAGTCGTCCCGCACAAGGCGGGACGGGATTTTCGCAGGCACGAAATCCGCGACTAACCAGGCTGCCTGAAAGGATGTCAACCACGCCACACGGACTCTGGGGGGGCTGGCTCTGGAGGGCTGGGCTCTGGAGGCTGGGCTGTGGAGAACTGGGCTCTGTAGGGCTGGACTCGGGACGGCTGGAGTCTGGAGGGCTTGGCTATAGAGGGTTGGGCTGCGAAGGGCTGGGCTAAACTCTTTCGCGCTTGGCGTTCGAGTTCGCACTCGGCCGCCGAAGCTCACACTCACGCCGGATTTTTCGGCAGGCTGCTAGACTCCGGGGTCGCTCTCCGGGTCAGCCGCCGGCATTCCCTTCGGCTCTTCCTTCTTCTGACCGTTGCGGACGCGGATTAGCACGCAGGTGGAATTATCTTCGCCACCGCCTTCGTTGGCGGCGTCGACCAGGGTGTCGCAGGCGGCCTGCAGCGATGGCAACTGCAGCAGGATGCTGCGAATTTCGACGTCGTCCACGTGGCGCAGCACGCCGTCGGTGGTCAGCAGCAAGACGTCGCCATCCTGCGCGGGAAATTCGCCAAGGTCGGGTAGAGTGCTCTCGTCGGTGCCCAGAGCGCGCGTAATAATATTCTGGGCCGAAGAGCGCTTGGCTTGTTCCAGGGTGATCATGCCGCGGCGCACCTGCTCCATCACCAGAGAATGGTCCTCGGTCAGTTGCAGCAGCTGGCCTTCGCGAAACAGATAGATGCGGCTGTCGCCAACATTGGCGATGCTGAACATGCCGTCGGCGAAGCGGGCGGCGACCAAGGTCGTGCCCATTCCGGAAGTATTCTTGTTTTGCTCGGCGTAATCCAGGATGGCGTCGTTGGCTTTCTTGACTGCATCGGCCAGCAAGCGTGCCCCGAGCGGAGCATCGTCGAGATAGGCGTCCTCTTCAACGGCCGGCTTGCGGTCGCGAAAATAACCAAGCACGGTTTCGACAGC
Source organism: uncultured Acidobacteriaceae bacterium (assembly GCA_963812855.1). Taxonomy (GTDB): domain Bacteria; phylum Acidobacteriota; class Terriglobia; order Terriglobales; family Acidobacteriaceae; genus Bog-257. Next base: position 564,311 of record CAWEWW010000005.1, read on the forward strand.
AATTTGGCTGGCGACCTCGCCTGCCGCATGACCACCCATCCCGTCGCACACCACAAAAATTCCGAGCCGCTCGTCGTAGCCGAAATTGTCTTCGTTTGACGGCCGAACCCGCCCTACGTCGGTGCGCCCGGCCACCTCGAGTCCGCGTGACATTCGGCAACAGTTTACGCTGTTCATGAAAAGGGCGCGAGTGGCAACCGAGAACTGCCGGTGAATCGCCTAGACTTCCACCACGTTTTGGGGATGAAGCCGGCCCTTACCACTTGTAGTTGGCGTCGGGCCGGCATTCTCTGGCGGCTTTCTAGGTGCCGGCAATTCCCTTGTTCTGCAGAACCCGCACGACGACACGCCGGTTCTGCGCCTGGCCTTCGGCCGACTTGTCGTTGGCGACCTGCCGGCTTTCGCCCATCGCTCCTGGGGCCAGCATGTTGGTGAGAGGAACGTGGCCCTGCTGCTGCAGAAATTGGGTCACGTTGTTGGCGCGATCTTCGCTCAGCTTCTGATTCAGCGCCGCACTGCCCACGGCTGACGCATAACCCTTCACCTGGATCATGTAGGCGGTGATGGTCTTGGCCTTCTCAGCAAGCGCCAGCAGCTGGGGCTTGTACTTCGGATCGATGGTGATTTTGCCGTTGGCGAAGTAAACCGTCACTTCGTCGAGGATATTGTAATCAGCTAACTGACCGAAGCGTTGGTTGGCCGCCTCGATGGCGGCTTTGTTGGCGTCAATCTTGGCCTGAGCCTCGCCCATGGCCTGCTGTTGCTGCTGCATCGCCTGCTGCTGCTGCTCCAGAGCGGCCTTCTGCGCGGCCAAGTCCTCCTGACTCTGCTGGATCTGCTCCTTCGCCGGCTGCAAACCAGCCTGAATGGTTTGCGCCTGCTGCAGATCGTTTCCTTTGAATTTGACCTCTGTGGCTACCAGTTGATTTTGCGCGTTGTAGGAGCCCTGGACTTGGACCTGAAGACCGGGAATCAGCGCGGCCATCGACATCTGCTTGCGGCGCGCCTTGAAGACTCCCTGCACCTGGCCCACCTGGGTGTTGTCGGTAAGCAGCACTACCACCTGCGAAGAATCGGGCGTTTGCAGCGTCATGGTGTCACCGCTGCGTCCGGTGATCAGTCCCTGCGCTTTAGCCGACTGAGCGGCGGCGACGCCGGCCAGCGACAAAAGCGTTGCTAGCGATAACGTTACGAAAAATGCCTTTACCCCCCAACTTCTTTTCATGCTCTTCCCCTTTGTGCTGCCGGCTGGGCAGCGGCCAGCTTCCGAATCACCTGGCAGCTCTACACAAATCCGGTCGGCGGCAAGGATATCAGGTTTTGGTTCTGGACAGGCGTGGATAGTGGATAGTGAATAGTGAGTAGTGAATCGTGGATCGTGAATCGTGAATGCTGGATCGTGGGTCGTGATTGGTGAATCGTGAATCGTATCCGCCGCCAGGGTTTTGAATCAGGGGATGCCTTGAGGCGGGCGGAACGAAGGGGACAAGGACCGGCTTCAGAGACTGTGTCGCGAGTTAGTGCCGCCGCTCTGCGGCTGACAATGATTTCCCACTGGACCGGGGGCTTACGCCGCCCGGCTAACTTCATCCCGCCGCGTTTGCGGCTAGTTTGATTGGTTCTTCCACTCGTTGTTCCGCCACGAAATTTCCTCTTCGGTCGTGACAGTCTCTTCTTCGGTCGTGACACAGTCTCTTCAGCCCCTGCAACAACGACCTCGCTGGAACCTGGGAAGTCCGGCGGGTAGAGTCAGGTTTCTCTATCCACTATTCTCTATCCACTATTCACGATCCACCATTCACTATTCACTAATCACGACCCACCATCCACGATCCCCGACTCTACGGCCGGGTCTTCGCGATGTCGGGCTCTTTATCGCGAGTGAATACCGGATCCAGGTGATGCTTGGTCAGATCCGAGCGGACGCATTCGAAGGCTTCCTCCGGCGTGTTAGCCCAGTGAAAGAGCTCGAGATCCTTGGGCGAGATGGTGCCCGAATCCACCAGCGCCTGAAAGTTGACTACGCGGTCCCAGTAATCCTTGCCGTAGACCACGACACAAATGCGTTTGGCCAGCTTCTCCGTCTGGGCCAGGGTCAGCAACTCGAACATTTCATCCATGGTGCCGAAGCCGCCGGGAAAGACGATGAGCGCCTTGGCCAGATAGGCGAACCAGAGTTTGCGCATGAAGAAGTAGTGGAACTCGAAGTTCAGCTCAGGGGTGATGTAGGGGTTCGGCATCTGCTCGAAGGGCAGATTGATGTTCATGCCGATGGTCTTGCCGCCGGCTTCGGACGCGCCCAGGTTGGCAGCTTCCATAATGCCCGGGCCGCCGCCGGTGCAGATGACGAAGCGATGCCGCGCCTGATTGATGGACTTGGTCCAGCTGGTGATGAGGAATGCCAGTCGGCGGGCGTCCTCGTAGTAACGCGCCATCTCGACATCGGCCTTGGCCCGCCGGATGCGGGCCTGCTCCTCCGGTGGGGCCAGCGTGGCCGAGCCCGGCTTCTCCAGCAAATGCAAGCCTTCTTCCGCCTGCGAGCGGCTGTGGAAGCGGGCCGAACCGAAGAAGACGATGGTGTCTTGAATGCGTTCCCGCCGGATGCGCGCCAGCGGCTCCTGGTATTCGGCCAGGATGCGCAGGATGCGGCCATCGGGTCCGTTGAGGAATTTCTTGTTCTCGTAGGCGAGTGGCGCCTGGTGAGGCAAATGTTCTTCGTTGGTCTTGTCAGCCATGGAGCCTTATGAGTCCGCGAAAACGGTGATGAGTCTATGGGAGAGCAAGCCGCCCCCTGCAGGTTGGCTGATCAGTCGACGGACTCGCGATAGCGGACCGCTTCGGCGACCCCCATCCAGATATCGACCAATCCCAGGCCGCTGATTAGGCCGCGAACGAAGTCGTAGGTCAGAAACTCGCGTATCTGGGGAAAGCCGGCCAGCAGCGAATTGTCCGTCCACATCCGAGTCCAGGGAAAAATGGTTAGGGCGATACCGACTTCCAGGCATAAAAGCACGAATACGGCCAAGGCGATGCGGTTTCCCCAGACTTGCCATCGGCTGGGCTTTCGCGGCGGCGGCATCATCAGGAGAGGAGCGCCGTAATCCGGTCCGGCTCCATCCTGCGGCCCCTGCTCAAAAGAACTCATAGTGTGCCTGTGTTCCGGCCCTTGCCCCAACATAAACTCGGCCCTGCCAAATCTGCCCCTTCGGAGAAACCACCCGAGCCGCTGTTCCCGGCCCTCTAGCAGGATACTACGACGCGAGCCAGGAGGCCGTTGCGGGAATCGGCAAGGGGAGCGCTGCTCAATCGATGAAACGTCCGTTGCCAGCCAGGTACCAGGTGATCTGGCGCCGTTGACATTCTTTCAGGCAGCCTGGTTTGCCATATATTTCCTGCCTGCGACAAACCCGTCCCGCCCCGCGGGACGACTCAGCTCCAGCCCAGGACACAGGCCGCCGCAGGCGGGCGCAGTCCTGGGTGGAATGGAAGATGTAACCGAGTCCTGTAGGGACGGCAGGGGCCCTCACCGAAGGCTCAAAGAAGTCACGCGCCGATGCAACTCAAAATCTTCGAGGAGATGCTCGCGGCTCGGTTCTGTTGACGCTTGCTCTGTCGCCCCTGAAAGGGGCTAAGGTTTGATATAACGACCACCCAGGACGCCGCCCGCCTGCGGCGGGCTCTGTCCTGGGCTGAACTGAGTCGTCCCGCTTGGCGGGACGGGGTCGTCGAGCGTCCCTCCGTGTGCCGACAAGGCAGTTGGATCAATCACGGCCCCCGCGAGAGGCTGTATCGCGATCGGACAATCGATCTTGTGACGCAAAAGCAGCCGGAATAGCCTACAAAGCAGCCTCAACGCAGCAGCAAGTTGGCCGGATCGTACCGGGTCCCAGCGAGGCAGTCTCTGTTGAGGCGGCTTCAACGGCGTCAAACAAGCCACGCAACGTCAAGACGCCAACATGCAAAACGGCAGGGAGAGTTCCCCCTGCCGTCCCGTGGTTTGCTGAGAGCTAAGAGCTAAAGGCTAAGAGCCGCCAACCACGTTATCTGACGGCTGATGGCTGACAGCTGACAGCTTCCTACAGCAACTCCTCATTCCAGTTCTGCAGGAACTGCTTCACCTCGGCCATGAACTGATCGGCCACCGCGCCATCGATCACGCGATGATCGTAGCCAATGCTCAGGTGCATCATGGAGCGGATAGCGATGGAGTCGCTGCCATCCTTGTCGGTCACCACTACCGGCCGCTTGGTGATGCCGCCCACTCCCAGAATCGCGAGCTGCGGCTGATTGATGATGGGCAAGCCAAACTCGGCGCCAAAGATCCCGGGATTGGTGATGGTGAAAGTGCCGCCCTGTACCTCGTCCGGCTTCAGCTTCTTGCTGCGGGCGCGCTCGCCCAGGTCGCTGATGGCGCGCTGCAGTCCGACAAAGCTGCGCTCCTCGGCGCTCTTCACCACCGGGACGATCAGTCCCCAATCCAGCGCCACGGCGATGCCCAGGTTGATGGCAGCGTGGTAGTGAATGTTGTCGCCTTCCACCGACGAGTTGATGATGGGCCACTTGCGAATGCCATGCACCACGGCGCGGGCGAAGAATGGCGTGAAGGTGAGCTTGTTGCCGGTCGCCTGCTCGAACGGCGCCTTCATGCGCTCGCGCAGCTTGACGATGCGGGTGACGTCGACCTCGAAGATGCCATGCACATGCGCGCTGGTGCGCTTCGACATCACCATGTGCTCGGCAATCTTCTTGCGCATCACCGACATGGGTACGACTTCGCCGGGCGTCACCCCGCCGACCGGCGCCAAGGGAGCAATCACGGCCGGAGCAGCCGGGGCGACCTGAGGCGGCGGTGCTTGCACCGAAGCCGCAGCGTACGACGGCGCCGGAGTTGCCGGAACCGGAGCGCCCGCGCCATGCTTGGCTACGAACGCCTCGATGTCTTCTTTGGTGATGCGGCCGCCCAGCCCGGTGCCGGGAACCTTGGTCAAGTCAACATTGTTGTCTTTGGCGATGCGGCGAACCAGCGGGCTGGAGCGCACGCGGTCCTGCTCACCGGCCTCGGTATATTCCGCGACCGTTCCCTGCTGTTGCCGCTCCAAGCCGGTTTTCTCGTCGGGCGCGAGATCGGCGGGAATGGTTTGCTTGCCCTGGGGCGCTGCGCCGGCAGGTTTGGCCGCTTCGGCCGGCGCGGACTTGCTGCCATCGCCTGCGGCAGCCGCTTTCGCCGGTTCGGCCGGGGCTGGCGCGGACGCGGGAGCAGCCGCAGCATCGCCTTCGGCGGCAATGGTTCCTACTACGGTGTTGACCTGCACCGTGGTTCCGGCTTGCACTTTGATGTCTTGCAACGTGCCGGAGGCAGGCGCAGGAATCTCGGCGTCAACCTTGTCGGTGGAGATTTCAAACAATGGCTCGTCGCGCTGAACCTTCTCACCTGGCTGCTTCAGCCATTTGGTAATCGTTCCTTCAAAGATCGATTCCCCCATCTGGGGCATGATTACATCTGTCGGCATATTGTCCTTCCGCGGGATGGCTTGCTAGAACTCGACACTGCAGTAAGGTCTTCAATTATAACGTGCCGGAACGTGGGACCACGCGCAACGCCGCCGGATCAAACCCGATCAGGACACGATGCTTGCCCGCATCCTGCAACCGGATTAAACCGCGGCACGAGGTGGTGGTGGGCGGGGAGGTCGAGAGTAGCACGAAGATCGTAACGGCTTCCCCAGGGCTTTTCCAACTTATGTGATGAGGCAAGCTGAGGAAACGATACATCCGGCCGGCGCCGTCGATGGTCGCGCAAAATTGTTGATTGACATGCCCCAGGTTACTTGATATATCAGGCGAGCCACTAGGACCTGACTCGCGCCCCGCCGGTATTTGGGGGACGCTCCCACGGGTCAGAGCTCGATTCGTCCTGCCGGTTACTGGCCGTCTCACCTCGAATCCTCGTCGATTGCAAGGAGTTCCCATGCGCCATAACGGATTTTCCCTCAACCTCAGAGCCATCCTAACCTTCTGCACCGCCGTTGTGTTCTTGACCAACGGTTGGGCGGCTAGCCACCAGGTGTTGCACAGCTTCAACCCCGGGGGCTCGGACGCGGCTTATCCCTTTGCCGGACTGGTCGCCGACGCCGCCGGCAATCTCTACGGCACCACCTTCTCGGGCGGTACCTACAACGTGGGCACGGTATTCGAGATGTCGCCCCAGGAAGGCGGAGGCTGGACGGAAAAACTGTTGTATAGCTTCAACAACAATGGCCAGGATGGGTTCGATCCCGAGGGCAGTCTGATCTTCGACGGCGCCGGCAATTTGTACGGCACCACCCAGAGCGGCGGGATTCATGCTGCGGGCACGGCATTCGAGTTGTCGCCCAACGGCGGTGGGGGATGGACCGAGACCGTCCTGCACAGCTTCGGCCGGGGCACCGACGGCACTCTTCCCTACGCCGCGCTGGTCTTCGATAGCTCCGGCAACCTCTACACCACGACTCAGGGCGGCGGTATTGACGGCCTAGGAGCCGTAGTTGAGCTATCGCCCCGGCAGGGCGGCGGCTGGACCGAGACCGTCATCCACAGCCTGGGCAATGGGACGGACGGGTACAATCCCCTGGCCAGCGTGATCTTGGATGCTGCCGGCAATCTCTACGGCACAACTCAGCAGGGCGGCATCCACAATGACGGTACGGTGTTCGAGTTGTCGCCCAGGCAAGGCGGCGGCTGGACGGAAACCGTGCTGCATAGTTTCGGAAACGACAGCGACGGCAGCCAGCCTTATGCCAACCTGATGCTGGACGGCAGCGGCAACCTCTATGGCACCACCATAGCCGGTGGCATCCACGGCTACGGCGCAGTGTTTGAGCTGTCGCCCAACGGGAGCGGAGGCTGGACCGAAACCTTACTGCACAGCTTCGGAAACGGTACCGACGGGACCGCCCCCGAAGCCGGCCTGATCCACGATGCTGCCGGCAATCTCTATGGCACTACCGCCAGCGGAGGTATTCACAGCTTCGGCACGGCGTTCGAGTTATCGCCCAAGCAAGGCGGAGGCTGGACCGAAACCGTGCTGCATAGTTTCAATACCGGCGGGGACGGAGTCAATCCCATTGGCGCGCTGATAATCGATGGCGCCGGCAATCTCTACAGCAGCACTCTCAATGGCGGCATTTCCGAGGGCAGCGTATTCGAGTTATCGCCCAGACAGGGCGGAGGCTGGAGCGAGACGGTGCTCTATAGCTTCAACTTCAACGGCACCGACGGGGGCGATCCCGCATACACGGCGCTGGTCAGCGATGCTGCCGGTAATCTCTACGGCACGGCCGGCTCAGGTGGCATTTACGACTCCGGAATAGCGTTTGAGTTGAGCCCCAACGGCGGCGGAGGCTGGACCGAGACGGTGCTGTATAACTTCGGCAAGGGCACGGAGGGATCCGGTCCGGACTGCGGCTTGATCTTCGATGCCGCGGGCAACCTCTACGGCACCACCACCGCGGGCGGCATTCACAACAAGGGAACCGTGTTCGAGCTGCTCCCCAACGGGAATGGAAGCTGGACGAATAAGGTATTGCACAGCTTTGACGACGGCTCCGATGGAGCCTATCCCTTCGCGGCCCTGGTCTTCGATCACCTGGGCAATCTGTATGGCACAACTTATCAGGGCGGTATTCACGGCCGCGGAACGGTGTTCGAGGTGTCGCCCAACGGCAGCGGAGGCTGGAGCGAAAAGGTACTCCACAGTTTCAACCTGAATGGAGTGGACGCGGCTTTGCCCTATGCCCCGCTGACCATCGATGCTGCCGGCAACCTCTACGGCGTGACCGCTTATGGCGGCATTTACTACGGCAGCGGAGCGGTGTTCGAAGTTTCGCCCAATGGCAGTGGGGGCTGGACGGAGAAGGTGCTACATAGCTTCGGCAACGGTAATGACGGAGCTGTACCCATCAGCGGCCTGCTGCTGGATGCCGCCAACAATCTCTACGGCACCACCTACGCGGGCGGCATTCATGGGAATGGAGCGGTATTCGAGTTGACGCCGCGGCAGAACGGCAGCTGGTCGGAGAGACTGCTGCACAGCTTTGCCGGCACGGATGGCGCCTATCCTCAGTCTAACCTGATCTTCCTCGGCGCCAATCTTTACGGCACCACGTACGGGGGCGGCGTCGCCGGCACCGGCACCGTGTTTGAGATGATCCCCACCCAGGGAGGCAATTGGAGCGAGACGGTGCTGCATAATTTCGGAGCCGCCTACGGCGCGGACGGGGCTTATCCCGATTCCGGCTTGCTCTCCGATTCTGCCGGTAATCTTTACGGCACCACCAACCTGGGCGGTGGCACCTACAACTCCGGGACGGTGTTTGAAGTCGGACCGTAGAGCGCCTGCCAAGTTGGCGGAAGGGTGGCTGGTAGAGACTGTGTCGCAACCGGTAAATGATTTCTGTGCTGGAACAATGGCTCGAATAATCGATCAAAGTAGCCGCAAAGCGGCGAGATGAAGTTAGGCGGGGGCGTCAGCCCCCGCACAAGTGGACAATTCTGCCGAGCCGCCGAGCGGCGACACCACTCGCGACACAGTCTCAGTAGTCCGCGCTTTAATCGGCTGCGAAAAAAGTCGGGTCGACATGTTTTGAAGGGGCGTAGCTTTAGCTACGCCGTCACAAGCCCTTTATATTTGTCATCCCTTACCGGCTTCGCAGTGCTGAAAAACTCGGCCTGGGACGATTTTGAAGGGGCGTAGCTTTAGCTACGCCGTCACAAGCCCCTTTATATTTGTCATCCCTCACCGACTTTAGTCGGTGAGGGATCTGCTTTTCGAGTTTTTCAGCAACCTGTTCAGCCGTTCTTTTTGTGGTCGCTAGTCCGGGCAACGCCCTCGGATTGACTCGCCTCTGCACCTGGGCTACTCTCAAGCGAACAAACGCAAGTTCCTGGCTGGGCGCGCGTAAGAGCGCGCCTGCCCAGGGCATCCTGCGCGGTTGAATCGGGAAAATTAGGCGCTGCCACCTACCACGGGACAGGATCAGAATTGCTAGCTGCGACGATGTTGACCCCGATACAAATCCTCTGCATCGTCGTATTCGCGCTGGCTTGCGCGGTGATGTTCTACGCGCTGATCGGCTATCCCTTGCTGCTGGACTGGCTGGCCAAACGCTCTCACAATCCTGTTCATAAAGATGACCAGCTGCGCACCGTCTCCTTCGTAATCGCGGTCTACAACGGCGAAAAGTTTCTGGAGCGCAAGCTGCGGGCCATCTTCGCGCAGAACTATCCTCGCGAACTGATCGACGTGCTGGTGGTTTCCGACGGCTCAACCGATCGCACCGACGAAATCGCGCGCAGCTTCGCCAGCCAGGGAGTTCGCTTCCTGCGCGTGCCGCATGGCGGCAAAGCGGCGGCTCTGAACGCCGGCCTGCCGCTGGTGAAGGGAGAAATCGTCGCGCTCAACGATGTCCGCCAGACGCTCGATCCCGATTGCCTGCGCAATATCATCGCTTGCTTCGGCGATCCCAAGGTGGGCGCGGTCAGCCCGCAAACCATCATCGTGCAAGGCGAGACCCACGAAGAGACCACCACCAGCCTTTATTGGCGCTACGAGCATTGGATCCGGCTGCGGCTCACCCGGATCGACTCGACGTTTGGCTATAGTGGCGCCTTCGCCGCCATTCGCCGTTCGCTGTGGGTGCCGCTGCCGCCGGGCACGCTGCTCGACGACGTGTATGAGCCGCTGGTCGCCTTCTTCCAGGGCTATCGCATCCTGATGGAGCCGACTGCCACAATGTATGACTTCCCCACCGTGCTGCAGTCGGAATTCCGCAGGAAGGTGCGGCTGCAGGCGGGGCTCTACCAGATGCTGAAGATGATGCCGCAGCTTTTGAGTTCGCGAAACCGCATGCGGCTGCATTTCCTGTCGGCCAAGTACGGGCGCATCGTCATACCGTATTGCCTGATTGCGGTCGCGCTGGCGACCATCGGTCTTCCGCCTTATTGGCGGGCATTGGCAGCCTGGGGACAGGTGCTGTTTTACGGACTGGCGGCGCTGGACGCGGCCGTGCCGGATGGCGTTTCGCTGAAGAAGTTGACCTCGCCCATCCGCACTTTCGTCGTGCTGATGGCGGCTTCGCTGGCCGCGGTGCGTGTGTATTTCGTGCAGCCTACCAGCCTGTGGAAGGAAGCGTCGTACCGGCCGTCCATCGCGGAGCAAACCCATCAGCCGGCGGATTCGGCGGAGTCGAAGGTTCCCACGAGTACCGAAGTGTAAGCCAGTTGGAAATCCCATTCATTCGAAAAGCGCGAATGAATGGGGCACCCCGAGTCCTTTGACCTTGCTTGGCTTTCGGCACCGAATCAGGCGGCGCGCTTCTTCGCCTTGGATTCCTTCTCCCGCGCCACTCGCTTGGACAACAGCGTCTTCGCCTTTTCCAGCTCCGCTCGCCGCGAGGCGCTTAGATTGTGGCCGGCGCGATTGATGTAATAGGTCAGCATCCGCATTCCCGAGCCCGGTCCCTTGGGCGAAACTTTCTTCGATGCCAGGCTCTTGGCAATCGTGGCCGCGCTCTGGTTGAACAGCCCTTCCGGAGGGTGAGTAGAGTCGGTCGTGACTTTCGCTACCCAGCGGCGCTTCGAGGTGGTCTTCTTCGCGCTTTTTGTCGTGGCGGGCATTTCGCGTCCTCCCTCAGACCCTGTCGCTGTTGACATCGTTGGATGTGTCGTCCCTGAAGGGACTCGGTTATAAACTCTGCACCTACCCAGCGCTGAAGCGCTGGGCTATCTTCTTTCGTCCCGCCTATGCGGGACTCGACCTTCGTTGTGGCGACCTAACCACGAATCAACCGCGCAATGCAGGCATGTCAAACGATGGCTTTCGTTATGCCGACCGCGAATCAACAACTCGAGGTAAGGATGTCAACCGGAGCCAACTTTATCTCGAAATCATAGATGGTTAGCTGATGCCTTCGGGATGCATACGAAGCGTATGGCAGAAATCAGTTTCGCCAGCGATCATACAAATTCCACCACAGCGTCTTTTCCACTTCGGTGAGATAGGTCTTGGCCCACTCCCGGTTCTTCCACCAGGGCAGTCCAAACAGGAAGTCGTTCCTGGCCGCCGCCGCGCTCCAGGTGTATTGCGGCTGGCGATCGCGAAAGATGGAGAGCGCCCGCCGGGTGTGGTAGTCGTCGGAAACCAAGATGGCCGAGTGCGCCGGCGGCTGCAATTGCTGCAGGCATTTTCCTACTTGCGGCGCTTCATCTTTGGTGGAGTCGCCGTAGATGAGGCAGGTGCTGACCTGCGAGGCGCTGGCTCCGGCAGTGCGGTTGATGAAATCCTGCGCCAGTTCCGCATCCGGGCGGCCATAGATCTCGCCGGCGCCGACATCCAGGATCAGGTGCTGCGCATAGCCGGCGTGCAGCAACTGCATCCCCCGCCAATAGCGGTTGGTAACCTGGTCGCCATTCAGGATCACGATGGCGTCCGACTTCTCGGGCTGGTTGACAATCAAATATCCGCCGGGCCGGAAGAACAGCAGCACGGCAACGAGAAACAGAACGAGAATTAAGATGACGAAGAGTCGCATGGGAAGTAGGCCCGAGGGGCAGCATCAACTTTAGCGCAATTCCCCGGACGATGTGGCCGCAAAGCCACCTTGCAAGACCGCGATGCCGGAGATCGCGGGCCAAAGAGCCGCACCAGCCGAGCGGCCCATGCTGTCCTTCGTCGCCGCACGGCCTCGCGCTACAATTAGAGCGATGGAGACCACCCTGAATCGCACCCCAGTGTTTGAACGGCAGCGCGGCGAGTACTCCGTCACGACCGACCCGGCGCGCCTGGACATCGACGCGATTCACGGCTATCTTTCGCGCGCCTACTGGAGTGCGGGCATTCCCCGGGCGACGCTGGAGAACGCCATGCGCGGCTCTGTTTGCTTCGGACTTTTCGAGCGCGACACCCAGATCGGCTTCGTAAGAATCGTCACCGATCGAGCCACCTACGCCTATGTCTGCGATGTGTATGTGCTGGAGTCTCATCAGGGCAAGGGCTTGGGCACCTGGCTGATGCAGTGCGTTATGCAGCACCCGGACCTGCAAGGATTGCGGCGTTGGCAACTGACTACTCGCGACGCCCACGAACTCTATCGGAAAGTCGGCTTCACCCGGTTGAGCCAACCTGAGCGCCACATGGAAGTGTTTACCGCCGACATCCATCAGCTTCGCAAATTTGAGTGAAGGACGGAATCATGACAAGCAATCCTATGGAATGGTCGCTGGCCGAAGACGATCCCGAGATCGCGTTAGCCATCGAAAACGAAGAGCGCCGCCAGCACGAAGGCCTGGAGCTGATTGCCTCGGAAAACTTCGTGAGCGAAGCGGTGCTGGAAGCGGCCGGCTCGGTCTTCACCAACAAGTACGCCGAAGGCTATCCCGGCAAGCGCTATTACGGCGGATGCGAATTTACCGACGTGGTGGAGAATCTGGCGCGCGACCGCGCCAAGCAGCTGTTCGGCGCCGAGCACGCCAACGTGCAACCGCACTCCGGCTCGACCGCCAACATGGCGGCCTACGCCGCGGTCATTCAGCCGGGCGATACCATTCTCGGCCTCAACCTGGCGCACGGCGGGCACCTCACTCACGGACATCCCCTGAACTTTTCCGGCAAAACCTACAAGATTGTTCCCTACGGCGTGACCAAGGAGACCGAGACCATCGACTATGACGAGCTGGAAAAGATCGCCGAGCGCGAGAAGCCGAAGCTGATCATCGGCGGCGGCAGCGCCTATCCCCGCATCATTGACTTCGCGCGCATGCGGCAGATCGCCGACAAAGTGGGCGCCCTCTTCCTGGTCGACATGGCGCACTTTGCCGGACTGGTGGCCGGCGGCGCGCATCCTTCGCCGGTGCCGCACGCGCAGATCGTCACCACCACCACGCACAAGACGTTGCGCGGTCCGCGCGCGGGAATGATTCTCTCCCGCGCCGAGTACGCCGCGCCGATCGACAAAGTTGTCTTCCCGGGAATGCAGGGCGGGCCGCTGGTCCACATCATCGCAGCCAAAGCGGTGTGCTTCCGCGAGGCCATGCAGCCCAGCTTCAAAGATTATGCGCGGCAGGTCGTGGCCAACGCCGCCGTGCTGGCGCAGACGCTGGCCGACGAAGGCTTCCACATCGTGTCCGGCGGGACCGACACCCACCTGATGCTGGTCAACGTCTTCGCCAAGGGCATGCTGGGCTCGGAAGCCGAAAACGCGCTGCACGACGCCGGCATCACGGTGAATAAGAACGCGATTCCGTTCGACACCAATCCGCCCATGAAGCCGAGCGGCATTCGCGTCGGAACGCCGGCGCTTACCACGCGCGGCATGAAGGAAAACGAAATGCGGCAGGTGGGCAAGTGGATCTCGGAGGCGCTGCACAACCGCACCGACCAGAACGTGCTGACGCGCATTCGCCGCGAAGTGCTGGGGATGGCCGAAGCGTTTCCGCTGTATGCCTCGCGGCGCGCCAGGCACGCCGAGGCAGTGAAGGCGTAAGGGCGTCGCGATTCCTTAGCTTTCATCGAATCCGGGACTGGTGCTTGTGCCCCAGGTTCGCCCTGCAGTTGGGCTAACCTGGGATCACGCTTCGAACCGCGACATGGCGACCATCTACACCGTCGGACATTCCACCCGCAGTCTGGACGAATTGGTCGCCGCGCTGCAGGCGCACGGCATCACCACTCTGGTCGACATTCGCGCCTTCCCCCGGTCGCGCCGCCTCCCCCACTTCAATCGCGAATCGCTCGAGCAAGAGCTGCCCCGGCACGGCATCGCTTATGTCTGGATGAAGGAGCTAGGCGGCCACCGCAAGAAGATCCGCAACGACTCGCCCAACACCGGCCTGCGCAATGACTCGTTCCGCAATTATGCCGACTACATGCTCACCCCGGAATTTACCCAGGCGATTGAGCGCCTGCTGCAATTGGCGGAGGAAGGCAAGATTGCCATCATGTGCGCCGAGCGGGTTTACTTCCAATGCCATCGCATGCTGGTCAGCGATTACCTCACCGCGCACGGGCACACTGTGTTGCACATCGATGACGACAAGCGTCCCCTGCGTCCGCACAAGCTGATGGCGGAGGCGCACCTGGTGGATGGGCAGTTGCTGTACAACGCGCAGGAGTTATTTTGAGGGCCGCGTTTTGGCCGGACTGCACAAGTTTTGCGTGAGTGCCCTGCCGCCGCTCTGCGGCTCGCATTCATTTTCCACTTGACCCAGGACTCCGCTGCGCTGCGTCCTGGTCTAACGGCAGGACCACCCCTTCGGGGTTCGATTTTCGTGCGCTGCACCCTACCGCCCAGAACAAAGTTAAGTTCTCATGTACACGCTGAAGCCCGGCGGTTCCACCCATCACCCAGAACCTTCTCGAATAAGAAGTCAGGCTAAATCGCGAATACCGAACGGCGAAAAGCGAAGAGCGCTCAGGCGGAGAGCGAAATGCGCCTTTTTTGCTACCATCAATTATCCATGAAACAGGCCGTCTTCCGTGAACGCAACAAGCGCTACTACCGCGTTCTGCACACTCCAATCTGGATATGGGTCTTCTGGGTGCTGCCCGGATGGCCGCTCACCTACGACCTCTACACGCACGGGCCCGACCGCCGTCACTGGATCTGGCTGGCGATCGTCTTGGCCGGCGTGGTGTGGCGCGGTCTTGCCGGCCGACTGCCCGGATGCGAGCCGCGTCCCTACATCACGCATTACGGCGTGCATCAGCCTAACCTGCCTTACCGCGTGGTCTGCTATACCGCCGCCTGGGTCGACATCATCGTGCCTTACGCGCTCAACCTGATCGGCCTGATCGTCGCTTCCATCAATGGCCGCTGGCTGCTGCACGATCTGTATCGCTACGGCTACTATCCGCTGGCCCTGGCCGTGGTGCTGGCCACCGTCTTCGACTGGACGCCGCGCGCTCGCCGCGACACCTTCGGCGAAGGCGCCGAACGCGCCTGGTTCTACGTTGCCATCTGGACAGTTGTGCCCGACACAAGTGATCAACTGGGGCGCATGGCGCTTCGGCAAGTTCATGGACCTGCCGCCGCTGCCGCTGGCCCGCCTCAGGCTGGTCATCTGCCTGCTCTCGACGGCGCTGTTTTTCTTTCTGGGCTACGCCGAGAAGCTGCCCCGCAGCCAGCGACACTATGAGGGAGTGGCGGCGGCAGGAGTGTAGGAACGGTGGATCGTGGATCGTGAATCGTGTGGGGACCAGAATAGTGGATAGTGGATAGTTGTGAGGGATCGCAGTTTTTTGGCTGAACGATGAAGAGCCACAGGTGCCCCACTCATTCGCGGGTTTCGAATGAGTGGGATCTGATTCGTATTGGCTACCATAGTTGACGGGGATCGACTCTACTCTCCCATACATTCGAAAGTCACGAATGTGTGGGGCACTCGGCAATCGTCAGTTTGTTACTACTCTGGTTTTTCCGACAATGACTACACGACTATCGCCCCTGCAAGGGGCTTGCAGGCTTGATCCAATTACCACCCAGGACTGCGCCCGCCTACGGCGGGCTGTGTCCTGGGCTAAGCTGAGTCGCCCCGCAGGACGGGACGGGATTGTCGCCGGGGAAATACATGGCGAACCAGGCTGCCTGAAAGGATGCCAACGGAGCCAGCCTATGTAAGTGCTAAATGCCAAATGCCAAGTGCCTCCTCCAACAAAAAGGGCGGCCTTTTGAGCCGCCCTCTCTGAATCTTCAAGCTCGAGACCTTACAGAAGCTGTACGTTCTCCGCCTGCCAGCCTTTGGGCCCTTTGACTACGTTGAACTGCACAGCCTGGCCTTCCTGCAAGCTGCGGAAGCCATTCGACTGGATCGCAGAATAGTGCACAAATACGTCTTCGCCATTCTGCCGGCTAATGAAGCCGTAGCCCTTCGCGTCATTGAACCACTTAACTGTTCCTTGTTCCATGGTGATGCATGTTCCTTAAAGTTGATGTAGCTGCAATTCGATCGGGATGTGATGCGGCAGGGATGGCTGCTAAAGGCAGGAACTGCTGCTTACAACGTCGATCAATCGAGCGGGTTTATCATAGCAGTCCGGCTTGGGAAATCCCAAGCAATTTCCCCCTTCCGCCCATTGCCAAACATAAGAACACATGTATTATCAATGTGTTACCTGGGGGAGAAGCCGCTCTTCGCTCTTGGCTTACACGCTCCCCCGGCGCAAGTATTGGCTGGCAAATGGACAGCTAGAGCTGTTCGTGGGTCCGGGAATTCTTGCGTAGCGAATAGCGAATAGCGACTTATGATTGTCGGCACCGGAATTGACATCGCCGAAGTTCCTCGCATCGCCGCCTCCATCGAGCGCTTTGGGCGGCGCTTTGTGGAACGTGTCTTCACTCCCGACGAGATCCGCTATTGCGAATCGAAGGCCAATAAGGCAGAGCGCTACGCCGCGCGTTTTGCCGCCAAAGAAGCGGCCATGAAGGCCCTGGGCACCGGCTGGAACCGGGGTGTCACCTGGCAGGATGTCGAAGTACAACGCGTCCCCGGCGGCCGGCCCACCATGGTGTTTCACGGCAAAGCCGCGGAATTCTTTCGCCAACTCGGAGCCGCTCGCGCCCACCTGTCGATTACTCACACCCAAGAATCGGCGATGGCGCAGGTCATCCTGGAATCGGAGTAGGATCGGCAAGCATCATCGGCTGGTACGAAAACTTTCGCCGCCACTCAGTTGCGAGATACGGCCGGGAGCCGCGACAATCTTCCGCCCATCCTATCCAGGCGGCAGTTCGCCACGACCCACAGGCTTGTCAGCCAGATTACTTGCAATTTGAAAGTAAACTTTGCTAGATTACGCCTTATGCCTGGAACGCCGAAAGCGAGGCCGCGGTCGGGTTGTCCGGTGAGCATCTCGCTGGAGCGCTTCGGCGATCGCTGGTCCCTGCTGATCATTCGCGACCTGATGATTCGCGGCTACCGGACTTTTAAGGAGTTCCAGCAGTCGGGCGAAGGCATTGCCAGTAACATCCTGGCCCGGCGCTTGCGCAATCTGGAAGCGACCGGAATTATCACTGCCGAAGCCGAGAAGTCGGACGGACGGAAAGTAAACTACCGGCTCACCCGGAAAGGCATTGACCTGGCGCCGCTGGTCTTCGAATTGCTGGTTTGGGCAGCCCGGCACGAAGAAACCGGAGCCTCGTGCGCGGTGATTGACGTCATGGCCAGCCATCGCGAAGCCGTATTGGCCGAGGTGCGGCGGCGTTGGCGAGAACGAGATTCTACCCCCCTGCAGCTGAAATCGGGAAAGTGGCTTTGGCCAGCTACATCCGGAGGGAGAGTATGAGGCAGGTCAGCGTTTCCAATGCAGATGTAGGGCGGCGGCCGACCTTAGATTTTGTTGTCAGGCATGTCGATTCTGAGGCACCCCATTCGTCTATACCGTGGAGCCGCCTGCGTCGCGGCTCGAAAAGGAGCGAGAATGAGCAAGGTACGAGTACTGGTGGGCACGAGAAAAGGGGCGTTTGTCCTGACGTCGGATGGTAAGCGAGATAAGTGGGAGGTCAGCGGCCCCCACTTTGCCGGCTGGGAGATTTACCACATGAAAGGCTCGCCGGTTGATCCTGACCGGCTCTATGCCTCGCAGACCAGCGGCTGGTTCGGACAAATCATTCAGCGCTCGGATGACGGCGGCAAGACGTGGCAAGCGCCCGGCGGCGAACCGGCCAAAATGCCGGAAGGCTTGCCCGCGGGCAAGAGCAACAGGTTCGTCTACGACAATTCTCCGGAAACCGGCAAGCCTCTTACCACGCACCAGTGGTACGACGGCACCCAGCATCCGTGGGAGTTCAAGCGGGTGTGGCACCTGGAGCCGTCGCTCACCGATCCGGAGACGGTGTACGCCGGAGTTGAAGACGCTGCGTTGTTCCGCTCCACCGACGGCGGCGCCAGTTGGCACGAACTCTCCGGGCTGCGCGGGCACGGCACCGGTCCGCACTGGCAGCCGGGCGCCGGAGGCATGTGTTTGCACACCATCATTCTCGATCCCAGCGATCCCGGGCGGATTTACATTGCCATCTCGGCCGCGGGCGCGTTCCGCACTGACGACGGCGGCCAGACCTGGAAGCCGATCAACCGCGGCCTGCGCTCCCAGTACATCCCCGATCCCAATGCCGAAATCGGCCACTGCGTGCATCACGTGGCGATGCACCCGTCGCGCCCAGGCGTGCTGTTTATGCAGAAACATTGGGACGTGATGCGCAGCGACAACGCCGGCGATACGTGGCACGAGGTCAGCGGAAATCTGCCTACCGACTTCGGCTTCGTGATCGACGTTCACGCGCACGAGCCTGAGACGATGTACGTCGTGCCCATCAAGAGTGATGGCGAACATTTTCCGCCTGACGGCAAGCTGCGCGTCTACCGCAGCCGCAGCGGGGGAAATGAGTGGGAGCCGCTGACCAAAGGTCTGCCGCAAAGCAACTGCTACGTCAACGTGCTGCGCGACGCCATGGCCATCGACTCGCTGGATTCCTGCGGCGTGTACTTCGGCACTACGGGCGGCCAAGTGTACGCATCGTCTGATGCCGGAGACAGCTGGGCGCCGATTGTTCGCGATCTGCCGGCAGTGCTTTCGGTTGAGGTGCAGACGCTGCCATGATTCGCGTGGTGCTACCGCAGCATCTGCGGACGCTGGCGCAAGTCAGCGGCGAGGTGACATTGGAAGTCGAGGGCCGAGCCACGCAGCGCTCGGTCCTCGACGCACTGGAAGCGGCTTACCCCATGCTGTGTGGGACGATTCGCGATCACGTCACCCAGCAACGGCGGCCTTTCCTGCGCTTCTTTGCCTGCGCGGAAGATCTGTCGCACGAATCCCCGGACGCCCCGCTGCCCGATGCGGTCGCCTCAGGCGCCGAGCCGTTTCTGATTATTGGAGCCATTGCCGGGGGCTAGGCCTGCTCTTTGCCGCTGCGAATTCCAAGCCCTTCGTAGTAATCTCAAATCCTTCATGATTGATACAACGGAGAAACCCACCTCCGCTCCTTCCGTCGTTCAGACCTCGGCGCGGAGCCTTACCCTTGCGGTCGCTCTCATGAGCTTTGCCGCGCTGCTTTTGGAGCTCAGCCTCACCCGGCTATTTTCGGTCGTGCTCTTTTACCATTTCGCGTTTCTCGCGATTTCGATTGCACTGCTCGGGCTGGGCGCGGGCGCGGTTTTCGCCTACCTGCGCCGCCGATGGCTATCGCGCTGGAGCGTCGGGCAGCTTGGTTCGCGGCTCTGCCTGGCCAACGCGATTTTCATCTTCGTAGTGCTGGAGATCGTGGTACACACCGCGGTGTCGCTGCATCTCGATTGGACCAATTTCTGGCGACTGACCGCGCTCTACCTGGCTGCGGCGGTCCCGTTTTTCGTTACCGGCCTGCTCTTCTCCGTCATCTTCGCGCGTCATCCGGCGCGCATCACCCAACTTTACGGCGCCGACCTGGTGGGCGGATCGCTGGCTTGCCTGGCGCTGGTCCCGCTGTTGAACATCTTCGGCGGGCCCAACACCATCGTCTTCGCCGCAGTTGCCGTCGCACTGGCTGCAGTGGTGTGGTCGGTTCCCGGGAAACGTCTGGCCCCCGCGTGTCTCACCGCGGTTTTGCTGGCGCTGATCGCCGCCAACTTCCATTACAAAGTGGTCGACGTGGTCTACGCCAAGGGCATGAAGCGCACCATCCCGCTGTATCAACGATGGAATGCGATCTCGCGCGTCGAGGTCGACCAGCAGGGCACGGGCAGGGCGATTGTGATCGATGCCGATGCGCAAACGTCGCTGATGAATACCGATCCGCATCATTGGAGCGACGATTACCGGCACAATCTCATGTCGGCCGGACCGGCGCTGGCCAATGTGCTGCGTCCGCATGGTGACTACGCCATCATCGGGCCGGGCGGCGGCGTTGATGTCTTGCGCGCCGTGGCCAACGGAAGCCCCAATGTTACCGGCATCGAAATCAATCCCATCATCGCCAACGACATCATGCGCGATCGCTACGCCGACTACACCTATCACCTCTATGATCAGCCCGAGGTGCATATGCACGTCAGCGATGGCCGCTCGTTTGTGCGCGACAGTCAAGACAAGTACGACGTGGTGGAGATGACCCTGGTCGATACCTGGGCTTCCACCGCGGCCGGCGCGTTCGCGCTCAGCGAAAATAATCTTTATACGGTCGAAGCGTTCCGCGAATATTTCGAACACCTGAAACCGGATGGCATGATCGCCATCACGCGTTGGGAATTTGCCAAGCCGCGCGAGGCCCTGCGCGTGGTATCGCAGGCCATGGAAGCGCTGCGCCAGATGGGCGTGGAGAATACGCAGAACAATTTCATTGTGGTCAGCGATGGTCCGCTCGACAAAGATGGACGGCCGGTGGTGGTGCTGGCCAAGAAGTCGCCGTTCACGCTGGAAGAGCAGCAGGCGGTGCTGAACCATATTCAAGGCAAGAATGAGGATCGCGCCTACCTCAACCTGCATGTTCTCTATCTGCCGGTCACCGCAGACCAACCGGGAATGGCGCATCCGGCCTTCGCGCAGTTGATTCGTGGCCAGGACGCGCAGGCTTTCTCGGCAGCCTATACCTACAATGTTTCGCCGGTCACCGACAACGCGCCGTTCTTCTTCTTCACGTTGAAGCCGGAGCAGATGTTTCAGGGCTCTGAGCTAGGCGGCATTGATTGGAAGGTGAATCTGGGCATCGCCATCCTCGGCGTGGTGCTGCTGGTTTCGATTCTGGCGGTGCTGGCATTTCTGGTGGTGCCGCTGGCGCTGTCGCCGGAAGCCCGCTCGGGGCGCAGTCTTCGCGTGCTTTACTTCATCGCCATCGGTCTCGGCTACATCATGGTCGAGATCGCGTTCATTCAACGCTTTGTGCTCTTCCTCGGATATCCCACGTATGCGCTGACTGTGGTGGTCTTCCTCATGCTGCTCTCCAGCGGAGCCGGCAGCCTGGTTTCGCGGCGCTGGTTCAGCGAGCCGACCCGCGTTCTGATTGCCCTGGCGTTCATCGTCGTCGCCCTGTCGATCTACGTCTTCGTCTTGCCGCGCTTGCTGGAAAGCATGATTGGCATGGCCTTCACGGGCAAACTTGCGATCAGCGCGCTGCTGTTAATCCCGGTGGGCTTTGCCATGGGGATGCCGTTCCCCAGCGGCCTGCGCGCGCTGTCCTCTACGAAAGCCGTAGCGGCTCAGAGCGAACATGGAGCGGTGGAATGGGCCTGGGCGATGAATGCGGCCTCGAGTGTGTTGGGCTCGGTGCTGGCGATCGTGGTGGCGATTCAGTTTGGATTGACGGTCACGCTGGCCTGCGGCGCGGTCGCGTATTTGCTGGCGATTGGGTTGTTGCCGACCTTTCGCAAGGCGGCGGTGAGTGGTTAGGGAAGCTCTGATGAAGTCTTGTTTTGAAGGGGACGGCCTTCAGGCCGTCCGTTAAGTTACCCGAAAGTCATCCGGCTTTACCGTTTGCTGAAAAAAATCGGAAAAGCAGATCCCTCACCGACTAAAGTCGGTTCGGGATGACAAATATAAAGGAGTTGCTACGGCGTAGCTAAAGCTACGCCCCTTCAAAATCGCCTTAGGCCGAATTTTTCAGCAAACTGTTTAGCCACTGCGGGACCTCGCGCTTACTCGATCAGAGTTTCCTTAGCAGTTGGCAGTTAGTTC
The DNA here is from genome assembly GCA_963812855.1 of uncultured Acidobacteriaceae bacterium. GTDB lineage: Bacteria > Acidobacteriota > Terriglobia > Terriglobales > Acidobacteriaceae > Bog-257. The sequence goes on from CAWEWW010000005.1 coordinate 585,984, forward strand.
GAACAGTTGGCTGAAAACTCGAACCGCGGATCCCTCGGCGGCTGAAGCCGCCTCGAGATGACTGCCTTAAGAGGCATTGCAACGGCGCAGCTGAAGCTGCGCGCCCCTTCAAAACCCGTTCTTCCCGAACTCTTCAGCAAACCGCTAAGCGAGGGCGAGGCTTCGCTGCCGATTCAAAACGCAACTCAGGTGCATCTCTCCGTCGCGGTGACCAACCAAATCTTCTGCTGTCGATCCTTTTTGGGAATGCGTCTGGCCCGCATTTTTCGCGGGCTTCCACTCTGGCCACCGGGCCCCACTTTGCGCGAGCAAGAAACTTTATTTGGCAACCTTCGCTCACACTTGCAACAACACCAACCTGAGTTGCTATAATCACTCGCTTGGGTGACGCAGGTCACACAAGGCTGAGGCGTTCCGTCGCCGCAACCGCACGATTCTGGGTCCCGATGGGGTAGTCGGAGCCCGAACCCGCAGAGTGGAAAGCTTCACATAAATGGCCCAGATCTTCCATCGTAGTGCGAATACAATTGCGCGCGCCTCGATCATCGGAGTGGTGGTGATCGTGTCGGTGTTGCTGTGGGCGGCTTTGGAGATACAGCGCTCGCCCTATGCCACCTATCAGGACGTTGCCGAGGCGCAGCCGGTTCCCTTCAGCCACCAGCATCACGCGGCGGGCGACGGCATCGATTGCCGCTACTGTCATACCTCGGTTGAGACTTCCAGCTTTGCCGGCATTCCCCCCACCAAGACCTGCATGAATTGCCATTCGCAGATCTGGACGAATGCTCCCATGCTGGAGCCGGTGCGCGAGAGCTACCGCACTGGCCAGTCGCTGATCTGGACCCGGGTCGACGATCTTCCCGACTTCGTGTATTTCGATCACAGCATTCATGTCAACAAAGGCGTCGGCTGTTTCAGCTGCCATGGGCAGGTGGACAAGATGCCGCTGATGTTCGCGGCCAATTCCCTGCAGATGGAGTGGTGTTTGAATTGCCATCGCGCGCCGGAGAAGTTCCTGCGTCCGCGCGATCAGGTGTTCAACATGAGTTATCAGCAGCCCAGCACCGATAATCCCGTGAAGTTAGACGACGGCAGTGTCTTCACCGATCAGATTGCGCTGGGCAATGAGTTGAAGCACCGCTACCACATTCGCACCGTGGAAGACATTACCAGTTGCTCCACTTGTCATCGTTAATTGCCATGGGCCTGACTAGGGAGTTTGTAAAAAACGGATTTGTATCAGGGCACGGCTTCAGCCGTGCCGGGAATCGGTACCAACACGCGGGCTTAAGCCCCTGTGCCTCAGCGGCTAAAGCCGTTGGTCTTGGAGCGTCGTGGCGGCACGACTGAAGTCGTGCCCTGATACAAAGCGACGTCACGGGTGTTGTGCAAAGGCCTTCGAGCAGCGTCGAGAGCTTAACGAACGCTGGTATTTTCGAACTGAACGATAAAGATGGATAAAGAGACCCAGAAGAAAACCGAGGCAGTCTGTCCTTCGAAGATGGAGCTGGCCGAAGTGCAGGAGAAGCTGTCGCGCGCCAAGAGCGGCCCGCAGTACTGGCGGAGCCTGGAAGAACTGGCGCAAAGCGACGGCTTCTACGAGATGCTGCACCGCGAGTTTCCGCGCCAGGCTTCGGTGTGGCCCGAAGGCACTTCCCGCCGCGACTTCCTCAAGCTGATGAGCGCCTCCATGGCGCTGGCCGGACTGTCGGCCTGCGTCAAGCAGCCGCTGGAGCCCATCGTTCCCTACGTGCGGCAGCCGAATGAGGTTGTTCTGGGCAAGCCGCTGTTTTTTGCCAGCGCCATGCCGTTCGGCGGTTACGCGACGCCGGTGATCGTCGAGAGCCACGAAGGCCGGCCTACCAAGATTGAAGGCAATCCTGAGCATCCCTCCGGACTGGGAGGAAGCGATGTGTTCGCGCAAGCTTCCATCCTCGACATGTACGATCCCGATCGCGCGCAGATCATCACTCACCTGGGCAATCTGGACAACTGGAGTGGGTACAATTCCGCGTTGACGGGTGCGTTGAACGGGCAGCGAGCGCTGAAGGGCGACGGCCTCCGCATTCTCAGCCGTACCATCAGCTCGCCGACCATGGCTACGCTGATGGACCAGGTGCAGACGGCATTTCCGCAGTCGAAGTGGGTGCAGTGGGAGCCGGTCAATCGCGACAACGTGCGCGCCGGATCGCAACTGGCTTTCGGGCAATACATCGAAACCCGCTACAACCTGGAAAAGGCCGACATCATTCTGTCGCTCGACGGAGACTTCCTTTCCAGCGGCTATCCGGGATTTTTGTATTACGCCCGAGGCTTTGCAGCGCGGCGCGATCCTGATCTGAAGGAAAAGATGTCGCGCTTCTATTCCATTCAGAGCACGCCGACGAATACCAGTGGTAAAGCCGATCATCGGCTGCCAGTGCGGGCTTCGGAAGTAGAGCAAGTGGCGCGCGCTATTGCTGCCGGTCTGGGAGTTGGCGGAGGGACGGGAGCGGGGAATCCGCAATATCAGAATTTCGTCGCTGCGGTGGTCAAAGATCTGCAGCGGCATAAAGGCGCGGCGGTGGTCATTCCCGGCGACAATCAGCCGGCTGCCGTGCATGCCCTGGCACATGCCATGAATCAGGCGCTGGGCGCCAGCGGCAACACTGTCATCTACACCGATCCGGTTGAGGTCAAGCCGCAGGATCAGACGGCGGCGCTGAAAGAGCTGGTCGGCGAGATGAATGCGGGCAAGGTTGATCTGCTGATCATTATGGGCAGCAATCCGGTTTACGACGCGCCCGCGGATTTCGGCTTTGCCGACGCCATGAACAAGGTCCAGCTGCGAGTGCAGCACAGCCTTTATCAGGACGAAACTTACGATCATGTGCATTGGCACATCAATGCCACGCACTATCTGGAGCAGTGGGGCGACGTCCGCACCTTCGACGGCACCGCGTCGCTGACGCAGCCGCTGATCGCGCCGCTCTACGGCGGCAAGAGCGAGTACGAGTTCATTAATGCCTTGGTGGGATCTTCGGATACTACCGGCTACGAGATTGTCCGCAAATACTGGCAGGGCCAGCAAAAGAGCGGCGACTTCGAGACTGCCTGGCGGAAGGCGCTGTACGACGGCTTCTTCGCCAACACTATGGCTCCGGCGAAGACGCTTGCCCCCAAGGGCGGCAATATTCCCGCCACGAACGCCGTCAGCGCGGAGGCGATGGAAGTGATCTTCCGCCGCGATCCGATGACCTACGACGGCAGCAAAGCCAATAACGGCTGGCTGCAGGAGACTGCCCAAGCCCATCACCAATCTCTGCTGGGACAATGCTGTCTTCATCAGCCCTAACCAGGCGAAGAAGTCGGGCCTCGAAACCGGCGACATTATCGAGATCGACGTCAACGGACGCAAAGTGAACGGTCCCATCTGGCCGCAGCCCGGACATCCTGACAACTCGATCACCGTTTTTCTCGGCTACGGACGCACCAAGGCAGGACGCGTCGGCACCGATGTCGGTTTCAGCGGTTACAAGATTCGCAGCAGCGATGCGCCCTGGTTTGCCGCGGTCCAGATCAAGAAGGTGGGCTCAGGTTTCGGCTTTGCTCATCCGCAAGGCTTCCAGTACATCGATCATTCCGACCTGCCCAGCTTCACCGAGTCGTTGAGCAACCGGCACATCATTCGCAAAGCGACGCTGGCCGACTTCATTGCCAATCCCAACTTCGCGCACGAGGGCATTGAGTCGCCGCCGCCGGAGATGACGCTCTACCCCAACTACAAGTACACCGAGTTGAAGTGGGGCATGACCATCGACATGAACGCCTGCATCGGCTGCAAGACCTGCATCGTGGCCTGCCAGGCGGAGAACAACATTCCGGTGGTCGGCAAGATGCAAACCATGCGCGGCCGCCAGATGCAGTGGTTGCGCGTCGATGTGTATTACGAGGGCGGCACCGAGAATCCCACCATGTATTACCAGCCGGTGCCCTGCCAGCAGTGCGAGAACGCGCCTTGCGAAGTAGTTTGTCCGGTAGGCGCGACGGTGCACAGCACCGAAGGCCTGAACGACATGGTCTACAACCGCTGCGTCGGCACCCGGTATTGCTCCAACAATTGTCCGTACAAGGTGCGCCGCTTCAACTTCCTGCTGTTCCAGGATTTCACCACGCCGCAGTTCAAGATGATGCGCAATCCCGAGGTCAGCGTGCGCAGCCGCGGCGTCATGGAGAAGTGCACCTACTGCGTGCAGCGCATTACCCACGGCCGACTCACTGCGGAAAAAGAAAATCGCAAGGTCAAGGACGGCGAAGTGATCACGGCCTGCCAGCAGGCGTGTCCGGCCGGCGCCATCGTGTTTGGCGATTTGAATGATCCCACCAGCCGGGTGTCGAAGCTCAAGGCGCAGCAGCGCAATTACAACCTGTTGGAAGATTTGAATACGCGTCCTCGCACCTCGTATCTGGCGGTGGTGCAGAACCCGAATCCTGAACTTGAACAGTCGGAGCCCAGTTAGCGATGCAGCAGGGACCAGAGGAAAAAACGATTCTGCAGGATGTGCCCTGGCCGGATGAACCACCGGTACTGGCGCCGGGGCAATCGTTCGGCAGTGTAACCGACACCATCGCCGATGCCGTGTTGCAGCGGCCCATTGGCTTGGGCTGGCTCTTCGGTTTATTTGTTGCCATGAGTCTGGTGGCGCTGCTGATGATCGCCGTCACCTACTTGTTCCTGGTGGGCGTCGGCATCTGGGGCATTGAGATCCCGGTAGCCTGGGGCTTCGCCATCATCAATTTCGTGTGGTGGATCGGCATCGGTCACGCCGGCACGCTGATCTCGGCGATTCTGTTGCTGCTGAAGCAGAGTTGGCGCAATTCCATCAACCGCTTCGCCGAAGCCATGACGCTGTTCGCCGTGGCCTGCGCCGGCATGTTTCCGCTGCTGCACATGGGCCGTCCCTGGCTGTTCTACTGGATGTTCCCTTATCCCAGCAGCATGGGGGTGTGGCCGCAGTTCCGCAGTCCCCTGGTGTGGGACGTCTTCGCGGTGTCGACTTACGCCACCATCTCGGCCGTGTTCTGGTACGTGGGCCTGGTGCCTGACCTGGCCACCATGCGCGAGAAGGCCCATCACCCGCTGACCCGGAAGATTTACGGGCTTCTGAGCATGGGCTGGCGCGGTTCGGCGCGGCACTGGAAAAATTACGAAGCGCTGTACATTCTGCTGGCCGGCCTGGCCACGCCGCTGGTGCTCTCCGTACACACCGTGGTCAGCTTCGATTTTGCGATCGCGATTCTCCCCGGCTGGCACACCACCATCTTCCCGCCCTATTTCGTGGCGGGCGCGATTTACTCCGGCTTTGCCATGGTGCTGGTGCTGGCCATTCCGATTCGCCACTACTATCACCTGGAAGGCATGATCACCATGCGCCACCTGCAAAACTCGGCGAAGATCATGCTGGCCACCGGTTTGATCGTGGCCTACGGTTACGCCTTCGAGGCTTTTATCGCGTTCTACAGCGGCTCGACCTACGAGCGCTTCATGATGGAGAACCGCTGGTTCGGCCAGTACGCTTTTCTGTACTGGATGCTGATCCTGTGCAACATTCTGATCCCGCAGGTTCTCTGGTTCCCCAAGGTGCGGTCTAACATTCGGGCGCTGTTCTGCATCTCCCTGGTAGTTCTGGTCGGCATGTGGCTGGAACGATTCATCATCATCGTGACCAGCCTGCATCGCGACTTCCTGCCCTCGTCCTGGGGCCACTACACTCCCACGCGGTGGGACTATGCCGTGCTGGCAGGAACGGTGGGCTTCTTCTCGGCAGCCATGTTTATTTTCATTCGCACCATGCCTTCGATTTCGATCTTTGAAATACGGGCGTTGCTGCCGCAAGCGGAGGTGAAAGCCAAGTGAGTCACGCTCAGCTCTCACCCGCAATTTACGGTCTGCTGGCGGAGTTTGAAACTCCAGGCGAACTGGTGCATGCCGCCGAAGAAGCTTATGCGTCGGGCTATCGCAAGTTCGACGCCTACAGCCCGTTCCCCATCGAGGAAGCCAGCGAAGCCGTCGGCTTTCACAAGAGTCGCGTGCCCCTGATCGTGCTGGTGGGCGGATTGCTGGGCGGCGCTTCCGGCTTCGGGCTGCAGTACTGGATCAACGTTATTTCCTATCCCTTGAACATCGGCGGTAAACCCTACGACTCGTGGCCGGCGTTTATCGTGCCGACCTTCGAGCTGACCATTCTGTTTGCCGGACTGTGCGGCGTATTTGGAATGTTCGCGTTGAATGGCTTGCCGATGCCGTATCACCCACTGTTCCACAGCGAGCGTTTCTCCCTGGTGACCCGCGACAAGTTCTTTCTGTGCGTGGAGGCCGCCGACCCTAAGTTCGATCTGGATGGCACGCAGCGCTTCATGCAGAGTCTGCAGCCGGTGTCGATTACGGAGGTGCCGCATTAATCGGCTAGCGCAAATTAAGAACAGGGCGCGTGCAGCGGCATTGCAGTCGGGCAATCGCGCTGGACTGCTGGGAAAGTTGACCGTATACGCGCTGTTAGGCTCGGCCTTGCTGCTGCTGGCAGGCTGCCGGGAAGACATGCAGAACCAGCCCTACTACCGGCCGCTGCGCGAGAACGATTTTTACGCCGACAAGCGCTCGGCGCGTCCCATCATCGCCGGCACCGTGGCCCGCGGACATCTGGATGCCGACACTTATTTCTATACCGGCAAGATCGGCAGCAACGATGGCGACTACATGCCCTTTCCGGTGACGGCCGAAGTCATGGCTCGCGGCCAGCAGCGCTTCAACATTTATTGTTCTCCCTGCCACTCCGAGTTGGGCGACGGCAACGGCATGATCGTGCAGCGCGGCTACAAGCATCCACCGTCGTATCACATCGATCGCCTGCGCAAAGCTCCTATCGGCTACTTCTTCGATGTTATGACCAATGGCTACGGCGCCATGCCCGACTATGCGGAGCAGGTTCCGCCGGAAGACCGCTGGGCAATTGCCGCCTACATCCGGGCGCTGCAGTTGAGCCAGCACGCCACCGAAGCCGACGTTCCAGCGGGCGAGCAGATCGCCAGCACGCCGCCTCCGGGGGTTGTTATCCAGCCGCCTTATGACACCCAGGCCGCGACCAGCGCCGCCGCAACCCCGCCTCCACCGCAAGCGCCAGTCGCTAAGGGAGGCGAGCCGAAAAAATGAGCAACTCAACTCTCGATCTGCGCCAAGCCGACTACGCCGTTCCCGCGCAAGCGGCGCAATGGCAGAAGAATGCGACCATCGCCGGCATCGTCGGAGTGCTGATCTGCATTGCCGGCGCAGTGATCAACCGGGAACAGTTTCTGCGCGGCTACCTCATCGCCTACATGTTCTGGCTCGGCCTGAGCCTGGGCTGCCTGGCGCTGCTGATGGTGCAGTACCTCTCCGGCGGCTTTTGGGGATTGTGCATCCGCCGGGTGTTGGAAGCCGCCAGCAAATGTTTGTGGCTGATGTGGTTTCTGTTCCTGCCGCTGCTGTTCGGCAGCCACAGTCTTTACGCCTGGATGACCGATCCCTCGCTGACCGAGCATAACCGTTGGTATCTGCACACCGGCGGGCTGGGTGGCTGGTACGCGCGCTGGATCATTTACTTCGTGATCTGGATTGGCTTGGCTACCGTGCTCAACCGGCGCGGTGACCGGCAAGACAACCCGCTGCCGGGTGGAGTTCAGCCGCGCTTCCAGGGCCTGAGCGGCTTAGGCCTGGTGCTGTATTCGCTGACGATTTCGTTTGCTGCCGTCGATTGGGTCATGTCGCTCGATCCGCACTGGGGCTCGACCATCTATGGCCTCATCTTCATCGCCGGACAAGGGCTGTCGGCGCTAGCCTTCTGCGTCATCATGCTAACCGTGCTGACCCGCTACAGTCCCTATCACCAGATCATCAAGCCTACGCAGTTCCACGATATCGGCAAGCTGATGTTTGCCTTCGTCATGCTGTTCGCCTACTTCTCGTTCTCGCAGTGGCTCATCATTTGGGCCGGCAATCTGCCCGACGAGATTGGCTGGTTCCTGAACCGCATTCACGGCGGCTGGGGCGTGGTGGCGCTGATCATCATCCTCTTCCACTTCGCCTTGCCCTTCGCGCTGCTGCTGTCGCGCGAACGCAAACGTGCCGGCAAGCGGCTCATCGGCATCGCCGTGTTCCTCATGTTCATGCGGGTGGTCGACATCTACTGGTACGTGGTACCCAACTTCGCACACGAGCGCGGTCACTTTTATTTAAGCATCTGGTACATCCTGATACCGCTCGCGATGGGCGGGGTGTGGCTGACGTTGTTCTTCTACAACTTCCGGCAGCGCCCGCTGTTGCCGCTTTATGAGCCGCAGATACCGAACTTCTTGCAACAAGGATCGGGACATGGCCACTAATCACAGCAACTACGATCCTTTGCGGAATCCGCAAGTCGATTACGAGCGCGCCGATCTCAGCCCGGCCGGCATTCTATGGTTCCTGATCGGACTGTTTATCGCCGGCGTCTTTATCGAGCTGGTGATTTGGGGAATGTTTCGCTTCATGGCGCGCAGCGAAGCTTTATTTCCCCAGGGCAAGCAGCATCCCATGGTGAACGCGCAAAAGGCGGCTCCGTCGGTAACGCCGCATTCGGTTTTGCAGAATACGCCGCCGGTGAATCTGTCCGTCTTTCCCGAGCCGCGCTTGCAAGTGAACGACGCCGGCGAGATGAGCCAATTCGTGGACTCGGAGCAGAAAGTGTTGGACGCTCCGCAGCCGTTTACCGATTCCAGCGGGACGGTGCATCTGCCGATAGCGCTGGCGATGAAGTTGGTGGAAGAACGGGGTTTGCCGGTGCGTCCGAATTCGCCGCCGGAGAGTGCGGTGCAAACCGGGACGTCGGGCGGTGCGCCGGTGGCAGCCGATCCGGGCGCGTCCGGCGGAGCAGGCGCGCAGCAGCCGTAGAGATCGCCGTATGGGTCTCAGGTAGAGCGAGCCTTCAGGCTCGCGTCAGGACTGTTCGTGAATGACGGGGCTTGAGCCCCGGAGGGTCCCTCAATGTGGGACTTATGGAAACGCAAGAATCTGCGGTTGGGAAGAAAGTCGACCCTAGCCGCAACTTCAGCCCGCAAGGGCGGAGGAAGCTTAACCCGGCACGCGGCGATAGCAGAGTGCTGCGTACGGATGATCAAGAAACCGGAGTCCCGTAGGGACCTTAGAACTAGAAACAACGCTGTGGGCGAGAACTGGATTTTGCTGTGAAACGTTTCAACATCACGATGGCTTTGGCGATCCTGGCGGCAAGCACCACGTTTGCCCAGTCGCCTTCATCCTTTCAGGACAAGACGACCGGACCCGCGTCGCAGGTCAATCCCGCGGACCTGTCGAATGTGGGCATCGATCAGCGCCTCAATCAACAGGTGCCGCTCGATCTGGAATTCAAAGACGAGACCGGAAAGACGGTAAAGCTGGGAGATTATTTTCAGTCAGGACGGCCGGTACTGCTGAACCTGGTCTACTACACCTGCCCCATGCTGTGCGGCGAGGAACTGGCCGGCGAAGCCAGCGCGCTCAGCATGTTGAAGTTCACCCCCGGCAAAGACTACGAAGTGGTTTCGGTGAGCTTCAATCCAGACGAAACGCCCAAGGATGCGGCCGAGAAGAAGCAGATTTACGTTGCCCGCATGAACGAGCATCTGGACCACAAGACCAATGGCGAGGGCTGGCATTTCCTTACCGGCCAGCAGCCGCAGATCAAGCAACTGGCCGATGCGGTTGGCTTCCGTTATCGCCGCGATCCGCGCACTGGGCAGTTCATTCATGCCGCGGGCATCATGGTGGTGACGCCGACGGGCAAGCTCGCCCAGTACTACTACGGAGTTGAGTATTCTCCGAAAGACCTTCGTCTGGGGCTGATCGAGGCGTCGCACGACAAGATTGGCAACCTGGTGGACGAGGTGATGCTGTACTGCTATCACTATGACCCGAACACCGGACGATACGGCGCAGTGGTCGCCAACATTATGCGTTTGGCCGGAGCTGCCACCATGTTGATTCTCGGCGGATTTCTGATTGTGATGATTCGCCGCGATAAGTCGGGGTCCCCGCGCGACAAGGTGGCAGATTCGCACGGCAGCGACAAGGGAACAGGACGGGCCTGATCGATATGTGGAAGAACTTCCCACTTTTTCCGGAGCGTGCCTCGGCACTGGCATGGCAGGTGGACGGACTTTATTTCTTGCTGATCGCGGTGTCGGCGTTTTTCACGCTGCTCATCTTCGTGCTGATCTTCGTCTTCGCCGTGAAGTATCGCCGCTCGGTCCATCCCCATCCGGTGCAGATTGAAGGTTCCCTGCCGCTGGAGCTGACTTGGACGCTGATCCCGCTGGGCATCTGCATGATCTTTTTCGCCTGGGGCTCGCTCATTTATTTCCAGGAGGCGCGGCCGCCTAAAGGAGCGATGGAAGTTTACGTAGTCGGCAAGCAGTGGATGTGGAAGTTCGAGCATGAGACCGGCCAGCGCGAGATCAACCAGCTGCACATCCCGGTAGGCGCCGACATCAAGATGGTGATGAGCTCGCAGGACGTGATTCACAGCTTCTTCGTGCCGGCTTTTCGCATCAAGGCCGACGTGCTGCCGGGCCGCTTTACCTCGACCTGGTTTCACACCACCAAGGTTGGAACCTATCACTTGTTCTGTTCGCAATATTGCGGCACCGATCACTCCGGCATGATCGGCCAGGTGATCGTGATGGAGCCCTATGCCTACCAGGCTTGGCTGGGCAGCAACGGGGCCACCGGAAACCTGGCGGAAAGCGGGCAGCAACTGTTCCAGCGCTTGGGATGCGCCACCTGCCACCGCTTCGACACCCAAGGCCGCGGTCCGAACTTGGCGGGCCTCTATAACAAGCAGGTAATGCTGGACGATGGGCGCACCGTGGTGGCCGACGAGAACTACCTGCGCGAGTCCATCCTGAATCCCGGCGCCAAGATTGTGGCCGGCTTCAGGCCCATCATGCCGACGTACCAGGGACAGGTATCGGAAGAAAGCTTGATGGCGCTGGTGGCCTACCTCAAGTCGTTATCGCAACCCGCGAGCGGATCGGCGAGCAACCAGGCAGCCGTTTCCGGATCGCCCAACGGCCAATAAGGTTTTAGAACCCTGAAGGTGTGTGACATGGCAACCGCTGTACAAACTGTCGAGCGCGAAAATTACCTGAATTCCAACTACGGCATCAAGTCGTGGCTGCTGACCTCAGATCATAAGCGTATCGCGATGCTTTACCTCATCTCGATCACCGCCATGTTCTGGATCGGCGGCTTCTTCGCCATGCTGATCCGCCTGGAATTGCTGACGCCGGCAGGCGATCTGGTTTCGTCCGACACCTACAACAAGCTGTTTACCATGCACGGGATCATCATGGTGTTTTTCTTCCTGATCCCGTCGGTGCCCGCGGTCATCGGCAACTTCGTAATTCCGCTGATGGTGGGCGCCAAGGACCTCGCGTTTCCGCGCATTAACCTGCTGAGCTGGTACATCTACATGGTGGGAGCCATCACCGCCCTCACCGCCATGGTAACCGGCGGCGTCGATACTGGCTGGACCTTCTACACCCCGTTCAGCACCACCTACTCCAATACGCACGTCATCGGCGCGGCCATCGGCATCTTCATCGCCGGCTTCTCCTCCATCTTTACCGGACTGAATTTCATCGTCACCATTCACCGCATGCGCGCGCCGGGCATGACCTGGCGCCGCCTGCCGCTGTTCTGCTGGTCCAACTACGCGGCCGCTCTCATCATGGTGCTGGGTACGCCGGTGATCGCCATTACCTTGCTGCTGGTTGCGTTGGAGCGCGCCTTCCACATCGGCGTCTTCAATCCACAACTGGGCGGCGATCCGCTTCTGTTCCAGCACCTGTTCTGGTTCTACTCCCACCCTGCGGTATACATCATGATTCTGCCGGGCATGGGCGTGATCAGCGAAATCGTTACCTGCTTCTCACGCAAGCGCGCCTTCGGCTACGAGTTCGTCGCCCTGGCCTCCATCGCCATCGCCGTGTTGGGATTTCTGGTGTGGGCCCACCATATGTTCGTGGCCGGCATCTCGGTTTACGCCGCGCTGGTGTTCTCGTTGCTCAGCTACCTGGTGGCGATTCCCTCGGCGGTCAAGGTCTTTAACTGGACCGCGACCATGTATAAGGGCTCGATACGTTACGAGACCCCGATGCTCTACGCCTTCGGGTTCATCGGACTGTTTACCATTGGCGGGCTGACCGGCATCTTCCTGGCGTCGCTGGGCCTCGACGTACACGTGCACGACACCTACTTTGTGGTAGCCCACTTTCACTATGTGATGGTGGGTGGCATGGTGATGGCCTACATGGCGGGACTGCATTTCTGGTGGCCGAAGATCAGCGGTCGAATGTATCCCGAAGCCTGGGCCAAGCTGTCGGCGCTGCTGGTGTTTGTGGGATTCAATACCACGTTCTTCCCGCAGTTCATTCTGGGTTACATGGGATTGCCGCGCCGCTATCACGCTTACCCGCCGGAATTCCAGGTGCTGAATGTGTTGTCGACGGCAGGCGCCTCGATCCTGGCCGTGGGCTATGTGCTGCCCATGATCTATTTCCTCTGGTCGCTGCGTTATGGCGAGCTGGCGCCGCCGAATCCGTGGAACGCGGTCGGTCTGGAGTGGATGACGCCGTCGCCGCCGCCTACGCATAATTTCGATGAGACTCCCATCGTGACCTGGGAAGCCTACGATTACGAGCACCAGCCGCAAGAGGAGGTCAGCGTTGGCCACTAGCGATATCCAAATCGCTGAGCACAATCTGCAGCATCACTTTGCCGACATGGAGCAGCAGCAGGAGACCTCCACCTTCGGCATGTGGATGTTCCTGCTGACCGAAATCATGTTCTTCGGCGGGCTGTTCTGCGCCTATCTGGTGTACCGTGCCTCGTACTATCAGGCCTTCGTGGAAGGCAGCCGGAAGATGAACATCTGGCTGGGCGCCACCAACACCGCGGTACTGATTTGCAGTTCGCTGACTATGGCGCTGGGCGTGCGCGCCGCCCAGACGGGCAAGCCCAAGCTAATGGCAGGCCTGATGGTCCTCACCATGCTTTTCGGTCTCGGCTTCCTCGGCATCAAGGGCGTCGAATATCACGAGCACTGGGTGAATCACGAATTTCCCGGACCGAATTTCCATTTTCAGACTGGGGAGCCTGACCATCCGGCAACCGATCCCCAGCACACCGAAATCTATTTCTCGCTTTATTGGGCCATGACCGGCTTGCACGCTTTCCACATGATCATCGGCGTAGGCCTGGTGCTCTGGATCATGATTGCCGGCCTGCGGGGAGCGTTCACCCCCTCGTATTTCACTCCGGTGGAGAACGTCGGCCTGTATTGGCACTTCGTTGACTTGGTTTGGATCTATCTATTTCCACTGCTCTATTTGATCAGCAAGAAACACGGCGGCTAATCATGAACAACATACAAGACCGTTTCCATCCCGGCTCGGCCCAAGAACATTTTGACCCCATGTCCCACATTGTGCCCATGTGGATTTACTTTACGATCTGGGGCTGCTTGATATTCTTTACCGGCCTGACCGTATTCGCGGCGACCATTGAGCTGGGTATCTTCAACATCGTGGTGGCGCTGCTGATCGCGACCATCAAAGGCACCCTGGTGGTGTTGTTCTTCATGCACCTGCGCTACAGTACCAAGTTAACCATGGTGACGGTCGTCGCCGCCTTGTTCTTCCTGTTCATTCTGTTCAGCCTCAGTATGACCGATTACCTGACCCGAGCCTGGCTGACCCGCCCCTGATGGAGCGTGCCGCCGGCTGAAGCCGGCTTTAAAAAACAAGAGAAGCCTCTGTCGGCGCAGCTAAAGCTGCGCCCCTTCCAGTCGCGCTTTGTGTCAGGGCACGGCTTTTTAGCCGTGCCGCAAGCCGCCCGTCGGAGCGATCCTTGCTATGTCCCATGTTGTGGTACACAATAAAAGTCGGCGGAGTTTCTATCCTACTTTGTAGGATACCTGCCTCTTGGACTTCAGGTTCCGGAGGCCAATTACTTTTCCCGGCTTTCATCATCCTTTAACAATGGTGCATGTAACCTTATCCCTGTGATCCCTGCATACGATAGTTCCCTGCCCGCCGTCGGCTACAATACAGCCGTGAAACAAACGATCTTTGCTGTGGAAGATGACACCGACATTTCTCGCCTGGTGCGTCACCATCTGGAAGCCGCCGGCTATGGTGTGCGCACCTTTGCCGCTACTGCCGGGGTGATCGCCGAAGCCGAGAAGCAGGTTCCGGCGCTGTTCCTGCTGGATATCATGGTTCCTGGGGGCGACGGCCTGGAACTTTGCCGGCGCATCCGTCAGACCTCATCGCTGTCCATGATCCCGGTCATCTTCCTGACCGCCAAGGTCAGCGAGTCGGACCGCGTCATCGGACTCGAACTGGGCGCCGACGATTACATTCCCAAGCCCTTCAGCCCGCGCGAACTGGTGGCCCGAGTACGAGCCGTGCTGCGCCGCTTCGAGCGCCCGCTGGCGCCCGCTATCGTCAAGGCCGGCGATATCGAGATTGACAGCGGCGGCATGACCTTGATGGTTCGCGGCCAACTCACGCAAACCACCGCGACCGAGTTCCGCCTGCTGGAATATCTCGCCCGCCATCCGGGACGAGTTTTCACCCGCGATCAACTGCTCGATGCCGTCTGGCGCGACACCCACTATGTGACCCCGCGCTCGGTGGATGTCTATGTGCGCCGCATCCGTGAGAAAATTGAGGAGAACCCGGACGAGCCGCGTTATCTGAAGACGGTTCGCGGAGCGGGCTACCGCTTCGAAATTCCTAAACCTTGAAGAGCTGCAAACCGTGAAGAGTCGCATCTTCCTGAAGTTGTTGGTCGCGGCCCTGGTGGTCATCGCGGCCTGCACTCTTTCCCTCGACTTGCTCATCGGCCATGCCTGGGAGAGCATGCTGCGCGGCGAGATTGAGACCTCGCTGCGGCAGAAGACGCTGATGTTCGCCTCGCGCGTCGAAACAGCTTCCCCGGCCTCGCTGAACCAGTTCACTCGCCAGGCTGCGGCTGCCGCCGGCACTCGCATCACCATAATTGACGACAGCGGCAAGGTTCTGGCCGACTCCGAGGCTGAGCCCGGCGACATGGAAAACCACGCCACCCGGCCTGAATTTGTTGCGGCCTTGCACGGCCAGATTGGCAGCGCTACGCGGGTCAGCAAGACTATTGGGGTCGAGCTGCTCTACGTCGCCGTCCCGATCCCCGGCGGCGCGGTGCGTATGGCTTATCCGCTCAACTCCATTCACGAAGCCAACCGGCAGATCCGTCGCGATTTGCTGGAAGGCTCGGCGCTGGCCGGACTGTTGGCGCTGCTGCTGGCTTTCATCGCGACCCAGTCGATCGGTCGCAGGCTGATGCGCATCACCGATTTTGCCGAGCGAGTTGCGGCCGGAGATTTGTCGGCCCGCATTCAGGAAGAATCGAACGACGAAATTGCTCATGTAGCAACTGCTCTGGATAAGACGGCGCGCAAGTTGGAGGAAGGTTTCCGGGCTCTGGAAAACAGTCGCCAGACGCTGGAAACCCTGCTGAACTCCATGCAGGAGGCGGTGATCGCCGTGGCTCAGGACGAGCGGGTGCTGTGGGCGAACGAACGCATGGAGCGCCTGCTGCCCAGTGGCATCCGCCTGGGAGCGCCCTTAGTACAGTCGGTGCGTGATCCGGAAATCCTGGCTTCGGTGCAGAACGCACTCAGCACCCGCGACGTGACCATGGCTCGCGCCGCCAAGATTTTTTCCGGCCGCATCTTCGATGTGACCGCGGCTCCCATGCCCGGCGGAGGCGCGGTTGCGGTGCTGCATGATCAGACCGACATCGAACGGGTGGAAAAGACCCGGCGCGATTTCATCGCCAACGTTTCGCACGAGCTGCGGACTCCGCTGACTTCCATTCAGGGATATGCCGAGACTCTGCTCGACAGCCACAGCGTGCCGGAGAATCAGCGGGAATTCATCGAGATCATTCGCAAGAACGCCGCCCGCATGGCGAGACTGACCGAGGACCTGCTGGTACTGGCGCGAGTGGAATCAGGCGAGCAAAAACTGAACTTTCAGCTGGCGATGCCGCAGGAATTGCTGGACGAGGCAGTGCAGACATTTCACGAACTTGCCGCCAGCCGGGGTATCGATTTATCGGTCATGAATATGGCTTCCTCCGCGGTCCTGGTCGATCGCGACGCCATTCATCAGGTGTTTTCCAACCTTATCGACAATGCGCTCAAGTACGGAGATCAGGGGAGAAAGATTCTGGTCGGCGCCTGTGAGACCGAAGAGGGAGTGCAGTTTTATGTTCGCGACTTCGGCTCCGGCATTCCCAGCGAGCATCTGTCGCGCTTGTTCGAACGCTTCTACCGGGTCGACAAGGCGCGTTCACGCGAGTCGGGTGGGACCGGGCTAGGTTTGGCGATTGCGAAGCATGTGGTGCGAGCGCACTCCGGCAGTATCCATGCCGAGAGCGAACTAAATCATGGGTCGACCTTCTATTTCACCTTGCCGCGTCAGCCGGTGCCGGTGCCGGCATAAGAGGCGTCCCGTAAATCAATTGAAGCTGCCGGATCGCCCTTCGAAGCGATTCGATTTGTATCAGGGCACGGCTTCAGCCGTGCCGAAGTAAGCAGCTATCCTTTTGCAGGCCTTTAGCCTCGAGAACATTTGGCAGGGGCTGAAGCCCTCAATTTTGCCGCGTGTTCGGCACGACTAAAAGTGTATGCGTGAGAACCTCTGTCGTCCCTACGGGACTCAGATCAATTTTCCAGTCTACCCAGGACTGCGCCTGCCCACCCCAATTCGCGCAAAAGCGGCGCGAATCGGGGGCCCCGGTTGCGGCTCCGTCCTGGGCTGAACTGAGTCGTCCTTACGGACGGAATTCTTGGCTAATATATTCCATTCGCAAATCCAAAATTTGGTTCGCACGCAGACTCTACGCGCAGACGCTGAAGGTCGTGCCCTGATACAAACCGCAAGAGCGGCGACCTACGGGATGGTTCTCCGCCGGCCCCTCCATAGCAATTCGAATACGCCAGCCTGTGAATTAAAGCGAACTTCATGCAGATTTCATCGACAATTTACAAATCTCTTTTATCCTTGCGGTTAGTAATCCGCTACACCACCTGCAGGGCTGGCTCACGAATATCCGGGCCTAGACACACGCGCCGGTGTGTGCCGCGAACTCCTGAGAATTGAATGAGTACAGCTGAGACCATGCTCCCCACCCCCGACGCAATCTGTGCCCAACTGCACGAGCAGACGCTGCAGGCCTGCCGGGTGGCGCGCATTGCCGCCGGAATTGTTGCCGAAGGAATCGCCACCGGCGTCCCATCGCTTTTGGATGGCGTGCGCGAGCGCGAGAAGGAACTCGACACCCTCGACCGAGTCATTGATCAGGGAGTGACCGCAATCATCACCCAAGTGACGGAAGCTCAGGCACGTGATCTGCTGGCTTGCCTGAAGTTCATTATCGATCTGGAGCGCGTGGGCGATCTGCTGCTCAACTGCAGCAATCGGGCCGCGGCGGTAGGCAGTCGCATTGAGCTGCAAGACATTCGCGACCTCACATTGATGGCCTCACGGCTGGAGAAGATGCTGGGCGACGTGCATGACGCCTTCAGCCAACGTGATCTCAATCGCGCCCTGTCCGTGTTGCGCTCTGACGCCGAACTGGATCGCTTGCGCAATCTGATTTTCTTGCGCCATCTGGAGAACCAGGAGAACGCCGCCCGCCAGGAAAGCTTCCACGTCCTGTTCATGACCCAGTCGCTGGAGCGCGCCGGGGATCACGCCAAGAATCTTGCCGAAGAGGTTTGTCACCTGGTCAGCGGACATAGTGTTCGCCACGTGCTGCGCGCCTACGACAAGCCGGTCGAGCAGATGTTTATCGAGGACCTGAAGCGGCGCCAAAAGATGTGAAAGTAACAATTTAGGTTGATTCTTCGGCCGGGCATAGTCATACGACCCGCGTTCATTGCCCACGTAAGTGCTTGTCTTCATGCGAAATTCACCCTTGTGTAACAAAGTTGTAACAAAGCGGGCGTAGAACGGCGGGTGGACTTAATCTCAGCAAAAATGCAGGAGGATAACTACGTGATTCGCTCTCTCAGGGTGCTGCTTTGCATCGCTGTGTTCGCGACCTGTGCTATGGCGCAGACGACTTTGAATGGTGCCGGTGCGACCTTCCCGTACCCGATGTATTCCAAGTGGTTTAATGAGTATCACACACTGCATCCCAACATCGAGATCAACTACCAATCCATCGGCAGCGGCGGCGGCATTCGCCAGGTAATCGCAGGAACGGTGGACTTTGGGGCCAGCGATGGTCCGATGACCGATCAACAGATGGCGGAATCGAAGATCAAAATACTTCACGTTCCCACGGTTCTGGGTGCGGACGTGCCGGCCTATAACATTCCCGGCGTGAACGCGGAGCTGAAGTTTACCCCCGAGGTCCTGGCTGGAATCTTTCTGGGCAAGATCAGCAAATGGGATGACAAAGCTATCACTTCGGTGAATCCGGGAGTCAAACTTCCGGATCAGAACATTACTGTAGTTCACCGCTCGGATGGCAGCGGTACCACTTACGTCTGGACGGATTATCTTTCGAAGATCAGTCCGGAGTGGCAATCGAGTGTGGGAAAAGGCACGTCGGTCAAGTGGCCGGTCGGCATCGGCGGTAAGGGAAATGAGGGAGTTGCGGGTGCGATCCGCCAGTTGCCGGGTTCCCTTGGCTATATTGAGTTGATTTACGCGGTGCAGAATAAGATTCCGTATGGCATCGTCAGGAATTCTTCCGGCCAGTTTATCAAGGCTGATCTGGCAAGCATCACCGCGGCAGCCGCCGGCGTGAAGATGCCAGCCGACTTTCGTGTCTCCATTACCAATTCTCCGGGCAAGACAGCCTATCCTATCTCTAGCTTTACCTGGCTGCTGATTCCGACTCATCCAACCGACGCAAATAAGGGCAAAATCCTGAAGGACTTCCTGTTCTGGATGCTGGACAAGGGCCAAACGATGACCGAGGCACTTTCTTACGCTCCGCTGCCGAAGCAGGTAGTGGAAATGGAAAAGGCTGCCATAACGAAAGACGTTAAGCCTTAAGGGTGATCGCCATGCATGAGCGCCACCGCTGACGTGGTGGCGTTTTCGCTCTGTCATTAACATCCCTGTAATCCATGCCTGATAACGTTGAGCCAATGAATGCGCCCGAGTCCTTCGGAAAGCCACCCAAGCCGGTTACGGCCATGCCTTCGCTTGCCCAAGTAAAGGTGGAGCGCAAAGAGGCTGGACCGGGCAGCATCCTGCAAAGAATCCGTAGCTCTCGTCCCCGCAGCAGCCGGATCCCTGACCAGATCTTCAGGTGGCTTATCTTTCTCACTGCGATCTCGGTTTTCGCCATTGTGGTGCTGGTGGTTTGGGAGCTGGTCGACAAGTCGCGATTGTCCTTGCACCAGTTCGGACTGGGCTTCTTCTACGGACATGACTGGGACCCGGTGAGCGGGAGTTTCGGAGCCATGCCGTTCATCTATGGCACGCTGGTTTCCTCATTTCTGGCGTTGGCGTTGGCGGTACCGCTTTCCATCGGGGTGGCTGTCTACGTCACCGAAATGTGTCCGCAATCACTGCGCGCGATTATCTCCTTCCTGGTAGAGCTGCTCGCGGCTATTCCCAGCGTGATTTATGGATTGTGGGGTATCTTCGTGCTGGCGCCGCTGCTGCGCAACTACGTTGAACCCTTTCTGGCAAAGACGTTGGGCTGGACGGGACTCTTCAGCGGTCCGATGTACGGCATTGGCATGCTGGCCGCGGCCATTATTATGGCCATCATGGTGGTTCCGATCATTGCCTCGATCACCCGCGATGTGCTGACGGCGGTTCCGCAAAACCAGCGCGAAGCCGTATTGGCTCTGGGGGCAACCCGCTGGGAGATGATCCGGGTTGGCGTCTTGCGCAACGCCCGCATTGGCATTGTCGGCGGCATCATTCTCGGACTGGGCCGCGCTCTCGGAGAAACCATGGCTGTGACCATGGTCATCGGCAACACGCCGCAGATTGCCAAATCGTTGTTTGCTCCCGGCTACACCATGGCCAGCGTGATCGCCAACGAGTTCACCGAAGCCACGGGCGATCTCTATCTCAGTGCCCTGGTAGAAATCGGGCTGGCCTTGTTCCTGGTCACCCTGGTCGTTAATGCGCTGGCTCGCTTGCTGGTTTGGACCATTACCGGGGGAACTGCGAGGGTCCGTGCCTAATTCCACGCCACCCTCCAACTCGCTGAGACTCAGTCTCTGGCGCCGCCTGACGGACTGGGGAGCGAGCGGATTTGCCATTCTGTCAGCTATTTTGGTGATCGTACCGCTGCTTGCCATCTTTGCCTACCTGCTCATCAAAGGTATCGGTTCGGTCAATTTGTCCTTCCTCACCCAGACTCCAAAGCCCCCGGGCGAGCTGGGCGGAGGCATGGCGAACGCTATCGTGGGCACCGGGCTGATTCTTGCGGTGGCCAGCGTGATAGGCGTCCCCTTAGGCATTGGATCTGGTGTCTATCTGGCGGAGTACGGGCGCAACCGTTTTGGCGACCTCATTCGCTTCACCGCCGATGTATTGAACGGCGTGCCCTCCATCGTCATCGGCATCGTCGTCTACTCGCTGATCGTGATTCGGCAAAAACATTTCTCGGCTTTCTCCGGCGGAGTCGCGCTGGGCATCATGATGATCCCCACCATCGCGCGCGCCACCGAAGAAATGTTGCTGATGGTGCCCAACGTAATTCGCGAAGCGGCTTACGGACTGGGCATTCCCAAGTGGCGGACGACGCTTTCCATCTCGCTGCGTACCGCCTCGGCCGGCGTTATCACCGGTTGCATGCTGGCTTTCGCGCGCGTCGCCGGAGAAACCGCTCCTCTGCTGTTCACCGCCTTTGGCAATCAGTTCTGGAACTTGAAGCTCAATCAGCCCACCGCCGCTCTGTCGCTTCAGGTTTACACCTACGCCATCTCACCGTATGACGACTGGCACAAGCAGGCTTGGGCGGGCTCGCTCATTCTCATTGTCCTGATCGTCGGTGCGGTCGCGGCCGTCCGTATCACCACCAGCCGTGGAATGATGAAGGGAGCGTAAGAGGCTCTTATGGGTGTCGGAATCGAAGTGCGTGGACTGAACGCCTGGTATGGCAAGAATCAGGCGCTACAGTCTATCGACATGACAGTACCTGCCAACCACGTGACCGCGGTCATCGGTCCCTCCGGATGCGGCAAGAGTACCTTCGTGCGCTGCCTGAATCGCATGCACGAAACCGTTCCCGAAGCCCATGCCGACGGCTCCGTCAAGGTCGGCGAAATGGATGTCTACGGCGATGGCTCGGATCCGGTCGAAGTGCGGCGCCGAATTGGCATGGTCTTCCAGAAACCCAATCCATTTCCCACCATGTCGATTTATGGCAACGTAGCCGCTGGTTTAAAGCTCAATGGCTTCCGTCATCGCAAGCAAATGGACGAACTGGTTGAGCGCTCTCTCAAGCTGGCTGCTTTGTGGGATGAAGTGAAGGACAACCTGCACAAGAAGTCGGGCGCCAGTCTTTCCGGCGGACAGCAACAGCGTCTCTGCATCGCCCGCGCCCTGGCGGTCGAGCCCGAAGTGCTGCTTATGGATGAGCCGGCCTCCGCTCTCGATCCCATCTCTACCAGCAAAATCGAAGAACTCATTTTTCAATTGAAGCAACACTACACCGTCGTTATTGTTACTCATAACATGCAGCAGGCGGCGCGCGTCGCCGAACTGACCGGATTTTTCCTTATGGGCAGTCTCATCGAGTACGACAAGACCGAGAAGATCTTCACCACCCCCTCCGACAAGCGGACGGAAGACTACGTGACAGGCAGGTTTGGATAATGCGCAGCCGTTTCCAGCAGGGACTGGACGAACTGAAAGAGAAGCTCTTGCGGATGGGCGGGCTGGCGGAACAGGCCATCGACCGGGCTACCGAAGCCTACCGCACGCGCGACAGCAAGTTTTGTCAGATGGTGCTCTCCGGCGAACCGGCCATCAACGAAGCCGAGCGCGACATTGACGAGCTGGCGCTGGACCTGTTGGCCATGCAGCAGCCCATGGCCATCGATCTCCGCTTCATCCTCGCGGTGCTGAAGATCAATGCCGACCTGGAGCGCGTGGGCGACCAGGCCGTCAACATCGCGCAACGCGTGCTCGACCTGATCAGCGAGCCGGAAGTGGATTTGCCGGTCGATATTCCCCGCATGGCCGACGGCGTCAGCACCATGGTGCAGCGGGCGCTGGAATCGTTTCTGGACGGCAAGGCCGAGGTGGCCGAGGCAGTTTTGCAGATGGATGGCATCGTGGATCGCATGAAGGACGAAGCCTTCGTGATGCTGGTGCAGAAGATGCACGACGATCCTTCCTGCACCCGCCAGGCGATCGATGTACTGCTGATCGCCCGCAACCTGGAACGCATCGCCGACCATGCCACCAACATCGCCGAAGACGTGATTTTCTGGGTGCGCGGCGCCGATGTACGCCACGGGGGCGCGCACTACCGGGAGTAAGAACGCGGCTACGTTTCGCCGGCGGTAGCGAGAACCTCGTGGTAGAGATCGGGGCTGACCCAAAACCGCGCTTCCGATATCAATTCGTCGAGCACCGGCTTGACCCGCTCAATCAGGCCCGCCTGCTTGGCTTCTACCAAGACACCGAGTAATCCCGTTACGCGTAACCCGAATTTTTTCGCGGTCGTGCGTCCAAAGAGAGAAGCCAGCAGGTCAAGACGGCGTACACGGGAAAGATTGAGGATCGGAGAAGTGTCCGAAACGACGATCAAAGTCGACCCAACTCACGCAATGTGCGGATGTCGTCGCGGAACTCTTCTACGCCATAGTGGATGGGGATTCGGCGATCGGCGAGGAGTGCCTGAAAGGTCAACTGATCCAATTCGGCGAGGCGACTCGCTTGGGCAAGCGTTAACCGCTCTTGCTGAAACAGGGTCAGCGCGAGCTCCCGCTTCAGCTCAAGCTCGCTAATATGAGCCGCCGCCAGGACTTCGTCTGGAATGGTGACTCGCATTCCCTTAAGCCAACCTATTGCTTTCAGAAATAATGATACAGCATATGTTCTGCACGTCTTGCGATCCGCCCTGGTTCCATGGAAACATTTTTCCGCTCAATGCCGTCCTGCCGGGGTTACCATAGCCGGGGCTAGTCACCCCGGCGGGTGATAGCAGTCACTGCCAAATTGTCAGGGGAGGACTGAAATAACAGCGGCCTCAATATAGTTCGCCCGGCACGAGCGGCGAACGGTTTTATCTCTCTACCGGCCCTAAAAGAGAAGAGTTGGAAGGTTCCAGGAGGACCTCTATGAGTGCTGGACTAACCACTACGCCCGGTATCAAGACTCCGGGCAACTACATCAACGAAGTCATGGCCCTAGTCAAGGCCAAGAACCCGGCAGAACCTGAATTCCATCAAGCCGTCCAGGAAGTACTCGAGTCTCTGCGCCTGGTACTGGAACGCCACCCGGAATACATCTCCGCCAAAATCCTCGAGCGCATTACCGAGCCCGAGCGTCTGATCATGTTCCGCGTGCCCTGGTTTGACGACCAAGGCAATGTCCAGGTCAATCGCGGCTTCCGCATCGAGATGAACAGCGCCATCGGCCCCTACAAAGGCGGCTTGCGCTTCCATCCCTCGGTCAACCTCGGCATCCTGAAGTTCCTGGCCTTCGAGCAGGTCTTTAAGAACTCGCTGACCACACTCCCCATGGGCGGTGGCAAGGGCGGGTCAGACTTCGATCCCAAAGGTAAGAGCGATAACGAAGTCATGCGTTTCTGCCAGAGCTTCATGACCGAGCTGTGCCGCCACATCGGACCGGACACCGACGTCCCGGCCGGTGATATCGGCGTGGGCGGGCGCGAGATTGGCTACATGTTCGGCCAATACAAGCGCATCGTGAATGAATTCACCGGAGTGCTGACCGGCAAGGGCCTGCACTGGGGTGGATCGCTCATTCGTCCGGAAGCTACCGGCTATGGCTGCGTGTATTTTGCCGAGGAGATGCTGAAGACCCGCAAGGACACGCTGGACGGAAAAGTGTGCCTGGTATCGGGCAGCGGCAACGTCTCGCAATACACTATCGAGAAGCTGCTGCAACTGGGCGCGAAGCCGGTCACGGCTTCCGACTCCGACGGCGCTATCTACGATCCCGACGGCATCACGCACGAGAAGCTGGCCTGGATCATGGAACTGAAGAACGCCAAGCGCGGCCGCATCCGCGAGTACACGGATCAGTTCAAGAAGGCGATTTTCATGCCTACCGATCTGAAGCTGGGCTATAACCCGCTTTGGAACATCAAGGCCGATTGCGCTTTCCCCAGCGCCACGCAGAACGAAATCAACGCCAAGGACGCGACCAACCTCATCAACAACGGGTGCAAGGTTGTGGCCGAAGGCGCCAACATGCCAAGCACGCTGGAAGCTACCAAGCTGTTCCTGGAGGCGAAAGTCCTCTATGGTCCGGCCAAGGCGGCGAACGCGGGCGGCGTGGCCACCTCAGGTCTCGAGATGTCGCAGAACAGCGCCCGGCTGAGCTGGACTCGCGACGAGGTCGACCACAAGCTGCACAACATCATGATCGCGATCCACAAGACCTGCTTCGAGACGGCCGAGACCTACGGCACTCCAGGCAATCTGGTGAACGGCGCCAACATCGGCGGCTTCCTGAAGGTCGCCAATTCCATGCTGGACCAGGGACTGGTGTAGTTCCTGGTAGAAAGCGTGAGTATCCTGCGGGGTGGAGAAATCCACCCCGGTGATTCCGTGAACAGAAGTAATCGAGGAGGCGGCTGTCGATCCTGAGGACGTAATACAATAGCGCCATGTTGACCGAGGACGACAAGAAGTGGATTGCGGCCGAGATCTCCACCCAAATGTCCGCTGGCGAAGAGCGCATGGGAGCGCGGATGGAGAAGATTGAAACTGCCTTGCTCACCGAGTTTCACAAGTGGGCCTCGCCGGTGATCACACGACTTCGCAGCCACTCGGATGCGCTGCGAACGATGGACCTGGAATTGGAAGCTCTGCAGGAAAGAGTGGACAAACTGGAGAGGAAATAACCGTTCGGGTGCCCCACACATTCGCGGTTTTCGAATGTGTGGGAGATCAAGCGAATCCGAAGGCAGACCGCTCCGAGGCAGACAGCGATCACTACCCACTCATTCCAAAAGCAGGAATGAGTGGGGCACCCGCCGCGAAAATGCGGGACGAGGAAGAATTTGAAATGCCAAGATTACCGGCCAACTAGTTTGTGACCGCCGCACGTCCATCCCCCTCCCATCCCGAACGCCTCTTCGAGGGCTTCGAGAACCTGATGCCGTTCCGGGTGAACGACATCCTGCTGGTCTCCAGCCTCTACGACTCGTTCATCCTCCGCGAGGACGGCCGGCTGAACGAACTGCTCATCGGCGAGTCGCTGGAACTGAACCTGACCCACGTCCCCGGCATCACCCACGTTTCCACCGGCGCGGAGGCCTTGCGACTCGTACACTCCCAGCGGCGTTTCAACCTGATCGTCACTAACCTGCACCTGGGCGATATGGACGCCGCGCAACTCGCCCACGAAATCAAGGCCGCCCGGCTCGACGTGCCCGTCGTCGTGCTGGCCTACGACTATCGCGAGATACAGAACTTCATCGCCCGCAATCCCCGCACCGACATCGACCGCATCTTCTTGTGGCAAGGCAACGCCCGCATTCTGCTGTCGATCGTCAACTACATTGAGGACAAGCGCAACGCTCTGCACGACACCAAAGCCATGAGCGTTCCCATCCTGCTGGTGGTGGAAGACGACATCCGCTACTACTCGCTTTTTCTGCCGGTAATTTATACCGAGATCATCAGCCAGTCGCGCCGCCTGCTCAGCGAGGCGCTGAATGTCGCGCACAAGCTGGTGCGCATGCGTGCCCGTCCCAAGATCCTGCTCTGCTCCAACTATGAGGACGCGCAGCGGCAGGTGTTGAAATTTCGTGAATACCTGCTAGGCGTGGTGTCGGACGTGGAATTTCCGCGGGCGGGCGAGCTGAGGCCCGAGGCCGGCTTTGAACTGGCGAGCATGGTGCGCAACACCGTGGCCGACATTCCAATCGTGCTGCAATCCAGCCGCACCGAGTTTATGGAGCCGGCGCATCGCGAGGGATATTCCTTTTTGCAGAAGCGTTCGCCCACTCTGCTGGGAGACTTGCGCAAGATCATGATCGATGAGATGGGCTTCGGCGATTTCATCTTTCGCCTCCCCGATGGAAAAACCGAGGTAGGCCGCGCCGCCGATTTGAATGCGCTGGAAACCCAGTTGCAAACCATTCCAGCGGAAAGCCTTGCCTACCATGGCGAACGCAATCACTTCTCGCACTGGCTGATGGCGCGAACCGAATTTGCCCTGGCGCAGAAGTTGCGGCCGCGCGCAGTCAGCGATTTTGGCACCCTCGAGACCTTGCGCCGCGATTTGATCGAGTCGATCGCGGAATATCGCCGCGAGCAAAGTCAGACCCTCATCGGCGAATTCAATCCCGCAACGTTTCAGCCAGCAGGTTCCTTCTTCCTCCAGATTGGCGGCGGCTCGCTGGGCGGCAAAGCGCGCGGACTGGCGTTCATCCGGCACCTGCTGCATCGGCGGCGAATGGAGCGCAGGTTCCACGGCATTCATATTGCGGTGCCGCCGACCCTGGTGTTAACCACCGGCGTCTTCGATCGCTTCCTCGAGGAAAACGATCTGCTCGATCTGGCCATTCACGGTACCGACGACGAAGAGATCACTCGCCGGTTTCTGGATGCGCCCTTCCCCATTGCTTTGCTCGATAGTCTGCTGGCGTTCCTGGAGGCGGTGCATTATCCGCTGGCGGTGCGCTCATCCAGCCTGCTGGAAGACTCGCAGTACCAGCCGTTCTCCGGCGTATACGAGACGTTTATGCTGGCCAACCAGCATCCCGACATCGAAGTGCGGCTGCAGCAACTGCTGGAGGCGATCAAACTGGTTTACGCGTCGACTTTCAGCCAGCACGCCAAGGCCTACGTGCGAGCCACGCCGTATCGCCTGGAAGAGGAAAAGATGGCGGTGCTGCTGCAGCAGGTGGTGGGCGCTCGGCACGGCAGCCGGTTCTACCCGGATTTTTCCGGCGTCGTGCGGTCCCGCAACTTCTATCCGGTTGAGCCCGTAACCGTCGCGGACGGGTTCGCCGCAGTCGCCTTAGGGCTGGGGCGAACGGTAGTAAATGGAGGCAAGTCGTTGACCTTCAGTCCGCGCCATCCCCGGCATCTGGTGCAGTTTTCGTCGGTCGAAGACATCTTGGTGAACTCGCAGTCGGAGTTTTGGGCGCTGGAACTCAATCACGCCGTCTCCGGCGAAAATCGGGGTAGTGATTTTCGGGAAGCGAGCTTTGCTCTCGACGTGGCTGAGGCTGACGGAACCTTGCAGATGCTGGGATCCACCTATTCCGTCGACAACCATGCGGTGTATGACGGACTCAGCCGGTCGGGGCCGCGTGTGGTCAGCTTCGCCTCGATCCTGAAGCATGGCACGTTTCCTCTGGCCGAAATTCTCGATCAGCTGATGCGGGTGGGCGAAGATGCCTTGGGAAGGCCGGTAGAAATCGAATTCGCGGTGCGTTTGCCGCAAAGCCCGGACGAACCTGCCAACTTCGGATTCCTGCAGCTCCGGCCTCTGGTGCTTTCGCGCGAAGGTGAAGATATGCCGATGACAGAGGCCGAGCCGCGAGCGTCTGATCTGCCAAAGCGCGCAGGTGCTGGGACACGGGCGCCTGCAGGATTTGCGCGACGTGATCGTGGTGGATTCGCACCGCTTCGAACGCGCCCGCAGTCACGAGGTGGCGCACAGCGTCGCTCATTTCAACGCCAAGCTCAGCGAACACGCAACTCCATACTTGCTGATCGGGGTGGGCCGCTGGGGCTCGACCGATCCCTGGTTAGGCATTCCGGTGGCGTGGGACCAGATCTCCGGGGCGCGCGTGATCGTCGAATCAGGATTTCGCGACTTCCGCGTGATTCCCTCGCAGGGCAGCCATTTTTTCCAGAACCTCACAGCATTCCAGATTGGCTACTTTACCGTGAATCCTGACGCCGGCGAAGGCTTCGTGGATTGGCAGTGGCTGGCCCAACAGCCTGCCGTGGAAGAGCACGGCTGCGTGCGGCATTTGCAATTTCGCTCGCCGGCCGTGGTGATGATGAACGGAAAGACCAGCCGGGGAATGATCTTCAAACCCGAGGCCAGCTGAATTGGATAACGCGGGCGTGACAATGTCGATCCTTGCGTTCAATAAACGGAGTTGCCGCGATACTGCGGGGAAGTCGTCGGGATGCTGAAGGACGCGGAACAATCCTGTCCCGCCCCGCGGGACGACTCAGTTTAGCCCAGGACGTAGGCGGAGTCCTGGGTACGCGTTGCATCAGATCTCAAAGCCCCTTGCAGGGGCGCCGCGTCATCGCGTGGCTTAGGTGAATTCAGGAGGAACAAGCCGAGACGACCTCAACCTCAGGTCGACCGTCTATCGGCCGGCGCTGGCCGCCATTTTCTTTACCATGGCGATGACCAGCTTGCGATCGCTGTCATTCAGGTTCGGCGAATAACGGCGAATCTGGGTGAGGAAGCGAACCTCATCCTCGGCCAACTGGGGCGAAGGCTTGCTGCCATTATCGCTGCTGCCTTCGCTGAAGAATCGCGCCAGGGGAAGGTCCATCGCAGTGGCAATTTTCGCCAGAGTGTCGAGCGAAGGAATGGTGTGCCCGTTCTCCACTCGCGAGAGATAACAGCGCAGCAGTCCGGTGCGTTTTTCGATGTCGCCTTGCGACATGCCTTTTTGCAGGCGGAAGTTGCGGATGGTTTCACCGATATTCATGAGGGTTGAGCGTCCTGCAGGGAAGTGGCCATGGGGGTGACTGCATAGTAATCATAGCGGAAGCGGCTGGCAAGTAAATTTTCGCGTAATGTCGTTTTGGGCGCGAAAACCGGAGCTAACAGGCAGAATAATGAGTAACTTTGGAGTAACTCGCGATTCAGAGGTTTCCGCCGCGTAAGAGAAGATCGTCGCTGCGAAGCGTTGCCTCACCAGTTCTAGAGCAGCAGTTCCATGTACAGCAGACCTTCCACCGGCTCCAGCGGATCGGCGGTTACTTGCTGAAACCCCAGCTTGCGATACATCGCCAGAGCGGCTTCCATGGTTAGCGGATGCGTGTCGAGCCGCAGAAAGGAATATCCCAGGTTGCGAGCTTCCAGCAGAGCCCGGTCGACGAGCTGTTTTCCCAGCTTCGCACCACGAAATCCCGGACGCACATACAGCCGCTTCATTTCGCAGGTAGCGTCACGCGGGAACGGGCGCAGTCCCACGCATCCCACTGGCTGGCCGACTACCAATGCGAGCAGCAGCTTTCCCCGCGGGGGTGTGTAATCTCCGGGCAGCCCGGCGATTTCCGCATCGAGCGAGTGGAAACAATACTCCAAGGGCAACTCCGCGCGGTATTCGCCGAACAGATTGCGCACCTGCTCCAGCTGCTCTCCGGTTGTTACCTCCAGGATTTCGCTCACGGCGCGCACCCCTTCATAGCAGATCCCTCGCCCGACTCAAGCCCGACCCGTGATGACAAGACCAGAAGCCATCTCATAAATCATTTGGGTTGTATCAGGGCACGACTTTCCAGGCTGCGGAAAAAGTCGGGTCGACATGTTTCGAAGGGGCGCAGCTTTAGCTGCGCCGCCACAAGTCCTTTATTTTTGTCGTCCCGAACCGGCTTCAGCCGGTGAGGGATCTGCTGTTGAGACTTTTTCCGCAACCTGTGAAGCCGTGCCCTGATACGAAACGATTGATGAGATAGGTTCTGGAAGCGCATGCGTCACTAAAACTACTTCCTTGAACCCCGCATCCCCAAGTTTGGATTTGTGTGACCGCCTCGGCGACTCGCCGTTCACCCCATCAGAATGCCGCCATTCACGTTCAGCACGTGTCCGGTGATGTAGCCGGCTTCCTCCGACGCCAAAAACTTCACCGCGTGAGCTACGTCGAGATCGCTGCCGGCGCGACCCAGAGGAATATTTTTCAGGATGTTCTCCTTTAGCTCGGCGGGCAAAACGTCGGTCATGGCGGTTTCGATGAAGCCGGGAGAGACAGCGTTCACGGTGATGCTGCGCGATCCCACCTCGCGCGCGACCGCCATGGTAAGCCCAATCAGTCCCGCCTTCGACGACGAATAGTTGGCCTGCCCGACTTGGCCGATCTGGCCAAAGATGCTGGTGATGTTGATAATGCGGCCCCAACGCTGTTTCAGCATGGAGCCGATGACGGCCTGGATCAGCAGAAATGGCGCGGTGAGATTAGTGGCGATGACATCGTCCCAGTCGGCGCGCTTCATGCGCATGACCAACTGGTCGCGGGTGACGCCGGCGTTGTTGAGCAGGATGTCTATCTTCCCGAAGCGAGCAATGGCCGCCTTCGCCACGGCTTTGATCTCGTCATCGCTGTTGACGTCGAGCTTGAAGACCGCCGCTTCCCTGCCCTTGCCGGCGATCTCGGTCGCGAGTTGTTCCAGCTTCTCCTGATTGCGTGCGCATAGCGCCAGCTTGGCTCCCGCTTCCGCCAGTTCCAGCGCACAAGCGCGTCCGATGCCCTGCGATGCTCCGGTCACCAGCGCGACCCGGCCCTCCACTCCCGCCATGAAAACCTCCTCGGTAGAGTAAAGGGGATTATAACCAGCGCTGATGTTGAACGCGTGGGGCAGCTTTTACAGCAACCGTTCCGGCGGCCAGAACAAGACCTTTAACTCGCGGCTGAAATGCGCGAGTTCAGGCTGCGGCGGATGCTGAATGCCCGCTGGAAGCGCCATGGTGTTCTGCTGCACATCCACCGTCGCCTCCTGCAACTGCCAAGGCAGATGGTGAATTTCTCCGCGATAGAGTCGCTTGCGTCCGAACGTGTAGAGGCAGTAGCGCTCGGTGAGAAAATGCTCTAGCGAGCCTGGCCGGGCGTGGAAGGTCAACGGCGTGGCCGGACCATACGAACACTTCAGTTCTGCGGGCTTGGGCCCATGTTGCCGCTGGGATACGTAGTCAATCCGCGCGCCGCCCTTGCCTTTCACCTTCATCGCGGCCTGCCAGTAGGGCAGCCGATAGAAGACGCGGGCGCCCCACACCGCCGAGAGATTGCTGGCATCAAGGCTGAAGAAATACACACCGGGCTTGCCTCCAAATGTGACATAGGTTCGCACATTGATCTCGTTAAAGGCGGAGAACCAGGGTAGCGAAGGAACTCCCGGCGGACGCAGATGATTAATCCAGAATGGCGTAACCGAGACCCAGGCGCGCTGCTGGTAGGTATCAAGGGTTAGCACGTCGGGAACCAGCGCACGCACAATCTCGGGATCCAGCGGGTAATGCAGAAACAGCAAATCGTTCCAGCGCTGGGTCATGATCCACGGGCCCATGGGTGGGGGCCAGGGACGATGCGTGGTGGCAAACAGAATGGAGTCCGCGCCAACCCACTGGGTCCGCACGTCTGTTTCGCCGGAGTCCGGAGGAGCGTCGTGCGGGCGGCGGCGCAAGGGAGCTACGGCTGCCCGGCTGCGGATTGATTGGCGGAGAGCAAGGCAGCGACGGGGAGCGGTTGATATTGACGATGGAAGATGTCGACCACGGCCGGTCCCACGAAGCGCGCCTTGGCGGTGGTGTGCAGTTGCACCGGTAGGGTGTAGCCGTCGATGTCGGTGTAATCCTGGACAAACTGAATGTTGCGGATGAAGAACGACGGCGACTTGACGATGCTGCCTTCCGAACGCACCAGGCTGCCGCTGATGGTGTCGAGATAAATGTAGCCCTTAAACAGGCCGGCGCGCTTATGGCGCGGCTTTACCTGAAAGACCCGGACGTCCTTCCCATTCAGCTCGCGGTCGCCCTTATAGGAAAACTTGTAGTTTGCCGGGGTCAGTGCGGTTTGCGCCGATTCGCCTTTGGTGACGTAATCGACCTCCGACTGCAGGATGCGAGCGATGACATTAGTCTTCACAAAGCTGTCGCCGGTATAGCGGATCGGCTTGAAGGTCAGTGTATTCGGCGCTACGAAGGAGCGTTGCAGCTCGAAGGCTCCGCGCTGCGAGCTGTCGACCAGCTCGGCCATTACCAGGGTCTGGTCGGTGTAGCCCTTGAGCTCGGAATTCTGCACGGCTCCCCGGCTCTGGAAGGTTTGCAGCGCCAGCTCCGGCGCCATGACCGGCATGGGAACATGCAGGAACAGCGGTGCTTCGACATCGGTGTTGGGCGAACCCTGGTCGGGGTTCCATCCCGCCGGCGACGAAGTTGGGGCAGCGAACTGCGACACCTGGCTGGCTGCAATGATCGGAATACCGGTTAACAAAATAATTGCCAGGAACTTACTTATGATCTGACGCATCGTCCTCTTAAAAAAGCGCTGATTTTACCTGCAACACCTGGATGATTCGGTAATGCCTAACCGCCGGAAAGTTTTTCACGATTCCCACAGGCTGACGGTTGCCCACCGATTCCATACCGCATATGATTCAGCGCAATGTCATTCGGTTACAAAGCTGACACAAACAATGAGCCCACGGCTTCCCAGCAGGAGCCTAGCACCGAAGTGTATGCGGTCCACGGCGCCGATCCTGAGGTGCAAGCCTACGGCATGGCGAAGTACTCGCGCTCGGCACTTTCCATGCGCGAGTCGCTGGCTGAGATCAATGATCAAAAAGCCGAAAAGTTTCTGAATACATTCTACTTCCAATACGGCCACCGCAGCATTGCCGATCTCGCCCATATTGCCTTCGCCATCGAGCGCCTGTCGATTCTGGCCGCGACCGTGGCCGTGGACGAGCCCCGCTGGGATGGCCAGGAACGTTCGACCCGCTATCAGGATTTCCAAAAAAGCGGATATTACGTTCCCGACTTTGGGGAAGATACTGACGCGCTCGGTCTCTATCGGGAGATCATCGACCTGCTATTTGCCGAGTATCGCCACTTCTCAGGGGAGATGTTCCACTACCTGCGGGAGCGCACTCCCAAGCCGGTGGAGATGAAGGCGGACGCCTACGAGCGCACTCTGCGCGCCCGCGCCTTCGACATTTCGCGCTACCTCCTGCCGCTCGCCGCGAATACTTCGCTGGGACAGATTGTCAGCGCGCGCACGCTGGAGAACCAGGTCTCGCGCCTGCTGTCGCACACCCACGCCGAGCTGCGTCGTCTGGGAGAATTGCTGCGACAGGCGGCGCAGGATCCTGCCTACAATGTGGGACACGCCAAAGCGCGCGAGCTGCTGGAGCAAATCGAGCACGAATCGCCGGCGACGGCCGAGCGGGCCAAAGAATTGCTGCTTCGCCCGGTTCGGGTTGCGCCGACTTTGATGAAGTATGCCGAGCCCAATGCGTACGAAACAGAAACTCGGCGCGAACTGACAGCGGCTGCGGCGGAGTTGTTGTCATCCGTCGCTATCGAGCCCGCGCCAATGGTCGATCTGCTTGACGATGACCCGCTGGAGATCGAACTGGCAGCGACCCTGCTCTACCAGTATTCGCATCATTCCTACCGCCAGATTCGGGATGTGGTATCGGATTTGCCGGGGATGCGGCGGCAGGAGATTGTCGACCTAGGCTTGCGCCATCGCGGCCGGCACGACGAAGTGTCGCGCGCTTTCTGCGCGGGGCAGCAATTCCGCTTCGACATTCTGATGGACATTGGAGGCTTCCGCGATATGCATCGCCATCGGCGCTGCGTGCAGATTGTGCAGGAATACACGACCGCCCACGGCTACGAGGTGCCACCGGAAATCGATTCTGCCGGCCTGACGCTCCGCTATGATTCGGTGATGGAGCGCACGCAGGATGCCGCCGCGCAGCTAGCTCGCCGCCACACTAACGAAGCGGAAGAGCAGTCGCAGTATGTTATTCCGCTGGCGTTTCGCAAGCGCACGCTCTTCAAAATGGATTTCGCCGAAGCGCTCTACATCAGCGAGCTGCGAACTGGCGTGGCCGGTCACTTCTCGTATCGCAACGTGGCTTACGCGATGTACGAGGCAGTGGCCCAGCGCTATCCGGCGCTGGCCAAATATTTCCGTGTAACCGACGTGCGTGAGCCGGTGGATTTGCTGAAACGATAAGCCTGTCACACGAAAGTTAGAAATCGCCCTCTATGACCACTTCTCGCGGCAAAATTCTGTGTATTTGGTTATGGTTGAGCTTCGCCTGTGCGGCTCTGGCCCAGGCACATCCGCCGAATACACCGGCAAACAAGGAGGCACTCGTGGCTCATGCCACCGGATCGTTTGAGGTGAAAATCACACCGCAGTCCGATGATTTTCTCAAGGGCTCGTCCCTGGGCCGCATGACCATCGACAAACAATTCCATGGCGACCTGGAGGGCACCAGCAAGGGTGAGATGTTAACCGGAGGCGATGTCTCGAAGGGGTCGGCGGGTTATGTCGCAATCGAGCAAGTCACTGGCGTGTTGAACGGCCGCAGCGGCAGCTTCATTCTGCAGCATAGCGGCACCATGACGCGGGGCACACCGCAGCTCGCCATCTCCGTCGTGCCCGATTCCGGAACGGGCCAACTCGCCGGTCTCAGCGGCACAATGACCATCAAGATCACTGACGGAAAGCACTTTTATGATTTCGCGTACCGCTTGCCGGAATCGCATTGAAACCGATCCCTGGATAACTGGTAAGCTAATAACTTGCGGGGTATCAATGAATCTCTTCTTGGACGGCGCTGGCATGCCAAGCGGCTGCGGAGAGCTCTTTGTAACGGCGATCACAACCCGCTGTGAGACACCAAGGTTCTAGTACTTTCGTTCCGGAAGTATTCGCTTTTGTTTCGCTTTCCGACGATTACTGGATGTATAATAAGCCGTCAGTATCCAAGCGCTCTTCACCGCGAATCGCCCCATTGCACAATGGCGCCTGACTCACTGACCCAGCGCAATTTATTCTTTACGATCCGACTCCGGCTTCCCGGAGTCGGAGCAGCCAAGGAGCGGCACTGATGGCGGACGAAAAAACTGAAAAAGGCCGGGCCATTGACCTGACCCTGGCGCAAATCGAAAAGCAGTTCGGCAAAGGCTCCATCATGAAGTTGGGGAGCAAGGGAGCCGTGGTCCCCATCTCGGTGATTTCTACCGGAGCCATTTCCTTTGACGCCGCACTGGGTGTCGGCGGCTTCCCTCGCGGCCGTGTGGTCGAGATCTTCGGGCCGGAATCTTCCGGCAAGACGACGATTGCGCTGCAGGTGATTGCGGAAGCGCAGAAGCAAGGCGGCATGGCAGCCTTTGTCGACGCCGAGCACGCGCTCGATCCTATCTACGCTGCCAAGTTGGGCGTGGACGTAGACAATCTTCTGGTCTCGCAGCCCGACTACGGCGAGCAGGCATTGGAGATCGCCGAGGCGCTGGTGCGATCCGGCGCTATCGATGTGCTGGTAGTGGACTCGGTGGCGGCGCTGGTGCCCAAGGCTGAACTCGATGGCGAGATGGGCGACAGCCACGTCGGCCTGCAGGCGCGCCTGATGTCGCAGGCCCTGCGCAAGCTGACCGGCATCGTGGCGAAGTCGCACACCTGCCTGGTCTTCATCAACCAGATCCGGGAAAAGATCGGCGTCATGTTTGGCAATCCGGAAACCACCACCGGCGGCCGCGCGCTGAAGTTCTATTCGTCCGTGCGCATCGACATCCGCCGTATTGGCGCCATTAAAGACGGCGACCAGGTTGTAGGCTCGCGCACCCGGGTGAAGATTGTGAAGAACAAGACGGCTGCGCCCTTCCGCGAAGCTGAATTCGACATGATGTACGGCGAAGGCATCTCGCGCGAAGGCGACCTGCTCGACCTGGCAGTTATCGGCAATCTGGTGGAGAAGTCGGGATCGTGGTTCAGCTACAAGGGCGAGCGCATCGGCCAGGGCCGCGAAAATGCCAAGCAGTTCCTGAAGGACAATAAAGACATCACTGCCAGAATCGAAACCGATGTCCGCAAGTCGCTGGGCTTGATTTCGGTCGAGGATAAGGCGCAGGCTGCGGCAGCCAACGCCGAAGCCGGACCGACACCGACACCCAAGGGACCAGCCGGGCGCAAGTAAGCAAAGTTTCAGGTTCAGTCTTTGCAGGAAGGCCGTGGTTCGAGTTAGCGTTGATCCTTCTTGGACTGCGGTCGCACTCGGGCCACGTGACACATCTGGTGCTCGCGGCACAACCGTCCGGCGCCGCCGGACAACTCAGTTCAGCCCAGGAGGAAGTCCTGGGTTAACGAACCAATTAAGATTCGTAGTCCCGGCAGGGACCATCCTGTCTGCCGATTGCCTCTTCCGGCCCGGCCAGAATAGAATCATCCCGCGTAAATCCTTCTCTCCGAGGCCTCTTGAAAGATATCGTTGCCATCTATCCGGGCTCGTTTGATCCGGTCACCAACGGGCACCTGGATCTGATCCACCGCGGCAGCAAACTGTTCGATAGACTGATTGTGGCCATCGCGCGCAACCTGGACAAGGGCGAGACTCTCTTCTCCATGGAGGAGCGCAAGCAGATGCTGGTGGCCATGACCTCGGAGTTGGACAACGTTTGCGTCGATACCTTCGAGGGGCTGCTGGTGACCTATTGCATCCGCAAGAACGCTAACGCGGTTTTGCGCGGCATACGGGCTATCAGCGACTACGAATTCGAGCTGCAGATGGCGCTCATGAATCGCAAGATGGAGCCGCGGGTGGAAACCGTGTTCATGATGCCGGCCGAACAGTACTCTTATCTCAGCTCGCGGATTGTGCGCGAGATTGCTAAACTCGGCGGCCCACTCAATGGGCTGGTACCGGAAGTGGTGGAGCAGCAGGTGCGCGAGCGGATCGCGCAACGACATATTTCAGCCACGGGAAAACATCTTTTATGAAGTCCCCAGGCGTGAGCGCTGCCGAAACGCAGCTCTCCTCGTTTCTGACGAACCGGATTCAACGCATCGAGATCTCGGCCACCATGGCCGTCTCCGCCGAGGCGGAAAAACTTCGCGCCACCGGCGCCGACCTGGTGGATTTCGGCGCGGGCGAGCCGCACTTCTCCACTCCGGAGCACATCAAGGAAGCGGCCATCGCGGCCATCCAGAGCAATTTCACCAAGTACACCGCGGTCGGCGGCACGGTTGAGTTGCGCGAAACCATCGTCCAGCGCCACGCCGCCGACTTCGGCTCCGACTACACCCGCGATGACTGCATGGCCTCGACTGGAGGCAAGCACGCGCTGTTCAACGCCATCCAGGTGCTGGTGCAGCACGGCGATGAAGTGATTGTGCCGGTGCCCTACTGGGTTTCGTTCAAAGATATTGTGCGCTACGCCGGGGGCGAGCCAGTCTATGTCGCGACTGACGAGAAACACGGATTCGCGCTGACCGCCGACATGGTGGAGCGAGCCATCACTCCGCGCACCAAGGTCATCCTGCTGAACTCGCCGAACAATCCCTCCGGCGCGGTGATGAAGCCGGACGACATGGCCGCGGTGCTCCGCTTGGCGCATGATCGCGGCATCTACGTGGTCTCGGACGAGTGCTATGTCTATCTGAACTACACCGATCACCGGTTCTCGGCCGGATGTGTGCATGATGTGAAAGAACGGTTGATCATTATCGGTTCGCTGTCGAAGACCTATGCCATGACCGGCTGGCGGCTGGGCTACGCGTTGGGCCCGGCACCCATCATTAGCGCGATGGTGAAGCTGCAAAGCCAGAGCACCTCGAATCCGACATCGATTGTGCAGAAGGCCGCGATTGCGGCGCTCGGGGGATCGCAAGCTTGCGTCCAGCAGATGCGCCAGGGCTACATCTCGCTACGCGATAAAGTGGTTGAGGGCTTGCGCGCGATACCGGGAATTGCCTGCTCGTATCCGAGCGGCGCCTTCTATGCGTATCCCAACGTCAGTCATTATTTTGATCGCGGTGGCATGAGTTCGGCTTCCGATGTGGCTCACCGGTTGCTGCATGAGGCGCATGTGGTGGTCGTGCCCGGTGAGGGATTCGGGACGCAGGATCATGTGCGGCTGTCGTATGCGACCTCGGCGGAAAACCTGGAGCGCGGCTTGGACCGCATGCGAAGGTTCTTTGCGAACGTCTAGCCTGCGCGATTCGCCTCTCTGAGAGTTGACACCGCGGGGCTGCAGGCTGGCGGCCCAGGAAGTCGGCTGGCGAAAAAATGAGTCTCGCAAAGCGAGACGGAAGAGGATAGCCCAGTGCTTCAGCGCTGGGTCAGCTCATTTTGAGTAGGAGCCCCTTCAGGGGCGACACAAAACGTCTGGCCCGGGCTAGACGCTTTTCAGATTGATTCCAGAACCCATGCCCCAACTCTATCCATTTCTGCTGATCCCCATTTTCGACGAGCGGCCCTGGGGCGTTCGCGATCTCCGCCCTATCTACACCCGCGCGGTGAAAGAGCCGATTGGCGAAAGCTGGCTGACCTGGGAAGATAATCGCATTGCTAACGGCCCATTCGCGGGCCGGATGCTGGCGGAGATAGCAAAACAGTTTGGACGCGACCTGGTCGGTCAGGCAGCGTGTTACGAAGATCGCTTTCCGCTGCTGGTAAAGTTTCTGTTCCCCGGCGACAAGCTGTCGGTGCAGGTCCATCCCGATGATGAGTTGGCTCGCCGCATCGGCCAGCCCTGCGGCAAGACGGAGTGCTGGTACGTGCTCCGGGCCGCACCGGGCGCAAAGGTTGCTCTCGGCCTGAAAACCGGCGTGACCCTGCCGCAATTCAAGCAAGCGATCGAAGACGCGCGTGCGGAAGAACTGCTGAACTGGATTGAGGTGCACGCCGGCGACATGCTCTACGTCGCCGCCGGCACCGTGCACACCATCGGCGGCGGCATGATTCTGGTGGAGACGCAGCAAACGTCGGACATCACCTACCGCCTTTATGATTACGGCCGTCCTCGCGAATTGCACGTGGCCGAAGGCTTGGCCGCGACCAAGTTGCGCACCAACGCGGGCAAGGTTCTGCGCAGTGGCAGCGACGATCCTCACGTGCTGGTGCGCTCACCATTCTTCCAAGTCGAGAAGATGCGACTGCGCGATGCCTTGCATTCCGAAGCCACGCCCGCTTCGCCACAGGTGCTGGTCGCGATCGAGGGCGCGGGCATCGTAGAATCGCAAGGGATGGAGCCGATCAGCTTTGCCACCGGCGATGCGGTCGTGGTTCCAGCTAGCGTGCGCAACTACACCGTGCGGCCGCAGTGGGAATTGGAGTTCATGCGGATGTCTTTGCCCACGGGCGTGGTGGAAGAGCCGCGGACCGAGCTGCCGCTGTCCGTGAGCGAACCATAACTTCTGCCGGACGACCGCGAAGCTCTCTCTGTCGGGATGATGCGGAGTAAGGTGGTGGTCGCAAGCACCGGCTCAACTGTAGTGCCATGGAACAGCTGGCCCAATGCAATGTCCGTGTACTGGGTGGAAGAGCTGGCCTTCAGGCCAGCCTCCCATGGCACAATAGACGAAGGGCTTTAGCCCCGGAACCGCCTTACCATTTCACAACTGCTGCGTAAGGATCGAAACTCATTGGCCGATTCAGGCAAGTTCACTTTCTATCCCGTCATTCTCGCCGGTGGCCGTGGCACGCGTTTCTGGCCGCTCAGCCGCAAGCGCATGGCCAAGCAATTGCTCCCGCTCAACAGCAAGAAGAGCATGATCCAGGAAACCGTGGAGCGCCTGCTGCCGCTGGCCAAGCCGAAGCAGTTTTGGATCATCACCAACGAAGATCTGCGTGATCCGATCGTCCGCCAGTTGAAGAAGCTGGAGAAGCGCCAGATTGTTGCGGAGCCGGTTGGGCGAAATACGGCTCCCGCGATCGGGCTGGCGGCGTTCTTACTGGCGAAGCGCGATCCCAATGCCGTGATCGGCATGTTTCCCTCCGATCACGTGATCGCCGACCAGAAGCGCTTTCGCGATGACATCCGGAGCGCGGCCCAGATCGCCGCGGCGGGCGCCAACATCGTAGTCATCGGCATTCCCCCTACACGCGCGGAAACCGGCTACGGATATATCG
This sequence comes from uncultured Acidobacteriaceae bacterium, assembly GCA_963812855.1. Lineage (GTDB taxonomy): Bacteria > Acidobacteriota > Terriglobia > Terriglobales > Acidobacteriaceae > Bog-257. The sequence continues at coordinate 626,117 of CAWEWW010000005.1, forward strand.
AAGTGAGCACCGAAAGCCACGAGCCAGGTGCTAAGCACCAAGTGCCAAATGCCGTTTTTGTGCGCCGCTTCACCGAGAAGCCCAGCTCTGAGGTTGCCGAGCAATTTGTGCGCGCGGGAAATTTCTATTGGAATAGTGGAATGTTTATCTGGGGCGCGGGCACGCTGGCCGACGCGCTGCGTGAGCACCTGCCCAAGACCGCTTCGCTCTTAGAGGAAATTGCTACCAGCTATGGCACGCGCAAGTTCGAAAAGACCTTTGCCAGGCTCTATCCCAAGTGCGAGAACATCAGCGTGGATTACGCGGTCCTCGAACCGCGCTCGGCCAAGGGTGAGGGCAAGTCGGGCCTGTACTGCATTCCGGCCAGCTTCGGCTGGAACGATCTGGGCTCGTGGACTGCGCTCTACGAGCATCGCAATAGTGGCAAGGAGGACGGCGCCAACGTCATCGTTGCCGACCAAAGCTTTACTCTGAACGCGTCGGGGAATTTCATTCATTCTGGACGGAAATTCGTCGCTGCGGTAGGAGTAAACAATCTCGTGGTGGTCGAAACTGATGACGCGCTGCTGATCACGACCCGCGAGCATTCGCAGGATGTCGGCAAAGTGGTGAAGCACCTCGACGAGAAAAAGCTAAAGCGGCTGGTGTGAGATCGCTCAACTGTGACGGGTATTACATCGGTGCACCGCTGCTACTGGTTAGAATGTAAGAGCTGCTCGGTCAGGCGGCGACAGGACAACAGAATGAGCACGAATCTTCCACAATCATGGAACAACCGGCTGCAGAAGTTGACCCACACTTGCGGCTGCAATCATTGCGAAATGGCGCCTCCAGAAGTGACCCAGTTCATCGCAGACCTGGAGGAGGTCTACCAGGCGAACAACGTGCTGCAGGTGATGCGTCTTTTGAATGAGCAGACCTTCACGCTCGACGAAGCTGCTGAAAAGTTTAGCGAGAATACTCAGCCTGATGAAAGGTGACTGCCGGCACGAGCGGTGAAGCGCCGTGGTATTCACGCCGACGGTCCCGGCAGGTAACGCACGGAGGCATTCTGACCACCCCAATTAAGTTCGGTACCGACGGATGGCGCGGCGTCATTGCCGACGATTTTACGTTCGACAATGTGCGTCGCGTAGGCAATGCGATGGCAACTTACGTCCACCAGCATGAGGACGCAAGTAAGGGCCTGGTCGTCGGCTACGACACGCGCTTTGCCTCACAGCGCGCGGCCGAGATCATCTCCGAAGTTCTCGCAGCGTCGGGTATCGCCGTACGACTCTCCCACGACTACACGCCTACCCCGGCGCTCTCCTACGCAGTGAAGAACCTGAAGGCGGCCGGCGGCGTAATGATCACCTCCAGCCACAATCCGTTCAATTGGAATGGCGTGAAATACAAGGCCAGCTACGGCGGGTCGGGCACGCCGGCGATCATGCGCGCAATCGAGGGCGCGCTGGATGCGCCGCGACTGGAGCGCAAGGGCGGCAGCGTGACGGTTACCGACTTCAAGACACCCTACATCGCGGCCATCAAGAATTTCGTTGACCTGAAGCTGATCCAGAAGTCCGGCTTCAAGTTTGCCGTCGACGTGATGTATGGCGCCGGACGCGGCGTGCTGAAAGGCATCTTTAGCGAGAGCGGCATCCCTCATTTCGAGATTCGTGGCGAACTGAATCCGCTGTTCCCTGGAATCAATCCCGAGCCCATCGCGCCGCACATCGAGATGTTGCAGCACACCGTGGTCCACGCGCATTGCCAGGCGGGCTTTGCCACCGACGGCGATGCCGACCGCCTGGGCGCGGTAGCCGAGGACGGTAGCTTTGTCGATTCGCACAAATGCTTCTCGGTGATCCTGGAATGGATCCTGAAGCGCAAGCAGTGGCCGGGCGAGATTGTGCGGGCCTTCAATACCACGCGCATGCTCGATCGCATTGCCGCCAAGTATGGCCGCAAGCTGCACGAATGCGGCATCGGCTTCAAGTACATCTGCGATCTGATGTTGGAGCGCGACATCCTGATCGGCGGCGAAGAGTCGGGCGGCATCGGCATTCGCCGCCATCTGCCGGAGCGCGATGGCATTCTGAATTCCCTGCTCCTGGCCAACATCATGGCCGAAGAAGAAAAGCCGCTGGGGCAACTGGTGCGGGATCTGCAGAAAGAGTACGGCGAACATCACTATGGCCGTGTCGACCTTCATCTCAGCAATGAAGTGAAGGACGACGCCATGCGCCGCGCCCTGCTGAAGCCGCAGCGAATGGGCGGCTTCGGGGTGCAGAAGGTGGAGACGCTGGACGGAGTAAAGTTCTTTCTCGATGCCCCGACTTTCGGCAGCGGCGCTGACGCGTGGGTGCTGATTCGCGCCTCGGGTACCGAACCGCTGTTGCGTGTTTATTGCGAAGCAGCCTCGCCGGATTTGGTGGCGCAAATCCTAAAAGAGACGGAAGCGTTCGTTCAGGGGGCAGGCGAGCCGCAACTGGCCGAGGCGAAAACCGAAGGCGGCAAGAGCGCACGCACCTGACGAGTGCGCTGCCGAAGGAGCTGGACAATCACGAAATCGCTTGCGCCCCGCCCTTCGCGTATTACAATCTCTGCCGGATACACAAGAGCCTCCGCGTTAGGCCAGCAATGGAGGCCGGGATTACCGATCACATCTGGGGTCTGCGGGAGTTGCTAAGCTAATGCTTACTGGATTCCGTCTTGGTTTTACTCCCTTCAAGGTCGCTCTAATTGCGTGTGTGATCTACCTGGCATTCGTCGGGACGGCACCGCTCACCATTATGCTGATGTCGCGATTTATTGGGGTCTGGGGGATATCGGCGACCCGATGGGGTTGGACCGTTTTGAACGCTTTGCTCTTCTTCGCTGCGTTCGCTTTAGCTTGGCAGATCGTCGGCCCAAAATTAATCCCTTAACGCAGCACCGCAACTTTAGAACACTACCGCGGAGGGCAGCTACGTGTCTGTCTAATCGCAGACGCGCTAAAATAGAGGGTTCGCGTTGCGCCTGCGTCGCCTGAGCCGGCGCAGCATCTATATCCCGTTACCCCGAAATCCGCATTTCACTGAGAGGAAGCACTTATGGCAACCACGATGTCTCCCGCCCGGGAGGGCACGCGCAATAGCGCGACCATTAATAACGCCCGCATCCCTACCAAGTTTACGAATGAACCTTCCGTCGACTGGACGAATCCGGAAAACACGCGCCGCATGCGCGCCGCTATCGAGAAAGTTCGCAATGAACTGGGCCACGAATACGATCTGGTAATCGGCGGCCGGCGGGTGAAGACGGAGGAGAAGACCCAGTCGCTCAATCCGGCCAAGCCGTCGGAGGTAGTCGGGGTGTTCTCGACTGCGGGCGCAGCGGAAGTCGAGCCCGCGATGCAGGCCGCGCTGAAAGCGTTTGAAACCTGGAAGTACTCCTCGATCGAGGAGCGGACGACGCTGCTGTTTCGGGTGAGCCATCTGCTGCGCGAGCGTAAGTTCGAACTGATGGCCTGGATGGTCTTCGAGGTCGGCAAGAACTGGCCTGAGGCGGATGGCGACATTGCCGAATTGATCGACTTTTGCGATTTCTACGCGCTGGAAGCTATTCGCCTGTCGAAGGCCGAGACGCCGGTACAGTTGCCGGGCGAGCGCGACTGGCTGCGCTACATCCCGCTGGGTGTAGGCGCGGTGATTCCGCCGTGGAATTTCCCGGGCGCAATCATGGGCGGCATGACACTGGCCTCGATCGTCTGCGGCAACACGGTGGTGCTGAAGCCCTCAGGCGACTCGCCGACTATCGCCGCGAAATTCTTTGAGATTCTGGAAGAAGCCGGGCTGCCGGACGGTGTGGTCAACTTCTGCCCCGGCCACGGCGTCGGTTTCGGCAACGCCGTCGTAGAACATCCCAAGACGCGCTACATCGCGTTCACCGGATCGAAGGAAGTGGGTCTGCACATCAACCAGCGTGCCGCGATGCAGCAGCCGGGCCAGATCTGGATCAAGCGCACCATCCTGGAGATGGGCGGCAAGGACTCCATCGTGGTCGATGCGGACGCCGATCTGGATGCGGCAGTCGAGGGCGTGGCGAGTGCGGCTTTCGGCTTCAGCGGGCAGAAATGTTCGGCCTGCTCGCGCGCGATTATCGACGAGCGCATTTACGACAAGTTTCTGCAGCGGCTGAAGGAGCGGGTCGAGAAGATTACGGTGGGCGATCCCACGCTGAATCCGGCAATGGGACCCGTGGTCAACGAGAAATCGATGAAGACCATCCTGGGCTATATCGAGAAGGGCGTGGCCGAAGGTGGACGGCTGATCACGGGCGGCGCGCCGGCCACTGATGCCGGCGAAGGATACTTCATTCAGCCGACAGTGATTGCTGATGTCGACCCGATGGCTACCATCTCGCAGCAGGAGATCTTTGGACCGGTGCTGGCGGTGATCAAGTCGCACAACTTCGAGCAGGGTTTACAGATTGCCAATAACACCGAATTCGGCTTGACCGGCGCGGTCTACACTACGTCGGACGACAAGATTGAGGTGGCCAAGCAGCAGTTCTACGTCGGCAACCTGTACATCAATCGCAAGTGCTCCGGAGCCATGGTGGGCGCGCATCCCTTCGGCGGCTTCAACATGTCGGGTACGGACTCGAAGGCCGGCGGCCCGGATTATCTGCTGCTGTTCACCCAGGCGAAGTCGATCGGCGAGAAGATTACGAAGTAGTGGATCGTGAATCGTGGATCGCAGGCCGGGGCGAAAATGCTCCGGCCGTTTTGTTGCGAGAAAATCTTTTTCAACACGAAGGACGCGGAGAGCAGGGAGATCGCTAACGATTCTTGCTGCGTTGTATGTCGGGTTCTCATCCTGACTAGAATTTCTCCGTGACCCCTGTGTACTCCGTGGTGAAAAGACTGCGCATGGGTGCCCAGTTCTAGCCCTCCCTTTGGGCTAGGGCGGGGCAGTCGACTATAGTATGAGCGTCGATGATTGGCGAAGTCACACGCGCTGCGGTTGCTCCTTCCGGTCCCAGCACCACGCTGATTTACGACGACTGGTATCCGGCAATCCGCTCGTCGGAGATACATGGCAAGCAGATGGCCAAGGCCATGCTGCTCGGCATTCCGCTGGTGCTGGGACGCACTTCAGCCGGCCGCTACTTCGCCATGCGCGACTCCTGTCCTCACCGCGGAATTCCGCTGTCCTATGGATGGTTCGACGGCGAACAGGTCACGTGCAAGTATCACGGCTGGGGATTCGAACCGGTGTCCGGACAGTGTCGCGAGATCCCTTCGCTTACCGATCGCGATTCGCTTGATCCCGAGAAGATTTACGCAAATGCGTTTCCCTGTGAGGAGCGGGATGGGCACGTGTGGGTCTACGTCCCACAGAGTGGAAGAGGAAGGATCTCCCGCCCTGGTCCAAAAGAAGGGCTAGAACGGGGCACCCGAACTGAAGATCCATCGCAGATGCCTTCGGTTCCAGAGGTCCCGAAATTCAGCCAGCAATTTCGTTCGGCGTATCTCACCGCCGATCTGCCCTGCAACGTCGATCACGGCATCATTGGGCTGATGGATCCGGCGCACGGACCGTTTGTGCATCAGGCCTGGTGGTGGCGTTCGCGGGCCAGCATTCACGAAAAAGAAAAACATTTCGAGCCCATCGGGAACGGCTTTCGCATGACCGCCCATCAGCCCTCGGCCAACAGCGCGCCCTACAAACTGCTGGGCGTGTATGGCGAGCCGATCACCACCACCATCGATTTTGTTCTTCCCAACCGGCGTTACGAGATCATCCGCGCCGGCGAGAAATGGTTTGCCAGCCTGACCACGGTGACGCCGACCATCGACAACCACTGCCGCATCGACGTCTGCGCGGCATGGAATGTCTTTCTCAACGTGCCGTTCCTTACGCCCATCGCGAAGTTTTTCGGCCGGCGCTTCGTGCGGCAGGATCAGGTCACCATGATTCAGCAGGCTGAGGGGTTGAAGTACAATCCCAGCCTCATGCTGATCGACGATGCCGACCGTCCCGCAAAGTGGTACTTCGAATTGAAGCAGGCGCGACTGGAAGCGCAGGCCACAGGCAAACCGATGCGGCATCCCATGGACGGACCGGTGACCCTGCATTGGAGAAGCTAGCGGCAATGCGCACCCCCATGCAGATTTCCTGGAAGCTGCGAACCGGGCTGCGCATGTTCGGCGTCGCCTTGCTGCTGGGAGCCGCGGTCGGAATCTTCATTCTCTACCCCACCAACGAGTTCGTTTACTACTACGAATATCAGCCCGGCGGTTCTACGGCGACCAGCTTCATGCTCGTCCAAATGCACCGCTCGCTGCGGGGGCAAACCCCGCGAAAAACTATTTTCTACGCCATCGTTGGGATGATTCTGAGCGTCGGGGGCGCGGCCCTGTATTCCAACCTGCAACGGCGCTCCGAGCGCATCGAACAATTAAGCGCGGCGCTGGAGAGCGACCTGCACACCCTGACTCGCCCAAGGCGAAAGCGCCACTCTCGAATTCAAGTCATCGTTTCGCTGGGACCTGCGCGAGAACAAAGTCAATCGCGCGCTGGAGGGCGTGATTCTGAAAACGCTGGCGGGCTATATGAATGGCAACGGCGGAACGCTGCTGATCGGAGTAGCGGACGATGGCGCAGTGGTCGGCCTCGACCAGGACTACAAGACGCTGAAGAAGCCCGACCGCGACGGCTTCGAGCAGGCAGTGATGACCGCAATTGCAAGCAAGATCGGCGCCGACGCCTGCCGCTCGGTACAGATGGTGTTTACCTCGCTGGAGAACAAAGACGTCTGCCGCGTGATGGTCGCACCGGCCAGCCGCCCGGTCTATGTAAAGGACGGCGACACTCCCAAGCTCTACGTGCGCACCGGCGTGAGCACTCGTGAGCTGAATGTTCAGGAAGCCATCAACTACACCTCGGCACGCTGGCCTAAATAACCGTCACAACCGCCGCCTTGGTTTGCTCGACCCTCACTGGCCGCTCGCCGGCATTTCTCCATCGCCGCACTTAGGCCCGGCGGGCGTGTAGTTTGACTTGTTCTGCGCGAAGCACCAATCTACCTGCTCGCGCGAGAATTCGTTGATCACGCTGGCAGGGATATCGGATTCGTTGATGTCCTTGAACTGGAATGTTATCGTCCCATCGCCGGCGACGGTCGCCAGCAGGTAGCCGTAGATATCGGTGCGGGCAATGCGCGAGATTCCCGAGTCCGGTGGCAAACGGTAACGCACAGCGCCGGCGCTGCCCATGATCCATCCCGGCAACACGTCGTCTTTGTGGCAGGCTGTGTCGTAAATATTGTTCATCACGAAGTGCGAGTGGCTGGCCAGCACGTAGACATTCTTGCCTGTAGTCTTGCGGAAAGCGGAAAGCTGAGCGTAAACCTTGCGGCCGCTGGCCTGCTCCTGGGCGGAGTCGTTCATGCTATGTCCGGCCGATGAACTGTCGGGCAACGCCGCGTGCATACCCAAAACTACGGTGCGGACGGAAGCATTCTTGGCAACATTGGCCAGCACCATCTTGAACCAGTTCATCTCTGCTGAATCGAACATGTCGCTGGAAGCGTTATCCATGCTGACGAAATCGACGCCGCGCTCGATCCAGTGATAGTAGGTCTTCAGCAGATGATCGGCGGGATTGTCGGCCAACCGCTGCTGCTGGATGACCGGCTTATTCAGCCAGTCGGCAAATTGCGCCAGGTACTGCGGCCGGGTCATGGGTGGAACCAGTTCGTGATTGCCGATTTCCAGAAAGACCGGCAGGTCGCCGAAGGGTACCAGTTGATGCTGAATGAAGTCGGGCCAGGCATCGTTGAAGTATTGGGTGATAGTGGCCTGGGGATGCGTGTGACGATAGTCTTCATCGAAGGTATAGATAGCGCGATAGTCGCCGAGGTGCCAGTAAAACACAGCTCCGTCACTGCGGACACCCTGCGCGATGGCCGGCATAACAATGTCGCCGCAGTTGCGCGAGTCGCCCGAGATGGCGAACTTCCAGCTGCCGGACGCGGCCGCGGGATTCTGTGCGGAAAGTGAGGCAGCAAGCAAAATCAGCATTAGAGAAGCGAATGAGCAATTGCGGCCTGCCTGATTTCTCCTGGTCAACGCGTTTCTCCTCGAAGCGCACGATCATACTGGACGGTTCCTGGTTAAGGATAGTCCTGTGTTCCTTAAGTGGATTACTGTTCTTTGGGGGCTAAAGCCCCCATTGGAATATTAGAGGTTGACGGACGGCCTTAAGGCCGTTCCCTTCAAAAACAGGAAATCAGACTAAGCTGCGTCATGTTGTACAGTCAACAAACCCGGATTGGGAAGCCAAGTAGCGTACTTCGGATTGCTATTCGCGCGCCAAATCGATAAGCTGCTCCCATTCTCTCCCAGGTATGGAGGACTGACATGCTTCGTGTGGTTCGTCCGCTGGTGCGATTGCTCACGATACTCAGCTTACTCTTCGGCCTGGCGAGCCTGGCCGCCACCAAGCAGGAATCGCCCAAGCCCGACGAAGTGCGGCTGAAGGCGGCCTATCGCTTCACCCGCGGCGGCTGGGTCTATGTCCATCTTGAGGGATCGCCGGCCGACATTGGCTATCAGCATGGCTATCTGTTGGCTCCCGAGATCGAAGACGGTTTCAAAACCGTGCAACTGAAGGACACCCACCGCACCCAGCGCGACTGGAACTTCTATCGCGCCACCGCGCAGAACATCCTGTGGCCGCACATCGACGCTGAATATCAGGAGGAGCTGCAAGGCATAGCTGACGGTCTGAAGGCCCACGGCTCGACCTTGGACCTGTGGGACGTGGTCGCGCTGAACGCCATGGAAGAAGTTCCTGACTACTACGTTCCCTGGCTGAACAAGCAGCAGAAACAGGCGCATGCCCCCGATCTGAAAGCGCCCGGGAATTGCAGCGCCTTCGTCGCCACCGGCTCCTGGACCAAGGACCACAAGCCGGTCATCGCGCATAGCAACTGGACCGACATCGCCACCGGCACGCGCTGGACCATCATCTTCGACATCGTACCCACGCACGGCTATCACATGCTGATGGACGGCTTTCCGGGCATCATCGTCAGCGACGACGATTTCGGCATCAACTCAGCCGGACTGATGGTCACCGAGACCACCATCGCCGGCTTTGACCTGTTCGATCCCAACGGCAAGCCGGAGTTTGTGCGCGCCCGCAAAGCTCTGCAGTATGCCAACTCCATCGACGAATACGTGCAGATCATGCTCGACGGCAACAATGGCGGCTACGCTAACGACTGGCTGCTGGCCGACAACAATACCGGTGAGATTGCGCGCTTCGAAATCGGATTGAAGATGCACCGCGTTTGGCGCACCCAAGATGGCTACTTTGCGGGCGCAAACTTCCCCAGCGATCCGGCTTTCATCAAGGCGGAAACCGACTTCAATCCCACTCTGATGTCCAGTTCCCCCAATGCCCGTCACAAGCGCTGGGAACAGATCCTGCCTGCGAATAAAGGCCAGATTGACGTTGCGCTAGGCGAAAAATTTCTGGCCGATCACTTCGATACCTACGAAGGCAAGGAAGATCGCAACTTCCGCGGCTTATGCGGGCATGGAGAAAGCTCTCCTACCCCTGAGCCCGCCTGGGGAGAGCCTGCTTATGATCCGATGGGTGCGGTTACGGCGCAGGCCGCCGACAGCACCATGGCGAAAAATATGAGCCTGGACGCGCGTGCCGGCCATCCCTGCGGCGAAGATTTTATTGCCGACACGTTCCTCAAAGAGCATCCCGAGTTCGACTGGCAACGCCCGATCCTGAAAGACATGAAAGGCCATCCCTGGACGGAGTTCAAGATTGAAGATAAGCAGTAAAGCAGACTGAAACAACACCGGCGCACAAAATCCTGAAACTTGCGTGTTGCAACAAGCATCTTCTAGCGTATCAGTATGGGGCCCATGTCCATGCGGAGTTTCGCTATTTGCCTGACCACCGGCAATCTTCGAGGAGGACACTTTGCGTAAGCTGCTTTCTACCCCTAACGATTTAACTCTTACCGTGGTGCGCCTGGTGATGGGCATCGTTTTCTTCGCCCACGGCACGCAAAAGATGCTGGGCTGGTTTGGCGGCTACGGCTTCCACGGCACCATGGGCTTCTTTACTCAACGGATGGGCATCCCGGCTCCGCTGGCTTTTCTGGCGATCTGTGCTGAGTTTTTCGGTGGTCTGGGACTAATCTTCGGCCTGCTCACCCGTATCGCGGTGTTCGGCATCATGGTGAATATGCTGGTGGCCATTATGACCGTGCATCGCTTCAATGGGCTTTTCATGAACTGGTACGGCAATCAGAAGGGCGAGGGTTACGAGTATCACCTGCTGGCGCTGGCGTTGGGGCTGGTGCTGCTGGTCAAGGGAGCCGGAGCGTTCTCGCTGGACCGACTGCTGAGCCGAGCAGATTAGGCTTCGTCCTGCGCTGGGGCGAGGACAAAGAAAAAGCCTCCGCCGGCGCGGAGGCCTTTTGAACTCCAAAACAAACTTACTTCTGCGTTGCTTCGGACTTGGCGGCTTCGGCCTTGGCCGCTTCTGCCTTGCTGGCATCGGACTTGGCGTACTTGCGGCGGAAGCGCTCGACCCGACCCGCGGTGTCGACCAGCTTCTGCTTGCCGGTGAAGAAGGGATGGCAGGCGGAGCAAATTTCCACGTTGATATCGCCCTTATGGGTCGAACGGGTGATAAACGTATTGCCGCATGCACAATGCACGCGCACTTCGTCATAAGCCGGATGGATGGCTGCCTTCATAGGGACTCCTGACTCGCTTGTCGCAAAGTATTGATTTTACCGGATTGGCGCGGCCACGGCAAACCCGCGACAGGCGAAAACGGCCGCCTACCTTTGATTCGCCACGCAGTCAAAAGGACTCAGCCGCACCCTTTGGATAGCAGGGGGACGCAACCGGGCCACCCGAAACGCGGAAACGGCGCTATGGCCGGCGCTAGCATGATCCATAAGCCATAGCTCAGCGAGGACGAAAGAGGCGGAGTTTCATCCTCTGCCGTTTGAACCGCATGCCGGCGCGAGAATCTGTCTGCCTCACTTCCGGTTGACAGCCTTTTTCAGCTCAATGCCTGGGGTGAATTTGGCGACCTTGCGGGCCGCAATCTTGATCACGCCTCCGGTCTGCGGATTGCGTCCGTTGCGCGCTTTGCGCTGCGATACCGAAAACGTGCCGAAACCGACCAGGGTCACGCGATCGCCTTTCTTCAGCGCGCTGGTGACGGCATCAATGATGGTGTCAATGGCACCTCCAGAGGCGGTTTTGCTGATCCCGTGGGCGGCTGCGATCTTCTCAACCAGATCCCCTTTGTTCATGCTCCCTCCTCGCCAGGTGGCTACCTGTAGAGCGAGTATTTACTTGCGAATCCCGCCGGATGTCAAGAAATAAGTGGATCGTTGTTAGTGGATCGTGGATAGCGATGCTATGAAGACAGGGAGTGGGCTTCAGGGTTCCCGTTTCAGCACACATGGCAAAGTGCTTTAACGAGTCAGACGGTGCGCTCTAAACTTAGGAGTTACTATGGAAACCACCCCGGAGGCTCCGATGGTTCGTAAAGATGTTCTCCAGCAATTCCCAGAGTTGTTCGGAACCAAGAAGGTGAATGGTCGAGAGGTCGACGTCGAAGAGACGATTACAACCCTGACCCGCGAACTGCGTCCCGCCTTTGCCGATGTCCTGAACGCCCGCCGGGCGCTGCTGGAAAGCTCTGAACCGGTGCGTAGGAAATATGCCTGGCCGAAGTGGGACGAGCCCTTCGACGATCCGGTTGGCGGACGCTCCTGGACATTTCGGAAAATCGTTCAGGGCATGATCGACAATTTTCTGGATCGCGAGAGCCAGTGGCGTTGGCGTCTGAACGACGAAGTGCCGATTCCTGCCGACGTTCATCCGCTGCAAAATCCCGGGCTGGAGCTTACCGGTCCCTGGCATCCGCTGGACATGGCCTTCAACGCGCTGAATAGCGCCGCGCCCATGAACATGCCGGATTTCGAAGATGCCTCACCCTCGCACTTCCAGCCGCTCGGCACAGCCGGGAATCAACCGGTAGCGATATTCGCGGCGCTGCAGAATGCTAAGGAGATTCTCGAGGGCCGCTGGGACAGCAAGTCTTACGATGTGGTAAAGAAGGGCAAGACCCGTTCCTACAAGATTGAGAGAGCGCCCGGCAAGTGGCCCACCCGTCTGGTGCGTCCGCCCAGCATTCACATTGTTTACGAGCATTTTATAGTCGATGACCAACCCGTCCCCGGCATGATTGCGGTGGTCGTGCTCTGGGTGCTCAACAACTACGACGCGTTGAAGCGTGCCGGCACCGGCGTCTATTTCTACATCCCCAAAATGCAGACGCCGCGCGAGGCGCTCGTGGTGGAGAAGTTGCTGGCGCGCATGGAAGGCATCATTGGCGTTTCCGCCGGCACCTTCAAGCTCAAGATGCTGTACGAGGAAGGAAACGCCGGGCGCTACCTGCCGGCGATCGCCTGGGTCTTTCGCCGCCGCCTGCTGGGTACCAATGTCGGCCGCTGGGACTATCTGGGCAGCCTCATCGAGATGTGGAAAGACGACCCGGACGGGGTCTTTCCCGATCCCCAAACCATCGGTATGGCCTCGCCGAACATGATCGCCTACCAGCAGTACAACGCTCTGCTGATGCTGATGGCGGGCATGAAGCACGGCGAACTCACGCAGGGCGCGCCTATCGGCGGGATGGCGGCGGTGATGATGTATCAGGCCAGCGATGGGTATGGCCGCTCGCGTTATAACCCGGTCGCCATGCGCGCGATCGTGGTCGACAAGCTGCGCGAGCGGCTGCTGGGATTGATGATCGTGCCCGACGATCCCAAGGCAGCCGCCCGGCAAGTCACGCTAGACGATATTCTCGCCGGTCGCGTCAAGGGGCGGCTTTACGACGCATACCGGCAAAGCTGGGTGGCCAGTCCGGAGCCGGTATACGTGGCTGCGGGAAATCGACCGCTGCAATCGCCGTTGGCGGAATTGCAGGCAATGCTGGATGCGCCCCGCGAGACGGTGGACGCAAATGGCAAAGCCGTCCCCACGGTCGCCAGCGGCCTGGCCGAGCCAGAGCGGGCGCTGCTGGAATCGCGCGGCTTGCTGAACGCTCAGGGCAAGATCACGCCAGCCATCCTCAGCAGGCAAGCGCTGGACACGCCGGAGAAACTCCTCAGTCAGGAGCGCTGGAACGCGATCTACGACGTGCCCAAGGGCGACATTACCATCGAGCATATCCAGCATGCGTTCTACATGGCCGCCAATTACGGCTTCCAGATCCTGAACGGCAACTTCGCCGCCGCCATCGATGACTACGAACTCAAGCAGCGCTTCATGAACGATCTGGCTACATATCGCATCGACGTTTCGTGGTTGTGGACGCTGGTGCGGCATCAAGCGGTCATCACCAGGGATGGCTATCTTCCAGCGCTCGGCGCTGACCGAAGATGGGATCGTGCTGGCCCCGAGCGGCGAGAAGGTCAAGGCCGGGACCCGCTTCACCCCGGAACTGTTCCAGAGGGTGTGGGATTATCACAACGAGTGGACCGCCGAGTTCTTTGCGGAACTGGACCGGTGCGGCGATCCGGGGCGCTTCGACCGCAGCAAAGCGCCGGTGATTATGGACCTGCTGCAGCGGCAACTGCTTTCGCTGAGATACATCCAGCACAGCGCGCGGGTACTATTCGTGGTGGGGCAGGCCGGCGAGAAGGAGCGCGAGCAAATCCTGGAAGCCATCTTCGGCATTTCGCGCGACGAGATCATAAAGCGGCTCCGGGCAGGGACTGTGCAGCCCGCCGCCTTGGCTGCCCATGATTATGTATATGACATTCGCCCCGTGGGAAAGGAGCAGATGGCCGGGGTGCCGAGTGACTGATCGGGTTGGCGAAAAACTCATTAGACGCCAAGGTTCACGTAGAGCTGGCCTTCAGAGACTGTGTCGCAGTCCAAGAGGAAAATTTCTGGCGGAACAAAGAGTGGCATGACCGATCAAACTAGCCGCAACGCGGCGGGATGAAGTTAGCCGGGCGGCGTAAGCCCCCGGTCAAGTGGGAGATTATTGTGAGCCGCAGAGCGGCGACACCGGTTGCAACACAGTCTCTTCAGGCCGGCGTCTTAAGGTTTTCATTGTCCCCGAGCCCGCTTCAGGGGCGACACTCTGTCGTCGGCTGAACAGTCTGCAGAAAAAGTCGAAATGAGCAGTGTGGCGCCGGCTGGAAGCCGGCTACGGATGTCCAAAACTAAAGAGCGTAGACGCGAACCTGAAGGCGAGCTCTACCCGTTCATCCCGACTGCGGGAGTTTTTCAGCAAACTATCAAGCCGACCCAGATACAGAGATATCGGCGGGAACGCGGGCCTGAAGGCCCGCTCCACCTGTCTAAGAGCATTCACTCGCGGATTTCCACAGTCCCCCCACCGATTCTTGCGCGGTTCTGGAGAATCGGTGCAAATCTATACCCTAGCTCCATTGCATCTCCCGGCGGCTCGGCATTAAAGTTCAATTGGTGACTACGATACTCGAGACTTGCGCCATCTGCGGCGGCACCGGATGGCAGACGATTCAACGCGGCCAGGAGCGCGAAGCGGTGCGCTGCGAGTGCCGCGTCAAGGACCGCGGAGAACGACTGCTGGCCGCGGCGCACATACCGCCGCGCTATGAGCACTGCGAGTTCAGCAATTTCCGGTACGATACCGACGATAAGCGGCTGAGGAGCGTCATCGAGGCGCGCACTTTTGCGGGCCGGTTCGTCGAAGAATACCCTGTCGACAAAACCGGCTTGCTGTTCGTGGGTTCGGTCGGCGTCGGTAAAACGCATTTGGCGGTGGGCATCATCAAGGACTTGATTCGCGAGAAAGGCATCCACTGCCTGTTTTGCGACTATCGTGAGCTGCTGAAGTCGATACAGAATTCCTACAACCCGTCGGTACAAGCCACCGAGATGGAAATTCTGCGCCCCATATTCGATGCCGAGGTACTGGTGCTCGACGAGTTGGGTGCGGTGCGCAGCACAGAGTGGGTCTTCGATACGGTCAACTATCTTCTCAACAGCCGCTACAACGACAACAAGACCACCATCATCACCACCAATTTTCCCGATGGGGAAGAGACCAATGCGGAGGTGAACAACCTGCGCAGCTTATCGGATGCAGAGCGCGCCGCCCGCCGCGAAACCCTGGGCGACCGCATCGGAGAGCGCATGCGCTCTCGACTGCACGAAATGTGCAAGAAAGTCGAGATCGAAGGACCCGACTTCCGCCAGCATTCGAAGCAAGCCCACTTCCAGCGCATGTCGGCCCCTTCGCGGCTCTCGCTGCGGAGCAACAAACGGAATGAGCCCCACTAGGCGTCTATCGAGCACTTTTCCCACCCGCCGCCCATCATCCGCAGTTCCGGTTACGGCCCTAAGTATGGCTCAAAACCGGCGCACTTTTTGCATAAAGGCAGAAGCCTGGAGATCCGGGTGAATGCCGGTGAAGCTACGGGGTCGGTCGTACCGTCACTTGCGACGCCCGGCAATCGCGCAAGCTCGACCCACATTGGCGATACTGCAGGTCTTTGGTCAGGCAAGCCTCGACGGCGACAAACTCAGAATTGCTGCAGGAAACGCGAAACGCGCCCGCGAGGCGCATGGTTCGCCTCGGTAAACTTCTGCTCGATGTCGGCTGGATTCGCGTTGATCATCTGCGCCGGCGCGCGATACTGCGGCGGGATCTGCACCAGGTGAAATGCCTTCTGGATGTCGGCAAAATAGGTTTGCGTGTCCAGCCCGCTGCAGGTGCCATGGGTCGACCATTCATGCTGGATCAAACCGCGATCGGGCATGATGGGCAACATCTGCTGCACCGTCGCCTGGGCAACCGGCTGCGCCGGAGCGCAGTGTTGCGGATAGGAACCATCTTCGTTCTCCGGCCACAGCCCGTGCACCACAAATCCAAAGTGCCGTTGCGGATCGCATTCACTGGATGAGGCGCTGCTGCCGTGAGTGGCGCAGAACTCCGGTGCCCAGGAAAGCGTGAGCAGGTAATAGTCGAAGCTGCCTGGAGTGTTGTCGGCGGAATTGGCCCGATGTCTGGCGCGTGCTGTGCCAGGCAGCAAGCTGATCGCGATGATCAGAAGCGCGGAATAGACTTTCCGGCAGGACATGGCGCTATGGTATCGCACCGCCCCTCAGTGCAGGTGAACCAGGAAGTCGAGCAGGAACATCGAGGCCACGCCGATGAATACCACCAGCGCCATCTTCACCCCCGGTTCGCGATTCACTTCGGGGATCAGGTCGGACGCAGCGACATAGATCGTGACTCCCGCGGCGATAGGCAAGCCGTAACTCACAGCGTGCTTGCCGATCACCATAGTGAGCACGCCAGCCATGGTCGACAGCGCCAACAACACGGAAGCGAACCACGACCTGGCTTTGCTCAGCCCGCTGGCCAGCATCACCGAGGTCACGGTAAAGCCCTCGGGGATTTTGTGGAGAAAGATGGCGAGGAAGATGATCCAGCCCAGAAAGTGCGAAACCAGGAAGCCGGCGGTGATGGCGATGCCGTCGAAGAAAGTGTGAATCATCAGGCCGAACAGAATCGACACCCGGCGGTGGGAATGCAGATATTCCTCGGCGTGGGTTTCTTCGCCGTAATGAAAATGCGGCGTAATGGTGTGCTCGAAGAAGTGTACGAGCAGGTAGCCCCCCAGCAGCAGCAACGCGCCCTGGCGGCCGGCCAGAACCAGGCTCTCGGGGACCATCTCCACCATTGCGGTGGCCAACATGAACCCCGCTCCCAGCGCGACGAAGTAACGCAGGTAGCTGCGTTCCCAGTGCCTCTGCACGATCACAGCGCCGCCGAAAACGTTGGCGGCCGACGCGGTAAGGCCGAGCAGAATGCTGAGCAGAATGGGATTCATGTCGAAGAAGAAGGATAGCAGAGCCGGCTTAAGGATTAGGGGCTAGGGACGAGGGGCTAGGGGTTAGGGAAAACAAGTTACAGAGATGTCGCGAGGACTCGCGTCTAGCCGACAACCATGCACTAACCCCTAGCCCCTGACCCCTATCCACTATGTCGTATATGCATCACGTCGCCGTCCTTCACGATGTACTCTTTCCCTTCCAATCGCAACGTACCGCGATTGCGGGCTTCGGCTTCTGAGCCGGCTTCCAGCAACTGGTCCCAGTGGATAGTTTCGGCGCGAATGAAATGATGTTCCAGATCGGTGTGGATCGCGCCCGCGGCGTTGACCGCCTTCGATCCGCGTTCCACGGTCCAGGCGCGGCATTCATCTTCCCCGATGGTGAAAAACGAAATCAGCCCCAGCAATTCATAAGTCTTGCGGATCAGCCGCACCAGGCCACTTTCAGTGAGCCCGTAGCTGGAGAGAAATTCGGCGGCATCTTCGTCGCTCATCTCCGCCAGTTCCGCCTCCACCTTGGCACAAACCGCCAGCGCCGCGGTATTCGGCCGCGAGGAAACTTCGCCGATACCGTACTTGGCCACCGCCTCTTCCAGGTCTTTGCCCAGCGTCGGACTTTCGCCGATGTTCAGCACGTAGAGCATTGGCTTCTCGCTGAGGAACATGAAGCCGCGCAGACGCTTCTTGTCTTCCGGGGTCATCTCCATTTCGCGCAGCGGGCGCTCCGATTCCAGGTGGACCTTGGCGTGTTTCAGCAGTTCGAATTCGCGCTCGATCTCGGCTGACCTCATCTTCTTCAGGTCCTTCTCCACCCGCTCCAGTCGCTTCTCCACCTGGCCGAGGTCGTTAACGATCAGGTCGAAGTCAATGTTCTTGATGTCACGCAGGGGATCGACTCCTCCGACGTGAGGAATCGAGTCATCCTCAAAGGCGCGAACCACGTGCGCCAGCGCATCCACATTGCGCAGGTTGGCTGCGAACGCAGTTTCGTTCAAGGCCTCTTTGCTGAGGGCTGCGACATCGGCATATTCCACGCTGGCATGGGTCAGCTTCTTTGGGTTATAAACCGCGGCCAGCCGGTCGAGGCGATCATCGGGAACCTTGGTGACCCCAAGATGAGCCTCGCGCGGATTGCCGCTGCGCTGCGTCACCTGCTGCTTGGTTAACATGACAAACAACGACGTCTTGCCTACCTGGGGCAGGCCTATGATTCCGGTTTTCATGGTCTCAGCTTTCAGCCGTCAGCCATCAGCTCTCAGCTGAGCCTGGCGAAGGCCACTCCTTTAGCAGTATGGGAATAATTTCCGTGCCAATTGACGGCATGTCAGCGCGGTACAATCCAGCGCGGCGCAACCAGCCGAAGGCTGACGGCTAATAGCTGACAGCTAACAGCTTCTTTATGATAACCGCCGCGCGGTAAGAAACAGCAATGCCAGTCCCAGCAGCAAAACCGTTCCTTCAATCCGCGTGGACCACACGTGCAGGCGATTGAATTCGACCCGGCGGGCATCGTCGTGCGGAACCTCGTCGATCATGCCCATCTGTTGCCGCAGCACTTGCATCTTCGCGGCAATGGCAAACATGCCAATGAGCGTGAGGATGATCATCAGGTAGATCAGCAGATTGCGTGCAGCAAAAGGCTGAGCAGCGCCGTTGACCACACGGGAGTCGATCATCGAGGTAACAGCAAACACCACGCCGCAGGAGATCGCCATTCCGTGCAGGATGCCGAGACTGCGGTTAACCACGTTGCCCGCCAACTGGCGCGTGGGAAGAATGCTGGGATTGAACACCGTCGGCGCCAGCACGAAGGCAAAGAAGATCAGGCCGCCAATCCAAACGACCAGCGATAACAGCATGAGGAATCGAAGGAAAGACATGATGACCTCAAAGGGAAACATTCAATTGTAAACGGCAGCCGGCGCGGCCGTGCCGGAATACAAGATGAATCGCGTCGAAGCCAAAGCCGTGGTCGCGTATCTGAAGTTCTTGAGGTAGCAATTAGGAGTCAGGAATGAGGAACTAAGGATTAGGGACTCGATTTGGTGACTTGGATCGACAGAGATAACTTGTGCATCGCGGGTCCCTCGCCCCGCAAAATAGCTCCTCACTACACTTCCAATCCAATCGAGCGCATCAGCTGCAGTGCATTGCTGGTCTGGACGACGCCTGGACACAGCCGGTAATCAAAATGCAGCCCGCCGTTTTCCAGATGATCTTCGAAGTGAAAGTTGGCGGCGCCGGGTGCGAGCGAATCGGCAATCTGGGTCAGAGCCAGATCATGCGTGGTGACCATGCCGATAGCGCCGCGACCGACCAGGTTGCGCACCATCGATTCGGTGCCGATGCGGCGGTCGTGCGAGTTCGTCCCCGAGAACAACTCATCCAACAGAAACAACACGTGCGCCGGCCCCTTGGCCAGATCGGCAATTTGTTTTAAGCGCGTGATTTCCGCATAGAAGCGCGACACGCCGCCCTGCAGCGAATCCAGGACGCAGATGGAGGCAGTTACCGCGAGTGGCGACATCACCAGTCGCTGGGCGCGCACCGGAGCGCCGCACTGCGCCAGCACGGCGTTGACGCCCACGGCGCGAACGAAGGTGCTTTTACCCGCCATATTCGGCCCGCTGATGATGATGACCTGCAATTCTTCGCTAAGCTTCAGATCGTTGCACACCGCATGAGTGCGGGGCAGCAGCGGATGGGTGAATCCCGTGGCATTGAAGACGGGAGCGTGATCCGAGAATTGCGGAAAGACATCGGCGGGATTTTCGTAGGCATAGCCCGCCAGCGACGAGAGCGCTTCGATTTCGCCCAGCGCCTTCAGCCAGCCACCAATCGCGGGACCGAATTGCCGGCGCCAGGCTTCAATCGCAAACGTAAACTGCATGCACCAAAAGATGAAGGGATCAAGCACACGCAGAATCCAGTTATGGCCGGAGTCGAGATATTCCATCAGACGGCTTAGCCGGGCGATAGCCCGCGACGGCGCTACCCCTCCGGTGATGAGCGCGGCTTGCAACTCACGTAGCTTGGGCGACGTGAAAGTTTGCCGCTCCACTTGCGCCAACACCGCCGATAGCAGCTTGAGATCGTCCGCAGCTTCGTCGGTGGAAGCAGTCGGTTCATCCTTGGCAAAGAAGAGCGCGGCCGCGTGCTCGGCGCGTGCCCGGGAAAGATAGCTGACACCGAGATTGACGAAGCTGATGAACAGCGCGATGTCTCCCAATCCCCAGATGCCCCAGGCCAGCATGCCGGCCAGCCACAGCGCCGCCAGTACAGGCGCGGCGACGCGCATAATTCCTGGTTGCATCGCAGGCGCGCCCGTTCCCCAGGCGGCGAGCGCTTCCGGACGAATGGAACGAATGCCCTCTCCGGCGATTGCCAGGTCTTCCCGGAAATCGAGACAGTTGCGCAACTCTGCAACTGCTGCCTGTCGCGCTAACACTTCTTCGGCAGGAGCAGGAGCCAACAGCCAATTAGCCAGAGTTTGCTCGCCCGCCGGGGTGGAAGCCGTGCACAGGAGCTCAAACAGCGAGCCGGGCCCGAACAGATCCAGATCGCGCGCATAGGGATGATCGGGCTGCAAGTAGTGCTCGCCGGTGTTACCCGTACCCGGCCAGCTGTCGCCCAGCCGGGCCAGCCCGCGCTCATAAAACGCCATAATGCGCGAGTAACGCTGGCGAGCGCGAATCACGCGCTCATGAAGAATCGCCAGAACCACGTAGCCGGCGGCCGGAACCAGAAAGAATGCAATGGAGTGAGGGTGGTACTTGAGCAGCCATACCGCGACGATCAACGTGGCCAAGCCGACGATAAGCTTGGCATAGCCTAAGGCGCGATGACGACGGTCCAGCCGCGAAAGCTGGCCGCGCGCCGATTCCAGGCGGGCGGAAAACTCGAGGTGCGGATCGGCGGAAGGCATCGACATCAGTGGACGGTGATTAGTGGATAGTAATTAGTGAATAGTGGATAGTAAATCATACTCGTGATCAGCCGGGGCATGCCGGCCCCTACCTTATGGTCTGAGTTCGAGTCAAAGAAGCTCGCGCAACACCCACACGACAAGCACAAGGACAAGAACAAGAATGATGACGCCCACGTACCCGAGATAAACCCAAGGCTTAGAAATATCGCGACGGACGATTCGATCCACAGTTACGCTCCCGGTAATTTCGGCCTCTGCGAGCGCAACTACGTACGGGTACTCCCCGTCACCAGCCCATTCGACCGCATTGACAAAGGACTTGAGATGCTCGGCCTGTCCAGATTCCTTTTGGCGCCGGATGACTTTCGCCACTAGATGTCGTAGTCGGGCCTCGGTTTCGGTCGTCGACCTCCGGGTTTTCCGTGGCTAGGATCGTCAGTTCATGATTGGAAAGAGGCTCTCCTGACAGGTCTGCTTCGCTCACTACGTCTTCTATCATTGCCTTCTTGGGCTCAACTTCAAACGGATTTCTCTTAATGATCTTCATTGACCGCCAGGCTGTTGGAAGACCTTGCTTTCTCAATCCACTATCCACTATCCCCTAATCACCACCCACTGCCTTAAACACGTTTCCACCCTTCATGACGAAATTCACATTTTCCAGTTGCCGGATGTCGGCCATGGGATCGCCGGGAACGGCCACGATATCGGCAAACTTTCCCGGCTCGAGCGAACCAATCTTGTCCTGCATGCCGAGCAACTCTGCCGCGCTCATGTTCGCCGCATGCAGCGCCTGTGCCGGCGTCATGCCGTATTTCACCATCAGGGGAAATTCCCGGGCAGGATTCACCGTCCAGGGAAAGCCGCCGGCGTCGGTGCCGAAAGCGATCTTCACCCCCGCGGCCAGCGCGCGCTTGAACGTAGCCGCATGAATGTTGATCATGTCGAGCCAAACATGCGAGCCCTCAGTAGAGCGGCCTTCGGCAACGTACTCACCCACCAGGAGTGTAGGCACGTAGTAGATACCCTTTGCCACCATGGTCTTCAGGTCGGGGTCGGCGATGTAGAAGCCGTGCTCCACCGAATCGACGCCTGCCTCCACCGAGTTGTGCACGCCATTGAGCGCGCTGGCATGCGAGGCAACTTTGTGGCGCTCGCGATGAGCTTCGTCGACGATGGCCTGCAACTCGGCAAGCGTGAAGGTTGGAATATCGTCGAGCACGCCATCAGGCCGCACCCGGTAGCTGCGATCGGAGTAAACCTTCACCCAGTCGACGCCATTGGAGATCTGTTCGCGCACCGCCTTGCGCCCGCCTTCCACGCCGTCAACTTCCTGCACTCCATGTGGCCACTTCAGCTCCCACGAATAGCCCAGCACGGGATAAGCACCGGTCACATCCATGGCGCGGCCGGCAACCTGCATGCGCGGCCCGGGAATGATGCCGTTGTTGATGGCTTTCTTGATGTCGACATCCGCATATCCTGCGCCCTCGGTTTCCAGATCGCGAATGGTAGTGAAGCCATAGCCCAGCGCCTTCTGCGCGGCCACCGTGCCCAGAATCGTGCGATACGGCGTGGAGTACTGGAGGATCTGGACGTTGTAATCTTCCGTGGTCACGTCACCCTGCAGCAGCACATGAGTGTGGGCGTCGATCAGGCCCGGCAGGCAAACTTCATGGCTGAGATCGATGACCGCGGCGTCGCTCTCCGGCTGCAAAGTTTCACCAATCTGATCGATCTTGTCGCCGACGACGCGAATCGTGACATTCTTTCGCGGACTATCGCTCTTGCCGTCGTAGAGGGTGCCGCAACGGACGTAGGTGACCTTGAGCGGCGTTGGAGATTGAGGTTTCGACTGAGCCGGGGAATTTGCTGCGGTGAGGAAGAGAAGCAGGGCGGGCAGGCATTTCATGAGGCGCTCCGAGGTAATGCTTGGGGAAACTCTGATCAAGTGAAGGCGAGGTCCCCGCAGCGGCTAAAGCCGGATGATTTTCGGGTACCTAACGGACGGCCTGAACACCGCCCCCTTCAAAACAAGACTTGATCAGAGTTTCCTTACCGGCGACCCCCGACTATACACCCGCTCAGCGTCACGCGGCCGAAACTGGAGCGGCAGATTTCAGCCAGTTCTCCATCTGCTGATGGTCGACCAGGCCCGCCTGCTGAACCACCGGTCGCCCACCGGAGAACACGGCAAAATAAGGGATGCCGCGAATGTTAAAGCGCGCCGCCAATTCCGGATGGCGCTCGGTATCGACCTTGAGCACCACAGCCTGGCCAGCCATATCGGCCGCGGTGCGCGCCACCTCCGGAGCAGCCATCCGGCATGGCCCGCACCACGACGCCCAGAAGTCAACCAGCACCGGCACTCGCGCCTCGCGCAAAACTTCGTCAAAGGTCTGCGGATCGGCCTCCAGCGGTTCATTCACCGGCGGCAATGGCGCCTTGCAGGCTCCGCAATGTCCGGTGTCGGCTAGATGAGCCGCGGGAATACGGTTCTTGCGTGAACAACTCTTGCAGCTTCGAATTACCGGCATGACAACGCTCCCTCACTCGGTCGGCGACCGACTGAATCCGATAATCATTAAATGCAGCGGGCGCGGAAAGGTTGCAAGCAGGTTCGATAGTTTGCGGAACCTGTGACCTTCAAGGGGTGATTCGATTATTCGGCCACAACCTGGTACTCGCTCTTCACCAGGCCGCTGGGATAATGCTGCGTCGCGACATGTTGGAGTCGCACATCGCCCGGCAGTGCGCCGAACAGAGGAATGCCATCGCCAATGAGCACCGGCACGCGCGTGATAACAAGACGTTGCACCAGACCGGCGCGCAGGAATCCTTGAATCGTGATTCCGCCATCGACATAAAGCTGATGGACACCCCTGGCAGCAAGTTTGGCCACGATCTCAGCCGGAGGCCCGGCCATCTGTTCCACAACGCCCTCGCGCACGGTAGATAAGTCGAGCGGCCGGCTGCTGAGGACCACGACCCGCTTGTCGCCATAGGGCCACGCCGGAAAGGCCAGCACCGTCTCGAAGGTTTTGCGGCCGATGACCAGTGCATCCACGCTGGCGATGAACTCGTAGTAGCCGTGGGGCTCGCCGCCGTCGGGCGGCAGGAAGTCGAGATCACCATTCGGCCGCGCGATGTAACCGTCGACGCTGGTCCCGATAAACACAGATACCGTCATCGCAAACGCTCCGCCCTCAGGCAGCGATTCCATCGCTCCTAAGTCCCGGCTATCTTAACCCGCGACGGATTCCATCTCCACTGGCTGAGCATCACACCACCATGGACAGGCGCGGAGCAGCGCTTTTGTCGCCACCCACTTTTCCGCGTTCGAATCGAACTACCTTATCCTTCGCAGCCCCGCGCTCGCTGCCCATCGTCCAGAGATACATGGTGGCGTAGGCACGCCAGGGCCGCCAGGCTTCGGCTCGTCGTTCCAACTCGCGCGGGCTGCGCAACTCCAGGCTGCGCAACAGGCCGAGATCGCCGGACGGGAACGCATCCGGTTCGCCCAGCGCGCGCATGGCAACGTACTGTGCCGTCCATTTCCCGATGCCGGGAATCTCACACATGCGCTCCAGGAATTCGTCGAGATCGACCACACCTTGAAAGCGAATCTCCCGGTCGCAAACCGCGCGGGCGAGCAAGCGAATGGTCTGCGCCCGAGCCGTGGTCAGGCCGACGCCGGCGAGGCTGGAGTCGGCGAGAACCTGGGGTGCGGGAAATGTGTGTGTGAGGTTGCCGGGTGCGGAGAATGCTTGCCCGAAGTCTCGCACCAATCGACCCGCTAATGCGGTAGCTCCCTTCACCGTAATCTGCTGCCCGAGAATCGCGCGTATGGCCAGTTCGAAACCGTTCCAGCAGCCCGGCACTCGCAGTCCCGGAGCAGCCTCAACCGGACCGGTCAACATCGGATCGGTCCGTAGCGTCTGCACAATGGCCGCCCAGTCCGCATTCAGATCGAACATCGCGCGTATGCGTTCGATGATGAAGAACATCGAACCCGGATCGCCAAACTGAACCCGCACGGTGAGACCATGGTTTGCCTCGTCAAGCGAGACCGCGAAATATCCCTGGCTGCCGTTCAAGCAAATCGAGCGGCGATACGTGCCGTCTTCCACCAATTCGACGCCGGGAATGGCGCGCGTCTGCAAGAACGCCAACATGCCCTTCCAGTTGTAAGGTGGCCGAAAGCGCAAGCGAAAGAGATACTGATTGTCCGGCTGAACGATTTTTTGCCGGACCAGAGCCCGGATCTGTGTCGGCGTCCGATGATAGGTCCTGGAGATGGCGGCGTTGAAGCGGCGAACGCAGCCGAAGCCGGATGAGATCGCAACCTGGCTCATTGGCAGGCGTGTCTCATCAATCAGCTTTTTCGCAAAATGCAGCCGACGGGTCTGCGCCACTGCGCTCGGGGTCGCGCCCAGATGTTGCAGGAACAGACGGCGCAGATGACGCGAGCCGACTCCCAGGCGCTCAGCCAGAAGTTCCACGCCACCGTCTTCCAAGCCGCTTTCGCTGATCAATCGCAAGGCTCGCGAAACCGTGCTGGAGCTTCCCAGCCAGGCCGCGGTTCCCGGAGAGCACTCCGGCCGGCAACGCAGACAAGGGCGAAACCCGGCTTCAGCCGCGGCCGCAGCCGTGGGAAAGTAGCGCACATTCTTTTCTTTGCAGGTAGGCGCAGGGCAGATCGGGCGGCAATAGACTCCGCTGCCTAATGCGCCAATAAAGAATTTGCCATCGAAACGCGGATCGCGGGAGAGACGCGCTCGCGAACACACCTTCCAGTCCAGATTCATATCCTTCACGCGCTCTAGAGTAATCCATCTTGCCGCGGCAACTAGACGTTTTCGGACATTATTACAATCGGCCTTCCGCAAGCTGTCGAGCATGGGGCAACCGCGTCCGAAAACGTCCACTCTAGCCGCAGCGATGTCCGCGAATGTCCAACCACCTGCCATCCATCTCTCTATGTTGATCGAAACAGGTGACAGCGTATCCCCACTCTCCCTGCTTTCGCGGAACGTCTGGTCAACCTCCAGGGGCGCAAACACTGCAGAGCCGGCAATTCCGGTTCTGCAGCTTCAACCACGAACCAACAAGGAGACATCATGAAGTTCACAAAGTTGACGTATGTGACTGCGATCATCCTGTGCGCCGCGCTGGCCGGACCGGCGTGGCTTAATGCGCAAGCCCAGCCCAACCATCAGGGACAGACTCATTACCGCGTGATCAGTTTGGGCACCCCCCTGGGGGGAAGTGCCAGCGGCGCTGCTGCCGTCAATGCGCTTGGTTGGGTGGCCGGCGACTCGAATCTAACCGGCGATCTGGACCAGCACGGGGTGCTCTGGCTCTACGGTTATCCCCTGGATCTTGGCACGCTTGGCGGCCCTAACAGCTCTGTGCTGTGGCCGGGCTTGAACGATCTAGGTCAAGCGGTGGGCATCTCCGACACCTCGATGACCGATCCTTTGGGCGAAAGTTGGAGCTGCGCAGCTTTCTTACCCGCCTCCCATGCCGGTCACACCTGCGTCGGTTTCCTGTGGCAGTTTGGCACCGGCATGACGGCTCTGCCTACGCTGGGCGGCAATAACGGTTTTGCCACCAGCCTCAACAATCGCGGCCAGGCGGTGGGATGGGCAGAGAACACGGTGCACGATCCAACGTGCGTCTCCCCGCAAGTTCTGCAATTCGAAGCGGTCCTCTGGGGACCGCGACCGGGCCAGATCCAGCAACTGAATCCTTTTCCCGGCGACCCGGACGGCGCGGCCACGGGAATCAACGATAGCGGACAGGTCGTCGGCATCTCCGGCATTTGTCAGAACGCGGTGGGAAATCAGAGCGCCACCCACGCTCTGCTCTGGCAGAACGGCAGGCCGACAAACCTGGGTAGCCTGGGAGGCACGGCGTGGAATACACCGATGGCTATTAACAGCCGCGGCGACATCGTGGGATTCTCCGATTTGACCGGTGACGAGAACGGCGCGAACCCCAATTTTCGCGCTTTTCTGTGGATCCGGCCCGGACCGATGCAAGACTTGCAAACGCTATCGGGAGATGTTCTCAGCGAAGCCTTGGGCATTAACGACCAGCGCCAGATCGTCGGCACCTCGATCGATGCTGACGGTGATGAGCGTGCCTTCCTTTGGCAAAACGGCCAGATGATCAACCTTAACTCCCTGGTCAATGGCTCGCCTCTGTATCTGCAGGCGGCTCAGGACATCAACGATTCCGGCGTCATTGTGGGTCAGGGATGTGTTCCCGGAAATTGCCTGCCCACCAGTCCCAGCATTGCCTTCGTGGCGATTCCGACCTATGAGGGCAATGTAGAGGAAGCTCCGGTTACCACTGTGCCAGCCGGAAACAATTCACAAACTAAAGCATCTCTATCTGACAACGTAAGACAACAAATCCTACAACGTGGGACTTTTAGTCGCTTGCCAGCGGATCTCAGTAACCCGCAGTGATCCCGGCAAGTGAAGACAGCAGCCTTGATAGAGCCCGATCCGATCGTCAAAGAGCGCGAACTGCAACCTGGGAGGGTGGGCAAAGCGCCCTCCCTCCCATAAAACACGAAAGAGCCATAAATAGGGATCCGGCTACCAGCGGCGAGCTATCGGCTATTCCGCCCGCAGCGTGATGGAGGGATCAACTTGCGCCGCCCGCCACGCCGGCGCGCCGCAGGCGAACACGGATACTGCTCCCAGCAATGCGACGACCCCGAGATAAGTGATCAGGTCGAGCGGCGAGATACCGAAGAGCAACGTGGTAAGAGCCTGGCTGGCGGCGGCTGCTCCCATTAGCCCAATCGCAATGCCCACTGCAGTGAGCACCATGCCTTGACGGACCACCAACCCCAGAATGTTGCGGCGTGACGCGCCCAGTGCGGCACGAATCCCGATCTCACGCATCCTTTCGGTGACGCTGCCGGCCAGCACGCCGTACATGCCGGTCGCCGCCAGCAGCAGCGCGACCAGGGCAAAGGCTTCGAAGAGAATCAGCGCAAATCGCCGCTGCGCTTCCGAGGCGGCCAGCAAGCTTTCCATGGTCGCTACCCGCACGATGGGCTGGTCCTTGTCCACCGACCAGATCGCGCTGCGGACCGCAGGGGCCAATGCCGCCGCATCACCGCGGGTGCGCACCACCAGCGACTGCACATTGTCGACCCACGACCACTGCGCCGGAGTGGTGTAGAAGGCGTCCGGTTCGCTTAGCGCCAGCGAAGTCTGCTTCACGTCGCCGACCACTCCCACAATAACGTCCCAGGGCGCGTTGGCATGGCCGATGTCGGGACCGATGCGAACCCTCTGCCCCAACGGGTCTTGATGGGGAAACTTGCGCTTGGCGAACGATTCGCTGATGAGCACGGCGACCGGTGCGCCCGCGCGATCGCGCTCATCAAGCACTCGTCCGCGGCGCAACGGAATGTGCATCGCGTCGAAGTAGCCCGGGCTTACCGCGTAGCGAAATCCAGCCTCGGAGGTGTCGTTGGGGTACGCCTCGAACTCGACGCCGTAGGTGTCGAAGTCGCCGCTGAGTGGCAACTGGCTAGTGAACGCCGCCGCGGTGACGCCGGGAACTTGGCGCACCGCGTCCAACGCGCGGGTGAAGAACTGCTGGCGCGCGCTGTCGGTTTCAAACTTGTGACCCGCCTCTTGCACCTGCATGGTGAGAACGTGCGAGCTATCAAAGCCGGGATCGATCGCGAACAGCCTCTCCAGGCTGCGCAACAGCAATCCCGCGCTCACCAGCAGCACCAGCGCCAGTGCAACCTCGGAGACGACCAGGGTGCCGCGCGCGAATTGATAACCACCTGCGGTGCGCCGGGAACTTTGTTGCAACCCCAATTGTGGATTCCGTCGCGACGCGTGAATTGCAGGAGACAACCCCACGACCAGCCCGATCAGCGTAGTCAGACCGAGGGCGAACAACAAAACTTTCCCGTCGACGGCAATCGCACTGACCCGCGGCAGCTCGGCTGGGCTAAGCGCCACCAATACACGCACACCGACCTCTGCCACCATGATCCCGATGGCGCCGCCGAGAGCGGCCAGCAACAAGCTTTCCGTCAGCAGTTGCCGGATCAGCCGACCTCGCTCCGCACCCAGCGCCACCCGCATGGCGAATTCTCCCCGGCGCTGGGTACCCCTAGCCAACAGCAGGTTGGTGACATTCACGCACGCGATTGTCAGTAGCAGCAGAACTGCACCCAGGATGGCGAGCAGCGCCGGCTTGACTCCGCGGGTAAGGTCACTCTGCAGTGAATTGACGATGAATCCATCGGGCGCGCCGCCGGAGCTGTTGTAGCCCTTGGCGTACATCTGCGCCAGGGTATGCAAGATCACGTCGAGTTCACTGGCCGCCTGGCTGCTGCTAACCCCGTCTCGTAGCCGCCCGATCATGCGCAGGTGATGGCCCCACTCTCGGCCATCGGCGGGGAGGGATGGGTCGTACTGCAGCGGCGCCCAGAGCTCGGCCTGCGGAGCCAGCACGTTTTCGAAGGTCCGCGGCATCACGCCGATGACGGTATAGAGATTTCCGTCGAGCGTGATCTGGCGGCCTACGATTGCGCCGTCGCCGCCGAAGCGCCGCCGCCAAAGCTGGTCGCTGAGGATCACGACATTCGGACCTTTGAACTGATCGTCAGAGGAGATGAAGTCTCGCCCCAGTGCCGGGGTCACACCCAGGGCTTGGAAATATCCGGCGCTGACACTTTGCCCCTCGAAACGTTCTGGCTGGGTTGCGGTGGTCAGGGTCGGCTGCCACGGTTTCATCACCGCCAGCGCGTCGAACGAGCGAGTCCGCTCGGTCAGACCGTGAAAGCTGCCAAAGGTGACATCGAGGGGCGAGTCGCCCTTACGCATCTCCCAGATCATCATGATGCATCCGGGATGCGGATAGGGCAGCGGCTCGAACAGAATCGGGTTCACCGCGCTGAAGATTGCCGTGCTGGCACCGATGCCGAGCGCCAGGATCACGATTGCGGTCGCGGCGAAGCCGGGATCCTTTCGTAGCTGGCGCGCGGCGTAACGCAGGTCGGCGAAGAAGGTGCGGACCACATTTTCCCAGCCGTACTCGCGCATCTGCTCCCGAACTACGGTCACGTTGCCCAGCTGCAGCCGGGCGGCCCGCTGCGCGTCTTCCGGCGATAGGCCACTGGCCGTGAACGCCGCGGTGGCATCCTCCAGGTACTGCTGCACCTCGTCGTCGACATCCCGGCCGGCGGCCTTCTGATGGGTAAGTCCACGCAAGCCGCGTGCGAGCTGGCGCCACAATGACATACGGCTAGCCTTCCGCCTTCAACAGGCGCGCAATGGCCGAGGTGCGGCGCGTCCAGTCTTCAGTCTCGATCTCCAGCTGCTTTTTTCCGGCGCGTGTGAGGGCATAGAACTTCGCGCGGCGCGAGTTGTCGGTTTGCCGCCACTCGGCGTCCAGCCACCCTGCGCGTTCCAGGCGCTGCAGCGCGGTAAGCAGCGATCCGGGATTGACCTTGAAGACGCTCTGCGAGATTTGTTCAATCCGTCGGGCGATGCCAAATCCGTGCATCGGCTCCAGACTCAGGGTCTTGAGAATCAGCATATCCAGCGTGCCTTGGATGACGTCGGTATTTTGCGCTTCGGCGGATGGTCGGGTCACAGCCATGACACATACCGTAACGCGATCTCATCATGATTGTCAAGATGTGACGGTCAGGCTGAGGAGCGAGTGTGACCGGCAACCCCGGCTCTGCTAGTGGGAAACTCTTTCTACCAAACGCCTTATAACAGGTTGACATTTCGATTTAACCCGCTTAAAACCGTAGGGATTGTTCTACGGCCAAACTCCTCTCCAGGAGTAGCCAACCCGCTTTGCGATGTCGGAGGAGCAAGTGACAAATCGAACGGTTCGCGCTGCGTTCGTAGTCTTCATGCTGGCATCTCTTTCTCTGTTGTCGGCACATGCTCAGGTGTCGGCTAGCCTGACCGGCCGGGTCACCGATCCCTCGGGGGCCGCGGTTCAGGGATCGACGGTGACCGCGACCAACGTGGGCACGGGATTGAGTCGGACGACGGTCACTGACCAGGCTGGCCGTTACGAACTGGTGGCTCTTCCGATTGGTCAATATCAGATAAGCGCAAAGAAGGACGGCTTCGCCGAGCGAGTGCGCACCGGCATCGTGCTGGTGGTGGGCCAGGATGCCACCGCTGACTTGAGTTTGCCGCTCGGCAAGGTGACCGAACAGGTGAAGGTGGTGGCCGACGTTCCGGTGGTGAGTACCACAACCCAGGACATCTCCGGGCTGGTGGGAGAGAAACAGATCAAGGCGCTTCCGCTCAACGGACGCAGTTATGATCTGTTGCTCGCGCTCAACCCGGGCATCGTCAATTTCACCGCAGAGAAGACTGGTGGTATTGGAGTATCGAACTCCAGCACCGGCAATAACTTCGCGGTTTCAGGGAATCGTCCGCAGCAGAACCTGTTTCTGCTGAATGGGGTCGAGTTCACCGGCGCGGCGGAGAACAATATGCAGCCCGGCGGCGCCAGCGGGAACCTGATTGGGGTTGAAGCGGTGCAGGAGTTTAACGTCCTGCGCGACAACTACGGCGCGGAGTATGGCAAGCATCCGGGCGCGCAAGTAAACATTGTGACTCAATCGGGCACCAACTTGTGGCATGGCTCGTTATATGAATTCCTGCGGAACAGCGCGTTGAATGCGCGCAATTATTTCGATCCTCCGGGCACCACGCCACCCTTCCAGCGTAATCAGTTTGGAGGCGCGCTGGGCGGACCGATTCAGAAGGACAAGACCTTCTTGTTCGTCAATTACGAAGGCTTCCGGCAGAACTTGCATCAGACCTCGGTAGCGTTTGTTCCCGACCTGGCCTCGCGAGCCAAAGCTGTGCCTAGTGTGCAACCGCTGCTGAACTTGTGGCCCACACCTTCTGCCAGCGATCCCACCTTCAACGGAATCGCTGCTTTTTCCAGTAGCCCGTTGCAAACCATTCAGGAAAACTTTGGCACCGCTCGCCTGGATCACAATTTCTCCGACAAAGACACATTCTCGGCGGTGTACACCATCGACGACAGCGGAGCCTTTACTCCCACAACGGCGGACCCCTATAGCACCGATATTCTGGATCTGCGCGAGCAGGTCGCCAGCCTGCAGGAAACACACGTCTTTTCGCCCACGCTGTTGAATGTGGCTCTCTTCGGCTACTCGCGCGCGGGGTACTTCTTCACCGGTGAGCCGACACCGGGAACTCCGGCAACCACGGTTCCCGGCTTTCTGCTGGGAGATCCGGTAGGCGCCGTGGTGGTGGGCGGCAGCGCGGCTTCCAACCCGCAAGCGCAGATTGGCCTGGCGGGCAGCAACAATGGCAGCAACCTGAGCGTAGCGCGCAATCTTTATACCTACGAAGACCGGGTCAGTTGGACGCATGGCGTGCATCAATTCAGTTTCGGCGCATGGTTCCAGCAATTTCAATCGAACGAAACTCTGGCCCTCAGCCAATACGGGCAGGCTACCTTCGCCAGTTTGACAACCTTCCTGGCCGGGACTACCGGCAGCTTCTTGTATGATCCCGCGCCCACGGAAATGAACTGGCGATCGCTATTTGGTGCGCTCTACGCGCAGGATATGATTCGCGTGAATCCCAAGCTAACGTTGACACTGGGATTCCGCGACGAATTTTCCACGGGCTGGAACGAAGCTCACGGGCGCGCCGCCAATTACACCTTCAATAGCGACGGCGTGATCTCCAGCGAGCCGCGTATCGCCAGCAGCGCGTTTACCCAGAACAACGCGAAGTTCCTGCCGCAGCCCCGCATTGGTCTGGCCTGGAGTCCTTTTCTTGGTTCCACGGTGGTGCGCGCGGGATTCGGAATGTACAACGACCTGCAGGACGCCCTAGGCTACCGCATGGATCAGAACGCGCCCTTCAATCCAACTTACAGCATCGCTTCATTGCCGGTGTCGTCGCTGCCTATCAACCCGCTGGCCCCGGTGCCCTCGAAGGCGCTGCTGGTTCCTGGCGGAGTTCAGCCGAACCTGCAGATGCCGACCTTGATCTCCTACACCCTGGCGATTGAGCAGGAGATCACCCCCAACACTTCGCTGACCATCAGCTATCTGGGATCGCATGGATATCACGAACTGATCGGCGCCGACGCCAACACTCCGTTCCCAACCATTTGTCCGGCGTCGCCCTGCCCGGCCGTGTATCCCGCTAATTTTCCGGCAGGGCTGGCGGGCACGCCGGTTCCAGCCGGCACGTTTTACATTCCGGCAGGCACTCCCAAGGCAAATCCAGCGCTGGCGAACACCTGGACGTGGTTCTCGGTCGGCGACAGCAGCTACAATGCTCTGCAACTCGACTTCAATCACCGCTTCAGCAACGATCTTTCGTTCCGCGCGGTCTACACCTGGTCGAAGGCGCTGGATGATGGCGACTCGTTGAATCAGACCACCGCCGGTAATGCCCCCGGACTGGTAGCGAATCCTTACGACATCAAGGCTGATTGGGGACTGGCAACATACGATGTCAGAAATCTGGCCGCGATCAGCGCCGTCTATGCCTTGCCCGTCGGCAAGGGAAAGAGATTTGCCGGAGACCTGTCGGGCTTTCCGAATACCATGCTGGGCGGCTGGTCGGTGAACAGCATCGTTACACTGCAGTCAGGATTCCCCTTTACCCCGCAGCTCAGTTACAACCCTTCCAACAACGGCGATACACGCAATCCAGTGCGGCCATTTGTGAACCCTAATTTCACCGGATCGGTGATCGAAGGTACGCCGACCCAGTGGTTCAATCCTGCCGCGTTTCTGGCGCCGCCGCCGAACAGCGGCTTCTACGGCAATCTGGGAAGGAATACGCTGATCGGTCCCGGACTTGCCGACTGGGACTTTTCGGCGGTGAAAGACACCGTCCTACGCGAACGTTTGTCGCTGCAATTTCGGGCGGAAATCTTTAACCTGCTGAATCACGCGAATTTCAACACCCCGAATCTCATCGTGTTTACGCCCTCCGGAGTGTCGGGCACGGCGGGCGCGATCACCAGCACCTCGACTACCGCCCGGCAGATCCAATTCGCTCTCAAGCTCCTTTGGTAGTAGACATGGGATCAACGCGAAGGGTTTACTCTGACAGCGTCAGAGATACATTGACGGCACGATTTGTCTGACAAGGTCAGATGTCTCGCCAATCCTCCTCCACCCTTCATCGGGTCGATATCTTGCCCGCGAGTTCCTGACTCCAGGCCAGCTCAATTTCCCCCAACTCGTTCTGGGTGAGGCTGAGCTCCGCCGATCCCACCACGCCTCGCACCTGTTTGGGATTTCGCATGCCCACGATCGCCCCGGTCACTGCGGGATTGGTAAGCGTCCAGGCGATGGCCGCTTCTCCCGGCGTGACTCCGTGACGGCTGCCAATGTCGCGCAGCAGCTGCACCAGACGAAGATTGTGCGACAGGAGTGGCTCCTGGAAATTGGCATCCCGGCGCCGCCAGTCGTCTGCCGCGAGCGACGCAATCCGCGCGCGCGTCATGGCCCCAGTCAGCAGTCCGGAATACATTGGGGAGTAAACAATGACACCGATGCCATGAGCGGCGGCGAAGGGCAGGATTTCCTCTTCCACGGAACGTGCCACTAACGAGTATGGCGGCTGCAACGAAGTGATCGGGCCCAGCTCCAGCGCGCGGTTCATCTGGGTTACGTTGAAATTGGAGACGCCGACATACCGAACCTTGCCTGCGGCCTGGAGGCGCAACATCTCGCTCCAACCCTCCTCGATATCCTCGTCGGGTTCGGGCCAGTGGATTTGATACAGATCGATTACCTCGACTTGCAGCCGTCGCAGACTAGCTTCGACTTCCTTGCGAATGGACTCGGCTTTGAGCGAGCCGGAAATATTGCCGTTTGCGTCCCACACCCTTTCCGCCTTGGTAAAGATGTACGGCCGGTTCGAGCATCCTCGAAGCGCCCGAGCTACCACCTCTTCCGAATGTCCCAGGCCGTAAACGGCGGCCGTGTCGATCCAGTTGATGCCATGATCCAGGGCCTCGTGAATCGCGGTGATTGAATCTTCGTCATCCTGAGGGCCCCAGCTCCATTGCCATCCGCCGCCGCCCATAGCCCAAGCGCCCAGACCGATGGGGGTGATTTTGAGTTCGCTGTTTCCCAGCTGTTTTGTTTGCATTGAAGTCTCCTTTCCTCTTGCCGGCTGCCTTCCGATACTTTGGGAGTCGGACTAACCGCGCAGCCAATGCATGCTACGTCCTTTATTTAAGCAAGTGAGTGGCCACCCGATCCGAGCGCATTCGCACCCACAAAGCCCAAGCGAGACAGCACTTTCGAGCGCAGACGGCGCGGTTCAGCGGCCCGGGCCGTCAACCCGTAGACAGCCCGTCAGTACTTAGACGAGTTGCGGCAAACCTCGAACTTTTTCATATATTTCCGTGCGCCCAAATCGCCGTAGAGGCAATCTATTGCAACAGGCCCTTCTAAGTTTGCCTCCTCGTCTGTAGGAAACGACATGTCCTTTATAGAAAGCCAGATTTCTGCAATTCCAGTTGACCGCTATCGCACCTTATTGGAGTTGTCGCGGGCCATGGCCACGCATGCCAGCGTGGATGAGCTGGTCCGCGGACTGGCTGCGCGTCTGCATGAACTTCTCGACTTCACCTACCTCACGCTGATGACCCGCGACGACGAGCGGGACGTGATGCGGGCACAGACGGTACATAGTCTGCAGCCCGGGCCGGTCGCGGCTCCCGAGTATTCGATGGAAGAGTCCCCCTCCGCCAGTGTCTGGAGAACCCAGCAGCCGATGGTGGTGGGCGATATCTCGCAGGAGACCGGGTTTCCGACGGTGATGAAATTCTTCCGCCAGAACGGCGTCCGATCCTTCTGCATTGTTCCCTTGACCACGGCGACCAGGCGGATCGGCGCCCTGACCTTCGGCAGCTCTCACCTGAACGCCTATCACCTGGACGATCTGGAATTGCCGTGCCTGGTGGGGGCGCAAGTGGCCGTTGCGGTGGAGAATGCGATCAACTATCAGGACGCCCGGGAGCTGCAAAACGATCTGATGCATGAGCGCGATCGCTTGAAAATGCTACTCGACATCAACAATGCGGTCACCTCCAATATCGCGCTCCCCGACCTGCTGCGCGCCATTGCCAGCAGCGTTCGCACCGCCATCCAATGTGACGCGGCTTATGTCTCGATGCCGGAGAAGAACGAAAAGTGGTTGCGGGTACGTGCCCTGGACTATCCCGACCCGCGCGGCGCCTTGACGGAAGAGACTTTGATCCCGATGGAGGGTTCCATCTCCGGCCGAACCTTTCGCAGCGGCTCGCCGTTTTTGTTTCACACGGTCCCCGCGGGACTCGGCCAGGAAGCGCGAATGATTATGCAGGTCGAACAATTTCAGTCGGGCTACTTCATTCCCATCCAGCGTGGAGGCCGGACTCTGGGAATTCTGCATTTGCTCGATCGCAGCCAGGATTTCTTCACCGAAAAGGATGGCGAACTGCTGGAACAAATCGCGCGGCAACTGGCAATCGCCTTTGAGAATGCGCTGAAGTACGAAGAGGCGGAACAATCGCGCGGGCAGATTGCCGAGCAGGCCCGGTATCTGCGCGACGAACTGCGCAAGGAGCACAACTTCGACGAGATTCTAGGCGAGAGTGCCGTGTTAAAGAAGGTGCTCAGCGAGGTGAAGACGGTAGCCCCTACGGGATCGACGGTGCTGATCCAGGGCGAGACTGGAACCGGCAAGGAGTTGATCGCGCGCGCTATCCACAATCTCAGTTCCAGCCGTGACAGTATCTTTGTGAAACTCAACTGTGCGGCGATCCCCTCCGGCCTGCTGGAGAGCGAACTGTTTGGCCACGAGCGCGGCGCGTTTACCGGCGCAATCGCGCAGAAGAAGGGACGCTTCGAACTGGCCGACAAAGGAACGTTGTTCCTGGACGAAATCGGCGACATTCCGCTGGAGCTGCAGCCCAAGCTGTTGCGGGTTTTGCAGGAGCAGGAATTCGAACGTTTGGGCAGCAGCCGATCGATCCACGTGAATGTGCGGTTGGTGGCTGCCACCAATCGGGACTTGGGGAAGATGGTGGAGGATGGCGAGTTTCGCGCCGACCTGTATTATCGGCTGAATGTTTTTCCGATATCCATGCCTCCACTGCGGGAGCGTCGCGAAGACATTCCCATTCTCGTGCGCAGTTTTGTAGAGACGTTCTCGCGCCGCATGGGCCAGCCCATTCACACGGTTTCCGATGAAGTAATGACGTCATTGATGCAATATCCCTGGCCGGGCAACATTCGGGAACTGCAAAACGTGATTGAGCGCGCTGTCATTCTCTCCAAGGATGGCGTGTTGCGTTCGCCCGACTTGCAGAAGATCGAGGAACCGGTTACGACGAGCGTTGCTGCGCAGTCAGTCGCTTATCCGGACAAGCCAAAGACCTTGGTGGAAGCCGAGCGCGAGTACATCAGCGAAATCCTGCGCAAGACCAACTGGGTGCTTAGCGGACGCGACGGTGCGGCGGTGAAACTGGGAATCCCGCGAACCACCCTGTTGTACAAGATGCGGCAGTTGGGAATTCCTCGCCGGCCGCAGTCGTAATCAGCGCCGACATTCCGTATATACCGTCCCCTGCAAGGGGCTTGGAGATTTGATAAAACGTCGATCCCAGGACTCCGCCGGGGCTCCTTCCTGGGCTGAACTGAGTCGTCCCGCAAGGCGGGACGGGGTTCTCGTTTGCTCTCTTGCATGCCGGCAAATTGCGCATGGATCTAATAGATCTAATACAGGGGTGCACCCGAGATCCATCCGCTTCTTCGCCGGTCGGGATCACAGAATGCGGCGACTCGGTGCAGCCGCACCGCCGGAGATCACTTCGTTACCCGTACTTGCTCGCCATCGACGATCGAATCGGGCGGGGCATCGATGACGGATTCGTTGCCATCCAGACCGCCAGTAACCTCGACGACGTCAGCACCGCCAGCGGAATCGACACCGCGATGATGAGCGTGCTGCGCCAACTGCCCAAGGAAACGAGAATCATGATTCCGGTAAGACACGCCGCAATCAAGCCCTCACGAACCACGGAGCTTGCTGCATTAACGAAGACCGACTGATCGGCCAGGGGATGAATCTCCAGTGCCGGCGGAAGTCCGGCCTGGATGATCGGTAGCAAGCCTTTCACTCCGGAAATAATGTCGAGCGGCGAACTGTTTCCCGACCTCAAGATCGTGAGCAGCGAAGCTCGCTGGCCGTTGACGCGGACAATGTTGGTAAGTGCAGATCGATTGCCAATTCCAAATCCGGCCGCGCACCGTAGAAACTGCTTGTTGCTGAGCAAAGTCGTGATCAAGCGTGTGCCTGGCGGAATTTTTCGGCGGAGATGTCTTGGCTTTCTGACAGGAGGTGTCGAAAGCTCGACAGCAAACTGCGACTGTCGAAAAAAGATGCTGCAACCGGTCCTTTCAAGTCGCGGTGTTCATGCTCGACAGTCGGGTTCGCGCGCTCTGACTGCGGAAAGGTTCTGCTGCGGCCAATGGCAATCGAGGTGCAACTTACTTCTCTGTTCGTCGGGGGGAAATTATGAGAAAACTTCTCGCTGCTCTTATAGGTTTGTTCGTATTATTCGTCTTGTTGGCCGCCGCTTCGATGGGCTGGGCGTTACCGCCAGACAAGCCGTCCGGCAACGTCACATTCCAAGCGCAATGTGCATCCTGTCATGGACCGGACGGGGCGGGCACGTCGGCCGGCCGAAGTCTGAATGTCGTGGACCTGCGATCGCCCGCGGTGCAAGATCAGTCGGATTCGCAACTGGAACAGATCGTCAAGAACGGCATTAACAATATGCCTGCCTTCGGCGATAGCTTGTCGGACCAGGAAGTTGTTGCCGTGATAGCGCATGTTCGGACATTTGCTAAGAACCCAGACACAGCCGGCCACTAGGCGAAGGTGCGTCGTACGAACTCGTCACGATTGCGGTCAGGTGCCGTAGCTCGCTAGAATTCCCTGCAGTCCGTTTTGATATAGGAATATCGAGCCTACCTCACCATGACTCCTAAGCATTCGTTGGTCATCCGTCTCGCCTGCGCTGTCCTGATCGCAACCTGTCTCCCGGCTTTCTTGCAGGCGCAACAACTTTCTCCCACACTCGACGCCATATTCAACAAGCACGAATTTGACGTCAAACATTTCGGGCCAGCCCGCTGGATCGATAAGGGGGCGCAATACACCACGGTTGAGCCGTCGGCCACGGTTTCCGGGGGCGAAGACATCGTCGAGTATGAGACTGCAACCGGCAAGCGCACGGTCCTGGTCTCGGCTGCCAAGCTGATGCCGCCCGGCGCGAAGCCGATGAAGATTGCCGACTACGCATGGTCGCCCGACAACCAGCAGTTGCTGATTTTCGCCAACACGAAAAAGGTTTGGCGGCTCAACACGCGCGGCGACTATTGGGTGCTCGATCTGGCCAGCGGGCGCTTGAAGAAGCTGGGAGGCGATGCGCCCGAGTCGTCGCTGATGTTTGCCAAGTTCTCCCCTGACGGCAAGAGTGTCGGCTTCGTGCGGGCCAACAACATTTACGTGCAGGATCTGGCGACCGATCAGATTCGTCCGCTGACAACCGATGGCTCGGCCACATTGATCAACGGCACCACCGACTGGGTGACAGAGGAGGAACTGAGTTTGCGCGATGCGTTTCGCTGGAGTCCCGACAGCCAGTCCATCGCCTACTGGCAGTTCGATACGACCGGCGTGGGTGAATACTCGCTGATCAACGATACGAAGGAAGAATATCCGGTGGTGACGACGTATCCCTATCCGCAGCCGGGGACAACCAATTCCGCGGTGAGGATAGGCGTGATCCCGGCGCAGGGCGGCGCTACGAAGTGGATGGATCTGCCAGGGGATCCACGCAATCACTACGTCGCGCGCATGGAGTGGGCGAAGAATTCGGATCAGCTGATCCTGGAATATCTGAACCGGCTGCAGAACACCAACCAGGTCATGCTTGCGGATGCGCACACCGGTTCAGTGCGGACGTTGTTCGAAGACCAGGACGCGGCCTGGGTGGATTATGTGCGCTCGCTCGATTGGGTAGGAAACGGAAAGGGCCTGGTGTGGTTGAGCGAACGCGATGGCTGGCGTCATGCTTACGTGATTTCGCGGGCTGACGGCAAGCCCCAGCTCATCACCAACTTTCCCGCGGATGTGATTTCGGAGATTGCGGTCGACGATGCGGGAAAATGGTTTTACTTCATCGCTTCGCCCGACGATGCCACCCGCAAATATCTCTACCGCTCGCGAATCGATGGCAGCGGCTCGCCGCAACGCATCACGCCTGCCAATGAGCCCGGGACGCACGGCTATGACATCTCTCCCAACGGCAAGTGGGCATTCCATACCGTGTCGACCTTCGATAGCCCGCCGGTGACCGAGTTGGTCAGCCTGCCCGATCACAAGGTAACGCGGATGCTGGAAGCCAACGAAGCCTTGGCGCACAAAGCGAAAGATCTGATCGCCTCGTCGGTGGAATTCTTCCAGGTGCCGGTGAGCAATGGCGTGAAGCTGGATGGATGGATGATCAAGCCACCGGATTTCGATGCCAAGAAGAAGTATCCCGTGCTGGTTTACATCTATGGCGAGCCCGCTGGTGCGACCGTTGTCGACGCCTGGGGCGGTTCCGGCAGACTGTTTCACGAACTGATCGCGCACCAGGGATATTTGGTGGTCAGCTTCGACAACGAGGGCACGCCGGCACCCAAGGGGCGCGAATGGCGCAAGAGCGTCTACGGTGACGTGGGCGTTCTGTCTTCGATACAGCAGGCGGACGCGATTCGCGAGTTGGCGAAGGAACGGCCCTACATCGATTCTTCGCGTCTGGCCATCTGGGGATGGAGCGGTGGCGGCTCCAACACGCTAAACATGATGTTTCGCTATCCCGGACTGTTCAAAGCCGGAATCGCGGTGGCTCCGGTCGCCGACCAGAAGCATTACGACACTATTTACCAGGAACGCTACATGGGTCTGCCGCAAGACAACGTTAAGGGCTATCACGACGGTTCAGCGATTAACTTTGCCGACGGACTGAGCGGCAAGCTGCTGATCGTACACGGCTCGGGCGACGACAACGTTCATTTCCAGGGTACCGAATTGCTGATCAACCGACTGGTCGCGCTGGGCAAGCCGTTCGACATGATGGATTATCCGAATCGCACTCACTCGATCTCCGAGGGGCTGGGCACGTCGTTCCACATTCACAGCCTGATCGTGCGTTACCTGGAGGAAAATGTCCCGCGGGCGGAGT
This sequence comes from uncultured Acidobacteriaceae bacterium, assembly GCA_963812855.1. Taxonomy (GTDB): domain Bacteria; phylum Acidobacteriota; class Terriglobia; order Terriglobales; family Acidobacteriaceae; genus Bog-257. Next base: position 667,290 of record CAWEWW010000005.1, read on the forward strand.
GGCGCAGTAATTATTCGCGGCACTTGCGTGGCCAGGTAGTGCAGGGCCCTGATTCCCGGAAGAAAGAAGTAGGCGCCGCCGCGCACGGTTACGAATTGCGGCAGGCCGGAGATGCAGCGTGGCAGGCCGTTTTCCTGCGGAAGTAAAAAACTATCCGTGACCGCGCAGCCGGGGATAGGTTGGCGATTGCCCAGCAGAGGATCGCTTTCTCCGGTCATCCCGTTGAATTTGGTGTTCATGATCCAGGCGCCCTGCACGAACTCGAACTGGCGGGAAATGTTCGCGTTGATACAGATGAATTGGATTCCGTGTTCGGCAGTATCGGGATAGTCGGGTTGTACTGCCTGTTCGGGCGACAGGCCCGGACCATACTCGCGGCCGCGCCGCAGCAGACGATGGAAGCGGGTCGACGACATGATGTCTTCGCGAAGACCAGTTCCTGCAAAGCCGAGATTGTGAATCAGGCGGGAGAAGAATCCCGTGGTCCCCGGTGGAAAATCGGCATTGCGGGGGTTGGAGCGCCGAATGTGCGCCCCAAAGGGGCAGCGCGTGCCATCGACATCGGAATCGTAGGTGAACTGATTGGAGGGCTGGGCAGGTTTGACTCCCTGGATCGGCTCACCCGTCAAAGGCATAAGCGGATCGCCATTGCGATGGCGGCCCACCATCGCAGTCGCCAATTGTTCGCGCGTTTGCGGGTCGGATTTCGCGTGGCGATCGGCGAACTGCCAGAAGCCGCGCACATCCTGCTGCAATTGCCGCAAGACCAGATAGCTGCCATTGCGGCCCAGATCACGCATTCCCGGCTTGTCTTCCGCCTCGGGTAACATCCCGGTCGTGTTGTTGTCGGGCAGCAGCGGCCGATCGGTATATTTGCCGTACTCGTTGGGATAGCCCAACAGAAATTCGCCCAGGCACGAAAGATTGGTGTAGGCAGTCTGATCGGCTGCAGTGCGATGGCGCTCCCAATCCAGCGAGGGCTCACTGATTCCGTCGGTAAAGCCGAAGGGCTCGACGCCTTGCAGGTCCGAGGTCGGAAGCGAATCCATCAGCTCGAACGCAGCATTCCACGCCGGATCCTCGATTGCCTGAGCGAATGCCTGCAATTGACCCTTCTGCGCGTAGAGCATCACCAGGACGTGCGGAACTTTCTCCGGCCCTCCCCAACGCCAAGACTGGGGAGCGTTCGCTCCCTCATCCCCCAGACGGTGCGAGCGATTTTCCTCGCCCCACATGCCGGAGAGAAACTCGTCGGAGAATCCGGCGATCACGCTGGCAGGAAGATGCAACGCTTCCAGACCGGGGCGGGTGAACGCCACCTGCATCGCGGTTGGAGGAGCCTTGTCGAGCGCAACGGCGTTGGAAATCGGCGCCGAAGCCAGCCATGCCGACGCCGCGCCAGCATCGCGAATCCGCAGCAGCAGGAAGCTGGCCTCGATGAGCGCGGCATAACCGAAGCGTACCAGGCCTTGCACGTCGCTGTAGTCCACGGCATTCACTGTTGTTGCTCCCTGCCAAGAAAATCAGATTCGCATTTGTTTTGAAGGGGCGCGCCTTTAGACGCGCCGAATCGTTCTGTACGTTTTCATTCCTAGCCGGCTTCAGCCGGCGGCACAAAACCTCTGGCGTCCCTACGGGACTCGGTTCGTTTTTCACTCTCACCCAGGACTCCGCCTGCGGCTGCGTCCTGGGCTAACTTCATAGCCGCCGCTTCGCGGTTAGTTCAAAGCGAGCTTGAACCCTGTTCCAACCTGATGATTTTCAGGTCGAGATAACGCCAAACTCCTATGCCGCTTCGGTAAATCGACCCTAATAGCAACTCCTTCCAACCGTAATTAGATCAGTCGCAGCCACTGCCGGGCCTCGCTGTCGCTCATCGACGGCTTCTCCAGACCTTGCCGGATCAGCAAATTCCGGTGGCGATCGTATGCCGTCAGCCCGGGATATGCGTTGTACCAGACTTCGGTTGGCAACTGATGGCGGCGAAGCACGTACTTGAATTTCTGTTCGTCCTTCGCGCCATCGAGAATCAGCCAGTTAGTCGTGGGATAGCCGACGCCGTTGCCGAAAACCACATTCAAGCCGAATCCCACTTTGTTGATGAAATCGTCCATGTAGCCTTCCAGGCTGCCATCGTAGTTGCTGGCGAACAGCAGCCGCTTCTTCTCGTCGAGAAATACCCAGCGCGCGAAATGAATCGTGCTGACGCGTGCCAGTCGTCCGTGGTTGTAAATATGCCGGGCGGTGTAGTTGATCACCCACAGAAGGAACGTGAGCAGCCAGCGTCGAAACGGGCCGGGCTTTATCTGGCCCATGGCGCTGAACTGATTGGTCACGTCGTGATCTTCCAACATCGCCAACTGGTGCGCGTGGGCGGGATCGATGCGGGGTGCGATTTCCGGATCGGAGCGTTCATGGCGTCGAAGCTGAATGAAGAAGATTGGCGAGTAGATCAGGAGGAACGGAGCCAGCAACAGAAGCAACATGCGGCACGCCCAGCAGATGAATGCACATTGCCGATCCACCAGCCCAGCGGCGTCGCCTGCGAGGGAGTGAGCGTCAGCCGACCCGCCTGCTGTTCGCCGCGAACATACTGCTTGAGCACCCCATGTAACTGGGCCGGGGGCATTGCCGCCAGCGCCGCGGCATTCTGTTGCGACCAGCTCACCAGAGAATCGTGCAGCGCCGCTTCTTCTCGCACTTGGCGCACGGTGCGTCCAATCCAGTTCACGTAGGTCGGTTGCGGGAGTCAGGTTGTGGGCCTTCATCCAAGCCAGAAGATTGGCGTTGGGATCGAAGTCGGTACAGTGAGAAAAAATGCGCTTCAAGCCGTCGCCGGCCCGCTGCATCAGTTCAGCAAAAAATGTCTCCGAGGGTCCGTCGAAGTCCGCCAGAAACGCCAGGTACGTGGGATAGTTGACCACCGGCAATCCATAGGCCGTGATATCAGCAAGCGTCAGATCGTCGAGGATGAGAATTCGCCCGAAGTGCAAGGTGTCGAACTGCCCGAAGGGAACCAAAGTATTCTGCGGGTCGACCACTCCGGGACTGCGATTCATGGAGGCCAGCAACTGGCGGAGATCGTCAATCCGATCGGCCGCGATCGGGGCCAGCACCATCAGGTTGGACTGCGGCGTCATGAACTTGGAAACTGCAGCGCAAAATGGATCGTCCTGTCTTTTTTCCAATACACCAGACCGAGGTACATCCCCGGACTGATCTCACGAATTTCGTCGCGAATGTGTTCGGCCACCAGGGAGGTTTTCGAGTAGTCGAGCACAATGCACTCTTTGCCATCGAACCAGCTCGCGGTCTGGTAAACCTCGGCGACAATAGCGTTCACCCCGAAGGCCGAGATGCGATTCATCAGCGTTCCGTGGGCGGCGTCGAAGGTCTTGCCTTTCCAGCCGAAAATTTCGATCAGTTCCGCCATCTCAGCCGAGAAGGTAGTTCCCGAAGCAATGATGGCGGTGCCGTTCGCCTCGCCATTCGGAATGGCTCCGGCCGGACTGGCGGCGAAAAGGTCATCAAGCTGTTTTTGGGACATCGCCAGCAACTGCGGCGCAGTGTACGCCATGGGATTCAGTCTCCTCGATGGTGCGCCGGCGACTGCAGAGGAATCCGGCGAGCACTAAATTTTGGAAGCGCCCTGTGGGAGTGTCGCCAACTATGGCGGCAGCGCAGGATTTTGTCAATGGCATGGTAGTGCCCCGTCAGTCGAAAACTTCGTCGCCGGTCGGCTCGTAGTGGGGAACGTTGTTCATGGTATGACGCAGAGCGGAAAGTACGAAGTACATGCGTCGCCGGGCGCGGCTTTGATTGCCCAAGGGACGATGCTCAGCGATGCAATGCCAGGGATTGTAGGAAAGCCGCTTTTCGAAGTTGATCTGTGCCGGTGAATTGAATTGCTGCCGGGGAATATGCAGCGTCGCTGCCGAGATGCGAGGCGAAAGCTTTTCCGGCCATAGCACGGCATTGTTCTCGATAGGCATCAGGTGCGGATCGGTCTGCAATTGCAGGCGAATATCGAACTCGGCATCTTCTTCGCCCAGTGTGGCGGCCATGGCATTGCGCAGGTAGTCGTCGGGAGGCCGGAAAGGCAGGCGCGGTATACGAGCTCGCTTGCTGGATTTCGGCCACATCGAGTACTGCATCGCCTGCCCTTCACCCAGCAGATACGGAACACAGCTGAAATAAGGCGCCTCCAACGGGCTGCTTTGGGTCTTGATCCACAGCGATTGCATGATGAGATCGAGTACGTGCGAACGATGGAAGTTGAGGAAGTAGAAAATCTGCGCGTTCTTCAGGCTCTCGATCTGCAGCTGGGCGTTAGCGTTGACATCGGGCGTGACGAAGGTTGGCGTAGACACGCCGGTCATGTCCTGGGTGAACTTTTCCTCCTCCATTAACTTCGGACCGGGTACGCCCATAAGCTTGATGCTCATGCTCATGAAGCCGACGTCGTCGATGTCAGGCGTGATGTAAGGTCCGGGCCCGGAAAAACGGACCCAGGCGCGATAGCTGCGCGGCTGGGCGTAGATGCCGTGGCGCAACTCGGCGGGAAGATTGTCGTGGACGATGAACTCGGCGCGCACGATGCCGTGCGTCTTGGTATTGCCTCCGCGCTCGAACCCTCCCGGCTTCCACAGCAAGCGCATCTGTTTTTCGAAGCTCGTGATGATGGAGTTGACCCAAGCTTCTTCGTCCGGAATCGGCCGCTCCTCGGCGATCTGCAAGCCTTCGTTGGGGCGCTTGCGGTTGATTAAGGCCGTGGCGAGGCGCGCAATGGGATCGCGCAACAGGGCATCAAACGCGGGACGATAGAAAGGATCGAAGCGGCGCTCCAGATGCACGAAAGCAGTGGACGTGTCACTGAGCCAGTTCAGGAACGTCGAACCGGTATTGGCCTTCGGCTGCGGGCGACTCGTGTTGGAACCGAGATCTGGCATAGGTCACGAGCCTGTGGAGGATTTACGCGCCCACTATGGCGGCGGAAGGAAGCTTTGTCAATGGAAAGAATTGGGGACGCTGATCGATTAGTCGCCGCTCGGGAGGGCGGGCCCAGAGTTGCGCGGGCTGAACTCGCTGCGATGGCGGCTGTAAAGCCAGTAGACGATCATGCCCAGGATCAGCCAGACGAAGAATCGTATCCAGGTAAGGATCGGCAGGCCAGCCATCAGCAGAGCGCAAAAGATCACGCTGAGAATCGGCGCCGCCAAACCGCCGGGCGCGCGGAAGCCGCGATGCCGATCCGGCTGCTTGTAGCGCAGAATGATCACGCCCAGCGACACCAGCACAAACGCAAATAACGTGCCGATGTTCGTCAGGTCTGACAACGTGCCAATATCGAGCAGGCCTCCGGGAATGCCGACCAGAAATCCTGCTATCCACGTCGCCACGGCGGGCGTGCGAAAGCGCGGATGCACCCGGCTGAACATCTCAGGCAGCAGTCCGTCGCGCGACATGGAAAACCAAACCCGCGCCTGTCCCAACTGAAAGACCAGCAGCGACGAGATCATCCCCATCATCGCGCCGAACAGCACGGCCAGCTCGGTCCAGTGCAGCAGGGCAGACTTGGTCGTGCCCGCCAGCATGCTCATGCTGTTCACGACCGGCGCGGCGTCATCGATCAAGGAGCGCCAGGGAACGATCCCGGTCAGCACCACGGCGACGGCAATGTAGAGCACGGTGCAGACGACCAGGGTAGCGATGATGCCGATCGGGATGTCGCGCTGCGGGTTCCTGGCCTCTTCCGCCGCGGTCGAGACCGAATCGAATCCGATGTAGGTGAAGAAGATGATCGATCCGCCGGTGAGCACGCCCGACCAGCCTTCCGGCACGAAGGGATGATAGTTGGCGGGATGAATGAAGCGCATCCCTACGAACACGAACGCCAGGATAGCTGCAATTTTCAGCACGACCAGGATGTTGTTGGTCTCAGTCGACTCGCGAATGCCGCGCACCAGCACTACCGTGAGCAGCATGACGATAAGAAACGCGGGAATGTTGAAGCCGAAGTGCCAGCCCGGCGTGTAGAGAACGTTGCCCTGCAAGTCGGTGAGGCCGCCCGGCAAATAGGCGGGCGAAATCCAGCGCAGCGCCGGATGCCAGCCGAACCAGTCGAAGGTAGCAGCCATGTGGGCGGCGAAGCCCACGCTGACGGCCATGTTGCTGACTGCGTACTCCAGGATCAGGTCCCACCCGATAATCCAGGCGATCAGTTCGCCCATGGTCGCGTAGGTGTAGGTGTAGGCGCTGCCGGCGATGGGAATCATCGAGGCCAGCTCCGCGTAACACAGGCCGGTGAAGGCGCAGACGATGGCGACCAGGATCAGCGAAATCGCCAGTGCCGGCCCGGCGCCAGGACGCCCCAGCGTAGCGGCATGATGCACGATGTAGTCGGCCAGGGGGCTGTTGAGGATCGATGCGGTGTCGAACTTCTGGCCCGCGATCGCCGTCCCGATCACGGTGAAGATGCCCGAGCCAATGACGGCGCCGATGCCCAGCCCAGTCAGAGACCACGGACCCAGCGTCTTCTTCAGCCGATGTTCCGGCTCCTCCGATTCGGAGATCAGCTTGTCAATGGACTTGCACGCGAACAGTTGTGTCGCCAGGGTAAGGCTCCCGGGAGTCGTGGAATCAGTGCCTCAGAATCTAAACAGAAATAGCGAAGCGGGGCAAGGGGAAGGCGTTTTCACCACGGAGGACACGGAGACCACGGAGAAGATAAGAAGTCTTTATTACCACAGAGACACGGAGGCACGGAATCAAGCAAGTAGAATTTTTGAAGACCCAATTCGGTGACGTTGACCGGCGGAAGAAAGGGACTAAATGCTCGTAGCCTTCTTGGGGAGACCCCCGAGGCGCCCGTTGGCTCGCGATGCCTTCTGTTTCGCAATGCTGGTTTTCTTGCCGCCCACAGACCCCAGCCTCCCCGCCATCCACTTCCTCGACCCGAGCACACCCTCCAACAAGGCAGGTAGATAAAGATCCGCATCCAGCTTGGGAAAGTGAATACCCAGTCCTGAGGGAGTAATTTCGATGGGGCTTAACTGGGAAGGGGTAGCGTTTTCCAGCCCCTCGGCGGCACGCGGCGAAAAGCTGACATCCACACCAGAACTCAAGCTAATGACAATACGGCCGCTCTTACGATCAAAATGCGCAGCCACCGCCGCAGGCGTTTTCCTGAGCAATCTGCGTGCCCGCTCATTGGCCGCCTGGAAGGTATTAGTTGTTACCAAAGATCCCGGTCCACATCTTCTATCGTAACCTAAGGGCTTAGGTTTAAGGAGTTGGTTGCGCCAGCTGAAGACCGCTCAGATACTAAAAATAAACCCCGGAGACGCTGGCCTGAAGAGATTGTGTCGCAACCGGTGTCGCCGCTCTGCGGCTCACAATAATCTCCCACTTGACCGGGGGCTTACGCCGCCCGGCTAACTTCATCCCGCCGCGTTGCGGCTAGTTTAATTGGTTATTCCACCTTATTGTTCTACCGCAAAATTTCCTCTTCGGTTGCGACACAGTCTCTGAAGGCCAGCTCTACCCGAAACTCGGCCTCCGTCCTCCTCCGTGTCTCTGTGCCTCTGTGGTGAAAAAGAAATCCGTCCCCTCCGTGGTGAATGCCCTACTTTCCCGGCGCCAGGATCTCCAGGAAGTGGTCGTCGATCATGTGGAACAGATGGGTGCGTGCGGCAAAGCCGGCAATGCCGTGGGTCTTGCCCGGATAGAGCATCAACTGAAACTGCTTACCGGTCTCGATGAACTGATTGATCATTTGAATCGTGTTCTGCATGTGAACATTGTCGTCACTGGTGCCATGTACCTCCAGCAGACTGCCGTGCAGCTTGGCGGCAAAGTTGACCGGCGAACTATTGCGATAGCCGTCTACATTATCTTTGGGCAGGCCCATATACCGCTCGGTATAGATGGAATCATAGTTGTGCCAGTCGGTCACTGGCGCCACTGAAACGCCGCCTTTGAAGATGTCAGAATTCTCCAGCGCATAAAGCGTGAAATATCCGCCGTAACTCCAGCCCCAGAAGCCAATTCGATTTCCGTCGAGTTGGGGAAACTGTTGCAGCGCTTGCTTCACCGATGCGAGTTGATCGCTCAACTCGACCGGGCCGAAATTGTGTTTGATGGGCAGGGCGAAGGCCTTACCGCGATTCGCCATACCGCGATTGTCGACATGCAAGACGGCGAAGCCCTGGCGGGCCAGAATCTGGTCGAAGAGATCGAAACCGATCCAGGCATCGACCACGGTCTGTACTCCCGGGCCGCCATAGGGATTTACGATCAGCGGCGCTTTGCCGTTAGCGATCATCGCTCCACCGGCCGGAGGCAGCAGAATTGTCCCTTGCAGCGTGGTCGTCCCGTCGGCCGCCTTGAAGTCGACAGCCTTCGGAGTGAGCAGCTTGTAGGCTTCCACGCCGTGCGGCTCCCAGAAAGCGACGCAATCGCCCGTGATGGTGCACAGCGAGGCGCGCGGAGGAACGGTAAGCGCGGAAAAATCGTCGACGTAATACTTAGTGGTCTTGGGATCGAAGTCGACCTCATGCGTGCCATCTTCTTTGGACACGCGATGAAAGTTTTTGCCATCCAGTCCGACGGCAAATTCATTTCGCTGCCGCCAATCTCCCTGGTTGGCCGAGAAGTACACGATACCCTGCTGCTCGTCCACTCCATCGATGCCCTCGACCTCCCAGTCACCTTTGGTCAGCTGGGCTGCAACCTGAGCAGGTGTGCGCAGTGGATTTTGCTTATCGAAGCGATATAGGTAGATGTGGTTATGGCCGTCGCGCCAGCTGGTCCACAAGTAAGTCTCGCCGGAATTCAGCAGCTTGAAATCAACTTCGGGATGCATGTCGATCCAGGCGTCGCTCGACTCGGTCATCATGAGCTGCGAGTCGCCGCTATTGACGTCGATGAAATACAGATCGAGCCGGTCTTGTACGCGGTTCAGCGCCATCGCCCACAACAGTCCATCGTGCACCCAGCCAAAGCGCGGAATGAGCACGTCGGGATCGTTGCCCAGGGGAAGCGAGCCGGTCTTGCCACTGTTGACCGTGATCCACTTGAGCTTGCCCCCATTCGAACTCACCACCCCCAGACGCACATTGGGATTGGGATCGCCGGGCTGGGGATATTTCTCCTGATCGACGGTGGGATGAGTCGGAATCCAATCAGTGATGGGATAGGTGGGCACGTCCTTTTCGTCCATTTGCAGAAACACGATCTGTTTGCCGTCGGGTGACCAGAAATAATTGCTGCGCGAGTACAGCTCCTCTTCGTAGACCCAGTCCACTTCACCGTTTAACAAGGTATCGTTGCCGTCCTTCGTCAGCTGATGCTCTTGACCGCCAGCCAAGGGCTGTACGTACAGGTTGTGCTTGCGGACGTAGGAGACGCGCTCTCCGTCGGGAGAAAATTTTGGATCGACACTTTCATCGAGATTGGAAGTGACCTGAACGGCTGTGCCTGTCTCCAGAGAATAGAGCCAGAGTTGCCCCATGGAGTCGAACAACAACTTCTTGGAATCGGGCGACCAGTGATAGGCAGCGATGGAATAGCGCGTTGCTGCTTCTTTCTTGCGCTCGTCCTTGATGGCGCTGGTGGGTGGAGCCAGCGCCGCCAGCTTACTGCTGGCCACCAGCACCGCCGACTTGCCGGTGGACACGTCGACATAATACAGCTCGCCGCGTTCGCCGCTATCGTCGCGCTGCACGAAGGAAACCTTGGTGCCGTCCGGACTCCACTTCACATCCTCCGGTCCCCGGCCCAGGATGCCGCCCGGCTTGAAGATCTCTTCGATGGTCAGCTCCTTCTGACCTGGCGCCGCCGGCGCCACGGAGGGATTGGCTTGCGCCATAAGAAGAGTTGCGGACAAGGCGAAGACGACGAACCCAGCGAAACGTGCTTTCACGGCAGCTCCGACGAGAAAAATTTGATGGGAGAAAGTTTATATCACGATTGCGGATTGGCGCGGTGAGCGCGGTGGCACGCCACGGCTTTGGAGAACGGCAAAGGAAACGGCCGCTGGCGGTGAAAGCGCCGGGCTTTAAGCCGGCGAAATCGGAAGCCATCAGAAGTGGCTTCAGCCCCGGGTAGCCGGGGCTGAACAGTTTGCTGAAAAGCTCGGCCTAAGGTGATTTTGAAGGGGCGTAGCTTTAGCTACGCCGTAGCAAGTCCTTTATATTTGTCATCCCTCACCGGCTTTAGCCGGTGAGGGATCTGCGGTTCCGTTTCTGCGGCGTATCTAAAGGTACGCCCCTTCGAAAGCGTGCGCGTTCGAGCTTTTCAGCGGCCTGTAAAGCCGTGCCCTTCCACGGTTTCTTGAGGACATACTTCCACCCTATTCGTAACCCGGCGCAGCTTCTGCGCATCTAAGCATTTAGGGGTAAACTACCCGTCATGGCTTTACGTCCGTTCCCGGCAAAATCCCGTTATCGTTCGCAAGAATTTATCGGCGCGCCCATCACCAGCCTGGAACAAGCTTACCTGGTGGCTTACATTGACGGCGGCGCTCGCGGCAATCCCGGTCCCGCCGGATACGGTGTGGTGGTGGAAGATGAACTGGGGCGCCCGGTGGCTGAACTTAGCGAATTCCTGGGCCATCAGACCAACAACTATGCTGAATATTCCGGCTTGCTGTCGTCGCTGAACTATGCGATTCGGCACGGCTTCAAGGCGCTCCGGGTGATCAGCGACTCCGAGTTGATGGTGAAACAGATCAACGGCGAGTATAAAGTCAGTAGTCCCACATTGAAGGAGTTGTACGGCCGGGCGATGAAGTTGATCGACCACCTGGATTACTTCGAGATTAAGCACGTGCTGCGCGAGAAGAACCGCGAGGCAGACCGACTGGCGAATCTGGCGATGGATCGGGGAATCGCCAAGAAAGCGCCCGCGGTGAGCGCCACCGACGTCGGCGGCGTAGCCTCGGTCGTTCCCGAAGTTAACGGCGTGGTGCGCGACGGCGTAGTGCAATTCATGGGCAATCCGCTGCCCGATGGGACGCTGGTGAAGATCCGCGCCGTGAAGCCGTAGCCTACGGCCACTGCGCTGCCGTTCCGGAGGCCGGACGCAATGACGCCTGATGCCAAGCTCATGTCGGGAATCCTTCTCATTACCGGCCCGCGATTCTGTACGGTGGGTTTCCTCCTGCTGACTTCGCTGATGCGGGCAGCGCCGGCGGGCACGGCCTAGAGCGTCTTGGTCCGGCTTCGCAGAAAACGGGACGACAATCTCGGCGGAAATTCGCAGAGGAAATCTAGGACTGCGCGTCGAAGAACAGGTCCTCCAGGGCAATCCGGAGAACCTGCCAATGCTCTAGTTCTTCGTCTCTGCCCTTTATCTTTACCTTGCACTCACCACTCTCGTTGAGCGCGAGAGTTACTCGGAAACTGCTTCCGGTACTGGGCTTGATGGCGATCTCGCTGTCGGCAACGGAGAAATTTACCGCCCTTTGAGCGCTGTCTTCCTGCCGGACCACGGAAAACAAGTCCCCGGAATTCGACTGGATAGCGAATAAGGATTTGCCTCGCAGCGAATTGATGGTCTTCACATCGTCGGCTGCGCCTTGTTTCAGGGCTTCAAAAACTGCTCGCGTAGAGCAGGCGTCTCGAGCACTCACCCAATCGAACTGCGATTTTGGCGTTTCCATTGCGTTCTCGCTTTCCACGTTCCCATTCTCTTCCGGCTTACCTATGCAATGCCGCCTGCAACGCTTGCTGAAGGTCGCAATGGGAAAACCGATATCCTGCCGCGGTGAGCTTCGCCGGTATCACCCGCGCCGAGGTCAGAAGCAGTTCCTCTCCCATTTCTCCAAGCAGAGTTTTCACCACCCACTCGGGCAGGGGAAAGATTGTGGGACGATGTAACGCTTTGCCCAGAGCGCGTACAAACTCCGCATTGCGTACCGGAGCGGGACCGACCGCGTTTACCGGTCCGCGCAGACTGTCGTTCTGCAAGATGAATAGCATGACGCCGATTTCGTCGTCGAGTGAGATCCAGCTCCAATACTGTTGGCCGCTGCCCACCCGGCCGCCCAGTCCCAGCTGAAACGGCAGCAGCATCGGCTTGACGGCGCCGCCATCGCTGGCCAGCACCACTCCGGTGCGCAGCTTCACCACCCGCACGCCGGCTTCGCTTGCCGCGCTGGCGGCAGCTTCCCACTGCTTACAAACTTCCGCTAGAAAACCTTGACCCGCTGGGCTTTCTTCGGTCAGCACCTCATCGCCCCGACTTCCGTAGTAGCCGGCGCCGGAGGCACAGAGAAACACTCTCGGCTGACCCTTCTGGCGATAACTCTCGGCCACCGCGGTGGCCAGAGTCAGCGTGCTGCGCACCCGGCTCTGCAACACCTCGCGCTTGAACTGCTCGGTCCATCGGCCGGCGATATTCTTGCCCGCCAGATGCACGACCGCATCGCAGTCGGTGAGCTTTGCCGGATCGAGCGGCTGGTTCGGGTCCCATTGCGCTTGGTTCGCGCCCGGGGGCCGGCGCACCAGCGCAACCGTTTCATGGCCTGCGGCCTGCAACGCACGCCTCAACGCGCTCCCCAGCAATCCCGACGCTCCGCTGATCAATACTCGCATGGTTCGCCTTCCGAACAGACACACAGGTGTAGCACAACTTCTGCACTTTCGCGAAGCGCCGCCTCTGAAAGCAGAGCCTCTGCTCGGCGTATAATCGGACATGGCGACTTTGCGCCAACAGATCGCGACTAATGTTCTGACCGTAACACGCTTTCGCGATCTCCTGCGTAAGGTCCGCGCCTACCGGCCTGACGACGACCTCACCCTTATCAAGAAAGCCTACGAATTCTCCCTCGAACATCACAAAGGTCAGGCCCGCGAGTCGGGTGAGCCCTACCTGGTGCATCCGCTGCATGTAGCTATGCTGCTGGCTGAGATGCGTCTCGACACCACGGCCATCACCGCCGGCCTGCTGCATGACGCGGTGGAAGACACTTCCGTCACCATCGACGAGATTAATACGGAGTTCGGCGAGCAGGTTGCCCACATCGTCGAAGGCGTCACCAAGATCAGCAAAATCGATTTCGCCTCATCCGAAGAAGCTCAGGCCGAAAACGTGCGCAAGATGGTGCTGGCCATGATGGACGACATCCGTGTCGTCCTGATCAAGCTGGCTGACCGGCTGCACAACATGCGCACCCTGAAGTTTCTCTCGCCCGAGCGGCAGCAGAAGATCGCGCGCGAGACGCTGGACATCTACGCTCCCATCGCGCACCGCTTGGGCATGGGCAAAATCCGCGGCGAACTGGAAGACCTGGCCTTCCAATACGTCGATCCCATCTCCTACAACCAGGTCAAAGACGCCATTGAGTCGCGCCGCAAGGAAGGCGAGGCGTTTCTGGCCGAAGTGCAAGGGATCATCGAACAAAAGCTGCGCGAGAACAAAATTCAGGCACGAGTGGAAGCTCGCATCAAGCGCTTCTACAGCATCTGGCAGAAACTGCAACGGCAACGCATCTCGGTCGATCAGATCTACGACATGCTGGCGCTGCGCATCATTACGCAGTCGGAGACCGATTGCTACGCCGTGCTGGGCATCATTCACAATCAATGGCGACCGGTGCCGGGGCGTATCAAGGATTTCATCGCCATTCCGCGCAACAACTTCTACAAGTCGCTGCACACCACCGTCATCTCGGAAAAAGGGCACGCTTTCGAAGTACAGATCCGCACCGAAGACATGCACAAGATGGCCGAGGAAGGCATTGCCGCGCACTGGAAATATAAAGACGGTCCGGTCTCGGCGCGGGATGAACAGCGACTGGCCTGGCTGCGGCAGGTGGTGGAGTGGCAGCGCGACATCAAGAATTCGGGCGAGTTTCTGGCTACGCTGAAGATCGATCTCTATCCGGAAGAGGTCTACACCTTCACCCCGAAGGGAAAGATTGTAATTCTGCCGCGCGACGCCACGCCTGTGGACTTCGCCTACACTGTGCACACTGAGGTCGGAAATACGTGCATCGGCGCGAAGGTAAACGGGCGCATCGTCGCCCTGCGTTACAAGCTGCGCTCCGGCGATATCGTGGAGATTCTCACCCAGCCCGGCCATCATCCCAGCCGCGACTGGCTGCAATTTACCAAGTCACCGCGCGCACGCCAGAAGATCAAGCACTGGCTCAACGTTCATCAGCGCGAGCGCGCTATCGAGATCGGCCGCAAGCTGATCGAGAAGGAGGCGCGCAAGTATCGCATCGCGATGAAGACCATCAGCGATGCGGAGTTGACGCGTGTCTCCAGCGAGAATGGCTTGGCCAAGCCCGATGATCTGCTGGCCGCTATCGGCTACGGCAAGTTTTCGGCGCGCAGCATTTTGGCCCGGCTGGTGCCGCCCGACGAAGCGCACTCTGTCTCCGGACACGCTCCTCCGGCCGAAGATAACGGCTCCAACGGCCTGACCAGCGTGGTGCGGCGCGTATTCGGCGGCGATAATTCCGCCATCAAAGTTAAGGGACACGACGACCTGCTGGTGTATCGCGCGCGATGTTGCAATCCGATTCGGGGCGAAGAGATTGAAGGTTACGTTACCCGCGGCAAGGGTGTGGCCGTGCACTCCAAATCGTGCACCAATGTGGTGAACCTGATGTTCGAGCCGGAACGGCGCATCGCCGTAGAATGGGGACGCGATGCCGCTTCGCCGACCTGGCAAGCGGGCTATCCGGTAAAACTGGCGGTGTATTGCGATAACCGTCCCGGCATGTTGAAGCAGATTGCCACCGTCATCAGCGACGCCAATACCAACATCCGCAACATCGAAGCCAAGACCGCCGAAGATCACGCCACCGTAGAAATCGTTGCCGACATCGCCGACCTCAAGCACCTGGAGCGCATCGTTACCGGGGTGCGCAAAATTCCCGGCGTGCGCGACGTGCAGCGCTTGCAGAAGCTATAGCTCTTTAGCTATCAGCGATCGACTCTTAAGATTTCTCTTTCTTCCACACCAAGTCCCAGCTTTCCCGCCGGTCGACAAATCCCGTGACCTTGCCTTTTCCGTCACGCTGAAAAATCTTCCGGATACGCGGCTGGCCGGGAACGAACAGTACATCTCGCACTTCGACCTCGAGCGGCTTCGTGGCTCCGCCCTTTCGCCCGCCCACCAGCTGTTGCCCATCCCATTTAATTACGTAGTCCAGGTCAGGGGCAGCCGTGTACCGGCCCACGTATTGCTGCAGTTCTTTGGCGGGCAGCGTGATGGCTGGAGGATCTTTGGGCACGGCGTACGCGTGTACCAAGTAAAGCTTCCATTCACCGTCGTCGCGCCGCCAGGTTTCAGTCGTCAAGTATTGTGCTGTGAGAACTTGGCCGTGATAATTTTCCTGCTCGTCATCGACGTGAATCACCGTAGCCAGATCTCCCACAATGTGGGCAGTGTAGGACTTTATGTGCAGGCTGCCGGAAGCGCCCGCTGGCAGCGGCGTCAGCTGCTCGAGAAATTGCGAGCGATTCATGACCGCGCCAGCTTCGTCGACGTAAACCGCATCGGGCGCAAGTGCCTCATCCCACACCTTGCGATCGCCAGGCGCGATGGCGTCGAGAAGTGCCTGATCCTTGGCACGCAGCAGGGCCGTGGTCTGATCCACGTCGTGGGGAGAACCTTGCAGAGCCAAGGCGAGAACGAATGCCAGGAAGAACATCGCACTATTGTAAGTGGGGAAACGCGAAGTCGATGGAGCGGAAGGGTCAAGAAGTCGGTTTCTCGGTTTAAAAAGCGAATTCCTTAGAAGTTCGACCAGGCGCAACGCTATTACCAGGTGGTGCAGCGAGATTGCGTATTAATAGGTCGAAGACTCCTGCACAATCAACTGTTTTACAGAACCCGGTTACACCTTTTCGGTCAGCACTTCCACCAGCGGCAAGCGCAAAACAATTTTCGCGCCTCCGCCTTCGCTCTCGCCGACCTCGGCGCGGCCTCCGTGGGCCTGAATTGCTGCTCCCACAAACGCCAGCCCCAAGCCGTGTCCGGTGGAGTGCTGGCCTTTGACGAAGCGCTCAAAGACGCGGCTGCGCAGGCTGGGCGGAAAACCAGGACCATCGTCGGCCACCATCAGCTCGGCTTCATGGCCAACTGCTCGTACTTTGATGTCGACCCTACACCCCGGTGGAAGATGCGCTATCTCATTGTCCAGCAGATTGGCGATGGTGCGATGTAAAAGCGAGGCATCGGCTTCGATACAGACCGTTTGCAATTCGGTGACAACCTCGTGCCGATGTTCTGCCATGGCCGGCTGATACAAATCCACCAACTGCTTCACCATGCCGGAAAGCTCGACCGGCTCCTTGCGCAGTTGTAGGGCGCCGGCATCGGCTTCGGCCACGTCGAGAGTGGTATTGAGCAACTGGGCCAGGCGATCCAGCCCTTCGATGGCTTCGGCGACGCGCTCATGCCACTGAGCTTGGCCGCCGCTGGAGAGGGCGACCTCCAGACTGCCCCGGATCGAAGTGACCGGGCTCTTCAGGTCGTGGGCCACCGAGTCGGTGAGGATACGCATCTGGTGCACGGAAGATTGAATGCGCTCCAGCATGCGATTGAAGGTACGGGACAGGCGGGTGATTTCGTCGGGATGAGGCCCTTCGGGCAGGCGGCTGCTCAGGTCGTCGCTGCCCATTTGCGACACCGTATCGCTGATCTGCTGCACCCGGGCCAGGGTGCGATGGGCGGCCAGCCAAGTGATGAGAAAGCCCAGGGCCACGGTGACGGCCCACACCAGCAGGCAGCGCTCGGTCAGGCGATCCAGCATTTCCGCTCCACTGACGTCGGCGAAGCCCAGGTAAAGACCGCCGGCGGATCCGCGATCCTTATAGACCACCCGGAAGGATTTTTTCCAACCTGGCACTTGCACGGTGCCCGGCTCACCCGGCACCAGGCGAGCCTTCTCGATCGCCGGGATGAGCACCTCTTTCGGGTTGGGGCCTACCCAAATCGGTTTGTCGCCGGGAACGGTTTGCAGGTAGAACACGGACTGGTGCTGGCCGCTGGCATTGTCGTCATCGGAAACCTCATGCGAGGCCAACTCGGCGACTTCGGCCACCAGCCGGTCATACAGGTTGTCTTGGGGAGTGTTGGCAGCAACGTCGGCCAGAGTTTCGGCTTCGCCGCTCAGCCAGGCATCGCTACGCTGGCGGACATCGCGCGCGATCAGCAGGTACATGATGGCGAAGGCCACCGCGCTGCCTAGCGCAAAGGCTACCGTCGGCCAGATGGCTATGCGCCAGGCCGCGGAGTGTCCCTGCGAGCTAAGTTTCCTTGAGAACATAACCCACGCCGCGGATGGTGTGGATCAGCGGCTTCCGGTCGTCCGCATCCACCTTGTTCCGCAAGCGATAAATCTGCACGTCGACCACGTTGGTGGCCGGATCGATGCGCATACGCCACACCCGATCCAGAATCATGGTGCGGGTCACCACCCGTCCGGCATTGCGCACCAGGTACTCCAGCAGGGAAAATTCCTGGGTGGTCAATTGCAATACTTCACTACCCCGCCGGGCCTCGCGCCGCACCAGATCCAGCTCCAGATCGGCCACCCGGAGCCGCACCGCCTCGGGCTGCCCGGGCGTGCTTCGCCGCAGCAGGTTGCGCACCCGAGCCAGCAGCTCGGCCAGCGCAAAAGGCTTGGTCAGGTAGTCATCCCCACCTTGTTCCAGGCCGCGAACCCGTTCATCGACCGAGCGCCGGGCCGACAGGATCAGCACCGGAGCGCTGTGCCCCTGGGCGCGACAGCGTCCGATCAGGTCCAAGCCATCCATATCCGGCAGACCTAGATCGATGATGAATCCATCGTAAATTTCCTCGCCGGTAAGCGCCAGCGCCGAGATGCCGTCAACTGCGGTATCGACCTGATAGCCGGCTTCGCTCAGGCCGCGATGCAGGAACTCTCGAATTGCCAAGTCATCTTCTACTACCAGTAGTCGCACCGCTTGCCTCGTGCAACAAATTTCATTGAATGTTAACGATACAACGGCTGTGCTCGTTTTCCCCGGGTCTGTCGAATTCCGGCCTGGCGGCGTGGTATTCCACGCTCGCTGCCCGTCGGGCAAGCCATAATCGGAAGCCAGGGTATGTAGGACATTCTAGGCGGCCTGGGCCGCAAGTTCACGGGCGGGAAGATGACATTGTGTTCATCTTGGTGCGACGTGAGCAAGCAGGGTCCCAAGCGCGTGGCCCTAACCGCCCGATGCGGCCGACCATGGCCGCGCGGAGTGCCATTGACACCGCTAGCTACAATACTTAGGCTGAAGCCATGGAAGTACATCTCACCGACGAGCAGAGGGCTTTTATTCGGGAAGCTCTGGCAGCCGGGCGTCTTGACCGCGAAGAGGATGCCATAAAGGAAGCGATGTCGCTGTGGGAAGAGCGCGAGCGTCGGCGGCTGGAAATTCTGGCCGCGGTCGATAAAGCCGAAGCCTCTCTGGCCCAGACCGCTGGACGGAGAATTAGCAGCCGCCAGGAAGTGACACAGCTCGCCGATGAAGTAAAGCGTCGCGGCCTGGCCCGGCTCTCCAGTGAGCAAGATTCCCGCTGATGACGGGCGAGTTTATTCTTGCGCCTGAGGTCGAAGCGGAGCTTGACACGATTTGGTTGCGCGTCGCGAAGGAAAGCGGCAGTATCGACATCGCCAATCGGGTCATCGATAACATCACTGAGATTTCTTGGCTGCTAGCACAGCACCCCTTTATCGGACGCCGGCGTGATGAGGATTGGCGGCCCGGTCTCCGCAGTTTTCTGGCTGGAGAATATGTCGTCGTTCATCGTGTCATCCAGAACCACGTCGTCTTAATTCTGCATGTCATCCATGGGAGCCGAGACATCGAAGCGCTATTGGAGTAACCCTCCATGTCGGCTGAATTCACCCAGCTTTTGTGACCAGCTCAGCCTGCCTCATTTATCATGACCATGCGACTGAGGACTTGAGACGACCATTTCGCTCCCGATGAAATCTCTCCACGCCGTATCCCGTCATACTGCGCTCGCGTGGCTGTTCCTGTGGCCGGTCGCCGCATTTGCCTGCAACGACCTAGCTGCCGGGCATACCTTCTGGATACGGCTGAGCTCTCCGGTTTCGTCCTACAGCTCGAAGCCCGGCGACAGCGTGACCGCGATTCTCACCCAGGCGGTGGAATGCGATAACCAGGTCATCTTTCCCATCGGCACCCAAATCGACGGCGTGGTGCGCTCGGTGCGCAAAGTGGGCTACGGCGTGGTTCACGAAACCGCCGCCCTGGACATTCAGTTTGATCGCGCCACGCCCGCCGCAGGCTCGCCGGTAACGATTTCCGCCGCAGTAGTCGAGATCGACAACGCTCGCGAGCAAGTGAGCAAAGGCACGATCCAGGGCATTCGCAGCAGCGATACTCCGCAGGGACGGATCAACAGCCGCCTGCGGCATCTGCCTACCTGGAATCCGTACTCCGATGCCGGCTTGATCGTCTTCAAAGCAGCGTTCCCTATCTTCCCGGAGCCGGAGATCTACTATCCCGCGGGCACCGACATTCGCCTCAAGCTGACCGAGGCGGTCTACTCGCTTACCCCGGTGACCCAGCCGGCCGAGGTTGATCCGCCTGAGACTAGGGAGAGCATGGAGCTGGAGAGCGAGACGCGCTCGCTGCCCACGCGCACCACCACCCAGGCTTTAGTCGAAGCGGACGTGGTGAACCTGGCGTTCGTGGGCTCGCGCGAGGAAATCGAAGCTGCCTTCCATGAGGCGGGCTGGGTCAATAGCGATACCTTCACCCGGCACTCCTTCATGCTCGACTTTTATGCCTTCCTGAACAACAGCGGCTATGCCCAGGCGCCGATGCGGCCGTTTCTGCTGGACGGCAAGCCTGAGGACATGAACTGGCAGAAGAGCCTGAACAGCTACGCCCGTCGCGACCATCTGCGCATGTGGCAATGGCCGGACTCGTCCGGCTCCCACACGGTGTGGCTGAGCGCGTCCACCCATGACAAGGGTGCGGCTCTTTCGCTGAAGCATCATGAATTCGTGCACCACATCGAGCCGGATATCGACGAGGAACGCAGCAAAGTGATTCGCGATCTGTCGGCCGCGGGTTGTGTGCAATCGGTCCACATGGTGCCCCGGCCGGGCGTGGCGAACCTGACCCAAAACGCTACCGGCGACCCGGTACGGACTGACGGCGATCTGGCGATTGTCGAACTGAAGCCCTGCCAGCCGGTGGTGCCGCAACTGGCGGAGGCGCCCGAGTCGGCAAACTTCAAGGCCGGCAACACTGGTGTTCCGTTACTTGCGGCGGCAGATTTTGACCTTCCGCAGCGACATCTGGCGCGCCAACATTATCTACGGCGTCTACGATCTGGGGCGCATGAGCGTGAACGCCATGCGGCATCATCCGCCGCCCGCGCCTTACCCCGATGTGCGCGAGGTCGAGCAAGCCCGCTCGAATGCCGTCGCCACCGATAGCGACTCCCGGAGATCGCCGGAGCTGCCTTTCACCGATTCGGACGGCTTCCGCTAATGTCGCGGCCAGACGGTGGAAGGGCACGCCTTTAGAGGCTGCTGAAAAAAGTCGAGTTCGATATGTTTTGAAGGGGCACAGCTTTAGCTGCGCCGTCACGAGTCCATTATTTTTATCATCCCGAACCGGCTTCACAGTTTGCTGAAAAACTCGGCCTAAGGCGATGTTGAAGGGGCGTAGCTTTAGCTACGCCGTAGCAAGCCCTTTATATTTGGCATCCCCAACCGACTTTAGTCGGTGAGGGATCTGCTGTTGAGACTTTTTTCGCAGCCTCTTTAAGCCGTGCCGAGAGCCGGCAGCATGAAATGGCTTTAGCCTCGGCCAACCGTGGCTAAACAGTTTGCTCAAAAAGTCGAAATGAACAGCCTGTCGCCGGCTGAAGCCGGCTCCGGATATCTGAAATAAAGACCTTAGACGCGAACCTGAAGGTTCGCTCTACCGGTTCATCACAACTGCGGGAGTTTTTCAGCAAACTGTAAAGCCATTTTCTGATAGCGTTTGATTTCGCCGGGTTTAAAGAGACTGTATCGCGAGTGGTGTCGCCGCTCTGCGGCTCGGCAGAATTTTTCACTTGTGCGGGGGCTGACGCCCCCGCCTAACTTCATCTCGCCGCTTTGCGGCTACTTTGATCGATTATCCGAGCCATTTGTTCCACCGCAAAAATCATTTACCGGTTGCGACACAGTCTCTTAAAGCCCGGCGTTTCCACCGATGCACGGAGCGGAGCCCAGCGCTCCGTTTGTTTTTGCTGAAACAAATCTGCTGAAAGTCTTGTAAGCTTGACAGTCCCCTGGACAATTTCACTTGCCTATGCTGACCACCACGCAAACGATTCTCGTCCCCATCCTCGGGGTGATTGGCTCGCTGCTTTTTATGGCGGTCCTGAACCGGATCTGGCCCTGGGATCGACGCCGCGAACACAACGAGCAGATTGGCTGGCAACTCAGCGTGCTAGGCACGACCTACGCGGTCATTCTGGGCTTCATGCTCTACGCCGTGTGGACGAATTTTGGCGCTGCCGACGAGAATGTGGATCTGGAAGCGGACGCCCTGGTGAATGTCTATCGCCTGGCCGAGGGCCTGCCTGATCAACAACGCGCCGAACTCCAGAACCTGGCGCGCCGTTATGCCGACGTAGTCATCAATCAAGACTGGCCCGAGATGGCAGCCACTCGAACCCCCGACGAAAGTATGGTGATCAACGGGGACATGTGGAAGACGCTGATGACGGTCAAGGCGGCATCGCCGAATGAGATCACCGCCGAAGATCACGCCCTGTCGGAATTAAGCGCGCTTACCGAGCATCGCCGCACTCGCGTGCAGCAGAGCTTGTCCCGTCTGCCCACCGTGCTTTGGTTCGTGCTCATCGTAGGAGGACTGGTGACGGTCGCCTCCTCCTGCATGTTCGGTTCGGCGAATACCCTGCTGCATATCCTCCAGGTCTTCGCCTTCTCCCTGCTTATCGCCCTGGGCCTGGTCGCCATCGCCGACATCCATCGCCCTTTCCAGGGATCGGTCCACATCAGCAACTACCCCTTCATCCGGGCCCAGCAGAATATGCAAGGGCCGTAGGTCGCGGGATCGCCGCCTCGCCCTTCTCGTCCTTAATGGCTCAGGGGCGGCTGGAATTTGAGCGCTGGATTTTCCCCTGACCCATTGCCCCTTGATGCGGACAACTCACCGCTACTGCGGCGCCGGGGTCAACGCGGCTCGCGCCACCTTCCAGCCGTCGCCTTCGCGGCGCAGGATGCGAATGGCATTGACCCGCATGGTGTCCAGCTTGCCCGAGGCTTCCCGCCGGGTCTGGCTCATCTTGCCCCACTGCCAGGCATAGTTGCCCAAGATGCGAACCTCCTGCCACTCCTCGGTATAGTCGGTGGTCATGGCGCCCTTCAGGCTTTGCCTTTGCTGCTGCAGCATGTCGCAAATCGCTTTCTTGCCGACCAGGGGCGAGGAGCCCGGCAGCAGCAGCACGCCATCGTCGGTCCACAACGAGCACAGGGTGTCCATATCGTCTTTCATGCTGGCTGAAACATCTTTCTCGGTAAGCGCGTCAATCCCTTTCACCTCCGACGACGACGCCTGGCCGGTTGCCGCCGTCCGGGCCGGGGCGCCCCAGCCTGCTCCGCAAAGAAGAAAAGTAGTCGCGAGAACGGGTATCAGCTTGGCGAGACAGCGACGCAGAAATTTCATAACCGCTCCTTGTCCCAGCATCATACCGCCGTGCCCCCAGGCGTGCTGGTGAGAACTGAGCGAATCCCCGGTCGCGATAGGATGAAGCTAAGCCCCTCAGGCGTCTCATGTCGCAGCCCCGCTCCCAACCCGCGCCCATCTCGCACCGCACCGCCATCCTCATCATCGCCACCGTAGCGACGATCTGGGGATTCGGCTTTCCTACCACCCGCATCGTGCTCGACGGCGGCCTCTCGGTAGGAGCGCTGATGGGACTGCGCTTTCCCCTGGCCGGCCTGGTGATGTTCGCCATCATTCGCGGCAAACGAATTCCCATTACCCGGCGCGGCGTGCTGGACGGTATCTGGCTGGGCCTGGTGCTGGTGGTGGTTTTCTGGTCGCAGACCGACGGCATGCGCTTTACCACCACCGCCAAGGCCGGCTTCATTACCGGGCTGTACGTGCTGTTTACGCCGCTGGTGGCCGTGGTCATCGGGCAGCGGGTGAAGTGGGCCTCGGCGCTGGGCGCGCTGATCGCCGTCTACGGAATGTATCTGCTGGTGCATTTGCATGGTGCCTGGTGGAGCGGCTGGAACCGGGGCGACCTGGAGATCCTGCTGTGCGCCTTGCTGTGCGGCGTGCACATCGTGATGATGGGCGCGTTTACCCGCCGCTCCGATGCCTGGCTGCTGGCCGGTTCGCAAGTGCTGATCTGCGGCGTGGTGTCGGTCGGGGTCACCGCATTCCTGCCCGCGCCCTACGGCTTTCAGAATGCCCTGGCCGCTCTGTCGCACTGGCCGGTTGCGGCCTCGACCCTCTACCTGGCGATGGGGTCGACGGTGTTCGCCTTCTGGGGTCAGGCGGTCGCGCAGACGCGACTGGGCCCCACCGAATCGGCTGTGCTGTTCAGCCTGGAACCGGTGGTGGCGGCGATCCTGAGCGTGGTCTGGCTGAAAGAGCCCATGACCGCGCGGCAGGTGCTGGGAGGCGCGCTGATTGTGGTAGCCATGATCGTCGCCGAGGCGCTGCCGTATATGTTTCGCGCCATCACCGTGCCGGATACCAGGCCGTGAAGAGACCTGAATAGCTTTGTTGAGATCCCGATGTGCCACCCCTGAAAAGGGGCTAGGATCTGGTACCACAACTACCCAGGACTGCGCCCGCCTGCGGCGGGCTGTGTCCTGGGCTGAACTGAGTCGTCCCGCAGGGGCGGGACGGGATTGTCGCAGGCGTGGAATATAGGGCGAACTGGGCAGCCGGAAAGGATGTCAACAGACCCAGTCCGTGTGAGAACTAACTTTGCGCTTCGGAAGTACAGTGGGAACTGCAGAAAATCGAGCGCCGAAGGCGCGGAAGAGCTTAGCCCAGCATGGAGCCGCAGGCGGAATGCTGGGTCAAGTTGAAAATTGAACCGAGTCCCGTAGGGACGGCAGAACTTTCTTGCGGGGACTCTCCGGCACCGCGCCCAAGTTCGAAGGATCCTTTGAGCTGCTAAGTCCGTTGAGAATGACCCTCCCTAGCAGGCCTGGTGGTTAACTCGCTAATTCGCTTTTTGTTCGCTTACGCTACTGGGCCACCTGTGCGAATATGTAATTGTATTGAAATTTACTTGTATATCAGATGTGATTTTATTGCTTTCTTGAGGTGATGATCTGCATCCTATTCCACGGAAACGTGCTGTAAAACGCGCTGTACGAGGAGCGATTTTGGTTACTAAGGCGCTGCCGCGGCCCGGATTGCAAGCCCATCGCGAGTCGCTGAGCCTGAACTTTGCCGAGCTGGTGTCGCGTCTGGCGGAGGGCATCGGCCGCAAGCTGATCGCCTATGTCGCCGGGGTGAAAGACACGCGCGCGGTGGAACGCTGGATCGGCGGCAGCCAGCCTTATGGCGAGGTCGAGTCGCGCCTGCGTCTCACCTTTCAGGTGGTGCGCACCTTGCTGGAGCACGATTCGCGCGAGGTGGTACAGGCCTGGCTGATGGGGGTGAATCCGGAGCTGGGCGACCGGGTTCCGCTGCGCCTGCTGCGCGAGGGCGACCTCGCCGTGGTCGCGCCCGAAGTGCTGGCGGCGGCGCGCGCCTTCATAGCCGGGGGCTGATCTTGCCGCTGGAGACCAGGACTCCCACCCAGCCGATCTATCGCGTGGCCCGCTATCCCGACGCCTGGCAGCTGCCCGACTGGTCGCGCGCCAAGGATGGCACCTTCGGCAATCGCTTCGACGATCCGGAGAGCGAGTATCGCGTGCTTTACGCCTCCAGCCAGCAGGTGTCCTGCTTTGTGGAGACGCTGGCGCGCTTCCGGCCCGATCTCGCGCTGCTGGAAGAGTTGAAGGCCATCGCAGGCGAAGACGACTTCCTGCCGATTGGTGAGGTTCCGCTGAACTGGTGCTCCAACCGCGTGATCGGCACCGCCTCTGCCGAGGGAAACTATGCCGACATTCTGGGCGCAGAGTGGATTGCCGGTCTGCGGCGCAAGCTGGCTTCCGAATGTTTGCGGCTGGGCTTTCCCGATCTCGACGCGGTCGCGCTGCAGAGTTCGTCGCCGCGCACGCTGACGCAACTGGTATCGCGCGTGGTGTACGACATGGGTTTGCCGGGAATTTATTTTCGCTCGCGCTACGGACACAATCTGGAAAACTGGGCGCTGTTCGAGCCCTGCCGCCTCCGCGACATGAAGTCTGACAGAGTGGGAGTCGATCATCCCGCGCTGGGCGAAGCGCTGCGCATCCTGGGGTTGAAGTTCACCGGGAGTTGAAAGGGAACTTTGGTTAGGTCTTGTTTTGAAGGGGACGGCCTTCAGAGACTGTGTCGCGAGTTAGTGCCGCCGCTCTGCGGCTCGGATTTTTCCCACTGGGTGCGTGGGCTTACGCCCACGCCTAACCCCATGCCGCCGCTGCGCGGCTAGTCTGGCTGGAATTCGATGTTCTTTTCCCACCGGAAAACTCTTAAGCGGGTTGCGACACAGTCTCTTCAGGCCGTCCGTTAAGTACCCGAAAATCGTCCGGCTTTAGTTAGCCCCTGCGGGACCTCGCTTCACTTGAGTAAAGTTTCCCTACCGTCATTCGAAGCCGAGCTCGCGCATCTCCTCGTCGGTAAGAGGATCGAAGGCATCATCTGTCCACGAAACCTGGCCCTCAAAGCCTCCGGGAACTCGTTTACGCCTCGCGTCGCCCACCGGCACGAGCTTTACCAACGGTTTCTCGCCACGGGCGATGATCACTTCTTCGCCTTCGCAAGCCTTTTTGATGAGCCGTGACAGATTGACCTTCGCTTCGGGGATGGTGTGGTATTTCATGTTGGTTGAATTCATTAGAGCCGGTTTCAAGAATCTCCTCAAGTCTTTCCTCGGTGGAAGCGCGGGCCTTTAGGCCCGCGGAGGTTACGGCTCCCAGGAAATGGCTTTAGCCTCGGGCCCACCGTGGCTGAAGCCATTCTGATAGCGTCCAAATTTTCGCCGGGCTAAAAGCCCGGCGCTTCCACCGCCAGCAGGGACGCCACGGAATCCGCGTTGCTCGAGTTCGCGGAACAACGTAGTTTTTCCGGCGCCCGGGCCGCCGGTGATCACAATAAGATTTGGGTTGCAGAGCGGATCCATCACACGATTGAAGTGCTAGGGAAGCTCTAATCAAGTGAAAGCGAGTTTCCCGCAGCGGCTGAAGCCGGATAATTTAACGGTCCTTAACGGACGGCCTGAAGGGCCGTCCCCTTCAAAGCAAAACTTAATCAGAGTCCCTGACGTTCCTCTACGGCCGTCGCCTTGCCCTACATGATCGCCGTAGGCGGAGCGGGCTCATCCGGACTGCCGGCGTTGGCCAGGGGCACGCGGATCATCACCACTGCCAGGATCACCAGCACGATGAATCCGGAAATCACGCTGGGATGTTCGAAGATCACCGGCAGCGGCCACTGCTTGTAGCGGAAGATGGCGATCACGATTCCCATCAGCGCCTCACCGGCAATGAAGCCCGATGCGGTCAGCACTCCGGCATTCTCCACGCGTGCCTTCTGCGCGTCGTTGAAGTTCTTGCTGTCGCGAATCTTGTCGGTGATCCAGCGAATCATGCCGCCCAGGAAGATGGCGAACGTGGTCTCCAGCGGCAGATACATGCCGACCGCGAACAGCATCGGGCTTTTGACTTCAATCATGATGAGGGCGATTCCCATCAGGATGCCGACGATGATCAGCGGCCAGGCCATTTCGCCGCCCACGATGCCGCGCGCCAGCATGGCCATCAACCCGGCTTGCGGAGCGGGAAGCTGAGGGTCGCCGAAGCCGATGCCGCCAACATTGATGTTGGCCTGATTCAGCAGCAGCAACACCGGCAGCAGCGCAAAGCTGGCGACGGTCACTCCCATAAAGTCGCCGATCTGCATCTTGCTGGGTGTGCCGCCCAGGATGTGTCCTACCTTCAGGTCCTGCAACATCTCGCCCGCCACGGCGGAGGAGATACAGACCACAGCCGCTACGCCCAGGACCGCGGCCACGCCGTGAATTCCCGAGACGCCCATCAGCACCATCAGCAGCGCGGCAATCACCAGTGCCGCCAGGGTCAGCCCGGAGATGGGATTGTTCGACGAGCCGATCAGTCCTACCAGATTGCCGGAGACCGCCGCGAAGAAGAAGCCGATGATGATCATCACGATGGCGGCGACGATGCCGGGTGTCCACGAGCCCGCGTAGCTCTTGTACAAGAACACCATGGCGATCAGTACCACCAGCATTCCGCCGAACACGAATTTGGCATTCAAGTCGTGCTGGGTTCGGGCGGTGCTGGCGTGGGCTGCAGCAGACTTCTTCAGATCAGAAACCGCGCGCGCCATGCCCGAGCCCAGGCTCTTGCGCATGCGGAACAGGGTGTAGCAGGCTCCCACCAGCATGCCTCCGACGGCGATGGGGCGCACGATGAAGCTCCACACCGCTCCAGCCTGACCCGTCCAGAACGCGGTGTCGGGCAGCGTGGTGCCGGCCGGGGCAAACTGAGCGACCAGAGTCGGGCCGCCGAGGAACAGGATCAGGGGAACCAGCAGGCCCCAGGCGATCACGCCGCCGGCGAAGTTCAGCGAAGCCAGACGCGGTCCAATGATGTAGCCGACCCCGAGATAGGCCGGGCTGATGGCGGGCGCGGACATCGTGGTCACTGCGCCCGCCGGCAACTTGGGCGCGGTCGCGCTGCGGCCCATGCGGACAAAGCTGGTACCGAGCGAGCCGACCTTGACGACGAAGTCGCGGCTGGCGCTGAACAGGCTGAACTGGCCGAGCAGGTAAATCAGACCGCCGAAACCCATGTTGCCGAACAGAATCTTGGCGGCCCGGCTGCCCTGTTGTCCGGCAATGTGAATTTGCGAGGCGGCTACCGACTCCGGGAAAGGAAGCTCCGGATCTTCGACCATCACGCGACGCAGCAGGGTGACGAAGAGAATGCCGAGCACACCGCCCACCAGCATCAGGATGGACGATTTCCAGTAGGCGTGCTGCGAAGTCGAACACCGGCCACGCGCCGGAGATCACGAATGCCGGAATGGTGAAGATGGCGCCCGCTGCCACCGATTCGCCGATCGAGCCTACGGTTCGGGCAATGTTCTCTTCCAGCAGCGAGCCCTTCATCAGGCGCAACACCGCCATGCCGATAACCGCCGCGGGATAGGTGGCGGCGATGGTCATGCCGGCGCGCAGGCCCAGATAAGCGTTGGCCGCGCCTAAGATGACGGTGAGTACCAGGCCCAGCAGCACTGCCCGCAGAGTGAATTCGGGCATGGTGGTGTTGTCGGGAACATAGGAACGGAACTTCTTTTGCGGAGAGGTCGTGGTGGTACTCATGAAAGAAAGCCTCGCGGCGCTCAAATAATGGCGACGGCGCAAGTTAGCATGTTAGCGGCACTTGTTACAAGTGCGCGAAACATGGCAGAGCGAATTGCGCGGCCGAGCGCCGCCGATTTTGCGAAGCGCCTGCAGCTGCGCCGTCGGGAAGATGTCGCAGTCGCTCCCAACTCCCGTTCTCCGGGACGATCGAGTCAGAAGGGTGCGTGATCGCGAAGCGGCCCCAACTCGCGGCCCTCCGGTCCCGCGGAGCGGGACGACTCAGTTCAGCCCAGGACCCTTCGGCTACGCTCAGGGCAGGCTTCGCCGCCGCAGGCGGACGAAGTCCTGGGGATACAAGCCAAATAGAAATCCCAGTCCCGGCAGGGACCTTCACGGTCGCCGCGAAATTTCTTTTCAGCCCGCGATCTCGTCCCCATGAAATCTCGGTGAAATCCCCCGCCGGTACCTCGTCCAGCATTGCACCGATGTAGTGAAGCTCATATACTGAGTTGTCACGGTGCTTTGGGACCGGACTGCGTTAACCAGCGCTGCTTCGGACCCGTAGGCACCGGCGACAGGGTCTGCATGTGTGCGCTCGCCGCACCATGGGATGGTTGGAGGGTCATCTTCAGCAGTCGTGAGACGCTAAGACGAACTCGACGAGATCCGCGCGCCACCCGACGTGCTGCCTTTGTCGCGCCCTTGCTTTCCCTGCTGGACAGTCTGTTCGCAGTTTTCTTCCCCTCCGACTGCCGGCTTTGTCACACGCCTCTGGTTAACATCTCCCGTATCCCTGTCTGCCGCGAATGCCTGGCTGCGATCGAGCCGACCCGGGCGCCGCAGTGCGTAGTTTGCGGAGATCGCCTGATCAGCGCTTCCCTGCTGCGGGGCGATGGCCGTTGCACGAACTGCCGCGACTTCGAGCCCGAGTTCGAGCGGGCGGTCTCGTTCGGTGAGTATGAAGGCGGCTTGCGCGGGCTGATTCATCTGCTGAAGTATGAAGGCGTGACGCCGGCGGCCGCTCCGCTGGGCCGCATGCTGGCGCAGGCGATTGAAGAGCTGCTTGCGGGACAACCTGGCTCCGTCAATCCGCTGTTGATTCCGGTTCCGTTGCACCCCAGCCGGCGCCGTTCGCGCGGCTTCAACCAGGCTGAACTGATCGCCCACGCGGCTGGAAAACAGCTGTCTCCACGCCTGGA
This sequence comes from uncultured Acidobacteriaceae bacterium, assembly GCA_963812855.1. Classification (GTDB taxonomy): domain Bacteria; phylum Acidobacteriota; class Terriglobia; order Terriglobales; family Acidobacteriaceae; genus Bog-257. The sequence goes on from CAWEWW010000005.1 coordinate 696,962, forward strand.
GGTAGCTTCCGGCATCTTACTGCGGCAGCGGGACACGATTTCGCAGGTCGGCCTGAGCCGCGAGGAGCGCATGGAGAATATGCGCGACGCATTTCGGGTGAGCGACCGCGGCCGTGGCTGTATCCAAGACCGCGCCCTGATGGTGGTGGACGACGTGATGACCACGGGTACCACATTGTCAGAGTGTGCGCGCGTGCTGAAGCAGGCCGGGGCGGAAAGAGTTTGGGCAGTGACCGTAGCGCGCGCCTTCCAGGGCGCAGCGTCGGGCGAGACTGCCGATCGCGGAGAACAGGAGGCGATCGAAGCGGAAGCGGTGGCCGTCACAGCTTCGGTCTAAATGCGGGTTATGTCGATGCCGGTGCAAAGCGCAACGTCCCGATACGGAAAGTCACTTGCCGGTTACATGCATCATGCCCGGGTGGCCGGGGATGAGCCCAATCAGTGGGCAGCCTTGCATGCCCCCGTGCTGGTGCTGAACGCCTCCTATGAGCCCATCAATGTGTGTGCCGCGCGCCGCGCCATCATTCTGGTGCTGAAAGGCGTGGCCATGATGGAGGAGGCCAATGGGCATAACCTGCATGCCGCCCGCATTTCGATGCGCGTGCCCTCGGTGATTCGTCTGCTGGAGTACCGCCGCATTCCGCATCAGACGCGCGCCCTGTCGCGCAAGAACATTCTGCTGCGTGATCGCAATACTTGCCAGTATTGCGGCAAGATCCTGGCCGCCGGCGAGCTGACCCTGGACCACGTGATCCCGCGTTCGCGCGGCGGCGCCTCCACCTGGGAGAACCTGGTGGCCTGCTGCCACGGCTGCAATCGCAAGAAAGGCAATTTGCTGCCGCACGAAACCAACATGAAGCTGATGCGTGAGCCGCGCGCGTTTAATCTGCACACCAGCCGGCACATCATGCGCATGATGGGACGGTCGGACTCGAAGTGGCGGAAGTACTTGTTCTACTAGAAACTCCCTAATAACGCTAAGCCGAGATTTGTATCAGGGCTCGGCTTTCAGCCGTGCCCCGCGTTTTGAAGGGGCGCACCTTTAGCTGCGCCGTACAAGCCCTTTATTTTTGTCATTCCTCGTGGGCTTCAGCCTGCGAGGAATCTGCTTTCCCCGACTTTTTCAGCGGCCTGTTTTAGTCGGTTAAGGATCGGCGCTCCCGCCTGAAGCCGGCTCGGGAACAGAAAGAAAGCGCTTAGACGCTGGCCTGAAGAGTCTATGTGAGAGCCTCTGCCGTCCCCTGGGGGACTCAGATCAATTTCCCGCCTGACCCAGCATTCCGCCTGCGGCTCCATCCACCCCAACTCGCGCAAATGCGGCGCGAGTTGGGGGCCCCAGCATGCTGGGCTAAGCTCTTCCGCGCCTGCGGCGCTCGTCTTCTCCGCTTCGCGCCCACTTCCGAAGCCGACAGTTAGTTCTCACACAGACACAGACTGCGAAGGCCAGCACTGCCCGGGCCGTCGCGGATAGTGACTTTTGCCTGGCGTACCTTTCTTCTGCCACTAGCCCTGCCGCTGCCAACCATGTGCACGTAAATACTCAAGCTCCTACCCGGCATCAAATCCCGGTCACCACAGGTGCCTTGTTCAGTGGAAAATCAATAACTTAAAAGTAATCACCCCGTGTATGGGTGGAAGCGAAACTGCATCTAACCGTTTAGTTCGTTCTTGCGGGCCACTCGGTGCAAGTTGCGCTAGCCAGCCTACCCGCGTTTGGAGAAATGAATTGGCAGACACGGTTCTGGACCAGATCGTCGGCAATTTGCGGAGCTCCGGCTCAATCTATTTTCCCCAGCAGCCGGAGGTGACGGCGGTCCGGGTCGTGGGCCACACTCCCAAGCCCGATCACTTTATTTATGAAATCGTGGTGGACTTTGCCGAAGGCAGCGAGCGGGTCAATGCCAAGATCTATCGCGGGAAGAACAGTCCGCAGGAGCAGGCGCGGAAAGAAGCGCAAAATCTGCAGTACGCTCATCAGGCGGCGGAGAAGCGCGAACTGGGAGGCATACCCCGGCCCATCGGCGACTTTGCCGAACTGGGCGCGGTGGTCAGCACCAAGGTCAATGGCCTTCCCTTGCAAAGCATCATCATGAAGTCGGCGCTGTTGCCGGGCTCGGGCAGCCATGACTTGTTAAAAACAGCGGCCGCGCAGGCGGGCGACTGGCTGCAGCAATTTCATAAAGCCACCGCCGGAATCGCAAGCACGCTGGACGGGAACACCCTGCTGGCCGAGATGGAAAAGCTTTGCGCCCGGGCGCAGAAGGACGGGCTCCCCGAGGATTCCATTGAGGCCATCCTGAGCAATGCCCGAAACACCTTGGCCAAGTTGAAGAAGGCGGTGCGTTCGTCGGCGGTGTTGCACGAGTTTATCCCTCTGAATGTGCTGGTAGCCGCACATGGAGTGGGCTTCTGCGAGTTTGCCAGCTTGAGCGAAGGCGGCTACGCGCTGGAGGATGCCGCCAAATTTCTGGCCGCCGTCGAGGCCCTGGAAAAATATCCCTTCTGCGATCGCGGACTCACTGCGCCGGTGCAGGACGCCTTCATCGAAGCCTATGGACTAACGGCACAGGAACACGCGCTGGTGGCCACGCTAAAGATGAAAGTGCTGTTGCAGATGTTTGCCCAGGGACGCACCGGCAAAGAGAGCGCCCAGCGTAAGAAAGTGATGTGGGCGAACGTGATGAAGCGTTTCCTGCAGCAGGCGGCGGAGCGCTCCATGGCGCCGGCGGCGTAGGTACCGCTCTTCGCGATGCGCCCTTCGCTAATGAGTTCGGCTTTCCTTAAAGCAGTTTCTGGGTTGCTGTAACCGCCTTGAAAGGGCGCGGCTTCAGCCGCGCCGATCGGTGCTGCACGAGCTCGGCCTTTAGGCCCTGAGGGACGCCCCTCAGCGGCTAAACAGTTTGCTGAAAAACTTGGAAAAGCAGATCCCTCACCGACTAGAGTCGGTGAGGGATGACAAATATAAAGGAGTAGCTACGGCATAGCTAAAGCTACGCCCCTTCCAAATCGCCTTAGGCCGAGTTTTTCAGCAAACTGTTCAGCCGGGGGCTTGCAGCCAACTTTTCGGCACGCCCGAAGCGTGCCCTTTCAAAGCGGATGCAGCCACTGTGAACTTGCTTTAGCCGGAACCACATGGCTGGCCTACCCACCTTCCTGCACAACTATTTGCGACGCGCTTGCCTCTAAGCCACAGGAGAACCTGATGCCAGCTAAGAAGAGTTCCAGCTCTCGCAAGAAATCCAGTGGCCGTAATTATGGCAAAGCTGCCGGCAAGTCGGTGAAGAGCGCGATGGATCGCAAGAAAAAGGGTACCTTGAAATCCGGCAAAGGTGGAAAGGGCGGCACGGTGAAGAGCCGTAAACAAGCTATCGCGATCGGCCTGTCGGAAGCGCGCAAGAGGGGCGCCAAAGTTCCCAAGAAGAAGAGCAGTTAAACCGGACACAGTCGTGGTTCGGGTAGTGCGGACCTTCCGGTCCGCGGCAGGGCTACAGTAAATCCAGGGCCGAGCGGTTCTCCCGTTCTACCTGCTTCAAAGTACAGTCGGCTGGATCTTTGTCCGGACGCCAGCGCAGGAACTTGGTGCCATGGCGAAAGCGTCCTCCGGTGAAATGGTCGAACTGGACTTCGGCGACCAGCTTGCCATCGAGCGGCTGCCATTCTGCCGACCGCTTGCTGCTCCAGCGACTGGGACCGCCAGGGCTTTTGCCGGTGAAGCCGGGCGGCTTGATGTGCTTCTTCAATTCGCGCGTGAGGCTCGCTCGATCTTCGGCGCGGATGGAAGAGGTAAAACCCACGTGATCCAATTTGCCTTCCTCATTGTAGAGACCCAGTAAGAGCGAGCCGACCTGCGGCTTCTTCTCCAGATAACGAAAGCCTCCCACTACACAATCGGCGGTGCGCAGCTTCTTGATCTTCTGCATGCCGAGTCGCGTTCCGGTCTGGTAGGGAAGATCGCGGCGTTTGGCCACCACGCCGTCCAGAGCCACTCCCAGGTGAAACCACTTGCGCGCGACCGAAAGATCTTGCGTCGCCGGTGACAGGCGAATCCTCTCCTGGTGCTTGAAGTACTTCGCGGCGAAGTGTTCCAGAGCGGGTCGCCGTTGTTCCAGCGGAAGCTTAACCAGAGACTTGCCGCGATCATCCACCAGCAAGTCGAAGACGACGAGCAGGCTAGGCGTCGACTCGCTTAACTTCTTTATGCGGCTGGCCGCGGGGTGAATTCTCATCAGCAACTGATCGAAGGAGATGCCGCCCTCGAACGGAATCACAATCTCTCCGTCCAGAACAAACTTCGTAGCCTTGAGTTCGGCGAGCGCGGCGACCAGTTCCGGGAAGTAGCGGGTAAGCGGCTTGCCGGCTTTCGACTCGAGATCGATTCGCTTCTCATCGCGAAAGGCCAGGCAGCGGAAGCCATCCCACTTAGGCTCGTACTGCCACTGGGGCCCGGCGGGAAGGCTGGTCGCCGGCGAGGCTTCCATGGGCGGATAGTTTCTGCGAAGAGGCAGGGTCACGCAGTCCTCTCAGAGGCTCGCCATGGCATCGCCGAAACGAATAAAGGTCGATCGATCATACAAAGCGAACCATAGCATGGTGCCTCAGGGAACTTTTCCTTAAGGCAGAGCTGGAATCTCGGCAGCTAAACAGGCCGCTGAAAAAGTCGCAGAAGCGGGCCCTTCGTGGCAATTGACGGCTGCGAAAGACAATGTCGGCAACGGTGGAAGGGCATGGCTTTAGCCGTGCCATAAGGGCGCCATTTGGAAAGGGCTTTAGCCCCAGCCGCCGCGGCTGAAGCCGTTTCTGATGAAGTTCGATTTCCCCGGGCTAAAAGAGATCGTGTCGCGACCGGTGTCGCCGCTCTGCGGCTCACAATAATGTCCCACTTGACCGGGGGCTTACGCCGCCCGGCTAACTTCATCCCGCCGCGTTGCGGGTAGTTTGATCGGTTATCCACCCTTTGTTCCAACACAAAATTTTCTCTTGGGTTGCGACACAGTCTCTAAAAGCCCGCGGCTTCCACCGGCGGTACAGCGCAGTTGAAGCCGAGGTCCATCAAAACATGTCAAATCCGACTTTTCACCGGCGGCTAAAAGTCGGTTCGGGATGACAAATATAAAGGGCTTGCTACGGCGTAGCTAAAGCTACGCCCCTTCAAAATCGTCTTGGGCCGAGTTTTTCAGCAAACTGTAAAGCCGAGACGATTCTTGACCGAAATACGGACAGCCTGAAGGCGGCCCCTTTCAAATCCGCACTTAATCAGAGGCTCCTCAGCCATCGCTGCTGCCTGCATTGGGATGAGAATAGCTTTGGGTTAGTTTGCCTCACCGGCCGCCAGCACCGCGTCGGCAACGGCCGCGGCTTCCACCGCCGGCTGCACATCGTGAACTCGCACGATGTGCGCGCCGTGCAGAATGCTGGCGACCATGGCTGCGATCGATCCGTAGAGACGGCCAGAGGGCGGAGTCTCGCGCCCGGTTCGCTGGCTCACGGTTCGGCCGATGAAAGATTTGCGCGAGGTTCCCGCCAGCAAGGGAAATCCCAGGCGCTGCAACTGATCCAGATGGGCCAGCAGCGGATAGTTCTCCTCGAAGTTCTTGCCGAAGCCGAAGCCGGGATCGAGCACGATGCGCGAGCGTTCGACGCCGCGCTCGAAGGCCACTTGCAGCCGGTTCGCCAGATCGTGCTCCACCATGGAGGTGATGTTGGATTCGGCGGGCAGGGTTCGCCACTGCTCCGGCTGTCCGCGGGTATGCATCAGCACCACACCGCATTCCAGATCGGCGCAGATGCCGGCCATGTGCTGGTCCCATTGAAAGGCGCTGACATCGTTGACGATCTCGGCGCCGGCGGCGGCGGCGGCGCGGGCGACTTCCGACTTGTAGGTGTCGACCGAAAGCAGCGCTTCCGGACGCGCCCGGCAAATGCCGCGCAGCACCGGCAGGATGCGGCGCAACTCTTCGTCTTCGCGTAACCACCGGCTTGGCGCTCGCCGCCGGCTCGCCGGGGACTACGCGCGCGCCCGGCCGGGTAGATTCGCCACCGATGTCCAGGATGTCCGCCCCTGCGTCCAGCAGACGCAGCCCGTGCTCCACCGCTCTTTCGGGCGCTAGAAAATTGCCGCCATCGGAAAAGGAATCGGGCGTAACGTTGACGATTCCCATGATGAGCGTGCGCTCGCCTAACTCCAGAGTGCGCGAGCGCAGTTGCCAGCGATAACGTGGCCGCATGTTGGGATTGTACTGGCGGGGATGGGAAAGCGGCGGTTAAAGCCTGGGCAATTCTCCGCCGATAGCTGAGCTAGCCAGTAATTAAGCCGCTTGCATTGCAATGCTAGAATCGGATTAAGTAGTTCCTATGTCCCGGGCCCGCTATTTCGCCGCGGTAGTGGTTTGGGTTGCGCTGCTGACGCCGGTTTATGCGGGTAGTAAGGCAAAGCCCGACAGCAAGCCGGAGAATCGGCGCAAGCTAAGTCACGACATCGAGCAGATCCTCGGCGACCCCGACACCGCGCGAAGCTTCTGGGGAATCTATGTAGTCTCGCTGGACAGCGGCAGGCCTATCTTCGCCCGCAACCAGGACAAGCTGTTTACCCCCGCCTCCAACACCAAGCTATTCACCACCGCCGCCGTGTTTGGACTCATCGGTCCGAATTACCGCTTCAAGACCACGGTGGAAACCATGGGCAAGGTTGACAAGTACGGCCGGCTGGACGCTGATCTGGTGGTCGTAGGGCGCGGCGATCCCAATCTTTCCGGCCGCACTCTGCCTTACAACCTGCACACCGAACGCAAGGCGCCGCCCATCCAGGTGCTGCAGAATCTGGCAGACCAGCTGGTGCAGCACGGCTTGAAGTACATTGACGGCGACGTGGTAGCCGACGATTCCTACTTCGTCTTCGAACGCTACGGCGAAGGCTGGTCGCAGGACGATCTGGCGCGCGAATGGGGTGCTCCGGTCTCGGCGCTCACGGTCAACGACAATGTGATCTTCGTAAACATCATGCCGGCGGATCGGCCGGGCGAGCGCGCGTTTCTGAGCATCACGCCGTTTCCCGAGTACTACAAAATCGACAACCGGGTGATGACCACGCCGCAAGGCACCGGGCCGCGCACCGTCTCCATCAATCGCGAGCCGGGATCGAATCTGCTTACCTTCTGGGGCAACATTCCGCAGGACGATCCCGGCTTTGGCGAAGCCCTGGCGATCGAAGATCCCGCCGACTTCACCGCGCGCCTGTTTCGCCAGTTGCTGGAGGAGCGCGGGGTCACCATCTATGGCCGGGCGCGAACTCACCATACCGAACTGGCGTCGACCGACACCTTCAGCGTGACCTCCATGGCCTCCGGTGGCGGCGATACCACCCGGCCGCCGAATCCGGCGCCCATGGTGCTGGCCAGTTATCAGTCGCAGCCGGTGACCGAGGACCTGCGGGTCATTAATAAGGTGAGCCAGAACCTGCATGCCGAGCTGATGCTGCGCTTGCTGGGCAAGGAGAAAGGTAACGTCGGGATCGATTGAGGGCGGGCTGGAAGTGCTGCGCGGCTTCCTGGTGAACGCTGGCATTCAAGTCCGATCAGTTCGCTTTTTATGACGGCTCGGGACTGTCGCGCGAAGACCTGGTCACGCCGCAAGCCATTGTCGAGCTGCTGCGCTATTGTCATCAGCAGCCCTGGGGACCAACCTATGCCGATACCCTGCCGGTGGCGGGAGTGGATGGCTCGCTAGCCGACCGCTTTCGCAATACCCCGGCTGCCAGGGTGGTGCGCGCCAAAACCGGGTCGCTGTCGCACGTGTATTCGTTGTCCGGATATGCCACCACCCAATCCGGCGAGCCCATTGCCTTCTCGGTCATGACCAACAACAACACCATGCCCACCAAGAAGGCGCTGGATACCATCGACGAGATCGTACTGCGGCTGGTGGAAGACAAGAAGTAGCCGGCGCCCGCGGCAACATTAGGATTCCTTATTTTTCCCGGCAATGGAATTGCGCTGGCTATTTGTGCGATAGCGCCAGCCCTAACGGCCATGCTGATCTTGCGGTGATAAGCACCAGGCGGGACGGCGCATCGCGTGGAGGCCACTATGTCTGTAGCCGGAATCGCCAGCGCTGGGTTGTCGCAGCTGGCCAACATTCAGCGCAATTACCAACAGGTTCGCGGGGAGTTTAAGCAGTTAGGCCAGGACCTGCAGTCCGGCAACCTTAGCCATGCGGAAAGCGACTTTGTCACCCTGTCGCAGTCCATGGCTACTCAACTGGCCGGCAACAGCCCGGTAGCCAAGGCGCTCAACTCGATGGGGCAATCGCTGCAGTCGGGAAATCTCTCCGCCGCGCAGCAGGCTTTCGCGTCTATGCCATCGCATACGGTTGGCCCGTCCACCCGGTCGCAGGGCAGTCCTTTCTCGCAAGCCATGACCCAGTTGGGGCAGGCCCTGCACTCCGGCAATCTGACCGCGGCGCAGCAGGCATTCTCGGCCATGCAGCAGAGCTGGCAGCAGATGGAGCAGACAGGCAGCACCGCGGGCGCGAGTGCCGTGATGGTGCCCTCGATCTCCTCCAGCGTGAATATGATGGGCTGATCAGCGGCAAGGCACGCAACCGCCGCCGGTCTGGTCGATAACGGAGGGGAGGGATGCGGCCCTAGGGGCTGCGGGGACAACTTCGGAAGCAGGGAGAGCAGAGTTCGGGTAGCGCGGACCTTCAGGTCCGCGTCACAGTCGCTATTTTCAATTTGCGAAGCCGGCTTCACAGTTTGCTGAAAAACTCGGCCTGGAGAGAGTTCGAAGGGACGTAGCTTGTAGCTACGTCGTCGGAAGTCCTTTATATTTGTCATCACGAGCCGACTTCAGTCGGCGAGGGATTTGCTTTTCGGGGTTTTTCAGCGAACTTTTCAGCCGGCGACACGTAGCGCTTGCGTGATTTTCCGTTGCCTTTTCAGCGGCTTCTTCCGTCTGGTCCGAGAGATTCAGGTTCGGCCTCTCAAGACTTCGCTGGCGTTCGATAAGGCCATCGCACACGCCGCACGACGCCGATGCGCAGCCTGGCTGTCCAACAAATGCCTTTCCGTGCCCTCTGTGCCCTCCGCGGTGAAAACCGCTGACCGGCCTTCGTGCCTCCCGTGACTTTCCAACCAATTTTCTCTGCGCCCTCCGTGCCTCCGTGGTGAAAAACCGCTGACCGCCCTCCGCGCCTCAATCGTGAAAACCACAGCCTGCCCTACGTTCGGAACGGCGCCGCCACTCGGCTTTTCTATCCACTATTCACTAACCACTATCCACCGCTTTTCTGATTTCGCTAGCCATTGCCACCAATCCCGTGCATCATTTACTGTCGAGTTCCATACCTCATAACCCCACGGAAGTAACAAGGAGCAGGCAGCGGCATGATCGAACGACTTAGGGAAAGTTTTGGAGGAGTACTGGGCTTCAAAGTAGTTGGCAGAATGACGGACGAGGACGTCAAGAATTTCGAGCCCCAGATGGAATATCTGATCCGGGAGCGCAAGCACAAGCCCATCGGCATTCTGGCCGATCTCTCCGAGATGCAGGGCGCCGACTGGAAAGCGCACTGGGACCAGATGCGGTTTTTGCAGAAGCACACCACCCACATCGCGCGCATGGCGGTGGTGGGCGCAGACAAGTGGGAAGAGATTGTGGCCATCGTTACCGCCGGCGCCGCCATCCTGGAAGCCGAGACCCGTTACTTCGATAAATCCGAGATCCTGCACGCCTGGGAGTGGGTGCGCACCGCCAAACACGCCGAAGACCTGCCCGTCCGCCAGATCTCGGCCGGAACCGGAATCTGGAAGGACTACCATCCGGAGTGGATGAACCTCTAGGCGACGAAAATCTCGCGGGCACCACCGGGCCGGCCTCACCTCACTATGTGCGTAGTTGGTTGGGTTGGCCTCTACTCTGGAAAACTCTGCTGAGCCTGGCCGCGCCGTACTACCTTTGCAGCGAGGAGTGAATCATGGCAAGCTCCACTTCGATCACCATTGACGTTAACAAGGATCTCGAAAGCTTCAGCGACCTGAAGAATTTCTTCTCGGGGCAAGGGACAGCTATTTTTGACGTCGGATCGGAAATAGCTAAGTACCGAGGCAAGCCGGTGCAGTCGGCGATCGGTCCCTCGCCGGTAAAGATAACCCTGCAGGGCGATCCCAACTGGAAGACCGGCGCAGGAATTTGCCTTTCCCTGGGAGCCGGGGCCAGTTGCACCCTGGGTATCGGGGAGAAAAGCACCTGCTTCACCTGTAACAAAAGTATCGATTCGAACGACCCGACCGATATTGTTGCCGGACCAGTCTCGAAGATGGTTTACATCAACATCGATCTGGATTTCGATATCAAGGGAGGGGTGTCCGGCAGTGGGAGCCTGAGTGGAATTGGCATTGCGGGTAAGGCCTCCGGGTCGGCCTGCGCTACTTTGTCTTACTGCCATCCGGTCAGTGCGGACACGGAAACGGAAACGGCGGTGCGACAAGCATTCGCCGCCTTAGTTTTTCCCTTCGCTCCCGAATGCGCGGTGAAGATGCCGGCCGGCAGCATCGGCAAGGTGAATTTCGATGGATCGCTGGACTGCGAAGTGGATGTGACCTATGGCTTGTGCAGCTACAAGTTTTCGGCCCAGAACCTGGGAGCCGCGAAGGATGGCGTGCAGGTGGGATGGGATAAGTTGCAGCCGCCTTCTCTGGCCATCGATGCGGGAGCCAAAGGTTCGTTCGAATATACCCACAGCGACAACTTCAGCGTCATCGTTCATAAGCTGGATCCCACCATGGCGGACTTGTACCTGGTGCGCTCGGCGAGCAACGAAACCAAGGAGTGCGTGGGCATTACCGTGGGCGTCTCGGCGTGCGCCGCTACGGTGACCGTCGACCCGGCCAAACTTACCAGCGCCATCGCCGGGGTGGTTAAGAAACCCTCGTCGCACTTGCCAGGCGATATCGAATCGGGTGTGTCGGACTTGCAGTCCGCCCTGGTCTCGAAAGCGAATGCCTGGCTTTCCAGTAAGAAGGGCGATGCCGGATTGATGCTAAGCCTGTCGCAGCAGAGCGGACGCACCATGCTGTTTAGTTTTCGCCTCGATCTATCAACCGCGGCCTCCACCAACCTGGCCAAACAAAGTTGGGCTGCCCTGATGAGTGGCAACCTGCGCCAGGCTTTGCGAATTGGCGGCTTCACGCTTCAGCCCGGTTCCGGTATCGCCGATCACCTGAAACATTCTTCCACGATTCAATTGCACTTCTTCAACTTTCAACTGGCCAAGACTACAGACTTCTTCGAGAATTCCATCACCCGGCTGGCGCCCGATGGCAGCATCCGCTTCTTCTATGATGTGGGACAAGAGTCGCAGTTTTGCGTTCGCGCCGCTAGTGCCAGCGCCAGCATCCACTTTGTAGCTACGGCCACGGAGGCGACCTCCGGCGCGGGCAACTACGCTAATGCCGAGGTCGATTTGTATATCGAGTTGTCGGAGACCGACAACCCGAAAGAAGCCGCCAAGATTGCAAACGCGATTGGAGCGTTAGGAATTAATACTTCGGTGCGCGCGGCGCAGCAAGAGATGCTGACGTTTGTAGGTAGCCACGGGAAGAAGACCTTGACCCTCATCAGCATCTTCAAACCGACGGCTTACCAGAAGCTGAAATGCTCACCCTATACTTCGGAGGGTAAAAATACACATCCCCCCGCTCTACCTCAGGCACGAGATAAAGAAAACTGGAATGCTTTTCAGGCTATGGCAGAGAGCTTAATGCCGGACATTTCGTCCGTAGTTTCGGGCTTGAGCTATGACACCTGGATGCTTTGGAACGTGAAAGCCAACTATAGCGTTGACGTAACTATGGTAGACGCCGATCACGTGCCGGACAGGAAGAGTGTCGGTGAGTACACGGCCTCATCGCAAAATATGTTTGGCACAAACTGGCAAGTGCCTAACGGGTTCCTGCTGGCCAGTACCCGTTTCATAGACCTTTGCGATAACTTGCATTGGCTGGCGAATGCGGCCGCCCAGGTAAGCACCGCGGCGGAGTGGAACAACCTGCTGAAGACGATCACGGGTTGGGTGAAGTCGGGTGTCGATCCGGACTGGTCGAAGCCGGCCCTGGGAGCGCTGTTGTACTTATGCAGCCTGGATAAGTATCAGGCCGTTACCGATCTTCAGCCGGCCAAGGATAATAGCAAGTTTGTCTGCACCTTAACCTTGTCTTAAGTTCTACCCGGCCTGCGGTTTTAGTCTTCCGCCCGCGGTTTCATATTGCCGCTGCGCAAATAGCGATTGTGCCAGCCCAGCGATTCGCCCAGCAGGTGCGGCGTGTGCCTTCCATAGGACAGCCGCTCGGCGCGGTTCAGGTAGTCCAGCAGCAGGGGCTTGTAATCCGGAGCAGCACATTTCTCGATGATGAGGTGCGCGCGCTGGCGGGGCGACAGTCCGCGCAGATCGGCCAGGCCTTGCTCGGTAACGATGACCGAGACGTCGTGCTCGGTATGATCCACGTGTGAAACCATGGGCACGATGGTCGAGATGCTTCCCTTCTGCGCCAGCGACGGCGCCATAAAGATGGACAGATAGCCGTTGCGCGCGAAGTCGCCCGAGCCGCCAATACCGTTCTGGATGCGCGATCCCATCACATGCGTAGAGTTGACGTTGCCGTAGATGTCGGCTTCGATCATGCCGTTCATGGCAATGACGCCCAGCCGACGGATAATCTCGGGATGGTTGGAAATTTCCTGCGGGCGCAGCACGATTTGCTTGCGATAGCTGGCCATATCGGCGTTGACCTCGGTCAGCATCTCCGGGCTGAGCGAGAACGCGGTGGCCGAGGCCGCCGTCACCTTGCCCGACTTCAGCAGGCGAATCATGCCGTCCTGGATGACTTCGGTGTAGGACGTCAGTCCCTCGAACTGGCCTTCTTCCAGACCGAACAGCACGGCGTTGGCGATGTTGCCCACCCCCGACTGCAGCGGCAGCAGGTTGGCAGGGATGCGGCCCTTCTGAACTTCCCAGGCAAGAAATTCCAGGATGTGTCCGGCGATGCGCTTGGAGGCGGCGTCGGGCGCTTTGAACGCGCTGTTACGATCGGGCGAGTCGGTGAGCACGACGGCGACAACCTTCTCCGGCGGGACATGGAGATAAGGAGTGCCGATGCGCTGGCCGGTGTGGGTCAAGGGTATGGGCCCGCGATTGGGCGGCGGCTGCAGTCCGTAATAGATGTCGTGCATGCCTTCGAGCGCGGCCGGCTGCCACGAGTTGACTTCCAGAATCACGCCCTCGGCCTGCTCGATCCAGGTTTTGTTGTTGCCCAGCGACGAACTCGGAATCACCCGGCCATCCTCCAGCACGGCGGTGACCTCGATCAGCGCGAGATCGAGCTTGCCCAGGAAGCCGTACTCCACGAACTGAGCCACGTGGCTCAGGTGGATGTCCATGTACTCCATTTCGCCGGCGTTGATGCGCTTGCGAGTCTCGGGGTCCGACTGATAAGGCAGCCGCAAATGAATGCCGCCCGCCATGGCGAGGGCGCCGTCAAGTTCCGGGCCGGTGGAAGCGCCGGTGAAAATGCTGACCTGAAATTTCTGTCCGCGCAGGTTAGCGTCGGCAATGCGGCGCGCCAGCGCCAGGGGCACGGCCTTGGGATAGCCGGAGCCGGTGAATCCGCTCATGCCGACTTGATGGCCGGAGTGGATCAGAGCGGCAGCCTCTTCAGCGCTCATGATGCGGTTAGTCAAACTGGAATTCAGCACGCGGGAGGTGGTGGAAGGAGAGGAGACGGACATCGGCAAAACCTTTCCCAACGACAAAATCGTCGAACCTGGCTATGCAGAAAGATAGGTGGACGCCCAGGCGGGAGTCTGTGAGGTCAGTCACACAGGAAGTGGATTGCGGAAAAAGGCGAAAACTGGGAATTGGCTGCGGTGCGGTCAAGCTGGGGAAGTAGGCCGCACCAAAGGTAAAGACCTGGAGCGCTCCCACTCCAGGTCTTTCCATTGCGTGACGTAAGCAACTGTTCAGCCGCTACGATCACGATCTCCGGGCCATCGGAGAACTTTATGAGCGAACCACTTTCTGTCTCGCTCTAGAACCTATAATCAGGCTGGCTTTCCAACTCGGCGCCTGATGTTGGCCGTCATTGCTTTCTTATGTAGCAACTATTGTGCCAACGCCTCTCTGGCAATGTCGGTGACAGTCGCCGGGTTGCATTTGCAAGCAGATAGCGCGATAGAGCCGGTGGAAGTATTCATCGGATATTGATCTTGGGAGGATTTTGACTATCTAAATAGATAGGTGCGACTATCCTTCTGGTTGGTAAAGGCGGGCAGGTTTCAGATTTCGCGGGGAGTCGGCTACACTAGCAGCCCGGGGGGAACTGGTCTTGGACTCGCGAGTCGTCGTGGTTTCGGGCCCTTCGAAAGGAACCGTCGTCCGGCTGGCCGGAGTGCAGCTCTCCGTCGGGCGTGATTCCGCCAACGACCTGTGTCTGCATGATCGCGCGGTGTCGCGCCGGCACTTCACCATCAGTGAAACTGATGCGGCCTTCCACCTGGTCGACCTCGACAGCCACAACGGCACATTCGTGAATGGTATTCCGGTGCGCCGCAAACTTCTGGGCCATGGCGATACCATCCGCGCCGGAAATTGCGAGCTCGTCTTCCTGATTACCGAAGACGAAGAGCTGGTTTCCCATATCGTGCAGTTCAGCGAGCAGCAGGATCCGGTCGACCTGCTTTCCACCACCAAGCTGCAGCCCTATCCAGCGTTGGGCACTTTTGGCACCGACGTTGGCCGCATGGCTCGCGACCTGAACGCGCTGTTCAAGATAGCCAACACGATTAATTCGATTCGCGACCTGGAGCCGCTGCAACAAAGCCTGCTGCAATTGATTGGCGAGGTTCTGCCGGCCGACTACGGCGCCATCGTCATCCTTCGCCACGCCGAGGACGAGCCCAGATCCAGCTTCACCTGGCAGCGGCAACCGGGCAATCCTTTGCAGCTCGCGGATTCGGCGCGACATTGTGCAGCGCGCGTTGTGGGAGCGCTCCGCCATCCTGAGCCGGCCGACGCCGGAATCGGGCGAAACCGAGAGCGTGCTTTGCGTTCCGTTAGTTGCGGTGGAAAAGACTATTGGAGTTTTGTACTTCCTGGCAGTGGGCTCGCGCACCAAGTTCGAGAACGATCATGTGCACTTCCTGAGCTCGGTGGCAGCCATTGCCGCGGTCACGCTGGAAAACGTGCTCGCGCTGGAAACTCTGCTCAACGAGAATCGCCGCTTGCAGGCGGAACTGGATCTGGGCGGCGTTCTGATCGGCGAAAGCAAAGGCATGCGCCAGGTGCAGAACTTCATTGCCCGGGTGGCCAAGAGCGATTCCACGGTGCTGATTCGCGGCGAAAGCGGTACCGGCAAAGAACTGGTGGCCCGCGCCGTCCATCGCAATAGCCCCCGAGCCGATAAGCCGTTCGTGGCCATTAATTGTGCTGCTATCCCCGAAGCCTTGTTGGAAAGCGAATTGTTTGGTCACGAGAAAGGTTCCTTCACCGGAGCTATCGCTCTTAAGAAAGGCCGCCTGGAAGTGGCCGAGGGGGGCACGGTTTTTCTCGACGAAGTGGGCGAGTTGGCGCCGATGCTACAGGCCAAGTTGCTGCGCGCCTTGCAGGAACACGAGTTCGACCGGGTGGGTGGCACCCGGCCGCTGAAGCTCAATGCCCGGGTGATTGCAGCCACCAATAAGAATCTGGAAGAGGCGATCAAGAGTGGCGAATTTCGCCAGGACCTTTATTACCGCTTGAATGTGGTGTCGGTGGTGGTGCCGCCGCTGCGCGACCGGCCCGACGATATCTCCTTGCTGGCCATTTATTTTGCCGCCAAGTATGCCGAGAAGTGCAAGCGAGCGCTGAAGGGGATTTCTGCCGATGCGCGAGCCCTGCTGCTGGGTTATAGCTGGCCGGGCAATGTCCGCGAACTGGAGAACGCCATTGAGCACGCGATCGTGCTCGGACTAGGCGACGAAATCGTGCCCGACGATCTGCCGGAAGCCGTGCTGGAGATCAAGCCGGTGGAGCGTAGCGGGGCTAAGTACCACGACAAGCTGAATCAGCTGAAGAAGCAGATGATTGCCGACGCGGTGAAACAGACCAAAGGCAACTACACCGAAGCCGCTAAGCTGCTGGGAGTGCACCCGAACTATTTGCATAGGCTGATACGGAACCTGAATATTAAAGGGGAGTTGAAGCGGGAGGGGGGGGAATAAAGGCGACGAGGGGAACCAGTTTCAAAGCGAGATTTCGCCGCTGGGCGATGTAGCACGCCTCGACCAGCTCCATCCCGCGTCGTAATTCCCAATAGCGCGGCCTCGGAAGGCCGTCCGGCGAGTTAGCTTGATTCGATCTGCGGTGCGCCACCACGAGATAGCCGGCTCTTGGGCTTGCGTTCCATAAGAGTAATTTGCTTGACAGCAACGTACATCGTGCTATTGTTTCAGGATTCTCGGTCATCGGCCATTGTCCCTAGCTAGTGGATAAGGAGGATCGAATGTCCGTGCGCCAGCGTAGTTTCGTAGGCACGATTGTTTTGTTGCTTACACTCGGCTCTACTGCCTGCAACAAGAATGAACCGCAACCGCAACCGCAACCGATAAAAGACATAAATAGTACCGCAGTACCGATTATGCTTACTGTCGGAACTGACGGATACTGCCTTCAGAATGGGGTCGAGGGCGGTAATGTTGTTATGGGAAAGGCAGGCGTTATTTGGTCTGGCCCGGCTTCACAGAATGTTCAGGTAACCGTTAATCCTGGCACCCACACCTGCCCATTTTCTCAGTGCAGTTTCCCGGCCGGAACATCTGTACCGTCCGGCGCCTCATCGGCCTCGCCAGGAGACACGTTTACTTATAGTTCGATTTCGGTAAATGGCAGTTCGTGTAATGTGGGAAGTGGTCCCGGACAAGATGGTTTGATTATGAGGTAGGGCAGTCGGATCTGGACTATAGGTTGCCAGTCTCCGACTCTCTAAATTGCTGGCGCTCTGCTTGGATGGTAAGGTATGACTTCGTGCCGTCGTCGATTCGGTCTTTGGGTGATTCTATTCTCGGCGGTCTTGTTATTGGGTTCCAATCAGTTCGCTAGGGCCCAAACGTGCAGCGCATCGAATACGGTTACAATAACCCTTTCCATCGATAGTTCGCACAAGTGCACTCAGACTTCCTCGGGGGGTGGTTCTCAACCCTTCATTTCCGTCCCTAACGGCCAGTGTGTGGCTTGGACCCTTAGCGTCGCCAGTACGGCCGTTGCGGCGCAGTTTCCCATGGGGGCATCGCCCTCGTTCAACTTTGCGAGCTCTGACGGAATGGCGTCGCCGGCATCCTCAGGTCAAGTATTCGGAAAATTAAACAAAAAATATCCTTACAATAGTCTGACCGTCGGCAGCCAGCATTGCTCTAACGAGAAAGGATTGGGGCTAATTATGAGGTAGGCGGCGAATACTCAAGGCCTGCCGCTGAGTAATCCTTTAAATTGTAGATTTTGTTGCAGTCCTGTAAAATCTGGCGAGTCCCTTATAATCGCCGGCGAGAATCCCACCTTTGTAGCCTTGCTCAAATAAGCAATAGTTTGATCTGTTTGATCGAAGTGGTTATATACCACAGCGGCGCGGAATAGCACTTCGCCATCGGCGGGCGCAAGTGTCAACGCTCTTTCTAGATAGCTAAATGCGGCTTTACGATCACCAACCATCGCCGAATAGTTGGCAACGTAAGAGAGCATTTGCGGCGTCATGCGGATTTACTTGCAGCCTGTGAGTCCGCGAGCGAGATCGCTTTTCGATACCTAGCGATTGCTTGCTCTCGCTGATTCTGACTCCAATAAAGCGCTGCTCCTAGATTGCCCCAGATCTCTGGGTTGCTATCGTCGATCTTAAGCGCCTGTTCCAGAGCTACTATGGCGTCGGGATAGCGATGCATCAGAGTATAGGCGTATGCCAGGTTGTTATATGCATCGGGATTCGGGCGCAAGTCAATAGATCTCTTGAAGGAGTCAACCGCATCCTGATACCGGCCCTCAGCGACATAGGCGCCCCCAAGGGTCAGGTAGCCCTGATAATTGTCCGGCGCAAGCTGAGTTACCTTTAGGAACATCTCGGCTGCCTCGGCATATCGTTGCTTGGCCAAAATAGAATAATCCCAACCGGCTGTAGACACCCCAATAGTTCGGGCGCAGAGCGATAGCCTTCTTATAAGCAGCCTCGGCTGCTCTGAAATTTCCTACTTTGGTATAGGCTTCCGCCAGCCCGCGCAATGCTTCCTCGCTTTGCTGATTCGAATCGACCGCACGTTGAAATTCTTTTACAGCGTCCCCGTATTTCCCTGTTCCATTGAGCACGTTACCTAGGCACATATGCCCTTCCGCAAGATCTCGATTCAGAGACAACGACTTTTGACAATATCAGAAGCATTAGTCACCCATTCGTTGCCTTTGTCGAGACTGCTGGTATCCATCCAGTACGCCTCCCCCAATCCCGCATACGCCAGCGCGTAGTTGGGATCGATCTTTATAGCCTGATTAAATTCCGTAATCGCGTTATCGATGTTTTCCGGCTTCTCGTACTCCTGCAGATAGCCTCGGCCTCGGATGTAAGCTTCGTAGGCGGCGGGTTGGGTATCTTGCCGGACGGCCAAAGCCTTGCGTTCGGTTGTTTTGATACGCGCCGGCAGCATGTCCAGGGCGGCATAGACTACCTGGTCCTGAAGCTTGAAGGCATCGCCAGCTTGGCTTTCAATGGTTCGCGCTGCGACTTGGCGATGGGTCTTGGAATCCACCAGGTAGCAATTGATGCGGATAGTTTGTCCGGAGCGCTGCAGGCTGCTTTCCAGAACGAAGTCGGTGCCGAATTCGCGGCGGGCGTCTTCCGCGGTCTTCACTTTCTGGTCGCGCAGATCTCGCGGCGAGACTACCTGGATCGAGTCGTTATCGCTGGCCTGCTGTAGCTTGGCGGTCAATGTGTCCATCAGACCCAGACCCAGCGCGTTGGTCGCCGAATCCTGGCCCACCGTCTCGATCGGCAGCACCGCCAGAATTCTTTGCCTTGAGGTTTGCGGCCACCAGCGTTTCATAGAATATCCCAGCGCGACTCCCGCCAGCAGCACGGCAGCCAACCACAGCACGATCCTTCTCCGGCGGGCTGCCGCTGCCGCTTCCACCACGCCGGATCGTCGCAAGGTATCGGTGGCCAGCTCGCCGCCGCTTAACAGCCGCGTGAGATCGACTCGCAGCTCGCGCGCCGACTGGTAGCGTCGCTCCGGATCGCGATCCAGCGCCTTCAGGATCACCGCCTCCAGCGCAGCCGTGATCGTGGGATTGATCAGCGTGGGGCGAACCGGATCGTAGTGCAGGATGGCGTCGATCAGCAGCGAGGGCTGCCGGTCGGGGAAGGCTCGCTTGCCGGTCGCCATCTCGTAGAGCACCGCTCCCGCGGCCCAGATGTCGGAGCGCGCGTCGGCCGGTTCGGAACGCACCAACTCCGGCGCCATGTAAGGCAGAGTTCCGCTCATCGACGAGTCGGTGGACAGACTGGCGGTTTCGGTTCGCTCGTCGATCGGCTCGATGGTCTGCGCTAACCCGAAATCCAGAATCTTCAGCTGCCCATCCTGATTGACGCGCAGGTTTCCGGGCTTCAGGTCGCGATGAATAATCTTCTCGCGGTGTGCCGCTTCCAGCCCGCTGGCCAGTTGAATGCCAAGCTCCAGGACCACCTTCTGCGGCAGCGCCTGATGGCCGATCTTTTCGTCGAGGTTGAGCCCGGGAATGTACTCGGTGACCAGGTAGTCGATGCCATTTTCCTGGCCGAATTCGAAGGCCATGGCGATGTTGGGATGGTTGAGTTTGCCCACCGCCAAGGCTTCCTTGCGAAATTGCCGCCGGCTGGCCTCGTCGCTGAATAGCCCGTGCGGCAGGATCTTGAGGGCAACATCGCGCTGCAGTTGTTCGTCATGGGCGCGAAAGACCACGCCCATGCCGCCCGCGCCGATCTGTTCGATCAGCCGGTAGTGCCCGATGACTTCGCCATCCCTGGGGGCCACTGGTGACATTGACCCGGATATTAGGACCAAGGGGGAAACCTCGTCAATGAATCATTCGACGGGCGTCAGCGGCCAAGGCGAGCGGTTGATTCGCAGGCGATTGCATTGGCCGCGGAGGATTCAACCGACCGGCGGTTGACGTGACGGGCTGGCAGCGTGATAACGTTCTCCCGGAGGCATTTGCGCAAATGGCCCGCTATCGGAAAACGGTTCTTACGCTGTCGCTTTCATTCTTACTTCTGTCCATAGGTTGCCAGAGCTCGCATAAGTCCCAGACTCTTCATCCCGTCATGCGTATCGGCATGGATGGCAGCAACCCGATCCCTAGCTGCTTCGCCACTATGGGGTGGGTTACGATTCCCGGCAATGGCACGGTAGATTGGACAGCGGGCCCCAAGGATACGAACTCTTATGAGGTTCAGTTTCCCGGCAATCCTTATCCCCTGGTCGACAGCAGCGGCAACCCGGTAACCGCTCCCATCACCGTAAACAAGTCAGGTACGCAAAGCGGAGCCAATAAAGGACCTTTCGCTATCAGTCCTACCGCAATTTATAACTGTAAGGCTAATGGCGACGCCAGTGCCTGCTATTTCAGTTACGACATCAAGTACCAGGACCAAAGTTGCGTTCAACACTACGGCGGCGGATATGGTGTTTATAGCTCCGGCGTCCACGTCGACCGTTAATTGCTTCATTTATTCGCCGTTGCTTCAGCGCAGGATGCGAGTTATGGATCGCCCGGCCGGAGAGTGGCGTGTACTTTGGGAATGCAATATCCTGATTATTATTAACTGTTTGAGAGCTTACCTACAGCGTTGGCCAATCGAGTCGCAATTACGCGACCCCCAGGGTGGGTTGCCAGCGATAAATAAGCTTGTATACCTATTCATCAGGGAAGTAGTAGCAGGCTATTCACTACGGAGGTAGCTTTCATTCATGAGGAATATGCTCATGGCTCTATCCAGTGCTTCATACCTTCAGAAAGATTTCCTTGCGATACATCCACCAGACGGGTACAAAGCATAGGCCCAGCACCAGCAAGGAGTGCAGCAAGGATGCCATAGCCGGCGACGACAGCGAGTGTCCCAGAAGGTATCCCTTCCAGCTTAACCACCCGCCAATCAACTCCGATATTACATACGCGGTGATGGCATTGTTGCCAAAGATAAGGAAAGGTTTCGTCCACTGGCCGCGGTGCAGCTTGATGTCGATGGCCCAATAGCAGATTGCCAGGCAAACCAGCGCGCATCCCGCCGTAAAAACCACGTAGGAACTGGTCCACAGCTTCTTGTTGATGGGAAACCAGATGCCCCACAACTCGCCGGCGACGATGCCGGCAATTCCGTAGACCAGCATCCCAGCAGCTTTTTGCAGCTGGCTGCGTTTCGAGCGCAACCACTCGCCGGTCAAAACACCGCAGAGCGCGGTCGCAATCGCCGGTAACGTACTGAGGACGCCCTCCGGATCGCGGGTCGGCTCCCACATGTGCCCGAGCATCAATTTGCGATCGAGCAAAGCTGCCAGGTTGGCGTCGGGATGCAGCAAGGCTACGTCGCGGCCGGGCACGCCGAATCCCGGCACCGGCACAAAGCGCATCAACAGCCAATAACCCAGCAACAGCGCGGCAGTCCACCACATCCGAGCACGCGGGCGCGAGTAAAGCGTGATCAATGCCGCCGCGCCGTAGGCAATAGCGATGCGCTGCAGCACGCCCGGAATTCGCCAACTAGCCAGCGAAAGCGAGGCCAGGCCATTCAGCAACAGGCCGATGGCGAACAGGATCGCGCTTCGCCGCAAGGCGTGCCATAGCAGGGTGCGGCGGGAGCAACCCTGCGCCAGCCTAGCCTGGAACGACAGGACCAGGGAAACGCCCACGATAAACAGGAAGAAAGGAAATACCAGGTCGGTGGGTGTCCAGCCATTCCAGTCGGCATGTCGCAAAGGCCAGTAGGCGTCGTCGCTGGTTTGGCTGTTGACCACGATCATGAACGCGATCGTGGCTCCGCGAAACAGGTCCAGGGAAACCAGTCGCACAGAGGCAGCCCGCCCTTGCGCAGCGGGACTCGCGAGCTCTGTCGGGAAGGCGCTCATAGTCTAGCCATCCCGATTTTACAGGCCGGGCAAAATCCCCCTGGTCGCACGGCCTGATATTGTCCGACCGGCGGGCCCGCGGCGATCAGCCGGGCAGGAGCTTAACGGTTAACCTTTCGCTGCGATCCTGCTCCCGAAACGCCGCTGCCGTCATCTAAATCAGGTGTAAGCTAAAGGCCAATTACCGATACTTGCGGCTTCCCCTGGCATGTTTATTCAGGTCCTCAATCTCGGCCGCGTTCCCTATGAAACGGCGCTGCAGCTGCAGCAAACGCTGTTGCAGTTGCGCAAAGCTGAGCGCATTGGAAACACGCTGCTCCTGCTGGAGCATCCTCCGGTGATTACGCTGGGGCGCAACGCGCAACTGGCGAATGTGCTGGCCTCACCCGAGTTTCTAGCGCAACGCGGAGTCGAGTTGCACGAGATCGACCGCGGCGGCGACGTCACCTTCCACGGTCCGGGCCAGCTGGTCGCTTATCCTATCTTTGATCTACGCAGCTTCGAGCCGAAGGTAGGTGCAGTGGAGTTTGTCCGCCGCCTGGAAGAAGTGCTGATCCGCACCTGCGGCGACTATGGCATCGGCACCCAGCGCGTCAACGGGCTGACCGGAGTGTGGACCTACGCGCTGCGCCACAAGCCCGAGGCCAAGATTGCAGCCATCGGCGTTCACATTTCGCGCGGCGTCACTACCCACGGTTTTGCGTTGAATGTCTCGACCGATCTGGACTATTTCAGTCTCATCGTCCCCTGCGGACTTACCGGCAAACCGGTTACCTCGATGGAGCGAGAGTTGCAGAAATCCTTAACTGTCGACGAGGTGGCTACGGCCGCGTCGCGCAATTTCGGACGCGTGTTTCAGGCGCAGATGTTGTGGCTGGAATCGCTGGACGATCTGCTGGCGCAGGTTTCCGAGCCCCGGCCGCAGGCGGAAACGGCTCCCCAGCCGGCAAATCAAGATACACCCGCGCACCCGCCGAAGGAGCTGCGGAAGATGCATGGAGATGGAACCGAGTTGGCGTGAGGAAGGCCGCGGTTCGCTCTTCGCCTTTCGCTTTTCGCAAGAACGGCCCAGGCTGCCTGATTCTGGATTGACCGACTCGCGACCGATCGCGTGGGAATGTTAAGAAAGACAAGCCGCGGAGATGCAAGCGAATTTGGCGAAAAGCGAAGAGCGAACAGCAGCTCTCCCCGGCTTGCCTCTCTGGCGCCATCCGTTTATCGTTGCTTTTGCACCTATGGCTGACAAGAAGCGCCCCAATTCCGCCACTCCGCAGAAAAGATCGACCAAGGTTCCGCTGGCATCGGCGCGTAAGGTAGTCGCCAACCCCGCGCCTGCCGACGGCTCGCCCAAGCCGACGGCTACCAATGCCGGAAGTCGAAAAGCGGTTCGGCCGAAGGCGGCGAGCAACGGTGATGACTTCGCCTCGTCCGCGCTGCGCAGTTACAACATCCCCGACTATCGGCTGGAGCATCCCGAGTTTCGCATCTTCATGTCGGGCGAAGGGTCGAATGTCGAATACCGAGTGGAAGGCGACCTAAGCGCCGCGCCGCCGCCGATCCGCGAGTCGAAATATCTGTCGCGCGAGCAATGCGTCGCCATTTATCGCTGGATGCTGCTCAATCGCCGCATGGAAGTCGCGCTGGAAAATCTCTATAAGCAGGGCAAAGTTGTCGGCGGGGTTTATTTCGGGCTGGGCCAGGAGGGCTGTTCCTGCGCCTCAGCGTATGCGCTTGGCCCCGACGACTGGCTCGGGCCGATGATCCGCAACCAGGGTGCGATGCTGGTGCGCGGCTTCAGCGCCCGCGACATCATGCGGCAATACATGGCCAAGGGCGATTCCCCGACGTGGGGACGCGACGCGTCCTCGCACTTTGGCGACTTCCAGCGGCGCAATGTGTGCGCCCCGATCTCGATGCTGGGCGAGTTGATCGGCGTGATGGCGGGCGTCTGCCTGGGAGCGCGGCTGCAAGGCAAGAATGTTGCCGGGCTCACCTATGTCGGCGACGGAGGCCAGTCCACCGGCGTCACCTATGAGAGCCTGAACTTTGCCGCGGTGCAAAAGCTGGGGCTGGTGCTGGTGGTCGAAAATAATTTGTGGGGATACTCCACTCCCGCCGACATGCAGTTCCTGGTGAAGGATCTGGCCGAGCGGGCTATTGCGTACGGCATTCCCGGCGTCATCGTTGACGGCACCGATCCCTGCCAGGTTTATGACGCGACCCGTGAGGCGGTCGAGCGCGCGCATCGCGGCGAGGGACCGACGCTCATCGAGGCCAAAATGATGCGCATGAAAGGCCACGCCATCCACGACGCCGCGCAGTATGTCCCGGCCGCGCTGTTCGAGTATTGGCGGCAGCGCGATCCCATCGCACGCTTCGAACACTACCTGATCCAGGAGAAACGTTGGTTGTCAGCCGAGGATAATCAGAAGCTGATCGACGAGGTGGAGCGCGAACTGGAAGCCGACCGCGACGCGGCCGTCGCCTCGCCCATGCCTGATCCTGAAACCGACAAGACGCATCAGGGCGTCTACTGCGATCCGTCATGCCATGAGGTTAAGCCGAAATACGGGGCGGTGGCGGCGAAGCTGCGCGACCCGGGAGCAGCGGGCCCGAAAACTGCCGAATCCGCGGTGCATTTGAAGTAGGCGCGATTACTGCTGGCGGCCGCGCTTGCCTTGCGCCCAGTCTTCCCAAATTCCGAAGCCTTTCATCTGCTCGTCCAGATGCGTCTCGGCAAAACTGGCTTCGATCTGAGCTCGCGTCCAGCGTGGGCCAATGCGGCCCGGCGCATTTGCCAGGGCAACCACCAGCTGCGCGGCCATGGCTTCGTTCCTCTTCAGCTGCGCGAAATCTACTTTGTCGAAAGTGTCTGAAGTGGCGTGATAATTGACCAGGTAATTCGCCTCCGACTGATTCGCCACCAGAGTAGGGACGCCTTCCATCATGAAGTCGTAATGATCGGTGCCGGTCATCGCGTCATTGGTGAGCGCCGCGGCATGCCATTGCGCAAATGGCGCCAGCATGGGCAGCAGCCCGGCATCGGTATCCGGGCGGCCGCCGGTAGAAAATCCGGTGACTGGCCCGCTGCCTTCGTCCAGCACCAGGGCGGCAACAATGTTGTTTAGCTCGTTCTGATGCGCGCGCACATACGCCCACGATCCCAGCAGTCCCTCTTCTTCACCGGAGAACAATACAAAACGAATGGTACGCCGGGGACGAATGCCCGCGGCCTTGATGGAGCGCAATGAATCAATGACCAGCGCGGCGTTGCAGCCGTTGTCCAGAGCACCAGTACCCAGTTCCCACGAATCCAGATGCGCGCCCAGAATCACGATCTGGTCGGGAAGGTCTGTGCCTTTCAACTCCGCCACGACATTCCTGGTGGTAAATTCCGGCCCAATGCGATTGGGCATCGCCAACGACATTTGCACCTTCGCCCCATGGGCCAGCAGGCGGGAGATCCGCTCGGCATCCTCGCGGGCCAGCAGCACCTGCGGGATTACGTCGATCTTGCCGCTGCCAACATTGGTGTGACGATAGAGAATGTCGTGCTCGCGGCTGGCTTCATAAGCGATGGCTACCGCTTTGCCTTGCAGCGCGCGGCTGATAACGCCGGGCGCCCGGAAGTACTCATTGAACAGATCATCCCAGGTCTTCAGCACGTCGGAGTGAGCCAATACGATGGTGCCCGAAATGTCGCCCGCTTTGGCGAAATCCTCAGCCGATCCCATGCCCACATCGACGACGCGGGCGGTGGTCTGGGGCAGAGCCGGGGCCCAGGCCAGCGAATGCGCCAACACGTGAAAATGCACGGGTGCGACTACGTCGACCTCGGTTGCGCCTTCGGCCCACGATTGCGCGATGGTGAATTCTTCCACGTGCACACTGTCGGCCCCGGCGGACGTAAAGCCCGCGACGGCCCACTGTGCCGCCTGATCGAAGGCAGGCGTGCCGGGAATACGGCCGCCGATCTCGTCGGTCAAGACGCGCAGATTGTTTTGCAGCGGTGAGGAAGGTTTCAGCGCCTCGTCCATTACGGGCGTGGTGGACTGAGCACAAACTGTGGACGCAGCCAGAGCGAGCAGCAGGGTGAGCCGGCGGAAACGATGGTCGTGCATAGATGCGGCATTATACGAGATCAGCTGCCGGGCACAGTTGAACGGACCGGCTGGCTGTTGTCCACGCGCTGGATGAAGGCGACTGCCTGGCGTTCGGCCCAGCGGCCGTCATAACCGTTCCTGGCTTCGGCGAGGAAGGCGCAATGGCCGCCGTGCGCGGTTTCGACGTAAGTAATCGAAAGATTGGCCAGCAGTTTCTCGCGGGTCTCGGGCAGCACGCGAATGAAGGGATCGTCCTGCGCGTGCAGGATCAGCGTAGGAACAGCAATGCGATCGACAACTCGTGCGGCGGCGGCGCGCGTGTAGTAATCCTGGGCGTCGCGAAAGCCCGAGTAGCGAGCGGTAATCTGGTCGTCGAAGTCACGCAGGCTGCGCATGCCGCGCAGATAGCGCACATCGTAACGGTCAGGATAGAGCGCCGCTTTGCGGAGCATGCGGCTGCGCAGGCCCCGAAGAAACTTCCACTCGTAGACGCGATTCGCTCGATTGTGCAACGCGTCGGCCGAAGGCGCCAGATCCATCGCCGGCGACACTCCGACTCCGGCCATCACCTGCGGCGGAGTATTTTCCGCCCACTCGCCCAGCAGCTTGAGGATCAGGTTGCCGCCCATGGAGTATCCCACGAGCGCCAGCTTTTGCAGGCCATCGTCATTAATGAGCGTCTGCGCAATCGTGCCGACGTCGGCCGACATGCCGGAGTTATACAGCGTCGGCCCCAGTTGCTCGGTGCCGCCGCAGTTGCGCATGTTCATGCGAACGACGTTCATGCCGGCCAGCCAGGCTTTGCTGCCCAGGCCAATCACGTATTGCGATTCGCTGGAGCCCTCCAGGCCATGCACGATGACCAGCGTCATGCAGCGGGTACGGTCCGCTTGCCAGTGGCACTGACAGAGCACTTGCACCTCGGGCTCGACCCGGAACAAGCGGTCTTCTGCGGGAGGAAGTCCATTTTGACGAGGCAGAAAGTTACCTAGGATGGTTTGCGCATGTGCACCGACAAACGGCCGCCGCGGGTGAAAAGCTTCGCCAAAGAAATCGTGCGCATCGGTGTTTTCCGCGGCGCGAGCGTCCGGCGTTGCGCCAACCCCGCTGGGCGGAGAAGATTGCTCGTCTAGCGGGATGGGATCGTGGCCCTGCATCTATAATGGTTGTACCACCTATCGCCGTAAGATTCGCGGGCGATGGATGGAGAGTTCTGCCGCGAAGCGATTTTCTCTGGATGGAGCGATTCATGCCGATTTTTGAATACCGTTGCGAAGCCTGTGGACACAAGTTCGAGGCGATCCTGTTTGGGGCGCAGATGCCGGAATGTCCCCAATGCCACACCGACAAACTGGAGAAGCAGCTGTCGACATTCGCGGTCAGCAAGAGCAGCGCGGCTTCGCCGGCCGCAGGTTGCGGGCAGAGCAATTGTTGCAGGATGAACGGCGGCGGCTGCGAAATAAACTAGGGCGCTCGAGGCAAGCGTTCGCTCGGGCGTTGGGAGCGCTCCAAGCTGGTTCGGCGCCGCAATTCCGGACGCTACCGAATGTTATAATTTTGTCTCGGCCACGGTGGGTGTAGTTCAGTGGTAGAACTCCGGACTGTGGCTCCGGCTGTCGAGGGTTCGAATCCCTCCACCCACCCCAATCCCTCCTCAATCCCAATACATAAGCTAGCGTCCTCCAGGTCGTGCCGGCTCGCCGACAGAAGTAGCTCGACCCCTGATAACTTTGTCGACCGGTCACATCTCGTTTGTAAGAAAAACGCGACGATCGCGATGAGTATGTCAGAGACCGGAATCTTACGTTCCAGCAGTAGTGCCCTGCTGAACAAAATTCATTGCAATGTAACCGAGCAATGTAACCGAGTATTTATGGTCAAGCGCAAAGTAGCCTGAAACTTCCTTCCAACTCATCGCTCTCATCATGACGCGTGGCTGAATCGGAGACGTCTTCCCATTCGGCACGCCAGACAAATCGTACAGGAGTCGGAAAATGCGCAAGGCAAGTTACATTCTCTGGATGGTCGCGCTGGCCATCATCATGGTCTCACCAACCCGTAGCCGAGCGGAGGACGATTCCAGAGCACGCGGGGCCGTCTTCGTTATGACCAACGCAGTCGACAGGAACGAAGTCATCTCGTATGCCCGGGCGGCGAATGGCTCCTTGCAGGAAAGCGGGCGATTTGCCACCGGCGGCCGGGGCAGCGGAGGCAATAACGATCCGCTGGAATCGCAAGGATCCTTAACTCTCAGTCAAGACCATGCCTTGTTATTCGCGGTGAACGCCGGTAGCGGGGAGATCTCCGAATTTCGGGTGAATGGCCCGGAGTTGTCACTAGTGGACAAGGAACTCTCCGGCGGCAGCGAGCCGAACGCGGTGGCGCAGAACGGAAACCTGGTCTATGTTCTCAACAGCGGCGGCAGCAGCAACCTGGTCGGGTTCCGGATCAGTCGCCAGGGAAGACTGCAACAGATCCCCAATTCTGTTGCCTATCTCAGCACCAACACTTCCGGCGCGGCGTCCTTAGCCTTCAGTCCCAACGGACAGTTTCTGCTGGTCACTGAGCGGGAAACCAACAACATTGACGTTTTCACGGTGCAGAGCAACGGAACGTTGTCGCCTATCGTGATCAATCCGAGTATGGGCCCCGGAGCTTTCGCGGTCACCTTCGCGCCAAACGGAACCGCCCTGGTTGTTGAGACCGGCCCGGCCGGCGGCCACAACGCCTCGGCTATCTCGTCGTACGCAGTTGCGGCCAATGGAACGCTTTCTGCGATTAGCGCCAGCGTCCCAACGTTGGGAGCGGCAACCTGCTGGAGCGCCGTTACTCCGAATGGCCACTGGGTCTACACCTCGAATGCCGGCACGTCGACGCTTTCCGGATTCACCATCGGCTCCCAAGGTGCATTGACGGCGCTGCCGGGAACCGTGGTAGGTACGAATCTTCCCGGAGCCACGAATCTGGACATCGCGGTTAGTGCGGATGGCAATTTCCTCTATAGCCTCGACGGCGAGATCGGCATGATCAGCATTTTCGGTATTCAGTCCGACGGCACCCTCACTAACCTGGGTACCGTGGGAGGTCTGCAGCCAAACGCCGGATTCAATGGAATCGCGGCACTGTAATCCGAGAGGCGAGTTGCGGCGACCCCACGCCGCAACTCACTCCTGAAAGACAAAGCGTTTCTGGTGAGGTTTATTGGACGCCGCAGTGGGGCGCGAAAATCGTGGGAGAGCTTTGAGGAGTTCGATTCAGGATTGAACTTCACCCAGCGGCACTTCGGCCAAGTTCAGCCAGCGATCCCCGGTACCTTTGACAAAGGTTATGGATGCGATGCGGGCCTCGCGCGGGCCAGTGTAATCTCGCCAGCGCTGACGCGCCGTGCCCAGCACCTTCTGCGCTTCCTCGGGCTGATCCATTTTTGCGATGGTAAGGTGCGGCATGTAGGGCCACGGCTCCTCGAAAGCCAAGACCTCGCGATTCAATTTCTCGTGAAGCTCGCGCATGCGATAAGCGCCTCGGGCCACGCGCAGGAAAACCGTGGGAGTCAAGGGAACAAAAGTTTGCACGTCTCCCAGGGTGACATCGAAAGGGCTGGCGGTTTGCGCAATCTGGGCAAGCAGATCAATCGCTTGCTGCTCGCTGCCGTGCAGCGGGCGGGGAGGCAGGATGGTCAGGTGCGCATCCGCGTGAGTGTGCGCGGGATGCAGATCACGGCGTAGCTCTTCGACGAAGATCCCGACCGGGCTGCGCACGTAAGCAACCGCGGCGTATACGAGGCCAAGCATGAACTTTCCATTATAGCGGTCGGGCTGTGCAAGGGCGGGTTGAGCCGAGCGAATCGGAGGGGCCCAGAGGGAAGATTGCTATAATCGAAGCCAGTCGGGGCGTAGCGCAGCCTGGTAGCGCACCTGCCTTGGGCGCAGGGGGTCGCTGGTTCAAATCCAGTCGCCCCGACCAATGCCTGCTCCACATTCGATCGGTCGGCATGTCTCCGGCACCAGAGGAAAGTCACTCTTGCCGGTCACCCCAAAATCTTTCAGGATATTCCGCAGTTTGCACTCGAAGTTAGCGGGGGTCATGCTCGCTTCTCCGTTAGCACTAATCACCGCCATTGGTGGGCTGCGCGATATTCAGCAAGACAGGCATGTCAGACGGTGGGTCAGAGACCACGGTGTACACAAATTGCTGCGTACGTCGCCACCAGCCGTGAAAACCTGCGCCGCTGCCGGAGTCGACGCGTAGCGGCAGCCAACGGTTTGCAGGGATCAAGGAAGGATCGTTGGCGGCTGCTTGTTGATTCCCCACTTGCAGCACCGAATCGGGCAGGGTAACTGCCACGGATCGGGTGTCGGCTCGCAATCCCACGCGGAGCGCTTTGAGGGCGCTCTCTTTCGCGCTCCAGATCAAAGTTGAAATCCATGGCCGGTCTGCCGCAGATTCCCCGGCCAGCCGAGCCCGCTCTTCCGCAGTGAAATAGTCCTGAAAAAAATTATCGTCGCGCGGCTCGATCTCTTCCAGATCGCAGCCCATCGCGGCCCGAGACGGCATAACGGCGCAGATTGCCGTCCCCGCGCGATGGCTTAGGGAAATCGCGATTGCTGCCGGCTTACCCTGGAGAAATACTTCCGGCGCGCCAGAAGGCGCCGCGCGGACTTCGATGACGGCGAACTCCGCCGGACGCGCCGCCAGATTCAGGTGAGCGGCCACGGCACGCTTCGCCGTCCAACGTCCCAGACGCCAATCTCCGCGGCGTTTGGGAAATCGCAAGGCGCTGAGTCGCTGCGTCTCGCCGGCGCTAAGCCAGTTGCTCTCCGCCGGCACGTCGGCTTCCGTCTGTTCCAGCCAAAATAGGTTCACGGCGAACTGTCAACTCTCGCTCAACGCCGTTACCCGGAATGACGGCGGCTGACGTTTCAACTTCCGGTCTCGTCTCTTTTTCGATGCCCCGTGCAATGGCATCGATCAGATAAGGACGAAGGGTAGCCGGCGGAATAATACGATGCAGGGCTCCCACTTTGAGGGCTCGATGAATGCTGTGCACGCGGTCGAACTCATCGGCTACCTGACCCAACTTCTCAGAGTGCACGATGGGGAACAGTTCATTCCACTGAGCTTGTAACTTGCCTTTCTCCAGACCGTCAGCTCGAGCCATGGCTTGGGTCAGGGCCGTAAGCCGCTCGTCTTTGCGAGTCCTGGCTTCCACTTCGCCGGCGAACACCACTGCCGCCGCCGGCGCACCGCCGATAACCGAGGCGTAGGTTCCCTCCAGGGCTACGATTTCCAGGTTCTCGTTCAGCACCTGGGAAAACACCACGTAGGCTCCGCCATGATAGCGAGAGATGCCACAGAAGACCATGGGGCCTTTGAAGTTCACCACCGCCCGGCCGATCTCGGCGCCATACTCCAATTGGAGTTTGCGCAGCGACTCGGGTGACCCATCGAAGCCCGACAGATTCGCCAGGATCACCACCGGCCGATTGTTGCTGGCCGCGTTGATGGCGCGGGCCGCTTTCTTCGACGAAGAGGGGAACAGGGTTCCCGCCGTCCACTGGTCCGGTCCGTCCGCCGGAACAAATCCCAGCCGAGGCACCGGATGCGACTCGATGCCCAGCAGACAGATGGGATAGCCGCCCAGATGAGCGTCCCAAACCACTGCCGTCTCGGCTCCTCGCATGCCCGACCAGCGCTCCAGCGGAACATGGTCCTGGTCGACCACGGCGGCCAGCACTCGGCGGATGTCAAATGGCTTCTTACGTCCGGGATTGGTGTCATCGGAAAAGATGTCTCCGACCCGGGCGAAGCTGCTGGCGCCGCTATCCCCGTGCGGATAGGTTTGTACGTCGCGGTCGATGGGATCGGCGGTTACCGCTCGGCGCGGGAAACGCTCACCTGGAAGTATGTAGGTGTGATCGTAATGGCGGAACAGGATCTGGCAGGCTTCATCGATGTCACGCGCAAAATACTGGGCCTGGCCATTGGGCCCCATGATGCGATCGTAACCGCCGATGCCCTGGTTGTCTTCGGCGGAGACGCTGCCGGAATAATCCAGGGCGCGTTTGCCGGTGAGCACCATGGCCGCGGGCGGAGTCATGATCAAAATGCCGCGGGTGTGCAGCAGCATGGTGGCTTCGGAATTCCAATAGGGCTGCGCTCCTACGTTGATTCCGTTCACCACCAGATTCACCTCGCCGCCAGCCTGGGTGAATTCGATCAGGCGACGCAGGACGCGCGAAATCCAATCCATGTTCTCGACGCCGCTGTCCATCGAGATCTTCGCTCCGGCGGAAATCGGGAACCACTCCAGGGGAACATGTTTCTCTTCCGCCAAATCGATGGCTGCGTTGATACGCCGGCATTCCGGTTCGGCCAGGGCGCCCATCCCTTTGCTGGGATCGCCCAGCACCAGCACTCGCGTCATGCCTTCGGGATACTTGGTGGTGAAGTTGCGAATCACGCCCACGATGATGTTCGATTTGTTCTTGCCGTAGGGACGATCGACGGGAACCAGGCGGTTCTCCGCGTCCAGATCGTATTCCACGAAATCGCCGGTGGGAAAATCGGCTCGCGTGTCTTCCAGAGAAGGGGTGAGCATCTTGACGATCTCGTAGGGATAGATGAGCCCATACTGCCGCATCTTCACTACCTTCTGATCGTATTCGGCCAGAGGCCTCAGGGGTTGCAAGCTGGTAGCGGGCCGCAAGGTCATCAGCAAACCCCGGCTGCCGGGATTGGAAATTCGCACCAGCATGTCGCGCAGCTCGCCGGTCTGGGGATGAGCGATACGGGCTCGCATCACGACTTGCTCCAGTCCCAGGCCGTCGGTCGCCGGAGCCAGTCTGCGTGCGATATCGTGCAATTCGTCGGCATTGAAGGTGAGCGGCGGCCACACGTAGAGCAGGATGCGGTTCCAGTACAAACGCTTCTGCGGCGGCCGCTTCATTTGGAATAGCCGGATGGCGGCCAGCGTCTCGGCAAACATGCGTTCCAGATGCGGCAGTTGCACCACCCGTCCAGTCTCGTCGCGCACCGGGGTGAGATCGCGAACTTCGGCACAGGCAAACAGCCGCTCGTCCTTGGGATTGTCGTAGGCGACACCATGCAACAGGTAAACGTCTTCCACCGACGGCAGCCGCTCGATCTGGAAGTTCTTGAGCCGCCACAGATGCAGCCGGTTACCCATCATGGGATGGATACCGCGATAGAACTTGTCCTCTTCGTACTTGTCCTCATGCCGGGCATAAGTGAAATGCTGCATGCCGCTCATGCCCTGACCTTGGCCTGGGCTGCCGATGGCCAGCACGATCCTCTGCACCGAGCTGGGGAATCCGGCCTGATTCAACAGCGCTTGGACTTCTTGCTGCACGCTCTCCGGGTCGCTGATGGATATGGAATGCCCGGCATAGAAGTCGATGACAACCTCGCGGCCTTCCGGAACTTCCGCGGCCAGGGAAATCAGCTCGCGCGCGGTTTCTGCCAGATGCGAATATTCCGTGTGGGTGGTAAAGAGGTGAACCTGTTTTCCATTCTCTTCATATTCGGCCGAAACGTAGCGTTGTCCGTCCAATGCCCGGCAGCACAGGTTCGTCAGCTTTTGTTCCCGGTAGTATCGCCGGGTGAGGACCTCCATCATCAATTGCCGCAGGGCAAGATTCGCGCCGGCGAACCGGCTGGAGAATAGGCCTACCAGCGGTTGTGGGCACTCGATCAACGCTTTCAGCCGATGGTTGCGGTCGGTAGCTTCGGGGTTTGCCGCCAGATAAGCCAGGTGATCTTCTGCCTGGGTATAGACCAGCTTACGCGCGCTCTCGAACAGAGGCTGATCGAAGCAGCGATAGCGTACTTCCCGGGCCAGATCGCTCACCGAGGGTGAGCTGGTGCGCGTGATCGAGATCAGGCGATCAAGCAGGATGCGGAACGATACGTCGGTATCGGGAGTCAACAGTTCGCCGCGAGGCAGTCGCCGTTCCAGCACTCCTAAAATAGGCATGGCCTGCGCGATCCACGCGTTGATGGGACTTGTAAATCCAGAGCAAAGCCTCTTCCAGCGCGGGCAGAGGGATCGAGAGTTCTGATTCCGTAGTGGGCCAGCGCCCGGCGCAGCGCGTCGACGAAAGCCGGTGGAAGTCCTTCGCCTTGGGTCTTGATCATGCGCAAGTAGGTGAACAAGTAGGCTTCCGGGCTGGGCGCTTCGCCGCCGGACGGATCGTTGGTGCCGGGCTTGCGACGGAACAGACGAACAAATATCGACGAAGATGTTGAGGACCTCATCTTCCTGTCGCCGCAGTTCGTCGCTGTCCGAACTGGCTTCGCGGAACTGGCCCCACTGCGCAAACACTCGCGCGGTGTGCGCCGGATCAACATCGAAGCCCAGCATGAGCTGCCGCAACTCGTCCAGATTCTGTCGCCAGGCCGCCTGAGCCGGTTAAGTCTTCACCCGAGGTCAACGACGTACTGAAGACCACCCGTTCCATGGTTTCCGGCGTCTTCTCGTCCGCCGAGGGTTCGATTTGCAGCAGCGGAGCCCCAATGTCGACCTGCACGTTGGGAATGGTCATGATCTGCCGCACTTTGCCGGAGAACGGAGCCACCACCTGGGTCTCCATCTTCATGGCCTCCAGCACCAGCAGGCGGTCCCCGGCCATAACCGTGTCGCCGGGCTTCACCGCAATCGAAACCACCACGGCCGGCGCGGGCGCATGTACCACGCCGCCGTCGTCGCGCTCGATGCGATGGGAAACGCCATCCACGTCGATCCGGTAACTCACTCCCTGCACCGCCGAGACCACATGCGAGCGCTGACCAAAGGTAGTCAGCCAATACTCGAACGGACCCAGGTGATGGAGATGAGCATCGATACTCGATCCGTCCACCTCAATGCGATAGCGCTCGGGGCCCAGGCAGAAGGCCTTCATCTCATAGGCCTGGCCGCGATAGCGCAGCTTTACTGTACGGCCAGCTTCACTGCGGACATGCGGCCGGCCTCGCACGGCCGAGGTATAGAACTGCGCCTGCTCCACGGCCAGGTCGGCGCAGTAAACTTCAATCGCCGCCTGCACCAGCGCCACATCGGCGTAACGCCGCGAGAGATGTTCGCCATTGGCGGTCAGACGATCCAGCCATTCCACGTCCACCTGACCATGCTGCACCTCGGGCCGGTTGACCAATTCCAGCAGAAACGCTTTGTTGGTAGCTCCTCCCTTGATGACCACAACGCTCTCGCGCAGAACTCGCTGCAGGCGGGAAAGCGCTTCTTTGCGGCTCTGGCCAAAAGCGATGATCTTGGCCACCATGGAGTCGAACTCCGGCGGCACCGAATCGCCTACCGATACGCCGGTATCGATCCGTATGCCCGGGCCGGTGGCGATCTTGAAGCGCTCAATGGTGCCGGGCCCGGGCGCAAAGCCATTCTCCGGATCTTCGGCGTTCAGCCGCACTTCAATGGCGTGACCAATGGTGCGAGGCTGCGCCGCCTCCAGCCGCCCGCCGCGTGCGATATGGATCTGCAGTTTGACCAGGTCCAGCCGGGTCGTACACTCGGTCACCGGGTGCTCGACCTGCAAGCGGGTATTCATTTCCATGAACAGGAAACGCTGGCTGGCCGGCTGATAGAGAAACTCCACCGTGCCCGCGTTGCGATAGGCGGCTGCCTGGCTCAGGCGCACCGCCGCTTCGCGCAATAACTGGTCCAGTTCCAGAGACAGCCCGGGCGACGGCGCCTCTTCCATGACTTTCTGATGACGGCGCTGCACGGTGCAGTCACGCACCCCGGCTGCCCAGGTGGTCCCATAGTGATCGGCAATCACCTGCACCTCGACGTGGCGGGCGCCTCCGTCGATTAACTGCTCCATGAAGACGGTGGCATTGCCGAAAGCCTTGAACGCCTCGGCGCGTGCGCTCTCGAATGCGTTCGCCAGTTGATCGTCGGAATTCACCCGGCGAATGCCATGACCGCCGCCCCCGCCGTTGCTTTGATCAGCAGTGGGTAGCCCAGCCGTTCAGCCTGGCGCTGAGCGTCGACGAAGGTTTCGACCGGGCCGCCACTCCAGGGCGCAATCGGAATGTGAGCTTGCTCGGCCAGACACTTGGAAGAGATTTTGTCACCCAGCAATCGCATGACGTCTGGCATCGGGGCCGATGAAGACGATCCCGATCTCGGCGCACAAATCCGCGAACGTCGGCATGTTCGGCCACGAAGCCCCATCCTACCCATACGGCTTCGGCACGCACCGCTAGCCAGCGCCAGCTCTGAGCCGCTCGTAATCCACGTAGCTGCTTTTGAGTTGAGCAGTGGCGGGATCGACGAAGGTACTGGCCCCCAGACAGTAGGCCTCGTCGGCTTCCCGGACAAACATGGCATTGCGGTCAGGCTCGGTGAAGAGTGCAATGGTGCGCAACGAGGTGCCGTGTTCATGATTGAACTCGCGCGCCGCGTGAATGAAACGCATCGCGGCTTCGCCGCGATTGACGATGGCCACGCGCTGGAATTCGTGCTGCATGATTCTCCCTCGATTCGGAAGACCGTTAAGGCTGGCAGCTGGACGGTTATGCCAGGACTGGCCGCATCGCTCGCAGCGGTTCAACATCGACGCTGTCGGGTAGGGCTACGGTGCGATAGCCGCTGACTTGCAGGTAGCGATTGCCGGCGGCGTCCACCACCTCCGCCTGGAAGCTTTCCTGCTGCTGGTCAGGCGTGACCACGGCATAAAGCGGCCCTTCGGCCAATTGTGGCGAGCGCCACCAACAGACCTGCTCGACATGAAGCGGCAAGCCCATCCGATGGTGCATACCCATTTCGCAAAGACCGGCGGTTTGGAAGCACAGCTCGATCAGCCGCGGCGACATCAGCGTAGGACGATCGGCAGGCTTATGGTTGCCCGGCAAGTCCTTGGCCATCTCGCCCACCATGCGCTTTCCGTCCCACCAGGCGCGCTCGACAACCTGGTACGCCGGTCCGTGGAAGTAAATGCGATAGATTTCGGCGGCGTCGATGATCGCCTCCGACGACAAGCGCAAGGGCGTCAGGGTTAACATCTCCGGCGCCTGTCTGGTCAGCCGCACCCGCGCTGTGAAGTGGGTGGTCTCTTGCGGCTCCGGTTGGTTCGGCAAAGTTCGCCGGCCGATCAAGCGGCAATCCGCAACCAGGCTTTCACCTTGCGGATAAAAGACGGCTTGAATCGTCACCGTCCGCGGCTCGTCCTTATAGAACTTGAAGGGAGCCAGGAAATTCACCTCTTCGATTGCTCCGATATGCCACCCGGATGCACACACAGAGCGGCTTCGGCAAACGCCCTCGATGCCCATCACGCCCGGCAGCACGGGAGTACCGTCGATGCGATGGTCATACAGGAAAGGCTGTGCCGTGGGATCAAGCGTGGTCTCCATGGTCAAGCCGCTGTGAAGCCCATGCCCGTGATCTTGCCCACCATCGGCCCTTGCTCGGCCAGGCCGCTCCCGGAAGCGTTCAAGGCTTCTGTATCCAGGCCGCCGGTGGGATCCCATTCGTTCAGCAGGATGCCGAGGCGATTGCCGACCACGATTTCACCGCAGCTTGCTCCGGCGGTGAGTTCGCGACGAATTAAAGGAATGCCCGCCTCGGGTGGCAGCATATCGATGCCTGCCGCCTCCATCATCTTGGGAATGGAGCCGCGCGTGGCCATGCCGATACCGCCCCACGCCGTCCAGTCGATCACGATCCCGCGCGTCGCGGGCCGGGTGGTGCGGAAGCTCGACGTGATCTTGCACAGCAGGTCGTTGGCGGCGCTGTAATCGGTCTGGCCGCCATTGCCGAAGCGGCCGGCAATCGAACTGAACGCCACCGTCGCCCCCAGAGGCATGTTGCCGATGGCGTGCAGCAGATTGAACCAGCCATCGCTCTTGACGTCGAAGACCAGATCAAACTCGCGCGCGTCTTTGTCGGGCAGGAAGTGGCTGCGCTCGATGCCCGCGGCGTGCAGCAGCACATCGATGCGGCCGCTGCGCTGACGCACCTGATCGATGACTTTGGTGATCGCTTCGCCATCGGCCAGATTGACGCTGAAGTAATGCGCGGTCCCGCCCGCGGCGCGCACGGCGTCAATCGCGCTCTGCGCAGCTTGTGCGCGTTCCAGCCCTGCGAGCTCCTTCTCCACCAGCGCCGGCGTGGCCCGCTCGCCGCGTGCCTGTATGCGCGCAAACAGATCGCGCTTCAGTCCGTCCTTGTCTGTCGTAAAGCGCTTCAGATCGGGATTGTTGGGATCGGGTTCGGGCACCAGATCGAGCAGATAGAACGTGCCTCCCGAAGCCGTCGCCAGATCTGCGGTAATGGCCGACACAATGCTTCCCGCGGCTCCCGTCACCAGGAAGACGCTATCTTCATTTAAGGTGATGCCAGGGTGACCATCGACTGCAGATTGTTCCTGCAGACCGATCGGTCCAACGCTCGCCTGCCCGGTATCCGATTTCAACTGCGCCGGGATCGCGCAGCGTTTCCGCGATCAGGGTTTCTGCGATTTCCGCCGGATTGCACTCAGCTTCGAAATCGACAGCTTTTACCAGAGCCTCGGTCCGCTCGCGCTTGTACGTCTTGGTGAAACCCGCCACGGCGCCGCCCAGGGGAGCGGTCGCTCCAGTGGCGTTGTATCCGTGTTGTCCGCCGAGCCGGGTTGCCGCTACCAGGAACGTGCCCGGAGCAGCCACCTGCTCGAACAGAGTGCGCATGGTTGTGTAGAACAACTTGACGCGGGGCCGCAGAGCTTCATGCCACGCGGCAAGATTCATTTTGTCGAGGCTGCCCTCATCGTCCAACGCAGGCAGCCAATAGACTCCCTGAACGGCACCAGCAGCCAGCCAGCCCTGGAGGCGATTGGTCAAGGTGTCGGCATCCGGCGCGCCCTCGATGAGTAGTACTTCCACTCCCAACGTCTGCAGCTTTTTTGCCAGCGCGTCGGTAATACCGTTGCTGTCTGGCATGATGACGACCCGGCTGCCGGCGCCCAGGCTCACACCCGTTGGCTTGCAGATGTTGAGCGGGGGCCGCAGGTTCGGCACGGGCACGCGACGCGGAATGCGATTGGTTGCGTCAAAGCTGAGCGACGGTTTGCGTTGTTGCTTTGGCCCCTTGGAAGGGGACGGTGGCGGCGTGGACGGCCCTGGCCCTTCCGGCGGCGTCTCCGGTGGGGTGCCCGCGGCTGCCGCTTTGGCTTTCTGTTGCGCAAACTGGATCACGTGGCCCAGGGTCGGGAAGTCGCGCAGCTTCATGTTCTCGTCGCGCGGAATGCCATAAGCGGCCCGCACCGAAGCAAACATTTCTGCCTGTTTCACGGTGTCGATGCCGAGGTCGGCTTCCAGGTCGAGATCCAGATCCAGCATGTCTTTCGGATAGCCGGTCTTCTCGGCGACAATGTCCATCACCTTCTGCTTGACGGCCTCGTCGTCAACCGCAGAAGCCGCGACTGGGGCCGGCGAAGCTACGGCTGGTGCGGATGTGAGCGCGGGCGCAGGCGAGGGTGCGGTTGGCTGAGTGACAGCTGGCGGTGGCGTGGTTGCGCCAGCCAGGTCGGGCCGCTTCTCGTACACGAAGCGGATCACATGAGCCAGCGTCGGATAATCGCGCAGCTTGCGGTTTTCGTCGCGCGGGATGCTGTAGATCTCGCGAATCGCCGCGAACAACTCTGCCTGCTTAACGGTGTCGACGCCGAGGTCTGCTTCGAGGTCGAGATCCAGGTCCAGCATGTCTTTCGGATAGCCGGTCTTCTGCACTACCAATTCGAGAAGGCGTTCCTTGACGTCATCGGCGGCCGCAGCTTGTGCGGCTGTAACCGCCGGCGCCGACGGGGTCACGTCAGGCGCGGGGGAGGACGGTTGAGGAGGAGCCGGAGTTGCTGCCGCAGGCGTCTCGGCCTTCACCGGTGACGGCGTTGCTCCGCCAGCCAAGTCAGGCCGCTTCTCATACACGAACCGGATCACATGAGCCAGCGTCGGATAGTCGCGCAGCTTGCGGTTTTCGTCGCGCGGGATGTTGTAGATCTCCCGAATCGCTGCGAATAGTTCTGCCTGCTTAACGGTATCGACGCCGAGGTCAGCCTCGAGGTCGAGGTCCAGGTCCAACATATCTTTCGGATAGCCGGTCTTTTCGCACCACCAATTCGAGGAGGCGTTCCTTCACGTCGTCCACACCGCTGGCTTGAGGTGACGTCATCGTGGCTGCCGCTTGGGGCTTAACCGGGCTTGCGGCTGCGGGCACGGCGGTTGCCGGTTCGGCTTTTTGCTTTGCCGTTACCGACGGCGCGCCAGGTGCTGCCTTGCCCGCGCGGCGCTCCTCCACAAAGCGGATCACGTGCGACAAGGTGGGATAGTCGCGCAGCTTGACGGTGTCGTCACGTGCGATTCCATAGGCCTCGCGGACGGAAGCGAAGACTTCCGCCTGCTTGACCGTATCAACTCCAAGATCGGCTTCCATGTCCAGATCGAGATCGAGCATGTCGATCGGGTATCCGGTTTTTTCGGAGACTAGGGCCAGTATGCGGTCTTTCACCGAATCAAGCGGCTCGGCGGATGGTGGTGCGGCAGAAGCCGTCCGCTTGGGCGCAGCCGCCGGGGTAGCGACTGTCGGCTTTGGCGGAGCCGCAGGCGCTGCGGCCGTGACCGCAACTTCTACCTTCGGCGCGACAGGCTTACTAACCGTCGTAGCCGGCGCCGTTGGCGTCATAGCGACTGGCGCCGGCGGCTGCACTTGTGCCACCGGAGTTGGCGTTGCTTGCGGCCGGGCCGCGGCACTGGTCGCGGCGATTTGCGCTGCCAAGCCATGATCGGGGACGCGCAGCGTCCGGTGACTTACTTCCAGATCGGCAACCGGACGTCCGGCCATCCGGCTGAGCCAGGCAGTCCACGCAGTCTGGTCAGCAATGCGATAGGCGTAGCCGAGATTCTTCGGCCCAGGACGTACTCCATCTTTGGTCGGCACCCGGCGCAGCAGAATCATGCTGATCTGCGAGCCGAAGCCGGCGCCCAGGTGCAACGCATATTGCACCGGATAAGCACCGCCCTTCGACAAGTTCAAGACGCCCAGTTCGGGATCGACTTCCTTGAAGTTGGCGACCGGAGGCACCAACCCCGTTTCCAGGGTTTTCACCGCCAGCACATCTTCGATGCCGGTGGCCATGGCGTGACCGGTCATGCCTTTAGTGTTGGCGATCACGATTTGATTCGCACCCTCGCCGAAGACGCGGCGCAGAGCGTGGATCTCAGCCGAGGCGCTACCGCCGCGCGCCGGGGTGTAGGTTTCGTGGGAGACGAAAACCATCTTCGGCGCTACCTCATTACGGGCAACGCCACCGCGGGTTTCGGCTTCGGCCACCAGGTTCTCCATAATCTGGCCGATATGCTGGACATCGAGCCGAGTGCCGTGAAACGCGCTGTTGGCGGTCACCGTACTCAATACTTCGCAGATAGGCTGGATGCCGCGTTCCCGTGCCGCTTCGGCGCTCTCGACCACCAGGGCCGCAGCGCCCATGCCCATGATCAGGCCGTGGCGGCGGCGGTCAAAGGGAGTGGCGGCGTCTTCAACGCGTTCGTCGGTCGCGGCCGCTCCGCTGGCCAAAAAGCCGGGGCCGAACCATCCGATCATGTTGTCGGAGGTAACGTCGTCGGCGGTAATGATGATCACGCGGCGGCAGCGGCCGGCGCGGATCCAGTCCTGGGCCAGCCCAACCGCATGAGCGCCGCTGGCGCACGCCGCATTGATTTGCGTGTTGGGACCGCGAGCGCCGATCAGTTCGGCGAATTGCGAGTGCCCCATCGCCAACACCCGAAGCAGGAAGCGCCGCTCGAAGACATACGGTTCCTTCTCCAGAGTGGCGCGCAATTCGTCGATGCGCCGATCCATCTCCTGTCCCAGCACGGAATGCCCATTGGCCGCCTGCAGTCGCCAGGCTTCCAACCTTGCCAGCTCCTGGCGACGGGCATGATCGGCGAAATAGCCGGACATGATTTCCGCATACGAGTCGTAACCGGGAAACGCCGAGCCGAAGATCACGCCGGTATCGTCCCGCATGGCGTCGGGCAATCCCCACCGCTCGGGCAACTGCGTGCCTTTGCTGGTGGTCTTGTAGCGCATGACCAGCGGGATGCCGGCGTCACGCAGAGCGTCGATTCCGGCGGCGATTGCCAGGCGGGTCACCCGATCGAGGGCCGCCAGGTGTTCGGAGGGAACGCCGAACTCGCTTTCCAGGTCGAAAGCGCCCCCGCGCCCGGCGAGTTTGATGACATCCTCTACATTGGTGATGGTCTCAAAGGTAGGCTCACCTTCTTCGCTCTTGACCAGACGCCGAATGTGTTTGTCGAGCATGGCGTTACGGAACTGCTTGGGGATCGCGGTGATGAATTGATCGCCACGCAGGATGCGCTCGATGTTGCCATCGTCGAAGATGTGCTCGGTTCCGGGCAAGCCCAGGGAGGCTCCAGTAATCACCACCGGCGCGAAGGGGGGAACTGATTTCTGGCCATGGGTGATTTGCCAGCCATTGCGTTCCAAGCTCTCCGCAACCAAACGACCGAGTTCGCCATAGCCACCGTTCGAGGGTATCGGCGCTTGAGTTGGAGCAGCCGCAGCTGGGATTGCAGCCTGCGAGAATGGAACCGCCGTCGGCGCTTTGACGGCGGCTGCAACCGATGCCTCGACCGCAGCCGGTTCGACATCGCCCGTCGATGCTGAGGGCGCAGACTGCGCCACTGCAGCTTTCGCCGGAATCTCGGCTGCGGCCTCAGCCTTCCCTCGTCCCAATCCCGCCGCATAAAGAGCGCACAGGGCCTGGTTGAACGAAGGAATATCTCCAACCTTGGGATGATTGGTGAACACCGAGATAATGTCTCCGCGCTCACCCAGCACTTCCTCGGCAAATCCCTGCAACGCCTTCTTGGGACCCACTTCGATAAAGACCCGAGCGCCCGCGTTGTACAAGGTGTTCAACCCTTTCACAAACTGCACCGGAGAGGCGACCTGCAGCGCGAGTAGATCCAGCATCTGCGGAACAACATCAGGTCCGGTGGGATAAAACTCACCGTTCACGTTGGCGACGATAGGAATCTTCGGAGACTGGATATGCAGGATGCGCCAGCATCTCGCGCAGCGGTTCGCTGGCGGGAGCGACAATCGACGTATGAAACGCGTGGCTGACCGGCAACGGCACCACGTTGAAACC
The DNA here is from genome assembly GCA_963812855.1 of uncultured Acidobacteriaceae bacterium. Taxonomy (GTDB): domain Bacteria; phylum Acidobacteriota; class Terriglobia; order Terriglobales; family Acidobacteriaceae; genus Bog-257. The sequence continues at coordinate 740,411 of CAWEWW010000005.1, forward strand.
AGCCTGCAGGAAAATCTCCATCGCCTGCTCCACAGCCTGGCTGGCGCCGCCAATCACCGACTGCTGTCCACTGTTTACGTTGGCGATGACCACGTAGCCGTCAATGGTCTTCAGGATGCGCTCGACCTCAGCCAGGGGAGCAAACACGGCGGCCATGCGGCCGGTATCCTTCACCGCCACCTTGGTCATGCCACGGCCGCGCGCACTGACGGCGGCCAATGCATCCTCGAAGGTCAACGATCCTGACGCAACCAAGGCGCCGTATTCGCCCAGGCTGTGTCCCATGGTCATATCAGGTTTAATCCCGTAGGCGGCCAACAGCTGAGTCAGCGCCAGGTCGATGGTCAGCACGGTGGGCTGAGTGATCTCGGTCTGGCGCAGATCCTCTTCCGCCTTCGCTACCGCAGCTTCGTCGTTGGGATCAACAAAGATGAACTCGCTGAGCGGCTTGCCCAGCATCGGAGTCATGATGCGGTCCGCTTCCACGAAAAGTTCGGCCACCAGCGGTTCGGCAGCGCGCAGCGGTGCGATCATGTTCACGTACTGCGAACCCTGACCGGTGTACAGAAACGCGACTTTGGGCGCCGGGCCGCGTCCGCGAAAGATGCCTTGCGGCCGCAGGGCTTTCCAGATCGGCGCTTGATTGGCTTTCAGCGCCTTGAGCGCCTTGCCGGACTTGTCAGCCAGATCGGCGGCATCGACATAATCGATGGCCAGGCGTTCAGGTGCCTTCAGGTCCGACTCAGCCGGCGCTGCCGGAGCGGGCGCGTTACCCGCGGCTGCTTCTTTCTGCAAGACCAGCAGGCGCTCGATGATAGCTGCGTCCGAGTCGGCGCCGATTACCAGCGCGCCGCGCAAGGGCGCCTTATAAGAAGATTGCGCCGTCGTCGAAGCAGACCCTTCTTTGGCCTGAGCAACGACGCTTGGACTCACCGCCGACGGGATTTCGCCCACGGCTACCGCATGCTTGCCGTTTCCGTTGAGCCTGCCGGGGATGTACTCCTCCAGCACCGCGTGGAAGTTAGTGCCGCCGAATCCAAACGCACTGACCGCGGCACGCCGCGCAAAATCTGCTGGAACCATCCAGGGCTTCAGCTCGGTGTTGACATACAGCGGGGAGTGGACAAAGTCGATGTCGGGGCTGGGGTGCTCGCAATGCAGGCTGGGAGGCAGCACCTTATGGTGCAGCGCCAGGGCGGCCTTCAGCATTCCGGCTGCTCCCGCCGCACCCTTCAGGTGTCCAAAATTTGATTTGACCGAACCCAAGGCAATCGAGCTCTTGGGGAGTTGGTAACTGCTGAGGACATCAACCAGGCTCTGCGCTTCCACCACGTCGCCCACCCGGGTCGATGTGCCGTGGCCTTCAAACAACGTTGCGGTGGCGGGCGATAATCCGGCATTGTCCCAGCCGCGCTGGACCGCCAGTCTCTGGCCAACCGGATTAGGAGCGGTGATGCCCTTGCCCTTGCCGTCGCTGGCCCCGCCCATGCCCCGCAGCACGGCGTAGATCTTGTCGCCGTCCCGCTCGGCATCGGCGAGACGCTTCAACAAAAAGATGGCCGCGCCTTCGCCCATCACAAAGCCATCCGCTCCCTCGGCATAAGGCCGGGTTCCGGTGGCAGAGAGCGCGCCGATCTTGCAGAACTTGATGAAGCTCGAAGCTCCCATGTTGCGGTCAATGCCGCCGACCACGGCTACATCAAAATCGTTTTCGATGAGGCCTTCCACGGCTGCACTGAAGGCCGCCATGGCCGAGGCGCAAGCTGCGTCCACTACGTAGTTGGGACCGTGAAAGTTGTAAATATTCGCAATGCGACCGGCGATGCAGTTAGCCAGTTCGCCGGGCATGGTGTCTTCGGTAACCGCGGGAACCATCCGGCCGATGCGGCAGTGCAACTCCTCCGTCACTGCGCGCCGCACCGCCTCGGGCAGGGCGGCGAAGCTGCTGGATTCAGCCAGTTCGCGAGCGTATTCCGGGAAATACAGACGCAGCGCCGTGAAGTAGTGCTTTTCTCCGGCCATGGCATTGCCCAGAATCACGGCCGTGCGCTCCGTATTCAGCGCGCGTTTGGGATAGCCATAGTCGTCCAGCGCCTCGCGGGTGCAGGCAATCGCCCATTTCTGGGCGTCGTCCATGGCGTCGACCACTCGCGGCGGGACTGCCAGGTGCCACTTCATCGGCTCCCAGGGAAACTCTCGCACCCAGCCGCCGATCGTGGAGTAAGTCTTGTCGGGCGCAGCGTGATCAGGATCGTAATAGAGCGAGGCGTCCCAACGGTCCGCAGGAACCTCGCTCACGCTGTAACGGCTGTCTTTAATGTTCTCCCAGAAAGCGGGGACGTTGGGGGCATCGGGCAGGACGGCTCCCAGCCCAACAATCGCAATCGCGCGATGAGCGGTGTTTTCCATAGCTGACACTTCCTTTGAGAATTCCAGTGGCCAGACGAAATCGGCGGCTATCGGACCGCGCAGCGCACCGCAGGCTTCAGGGGTAGGGTCTTGTGTCTTCCTCTCCACACCGGAGGAAGGATCTACTCGCCAGGCCTGGTAAATCGAGGGCGGCCGAGAGCATCACCAATGTGACAGGAAGGGGGGAACTTGTCTGTGATGTGACGTGCGGCGCTTTGTGATGTAGGTGTCCGGGCTTGGTGACGCCGCCCGTATCGGTAGGTGACATCTATGTGGGGCAACACGAAAAGCAGGATTTTTCGCCGGCGGAGACCGCGGCACTCCTGCAGCACCCCAAAGGCTCTATCGCAAATCGCAATTGTGCGCCGCAACAATTATTGTGGCCACACAGATATAAATCCCAGGCATTTTTCGCCATTTTGAAAGCACTGCCTGGCTATCGCAAATTGCCATTGTGCGCTGCAACAATAGCTGTTATCACACAGACGTTATTCCCGGGCTGCTCAGGGTTGCCGTACGTTGGCCTTGGGTTACCGGGAATGGGCAAAAAGCAAAAGGCATCCGGTGCCCTGGCGGCGGACCGGATGCCAATTTCTAATCTGATCAGACCAGAACCGGCTGTTCCACTTCTTTTTTCACCCGGCTGTAGATTACGTCGGCAACGTAATCCATGTCGGCCAGTTGTCCAGCTTGGGCCCGCAGCACAGCGGCCAATCCAGTACTCGTCTGCAGAGCGGCGGTTTCGTCCCTACTCACGCCATCGGCCCCGATCACCCAGCGCAGCCCGTCCTGCGCCACTTTGAGGGCGGCATCGCGAGCGAAGATCCGGGCCAAGCGCGGCCAGTGCGGTCGCGTCGAAGCGCGCGCTGGCTTTCTCGTGCAGCTTCCCTTCCGCCGCCAGCGCAGCCCGACGCGCCAGGCTGCCGGCGCACTCAGCATAGGCAATCCACTCCCCGATGCGGAGCAGGATGTGCTGATGCCGGGTCAATCGCGCGGTGCGCGCCGCTTCCATTACTTCGGCCAGGGCATGCGCGGCCAGAGCAGCCGTGCCGGCGCCGACATTGGAATGCTTGCTGTGCAATGCTTCCAGCTGGCGTGCCAGGTCGTGATAGTACTGCCCGCGTGTCTTCAGGTGTAGCTGCCAGCGGTCACGGCTGATCGTCATCTCCATGATCTCAGAGGTGCCTTCGTAGATCCGGGTGATGCGAACATCGCGGCTGATTTTTTCAACCATATATTCGTGCGTGTAGCCGTAACCGCCCAGCGCCTGAATGCTGTCATCAGCCGCCTTGTCGCCGGCCTCGGTTGCCATGTACTTGGCGATCGCGCCCTCGGTGTTCAACGTTCCTTCGCCGCCAGCGTCGATGCGAAGAGCGGTTTCTTCGATGTAGGAGCGGGCTGCTTCCAGGCGAACCACATTGGGGACGATCAGTTTGTGGGTGTAGCCCTGCTTTTCCGACAACGGCGCGCCGGCCTGAATGCGCTTGGTGGAATAAGGAATGGCGCGATCCAGAGCGCTCCATCCGGCGCCGAGACCGAACGCGGCAACCATCACGCGCGTGTAACCGAAGACCAACTGCGCCTGCACCAAGCCCTGACCTTCTACGCCGCCGACCAGCCGGTCGGCGTCAACGTACACATCGTTGAGAGCCAGCGCTGAGGTGTTGCTCAGACGAATGCCATGCTTGTCCTCGGGCTTATCGTGAGCAAAGCCTTTGGTCCCCGCATCGACGATGAACCAGGTCGGACCGGCGGGGGTGTTGGCCAGGATGGTGTAATGCTCAGCGATGCCGCCGTTGCTGATCCACTGCTTGCTGCCATTGATCTTGTAGCCGACAATCTTGCCGTTCTCGATCACGCGGTCGGCGGTCGTCTTAAGCGCTCCCAGATCGCTGCCGGCTTCGGGCTCGGTTGCGCCGTAAGCGAACAGAACGCCCTCGTCGGCGATCTTCCCCAACCACTTCTTCTTCTGCTCGGGAGTGGCGCCGAACGTTATGGGATCGCTCCCCAGGAAAGTGGCAAACAAAGAGGTAGCGACGCCCAGGTCAATCCGCGCCATCTGTTCGCAGATGAGATAGACGTCAAGCGTGCTCCCGCCCATGCCGCCATACTCCTCCGGAATGAACAGGAGCTGGGTGCCGAGTTTATCCGGGTTGCTCATGTAGCGGACGATCTCTACCGGGCATTCATCGCGTTCATCTAACGCGATCAGCTCTTCGTCCGGCAGGCTCTTCTTGGCGAAATCCCGGAGCGATTTCAAACTGAGTTGCAGGGTTTTCTTGGTAAGCATTGCGGGTACCTTTCTCTTAGACCGAAGCGCCTTTAGCTTCGCGGACTTTAGTTGTCAGTTCCGGCAGAAACTCCAGGATGTCAGCCACAATTCCAACGTCTGCCACCTGAAAGATTGGGAGCTTTAGGGTTCTTGTTGATGGCGACGATGAAGGGATTGCCCTTAAGGCCGGCCAGATGCTGGAACGAACCGCTGATGCCGCAAGCCATGTACACCTTGGGCTTGACGGTCTGTCCCGATGAGCCCACCTGGCGGGATTTCGGCAGCCACTTGGCATCGACCACCGGCCGGGAGCAACTTACCGCCGCGCCCAGCGCTTCGGCGAGTTCGTCAGCGATGGGGATGTTGTCCTTTTCCTGGATGCCGCGGCCGACGGAAACCAGAACCCCATACTTGGTGATATCGACATCACCCGCTTCGGCGACGACTGTCTCCAAGATAGCGGCGTCCGGCGGTCAAAGCACCAACCTCGGCGGACTTGTCGACCACCTCGCCGCTGAGGGGAGCGCCTGCCAGCGGTTTGAAGGCTCCAGGACGCGTGCTAAGCACCGCGCCTGAAGAAATGTCGCAGCGAACGTGCGCGCTGACCTGTCCGCCGAATTCCTGCCGGACCAGCTTGAGGGAGTTTCCCTCTATCCCCTCGATGGCCACGACGTCGGAGACAAAAGCCGCATTCAGCTTGATCGAAAGCCCAGGCGCCAAATCGATTCCGAAGTGAGAATGAGGAACCAGCACGATACTGCCGCGCGGGGATGACCTTCACCAGCGCTTGGCGAACCAGTTCAGCGTTGGGATAGGCGATCGCTGGATTGGCGACCTTCCATATCTCACGGTAAGAGGAACGCAGAGCTTTCGCAGACCGCATCGAGTTCGGGACCCGAACCAACTACGACGGCCGTGGGCGATGCCGCAGCGTCGATCTTGGTGGCGGCGGCTGCGAGTTCGGCAGCCGAGTCGTCGACGACGCCGGCTTTGTGCACGATATAGGCAAAGATGCGTGCCATTAGTTCATCCCTCCCTTGGCTTTCATCAACTCAATCAGCTTGTCGATAATTTCTTCCGGGCTGCCTTGCAGGATCTCAGCGCCCTTGCCCAGCGCGGGCACAAAGTAGTCGGTGCGTTTGACCTTGGCGCCGGCCGCTCCAACAGAGGCTGCGTCAACTCCCAAATCCGAGGCTCCGAAGGTTGGGATCTCTACCGAGGCGACCTGCCGAATGCCACGCATTCCGACATAACGCGGTTCGTTAATGCCGGTCTGAATCGAGAGCACGCAGGGAAGATCGATCTCGTTCATCTCCCGATTACCGCCCTCGATCTCGCGGCTGATTTTCAGTTTGCCGCCGTCAAGCACGGAAATGGAATTCACCAGCGAAGCAAAGGGATAGTCGAGCAATGCCGCCAGCATCCCGCCCACCTGGGCGCCCCCGTCCTCGGCCTGGATGCCAGTCAAGATCAGGTCGAAATGATTCTTCTGCACGAAGGCTTTCAGGATGGTTGCGATGCCACGGCCATCCGACCCAGTGAAGCCGTCGTCTGAGATCAAGACACCGTGATTGGCGCCCATGGCCATCTCCCGGCGCAACACCTCTTCGTCTTCGTCGGTGCCCACCGTTACCACGGTGACGTTGCCACCGTTATTAGCAGCGATCTGGATGGCTTCTTCGACGGCATAGTTATCCGGTTCGTTCACCGAATACACCAGGTCGTCACGTTCAATATCGTTTCCGGCACTGTTGAGTTGAATCTCGTTCTCTGAAGTGTCGGGTACTCTTCTGACGCAAACTAGAATTTCCACATTCATTCTCCCGATTGCTGTTGGTTTCCAGTGTCCGCTCCGGCGACTTGCTCCGGAAAGGGGGATCAAACCGGTACGAACTTGTCCGGTTCGGCAGTCACTTTCGATTTCTCCAGCCTGTGTGCGTCAACGCGCACGACATGCCGGTCGACCAGTTCCGTCAGGTCGATGGCCGTCATCTTTCCTTCCATACCTGCGACCTTGATCGCATCTTCCATGTTGACCATGCAAAACGGGCAGGCAGTCACAATCACATTGGCCCCGGCTTCAGCGGCCATCTGCACCCGCTTCACGCCCATCCGCATGTCTTCTTTCGGCTCGTAGAACAACATGAGTCCGCCACCACCGCAGCAGAATGAGCGGTCCCGGCAGCGGCTCATTTCCACTCGCTTGAGGCCGGGAATCGCGTCGATCACGTTGCGCGGGTCGTCATAGACCTGGTTGTGCCGCCCCAGATAACAGGGATCGTGATAGGCGTAGACGTTGTCGGCGTTTTCTACCGGATTGAGTTTCAAGTTGCCGGTCTTGACTTCGCGGGCGAGCACCTGACTGATGTGCTCTACCGGCGGCATATCTTTATAGTCGTGTTTCAGCGCGTTGAAGGCGTGAGGATCGGAGGTGACAATGCGCTGCACTCCCGAAGCCTTGATGGCCTCCACGTTGTGGTCGCGCAGGGCCATGAACAACGTTTCTTCGCCGAAGCGCCGGACATCGTGTCCGCTGTCTTTCTCCGCCGCGCCAAGGATGCCGAAGTTCGTTCCAACCTGGTCGAGAACCCGTGCGGTGGCGCGTCCGATGGCCTGGATGCGGTCGTCGTAAGACGTAATGCTGTCGACAAAGTACAACGTGTCTGCGGTATTCTTGCCGTCCAGAATTTTGACGGCAGCAGGTGGGCTGGAACTCTTTGTCCTTGGTCCAGTCGGCCTTCTTCTTCTCCATCTTGCCGTAAGGATTGCCGCGGCTCTCCAGGGCCTTCAGTGCTTTCTGGATCGACTTGGGCACATTTCCGTCGTCGACCAATCCGCGTCGCAGATCGACAATCTTGTCGATGTACTCGATCAGCAACGGACACTCTTCTTCGCAAGCGCCACAGGTCGTGCACGACCAGACTTCGTCTTCGGAATAAATGCCGCTCGTCCGAAACTAGCGGCGTGCCGTTGCCCGCTTTGCCGAACATCGGAAAATGCTGGAAGGTGTAGTCCCGTCGCCTTGATGGTGAGGAACCTTGGCGACAGCGGCCTGCCCACGGCGTTGGCCGGGCAATTGTCGGAGCACCGTCCGCAATCGGCGCAAGAATAGAAATCCAGCATGTGCTTCCAGGTGAAGTCTTCGAGTTTCTTCACCCCGAACGATTTCACCTGATCGAGATGCTCGTCGCTTACGCCCCAGCGGACGGGCTTGACCGTTCCCTTATCCAGCTTGGCGAAGTACACGTTGAACAGCGACGTCTCTATGTGAAACTGAATTCCAAATGGCCGATAGCACAACAGGAAGTAAAAGGTCAGGACATCCAGAACGTAGGCGCCGCGATGCAGGTTCCAGAGAGCAGACGGCGACGCGGAACTGAGAGCGTTCTTCAATATCCACGGCATCGACAAGGTGGACAGGAACTCGATGTGACCCTGTTGCGCCAGAAGAGCAGCGCGGCTCGCCTCAAACAAACTTTCCGACAGCATCAGGATGGCGATCAGCGCCAGCAGGAAGATGGCATCGACTTTGTGGCTCTTGCCGAACTTCGCCGGTACCTCGTAGCGCGCCGGCTTGAAGACGATGCGCCGGGTAGCGGCGGCCACCATGCAGAGGAAGACGATGGTCGAGCAATAGTCGGTGACGATTCCGTAGAGATGACCGACCTCGCCTGCGGAACCGAGGGCGGCGAAACTCTCAGACATACCGAGAATCAGCAGGGAGAAGGCTCGAGTCGCCAGCAGGATGAAGCAGCTAAAGATAAAGATGTGGATCGTCCCAGCCACCCGGTAGCGGGGATGCTTCCACTGCCCGAACCAGAATTTCGCAACCCGTTCCAGCCGAATCAGAGGCCGGTCAAAGCGAATATCGCTTTCGCCGCGAACCAGGGGTGTCAGCCGCCTTACCACAATGTAGGAGAAGCATCCGAGGCCCAGCAGATTGAGGGTCAGAAACAGGACATGCCCCGGGATCAACCAGTATGTCGCCTGGGCCGGCGACTGGAGAGCTTCCACCATAATGCTTCCATATCCCTTCTGACGATCGCAAGCTTCGAGGTGGCGGCCTGGGAGTCGAGCAGCGGTCGCTGCACGACTTAACTGGGATTATGGGTGGTTCGGACCGCAAGTGCTGTGAGTCGCAACAACCACCGTTGTGAGTCGCATCACATAGAAGTAGTACAAAGCGGAGAGTCTGCCGGATCTGGAACATTACGGCCTTGCTGAAAGCGCAAGCTCCCCTTGCATTATTATGTGTTGATCGTCAGGTGGGATTGCAGCGGGTATTTGGCTATGGCAAAGCTTGAACTCTTCGGTACAGCGAGTTGTCCTTACACGCGGGAGATGCGGGAGTGGCTGGAGTGGAAGCGCCGCGACTTTGTCGAGTACGACGTCGAGGCCGATGGCGCGGCGTGCGAACGCCTGCTGGCTCTAGCCGGCGGCCAGCGAACCGTTCCCGTCCTGGTTGAGGACGGCAAGATTGTGCAGACCGGCTGGCAGGGCCGCGGCTGCATTATCGCCGACGGGAAATCGGGATGAAGGCCGCCCGCTTCATTCGGGTACGGGGAGTTGTGCAAGGAGTAGGCTTTCGTCCCTTCGTCTATCGCCTGGCCAACCAGCACGAGCTGAGCGGTTGGGTGCTCAACGGCGAAGAAGGGGTCGAGATTCAAGTCGAGGGGCCAGAGCCGAGCCTGCAAACCTTTGTTAAGGAGCTAAAGACACAAGCTCCTCCCGCCGCCGTAATTGCGGAGATCGACGTCCAGCCTGCCGAACCGGCGGGACTAACCGGATTCACCATTCGCGAAAGCCAGCGCCGAGAGAAGCCGACGGTTCGCATCTCGCCCGACCTGCCGGTCTGTGACGCCTGTTTGCAAGAGATGTTCGACCCCGGCAATCGCCGCTATCAATATCCCTATATCAACTGCACCAACTGCGGGCCGCGCTACACGGTGATTCTCGGCCTGCCTTACGACCGTCCCAACACAACCATGAAGTCGTGGCCGTTGGACGACTATTGCGACGCTGAGTATCACGATCCCGCAAATCGTCGTTTTCATGCGCAGCCGGTGGCTTGTCCACAGTGCGGCCCACACTTTCGGCTTCAGCTCGGCGAAGAGACAACCGGTGGCGATGCCCGAGGTCGTTCGGCGAACGGCTGAGTTGCTCAACCAGGGAAAGATCGTCGCCATCAAGGGGCTGGGCGGATATCACCTGGCCTGCGATGCGCGCAATGCCGCCGCCGTCAGCGCGCTGCGAGAGCGAAAGTATCGCAAGGAGAAGCCATTCGCCGTGATGGTGAAAGATTCCGCAGCGGCTCGCGACGTGATTGAGTTGTCGCCCGAGTCCGAGAAGCTGCTTACATCCGTGGCGCGGCCTATCGTGCTCGCTGCAGCCAAAGTGGATCTGCCGGGCGTGGCTCCCGACAACGACGAACTCGGCCTCATGCTGCCCTACACGCCGCTGCAGCACATGCTGTTTGCGGCCGGCGCGCCCGATATTCTGGTGATGACCAGCGCCAATCGTTCCAGCGAACCCATTGCCTACGATGAACAGGACGCCTTCGACCGGCTGACTGGCGTTGCCGACGCTTTTCTAGTCGGCGAGCGTCCTATTGCGCGGCGAGTGGATGACTCGGTGGCTCGTGCTGGGGCGTTTGGCCCGGTGATTCTGCGCAGGTCGCGCGGCTATGCGCCCGGAGCGGTGGCGAACTTGCCCGTCGACCGGCCGCTGCTGGCGGTGGGCGCGGATCTGAAGAACAGCGTGACCCTGGTAGTCGATGGGCAGGCATTCGTCAGCCAGCACATTGGCGACCTGGATCACTATCAGGCATATCAGGCGTTTCAGGAGACCATCCGCGATCTGGTCTCGATGTACGAGGTAAGTTGGGATGACTTGTTGGTCGTACACGACGCTCATCCGCAATATCGATCGACGACATACGCTCACGATCTGCCGGCTGCCGAAAAACTTGCCGTGCAACATCACCGCGCTCACGTGGCGTCTGTGCTGGCCGAGCGCGGTGAGTGGGACAGGCGAGTGCTGGGGGCGAGCTTCGACGGAACCGGATACGGCGACGACGGCAGCATCTGGGGCGGCGAGTTTTTCGCCGGCAGTGTGAAGCACGGCTTTGAGCGTGTCGCTCATCTGCGTCGTGCAAGTCTGCCCGGCGGAGACGCAGCCGCACAGCATCCGGTGCAGGCAGCGGCTGGATTCCTGGCGCAGGTCGAAGAAATACCCGACGTCAGCGCTGCGCCCTTTAATTTTCCGGCGCGTTATCGGCAAGCCATGGAGCTGGTACGCAAGGACGTGCGCAGCTTCGCCACTACCTCGGTAGGTCGGCTGTTCGATACGGCTGCCGCGCTGCTGGGCTTCACTCGCGCAATCAGCTTCGAAGGACAGGCGGCGATGTGGCTGGAAGATGTTGCCCGCAGGGCGGGTGCGGTAGAAGCGTATCCCTTTCCGTTCTCCGATCGAGAGCTGGATTTTCGTCCGCTGCTGCGAGCCGTTGCCCACGACAGAATGCGAGGACGCAGCCAGCACGAAATAGCCCGAGCCTTTCAGCGAGGCGTAGCTCAGGGTTTGCGCGATGCCATAACCGTTCTGGGTCGCGATTTGGGCATTGACACTGTTGTTTTGTCGGGAGGCGTATTCCAGAACGAGCTTCTGCTGCACGATCTGCAAGAGTTGCTGCCTGGCGGCCGCAGTGGAGATCTGGACGAACCACTTCGTACCCCCCAACGATGGCGGCATCAGCCTGGGCCAGGCCGCTCTGGCCGCGTTTGTCCCGCGCGGGCCTGTAGCCGCGACCGCTGTGTCAAATTCCATCGATAACGCAACCTAGAACGCTGACAACCCTGGCGTCGTACTCGTCAACGATTCTCGCCGGCTGGAAACTCGATTCTCGCTTCTGCATCCGCTGACGAATACGCGCGCGTTTTGCCGATGAATCTTCGAGGCCAACTCCGTCACCACGCGCTGACTTTCTATCGACGAGGTACTTGCAACCTGCAGCCCGGCACTTTTTGGCAACTTAGGAAGTTCTTACTCCGGCATGAAATGGGATAATCACCAGTCTTATAGACTCGAAATCGTTCACCATCCACTAGGTCTGGCTTCCGCAAGGTACAATTGAATATTCGCTATGTGCGTACTCTTTCTGACTATGGCAGAAACCGCTGTACTGGAGCAGTCGGTTCGGCATCTGCTGTGGTACATAGCCATATTCGGATCGTTCACCTCCACGATTTTCCTGGGCATGGTGGTGGTAGCAGCGTTTCGATATGTGTTGCACACCCGCAGGGAACGAAAACAGCTGCATCCGGTGTCCTCTGAAAACCTGCCTGCCGTAACCATCCTCAAGCCGGTACATGGCAGGGAACCCAAGCTGGAGGAAACGCTGGAAAGCTTCTTCCGGCAAGACTATCCGAACTTCGAGATTGTCTTTGGCGCCCGCGACCTGACCAACGAAGCGCTGCTCGTGGTGGAAAAACTGCGAGCCAAATATCCCGAGGTACCCGCCCGAGTGGTAATTTCCGGAGAACCATCCTGGCCGAATGCCAAAGTTTTTTCTCTGGCCAAGATGATCGCCTCGTCCGAGAACTCGTTATTTCGTCATCAGCGACAGCGATGTGTTGGCGGGTCCTGACTTCTTGCGCAGCGTGGTACCGCCGCTGCTCGACCAGAACGTAGGACTGGTCACCTGCCTGTATGAAGGCATTCCCACGCCCGACTTCTGGTCGCAGCTGGAAGCTTTGGGCATGTCGGTCGAGATGCCGGCCGGCGTGATGGTGGCCAGCATGGTGGAAGGCGGCATGAAGTTTGCGCTAGGCGCGGCCATGGCCGTCCGCCGCGATGCGATTGCAGCCATCGGCGGCATTCGCGAGACAGCCGACGTTTATTCCGACGACTTCGTGCTCGGCAGCCGCATCGCCGAAGCTGGCTACAGCGTAGTGCTGTCATCCTACAAAGTAGGACATGTGCTTGCGGGTCAATCGCTGCGCCAGACCTTTGGCGATCAGCTGCGGTGGATGAAGAGCACGCGTTTCTCCCGCCCCTTGGGCCACGTTGGATCAGGGCTTACCTATGCCGTCCCCTTCGGCTTGTTGGCCTTGCTGCTGGGGCTGGGACATCGCGACTGGTTGCAACTGGGCGTTGCGCTGTTCGCCCTCTCCTGGATCAATCGCATGTTGCTGGCTTTGCTGGTGGGCTGGTGGGTAGTCGGAGACCGACGCTGTCTGTGGCTCTGCTGGCTCTATCCGGTGCGGGACTTGCTGGGCTTCTGCACCTGGGCCGCCAGCTTTACCAGCAATCAATTTTTATGGCGAGGCGAGCCCTACGAGTTCGGACCGGAAGGCCGCATCACTCCGGTGCAAAGGGAAATCGATTTCGTAAGCGAACACCTTCCCCAGGCTAACGACTAAGGCTTATCCGAGTCCTGATAAATACCCGGCAGGCAACCAGGACCTGGCCAGCCATCTCACAAATTGTTCTTGATTCGTATCAGGGCACGACCTTTAGTCGTGCGATACAGAGGTGGAAGCGTCGGGCTTTATTGAGAGCTGCAAAAGTAATGTCCCACTCTACGGTGGAAGCGCCGGGCTTCAGCCCGGCGAAATCGAGCGACGTAAATAACGACGGCTTTAGCCGCGGCGAACCAGGGCCGAAAGCCCGTTCCGGCTTTTCAGTAATCTGTAAAGACGTGCCCTGACACGAAGCAATTTAATCAGCTGGCCTAGCGAGTCCTAGATTTTTTCCAACTTCCCATCGCGCAACTTGAACTTCAGCCCGCGCCATTCCACCGTGTTTCCGCCGTAGCTGGCAATCCAAATCAACAGAGCAACCAGGTCGTGCAGCGGCAGCAGCCATAGGTCTCTTACCAGGCGCGGATCATTCAGCACTCCCCGGCCTACGACGAACGCCGAAGTCACTCGCATTGCTGCCGTGATGACCAGCGCCAGCCATGTCCACCACACATGAGGATTCAGCAGCACCGCCAGTATCGCCCAGATCAATCCGAAGCTAACCATCAAGCCTATGTACTGAGCGGGACGGCGATCTTTAATGTTCCTGGCCCAACGCATCTGGTGTACCCAAAAGTCGCGGAACGAATAGTCAGGCAAAGCGGTCTCCGGGATCGTGTCCGCCAGTTCGACCTTGAATCCCGCCGCGGCCGCGCGTGCGCCAAGTTCATAATCGTCGCCCAGGCAGTCAGCCAACCGCTCCAAACCGCCAATCGCTCCGAGCACAGTCTTGGTGGTTGCGATGGTTGCCCCTAAGCCAAAGCGAATACCGCTTTCCATTGCCCGCGCGATGAGCACGCCGCCGGCGAAGTCGCTGCTGAGTCCCAGCGCCTCCAGCTTCGAGCCCAAGGTCTTGCCCGCCAGACCGCGATAAAGAGTTGTCACCATGCCAACCTCGGGCTTGGCAAACGGAGCCATCACGCGCAACAGGTAATCGGGTTCGACCAGAATGTCGCTGTCATTAATAAGGATGTGCTCAAAACGAGCCTGAGGCAGCATTTGCGCCAGGTTGCTGACCTTGCCGTTCAGGCCAAGCACCTGCGGGCAATGCACGACCTGCAAGCTCTTCTGGGGAAATTCCTCGCGTAGTTTCTCCACCAGCGACAAAGCTGGATCGCTCGGGTCATTCGCCCCAAACAGGATTTCGTATTCCGGATAGTCCAGCACGCAATGACTGCGGAATGCCGCGTACATGTGCGGATCGAGCCCCTTCAGCGATTTCAGAATGCTGACCGGAGGAGCGTATCTCTGCGCCGCTCCCGGTCCGCGATCGCGCCGGAAACGTCGCGCCGCCCAGATCGAGATGGCAAAATAAGCTGTTCCCGCCGCCGCCAGCGAGACGCAGATTGCCGACATGAGGATGAAAATCGATGGCATGAGAGCTGTTTAGATTAGCAGAACACCAAAACCGGCGGCCGGCTTGCGATTCGGGGTTAGAGCGTTTTTTACCGTCGACGCGTTATCATGTAGGGTGGAGATCCTGGGGACAACGCGATGATCAACGGTAAGCGGGTCGCGGTGGTGATGCCGGCCTATAACGCGGAGCTCACGCTGGAAGCGACGGTGCGGGAAATTCCCGAGCTGGTCGACATCCGCATTTTGGTGGACGACTACAGCAAAGACAAGACCGTGGAACTGGCCAAGAAACTTGGCTTGCTGGTATTCGTGCATGACCGCAATTACGGCTACGGACGCAATCAGCAAACCTGCTATCGCGAGGCGCTGTCTGCCGGCGCCGATGTGGTCATCATGGTTCATCCCGATTATCAATACACTCCATTGTTGATCACTGCCATGGCCAGCATGGTGGCTTACGACGTTTACGATGTCGTGCTGGGCTCGCGCATCATCGGCGGCCAGGCTCTGCGCGGCGGCATGCCTGTCTACAAGTACATTTCCAACCGCTTTCTGACCGCATTCGAGAACCTGTTTCTGGGCGTGAAGCTTTCCGAATATCACACTGGCTATCGCGCTTTCAGCAGCAAGGTTCTTACCACGTTGCCGCTGCTGGAGAATTCTCCTGACTTTGTCTTCGACAACCAGATGCTGGCGCAATGCGTGCAGTTCGGATTCCGCATCGGCGAGGTTTCATGCCCGACGAAGTACTTCGAGGAGGCATCGTCCATCAACTTTCGCCGCAGCGTGAAATACGGATTCGGCGTGTTGGGCACCAGCGTGCAGTTCAAGTTGAACAAGTGGGGAATCGCGCGCTTGCCACGCTTCAGCCCCGAAGGCAAGAAGCTGGAACTGGAGCGTGCGGCCATCGGCGAACCGTCGCTCTGGCGTAGCGAGCAGCTTAGCCGAGTGGAGTAAGCCAGTTGATTCGCGCCTGAGCGCCAGATTCATGCCCTTGTCAGCTGGCGCTCATCACGATCTGCGCGCCCCAGTCAGTTAATTCGTAGGAGTCTCGCTATCCAACCCGCTTCCCGCCCGTATAAGATTCAGCCCGTTAAATTTATCGAGGTCAGGATAATTGCTCAGGTATGCAACTTCCTGGCGGGCTATTTCGTACTATCAGTCGAGCTGGTTCGCGCGAATAGGTAGAATAGGTCAAAGGCTCCGAATCAACCTAAAAGCGAGCAGCCGTCCAGACACGACCTTGCTCCAAGCTGAAAACATGGCAACTCCAAAACTGCAAGTGTCGGCTGCCGATGCAGTAGCTCCGCAACGAAAAGTCGGGCGAGCACATTTCCTGCGCGAGCCGGCGGTGATCGCGCTGCAAAACATGGTTGCGCACAAGCTGCGCTCCTTTCTCATGCTGCTGGGCGTCATTCTCTCGGTCTCCACTCTCATCCTGGTGGTCGCGCTGGTCGCCGGGATGAATCAGTACTTTGCCACCCGCATCGCCAACCTGGGATCGAATGTTTTCCTGGTTTTGAAATTCCCCATCATCAGTGACAGCAAGGAGCTGCTGAAGGCGACCCGACGCAATCGCGATATCACCTGGGAAGACTATGAGGCGCTGCGCGACAATCTCAAGCTTCCCAAGGCGGTCGGCGTGCAGGGCGATCGCACCGCCAACCTGCGGGCCGAGCATCAGAGCATGGAAGATGTCGAGCTGCGGGGAGTGACCGCCAACATTGGCGACATGGATGTGGAAGAAGTCGCGTCCGGCCGTTACATCACGGATACCGACAACCAGCATCGCGACATGGTTTGCATGATCGGCGCCGACGTGGCCGACAAGCTGTTCCCTACGACCGATCCGCTGGGCAAAACCCTGACCATCGACGGCCAGGAATTCCAGGTAGTTGGCGTGGCCAAGAAAATCGGCAACACCTTTGGACAGTCGCAGGACAATTTTGTCTATATCCCGATTGAAACCTGGCTGAAGATCTACGGGCGCAACACCAGCCTGCATATCAATGTTCAAGTGCGCGGCCCAGAGTGGCTGGCTCGCACCCAGGAAGAAGCCCGAATGTTGATGCGGGCGCGGCGTCATCTCGGTTATAACGACGAGGACAATTTCGGCATCCTGGCCAGCGATAGCCTGATGGGCCTTTGGAAGAACCTTACCGGCACGCTCGCTACCGGCATGGTAGGCCTGGTTTCCATTTTCCTGGTCATCGGTGGAGTGGTGATTATGAACGTCATGCTTGCCTCTGTAACCGAGCGGACCCGCGAGATCGGCATACGCAAGTCGCTGGGGGCCAAGCGGCGCGACATCCTCATGCAGTTTCTGGTGGAGTCCACGGTGATGGCGCTGGTCGGCGGCGCTATCGGCGTGCTGATCGCCTGGATCCTGGCGGTGATTGTGCGCACAGCGACGCCAGTGCCCATGTCGGTTCCGATTCCTGCGGTGGTGCTGGCGATCGCCATCTCCTCGGGCGTGGGAATGTTCTTCGGGGTGTATCCGGCCAGGAAGGCGGCCAAGCTGGATCCAATCGAAGCGTTGCGGTACGAGAATTAAGGGGTTAGGGACTAGGGGCAAGTGGATACAAAAAGACGGTAGACGCGGTCGAGGCCGAACTGATTCAGTGCCTACTAGCCCCTGACCACTATCCCCTAGCCACTGGTTTTCTTTATGCGGATGCATCTGGGCGTAAATTCGAAGATGGCGTTGGAGACGGTGCGCGAGCACAAGACGCGTTCCTTTCTCACCGTGCTGGGGGTGGTGATTGGCGTGGCCGCCATGATTTTCGTGGCCGCCATTCTGGTCGGCATCAGCCGCGACTTCCAGGGCTTCCTCGAAGACTACGGCACCGACACGTTGTTTATCTATCGCTTCGATGCCGGCATCCATACCGGCCGGTTGACGGCCGAGGAGCGCAATCGCAAATCGCTCACCCTGGAAGATGCCCAGGCCATTCTTGCCGAATGCCCGCACGTCAAGAACGTGACCGTGGAAATCTTTCCGCGTTTCGATCCTGATACTCGGCCCGCTCCGCAGGTGGCGCGCTACGGCACGCACGAGATCACTGATCTGGACTACACCGGCACCAACTCCGCCTATCAGGACGTGTATAACGCGCATGTCGTCCAGGGCCGATTTTTTTCCGATTTCGAAGACCAACATCGCGAAGACGTGGCTGTCATCGGATACGAAATCGACCGAAACTTCTTTCCCGCCCATGACGGGATCGGCAAAACGATTCTGGTCGAAGGCGTTCCCTACCAGGTAATCGGGGTGCTGGGCAAACGGAAGGGTCAACTCTTCAAAGACCAGACAGCCGATCGCACGGTCAAGGTTCCCTACTACTCGTATCGCAAGCACTATCCCGCCAACGAAGATCACTTCATCGGCGCCGAGGCGTATCCCGGCTACAAGGACGCTGCCGAAGACGAGATTCGCGGCCTATTGCGCCGCCGCCGCAACGTGCCCTTCGACAAGCCCGACAACTTTGGCATCAGCAGCGCTGAAGCCATTGCCGAGAACTTTCGCCAGATCATGAGCACCGTCGCCCTGATGACCATCGTGGTCAGTTCGATCGGCCTGCTGGTGGGCGGCGTCGGAGTGATGAACATCATGCTGATGTCGGTGACCGAGCGCACGCACGAAATTGGAGTACGCAAGGCCATCGGCGCCCGCCGCGGCGATGTGATCCGCCAGTTCCTCACCGAGGCCATGGTTCTGACCGGACTGGGCGGCCTGGCTGGAGTGCTGGTCGGAGTCGGGGCAGCCGCCTGCCTGCCGCTGATCTTCCCGTCGATGCCGACCTCAGTGCCGCTCTGGGCCGTCATCTCCGCCGTGGTGACGTCGGTCTCCATCGGCCTGTTCTTCGGGATCTATCCGGCCGTGAAGGCCTCCAAGCTCGATCCCGTCGAAGCTCTGCGTTACGAGTAGCGGGAAAGCTGTCAGCTGTCAGCTGTCAGCTATCAGCCGTCGGCTTTCAGCCAATCGAGGAGTCTCTTAGCTCTCGATGGCGCCAGTCTGAGCCTCGCCTGGGACGGCAACCGGCTATTAACCGCAGTGCTACCCCCCTCCCCCCCAAAAATCGCGTAAAGTCCTGAAAACACTAAGACCAAATAGGGAAAGTCCTCATTCCAGGCAAGTTACAGCCAAAGTCCTCATAATAAAAGAGTTAGCAAAAAGTACGGCATAGCTTACCGCGCAACTCATTGAAAACAATAGCCGAGCAAAATCTGGAATGCGGGCGACTCCCGTAAAGTATTGCGGAAATTGGAGTTAAGCCCATTCCCGGCAAAGGAAACAGAATCCGGAGCGATTGCCACGATTGGCTGGGGGCCTCTCGCCGGACGGCGGCCGACGACTTAGCCAGAAAGTTTAGTTTTCAATGATCACCGGCCTTTCGCATTCAACCTTCGAGCGAAACGGCCATTGGGCACACTATCCCAACCTAATTAGTCTGACGGCTCCGCTTTCTGACCACAACCCAAAATTGACCCGCCAGCATTACGAAGGTGCCATAAGCGTTCCAAAACGGAATTGGCATCTTATACAACAGTATGTCTATGCAAATCGAGGACTACGCTCTTATCGGCGACTGTGAAGCCGCCGCCCTGGTCAGCCGCAACGGCTCCATCGACTGGCTGTGTCTGCCGCACTTCGCCTCGCCCGCCTGTTTTGCGGCGCTGCTGGGAAGCGCCGACGACGGACATTGGTCCATCGCACCGCAAGCCACGGCTCACTGCACCCGGCGCTACCTTGACCACACTCTGGTACTGGAAACCACCTTTGAGACCGGGGACGGCTCAGCCCGCCTGCTGGACTTCATGCCCTTGCGGGACCGCACGCCTCACCTGATCCGGATCGTGCGCGGCGTTCGCGGCAAAGTTGCTCTCAGTATGGAGCTGGTTTTGCGCTTCGACTACGGCCGCACCGTCCCCTGGGTCAGCCGCCTGGAAGACGGTGTGCTGCGGGCGATTGCCGGGCCTGACATGGCCGTGCTCTACACCGGCTCGGAGGTTCACGGCGAGAACCTGAAGACGGTCAGCGAGTTCACGGTCAGCGAGGGCGAGTCGGTACACTTCGTTCTCAGTTATGGGCCGTCGTATGACGAACTGCCCCCGCCGGCCGATCCCGAGCAGGCTTTGCAGGAGACCGTCGGCTTTTGGCAGGAGTGGAGCAGTCGCGCCCGTCTGCATGGCGAATATGCCGGCGCGGTCGAGCGCTCGCTGATCACCCTGAAGGCGCTGACCTACCGGCACACCGGAGGCATCGTGGCCGCGCCCACCATGTCGTTGCCCGAACAACTCGGCGGACAACGGAATTGGGATTACCGATACTGCTGGCTGCGCGATGCCACGTTTACCCTGCTCGCCCTGATGAATGCCGGCTATTTCGAAGAGGCGCGCGCCTGGCGCGATTGGCTGCTGCGGGCTGTGGCCGGCAGTCCCGACCAGGTGCAGATCATGTACGGCATTCGGGGCGAGCGGAATTTGCAGGAGTGGGAGATCGACTGGCTTTCCGGATACGAAAATTCCAAACCGGTGCGCATTGGCAACGCCGCTTCCGAACAACTGCAGTTGGACGTTTACGGTGAGGTAGCTGACGCCATGCTGCAGGCTCATTTGGGCGGCCTGGCTCCCAGCGACGCCGATGTGGCCTTGCATACCGCCTTGAACGAACATCTGGCCACCATCTGGGATCATCCCGATCAGGGCATGTGGGAAGAACGCGGGGAGCCGCAGCATTTCACCTACTCGAAAGTCATGGCCTGGGTAGCATTCGATCGCGCGGTCAAGGCCATGGAGAAATTTGGCCGCGAGGACAAGGGCGGGCGCTGGCGTCAGCTGCGCGACCACATTCACCAGGATATTTGCCAGAAAGCCTACAATGCCCGGCTTGGAAGTTTTACCCAGGCCTACGGCTCCGAGCAGCTCGACGCCTCGCTGCTGCTGCTTCCCCAAGTTGGGTTTCTTTCCTGCGATGATCCCAGAATGCGGGGCACCATCGAGGCAATTGAAAAGCACTTGATGGTGGATGGACTGCTGTTGCGTTATCGCACCGAGAAGGTGGACGACGGACTGCCCGCGGGGGAAGGCGTCTTCCTGGCTTGCAGCTTCTGGATGGTGAGTGCCTGGCGAATGCTCGGCCGCAATCAGGAGGCGCAGAGCTTGTTTGAGCGGCTACTGGACCTGCGCAACGACGTTGGTCTGCTGGCCGAGGAGTACGATCCGCGCGCCCGGCGGCAGCTGGGAAATTTCCCGCAGGCACTTTCCCATATCGCGCTGATCAATGCCGCCTTTGAGTTCGACCGGGCTACCAGTCCAGGACAACAGCGCGCTGACTCGTCCGCGCCCCGACCCTCGGGTCCGGCCAAAAAAGGTTGATCGCCGGCGACCGAGTCAGGGCCGGGCTGAGAGCGAGAGCAGTTCCTTGATCTTCCCGAACAGGACGGTCGGATCCTCCGCTTTGCGGATAAAGCAGTCGACACTGGCCAGCGCATCTTCCGGTACCTGCATGGCGGAAATCATGATCACGGGAACCTTAGGATCGTGTCGTTTGATTTCCTGGGCCACCATTCCCCCATCCATTTCCGGCATGCCAAAATCAAGCACAACCAGATCGACGGGAAGCGTCGTGAACATGTGTAAGGCTTTGCGGCCATCGGGCGCGCTGACTACGTCGTAGCCCTGGGATTCCAGTAGTCGTTCCCGGCTAAAGAGGATTACCGGCTCGTCGTCGACTGACAGAATCAGTCGGCTTCCATTCCGGGCGGAATGATCAGAGAATCTCTGGCGTAAAGGATTGGACTGCATAGTGCTACTCCAGCAGACTTTCGGGTTAACGATATTGATGGGAAATGCATGTTGTCTGTCTGGCGCCGGACATAATCACAACAAACCAAGCCGCTGAAACTCATCGCGCACGATACGATAACACTCGCAAGCCGTGTTTTCCAGGGCAGGGCGGTTCTGGATGGTAACCGTGCCCCGGCTATAGTCGATCAGGCCGGCCCGGTGGAGAAGTCCGGCCGCCAGGGTCACGGTGGTGCGCGGCGCTCCCAGCATTTGACCCAGAAAATCGTGCGTCAGGTGGAGCTTGTCGGTTTCCATCCGGTCGCGACAACTCAGCAGCCAGCGGGAAAGCCGTTCTTCGATGTTGTGCAGCCGGTTGCAAGCCGCGGTTTGGGCGCTTTGCACCAGGAATCCCTGCATGTACTTCTGCAAGCGCAGGCGCAGCTCCCCGGGTCGTTCAAATTCGTTTTTTATATCCTGGGCTTTGATGCGATAACCCGAACCAGCAATCTGGATGAAGGTTCGTCCCGGCGCTCCATCGGCCCCCAGCAAGATCGGAAGGCCCACGATCCCATCGACGCCGACCACACCAACTTCTACTGTGTCTCCATTTTGCAGGTTCACCACCACCGACGCCATGCCTTCTTCCAGGAAATAGGCGTGGGGGGTGGTTCCGTTCAAGAGGGTCTGCTCTTGTGGGAGAGTGACTGGGGAAAGGTGGCGCGCCAGGCGCTTGAGTTCAGCCTTAGGCAAGGCTGCGAGAATGCGGTTCTTATACGTAGGCCCGGGTGGGTTCATGCTGCTCCTTCATGCCGGCGAAACGCCGCATCCGGATGCGCATAGAAACCAGTCCCCGCGGGCGGGTGGGAATGCGTATTAAGATGTAGGTTAATTCTACGCTTCTTCTTACAACCCTGCGTCTGTGTCTGGGATCAGACATAGAGTCTGATACACTCGAGTCCAGAAAGCCCCCGAGTCTCAGCGGGTATTTCGCCAGCCAGCGAAAGCTCAGAAAGAGATCTCATGGCATCCTCCTCGCCATCGCATTCCGGGTTAGGGTCAGACGAAGGGAAGTCGTCCTCCTCGCCTCCACTTTCCGGCTCAGACGAAGGAAAATTGTTGGCCGCCCTCGCCCATGAGATCAACAATCCTCTGGATGCGCTGCTGAATTTTCTCTACTTGATCGAAGCCGAAGCTGGCCTCAGTGACCGGGCTCGCGATTACCTGCGGCTGGCGCGCGAAGAAGTACATCGCATTTCGAAAATCACGCATTCCGCAATGCGTCCGGTTCGCGACCAGGAAAATCTGGAGCACATCAGCGTGCCGGAGTTGCTGCGCTCGGTGCTGGAGTTTTACAAATCGCGGTTCGAGAACCGGGGAATTGCGGTCAATGCTCATTATTACCCGGTTCACAGCGTGGCCGTTTATTCCGGCCCGTTGCGCCAGGTTTTCTCAAATCTGGTGCTGAATGCCGCCGATGCCATGCCCGGGGGAGGGACCATGGAGGTCAAAGTATCGGCCGCCCGCGAATGGACCGGACAGCAGCGGCACGGCGTCCGCGTCACCTTCGCGGATAATGGCTGTGGCATACCGGTTGCCGACATTCCCCGCGTCCTGGAGCCGTTCTTTACCACCAAAGGCCACGCCGGCAACGGGCTGGGACTGTCGATGGTGAACGATACGGTACACCGCCATGGCGGAGCCTTGCGCTTCCGCACCAGCACCCGCCCGGGACACAGTGGCAGCGTGTTTTCCATCTTCCTGCCGGTGAACTAGAGAGGCTCCAATTAAGCTCCGATTTTGAAAGGGCTCGGCTTTCAGAGTCTGCTTGAGAACTAAACTTTGGATTTGCGAGTGGAATGTATCGACCGAAAATCCCGTCCGTAAGGACGACTTAGTTCAGCCCAGGACGGAGCCGCAACCGGGGCCCCCGATTTGCGCCGCTTTTGCGCGAATTGGGGTGGGCAGGCGCAGTCCTGGGTCAGGTGGGAAATTGATCCGAGTCCTGCAGGAACGACAGAGGATCTCACGCAGACACTTTCAGCCGTGCCGCAAGCATCGCAAACTCAACGGGGCTTCTAGCCCCTGCGGCAAGTTTGGCAGGTCATTCAGAGCGCTTCGACTAGACTTCCACTCCGGCCGGCTGCGCGTTGCGGCGGGGGCGCCGATTGGCTTGCAGGATCTTCTTGCGCAGACGCAGCGATTGCGGCGTCACCTCAACCAGTTCGTCGTCGGCAATGAATTCGATGGCCTGCTCCAGGTTGAGATTCTTGAACGGCACCAGCCGGATGGCGTCGTCGGCCGTGGACGAGCGCATGTTGGTCAGCTTCTTTTCGCGCACGATGTTCACGTCCAGATCGTTGTCGCGCGAGTTCTCGCCTACTACCATGCCTTCATAAACTTCGACGCCGGGCCCGACAAACATCTCGCCGCGCTCCTGCAATCCCCATAAGGCATAGGCCGTGGTGTGGCCGTTGCGATCGGCCACCAGCGCTCCAGTCACACGATGTGGGATATCGCCCTGCCACTCGGTATAACCGTCGAACAGCGAGTTCATCACGATGGTGCCGCGGGTGTCGGTCAGCAATTCGCTGCGCAGGCCAATCAAGCCGCGGCTGGGGATGACGAATTCCATGCGCACCCGCCCGTAGCCGTGATTGTGCATCTTCTGCATCTGCGCCTTGCGCGAGCCCAGCTTCTCGATCACCACGCCGACGAACGATTCGGGCACGTCGATAGTGAGCCGCTCGACCGGCTCCATCAGCTTGCCGTCGAGGTGCTTGGTCACGATTTCCGGCTTGCCCACGGCCAGCTCGAAGCCTTCGCGCCGCATCATCTCGATCAGGATAGCCAGCTGCAGTTCGCCGCGTCCCATCACCTTGAACGAATCGGTGCTTGCCGTGTCTTCCACCCGCAGGGAAACGTTGGTGAGCAACTCCTTCTGCAAACGGTCGCGCAGATTGCGCGAGGTGACGTACTGTCCTTCGCGGCCGGCAAACGGCGAGGTGTTCACCATGAACTGGATGGCGATGGTCGGCTCGTCGATCGTGATCACCGGCAGCGGCGCGGGATTCTCCACATCGGTAATTGTCTCGCCGATGTTGATGCCGGTCACGCCGGCGACCGCGACAATGTCGCCCAACTCGGTGGCTACAATGTCGGTGCGCTTCAAGCCGGAGAAGGAAAACAGCTTGGTGATCTTGATTTTCTCCATCGATCCGTCGCGCTTGGCGATAGCCACGTCTTCGCCGGTGCGCAGGGTGCCGTTGAAGACGCGCGCAATGGCCAGGCGACCGAGATAGTCGCTGTAATCCAGATTGGCCACCATGATCTGCAGCGGGCCATCGGCATCGCCCTGGGGATGAGGGATGGTGTTCACGATGGCGTCGAACAGCGGCCGCAGATTCTCGCCCGGCTGGCTCAGATCGGTCGTCGCCGTCCCCAGCTTGGCATTGGTGTAGAGCACGGGAAAATCGAGCTGATCTTCGCCGGCGTCGAGATCGATGAACAGGTCGTAAACCTCGTTGAGCACTTCCTGCGAGCGCGCGTCGGGACGGTCGATCTTGTTGATCACCAGAATCGGCGGCAGCTTGGCTTCCAGCGCCTTGCTTAACACGTAGCGCGTCTGCGGCAGCGGACCTTCGCTGGCATCGACCAGCAGCATGACTCCGTCGACCATCTTCAGCGCGCGCTCCACCTCGCCGCCAAAATCGCTGTGGCCGGGGGTGTCGACGATATTGATCTTGACCTCGGCCGGGTGCCCGGAGTCGGGCGCGGGATGGTAGAAGACGGCGGTGTTCTTGGCCAGAATGGTGATGCCCCGCTCGCGCTCCAGTTCATTGGAATCCATCACCCGCTCGACATGGGTCTCGTTGGCGCGGAAGGTGCCGCTCTGGTTCAGCATGGCGTCCACCAGCGTGGTCTTGCCGTGATCAACGTGGGCGATGATGGCGATGTTGCGAATACTCGTGCTCAAAACTGTCCTTTCCAGCTTGCGGAAAACTCTGGGGAAAACCGCCTTCGATCAGCGAAACGGAGGGAGTCGGGACCGGTATGTCCAGTTTACAATACCGCCCGAAGGTTGCGACTGGATCGCGCTAAGTGGAGCAATGACAAATGTGATTTGGGGCGGGAAGAAATTCCACATCAAGCCGCATCCGTGGCTGGTTTCTTACGATTGCCCCGGCGCGTCCCAGCCGTCCGGTTGGCTACCTCGCGGAATTGATCCAAGCTTAGTTTGATCTTGCCGTTAGGAAGCGCCACATACAGTTCCAGATTTCCCCCCATAGCCTTGATCACTTTGTCGAGCGTACTAATGTACATATTCTGGCCGCGAATGATTTTGGATACCGAGGCTTGCCGTATTCCCAGCGTTTCCGCTAAGTGCTCCTGGGTTAAAGAAAGCGCTGCCCGCAATTCGTCCAGGGCCATCTCTGTAATCATCGTTTGTGTTTTCAGGCGAGCCCGCTGTTGCGACTCCGGGGACATCGTACGAGTCACTAACTCCGAAAATTTCTTTGCCATTGTCTTGCCGTTTTTCCTCAGCTGATTTGCTGCAGCTGCTATCCACTAGCAGCTACCCGTTGTCCTTCTTCAAGTCCGCTAGATGCAGGTCGTAAATTCGATCCGCGAGGGGAACATTCTCCTCGTACCAACGGTCGTTGCCCGTCTTATCTCCACCGATCAGAAGAATTGCGATTCTTCTGGGGTCGAAGGCATACAGCACGCGATACGGTTTACCCTTATGCTGAACTCGAAGCTCGCGCAGGTTGTCGTGCCTCGACATCACAATCCCAGCCGAGTAGGGGAAGGGCAAAGCTGGACCTCTCTCTTCCAGCAAGCCGACGCTCTGGCTCGTACATCCTCTCGTTCGGATTCGTCCAGCTCATCCCACCACCGCTCGAATTCTCCAGTCACCTCGACTTCCCATAACACTGCTACAGTATATCCTACAGGCTATATAGATTTCCAGGAATACCACCAAGGCTTTCGCCAGAAGCTGCCTCGCCGTTCGCTTCTTCTGCGCAGGGGGAAGAAAGAAGGAAACCCATCAAGCCCCAACTTGCTCCCTCCATTTAAGATGGTGGGCATCGTTCGGCAGTTCTCAGGGAACCGAAATGCGCAACTTTCGATGGATCGCGTTAGCGGTCGCAATCTACCTGTTTGCCAACCTAGGTTGGGCGCAGACCGGCAGCACGCCGCCGGAATCTTCGTCCAGAGTTTCCACCACCCCGTCCGACCTTCCCGACGACCAGGCGTTCGCGCAATATCAACGCGTGACCAAGGGCATCAAGCCGCCGAAAGCTCTCTCGGCGCCCGATCCTAAGTTTCCCAAGTTGCCGGCCGATGCCGAAGACCACGGCGTCGTCGTGAT
Source organism: uncultured Acidobacteriaceae bacterium (assembly GCA_963812855.1). GTDB lineage: Bacteria > Acidobacteriota > Terriglobia > Terriglobales > Acidobacteriaceae > Bog-257. The sequence continues at coordinate 767,124 of CAWEWW010000005.1, forward strand.
GCTGATCGGGGTCGACGCTAAAGGACGAGTTGAACCCGTTCGCGTGCTACATAGCGACGAGCAGGCCTTCGATGACACGGCGATTGCTACGGTGAAGAAGTGGAAGTTCAAGCCCGCCGAGAAAGACGGACATGCCGTGCCGGTACAAATTACGGTCGAGATGAAGTTTCAGAAGTAGTCAGGGGCGAGGGATTAGGGACTAGAGACTAGAGACTAGGGACTAGTATTTGCTTTCCCAGCCCCTAACCCCTAATCCCTGGCTTCTGATCAGCCCGTGCCTTTCTGCGCGATAATAGAAGTACATGCTGAACCAGATTTCTCCGCTTACTCCCGCTCAACCAAAATCCGAAGACGCCGTAGCCCTGCTGCTCGGCTGCCATCAACGCATTCGTCATTTCACCGGCGTAGCCGCCAAGCTGGCGCACGCTCAAGGCGCTACTCCCGACGAGATCGCCACGGCCGCGGCCGGGGTTCATCGCTACTACAGCGTGTCGCTGCCGCTGCACGAGGCGGATGAAGAAAAGACGCTTCAGCCCCGCCTGGCTGCGGTTGCCGACGATCGTGTGAACCACGCCCTGCTGGCCATGGGGGATCAGCACCAGGCCATTGAGGAACTGATGGAACGGCTGCTGCCGCTGCTGGTGATGGTGAAGAACAATCCGGATACGCTGCATGCCGCCGGCGGCGAGATGTGCTCCATCACCCAGGCGCTCGAAGACATGTTTCGCGCCCACCTGCAGATGGAAGAAGAGGTCATCTTTCCCGCGATTCGTAACCTGTTGCCCGAGAGCGCGCGCGCAGGAGATGTTGCGCGAGATGCAGGCGCGCAGAAAGCCGGGAGTTGGGAATTAGCGGCCAACACCTGTAAAATCTCGACGCATCAATCTGTCAGCCTTACCGAAACGTATTAATCTATGGAACCGGACAGCCAGAGCCCGTTAAATCGGGGCGACGCGGGCGACGAAATGCGGCTGGTGGCGCGCATTCGTGCCGGCGATCAGCAGGCTATGTCCGAACTCTACGACCGGTATGCCCGGGTGGTTTACGCCGTTGCCCTGCGGGTGTTGCAGGACGCGGCCGGCGCAGAAGACGTGCTGCAGGACGTATTTCTGCAGCTATGGCGCAATCCCGATGCCTTCGACGCCAGCCGCGGCAGCCTGGCGGCGTGGCTGTCGGTGATCTCGCGGCATCGCTCGATTGATCGCCTGCGCAAGCGGCGCCCTGAGACCGACATTGAAGATTGCGTCATCGCCAGCGGTCCGGATTTGCGGGATGAGACCGAGCGGGCGCTGGTGATCGAGAAGGTGCGGGTGGTATTGCAGGAAATGAATCCTGACCAGCGCAAGGTGTTGGAGTTAGCATTCTTTCAGGGCCTGACCCATACGGAAATCGCCGCCAAGACCGGCGAGCCGCTGGGCACAGTGAAAACCAGGATTCGCAGCGGGCTGCAACATTTGCGCGCCAAGTTTGCGGGATGAGCGACAAGAGAATGTCGGGCAGGGTTGCTAGATCTGACCTTCAGTCTGGCACGAATCGCGACTGAAAGAGAAATTTTGTGGTGGATCAAAGCAAGAGAAACCGATTAAACCAGCCGCTCAGCGGCGGCTATGAAGTTAGCCCGGGGCGCACCGGGGCCCAAGCCGCGCCGGTTTTGCGCGGATTGGGGTGGTTAAGCCCCGGGTGAGGTGAAAAATGAAACTGAGCCGCGGAGCGGCGACACGATTTTTTCGGGCCAGAGTCCAAGGCGGTCACATTTTTTTGGGGCGGTAGCCCCGGATTACATCGGGAAATGGTTATTCGTAGTACATGAAGACACACGAACAATTCGCCGACGATCTGGCGCTCTACGCGCTGGACGAGTTGACGGGCAGCGATCGCCAGGAGCTGGAAGCTCACCTGGAGACCTGCGCGGCCTGCCGTCGCGAATTGCACGCGTTGCGCGGCGATCTCGGTCTGCTGGGATTGTCGACCAGCGGTCCGCAGCCGCCGGCGCGCAGCAAGGAGCGGCTGATGCGGGCGATTGCGGCCGAACCGCGCGGCGTCTCGTTGCCTGAGCCGGCTCCGGTTCCGCCACGAAACCTGGGGTGGGCGTGGGTTTCGGCATTTGCAGCAGTGGCGTTGCTATTCGTCGCGATTGGTTTGTGGCGCAGCAGCGGCCGCATGAAAGATCAGCTGGCCGAGTTGGGCAATCGCAATCAGGACCAGTCGGTGCAGCTGGATCGCATGAACCAGGAACTGCGGCTGCTGACTTCGCCCGACGCGGTACACGTTTCGCTCACGCCGCAGAAAGCTCCCAAGCAGCCCAACGGGACTGCCATCTTCAGCCCCTCGCAGAAGCGCATGATGTTCATGGCCAGCAATCTGGCGCCGGTGCCGGAAGGCAAAGCTTACGAGTTGTGGATTATCCCGGCTCAGGGCGCGCCGGTCGCTGCCGGCGTCTTCAAGCCTGACGAGCACGGTAACGCCGTGATGATGGACCAGAAGATGCCCGCGGGTGTCGAAGCCAAAGCCTTCGCCATCACGCTAGAGAAAGAAGAAGGCTCCGACAAGCCTACCTCACCGATCCTGCTGATGGGCGCGGGCGAATAATGCTCCGCATCGCTCGGCTGAGTTGCCGCCTACCAAGTGCGCTGTGAATCCTCAACCCACTTCCACCAAGCCATAGCGGCGGTTCCAGTGGCTGCGCAGATGTTGCACGGCGCGGGCAATCTCGTCTTTGGTGAGATCGGCATTCGCTCCCGCAAGCACGTAGCGCGCCTCTTTGCGCGCGGCCTCCAGCAGATCGCGATCGCGCAGCAAGTTCGCCACGCGAAAGTTCGGCATCCCAGCTTGGCGTGTGCCGAAGAACTCTCCCGGACCGCGCTGCTGCAGATCGAGCTCGGCAATTTCGAATCCATTCTGGGTGCGAACCATGGCATCGAGGCGCTGCTGAGCTTCGATGGAAACTTTGCCGCCGGTCATCAAAACGCAATACGACTTGGCCGAGCCGCGGCCGATGCGCCCGCGCAATTGATGCAGCTGCGATAAGCCGAAACGCTCGGCGTGCTCGATGACCATGATGTTGGCGTTGGCTACATCGACGCCCACCTCGATGACCGTGGTGGAGACCAGCACATCGATCTCGCCGCGCTGGAAGCTGGCCATGGTCGCGTCCTTCTCGTCGGCGCTCATGCGGCCGTGCAGCAGCCCAACGTGCAGGCTGGCGAACTCGTGCGAGCGCAGCCGGTCGTGCATCTTGATGGCGGCTTTCAGTTCGCCCTTCCATTGCCCCTTCTTCAATCACGGGATAGACGATGTAGGCCTGTCGTCCGGCCGCAACCTGCTTGCGCACGAATTGCCACACTTCGTCGGAGCGCTCGTCGCCGACCAGGCGCGTGGTGATGGGCGTGCGTCCGGGCGGCAGCTCGTCGAGCACGCTGGTATCGAGATCGCCGTAGAGCGTCAGCGCCAGAGTGCGCGGAATGGGCGTCGCGGTCATCACCAGCACGTCGGGTTCGGCAGCTTCGCTGGAATCGGCCTTCTTCATCAGGCGGAAGCGCTGTAGCACGCCGAAGCGATGCTGCTCGTCGACGATGACCAGGCCGAGCTTGTCGAACTCCACCGTCTCCTGAATGAGCGCGTGCGTGCCAATCACCAACTGCGCGTTGCCCTGCGCGATGTGGTGGCGCGTCTGCTTCTTGCGGCTCGACTCCTGCGAGCCGGTGAGCAGAACGATGCGATAGCCGGCGGCTTCCAGAATGCGGCGCGCCGACAGGTAATGTTGCGTGGCCAGAATTTCCGTGGGCGCCATGAGCGCGACCTGGTAGCCGTTCTCGATGGCGATGACCGCAGCCTCGAGGGCGACAATGGTTTTGCCGGAGCCGACGTCGCCTTGCAGCAGGCGGCGCATGGGCGCGGGCTCGGCCATGTCGCCGGCAATCTCCTTGAGCACGCGCTTCTGCGCAGCCGTGGGATGAAACGGCAGAATGCGCTTGATGGCGGCGCGCACGACATCGTTGATCTGGAAGGCGACGCCGGTCTGGGCGCGCATCTTGCGGCGCTTAAGCTCCAGGCCGAGTTCAAGGAAGAACAGCTCCTCGAAGATCAGCCGGATGAGCGCCGGGGTGCGCGCCGCTTGCAATTTGGTAAGGCTCTCGCCCACCTCGGGCCAATGCGCCTGCCAGAAAGCGCGGCGGCGATCGATCAGCTGCATGCGGCCACGAACCGCAGCGGGGATAGCGTCGGGAAGATCCTGATCGAGGTTCTCCAACATGCCGTGCACCACGCGACGAAACCAGCGCGTGGTGAGGCGTCCATTGCCGGCGGCCTCGTAGATAGGGACGATGCGGCCCACCTCGAGGGATTGCAGGCTCTGATCTTCAGCGGCGCTTTCGGTCAGCGAGGGATCGTGCAGGATTTCGAACTGCGGCTGTAGGATCTGGAAGCGGTGGCCGCCGCGATCGCCGGCTTCCACTTTGCCGTACAAAGCCACCAGCATTCCGGCGCGGAACTTGTCCTTGAGATACGTGGCGTTGAACCAGATACACTTCAAGGTGTCGCGGCCCTGGCCAACGGTCATTTCGAACAGCGGCATGCGGCGGGTGCGGAAGAGGCCGAACGTGCGCACCTCGGCGACGACGCTGGCCATCTCGCCCGGGCGCAGTTCGCCGATGCCGCGTGGGTTCAGCCGGTCTTCGTAGCGGAAAGGCAGATAATAGAGCAGGTCCTCGACCGTGGTGATGCCCTTTTCCAGCAGGATCTCGGCAAAGCGCGGGCCGATGCCTTTGACGTATTGCACGTTGGTAGAGAGATCGAGCACAGAAAGATGGTAGCAGCCGCAGCGGCGCTTTTAGCTCTTAGCTCATAGCTCTTAGCAATCGGGCAAAGAGCGCAGACTCTAGGCCGGTTGCCTGCTAATCGCTAAGAGCTAAGAGCTAATCGCGGTTTTTCGGGCATCGAACGATCGAGCGGCAGGTTCAAATAAGCACGTGCGGCGACGACTTCTCAAACAAACGATTGCGGTGGTGGCCGGCAATCTTCTTTACTTCTTTGTGCTGACGCCGCATTTGCCGCCGGCGGGCCAGCATCGTCCGGGCCGGCTGGATCTGGGACTGATCGTGGATTTCTGGGTGTGCGTGGCGTTGTACGGAATTGTGGAGTTGATCGATCGCAGGTGGCGAAAAACATAATCAACACAGAGGCACCGAGCAATTCAGAGAACAACAGTTCCTGTTGTCAGAATTGGAAGAGCACCAAGTTTTCGGGCGGCGGCATCTCGATTACGTCGGACCCGTTTCCTTTGAAGATTTCCAAGACGCTCAGTTTGCCATTCTTAACGTGGAGCAAAACATGAATTGCGACACCGTCCGCGTCGTTGAACTCGCCCTCCGCTGGAAGCTTTCCGGTCCTATTTTCCACTGACACTGCTTCTGCGACCTCGAACTGGATGCTTCTGTCACTAGCCCACTGGGAAACGCGCGCTCCCTTGAGTTGCGCGGCGTATTCCGTTCCATTGGGAAGCGTTCCCAACAATTTTAACGTGAGACGCGCTTCGTAATCGGTCGGGGAACACCATGTCATGCTCAATCCTCGCGATCCTTAGGGAAGGTCCCTGCCGGGACTGGGGAGTTGTTTCGACGCGTACCCAGGACTTCGTCCTGGGCTGAACTGAGTCGTCCCGCCGGAGCGGGACGGGATTATCGGAGTACCTACCGAGTCGCGGAAAAAGCGTCACCTGCGCCGCGGGCGGCCGAGCGTCGAATTGTGTACGCTATCGCCGAAAGGGCGAGCCGCAGGTCCCTCCGCTTCGCTTCGCTCCGGTCGGGATGACAAATCAAAAGTTGATGGTCGCTCCGACCAGGATGACAAATCGAGTCGAGGGTCGCGCGGGTCCAACTCAAAATTGAAGTCGACCCGGTGGAAAGGACAAATCACAGTTGATGGTCGTGGTTGAAGTCTTGCATCATCTGCTGCAGATCCAACTGGTGTTGCTCCATCTCTTTCTGCAGTTGTTCCATCTGCTGCTGTAGCTGCGGTGTCCAGTTCTTCATGGAGTCTTCCACCTGGCGGCGCATGTCGTCGAATTCCTTCTGGCTGGGCATCGACTCCCGGACCTGGCGTTTCATCGCATCCAAGTCCTTCTGGCTGGGCACCGACGACTCGATCTCGTGCCTCATCTCGTCCAAGTCCGCCTGGCTGGGCATTGAGCTCTGCAGCTCGCGCTGCATCTGCTCCATTTCCTTCTGCATCGGCTTCGCCGATTTCGCCATCGCCCGCGTTGCCTTGTCGATGTCCTTCTGCCGCTGCTTCATCGACTTTTCCAGCTCGCGGCGCATCTGCTTCAACTCCTGGTCGCTCGGCCCGAGTTGCGCCAGCGTTTCCTGCCCGTTGTCGAGCTGCGGAGCGATCTGATCGAGTTGGTCGCGCAGCGCCTCGGCCTGGGTGCCATTCAGCCAGGGTTCGCCCTCCAGCCGAGAGCTGTCACCCGGACCGGGCAGGTTGATGACCACGGTTTGCTCGTGCTTCTCGCGCAGGATGCCGACGGAAACCTTGTTGGCGTTGCTGCGCATGCTGCGTTGCCAGTCGACGATGTCGTGCACGGTTTCGTTGTTGACCTTGATGACGACGTCCCCGGCTTTCAGGCCGGCGACCGCGGCCGGACTGCCTCCCTCGACCGAGCGGATCAACACGCCGTGTCCCCGCGGCACGCCGAAGAACTCAGCCAACTGCGGACTCAGGCTCTCCACCACCAGGCCATGGCGAGCCGAGAGAATAGCGAAAGAAGGAATCTCGACATCCGGAACATAAGCGCGCGGCGGCGGAGGCGACGACATCAGGAAGGATGAGCCGTGGGTATTCGAGGCGACCCTCCAGGCTCCCAACGTGACTTTCACATCCTTGCGCTGGCCGGTACGAATGACGGTGAGCGTTATTGATTTCTGCGGCGCGCTAGTGTGAATCAAGCCTTGCAATTGTTCGGGAGTGTCAATCTTCGAGCCGTTGAAGGCGACCACCACATCGTTCTCCAGCAAGCCCGCACGGCAGGCGGGGCCATCCTGATCGACGTAGGTGATGATTGCGCCCGACGAATCCTGCAACTTTAACGTCGAAGCCTGCTCCGGCGAGACTGCGGTAATGTGCACCCCCAGATAGCCGCCGGCGTGGGCTTCGGGCCAACTGGACTGCGGCAAGGGTAAAGCCGCGGCCGGCAGACAGACGGCAGCTACAAGCAAAGCGCCGAGGAAAATATTGCGGTTATACATAACGTTCTTCCAACCCTGTTTCTTCCACTCCGCTAGGGACATCTGTGAAACGCGATCTGCCCAATGGTAGTGCGAATGCGCAGCGCCGGGCCGCCGCCGTTGAGCGCGCCTTCGGCGAACATGGACGTGGGCAGCATATCGCCGCCCTGCTTGGTGATAGTCAAGCCGGAAAAGTCAGACAAGATACCGCGTCCGCTGGCCATGTCGGTAGTGGCGTGCACCGTGACCGGCAGGCTGCTGGAGAAACACACGGTCACATCTCCGGCCGCGGTATGCAGGAAGGAGTCCGTGAAGCCGTGGGTGCCGACAAATTCCACCGTGATGGGACCGGCCCCGGTTTCCACCTGAGCGCCCCGGCTCAAGTTGTACAGCTCGACGCTGCCGCCGCCGGTTTTCACCGTCACCGGTCCACGCGCGCCGGCCAGACGCACGCTACCGCCGTCAGTTTCCGCCTGCACCGCACCATCGATTTCGCCGAGATTAAGATTGCCGCCCCCGCTGCTGACGTGCAGATCGCCAAAACACTTCTGCACCTGGATGCTGCCGGCGCCGGTTTGAATGCTGGAGGCGCGGGTGGATCCGACATAGACGCGGCCGCCGCCCAGGTTCACCTGCATCTCGCCGCCGACGTTATTGACGTGCACGTCGGCCGCGCCGCTGGTCATGGAAAAGTTGCTGCCCAAGTTGCCGGCCTCGACGTTGCCGCCGCCGCTGCTGATCTTTACCGGCCCAGCCAGGTCGTCAAGCCGGATCAGTCCGCCGCCGGTGGTGGCGATGATGGTGGCCGCGATCGAGCTGAAGGTCAGCGAGCCGCCGCGCGTTTCCACCTTCACCAGATTGATGTCGCGCGGCACCTGCACGATAAACTCCGCCCCGAAGCGAGACAGGTTCTTATTGATCATCCGGCCGTCGATGGAATCGGTCTCGCCGATCTTGCCGGCGGAGATGCGCATCTGCTCGAACTCCCGCCGGGCCGCCTCCTGGCTGGGAGCGGTCGAGCGTTTGCGAATGATGTAGGAAATGTGCGGCGAATTGCCCTCTACCTGCACCGAGCCCAGATCCGTGCCGATGTGAATCTGGCGAGCGGCCGGCAAGGTTCCGGTAATCTCCTCAACCCAGGAGTAGCCATCGCGATAGATGCGCGATTGTTGCTGCGCCCACAACGGAATGGCGATCGACATCACCACCAAGACACCCAGCCACAGCGAGGATCGACAAGAGATTTCTCGCTGTGGCTGGGTGTTTGTGGGGTGTTCCCGATCTTCCCTGAGATTCCGATCTGCCATTTCGTATCTGTCTGCCTTTAATCGATGGTAGGCATCGAATCCAACTCGCGCCTGGACTCAGCCCGAATGTAACCGCTGGGATCTTCCTTGGCCAACTGCTGCAGAGCCATGCGCACGCTGCTGTCGGCCCGCACCGGCTCCAGGGCATGCAAGGCGCCGCTGCGCACGCCCAGATTGCTGTCATCCAGCAAAGCGCTCAACACGGCATTGCGCACCCGGATGTCCTGCTTCACGTAAGAGCTGACGCCGTCCAGCGCCTTCAAACGCACGCCCGGATTGCTGTCATAGCGCAACGCGTAAATGAGTGCCTCGCGCACGCTGGGGTCATTAGGATTGCTGGCCAGCACATCCACCGAGTTCAAGCGCACCCCGGAGTTGTACTCGCTTTTGGCCGCATACTTCAACAGCTCCTGAATCTTGGGATCGTTGGCCGGACCCTGCACCGAGTCGGGCAGAAGGCGATCATAATGGATTTGAATGTTATTGGAATTCGGCTGGCGATCGATGGAGGTAATGCCGGCAATAGAAGCGCCTTGAATCGAAGGTGTGGAGGTGGCCGGCCTGGCTCCGCCCAACGCGCTATACATGGTTCCCAGGCCGCCGCCAAAACCCACGATCACCAGAATCGCCGCCAGCGCGGGCGAGAAACGCATCTGCCGCAGCCAGGCCGTGGGATCGAAAACGAAACGGTGATACCAGGCGCGATGCTGTTCGGTGTTTTCCAGCGCCTCCTGCAACCGCATGCGCGCCCCGGCCAGAAAGCTGGCGGAAGGCTCTTCCACCGGCAGAACATTCATCTGCGCCTGAAATTCCTGCTGGCTGGCCAGCTCGGCGGCACACGCTTTGCAGCGCTGGATGTGCTGCTCCAATTCGTGGCGGGCGTCGTCGGCCAGCTCGTTATACAGGTACAGGCTGACATTTTGTTGTACCCAATCGCAATTCATAAAAGCCTCTAAATCTGCACTTAGCAGTTGGCACTTAGCATTTGGCCTATGCGCCCGAATCAACGCCTTTGCCAAGTGCTAAATGCCAAGCGCCAAGTGCCGCCTCACTTAATATCCTTCAGCGCGGCGCGCAATTTCTGAGTGCCGCGGAACAGCGTATTCTTCGCTGTCTCTTCCGTCGTATTCAAGATCTCGCCAATGGTGCGCAGCTTCAGTCCCTGATAATGCTTCATCTCGAAGACCATGCGCTCGCGCGGGGTCAGCTTGGTCAAGGCCTTGGCAATGCGCGCTCCCAGTTCGCGCCGCATCAGGTCGCGCTCGGGACTGGCGCCGGAGCGCACATCGGCCACCTGATCGAGCATGTCGTAGGTGCCGCCTTCGGAGTCGGTCGCGACTCCCGAGTCTTCTTTGCGGACTTGCCGCTTGCGCAGCAGATCGAGGCAGAGATTAGTGACGATACGATAAATCCAGGTGTAGAACGAGCACTCGAAGCGGAAGTTGCCAATGTTCCGGTAGGCCTTCAGGAAGGCTTCCTGGTAAATGTCCTGCGCGTCCTGCTCGGAGCGGGTCAGGTGATAGGCCAGGCGAAGCACGGCGCTATCGTATTGACGCACCAAGTCCTCGAACGCGGCGTGATTGCCACGCTGTGCTTCCCGGATCAGCTCCGTATCGTTCATGCGGCTCTGGGCCTGTCCCGCCAATCTCCCCCGATCGGAGGGAACAGAGGACACCTTTTCCGTCTCCCGCCACGCCTCAGGAGAACGGAGTCCCGGAACGCTTACCCCAGCCTGCGCACCGGCGCGTGTTGGGAGTCCCGGGCCAACCGTGAGGGGAAATGCAACCGCTTCGGCCGGCATGCTGGTTTCTACCTAGTTAGCAATTAGCAAGCCAATTCTTGTGCCTGCAATTACATAGACGAGCGCTGACAGAAACCGTGAGCGGCATTATAGCCGTTCGATGGTACTTACGTGGAAAGAGATGCGACGGTTCCTGCGCCGATGCCCTGCCCGAGCCGCAGGCCCTGAAATCGCGCCTTCTGGACAAGCCTGAGATTAGCTAAGTAAAATTAGCTAATGAGCTACACCGTCCATGAGGCCAAGACGAACCTTTCGCGCCTCATTAAAGAAGCGGAGAGCGGCAAGGAAGTCATCATCACGCGCGGGCAAAGAGCCAGTCGCGAAGATCGTGCCGATTTCCAAGACGGCCAAGAAGCGCATTCCGGGCAGTATGAAAGGCCAGCTGTGGTCTGCGCCTGACGCGTTCGACCCTCTCACCGACGAAGAATTGCGTGAGTTAGGTTTCGAATGATTTTGCTCCTCGATACCAATGCTCTCTATTGGTGGCTTAACGATCCGAATCGAATCGGAGCAAACGCTTCACAAGCGATAGCCAGCGTCTCCAACTCGATTGTCGTATCTGCTGTCGTTCCTTGGGAGCTGGCAATAAAGACCAATCTCGGCAGACTCAAGACCCAGACCCTGCTTGCTGGTTGGGACGCAAAGATGGGCGAAGAGGGCTTCTCGGAGTTGCCGATTGCTTCGAGCCATGCGATCCGGGCCGGGCTCTTACCTCGACATCACAAAGATCCCTTCGATCGCATGCTGGCCGCTCAAGCCCAGGCTACCGGGTGGCCGATTATCAGCGCCGATCCGGTTTTCGATGCCTACGGCGTACACCGCATCTGGTAATCGCGGCTAGCGAGTCGCCAGCACGCTCTCGGCGTCAGCGTTGGCGCTGCGCAGCTTGCCGGAATACAACTCAACCTGTCCGGGACCGTTGTAGTGCAGCGCGAAGGTTGCGAAGTCCCGCTTCTGCAAGTAGCCAAGCAAGCCGCCCGCTTGCCGCGCGCAGAAATCGAAGAAGCCCAGCACGTGAGCGTTCTCGCTTTGCTGGAAGGCTTCGAACATCTCGGTCGCCGAGGGATAGCCCAGCATGCCGTAATTCGACAGCAGGATCTGGCAGCCGCCGATGCTGGCGCAGCCCACGGCAATCTCTACCGACGAAAGCCGTTGCGCCAGTTGCAGAGCGGCGTACTCGCTGCTGCTATTGGCATGTACCGGGGCGAACATCTCGGCTTCGGCAGAGCGGTAAGCATGGTTCTGCCAGGGCTTGCCCGGGGTTCCGTTGTGGCCCCCGCAGCGAAAATGCGTGTCGAAGCCGGCCCCGTTGGCACGACCCCAGGCCGCCAGAAACTTTCCTACCTCGAAGCGCAGGCTGGCCCGCCCGGGAGTCAGCGATACCCCGCTGCTCTCCACAAACCAGACCGCCAGCACGGCAGCGATGGGGACATCGACCAGCGTGGCTAACCGGCTAAACAACGCGCCCAGCCGGTTGTAAGTGGCAGCGATGGCCCGCTGGTTGGGAGTCCAGGCTCCGTGCAGGGACAGTTGCGGGCTGGCCGCGGCATGGGACTGCCGCAGTTCCGGCCGCTGGCTGAAATATTCGGAGGCTTGTATTGGCATGGTCACAGAAGACATAAACGTACTCTCGACAAGTTCGCTGACGCAAGCTGCCATGATGTTTTCTCCTAGGTTGTCAGAATTTTCGTGAGACGAAAACTGGAAAGTTCCAGATGGATCAAGCTCGGCGACGGCTTCGAGCTCTGACGGACCAGATACCTGTAACGGACGGAAGGCCTGGCCCGACCCAAAAAATAACAGGCGGGAGCACATGATGCTCTCGCCTGTCTTGATCTTATAATTCAATTATAGCACATTAGGTGGGGTTTTGACTACGATTTGCCAACTTTATATTTCTTTCTGAATGTGTGATCTACGGAGTTTCGCGTCACCTTCGTGGTATTGACAGCCGTTATCCCGAAGCGGGAAAAACCGGGCTGGGACGAACGTTTTGGCTAATTTCGCGCTTCAGCATATGATCGGCTGCGAGGCGATCTGGAGGGCCAAGGCTTGCGACGCCTGTCGCGAAATCGCTGCTTCATTCTGCTGTTTGTCTTGCTGCCGGCCTTCGCCGCGGCGGACAAACCGAATTGGGCCAGAAAGGCGACGGGCTTTGCCGGCGTCTGCCCATCGGGAAATTGCCGGCCCTTGCGCATCGTGGCTCCCGACAAGAAGAGCGTGGTCGACGTGCTTTACCAGGACGGCAATGCCTACCTCAGGGTCACCGGTCCGGACAAGCAGGTGCGCGAGATTCGCGATGTCACCAACAGTCCGCAGAACGATCTGCTGTGGGCTCCCGACTCGAAAGCATTCTTCATCGATGGCGGCGAAGGCATGACCTCACCGGCTTTCGTCCAGGTGTACCTGCTGGACGAGGAGCAACTGCGGCCGCTGGACGTGACCGGGCAAGTCGAGCAGGACATGGTGAAAACCTATCCGCCGTGCAAGGCGCTTTATCTGGACCAGGCAGGCTGCAGCAAGCTCGAACGCGATCCCGGCTACAACCTGAGGGCAATCGATTGGGTCGACGACTCGTCGGCCGTAGTAGTGCTGGCGCAGGTACCATGCACGTCAAGTTATGGCGGCATTATGTGTCAGGCGATGGGCTACGAAGTGGAAGTGCCCAGCGGAAAAATCTTGAAGCGGATGACTCCGGCGGAGTTCAAAGCGGAGTGGCAGAAAAAGATGGTGCAGCGCTTCATGATTCCGGAGAATCCGCAATATCAATAACGCTGATGCTCAGGGGGAAGGGCACGGCTTCAGAGTCTGCGTGAGAACTAAATCTTGGATTTGCGAGTGGGCGTATCAGCCGAAAATCCCGTCCGTAGGACGACTCAGTTCAGCCCAGGACGGAGCCGCAACCGGGGCCCCCGATTCGCGCTGCTTATTGCGCGAATTGGGGTGGTCAGGCGGAGTCCTGGGTCAGGTGGAAAATTGATCTGAGTCCTGTAGGGACGACAGAGGTTCTCACGCAGAGTTCAGCCGTGCCGTAAACGCTCAATCACACAAGGGGCTATTAGCCCTGGGTACCGCGGCTGAAGCCGTTGTCTGAAAGCACTCCATTTCGCCGGGCTGAAGCCCGGCGCTTCCACCAAGACCGCCGACATTTCGTCGTCGAAAGCAGGGCGCTGTTGATGAAGCGCGCGCTATTGTTACCCTTCGGCGCCGGCTTCTTCTTCGGCTGCAGCGGGAGCGACCACTTCGGCCGAGGCTTCCTTCTGGATGGTCACCTTCACCGGCACGATGACGTCCTTGTGCAACTTCACCGGCACATTGAAGTCGCCAACCTGCTTCAGCGGCTCGTCGAGCTGGATCTTGCGGCGATCGATGTTGAGACCCTTGTGCTCCAGTTCGCGCGCGATGTCGGCCGAGGTCACGGAGCCGAAGAGCTGATCGTGCTCGCCAGACTTGCGAGTAAACAGCAACTCGACGCCCGACAGCTGTTTGCCGAGAGCTTCGGCATCGCCCTTGTCGCGCGCCAGACGGCGCACGGCCGCGGCCTTCATCTGCTCGATGACGGCGCGATTGGCGGGCGTGGCTTCGATCGCCAGTTTCTTGGGCAGGAGAAAATTGCGTCCATAGCCCTCGGCCACTTTGACCACGTCGCCGCGAGAGCCGAGTTTGGCTACGTCTTCTTTGAGAATGACTTCCATGAGTAGAACTCCGTTCGATCTTAATTGCCGTGCCGGGCTTGTATTCATTCCGGCGCCGGTGCGGCACGGCTCAACCCGCGCCTCTTGCTGTGTCGTCCCTACGGGACTCGGGCGGTGTTGCGTGGCCCTTACCCAGGGCTTCCGCCCTGGGCTAACTACTTTCGCCCTGCGGGCTCGTCCTGCCAGGTCTGCGATCAGCCTGACGAACCCGCGCCTGATAGCGGAAGCCGTCAGATCGTGTGGTTTCGAGGAAACGATTCACGATCCACGATCCACCAGCCACTGCCTTTCCTACCGTCCGCCGAAGGGCAGCAGCGCGATGTTGCGGGCCTGCTTGATAGCGTCGGCCAGGCGACGTTGATGCGGCGTACAGACGCCGGTCAAACGCCGGGGAACGATCTTGCCGCTTTCGGCTACAAAGCCGGAGAGCAGGCGCACGTCCTTGTAGTTGATGCCGTCGATCTTCTCGACGCAGAATTTGCAAACCTTCTTGCGGCGAAAGAATTTCCGGCCGCCTTCGCGGGGACCGCCGGGACCTCCGCCGGGACGGCCGCCAGGGCGCGGTCCGCGCGGACCGCCGGGACCTCCGCCGCCCTCACGCGGACCGCTGCTGCTGCCGCCCTCACGAGGACCGCTGCTGCTGCCGCCTTCGCGCGGACCGCTGTCGGAACGCGGCGCGGGAGCGTCGCTGCTTGCTGATCGGATGGGTTCGTCTGCCATGTTTCTCCTTCGGGCTATGGTGAGCCCCGATCTTCTACTAGGGCTAAAGCCCCGGACCAAGTTTGGTCGTTGCGGCACGGCTAAAGCCGTGCCCTTTCAAAACCGGATACCCGCTGGCTCGCCCGGCTACGCGCTATGCCGATACGGAGCAGCTAAAGCTGCGCCCCTGCAAACCATTTATGCGCTGGCGGGAGTGGTCTCGGCACCCTCGGCGGGCGCCGTTTCCGGCGTCAACGGTTCCGGCAGCGCCGCCGCTGCGGCTTCGGCCGCGGCTGCGGCTTCTGCCGCTGCTGCCGCCCGGGTTCCCTTGCCGCGAACCTTGGTGTCGCGGATGGCCTTGATCTTGGCCAGCCGCTTCTGTTCCTCGTCGATGCGCACGGTGATGAACTTGATCACCGGCTCGGCCACGCGCAGGCGGCGTTCCACTTCTTTCACCATGCCGCCTTCGCCTTCCAGCACCATCAGCATATAAATGCCGTCCTGGAATTTGCGGACGGTATAGGCCAGCCGGCGCTTGCCCATGCGTTCCATGCTTTTCACCGTGCCGCCCGCTGTGCCCACCTGGGTCTCCAGGTTCGAGATCAGTTTGTCCTGGTCCTCTTCCGGCATGTCGGGACGGACGATGAACATCAATTCGTAAGTACGTTGCATTCTTCTCTCCTGAGCCCTCAGCCGTCAGCTTTCAGCCGTCAGCCAATGCACTCCTCGTTTTCTTCTTGTCATCCTGAGCGCAGGCGACCGTTTGTTGGTCGCCGGAGTCGAAGGACCCCTAGAGCTCGCATGACCTTTCCCAAATTCCTGCCGTCCCTGAAGGGACTCGGATTCTTAATCCACGCCTACCCAGGGCTCACGCCCTGGGCTAACCTCATAGCCGCCGCTGCGCGGCTGGTGCTTCGGCAGTTGCAGCCCCTCGCCGACCCAAGCTTCGCTGCGCGGCTAGTTCTTCGGCAGTTGCACCCACCGCCGAACCAAGCTTCGCTGCGCGGCTAGTTCTTCAAAAGCTGTAACCACTCGCCGACTCAAGCTTCTTTGAAAACCTAATCCCGCAGAGTTCTTAACTAGGCGCCGCCCCCCCTGGTCCCTAACCTCTAGCTCCTAGTCCCTAGCCCCTACTCCTAGTCGCTGGGCTCTTCCGGCTTGCGGTTGAACCGGTTCATCGCCGCCCCAACGCCTTCGCGGAGGATTACTCCCACAGCGTCAGACGCCTCGTCCAGCACCCGATCGACCACCTCAAGCTGCGTCTTCTTGAACTGGCCCAGCACATACTTGGCGCCATCGCCCACCGGATGATCCGGCCCAACGCCCATGCGGATCCGGGTGAACTCCTGCGTACCCAGGGCGGCAATCACCGATTCCACGCCGTTATGTCCCGCCGAGCGGCCCCGCGGCCGCACTCGCAACGTGCCGAAGGGCAGATCCAGTTCGTCGTACAGCAGCACCAGATCCTGCTCCGGCTGTACTTCGTACTCTCTTACCAGCTCGCTTACCGAGGCGCCGCTCAGATTCATGTAGGTTTCCGGCTTGGCCAGCAGCACCTCGTGTCCGGCCAGTCGGGTTCGCGCCGTCTGCGCCCGGCAGTGGCGATTGTTGACCCGCACCCCGCACTGCTCGGCAATGCGATCCACCGCCAGAAACCCCATGTTGTGCGGTGTGAACTGGTATTCGATGCCCGGATTGCCGAGCCCGACGATCAGCTTCACCGCGCTTACTTCTTCTTCTCAGACTTCTCTGCCTTGGCCTTGTCGCCACCCTCGGCAGCTTCGCCTTCCTCCTGCTTGCCCTTCTTGATGACTTCGGGCTCGGCAGCGGTGGCGCCGGCTTCGGCAACCGCCTCGGCGGGAGCGGCTTCCACCACTTCCTTCACCGCGGTCACGTGAGCAACGGCCTGATTTTCGTCGGTGATGAACTTCAGCTTGCCATCGTGCGCCAAATCGGAAACGCGAATGGTCTGGCCGAACTCCAGCTTGCTGACATCGGCAACCAGGTGACCCGGGATGTCGCCCGGCAAACACTCGATTTCCACCTCGCGCAACATCTGCTCCAGGATGCCGCCCTGCAGTTTGACGCCCGGCGCCTCGCCCCTCATTACGATAGGCACGCTCACTTGCAGCACCTTGTCCATGGCGATGCGCTTCAGGTCGACATGCAATAGCGCGCTCTTGATGGGCTCGAATTGCCAATCGACGATCATCACCTTGGCCGACTGGCCATCGAGGGTGAGATCGAAAATCGAGTTGTGTCCCGTTTCGGAGTTGAGGATGCGCCGCATTTGCTTAGGGTCGACGGCAACGGGCTGCGAATCCTGCCCCGCGCCATAAACCACGGCGGGAATCAGGCCGCTCTTGCGCAGCCGGCGCGCATCGTTCTTGCCGCCACCCTGCCGCGGCTTGGCTTCTACGTTTTTTTCTGCAGTTGCTGTAGCCATAATTTCGTTCCTTTACAAAAACAGTCTGCTGACTGAAGTTTCTTCGTGAATCGATTGGATAGCGCGTCCGATCAGGCCGTGAACCGACTGCACTTTGATCTTCGGCTCCCGGCGCGCAGCTTCGCTCAGGGGAATAGTGTTGGTCACCACTACTTCGGCCAACCCCGATTGCGAAATCCGTTCAATAGCCGGGCCCGAAAGCACGGCGTGAGTAGCGCAGGCATACACTTCGCGAGCACCTGCATCGGTTAACGCCTGACAGGTTTTCACCAGCGTGCCGGCGGTATCGATAATATCGTCGAGGATGAGACACGTCCGGTTGTGTACGTCGCCGATGACGTGCATCACCTCGGTCACATCCATTTCCACCCGGCGTTTGTCGACAATAGCCAGCGCCGAATCCATTTTCTTGGCGAAGAAGCGCGCCCGCTCCACGCCCCCAGCGTCCGGAGACACGACAGTCAGGTCCGGAAACTGCTTCTTGCGGAAGTAATCCACCAGCACCGGCGACGCGAACAAGTGGTCCACCGGGATGTTGAAGAACCCCTGAATCTGCGGCGCATGCAGATCGACGACCAGCGCTCGATCGGCTCCCGCCGTGGTCAACAAATCCGCTACCAGCTTCGACGAAATCGGCACCCGCGGCTTGTCCTTGCGGTCTTGCCGCGCATAACCGAAGTACGGAATCACTACCGTGATGCGGCGGGCCGAAGCGCGCTTCAAGGCATCGATCAGCAAGAGCAACTGCACCAGATGCTCGTTAACCGGATCGCAGGTGGGCTGCACCATGAAGACATCGGCCCCGCGAACGTTCTCCTCGATCTGCACATAGGTCTCGCCGTCGGAGAACTTGTCAATGCGCGCCTGCCCCAAGGGCAAACCGAGAAACTCGCAAACATCTTTGGCCAACGCATCGTTGGCCGTGCCGGAGAAAATCTTCCACTTGTCGTCCTGGCGCGCCCGTACCGGCTTGGGTGCGGCTTTCGGATCGACCTTAGGCTGTTGCGCGACGGCACTTGCGCCATCGCCCGGCGCCATCGCCGCAGGAACTACGCTGGTCTTCGCTGCTGTATCCATCGCGTCAAATACCCCCGCCTAACCTGGTTGAGTTACACGCTGGGTCTTGAAACTGCCGCTGTTCGCGGTTCGCTCTTCGCTTCCGCGGTTTGTCATCCTGAGCGCAGGTGGCGCTTCGCCACCGGAGTCGAAGGACCTCTATCGTCCTCCGTAAACTCTATGCCGTCCCTACGGGACTCCAGACACCTTTTTCTCGCCTACCCAGCGCTGAAGCGCTGGGCTATCTTCTTTCTGTCCCACTTTGCGGGACTGGATCATCACGAAGCGAGACGTTACTTGCTTACGACAGCTTAATCTTCCGAGCCCATCTTTCGTGTCTCTGTCTGACGAGAGGTGGGAGTCGTAGCTAACTGACATCTGATCACTGACAACCGACAACTGGTTCTTGGCTGGGCGGCTAGGATTCGAACCTAGACAAAGTGCTCCAAAGGCACTTGACCTACCATTAGTCGACCGCCCAGTACTACAAGCCGTCGGCTCTTAGCCATCAGCCTTCAGCTTGCTTCGCGCAATTCGTCAGTCGCCCTCGACTCTATCGCCGAAAATCTCTGCCGTCCCTAGCGGACTCAGGCTTCAAAATCATCGCTGAAGCGCTGGGCTAGGCTCTTCCATCCCGCAAGCGGGACTGGTCTGTCCTGATTCGAAACCAGCGAGCCGAAACCCGGCTGACTCCGACTAGTAACAAGCTAGTTGCTGATTACTAGAACCTATCTCATAAATCGTTTCGTATCAGGGCACGGCTTCAGCCGTGCCATAAGCAGTCAAATATAACCTGGGCTTTAGCCGCTGAGAGCAGGTCTTGCAGGGGCTAAAGCTCCGAGCTTTTTTCTGCACCGCGTTCGGCACGACTTAAAGTCGCGCCCTGATACAACCCAAATGATTTATGAGATCGCTTCTAGTTGCTAGTTACCGCTTTCCAATACTCTTCCCGCGTCAGGGTCGTGGTCGCGACCGCCGCATATCCGGCAGCAATCATGCGCTCAGCTGCAGCTTGCGCTTCTCCGGCGGAAGCGAACAGCCCATACAGCGTCGAGCCGGAACCAGACAACGACGCATAGAGCGCGCCTTCGCGCTGCAACACTCGTTTTACCTCACGCAACTCGGGATACTCAGGAAAGACGACGCGTTCGAAGTCGTTCTCGATCCCGGCTCGGACGAGGTCGAGAAGCGGCGTCTCGGCCCGGTCCCCGCCTATCGCGGGAACACCGGATGCAGGTTTAACCTCTACACCACCAAGTCCAAGACTTGCCGGAGGTCCAGCCTGCGGGTCATAACTTGCGCTCAGCCAGGCAAACACACTCTCGCTGAACTTGTTAATTGTACCTGCGGCTTCCGGAGCGGTCAATGCGGCGTTGCGCGCGGCCAGCTCATCCCATTGCGCGAAGGCCTTAGGAGTCGAAACCCCAATCGGCGGCGTGACCACGACCACGTGCTGCACCGGCAAGTCGGGCAGGGGATACACTTCCTCGCCGCGTCCGACGCCCAGCACGGTTCCGCCGATCAGGAACAGCGGCACATCGCTGCCCACTTCGGCCGCAATGCGCAGCTTGTCCTCCGGGCTGAGGCTTACGCCCAAGGCGCGTTCCAGCCCCAGCATCACGGCAACGGCATTCGACGAAGCCGCGCCCATGCCGCCCTGCACTGGCAGGCGCTTGTCGATGTACATGACCACCCTGCCGCTTTGAAGGGGCGCACCTTCAGGTGCGCCATTACGAGCCCCCCTATTATTTTTGTCATCCCGAGCGGAGCGAAGCGGAGCCGAGGGACCTGCGGTCTCCCGCGATGCAGCCGTCCCAGCGCCACCCACAACTGCCAACACTCGCTCCGCCATTTTGTAGCAAGTGTTGGTCGCATCCAGCGGCACCCGGGGATCATCACAGCGAATCTCGATCCCCGAACCAGGCTGCACCTCTACCCGCACCACGTCATGCAGCGCCAGCGTCTGGTAGATGGTGCGCAGTTCATGGAAACCGTCGGGCCGAGCCGCGCCGATCTTCAAACCGAGATTGATCTTGGCAAACGAACGCATCGCGATGGACATGGAACCAGCCAATCTTCAGTGTAGCAATAGGGATTCGCGATCCAGTTCGACCTCGCCAGCGAAAGGTTTACGGCGTTATTCACCATGGCTCCGGCGCCAGTCTTGTTTTGACGCTTCGCCAGCGAAAGCCTAGAATTTGGCTTGGAAGCCCGCTCCCCATCGGCCGCAGCCAAGCCGGGCTTCGTGGAGGCGCTAGTATGGAAGGTCTATTCCAGCCGATGCATCTGCTGGTGATACTAGTGATTGTCCTGCTGATCTTCGGACCAAAGAAGCTCGGCGATCTAGGCAAGGGCCTGGGCGAAGGAATTCGCAATTTCAAGTCGTCGCTCAACGATCAGAACGCGGCGAACAATCCTAAGCCAACCAATCCCCCGACCGAAGAGAAAAAGTAGCCGCTGACTTTCCGCGCGTCATAGCAATACTCTTCCCGTCGCCTCTTCGGCGGCTCGCAGCATGCGATACACCCGCGGCACCGGCAATCCCACTACATTGAAGTAGCAGCCTTCGATGCGCTCGACCCAGCGCGAGGCGATGCCCTGGATCGCGTAGGCTCCGGCTTTGTCCATGGGTTCGCCGGTGCGGACGTAGTCGGCAATCTCGGCTTCCGAAAGCGGGCTGAAGCGCACTTGCGTATTCTCAGCCGAGGTCTCGGCGAAACCCGGAGCAATGAGGCAAACCCCGGTAATCACCTGATGAGTGCGGCCGGAGAGCAGTTGCAACATGCGCGCCGCATCGCGCTCATCCACAGGCTTCTCCAGCAGATGCTGGTCCACCACCACGACTGTGTCGGCGCCCAGCACGGCGTCGTCCGGATGCCGCGCAAAAATCGCGTGAGCTTTGTCGCGGGCCAGACGTTGCGCGTAGTCCAGCGGCTTTTCATTCGGCAGCGGCTCCTCGCGCAGATGCGCCGGGTTCACGGTGAAATCGATGTTGGCATTGCGCAGAAGTTCCGAACGGCGCGGCGAGGCAGAAGCCAGGATCAGGGACATGTACCGACGATTCTAAAGCCGCGGCTGGGTTTCGTCCCGGCTGCGTATTTGATTTGTCATCCCTAGCGGGCAGCCGAACCATCCCTATATTTGTCATCCCGAGCGGAGCGCAGCGCAGCCGAGGGACCTGCGGTTCCCCTGCGATGCAGCTTCGGCTATCTGACGAAACATCAGATCCGGTCGGCCACCACATGAAACGACAGCGTCGACGCGGTCACCCGGCTTCGGCCGTAGTAAACGAACAGCGCAACCCAGAACAGTTCCAGCGCCAGGATTACCGGGACGGAGAACAGTTGTGCAAAGGCTGCGCCGAGATTAGGCGCGACCGGCGACGGTGCGGGCATCAGCAGGACTACCACAGTGAGGTACAGCACGGAGACGATGGCCATCACCTGGTAGGCGGAAATGCGGGAGGCTCCGCGATGATCGGCGCGCAGCCACTCCGAACCGGCACGCCATCCCCAGCTGGCAATCAGCGGAATGAGCGCGGCCAGGCGAAATTGCTGCTCCAGGAACAACGCGACTCCGGCCAGTCCTGACACGGCGAATACCGCTGACGTGACCGCCTGCACCGGAATCAGCGGCTCGCCGTCCAGCCCGGAAGCATAGGACGCTTTCTTGGTAGCGCCGTGAATCACCAGGTTGTGCTTGTGAAACAGCCGGGCGATGGTGGGATTGGCATCGCGCAACGGCATGCCGTAGCAGCATCCAAAGCTAAGACAAGCCAACCGTCCCACCGACTCGGCCAGCACGTAGGCGATGGCTGCCGCCGCGAAAGTGGGCAGCACCGGAATCCCACAATGTAGTACACGGACCGCCAGCGGCTGCAGGGCCAGCACCAGCAGCGGAAATACCAGGGTCGCGACGAAGGCCGCGCCGGCAACGGTAAACGTGTTGCGCTTGCGCTCGACCAGGCCGGCGATCACCCGGGACGAGGGTACGCAAACCAACAGCACCAGCAATACCAGCGCAATACTGACGGCCACCGAAATCCCCACCGAGGCCAGTAGTAGCAGCGCGATCGCCAAGCCGAATGCGGTTCCCGTGGCGCTGAAGAAGCCGTAGAACGTGAGGTTCAAGCCGCGCCACGAGCCATCGGCCGATTTCGCGATGGGCACGGCCGCCAGCATCTGCCAGCGCTCGGCCGGCAGGGTGCGCACGCCCCACACCACCAGGGCGAATAGGCTGAGCGCAAGAGCAGCGACGAAGCCTAGGTTTAGCATGATTCCTCCTTTACTGCCCGGGGCCGCCAAGCAACCCACGCCGGCAGCGCCTTGAAGGGGCGCAGCTTCAACTGCGCCGTCGAGGCTCTATTTCTGACACCGAGCCGACTTTAGTCGGCGACAGACCTGCCCTCTCAGATCTCTCCAACCCCGCTCGGCATTGCCAGCAGCGACCGCACGGCGACATCGGTCTCCGTGACCGGCTCCCCCAATGTCAGAGAGAAGCGATTGCGAACCCCAAAGCGCTGCTGATTCTCCACCAGGTCACGGGCAAAGCGAACCCGATCGCGCTGGAAGAGCAGGACCACGGTGCTGCTCCCGGGACGGAATAGCGCCTTGGGCGCGCCCGCCCGCAGAAACATTCCCTTCTCGATGTCGCGCGGATTTTCGTAGCGATGCTCGCTGTAGCGCTGCTCGATCTGCCCGATCATGAGCGCCACCACTTCAATCATGGCGACCCGGCCGGCGACCGACCCGTTGGGGCAATCGGTATCGAGAATCGTCACCACCCGGCGGTTCTTCGAGACTGGCGTCATCAACTGCACTGCCGCGTTGGGATTGCAGGGATAGAAGCGGCCCTCGACTGAGTAGATATCGAGCACGCGGCCCGACACCGGACTATGCGTGTAGTGATATTTTTCCGGGGTCAGGCGAAACACCGCGTAATCACCGCCTGCGAACGAGCGCTGCCAGGGCGAGCCATCGCCCAGCAGTTCGGGGAAGGAAAAGAATTTCTGCTTCAGATACAAGCCTGACGACTCTTCCATCGAGCCGATCAGGCCGCGCGAATCGGCGGGACAGACCACGGCCCGCGGATCCAGCGGCAGGGGGCGGCAATTCCAGTAGCGGATCTGGCGCTCGAAGATTTTGCGGGCGGTATCGTACTCAGACAAGTTGCCCATGAACTCCGACAGCTCGATGCCGGACTGGCGCAGAAACTTCAACATGCCGGTGGCCCGCGAGGACAGCACATTGTCGTAATTCAGGTAGCCCAGCACCCGCGAAACATAGCGGCTGGACGCCATCCGGGTCAGCAGCGGGGCTTTCTCCAGCGCGGGCGAATACAGCGCGCTGACCACGGAATTGGCCAGCAGATGTTCGCGCACCACATTGCCGGTAGCGCGATCGATGTACTGATGTTCCGTATGGCTCATGCCAGGGCCTCCGCCGCCCGGTGCCCCTGTTCCGTCAGCAGCACCAGCAGATTCAGCAGGGCGGCGATTTCCTGGGGTGAAAGGTTGTCAACCAAAACCCGATCGTCGACGTCGTGCAGGAATCGCGAAGCATCGTGGAGGCGAACGCCGTGCCGCAGACAACGTCTGACATCGTCAGACCCCCGGCGTTCCAGCTCGGCAACATCTTCCCGCAGATGGGTTAGCGCCTCGCGTAAATGTTCGCGCCGCAGTTCCTCGCGATAGAAATCTTCCGCCAGGCGATTGAATTCGCGGGCCTCGATGCGCATGGCATCCTTGGCCGAATCGCCCAGCACGCCGTGCAAAAGGCGCTGGCTGGCTTCCTGTTGCCGGTCGTTACAGCGCGCGGCCAGGTCCGACAATGTGGCATGCATATTCATGGCTTCGGCCAGATCGCCGGCCGTCTGCTGGATATAGGCCAATAACGCCCGGCGATAGTCGCGGATCGAGATGCGGAAATATCCCGGATGGCGGCGGCTGGGGCGAGTCTTCTTGCAGTTCAGCAACAGGGTGCGCAGAAACTGGTTGCGCGAGTCGCGATGCACGTAGAACGCGGGAACGCCCGCCGCGGAGAAAAAGAAGGGCTGGCGGCGCTCGCTCTCGGAGGTGGGATCGTCGGGAATTTCCTGGTGTGTCACCTCGCCTTGCAACGCCAATCGATAAGCCAACGCCAGCAGAAATTGTTGCAGGTTGGCGGCGGGCGCCAGGTCGCGATCGTAGCTGGGAAACAGGCTGTAATAGCGCGCCTCGAAGCCGGAGTAGCCGTCGCGTTGCTGTTCCCGCAGCCGCAGCGGCATGTAGAACGACATGCGCTGATCGACGATGCCCAACTCGTCCAGCTCCGACGACAGCCGCTGAATGTTGCCCGCGGTTCCGTCCAGGGCCGACGCCTGCTCGCTCGCCAGCCAGGCCACGGGATAGGTCAGCAGACGCGCATCGGGCACGCAATCGCCACGAAGGTTAAACAGTTTCGCAACCATGTGATCGAAGCCGCGCGGGCCATACGGCGTCAGCGCATGGCCGCACAGGCTGAGCTGCGCCTTCTCCTTCCACTCGCGCCACAGCAGGCGCAGATGGGTGAAATCGAGCTCGTGCGGCAGGAACGACAGCAGGCGCTCGGGATGAAACTGGGTGAAGCCGATGCGGTAAGGGGCTGCGGTGTAGGTTCCGACAAACAGCGCCAGGAAGTGCTCGTAAATTTTGATAGCTAGATCGCCCAGGCGCTTCTCGTCCGCGGGCAGAAATCCGTCGCGACATCGCAGTTGGCGACTGAGCGCGCGGCTGCCGATGCTGATGTGAACCCCATTATTCGCCAGACTCACATTCGACAGGCTGGGCAGCACGATCAGGTCGTTGGCAATGATGCCCGCCTCGCGCAGCTTGGCCACGGCGTTCAGTTGGCTGCGGCTCAGCACCTGATGGCATAGATGCATGTACTGATACTTCTCTTCGCCGTCAGTCCATCCCGAGAGGCAGGGACTCATGAACAGCTCGCGGTAGAACGAGTCGGAGGTGCACGACGAAAGCTCTTCCTGATGCACCGACGGCACCGGCGCGTGATAGACCAGCGCGCGTTGTCCGGTTTCCAGCAAGCCGAAGCGCCGGTTGGCCCAGGAGATCAGCAGCGAAGTGAACAGGAATCGCCGCGCCGCCTCGCGCGCCACCTGCTCGCCTAGCGAACGCTTCGACTCTGCCGCCACGATGTGGAACGAGGTAGTCTCGGGCGAAGTGTTGTCGTTGAGGAAATGCCGCATCAGCCGCGAAGCTTCCTGGCGCATGGCCTCGGGCAGGTGCGGTTGCGCGCCGATCAGGTCGGCCAGCGACAACTTCAGGGCATAGCTGATGGGGATCCGCAGCCAGGGCTCGCCATGCTGGGTGAAGCGAAAGCGCAACGCGTCGGATCGTTCGCCGATCGAGCCATTGCGCGCGACTTGCAGGTCGGCGTGAAATACGTGCAACGCGTGCCGGCTGAGCCGCGCTTCGGGAAAGCGGATCCAGCTGTTTTCCCAGACGCCGCGGGTGTCGTCTAAGAAAGGCTTCCAGTTCCAGCAGGGTGCGGCGCGGCGCTTCTCCACTGGCGCTGCGGCGCGCGATGTTGCGGAAGAATCGCGACTCGCGAATGCTCAGCGGCAAATCGCAGTCGGTGGATCGCCCGACCACTACGGCTTGCAGTTCGTCTTCGCTGCCGGCGGTGGCGTCGAGGGCGCTGAAGGGAAGCTGATCGAAAGGAATAGGTTTGCAGTCCGACAGGCCCGGCGATTCCGACAAGACTTCATTGCGAACAGTAACCATCGCGACCTTGTGCGCTCGTGATCCGCATTCCGAGATTCCCTACCGATCAAGTTTGCTCTCCTCTGTTGACGAAGAAGTCAATGCCACATGAATAGTGCATAAATCCGCGAGGGAGAATCAGGAAGGGAACGCAGGCCTGGGACGGCCACAGAGGCACTTAGTGCGCGGAGTTCGGCACCACAAACTCGATGCCGCGATCTTCGTTGTCGCGCTGGGTGGCTGCCAGATCAAGTTCGGAGAGCGGAATCTTTTTGGCGCGAGATTCGTTGAATACCCAAATCGTCTTGCCCACGATGGCGTAGTTCTCTACTTCCTCGGCATGGCCATCGCGATAGATCAGCACCGTGTTGGCGCGGATTTCGGTCATCTTGCCTTGCGGCTGTGACGACGGACTCGGCGCCGGGCCCTGCGCTTGCAAGCGCTGGACCTCGTTGTTCAGCCGGTCGATTTCATCTTGCTGCGCCTGATAGGTCTGCGAGTCGTCGCCCGAATCGTTCGGGGTGACATACACGTACGACGGGTAACTGGGAGCGTTATAGGTGTCGTAGGGATAAGAATTGTCGGCGTAATCGGAAGAGTCGTACCAACCCACGCCGCCATACCAGCCCAGGCCACCGCCCCAGCCCCACCACGGGTAGCCTCCCCAACCGGCATAGCCGTAACCCCAGTAGGGATATCCGCGCCAGCCATAGCCCCAGGGACGATAAGGACCGCGCCAGCCATTGCCGCCGTGCCAACCGCCGTTCCAGTTCGAGCCGCTCCAACTGCGGCCTGCGCCGCCCCAGT
The DNA here is from genome assembly GCA_963812855.1 of uncultured Acidobacteriaceae bacterium. GTDB lineage: Bacteria > Acidobacteriota > Terriglobia > Terriglobales > Acidobacteriaceae > Bog-257. Next base: position 793,893 of record CAWEWW010000005.1, read on the forward strand.
ACGAGCCGCCACGAGGTGCATAGGAATAGCTGGGAACGCGAGCGTATCCGGCAGAACCGCGGTAGGCGTAGCCGCCTCCACCCCGAGCAGCGTAGCCACCTCCACGCGGGCAGCGTAGCCGCCTCCGCCCGAGTAGGCGTGCGCGCCACCGCCGCCCATGCCACCGTGTCCGCCGCCTCCGCCGCGCTGCGCCCAGCCGGGGGTAGCCAGCAGAGCTGCGCTCAGGGCCGCAATGAAAATCCAGCGCGCCATGGCAATATTATCCGCCTGTTGGGCAAGGGACGAAAGCAGATTTGCAACCCGGGACTTCATGACTAGCGCCTAGCATTTAGATTTGCGGCTGGCACTTCGGATTTACTTTGTTTTGCGCCGCGCTGCCTCGGCGGGGGAGGATCGGGGGAGCGCAGGCTTCACGGCCTTCAGTTTGCCCGAGCGGATGGCGCGACGCAACGCTTCCCAGTCCTTTACCGTCTGGTCGGCATAGGCGATGCCAAAGTTGGCCATAGCGCAGTCGCAGCGGTCGCTCTTACCCAGATATCCCGAGATGGCGCAGGAGTCGCCAGAGCGGGCATGGCCTTTGGAAAGCAGCTCGCCGGCCATGCGCGCGTACTCTACCAATCCGTCGCCCTTGAGATCGTCGTCCTCGATGCTCGCCTTGTGATCGCGCAGTTGCCTGACCACATAGTCGCGGCCGGCGATCGTGGTCCATCCCAGAAACAAGTCAGACTGCATTTGCATGGCGCGCTGCCCGGCCGTGACGCGTTCGCCCTGGTGCGCGGGCACGCGGCTAGCCGACAAGTAAGGAGCGTAAGCGGATTTCGGCTCTTCCTTGATCTGCAGAAAAATAGGATCGGAAACGGCGCAGGCAAACAAGAGCACAACATAGTCGCGCAGGCCGACGCTGCCGGTGCCGACCACGCGGAAGACGACGTCCTGGGGAAAATATTGTTCGAAGAAGTGCGCCACGTGCGGCAGCAGCGTCCGCTTATAAACGCTCAGCGAGTCCAGTACCAGCTTGCGCTGCGCAGCTGAAATGTGAAACTGCAGCGGCTTGTGTTCGCGAAAACGATGACGACCCTCTTCGTAGACCGTCAACTTTTCCAGATTGCGTTGCGGCGTGGCCCGTTCGGCCTTACGCAGCACCGAGCGCACCGGCGAAACCACGCGATAAATCTGGAAGCGCGCCAGATCGATGACGGCCATCTCCGAGAACTCGCGCATCCACTCGCGATAGCTTTCGACGAAAGCGGTGACCGCGATTTTGCACTGCTTGTCGGTGTTGCCCGCTTCGCGCCCGGCCAGCACCAGGCTGGCGCACATGCGCTTGATGTCCCACTCCCAGGGACCCACCATGGTCTCATCGAAATCGTTGATGTCGAAGATGAGTCTTCCATCGGGCGCTTCGAAGGCGCCAAGATTGCGCACATGGGCGTCGCCGCAGATCTGGGTCAGTAAACCGGTGTGCGGAATCGGCGCCAGATCAGCGGCCATCACCGGAACTGCGCCGCGAAAGAATCCGAAGGGCGAAGCCGCCATCGCTCCCCACTTCAAAGGCAGCAAATGAGGCAGCCGTCCGTGGTTGGCTTCGATCAGGCGGCCGACCACGTCGAAGTCGCGCTGCTTGCCAGTCCATTCGCCGTGGCTCAGTCGCTTGACCTGGTTACGAAGTGAGCGACCCAACTGGCGACGCTGTTTGCGCGTCTGGCAGGGTGGCGAAATGGCGGAGGCGCGAGACAAGACCAGCATCATATCGCAACGGTCTCGGTCGCCTGCAGGAAAAGCCGCATGTGCGCCTGGCGGGCAGGAGTCTCGACCCCTGTTATCAGGCCCGCGCGATTTATAGTGATACTCTGACCGGCCAGATAAGCATCACCTCCGCCCGTGACGTCGAGGGTAACGCCGGTCATCCGATACGGCCGCGCTCATGGCTTGGGCTCCGGCGCCGGGGCTGCTTGTCCCCAGTGCCCGCAGCGGCCGCGCATGCCCTGGCGAACTTTCTCGCGCTCCTCCGGAGTCATGCTCTCCCAGCGCTCACCCATGCGCCGCCGCCAGTTGGAACGGTACAGCGGACGTCCGCCGAAGCCGCCGAACAGCAGCCGGCACAGCACAAATAAGCCCACGGCTTGCCAGAAGGTGATCAGCCGCCATCCGAACAGCGAGGGCAGCAGCCAATTCCACAGCTGCACCACTCCCTCGGCGCAGGCGCCGATAATGACCACGAGGATGAATATCCCCAATATGACCTTCAATGTTCGGCTAATCCATTTAGTTATCATGTTCGCGTTCCTCACGTTTTCATAAACTCGTCGTAAATCTCCTGCAGCCGCCGCCGCAGATGCAGCACCGCGTAGCGCTTGCGCGATAGCAAGGTATTCACGCTGACTCCGCTCTCGGCCGCCAGTTCCTTAAAGCTGCGCCCTTCTATTTCGTGGGCGATAAATACTTCGCGTTGCTCCTCCGGCAACTCGTCGATGGCAAACTCCAACTCATCCAGCATCACACTGCGCGCATAAGCCGCGTCGGGACCGGCGTCGGGCGAGGGCAGCAGCTCTTCCAGGCGCAACAGCTCGCCGTCTTCGTCTACTACGCCGGCGTCGCCGAATGGCTCGGGCTTCCGCTTGCGGAAGAGATCGATGATGCGGTTGCGCGCAACCCGAAACAGCCAGCCGGTGACGTGCTCGATGGGCATCAGCAGGCGAGTGGCTTCCACCAGCTCGTAGAAAACGTCCTGCAGAATGTCTTCGGCATCGCGCGGGTCGGGCACGCGCCGGCGAATGAAGTTGCGCAGCCGGGATTGCTCCTGCCTGACTACCTCGGAGATCCGCTGGTCCTGTTCGAGTGCCATCCGCTCCAGGCTCGCTGCGTCGCTCATCTACTGCTGTAGACGAATCAGGGGATGCGGATATTGTAGGGTTTGAAAAATTTCTCGCCCACCGCAGTTCGTCCTGACCAGCCGGGCGCGGAACGGAGAGCCGGCGTAACCGCCAGAGGTGCAGGCACGACTGGTGACTCCCGCCGCCGTGGCAAACAGACTTTTGATTTTGCCGCACAGCGGGGCATCTTCCGACGGTTTGCTCCCCATCCGAAGGTAGAACAAGCAAGTGGAACTATGGAGGGTGACAAAATTATGCAGCGGAGAATACTAATGTTGACTGCCACGGTTATGCTCTGTGGCGCGTGGGCGGTGGCTCAGTCGGCGGGCGGACATGCCGGCGGCAGCATGGGATCGACCGGCGGCCACAGCACCATGGGAACGCAAACCCAGTCGCCGCAAACTCAGACCCCGAGCACGGCTCCGGCAACTCCGGGGACAACCATGCCGGGAGCAACCACTAATCCTAACGGCGCCAGTACCACCCCGGGCGCCAGCACCGCTCAGCCCGGAACGAATCCGCCGGGCATAGAGCCGAATTCGCCGGCCAGTACGCCGAGCACGGTGCCCAATGCTGCGCCCAACACGCCCAGCGCGTCTCCTAACATGCCCAGCGCAGCTCCGAACACGCCGAGCAGGGCTCCCAATACGCCAACCGGCGCACCGAATACGCCGAGCGCAGCGCCCAGCACCGGAACACCCCCGCCGCCCAATGCGGGAACGTGCTCCTCAGGGTAGCTCGACCGCTCCGCCGCAGATGTAGGCAGCATCGGAGGCCAACTCGATTCGTATCAGGGCACGACCCTTCGGCTGCGCTCAGGGCAGGCTCTTGGTCGTGCCAAATAAGCGTATAAAACACAAAGGCTTCAGCCCCTGCGATATTGTCGTTGGCAGGGGCTGAAGCCCTTTGGTTATTTAGCCAGGAGCGGCCACGGCTGAAACAGGCTGCAGAAAAACTCCCGCGGTCGCGATGAACTGGTAGAGCGAACCTTCAGGTTCGCGTCTAAGTTTTTTGTTTCAGATGTCCGTAGCCGGCTTCACAGTTTGCTGAAAAACTCGGCCTAAGGCGGTTTTGAAGGGGCGTAGCTTTAGCTACGCCGTAGCAAGTCCTTTATATTTGTCATCCCTCACCGACTTTAGTCGGTGAGGGATCTGCCTTTACGGGTTTTTTAGCAAACTGTTCAGCCAGCGAAAGATTGCTCATTTCGACTTTTTCCGCAGCCTGTCAAAGGCGTGCCCTGATACAAAGCGTTCCCGCGATAGAATGCTACGAACTCCGCCCCACTCTAATCCGCCGCCGCAACTTTCACTGCACAAGTCTGCCGGGTGGCGATCTCAAACGCCTGACCCAGATCGTCGACCAGGTCCTCGACATCTTCAGCGCCGACGGAGATTCTGACCAGATCGGCAGGAATGCTCTTCAACTGCCGCAGGCTCGCGGGAATGCTGGCGTGGGACATGTAGTTGGGCAGGCTGATGGTGGAATTCACGCTGCCGAAGCTGACCGTGATGGCGAAGATTTTCGTCGCCTCCACCACGGCGCGCGAGAACTCCGGATCGCCGGTCACGAAGCTGAGCACGGCTCCATCGCCCGAGGCTTGCGAGCGATGAATGCGAAGCTGCTCCTCATCGGCGAGTCCGGGAAAGTACACGCGATCCACCGCCGGATGCGCTTCGAGCAATTCGGCGATGGTTCGCGCGTTGGACTGCTGGCGGTCGAGCCGCAGCGACAAAGTCTTCATCCCACGCAGTAGGAGGTAGCTATCAAACGGCGACAGCCCGGCGCCTTCGCCGTTCTGGATGAGATACAGCTCCTGCCCCAGCTCTTCATCGTTGACCACGATGGCCCCGGCCATCACATCGCTGTGCCCGCAGAGAAATTTCGTCGCCGAATGCAGAGCGATGTCGGCGCCCAGTTCCAGCGGCTGCTGCAAGTAAGGCGACATGGTGCTGTTGTCCACGCACACCAGCGCTCCGCGGCGATGCGCAATGTCGGCCACCGCGCGGATGTCGATGATCTGCAGCAGCGGATTGGTGGGCGTCTCCAGGTAGACCAGCCTGGTGTTGTCGGTGATGGAGGCAGCTACTGCGTCCAGGTCGCCGAAGTCGACATAGCGAACCTGGATGCCGCGCTTGGGCAGAATGCGGGAAAACAGCCGGTAGCAGCCGCCGTACAAATCGTTGCAAGCGACGATCTCATCGCCCGGCCCCAGCAGCCGCGTGACCGCAGTGATGGCCGCCAGTCCGGTGCTGAAGCAGAAGCCTCGTGTACCGTTCTCCAGCCGGGCAATCTGCTTTTCCACCACCGCGCGGGTGGGATTGCCGCTGCGGGTGTAGTCGTATTCGCCGAACTCGGTCGCATCCCCTTGACGGAAGGTTGCCGTCTGATAGATGGGAGTGTTCGCGGGAGTGTGGCGATCACCCGGCGCCGGATCGAACGTCAGTAATTTGGTTGCGAATTTCACGCTGCACCTCCTGCTTCCAGCGCTTGCACAAGCGAATAGGTTGCGGGCGCCTTGGCCGCCTGCCGCTCGCGCGCCAGGTCGAACAGATCGGCCATGACCGCGGCGGTCGTGGGCCAGCGGCCCGCGCCTCGGCCAGTCCAGGCGTAGTTCGGTACATCGGACCGTTGCGACTCCTGGGTGTCGATCAGCAGACAGTTCTCTTCGTTCCTGATCTGCGCGAACGGATGGCTGGCGTCGACCAGCGTGGGTTTGACTTCCAGATGCACGCGGCCATCGGCGAGAAGAGCAGTGCCTACCAGTCGAGCTCGACTGCCCTTGCGGGCGGCGGCTTGCACCCATTCCGGATCGATGGCGTCGATGCCGCGGGTGCTGACTGAGTGGGTTTCGATCTCGGGGAAGGCGCAACGCGCCAGCAGCCGCAGCTTGCAAACCGTGTCGGAGCCGGAAACATCGGCCCGCGGATCCTGCTCGGCAAAGCCCTTGGCCTGGGCTTCGGCTACCGCCTGCTCCCAAGTGCATCCGGCGGCGATGCGGTCGAGGATGTAGTTGCAGGTGCCGTTCAGCACGCCGGAGAGCGAGACGATGCTGCCATCGTCAGCCAGCGCGCGCACCGCTTCCAGTGCGGGAACCGCGCCCCCGACTGCAGCCGAGTAGCGAAGATCGTCGAAGCCTTCCAGCCGCGCATCTTCGGCCAGCAACAGCTTGTTGGCCGTAACCACAAGCTTGCCCGCCGCCAGCGCGGCGTGAACCAGATCGCCTGCAGGATCGCTGCCGCCGATCAGTTCGACCACGACGTCGACGCCGTCGATCACGTCCCAGCAATCGCGGGTCAGCAGATTCGCGGGCGCGTGATCGACGTGCAACTCCGGCCGCCGTACCGCGATGCCGGTTACCTCAAACAGGTCAGGATGTTTCCACAGCTCCTGGAACACTCCCAGCCCGACCGTGCCCAGGCCGAGCAGCCCGATCTTGAGCGGCCGCTGCAAACCGGTTCTCGCCGCCAGAGTCGAACGATGGCTGCCCACCGTGGTGGCGTAGTTTTTCCCGAGAGCGGCAACTTCAAAGCTCACGCCGGTCTTCTTGCCGAAGGCGATGGCTTTGCGCTGCACCACTTTGCCGGCGATGGTAAGCGCGTCGCCAAACTGGATCTCGTCGAAGCGCTTGGCGTCGACGTTGGCCGCCGGATCGCTGTTGTAAATGCCGTCGACATCTTTGATGAGGCGGCAGCGCGCATTGAGCTGTTTAGCCAGGAACAAGGCGGAAAGATCAGAGCCGCCGCGTCCGAACAAGGCCACGCGGCCGCTGCGATCGCGGGCCACGAAGCCCGGAATCACGGCCACTTTGCCCTGATCCAGAACGCCGTCGATGGCGGAAAGTTCGGCGCTCACGGGCTCGGTGTCGTTGGAAGTAGTTTCCGCGATCAGCTGAATCTGGCTGGGGTCGAGCACCTGCGCCGGAACGCCGAAGCGATCGAGTTCGAGCGTCAGGAATGCGCTGGCCACTTCTTCTCCGGTGGCAACGATGCGAGCGATGGCCTCAGGATTGGCGCCGTGATATTCCTCCACGGTTTCCAGCAGCCGATCGGTTTCGCCGGCGAACGCCGAGACTACCGCGACCACGCGATACTGCCGCCGGATCCAGCGATAGATTTCATGCACCGCGTGCGGCAGGTCGGCGCGCGACTGCAGGACGGAGCTTCCGAATTTCAGGACGATTACTTTGCGAGACATGCCGCAACCTCCTGCTTCGCTTCGGTGAGTTCAATCGCAGCCAACGCGTTTTCCAGGTCGGCGATGATGTCGGCCGCACTTTCCAGGCCGACCGAGAGCCGCACCAGGCCATCGGTGATGCCGGTGCGCTCGCGAATCTCTCGCGGAACATCGCCGTGGGTCATGGAAACCGGATGCGTGATGAGCGTCTCGGCCGCGCCAAGGTTCTCGGCCAGGATGCAGAGCTTAACCGTGTTCATCAGCTGAATGCCGGCGTCTGCGCCCCCCTTGAGTTCGAAGGCGATGATGCCGCCGGGCAATGCCTGCTGCTGTTGCGGCGAGGGAAAACTGGGGGAAGTTGGGCAATCCGGGAAAGTGAACCCGGGCGATCTTGGGATGCTGTTCCAGCCATTCGGCAATCTTCTGCGCGCTCTCGCAATGCTGGCGGAGGCGTAGCGGAAGCGTCTTCAGTCCCCGCAAGGTCAACCAGGACTCTTGCGGAGACTGGATACAGCCCAGCGTTTTGCGAATGAGCCGCAGCCGCTCCAGCAACACTTCGTCGCGCGTGGCAATCGATCCGCCCACCGTCGAGTTGTGGCCCTCGATGTACTTGGTGGTGGAGAGCAGCGTGATGTCGGCGCCCAAATCGAGCGGCCGCTGCAGCACCGGAGTGAGGAAGGTATTGTCGACCGCCAGCTTGATTCCGGCCGCGTGCGCGATCTTGGCGATGGCGGCAATGTCGGTCAGCTTCAGCGTGGGATTGGCCGGCGTCTCGATGAACACCAGGCGAGTGTTGGGCTTGATCGCGCTGGCGACTGCAGCCGGGTCCGAGGTGTCGACAAACGAGGCTTCGACCTGAAAGTTCGCCAGCACCTGCTGAAACAGCCGGACCGTTCCGCCATACACCACGTCGGAGACGACCACGTGATCGCCCGATTTCAGAATCGCCAGAAACAGGGTCGCGATGGCAGCCATGCCGGTAGCGAAACACACCGCGGGAGGCGTATCCTCCAGCGCGCCCAAGGCTGCTTCCAGGGCCGACACTGTGGGATTAGCAGCGCGGGAGTAAGTGAAACCCTTGTGAACGCCGACCGCTTCCTGATGATAAGTGGTGGATTGGTAGATGGGGGTGAGGACAGCGCCGGTAGCGGGATCGGGTGAAACTCCGCCGCGCACTGCGGTGGTAGCAAACAGCTCAGCCGAAAAACTCATGGATCTCTCCAATCGAGAATTGCCCAGAAACACGAAAACCGCCTGATCCTAGGCGGCCCGTTCACGATTGGAGTTGATCTGCTTGGGCTGTCAGGCTCCGAACGTGGACAAGGCACCGCCTAGGGTGCACATGGCCATGGTCATTCGTAGAGCCATCGAGAACATGACAAAACCATACCCGAGGAGCACCGGGCTGTCAAGATTTTTGGCTGTTACCTGCTGCCACTAAATGGGGACAGGCTGCAATCGCGCGTGCCTCAATCCTTCTTGCCGGCGGCTGCCGCGGCGGCTGCATCATCTTTGCCGATGCGGAAACCTGGCGGGCGATAGTCCTTGGGAAGAAACTCGTCAGGAATGGCGGCCCGGTTCCCATCGCGCAGGGCGGAGAGGCCGGGCCCTAGGCCTCGTATCCCAGCACCTAAGTTAAGTACCAGCATCAGCGCGAGCGACTCAGCGAGTAAAGAAAGCCCACCCTCTGTGGCGCAGAGAGTGGGCGTAAGGAAAATGCTTACTGCACCACCTTGACGGCGGAACAGTTGCTGCTCTCGAAGTTGGCGTCGCCCTCTTCGGAATCGCTGATGCTGACGAAGTACTGTCCAGGAGCCAGCCCGCCGGGCAATAGGAACGAAATCAGGTTGCTGTCGACCGAGGCGCTGACCACACTGACCGCGGAGGTCGCCGCCAGGGCTGCCGAATGGCATCTTAAAGATAGGTCGACCACAACATTCGATGGGTCGATGTTGCCCGCAGGGAAGTTCCCACCAGTGACGCTGACGTAGTTCGCTCCGGCCCCGGCATTGCCGGGTGAGGCTGCCCCATCCAGTTCCACCCCGCCGTTCAGATCCGGCAACATCACGACACCGTTGAGTGGCGCCGGCCGATCTTTCGGGGTTTGCAGTTTCCAATTGGCGTTGCCGCGGCCTCCTGTTGGGTTGAATATAATGGTGCCTTTTTTGTTGAATGCTCCGACGACCCAAATCTGGCTGCTAGCCTTATGGGGTAAGGCTGCTACTCCCCGGTAGTCGTCGTCAGAACCGGGTCCCCGTGCGCCATTCATGCATCCCCATACATCCGACAAGACCTCAACCACACTGCAGTCTCCTTGACCAGCGCTGAACAGGGTGTAGCCGCCGACATTGAGCGTGCCCGTAATTGCTCTAAGGCCTGACACCCTGGGCTTGGCGCCTTTCCTCTGTAATCGGTCCATAATCTGCACCCACGCATTTCCACCATTGGTTGTTTTCCAGATGCCTAAACCGTAATCGCCTACGATCCACCCGGTTTCGCCCGCTTCGCCCCCAAAGAAGACGCTGCGCGCATCGGGACGAGGTGCGCCCGCTTTAAACTCAATCATGGGTGGATTCGCAGCGTTAGTCCAAGTCGTTCCGTCGGTCGTAAGCAGGATGGTCGTTTGCCAGAATGTTTTCTTGGCGACCACGACCTTTACCGCTTTGCCAACAGCCCACCCCCCTACAAAGAACTTCGATTTAGCGAAATCATAATACCAACCGACGAACACTCCATTTAGGTCAGGGGTGTTTGCGGGAACCTTCAACCTAGTCCATTTCTGGCCGGAGTCGTCGGTGTAGAGAATCGTTCCCGAATCGCCTACTACCCAACCATGTTTGCCATCCAGGAAGTAGACGCTGTTGAGGTTCACATCCGGGACACCATTCACTTGAGGTTCCCATATCTGATTCTTCTTGTTATCCAACTTTCCTTCGAAATGAACGATCGTGCCTGGGTTACCTGCCTTGCCGGGATTCGGTGATTCCCCAACGGCCCAGACGGTCTTGCTGTCTACCGCATACACGGACTTGAGGTCTTCCGTTGGCACCTTGGGCGCGATCACCTTCTGCCAATTACCAACGCTTCCATTTGATGTGTAGAGAATCGCGCCTCCATCCCCCACCGCCCATCCTACTTGGGCCGATGCCTTTGTTGCGGCTGACGTGATGAAACAACCTAACAGAGCGATCGCGATCGCGACGCTTCTAACAGGATTCGCTGCACTGCTCATCTTTACGCTTTTCATGGCGACCTCCTCTTGGTCGTTGGTGGCGGCTGGGCAAGTCCAGCGCAGGGGGCAGCTGCACCGCAGAAGCTGCCCCGGCGGGAGCGCATCTTTACGAAGGGGCCAGAGATGCGCTACCAATTCGCGATGGGACGCAAAGTAGCGCGCCTGGCAATCCAACTCAATGGTTAGGGGCTGACTTAGAGATGAGTTTCGTATGATCGGCTAATGCGCTGGCTGGGCCGGACTTACGATAGCCCATGACTGTCGGAGCGTGACGAAAGGCACCTGAGGGCTCAACGGAGTGCTCGAACGATCGGCTGCTAAGCTGCTCCGAAATTCAATAGGCTGGCGGCAAGACAAAAGTGCGGGATAGTTTTATCGCAGTAGGTACGTCATAGCGGTACTCAAAGCGGTAAGAGATAGATGGACTACTCCTAATTAGAACTTACCGCATAAGTCGCCGCGCACAAGGTTTTATATCAGGGCACGTCTTTAGAGACTGCGTGAGAACCAAATTTTGGATTTGCGAGTGGAATATGTCAGCCGAAAATCCCGTCCGGAAAGACGACTCAGTTCAGCCCAGGACGTAGCCGAAGGCGGAGTCCTGGGTCAGGTGGGAAATAGATCTGAGTCCTGTAGGGACGACAGAGCTTCTCACGCAGACACTTTAGACGTGCCGAAAACGGCCCACCATAACTCGGGCTTTTAGACCCTTAGCCTCTTTTTGCAGGGGCTGAAGCCCGAACCTCTATAGACCGTCGTTCGGCGCGACGAAAGGTCGTGCCCTGATACAAACCAAAATCATTCATGAGATAGCTTGCAGTTACTTCAAGCTACTAAAACCCTGTAGTCCAGCTTTCTGCCGGCGTAGCGTCAGCCATTCCATCCACTTATCCAGACCTTCGCCCGTAGTACTGGAGACGTCGATGATCTCCATGCCGGGATGCACCCGGCGGGCATTTTCTTTCGCGGCATCGGCTTTGAAGGGAACATAAGGTAGCAGGTCGATCTTGGTGAGCAGCATTAATTCCGACTTAAAGAAAATCGAGGGATACTTCAGCGGCTTATCTTCGCCTTCGGTGGTGCTGAGCAGAACAATCTTGGCATCCTCGCCCAGATCGTAACTCGACGGACACACTAAATTCCCGACATTCTCTACGATCAGCAGATCGAGATTTTCCAGCTTCCAATCTTCCAGATGCCGTCCAATCATTTTGGCGTCGAGGTGACAAGTCCCGCCCGTCGTGATCTGCTTGACCGGAAAGCCGAATTTGGCCAGTCGCTTGGCATCGTTTTCGGTTTGCAGATCGCCGGTGAGCACCGCAACTCGCGTGCTCTTGTCCATGCGCTCCAGCGTGCGCTCCAGCAACGCGGTCTTGCCCGAGCCGGGTGAGCTGATCAGGTTCAAGCACAGCACTTCATTTTGCTGATAGCGCTCGCGCAGCTCATTGGCCAGAATCTGGTTCTCGTTCAGGACTTTTTTTTCGACGGCAATACGATTCATTCATCCATCCTGAGCGAGGGCGTTAGCCCGAGTCGAAGGACCTCTATGCGATTTGTCTTCCTGGTTTGCGTTAGCATCCTCATTCATCGATCTCCATGTAGGCGATGTCGAGCTCTTCCCCGCTGATGCACTCGGTAGCCAGTTCGCCGCACAGCGGACATCGCGGGTCATAGTCGGTCATGCGGAAATCATAGGCGCATTTCGGACAGCGCTGGGTGCGGGGAACGAATTCCAGCTCCAGCACCAGCGACTCCCAGTCGGTATCCTTCACCAGAACTTCGAAGCCGAACTGCAGCGCGTCCCGATCGACGCCGGCCAACTCTCCAATCTTAACTCCGACCTTGGTGATGCGACCCTCGGGATGAAGCTCCGCTTGTTTCTGCACAGATTCGAGAATGGAAGCGGCGATGCCCAGTTCATGCATGGTCTTCGAAGATCGTACCAAGTTGCAGGAAATCATTTACCACGGAGAAACGGAGTCAAGCTTATAGACATATCTAAGTTTCAAGTTCCGAATCGATGTGGCTCGATTGACAACCTCAGGTGTCGCCCCTGAAGGGGCTCAACATGAAAGGACCGTCTACCCAGCGCTGAAGCGCTGGGCTATCTTGTCGCCGTCCCGCAGAGTGGGACTCGATCGTCTGCTCTCTTAACGATTCGCGAACCTCGGCATTTCTGCCGGGATGTCAACGAAGCGAATCTGTGCCCAACCCATTTTGAGGAAAATGCCAAAAGCCTTTCCGTGTTCTCCGTGCCTCCGTGGTGAATCGTCGTTCTTCGATAGCGAAAACGTCCACAACCGGACAATGTTGCGACCGAAGAACCAACGTCATCATAGCGCTTTCGTGCTTTCGCCGGAACTTTGTCATTTTTAGGAAACATCTGGCACGCAATTTCGTCTATCACCCCGTAGGTGCAGCTCGTCTTCGTTTCTTTGCCCGGGGTTCCCAACACCTCCCGGTTCTGGATTTGTCGGGGTGGTTGGGGTTCAACGCAGAATCAGGTAGCTCACCATGTTGAAGCAGTGGGGCCGCATCTGGGCCATTGGCTTTGTGCTGTGGACCGTACTGGCTTTCCTCAGTGCCGCAGGGGCGCACGTGTACACGGCGTCGATGGGCAGCCCGGAAAGCTGGGCGCAGCTGCTCGCCTGGAATATCACCATCTCCTTCGTGTGGTCGCTGCTGACCCCGCCGATTTACGCCCTCACCAAGCGCTTCACCTTTGATCGCAGCAACTGGAAGCTGGTGCTGCCGCTGCATGTAATCGCCAGCATCACTCTGGCATTTCTGGGCGCGTCGCTCATCGTCTGGGTCGAGCCCTGGGTGACCTGGACTCCCGAAGCTCACGTGCCGTTTCTGGCGCATACCCTGTCCCGCGCCTTCATGGACGTGCAGCGCTACTGGTACATCCTGCTGATCACCCAGGCCATCGCCTATTACGGTAAGTATCGCGAGCGCGAGTTGGAGTCGTCGCAACTGGAAGCGCAACTGGCCTACGCCCAGCTGGAGGTGCTGAAGATCCAGCTGGAGCCGCACTTCCTGTTCAATACTCTGAACTCAATCGCCGCCCTGGCGCGCAATGACGGCCCCGCGGCCGAGAACATGACGCTGCTACTGGCCGACCTGCTGCGCTTCTCGCTCGACGCAGTCGGCGTACACGAGGTGTCGCTCAGCCGCGAACTGACCGTGCTGCAGAAGTACATCGACATCCAGCAGACCCGCTTCCAGGACCGCTTGCTGGTGGAGATGGACATCGCGCCCAACACCTTGTCGGCGCTGGTGCCCAACCTGATCCTGCAGCCGCTGGTGGAGAACGCCATCCGCCACGGCATCAGTCCCCGCCTGGCGCCGGGATTCATCCGCATCAAGAGCCGCCAGGTCTTCGACGAGCTGTGGATGGAGATTTGCGACAACGGCCAGGGCCTGACTCGTTTCCGGGGAGTAGTCCCGCCCGAAGGCGTCGGCTTGCAGAACACCCGCGCCCGCCTGCAACAGCTTTATAACCACGATCACACTTTGACTTTGGAAGATGCGCCCGGCGGAGGCTGCATCGTCAAAATCCATATTCCGTTCCACAGTAGCTCCGAGGAGGTTATTACCACCCATGCCCATTCGAGTGTTGCTTAGCGATGATGAAGCCCTGGCGCGCGAGCGTTTGCGCGGCATGTTGGAAGGCGAGCCGGACCTGGAGATCGTAGCCGAGTGCGGCGACGGCAAGTCGGCCATTTCTCTGATCAAGCGCGAGAAGCCGGACCTGGTCTTCCTCGACATCCAGATGCCGGAGATTGATGGCTTCGGCGTGGTGTCGGCTTTGCGCGAGGGGCCTATGCCGATGACGATCTTTGTCACCGCATACGACCGCTATGCGATGAAGGCGTTCGAAGTGCACGCCCTCGACTACCTGCTGAAGCCGGTGGTGAAGGAGCGCCTGATCGGAGGCGCTGGACCACGCTCGCAAGCAACTGCAGCATCCCTCGGAGGCGATGTTCCAGCGGCGCGTGCTCGACATGCTGGGCGATCTCGACACCCGGCAGAACGCTCCGCAACGCATCGTGATCAAGGCTGACGGCGAGATTGTCTGCCTGAAACCGAACGAGATCGACTGGGCCGAGTCGGCGGGTAATTACGTTTGCCTGCATGTGGGAGGCAATACGCACATTCTGCGCGAGACCATCACGTCGCTGGAAACGCGGCTGGGACATCGGCAGTTCCTGCGGGTGCATCGCTCGACGCTGGTGAACGTGGATCGCATCAAGACGCTGCGGCCGTCGTTGTACGGGGACTATGCGATCCTGCTGCGCGACGGCACCAAGCTGACGCTGAGCCGGGGCTTCCGCGAGAATGTGCTGAAGCGGCTGGGGACGGCGTGAAGCACGTATAGAACGTGTAGCACGTGCCATACGTGCTACACTAGCGGAATGGCAAAGTTGCAAAGCGATCCCAAGCAGAATCTGACATTAAGCCTGCCAAGGCAAACAATCCAGAAGGCCAAAATTCTGGCGGCCCGTCGCTCAACTTCCATTAGCGCTCTGCTGGCTAGCCAAATCGAAACGATGGTCGGCGACGACGAGGCCTATGAGCGTGCCAAGCGTCAAGCTTTGGCCCTGCTCGACCGAGGTTTTCCGATGGGCGGGAAGATTCGGGCCACGCGGGATGAACTCCATGAGCGTTAAGACCTTCGTAGACACGAACATTTTGATTTACGCCCACGATTCTCAGGCACGCGACAAGCATGAGGTAGCCAAGAGGGTATTAGGAGAACTTTGGAAATCGCGAACCGGAGTTCTCAGCATGCAAGTTCTGCAAGAATTCTACGTTAACGCTACGAGGAAGATTGCCGTTCCGCTTTCCAAAGCGGAAGCGCGTCTAGTCGTGGAGAGTTATGCTTGTTGGTGCACCGACACAACCCCGGCTGAGATCGCCGCCGCATTTCGCATTGAAGACGAATCTCGAATCGGATTTTGGGATGCTCTGATTGTTGCGTCGGCGGCAAAGTCCGGAGCGGTTCGTGTAGTTTCAGAAGATCTCAATGCCGGACAGGCGATAGCTGGTGTGCGCGTTGAAAACCCCTTCCGCCAAGCCTAGCGATAATGAGTTTGTCATTGCCGGCGCCCGCCATTGCAGATGCTCTATCTGCCAGCCTGCGGTTTCTGCCCCGATTCGTGACTGTGCGAGCGCGCCTGCTGCGTGGCGGGCCGCTGTCCTTCCGCCTGCTCCAGTTCCTGCGCAATGGAATCGACCAGGCTGGCTTCGTCCATCAGCACCTGTCCCACAATGACGGAGTTCTCGTCGGCCTCCGTCCACTTGTGCTCTTCGATGGCCTCGCGCACCGCGGGAATGGTCTTCACGGCGTAGCCGGTGTAAGCGCCGGGAGCATAGATCTGGTGCTTGAACCAGGGCCGCTCTTTCAGTCCCTGGGTGGTGGTGAAGGTTCGCTCCAGCAGCAGGAGCCGGGTATTGATGTCGCTCATGACCGGCGACTGCCAGGCCATGCCCGCATCGTCATTCAGTTTCGCAACTGCTTGATGGTAACGTTGCGCGGCCCGGCTGTACGCCTCGGCCCCGTTTTCCAGCGGAGCGAAGTTCAGATACGGCGGGTCCGCCTGCGTTGTCGGGGGAACATATTGCTTGTCGGGATCGGCGATCGCGGTGAAGACACCCTCTTCGATTTCGCGATTGCGTTCGCGCACTTCGTCCTGTTGCTGCTTGAGCTCCTTCTTCAGCTCGTTCACATAGCGCTTCACCGCGTCCGCCGAGCCGGAAGGATCGAAGGGCAGGAGGTCGGCGTCAGCAAAGCGCATGACCGTGGTGCCTGCCATCTGCGCCAGCGCCCGCTCGTACACAAACGACGGATCGCCGAAGTGCGTGTACCAGAAAAAGTCGTCATAGATGGAGTGATAGACGCCGCCATCGCTCTCGCCGCCGAATCCCATGTTTAGCGCGGCCACGCCGGCATGGTCGAGAAACGCGGTGTAATCGGAGCCATCACCCAGCGCACCAATGCGCAGATCACCGCGATCGCGCAACTCGGCCCGGTCTTCCGGAGTCGCCGCGCGTCCCACCCGGCGCAAATACGACCGCTTCCACACCGAAATGTGTTTTTCCGGATCCTGAATGTCGCGCTCCACCTGATTCACCGCCCGTTCCAGGGTGTGCGAGCCGGAGATGCCCAGATAGCCGCGCGCGCTCGAGTCGGAGTTCAGATACAGCACCGCGTGCTTGCGCAATTCAGCATCGTGCTCCTCGACCCACTCGGTCGAGCCCAGCAGGCCAGGCTCTTCGCCGTCCCACGCGCAATAAATCAGGGTGCGCTTGGGACGCCAGCCCTGCTTCATCAACTCGCCCAGCGCGCGCGCTTCTTCCAGCACCACCACCATGCCCGAGACTGGATCGTCGGCGCCGTTGACCCAGGCATCATGATGATTGCCGCGAATGACCCACTGATCGGGAACTTCGCTGCCGGGAATTTTGGCGATCACATCGTAGATCGTCTTCAAATCCCAATTCGACTTGACCACCAGATGCACCCGCGCCGCTCCCGGGCCAACCCGATAGGTGATAGGCAAAGCCCCGCGCCAGGAATCCGGCGCAACCGGTCCGTCGATTGCCGCCAGCAATGGCTGCGCGTCTCCGTAAGAGAGCGGCAGCACCGGAATCGTCGTGATCGTCTTGGCGTCCTTCAGCGCCAGACGCTTGGCGTCTTTGGTGGCACCCACGCCAGGAGTCAGCGGATCGCCCGGATACTCGGTATCCATGACGCTGCCGCGCTGCACGCCTTCTTCCGGACGATACGGCCCGGCGGGAAATTCCTGGCCTTCGAAGTAGCCATCCTCACGCGGATCGGAGTAGATAAGGCATCCCACGGCGCCGTGCTCGGCAGCCAGCTTGGGCTTGATGCCGCGCCAACCGCCGCCATAGCGCGCAATCACGATGGCGCCCTTCACCGAAACGCCCAGCCGCTCCAGCTGTTCGTAGTCGTCGCGCATTCCGTAGTTGACGTAGACCAGCGGAGCGGTCACGTCTCCATCGATGGAGTACGCGTTGTACGTGGGAAGCTGCTCGGCCGTCTGTTGTGAGGTGGGATCGACGCTCAGCGGAGGCTCTTGCAGCTTGGCGACGAAATGCGTGGGCGCGATCAGCTCGACATGGCGCTCCTTGGGAGTGGGAAACAGCACGTCGAAGGTTTCAATGTGCGCGTCGAAACCGTATTGCTGGAACTTGGCGAGGATCCACTCGGCATTTTGCTTGTCGTATGGAGAGCCCACGTTGTGCGGCCACGCGCTCAGGTGCTGCATGGACTCGCGCATGACTTTGGGATCGGGAAGGCTGCGGAACTTCACCTCCCAGTCGCGCTCGACGGCGGCGTGGGCCGGCGAGTAGCCGTCCATGGAGTCGGAAGAATTGGCGGCGTTGCCCGATTGCAACAGCGTAAAGACAAGTGTGGCCAGACCGATTCGCTTGGCGAGCTGCATTCCCCTCACCCCGGTGGATGTGCAGCGCCCCGATGCAAACCACCTAATGACAAGGTTGCAGATTATACGACAAGGGTGGCCTGTTATGAAATACAGACCGGACCGGTCGATCAGCCCATGCAGCGAGGTATGGCGTGTTTTCGGCGAATCTCGTCGAATGCTTCGCGCGCCGGGAGAGTTCGTCCATGGGCTACGTCATCCAAGCCTTGACGGATGCTCTCTTCCGCATTCGCGCTGGCAGCGATGTCGAGCTGTCGCTGGTGTGCTTCGGACGTCGTGATCATACCGCTCCTTTTCCGCATTTCCCCTACTACCCTTTCTTCGCGGGAGCGCCGTGCCTCGCGGGCTTCGGCCGGGCCGGCGGATGCGCTTCGATGTCGCTCAGGCGCAGGAACGCAGCGGCCGCCGCATATTGCACTTCGTCCTGCTCGTCCTGCAGCCCCGACAAAGCGGCCGGCTTCAGCGCAGGGTCGCCGCGTTTGGCGATGGCCTCGTAGGCCGCGGCCCGCACCAGCCATTTCTTTTGCTGCGCTGCAGCATTGGCCAGCGCCTGGCCGCTTGCCGGGTCGGGATCTTTGGCCAGGGTAAGCGCCGCGGCCGCCAGCACCGGCGAGGTGTCGTCTTTGGTCAGGAGCTTGAATGCCGACAGGCCCATGCCCGCGAAGGGTATGAATCCCAGCCCCGCCTGAAATCCCACGCTGGCCAGTTTCTTGGGATCGTGCAGCAGCTTCTTTTGTTGCTCACTCAAGCTGGTACCGGTTTTCTGCTCGCCGGTCAAGACCGCATAAAACACTCCATAGCCCCGGTCGTCTCCCAACACGATCAGCGAGTGGGCGGCCGCCAGAATCACGGTGGGATCGGTGTCGTCGAACGCCGCCACCAGTTGCGGCTTGGCGCTGCGAGCTTCCATGTCTCCCAGAGCCTGCGCGGCGGCGGCCCGCACCTCGGGCTTCGGATCTTTCAGGGCAATCACCGCGGCATCCTTTGCCTGCTGATCGCCGATGAGCAAGCCCAATTCCCGCACCGCCCGGGTGCGTTTGTCGGTGTTCGAATTCGTTAGCCCGGAGTTCAGTACCGACCATGCCTGTTCTTTCGGCGTCTGCGCAGCCGGCGTCTGCTGGGCCGAAAGCATTGCGCCGGCGCACAACAGGACAACCAGAGTGGTGAAACGAAGTGACGGGGTCATACTTGTACCTCAGATTTCGTAGGATGAATTGCGATTGGCTGAAGGCCGAGTGTAGCGCTGCAAAAAAGAATTCGGCAAGGAGTATGCCGCCGCTGGCAAGGGGTTCGCGGACGGCGCTGCGGTCTACAACAACCCGGCGGTTTTCGTAGTCAGGATGCTGAGCGCCATCTCCAGATTGTCGATGGCTTGTTCCAGGTCGGGATGCTTCTCCAGCCGCAAGCGCATTCCACTCAGCAGGCGATGCGCCTCGGCAATGTGTTTGGCGGCATCCGGCTCCGACTCCGGATTCGGTTTAGGATTTTCCGTTACGTTTTCTGCATTCATGAGTCACCTGCAGAACATCATACCGTGGAACGCGGCAATGTCGAACCGGCGGTGAGCCGGGGATTTCTGCTTTGCACCGCAAAGTGCGAGATACGGAGAGCATGGCTGCTGTTCTCCGAGGGGCGAAGAAGTGGTAGGCCCGGCTGGGATCGAACCAGCAACCCTCAGCTTAGAAGGCTGATGCTCTATCCAATTGAGCTACGGGCCCACGGGTACCACAATTGATCTGAGACATTATCGCAAATTGCCGCGGGAAGACCGTAACCCCGGAGGAACATATTCACCACGGCGGCACGGGGAGCCCGGAGTTGTCTAATTTTTTAAGGCCGCATCGTGCGGTCGTGAACCTGACTGCGCTGGGACACAAAAGCTTTTCTGGCCCGGCTTCTCTGGGCTCTCCGTGCCTCCGTGGTAACCCCACTCTCGGGTTAACCCCAGATCTGCCGGGCGAAGAAGTACGCCGTCAAGGCAAAGCCGATCACGATTACGATGGCACGCACATACTCCGGCTTGGTCCGGCGTGCGAAGTAGGCGCCAAAGTATCCCCCGGATATGGCGCCAATGATCATGAGAATCGCCTGTGGCCAATAGACCACGTGCGGCGTCACCACAAACAGAATCATGGCCACGCCATTGGATACCGTGGTGAGCCAGGCCTTGAGCGCATTCATGGTGTGGATGTGGTCCATGCCCAGCAGCGCCAGCATGGCCAGGATGAGGATGCCGGCGCCAGCGCCGAAGTAGCCCAGATAAAACGCAATGAACAGCTGCAGGAAGATTCCCCGGCCAGTGGAAAATTCGCCCTGTTCGCCGTGCTTGGCGCGCTGCCGGATCCAGCGCGTAATCCGTCCGCTCAGGGTGAAGATCAGGGTGGCGATCAAGAGCAGCCACGGCACCAGTTTCAGGAAGGTGGCCGGCGGGGTGATCAGCAGGACCCAGGCGCCCAGAATGCCTCCCACAATACCGGTTACGGTGAGCGGCACCAGCACTCGCCGCGACAGGCTGCGGAATTCATGACGATAGGCCCACACGCTGGCCGGCTGCCCCGGCCACAACGCCACCGTGTTGGTAGCGTTGGCCTTCACCGGCGGGATGCCGACGAACAAGAGGGTTGGAAAGGAAATAAAGCTTCCGCCGCCGGCGACGGAGTTAATGGCTCCAGCGCTGACGGCCGCAGCGAACAAAATAGGCCAATGAGCAACATGCATAGAAAGAAAGCCGATAGTACCAGCGTCGCGGCGAAACCCGAAGAATTCGGCAGTGAGGAGTGTGCCATCGGCAATGGCGCTACTGCCCCAATGAGTGCCTACGGCAGGATGATGCGGCCGGGCGGCTCGGCTGCGGCGTCGGGCGAGTCCGGCATTTCGGCAAAGCGCGCGTTCAGGAAATCGATAAACCCGCGCGAACGCGGTCGCCCCGAGGTGTGCAGATTTGCCAGTCGCAACAGGAAGACCAGGGTCTGGAATATCTCGCTATCCCGCAATGTGGTACGTCCCATATGTTGCTGCTCCACTTCGCGGAATTCCTGTATCAGCTGGCGCAGAGTCTCCAGGATCGCCTGTTGCGCCGGATTCGGCAAAGCCTCCTGATACACCAGCCCGGAGCCGATCAGGGTCTGATAGCTCCTGGCCAGGTTGGCCAGAGCCCCAATGATTTGGCGATCGTGCAGTTCGCGATCCGACCGCGAAAGCCGCAGCAGCGCCTGCAGAAGGCCGGCGATAAACGCCTCGCGCTCGTGCAGGAATTGCTCCGTGACCTCGGTTTCCGGAAACACTTCGTCGGCCGGCATGTCTTCGAAGCTCCTCGGCTTTTCGTGCTGGCGTGCCTGCTGCAGGTAGGGGCACTCGGAGGGACAATCGAGCGTGACCTCCCGTTGCTGGCCGCAGCATTGCGGGCAAATGCGCCCGTGTATGGCCAGGCAAAAGCGTTTTTCCTTGCGCAGATTGCAGATGGAACAGGTCAAATCGAGCCCCTCGGAGGACGCCGCCCAAGCCGTCAAACTCTTCCATTATGGCATCTTTGTGTGATCGGGGTCTGTGAAACCCGCATGGACAGTGGCTTTCCAGATGCGCCCTGTGGAAAAACCGCATGAAATATGGCGGAAAATGCTTTGCACCTGAGCGAGGTTGGTATACGATACGCACAAGTTGAGCACTTATCCTGCTCAAATCTTCAAGGAGGATTTACGAATGGCAACAGGCATGACCAAGACCCAGCTCGTCCGCGTAATGGCCGAGAAGCATGAACTCAACAATAAGCAGGCCGCCGCGTTTCTGGAGTCGCTGGCCGAGTTGGCGATCAAAGAAACCAAGAAAAACGGCTTGTTCGTGGTCCCGGGTCTGGGCCGTCTGGTGAAGTCGAATCGCAAGGCACGCATGGGACGCAATCCGCAGACCGGCGAGGCCATCAAAATTCCTGCCAAGACCGTGGTGAAATTCCGCGTGGCCAAGGCCGCCAAAGACGCGATCGCACCTAAGAAGTAGCTGCATTCTTTTTGCAATCGAGGCCGGCCGCGCGCCGGCCTTTTGCGTTGCGGCCGCGGCCGGCGAGTTGCCGGTTGTCACTTGTCAAGGCCGGTCGCGGCAACGATTACTCTCGTCCCAGTCGGTTCGCGTGAAGGTGCGATCAGGTTAGGATAACGACGCATGAAGCTGGAATTTCTCGCCGAAGGCTCAGATGATGGTCCGCTGATTCGTCTGTACGGATTCGACGTGGCGGGAGCCTTGCGATTGCGCGAAGCTTTTCGTTCTCTCGTCAGACGGCTCGCGGCAGAACATTCCCTTGCACGAGGAGTGGTGGGTCGAGCCGCTTGCGGACTGTCATCTGGATTTGCGTCTCGGACCGCGCGACCTCGGCGTCGTGGAACGCCTGCCGATGAAATTCGATTGCGTGCTGACTGCCGAGGCCTGGATGGAAATGGTCGATCTGACCGATCCGTTTTGTACTCACCAGGACGGTGAATCTTTTCAATGGCTCAACGACGACGGAGAAGTCTCCCTGCTGCTCTCGCCTGACGGTCAGTGGTGAGGACCGCACGGGACTCGCCGGTCGAGGGTACAACATAAATCGCAGGCTCCGCCGCAGGCGCAGTCCTGGCTAAGGTCGAGAGCGAGTCCGAGTCCCTTCAGGTGTCTGTGTCATAGCTCAACTTGAAATGTCGTGGTTGGACAATCGACGTGGATCCGCCTGGAACCAGCCGCGCAGCGGCGACTGTGCAGTTAGCCCGGGGCGTACCGGGGTCCCAAGCTGCGCCGCTTTTGCGCGGCTTGGGGTGGTTAAGCCCCGGGAGAAGTGGGAAATTTGACTGAGCCGCAGAGCGGCGACCCGGCTACGACACAGAAACCTTCAGGGCGGCACAGATTCTCACGCACACATCATCAATTCTTCCCGCTTACTCCCTCCCCACGATCGCCGCGAAAAATCCGTCGCAGGGCTGAACCCCCGGAATCGTGCGCAGGAACGGCCCGCTGAGCAGCGAATCAACGTCGCTCCAAACCAACTCGCCGCTGGAGCGCAATCGTTCCAACTCTTCGCGACAATCCAGCAAACGAAATTCCGACGAGTCGCGCAACACTTCCTCCACCACAGCTTCGTTCTCCTCACGCTCCAGCGAGCAGCTGGAATACACGGCCCGCCCACCCGGCGAAAGCTGTCGCAGCGCGGCCTGCAAAATCGCAACCTGCCGCTGTTGCAGATCACCCAGATCCTCAGGCTTGAGCCTCCACTTGATCTCGGGATTGCGCGCCAGGGTCCCAGTTCCCGAGCAGGGCACATCGGCCAGCACGCGATCGAACCCGCCGGAGATGGGCAGGCTCAGCGCGTCGGCCTGGATGACTTGCACATTCGCGGCGCGCACACGCTTGCGCAGCAACTCGGCGCGGTGCGCGTGCAACTCCGCGGCGACGATTTCGGCGGTAGGATTTCGCGCAGCCAGCGCCGCCGTCTTGCCTCCGGGAGCGGCACAACAGTCGAGTATCCGCCGGCCTGTGCCGACCAACGCCGCGACCAGCTGCGAGCCTTCATCCTGGATCATCACCCTGCCCTCGTGTAGCGCGCGCGTTCGCGTGACGTCGCCGCCGATCACGATGCGGGCGCTGGACATCAGCAGCCCCGGTGCTAATTCGATGCCGTCGACTAAGAGCTCCGCTTCGATCTCGGCGCTGTCGAGGCGGATGGCGGTATGCGGAATGCGCTGGTTCTGGCGGCAAATCGCCAAGGCTTGTTCCATCCCGAACTCGGCGATCCAGCGCTCAACCAGCCATTCGGGATGAGCGTACTCGTGCACGAGAAACGGAATGGTGGTGCCACCGACAGTCCGGCTTGGAGGCCTCGACTTCCGTCGCCGCGATCTTGCGCAAGACCGCATTGGCGAACGGCGCGGCCGATCGCTTCTGCGCCCGCTTTACCAGCTCCACGCTGTCGTTGATGGCGGCGTGCGCCGGAACGCGAGCTGAGATATCGCAGCTGATACGCGCCCAGCCGCAGCGCATTCAGCACCTCGGGATCAAGCTTGCCCAGCGGGCGAGCCGACGCGGCTGCGATTTCCTCGTCCAGCCGAGAACGCCAGCGCAAAACGCCCATCACCAGCTCTGTCGCCAGACCGCGATCGGCTGAGCTGAGATGCTCCCATCGCCCGGAGTGCAGTAGTTCGCTGGCGTAGGCGTTCTGCCGGTCGACACGCAACAGGATGTCGAAGGCAGCCGAGCGTGCGGGAGAAATGGGCATGGTAGAGGCCGGCAGTTGGCAGTTAGCACTTGGCATTTAGCAACTGGCAACTAGTAACTGGTAACTAGTAACTAGTAATTGGCAATTAGTAACTGGCAACTAGCAACTAGCAACTAGCAACTAGCAATTCGTAATTCGTAATTCGTAATTAGTAACTAGTAATTAGTAATTAGTAATTAGAAGCCATCTCATAAATCATTTGGGTTGTATCAGGGCGCGACTTTAGTCGTGCCGAACGCGGTGCAGAAAAAAGCTCGGGGCTTTAGCCCCTGCAAGACCTGCTCTCAGGGGCTGAAGCCCAGGTTATATTTGACTCCTTATGGCACGGCTGAAGCCGTGCCCTGATACGAAACGATTTATGAGATAGGTTCTAGTAACTAGTAAATAGCAACTAGTAACTAGTAATACTTGGTCGCTGGCAATAAAAGGTTCCAAAGCTTGAGGCCTTTGCGCAAGACGGAGAACCGCAGAATCCCTCCACTTCGCTCCGGTCGGTATGATAAAGATAAAAGTATTGGCTAACCACACCGTTGAGCCACCAATGGGGTTGGATCTAGTTGCTAGTTGCTAGTTGCTAGTTGCTAGTTGCTAGTTGCTAGTTGCTAATTACTAGCTACTAATTACTAGTTACTAGTTACTAGTTGCCAAGTGCCAAATGCTAACTACTACCAACTACCTCTTCACTCCTTGGCCGATAGCCATTCACAAAATCCCGTGCGCTCATTCGCTTCTTGCCTTCCATTTGCAGCTCTTGCACCTCTAGCGCAGTTCCGTGAGCGAAGCCAAGCAGGAGCCGATCGTTTTCCGTAACGAAATGTGCCGGCGCAACCAATCCCACTTCCGCCGCGGGATTCGCCGCGTGCAGCTGCAACATCTTGCCGCGGAACCTGGTGAACGCTCCCGGCCAAGGCTGAAATCCGCGCAGGCGATTCCAGGTGTCCACAGCGGTGCGCGCGAAATCGATGAGCCCATCTTCCCGCTTCAGGATGGGCGCGAGCGTCGCCTTGGAATTGTCTTGCGGACGCGCCGAGATGCTTCCGTTCTTCAATCCCGCCAGAGTGCAGATCATCAACTCGGCACCAGCTTGCGCCAGCCGCGGCGCGAGGGTTAGTGCGGTATCTTCCGGCCGGACCGGCTCCTCTACTTGCATCAGGATGTCACCGGTGTCGAGACCGGCGTCAATCCGCATGGTAGTCACGCCGGTGACCTTCTCGCCCATCGCAATGGCCCACTGAATCGGCGCGGCGCCGCGATATTTCGGCAGCAACGATCCATGCAGATTGATGTTGCCCAGCTTGGGCAGATCGATCATCCATTGCGGAATGATGCGTCCGTAGCCGACCACAATGATGGCTTCCGGCGCCAGGCTCTCCAGCTGCGCGCGAAATTCGGCGTTGTTCTTGATCTTCTCCGGCTGCGTAACCGGGAGGTCGAGCTGGAGCGCGGTGCGCTTCACCGGCGAGGCGGCGACTTCCATGCCGCGGCCGCTGGGACGGTCAGGCTGGGTCACCACCAGCTTCACCCGGAAGCCGGCCGACACCAGCTTCTCCAGCGTGGGTACGGCGAACAGCGGCGTCCCGCAAAAGACCAGGTCCATCATCGGACTACCACTCGCCTTGCTTCACCAGTTTGCGGATCTTGCGTTTCATCAGGTCGCGCTTCAAGGCGCTGATGTGGCTGATGTAGAGCTTGCCGTTGAGATGGTCGGTTTCGTGCAGCAACGCACGCCCCAGCAGATCTTCTCCGCTGACTTCGAAGAATTCGCCTTTCAGGTTCTGCGCCCGCGCCGTCACCTTGCGCGCCCGCGTCACCTTCTCGCGAAACTCAGGCAAGCTGAGGCAGCCTTCGTTGGACGTGAGCCGGCCTTCAGTGTGAATGATCTCCGGATTGATGATCACGATCTTGGCCTCGGGATCTTCCTTGAAGGTGACATCGATGACCGCAATGCGTTTGCTGATGCCAATCTGCGGAGCGGCCAGGCCCACGCCGTGCGCGGCGTACATGCTCTCGAACATGTCGTCGACCAGTTTGTGCAGATCGTCGTTAAATTCCGTGATGGGGGCGGACGGCTTCTCCAGAACCGGATCGCCGAATTTCACGATGGGATAGATCATTTAGAAGTTTCGCAACTGTTGGCAGTAGCCTTCAAAATTTCGCCGTAACTCCAGCAGAGAATCGCCACCAAACTTTTCCAGCGCGCAGCGGGCCAGGACGAGCGCCACCATGGCTTCGGCCGCGACTCCAGCGGCCGGAACCACGCACACGTCCGACCGCTCGTAGGCGGCCTTCACCGGCTCGCGGCTGGCAAAATCCACCGAAGCCAGCGGACGCCGCAGCGTCGAAATCGGCTTCAGATAGCCGCGCACGCGGATGTCCTCGCCGTTCGAGACGCCGCCCTCCAGGCCGCCGGCATGGTTCGAGCGCCGGGTAAATCCGGTGAACGAGCTCGAGCTTTCCCACTTGTATCCTATTTCATCATGCACGGTGGAACCCAGCGAAGTCGCAGCCTCGACCGCGTCGCCGATCTCCACGCCCTTCACCGCCTGCAGCGACATGACCGCTGCGGCCAGTTGCGCATCAAGGCGTTCATCCCAGTTCGCATACGTGCCTAGACCCGGCGGAACCTTGTGGGCCACGACCTCGAAGATTCCGCCGACGGAATCGCCGGTGCGCAGCGCAATGTCGACTTGCTCTTTCATGCGCGACTCGGCTTCGGGATCGGCGCAGCCGAGCAACACCTCTTCTTTCGCCGAGAGAGCCGTGATCGCCTCCCAGGTGACCGCAGTTTCCAGCCGCGCCTTGCCGACGGCAATCACGTGACTCAACACTTCGATGCCTAGTTCGCGCAGCAACAGTTTAGCGATCGCGCCCACGGCCACCCGCGCCGCCGACTCGCGCGCCGACGCCCGCTCCAGCACATAACGCGCTTCGGAGAAGTTGTACTTCACCGCGCCGGCCAGGTCGGCGTGTCCCGGCCGCGGCGAAGCCACGCGCTTGTGCTTTCCCGGATCGCCTTCCTCGACCGGCAGGGCCTCGGTCCAGTTCTGCCAATCTTTATTGGCTAGCGTCATGGCGATCGGCGATCCGATGGTCTTGCCATGCCGCACGCCGCTCAGGATGTGCGCGGTGTCGCGCTCGATGCGCATGCGTCCGCCGCGGCCGTAGCCTTGCTGGCGCCGCCACAGTTCGCGGTTCACGAACTCGAGGTCGACCGCAACTCCGGCTGGCATGCCCGAGAGCAGCGCCACCAAAGCTTCTCCGTGGGACTCGCCGGCTGTCGAGAAGCGCAACATATAGGAACGAAGATTGTAGCTGATAGAGGCGGCAGTTGGCAGTTAGCACTTGGCAGTTAGCACTTGGCATTTGGCACTTGGCATTTAGCAGTTGGCACTTGGCACTTGGCACTTGGCACTTCGCATTTGGGCATTTGGGCATTTGGCCTTGGGCAAACTAGAGGCCATCGCATAAATCGCTTCGTATCAGGGCGCGTCTTTTAAGACGTGCCGAAAGTGGGCAACATATGTCAGGGCTTTAGAGACTGAGTCGCAACCGGTAAATGATTTTTGCGGTGGAACAAATGACTCGAATAACCGATCAAAGTAGCCGCAAAGCGGCGAGATGAAGTTAGGCGGGGGCGTCAGCCCCCGCACAAGTGGAAAATTCTGCCGAGCCGCAGAGCGGCGACACCACTCGCGACACAGTCTCTTTAGCCCCTGCCAAGCCTTGGTTACAGGGGCTAAAGCCCTGACCCTTAACTGCGCCTTGTCCGACACGTCCGAAGACGTGCCCTGATACGAACCGAAGTGATGTATGAGATGAGTTCCAGTAACCAGCAACGAGCCAAAATGCTAAATGCTAAATGCTAAATGCCAAGTGCTAACTGCTAAATGCCAAGTGCTAAATACTAGCCTTCCACTGCCACTTCCTCGTCAGCAAACGCCTTGTCCTCTTCGGTGCTGCCGGTGAGCGCGAAGGAGTTGGTCACCGCGGCCCGCCCTTGCTCCACGCTGGTAATCACGTAGGAGCAGCCGATCCAGTGAGCTTCGTTGAAATCGGTTTGCGACCAGCGGGGCGGATGATCGGGATGCGAGTGATAGAAGCCGACGATGTCGATGCCGCGTTCCTGGGCCTCGCGCTGGGCTCGCAACAGTTCGCGCGGATCGATGTGATAGCGATTGTGCGGCGAGTCGGTGCGGGTGTTGGCGCAGCGAATCGCAGTCAGCACGGTACGGACACCCTCCTCGGCGGTGCCCAGCAGAATGCCGCAGCATTCGTGGGGATAGGTCTCCTCGCCGTGGCGGCGGATCTCGTCGTAGTCGGATAGTTTGAATTTCAGCATGATGTCAGCTTAAAAGGGCGAAGGGCCCGGCTCCACAGCTTGCTGAAAAAAGTCGAAATGAGCACTCTGTCGCCGGCTGAAGCCGGCTCCGGATATCTGAAATAAAGGACTTAGACGCGAACCTGAAGGTTCGCTCTACCGGTTCATCACAACTGCGGAAGTTTTTCAGCAAACTGTCTAACCGGGCCGAGAACTGATCGCCTCCAATTTCACCGGGCTTAAAAGAGAACCGGTGCCGTCCCTACGGGACTCGGACTTACTTACACTCCACCCAGGACTCCGCCTACGGCTCTGTCCTGGGCTGAACTGAGTCGCCCTTACGGGCGGGATCTTCGGTCGGCCTATTCCGCTTGCAAATCAAAAATTTTTGTTCTCACACAGACCCTGAAAGGCCGATGCTTCCACCGCTCGGCTGCGCCTCCTTGGTCAGCATGCGCTTCCAGCGTCGGAAATGAGCTCTCGCGCCCACATCTCGCTGGGACCTACACTTCGTTGCTCTACACTTCATCCCAAAAGCGCTCGCTCAAGTACTTCTCCGCGCCGTCGGGCAGAATGCAGACCACCACCGCGCCCGGATTTTCGCGGGCGATCTGTAGCCCTCCCACCACCGCGGCTCCGGCCGAGACGCCCACCAGCAAGCCTTCTTCGCGGGCCATGCGCCTGACCATGGCGTGCGCCGCCTCAGTGCTGATCTCCAGATTCGTGTCTGCCAATGTGGGATCGTAGATTTCCGGCACAATCGCGGTCGGCATATGTTTGGCGCCTTCAATGCCGTGAAACGGCGAGTCCGGCTGCAACGAGATGCACTGGATGTCGGGCTTCAATTCGCGCAAGCGTCGAGTAGTGCCGACGAACGTGCCCGACGTTCCCAGCATGGCCACAAAATGCGTGAGCTGCCCGCGCGTCTGCCGCCAGATTTCGTTTGCGGTCCCGCAATAGTGAGCATGCCAGTTGGCGTGGTTCGAATACTGATCGGCGTAGAAATATTTTTCCGGCTCGGCGGCAATCATTTCGCGCGCCTTCACGATGGCGCCATCGGAACCCTCGCCCGGATCGGTATACACCACCTCGGCGCCGTAGGCGCTAAGAATGCGTTTGCGCTCGATCGACACATTCGACGGGACGCACAGCGTCACGCCAAATCCGCAGGCCGCGCCCAGCATGGCGTAGGAGATGCCGGTGTTCCCGCTGGTGGAATCCAGCAGCCGTTTGCCCTGCCCCAAATCGCCGGAACGGAAGGCTTCTTCCACGATATAAGCAGCGGCGCGATCCTTGACCGACCCGCCCGGATTGAGCCACTCGGCCTTGCCGAAAATCTCCGCGCCGGCGACCTCGGCTGACACGCGTTGCAACCGCAGCAACGGCGTATTGCCAATTCGCTTCAAAGTGGAAATTCCCGTTTCCGGTAATTCGGCTGGGCGCTTCATGGTCTTTTCATCCTGCCGCAGGTTGCTGTTTCCCTGCACAATGTGCGAAAGTGTGAATTCCTGACAAAGCAGGCGACAAGAGTTTTGCGCTCAGGGCAACTTGGCCTGCGGGTCAGATATCGCATTCGATGCAGGGCCGGCGGAACGGATTCCGTCGAGTAAGGGATTGGTACTGGAATGGCGAAGAAGCTGAAGGCTAGATCGTTTGAAGACGCAGTGGCATGGTTTCGCGATCACGGATTCGATGTGCTGGAAGCGCCCGGCGCGAGTGCTCGGGTTTTCCTGAAGAAATATCATTGCTCGGCGGCCATCGAGCGCAGCCAAGACGGCGGCGCGAAGATCTTCGCCTATCCGGGCTATCTCATTAATGGCGAGATTTCCAAACTGATCGACCACGGCTACCAGAAAGTCTTGAAGACTACCAAAGCCGAAGTTCCAGCCACTGCCGACCATCTGAAAGCCTTGCACGATTTCTCCGAGGAGTTCAAGGAAGGTCTGGGCCTCATCAGTCTCTACAACGAAAGCCTGGGCACGGTGAGCGAAGCTTATGTCTACGATCGCGTACGCGATCGCGATCTGCCGGCCGCCGAACGCCCCCGGCGTCCCTGGCAACGTGCCGCCGTGGCCAAAAAGCGCCCCGCCTAGAAATCCCAGCGCGATGTGCTCTGCGCACCTATGGTTGTAAGCGCGACCGCACAAATAGTATTGCTTCGCCTGTAAACCATCCTTCGCGATTTGCTATCCAACGTAGTAGAGACGTACCCAATACGTCGCGGGATCTTGGGAGGAGCGAAGGTTTATGAAGCGCATTGGAATCATTTTAGCCCTGGCGATGTTTTGTACGGTCGCCGTGTGGGCGCAAGACAACACCACTACCACTAACAGCCAGGCCCAGGCGCAGAGCAACCAGGCTGCCGCCGATCGAGACGCTAATATGGCGTCGCAGGAAAAAGCTGACGCCAACAATGCCAGTACCCCGGAAGCCTCCGAGCGCGACAAGGTTCTGGCCCGAATGGATGAGTCCTCAAAAATTTTGAACGAACTGCTGGGCGCGCCGGATAAAGGCATTCCCGACGATGTATTCAAGAGCGCTAGGTGCGTGGCCGTCGTACCGTCGATGGTGAAGGGCGGCTTCATTTTCGGCGCCGAGCATGGTCGCGGCGTAGCCACCTGCCGCACTGGCAACGGCTGGAGCGCTCCCGCCTTCTTTGTGGTTACCGGCGGCAGTTGGGGCGCGCAAATCGGTGTCCAGGCAGCTGATCTGGTTATGCTCATCATGAACCAGCAAGGCATGGATAGTCTCTTGAGCTCGAAATTTAAGCTGGGCGGCAGCGGCAGCGTGGCGGCAGGCCCGGTCGGACGCGAGGCTAGCGCTTCCACTGACTGGAAAATGCATGCAGAGGTCCTGACCTATTCCCGCACTCGCGGTCTGTTTGCCGGCCTCACCTTGAACGGTGCCGTTATCAAGCAGGATGACGATGCCACGCGCGCGCTCTACGGCCGCATGGTGGGATTTCGTCCGACTCTTACCGGCCAAGTGAAGCCACCCGCAGCAGCGGAGAGCTTCCTGGCTACGGTTCGCCACAGCAAGTCCGAAGCTACGGCTGAAGCGCATTAAGCCGAGGTATTGCCCGAGCCAATGGTGTGCAGTGACGGTGACCAAGGCGGTGAGCTCCGGCTCACCGCTTTTTGCTGTTCTCGACTACACTGCTGCCAGTGGAGGCTGGCGCATGAGTCGATGGCTTTGCTCGCTGCTGTTGCTGGGGACGGCGTTTGCCCAGGCTCGGAATCCTCAGGCTAGCCCTGCCGGCTCTGCCAGCGGGGAGGCTGAGATCCGCGCCGTGCTGCAGGCGCAAGTCGAAGCCTGGAATCATCATGACCTGGAGAAGTTCATGGCGGGCTATTGGAATTCGCCGGAGCTGACCTTCTTCTCCGGAGCCAGCGAGACGAAAGGCTGGCAGCCGACGCTGGAGCGTTATCAGCAGAAGTACCAGGCGGAAGGCCGTTCCATGGGAACGCTCTCGTTCAGCGATCTCACCGTCGAAATGCTCGGCCGCGATGCGGCCTTCGCCCGCGGACGCTTTCAGTTAGTCATGCCCGACGGCAAGCAGCCGCGCGGTGTCTTTACCCTGGTCTTACGCAAGTTTCCGGAAGGATGGCGCATCATCCACGATCACACCTGCGCCGAGTAGAGCTAGGTATCATCGAATGCCGCTAACCGGCCTCACCCTTTATCCAGGAGAAGCAAGAAATGTCGACTGCTCCACCAACCATCCTACCCGACGACCCCAAGCGCAATCTCACACTGGCGCAACCCGATAACCTGCCTCACATCGGTCTGGTGGGCAATACCTATACCATCACGGTGACGGGCGAACAGACCAATGGACGCTTCTGCGTTCTTGATATGCACATCCCCCCGGGTGGCGGCCCGCCGCCCCATCGGCATTACTTCGAGGAGACCTTTATCCTGCTCGAAGGCGAGTTGGTCGCCACCTTCCGTGGCCAGCAGTCGATCGTGCGCGCCGGCGACACCCTGCACATTCCGGCAAACTCTCCACATCAGTTTCACAACGCTTCTGCCGGCCCGGTACGGTTGTTATGTATCTGCTCGCCTGCGGGGCAGGAGAAATTCTTTATGGAGGTTGGCGTACCGGTCGCCACCCGTACCACGCCTCCGCCGAAGCTGGACGAAAACCAACAAGCCGCCTTCATCCGGAAAGCGAAGGCGCTGGCGCCCAAGTACGGCATCGAACTACTGCGAGAGGCCTAGCCGGTCAAACGCCCGTCGGCCACGGTCGAAAGTTTGTCTTTACCCACCGGCAATCCCCGGGTGTAGAATCCACTTGTCTCCCCACCGGACGTCCCACGTTTCGGTGATGAGGCAGTAACAGGCGGTATCCGCGGATGCGGAACTGTACTGGAGGACATCGTGAGTATTACCACCGGCGACTTCCGCGCGAAGATCACAGCTTCCACTCTTCTAGAAAAAAAACAACGTCAGGAAATCATTACCTGCCTGACCGCCTACGACTACGCCAGCGCGCGTCTGGTCGACGACGCCGGCATCGACATGGTGCTGGTCGGCGACTCGCTGGCCCAGGTAATGCTGGGCTACGAAAACACTCTGCCGGTCACCATGCGCGAAATGCTGCATCACACCCGTGCCGTACGCCGCGGGGTGAAACGGGCCTTCCTGGTGGCGGACATGCCGTTCTCGTCTTACCACATCAGCCTGCGGGAATCGCTGCGCAATGCGGCGCGCTTCATCAAGGAAGCGGGCGCGGAGGCCGTGAAAATCGAAGGCGGCGAAAAGCGGGCCAAGCTGGTCGAGACCCTGGTTGACGCCGAGATCCCCGTGGTCGGCCACATCGGGCTGACCCCGCAATCGGTGCATGCCATGGGCGGCTACAAGGTGCAGGGCAAGACGCTGCAGGCCATCGAGCAGCTGATGCACGACGGGCTCGCCCTGGAACGCGCCGGCGCCTGCTGCGTCGTGCTGGAAGGCATTCCGCGCGAGGTGGCGGCTATGATCACGCATGAGCTGGAAATTCCAACCATCGGTATCGGCGCCGGCCCCGAGTGCGACGGCCAGGTGCTGGTCTTCCACGATCTGTTGGGACTGACGTTCGCGCCGCCGGCCAAGTTTGTGCGTCGTTACGCCGATGTGGGCAGCGTGATCAGCAATGCTCTGACCGCCTTTAAAGATGATGTGAAGTCGGGCGGCTATCCCTCCGACGCCGAGTCGTATCATCTGCCCAAGGAGACGCTGGTCAGCCTGCAGGAAATTGCCGAACGCAAGCAGGCTGTGCGACTGTAGAGTCATGCAGCTCTGGTTTCGCGGTTCGATTCTGCCGGCGGTCATGCTCTGTCTGGGCCTGGCTGCGGTCTGCCAGACCACGACGTCACCGCCGGTCCACAAGTCCATTTCGTGGAAGCAATACTGCCAGCCTGACGGCGGATTCTGCTTTCGCTATCCGAGTTCCTGGGAGATGCTGACCGATACGTTCGCGGGAAATGGCGTGGTGCTTGCGCCGGCGCAAAAGCAGGATCGGACATTGTGGGACGAGATCACGGTAGCCATGGTGGTGCCGCCGCCCGATGGCGATGAGGAGGCGGTCAGCCTGGACGACGTCATTCAGCAGGCGTCCAACGGCCTGCGCCAGAGCGGGCAGAGTTTCGAAACTCTGCAACGCCAGCAGCGCACCGTGGATCACAAGCCGGCGCAGATGCTGAAGCTACAGTACCGCGAGAAATCGACCGAGCGCGATTGGATCGAGGTGTTGGTCTTCATCCAGGGGCCGGACAGCGAAATCTATTCGGTGGCGCTGAAGTGTACTCCGGAAAATCTGGCGCGGCGCGAGCCCGTGCTGAGCGGCATTCTGGAAAGCTGGAAGCTGCCCGAACCCCAGCCTCCGGCCGAGGCTCCCGACGATGCGGCGCCCGCGCCAACAGCTCCTCCGGCGAGTACGCCGCCTCACTGATCCCCTTGCAACGCATCCAGACCATTGCCGGGATGAAAGCTGCCTGCCGCCAACTGACGCGCAGCGGAAAGACGCTGGGCTTCGTGCCTACCATGGGCGCGCTGCACGCAGGACATCTGTCGCTGGTGCGCGCTTCACGATCGCGCTGCGATGGGACCGCGGTTTCCATTTTCGTGAACCCGCTGCAATTCGGGCCTACCGAAGATCTCAGCAAGTATCCGCGCACCCTGGAGCGCGATGCCGCAATGCTGGAACAGCTCGGCGTGGACCTGCTTTTCACTCCCACAACGGAGGAGATGTATCCGCCCGGCGCTAAGTCTTACGTTGTGGTAGAAGGCTTGAGCGATAAACTCGACGGCGCATCGCGGCCGGGACATTTTCGCGGCGTGGCCACCGTAGTCACCAAGCTGTTCGAGATTGTGCGTCCCGACTGCGCCTTCTTCGGCCAGAAAGACGCCGTGCAGGTCGTCGTGCTACGCAAGCTGGTCAACGATCTCGACCTGGATGTGGAGATGGTGGTCTGCCCTATCGTGCGCGAGAGAGATGGCCTGGCGATGAGTTCGCGCAACGTCTATCTCACGCCGGAGCAGCGGCAACAGGCGTTGGTGCTGCATCGGGCGCTGCTGCGAGTGCAGACGGCGGCCGATCAAGGCGAACGCTCTGCTGAAAAGCTAAGTGAAATCGGCAAGCAAGTGATTGCCGAAGAACCCAGCGCGCGGTTGGATTATTTCGCGATTGTCGATCCCGAGACGCTGGACCCCATGGCAGATATTGGGCGCGGTGCGCTGGTGGCCGTAGCCGCGTATTTTGGAACGACAAGACTGATCGACAACATCCTGATCATGAGCGGTTGATACCTGCCGTCCCTACGGGACTCTGCTCAATTTTCCATTGGACCCAGGACTCCGCCTACGGCTGCGTCCTGGGCTAAACTGAGTCGTCCCGCAAAGCGGGACGGGATTACTAAGTGTCCTACCCGTATGCTGGAGTGCACCAGGTCTCGCGCCTTTCGAGACCTGGGTGAGTACAACTGAGGAACTACCGGAAGTGTTGTCGCCGCCCTAACCGTCGTCGATGGCGGACTTCCCGGGTCTCGAAAAGCGCGAGACCCGGGCCACCCGGCATCCCGATCGCCTAACGAACTCAACTTATTCCCAATCACGGATGGGCCTTCCTCTTCCACCCGGAAATCCACGCGCCGCCTAACAGCAGAACTACCGGATAACACTCCAGCGTATAGCGCGGCTCGGGATTCGACAGCGTGCCCAGGAATGCCGAGCGCAGCAGCACAAACAGCAACATCAATCCGAGATAACGCGGCCGCGGACCACGAACTACTCCCATCACCGCCGCAAAAATGAACGCCAAATTCAGCAGCCCCCACAATGTGGCAATCGCCGAAGACGCAGGATCGTCGGCGTATTCCCACCAGCGCGAATTGAGCGGCAGCATTTCGGTGCGCGGACGCAGCCACATGTCGGCGATGCGCAACGTCGGCAGCCAAACGTAATAGCGCAGCGGATTGCGCCGGATGCGCTCCTTCGCCAACTCCATAAAGCGCGCGTTCAGTTGCGGATTGACCACCAGCACTTTACTGTAGCCGGCGAAAATGTCGCGGGTTTTCTACCGCTCGGCGGCGCTGTCGAAAGCTCGCGAGGGCAGCAGCGTCAGATCGACCTGGTCTCCCGGCACCTGCCAGTAGACTTCCTCGGTGGAAACATAATCGGCCGACCAGGTTCGCACCCACTTGTCAAAGCCGTCGGGAACGAACTCATCCGGATCGCTGGCCGACTGCGGCACCAGTGGCTGGAAGCGATGAAAGTCGTGCCAGTTGCGGACGGTCCACGGCACCAGCGGCGCCACCGAGATTGCCAGCACCAGCGCTCCGGCCCAGAACAGTCGTACCCGTTGCTTAGGATGCCGCCACATCCGCCAGACCAGGAACAGCCCCAGCGCGATCAGCAGAATGCCGCCGTCGGGCCGCAACAGAATTCCGGCCGCAACGGCCACTCCGCACCATATCCAGCCTGCCCACGACGCGCGCCGCTCTTCCCACGCCAGCAAGCCGGCGGCGGCCGCATCCAGCGCCGCGGCAACAAAGAAGATGCTCAGCGTCTCGGCCAGCGGAGCCACCGTGTAGTTAGCGGTGAAGGGACACAGCGCAGCCAGCAGGAAAGCGAAACGCGCGGCGCGCTCGGACACAGTTCGCCGCGCCAGATCAGCAATCAAGAAGCAGGTGACAAGGTCGACGGCGATCTGCACCAGCAGCACCGCGTGGTAGTGCTCGCGGCCGAACAGGACGAAGCAGGCGGCCAGGAAAGCCGGATATCCGGGCAGGCGAATCAGGGTGGGATGAACGCCGTCGCTGTGGGTCAGGCCAAAGATGCCGCGGTCGAGCCAGTTTTTGGCGATGTCGCCATAAATCAGCGAATCGCCGGTG
This sequence comes from uncultured Acidobacteriaceae bacterium, assembly GCA_963812855.1. GTDB lineage: Bacteria > Acidobacteriota > Terriglobia > Terriglobales > Acidobacteriaceae > Bog-257. The sequence goes on from CAWEWW010000005.1 coordinate 830,568, forward strand.
ACATGCGGAAAGCGAAAGTAGAAGAGCAGCCGCAGAGCCAGCCCGGCCAGCGTGACCAACAGAAAGAACCTGCGCGACTCCAGCAGCACGCGCCAGAACGGCAGCGGCTCCGGCCGTCGCCAGGATGTTTCCGCAGGCTGATGCACGTCGCGACTATAGCATCCGATCGGCTACGGCCTCCGACCTCTGCCCTGATTTCAAAAGCATGGCGGCGGTATCGATATCCGATACCCAAGTCGTCACAACCCGGAGCGTTCGTCCCGCTCCAAGCTATCGATTTCCGGGTTGTGCCGTCCTTTTGAAAGTGGCTCTTGTGTCGAACTTCCGTCACCTTCGGCGAATCTTTTCTATCCAAGTCGTGTTCCTACATTCAAGCAAGACCGCCAAGTATCGGCGGCCTGAGCGGCAGCCTCCGGGCGAGGGCTGACCAGCCAGGCCGACGGCCCCAGTTGCTCTGGCTCCTGCCCACAGATACGATAAGTTGACCTTTGCCTAATGCCGCAATCGAAGCAGATATTTTTTGATCCTGACCGCAAGCGGTGGCGCCGTTTGCGTTTAATTATCGATTCCAGCGTGATCGTAGTTACGCTGCTGGTCGTGTTGTTTGTTGTTTCCGTGCTGCGGGGATCGTCGGTCCCCGGCGTTGCCCTGCCCGATTTGAAGCGGCCCTACCACGCCCTCAAAGACAATCAGAAGCGCAAGCCGCCTCGCCGCCAGAACACGCACCGCAAGACCAAGCGGCCGGCATCGCAGGTGGTGTTGAACTCCGACGAAGGCATTCGCGGCGCCTTCTATGTGCAGTGGGACGCGGCCAGCTTCGCCTCGCTGAAGGAGTATTACCCGCAGATCGACTTGCTGTTTCCCGAGTGGATGCACGTGCTCACGGCCGATGGCCGGCTGCAGGCGGTAACCGAGTTCAACGGCCTCTACGACGTCATCGACGAGAAAGGCAAGCCGCGCAGCATCGACGACAAAGTGATGTCCTTCCTGAAGAGCGAGAAGGCGCAGACCGAAGTTTTTCCCCTGGTCAACAATTTCGATCCGGTCGTCAACAAGTGGAATCCCGATCTAACCGCGGAATTTCTCGCCAATCCGGCAGCCCGGCAGCGCTTTCGCGAAGAGCTGCTGAAGTTTCTGGCCTCGGATCAATACAAAGGCGTGACCCTCGATATTGAGGCCTTCCCCGACAGCTCGCGCGCCGATTACGGCCAGCTGGTGCAGGAACTTTACGGCGATCTGCACGCCAAAGGTCTGAAGCTGTACATCGCGGTTCCGGTCAACGACAAAACGTTCGACTACGCCGGCATCTCGCAGGTCTCCGACGGCCTCATCCTGATGAACTATGACCAGCACTACCCGGGCGGCGATCCCGGCGCGGTAGCGGGGCAGGATTGGTTCGTCAAGAACATGCAGGACGCGCTGAAGGTTATCCCCAAGGAAAAAATCATTTGCGCGGTCGCCAACTACGGTTATGACTGGGCGATGAAGAAAGGCCAGAAGAAAGGCACGCCGCCGGAAGACATTCACAACGTGAGCGCGCAGGAGGCCTGGCTGGAAGCCTCCGATGCCGAGACCGACGTCAACTTCGACGATGATGCCATGAACCCGCACTTCGCCTATTCCGACGAAAACAATATTCGTCACGATGTGTGGTTTCTGGACGGCGTCACCGCGCTCAACCAGATGCGGGCGGCGCATGCGCTGGGCATCGACACCTTCGCGCTCTGGCGGCTGGGCTCGGAAGACCGCTCGCTGTGGGCGGTGTGGGACAAGCCTTTCGAAGCAGGTGCGCCCGCCCGGCTCACGGTGGTGCCGCCGGGTCAGGATGTGGATATCGAAGGCCAGGGTGAAATTCTGCGCATCCAGTCGCGACCGTCGGCGGGCGAGCGCCGCATCAGCGTCGATTCCAACAATCTGGTCAACGACGAAGTGTTCAAGACTTTGCCGTCGCCCTATGTGGTCGACATGTATGGCGGCACGCAGCGCAAGGAAGTTGCCATCACCTTCGATGACGGCCCTGATCCTACCTGGACGCCCAAGATTCTCGACGTGCTGAAGCAGCATGACGCCAAGGCAACGTTCTTCCTGATCGGCGCCCAGGTGGAAAAGTTTCCCGGAGTGGCCAAGCGCATCTACGATGAAGGCCACGAGATCGGGAATCACACCTTCACCCATCCCGACATCAGCAATATCTCCAAGCGCTACTTCGAGGTCGAGCTGAACCTGACCGAGCGCCTGTTCGAAAGCAAGTTCGGGGTGAAGCCGGTGTTGATGCGGCCGCCCTACGCCATCGACGAAGCGCCCGACACCGCCGACCAGGTTCGTCCGCTGGAACTGGCGCAGGATCTGGGCTACATCACCGTAGGCGAGAAGATCGACCCCAACGATTGGCGCGACAATCCGCGACGCTCGGCCCATGACATCGCTGCCGATGTTCTGGCCAATCTGCCGCCCTGCGCCCCAGGGAATCTGCGCTGCGGCAACATCATTCTTCTGCACGATGGCGGCGGCGATCGCAGCCAGACGGTCGAAGCCCTGGGCATGATCCTCGATGGCCTTAAAGACCGCGGCTACCAGGTCGTATCGGTTTCCGAGCTGATGGGCAAGAGCCGCGCCGAGGTGATGCCTCCCATCACGACCAATGAGCGCTGGGCGGCCTGGGTCGACAGCCTGAACTTTTCTCTCTTCGGACTGGTGCAGGCGTTCATCATCTTCGTTTTCTTTGTCGGCGACGTACTGATGAGCGGACGGCTGATTCTGATTGGCGCGCTCGCCATCTATGACCGCTTCGCACCGCCGCAAAGCCAGCTTCGACCCCAACTATCGCCCGGCGGTTGCCGTGTTGGTGCCGGCCTTCAACGAAGAGAAGGTGATCGAGCGCACGGTGCGTTCGGTGCTCGACTCCGACTACAAGAACCTGCGCGTGATCGTGATTGACGACGGTTCCGGGGACTCCACGCTGGAAGTTACCCGCACCGCCTTTGCCAAAGAAATTGCCGCCGGCCGGGTCACCGTACTCACCAAAGCAAATTCCGGCAAGGCTGATGCCTTGAACTACGGGCTGGAGCAGGTCACCGAGGAATTATTCGTCGGCATCGATGCCGACACCATCATCGCGCCCGATGCCATCTCGAAACTGGTGCCGCACTTCAGCAATCCCAAAGTTGCGGCCATGGCCGGCAATGCCAAGGTCGGCAACCGGGTGAATCTCTGGACCCGCTGGCAGGCGCTGGAATACATCACCAGCCAGAACTTCGAACGGCGCGCATTGAACACGCTGAACGCGGTCAGCGTGGTTCCCGGCGCCATCGGAGCCTGGCGCACCGACGCGGTCCGCGCGGCCGGCGGCTATCATCACGACACCGTCGCCGAAGACGCCGATCTCACCATGGCTTTGCTCCAGGCCGGCTACTGGGTGAACTACGAAGATCGCGCCCTGGCTTACACCGAAGCTCCCAGCACGGCGAATGGCCTGATGCGGCAACGCTTCCGCTGGTCGTTCGGCATCATGCAGGCCGTATGGAAGCATCGCCAGGCAGTCAAGCAAAAAGGAGCGCTGGGCTGGGTGGCGATTCCCAATATGGTGATCTTCCAGATCCTGCTGCCGCTGGTTTCGCCGTTCATCGACATCATGTTCGCGGTGGGAATGATCAGCTACTTCGTCGACAAGTTTCGCCATCCCGAATCGGCGAACCCGGCCGACTTCCACAAGCTGGTGGTGTACTTCGCGCTGTTCATGGTGATCGACTTCATCGCCTCCACCATCGCCTTTACCCTGGAGCGGCAACAGCCCGGCGGCAAGCGCGACTTCCTGCTGCTGGGTCACGTCTGGTTGCAACGCTTCGCCTATCGCCAGCTGTTCTCGCTGGTTCTGCTGAAGACGCTGAAGCGCGCCATCGAAGGCGGCGGCTTCGCGTGGGACAAACTGGAGCGCGCGGCTACCGTTAGGCAGCCGGTCATCGTCGCCCGTGAACGCGAGGCGCAATGAGTCCCGCGCCCAAGCCCGCGCTCGACATGAGCGTCAACGTCGCCGGCATCACCTTCAAGAATCCCATTCTTGCCGCCGCCGGAAGCTTCGGCTACGGCGTCGAGTTTGAAGACGTGGTGACGCTGAACCGGCTGGGCGGCTTCGTGACCAAGGGCCTTTCGCGCGAGCCCATGGCCGGCAATCCTCCGCCGCGCTTGTTTGAAACCGCGGCCGGAATGCTGAACGCCATCGGCCTGCAAAACATCGGCGCCCGCGGCTTTCTGGAAGAGAAGCTGCCGCTGTTGCGCAAAATCAACAACATCGTTTTCCTGTGCAATGTCTTCGGACATTCGCAGGATGAGTACGAAGATGTGGTGCGCATCCTCAATGAAGGCGAAGGCATTGCCGGCTACGAATTGAATGTCTCCTGCCCCAACACCAAGTGCGGCGGCATGAGTTTCGGCAGCGATCCCCGGATGTTATTCGATGTGGTGAGCGCGGTGAAGAAAATCGCCACTCGTCCGCTGGTGGTAAAGCTCTCGCCTAACGTGACCAGTATTCCCGAGGTCGCTCGCGCCGCGGAAGAGGCCGGCGCCGACGCCCTCTCGCTGGTGAATACGTTCGTCGCCATGGCCATCGATGCCGAAACCCGCAAGCCGCGCATCTCCAATGTCACCGCCGGCCTCTCCGGTCCGGCAATCAAACCCATCGCGCTGCGCATGGTGTGGGAAGCGGCGAAAACCGTCAAGATTCCGGTCATCGGATTAGGCGGCATCAGCACGGCCGAAGATGTGATCGAGTTCTTACTGGCCGGCGCCAGCGCGATAGAAGTAGGTACGGTCAACTTCTGGGATCCCTGCGCTTGCGAAACTTTGGTCGATTCGCTGGAGAAGTGGTGCCTGGAACACCGCGTCGAAAAAATCAGTGACCTGACGGGGAAGCTGGAAGTGCCTGCAACGTCTTGATGCTGGTCACCAGATCAGGATCGATCGGCAGAATCGAGGCGGTGTGCGTGATGTCCAGCAGGCGTCGCACCTGCGCGTTGGGGCCGGCGATACGGAGCTGCCCACCGTGCAGTCCCATCTCGCCGAAGATGCGCATCAGAATGCCCAGCCCGGCGCTGTCCACAAAGTCGACATGGGTCAGGTCCAACACCAGCTTGCGCATGCCATTATCGATCAGCGATTGAATCATCGCTTCGGTCTCGCTCAGCCGGGTGCCCAGAGTGAACCGGCCGGCGCAGGAAATGCCGGTGATGTCCGGCTCGAAATGGAAAACTTCCGTTCCCAAAATCATGGCAAGCAGGTGGGCAGTGCGTGATTTTCCAAAGTATCACGCCGCCTATATCTTATTAAAATGCGAAAGTGATTGCCGAAAGCTGGCTTTTGTTTTCGAGCCCTCACTAACAGGCACCAGCAGCTTGTAGAGAGCCCCGCAGAGGCACTATCCTGTTGCAGTCCCGTTGCGTGCCTTCAGGCCGCGTCCTCAGCCAAGGAGTGTACCGATATGCAGAGGTCTTCCCGTTTCCAGCCCGGCTGGATCGTCGTCTCCATCGGCGTAACGTTGCTGCTTAGCTGTGCCGCGCTAGCGCAGAACTACGTGGCGCCGGGCACTCCGATGGTCGGTTCGCCGAACACCATCACCGCCAATGCGCCCGTGCCCCGGCCGACTACCCAGCCTTGCACCGTGACTTTATTCTCGAACCTCGACTTCGACGACTTCAATCCGCGCTACTTCAACTACACGCCGCCGGCGAACTGCCCCGGGCCGTGGGCCGCGGTTGTCTTCGAGGCCGATTGGTCGGTCGATCCGGGCGTGCAGTACGATCGCACCACCAACATCTGGATCGGGGGCGCCAACATTTTCTTCGGAACCACGGCCGAGCCCTCGGCAAGCTTTATGCGCACCTGGCACACGGAAAGCAATCTGACCGATTACAGCCCGCTGTTTACGGTGGCGCAGAATGGCATGGTGGAGCTGTTTAATCTGGTCAACGATCAATACACCAGTCACTATCACGGCAGCGCGTATCTGCAGTTCTATCCCTTGGCGCAGGGTCAGCAGCCGCCGACCACCGCCGACGTTGTATTGCCCATGTCGGCCAGCGCGACTGGTGGAACCGTCACCCTCAACTCGCCCACCGACCAGCTGGCCGCCACCTTCACCCTGCCGCCGAATGTCGAAAGCGCCTATCTGGATGTCTTCGCCCAAGGCCAGCAGGATGACGAATTCTGGTATACCTGCGCGCCCAACGATGTGGCCAGTGAGTTGTTCAGCTGCGGTTCGACCTCCTTCCGCGAAGGCGAGGTCAGCATCGATGGCCAGCCTGCCGGCGTTGCGCCTGTCTATCCCTGGATCTTCACCGGCGGTATCGATCCATTCCTGTGGCAACCGATTCCCGGCGTCCATACCCTGAACTTCGAGCCCTATCGCGTGGATCTGACGCCGTTCGCCGGCGTGTTGAGCAACGGCCAGTCCCACACTGTGGCAGTCAGCGTTTATAACGCCGACCAATACTTCTCGGCTACCGCCTCGCTGCTGCTGTATCTGGATCACGGCTCGAATCAGGTAACCGGAGCCGTGACCACCAATACCATCGGCGCGCCCGACCCCATGGTGACCGAGAACATCAGTACCAATGGCACCATTGCTTACGGTACGTTGATGGTCACCTCCAACCGCGGATTCACGGTGGAGGGCTTTGCCAACACTTCGCATGGCCTGGTGGATACCAAGGTAGTGCAGAGCATCGATTTCAATAATTGGCAGAAGTATTACGTCCACGAGGATGGCACGGTCGACGATCAATACGTCGGACAGACCACCTCCATCTCCTCGGCCACTACCACAACCGCGGGCAGCAACGTCACCCTCAATACCAAGCAGTACAGCTGGCCGCTGACTTTGGCCTACGCCTACAATGTCAATCCCGACGGGTCGGTCCGCCAGTTCAGCCAGCTCAAGCAAGGATTCACCAAGAGCGAACTGGTGCAGTTGAACGGCAATGCCACCTACTCCAGCAGCTACTCTGACGCTGTGTCACCCACCGATACGCTGATCGTCAGCGCTTCGGGCAACTTGACCACCATGGGGCAGGCCAACTCGGAAACCTACCAGTACTCCAACTCCACCGGCGCTTGCTGGAACCAGACCCTGACCGCGGCCAGCGGCAACCTCACTGCGGTGCAGGGCGGCAGCTGCCAGAGGGGCAAGGGCACAAACCGTACAAAGTAAGAAATATCTCACGATGTGGGATATAAAAGCCTGTCACACAATGTGGCAGGCTTTGCTTGTGTTTTAAAAGCCGGCTAAGCTCTCTTGGGGAAAGCCGACGTCGGCAGGGAAATATTAGCAACGACAGTCCCGTCCCGCCCTGCGGGACGACTCAGTTCAGCCCAGGACGTAGCCGCAGGCGGAGTCCTGGGTAGTGGCGTATCAAACTTCAGAGCCCCTTCAGGGGCGGCACAGGAGCACACCAACCTCAGCGCAACCCTTCCCAGCCCAGGTTTGTATCAGGGCACGACTTCGAGTCGTGCCGCGCCCTAGGGCGCTTCCAACAGAACGGCCTTACAGGACTATAAAGGGCCTGCGTGAGAATTCTGCCGCCGCTACGCGGCTCGGATCCATTTGCCATTTGACCCAGGACTCCGCTTCGCTGCGTCCTGGGCTAACGGCACATCCACCCTGTCGGGGCTCGATTTTCATGCGCTGCAGTTCACCGCCCGGCACGCAGCCTATTGCTCACGCACACACGAAAGCCCACTGGAGAACAGCCTTCTCCCCGCGGCTGAAGCCGGGCACTGATACAAATCGTGACTTATGAGATTAGGATTTTCAGCCGCGCTCACGGGATCGAAAACAGCTTCCACCCGTCCGACTCCTCATTGAAGACGAAGTCGATCAGCTTGGAATTCGCGCATTGATCGTTCTTGATCCGCGCCACCAGAAAAGCCTGGCGCACGCCGCTGCGAGTCATCTCGCTGGCCGCGGTGTTCACCTTCTCCGAATGCGTCAGCAACTCGCGGTAGGAACAAGCGCGGGCGCTGTTGGCCAGGTCAATAGGCGCGTCGATGCAGGAGGAATCGAACAGCTTGCAATACAGCCCGCGATGCGCCTGTAACTGCTGCTCAATCTCCTCGCGGCTGGCGTGCTGGGGCTGCGAGCCCAGGTTCACTCCTTGCTTGGGGACGTAGGAGAGAAACGCTTTCACGTTACCTTCGCGCAGAGCGGCAAAGAATTCGCGCTCCAGCGCCGCCGTCGAGGCCGTAGCTCCGGTCTTGCCGGAATCGCCAGCGGACTGCGCAGCTGCCGGCGTGGTCGCCGCGAGGCAGAGGGCAACCAACAGCGCCTCCCACAATAGCAGACAGATTCGGCGGCTTCCTCTCATCGTTTCTTACGGGCTGCTTTCGTCGCTGTTTTGAGCGCTGTCTTTCGGGCAGCGGCTTTATGGATCGAAGGTTTCACGGTTGCGCTACTCTGCAACTCTGCCCGCCGCTTCTGGGGCAACCGCTCCCACACCAGCCGGTACGATTCCGCCAGCAGCTGGCGCAACTCCGCATCCGGCAAAGTATTCAGCTGCTCCAGGGCGACCCACTGCGCGCGCGCCATGTAGGGCGCAGGACGCACTCCCGGCCGCTCGCATAAATCCGCGAAGTTCTCCGCCGAGCATTTGAAGCTGAGCCGCACCGGAGCCGGCTCCAGCGGCGTAACGGCAAACAGCTTGCCATCGACCTTGAAGCACAGGTCGTAACCCCACTGCACGTTCTCCGTGGTGTGCGGAAATTGCAGGCAACACTTTCGAATCGCTTCAATGTCCATCGCTGTTCTCTCTAGCGCATGCCGCGGCCATTAAAGTTGATGCACAACTACCCGGCCATTCGCGCGTCATGATTACCTTAGTGTAAGCCACGTGAAGCCGCGGGATCTGGCCCTTGCTTGCAAAGCTGAATGGCCAACTCATTCGTGAACGGATTGCGGCACGACCGAAGCCGTGTCCCGACACAAACCTCAACCTCGATCTCACAACCTGAATCTTCGATCCGGTACAAGGCTGAAGCCTCGATGAAGGTTGTGCTAGCTTGTCTGCATCATGTCCGCAGAACCCAAATTATCGCTACCCGGGAAAATTGCCCTCATCACCGGAGGTTCGCGCGGCATTGGCGCGTCCACGGTCCGTTTATTTGTCGCGGCGGGCGCGCGCGTGATCTTCAATTATCAGCGTGCCAAAGATGAAGCCGAGCGCCTGGCCGCCGAATGCGGTGCAGCCGTCTGCCACGCGGCTCAGGCCGACCTTACCGGCACGGCCGGCGCGGAAGCTCTGGTGCAAGCGGCGATTGAACGCTTCGGTGGGCTCGATATCCTGGTGGCCAACCACGGCATCTGGCCGGCCGACGATATCCCGATCGACCAGATGACCGACGAGCACTGGCAGCGCACCATCGCCACCAATCTGGACAGCGTGTTCGCGCTATTGAAGCACGCGGTGGCGCAGATGAAGCGGCAGGCGCGCGGCGGCCACATCGTGCTCATCAGCTCCACCTCAGGCCAGCGCGGCGAGGCCGGACACACCGACTATTCCGCCTCCAAAGGCGCGCTGATCAGCATGACCAAGGGCCTGGCCACGGAGCTGGCGCCTTTTGGCATTCACGTCAACTGCGTCGCGCCCGGCTGGGTCGCCACCGACATGACCAGCGACACCCTCGCCCATCCCGAGACCGGCAAGAAGATCGCGGCCACGATTCCCCTGCAGCGCGTGGGCACGCCGGAAGAGATTGCCGGCCCGGTTCTGTTTCTTTGTACCGAGCACGCCAAGTTCATCACCGGCGAGATTCTCAACGTCAATGGCGGGGCCGTCCTGGTCGGGTAGGAGTTGAGAAACGCGTCAACCTTCTGGGCGCAGACCCGGCGGTCTGGGTCGTAGGTCCCCGGCGCAGCGAATGCCGAAACCTCTGCTGTGACCGCTCGACCCCGGGTCAAAATTTCGGGATGTCCGCCCACCTTTGACTTCCAGGGCGATCGCAGGGCGCGAGATCGCCCCGGATTCGCTCAGTAGCGCTTCAACCTTCGCGCCTCGCGGACAATGTCCTCCACCTTAGGCAGAAAGGCTTCCTCCAGCGGCGGTGAGAACGGCACGGGGCTGTCGGCCGAGGCGATGCGCGTGATCGGCGCATCCAGCGAGTCGAAACACTCTTCGTTGATGATGGCCGCAACCTCGCCGGCAATCCCGCCGGTCTTCGTATCTTCGTGCAGCACGATTACGCGATTGGTCTTCTCCACGGTTTCGCGGATGGCATCGCGGTCGAGCGGAAGCACAGTACGCAAGTCAACAACTTCAAGCTCGATGCCTTCTTTCGCCAGAATGTCCGCGGCCTCCAGCGCGACATAGACCATCGCCGCATAGGTGATCACGCTGACGTCGGCACCTTCGCGAACCACGCGCGCCTTACCGATGGGCACGGTGTAGTCCTCGGCAGGCAACTCTTCCTTGATGCGGCGATAGAGAAACTTGTGCTCGAAGAACAGCACCGGATTGTTGTCGCGGATCGCCGACTTGATCAGACCTTTCGCGTCATAAGCGCTGGCCGGGCAAATCACCTTCAAGCCCCGGCGTGTGAGCAAAGTAGGTCTCGGGATTCTGCGAGTGAAACGGGCCGCCGTGAACTCCGCCACCCGAGGGGCCGCGCACCACGACGGGCACCGGCGCACCCCAGCGAAAGTGAGCTTTCGCCAGCATGTTGTTGATCTGGTTGAAAGCGCAGCTGATGAAGTCCATGAACTGAAATTCGGCTACCGGCCTCATGCCGGTAAGTGCCGCGCCGAAGCTGGCGTTGATGATGGCCATCTCCGAGATGGGCGTATCCACCACGCGCTCCGGGCCGAAGCGATCGATCAGCCCGTCGGTGACTTTGAACGCTCCGCCATAAATGCCGATGTCTTCGCCAATGCAAAAAACCGACGGGATCGCGCTCCATCTCTTCCCAGATCCCCTGGCGAATTGCTTCCAGATAGGTGACTGCTGCCATGGAAGGAGATTCTAAATCAATCGCAGACTTCGCCTTAGGGAAAGTCTGGTCAAGTGAAAGCGAGGTCCCGCAGCGGCTAAAGCCGGATGATTTTCAGGCCCTTAACGGACGGCCTGAAAGAGACTGTGCCACGAGTTAGTGCCGCCGCTCTGCGGCTCGGATTTTTCCCACTGGGTGCGTGGGCTTACGCCCACGCCTAACCCCATGCCACCGCTCCGCGGCTAGTCTGGCTGGAATTCGATGTTTTTCCCCACCGGAAAACTCTTGAGCGGGTTGCGACACAGTCTCTGAAAGGCCGTCCCCTTCAAAGCAAGACTTAACCCGAGTTTCCTTAACGAGTCCAGGAAAATGCGAAGATTCGGAGGCCGATCCAACAGCCAAGCGCTTCCAGAAGTGCCAGCAAGACCGCGCTGACTTGGAACGGCAACCTCAACGCGCTGGGCGCCATGCGCAAGACGTTGTCGGAACCCGCACTCAGAAAATGGGTGTAGCCGCCGATGACCAGCGCTGTCCCGAGAGGAAGGATGATCACAATTCCGGCCAGTTTGGGAAATCCCTTAGCAAAGGCAAACATCCCGGCGATGGGAAACAGGTTAATCACCAGCAATAAGAGAATCGCAAGTTGAGGAAACTCTGGCCGCACTTTGACTAGCAACGTCACGTGCCAGATCACGACGGCGTAATGTGCGAAGACAATCGGCATGCCCCACAAAAGCAGCCTGCGCTGCAGATCGGTTGTCCTCGCTGGCATTATCACCTCGGTTGACGGTTGCTTCGACGTCTCGTCTAGCTGACGCTGTTCTGAGGAATGCCAGGCTGCGCTCCGACCGCTTTTCCGCAATAGGGGCAACAGACAAAATCCGGGCGGATGGCCCGGCCGCAATGGCTGCAGCTCGGGGCCAAGGCGTAGCCGCATTTCGGGCAGTAGGCGAAATCGGAGCCAACGGGAGTGCTGCAATTGCGGACACGGCGTCACCAGCGGCTTGCGCAGCAGGAAGTAGGCGATAAAGCCGATCGGCTTGGGAATCAGGATAACCAGCACCGTCCACAGCACGGCGTTCATGCCGCGGCGCTTGGCATCGGCGTAGATGTAGCCGATCAGCAGGATGGTGGCCACCATCAGGATTGCGGCCAGCAGGCCCAGCAGCGTCCACCAGGGCTCGGGCGGAAGATCGTGCCCGCTGAAGTGGGGAATGATCTTCTCGAACAGCGCTTCCACCGCGATAAAGCCGATGGCGGCGGCGATGGCCCACCCGGTCGGAATGATGCGCAACTCCTGCGCGAAACGTGATCGAGCTTGCGTCATGGGCGGCCTCCTTGCTGCTCTTCTCCCAGCCATGCCAGCGTGACCGAGCGATCAATCACCGGATGCGACGAGGCCAGCATAGCCACGGCAACGATGACGGCAGGCACCAGCCAGGCGACGAATATGCCCGGCTCGACAATGGCAGGCGACCATCCCAGGCGCGCTGCCGCCCAGCCACCAAACTTCAACCACAGCCAGGCCGACAGCGTGGACGACAACGCTCCGATGCAGAACGAAACTGTGATCAGGACGATCCGCGAGCGCCGCTCTTCCAGGAAGAGGGCGTGGGCCCGCAGCCGCGATTGCGTCGCGGCCACCAGCGCCGGACTGGCGGTAATGGCAACCTCGCGCAACAATTCGCCGGTACTCTCGCAGGCCTCCGCGTAATCCGCGCACTCGCTGCACGCCGCCAGATGCGACTCCAGCCAGTTAGCATCGGGACCGGAAATGCCTTCCACTCCACGAAGAGTGATCAATTCGATGGCGCGCTGGTGCTCGCGATCGGTCATTGCGCGCCTCCCTTGAGAGCGGGACGCAAGGCCTGCACCCCGCGATAGATGCGGGTTTTAACCGTGGATAGGGGAATACGGATCAACTGGGCAATCTCCTCCAACTTCATCTGCTCCTGGAAGCGCAGCACCAGGACTTCGCGAAAAATGGGAGCTACCTGCGCCAAGGCTGCTTGAAACCTCGCTTGCTGCTGCTGGTCAACCGCCTGGTCGAAGGGCGACGGCCCGGTCGCCGGCGGCTCAAACGGGGCACCGTCTTCGGGATCTTTCATTTCGTCCAGGCTGCTGAGACTGCGCTTCCGCAGGTGGTCGATGGCAACGTTGTGCGCGATCGACATCAGCCAAGTCACGAAACGATTGCGCCCATCATAAAGATGACCTTTTTCCAGCACCCGCAGCCAGGTTTCCTGGAACAGGTCTTCGGCGACCGCGCGATTGCCGGTAAGGTGCAGCAGGTAGCGCAGCAGCCGGTGCTGATACTGCGCGATCAAGGCATCGAGCAGATCAGGATCGCGCTGCCGGAGCCCACGGGCGATTTGGGCCTCTTCGGTTTCCATCGGTACCAGCAAACTGAAAGCGGTGGCGACCATACTATCGGGTATACGAGGCGGGGGCGGAAAAAGACGCACGCCGGATGGGTGAGCGCGGCTTGTCCCATCGATTTAATCGCTGGACAAAAGGTGTTCAATATCGGACACTTCAATCCGAGAGGGGACACAGCAGCTCCGGCCACAAAAGTCTTGCACATCGTAACCTATTCACTACGCGATAGTTAGGCTTGTCTTGGAATGGTGCCCCGCTTGCACCAAGGAAGATTGCAATGGATATCGCCCGCCCTGAACTTAAACGCCAGAAGCGCCGTCGGCAGATTATCTGGTCGATTGTCGCGCTGGTCGTACTGGTGGGAGTGACCGTCGGCATCTCGCGCCTCAAGCCGGCCGCCCCTACCGTTGACCGCAGCACGGTTTGGACCGACACCGTGAAGCGCGGCTCCATGCTGCGGCAGGTCCGCGGTCTGGGCTCTCTGATCCCCAGCCACGAAGATGTTCGCCAGATTCCGGCTGAAACCGAAGCCACCGTCATTCGCATTGATAAACTTCCCGGCTCGCAGGTCAGGCTGACACCGTGCTGGTCGAAATGGTCAATCCCCAACTGGAGCAGGAAGCGCTGGACGCGCAGCTGCAGGTGAAAGCCGCCGAGGCTGAGTACCAGAGCCTGAAGGTCAAGCTGGACAGCGATCTGATGACCCAGAAGGCAGGAGCGGCGACCGTCAACGCCGACTACAACGAAGCCGAGCGCCAGGCGCAGACCGACAAATCGCTTTACGATCTCGGCGTCATCTCCGGCCTGCAGGCCAAGGCGTCGGCCGGCAAGGCGCAGGAGATGGTGACTCGCGACAAGATTGAAGATGACCGGCTGAAGATCAATCAACAGGCGATTGCCTCCGAGCTGGCGGTGCAGCAGGCCAAGGTAGAAGAGATGACGCGCGCTGGCCGATCTGAAGCAGAAGCAATTGGAGCGGCTGAAAGTTCAGGCGGGTGTGGATGGAGTTCTGGTTGAGCTGCCGCTGCAAGTCGGGCAGCACGTTCTGCCCGGAACCGAGTTGGCCAAAATCGTTCAGCCCAATCACCTGATGGCGGAGTTGAAGATTCCCGAAACCCAGGCGCGTGATGTGCAGATCGGCGAGCCCGCCTCCATCGACACTCACAACGGCATTATTGCCGGAGAGGTCAGCCGCGTCGATCCGGCGGTGCAGAATGGCACCGTCACCGTCGATGTGAAGCTGACCGGCGAGCTGCCCAAAGGGCGCGCGTCCGGATTTGAGCGTCGATGGAACCATCGATCTGGAGCGGCTGGAGAACGTGCTTTATGTGGGCCGTCCGGCGTTCGGGCAGGAGAACAGCACCATCTCGATGTTCAAGCTCGATCCCACAGGCAACGGCGCCACGCGCGTGCAGGTGAAGACGGGCCGCGCTTCGGTGAACCAGATCCAGATCGATTCCGGATTGAAGGAAGGCGACACCGTCATTCTTTCCGACATGTCGCGCTGGGATAACACAGATCGGGTGCGGCTGGAGTAGGGAGAAGAGACGCGGTTCGCTGTTAGCTGTTAGCTCTTCGCTCTTCGCCTTGGGCCAACTACGGATCTGGTCCCGCTTGCGCGACGGAAGATCATAGCCCAGCGTTTAGAGTCTGGGTGAGTGCTAACTTTGCGATTCGGCACTGCGATGCGAACCGCAAGAACAAGAGCCGCAGGCGCGAAAGAGCTTAGCCCAGCGCTCAGAGTCTGTGCGAGAACTAATTTTTGCGATTCGGAAGTGGAGTGCGAAGCGGAGGAAACAAGCGCCGCAGGCGCGGAAGAGCTTGGCCCAGCACTCAGAGTCTGTGCGAGAACTAACTTTACGGTTCGGTAGTGGAGTACGAAGCGGAGGAAACAAGCGCCGCAGGCGCGGAAGAGCTTGGCCCAGCACTCAGAGTCTGTGCGAGAACTAACTTTACGGTTCGGTAGTGGAGTACGAAGCGGAGGAAACAAGCGCCGCAGGCGCGGAAGAGCTTAGCCCAGCATGGAGCCGCAGGCGGAATGCTGGGTACTGCGGAAAAATAAATCCGAGTCCCGTAGGGACGACAGAGCTCATCGCTTCCAGTCGATACGGAACGAGTGGAACAGGAATTACGTAGTGCTTGCTAAGAGCTAAAGGCTAAGAGCTAAAAGCCTCTGGCGAAAAGCGAAGAGCGAAAAGCGAATCGCGAGAAGGACGACAACCACATGAGCGAAGCAACCCCGCTGATCGAAATCGAAAACATGACCAAGGTCTTCTACACTGACGAAGTCGAGACGCACGCGCTGGCCGGCGTGCACCTCACCGTCCGTAAGGGCGAATATGTTGCCATGTCCGGCCCGTCCGGCTGCGGCAAGTCGACACTGCTCTCCATCATCGGGCTGCTGGATACGCCGACCGGAGGCAACTACAACCTCAACGGCCAGCCGGTGGCGAATCTGGATTTCAGCGACCGCTCGCGCATTCGCAACCGCGAGATCGGCTTCATCTTCCAGAGTTTCAACCTGATCGGCGACCTCACCGTATACGAGAATGTCGAGCTGCCACTGACCTATCGCGACGGCATGCCCAGCGCCGAGCGCAAGCGCCGCGTGCTCGATTCGCTGGAGCGGGTGGGCATGGCGCATCGCCTGCGTCACTATCCATCGCAACTGTCCGGCGGTCAGCAGCAACGTGTCGCCGTGGCGCGCGCCCTGGCCGGATCGCCTTCCATCCTGCTGGCCGACGAGCCTACGGGAAACCTGGACTCGCGCAATGGCGAAGCCGTGATGGAGTTGCTGCAAAAGCTGCATCGTGAAGGCGCGACGATCTGCATGGTGACGCACGATCCGCGTTTCGCGGCGCACGCCGAGCGCGAAGTGCATTTGTTCGACGGCAAAGTGGTCGCGGAAGAAGAGCTGCGGAGGCTGATGCAGGAAGCGCAGTAAGGCGGCATTTGGCAATTAGCACTTAGCATTTGGCCGTTGGGGAGCTCTGATTAACTTCCGGTTTTGAAAGGGCGCGGCTTCAGCCGTGCCGCAAACATCGCGAAATCAATGGGGCTTTAGCCCCTGCGGCGCAATCAGCACTTAGCATTTGGCCGTTAGCCTTGGCAATCTATCGCGGCGATAAGAGGTTCGGTTGACATCCCTACGGAAAGGCCACATTTGGCGAGCAACAGTAGCAACGACGCTTGAGTCCCGCCCTGCGGGACGGCGACAGGATAGCCCAGCGCTTCAGCGCTGGGTAGGCTGAAATTTTATGATTGAGCCCCTTCAGGGGCGGCACGCGGGATGTCAATAGAGCCGAGGCATAAATCGCAAACGGCCGTGCCTTCGATTCGTATCAGGGCACGACCTTTAGTCGTGCCGAAAGAAGCACAACGAAGAACGGGGCTTTAGCCCCGGCAAAACTAGAGTCCACAGGGGCTGAAGCCCAGGTCGTGATTGGTCAGTTAAGGCGCGCCTGAAGGCGTGCCCTGATACAAGGCGATACCTAAGATGGGGTGAAGCTGTCGACTGTTGTTTGCCAAATGCTAGTTGCCTGGCACTAAATGCCAAGTGCTAAATGCTAATTGGTAACTGCCAAATGCTACTTGCTAAATCATGACTGGACTTCTACAAGATCTGCGCTACGCCTTTCGCCAGTTACGCAAGAATCCCGGCTTCACTGCCGTGACCGTGCTGACGCTAGCGCTGGGCATCGGCGTTAATGCCGCCATGTTCGCCGTCATCGACGCGGTGTTGCTGCGCCCGTTTCCCTTTCCCAAGCCTGACCAGATCGTGCAGATGAGCGAAGCGAGTCCGTCCGACTTGGCTCCGGGCAACTCTTCTTTGCCGGATATTCGTGACTGGCGGGACCAGAGCCGCTCTTTTCAGGACATCGGCTGGTATACGGAAGGCATTCGCAGCGTCGATATTCCGGGCTTCTCCGACTTCATTCCAGTCATTTTCAGCAGCGCAAACCTCTTGTCGACCTTGCAGGTTGAGCCGGCCCTGGGTCGCAACTTCTCGCCGGAAGAAGATCAGCCCGGCCACGGCGATGTGGTGCTGATCAACTCGATCGCGTGGGAGAAATTCTTCAACAAGAATCCGCAGGCGGTCGGCAGTTCGCTCAAGCTGGGCAACAAAATCTATACCGTCATTGGCGTGATGCCTGCGGGATTCGAGTTTCCCTACGTCGGCGATGGGCCGGCAGTGTGGTCTCCGCTGGTGCCCACCAAGGACTACCTGGAGCGCGATTCCCGCACTATCACCGCCGTGGGCAGACTCAAGCCGGGGGTGCCAATCGCCTCAGCGCAAGCTGAACTTGCCGGCATCCAGAACAACATCGCCAACGCTTACCCTAAACTCGAACTCGACAAGCGCATCATCGTGAAGAACTACCGTGAGGTGGTGACCGGCAATGTTCGTCCGGCGCTGCTGGCGCTGCAATTTGCCGTGCTCGCAGTCTGGTTGATTGCCTGCGCCAACGTAGCCAGCCTGTTGCTCTCGCGCACCAGCGGACGCCGCCGCGAAATCGCCATTCGCAGCGCCATCGGAGCAGCGCGCACTCGCCTGGTTCGCCAGTTTCTGACCGAAAGCCTGGTGCTCGCCTTGACTGGCGCCGCCGTGGGCCTGGCCCTCGCCTTCGGCTGTGTGCGCCTGTTGAAGTTTTATCTCGATCTCTACTTGCCGCTTTCGCACCACATCCAAATCGATGCCCGCGTGGCGGCGGCGCTGGCCGGGTTCTCCATTCTCTCGGCGGTACTGTTTGGCCTGGTTCCGGCGTTGCAGGCCGCCCGCGCTCCGGCCCAGGAAGCTTTGCGCCAGGGAACGCCCGCAGCCAGTGCCGGGCGCCGGCAAAAACGTTTTCGCGATGCCCTGGTGGTCGGCGAAATCGCGCTTTCGCTGGTTCTGCTGATCTCTGCCGGCTTGCTGCTGCGCAGCTTGTTAGCGCTGCGCCAGTTGCCCCTCGGCTTCGTCCCTCACAATGTGGTAGTAACGTCAATTTTCCTGCCGCAGTCCGGCGGGGGTATGGTGGGCAACACCGGCAAGTATTCCGGGCAAGACATTTCCCAGGTCTTCTACGCGCCGTTACTCGATCGCCTGGCACATCTTCCCGGCGTCGATTCCGCGGCTCTGACCAGCATTCTGCCCTTGTCGCCAAACTTTTCTGCCGGTGGCTCGTTTGAGATCGTCGGACGGCCTAAGGATCCAGCGCACAAAACCACCGCCTCGGTGCGCGCCGTCAGCCCTAGTTTGTATTCGACCCTGGGAATACGACTGTTGCAGGGCCGGTTGTTCAGCGACACCGACGGTCCGCAATCCTCTGCCGTAGCCGTGGTAAATGAAGCCTTCGCAAAACAGTATTTTCCCCACCAGGATCCGCTGGGCCACCAACTTAAGATCAGCGATACCGGACCGCACGGAACCGCTACCATCATCGGAATCGTCGAGAACACGCATCAGACTGCGATGGCGCAGGAGGTTCAGCCGGAGATTGACGTCTCGTATCTGCAACTTGGTCCGCAGGACGAACTGACTCCCTACATTCTGGCGTCCTTCACCAGCTTGGCGCTGCGCACGCACGTCTCGTCTGCGACCGTGATCCCCGAGCTGCGTACCACATTGCGGGACGTCGATCCTGACCTGGCGGTGATGGACATTCGGACGATGCAGGACGTGGTGGACACCTCGCTTGGCAGCCAGACCTTGGCCGTGCGCCTGCTCTGGATTTTTGCGGGCGCGGCGCTGCTGATTTCGATTGCCGGAATTTACGGCCTGCTGGCCTACAACGTCAGCCAGCGCACCCGCGATATCGGGCTGCGTATGGCGCTGGGAGCGACCCGTTCCAACGTAGTTGGATTGGTGTTGCGGCAGGCGGTTCTTTTGCTCGCGATCGGGGTTGGTATTGGCGTGATTGCTGCCATTTCGGCGGGAAGCGTGTTGCGCAGCTTCCTCTACGGAGTGGTGCCTTACGACGCCTCGACCATCATCGCAGTTTCGTTGCTGCTGGCAGCTTGCGGCCTGTTTGCCAGCTACATCCCGGCGCGCCGCGCCTCGCGCATCGATCCCATTAAGGCGCTGCGCTGGGAGTAGAAAGGCGGCAGTTGGGCAGTTGGCAGTTAGCATTGGCAGTTGGCAGTTAGCAGTTGGCAGTTAGCAGTTGGCAGTTGAGTTGCAGTTAGCAGTTGGCAGTTGGCAGTTGGCATTCACCAGCAACTAGCGGCAACTAGCAACTAGCTAAATGCTCAAGGCTGATGCGGATTTTTTCCGGGGCTAAAGCCCTCCAGATATTGGCTATTTACGGCACGACTGAAGTCGTGCCCTGATACGAAGCAGACGCCCTTGGCCAAGTGCTAAGTGAAAGTGCTAAGTGTCAAGTGCTAGATGCTAAGTGTTAAGTGCTAAATGCTAATTGCTAAGTGCTAAGTGCTAATTGCTAAGTGCTAATTGCCAAATGCTAGCTACCAGATGCCCGAGAGCGAAATGTGGGGCGCCGCGGATCAGATGGGGTCATTGCTCGATTGTAATGAGCTGCGGTTTGTATCAGGGCACGGCTTCAGCCGTGCCGAACGAAACATCGCAAAGGCCAGGGCTTTAGCCCCTGCGGATTTTTCCGGGGCTAAAGCCCTCCAGATATTGGCTATTTACGGCACGACTGAAGTCGTGCCCTGATACAAAGCAGATGCCCTTGGCCAAGTGCTAAGTGAAAGTGCTAAGTGTCAAGTGCTAGATGCTAATTGCCAAGTGCCAATTGCTAATTGCTAAGTGCTAATTGCCGACTGTCAAGTGCTAGATGCCAATTGCCAAATGCCAAGTGCCAAATGCCAAGTGCTAAATGCTCAAGTGCTAAATGCTAATTGCTAATTGCTAATTACCAGTTACTAGTTACTAGTTACTTTTTATGATCCAACTCAAAAACGTCGAACGCAGTTACAAAACCGGAGCGGGACAAACCTGGGTATTGCGCCGCGTTGATCTCACCATCCAGGAAGGCGAGTTCATCACCATCATGGGTCCGTCGGGAGCGGGCAAGTCTTCGCTGCTGAATGTGCTGGCCCTGCTCGACGACCAGTGGGCCGGCGAATATTGGTTCGGCGAACAGCCGGTGCATCTGATGAAGCGCAAGGACCGCGCCGAGCTGGCCAAGCGCAAAATCGGCATGGTCTTCCAGAGCTATCACCTGCTCGACGACCTGACGGTGCAGGAAAACATCGATCTGCCCCTGTCCTACAAAGACATCCCACGCGGTCAGAGGCAGGGGATGGTGGCCGAAACCCTCGACCACTTCCAGATCGTCGCCAAGAAAGACTTGTACCCCAACCAGCTTTCGGGGGGACAACAGCAGTTGGTCGGCATCGCCCGCGCGGTCATTCACAAGCCGGCGCTGCTGCTGGCCGACGAGCCCACCGGCAACCTGCATTCCAGCCAGGCCAAGGAGATCATGGAGTTGTTCACGGCGCTCAATCGGGAGGGCACAACCATCGTGCAGGTCACGCATTCCGACGTGAATGCGTCCTACGGCTCGCGCACCATCCAGATGCGGGACGGCTGGCTGGTGGGCGACACCGCGAATCCTGCCCTGGCGGCCAACGGGGAGGCGGTCCGTTCATGATCGCGAGTCTTTCCCGGTCTCCGCTGCTGGCTTGGCTGCTGTGTGCTTTGATGCTCAGTGCGCAAGCCCAACAGCAAACGCCGAATGCCCCCGCGCCGCAACCGGCGCCCCTGCCGCCTCCCACCGTGCCCTCGTCGCCGATTGGGATCCGGACCCCGGCCAACCTGGCCATTCCGCATTCCAACGATCCTTTTGCGGCCTATGCGCCCAGCCGGGTGCCAAAGCCGAATCTGGCCAACTCGCCCCGGCTGGACCAGCTGATGCGCGATGGCAAGCTTTACATTTCGCTGCAGGACGCGATCGCCCTGGCGCTGGAAAATAATCTCGATCTGGCGATTGCGCGCTACAACCTGCCCATCGCCGACACCGATATCGAGCGTACCAAGGCGGGCGGCTTCTTTCGCGGCGTCAACACCGGCGTGGTGCAAGGCACCGCCGGAGGCGGCGTAGGCGGCTTCGGCCAGGGCGCACCCGGCGCCGGAGCCGGAGGCACCACGGGCGGCGCGGGCGGCGCCGGAGCCGGAGCTTCCGGCCTGGTGCAATCCACCCTCGGCATCGGGACCACTGTATCGTCCTACGATCCAATTATCAGCGGCACCATGGGCATCGAACATCTGACCACCCCGCTGGGCAACCTGCAGATTTACGGTGTCCCAGCGCTGCAGCTGAATACCGGAACCGTCAATCTCAACTATAGCCAGGCGTTTCCCACCGGTACCAGCATCAGCATGGAAGTGGACAACAACCGGCAAACCGCCAACAGTATCTATAACAGCCTGAATCCAACGCTCAACTCCTACTATCGCTTCACCGTGCAGCAACAGTTGCTGGCCGGCTTCGGGACTGGGCCGAATCTTCGTTATCTGCGCATTGCCAAGAACAACAAGAAGATTTCCGACATCGCGTTCAAGGCGCAGGTGATCGCCACCATCACCCAGATCGCCGACATTTACTGGGACCTGGTCAGCGCCTATCGCGCCGAGCAAGTCAACGAGCAGTCGTTCGCCTTCGCCCAGCAAAGTCTGGACAATGCCAAGAAACAGTTGCAGCTCGAAGCCATTCCGGCGATGGACGTGATGCGCGCCGAGGCCGAAGTCTCGCGCCGCGATCAGGACTTGACCGTGGCCAAGACTAATCTTCAGTTGCAGGAATCCTTAATCAAGAACGCGCTCACCAAGAACCTGGACGATCCTACGCTGGAGTCGATGCCGGTGGTTCCCACCGACCGGCTGGAGCAGATCGAGATGATTCCGGAGAAGCCGACCCAGGACCTGATCAGCCAGGCGCTGCTGGATCGTCCGGAGCTGTCGGAGTCGCAAATCGATTTGCAGAACCGCGAGATCACCCGTAAGGCAGCGGCCAACGCTCTGCTGCCCACGCTGGCGCTGGTGGGCTTCTACGGCGGCACCGGACTGGCCGGCGACCTGAATCCCTTCTACTACGCCCAAAACAGCACCACTGTTCCTACCAACTGGTGGGGCGGCTTTGGGGATGCCTTCAATAACTCTTCGCCGGATTATTTCGTGGGCCTCAATCTGAACATTCCGCTGCGCAATCGCGTGGCCAAGGCCGACCAATATCGTTCGGAGCTGGAATACCGGCAGGCGCAAATGCTGCAGCAGCAACTGAAGAAGCAGATTCGCATCGAAGTACGCAATGCGGAGTATGCCCTGGAGCAGGGCCGCGCCCGGGTCGAGGCGGCGCAAAAGGGCCGCGACCTGGCGCAGCGGACCTTCACCATCATGCAGCAGGAACAGGCGCTGGGAGCAGGATCAAGCTTCCAGACGCTGACCTCGCAGCGCGACCTGGCCCTGGCGGAGTTGGATCTGGTTAACGCCAGCACCGCCTACCAGAAATCCAAGCTCGAACTGCAGCGCGCCACCGGAACGACGCTGGACGAGAATCACATCGATATTCAGGATGCGGTGGACGGCACCGCGCATTGAGGAGAACACATTGCCGCGAAGCCAAAGTCCACCCAGCTTGAGTACAACTCGCGAGGTAGCCAGTGAGCCTGCCAATCGCCAGCGCACCGGCCGCATCCTGGCGGCCGACGATCAGCCGCACATCCTGGAAGCCATCGAATTGCTGCTGCGTCCGGCAGGCTTTGTGGTGGATACCGCAAAATCGCCGGCAGCGGTTCGCGAAGCGCTGGCCAGCGAGTTCTATGACGCTGTCCTCATCGACCTGAATTACACCCGCGACACTACTTCCGGCCAGGAAGGTCTCGACCTGCTGTCGGAAATCGTTGCCCTCGACAGCAGCATTCCGGTGATCGTGATGACGGCCTGGGGCAATGTGGGACTGGCCGTGGAAGCCATGCGCCGCGGCGCGCGCGACTTCATCCAGAAGCCGTGGGAGAACGAGCGCCTGCTGGCCATCCTGCGCACCCAGGTGGAACTGCATCGCGCCTTGCAGCGGACGCAGCAACTGGAAGCCGAAGCTCGCCTGTTGCGGGCTGAAGGCCGTCCGGAATTCATTGCCGCCGCGCCCTCCATGCAGCCGGTCTTGCAGACTATCGCCCGCATCGGACCCTCCGACGCCAACGTACTGGTCACCGGCGAACATGGCACCGGCAAAGAAGTGGTCGCGCAAACCCTGCACGCCTTGTCGCCGCGCGCTTCCATGCCGCTGGTCGCGGTCAATACCGGCGCGTTGCCCGAAGGCACCTTCGAGAGCGAACTCTTTGGACACGTGAAAGGCGCCTTCACTGACGCCCGCACCGATCGCATTGGCCGCTTCGAGCTGGCCGACAACGGCACTATCTTTCTCGACGAGATCGGCAACGTGCCAGTGCGCCAGCAAGCTAAGCTGCTGCGCGTGCTGGAGACCGGTGAGATCGAACGCGTAGGCTCCTCGCGCACCAAGCGCATCGATGTTCGCGTCATCTCGGCCACCAACACCAGCTTGCAGGACGCGATTGCCGCGGGCAATTTTCGCGAAGATCTGCTGTTCCGCCTGAACACCGTCGAGATCCACATTCCAGCGCTACGCGAACGTCGCGAAGATATTCCTGCGCTTGCGGCCCACTTCCTGTCGCGTTATGCTGCGCGCTATCGGGCTCCGGTCACCGGATTCGCCGCGCCCGCGCTGCAAGCCATGATGCAATATTCCTGGCCGGGAAACGTGCGCGAGCTGGAGCACACCCTGGAGCGCGCCGTGCTCATGTGCCAGACCGGCGAGATTCAAGTGTCCGACCTGGGCCTGAACGTGCAGCAACGCGGGCAAGGTCAGAATCTGGAAGAGCTCAGCATCGAGGAAGTCGAAGGCATCCTGGTGCGCAAGGCGCTGCAACGCTTTCACGGCAACGTGAGCCAGGCCGCCGAAGCGCTGGGCCTGAGCCGCGGCGCGCTCTACCGCCGGATGGAACGTTATGGACTCTAGCGCGGACGGCGAATCCAAAGCTATCGGCCCATCGGGAGGGTTGGCGGCGCTCGATGGGAGTTCCAAGCCTGCCGCCCAAACTCCCTCCGTCCGAACCCACCGTTTCCGGTTGCTCTACGAAAAGCGCATCGTGTTGTTCGCCATCCTGGCGGCGCTGCCGGGAGTCGCTTTCGGCACCACGCTCATCTGGACGCACGACTGGACCCGCGACGTAAAGATTTCCCTCACGGTTCTGGAATTCTTCCTGTGGCTGGTGCTGACGCTGGCCCTGCTCGATCAGATTGTTCGTCCGCTGCAGACGCTGGCCAACGTTGTCGGCGCGCTGCGCGAAGAAGATTATTCCTTTCGCGCTCGCGGCGCTGCTCCCAACGATGCCCTGGGCGAGCTGGCCATGGAGATCAACTCCCTGGCCGACATCCTGACCGAGCAGCGCATCCAGACCATCGAGGCGACCGCGCTGTTGCGCCGCGTGGTAGAAGAAATTGACACGCCGCTGTTCACCTTCGATCCCGACCACGTTTTGCGCCTGATGAACGCCGCCGGCGAGCGCCTGTTGCAGCAGCCGGCCGCGCGCCTGCTGGGCAAGACCGCGACCGAACTCGAACTGAACGCCTGCTTCGAAGCGCCAAACGAGACGCTGGTCTCGCTGCCCTACTCCGCGCCCAGCGCGCGCTGGATGGTGCGCAAGCGATCGTTCCGGCAGAACGGCGTGCCCCACACGCTCATCGTGCTCTCCGACGTGAGCCGCGCCCTGCGCGAAGAGGAACGCAGCGCCTGGCAGCGCCTCATCCGCGTGCTGGGCCACGAGCTGAATAATTCGCTGGCGCCGATCATTTCGATTTCCGGCAGCCTGTCGTCGCGTTTGCCGTTGCCGCAACTGCCCGACGCGCAGAACGCCGATTTCCAGCGCGGCCTGAACATCATCGAATCGCGAACTGCGTCTCTGCACCGATTTCTGCAGTCGTATCGCCGGCTGGCGCAGATGCCGTCGCCAACGTTGCAGCCGATTGAGTTGCGGCCGCTCGTCGAGCGGGTCGCCGCGCTGGAAACCCGGTTGCCGGTCGAGATCGCGCCCGGCCCCGATATGGTTCTAACCATCGACCCTGACCTGATCGAGCAGATGCTCATCAACCTGGTACGCAACGCGGTGGATGCCGCGCTGGAACAGGCGCAATCTCCGCCGGCCGGCTCCGAGCCTGCCCCGCCGCGCGTGATCCTGCGCTGGGAGCAGTTCGACCGCAAAGTCGCGCTCATGGTCGAGGACAACGGCATTGGCTTGCTCAACCCCAGCAATGCCTTCGTGCCGTTCTACACCACCAAGCCAGGAGGCTCGGGCATCGGGCTGGTGTTGTCGCAGCAGATCGCCGAGGCGCACGGCGGCTCCATCGAGCTGGCCAACCGGCGCGGCGCGCGCGGCTGCCTGGTAAAGGTGATGCTGCCGCATCGCCAGTCGGGCAGCTAGAAAACGACACGCCCGGGATAAGTTCTCCTGCGGAACAAAACGGTTCACTCGCATCCGAACCAGCCGCACAGCGGCGGCTATGTCGTTAGCTCGGCGCGTGAGCGCCGGGTCAACCGGGAAATAATCTCGAGCCGCGAAGCGGCGACAGGGTTTGCCATGCAGTCTCGTCAGCCGGATATCAACGGAACCGAGCATCTCCTGAAGCCTTGTAACCCCTGCACACTCCGGAGCTGAAGAGTTGCGTGAGAACCCTGCCGCCGCTCTGCGGCTCGTATCCATTTTCCCGTTGACCCAGGACTCCGCTTCGCTGCGTCCTGGGCTAACGGCAGGACCACCCCTACGGGGTTCGATCTTCGTGCGTTGTACTCCACCGCCCAGCACGCGGTCTAGTTGTCACGCGCGCCTTGAAGCCATTGTCGTTTGCCTGGCTACGGCACGGCTGAAGCCGTGCCCTGATACAAATCTGCCTTTAGCGAATATCGCTTTTGCTCGTAGCCGGCCGTCTATCGGTTCAAGGTTTCTTTTCGGCTGGCTCCTTGGGACTCGCGGCCTTCTCCCCGGCAGCAGCTTCCGGCAGGCCGATAGCCGGATCCATTGTTCCTGGCCCCGACTTCTTGTCCAGATACTGCACGATCACCGAAATTCTCCGGTTCGACGGGTCGCTGGGGTCTTTCGGAATTCGCGGCTGCTGGTCGGCAAAGCCGCGCACCTGCGCCACCTGATCGGCGCGCAAGCCATGCTGCTGCATCAGGCGGCGGCTGGCATTGGCACGATCGGAGGAAAGCTCCCAGTTGGTATAGTTCGCGCGTCCGGAGTAGGGCTGCGAATCGGTGTGTCCCTCGATCGAAAGCTTGTTCGGAAGCTTGCCTAATTCTTCCGCGATGGTCATCAGCAACTCCCGGCCACTACCGTTGGGATCGGGACTCCCGCTCTCGAAAAACGTATCTTTCTGCGACTCCATCAACTCAATGCGCAAGCCTTCGGGCGTTAGCGTCATTTCGATGTGGTTTTTCAGCTTGTCGAAGTTGGCCACCTGTTCCATGGCCTTTTCCAGCTCTTGCTTCAACTTCGCCATGTTTTCTTTGTTAGCGGTAAGGGTCTGCTTGGGACCGGTCTGATTGCTGCCGGTCAGCTTGCCGTTGCCTGACGGATCTTTGAAATATCCGCTGATGGCGTCTTGAATGGGTTTGCTGGTGTTCATCAGCCAGAGCACGATGAACAGGGCCATCATGGCCGTCACAAAATCGGCATAGGCAACCTTCCAGGCGCCGCCGTGGTGACCGGCGTGGCCGCTCTTGCGCTTGATGACGATGATGTTTCCGGTCGCAGCCATCGGACGCTTTCCTAGGCAGAAGCAGGAGCAGCTTCAGCCGGCGCGTCGGCCGTTGCTGGGGCTCCCGCGGCCTGCTTACAGGCCTTCTCGAATTCCGCGAAGCTGGGACGCAGGTGCGCGGGCACCGCCCGGCGGCCCATCTCGACCGCCAGCAGGGGCGAGATGCCTTTCATGAAGGCGATCATGGCCACCCGCAGCACGTGCAGGTATTCGTGTTGCTCATGCGAAAGCTTGGACAGATTGGCGGCCAGGGGCCCGACTACGCCGTAGCACATCAGGATGCCGAGAAAGGTTCCCACCAGCGCGGCGGCAACCTTCTTGCCGATCTCTTCCGGCGGACCGCCCAGCGCGCTCATGGTCATCACCACGCCCAGCACGGCGGCAACAATGCCCAAGCCAGGCAGGGAATCGGCCACCGTGCTGAGCGCACCCACCGACTGCTCCATCTCATTGGCGTGCACATCCATGTCGACCTCAATCATCTGATCCACGTCAAACGCTTCCACCCCGCCCATCAGCACCATGCGCATGGTGTCGCACACAAAGTTCCGGCTCTCATGGTCTTTGACAAAGGCCGGATAGGCGCCGAAGAACTTGCTCTTGTCGGGCGTCTCGATATCGTTTTCCACCGAGTTCGGTCCCTCGCGGCGGATTTTGTTGAAAAGGTCGTACATCATCTTGAGAGAATCCAGGTAGCGCTTCTTATTGAACTTCGACCCCTTCAGCACCTGCAGGATTCCGCCGATCACGCCCTTGAGCGTGTGCAGCGGATTGGCCGCCACCAGGGTTCCCAGAGCCGCGCCCAGGATGATGACCACTTCGGAGGGCTGGATCAGCACCTTGATCGGACCGTGCTCCATCAGGAACCCGCCAATCACCGCTCCCAGAACTACCAGAATCCCAACTATCGCAAACATTCGCTTCCGTTTCCCGTGACCGCTGTTTGCTTCCAACCGGTGGCCGTCAAGTCCGTTCCGCCTGGCGGCAAGGCAAGGCTGGCCTGCTCCGGTCTCGCGGCGGCGGAGCGATTGGGCATAGCCTCTAACTGTCTATCGGCCATACCGCGAAAATCTTGCGACCCCGCGGTTGCGACCCGGCCTTCGCCAAGGCGACAACTCCGCACCCGGTCGGCTACACTGACTAACATCCATGGCATGGTTCAAGCGGGAACACGGTGAGCTCGATACCTCGGGCGAGAAGCGGGTCAAGACCGAGGGTCTCTGGGTCAAATGCGACCAGTGTCGCCAGATCATCTGGAAGAAGGATCTCGACCAGAATTTCAACGTTTGTCCTAAATGCGAGCGCCACTTCCGCATCGACGCCCGTACCCGGCTCTCCTACCTGCTGGACGACGGCAAGTACGACGCCGAGGACACCAACCTGGTCTCCACCGATCCCCTGCAATTTACCGATCTGAAGCCCTACGCCGACCGCCTGAAGCGCTCGCAGCAGGACAGCAGCCTGAATGACGCGGTCATCAACGCCCGGGGCAAGCTGGACGGCAAGCCGGTCATGGTCAGCGCCATGGAGTACTCCTTCATCGGTGGCTCGATGGGCGCGGTCGTCGGCGAAATGATTACCCGCGCTGTCGAGAAAGCCACGGCCGAGAAGCTGCCGCTGATCGTCGTTTCGGCCTCGGGCGGGGCGCGCATGATGGAAGGCGTGATCAGCCTGATGCAGCTGGCGAAAATTTCCGCCGCGCTGGCTCGCATGGACGACGCCAAGGTTCCCTACATCTCGGTAATGACCGATCCCACCACCGGCGGCACCACCGCTTCCTTCGCCATGCTGGGCGACCTGAACATTGCCGAGCCGGGAGCGCTCATCGGATTTGCCGGCCCGCGCGTCATCGAGCAGACCATTCGCCAGAAGTTGCCGGAAGGCTTCCAGCGCAGCGAGTTCTTGCTGGAACACGGGATGCTCGACGCCGTGGTGCATCGCCGCGACCTGAAGGCGTACATCTCGCGTTCGCTGGATTTCATGCAGACACCCGCCGTTTCGGCCTAAGGCGATTTTGAAGGGGCGTAGCTTTAGCTACGCCGTAGCAACTCCTTTATATTTGTCATCCCCGAACCGACTTTGGTCGGTGAGGGATCTGCTTTTCCGAGTTTTTCAGCAAACTGTTCAGCCAGGCCCTGACACAAATCAACGCGGTATCGTTCTTGAGATAGTTTGTGGTTGTCCAACTCACATTTCTTGCATTGAGTTATCCCACATGCTGGCGCGGTTGACATTTTAGGCAGGCGCGTCACCTTGCTACTTGCGCCTCTCCGGCCGAGTCGTAGAATCAACTCACTATGAAAGCTGTCGTCATCGCCCGATTGGGTGGTCCTGAAGTCCTGGAAGTTCGTGATATGCCCGAGCCGCAGCCCAAGCCCGGCGAAGTGGTAGTCAAGGTCGAGGCGGTCGGCATCAATTTCGCCGATACCATGACCACACGCGGCTCCTATGGCGGAATGCCGGAGCCGCCGTTCATCACCGGACGCGAATTTGCCGGGGTGGTGGAAAAAACCGGCGCGCGGGTGATGGGCTACATGCAATGGGGCGCGGCCGCCGCGAAGATCGCGATGAAGCCCAAGTTCCTATGGCCGCAACCCGAGGGCTGGAGTTCGGAACAGTCGGCCGCCTTCCCGGTAAATTTCCTCACCGCCTATCTGGCTTACTGGAAAGCCGGCCTGACGGCCGATGCCATCGAGCCTATCCTGTGGACCGACAACCACACCCGCCGGGTGTTGATTCATGCCACGGCCGGCGGCGTCGGCACCGCCGCGGTCGAACTGGGCAAGGTGCTGGGTATTGAAACCTACGGCACCTCGTCGTCGGAGGAGAAGCTGCAGCGCGTAGCCGCACTGGGGCTGAACCACGGCATCAACTATCGCGAGGTCGACTACGAGCAGCGCGTCCAGGAGCTGACTAAAGGCGAAGGCGTGGATGCCGTCTTTGAAATGCTGGGCGGCGAGCACACGGCCAAAAGCCTGCGCTGCTGCCGTCCGTTTGGGCGCGTCATCATTTACGGTACGGCCACCGGCCAGCGCCACCAGTTCGATTCCGGAGTCATGATGGCGAAGAGCCTGAGCGCCCACGGACTGTGGCTGAGTGTGCTGGCCAAGGATCGCGACCTGATGGACCGCAGCCTGAGCGCCATGCAGCCCTGGATCGAGCAGGGCCAGCTGCATCCCGAGATCGGGCACATCCTGCCCATGGAGCAGGCCGGAGAAGCGCATCGCCTGCTGTTGCAGCGCGCCAACTACGGCAAGATTGTTTTGCGGATCGGATAAGCCAGTGCCCGGTTGCAAAGCAGGAGGAATGACAAAGCCGTCGGGCAGGCGACAAGTTTTGGCTAACTCCGGCGGCGCCTCCCGGCATCTTATTGCGGGTGACTGGCAAGCGACTGCTCAAACGGTTTGTGACGGTGTTTCTGGGTGCGTTGAGCTTCTTCGTATTTCTCGACGCGGTCCAGTCGCACGCCGTCGAGGCGCGATCCGGTATCGTCTGCACGAAGTCGAGATTTGTATCAGGGCCCGGCTTCAGCCGGGCCGAATGGCTCCCTATTACGCAGCCGGGCTTTAGCCCCTGCCGCAGCGGCTAAAGCCGTTCTTCTAAATAACCGCAGGGACGGCACGGCTGAAAGCCGTGCCCTGATACAACCCAACTCGCTTGATGGGATGAGCTGTCCTTCGCCCGCTACAATGTTCCGGTGGACGCGAAACCCTGGTTGGTGCTCATCGTCTTCTTCGCTATCTGCCTGGGTGCCGGCGGCCTGGGATCTTTTTTTACCGGCAACAGCGTTCGCGACTGGTATCCGCGTCTGCGCAAACCGCCGGGCACTCCACCCAGCTGGGTCTTCGGTCCGGTGTGGACCACCCTCTA
The DNA here is from genome assembly GCA_963812855.1 of uncultured Acidobacteriaceae bacterium. Taxonomy (GTDB): domain Bacteria; phylum Acidobacteriota; class Terriglobia; order Terriglobales; family Acidobacteriaceae; genus Bog-257. The sequence continues at coordinate 861,559 of CAWEWW010000005.1, forward strand.
CGTCCTGATGGCGATTTCGGCCTGGCTGGTGTGGCGCGAATACGGATGGGGCGCGCGCTCGGCCCTGCTGATTTTCTTTGCCCAGTTGGCGCTGAACGTCGCCTGGTCGGGCATCTTCTTTGGCTCCAGAATGCCGGGCGTCGCCCTGGCCGAAATCGTGATTCTCTGGCTGGCTATCGTGTTCAACATCCTGATCTTTTACGGCCTGCAGTCGACCGCGGCGCTGCTGCTGCTGCCGTATCTCCTCTGGGTCACCTACGCGACCTATTTGAACTTAGGGATATGGCGATTGAACCGGCAGTGAAGGTTACCGGGCCTCACCGGAAAAGTCGCAGCGGCGGCGTTTTGAAGGCGCGCACCTTGCCGCAACAAGCTTCTGAAGGGGCGCACCTTCAGGTGCGCCGTATGAGCGTTGCCCTTTACGGTATGACCCGGGCTTCACAGTTTGCTGAAAAACTTCCGCAGTTGTGATGAACCGGTAGAGCGAACCTTCAGGTTCGCGTCTAAGTCGTTTATTTTAGATATCCGGAGCCGGCTTCACAGTCTGCTGAAAAACTCGGAAAAGCAGATCCCTCACCGACTAAAGTCGGTGAGGGATGACAAATATAAAGGGCTTGCTACGGCGTAGCTAAAGCTACGCCCCTTCAAAATCGTCTTAGGCCGACTTTTTCAGCAAACTGTTCAGCCGTGCCCGCAGGGGGACAGGAGGGCGTGGGCTTCAGCCTCTGCGAGTTCTTACCGGGGCTGAAGCCCTGAGCTTTGGGGCGAATTGTTCGGCACGGCTGAAGCCGTGCCCTGATACGAGACAATTCATCCGAGATACGTTCTAACGGCTTTTTCCTAGCCCACCATCTCTTCAAACTTCAGCGGATCGGGCGGCACCGGAATGGGCGGAGGCTCAATCTCGCGCAGCACCTGATAGGTATGCCGGATGCGATGAATCACCGTAATGGTGCTGATCACCGCAATCACCCACAGCACCGGGCCCATGCGGTTGAACAGCGCGCCGATAATCACCAGCACGATCCGCTCCGGCCGCTCCATGAATCCGACCTTGCAGCTGGGGATCAGCGATTCGGCGCGGGCCCGGGCGTAGCTCACCATCACCGAACTGATCATCACGAACGCCACCATCACGACATAGAAGAAGCGATTGGCGCGGGCGTAGTAGACCAGCAAGCCGAAGAACAGCGCCACATCGCTATAGCGATCGATGATGGAATCGAAGAAGCCGCCGAATTGCGTGACCTGGTTGGTAGCGCGGGCCACCCGGCCGTCGACCATGTCGAAGATGCCGGCGCCGATAATCACCAGTCCGGCATAAAGAAACATGCGGCGCTGGTTGTCGGCATGGGCGTAGCCGAACAGGATGCCGGCCACAATGTTAATTAGCAGTCCGATGAAGGTGAGCGCGTTGGGCGAGATGCGGGTGAGCGCCAGGCCATGCACAATCTTGTACAACAGCCATCTGCAGGACCGCCCAACTGCGCTCGTCCAGGTCATACCGCTTCGTTACGCCTCGTCGTGGATATCGTGGATGGTGGTCAGCTCCAGCACCTCAAGTTCACGTTTGCCGGTGGGGGTGACCACCTCGCTCACATCGCCTACTTTTTTGCCCATCAGGGCGCGGCCGATGGGCGAACTGGTGGAAATTAATCCCTTGGTCACATCGGACTCTTCGCTGGTGACCAGCTTGTACTCGATCTTCTCATCCTTGGTGGAATCGTAAACCACCACGGTTGAGCCGATGGCCGCGCGGTCGCGGGGAATATTGGCCATGTTGATCATCGACAGGTCGGCCATGCGCTGTTTCAGCTGACCCAGGCGGGCGCGCACAAATTCCTGCCGCTGCTTGGCCATGTGGTACTCGGCGTTCTCGCTGAGATCGCCCATGGCCACGGCCTTTTTCAGCTCTTTAGGTAATTCGTGATTCAGTTCGTGTTCGAGGAGCGCGATCTCCTCGGACAGCTTTTTCTTAATGTGTTCAGGCATACTTCGGAGTTGATGTGTTCGGGCCGCCGGACGTTACCCGAAGGCATCTACGAATTATACGCGACCGGCTGTCGCAAACCGCGCCTTCCCGGGTGGGGTGGCCGGCTGAGGATGCCGCCCACATCACGGAACCTGGCTGTTTGTCGAAAAAAGACGAAACGGATACAGGCTGAATTCGACACTCAAAAGAGCTTGAGCCAGGGTGAACAATCGTGTGCGAGTTCTGCCATGAGCAACACGCGGGAGTCGGCACTGGAGGCAATCAGGTAGCCGCAGATCTTGCAATACGATTCGAGCACCCGCGGCCTTTGCCGGTGGGGTATGCGTTCGAAATTCGGCAGGGGTACGGTGTCTGGCATGGCCGATGCAAAACCCGCAGCGGCTCCGGAAGAATGGTTGTGTGGAAATCATCCCTCTGACAAACCGCTGCGGGATGGCCTCATGAAGAGACAGGGAAAGCTTAGGCGGTTCTGCGGGTGGCTGTCGGTCTGGTATCGAACGTCGATAGGCGCAAACAAATGCATCACCGCCGGGAAACCGCGTCAATTGACCGTTTTCGCGGAAGCGGCGTATACTTACAACATACTGTGTGGGTAGTGGTCCTCCTCATAACCCCAGACCCAGCTCTGGGCACGTTACTCCGGCCCTCATGAATAACCAGAGTTTCAGCATCGGAGACAAGGTCGTTTACCCGAACCATGGGGTGGGCGTAATCGAGCAGATCAGCAGCCGCACGATCGGCTCACAAATCGAAAGATTCTACCTTCTCAAAATCAAAGCCAGCAGCCTGAAAGTCATGGTGCCCTTCCACAATGTGGACACCGTAGGTCTGCGCCGCGTGGTGCGCAACGGCGAGGTGCAACGCATTCTGGATTTCCTGACTGACGGAAAATGCGAGAACCATGCCGACTGGAAATACCGCTTCAAAGAAAATTCCGACAAGATGCGCACCGGATCGCTGCTGGATGTAGCCGAAGTTCTCAAGGGACTTCTGCTGCTGGCCCAAGGCAAGCCGCTCAGCTTCCGGGAAAAGAAAATGTTGGAACGCGCCCGCTATCTGCTGGTCAGCGAGCTGGCCATGTCGAAGAATTGGGAAGAACCGGAAGTGGAAGACATGCTGAATAAGGCGCTGTCGAAATCGAAGCTGCGCTTTCCCGAAGCCTCCAGCATGGAATCCTGATCTTGGGTTGGTAGTTGTCGTGCCGGGCGGGAAATCAGTCCCGCCATTTTTCTTGCCCGCGCGGTCCCGCCTTGCCTAAGCATCCAGGGAAATCATAAAATGCAACCGCCTTGTTCTAGCGGCCTCACAGTTTGGTTTTGAAGGGGCGCAGCTTTAGCTGCGCCGTGGCAAGTCCCTTAATGTTGGTCATCCCGAGGCGGCTTCAGCCGCCGAGGGATCTGCTGTTGAGACTTTTTTCAGAGCGGTGCTCTACCCTAGGCAAAACTTATGTCAGGAACCTTACACATCTTTCGTCTGAAGGCTGATCCTCTGCAGTACCAGGCCAACTACAACCTCGCAGCCAACTCCTGGGTGCAGGTGTTCGATCCCGTTGGGCTCGACGAGTTTCTGCGCCACAGCGCCGCGCTTGCCCCCGAAGAAGTTGACGCCATGCTGGACGAGCTGCGCAGCAAAGGAAGCACCAGCGAAGCCAACGTCGACATCGGCGAGTCGCACCTGGGCGAAATGGGATTCGCCGAGTCGCCCAGCGACGAGTAGCTGCGCGGGTTTGTAAAAGAGTCGTAGCTCCGGCTAGGCCGTTGCAGCTACGTCGTCGGAGCTCCGCCCCTCGCAAGCGTCCCACGATTTTGTCATCACGAACCGGCTCTGCCGGTGAGGGATCTGCCTTTCCCCAGTTGCCCGAGCACGCTTTTTCGCAGCAGCGCCGATGTCCGCGGTACATGGCCGCTACTGCTCTCCGCTATTCGCAGAAAACCCGGATGTGCTTGCCCGATTTCGTCTCCATGTCGACATGAAGTTCGTCGAGGGTCTCGTCGGCTTGCTGGCTGAACAGCCGGGGATCGATGCCCTCCGCTTCCATTTTCTCGATGACATTGGGCGGCAGAATACCCGCCAGCTTCACTCCCGAGCGGATAAAGTTCAGCGGCACCCGCACATTGACATCGTCGCCGCCGGGGCGCTCGATCAGTACCCGCAGGAATTTCTTGGACGGGATTTCCGTCCTGCCCGCAATAGTCTTCTGCTCGTTGCCTGGATTGCCATTGCTCTCCGGCGCGGCCGCCAGTTTCTCCAACAGACGCTCGGCGTCGGCGGCGGTGATTTTTCCTTCCGCCAACATTTCCAGCACTTTTCTGGTTTCAGCTGACATGATGACCTTCTCCTCTTTGTGATCTCAACCCATCTTCTCCAGGGCTTCTTCCACCGTGATCTCGCCGCGCGAAAGCTGTTCCAGCACGTAAGCCCGCGGCGAGGGCGCTTGCATCGATTTGTCCAGCGCCGCGGCAATCGCGTTCAGCCGGTTCTTCACCGTCGGATAGCTGATGCCGAACAGGCTCTCCATCTTCTTGATCGAGCCGTGATGGCGCACAAAAGCCATTACAAACGCCTGATCCTCCAGCGAGAGCTGGGCCAGGGTGGGCAGCTCAATCTGCCCTTCCATCACGACATTGCAGCTGGGACAGGCCAGTCGCATGATCTTGAAGGGCTGACTACATTCTGGACAGGTAATCTTGGAAGCCATAGAGAATCTCAGTTCCCAGCCAGAATATGGTTTTTATTCCAAGTTTGTCAATAACAAACTTAAATAAGTTAATATATAAATTGATTTACATGTAATATTATCAATAAACGCTGTATTTATGCCAACTAGACCCGGTGGCAGCTGGGGAAGACAAGTGCCTGAAACACCAGGGTTTTGTCCTCGCCTTCCCAATTTGGCACCTAACGGGCATTATAACTTGACCACTATTAGGCTAGTAAGGATGATACGTGCGATGGCTATTGCGGCGCATTAGACGCGTTCTGGAGAGCTTCGCAGGTTGTTCTATTACCTTATGCCATCTGGCGCTCTGCGATCGCCTATAAGTCGAATCTGAGCGAAATTCCAAAATTTGGACACTGGAGCGCTTGGGGAGCCTCTTTTGCCGCCGCTGTCGCCCTGACTCCGGCTTCGACGCTAGCAGCCCTAAGCCCATCCTTGGTGGAGGCAGGCAGTTCAGGCCTGAGTTGTGGGAGGCGTTTCCGGACCATGGTGGGCAGAGCAACCTCGCCAGGCAAAGATCGGCTATCTCAGACTCTGGCTTCGAAACCGTTTCCCTGTGGCGTCCGACGTCGGCAGGCTAGAAGCCCGGCACTTCCCCGCCCTCCGCCAGGACATTTCTTCTGCAGGATTCATGCCTTGACTCGTGACTTCAATCCAGCGGCCAGGCTGAAGCAGTGTTGGCCAGCGAGTTGAAGGCCGCGCATGACGCATGGGTTACGATTTGTAAAGCTCGAAAATCACTTCCCTGCCCGTAGTAGGATGTTGAATTCTGCGGCCCGGCAATCCATTGCAGCCTTTAGAGGAGAGACATGCGCGGATTCATCCTGGGAGTCATTCTCACCCTGCTGGTGATTTTGGGAGGAACCTACTACTACCTGATCACCGGACATTTCGACACCCGAGCCGTGGGCAACACTGCCAGCACGCTGGAGCGCCGCACCGCCAACAAGTCGGTCGATGCCTGGGTCGACGGCCATGCTCCCAAGCAGAGCAATCCTTTTCAACCCACCATGGACAACATCATGGATGGCTCCATGACCTACGACAAAAACTGCTCCTGGTGCCATGGCAGCCTGAAGCAGCCCATCTCGCCTATGCGCACCAAGTTTTATCCATCGGTGCCGCAGCTGATGAACTTCACCCCCGACGATCCTGACGGCAATCTTTTCTACGTGATCAAGTACGGCATTCGCTTCAGCGCCATGCCCGGATGGGAAGGGGTGCTGACCGACGACGATATCTGGAAGACCGTGGTGTTCCTCAAGAATTCAGGTCAGATGAAAGATACCGGGCAACCGCAAAACTCCCAGCCCATGAATAATGCCAAGCCATCCGCGAACCCGCCCTCCAAGTAGCTCGGGTAGAGCCCAGCCTTTAGGCTGGCGTCTAAGGCCCGCTACCAATAAAGCGGGCAGCGCTCAGATAAAGCGGGCAGCGCTCAGATAAAGCGGGCAGCGCTCAGATAAAGCGGGCAGCGCTCAGACGGTGGAAGCGCGGGCCTTTAGGCCCGCGAAAAGCAAGGCTCCAACGAAGGGCTTTAGCCCCGGCCACGGTTTGTATCGGGGCATGGCTTCATAGCCCCGGGCCCGCGGTCACCCGTTGGGCTTGACCACCTTGGTATGTCCCGTGGTCTTCAACTTGAAAGCATCATTCGAAATCTTGCGGTTGATTTCAATGTTGCTGAACTTCGTAAGTTTGTAGTCGCCCGACGGCTCGTCATATCGCTGCTGCACGCTCACCCCGCGCGCCGGATCGATCCACAGCGTAATCGTGGAAAACATGTTGCGCACCCGCTGCGATTTCGGCGTCAGCTCCAGCTTGGCAGCGTTCACGCCCTGCACCTGCTCCATCCCGGCGTACTTCACCTCAAACGACTTGGACAGATCGCGGCCGCTGCCGCCGAATCCCAGCACCAGAAAGCTTTCGAAGTCAGCCTTATTCTTGCCCGGACTGTATTGCGTCACCTGATCGATGCCGGGCTGATACACGCTAAGCAGGTTGCCGGTGAACAAGACATAGCGCTTGTCGGGAGCGGCGAAGTCGGCAGCCATCTCCACGTCATTGCCCTGGCGGCGGAAATACATGGTGCCCTTCTGCAGGTCGTGATCGTCCACCACCTTCTGATACTGGTCGGACACGAAATCGCACTGCGCCGAATGAAAATTGGCGGCGGCCCGATCCATGGAATCCAGCACCGACTGCAGATCCTGCGCCCAGGCGACGCCGCACAAAAGCATCCATCCCGCTACGGCAATGATTTTGTTTTTCATGATTTTCTTGCCCAAGACTGAAACCGGTTCGGCCGGAGGTTAACGGTGTCCCCAAACTTTATACGCGACCAGGTTGTGATTGCCATCGCGCACCGGATCGTAACGGTCGATGGTAATTTCGCCCGCCACCGGCTCGATAATGCGTAGCAGCGATTCCCGGATTTCCGCGTCGCTGCCGCTCCTGACCGCCGACGCATCTATTTTGTAGACGAAGCCGTCACCTTCCTGTTGCACGATGACTTCAGTTTGATGCGGTGGGCGCTCCTGCGGTTTGTCGCGGAAGTTCACCCAGAGGGGGGTAAGGAAAATGAAGGCCAGGATCACGGTGACCATGATGTCGTAAGGCACGCTGCCCCGGGGATAGGTCCACCAGATATAGCCTTTCACGGTTTGCCCAAACTTACTCATTGTTCTTCAGTCTAGAGAGGCGCGATGCGAAGTGCAAGAAGACGGCGGTTCGCGGTTCGCTTAACTCTCTCCAGGAAATTCTGATCAAGTAAGAACGAGTTCCCGCAGCGGCTAAACAGTTTGCTGAAAAACTCGGCCTAAGGCGGTTTTGAAGAGGCGTAGCTTTAGCTACGCCGTAGCAAGTCCTTTATATTTGTCATCCCTCACCGACTTTAGTCGGTGAGGGATCTGCTTTTCCGGGTTTTTCAGCAAACTGTTTAGCCCCTGCAAGACCTGCTCTCAGGGGCTGAAAAGCCGTAAGGTTTTCGGGTACTTAACGGACGGTCTGAAGGCCGTCCCCTTCAAAACAAGGCTTAATCAGAGTTTCTCAACGATTCACGATCCACTAACTCCTCAACTCCACCACCGTCGCTCCGCCGCCGCCTTCGTTTTGCGGAGGCTCGCTGACGTTGGCTACATGCGGATGGCTTTGCAGGAACTGCCGCAGCGCTTTGCGCAGGATGCCCATGCCGCTGCCGTGGACCACGCGCAGCCGAACCGCGCCCGCCAGAAATGCCCGGTCCACGAACTTTTCCACCGCTCGCGTTGCCTCATCCACGGTTTGGCCGATGACATTGATCTCCGTGGCCACGCTCTCGTCTTCATTCGCCAGCGATACGTTGATGCCACGCGACCGCGCCGCTTCGACCGGATTGCTGCCGGCGTGCGCCACCACGCTGGCGAAGTCATCGCGCGGCACCTTCATCTTCATGGGCCCGACCGCAACCTCGAAGCTGTCGTCGTCGAAATGTCGCAGCACTCGGCCGTCGCGGCCCAGCGATTTCAAGCGCACGGTATCGCCCACCGACACCTGCTTCACCACGTGCTGCTGGGCATGCGGGTCGCCCGTGTCGGCGCCGGTGGTGTGGGCCACCACGGTGGAGTCGAACTGCTCGCGAAATTCGCGGCGCATTTTGGCGATACGGCGATCGGCATCCTTGGTCAGCTTCAGCGCCTGCGCCCGGTCCTGCACCGCGTTCACGGTTTCGCGGATGCGATATTCGAAATCGCGCAGCACGCTTTCCAGCTTTTTCTCCAGCTCGCGGATTTTCTCGCGCTGCTCTTTGCGGCCTTCGAGATTGAGGCGGTCGCGCTCGCGTGACAACTCCTGCTCACGCGTGCGCAGCTGATTGCGCTCCGAGTCAATCTGGCGTAAGTCGGTGTGCAAGCGATCCAGAAAGCGCGCGATGTCTTGCGCCTGCGAGGTCATGCGCTGCCGGGCGTTGCCGACAATCTCCGAATTCAGTCCCAGCCTCTGGGCGATGTTGATGCCCGCCGACGCCCCGGGCACGCCGATGCGCAGCTCAAAGGTGGGCGCAAACGTGTGTTCGTCAAAGCCCACCGCCGCGTTCAGCACGCCGGGCGTGTTCGCCGCATACACCTTCAGCGCCGTGTGATGCGTAGCGATGATGTTGATGCAGGCCGCGCGCCGGAAGTACTCCGCAATCGCCACCGCCAGCGCCGCGCCCTCTTCCGGATCGGTGGCCGAACCCAATTCGTCCAGCAGCACCAGCGAATGCGCGGTCGCGTGATGGGAGATGAAATCGATGTTGGTGACATGCGAGGAAAAGGTCGACAGGTTCTGCTCGATCGACTGGTAATCGCCGATATCGGCAAAGACTGAATCGAAGATGGGCAGCTCGGCGCGATCGGCCGGAAGCGGAAGTCCCGACTGCGCCATCAAGGCCAGCAGCCCGACGGTCTTCAGGCCGACCGTCTTGCCGCCGGTGTTCGGGCCGCTGATGATGATCTGGCGATGCTGGGCGTCGAGCTCGACGGTCAGCGGAATCACCGCAACGCCGCGGGCTTTCAGGGTGCGCTCCAGCAGCGGATGGCGGGCAGCGCGCAGCACCAGCGCATCACCCGAAGCTGTGTCCGGCAAACCAGTGACCGGTGATACGGTGACCGCGGACACGTCCGCCTGTGACGCATCCGCTTCGGCCGCTGCTGGCTCGTCGCCCAGCAGCTTCACCGCGACACAGTCGTACTCTTCGGCGAAGCGCGCCTTGGCAAATTGCAGCTCCAGTTCCGCCAGAACCTCGGTGGCATGCAGCAAAGCGTCGGCGTGCTCGCCCAGCCGCGCGGTCATGTCCAGCAGAATGCGATGGATTTCGGCTTGCTCATCTTCCAGCAAACGCACCAGATCGTTATTCTGCTCGATGGTTTCCAGCGGCTCGATGAAGACGGTCTGCCCGCTGGAGGAGGCGCCGTGGGCCACGCCTTGCACCCGCCGTCGCTGTTCGACTTTGACCGGGATCACAAAGCGCTCGCCCCGGATGGTGACCAGTTCGTCCTGAACCGCGCCACCTTCGGAAAGCCGCCGCAGATAACCCCGCAGCGCTTCCTGGATGGAGCGCTTCTGCTTTTCGATGTCGCGCCGGATATGAGCGAGCTCCGGCGAAGCGCGATCGTCCAGGGTGCCGTCGGGCAGAATTTTGTTGCGGAAGTGGCGCAGCAGCAGGGTGAAGTCGGCAAGGTTTTGCGAAAGCTCGCTCACCGCCTTCCACTTGTCGGCGATAGCGACAGGGGGGTGCAGCGCAATCTCGCGCCACTCGGCGGCCCGGTCGGCGACCAGCAGCAGGTCGCGGATTTCGGCAATCTCCAGCGCCGCCCCGCTGATCCGCGACTTGTTGACCAGAACCGTAGGATCGAGCAGCCCGTGAAAATCAAAATGCCCGCCGGTGCGAACAAGTCCCCGCAGCTCTTCGGTCAGTTGCTGCTGGCGCTGGATCCACTGGCGGTCACGCGAAGGCGTGAGCTGCATCACCTGCTGATGTCCAAGCGGCGACGCCGTATAAATGGCCAGCAAATGCCGCAGCTGGTCGAACTCAAGCACGCGCTCGCTGGAGTTTTGTATGGGACGGGGAGAACTCATCGGCTTTCCCTATGGTACAGGAGGGATGGACCTGGTCAGGCCTTGGCGGAGGAGCTTTCAGACGGATCGCTCCGGAAAATCAGGGCGACCGGACAGGCCCGGATTTACCAGTTATTTACCGGCGCGCAGGGCCTGCGACTATCGTTCCCGGCGCTGGCCAGATAGACTGTTGCGGCAGCCGCCTCGGTTCAGGCAGAGGTCTGAAGTGTGCTCAGCCGCCGGCGGCCGCTGTAACTTTGTCGTGCCTGGGTTCATCCTAATTTAGTTATCCGCGCAAAGAGGATTCATGCCACAGTATTCTGACGCATTCGTTTTTTTCGGCGCCACCGGCGATCTGGCTTACAAAAAGATCTTTCCCGCCCTGCAGAGCATGGTGCAGCACGGCACCCTGAATGTGCCGGTCATCGGTGTAGCCAAGTCAGGCTGGACCATCGAGCAGTTACGCGATCGGGCACGCGACAGCCTGATCAAGTTTGGCGGAGGAGTTGACGAGGAAGCCTTCGGCCGGCTGTGCGAACTGCTCAGCTACCTGGATGGCGACTACAAAGACGATGCGACCTACACCGCGTTGCGCGCCAAGCTGGGCGATGCCCAATGTCCCACACACTATCTCGCCATCCCTCCCAGCACTTTTCCGGTAGTGGTGCAGGGCCTGGCGAAGTCCGGTTCCGCGAAAAACGCGCGCGTCATCCTGGAAAAACCGTTTGGCCGCGATCTGTTCTCGGCGCGCAAGCTGAACGACACGCTGCACCTGGCATTTCCCGAAGAAGACATTTTCCGCATCGACCATTACTTGGGCAAAGAGGCGGTGGAGAATCTGCTGATCTTCCGCTTCGCCAACAGTTTTCTGGAGCCTATCTGGAATCGCAACTACGTCCATAGCGTGCAGATCACGATGGCAGAGGCGTTCGGGGTCAAGGGCCGCGGAAAGTTTTACGAAGAAGCCGGCGCTATTCGCGATGTGGTGCAAAACCACATGCTGCAGGTGGTGGCCTTTCTGGCCATGGAGCCGCCAACCAGGATGTATGTGGATTCGGTGCGCGACGAGCAGGTGAAGATCTTTCGCACCATCCCACCGCTCAATCCGGCCAACATCGTGCGCGGACAGTTCAACGGCTATCGCAAGGAGCCGGGCGTGTCGCCGCATTCCGACGTCGAGACTTTTGCCGCGTTGCGGCTGGAGATCGACTCCTGGCGCTGGGCCGGCGTGCCGTTTCTGATCCGCGCGGGCAAGTGCCTGCCGGTCACGGCGACGGAGGTTTACGTGAAGCTGCGCAAGCCTCCGCTGAGCAAGATGGGCGGCGACGGGCGAAACTATTTCCGCTTCCGCCTGGGACCCGACATCGAGCTGAGCCTGGGTGGCCGGGTGAAGCGGCCCGGGCCGCTGATGGTGCCCATGCCGGTCGAGCTCTCGGCGGTCAAGTACACCGCCAACGACGAGATGGACGCCTACGAGCGCCTGCTGACCGACGCCATGAAGGGCGACCAGTTGCTCTTCGTGCGGCAGGATGCGGTGGAAGCGGCCTGGGCCATCGTCGATCCGATCCTCGGCGACTGCTGTCCCACAGAGTCGTACGAGCCGGGCACCTGGGGTCCGCCGGACTCGCGCGAGCTGGCGGCCGACATCGGCGGTTGGCACGATCCGATATAGGCTTGTCCTACATTGTAGGAGTACGACAATGGCGGTGCCGCCGCTCCGCCTGAGCCTTTCGCCTTTAGAGCTCCAGCGTCTTCAAGTACTCGCGAAATTCGTCGCCCAGATCTTCGCGCTTCAGGGCGAATTCCACGGTCGCTTTCAAGAATCCCATCTTGTCCCCGGTATCGTGACGCTTGCCTTCGAACCGGTAGCCGTAAATCTTTTCCTGCTTGAGCAGGTTCTTCAGGCCATCGGTCAACTGCAGTTCGCCACCGGCGCCGAGCTCGGTCGACGCCAGCATCTCGAAAACGGCCGGCGTCAGAATATAGCGCCCGATGATCGCCAGGTTCGACGGCGCGTCCTCCAGCTTGGGCTTCTCCACCAGGTGTTGCACCTCGAACAGGCGGTCGTTCCACTTGCCGGGAACCGGCTTGGCATCCAGCACTCCGTAGGATGAGATGGCCTTGCCTTCGACCACTTGTGTGGCCAGCACCGAGCAGCCGGTTTCGTTGTACACCTCGATCATCTGCTTCAGGCACGGCACTTCGGCATCGATGATGTCGTCGGCCAGGATGACCGCGAACGGCTCATCGCCCACTAGTTCGCGCGACATCAGAACCGCATGGCCCAATCCCATCGCCTCCTTCTGGCGCACGTAGGCGATGTGGGTCATGTCGGAGATCTGGCGTACCACCGCCAGCAGATCGGTCTTGCCGCGCTCCTCCAGCATTTTTTCCAGTTCGTAGCTGACGTCGAAGTGGTCTTCAATAGCGGCCTTGCCGCGGCCGGTGACGATGATGATCTGGTCGCAGCCCGACGCCATGGCCTCTTCCACCCCATATTGAATGATGGGCTTGTCGACCAGCGGCATCATTTCCTTGGGTTGCGCCTTGGTAGCCGGCAGGAAACGCGTGCCCAGCCCGGCGGCCGGGAATACCGCCTTGCAAACTCTTTTTCTTGCCATGATTGCCTCGTGCCAAAGTTGGCATTTAAGAATGAGAACTGCGATTACAAGACCGGGCTGTCATTGCCCAGCATTTTTTCGCGAATGATCTTGACCGGCGGATAGCCCTGTTTCATGAACTCGTCATGAAACTGTTCCAGATTAAACTTGTCGCCCATCTTCTGCTTGTAGTCGGCGCGCAACTTCATGATCTCCAGCTTGCCCAGGGTGTACACCAGATAGGTCGGATCGGAGGTGCCGCGCTTGGCTTCCCGCTCGGAAACCGCGGGAGTCTGATGTCCTTCCTTGATGAAGAATTCGGTCGCCTGCGGCAACGTCATGGAGCCAGTGTGCATTTGGATGCCGACAATGAAGCGCGCGTCACGCAGCAGCGCGTCCTGCAATTGGCCGATGCGCAGCTTCAGATCGCCATTGCCGTAGCCCTCGTCCAGCATCATCTGCTCGCTGTAATGGGCCCAGCCTTCGGAGTTGGAGCCGCAACCGATCAGCTTGCGCACCTTCGACGGGGCCTGCTTGATCCACAGGAATTGCGTGTAGTGTCCGGGATAGGCCTCGTGTACCGCGGTGCTGATGATGGTGCCGCGATTGAAGCCTTCCATCCACTCCTTGGTCTGCTGCGCCGGCCAGGTCGGCTCAGGCAAGGTTACGTTGAAATAGGCTTCGGTAGCTTTGTTCTCATAAGGACCGGGCGTGTCCATCGAGGCCGAACTGAGAGCGCGGGCGAAGGGCGGCGTCTCCTCCACGATGGGCCGGACCTGCGACGGCAGGGTGATGATCTGTTTCTGCTGGATGAAGGTGACTAGCCCATTGAAGGTGTCGCGAAAACTTTGCAGCAACTGATTGGGTTGGGGATGGTCCTGCTCAAGCTGCGCAAGAATCTGTTCCGGCGTCTTGCTGGGATCGATTTGCGCGGCCACCCGCTTTAGTTCCGCCTGATTCTTGTGCAGGTCGTCATAACCGATCTGCAACAGACGATCCAGCGGAATGTCGACCATCTCTTCATACTCAAGTTTCTTGCGATACTTCTCAGCGCCAAGACGGAAGTCGCCATTCGAAATTGGCAGCAGATCGTTCTTCAGGAAGTCCTGGTAGCGTTGCAGCTCAAAGATGACCTTATCGTTGGAAGCTTTGAATTCCGCCAGCAGTTTGGGGTCGGTGACGCTCTTGAAAGCCGCCGGTACGTCGTTCTGGAAGAAACTGATGATGCCGGGCATCTGCTCCAGAGCAATCTCGGTGTAGATCCTGGGCGGGTCTTTCAGGTTGGACTTAGCCGCCGCAAAGTTGGCCGGCATCTTCTGTTCGCGCGCAATCGCCGCCTTCAGCCGTTGGTCGGGAGGCGCGAAGTTGCGGCTCATCAGGAGGAAGATGCTGTAGGTAGGGCTGCTGGAATAGTTATCGGGATTATGTTGCCAGCTGCGGATTTCCTGCAGCTCCAGCAGGCGGGCATCGATGGCGTTGGAGACTAACTTAATGTCGGCGCGCTGATCTTCGTTCAAGCGATCAGGAGGAAAACCGGCGAATTTCTGTTTCTGCTCAATCAGGAATGCGATTTCCGCAGCGCGCGACTTTGGCGAATAGTCCTCCAGCATCAGATCGTACTGGTGGAAGCCGGCGGCCGTGCCTTCGGAAGGATGAAAAGGAAAATACTGATCGAAATACTGATCGACGAGTTGGTTGTAGTTGGCGACCGAATCATTGGCGGTTGCGCTGGTTGGGGTTGCTGCGGTGGTCTGGCTCATAGCGAAGTTACAGAACAAAAGAAGTGGCGCCAGCAGCGCCGAAGTCAGCAATTTCATGAATTCTTTTCCTTATGATGCAGTTTGCTGCAATCGGATGAGGTAATCCCGGCTACGATCAGGCCACCGTCTGCTGCTCTCCCGCCAGTTGTTCCAGCAGCGACTTCAGCCGGACCAGCACTTGTTCGGGCTGCTTCTCTTTCAGCGAAAACTTCAGCACGCCGGCAGGTGTGAACTGGCTTCCCGGCTCGCCGGCCACAAAGTTCGCCAGCCGCCCGGGATCGACGCTCGCCTTCTCGGTGAAACGAATACTGACGGCATCCCGCCGCCGCTCGATCTGCGCCACTCCGATGCGTTGCGACAATAACTTCAGCGCAGCGTACTCCAGCAAGTTACGCACCGGGGCAGGAGGAGTACCGTAGCGGTCGCCTAATTCCCCAGCAACATCTTCCAGTTGCGATTCCGACTCGACTCCGGCCACGCGTTTGTACATTCGCAGACGCTGGTTCTCTTCCGCGATGTAGTCGGACGGAATGCGAATGTTCAGCCCTAGGTTAAGTTGAGCCTCGGGCACATCTTCCGGCATTTCGCCTTTCAGCTCGCGGACCGTGCGCTCCAGCATGGTGGTGTAGAGCTCGAATCCCACCGCTTCGACGTGCCCGCTCTGCTCGCCGCCCAGCAGATTTCCCGCCCCGCGCAATTCGAGATCGAGCGCGGCAATCTTGAATCCCGCGCCCAGATCGCTGAACTCTTTCAGCGCCGCCAGTCTCCGACGAGCCAAGTCGCTCAGATCGCGATCCGGCGGAATCAACAGATACGCGTACGCGCGACGGTCGGAGCGCCCCACCCGTCCACGCAACTGATACAGCTCCGACAGCCCATGGCGATCGGCTCGGTTGATGATGATGGTATTACAGAGTGGGATATCGAGCCCGTTCTCGATAATGGTAGTGGCGACCAGGATATCCGCTTCATGCCGCATGAAGGCGAGCATGATGCGCTCCAGTTCGCTCTCCGGCATCTGGCCATGGCCGACCAGGATGCGCGCCTGTGGCGCCATCTCGCGTAACTTGCCGGCGATGTCGTAGATACTGTCCACCCGGTTGTGTACGAAGTAGACCTGCCCGCCCCGCTCCAGTTCTTTTTCGATGGCCGAGCGCAGAATCTTTTCGTCCCAGGCCGCCACCACGGTCTGAATGGCCATACGATCCTTGGGCGGAGTCTCGATGACGCTCATATCGCGTAAGCCCAGCAGCGACATGTGCAATGTGCGCGGAATCGGCGTCGCCGACATGGTGAGCACGTCGACTTCGCGCCGCAGCTGCTTCAGTCGTTCTTTATGCCGCACTCCGAAGCGCTGCTCTTCGTCGACGATAACCAGGCCGAGATCGCTGAACTTCACATCCTTGGAGAGCGCGCGATGGGTGCCGATGAGGATGTCGACTTGCCCTGCCTCGACTTTGGCGATGGTCTCCTTCTGCTGCTTGGAGGTGCGAAAGCGGCTGAGCATGTCGATCTTGATGGGAAACGCCGCGAAGCGTTGGCGAAAGGTGTTGTAGTGCTGGAAGGCGAGTACGGTGGTGGGCGCCAGGACCACCACCTGGCGATTGTCGCTGACTGCCTTGAACGCCGCGCGCATGGCGACTTCGGTCTTGCCATAGCCGACGTCGCCGCACAGCAGCCGGTCCATCGGAGTGGGCGACTCCATGTCGTGTTTCACGTCGATAATGGCGCTGGTCTGGTCTTCGGTTTCGTTGAACTCGAAGCTGTCTTCGAATTCGCGTTGCCATTCGGTGTCGGCCGCAAAGCCGTGGCCCTCGGCGGTCTTGCGCACGGCGTAAAGTTTCAGCAACTCCTCGGCCATGTCTTTCATGGCCTTCTTCACCCGCGCTTTAGTCTTTTGCCATTGCTGCGTCCCGAGGCGATTTAATACGGGCTTAACGCCTTCCGACGAGCGATACTTCTGCACCAGATCGAGCCGAGTAAGCGGCACGTAAAGTCGCGCGCCTTCGGCGTACTCCAGGATCATGAACTCGGCAGTGCCGCCGTCTTCCTGCGGAATCTCTTTCAGGCCCTGATATTGGCCGATGCCATGCTCGACATGCACCACGTAATCGCCGACCGCGAGATCGCGGAAATCCGACAGGAAAGCCGACACCTTGGATTTCTGGCGCTGCGGACGGCCCAGGGAAACTTCGGCCTCGTCGAACAGGTCGCGGGCCCCGAAGAGTATGAGGTTCGCTTCCGGCAGCACCACGCCTTCGGGTACGTAGGCTTTCACAATGGTGGTCGCCGCCATGTCTTCGGCAAAGTAGCTGGACTCGTCCACGTAGACTTCACTGCCGGGCTTCGGAGTGCGGCTGCCGATGCGGAACGACAGGTTGTACTCGTTGAAGACATCGGCCAGCCGCTCGACTTCGCCGGTGCTGGAAACCGCGAACATCACCCGTTTACCTTCATGTGTCAGCCGCGCGACCTCCTCGGTCATAGCCGCCACCGACCCATGAAAGCGCGTAGTCGGCTGGGTTTGCAGAGTCAGATGTTCGCGCGCATCGCTGTCTTCGATGCCTAATTGCTCGACGGCAATCGTGGGCATCTGATCGAGGCGCTGCTGCCACTTTTCCGGCGAAAGATAAAGATCGTCCGGGCGAACCAGGTTGCCGATGAGGCTGCGCTCATGGGTCTCCGTGATTTTTGTCCACCACGCGTCATGGACTTCGTTCAACGCGTCGGGCTCATCGAGCACAACGGTCGCACTGGGCAGCAGATCGAAGAAACCTTCCTTGGCACCAGCCACCGGAGCGTACAGCTCCCATCCGGGAAACACGGCTACGCCGGCCGCGCGCACTGTTTCCCGAACCAGTTCTTCCTCGCCCGCCATCCGCTCGCCGACCAGACGCGCATTGATCACCGCCAGCGTCTCTTCCTCCAGGGGAGTTTCGGTCAGCGGCAGCAGCACGATTTCGTCTGTTACCGCAGCCGAGCGCTGCGTGCCCGGATCGAATTTGCGGATCGACTCCACTTCGTCGCCGAAAAACTCGACCCGCACCGGCCGGTCGGTTTCCGGAGGATAGACATCGAGCAGGCCGCCGCGATGGGCGAACTCGCCCGGCATCTCCACCACATCCACCTGGCTGTAACCCACCATGCGTAAATGCTCGATCAGGCGATCGGGGTCGATCATCTCGCCGCGGCGAACCACTTTCGCCAGGTCGGCATAGAAACCGGGCTCGCGCAAACGCATCGCCGTCGCCGCCATCGGCGTGATGACGATTTCCGCCGATCCAGTCGCGATCTTCCACAGCGCCGTGGCGCGGGCTTCCTCAATTTCCGGATGCGGCGAGAGATTCTCGAAAGGCAGCACGTCGTAGGCCGGCAAGCCGATCACGGCGTCGGGCGAAACTGCGCCCGTCAGGTCGGCCAGCGCGCGGACCAGCGGCAGCAGTTCGTCCAGCGCCCGGTTGTCGCTGACCAACACCACCAGCGGACGCGCCAGCGCCCGCGGTAGCAGCGAGTAAAACAGCGCTTTGCCGGTGGGGGTGAGTCCGGAGACACGTATCCGCCCCGCGCCACCCTTCAGCTGGGCGATAGCACGCGCAAATGCGGGGACCTTTTCCACGTCCGCGAAGAATTCGCGAACGAACGGGAGGATCATTGCTTATCCAGTTTATCAGCCTGCAACTCAGGGTCAATCGCGCACGACCGCGGACGGATGTTTGTACGCCGCAATCAGCCGGGCAATCAAAACTGCCAGATAAAGTACCCCCAAGGTGGTCTCGATAATCGATACGGAGCGGGCCTGACCCGAGACCGCGGTGATGCCATTGGTCCCCAGCGAGGTCATGGTGGCAAAGCTGTAGTAGACGAAGTCGAAGCGATCCGGAACGGTATGCAGATTGGTCAGCGGATCCAGGTAGAACGCCTTCGGCTGCAGGGTGGCAATCATTCCATATACGCTGGCGAAACTGAAGCCCACCAGCAGATAAATACACAGGGCGCCGAAGATGGTTTCCGAGTTGGGCTGCTGCGCGGTAAAGACATGGCGAAAAATGATGATCACCACAAAAGCGTCGAAGGCAAAACCCAGAGCAATGGTAAGCACCGCAAAAATGCCGGCATCGGCCCGAAAAAGTATGGTGCGCTGCAGCAGCGCGGGAACCGCCAGCAACACCGCGCAGATCAATAAGCTGCGCCTAAGATCGATGGCATAGACCGTCAGCAAAATTCCCCCGCCCCCTACCACGCGAAACACTTCATAGCTGAAGGTGTGCTCGTGTATGTAGGGATAGGAGATGAGCGCAAACAGCAAGTAGAGAAAAAGCAGGAAGAATTTGTGATCCGAGAGCGGGAAAATCGCTCTCGGCCGGATGCTGGAAGGTCCCGAAGTTTGAACCGACGGCATAAAGATTCGCCGCCGATAGTACACCTTTTCGCACTACCTGTTCCGAGGGAATTGGTCAGAACTCTACATGCAACCGGAACGAAGCCACCGTGACCGGACCGCGGGCCTGGTTATATCCGGGATTCACAATGTATTGCAGGTCGGGGCCAAGGTAGATTCCGCGCCAGGCGTGGGCGGTGTAGTAGCCCTCCAGAATATTTTCGCGTCCGTAAGTCAGCCCTCCATCTCCCAGGATGAATCCCAATCCACCGTCGGCAAGATAGAGAGCATGCTCTTTGGAGATGCTGTTGGAGTCAAAAGCTATGCCGGCGCGATCATAGTTTCTCTTCCACAGGCGGCCCGCAAAACCGGCGCCACCCTGAAACGTCTGGTCATCTTCGGTGTAGGCCCAGGATTCCGTCTTGCCGTTGTTCCATCCGAAACGTCCGTAAACCACGATGTCGTTGGTGATGGTCTGCTCGAAATTGATTCCAAAGCCGTACTTGGTCGTCACCTGCAAAGGATGATTCGTGATTTCGGGCTTGGGAACCTCGCCGTCAACGTATTGATCGATAGCCACCTGATAAATACCCATGTTGGCGTTGTTGACGTACGACAGCAAACGGATCACGCCATCTTTCTTCGGCAGGAACCCGCGATGCAGTTCGAATTCGACATTTTGGGCGTTGGCATTGCGCAGGTTCCAGACCAGGTTCGGCCCGTTCGCCACCGTGGGCATCAGCGCTTCGGCAAAGCGCAAGCCCCACTTCGGACTCTGATATTCCAGCATCGCTCCCCAGGTGTAACCACGGGTGTCTGCCGCGTAGTCATAGGCGCCGTTCTGGTCGATAGTCCAATTCATGAACTGCAAGTGACTATCGCTGCCGACGGAGTTTACGTCGAAAAAATCGGCCATCCCGAACTTGCCCAGGCGGAATTCCAGCCGGCGGGCGGGCAACTCCGCAAAGGTCGAAAGCGGGCTGCGGGCATTTTCAACCTTGGTGTCGCTCAGTGCGATGACCTGGTGATACATCAGGCGCGCCAGGTAGGGCGCCTTGCTTAACGACGGATTCCGCACCACATCAAGATTGGTAAAGCCGGCCAATCCGAGCGCCTCGCTCAAACCCGCGCCGCCGGCCTCCTCGGCATCCGCCAACACCTCGATCGATTTTGTGATTTCGAATCCGGTATAAAGCGTCAACACCCGGGAAGTGGCTTTCTCGTAGTAGGGCTGAAAACTGTTGGGGCCGGAGTATTTGGCGTAGAACGGCGGATTAGTCTGAAAAATGAAATTGGCCTGGCCCGAGATCCAGAAGCGGCCTTCCTTGAAATGCGGGAACATGGTTTGTACGGCTTGGTTGCCGGCGAGCGCATCGGCGGCTGGCGGTGGCTGAGGGGGAACCGGGTTTTGGGCCCAGCCGGCGGCGGTCAAGCTGAGCGCCAGCAGGAGGAGACGGGCCGGGGCGGAGAAGGAGGGTGCAGTCATGGGTAAACTCGGGGTTGTCTTCCTGTTGAAATTGAAATTCAATTTCAATTAGACAAAAGCTTGTGCGCCGCCGCCGTGACCCCAGTCACAGGCACCGGTGATGGTCGCCGGCGCGGCGCAGCTTTCCCCCCGCTACTCCGCCGCATCCGGCCACGCCTGCGAGGCGGAAAGCCCGCCCCGCCTGCGATTACAGAGAGGGCCTCTCGCCGCCGGCAGTCCGAACCGGGAAGTCTCCCACGTCCGGGTTACAAGAGCGTGAAAACCGAGGTTCCGGCGATCCTCATTATAGTATACCTGGGTAGGGTATATGAGGGATCACTCGCGACAGGTCGTGGATCTTTCTATCGAAACCCACGACCACGAAGCAAGCTGGTTTGACAGTCTGCAAGGTCAACTCTAGAATCGAAGTTGGCTGGACGCAGTCACGTCCGGCCCTTTGTTTGACGGAGCGACAAGGAATTTAGGGTGCTCCCGCGCAGCCGACTCTCGGCTCGCACCTTCTGCGGCGATGGACAGGTGCCGCGCTGGCCGTTGGCGGTGTAGCTCAGGTGGTTAGAGCGACGGTCTCATAATCCGTAGGTCGTAGGTTCGAGTCCTACCGCCGCCACCAAAGATTCAACCCAGGCAAGATCGAAAGCAGGCAGAGAGGAACGGCAACTCTGGTGTCTGCCGCATCGGTTGCCCCTTCGTTGGTCACTTACGAAGTTCTCTGCTGCGAATTCGTTTCCGATCCCAGGGTTTTAGAGTCTCACCTGCCATCTCAACTGCTGTATTCTCCCTCCGCGGCCAGGTTTTCGAATCGAGTGTACCGCTTGATGAAGGCCATCTTGATGGTGTCGGTGGGACCATTGCGCTGTTTGGCGATGATCAGCTCGGCCATGCCGTCGAGGTCGGGATCGTCCTTTTTGTAGACCTCCTCGCGAAAGATGAAGGCCACCACGTCGGCATCCTGCTCGATTGAGCCCGACTCGCGCAGATCCGACAGTTGCGGACGATGATCGCCGCCGCGGCTTTCCGGAGCGCGGCTCAGCTGCGACAGGGCGACCACCGGCACTTTCAACTCTTTGGCCAGCGCCTTGAGTCCGCGCGAGATTGCCGAAACTTCCTGAGTGCGATTCTCGAAACGCTTGCCGCCGATGGGCACCGCCGACATCAGCTGCAGATAATCGACGATCAGCAGATCGAGCCCTTCGGTCTGGCGCAGGCGGCGGGCTTTAGCGCGCATCTCGCTGACCGAAATTCCCGGCGTGTCGTCGATGTAGAGCTTCGATTGCGTGAGCTGCTCGACCGCGCGGGTCAGCTTGCGCATGTCGTCCTTGGTGAGGAAGCCCTGGCGCAAATCCTTGGAATCGACCTGGGCGTGCGAGGCCAGCATGCGCATCAGCAGCGCCTCGCGCGACATTTCCAGCGAGAAGACGCCGACCACTTTGCCGTCGAGCACGGCCGCGTTCTCGGCGATGTTCATGGCAAAGGCGGTCTTGCCCATCGACGGCCGGGCGGCGATGATTACCAGGTCCGAGGCTTGCAATCCGCTGGTCAGCTTGTCGAGCAGCGTGTAGTGCGTCGCCAGTCCGGTGATTTCCTGGCCGCGGGCGTACAACTCTTCCAGCGAGCCGAAGGAACTCTTGATGATGGAGGGGATGTCGAGAAACCCCTGTCCAATGCGGTTTTCGGAGAGCTGGAAGATGGCCTGCTCGGCGCGTCCCAAAACTTCTTCGGCTTCGTCGGCGTGCTCGATGGCTTCGGCGATGGCGTTCTGGGCGACGTTGATCAGGCCGCGCAGCAGTGCCTTGTTGCGCACGATGCGGACGTAGTGCTCGATGCTGGGGCGCTCGGGGACGCCGTCGATCAGCGACGACAGATAGGCGACGCCGCCGATGGCCTCGACTTCTTTGCGGCGGTCGAGTTCCTCGACCAGGGTGATCATGTCGACTGGGCGGCCGGTTTCCTGCAGATCGCGCATGCGGGAATAAATGCGGCGATGCGCGTCAAGCGAGAAATCGTCGGGCGTGAGGTGTTCGGCGGCCTGGTCGTAGAGCGAGTTGTCGAGCAGGATCGCGCCCAGGATCGAGCGCTCGGCTTCCATGCTGACGGGAAGTCCGCGTTCCAGACTGTAGTCGGTGGTGGCCATCGGGTTACTACAAGAGAGTAATGCCTTGCATGGGTACTAGCATAATGTGGATTATGCGGAAATCTTGGCGGAAATAGGGAAGCAGAACCAAACTCGTCTACTCTGAGTTTTGTATCAGGGCCTGGCTTCAGCCGGGCCGTTAGCATGCGCATCAGAACCCAGGCTTCAGCTCCTGCGAAGCAGGAGCTGAAGCCTAATCTCTATAGGAAGTTGGTTACGGCACAACTAAAGTTGTGCCCTGATACAAATCAAGAACTCAAAACAAGCGGACGAACCGCAGGCCCCTCGGCAGCGCTCAGGGCAGGTCCTTCGACCCGCTGCTGCTCAGGATCACACAAGGAAATTGTTTCGCACGAAATTATTTCGCACAACGGAACGTAAGCGCGCCGCCGGCAAACCGCAGGTCCCTCCGCTCGGACTGAAGTCCTCGGTCGGGATGACAATTTTTGTGGGGATTGAAGTCGCCGGTCCGGATGACAATTCTAGGCGCTGATTGCTGAGGGCTGACGGCTGAGAGCTGACGGCTGAAAGCTGCCTTGCGAAACGTGCGACCCGAGGCCAGCCACCTCGGGTCGCGGCAGAGGCACAGCTCCACGTCTGGTCGACGTTAAGCGCGGCTTCCGTCGCTCAGCCCAGAGCAAACGGCAACGAGCATCCAGCGTGTTGCGCAGTAGCGCGCTTTGGAAGTACGGACTCGGAGGAACGCGCTCGAGTCTATTGGCTCGAGAGGTAGTCCGCACAAAGCCACTCTGGGCCCAATTGCCTCAACGGCTAGGACGGCCGAGTATGCGGCAAGTTCCCGAGAGCCTTCGAAGCGGGCGCTCGGAATAAGATTCGAGCCGCAACGTTTGCGACCCGGATCACCTCTCATCGCCGTATGGTCGTCGTCAACCGGGAAGCGGCACGCGACTGCCTGTGCCTCGATTGCGTGAAAGGATGCCTGAAAGTCCAGAAACAAACAAGCGGAAAACGCTAAGGGCTGTGCATTTCGTGTGGAAGCTGCACATTTGTTGTGCAAATCGAGCTTCCAATTCCCAGCTTCGCCTGGCCGATCGGCGCGCCACTTCAGCTCTTCCCCAGCAGTTAACGACTTTGTTACTACCGCGAATTCCGGCTTACGGTTATGCTCGCGAATATGGCAGTGTCGGTAACCGTACTGGCGAGCGGCAGCAAGGGGAATTGCTCGCTCGTCGCCAGTTCCGGCACCCGCTTGCTGATCGACGCCGGCCTCTCCTGCCGCGAGTTGCTGCGCCGCTTGCTATTGTGCGGGCACGATCCGCGCTCGATCGACGCGGTTCTCATCACCCATGAACACTCCGATCACGTTGGCGGACTTCGCGTGCTGGCCCGGCGTCTGAAGATTCCGGTGTACATCACCGGCGCTACCTATCAGGCCTACCAGAAGTGCGTGCGTGACGCTGCCGGAAATCGGGTTGCGCTGGAACGCCGTGAGCAATTTTGCTCGGGCACGGCATTCCAGATCGGCGACATCACGGTCACGCCGTTCACCATTCCCCACGATGCCATCGATCCCGTCGGCTACACCTTCCGCAGCGAAGGCATCAAGATCGCTATCTGCACCGATCTGGGCTACATGCCGGCCAGCGTGCGCGATCATCTGCGCGGCTGTCATGTGCTGATGATCGAATCCAACCACGACCTCGAGTTGCTGCGCGGCGGCCCTTATCCCTGGAGCGTGAAGCAGCGGGTGATGAGCCGGGTCGGCCATCTCTCCAATGACGCACTCGCGGATTTCCTGACGAGCGACTATGATGGAGGAGCCGAGTTCCTCATTCTGGCGCATCTTTCGGAGCAAAATAATCATCCGGAAATTGCGCGTATGACGGCGGAACGTGCCTTGGGCGAGCAGCGCAGCTTGTTAGGCAATCGCCTGCTGCTGGCCGCACAGCACGAACCGCTAGCGGCGGTCCGACTGTAGTAAGCGTCTTGTGGGGCGCGTCTCCCGGGCTTGCAGGACGTTCGGCTTTTCTCGATGGCAAAATGCACTGATCCTGTCGTGGGCAAGATCCTGGCCGGATGGCGCTACGACATATCCGGCTTGGCTCCTGAAATGCGCGGCGATTACGAAGCCCACCTGGCCGAGTGCGTCTTCTGTCATTCCCGGCAACGCCTGCATCGCGGTATCGATATCGGGCTGATGGTCCTGGCCTCGGGTTCGATGCTGGTCTTCCTGCTGGCCTACGGAGTTATCCGTCACTTCCATCCCAGCCACGCGTTCTGGCTGGAGATCGGCGCCCTCGGTGGATTTCTGCTTTCCATGCTGCTGTGGCTGCTGGTCGCCGTAGCTACGCCAGCTCCCCTGGTGGTCAAGGATGTCGCAATGTTCGGCGCGCGGGTCGGCCTGGAAAAGTTGCCGGAAGAAATTCGCGATCGCATTCCGGAAGACCTGCGGCTGAAGATCTCGGGACAGAGCTAGGAAGAAGTAACTAGAACCTATCTCATAAGTCGTTTCGCATCAGGGCACGGCTTCAGCCGTGCCATAAGGAGTCAAATATAACCTGGGCTTCAGCCCCTGAGAGCAGGTCTTGCAGGGGCTAAAGCCCCGAGCTTTTTTCTGCACCGCGTTCGGCACGACTAAAAAAGTCGTGCCCTGATACAACCCAAATGATTTATGAGATAGGTTCTAGCAACTAGCGCCGGGTGCTGGGCGTCCCACTCACCTTCGCGATTTTCGAATGCCTGGGCAGTCAAGAGTCTACCTGAGTAACCCTCCAGCGTGGTCCTAATATCAGTTCCAACTCATTCTAAAAGCAGGCAAGAATGGGCAGTCGGCAACGTAGATTCCAGTCACTCAGACAGGAATGTCCTTTCTCCCGCAAGATATATCAGGCAAAAAAACAGCCGGAGCTTAGCGCTTCGGCTTGAAATGCCCGGTGGAAAGGGTCAGCTGAATTTAGAACAGCTTGCGACGCAGGATGCCGGCCAGGCCGAGGACGCCAGAACCGAACAGCATAATGCTGCCGGGCTCAGGAGTCGTGCCGGTGGTGGCGGTGATTGTCGTGGTGCTGCCAGGGCCCCACAGCGTGAACGATTCAGAAGGGATCGTTCCGATGGTGTTTTCCTGGGCCTGCGACGGACCCGAGTTCATATCCCAGTAGGCCGGATCGCCGCTCGGTACGCTAGCGTTGCTCAGGGTCATCCAGTAGGTGCCGACGTCCAGGTTCACGCCACCGCCGTTGAAGCTCGCGGTTTCATCGCAAACGTTGTAGCCGAACTGGTTCGAGAAGCAGTTCGTAGCGGTTACGTTGAGACTCTGGTCCATCAGCTCGTTACCAAACGCAGCTGCGCCAATCTGAAATTCGACGCTGGTGAGGGTGTCGCCAGGGATCAGCCAAGCCCAGAACGACGCACCGGTGACAGCGGTGGGGCCGCTGAAGATAATGGTGTCGCTAACCGAGAAACCAAAGTTAATGGTCCAGCCCAAATCCTGTCCATCGACGGGACCGTTGTCGTATACGTCTGACTGAGCCATAGCAGGAACGGCAGCCAATGTCAGGGAAAAAGCGAGCAGTGACAGTGAAGCAATACGCATTTTCAAGGAATTACCATCCTTTTCGCCGGAGCTTAGCACCCCGGTTTGAAATGACCGGTGGAAGGGCCGGTGATTCTAGAGCAGCTTGCGGCGCAAGATGCCGGCCAGGCCGAGGATGCCAGAACCGAACAGCACGAAGCTGCTGGGCTCAGGAGCATTGCCCTGGTCGCCGGTGCTGGTGCCGGTGCCAGTGCCGCCCCACAGCGAGAACGACTCAGAGGGAACCGTTCCAATGGTGTTTTCCTGGGCCTGCGACGGACCCGAGTTCATATCCCAGTAAACCGGATCGCCGCTCGGTACGCTAGCGTTGCTCAGGGTCATCCAGTAGGTGCCGGCGCCCAGGTTCACGCCACCGCCGTTGAAGCTCGCGGTTTCATCGCAAACGTTATAGCCGAACTGGTTCGAGAAGCAGTTCGCGGCGGTTACGTTGAGAGTCTGGTCCATCAGTTCGTTACCAAACGCAGCTGCGCCAATCTGGAATTCGACGCTGGTGAGGGTATCGCCAGGGATTAGCCAAGCCCAGAACGACGCACCGCTGATATTGGCGGGGGAACCGACGGTGAAGCTGTCGCTAAGCGAGAAACCGAAGTTAATGGTCCAGCCCAAATCCTGTCCATTGACGGGACCGTTGTCATATATGTCCTGAGCCATAGCAGGAACGGCAGCCAAGTTCAGACACAGAGCGAGCAGTGATAGCGAAGCAATACGCATTTTCAAGGAACGAACCCTCCTCTAGGTTCAATTCACGGATAGACCACATTTTGCCCATAGCGAGACAGATTGACGGGAGAATGCTCAATAAATGAGTCCGATCCAATCACTTCATGGTTGCGCTGATCCTTCGTCGAGGAGCCATTTCTGATCCGCAGGCCGCTTCAAAAGCAGGTTGAGGTTCCGCCTGTGGTTGTGCCATAGAGATTACCTGATCGATCAACGATCAGGCTGCCGGTTGGCTGCAATCCATCGGTCGCTCCTTGAAAAGAGTAGAGAGTACTCAACACCCAGCCCGATCCGGAGGGTGTTAAGCGGAACACGGTCCCGTCGCCATAGAGTCCACCAAGTAGGGTCGTCCCATAGAGATTCCCAGCGCTGTCGAAAATCACTCCACTTTCGGGACTCACCCCGTCACCGCCCGTGAAGTCGTGAATTACGCTCTCTGTCCATCCGCCTCCCGCGGGCGTTAGTTTGAAAACAGCGCCATCACCGGCCGAGCCACCGCCTCCCGTAGTACCGTAGAGGTTCCCGGCCTGATCGAATACCGGATCGACAAACCACGGATATCGTCCATCCCCACCTCCCGTGAATAAGTAGGGAAAGGTCACCGACCCAGCGCAGCCGGTGTCAACGCAAGGTTGCTGCAGCTTATAAACCGTGCCACAACCGAATAGGCAGTTGTCGGATCCGCCTTGCAGAGTTGTGCCGTACATCGCTCCATTGGGCCCGAACACGACTCTGCCCATGGGATCAGTCCAGCCAAGAGGAGCGAGGGTACTCAACGTCCAGTGACCCTGCGTGTGTTTCAATTGAAAAATCTTTCCCGAACCAGGATTGACAAAGGATCCGGCCGTCGTCCCATAGAGGTTTCCGGCTCCATCCAGCGTGAGACCGGCATAGGGGTGGGATCCATCTCCTCGGCCATTCAAGGCATGAAGCACGCTGAACGTCTGGGCCCGAGCCGATTGGATTCCGACTGAGGCAAGGACAATCAGGGATAAGGTAGGGACGAGAAACAGAGCCGTAAAGCGAGGCATCGAGTGCTCCTTTCGGGCCCGGGGGAGAGGGTGGCGGGAGCGAGTTTACTTGGAGGTTCCGAAGGCGATTAAGCTTGCATCTGCGACGAAGTGTTGTCAATTACTATTTGTAGTAGGACGACGATTCCTGCAAATGCGGCGCCGCGTGATAATTACACAAGCAATCCTGAAACGGCCGCTGTGCGCGGGCACACGCTAAATTGCAGTTTCGTATTTTATTCACCTAAGGAAGTTAGGCCGAAGCGGGTAACTTCCTTACTGAGGCGCTTTCCATCCCACCTGCTTCCCTTTGTTCTGCTCGTCGAGCCACTGCTTCAGCGGCGCGAAGTATTCCATCATCGCGCCCGCATCCATCTGGCGCTCGCCGGTCAGAACATAGAGCGCGTCGGGCCAGGGCTTGCTCTGTCCCATCTCCAGCATGGCATTCAGCTTGGCGCCGGCCGCTTTGTTGCCGTAGAACGAGCAGCGATACAGCGGGCCGGTGAATCCCGCCTCACGGCACATGGCGCGATAGAACTGGAACTGCAGAATCCTCGCCAGGAAATAACGCGTGTAGGGGACATTGGCAGGGACGTGATACTTCGCGCCCGGATCGAAGTCGGCTTCGCTGCGCGCTACCGGCGGAAAGATTCCCTGATACTGCTCGCGCATCTGCCACCAGGCGGCGTTGTAGTCGGCAGGCTTGATCTCGCCGCTGAATACCTTCCAGCGCCACTGATCGATGAGCAGGCCGAAGGGCAGGAACGCAACTTTGTCGAGCGCCATGTGCAGCAGGTAGCCGGTGTCGTCAGTTTGCGGAATCGTCGCCAGCAATCCGACTTTATTCAGATACTCGGGGGTGATAGCCAATGCGATGCTGTCGCCGATAGCCTCGTGAAAGCCGTCATTGGCGCCATTCTTGAACAGGAACGGCTGATGCTCATAGGCCCGCTGATACATGTTGTGACCCAGCTCGTGGTGAACCGTGACGAAGTCCTCGCCACGGATCTGGATACACATCTTCAGCCGCACATCGTCAAAGTTGTCGATGTCCCACGCGCTGGCATGACACACCACATTGCGATCGCGCGGCTTCACGAACAGCGAGCGCTCCCAGAATGTTTTCGGTAGCGGCGCAAATCCCAGCGAGGTGAAGAAGCCCTCACCATACTTCACCATGCCGATGGCGTCGACGTTCTTCGCTTTCAGCAGATCCGTCACATCATACGGCTGCTTCTGCTGTGGAGGAGCGACGAGCGGAAAGATATTGCCCCACTCCTGCGCCCAGGGATTGCCCAGCAGATCGGCGCGGATCATGCCGTTGGCATCGACTGCCGTTGGACCGTACTTCTCCACCAGCCGGGTGCGAACGTAGGCGTGCAGTGACTCGTACAGCGGCTTCACCTGCTGCCACAGCCGTTCGACTTCGGCGCTGAACTGCTCGGGCGTCATGTCGTAGCCGGCGCGCCACATCGCGCCCAGATCGCTGAAGCCCATCTCTTTCGCGCCCTTGTTGCCCAACTCGACCCAGCGCGTGTAGCGATCACGCATGGGTGGACCGACCGTGCGCCAGCCCTCCCACAGATCTTTTAGTTCATCGGGATCAGTGCTGGTGGCCATGATCTTTTCGATCTCGCCGATCTCCAGACACTGGCCAGCGTGCTTGCCGGTCTTGGGACAATACTGTCCCTTGCCGTAGTCAGCTTCCAGAGACGTCCCGATGCGCGCCAACTCGGCCAGCTCTTTGGGATCGCTTGGGGCAGGCGCCGGTACGGCAGCCGACAGCTTCAACAGCAGCATTTTGCGCGAGAGTTCGTCGGACAGTTTGAGATGGTCGTAGCGCGTGGCTTGCTTTGCCAACTCGGTGGTCGCACCAATCAGAGCTTCGTTGGCGTCGGCCGAAATAATCTCGGTATCGTCGGTGATGAAGTTCGACTGTACCCAGGAAGCGCGGCTGGCTTTTACCGACAGGTCATTAAGCCGGATTTCGGCGTTGCGCATAAACTCTTCAGCTTCCGCAACGGTGGGCGGACCTGAGGGTGTCGTGGTTTGCGGATCGGCAGTGCTGGCAACTTGAGCATTCATAGTGGGACCTGAAATAACGATGACCGAAAGTATGAGGACTACGCACAGAAGATAAAGCCGGGTGGCTCGGCGCATGGCAAGCGACCTCCGGGATGACATTGTATATGTCGAGCACCGCGAGCTACGGTTCGCGGCCGATGGGAGTGGAGCAGGGATCAGTTAATCGAGGTAGAAGCGTTTCCCAGGATCGCCCGTTTTTCAGGAGCAGGCGAGAGTCGTGGCCGGGCAGGATTGACCGCAACCGAAGCTGTAGCCTGCGCCAGAATGCGATGATGCACCACAAACAATGCCAGCTCCAGACGATCGGAGACGCCAATCTTGTCGAAGATATTGCGCAAGGCGTTCTTGATAACTTGCTCGCTGGTGTAAAGCTGCAGCGCAATCTCGCGATTCTTGTACCCCTGCACAATAGCAGCAATGATCCGCAGCTCTCTTTCGGAGAGACGCTTGCGAACTCGTGCCCCAACTAAATCTTCATTGACTTCCGCTTCAGCAGAATTGGGGCCTTGCAGGAACGACTGGCCGACTGCCAGCCGGCGCACCGCTTCCAGCACGATGTTGCCGCTGGCGGAGCGGTAGATGACTCCTTGCACTCCCGTGCGCATGAAGTCGGCAGCGTTCTCGTTATTGTCGGAGAGTATCAGGATCGCAATCTGTTGCCGGCCCGCGATCTCTTGGATTTCCGGCAGAAAGGAGAGGAAGCTGGAAGAAAGAATCAGCACTCGCGACCGCAGCTTTTCCAGCGCATTCAAGAGCTGCTCCGCCGATTGGGGCTGGCCCACAATGCGAATGTCTTCTTCCACGGCAAGCACTTTGGCGATGCCCGCCCGGAAAATCGCCTGATGGTCCGCGATAATAACGTTGATCATGATTACGACTTTGCAGCCTCAGGTTACTGTCTCCCCCGAAGCTGTTTCTCTGAGCGCAATTTGAATCAGGTTTTAGGCCCTAGCCGAAACCTGCAACTAATGTACTTCGCAGTTGCAAGTCGGTTTTATACCACGGATGTCCATCCAGGAATAGCCCTTTGGTTGAATAATACAGTGTCGGATAGCACAAAAGTAACATTTTCGCCGGCGCGGCTAAGTATCTTTGCGCGGAAGTCGCTAGGTCACAATGGGTTAATCGCAGTCACCATCATTCCGGTTATGGGAAGCTTTTCAGTAACATGGCTACCCTTGGCCACTGCCCCCGCTCTGCTTGTATCATCGAGACTTGGCGACTACTCTTACCTCCTCGCGTATCGAAACTCGTCCTAACTGGGCGGAAGTTTCCCTGTCCGCTTTACGGCATAACTTCAATATTGTGCAGAATCACGTCGGGCCAGAGGTAACAATTTGCGCGGTGGTTAAGTGTAACGCGTATGGCCATGGGGTGGAAGAGTGTGCACCAGCTTTAGAACGGGCAGGCGCAAAATGGTTTGGCGTCACCTCCACCGACGAAGGGATCCTTCTGCGCGAAGTCGGTATCCGCGGCCGCATCCTGGTGATGTGCGGATTGTTCGCCGGGGAAGAAGAAGACGCGCTGCGCCATGAGCTGACTCCCGCCGTGTTTCGTCTGGAAGATGCCCAGGCGTTAGCCCACGCCGCCGAGCGCTTGCGCTTGAATCGCGCCGCGCCGATTCATCTGAAGATCGACACCGGCATGGGCCGCCTGGGACTTCCGCTGGCTGAGTTGGAAGCGTTTGCCGAGGGCGTGAAGCGCTTGCCGCAGGTGACGCTGGAGGGCGTGTTCAGTCATCTGGCTTCGTCCGAGGTGGTGGATGACCAAGGCACGGCTCGGCAGATCGAGCGCTTCGACCGGGCGCTGCGCACGCTGGCGAATCATGGAGTACATCCAGCGCTGCGTCACCTGGCCAACAGCGGTGCGGTCGGCGCGCGGCCCAACGCCTGGCATAACTTCGTGCGGCCGGGTCTGGCGCTCTATGGCTACGAACAGCATTGGTCCCACACTGACGGATCTCCGGCAACCGATGTGCCGGTGCTTCCGCTGAAGCAGGTTCTGGCCTGGAAGACGCATATCATCGGCTTGCGCGATGTACCCGCAGGGCAGGCGCTAGGCTACAGCGGCGCTTACGTCACCGCCGCGCCCGCGCGCATTGCGGTGGTGTCGGTGGGATATGGAGACGGCTTGGCGCGCAAGGTCTCGACCCACGCCGGAATTCCTCCGGCGCCCACTGAGCCGGACCCTTTGCTGGGCCGAGGCGAGGTGCTGCTGCGCGGCCGGCGCGCTCCCATGGTAGGGCGCATCTCGATGGACTTGACGCTGGTGGATGTGACCGATGTTCCCGGCGCTGCCATTGGCGATGAGGTGATGCTGATTGGCCGCAGCGGCGACCAACGTATCACAGCGTGGGACTTGGCGCGAAGCTCTGACACTGTGGTATACGAAACCCTTTGCAATCTCTCCAAGCGGGTTCCCCGCCGACACGCGGAATAAGGCGTCGACCAGCGAACTTCTCCGCTTTCGCCATAATGAAATTTCTTTCCGGAGCCAGAAGCTCGTCGGCCAGAAATCTTACCTCAAGCGGTAGAAACTCAACGAGGCGTCGCCTTGATCAAGCCGACGGTACCGAACCAGCGCACCGAAGCGCTCGCCGGGATCGAACTTCTTCTCGTGCTCCGCGATAACTGTGCTCGACGGCTGCAGCAGGCGGGCTTGCGATAGATATCCCAGCACTTGCTCGTAGCTGCCGCGCATGCGATAGGGCGGATCGAGAAAACAGTAGTCGCAAACTACGCCCGTGCTCTCCAGCAACGGCAAGGCTTTCGCGACCTCGCGTTCCTGCACCTCAAATCCTTCCGCTATGCCGAGAGCAGAAAGATTCCCCCGCAGCAGCCGGGCATGTTTCTTCGCCGACTCCACAAAATATACCTGGCGCGCCCCCCGGCTGAGCGCTTCGATCCCGACCGCGCCTGTCCCGGCATAAAGGTCGAGCCACACGCTGTCCTGCAGACCCGGCGCTGCGGCCAGCACATCGAACAGGGTTTCGCGCAGGCGGTCGCTGGTAGGACGCAAATCCAGGCCGGCCAAGGATTGCAAGGGGCGGCTGCGATATTGACCGGCGATCACGCGCATGAATCTTCCGAGGCGGTTGCGGCTTCGGGTGCCATTTTACGCGAGAACCCCCGGTCTTTATGCCGGGATGAAGCATTCTCTGCTTGCGCCGGACATGAGCCGGTGCGAGTATGGTGCGGCATCCTTGGAGGTGAACTCATGCGGCCCAGCCTGGGATTGTTGCTATCCTTGATCATGGTTCAATTCGCGGCGCTTTCTTCCTCCACAGCTCAGCAGAAACCTACCACCGAACTCATTCCGCGCTCTGTGCTCTTCGGCAATCCCGAACGAGCCGATCCTCAGATTTCGCCTGACGGCACGCAGCTTGGTTATCTCGCGCCGGTCGATGGCGTGCTGAACGTGTGGGTGCGCACCCTGGGCAAGACCGACGACCGCGCCGTAACGTCGGACACCAAGCGCGGCATTCGCAACTTCCTCTGGCAATATGACAATCAGCACATTCTCTATACCCAAGACGTGGGCGGCGACGAGAACTGGCGGCTCTATCAGACCGACATTGCCACCAAGCAGACCAAGGACCTGACGCCGTTTGAGAAGGTGCGGGTCGACATTGTCGCCTACGACTGGAGGACTCCCGACACCATCTTGTTCCAGAGCAACCAGCGCGATCCGCAATTGTTCGACGTCTACAGCCTCGATCTGAAGACCGGCAAGATCGCGATGAACACGCAGAATCCCGGCGACGTGGCGGGCTGGCAAGCGGACAATGATTTGAAGGTGCGGGCGGCGCAGGTGTCGACGCCCGATGGCGGCACCATCATTCGGGTGCGCAACGAGGTCAGCGCTCCGTGGCGCGAACTGATCAAATGGGGACCGGACGAAACCTTTGGCGGGGTCTTCGGATTCACGCCCGACAACAAGAGTATTTGGGTGGGCACCAGCCTGGACGCCAACGCGGCCCGGCTGCTGGAGATCGATATCGCCAGCGGCGCGCGCAAGGTGATCGCCGGCGATCCGCAATTCGATATTCAGGGTCTGGTTACCCAGCCGAAGACCAATGCCTTGGAAGTCGTGACCTTCGTGAAGCAGCGTACCGAGTACGACTTCATCGATCCCAAAATCAAAGCTGACTACCAGGTGCTGGAGAAGGCGCACGAGGGCGACATCATCAGCCTCTCGCGCAGCCTGGACGACAGCAAATGGATTGTCACCTACGTCACCGACGACGGCCCCATCTATTACTACCTGTACGACCGCCCGGCGAAGCAGGCCACAATGTTGTTCACCAACCGCCCGGCGCTGGAGAAATATCAGCTCTCAAAGATGGAGCCGATCGAGTACACCGCGCGCGATGGCATGAAGATTTACGGTTATCTCACCACCCCGGCCGGCGAGACCGCGAAGAATCTTCCTATGGTGCTGTTTGTGCACGGTGGCCCGTGGGGCCGCGACGAGTGGGGATACAACCCCTACGCCCAATGGCTGTCGAATCGCGGCTACGCGGTGCTGCAGATTAACTTCCGCGGCTCGACCGGCTACGGCAAGCAGTACATCAACGCCGGCGATCGCCAATGGGCCGGCACGATGCACACCGACCTGCTCGACGGAAAAGACTGGGCGGTGAAGCAGGGTGTCGCCGATGCCAAGAAAGTCTGCATTATGGGCGGCAGCTACGGCGGTTACGCTACCTTGGCGGGTCTGGCCTTCTCGCCCGAGGCGTTCTCCTGCGGCGTCGACATCGTAGGACCTTCCAACCTGAACACGTTGCTGAAGACGATTCCGCCGTATTGGTCGACGATCTTATCGACTTTCCACAAGCGCATGGGCGATAACGAAGAGTTTCTCAACTCGCAATCGCCGCTGTTCAAGGCTGATCAGATTAAGGCTCCGCTGCTGATCGGGCAGGGCGCCAACGATCCCCGGGTCAACAAGGCCGAGAGCGACCAGATTGTGGCCGCCATGCGTAAGAACGGCGAGCCGGTGGAATATTACGTCTTCCCCGATGAGGGACACGGCTTCGCTCGCCCGACCAACAACATGGCCTTCAATGCCGCAGCTGAAAATTTTCTGGCGAAATATCTTGGCGGGCGCGCTGAACCGCCATCGGCTGAGGAGGCCAAGTTGCTGGATAGTGTGAAGCATTAGGCGAATGGAACCAAGCTGCGTGAAAGGATGTTGACAGAGGCAGATCGTGCCTGAAAAACTCCAAGCGCAGATCCCTCACCGGGCTGAATAGCTCGGAGATACCTGCATTCGGATAGAGCTGTTTCTGCTTTTTGTACAATTTTTTTCTTGCTATGGGACTCCGCAAAATCCCAAAGACTTTCTCGGCGATGAATTGTAGAATTCCAGCCACTCCCCAAAAGAGAGAAATAAGGAGCGCGAATGAAACAGGTAATTCGTATTGCAATTGTGTGTGCCGTCGGACTCATGCTCGCCGCTAATGCCTGGGCGCAGTGGTCTTCCGATCCTTCTCAGAACCTCGATCTTTCCAACATTTCCGGCGCCGATCAGGTGCAGCCCAAGCTGGTGCCGCTGCCCGACAACACTTGGTACGTCAGCTGGTTCAACAACAATCCCAACGATCCTCCGCCGAACGGTTACGACGTTTATTACCAGTACCTCAACGCTAACGGTTATGAGCAGTTTCCCCATGACGGCGTGCAGGTAGCCGAGCTGCACAACAGCTCTACAGAAGACTACGGCTTGTCTCTCGACACCGCCGGCAATGCTCTGCTGGCATTTCTTGACGATCGCAGCGACCCCAACAATCAGCAGGTGACCGCAGCCAAGATGAGCGACCTGGGAACACCGCTGTGGGGCTCGCTGGGTAAGGTGATGAGTTGGGGGCCGAACTCGCAGAATGAACCAAGAATCACCGGCACCAGCGATGGAAACTCCGTTGTTGCTTACTCCAGCAACGCCGAAATCGTTTTGCAAAAACTGAATCCCGCCGGTGTTCCACAGTGGGTTGGCCCGACTCACGCGCAGTGGGGCGTGGTGATTCAGGAATCCGGTTACAACTACACGGTGGCCGACCTGCACGCAGCCGACAACGGATCGGTCATCGTTTCCTGGGTCCGCAATCACGGATTTGGCAGCAGCAACTACCTGTACGCCGCTAAGATCTCGGCGACGGGCCAGACGCTTTGGACCGTGCATGTCTACGACGGCGGCTCGCTCCAGTTCGGCGAATTTCCGTATTTTATTCCGGACGGCAGCGGCGGCGCGGTGTTCTCCTGGTACACCAACAGCCCGGCGCTGCAGTCCTATGCGCAGCACATCCTGGCTGATGGAACCGAAGCCTTCGGACACAATGGCGCGCTAGGCTCGACCAATACGGCCGATGTGCAGGTCTCGCCTTCGGTGTCCTACAATGCCTCGACGCAGCAAACGTTTCTCTTCTGGACGGAACAGGATTCCTTGCAGAGTGAGGGCGGGGTTTCGGGACAGGAGTTCAACTCGGCCGGCGCGCGCCAATGGGGCGACAGCGGCTTGACCATCGTTCCGTTGAATGCTGACTCGGAGCTCTGGGTGGAGAATGTGCAGTCGAGCAGCGGCACCCTGGTGTTCTGGTACGACCAGCCGAATTTCGACCAGGGAACCATCCAGGCAATCAAGCTTGATAACGGCGGCAATACCGTCTGCTCACAATTCCCCGTCTCGTCGACGTCTTCCGGGAAAAGCCGGCTGGCGGCGGCTGTCGCTCCGTCGGGACTTGCGGCGCTGGCGTGGGAAGACGATCGCAACGGCGAAAACGACATCTACATCCAGAACGTCAATCCCGACTGCACGCTGGGAATTGAGGGCCAGTTGCAGCGGCGGTAGTAGCAATTTGCAAGTAGAGTCAGCCTGTATGGCGCGCTCCATTCAAGCGAAGAACTTGGATGGGGCGTTTTCATTTGGCGAAGCTATCGGGTGGAAGCGCCGGGCGTTAGCTAAAGCCGGAGGATTTTCGGGTACTTACCGGACGGCCTGAAAGGCCGTCCCCTTCCAAACAAGGCTCAATCGGAGTTTCCCTAGGGGATTCCCCGATGGGTTTCGCGCCAATTCTCAATTGCCTTGCGGATAGCCTCGGGAGCGAGATTGCTGCAGCGCATCTTGTACTCGGGAATACCGTCCAGCGCGTCGGCCACATCCTGCTCGCGGATCCGATATGCCTCCTCCACCGGCTTGCCCAGCACCATCTCAGTAGCCATGGAGGAGCAGGCGATGGCCACCGCGCAGCCCATGCATTTGAACTTCACCTCCTGAATGATGTCGTTCTCGATGCGCAGGGTGATGAGCACGGTGTCGCTGTCGAGCGGGCTGCGCACGATGGCCTTGCCGGAGGGATTGTCCACGCTCCCGGAATTGCGGGGATGGGTGTAATGGGCCAGCACTTTCTCGCTATACACTCGTCGCCTCCTGCGTTGGTAGTGGGTCAGTTTGATTGTCATCCCGAGCAAGTCACTGTTGCGCAGCGAGGGATCTGGGCGGGCCGATTCGCGCCGGCGCGCGAAAGGCCCGCATCCTTATTCAAACTGACCCGCTGCTCCTGCGTTGAATTGGCCGCAGACGGGGGTCTATGATACGTCATCAGCGATGTTCTCCGACTTCTATAGCCGGGCCGCCGAACTCTCTTCCCAAGGCAAACCTTTCGCCATTGCTACCGTGGTGCGTGTGGAAGGGTCGTCTTCCGCGCAGCGCGGTTCCAAGGCCATCATCGATTCGCAGGGCAGGCTGCTCGTCGGATGGGTGGGCGGCGGCTGCGCCGAAAGCGCCGTCAAAAGCCAGGCTCTCGCCTGCATGGAGACGGAGCGGCCGCAACTGATTACTCTGGACCTGCGCGATGAGCAACTGGGAGTGGGGATGCCGTGCGGAGGGAAGATGGATGTCTTTATCGAGCCGGTGCTGCCCAAGCCGGAATTGCTGATCGTCGGCCATGGCCGTATCGCCGAAGCTCTGGCGACGCTGGGTCATCTGATGGGATTCAGCATCACGGTCAATGATCCCGCCGCCGATCTCGCATCCTTTCCGAATGCATCGCGGCTGGTCACCGAAGATTTCGATCTTACCGAGACGCCGATCGGTCCCAAGACGTTTGTCGTGATTGCCACGCAGCACAAACGCGATCACCTCTGGCTGCAGAAGGCGCTGGAGGGCAACGCGGCTTACGTCGCTCTGATCGCCAGCCGGCACCGGTCCAAGCTGGTGCTGGATTTTCTGGGAGCGTCGGGGCTGACGGAGGAAAAGATTGCCGCAGTTTGGGCGCCGGCCGGGCTTGACCTGGGCGCGACGACTCCCGAGGAAATCGCCCTCAGCATCGTGAGCCAGATGGTCGCGTTGCGTCGCGGCGGAAGCATTGCCCCACTCACCTTGAAAGAGCATGCGTTAGCTACGCCGGGCGTTGAGGATGCCATCATCCAGCACTGCGAGACCGAGTAAGCGGCCCCGACGGCGGACTATTCGCGCTTATTTCTTACCAAAACAATTTCCGCCAGGATGCTGAGCGCGATCTCGTCCGCAGTCTTGGCGCCGATATCAATTCCTGCCGGAGCACGCAGTGTCGCTAGCTTGTCAGCCGGGTGACCTTTCGCTTCCAGAGCCCGCCGAATTTCTTGCGCGCGCTTGCGGTTAGCCAGTAGTCCCACATAGTGGGATTTCGCCAAGAGTGCCTGTTCGACGGCTTCTTCGTCGAATCGACCGCGGCTGGCTACCACAATGTAAGACGGGGAAACCAGACCAGAAAAGTCCAGTGCGTTCATAACCGCATCAGCCTCGGGGACATCGGACAGGCTGAGAATTGGGTCGACGATGGCTACTCGGAATCCCATCAGCTTGCCCATTTTCGCCAGCGCCAGGGCGACGTCGTCGGTGCCGACGACGATGAGGCTGTCTTGGCTGCCGGAAGCGCTCACCGCCGGCTCGGGAAGATCACGTCCCTGCAGATCG
This sequence comes from uncultured Acidobacteriaceae bacterium, assembly GCA_963812855.1. Taxonomy (GTDB): domain Bacteria; phylum Acidobacteriota; class Terriglobia; order Terriglobales; family Acidobacteriaceae; genus Bog-257. Next base: position 900,517 of record CAWEWW010000005.1, read on the forward strand.
GCACCCCCCATGAGCGCCGCAGAGTCTTCTCCTTGCTTGCCGAATTGCTGCCACCTGGCCAAGTCCTCTGGGGTGTCGATATCGAGCAGAATCCCAATGTCCCCCACCGGGACCTTGACGATTCCATCCAGATGATCCCCAAAGATCGCGCGGCAGCCAATGTCGCCGCTGAGGGCCATCACCTCGGGAAACACGGAGCGGTCGAGCAGAACCGGATTCCCACGAAACCCCCGGTACGTCGGGATTACGATTTGTCCATCCGATTGCTGATAGTGATTGATGATTTGGTCCAGCGTGGTCGGGCTAACGAAGGGCTGATCGGCCAGAACGATGAGCGCAGCCTGGGTCTGTGCATCCAACGCGGCGAGTCCGGCCCGCAGCGACGTTCCCATTCCCTGCTGGTGGTCCGGATTGATGACGACCCTAACTCCTTCCACTTCGATCTGCGTCGTGATCGCTTCCGCAGCAAAACCGAGCACCAAGACAATGTCTTGCGCCTGTGACGCACAAACATTTTCCAAGGTGCGTTGCAGGAGGGTTTTCCCGCCCAAGGCTAGCAGCTGCTTGGGCTCGCCCATCCGCGAAGATCGGCCTGCCGCCAGGACAATAGCGCCGATCGGCAAATCCTGCCTCAACCCCATTCCGCCCTCGTTCCTAAGCAATCACTCTGCGAGTTTAAATCTCCCCGCCGCCCTCGGGCGGCCGGCGCTTTCGGCGGTGGGATTCTAGTGATCGCAGATATACAAGAATCCTCAACCAGGCACCGCTACAATGAATGGATGCGAGTTCAGCCCTTTCTAGCTCTATTCCTGCTTGCCGTAGTCACGGTTTCGGCGCAGACTCCAGCGTCGCAGATTCCCGTTCCGTCCGATGTCGCCGCGCCGCCGGCTGACGCTACCAAGACAGCATCGGGCCTCTGGACCAAGGTACTGAAGCCCGGTACCGGCAGCAATCATCCCGGCAAAGATGAAGTCGTCACCATCGACTACAGCGCCTGGACCGCTGAAGGGAAGATGTTCGACAGCTCAGTGGCGCGCGGCAGGCCGGTGACCTTGTCAGTCAAAAACATGCTACCCGGCCTCGATCAGGGGGTGCGCCTGATGGTGGTGGGTGAAACCCGCCGGCTATGGATTCCCCAGTCGCTCGCCTATAAAGGCCAGCAAGGGAAACCGAAAGGGCCGCTGGTCTTCGATGTAACCCTGGTTGACCTGCCCACCCGTGCGCCCGCGGATGTGAAGGCGCCTCCCGCCGACGCCAAGCGGACCGCGAGCGGTCTGGCGTACCAGGTGCTGAGGCCCGGCACTGGTACCCACCATCCCACCAGCGTTGACGAGGTCACGGTCAATTACACCGGCTGGACGACCGACGGCAAGATGTTCGACAGCTCACTGACTCGCGGCGCGCCGTCCACTTTTCCGCTCGACCGGGTTATTCCCGGCTGGACCGAAGGCATGCAGCTGATGGTGGAAGGCGAGAAGGTTCGCTTCTGGATTCCCGAGAGGCTCGCCTATCAAGGCAACTCGCCGCCTTTCGGGATGCTGGTGTTCGACATCGAGCTGATCAAGATTCATTAGCGAGCAAGGATCGCCGGAGTGCCGCGACACGGGGAACGGGCTTTGCAGTGTACCGGTCATCTGCGGTGGCCTGTTCCGGGGCTGGAACTAACCTCCGCAAGAACATTTTTTCTGCCATCGCTGCCAGGCCATCGCGAAGGTGCGCCGCAGCAGGAAAGCAGTCGCCCCTTTAGGCGCCCCTAAAATATTCTTCGGCGAAAAGATCCTGCCGCTATCGGCCTTCCCGGCCCCTCCTGAATCTTCCTTTAACGTTAAAGCATCATATACCAGGAAAGATTGATTCAGGAGAACCCACCATGATCACCATTCGGCCTTCGGAAGAACGCGGCCACGCCAACCACGGCTGGCTCGATACCTACTACAGTTTTTCGTTTTCCGATTACTACGATCGCCAGCACATGGGATTTCGTGACCTGCGGGTCATCAATGAAGACCGGGTCAGTGCCGGGCGCGGCTTCGGCATGCATCCCCATCGCGACATGGAGATCCTCACCTACATCGTTGACGGAGAGTTGAGTCATCGCGACAGCATGGGACGCGGGGCTACCCTCAAGCGCAACGACGTGCAGCGCATGTCGGCAGGAACCGGCATCATGCACAGCGAAGTGAATCAGTCCGAGGCCCCGGTGCACTTGCTGCAGATCTGGATTCTGCCCCAAGCCGAAGGGCTGAAGCCCAGCTACCAGGACCTCACAATTCCGGTGGAAGAGAAGCGCAACCGGTTGCGCCTGATCGCGTCGCACGATGGCCGCGACAGTTCGGCGACGATCAACCAGGATGCCAGCGTCTATGCCTCCCTGCTCGATAGCGGCAAGGCGGTGCAACTCGCACTGAAGCCCGGCCGGCATGCCTGGGTGCAGCTGATCAGCGGCGAGCTCGACATCAACGGCACCCGCCTGGAAAAGGGCGATGGAGCGGCTATAAGCGACGAAACCGCGCTGCGCATCGCCAGCACCGGCGGCAACGGCGCGGCTGAATTCCTCACCTTCGACCTGGCCTGATGGCGGGGTAGCCGGAGGTTGAACCGGAAGCCGCATGGCGTTGAACATGGAAGAGCAGATCTCTCGTTAGGCTAAGCCTTCGTCGATGACAAATCATGAAGGGCGTGGGCGTACGGCGCAGCTAAAGCTGCGCCCCTTCATTTTCGACAGCCGCTCTTGCCATTTACCATCGTTGCTGTGTCTGACCGCAAAGCTTCTCCCTCCGACGGTGCGTTGACCTGGCTGCGCGATTCGTTTCGCCACCGGGGCTTTACCGGCAGCTTGCGCTACTACGCGCGCGAGTTCGTGGACCTGCTACGAGATCTCACACCCGAGCGGCGCAAGTCGCGCTACGGCGACGTCGACTACGACTTCGAACACGGAGTGGACACGACCTGGGCGACCATCTCACTGCGCACGCGGCTTCGGGAATGGCTCTCCGGCGGACAGTATCAGCCTTCCGAGCCCGCCCTGTTCGACGAGATGCTCTCGGCGCTTCCCGCGGCAGCGGATGGATTTACCTTCATCGATCTGGGCTCGGGTAAGGGACGAACTCTGCTGATGGCATCCAGCTATCCGTTCCGGAGAATCATCGGCGTGGAACTGCTGGAGGAGTTGAACGCCATCGCTCTCGAGAACATCGCGCGTTACCGAAGCCCGGAGCAACAATGCTTCAACATTGAAGCGAAGACCGGTGATGCGAGCCGCTTTGAGTTCCCCGCCGAGCCGGCCGTGCTGTATTTGTTCAATCCTTTTCCCCGGCACGTATGGCGGGAAGTCCTGGCGAATCTGCACCGCTCTTTGCGGGCCGCGCCCCGGAAGGTGTACGTCATTTACCACAATCCGGTACACGCGGACATTCTGGCCGCGCAGGATTGGTTGCGGGAGCTAGGGCGCACCCACCAGTTCGCGATTTATGAGGCGGTTGTGCGTTAACTCGCCGACAGAAATGTCGCCGCAATGAGTTAAAAACAATGCTTTAGCCATACCGAGTGGCGCCCGACCGGAGCAGCTATTTCTTCGGTTGCACCACATCTGCCGCCCCTGCAAGGGGCTGGAAGACTGAATAACACGACTACCCAGGACTGCGCCCGCCTGCGGCGGGCTGGGTCCTGGGCTAAACTGAGTCGTCCCGCAGGGCGGGACGGGGTTGTCGGCCGCCGAACTATAGGGCGGACCAAGCGACTTCTCGCCAGCACCGCGAACCAAACTGCCTGAGAAGGATGTCAACCCAACAACGGGACGGGGTTATCGCCGGCCGAACTATCGGGCGGATCAAGTTGCTTGTCTCCAGCACCGCGAACCGAGCCGCCTGAGAAGGATGTCAACAGAGCCACACAGTCGCTTGCAGCGCAGCGATTCCACTCTCGGCGAGTCGATTCTCAATGAAAACCGATCCACTCGCCATCCCTACTGCTGAAACACCACCATGGCCAGCGGCGGCAGATCCAGCAGCAGCGAATGATCGAAACCGTGAGTCGGGATTTCCTCGCTATTTCGGCCGCCGAAATTGCCTTCGTCGGTTCCTCCGTACACCGAGGCATTGCTGTTGAGAACTTCGCGCCAGTGTCCTTCGAGCGGGACGCCGACGCGATAGCCTCGCCGCGGCACCGGGGTAAAGTTGCAGGCGATTACCAGCGGCGCAGACTCGTCTTTGCCCAGCCGCATGTAAGTCAGAACGCTATGGTCGGAGTCGTCGGCATCAATCCAACGCCAGCCATTGGGATTGAAATCGTTCTGATAGAGCGTGGGCTCGTTGCGATAGAAGGTGTTGAGGTCGCGCACCCAGCTCTGCACTCCCTGGTGAGAAGCGTAGCCCAGCGAACGCCAGTCGATGCTGCCGTCGTGGTTCCACTCGCTCCATTGGGCAATCTCATCGCCCATAAATAGCAGCTTCTTGCCCGGCTGGGTAAACATGTAGCCAAATAGCAGCCGCAGATTGGCGCACTTCTGCCACTCGTCGCCCGCCATCTTGGCGTACAGAGAACCTTTGCCGTGCACCACCTCGTCGTGCGAGAGCGGCAGCACAAAGTTCTCGGTAAACGCATACAGCCCGCGGAAGGTCAGCTTGTTGTGGTGATACTTGCGGTGGATCGGGTTCTTGGAGAAGTACAGCAGGGTGTCGTGCATCCAGCCCATATCCCACTTCATGCCGAAACCCAATCCGCCGATGTACGTGGGCCGCGACACCATGGGCCACGCGGTCGATTCCTCGGCGATGGTCTGGATGTCGGGAAACGCCTCGTAGGCTTCGCGGTTCACATCCTTCAGAAACGACACTGCGCCCAGATTCTCGCGTCCGCCAAACTGATTGGGAATCCACTCGCCCGCCTTGCGCGAGTAATCCAGATAGAGCATGGAGGCGATGGCGTCCATGCGCAGCCCATCGATGTGATAACGGTCGAGCCAGAAGAGGGCGTTGCTGATCAGGAAGCCGCGCACCTCGTTGCGATCGTAGTTGAAGATCCAGGACTTCCAGTCGGGATGAAAGCCCTTGCGGGGATCGGCATGTTCGTACAGGTGAGTACCGTCGAAGTAGCCGAGGCCGTGCTCGTCGTTGGGAAAGTGCGATGGCACCCAGTCGAGAATGACGCCGATATTGTGCTGGTGCAGGTAGTCCATCAGGTACATGAAATCCTGCGGCGTGCCGAAACGCGCGCTGGGAGCGTAATAGCCGGTAACCTGGTAGCCCCACGAGCCAAAGAAGGGATGCTCCATGACCGGCAGAAATTCGACGTGGGTGAAACCCATGTCGTTCACGTAATCGGCCAGCTTGACCGCGAGCTCGCGATAGCTCAGCGAGCGGTTGCCCTCTTCCGGCACCCGCATCCACGATCCCAGATGCACTTCATAAATCGACATAGGAGCGTCAAACTTGTTGCGCTCGTGCCGGGTCCGCATCCACTCGCTGTCATTCCACTGATAATCCAGTTCCCACACGATCGACGCCGTACGCGGCGGCACCTCGTTGTAATAGCCGTACGGGTCTGCCTTGTCGACCTGGTACATGTTATAGCGCGAGCGGAGATGGTACTTGTAGACCGCGCCCTGACCGAGACCGGGTACGAACGCCTCCCAGACGCCAGAGCTCTCGCGCGGATTCATGGGATGAGAATCCGGGTTCCAGCCATTGAAGGCGCCGACCACCGAGATACGCTCTGCATTGGGCGCCCACACCGCAAAATACGTGCCGCGCTTGCCGTCGAAGTCGATCACGTGCGCGCCCAACTTCTCGAACAGGCGATTGTGCGTGCCTTCATTGAATAAATGCAGATCATACGGAGTCAATAAGGTGGAACTCTGTTCCTCAGACGCCAAAGGTGCCATCAAATCTTTCTCCTCATGGCTTGGATGAGACTTTGCGAGATCGCGACATGGGAAAACATGGATTAGTGTAGAGCAAACCCCTCTGGCAAGCGAGGATTGTAGTCCGCGCAGAAAGACAATCCGCTTGGCTCCAGCGACTTGAACGCGGCTCGATCGGGATAACCTCAGGGCTTCGGCGCGGCGAATCGCGCTTGACCCCTGTAGCGAATCGATATACCGTTCGTCCAAACCAGCAAAACCATACGGGGGCGAAGCGCAAGCGGCTAATGCGGGCAATCTTCATCAGTTATCGCAGAAACGACACGGAGGGCGAAGCCGGTCGTTTGTTTGACGACCTGGTCGAGCAGTTCGGCGAAGACTCGGTGTTCATGGACGTCACTACCATCGAAGCCGGGCGTGACTTCCGCAAAGTGATCGACGAGAGCGTTGCCACCTGTGGCGTGTTGCTGGCCATCATCGGGAAGAACTGGCTCGATGCCAAGAGTGACACCGGAATCAGACGGCTGGACGAGCCTACGGATTTCGTTCGCCTGGAAACTGCTTCGGCTCTGCGACGTGACATCCCGGTCATTCCGGTGATCGTTCGCGGCGCTACCATGCCGCATCCGGATCAGTTGCCCGAGGACCTCAAGGACCTGGCCTATCGTAATTTCGTCGAGCTGACCCACGCCCGCTGGACCTCTGACATTCAGCTGCTGATCACGGCGCTGCGCAAGCTGCCGGGCCTGCAAAAGACCGGGGCTCAGCCGGCCATTATCGAAACCCCGGGAACGGGAACCGTGACCGGGAAAACTCCGGTTGCAGTTCCCAGCGAGCCGTCCGGCGGCGTTGCGAGCCATGAGCCTCTCCTGGAGAAAGAGAAGAAAAAAATCTGGCTGATTGCAGCCATCGCGATTGCTGTGATCGCGGTCGCCGTGCTGGGTTATCTGTTGGCCCCCAAGCAAGTCACCGTTCCCAACCTGCGCGGCAAAACCTTGGACGAGGCTACGGCAATGCTGACTGCTTCCCATCTCAACGTCGGACAGACCACGTCGCGCGAGGAAGCGAACAAAGACGCCAATATCGTGCTTAGTCAGTACCCTCCGTCGGACGAGCAAGTGAAGCGTGGGACGACGATTGATCTGGTGGTGTCGGCGCCGGTGACGCGGGTGGAGGTTCCGGCTGTCACCGGGCAAAGCCTGGACGAGGCGCAGCGCTTGCTGGCCGAGCATCACCTGGTAGTCGGCGAAGTGGAACGGCAAGCCCGCGCCGGCGTGGCCCGCGACATGGTGCTGCAGGAATTTCCCAAGGCCGGCGAAATGGCCAAGAGCGGAGCTAAGGTCGATCTGCTGGTCTCAGATGTGCCGCCGGAGAAGCCGGCGCCCGCCAATGCCGCCACGGCCAAAAATGAGGATGAAGCCTGGGCCGCGCAACGAGCTTCCCAGCGCGCTGCTGCCAAGAAGGCGGCTGCGATGAAAGCGGCGGCCGATAAAGCGGCTGCGGACAAGACTGTCGCCGACAAAGCTGCCGCCGATACAGCCGCAGCCAATAAGCCTGCTGCCGACCATATGGCCGCGAAAGCGCCCAAGGCCCAGGTCATCATCCGCAGCGCCACCTGCACGACGGTCAAGCCGGGACAGTACAGGGTGGAGCTGGCTGGCGATGCCACTGCCCCGGCCGGCGAGGCAGACCTGTTTTATACCTGGGTGGCGATCGGTACCAACGGGACCCGGTGGCGGCCGACCTGCAACAGCTGGAGCATTCCGCAGGCCAGCGATGATCCGCTTTGGGAGGTGACCTGCATGCATCGCCCGAATGACCCTTCGCAGACCAGTTGGGCGACCTCCAGAATCATTACCACCAAAGATCAACAGCCTCCGACCAACGGTGGGACATCCATATTTCAGCCGGGGAGCCACGCGGCTTCCAATCTCAAGTTCAATCTCAGCTGCCAGTAGGGCGTTGGAACGCCAGGAGGCTTCCCCACTCCGGCCCCTCCTGCGGCATAATTGAGATGGACGTTATGGTTCGCGTCGCCGCCAGCGTGGCGCATGTTTTGCGACGCGACTGCTGATGAGTTCGTACAATCGTATGGCAATGGAAAAAATCTTTACCGGAGTTACGCTGCACGGCATGCCCGTGCGCATCGAGTTGGAATGGCCGTTTCATCGCTCTGAGGGCGGCAGCGATTGGTATGTATTGCATGGGACGCTGCGCCTGGCTGATGGCGGTCCGTTGCACGCCGACCTGGCCCTCAACCTGGCGCAAACCGTGCGCGAGGCGCTGCCCGCGCTCGACAGCGACCTGACACTTTGGGTCTGCATCAACACCGCTCGCAAGGCGCTCGACGAAAAACAACTGGAGCTGCTGAAGTCGGGCAAGCGACAGCCCGTGCCGGTGTCGAGCCGCAGCTATAGCATCCGCCACAAACACTTCACCTTCGGCAACGCCGCGGCGGAGCAGGTGGAGGAATTTGTGGCGCGCAAGGTTTTCTGGGGGAGTGTCCCGGGGTCCGCCGTAAGCCCTCTTTTGGCTCGCGGGGGTGAAGGCAGCGAGCGCCAGCCGGTGCTGATCGCCGATCCCTGCGATGCGCAGTATCTGGGCGCTGCCGATCCGAACATGCTGGACAACCTGGTCACCGCGGCGAAAGACTTAGCCGCTCGAGGCATGATTGAGTTGGCGGGAGATTACGCCCGGGCCACCGACGGTCTGCTGGCGCAGAGCCAGACCTTCCTTGCAGCCAAGGACCACGCGCTAGAAGAACTCCATGCCAAGCACGCCTTCGAGCGGGCGTGAGGTGTAGAGCGGCGCTTCAGCGCCGCGCAACGAAATCTAACTCTCTAAATTGTCATCCTGAGCGGAGCGCCCGGGTGGTCTTTCGACCCGCTTATTTTGCGAGTCGGCCGGCGCGAGTTGAAGGATCTGCGGTTCCTGACGTGGAAGCGGCAACCGCATAATCGCCAGTAGAAAAGCAGGTCAGTTGACGGTAGACGTTGACCCAGGCAAGCAACCGGCTTAACAGTTTGCCGAAAAACTCCGCCTAAGGCAATTTGGAAGGGGCGTAGCTTTGGCTACGCCGTAGCAAGTCCTTTATATTTGTCATCCCGAGCCGACTTTAGTCGGTGAGGGATCTGCTTTTTCCGACTTTTTCAGCAAACTGTTAAGCCGCTACTGCAGTCCGTCGGGCTTCCATCCCATCCAGCGCGTGCCACAACGATTGCGCCGCGGTCTCGGCTGCGTTCAACGCCTCTTCGGCTTGTTGTGGATTCGCTGAAACTTCCGCGCTCAACAATTCGCGCCAGACGTCTGCGTGCTCCACGTCGGCGAACTGGTGCAGCTGGAAATAGCCGCAGGTCTTCGCATCGGCGCCGTAGCGCTGGGCCAGTCCATCGGCCTTTTCCTTGGCGACACGCGGTACTTGCGACTCGTACGCATAAAACGCAGCCAACGCCTCGGCTGTCGATCCGTCGCGGGCGACGCGGCGGAATTCGGCAATCAGCTCGCGGACCTCGGGCAACGGCTCGCGCGCACGAACCTGCTCGCGATCGGCGCCCATGCCTTCGGCAAAATCCAGCCACAACTCGCTGTGCGGACGGCCTTCGATCTCCTCGCCACACAGGTTGCGCAGCACGGCCCGGCGCGTCTCGCCGTCGTCCAGCCGCGAGTGCAACGCGCTCAGGTAAGCCGGGAAAGCCGCGACGTGGTGGTAATAATCGCCGCCATATTCCCGCAGATCTTCGCGCGTAAGCTGGCCGGCCGTCCACGCCTTGTAATAGGGATGGCACAACAGGTCGAAGCGGGCAATGCGCTGCTCGAGCGCAGTCAGAAAAGCTTGCAATTCCATCATTTCCCCCACGTAAGAATTAGCACCAGGAAGTGAGAACACTATACGGGAGGAGAGCAGAGACCTACAAGTTGGACATAGCCTTCGCGAGCATGCCGTGGGTGAATCCTGATCGCCAGCCTCCTAGCCTCGCGGGAGACGATCTATAGCGCACCCGGCGAGCGATTTCAGGGTTGCTTGCGCACCAGCAGGAGGGGGTGTCTGGCAGCGCTGGCATACTTCGCCGCTTCCTCCTTGGCCGAGGCCACCTGCTTTGGTGTCATCTGAGCTGAAATCTCATCGGCGCAGTGCTTGGCGTCTGGGCTGCCATAATCGCCCCCCAGAATGTAATACACCAACGCCTTCTGCCGATCCTGCTTGACTCCGCGACCCTGGGCGTAAAGGTTTCCCAAAGCCACAAATGCTTCCGGCTGGCCATTGGCTGCCGCCTGACCATAAAGTTTAACGGCCTTGGGCATGTCCTGATGAACGACGCCGCCGGTTTCGTACATCATTCCGAGCTCGTAGATCGCGGGCACGTAACCCAGCTCCGCTGAACGTTTCAGCCAGTCAAAGCTCTGCTGCTTATCTTGAGCTACTCCTCCCAAACCGCGGTCGTAGAAGTAAGCGACTCTCTCGCAGGCAAGTCCGTCGCCGGCGTTCGCCGCCTGTTGGTACCACTGGATGGCTTTCGCGTAATCCTGTTTGACCCTATCTCCCGTTAAATACGCCGTGGCCGTCAACACTTCACAGTGCGCCATTTCAGGCGGAGTCAGCGACTGCCGGGTACGGGCTACTGCCTCTTCGCCACGCTGATCCCCCGCATCAGCGGCCAGCATGAACCATACACACGAGTCCTGATCGTTCACGTGGACGCCGTCTCCGTTGTAGTACGCCGCACCCAGGTTGAAATAAGCTTTCGCATAGCCTTGCCGGGCCGCTTTCAGGAACCAGGGAATGGCTTTAGCGGGGTCCTTGTCCACGTCTGTGCCCAAACGGTAGCGCAAGCCGAGCTCGTTTTGAGCCGCCGGATCGCCGGCCTGGGCCTGTTTCTGCAAATCGGCAATCGGAAGTTTTGCGGGCGCGGTTGAGCTTTGCGCAAACAATAGAACTGCGGGGAGCGACATTGCGGCGAGAAGGACTCCTAGAGCAGGGACAGCGTACCGATGCAAGTGGTCGCGCATGATGAAATCCATAGAATTAACCGGAGAGAATACCACTGGAATTCTAAAATGCAGTCTCGGTACTTGCTAGAATCAAGTTACTGGTCGCAGCAGCGGCCCATTTTGGGGTAAAACTCTTTGTCGTCGCAATTCACGGAAACCTACGATGTCGTGGTGGTCGGCGCCGGTCATGCCGGATGCGAGGCCGCGATGGCCGCCGCGCGCATGGGGCTGAACACCGCGCTCTTCACCCTCAACGTCGATCTCATCGCGCAGATGTCGTGCAATCCGGCCGTGGGCGGCATTGCCAAGGGGCACCTGGTGCGCGAAGTCGACGCGCTGGGCGGCATCATGGGCGAGGTGACCGACGCGGTCGGCATCCAGTTTCGCTTGCTGAATACCTCGCGCGGGCCGGCCGTTTGGTCTCCCCGAGCGCAGTGCGACAAGCAGCAATATCGCCAGAAGATGCGCGAGGTGCTGGAGTCGGAGCCCAACCTCAAGATCAAGCAGGCGGAAGTAGCGGAGCTGATTGTGGAGGAGTGCCGTGGGCTGAAGCCCACTCCTGAGTTAGGCAATGAGGTTGACGGCACGCCTGAAGGCGTGCCCCTTCAAAGCCTCGCAGGGCGAACCGCAGATCCCTCGGCTCGGACTGAAGTCCTCGCTCGGGATGACAAGGATGCTTTTGCTGCAGACGATAGGGGTCTCTCGGCTCCGCTGCGCTCCGCTCGGGATGACAACTTTGATGGAGCGATCTCTGGCGAAGAGCGAATAGCGAATAGCGAAAAGCGCGAAAGTCGAAGCCGCATGGTTCGTGGTATCAAGCTGCGTGATGGCCGCACCGTCGGAGCGCAGGCGGTCATCATCACTACCGGAACGTTTCTCAACGGGCTGATACATTGCGGCGAGCAGCAATATCCCGCTGGCCGCAGCGGCGAGCCGCCTGCTGTGTTGCTGGGTGAGTCGCTGAAAGCGCTGGGCCTGCGTGGTTGCCGCCTGAAGACCGGCACTCCGCCACGGCTCGACGGACGGAGTATCGACTGGTCGAAGTTCACGGTGCAGCCCGGCGACGACGATCCCACGCCATTCAGCTTCAGAACAAAACGGGTAGCGCATCACGATAAGCAGGTGCCGTGCTACATCGCGTTCACCACCGCCGAGACCCATCGCATCATTCGCGAGAACGTGCACCGCTCGCCCATGTACAGCGGGCAGATCCAGTCGATCGGGCCGCGTTACTGCCCGTCGATCGAGGACAAAATCGTCAAGTTTCCGGACAAGGAAACGCATCAGCTCTTCCTCGAGCCCGAGGGCCTGAACACGCACGAGATCTACGTCAACGGCATGAGCACCTCGCTGCCGATTGAGGTGCAGCTGGCTATCATCAAGTCGATTCCTGGCCTTGAGAAAGCCGAGATGCTGCGCCCGGGTTACGCCATCGAGTACGACTCCATCGATCCCACCGAACTGCAGCGCACGCTGGAGACCAAGAAGATTGCGCACCTCTACCTCGCCGGTCAGATCAACGGGACGTCCGGTTATGAGGAGGCGGCGTGCCAGGGATTGATGGCCGGGATCAATGCCGCGCTGCGGGTAAAGGGCGAGGCGCCGCTGATTCTCGATCGCACCGAGGCGTATACAGCGATCCTCATCGACGACCTCATCAGCAAGGGGACGAATGAGCCGTACCGCATGTTCACCTCGCGGGCCGAGTTCCGCCTGCACCTGCGGATCGACAATGCCGACCGCCGGCTGACGCCGCATGGCCGCCGCGTAGGCCTGATCAACGACGGCGCCTGGGCCGATTATCTGGCCAAGCAGGAGCGCATGAAGGCGATGCGCGAGCTGCTGGATCGCACGCGGGTGAATGAAGCAGTTGTCAGTTGTCAGTCGGCGGTTGTCAGTGAAGATTCCGCGCGGACGCTTGACCTTCTGAAGGAAGCCAAGAATGCGGGAGTAACGCTTGCGCAGCTGTTAAAGCGTCCCGAGGTGCAGATTGAAAGCCTCGCGCCTGTGCTGAGGCGATTGGCGCCGGCGTTCTTCGAGCGGGTTGATGGCAAGGGAATTTCCGAAAAGCAAAATTGTCCCGCTTCAGGCGAACCGCAGGTCCCTCCGCTCGGACTGAAGTCCTCGGTCGGGATGACAACTTTAGACAACACCGCGAATGTTGGTGATCCCATCGCTGCACCGCTGGCAACTGACAACTGGCAACTGACAACTGCTGTTCGCAACGAGTTGAAGTCGGTGGAGACCGAGATCAAATACTCCGGGTACCTCGATCAGCAGACCAAAGCGATTGAGCGGCTGAAGCGCTCCGAGCAGCGCCTGATTCCTCACTGGTTCGACTATGGCAAGGTCTCGGGACTGTCGCGTGAGATGAACGAGAAGCTCAGCCGCGTGCGTCCGCAGACGTTGGGCCAGGCCAGCCGCATTCCCGGCGTCACCCCCGCCGCGGTCTCACTGATCAACGTGTACATCGAAATTCAAGCGCGGCAGCAGGCGGGCACGCCCTTGCCGTCCTGAGCGCGCGACCGCTGCACGCGGTCAATGATTTCTGGGGAAGTGGAGCGGGGACAGCGATGCGGCCGCGAGCTGCGATCGCGCAAGCCGGGGTGTTGCTCGGGGCGGAAGCGCTGCACCCACTTGGCGGCCCTGGATCACGGTTTGGGCAAGTTCCTCTCGACGATGAATCGTAAGTCGAGCACGATGGTGATAGTCCATTCGGTCTGCTAGGACAGCTGTTGCTTCGCAAACATCAGCTTCCCAGTTCTTGGCCGAATGGACAACAACCTATTGAACTTCACATTTAGAGACTGTGTCGCAACCGGTATCGCCGCTCTGCGGCTCACAATAATCTCCCACTTGACCGGGGGCTTACGCCGCCCGGCTAACTTCATCTCGCCGCGTTGCGGCTAGTTTGATCGGTCATTCCACCCTTTGTTCCACCACAAATTTTCCTCTTGGGTTGCGACACAGTCTCTTTAGTCTGGCGAAATCGGAGGCGACCAGAAAATGGCTTCAGCCACGGTTGGCCGAGGTTAACCAGTTTGCCGAAAGGCCGGAACAGCAGATCCCTCACCGGCTGAACAGTTTGCTGAAAAACTCGGGAAAGCAGATCCCTCACCGACTAAAGTCGGTTCGGGATGACGAATATAAAGGAGTTGCTACGGCGTAGCTAAAGCTACGCCCCTTCAAAATCGCCTTAGGCCGAGTTTTTCAGCAAACTGTGAAGCCGGCTCGGGATGACAAATTTGTAAGGCTTGCAACGGCGCAGCTAAAGCTGCGCCCCTTCAAAGCACGCCTAGCCCGAGTTTCTCAGCGGCCTCTAAAGCCGCGCCCCTGCCAGCGTTTCTTGCTCGGCGTCACTCTTGCTAACATCAGAGGGTGAGCACTTCTTCGCAGGTTCGCGTCCGTTTCGCCCCCTCGCCCACGGGACAGTTGCATGTCGGCAACGCCCGCACCGCGCTGTTCAACTGGCTGTTCGCCCGCCAAGCCGGCGGCGTGATGGTGTTGCGCATCGAAGACACCGATGTTGAGCGCAGCGAGGCTCGCTACGAAATCCAACTGCTCGACGATCTCAAATGGATGGGCCTGGATTGGAACGAAGGTCCCGACGTCGGCGGACCGTTTGCTCCGTACCGGCAAAGCGACCGGCTGGCAATATATCGCGAGCATGCCGAGCGGCTGGTCAGCGAAGGCAAGGCTTACCTGTGCTTCTGCTCGCAGGAGGAGCTGGAACGCGATCGCGAGGAGAAGCTGAAGAACCAGCTTCCGCCGATTTACTCCGGCAAATGCCGCGTGCTTGATCCGGCGGAAGCTCAGCGGCGCCGCGCCAATGGCGAGGCCGCGGCGATTCGATTGCGCATTCCCGAGCACCCCATTCGCTTCCACGACATCGTGCACGGCGCGGTCGAGTTCGCCAGCGAAGTGGTCAGCGATCCCATCATCCTGCGCTCCAGTGGCATTCCGGTTTACAACTACGTGGTGGTGGTCGACGACGCGCTGATGAACATCACCCACGTCATTCGTGGCGACGATCATCTGTCCAACACGCCCAAGCAAGTCGCGCTGTACGAGGCTTTCGGCTGGCCGGTACCTCAGTTCGCGCATCTGTCGACAATTCTGGGCAGCGATCGCGAGCGGCTGTCGAAGCGGCACGGTGCGACCTCCATCGCCAACTTTCGCGACATGGGCGTGCTGCCGGAAGCGCTGACGAATTACCTGGCGCTGCTGGGCTGGGCCCCGAGCGGGGGCACGCGCGAGATCTTTACTCCCGAAGAGTTGAAGCAAGAATTTTCCCTGGAGCGGGTCACGCCGGCGCCCGCCGTCTTCGATATGGAGAAGCTGTACTGGCTGAACCGGCATTACATCAAGCAGAGCTCGCCGGAACGGATCCAGAAGTTGGCGGAGCCCTACTTTGTCCGCGACGGAGTGCTGCCGGAAAATACCGACGAGCACGCGCGCAACTGGTTTGGTAAAGTCATCGCCTTGCTCGCGCCGTCGGTCAATAAGCTGGACGAGTTGCCCGAGCGCGCCGCCTTGATCTTCCGCTACGACGCGGCGACAGCGGTGAACTCGCCGGACAACGCAGAGGTTCTCGCCGCGCCGAAAACCGCGGAAGTGCTCACCGCGTTTGCGCAACTGGTCGAAGCCGATCCTGCGCCTATGACCCCCGAACGATTCAAAGCCATCATGAACGAGGTGAAGGCGAAAACCGGCGCGAAGGGCAAAGACCTGTTTCATCCGGTGCGCATCGCGCTCACCGGTTCGCACTCCGGACCGGAGTTCGACAAGCTGATTCCAATTCTCGAGGAAGGCTCGCAGCTCGATCTGCCGCAGCATGTAATGAGCGTGGCCGAGCGGCTGGCGGCCTTCCGCGCAGCGCAGAATGCGTGATGTGGGGACACAAGATTACCGCGCTATAGCGGTCCTTCGACTCCGCTCCCTGTGGTCGCTACGCTCAGGATGACAATCGAATTGCGGCCCTCACCCGTGGTTCCGGCGGAGTAAAATGTTCTCAGCCATGGCCGACTTGTTCACACCCGCGAAGCCGGAGACGCAAGAACGCAACTGGATGCCCATGGTGATTGGGCTGGTTGCAGTGCTGGTAGTCGTCGGCATCATCACCATCGTGACCCGTCACCATAGTGAGACCAAGCCGCAAGTGAATCCTTACGCGGCCAAGCTGCAGCTTTCCAATCCTAAAGTAAGCGCTGCCGAAAATTATGTTGGCGGCAGCGTAACCTATCTCGACCTGGACATCACCAACACTGGCGACAAGGCGCTGGTCGGCGCCGACATGAAGATGGTGTTCAAGAACACGCTGGACCAGATTGTCCAAAACGAGACGCTTCCGCTGCACGTGCTGGTGCAGAACCAGATGGGCGGCTATCCCGATCTGGTTGACCTGGAGCGCTCGCCCATCGCGCCCGGCCAGACCAAGACGGTGCGCCTCAGCCTGGAGCACATCTCGGCCGACTGGAATCAATCCTTCCCTGAAGTGCAGCTGGTGAACCTGAAGCTGAAGGGCTAGCCACGGCCCAGGATACCTTCGCTGGGGACGAAAGCACCGGCCAGTAATTTCAGCGAACTTTAATATCAGCCTGCTTGCGGCGCCCGACCCGGCGCAACCTTCCTGCTAATCTGGTTTCATGTCGCGCCCCGTATCGCCACGTTGCTCCTCTGGTCCCTGATCGCAGCCGCGCCCGTGCTGGCCCAGGATGCCGCTAAGCCCAAAGCGAAAGCCAAACTGCCCGCGGGATATATTCCCGGCGTTACCACCATCACTTCCTTCGACAAAGATCACACCGTAGTCGGCTGGCTGGAAATTATCCCCTTCGAAAGCAAGATTTATCACGAGCAGCGGACGCTGCGGGTGCTGGTTCCGGCCAATTATTTTTCGCCTTTTAACCGGCATCGCAGCTACCCCGTGCTGTATCTGCAAGACGGGCAGAACCTGTTCGATGTGGTGACCAGCCATGCCGGCGAGTGGCACGTGGACGAGACGGTCGAGCATCTGGTGGGCGGCTTCAAAATTCCGCCTATGTTCGTGGTTGGCATCGACAACGCCAATGCGAAACGCAGCTCGGAATATCTGCCCTACCCCGACCCGCTGAACAAAACCGACAACGTGGCCGAGGCGAAGGATGTTCATGGCCAGGAGTATGCAAAGTTCCTGACCACCGAAGTGATGCCGTTCATCGAGAAGCACTATCGCGTTTCGCGTGGGGCGGTGAACACCGGGCTGGGGGGATCGTCTTACGGCGCCGATATCACGCTGTACACGGTGCTGGAGCATCCCGGCATGTTCGGGCACGTGCTGATCGAGAGCCCGCCGTTAGGGATCGGAGACAAACAGCTGCTAAAGGACGCCGAGAAGGCGAAAGAGCTTCCGGCCAGGATGGTCATCGGAATCGGCACCGATGAGGAGCCGTACGGCGATGCGGAGCTCAGCCCGCAGGCAGTGAAGGATGTGCAAGAGCTGGAGGCGATTCTGCGCAAGAAAGGGATGGGGCCGACGCGCCTGAAGGTCGTTATCGAAGAAGGCGGCAAGCACGAGGAGGCGGCGTGGTCGCGACGGCTGCCGGACGATTTGCTGTTTCTGTATGGGCAGTAGGCGGATAGCAGTTGGCAATTGGCAGTTGGCATTTAGCAAGGCCGGCGGAGCGTGAGCTGACGGCTCTTGATAACCGCTTCTGATCAAGTGAAAGCGAGATCCCGCAGCGGCTAAAGCCGGATGATTGTCGGGTACTTGACGGACGGCCTGAAGGCCGCCCCCTTCAAAACAAGACTTAATCAGGCCTTCCCTAACTGCCAACCTCCAACTACCACATGCTAATTGCCAAGTGCCAAATGCCAAATGCTAACTGCTAACTGCCAACTGCGGCTCCCTCCGTTAGAATGAAGCTGTGCCCGAGATCAAGACAACCCGTCTGACGGAGATGGTGAAAGCTGCCGGTTGAGCCAGCAAGCTAAGTCCAGCGGTGCTGGACTCGGTGCTTGGGAAATTAGCCCGGCAACATGATCCCAACGTTCTGGTCGGCTTCGACACCGCCGACGACGCTGGCGTGTATCAACTCACGCCCGAGCTGGCGCTGGTCCAGACGGTCGACTTCTTTACCCCGATCGTCGACGACCCCTACGTCTTCGGCCAGATCGCAGCCACCAACTCGCTCAGCGATGTCTACGCCATGGGCGGCCGCCCCATCAGCGCGCTCACCATGGTTTGCTTTCCTGATAACGGCGATCCCAAGGTGCTGGAAGAAATGCTGGCCGGCGGCCTGTCGAAGATGGTCGAGGCCAGCTGTACCGTCATCGGCGGTCACAGCATTCGCGATGAAGAGATCAAGCTAGGGTATTCGGTGACCGGCACGATTCATCCGCAGAAGATTCTGGCCAATAGCGGCGCACAGGCTGGTGACAGGCTGCTCTTTACCAAGCCGATCGGCACCGGAGTGATTTCGACGGCTATCAAACGCGGCACCGCCGATTTCGCCTGGATTCGCGGCGCGATTCATTCCATGACCACCTTGAACAAGGCTGCGGCCGAGGTCGTGATCTCCGGCGGCTTCGCGATCCATGGCATGACCGACGTCACCGGCTTCGGCCTGATCGGCCACGCCCGCGAGATGGCCAACGGCTCCCGTGTCAGCCTCCGCCTGCATGCCGGGCGCGTGCCCCTGCTGCCGGGCGCGCTGGAATGTGTTCGCGGCGGATTTGTTCCGGGAGGTTTGAAAGCCAATCGGCAGTTCGCCGAAGGCTGTGTCGAAGTGGATGCCGAGGTTCCGCAAGACCTGCTGACCTTGCTCTACGATCCGCAGACCGCGGGAGGCTTGCTGATCTCGGTCGCGGAAAGCGATGCTAAAAACCTGGTCGCAAAGTTGTGCGACGCCGGCATCGACGCCGCCGAGATTGGCGAGGTCTTGCCCCGGCAAAAGCCGGTGATCACGGTGCGAGCATAATTAGCAGTCTGCTTGTCCGGCGGCATCCCGGCCGCAAAATCTAGCGCTGAAAATCGAGAAACAAGGCTTCCTGCCGCCGGCTGAACAGGCCACTGAAAAAGTCGGATTCGACGCGTTTTTGAAGGGGCACGCTTTCAGGCGTGCCGAAAAGTTTGGTGCAAGACATCGGCTTTACAGTTTGCTGAAAAAGTCGAAACGAACAGTCTGTCGCCGGCTGAAGCCGGCTCCGGATATCCAAAATAAAGAACTTAGACGCGAACCTGAAGGTTCGCTCTACCGGTTCATCACAACGGCGGAAGTTTTTCAGCAAACTGTTTAGCCGCTGAGGGGGACAGTCCCTCAGGGCCTAAAGGCAGAGTCTCGTGTAGCGCCGATCGGCGCGGCTGAAGCCGCGCCCTTTCAAGGCGGTTACGGCAACCCAGAAACTGCCTTAGTAAATTGCGAGCGCTAATCGCGACTACTGCTTCTTGGCCGGCGGCGCAACCTGGTTCGCGGTCACGAAGATGGGCTCGATGTCGACCGGAATGTCGCCTAGCTTGTCGAGCGCCTGCTTGAATTCGGGACGCAGCACGCCCAGCGTGTCCAGCATCTGCTTGGCGCCAGCGTAATTTCCTTCCGCTTCCACGGTCAGCAGGTCGTGCGTCAGGTCGCGCACGGCATCCTTGATCTTGGCGTAATTTACCGCGAAGGTTCCGTCGGGCCGGGCCACGAAGCCGCCCTTGTCGATGAGGTAGTTCACCTGCATGGCCATGCCTTTGCCGTGCGCCTCGCCCAGGCCAAAGCGCAAAGTGCGGAACGACGACGCCAGATAGGTCGTGTACAGCCGCTTCTCGGAATTCGCATCGGGCTTCAGGACGTCGGCCAGTCCCATCTGCTGCGCGTGGTCGATCATGTACTGCAACGCGAAAAGCCCGGTGGCATCGGCCTTGGCTTCCTCGATGGCGCTGTAGAGTTCCTTCAATTGCTCACGCGGCGTGGTCGGCTTGCCGTTCATCGTGATCTGATGCGGCCCCAGACCATGGCACAGCTCGTGGGTCAGGATGTGGGTGAAGAACGAGTCGAAGCTCACGTCGGCCTGCTCGTCGGCGGCCAGCACGCGTTTGGAAATCGGAACGAGGATCTGCTGAAACTTGGCCTGCTGCACGTTCTTCAGCATCACCCGCTTGCTGCCCTTCTCGGCGACAACGCGCTCATCGTTGGGCAGATTGTAAGCCGCGGTTTGCACCCCGTGATTGCCGTCGCCTGCGCTCATTACCTCATTCACCACGCGAATCGGCGCCTGCGCGCCAATCTTGGGATTGCGATACTTGGGGTCGAGCGGCAGATTGTTCTCGATCTCCTGCAAATCTTTGGCGAACGCGCCCAGCTTCGCGCTCTCCTGCTCATCGCGCACGTTGACGTAGGCTTCATACGAGGCCTTGTAGCCGAAGATCTCGTCGTTGTAGGTCTCGTAGGGGCCGATGGTGATGTCGAGCGGCGCGTCCAGATCCATCCAGGCAACATCGCTCTCGTAGTAGTCGTTGGAGAGGAAGGCAGCGGCCCGCGTGGTGAGGAAGTGCTTCAGAGTGGCGTTGTCGGTGAGCGCGGCGGCTTCGTTCAGCAGCTTGGCCGCTCGGGTCAGGTCTTCTTTATAAGCTTCGCTGTAGGGAACGATCTTGAAGCCGTGCTTGCCGTCCGCGCGGATGATGGTGAAAAAACCGGTAGCCTGTTTCTGTTGCTCGTCGGGCAGCGTCTTCAGCCAGCTTTCGAACTCCTCCTTGGTCATCGACTCGGGATAGAAGTTTGCGCCCGGCAGCTTGTGCTCAGGGACGCCGGGGATAAACGCGGTGTTGCCGTCGAGCGCCGACCACGGACCTTTGTTGATCCAGAAATAGTGCAGGCGAGCTTTGCCCAGAGGTGAGCTTTCTTTTTGCAGCTTGGCGTAGAGGGCGTGATCGCCGCTCCAGTATTGCGTCATGAAGATCTCGTCGATGAGGCGCGCGGCCTCGACCAGCTTGACCAGGGCTTTGCGATCGCCGACCGAAAGATTGGCGATGTCGACGTTGAGCTCGGTGGGCGCAAAGCGCGCCGTCATCTTCTGTAGCTGGGCCAGGTCCGGAACCTTGGTGGCAAGTTCCTGTCCGGCGGACAATACCGAACCGATGAGGACGAAAAGTGCGGGCAAGATGAGATGCTTCATACGATGGAGTCTCCTGGGCACGGATCAGAGGGAACGGCTAAACCCGCTATGATAGCGCAGAGGACAAGCAAACGCAGTGCGAACCTATCAATTGATCCGCGAGCAATGGGTACCGCAGCCGCTGGGGGAAGCGTTCGCGTTTTTCTCGCGGCCGGAAAACCTGCAAAAGATCACGCCCGGCTGGCTCGACTTCCGCATCGTTCGGGTGGACAGTGAGCTCCACCGTGGTTCGTTGATTGAATATCGCCTGCGCTGGCACGGCATTCCGATGCGCTGGACCAGCGAGATCACCGACTGGAGTCCACCGCATCGCTTCATCGACAACCAGATACGCGGACCGTATGCGAGGTGGCACCATGAACACGGCTTCGTCGCGGAGAATGGCGGGACGCGCATTCGGGATGAAGTTCAGTACGCGTTGCCGTTGGGGATGGTGGGGCGCCTGGCGCACTGGCTGAGGGCCCGCCGAGACGTAGAAGCAATTTTCGCGTTTCGCCAACGGCGGCTGGCAGAGCTGCTCGGCAGCAAGTGATTTGCCTAGCGCTGTTCGGCGCGGTGAATCAGTTCATTCGAGGGCCGCGTGGGATCGAGCAGGCGGCGCGCTTGTTCCACTCCGGTCACCGGCAAGGTTGCAGGATCGAGCAAACCGATCTGCACCAGCAAGCAAGCCTGGTCCCAATAAATGCGCTCGTAGGCTACCTTTCCATTAGCAATTCCGACCACCACAACATGCGCCAGTTCCACCTTCCTACCGGTGGCTTTGACGCCGGGAAGTAGGGCCGGCATCTCGATGTCGTGCGTAAAGCTCACGATAATCTCGTCGATGAGGCGGTCGTTGGTGATAGTGCGGGAGATGCGCGTGACTTTAGTATCGGCCGGCCAGTGGTTGAGGAAGTACTTACCATAGAAGCTGCGAACCTCGTCATAACCGCTGCCTCCAGTCAGAACGGGCACGTGCGTCAGCACCGGCGAATCGATCATGGTAGCCATGGTGGCGTCCAGATCGGGACGAGTAAACTCGGCGGCCATATGAGCGTCGAACAGGGCGCCGGCGTCGAAGTCCGGAGTCGTGGTCAGAGAATTCATGGGTCCTCCTCATGGGCTGGTACATACACGGTGTCAAGTCTGGCGAAGCAATCACGCGACGCGGAACTGGATCACGGCCGCATGAAATCGCCGCCACAGCCAGGTGGGACAAAGCTACTCCCCAGTTAGGACCTTGTACTGCGCCGCAGTCAGCGGAACCACCGACAGCCTGCCTTGTCGCACCAGCGGAGAATCGGCGAACAACTTATTAGCCTTCATCTGCGCCAGGGACGTTGGCTGAGCAAGCGGCTTGCCGACCTTGATCTTCACCAGCGGCGTCTTCGGATCGGTGGCATCAACGGAGACTACCGAGGCGGTGCCGACGGCGCTTTTATCGTCGCCGGTGTGGTAGATAATCAGCCGGTCCCCAGGCTTCATCTCGCGCAAATGCTTCACCGCGGCAGGATTGGTGACGCCATCCCAGATGGTAGTTTTTTCGCGTTGCAAGTCGGCGAACGAGTACACAGAAGGTTCAGTCTTCAGCAGATAGTCCACGGGCATGTAGTCTCCTTTTTCTGCCGCACATTTTACTTGGTTCGAAGATTTTCTGTTTCCGCGATGGCCCATGAAAAATTTGTAATCCTCAAATCGGCTTGCGGCCCGGCGCGGCTGCGATTGCATCCAAAACTGGAAAGGATCATTTATGAATCAGCTTTCCAGCCACGGCCTGACCGATCTTAAGTCTCAACAGACGGAACTTTCAGAGCAGATGATCCGCGAGCGCGCTTACGAAATCTATCGGCAACGCGGAGCCAAAGGTGGAAATGCCGAGGGCGATTGGCTGACCGCCGAAGCCGAGCTTAAAGAAATAAGGAAGCATGCCCTCACTGCGGCCTCGCGGTTCTTGTGAGGAGGGGTCAAGCAGACAAGAAAAATTAGCAATACAAACCCGCGACAGCAATTGGCATCTACTGCTTACGAGTTGCCAAGAACTAGATTGCAAACAACTCCATCGGAGATGCCATGGGCTCGTGCAAGTGCAAAGCTTTCTCGCGCTGCCTCGGCGCGTTTTTGTTCCTCCTGGTTTTCCTCCCCGCCTGGGGGCAAGACGCATCCGGCGCCCCAGCGGGAGATAACACCAAAGTCAACCAACAGGACCAGCAGAGTTCAGCGCCTACAGCAGATCAGCAGAAGAATGACACTTCCGATCTGCAGCTGACTCGTCAGATCCGGCGATCCCTTATGCAGGACAAATCGCTGTCGACTTACGCGCACAACGTCAAGATCATCGCGCAAAACGGAAAAGTTACGCTGAAAGGCCCGGTTCGATCCGACGAGGAGCGAAACGCCATTCTTGCCAAAGCCACTCAGGTAGCGGGCGAGGCTAACGTCAACGACGAAATGACCGTCGTTCCCAAACAAAACTAGGAATTCAGGAGAAGGAATCACTATGGCAGGTAAGAACACAGCAGCATTCGGCATCTATCGCAATCGGCTCGAACTGGAACGTGGCGTGGATGAGCTACGCGCGGCCGACTTCCGCAACGAGGACATCTCCGTTCTATTTCCAGATAACGAGGGCTCAAAGGAGTTCGCCCACGAGAAAAATACCAAAGCTCCGGAAGGCGCGACTACCGGCGCAACCACGGGCGCTCTGGTGGGCGGAGGGTTGGGATGGCTGGTGGGCATCGGAGCCTTGGCCATTCCCGGACTCGGTCCCTTCATCGCGGCTGGACCG
The DNA here is from genome assembly GCA_963812855.1 of uncultured Acidobacteriaceae bacterium. GTDB lineage: Bacteria > Acidobacteriota > Terriglobia > Terriglobales > Acidobacteriaceae > Bog-257. The sequence continues at coordinate 924,264 of CAWEWW010000005.1, forward strand.
ATTGTCGCTGCCCTGGCCGGAGCCGGAGCCGGCGGCGCGGTAGGAGGCTTGACCGGCGCTTTGATCGGCGCGGGTATTCCCGAATATGAGGCCAAGCGTTACGAAGGCCGCATCAAGGATGGCGGGATTCTGCTGTCCGTTCACTGCGACAATTCCGACTGGACGAAAAAGGCCAAGGAGATTTTGAGCCGCACCGGTGCGCAGGACGTAGCCTCGACCGGCGAAGCGCACGCCGATTTCGAGAAATCCGACAGACCTATTCCTTACGCCAGTTAGCTGGCTTAGCTCCGCCAAAAACTGCGGCCGTGGCGCATCTTCATGACTGGACGTTGCGTGCGAGGTTTCCACGGACCTCGCATGATTCGTACGCGCCCGCTGCCGACTTCGGAAGCGAGAGTCTCGCGGTTAGGCCGTCTTGCCCGTCTATTGCTTCGCGTACGCGGTAGCCGCCTGGGTAAAACTCTTGAAGTCCGTTCCCGGTCGAAGTTGCGCACTCGATGCTATCAACTGCAGAACCTGCAGGTCAGGAAACGGCATCGGCGCGGGGGACTGGCCAGCAATGGTCTCAATCTCGAACGATCCCAAGTGACGATAGCTTTCAAACTGCGCTTCGTTGAAGAACTGGTTCGCCGTGCTCTCATGAGGAAACATGGAATGAGTTAACGCATACTGCTTAATATCGGGCGGCTCCTGCCCGGTGATCGCCGCCTTGATGTAGATCAGTTTGCCGGCGAGTTTATCCTTCTCGTCCTGGGGTAATTCCCTATAGTCGTCGGCACAGGCGTAGTCGATGGTGGCCACGGCGCAATAGTGATTGCCCTTCCTGGCTCCGGCCCTCATTTTGATGCCATCGTTGAAGCGAATCGGAATGCCCAGATCGATCTCGATTTTGCGCAGAGCATTGCCCAAATCCTCGAACTGGCAGTCCGGATCTGCGCCGGCGTCGACCACGATAATGTTGTGACACCGCCTTAGCACCATTTCGTACAAACCCAGGTTCTCGAAGTGGCCGCCATCGGTCAGCTCGATCCAGCGATAATCGTCGTCCGTGAGGCCGAAGGCCTCGAGAATCAGCGGCTCCAACGCCATGGTGGGGCCGGTCTTGTGCAGAAAGTCTGCGCCTTTGGCCGACCACACAGCATGATGTGCACCCTCTTCCCGCGCGGGATTCGGTAGCCACCATCCCAGACGCACGTTGAAGAAAGTCATCAGCAACGTGACCAGCGGCGAGGAGTGATACCCCATGTTGGGATTGAAAGCGGCTCCGCTGATGGCCATGGCAGTCGCCAGCGAAACCCCGTCGGTGCCCCCATAGACGTCGGTCGGAACATAGGCGAGCCTCCAGCATCCGCTATGCAGGGAGCTGAAGGTAAACGACTCCGCCTTGCGCTGCCGCCACGCCAGATTCCTGGTACCCACCAGGTTCAAAGTCGTGTTGATCACGTGCAACGGCGCCCCCGGCGCTCGTGGAAGCTGGATAGTTTTGGGGGTGTCCTCAGCGTCGAATTGGGTAAAACGGTCAGGCCGCCGCTCGGTGTTGGAAGCGCCCAGGAAGGCCCGCATCAAGCGCATGCGGTACATGCCGTGCAACGAGAAAAGGTTGATGTTGATGGCCCAGTTGACCAGGAGGGTGACGATGAAAAAGCCCACCAGAATCAAGGTGTGGGTCGCCAGATAGCAGTTGCCCCACAACCTGCCGAGATCGAAACCAGTGCAACCCGACTTACCGCAGAAACCAGGCAGGAAATAAGCGTGGACCGCGAGGTTAAGCTTTCTGGCAACGAAATGCTCGATTCCGGCGCCGCCCAGCGCGATCAATATCAAAGCGATCGCGCACAAGCCGGGGAGCAGTAGGTCATGCTTCTTCAGGAACGCGCCCACCTTACTGAGCTGCGCCATCTTCATCGGCCGCGGACCAGCCGAGGTTGCTCCGCTCCAGCCGATGCCACTGCCGACACCGCCTAATATGGCGCCGGCCACGCCTAACTTAATAGCTAACAGAATGTCGGTGGCATACAGAGAGACTGCATGAACGCCGATCCAGACCACGATGAAGGCGAGCTGAATCGCGCCCGCGCGAGAGAACCACTCGCGGTCCTCTTCTTGCTCGAACACCCCCACCAGGCCGGCGAACAGCGACACCGCCAACAGCGGAACCAGGGTGAACAGCGGCAGTGCCAGTATTGCGAACAGCCGGTCGTCGGTTACCAGGCGATACTTCCACTGGTGCACTTGCAGCAGGTAGGGAAACAATTTCGCCAACACCCACAGTAGCGCAAACGTCGCCGACGCAGCCGCCAGCGCGGCGGCCAGCATCTGCACCCCCCGGATCACTCCTCGCCAGCCCTTGACTTTCCGTGCCTCGCCGCTGGCCAGTACTCGCTGGCGATTGCTCCGGAAGAGCATCCCTGCCATCACCAGAAATCCCAGCAAGGCAATAGCCGCCGCTGCCTGCCACGCCCGCTGAGGTATCACCTGCTGGGGAAGACCGCGCCACAATTCCACCACCAGCCAGTTCGCCAGCAAGACGGGAGCAGCGAAACAGAGGACCACCAAGGAAGGCGTTGGACCTGCCTCATTTGCATTGCGGTGCGAAGGCAGCGAGATTCCGGCAAAAACGGCAGCCAGGATAAACAGCAGCAGAACCAGCAGCAATCCTCCCCAAGCGGTATTGCCTTGCAGATAGTAGGGGAGATCGCGGCTGATGTAATACGACACCTGGGGAGCGGCCATCGCCGCCAGCAACAGCGGAATCAGCGTGACCCAATTGATCAGCATGTTGCGCGAGACGATCGCGGCCAGGTCCCAGGAATCCAGGCTGAGACCCAGAGCCGGCGCCAGGTACGCGGTGTACTCGCGCAAATGCCGCACCGGACGCGGCGAGGGATCGCCGGAGGGCAGAGTGCTCTCTCCCGCCAGCGCTTCCACCACTTCGGCATAACTCGACTTCCAACTCGACGGCTGTGCCTTTACCTCCTCCTTTTCACTTAGCGCCGGCGCCGCCTGGGCCGCTTGCTTACGATAGAGCCATGCCGAAAGCCAGCTCCCGATGTAGCCGCCGCCCGATACTGTGGACAGGTAGTCGAGCTTGTGCAGCAAACCTTCCGGCTTTTCTGGTGGCGCAGAATTCGCCTCGGCTGGCGGCAAACTGGTTTGTCCCTCTGGCTTCGACGCCGTCAGTACCCCTAAACTGAACCGCGCCAGTCCTTCCAAAACTCCCAGGGAGAAGCTCGCACTGCGTATGCCGCCGCCCGATAAACACACGGCGCTGCCTTTCATTTTGTGCAGCACACGCTTTAACGGGCGATCGCGTTCACCGCACATTTTCTCCAGTGCGTCGATCTGGCTTGACGACAATCCATCGTCTTTGGCCTTCTTGAGCTGGCGATACAGATCGTCTCGAGTTTCCAGCAACGCCTTCAGCGTGCTTAGAACTTGGTCTTCAGTCACCTTCAGTACTTCGCTGCCATGCTTTTTCAAATCCTCGTTGCGCCGCGCTGCGTATTCCTCAAAGATGATTCCAAAGGGCAGCGCGTGCTGCGGGCAGTCGATAACCAGCTGCGAATGATTCTCGTTCCCGCCCCGTGCTTTCGTAAGCAGAGGTGCGATTCTTTCCGGCTCAGCAGCCTGCTTCGGTTCATCCGGCATATTTGTCACCTGCCTTTACTGTCGCTTTCCACCAAACCGGCATCAAGCGTACTCCTGCATTAACTGGAAAATGCGGCCAATGGCGAATCCGCTGCGGTCCGCAAGAGCGATACGAAAAGCCGTATTGGTCGAGTGAAACTCTTCCGCAAGGCTCGATTCGACGGGATGCCGCGCGCTCGATCGGAATGCGGTGTAGCGTTCCCTGGCTGTGGCACGAAAGACGTCCCGATAGGTCAGGGGTTGGCATGCGACTCCTCGTTTCCGGTCGATTAGCTAACAATCACCCGACGACAGGAGCGGATGGCCAGATGAATGGGTCGTCTGCAGATGCTGCGGAGCTTAACCCGCATCTTGTTCATTTGCAATAGCACAATTTGGCCGCGATGCCAGGCAAGATTTTGCGGATTGACGCGAGTTTTCAACGGACTCAGAAACAACTGAGCATTCGGCGAATGCGCATTTGGCAGCGCTCGAAGGCTAGGTGCAGATCTCGCGCTAATGATCCCTGATAATCAATGCGCGGAGGCGAGGGCGTACTTGTCCGGTTGCTGGTCGAAGGTCTGCTGGCAGGCGGCGCAGCAGAAATAGTACGAATCGCCACCGAATTGTGATTTGTGCTTGGCCGAGTTTGTGTCCACCATCATGCCGCAAATCGGATCGCGAGCCTCCTGCCGCAACACCGGCAGCGAGGCTTTAGGACTTGTCGTGGCGCTGGCTTTGCGCGTCTGAATGATTTCCGCCAGGATGCTGACCGCGATCTCCGGCGGGGACGAGGCGTGAATGTCGAGGCCGGCAGGAGCCCGGACCTGCGCCAGCCTTTCGGCGCCTATGCCGCGCTGCTTCAGATAGTCGAGAGTTTTGCCCGCCTTTACCTTGCTGGCGACAAATGCAACGTAAGCCGCTGGGCTTTCGAGCGCCGATTCCAGCGCTTCCTCGTCGCCATCGCCCTGAGTAGACACGACGAGGAAGGTCTGCGGCGTGATCTTCAATTGGCTGAGGTCGAGGTTCGTCTGCAGGAGATCGACGTCGGGGAACGCTTCGCCTTCCGCTCCCGGAGCCGCGACGGAAACCGCGTAGCCAATCGTTTTCGCGAGTTTCGCCAAGGTTTGCGCCACCGGGGAGCGGCCCAGGATCAGCACGTGCGGCTTCGGCAAAACCGGTTCAATGTAGATGTCCAACGTGCCTCCACTGTGGCAGGTCATGGTGTAGTCCACAATGCCTTCCTCGGGCGATGACGAAGGGCTGATGCGAACCAGCCGCGGCTGTCCGTCGGCAAGGGCCTTCAGCGCTTCCTTGGCGACCACCGGCTGCGCACAGCCGCCGCCGATCCAGCCCCAGATCGTGCCATCGGCGAACACGATGGCCTTGTTGCCGGGCTTGCCCGAGATCGGCGCCTGGTAGCGGACCACCAGGGCCACGGCAAAGGGCTCGCCGCGCGCCAGCAGTTCGTCGGCTTTGCTGAGAAATTGATCGAACATCCCGCGAACCTCTTGCTGCTTTCTACAGATACTTCTCCAGCGCCAGCAGACTCTCCAAATTATGTGCCGGAGCAAACACGTCGACGTGCGGCAGCGCCGCGCTCATGCCACGCGTGATCGGCTGATAGTCCTTAAGCCCGAGCAGTGGATTGAGCCATACCAGTTTCTCGACTCGGCTGCGTGCACGTCGCAACTCCGAGGCCAGCAGCTCCGGCGCGCCGGTATCCCAACCGTCACTCAGAATGATAAAGACGGTATTGCGCGAAAGCACGCGCCGGCCGTACTGCCGATTGAATTCGCGTAGCGATCCGCCGATCTTGGTGCCGCCTGACCACTCCGTCGCTCTCCGCGAGAGCCCAGCCAAGGCGGCGGACAGGTGCCGCTGGCGCAGCACATCGCTCACTTCCGCCACACTGGTGCTGAACAAAAACGTGTCCACGCGCTTGAAGTGCTTTTGCAGCGCGTAGGCGAAGCGCACCAGAAACAGGCTGTAAAGATTCATGGAGCCGCTGATGTCGAGAAAGACCACCAACTTTTTCTTCTGCGGCTTGCGGCCTTTGTAGGCCAGAAAAACAGGATCGCCGCCGTGGCTGATGTTGCGGCGAATCGAGCGCCGCAGATCCACCCGCTCGGCCAGATGCGAGATCTTCATCCGCCGCGATAGCCGCTCGCTCATCTGCCGCAACAGGCGAAGCGTTAATTGTTCCAGCGCCGCCATGTCGGCGTACGCCGCCTCGGAGAAATCGACTTTCTTCAGCCGCTGCTGCGAGCTGGCGCCGGAAACCATCTTGCCTTCGCCTTGCTGGGAAGAATCGTTGCCGACCGCAAGGCCAACCAGCAGCCGCGAATCTGCCGTAGGCTTCTGCGTGCCCGGATCGCGGAACTGCTCGCGATTCGGCGACGAGTTTCGCGCGGAACTCCAGAATGCCTGGAACAGTTCGTCGAACAGCTCCCACTCTGTGGGAGATGAGCAAAGCGCTGCCCGCAGCGCGAAGGCGAAACGTTGCCAGTCGGTGATGCCAATGGCGCTCGTCGCTTCCAGCGCCGCCAGGGTTTGCTGCATGCTCGCAGCCAGCCCGTTGGAGCGAGCAAAGCGGCAGAACGCCACCACCGAAGCCGCCAGACTGTCGGGCGTTTGTAACATTCGCGTGAAGGGGCGCACCTTTAGGTGCGCCGTACAACACCTTTATTTTTGTCTTCCCTCGTGGGCTTCAGCCCGCGACGAATCTGCTTTCCCGACTTTTTCAGCGGTCCGTTCGGTCGTGCCGGACGAGCCCCTTTAGAAAACGGCTTTAGCCACCGGAGACAGGGGCTAAAAGCCCAACAGAGAAATAATCCTTTGGCACATCTAAAGCCGTGCCCTGATACAAGTCGCAACCCTAAGATACAAGTCGCAACTCTAAGGTTCGATCAGTTAGTCTGCCACTAGTACGAGTCCGACAGCATCTTTCCAATCCCGGCCGCTTTCAGGGTAGCGCTGTCCTCCATTGACTTCGCCAGACACCCCAGAGTTTCCTCGACGGCCTCGACATCCAGCCGATGCTTTCCCAGAGCCATCGCCGCCTGCGCGCAATCCAGGGTCTCGGCGACGCCCGGCGGCTTCGCCAGATCGAGTTGCCGCACCGCCTGCACTAGCCGCACCACTTGGCCAGCCAACTCTTCTTCGACGCCGGGCAGCCGCGCCCGCACAATCTTCATTTCCTTTTCGAAGCTGGGGTAATCGATCCAGTGGTAGAGACATCTCCGTTTCAACGCGTCGCTCAGTTCGCGCGTGCGATTGGAGGTGAGGATGACGTACGGAATGTGCTTCGCTTGAATCGTACCCAGCTCCGGCACCGTGATCTGAAAGTCGGAGAGCAATTCGAGCAAGAACGCCTCGAACGCTTCGTCTGCGCGATCGATCTCGTCGATCAGCAGAACCGGCGCAGCTTTTTCCTCCAGGATGGAAAGCAACAGCGGCCGCTCCAGCAGGAACTCCTTGCTGAAAATGTGCCGTTCCTTTTCTTCGACGGTCTGCTCGCTGCGCTCTTGAATTTTGATGGCCAGCAGCTGCTTCTGATAATTCCACTCGTACACAGCGGAGCTGACATCCAGCCCCTCGTAGCATTGCAGCCGGATCAGCCGCGTGCCCAGCACGGAAGCCAGGACCTTGGCCGCTTCGGTCTTGCCCAGTCCGGCGTGACCTTCAATCAGCAGCGGCCTGTGCAAGCGGGTGATCGAGATAAATCGCGGTGGCGAGCGCGCTGTCGGCGATGTATCCGAAGCTTTCGAAGCCTTGCATCAGCGCGTCGATGCTATCGATCTGCGGCGTCGGGGGCAGGCTGGGAGAGGGGGCCATGACGATGGGAGTCTCAAGTGTCGTCGCGTTTGAAGAGGCGTTTGCCCGCCTGCCAGGCGAGCGATCCAGCCTTGATCGGCGCGGGCCTGCCATCGGTGCCGGTGGCGGGAAGCTCTTCGGGCGACTGCAGCAGCGCCTGGAAGTTCTTGCTGAATTTCTCGAACATGATGTTGGAGACTTCGGTGATCACCCGCGCTCCCATCTGCGCCAGGATGCCCACGACATTCACTTCCGAGGTGCTGGTGACCTGGGTCGCGCCGTCCTCGAGGGTGGTGAGCTTGCCGGTCATGGTCATCGACGCGCTGCCGCGTCCGCGCACGTCCTGCCCCTTGCCCAGCATCTCGATTTCGTGCTTCTCCGCGTCCAACCGGACGATCTGGACTTCCCCTTTGTAATCGGTGACGCTGGGGCCGACTTTCATGCTGATCGCGCCGCGGTAGGTTTTCTCGTCGACTTTCTCGGTGATTTGTGCGCCGGGCACGCAACTGGCGACTTTCGCCGGATCGCTGAGGAAGCTCCAGACCTTCTCGAGCGGCTCGTTGACCTGAAAAGATTTCTCGATGCGCAAACCCACCTCAGCTCACCACACCTTTCTCTTTGAGGATGGCCCAGACTTTCCAGGGCGTAATCGGCATGTCGATATGCTTCACGCCAAGATGCGACAGGGCATCGACCACGGCGTTCACGAAGGCGGCCGGAGATCCCACATTGGGGGACTCGCCCACGCCCTTGGCGCCGAAGGGATGATGCGGCGAAGGCGTGGTGGTCTTGCCGGTTTCCCAGTGCGGGGTTTCCACCGCAGTTGGCAGCAGGTAGTCCATAAAGCTGCCACCCTGCATATTGCCGTTTTCGTCATAGTCAATGAGCTGCATGAAGGCGATGGCCAGTCCCTCGGTCAAGCCGCCGTGAATCTGGCCGTCGACGATCATGGGATTGATGATGTTGCCGCAATCATCAACCGCAACAAAGCGGCGCACCTTGACTTCGCCGGTCCCCTTGTCGATGTCGACCACGCAGATGTAGGTGCCAAAGGGGAAAGTAAGATTCGGCGGATCGTAATAGTCCACCGCTTCCAAGCCGGCTTCCAGGCCCTCGGGAATATTTGTGTAGGCGGCAAAAGCAATGTCCTGGATGCTCTTCGACTTACTGGGCGCGCCTTTTACGAAAAACTTTCCCGGCTCCCATTCCAGATCGTCTTCGCTGCATTCCAGCAGATGGGCCGCAATTTTCTTAGCCTTCTCGCGAATCTTGCGTGCCGCCACCGCGGTTGCCGCGCCTGATACCGGAGTGCTGCGGCTGGCATACGTTCCCAGTCCATACGGGGCTGTGTCGGTGTCGCCTTCTTCCACCATGACATCGCTGGCAGGGATGCCCAACTCCTGCGCGACGATCTGCGCGTAAGTGGTCTCGTGGCCCTGGCCCTGGCTCTTGGTGCCCATGCGGCAAATCGCTTTGCCAGTGGGATGAACCCGAATCTCGGCGCTGTCGAACATTTTGATGCCGGCGATGTCGAAGGTATGCGCCGGGCCGGCTCCGACAATCTCCACGAAGCTGGAAACGCCAATGCCCATCAGCTCGCCTCGCTTGCGTTTCTCTGCCTGCTCTTTGCGCAGCTCCTGATAGCCAATCTTTTCCAGCGCCAGATCCATCGCGCCATCGTAGTTGCCGCTGTCGAAACTCCAGCCCAGCGGTGACTGGTAAGGAAATTTGTCGGGACGAATGAAATTCTTCCGCCGCAGCTCGACCGGATCGATCTTCAACTCCTGCGCCAGAACATCCACCGCCCGCTCGATCAAGTACGCGGCTTCGGTGACCCGGAACGAGCAGCGATAGGCGATGCCGCCCGGAGCCTTGTTGGTGTAAACGCCATCGACTTCGCAGAATGCGTTGGGATAGTCGTAGGCGCCGGTGCAAATGCTGAACAGGCCGGCGGGAAACTTGGTCGGCTGCGCGGCGGCATTGAAAGCGCCGTGATCGGCCAGGGTCTTCACCCGCAGGGCCTGGATCTTGCCGTCCTTGTCGGCGGCTAGCTCGGCGGTCATGTGGTAGTCGCGCGCGAACCCGGTGGACTGCAGATTCTCCGAGCGCGTCTCAATCCATTTCACCGGCCGCCCTAAGGTCAGCGAAGCCACTACTGCGCAAACATATCCCGGGTAAATGGGAACCTTGTTGCCGAAGCCGCCGCCGATGTCGGGAGAAATCACGCGAATATTCTGCTCGGGAATGCCGCCCACCAGTGCAAACAGCGTGCGATGCGCGTGCGGCGCCTGCGAGGTGAGATAGATGGTCAGCTTGCTGGTAGCGGTGTTGTAATCGGCAACGCAGCCGCAGGTCTCCAGCGGCGCGGGATGGCAGCGCTGGAACACGGCATGCACATCGGCCTTGACCGCGGCATCCTGAAAGGCTTTGTCGGTCGCCGACTTGTCGCCTACTTCCCAATGAAAGATGTGATTGCTCTTCTCCTCGCGATCTTCACGCAGAATCGGCGAGCTGGGATCGGTCGCTTTGTGCGGGTCGATCACCACCGGCAACTCTTCGTATTCCACTTCCACCAGCTCGGCTGCATCGGCCGCGGTGTAGCGATCTTCGGCGACCACGAAGGCCACTTCCTGCGACTGAAACAAAACTTTGCCCGTGGCCAGTACCATCTGCTTATCGAAGAACAGGGTCGGCATCCAGGCAAGGTTGGCTTTAGCCAGGTCTTCTCCGGTGATCACGGCTAGAACGCCGGGAAGCTGTTTCGCCTTCTCGGTGTTGATGCTCTTCAGCCGGGCGTGCGCATAAGGACTGCGGACCATGTGCCCGTAAACCATGTCAGGCAAGTGCACGTCATCAACGTAATTGCCTTTGCCCTGCAGGAACCGCGCATCTTCCTTGCGCTTGATGGAGTGGCCCATGCCACCGATTTCGGGCGTCGTTTTCGCTATCATTTTGCCGCTCCTTGCTGCAGCTTGCCGGCGGCGTACTGCACAGCCTTGACGATGTTTTGATATCCGGTACAACGGCAAAGATTGCCGGAGATGCCCCAGCGAATGTCTTCTTCGCTGGGATTCTTGTTGTTCTCGAGCAACACGTAGGACGACATCAACATGCCGGGAGTGCAGAAGCCGCATTGCAGGCCATGCTCTTCCTTGAAGCCCTCTTGCAGGGGGTGCATCTGGCCGTTCTGGATCAGCCCTTCGACGGTGAGAATTTCGCAGCCATCGGCTTGCGGGGCGAACACGGTACAGGACTTGACCGTTTTGCCATCGAGTACCACAGTGCAAGCGCCGCAGTGGCTGGTGTCGCAGCCGACGTGTGTGCCGGTAAGCCCCAGCACGTCGCGGATGAAGTGAACCAGCAGCATGCGAGGCTCGACCATCGCCTCCCGCTGGCGGCCGTTCACTTTGACGCTGACCAACTGTTTCTTCGCCATCTGGATTCTCCGCAAAAATGCTGGAAGTTATTTGCCGGCGCGTTCCACCGCACGCGACAAAGCGCGAATCGTGAGCTCCTTCACCAGAGCATGCTTGTATTCCACCGGTCCACGCAAGTCCGCACTGGGCTGCGCTTCTTCGGATGCCAATTGCCCCGCTTGCCGGAGGTTCGACTCGTCCGGCTTCTTCCCGCGCAGAAAATCTTCTGCCTTGCGCGCCTTTATCGGCGTGGCACCAACATTGGTGAGACCGATACCTACGGACTGGCAAACGCCGCTGCTTTCCAGACTCAGTTGCGCGGCCACCGCGGCCGTAGCGAAGTCTCCCACCTTGCGCTCCAGCTTGAGATAAGCGCCTCCGCTGCGGGGCGGCGGCAGCGGAATGCGAATCTCGGTGACGATCTCGTCCTGCTCCAGCGCCGTGGTGAACAACGTCACAAAGAAATCTTCAATCGGTATGACGCGCTCGCCCTTGGGTCCGGTAGCTACGACTTGTGCGCCCAGCGAGAGCATGGTCGCCGGATGATCATTGGCCGGATCGCCGTGCGCCAAATTGCCGGCGACTGTGGCCAGGTTTCGCACTTGAGGATCGGCAATCACGTGAGCCGTATCGACGATGATGGGAAAGCGGGAGCGAATGACAGGGGAGCGCTCCAGTTCGGCTTCGCGGGTCAGGCCGCCAATCTTCACCTGCCCATCTTCTTCCTTGATGTAATCCAAGCCGGCAATGCGGTTGATGTCGATCAGGTAGGCGGGCCGCGCGATCCGGAACTTCATCATGGGGATCAGGCTTTGACCGCCGCTCAGGATTTTGGCTTCCTCGCCGTATTGTTGCAGGAAGGCAATCGCTTCCGGGATGGTGGTGGGCCGCAGGTACTCGAAGGATGGTGGGATCATTCGTTCTTACTCCCTCATCGAGCGTTCAGTTGCCAAGGGCCGTCGCTATCCGGAAAATTGCCGGTCCCAGACACGAACAGGGCGATACGTTATCACAATGGTGTGTGACCTGGAAACCGGGCTCTAGCGAAAATGGGCGACTATGACGCGATCGCCTAGGGGAAACTCTGATCAAGTGAAAGAGCGGTGCCGCAGCGGCTAAATGTGGTGTGTCAAGAGGTTGTTGACATCGAGACCGGAGCGGCTGATGGGTGGTTTCTGTTTAAGGGCAGTATGCGGTCGATGCCAGTTGTACTGATGAGTCCAGGGAGCCAGATAGGCGAGGCGTTCGGCCGAGTTCTGATAGAGACGGGCGTAAGCCCACTCACGAAGGGCGGTTTGGATGAAGCGCTCAGCCTTGCCATTGGTGCGCGGGGCGTTGATGCGAGTGCGGGTATGGGTGAGTTGGAGATCGGCGCAGGCCTGGGCAAAGAGGGTGGAGCAGAAGCAGGGGCCGTTGTCGGTCATGACGCGCCGGACCTGGATGCCGAGGAGGGCGAAGTAGGCCAGGGCCTGGCGCAGGAAGCTGCTGGAAGAAGAGGCTTGTTCATTGGGCAGCAGAGCGGTGAAGGCGATGCGGGAGTGGTTATCGATGGCGACATAGAGGAACTCCCAACCGGCGCCGCGAGTTTCATCCTGGGGATTGCCGGTGATGCGATGGTTCCACCCTAGCCTCGACGGCGCCCGAGCCTCGACGTCCGCTGAGTTTTCAGCAGCCCCTAAAGGCCGCAGACACGATCGCCTACTTCGGCTTGCTCTGCTTGGCGATGATCATGCTCGAAATCTTGTCGTAGGTAGCCGCCGGAATGATGTTTTTCGTCTTCAGCTGCGTCTTGGTGTGATAGGGCCTGCCGTCGATGATCTTCTGCGAGTAGACATCGCCGATGCCGGGCAGCGTGGCCAGTTGCTGCTTGCTGGCGGAGTTGATGTCGATGAGGGCGCCGGCGGGCTGGCTGCTGGCGGCGCTGCTGCCCGCTGCGGGCTTGCTCGCCGAACTGCTCTGCGCCGCAGAAAGACCAGCGAGCAAAAGCAGGGTCAAGGCTGCCGATAGAATTCGCGATACAAACCTGAGTTTCATAAGCTCTCCTTTTCGGCCATGCCGGCTAGACTACGTATCAAGAACCGGTGTTTCGAACGCAGACAGCATACAGGATGCGGTTGCCCGTACAAAAACGGAATCTCGTCTGTCGTCCCTTCGTCTAAAAGAACGCCATGCGGATCCAGAGTCTGGACGTTTTTCTCGATTACCACGACAAAGTGCAGCAGCGCACCATGCGGGTTGTGCGCTCGATTCCCGCCGATCAGTTGGATTGGTCCTATCGCGAAGGCAAGTTCACTCTCGGCGACCTGGTCCGCCACATGGGAGCGATCGAGCGCTACATGTTTGGCGAAACCATCCAGGGCAAACCCAGCCGGTACAGCGGATGCGGCAAAGACCTGGCGGCCGGCCTGCCCGAGGTCATCGCATTCAAAGATCGGATGCACCGCGAGACGGTCGAAATCATTTCGCAACTGGGCGAAACAGGCATGCAGCGGAAATGCACCACGCCCGACGGTGCGTCGCTCTCCACATGGAAGTGGCTGCGGCTGATGGCGGAGCACGAAATCCACCATCGCGGCCAGATCTACCTCTATCTCGCCATGCTTGGCGTGCCTACGCCGCCGCTGTACGGCCTGACCTCCGAGCAGGTGCGCGACCGAAGTGTTGGGCAATAGCAGGCTACGAGACGATACGATCGTTGAGCTTGGATAGAGGTCCTTCGACTCCGGTGCGCGAAAGTCTTGCGCACCTACGCTCAGGATGACAATCGTGAGTGAGTCGATGCCACGAGCGAAACCGGAACGGTTTAGTGTGCTGGTTCGCAAGCAGGAGCGGCGCGGAGCAGCCGTGTAAAATCGCAGTCTGATGCCGTCTCCGGCCGCACCGCCATCTTCAGATCAGGCGCCCAGTTTCTGGGCGCGGCTGCTGCGTATCCTGCGGCCCTCGCACCAGCACACGGCATTTTCCGCCACGCTGTTGCTGATGGGCTCGGTACTGGCCTCGCGTCTGCTCGGCTATCTGCGTGAGATGTACATCGCGTGGGCCTTCGGCGCCGGGCACCAGACGGACGCCTACTTTGCCGCCTTCCAGATTCCCGATTTCCTCAACTACATCCTGGCGGGCGGAACGGCGTCGATCACCTTCATCTCCATCTATACCCGGCACATCTCGCGCAAAGATGAGGCCGGCGCGCAGCGTGCCTTCGACTCCACCATCACCCTGATGAGCGCGGTGCTGTGCGTGGGCACGATCTTCCTGGAGATCTTTACCCCGCAACTGGTGCGGCTGGTCTTCCCCAAGTTCTCCGCCGATCAGATCGAGCTGTGCGTTCATCTGACCCGAGTCCTGCTGCCGGGGCAGATCTTTTTCTATGCCGGCGGCATCGTCTCGGCCGTCCTGCTGTCGAAGCGGATGTTTCTCTATCCCGCGCTGAGCCCGGCCCTCTACAACGTCTTCATCATTGCCGGCGGCGTGCTGGGGGCCAAGAGGCTGGGGATTTCGTCACTGGCCTGGGGCGCGCTGGCGGGATCATTCCTGGGACCGTTCCTCATCAATGCCATTGGCGCGGCCAAAGGCGGTCTGGGCTACCGCCTCAGCTTCGACTGGCGCAATCCCGGATTTCGCGAGTGGGTGAAGCTCTCGATTCCGCTGATGCTGGGGGTCTCGCTGGTGTCGGCCGACGACTGGATCCTGCGCTACTTCGCCTCCGGCGGCGCAGGCGACATCTCGCGTTTGAACTATGCCAAGCGCCTGTTCGCGGTGCCCATCTCGATTCTGGGCCAAGCTACCGGCCAGGCCTCGATGCCGTTTTTTGCCTCGCTGTGGGAGCAGGGCAAGCGCAAGCTCTTCGCCGACACGGTCAACCAGACGGTGTATCGCATCTCGGCAGCCTCGTTTCTGGCCTCGGCGTGGATGATGGCGGCAGCGCTGCCGATTATCGATCTCGCCTTCCGGCACGGCCATTTCACTTTCACCGACGCGCAGGAGACGGCGACCTACTTCTTCTGGTTCTCGCTTTCGCTGGCGTTGTGGTCGGCGCAGGCGCAATACGCGCGAGCCTTCTATGGCGCCGGCGACACGCTGACCCCCATGGTGGCCAGCACCATCGTTGTGGCGGCGTCGCTGCCGGTTTATCGAACTCTGTTCCATCAGTACGGCGTGACCGGGCTGGCGATCGCCTCCGATGCCGGCATCGTGATGCACACCGTCGTACTGGCCTGGCTGCTGGATCGGCGAAAGATGGTGATGCTGCGGGGGCTGCCGTGGGGAGAAATGATGCAAAGCGCTGCTTACCGCTGTCTTCGCCGGAGGCGTGAGCTACGGCGTGGCCCGGCGCTTCGTCTTACACGGAGGCCGGACCGCCGACTTGATTTCCCTGGTTGCCATTAGCGCGACCTGGCTGGCAGCCGTGGCCTTGGGATTGTGGGTGACGAAATCGAGCCTGCCGCAGGAGTTGCGGCGTAAGAAAGCGGCCGGAACAGCGAATATTGCAGTGCCGGAGCCGCTGGTGGACCGGACAACGGGAGGCGTCGAGCCGTAAGGCCCCGGCCACGACGCCCACACAATAATCGCTAGGCGACTTGGAATTCCATCTTCCTTGCTTCGGTTACGCGCCTGGAAGCGTCCAGTATCTCGAGGGAAACCAGATCTCCCCGCTCGTCATAGTCGAGAATGATGCCGGCGTTGCCTTCGTCGCTCTCGGCTATGGTCACGCCCTCCTTAAGAACCAAGCTTAGCGTGTCGGTCTTAAGATCGTAGCTTGCCTTCATGGTTGTGAGCTCCAATATTATTTTCAAGCTACACGCCGGTAGAGCCCATGTAAATCACTTCACCACCCGCATGCGTTGCCAGTCGTAGGCGAAGTGGCGGCCACAGTCGAGGCAGACCACGTACGGTCCCGAGTCCTGTTGCGCGACGCGGTCCCATTCCTCCGAGCCGGAAGCTTTGGCGGGAGAGCGGGCAGCCGAAAACGGCAGCGAAGTATGGCGATGACGACAACCAACGGGCAGCAGTTGAAGCACGCGATCCCACATGGTGGACATCCTTATTGCCAGACTACCGGCGGCGCTGCTGCAGGCATCTGACTGCCACCGCGCTGCCGTCAATCTGAGACTCTCGCTCGGGCGCGAAGGAGTCAAGAAGAGGATTACCTTAAAGCGCACCCACGGCACCCAGTTTGGAAACTGGCACGCGGCAATCCTCTTCCGGGAAATCTAGGCGCGGGCCGCGGACGCTCCAGTGCTGGTTTCAGTCGCCGCAGGCGTAGCGCTCTCCTTGGCTTCGCCGTTGGCCTTTTGCCCCGGCTTGCGAATGTCAATGCCGCCCTTAAAATAAGCGCCGTCTTCGATGCTGATGCGCTGGGCAACCACGTCTCCGGTGAGCGAGCCTTCGCCGCGAATGTCAACCCGGTCGCTGGCGGTCATGTTTCCGCGTACCTTGCCCAGCACCACGATCTCGCGTGCCGAAATATTGGCCGAGACCACGCCATTGCGTCCGACGGTGACCCGATTGCCGGGCAGGTTGATCGAGCCTTCCACGCGGCCGTCAATGTAGAGCGATTCCGAGCCGGTGACCTCGCCCTTGATGACCAGCGACTTGCCCAGCGTGGCCTGCTCCTGGGTATTGAGCGCGGGAGTGGCGGGACGGGGAGCGCTCACCGGTTCGGCCGCAGGCGGAGCGTAGCTGCGCTGCGGTTCAGGGCTCGGAGTGGGGCTGGAGGAAGGAGAATTCGTAGGTTTCCACATATTGGGTAGTTTAAATCCTTTCTGAAGTTGGAAGTGCTTCCACTCCAAGGACTGCAACAACCAGCGGTCGTTGGGCACCCCGGCTTAGAGAGGCACTTGTTTTGCCAAACCTAACCGCTACAGCTCTCTTCAGAATCTGCTGGTTTGGAGCGGCTCTTTCGGGCTCGTCGTTCGGCACACACGCCAAGCGTGCCGGATTTGCGATGTAATTATTGCTACCATACAGCGAGTTCTTATATCAGGGAATACCCCTACGTAATTTTTCGCGGGCATCTACTGTGTTACCAGGTGCAGGGACTACGGAGACAGAATCAAAATTGTTGAGGCAAGTCTGGAAAGCTCCGGCCAGTTTGCGGTCTAACGGCAAGTTCTTCCGCAAATCGTCCGCAGGGCAATCTGCCATCGCGGCCGCCGAAGCCGGCAGATGCGACATTCTTCTGGCTAAGACTTCCCTTTTGAGAAGTGGACCCCGCTCTTGCGGTATGCTTGGTGCCGTGTTTCCGTAGGGAGGAATCATGAAACTGCCGGCTATCGCCCTTTTGCTGCTGGCCTTCGTGCCCGCGTCAATTGCTCAAGATAAAGACAATGACAAAGGATCGGCGTCGGCCACCGCCAATCCCATCATTGTCACGGTGCGCCAGATGGAGGAGCGCTATGCAAAGAATCTGACCGGCGCCGCCGAAGAGATGCCGCCGGCCAAGTACAGCTACAAGCCAACGCCGGAGCAGATCAGCTTCGCCCACCTGATCATGCATATTGCGCAGTCCAACAACGGCTTGTGCGCGGCGATCGCGGGCGAACCAGCTCGCGAGACCAAGCTGAGCGAGACCGATTCCAAGGAAGTGCTGACCAAAGCGCTGCAAGACTCGTTTACCTACTGCGAGCAGGTTCTGGCCAAGACCGATGACAGCTCGCTCGGCCAGCCGGCCGTGCTGTTTGGAGGACATACCAGCACCCGCGGAGCGGCGCTGATTCATCTCGCCGCCGACTGGGCCGATCATTACAGCGCTGCTGCTATGTACTTGCGGCTGAATGGTCTGCTACCACCCAGCGCCAAGAAGGCGATGGGCAAGTAGGAGGACGCCCGGCGATCATTTAGGCGCAGCTTAGGCGCGCCTAACTTCGCTCAAGTTTGTCGTCCGAGGTGTTAGCTGTCATCCTGACCGGATGAGTTCTTGTCTGTCATCCTGACCGGATGAGCTTTTGTCTGTCATCCTGAGCGGATGAGCTTTTGTCTGTCATCCTGAGCGGAGGCGGCGCTTCGCCGCCGGAGTCGAAGGACCTCTATACCCCGGAAAACGTCATCCTGACCGGTTTCTCATACCATCCCCGGCTCAAATCCCTCCATTGAGGGTTTGCCTGCTCGATTAGCGCAATTTTTTTTTGCCGCCTCCAACCTTTCAACTGCTTCTCCCGGCGGATCGCCGCGAGCACATCACCGTATGTTTCGTAATAGAGGAGCCGATCAACTTCATACTTTGCGGTAAATCCCCGAAATGTATGCTCCTTGTGCTGCCTGATTCGAAATTGCAGATTGCCTGTCATTCCGACATAAAGCGTCCCGCTGATACTGCCGGTTATGTACACCGAGTAGCAGTGCTCGCGTTGGATAGACATCGTTCCCGCCGGGATAGAGGTCCTTCGACTCCGGCGGCGAAGCGCCGCCTGCGCTCAGGATGACAGCCTCTAAATAACTCGTTGACATTATGACGCGTGCGTGAAATTGCGCACGGTGATACTCGACGCTGATGGGTGTGATAGTCAGATCTGAGCGCTCACTCCGCCTTCACTACGATCAACTCGAAGCTGCCGGGAACCATTGCAGGCCTTTGTCCCGGAGCGGGCGGCGTCGCTTCCCGCTGCGCCGTCACCAGGTAAGCGACATCGTTTTTCTTGTCCAGCGCCATCGTGCGCGCGCCCTTCACGGTTGCCAGATTCTGCCGCACTGTGTATTTGTCGGGGCTGTCCTCGTGAATCACGGTCAGCACGCCTTCGCCGCAGGACATGAAGATCTCTTGCGTGTTGGGATTGAATCGGCCGGCGTCGACGCCTTCGCCAATCGGCACCGTGGTCACCACCTTGCCCGAATCGGAGTCGACCACCGCCATCATTTTGTTGCCGCAACCCGCAAACAGCCGATGATGCTCCACGTCGAAGGCCAGCGCGCTCGGCTCCTGGCAAGGTGCGACCGACCAGGTATTCAACACGGTCATTTTGGTTACGTCTACTTCTGCGATCTGGCTTTTGTCTTCGATGTTCACGTACAGCTTGCCCTTCTTATCGCTGGTGGGAAACTCCGGCTTGCCGCCGAGGGGAATCGTGCCCAGCACCTTGCCGCTGGCCGCATCCACTACGGTCGAGTCGTGGCTGCGCGCGTTGAAGGTGAACACGTGTTTGGAAAACGGCTCATAGAGAATCGCGTCGGGCCGCTCGCCCACTTTCACGCTGTCCAGCTTCTTCAGGGTCTTCAAGTCGAAGACCGTGACGGTGTTGTCGCCGCCGTTGCTGATGAAGCCGCGCCCGAATTCCTGTGCCAGTGCGACCCCGTGAATCGCCGCCAGATCGGGAATGTCGCCCGTCACCTTCAGCGTGGCCGCGTCGACCACCATAACGTGGCTGCCGCGGGTGATGAACAGGCGATGTCCCTCATTGTCGTAGGTGAGGTAGTCCCACCCGCCTTCGCCGCCAAGTTTGACGCGGTCGGTCATCTTGAATTGCTTCTGGGCGAATGCGGGGACGGCCAGGAGCACCGCAACCGCGAACCATAGCAAAAAGATTCGTTTCATTTCATTCCCCTCTCATTCCGTTTCGGTAGTAGCCGGCGCTTCGTGACTCAAGTAGTAGTGAACCGCAGGAGTGATTATGAGCGACAACACCATCGAAATGGTGATGCCACCAATGACTGCGATGGCCAGCGGTTGCAGCATCTGCGAGCCCGCACCCAGCGCCAATGCCAGCGGCAGCATGCCGGCAACCGCCGCCATTGCGGTCATCACGATGGGACGCAGACGACGCCGCCCCGCCTGGATCATGGCGTCGAAGGCCGGCAAACCCTCGCGGCGAAAGCGCTGATCGGCGTCAAGCAACAGAATGCCATTCTTGGCCACGATGCCGATCACCATGATGAGCCCCATGAACGATGCGATGTTGAAGCTCGTTCCCGTAATCAACAGGGCCAGAAACACGCCCGAGGTGGAGAGCAGCGCGGAGGCAAGAATCGCCACCGGGGCAGCCAGCGTGCGAAATTCGAACAGCAGCACAGTGAACACCAGCAGGATGGCCAGCACCAGCACCAGCATCAGGTCGTGAAACGATTGCTGCTGCTCGGCGTAGGTTCCACCGTACACCACGCGGATCGAGGACGGCAGATGCAGATCGTCGACCACCTTCTGCACCGCCGCAACCCCGCTGCCTAAGTCGCGCCCTTCCAGGCGAGCCGTGACCGCGACGTCGCGTTGCAGGTTCTCGCGGCGAATCTCCGTCTGACCCGGCAACTGGGTAACGCTGGCCAGCGTGCCCAGGGTCGCGGTTCTTCCAGTCGCACTGTTCAGCAACGTGTTGCTCATGGCCGCCAGCGAGTTGCGATTGCTTTCCGGATACCGCACGCGAATGGTGTAGGCGATATCCTGTGCGATCACCGGGGTGGCTGCGGGCTCGCCTTCCAGAATCGCCGACGCATCGATGGCGACTTCCTCCGGGGTAAAGCCGGAGCGCGCCGCCACGGTGGGATTCACCTGAAACACCGTAGCCGGGCCGCTAATCGTATTCTCGATTCCGTTCAGGGTGTCGACCACGCCGGGAACCTTGGAAATGGCGTCTCCGACCCGCGGCGCCCACTCAGCCAGCAGCGCCGCGTCCGGCGAGAACAGCTTGATCTGGATGGGCTCGGGCGCGTTCGACAGATCGCCGATCATGTCTTGCAGCACCTGGGTGAACTCGACGTTGACCGCCGGGCTCCTGCTGCCGGATCCGGGTGCGCAGATCTTCCATGATGTCGTCGACCCCACGGCTGCGCTTTTCCTTCAGCTTCACCGCAATGTCGCCGGTATTGGCTTCCGTCACCGCCGCCAGTCCCAGTTGCAGGCCGGTGCGCCGCGAAAAGTACTGCACTTCGGGAGTGTCCCGCAGCATCTGCTCAATGTGGCTGATCATGCGATTGGTTTCGGCCAGCGAGGTTCCCGCCGGAGTAATGTAATCGAGCACGAAGCCGCCTTCGTCCATCGCCGGCAGCAGGTCCGAGCCCAGCGCCTTATAGCAGAAGAAGGAGGCCACCACCAGCACAGCTCCGACCAGCGCAATCCAGCGCGGACGTTGCAACGCGAAACGCAGGCAGCGTTCGTAGAACTCAATGACTCTGCGGAAGCGCGGACCGACAGCCGCCTCTTCGGCGGCTAGCAGGCGGGCTTCCTGGCCCGCATCGCCGTCCAGCGACACGTAGTTGCTCCGGCGAATGAAGAATTGGCTGAGTGTCGGTGTCCACGTCAACGCCAGGGCCAGCGACGTTAGCAGCGACACGCCGACCGTTATGGCCAGAGCGCGAAAGAACACTCCCGTGACGCCCGTGATCGCAATCAGGGGAAGGAAAACCACAATCGGCGTGATGGTGGAACCGACCAGGGGAGCAGTAATTTCAGCCAGCGCGCTGCGAACTGCCTCCAGGCGTTCCTGTCCGGCATCGCGATGCACGGCGACATTTTCCACGACCACAATCGCGTCGTCGATCACCAGGCCCACCGCCGCAGCCAGCCCGCCCAGGGTCATCAGGTTGAAGCTGTCCCCCATCGCCTTCAGCACTACAAACGTCACCAGCACGGTCACCGGAATTACCAGCCCGGCGACGGCCGAGGCTCCCCAGTCGCGCAGAAAGAGCACCATGATGAGCGAGGCCAGAATCAGCCCGATCAGAATCGCGTCGCGCACGCTCTTGATAGCAGCCGTAACAATTTCCGACTGATCGTAAAACGGCTCGATCTGAATACCCGGCGGCAAGTTCTGGCGAATGCGTTCGATTTCCGCATGCACTTCATCGGCAACTGCCACGGTATTGCTGTCTGGCTGGCGATTGATATTCAACAGCACCGCGGGCTTGCCGTTCGCAGTAACAATGGTATAAACCGGCTTGACGCTGGGGACGACGCCGGCCACATCGCCGACCGTCACCGGAATTCCCGCCGGCGTCGTCTTGATAACAATCTGCCCGAGCTGCCCCGGATCTTTCACCTGGCCATCGACCAGCGTGAGGTAGAGCTGGTGGTTCTCCGGCAGCAGGCCGGGCGAGTCGATGAGATTGGTGCGGCGCACCGCGTCCAGGATGTCGCTGACGGTAATGTTTGCCGCCAGCAGCTTCGCGGGATCGGGCGTGATAGCGAACTCGGGCTCCTGGCCGCCCTGCACCACCACCGTGGCCACGCCGTCCAGGCGATTGAGCCGCGGTTCCAAGTCGTAGGTGGCGATGGTCCACAAATCGGTCTGTGCCACAGTGTCAGACGTCAGGCTATAACCGATGATAGGAAAGCTGGCGAAGTTGAGCCGATGCGCCTGAATGATGGCCGTAGGCGGAAGCTGGGCGCGAACATTGGACAAGGCGCTTTCCACCAACTGCAGGGTCGTCACCATGTCCTCGTGCCAATCGAAGAAGAGGTCGATCTCGGCCGAGCCGCGGCTGGTGATGGAGCGCACTTGTTGCAGTCCCGGCACGCTGTTCACCGACTCTTCAATAGGACGGGTGATGGTCACCATCATCTGGTCGATAGGCATCACGCCGTTGTCCACGCCGATGACCACGCGCGGGAAGTCGGTGGTCGGGAACACCGAGATCGGGATGGTGAACGCCAGATACGCGCCGGCCAGAGCCAGGATGAGGATGAGAAAGATAATTGATCTTGAGTAGCGCGTGAACCAGTAGCGCGACTCGCCGGGACCGGAGGCGCGTAGCCTTTGCAGCCACTTCTTCAGCCCGGCCCGCACTCAGTCCTTCTCCTTGCTGTCCGCGCCAGGCTTTTCGGATTGCGCCGGCGCTAACTTCACCTGAGTATTATCAGGCAGGCCATAAGCGCCGCTCACGATGACCGTCTCGTTGCCGCCCAGGCCTTTGGTGATCTGCACGCGGTCGCCCTGGCGAATTCCGGTCTCCACCGCGACCTGGTGCGCGCGATCCTGGCTGACGATCATCACCGTCGCTGCGCCTTCCGCGCTCTTCAACACCGCGGACGCAGGAATCATGACCGCATCGTTAACAGTTTTCGCAACCATGGCGAGCGTGACTGCGGTGCCCGGACGCAATCGTCCATCCGGATTGGCCGCCTCGACCCAGACTTCCACCGTAGTGCTGTTGGGGTCGAGCGCTGGACTGATGAGCGTCACTTTGCCGGCGACCTGGACACCGCCGGGAGCGTTAATCGTGGCCGCATCCCCTGGCTTCAGCGCGGCGGTCTCACTCTGTGGGATATGGGTGCGCGCCGTCACCGAGGAGGTATCCATGACGGTGAGCAGCGGCGTGCCCGGCGCCGGCGTCTCGCCCGGATAGCTGGGCCGATCGGTGACCACGCCGTCGATAGGGCTGCGAATCTCCGTGTAGGCCAGCTGCGCGGCTGCGCCTTCATACTTGCCCTGTGCCGAGGTGAGCTGACCCTTCGCTGACTTCAGTTGATCTTGCTTGCCCGCCGCTTGCAGCGCCGCCAGGTGTTTCTCGGCGATGTCGTACTGCGCCTTGGCCTGGGCCAGCGACACGCCGGAAGCATCCAATTCCTTGCGCGGCATTGCTCCCTGCTCAAATAAAATCCGGCGGCTGTCATACACTTTCCGCTCGGCGTCATAAGCTTCCTTCGCTGTCTTAAGATCGAGCTCCGACTTCTGCCACTCTTCGGGAAGGGCGGACGAAGTTTCCAACCCGTAAGCTGCCTGCGCCTGTTCGTATGCCCCCTTGTTCTCGACTTCAGCCGCGGCCAGATCTCGATTCTCCAGAACTGCCAGTAGCTGTCCGCGATGCACTGGGCTGCCGCGATTCACGTAGAACGTCTTTACCGGGGAGACAATTTTGGGCGTGATGGCCGCCTGGTCGCGGGGAAACAATAGCGCGTCGGCGGTGATGACCTGCTGGATCGGGCCTCGCTCGACCGCTGCAGTCTGAACGGTCACCACCGGCCGCGGGGCTTCCTCTTTCTTCGCGCACGAACTGAGCAGCGCAACGCCCAGCAGAGCCAGAATCGCCTTTCCTCCTGAGCGATAACGTCGCATCGTTTAGAAGCTCCCCGTCAACGTCTGCAGATTGGCAATCGCGACGTGATACCGCGCCTGCCCATCGCGATAGTTGTTGCGCGCCTGGGTCAGCGTGTTCTGCGCGTCCACCACCTCCAGCGCCGTCGCCTCCCCAGCCTGATAGCGCAGCGTGGTCAGCCGCAGGCTGTCTGCCGCCAGATCGGCGGAGTTGCGCAGTACATCGAGCTGGCCGCGCGCGGTCTCTGCCTCGGCGTAGAACGATTGCAGATCGGCAACCGCCTGGCGCTGCGCCGCGCTCAATTCCACTTTCGCCTGGTGCTGCTGCAACTCGGCTT
Organism: uncultured Acidobacteriaceae bacterium; assembly: GCA_963812855.1. Classification (GTDB taxonomy): domain Bacteria; phylum Acidobacteriota; class Terriglobia; order Terriglobales; family Acidobacteriaceae; genus Bog-257. Next base: position 948,417 of record CAWEWW010000005.1, read on the forward strand.
GCTTCACCTTGCTCTCGATTGCGCCCCAATGCCATACCGGGATGTTCAGCGTTGCAGTGGCGGAATAACCGAGATTGCGAAAGCCGTCTCCGTTGACCGCGAAGTGACTGGCGTCAATGCCATAGAAATAATCGAGAGCCAGCGACGGAAGATGCCCGGCACGCGCCACCGCGACTTCGTGATTGGCGACCTCCAGCGCCGCGAAGGCTGCGCTCAACTCCGGATTGTTCTGCTGCGCCATCTGGGCTACGTCGCCGATGGGTGGAAGTGCCGGCGCAACTGCCAGGTCGTCGGTCAGGATGAAGTCTTGAAAGAAATTCGGGAACAGCAGGACCGCAAGATTCAGGCGCGCGTTTTGCGCCGCGAGTTTCGCTTCCTGCGCGGCGCGTTGCTGATCGTTGGCCTGAATCTGCGCCTTGATCACATCGGAGTGCGCCACCTCGCCGCCCTGCTCTAATTGGCGGCTCAGGGTCAGGAAGCGCTGGGCTTCGTCGTTAGCAGCCTGCATGGCGGCGACGCGGGCCTGCGCTGCCTGCAGTCCGTAGTAAGCCTGCACTACGGTCACCTCCAGCCCGCGAGCCGCGATCTCCGTCCGGCCCCGGGCCAGCGCCTGGGCTGCGGAAGTGCGCCGGTAATCAGCGATCTGCCCGACGCCAAAGGTCTGCTGCACCGCTCCCTGGCTGAGGTACTCGTGCACGCCATTGTTGGCGATGAAGCGTCCGTCGATAGTGCGGTTGCCTTGGGTGTAGATGAAGCTGTTGTTGTAGTCCACACCGGGCAGGAGGGCGGCGCGAGCTTGCACGCGGTCCTCGCGAGCCAGGCCCAACTGCATCAGCGCAGCTTGAAACTGCGGGCTGTTGGCCCGGGCACGAGCCAGCGCATCGGCTAGGCTAAGCGAGATGGTCGACGGAGAAGTCTGCGCACCTGTAGTACCCGTCTGTGGGAGTGCCGTTTGCGCCCGCACAGCGGCCGTCGTCAGCAGCAGGACAGCGATGAGCGCGATGGTCTTGGCGTGCACAGCTCCCTCACACAAGCAAGGGAACAGGATGACGGAGAGAACCTTAAGCGAGGCTGAATCAGCCAATCAGCGCCAGCAAGGACGCGCATCGCATCATTTCATGCTGTTGCGCACATCGACCAGGACCTGATCGGCCGAGTCAAGTCGAATGAGTCCGAAGCGCGGATATTCCAGGTCGAGAATAACGTACAGACTGGAAGCCATGATGACGGCGTAGACCACCATGTGCATCCAGCTTCTTTTCTTCGCTCCGGCCATGCCGTAACCCGCGAGCATCGAAGTCGCAATCACCAGCAGCCCGAGTCCGTAAAAGACGACCTTCGGCGGATGGGTTTGCGCAGCCACTAAGCGGGTGGTGGTGATGTCGATCATATCGTTGAGCGACCCCAGCACCAACGTAGTCACGGCCGGCGAATTGAGCTCTTTGCAAGCAGCAACGGCCTGGTTCCAGATCTTGCCTTGCAACTCTTGTGAGCGGACCAACTCTGCGTAGGCGGCGTTCAGGTTGGTACGGGCTCCGCGGAAGATGGCGAGACGAGCCTCGGTGTAATTGCGGAAGTCGTCGCGCAATGCCGGCTGCGCCGCTTGCGGTAGCAAATCAATACGCAGATAAGCGGTGCCGATGTCGTTAGCTTCCTGGCCGACCAGTTGGCGGCGGGCGTCAAAACGCGTGGCCGCTCCGGAAAATGTGAAGGCGATCAGCAAGCCCATCAGACCGAAAACTGCACCGTCAATCGCTCCCAGTCCGGCGCCTGCGCCCTCCGGGTCAACCTGCTTGCGATGGATACCAATCCTCCGCCCTACTTCGAGAAAGGCCAGAATGCCTAACAGCAGGCCGCCTGCAAGCAGCCAAAAATTGAGGACGTTGATCATCGGGATCTCCAGGGACTTACCTTGCCAAGAAAGCCGCTGGCTGACAGCGACCTCTGTTCTCTCGCCGCGGCCAGTCGTTAACCCACCTTAGCAGCCGCCAGTTGATCCACAAAGGAAGAATGATACTCGGCGCTTCCTCTCGCGCTCGCCCCGTGCGAACAAATACCCCGGGAAATGTTTTGGCGGCTGTTTCTACGCCCACAAAAAAGCCCCACCCGGCCGAGGCTTCGAGTGGGGCGTCCCATCTATTGTTGCGGCCTATTGGCAGCCGTTAAATTTGAACTGCACCAGCCGGGTCTGCCAGTTCTGTCCTCCGGCGGGAACCGAGTAGTACTCCTGGGCATACCAGAAGGTACAACCGTCCGCACCGTCAATCGACATGCTGGAGTAATCTCCCCAGCGGTCGCCTTCACTTTGCGAACCGGTGCCGGCGAACAGCATGGTCTCGCTCTCCATCTGGCCGAGGGGATCGGTAGGCACGCGGCCGGTCATCGCCACCGAGTCATACACTGTGGTACTCGCCAAACTATAGCCCAGGGCAATGTCTCCCATCTTGTCTTGCGCGATCGAGGCCATCCAGCGATAGTTCGAATCGGGAGCGAAGGTGCCCGACTGGAAAAGGCTAAGATCGCCAACGCTCACGGTCTTCACGTTGGCCCGCAGTTCGTACCAGCGCACTCCAGCCTGACCATTGGAGGCCGTAGTCACGTGATTGACATACCAGTGTTGTTGACGCAGCGGTCCGGTGTGGGATGAGACGTAGGGCAGCGGTCCGTCATCCCAATAGGAGAAGCGGTACATGACCCGATCCCCCAAGGCATCCACTTTCACTCCCGTCCCATCCTGTGGAACGCAAGACTCGCTGGAGTCGCAGAACGGAGTGTAGGTCGGCACGGCGACGGGATCGGCTAAGCCGCTGCCTACAAACGTGGACTGCGATGGATTCGCGAAGTCCGGGTGCATGGAATACAGATAGAGATGGTTGTTGCCGGCATCGACATCGTAGCTGCCGATAAAGAATTCATCCTGGCCCTGGGGCGGCGGAACGTTGGAGTCGAGATCTCCCGGCAGCAAGCTGGCGTCGTTCGGAGTCAACTGAAAGCAAACCTGCTCCGCGGTATGGTCGCCCACTAGCAGCTTGGCGCTGTTGTAGCCGCACACGTAAGCCCCGTCGAAATTAATGTTGCCGAAATTGTTGTTAGTCTGAAAGTATCCGCTGGGCCAGATACCCCACTTGGGATAGTCGGGGAAATCCTGGCTCAGAGGAAAGGCATACAGGTAGTAGGAGCCGGTGGCGTCGTTGCTGGTTGAGACTGCCACACAGGCGTAGTACGGCGGTCCATTAAATACGTTCTGGGCCAGCAGCCAGCGATGCGCAGTCCGGTCCCACTGCACAATGATGTCGCCATCGTTGTTTTGGAAGCAAGCTCCGCCCAGGCTTTGCCAAAGCAGGTTGCCCTGGATGGGGCCGACCTCAACCGAGCCGGTCGTCTTGTTGAAAATTTCGTAAGCAACGTTCACCCACTCGACTACCTGGGTATCGCCTACCGCGGCATTGGTGTCGGGCGGTTGGCATTCGCACGACTGAGCATTATCCAGTCCCAGTAAATTGAGACCAAGAGTGACGTTCGCCGGCGCCCCGGGAGAGTTCTGCTCGACCGCATCGGGCTGATACGGGTGCTCGGGATGGATGCTGGTGCGCCGCACTTCATGGGCCAGGTGATAGCTGTAGTAAGGCGCTGCGGGAAACTTCGCCAAGTCGCGCAGCGGCGGCGACACGGCGAAAGCCGCGGCATGATCGGATGTCATGTGTGGGGAAGGTTGGTCGGCTGCCCAAAGAGGTAAGCTACTCAGCAACCAACATCCCAAGGCAAGTGAGAGATAGCTGACGACCGCTTTGCGAAGTTTCACGTTTGTTCGCCTCCTTTAGTCCTCCATGGCGCGGCTCATCATAGTTCAAAATATGTACTATCACCAGCGTAATGACGGAATATCCGGTAGTCTGACAACTATTATCTGTAGAGTGTCCAGAATAAGGGATGGGAATTGGCAATTCGCGGCTTGGCAAAACCTCGTCGTATACTTTTACGGCGAAGTGCGCGAAGGCTTAAGCTGCGCCGCAACTGGCTTTGCCGATAGAGATACGCAATGAAGAAAACGACTCCGAATAAACAACCGCTGCGACCACGTGGTCTTACTATGGAAGAGGTAAGACTGGTCAGCGACCTGCGAATTATGCACTCCAAGGTCGCCGAGCTTTACCAGGTAGTGGCGAACCTCAAGCGGCGGCACAGCGGAGCGGACATTCACAAATACGCCGACCAGCCGCTGCTGAACGAAGATATCGCCCGGGTGGACGATATCTACGGCTGGTTCGTGGCTCTGAAAGAGGAAAGAAGGAACCCCAAAACGCTGCACGTCCGCTAGTGGTTCTGCATCTTCTGCATCATCTGTTGTCTTTCCTCGGCCCGCATCTGCTGCCATTTTTCGTACTGCTCGGGATTGAGGATGGGCTTCAGCTTGGCATCGGTAGCGTCGGCGATCTGATGCATCTTCATAGCTTTCTGCATCGGCCCCAACGAGGTGTCACTCTTGATGGCCTTCACTTTGGGCGCTTCTTCCATGAGAATCGGCCGGATCTGTTCCTTCTGCGCCGGTGTCAGCTGCAGCGCGGTCGACATTTTCTCCAGCTTGGCGGCGGCTTCGGTCATGTTGCCTCCGGCGCCCATTGCGCTCTGACCACCCATGTTGTCCTGGGCGGCCAGCATAGGAATGCATACCGCAGCGCTAATCAGAACCGCGAATAACGCTACGGCCCGGCTTACAAAGTTTTTCTGCATATTTCTCCTCTTTGATGACTCTAGCTGGTTCAGGCTTTCCAGACCCGTCCGAGCGAAGCTCCCATAAGGCCCACATTGAGGGACACTCGACCCTCCGGTGAACCTGGGAGAGGGTTGAGATATACGTCAGGCAATGGCGGACGGTCAAGCGGAATCTTGCAGGAGATTTCTATGCCGCGCGGCTTTTTTGCGTCCCACAATGTGAGACCGGCCGGGAAGAAAGAGTTCTAGGTTATGGAACTCTTCCAGAAACTCAGGTCACTTGGATCCGGACGGTGCTTCCCTTCGGGCAAGTCAGCTTTATACCAGCCGTTGGGTGTTTCCATAATCCTCATTCGAGCAAAGATTGTTCCTCTCTCTGGACACCCTTGAGAACTATCCCAATGCTTTCTCCGTGCTCTCCGTGTCCTCCGTGGTGAAAGATCTTTTGCCCCGGTGTCTGCGTGCTGCCTAGCTCTTCCTGGCCACCGACTCGAAGTCCTGTTGTTTCTTCGGTAGTTGCTGATGCCACTCAGCAGCGGCACGCACAAACGCCTGGAACATGGCACGCGAGGCCTCATCGCTGTCGTAAGTCCGCTCCGGATGCCATTGCACGCCCAGCACAAACTGATCCGGCGCCGTGCCCTCGACCGCTTCTCGCACTCCGTCCTCGGGACACCATGCTGCCAGCCGCAAGCCGTCGCCCAGCGTTTCTGGCGCCTGATGATGGCTGGAATTCACCGGCATGATCAGCTGGTTGCCGTCGGGCAACGCACCCGAGTCGCGCAGGATCGCCGCCAGCTTGGATTCCGGCTCAATCTGTACCCGGTGCGCCTGAGCCACGCTTCGTCCGGCTTTGTGATTGACGCCTGGCGGTAGTTGCTGGCTCAACGTGCCGGTACGCCACACATTCAGCGACTGCAGTCCGTAGCAAATGCCGAAGACCGGCTTGCGCATGTTGTAGGCGTCCTGCAGCAGCAATTCGTCGGTGTTGTCGCGGAAGGGATCGGCCGGCGCCGTGTCTGGATGTCGCGCGGCGCCGTACTTCTCGGGATCGACATCGGCCGGGCTGCCGGGCAGCAGCACGCCGTCACACGACTTGACCGCCTGCGCAATTTCTGACGAGCCGGCATTGACCTCGATGACCACCGGCACACCTCCCGCATTGCGGATCGCACGCTCATACTGCGGCAGGGCGATGTTCACATAGAGCGGCCGCTTCGAATTCGGTACCGGAATGGCAATGCGAGGCTTCATGTCTTGTTTTGGCCCTTGGTCGCTACGGTTCGGGACTCAACATCGCTTTGGGTTCGGCTTCGTCCCCTGAGTTCACCGCAGGCAGACCCTGGGAATGCGAATCATACAACTGGACGATCGCCTGCCGCACCTGTGCCGACAACTTATCCATATCGCGCAGGCGCATACCGGTGGTCGGTATCGGCTCTCCAATCACAAGTTCGACCTCGCCCGGCATCACGTGGAAGCTGTTGATCGGCAACAGCTCGTAGGTTCCCACAATCGCCATCGGGACTACCGGCATCTGCGCTCGAATCGCCACATAGAACGCTCCGCCCATGAATTCCTGTAGCTTCCCCGTAGCCGAGCGTCCACCTTCGGGAAACACCATGAGCGGAACCCCTCGGCGCAATGCATCGCAGGCCCGGTTCAGGCTGCGCAGCGAAGCGTGGGCGTCGCCGTAGACAATCGGAATCTGGCCCGAGCGCTTCAGATACCATCCCAGAAATGGATAGCGGAACAGTTCCTTCTTGGCCATGATGCGGAACTGCAGCGGAAGGTGCGCGTAGAGTACCGGAATATCCGCAGCCGACAAGTGATTGGCAGCGTACACCGCAGCTTGCGAAGCATGAACGTGCTCCAACCCTTTCACCCGCACGCGAATGCCGATCGTTTTCAGAATCACTTGCGACCAGGTGCGCGCGAACCAATGCTGCAGCCGGCCGCTGCCGTCAAACAGCGAAGCGATCAAGGCCAGCGTTCCCAGCACTCCCGTGTAGAGGTACACAGCCGGCACGTAGAAGCAGTAAGAGCGCAGACGGCTGAGCAGCGAGTTCCGGCGCTGCGCAAGCGCCACGATTTGTTCGTCAGTTTTGTTCACGACTGGTCAGAGCGAAATATTTCACCACGGAGAACACGGAGATCACGGAGTTTTGGATTTCTTAATTTCCCTGCGCTCCCGTGGGCTCTTAGCTCTTAGTAATCGAGAAAGCTTATGAACTCCCGGCTTGCTACCAGCGAATCGCTAATAGCTAACATATCTTATAAATCGCCGCGCTCAGGGGTTGTATCAGGGCACCCTTCGGCTGCGCTCAGGGCAGGCTATTTTAGACGGGCCGCAAAGGGCTCACGATGACTCGGGCTTTAGCCCCTGACAGCCGGTTTTTGCAGGGGCTGAAACCCGAACTCGGTAGGCCGTCATTCGTCACCACTAAAGGTCATGCCCTGATACAAACCGAACTCATTCATGAGATGGCTTGTAGAAGCCAAAAACCAAGGCCAAACGATTTTCGCCGTGATCTCCGTGTGCTCCGTGGTGAAACGTCTCAGCACTTACACCCGAATCCCCAGGGCGCTCATGGCTTCGCCGACCAGGAAAATCGAGCCGGTCACCACGATCAATCCTTCCGGCTTGCTAATTTCGCAGGCTCGATCCAGGGCCGCCGGAACTGTCTCCTCCGCGAACAATAAGGTCCCGGTCCGCGAAGCGGCCTGCAACAGCTCTTGGGTCGTTGCGGCTCGCGGATTGCCAACCTGCGTCACCACCACCCGCTCGGCGATGGGAAACAAAATTTCCGTAATCTCCTGAATAGCTTTGTCGCGCAAGGCCGCAAACACGAAGGTTAACTCTCGCCCGGCAAAGTTTTCCGACAAAGCCGAGCGCAATGCCCAGGCTCCTGCGGGATTGTGCGCCACATCGAGCACCATCTCGCGCTGATGCGCCGCCGCCGACGGGGGCAGAACCTGGAAGCGCCCCGGCCAATGGGTTTCGCGAATGCCTTGCTCGATCTGTTTGGGCGTGACCTTAAACCCGAAATGATTGAGTTCCTCGGCCGTCGCAATCGCCAGGGCAATATTGCGCAACTGATGCCTGCCGACGAGCGGCGAATCCACTTCAATCTCCTCGCCCCGCACTGTGAGCGGATATCGGTTTCGTCCCGCTGCGACAATCGTGCGTCCGGCCAAATACGCCGCCGCTCCCGGCGACACCGGAGGCACATAGTTCGCTGCGCTTACTGCTCGTGCGTCGTGTTCCAAGATGGCGTGGCCGATCACGTCGTTGGCCTGCGGATGTTGCGGTAGGGTCACGACCACGCCTTTGCGGCGGATGATGCCAACTTTCTCGCGCGCGATCTCCGCGATGGTATCGCCCAAATATTTCTGATGATCGAGCGAGATGTCGGCAATCACCGAGACCAGCGGCTCGACCACGTTAGTCGCGTCCAGGCGGCCGCCCATCCCGACTTCCAGCACGGCGATCTCGACCCCGATGCTGGCGAAGTACTCGAAGGCCATCACCGTCAGCATCTCGAAGAAACTGGGATGCCAAGGCAGCTTGCCGGAGTGCAGAAGCTGTTGCGCGGTGCGTTCCACGCGATCGTGGATCTCGCCAAACTCGGGATCGGAAATCGCTTCACCATCGACCCGAATACGCTCGTTGATACGCACCAGATGCGGCGAGCTGTAGAGCGCAGTCTTGTATCCGGCGACCCGCAGGATGGACGAGAGCGTCGCCGCAGTCGAACCTTTGCCGTTCGTCCCGGCGATCAGCACGCTGGCAAAGCGCCGCTCAGGATGGTCCAGCGCCTCCAGCATCACGCGCACATAAGCCAGGTCGAATTTGTGCGACGGCGTCGAGGCCAGCTCGTGCCCGAGCGCGTAGAGCTGCTCTACTGTGCGTTGGTACGACATGAGGGCTGAGTTCAGCTTACAACATTTCAGCTGTCAGCTTTCAGCTGTCAGCCTTCAGCCCGGCGGCTGAACGCCGCTGCGATTGCGACGAGGATGATCACGCAGGATCGCGGGGGCGAATGGCTTGAGACTTTCCGTAACTAACCGGTGGTAGTTTCCAAAATGCTGAGTACTAACCGCCGCATGCTAGCTGCTTCCCGCCAGCTGCTTCTTGACCTCTTCGCTTAGCAGCTTGCCGTCCACGCGCGCGTCCCCGAACTTGGCCTTGGCATTCTTCATCACCGTCCCCATGTCCTTCATTGTGGGAGAGCCCATCTCGGCGATGACGGCGCGGACCGTGGCGGCGATCTCCTCCTCGCCTACTGCCTTCGGCATGTAGGCTTCGATGATGGTGATCTCCTGGGCTTCTTTCGCGGCCAGCTCAGGTCGGTTGCCCTTCTCGAACTGCTCGATCGAGTCTTTGCGCTGCTTGATCATGGTGCTGAACACCTGCAGCTCTTCTTTTTCGTCGAGGTCGGCGCGCTTGTCGATTCGCTTGTTCTGCAACGCGGCTTTCATCATGCGCAAGGTCCCCAGCCGCAGCTCTTCCTTCTTGCGCATGGCATCCACCATATCTTTTTGCACACGTTCGGTCAGGCTCATGGCGCAATTATAGGATAGGAAGTCACTTCGGGTTGTGATTCAGAGCACGGCAGCGCTGCCAACTTGGAGTGGCCGGCTTAACCGTGAAAGCCTATAGTTAGGATGTCGGCGTTGGTCTACGCCGGAAATCAACCGTCAGGGGTACCCTTATGCTACGTAAGACACGGCTGTTTACTCCCGGTCCTACTCCTCTTCTTCCCGCCGCTCAAAATGCTATTGCCGCCGCGGATATGCATCACCGCACGGCGGAATTCCGCGAAATCTTCAGCCGCACTCTGGCTGATCTCAAGACCTTCATCGGTACCAAGAATGACGTTCTGATTCTCGCCTCTTCCGGCAGTGGCGCCATGGAAGCGGCGGTTTCCAACCTCACTTCTCCCGGCGAAAAGGTCGTGGTACTGACCGCCGGCAAGTTCGGCGAGCGCTGGCGCGATCTTGCCAAGGCCTACGGCTGTCAGATCGAGCTGATTGAGGTTCCTTACGGAGAGACCTTCGACTTGGCTGAAATCAAGCCGAAGCTCGATGGCGCAGGCGTGCTGTACGTGCAGGCTACGGAAACCTCTACCGGCGCGCGGCACGACGTGAAGGCAATCGGGGCGCTGTTGAAAGGCAGCAACACCCTGTTCGTGGTCGACGCTATCACCGGGCTCGGCACCACTCACTTCGAGGTAGACGATTGGGGCATCGACATCCTCATCGGCGGCTCGCAGAAGGCGGTCATGATTCCGCCGGGGCTGGCCTATCTCAGCGTGAGCGAGCGGGCCTGGCAGCGCATGGAAACCGCCAAGCAGCCGCGCTTCTACTTTGATCTGCGCAAGGAGCGCAAATCGCAGACGAAAGGCGAGTCGGCCTTCACTCCGGCGACAGCCTTAATCGCAGGATTGGCTGCGGCGCTGGACTACATTCGCCGCTCCGGCAACGGCAACCTGGCCGATGGACGGGAGGCTCTGATCCACAACGCGGAAACTTCGGCTGCCATGGTTCGCGCCGGAGCCCAGGCTCTCGGCCTGAAGCTATTCGCGCCAACTTGTCCGGCCGCAGCCGTCACCGCAGTGCTGGCGCCCCCGGGCGTCGACTCCAGCGCCATGGTGAAGGAGTTCCGCGAGCGCTTTGCCATGGTGGTCGCCAACGGTCAGGGTGAGATGAAGGGTAAGCTGTTCCGCATCGCTCATCTCGGCTATTACGACTATCTCGATGCCATCGGCGTGATCGGCGCACTGGAGCATGTGCTGCTGAAAGTCGCGCCATCACACAAATTCGAACTGGGCGCAGGCGTGCGCGCCGTGCAAGAAGTTTTTGCTGGGCAATATGCCGAGGCGGCTACGGTATGAAGATCGTGGTTGCTGACAAAATCTCTCCTTCCGCGTCCGCCATTTTTGGCGAACTCGGCGACTGGACGGTGGTTTCGCCCGATAAAGAGGGGCTCACCGCTCAGCTGGCCGACGCCGACGCCATCCTGGTCCGCTCGGCCACCTTCGTCGACGCGGCCATGATGGACAAGGCCCCCAAGCTACGGGTCATCGGACGCGCCGGCGTGGGCGTCGACAATGTCGATCTCGATGCTGCCACCAAGCGCGGCATCGTGGTGATGAACACGCCCGGCGGCAATGCCGTCGCGGTCGCCGAGCACACCTTCGGACTGATGCTGTCGCTGGCTCGGCATCTGGTGCGCGCCCACACCACCATGCAGGCCGGCAAGTGGGAAAAGAAAACGCTGCAAGGCACCGAGCTTCGTGGCAAGACTCTCGGCATCGTCGGCCTGGGCCGGGTGGGAGTCGAAGTCTCCCGCCGTGCGCTCGCCTTCGGCATGAAGGTCATCGCCCACGATCCCTACGTCGCGCCCAGCCTTGCCCAGCAGTTGAACATCGCGCTGGGGACGCTCGACGAGGTCTTCGCCCAGTCCGACTACATTACGCTGCACGTCGGCCTGACCCCGCAGACCCAGAGCATGATCAACTCCGAATCGATCCGCAAGATGAAGAAGGGCGTGCGCTTGATCAACTGCGCTCGCGGCGAGTTGCTGAACGATGCTGCTGTGGTCGATGCCTTGCAGTCGGGACAACTGGGTGGTGTGGCCCTGGATGTCTACAGCAACGAGCCGGTCAAAGACTCTCCGCTGGCTAGCTTACCCAACGTGATCCTGACGCCGCACATCGCGGGCTCGACCCACGAGGCGCAGGAAGCCGTGGGCGTGCAGATCGCGCTGCAGGTGCGCGAGTACCTGCTGAAGGGCGTGATTCAGAACGCGGTCAACGTGCCTTCGATCAGCGAAGAAGAGTACCAGGAGATGCGGCCGTACATCGCGCTGGGCGAGCGCCTGGGCGCTTTTCTGGCGCAATCCAACGAAGGCGGCGTGGAAGAGATGGGCCTCAGCTACAGCGGCGAGATTGCCGAGTGGAAGACGGCCCTCATCCGCAACGCTGCCGTGGCGGGCGCACTGAATCAGATCGCGCACGCTCATGAGCGGGCGAACCTGGTGAACGCTGCCTCGATTGCCGAGGAGCGGGGCATCCGTCTTACGGAGCGCAAGCAGACGCGCGATGCCGGCGGCGCTGCTGCCAACGTGCTGCGCATGACCTTCAAGACCGGTCAGCAGGAAAACACGGTGGCTGGTTGCGTTCAACCTGGCGGCCTGCCCCGGCTGTTGGAGATCGACGGCATTCGGGTGGAAGCGCCGCTGGAAGGCAACGTAGTCTACCTGCGCAATCTCGACGTGCCCGGCGTGATTGGCCGCGTAGGGACGGTGCTGGGACAGCACAACGTCAACATCGCCAACTTCTCTCTCGGCCGCGGCCGGGATGGGCAGGAGGCGTCGGCGGTCGCGGTAGTGCAGGTGGATGGCGACATCAGCGAGGCTGTTCTGGAGAGCCTGCGCGGCATCGAGACCATTCTGCTGGCCAAGGCGATTCGTTTCGGAGCGCCGCAGCCGAAAACGGTTTCGGCGTAACCCGTCGCTGCCCAGAAAAACGAATGCCGCGCTGGATATTGACCGGCACGGCAAGCTGTCTCATAAGTCGCTTTGTAGCAGGGCATGGCTTGCAGCCGTGCCGCAAACAGTAAGTAGTAATTAGGGCTTCAGCCCCTGTGGACTTAATTTGCAGGGGCTGAAGCCCTATTTTTATTGGTTTCTATCGGCACGACTCAAAGTCGTGCCCTGATACACACCAAAACGATTGCCAGAAACAACAATGCGGTAAGCGGCGTTGTCCTTGCAGGACGGTCAATGCGCAACTGCCGCCCGTCCGACACGCCCCGCGACTTCCAGCCGCACCTCGGCGCGGCGTAGCGCATATTGCACCGCATCATAATCGAGGTCCGGACCAGCTTGCCGTAAGGCTTCTTCGGCCTTGGCCTTGGCTTCCTGGGCGCGTTTCACGTCGATATCTTCAGCGCGCTCGGCCACGTCCGCCAGGATGGTCACCTTATCCGGCAGCACCTCGGCAAAGCCCCAAGCGACGGCGAGATAGTGCGTCGTTCCGCCCTGGGTGTAGCTGATCTCGCCAATCATCAGCTCGGTGATGAGCGGAGCGTGTCCCGGCAGGATGCCAAGATATCCGTTCTTCCCGGGTATCTGCACCGTATCGACATCCTCGCGGACCAGCAGCTTGTCCGGCGTGATGATTTGTAAATGCAGCGTGTCAGCCATGGCAGATTACGCGGTCGCCTTCATCTTCTCGGCCTCTTCCAGCACCTCGTTAATGTCGCCCTTCATGTAGAACGCCTGCTCGGGGATGTCGTCGTGCTTGCCGTCGACAATCTCCTGGAAGCTGCGCACGGTGTCGTCGATCTTCACGTAGCGGCCCTTCAGGCCGGTGAACTGCTCGGCCACGAAGAACGGCTGGGAGAGGAACTTCTGGATCTTGCGAGCACGCGATACCGTAAGCTTCTGATCTTCGCTGAGCTCGTCGATACCCAGAATGGCGATGATGTCTTGCAGGTCCTTATAGCTCTGCAAAACGCGCTTCACTGCTTGCGCCGTGTTGTAGTGGACGTCGCCGACGACGCGAGGATCCAGAATGCGCGACGTCGAAGCCAGCGGATCGACCGCAGGATAAATTCCCAGCTCGGAAATCTGGCGGGAGAGCACGGTAGTCGCGTCCAGGTGAGCGAAGGTGGTCGCCGGCGCCGGGTCGGTCAAGTCGTCGGCAGGCACGTAAATCGCCTGCACCGACGTCACCGAGCCCTTCTTCGTCGAGGTAATGCGCTCCTGCAACTCGCCCATTTCCGTTGCCAGGTTGGGTTGGTATCCCACAGCGGAAGGCATGCGGCCCAGCAGCGTGGACACTTCCGAGCCCGCTTGGGTGAACCGGAAAATATTGTCGATGAACAGCAGCGTGTCCGAACCTTCTTCGTCGCGGAAGTATTCGGCGACGGTTAGCGCGGTCAGGGCCACGCGCAAACGAGCTCCGGGAGGTTCGGTCATCTGGCCATAGATCAGGGCGGCCTTCGACTTCGCTGGCTCCTTGATATTGACCACGCCCGACTCCTGCATTTCCAGCCACAGATCGTTGCCTTCACGGGTGCGCTCACCCACGCCGGCAAACACGGAGAAGCCGCCGTGCTTGAGCGCGACGTTGTTGATGAGCTCCATGATGACGACGGTCTTGCCCACGCCGGCGCCGCCGAACAGGCCGATTTTGCCGCCCTTCAAGAACGGCTGGATCAGGTCGATAACCTTGACGCCGGTCTCGAACATCTCCATCTCGGTCGACTGCTCGTCGAAGGCCGGGGCCTGGCGATGGATGGGATTGCGCTTGGCGGCGTTGATCGGGCCCAGCTTGTCGACGGGATTGCCGATGACGTTGAGCACGCGTCCCAGGGTCTCGCGGCCCACGGGCACGGTGATGGGGCCGCCAAGGTCGATGGCCTTCATGCCGCGTACCATGCCCTCGGTAGGCTCCATGGCAACGCAGCGCACCCGGCCTTCGCCCAGTTGCTGCTCCACTTCCAGAATGACGTCGATGGGCGTGGGGACGGTGAAGCCCTCGCTGGTGACGCGCAGCGCCGAATAGATGGGCGGCAGCGCCGCCTCGGAAAATTGCACGTCGACCGCGGGACCCGCGATCTGAATGATGTGTCCGATATTTTCAGCCATAATCAGTTGTCCGTTGTCAGTTGTCGGTTGTCAGTTGCCGGAAAGATGGCGGGAGTGACTTCAGGGAGCTGATTAATCCATTAAGAATGCGCCCTAATTCTCTCGCCTGCATTAGCAGGCCTTCGCCTTCTTCAGCGGAAACATAGCCCAACTTACAAGCAATCAGAATTTGCGTTTCAAGTTCATACAGAGAGCCGCGCGCGTTTCCCAGGAACTGTCGAAACTCACCGCGGGTAGCACGCCCCTGGCCCTCAGCAATATTGCTCGGCACCGAGACCGCGGACCGTCGCATTTGACTTTTCAGTCCGAAGGTCTCTTCCTTCGGCAATTCAGCTGTCGCCGCATAGATCTTCTCGGCAAAAGTCATAGCCCTTTGCCACGCTAAGAGATCCTGATACCGGCTCGCTTGCATCTATGAATCCACCTCGTGCTGCCTTTGACAACTGACAACTGGCAACCGACAACTGTCTTACGCCAACGCTGCCGCGCCGCTGACGATCTCGATGATCTCTTTGGTGATGGCCGCCTGGCGCGCCCGGTTCATGGTCAGCGTCAGCGAATCGATCACGTCATTGGCATTGTTACTGGCCGAATCCATTGCGGTCATGCGAGCCGCATTCTCCGCCGCCACCGATTCCAGCATGCCTTCAAAAATTTCGAAAGCTACATAGCGCGGCAACAGATCCGCGAACAACTCCGCCGGCGATTGCTCATAAATGTAATCGACAGGAGCGGTGGCGAATTTCGCGGCCTCTTTTTCAAATTCGGTTGTCGGAGGCTCGTCGCGGAGGCTGATGCCGGCGGTGCGCGCCGCTTCGCCCATGCGTTCCCGCTCTTCGACTTGAAATTCCTCGGCCAAAGCAACTTCCCGCCGTCCCAGCTCCTGCACCGGCAGAATGCGTTGCGCGATCACCCGCTGGGAAATGACCGACTTGAATTCGTTGAAGATCAGATAGACGGAATCGATCTGCTGGTCGCTATACGCCTTGGCAATCCGATCCGCGATTTCCGAGACCGGTTCGTATTCCACTTTGGCCAGCACGTTCAGGTGCTCGCCGATAACCTGGACCTGGCCTTCGCGCTCCTCGCCGGCTTTTCCCACCGGATAGCGCCGGCGCAGAAAGTCTCGTCCCTTGCGTCCGATGGCCAGGATGTCAATGTTCTTATCCTTGAAAAACTCCAGGAACTTGCATGGCCGCCTTCAGCACGTTGGAGTTGAAGGCGCCTGCCAGGCCGCGATCTCCGGTCACCAGCACCAGCAAAATGTTCTGCTCGGGACGAATCGCCAATAGCGGATTCCAGGGTTCGCCGGTCTTGGGATTTACCAGCTCAGCGCGGCTGACGGTCGACGTCAATACATTGGCCAGCATCTGCGCATACGGCCGCGATGCCAAGCGCCCGTTCCTGCGCCCGGCGCAGCTTGGCGGCCGCCACCATTTTCATGGCTTTGGTAATCTGCCGCGTGTTCTTCACGCTGCGAATACGCCGTCGAATGTCGCGTACGTTCGCCATTGGTTCTTACGCGCTCGCCTTCGCCACAGCCTGATGGTCGCTGACGAAGCGATCCTTGAATTCCTTGATGACCTTGGTCAGGGCGGCGCGCAGATCGTCGTCGAGAACCTTCTTCTCCTCAATCGACTTCAGCACGCCCGGGTTGGAGGTTTCCACGTACTCGTTCAGGCCTTTCTCGAAGTCGCGCAGCTGATCCACCGGCAGGTCGTCAAGCAAGCCTTGGGTTCCGGCATAGATGATCAGAATCTGCTTGGAGAAGGGCAGCGGTTGATACTGTCCCTGCTTCAGGATTTCGGTCAGTCGCTGACCACGAGCGAGCTGCGACTGGGTAGCCTTGTCCAAGTCGCTGCCAAACTGCGAGAACGCTGCCAGCTCGCGATACTGCGCCAGATCGAGCCGCAATGTGCCGGCGACCTGCCGCATGGCTTTGATCTGCGCGCTGCCGCCCACGCGGCTGACCGATAGTCCCACGTTCACCGCAGGACGCACGCCGGAGTTGAAAAGATCGGTTTCCAGATAAATCTGGCCATCGGTAATGGAAATGACGTTGGTCGGAATGTAGGCCGATACGTCGCCCGCCTGGGTTTCGATGATGGGCAGCGCAGTCAGCGATCCGCCTCCCAGATCGTTGCTCAACTTGGAGGCGCGCTCCAGCAGGCGCGAGTGAAGATAGAACACGTCACCGGGGTAAGCTTCGCGTCCCGGTGGACGGCGCAGCAGCAGCGAGATCTCGCGATAGGCGACGGCGTGCTTGGAAAGATCGTCGTAGATGCACAGCGCGTGCCGCTTGGTATCGCGGAAATATTCGCCCATGGCGCAGGCAGCGTAGGGCGCGATGTACTGCATAGGCGCGGGATCGGACGCCGAGGCCGACACGACGATGGTGTAATCCATCGCGCCGTAGTCGTCCAGGGTCTTCACCACTTGCGCCACCGATGAGCGCTTCTGCCCGATGGCGCAATAAATGCAGATCAGGTCGCGGCCCTTACTGTTGATGATGGTGTCGAGCGCGACCGCGGTCTTGCCGGTCTGGCGATCGCCGATGATCAGTTCGCGCTGGCCGCGGCCGATCGGAATCATCGAGTCGATGGCTTTCAATCCGGTGGCCATCGGCTCACGTACGGGTTGGCGGTCGATAACGCCGGGCGCCAGGCGCTCAATCGGAATGTACTGATCGGTATTGATCGGTCCCTTGTCGTCGATGGGCAGGCCAAGCGAATTCACTACCCGGCCGACCATGGCCTCGCCGACGGGCACGCTCATGATGCGGCCGGTGCGTTTGACCTCGTCGCCCTCTTCCACTTCGGTGTATTCGCCCATCAGCACCACGCCTACCTGGTCTTCTTCCAGGTTCATGGCGATGCCGGCCACATTGTGCGGGAACTCGAGCAGTTCGCCCGACATAACCTTGTCGAGGCCGTACACGCGGGCGATACCGTCGCCGATCGACATCACGGTACCGACTTCGTCGACCGCGATCTTGGATTCGTAATTGTTGATCTGCTCGCGGATGAGCTTAGTAATCTCGTCTGCTTTGATCTGTGCCATAAGATTCCGTTCGGGTAGAGCTGGCCTTCAGGACAGCGTCTACGCCTTCTATTTATTCCGAGCCGGCTTTCAGCCGGCGACACCCAGCATTTCGACTTCTTAGCAGCTTCGGAGTGCCGTCCCTACGGGACTCCGGTTCTATTTGCGCCGCCTACCCAGGGCTTCCGCCCTGGGCTAATTAATTTCGTCCCGCGGGCTTGCCCATCGACGCCTCGATTGAACTGGCGAACACCGCATTTTCGCATCCAACCAAATTCTTCAAGGCGGACTGCCAACATCGTTTCGCTCGGGTGAGCCGATCTTCAGACCAACATTCTTGCCAAACCTGAACAACTTTCTACGCGGTGCTCAACTCCTGCCGCATTTTCTCCAGCTGACCGCGCACCGAGCCGTCATAAATCGTGCTGCCGACGCGGACCATCACTCCGCCCAGCAGATCGGGCTTCGAAACATAGTGCGCCCGAACTTTCTTGCCGGTCATGCGCTCCACGCGCCCTTCCAACTCACGCTTCTCTTCCTCCGAAAGCGGCCGGGCGCTGGAAATTTCCGCCTCAGCGAATCCCAACTGCGCATCCAGTTCCACCTCGAACTGCCGGACCATATCGTCCAGCATGGCAATGCGCCGGTGATCGATCAGTACCGCGATGAAATTCCGGATCGGCTTGGCCGTGCCAATTTCCTTGGCAATCGCATCCAGCACAGCGCGCTTTTGCTCCGGCGAAATCGCCGGCGACTCCCACACCTTGCGCAGTTCCGGGCTCTCATGCACCGCTTCCACGATGGATCGCAACTGCTGCCGGGCGGTATCGCCATCGATGTGCTGCTCCAGGATGACCTCAACCAGGGCGCGCGCGTAACGGCTGGCAATGGCAGCCATGCTTAACGGCCATCCTTTCCAAGCTGGTCGACGAACTCGCGCACCAGCGCATGATCGGTAGGCTCGTCAACGTGAATCTTGCGCGAGGCCAGATCCACCGCCAACGACGCGGCATAGCCCTTAAGCTCGCGCCGGGCATTGCGGGCGATGGCGTCAATTTCGGTCTCGACCGCCTGCAGCACCTTCTGCTTGTCTTCCTCCGCAGCCTGCTTGATGCGTTTTTCTTCCGCTGCGGCTTCCTGCTCGGCGGAGGTGCGAATCTCCGCGACCTCGGTGTCTAACTTGGCCAGACGGGCCTCGATGTCCTGCAGTCGTCGAGCCGCGTCGGCACTGGCCGCCTGCGCTTCCTTGATACCCTTTTGAATGGCGGCTGTGCGCTCGCGAAAGGCCTGCGGCACCTTCGACTTGACCAGAACGTAAACGATCAGCGCGATCCCGAGGAAGTTGAAGGCGATCGAGATAGCGAAGGAGGTGTTCGGGCCGATGCCCAGCTTGCGGCCCCACTTTTCGGCAGTGTGTGCGGCTTGCTCGGTGGTATTCGCCAGAATGGCGCCCACCCCGGCATTCGCCCCCCCGCCGCCGCTGGATTCTGCCGTGGCATTCTTGGGTTCCGGCTTCTGCTCAGAAGAATCCTGCGCTCCCAGAGCGCCCACCAGAAGGAAGGCGAAGATGGCGATCATCGCCAGGCGGATTAAATGACGTCGTTTCATTGTGCGCCGCCTACGGTGGGAGCTGCCCCGGCCGGTTTCAGGATGGTACTGATGATCTCGGTAGCCAGGCGGTCGATTTCGGCTTGCAAGCCAGTCCGCGCTGCAGCCATATCCTGTTCGATGGCAGCCTTGGCTTCGCGAATCTGTTGCTGGGCGCGGCTGCGCGCCTCAGCCAAGGCCTGAGCCCGCAGTTGCTGGGCCTGCTGCCGCCGGGCTTCCTGAGCTTTGAAGATGGCTAGCCGGGCTTCGCGCAGCTTTTGCTCGTATTCCTGTGTTCTGGCTTCCGCTGCCGCTACATCGGAGCGCGCCTTCAAGGCGGCTCCCTCGGTGCGCTCGCGGCGCTGGTCCAGGACCCGGTTCAGGGGCTTACGTACCAGATTCTGGTAAATGGCATAGAGCAGCAGCAGGAGCACCACCGTCGGGACGGCTCCGAGCAGTAATTCGCCTACCTGTCTAAGAGTGGTATCCATTCTTATGTCGTGAGTGCCTACTGCTGAAGATGCACTGAGGGCGCCAGAGAAATAACTGGAACTATTGAAACTAACAGAGCTTCTTGCCCGGTGTCAACGAACGGAATCCCATTTTGCGACAGTCCGCCGCCGCAGCTTATGGAGCGCCTTTCACAAATTCAGGCTGTTTGCCTTCGCTCCAGGGATCGTAGGTCTGCACAAAGATCATGCGGTCGCGAATGGTGGGATGGTCCCAGGCCCAGAACTCCATAAATTTGCCGACGTACGGATAGTCCAGCGAACGCTCTCCCAAAACCTGGAACGCGTGCGCAGCCGCCATCGGCGCGTCCGGCACCAAACCGTGAATGACCTCCAGTCCATACTGGTCGGCTTGATGCTCGTAATGACGCGACACGGCATTAAAGGCCGGAGTCGCCAGAAATGTCAGGACAGACAAGATCAGCGCCAGCAACGGAAGTGAAGCCCAATCGGTGAGATCGCGAATTCCCCAGCTCGCGCCGTAGCGCGCCACCAGCCAGTTGGCCAGCCGATAGCCGATGTAAAACAACACCAGCAGCTGCAGCAGAATGATCGTGGTTTCCTTCGGTATGTGGCCGAGTACGTAGTGCCCCATCTCGTGTCCGAAGACGAAGAGCGTCTCCGGTGTCGTCATGTGCTCCATCGTGGTATCCCAGACGACCACGCGCTTGGTCGATCCGAAGCCGGTGACATACGCGTTGAGCGTAGTGGTCTTCTCGCTGGCCTTCATCTCGAACATGCGGTCGGGAGGGATGTCCATGCCGGCACGATGCACCACGCGTTCGATCTGCGCGACCAGATCGCTGTGATGATCACTGAGCGGCTCGAACTTGTTGAACAGTGGTTCGATCCAAACCGGCTCGACGAAGAGCATGAAGACCACAATCGGGATCAGCGCCAGCCAGAAGTAAAACCACCAGCGACGCGGACTACGGCGGAGGACAGCATAAAGAATCCAGCCCAGGAAGCTGAGGAACACCATCCCCAGCAGGAGGCTCTTACCCCAGTCCCCGAACCACGATCCCCAGTGCTGCACCGACAGCCCGTAGCTGAGGCTCACATGATGCCGGTGGATGTCGAAGGGAAGCTGGGTCAGCTCAAGAACCACAGTGAACAGCGACATGACGATCACGGCCTGCACCACACGCCAGCGCGAGACACGCTCGGCCCAGTCGCGCAGCCGCACGCCGAACCGCATCCGCAACATCAGGTAGAAAACCAGGAAGGTCCAGGCTGTCAGGATAGGAACCATGGTCGCGTCCAGCCGATAAAGCGCATGGGCCTGGGCCAGTTTGTCGGGAGGCAAACTGTATTGCATCAGGGGATGCGCCGGCGCCGAATTAGCCGAGGCGGTCGAGGGGTCGGCCCCTACGGCCGTCGATCCTGCGGCCCACGCACAGAGCAGCACGAGGATACAAAGCAACCAACCCAAACGGGCGAACGCTCTCATGACCGCGTTGCGAGGATACCGGGACATCCAAAAACCTCAGGAAGTTAAGCGCCGGCTAGCAGGACAATACTATTCTGATTGAAGCTGGCCTGGACAACCGATGTTTAACCTAACGGCCAAATCAAGCCGGCGACGGCACCCATCACCCATCAAAGTGCCATTCTGGGAGGATCCGGACGGGATGAAGGCCGGGGGTGAATAACCCATCCCGCCTGTTTTCAGGCACTTGAAATGGTTTCCCGAAGATTGTGCAACTCTCGAAAATTCAGTAGCTTATCGCGGTTTCTGCTTGACATTTCCACAGCCTGGAGTAGCATAAAAGCATCACCTCCGATCCATTTCAGGATCGAATGGGCTCGGAGCCAAGGAAATCGTCACCGCTCCTTGGCATCGGGCCTATTTTATTGCCTGCTAGTTGCAACTCCAAGGCGTGACCCGGTGGAATTCGGAGTGCATTCTTTCTAATCGATGAATTCAAAAGTCCTGTTTGCTTTGGGGCTCTTTTTCTGCCTGACTCCATGGGCCTCCCCGCCGCTAGCTTTGCTCGCCGGTCTCCTCTTCGGAGCCATTGCCACTCACCCCTACAAGAACGAATCTCGCAAGCTTTCCAAAATCCTGTTGCAATCCGCCGTCGTGGGACTGGGTTTCGGAATGAACTTGCAGGAAGTCATTCACGCCGGCCGCAGCGGATTTGTCTACACCGCGCTCAGCATAACCTTCGCGATGATTGTGGGAACACTCCTGGGCAGGTGGCTTAGGGTGGAACAGCGAGCCGCATTTCTCATCACCACCGGCACTGCCATCTGCGGAGGCAGTGCTATCGCCGCCATCGGTCCTATCACGGGAGCTACCGAAGACGAGATGTCGGTGTCGCTGGGCACCGTCTTTGTCTTGAACTCCGTCGCGCTGCTCACGTTTCCCGCGATCGGCCTTTGGTTGAAGCTGTCGCAAACCCAGTTTGGATTGTGGGCCGCGCTGGCTATTCATGACACCAGCTCGGTGGTGGGAGCCGCGGCAAAATATGGCGCCATAGCGCTGGCGGTGGGAACCACGGTGAAACTGGCGCGCGCGCTTTGGATCGTTCCTTTGTCCGTGGGAACCGCGGCAGTCAAAGGCGGCAAGACGCGTATTCAGTGGCCCTGGTTCATCCTGTTCTTCTGTCTGGCGGCGGTGGCGAACACCTACTTGTATCCGGGTGCGCAGGCGTATCACTTTCTAAGCAGCGCCGGCAAACTGATGCTGATCATTACCCTGTTTTTGATCGGCGCCAGCCTCTCGCCGGCTGCTTTGCGCAAGGTAGGACCGCGGCCGTTGCTACAGGGTATTCTGCTGTGGATTGTGGTCGCTGTGACCAGCCTGCTAGCTATTCGCGCCGGCTGGATACGGATCTAGCCGGCCGCGCCTCGGGCCGTCGCATGACTGCCCGGAGGCAACAAAAAGCCACCATCCCGGTGGCTGAACCGATCAAAATCCTCTTCCCTGAAACCAGAAAGCCACGATATCCGGTAACCGACATCGTGGCTCAAAATCTAATCCCACTCCCTCCCGGCGAACGTCGTTTACCTCGCCGGCAAGTTGGGCTCTAGGAGCGCAGCTTGCGGCGAACAACTCCTGCAACCGCCAACAGTCCGCTGCCAAACATGACAAACGTTCCAGGCTCCGGAGTGGTTCCGGTTCCCGTGCCGGTAGCAGAACTGATCGACACGTTGTCGAGGAACCAGTAGTCGGGATCGTTGCGGAACGTAAACGAAAGCGCGGTCTCACTGCTGTTAGCCGTAGTCGTCAGGTCAAATTCCGACCAGCCAAAAGAAGCTCCGAAGTTGGTGAGGCTGAAAGTGGAGGTGCCAAAGGTCACAGAAAAGTAGTTTGGCGTTCCACCCGTCGGCTGAGCAAGATAGAAATCCAAGGTGTACTGCGTCCCCGGAGTAGTGGCTATGTTTTGGGAAATCGTGGCCGTGTCGCCCACCGGACCAAAGTAGGCTGCGTAGGTCCCTGCGTAGGGAGCGAAGCCGCCCGGACAGGTGTTGACATCGCACACCCCAATGAATGAGGTATCACCGCTTACGGTCCAACCGGAGAAATCGCCAGTTTCAAACCCTCCGTTTTGGACTTGTGCCATCAGCGTAGCCCCGAACGTAATTACAGCCAGCGCGAGCGAAATGCGAACCAGTTTCGTGATCAAGGGAAGTGGCCTCCAAGGAGAGGACATCAGGTTCTCCATAATACTAACGAAGCAACCCGGGTGCCAAATTTTCTATTCCTAAGTACAACACATTATTAGGATATGGGCGCTTTGCCGTTGCCATAGGTGAAAAAGTTTGCACTTAACAGAGAAACTCGTTCCCTCGCTTTAGCACTTTCGTGGCTGCAATTTTGGATGGAATTCAGTTCTACCCGATAGCCGAAATTTGCGCATAAAACTTTTAAAATTAAACGCTTCGAGTCGACGTAGGACTACATTACTGGGCAACGCCATGGCTCAATCAGCGGCAAGGAGTCCCCCACTGACCACCCTAATGGTGGAAACCAACTCGCCCACTGGAACGCCTCGACCAACGACGCACCGGCTTCTGACGCTCGCGAGGTTAGTAGTCCAATTCGGCTGGCCGTCCCGTCAGCCGCTCAATCCGTTTAGCAATCGGAGGATGGGTGGAGAAAAGGTTGGCGAAGCTGATACCGCCCAGAAAAGGCGCCACAATAAACAAGTGCGCGGTGGAAGGTGAAGCCTGCAGCGGCACCTGCTTGGAAACCGCGTCCAGCTTGCGCAAGGCACTGGCTAAAGCGTACGGGTTGCCGGTGATTTGAGCACCGGTGGCATCAGCCTGGTATTCGCGCGACCGCGACACCGCTAGCTGGATCAACGTCGCTGCGATCGGAGCCAGGATCAGCATCAACAGTCCAACAAAACCTCCACCCCGATCGCGATCGTCACGATCGCCCATGCCCCCGAAGAGCGAAGCCCAGTAACCCATGCGCGCCAGCAACGTGATGGCTCCGGCCAGAGTCGCGGCCACCGAGCTGATCAGGATATCGCGGTTCCTCACGTGGCCCAGCTCGTGAGCCAGTACGCCTTCGAGTTCTTCATCGTTCAGCAGATCCAGAATGCCTTGGGTGACGGCTACCGAGGCGTGCTGGGGATTGCGTCCGGTGGCAAAGGCATTCGGTGAATCGGTTGGAATCACGTACATCTTGGGCATCGGAATGCCCATCTTCGGGGTGAGCCGCTCGACCGCCTGATAGGCGCGAGGCAGCTGCTCGCGCGTGACCGGCTGGGCGCGGTACATAGCCAGCGCAATCTTGTCGCTGAAGAAATACGAAGCGAAATTCATGACGATGGCCAGTCCAAAGGCGATCACCAGCCCCCGTTCGCCACCGAAGACCTGTCCCAGGAAGAGCAGGAAAAGTGTTAGTGCTGTAAGCAGTAAAGCTGTCTTAAAGGTGTTTCCCATATCTGGTAAGCGTTCTAATAAGTAGATGATAACGGTTAGGCATGGTTGCGAGAAATCGGAGGGTATGCGCCCCGTGGGCGGCTGAAACCGGCGATTGGAGTTAAGCTTCCGCGCTTCTGGCTAACCCAAAATCACTTTCTAAACGCTGCTTGGCCCGAAGCGTCGCCGGCTCTTTCTTACTCTCATCTCCAGTATCCGGCAACCCACACGTAGCCTCCCTGACGCGGTACCCAGCGCCCTGGCACCCAGACCACATGGGCCCGGGGCGGAACTACGTAGTGGCCCGGAACCCAGACATAGGCGTGTCCGTTGTAGCGATAATACCCTCCCGTCCAAACATAACGAGGACCAGGCGCCACGGGAACGACCTGGCGCGGCGGCGGAGGAGGAGCAACTCTTACCACAACTTGCGCCTGTGCGACGCCGAGCGCGAACAGCAAGCCAAGAGCGGCGGTTCCTACAATATTTTTCAACCAGATTCTCCTGCCGGTAAGAACGCAGAAAACCATCGTAAGTCGCGGCCTCCCGCACAAGAAAAGCACGTGCTCGCCTGCGCCCGCGATGTACTATTGCCAGATGGCGGAGCTGCCCATTCTCGAATCTTCTGGCCGGGAGCCGCACGAAGACCTTGTCCTTATCGGCTTTCGGGTGGACGGCCAACACGACGGTCCGCAGTTCTACACCTTGTTGGCGGTAGGCGGCGACAATGAGCGGCCGATCATGGTGCAGGACCGCCTGGTGTTTTTCACTCGCTTAGAATTGGCCGCAAAAGCCCTGGCGCTTGATCCGAGCATGGCAAAGCTGGGCCCGCCGCCGACCGAACTGGAAACCTTTTGCGACGTGGCCGAAGCCTTCTACCTGATCAATTCGCAAAATGCCGACCTGGACGGGGTAGTGCTCGATTGTCTGCTAATCTTCGACGACCTGGTGCGGGCCAGCAAGCTGCACATGCCCGACCGCTATCAAGGCTTGTTGACCGAGTTGGCAGCGCGGCTTACCGAGCGCAAGTTGTTGCGCGATATCTTCAGCAGCCAGTCGCTGCGCGAGCATGTGGAAGACGCCCTGCTGTGGTGCGTGGGCGCGATAACCCTGAAGGCGCGCATGGTGATGAAGTGACGGAGCTCGTCCTGGCTTGACCGAGCATCGGAGATCACTGCCAAGATCGAGCGATATCGGATTCGTCTCTCTCGACTGTTCTCTCTTACCTCATCCTTCTTGGCGGACTCACCATCGTCGTTGTGACCGGCTACATGGTGGTCATCAGCTACTCCCGGCTGCCCTTTGCTGAATCCTGGCTGCAGATCTCGGTGGTGGCACAAGGGCGCAGCCCGGTTTCGCCCGGCTGGCTGTGGCAGCAGCATCTGGAACATCGGTTCCCGATTCCAAAATTATTCCTGGCTGTTGATCTCTGGCTATTTCACGCCAGCCAGAAGTTCCTCCTAGCCAGCATCTTCACAATTCAATTACTGCAGCTGACGCTATTGGGTTGGAGCATGCGCGCCCTGGGTGGCTGGCGGGGAGCGCTGTGGCGCACCGGTTTCGGCTTGGCGGCATTTTGCCTGTTCTTTCCCAGTCAGTGGGAAACCTTTGTGTTCAGCTTCGAAGTCATCTTTGTGCTCTCAGCTCTGTTCGCCACGATTTCGTTCATCGCACTCTTGCTCTACTGGATGAAGTCACAGCAAGAACCGGCGGCAAGTCAGGGGCCCTGGATATTTCTGCTGCTGTCCATCCTGGCGGCGCTGGGAGCGACGTTTTCTCTGGCCAACGGAAACTTGGTGTGGCCCTTGCTGGTGGCGGCCGCACTCCTGCTCCGCTTGCGTCTCTCCGCAATTCTGGTTCTGATCATCAGTGGAACCGCCGGCATCCTGACCTACTTCCATCACTACATCAGCCCGCCGGGAAGCGTCAGCCTGGGGACCACGCTGCAGGCTCCAGCCCGCACTCTGGAATATCTGGCCACCTATCTGGGAGCTTCCTGGACCACCACCTATAACCGTTCGGCGATGTTCTATGGAATCGCCGGGCTGGTGCTTCTGCTCAGCCTGATCCCACGATTTCGGTTACCGGTCGAGACCTCGCGTGTTTTTTCGGTTGAACTGCTTCTCATCTTGATGTTCTGCCTGGGCACCGCAGGCATCACCGCATTGGGCCGGACAAGCTCCGGCCTCGACCAAGCTTTTTCCTCTCGATATCAGACCTTTGCCTTGTTATTTTGGTGGGCTCTGCTCATGCTTCTTCTGCTGCCGTGGTTTCGCGGAAGTCGAGCGCAATTCACCACGGCCATCGCGCAGGCCTGCCTGCTGGCAATCATGGTAGGCGGAATCCACCTGGCCGGCGACGCGGTTCGCAAAGCCAGGATGCACGGTTTTGAACTTGACGTTGCGGCGATCGCCTTGATGACCGATATCCCGGATCGAGCGCAGCTGCAAGACATCTATCCCGACCCGGATTACTTATGGCAACTGCTGCCCTACATGCGAGAAAAGCGATTGTCCATCTTCGCCGGGAACCCCGGTCCTCGCATGGGAGAGCGCCTGGATTCAGCGTTTCATCTGGTTTCTTCGGATCAATGCGTGGGAGCCGTGCAATCGGTGGAGAGCGTTGGCGGAAGCGCTTCGACGGCGCTCAAAATCACTGGCTGGGCTTGGGACCGTAACCAGCAGAGGCCTCCGACTCAAATCATCGCCGCTTCCGATGGAGTGATCGTTGGGTTGGGAGCGGTGGGAGACTGGCAGCCGACCCTCCGCGCAACTCGTCCCTATCTGAAGAACAGCTTCGTAGGATTCACCGGATACGTGAAAGACGTAAAGCCGAACACCCCAGTTACCGTCTATGCGATCGCGGCCGGAAATCCGCCCCAGGCCTGCTCGATCGCGACGGCGGTTACGCCATGAGATTCCGGAGCTGGCAGCTACTCCGACGTGAAGTAGTCGACGGTGATGGGATTTTCGAACAGCGAATAGTCGCGGGTCACGACGGTGATGCCGCTATCGGTCACATGATATTTCTGGCGATCGGCTTCGGTGTCGTAGCCGATGACGGTGCCCTCGGGAACCTGGACGTCGCGGTCGATGATGGCCTTGCGGATACGGCAATGGCGGCCAATGCTGACGTGAGAGCAGAGGATGCTGGTATCGACATGCGAATAAGAATTGACGCGCACGTCGGGTGACAGAACGCTGGTGCTGACCGAGCCGCCGGAGATAATGCAGCCCATGGAGACAATGGAATCGTGCGCCTCGCCGGTGCGGCCCGGATCGTTGAAGACGAACTTGGCCGGCGGATATTGCCGCATGTGCGTCCGAATCGGCCAGGCGCTGTCGTACAGGTTAAACACCGGAGCCACCGAGACCAGGTCCATGTTGGCCTCGTAGTACGCTTCCAGGGTTCCTACGTCGCGCCAGTAGAGCGCTTCCTTGCGGTTCTCATCGATGAAGTTGAACGAGTAGACCTTGTAATCGTCCACCATCTTGGGCAGGATGTTGTGCCCGAAATCGTGCCGCGAATTCGGATCCTCGGCGTCCTTCAGCAGCACCGGAATCAGTACCTCGGTGTTGAACAGGTAGACGCCCATGGAGCCGGAAACCATTTGCGGGTTGTACGGCGAGCGCAAATCGGTTTCCTCCGGCTTTTCCTGAAAGCCGACGATCCTTCCGGTGCGATCGATTTCTACTACTCCGAAGTGCTTGGTCTCGGTCGGATCGATCAGAATGGTCGCCAGCGTAACGTCGGCGCCGGAATCCTTATGCTGGCGCAGCATCAGGTCGTAATTCATCTTGTAGATGTGATCGCCGGACAGGATGAGCACATAGCGCGGCTGCTCGGAGCCGATGGAATAAATGTTCTGGTAAACCGCGTCCGCGGTGCCCATGTACCAGTTCTCGCTGACCCGCTTCATGGGCGGCAGAATCTCGATAAACTCGCCCAGTTCCTGCCCAACAATGTTGCCCCAGCCTTCGCGGATGTGCCGGTTCAACGACAGCGCTTTGTACTGGGTCAAAATGTAAACCTTGCGCAAGTCGGAGTTAATGCAGTTGGAAAGCGTGATATCGATGATGCGGTAGATGCCGCCGAAGGTCACCGCCGGCTTAGCGCGATCGCGCGTCAGAGGATAGAGTCGCTCGCCTGCTCCACCCGCCAGCAAGACTCCGAGAGTTTCTCTCATCTGATGACGTCCTGACTGCGAATCTCCTCGAAAGGAGCTGGTGATGTTTCCTAAAGGTCGCAGTGCCCTGAGCGAGCCGGCCGACCCCGCAAGCGAAAGCGCATCTTAGCACATCCTGTCAAGCATCGAAGCCAGCCAGGAAGAGGTGAAGTGGTGACGTCATCCGGCATCGTCGAGGCTGATGCGCAACGACTTAAGGAATTTCACGTCCTGCGACGTCATCTCGAAGTCCACGTCGGCACGCTGAGTATTGACCGGCGCGGTTTCGTCGTCGTCCGCGTCGCGCTGGTTGAATCCGATGGTGGCCTCCAGCACGACGAATACGTCGTACCCCCCGGCCTTGATGCGCGAGATCACCTCGGCGATCTGATCGGAATCAGAAAGCGAATTGTTGATGGCGTCGCCCAGCTCCTTCATCATGCTATTCAGTCGCTTATCCACGATTGCACCTGGCCCTCTCAGGATGGCGGACCGGACCCTGGCACTCATACTAGCGTCGCGCCTCGAAACCTGCCAGCCGTTCCCCAATCCTGCGTTAATAGTTTAGATGCTGCGCAGGCTAGAGGGAGTTTGGCGTTCGCGACCTGGATTCGGCGGCGAAAGCCGCCCCCGTCGACTGCTAGAATCAAAGGGATTCTTAACCGGCTTGTCCAATGCTGCTTTGAAACGGACGGCGTTAGGCAAAATCTGGGACATTGTCGGGGACATTGAAGGGGACGAGCTTCAAGTCGTCCGCTAAGTTCGGGTTAAGGATTCGGCTTTACAGTTTGCTGAAAAACTCGGTTTAAGGCGATTTGGAAGGGGCGGAGCTTTAGCTACGCCGTAGCAACGGCTTTCTAATTGTCATCCCGAACCGATTTTAGTCGGTGAGGGATCTGCTTTTCCGAGTTTTTCAGCAGACTGTTTAGCCCGGGGAGACTTGCCACTGTGCCATCCCGCGATTTAGGTACTCAAGGCCGCGCCTTGTTGCGGGTTGCGGGGCGAAAGACCGGCGAAAATCGCTGGGTCCGAGCCTGCTACCACGCCGGCAGCGTGACCGTACGCAGCGTCGGAAGAGTAATCCGGGTGCTGTTGCTGGAAGTCACGGGATTATTTTTCCTGGTGCTGGCACTGGTTGGCGGGGCCGCGGCGGTGCGCGAATATCATCGTCATGCTGCCGGAAATGGATCGACCGCCAAGATGCTGTTGGCGTCAGGGTTTGCGCGTGGTGTTCGTCTATTTTGGGGTGAGCTCGTTTTGGAGATCGCGAAAAAAATAGTTTCGGAAACATACGTGATGAACTGGCAGGAATCAGCGCAATGTGCGCGGTCTGATTCGTGCTTGCGCTTTCGAAACTTGAAACTGTTTCTTAGCAAACCGTTCACGCTGTGATGTGCGTCATAGCCGACTTTCCGTCCGGCGGCTCATAATCGAGGCATCTCTTAATTTATCGAGGCCCATAGTCCCATGGCCGAAACCAAGTCCAAGACCGCCGTAGCCGCCAAGCCAGCCGACACGCAGGAAACTTCTTCGCACATCGCCGTTCATCCCCTCTACACGCCGTCCGACCTGGAAGGCTGGAATTACGACAGCGAAGTCGGCTATCCCGGACAGTTCCCTTACACCCGAGGCGTGCAAGCCACGATGTACCGCGGCCGCCTTTGGACCATGCGGCAATACGCCGGCATGGGAGACGCCGAAGAATCCAATCGCCGCTACAAATATCTGCTGAGCCAGGGAACCACCGGCCTGAGCGTGGCGTTTGACTTGCCTACGCAGATCGGGCTCGATTCGGACAACGCGCTCGCCATCGGCGAAGTCGGCAAGGTGGGCGTGGCCATCGATTCCATCGAAGACATGATGCGGTTGTTCGATGGCATCAACATGGAAAAGGTATCCACGTCGATGACCATCAACGCTTCGGCCGCGATCCTGCTCGCGCTGTACATCGTTACCGCGCAGCGTAGTGGCCGAGATGTGCGCAAGCTGTCGGGCACGATCCAGAACGACGTGCTGAAGGAATACATCGCGCGTGGCACCTACATCTATCCTCCGGCGCAGGCGATGCGCATTATTACCGACATTTTCTCCTACGCCAATCAGCACGTGCCCGAGTGGAACACCATCTCGATTTCGGGCTATCACATGCGCGAAGCTGGATCGACCGCGGTGCAGGAAGTGGCCTTCACCCTGGCTAACGGCATGACCTACGTGCAGGCGGCAATTGACGCCGGGCTGGATGTCGACAAGTTTGCCCCCCGCCTGTCGTTCTTCTTTAACGCGCACAGTAATTTTCTGGAAGAGGTGGCAAAGTTCCGCGCCGCCCGGCGCATGTGGGCCCGCATCATGCGCGATCACTTCGGCGCCAAGAATGCCAAGTCGCAGATGCTGCGCTTCCACACCCAGACGGCGGGCTCGACGCTGACGGCGCAGCAGCCGGAGAACAACATCGTTCGCACCGCGCTGCAAGCCATGGCCGCGGTGCTTGGCGGAACGCAGTCGCTGCATACCAATTCGTTTGACGAAGCTTTGGCATTGCCCACCGAGCAGTCGGCGCGCATCGCGCTGCGCACGCAGCAGATTATTGCCTACGAATCGGGTGCAGCCCAGACCATTGATCCCCTGGCCGGCTCGTACTACATGGAGTCACTGACCAACCAGATCGAGGCCAACGCGCTGGCCTATCTGGAAAAAATTGAGGCCATGGGCGGCATGTTGAAGGCGATTGAGCGCGGCTTCGTGCAGCAAGAAATCCAGAACGCTGCCTACGAATACCAGAAAGCTGTCGACAAGAAAGAAGCGATCGTGGTCGGAGTGAACGGCTTTGCCTTGGAGCACGAGAAGCCGATTCCATTGCAACACATCGACGAATCGCTGGAGCGCAAGCAGGTGGAACGCCTCAGGGCCGTCCGAGCGAAACGCGATCAGGCGAAGTGGCGAGCTGCGGTGAAAGCTGTGGAAGACACCGCGCGCGGTACCGGCAACCTGATGCCGGTGATTGTTGAAGCCGTCGAAGCTCATGCCACGGTCGGCGAGATCTCCGACGCCATGCGGCATGTTTACGGCGAATATCGCGAGACGGTCGTGATCTAAGGCGGAAGGCGGCGCTCGAACAGCGCCGCTCCCACGTTTCTGCTAGCCACGTCGTTTCTTTTTCGAGGAGGCGGTGGTTTTCGCCTTCGGCTTTGGCTTCGGTTTGGATTCTGCCTTCGGCTTCGGTTTGGATTCTGCGTTTCGCCTTCGGCGTAGGCTTGGATTCCAGCTTCGCCTTGGGTTCCGGTTTGGATTCCAGCTTCGCCCCCGGTTCCGCCGGCGAATGGTGGCGGGCGAGTTGCATTGAGTTGCCGAATATGCTCCCTTTGGTCCCCATGCGTCCGCCCAAATGCGGTGCCAGTCCCGTCTCCCCAACGGTAGCGCTGAAGAAAGGATGATGCGGATGCCGTTGCCGCCGATATGTCATCGGTTTTGGGCAGTTGTTAGTTGGAGGCTTTGCGGGCGGATCTTCCCATAGCAAAACGTAGCTGCATACGTAAAAGGTGCAACCATCCGAAGTGGCAAAATCAACGGTTACCTTAAACTGTCCGGTCACCGGGTCGAAACCAACATCCGCGATGTCGTCGATTGCATAAAGCCAGGTTTCATCAGCGACACCTGCTATGAAGTGCACAGTCGGCGGACCCATGATGCTGATCCATCCGGTGGTTGAGTGCTCGAACTCGGGAATAATCCGCTGATCGAAACTGGCGGGAACAAAGTCCGACCAACCCGTGATCTGGCTGTGTTGGACCTTGCCGAACGTGCCGGGCAAAGTCAGTTGACCTGCGAAGGTGCAGCAAACCAAGGTGTTGTACTTGGGGCCCGTGACCGGAATTCGCGTCACTCCGGGAATACAGACATTCACCACATCGCATGCCATAAGTTTTCTCCTATTTCACGATCGCGTGGCCGTTGACAAAATCCACCCCGGTGGCGCTTGGGGCGGCAACTGTCAGATGTACCGGATAAGGTCCGGCGGATTGGTCAAAGGTCTCGGTCTGGGCTGTAAATGGCTGGCCCGGCGTGACGATAACGTAGACGTCCTCCCCGTAAGGCACAGCTTGGATTTGATAGGTCACGGCAACGTTACCGTTAGCAACCGTCATCCCGGTTATCGTACCGCCAACAATTGGGGTATAGACGGTCTGGCCAAATGGTCCCCCCCCCACCGCGGTCGCGCTATTGGCTGACACCAGGAAAAGCCTGCTGATTTCGTCCTGCGAGAGTTGGGAGGGATCGAAGAAATCTGTGGTGAAGCGGATGGTGCCGAAGATCCCGGTGGTCTGCGTCGTCACGACGACAACGACCTGATAGCCAAATCGGCTGAGGTGCGCTGGGTCGCCCATCAGCGCTACATCCACCTGCAGCAGCAACTCCTGCGAGCTCTCATCTACGCACAGCGTCGCCGAATCGCTGGCGTAGAGAAACGTCGTGCCCCCGCTGTATATGCTGGCCAGCCCCAGGGTAATCGTAGCCTGCATTACCGCCAGCACGGGGTAGCGCAGATTTACCGTGACGGTATCCTGATGAAGGTTGTCGCCGTCTTTGATGTTCCACGACGGAATGGCAATGCCGGAAAGGATTACGCTTTTCTGGCCGGGTTGGCCGGTTTGAAATTCAATATGACTGGCGGAGGCGACTTGCGTGGGATCGTTGGCGTCCAGCAATATGGGCAAAGTGAAGCTCCTTTTTAGACAATTGATTTGTTTTTGGACAGAGAGCAAGTATAGGCGAACTCCGGCAGGAGCAATATCACTAATTTGACTCGGTTACCCGCCTTCGTTACCCTTGCCCGCTACCACTCAAAGGCAATCGGAGAGGAGCCATTTCCATGCCTGAATCATCTTCCGCGGAGCACGGTCTCATAAGGGAGCACACGCGTAAGCTCTCGCGGCGTGAATTTGCCCGCCGTGCGGCTTTTGCAGCTACCACGGCGGTCATTTTTCCGAGTGCCTTGTCGTCGCAAGAGAGCGCGCCCAGGCCGGCAGCCTCGCCAGAGAAGCCGCCGGAGACACCTGTCGAGTTGTCTCCTGACCTCCAGGCGGAGGGCGAGTTGAAATATCAGTGGCTCATTCAGACCTACGGCAACCGCCTGACCGAGGCGCAGAAGAAAGACGTGCGTCGCCTGATCATGGAAGGGCAGAAGCCGCTGGCTGCGTTTCGCGCCTTCCCACTCGACAACGCTGACCAGCCGGCCACGGTGCTGAAGTTTACGGACGACGAAATCTCCGCCAATCGGAGCCGGCCATGATCGGCGAAGAGGTGCTGTATCTCTCCGTGCGCGAGTTGGGAGAACGCATTCGCTCGCGGCAGTTGTCTCCGGTGGAACTCACCCAGGCTTATCTCAGCCGAGACAAAGAGTATGGCCGGCTGCTCAACGCCTTTGCCATGGTTCTCGCCGATCTCGCCTTGCAACAAGCCAAGCAGGCGGAGGCCGAGATTCAGCAAGGTCACTATCGCGGGCCTTTGCATGGAATTCCCTATGCCGCGAAAGATCTGCTGGCCGTCAAGGGATATCCCACAACGTGGGGGGCAAGACCTTACCAACGGCAGGTGTTCGACTACGACGCTACTGTTATCCGCAAGCTGAACGATGCCGGAGCAATTCTTCTAGGCAAGGCGGCCATGATCGAGTTGGCCGGCGGACTGGGCTACCGCTTCGCATCGGCGTCATGGACCCATGCCGCGAAAAATCCCTGGAACACCGACTGCTGGACTTGCGGATCGTCGAGCGGTTCGGGCGCGATTGTGGCCGCGGGACTGGCGGCGTTCGCCATTGGCACCGAGACCTGGGGCTCGATCCTCTGTCCATCGGCCTTCTGCGGCGTGTCTGGACTGAGGCCGACCTTCGGACGCGTAGGACGCGGCGGCGCGATGGCGTTGTCGTACTCGATGGACAAGATTGGGCCCATGTGCCGCACTGCCGACGACTGCGCCCTGGTATTGGCCGCGATCAGCGGACACGATCCCAGCGATGCCAGTTCGCTGCCCGAAGCCGAAGCAGGCTTCAGTTACTCCGCTCCGCCGGCGAAAAATCTGCGTATCGCGCGCATCGAAAAGGCGTGGGAGAAGCCTGATCCGGAGATCGCGGCGGCGTTCGACCAGGCGCTCGGCGTGCTGCAACAGGCAGGAGCGACCATTACCAGCGTTTCCTTGCCGGACGGGCCGTTCGAGACGGCAGGCGGAATCGTGATCAGTGTGGAAGCGGCATCGGCCTTTTCCAAGCTGATCGACTCCGGCCAAGTAGCGCAGCTCAACGATCCTCTCGGGCAGATTGGCGGCTATGTCGCGCAAACCGTCGGCGGCCAGGATTACCTGCGCGCCCAGCGAATTCGTCGCGTGCTGCAGCAGAAGATGGATCGCATTTTCGAGCAGTGCGATGTGCTGGTGGCGCCCTCGCAACCGGTTCCGGCAACTCCGCTGGATACGAATCTCGAAACCGGCTTGTCGTTTGCCGATCCCGTTGGAGGCATCGGCAACCTGTGCGGTCTGCCGGCCCAAAGCGTGCCTTGCGGATTCACCAAGGCCGGCCTGCCGATCGGGATTCAGTTCCTGGGGCAGGTGCTGAACGATAGCGCGGTGATTGCGGCGGCGGAGATGTTTCAATCGCGCACGGACTGGAACCGCAAACATCCGAAGCTCGAAGATAAGCATCCCCAGGGCCGTTGATCTCGTCTGATGTGGCGTGGAGAGCGCAATTTTACCCTTGTCCTACGGCGCGACTCTGATCGGCGCGCAAGCTGAGTTCCGCGTATGGGCGCCTTTCACCGGCTGCCTCTTGTTACGGCTGATGCGTGCCGGGGCTGAGCCGCAAGACATTCCCCTGCGACGCGACGGGCAGGACCTCATCGCAAACCTTGCGGTTACTGCGGGCGATCGTTATGCCTACGTGCTTGACGACGGCCTGGCCGTGCCCGATCCGGTATCGCGCTTTCTGCCCGAAGGTGTGCATGGACCAACCGAGATCGTCGATCCGGCTGCGTTTCGCTGGAGCGATCAGGGTTGGCATGGTCTGGACCTTCGCGACTACGTGATCTATGAGCTGCACATCGGTACGTTCACACCGCAAGGCACCTTCGATAGCGCCATCGGCAAGCTGGAATATCTGAAACAACTGGGGATCACCGTGGTTGAAGTCATGCCGGTTGCTGCGTTCCCGGGTACGCGTGACTGGGGATACGACGGCGTGTCTCCCTATGCGGTGCAAGCCAACTACGGCGGTCCGGACGGGTTCAAGCGATTCGTGGATGCGGCACATCGCATCGGCCTGGCCGTAATGCTGGATGTGGTCTACAACCACCTCGGTCCGGAAGGAAATTACCTGCCAAAGTTTGGACCGTACTTTACGGCGCATCACCACACGCCCTGGGGCGAAGCCGTGAACTACGACGCCGACGGCTGTGAGCATGTGCGTCGCTACGTAGTGGAGAACGCGCTGTACTGGATTCGTGAATATCATCTCGACGGCCTGCGGCTCGATGCCGTGCAGACCATCAAAGACGATTCGCCGCAACCCATTCTGGCAGAGATTCAGGAACGCGTGCAGACGTTGGCGCACGAACTGGATCGCAAGGTTTGCGTGATTGCTGAGACCGACGAAAACGATTCGCGCTACACCAAGGCTCCGGCGGACGGTGGCTATGGGCTGGACGCAGTTTGGAGCGACGACTTCCACCACGCCATACACGCCTTCTTCACCGGCGAGCGTCAGGGCTACTACCAGGACTTCGGCGATCCCAATGACATTGTCCGTGCCTTGAACGACGGCTACGTCTTTCAGGGCGAATACTTTCGCTTCTGGCATGCCGCGCGAGGCACGAGCGCAAAAGATGTTCCATTGCCGGCCAACGTAATCTGCCTGCAGAATCACGATCAAGTGGGCAATCGCGCTAAGGGGGAACGGCTAACCACGCTGATTCCGCGGGGCGCGCGCAAATTCGCGGCGGCATTGTTGTTACTGGCGCCGCATACGCCGCTGCTGTTCATGGGACAGGAATACGACGAGACAGCGCCGTTCCAGTTCTTCGCCGACTTCCAAGACCCCGGCTTGAAGAAGGCGGTCAGCGAAGGCCGGCGCAGCGAGTTCAAAGATTTCAATTTCGGCGAAGTACCCGATCCAGAAGATCCTGCGACGTTCGAACGCTCGAAGCTGACTTGGGCCGACGGTCCACAGAATCGCGAGATGCTGGAGTGGTACCGGCGGCTATTGCAATTACGTAAAGAGTATGTGGTGAACGGTGAGCGTACGGCAGACGCACAGTATGCGGATGGCTTGCTGACGATGCAGGTGCCGGCGCAAAATCCCAAACTCGTGGTGATCGCAAATCTGAAAAACGGGGTTGCGCTTCCGCCCCTAAAAAACGGCTGGCGCGAGTTGTTGCACTCGGCCGAAGAGGGCTATGAGGTAACCGTACGAACGCCTAGTCTCCAGGGGTGACGAACCTGGCCGATCGCTGCTCCGCAACTGCTTGCTGCTAAAAAACCGTGATCGCGGCAGGAATCCTGCGCGCCTGCTATTGAATCTTTTTCGGTATGCCAACCAAAGTAGATCGACGAACTGTGGACCTCTCGCAATATCCCGATCTCGTGGTCATTTACCTCGGCATGCGGGTAAACCAACTTACCGGATTGAAGACACTGTTCGGCTTCGGCCCGAAAATCTCCGCCTCGGTGGAAGCGCAGCCCGACGGGCTTCTGCTGCATGAAACGATTATCTACTCGATGTTTCCGCCTAATGTGGGCATGCGGCAATACTGGCGAGATATGGATTCGCTGCTGGCCTGGTCACGTTCCGAGCCGCATCGGGAATGGTGGCAGGCGTTTTTGAGAAACTCCGGAGGAACGGGATTCTGGCACGAAACGTATTGATGAAGGGTGGCATGGAGGCCATCTACGACGACGTGCCACAGCCAATTGGATTTCTGCGATTTGCTCCGGCGGCGCCGGCTCGTGGACCGATGTTCACGGCGGCTCATCGCGCCGGCCAGGCCAACTCCGCGGGACCGGTTCTGTCGGAATCGGACCTGTATGACAAAGCGAGTTAGGCGAGCTCTGATTGAGTCATGGCGAAGTCCCTCAGCGGCTAAAGCCGGAGTGATTTTGCAGGAAGTTACGGACGGCCTGAAGGCCGTCCCCTTCAAAGAACAACCTTAATCAGGTTTTCCTTAGGCGAGCGCAAGCCTCGCGCTGAAGCAATTTCACTCTGCGACCATGTTCGCTGCTGCTGACGATACGGCCTGCTGCGAACTCGGAGTGTCATTTTGCCTGTTAGAATCGAGGTAGCACCTCGCTACCTCGCATGGATCCATCACTCATACGCAACTTCGCGATCATCGCCCATATCGATCATGGGAAGAGCACGCTGGCCGACCGTCTGCTCGAGCTCACCGGCTCGCTGACGGCGCGCGAGATGGAAGCTCAGGTGTTGGACACGATGGACCTGGAGCGCGAGCGCGGCATCACCATCAAAGCGCATTCGGTCCGCATGATGTATCCCGCAGCCGATGGCACGACCTACCAGCTCAACCTGATCGATACACCGGGCCACGTGGATTTCAGCTACGAAGTATCGCGCTCGCTGGCTTCGTGCGAAGGCGCGCTACTGGTGGTCGATGCCTCGCAGGGGGTGGAAGCGCAGACCCTGGCCAACGCCTATATCGCGATCAACAACGGGCTGGAAATTATTCCGGTCATCAACAAGATCGATCTCCCCAGCGCCGACATTGAGCGCACCAAAGAAATGATCGAGAGCGCTGTGGGGCTTGACGCTTCGCATGCGCTGGCCATCAGCGCCAAAACCGGGCAGGGCGTTCCGGATGTGCTGGAGGCGATCGTCAAGCATGTGCCTCCGCCGAAAGGCCGGGCCGCCAATCAACTGCAGGCACTGATCTTCGACTCCTGGTTCGATTCCTATCGCGGCGTGGTGGTACTGGCGCGTGTGATTCAGGGCGTGCTCAGCAAGGGCCAGCGCATTCGCCTGATGTCGAATGGCCGCACCTTCGATGTGGAGACGCTGGGCGTGCTCACTCCCAAGCCGGTGGAAGTGAACGAACTTTCGGCCGGCGAAGTCGGCTTCCTGATCGCGAATATCAAGAACGTCGCCGACACCAAGATTGGCGACACCATCACCG
The DNA here is from genome assembly GCA_963812855.1 of uncultured Acidobacteriaceae bacterium. Lineage (GTDB taxonomy): Bacteria > Acidobacteriota > Terriglobia > Terriglobales > Acidobacteriaceae > Bog-257. The sequence goes on from CAWEWW010000005.1 coordinate 987,135, forward strand.
ACGATCATCATCCGGCGATCGAGCCGCTGCCCGGCTTCGAAGAGCTGAAGCCGATGGTGTTCGCCGGGCTCTACACCGTGGACGCGCACGAACACACGCTGTTGCGCGAGGCCCTTGAGAAGCTGCGACTCAACGATTCGTCGTTCTTCTTCGAGCCCGAGAGCTCAGTGGCGCTGGGCTTCGGATTCCGTTGCGGCTTCCTCGGGCTGCTGCACATGGAGATCATCCAGGAGCGGCTGGAGCGCGAATACGATCTTGACTTGATCACGACTGCGCCCGGCGTGCGCTACAAGATCACGCTTACCGATGGCTCCGTCGTCGAGGTCGACAATCCTTCGCGCTGGCCCGATCCCAGCGAGATCACCAAGATTGAAGAGCCGGTGATTCTGGCGACGATTCTGACCAACGAAGAATATGTCGGCGGCATTTTGAAGCTGGTGGAAGACAAGCGCGGCAAGCAAAAGGGCTTCGAATACGTCAGTTCGACGCGCGTCATGCTGAGCTACGAATTACCGCTGAACGAGATCGTGCTCGACTTCTATGACCGGCTGAAGACGGTTTCGCGCGGCTACGCTTCGCTGGATTATCACCTCGCCGGAGCGTGGCAGTCGCCTATGGTGAAGCTGGATATCCTGATTTCCGGCGATCCGGTCGACGCGCTGTCGATCATTGTGCATCGCGATTTCGCTTATGATCGCGGGCGCGCGCTGGTGTCGAAGATGCGAGAGCTGATTCCGCGGCAGATGTTCGAAGTGGCCATTCAGGCCGCGATTGGAGCCAAAGTCATCGCCCGCGAAACCGTTGCGGCCATGCGCAAGAACGTAATCGCCAAGTGCTACGGCGGCGACATCAGCCGCAAGCGCAAGCTGCTGGAGAAGCAGAAAGCAGGCAAGCGCCGCATGAAACGCGTCGGGCGTGTCGACATTCCGCAGGAAGCCTTTCTGGCTGTCCTGAGAGTCGGAGAAGACTAGGGTGGCGCGGGTATACTGACGGTGAATGGAATTCGTACGGGACCCGCGCAAAGATGCGGCCAACTGTCGCAAGCACGACATCGGGTTTCGTGAGGCGACGACAGTTTTCGGCGATCCGTCGGCAACAACATTCCCAGACCTGGATCATTCAGTATCTGAAGAGCGCTTCCTGACGATTGGCGCATCGGCTACTGGACGCCTGCTGGTCATATCGCATACAGAACACGAGAGGGCGATTCGTATCATCAGTGCCCGTCCGGCCACGCGAACGGAGAGAAAATTTTATGAAGAAGCCGATTGAGCGCCGAAGCCGCGACAATATCCGACCGGAGTACGATTTCGCGTCAATGAGCGGCGGAATACGCGGTAAGCATTACCAGGAATATCGAAAAGGATCGAACGTAGTCCTGCTCCAGCCGGACGTAGCGGAAGCGTTTCCCAGCGAAGAAGCGGTCAACGAAGCATTGCGTGGCGTTCTCAAGACAACGCGCGCGGTGCGACAGACTGGCGGCCTCTCTGATCGCACCCTGAAGCCTGCCAACCGTCTCTCGAAACGCTCTCGTACCTGACTATCAAGCGGCGCCGAACCTCTGGGCTTCCTTAAATCCGAACCATATGATTGAGCCGGAAATCCGGGTGCTCGAGGCTGACGATGCAGAAGCATTTTCGCAGCTGCGTCTGGAGGCGCTGGAGTCCGAACCGCAAGCCTTCGGCTCGTCCGCAGCCGAACACCGGCTCCTCACCCGAGACGTTATCCGGGCGCGAATCTCTCCCGATCCGGCAAACAAGTTTGTCGTAGGCGCTTTTGTTGGCGGACAACTGGTCGGAACCGCGGGCCTGGTCCGCGAGCCCAACTTGAAGGAACGCCACAAGGCGCGAATTTGGGGCGTCTATCTGGCAGCCAACCTACGCGGTCAAGGACTGGGCCGCAGCATGCTCACGGAAGTCCTGCGGCGAGCCGCCAGGATGGAAGGCGTCGAGCAAATCCTGCTCGCAGTTGCCGCTCCTCAGGCCGCCGCTATCGCGCTTTATCACTCCCTTGGATTCACATCCTACGGCCGCGAGCCCCGGGCGTTAAAAATCGGCGATCATTACCTTGATGAAGAATTGCTGGTGCTGCACCTGGGCGAACACGATACGGTAGACACCCCACCGGATGTGGGATAGCCTCTCGGTAGCTTTGCGCGTTAGGAGACCGCCGATGAAGAAATCGCGTCTGGTATGGCTTTTGCTTACCCTGGGTTTCAGCATGCCTTTGCTGGCGGCGGACAGCTTCGTGGTTTGTCAAAGTACCTACGCTTTGTGTACTACCGCGAAGTGCACCCCCGTACCCGGCAAAGCGGGCACCGTCTCGTGTGCATGCGAAGTGAAAACCGGGTATTCCGCCGGCCAGCAAGCGTGCCAGGATGTAAAACAGACCAGTGAAGGCGAGCAAATCCAATCGCGCTATTTCCCGACTAAGAGTCACATGGTCTGTTCGAATGACCGTCCCTGGGCGTGGTGTCTGGACAAAGCTTGCATGGTCGATAAGAATGACCCATCCAAAGCAGAATGCGCCTGTTCGCTGGTAAAGGACCAGGGCCCGTACATCATCGTCACCGATACTTACAATAAGGCGGACTGTGAAACCGGCATCACATCCTCGGCGACGGTCGCACAGGACCGCGAGATAACCGACTTCCTGAAGAACAATGATCACCTCAAGGCGTTTCCAGCAAAGGTCTTAACGGGCCACTAGAAGCCATCTCATAAATCATTTGGGTGGTATCAGGGCACGACTTTTAAGTCGTGGCGAACGCGGTGCAGAAAAAAGCTCGGGGCTTTAGCCCCTGCAAGACCTGCTCTCAGGGGCTAAAGCCCAGGTCATATTTGACTCCTTATGGCACGGCTGAAGCCGTGCCCTGATACGAAACGATTTATGAGATAGGTTCTAGTAATTCCGAAGTAAGAACGTATGGGTCAGTCCTGCAATAAGAAAGGCACAGACTCTAGCCCGTACCTTTATCCATAGTTGCAGAATTTCGCAACCGAACTACAGAATGTAGCGCGACAAATCCTGGTCCTTCACGATGTCGGTCAGCTTGCTACGCACGTAGTCGGCGTCGATGGTCACCTGTTTCTCCTTCATGTCGGGCGCCTCGAAGCTGATCTCGTCGAGCACCTTTTCCATGATGGTGTGCAGGCGGCGGGCGCCAATGTTTTCCGTGCCCTCGTTCACCTTGAAGGCGAAGTTGGCGACCTCGGCCAACGCTTCGGGAGTGAACTCCAGCTTCAGGCCTTCGGTGTCGAGCAGCGCGATGTACTGCTTGGTCAGCGACGACTTCGGCTCCGTGAGAATCTTGATGAAGTCCTCTACGGTTAGCGACTGCAGCTCCACGCGGATGGGGAAGCGGCCTTGCAACTCGGGGATCAGGTCGCTGGGCTTGGACACGTGGAATGCGCCGGCGGCGATGAACAGGATGTGATCGGTGCGCACCATGCCGTAGCGCGTGTTCACGGTGGTGCCTTCGACGATGGGCAGGATGTCGCGCTGCACGCCTTCGCGCGAGATGTCGGGCCCGTGGCCGCCTTCGCGGCCGGCAATCTTGTCGATCTCGTCGAGGAAGATGATGCCGGAATTCTCCACCCGCTCGACCGCAATGCGCGTAACCTGGTCCATGTCGACCAGGCGCTGCTCCTCTTCCTGGATGAGATATTCGAAGGCCTCGCTGACCTTCATCTTCCGCTTCTTGGTGCGCTGGCCGAAGATGTTGGGCAACATGTCTTTCATGTTGACGTCCATCTCCTCCACGCCCTGGTTGGTGATGATCTCGAAGGCGGGCATCGATTTTTCGCGCACTTCCAGCTCCACGATGCGCTCGTCGAGTTTGCCTTCGCGCAACTGCTGGCGCAATTTCTCGCGGGTGCGCGAGCCGGGCTCGCCGGCCAGGATCGGCTCGCTGTTGACGTCGAATCCAATCTGTTTCTGCTCGGGCGCAGAGGGACGCGGCGGAACCTGCGCCGGCATCGACGGCAGCAACAGGTCGAGCAGCCGCTCTTCGGCGTTCATCTCGGCCTTGTCGGCAACGTCTTCCAGCTTCTCCTCGCGCACCATGTCGATGGCGATCTCGACCAGGTCGCGGATCATGGACTCGACATCGCGGCCCACATAGCCGACTTCGGTAAACTTCGAAGCCTCGACCTTCATGAAGGGCGAGTTGGCCAGCTTGGCCAGGCGGCGGGCAATCTCGGTTTTGCCCACGCCGGTGGGGCCCATCATGATGATGTTCTTGGGAATGACCTCTTCGGCCAGTTCGGCCGAAAGCTTCTGGCGGCGCATGCGATTGCGCAGCGCAATGGCCACGGCGCGCTTGGCCTGGTCCTGGCCTACGACATATTTGTCCAGTTCGCGCACGATCTCGCGCGGGGTCAGTTCGTCGAGTGCGACGTGTTCGTCATCGGTAGTTGCGGGAAGATAAATTGCCATAATCAGTAGTCAGTTCTCAGTTGTCGGTTCTCAGTTTCAGCTGTTGGTTTGCGGTTCGCGCATCTACCGACAACTGACAACCGGCTACTGACAACTGCCCTTTCACAATTCCTCGATCGTGATGTGATCGTTGGTATAGATACAGATTTTGCCGGCAATCTTCATGGCTTCTTCGGCGATGGCGCGCGCTGGCATCTGGGTATGTTCAAACAGCGCGGTAGCGGCGGCGGTCGCGTACGGGCCTCCACTGCCGATGGCGGCAATGCCGGAATCAGGTTCGATCACGTCGCCTTGTCCGCTGATCAGGAAGGTCTGGCTGGGGTCGGCGACCAGCAACAGCGCTTCCAGAGAGCGCAGCATTTTGTCGGTGCGCCAGTCCTTAGCCAGCTCGACCGCAGCGCGTCCCAGATTGCCATGATATTGCTCCAGCTTCGATTCGAAGCGGGCGAACAGCGAAAACGCGTCGGCGGTGGACCCGGCAAAGCCGGCGAGAATCTTGTCCTGATAGAGCCGGCGAATCTTGCGGGCGGTATGCTTGATGACGCCTTCTCCGAGAGTGACCTGGCCATCCCCAGCCATCACCACCTTGCCATCCCGGCGAACGCAAAGAACCGTAGTAGAGCGGATCAAACGCTTACGAGTCATGAATAGGACTGATTATAACAGCGTTAGTGAGATGGATTCTAAAAGTTGAGTGTAGAGGACTAAGATTTGGGCGGCTCCTGACTTACGAGTGTACGGCTATTCCCACTGTCGGCCCGCTTGGCGTTAACCCTCGCATCCCAATGTCCTAGAGCGTTTGGTGTCTCGCAGTGTAATACGGTGTATTATCACGTCATATGGACAAGACAGTAAGCTTCCGAACGGATTCGGCAAAAGTGGAAGCCCTGGACGCACTGGCCTCTTTGCAGGACCGCGATCGCAGCTACCTGCTCAACCAGGCGGTGGACAACTACCTTGAGCTGCAGCAATATCAAATCGAACTGATCGAGCAAGGCATTCGCCAAGCCGATGCCGGCGACCTGGTTGATCACAGCGAAGTTGAAAAGATGATTGCCAAGCTGCGTCGCCGGAAATGACGATTCGCTGGGCGAGAGGGGCTACCCGTCAGCTCGCAGCCGCGCACGCTTATGTCGCCGCCGACAACGTCAAGGCAGCCGACCGGCTGGTGCTCCAGATCAGTGAAGCGGTAAAGCTCTTGGGCGCTCATCCGAATGCTGGACGTGAAGGGCGAGTCAGGAATACCCGGGAACTCGTAATTTTCGGCACGCCTTATCATTGTCGCTTACCGGGTGAAGACCAGGAACACAATTCAAGTCCTCGCCGTTTTGCACGGCAAGCGAAGATGGCCCGAGAACTTATAAAGACCCAAGCAAGCAAAAGCGGTTTGAGTGCGGCATCCGGCGAGCGGCTAAAAAGCCGGACTGATTTTGCAGGAAGTTACGGACGGCCTGAGAACCTCTGTCGTCCCTACAGGACTCGGATCAATTTCCCACCTGACCCAGGACTGCGCCTGCGGCTCCGTCCTGGGCTGAACTGAGTCGTCCTTCCGGACGGAATTTTCGGCTGATCTATTCCACTCGCAAATCCAAAATTTAGTTCTCACGCATACACTGAAGGCCGTCCCCTTTAAAGAACAACCTCAATCAAAGCTTCAGTAATCAGAATTATCCTAACGACCCACTCAAGCAAAATCAGCTTGAGTGGGCACCCGCAACTGCCAACTGAGCTAGTTCAACACGTGGATATTCTTCTTATCGCACATCTCCTTCAGCACCTTGGGCCACACGGTGACACTGACTTCGCCGAGGTGGGCCTTGCGCAGTAGCAACATTAAAGTCCGCGACTGCCCGATGCCGCCGCCGACGCTCAGCGGAATCTCGTGATTCACAATGGCCTTGTGGTAAGGGAAGTTTAGGAAGTCGAGTTGGTGAGTCAATTCCAGCTGCTTTTGTAGGGATTGCGTATTGACCCGGATGCCCATCGAAGTCAGTTCGTGGCGGCGGTGGGTGATGGGATTCCACACCAGGATATCGCCGTTGAGGCCGTGACGCACGTGGCCGTCGTCAGCGCGGGTTTCGGTGACCCAGTCATCGTAGTCGGCAGCGCGCATCTCGTGCGGGTAGCCATCTTTTAGCGTCCAGCCGATGCCGATGATGAATACCGCAGGGTACTTCTGCAGGATCGCAGTCTCGCGCTGCTTGCGCGGCAAATCTGGGTACAGGTCGAGAATTTCCTCGGCATGGAGGAACTTCAGATCCTCGGGCAAATTGGGATAGCGCGGGTCTTTCAATTGCGGAAAGATCTCCTGGGCGTGGCGCTCGGCCCCCACGATGACCTTCCATATCTTGCTGACTACTCCTTTCAGGAAGCTGAGGTTACGTTGGTCGGCGGTGATGACCCGCTCCCAATCCCACTGATCGACGTAGGCGCTGTGATCGTGATCGAGGAAGTAATCTTTGCGGACGGCGCGCATGTCGGTACAGAGGCCTTCGCCGGGCTGCATGCCGAACTGCTTCAGCGCCATCCTCTTCCACTTGGTGGCTGCCTGGACAACCTGGGCGTTGATGGGATGCTTGTCGCGATCGTTCGAGATGTGGAACTGGATAGGAGTGCGTGAGCCGTCGCGATCGAGATAGTCGTTGACGCCCGATTCCTCATCCACGATCAGAGGCACGGTGACCATCATCAGGTTCAATTCGCGGCAGAGGTTTTCCTCGATGTAGTTTTTTACCTCGAAGATCGCCCGTTGGGTTTCTTTGGGTGACAGCAGCGAGCTGTAATCCGCCGGAAGCACGTGCTCCAGCTCTGAGTAGTCGCCGATTCCGGGGCCAGCGAGATCTGCTTTCTTGTCAGCCATGAGGTTCTCCTTACGATGCGGTCGGCGTGTCGTATCCGTCGCGCGCCCATCGGCTCCGTCAGGGGGAAGGCTTTTTTGCGGAGCGAAAACGGGAATTCGCGAGGCACAACGCTGAGGTACGGCGTTGTCGCCAGGGAACGCACGTCGCCGAGTATAGGAAAGCACCACGATCAGCCAAGGAGCAGTAACCGGCGTCACCGGTCCGTGTGCGATACGGGCGAAAGACATAGTTATTCTTGCGAGCCGTGTCGAACCTCCTCCACTCCTGGAGGCGTGCATCATCCTTTGTGGACCTAATCCCGAGGTCCCGTCCAGTTACAATCGCTTTCGATGGCTTTTCGCTTTCAGATTGAAGCTCGCGACGGCAAGGCGCGCGCCGGGCGATTCTTTACCCCCCACGGCGAGGTGCGAACTCCGGTCTTCATGCCGGTGGGAACGGTGGGCACAGTCAAAGGTGTTCCGCAGGACGTGCTGGAAGAGTTGGGCGTCGAGATCCTGCTGAATAACACCTACCATCTTTATCTGCGGCCCGGGGTCGAGATGGTGCGGCAGCTGGGCGGCGTGCAGAAATTCATGTCGTGGGACCGGCCTATCCTAACCGACTCCGGTGGATTTCAGGTTTTCAGCCTGAGCGATCTGCGCAAGGTGACAGAAGAGGGAGTCGCATTCCGCTCGCATCTAGACGGCTCATCGCATTTCTTCAGTCCGGAAAGCTCGATCGCAGCAGAGATCGGCCTGGGTGCCGACATCATCATGGCCTTCGACGAGTGCACCGAGCATCCGGCGGAGTACGCGCGCACTCAGGCCTCGATGGAGATGACACTGCGCTGGGCGGCTCGCAGCCAGAAGTATTTCGAGGAGCACAAGCAGGAGGTTCCGTGGTTTTCGCATGGACTGAAGTCCGCGAGGGATTTTAATGGGACGCTGAACGGCGCGGCTGAAGCCGCGCCCCTTCAAGGCGAGAGACGGACTCATCAAAGCGATGGCCAGACGCAAGCGCTTTTTGGCATCGTTCAGGGCGGAATGTTTCCCGACCTGCGCCGCGAATCAGCGCAGCGCACCGTCGAGCTGGATTTCCCGGGATACGCCATCGGGGGGCTGAGCGTGGGCGAGCCGCGGCCCATGACTTACGAGATGGTGGACAACGCCATTCGCTTCCTGCCGGACGACAAGCCTCGTTATCTGATGGGCGTAGGCACGCCGGAGGAAATTGTGCATTACGTTGCCATGGGCGTGGACATGATGGATTGTGTGCTGCCTACCCGCGCTGCCCGGCACGGATTGCTGTTCACCTCCGAGGGCCGCATCACTATCAAGAACGCGCGCTACGCCGGCGACCAGGGCCCGCTCGATCCCAATTGCGGCTGTAAGGTTTGCGCGCGCTACTCGCGGGCTTACTTGCGACACCTCTACGCGTCCAACGAACTGCTGGCGCAAGTGCTTAACACCATTCACAATCTGGCGTATTACCTTGACACCATGCGTAAGGTACGGCAAGCTATACAACTTGGGGAGTTCGCGACTTTTCTAGCCGGTGTCCGGCCACCGCACCTAGCTTCCGAATCCGCGCAATAACGGCGCGGCTAAGGAGCCCCGGAGAGCTGAACGTTCCTTAGCGGCTACCACTGTTAGGATCAGGCACCCAGCAGACGCGACTGCGGCGCTTGCCGCCAGCTACGGCTTTTGGCAAAGCGCGGTAAAATAGGTCAGGGCACGTCTCTGGCGTGGCATTGCCACGCTGGTTGACGACCGTCTCTTCCGGGCAATTACGGCGCGGGCGGGAACGGATATCCTGATGTTCCGCTGAAGTCCCCGAACATCCCAGAGTGTCGCAGACGCGAGGGATGGAGTTTTGTCCGCGACAGGCCGGAGCCGGGGTGGGTCGCGACGTCACGTAACGCGTTTTTTCCTTGGAAAGAGGGTCGAGCTTTGCTGCGGCGAAGCCGCCTGCACGAAAGCAAAAGTCAATGGTGAAAGAGTCAGCTTTGTTTGTTCAGGGCCTCGGTGGATCAGCCCCGATCCTGATGATGGTTGCGATCTTCGCAATCTTCTATTTTCTCTTGATCATGCCGCAGCAACGCCGCCAGAAGAAGTGGCAGGCCATGTTGTCGCAGGTCAAGCCGGGCGACAGGGTGGTCACCAGCGGTGGCCTGACCGGCGCCATCATGTCGGTCAAGGACGATGCAGTGGTTCTGCGCGTCCCTCCCGACAACATCAAAATTGAAGTGACGCGTTCCTCGATTGTCACCTTAACTACTCCGGAGGACCGCCCGAAGTCGTAACCAGGGTTGCTGTTTTCTCATGAACAAGAATCTCCTCGCCAAGACCGTTCTCATTATTGCGGTGCTGATCATCTTCCTGTTCGGCATCGTCGGCATTCCCAAAAGCTTGACGCCGCAAGGCTTGCTGGCCTCGCTGCAGCAGCGCATTCACCTGGGTCTGGATCTAAAGGGTGGCACGCACCTGATCCTGCAAGTCCAGGTCAATGACGCCATCAATGCGGATACGGACCGCACCATCGAGCGCTTGAAGGAAGACCTCAAGACGGCCAATGTCGCCTTCGGGGAAATCACCAAGCCGGATCCGCAGGGTCATCCCGAGGTGATCGAGATCAAGGGGCTACCGCCAGAGGGTTCGACCGAGTTGCGCCGCATCGTCAACGACAAGCTACCGGAATACGACTTGACTTCCGGACCGCAGAACACCTGGACCTTGACCATGAAGCCGTCGGTCGCCACCGACACCCGGAAGAAGGCGGTGCAGCAGGCGATCGAGACCATCCGTAACCGCATTGACCAGCTGGGCGTTTCCGAGCCGGTGATCCAGGAACATGGCCTGGGCGACTACCAGATTCTGGTGCAGTTGCCGGGAGTGGACGATCCTGCCCGGGTCAAGGAAATCATGCAGTCCACTGCCATGCTGGAAATCCGGCAGGCGGTAGGCGGTCCGTATGCCAGCGAAGATGCTGCCATGCAGGCCAATAACGGCGTGCTTCCTCCGGACACGGTGCTGATGAAAGGCACCGGCGGCGGCCACGGCGGTGAAGACACCGGCGAAGCCTACTGGCTGATCAGCCGCACTTCGGCGGTAAGCGGCAGCGACTTACGCTCGGCTGATGCCGGCACCGACGAAAATGGCCGCCCCGACGTAAACTTCACCCTCACGGGCGAGGGTGGACGGCGCTTTGCCGCCTTCACCGGCGCGCACGTCGGCGACAAGCTGGCAGTCGTGCTGGACGGCCGGGTCAAGCAGGTTGCGGTCATCCAGGAGCAGATTCACGATCAGGGCCGCATCTCCGGTTCGTTCACTCCGCAGGAAACTCAGGATGTGGCGTTGACGTTGCGCTCTGGTGCTCTGCCCGCCGGGATTAAGTATCTGCAGGAAGTGACGGTCGGCCCCTCGCTGGGCGCAGACTCCATCCGTGAAGGCGTGCGGGCGGCCATCATCGGCATTGCCGTGGTCATGATCTTCATGCTGATCTACTACCGGGCCGCGGGCATCAACGCAGATTTAGCGCTGTTCCTGAACCTGGTAATCCTGCTGGGCTTCCTGGGATTTAGTGGTGCGACTCTTACTCTGCCGGGAATTGCCGGAGTCATCCTGACCGTCGGTATGGGCGTGGATTCCAACGTCCTGATTTTCGAGCGTATCCGCGAGGAGCTGCGACACGGAAAGACGCCGTCGTCGGCCGTGGACCAGGGTTTTGCTCACGCCTGGACAACCATCATCGATACTCACGTTACGACGATTGTTTCCGCCGTCATCCTGTTCCTGTTCGGAACCGGACCGGTGAAGGGATTTGCCGTGACCTTGAGCTTCGGTCTGGCGGCCAATCTGTTTACGGCGGTCTTCGTTTCGCGCGTAATCTTCGAGTCGATTCTCAATCGCCATCAGCGTGGCGAACCATTGAGCATTTAGTTTTACCCCGTTAAGCCGCTGGGGGAATTCACCCGTAGGCACGGAGTAAACAAGAGCAGAGGTCATGACCATAGAGAGTTGCCAATCTTCGACTGCGTGGTGTTGGTGTAGGGTTGATGCTTAATTTTGAGATTGTCGCGGTGACGAAGTGTTGGACGAGAATTTTAGAAAGAGTTTCGTCAGTGCGTTTTGTATCAGGGCGCGTCTTTAGACGTGCCGCAACCGCAAAATCGTGGCTTGGGCTTCAGCCCCTGGAGACTTGGTTTTGCAGGGGCTAAAGCCCGAATGTCTGTTGTGTTTATTCGGCACGACTGAAGTCGGGCCCTGATACAAGGCAGAATGACTAGGAAATTGTCTTAGAAACTCCGTGACCTCCGTGCCTCCGTGGTGAAAACGGCTGCCTGGGAGGGCGATGAACTTGGCGGAGACAAATTTAGGAGTAAGGGGCTAGCGGTGGAGTTATTTCGTGATACCAACATCGACTTTTTAGGCAAGAAGTGGTATTTCCTTGCCTTCTCACTGATCTTCAGCGTCGCCGGAATCTGCTCCATGCTGTTCTGGCACCACATTCCGCTGGGCGTTGAATTCCGCGGCGGCACCCTGGTTTACGTCAAGTTTGCCCAGGCCCCGAACCTCGATCAGATCCGCAAGGTTCTGGATCGCGCGGGATTGCACGATCCCAAGATTCAGAACTTCGGGCCGGCAAGCGATAACGAAGTCCTGGTCGATCTTGGTCTGCAGGAGACCAACGAGGCGGCGCTCGATGTGGGCAAGAACACCATCATTCGCGCCCTGGAGCCGGCCAATGCCGGCGGCAAGCTGGACATCAACAACACGGGCGCGGCCAGCATGCAGCAATACCTGATGCAGAAAGACCCGCTGCACCTGGGCACCGACGCCGACCAACGTTACTCGGCCATCGCCAAGCAAATTGACGACTTCCGCAACAAAGAACGGGGCGGCATCCTGACTTCGCTCGATGAGCTGCGCGGCCTGGTCCCGGCAGAGGTGTTGAGCGCCTTGCAGCAGGATTTCTACACCTCCGATTTCGTGGTGCGCAACGTCGAGATCGTCGGCCCGCAAGTAGGCTCGCAGCTGCGCCATCAGGCCATCATGGCCACCCTGTATTCCCTGGCCGGCATGTTGGTCTACCTGTGGTTCCGCTTTGAAATGATTTACGGCATCGGCGCGGTAGTGGCCTGCTTCCACGACACCATCATCACGGTAGGATTTTTCTCGCTGCTCGATAAGGAAATGAGTCTTACCGTCATCGCGGCCATTCTTACCCTGATCGGTTACTCGATGAACGACACCATCGTCGTGTTTGACCGCATCCGCGAGAATATTAAGCTGCTGCGCCGCGAACCCCTGGCCGACATCGTCAACCGGAGTATTAATCAAACCTTGAGCCGGACGATTCTCACCTCGGGACTGACGTTCCTGACGGTGCTGTCGTTGTATGCGTTCGGCGGCGAAGTGCTGCGCAATTTTTCGCTTGCGCTGGTGATTGGAATCCTCATCGGCACTTACTCCTCGATCGCGGTGGCCGCGCCTATGCTGGTGGCTTACCAGGATTGGCGGGCGAAGCGGGCCGGCCAGGCGACGGTTCAGCGTATGAGCTCGCCGCGAGGCAAGACCAACGACAAGGTTAAGGTCAAGGCATAAGCCGAGAAGAGCATAAATCCAGACGCCTGAGCCCGGGCAAGTGCCAACCCGACTGCTGGGGTGTATACTTCGGGTCGCCGTTTTTTCCACGCAGCCGTTCCTCGCTGCGGGTTGTCCCTGGGGCCGAAAAAATCGTCAGCGGTGGCTTTGGTTTCTGGGCACTTATTCCGGAAGGCCGGTGTCTAAGTACAAGAGAGTTTCTTTCGGAGAACAGGTATGTTTGAAGACAGCCTCGTAGAATCGGGAGGCAGGCTCAAAACCAGACGGGGGGCCACCACAGCGCTCTCGTTCGTGCTGGAAATTTTATTTCTTGGCGTCTTGGTTCTGTTGCCGTTGATTTTTACTGAGGCGCTTCCCCGGCAGCAACTGATGACGTTTCTGGTGGCGCCGCCGCCGCCTCCACCGCCGCCGCCTCCGCCGGCCGCCGCTCCCGTCATCGTCAAGAAGATTCAGAGCGAACTGGATAACGGGCAGCTGCGCACCCCGACGGCGATTCCCAAGAAGATTCAGATGATCAAAGAGGACGAAGCCCCCCCCAGCACCGGACCAGCCGGTGTAGTGGGTGGTGTTCCTGGGGGCGTTCCCGGGGGCACCATGGGCGGGGTATTGGGCAGTGTAATGAGCGGTATGCCTACCGCCGTGCCCAAGGCCGCAACTCCGCAACGCGTTCGCGTGTCCCAGGGCGTTTCGCAAGGATTGCTGATTCACAAGGTGCAACCGCAATATCCGCCACTCGCCCGGCAAGCCCGTATTCAGGGTACGGTGGTGCTGCAGGCGCTGATTGGCAAGGATGGCGCAATTCAGAACCTGCACGTGGTCAGCGGTCACCCCATGCTCACCAACGCGGCGCTGGAAGCGGTGAAAGAATGGCGCTACAAGCCGTATTACCTGAATGGTGAGCCGGTGGAAGTGGAGACCACGATCAACGTGAACTTCACCCTATCGGGAGAGTAGGCGTCTACGATTGCCTGTGGTTTGCATCTAAGTTCCATGCCGGTCGTGCCGTTCTTGGGCACGACCGTTGCCCGTTGAGTCTTTCGCCCCGGGGTTACACAAAGTAGCCCTGAAGCGAAAGGAATCGGCTCCAGAAGCTCGAATCACCCGCAGTAACCTAAGTGTTCTGCTGTAACCGAAAGTTCCGAGGAGGAAAAGTCAACTCATGTTCTTAGCTAACCTTGCCACCTACGCCCTCAGCCATGTGCCTACGGCTGCCGCCTGGATCTTCCAGGAAGCGACTGTGGGTTGGGATCCCCTCTCTCTCTGGAAGCAGATGGGATGGATCGCCAGAATCGTCGTCGTCATCCTGTTCATCATGTCCGGATGGTCGATTGGCGTCATGATCGACCGCGCCATGGCGTTCAGCGCCGCCCGCAAGCAGTCGCGTGCCTTTGCTCCCGCCGTTGCTGGCGCCCTGCGCGAAGGCAAGATCGACGAGGCCATCAAGGTTGCCGAGCGCAACAAGAAGAGCCATCTGGCCAAAGTTGTGGTGGCTGGTCTGCAGGAGTTCCGGGCGCATGGCGATTCCACCGAGATTCCGGGTGAGCAGATCGAAGCTTCCAAGCGCGCCCTGGAACGCGCTGAAGCCATCGTTCATGCCGAGTTGAAACGCGGTCTGGGCGGTCTGGCCACCATCGGTTCCACCGCTCCCTTCGTGGGGCTGTTCGGCACCGTGATGGGCATTCTGAACGCGTTCAAAGAAATTTCCAGCCAGAAGGCTACCGGTCTGGGCGCTGTGGCGGGCGGCATTTCCGAAGCCCTGGTGACCACCGCTGTCGGCCTGTTCGTCGCAATTCCGGCGGTCATGATGTTCAACTACTTCACCAACAAGGTGGAAGCCTTCGACGTGGAAATGGATAACAGCTCCAGCGAGCTGATCGACTATTTCCTGAAGCGTCGCAGTGTTCGCCGGTAACGGGGAGAGCTCGGCGCGGTAACGGAGCTTACTCCAGCCGACGGGAGGTTGAACTTCAATGGCACTCGCATTACGTAACGAAGGCAGCAAAGTCAATTCCAACATCAACGTTACCCCCATGGTGGACGTGATGTTGGTGCTGCTGATCATTTTCATGGTCATCACGCCCATGTTGCAGAAGGGCGTCAGCGTTGACATGGCCAAGGTAAATAGTCCGACACCCATGCCGGATGCGGACAAGGAAGATGCCTTGCTGATCGCGATTATGCGCGACGGCAGGACGTACCTGGGCAGTGATCAGGTCAACGTCGACGATCTTACCAACAAGGTGAAGGACCGCCTGGCCAATAAAGTGGACAAGCGGGTTTTCATCCGGGCGGATGCACGCGCCAAGTACGGCGCCGTGGTGGACGTGGTCGATAACGTCCGCTCCGCCGGGGTCGATGACGTGGGTTTGTTGACCGAGCAGACACAAAACAATCCGGCGAACAAGAAGCCGCCTGCAGGGGCGTCGACGGGCGCTGGCGCCCAGTAGGGAGCAATTTATGGCAATGGCAATGGGAGGGAGCAGCGGGCCCTCAGCCGATATCAACGTAACGCCGCTGATTGATGTGTTGCTGGTGCTGCTCATCATCTTTATGGTGATCACGCCGCTGACTCCGAAAGGCCTGGACGCGCTGGTTCCCCAGCCGCCCAAGGACAAGCAGCAGCAACCGCCAAGCAATGACCGTACCATCGTGGTGCAGGTCCTTAAGGGGCCCGGCGATAAGCCGGCGCTCAAGATCAACCAGGATGACGTCACGTGGGACACTCTGGAAGGCCGTCTGAACGACATCTTCAAGACCCGCGCGGAAAAAGTGATGTTCGTCAAGGCCGATACGGACCTTCCCTTCAACGATGTGGCACAAGTCATCGACATCGCGCATGCTGCCGGTGTGGATAAAGTCGGGCTGATCACGGCGAAAATCGAAGCCGGCGGTTAGCCACCTCAAGCATCAGGAACGCGATTCGGGCAACACTCCTCCTTCTGAACAGCGAGACGGCTCTGGCAAGCGTCTCGCTGTTCCTCGGAACCCGAACCACGGCAACGGAGAGTGATTACAAACATGAACAAGAGCGGACGGGTACTGACGGTACTGGCTGTTCTGCTGGCGCTGTTCTCGACAGTGGGTTGCAATAAACTGCGAGCGCGCGATCAACTCAACAAAGGCGTCGAAGCTTACAAAAACGCGAAATACGAGGACGCGATCGAACATTTCAAGGACGCGGTTGATCTGGATCCCAGCTTGACCAATGCCCGCCTTTATTTGGCAACCGCGTACGCCCAGCAATATATTCCCGGCGCCGATTCTCCCGACAACAACCGTTACGCCGAACAAGCGATTGAGGTCTTCAAGCAGGTTCTGGATCAACATCCTCCCAAGGAACAGCAGATCCACAGCCTGAAGGGCATCGCTTCCCTCTACTTCCAGCAGAAGAAGTTCGATCAAGCCCAGCAGTATTACAAGCAAATCATCGAGCTTGATCCCAACGATCCCGAAACTTATTATTCGCTGGCCGTCATCGATTGGATGGAAGCCTACCAGCCGGACCAGAAGGCCCGGGCCGAACTTGGCATGAAGCCCACGGATGAGCTGAAGGACAAGAAGGCTTGCGCTGCACTGAAGCAGGAAAACGCACAGAAGGTCGAAGACGGCATTCAGAACCTGCAGAAGGCGTTGCAGCTGCGCCCCGATTACGACGATGCGATGGCCTACCTGAACCTGCTCTACCGGCAGCGCGCCGAATATGAGTGCGACAACCCTGAGGCTCGCAAAGCCGATTTAAAGACCGCCGACGATTGGGTCGACAAGACGATGGCAACCAAGAAAGCGAAGGCCGAGAAGGCCGGCCCGTCCGGCATTATCACCACCGACACCAGCCAATAAGAAGTAGCCGAGCCGGATTATCTCGCTTCGTCTATTCGCCCCTCCGCAAAGAGGGGCATTTTCGTTGGCACTCACGCCCTGTGCCCCAGGTTCGCCCTTCGGTTGGGCTAACCTGGGATCACTACCCACGGACATTGTCTACCCAGGTTAACGTCCAAAAGACGGACGTGAACCTGGGGCACGCGACGGTGTTCTATACTTAAAGGCGCCGGATATTCAGAGTTTCGGGCGCGAGAGGATTATGGAAGTCAGCAAGGTTGGAAAACACGGAACGGTGGTGGTCCCTGCGCGGCTACGCCGGAAATTCGGAATTGAAGAGGGTGGTCTGATCGTCGCCGAAGAGCGGCCGGAAGGCATTCTCATCCGCCCAGCTACCGCCGTCCCGGTTGAGATATATACTCCCGAGCGCAAAGCCGAATTCTTGCTCTCGAACGCCGTAGATGCGAAAGACTATGCTGCTGCGGTCGCTGAAGTGAAAAAGCTGGGGCTTGATCCCTCCAAAATTTCCCATCGTAGGCCCGCCAAACGGGCGTGAACGTGGATCGTGTCTTTCTCGATGCCAATGTTTTGTTCTCTGCTGCGTATCGACCGGCGGCAGCCGTGGCTCGTTTGTGGAACCTCAAGAATGTCCAATTAATGAGTTCGCCCTACGCTATTGAGGAAGCCCGATCCAACCTGAGTGAAGACGACCAACTGCATAGATTGGTCCTATTGCTGGAGTCTGTGCGAGTCGTGATGGGCAGCTCACTGCTTCCGCCCGATGTAAAGCTTCCGGAGAAGGACCGCCCTATTTAGCAGGCGGCCATCCATGCCCGGGCGACGCATGTGCTGACCGGCGACAAACGACACTTCGGACAATACTTCGGCCGGAAACTCCGCGGGGTGCTCGTGCTTCCGCCAGCAGATTATTTTCCGCCATAGCAGTGATCACTCCCAGCGCAAACTCACCGTTTCTGCGGCGGTGGCTCCGGTTTGGGTTCCACGAACTTCGCTCCATCAATCGCCACATTCTGCTCCACCTTATCGATCTGGATGGTAAAGCTCCCGCTGGGCCGGGCAATTGTCCAGCGATACGGCGTCTTCACCCCGCCGGCATCGCGATAATCGGCAAAATCCACCTGCGTCGGATTCAGTCCCAACGGCGTGTCGGCATAGTGAACCATGCGCACCAGCAGGCCCGAGGTCTGGTCGAAGTACAGCTTCACCGGCGGCTGCCCCGGCGTAAGACCCAGCACCACACTGGTCTCGTGCTCCCCAATTTTTTCTGGATTCTCTTGCAGCTTCAATTCAGTGAACTCATGCTCAAACGCCGCGGGATAAAACGCCTCGGCATCGAGTTTTGCGGCCAACTGGTCCGGAGCCGACATCTCCCGCGTGGGACGCCCCGGGAAAGCAATCCAGCCGGCCTGCCCGTTATATGCGGTGACGCTTTCGCCCTTGGGCATGTGCATCACCGACAGGCGCTCGTCCGGGGCCTTGGTGTAAATATCGATGGCGATCGGCTGTCCCTCAGGCATCAGGGCCTTGCCCTTTTCCACCCGAGTAGAAACCTTTTCGAGAGCGGCCTGTCCTCCCAGGGCTTGGATATATTTCTCCAGCACAGGAGCTCCAGAGGGCAGCTTGGCCGGGTCCACGTCGTGCGCCGCCATAGCCGCCATCGCTTCCGGCTTGGGACCTTCCGCCAGGATCGCGGGAATTGCCTGAGGATGCGGCGAGCCGCGATGGCAGGTGTTGCAGGTGACCCCGCGTTTGCCGTCAAAGTTGTTCTTGTTGATGGCAAACATCATCTGCATCATTTCGCGCGCGGTCTTCTTCTCGTCCTTGTCGTCCTTGTCGAACTCCAGTTTGCCCGCCGGGCTGGCAACGTGGCAGAACTCGCATTCCACTCCCAGCGCCGCCGTAATGAACTGCATGGAGGGAATCAGTTGATCCGCCGGTATGTCTTTCAGCACCTGGATATTCTTATATTTCTGGGCGGCGGTTTGAGTCGCGCCTGCGGCATTCGGCGGCTGCGACTGTGCCGGTCGCGCGTCGGCGCCCATCATCGCTCCGGCAACTATGAATGCGAAAACTCCGGCCGCTGCAAAACCGAATTTCCCAGGACGGCCCGGCTGCTGCATTGCTTTTTCCACGTGTCTTACCCTTCTGGCGAAAATGAGATAACGAGATAGGGAAGTCTAACAAAACGCTACGGCCGACGCCGTCGGGTTCTCCTTTGTCAGGCGTCACAGATCCCTGTGACATCATCCCTCGCGGCCCAGGGCTCATTTAGTACAATCCAATCTTCTGTGGATGGGTGCGTTAGCCGCCCGCCTTCCGCCTCTGCTTCCGCAGAACATCTCTCGAGCCGCGCTCTGCCCCGCAAGCCGGGCCGACGCCTCAGAGGTACAGGTCATGTTCAAACGAGTACTGATCGCCAATCGTGGCGAAATTGCCGTGCGCATCATCCGGGCCTGTCGCGAGATGGGCATCGAGTCGGTGGTCGTTTTCTCCGATGTGGACCGCAAGGCGCTGCACGTCCGCAAGGCCGACTACGCCTACCCCATCGGTCCGGCCACGGCGAGCGAGTCTTATCTTAACGTCGACAAGATCCTTGACGTAGCCCGCCGCAGCCAGGCCGAGGCTATCCATCCCGGTTACGGATTTCTCTCCGAGAATGCGCGCTTCGCGCGGGCTTGCGCCGATGCTGGTGTGAAGTTCATCGGGCCGTCGCCGGAATCGATGGACATGATGGGCTCCAAGACCCGGGCGCGACAGAATATGAAGCGGGCGGGGGTGCCGTTTGTTCCCGGTTCCGAGCGCGGACTGGACCTGGACGCGGCCGAGCGCCTGGCCGAGCAGATTGGTTATCCGGTGATGCTGAAGGCGGCGGCCGGCGGCGGCGGCAAAGGCATGCGCATGGTGTCCTCGGCCGCGGAGTTGCGTTCGGCCTATGAGAATGCTCGCAGCGAGGCCCAACGCTCCTTCGGCGACAACGAGGTTTACCTGGAGAAGTTCATCGTCGATCCCCGCCACGTCGAGATGCAGATCTTCGGCGACGAGCATGGCAACGTGGTCTATCTCGGCGAGCGCGAGTGCTCGGTGCAACGCCGGCACCAGAAAGTGATGGAAGAGTCGCCCTCGCCGATCGTGGACGAAGACATGCGCCGCCGCATGGGCGAGATCGCGGTTCGCGTGGCCAAGGCGGCGAATTATTACAACGCCGGCACCATTGAGTTTCTGGTCGACCAGCAGCGCAACTTCTACTTCCTCGAGATGAACACGCGCCTGCAGGTGGAGCATCCGGTCACCGAGTTCGTGACCGGACTCGATCTGGTGCATCTGCAAATGCACATTGCCTCAGGGGAGAAGCTGCCGTTCAAGCAGGAAGACATCCAGCTGCGCGGACACGCCATCGAGTGCCGCATCTACGCCGAAGATCCGGACAACAACTATTTTCCTTCGCCGGGACAGATCACGCGGCTGATTTCTCCCTCGGGGCCGGGCATTCGCCGCGACAGCGGGATGTATGAAGGCTGGACCGTGCCCATTGAGTACGACCCGTTGCTGGCCAAGCTGGTCGGCTATGGCGAGGATCGCGAGCAAGCCATCAATCGCCTGCTGCGGGCGCTGTACGAGTATTTCGTCGGCGGCATCAAGACCAATGTTTCGCTGTTTCGCCGCATCCTGAAAGATCCGGATTTTCGCGCGGGAAATCTTGATACCGGATTTCTCGATCGTTTGATAACCAAGCCCAGCAACGAGACCGATGTCCGCCGTCCGATCATGGCGGCGGTGGGTGCGGCCATCTTCGCCACCATGGATCCTAAGGCGACCTTGCCGGGCGCAAACGGCGCCGTATCGGGGAATGGCAACACGGCTTCGCCGCCCGCGCCTTCGAACTGGCGGCGCACCGCTCGCGCCGAGGCACTGCGCGAGCGATAGGCGATAACTGCCCCGCCCTAGCCGACACCGGGCTAGAACGGGGCACCCGATCCGCGTCTCGGTATTCCGCTAACGGCAGGTTTGTTCTAAAGAGTTTGATTGCCAAAAGCTAAGGGCTAAAAGCTAAGAGCGAGACTTTCATGATCTACGACGTTGTAGTCGACGGCAAAACGCATCAGGTGGAACTAACGAGCGGTCGAGAAGACCTGGCAGTGCAAGATCGATGGCCAGCAGATGGAAGTCGACGCCGCTTTGACCGCGCGCGACGTGCTCTCAGTTCTGGTCGAGGGCAAAGCCTACGAGATCAAACGCGAGCGCTCGCTGCAAGGCGAGCTGCACATGGTCATCGGCAGCGCTCGCTATGCCGTCGATGTGCAAGATCCGCGTTCGCTTCGCACTCGCCGCGCGGTCGCCGGCGCCGAGGCTGGCCCGCAAAAAGTGAAAGCCCCTATGCCGGGAAAGATCGTTCGCGTCCTGGTCAACGAACAGGATGAAGTGAAAGCCGGGCAGGGCATCATCGTGATGGAAGCTATGAAGATGCAGAACGAGATGAAGTCGCCCAAAGACGGCAAGGTGCAGAAGATCCTCACCGCCGAAGGTTCAACCGTCAACGCCGGCGACACCCTGGCCATCGTGGAGTAGTTGTCAGCCGTCAGCCATGAGCTATCAGCTGTCAGCGCATCAGCCAGGTCTCTTCTTAGACGCGTCTTCCGGCTGCTACTGTCAACTATCTCTGTGCAGCAATCTCTTATGCACTCCGATCCAAGCTTACTGAGCCGGAAGGCTTGCGCCTCGATTGCAATTCGTCATCCGTGGAGAGCGTTGCCTCTCATTAGCTGATGGCTGACAGCTGACGGCTGATAGCTTCTTCCGCCTCCTATAATGTTCCGATGGCGAAGCACTGGAAGACCAAACTGATACATTCGGATGTCCAGGTTCCACCCGGGTTTCATTCCCTGGCGCCGCCGGTTTATCGCGGCTCTACCACGCTCTTTCCCGACGCCGCGGCGGTCACCGACAAGTGGGACCAGTACGATGCCGGATACACCTACGGTCTCTACGGCACTCCTACAACGCTGGAGCTGGCCGGCCGTATCTGTGAACTGGAGCAGGGCTATCGCACCATCATCACGCCAGGCGGCCAGGGCGCAATCTCGTTGATCAACCTCGCGCTTCTGCGGGCCGGCGACCACGTGCTGGTTCCGGAGAGCATCTACGGTCCTAACCGGAAGTTCGCCAACGATGTGCTGCGCCGCTTTGGCGTGGAAGTCTCGTACTACGCGCCCGACATTGCCGGGGGAATCGCCGACCGAATTCAGCCCAACACGCGTCTGATCTGGTGCGAAAGTCCGGGCTCGATCACCATGGAAGTGCAAGACGTTCCCGCCATTGCCAAGGCCGCCCATGCGGCCGGAGCGTTGGTAGCAATCGATAACACCTGGTCGGCCGGAGTGTACTTCGACGCCTTCGCGCACGGCGCCGACGTCACCCTGCAAGCGCTTACCAAGTATGTCGGCGGGCACAGCGATTTGCTGTTGGGATCGGTCACGACCAGGGACAAGAGCATCTACCAGCGGCTTGGGAGCGACCCATCAGCTCATCGGCTGCGCCGCCTCGCCCGACGACTGCAGCCTGGCTTTGCGGGGAATGAAAACCCTGGCGGTGCGACTGGAGAAGATTGAGGCCTCAGCGCTGTCGATTGCCCGTTGGCTGGCCGCGCGCGAGGAGGTCGAGTCCGTCCTTTACCCGGCATTGGATTCCTGTCCCGGCCATGAATTGTGGAAACGCGACTTCACCGGCTCGGCCGGCATATTCTCCCTGGTGCTCAAGCCTGCCTTTACTAAGCACCAAGTCCAGGCTTTCGTAAATGCTCTCGAATTATTCAAGATTGGCTATAGCTGGGGAGGCGTGACTAGTCTGGCTGTAGCCTACGACCTATCTTTCTACAAAGGACGGCCTCACTACCAACACCGCATCGTCCGTCTGAATATCGGCCTGGAAGAAGTCAGCGACCTGCTTAGCGATTTGGCACAGGCATTCGGTGTTATGAAAAGACCGGATGATAGCGGCCAAGCCGATTAGATCAATTGCAACGAATAGTTTTAATTCCTATTTTGGGAATTGTTCTAGAGTAACTTGAGTTATCTCTATAGGCATTAGTTCCCAATTTAGGAATTAACTACAGGTTGCCGGGAAAGTCCTGAGAACTATGTTGCAACTGGTTGCAGCCTGGGTAACATACTACGTCCTATTTTCACTAGTTTACCGCGGCAGACAAATTGCACTTCAAAGCCATGTAGTTTGTTATGTCTCTAAGCTTCAGGGCACTTCCGAATTGAAGTCAGCAGATCGTCCGCGGCCCAACGGAAGTCGATAGATTTTTCCCTGTGGTAGGTATTCAGCGTCGGCCTCGTGGTCCTTGACTCCTCGCGGCGCTGTAAGGTTGTTATCTTTTCCTTTCTTGAGTCAAGGCATTCATTCCCATCGCAGTAGTCCTGAGGGCTTTGGTGGAAACATCGAGGCCGAGGGAGGATAGCTTCTCCGTTGGCCGTCATAGCGGGAAGCCAGTAACTGGTCGATGGGCAGGCTTACTTTTGTTGAACTTTCTAACCCTGACCCTAAAGGAGGGTTCTGCCTTGAAACTTCGTATTGCTTTGCTCGCAGTTGTGTGTCTGGCATTGGCCGCGATTCCTGCCATGGCTCAGACGGATGTATATGACAACGGTCCCGTCAATGGACAGGATTTGGGCTGGACCATTAACTTCGGTTTCTCGGTTAGCGACAGCTTCACTCTGGAGGCCGCGAACACAGTAAGCGGCGCTTCGTTCTGGGCGTGGCTGATCCCCGGCGACACCCTGACCAGCGTTGAATTCCAGATTGGCTCGGCGGCGTTCGGCAACGAACTGCTGGACCAGACTCTGAACGTTACGGCTACGAACTGCTTCTCGAACCAGTTCGGCTACAACGTTTGCGATGAGACCGCGACCTTCAACGGTGGCGGCGTATCTCTTAACGCCGGCACCTACTGGATGACCCTGAGCAATGCTAGCGTACCGAGCGGCGACCCGGCTTATTGGGATATGAACTCGGGTCCGTCGCAGGCCCAGGAAAACACCATCGGAACGGTTCCTTCCGAGTCGTTCACCATGTGGGGCGGCACCACCACTACCACCACCACCGGCACGACTCCTGAGCCCAGCAGCATTCTGTTGGTCGGCTCGGGCATCCTCGGCTTGGCTGGTCTGCTGCGTCGCCGGCTGTTCTAATCCACGTTCGAACCTGCCTTAGTTCACGATAGACCCAGAAGCCGGAGCTCATCGAGCTCCGGCTTCAAGTTTTGCACTGGGAATGGACACAGCTGTTTTGCACCCGAGGTTCCGGCTAGGTTCGGCTCGCTGCCGCCCAGCTTCAGGCAGAAAGGTTGCGCCACTGGACGGCTGGGGGTGGGCGCTCTACTTCATGCTACCGGCTTGCTTCAAGATATCTTCGGCAAAGTAGTTCTCTACCGTCGACTTGTCGCGGATGGTCTCGTAATAGGCAGCCTTCAACAATTGTTCCCGGCGATCGCGCAGTTGTTCGCGTATGGCCTGCTGAACCCGAGGATCCTTGAGCTCGCGCTGTCCGGCGACTTCCCGGCTCATAAGCTTCACGATACGGAAGCCAAAAAGCTGGTGGGTATTGGGATCGTAGACCGGCAGGATGGAAGTGTACTGTCCGGGCTTCAGCTTCTGGATCGCATCATAAGCGGCCTTGTCGCCCTTCAGCGACGATTCCGGCACGAATCCCAGGTCCCCACCGTTTTGCGCGGTCTCCGGCTGTTCCGAATAGGTCATCGCGACCGTGGCAAAATCTTCACCGCTGTCGAGCCGGTTGGCGACCATCTGGATTTTCTTGCGAGCGTCTGCCTCGTTTTGCGCTTTCATGTTTTGCACTTGCGGATTCGGCTGCGTAGTCACCAGAATCTGGGCCAGATGATACTGTGGCTCGATCAGATTAAATTCCGCCTTGTGCTGGTTGTAATAGTTGGTGATGTCTTCGTCGGTAATATTAATCTTCGAGGTGACTTCCTTGTTCAGCACCTTGTCGATGGTGAGCGAACGGCGCAGATCGCGCTTAAAGTCATCCAGCGTCAGATTGCGGTCCTTCAAACGCTTATCGAATTCTTCCTGCGTATAGGGCGCTTTGATCTCGGCCAGCTTGCTATTAACCTCTTCATCGGTAGCCAGCAGCCCCAGCTTTTCGGCCCGCTGCATCAGGATCTCGTTATCGATCAGCTGGCGAAGGATGTTCAGGCGCAGAGTGTCGGCCTGTTCCAGGCTGGGTTTTTGGGGCGAATCGGCGGTGGTGTTGTCGTAATATTTTTGCACTTCGGTGCGCGTGATCTTGCGGCCATTCACGCTCGCCATTACATCGGCGCCCTCCTGTTTTCCGGAACAGGCAAGGCTGGTAAGCAGCAAACCTAAGGCCGCTGACAGAATGCTCAGAGTGGCCAGATTATGTAGTCTCTTGCGTTTCGATTCCAAACTTCGCCCCTCCTGCGAGGCATGACTCTGTGCCGGCTGGGACCCACTCCTCTGCCTCCAGCGAAATGCGATCGAGGGAGCCAACCTCGCGCCGGCTATTTGCTAGGCGTCGCTGCCGGCGCCGGCTTGGCGGCCGGCGGTGGTGGCGGTGGCGGCTGGACACCCGCAGCCAACAGCTGCCGGTCCAGCGCGGATCTCACCTCGTCCGCGTCCAAAGCCCCCTCCAGCCGCTCCCCGTTGATAAACATGGTTGGCGTGGCGTTGACATTCAGCTTGTCGCCCTCGGCGATCGAGGCCTTGACCACGGCATCCGATTGCGCCTTGACGCACGCCTGCAGCTGCGTCATGTCAGCCCCATTTTTTTTCCCGAAATCCAGGGTCAACCGGTCCAGCTCGGCAGACGCCGCGGGCAGATTTCCCTGCGGAATGGAACGTTGATTACCGTGCAGGTAGTCAGCCAGCTGCCAATAGGCCGTGCCACTTTGCTTAGCCAGACAGTTAGCGTCGTTGGCGGCGTGTTGCGCCCAGGGATGTATGGAAATTAGCGGATAATCCTTATACACGATCTTGATCTTGTCACTGTACTGCGGCAGAATTTCGCTCATCAGCGTGTTATGCATGCGCGCGCAAAATGGGCATTCGAAGTCGTCGAAGTTGACGATGGTCACTTTAGCCTGAGGATTGCCGCGCACCGGCCGGTCGGCCAGACTGATCTTGCTCATGTTTTCCGCGTACACATCCTTGGTCAAGTCGATCTTCATAAATCGGACCAGGGTCTTGCCATCGGCGGAGACCAGGAAATCGATGGTCTGCGTCTTCTCCCCCTTGCTCATGGTGATGGGGAGGCTCTCATAGTTGGGGAACTCGCTGGAAGCCGGCTTGCCTAACGTGATGGCCACGTCGGGCGGCATATTAAAGTAAGCCCGAACCTGTCGCTGCACGCGCTCGGCCACCTGCGGGGAAAGCGCTGGAACACTGGATTGCGCCACGGCTACGGCGCACAAAAGGACACACAAGACAGCCGTTCGTCTCAAGAGCAAAGTCAGAAACCACCTTTTTGGGAAGAACATGAACTCTTGATTATCTCATGGAGGCAGGGTTTTTCCGCGCTAGCCGGGCCGCTGCGAATGCGATCTCGGCCAACCAGATCGAAGCGCGGCCGAGGTCGGTCCTGCGGCCTCAATCAGCTTTACGAGCCGGTCCCTTGAGTAAGGAGTCAATCGGCAGCACCGCATTCATGGAGCCGGAGCGAAATCCTTCGAGATCGAGGGTGACGTACGCAAATCCTAGCGCCTTAAAGATTCGAGTGAATTCGGCGGCCATTTCCAGCGTCATTGCACCTGCTAATTCGTCGCGAGCGATTTCCAGGCGCACAATCTGGCCGTGGTGACGCACTCTAAACTGACGAAAGCCCAATTGCCGCAGCGCTTCTTCACCCAATTCCACCGCAGTCAGCGCTTCGGGCGTAACCGGACGGCCATACTCGATGCGCGAAGACAGGCAAGCCGAAGCCGGCTTGTCCCAGATACGCAAGGCAGCTTCCCGGGCCAGACTGCGGATGTCTTGCTTGGTCATGCCCGCATCCAGTAACGGAGCTGCCACCCGGTGTTGCCGGGCGGCCTGTTGACCGGGACGATAATCTCCCTGGTCGTCCACATTCACGCCGTAGGCTATGGCGTCGAAACCTGGTTTTCTCACGATACGCTTCCATCACACTGAACAGTTCGTCCTTGCAATGAAAGCAGCGGGCGCCATCGTTGCGAACATATTCGGGACGCGTCATTTCGTCCGTGCTGAGAACCGTCAAGGGAATGCCCTGTTCGTCGGCAAAGGCCACCGCATCGCGCATCTGCGAGCGCGCCAGGCTGGGGGAATCGGCCAGCACCGCCATCATGGCGTCGCCCAGTTCGCGATAAGCAGCCCAAGCCAGGAAGCCCGAATCAACCCCGCCGGAATACGCCACCAGCAGGCGTCCCAGGGAACGCAGGCGGTCGCGCAGAAGTTGCATTTTGCCGCGGAGATCTTGGCCTTCGGCGGGCAGCTGGGCGGGTAGGGCCGACATCGCTCAATTGTATGCCAGAAGAGCAGATCGACGGGAATCGGTCAGTACAGCCTTTGCAGGCGCTTCAGGGTCCCGAAACTGCCAACGTTGGTCAGGCTGAAGGCGATACGAAATGCATTTTCGTCACGCACCAGGCCCAGTGCCCAGCGCTGATACTGGAAGGCGACACCGCAGCAGTCCCAGTTGTAATTGGTCTGAATGGTGGCGGCCTGTATGTACGACAGCCGCGCATCCGCGGCCACGCTGAAGCCACCGCTGAAGCCCTGCTTGTTCATGTTGCCGTAATTCAGCCCGATGCGGTATTGGTTGAAAACCTCTGCGACGGCCACTCCGTTCACAATGGTGAACTCACCCGGGGCGTCCAGATAGGCTTGGCCTCCATTCACGTACCAGTTGTTCCACCGGTAACCGGCGAAGATGGTGCTGGCATTCATTTGGTGCAGTACCGGATCGTAATCCAGCGCCCACTGAAAATCAGCGGCTCCGGACTGCACCCGCAACCGGGAGATGATGGGCGAAAAAATTCTGGGCTCCGTGAGGAAGGCGATGCCGGTGAAGTCGACGGTGCTGTCAAACACGTTGCGCACGCCCGGTACCAGCGCTCCGCCAAACGTAGTGTTGGCAAAATATTTTTGCGCGATCTCCCAGCTCACCACGTCCAGCGCCGGGCCGGAGTCGTCATTGCAGATCTCGCTGTCTTTTCCGCTGTACTCTTCCGTGGTTTTCGATAAAGCCCCGGCCAGGAAGTCGTATTTCGGATGGCTGATAGCACTTGCGCCGCGGAGCTCGTTTTCTTGGAATACAGGCGATTGATGACGCCGTATTCCACTTCGTTCGTATCGGCCAGAATGTCGCGCTCGTCGAAGCGAATGATCTGGCTGAAGTCGTTGATGCCGGTCTGATAGCGGTAGATGGCGAACGGTTCGATCGTATGCTTCAGCACCCGGCCGAAGGGCTTATGGTCGAAGATGCGGGAGAGGGTCGGAGGCCGGACCTCCAACGAAGCATTGGCAACGTTGCGGTTGATCGGATCGCTGACTGCTACTCCCAGCGGCTGGGTGGTGCTGGATTCCAGACGCTGGGTGTAATAGGTTTCGCGCGCGCCCACCTGGGGGCGGAACGTCCAGCCATGCAGGAATTTTGGGCAAAGCAATGTAGGGAGCCGCGTCCAGCCGTCCTACCAGAGGAGCGGTCGAAAAGCCGATTTCGTTGCGCGACACGCCTTCGGTTGCGACGTCGTAGGCATACACAAAATTCGTCCGGCTGAAAGGCCGCTCCACGGTGGAGAACTCAACACTGGGCGCGTGGTTAATCTCGATGAAATCGTCGGGCGCCGTGCTCTGATAATTCTGATAGCGCGAAGCCAGAAAGCCCAGGCCATACCCATCCCAGTTCCTTGCTCAAGAACCCATAAGAGCGAACTTCGGAGTTGATGGCTTCGGTAAATCCTTGAGCAAACGCCAGGCGAAACAGGTAGGAACTGAGATAGTCCACCGATACGGCGCCGCGAAAGCCGTGGGCAAAATTCTTCCAGCCGTTCAGCCTTGACTTCCTCACCGCCCTGGTTCTGACCGCTGCTGGTCGGACCTTTGTTGATCGATTACCCCGTAGTATGCGGATTGCAAACCGTAGGTGTAGCCAATGGCGCGCACGTCGCCAAACTGAGCCCAGCCGCGCGATGAGTACAAGGCAGCTCCAAGGGTGGCATCGGCATTGCGGCTGATGGCCCAATAAAACGCATCGCCCAGGATAAAGCCGCGGAGTGCTGGACTCGCCGATTTCGGGGATCAGAAAGCCGCTCTTGCGTCCGAAATCCGTCGGATGTTCCGCATAGGGAGCATAGAAAACCGGAACGCCGCCCAGCTTCAAGGTGGCGTGGTGCATTTGAACTTCGTCGCCCATTTCGACATCGGCAACTTTGGAATCCCACTTCCACTTGGGATTGGGCAACTCGGCACGAGGTTACGAAGCCGTAGTGAACGCGATAACGGTCCGGTCCCAGCTTGTCGACTACCTTGCCGGTAAAGAAAAACGGGGTCGAGGAGGTGAGAAACATGACCTTGTTCTTGACGCGCACGCCGCTGGAACCGACCACGTCATAAAACGTGCCGGTATCGCGGCTGATGTCATAGGTGGCGTGGCTGCCGACCAGGTGCTCGTTGTGGCGTCCGCCGTCGAACACCACGTGGCCCGACGCGGTCAGTTGTCCGGTCGAGGCATCGTAGGTGGCCTCGTCGGCGTGCAGCGTGTTGGTGCCAAAGCGAATTACCACATGCCCTCGGCCGCTGTAGATGTCCTGATTCTTCTCCTGCTGATCGGCGCGAATCAGCACTTCATTGCGGCCTAGGGGAACGTTAATGGCCGGGGGCTGCGGTCCCAACTCCTGTTCGTTGCTGCTCTGGAGTTCCTGTTCGATGATCTTTTCAGTTTGCGTGTCCTCCTGGCCATTATCGGTTTGCGCCGTGATGCCGGATCTTGGCGAATGCTGGCGGTGCCGGCGGATATGTCGTCGAGCAGGTCGTCAAGATCGTCGTCATCGTCGGCGGCGGAGGAGCCGGGGCTGGCCGACGCCGGCGGCGAAGCCGTCGATGGAGCCGAATTTTGCTGCTGCGGCGGCGGCGAGGAGGTCGTCGATTGTGCCGGATTTGCCTGCGGTTGCGAGGGACGCAACTGGCTGGTTAACAGCCTGGGCTGCAGAAACAGATGACACACCACCAGCGCCGTGATAATCAATCGAATGCGAGCAATCATCGAAAGGCGTACGCCCCTTGGCCAATAAGTTGGTGATTGAGGGGAACCTTGCAACTTAGCACGTTGCAGGTGCACAGGCAAAACGCGTACCGCCTCCGCTTGATCACCCGCAGCTCTGGACTTTCTCTTGAACCCGCGTGGCGCTTACCGGTTGCGCAATCGATATGTTCGACTGCACGGCTGTGGCTCGTTTCCGCAAGCGCCGGCCGGCGGCCTCTGTTTCTCATCCAGTTTATTACCGCGGCAGGGTTTCGCCGCGCGATTCGTTCAGGTGTTGCCAGAATAGGAATAGTCGCGCCACGACATGACTGACCAACCAGCTCTCTGCGCCGATCCATCCGCCGATTCCTCGCAGCCCACCAGCGATGTCTGGCGCCAGGAGATTCACGCCCGCGTTGCCGGCTATCGCAACCGTCGCGGACGCCGTATCGAAGGAGCGTATACCATGCGCTTCCCGTTTCCTCCCGCCGACACCACCGAGTTCGAGCCTGACGCTGAAGTTCCCGGCGAGCCTGCGATCACCGAAACTCCAGCTGAGGAAACTGTGGCAGTCGCTCAGCTCGATATTCTGCCCATCGCGGCGGAAGATTCATGCGAGCCGATCCTGACGCCGGTATTCGTTGCAGAGGAAAAACCCGAACCAGTTGTAGTCGGCTCCCGCGGCCGTGCTCCAGCCCGAACCGAACCCGACGCCGCGTCCCGCTCCGCTGCCGCGACCACCGTCAAAGCGGAAAGTAATTGCGTTTCCCCGCCAGGCATCGGAGGCTCCGCCCACAATCTATCGTCTGGCCGATCCGGTAGTTCCCGAGCAGCCGCGCATTCTGGATGTGCCCGAAGAGTTGGAGGCATTTCCGGGAACGCCATTACTTGACGGATTGCACTTTTCGGCGAGCCCGCAGCCGGACCCGACGCCTGCTGCCGATCACATTGAGTTGCCTTTCCAGGCGGTCAGCATTTCTCAGCGCCTGTACGCCGGCCTGATCGATTGCGCGTTGGTGGGCGTGGCCGCGGGCATCTTCGGCGCGGTGGTTTACAAAATGCTACCGAAGCTGCCGCTCACCAAGCCCTTAGTGCTCGCCGCAGCCGCGGTACCGCTGCTCCTGTGGGCCGTTTATCAGTACCTGCTTACCGTCTATGGAGGCGGTACTGCCGGAATGCAGGTAGCCAAGATCAGCCTGAGCACCTTCAAGGGAAAACGTCCCAACCGCCGTCACCGCCGCAGCCGGGTTATCGGACTCTACTTCTCGACGGCGTCGCTGCTGATGGGATTGCTGTGGGCGTTGCGTCGACGTGGACGTGCTCTGCTGGCACGACCGTATCAGCCGAACTTACCTGACCAACCGGCAATAGCCGCCGGCGAAACTGGTTTGCCGGAAGAACCGTCCCTGAAACCTGGCTGTAATATTCCGCCCGGGAAATCAGGCTTTTCCCTGGCAGCCGCTCCCGGCTACTGACAACCGTCCGGCAAGCGAGTACATTCAAGCGAGCCCCTTCCGAGGCTGATCCCTAAAGGGCAAAAGCAGTACACTGAACATTGCTGTTGTGTGTCTCCACGTCAGGAGAGCTGCCCAGACCTTCCAGAACCGTTATGTCCACCTCGACCGAGAACCTGCAACGTCCCGCCATTAAAGTCTTCGTCGCCACCTCGGTGATGCTGACCTTCATCTCGTTCTGGCGGGCAGCGGCGATCGTGCTCTCCGACCTGGCCTCATCGGCCTATTACGTGGGCGGTGACGCCGAGAAGGTCATCGGAAAGAGCGCTCCCTGGTTTGTGCTGGCGGTCATGCTGTTCAGCTACGCGGTGCGCGCCATCTACATCGAGTCCAGCGCGATGTTTGTACGCGGCGGCGTCTACCGGGTGGTGAAGCAGGCCATGGGCGGTACTCTGGCCAAACTGTCCGTATCGGCTTTGCTCTTCGACTACATTCTGACCGGGCCGATTAGCTCGGTGGCCGCGGGACAATATGTCGCCGGATTTCTCACCGACACCTTTCATCACGTCGGCTACGACATTACCGTGCCGGAAAACGCCTTTGCGGCCTTTTTTGCCGTGCTGGTGACTCTTTACTTCTGGTGGCAGAACATCAAGGGCATTCACGAGTCCAGCGAACGTGCTTTGCAGATCATGAAGATTACCACCGTCATGGTGGTGCTGCTGATCGTGTGGTGCCTGATTACGCTGTTCAAGCATCCGTCTCCGCTGCCTCCCTTCCCCTCGCCGGCCACCATGCACCACAACAAGGAATCGCTGGGCTGGCTGCTGGGCACCTGGGCGGCTCGGATTCCGCTCATCATGTTGCTGGTGGGCTTCGGCCACTCCGTGCTGGCCATGAGCGGCGAGGAGTCGCTGGCTCAGATCAATCGCGAAATCGAACATCCCAAGCTGAAGAACCTGGAGAAAACCGGGCTGGTGATTTTTCTCTACAGCCTGTTTTTCACTTCGCTGGTTTCATTTTTCGCGGTAATGATCATCCCCGATAAGGTGCGGCCCGATTATTTCGCCAACCTCATTAGCGGGCTGGCCATGAGCGTAGTCGGCCCCTATACCCTGCGTCTGGTGTTCCAGGGATTCGTAGTGCTGGTGGGCGCTCTGATCCTGTCGGGAGCAGTGAACACGGCCATCGTCGGCGCCAACGGCGTGCTGAGCCGGATGGTGGAAGACGGCGTCCTGACCACCTGGTTCAAGAAGCCGCAAAAACGGTTTGGCACCAGTTATCGCGTCATCAACCTGATTGTCGGGCTGCAGATTCTGACCATCGTGGCCAGCCGCGGCAATGTCTACCTGCTGGCCTCGCTCTATGCCTTCGGCGTGATCTGGAGCTTCTCCTTCATGTCGCTGGCGGTGGTCGTACTGCGCTACACCAGCCCCGAAAACCGGGAGTGGAAGGTGCCCGGCAATCTTCGCATCAAAGGCGTCGAGATTCCGGTCGGGCTGGGATTGATTTTAGTGCTATTGTTTTCCACCGCCATCGTCAACCTCTTTACCAAGGAAATGGCGACCATCGCGGGGGTATCCTTCAGCCTCGCTTTCTTCATCATCCTGACGATTTCTGAGCGCACCACGGCAGCCGAGCATGCCTCCGGACAGTCGGGACTGGAGCAGTTCAACATCGCCGGTGATCGCGAGTTGAGCGGTGAGGCGATGGAAGTGCGTCCAGGAAATATTCTGGTAGCGGTTCGCGATCCCCGCAATTTGTATTACCTGCAAAAAGTCCTGGCCCGGACCGACACCAGCAAAACCGATGTTGTAGTGATGACCTCGCGCGTTTATCACCGGGAGCACTCCTTCAGCGGCAGCGAGTTCATGGACACCTCGGAGGTATTCAAGAAGTATGAACAGGAGTTATTTACCTCGGTGGTGGCAGTCGCCGAAAAGCAGGGCAAGCACGTCTCTCTGCTGGTGGTGCCCACCAACGATGTCTTCGAGAGCATTGTGGCCACGGCGCAGCGGCTGCATGCCTCGGTCATCGTCTGCGGCCTGTCGAACAAGCTCACCGCCGACGAACAGGGCAAGCTCACCGGCGACGCCTGGGAACACTTGGCGGAGCCGCGCCCCCGGCTGCGGCTGGTGGTCTTCGAGCCCGACGGCACCAAGCACGAATACATGCTGGGACCGCACACCCCGCGCATGCGGCAGGAAGATGTGGACCTGCTGCACGGTTTGTGGAAGGAAGTGACCAGCGATCCTCATTATCGCGAGCTGCACCACTACCACATCCTGAATGTGGCGCTCAAGGAAATGATGTCGCGCATTCACGACGACGGCGAACGGCGCCAGGACGTGATGCGGGACATCTACGACGAGATGCAGCGCAAGAGCGGCGATCCCATCCCGGAGGATGACGCTCCCTCGATCCCACCGACCTAAACCGTCGCAATGCCGCGGGCCCAGCCTAAGGCGCATCGAAGACAGAGACATGCTTACCGATCAGGCGATCTTGCGGCATATTGAACGCCAGCCCCATCATTCTGCTGGCTATAAGCAATTGGTTCGCGAGATGAATTTACGCGGCCCGGAGCGGCAGCAGCTCGCCGAACGCTTGCAGGCTCTGGTGAAAAGTGCCCGCCTGATCGAGACCGGGCGCGACCGCTACACCTTAGCGGAACATGCCGCCGCAAAGCAGAACCTGGTCGCGGGCCGCTTGACCATGCATCGCGACGGCTACGGCTTCGTGATCCCCAATGCCGATCAGCGCCGGACCGTCGCCGGCGACATCTACATTCATCCGCAGCAAATCGGATCGGCCATGCACGGCGATCAGGTGCTGGTGGAGCTGGGCCGCAAACGCGACGACGGCCGCGCCGAAGGAAGCATCCTGCGGGTGCTCACCCGCGGCAACCCTACCGTAGTGGGCACGTTTCATCGCGGCTCGCGGCAGAATTACGTCACTCCCATCGACGAGAAAGTCACCAAGGAGATCGTCATCCCGCGCGGCATGGAGTGGCCCCAGGGAGAAGACTCTGTGCCCCAGGTTCGCGTCCGTCGTTTGGACGCTAACCTGGGCCGTCCGCCGGGTGCCCCATTCATCCGCCTCATTTGCGGATGAGCGGGAGACCGGTGAGAAGCAACCTTCTCGTAAGAAGCCGGATCGCGATCGCGTCCTGGGCGCCGAGGCGCGCCAGCACGAGTGGGGCGACCTGGAAGGCGTGGTCGTCGAAGTGGAGATCACGGAGTGGCCGTCGCCCGCGGGAAATCCGCGCGGCCGTGTGATCGAGATTCTAGGGTATGAAGACGACTTCGGCGTGGACGTCGAAATCATCATTCGCAAGTTTCACTTGCCGCACCGCTTTCCGGTCGAGGTATTGCAGGAGGCGCAGCAATTCGATCCGGTGATTCCGTCGAGCGAGCTGCGCCATCGGCGCGATTACCGCTCGCTTCCTATCGTCACCATCGACGGCGAAACTGCGCGCGACTTCGACGACGCGGTCACCGTACGTCGCATGTCGAATGGCCACTTCGAGCTGCAGGTACACATTGCGGACGTGGCGCATTATGTGCGCGAAAGCTCTTCGATCGATCTGGAAGCGCGGCTGCGCGGGAACGTCGGTTTATTTTCCCGATCGCGCCGTGCCCATGCTGCCCATCGAACTTTCCACCGACCTGTGCAGCCTGCGTCCGCAAGTCGATCGCATGGTGTTGTCGTGTGTAATGGAAATCGATCACCAGGGCGAAATCGTCGGCTACACCCTGAATGAGGGCGTGATTCGCTCGGCCGAGCGCATGACCTACACCAACGTGAACCTCATCCTCGAGGGTGACCCGGCACAGCGGCAGCACTATCACGGGCTGGTCGACGTTTTCGAGTTGATGCGCGAGCTGGCGATGATGCTGAACCGCAAGCGAGTGCGGCGCGGCTCAATTGATTTCGATTTGCCGGAGCCGGTAATCGAGTTCGACGAACACGGCCTGATGAAGAGCATCACGCGCTCGGAGCGCAACATCGCCAACCGCATCATCGAGGAATTCATGCTTTCGGCCAACGAGTGCGTGGCCAGCTATCTGGAGAACAAACACGTCGGCTCGCTCTATCGCATCCACGAAAAGCCCGATCCCAAGCGGGTCTACGACTTCGAGACGATTGCCGCGAAGTTCGGCTATTCGCTGGGAGTGGGGCCGCTGCCGGTGAAGCGAGTGCAGTTCAAAGCCGAGCGGCGCGACCGTTATGGCAGCGGCCGCCAGGCGAAAACCGTCGAGTTGCCCGAGGAAGTCCACCTCACGCCGCGCATGTATCAGAAGCTAACGCAGAAGATCGCCGGCAAGCCGGAGGAGCGTATCCTGTCGTACCTCATGCTGCGCTCGCTGAAGCAGGCGCGCTACTCGGAGAAGAACGAAGGCCACTTCGCGCTGGCTGCTCCTACTTACACGCATTTCACTTCGCCGATCCGGCGCTATCCCGACCTGATCGTGCATCGCATTCTGAAAGATGTGCTGCGCGATTCTGCCGAGCGCGAAGAGCACGGCGTGCCGATGGGAGTGGGAGGCGTCGCCCACAGCGAGTCGCCGTCCCCCTGGTCGAAGCGAACGACGGGACCTTCCAGCGTGGCCAAAACCCCGGGTGCACCACTCAAGCCGCCTTTGCTTGAGTGGGAGTCCTCGAAACGTCCCCATCGTGATGATCGCGAACGGGCCGTCCCACTGCGCGGCCCGATTCCCGAGGACGAACTGCACGAGATCGCCGAAGAGTCCAGCCAATCCGAACGCCGCGCCGACGAAGCCGAACGCGAGCTGATGGAATGGAAGAAGATGAAGTTCATGGAGGATCGCGTCGGCGACGAGTTCGACGGCCTGATCGTGAGCGTCACCAAGTTCGGAATGTTTGTCGAGCTGAACGACATGTTCATCGAAGGCCTGGTGCCGCTGGGCTCGCTCACCGACGATCATTACCTGTATCACGAGAACACCCGGCAGATCATAGGGCAACGTACGCGGAAAACCTACTCGATGGGCGATCCCGTTCGCGTGCTGGTAGACCGCATCGACCGGATGCAGAAGCGCATACAGTTCGCGGTGGTCGAAGAGAAGCCGGCACCCGCCAAGCGGCGCAAAAAGAAGTGATTCACCACGGAGGTCACTGAG
The DNA here is from genome assembly GCA_963812855.1 of uncultured Acidobacteriaceae bacterium. Lineage (GTDB taxonomy): Bacteria > Acidobacteriota > Terriglobia > Terriglobales > Acidobacteriaceae > Bog-257. Next base: position 1,023,692 of record CAWEWW010000005.1, read on the forward strand.
AACACGGAGTCGGGATTTTCACCACAGCGGCACAGAGACACAGAGGCACAGAGACACAGAGGAGTAATGAAATAACGCCTCCTACCCGAACAATCGCAGTTTGTCGTGAGCGATGATGGTGAAACCGGCAAACCCAGCAGTCCCACGAAGTGGGACGGAAGAAGATAGCCCAGCGCTTCAGCGCTGGGTAGGCATGGGAAGTAAGGACGAGTCCCTCGGGGACGGCAGTCCTTCGGAAGGACAATAAATCCTCGGCAGGCGCGCCCGTGCCAAAAGCATCGGATCTGCGGAATGTTATGTCTCACCGTCTACTCGGCTTCGGTTGCTCGGTGTTGGTCATCGGCGCAATCTGCGCCGTTGTGGCGTTCATTTCGCCACCTTTGAGATGGTTAGTACTTATTCTTCTTGTGATTCTTCTGATAATTCTGGCTTCGCCGTTCCTCCCGTTCTTGAAGCGCAACATCACACCGCAGCAATTCGCGGACGAGTTGGAACGCCACCTGTTCGGTACAGAGGGAGGCTGGGATTGGGACAACACAACTTCCAGAGCGATCAGGGATCATCGACTTGATGACTTGCGCGCGAAGCTCCCCAAATTTGATTTACTGATTCGCGAAGAACCGCGGAAGGAGTTTGAGGGCATCATTGCCGCACTTCGCCGAGGCGAAATTCCCGACGTCAAACCAGATTGACTGTACTGGCCGTATATCCGTTTAGAATGAACTCAACCATGCGAGTCGCCGCCGCCTTCGTTCTGCTCCTTGCCGTCGCTGCCGCCGCTCAGACCGCGAAGCCTTCGCCCGCAGCCAGCGCGCAAACCTGTTCCGTTCCCGCCTCCTGGCCGACAGCACAATTCGCTTCGGCCAAAGATCCCAGCGTGCAAAAAGCGTGCCAGGTTCTAACCGACATGATCCGCGGGCTGGGCGGCGATGCCTACCTCAACGTTCAGGACATGAAGAGCGAAGGCCGCACCTACGGCTTCTATCACGGAAACCCGAACAGCATGAGCATCGAGTTCTGGCGCTTTTGGCAGTGGCCCGACAAGGAGCGCATCGAGCTGACCAAGCAGCGCGACATCGCGGAGCTGTTTATCGGTGATAAGGGATACGAGATCACCTACAAGGGCACCGCAACCCAGGAGCCCAAGGAGATCGAAGATTACCTGCGCCGCCGCGATCATTCGCTGGAGTGGGTGGTCCGCAAATGGCTGGCCACGCCAGGCACCATGATCCTGTACGACGGAACCGCGATGGTGGAGCAGAACCTCGCCGATCAGGTCACGGTTCTGAATACCAACAACGACAGCGTCACCCTCTCGGTCGATCCGCGCACTCATTTGCCGGTAAAGACCAGCTACAGCTGGCGCGATCCTATCGACCGGCAGATGGATGAGGAGTCGGTGGTGTATGCGAACTACAAGCCGGTCCAGGGTGTCCAGACGCCCTTTAGCACGGTGCGCAATCGCAATGGTGAAATGACCAACCAGCGATTTATCACCGCCGCCAGCTACAACAACAGCTTGCCGGCCACGCTGTTCGAGACCAAGGGCATTACCTATAACCCGGGGAAGCAACTTCGCAAATAACCGCGCGCGCCCGACCAGCGGGGAATCGTGAATCCGGCCGGAAGCGCACGGCAAGCCTACATAGCTCCGCGAGCTTTGATGTGCACCAACTCCAGCTGCAACGGTGTGGTGGCGACGTGAACCACGCCGGAATAAGGGTCATCAAAAGTGTCGATGAGAAACAGGCTGAAAGCCAGAACTCCGGCCAGGGCCGCGGTCATCGCCGCCTGCGACCAGACGCTTTCATGTCCGAAGAAGTAGGTGAAAATGATTAGCATCACTCCGCCGACCAACAGCAGACACCACAGGCTAGGAGGCACGGTGCCGTGGCTGGTGAACAGCCGGAACCGGCGGGAGCTGCAAAGTCCGTTGAGTTGAGTGATCGATTGCTCCAGGTAGATTTGCATGCGGGGATTGTCGGGCTGAACGGTGTTGTAAACATCCCAAATCTTCTGCACCGCGTCCCAGGTGCGGGGGCTGTCCTGGCCGGAGGCCATGGCAGGAAACTCCTCGTCGATTACGGAATTCAAGTATCCCAGCAGCGCATTGCGTACGTTCGTGCGCAGCGGATCGGGCATGACCATCGACATGCGGGACAGGTTTCCCACCTGACTCGCTTCGTGCTCCAGATTGGTGCCCGCCTCCTGGAACTGGCCCCACACCACGAATATGGCGAAGGCGATCAGCACCGCGTACAGGGTTCCGATCATGAGGAAGAAAAAGCTGGCCACCTCATGCTGCCGCTTCAGCCACTCAAGACTGAGGCGGCGCCGGACCAGAAACAGCCCCAGTACCGAAAAGATCATGGAGCCCAAAACAAATAACACACCGTTGAGCGGAGTATCCATCCCCATGTTTTCTCCTTGAAACAAACCCGCGGATGTTTGATTCTGAGGGTTGGCGGGAAATAGCGAAACTGCAAAAACTACTAGAGGCCATCTCCTACACGATTACGGTTCGTATCAGGCACGACCTTTGGTTGTGTCGAATGACGGCTTACCGAGGAGCTTCAGCCCTTGTAAGACCGGCCTTCCCAGGGAGAAAGCCCGAGTCACCGTGAGCCGCTTTGCGGCACGTCTAATGAGACTGCGTGAGAACTAACTTTTGGATTTGCAGGTGGGATAAATGCATCCAATAAGTCCCGCCCGTAAGGGGGCGACTCAATTCAGCCCGGGACGTAGCCGTAGGCGGAGTCCTGAGTTGCGGGGAAAATAATTCCGAGTCCCGTAGGACCGGCACCGGCCTGGCATAGCGCACTGAGGTACGAATGAAACTCTCTAACGAAACCAAACAGCTCCTCGATGGTCCAAACTTCGTTCACCTGGCTACCCTGATGCCCGACGGCTCACCGCACAGCGTGCCGGTGTGGGCCGGCCGCGAAGGCGATCGCATCGTCATCTGCACTGGGGAGAAGTCGTTGAAGGCCCGCAACACCGCGCGCGATCCGCGGGTCGCAATCTCCATGGTCGACTTCCACAATCCCTACCGCGAATTGCAGATTCGCGGCCGGGTCGTCGAGCGCCGTTCCGACACTGACTTCAAGCTGCTCGATCCCATCTCGATCAAGTACACCGGCAAGCCGTTTCCCATGCGCGCATCCGAGGGCCGCATCGCTCTGATCATCGAAGTCGACAAAGAGCGTTACACCTTGTTGCCATTCGCCCACACACCGCCGGCCGGCGCCTGAACACCTAAGTCCCAGGCGAATCGCCAGGTCGATCCTGTTTTCCGATCTTTCGCCCAGTTCCGGGCGATAAATAATCTGCGCGCGCGTTTTGTTCATTACGCATCGCTGCTTGAGGCAACGTCAGGGGCGATTTCAGCCTCAGAGTAAATCCGGGAGATACAAATGAAATCATTCAGCACTGCATTGGCAGCGCTTTTGTTTTTCGTTCTCGGATGTACCTTCGCTGCCTTCGCACAAGAGCAGCATGACGACGAAGCTAAACCGCCTGCTCACCAAGAGGAAGCTCGGCCGGCCGAACATCCGGAGACCGCGGCCCCGCCGCCGCGTCAGGAAGCACCCAAGCCGGAAGGGCGACCCGCGCCCGAAGCTCGGCCTCAGCAGCCGGCACATCCCGAGGCTCACCCAGCTCCGAAGGAGCAGCCGCATTCCGAAGCGCGACCCGCGTCTCCGCCGTCACGACAGGCTGAGGCTCCGCACCCGCAACCCCATTCGCAGGCCACGCCCCAACAGCGCCGCATGGCGCAGACTGCCTGGCAGTCGCACCGCGCCGAGAATTGGCAGGCGCAACATCGCACCTGGGCGCAACGCGGCGGCTATCACGGCTATCGCATTCCCGACGCCCGCTATCGTGCCTACTTTGGACCGGCGCACGTCTTTCCCATTTACAGCGTGCCCGTGACCGTAGTCGGCGGATATCCGCGATTCCAGTATCAAGGTTTCTGGTTTACCGTAGTCGATCCCTGGCCCGCGACCTGGGGCAATGATTGGTATTACAACGATAACGTTTACATCATCTACACCGACGGCGGATATTACCTGGTGAATCCAAGCTATCCCGGGGTGGAGCTGGCAGTGAACGTCGGCATGTAGGCAGGGGAACAAAAGGATTGCTCGGGTTGGAGCGGTGTTTCAGCGATGTGAAAGCCGGTTCGCATCGACAAAAATAATCGCTGCCTGCTGAAGAACTCGGGTGAAAGTTTTGAAGGGGCGCCGCTTCAGCTGCGCCGTTGCAATCCCCTTAAATTGTCATCCCGAGGCGGCTTCAGCCGCCGAGGGATCTGCTTTTCAGCCCGCAGATGCCCGGCACTGACTTGCCCCCGTGCTCCGGCTGAATTGCAATGCGACCTATCCGCGCCGGTTAATTTTCGGTGAATGCTGGCGCCCGCTGGTTGACCGTCCCCGGTGGGTGCTCTAGTATCCGACACCTATGGACAAGCCCAACCTCGATCAACTACAGCAGTCCTACAAGCAGGCGGTGGATGAGTGGGTGGCCGCGATTCGCGCCGAAGAGGCCCTGGCCACGCCCGACCACTCCGAAACCGCGATGGAACGCTGGGACAGCGCCGACTTCACCGTGCAGGATGCCGGGAAGAAAGCCAAAGCCGCTCGCGATGCCTACAAAGAAGGTCTGCGGCATCTGCACTACGGCATCTAAGCCCCACAATGTGAGATACCTTACTGTGTCTGAGTACAAGGGCTTTGGCGACCTCGCATGACTTCGATTTCCGGCAGCTTTTACGGAACATTGATGCCCACGGGGGCCCGAGGCGCGGTAAGCTGCCAGCAGTGCCTTACTTCGTCAACCTGTCCCGCACCCGGCGCTGTTCGTGGTGCGGCAGCAGCGATGTGCGCCCTTCGCGCTTCCGGCTCTATGACTTGCCCCTGACTCTCTTCTTGCTGCGGCCGTATCGCTGCTGGACCTGCTATGGCCGGCATTTCAGCTTTCTGTGGGCGCGCTATAAAGGGCCCGCGGCTCAATCTTCCGACCAGATGAACCGTCCCAAGCCGGCCTGAGCCGAACATTCTCTGTCCTCAGTGATTGGCTTCATTGATCAGTTGGGCTACCTTAGAGTCCGGACCGACCGGTTCCACAAAAATAATCTGGCTGGCATTGAGATACATGCGATCCGGCCCGTGCAATTCCTTGCCCCGTTTCACCAGAACGTTGGCCACCTGCTTGGTGTTGGGATCGGTCTTGCTAACGATATAGAAGATGTCTGTCAATGTGGGATAACGACTGCCATAACCGCTTAGCTTGCCGTAGTACACCGCGCCATTGCTCAGCAGCACTGCCTGATAGGGAGTGGTGAAGGCAGCAGCGTGACGCTGCTCCATCGCCCAGTGATAGGTGATCATGTGCCCGATCACCAGTCCGACCAGCAGGCAGACAACACATCCCACCACCAGCCGGAGGGTGTGATTCTTGTTTTGTCCGGATTCCACCGGCACAGTTGCGTTCATTCGGTTACTCCGCGGATCGCCCGGCTAAACGAGACGATCGCAGACCGCATTATACTCACCGGCCGACGGCGATTTATGGCGAGGGTTGCCTAGTTGGCCGTGCCGCCGGCGGCGCGTAGCGAACGGCTGGCCCGCTTCGATTCGTACATGGCGTTGTCGGCCGCAGCGCACAGGCTGGCCGCATCGGCGGCGTCGTCGGGATACAGGGCGTAGCCGATGCTGATCCCGGTCCGCACCAGGTGGCCTTCCACCTTCAAGGGAAGAATCAGCGCCGACTCCAGGGCGGCGACCAGGGTTTCGGCTCCCTGGGGCGCCGACATTTCGCTGATGATGGTGAATTCGTCGCCGCCCGTGCGGGCCAGCGTGTCGGAGACGCGCATGCGAGTGGCCAGCCGGGTGACGACCTGTTGCAGCGCCGCATCGCCCACCCGATGGCCAAAGTTGTCATTCACCTGCTTAAAGTCGTCCAGGTCGAGCAGGAGAACGGCGACCTTGCGCCCGACGCGATCGGCATGAGCCAGGGCTTGCTGCAGCCGGTCCTGCAGCAACCGGCGGTTGGGCAATCCGGTCAGCGCGTCATGATAAGCCAGGTGTGAGCTCTGGCGAATCTCATCTTCCAGCAGCGTGACGATCATGCCCACCGCGACCAGATACTTGGGAATATTCCACACCTCCGCCTCGACATGGATGGAGGGCGCGAACTTTTGCAGCAACAGTCCGGCAGGAAAGCTGAGGCCCCAGGCAAAAAATCCAAAGACGGTGGTCAGCACGCCGGCCGAAGGACGCCGGAAGCGGTACCAGAACAAGCCCGCGGCAAAGAAATTGAGGGCGGCCAGGATGGTGTGCATCCCATAGTCCTCGTTGCCGCTGGCAATGCCCCAAGCCAGGAAACTCAACAGCAGCACGGCTGCTGACGAAATACAGATGACATACGGCGTGATGCGCCGGTGCCAGAGCCAGATCAGCGTCAACTCCGAAGTCAGCGCCACCACCACCAATACGTAGTAAAAACTGTGTGCGCTGATGCCCCAGATCATCGCATTGGTGTAAACCAGCGCAGGCACGCCCAGCACGGCAGAAAGGATCAGCTGGCGGCGTAACGTAGTAGCTTTGGGAGCGACCGAAACCAGGAAGGCGATGCTGGCCAGCACCAGACTATTCAGCGCGATCGAGAGGTAGAGGTTGCCAAAATGAGCGGAGCCGAAATGAGCAAACTGCACTACCGATCGCAGCAGAACCAACGCCCAGCCCACCAGCCACAGCTTCACGCGCTCGCCCGCATGTTGGCGCGAGATGGCAGCAAACACGGCTACCAGGATCGCCAGCGCGATGAGGTTGGGCAGAGCGTTGAAATTCAGGTGCATGGGGAGAGGCCGCAAAACTGACGAAACAGTCGTCGGTATGCGCTAGCGTAAAGGAGTTTATGCCCTACGGCAATGTTCAAATTCGCCGCCCCGGCGCAGTTCAAGCCGGCAGATTCATGCTGCGCAGGAACTGGGCGAAGCGCGGATCGCCGTAGAGATTCTTCAGCAGCGGATCGCCTTTGATGGCGGGCAGTCCCGCGTCACGGTGCGCCCGCGCCAGCTCCAGCCACTGGAACGCCTGATCCACTTCGCCGCGGAAAGCGTAGACCTCGGCAATCTGATACGCCGCCTGCACCTGGTAGTTGGCGATGAGCTGATTCAGTGCGGCGTCGCCTTCCGGCTTCTTTCCCATGGCAGCGTAGGCCAGGGCTTCGCCCACCGATTTTTCGCTGCCCCGCTGATCGCGTTCAAACTCGGCCAGCGCCCGCTGCGACTGGGAGCGCGCCAGGTAGACCAGTCCCAGCAAATAATGCGCCTCCGGGTCGTCGGGGCTGATGGCCAGCGCCTTTTGATAAGCGTCGGTGGCCAGATCCAGTTGATTCGCGTAATAGGCGTGAACTCCCATGGAGACGTGAGCTACCACACTGAGGGGGTCGACTTCGACGGCCCGGCGGTTTAGCGCCACCGCCTCGTCGAAGCGTCCCAAGCTGGCAGCCAGGCTGGACGCTCCCAGCAGCACGGTAGAATTTTGCGGCTCCAGCACCAGCGCCTTCTGAAACGACGCGTCCGCGCCGGCCCAATCCCAATCATAGGTGCGCTTGATGCGGCCAATCGCGGCGTGGGCCTCCGCCAATGTGGGATCCAGCTCCATGGCCCGCTCGGCCGCGGCCCGCGCCATGCGGTAGCCTTCTTCAAACGACGGACCATAGGCCGCTTCGGTGCGCGCGATCAGCACCCAGGCCAGTGCCGACCAGGCGCGGGCATATTGCGGATCCAGCTTCACCGCCTGCTCGAAATACTGGAATGCCTTGCCCAGATCATCCTGGGTGCGCCGCTCATAGAAATAGCGGCCTTGCAGATAGGCGTTGTAGGCTGCCGAGCTTGTCTCACGTTGTGGTACAGACGCGGTCTTGGAATTCAGCAGGCGGACTTTTAGCTCGCTGGTGATGGAGCGGGCAATTTCATCCTGCACGGCGAAGACATCGTTCAAGTCGCGGTCGTAGGTTCCGGACCACAGCTGAAAGCCGTCTTCCACCTTGATCAGCTCGGCTGAGATCCTCACCCGGTTGCCTTCCTTGCGAACGCTGCCCTCCAGCACCGTGCCTACGTCCAACTTTTTCCCGATCGCCAACAGGTCCGAAGTCTTATCGCGGAACTGGAACGACGAGGTACGCGCCGCCACGCGCAGCCCGGGAGTGCGGGCGAGATGGTTGAGCAGCTCCTCGGCCAGGCCATCGGAGAAGTACTCCTGATTCTTTTCCGGACTCATATCCGCGAAGGGCAACACCGCGATGGACGAGGCGATGGGTTGGGCGTGCAGAATGGCCCCGCGCTTCCAGGAGAAGATGCCGAAGGCCATAACCAGCAACAGGGCCAGCGCCGGCAGCAGCAGTCTCCAGATGTTTCGCGAAGGAGCCTGGGCCGGCGCCGGAAAACGGGAGAGCGAATCGAGCGCTTCCGGTTCGCCAAGCGAGTAAAGATGCTTCATCGGCCACCAGCCGCGGGGCAAGCGCCGAGGCGGCCGGCTGTTCCAGAATCCCGATAAAGCGGTAGCCGTGGCGGGGAACGGTCTCGATGTAGACCGGCTTCTGCGCCTCGTCGCTGAGGGCCTCGCGCAGACGCCGCACGGCAACGTTCAGGCTGGACTCGAATTCCACAAAAGTGTTCTCGGGCCAGAGCTGCGCCTTCAAATCCTCGCGGGTGACCAGCTGGCCTGGCGCCTCCAGCAAAGCGTGCAACACCAGAAACGACTTGGGCTGGAGCTTGACCCGGTAGCCGAATTTGCGCAGATCTCCCGAGTCGAGATTCACCTCGTAGGGTCCGAAGCGAACCGATTGGCTGGCGGTTTGGAGCGCGCGGCTCACCGAAGTGTCCCGAATGTTATCACAGGTTTGTCAACATGCTGTGTTCGACAAAACTCTATTTCTTTCCCCTTTAACAGCTTAGACCGTAATGTTCAATTCATTTGACTTGCCGGGGCCGCGGTAGGAAATAGGTACACACACAGCGGCCGTTCGCGGTCGCAGCCCAGAGCAAACGGCAACAGAAATCACGCAGGTTCCGAAATCTGTGCAAGGAGAAAGATCAATGGCAGGTTTAAGAACACAGCAGGACCCGCGGTTTGGGTTAGTCCCAGCAGTGACCAGGGTCGCGGTATCGTCGGTGCTCCTGGTCCTGCTGGCCATCGCAGCGGCCGGCATGGCGCAGGCGCAAACCTTCACGGTTATCCACAACTTTACTGGCGCGGGAGACGGAGGAGCTCCCTTTGCCGGCTTAACCATGGATCGGTCAGGAAATTTCTACGGCACCACTACTTCTGGCGCCGGCTCCAAGGGCACGGTTTTCCAACTGAAGCGTGCCGGGTCCGGCTGGATCTTAGCTACGCTCTACACGTTTCAGGGTGGGGCTGACGGGGGCACTCCGGCCGGCGGCGTAATCGTTGGCGCCGACGGCAGTCTTTACGGCATGACCCAGAACGGAGGAACGGGATGCGCACCGCACGGCTGCGGTACCGTGTACCGGCTCAGGCCTCAGGCCTCAGTCTGCCGGGCAGTATCTTGTCCCTGGTCAATAACCACCATTTATAACTTCGATTACGACGGAGGCGGTTATCCCGCCTACGGAAACTTGACCTTCGACCAGGCCGGCAATCTGTACGGCGCGGCCTCCTCGTATGGCGCCTACGGGGACGGCACGGTCTTTAAGCTGACGCCCTCCAACGGAAGCTGGACGGAGAGCGTGCTGTGGAACTTCACCGGCAGCGCCGACGGCGCGGCGCCTTATAGCACCGTAAGCTTCGACAGCGCAGGCAACCTCTACGGTACCGCCTATGCCGGCGGCGCCGAAAATGCCGGCACGGTCTACGAATTGTCACCGTCAGGTGCGGGCTGGACCGAGAAGACGCTTTATACCTTCACCGGTGGAAGCGACGGCGCCCAACCCATCGGCGGGGTGGCCGTGGACCAGCATGGCAACGTCTTTGGCGCCGCGATACACGGCGGGGCACCGGGCCAGGGCACGGCCTACGAACTGACCCCTTCCGGCGCTGGCTGGACCTTCGCTGTCCTGCAAAATTTCTCGGGATATGACGGACCCTTCGACACCCCGATGCTGGACGCGACCGGCAACCTCTACCTCACCTCCGCCTACTCCACCCTGGACGGCAACATCCAGGCAGGCGGGGTTTACCAGCTGACCCCATCGAACGGCGGATGGAACGTCTCCGCAATCTATGTCTTCAGCGGCGGCAATGATGGAAATATCCCAGCCGGCAATGTAATCCGCGACAGCAATGGAAATCTTTACGGCACCACGGTGGCTGGCGGCAGCCACGGGCAAGGCGTGGTTTTCGAGATCACGCCCAACTGAAGTTCGTCCCCACAGGGAGCGCCGGGATTCTAACCGGGATTTCGGCGTTCCCCTTGTGTACCATAATGTAGGACTTCGCGGATTAAGCGTTTACTCCCGCAATGTAGCGATTAGGCCCAGCGATCGATATTACAGACGAAAGTTGTAAGGAAAAGCATGGCAGCAGGAGAACGGCGAACTTGGATGCTGGGGCTCAGCCGGCGCACGGCCACCGCCGTGCTGTCCTCGGCCATGGTGTTCGCCTTGACGCCGCTGGTGCATGAAACCCGGCAGTCCTTCACTGTGGTACATGCCTTCTCGGGCGGCCTGGACGGAGAATATTCCACTGCCGGGCTGACCGCCGATGCAGAAGGAAATCTTTACGGCACCACCGGCGGCGATGGGGTACGAACCTTCGGCACCGTCTTCAAGTTGACGCACGGCAGCCCCGGCTGGAGAGCTACCACATTGTATGAGTTCCAGGGCGCGCGCGACGGAGCGGTGCCCTATGCCGGAGTGGTGTTCGGCCCGGACGGCAACCTGTACGGCACCACTACCGCGGGCGGCCTGAACGGACGCACCTGCTTTGGCGGCTGCGGCACCGTTTACCAGTTGCGCCCTCCGCCCGCCCATTGCGCCAACCTTGGCTGCGCCTGGAGCGAAGCCATCCTCTATCGCTTTCGCGGAGGCGATGACGGATCGGTACCTAAAGGCCGGCTGGTCTTCGACCGCAGCGGCGGTCTCTACGGCACCACCTACAATGGCGGCACGTCGCTGGGATGTTTGCCGCCCTATGGCTGCGGCACCGTCTATAAGCTGGCGATCTCCCGCAGCAGTTGGGCTGAGAGCATTCTCTACACCTTCAGCGGAACCGGCGACGGAGCCAATCCCAGCGCCGGCGTGATTCTTGACGCTGCGGGCAATCTTTACGGCACCACGGTTTATGGCGGCGCTCATACCTGGGGCACGGTCTTCCAGTTGTCGCAGACGGGAACCGGCTGGACCAAGAAGACGTTGCACAGCTTTCAAATCGGCGGTGACGGCGTGTCCCCCATTGGCGGACTGATCTTCGATCGCTCGGGAAACCTTTACGGCACTGCGCTAGAGAGCGGCGCGGGCGGCGGCGGCACCGTGTTTCGCCTGACCCCGTCCAACGGCGGATGGACGGCCAGCACGCTGTTCAGCTTCTCCGGTCTGCAGGGGCCGCGCGCCAGCCTGACCGTGGATTCGGCGGGCAATCTTTATGGCACTACGACGGCGGCCGGTACCTATCAGCACGGCTCGGTGTTCAAGCTGACGCCGGGAAAGAGCGGCTGGAGTTACAGCTCGCTGCACGACTTTACCGGCGGCAGCGACGGCGCCCATCCCTACGGCAACGTGCTGCTCGAAGCCAATGGCAAGCTGTATGGCACGGCCACACAGCGCGGCTCGGGCTGCAACCCGGATGGCTGCGGGGTAGTGTTTGAGATCACCCCGTGAGCAAGGTCGGGGGGTTGGCGATCCTGTCGTGTGACACAATGTGGGAGTCGGAGCCGCTATCCCGCATTGGCGTGATTCCAGGCGAACCGGCTACGCATGGCGGGCAAAGGGTGTATCCTAGGAGACGGCTCGGTTACCGCGAGCTGAGCGCCTGATCGTCTGCCCGGCTGGGGTTAGATAGAATTTTCTACAAGCTGGCGATTTCCCAAGGAGAATCCGTATGTCGCTCCCACTCCGATGCCGCAACTGGATTTCCCGTCTCAAGTCGCGAGCGGCGACTGCCGGCCCGGGATCGCCTCCCCGCCGGACCTCGTACTGGACGAAGCTGCTGGCGGTGGCGATTACCTGCGCGCTGGCCGTGATTGGCGCGCCAGCCCAGACCTTCAGCGTGATCTACAACTTCAGCGGCGGGGCCGACGGATCGACGCCCATGGCGGGGCTGACCATGGATCGTGCGGGCAATCTCTATGGCACCGCGAACTACGGCGGGAACGTCGGCGGCAATTGCGGCGTCGCCGGCTGCGGCACGGTGTTCCGCCTGACCAGCCACAACGCGAATTGGGTGTTCACGCCACTGTACGCTTTCGCCGGCGGCAACGACGGAGCGAATCCGCAGGCCGCGAACGTGGTCATCGGTCCCAACGGCAGCCTGTTCAGCACCACCTTCCTGGGCGGAGGAACTTGTGACGGCAACGCTCAAGGTTGCGGCACGGTGTTCAATCTGCAGCCGCCTCCTACCACGTGCCGAACCTCGCAGTGCGCCTGGAACGAGAACGTGCTGTTTCGTTTCAGCGGCGAGAATGGCTCCGGCCCGGTGGGCGCGGTAGTGTTCGACAGCGCCGGCAATCTTCTGGGGGTCACCATCCTGGGAGGCTTGAATCACGGAGGCACCGTCTACCAGTTGAACTCGGGTAACTGGCAGGAGAGCGTGCTGTCGCACCCCTATGGCTATCCCGGAAGCGGCATCACGTTGAGCAATACCGGCAACCTTTACGGCTCAACCTTCTCCGGCGGCAACAACTATGGATCGGTGTATGAGCTGGTGCAGCAAGGCTCGGAGTGGATTCTGACTAGCCTCTACAAATTCAACAACGGCAGCGACGGCGGCTATCCCAAGGCCGGCGTGATCTTCGATCAGGCGGGCAATCTGTATGGCGCTACCGGCGCCTCCGGCAGCGGCAATGGCGGCACGGTCTTCGAGCTAACTCCGTCCAACGGCAACTGGACCTACAACACGCTGTACAGTTTTACCGGTCCCAACAACGGCGCGCTGGTGGTCGGGCCCGTAGCTACCCTGGTGATGGACAACGCCGGCAATCTCTACGGCACGACACTAGTCGACGGCGCTCAGGGATACGGCGCGGTATTCAAGCTGACGCCGTCCAACGGAACCTGGGCCTACACCTCGCTGCACGACTTCACGAATGGCAGCGATGGCGCTTATCCCTACAGCAACCTGGTATTCGACGCGCAGGGTAATCTTTACGGCACGGCGTCGGCCGGGGGCGCCAACGGGCTGGGCGTAGTATTCAAGATCGCGCCGTAAAACGGAGATGAGCGAAGTCACGAATCAGGTGTAGACGCCGGCTCAGAACCAACCCGGTAAAAATTTCTCTTGGCTTCTTTGTAACACTCCGTATATGTTAGTAAGGTTACCGAGGAGAACGCCTTGAGTAGACCGCAAGATTTAGTGCAAGGAACTCTCGACCTGCTGCTGCTGAAGATCCTGGCTCTGGAGCCCATGAACGGCTTTGCCATCAGCCGTCGCCTGAAACAGGTGTCAGGCGACATTCTGCAAGTGAGCGACGGCTCGCTTTATCCGGCTCTGCACAAGTTGCAGGAAGAGGGCTGGATCTCGGCCGAATGGAAGCAGAGCGAGAACAATCGCCGGGCAAAGTTTTATTCCCTAACCCGCCTGGGCCGCAAGCAACTGGAGAAGGAAGCCAACGACTGGGGCCGGCTCTCCAATGCCATTTCACGCGTGGTCAAGCTGAAGGAGGCTTGAGCGCGGCCCGTCCTCGCGAGGAAGAAGCATGTCGCCGGAACACTGGTTGTATACCGTGCCGCAACGCCTGCGCTCGTTATTCTTCCGTCGCCGCGTGGACGAGGAACTGGACGAAGAGCTGCAAGATCACCTGGAGCTGAGAACCCAGGAATACATTGAAAAGGGATTAAGTCCCGGAAGAAGCCCACTACGCCGCGCTGCGCGAATTCGGCAATGTCGAGCTCTCCAAACAGAATTGCCGCGACGCCCGCAAGGTTCTCTGGATCCAGAATCTGGCCGACGACATCCGCTTCGGCCTGCGCATGTTGCGCAAAGATCCCGCCTTCACTATCGTCGCCGCCCTGACCCTGGCCCTGGGCATCGGCGCCAACACCGCGATCTTTTCCGTGATCAACACCGTGCTGCTGCGGCCGCTGCCCTATGCCGAGCCGGAGCGCCTGGTGTTCCTGTCGGAGTCGACGCGCGACGTGCCGCGCATGGCGATCTCGCTTCCCAATCTCGCCGACTGGCAGGCCAGGAATACCGTGTTCGAGAGCATGGGAGGCTTTCGCAAGGCCAACGTCGCGCTCACCGGCAACGGCGATCCGCGACGTATTACCACCGGACTGGTGTCCGCCAGCCTGTTTCCCACGCTCGGAGTGCAGCCGCTCCTGGGACACACCTTCACCGCCGAGGAAGACAAGCCGGACGCCGACCCGGTGGCGCTGGTGAGCGACGGCCTGTGGGCGCGGGAATTCGGCCGCGATCCGGAGGTAGTGGGCAAGACCTTGAAGCTCGATGGGCAGTCCTACACTGTGGTAGGCGTGATGCCCACCAGCCGCTTTCCCCTGTACTGGCGCCAGATGGATGCCTTCACCCCGCTGGGCCGGCTGGAGCATGCCATCGGCGGCCCTACGCATCGCGCGGTTCACGTGGGAGTTTCCGCCTATGCCCGCCTGAAACCCGGCGTCACGGTAGAGCAGGCGCGCGCCCAGATGCTGACCATCGCCGGGCAACTGGAGAAGCAATATCCCGATACCAATGCTGGCCAGAGCATCACCGTGCAGCCCTTGCTGGAGGAGTTAGTGGGCGGGGTGAGCCGGCCGCTGACCCTGCTGATGGGCGCGGTCGGCCTGGTGCTGCTGATCGCCTGCGCCAACGTGGCCAATCTGTTGACGTCGCGGGCCATCGGGCGCCGCCGCGAAATGGCGGTGCGCCGTGCCCTGGGTGCGGGCGCCGGCCGCCTGGCCGGACAACTGCTGTGTGAGAGCGTTCTGCTGGCCCTGCTGGGCGGAGCCATCGGCTTGATCGCCGCCTATTGCGCGGTCCCGGCGCTGGCCCATCACGCGGTTTCCATCATGCCGCGCATTGAAGACTTCACCATCGACCGCAACGTGCTGGCTTTCACCTTCGCGCTGTCGCTGCTGACCGGCATCGTGTTTGGCGTGTTGCCCGCGCTCGCCGCTTATCGCAGCGATCCCAGCGAAGCCTTGCAGGAGAGCGGCCGCGCTCCCGGCACCGGCATGAAGCGCATCGATCTTCGCGCTCTGCTCGCTGCTGCCGAGCTGGCCATGGCGCTGGTGCTGCTGATCGGCGCGGGGCTCACGGTCAAGAGCCTGTTTCACGTTCTGCATGCCGACCTTGGCCTGGAGACCAACAACGTTTTGACCGCCGCAGTAAACCTGCCGCCCACCCGCTACAAGAGCGATGCCCAGCTGCGCCGCTTTGCCGAAGAGTTGGTGCCGAAGCTGGCGGCGCTGCCGGGGGTCACGGCAGCCGGCTTCGTTTCGCCGCAAGTAATCGGCGGCTCGCAGGTTTCGTTTCGCGCCGAAGGCCGTCCGCAGCCTGCTCACGGTCAGGAGCCTTACTCGGAATTCACCAGCGTCACTCCGGGCGCGCTGGAGGCGATGCGGGTCAAACTGCTCAGCGGCCGCTTCTTTCTGTGGAGCGATAACGAGACCTCGTTGCCGGTTTGCATCATCGACGACAGCCTGGCCGCGCGCTACTGGCCGGGCGAAAGCGCCATCGGCAAGCGCCTGCTGACCGACGCGCCCAACGGCCCCGACGGGCAGCCGGCCTGGATGACCGTGGTCGGCGTGGTGCATCGCATCAGCACCGATGGCGCCGACGACCAGCCGCTGGTGGAAACCTTCATTCCCTATTCGCAATTTCCCATCGTCCATCGCGGCCGCCTGATCATTCGCTCGCCGGAAGATCGCGGGTCGCTGCTGATCGCAGTGCGCCGCGTCATGCGCTCCATCGATCCCGAACTGCCGCTCTATGAAGTGCGCAGCCTGTCCGACGTGGTGGAGGAGAACGTGGCCGCGCGCCGCCTGTCGGTCATCGCTGCTGAGCGTGTTCGCGGTCATCGCCCTGCTGCTGGCGGCGCTGGGCGTGTACGGCGTCACTACCTACATGGTCACCGGACGCACCCGCGAAATCGCGCTGCGCCTGGTATTGGGCGCCAAATCGTGGGACATCGCCCGCCTGGTGCTCGGCCAGGGAATGCTGGTGGTTGCGGCCGGAACCGTGGCCGGCATTCTGGCTTCGCTGGCGATCCGGCACTCGCTGGCGGCGCTGTTGTTCGGAGTCAGCCCCACCGATCCCGCGACCCTGGCCGGCGTTGCCGCCTTGCTGATTGTGGTGGCTGTGGTAGCCTGCTGCATCCCGCTGCGCCAAGCTATGGAAGTGAACCCGGTCACCACCCTGCACCGCGAGTAAATTCTGCCGCGACGTCCCCCACCATCTTCGCCGCTAAAAATCGTTCAATATTCCACTTGCTTACCGAGATGTCTGTGCGTATAGTGTCTCGGTAATCGAGGTGGGGTCTCGGCATCGCATCGGGCCTCTCGCTGCAGACCAGCCATGCTGTGATCTCGCCTCGGCTTCCGATCCGTTCGCAACCCGAGGAGGGTTGTCCCATGAACCTGCGTTTTGCTTGGCTGTCTGTAATCGCTGCGTTTCTGACATTATCGGCCATCCCGACCGTGGCGCAAACCGACCTCTATGACAACGGTCCAGTGGCGGATGGCAGAACGCCTGGACGATAAATTTTGGCTTCTAGGTAAGCGACACCATGCAAGTCAACGGGACGGTGCAGGGGCATGGATTTCTGGGCGCTGCTGTTTCCCGGCGACGATCCGAGAGCGTCGAAGTTCCATCGGCGCCTCGCCGTTCGGACAGGACTTGTTCGACCAAGTCGTCAACCTGACCTCGTCGAATTGCTTTAGCAACCATTCGGCTTCAACCTGTGCGAGGAGTCTGGTTCAGCTTCAACGGTCCTACGCTGAACGGGAACTATTGGCTGACGCTGCAGAATGCGGTTGTGCCAGACGGTGGATCGATGTACTGGAACCAGAACTTCGGCGCCGGCTGTCAGTCTCCCGGCTGCCCATCGTCGGCTCAGGAAAACTCGGTGGGCACGATTCCTTCCGAGTCGTTCACCATCCTGGGCAACGCTACCACGACTTCCGGCACGGGCACGACTCCGGAACCCGGCAGCGTTCTGCTATTCGGCTCCGGAGTGCTGGGACTAGCCGGTGTGTTGCGGCGAAAACTTTTCTAAATCACCTTGAGGAGGTCTGTCATGAAACTGTTTCTGGCTTCACTTTCTCTCATCGTACTGTGTCTGACATTGTCGGCCATCCCGGCTATGGCCCAAAGCGACCTGTATGACAACGGTCCCATCAATGGGCAGATCACAGGGTGGACCATTGACTTCGGTTTTTCGGTGAGCGATAGTTTCACCCTTGCTAACCCGGCCACCGTGGACGGCATTTCCTTCGGATTGTTCCTGTTTCCAGGCGACACTCTCACCAGCGCCGAAGTCCAGATCGGCGGTGGCCCCTTCGGCAACCAGTTGTTTGACGAAACCATCAACTTCACTGCCTCCAACTGTTTCGTCGACCAGTTCGGATACAACATCTGTCAGGAAACCGGCAGCTTTAGCGGTCTTGCGCTGAATGCAGGCACTTACTGGATGACTCTCAGCAACGCCAGCGTTCCCAGCGGCGATCCGGTTTTCTGGGACCAGAACTCCGGGGTGGGCTGCGAAGGCTCCGGTTGCCCTTCGATGGCTCAGGAAAACGTGATTGGAACCATTCCCTCGGAATCCTTCACCATCCTGGGCAACACCAGCTCAACTTCGACCACGGGAACGACGCCCGAGCCCGCGAGTCTGCTGCTGCTGGCATCGGGAATACTGGGCACGGCCGGAATGTTGCGAAGAAAACTTTTCTAACTCACTTTGCGGAGGGTTCGTCATGAAACCGTGCATCTCGCTTCGTTCTCTCTCGTTGTGCTGTATCTGACATTGTCGGCCATCCCCGCTCTGGCTCAAAGCGACTTGTACGACAACGGTCCCATCAACGGCGAGCAGGCCGCCTGGGACATCGTCTTCGGCTTCGTCGTAAGCGACAGCTTCGCGCTGTCCAACAACGCCAGCGTCAACGGCTTTTCCTTTGGGGTATGGAGCGAATGTGAAGGATGCGGCCCCATGACCAGTGTGGACTGGTCGCTGACTTCGGCTCCGAACAGCGGCAACGTTTTCGCCTCCGGCACCGCGACTTCCGGCGGTGGCAGCGGCGGCTTGCTGGTCGACCAGCACCTTTACACCAACCAGTTTGGCTACGGCATCGACCAGATCACAGTGTCGGGACTGAATGTCAATTTTGCCGGTGGAACCTACTGGCTCAACTTGCAAAATGCGTTGGGCGGCGACGGTTATCTTTTTTGGGATGAGAACAGCGGCGTCGGCTGCGGCGGCTACAACGGCATGGGCGGCGGCTGCCCCTCCCAGGCTTCGGAGAACGAGGTAGGAACCATCCCCTCGGAATCCTTCACCATGCTCGGCAATGCCGGCAGCACGTCGACCACGGGGACGACGCCCGAACCGGCGAGTCTGCTGCTGCTGGCATCGGGAGCGCTGGGGATGGTTGGCATCGCGCGCCGCAAATTAGGCTAGCGCCAACTACGGGGGAGCCTGCTCAAATCCTGCTCTTTCGCCGGCAGTCAGCCCCGCTTTATTCGGTAAGCGATCGTGTTTGCAGCGAATGATCAAGGCTTCCGACGCGCCCGGGATGGCGACAGTAGGCCCTCTCGCTATCCGGGAGGATAACCGGGCGCAGCGTGTTAGCCCGCAGATTCAGCGGCTTGGACCGTAAGGTGCAATTCATTTGACTTCCCGGCCGGCGGGGAGCAAAAAAGCCAAGTATCGAGCCGGCTTATGTAGGAGAACACACTGCCGGAGACTGTGAGGACTGACATGCCAAACTCGAAACAACAGCAGAGCCTAAGAAGTGGCCGCTGGATCATGGTTGTGCTGATCAGCCTGTCGATTGGCATCGCCTTGGCTCCGGCCGCCCAGGGACAAACCTTTCAGGTGCTCCACAGCTTCACCGATGGCGCCGACGGAGCCTATCCCCTGGGCGTGGAAATGGACCGGGCCGGAAACCTCTATGGGCCGATGGGCGGTGGCGGACACGGCGGCGTCTTCAAATTGAGCCACCTGGGAGCCGGCTGGACCGTGAGCCCGCTGTATTTTTTTAGCGGCGGCAGCGACGGAGCCGCGCCGTCTGGACTCACCATCGCTGCCGACGGCACTCTCTACGGCACCACCGAATATGGCGGAACCGGATCCTGCAGCCGGTATGACATCCCGGGTTGCGGCATGGTTTTCAGGCTCACCCCGCCCGCGTCCAATTGCCGCGCCAGTTACTGCTCCTGGAACAAAACTACCCTCTACTCGTTCCAGGGATTTCCCGACCTGCAATATCCCGCTGCCGAAGTTACGTTCGATCAGGCGGGAAATTTCTACGGCACGGCTCCGCAGGGAGGCTCCAGAAATTTCGGTGGCGTGTACAAACTGGCGCGGTCGCAAGGTAGCTGGGCTTACAGTGTTCCCTACTCCTTCGGCGGCGGACAGGATGGTATAACTCCCAGCGGCAGCCTAGTCGCCGATCAGGCTGGAAATCTTTACGGCACGACCTCCGCCGGCGGCTCCAACGGTGGCGGCACAGTTTTCGAGTTAAGCCCATCGGGCGCTGGCTGGGCAGAGACGATTCTCCACAGCTTCCACGGAACTACCGACGGCGAGGATCCCTATACCGGATTGATCTTCGATCCGGCGGGCAATCTCTATGGCACAACCAGCTACGGAGGGCCCAGCCAGGGTGGCACCGTGTTTGAGCTCTCTCCGGCCAGGGGCTTTGCCTTTTCGGTCTTGTACTCCCTGCCCAACTTCTACGGAGAAGGAGCGGAATCCGAATCCAAGTTGGTGAGGGACCAGGCCGGCAACCTCTACGGCACTGCGATTCAAGGCGGTGCTAACGGTGGCGGGTTCGTTTTCAAGCTCTCGCCGGTAGACGGCGGCTGGATCTATACCGACCTGCACGATTTTGCCTTCAGCGATGGAGCTTATCCGTTGGGCGATCTGGCAATCGATAGCCAAGGCAATCTTTACGGAACCACGGAGGACGGCGGTGGCCCCGACTGTAGTGGCCTCGGCTGCGGCGTGGTGTGGGAGATTACGCCGTAAGGCCGGGCAAGTGACCACTACATTGTCTGACTATCACATTGTGAGACTATGGCAGAACTGCTAAACCCGTGCGGGCCATTGAATTAAGGAGGATTGCCATGACAAGCGTGGCTAAACAGAGGATTGAAGATTTCCACTTCGTGCCGCGAGCGATACCGGTCGCACTCCTGTTTCTGATCGCAATCACGGTTTTCGTCCCGGCAGCCCGGGCGCAGACCTACCAGGTGCTGCACAATTTCACCGACGGCGCCGACGGAGGTTATCCGCAAGCGACCTTGACCATCGATCGCGGGGGAAATCTCTACGGCACGGCGCTGCTGGGCGGCAGAGCCAATGCGGGTACGGTGTTCAAGCTGACGCGCTACGGCGCCAACTACATTTTCAATCCTATCTACAATTTTCAGGGCACCTCCGACGGCAGTGCTCCCTGGGCGCCGGTAATCTTCGGCCCCGATGGCACGCTGTACGGCACCACCATCAGCGGCGGATATTTCAACGGGGATTATTGCCAAGGAGGATGCGGCGTGGTCTTCCGGCTGCGGCCTCCCGCAACCACGCCTCCCTCACCATTTACTCCCTGGAGCGAAAGCGTGCCGCACGCCTTTCTCGGACCGCCCAACGACGGTGACCAACCGGTTTACGGCAGTCTCATGTTTGACGCGGCGGGAAATATTTATGGCACGACCCAGTTCGGTGGACCCAGTGTCGCGGGCAACATCTTTAAACTGACTCCCTCCAACGGTGGCTGGACGGAATCCGTGCTCTACAACTTCTCCGGCGGGGACGGCAAGCAGCCGGCGTCGGGGTTGATCATGGATCAGGCCGGGAACCTCTACGGCACAACTGTCGAGGGGGGAAGCGGTGGCAATGGAGTGCTGTATGAGCTAAGTCCCACGCAGTATGGCTGGCAGGAAACCGTTCTCCACGCATTTCTCCAAACTGACGGTAGCCTTCCCTATGCCGGACTGGTCATGGATCAGGCAGGCAATCTTTATGGCGCTACCTACGCCGGGGGACCCTCCGGCGGTGTGATTTACGAGCTATCGCGCGCGAACGGTGGGTGGACCTACCAGGTTCTCTACTACTTCGGTGGTGCCGGAGGCCCGTTAGCGACTCTGACTATGGACGCCTCGGGCAATCTGTATGGCACTACCCTCGCCGATGGCCCCGACCGGGCCGGCATGGTTTTCAAACTGACGCAGGCAAACGGGGTCTGGAGCCTGACCGATCTGCACGATTTCGATGCCGATACCGGTTATTTCCCTTACGGCGGAGTAACCCTCGACGCCAGCGGGAACCTTTTCGGCACGACATACGACGGAGGAGCGTACGGCCACGGCGTGGTATGGGAGATCACCCCGTAAGGCAGTTGGCAGTGGCCGACACTGGTCGCCAGTTGTTCGTAGTCCCACATTGTCATACATGAACAAACGTCAGGCTGACACGAGTGAGGCCGCGAGTAGTTTGCCGGTTCCTGCGAGTTTTTTGGCTGGCTGCACGCTGCGGGCCGGCATTTTCGGAGCAAACTACTTGCGCAAGAAATTCCTTGGGGAGGAGTAGACATGAGGAATTCTCGACTGCTTCGAATTGCCCTGTTTCTGGCAGCGGCCGTGACTATCTGGTCGCCATTCATTAGCGGCCGGGAGAGATGTGAAGGGTAAGACCAGGTGATGGGTGCGGGGGTGCCCCCCCGCGCGGAAACCGAGAGTAGGGCTATGTCCGGAAGATGAGGGGCCAGGGGACAGGTGTGTCTCCCTACCTATCGGTAAGCTAGATATGGTACCCCGGTGCCATCTGGCGGGGAGTGGCTGCCGGTTTGGCTTGCGAGGGGCAGTTTTCGGGCTGCCGAGCAGTTAGGCCGGAAGCCATAGGTATCGCGGATTGAGCAGTTTAGACCGTAAGGTGCAATTCATTTGACTTCCCCTGGACCGCGGAGGAAAAAGCCTACAGGCGCCGCGATTCTTGCGGCTTGCACAGGTCGCCGAAATCGTGAACACAGAGTTCCACCAGCTAACCAAGGAGAATGCCATGCAGTGTGAGAGCGATCGCAAGCAACTTGAACTGCCAGATTTTCTGGTCATGGCGGTAGGGGCTGTCGCGATCCTGCTGCTCGTTCTCGCTGTTCCCTCGGCGCAGGCGCAAACCTTCACCGTCCTGCACTCCTTCAGCGGCCCCGATGGAGCGAATCCTTCCGCCGCTCCGGTGCTCGATGCTGCCGGAAATCTCTATGGCCCGACCCTTGCCGGAACAGGCGCCGCCTACAACGGCACCATCTTCAAATTAGCCAATCGCGGATCCGGATGGATCTTGAGTTCGCTTTACGAGTTTCAGGGAGGGAACGACGGGGTAAATCCCAGGGCCGCTGTCACCCTCGATCCTAGCGGGGTGGTTTACGGCTCGACCACGCTCGGCGGGGGCGGCGACTGCACCCCCGGCGGCTGTGGAACGGTTTTCAAGCTGAGGCCGCCCGCCACGTTTTGCCGCTCCGTAATCTGCCACTGGGGAGAAACCCTTTACGCCATCGAAAACCGCCCGGATGGAGCGTATCCGAACAGTCCGGTGATTTTCGACCAGGCAGGCAACGTCTATGGCACGACTAACGAAGGCGGTACCGGTTTCGGTGTCGTCTATCAACTGACCCCCGCGGGTGACGGCTGGACGGAAAACGTGGCTCACGTCTTTCTCGGCGGCTCCGATGGCGCCTATCCCAGCGGCGTCGTGTCCGATGCGTCCGGCAATCTCTATGGCACCACCGGAACCCACGGGCCCGATGGCTACGGCACCGTCTTTCGACTGACCTACACCGGCTCGGCATGGACCTTGACCAATCTGTATGCCTTTCACGGCACCGGTGACGGGGGCGTGCCGTATGGCCGGCTCGTGCTCGACCAGTCCGGCAATCTCTACGGCACGACTTCCATGGGCGGAGGCGGTGACGATGGGGGAACGATCTACGAGCTGTCTCCGCAAAACGGCTCCTGGACCTATACCGTGCTGTATTCCTTTCCGAGCGCATTCACCTACCCGGGCGGCCTCGTCCTCGACGCCGCCGGTAATCTCTATGGCGAACAAGAAGCCGGCGGGTCCGGTTCAGGCTCAGTTTTCAAGCTGACCCGCTGGGAAGGTGGGTGGACGTATTCCCAGCTCTACGCCTTCACCGGCGGTAGCGACGGAAGCGCGCCGATCGACACGGTCGTGCTCGACCACAACGGCAACCTGTACGGCGCGGCTTATTACGGCGGCAGCGACTATTGCGAACACGGCTGCGGAACTGTCTGGGAGATCACGCCGTAAGATTGGGGCAATTAATAAGGGTGGTTACGCTATACCTCAATGTGGGATGCCCCTGAATGTAAGAGCAAAACAAGTTGCTCTGGAAAGAGGATCATCATGGCGCTCCTAAGAAAACTTCGCGGTCGCAATCATATCGGCCACGCCGGCAACCTGTATGGCACGACCCGAGGCCCCGGACCCATCACCAGATCGGCGACCGGCCCGCCGCCGTAAACCTGCGGGAAGCCAGGAGGCGAGTACGGCTCCGTCTTCAAATTGACGCCTGCCAATGGAAGTTGGATTTATACCGACCTGTACAACTTCACCGGCGGTGCCGACCGCGCAGCTCCCTATAGCAGCGTGGTCATTGACGCGGATGGCAATCTGTACGGCACGGCGTCGGAGGGTGGAAGTGGCTGCAATGGACAAGGCTGCGGCGTGGTGTGGGAGATCACGCCGTAAGGCTCTACCCCAATGTGGGATGTCAATAAAAAGAAAGTCACCCGCTCGCTCTAGAAGGAGAATCGTCATGAAGTGTCTAAAGAAATCCCAGGACGGAAACAACAGTGCCTACGCATTCGTGACCGTACTGGCCGGCCTGTTTGTCCTCGGCTTCGCCCTGTCGCAGCCGGCGCAGGCACAGCAATACAACGTGATCCACGAGTTTACCGGCGAGGCCGACGGGGACATGCCCGGCGAGTTGACCATGGATCGAGCCGGCAATCTCTACGGAAGTGCCCAGCAGGACCTCCGCGGCGAAGCGGGAGTGGTCTTCGAGATGAAGGCCTTGGGCGCGGGATGGATTTTTGCGCCCCTCTATACCTTTCAGGGGCAAGCTGACGGCTCCGATCCCGGACCGGTGATTTTTGGTCCGGACGGCAATTTATATGGCGCGACGCAGTCGGGCGGAAGTTGCCAATCGTCGATTTATGGCTGCGGCACAGTTTTCAAACTTTCCCCTCCGCCCTCAAGCTGCCGAGCCGCATTTTGTGCCTGGAGAAAAACCAATCTGTACGATCTGGCCGGAGGAATGGACGGGGCGGGACCGGTTGGTCCGCTTGCCTTCGGGCCGGATGGCAGCATCTACGGGGTAACCCGATTTGGCGGCGCTTACGGCGATGGCACGGTTTACAAACTGACGCCGGCGAATGGCGGCTGGACCGAGAGCGTTCTGCATGCGTTTGCCGGAGGCAACGACGGAATTTATCCCAGCGACGGGGTGACCCTGGACCAGGCGGGCAACCTGTATGGGGTGACGGAAATGGGCGGCTCAAATCTCGCCGGCGTGGTGTATGAAGTGAGTCCGTCGGGCGCCGGCTGGACCGAGGCCGTGCTGCACGTTTTTGGATCCGGGTCCGATGGCGATTATCCCTTGGGCGGCCTGATCTTCGATGCTTCCGGTAATCTCTATGGCACCACCGCGAGCGGTCCTGGTAACGGCGGGGGCGTGGCCTTCACCCTGACGCCCGGCAATGCAGGCTGGACGGAAACCCTGCTTTACACCTTTGCCGGGGAATTTCTGGGTGGTCCTGCGGCAAGACTCAGCTTCGACTCTGCCGGCAACCTCTACGGAACCACCTATGCCGATCCGCCCAACGGTTCGGTGTTCAAACTCGCGCACGTCGGTGGAGCATGGATCGAAACCGATATGCACCTGTTTGACCAAGGCCTGGGCGAATACCCAAACAGCAACGTGCTGATGGATGCGAATGGCAATTTGTACGGCAGCACGATGGAGGGCGGAAACTTCGGGAACCACTGCAACAGCAATGGCTGCGGGGTGGTATGGGAGATCACGCCGTAAACCGGCCGCTGGTTATTACTTGCAATGCCGACTAGCTGCTGTCCAAGGTCGCGAATACCACAATGTGACATACGACAAAGTGGTATGGCAAGACATGCTTGGCAACAAAACATTGAAGGAGAATCGTGATGAAGGTTGCAACCAAAGTTTTGGAACGCGCTGTCGACGCCGGCTGTCGCTGGAGAATTCCGGCATGGGCAGCCGGAATGTTACTGCTGGCGATTCTTCCCGCAGCCCAGGCGCAGACGTTCAACGTCATTTACAACTTTGCCGGCGGCCGCTCCGGAGCCAACCCCAACGTCGGCGTAACCCTCGACAACTCCGGCAACCTCTACGGAACCACCTACAACGGCGGAGACGGCTATGGTACCGCGTTCAAGTTATCTCCCAAGAACGGATCCTGGTTTCTGACGCCGCTGTACAGCTTCAAAGGCCAGCCCGATAACGACGGCGCCGGGCCTGACTCGCCCATCGTGATCGGCCGCGACGGCTCGCTTTACGGCGCCGCTATTTCTGGTGGCCCATACACCTACTGCCAGATTTTTGGCGGCTATCAGGGATGCGGCACGGTTTACAACCTGCGCCCTCATCCCACCATCCAGCCTTCGCCTTTCAGTCCCTGGCTCGAGACCCAGATTTATCAGTTCACCCTCGACCCTGACGGAGCTTATCCGCGCAACAACATCGCGGTCGATGCTGAGGGAAATATGTACGGGACCGGTGGCAACGGCGGCAACTTTTTAGGCGTGGTGTGGGAGCTGTCGCCCTCCAACGGCGGCTGGGTCGAAGATCCTATCTACACCTTCACCAACATCGATGGCCCGGGCGGCGGAGTGCCGGAAAGCGGCATCGTCCTAGGTTCCGACGGCGATCTCTACGGCACGAATTCCGAGTACGGGCACGACGACAACGGCTGCTGTGGAACCGTCTTCCAGTTGGTGAAGTCCGGTTCGAGTTGGACGGGCAACGTGCTTTACGACTTCACCAACGGCGCCGATGGCGAGACGCCTTACGCCGGCGTCATCGAAGACGCGGCCGGCAATCTCTACGGGGCAACCACCACCGGCGGCGTGAACAATGGCGGCACGGTCTACGAGCTGTCGCCCAATGGCCAAGGCGGCTACAACTTTCAAACGATTTACAGTTTCACCGGCTCGGCCGGCCTGGCCACCGGCCCGTTCGCCAATCTGGTGCTCGACGGCGCGGGAAATCTTTACGGCACCACCTACCTCGATGGCCGCTACGGTTGGGGCTCGGTCTTCAAGCTGACTCCCATGAACGGCAGTTGGACCTACAGCTCGTTGCATGACTTCAGCGGCGGCCTGGACGGCGCCTCGCCGCGTTGCAGCCTGGTGTTCGATCACAGCGGAAATCTTTACGGCACCACCAATATCGGCGGGGCGAACGGCCTGGGAGTCATCTTCGAGATCACGCCTTAGCACGAAATATCCTGCTATCCCACATTGGGGTATTAACGATACGCACCATGAACCAGTGTAAGGAGAAGACAGCCATGATGAACTTGAAGCAATCGCCCCGCTGCGGGATTTCGGCGAGTCCGGCAGGGCTGGCCGCGAGCCTCGCGATGATCGTCGTTGTTTTCGCAATTCAACTTCCGGCGCAGACCTTAACCGTGCTGCACAGTTTTACCGGCGGCCATGACGGCGCCACTCCCCTCGCCGGTCTCAGCATGGACGCGTCCGGCGCGCTGTATGGCACCGCCGAGAAGGGCGGCGCAGGCAATGGCACGGTATTTAAGCTGGCGCACATGAATGCGGGCTGGATTTTCACGCCGCTCTACTCTTTCGGCGGCGGTGCTGACGGCGCCGATCCTGTAGCCCGCGTCGTTTTCGGCCCACAGAATATTCTCTACGGCACCACCGAGTACGGCGGCACGTCGGGCTATTGCGAAGGCCCGGTGCCCGGATGCGGCACCGTCTTCGCCCTGCGACCGTTCCCCACCACCTGCCGCTCTTCCGCCTGCCCCTGGCTGGAAACGATTGTTCGCCGCTTCAGCGATGGCGGCGACTTTCCGCAAAGTGAAGTCGTCTTCGACAGCGCAGGCAATCTGTATGGCAGCGCTTACGATGGCGGAGCTTTGAATCCCGGCGGCGGCAACGGATGCTGGCCCGACTGCGGCGTGATCTACAAACTCACGCCCTCCAACGGCAGTTGGACGGAGAGCGTGATCTATCTGTTCACCGGATATCAGTACGGTGACGATGGCGCAAATCCCATCGGCGGCCTCACCTTTGACAGTGCCGGCAATCTGTACGGCACCGCTTCCACCTACGGCAATTGCGGCTTCGGCATCGCCTTCCAGTTGACCCCCAACGGCGCCAATTGGAATGAGCATCGCATCACCGACTTTTGCGGAGCCGGCTTCGGCGGCGCGCTGCCCGCGGCCAGCATGATCAAGGACGCCTCCGGCAACCTCTACGGCACCACCATGGGCAACTACGCCGGCTACGGAACCCAGCACGGCTCGGTATACGAGATGTCGTACTCCAACGGAAACTGGACCGTCGCCAATCTCTACACCTTCCCGCAATATGGCGGCGGCCCCGCCGGCCAACTGCTGATGGATAGCGCCGGAAATCTCTACGGTACAACGGTCACTGGCGGCATCAATCCCAACGGCACCTGCTCGGCCGACGGCTGCGGGCTGATCTTCAAACTGACCCCGTCGAACGGAAGCTGGACCTACAGCATCCTCTACGAATTTACCGGCGGCACCGACGGGGCGGCGCCTTACAGCAATCTGCTCATGGACAGCGCCGGAAATTTCTACGGCACTGCCTCGGCCGGCGGCGCATCGGGCGATGGCGTGGTTTTCCAGTTCACGCCGTAACGCTCTACCCCAATGTGGGATGTCAAGAAGCGCAAAGGCAAGCCTAGTTTCTCTAGAGGAGGATCGTCATGGCGAAGCAAAGAAAATTTCCCGGGTGGAAAAACATCAATCTCGCCGCAGTCGTCGTACTGGCGAGCCTGTTTGTCCTCGGCGCTGCCACCGATCTGCAGGCGCAGACGTTTAGCGTCATCCACGCCTTCTCCGGCCCTGACGGGGATCATCCGGCGGCGGGCCTGACCATGGATCAGGGCGGCAATTTCTATGGAACCACCCGCGACGGCGGCTCTTTCGACAATGGCTATGCTTGCGAACTCTATTTCCTGAACGGCTGCGGCACGGCATTCAAAATGACCCGGCACGGGTCGGCCTGGCTGCTGGCGCCGCTGGTCAAGTTCAACAGCACCAACGGCGCTTATCCCCAGACTGCGGTCACCATCGGGCCCAACGGCAGCATTTACGGCACGACCGGCCTGGGCGGAGGCTGCAGCTATTCCGTGTTTGGCTGCGGCGAGATTTTCAACCTCACTCCCAAAGCCACGGCGCCGATCGCGTTTCCTCCTTCCTGGGTGGATCACGTTTTGTACGCCTTCACCGAAGGTGATGATGGCGGGCCGTATCCCAGCGAAGTCATTTTTGACGCGGCCGGAAATCTCTACGGCACGTCGGTTGGAGGCACCTACGGCGCGGGCAACGTCTTCGAGTTCACGCCTTCGCAATATGGCTGGACCGAAACCGTGCTCTACAGCTTTTACGGCGGAAATGACGGCCTATATCCCCACGGCATGATTGCCGACAGCGGCTTCAATCATCTCTACGGCGTCACCTTCAAAGGCGGCGGCAACGGCTGCGACGGCTCCGGCTGCGGCACCGTGTTTGAGTTGACCCGCTCCGGATCAGGCTGGAGCGAGACCATTCTGCACACCTTCACCGACGGCAGCGATGGCGCCTGGCCGCTCGGCGCACCCATCATGGATCAGGCGGGCAATCTCTACGGCACCAGCGCAGGGGCGTTTGTGAGTCCGGGCACAGTGTGGGAGATGTCGCCCTCCAACGGCGGTTGGACGTTCACCGTTCTCTACAACTTCAGCGGCTATGCCGATGCAGGCCCCTACGCCGGCCTGGCCATGGACGCCGCCGGCAATCTCTACGGCACCACCTATGCCGAAGGAGCGTACGGCGATGGCAACGTGTTCAAGCTCAGCCCTTCGAACGGCAGTTGGACCTATACCGACCTCTACGACTTCACCGGCGGTAACGATGGCGCCGCTCCTGAAGGTCGCCCGAGCGTCGACGCAGCCGGCAATGTCTATGGGACGGCCACCTCAGGGGGAACCTATGGCGTCAGCGGCACGGTGTGGGAGATTACGCCGTAGCGTGGGGCGAAGCGGATCGCGGTTCCGGGGCTTGCCTACACGATTCTTATTGCTTACCGAGGGGTGTGTTCGTATAGTGTTAGCGGTAACCGAGTGGTCGCGGGAGATTTCCAGCGACTGCCAGTCACCTTATTGTTCTGTATTTCTCCGTTATGTGCAGCAACACGACGTGGAACCTATAAAAAGGGGCCATTCTCAGGAGGGTAACCGTGGCAAGTTTGCAGCAGCGAAACCATCAATTTTCTATTTCGCAATCGTGGCCAATCGCGATGACGATCGGGTTGGCGATTACGCTGGCAGCGGCAATTTCCGCCGGGGCGCAGACGTACACGGTTCTGCACACCTTCGGCGGCGGCCAGGACGGAGCGTCTCCAACCTCGGGAGTCGCCATGGATCATTCCGGAAATCTCTACGGCACCACGACCACGGGCGGAACTTACGACTCTGGGGTGGCCTATAAACTCACCCGGTTTGGGTCGGGCTGGATCAGTACTAACCTGCATAGCTTCCGCCCGGCGGATGGCTACGCTCCCGCGGCCGGGCCGGTCTTCGGACCCGATGGCGCTCTGTACGGCGCGGCGGCCCTCGGCGGACAGGGAGGATCATGCCAGTACGATGGATGTGGCGTAATTTACAAGCTGACCCCTCCGGCAGCCTCCTGCCGCGGCTCGTATTGTCCCTGGAATTACACCATTCTCCATCGATTTACCGGCGGCGCGGACGGAGCGTTTCCCTATTCGTCCGTCGTCTTCGACCAGGCCGGAAATCTCTACGGCACCACCACCGCCGGAGGATATGTTAGCCCGGGTGTCTGCTCGGCGGGGTGTGGCGTGATCTATGAGTTGAGCCCGTCACACGGCGGTTGGACGGAGAGTGTCCTTTACAGCTTTATGGGTGGGAACGATGGTTACGTGGCCTATGCCGGTTTGACGATCGATGGCGGCGGCAACCTGTACGGCACCACCGAGGATGGCGGCAACCTGGGACTGGGCACGGTTTATGAGCTGGCGCGGTCGGGCTCCGGCTGGAGCAAGACGACCCTTTACATGTTTCAGAGTCTTGCCGACGGCGCTTATCCCGAAGGCGGCCTGATCCTGGACTCCGCGGGCAACCTCTACGGCACCACCGCGAACGGCGGCAACACGTTGGGGGTTTGCGGCCTGCAGGGATGTGGCACGGTATTCTCCCTTTCGCCTGCCAATGGAAGTTGGGAGCACTCGGTGCTCTACGCCTTCACCAACAGCTACCAGGACTCTAACCCGCGTGCCAGCCTGGTAATGAACGCGGGCGGCACGCTCTATGGCGCTACCACCGGAAGTTCGGGTTTGTCGGGAAACATATTCGAGCTGGCGCCAGCCAACGGGGGCTGGGTCTACGTTTCGCTGTACAGCTTTAGCCGGGGGCCAAACGGCTTCGATCCGGTGAGCAGCTTGATCTTCGATGCGCCAGGCAATCTTTATGGCACGACGTCCCAAGGCGGCTCGCCAGGGGGACCGGGCGTGGTCTTCGAGCTGACCCCGTAAGCCAGTTGCCAGTCGTCGGTGGTCAGTTGGGATGTTAGGTTAAGCAGTTTCGGAGCGGTTAGTTTAGTCAGTCTTGCGGCTATGCCACGATGTGGGATATTACCCCAACGTGGGGATAGCTGAGGGATCAAGGCGGATTCTGGAGGAGGAGGGTCATGGAGCTTCGAGGAAAGTTGCTTTCTGCGAATCGAGAGGCCGTTGTTATCTGTCTGCTGGCGGTCGGCCTGGGCTTGTCAACCGCGGTCCACGCGCAGACGTTTACCGTGCTGCATTCCTTTACCGGCGGCGCTGATGGAGCGAATCCGTCCTACGGTTTAACCCTAAGTACCCCGGGACGGCTTTTTGGCACCGCCGGCCAGTCGGCGTTTCAGATGCGGCAGTACGGGGCGGCCTGGGTGCTCAGTCCTCTGGCTGGCCTGGGAGCCTACGCCCAGAGCCGACTCACCGTAGGTCCGGACGGAACTCTCTATGGATCGGTCTATGAAGGTCTCTACAATCTGCGGCCGCCGGCCACCACCTCACCGAGCGTCTTTCCGGTGTGGACCGAAACCATGATTTTCCAGTTCAACTTCTTTGACGGAGACGGTCCCATGGGCGATCTGGTCTTCGATGCCGCCGGCAACCTGTACGGCACGACCTACTCTGGCGGAGTGGTGAATACGTGCAGCGGCGGCCTGGGCTGCGGCACGGTCTACGAGCTCAGCCAGTCGCAGGGCGTTTGGACCAACACGCGGCTTTAC
This sequence comes from uncultured Acidobacteriaceae bacterium, assembly GCA_963812855.1. Lineage (GTDB taxonomy): Bacteria > Acidobacteriota > Terriglobia > Terriglobales > Acidobacteriaceae > Bog-257. The sequence continues at coordinate 1,055,617 of CAWEWW010000005.1, forward strand.
GTCCTGACCGGGCAATCGGATGGAACCGCTCCCATGAGCGGCGTATTGCTGGACCGGGCCGGCAATGCTTACGTCACCAGTTCTCAGGGGTACTACGATATCGGAGCCCAGTGGGGAGCGGTCTTCAAACTGACGCCTTCCGGGCAAAGGTCGTGGACCGAAACTACCCTGTATGACTTCCAGGACGGCAGTGGTGTGATTCCTGCCGCCGGGCTGATTTCCGATCCCGCCGGCAATCTCTATGGGGCTACCGTCGCCACCAGCGAAAACGACGAGGGCGGCACTATCTACCAGCTTAGTCCCTCCGGCGGCGGATGGACCTTCGACAATTTGTACATGCTCAGTGGAGGAGAGGGCATTAGGCCCGGACCGCGGGGCAGACTGGTCATGGATGCGGCCGGCAATCTCTACGGCACAACCTACGGCGATGGCGCCTACGAAAAAGGTTCGGTTTTCGAGCTGACGCCCGGAATGGGTGGTTGGAACTATGTGTCGCTGCACGATTTCAGCGGCGGCAGCGACGGCGCCAATCCCATGGATGGACTGGTGATGGATGCCAGCGGCAATCTCTACGGCACAACCTACGCGGGCGGGAATACCAACGGACATTGCGATGCCAGTTTTGGTTATCAATGCGGCGTTGTCTTCGAGATCACACCGTAAAGCAGTTGCCAGTTGCCAGTAGTCAGTTGGTATGTGAGGTCAGAAAGTTTCGTAGCGGTTAGTTGAGTCTTCCGGGCTATGCCACAAAGTGGGACATCACTTCTCAGCGTGGAAACAGCCGCCGGAATTAAGACTAACTGCGAGGAGGATCATCGTGAAATTTTGCGGACCAGTCGTTTCCAGGAATGCAGTGGCCATTCTGGCCTGCGTGCTTTTTCTCGCTTTCGGCCTGCCGGCCAGGGCGCAGACCTTAACCGTGCTGCACGCCTTCACCGGCGGCGGCGATGGCTCGCAGCCTTACGCCGGCTTGACCATGGATAGCGGGGGAAATCTCTACGGAACCGCCAGCTACGGCGGCTATACCGGAGGCAGCTGCGGCAGCGGTTGCGGCGTGGTGTTCAAGTTGACGCGGCACGGATCCAACTGGCTGCTTGACCCGCTCTACGCCTTTCGCGGCGGCAACGACGGCGCCACTCCCACTGCAAAGGTGGCCCTCGGTCCCGATGGCGCGCTGTACGGCAGCACCTCGATCGGCGGCGGAACGGGATGCGGCGGCTCCGGCTGTGGCACCATCTTCCGGCTGCAGCCGTCGGCAACCTCATGTTCCTCCTTCCCCTGCCCATGGCACGAGACCGTGTTGTATCGCTTCACTGGCGGTAGCGACGGAGCATCTCCGAATATCGGCGGCCTCATCTTCGACGCGAACGGTAATATCTACGGCGCTACCGCCGGCGGAGGCAGGATCAACCGCTGCTCCGGCGGCTGCGGGGTGGTGTTTGAGGTGATGCGCGACGGGCAGAGCTGGACCGAGAGCGTCCTGTACAGTTTCACCGGCGGGGCGGATGGCGCTGATCCTCTGGGCGGCTTGACCTTCGATCAGGCCGGCAATCTTTACGGCGACAATTACCAGGGCTCGGCTTACGAGCTGAGTCCCACAGAGTCGGGGTGGGTGGAAAACACATTGATGATTCCGTATCTCTCGCAACCCATCGGCGGCCTGGCCTTCGATAGCGCGGGAAATCTCTACGGCACCACCATTTTCGGAGGCAACCAGAGCGCCGGTAACGTCTTTGAGTTGGCCCCGGGCGGCAATGGGTGGACGTACACCCAGATCTACAGCATTGCAGGATACGGCAACGGTCCCTACGATACTCCGGTGTTCGACAGCGCCGGCAATCTTTACGCTACTTCCTCGTTCAGCGGCGGTCCCGCGGGTGAACTATTCGAACTGACCCGTTCCGGCGGAAGTTGGACCTACACCAATCTGCATAGCTTTACCGGCGGCAGCGACGGCGGAGTCCCCATCGGCAACGTCGTGCTTGGCCCGAACGGTACGATGTTTGGTACCACGCTGTCGGGCGGTAATCAGAACGGGTCGTGCTCCGGTCAAGGCGGGTGCGGCGTTGTGTACGAGATCACGCCGTAGGACAAAAGCCACCGCGGGCAAGAACCTCGTGGGACCGCGGCTTAAAGCCGTCGCTTAAGGAGGGCACGATTTCGCAGGCCTGAAGGCCTGCGCTTCCACCGGGAATAAAGCTTGCGGGCATTCTAAAACGCGCCGCCGCCTCCACCGCCAAAGCCGCCTCCGCTGAAGCCGCCACCCTCCGCCGCCCCAGCCTGAACCGGTGCTGCTGGCGCGCGGAGCCGCGACAAATGCCTGATGCGCATCCATGGCCATGGCGTGCATCGAGCCGGCGAAGAAGATGGGATTGAAGGCCATATACGGTGTGGGACCGACGTACCACGCTGGGGGATTCTGCACGATGCCCTGGAACGCCTTGGCCCAGCGGTTCTCGATGCCCAGCGCCATGGCGTAAGGCAGGAATTTCTCGAAGGTGTCGGGCGGCATGCGCTTGAGCCGATCGGCGTCGACCCGGTTGATGAATTCCTGGAAGCCGAGAATCTCGACTTTGGTGCGCACGCCCTTCAGCGATTTCGCGGTCATGATGCGCGCGAACAGAAACACGATGACCAGCGCGATTAAACCTGACGCCACTAGGAGCCCGGGCGAGTCCAGCATGTCGATGCCCAGCAGTTGCGCGATGCCAAACGGCAGCAGCGTCAGGATCACGCCCACCAGAACATAGGCATGCGCCGAGTCGGGATCGACCGAGTACATGCCCTTGCCCCGCAGCTCGGCCAGAATGTCTTCCTTGATGGTGGGAATCGCCACGTAGAACTGGTTGCGCAAATCCGACAGCCGGATCTCGGTCGCGTCGGCGGGAAACATGTGCTTCAGCATCACGCGCTCGTGCGCTGCCAGCGAGCTCCAGCTGCCCGGCGGCTGCAGCGAGTGAAACGTGTAATCGCGATGCGAGAACACCAACGTCTTCGACTCCGTCTCCTCGATTTTGAGATAGCCCTTCACGGCCAGATCGACCAGCGTCGACGTAATATCGCGCGGATGCACCGCGTCTTCCATCAGCGAACCGACCTCGGCGGGCGTCATGTCCTTGGGCGGCTCGTACATCGGCGCAACCGAAATATCGGCCTTGGGATCGCGCCCCTTGGTCCACCAGAAAAAGAACATCACCACCAGCGCCCACAGCGGCAGCAGCACTACCGGATTGCTGCGCAGGAACCACATTGCCTTGGTGAATCCGCTGGGCTCAACCAGCACGCCCTTGCTGATGTAGACGTCGACGGTCAGGCCTTCGCGCATGGACAGCTGATCGTTGGTCGTCACTCGCACGCCGTTGCCCATCACCAGCACTTCGGCATCGTGCTCGCCGGAGCCGTACACACCGGTGAAGGCCTGCGCCTGCAGATTGCCGGCGGCGCCCGAGGGAAACACGATGATGGCTGAGGCGCTATCGATGGGTACCGGCCAATCATTGCCGGTCACGTTCCAGTAGAGCTCGTCGTGATCGTCGAACCAGCGCACCGCGTTGGTCATGGTGTAGAGGATGCTGACGGTGCGAGTAGCATCCACCGCGTCGGGAATGTAGATCTTCAGGTGCCGATAGCCGTCGTGTACCGAAGACTCATACTTCAGTTTGTGGCCCTGGCCATCGAGAACGTTGGTGACCTTGAGGAACAGAGTGTAGTTGGAACCGTGCGGTCCGGGATACTCGATGGGAATGTCGCGATAGATGCCGTGGTATTCGCCGTTGAAGACGATGTCGAGATGCTCGGCTACCTGCGCCGTGCCGTCGCGAGCTACCGACATGGTGGTTTGATAGCGCGCAATGTGCCAGTCGCGCGCGAAGGCGGGCGTGGTAAGCGCGACAAACAGCGATGAGGGCGAAGATCCGGAAGCGGCACTTGGCAGTTAGCATTTGGCAATTAGCAAGCGGCCGTTAGCAGTTGGCATTTAGGGAAATCCTGATCGAGTGAAAGCGAGGTCCCCGCAGCGGCTAAAGCCGGATGATTTTCGAGTACTTAACGGACGGCCTAACGTGTCTGCGTGAGAACTTCTGTCGTCCCTACAGGACTGGGATCACTTTCCCACCTGACCCAGGACTCCGCCTGCGGCTGCGTCCTGGGCTGAACTAAGTCGTCCTAACGGACGGGATTTTCGGCCGATATATTCCACTCGCAAATCCAAAATTTAGTTCTCACGCAGACTCTAAAGGCCGCCCCCTTCAAAACAAGACTTAATCAGAGTTTCCTTAGCACTTAGCCATTCGGTACTCGGTGTGTCGTGACTGGTGGCGCCTGGATCAATGTATATTTCAACCTCGAAGCCTGTCTGCGTTCCAGCTAAATGCCGAGTGCCCAATGCCAACGGCTGCCCTTCAGAACTTCACCGCCACCGGCTCGCGTTGCGTGGGCTCGGTGATGTCGAAGAACTGGCGCTGCTGGATGTGGAACATTCCCGCCACGATGTTGGTGGGGAAGGTTTGGATCTTGGTGTTCAGGTCGCGCACCACGGCGTTGTAGTAACGCCGCGCATTCTGGATCGCGTCTTCCAGGCCGGTGAGCGATCCTTGCAGCGATTGAAACTGCTCGGAGGCGCGCAACTGGGGATAGGCCTCGGCCACCGCCAGCAGTCCGCGCAACGCATACGTCAGCTGGCCTTCCGCCTCGCTCTTTTCCGCCGGGGTCGAGGCCGACATGGCCGCGCTGCGGAACTTGGCCACGTTCTCGAAGGTGCCCTTCTCGTGCGCGGCGTAGCCTTTCACGGTTTCCACCAGGTTGGGGATCAGGTCATAGCGCCGCTTGAGTTGCACATCGATGTCGGCCCAGGCGTTGTCGGCCCGCACCCGCAACTGCACCAGGCTGTTGTAAATGCCGATCAGCACAAACGCGATCACGGCCAGGATTGCGATAACGATGATGAGTCCGATCATCGGCTTCCCTCCATGCCACACTCAGGGGACGAGCGGAAGGTATCACAGGCCGGAAGCGGGAGGCAATTCGTCGAGGGTGGATCTGGTCTCGGATCCCAAGCTGGTAGGGGCGGGAGCGTTCTGTTGATCCGGCTGCATCCGGGCACGGGATGAGGCGTCGACGCAGCTTCCCAAATTGACACTAATTGTGAAAGTCGTACAACTACTGTTATGCTATGGACGGTATTTTTTACATGTCAATACTGAGAAATGCAACAGTTGGCTCTAAAGTGATGAAAATAAACTGAATAAAAAGTGCCAAAATCGTGAACAAAACCCCCTTCAGTGTGCTATAGTGGAAATAGAGTTGAAGAAACGGGAAAGCTTCCTAGAGAGCTGCTCCCAAAAATGTCCCAGCCTGAGCGCTGGGCTTTGTTGTTTGAGCCAGACGTTTTCTCAACTCTAGCACGCTGCCCAGCCATTGGCTGGGCTTTCCTGTTTCGGGGCAAGTAGAGCGTCGCCCTGGGGAAAGCGGCGTGAAGCTCTTCAGCCCCGCGGGGTGTCGTTCCGCAGCTTCGATTAACCGCATGGTTCGACTCGGTAAACGGACGCGCCGCGGGCCTGAAGGCAGTACTACCAGTCATTCATCTCTCTTTTCGAGGATAGCCATATGCCATTCGCCAAGAGCGCCGCTCCCCTGGCCCGGAAGCAGGCGCCCATGCCTGGGCCGAAGAGCGCCGCCTACAAGAAAATCGTTGCGGCCAGGAACAGCGCTGCGCCGGCCAAGCCGGCCGCTTCCAAGAGCGCCAAGAAGCACAGCAAGGGCGCGTTGTTCTCCACCTTGAAGTCGCGGCAAATGCTGGTCGAGCGAATCAAGCGCGAGATCTGGGGCTCGGTCCAGGCAATCAATCAAGCCATCATCACCCTGGCGCTGGCGGGAAATTACAACGCGGCCAAGGCGCTGTTTGACTTTGCCGGAGTTTACCGTCTGCCGTCGCCGGAAGAGGCAGCGCCAGCGGTTGTCCCTCCCGCTCCCCTGGCCTCGGCCGAGCCGCAAGCCCGGGAGATCGCCGGGCAGGGACCGGTCGATGCCTTCCTGAAGAGCATTGGCATCGAACCGGTAGGCGACGAACCGGAGCCCGAGATGGCCGCAATGGCTTAACCAGGTTCTGCTGCCTAGTAGAATGAACGTTAGGCGCGAAAGTGCACACCGCTAGAGTTCGCCGCCGGCACAAACTTTACGCCGGCCGCCTGAAGGAGCAATCGGAGCATGGACATGACGTGGGTGACCGACCGCATCGCGGTGGGCGGCGGCATCTGGAACGATGACAAGATGATTGAAGTGGTTCGCGCCGGAGTCACCCACATCATCGACATGCAGATTGAGTTTGACGACACCCGGCTGGCCGAACCCTATGGCGTTCATGTGCTGTGGAATCCTACCGACGACGACTTCCAGCCCAAGCCGCCGCGGCTGTTCCAGCGGGGCGTGGATTTCGCGCTGGCCGCCCTGGACGACGCCGAGACCAGGATTTTCATTCATTGCGCGGCTGGGGTTCACCGCGCGCCCATGATGGCGCTGGCTGTGCTTCGGGCCATAGGCTTCAGCCGGGAAGACGCTGTGGATATGATCCAGGCGCGTCGTCCGGTGGCCGACCTTGCCGACGTCTACGTCGATAGCGTGGAAGATTTTATGCGCAGCTACCAGGCTGCCTCGCCACGGAGATAGCGACTGTTCACGCGAATGGTGTCATGCGGAGTATGGCCCTCGCACTCACGGCATCAGTCGTCCGTGGCGGGATGAAATCCGTTATCTAACTGGGTCCATCCCGGCGCGCACTTCGCGTGGTTTGCGAAGGCGGAGTCCACGGACTTCTGGAGCGGGAAATGAGTCCGGCCGGGTCATCCGGAGCTTCCCACAATGTGGGACAACACAAACATTTTCTATCGCCGACTTTCCGGCAACAGAGAGGCATCAGTCATGCCAAACACCAGCCGCCTTACCGGGCGGTTCTTTTCTGTCCTGATTTCTCTTAGCTTTGCGATTTTGCTGCCACGCACCATGGTTGCGGGCGAAGCGGTCCTCCGTTCTCCTGTCGCTTCGTCCCTGGCGGCTCTCACCCAGCCGCTAGTTTCGTCCGGGCATTTCTCCGCCTGGTCTGTCGAGCGCCGCTACTCGTTGGCGGCGCTCTTTTCATCCCCGCGCTTTAACGCCCTCGACGGCGCGGGTCCCACATTGTGTGAGATCGACGACACCGTGTATCGGGCCGACGGCACTCCGGCGCAAGGCGCCATCGTGATCCTGTGGCCGGCCTTCACCACCGCCGCGGGACAGCCGATCGCGCCCGGCTCGCTCACCGTGCAGTTGGGGCCGAACGGCCACTTTGACGCCAGCCTGGCGCCGAATGCGGGCGCTTCTCCGGTGGGCACTTACTATCGGGCGACCTATAAGCTGAACGACGGCAGCACCAACTCCGAGTACTGGGTCGTGCCCAACACTCCGACCACCACGATCGGGGCCATTCGCAGCAATCTGGTCCCGGCCAACGTCGCGGCGCAGTTCCTCACTCGCCAGTTCGCCGACGCCAATTACATGAGCCTGACCGCGAATCAAACCGTCAGCGGCATCAATACGTTTACCGGTTCGCCGGCGGTGCCTACGCCGCAGAATCCGACCGACACCGCCAACAAGGCTTATGTCGACGCCAACGTGGGCAGCGGCAATCTGTCGGCGCCGCCTCCCATCGGCAACGTCACGCCCAACACGGTGAACGCCACGGTGGCCACGGCCCAGGATTTGCGCACCGCGAACTTCCCGGTCATGGATTTGCGCAACTACGGACTCAAGGGCGACGGGCTGCTACAAACCGGCTGCAACATCACTGCCAGTCAGAACATTGTCACGTGCACAGGGTCGTCGTTCACCGCCGCCGACATAGGCAAAGCGGCCTTCTTCCCTGGAGCCGGCGCCGCCGGGGCGTTCCTGAACAGCTCCATCGCCAGCTATCAGTCGCCCACCCAGGTTACGTTGCACGACGCCGCCTCCACTACGATGGCGAATGCCTCATTGTGGTACGGCACCAACAACACGGCAGCCTGGTGTGCAGCTATGAATTGCACCAGCGCTACGCCCCCCAACACGCTGTTTTCTTCCCAGCCCGGCCGCACCGTACTCCTACCGCGTGGTACCTACTTCATCAGCGGCACGGTGTATACCCGCAACAATGACAACCTGATCGGCGCGGGCCAGGCGGCGACCCAAGTGCTGTTATTCAATCCGGCGAACAATCTGAGTGCCCTGTGCATGGGTTCGAACGGCAGCGGGGGCAGCAATACCTGCACCCTGGACGCCGGTACCCAGAACATCGATGTCGAGGGAATCCTTTGGGGCACGCCGGAAAATGGCAGTCAGATTTGCGTCAACCCCCTGACCTACTCCGGTTTCGAGGTCAAGAACAACTGGTTTGAGTGTGGTATCGGCGTTTTTGTTCAGGGCAATATCGGTAGCGTTATCGGAAACACCTTCGACTCCAGCACCTTCATTGGCATGATCGTCAAAGGGGATGGCGAGGATTATGGCAACAATCCCTCGCACTCGGTTCTGATTGCCGACAACCACTTCTTCGCCAATAAATGGGCGGCGATTCAGGTCGATGGCGCCAGCGGAGTGCAGATCCATCACAACAATATTCTTTACGCCAAGCAGTTCAGTCTCTACGTGGCCAGCCCGGAGAATTACACCACCTATCGGCTGAACATCAATGGCAACAATTTTGCCGCCTCCACCGGCTTCTGGAATCCGACCCAGAATCATATCTACATCAGCACACCGCTGGTGCGCTCGAATATTTCCGGAAACACCTTTGGCATCGCGCGCGATTCCGACATTCTGCTGAACAACAGCGGGATCGTCGGGCTCAATATCAGCAACAACAAATTCTCTGGCGGCCAGTTGACCTGCGGCGGTTCCTGCACCGCCTCGTTGCAGGTGACCAATGCCGGCGCCGGGCTCACCGTCAATAGCAATCAGTGGGATTCGCCCGGCTCCTACGCTGCCGACTTCCAGACTCCCGCCTATCTCAGCAACAATTACTGCACCCATCCGTTTGCTGTCATCGGCCCGCCGGCCAACGATTACGATAAGGCCTGCTTCCGCTTTGCAGCGGCCACCGCGGCCAATCTCACGGCCAAGGACAACACCACCGACTCCACCAGCGTCGCCGCCGTGGCCATTCGCGCCGGCGCGGTTCCGGCCTACACCAGCGGCAATCGCTCGGCCTGGTCCACCGGGGATGTGTACGTCTTTTCCGGTACCGGGCCCATCGCCTCCAGCAATGAACGGGTTTACAACGGGACCGGCAACTACAGCGTCTTTACCACAATGTCAGACCCGTCGACCGGCAATGCCAGTTTCGCCGGCAATCTTAGCGCTCGCGACATTCCCGGCCACGAATACTTTGTGAGCAAGTATGCCAGCATTCAGGCGGCGGTTACGGCAGCCTATAACAACGGCACGGTGCTGGGCGAAGTGATTGACGATCGCACCTCGCCGTATACCGGGCCCGGCTTCATCCTCTACGATTCGGTCACGCTGAAGCTTGCTCCCACCACCTACACCATCAACGCCACGGTCAGCTTACAACAACGGCAACAACAATGTGATCGCGGGCATTGTGGCCCTGCCGGGCGCGCGCCTCATCGGGTCCAGCACGTCGACCAATCACGGCACGATTGTGAGTCCTGCCAACGGACTTGAATGCCGATCTCATTGCTACCTCGACCGTCGGCACCGGTATCGGCTCGACTGCCCAATGGTGGCACTGGGGAGGCTTCGAAAACCTGCGGGTCATCGGCAATGGCGCCAATCAGACCGCGGGCAATTGCTTCAACATCGAAAACATGGGCGAGACGGCCTTCCTGCGCACCATCGAGGTTAGCAACTGCTATCTCGACAACATCCTGTTCACCGGAGCGAGTGCCACACCGTCAGACATCGGTAACATCACCACCAACAGTGCCGGCCGCTACGGCTTCAACTTCAACAATCTCAGCGGCGTCGCAGTGGTTCACGGCCTCAGCGGCGACTCCAACACCACGTCCATCGTGCGGCTCAACGGCGGGCAGTCGGGCACCTTGACGATTCTGGGCTTCAAGACGGAAGAAGAGATCAGCGGGCAGGATCCGCTGGTTACCATCGATGAGACCGGCGAAAGCGGGGCGCAGCCGAGCCTGTTCGTGGTCGGCGGTTACACCTTCGGCCGCACCGGCGTCAACGATGTCATTAAGTATGTGAACGGCACGGCGGGCACCGCGCCCTACGTTAGCGTCAGCAACTTCTACGTGCAGAACTACGTCAACGCCATCAACGATACCGTGAACGGACCGCACCACCGCCGCTGCCAATATGAACAAGGTGCCGTTCTACTACGGTCCAACCGGCGCGTTCTTCTCCGGGCAGGCCTACACGCTGGATCTGAATACCTTCGTGCAGTCGCCGCACAGCGGCAACGGCATTCTGACCGAGATCTTCGGCACCACCAGTTCCAACGAAACCGTGGTCGCCGGCAGCGGCACGTCCAGCAGCATCAGCACCGGCGGCATCGGCTTCCGCATGCCGAACCGCACGACCTACGGCCAATCGCCCGAGCTGTTTGCCAAGATGACATACGCCTTTCCCGGGGGCAATCCCAACATGCAGCAGTGGGAGTTCATCCCCACCAAGGCTACGGGCGACAACAGCACGCGCTGGATCGGCGACCCCGGTTACCGCTGGGACGAGGTTTACTCCAGCGACGTGAACACCACCACGGCGACCGTCGGCACACTTAACGTTACCAACTGCACCGGCTGCGGCCTGGGCACTCATCTGGTGAGCGGCACCATGCAAGGGGCCACGGCAACTTTGACCGGCAACAGTGCGGATCAGGCCGTTTACACCGCGACCCTGCCTGCCGGCACCTTCACCGTGGGAGCCGGAATCCACTGTTATGCCAAGTGGACCCATCCCACAGCGTCAGGGGCGATTACCTACAAATGGACGCTAGGTACCACAACGTGGGCCTACGGCAGCTACACCTCGGCCAGCCAGAACGTATCGTCCGATGTCGAGATCCTCACCATCTCGTCGCTGTCCTCGCAATCGGCGAACCTCAGCCCGGTCATTGCCGGGACGGCCATCGGCATCGGGGGCAGCTACGGGAACGCCGGCAGCGAGAATCTGGCCAACGCGGATACCATCAAGCTCACGTTTAACGGCGGCTCGTCCGATCAGATCAAGGGCGCGACCTTCTACTGCCAGACGGTCCAATAATCGGCAGTTGCTCCGCGGAACGCCTCCGTGAGCTGCTTACCCAAGGCCGCATGATGCGGCACATCGGCGGGACCGCCTTCGGCCCTGATACTCCGGTCAACTCGCAGGAATCTGCGATTGCGTGCCAAATCAAAACACATCCTTAGAGAAACTCTGATCCAGCGAAAGCGAGGTCGCGCAGCGGCTAAAAGCCGAATGACTTTCGAGTCCTTAACGGACGGCCTGAAAGGCCGTTCCTTTTAAAACGCGACCTAATCATAGTTTTTTCAGCAACTGACCTTTAGCCAAATTTTCCCAGGAGTTTCCCCGTGGGTACGAAACGCACAACGAAATCGCTGTCGCAGGTCAAACCGCAACTCGAACCCAAGCTTGACGCGGTACCGGCCGAGCCGTCAGTCGTGCCGCCGCAAGCGGCATCCACGGCGTCGGCGCCTCCTCCGGCCGACGCCGTGATGACCGCCGACTGGCTGAAGTCTTGCGGCGACTGGCTGGAAGAAAAGCCTCCGCTGAACCGGCGGATCGGGCACCAGAAATCGTCGCCCGAAGCTTCCACCTGGCGCGAATATCTAATGTGGGCGCTGTTAAACATCCGCGACAAGAACGGACGATTACGCAAGCTCACCCTCAATCGCGCGCAGAGGGATCTGGAGGCGACCAGCACCCAGCGCAACATCGTGCTCAAAGCGCGCCAGTTGGGAGTGACCACATATGTCGCGGCGCGATTCTTCATCAACTGCATTACGCGTGAGGGAACGCTCAGCGTGCAAGTCGCGCACGACCAGCGCTCCGCCGAGGAAATTTTTCGCATCGTGCATCGCCTCCTGGACAACCTGCCGGAGGCGTTGCGCCAGGGCGCGCTGGTCACCTCGCGCGCCAACGTCCGCCAGATCGTGTTTCCCATGCTCGACAGCGAGTACCGGGTGGAAACCGCGGCGGACCCCAACGCCGGCCGCGGGCTGACCATCCAGAACCTGCACTGTTCGGAGGTCGCCCGCTGGCCGCGCGATGTATCGGAGACGCTGGCCTCGCTGCGCGCTGCCGTTCCTCCCGATGGCGAGATCTTTCTGGAGTCCACACCGTCGGGCGCGGGCGGCAAGTTTTACGACGAATGGCAGCGCGCAGCGCAGACCGGCTACACCCGCCATTTTTATCCCTGGTGGTGGGACGCGAATTATCGTCGCAAGCCGGAGATCGTCAAGTTTACCGAGGAAGAAATCGAGCTCATGCGGGAACACGGGCTGGACGGCGCTCAGATCGCCTTTCGCCGCGAGATACGCGCCAACTTCCGCAACCGCGCCAAGGAAGAGTATGCCGAAGATCCGGAAAGCTGTTTTCTGGCTTCCGGCGATTGTGTCTTCGACTCTGACATTGTGGCAAAGCGTTTGAAGCAACCCGCAGCCATCGCTGAAGAAAGCGATGCCGGCCGCCTGTTGACCTTCTTCCCGCCGATCCCGGGCAGCAACGGCATCAAGCCGAAGCAATACATTGTGGGAGTCGATCCGGCGGGAGGCGGTACCGACGGCGATTACGCCTGCGTCCAGATCATCGATCAGTCCAACGGCGTGCAGTGCGCCGAGTTGCACGGACACTTTCCACCGCAAGAGTTAGCGGCTCGGGTTGCCATCCTGGCGCACCAGTACAACGATGCTCTGGTCGCGGTCGAGCGCAACAATCACGGACACGCGGTTTTGGCTCATCTGATGATGGGCCAGGGCTACACCAACGTGTACAAATCCGGCGGGCAGCCGGGCTGGCTGACCAACGTGGCTTCACGGCCGCGCATGCTGGAGAACTTCGCGGCCGTTTTGTCCGAAGCATCCTTTATGTTTCTCAGCCCGCGGCTGCTGGAGGAATGCCGCACATTCATTCGCCATACCGACGGAAGCTGTTCGGCCGCCGCCGGCGCGCACGACGACACCGTCATGGCGATGGCGATTGCCCAGGCCGTACGCGCCGAGTTGCGGGTGAAGCCGCCCCGGTCGGTGCAAGAGCTGAAATTCACCATGCTGCAAGCGGCATAGGTGGCGGGTAAATCCCGGCTACGGAACCCCTTACCAAGAACTCAATCCTGAGGCGGCAGCTATCGCCCCACGAACTAACTACCACTACAGAAAGGGAATTTACTATGGCATTCAATCTACAGACATTTCAGAAGATGATGAGCGTGGTGCAGGCAGCAACCACGGAAGCCGCCACGGTTGCTGGTCAATGGGGATCGGGCGACCACCTGGGCGCAGTCACCACCGCCGTGCAAACCGCGGGCGCGATCGCGCAGTCGGCAACCAGCAATCCGCAGCAGCAACAGGAGGCCACGGCGGCCACGCAGCTGGCTACCAGCTTGATGCCGGTGATCTTCGGCTTCGCCAGCCTGTTCGCCAAGAAGGCTTGAACCTGCGAATAACGAACGGCAGCCCCGTCTCACACGCTTCTGTGACGTGGGCCACGAAATCGCGGCAGCTTCCGGGTTAGCATCGACTCAGGAAGCTGTCGCGCCAGGCGACGCGGACGTGATGGCCGTGATGTACGGCCGCGATGGCCGTTGCGGGGTCCCTGGAAGACGCCGTATTTGCGTCTTCGGGGGTGCTTGCGGGCGGTTTCCTGAATAACCGCCCCTGTCGCTTCTGGACCCTCTGGCTCACAGGGACAAGCTAGTTACTAGTTGCTTACTTTGCTCATCCAGGCGGTCCAACACGTGCGCAGGATGCGAGGCGGCGCGCAGAGTCATCTCATGCGCTGCGCCGACGGCTTCTATTATGTCGTCAAGTTTCAGAACAACCCGCAGCACGCGCGGGTGCTGGTGAATGATTGGCTGGGCACGCGCCTGGCCGAAATGATCGGGTTGCCGGTTCCGGTGGCCGCCATCGTCGATGTGCATCCCTGGCTGCTGGAACACACGCCGGACCTGCGCATCGAGCTTTGCGGGCGGCGCCTGATGTTTACTCCGGGGCTGTCGTTCGGTTCGCGCTACGTGGTCGAGCCGCATGAAGGCCAGGTGTTTGATTACCTGCCCGAGAGCATGATTCCGCGGGTGCGTAACCTGCGTGACTTCGCCGGCATTCTAGCGCTGGACAAGTGGACCTGCAACGCCAACGGGCGTCAGGCGGCCTTCTGGAAGCGGCCGCGAGAACGCAAGCTGACGGCCAGCTTCATCGACCAGGGCTATTGCTTCAACGCCGGCGAGTGGAACTTTCCCGACGCGCCGTTACGCGGCGTGTTCGGACGCAATGACGTGTATGCGTGTGTCACATCGTGGGATAGCTTTGAGCCGTGGCTCGGCCGCATCGAAAGCTTCGCCGACAGCTCGCTGTGGACGCTGGCTGAAGAGATTCCGCCGGAATGGTACGGCGGTGAAAGCGATGAGCTCGAACGCTTGCTGCAGCGTCTGCTGGCGCGCCGGGCTCGCGTTCGCGAGCTGATTCTGGATTTTCGGAATTCTTCACGCCATCCGTTTCCAAACTGGCGTGAGGTGGTGAATTGAATTTGGCATTTGGCAGTTAGCACTTAGCATTTGGCATTTGGCCTGAGTTGTGGAGAAGGAGAACAAACTGTATGGCGACGGGCTCTGACAGGAAGCGTCTGGAACTGGCTGTCGAGGGTATCGCCAAGCTCAAATGCCAAGTGCTAATTGCCAAGCGCTAATTGCCGACTTTCCGATGACTGACTTTAAACAATGCGACTTCTTTCTCCTGCGCTACGTGCCCGACGTGGTGAAGGGCGAGTTCGTCAATATCGGCGTAGCTCTGCTGGAAGACAGCGATGGCGGATTCACCGGCGTCCGCTTCGTGCGCGACTGGCGGCGGGCGCGCGGCCTCGATCCTGAAGTCGACACGGAGCTGCTGGAGGCATATGAAGAAGATCTGCGCCGGGTGCTGGAATCGCGGCTGCCGGAGGTCATTAACTATCGCGGCCCGATGTCACGCCGCGACTGGCTGCTGGCGCAGATGCAGCAATCGTTTTCGGGTGCGCTGGACGTTACCCCGATGACCGCGGTGCTGACCGAATCGCCGCAAGCTGAGCTGGGCAAGCTGGCGCAGACATTTCTGGAGCCAGCCACTCGGGGCCATCGCTTACCGGCCGGTCGGCGCGCGATCTATCACGCCATGCGCGACGCATTCGAGCAGGCCGGTGTCTGGCAGATCATGCAGAAGGATATTGCGGTGGCAAAATACACCCGGAAAGGCGATCCGCTGAAGATCGATTGCGGCTACCGCCCCAACGGGGTGATTCATCTCTTTCACAGCCTTGCGCTGGCGACTCAGGTCGATGCTGCGAAAATATTGGCCTACAGCTACTCCGAGATGCGCCGGGGGCTGCTCGAAGCTGAGCACGCGACCTGCGACTTGACGGCCATCACCGAGGATGAACTCGACCTTCAGGACGAAGGCATCGGCTTCGCTCTGGCGACGTTGCAGGACAACCAAATCACTCATGCGCGGGTCGGTGATCTGCCCAAAATCGCCGCGCGCGCGCGACTCGACCTCAGACCCTAGCCGACAGCTTATCTGACAACTGGGTACACCACTCTCCGGCTGATCCTAGCCGAGGGAGGGACAGTTCTCTTTCGGCGCTTGGTGCGCTTCCGATATCCCACAGAATGGGATATACGCAATATCAAACCTGGCCGCTGGCCATTGGGATCAATTATGAAAATGCCAAATGCTCTTGACGGCGCTCTGCGCCGCATTGCTGGATCTTCGTTTCTCAAACTGCACTGGCCGGGTCGCCGGCTGCCCTCCGCGCTGCAAGCCACCAGCGCCGAATCCGCCCGTAGAACGGTGCCGCTACCTACCCTATTCGCTCCGGGGGCACCCACGCTCATGCGTGCCGGAGTCATGCCCAAGCCGACCCCCGTCAATCTACGGCGTTTTGCCGAGATGCCGATCGCGCGCAAGGCTATCAACACCATCAAGGATCGCATTGCCGGTATGGCATGGCGCATTCAGCCGCGCCACGGCCGCTCGCTCGACGAGTTACCCGAAGCCGCAGCACGCATTGCCACCCTGGTGCTTAATTTCGAGCAACCGAATCCGGAGGACTCGTTTCGATCCTTCATCGAGCAGGTGCTGGAGGACGTGCTGGTAGGAGGCTTCGGCGCTGTCGAACTCGATGTCAGCGGCGATCCCGGCCATCCTCTTACATTGTGGCCCGTGGACGGGGCCAGCATTCGCATTCGCTCCGATTGGGACGGCAATCCGGCATCACCGCATTACGTTCAGGCTACGGGAGCATTCCTGCCTGATCAGGAAATCTCGCTGTCCGACGAAGAGCTTTCCTATATCCGCCTGAACCCGCGTACCTATACGCCGTTTGGTCTGGGAAAGCTCGAAGTCGCTTTCGAGACCATCCATGAGTTCCTGTGCGCGCACCGTTTCGCTTCGCGGCTGGCCAGCAACAGCGTGGTGCAATACGCGCTGTGGCTGCAGAACCTGGCTCCCCAGCAGCACGAGCGGCTGATCCGCTGGTGGCAGGACGAGATCGAAGGGACCGGGAGAGTCCCGATCCTGTCGGTCGAAACCAAGCCCGAGGTACTGCACTTCAACGGCGGCACTGATGCCGATCTGCGGCTGCAATGGCAGGAATTCCTGATCCGCATGATCGCGGACGCCTTCGATCTGCCGCCCATGCTGCTCGGCCTGGAGCGCGACGTCAATCGCAACACGGCTACCACACAGTATGACGACGCCTTCCGCACCGCGGTCGTTCCGGTGGCCCGCCTGATCTCCGAGCATCTCACCCGCGATGCCATCAGCAAGCGGCTGGGCTGGAACGACCTGGAATTCGTATTCACCGACGTCGATGCGCCGAATGAACTGGAGCAGGCGCAGATCCAGCAAATCCTGATCGGCAGCGGCGTCCTTACGGTCAACGAAGTTCGCCGCATGCGCGGGTTGCCGCCACTGCCGGAGAAGACCGATGGAGTGGCCGACGCCCCGCCGATGCAGTAGCCAAAATCTTAGCGGCGTTGACCAGGTGCCAACTACCAGCGCTCAGCGCTCTCACGAGGAAACCTATGAACCTTCAGCTCGAAGCCATGGCTTTGGCCATGCCGTATGTCGCCGGACATCCTAACCGTCTACCTTTTCACGGCGTTCTCACTCTGGTCGGCGTTGCCTCGCAACGCGCGCCCAGCGGAGCCGGCGGCCATCGCGTAATGTTGACTCGAGCCGCCGCCGAAGCCGCTCTGCCGTCGCTGCTGGGCATGGCTCTGGATTACGCTCCCGCCCTGGACGCCCATGATGCTCGCCGCAAGATCGGCATCATTACCCGGGCGGATATCTTGCCTATGCCACAACGTAAGACTACCGGCTCCTCTCGGACAGGTAAGCGTCAGCGGCTATCTGTTTGCTCACGATTTCCCCGACGTGGTCGAGGAGATCCGCTCTCAGGCTGCGGGCACGCTGGGCATGTCATACGAGATTGCGCAGGCCACCGTGCCCGCTCAGGACTCACCTATCTGGACGGTCACTAGCTTTACCTTCACCGGAGCCGCCATTCTGCGCCGGGACAAGGCTGCCTACCCCCAGACGTGGATTGCGCTGGCAACTAGTAATTAGCACTCAGCAGCAAGCCGCTAGCTAAGGCCATATCCATCCTGGCGGGCGCAGCTTCCGCGATGCGCTCAATTTCTATCGTTGGCCGGCCGAGTCGGTCTGCGGCTGGGCATCTATCCCCAAACGCGTTCTTGCCGGTAGCTATTTACCCATTACCGGCCACTGCCGTTCACCATATCTCACAATGTAGGAGTAGACACTATGGATCAGGAAAACAACTCAACTGTAACCTCCGATATGCCAGCTCTGGCCGGCCAAATGGCGCAAGCTACGCAGTCCCTGGCCGACGCACTGGCCAACCTTGATAGTCAGTTCGCCTCGTTACACGCCAAAATCGATCGCATCGTTGCCGCGGTCGATGATGGCGAGCTGCAGGCCGGCGCGCAAGCCGACATCCCGCTTCGCACCAAGCTGGCCGAGCTGGAAAAGGCCAACCATGACCTCAAGGCGCAGAGCGATACCGCGCGCCGCAAAACGCTTTCGCCGATGGTCACCGCGCTGCTGGCCAAAGAGGGCGTCGAAGGCGACGCGCTCATCGAGACCCCGATCGTCGAGAAGGCGCTGGCCGGTCTCAGCATCGAGCAGCGTATCGCGGTCAAGGCCGAGCTCGCCCGCGCCGGCATCCTCGCTTAGCCGCGGCAAGAGCCCTCACCGGCCGCGTAGCGGAACTTCTATTCACTCACCACTAGCCACTGTCTTTTGAAAGGACATCATGAAAGCACAATTCGTAAACCTGCAA
This sequence comes from uncultured Acidobacteriaceae bacterium, assembly GCA_963812855.1. GTDB lineage: Bacteria > Acidobacteriota > Terriglobia > Terriglobales > Acidobacteriaceae > Bog-257. Next base: position 1,074,151 of record CAWEWW010000005.1, read on the forward strand.
GCCGCCGCTGATTACATGGGCCCGGGCGCGATCGAAGTCGATCTCTACCAATCGGAAATCACCGACATCGTTCGCCGTCGCGGCCCCTTCGGCCAACGCATCAAGCAAATTCCGGCAACCGGCCATCCCTCGCGCTTCTTCGAGGAAACGGCGATTCCCTCGCCTACGGCGGCGAACGCCTTCGTCGATCCGCGCAACATCGTTCCGACGCTGGTCACTCCCACCCGCGTGGAGCGCAGCGTTCCCCTGAAGTGCCTGGTCTCGCAAATCAACTACAACGTGTTCGATATGGAAGTCGGCTCGCAGCAGAGCCAGTTCGCCTATCTGCAAGCCAAAGATCTGGCTGACTCGGTGGAAGGCATTTTGCGCACCCACGACGTCGCGCTGTGGAATGGTAACGATACCTCGTTGTCCAATCCCACCACTCCTCAGTATTTCGGCGTCTGCGGTCAGATCGTTGCCGGCGGCAATACCGCCACCATCTCCGCCACCAGCAGCATCGTCGACGGCTTGAAGTCCACCATCGCGCAGATGGTGGCCAACAGCAACTATGAAGTCCGGCCCACCGCCATCTACTCCAACCCGGTGCTGCTCGACTTGATCGATCGCGAAATGAAAACCGAGTTCAACGTCGTGCTGTCCACCACCCAGGTGGCGGGCGGGCTCACCGTCAAGACGCTCTCCACCCAGGCCGGCGACTTGCCGCTCATCCCCGACTGGTCGCTGCCCTACACCGGCACGCCCGGCAGCGGCAACGCGCAACTGCCCGTCTACATCGTCTCTGAGGACATGATCGAGTATCACTGGCTCACCAATCCCAATCCGCGCGTCTTCCGTCTCGGCACCCCAGCTTCGCTGGCCTCGCAGATGGTGGTAGTGAAGTTTGGCGCCGTTGTAGTCAAAGGCGCCAATTATGCCCACTATCAGGTGATCGTGGACCGGTAAGCGCGAGAGTCTTCCTGCGCCATTTCCTGGCGATAAGGTGAACTCGGTCTTACCCTGTCAGACCGCCATCTCGACGCTGGCATCCCACCCGGGCCGGTTGTATGCCGGGTGGGATTCTTTCTTCTCGTGAAACAACCGCCCCTTTTTGGCGGCGACTGGAATCCTCATGAACTACTTGGCTGACTCTGAATATCAAACCTATGGGCTGGAGCCCGACACGCCTGAATCCTGGGTGTCGGCTGCCTCCTCGCTCATCGACTCTCACTGCAACCGGCCGACCCTGTGGATCTCGCAATTCACCGAGCGCGTCCGGCTGACTCCCGGCCGCAACAATCTCCGGCTCACTTATTTGCCGTTGGCGATCCCAGACGGCGGGCAGTCGCCTTTGGTCTCCGGGCGGGCTCGCTATGGCGTTCCTCGCCGCGGTGAGGATCTGACAATGTGGGAGATGGCTTCCGAATTCGCCATCGCCTTCGGCCTGCCCGGCACCTGGATCGACCTGGACCTCACGACCTTCGACTACTTTGCCGATACCGGAGAGGTTTCCTGGCTGCCGAATCCTCTGGGTCTCTACTTCGACGAGATGGAACTCACCTACACGGCGGGATTCACTACCGCTCCCGATCAGGTGAAGTTTGCCTGCGTGCAACTGGTCCGCAACGCGCAGGCCACGCCGGCGCTCAACGTCAAGGAGGGCTATCTGAACGCGATGCACTTCACCTATTTTGCCGACACCCTGCTCGATGCCACGGTGCAGGCCATGCTGGCGCCTTATATTGCCCAGAAGGTAGGCTGACATGTCCGAAACCGAACTTCAATTAGGGATGATCCCGGGACGCCACTGCGCGGCTCGCCGGCTTGCCAACGCGCTGCTGCAAGCGCTCGGAGGCCAGCAGGTCACGATTCGCGTGGCCGATGCTTCGACGGGCGATACCGGCAGCCAACTCGGGCTGGAGCCGCCGCCTGCGGAGGATCTGCAGATTTCGCCCGCAGTGGTGAGTTCGCTGCCGCCGGCTGCCGATGGTGGCAAGCGCGTCGAGGTAATGCTGAGCGCGACCGGCTATCGCGCCCATCGCCAAAGCTCACCAGGTAGAGGACATCGCGACCTGGCTGCTCACCGCCCAAGGCGTCGTCCAACACGGTCAGCTGATGCATATCGACACGGTGATCGTCGATCGCTTCTTCGGATCCGATTGCTTTTACCGCATCACCGCCTCGGAGTAGCGAACCATGCAACCAACCAAAGACAGTTTCTACATTTCTTTGCGCGACCGGTTGGTCGCGGTCGATCCCAATCGCACGGTCACCCTCGACGGCGCCACGCGTCCGGCCATAGCGGTGATTGAGAATGAGCCGCCAACCGGGGCGCCTCTGTTGTGCGACGCCTTCTACCTGCGCTGGGGTAATGCCCGTCCGGCGCCCGCCTCCACCGGCACTCTGATGGCGATGGATTGCACCATCTCCTACTGCACCAAGGGCTCCATTCCGAACGGCAATCTCGACCGCGGACGCGATCTGGCCAGCCTAGATTGCGATCTACTGGCGATATGCTCGCCTCCACAAATCCCGAAATGCGATTACAGCTCGAGCCCTCCGGTCGCGCTCGGTTCGACCATCTTCTGGACGCAACCGGTTCTAGGCGCTGCCAAAACCACCTCCCCGTATGTGGGACGTGACGTTACCCTCACCGTGTTCTTTTATCCCGAGGTGAACCAGACATGAGTTCCAATCCTTATGCCAAGCGATCGCAAATGGCGCCGGCGGCGCGCGCCGTGCGGGCCTATGCCGCGCCGGTGAACCGCCTCACTGGTTTATTCGCCGCTTTCGATCCCGGCGTCGCAGGGACAATTCGATCTCGACTCGCCCCCATCTCCTTTTATCGATCTGGGCTGGGTAGAGAATTTCCGGCGCAGCGCAGGGCACAAAATACGAAGCTCTGCGTACCGGCCCCGGGGCCAATATCACGGTGCAATATCGCACCCAACCGGAGGCGCGCCTGGAATTCGATCTTCCGTCCTGGGGCAAGCTTCAGTTGGCGTTTTCCGGCGGCACGCAGCAGATGAACGTGCTGGCGGAGATACCGACGACCATTCCCGAACCGTCGGGCGGCGATCCGCTTCCGGCCTCGCCGGTACAGGCGGGGTCTACCCCGACCGAGCTTGTCCTTACCCCCGATCAGCTGGGCAACTTCAACGTGGGAGACGTGGTAGCGGTCGACGTCGACTATACCGGCGCGATCGGGTATCTGGGCTCGGGTGCGCCGGGGACATACCTTTCGACGCCTGTGACCACGGGATCGGTAATCGATTTCGTGCGCCGCATTACCTTCAATGTGTCGCGTGTGGCTAGCATCACTCCGTCCGCCTTGCTACTGGCGGAGCCGCTGCTGGCCGCGCCAAGCACGGGTATGGGAGTGCAAAGGGTGGTCGCGTTCGTGGATCGCGAAGGCAGCAGCTATTTCCAGGAGTGGTCGGGACTTTTCGTCATTGCGCCGGACAGCGGCGGACGTTCCTGTTTCTTCTATCCCCGGCTGCAGCCTGCGGCCAGCGGAGGTCCGAGACGCGCCAGGAATTCGCGGCTCCGCTGTTCAGCCACATGTTGCACGTCAGCCTGCACGCCCTGCCGACGGCCGACTGCAACGACGGCGAGACGGTGCTTTGCTACCGCAGCTATTTCCCGGCGCCTAACGCAGCTGTGTAGGTTCGGGCCGATGCGTAATCAGAGGAATCAGCCGCCCGGAGGCTTCGGCCGCACAGTCTTTCCTTTTCTGTCATCCCGAGCGGAGCGAGGGATTTGCGGTTCCGGGGGGAAACGGATTTCGGTTCTGACATCCCCTATTGTCAGACTCTCACTTTGTCAGATAACAACTGGAGATCGCAATGAATCTCTTGCTCGATAACAACCACGGGCTCGGCCAGCAGGACTACACTTCCTATGTCGATGCCGATCATCTGCCCCGGATCGTCCGCCGGTTGAATTGCGCCGCGACCCTGGTGGCGGCGCTGGTGGCCTCCGACGGCAATTTTGATCCCCCGATCAGCGGCGCCCGCATCATCCTGCAACGCAGCGACGGGTTCCGCTTGTTCACCGGATATCTGGCCACTGCGCCCGAGCAGCAATACCTCGGCTACGGCCAGATTCCCGCCTGGCGCTACGTGCTGCAGGCGGTCGACGACTCCTGCCTGCTCGATCAAAATGCCCTGCCGGCCCGCACGCCGTTCGCCTGGCGGACGGCCGGTAACGCGCTGGATACGCTCGCCAATGACGTGCTTCCGGGCGGTCTTGACGAGTCCGGCGTGCAGGATGTCAGCCCGGTGAACCAGTTTCTCCATCGTCCCGCAGAAGAGCTGGACGGATCACGCTCAGGAACTGAGCACCATGGCGCGCGCGACTTACCGGGCACACGATGGCAAGCTCTGCTTTCAGCCGGTCGGGCAGCAGAGTCTTACTATCAGCGAGAGCGATCCAAACTTCTCTCCTAGCGGGCTCACGCTGCTGCAGCCGGACGAGTTGCGCAACGATATCACCATCATTGGCGAACTGGAGCCGGTGGACTATGTTCGCGACTACTTCCTCGGCGATGGGACCACGCTGGGCTTCTATCTTTCCCAGACGCCATACAGCCGGACCTCGCTTACGATCTTCGAGGAAGACTACACTACATCGCCGCTGGAGCCGACACTGTGGAGCATCACCGATCCAACCGGCAAGCTTTCCGTCAATAGCGGGCCAGCTGCAAATCAATGGCGGACCGGCGACCGTCAGCTTCGTCGAGCAGTTGGAACTAGCCGGCGGTCTGATGATCCAGCACGGGCAGTTCGTCTTCAATGCCGCCTCCAGCGGCACCATCGGCGGTATCTACAACGGCTTGCCTGCTGATGCCAACTGCGTTGCCGGTTTCAAGATTTCGCCTAATGGAAGCAACTGCTACATTCAGGCGCTGATCAACGGCAGCGGCGCCGGACCTATCCTCACCACCACGCCGGGACATCAATACGCCTTCGCGACGCAACTATTCTGCAACGAGGGTCACCGGGTTCATCAGACGTATCTGTCCTCGATTCATCCGGCAGGCAATGGCCGCGGCGGGGATGCGATTCCAGCCGGCGCTGCGAGTCGTGCTCTCGGTGCACGACGTCGATCCCAGCAATCCGGGAACCTTGGCGGCGCCCGCGACCGTGCTCTATGACGACGTGCTGGCCACGCCTCCGGGCTTCGCCACCTATGCCCTGATCAACGAAACTGCCCTGTTCGCGAGCGTTTCCTTCACTCGCCTGCAGCACATGGTTGACGCCGAGATTCGCAGCATGATTCCGGGCGGGCAATTTCGCACCCGATTGGCGGGCGCGCTGGCCGACGGCGGCGAGTGTTACATCAGCTCGACGGGCGAGTTGCATTTCTATCCACCCTATCCGCCGCAGCAAAACGAGCAGATCGTGGTGGCCTATCGCACCAGCGCTCGCGCCATGGCCCGGGTGCAGGATCAGAACAGCATCGCGCAGCATGCTCACGGCAACGACAGCGGACGTCGCAGCTACGTCCGCCGGCTCAAGTTGCCGTTGGCGCCCACCTCGATCGATTGCGAGAATGCATCGCTGGCTTTGCTGGATGATTCCGTCCAGCCTGCCTGGAGTGGCGAATACCTTGCTCCCAGCGATTACTTGCCGGTTGAAGATGTGATCCCGGGCAATGCTGTGCAGATTTCCGCGCCTTCGCGAGGAGCTGCTTTCAACGCTATCGTTCACGAAGTGGAGATGCAGGTAGTGTCGCTCGGGGGAGACCACGCGCAGTACGCCATTAAGTTCTCCAACGATGCGGCCCAGCTTCTGGCGTTCAAGTTCGAGAACATGACACTACCGGCGCCGCTGACCACGATCTATACCACCACCACGCCTTCCTCGTCGCTTTACATCGCCTCCTTGACGGCGGCCGCAGTCACCAACGTTATCGCCAGCCAGGTCACGGTCGATGCCGGGGTAGCTCCGCCGCTGGGCGGAGGCATCGAGGTGCGCTGGTCCGACGGGGGCTGGGGCACCGGCAACAGCGGAAACCTGGTCGGCCGCTTCGCCACCGAAACCTTCAACCTGCCGCGGATTTCGCGCGTGCAGAGCTATTATTTGCGGCAGTATGACGGATCGTCGCCGGCGAAATATTCGCGCTATTCGGCGCTGCTGCATGTGGACTATCCATTATGAGCAGAACATCGGTTGTCACCGTTTGCGGCATGACGGAATTCGAGCAGAAAGTTCTGTCCGATCTCGCCGAACTGAAAGCACACATGCGTTGGGTTGTGGGCAACGGCAATGAGGGGAAGATCCAGGAAATCGAAGGAGCGGGTCGATCGCCACGAAGCCTACCTGCAGCGCTTCACGGGTATTGGAGCGGCGCTGGCCAGCCTTCTGACGTTATTTCACTTCGCTATCGACTATCTGCGCTACAAGCACTAAGGCGCGCCTCTGCCAATTTCCATTTGAGCAATGTCAGCAAGCGCTCTTTCTAGCGGCGGCACTAGATGTGGTCACGCCAGAGCGGCCAAGTTCACTTGCTAGCGGCGGCACCAGACCTGGTCGCGCAGAATTGGGCTTGGTTCACCTTCGTTACGATGGGAACCGCCATGCTCCCGTGCCGCCGGCGGGACGACTCAGTTCAGCCCAGGACGAAGTCCTGGGAACGCGCCCCGCATAGAAATCCAGTCCCGGCAGGTGTCTGTGTCGTAGCCGTGTCGCCGCTCTGCGGCTCAGTGAAATTTCCCACTTCTCCCGGGGCTTAACCACCCCAAGCCGCGCAAAAGCGGCGCGGCTTGGGGACCCCGGTACGCCCCGGGCTAACTTCATAGCCGCCGCTGCGCGGCTGGTTCCAGGCGGATCTACGGCGATTCTCCCACCATGGCATCTCGAGCCGAGCTACGACACAGACACCGGCAGGGACGGCCCGGGACCGAGTCCTCGCACGCGCCAGGTTTTTCATCAATCGCAATCCAAGGAGCCATCCATGAACTTCCTACCCCAACTGTTGCAGGGAATCGCCTATATTCCAGCCATCGTGCAAGGAGTCGAAGGATTATTCGGCAATAAGGCCGGAGCCAGCAAGAAGGCCGCAGCTCTGACATTCGTGCAAAATGCGATTTCCGCGACCGGCCCGGCTGCCCAGCCCTATATCGTTGACGATGCCAAGTTTCAGGACGGCCTGAGCAAAGTCATCGACGGGGTGGTCGAGTGCCTGAATGCTTCCGTCTGGGCCAAACAGCAGTAAAGCCAGTCTTCGCGATAGGAGCCGGATTTCTGTCGGGTTTGAACGTTCCGAGCCCGGCAGATTCTATGGGAGAAGTCTGTCGTCCCTGAAGGGACTCGGACTTATTTCTCACTCTACCCAGGACGGCGCCCGCCTGCGGCGGTCTGGGTCCTGGGCTGAGCTGAGTCGTCCCGCAGAGCGGGACGGGTTGTCGCGGGCAAAAGTATATGGCGAACCAAGGCTGCATGAAAAGGATGGCAATAAGGCCACACAAACTCTGCAGGCCTAGTAGCTCTAAGATTGCTCGGCACTTCTCCCTGAATTCCGTGTCTTCGATGGTGAACTGCCTGACAACTCCTCCTCTAAGCCGTGCGTCGAATTCTTAGGTATCCTTTCTACATGAGGCCGGTTTGCATCTTCGTTTTGGCCGTCAGTTTCAGCGCGATGGCGCTGGCGCAGCAACCCGCAACTCCCGCGCCCGCTCCAGTAAAACCGCAAAGCAACGCTGCCAGCGCGACTCAGGACAATAGCGGCGCCAGCGGCGACCAGATCACCAAGCCTGCCGGAGCCAAGGAGGCCACGGTAATTGGCTGCCTGACCGGGCCCGACAAGAACGGCAAGTACATGCTTCACAACATGTCGCATCGCTTTGGCGTGCAGGTGATGGGGGCCGACGAGCTCAAGAACGATTCCGGCAGCAAGGTGAAATTGACCGGGCAATGGCAGCCGATCCCGCCGGGGGAGCTGGACAAGAAGTCACCCGAGAAAGACCGCTTCCAGGCCACGGATGTGGAAGTGATGGCGCAGAACTGCAAACCGCCCGCCGCAACCAATCCGGTCAGCAAGACCAAGCCGCAGAAGGCTACTACTTACGATGCTCCCACCGCCGACAGTTCGAATCCCAAATAGCGGCGCACGCCATGATCGCCTGTCTTCAGAACGCTTTCTTCGAATCCAGCAGGATCGTGACCGGACCGGTATTTATCAGCTCGACCTCCATCATTGCCTGGAAACGTCCGGTTTCGCAGCGCAATCCCAGGCCGCGAACCTGCTGCACGAAATAATCGTAAAGCTCTCTGGCCCGCTCCGGACGCGCCGCCGCATCGAACGAGGGCCGCTTCCCGCGACGTACATCGCCAAACAGCGTGAACTGCGACACCGCTAGCACCGCGCCCCCGGCGTCCATTACGCTCAGATTCATCTTCCCAGCTTCATCCTCAAAGATCCGCAGCCCTGCGATCTTCTCGGCCAGGTAATCGGCGTCGGCCTGGCTGTCGTCCTGCCCAACCCCCAGCAGCACCAGCAGTCCTTTGCCGATTTCTCCGGTCAGCTCGTCGCCCACCTTCACCGACGCCCGGCTCACGCGTTGCACTACGGCTCGCATGGAAGCGTTGTATCACAGGGCGGGTCTCCGCGATTAGCTCACAGCAGGCACTGTTCGCCAGTTCGTCGGCTGTCTTGGCATTCGAATTGACAACGGCGTTATGCTAAGGCTGTCGAGGCTGTTGTATGAAAGGCTTGTTACTCACGGCTTTAACAATTTGTGCGATTGTGGCAGCGGCCCAGTCGGCGGAAATGATTAAGTTCTCGGGCACAATTACAGATCCGTCAGGGGCAGTCATCGTTGGGACTGATGTTCGAGTTCATTCGAACAATCCACTCGAGAAATCGTTCACCGAAGCCCGGCATCCCGGACATACTAGTCCAAACCGACCGAATCGGGGAGTTCTCAGTTAACGTCCCCGGCGGGTCTTACGAGGTGTGTGCGCATGCTCAGGGGTTCCTGCCAAGCTGTGAAACTGTGGCTATCGGCTCGCCGCAACTCTCTCCACACAAAACCAGCCTAAAGGTGGATACCACACCTATCTGCATATTAAGAGTGGACCTTGGGGTTCCTTTGGAACAAGCAGAGTTGCCAGACTCCATTCCCCTACTGCCTTCGACACCGATCAAACGCCCGCGCGCGGTTTCAACCCCAAATTGAAGAGGTTTGATTCCCCCTGCGACGTTGACCATTGCAAAGCCCACCAGTTAGGATGAATCGGGACTCATGCACCTTAACCCGCTCCGGGTTCATCTTAAGCAGTGGCTAGGCCGGGGCGTTTTGGCATTCTTTACAGAGTTTCCTGACTGCAAGTAGACTTACGGGTTTCCACCCTATCGGCGCGCCAAGCGGCGTGCGAGGGGATCCCAGAGAGTTGCGCCAGCGCGCGTAACAGGAGAAGGAATCGATGGCTTCGGTTGAAGAACGGGTGAAGCAAATCATCGTGGAGCAGTTGGGTGTGGATGAAGCGGAAGTGACGCCCACGGCTTCGTTTGTGGACGACCTCGGCGCCGACTCGCTCGACACGGTCGAGCTGGTCATGGCGTTCGAAGAGGCCTTCGAGATCGAGATACCGGATGAGGATGCGGAGAAGATCCGCACCGTGCAGGACGCCGTCACGTACATCGATCAACACGCCAAGGCGAAAAAGTAGCCGCCAGTCCAGCCCGGCCCTCCAATCCGCGCGCCTGCCGCGCAGTCTGGGGATCCCGCTCAACCGGCACAGAAAAAGTAGTTTCGCCCGCCCCTGCGGGTGAGCCGAAAGGAGATTGCTGACCTCATGGCATCCGTAGACGAACGCGTAAAGCAGATTATTGTGGAGCAATTAGGTGTGGATGAGGCGGAGGTGACGCCCAACGCCTCCTTCGTGGACGATCTGGGCGCCGACTCGCTCGACACGGTCGAACTGGTGATGGCTTTCGAAGAAGCTTTCGAGATCGAAATTCCCGACGAGGACGCGGAAAAGATTCGCACCGTCAAAGACGCCATCGACTACATCACCTCGCACGCGAAAGGATCGAAGTAGTTTGGAGCGGCGCGTCGTTGTAACCGGGATCGGACTCATCTGCGGGGTCGGTAACTCCGTCGAAGAAGTATGGCCGGCGTTGCTGGCCGGCAAGAGCGGCACGGAACGCATCACCAGTTTCGACGCTTCCGCTTTCGCCTGCCAGATCGCTGCCGAAGTGAAGAACTTCGATCCGCTCAGCCTCATCGAAAAGAAAGAGGCGCGCAAAATGGCGCGCTTCATTCATCTGGCGATCGCCGCCAGCGATGAAGCTCTGCGCATGGCCACCTACAAAGTCGAAGGCGAGGAGATGGCGGAGCGTACCGGAGTCAACATCGGCTCCGGTATCGGCGGATTCGATGTCATCGAGCGCGAACATAACAACCTGCTCAACGGTGGGCCGCGCAAGATTTCCCCGTTTTTTATTCCGGCGGCCATCGTCAACCTGGCTGCCGGGCAGGTCAGCATCCGCAATAACGCCAAGGGTCCGAACGAAGCCACCTGCACCGCCTGCACCACCAGCGCGCACTCCATCGGCGATGCCGCCCGCGTCATCAAGTACGGCGATGCCGACGTCATGATTGCCGGCGGCACCGAAGCGGCCATTACGCCGATGGGTGTCGGGGGATTCGCCGCCATGCGCGCGTTGTCCACTCGCAATGACGATCCCCACCGCGCCAGCCGTCCCTGGGACAAGGACCGCGACGGCTTCGTCATCGGGGAGGGCGCGGGGATTTTGATTCTCGAAGAGTTGGAGTTCGCCCGGAAGCGGGGCGCCAAGATCATCGCCGAGATCGTCGGCTACGGCATGAGCGCCGACGCCAACCACATCACCCAGCCCGCGCCTAATGGCGAAGGCGGCTACCGGGTGATGCGTAATGCGATTCGCGATGCCAAACTCTCGCCCGAGCAGGTGGGCTATGTGAATGCGCATGGCACATCGACTCCGCTGGGCGATGAACTGGAAGCCACGGCGATCAAGCGAGCGTTCGGCGAGCACGCTTACAAGATGCTGGTCAGCTCGACCAAGTCGATGACCGGACACCTGCTGGGCGGCGCCGGCGGACTGGAAGCCGCCATCACGGTGCTGGCCTTGCGCGACCAGATCGTGCCGCCGACCGTCAACCTCGACCATCCCGATGAAGGCTGCGATCTAGACTTCGTTCCCCATACCGCCCGAAAAGTCGAGATGGAGTACGCCATGTCGAACTCGTTCGGGTTTGGTGGGACGAACGGATGTCTGGTGTTTAAGCGCTGGACGGAGTAGCTGAGTGACAGCGCGGAAGCCTCTTATTCCAAAGTTACATTTAGGCGCTTAAGGTTCGCCACGGCGTCCTGATTCCCGAGCTTGGCTGCTTTCCGGTACCAGTTTATAGCCTGCTCTCGATCCGCTTTGATTCCGGATCCATTCTCGTACATCTCTCCTAAATCATTCATTGCGTAAGGCTCATTTGCCTCCGCCGCTTTGCGGAACCAGCCGAGAGCCTGCTTTGGATCCTTGTCGACTCCCGTGCCGGTTTTGTACATGTCACCCAAGAAGGCCATGCCTAAGGCGTTGCCAGCCTCGGCGCTCCTCAGATACCAATAAACGGCTTTCTGGTTATCTACTGCCAATCCTAGGCCGTAGTAATACATATAACCTAAGTTGCGCATCCCGTTGGCGTTGCCCGCTTCTGCAGCCTTTCGATACCAAGCAACTGCTTGTTCGTAGTTCTTCTGTAATCCTGATCGTCCGTACGAGTAATCATCGCCCCGTTCATTCATGGCCTGCGGCGAAGTAGGTTCGGAGATCGTCTCCGCAGAATTTGCAGACACGAGATTCTCCTTGCTTTGCGGCTTGGGCCGCACCGCCAAGTAAATCAGGAAAGCAACGACGAGAATTCCGGCAGCGATCGCACCCTTCACGAACGCCGGAGAAAACTTGCTATAGACAAAGGAGCCCTCGGGCGAGCTTCCGATTTCCACGCGGGTGTAGTCGCCTCGGGCCCGCGCCGCCGCCGACTGCAAGGCATTGCGCGCTTCCTCAGAGCCAGCGCTCCCGGCCGCTTCGAGGTTGCTCTTCTCCCGTTCAGGACTGGCCCGTTGAATCGCCGCCTGCCGCTCGCGTTCTTCCTGCTCCGGACGGGACTTCTGCGCGGCGGCCTCGTCCTGCTGCTTCTGCAGATGAGTTACGCGGTCTAGAGCGTCTGCCGCTCCTGAGACTTCAAGTTCATTCGCTTTTGCGTACCACTTCATCGCTTCCTTGTAATCGCGCTCGACCCCCTTGCCACGCTCGTACATGTAAGCGAGTTTGTACATCCCGAACCGGTGGCCCGCCTCGGCTGCCTTGCGATACCAAAAAACCGCTTGCTTCTCGTCCTTTTCTGCATCAGCGTCGATATAGAGAAGTGCCAGGTTGAACATGCCATCCAGATTGCCCGCTTCCGCAGCTTTGCCATACCAGAAAAACTGCTGCTCGCGGTCCCGTTCCACTTCTTTTCCCTTGCCATAGATGCATCCAAGTTCAGCCATCGCTTGGACATCGCCGGCCTCGGCTTGCTGGTGCAACCATGCCACTCTGTTTGGAGCTATTTGTGCCTGATTTGGTCTGTCTGACGCTTCCTCCGAGGCGGTAACCACTGCTGAGACCGCAGGGACCGCCAGCGCTATTTCCACCCCCATGCTGCTAAGTAATTCGTCGAACGCTTCAGCGTAGGTATTGCGGAAATCAACGTACTGAACAGGTCGCAACCGGAACGGAATCTTGCACTCGCGGTACAGAACCGGGACTACCTCTTTCCCTTCCTCTAGCGCAAAGCTAACTTCAGCCATCACATTCGCGGAATTGACCGACGAGGGAGACAGAATTACCAGCACACGCGGACAACTGCCCAACGCCTCTTCGACCTTGCGCTCCCAATGCTGCCCGGGGCGGATATCCAGCTTATCCATCCACACGTTTGCTCCGGCTTTCTTGAGGTCTTTCGCCAGACGAAGAGCGAACTCCAGGTCCTCACGGCTATAGCTGAAGAAGGCGGTTGGCGTGTCTGAGGGCAAATCAAATCTCCGGTCAGTAAATCCTCACAGGCATTTTGGGAGCGAGAGACGCCCTTGCGAGTGCCGACATTGTGCCACATTGTATCCGGGAGCGCAGAGAAAAGAAGCCTGGGTTTTAGACCAATCTCGGGCGCCCGAAGATTTCACCCCTTGTCGCGGAAAAAGGCAAAATGTTCACCATGTCCATTCTTTCGCGTCGAACTTGTTTTCTGGAATGGAGGCGAGAAGCAGTAGATCGCCTTCCGCTGGTCCAGCTGCGATGAAGGCTTTATCCCACCCTTCTCGTGGCAGGCGGTTGGGAGTTTCCCGCTGTTCGCTGATCATACTTTTCGGTAACTCCACTCCCAGGATACGCTGTCATCCCTCCGAAATGGCTGCCGCTTCCAGTAGGTCAGCGACCGCCACAGCCACTCCAGCGGGCCGAACTGAAAATACTTTAGCCAGATGGGCGAGATCACCAGTTGCACGATCCAGATCGCAAAGACGATTTCGATCTGCTGCACGCGGCTTAGCTTGCCGAACAATCCCAAGCCGAACCCGTAGAAGATCGAAGTGCAAATCACGGTGTCGAGGATGTAGTTGCTGAAGGCCATCCGGCCCACTGCGGCCAGCGGCTTGGTGAAGCGCTTCAGCGGCGACTGGCAAAGCAGCATGGCCGCGCCAACCCATCCCAGCGCTACCAGTATGCTGGCCCAGTAGTTGTATTGGCTGGCGAGAAAGAACGAATACCGCATGTCCCAGCCCGAGGCGACCTGGCGATAGACGCCGTAGGTGATGGCCGGAATGCCGACCACTACGGCCGCAACGATGAATCTCCAATACGTTCTGGCTGAGCATCGTGCGCTGAACACTCCCAGCTTGAACAGCGCCATGCCGATCAGCATCAGACCTTCGACGCGCCAGAAGGCGAGGAAAAGAAATCCCTGAAATTCGATGACCGCTGCGTCGCTGGCGCGCTGCCGCATTTCTCCCAGCCAGCCGCTGCGATAGGCTGCCACTTCTTCCGCGGTCATAGCGGGCGTGGGTTGCCACATCTGCTGGGTGAAGGCTTCGCGCTGGTGCGCGGGCCAGTGCGGAATCGACCATGCAGTGTAGAAGAAGAGCAAGCTGGCGACGGCGGTGAAGGCGATGCCGTAGACCATTAACTTTCGCGGCGTTGCCTTGCGGTAGCGATAGGCCAGCAATCCGCAGAGCCCGTAGTTCACCAGGATGTCGCCGTACCAGAGCAGATAAGCGTGCAGCAGCCCAAACAGAATCAGCCAGCCCATGCGGCGAAAGTGGAGCGCCGCTGGATTCTTGCCGGCTGCTTCGATGTGGCTGCTCATCAGGAAAATGCCGGCGCCGAACAGCATGGAGAAGATGGTCATGAACTTCTCGTCGGCCAGCAGATGGCAGAGGAACCACACCCAGTAATTTGCGCCGTGAAAATCGCCGTAGGCGGTGGGATTCACGTAGGCCGCGCTGATCATGGAGAAGGCTTGGATATTCATCGGCAGGATGCCGAGCAGGGCTACGCCGCGCAGCACGTCGAGCGACCTGATGCGTTCCCGGGCGGTGATGGGTCCGGCGGAATCGGACGGGAAATGAATGGGTGTAACGGTGGTGGTTGCCGCCGAAGCGGGGCTGCTCATGGGCGTTGCTCCTCGCTCTCTACTCCCCAGATGGCCCGGCTTCGAGTCGATTCGCGTCCCAGTTTGTTGCTTCTAAAAACTCATCTGATTAGTCGCAGGAAATGGTGATATGTGTCAGGGCGCGAGTCGAAGTCGGCCTGCATACAAATCTGACCTGCGGCTATCTTGTCGGATAAATTGGCTCCATATGCCGCCCCTGAAGGGGCTCAACAGGATTTTTCTTTCTACCCAGGACTCCGCTCGCCTGCCGCGGGCTGCGTCCTGGGCTATCTTGTCGCCGTCCCGCATGCGGGACTCGCCCGTCGCAGGCATGAAATCTATCGCGAACCCGGCTGCCTGAAAAGATGTCAACAAACCCGCTAGCTTCTAGCGGCCAGCCACCAGCAACTATCCACTGCCTTTCGGCGGTTCCCACAGTTCTACCCGGTTTCCTTCCGGATCAATGATCCAGCCGAAGTTTCCATACTCGTGCCGCTCGACTTTCTCGTCAACCTGCACGCCCTCCTCGCGCAGTGCCTTCAGCAACTCATCCAGATTCTCCACCCGGAAGTTGAACATGAACGGGGACTGGCTAGGCTCAAAATATTTCGTGTCCTGCGGAAAGATGGACCACACGTTGAAGACGGAAATCTCAGGATTCTCGGCAGCGTCCCACATTGCGCCCACACCCGGCGAACCATCGATTCCCAGATGCTTGCGGTACCACTCGTACAGCGCCTTCGGGTCCTTTGCCTTGAAGAAGACCCCGCCCAGCCCAATCACTCGTTTCATGTTACGCGCTCCTCGATCTTAAATCCCAAACCGATTTCAAAGACTACGCGATGGTCCCACGAGTTGTCATCCAAAACAAAAGGCACCGAGAATTGTCATTCTCCGTGCCAGGTGTCTTTGGGCTAAATGAGGCTTACGCCTTCGTGCCCTGCGTCTTCAGCACCTCAATCGCTTTATTTAACTGATCGTCCGGCTGATTGACCTGCTGCTTGTCCTGTTGATCCTGGTCGTCGGCACTGTCGTCATCGTCGGGCGCGATGAAGTCGTCGCTATTGTCAGCCACCAGGATGTTCGGAGTGATGGCCGTGTCCTGCACCGCTTTCCCGGAGGGCGTGTAGTACTTCGCCACTGACAGGATCAGAGCCGAGCCATCCGGCATATCAATGACCTTCTGGATGGAACCGGAACCGAAGGTCTTGTCGCCCACCACGTCACCCCGAGCATTCTCCATCACCGCCGCGGCTACGATTTCGGCAGGCCCGGCGGTCCCACGATTCACCAGCACCACCAACGGGATATTCGGGGCCACGGCTTTCTGGGGATCGGCGTTGAAGGTCTGCTTGGGATACTTCTGACCCTGCAGGTAAGTAATCGTGCCATGGTTCAGGAAGAGGTTCGCGGTCGCGATGCCTTCGTCCTCTTCGCCGTCACCCGAGTTGCGCAGATCGAGGATAACTTTCTTGGCGCCGTCTTTCTGCAGCGCCTTCAGCTTGTTGGCAATCTCCTGCGAGCGTCCCTTGGGAAAGTCGTCGACTTTGATGTACCCGATGCCATCCTGCATCATCTTGTCGGTGAGGGGAGGATCGACCACGATGGCCAGCGTTACTGCCGACTTCACCGGCAGCGCCCGGCGCGGACGCACCACCGACACATTGACCACCGATCCCGGAGGACCGGTTAGCCGGCCGTCGATTTCGGCCAGCGACATGTCGCGCGTGGACTTGCCTTCGATGGCCTCGATGATGTCGCCACTTTCGATTTCGGCTTTGTCAGCCGGGCCGCCGGGAATCACCGAGATCACCGCAGCATAGCCGTAGCGCTTGGACACGGCGGCGCCGATTCCGGCTTTGCCTTCCTTGCGCTGCTTGTACTCTTTGAACTCGGTGGGATCGAGATAGCTGGAGTTGGCGTCCAGCGATTCCAGCAGGCCATGTAGCGCGCCGTTGGTTACCGACGAAATGTTCGGCTCCTCGACGTACTCGGTGCGAATGCGCGACAGCACTTCGCTGTAAACGCCCAACTGGCGATAGGAACCATCGTCGTTGGAATCGGCCTTGACGCCCATCCCGCCCACAACGACAAACGAGGCAATCAGAAACGAGAGGCCGAGAACGATAAGCTTGGTAGTCTTTGACATTGGTAATTCACTGATGGGAGAGATACTTCCCGCAGGATAGCTCCTATTCTACTCCAGTTTCGATGCCCGGCCGCCGGGAAGGTTCCGGGAAATCTCGGCAAATTCGGCCCAACAGATGTTCAGTTCCAGCCTGGGAGTTGGACGCGCGGCGAGGTCATCCGTAAGCCAGGTGCCACTCCGGCTGGTGACGTTGGCTCTTCTCGCACGCCATGAGGCCGCATCCTGATAAACTCCTTTGTTTCACCCCGCAAGCTTCAAGGCGAACAGCGAATCGCGAAAGGCGAGCACCGCATCATGGTCCGCAATCTTGACCAATCCCGCAGCCTGCAAAAGCGGGCGGAAAAGCTCATCCCTGGAGGAGTCAATTCGCCGGTCCGCGCCTTTCGTTCCGTGGGCAGCGACCCGCCCTTTCTGGTCCGCGGCCAAGGCGCCTACGTTTGGGACGCCGATGGCAATCGTTACATCGACTATGTTGGCTCCTGGGGGCCGCTCATCCTCGGCCATGCCGCGCCCGAAGTCATCGAGGCCATCATCGAGGCCGCGCGGAACGGCACCAGCTTTGGCGCCTCCACTCCGACCGAGTCGGAACTGGCCGAACTAGTGATCGAAGCCTTTCCCGCGATCGAAAAAGTACGCTTCGTGAGTTCGGGAACCGAAGCCACCATGTCGGCGATTAGGCTTGCGCGCGCCGCGACCGGACGCAAGATCATCGTGAAGTTTGAAGGCTGCTATCACGGGCACAGCGATGCGCTATTGGTCAAAGCCGGGTCCGGCGTGGCAACACTGGGCATTCCCGGCTCGGCCGGCGTGCCCGAGGAGTTCGTCGAGTTCACCCTGGCGCTACCTTACAACGATGTGCCAGCGGTGGCCGCTGCCTTCGACAAGTTCAAGGACCAGATTGCCTGCGTCATCGTTGAGCCCGTCGTCGGCAACATGGGCTGCGTACTTCCCACGCCGGGATTTCTGGCGGCGCTGCGAATTCTGACCTCCAACGCCGGCACGCTGCTCATCTTCGATGAAGTGATGACCGGATTTCGGGTTGCTTTCGGCGGAGCGTCCGAGCTTTACAACGTCAAGCCCGACCTGACCACGCTGGGCAAGATCATCGGCGGCGGCCTGCCGGTCGGCGCCTATGGCGGTCCGGCAAAGCTGATGGACATGATTGCCCCGCTGGGTCCGGTGTATCAGGCAGGAACGCTCAGCGGCAATCCGCTGGCGATGGCGGCTGGCATTGCGACTCTGTGCCAGTTGAAAGCCAACCGCGAGCAGTTCTATAAGCAGCTCGATGAAATGGCAGGGACGTTAGTCGCCGGCGTCACTGCGGCCGCGAAAGAAGCGGGCGTCGCCATGACCGCCAATCGCGTCGGCTCGATGTTTACTTTTTTCTTCACCGACCGCCAGGTCACCGATTGGCAAAGCGCCTCCGCTTGCGACACGGCGAAGTTTGGCCGCTTCCACGGGGCTCTGCTCGATGCGGGAGTCTGGCTGCCTCCGTCGCAATTCGAAGCGGCATTCTTGAGTGTAGCCCATACTCAGGGCGACATCGACGACACGATCGCAGCTGCGCGCGAAGCACTCGCGCTGTTGTAGCGCCCTCTCGGAGACGAAAATGACGCCCGAAACTCAGAGCGCTGCTTTGGACTTGCTGCTCGCCAAGCCCCACGTTCAATGCTCCAGCACCGGCGTGACCTGCAGCTCGAAGCGATGTTTGCTGGCGGTATCGTCAGCGGTGAAGACGATGGTCGGCTTGCCGATGGGCGCTAACACGTAGGAGTTTGCCCGAAATTGGCGAAAGGCAACCGGGCCGCTGTTCGGGATGGTGTCGGTTGTGGGCGCCGAAATCTCCGTCGAAACGAACAGTTGCAAGCCGTCCGGCTTTTCCAGCGCGCGGGAAACGTCCAGGTTCGTGCCAATATCGACATACTCCGGCTTTTCGCCGCCAGGAGTCGGAATACGCGTGCCGGCGCGGAGGCTGCTGCGGTCGCTATAGTCGGGAGCCGTTGAAGCGGCCAACCCCAGTGTGAAGGCGCGCTGATTGATCACATTCCCGTCTGCCATTTCCTTCAGTACGAAGTGCAGCTTGTAATAATGCTTGGGCGCTTGCTGCGCGGACGTCGTGCTGGAGCTGTCACTCTTCTTCTCGGCTTCCTGCGAGAAGGCAGGCATCGCCAGCAACGCCAGCACAATTGCGAACAGGTAGATTCGGTTACGCATCAGTTGTCTCCTTTGCCGGCGGCGTCCTCATCGGCCAGCGGCTTGATCTCGATGGGTGCGATGGCAATCTCGCTGTTGTCCTGAGGTAATGTTTGGAGAGCATCAGGCTCCCTCTGGGCCAGCGCCAGCAATGCGCGCTCGTTCGCCGTCAAAGGCTCCGGAGTGGGGAACTGGGCAGGAATCGGGGCCGACTCTTGTGCCGTTTCGTTCGCCTGGCGACGGTGCCTCGGCGATGCGATCTTCTTCTTCGCTACGACCGCAACGCCCGGGCTCGCTTCGGCGGTTTCCGGCTCCTTCTTTTGAATCTGCGGAGCGGCCTCGCTCTTCTGAACTGCCATCACCGCAGCCGACGCCCGATGCACCCGTTCTTGCAATCCGAGCCATGCCGCAATTGCCAGCAATGCCGCGGTTGCGACTGCGGCAGCGCTCCACGCGAGCCGCGTAGCTCGCCGACGCTCGGTTTGGCAACGCAGGCGCCGTAAGACGCGATGTTCCAGTCCGGCCAGCGGCTCGGCATCCCGATATTCCGTGAGCGCGTCGTCCAGAAGGTTGTCGAAATCTTCGTCAGGTTTCATGACTTCTTTTCCGTCAAGGCTGCGAGTTTCTCTTTCAGCAGTTGGCGGGCGCGAAAGATGCGCCCACGCACCGCCGACTCCGAGGTCCCCAGCACCTCCGCAATTTGCCTCGAGTTCAACTCCTCGATTGCCGAGAGCAGCAGCGGCTGGCGCAAATCACTGGGCAATCCGGCAATCAGTCGCTGTACCAGCCCGACTCGTTGCCGGCAAATTGAGACGTTCTCGGCGTCGCGCTCTTCACTGGGCAGTTCGATTTCGTTGAGGCCGGCCGCCTGAGGCTTGCGTGTGCGGTCAATCGCCAGCCGGAAGGCGATCCGCGCCAGCCATGCGGGAACGTCGAGTACCTGCTTGACACCCGAGCGGTGGACCCGCAGAAATACTTCCTGCACCACGTCCTCGGCGTCGTGCGAGTTGCGCAAGACGCCGTATGCGACCTTGAACACCAGGCGGGCGTGTTGGCGGACCAGCGACTCCACTTCCGCGAACTCGTCTGTGCCGGTTGCCACCCTGCCGGTCTCCTGCCAGGTTAACGTGGAACTCGTGGGCTGCGATGACATCGTGAACCGCTATATCCCGTTCTCATCCGTTAAGACGGAGCAGCAGGTGAATGCGTTTGAATTTTTTTGTTTGCCGGCGGCGATTGGGAGGTTGTGAACCATACCACACGGCAAGCGAAGCCCGGGGCTTGGAGTTCGGGTACAACTGCGGCAATTGCTGGTCTTCCAAGTGCTAGTTGGTAGTTGTTTTTTTCATCATCTCCGGGACGGTCACGAACTCGTATCCCTCAGCTTTATGCCGCGTGAGAATCCGATCGCTGGCCTCGACGCTGCGGCTGCGATCTACACCGATCCTGTGATATTCGCCGTCGTGCAGCAGGATGACGTTGCCGCCGTGAATCTGCCGCTCCGCGTGCTTCACAATTTCGTCGGCGGACGGGGCCTTCCAGTCGTAACAAGTAACATTCCACATCACCGTTTGCAGCCCACAAGCGCGGGCCACTCGCAGCGACGCCGGGCGTCTTCCGCCAAACGGCGGCCGAAAGAGCTTCGTATCGACGCCGGTCGCGTCGAAAATCGCTTGCTTCGTGTCCAGCAGTTGTTTGCGAACTTCGGCGGTCGAGGCGAAAATCAGGTTAGGATGGTCCCAGGTGTGGATGCCAATTGCATGCCCCGCGGCGACTAGCGCCCGTGCGATCTCCGGCCGCTGCTGCACGAATCTTCCGATCAGGAAAAACGTCGCCTTCACTTGGTGGCGATCGAGAACCTCCATCATCTGCGCGGTATAGGGATCATTGGGACCGTCGTCGAACGTCAGCGCCAGCTGACGTGCACCCGGCTCCAAGCCAATGAACGTACGTCCATACACCTGCGACGTCGGCCACATGGTCTGAAACCCGGCCCACGTCGCCACGCCGGCGACGGAAATCCCGCCAATGAGCTGTGAAAGCATGTGTCGATTGTAGCTGGAAGGCCGCGGCTCGCTGTTCGCTATTGCCCAATCCAATGTGCCTCGTTTGAGAGCCTCTTGTGCCGCCCCTGAAGGGGCTTATATAAAATTGCAGCCTACCCAGTGCTGAAGCGCTGGGCTATCTTGTCGACATCCCGCATGGCGGGACTCGATCATCGAATCCCACAATTGCCTGCCAAACTCAGTTTTTCGCAAGTTGGTTCAACGGAGCTATCCCTTCTCAGAGCCCCTTCGACAAGGCGTGTCTGCCGAAAAGCGAAAGGGCGAGCCGCGAAAAGCGACGGTTTTACAACCAGGTAATTGCCACAAAGGCGCGCGCAAGATATTCTGCGAATCGTAGCCTTTCTCCGATCATGGCGAACCTTTTCGAACCACCCCGGTACATCGCAGTCGAGGGCCCTATCCGAGTGGGCAAGAGCACGCTCTCCCGGGTCATCGCCGAAACCCTGCACGCCCAGCGCATCAGTGAGCCGGAGAACAACCCGTTTCTGCGCGGCTTCTACCAGGGCGAACCGGGAGCGGCGTTCCAGGCCCAGTTTGCTTTCCTCATCGCGCGCTATGAGCAGCTAGGCGGGCTGGATGTGAAGCGCAATCCCAACAAGACCTACGTGGCCGATTACATCTTCGAGAAGGACAAGCTGTTTGCTTGCCTCAATCTCGGTGATGCCGAGCTAGACGTCTACAACCGCTACTATGAACTGTTTCGCCAGAACGTGCCCACTCCCGACTTGGTCATTTATCTGCAGGCCACGCCCGAGGTGCTGAAGAAGCGGCTCAAGAAGAAAGGTGCTCCCGGCGAGAAGGCCATCAGCGACGATTATCTGGAAGAAGTGATCAAAGCCTACGAACACTTCTTTTTTCACTACACGTCCTCGGATCTGTTGATTGTGAACACCTCGGAAATCGATTTCGTGGAACGCAGCGAAGACTTGCAGGCGCTGCTGCGGCGGGTCAGCGAGCCCATCCGCGGAACGCAGTATTTCCTGCCACTGGGTCCGGACGAGCAAGCGGCCAGAGCGTAGCTTTCGCCGTCACCAACTTTTCATCGCCAAATCACTTCTGTCACTCCTTATTTGCGCTATCCTCGTTGCATCCGCAAAAAAGGAGCACGCCATGGGAGTCTTATTTCAGGCTTTCTACTGGAATTGTCCTCAGGAAGAGTCGCAGGACGGTACCTGGTGGAACTTTGTCGCCAGCAAAATTCCAGAGTTGCAACAGGCTGGCTTCACCGCTCTTTGGCTTCCACCTGCATGCAAAGCGGCCAACCTGGGCGGACCGTCGATGGGCTACGATCCCTACGACTACTTCGACCTCGGCGACTTCAATCAGAAAGGCCGCATCAAGACCTGGTTCGGCAATCAGGCAGAGCTGGTCGCGCTGATCAATGCTGCCCACACGGCTAACATGCAGGTCTACGCCGACCTGGTGCTCGACCACAACAGCGGGGGCGACGCGCAAGAGGTCAATCCGATCGATGGCCAGACCCGCTGGACGAAGTTCAATCCCGCCAGCGGCAAATTTCCGCGCGACTGGCAGTGCTTCCATCCCTCGCCTTACGAGATCTTCGACGAGATGACCTTTGGCGACATGCCCGACCTCTGCCACCGCAACCCTCAGGTTTACGGGGCCCTGATAGCAGTCGGCCAGTGGATGATTGAGACCATCGGCTTCGATGGTTTCCGTTTCGACTTCGTCAAAGGCTATGCGCCCTGGATGGTGCAGTCGCTGGCCGAACTGCGCTACCTGAAGAAATCGGCAGATAACTTTTATACCTTCTGCGTGGGCGAGTGCTGGGACAACGAGCGTACCGTCGACGACTGGCTGGGCGAGGTAAACAGTTACACGGACAACCCGGTGTCGGCGTTCGACTTCCCGCTGCATTACCGGCTGAAAGATTTGTGCGATACCTACGGCTTCAGCCTACAGACCCTGGCTGATCCGGGGACGGTGGTTCAGGACACGCCGTCGCAAGCCGTGACCTTCGTCGATAACCACGACACCATTCGCGATCCGGGCAATGCCATCAATAACGACAAGCTGCTGGCCTACGCTTTCATCCTCACGCATGAAGGCTATCCCAGCGTCTTCTGGATGGACTGGTATAACTTTGGACTAGCGCAATCCGGCACTCCGAACGGAATTGCCGCGCTGGTCGCGGCCCACGAGCGCTGCGCGGGCGGAGCGACCGAAGTGCTCTACGCCGACGACAATCTTTACATCATGCAGCGTACGGGCTCCGGCAGCCAGACGGGATTAGTCTTCGTGCTGAACAACCTGGGCGACATGTGGAGTGGAATCGAGGTGCAGACCCAGTGGCGGAGTGTGCAGTTCCAAGCAGTGGCTTATGGCGGTAACGACCCCGGCCAGCCCGAGGCAAAGTGGACGGGATCCGACGGTCGTGCCGATTTCTGGGCTGGCCCGCGCGGCTGGGCTGTCTACGCGCCTCAAGTCTAGAGGAAGTTGTCAGGAGGCAGTTTCCGAGAAGCGGACCCTTCGTGGCAATTGACGGCTGCGAAAGACTAATGTCGGCAACGGTGGAAGGGCATGGCTTTAGCCGTGCCATAAGGGTGCCATTGGGAAAGGGCTTTAGCCCCGGCCGCCGCGGCTGAAGCCGTTTCTGATGGAGTTCGATTTCCCCGGGCTAAAGCCCGGGGCTTCCACCGGCTGTACAGCGCTGTTGAAGCCGAGGTCCGTCAAAACATGTCAAATCCGACTTTTTCAGCGTCCCTGTTTAGGCGGCTCAAGAGCGTCGAAACTATCGGCCTGTGGCGGATCGGAAGGTCCGCACTACCCGAGCAGGGTGGTTCTTGACCAGACTGTTACTCTTTTGGGGGGACGTATTCCTTAGGCTTCTCCGCGCCTTCGCCGAAGAAATAGGCTTCCATCTGCTGCACGATGAATTCCTGGTGGTCTTTCTTCCAGGGCTGCAGGCGGTATTCGTTGAGCAACATTTTCATGTGCTCCTGCCATTGTTCCCAAGCGAGTTTGGAAACGTTGGTGTAAATTTTCTGACCCAGTTCGCCGTCGAAAGGCGGCTCGTCCAGGCCTTCCATTTCGCGGCCCATTTTTATGCACTTCACCATGTGTGCCATTAAGAGCTCCTGACGCCAGTGGCGGAATGATTGCCAAGGGACCTCTGATCAAGTGAAAGCGAGGTCCCGCAGCGGCTAAACAGTTTGCTGAAAAAGTCGGAAAAGCAGATCCCTCACCGACTAAAGTCGGTTCGGGATGACAAATATAAAGGACTTGCTACGGCGTAGCTAAAGCTACGCCCCTTCCAAATCGCCTTAGGCCGAGTTTTTCCGCAAACTGTAAAGCCGCATGATTTTGGTTACTTAACGGACGGCCTGAAGGCCGTCCCCTTCAAAACGGGACTTAATCAGAGTTTCCCTAACCGTCGATTCTAACGGAAACCGCTCTTAGCGTTTAGCTCTTGGCAAACAAAGCCACAGCAGCGCCCGTTGGCTGATTGCGGAAGAGACGCTCTCGACAGTCTTGCTAAAGGCTAAGAGCTAAAGGCTAAGAGCGAACAGCGAAGAGCGGCCTCACTCTCCCAGCCAAGCTCCGTACGGCCGCAGCCGTTCGATGTGATCGCAGATGATTTTGCAGGCGCCGGTAATGGGCACGGCGAGAATCAGTCCCATCGCGCCCCACAGCCATCCCCAGAACAGCAGGGCCAGAGTCACCGCCAGCGGATTCAGCTGTAGGCGTTTGCCCAGAATCTTGGGGTAGAGCACGTTCATGGCGACCAGATGCAAGCCCATGACCAGGCAGATGATC
This sequence comes from uncultured Acidobacteriaceae bacterium, assembly GCA_963812855.1. Lineage (GTDB taxonomy): Bacteria > Acidobacteriota > Terriglobia > Terriglobales > Acidobacteriaceae > Bog-257. Next base: position 1,098,986 of record CAWEWW010000005.1, read on the forward strand.
AGAATGCAGAGCCCGGTCGTCAGGTGTCCGAGATCGGCGATCAGAGGCGGAATTACCGCCAGAATGACACCCAGGTAGGGGATCAGGCTGAGAAATCCGCTCATCACGCCGAGGAAGTAGAAGTAGGGCAGGCCCATCAAGCCGAACAAGGCGATGCTGCAGATGCTGAGAAAGACGCCAATGATGAAGTTGCCGACAATGAACGAGCGGATCATCCGGGCAATCAAACCGAGCATGACATAGGCCGTGTTGCGATTCTCCATTCGGAACAGCATGACCGACGACGATCGCACGTGGTCCTGCCAGCTCAGCATGAAGAAAACCAGAAAGGGAATAAAGGTGATCGCCAGCAAGGCCTCGGAGACGGAGCTGGCGTTCTTGCTTACCAGGTCGGTCCAGCTGCTGGATTGTTTTACGGTTACCGTCTTCTTGTCTTCTTCGGAGGAAGGCAGCACAGTCTCGGTGGTTTGCTGGATCTCCTGCGCTTGTTCGCGAACCTTGGCTCCCAGCGCCTGGATTCGGGCCTTGTATTGGGGGAGCTCGTACATGAACGCCAAAGCGCGGCTGTAGGAAACGTAGGTGGCGGCCAGAAGCACGATGACCAGCATCAAGACTGCTAGAAGAGCGCCCAGCGCGCGCGGTATGTTGAAGCGGGTCATCAGGTCGACAATCGGCGCCAGGACGAAGGAAAGCAGGATCGATAGCAGAATGACAACCAGAAGCAACTTGGCCACATAGACCAGCGTCAGAACCGTCGCGGCCGCCAGAATCAGCAGTGCGGTGGCTTGCAGATGCTGAATACGCCGTTGGTCGCGTTCAGCCATCGCCGAGCGGTTGACCGTGAGATCGGAAGCTGGGCCTGGTCCGACTGCGGCATTCGCCGCCACAGCAGGATCTTCCCCGTGCTGGCGCGCCGGCTTCGGATTGTCCAGTAACTGGTCGGGCATTTTGCCTATGGTACTCGCAACCGCAAGATTCCGAACATGATAGTTTTGCTGTAGCGAAAATGGAAAACGCCTTCGTCGACAAGTTCGCTTCCCCAGCCAGGCCTTCGTATTCTGGCGTTGGACTTCGGCTCTCGCAACATCGGCCTGGCGGTAAGCGACGAACTGGGCGTGACCGCCCAAGGCTTGCCGACCTATCGCCGGAGCAATAAGCGGAACGATCTCGACCATCTGCGGCGGGTGATCAAACAATACGGCATTGCCGAATTGGTGATGGGGTTGCCTCTTCGCATGAGCGGAGACGAAGGCATTCAATCCGACAAAGTGCAGGCGTTTGCCGAAGAGCTGAGGCGGAAGTTCAAGCTTCCGGTCCACCTGTTTGACGAGCGGCTCACCTCGGTTGAGGCCAACCGGATGCTGCGCCAAACCGATATGAGCATTCGCAGGCGTGCAGAAGTGGTGGACCAGGTGGCGGCCGTACTCATCTTGCAATCGTTCCTGGAGTTCCGGAAATCCTCGAAGGGGCCTGGAGGGTCAGTCTAAGGCCTCTCCGGTCGAGGAGTGCAGCGCCAAAGCTCGGCGCTTCATCTAAACTGCTAGCTTGCTACGAATTTTCTTCACTCTCGTAATTGTGGCCGCACTGGTGTCGGCCTTGTGGTTTGGCTGGGCAGCGCTGCTGCCTCTGCAGCCTGCGCAGACGACGTTTGTGCTGCTTCGTCCCGGCTGGAGCACTCGCCACATCGCGCACGAGCTGCAGCGCCAGGAGCGTGATTCGCAGTGCCGATGCCTTCCTGATGTTGCATTACATCAAAGGTGTCCGCACGCTGAAGGCCGGGGAATATAAGTTCGATCAGCCAGCCAGCGCCTTACAGGTTCGCGACCGACTCATCCAGGGAGATGTTTACGCCCGCACCGTCGTAGTGCCGGAGGGCTACAACATCTACGACATCGCCGCCGCGGTCGAGCAGGCTGGCCTGGGCCCCGCTGCGGACTTTATCACGGCAGCTCAAAGCGATCTCTTCCTGCTTCGCGACATCGATCCCGACGCGAAATCGCTGGAGGGATATCTGTTCCCCGACACCTATCAGTTCACCCGGATCGATAGCGCTCATGACATCGCGGCCGCCATGGTGCGCCGCTTTCGCCAGGAGGCGCAGAAGATTGGATTGCTGGGCAACGCAGATACCCACCGCATCGTGACCATGGCCTCCATCGTGGAGAAGGAAACCGCTGACCCCAGCGAGCGCCCGATGGTAGCCAGCGTTTACTACAATCGGCTGGGGAAGAATATGTTGCTGGGGGCTGATCCCAGTGTGATTTATGCCGCGATGCTGGCGGGACGCTATCGGGGGACAATTTACGCCTCCGACTTGCAATTTGACTCCCCCTACAACACCTACAAGTATCCCGGCTTGCCTCCCGGCCCCATCGCCAATCCCGGAATAGCCTCGCTCCAGGCGGCCATGCATCCGGCGCACACCGATTTCCTCTATTTTGTCAGCGATAACAACGGCCATCACCGTTTTGCGCGCGATTCGGAAGAGCACGCGCGGAACGTCGCGGCTTATCGAAAAGCGGTGGCGGCCAGTCAGTAGAAGGCAGGCTGGACTGAGTTGAACCGGTGACGCCGCGCATCTGCCGTATACTACGTGATTCAGCCTGCAATTATGAGTGGATCCAGGCTACTTGCCGCCGTTTCTCTTGCCGCCCTGGTTCTGGGTCAGGGCGGATGCCTGTTTCGCACCCGTACCGTAGAAATGCGAACCAGTACGGCGAAGCTGCAGACTGCCAGCAAACAGGAACTGCTGGACCGCATCAATGCCGAAGCGACAAAAATCAAAACTCTGAATGCCACGGTCGACATTGCGACCTCGGTGGGCGGAGAGAAAAAAGGGAAGGTCACCGACTACGAGGAGATTCGCGGCTACATCCTGGTACGCAAGCCGGACATGCTACGAATGATTGGATTGTTTCCCATCGTGCGCAACAAAGCGTTCGACATGGTGAGCGTCGGAGACGAATTCAAGCTGTCGGTACCGGCGAAGAACAAGTTCTACATCGGCCATAATGACGTCATTCATCCCGCCGCCAATCCTCTGGAAAACTTGCGTCCGCAAGTCATCTACAATGCCCTGCTGCTGCCCGAGATTGACCCTAAGACCGACATTGCAGTTCTGGAAAAAAGCACCGAGGTGATCTACGACGCGAAGATAAAGAAAGAGCTGGAGCAGCCGGATTACGTCATTGATGTGATTCGCCGCGCCGGCGACGACTGGTATCTGTCGCGCGAAATCGTATTTGACCGCACCACCCTGGTGCCACATCGTCAGATTATCTATGATCAACAGGGAAACGTGGCTACTAGAGCGACCTATCAGGTATATCAAGATTATAACGGCATTAGTTTTCCCAATGTTATCGAGATCGAACGTCCCCAAGAGGAATACTCCATCCGGCTGACCGTGGTGAAGTTGCTGATCAACGAACCTCTGCAAGACGATCAGTTTGCCCTGCAGCAGCCGCCCGGCACAGAGTTAGTCAATCTCGACGAATCGGGGAAGAGCATGTCGTCGAATGCGGCGCCGGCAGGCGCAGCCAACTCGGGCCCGCCTCCAAAGAAATAGCTCCAGCCCGTCAAAGCGGACTGGAGCCTGGCGTTTCTCGAGGCCGATCGCACGCAATGTCGATGTGCGGGTGGCCCGTTCTAGGCCTTCTTTTGGCCTAGCGCGGGACAGTCACTAACGCTTCGATGTGCCGCGTGCCAGTTTCTTTACCTTGCGCTTCTCCGCCCCGCGGGCGTAGGTGCGAGGCGCCTTGGGAGCGGCCTTTTTGCGCGCTGTGCGCTTTACCTTCTTGCGTTCTGATTTATCCGTGATGCTCTTGGTATTTGCCATGAACTCTGCGTTCCCTCATTGACGGAGTTACGCCTTTTCCAATTGGGCGTACTTTTCGACCAGCTTTTTCAAACCGTATCTTGGAAATTGTACCGTAATCTTGGCCTCTTCCCCATCGCCCTCGCGCTTGTACACCGTGCCTTCGCCATATTTGGGATGACGCACGCGCTGTCCGGGATGAAATCCAGTCCGTCCTGTAACCACGGGCACGTCGACTTTCGGACGCGAAAACTTCTTGCCGCGCGAGGCAAAAAACTCCGCAATGTTATCGATGGAGTTGTAAGCCGGCCCGCTATAGGCATTGCGCTGAGGTGCATTGCGATGGCCGTACTGCGGGCGCTGATCTTCGTCCTCGTAGGCATAATGCCTGCTTTTTTCGTAACCGCTGGTTCCGGCGGTGACCGGACGCCGCGGCGATCCCAGATCCTGTAGCAACTCCTGCGGCACCTCTTCCAGAAACCGCGACGGAACACTGGGCTCCGGCATATCCGTTCCATAACGCCGGCGGTAGCGAGCACGCGTGAGGATGAGCGTGTCCATGGCCCGCGTCATCCCGACATAACACAGGCGCCGCTCCTCTTCGATATCGTCGGGCGCGAGCAGCGTTCGAGAATGCGGAAATAGGTTCTCTTCCAGGCCGATCAGGAAGACCAGCGGGAACTCCAAACCCTTGGCCGAGTGCAGCGTCATCAACGTGATGCGCGAGTTCTCGTCATACTGATCGGCATCGCTGACCAAAGCGGCGTGGTCGAGAAACTCGTTGAGCGTCTCGCCCCGATCACGCGAATCCATGGCCGCATTGACCAGTTCGCGCAGGTTCTCGATGCGGGCTAGCGACTCCGGTGTATCCTCCTCTTCGAGTTGCTTGATGTAGCCGGTGCGGTCGATCAGGAACTTCAAGAGCTCTCCGGTTGAGGCTGGGTCGCCCGGCGCACGAAAGCCTTCTACCCGCTCTTCCCCTTCCCCGGTTGCAGCGTGGCCGCTGTCGTCGTCAGAGAACGTGTCCGGCGCGAAGGCCGTTGCATCTTCGGCTTCGAGCGCTGGGGAGGCTTCGAATTCGGCCGGCGAGAAGTCAATATTGTGCTGCAAATCTTCTTCGTCGGCTGCGGACCCGGCTTCCGCTGCTTTAAGCGCCGCCGTTTCTGCTACTCGTTCGCGAAACGTTCCCAAATGCATAGCCCGGGCGTCGTCGATCAGGTCCTTGAAACTCTGCAGCGACGACAATGTTCGCAGCGGCAGCAGCCTGCGGCGGAGCACCTCCTCGATCGCGCCCCACATGGAGGTTCCCGTCTCCAGCGCGATATTCTCGATGATCTCCATGGTGGTCTTGCCGATGCCGCGTGCCGGGGTATTGATCACGCGCTGTACGGCGATCGAGTCATCGGGATTGCCGATGACTTTCAGATACGAGATCATGTCCTTGATCTCGGCGCGCTCGTAAAAACTGAAGCCTCCCACAACGTGGTAGTTCAGCTGATAGCGGCGCATCGCCTCTTCCACCAGGCGTGACTGCGAATTGGTGCGGTACAAAACCGCGGCCCGCGGAGTCTCGCCGTTCTCCGCCTGGGCCTGGCGCAAGTATTTAGCGATGTAGTCGGCGGCAAACAGCGCCTCATTTTCGCCGTCGGGTGCTTCGTAGTATCCGATCTGGGCTCCGCCGGTGCGCTCGGTCCACAGGTTCTTGCCCTTGCGCTTGACGTTCTTTGCCACCACCGCCGACGCCGCCTGCAGAATGTTCTGCGTCGAACGGTAGTTCTGCTCCAGGCGGATAATGCGGGCCTCGGGGAAATCCTGTTCGAACTCCAGAATGTTGCGAATGTCGGCGCCGCGCCAGGAATAAATGCTCTGGTCTTCATCGCCGACGGCGCAGACATTGTGCTCGCTGCCCGCCAGCATACGCATCAACTCGTATTGCGGACGATTGGTGTCCTGGTACTCATCCACCTGGATGTAGCGATAGCGGCGGTTATAGCGCTCGCGGGTCTCGCCTGAGGCCTTCAGCACTCGCACTGCGTACAGCAGCAAGTCGTCGAAATCGAGCGCGTTCGACTTTGCCAGTTCCTGCCGGTAAACCTCGTAGATATGGGCTATGCGCTCGGTCTTCGGATCGCCGGAGTTCAGGTAAACCTCTTGCGGATCGAGCATGTGGTTCTTGGCCCAGGAGATTCGCCCCAGTACGTTGCGCGGGGTAAGTTGCTTGTCGTCGATCCCCAGCCGCCGCATTGCTGCCTTCACCACGTTCTGCTGATCGGCCTCGTCGTAGATCACGAAATCTTTACGATAGCCCTTGCCGCCGATCTGCAAGGTTTCAATGTCGCGGCGCAGCAGGCGCACGCAAAACGAGTGGAAGGTGGAAATCAGAGGCTTAGCGAGGGTCCGCGCTCCGACCAGCGACTCAACCCGGCTGGCCATCTCCGAGGCAGCCTTGTTGGTAAAGGTTACCGCCAGAATCGAGTCGGGCTGTACGCCGACGCCGTCGATGAGGTGCGCGATGCGGTAGGTGATGACACGGGTCTTGCCGCTTCCGGCTCCCGCCAGGATAAGCACGGGGCCATCGACTGCCTCGACGGCTTCGCGTTGCTGCGGATTCAGTTTGCTCAGGTACGACGACAAGGTTGAAGGCACTCGTGATTAATTGGGTCTGCTGCTGACGGCCGGCGCGTCCATAGCGCGATGCGCTTTGCACTCGGGACAAGGACAATTGTCACGCAGGTACTGCCAAGAATAGATGCCGTGCTGGTGGCCATCGTTCCAGGAGAAGCGAATAGCGTACTTGCCGACGGGCTCAACCTCGGTCGGTCGCGCCGCTGCCTTGAACATCGGCAAAGCGCCTGCGATCGGCTTGAGCGGATCGCCCGGCTGACGGCCGTCCTTCTCCCGCTCTTCATTACACAGGGCACAGGGACAGGCATCCCGCAGGAAGGGAAAGCTGTAAGAGCTGCGATGACCGTCCTTCCACTCGATTTCAACGCCGGTCCCGGTGGTGACGTTCACCTTAACGGATTTAGGGTCTGCGATAGGGTCCATAATCGTGCCGCCGCTGCCGGCGAGCCAACCCTCTAGTATCGCAGAAATGCGCGCGCAAGAAGGCCCGGGTTGCCCCGGGCCTCTCGCATCACCTCCGCAGTCGCTCTCAGGAGAAAGAGCGGCCGGTACTGTTGCCTTTGTCTCTACGACCGGTTGGACGTATCAGGCCGCAATTCGTCACAGGCTCTGGCAAACAAAAAGGCACGGCTGCTCTCCGTGCCCTCTTGCAGACCGTGACGGTTACATCACGATCTCTTTTGCTCGCCGTGTTATGGGATGCTGCATTTCTTCCAGGTCGCCCTTGACCAGGTTCAGCCCGTAGACACAGGACTCAAACTCGCGAGCCAGTTTGGCGAAGAGCGGCGCCAAGCGGGCGTATTCGAACTGGTCAAACTTGGAGACGATGTAATAACTTTCTTTGCCTGCCTTCATGAAGTCGACAAAGTTCTCCAGCCGCTGCCGCCGCAGCCGATAGTGATTGATGCTTTCGGGAAACATGCCGGAGAAAAACAGAATGTAGTCGCCGACGTGTTTGCGCACCTGGCGCTCGCGGTCGAAGGATGGCGCTGGACCGTAGATAGGATCGGCTTCCAGCAACATCTCGCCCACGTCGTTCAGCGGACGCCCGGTGGCGTCGCATACCTTGAACAGCTGCTCGCACTCGCAGAATTCGGCCAGGACGTTGACGATATAGTCCTGCACCTCGGAATCACGAAGTCCGATGTCGCGATCGAAATGCTGGTGGATCAGATCGCCGAACAACTCCTGTAGCGCGTGCGATTCCGGGATCATGGTGTGTTACCTGGCTCCTTCGCTTGCCTAGTCTTTAGATGTGATGCGAGTACTTATCGCACTTTGTTTTCGACTGCAAGCGTTTCTTGCGCGTCTGGTTACTGAGTGGATTCTCTCGGCAGCGGGCGAACTGTTTCGGGCGTAGTTTCTCTCCGTCGAGCATATTGAACTTGGAGCATTGTTTATGCGGGTTTGGTTGTAGAGCGCACGTCGGTTTCCATACCTCCAGTGTCGCTGTTAGCACACTGGAATGTTGACTGCCAAAATTTGCCGCCCATCTGGCCGCCAGCCACGCAGGCGCAGGCCTTCCTGTGGCACAATTTCCTTTCCTTGAAGGAGACCGCCATGGAACGCAAGAACATCGCTGGTAATTCTCCCTACGAACCCATCGTCGGCTTCTCGCGCGCGGTAAAAGTCGGCCCATTCGTCTCGGTAGCAGGAACCGTCGCCACCGGTACCGACGGCAAGATCGTCGGCCAGGGCGACGTTTACGCCCAGGCAGTGCAGACGCTGAAGAATATTGGCCGCGCTCTCGAACAGGCAGGAGCCAGCTTCGGCGACGTGGTGCGGACGCGCACCTTCGTTACCGACATCAGTCAATGGGAAAAGGTGGGCAAGGCTCATGGCGAGGTGTTCGGCAAGATTCGTCCAGCTGCGACTATGGTGGAGGTGACGGGGTTCGTATCGCCGGAGATGTTGGTGGAGATTGAAGCCGACGCCATCATCGTGGCCGAGATGTGATCCACGCCGGTACTCGCTATGCCCGCAAATCGCCTGGCGGCGAAGGCTTGAAGCGAGCAAATATCCGATCAAACTGGTTGATCGGCTCATCGAACCTACGGAAGGGCGCAGAACTTCATGACGAAATCATCTCTGGCCTTGAAGAAAATTGGAATCTGGACAGGAGGCTTCGAGCCCCAGCCCGCGAGCAAACTGAGGGAAGCCGTTGCCGAACTGGAGCAGCTTGGCTATGGAGCGGTCTGGTACAGCGAGGGGATCGGCCGCGAGTCTCTCACTCAAGCCGGCTTGCTACTAGCCAGCTCATCGGACATTGTGATAGCTACCGGAATCACAAACATCTATGGCCGCGATCCGGTCACTATGGCGAGTGCGCAGAAGACGTTGAGCGAGGCCTATCCGGACCGCTTTGTGCTCGGATTGGGCGTGAGCCATATCCCTTTTGTGGAGCGGCTGCGCGGCCATGCTTACGAAAACCCCGTCGCCAAGATGACCAACTACCTGGATACCATGGACGGCGCTCCCTACAACAGCGTTCCTCCGAAATCGATGTACCGGGTTCTGGCGGCACTCGGTCCCAAAATGCTGGAACTGGCCGGCAAACGCTCGGATGGCGTTCTTAGCTACAACGTTACCGCGGACCACACTGCTATGGCGCGCCGGGTATTAGGAGCGGGCCCATGGTTGTGCGTCGAGCAAGCCGTGGTGCTGGAGAGCGATGCCAGTGAAGGCTAGGGAGATCGCGCGAGCTTTTCTTCGCTTCTATCTCACGTTGCCGAACTACACCAACAATTTTCTGCGTTTGGGGTTTACCGAAGAAGATTGCAGAGGCGAAGGGAGCGATCGCCTGATCGATGCCATCGTCGCTTGGGGCGGGATGGATGCCATCCAACACCGGATTCAAGCCCATCAATCCGCTGGGGCGGACCACGTATGCTTCCAGGTGCTTACTGCGGATCCTAAGTCACTGCCGATCAAGGAATGGCGTGAGTTGGCGGGAGTCTTTATCGAAGGGAAGTGAGCGCGGGATTCGCCGACTGAGAGCGCTGATTAACGAACCGCGGCCCGCGCCTACTGGCTTACTTCCAGGCCAATTCCCTGGCCCTCGTAGACTCGCTGCCCGGCGGCGGGAAATGTCCTTAGCACTTCTCGCGGTGCCTGTGCCACGTTGTCGCCCGCGTTCGTCTGGGCTGGAGAAGCGGGCTGGGTTTTAATACCGCTAACCCGCAGGCCCGCGCCTACAATCTCATTGACCGCGTCATCCTCGCTTTGCCCGACCAGATCAGGCATGACGAAGGAGTTGCGTTCTTCCGGCGCTGCCATTAGCACGCTGATCTTCGGAGCCGAGACGTTCACTGCGTTCGGCGGCGGACTCTGGGCCACGATCTGGTCGCCGGGAGCACCCGGAATCGTAGCGGCTGCAATGCTTCCCAGTTCGAGCCCGCGGCGGCGGATATTGATTTCCGCGGCCCGCTCGCTTTCTCCAAGCAGGTCGGGGATCACCACCCGTTGCGGGCCCATGCTTTCTGCCACCCGGACATGCCAGCCTCGCCGCACCTGCATCCCGGGCGCCGGAACCTGCGACATCACCCGGCCCGGTGGCACATCGGAGCTGAAGAACCGGTCGCCCTCGTCCAGCACCAGGCCATGGTCGGCCAACATCCGCTCCGCCTGTCCCGACGTTAGGCCCACAAGTTTGGGGATCGTCGTCTGGCGGCCATGAATTGCGAACCGCATAGCCGTCAGCAGCGATGCCATGAAGACCACGAACAGCACCAGCACTCGCAGCAGAGAGCCAAAGAAGCGTCGCATCAGTGGGCCTCGCTGTCGCCCGAGCCGCCTGCAGGCGTATCCACCTTCTGTGCGACCGCGCTAGGCGTCATCGGAGGGGGCGCGGCGAAGTCTTCGGACTCGCGACCCTGCAGCGCCACCCGCATAAAGTCCATCCAGATAGGCAGGGCCGCTCTGGCCCCGGTCTCTTTGTCGCCGAGCGTCTTCTTCTCGTCGAAGCCTACCCAGACACCGCAAGTCAGAGACGGCGAAAAGCCTACGAACCAGGCGTCGGTGAAGTCGTTGGTAGTTCCGGTCTTGCCGCCCAGGGGATGATTGAGTTTGCTGGCGGCGTAGCCGGTGCCGTGCAGCACCACCTCGCGCAACATGTAAGTCATGATGCGGGCCGTGCGCGCGCTGACCACGTCCTTCACTTCAGGATAGTTTTCTTCCAGCACCCGGCCTTCATAGTCAGTCACCTTGCGGATGTAGCGCGGCATTACGCGTACACCGTCGTTGGGAAACGTAGTGAATGCTGCAGTCTGCTCGGCGAGAGTAATGTCAGCGGCGCCTAGCGCCACCGGCAGGTAGGGAAGCAAGGGTGAGGTGATGCCGAACTTGCGGGCGTACTCAATGACTGTCTTGATGCCGCCAACGCGCTCCGTGACTTTGAGCGCCGGAATATTGCGCGATTCGGCCAAAGCGTGGCGGAAGGTAATCACGCCTTCGAATTTGCCGTCGTAGTTGTGCGGCGTGTAAGGGACCGGACGGCGTGTTGAAGGTGATGGGAGCGTCGAGCACGGTGTCGTCCGGCGTCAGCCCCTCATCGATGGCAGCGGTATAGATATAGGGCTTGAACGATGAGCCAACTTGGCGCAGCGCTTGGGTGGCGCGGTTAAATTTCGACTGCTCGAAATCGCGCCCGCCAACCATAGCTTTCACATCGCCGGTGGAGTTGTCGAGCGCCAGAAGCGCTCCCTGCACTCCCGACTCCTGCTCCAGCGAAACCCGGCTGAAATTGCCGTTCAGTTCTTCCACCTTGACATAAACAATGTCGCCGACGGTCAGAAACTCCTGGGCCGAGGGGTGATGAGTCCACTTGATTTCTTCGGGGCCGAGACGCGCTTCGTAATTGCCAAACTTAATCGTAGCAACTAGAGGGTCGACTTCGGTCACCAGCGCATGAACATAGCTGCCCGGCACGATAGCCCCATCCCAATCGACATGATGATAGGTCGCCAGCGAATCGCCATTGGCGATGATGTTGAGCAGGTTGCCCTTCCAACCATGACGGCGTTCGTAGGCGGCTAGCCCGTCACGCACCGCCTGCTGGGCGGCGCGCTGCATCTCCAGATTCAGCGAGGTGTAGACTCGCAGCCCCGCTTCGTGCACTTCTTCGGCGCCATACTTTTTCTCCAGATACTGGCGGATTTCCTCCACAAAGTACGGCGCAATGTCATTCGGCTCGGCCTGCAGTTTGAGTTGCAGTGGCGCGTCCTTGGCTCGCAGCGCTTCGGCGGCCGGTAATCTTGCCATCCTCCAGCATGTTGTTGATGACCAGGTTGCGGCGGCGCAAGGCGCGTTCTGGATTGTTGATTGGCGAGTAATAGTTTGGCGCCTTGGGCAGCCCGGCCAGTACCGCGGCTTCTTCCAGCGTGAGATCCTTAGCTTTCTTGCTGAAGTAGTAATTCGCCCCGGCCTCGAAGCCGTAGACTCCGTGTCCCAGGTAGATCTGATTGGCGTACAAAGTGAAAATCTGCGGCTTGGTAAAGCGGCGTTCGATCTGGATCGAGAGCATCACTTCTTGCATCTTGCGCCGGAAATTGCGGTCGGGCGAAAGGAACAGGTTGCGAGCCAGCTGCATGGTCAGCGTGGAAGCGCCCTGCGCGCGGCTGTCGAGGATGACATCGCGCCAGGCCGCACCGAAAACGCGCCATACGTCTACGCCCCAATGTTTCTCGAACTCTTTGTCTTCGGTGGAGATGAGCGCGTCGCGCAGAACCTTGGGGAAATCGTTATAGCTGTCGATCACCCGCCGTTGCAGGGCAAACTGCCCGATGACGCGGTCCTGGTCGTCATAGAGCTGGGTGATGGTGGCGGGGCGATAGTGCTCCAGTTCGGTGACTTGAGGGAGGTCGGTGGAATAGACCAGCAGCAGGCCAGTGACGGTGCCGGCCACGGCCACGATCACAATCAGTAGAACGAAAAGGGCGTTGCCGACAAGTTTCAGCCGGTGACGGCGCGGCTCGGCTGGGATATCGGCCGGGACTGCAGGTTCTTCGACAACTCGCTTCATGTCTTGACTATCCCAGCATAGCATTGAAAGCCGGCGCGGAGGCGCGCTCGAACCACGCTCCTAAGATAAGGCGGCTCAAGCATCTACAGCGCCACACTTTGCGGCTTGCTCCTTCCCGTGATTTACAATCATCTATTTGATTGTCGCCATTATTCCCGACTAGAGGCTGCCCGAATTTCCAGCGGCGCGATTTTCGCGCGATGGGACAGCAGAGCCTCGAGTCATCTTCAATAGAACGGAGCACGAACTTGCCAGAGACCATTTACGACGTAGCCATCATCGGCAGCGGACCTGCCGGATACACCGCGGCCATTCGCGCCGGACAGTTAGGACTGAAGACAGCGCTTATCGAGAAGCATGAAAAGCTAGGTGGAACCTGCCTGCATGTCGGCTGCATTCCTACCAAGGCCCTGCTGTTTAACGCCGAGGTCTATGACCACGTGAAGGAAGGAACCGAACTCGGGCTGGAGAACACGGCCGGTGTCTCGCTGAACTGGGGCTTGATTCAGAAGCGCAAGCAGGGCATCGTCGATAAACACGCCAAGGGCTTGCAGTTCCTGATGAAGAAGAACAAGGTGGATGTTGTCCGCGGATGCGGCAAACTGACCGGTCCGGCGAACGACGGAATTCATACCGTTGCCCTGGAAGGCAGCGAGCAGAAATCGATCAAGGCGAAGAACGTGATTCTTTCGACTGGCTCGGTAGCGCGCATGCTGCCGGGAATGGAGCCCGACGATCGCATCCTGACCAACATCGAGGTGCTGAGGCTGAATGATATTCCGAAGTCGCTGATCGTCATTGGCTCGGGCGCGGTGGGCGTGGAATTCGCCAGCATTTACAAATCGTTCGGCGCGGATGTGACCATCCTGGAAATGCTGCCGCGCTACGTTCCGGTGGAAGACGAAGAGGTTTCGAAGGAGCTGATGCGGGTTTACCGCAAGCGCGGTATCAACGGGTTCGTCAACGCCAAGGTTGAGAAAGTGGAGAAGACTAAGGACGGCGTTGCGGTTACCTTCACGGTCGACGGCAAGCAGCAGAAGATCGAAGCTGACAAAGTCCTGGTGGCTGTCGGCCGGGCGCCGCGCACCGACAACGTTGGCATCGAGAAGACCAAAATTCAGCTGGAGCGTGGGTTCGTCAAGATCGACAAATACATGCGCACCGATGAGCCCGGCATTTACGCGATCGGCGATATCGTAGTCGGCTTCCCGCAACTGGCGCACTCGGGCGGAATGGAAGGCATTGTTGCGGTCACGCACATCGCCGGCAAGCCGACGAAGACTATCAGGCCGGATCGGATTCCCAACGCTACGTATTGCCATCCGGAGATCGGCAGCGTGGGACTTACCGAAGCCAAAGCCCGCGAGCAGGGCTATGACGTGAAGATCGGCAAGTTCCCGTTTACCGCAAACTCCCGTGCCAGCATCGTCGGACAGCACGAGGGCTTCGTCAAGATCGTGACCGACGCGAAGTACGGAGAGATTCTGGGAGTGCACATCATCGGGCCGAACGCGACCGAGCTGATTGCCGAGTCGGTGCTGGCCCTGGAGATGGAATGCACCGCCGAAGAATTGGCGAACATTATCCATGCGCATCCCACATTGTCAGAGGCGATGCTGGACGCCTCGAACGCGGTATTTGGCATGGCGATCAACGCGTAGGGAGCTCCATTGCTTGTGTCCGCTGGTGGAAGTGCCGGGCTTTATTGATGACTGTAAGCGTAATGTCCTCGCCGGCGGTGGAAGCGCAGGGCTTTAAGCCCGGCGAAATCGGACGCAATCGACAATGGCTTCAGCCACGCTTCGCCGGGGCTAAACCCGGCGCTTCAGCGCTGGGTTGTGCGGCCGATACGCTGGAGTGCCGTAGCACTGCAGAACAGTATCGTCTCTGCCGTCCCTACGGTCTCTGTGTCGTAGCTCGACTCGAAATGTCGTGGTGGGAGAATCGACGTGGATCGGCGCGAAACTAGGCGCGCAGCGGCGGCTATGAGGTTAGCCCGGGGCGTACCGGGGTCCCCAAGCCGCGCCGCTTTTGCGCGGGTTGGGGGTGGTTAAGCCCCGGGTAAGGTGGAAAATTTGACCGAGCCGCGGAGCGGCGACACGGCTATGACACAGACACCGTAGGGACGGCACAGATTCTCACACAGACTCTTCGGGCCGCTGAGGGACCTGCAGTCCCGTGTTTTTCAGCAAACTGTCCAGCCATTTTGTTTCGCCGGAGACGCAGGGTTGAAACCCTACACCCGCCGCAAGCGCCGCGTAGCGGCTAGAACAATCCCAGCTTCTTCTTCTTCTTTTCCTTGGCCGGCTTGCCGTTATCGGCGCTGGCCGTGGTGTAGATAGGCTTGGTTTCGTTGGGGCTGGCGCCCGTATCCATGTAGCCGGGCTTGATGTCGATGTAGGCTTCTTCGCGCAGCTTGGTCAGGTAATCGCGCAAAGCCGGCTGCATCTTGGTCATGTACAGCTGCTCTTGAATCTGGGTTTCCACTTCCTTCAACGGAGGCACGCCGGCCGTCTGATGCTCGGTGAGTTTCAGGATCACGAATCCCTGGTTGGTGCGAATAGGTTCGGTATATTGCCCGGGCTGCAAGGCGAAGACTTTTTCCTCCAACTCCTTCGACAGCGTGCCCCGCTTGAAATACTCCAGATCGCCGCCTACCGCCGCGGTGGGACCGTTGGAGTACTGCTTGGCCAGGTCATCGAACTTGCCGCCTTTCTGCAACATGGCATAAACCTGGTTGGCCTTGGCCTGGGCCGCCGCCACCACTTCCGGACTGGGCGTCTCGGGCAATGCAGTCTCGCCGTTGTCGGTTTTCACCGGCGGCGTGGTCTGCGTCGAAATCAGGATCTCGCTCAACCGCACCTGTTCGGGGCGCTCCATCTCGGCTTTGTGCTGATCGTAATATTGCTGCACTTCCTGGGTCGACACCGTGATGTGCCCGCCCACTTCCTGGCTGATCACCCGCTGGGTGAGAATGTTGTTCTTCAGATTCTGCTTGAAATCCTCGAACGAGATACCCTGCGCCTGGGCTGCTTTTTCCATGTCTTCCATGGAGTCGGCGTGCATCTGTTTGCGCAAGTCGTCCAGCCGCTTCACCAGCTCGGTATCGGCCGTGATGCCCAGGTCCGACGCTTTCTGCAGCAGCAGTTGCTGGTCGATCAGGTCGCGGAGCATGTCCTTTTCGTGCTCTTTGGCGTCCTGGTCGGCGGTGGCGGGATCGGACTGGCGCAGCTCGGACAGCAGTTGTTCGCGGGCATGCCGCATGTCGGCGCGGGTAATAATGCTGTTATTCACCCGGGCGATAATCTCCTCCACGACCGTGTCGTCAGGAGTAGCTTGCGGAGCAGCTTGGGCTATCAGCAGGGGAGCGCCTAGGACTGCAAACAACAAAAACGCGGAGAATCGTTTCATCAATTACCTGGCCAGGCCCGACGAGCGGGGAAGGGTCGCCTGGATCCCAATTGGGTTACTCTTTCGCAATATTTTACCGCGTTATGGCCGGATCGTGCAGGCAAAAAGCCGCCGGGTTCCCAACTACGGAATGCGTCGTACCGGGCCCAGTCTCGCCGGCCAACGACAACCGCAGTCTTACTTTCTTCCCAGCACTTCCAGGATGCGGTCAAAATCTTCCAGCGACGAATACTCGATCAGGATTTTGCCTTTACCCTTGCGGTCGTTGATGACGACCCGTACCCCCAGGTTGGTCTGCAAAAGGCGCTCGGCTTCTTTCACGTTCGGATCCACCGTTCTGACCTTCTCCTCGGCGGGCGGCCGAGGCTGAATCAGGTGGGTGACCGCGTCCTCGGTTTGCCGCACGGAGAGGGCCTGCTCGTTGATGCGCCGGGCCAGCCGCTCGATCTCCTCGGGCGATTCCAGCGCCACCAGCACTTTGCCATGGCCGAAGCTGAGCTGATTTTTCTCGACCATGGTTTGCACCAGCGGCGGCAGCTTCAGCAAGCGCAGAAAGTTGGCAATCGAGGAGCGCTCCTTGCCGGTGCGCAGCGACATCTGCTCCTGGGTAAGGCCGAAATCACGGCTCAGCCGTTCGAAGGCGCGCGCCTGCTCCATGGGGTTCAGGTCTTCGCGCTGCAGGTTCTCGATGATGGTCATCTCCATCGCCTGCTCGTTGGAAACCTGGCGCACGATAGCTGGGATAGTTGGCAGCTGAGCCACCCGCGAGGCTTCCCAACGGCGCTCGCCGGCAATGACCTGATAGCGCCCGCCCGCCACCGGCCGCACCACGATAGGCTGCACCACGCCTACAGCCTTGATGGAGGCGGCTAGTTCGGCGAGCGCAAGCGGATCGAGCGAGGCGGTGCGCGTTTGATAAGGATTGCGGTCAAGCTGGTTGAGGGGAATCTGGTGAATCTCGTCGGCGTTCGTACGAGAACTAGCGGCCGGCGCGGAAACCGGTGCGTGCGGCACCGCTCGCGACGGAAGCAGCGTCTCTAATCCCCGGCCGAGAACTTTGCGTTTGTCAGTGGTGGTCATGGGAAGCGAAATCAGCAATTAGCAATTAGCACTTGGCACTTGGCAATTGGCACTTGGCAATGATTCGTTAGCAACCGGCTGGCTCTGTCCGCAGCCTTAATTGGGCAGCCCGCTTCAATCAGGCAGCCTGGTTCAAGAGGCAGCCTGGTTCAATCAGCAGCGATCAAGCAGCCAAGCCTGGTGCGCCATACATTATCTGCCTGCGATAATCCCGTCCCGCCCTGCGGGACGACTCAGTTCAGCCCAGGACCCTTCGGCTACGCTCAGGACAGGCTCCGCCGCAGGCGGAGTCCTGGGTATCAGTCGTAGAATCTTCGAGCCCCTTCAGGGGCGACACACGACGACTCATTATAGGCTGAGCCATCCGGCACGGGCGTAGACAAATCGGAAGGAAAGAAAACAAAACCCGCCATCGCTTCGATTCGCGCTTGACGCAGACACCTGTGGTGCCGATCCCTCAATCCCAACAATAATCGGAGAACGTCGCTCTGCTCCGTCATCGACGCTGACGGAAATCGCGGGAGACATCGAGGCTGACACGCATTCGGAACGGCCTGGGGCATCTCGCGCTTGCTGGCTTCCATCCAACTAATTGTGAATGAGTTAGTACGAAACTGGTAACTAGCTCTCATCATAAGGAGGCTTAGGCCAATGTCAGATCAGGATCACAAACAGAACCAGCAGGACTGGAACCAGAACGACCCCAACCAGAAAAAACAGCAGCCCGGACAGTCCGACCCCATGAACAAGCAGACCCATCAGCAGGGTCAGTCCGGCGAGCAGCACGGTCAGCCCGGGCAGAAGGGCCCGCAGTCGGAGTGGGACAAGAAGCAGGACCCGTCCCGCAAGCAGGCCTAAGAGCCTCCGCCGGATTTGTCCGTACCTAGCTGAACGCTTAGTTTGCACCCACCCAGGTCGCGCGCACGCGGGCGACAGGGTGGGATTTTTTTATGATCGGGTCAGTCCTGGCCACCAGCCAGCTTCGCGAAAGCGGCGGGGAATTGTTGGCTCAATTTTCCGTACAGCCCATTCGACCAGGCCGTCATGGTAGACCACTGCAGTCCACTGGTCATGCCGCCATCCACCACGATTGCCTGCCCGGTCACAAAACTGGCATCGTCGCTGGCCAGCCAGAGCGCCAGGTTGGCGACATCGTCCGCCGTTCCCGCTCGGCGCAGCGGATTGTGACTCAGGGCTTCGGCCACTGTCTCCAGCGAGCGCTTTTCTTCTTCCTCGGAAAACGGGATGCCGCGCACAAAGATCGGAGTCACGATACTGCCGGGACACACGCAATTGACCCGAATGCCGGATTCGCCCAACTCCAGCGCTGCCGACTGGGTCAGGCTGATCACTCCCGCTTTGGCTGCGCTGTACGCTTGGCTGGAATAGCCGCCGGCGATCCCCGCCACGCTCGACGTATTTACAATCGTGCCCGATCGTTGCCGCTTCATGACCGCGCCCGCATGCTTGATACCCAGAAACGTTCCCCTCAGCAGCACCGCAATCTGGATATCAAACTCCGCGACCGGCGTCTCGGTGATGGACTTGGTGGCATATCCGAAGCCGGCGTTGTTGTACAGGCAATCCAGACGCCCAAAGCGTTGCACCGTGGATTGCACCAGATGTTGAATGTCGGCTTCCTGCGACACGTCGGTCTTCTGAAAGCTGACCTGGTCTCCCAAGGACTGAGCTAGCGCTTCGCCCTTTTTCTCCTGCACATCGGCAATGACGACGCGCGCTCCTTCGCCGGCGAACCGGCGTACCGCCGCCTCTCCGATCCCGCTCGCGCCTCCGGTAATGATTGCAACTCTGCCCTCAAGTTTTTTCATGATTATCCTCGCGCTGAAACCAGCGGGTTCTTTCTTATGCTATCGCCTGGGGGCGGAGACCAGTGGCTCACCCTTTTCCTCCCGCAGAACTACCCATCACGACTTGGTTTGGGGATCGATAACAGCGGTTGGCGGCGATAGCAACTGAAAGTAATGAAATGAAGGTCGCCCGCTTGTTGGTAACCATTCAAACCGCTGGGCATGAGAAGAACTCTACGTCGGTGGACAAAGTCGTGCGGTGATGCCGGTCACCCAACCATGCCCACCCTCTCGCCAGATCGGGCGAGCCGGATGGGCACCCCCAAGTTTAGGAGCGATGCTGAAAGCCCCCGCCCAAGACTCTTCGCCAGGCTCAGGGCAGGCTGTGGGATAGGTGGCTCGGGTCTCGGGATGTGAGACCGGGGAATTTCATCATCGATCCTCAACAGTATGCCGCTTACACCAGGCGGCTCAGAAGTGATAGTTCTGAGAAAGCGTGGCGTTAACTTTGCGCTATAAAGTACTTGTAAAGTAATAGCAGTGTTAACCGCTGGCTTCCTGGGGCGCGGGCTGCGGCTTGGGATTGGTGACCCGCTCGACGATTTCCTCGGCCAGCTTCAAGTACGCTTCGGCGCCGCGCGAATGCGGATCGTAGGTCAGCGCTGCCTGGCCGTGGCTGGGCGCCTCGGCCAGCCGGATGTTGCGCGGAATGGCGGCCTGGCACATCAGGTCGCCAAAGAAGCCGCGCAGCTCGGAGGCCACCGACTGCGCCAGGTTGGTGCGTTCGTCGAACATGGTGAGCACGACGCCTTCGACGGCCAGTCCGCGATTGAGCTCGACCCGGATGCGGTCGATGGTGTCCAGCAGCTCGGTGACGCCCTCGAGGGCAAAGTACTCGGCCTGCATGGGAATGAGCACGGTGTCGGCCGCGACCAGCGCGTTGAGGGTGAGCAGGTCGAGCGCCGGCGGGCAGTCGAGCACGATGAACTCGAAGCGCTCGCGCAGGGGCTGCAACGCGTGACGCAGGCGATATTCGCGATAATCCAGCGAGACCAGCTCGATGTTGGCGCCCAGCAGATTCTTATGCGCGGGGATGATACTGAGATTTTCCAGGGTCGTGGGCTGGACCGCGGCTTCGGCTGCGATCTCGCCCATGATGAGTTTGTAGGTGCTGGGGCGGTCGGGATCGCGCAGGAAGCCGAGGCCGCTGGAGGCGTTGGACTGCGGATCGCAATCAATGAGCAGGGTCTTCGCTCCCAGGCTGGCGAACGACGCCGCCAGGTTGATGGCGGTGGTGGTCTTGCCGACGCCGCCCTTCTGATTGGTGACCGCGATGACTCGTCCCATGCTCTGTGTGACCGCCCTGCCGTAACCTAGAAGATTAGAACGGCGGGAGCGTGGCGGCAATGACGGAGTCGGGATGGGGGCAAGTTTTCCGAGGAAAAGCTGTGCAATTCCTGGCCGAGGTCATGGAAAGCGCTGATTTAGCAGCGAGTAGTGGGCGGTGGGAGCTGTGGGTAATTGATGCCGGAAATGAGGGCTGGAGCTGCGCAAAGTTCGTCTGTCGGATTGCCCAGGTGGCGCGGAGGGGGAGTGGAAGTCGACCGCTGATTGTAGCGCCGCCGGCGAATGTTGGTTGCGGAATTGTTCCACGTGGAACAATTCGGCAGGCAGCGTGTTCGGTAGGAGCGTGGCAGATTCAGGCGTTCCATTGAGGTCATGGTGATGCGACGAGGTCGACCATGAGCTTGAGCGCCCACAGATCTAT
This sequence comes from uncultured Acidobacteriaceae bacterium, assembly GCA_963812855.1. Taxonomy (GTDB): domain Bacteria; phylum Acidobacteriota; class Terriglobia; order Terriglobales; family Acidobacteriaceae; genus Bog-257. The sequence continues at coordinate 1,119,514 of CAWEWW010000005.1, forward strand.
CGATCCAAAATAAGCCGGGACATTGGATTTTCAGAGATTTCCAGCCTGGCCAAATTGTTCCACGTGGAACAATCGCAGTTTCTGTCCCCGCCAGGCAGGCCGACTCCAGAATAGCCCCGTGCCACCCGCGCCCGGTTCTGGCTCCCGACGGCCGTTTCGGAGCCGTGCGGTGAGCACAGTCCGTGATCCCCAAAACCGACCCATCGGCCAGGGAGCCGGTTTTGACGGTCGACGATGGAGAGACCGGGGACTACCGCCGGCCACCCTCCGAGTTGAACCTTGAGTCGTTTTGACTCTTGCATCCTGCCGCCGAAACCCGGAAACTGTAGCCACCACCAGCATGAATATCGCACTGTTCGGCGGAACCTTTGACCCTATCCATCGCGGACACATCACCGTCGCCCGCGCCGCGGCCACCAAGTTCAGCCTCAAGCAGATTCGCTTTGTCCCCGCCGACATTCCTCCGCACAAGCAGAAGGCCCCGATCACGGCGTTCGACCATCGTTACGCCATGATCGCTCTGGCTTTGGCGGGTGAGAAAGATTTCGTGCCGTCGTTGCTGGAAGCCCCCGAGCCCGACGTCGCCTCCGGCAAGCGCGCGCCCAGCTACTCCATTGACACCGTGCGCCGGGTAAAGAAAACGCTGGGCAAGAGCGATCGCCTCTTCTTCCTGATTGGAATGGACGCCTTCCAGGACATCGCCACCTGGCGCCAGGCGGACGAGTTGCTGGCCGAGTGCGACTTCATTGTGGCGGCCCGGCCCGGATTCTCCCTGGCCGACGTGGCCTCGTCGCTGCCGGCGAAATTGCGGCCGCAGCCGGCGGTGACTAAGCTGTTTCGCAAGCAGAAGATAGACGGGCCGCTGGTGCTGCCGGGCGTCACCCTGCACATGCTGCCGGAGACGCACGAAAACATCTCTGCCACCCAGATCCGCGCGGCGGTCAATCGAGGCGGCGCGCTTAAGCGACTGGTTCCGGACGCGGTGGCCGAGTACATTCACAAAGTTCAGCTCTATCGCAGCTCCGCAAGTAAGAAGATATGAGGTCAGCCCGTTGCGCTGGTCGTAGGCTTTGTGGCAAGTTGAGAGTTGGGGGCTTGGCACAAGGCGTAGCCTTGTCAGTTCGACAGCAGCCGAGATCCTCAGGGAACCACGTTATTCTCATTCCGAGCCGGATTCAGCCGGGGACATAAGCGAGGTAGCCACTGGAAAATCGAGCTGATCGCATGAAGAAAGATGAGTTGAGGTCGCAGGTTGCCGTCGTAGTGCGCGCCTGCCAGGAGAAGAAAGCCACCGACATCAGCGTCTTACAGCTGGACGCCGCGGCTAGCGGCTTCACCGACTATTTTATTCTGTGCTCGGGCGCCAACCCGCGCCAGGTGCAGGCTATCGCCGACGAAGTGGACCAGAAGCTGAGCTCGATGGGCGTGGAGCCCAAGCATATCGAGGGCAAGACCCAGGCCGATTGGGTGCTGATGGACTACGTCGACTTCGTGGTGCACATCTTCTCCGAAAGCGCGCGTAAGTTCTACGATCTGGAGCGGTTATGGAAGACCGCGACCCGCATCCCGCTGGCCGATCTGGAGAAGCCGGCCCGCAAACCTGCCGCCAGGAAGACCGCGGCTAAGCGTGCAGCACCGGCGGCCAAGTCATCCGCCAAGCTGCCGGCAAAGAAGGCGGCGAGGAAACGCGTACCGGCCAAGCGCGCAGGCAAGAGTTCCTAGCGTGAGACTCACTATCGCCTGGATCGGCCGCACCAAAAGCGCTCCCATTCAATCGCTGACGGCCGAGTACCTGAAGCGGCTGTCTCGCTTTGCCGCCTGCGATGCTCGCGAGCTGGCGTCGGAACCCGCCCTGCTCAAGCTGCTGGAGAGAAGCACGGGACGGACGCCGCCGCTGCTGGTGCTGCTCGACTCGCGCGGCCGCCAGCTCGACTCCGACGAGATCGCTAACTTCCTTGAGTATCACCAGTCTCACGCTACGCAGGAGCTGTTGTTCGCCGTCGGCCCGGCCGATGGCTGGAGCGAGTCGACCCGTGCCGCAGCTAGGAACCTTCTGTCATTCGGGAAGATAACCCTGCCGCACGAGCTGGCGCGGGTGGTGTTGCTGGAGCAACTCTACCGCGGCTTCACCATTCTGCAAGGGCATCCTTATCACGCGGGACATTAGAGCCGGGCAGATGCGGCGAGCCGGACACCTTGACCGATCACGGTTGCTGCCAGATTCTGACGGCACACGTCGCTATTTGTGGTTTTAAGTCGGTTACTGATTGGGGCACGAGTGGAATACATTTAATTCAATGTAGTAAATGCATAGGTCTGAGTGGGAAATATATTCTATAATTTGGTTTTTAGTTATGGTCGGATGGGAGATTCTTGCAATTCTTAGCTACACGAGTATCGCGATGACATCAATTAGCGGTTTGACCGACGACTCACCTGAGCTTAGGAAAGACGCTAGTGCCTTTGCCGTTGGGTCGAACGCGTGCCATCCGAAGAACTTGCAACAGGAAAATAGAAGCTAGGTCCCTGGCCGGCTGGGTCGAACCCATGCCATCGCGAAGACCTTGCCACCCGCCTCGTTCCCGTCCCGCCATGCGGGACGACTCAGTTTAGCCCAGGACGAAGTCCTGGGAACAGGCAATAATAGAGGTTACGGTCCCGGCAGGGACCTGATCACAATCGGAGCCGCAGTTGATGACCGTTCGCCTGCTGGTTGTTTTGTTGGTCGCTGTTACCGTGCTGCCGTCCCACATTGTGGGACAGGCGGCCAAGCCCGCAATCTTTGCCCCGCTGGAGCAATGGAAGGCTGCCGTTCTCTCCGGCAATGCCGCAACTCTGCAATCGTTCTACAGCACCAACCCTCCGGCGCGCATCGTGACCGCCAAGGGCGAAAGCGATGCTGCGTCCGCGGTCGCTTTCTGGACCGGACTCAAAGCTCGGCGCTTGAAATTCGACAACCTGCAGACACAGTCGCCGCAAGCCGGCGTCCAGCAAGTCGCCTTTCAGGCTGAGATTTTCTCCGCCGCCTCGTCGCCGGCGCACACTCTCTATGTCATCGAGATCCAAGTCTGGCAGCAGCAAGGCGGACAGTGGCGGCTGGCGGCCAGCCAGCGTCGCGAGCCCACGCGTCTGCAGCAGCCGGTTTCGGTCAATAACATCATTTACACGCCGGGACTGGATGCTCACGCCGAGATCAAGCAGGCGCTGGCCGAGGCCGCCAAAGATCACAAGCGCGTCATCCTGGTTTTCGGCGCCGACTGGTGTTATGACTGCCACGTCCTCGACTTGGCGTTTCATCGTCCGGACGTTTCTGCCGCGCTGCGTCACTCCTACATTGTGGTACATATCGATGTAGGCGAGGGCGACAAGAACCAGGACATCATGCAGCAATATCAGGTGCCGATGAAGAAGGGCATTCCCGCTCTGGCCGTGCTCGACAGCAACGGCAAGCTGCTCTACAGCCAGCAAGGCGGCGAGTTCGAGAAGGCGCGTTCGCTGGCGCCGGAAGATGTGCTGGCATTTCTGAATAAGTGGAAGCCGGCAACACCGTAATCAGCGAGACCGGTGGGTTCCCCATCCTAGGCCATGGGTTTGGTCGAGGGTGGGATGCGATGCAGATCGAACCGCGCCATCCCCCGGGTTCGGTGGAGAGATCCTCGGGTGTCGCACCGAGGCATAAATCGTGATCCACCCAGCGTTGAATAGTCTGTGGGAAACTCTCTGCCGCCCCCACGGGGCTCAGGGTTCTATTTTCCGGCGCACCCAGGACTTCGCGCGCCTGCGGCGCAGCTGCGTCCTGGGCTAACTACCGAGCCGCCCTTACGGGCTTGATTTTCGGTTGGTACATTGCACTCGCGAAACGAAACCTCCGGTCTCACACAGACGCCTAGGGCCTACTGCGATTTCAAGGAATACCGGTCGGCCTGTTGCTGGGCCTCGGCGGCGTCGGCCATGCGGCCGCGTTTGCGATAGGAATTCGCCAGCGATGACCAGGTCACGTAGTCGGAATGAATCGCGATCGCATGCTTATACTCCTGCTCGGCTTCGTCGAGGTGGCCCTCGGCAAACAGCACGTTGGCCCGCAGCCAATGCAGGTAGGCGCTGTCGGGATAAATCGCCAGGCCCTTATCGATGGCCGTCAGCGCCTCGGTATTGCGATCCAGCGCCGCCAGCACCGAGGCTGCATTCGCCCAGGTATTGAACGCCTCACCACGGTTACCGCTCGGAGGCTGCGGCGGAATGGGCGCGGTGGCGCAAGTCAGGGGAAAGCGCTGGATGATGGCTTCGTTTTCCGGAGTGCGGCGCACGAATACCGCCGACACCTCGTCCAGATAAACCAGGCTCCAGGTTTTGCTGTTGCAGAAATCGGGGAAGCGCACGAACTGCAGACCCTGATAACGTGCCACCGGCAGGATGGCCGTATTAATGTTGTAGCGGTTAAGTTCGGCCTGCCACAGGTCGGAGTCGGGCGGGCTCTGGCGCAACTGGATTTCGTGCGCAATTTTCTCCAGCCCAAACGGAATGCCGCGGCCGTCAATATAATCGCGGCGCTCGGGGCCGAGCCGCCAGCTTAGATAGCCGCCTTCGGTGTAGATGTTGAAGACTTCGCCGGGCAGCTTTTCGCGTTCGACGAACGCCGCCGCCCGCTGCGGAAACCACCAGCCCAATCCCGCGCCGAAGGTGCTCTCTTCCACATTGTTGAAGTAATAGCGATCAGTGACCAGATCGAAGCAGCGCACCAGGGCCAGCATCACGAATAGTCCGGCAACTCCCGCGGCCAGCGCCGCACGGAGCTTCGCATCGCCGATCAGCTTGGCCACTCGCGGTAACTGCTGCGTCGATCACGTAGCCGCCGATGACCACGACGACGCAGGCGAAGACGCCGCCCATGCGAACGTAATGCACCGCCGGCACAGTTGACTCCCAGCAGAAAGATGCCGGCTCCGGGACGGTCGGACAGCAGCGCGATGGCTCCCAGCACGACGGCAATCGCCAGCAGCAGATAGATCGTCTCGCCCGGATCGCGCAGTGCCAGCGAATTGAAGACGTTCCAGTTGAGCGGTACGCTCTGCCATTCCCTGAACCAGGCCTGATGTTCGGGGATCACGCGCTGCTGCAGGATCAGCGCGCGGTAAACATCCCAGCCCCAGGGATTCACCACCGTAGCCACGCCGGTGGCCACAAACCACCACACCGCTCGCCGCAGGCGTTGCAACGCGGCGGTGCGGCGCTCGGGCCCGAACAGCGACTCCAGCAGCTCAGTCACGATGTACATCGCGATCAGACGCCAGGCCGGCCGAGAAACCTAAATGCAGATTGACCCAGGCGACCATGAGCAGCGGTAGCAGCCAGAGGCGAGCGCGGCCGGTCTGATAGTTCTCCCACAATAAAGATAGGAACGCCGCGAACAGCACCACGGTGAACAGGTCGGCGCGCGGAGCGGTGCGCCAGGCAATCAGCGGGACCGCCAGAATCGCCATCGCGGCGGTAGCGGCCGATCCGCGACGCAGCAGCAGAGCCACCGTGCCGCATGACGCGGCGGCGCCCATCCAGGAGATCAGCGCGAATCCGCCCAGCAGATAGGCGACGTAGAAAAACAGGCCCGCGCCGACCGGATAAATCCAGTTGCCCTGCGCGATGTAGGAGAAGGCTTCCACCGGCGGAGCGTGATGATGCTGCACCACCCAGCGTCCGGTGGCCATTTGCCAGCCCAGGTCGTAATCCTTGATAGTGCGCAGGCCCGCGAGAAATGCGTAGATGAGCGCGATGGCGCCGAGGGCGAGAAATAAACGCCGCTGGAAGGAAGAGTTTTCTCGCGTCGTGGGCAATGCGAGCCCGCTCAGTGAGTCGGCCGGCACAACAAAGGACAACGCTGAGGGTCGGAGCCAGCGGCCGAGGGACATGCAGAAAATATACTAGAAGCGATTGGGCGACGTTGACGCGCGCTGGTGTCGCCCCTGAAGGGGCTTTGAAGTTGGATACAACGGCCTGGAAGAGATTGGGTATTGTTGACGCGCGCCGATTGAGATGCTGGAGTCGTGTGAAGGTTGGCGCCACGGAGAACCGAGTCCCGCAGTGCGGGACGGAAGATGATAGCCCAGCGCTTCAGCGCTGGGTGGGCTGCGTTTTAAATGAACGAGCCCCTTCAGGGGCGGCAGAAAAACTCAGGGGCTGAAGCCCGGATTTTTCTCGCCGTGTTTTGGCACGCCTGAAGGCGTGCCCTGATACAAGGCAAAGCGATTTATGAAACCGCTTCCCGAAGCTACCGGATGCGTTCTAGTTCTGGATCGCGACGCGCACCATCTTTTTGCCTGCGCGCAGGGTGAACTCCGTTCCCAACTTCACCGCGACCACCAGCTCGGTCTTGAGTTCGCCATCGACCTTGACCGCGTTCTGCTTCACCTTGCGCAAACCATCGGTAACCGAAGTGGCGAGGCCGGTGCGGGCGAGCAGCTTGTCGAGCTTGACCTGAGCATTGCCGTCGACGGTTGAAGCATGAGGAGCGGCCACCTCGTCGAAGCGCACGTTGATCGTGGGCAAGTCTTCCGGTGTCTCATCTTTCTGGAACATGCGCGACCAGTCGCCGGCTGCCTGTTCCGCCGCCTCGGGCGAGTGGAAGTCGGCGACGATGCACTTGCCCAGCTCCTGCTTCAGCTTCATGGGATGCGCCGCGCCGCCGGCGATGTCGCGCTTCATGCGTTCGATGTCGGCCATGCTCACGTCGGTGACCAGCTCGTAATAGCGCCACATCAGCTCGTCGGAAATGGACATCACCTTGCCGAACATTTCCGTCGGCGGCTCGGTGATGCCGATGTAGTTGCCATAGGACTTCGACATTTTCTGCACGCCGTCAGTGCCTTCCAGCAGCGGCGTGGTGAGCACGATCTGCGGCGGCTGGCCGTAGTGACGTTGCAGCTCGCGGCCCATCAGCAGGTTGAACTTCTGATCGGTGCCGCCGAGCTCGACATCGGCTTCGAGCGCCACCGAGTCGTAGCCCTGCGCCAGGGGATAGAGCAGCTCGTGCAGTGCGATCGGCTTCTCTTCCATGAAGCGCTTGTGAAAGTCGTCGCGCTCCAGCATCTGCGAGACGGTAAATTTGGCGGCCAGGCGAATGATGCCTTCGTAGCCCAGCTGGTCGAGCCACTCGCTGTTGAAGCGAACTTCGGTCTTGTCGCGATCGAGGATCTTGAAAACTTGCGCCTTGTAGGTCTCGGCGTTCTGGTCGATCTGCTGGCGCGACAGCGGCGGGCGGGTGACGGAGCGGCCGGTGGGATCGCCGATGAGGCCGGTGAAGTCGCCGATGAGAAAGATGACGGTGTGGCCCATGTCTTGAAAATGTTTTAGCTTGCGCATGAGGACGGTGTGGCCCAGATGCAGGTCGGGCGCGGTGGGATCGAAGCCGGCTTTGACCCGCATGGGCTGGCCGGTGGCGCGGGATTTTTCCAGGCGCTCGCGCAGGTCGCTCTCGCGAATGATTTCGGCCGCGCCCTTGCGTAAGTAGGCCAGTTGCTCGTCAACCTCGGGGAATGAAGACATAAGAAGTGATTATAGAAGTTTCAAGTTTCAGGTTTCGGCTTTCGAGAGCAAGGGTGAGTTGCCATCCAATATTGAGTTGTCATCACCAGGAGGCCTTCAGGCCGACGAGGGATCTGCTTTGGTTCTCGTGTCGTCCCTGAAGGGACTCGGATTCATTGAACGTAGCGTCCCCCGGGCTTCCGCCCGGGGCTAACTAGTTTCGCCCTGGCGGGCTGGTGTTTGCGTGCGGCGGTTTCGTTCTCGCGACACTCGGAACAGCAGATCCCTCGTCGGCCTGAAGAGACTGCGTCGCGAGTGATGTCGCCGCTCTGCGGCTCGGCAGAATTTTGCACTTGTGCGGGGGCTGACGCCCCCGCCTAACTTCATCTCGCCGCTTTGCGGCTACTTTGATCGATGATTCGAGCCATTTGTTCCACCGCAAAAATCATTTACCGGTTGCGACACAGTCTCTGAAGGCCTCCTCGTGATGACAAATATTGGGAGCATTCTTTCTGCTCAACCCGTATGCTTGCGGCATAAGCAAGAGTGCACCGCAAAGGTCCGCCACAAATTGACACGCGCCGTATCCTGAAAGCGCGCAACCTAGATGAAACTTCTTCTCCCTGCCTCGATCTTCGTGCTGATGGTGTCCATCGGGATGAGTTTGCATTGGCGCGAGCTGGTGAAGAACTGGCGCGGGCTGACCTGGAGCGGGTGGATGCGGCTGCTGCTGGCGACGTTTATTGTGCCTCCGGTGGTGGCGCTGCTGGTGGCGCGAATCCTGCCGCTGAATCTGTCGGAGACGGCCGGGCTGTTCATGGTGGCGGCTGCTCCGGGGGCGCCGTTGCTGACGCGCAATCTCGCGCGGCGCGGCTTCGACATGCACCTGGCCGCCAGCTATCAGGTGTGGGGCGCGGTCATGACGCCGATCATGATTCCGCTGCTGGTTTATGGTGCGGCCAAACTGTACGAGCGCGACATCTGGATTCCGCCGCGAGTGGTGGCGTTACAGATCCTGGAGAAGGAATTTGTGCCGCTGCTGGTAGGCATGGCCCTGGCGTACTTCGCGCCGGTGTTCTCCAGGAAAGCGCAGCCGGCGATGAACCGCTTGGGCAATAGTGTGCTCATCCTGGTGTTTGTGATTTTGCTGTGGAAGATGGGGCCGGAGCTGAGAAAAGTGACACCGTGGGTCGTGCTGGCGGTGCTGCTGCTGCTGATCGCCTCGATTGGGGTGATGCAGTTGCTGATGCGCACCGATCGCATCGGGGTGCGCACCCTGGCGGTCAGCAATGCCAATCGCCATGTGGGGTTGGCGCTGCTGTTGTCGGGACAATATATGCGCAATCGTTACGCGCTCCCGACGGTAGCGTGTTATGCCATCGTGGTCGCCGTGTTGATGATGATTGCGCCGAAGATTTTTCGGCAGCGGGATCCGGCGGTGCGAGCGGCGAGCGCTGGGTGACCAGAGCAGATCCGTCGCTACGCTCGTAATGACAAATTGCGATGGCAGACGCACTCGGGAAGCTGCGTAGCGAGGTATAGGGGTCCTTCGACTCGCTTCGCTCGCTCAGGATGACAAATCAACAAACAGCAGGTTCGGCGGCGAAGCGCCGCCTGCGCTCAGGATGACAGCTTCAAGAGAGCTGCCGCCTGCGCTCAGGATGACAGCAAGAAAAGACGACGCTCTTCCACCTAAGTCAGCTTCGACTAGTCGGCGATGGCGACGCGGGCCTGTTCCTCAGGGAAATCTTCCTGAGGAACGGCGACGGGGACGATGGTCAGCATGTCGGTCTGCACCTTATCCCACTGCTGGATCAGCAGGCCCTTGGCTTCGAACAGGTCGCGGATCGAGGCCGAATTCCAGCCTACAACTTCTTCGAGAATGGGGACGAGAATCGCCAACGCGCTGTCGCTGATGACCGAGCGCTTGGCAATGGGCGCCAGGTACTTGTTCTCCGACACGGCGATGGTGAAGCCGTCGCGCCGGTTGACGTGCAGCATGACGTGAATGTCGGAGCTGCCGTCGCCCACGTACACGATGCGGTCGGGGCCGGTCCGCAGCTTCTCCAGCAACTGATCGACGACGGCGACCTTGCCGTAGCCGGCTGTCACCTGCTTGATGCGCTCGATCTCGCCGTCGGCGTTGTATTCGAATTCGGTGCCGTAAATGTGGTCGGGCGGAATGATGCCTTCCAGCGCCGAGCGGATGACTTCCACCGGGCCGGCCGAGATCACATAGAAATCGAAGTGATAGCCTTCGACCTCGTTCGACAGGAAGCGGTAGAGCTCGTCGATGTTGGGCTTGAGCCGGACCCGCTTGCCGGCTTCGTACAGATGCTCGCGGCGAACCGCGGAGCGGAACTCGGGATCGTGCAGCAGCAGGTAGGCCAGCTCGCCCCCCTGTTGTACCAGGTTCAGTTTGGCCATCCCGGTGGCCTTGCGCTCGAATTCGCTGGTCGAAATTCCCAGCAGCTCGGCCAGCACGTAGCCCGAGTCGTTGAAGCTCAGGGTCTGGTCGAAGTCGCTGGCGAGAATGTAGCGCTTCTTCGGTATGGGTACGGTCTGTATTTTCTCTAACATAAGATCAAACTCGGATGAATGGTTTGGCTGGTGCATGCGAACACGCAGCTCCTCTATATGAAGTTTTAATGCTTACATGATTAGATTCCCGCCGTGGTTGAAGGATGATGAATTCGGCGAATAGGAGCTATCAGTCTGGTTTATGAAGGAGATAGAGGAGCTGTTTTTCGTCGTGGAGGCTGGTAAGACAACGTACTCGTCGTCAGCTCAGTTTAGCGTCCAACTGCCGGCCGCGAACCTGGGGCGCCGAGCACCGGGCTTAGGGCCCGCCCAGGTTTACTCCCTGGCTCTCAGGATCGCAGCCATGACGCGGGGACTGCGACGACCATGCATGACCGCGACAACCCATAAAGGGCTTTCGTGGGGCGCGTAGGCAATCAGGTATTCGCGCACCAGAGTGAATCGCAGCGGACGGGCGGTGAGATCCGGGCGTCGATGGCCCTGCTGAGGAAAGTGCACCAGCTCGCGCAGGGTTTCGAAAATCTCGAACATAACTCTGTCGGCTGCGTCCGGATTTTCCTGTGCAATGTAACCAAGTATGTCGTCGAGGTCCGCGAAAGCCTGGGGATGCAGCACGGAGCCGCTACTCATGGCTGGCGGTTGCGCTGGACTTCGATTTTCGTTTTCAGTCGGGCAAAGGCTTCCTCGCCATCGATGGGTTTCACCGTACCGCTTTGCAAGTCATCATAGCGGCGGTTGAGCATTTCCCGTGTCTGTGCTAACTCGTCGAGGTAGGCGGCCAGAGCATCCTGCAGAAGCTCGTCGGTCCCGCGCCCGCTTTGCGCGGCCAAGTCGTTGAGCTTCTTTTCGACGTCGGGGGCGAAGTGGACTTCCATGGTCTCAAGGTACGGAAAAAGCTTGCTGGTGGCAAGTGGCACGTGAACCGGTCGTGAAGCACAATGCGCAATCTCAGAATTGCCCGGCACGGCTCGGACTTATTTCCCGCCGTACTTGTCATCAGCCCAGGTTAGCGTCCAACAGCGGGACGCGAACCTGGGGCACTAATCGAACCCACATGCAGGGAAGAGTAAGAATCCTGACCAATTAGTCGATTTTAGCCATCAACGCAACTTTAGGACACTGCGCAATTTTGATGGCCTCCAGCAAGCCTCTGACCGAGAGCCGCTGAAGGCCATGCGCCATTCACTTCAACCAATTGTCGTGCAGATTAACGAGCGCCAAGTGCGCTGTCTAGACCACTGACAAGCCCTCCCGCAAACCCTGTCACGCCCCCATAATTTACTAGCGGATTGCTGAACGGATCGCCACAGACATGCCACACCTTGGCCGTATGACGATGGGAACCCGAACACCATTGAATTGGCGCGATTGGGTTCGCCTGCAAAGGTGCGGCAAACAGGCTGCTGAAAAAGTCGGAAAAGCAGAAATGACAAAAATGAAGGGCTCATGCGGCGAACCTAAAGGTGCGCCCCTTCCACAACACGTCGAACCCGACTTTTTCAGCGGCCTGTAAAAGGGTGAGCCGAGGGCTTCGCGCCCACCCGCAAATTCCGCTCGCGGGCGGCGTATCTTTTGATATCCTCCGCAAGAGCAATTTTCACCTCATCCCCGGGGCAGCTTCAGATGAAGATTCTTATCCTCACCACCGACCAGGAACTGGCGCTGCTTCGCCAGCGCGTGCTGGAGAGTGCCGGCCACCAAGTGATCGCGCTTAGCACCGAGAAGGAAGCTGTGGAAGCAGCGGAGAAGCAGGTGCCGTTCGATGTCGCCCTGATGTGCCACCGGCTGCCTGACTCCACGGCGCGCAAGATCATCCGCATCTTCCGCGACAGCAAGCGCGAAGGCAAGATCGTTTACGTGGTGCACATCTACGGCGAGTGGCCGGAGGTGGAAGCCGATCGCTACGTAGTGGGCGCCGACGGGCCCGACGCGCTGGTGCGCGTGGTAGCCGAGACCGGTCCGCAGGCCGCGTAAAAGCTGTTGTCAGTGGCCAGTTATCAGTTGTCAGAAAAAGCCAGCCCTAGCCAATAAGAAGCCGCGAGCCGATATTTTCTTGCCCCGATTTCTTCCGATACTGCCCTAACCAGTCGACGGCGAATGCTGCGGGACAGGATGCCGGCAGAGCTTTGGGTTGGACGGCGGGGGCAACTTTGGGTAGTGGCAATTCGCCGCGAAAGTGATGAAACTCTTCGCCACTTCGGCGGCGGCTTTGCGCTTGCCGCGATGAGTCGGAGCTTAATGGCTGCCGCCACCGGCAAAGTTACGGTCGAGGGTGCGATTTATGCTGCATCCCGAGTTAAAATCGTGCTACAAACAATGCACAACCTCCGGTGCACGCCCGTCATCGTACGAGCAGCCGGAAAAGCAGAAAGTGCGGGAACGAACATGGCTCCGGCGGCAGCGGCCGGAGTGGGGGAGGCGCCACATGGATCTGGTCACGATTGCCGTGATAGGCGTGATCGTCATTAGTTATCTGGTGGGCTCGTTAACGAGTTCAGTGGAGACGGAACAGCAACTGCCACACCGCTACTAGAGCGGGTACAGAGAATTCTGAGAGGCGTGGAAGAGTCCTAGTGGATTTTTCGCGCCTCTTCGTTTTGCGTCGAAAAGTCTCCCGGGAACACGAGTCTGCGGCTGGTTCCCATCGATTGGGGCAATCGTGGCGAACCGGCAAGACGCGTGTGGCTGCCTTCGCAAAATGGATTTGGTAGTATTTGAAGCCGCGGTAGCGGCGTGGAAAACCACGATCCTCCAACTGGACCTTTGTCAGCCACAGCCGATGTGGGAAGCAGGACTTTCGTCCGCAGCGGGCGCAGCTTGGGGAACGATGTCTCGCTGCTGAAGCCAGCTGTTTTCCCAGCTATCGTCCTCATCGCGATCACGGTTGCCGTCTACTACCCGGTCACGCAGCATCCCTTCATCACTCTCGACGACTCGGGATACGTCGTAAACAATGTCCACATCCGGCAGCTGAACTGGGAGTCCGTCAAGTGGTCGTTCACCACCTTCCGCGCGGCCAACTGGCATCCCCTCACCTGGCTGTCGCACGCGCTGGACTTCCATTTCTTCGCGCTCGATGCCGGCCGGCATCACGCTACCAACCTGGCGTTGCACGCGTTGAATGCCGTGCTGCTGTTCTGGGTGTTGTGGAGGGCGACCGGCTGCCGCGGCCGCAGCTTCGTGGTGGCGGCGCTGTTCGCCTTGCATCCCATCAACGTTGAGTCCGTCGCCTGGATCGCCGAGCGCAAGAACCTGCTGAGCATGTTTTTCTTCCTGCTGGCCTTGGGCGCTTATCAGTGGTACGCGCGCAGGCCCGGGGTCGGACGGTATCTCGCCGTCGCCCTGTTGTTCGCCCTGGGGCTGATGTCAAAGCCGCAGGTGATCACTTTGCCTTTTGTGCTGTTGCTGTGGGACTACTGGCCGCTGCAACGGATGTTTCCTCCGGCGGACGCGCAGAGCAAGGTGGCCGCGACCGTTCCGCCGAGAAGCTTCTCATGGCTCGTGGCGGAGAAGCTGCCGCTGCTGGCGTTGTCCGCTGCCAGCGCGATGATTACGGTGAGGGCCCAGCGGGCGGGCGGCACCATGGGCGGCCTTATGAGCTCGTATTCGCTGGCCGCGCGTCTGGGGAACGCGGCCGTCGCGTATGTTCGATATGTCGGCGATGCGATCTGGCCGGCGCGCCTGGCGTTCTTCTATCCTCATGCCAGAGCTGCGCTGCCCGCGTGGCAGATTGCGGCTTCATTGCTTTTGTTGCTCGCCATCACCGGGTTGGCCATCGCAGCCCGCAATCGCCGGTATTTGGCCGTGGGCTGGCTTTGGTTCCTGGGCACCTTGATACCGATGATCGGCCTGATGCAGGTAGGCAGTCAGGCCATGGCCGATCGCTACGCTTACCTGCCGTTCATGGGATTGTTCGTCGCCGCCTGCTGGGGCGTAGCGGACTGGGCGGAGCAGTGGCGCGGCTCCGCGATTTGGCTGCCCGCCGGCACGGTGATCCTCTTATCGCTGCTGGCGGTGATGACGCGCCGTCAAGTCAGTTACTGGTCCGACGATCTCACGCTGTGGACGCACAGCGCGCAAGTCATCGAGAACAACTGGATGGCCGAGAACCAGATCGGCGAGACGCTGCTGCGGCAAGGAAAATCCGAAGAGGCCATCGCGCATTTCCGGACGGCAGCAACCACGGAACCACAGTTTCCTTTTCCTCACCTCCACATCGGTATTTATGAGGAGGAGCATCGGCAGCCGCACGAGGCGATCCAGCAGTTGCAGAAAGTTATTGACCTGACGCAAACCGAGGCCGCACAGACGCCGGTCCTCAGAACGACCGCGTTCCTTTATCTGAGCTACGCCTACAATCAGCTGGGCGATTATGCGAACCAGGAGAAGTACTTGAGCCTGGCCGCTCGGCAGGAGAATCCCTGAGAGAGCGGATAGGGAGACGAGTCAGTATCTCCCACACATTCGAAGCCCGCGAATGTGTGGGGCACCTGTGCATTCCGTCCGCAGTGTAATGCGCCCAAGAGCTATAACCTTTCGAATTTGTCTCAAGTGCATCATAACCGTCTCCTTTTGTAATGCGCGACGGCTGTCGTCTCACATTGTGGGATAGACAAAAATTGGCTACTACGGCGTGAGCTCCCAGACCACGCCGTCGTAAACTCCCCCACCCGAGCTAGTGACGCCGAAGATGTTCCCCTGGCCGTCGAGCAACGGCTTGCCGTTCAGCTCGTATCCCTGATACTCGTCAAAGGCATACAGCAGGGTGAAGTTCCAGCTTCCCTGGGCGGGGGTCAACTTGAACGCCACCCCGTAAACGTTTCCCCCTCCACCGTCGTTGCAGCCATAGAGATTTCCGGCGCCGTCGGCGGTCAACGAGGTTACCGGGAAGGGGCCTCCGCTCTGGACGTCGTAGTTGTAGATGATGCTGTAGTTGAAGCCGCCGTTGATGGGCTGCAACTCATAGACGGTACCGTAGTTGTTAGCGCCGCCCTCGCTGGTCTCGCCGTACAGGTTGCCGGCAGAATCAATCGTCAATCCCGCTGGATAGTGGCCGTCGCTGCCGCCGGCGAAACTGTGCAGCACCGTCTCCGTCCAGCCGCTGATCCCGTAACTGGCCTCGTACACCACGCCCAGCGAGTTCGCGCCGCCCCGTTCAGTTGCGCCGTATAGGTTTCCGGCCTGGTCCAGGACCACGCCGTCTTCCGGGTCGCTCCCATCGGACCCGCCCGTGAATGCATACACGACCGTCTCACTCCAGCCACCTTGGGAAGGCGTCAGCCGGTACACCACGCCGTTACCTTGACCGCCATAGAACGTGGTGCCGTAGAGATTGCCGGCGCGGTCGAAGGCCAGATCGCCTTGCGGCTCGCCGCCATCGACCCCGTCCGTGAAGTTGTACAGCACCGTCTCCTGCCAGAAGCAGGGCGCGGTGCGGCAGGCGGCCGCCGGCGGCTGCAGTTTGAACACCAGGCCGGCCCCATTGGCACCTCCGAGAGACGTCGTCCCGTACAGCGCCCCATCGGGTCCAAAGATCACGCCGCCCCAGGGATTCGAGCCATCGGCATGTCCGTGGAATTCGTAGAGCGAGGTTAGCGTCCAGCCGGAACCATGGTGGCTCACCCTGAAAACCGTGCCCGGACCGTAGGTGCCGTAGAAGCCTCCATAAAATGTCGTGCCATACAAGTTTCCGGCGGCATCGGCCACCAGACGCGGGTTGGGATTGGTGCCGTTGTTACCGTTGAAGCCTGCCAACAGATTTAAGGTCTGCGCCTGGGCCGGAGCAGCGCTGAGCAATATCAGCGAAAGCGCGGCGAACGCTATGCCGGCCGCAGTCGAAGAGCTGACCCAGAAAGTGGAAACAAGTTTGCTACCTATGCCAGCCATCGTTTTCCTCCTGTGAAACCAGGCGACTATCGCCGGGCTCACAGGCGCCGTCAACTTAATTTGGCATTACGTTCCAACTGGCTGAGGTGCGAAGAGTTGTTGCGCCGCTAGACCGGCCCGGTAAGGTCGCTGGGTCCCCGGAAGCGGACTCTACCCGCAGCCTTCCTCCATGTTTGCGATGGATCATGGCGTGATCTCCCAGACCAGGCCCCAGCTATGGGTACCGCCAGCAGCAATTCCGTAGAGATTGCCTTGTGCATCCAGAACCAGGTCGCCGGTGGGCCACGCCCCTTCAGCTCCGCCGAATTCATGCAGCAAGGTGTAGGTGTAGCCGCCGTTGGAGGGGGTCAGTTTGAACACAATACCGGCGTTGCCGGACCCCAACTCGAAGCCCGTGCCATAGAGATTACCGGCGCTGTCGCGAACTACGCCGGCAACCGGACCGTCCTGCAGGAAACCACTCAGACTGTACAGCTGGGAGACATTCCATCCGCCGCCGGAGGGACTCGCTTCAAAAACCGAGCCTACGCCGTTGCCTCCGAACTCGGTGGTGCCATAGAGATTGCCGGCCGGATCAAAGATCAAATCGCCGCGGGGAAAAGATACGTTGCCGAACGCGAACAGCGTGTTCAAGTTCCAGCCGGAGCCCGAGGGCGCGAGCTGAAAGAGCGTGCCGCCGTTGCCGGTGCCATTGGCGTCCGCGACTCCATAGAAATTTCCCGCGGCATCAGGGATCAAGGCGGCCACGGGATTTGCCCCGTCACTTCCGCCGGTGAAGATGTGGGGCAGACTCTCGGTCCAGTTTCCATGGGAGTGAGTCAACTCGAAAATGGTGCCGCACCAGTTGTGTCCGTAATAGCAGTTGGTGGTGTAGACTCCGCCTTCGTAAGTTGTTCCGTAGAGATTTCCCGCCTGGTCGAAGGCCACCTTGGCATAGGGCAACGCCCCATCGTTGCTGCCGCCGACAAAGCTATAAAGCACGCTTTCCGTCCAGGGGCAAGACGCTGCGGCGCAGTTGTGAGGTTGCGGCGCCAGGCGAAAGACGGTGCCGCAACCGTTCTGGTTACTGGCGCAGGAAGATCCGCCAAAAACGGTGGTGCCGTACAAAGCGCCATCGGGACCGAAAACCACCGTAGCTTCGGGACTGGCGCCATCAGTGCCTCCGGTGAACTTGTAGAGCGGGGTTACGACCCAGTTCTGCCCATCGCGTCTCATCTTGAAGACGTTGCCGCACTGGGCGCCACAGGGGGGCGCGTATCCGGCGGTGGTTCCGTAGAGATTTCCCGCCGCGTCGATGGTCAGTCCGCCGATGGGACCACCTCCGTCCGCTCCACCGGTGAACTCGTGAATGATGGTGTAGGTTTGGGCCCGCGCCGCGGGGGAGGCGACAACCATGGTCAGAATCGCAATCGTCATCGCCGCCAAGGTTGTCCGCAACCCACATTTGGTGCCAATCCCTTTTCGAAGTACTCTCAGGTGCATCATAACCGTCTCCTCTTGTAAGGCGCGACAACAGCCGTCTTACATTGTGGGATAGACAAAAATTGGCTACTACGGCGTGATCTCCCACGCCGAGCCGTCGTAGTCTCCCCCAGCAGAGCTGGCGACGCCGTAGATGTTCCCTTGGCTATCGAGCAACGGCTTGGCATTCATCTGGTACCCCTGATCTTCGCTGAAGTTATACAGCAGGGTGAAGTTCCAGCTTCCCTGGGCGGGGGTTAACTTGAAGGCCACTCCGAAAACATTCGGCCCAGCACTTACGTTGCAGCCATAGAGATTTCCCGCGCTGTCGGCGGTCAACGAGGTTACCGGGACCGGATTTCCGCTCTGGCTGTTGTAGTTGTAGATAATGCTGTAGTTGAAGCCGCCATTAACGGCCTGTAACTGGTAGACGGTACCGTAGTTGTTAGCGCCGCCCCCGCCGGTTTCGCCGTAGACGTTGCCGGCTCCATCAATCGTCAATCCCGCAGGATCAGTGCCATCGCTGCCGCCGGCGAAATCGTGCAGCACCGTCTCGGTCCAGCCGGACACGCCGTAACTCAACTCGTACACCCCACCCAGCGAATGGGCGCCGCCGGCATCGGTCAGGCCGTACAGGTTGCCCGCCGCGTCCAGCACTACGCCGTCAATGGGATGAGATCCGTCGGCGCTGTTGAAGGCATGCACCGTCGACTCGCTCCACATGCCGTGCGAGGGAGTCAAGCGGTACACCACCCCGTAGTTCTGCCCGGGCCCGCCATTCAGCGTCGTGCCATAAAGATTGCCCGCGCTATCGAAGGCCAGATCGCCCTGCGGGTCGCCACCATCGTTTCCGCCGGTGAAGTTGTAGAGCACCGTCTCCTGCCAGAAGCAGGGCGCGGTGCGGCAGGCGGACGCCCGCGGTTGCAGCTTGTAGACCACTCCGTAGCCGTAGGTACCACCCTGGTAGGTCTCTCCGTACAACGCCCCATCGGGTCCGAACACTACGCCGCCCCAGGGCTGCAAGCCATCGGCATGTCCGTGAAATTCGTACAGCGTGGTCAGCGCCCAGCCGTAACTATGGTGAGTAAGCTTGAAAACCGTGCCCGGACCGAAGGCGCCGCCGTAGCCTCCATAGAATGTCGTACCGTACAGGTTTCCGGCGGCGTCTGCCACCAGCCGCGGGTTGGGATTGGTGCCGTTGTTGCCGGTGAAGGTGGCAAGGTTGACATAGGTTTGGGCGTAGGCCACCGGGGCCGTGACGCTCACCAGCATGACCATGGCTATTATGGCGGCCAGCGTCGTTCCCGAAAGAATGCCGCTGAAGGTTTTGCGAGGTTGCTGCGAATGCTTCATATCGATTCTCCTTGCCTATCCGGCAATATTGCGTAGTGTCCGATCTGCTTGAGAGTCCTACATCGTGGGACATCCAGTTTTAACCGCAGCCAGCCTATGGGGCGATGGCGAAGATTAGGTTGGCTGCGGCTCCATACACGTTCCCGCTGGCGTCGACGACCAGTGGCCCGCAGGGGTCATCCCGGTCGGCGCCGCCGCCGGTAAAGTCGTGCAGGTCGGTGAAGTACCAGTTGCCGTTCGAGGGCGTAAGTTTGAAGACGTAGCCGGCGTCGTAGGCTCCGTTGCTTGGGTCGGCAGCATAGAGATTGCCGGCCGAGTCCATAGTCACCCCGCCTTGCGGACCATTGACCACTGCCAGGTTTCCCGGGGCCGCGTACAGCAGGTTCATCTGTCCGTTGGAGGGATTGAACTGGAAGACTCCGCCATTCCCGTTGGGACCGCTATCCGCCAGCGTGCCGTACATGTAGCCCGCCTGGTCGAAGCTAAAAGTGCCTAGCGGCCCTCCCCCGGTGTCGTGGGTGAGGTTGAAAACCGGCGTGAAGGTCCAGCCGGATCCGGAGCGGGTCAGCTTCCAGATGAGGCCGCAATCAAATTCGGAATACGGCGGCCCGCAGTTCGGCACACCACCGTCGCCCGACCCCCAGATATTCCCGGCGGCATCCAGAGCCACACCGTTCAGAGGATTGCCGCCGTTGATTCCGAGGGCATAGAGAAGGTTGAAGGTCCAGCCGCCATGCGATGGCGACACTTCCCACACCGTGCCGGAGCCGTTTTCTCCAGCTTCATTGGTGGTGCCGTAAACGTTTCCGGCGGCGTCAACCGTAGGAACCGAGGGATAGCGACCATCCTGGCCAGAGGTGAACTGATAAAGCGTAGTCTTCACCCAGGAACAGGAGACGGAGCGGCAAACAGCCGGCGGCGGCTGCAGCCGAAACACTGTGCCGCAGCCGTTGCCGAGGCACTGGTTGCTGTCGCCACCCAAACTGGTGGTGCCGTAGAGCGTGCCGTCGGCGCCGACCACCACCGCATTGGGCCAGAATCCGTCGCTAACTCCGGTAAAGCTGTAAAGCACGCTGAAGGTCCATCCGCCGGGATGGCGGGTCAGCTTGAAAATGGTGCCGCATCCCGGACTATCGTAGGGGCAATTCGCGATCCCGCCGGTGTAGGCGGCGCCATATAAATTTCCTTGCCGGTCGGCGACTACTCCGGTAATGGTGCCGCCGCCGTCCGATCCACCGTTCAGATAGTGCAGTGCGGTGAGGGTCTGCGCCGGCGCCGGCGTGGCGGCGAAGGCGACGGCCAACCCAATCGCCAGGCTGAGGGCGAAGATGGGTTTGCTGAAGTTAACCGCGAAGGTTGAAGCTATGCTTGGCTGACGAGCTGTCATGATGATCCTCCTGGAGCGTGTTTCCGTGGTCGCCGCATCGCACGTGCCGGAGCGCGAACGGATGATATGCCATCTTCACTCGGTAAACAAGTGGAAAGTCGCCCAGCCGAGCTATTCCCGGCAAGACCGCCGTCTCCGGCTACGGCGTGATCTCCCACACCACCCCCCAGCCGTGAGTTCCACCGAAGGCGGCCGTTCCATAGAGGTTGCCGTTGGCATCCAGGGCCACGCCGGAGGGAGAAGCGTCGCCGCCGCCGCCGGGGAAGTCGTAGAGGTCGGTGAAGATCCAGCCGCCATTCGAGGGCGACAGTTCGTAAACCAGGCCTGCATTGTGCAACCCCAAGTCGTAGGCCGTGCCGTAGAGATTGCCCGCGCCGTCCATCACCAGATCGGAGAGCGGACCTTGGTGCATCCGGGATCCACCGAAAGCGTAAATCTGGCTGAACGTCCAACCTCCGTTGGAAGGCATCAATTCGAAAACCGCAGCCGCTCCACCTCCGTGCGCCGTGGTGCCATAGAGATTGCCCGCCGCATCGAAGATCAGACCAGCCTCGGGCTCATAGGGGGTTGCGCCTCCCGCGGTAAACGAGTAGAGAAGGTCTTGCGTCCAACCGGATCCGTTAGGCACTAGCGCAAAGACGGTGCCGCCATTGCCTGCTCCAGCTACCGAAGCGGTGCTGTAGAGATTTCCGGCGCGGTCAAGCACCAAGCCGCCTTCGGGATTGCCGCCGTCGCCGCCTCCGGTGAAGCTGTACGGCACACTCTCGGTCCAGCCGCCATTGGAGCGAGCCAACTCAAAGACGGTGCCGCAGGAGTTGTTTCCATTACTGCAGTTTGGCGACGAGCCGCCGCCTTCCAAAGTCGTTCCGTAGAGATTTCCGGTTGCATCGAAAGCAACTGGTGCGACTGGCATCGCCCCGTCACCAGCGCCGCCGGCGAAGCGATGCAGCACAACATCGGTCCACAGGCAGGGCACAGCGATGCAATTGGTAGGCTTGGGTCTCAGGTTGACGACGGTGCCACATCCGAAACCGGCATCGTTGGCGCAGTCCACGCCCCCAGCGTGCAGGGTGGTGCCGTAGAGACTGCCGTCGGGGCCGAAGACTACCCTGGCGACAGGATTGCCGCCGTCGCTGCCTCCGGCAAACTGATACAGCGGAGTGAACAGCCAGCTCTGCCCTGAAAGCTGCATTTTGAAGACAACGCCGCAGCCGCCGTTGCAATTTTCCGCCGAGTGACCGCCCTCGTACGTCGTTCCATAGAGATTGCCTCTCTGGTCGATCGTCAGTGGGGCCTCGGGACGACCCCCTTCGGCTCCGCCGGTGAAGTTGTGAATGACCGCGTAGGTTTGCGCCTGGGCAGCGGAGCCGGCAAGCAGCAGAAGCAGAACTCCAAGGGTCGATGCCTTCGCTGTGGTTGAGAGATGCGTTACCAATTTGCGAGCTTGCTTTGCCACCTGCATGACTCCACTCCTTACCTGGATCGTTCGAGAATTGTTAGCCTGGGCGACTAAAGTCGGTTCGGGATGACAAATATAAAGGGCTTGCTACGGCGTAGCTAAAGCTACGCCCCTTCCAAATCGCCTTAGGCCGAGTTTTTCCGCAAACTGTAAAGCCGGATGATTTTCGGGTACTTAACGGACGGCCTCAAGGCCGTCCCCTTCAATGCAAGACTTAATCAGAGTTTCCTAACTACTGTTCTACGGCGTGATCTCCCACACCGTGCCTTTGTCGTAGGTGCCTCCGGCGGAGGCCGTTCCGTAGAGATTGCCGGCTGCGTCCAGGACCACGCCGCCCACGGGAAACTTGCCTTCGTGCCCGCTAACACTGAATTCGTGGAGCACGGTGTAGGTCCAGCCGCCTAGCGAGGGACTCAGCTCGAACACGAAACCGCGTTGATTCGATCCAATGCTGTTGGCGACACCGTAGAGATTGCCCGCGCCGTCCATCACCAGGTCGCCGTCCGGCCCCACGGTTTGATTGCTCCCGGTAAAGCTATCGAGTAGCGTAAAGCCCCATCCGTAACCTGATGGCTGCAGCTGAAACACGGTTCCGCCTCCATAGGTGCCCCCGTTCGCGGTGCTGCCATACATATTGCCGGCGGCATCGAAGAAGACCCCGTACCGGGGCCAGTACCCGCTGTTGTTCTCGAACGAGAAGGCGTAGTTAGTGTTCTCGGTCCAACCGGAGCCGGATGGGGTCAGCTCAAAAACCGTTCCGCCGTAATACTGCCCGTTGGAAAGCGTGGTGCCATACAAATTGCCGCTGGCGTCGAACGTCAATCCACCTTCGGGATTGCTGCCATCGCTGCCGCCCAGAAAGGTGTACAGCAGGCTCTCTGCCCAGTCACCGTGAGCTCGCGTTAACTCGAAGACCGTGCCGCAGGAGTAACCCTGTCCAAAGACACAGGCGTTCTGGTTGGAGTAGCCGCCATCGAATGTCGTCCCGTAAAGATTTCCGGCATGGTCGAAGGTCGGACTACCCTCGGGCACGGCGCCATCGTTTGCGCCTCCGTTAAAGCGATAGAGCACGGTTTCCTGCCAGGCGCAGAACACGCTGACGCAATTGGTGGGTTGCGGTCGCAAATTGAAGACGGTGCCGCATCCGTATTGCGTGTTATTGGGGCAGGACGATCCTCCGTTAGGAGTGAGGCCATACAGGCTGCCATCCGGTCCGAAGATCACCTTGGCCGCAGGATTCGCACCATCGCTGCCGCCCGCGAATTCATACAACGGGTTTAAAACCCAGCTCTGCCCAGTGCGCTTCAGGCGGAAGACCGTGCCGCAAGTGTTGTAACAATTGTCGGCAGTATGACCGCCCAGCGAGGCAGTGCCGTAGAGATTGCCGGCCGCATCCATGGTCAGGGCAGAGGCAGGTTGCCCGCCGTCAGCGCCGCCGGTGAAGTTATGAAGAACGGTGAAGGTCTGCGCCTGGGCGGCAGGGATGGCGATCAGCAAGAGTAGAATGCCGAGCCTCGATGCCGTCGCTGAGATTGAGAGATGCGTTGCCGATCTGCGATCTCGTTTTGCCACCTGCATGACAGTAACTCCTTATTTCGATCGTTCGAGAATTGTTAGCCTGGCCGGATGTCCGGCTCGCCGACGAACCGCCGCGGACCACTGCTCTACGGCGTGATCTCCCATACGACCCCGCAGCCGTAGCTACAATTACCGTTTCTCTGGCCTCCTTCCTGGGCTATGCCGTACAGATTCCCGTTCGCATCCAGGACTATCTGGCCGTAAGGATAGGCACCGTCGTAGCCACCGGTGAAGTCGTGTAACACGGAATACAGATACTCACCGCCGGATGGAATCATCTTGAAGACAAATCCGTTGCCGTACTGGCCACCGCCTACGCTGGTGCCGTACAGGTTTCCCGACGGATCCATCGCGACCGAGGCTTGCGGCCCGAACACCCCGGTGAAGGAGTAAAGTACGCCGAACTCCCAGCTATTGTTGTAAGGAGTTAACTTGAACACGCCACCCGCGTCGCCCGGACCACCGAAGCGATTCGTGCCCAGCAGATCGCCGGAAGAATCGAAGACCAGGTTGCCGAACGCCTGGTTGCCATCGGTGCTGGGGACGAATTGGTGCAGGATTGTAAGGTTCCAGCCCTGCGCCGAGGGGGTCAACTCATAGGCAGTTCCGCCATAGTAATAGCCTTCGGCGGTCGTGGTTCCGTAGAGATTTCCCGCCGCATCAAAGATGACGCCGCTCCAGGGATAGGCGCCATCCGGCTGGCCAGAGAAGGTCCACAGGGTTTCGAACAGCCACTCGCCGTGATAGGGGGATACCTCGAAGACGGTGCCGTAGCGATTCGCTCCACCGAAGGCTGCCGTGCCGTAGATATCTCCCGCGCTATCGAAGCTGAGCGCGCCGAAGGCCGGCTGCGAGCCGTCGTTAGCTCCGGTGAAACTGTGTACGATGGTTTGGATCCACATGCACTGATCGGCCTTGCAGATAAACGGTGGCGGCTGCAGCTTGTACAAAACCCCGATGTCGTCGCCGCCGCCGTAGTAGGTGGTGCCGTAAAGAGCGCCGTCCGGCCCAAAGGCCAAGGGCGCATCCGGAGCGGAGCCGTCGCCACCGTGGAATTCGTACAGAGTATTGAACAGCCAGCCTCCGCTTTTGTGGCTCAGCTTGTACAGCACGCCGCAGCTTCCGTCGTAGCAACCCCACAGGCCGCCAGAATCGGTACCTCCGTACAAGTTGCCGCCCCGGTCGATGGTGAGGCCCGTGCCGCCTGGGGCGGAGCCGTCGACTCCTCCCGTGAAGGTGTGCAGGACGGTGAAGGTTTGCGCCTGGGCGGGCTGGGCTACGATTGTTGTCACGAACAGCACTGCCGAGACCAGAACAAGGGTTCTGGTCCGAACGTTCCTGTCGAAAATCGGCGTTGCGTTTTGTTCTTGAGCTGGCATGGTGGTCTCCTGGAGCGGGTGAGCGGCTCACCAAATCGCACGGCGAAAGCGTCCGTGTCCGACGGATGATATGCCTTGTCCACTCGGTAAGCAAGTGGAATCGTGGTGCCGGACGTTCGCTCACGGCAGCGCAATTGTTCTGGCGCTAGGCCACTCTTACGATCTACTGAGGCAAGGGTCAACTTAATTTCGGATTACGGTGCAAGACTCTGACAGCAGACGGGTTGCTCGTTTTCCTTGCGACTGGATTAGGGTCAAAAAGGCGGCAGGTGCGACTCTTTCGGGCTCGGACCGATGAAGCGCGAGAGCCTGCGGTGCTGGAATCGGATGCAGCCTGGTGAAGACCACGCAAGCCGGCCTTCGCGAAATCAGCGCCGGGCGGGAACGCCAGGTGCCACCTAGAAAGCTGTTTCTGAAGTAAGGAGATTGCCGGCGGCGGTTAAGAGATCAACGTTCTCGCCCGGTCGAGTTGGCGAACGGAGGCGCAACGACTATCGCCGAGTCGCCGCACCTCCGCAGATCCACTTAGGCTACGGAAGCTGTCAGGGAGCTGGAGATCGAACTGAATGCGTGGTTAAGGCCGGTGGCGACACCCTGCATGGCGGTCACTGCGCCCAGGGCAATCAAGGCGGCTACCAAAGCGTATTCGATCAGGTCTTGACCCTTCTCCTCCTGATACAGGTTCTTCAAAGTACCGATACTCATGAAACTTCCTCCACAGATACCATCAGCGATTGAATTTTTGGTGCTGACGCTAGGCGAACAGTACGTTGCTCCGGCCTTCTGCTATTTCGTAATCTTGATATTTTTTGCAGGAACTTGCAGGAAACTGCCGGACAAGCACCCCTGAGCTATCAAATTCTCTTGACAGCAAGTTAAAGGTCTGATGCTGGTGCGCCATGAACGGGCCGCAACCGAATAGCACCCTGGTAGGGCTTTCCCCCTCTGCCGCGGGAGATGCTGGGACGGCGCATGTCCGGGGGGGTGGAGTAGTCAGGCCTCAGCTCATTCCTGCCGCAGACCCCTGTTCTTTTGGCACCCGGCACACCAGAGTATGGCAACTCTCGGCTACAATTGGGGCTTACATCCTTGTTTCCTGGGGCGCCCATCCCATGACTCATGCCTGGCACGACATCTCTCCCGGCGACAAGCTACCGCTGGAATTCTTTTCCGTCATCGAAATTCCTTTCGGCTCCAGCGTGAAGTATGAGCTAGACAAAACCAGCGGGTTGATCAAGCTGGATCGCGTGCTGTATTCGGCGGTGTACTATCCGGCCAATTACGGCTTCATTCCGCAGACGCTGGCGGAGGACGACGATCCGCTGGACGTGCTGGTCTTGTGTCAGGAGGCGGTGGTGCCGCTGACCTTGATTCATGCTCGCGCCATCGGCCTGATGACCATGATCGATTCCGGCAAACGCGATCACAAGATTATCGCCGTGGCCACGCAGGATCCGGAGTTCAATGCTTACTGTGAGGCGGCCGAGATGCCGGAGCATCGCCTGGCCATGCTGCGACGGTTCTTTCTGGATTACAAACAACTCGAAGGCAAGGCCGTGGAGGTGGACGAGATTCTGCCCTCGGCCCAGGCGCTACCCATCATCGACGACTCCCTGGCCCGCTACAGCCGCCAGCGGCACAAGGGATTCGGCAAGGGACACTGAAAAGGCTGTGACATTTCAGCCATCGGCACTCAAGGGTTGGAGAAGGCCGGAACCGCAGCTGCCCGCCACGCGCAGCTTCCGTATATCGGCCGGGGGCGCGGTAAGGCATTCCACGACCGCGGTAGCTACCGGCCGGTTACGTTGATGTCCCGAACTCAATGAGTAGGAATCCTATGCCGCTTGCCGGAACCAGAACCTGTCCTTTGATTGGCGATAACTGACAACGGGCTCCTGTTTCCGATACCATAAGCGCTCGGCTCGGATTCGGGCCGCCGGAAGACAAGCCTAAGCCCATGAAGGACTTCTACATCAGCGATTGCGCCCGCCAGGAGAACCAGACCATCACTTCGCTATTCGTGGTCGCGGTCAAACAGGTCAAATCCAAGAAGAACGGTGAACTTTACCTGTCGGTGGTCCTAGCCGACCGCAGCGGCCAGCTCCAGGCCAACATGTGGGACAACGTGCAGGACACCCTGAACGCCTTCGAGCAGGACGACTTCGTCAAGGTGAAAGGCATCATCCACAAGTACAACGGCCGCTGGCAGCTGACCATCCACAAAATGCGCAGGCTGGGCGAATCGGAGATTGACTACTCCGACTATCTTCCCAAAACTCCCAAAGACATCGACCAGCTCTGGCGGACGCTGGAAGATTATGTGGCCAGCTTTGAAAATCAGTGGCTGAAGACGCTGCTGCACGAGTTC
This sequence comes from uncultured Acidobacteriaceae bacterium, assembly GCA_963812855.1. GTDB lineage: Bacteria > Acidobacteriota > Terriglobia > Terriglobales > Acidobacteriaceae > Bog-257. The sequence goes on from CAWEWW010000005.1 coordinate 1,146,441, forward strand.
ATGTCGGATGAGGCGATTGTCGCCGCCTACAAGAACGCTCCGGCGGCGAAGACCCTGCATCACGCCTTCGTGGGCGGGCTGCTCGACCACGTGGTGTCGCTGTTCACGGTCTGCGATCTGGCGTCGCGGAACTATCCCCAGGTCAATCGCGACTTGTTGCTCTCGGGCGCATTCCTGCACGACATCGGCAAGCTGCACGAGCTTACCTATCAGCGATCCATCGCCTACACGACCGAGGGCCAGCTGCTGGGACACATGATCATCGAGCTGGAAATGCTGCACGAAAAAATTGCGAGCGTGCCCGGCTTTCCCGGCGAGCTGAAGATCCTGCTGGAGCACATGATCATCAGCCATCATGGACAATACGAATTCGGCTCGCCCAAGCTGCCTATGTTTCCCGAGGCGCTGATGCTGCACTACATGGACGACCTCGACTCCAAGATGGAGGCCATGCGCGCGCAGTTCGAACGCGAAGGCGATTTTGAGAGTCCCTGGACAAGCTACAATCCCTCGCTGGCGCGGCCGCTGCTAAACACCCGCAAATTCCTCGATAAGGGGTTGGCAGCCTCGCGCATCGTGGAAAGCCCGAAGCCTGGCGTGGGCGCAGAAGCTGCGGGGAACACGCCGCCGCCGGTTACGGACTCCGTGAACGATTTGGCCCCGGCGACTGCTGTGTCCTCATCAGTAGAGACGAAGAACGGCGATGCACCCTATGGTGAGGGCACATCCGCGGAGCTTGCTTCCGCCGCGGCGGTCATTCCCGATGAAAAACCGGCGCTGTCTCCGCTGGAAGCGCTGGAGCAAAAATTCGCCGCCCATAAAGTTACGTCCAAGCCCTAGCTGGAGCGGTATGGAAGTCGGCGCGCAATGGGCAGATGATTGCACCTGAGCAACTCTGTTCCCACTTGTCGCGACACCGCTTACATTTCGAGGGTCCCGTCCCGCATCGCGGGACGACTCAGTTCAGCCCAGGACGAAGTCCTGGGTAAACCAACCAACAGAATCCCCGGTCCCGGCAGGGACCATCGCGTAAGGTGCCGCAGCTCCGCCTACGGCTCCGTCCGGGCTGAACTGAGTCGCCCTTTCGGGCGGGATTTTCGGTCAATCTATTCCACTCTCAAATCCAAATCTAGTTCTCACAAAGATTTCTTGGCTCTGTCCCGGGACGCTTGCACCCTGGCTGCCTCTGTTACCATTGGCGTTCGTCCGCCTCCCACGATCCCAGGATTGCTCGGAGCCCTTGCCGGTCATGATTCCTGCCCTGGATACTTCCCACATAGCCGGTGCGAAACCCCATGGACTGAATCCGTCTGCGCCGCGCTGGGGCGCGCGCGATGTGCTTCTGGTGTTGTTGCTGGCGATCGTCTTCTTTATCCTGCTGCGGCCGACGTTCCAGGATCCCTTCTACTGGGATTCCACCTACGCCGTCGATACCGCGACCCGGCTGGTGCAGGGCTGGCTGAATCCTCACATGAAGGGCTTCGCCGATCCCGGACATCCGGTCCTGATCCCCGAGTTGTACGCGCTGGGCTGGCTGATCTTCCCCGGAAATCCGGTCTGGTGGCCGCATCTGGTCGCCTCGCTGCTGTGTTTTCTCACGCTGCTCTATTCGTATCGCATTGGCGCGTGGCTGGGAGGTCCGCTGCTGGGCTTCGCCGGCGCGCTGCTCATCATGCTGGATCCGCTCTTCCTGGCGCAGAGCGGCGCCACCTATCTGGCTGCGCCCTCGGTCGGATTGGCCACCGCAACCCTGTACTATCTGCTCACCGATCAGCCGCGAAAGTTCGCCCTCGCCGGAGCTTTGGCTGCTCTCACCTACATTCCCACCGACATTTTTCTATGCCTGCTGATCGCGATTGGCGTCCTGCTTAACCTGCGCCGAGGCGTACGCGCCATCGTTTGGTATCTGATTCCCGGGGTGACGCTGGCGGCGTGGTTGCTCTTTCACCGCCTCGCCTACGGCTACTTTTTGTCGGCGCCGAATTTCTGGAAAAAGGGCCAAAGGAGCATAGCGCTCGACCCGGTGCACCTGCGCATCAATCTGCAAGACGTGTTCCTGCGCCAGTGGCGCTTGCCGTTTACGATTCTGGCCTTCGCCGGCGGCCTGCTGCTTATTGTTGTGCTGTGCTGGCGCGGCCACGCCCTTGCGGAAAAACTTTATCAGCGACTTGGCGGCCGGAATGCGGCGCTGCTGTTTCTGGTTCTCATCGCGGGGACGCTGGTTTATCTGCCGGTGGTCACGGCTACCAGCGGACAGATATTACTGGGCCGCTACTTTCTGGTTCTGATCGTCCCACTCTTTCTGCTGGGCGTACGTACCCTCCAGGCCACCCGGATCACCTGGTTGTGGGTGCTGCTCTGTGTTGCTCTGGGTTGGAACCTGCACGCGCACTGGTACGATCCCAAAGAACCTTGGCGCGGCAATCTGGAGGAAACTCTGCTGTACCGCCGGGTGATCCGGGCCGAGGTGAAGGCAGCCAATTATCTTTCCGCCGAGTTTCCTTCGGCTGTCATCCTGGCTGGTTTGCCGCACTCTGCCGAGCTCACGATTCCGCAACTGGCTTACGTGAAGCGTCCGCTGCACGTGTTGCAGACCGCCGGGGTCGATCCCATTCCTCCTGTCGATCTTATGTATTACTCCACGGTCACCTCGACCGAAGAAAAGCGGCTGCTGTTTCAGGCCATCGATCAGCAGGCGGCTCGTCCCATCCAGAGCTTTAGCCAGGGCAATATTCGGGTCGTGATCCTGAAGACCGGCGAGAATCGCGACCTGGCTAAGAATCGCTATAACGCCGTCCTGCTCAACAGTCCGCTGCAGGTTCCGGTAAATCACATCTTCGACGTCTCCGCCGCTTTTCAGAATGTGGGGCGCAATGTCTGGTCTGCGCCGCCGGCGCCCTGGGCCACGCAGGATTCCATTCAGGTTGGCTATCGCTGGGAGCGCGATGGCGAGCTTCTGCCCCAGGGCGGCCAGGTTCGTATTCCCTTCCAGCGAGATTATTTCTGGGGCGAGACGGCGGTGGTCAAAGCCTTCGTCCAGGCCCCGGCGCAGCCTGGACACTACGTGTTGATTCTGGATCTGGTAGGGCCGGGCGATACCTGGTTCGCCAATCTGGGGAATACTCCGATTCGGGTTGCGATGGCAGTAACCCCTCTGCAGCCATAAGCTTCGGCCGCAGGACCGCCTCAGTAAAGAAGATCACACCAGGCTGGATTTCTCGCGCTTGGCAGGGCTCTCCTTCGACGATAGGCGTCGCCGATTCTGACTGAAGAACTTCCCTCTGCCGCCGATGGATTGGCTTAGGGAGGCACCATGGCATTTTTCACCTGGAACAATTCCTATAGCGTGGGCGTCAAGCAGTTTGACGGCGAGCATCAGAAGCTTTTCAGCATTATGAACGAGCTCTACGACGGGATGAAGGCCGGCAAGGGTAAAGATGTACTCGACGGCGTTCTACAAAAGCTGATCAGCTACACCGAGCAACACTTCACCGGCGAAGAGGCGGTCATGAGTAAGGCGGGATACGCCGAGCTGCCGGCGCAGGTAACCCAACATCGCCAGTTCACCGACAAGATGAAGGAGTTTCAGGCGCAGTATCGCGCCGGCGCGGTTGCCCTCAGCGTGCAATTGCTGGATTACCTGCGCGACTGGCTCAAATCGCACATCGCCGGCGCCGACAAGCAATACACGTCGTATCTGAACGCGAAAGGTGTGCACTAAAGCGAGGAGGAGCTGTAATGGCGTTTCTTACCTGGAGCAATTCTTACAGTGTAGGGGTTCAGCAGTTCGACACCCAACACCAGCGGCTTTTCGCCATCATGAATGAAGTCTACGACGGGATGAAGGCCGGCAAAGGCAAGGATGTGCTGGAAATCGTTCTGCAGGAACTGATCGGCTATACCGAACAGCATTTCAGCAGCGAAGAGCAGGCCATGACCCGGACCGCCTATCCCGACTTGCAGGCCCATGTGGCCCTGCATCGCGCCTTCACCGCGAAAGTGAAAGATTTCCAGACCCAGTATCGCGCCGGGGCAGTGTCGCTCAGCGTCCAGGTACTGGATTTCCTGCGCGACTGGCTCACCAACCACATTGGCGGCGTCGACAAGCGCTACACCGCCCATCTCAACGCCAAAGGGGTGCACTGAAGCGCAAGTGGCCGCTCAGATCCGCATCGGCATCACCACGTAGCGGTACTTAAAGCCATCGTCGCCGGCGTCGTCGGGGCGCATCTGGCCGGCGGATTGAGCGTCTTTGAACTCCAGGCGAACTTCGCCCCCGTTGGAAGCTTTCAGGAAGTCGAGCAGGTACTCGGAGTTGAAGCCGATGGTCATGGGATCGGCGGTGTAGGCGGTCTCGATGGAGTCTTCCGATTCGCCCGAGTCGGTCGACGACGACGAAATCTTCAGCTCGTTCTTGTCCAGCTTCATGCGGATGGCCCGCGAGCGCTCGTCGGCAAACTGGGCCACGCGCTGGATGGCGGTGTTCAGGTCGGCCCCATGCACCACGACGGACTTGGTGGTCTCGCGCGGCAGCACCGCTTCGTAGTTGGGAAATTGCCCGGTCAACTGGCGCGAAGTCAGCAGCCGCTCGCCGATGCGGAAGAATAGTGTCGAGTCGTCTTTGGCGAATTCAATCGACTCCACATCGCTGTTCTGCAGCAGCGAATAGATCTCACTCATTGCTTTTTTGGGAATCAGCGTTTTGTTCTCGCCGCTCACCTCGAACTGCTCGCCCTGCTTTTCGATGTGCGCCAGGCGATGCCCGTCGGTGGCCACCATGGTGATCGACTCCGGCTTCAGCACCATCAGTCCGCCATTCAGGGTGTAGCGCGACTCCTCGCTGGAGATGGCAAAAATCGTTCTGCCCAATCATGCTGCGCAGGGTTTGCGCCGGAATCTTCACCACGCCGGCGGACGGGAAAGGTTGGCAGACCAGGGAAGTTGGCCCGCGCCATGCCGACCATCTTGGTGTTGGAGCGGCCCGATCGAATGTTGACCCAGTGGTTCTCCAGCAGCTTGATGGAGATGTCGCCGTCGGGCAGCAGCTTCACGTAGTCGTACAGCTTGCGGGCGGGGATGGTGCAGGCGCCTTCGCGCTTCACCTTGGCCGCGCACGAGGTGCGCAAGCTCAGATCCAGATCGGTGGCGGTGATGGTCAGCCGGTCGTTGGCCGCCTCAAACAAAAAGTTGGAGAGGATAGGAATTGTGGTCTTGCGTTCCACCACTCCCTGCGTGGCAGTAAGTTCGCGCAGCAACTCGAACTTGCTGACACTGATTTCCATCGCTGTACCCTGGATCGCTCCCGTTGCTTCGGCAGCCATAAAGTCACACCTCGGCCGGAGTCTTGGTTCCGATTCCCAGCCCTTTGTACTGCTACTCCTTATATCAAATCAAAAACATATAAAACTAGTAGTAACAGTAGGCGCTCTGGAAAAGTGGAAATTTCGAGCATAACTGCGAAGCCAGCGGTCCCCGGCTGCCCGCTTCTGTCCAAAACCGCCGGTCTGACCCGGGAACGGCTGTGACGAACCGGGCAGAAGTCAAAATTCGGGCCCGCGTCTTCCACCCGATCCACAAGGCTTCCACAGGGATGGCCGGAGAAAACTCTGTTCCGCAGTGAAAAACCGCGCTTGGAGCGCGGTTCATAGGCCTAAGCTCTCGGTGAGCTTATTGAGAACTCTGTTCAAATCTTTGTCGGTTTTGCGCTGGGTCTCGATTTTGTCGACGGAGTGCAGGACCGTGGTGTGGTGCTTGCCGCCGAATTGCCGCCCAATCTCAGGCAGCGACGCGTCGGTTAGGTGCTTGGCCAGGTACATGGCAATCTGGCGGGGAAACACGATGACCCGCGAATTGTTCTTGGCCTTGATCTCGGTCAGGCGCAGGCCGAACTGCTCCGATACTGCTTTCTGGATCGACTCAATCGTAATCTTGCGGACCTGCGAGTCGATCAGGTTCTTCAGCACTTCCTGGGCGACCTGCAGATTCACCTCCGCGCCGGTCAGCGAAGCGTAGGCGGTCAGGCGAATCAGGGCGCCTTCCAATTCGCGCACGTTGCTGCGGATGTTCGAGGCGATGAACAGGGCTACATCCGTCGGCAGTACCACCTGTTCCGATTCCGCCTTCTTCTGCAGAATCGCCACTTTGGTCTCGAGGTCAGGCGGTTGGATATCGGCGATCAGGCCCCACTCGAAACGGCTGCGCAGGCGGTCTTCGATCTCAGCCAACTCCTTGGGCGGGCGATCGCTGGCAATCACGATCTGGCGCATGCACTCGTGCAGGGCGTTGAAGGTGTGGAAGAATTCCTCCTGGGTGCGCTCCTTGTTGACCAGGAACTGGATGTCGTCGACCAGCAGTACATCCATGTTGCGATACTTGTCGCGGAAGCCGGTCATCTTGCTGTAGCGCAGCGCGTTGATCATGTCGTTGGTGAAGCGCTCGCTGGAGACGTAGCAGATGGATTTTTCCGGCGAGCGCAGCTTGATCTCGTGTCCGATGGCCTGCATGAGGTGAGTCTTGCCCATGCCGACGCCGCCGTAGAGGAACAGCGGATTGTAGGCTTTCGAGGGACGCTCGCCTACCGCCCGCGCCGCGGCATGGGCAAATTGGTTGCCGGCGCCGATTACGAAGTCGTCAAAGGTGTATTTGGGATTCAATTGCGCGGCTCCATCCCAATCGAAACGTTGCTGGGTTACCGGGCCTGGAGTAGGCTTCTCGGCGATCGGCAAAGGCTCGTGCCGGGGCTCGGCGGCGCGCGGAGATTTGGAATTGTTGCGCTGCTCCTCGTCGGTGACGAATTCGACGTCCTGAAATTCCAAGCCGAGGTTTTCGATGGCCTCGCTGATCAAGTCGCCGTAGCGCTCGCCGATGTGACAGAACTCGGGATTGGGTACGCGCACGAACAAAATCGCGCCCTGGGCGTGATCGTAGCGGGTTGGCTTGAGCCAGGTCTCGTAGGAATTTCGGTTGACTTTTTTTTCCAATGCGCCGAGCACTTGCACCCACGGATTGGGAGAAACGGTACCAAAGGAAGACATAAAAGGCAGTCCCGAGGCGAACGGAGCCTCTTGAAAAATGAATCGCTATTAGAGGGAAACAGAGCCGAGCACAGAGCCACAAACCGCGGCACTTTTCAACTGGAAATCGTAAGCTGCAAACCTGAATCGTGCGGTCATCTGAAGCCTTGCACCCGCATTCGTGCAGTCGGTTTTCTTCTTGGCTGCAGGCGATACTAGCACGAAAAAAAATTCGTGCCAGACAAATTATTGCGGTTATGTTTCAATTTTTTCGCGAATGATTGATTTGGTGAAAGTTATCCTGCAAATTTTTTTTTGAGTGCTGCGCACGCGGTGCAATGCTCTCGGTAAGCCGGAAATTTCTGCTCGCGGGCACGAAACTCCATCGCGACGAATCACCTTTGATGCAGGCGGATGAGATTCACACAACACTGCGGTGGTCTGCATTGAGCCAAGAGGTGCAGGCGTGATCGACGACAGCGGACGACCCCAGGTTGCCATCCTGCCGCACTGACCGATATACTTTGAGTTTGCTCTAATTCAAATTTTGTGTCAGTGAGGAGCGCCGTTTTCGCATGCCGAAGCGCACATTCCAACCCAACCGTCGCCGTCGCTCAAAGACGCACGGATTTCGTTCCCGTATGAAGACCAAGAGCGGTCGCGCGGTGTTGTCGCGCCGTCGCGCCAAGGGACGCAAGCGCGTCTCTGTCAGCCCCGGCTTCCGCGATTAAGCCGATTGCACTGATATTTCTGCGTCATCGCAGCCTTTCCGATGGAATTGCAGGAGTCGTCGCAGGACTGGGCCGTCATTGCAACCGGAATCCCCGGTCTCGCGAGCGCTGAATGTCTGGTAACGTCTCCGCCGCCAGCAGCAAGTTTCCGAAGTCGAAGCATCTGCTGAAGCATGCGGATTTCCAACGGGTATATCAGGACGGCCGTCGCCAGTTTACCGGCAACATGACCGTCTTTTTCCTGCGCCGCACCGTAGTACAAGCAGGCACGACGGCGGCCGGCGGTCCCCGAGTGGGGTTCACCGTGGGCAAGGTGCTGGGCGGATCGGTGGAGCGCAATCGCATTCGCCGCCGAATGCGGGAAGCGGTACGGCTTTCACCGCAAGCCTGCGAGGGTCCGGTGGACGTGGTCTTCAATCCGCGAAAGAGCGTGCTGACGTTGCCTTTCGCCGAACTGAGAGACGAAGTAGGTCGCGGCTTGCGGTTGGCCGCACAACGGGCGCGAGTCGCCCCAGCGAAATGAAGCTCTGGCTGCAATTCGGATTGCGCGTGTACCAGCGATTCATCTCGCCGATGCTGCCGCATTCCTGCCGCTTCGTGCCCACCTGCTCCGAGTACGCCTTCGTCGCCGTCGAGCGCCATGGCGCGCTGCGCGGCAGTTGGCTGGCGGTAGGACGACTGCTGCGTTGCCAGCCCTTCGCGCGAGCCGGATACGATCCGGTGCCGTACCTGCGCGAAGCCGGAGGGTTATTTTCGCGCAGCGCTGCAAAACCAGATTTCCGTCCCCTGGGGGATGAAGCGACGCTGGGAGACATGGCCTCTCCCGGCACCGCCACCACGCACATGGGCCGCTGTTCAAAACCTGTCGGCGCCCACCGGGCGCTGCTGGGGGACCTCGACTGCTGAACGGAACTTAAACTTTGGCTGAATATCGCAATCCACAACAAGAGGGCGGTGGCGGCGGCGACAAGCGCATGCTGATGGTTTTCGCCGTCACCTTTGCGCTGATCATCATCAGCCAGGTCTTCCTCTTCAAGAAGCCTACTACCCAGCCCAACAAACCCACCGCAGCCGAAACCACGCAGAGACCAGCCGGCTCCGCCAGCGCAAGCGCCGCCTCCTGCCGCCCAAGTCTCAACCTCGTCCAAGGCCGGCAAAGCCAAAGCCGCTGAGGTGTCCAAGACTGCCGGCAGCGAAGCGGAGACGGTGGTGGAAAACAGTCTGTACCGCATCGTCTTTACCAATCGCGGCGCCGAGGTCAAGTCGTGGCAGCTGAAGAAGTACAAAGACGAAGACGGACATCCGCTGGACCTGGTCAACAAGAACGCGGCCAAGTACGGTCTGCCGCTCTCGCTCTATACCTACGACGAGAAGCTGCGTAACCAGATCAACTCGGCTTTGTATGTCGCCACGCCCACCGGGAACGTCAGCGCTCCGGCCGAGCTGACCTTCGAGTACGCTGAGGGCGGCGTCACGGTTCGTAAGACGTTCCAATTCGGCGACACCTACGTCGTTTCCATCGAGACCTCGGTCACCCAGAACGGCCAGCTGGTGCCGGCCTATCCTATGTGGCCGGCAGCTTTTGGCGACGAGCTGACCGCACCCTCCTACGCTGCGGAAAAAATTGAGTACATGGCCGACGGCAAAGTGGAGCGGCTGGCGGCCAAGAAAGTCAGCAACGGCAATACCCTGCGCGGGCCGTTCAACTGGGCCGGTCCGCAGGATCAATTCTTCGCGGCCATCTTCCTGCCCGACAATCCCGACACCGCGGCGATGGTGACGCTGCATAACGCGATCACCGTCCCCAAAGATCCCAAAAAGCCCGACGCCAACAACGTGAATCACTACGAGGTGCTGGGCGCTGCCGTCGGCGATTCCAGCGGGGTCACCAAAGAGCGGCTGTTCGTGGGACCGAAGGCGCTGGAAGTGCTGGAGACGGTGCGTTCCAATACCGCGCCCGGCCAGATGGATGGGCCAGACCTGCGCGGCACGGTCGACTTCGGTTTCTTCAGCATCATCGCCCGGCCTTTGTTCCTGTGGCTTAAGTGGACGCACCAGCACATGGCCAGCAACTGGGGCGTGGCCATTATTATCCTCACAGTCATCATCAATGTGGCGCTGTTGCCGCTGCGCATCTTCAGCATGAAGTCGGCGTTGAAGATGCAAAAGCTGCAGCCGCAGATGAAGGCCATCCAGGAGCGCTACAAGAAGTACCCCATGCGCGATCCCAAGCGCCAGGAGATGAACGCCGAGATTGGGGAGCTGTACAAGCGCGAAGGCGTGAATCCGGCCGGCGGCTGCTTGCCGCTGCTGATCCAGATGCCGTTTCTCTGGGCGTTTTACACCATGCTGGGCAACGCCATCGAGCTGCGCCAGGCGCCGTTCCTGTGGCTGCACGATCTGTCGTCGCCCGACAAGCTGTTCATCATGCCGGTGGTGATCGTGGTCAGCACCTACCTGATGCAGAAGATGACGCCCAGCTCGGGCATGGATCCCAAGCAGCAGCAGATGATGACCCTGATGATGCCCCTGATGATCGGCTGGTTCAGCTTCAATCTGCCTTCCGGACTGAGCGTTTACTGGGTGGTAGGCAACATCATCGGAATCGGTCAGCAGTACATTATGAATCGCACCGGATTAGGCCGCGAGATGCGCGAGGAAGCGGAAAAGCGCGCCCGCAAGAAAGCGAAATGAGCATTGGCGGGCCAGGCGCGCTTTAACCTCGTAACCTGAAGTCGCGCAGTAGCATCCGAGTGAGACGTTAGCTTTGCTCTGGGCGGTGGAGTCCAGCACACGAATATCGAGCCCCGAAGGGGTGGTGCTGCCGTTAGCCCAGGACGCAGCGAAGCGGAGTCCTGGGTAAGATGAAAAATTGATTCGAGTCCCGTAGGGACGGCAGACTGACTAGGGGACCTTGGTCCCCGCCATAAATTGAACCCATGCCCATTCAAGACAAAATCGCCACCGCCAAAAAGATCAGCGAACTGCTGAACTCCATCCTCACCGCCGGTGATTTTCGCCTGCGCTACAAGATCACCGTCGACCCGCAGGTGGGCGCTGATCGCGAATGGGAGCGCCCGGAAATCCTGGTCGAAATCTCCGGCGCTGATAGCCCCTTGGTCCTGGAAAACGGCGGCGAACTGCTGCGCGCCTTCGAGCATGTCGCGCTGGAAATGCTGCGCCTGGCGCCCGGACGAGCACGAGAAGATCAACTTCGATTGCCAGAACTTCCGCTCCGCCCGGCTGCAGGAGCTGCGCCTGGCGGCCGACGTGGCGGCCGATCGCGTTCGCAAGAGCGGCATGCCGTACGCGTTTGCCCCCATGTCGTCGCGGGAGCGCCGCATCCTGCACCTGGCTCTGCGCGATCTCGACGACCTGCGCACCGAAAGCGACGGCGAAGCCGCCCAGCGCCACGTCGTGGTCTATCCCAAGGATTACAAGGGCAAGCCGCCCGCGCCTCCGGTGTCGCGGCGCAGATAAGGGCATTCACCACGGAGAACACGGAGGGCACGGAGAAAATCTTTTCTTTGTGTTCCGTTTTTCTAGGGAACCTCGGATTAAGTTTGTTTGAAGGGGACGGCCTTCAGGCCGTCCGTTAAGTGGCCAAAAGTGATGCGGCTTTAGCCGCTGCGGGACCTTCGCTGATGAGAGCTCCCTGCTAGGGAATTGGCGGCCGCTCTTCGCCGTTCGACATTCAGCAGAAAATTGAACTGTCATCGCGAGTTCCCCATCCATTTGTCATCCTGAGCGCAGGCGGCGCTTCGCCGCCGGAGTCGAAGGACCTCTATAGCCGCAATCAAGTTCCAACAGAAAGCGCGAATCACCGGCAGGGAATAGCGTCCAGCGTCCTTCCGAAACTTCGTGTTCTCCGTGCCTCCGTGGTGAACCATCTTCTCTTCCCGCTACAATCTTCCCATGCATCTTGACGACACCATCGTCGCCATCGCCACGCCTCCGGGGCGCGGCGGCATCGGCGTGGTGCGGCTGTCGGGTTCCGACGCACGCGACATTGCACGTCCAATGCTGCGGCTGGCGCACGGGCACGATTTTGAAGCCGGCCGCGCCCACTTTGGCGAACTGATCGATCCTGCCACCGGCGAGCGCCTCGACGAGGTCGTGGTCACCTATTTTGCCAAGCCGCACTCCTACACCACTGATGACATCGTAGAAATTTCGTGTCATGGATCGCCGGTCGTCTTACGCCACGTGGTCGAGATGGCCATCAACGCCGGCGCGCGTCTGGCCGAGCCCGGCGAGTTCACCATGCGCGCCTTTCTCAACGGACGCATCGACCTCACCCAAGCCGAGGCCGTGCGTGATCTGATCGACTCGCAGACGCTCTACCAGGCGCAAGTGGCGGCGCGGCAACTGGAGGGAGCGCTCTCCAAGCGACTGCAGCCCACCAAGCAGAAGCTGGTTGAGTTGATCGCCACCCTGGAAGCCGGCGTCGACTTCGCCGAAGACGATGTCTCGGTCATCTCCGACGGACAAATCCTGGCGCGCATTGCCGCGGTTCGAGCGCCGCTGGAAGAACTGCTGGCCAGTTTTGCCTTCGGAAAGATAGTGCACGAGGGACTGACGCTGGCGATTGTCGGTGCTCCCAACGTCGGCAAGTCGAGCCTGTTCAATCGGCTGGTCGAACAGGAGCGTGCCATTGTCACCGCGACGCCCGGCACCACGCGCGATCTGGTGACCGAGACCGTTTCCATCGGCGGGATCCCCGTGCAACTGATCGACACCGCCGGCATTCGCGATGCGGAAGATGAAGCGGAGAGTATTGGGGTGCGCAAGTCGATGGAGGCGCTAGCCGAGGCCGATGTCGTGGTAATTGTGCTGGATGTGGCAAATCCCACTGACATAATCGTTCCTGTTCCTATGCGGGCAGGAGATTCAAATCTCAAGGATCGCGGGGCGATTCTAGTTCTCAACAAAATCGACCTCGTGCCGGAGGCCCGCTCCCAGGTCGCGGCGCCCGGTTCCCCAGGTACACCGGCGTTGCTGTCCAACTGGGTAGCCACTTCGGCCCTGACCGGCGAAGGCATCCCCGAACTGCGAAAGAAAATCTTGCAGCTGGTCGCAGGCGGCGGCGCGCAGCCGGAGGGCGGCTTCCTCACCAACCTCCGTCAGCAGAAGCTGGTGGAAGAGGCGATCGCCGCCCTCGACAAGGCCGCTGCCGCGGTCCCGCAGAAAATTCCGCACGAGATGATCCTGCTCGATCTCTACAACGCATTGCGTCCGCTGGACGACATCACCGGCGCCACCACCGCCGACGACATCCTCAATCTGATCTTCAGCTCGTTCTGCATCGGAAAATAAAGACTGCTCCCCGGGTTGCGCAGAAGACGAGTCCGCAGAATCTCGCGGCAAGAAACTGTTCTCCCGTAATTGAGATACAGGCAAATTCCGCACCGGCTGTGAAATAGTAGTGGGATGACAAGTCCGGGCGATCGCGAAGGATCGATGTACGCCGGCGGCAGCTGTGTGCGCACCGAGGTGCGGGGATTCGAGATCCAGTTGGACGGCTCAAACCTGGTGCTGTCGGCCGGTGGCAGCGAACTGATCCCGCCCATTCCGCTGCCGCCCGACGAGGCCGAGCGGGTGCGGCTGGAGATGGCGAAAGCCCAGCTGTGGGAGTGGAATCAGCTGGAGGAATTGCGCTCGCGAGCGGTGCTGCGTTACCGGCGCTATCTGGCGTCGTGGCTGGTGCTGTGCCTGGCCGCTTTCAGCGCCTACATCGGATATCCCAGCTATTACCTCAGCGTGTTTCTGTGCCTCTTCGCTATCTTCTTGTGGTGGCGAGCCGCCTATGTGGAACAGAAGGCCTCCCGCGAAGCCCAGGCGGAGCGCAGCGCGTTTGTTGCCGACTGGAGCTACATTCGGCAGCGATCCGAGGAGTCGGAAACCAGTCCAATCACTTCATCGGAGAATTGAAGGACCTCAGGCGACCGATCGGCCCTGACAACACCAGACCCTCAGCGGCGGAACAGTTTGCTGAAAAAGTCGGAAAAGCAGATCCCTCACCGACTAAAGTCGGGTCGGGATGACAAATATAAAGTTTGCTACGGCGTAGCTAAAGCTACGCCCCTTCAAAAATCGCCCCAGGCTGAGTTCTCTAGCACGCAATGGAAGCTTCGCCCCTGCAAAATCAAATTCCGACATTCGCTGGAAATCTCCGCTAATCACGCTTCGACGTGACCCATCGCACTGAGTTCGCGCCAGCTTCCGTGAAAACTTAGATTGGCAAGGAACCGGCGAGCGTCGCGGGAATGCTCGAGTTTTCCATCCCCGGGCGACCGGGGTATCGCCTCGCACGGTTCCGCGAGTGCTGGTCTCTCATCCGGAAAGGAGCGCCAGGCACATGGCAACCGCGCAGGTTTCCTCCGAAAACGCCGAACAGGCGTTCATCGACCAAGTCATAGCTAAACACAGCGGGCAGCCCGGCGAATTGCTCGGCATCCTGGAAGCGGTGCAGGAGCGCCACCCGCACAAGTATCTGTCTACCGGAGACGCTGCGCTACATCGCCAACAAGCTGGATCATTCCGCTGTCGCGCGTCTACAGCGTGGCCACGTTCTACGCCCTGTTCAATCTGGAGCCGCAGGGCGACAACACCATCTGCATCTGCCGCGGCACCGCCTGCCACACCCGCAACTCGCGGGCCCTGCTGGAGAGCCTGCGTCTGGAACTGGGCCTGGGGCTGGACGAGGGCGACGACGGCGGCGATTCCGACAAGCTCACGCTGACCACTCCCGACAAGAAGTTCACGGTGCGCACCGTGGCCTGCTTCGGGCAGTGCGCGCTGGCGCCGGTGGTGGAGATCAACCATCGCATCTGCGGACACGTGAACGAGCGGACGCTGCAGCGCGAGGTGCGCTCGCTGGAACGGGAGAATGACTGATGCCGCGCATTGAGGACATTGGCGTATTCAACGCGGTGCGCGAAACCGGGCTGGCGAAGCTGACGCCGTCGATTCCGCGGATTGCCATCGGCATGGGCACCTGCGGGCGCGGCAACGGCGCCGAGGGTCTGTACCACGCCTTCGTCGAGGTCATCGAGCGCAGCGGCACCGACTTCTATCTCACCAGCGTGGGCTGTTTCGGCGCCTGCTATCAGGAGCCGCTGGTCAACGTGCGCGTGCCGGGACAGCCCGCTGCTGATCCTGCATCGCGTGCAGGCCAACGACGCCGGACGCATTCTGCACGACATCACCGCCGGCACCATCAATCCCGAGCTGGTGTACTGCAAGATCGAAGAGTGGGACCACATCACCGGCTCCATCCGCTACGGGCACGGCTATCCCGAAGTGCCGTCGTGGAACGAAGTGCCGTTCTTCAAGGGCCAGAAGAAGATCGTGCTGCGCAACTGCGGCCTGATCAATCCCGACGACATCGAGGAGTACATCGCCGTCGGCGGCTATCAGGCGCTCTACAAGACTCTGATCGACGACAAGCCGGAGACCGTGATCGAGCAGATCAAGGCTTCCAAGCTGCGCGGCCGCGGCGGCGCCGGCTTCCTGGCCGGCAACAAGTGGGAGTTCCTGCGCAAGGCGGTCGCGGACCAGAAGTTCATCATCTGCAATGCCGACGAGGGCGATCCCGGCGCCTACATGAATCGCAACGAGATCGAGAGCGATCCCCACTCGCTGCTGGAAGGCATGATCATCGGCGGCTACGTGATGGGCGCCACCCAGGGCATCATTTATGTGCGCGCCGAATATCCGCTGGCCGTGCACCGGCTGAATCGCGCCATCGAGCAGGCCCGCGACTACGGGCTGCTGGGCAACAACATCCTGGGCCGCGGATTCAACTTCGATATCGAGCTGGTGGAAGGCGCGGGAGCGTTCGTCTGCGGCGAAGAGACCGCGCTGATCGCCTCGCTGGAAGGCGAAGCCGGACGTCCTCGTCCGCGTCCGCCGTTTCCGGCGCAGAAAGGTCTGTGGGGCAAGCCCAGCAACATCAATAACGTCGAGACCTGGTACAACATCGCGCCCATCATCACCAAGGGCCCGGCGTGGTTCACCGAAACCGGCAGCGCCAAGAGCTCGGGAACCAAGGTTTTCTCGCTGGTGGGCAAGGTGCACAACAGCGGCCTGGTCGAGATGCCGCTGGGAACGCCGATCAAGACCTTCATCTACGACATCGGCGGAGGCGGTCTGGATGGCCGCACGCATCAAAGCGGTGCAGACCGGCGGCCCCTCCGGCGGCTGCATTCCCGGCGAGATGTTCGACACGCCGGTGGACTACGAAAGCCTGGCCCAGTTGGGCGCCATCATGGGCTCGGGCGGCATGGTGGTGATGGACGAAGACAACTGCATGGTCGACGTCGCCCGCTACTTCGTCGAGTTCACCAACTCGGAGTCCTGCGGCAAGTGCATTCCCTGCCGGGTGGGACTGAACAAGTTTCTGCGCATCCTGAATCGCATCACCGCTGGGCTCGGGCCGCATGGAGCAACTGGAGCGGCTGGATGAGCTGAGCCGCTACATCCGCGACTGCTCGCTGTGCGGGCTGGGCCAGACCGCGCCCAACCCGGTGCTGACCACCATGCGGCACTTCCGGCAGGAGTTCGAGGATCACATCGTCTCCCACCGCTGCGTGGCCGGGATCTGCGCCGAGCTGGCGTTGTCGCCCTGCGAGAACAGTTGCCCGCTGCACATGAACATTCCCGCGCTTCCTCGAGCTCTACAAGGAGGGCCGGATGGAAGATGCCTTCGAGTCGGTGATCATGGACAATCCGCTGCCCTGCTCGACCGGTCGCGTCTGCCAGCATCCCTGCGACAAGCGCTGCCGGCGGCAGACGGTGGACGAGCCGGTCAACATGCGCGAGGTGCATCGCTTCATCGCCGATCACATTCTGCTGACCGACCGCTTCGAAGAGGCGGTGGGGCGCGTCACCGCACGCAAGCTGGAACCTACCGGTCGCAAGATTGCCGTGGCCGGCGCCGGACCGGCGGGGCTAACTGCTGCGTTCTATCTGGCGCTGCTGGGACACGATGTCACGGTTTTCGATTCGCTGCCCGAGGCGGGCGGCATGCTGCGCTTCGCTTTGCCGGAATATCGCCTGCCCAAACCGGTCTTGCGCCGCGAGATCGAACTCATCGAACGGCTGGGCGTGAAGTTCATCTTCAACACCCGCGTCGGCTTCGATATTCCGCTCAACGATCTGGACGAGCAGTTCGACGCGGTTTGCCTGGCCATCGGCACCTGGAAGGAGTCGTGGGTGTACCTGCCGGGGACGGAGCTGAAAGGCGTGCTTCCCGGCCTTGACCTTCCTGGAGTCGGTCTCGAAGAACGAGCCCGTGAACCTGGGACGCAAGGTGGTCGTGATCGGCGGCGGCAATGCGGCCATCGATTCGGCGCGCACCGCGCTGCGCCTGGGCGCAAGCGTGACCGTGGTTTACCGCCGCGAACGCAAAGACATGCCGGCCATCGAAGAGGAAACGCTGGCGGCCGAGGAAGAAGGCGCGAAGATCGTTTTCCTGTCGGCGCCCCATCGCATCATGGGCGACGCCAAAGGGAACGTGAAAGCGCTGGAAGTGGTGCACACGCGTCTGGGCGAGTACGACCGCTCCGGCCGCCGCAAGCCCATCCTGACCGATCAGGTGCAACTGCTGGACTGCGACTCGGTGATCGTGGCGGTGGGCGAGACCGTCGATCTGGATTTCGCCAAGGCTTCGGGCTTGCAGATCAAGGAAGGCGGCACCATCGAGGTGAACCACTTCACCCTGGAGACCAGCCGGCCGCACTTCTTTGCCGGCGGCGATCTGGTGACCGGCGCTTCCAACGTGTCGAACGCCATGGGTTACGGCAAGCAGGCGGCCCGGGCCATCGATCGAGCAGCTGATGGACGCCGAGCGCTGGGAGCTGCTGTTCCGTCCCATGCAGTACGACCCAGACGCCGCCCAAAGAGCCGAGCGAAAGCGGCCGCCATCATTCGCACGCTGGTGCCGGCGCGGGAGCGCGCCAGCTCGTTCGACGAAGTGGCGATTGGCCTGTCGCCGGAAGAGACCCACGAGGAGTGCTGCCGCTGCCTGCGCTGCGACGCGACGGTGGCCATCTCGCGCTGAAGCCGGGTTTGTTGGAAGGGGCGCAGCTTTAGTTGCGCCGGAACGAAGCTCTTTCTCAGCTGCTTTCGCCAGCGGTCGATAGATCGCTCGTGAGAGATGAAAGCACGCGCTGCCGACGGCGCACCTGAAGCTGTGTCCCTTCGGCAGCCAACAGGAGTTCTACCTTGCCGCAAAAGAAAATCTCGCTGCGTATCGATGGCGAACTGGTCAACGCCGTGGAGGGTCAAACCATCCTCGACGCGGCGCGCGCCAGCGGAAAGTCGATTCCCACGCTCTGCTTCCTGGAAGGTCTCAGCCCGGTCGGAGCCTGCCGCGCTCTGCATGGTGGAACTCTCCGGCGTCGACCGCTTGTTTCCCGCTTGCACCACGCCGGTGCAGGACGGCATGGCGGTCATCACCACCTCGGCCCGGCTGTCGCGCTACCGCCGCATGACCATCGAGTTGCTGCTGGTGGAACGCAATCACGTATGCGCGGTGTGCGTGGCCAACGGGCACTGCGAGTTGCAGGACATGGCGTACAGCATGGGCATCACCAGCGTGCGTTTTGCCTATAACTTCCCCCGGCTGCCGGTCGACCTTTCCCATCCCCGCTTCGTGCTCGACCACAATCGCTGCATCCTGTGTACCCGCTGCGTGCGCACCTGCGCCGAGATCGAGGGCGCCCATGTGTGGGAGATGATCTCCCGCGGCATTCACGCCCGCATCGTTTCCGACCTGAATCAGAAGTGGGGCGACGCCCGCACCTGCACCAACTGCGGCAAGTGCGTGCAGGCCTGTCCCACCGGCGCGCTGGCCGAGAAGGGCAAGGCAGTGGAGGAGATGGTGCGGTCGACCACAGCTATCACCTCGCTGGCCCATCGGAGAGGAGTTCGGGCATGAAGAAGCTGAAGCTGGCGACGATCTGGCTGGATGGCTGCTCGGGCTGCCACATGTCGCTGCTCGATCTGGATGGCGCCATCATTCCCATCGTGCGCAAGGTCGACATCGTGTACGGCCCGCTGGTGGACGCGCAGGAATTTCCCGAGGATGTGGACGTCACCCTGCTGGAAGGCGCCATCAGCACCCAGGAAGACGTGGACAAGCTGAAACAGATTCGGGCGCGCAGCAAGATGCTGGTGTCGCTGGGCGACTGCGCCGTGACCGGCAATGTCGCCGGGCTGCGCAACGTGATCCCGGTCAACAAGTTGCTGCAGCGGATCTATGTCGAGGGCGCCGACGTCGGCGGCTGCATTCCCGACGACGGGCTGCCGCAACTGGCTAAGCTGGCGCGGCCGGCGCAGGACTTCGTGAAGGTCGACGTGTGTCTGCCCGGATGTCCGCCGCCCAACAAGGTGATTGCCGGCTTTCTCAACAACCTGCTGGATGGCCGCAAGCCCGAGGCGAATGCCAAGATCAAGTTTGGATAGGAGCGGCGAATGAAGCGCATCACAATTGAGCCGGTAAGCCGCATTGAGGGCCATGCCAAAATCACCATTCAGCTGGACGATGCCGGCAAAGTAACGGATACCCAGTTCCAGGTGACCCAGGTTCGCGGCTTTGAGAAATTTACCGAGGGCCGTCCCTATTACGAGATGCCGGGCATTACCTCGCGCATCTGCGGCATCTGCCCCATCAGCCATCAGTTGGCGTCGTCGAAGGCCTGCGACGCCATCATGGCGGTGCGTATCCCTCGCACCGCGCAACTGCTGCGCGAGATCATCCACTGCGCGCAAGTGGTGCAGTCGCACGCCCTCAGCTTCTTCTATCTTTCCGCGCCCGACCTGCTGCTGGGCATGGATAGCGATCCGGCCACCCGCAACGTAGCTGGCGTGATTGAAGCCAATCCGGAGCTGGCGCGCGCCGGCATCGAGCTGCGCAAGTTCGGCTTGCAGGTGATTGAAGGTCTGGCCGACGAGCGCGTGCATCCGGCGTGGATCGTGCCCGGCGGCGTGCGTTCGCCCATGACGGCGGCGGCCCGCGATCGCTTTCTGGCAGCCATTCCTCAGGCGATGGCAACGACCGAAAAAACCTTGGGCATCTTCAAGAGCGTCCTGGACTCGTTTGCCGAGGAGATTGCCAACTTCGGCTCGGCCCCAACCATGTACGCCGGCCTGGTCGATCACCGGGGCAACCTGCAACTCTACGACGGCGTGATGCGGTTTCGCGCCGCCGATGGCAGCATCGTGCAGGAAGGCGTTGCCGCCGACGATTACGCACAATTCGTGGCCGAGGCCACCGTCAGGAACTCCTATCTCAAAGCGCCGTTCTACCGGCCGATGGGCTATCCCCAGGGAATCTATCGTGTCGGGCCGCTGGGCCGGATCAATGCTTGCGACGCCCTGGGCACGCCGCGCGCCGACGCCGAGCTGGCGGAATTTCGCCAGCGCTTTGGCCGGGTCGCGCACAGCTCGTTCCTCTATCACTACGCCCGCCTGATCGAGGTGGTGTATGCCCTGGAGTGCATGAAGCTGCTGCTGCAGGAGCCCGACGTCCTCGACACCCACGTCCGCGCCACCGCCGGCGTCAACGCCCTGGAGGGCGTAGGCATGATCGAGGCGCCGCGCGGCACCCTCATCCATCATTACAAGGTCGACGAAAACGGCGCCATCGTCTGGGCCAACCTGATCGTCGCCACCGGACACAACCATCGCGCCATCAGCGACGGCGTGCGCCAGGTGAGCGAGCATTTCATCCACGGCGATCGCCTGGAAGAAGGTATGCTCAACCGCGTCTCGGCGCTGGTGCGGGCTTACGATCCCTGCCTCAGCTGCTCCACTCATGCAATGGGCGCTCCCGCGCTCGAAATCTCGCTGATCGATTGCAGGGGATCACTGCTGGACCGGCTGAGGAGTTGACGGTTCGGTTGGCCGTCTCAGCTGCGAGTTTCACAGGCGAGGCGTAGAGGCGAATCACCAGCTCAGGTGACCGTGCGCACTGACAAAATGCCTTGAAAGACTATCGTTCACTTGTTCCGAAAAACGGCATTTCTATTCACTACTGACATTCTAGAAAACAGAGCGTTTCAGGAGACCTGCCATGATGAAGACCAGACTCATCATTGTTGCTTTCATGTCGCTGACGCTGGCTCTGCCCGCCTTCGGCAAAACTTACAAGACCACCTATCCCGATCCCTGCCCCCAGATGTGGAGCGCGGTCAAAGACACCCTGGGCAATGCGGACAACTACACGGTCGAGAAGACCGACGACGCCCTGATGACGGCTTCCTACCAGGTGAAACACTCCGCCCACGTCAACATCAGTGGAGCCCTGCTGCAGCGCACTAACAAGGTCACCCTGGTAACGGAGGGTGCCGGATGCCAGATGCAAGTGGTGTCGAACTATAGCGGATGGGAGCACAACGACCAGGGCGACTTCAAGCAGCGGGTAGAAGACGCCATGGCCAAGATCAAAGCCGCTAGCACTTCCCAGCCCGCCAAACCAGCCGACGCCAAGTGAGGCGCCAGTCGTCCACCCGCTGCCGGGCAGGTGTAGAATCGCTACCGCCTCGGCAGGCGCGCCCCACCGGCGCCCGCCAGCGGAGGACTGTCCATGACCGTGCCCATCAAGTGCGAGTGTCCCAAATGCCACGCTGACCGGACCATGCTGGATGCCAGCTTTGCTGTCCCCGGCCACCGCGACCCGGGCGCGCAGCCAGCCGGCGAGACCATCAACCCGGCCTGCGCCGTGCCGGTTCGCCTGGTGCTCTGCCCCCGCTGTCATTATCTGGAGATGTACCACGATGTGGGATTAGGCAAGCTGTGTTGACGCTGATGTATCCCACAACGTGGCAGGGAGAGCAGCGAAGATCGGAGACCGCTGCCTCAGATGTTCACCGACACGGCGACGGGGTGTGTTACCAGGCGTTTTTCTGTTGTCATCCCGCAGTCGAGGGACCGGCTGTACTTTACCGGGCAGAAAGCTCGATTTGGACATGGACTGGGTTTTCCCACTCCGCTGACAAATCCTCCCAAGTCGGATTCTCTTGCCGGGATTTTTGTTGGTCGGGGATAACGCTCTATGCTCTGTGCCCCAGGTTCGCGTCCGTCTTTTGGATGCTAACCTCGGCAGACGAAGTCTCGGGTTGAAATGAACAAACCCGGACCTTCCCGAGTGCCTACTCAAACACCTCAGCTTTGTTGAAAGCAATCCCCGATTTCGTCAGCAGTGTAAGGAACTCTTCCTCGAAGCTATGCCGCCTGTGGTGCTCCGGCTGGTTTTGAATGTAATGCCTTACGGCGTCCACATTCGACCGGCTCACGGAAAATGCCCCATACCCTTGCTGCCATCCAGGCCACGAGCGGTTTTCGCGAAGCCAGCGCGATGAATTCGATTTCAGTTTCTGTGCCGCGTCCGCAATCGGGATGTGGGCGGGCAAACGGAGCAGCATATGAAGATGATTTTCTGTGCCGCCGATCGCTAACGCCTCATAGCCAAGATTTCGGGCGGTACCGGCGACGTAGGCCCACAATTTCGGCGGCTCTTGGATGGCCGTGCGTCGCTCCTTGGTTGAGAAGACTATGTGAAATAACGTCGAGCTATAAGTATGGGACACGTGGATAGTATCGCGGTATGGTTCCAGGTTAGCGGTATTGGTGATCACAGGTGCGGGTGATCGTGTGAGATCTTCGTCGGCGAGGTGGTTGGCGAATTGAAAGTTGGACCGGCAATAGCCGCAGCCCGCAGGGCGGAACAATCGTAGCCCAGGACGTAAGTCTTGGGTTGGCGTTGCGGATGGAACGAGTCCGACAGGACGGCACGCCGTGTTGCCGAAGAGGTGCCGTCCCTGAAGGGACTCGGGATATTTAAATGGGACGGTTTCCCAGCACTCACGTGCTGGGCAACGATTGTGACGCCCTTCGGGCTGACAGCATCGCTCGGAAACCAGATCTTTCCGAAGGCCGAGTACGGTTGTCCCAGGTTTAGCCCAACCCAAGGGCGAACCTGGGGCAACAGCCCTAGGACTATCTTCTCGAACTAAGTTCCCCAAATAGGAGCGACAAACAATCGGACGCCGGGCTTACGCAGCGCTGAATTGCAGATATTATCGAGGTGCTATTCCAGCCAACCCGCTCGTCAGCCACCAGCGCTAGCGCGTCTGGAAAGCGCTCGCTCCCGCGCGGCTCTACGGCAATGACGGGCTTGTGAAAGTCTTTTGCGGCTTCGATTTCTGACTGAATCCAGCCTCTATGAGCGACGTACATCCCAGCGAGAGCCAATAGGCAATCCGCTTTGGATATCCGTTCGTCTAATTGGCGCACGAGATATCGGTGTGATCTTGGCAGCTCCAGAAGGGTCGCCAAAGGTTGATCCACTGGCACGCTGAGGTTGTCCCACTCAAAAAAAGGATAGCCATTCAGCAGTTCAACCAGCCGCTCATAATCGCTTCTGTAATCCCATGCATGGCTAATGAATAACTGATACCGGCGGCGCAGAGCCGGAAGCGTTGTCAGAGATTCCAAGAATGAACTCACTTCTTGTTCCTTATCTGTGCGTGGCGCTAAAGCGCCGCTCCTCCACCCGGCGCGATTCAAGTTCCACGATTCGCCATCCACGCCCCTACGAACACCCGCTGGTGCTGCCGCACTCGTTGCATCGGTAACAGCTGCCGTTCCGCGTCATGATGGCGCCGCAGACGTGGCAGGTGGGGGCGTCGCCCAGGTCGATCAGGTCTTTCAGCGCGTCGGAGGCGTGATGGTGGGTCATGCCACCGCCAGCAAAAGCAGATCCCTCGGCTGCGCCTCGTGATGACAAACCTGACGTGGGTGATGACAAACCAGAACCGGGCGCGCCGTCCTCCGGCAACACATCGCCGAACGACTTCTGGCCGTACCCGTTTTCATCCGGCACGCCGGGCGGCGGAGCGTTGACGTACTTCGGTCGCAGGCCGTCGAACAGCGCCTGCTGCTGGCCGGTGAGGAAGCGCAGCTGCAGCCAGCGGAAGATGTAATCCATGATCGACTTGGCGTAGCCGATGTCCTGGTTGTGGCTCCAGCCGCTGGGCTCGAAACGGGTGTGCGCGAACTTCTCGCACATCAGCTTGAGCGGCACGCCGTGCTGCAAGGCCAGCGAAACCGCGCAGGCAAAGCTGTCCATCAGGCCGCTGACGGTCGAGCCTTCCTTGGCCATGGTGATGAACAGCTCTCCCGGCATGCCGTCTTTGTAGAGGCCGACGGTGAGATAGCCTTCGTGTCCGCCCACGCTGAATTTGTGGGTGATGGAGAGGCGCTCGTCGGGCAGACGATGACGGATGGCGCGCGGCGGAGCGGCGGCCTCGTCGACGACCTCGACCCCACCCTGTCCGCCCGTAATCCCACCCTGTCCTGCGGACAAGGGTGGGGCACCCAAAGTTCCACCCGTGGCCACCAGCGCTCCCGACGCGCCGCCCTTCGATGTGGCCGAGCCCATCGAGCTGAGCGGCTGCGCCTTCTTCGAGCCATCGCGATAGATGGCGACTGCCTTCAGGCCCAGCTTCCAGGCCTGCACGTAGGCTTCGGTGATCTCGTCGACCGTGGCGTTCTCGGGCATGTTGATGGTCTTGGAAATTGCGCCGGAGATAAACGGCTGCGCCGCCGCCATCATGCGCAGGTGTCCGAGATAGTGAATGGTGCGCGTGCCCTTCGACGGCTTGAACGAGCAGTCGAAGACCGCCAGGTGCTCGTCTTTGATGGCGGGTGCGCCTTCGATGGTGCCGGTGGCGTCGATGTAGCTGACGATGGCGTTGATCTGGTCTGAGGTATAGCCCAGCTTGAACAGCGCGGCCGGCACGGTGTTGTTGACGATCTTGATCATGCCGCCGCCGACCAGCTTCTTGTATTTCACCAGCGCCAGGTCGGGCTCGATGCCGGTGGTGTCGCAGTCCATCATGAAGCCGATGGTGCCCGTGGGCGCCAGCACCGTAACCTGCGCGTTGCGGTAGCCGAACTTCTCGCCGTTCTTCAGCGCCTCGTCCCAGCAATCTTTGCTGGCTTCGTAGATAGCGGCGGGAACGTTGGTGCGGTTGATGTTGTTGACTGAGGCGCGATGCATGCGGATGACGTCGAGGAAGGGTTCGCGATTGATGTACCAGCCAGGGCAGGCCGCGCCCTTCGAGTTGTCAGTTGTCAGTTGCCGGTTGTCAGTGAAACTCGCGTGTAGTGGAAGAATTGTCATCACGAGCCGCAGGCGAGGGATCTGCTGTTCCTCGCGAGGACAAAGCAGATCCCTCGTCGGACTGAAGTCCTCCTCGTGATGACAAAAGGGAGGAGTCGGCCTGAAGGCCAGCTCTACCAATCGATGGCAGAGCACCCGTGGCTTCGGTTGCCGGCGCCAGCGGCTGGCAGAATTCGGCGATCTTGGACGACTGGAGGTACGCTTCGCCGCACATGATGGCGGTCACGCAGGAGGCGTAGTCGCGTCCGGCATCGGAGTCGTAGGGCAGGCCAGCGGCCATCAGCAGAGCGCCCAGGTTGGCGTAGCCCAATCCCAGCGGACGATAATCATGCGAGTTCTTGCCGATCGCTTCCGTGGGATATCCACTGTTGTCGACCAGAATTTCCTGCGCAGTAATGATTACGGAACAAGCATAGCGATAGGCCGCGACATCGAAGGTTCCGTTGGGCGCGAACTTCATCAGGTTGAGGCTGGCCAGATTGCAGGCCGAGTCGTCGAGGAACATGTACTCGCTGCAGGGATTGGACGCGTTGATGCGCGAGGTGTTCTTCGAGGTGTGCCAGCGATTGACCGTGGTGTCGTACTGCATGCCGGGATCGCCGCAATGCCAGGTGGCGTCGGAAATCTTGCGCATTAGCTCGCGGGCGCGAATGGTCTCGACCGGACGGCCGTCCTTCACCGCTCGAGTGGAGAATTCGCTGTCGCGCAGCACCGCGTACATGAAGTCGTCGGTCACGCGCACCGAGTTGTTGGCGTTCTGGAAGAAGATGGACGAGTAGGCATCGCTGTCGGGACCGTTGCCGTCGTAACCCATCTCGATGAGCGCCCAGGCCTTGGCTTCTTCCTTCTGCTTGCACTCGATGAACTGCATGATGTCGGGATGGTCGACGTTGAGGATGACCATCTTGGCGGCGCGCCGCGTCTTGCCACCGCTCTTGATGACGCCGGCGAAGGCGTCGAAACCTTTCATGAAGCTGAGCGGCCCGCTGGCCGTGCCGCCTCCGGAGAGCGATTCGGTGGAGGAGCGCAGCGGCGACAGATTGGTGCCCGTGCCCGATCCCCACTTGAAGAGCATGCCTTCGGTCTTGGCGAGCGTCAGGATGCTGTCGAGCGAATCGTGCACCGAGTTGATGAAGCAGGCCGAACACTGGGGCGTGCGATAGCCGGTGACGCCGAATTCCACGCGCTGGGCCTGGGGATTCCAGTGCCAGTTGCGCGCGTCCGAGTTGGGCTCGATGCGATCGCAGCCCACGTTGAACCACACCGGCGAGTTGAAGGCCGCTTTCTGCTGCAGAAGCAGATGGGCAAGCTCGTCGTGGAAGATGGCCGCGTCTTCGGCGGTGCGGAAATAGCCGCCGGCAATGCCCCAATCGCGAATGGTCTCGGCCACGCGGGTGACCAGGGCGCGGACACCGCTCTCGCGCTCGGGCGTGCCCAGCGGGCCGTGCAGATACTTGCTGGCGACAATGTTGGTCGCCGTCATCGACCAGTCCTTGGGGACCTCGACGTCTTTCTGCTCGAAGATGATGCCGCCCTGCGAGTCGGTGATTTGCGCGGTGCGCAGCTCCCACTCCAGCTCGTCATAAGGCGAGACGCCGGCAGTGGTGAAGAAGCGGTTGAAGGTCAGGCCGGGCGCCTTCTTCTTGGTCGCGGTGACGGCGGCGCTCGTGGTAGTCGTGGTAGTGATTTCGGCCATGGTGCTTGCTCCTAACGCGGGGTATGAATCTCTTTTCTTGTCCTAATTACGATGCCTGCGCCTAGCTGTGACGGGGCGCGCCTTCACGCGTGCCGTATAAGTCCATCTACTATTATTGTCATCCCGGAGAGACTTAACTTCTCTTTGGCTCTCGGGCTTCCGCCTGGGCTAACACAAATGCTGCCCAAGGGCTGGATTGTTTCCGACCACAGATGGTTATGGGGGCCGCTTCTCTCGCATCGCTTCGCAGAGAAGAGGCCCCCGGTTGATTGCCACCGCAAAACAGCGCCCGTCGACGGACGCGCCGCGCGACGGGGCAAACTCGACTTGGAAAGGAACACCTTCACCCCGACAACCGCAAAACCGGCAATTGTCGGGGACCCCGACACCGCAGATGCCATCGTCTTGGCGATGACTTCGTCGGCTCAGTTACGACTCTCGCAAACTGCGGAGAGTGCTACCCTTGGACTCGGCACCAACTTCGATTGCACTACGTTCTCTCGCAGGGGAACGAGAGTAGGCAGCTGAGGGTCCAACAACTGGCCGCCGCGGGTCACCTCTGCCCGCATCGGCCTTGGGGGAGGAACCTTCTGAGTTCTCCTGAACCAACCTTGGAAGCGAACAGTAAACCCATCATCTTGTGGATGTCAAGCGGCTAATACCACATATTGTTATTTTACCATGTTCGCAGGGACCAACTGAGTTACCAGATGCGGCTCCGGCGGCCACCAAGCAGTCGCGCCACGAACCCGAGCCACGCTGAATGTCGCCCGTAACCCGGTCGGCCTTTTGAGTCGGCGGACCACCCTCGCCGACCGCAATTGCCACGCCTGGAGCTACAGCTCGACGACGCGTTCGAGCGACCGGACTCTCTCAGTAAACCCTCCCGCCTGACCCCTGCCATCATCGCGACCCCAAATGCTTCTCGGACTCTAGACCCGCGACCCGGCGCATTCAACCGATATCGTCTGTGCAACGGTGTGAATTGATGTGGATTTTGAGGAAAACCGCGGCGGAACTCTTTTTCGCACGGCGCACCGGCCGCAGGAAGCGGACATCCTGCCTCCCATTCGTCGCGTCTTCGAGCCGATCCGTGCCCTTACCATCGTTGTCGTGTATTCTCTTGAGCACCGTCCAATGCAGGGAATGCCTTTGCACTCGTTTTCGGTCAGGTTTTTCTCCCGTTCGCGCCAGCCGCTTCTGCTCACAGCGTTGCTTTTTCTGTTGATCTTCACGCCGGGGAGCGCTCCTGCCCGTTCCAAAGTCGCCAAGCATGAGTTCCTGCTGGTCTCCGACCTGCACTTCAATCCCATGGCCGACCCGGCCCTGGTACCCGAGCTGGCGGCCGCAGCTCCCACGCAGTGGGAGTCGATCTTGCGGCGCTCGCAGCTTACGACCTACAGCCGGCATGGTTTCGACACCAACTGGTGGCTGCTCGCCTCGGCCCTCGATCAGATGCGCACCACCTCGCCGCATCCCGCCTTCATCATGATCAACGGCGATCTGCTGGCCCACGACTTCCCGCACAGTTTCGCTACCGAGGCCCATGACAACGATCGCGAACACTATCGCAGCTTTGTCATGAAAACAGTCGAATTCCTTGCTTTCCAGTTCCGCAAGCGCTTCGGCGATACCCGCATCCTGCTGGCGATCGGCAATAACGATGAGGAGTGCGGGAACTACAGCATCCGTCCCGGCGGGCTCTTTCTGAACGACACGGCGGAAGTGGCGCGCAGCCTGGCTCAGGGCGACGATACCTTTTTCGCGGACTGGAGGGCTCTGGGGAGCTATAACGTGCCCCATCCCACCATTCCTCACCTTCGCATCTTCTCTTTGAACACCGTCTTCTTCTCCGATCGCTATCACGCTGACAGCTTTAACGAAGGTTGCACTCCTGTACCCTCGTCCGGCGGCAGGCAACTTATGGAGTGGCTGGAAGCGAATCTGGCCAAAGCAAAAGCGGACAATGACAAAGTATGGCTCATGTTTCACATACCGCCTGGAATTGATGGTTACTTCACGATGTTGAAGTTTATGTCGTTATTCAAGGAAGGTACGCTGTCGCCTGAAGCCATGTGTTCGAAAGCTATCGTTCCCATGTGGGCTCCTGGCTGGACAGCGGAGTTCGATAGTTTGCTAAAGAAATACCATACGACTGTGCTCGCCGGCTTTGCCGGCCATACCCATACTGATGATTTCCGCCTGATTGGTATTGGTAGTACGGAGAAGGTATTTATCCTGGTTAATCCCGCAATCTCTCCTATTTATGGTCAGAATCCTGCCTTTCGGGTAGTTAATTTTTGGGATGATGGGACGTTAACCGACCAGACTACTTACTATCTTGCGAATCTGGATGACGCCAGCACGACCGTGCCCGGGGAGTGGCGCCGGGAATATACGTTCTCGCATCAATGGAATGTGGCAGATCTCGACTTTGACAGCCTGGAGACGGTTTACAATCAGGTAGCCAGTCAACCCCAGGTTCGCAACGAATGGTTCAAACTCTACAATGTCTCCCATCCTCCCCAGCACGTGCCGGATGAAGGATTGCGAGGGTTGTATTGCGTGATGAGTTCGCTGGACGTCAAGAGCTATGAGTCCTGCTATTGTCCGATGGTGCCCTGGAATCCCCGCGAAATAACTCCCAAGCCATAACTATTTTTCAAGTGGCACCATTTCGGCATGGCTAAAAGCCATGCTCTTCCACTAATTCGAGCCTAGCTTGCCGGGGCTACGTCGAAATGGTAAAGGCGAATGGTTTTGCCCACGATCAGCGTAGGGCGATACTTTTCGAGCCAGCCAAAATCCTGGGGCAAGGTCTTGAGTTTGAATTCGCTGATGGCAATCCATCCGGACGGTCGCTGATTCGGCAGCAGGGCTTGCCAATAGGGCAAGCCTCGGCGGTCCAAATCGGCGGAGCCTTCATAAGCTATCCATATAGAGTCAATGTGCCGTTGCTGAAGTACCGCGGAAAGACGATTGAGGTCCTGACCCCAGTCAAAGTCACTATCGACCAGGATCTTGCTGCCATAGGGAGCGGCGATTTCATTGAAATAGGGAATGAAATCGGGAGTTGCCCGGACGCAGCTGACGATATTCCAGGCGACGAGAAGGATAGCTAGTGCTCGATAGATAGGTAGTTTGACTCCGCCGCTACTAAGTCGCCAAAGCCAAACCAGCGCGTAGCCGCCCAGAATTGCCAGAAAAGGATAAATCTCCAGGACGTACCGCAACCCAAGGTTTGCATTGCCCGCCATTGCTACTAGTAAAGGACCGGCAATTCCCACCAGCAACACGATACCGTTCCGAAGCCGGGGACGGATCACTGCGCGCACTGCCCCAACAATGGCCAACAGCAGAAGGGGAATAGGGGTTTTTACTGCGATGGCGATGGGGAAAAAATACCAGCGTCCTCCGCGATAGTTCTCTCCCAGCAAGTAGCCGTTCTCGCGAGCTTCAGTCAACCCGAAAGCATGAGACAAGCCCTTAAAGAACGCGGGAGCGGGAACGCCGGGGAAGAAGAAAACTCTGGCCAAGCCTGCCGGCAGCCTGCGGAGATGCTCCATTTCCAGCGGACTCAGCTGTCCGGGATGAAGAATCGAGCCTACCGAAAAGCGATATCCGGCCCAAATGGTTAGCGCGATGGCCACGCCACCAATGCCGATGTACTTCCACGGTGGTACGCGCTTGTTCTCGACCAGACTATAGAGATATAGCGCGAGGCAAGAAATTCCCAGGTAGGGGACGGCCGATAGCTTGCACAGCATGGCCAGGGCTATCGTGATTCCGGAGAAAATAGCGAAGGATAGTTTCGGCTCCTGCAGGAACTTCCAGAAGCAGACCAGCGCCAGCAAGAACATGGCAGTTACCGCCATATCGACGGTGGCCAGCGACGCGTTGGCCAGGATCGGAGGACAGAAGGCGAACAGCACAATACTGAGAGCAGCCTGCCACTGGCCCCAACTTCGAGCCACAAAAAGCCACAACACCAGGCAGGCCAACCAGAAAAACGGCAGCGTCCCCAGGCGCGCCAGGGTTAGGGTTCGCTGATAGTGACCCTGATATTCCAGGATGGCGTTGCCTTCATCCCAGACCTTCGCATTCCCTTGCAGTCGGGCTCCGGCAAGATAAGGACCGATCGCCAAGGCGACGCGGGCCAGCGGAGGAGTCATGGTTTCGTAGGTGTAAGTCCCGCGCTCCAACCATTCCATCCCGGCGGCCATGTGCTGGCCTTCGTCGTAAGTCTGGCTGAATACTGGATAGGTAGCAACGATCAGCAGAGTTGCACTGACCACCGAGAGCAACGCAACTAGAACGGGTAAATATGAGAACCAGCGGTGACGAGGCGCTGGTTGTTCACCCATGGTCGTCCGCGATGTACCCAACTGGTCCCACTCCCCGGAAGGCGGCGTTTTCGTGTGCCGCGGTGTCGCTTGAGTCCGAAAACACCAATACTCTACACTAGCGCATTTCGAGTCCAATGGCGCCCGCTTCCATCGTTGGGGAACTCCAGGCCATCCTTTTGCGTTTAACCGTGATGTAACCTTACTTGTTCCAGGAGGACTGGTCCGCGTGAATCATTCTTGTCGTCTCGGTATTTTGCTTCTCGTTGCTCTCGCCCGCTCTTTTGCTCTCGCAAACCAACGCTGCCTCGACCAGTCGGGCAAGTTTCGCCTGCATAAATTTGAGCAGCCCATCGGCGAGGAGACGTACACCATCACGCCCGATGGCAGCACGCTCACGCTGAAATCGGAATTCGAGTTCACCGATCGCGGCAGCAAGGTTCCGCTCACGGCAACGCTGCGCAGCTCCGACAGCTACGTGCCGCAGAGCTTCGTCATCAAGGGCAAGACCTCGCGCATGTCAGACATCGATATCGAGGTCACCATCGACGGCGCTAAAGCCACGATTCGTCAAGGCAAAGACACGCGCACCGTCACCACCCCCGCCAGCTTCTTCACCATCTCCGGTTACGCTCCGGTCGCGGTGCAGATGGAGCTGGTGCGCTACTGGCGCGCTCACGGTTCTCCGGCGGAGCTGGCGACGCTGCCCTCGGGCGTTGTCAAGATTCAGGATCGCGGCTCCGAGACCATGGACATCGGCGGGCGCAGTATTCAAGTCGAACGCTACACCGTGCAAGGCCTCATCTGGGGGTTGGAAACGTTGTGGATGGATCGCGACAACGATCTCGCTGCGCTGGTCTCCACCGATGCCGAGTTCGATCACTTTGAGGCAGTCCGTGAAGATTACGAACCTGCCCTGGCGAAGTTTGTCGCCAGCGCGGCGCGCGACGAGATGGCCGCGCTCACCGAGCTGAGCCAGAAGCTGCCCGGCCGGCGCACTGGAACCTTCGCCTTCGTGGGTGCAACCGTGATCGATGGCACCGGCAAGCCGCCCATCCCCAACGCGACCGTGGTTACCGCCGATGGAAAAATCGTCGCCGTCGGTCCCAGCAAGAAAGTTAAAGTGCCGGCCGGAGCACAGCGCATCGACGTCACCGGCAAGTACATTATTCCCGGCCTGTGGGACATGCACGCACATTATGAGCAAGTGGAGTGGGGCCCAATCTATCTGGCTGCAGGCGTCACCACCGTGCGTGACGTGGGCAACGAATATGACTTCATCACCCAGGTGCGCGATGCGGTCAATAGCGGCAAGGCGCTGGGCCCCCACATGCTGCTGGCCGGAATAGTCGACGGCGACGGCCCCTATGCTATCGGCATCACCCGGGTGAATTCGCCGGCGGATGCGCAGATGTGGGTGACCCGCTATCACGACTCCGGCTTTCAGCAGATCAAGATTTACAGCTCGGTGAAGCCCGACAACGTGAAGGCCATCTGCGCCGACGCGCACAAGGTGGGCATGACCGTCACCGGCCACATTCCTATCGGCATGAACGCCTACGAAGGCGTGGGCGACGGCATGGACATGATCAACCACATCAGCTACATCATGGATCTGCTGAAGCCCAAGGATTTCGATTCGCGGAAAATGAGTATGGCTGAACGGTTCAAGATGATGAGTTCGCTGGACGTCAACGGTCCGGCGGGGCAGAAGGCGGTGCAGTTCTTCGCCCAACATCACACCGTCATCGACCCCACCATGTCGCTGATGGAGATGCAATTCCGTGCGGCCGACGTGCCGGCGGAGAAGTTGGAACCCGGCATCGCGCGGGTTGCTCCGGAACTGCGCGAGCAACTGGTCAGCGGAGGGCTGCCGCCGCAGTTTGCGGCTGAGGGACAGAAGATTGTGCAGGAAGAGTTGCAGATGATCGGAGCGCTGCATCGCGCCGGGGTGCCGATCGTCGCCGGTACAGATCAAGCGGTGCCGGGGTTCTCGGTGTATCACGAGATTGAACTTTATGTGCAGGCGGGATTCACGCCGATGGAAGCTCTGCAGGCCGCGACCCTGGTGCCGGCACGCGCCATGAAGGTTGAAAAGGACAGTGGCAGCCTGGAGGCGGGTAAGCGTGCCGACCTGGATGTTCTCGACGCTAATCCGCTGGCCGACATCCACAATATCCGCAGCGTGCGCTCGGTGGTGGCCGATGGCGTGCTGTATGAGCCGGCTCCGCTGTGGCAGAGCGTGGGATTCAAGCCTGAGCCGTGATGCTGGCATCCGAGCCCCTGAGTCTGTCCTGAACCTGATCGAAGGACGAAACCCCGAGCACCGCGAGGGACTTCTCGCCTCGCTGATTCTGGTTCAAGCGATGCCGCAACTGGGCAAGCTTTGCCGGGGCAGCAGGGACAGGCTTGCCCAGTTGTTTCCGGCGAGCGGGCTGCGGGCTCGCGGAAGATCGGCTAACTCCCAGCACTGCCTCGGATGAGGCGCCGGTTGCGAAAGGACGAGTCTGGCACGCGACATGCTCTTACTTATTGCGGCTTAACGGCAGCTCAAGTTCAGCTTGTCGGTGCCGATAAGAAAAAGAGGAACCAATGGTCCCCCTTTGAGAGGATAGCGATGTCAGTTTCAGGTATTTCCAGCAGCAGTCTTTTCGACTACAACACCCAGAGCGTCCAGAACAAGATGCAGCAGGTTCAGCAGGAGTTTCAGCAGCTCGGCCAAGATCTGCAGTCTGGGAATCTGTCTGCGGCGCAATCCGATTTTGCCACCTTGCAGCAGTATGCGCCCCAGACGAACTCCACTTCGTCGTCGTCGTCGCAGAGCAACAATCCGATTGCCCAGGAGTTTGCCCAGCTGGGCAAAGATCTGCAGTCGGGCAACACCTCGGCGGCGCAGCAGGACTTCGCCACGATTCAGCAGGACTTTCAGAGTCAAGTCCACCCAGGGTCAATCCACGGAGGGCCACCACCACCATCATCACAGTAGCAGTAGTGGAGGGCAGCAGCACCAACGAGGTCAGCCAGCTAATGAGCCAGCTTGGCCAGGATTTGCAATCCGGCAACCTGACTTCGGCTCAGCAAACCTACAGCAGCTTGCAGCAGGAGTTCCAGCAATTTACCCAAAACAGCGGAGTGCTGGGGCAAACCGCCAGCCAATCCGGTTCCAAC
Source organism: uncultured Acidobacteriaceae bacterium (assembly GCA_963812855.1). Lineage (GTDB taxonomy): Bacteria > Acidobacteriota > Terriglobia > Terriglobales > Acidobacteriaceae > Bog-257. The sequence continues at coordinate 1,180,583 of CAWEWW010000005.1, forward strand.
GGTGTCTCGCTAACCGTGTAGTCCGCGCATCTCACCCAGGCTTTCGGTTGCCTGGGTGAGATTTCCTTCCATCCCCTGACGGCTCCGCCGGTTGACCCGTTTTCTTGCCTACCCCTACACTGGAAGATTCCGTACTCCTATAAGGCACACTGCATGGCTCTTGAGCTTTTTAATACTCTGTCCGCGAAGGTCGAGGAGTTTCATCCCCTGGACGACAACCTGGTCCGCATGTACGCCTGCGGGCCGACGGTCTACGACTACGGCCACATCGGCAACTTCCGCACCTTCATCGTGGTCGACACCCTGCGCCGCTTCCTCAAACAGAGCGGCTACCAGGTGAAGCACGTGATGAACGTCACCGACGTGGACGACAAGATCATTCGCAACGCGGCGCGCGATGGGCTTACCGTGCAGGAATACACGCGAAAATATCGCCAGGCATTTCTGGAGGACGCCGACGCGCTCAACATCGAGCATCCCGAACTGTTAGTCAATGCGACCGATCACATCCAGGAGATGGCCCACTTCATCGCCGGGCTGGTGGACAAAGGCTACGCGTATCGCACCGACGACGGCTCGTACTACTTCCGTATCGCCGAAGTTTCCCGAATACGGCAAGCTGTCGAAGAAGGATTTTGCCGGGATGACCGACGGCGCGCGAGTCGACGTCGACGAGTACGACAAGGACAATGCTCGCGACTTCGCGCTGTGGAAGGCGCCCAAGCCGGGCGAGGCGATGTGGGAGACCGAGATCGGGCCAGGGCGACCGGGCTGGCACATCGAGTGCTCGACCATGTCGATGAAATATCTGGGCGAGAGCTTCGACATCCACTGCGGCGGCGAGGACTTGATCTTCCCCCATCACGAAAACGAGATCGCGCAGTCGGAAGCCATGACCGGCAAGCGCTTTGTACATGTCTGGGTGCACTCGCGCTTCCTGCTGGTCGAGGGCGAGAAGATGGCCAAGAGCTTGGGCAACTTCTATACCGTCCGCGACCTGATTTTGAAGGGCTACAAGCCGTCGTCGATCCGCTTTCTGCTGATGTCGGTTCCTTATCGCAAGCAGCTCAACTTCACCTTCGACGGCCTGATTCAGGCGGCCAACTCGGTGGAGCGGCTGAGGAACTTCAAGCTGCGGCTGGAAAGTGAGCCGTTTCCCGAAGGTACCAGCGACAAGATCGCCGAAATTGCCCGCAAGACCTCCGACGAAATGCATGCCGCTTTGAACGACGACTTGAACACGGCGCGCGCGCTGGGAGCGGTCTTTGACATGGTGCGCGACGTGAACGCCGCTGCCGATGCCGGCGAAGTGCGCAAGGGCGATGTGCCTGCCCTGCTGAAAGTGATGCAGCAGTTCGAAGAGATCTTCGCGGTACTGAAAGATGATGACGCCGCCAAGGTGCGGGCCACGGTCGAGTGGGCGAAGGCTGAAGGGCTGGAAGACAAGATCAGTCCCGGAGACATTGGAGCTGGCGAAGGCCGCGTCGCTGTCGGATGCCGAGGTGGAGAAGTTAGTCGCCGAGCATTCGCAGGCGCGCAAGACCCGCGATTTCGCTAGGTCGGATGCTATCCGTGCCCAGTTGGCCGAGAACGGCATCATCCTGGAGAACACCAAAGACGGCGTGCGCTGGAAGCGGAAATAGAGGGAGTTGCGCACCTGGTTTATAGCATGTGGTGAGCCGTTCGAAGGGGCGCGGCGTGCGTCACCCGTCGGGTTGCCGATCTCTCGCTTTGAAAGGGCACACCTTCAGGTGTGCCGTACAAATCGCTTGAGATTCGGCTTCAGCCGCTGAGGTACTTCGGCCTTGCACATTGACACCCCGGGCCTGAAAGGCCGTCCCCTTCAAAACAAGACTTAATCAGAGTTTCCCCAATGGCTAGGCCTCTGATTCGACCTCGGGCAGAACCTTGGCGGCGACGGGAGCCGCGCTGCCGTCATGAATTTTCGCGGTCGTGACAAGCGCCACGCCAGCCACAATGATGACGGTTCCGGCCAGCATATAGCCATCAAAACGTTCGTTCAGCACCAGCCATCCCAGAAACACAGCCACCAGGGGATTCACGTAAGCGTAGGTTGCGACCTTGGGCGTGGGCACGTGCTTCAGCAGCCAGATGTAAGCGCTATAGCCTACCCACGATCCGAAGATCACCAGGTAGAACACGGCCAGCAGACCGCGGCGAGTCACTACCACGCGGTGGTACTCGCCGGTAAACAGGGCGACGACGGCGTTGCCGACGGCCGCGAACAGCATCTCCCACGCTGTGGCAGTGAAGGGATCAACTTTCATCTGCCACTTGCGGGAACAGACCGAGCCGATAGACCAGCTCAACGAAGAGACTAACAACGTGCAACACGCCAGCAACGGCATGATGCCGAGTAGCGCCCGATGCTCGAATCGCGGCCAGAACAAGACGGCGACTCCGGCGATGCCCAGAGCGATGCCGAACAGGCCACGCCGGGACAGGCGGTCTCCGCGGAAGACCAGCGTCTCCAGCAGAAGAAACCAGATCGGGGTCACGGCGACGATCAGCGCGGCGAAGCCGGTTGGCACCCACTGCTCGGCCCAAGCCAGCCCGAAGTTGCCACCCACCAGCAGCAGGCAGCCGATGGTGGCCAGGCGGGCCGCCTCCGCCAGCGTGATGCGAACCTTGCGGCCCATCGCCGCACAGGCCGCCATCATCAGCGAGCCCGCGATGACGAAGCGCATGGCGCACATGACGGCCGGAGGAAGATGTTCCTGGTCGGCGATGCCGATAGCTAGATACGTCGATCCCCAGAAGACGTACACCAGGGCAAAGGCCAGGATGACTTGCAGACGATGCTGGCGATCGGTAGTCACAGGAAGGACGGTGAGAATTTACGGTGCTGCTGTTTTGCCTTGCTCGCGCAGGCGATGTCCGGTCACCAGAACGTAATGGACCCCGGAAATTGTGGTGAAGGTGAACGTGGCATACAGGAAGAACTTCACCAGCACGAACACCCACGGCGCTTGTACCACCTGCGCCAGCACTACGAAGAAGACGGCGGAGATCTGGCATGCGGTATTGATCTTGCCGAAGATGCTGGGACGAAAATCGCGGAAACCGACGGTCGCGTACAGAACTACAGAGGTGGTAACCAGGCAGGCGTCCCGGCTGAAAACGACGACCGTGTACTTCCAGGGAATTTTCTTGATGAACGACAGCACCACAAATAACGAGCTGAGCAACAGCTTGTCGGCCAGCGGATCCAGATACTGTCCCAGCAGGGTCTGCTGATGCAGGGCGCGGGCCAGCAGTCCGTCGAGAGCGTCGCTGAGGGCTGCGGCAAGCAGCAGGCCCAGGGCCCACGGCCAGTCGCCATCAAAAACTGCGATAATCACGAAGGGGATAAAGATAAGGCGCAGCAGCGTGATCTGGTTGGGCGCCGTCCAAAACTGGTTTTTCACCCGCAATCTCTGGAGTGGTGACTTGTTTTCAGGCGATCGCGTCGCTGGCGCATTTTCGGTCACGGCCATATGGTTTGAGTACTTATGCGATTGTGACGGGTTTGTTACCGGCTGGCAATGGCTGGGCGGTGGGAGGTCGAAATCAGAAGCTTCCCCGAAGGTCGCGGCATCTGTATAATTGCGCCCCAGATCGTGCGCCGCAACAACGTGCAAAATGAAGACGCTCCCATCTCATTTTGACGGTCAACGCTTTCGTAATCTGATTCCGCGCCGCAACCGTTATGGTGCCTTGGTGCGCTGGCTACTTTCGCGCCAGCCCGGCCCGTGGCAGCCGCGGATTGACTCTCGGCCTGCTCCTCCGCCGCCAAGAAGCTCGGAGCATCTGCGCATCACCTTTGTGAATCACTCCACCTTCCTGCTGCAGCTGGATGGAATTAACATCCTCACCGACCCAATCTGGTCGGAGCGAGCCAGCCCGGTCTCGTGGGCAGGACCGCGTCGACACCGTGCGCCGGGGGTGCGGCTGGAAGATCTGCCGCCAATCGATCTGGTTCTGTTAAGCCACGATCACTACGATCATCTGGACATTCCTACGCTGCGGCGGCTGGCCCAAGACCATCATCCGACGATTTATACCGGCCTGAAGAATTCATCCCTGCTGGCGCGGCACGGCATTCGCAACGTGGTAGAACTGGACTGGTGGAGCGAAGCCGCCGCCCGCAGCGATATGTGGATCACCGCCGTCCCGGCGCAACATTTCTCCGGCCGATCGCCTTTCCAGAACGATACGACGCTGTGGTGCGGCTTCGTGGTGCAGACCAACGATTCCACGATTTATTTTGCCGGCGACACCGGAGCCGGACCCCACATCGCGCAAATTGCCCGCCAGTTCCCGGACATCGATCTTGCCATTCTTCCCATTGGAGCTTTTCGTCCGGAGTGGTTCATGGGCGAGGTGCATATGTCGCCGCGCGATGCCGTGGAAGCGCACCTCGCGCTGCAAGCCCGGGTAAGTGTGGCCAGCCACTTCGGCACCTTCCGCCTGGCGGATGACGGACAGGACGAGCCGGTGAAGCTCCTGCAGGACGTGCTGTCGCGCAGCGATTTGCGGGATTCGGAATTCTGGGTACTGGACTTCGGCGAAGGGCGCGAAGTGCAGACGCAGGCAGCCTCGCTGGATGAATCCAAACAGATCGCTTTGTGAAATAAGTCGGAAATAATTTACTGACTTTCCGATCCAGGGCTGCCGCAATACGCTTCAAGCCATTTGCCGCAGCAACGCACCATGAGCCCTGACAAGAAGGCAAATCAGTCACTGGTCGCCCTGCTGCGCGGAATCAATGTTGGCGGCAAGCATCGGCTGCTGATGAAAGAGCTGGCTGAACTTTTTGCCGATGCCCAATGCAGCGATGTGCGGACTTACATCCAAAGCGGCAACGTGGTTTTCAAAGCGTCGCCCCGGGCGGTGAAAGGGCTGGCGAAATGTATCGCAAAAAATATTGAACAGCGCTATGGATTTGCGTCCCCGGTAATCTTGCGCACCGCGGAGGAGATGGCCCAGACGGTGCGCGATAATCCGTTTCTGCGTGACGGTGCGCCCGAGAAAGCGTTGCATGTGTACTTCCTTGCCGATCTGCCCCCGGCGAGCGCCGTCCAGAGTCTTGATCCCAGCCGCTCCGCGCCCGACGCTTTTCAAGTCGTGGACCGCCAGGTCTACTTGCATCTTCCCAATGGCATGGGGCGCACGAAGTTGACCAATGCGTACTTCGATTCCAAGTTGTCCACTGTCAGCACCGCCAGAAACTGGGCAACCGTGCTAACGTTGCTGGAGATGATGCAAGCTTGACGTGCCGGCTGGGCCCAAGCGCGCAGACCGGCGATAGCCTCACCGGTGACCCGCCGCAATAAGAACACGTACGTCTCAACGGGGATGATTGCACTCCCAGAATCTTCGAAAGCGGTGTATGCTTTTGCATCCCGCTTCCGAAGCGGCCGACCTTCGTGCTAAACAACATCCTTATCGTCATTGCCTGTGTTGGAGCTGCCGTCTCCTTCCTGCATCTCATCACCCGCACCTCGTCCGGTTCTTCCCGCCGGGAGTCCAACGACTTCACCGGCGCGGTCGTGGCTGTGATCGGCACCACGTATGCGGTCTTGCTCGCCTTCATGCTGTCCGGCGTGTGGACAATGTTTCAGCAGGCACAGGTCAACGCCGAGCAGGAGGCAAACGACCTGGTCAACGTCTTCCGCATCAGCGCGCAGCTACCGGAGCCGGCGCGCGGCACCATCGAGAACCTGGCTCGCAGTTACGCGCAAAATGCGATTCAGGCCGAGTTTCCCTCCATGGAGAATAACCAAATTCCGCCGCAAGGCGGCCACATGATCGCACAAATGTGGAAGGCTGCCGCCAGTGTAAGAGCCACCACCTCCGAGGAATCCGGCGCCCTCTCCGACATGATGACGACCTTGCGCAATCTTACCGAGCACCGCCGTATCCGGGTTCTGCAGAGCCAGGAGATGTTGCCGGGAATTCTATGGCTGGTGCTGATTGCCGGCGGGATCATCACGGTCGCGGCCGCCTGCTTCTTCGGGGTTCCCAACTTCCGCTTTCACTTATTGCAGATTGTGGTGCTCAGCTTCCTGATTTCGCTGGTGCTGGTGGCCATCGCCGATATCGACCGGCCTTATCAGGGCGACGTCAGGGTAAGCCCGGAAGGCTTCGTGTTCGCGCTGCATACTTTCACCGATGGGCAAGATTGAAGCCAGTTCAGGCGGCCAGAGGATCATCCTGGCTGCGATCTCTGATTTTCCTTCGGCCGCGTTATTGAGTCCTGATCCTAGGTCGTGCCCCCACAACCGATCTTCGTATCATGATCCAAAGCGTTGTCAGTCTGGGGCTCTCCCGTATGTTCGGGATTTTGTCCCGGTTCCGGGTAGTCGCTATCGTTGGCCTTCAGCAGCGGGTCCTGATTGCGATGGCCGATCTGTCCCGCCAGCGAAACGTTGCTTTCTTGCTCCGGCCGGTCCTGCTCGACTGCGCCTTTGCCAGCGTCTTCATCGGCGGAGCTGGGTTTGTTGGGCATGATCTCTCCCTGCGGTACTAAGGATGCTCCGCGCAGTATCTCATGTTGTCCAAGTAGTCTTTGCCAGATCTGGGGCGAACGTGTGCGACTTGCGCGTTGGGGGGTGTAGGGAGCCGCGAAGGACGAGCGCTGTAAGCGCGGAATAATTTAGCCCAGCACGGAGCCGAAGGCGGAGTGCTGGGTAAGGTGGAGAAATGCGCATGAGTCCCGTAGGGACGGCAGAACTTTTGCCGAGTCGTGTGAGGCGAGCTTCAATTTTCCAGAGCAGCCACCGCAACCAGCGAATCCTGCTTCACAATGACTTCGGTCAGCGCTTTGGTTCCGTATTCAAAGCCGCGGTCGAAAGCCTTCAAGTTCAGCTCGCGATAGGCTTGCGGCACCGAGGCGCCCACGGCATTGCGTAGGGCGTCCGGGTCCAGGACCTGCGTGATGGCTCCAAAAAATCCGACCATCACGATGTTCAAGACCATCTTCTTGCCCAGTTCTTCCGCGATGCGTGTAGCCGGGACGCTGTAAACCCGCACTCCCGCCGGCAGCTCGCCAATTCGCACCAGGTCTTCCTCGATGATGAGCGTGCCTTCGCTCTTGAGTTGCGGGGCGAACAGGCCATAGGCCTCCTGCGACATGACTACCAGAATGTCGGGGCGTGGGACGTAGGGATAAAGCACCGGCGTGTCGGAAAGAATGAGCTGCGCGCTGCAGGCTCCGCCGCGGGCTTCGGGCCCGAAATTCTGCGTCATGGTGGCGTAGCCCGGCTGGTAGATGCAGCCTGCCTTGCCGATGATGATGGCCGACAGGATAACGCCCTGGCCTCCAAATCCTGCGATGCGGATCTCGCTTACTGGCATGAACAGGCCTCCGTTTCCACGTAATCGTCTCCCAGAGTGTCGAGCAGTTTGTCGTGCATCAGGTCGCGATAATCGCTACGCTCGCGATCGACAAATTTGCCAACCACAATCTCACCGCCTTTACTTAAGGCAACCTCGCTGGTGGGCGCGCCATTGCGAACTTTGCTGACCGACTTATAGAACTTCATGGTGTCCAGTCCGTCGCCCATCTTGTTGCGCCGCTGATACAGCGTGGGACACGGCGATAGCACTTCAATGAAGCTGAATCCCTTCTTGGCGAACATCTCCTGCATCGAGCGCGCCAGCTGCTTCACATGGAACGCCGTCCAGCGTGCTACGTAAACCGCGCCTGCCGCTTCCACCAGGTAGGGCAGATTGAAGGACGCATCATAGGTCCCATAAGGATTGGTCGAGGTGATCACATCGCCCGGCGTAGTTGGCGCCGTCTGTCCGCCGGTCATGGCGTAAATCAGGTTGTTGATGCAGACCACCTTCAGGTCCACATTGCGTCGCGCGGCATGAATCAGGTGATTGCCGCCGATAGCAAACAGGTCGCCGTCACCGGAGTAGACCACGACGTTCAACTTCGGATTCGCCAGCTTTAGGCCGGTAGCAAACGGGATGGCGCGGCCATGCGTGGTATGGAACGAGTCCTGATTAACGTATCCGGCGACGCGTCCGGTACAGCCGATGCCGGAAACAATGGCCAGGTTCCGGGTATCGATCTTGGCGTCGATCAAGGCGTGCGCGAAAGAGTTGACGCTGGTGCCGATACCGCATCCCGGACACCAGATGTGCGGAATGCGATCCATGCGCAGAAACTGCTCGACAGGGTTGTGAACCGCTAGCTCGGTCATCGCGCCACCTCCATGATGGCCTGCAGAATGTCTTCCGGACGGTGTACGCTGCCTCCGGCGTGTCCCACGAAGCGGACCGTGGCTTTTCCGGCGGCGGCGCGTTCTACCTCGCGCACCATCTGTCCCAGGTTCAACTCGACCACGACAATCGCCTTCACCTTGCCGGCGATTTCCGCAATCTCCTTGGCCGGGAAGGGCCAGGCCGTGATCAACCGGAACTTGCCAACCTTCACCCCTTGCTTGCGTGCCAGATCGATGCCCCGCTGCGCCACTCGCGACGTGATGCCGTACGACACCACGACCACTTCGGCGCCGTCGAGCTGCTCGGCTTCGTAAAGCGTGATCTTGTCGATATTCTTGATGATCTTTTCCTGCAGCCGCCTGACCAGCTTGTCTTGCGTCGCGGGCGTCATATCGGGATAGCCGCGCTCATCGTGGGTCAGGCCGGTGACGTGGATGTTGTAGCCTTCGCCGATGCGCGGCATGTCGGGCACCAGGTCTTCGCGCGGCGCGAACGCTTTGAATTCGCCCGGCGGAATGGTGGTGTAGCGGCGCGGCGTAACCTCGATCTCTTCGGGAGGCGGAATCACTACCTTCTCCGTCATGTGTCCCACCACTTCGTCCATCATGACGAAGACCGGGCAGCGATACTGCTCCGCATAATTGAAGGCGGTAATGGTGAGGTCGAAGCATTCCTGCGGCGAGTTCGGACACAGCGCGATCACTTCGTAATCGCCGTGCGAGCCCCAGCGCACCTGCATCATGTCGGCCTGCGCGGGAAGCGTGGGCAATCCGGTGGAAGGACCGCCGCGCTGCACGTCTACAAAGACGCAGGGCGTTTCTGTCATAGCCGCCAGGCCGATGTGTTCCATCATCAGGGAGAAGCCCGGCCCGGAGGTCACTGTGAACGCCTTGGCTCCGCCCCACACCGCGCCTTGAATCGCGATCGAGGCGGCCAACTCGTCTTCCATCTGGATAAAGGTTCCGCCTACGGTGGGGACACGCGAGGCGAAGCGCTCCACAACTTCGGTGGAGGGAGTGATGGGATAGCCGGCGGAAAAGCGCGCGCCCGCTGCCAATGCGCCTTCGCAGCAGGCGTGGTCGCCATCGAGGAAGTGGGTGCCGGTCATGACACCGGCGGGGTCAGCGTGCATCTTGATCCTCCTTGGCCTCGGCGGCAGCCACACCCGCCGCGACCGCGACGTTCTCCTTGGGCGGCTCTGCCTGTTTGTGGCCGAAGATGGCGAAGTCGGGACAATACATGCCGCACAAATCGCAGCCACTGCACTTGTCGGGATGCACCATGTAGGGAGTGTGATAACCCTTGGCGTTGAAGGCGGAGGAGAGCGCCAGCACGTGGGTCGGACAAAACTCTACGCAGAATCCGCAGGCCTTACAGCGATCCGCTACGATCTGCACCGAACCTTTGGCCATTGTTTCCCTTTCTGTTTGCGGGACCGTCGGAAGGGACTTGCTGCCTTGCGATTCGCCATCCCACCTGGAATTCGTTTGCGGCCGGATGCCAACCCGATACCGAACGATAGTTCGATTCTTGACCAGGCATGGCCCAAGCCGAAGTGATGGCGGTCACATTGCCCTGTGAGGCGGGACACCCGGGGGAGAACCGCTGTTCGTCATTCGCTTTTCGCGCCCAGCAGCGTTCAGCCTTTGGCAACCCATGATACGATATGTACAGAATGTACACATCAGGTCTGTCGAGTGAGAGGCCAGGATGCTTTTCGAGTGGGACGAGAGCAAGAGGCAGGCCAATCTCGCCAAGCACCACATCGATTTTCAGGACGCCAAGCAGATTTTCGATGGGCCGGTATTCGAGAAGATCGAGAGCCGCCACGGGGAAGAACGCGTATTCGCCATCGGTCTTATGGAGAACATCGAAATCGTAGTGGTCTACGTGATGCGTGGCAAACGACGGCGGATCATTTCAGCAAGGAGGGCACATCGCGATGAAAGGCAAGATTACACGGACCACCTCAGGGGCGCGGGCCAGGGGCAAGACTGACTTTAAGCGGTTGCGCGAGATGCGCGATGTGAATATCGACTATTCTGAGATTCCCAAGCTGGGTAAATCCTTCTGGAAGGCTGCGAAACTCACCATGCCGGAGCCAAAAGATCGCCTGACCATCCGGATTGATCATGATGTTGTGGAATGGCTCAAGAAAAAGGGCAGCGGCTACCAGACTCGTATTAACGCGATTTTGCGCTCCTACATGAACGCGCAGTCTGATGAAAGCACGGATCGCCGGATATAAAACGAGCTTGCGTTGTAGTATGCATCAGAGTTGTTTCATTCGGGAAAAGGCCTTCCCTCAGGGTGTAGAGATTAAGTATGGTTCGAGCTGGCAAGAACCGCTTGGTTGGCCTGTGGCGATAGCCGGCTGGCGAACAAACGATGAATAGCGAAAACTCCAAAAGTGCAAACCTGAAGCGGAAAGCCGTCCATGAGTTGGTGGAGTTTCTTTACATTTTTGTGTTTCTGGCCTTCTTCTTTTGTGCTCTGGTGACCTACAGCACCCTTCTACTGAGCGCATTTCACGTCCGCTACTTGAGCTATGCCTTTGCGCTGATCAATGCCCTGGTGATTGCCAAAGTCATTCTCATTGGCGAGTACGCGCACGTGGGCAGAAAATATGAAGCCCGGCCGGTGCTGCTCTCCGCGGTTTACAAAGCGGTTCTGTTCGGCCTGCTGGTGTTTGCCTTCCACATGGCTGAGGAAGTGCTCAAAGGATTTCTGCACGGAGTGGATCTGCGACAAACGGTCCACGAGATCCGCCTCGACGATCTGCTGGCCCGCAGTATCGTCGTATTTTGCGTGTTCATCCCGCTGTTCGCGTTCCGGGAGTTTCGCCGGGTGCTGGGGGAGGAACAATTCCACGGTCTGCTGTTTCGCTCCCGGGAAGCCCGGAAATCCGACTCCTCCACCGCAATCTGACCGTGGCCACGCCGTTTCCCCTTGTCTCATCGCTCCGTGACCGGCCTCACAGCGCCCTTCGTGCTTTGAGTGCACCATATCGGCAGGAGAAAAGTGTCCCCACCTCATGGGTCTAATGACGCTTTTTACGCACTATGAAAAGAGTGCTGATCCTGGGAGCCGCTGGGCGAGACTTCCACAACTTCAATGTAGTGTTCCGAGACAATTCTGAATACCTGGTCGTAGCCTTCACCGCCAACCAAATTCCTGACATGGCCGGACGCCGCTATCCGGCGCAGCTGGCCGGCAATCTTTATCCCGACGGCATTCCCATTCTCGAAGAGAACAAGCTGGAGGAGATCATCCGCGAGAATCTGGTGGATGTCGTGGTCTTCTCCTACAGTGACGTTGCCTATCCCACGCTGATGCATCTGGCCTCGCGGGCGGTGGCCGCCGGCGCCGATTTCTGGCTGCTGGGCGCAGCGCAAACCCAGCTGGTGGCAAAGGTGCCGCTGATTTCGGTCTGTGCCGTACGCACCGGTTGCGGCAAGAGCCCGGTCTCGCGCCGCATCGCCAAGGAGCTACGCAAGCTGGGCTGGAGCCCAGTCGTGGTCCGCCATCCCATGCCTTATGGCGATTTGGGCAAGCAGCGGGCGCAACGCTTTGGATCGCTGGCCGACCTCGACCTGTACGACTGCACCATCGAAGAACGCGAGGAGTATGAGCCGCACATCGTGGAAGGAACGCCGGTCTATGCCGGAGTCGATTACCACGAGATTCTTCGCCAAGCCGAGCAGGAGGGTGACGTGATCCTGTGGGACGGCGGCAACAACGACACGCCCTTCTATCGTCCTGATCTCGACATCGTGGTGCTCGATCCGCATCGTGCCGGCCACGAGCTCGCCTACTATCCCGGGGAAGTGAACTTCCGCACCGCCGACGTGCTCATCATTAATAAGGTCGACACCGCCGATCCGGACGGAATCAAGACCGTCCGTCAGAACATCGCGCTGCACAATCCCAAAGCCCGGGTCATCGAGACTGCCTGCCGGGTGACCGTCGACGACGCCGACGCGATCGCCGGCAAGACAGTGCTGGTGGTGGAAGACGGCCCCACGCTGACGCACGGCGAGATGGCCTACGGAGCGGGCATTGTCGCGGCCAATCGCTATCACGCGGGAGCTTTGGTCGATCCCCGGCCCTACGCCGTCGGCTCCATCAAGAAGACCTTTGAGAAGTTCCCACATCTGTGGCGGGTTTTGCCGGCCATGGGCTACAGCGACCTGCAGCGGCACGAACTGGAAGAAACCATTCGGCGCGTGCCCTGCGATCTGGTCGTGGTCGCAACTCCCATCGACTTGGCTCGCACTATCCGGCTCGACAAGCCCAGCGTTCGCGTGCGCTACGAGATCGAAGAACTCGGCAAACCGGCAATCCCAACCGTGCTGCAGGAGTTCAGCGAAGCGCACCAGCCGGTGTTGGCAGAAGCCGGGAGGTAGCCATGGAGAAAGATTTCCTGTCGATTCGCGACTTCACGCCGCAGCGGATTCGGCAATTCCTTCATGTGGCCACGCAACTGAAGGCCTACCCTAACGCCTATCACACTGCGCTGCAGGGAAAGACGCTGGCCATGATCTTCGAGAAGCCGTCGTTGCGCACCCGCGTCAGCTTCGACGTCGGTATCGAGGAACTGGGCGGGCATCCGCTATATCTGTCGCCCGCCGAGATCAGTCTGGGCAAGCGGGAGTCGGTGTACGACGTCGCCAAGAATCTGGAACGCATGGTGCACGGCATCGTGATTCGCACCTTCGACCACGATGTTGCGGTCGAGTTGGCTCGCCATGCCAGTATCCCGGTGATCAACGGACTGACCGACTACTGCCATCCCTGCCAGGCTATGGCGGACTACCTCACCATGCTGGAAGTGAAAGGCCGCATTGCCGGGCTGAAGGTCGCCTACATCGGCGACGGCAATAATGTTGCGCGTTCGCTGATGTTTGCCGGCGCACAGCTGGGTGCGGATGTCTGGGTGGCGACGCCTGAGGGATTCGAGCCCGGCTCAGGTGCGATGGCCTGGACCGAGAAGCGCTCTGCCCAGACCGGTGCGGGCTTTAGCCTTACCCACGATCCGGAACTGGCGGCCTTCGAAGCGGACGTGGTCTACACCGATGTCTGGGCCAGCATGGGCCAGGAAGCCGAGATCGGGCAGCGCAAGAAGATCTTCGCGCCCTATCAGGTGAATGCCAGGCTGTTTGCCCGCGCCAGGCCGGACGCCATCTTCCTGCATTGTTTGCCCGCGCACCGTGGCGATGAGGTTACGGATGACGTGATCGATTCGCCACGTTCGTTTGTCTTCCAGCAGGCAGAAAACCGGCTGCATGTGCAGAAGGCAATCCTGGTGGAACTGATGAAGTGGAAGCAAATGCCGGAACACGAAACGTTCCGCGAGCCGGTGTTGGAGTTGGTGAAGTAAGAGGAAAGCCGCTGTTCGCTCTTCGCCTTTCGCTTGAAGTCGTTGACGGCCTTTGATCCGACGAACAAACGGGAGCGGACAACAGAGGATTTAGCGAATAGCCGGGAGCCAAACGCTTAGGCAGAAGTATCGAGCCTGCCGCGCAAATAGCGGATGGTAGACAGCAATACGCAAACCCATAGCGAGGGGCCTGCCATCCGCCCGCGCGGCAAAAAACCCGCTGTTCGCTTCTCGCCTTTCGCTTTTGGACCGGCGGTAAGCAAAGGGCGATCCGGGCATCTGGGCGAAAGCGAATAGCGAAGAGCGAAGAGCTAAAAGCGAAGAAGCGAACAGCGCCTTTATGTCGAAAACTGCTTTGGTCGCAGTCGGCGGCAACTCTCTCATCCGTGCTGGCGAAAAAGGAACCATCGCCGAACAGCTGGCCAACGCCCGCCGCACTGCGCAAGCGATGATTGGCCTCATCCGCATGGGCTATGGGCTGGTGATCACCCACGGCAACGGCCCTCAGGTAGGTGCGCAGCTGCTGCGTTCTGAGCGTGCGTCCGATGTGGTTTACAGCCAGAGCCTGGACGTGTGCGGCGCGGCCAGCCAGGGCGAAATTGGCTACCTGCTGGCACAGTCGCTGCGAAACGAGTTGGCAGCCGCCGCGCTCGACATCCCCGTTGTCAGTCTGATCACCCAAACCCTGGTCTCAGCTGACGACCCTGCCCTGCAGCATCCCAGCAAGCCGATTGGGCCGTTCTATTCGCGCAGCGACGCGGAAGACAAGAAACGCACGCTGGGCTGGCACATCGTCGAAGACGCAGCGCGGGGCTATCGCCGCGTGGTGCCTTCGCCCCAGCCGATGGAGATCGTGGAGTTGGACATCATCCGCGCCCTGGTCGAGCGCAATGTTCTGGTGGTGTCGACCGGCGGCGGCGGCATTCCCGTAATACGTGTCGAGGGACAGTTGCAAGGTGTGGAAGCGGTTATCGACAAGGACCGAGCCTCTGCCTTGTTGGCCGGCCAACTCGGCGTCGATCTCTTCGCCATCTCGACCGACACCGACTACGTCTACCTCAATTACAAGAAGCCCGAGCAGACGCCGCTGACCTGCGTGACCGCTGCTCAGATGGAACAATACCTCGCCGCCGGCCACTTTCCGCCGGGCAACATGGGGCCGAAGGTTGAGTCCGTGCTCCACTTCCTCGAGAGCGGCGGCCGGGAAGCGGTTATCACCTCGTTTGAACATTTATGCGAAGCGGTTGCCGGATCGGCCGGCACGCGCATTGTTCGCAACCCAGAGCCGGGCCGCGAGGCCCAACGTCAGGAACTTGAGGTGCCGATCATCGGATAAATCATGCCCATCCTGCATCCACTCGTTAGACTGCATGAAGAGAAGCCAGGTCGTGCCCGCATGGCGTTGAAGCACGTAGTCGAGTCGCAGCAGTTCACCGTCCCATTGCTGATGGAGCTGTTCGACCGCACCCGGCTGATGGAGCGCATCGTCGCGCGTGGCGGAACGCTGGACTATCAGAACCGCATTCTCGCCAGCCTGTTCTATCAGCCTTCCACCCGGACGCGCTTCTCGTTTGAGGCCGCGATGTACCGGCTGGGCGGGAAGGTGCTTTCCACCGAGCAAGCCCGCACTTTCTCGTCCGAGATCGAGGCCGAGCAGGTGGAAGACTCGATTCGCATCATCAGCAGTTACTGCGACGTCATCGTCATCCGCCATCATGAAGCCGGTGGAGCGGCTCGAGCAGCGCGGGTCTCGCCCATTCCCGTCATCAATGCGGGCGATGGCGCCGGCGGCCAGCATCCGACCCAGGCCTTGCTCGATCTGTACACCATTTACCGCGAACGCCCGCTCGACGGACTCAGTGTGGCCTTTATCGGCGAACTGGATCGCGGCCGGACCGCGCGTTCGCTGGCTTATCTGCTGGCCAAGTTCGAGCGGGTGAAGATCTTCTTCGTCAGCCCGCCGGAGTTGCAGATGAAGTCTGACATCCTGCAGTATCTTGACCGTCACGGCGTGCGCTACGAACTGGAGTCGGACATCGAGCGCGTAGTCGGCGAGGTCGACGTGGTCTATCAAACCCGCATTCAGCCCGAACGGCTTCCTCGCGTGAAGGGAGCGCGGCGCTACGCCATTAACTCTTCGGTGTTGCAGCGCATGCGGCCGGACGCCATGATCCTGCATCCTCTTCCGAGGACAGTGGAGTTGGATAAAACGGTAGACGACGATCCCCGCGCCCTATATTTCCGGCAAGCAGCCAATGGCCTGTTCGTAAGGATGGCGCTGCTGACGATGCTGCTGGATAAGGAATAAGGACAGCACTTGGCACTTAGCACTTGGCATTTAGCACTTGGCTAACTGCCACCTGCTAACTGCCAAGTGCCAAATGCTAACTGCCGCTTGCTGCGCACAGGCCCCAAATCTCTTACCGCACCGCCGTGCGCATATCTCCGTTGTCGGGTGGGTTGGAACTCATCGGCCGCAGAATTAGCACCTTGGATTTTCCCTCGCGTCCTCCAGGCAGCAGCACTAGCTTTTTCGCGGCGTCGTAAGCGACGGTGTGTCCCTTCACCTCGGTCGTAATCTCGTCGGCAATCGTGAGATGTCCGTCGGCGTGGATCATCAATAGAGATCCGTCGCTGGCCGCATAAAGCATGTGCGACTCAGGATCGAGCCAGAGCGTATCCACTCCCGCAGGCGCGGCCACCCGATTCACTTCGGACCCGGTTGCTGCGTTGATAGCCACTACCGCAAAGCGCACGGCAACAAATAACTCCTGTGACTGCGGATCGTAAGCCAAACCAGTGGGCTGCGACGCGTCGAGGTTGTAGCGATTCACGATCTTCAGTTGCGGATCGATGGCTACCACTTGATGCAGATCCTGTACGGTGGCGAATACGACATTGCGATCCGGGTCAAGCGCCAGATCGCGTGGCGTGCCGCCGATGTCGGTCGTGCCGACGTTCTGCTTGGTCGCCAGGTCGATCAAGGAAACTGTGCCGTTGTCGGCGTCGGTCCAGTACAGCTTGCCCTGGTTCAGCAGAAGGTTGTCGGGTGAGCCTTGCAAGGGAATCGTGTCACTGACCTTCCATCCGTCGACGGTGACTACGACGATGGAGTGGTTGCCGTGATCGGCGATATAGACCTTGCCGCCGGCTTCATCCACGACAATGCCGCGCGGCGACTGCAAGCCGGTGATCTGCGCAATCACGCGGCGCCGCACCGGATCGAACACATCCACCGCCGATGCGCCCGAGTGGGTCATCACCAGCATGCCGTTGGCAAAGGCCATTTCGTCAAAGCCCGGTGGCCCGGGAATGTTTACCATGCCGATCTGGCGAAGCTCGGACGAAAACAACATCGGCGCGCTGAACAGCAGCAGCGCAATCCAACCCGCAATCCATGAACAACTGCGATGCATTATGGCTCCGCCGCGTTAGATGCGGGCAGCCGTCAGCCAGGGTGCCTGAGAAGAAGTTTGCTGCCCGGGTGCAGTTTGCTCAGCTTATACAGTTTGCTGAAAAAGTCGAAACGAACAGTCTTGCGCCGGCTTTACAGTTTGCTGAAAAACTCGGCCTAAGGCGATTTGGAAGGGGCGTAGCTTTAGCTACGCCGTAGCAACTCCTTCATATTTGTTATCCCGAACCGACTTTAGTCGGTGAGGGATCTGCTTTGCCGACTTTTTCAGCAAACTGTGAAGCCGGCTTCGGATATCTGAAATAAATAACTTAGACGCGAACCTGAAGGTTCGCTCTACCCGTTCCTCACAACTGCGGAAGTTTTTCAGCAAACTGAAAAACCAGCTTGCTGGAATTCGTTATTCGCGGGGGAAATTCTTCATCCAGGAACGAGTGCCCAGATATCGGCAGGAAAACGTTGCCACCCGAGCAGCTGCCGCCAGAGCCTGGCGAAAGTCTGCGCCCAGGCAAAAGTAATAGCAGAAGGCGCCATGAAAGATATCGCCGGCGCCAAGCGTATCCACCGGCCTAATCTTTTCCACCGAGATGGCGCCGCGCTTATGGTGATCGGCAAAGCAAATAGCCGCAGCGCCGCGCGTGATCGCCACCCGCCGAATTCCCCGGCCGTCAAGAAACTCCAGCACATCCTTTTCATCGCGACATCCCGGCGGCCGAAAGTCGTCAGAGCAGATGGCAATGTCAATAAACGGCAGGAGCTCTTCCATGCCATCTTTCCAGCTGCCGCTCTCCAACACCACAGGAATTCCACACGAGTGTGCCCGCTTCGCGCCGGCGATGCACAGCCTCATGTAATGACCATCCACTTGCACCACGGACACGCCCTGCAACCAGCGCGGATTCAGCCGCGCCTGGAGCGATGAGAACACCGCGGCATTGGCCGACACCACGGTCCGCTCGCCCGTGCGGTTCAAAACCATGATCGAGGACACCGGCGGCGATTCTTTTCGTCGGCGGCCGAGGTCGTGCAGAACCACCGAATTTTGCTTCAGGTCGCGACGTATCAGGTTGCCGAGAGGATGCGATCCCACGGCCGTAACCAGCGCGCTGCGGCCGCCCAGAAAAGCGAACGTTGCTGCCGCGTTGGTCGCCGGACCGCCGGCAGCAATGTGCTGGCTCCCGACCGAAATCTTGGCATTGCGCCCCGGAATCTCCTCGACCGGATAGGTGAGATCGACCGTGGCCAGCCCGATGAACAATCCCGGGGGACGGCGAGTGAGGTTCTTGGCCATGAACGGAAGCATCCAGACCGAATCACGGTAACAGGAGTCGAAACGCTCCGCCAACCCGATAGTCAATCGGTCTGGCTCATCGAAAGCTCAAGATCCGGCGGAATCTCGCCGGCTCAGACTAAAGAGAGAAGCCTGGCCGATCCACAGCTGGTTGCTCAAGCGCACCGCCAGGCTCGGACGTGGCTTCCCGCGAAGCCCGGACACTACTTCGTTGTAGGGCCCGACAAAACGCAGCGCCGTGGGCAAACCCGGATAGATTCGCCGCAGCCAGCGCATCGCCCGTTCCGCTGCATGCTGTTCCCGCTCTGTGTAAACCAGCTGAAATTCGTGGCGCAGACGCTCAGGAAGCAGATGAGTGGTCAACGCTCTGTACCAGTAAGGCGGCCGCATCACCAGTCCTGCCCCCGCCTGCAGTTGTTGTGCCAACTGCCGGGCTCCTGAGCTGACTCCCACAGTGTGAGACTGCAAGGCGGCTGTGAAATATCGCTGGAACGAGGGCCAGTCCGGCGGGAGGCAGTCGCGCGGAATTCCGAAGAGCGCTGCCATCGTCTGACTTTCGCGGTAATACTGCTCGCGCTCGGGTTCCGTTAGCCGCGGCAAGACAAGCTCGTAGGCCAGCAGAGCGCTGTCCACCAGGGTCGCGTAGACCCAACGCAGAGCGGCAATATCATTGGCCTGGTAAGCGCTGCCTTCAATAAACCGGCCCGTCGCCTCCGCCAATTTGCCTTGAATGCTTTCGTGCCTCCGGTGCAACGAGCGGGCGGCCGCAAGAGCGTTTTCTACGGGAGCAAAAACAATGGTGAACATGATGCGGAACGTCTGATGAAAACGTCCCACAGGATCGTGCAAGGTTCTGGAGTGTTCCGCAATGGCCGCGGCAACCCAGGGATGAGCCAACTGCAACAGGGCGGCTCGGCCGGCTGCCAGGAAGAGCGCCGACTCGCGATTGATCTTCCAGGTAATCGAGTCGGGCCCGAAAATGCCTTCGCTGGAACTGGGCGCAGCAGTCTCCACTTCCTGCAGCAGACGTTGCAGGTCGCCAGCCGACACGACGTGCGAGGTGTCCTCCAACATACTTGCTTATCGTATCGCTCGGCGAGACAACTGGCTAAGGGCCGGACGCCGTCAAAAAACCCAGCCAGGAAGCACGCATTCTGGCTGGGATGCAGCACTGACGGTTCAATCAGGAGGCCATCTTACTTGGCGTACTTACTATCGGCAGTTCGGCGCGGGACCTTTAGACGAATTCAGCCCCTTCGTCGCCCACGGCTTTCCGCGCATCCCATGAGTGCGACCAGCCCGGTTCAGCCGGCTGCCGTTTACTCCGTGGTTAGCCCCCTTTTGTGGGATGTGCGGCTCTGGTCGGAGGTGATACTTTCTCGGTTTAGCGACTTCGCAACTTTGTCGTTTTACCCCGGTTCCTCTTCCACCGTAACGCGCCTTACGGTGCAAGAGAGGCTACCCAAGGATCTGGCCGACGAGTACGGGCGCGGTTCTCGTCTCTGTGGAGGGCAGGACGATGAAGAAGAGCTCGAACTCCGGTCACGAAGCCTACGAACGCCAAGCGGCGATGTGCAAGGCCTTCGCCAATCCAACCCGTTTGCAACTGATTGACCTGCTCGGCCGCAAACAGCGCTGGGCCTCCGAGCTGCAACAGGGATTGGGCATCTCCAAGGCAAATCTCTCGCAACATCTTTCTATCTTGCGGACTGTCGGCGTGGTTTCGACCCAGCGCGAGGGTAAGCAGCTTTACTGCGGCATCTCGATGCCCGAAGTGAAGCAGGCTACCGCGATTTTGCGCCACATGACCAAGGTGGCGTCGCGAGGCAATCGCCGACCATCATGATCCGGTTTCGTTAGCGACGCATTCTGCTCGCGACGCTTCGCCCGCGGCAGCAGTTACACTGTTTTGAATGCCTCGCACCACGATCCTGGATTACCTGGACAATTTTCGCCGCCATGCGCGCGAGGTCGCCTACGTTCATCGTCGCGGCTATCGCACTCAGCGCTGGACTTACGGTGAGGTGCTGGGCAACGCCAATCGTTTCGCGCGCGAACTGGAACATCAAGGAATTGGCAAAGGCGACAAGGTCCTGATCTGGGGCGAGAATTGCGCGGAATGGGTCGTCGCTTTCTTCGGATGCCTGCTGCGTGGCGTCGTCGTTGTTCCCATCGACAAGATTGCCGCTCCCGATTTCGCCGGGCGTATCGCTCAGCAGGTCGATGCCAGGCTTTGTGTCGGCTCGCCGCACAACCAGATTCCCGGCGTGACGTCGCTTCACCTGGACACGTTGCGCGAGCAGCTCGCGACCTACGACGATTCGCCCGTCATTCCGCCGCCGCTCGATCGCAACGACATCGTGCAGATCGTTTTCACCTCGGGCACAACTGCCGAGCCACGCGGAGTGGTCATTTCGCATGGCAACGTTCTGGCCAACCTGGAGCCGCTGGAGCGCGAGATCGGCAAGTACCTGCGCTACGAGCGCATCTTTCATCCGCTGCGCTTTCTGAATCTGCTGCCGCTCAGCCACGTCTTCGGACAATTCCTTGGCATCTTCCTGCCGCAACTGCTGGCTGCGACCGTCATCTTCCAGGACACGCTCAACCCGGCAGAAGTTCTCCAGGTCATCAAGCGGGAGCGCGTCTCGGTCGTCGTCGCTGTGCCCCGTTTGCTGGAGTCGCTGAAAGACAAGATCGAGCGCGACCTGGAAGTGGCGGGAAAACAGCAATGGTTTCAGCGACAGTTCAAGGCCGCGAAAGACGAGCATTTCGTGAAGCGCTGGTGGCGATTCCGGCAAATCCATAATCAGTTCGGCTGGAAGTTCTGGGCCTTCATCTCGGGCGGAGCGGCGCTGGATGCCGAGACCGAAGAATTCTGGCGGCGGCTGAGCTTTGTCGTGATCCAAGGTTACGGTCTCACCGAAACTACTTCTCTGATTTCGCTGAACCATCCTTTTCGCACCGGCAAGCGTTCCATCGGCAAAGTACTCGAGGGCCGCGAAATCAAGCTCGACGAAAACGGCGAGATTCTGGTGCGCGGCGCTAACGTCGCTGCCGGCTATTGGCAGGGAAAGCAACTGCAGCCGGTGCTGACCGACGAAGGCTGGTTTCGCACCGGCGATGTCGGCGAGCTCGATGCCGAAGGCAATCTGTACTTCAAAGGTCGCCGGAAAAACGTCATCGTCACTCGCGAAGGCATGAACATTTATCCCGAAGATCTGGAAGCGGCGTTGCGGCAGCAGCCCGAAGTCCGCGATTGCGTCGTCGTTGGTCTGGAGCAGGGTGGCAACGCCGAACCTTGTGCGGTGCTCGTGCTGCGCGATTCAGCCGATTCCTCCCCGCGACAGAGTGAACCGCCAAACTCGCGCACCGTTCCTGATCCGCAGGCGATTGTGCGGCGCGCGAATCAGCAGCTCGCGGATTACCAGCAGATGCGGCGCTGGCTGATATGGCCCGAGCAGGACTTTCCGCGCACGCCTACGCAAAAGCCCAAGACCGCGGTTATCCAGCAAGCGGTGCAGCAGCATTTTGCTTCCGGCGATGGCGGAGCAGCGCCTCCGCAAGGCGCACTGGCTGACTTGATCCAGCGCATCACCGGCCGGGAATTAGGTTCGGCCGCCTTCGATCCTGACGCCAAGCTGGAAGGCGACCTCAATCTGAGTTCCATGGATCGCGTGGAGCTGATGAGCGCTCTGGAAGACCGTTATCAGGTCGACTTGAACGACGCCGACTTCACCAAGGTCAACACAGTCGGCGATCTGGAGCGGCTTCTTCACCAGCCGCAAAAATCGCCGCAAACCGGATACCGTTATCCGCGTTGGGCGCAGCGCTGGCCGATCACCTGGATCCGTAACTTTATTTATTACCTCCTCACTTGGCCGGCGACCATGATCATGGCTCATCCCAAGTTGGTGGGCCGCGAGAACCTGCGCGACGTCAATGGCCCGCTGCTGATCAGCTGCAATCACGTCACCTACATCGACGTCGGCTTTGCGCTGCTCGCGCTGCCGCCGCGCTTGCGCCGCAGGTTGGCGGTCGGCATGTGGGGCGAACTGCTGTGGGAGATGTGGCGTCCTCCGGCGGCGTGGAACTGGTTTATGCGCTTGTCCTACAAAGTGGGATATTACCTCGTGGTCGCGCTGTTCAATGTTTTTCCTTTGCCCCAGCAGTCGGGGGTTCGCGAGAGCTTCGCCTACGCCGGCGAATCGGTCGATCGCGGCTACAGCGTGCTGGTCTATCCCGAAGGCGTGCGCACGCCCGACGGCAAGCCTTCTCCGTTTCGCTCCGGATTAGGGATTCTGGCGGCGCGGCTCAACATTCCCGTGCTCCCCTTGCGAATCGATGGCCTCTACGAGATGAAGCTGGCCGGCCACAAGATCGCGCGTCCTGGGCAGCTGAAGGTCGTCATCGGCAAACCCATGCGCTTCCCGCCGGAAACCCCGCCCGAGGAAATCACCAACCAGCTCGAACACGTCACTTGGACAATGTAGAGGGGCCAAGATTGTTTCCCGAAGGGGAATTCCGCCGGTTAACGAACGAGTTAACGTAGGGTACCCCCCTCCCCCTTGCATCCCTAAAATATTGAAACAAATCACTTTGGACGCGTCGTATGTGGCAAAATACTGAGCCCCCACGAAGTTCCCAGTCAAAATCTTCATTCGCAAGGACTTAGTGACCGCAATGGTCCTTGGGCAATTCCAGCTTCCGAAACTGCAGGCCTGGTCCAGCCACGGGGGAGCCTGCCTGACCAGACGCCCAGCTTGAGATGTCAAAGAGCCCGTTTGGCCGGCGGCCGGACCAATGGCCGAAGAATCGCCAACTGGGCACGATACCCAACCCATCCAGCTTATCGGTCGGCGCGCTTCAGGCTCTCGATAAAAGCGCGTTGGCAGACACGAAGGTAACCAGCCTCTCCCGATTCAGGAATGGCAGCGGAGTGCGCAGTTGCGGGCGATCGGCCTCTGATCTGGGAACTCGCATTCTGGATCGGGAAACGAGTCAGCCCGAAGGCGCGACAGAGCTTAGCCCAGCCTTGCAAGGCTGGGAAAGGCATTTCCGCGGCCCAAGTCCCGGCAGGAACGGCAGTCAAAATATTGGATTTCAGGCGCCGCTGTTATTTGGTGGCCTTCCGATGTCGCGCCGCACCGCGGCTGTGCTAGGGACCACAAAAGTCAGGGCCCGCAGCCCCCTCGGCTTCGCTCGGGATGAAAGAAATTCTTGTCAGGCATGGAACATCATTGGAAGTGAAACGACGCGGGAAGCGGATCGGGCCCGCACACGTGTTTGGCTTCCTCCTCGATCATCTGGATGGTGTTTTGGCAGCGGCAGACGGTCAGCAGGCATACCAGGCAAATGGATTCGATTCTTCCCGTGTCGGAATAACGATGGGCGAAGGCGCGAGCTGGGGTGTTCATGATCATTCTCCAAGCCCCCGTGAAATATGGCCGGCCAGGCTCACATTCCACGGAGACAACCTACCTGGCGGGCATGATGCTCGCTCCCGCCGGCCATCGCGGTGACGTAGCTCACAACGGGCATGCCCCATCGGTGGGATTGCCGCTTCGTAGTGCGGAGTTTCTAGAAACTAGATCAAGATTCCGCAAGGCGTGGTTGCCACGCAAATGGACGCCGCGCAATGTGACGTGCGTCATAGCTCCGCCGGTCGCGAAAGTGTTACGAATATCGGTTCACCTGGACCGGATTCGCTCGGTTGGATGCCAAAGCGCTGGGGGCCTCGTTCTGGCCCCTGCGCTTCTGTCGTCGAGGGTAAGTTCAGCGAAGGAGTAACCATGCGCGATACTGTTCTCAAACTCTGGCCTGAGATTGCCTGGATTCAGTCGGCCGAGCTGCGCGAGCAGGTCGCGCGAACCTGGCAACGAGCGCTGGAGTTGAGCCCGTTCACGCCCGAGGACCTGAATCGCATTCCTTTTACGCTGCTGGTGCCGAACTGTCCCACAACCTTTATGGAGCACAAACGTTGCGTGGTGCATATCGCGCGCCAGGCAGCCGAAAGCATGATCGAGTTCATGGGAAGCGCCCTGCCCATCGACCTGGACACGGTGATCGCCGGCGCCATCCTGGCCGATGTGGGCAAGCTGCTGGAATACGAGAAGGTGGACGGCAAGACGCGGCAGAGTAAGCGGGGGACCCTGCTGCGCCATCCGTTTACTGGCGTTGCCCTGGCGATGGAGTGCGGCGTCCCTGACGCGGTATGCCACATTGTGGCAGCACATGCCGGCGAGGGCGATCTGGTGAAGCGCACCACCGAGGCCTACATCGTGCATCACGCCGACTTTATGGCGTTTGAGCCGTTCAAGAGCCTGGCGAAATAGACGACGGAGACGATTTCTATGCTGACTACCGCCCCTCCGGCCAAGACTGCAAGCCAACCGGCCATCACTGCCACAATGTCAGAGTGGGCGGCGGGAGTGAAGTTCGACCAACTCTCATCCGACGCGGTCTACCAGGCCAAACGCTTTCTGCTCGATAGTATGGGCTGCGCTCTGGGCGGCTATCGGCAACATGACGTGATCATCGCGCTTGCGGTGCTGGACGAGATTGCCGGGCGGGGCAAGGCCACGGTGATCGGTAGTGGCAAGCAGATGGATGCAGTCTCGGCGTCGCTAGCGAATGCGTTGATGATCCGCTGCATGGATTACAACGACATTTACTGGAAGCAGGATCCTTCGCATCCGTCCGACATCTTTCCGGCCGCGATTGCGGCTTGCGAGCGCATGGGAAGCGGCGGGCGCGAGCTCATCGTGGGCCTGGTGCTGGGCCATGAATTCGAGATGCGGCTGTGCGAGGCGGCTTTTCCCGGCATTCGGGAGCGGGGCTGGCATCATGCCACCCTGACCGCATTCGTCTCACCGATCGTCGCCGGCCGCATGCTGCATCTCACTGCCGAACAGATCCAGCACGCCATCGGCATCAGTGCCAGCGCGCGAGCTACCTTGGGCGCAGTTACCGCCGGTAAGCTGACCATGATGAAGAACACGGTCGATCCCCTGGCCACACAGAGTGGGATGTTGGCCGCGTTGCTGGCGGAGAAGGGCTATACCGGGCCCGAGCATGTTATCGACGGAAAAGAAGGTCTGGTGCACTGCTTTGGCCGGGGGTGGAAGTTGAACCTCCTGACCGATGGTCTGGGCGATTCCTGGCGTATCACACAATGTGGGATGAAGGCGTTTCCCACCGAGGCGCTGACGCACACCCCGATCTCGGCGGTGCTGGCGCTGGTGAAACACCACGATCTCAAGCCTAACGATATTGCCAAAGTACACATTCGCACCACCGCGCGCGGGGCCGACATCCTCAGCGATCCCAGCAAGTACCTTCCGCATACCAAGGAAACAGCCGATCATTCGCTGCCCTACGTGGTGGCGGCTGCCATCGCCGAGCGGCAAGTGACGCCTCTGCAATTCACGCCGGCCAAGATCATGGATTCTTTGATCCGGGAGCAACTCAACAAGATCGTGGTATCGGGCGATCCCGAAATCGAAAAACTTTTCCCGGCGCTGCAACGCGTGATTGTCCGGATCCACACCATCGATGGCCGCGAATTTATCGAACAGCTGGATTATCCCAAAGGCGATCCGCGCAATCCCCTGACAGACCAGGAAGTGGAGGAGAAGTTCGAGTCGCTGGCTGAGCCGGTAATGCCGCGCGAGGCGCGCCGCCACGCTATCGACGCGATCTGGAACCTGGAAAAGCAGGCCAGTGTGAGCGAGTTGATGAAGTTCTTCAAGGTTTGAAGGGCAGTGCCAGGAGAGCGGAGTTATTCAGGGCTTGAAGGGGCGCGCCGTCAAGCCTGCACTTTCCAGGAGAGTGGGCTTTAGCCCGCGACAGAAGAGGTCAGCATGCCGCAGACCATGGTTGAAAAGATCGCTCAGTCTCACATGACGGAGGGCCCGAACCGCCCCTTGCGCGCCGGAGACTTCCTTTCTATCCGCCCCGATCATGTGATGACTCACGACAATACTTCCGCAGTGATGAAGAAGTTCAAAGCCATCGGCGCCCAGCACGTGAACGATCCCGCGCAGCCGGTGTTCACTGCCGATCACGATATTCAGAACAGGGACGAGGCGAATCTGGCCAAGTATCGCAGCATGGAGGGTTTTGCAGGCGAGCACGGTATTGACTTCTATCCGCCCGGGACAGGCATCGGCCACCAGATCATGGTGGAGCAAGGTTATGTGCTCCCGGGAACGTTTGTCGTTGCCTCCGATTCGCACTCCAACATGTATGGAGCGCTAGGCGCGGTCGGCACGCCCGTGGTGCGCACCGATGCTGCCGCCATCTGGGCGACAGGTGAATTCTGGTGGCAGATTCCGCGCACGGTGCAGGTGGTTCTGGAGGGCAAGCTGGCGCCGGGCGTCACCGGCAAAGACGTCATCGTCACCCTGTGCGGCCTGTATAACCGCGAGGAAGTGTTGAACGCCGCGGTCGAATTCAGCGGGCCCGGGGTGGCTTCGCTCAGCCTGGACGCGCGCCTGAGCATCGCCAACATGTCGACCGAGTGGGGCGCGCTGGTGGGCTGGTTTCCCGGCGGACGACATTACGCTGTCCTACCTGGAAGCGCGCAATCGCGAACTGCGAGCGCTTGGCGTTACTCGCATTCCGGAGGAAAAGTTTGCAGCCTGGCGGGAGAATCCTCCCGCTCCCGACCGGGACGCCGTCTATGCCGCGCGTATCGTTCTCGACCTAGCCGAAGTCACGCCGCACGTCTCCGGCCCAGACACGGTGCAGGTGATGCAATCGGTCGCCGAGATCGCGAAGAAGAAGGTTGCCATCCAGAAGGCGTATCTCGTCTCCTGTGTAAACTCGCGGCTCGAAGATCTGGAGGCAGCCGCTCAAGTCTTACAGGGTAAGACAGTCGCTGGTGGCGTGCAGTTCTATCTCGCCGCCGCCAGCCGTTCGGTGCAAGAGGAAGCGGAGAAGCGCGGCATCTGGCAGACTTTGCTTGCTGCCGGAGCGCAGCCTTTGCCGTCCGGATGCGGACCCTGCATCGGCCTGGGCGCGGGATTGCTTGAGGCGGGCGAAGTCGGCATCTCCGCCACCAATCGCAATTTCAAGGGACGCATGGGCTCGCGCGACGCGCAGTGCTATCTTGGCAGCCCCGAGGTTGTCGCGGCATCGGCTATCGCCGGCTACATCTGCGGGCCGCGACAAGCGCAAGACCGCCAACTGACGAGACGCTTCGAAGAATTTCCGCAGCCGTCGGCAATCGCAGAAAAGGTCGAGATCCTTCCCGGATTTCCCGCCAGCGTGCGTGGACGGCTGGTGTTTCTTCCCCAGGACAATCTGAACACCGACGGCATTTACGGCAAGGACTACACCTATCGCGAAGACATGACGCCGGAGATGATGGCGCGGGTGGTGATGGAGAATTACGATCCGCAATTTTCCGGGCGCACCGCGGAGGGCGATGTGGTGGTGGGCGGATTTAATTTCGGCACCGGCTCCAGCCGCGAGCAGGCGGTTACCGCTCTCAAGTGCAAAGGCATTCCTCTGGTGATTGCCGGCAGCTTTTCGCAGACGTATCTGCGCAATGCTTTCAATAACGGATTCCTGTGCATTGAGGCGCCCGAGCTGGTGAACCGGCTGCGCACGAAGTTTGCCGGTGCGGTTGCGCGCCAGGAGAAGACCATCATTCCCGGCGACGTGATCGAGGTTAATTTTGCCACCAGCACGATCCAATACGACGGCCAGGAGTTCACTTTCCCGGCGCTGGGCAGCGTACCGCAGTCGCTGGTCATCGCCCGCGGTGTGGAGAACCTGGTCAGCCGGAAGTTGAGGATTCAGGCCACGGCAGCCAAGATTTAGAGACTCCCACTTTGTGGGATAGAAAGGCTTAAGAAAGACTTACAGATTTATGCCAAAACACACAATTGTAAGCATGCCGGGCGACGGCATTGGTAACCAGGTGCTTCCCGAGGCTATTCGGATGCTGGAAGCGGTCGGGTTCGAGGCTGACTACGTTCACGCCGACATCGGTTGGGAATGCTGGACGAAGGAAGGCAATGCTTTGCCTGAGCGAACCCTTGAACTGCTGCGGCGACACAAAGTCGGCCTGTTCGGCGCAATTACGTCGAAGCCCAAGCGCGAAGCCGAGGCGGAACTGACTCCCACATTGAGGGGTAAAGGTTATCAATATTTTAGTCCTATTGTTTCCATGCGGCAGAAGTTCAATCTCGACATCTGCATGCGGCCATGCCTGTCCTTTCCCGGCAATCCCCTGAACTTCATTCGCAAGAAACCCGCGGGCGGTTTCGAGGAGCCAAAGGTCGACGTCGTGGTCTTCCGCCAGAATACCGAGGGCCTGTACGCCGGCGTGGAGTGGACCAACCCACCGCAGGCGGTGCGCGATGCCTTAAACACAAACCCGAAGTTCAAACCCTTCGAGAAAGTGGCCGGTGAGGACCTCGCGATTTCGGTGCGCGTCATCACTCGTCCGGCGGCGCGGCGCATTTGCGAAGCTGCGTTTCAACACGCGCGCAAATTTGGGTACAAGTCGGTCACTATCTGCGAGAAGCCGAACGTGCTGCGGGAGACATCGGGGATGATGGAGGAGGTCGCGCGGGAAGTGCAGAAGCAATACCGCGAAATTCCGCTGTGGTCCACCAACATCGACGCGCAAACCATGTGGCTGACCAAGAATCCGGAAGACTACGGCGTCATCGTGGCTAGCAACCTGTTTGGCGACGTGATCAGCGATGCCTTCGCCGGACTGGTGGGCGGGCTGGGTTTCGCGGCGTCGGGCAACATCGGGGAAGAGGTTGCGGTATTTGAGCCGACACACGGCTCGGCTCCGAAGTACGCAGAGCTGGATCCGGCGATTGTGAATCCCATCGCCATGATTCTTTCGGCGGCAATGATGCTGGATCACATCGGCGAGAACGCGAAGGCGGAAATAATTCGCGCTGCGATTGCGGCCGTTGTCGCGGAAGGTAAGGTACGCAGCTACGATATGCTGCGCCTGGCGGGCAGCGCGAAATCGCTGGCCCAGGGCGCGGCTTCGACCACGCAGATGACTGACGCGATTCTGGCGAAGCTGGGCGCGAATGTGGAGAAGGCCTATGCCGGCAGCACCCGAAGCTAACATATCGCAACGAGGTGAGGCAGGACGCGCCGGCAGCGATGTTCGCTCCGACCTGCACGTGAGCTTCGAGCAGCGCAGCAGCGGCGGCATCGACATCCAGCTGCGTTCGCGCGTCGATCTCTACTACGGCGAGGTGATCCGGCAACAGGTGCGCGATGTCCTGCGGGACCTCGGCGTCGAGCACGCACATCTCGATATCGTCGATGAGGGAGCGCTGCCATTCGTCATTGCCGCCCGCATCGAAGCGGCGGTTCGCCGCGCGGGGCTGGGCGAGGGCAAGTCCGCGCTGCCGGAAGCGGCTGCCCTGCCCGCGGCGTCCGCGCGGGATCGCTTGCGACGTTCTCGACTGTATCTTCCCGGCAATGAGCCGAAATACTTCATCAACGCCGGCCTGCACGCTCCCGACGCGATCATTCTCGACCTGGAAGACTCCGTCCACTTCGCCGAAAAGGACACGGCACGGCTGCTGGTGCGCAACGCGCTGCGCGGCGTAGATTTCGGCGCGGCTGAGCGCATGGTCCGCATCAATCAGTTGCCGCTGGGCCTGGCCGATCTGGAGGAGATCGTTCCGCAATCGCCCGACCTCATTCTTGTCCCCAAAGTAGAAACGCCGGAACAGGTATCTGACGTTGTCAGAGCTGTGGAATCGATTGCGAGGCGAGCGAGTATCTCTCGCCCGATCTGGCTGATGCCGATCCTGGAGTCCGCGCTCGGTA
This sequence comes from uncultured Acidobacteriaceae bacterium, assembly GCA_963812855.1. Lineage (GTDB taxonomy): Bacteria > Acidobacteriota > Terriglobia > Terriglobales > Acidobacteriaceae > Bog-257. The sequence goes on from CAWEWW010000005.1 coordinate 1,210,721, forward strand.
TCGAGAATGCCTTTGCGATTGCTAAGTCTTCCGATCGTATCGCCGCCATCACCATCGGTCTGGAAGACTACACTGCGGACCTGGGCGTGGCCAAAACTCCGGAAGGAACCGAGTCGCTGTACGCGCGTCAAAGAGCTGGTCAACGCCGCTCACGCCGCCCACGTGCAGGCTATTGACTCAGTCTATGGCGACGTGGCTGACAGCGACGGGCTGTTGCGTTGGGGAGAAGCTTCCCGCGCGATGGGCTTTGAGGGCATGGGCTGCCTTCATCCTATTCAGACCGAGATTATCCATCGCGCCTTCGCTCCCACGCTGTCGGAGCTGGAGAAAGCGCAGAAAATCGTTGTGGCATATGAAGACGCACAGGCGCGCGGCCTGGGAGTCGTCAGTCTGGGCTCGAAGATGATTGATGCGCCCGTGGTACAGCGGGCGCTGAAACTGGTGGAGCGAGCCCGGCAAATGGGAATTATCGCCGATCAGCCCGCGTCCGGAGAACACGTATGAGCGCGGGCGTTGCAAGCGGGCTGATCACCAATGCAATCGGCCGTCGCGTGCCGACAATAGTAAACGGCCGCGAGCAGCTGCCGTATGCAGGAGTGAACCAACACCAGCCAACCGGGCGGAAGACTGGGCCACCGATTCGCAGCAATAGCGACTATCCCACAAACGGGGACAAGCGCGTGCCTGATCTGGAAACCGCCCTGCAGCTGTGCGGCTTGCGCGATGGCATGACCATCAGCACACACCATCACTTGCGTAATGGAGATCGGGTTGCATTGACGGCCTTGCAAACCGCCGCCGGCATGGGCGCGAAGGATCTGGTCTGGTTTCCCAGCGCGTCATTTCCCTGTCACGAGCCGGTCATCGACTTGATGAAATCGGGCGCAGTGCATCACATCGAAGGCAGCATGAATGGCCCGCTAGGCGACTACTGCTCGCATGGCCACATGCGGGGGCTGGGAGTGTTGCGTTCGCACGGCGGACGCTGGCAGGCGGTGCAGGATGGCGAAGTCCACATCGACCTCGCGGTGATCGCCGCTCCGACGGCCGACTTCTTTGGCAATGCCGACGGCTCGCACGGCAAGTCAGCTTGCGGATCGCTCGGTTTCGCGCTCGCCGATTCTATTTACGCTGACCGCGTCATCGTGGTCACCGACAACCTGGTGCCGTTTCCCTGCGTTCCCTGGCAGATTCAGGGCAACAACGTTGACTACGTGGTGGAAGTGGACTCCATTGGCGATCCCTCGATGATCGTGAGCGGTACCACCCAGATCACTCGCAGCCCCGACCGCCTGCGGATTTCCGAGCTGGTTGCCCGCTTCCTGCGCGACAGCGGCATCATGCGCGACGGTTTCTCCTTCCAGGCGGGTGCTGGCGGTATCGCGCTGGCTTTCGTGGACTACCTGGCATGCATGATGAAAGCCGCCAACGTTAAGGCCAGCTTCGTGCGGGGCGGCTCGACCAAGTATCTGGTCGACCTGCTGAACGAAGGCCTCATCGGGTACATCCTCGACGGGCAAACGTTTGACCTCGATGCGGTGCGCTCCATTGCCAGCGATCCGCGGCATGTGCCGACCAGTCCATTCACCTCGTACAACTTTCACGGCAAAGGCAATTTCGCTTCCATGGTCGACGCTGCCGTGCTGGGGGCGACCGAGGTCGATGTCCACTTCAACGCGAATGTGGTCACCCATTCCGACGGCCGTCTGCTGCACGGTATTGGCGGCTGGCAGAACTGCCTGTTCGCGGGATGCACCATCCTGGCGGTACCGTCGTTCCGCGACCGCATTCCGGTGATCGTCGACGAGGTCACGACGGTTACGGGGCCGGGCGAGTTGATCGATGTGATTGCGACCGAGCGCGGCATCGCCATCAATCCGAAGCGGCAAGACCTGCTGGATGCAGTGAAAGGCAAGAACCTGCCGATCCGTTCCATCGAAGAAATCAAAGCCGAGGTAGAGAAGATTTGCGGTGGTAAGCCGGCGAGGCCTCGCCTGCTGGATAAGCCGGTCGCCGTAGTGAAGTGGGTGGATGGAACGGTGCTCGATACGGTGTGGCAAGTGGCGGACGACAATGCGTATGCGCCGAAGGTCAGTGGCAGGGAGTAGGGATGGGCGGTGAATGACAATCTGTGCCGTCCCTACGGTGTCTGTGTTGTAGCCGTGTCGCCGCTCCGAGGCTCGGTCAAATTTTCCACCTTACCCGGGGCTTAACCACCCCAACCCGGGCAAAAGCGGCGCGGCTTGGGGACCCCGGTACGCCCCGGGCTAACTTCATAGCCGCCGCTGCGCGGCTAGCTTCGCGCGGATCCACGTCGATTCTCCCACCATAGATATTTCGAGTTGACCTACGACACAGACACTTACGGAACTCGGACTTATTTCACACTCTACCCAGGACTCTGCCTCCCACCCCAATTCGCGCAAAGGCGGCGCGAATTGGGGGCCGGTTGCGGCTACGTCGTGGGCTGAACTGAGTCGTCCCGCGGGACGGGACCGGATCCCCTAGAGACACACAGATTTTCCGTGGAAGAAATCTCTTCGGTGATCTCCTGTCAGGAATCTCCCACGTCGAACCAACACTAGCTTCGCCCACGCCATCACACGAGACAAATCTCACTTTGGAGGAAGTATGGCACTGTTCTCAATGAAGCTGGAAAACCTGCAGCAACTGTTCGTGAAGGAATTGCGCGACTTGTACGACGCGGAAAATCAGATTACCGAGGCGCTGCCTAAGTTGATCGATGCCGCTCAACACAGTGACCTGAAGAATGCGTTGCGGCAACACCTGAGCGTCACCCAGCAGCAGATCGCGCGCCTGGATCGCATCTTCCAGATGATGAACGAGAAGCCCACGGGCGAAACCTGCAAGGGCATGAAGGGCGTAATTAAAGAGGGCGACGAGATTGTGTCGCAAGGCGGCGATCCCAGCACGGTGGACGCGGGCATCATCAGCGCAGCCCAGCGCGTGGAGCACTACGAGATGGCCGGCTACGGCACGGTACGTACCTACGCCGAGTTGCTGGGGCAGAACGAGATGGCTCGCCTGCTGGAACAGACGTTGAAAGAAGAGCAGGAGGCGGACAAGACGCTGAGCGACATTGCCCGCACGGTCAATGTAGAAGCCAAGGCAGCCTAATCTGTCGCGGAAAATGCCTCAGGGGCTGCGAGGTCCCTGAGGCCGCCTCTTCGGACAGATGATTTCAGTTCGCGGGAACCATTCTCGCCTGGGGCCAGACCGCGTCCTGGGCTTCCGGCTTGCCGGGGCCGCAGGTCGTGCTTCTCACGAATACCGGCGCATGATCGTCATCGCGCTTGAAGATGTAGGCGCGAATTTTGTAGCACACGTCCTGCGACGGGGCTTTTAGGTTGTCCGCGGCCGGCTGGGAGGGAGAGAGTTGAAACGACTGCGCGGGCGTGGCTGCGCTGTCGGTTGTCAGATAGGCGCCGTGGTCAAGTCCAGTCGGCTGGGCCGCCGGGAGCTGCCCCAGCGGGGCTGCCAGTACCATCGAAAATAGCAGGAGGCTAGCGAGTGGCATAGAAGCCCTCCTTTGGGCGCATCATAGCACTGTTTTCACCGGCCTGGCGGAGGATTTGGGACGAACCGCAGCTCATGGAACACCACGGCGTCCTGCGACCAAAGAGGCAGGCGGCTACGGCTATCAGGGGATTGCCGCCGGCACCGGGCAGTGGCATTCTGCAATCACGCAAGAGCAGTGAGACCGGCCGCAGAAATGGCGGTCAAGCAACGCAGGTATCTCCTCATACCCACACACACCTGCGGGCCATGGTTTCCTAGCAGACAGACAGGCCCAGTGACCTCCTCGCTGGGCCTTTGATTTTTGCAGCCGAGCCCGGCGGGCCGAAGCCTGGACATCCGACAGGCTAAACCCAACAGCTCTTCCGCGACCATTCCGCAATCACATCGGAAGATCCGGCGATTGTGTTCTAATGACGCAAAGGGCTGTTTTAACCGGGCTGCAGGTTGCCGAAAGCGAGGCGGGGAATGGAAGAGCGCGACTTCTACGACGAGCGGCAAGAGACCAGGAAATCGACCTTGAACTGCCCCCACTGTCACCAGGCTGCCGAGTACGACTTAGGCTGGTTCGTCCGCACCAAGAAGCGCCAGCTGCCCGGCCGGGCCGACGAGCGCGACCGCGCCAAGTTCGCCAAAGCCCGCTCCTACATGGTTCGGCGTGATGACCTGGTAGCCTGCAAGAACATGCGTTGCCGCAAGCGCTTTGAGGTGTCGGGGGTGCAGTCGGTGGCCTTCCTGGATGAGCAAGTCCCGTCGGAGCGGCCTCAGTAACTTGTTTGCCTTGATGGACCTGAGGGTGTGAAAGTCTTCCTCGCTGCAATACCTGTTGAAGCGCGCAGTCTGCCTTCCGATTCGCCTCTATAATCCTGATTGACCTTCCTCATGGCTACGAATAAGCAATCCGGTCGCCCACCGCGAAAGGACGAATTTACCGCGCACGTCGACACCTTTATGCAGCGCGTAGACCGCTTCTGGCTGCGAGTGACCGAGGGCATGCAGCTTAGCCAGATGTGGAAGCAGTTCCAGACCGATGCCCGCTCCAGCTATCGGCTGTATTCCTACGAAGTGGATTCCAGCCGCGAAGCCAGCGTGCCGCGAGGCAGGCACTTCTTCAACGTGGTCAGCCAGTTCTTCTGGGCGATCATTCTGAAGCTTACGCCGGCGCGCCGGGTCCTGCTGCTGATTGCCCTGGTGTTGTTGTGCTTCCCCAGCGGCGAGGCCACCTGGCAAAGCAGCAGTGGCGAAGTGAAGATCCTGGCCTTTGACAATCACTTCATGGGCGGCGTACTGCTGCTGTTGCTATTGATCCTGGAGGTTGCCGATCGCGTGGTGATGAAACGCGATCTGCAAATCGCCAAGGAGATCCAGACCTGGCTGCTGCCGGCTGAGCCGCCGCAGGTGCCTGGGTTGGAGGTGGCGTTTGCCACCCGCCCGGCGAATACGGTCGCCGGCGATTACTACGACGTGTTCGCGCGTTCGGGTGAGGATTCGCAACGCGAAACATTTCTGCTGGCGGTAGCCGACGTGGCCGGCAAGAGTATTCCGGCAGCCATGCTGATGGCGACGTTTCAGGCCAGCCTGAAAACGCTCTCCAGCACTCCGGGCACGCTGACCGAACTGGTTGGCCGGATGAATCGTTACGCCTGCAGCAACAGCCAGAATGGCCGCCGCTTCACTACCGCGTTTATCGCCGAGTTCGACCCCGCCTCGCGTGTCCTCACCTATGTGAATGCCGGACACAACAACCCGATGCTGCGCCGCCAGGGCGGTGTGATGGAGCGTCTGGAGGTGGGAGGCATGCCGCTCGGTATCATGGAAAACGTGGCGTACCAGTCAGGCACGGTGACTCTGCAAAGCGGCGACTGGCTGGTGATTTTTACCGACGGCGTGGTGGAGGCGGAAAATAATGCGCAGCAGGAATACGGCGAGGTGCGCCTGACCACCATGCTGAATGCGGGCGTAATGCTGACCCCGGCCGCGCTGCTCAGCAGCATCATGGTTGATCTGGATCGCTTCGTCGGCACCGCTCCGCAGCACGACGATGTGACCTGCCTGCTGGTCAAGGCGACGTAAACTTTTCTGCGAGACTATTCCACGGCCTTGGCAAATAGCGCGCTCACGCCGGCGATATTGGGCAGCAGCTCCGGTGGGACATTGTGCCGCTGCTGCAGGTAAGCCGGATCATTGTAGGTGAGCCAGACCTTGCCCTCGGCGTCTTCCCAGAACAAAGCTTTCAGCGGCAAGTCGATGGCGATCGTGGGAGCGGCCTGCATCAGCGGAGTTCCGGCTTTCGGGCTGCCAAAGATCAGCAGTTTGGTGGGACGCATGGTTAGGCCCAGCTTGGAGGCCTCTCCGCTGTGGTCGATCCGGGCGAAGATCATCACGCTGCGTTCCTGCAGCAGGGCTTCGAGCCGCTGCATGGTCTGCTCGACCGAATATTTGCTCGCCAGGTGAATCAGTCCGTTCTGTGAATTTGCGCTCATGGCTTCTCCTACAATGTGGCAGTCATAGAAACCGGGCCGTCGGAAACGTGTAAGACTGCCATCTCCTGGTACCCCGCCGGAGCGGAGAAATCTGGTTCCGCATCCGGAATCGATCGCGAAAGCCCACACAGGATAACGCGGGAGCATCGGCACTTTGTGTGAAAATGAAAGTAATGGAATCGAAAGCTTGGGACGTTGTCGTATTCGACTACGGGCGAGTGTTGAGCTACGCGCCCACGCTGGCTGAAAGGCAAGAACTCGCGGCGCTGGCCGGGGTCAGCGAGCCTCCGTTTTTTCAGCTTTACTCCGATACTCGCGACGAATATGACTGCGGCCGGCACGACTATACCCGGCACTGGCAGCACTTTGCCGTTGCCGCCGGCGTATCGATTTCTGCTGAGCAACTGGCTCGCATCGTGGAATTGGAAACCCGGATGTGGCTACGGGTGAATCCGGACGCGCTGGCGCTGGCGCGCGAGATCAAGGCCAGCGGCGTGCGAACGGCAATTCTTTCGAACATGCCAGACGATCTGCTGGGCGACCTGCGAAAAAGCTTCGACTGGCTCGACGAATTCGAAGTGCAGATCTGGTCGTGCGAGCACGGCGTCATCAAGCCTAATCCGGCGATCTACCGCATTTGCCTGGACGCGCTGGGCTGTGAGCCCCAGCGGACGCTGTTCTTCGACGATCGGCCCGACAATGTCGAAGGCGCCCGCAGGGCGGGCATGGAGAGTCACGTGTTCGAGTCGGTGGAGCAGGCCCGGGAAATCGTGCGGGCGCGGCTGAAGCATCCGTAGACGCTTGTGCTCCGCGGAGGGGGAAGCGCGGGTCTTTAGAGCCGCGAAAATCGTCGCCCGAGCAGCAGGCTTTCGCCGCGGCCGAGTAGGCAACCGGCGGCTTGGCAGAAAATTCACTTTGCGCGCAAACCCCGGATAGCTGGTTCTGCCAGGCGACCTTACTCTGGGATCATGCAAAACGAACTTCAGAATCGATGGCAACAAGTGATGGCGCGCGACGCCCGCCAGGATGGCCGTTTCGTTTTCGCGGTGCGGACCACGGGCGTCTATTGCCGGCCTTCCTGCCCCAGTCGCCGGCCTCGCCGCGAGTCGGTGGAATTCTTCACCAACCCGAATGACGCCGAGCGCGCCGGCTATCGCGCCTGCCTGCGCTGCAAGCCGACGGAGATTTCGTCGCAAGCGCGATATGTCACGCGCGCCCGGCAGTTGCTGGACAACGCGGAAGGCGTCGTAACTCTGGCGGAGCTCAGCCGGCGAGTCGGGTTGAGCCCGTTCCATCTGCAGCGCCTGTTTAAGCGGGCGACCGGCCTCAGCCCGCGGGAGTATCAGGCTGCTCGCCGCATGGCGCAGGTCAAGACTAAGCTGCGCCAGGGCGATGACGTAACCACCGCGCTGTACGATGCCGGTTTCGGCTCGTCCAGCCGGCTGTATGAGAAGGCTCCGCAGCAGATGGGCATGACGCCGGGCGAGTATCGCCGAGGCGGCGCAGGCGCGAGCATTACGTTTGCCATCGCGCCCACGCCGCTTGGCCGGATGCTGGTTGCCGCCACCGAACGCGGCCTGTGCGCGGTGCGTTTTGCAGACAGCGCGGCGGAACTGGAGCGCGATCTGCGAGAGGAATTTCACGCCGCGGCGCTGCAGCGTGACGACGCGGCCATGCGGAAATATGTCGAACCGTTGCTGGCCGCTATTCGCGGCGAGAACACCGTCGTCGACTTACCGCTGGATGTCCGCGCCACGGCATTTCAGATGAAGGTGTGGGAGAAGCTGCGGCAGATCCCGCGTGGCGAAACGCGCAGCTACAGCGAAGTTGCCCGCGAGATCGGCTCGCCCAGCGCGGTTCGCGCGGTGGCCCGCGCCTGCGCCTCAAACCCGGTCGCTTTGGCCGTGCCCTGTCATCGCGTAGTCCGCAGCGACGGAGACTTGTCCGGTTACCGCTGGGGCGTCGAAAGAAAGAAGAAGCTGCTGGAGCGGGAGCGGACAAGTTCCTGAGCTCCAGCCGCTGTCCGGGCGCCGTAGGTCACGACACTTCGACCGGATGATCTGTCAGTGATAAGCGTGCAGCGTCCTTAACTCGTATTCCCGTTTCGAAACCGCTCTTACGTCCCTTTCCCATCTCTTCGTCCCTCATTTATACTTGCCGGTTTCCTGTGTGTTACAAAGGCAGGGTAGAAGCTAAGGAGTGCTGGTGAAGATCCTGGTCTGCATGAAGCAGGTCCCGCAGAAAGACGCGCCGCTGAAGCTGAATGAGAGCGGCACCTGGATTCGGGACGACGTTTCGTACGAAGTGAATGAGCCCGACGCCTACGCCCTGGAAGAGGCGCTGCGCCAGAGGGAGAAGCACGGCGGCGAGGTGGTGGTAATCACCAGCGGCCCGGCGCGCGCCCAGCAGGTGTTGCGCGAAGCGCTGGCCAAGGGCGCCGATCGCGCGATCCATTTGGAAGGCGACGGATTTGTGACTCTGGACGCCTTCAACACCGCCAAAGCGTTTGCGGCGGCGATCAAGGACGAGACCTTCGATCTCATTTTCACCGGGCTGCAATCGGACGATTACGGTTTCGCGCAGACAGGCGTGATTCTGGCCGAGTTGCTGGGCTGGCCGCACGCTACCATCATCATGCAGCTGGAGAAAAGCGACAGCGGCATTCGGGTGAAGCGGGAGCTGGAAGCGGGTTTCTTCCAGTTCGTCGATATGCCTCTGCCGGCGGTGCTCACCATTCAGTCGGGTATCAACAAGTTGCGCTACGCGACGCTGATCGGCATCAAGCAGGCCAAGAATAAGCCGCTCAAGAAAGTCAGCTTCGACGAGGTAAAGCCGACGCTGGGCGACAATTTGCAGAAGATCGAAAAGCTGTACATACCGCAGAAGACCAAGAAGACCGAGGTGCTGGAAGGGCCTCCGGGGGAAATCGCGAAGAAGCTGGTGGAGAAGCTGCGTAACGAGATAAGAGTAATTTGAAGGCGCTAATTAGCAGTTGGCACTTGGCGATTAGCCACTGCTGATCGGCGCGTGCCGAACATGGGGGAAGGAAGTCGCGATTCGGGTATTCGAGCAAGCTTTGGCTAATTGCTAAGTGCTAATTACCAACAGCTAATACGGCATCTAACCGGGTGAGCCATATCTTTCAAAAGGAGCTCTGCTCGTTATGCCAGGATATGATCGCGATCAAGTCGCCATTGACAACACTGTAGAGAATCGCCGTCTGGGTTCGGTCCTGCTGACTGTAGGCTGGATTTTGCTTTGGATGGATGCGGTTCTGGGAGTTTTCTTTTTCATCAGCTTGCGAAATGGTTCGTGGTTTTGGCCAATATGGTTGGGCATCGAAGGCCTCCTCGGACTGATTCTGGTGATCATGGGAACGCATTACCGCCGGGCAGTCGGGGTCACGGCGCTGGGTCACCGCGAAATGGAACGCACTCTGGCGCAACAGCGCCAGGATGAGGCGGAAGATAATCAAGTGGCTTGATAGCCGAGAGTCGCAACCAGCGAGGGTAGAGCGGCCGCGGGCACAGGGGTCCTGGGCTTCGCGCCAAGAGCAGGCACTCGCTCAGGATGACAGCTTGTTAAGAGCTAAAGGCTAATGGCTTAGAGCCCTTAGCCCGAAGCGGTAGAGTTTGGTAAGCAGTGAGGGTGGCAAGTCGCAACACGGCGCTCGCTACGGCGGGCAGGAGGCGGCTATGTCATCGATAGAAGAAAAACGCGAAAACGGCTCAGTCATGGTCATTCTTGGCTGGGTCTTGATGTTGTTTGCATTCCTGGTGGTGTTCTTTCATCCCGCGGCAATCAAGCTGGGCGAATCGCGGATTGACGTTATCGCAATTTGCCTGGCAGCTATCGGCCTGCTGCTCTGTGTGCTGGGCGCGCGGATCAAGGCCCGCAGTCGCTAGCTGAGGGAATGCAGACACTCGACCTTACATATCCCTGACGCAGAGTTGGTCTGTGTCGGCTATGTATTCTAGTTTCTTGTCGGAGTCGAAGCGCGAGTACGCGCTAACGCTCCATCTAGTGCTAAGAAACGGACGGCAATGGCAGACAGTATCCTGGTGGTAGTCGAACAACGCGAAGGCAAGCTCAATCGGGTCTCCTGGGAAACCTTAACCGGCGCGCAGGCTTTGGCCTCCGAAACCGGATGGGCGCTGGAAGCGGCGGTCGCCGGCAGTGGCGTAGGCAGTATTGCTAACGAAATCGCCGCCAAACGAGTCGAAAAGGTTTATGCGCTTGAATCGCCGAAGCTGGAACCGTACACTCCCGACGGCTTCGTCGCCGCGCTCAAGCAGTTCATCGCGCAGAAGCAGCCTCGGCTGATCTTGATGCCGCACACCTATCAGGTGCGGGACTTCGCTCCCAAACTTGCCGCGGCGCTGGGTCGTTCGCTCATTAGTGATGCCGTCGGCTACAAGTACGAGGGCGGGAAGCTGCTGTTCACCCGGCAGATGTTTCAGGGGAAGTTTGCGGCCGACGTGTCATTTGTCGGCGAAGCTCCCTATTTTGCGACCTTCCAGAATGGTGCTTTCCGCGGCGATCAGGTGCAGGAGGGGAATGCGGCAGCGCCGGTCGAGACGGTCAAGGTTGAAGTCGCCGACGGTGTGGTTCGAAATAAGCCGGAAGCTCCATTCAAAGAGGCCAAGCAGGCAGTGGATCTGACCCAAGCTGAAATTATCGTGGCGGTCGGGCGCGGCATCAAGGAGCAGAAGAACATCGACATCGCTAAGCAGCTGGCCGAGGCATTGGGCGGCGAAATTGCGGCTTCGCGTCCCATCTGTGATTCGGGCTGGTTGCCCATGGATCGCCAGGTTGGCTCCTCGGGACAGACGGTTGCGCCTAAACTGTATCTAGCGTTAGGCATCAGTGGGGCGATTCAGCACGTGGTGGGAATGAAGGGTGCGCGCACGATTATTGCGGTTAACAAAGATGCCGAGGCGCCGATTTTTGAGATTGCCGATGTGGCTGTGATTGGCAATCTGTTCGACATCGTGCCGCCCTTGATTGAAGAAGTGAAAAAAGCAAAGAACGCCTGAAGAGCGTTCGCGTCGAGCAGTTTCCTTGGTTCCGGCCTGCAATTGGGCGCGTGAACTTGCGTCCTTCGTTCTGCGTACATCAATTTGTCGTCCGATACTTTCGCCATCTGACAATGTGGCATACTTCCGCCGAAGAGTGTAAGAATTAGGTAGGCACAGAACTCCTCAGTTGTAGGACAGGCCGAATGATCGTCTTTCGCAAGCCACTCCCAGATATCGATCGCCCCGTAATGGAGGCGGACGTGGTTATTGTCGGCGGAGGGCCGGCGGGCATGGCCTGCGCGCTCCGGCTCTCTCAGCTCATCGATGAGCACAATGCCAAGAATCCTGACCACCAGCTCAGCAAAGAGAACATTTACCTGCTGGAGAAGGCACGCGAAGTCGGCGCGCATTGCCTTTCGGGAGCCCTGCTCGATCCTCGTTCCATGCGCGAGCTCTTGCCCGGCTTTGAGAAGGAAGCTCCACTGGACGCCGCTGTGGTGAAAGAAGCGGTTTACTACCTCACGCGCACCGGCAAGTTCAAATTTCCCATCACGCCGCCGCCGATGCGTGATCACGGCAACTACGTCATCTCGATTAACAAGTTCGTAAAGTGGCTCGGCGGCAAGGTGGAAGAGGCCGGGATCACGGTGTTCACCGGATTCGCCGGCTCGGAGCTGCTGTTCGAATCCGGACGCGTGGCCGGAGTTCGCACCGACGACAAAGGGGTCGACAAGAACGGCCAGCAGAAATCCAATTTCGAGCCGGGCTACGATTTGAAATCCAAGGTCGTGATTCTGGCCGAGGGTACGCGCGGCTCGCTCACCAAACAACTGATTGGCCGCTTCCAACTGGATCGCGAACGCAATCCGCAGACCTACGGTGTGGGAGTCAAGGAACTGTGGGAGCTGCCCGCGGGACGCGTCGCGCCCGGCGAAGTCATCTACACCATGGGCTATCCGCTGACCTTCAACGAGTACGGCGGAGCCTGGATTTACGGATCGAAAGACAATACTGTTTCGCTGGGCTTTGTTACCGGACTCGATTATCCCGACCCGCGCATCGATCCGCAGCACATTCTGCAGGAATTCAAGAAGCATCCTTTTATTGCCAAGCTGCTGGAAGGCGGCAAGATGGTGCGCTACGGCGCGAAGTCGCTGCCTTATGGCGGCTGGTGGTGCATTCCGCCGCTGGCCGGCGATGGCTGGATGATTCTCGGCGACTCCGCCGGCTTCCTCAATTCGCAGCGGCTCAAGGGAATTCATCTGGCCATCAAGAGCGGGATGCTGGCGGCGGAGACGGCATTCGATGCCATGGCCAAGCAGGATTTTTCGCTGGGAATGCTGGAGTCGTTTCAGGATCGAGTGGAGAAGAGTTGGATCAAGTCGGAACTGTGGCCGGTGCGGAATTTCCATCAGGGATTCGAGAAGGGATTTCTCTCCGGAATGGTTCACGCCGGTATCCAACAGATCACCGGCGGACGCGGCCTGAAGGCGCACTATGGCAACGAGGCGGGGCATCATCGCATGCAGCAACTCAGCAAGTTGCCTGCCGACGGCGGGCCCGAGGCGGACATCATTGGTCCGGCCAAAGGGGATGGCAAGCTCACCTTCGACAAGCTCACCGACCTCTATCATTCGGGGACGAAGCACGAAGAAGATCAGCCGGCGCATCTGGTCATCCACGATACGACGATCTGCAACGAGCGCTGCGTGACGGAGTTCGGCAATCCCTGCAAGAATTTCTGTCCGGCGAATGTTTACGAGATGGTGGAAGCGCAGGACACGCCCAGCGGCCTGGAGATTCACCTGAATCCTTCGAACTGCGTGCACTGCAAGACCTGCGACATCATGGACCCGTACGAGATCATTACCTGGGTACCTCCCGAGGGCGGCGGCGGGCCGAATTACGAGGGGATGTGAGGACAGCGGCTTTTCGCTGTTCGCCTTTCGCTCTTCGCGGACGGCTCTTAAGCTCTTAGCCTTTAGCTCTTAGCAATCGGACTCATTTTCGCAATCCGCGCTTCGCAACGTACTTGAGGTGTCATCCTGAGCGCAGGCGGCGCCTCGCCGCCGGAGTCGAAGGACCTGCTTTCCGCCGCCAGTCGACGAACCACTATTTCCGGTATCCCTCCCCGATTGCGGCGGTGCTGCTTTCTCCCCCCTTGTGCATCTATAATGGCTGAACTGTTTCCGACCTCCGCGACCTAACGGGATACCGATGGTTGCGGTGGCGGTGTTCCGCGAAGTTTGTGGGACCGAGGGTGTGGAGGGAAACGTCCACGCCTCCCGTGCTTGGAAAGGAAACGATCAGCAGCGCTGCATCCGCATGCGCGCGTCTGGTTTTCATTCCTCGCACATTCGAAACGCAAAGCGAGCTCTGAGCGATTCGTGGCCTAGGGTAGGGTCTTCGCTCTGCCGGCGGAACGCAGGTCCTTCGACTCCGGCGGCGAAGCGCCGCCTACGCTCAGGATGACACCTGTGGGTATGGGCAAGCAGTTTTCGGCGAACAAAAGGGATCGCGAATAACGGTTTTGCTTGCTAAGAGCTAAAGGCTAATAGCTAAGAGCCCAAGCTGAAAGCCGACGACTGATGACTGACAGCATGTTCCTCATCGACAAACACGGACGACGCATCAGCGATCTGCGCATCTCCATTACCGATCGCTGCAACTACCGCTGCGTCTATTGCCGCTCGGGCAGCGATGGCCCGCAGTTTTCCGAGATGGCGATCGCCGACTACCTGCGCATGGCGCGTGTCTTCGTCGGGCTGGGCATTACCAAAGTCCGGCTGACCGGCGGCGAGCCGCTCCTGCGCAAGGGCCTGGTAGACATGGTGCGCGAGCTCGGCCAGATGCAGACCGTCGAAGGAGACCGTCTCGATATTGCCATCACCACAAACGGACATCTTCTCGGCGAGATGGCGCAGCCCCTGGCCGATGCCGGCCTGTCTCGAGTAACGGTTTCGATGGATGCGGTCGACGCCGAGCGTTTTGCCCGCATCACGCGCGTGCCGAATGGTTATGAGCGGGTGCTGGCCGGTGTGCGTGCGGCACAGCAGGCCGGTCTCAGTCCGGTGAAGATCAATTGCGTGCTGATGCGCGGCTTCAACGACGACCAGATCACCGCCTTCGGCCGCTTCTCGCGCGAGCAAGGCGTGGCTGTGCGCTTTATCGAGTTCATGCCGTTGGAAGAAGACCGCGTGTGGTCGCCGGAGATTGTGGTTACGCTGGACGAGATTCTGCGCCGCATGGCCGAGTTTATGCCGCTGCGCGAGATTGAACACGCACGCAGTGAGACTGCCCGGCGCTACGTTTTCGAGGACGGCGTCGGCGAGATCGGCATCATCGCGCCGGTGTCGCACCCGTTTTGCGGACATTGCAGCCGGGTGCGCGTTACCTCCGACGGGAAGATTCGCACCTGCTTGTTCTCGGTCCGCGAGCACGATTTAGCTGCTCTGATGCGGGCCGGCGGCAGCGACGACGAGATGGCCGATTTTATTCGCGATGCGGTGGACCATAAGGAAGAGCGTCACCACATTGGCGAACCGGGCTTCATTCCGGCATCGCGAACCATGGTGCACATCGGCGGATAACTGAGAAAGCTGTCAGCCTTCAGCCGTCGGCTTTCAGCCAAGTCCGTCCGGGCCGCAAGCCTCCCCAATCAACCCGATGTGCGGTCTCGTGGATTATTCTCCATCGGGGCCGATTTGCTCAATCGAGATCCAAATGTGTCGCCCCTGAAGGGGCTGCGATTTGATACAACGGCCACCCAGGACTCCGCCTACGGCTCCGTCCTGGGCTGAACTGAGTCGTCCCGCAGGGGCGGGACGGGATTGTGGTTCGTACTCATGTCGACACGCACGCACACGGTTTAATGCAGAGTTGTCGATAGAGCCAGCCTGTTTCAACCCTGCCTCGCAACCGGGGCTAAACTCGCTCTTGGGAAGTGCAACTCTCGCGGGCCTGAAGAGACTGTGTCGCGAGTGGTGTCGCCGCTCTGCGGCTCGGCAGAGTTTTCCACTTGTGCGGGGGCTAACGCCCCCGCCTAACCCCATGCCGCCGCTGCGCGGCTTGTCTGGCTGGAATTCGATGTTCTTTGCCATCGAAAGCTCTTAAGAGAGTTGCGACACAGTCTCTGAAGGCCTGCGCTTCCACCGATCTTGTCGCCATGTCTATCCCAGCATGGTCTTAAGAGCTAACTGGGAAATTGAATTGCTAGGAATAAGGTTCGCTGAGAAAATGGTCCAACCGAATCCAGGGCAATTTCCAAGATACCCGAAACGAATGCGCTCTTGAGAAGGATTGCGTTGAGTCATGAAGCTTTGCCCCCTGTGTGACACTGCCTATCCCAATCACTGCACGAATTGCGAGACGGATGGCGCGTCGCTGATCACGTCGCGGGATTTGGAGCCGGGCACGGTGATCCGCAACAAGTACCGGATCGTGCGTTCGCTGGGCCGCGGCGGCATGGGGACGGTGTACCTGGCGGATCACATTATGCTGGGGCGGCAGCGGGCGTTGAAGTTCATGTCCAGTGATCTGGGCCAGGATCCGAGGCTGTTAAAGCGCTTTCGGCTGGAAGCCCAGGCGGCGATTGAGTTGCGTCATCCCAATGTCGTAGAGGTGGTCGATCTCGATCAGGCCGAGGACGGTGCTCCTTATATCGCGATGGAGTACGTGGAGGGCCGCGATCTGCGGCACGTTCTCAACGAAGGCCGCCTGGCGGTGGAGCGCTCGCTGCTGATTGCGCGGGGAGTTGGACAGGGGCTGGGAGTAGCGCACGCTAAGGGAATCATTCATCGCGATGTGAAGCCAGAGAACATTCTGATCGCTTCGGGAGCGGGCGGCAGCGAGACGCCGAAGCTGCTGGATTTTGGCATTGCCGCCATGCGCGAAAATTCGCTGGCCATGAGCCGCACTCAGGGGCTGATGCTGACGCCCCGCTACGCTGCTCCGGAGCAGTGGATGGGATGGTCGTCTGACCAGATCGATGGCCGCGTGGATCTGTACGCGCTGGGTGGTGTGATGTACGAGATGCTCACCGGGCGCTTGTGCTTCGATCCGCATGACGAGCAAGGTTGGATGTATCAGCATCTGCAGGGCGAGCGCCAGCCGGCTAGCCGGGTGCGTCCGGAGTTGGCGCAGTGGGCGGGCTTGGATGCTTTGCTGTTGCGGATGCTGGCGCGGGAACGCGACGATCGTCCGCGCGATGTGCCGGAGTTTTTGCGCGAGCTGGATGCGGTCCAGTTGCGAAGGTCAGTCACGCGAGTGGAGACGCAGATTGACCGCAAAACTTCGCCGCGCACTGGAACCATGCTGGCACCCGGAACGGTCGTGCCGCCAGAAAAGCCGGCGTCCAAGAGCGGCGCGCTGCGCTGGGTGATGGTGGCGGCGATTGCGTTGCTCGCGTGCGGCGCAGCGGCGTGGGGAATCAAGAGGTTCGCCAAAACCGGTCCGACGGCGGGGATGATCCGCGAGAATCCACGTGACGGTTTGAAGTATGCGTGGATTCCGCCGGGCAGCTTCGAGATGGGCTGCTCTCCCGGAGATCAGGATTGCAAACCGGATGAGCAACCGGCCCATCAAGTATCGATTACCAAGGGCTTCTGGATGGGGCAGACGCCGGTGACGGTGGCGGCATGGGAGCGGTATCAGAAGGCGACCAATGCTCCAGCGCTGCAAAACAGCGATAGCCTGCATCGGGGCAGCCTGAATGGCGCCGGCTACGAAGATACGCCGGTGATTCTGGAATCGTGGGAACAGGCGGCGAGCTATTGCCAGTGGGCAGGGATGACGCTGCCGACCGAGGCGCAATGGGAGTATGCGGCGCGGGCCGGGAACTCCGGAGCGCGCTACGGGCCTCTGGATGCAATTGCCTGGTACGCAAACAATAGCGGGCGGCAGCCGATCGACGCGGTGGGACTGAGGCGTTCCGCGGGAGAGAGCGACAAATATCAAGAGCAGCTGGCGGAGAATGGAGATTTCACTCACACCGTAGGCCAGAAGCAGCCCAATGCCTGGCAGCTGTATGACATGCTGGGAAACGTTTTTGAGTGGACGGCTGACTGGTATAGTCCAACCTATTATCAATCGGCTCCAAGGCAAGATCCTAGCGGCCCGCAAACCGGCGACAAGAAGGTATTGCGGGGAGCTTCGTGGGCGAACATACCGGCTGAGGTGAGGGTGTCGTCGCGAACCGCGGTTGTTCCCACCGGGCTATTTACCGGAATCGGTTTTCGCTGTGCGGGAGACTTGTGACGCTATGGCAGTGCGGTGGGGGGCTTCGGCTTCGAGTCGCCTGCAGAGAGTGATGGCGCGATGAGAATGCGATGGCTGGCTGCTTCGGTGGTGGCGATAGCGCTGTGGGGTTGCGGTGCAGTGGTGGGCTGGGCGCAGGAGCCGGTTCTGGGCACGCCGGCGGCCTCGATGCCGAATCAGATGGCGGCCAAGATCGCCCTCCGGGTATCGGCCGATGGCGAATACACCTGGAAGCTGGATGGTCTGGCACAGGGGGAGATTACTGCCGCCATGGGCGTCAAGGAAGTGTTGACAGTGCCTGGCCGGCATGAGATTACCGCCAAAGGTGCTGACGGTAAGACGCACTTTGATTTGATCGTAACCGTGGCGCCGGAAAAGCCGAATTCGGTGAAGATTGCCGGCAGGCCGTGGCACGGCGCGACCGCAGTCGCGGCTTCCTCTGCGGCCCCTCCAACCTCCTCACCGCGAACTTCCGCAAGAACCCAACCAACCCAACCCGCGGCCAGCGAGATGGCGCCGCCCGAGCGGACCAGCTATCCCAATCCGTACGCCGGAAATCCGGACATGTTTGTGCGGATCACGCCCCAAGCCTCCATGCACGGAACCAGGAGCTATGCGGCCGGAAGAAAGAGCTTTAAAGCTGACGGCTACCAAATCACGGTCATCGCGATACCGGTTACGCTGGCGGGATCTTACTACGACATCAAGGTCCAGATGGTGATGAAAGGCGTGGGCAGCGCAGGATCGACCATCGAGCTTCCTGACTTACTGCCCGGCGGTATTCCCAATACGTACAGCGTGGTGGCGCAGGAGTTGGGCAAGGAAGCGGTGATTTGTTACACCGCGCGTCCCGCTTCGCAGCAGGCGGCACAACGCTGGACGGGTACGTTCAATATCCAGAGCGGTGCAACTCCGGGAATGGTGGCCTTTGTGCCCGCGCATGAGCCGACCCTGGAAAAGGCGAGCGACGCTCCTTGCGGCGGTCTGCAGGCAATCAAGGAAGCGCCCGTGCCAGCGGAAACGGCCGCTACTCCGGAGAGTGGAAGGTCGGACGTCAGCCCGGCGCGTGCCTCGCTGGATCTGGCGCGCGGTTCGCAGCTTTATAACGCACATCGTTATGCCGAAGCCCGGCCGCTGCTGATTTCAGCTTGCGAAGGTGGGACGGGCTCGGATGCATGCAACGCGGTGGGCTACATGTACCAGAACAATCTGGGAACGGCGACCGACTACGGCAAAGCGAGAGAGTATTACCAGAAGTCTTGCAACGACGATTCTGCCTTCAGCTGCTCCAACCTGGGGACGCTGTACCGCGATGGCCTGGGCGTTCCGCGGAACTATACGGAGGCGCTGACACTGTTTGAGAAGGGTTGCGATGCGGGCGTGCCAGAGGGATGCCATGCGGCAGGCAAGATGTATCTCGATCACGTGGGCGTGCCGCAGAACAATGCCCGGGCTCTGGATCTGTTCAAGAAAGCTTGTGATCAGGACCTGGCCGGGGCTTGTGGAGACGAAGCCTATGTCTATGCCATGGGCATGGGCGTACCCAAGGACCTGGCATTTGCCGCCTCGCTGTTTAAGCGAGCCTGCGGCATGGGCAGCCGGAACAGCTGTTTCTCGATGGGCGAGATGTATCGCGGTGGAGATGGAGTGCCCCGCGATCCAGCCAAGTCCAGAGAGTACTTCACCAAGGCTTGCGACATGGGCGACCAGGAGGCCTGCGGACTGGCGCGGTAGTTTGCTGCACGAAAATTGCGAACGTCAGCGAAGCTGCACGTCGGTAAATCCAAGACTCAGCAACATGCTGTTGATGGTCTGGCGGGCATTGGTCGCGGCGGTCTTCAAGATGCCGTCTTCCAACGCAGAGGTCTGCAGTTGATGCTCAGCTTCTTCGCGCACTTCGCCTTCAAGATTGGGATCGGGTGAGGAGAACAGCCCGGTATCGCGCGAATACACGCGGGTCTTGGCATTGTCGAGGCGAACCGTAAAGATTTCGGCGGGCGGCAGATGAATCGAAACCCTGTTCCCATGTACTTCGACGTCGCCCGGCTGTAGTTTCGACAAATCCAATCCGGCAATCACTTCGCCGTGCACTACCAGCAGCAGACGATCGCCGGCAAGAAAGCTCGGCAGAATCGGATTCTCGCGTTCTCCGCTGATGATTTTGTCCATGGTGTAGCTGACGGTTTCGATGCGTTGCAAAGAGCGAATCTGGCGGACGACGGTGGGTTGGTCCACGCTGATGTGAACCTGTCCGCCGCGCAGCATGCGGCCGAGCTCGTAAAGACCAAACCCGGTAAAGGCCCATAGCGCCGCGCCGATTGCGACCACTGCCAACACGATTCCCAGCAGGATTCCGCGAACCCAGGAAAAGGAATGGGTACGTTCGGATCGCGGCAATTGCAAATCGGTGGCGGGCATTGAGTCGAATCTTACTATAGGATGCGCTTGTGTATCGGCTCGGACAAGGCGGCACCGCGGTTCCCCCTTGTCCATCATTTGAGCCCGGGTTGGCTCTGGGGTTGACCGCCGCTCTCGTCTATATGCCGTTTGCTCAGCGTTCGCTGATTTCTGATGTTTGCCCGCGGCCAAATGTGAAGTCGCCAGGTACATCAAGCCAGAAGACGAAGGTTATAATCCGAGCTTACTGATGTCATAACAGGGAGTAGCACCAGCATGGTGGCGGGGCAGCAGTGGGAAGGGCAGGTTATCAACGGAAAATTTCCCCTGCGGCAATACCTGGGTAGCTCCGAACACAGCGCTATATACCTCACCGAAATCGATGGCCTTAAAGCTGCAATCAAGTTAGTCCCCTCGAATGAAGAGCACGCGCAGGTCCAGCTTTTACGCTGGGAATCAGTGCGCAAGTTGTCCCATCCTCACCTCATTCCGATTCTTGATGCGGGCCGCTGGCGCACTGACGATGAGGACCTGCTTTTCGTAGTGATGGAGTACGCCGACGAGAATCTGGCAGAAGTTCTTTCCACTCGCGCGCTGTCGGCAGCGGAAGTCAGCGAAATGCTGGTTCCTGCTCTGGATGCCATTGACTATGTGCATGGGCGCGGCATGGTGGTTGGAGATATCAAGCCGGCGAACATCATGGCGGTCAACGACAGGTTGAAACTTGCCAGCGACGCCATTCGTCCGGTAAGCACCTCGAAGGAACCTGCCGAGAGCGGCGACCCGTATGCCCCTCCTGAAAATGCCCGAGGAGAGGCATCGCCGAGTGGCGATATCTGGTCGCTGGGTATGACCCTGGTGGAGGCGCTGACAAATCATCTGCCGGCGTGGGACCGGACGGACGAGAACGATCCCACGTTGCCGGAGAATCTTCCGGCGCCATTCGACGACATTGCCAGGCATTGTTTAAGGCGAGATCCGGGCAGGCGATGGTCCACCGCCGAAATCCGAGCGCGTCTTGGCCGACCGCCGGCAGCTGCGAACGCCGGTGTACCGATGCCCAGCGCGCCAACGGCTGCGGAAGGGCACGAGATTCTTCCACCCGCGACACCGGGCAGCGTTCCATCGACAAATGCGAGACCGGCCCCGATCGAACGACGCGAAGCCACGCGGAATCGCAGCAGTGTGCTCGTAGCAACCGCAGCCATTATTCTTGTTGCGGCGATCGCTGCCGGGGTTAGCCTGTTGCACCATCGTTCGGAACCCGCGCCGCCGGCTTCCGCTCCGACTACTTCCGCGCAGCAGAGCGCTGAACCTCCGGTGCAGCCGGCGAAGAGCACCACTGTGCGCGCTTCGAAGACGAATCCAGGCAAGCTCAGTCAGGGGGCCGTGATTCATGAGGTTTTGCCGGATGTACCCGCACCGGCGAGGAATACTATCAACGGAACGGTTACGGTAAAGGTGAAAGTTGCGGTCGAGGCGTCGGGCAAAGTGTCCCAAGCGACTCTGGCTTCGCGCGGACCCAGTGAATACTTCGCCAACCTGGCGTTGCAAGCCGCGCGCAAATGGACATTCGCAGCGCCCTCCAGTGACGGGAAAACCGTGCCCAGCGAGTGGAGCCTGACTTTTGAATTCAAGAGAAACGGCACCCAGGTACACCCGCAGCGCACTTCGCCATCCCGATAAGGAAAACTGGCCGCACGAAATTCCAGGGCATTCAACGTTGAGGAGGTTTGATGTTCAGTAACCTTCTCCAGAGACTCCTTCGCGCCGCCAGCTATTAGGGCAGTCTCACAGTACTGCGCAGGGGCCGCAATCCTCTTCGAAAGAACGAGTACTCGACGCGATGCTGGTGGCTTCGCTCTTCGACTAAGAAGCCGGGAACCCTTTTAGATACGCCTTCGACACCATTCAAGCGAGTTGAGTGGGAGCTACAATGAGTTGTGCGAAAAGTCATTGTTCTCGTAATTGTATTGGCAGCATTAGGGCTGATTGTCTTTGCCTTGGCGCGATCGGCCAAGCCTGTTATTGACCTTCCAGCATCCGTCACCGCCATCGGGCAGGCTACTCCCATCACCGTTTCCGTCCGCGATCCGCATGGTATTCGCCGGCTGGCGGTGTTTGTCGAGCAGAATGGCGCCCGCTACCAGGTCTTCGAAACCGCTCAACCGTCCAGCCTACCGGACACAACCGCCAACTTCACGGCAGGCGTCAAGACGGCGCCTCAACTTCAGGCGGGCAAGGCGAAGCTAATCGTCGAGGCTACCTCGAACGATCTGCTGCGCAAGACCGCCAGCGTGGAACGCGAGGTAACGGTGGTGACGCAGCCGCCCAGCGTGAGCGTCGATTCCGAGCAGCATTACCTTTACCTGGGCATGGCCGATCTGGCGACGTTTAGTGTGTCGGGAAACTGGACCGAAGCTGGAGTGCGCGTCGGCGATCAACACTTTCGCGCCTGGCCGATGCCGGGCGGCAAGCCGGGCATGTTTTCGCTCTTCGCTTTTGCCTGGAACATGCCACCAGACACCGTGCCCGTGGTCTATGCCTCCAACGGAGCGGGCAACGATGTGACCAGCCCGCTGGTCGTGGTGTTTCCCAAGAAAGAGCAGCCGAAATACACCACGCATGACTTGCAAGTGAGCGACGCGTTCCTGCAGAAAGTGATTAACGAACTCGATCCCAACGGCACCGGCGACCCGGTCGCGCGGTTTGTAAAGATTAATAGTGAAATGCGGCGGGCGAACAACCAAACACTTTCCGATCTGCGCTTCAAGACCGCAGACAAGTTCTTGTGGTCACAACCGTTCATACGCCAGCCTCATTCCCAGGCGGAATCAAGCTTTGCCGACGTGCGCAACTACATCTACCACGGCAAGAAGATCGATCAGCAGGTTCACCTGGGATACGACCTGGCGGTGACGCAGCACGTCGGAGTGCAAGCCTCCAACGATGGCAAGGTTGTATATGCGGCTCCTCTGGGCATCTACGGCAACTGTATTGTGGTCGACCACGGTTATGGACTGCAGACCATCTACGGCCACCTCAGCCGGATCGATGTGCACGTGGGCGACATGGTCAAACGAGGCCAGGTGATGGGCCTGAGCGGCATGACCGGCATGGCCGGAGGCGACCATATTCACTTCGCTATGCAGCTGGACGGCGTGCAGATTGATCCGAAGGAATGGTGGGACAGCCACTGGATCAAAGATCACATTGCAAAGCGAGTCGATCTGCCCGGGATTCGAGAAGTGATGTGCGGCAAGTCCCGCGTGCCGATCTGATAATGTGAATCACTCACGCGATTGTCGAGCTGGCTCGCCTTACTGCCTGTCGGCAATTTGGTAGTGAAGGAAGTATCGCATCTCCGATTCGATTTCCTGCTCTTGCAAGATTTGCCAGCCCGCTCGCCGATACATGGGCAGAGGACGCCGCGCGGTCGTGGCATATCCGGTCGTGAGTCCTCGTCCCCTAAGCAACGCCAGGCAGCTTGACCAGAAGTTTGCGCACACTTGGAGCGTTTGTGCGGCGAGAGCAAAAAACGTCAACACTTCGAAGCTCCCTGTCGGCGCCGGCGGAGCTGCGAAGCCGTACGATGCGGCCTGGAACTGGCGCAGCTTGATATTGAATGCCATCGCCGACCGCAATCGCCCGGCTTGATCGCGCAGGGCGCAGATGAGTTGGTCCTGATAGGGAACGCGCGTCTTCAGCCTGCCGGTCTCGTGATCCCACAGCCACAGCTTCTGCACCAGCCGGTTGGTCGTCACTTTGGAGAATGACTGGTAAAACGCCGCTTCGTATTCCTCGACAGCGGCGTTATCGGACGGATTCAGCAACTCAAACTTGAAGCCGTTCACTTTCGCACCTCCAAATAGACGGGGATCTCGCGCGCCGGTATCAATCCGATTTGTGCTTTGGGTTTTACCGGCTCGTTGTCGGCGCGAATTAACCGGTAACGCTGGCCGAGTATGGCAAGCGTGGTGATCATCTCGGTCATGGTGAAGTCGTTGCCCACGCAGACATGCTTGCCGGTGGCGAACGGCATATACGCAGTACGCGGGACGGTCGCCTTGTGGGCAAAGCGCTCCGGCCGGAATTCCTCCGCGTCCGGACCCCATACCGGGTCGCGATGCATTCCATACACTGAAATCAAGATCGTCGCCGACTTGGGAATCTTGTAACCGGCGATCCGGTCTTCCCGCACGCACTGCCGCGCCAGCGTGTAGCCGGGCGGGTAGAGGCGCATGGTTTCCTTCAGAACCTGGGTGATGTAACACAACTTGGGCAAGTCGTCCCACTGCGGCCTGCGGCCTTCGAGCACGCGGTCGACTTCTTCCTGCCACTTGGCCGCACACTCGGGATGCGAAGCCAGCAGGTACAGTGCCCAAGCCATCACGCCGGCGGTGGTCTCAAAGCCGGCGATGAAGAGCGTCTTAGTTTCGTCGATGAGCGCCTGCAGCGGCAACGGCTCTCCACTGTCGAGATCTTTGGCCGCCATCAGCACGCTGAGAAAGTCAGGTTGATCGGGCTGGCCGTTTGCCAGTCGTGACTTGATATGCGAATCGATGAAGCGGTCCAGGGTTTGGCGATGGCCGTTCAACTTGCGACTGCGATGAACCGGGCAGGAAAGCGGAATGGGAAATAACGAAGTGTTGTATTCGCGCAACAGGCGCATGGCCTCGCGCATCGCGCTTCCCAGGCGATACGACGTATCCTGGCCGATGTCGGTGGAGAGCAGCATACGGCTGATCGCGCCCATCGCCAGCCGCTGGGTCTCGCTCACCACTTCCACCGCAGTTCCGCTGACTCGCTTGTCCTCCCAATCTCTAAGCACTTCACAAACCGAATCGCACACCGTGGGTACGAGTTGCTTCAAGTGCTCACCGCGCAGGAGCGGATTGATCAAGGCCCGCCGCTTGCGCCAGGTAGCGCCCTCGCTGGTCGCCAGGCCGTTCCCGATGACCACCGCCAGCCGCTTGTAGTGCGCGCTGCGCTCGTAATGGTTGCGATGGGTGACCAGAATCTGGTGGGCGACGTCTGGGCTGGCGGTTGCCAGAAAGCGTTTGTGCAGAACTCGAAACTGGGTCAAGCTTCCGTTGCGCCGGCCCTGCTCGGCGACGAACAGATGCGGAGCGTGCGCAAACTCCTTGGCGCTTCCCAGCAGCCAATGGCCATCGGCGCGGGGAATTGGCCGAGCGGCGTCGACCGCCGGTCGGGACCAGACTGCATTAGGAACTGACTGCGACACAGCGCTGCTCATGGCTCTCCTCATCGATCAGCTTTCTGGTTTGCTGCACAAAGGTTTCGTCGAGTCCGGCTCCGGTCTCGAGCAAGCGGGTCAGCAGGTGAGCGAAGCGGGCAATGCCCATGCCGTCGACAATGTCATGGTCGGCCGCGCCCGACAGGCAAAGCATCTTGCGCGACACCACCTTGCCCTCGCGGTTCAGTTGCAGGCGAGGCGTGATGTTACCGATTGCCAGGGAAGTGGTATGCGCGGTGCCGGCGAGAGCGAACATCGGATTGCTGGCGCCATGGGTCTGCAAATTCGTGACCAGCATGGTGCCGCTCATCTGCTTTAACAAATACGGATTGCGTTTGCATCGCCAAGCCCAAATCCGCCGCACCCAATAAGGGGACCCAGCCAACTTCCGGCGGGCCTGTACTGCCGCGTCTTCGGCGAGATCGGAGGCCCTGCCTGCCTGCCGTATCTCCCAATTGATTTCGGCCAGAGTCTTGTTCTGAGCGGAGCGAAGGATGTGGCCAACCGGAATTCGCACCCCACCGGGAAGCCGCTTGTCGATGGGCGAGAGGAGGTCGATGTCCTCAAAGGTCAGCAGCTTCTTGCCGTAGCGATAGGTGTGCATGATGGGATGCTGCATCGCAGCCTGCACCACGCAATAAACCGCGAAGGCATGAAACGATACCGCGATGCGCAGCTCTTTTTCGATTCGGCGAATCGCCGCCAGGCTGTCGGTTACGTCCACTTCGGTTGTCCCCCGCATCACGTGCGGCCGGCTCTGCCAGAAGAAGGCGAGCAAGGCATTGCGAATCTCGGGCCACTCGGTTTCCCGAACAGCGGGTTGACGTTTCATGGCTACGCCGCCTCCTGGCTGTGACAGCTGCGAAAGAATTCCATGAACTGGCAGAGCGACTCGACCGCCTCGAGCGTCACCGCGTTGTAAATCGAGGCGCGCACGCCGCCGAGCGAGCGATGGCCGGCCAGACCGTGAAAGCCGGCGACCAGGGCGAGTGCCAGAAACTTCTGCTCCAGCTCCGCGGTGGGCAGCCGGAAAGCCACGTTCATCAACGAGCGGTCTTTGGCGGCGGCGTGGCCCCGATAAAAGCCAGCGCTGTCGTCAATCGCGGCGTACAGCCGGGCAGCCTTAGCCGCGTTCAGCTCGCGCATCGCTGCTACGCCGCCAATTTCGTCGCGCAACCAGCGGGTCACCAGCATGGTCACGTAGATCGCGAATACCGGCGCGGTGTTATAGATCGATCCCGCCGCGGCGTGCTCGCGATAGTCCAGCATGCTCGGCAGGCCTTCGGGGATGCGCCGCAGCATGTCGTCGTGGATCATCGCCACTGTGACTCCGGCGGGGCCGAGGTTCTTCTGCGCGTGAGCATAGACCAATCCAAAACGGCTCACATCGAACGGGCGGCTCAGGAAGTCCGAAGACATGTCGCAAATCCGCGGTCACGCCTTCAGGCCAGGAAGGCGATGAAACTGCAGACCCTCGACTGTCTCGTTGGAAACGTAGTGCAGGTACGCTGCTTCGGAATCGAAGTTGAGTTCGTCCTTGCGAGGCAGCTGGCGAAAACCGCCGGCCTCGCCGCTCCACAGCACGCGCACTTGCCCTTCGCGGCGAGCCTCGTCGATCGCCTTGCCGCTCCAGTAGCCGGTATGCAAGTACTCGGCAATCCGGCCGGTTCCTCGCAGAAAGCTCATGGGCACCATGGAGAACTGCAGGGTTCCGCCGCCTTGCAGAAACAGCACACGGTATTCGGCAGGAGCCTGCAGCAACTCCCGGATATTCGCCTCGGCTTCGTCCACCACCTCACGAAACCAGCGGGAGCGATGGCTCATGCCCAGGACCGAAAGCCCCTGTCCGGGCACTTGCCGGATAGCGCGCTGTGTCTCCTCCAGCACGCTCTCCGGCAGAGCACCCGGGCCGCCGGAAAAGTTGAAGCGATTCGGGTCTATCGCCTGGCATGTCGCAACGGAAGTTCTACGACTTAGCATCTTGTCCTCCATGGAGGCGATAGCTCTCGGTAGGCCGGGCCTCGGGGCAGTTCATCGCGTTTCTGCCTCACCTCCATATGCGACGTTCGCTGCCCAATTCCCTCATGGAGCGAAAATTCGCCGATTCGGATCGAGCTTGAATTGCCGGCTGCCCGGAAAGGTAGGGAGAGAGAATGAGGGTTATTACTTACGATCTGAGGTTAGAGTCGGGAGAGAACCAAGGCGAAGTCTGCACGATCATTCTTGTCGGGGCCGGGTTCACCCTGCCAGGAAGCTGCCTATCGCGACCAGGTGGAGAACGGCCGCTACGCCGATCAGTAGCCACGCCGTTCGCGTACCAATCCACTGCTCCTTCACTGCTCTGCGCAGCACGTAAATGCCGAAAGGCAGATTGATCAGCACCGCCGTGATCACTCCCGGAGCGTAGCCGCCTCTGACAAAAGCCGCGAAGATGTGCCAGAAGGCATTCACCAGCAGGATTGACTCCAGCAGGAGTGCCGCTATCAGCAGGCCTTTATTGGGCCGCAGTATTGCCCATACGATGACGGCCAGGGGCAGAACCGTGGCCATCACCAGCGCCAGGTGAATGTTGTGCGGGTTCTGCAGCAAGCTGGCTTGAGGCACCCACCTTCGCAATGGGCTGAATGACCGTAGAAAGGTGGGGAAGGTTAGATACTCCTCGGTGTCGTGCAGCACAAGGCTTACCCCAATAAGCGCCAGCAGCGTATTGCGCGAAAGAGAGGGCATCAGGATGAATCATCGTATTCATCGAAGGGCATTCTCGCCAGCTCTAATTCCGGGCCCGGCGCGCGGTGAAGGCTGGTCGTCGGCAACTGGTCCAAGAGAATCGTGGAACTCTGCGATATGAATTGACAATGCCTCGCGGCGAGGCCACAATCCCAACCCACGGTTAATGTTCCCATCGGCCCCGGGTTCCCATCGGCCAAGTTATTCCGTTCCCAAATCTTTCCTGCACGAAAGGAGTGCTCATGCGCCGCTTTAGGAGGTCGTTGGCTATCCCTGTCTTTGCTGTGTTGCTGGCTTCGCTTTGCTCGGCTCAACAAGCGCCGAGCGTCACCACATCCGTTCCCAATCTCATTCGCTACGGCGGAACTCTGAAAGATACTCAGGGTGTGCCGCTCGCATCGTCGACCGTGGGCGTCACCTTTTCCATTTACAAACAGCAGGACGGCGGCGCCGCCCTCTGGATGGAAACGCAAAATGTGAACACCGACACCGCAGGAAGCTATAGCGTATTGCTCGGTAATACGACAGCGACCGGCTTGCCGAGCGATCTGTTCTCGCTGCAAGAGGAGCGCTGGCTGGGTGTGCAAGTGCAGGGGCAGGCGGAGCAACCGCGCATTATGCTGGTCAGCGTGCCTTACGCCTTCAAGGCGCACGAGGCCGAAACCCTGGCCGGTAGGAGCATCTCCGACTTCGTGCTGGCAACTAACGCGAACTCGGCGGCAAATGCCGCCGGCAATCCGGCGACGCCGGCCGCGGCCGACTCGCAGTCAACTCAGCAGGTCCCCACCAACGCCGCCATCAATCAAGGTCCAACCAACTTCAGCGGTTCGACCACCGACCAGATCGTGAAGGTGACGCAGAGCGGCACGGGAGCGGGCATCACTGCCTCGGCCAACACCAACGCCATCTATGGATTGGCCACTGGCAGCACCGGCAATGTTTACGGCGTGCAGGGCGTGGCCACCGGTACAGGAGGCGTGGCTCTGCTGGGTAACGCCAACAACCCGGTGGGTGGAACCTTCGGCATCAAGGGCAGCTCGGCTAGTACGTCGGGTACCGGCATGCGTGGCCTGGCCAGCGCGTCGTCGGGCAACACGATTGGTGTCAGCTCACAGGTCAACAGTCCCAACGGTATTGCCGCGGTGTTCAACAGCGCCGCCGGCGGCAAGATCATCAGCGGGCAGAACAATGCGGTGGAGAAATTTTCCGTCGACGGCGCCGGCAACGTGAATTCCTCCGGCAACTTTACCGGCAGCGGCACGGGACTAACCGGAATTCAGTTCACGCAGTTGGCCGGACAACTGGGCAGCTCGCAACTGAGCGGAACCTATAGCAGTGCGGTGAGCCTGTCGAATGCGGGCAATTCCTTCGCCGGCAGCGGCGCCGGCTTGACCGGGATTCCATTCGCGAATCTGAGCGGGACCTTGGGCACCGCACAGCTCAGCGGAACCTACACCAACGCGGTAACGCTCAGCAGCAGCTCCAATTCTTTCACCGGAAACGGCGCCGGGCTGACCGGGGTTATGCCGGCGGGAGGCTCTGCGAACTATATTCAGAACACCATGACGCAACAGATGGGCATGGTCAATTTCAACATCAACGGCAGTGGAGTTCTGACCGGCACGCTGGTGGCGAATGCGGGCCTGTCCGGCGTTAGCACCATCGCTAGCGGCAATGCGGTCTCCGGCATGGCCACGGTGGCTAGTGGCTCGGCCAACGGCGTCTTTGGACAAACGGCCAGCAGCGGTGGCAGCGGCGTTTACGGCAATGCCACGGCAACTGGCGGCGCGCCCAATGGCGTCTACGGACAGACGGCCAGCAACGGCGGCAGTGGCGTCTACGGCAAAGCCACGGCAACCTCCGGCACCACCTTCGGCGTCTTCGGACAGACCGCCAGTTCCGGTGGCACCGGCGTCTATGGCGCGAATACAGCAACCTCCGGCAACGCGTACGGGGTAGCGGGCTACACAGCGAGCAATTCCTCTAACGCCAGTGCCATTTACGGCCAGGCGTCGGCGACCACCGGGAATACGAATGGCGTTACGGGAAAGAGCCTCAGCGCCACTGGCGTTGGCGTCTACGGCTGGGCCTCATCCACGACCGGTAACGATAGTGGCATGGTAGGGCAGACAGATAGCACCACCGACTTTGCCAGTGGCGTCTTCGGCGTGGCCACAGCCTCCAGCGGCCAGACGTATGGCACTGTGGGATCGACGAATAGCACCAGCCAAAACGCCAGTGGCGTTTACGGCAACGCCACCGCAACCACCGGCGCTACCAATGGCGTCTTCGGACAAACCTATAGCAGCGACGGCAACGCGGATGGCGTCTATGGCCTCGCCTCGGCAACCACCGGGGGCGCCGCCGGCGTCGTGGGGGCAACGTACGGCCCCAATGGCTCTGGTGTCGAGGGCGTCGCGAACACTGCCGGCGGCTTCAGCGAGGGCGTGGCAGGTATTAACCGGTCAACCAGCGGCGATGCAAATGGCATCTACGGACAGACCAACAGTGGTGGGGGTGTAGCCGGCTACTTCGACAACTACGCTGGTGGCTACATTCTTGTCGGTACCATAAACGGCAACGGGACTCACATGTTCCATGTCGACGGATCAGGCGACGGCTATTTCGCCGGCAATCTCCAAGTGGGTGGCACCCTGAGCAAGGGCGGCGGCTCCTTCAAGATCGACGACCCGCTCGATCCCGCCAACAAGACGCTCTCCCACTCCTTCGTCGAATCGCCCGACATGATGAACGTCTACAACGGCAACGTGGTTACCGACAAGCGCGGGATGGCCACGGTAACTCTTCCCGAGTATTTTGAGGTGCTGAATCGCGACTTCCGCTATCAGCTAACCGTGATAGGCCGTTTCGCGCAGGCCATCGTCGCCCAAGAAGTCAGTCACAACCGCTTCGTGATCCAAACCAGCAAGCCGGGAGTCAAGGTTTCCTGGCAGGTCACCGGCATTCGGCAGGACGCGTGGGCCAATGCCCATCGCATCCCGGTGGAAGAGGAAAAGCCGGAAGCGGAGCGCGGCAAGTATCTGCACCCGGACCTATACGGCGCGAGTGCCGACCGAATCACAGACGCGTCGTTGCAGCACTGAGGCCGCGGCAACAGCTAGGGTAATGCGTCGGAAATCTGTTCACGTAATTCTTTCGAGGTTTGTATCAGGGCATGGCTTCAGCCGTGCCAAAAAGCATCATTTCCCTTTGGCTTTAGCCCCTGAACAGCGGGTGCAGGGGCTGAAGCCCACATATTTCTACGTCCGTTCGGCACGACTGAAAGTCGTGCCCTGATACGACCCCGTGCCGGGATAAGTGACCATTTCAATGACGCACTACACTAGGGAAACTCTGATCAAGTTTCAATACAAGTCTCAATCAGAGTTTTGCCTGGCAGTATGAGCTAGAGCGTTGGCGGAAATCGAATCTGGAATCGCAGGAGTGACCGTAGCGCGGGCGGCATGGACATTGGTCAATCGGCGATGCTAATCTAGCCCTCCGAACGGCGGCAACGAGCTCGAAAGTTTCGCCAAACGAAATTCGCGCCGCCTCGCGAGGATGACGACCGATGGCATCCAATCCCACCAACGCGCCGGTGACCGCAGGCGTCACCCGAGGCATCGCACAACCGGTAGCCGCGCCGCTGGCTCGCTTCGCCATCTTCCTGGTAGTAGCGATTAACCCGGGTCCCGAAAACCGCGCTGCCGTTCGATCACTCTGCGGAGACCTGGCCGGACTGTTGCGCGCCGTGGGATTTCGCGATCTGGAAGGCGGACTCTCCTGTGTCCTGGGCATTGGATCGGAAGCCTGGGACCGCCTCTTTGGAGCCCCGCGACCGGCGCTTCTGCATCCGTTTCGTGAGATTCGTTCCGGAAACCGCCAGGCCGTCGCTACGCCCGGCGACTTGCTGTTTCACATCCGCGCCCGGCGCATGGATTTGTGCTTCGAGTTGGCCACCCAAATCATGGCCAATCTGGGCGGAGCCGTTTCGCCGGCCGACGAAGTGCATGGCTTCCGTTACTTCGACGACCGCGATCTCATCGGCTTTGTCGATGGAACCGAGAATCCGACAGGCCAGGCAGCCATCGACGCCGTGGTCATCGGTGACGAAGACGCCGGGTTCGCCGGTGGCAGCTACGTGATGGTGCAAAAGTATCTTCATGATCTTGATGGATGGAATGCATTGTCCACCGAGGCGCAGGAAGCGATCATCGGCCGCAAGAAGCTGTCAGACATCGAACTGGATGACTCGGTCAAACCGACCTCTGCTCACAGTGCGCTCACCACCATCGTCGAGAATGGAAAAGAGATCAAGATCCTGCGCGACAACATGCCTTTTGGGCAGGCGGGGGTGGGTGAGTTCGGCACCTTTTTCATTGGCTACAGCCGTTCACCAGCCACCATCGAGCAGATGCTGGAGAACATGTTCATAGGCCGCCCGCCCGGCAATTATGATCGGCTGCTCGATTTCAGTCGGGCCGTCACCGGAAACTTATTCTTCGTGCCCTCCACGACATTCCTGGAAGACGTGGACGCGGACCAGCCCGAGGTTGCTTCGACTTCGGCTCAACCAGCGAACGAAAGCTCTCTGCCGGTGCGCGAGGGCGGCGGTTCACTGGGTATTGGTTCCCTTAAAGGAGAGATTCCGCATGAATAACCTGCATCGCGAGCTTGCCCCTGTTTCCGATACCGCCTGGGCCCAGATCGAAGAGGAAACCTCGCGTACGCTCAAGCGCCACCTCGCGGGACGGCGCGTGGTCGACCTGCACGGACCAACAGGCACAGACCACTCCGGGGTCGGCACCGGTCATCTGCAGACGATCTCGGCCCCAGGCGATGGTGTGGTCGCCCGCCAGCGCGAAGTAAAGGCGCTGGTCGAGTTGCGAGTTCCGTTCGAGCTGGAGCGCCAGGCGATTGATGACGTCGATCGGGGCGCGAACGACTCCGACTGGCAACCGGCAAAGGATGCCGCGCGCAAGCTTGCCTATGCCGAAGATGGCGCCATATTCGAAGGCTATGCGGCTGCCGGAATCGTAGGCATCCGGCAGGGCACCAGCAATCCGGCGATGACGCTTCCCAGCGACGTGCGAGAGTATCCGCAGGCTATTGCTCAAGGCCTCAGCCAATTGCGCCTGGTGGGCGTCAACGGTCCCTACGCGGTGCTGCTCGATGCCGACGTCTACACCGCGCTGGCAGAAACCAGCGATCACGGGTACCCGGTGCTGGAACATGTCAAGCGCCTGGTCGACGACAAGATTATCTGGGCCCCTGCCATTCGCGGCGCCTTTGTGTTGACCACTCGTGGAGGCGATTTCGACCTGCACATCGGTCAGGACATCTCTATTGGCTATTTGAGCCACACCGACACCACGGTCAGCCTGTACTTGCAGGAGACGTTCACCTTCCTGATGCTGACGGCTGAGGCAGCCGTCGCGGTGTCACCGCCCGCGAAGTCGAAGAAGAGCTGACCCGCTGGGCGGCGTTAGGTCTGCCGGGAACCTGAGTTGTCCACGACCAACCGTGCCACGCCCAATCCGAATAACTGGCTAGCGCCGGCAGCGGCGGTTCCCCGGAAATCCCTGCGTATCACGCTGTGGCCCTTGGTCGCCGCCACCTTCTTCATGGTTTCCGGAGGCGCTTACGGCACAGAGGATATCGTGGGCGGCGCGGGCTATGGCGGCGCCATCCTCATCCTCCTGCTCACTCCCGTGATATGGAGTTTGCCGACGGCGTTCATGATCGGTGAACTGGCCAGCGCGCTGCCCGAAGAAGGCGGCTATTACGCCTGGGTGCGGCGCGCCCTGGGCAACTGCTGGGGATTTCAAGAGGCTTGGCTATCCCTGGCGGCCAGTATTTTCGACATGGCCATCTATCCCACATTGTTCGTTTTGTACCTGGCGCGTCTTTTTCCCTGGTTCTCGGTTGGACATCGCGGCGCACTGGCAGGATTGGCTGTGGTAGCGGTCTGCGCGGCATTGAACGTCGCTGGTATCAAGGTGGTAGCCACTACGTCGGTCTGGCTTTTCTTCCTGCTCTCCGCACCGTTCGCAATCATCGTGCTACTGGCTCCCTGGAAATACGGGGCGCTGGCGCAGGCGGTGATCACACCGACCACCTCGCGCGTCGATCTGATCGGCGGACTACTGGTGGCGATGTGGAATTACATGGGATGGGATAACGCTTCCACAATCGCAGCCGAGGTGGATCAGCCCCAGCGAACTTATCCCCGAGCCATTCTGGCAGCCGTGCTGCTGGTGGTCGTCTCGTATGTTCTCCCCGTGGGGGCCATGGCGTTGACGCGCCTCAGCCCAGCGGCGTGGGAGACAGGATCGTGGGCCGATATTGCGAACCTGCTGGGCGGACCGTGGCTGCGGATTTGGCTGGTGCTAGGTGGAATGATGAGCGCGTTCGGAATGTTCAACGCGCTGGTCATGAGCTATTCGCGATTGCCGTACGCCATGGCGCAGGATGGAATGCTGCCGAGAATTTTCGCCCGAGTAACTGAACGCAGCAAAGCGCCATGGGTTTCCATCGTCGTGCTGGCGACCGGCTGGGCTCTCTGCCTGGGCTTGGGCTTCGAACGGCTGGTCACGCTCGATATTCTTATTTATGGAGCAAGCTTGTTACTCGAGTTCGTGGCCCTGGTGGTGCTGCGCTTCACCGAGCCCGATCTGCCCCGGCCTTTCAAGATTCCAGGCGGCATATTCGGAGTAGTGTTGACCGGCATGCTTCCTATGGGGCTGCTGGTCTTCGCCGTCACGCGTAGCGATCGCGAACAGATTCTTGCCATGAATAGCTTTGTCTTCGGCGCGTTGATAATCCTGGCGGGCTTCGTCGCGTACTGGTCTGATAGGTTGCTTGCAAAACGGCTGCGTTGAAATGCCGGACACTGCCGAAAACAATCCAGCGTCCGGTACGCTATCGCTCAGATTTGTGCTCTCCCACAATACCGATGAAACTCTTTCGCGCTATTGGCAATGACTAGCCAAGATCCCCTTGCATTATGTCGGCGGCGGCCTGTTTCAGATTGTCCGGGCTACCCAGATCGCGCCAATACCACTGGTCGGCCTGAAAGCCCACAATGGCTTCTTCGCGGGCGGCCACCTGCAGATAGCAGTCGATGATGGAGAAGGCGTCCTCTCCCGGCATCATCGTGAGCAGTCGAGGCGAAATAACGTGGATTCCGGTGAATGCCAGCGATTGTAGCTGCCGTGCAGGCCGCACCAGTTCCGCCTGGCCCTGCCTTACCTGGCGGCCGCAAAGCCGAAGCTGCTCGTCGAACAGGAGGTAGCGGGAAGTCTGCCGGAATTGCACGGCCAGCGTGGCCAGAGCCTGATGTTGCGTATGAAATTCCACCATACGGCGGAAATCAATGGTGCTGAGGACATCCACATTGTGCAAAAGAAATGGTTCTCCCGACGCACTGGGATCGTCGAGAAAAAACCACGCGGCCCGCTTGAGTCCGCCGCCGGTGTCGAGCAAGACTTCCTCCCGGGAGACTTCAATTCGCATTCCGAAGTTCCCGTTCGCGGTCAGATACTCGATAACCATGTCGGCAAAGTGATGCACGTTGATCATCACTTCGCGAATCCCAAAGTCCCGCAAGCGGGAGAGCGTAATCTCCAACATGGTGCGACCGTTGATTTCCACCAGCGCCTTCGGGCGACTGTCGGTGAGTGGCCGCAAGCGCGTGCCCAGGCCGGCGGCCAGAATCATGGCTTTCATTGGCCCAATCTCTCCAACTCCCGATGCCGCACGATGACCTCCACGCCTCTCCTGCCGCGCAAACGTTTGGCCAATTCCTCGGCCAGATATACCGAGCGATGCTGGCCGCCGGTGCAGCCGAACGACACCATCAAGTTCTGGAATCCCCGGCTCTGATAATTCGTCACGCTGGCGTCGACCAGAGACAGCGAGCTGCTGAGAAACTGCTGCACGCTCTCTTGTCGGCTGAGATAGTCGGCCACCGGTTGGTCTTTACCGGAAAGTGCTTTGAATCGTTCTTCCCGTCCGGGATTCGGAAGAGCCCGGGCATCAAAAATAAATCCGCCGCCATTGCCAGTCTCATCCTGTAAGCCGCCCCGGTGGAAAGAAAAACTAAAAATGCGTACAGCGATGGGATTTTCCGCTTCGGAATGCAAGCTCTGCAATTGGCCGGAGTCGATGGCCCGCTTGAATGTCTCCATCAGGGCGGGCAGCGCGATCGGCAGTTGGATGTTATCCAGAAGCCAGCGCAGGTTGTTCAGGGCGTAAGGCACGCTTTGCAGGAAATGAGCTTTGCGCTCGTAAAAGCCGCGAAAGCCATAAGCGCCCAAGGCCTGCATGATACGGATGTAAACGAAGCCGTAGTAAAGCGTCATGAACCCTTCCCGATCGAGGTCGATGAAGCCGGCAAGACGATCGAGATAGTGATCGAGTAATTGCTGACGCAGCTGCGGCGGCAGATCAGCTTTCGCATCATACAAAAGCGATGCGATGTCATATTGCAACGCGCCTTTGCGGCCGCCTTGGTAATCCAGAAAAAATGGAGCTCCGTCACGCAACATGATGTTGCGCGATTGGAAGTCCCGATAGAGAAAGTAATCCCGGTCGGCAGTCAACAAGAACTTTGTCAGCCGGCCGAAGTCGACCTCCAGTGCCTGCTCGTTAAAGGGAATGCCGGCAAGTTTGAGAAAGTAGTACTTGAAATAACTCAAGTCCCAGGCGATGGACTGGCGATCGAAGCTGGCGCGCGGATAGCATAGCTTGTAATTCAAGTCGCGACCGGCTTCGATCTGAAAACGGGGTAACAGATTCACTGCTTCGCGATAGGCTTCAATAACAGGGGCAGCGATATGGTCGCCAGTACGATGGTCCGATAGAAATTCAAAGAGCGTCGTATCACCGAGATCCTCTTCCAGATAAGCGTCGCGGGACAAATCTTCCGCAAAGATCTCCGGCACCGGCAGGCCGTGCCGGCGAAAATGCCTGGAAAATTCAAGGAAAGCGACATTCTCTTCGCGGACCCCATACAAAATGCCAATGGCAGAAAAGTTTCCGCCGGCAAGCCGGACGATCTTGCGGCCCGAAGCACCCAGTTCTGCCCGGAGCGGCTGCATCCGCTCGACTGGTACCTTGAAATGTCGCTCAAAAAGCTCTTTGAGAACGTCCATGAATTTGAGTATCGCGACTACCGCTTCTGGCTTGAGGTCCCTAGCCGCTCAAGCCGCCACGGCGCCTGCGCAATTTTCTCACGGCACTGGGCACTGGCAACAAAACCAGCCATGACGTGTAGAGGAAGTTCGAATAACCTGCGTCTCAACCAGTAGACCTGTTTCCTTACAGCGCCGCCGCGATCACTGCCAGCAGCTCCTTGTCGGTGAGCGGGAGCGGGTTGGCCTGCATGCTGCTGGCGCGGGCTGCTTTCTCGACCACGCCTGGCAAATCGGCTTGG
This sequence comes from uncultured Acidobacteriaceae bacterium, assembly GCA_963812855.1. GTDB lineage: Bacteria > Acidobacteriota > Terriglobia > Terriglobales > Acidobacteriaceae > Bog-257. Next base: position 1,247,831 of record CAWEWW010000005.1, read on the forward strand.
GTGACACCCCAGGCGCGCAGCGACGGGATGTTGAGCTCGACGCAGAGTTCGCGCACCCAATCAATGCCATCCTCCGCGCGCGCGTCGTTGCGGCCGGTCAGCAGGCTAGCTATGGTGGCGTAGCGTTCGAGCGCGGGATGCTGCGGGGCGCGGGCCCGCAACGCGTCTACATTGGCTGCCATGCCGTGCGGCAGAATCGCCGCACAAAGCGCGCCATGCGGCGCTTTCCACGTCCCGCCGAGCGGCGCGGCAAAGCCATGCACCACCCCGAGTCCGGCGTTCGCCAGCGCCAGGCCGCCGAAAAGGCTTCCCAGCGCCATATCCCGTCGCGCCGCCACGTCCGCGCCGTCGTGGTAGGCGCGGCGCAACGCACCGGCAACGCGTCGGATGCCCTCAACGCAAATCGCATCCACCAGCGGATTGGCGCGCACGCTGACATACGGCTCAATGAGCTGGGTCAGAGCGTCAAGGCCGGTACTGGCTGTGACCGCGGGGGGCAGCCCGTACGTCAGCTCGGGATCGACGAGCGCAATTCGCGGCAGCATGAGTGGACTCCGCAAGCTGGCCTTGACGCCGTGCTCCGGCGATCCGAGCACGGCATTGCGCGTAACCTCGCTGCCGGTACCGGCGGTGGTCGGCACAGCAATGAGAGGCAGCGGCGGAACTTTGAGGGCGCGACCTTTTCCCACCACTTCAAGAAACTCGAGCGGCTCGCCCCCGTTGGCCGCAACCGCGGCAATTGCTTTGCCGCCGTCAATTGCGCTGCCACCGCCCAAGGCAACGACTACATCGCAGCCGTCATGCTGCACCCTGCGTGCCCCCTCGCGGATCAGGTCAACCGTGGGCTCGCCGGGCACCGCAAAAGTTTGGGCTGAGAGTGCTGAGACAACTGCCGCCGCGCGGTCGGTGGAGGCTCCGGTCACCACCAGCGGGCGGGTGCCGAACGTGCGCGCCAGTTCGGGGAGGGTGGCAGCCGAGCCCTCGGCAAAGATAATGCGGGTTGCGGTGGCAAACTCGAAGCGCATCGTTCTACCAGCCCTGGGGATCAGGAAAAACGGCGTCGTACTGCACGCGGTCGCGCGGCTCGGCCATCATGGGCGCGACCGTGTCTCGCCACCTGGCGTAGTGACCAGTCTCTTTATGAGCAGCTGCCCCGTCGACCGTACGGTAAACCTCGACCAGCACAAAACGTGTCGGATCATCCTGCTGCTGCACCACGTCGAAGCGTGCGATACCGGGCTCCTGAACACTGTGGTGCGCGTTCTCCAAGGTGGCCTGCCTGAAGTCCACCACCGACTCGGGCTTGACGTGTACATGGATGTGGACGATAAGCATGGGACTTGCCTCCGCCTCCTATCCTACTGCTACGGGTTGCTGCAAAACGAGCCGCGGCCACCGTCAAGGCTTGAGAAAGGCCAGCCCGAGTGTGTTTTCCTGAAGAGTTGTTAAAGGCGTTCGGTCGTTCCTCGACGTAATTGGAAAGCCCATTCTATGATCACATTTGGCACACGACTCTCTTATGCAGTTCGCTGTTTCCTTGCCATCCTTTTGCACGCAGAGATCCCGCAGGACATCGCACGCGAGCTGATCAAGCCCACGCCAGACGCTGCGCCCTTTTCCCGCAAGGAGTTGCCCGGTACACCGCCGGTCAGGAAAGACGATGCCCGGGGAGAGGAATCGGTTGATCGAGCGGTGCAGATGCTAGGCTTGTTCCAGCGAGATGGGCGGCTTATCGATTTTCTGGCGGAAGACGTAACTCCCTATCCGGACGCACAGCTGGGGGCGGCGGTTCGGAGTATTCATACCTCCTGCCGCCAGGTCCTCGAACGCTATGTGAAGCTCGATCCAGTCATCGACTCGGATGAGGACCAGCCGGTAACCGTGCCGGCAGGCTTCGATCCCGCGGCTATTAAACTCGTCGGGAACGTCACTGGCGAACCACCTATTCGAGGGATGTTGCGGCATCGTGGGTGGAAGGTGAAGGAAGTTTCTTTGCCATCTCTTCCTCAGGGATCGGGACGAGCCATCGTGGCTCCCGCCGAAGTTGAGATTCCTTAGCGCAGCATCCGCAGTTTTCGGATCACTTTGACTCACACAACCCGCGATCCGCTTCATGGAGATCTGATTGGACTCACAATTCATCGTTGGCATCGACCTGGGCACGACGAATTCTGCAATCGCGCATTCGCGCGTCTCAGCTGCCGAGGACACAAACGTAATCGAGCTGGAGAACATCCCCCAACTGGTTAACCCGAATGAAGTCGCCGACCGAACCTTGTTGCCATCTTTTCTATATATCCCGGGCGAAATGGATTTTCCCAAGGGCAGCTTGAAACTGCCTTGGGATAAGGAGCCTAAATTCGTGATCGGGGAGTTAGCTCGTAAACGCGGCTCGGAGAATCCCCTGAGGCTGGTAGCTTCAGCCAAGTCGTGGCTTTCTAATGCAGCCGTGAACCGGACCACGCCAATTCTTCCCTGGCAGTCGCCCGAGGAGGTAGCGAAACTTTCGCCGGTGGAAGCCTCTTCGCAATACCTCCGTTACCTGCGCACGGTGTGGGACAGCAATCATGTCGACCAACCTTTGAGCGAGCAAGACGTGCTGCTTACCGTGCCCGCTTCGTTCGATGAAGAAGCCCGCGAGTTGACCCTCCGCGCAGCCGAGCAGGCCGGCTTGCAACATGTGACCTTGCTCGAGGAACCGCAGGCTGCTTTTTACGCCTGGCTGGAGGCGCAGGGGGATGCATGGCGCAGGCGAATCAAGGTGGGCGACCTGATTCTGGTATGCGACGTTGGCGGAGGTACGACGGACTTTAGCCTCATCACGGTCTCGGAAGAGAACGGCGACCTGGCGCTGAAACGCGTGGCCGTCGGCGATCACATTCTGCTGGGCGGCGACAATATGGATCTGGCGCTGGCGCGATTGCTGCAGCAGCGCTTGGAGGCCGAGGGTCATTCCATCGATACCCATCATCTCCACGGGCTATGGCACCAGTCCCGTGTGGCAAAGGAATATCTGTTTGAAAATCCCGACAGCAAGAAGCACGACGTTACTTTGTTGGGCAAAGGACGGAAGTTGGTCGGCGGCACCATCAAGACCGAACTGCTGCGTGAAGACGTGGACCGGGTGCTGCTGGAAGGATTCTTTCCTAAAGTTCGAAGCGACGAAATGCCTCTGCGGCAGCGCCGAATCGGCTTCCAGGAGTTGGGATTGCCATTCGCTGCCGATGCCGCTGTGACGAAACACCTGGCGCGCTTCCTCGCGCAGCAAGTGAAGAACAGTCCCGAGGCCGCGAACATCCGGCGTGGCCGGAGTGGACTGGCTTGTCCCACGCACGTTCTGTTCAACGGTGGCGTGATGAAAGCCGAAGCGCTGCGGGGACGATTGGTGGAAGTACTCAATCAGTGGCTGGGCGCAGAAGGATTCGAAGCGCTCGGAGCTGCGCAAGTCCTGGATGCGCCCGATCTGGAGCACGCGGTTGCGCGCGGTGCGGCCTACTATGGCCGGGCGCGGCGGGGACAAGGTGTCAGAATCAGGAGCGGCGCTTCGCGTACCTACTACATCGGAATCGAAAGCGCGATGCCGGCCGTGCCCGGCATGGAAGCTCCGCTGAAGGCGCTCTGCGTTGTGCCTTTCGGCATGGAAGAAGGCACCGAGGCCCAAGTCCCTGATCGTGAGTTCGGCCTGATTGTAGGCGAACCCGCCGAGTTCCGTTTCTTGAGTTCAACCATTCGAAAGCAGGACCATGTCGGTGACCTTCTGGAGAACTGGGGCACTGAGATCGAGGAGTTAAGCCCGCTTGAGGTGACGCTCAACCTCGACGGAGAGCAAGGAGCGGTTCTGCCGGTTCGCCTGGAGTCGCACGTAACCGAAGTCGGCACGCTCGAGGTCTGGTGCGTCTCCCGTGACGGAACGCAGCGCTGGAAGCTGGAACTCAACATTCGCGACAAGAGCGACTGATGGATGAGCGTGCCACAGGCTCAGGGGCAGCGAACGAGCATTCTTCCCGCTACCTGATCGGGATTGATCTCGGCACCACCAACTCGGTGGTTGCTTATGTCGACACGCAGGAGACGCCGGTCGAAGGGTCTTCCGGCATTCACGTGTTCGATGTGCCTCAACTGGTCGGTGCAGGCGAGGTTCGGGCACTCTCGTATCTTCCTTCTTTCCTCTACTTCCCGACAGACGCTGAGATCGCGGCCGGGACGCTTGCGCTTCCCTGGGATGCGAACCCGTCTTCGATCGCGGGAACGATGGCGCGGGAACAAGGCGCGCTGCTACCCGGACGTCAGGTTGCGTCGGCGAAGTCGTGGCTATGCCAAAGCGCGGTAGATCGAACCGAAGGCATTTTGCCTGTCGAGGCAGAAGCGTCGGCGCCCAAGGTTTCTCCAGTGGAAGCTTCGGCGCGTTATCTCATGTATCTTCGCGATGCCTGGAACGCTGCGCTGGCCGCCGGCGAGACAAGCGATGCGGAGCACCGCTTCGAGAATCAGAGTATTGTGCTGACGGTACCCGCGTCGTTCGACGAAGAAGCGCGTGAGCTTACAGTGGAAGCGGCCCGTCAGGCGGGTCTGAAGAGTCTTACCCTGCTGGAAGAACCGTTGGCTGCTTTCTATGCCTGGATAGCGCAGCACCAGCACGCTCTTCGGGAGCAAGTGCAGGACGGCGACCTGGTTCTGATTTGCGACATCGGCGGCGGCACTTCTGATTTCAGCCTGGTACGCGCCCGCGCCCGCGGCCAGCTGATCGAGTTTGAGCGGACTGCCATCGGCGCTCACTTGCTGCTGGGAGGAGAGAATCTTGACCTGGCGCTGGCCCGTCTGGTTGAACAGAAGCTCAAGGCGACCCTCAGCTTGCGCCAGCGCCGTGGATTACAAGTTGCTTGTTCTGTCGCCAAGGAACGCCTGCTCGGTGAACCAGGGATCGATCGTCTGCCGATCAATATTCTAGGCAGCGGGCGAGCTGTGGTTGGTCAGATGCTCAGCAGCGAACTGACCCGCGACGAAGTTATCGAGCTGCTGACCAACGGCTTCTTGCCTCTAACTGCGGCCGACGAATTGCCAACCCGCGGCCGGCCGAGCGGCCTGCGGGAAATTGGCTTGCCCTACGAGAGCGATCCTGCGATCACAAAACATCTCGCGGCGTTTCTGAGGCAAGCAGCGCTGGCGATGCGGCATGGGGCAAGGCCGCTGGCTCCAAGTAGCCGCCACTCCGATATGGTCTCAGCCGGACGCGGTTCTTTTCAACGGAGGGTTTTGCGTACCGGAAATTGCGCGCGAGCGGATCACCGAGGCCATCTCGCACTGGGTTAGCCTGAAGGCTCACAGTTGGCGTCCGAAAATCCTGCACAACGAATCCATGAGCAGCGCGGTAGCGTTGGGAGCCGCGTATTACGGCAGGGTGCGCCGCGGTGTTGGTTTGCGGGTCAAGGCGGGCAGCGCCAGGAGCTACTACATTGCGCTGCGCTCGGGCCAAGCGGTTTGCGTGTTACCGGCGGGAACCGACGAGGGCACAACTCTTTCGCTCGCCGGTCAGGATTTTTCAGTGCTGGCAAATCGGCCCGTGTCCTTTAACCTCTACAGCTCGACGGTTAGGCACGATGCACACGGAGATTTAACGGACCTGGATCCAGGTAACCTGCACCGGCATGCACCGCTCACAACCCTGCTACGGTACGGTAAGAAACTGCAGGAGCAGGAGCTGGCGGTACGTTTGGCGGTAAGCTTCACCGAAGTTGGGACGCTTGAGCTCTGGTGTGAGTCGGTGAGCTCGCCGCATCGTTGGCGGCTGCAGTTTGAACTTCGCGGGAAAGCCGATGCCCCACAGGCCGCCGCTTCTGAGCTGACACCGGCTGCGACAACTGAGTCGCCGCACCTTTCCGAAGAAGCTCTGCAAGCGGTTTCCCAATCAATGCGGAAGGCATTCGCCAAGACTCCCGACGGCACAATTCCGGACCCCGCGCCGCTGGTGAACGAGCTGGAATCCGCAGTCGGGCTTCGAAAGGAATCCTGGCCCATCAGCATTCTCCGAGCGCTGGCAGACGCGCTCAGTGAGGTTGCCGAGGGCCGAAAGCTGAGCCCCCGCCACGAAGCGCGCTGGCTTAACCTCTATGGTTATTGCTTGCGGCCAGGCTTCGGAGATGCCCAGGATAGCCAGCGCATCAATCAGGCAAGGAGGGTTTATCAAGCGGGGCTCACATTTCCGGAGAATCTTCAGTCCCAAGTCGATTGGCTGGTGTTGTGGCGGCGAGTCGCCCCCGGACTGAGCGCGGCGCATCAGCATGAACTTCGGAATTACCTGGCTGGGCTCGGCATTGGACGTAAGAAATCAAGTGCGCGCCTGAATTCGCAGCTGGAGCGCGAAGGCTGGCGTCTGCTGGCGAGTCTCGAACACCTCTCCGGAGCCACGCGGGCCGCGCTAGGGAGCGAATTGCTGCGTAAGCTCAACAAAGAACCGGCCGATGGCAGCTGGCTGTGGTCACTGGGCAGATTTGGCGCGCGCATTCCACTTTACGGCTCGCTCAATTGCGTCGTACCGCCAGAGACGGCGGCGGACTGGATTGCCGCGCTCCTGCATTTGCCTGAGCTGACGCACGAGACTGCGACCGCAATTCTTCAACTCGCCCGGCTTACCGGTGATCGCACCCGTGATGTTAGCGACGAGGTGCGTCAGGTTGCCATCGCCCGGCTGGTGGAAAGCGGCGTCGCTGATGAAATGGTGGTCGGACGGCTGAAGAATTTCGTGACTCCCGATCGCGACGATGTGGTGCGCACTTATGGTGAGTCGCTGCCCAAGGGCTTGCGCTTGGAAAGCACTCCCAATTGCCTTTCGCCGGTCTCGGCATTGGGCGCCGAGCCGCGGTAGTTAACGTATGGCACGTTGCAGTTGGATCCGGCGCGAATTCTCCGAAAAGATCGACCAGCTGCAAAGTCCACTCGTCTGGACAAAATATCACATTAGATTTAATCTAAATGGGTAATGGACGCCGAGGCGATTAAGCAGACCCTGGAAAGCAGCGGGTTGCGGTGCACTCCGCAGCGTTTCGCCGTGATGGCGTTCCTGATGGAATGCACGCGGCATCCCACGGCTGCGGAAATCTTCGAAGCCGTGAATCGCATGGATCCGCGCTCTTCCCGGGCCACAACTTATAACAATCTGCGCGATTTGGTACAGGCGGGCTTGGTACGCGAAGTGGCCGTCGAGGGCCGGGCCGCGCGCTTCGATGCCAAAGACGTGCGGCATCATCACTTTATCTGCGACCGCTGCGGCAATGTCGAGGACATTGAGTGGTACAAGGTGCCCAGGCCTGCCTCGCGCTCCCTCGGTAAGCGGGTTCTTCGGGAATGCGAACTGATTTTCCGGGGACTCTGTACGAAGTGCGCTCCGCGGCACGCTTCCGGTTAAGTATTGCAGCTCGCTGAATGCCGGATGAACAGCGCGGTCACCGGCGATTGTGCGAACCCTTGATGGGTTTGTAGTTGGTCACTTTTCTTAACTAATTTTGAAGGAAGAGAACATTATGGAAAAAGAACTTGCGGCAGCAGCGGGGGCGACTGTCCCCCATACTCATGAACAAAACTCGTCAACCGAATCAAAATGTCCGGTCGCTCACGGCGCTCGCAAATTACAGGGCAATGCCGACTGGTGGCCGAATCATCTCAACGTAAACATTCTGCACCAGCACTCCCCCAAGTCCGATCCCATGGGCAAGCAGTTCAATTACGCGGAGGAATTCAAGAGCCTCGATCTGAATGCCGTGATCAAAGATCTCCGCGCCTTGATGACGGACTCGCAGGAGTGGTGGCCAGCCGATTTCGGCCACTACGGACCACTCTTCATTCGTATGGCCTGGCACAGCGCGGGCACCTACCGCATCGGCGACGGCCGCGGCGGAGCAGGCTCGGGCGAACAGCGTTTTGCGCCCCTCAATAGCTGGCCGGACAACGTAAACCTCGATAAGGCGCGCCGCCTGCTGTGGCCGATCAAGCAGAAATATGGGAAGAAAATCTCCTGGGCCGATCTCATGATTCTCACCGGCAACGTCGCGTTGGAGTCGATGGGCTTCCAGACCTTTGGCTTCGCCGGCGGCCGGGAGGACGTTTGGGAGCCGGGTGAGGACATCTACTGGGGTCCCGAAGGCAAGTGGCTGGCGGACGAGCGCTACAGCGGCGATCGCGATCTGGCGAATCCCCTGGCCGCGGTGCAGATGGGCCTGATTTACGTGAACCCGGAAGGCCCCAACGGAAAACCGGATCCGCTGGCCGCGGCGCGCGACATCCGCGAGACCTTCGCCCGCATGGCGATGAATGACGAAGAGACGGTTGCGCTCATTGCCGGTGGTCACAGCTTCGGCAAAACCCACGGCGCCGGCGATGCGGCCCTGGTGGGCGCCGAGCCGGAAGCCGCCGGCATCGAGCAGCAGGGTCTCGGCTGGCAGAGCAAGTTTGGCACCGGCAAAGGTGGCGATGCGATCGGCAGCGGCCTGGAAGTCACCTGGACCACTACGCCGACGAAGTGGAGCAACAACTTCTTCCAGAACCTGTTCAACTACGAATGGGAACTGACCAAGAGCCCGGCGGGAGCGCATCAGTGGACTCCGAAGAATGGCGCTGGCGCCGGAACGGTGCCCGATGCCCACAATGGTTCCAAGCGTCACGCGCCTTCCATGCTCACTACGGACCTCGCGCTGCGCTTCGATCCGGCGTACGAAAAAATTTCGCGGCGGTTCTACGAACATCCCGAAGAACTGGCTGACGCGTTCGCCAAGGCGTGGTTTAAGCTGACCCATCGCGACATGGGGCCGCTCTCGCGCTACCTTGGCCCGCTGGTTCCCAAGGAGCCGCAGATCTGGCAAGACCCGGTTCCTGCCGTGGATCATGAACTCATCGGGGACAAGGACATTGCGGCTCTGAAGGCCAAGATCCTTGCGTCCGGACTGTCTAGCTCCGATTTGGTGACCACTGCCTGGGCGTCGGCAGCGAGCTTCCGCGGCTCTGACAAGCGCGGTGGCGCGAACGGGGCACGTATTCGCCTGGTGCCGCAGAAGGATTGGGAAGTGAACCAGCCGGCCGCGCTGGCGAAGGTTCTGCAGAAGCTGGAGACCATCCAAAAGGAGTTCAACAGCTCGCAATCCGACGGGAACAAAGGAAAGAAGGTCTCGCTGGCCGACCTGATCGTTCTGGGCGGCTGCGCAGCCGTCGAGGAAGCGGCGAAAAAGGCCGGTCACGACGTGAAGGTTCCCTTCTCGCCGGGGCGCACGGACGCTTCGCAGGAGCAGACCGATGTGCACTCCTTCGCCGTCATGGAGCCGAAGGCAGACGGCTTCCGCAACTACGTGCGGACGCAGAACGGCATATCGCCGGAGGAGATGCTGGTAGATCGGGCGCAGTTGCTGAAGCTGACTGCTCCCGAGATGACAGCGCTCATCGGCGGCCTGCGCGCTCTGAATGCCAACTTCGGGCAAACCAAGCACGGCGTCTTCACCAAGCGGCCGGGCACGCTGACCAATGATTTCTTCGTCAACCTGCTCGACATGACTACGGAGTGGAAGCCCTCCGCCTCCGAAGGCGTGTTCGAAGGCCGCGATCGCAAGACCGGCGAAGTCAAGTGGACCGGCACTCGTGTCGACCTGATCTTCGGTTCGCACTCCCAGCTCCGGGCGCTGGCGGAAGTCTATGCCTCTAACGACTCGAAAGAGACGTTTGTGAAGGACTTCGTGGCTGCGTGGAGCAAGGTGATGAACCTTGATCGCTACGACCTGGCCGCGGCGAAAACCTCGGCTGTCCACTAAGGCACTAAACCCAGGGTAGTGTTTCAACCCGAGACACTACCCTAAATCCCATTCCAGCTGTTTGGCCCGCGCTCGGCGCAAGCTGCAGCCTTGACTAGCTCCCCCCCTCCCCCTGCGGTGTGCAAATTTCAGATGGCAGGGAATTTACGCGCGTGTAATGGCCTAAAATAGTCATGGCATACGAGTTAAGACCTAAAATCCTGTCGTCATAGAGTTTAGCTTTGGCCAGCAGTTGCCGTTCTCTGGCCATGCGCGCCAGGCGCCGGCGCCGGAGAACCACGTCCAGATGGAAGTAGCAATAGCGCTTCCCGCGCATTGCAGGCGAGCCGCAAAGCTTGCCGTCGTCCTTGGTGTGCTGGCAAAGCCTGATATGTCGCATAGTCCTTCCTCCGCCTATCCCAGCTGGGTGCTCTACTCATTCCTGCTTTTGGAATGAGTGGGAGTGCAAGTAGCCCAACCGGCCCTGGAGTCCCACACATTCGGAACCCCGCGAATGTGTACGGCACCCCGGCACCCGGCCGTCCTTGGGGACCCCGGATGGCTGCAGACAATGAGCAGCCATCTCTCAAGCTACCGAAGTTGTCGAGGAGAAATCTGTGACGACTACGACTCCTGGGGAATTACGAAGGTACATGTCCGAAAGAACTATAGGATGCGGAAGGGGACAGCGGGTGCCGCAACTCATTCCTGCTTTTGGAATGAGTGGGAATGGAAGCCGCCCAACCGACCCTTGATCCCACACATTCGAAACCCGCGAATGTGTGGGGCACCCCGGCGGTCAACGGATGAGAACGACCAAGTCGATCAATGTCTCATCGGGAAAGAGTGCGCGCAAGTATTGATCGGTGATTGTGGCGCCGGGGTGCCGGGGGTGCCGTACCATTCGCGGTTTTCGAATGAGTGGGATCGCGAGGCGGAATAGGTAACCCGCAGCGGCCACTCCTGACAGTTGACCTTTACCAAGCCCTCCTCTCTGCCGGCGTAAGTCCGGAAGCTACTCCATTTCCACTCTTCGGGTGCGGCTACCAGACCGCGTTTTACAGGATTACGATGGATGTACCGCAGCTTCTCGATTCGCTTTTCCGTAGGTGCACACATTGAAATCGTAGAAACGCTTTTGCCAGATCGGGCCGGTGCGCAGGCCGCCGTGGTGAAGCAACTTAGTGAACCGCTCTTTCACCACTTTCATCACCACGGAAGGATTTTCCACTTCCGGCTCGGTTATCAGCAGGTGGAAATGCTCGGGCATCACCACGTAACCGACCACGACGAAGCGATACTTTTGCCGGGCGCGCTCCAACACATGTAGGAACAAATCGCGGCGTTCGGCGCTACTCAGTTCTGGACGGCGCTGATAACAACTACAGGTTATGAAGTGCAGATCGTTCCCACCGTACCAACGCTGCAGACCTTTCGTCATGCCCCGAAAGTATTGGGATCCGATCTCTCCGTCTGTGATGAGAGGTACCCGACCCTGTGACTCGTGGAACCCACACATTCGAAAACCGCGAATGTGTGGGGCACCCCGGTACCCGGCGCCAGAAGAAGTACGAGAGCCCCCAGATCACGCCGAATTGCCATGTCTACCTGAGGCGCGAGCCGGCGATGAGGATATCTACCAGTCTCTTGGCGCTTTGCTGCCAGTCCGGGCTGGATGCCACGTTGGAGACGCCGATAAGCGCCCGAAGCAGGTCGAACGGGTCCAGGTCCTTGCGTATGTCGCCACTCTTGATGGCGCGCCTCACCAGCGCCTCGATCGCTCCCTGGATCTGAGCCCGGGAACCTTCGTACAGCTTCGAGGGGCCTCCGACGAATGTATTCAGTGCAGGCGCGATGATCTGCTTGGCAGCGATGTAATCCACGAACAACAACATCCAGGCACGCAAGGCCTCCATCGGGGGCATGGTCTCGGCGAACTTCCGTTCTGCCGCCGCCAGCTTCTCTACCTCGGTTCGATAAACCGCCTCGATCAGCGCGTCGCGGGTTGGAAAGTGGCGATACAGAGTTCCCGCTCCCACCCCTGCGTCTTTGGCGATCTCGTCCAGGCTGGCGTTTGCGCCGGCGCGGGTGAATGCCTCCTTCGCCGCCTCCAGCACGCGTTCGCGATTACGCTGCGCATCCGTGCGGGGCTTGCGCCGTTTAGGCTGTGAGCTTCTCGCCGCCATAAAAATATTTGCAACCGGAGATGCTCTCCGTTTATCTTATCTAGTGTTTCGGAGACACTCTCCGTTTTATTCGAACCCAGGCGGTTCGTCAACCCTGACGGCGCAAGTGCGAAATTCGAAGCGGCTACTACTAAGGAGGAAAACGATGGTGGAAGTATTTGGAGCGACCTCAACAACCGAAGATGTCTTGTCTGGAGTGAATCTGCACGGCAAGCGGATTCTGGTAACCGGAGTTTCGGCCGGGCTGGGCGTGGAAACGGCGCGCTCTCTGGCCGCCCACGGCGCGCAGGTTGTGGGCGCGGCGCGGGACTTGGCCAAGGCGAAATCGGCCACCGAACAGGTGCGTAACGACGCCGCAGCCAATGGCGGAGGTTTTGAGCTGGTTGAGCTGGATCTCGCTAACCTGAAGAGCGTACGAGCGTGCGCCGACAAACTCTTAGCCAAAGGCGAACCCTTCGACGTAGTCATTGCCAACGCGGGAGTGATGGCCACTCCGTTTGGCCATACCGCGGACGGCTTTGAGACGCAGTTTGGCACCAATCATCTCGGCCATTTTGTATTTGTCAACCGGATCGCATCGCTGATTCGCTCAGGTGGGCGGCTGATCAATCTTTCCTCTGCGGGACATCGCTTCTCCAACGTCGACCTGGACGATCCTAATTTTAAGTCGACACCCTATGATCCTTTCGTTGCCTATGGCCGGTCCAAGACGGCGAACATTCTTTTCGCAGTTGCTTTCGACAAACGGCATCGCGATCGGGGCGTGCGGGCGGCGGCGGTGCATCCGGGCGTAATTCAGACTGAGTTGGCTCGCTACATGGATCCCAGCCTTCTGGAAGGCATGGTCGAACAGATTAATCAGCAACTCGCAGCGGAAGGCAAGTCTTCCTTCCAGTGGAAGACCATGCCTCAAGGGGCCGCAACTTCGGTATGGGCAGCCGTAGTTGCTCCCGCCAAGGAGATCGGTGGCCGGTATTGCGAGAACTGCCACGTCGGCAATGTGGTGCCGGATAACGCCACAATCAGCGGCGTAAGCGAAGGAGTGCGCGCCTACGCGCTCGATGCGAACCTTGCCGAGGCGCTTTGGAAGAAAAGCGAAGAACTTGTAGGCGAGTCATTTTAGGGACCGCTTCACCTACTTGCAAAACCCGAATTATTTGATGGAAGGAGCAATGTTATGAACGTATTCGTTACCGGAGCAACAGGATTCGTCGGCACAGCGATTGTGCGTGAGTTACAAGCCGCGGGGCATCAGGTGCTGGGCCTCGCTCGTTCGGATCAGGCAGCCAAATCGCTAGCTGCCGCCGGAGCGAAAGTACAACCCGGTTCGCTGGAAGATCTCGACAGCCTGCGCAGCGGAGTGGCCGCCTCGGACGGCGTGATCCACACCGCCTTCATCCATGACTTCACGAACTACGGGCCTGCCGCCGAGAAAGATCAAAGCGCCATTGAGACGCTAGGAGCCGCGCTTGCAGGCTCGGACCGGCCCTTGGTGGTCACGTCCGGGACCTTGCTCCTGCAGCGGCGCGGGCCGCTGGCAACGGAAGACGATACCAACAATCCCAATTTTCCTCGCAAGTCGGAAGAGGCCGCGCTGGCGCTGGCCTCGCGCGGAGTGCGCGCGTCGATCGTGCGCCTGCCGCCCTCGGTGCATGGCGAGAGCGATCACGGCTTCGTTCCGCGTCTGATCAGCATTGCCCGTGAAAAGGGCGTCTCGGCTTATATCGGTGATGGCCTTAACCGCTGGCCCGCGGTGCACCGGCTCGATGCTGCTCGGCTTTACCGACTCGTGCTGGAGAATGGTTCCGCCGGTGCCTGCTACCACGGGGTTGCAGATGAGGGCGTGCGAGTCAGGGATATTGCGGAGGTTATCGGCCGGCGCCTGAGCTTGCCGGTCGTCGCCAAATCTGAGCAGGAGGAGGCAAGCGGGCATTTTGGCTGGCTCGCACTCTTCTTCGGTATCGATGGCCCGGCTTCAAGCGCGCAAACCCAGGAACGGCTGGGATGGAGAGCACGCCAGCCCGGGCTGATTGCCGATCTCGATCAAGCGCACTATTTCGCAACGGAACGGGCTGCGTAGGCTGGCGGGTCCATACGGCTCTCGCTGGATCCGCCATGGGTTACGTCCAGGGCTCACCTGGGATTCAGTCATATCGCGCGATTTGATAAATTGAATGACTTCTGCTCCGCATTTTAAGATGTGGTCATGAGTTATATCGTCGTCAGCGTAATCACGTTCTGCCTGATATTCGGCGCCGGTTTGTTAGGCATGCGCCTTCGCAAGGTCCTACCCGAGGATCATCTCAGTGACAACTCGAAGGACGTGGTGAAGTTGGGAATGGGGCTGGTTGGGACGATGACTGCGCTGGTTCTCGGCTTACTGATCGCTTCGGCCCAGGAGTCCTATGACGCGCAAAGCACCGCGCTGCTTCAGATGTCCGCCAAAATCATTTCACTCGATCGCACGCTGGCGCTTTACGGTCCCGAGGCAAAGGAGCCGCGGGCGGTTCTGCATGACGATGTGGTCCACATCATCGATCGGCTATGGCCGAAGCAAATGTCGCAAATGGCCCGCTTAGCCCCCACCGGAGGCCTGTCAGGAGCGCTTTATGACTCGATCGAGGGACTCTCGCCGAAAGATGATCGGCAACGATTGCTCCGGTCTGACGCGTTGAATCTGGCAACGGAGATCGGGCAATCGCGTTGGTTGATGTTTGAACAAGGCACCCTCATGGTTTCCAAACCGTTAGTGGCCGTGGTCGTTTTCTGGTTGACCTTTATCTTCCTAAGTTGGGGTCTGTTTGCCCCTGCCAATGGAACCGTCATCTCTACGTTTTTCATTGCAGCCGTTTCCGTTTCAGCTGCAATTTTCCTGGTCCAGGAGATGTATATGCCTTACGCAGGCATAATTCGCATTTCCAGCCTTCCCCTCCGTGCGGCGCTATCGCAGCTTGGCCGCTAGGGGCCGACGCTTAGACCTCGAACCTAGTATTGCTTCGCCTCAAGCGCTCCCTCATTGCCGCAGTCTAGCAGCGATCCGGCGATCTATGCTGAATCTGCCGGGACCGGAACAGATCAACCAGACGAAGAAGAGTACGTACAGAGCTTCCGGAAGGTAAAGAAAGTTGTCCAGCCAATTCAGGGGCGAAACCCCTTTGGGCAGTGCGGCCAGCTTGGTGGTAAGGATGGCGACCAGCATGTCGCCCAGTAAAGCAAGGCAGGCCAGGCTAGATAAGAACCCCGCAATCAGCATCAAACCGCCGACGAATTCGACGCTGGACACGAAGTAAACCATCAGTCGCGGGAGAGGAACGTTGGCCGCCACCAGCGTTTCGTACATGACTTGAGTCTGTTGGGGAACAAAGAGTTTGTTTGCCCCAGATATGGCAAAAAACAGGCCGAGCGCGACGCGTACTATCAAGATCGCGTATTCCTCCAACTCGTGGCTACCCAGCAATACGAAACGGACTAAGCGTTGCCATCCCATCTTGTTACCTCCCGGAAAGCCCAGTCATCATAAATCAGCGGTTCTTTTCGGGCACGTCCTAAGTGATCCTTCAGGCCGATGGAACAAGTTCACGACCTCTGCCATAAACTTTTCCTTCCTGGCGTGAAGCTAAGTGACCAAGCGCCAGATAACACCGGAATAGGAAGCGCGAAAGCGAGCAGGCTCGGGGATAGCGATCTATCGAAGCTCAACCCACGTTATGCTCGCTGCCGGCAATAAACGGATCGTTGGCGGAGAAAACGCCGTGGCCCGATACCGTCGGTCCCAGGATTTGGCCCGACTCCACATCCAAGGTCAAATTGGTGGGGTTGTATTCCAGCACGAAGTGCTCCTGGCCATTGGCGTCCGACGGTTTTCGACGAGCGACATCCCCTTTAAGGCAAGGGTCGCAGCCAGAAACTCAGCAGATTCACGGCGTGACCTTGAAAACAGTTCCATTTCGGTCAAGTCTGCCATAGCCCGTGAAGGCAACGCCGTATAAGTTGCCAGACGAATCCCGGATAAGGCCACCTGTCGGAACGGCGCCGTCGGTGTCGCCGTTTAGACTGTGCAGTACCGTCATCTGCCGGGCTGTATTCAGCTTGTACACCGTTCCGTAGAAGGAACCCGTTGTCCCAGTTTCCGTTGTCCCATAGAGATTTCCCTCTGAATCCAGGACCAGACCGCCATTGGGATAATTTCCATCGCCTCCTCCGGTGAATGAATAAAGCACAGTAAATTCGCCGCTCCTGCCAAGCTCGTACAAGATCCCGCATCCCAGCTGGCAGTTGTTGTTCCCGCCGATCTGTGCGGCGCCATAAAGGTTTCCCTCTCTGTCGGCAACAAGACCTGGCTGTGGACCTCCGCCACCCGAGCCCCCCGTGAACGTATGTAAGACGGTGAGCCTTCCCGTCACGTTTAGGCTGAAAACTGTTCCGCAACCGCGTGTGGGTTCCTGTGGGCAATTCAGATCTCCGCCGTACAGCGCCACGCCGTAGAAGCTTCCTGGCGCGGGCCCGGGCAGGAGGGGCCCGAATGGCCACTGGCCATCGGTTCCACCCTGAAACGCATAAAGAGTATGCAGTGCTCCGCCGCTGTCGAGCTTGAATACGGTTCCGCAGCCGTAGGTGCAAGCAAGATCATTGCCCTTGACCCCGCCATCGAGGGTCGTACCGTAAAGGTTCCCCGACGGGTCTCTCAATAAAGCTCCTTGAGGGTCGCGGGGCCTGAGACAGTCGAGACATCCTACGAAGTTGAAGAACACGGTCTCGTTGCCGGCAGGAGTAAGCTTGAACAGCACCCCGCCGCCGTTTTGGCCGCCTTCCGCGGGGCCGTAGAAGTTTCCTGAATTGTCCAGAATGAGTCCGGACGAAGGGTTCTCTCCGTCGGGACCCTGAAAGCTATGCAAAACCGTCTCGTTGTCAGAGGTATCCAACTTGAAGATAACTCCGTTCGTGAAAAGACCGCCGAAGTAGGTGGTTCCGTACAGGTTGCCAGTGCTGTCCTGTATCAGCGTGCCTTCTGGACCCGACCCGTCGGAACCTGTCGTACTAAAGGTATGCAGCACCGTAAACGTCTGCGCGTCTGCCCCAGGAACTGCGCTCGCTATTATCCCCAGCACCATCGCAGCGACCATCATTCCGACTGAGAAGCTCATCTTCATTGCGATCATCCTCCATCGGACCGTCCGTCCAAACCGCGCTGACAATATCGTCATGTCAACAAGAGTTTGTCACGGCCGCGTAGATGATTTGTGTACATTTATTAACAAATCAGCGAGACAGTCCGGGCGCTTGACGTTGTAGTGAAGCCAGAACGCTCGCATTGGCGGGGAGGGGCCCGAGTTTGAGGATTAGGGCTACGCCCCCTCCGATCGGCACCAGCCCAACATTCCCGCTCGGAGCGTTCCAATTCGCGGAAAGTATCGACGGAGAAGTCAGAAAATAACCTTCTTGCGATGGCCAAGCCGAAGATATCTCGTTGGTAGCGTGCTCGCATTTTTCCTCCTCCGGTGATGTGTAGACCAGAGAAAGGGTATGACTGCGAGCATCCGGAGGCGAACTCGCTCTGTGTGTTCGGTCGGCGCGTGACTTGCAAATGGCGTCGTGCGCACCAGGTGTTCCTAAGTTTCCAACCCACAACCCAACCCACAAAATGTGATGTCTTGTATGTCTTCCGCGTACTTAGGCAGTCCCCGCGGTCTTGTAAGTCGTTATCGACCAGGACGAAGGGCCATTAGGCCTGTAGTGTAGTATTTCATTCCAACCGGCTACACATTTTAGGACTCTGCGAGCGGCGTAGGTCACGCTCACTTGCACTGCCGTTGGAAGAATACTCGAGGGAGAGTTGTGAACTTACGAAGCGCAACTGTGTTGCTAGGCGCCGCCATCGTCCCTCTCCTGCTGCTAACGGCCTGTGGTTCTAACTCGGGCTCACCTTCGCCCTCGGAGGAGTCTGCATGTGCGCCGTTG
This sequence comes from uncultured Acidobacteriaceae bacterium, assembly GCA_963812855.1. Taxonomy (GTDB): domain Bacteria; phylum Acidobacteriota; class Terriglobia; order Terriglobales; family Acidobacteriaceae; genus Bog-257. Next base: position 1,265,742 of record CAWEWW010000005.1, read on the forward strand.
CAGCGATCCAACTCTCCGGGGTTCGTTCCTGCGCTGACCGCATACCTCGAGCAGGGCTGCTACAAGTCCTGGCAGCACGATGAAAATATACGTAGCAGCCAGATGACCCATCCCTACGTCCAGGTTTACTACTCTCCAAACCTGTGGAACTGGCTGATCAACGGAGATCGCAACGCGAGGATTATCGACGGCGGCATGATGATCAAAGAACAATATCCCGCACTGAATAGTCCCGAATCAGCGTTGGTGGACTGGACCATCATGATCAAGGACAGCTCGGTGTGGGATACCTGGTACTGGGCCGACATAGGCGCCAACCCGGCTCCGCCGGTGCGGGTAACCAACGGTTGTGACGAACCAACCCCCGTGTACACGGGATATGGGCTTTACTGCCTCAACTGTCATGCCTCGGCAGCGGATGAACAAGGCACCTACGCAACCACATCGCATGTCGCCGGCTTGGGAACTCCAACCACGATGCAAGACTTCGCCATCCGGCCGAAGGACAATGACTCTTCAGGGTCGGAGTTCAACCCGCTCGACTATATGCATCATGCAAATTACCGAAGCATGAAGGAAGCGTCCGGGAGCACGCGGAATCCGCTTACGGCACCACAATGTTCCACGGTATTTCCCCAGCAGCAGGCTCCTCGCAAATCGTACTGCATGGTGTCCGAAGCCTTTGACCATGTTGTTCCGTATGGCCGTCCCGCAGGGCCACAGCAGTTCCTGACTTCTGACCAGTGTGCCGGCTGTCACGATGCAACCGGGACCATAAGTGGCCTGGTGGGCAGCGACGGCCAAGTCAGAGATGACCTTCCCACCATGCTTTTTCCTAATGCTCTGCAGAAATGTGACCCCGGCAGCCAGCCGCCTACGAACTGCAAGGTTAACGTCTCCCCCAACGGCGAATGGCGGTATTCGATGATGGGCCTGTCCGGACGAGACCCAATCTTCCTGGCGCAGTTGGAGACCGAGCGGACCATCCATCCTCAACTGAACGGGCAACAAAACGCCGCGGATTTCATTGACGACACCTGCCTGCGCTGCCATGGAGTCATGGGAGAACGCCAGTACAAGATCGATACCAACGGCGGACTACTCACGCACACCGACCTATCCGACCCTAACTCGCGGTATGGCGCCCTGGCACGCGACGGCGTGTCCTGCCTGAGTTGCCACCATATTGCCGCTGACGGACTTGGCACAGAGGGAACCTACACCGGACAATTCAAAGTAGGCCCAGCTACGGAACTCTACGGTCCCTATTCTCAAGTAGCTACGCTGCCCATGCAAAACGCGATCGGAGTCAATCCGCAGTTCGCCAGCCAGATCCAGTCTTCGCTGCTGTGCAGTTCGTGCCACACCATTTTTCTTCCCGTGTACGACAAGAATGGCAACCAGCCGTCCGATGGCCAGGGAAATCCAAAAGTCTCCCACGAACAGACGACTTTTCTGGAGTGGGCGAACAGCAACTTTGCAGATAACGGCACTACTCCTCAGAGTTGCCAGGACTGCCACATGCCTCAGCAGTACAAGAGCCAGCCCCTCGCATTCAACATTGCCAATATAGAAGACAACACGTTTCCTCCTGAGCTGTTCCGCGCGCCGGATGATCAGATTCAGCTGACCAAACGAACCACTTTCGCCAGACACACTCTTCTGGGAATCAATTTGTTCGCGTTGGAAATGTTTGGCGAGTTCCGCAGCGAGTTGGGCCTGTATGCCTCGAATCCGTTGCTGCCGGGTTTTGCAGCTCCCGATACCTATTCCAGCCAATACACCGCCATAAACTCGAGTTTGCAGGTGGCGAGTTCCTCAGCCACCGTGAAAGTTCTTTCCTTGCAAAATACCGGGACCACACTGCAAGCTGACGTCCAAGTGGTTAATCTGGCGGGCCACAGCTTTCCGTCTGGAGTAGGATTTCGCAGAGCGTTTCTCGAGTTCCGCGTGCTCGACGGCTCCGGTAACACGTTGTGGGTCTCGGGCCAGACATCGAACGATGGCGTGATTCTTGATAACAGCGGGACCCCTCTGGTCACGGAGTTCTTCTCCCCGAACCAACAGACCTATCAACCTCACTACAATCAAGCGAACCCGATTACGCGCGACGATCAGGTACAGATCTATGAAGAACTGGCATTAAATCCAGAAGGGCAGCTCACCACCAGCTTTCTGGCTCTGGATCAAATTGTAAAAAACAATCGTCTTCTTCCGCAGGGATGGAGTGCCAACGGTCCATCCGCAGAGTTCACGCAACCGGAAGGGGTTAACGGTGATCCCAACTATTCCGACGGCAGCGGATCGAGCGTAGTTCGATATGCGATACCTCTCAGTTCGCAACTAACAAATGCCGCTAGCGTCGTTGCCACCTTGTACTACCAGTCGATTCCACCCTATTACCTCCGGCAGCGTGGGGACAGTGCTTCTGGAAGAGATACGGACCGATTGAAGAACATGGTGTGCTACCTGAACGTGAATGGAAACAATTCGCCGATACCGAACTGGCGGCTGCCAATCGCGAAAGCGAGCGCCGCAATCTCGGCCGGTAGCTCACCGATACGGAAGCTCGATCGCTAACCAGCGTTGCTCGTCCCAGAGTGCCAGCCACTTTCCCTACTCAAAATCTTCACACCCAAAAAGACGGGAACGATCTAACCCAAATGGCCGAGTATGGCACGCAACCTCCCTACGGGATGTGCTCGGATGTGAAGGGAAGTGGCGCCCCGATCAACTGCATTGGCGACGACACCATTCACCAGATACTCCATGGCGCGTACACCTGGCCTAACGATCCTGGGGTTTTTACGATGGACGCGCCGATCTACCGAGTCATTTACGCTCCGGGATACGACCCAGTCGCAAGCGCCCCGATTACGCCGGCGGACACCATCCCCCTTTGCTCGGAATTCCCGGATAACTACAACTATAGTCAAAACGAGATTAATTGCGGTTCCCAAATTAAAGAAGGGCTGCTCTTTACGGTAGCCAATAACATGGGACAGAATTGGCCTTGTGGCATTGGCCAATCGTCCGCTAACGATCAGGGCGTCCTATGTCGCTTTAGGCCTGCGCCTGCCGGTAATGGCAATTGCTTTCCTCCAATTATCGATAGCGACGTGACCCACAGTGCGTGCGGCAAGATTGACACCGGTACCTCGCTGGTATCAACCGTCCCGGATAATCCCAGTGGCTTCACGCCCGGCGCCGGCGATTGGTTGTTTGTCGGCGTAACTATCCCCCAGCTGCTGGGTAGCGTCATGCCTCTTGGTGCTTCGCCAGTCAGTGGTTGCACGGTCAATAATTGGACGGCTGCTCCGGGCGGATCGCTAATGATTAATAGCAATCAAGGGTTGTTGGCCTGGTACTACGGACAGGTGCAGACTAGTCAGCCGAACGGCTGCCAGATCACGATGACGCTGCCAACCGGGAATCAGAATCCAGCCGAGCTCAAGGTCCACGATGTACCGCAATTCAGCGGAACGTTTGATCAGGAGAATAGCCTAACTGGGAATTTTGGCAATGTGGGCACCTCCACTGTGAGCGCGGGGCAGGTTACGACTACGCACGCACCCGATTTGCTGTTGGGCAATTTGCTGCAGGTCAACCTGCAGTTCTCTCCGGCCACTACTTGGAACCCCTATCTGTCAAATAACCCAAAACAAGGTCAACTACAGTGCCTTGGGAGTCCCGCCATTTGCCCGACGGACGATGCTCCGGACTGGCTGCCTGGTCACGGTCCTTACTCTGCCAACTCCGACACTGGCCACCAGAAGTTGACCCAAACCGGTACCTATGCGTTTAAGTATCTAGCCCAGGCTTCCGGCCAAGTCAACTGGGGAGGGGTGGTCGTTACCATTCAACTCAATAAGTAGCGAGGCAGCGTCCAAACTCACCGGCGTAATGAGAGTGCCATGAGGCTGACGCATGGCAATCATGACGGACATCGAAACTAGGCTGCGGGAGCGCCTGTCCAGACCGGGACGAGTCCAGATATCCGCAAAGACCTGGTCGACCGAGTACACAGCGATCGGGGCACCGAAGGTGTTTGAGTCAGCGGAAGCGTTGAGTTTTGCGGCCGCCTGGTCGCCCATCATTTCGCGGACTACATTGATTCCGGCTTCTCTATTCGTCATGATTGAGTCCTCTTTGTAAAGCTCTAGTGACTTCTCCACCCCAAGACTACCCGAACGGCTCGAGGACGCATAAGTACCGGAGACCGATCAGAGTACCTAACAAAATCGTGCCAGCTGCGATTCACGGGCTCGTTCTATACCCGTTGGAAGACAGCAATGGAACGCGGGCGAAACGGTTTAATTCCTGACCGCTGTAGCTGGACGTTCGTCCGAGATGAATCAGCCGTCTAATGCGGTTTCGCGGGTTTGTTCAAACTGATTAACTGATCGCGAGTCCGTTGCAGAATCTCTCGTGAAAGACTCGGGTCTGACACGGCACGAGAGAGGTTGATCGCTCCTAGCATTGCACTAATCGTTAGAATCGCACGGGAGCGCCGATCAGAGTTGCCATTTGGAGGAACAAGGCCCGTCGAGTAAGCCAAGGTGCTGGGAAAACGACTTCATCCCGAGTTTGACGTTGCCTTCGTCATTAATCCTGACAAGTCGCAGACCGTCACTCCTTCGCACGAAGAGATTCGCCGAGCATGGATTACCGTAAACGGAGAATTGTCGAAAGGGTTCGAACAAATGTCGCAGTCCGACTGGCTCCAGCGACACTCTGCCGTGTCGGAAGACGAGTTCGCAAAAGATCCTTCGCGAAATCGCTTCTCCGTCCTACTCAGCCGCACAAATCATCTCTCCTATCACCTCGGCCAGGCAGTGCTCGGACTCAAGTGATCGAACGTGAGACATTGGAGCTGGAGAGTTCCAGCTCAGCAACGGAGAAAGGCAATGACCAAAGAGCTCGAAGGCAAGATCGCCGTCATCACCGGCGGAACAGAAGGGATTGGGTTCGCGGCGGCGAAACTCTTCGTCAAAGAGAGTGCCTATGTATTCATAACCGACCGTCGCCAGAAGGAACTCGACAAGGCTGTGAAGGCAATCGGCACCAACGTTCCTGAGGTCTGAAGATTCTGCGATTTCCTCCGTAACTGACAAGTCCTGTCGTATACCCATTGCGCATCCAATCCTGAGTTTGAGAAGCTTCTCTAGAATATCCGGGGGGCTTGATAGAGGAGGATGAATGGCGCAGGTATGGTTAGTCACCGGCAGCTCTCGTGGTCTGGGTCGCGCAATTGTTGAAGCGGGCCTTGCTGCGGGCAATAAAGTATTGGCGACAGCTAGGGACATTAAGTCGCTGGCTGATCTGTCGGAACGACATGGAGATCAGGTCAAGATCTTCGCAATGGATGTGACCGACGAAGCAGCAGCAGCAAACGCGGTAACGGCGGCGGTCGATGTATTTGGCTCGCTGGATGTGGTCATTAACAATGCGGGATATGGCAATCTTTCGTCCGTCGAAGACACGCCTCTATCGGAATTCCGGGCACAGATTGAAACGAACCTCTTTGGAACGATTATTGTGACGAAGGCAGCTCTTAGGTATTTTCGCGAAAAGAAAGCAGGCCAGTTCATTCAGTTTTCATCGGTGGGCGGAAGGATTGGCCCTCCGGGACGTGGGCCTTATTCTGCGGCGAAGTGGGGTGTCGAAGGCTTCTCCGAGGTGCTTTCGCGCGAAGTGGCACCGCTCGGCATCAAGGTTACCATCGTTGAACCCGGTGGCTTTCGCACAGACTTCGCGGGCAGTTCCACCGAACTTAACGAAGGTCATCCTGAATACGATTCGACGGTTGGAGCTACCGCAAGATTTCAGCGGAACTACAACGGCAAGCAGCCTGGTGACCCCAAAAAGGCAGCTCAGGCGATCGTCCAGTTGACGCAAGAACGGAACCCTCCGTTGCGACTCTTGCTCGGCAGCGATGCGTACGCCGCCGCGGAGAAGAATGATCTGGCGCGATTAGAGGAAGCACGAATTTGGAAGAAACTCAGCGTCTCCACCGATTTTGAGACGAAGTGAAGAGGCAGCAAATATTAAGCAGGAGAATCCGAACCGCGCCAAGGTAGTCAATGGTTCGACTTGGACTCGATTCTTTCCTTCTTCGTCTCACGTGACACTCAGATTGCGCGAATCAGCCGCATGAAGGCGTCGATCTTCTTCGTAATTCGCGCCCGGTCGGGACCGAGGTTTTGCTCCAGGCAAATTCCGCTAAAGAACGTGACGATCAAGCCAGCGAGGGAATCATTATCGTCACGAGATCCACGCGCTGCAGTTAGATTGTCGATGAGCAGCTGATGGGCTTTCGTTACGCTCGTGACCATGATCTGGCGGGCTTTGGGGGGGAGGTCTGCGAACTCGCGCATAGAGTTCACCGAGAAGCAGCCCTTCTGGCCCCAACTCCCATAGCAGACCTTGAGAAAACTCTCAACATTGGTCCAACCCAGAGGCTGTTTCGTCAAGTGTCCGCGTGCCATCAGGATGTCGAAATACCTGCGCAGGCTCTCCACGAACAGGTCTTCCTTGTCTTTGAATTCCGTATACAAGCCAGATTTGCGTACACCCGTGGCCTGTTCAAGGTCCTGAACACTCGTCTCAGCGAGGCCATGCTTCCAGAAGACTGGGATTGCTTTATCGAGGACATCCTCTCGGGTGAACAGTTTTCGTCGTCCCATGCAACATTATCGGTCAATTCGACTGCGAGGCTTGCAAATAAAGGACCGAATGGTCCATTATTGCAAAGAGAGAGGCTGTCCCAGAGTAGCCATGGCGCCTACGCTCGAAGCGATCCCACCTCGTGATCAATGGAAGAACAGCAACGGAAAGTTCTAGTTCGTTACAAGGCGGAACATTATGCTTCAAGGCATGTTTGGAAAAAGATTGGCGGAGCATTTTTCTCTGCTGGAGTCTTCCTCACTTGTGCTTGGTCCCAAGGGAAACTATCAGGTTGCTTTGACACGTATGCAAATGCCGAACGGCTTTCCTGGACCCACTCCACACATTCCACCAGAAAAGGCTTTTTCGATATCCGTGCACCTGCGTCGTCCCGACAGCATTAAGGGCTGGGGAACGTGGCTTGACGGACGCTTTCATCGTGTCACCGAATGGGATGCCAGCGGGATTCAGATATTCGATATGGAGTCGGAACCGGTAGCACTGCGAACTTCAGGTTTCGACTCGGTTCACGTCTATATACCGCGATCAGTTATCAATCGGTTCAGTGACGAGAACGAGCAAAAGCGGGTTCGCAACTTGTATTGCACTCCCGGAACCAAGGACGACGTGATTCTCCATTGGGCCCGGATGATGTTGCCCTTCTCCGATCGTCCGCTTCAGCTTCCACGCTTAGTTGTAGACGAAATGATCATGATGTTCTGCGCTCATCTGAGCCGGACATACCAGGGCCGAAGCCAGCCGCCAGATGTTGTTACCGGAGGGTTGGCGGTCTGGCAACAGGATCGAGCGATCGAGATGTTGAACGAACATCTGGGTGGTGACTTGGCGCTTGCCGATCTTGCAAAAGAGTGCGCGTTATCGCCGGGTCGTTTTATGCGCGCGTTCAAAAGGTCGTTTGGTGTTCCCGTTCGGCGCTACTTGCTCCATAAACGAGTTGAAGCCGCAAAATCTCTCTTGTTGCACTCGAACGACTCTTTGCTAACAGTCGCGTTGGAAGTCGGATTCACGGATCAACCGGCTTTCAATCGAAGTTTCCGTGAGATTGTTGGAACTTCCCCAGGACGGTGGCGAAGAACAAACGCACCGATGCCGAAGGCGTTCAACCTCCCCGCGCCTGAAGAGAAGTTAAGCTCGTCACTGGCGTCACCGTCCAATTCGGCCCCCCAAACAGAAACGCCAAACAGCGGCACTTTCAATCAAGACAAGGATTGAAATCTTCCAAAAGAATGGGAGAGGCGTAGCTGGTCGCACAGACGTCCTTGGAGTCTCATGCGGCTCATCTGCCGATCGCCGAGCGATCATCGACATCGCGCCGGAGGGGGGAACACAATGCGTCCGACGAGCACATCTACAAACAAGGAACTTGTCCTTCGAGCATTCGACACGTTGTTCAATAAGCGCGACTATGCGGCGGCCGAGAAATTTTGGTCTCCCCGCTACATTCAACACAGCGCCCATATCCCTCCTGGCCGCGATGGGCTCTTCAATCTCATCAAGATCGCGCCGCCAACTCTCCGGTATGAACCTGGAGAAAGTGTCGCCGAGAACGATCTCGTGATCGTACACGGGCGATATTCAGGCATCGGACAACCCGCGAACTGGATCGTGGCGGACATTGTTCGCATAAAGGGTGGCGTTCTTGCCGAGCACTGGGATGTGATCCAAGACGAAGCGACGCGCGCGACCTCCAAAAGTGGGCTTCCTATGTTTGGCGACAAATTCATGGAATGACCCAGCTCTGTCTCGCGAGACAGCGCCAGTACCGCGAGCAAGGGAGAATTTTCAACCTGCCGCTTTGTGCGCAATTCTTGTGAACGACGACACATGAGTTCTTCCAGATCGATAGGAGGCGAAAATGGGAAAGACATATAAGGCGGTCGAGATAACCAAACCCGGGGCTTTTCGCCTCGTCGAGAAGCCTGTCGTCGGGCCGGGTGAGGAACAAGTACGTATCCGGGTAGAGGCTTGCGGTGTATGTCACTCAGACGCGGGCACCGTTGAGGGACAAATGCCCGGCGTCGTGTATCCGCGTGTGCCGGGCCATGAAGCAATTGGCCGCATCGAGGAGGTTGGCCGGCGTGTTACGACCTGGAAGATCGGCCAGCGTGTAGGAGTCGGGTTCTTTGGAGGTGAAGACGGAACCTGCGAGACCTGTCGCCGCGGCGACACGGCATATTGCCAAAACCCCATTATCACTGGCGTGACGAGTGATGGCGGCTATGCGGAAATGATGATCGCAGAGGCACGCGCACTGGCTCTTATACCTGAAGAGCTCAAATCAGAAGATGCGGCCCCGTTGGTCTGCGCCGGCATCACCACATTCAATGCGCTCCGCAACACCGGACGTGCTGGCGATACCGTTGCTATCCAGGGTATCGGCGGTCTGGGGCATCTCGGCGTGCAATACGCCAAAAAGATGGGCTTCCGCACCGTTGCGATCGGCTTCGGTCCAGACAAAGAACATCTCGCGCCCAAGCTGGGAGCGCACATTTACATCGACGCCAAGGCCGAGGATGCGGGAGCAGCACTGCAGAAGCTGGGAGGTGCCGACGTCATCTTGGCGACCGCCCCCAGCGGAGCCGCAATCGCCGGCCTGCTTCCTGGCCTCTCCGTTCGCGGCAGGCTCGTTGTGGTTGGCGTCTCAGGCGATCCAATTCCGGTCAACGGAGTTCCGCTGATTTTTGGTGGCCGCTCGGTCATAGGAAGCCTGACAGGAAGAGCGATCGAGACCCAGGACACTCTTGATTTCAGCGTACTCACTGACGTTCGGCCCATGATCGAAACTCTTCCGTTGGAAAGAGCCGAAGAAGCGTATCGACGCATGATATCTGGTGATGCGCGATTCCGCATGGTTCTCACAATGGCCTAAAGGCTCACAACGCTGCTGCAAAGCGGACATCGACAAACCGATGTGCGAAGGAGACTCAGATGAATCAGTTCCAGGAAATCTTCGATAAGCAGAAAGCATATTTCGATTCGGATGCGACTAAGTCTTACGAGTGGCGCATCGACCAACTGACACGCCTTGAGAACTTGTGCAATGAGAACGCCGAGGTTCTCGAGGCTGCGATGAGCAGCGACTTTAAGACGGCCAGCCAAGAGAAAGTCTTCGAGATTATGGCGCCAGTAGGAACCGTCGCCTTCGCGAAGCAAGACTTGAAGGAGTGGATGAAGCCCGTAGACGTGGTTGTGCCCAAGGCCCTTCGGGAGAGCGGGCATACTGCTAAAGTCTATCGGGAACCTTACGGTGTCACCTTGGTTATCGGGCCATTCAACGGACCACTGACGCTGCTCTTCGATCCCGCTGTCCAGGTTATTGCGGCTGGCAATCCATGCATCCTCAAACTCTCCGAGGGTTTGCCCGCCACCAGTAAGGTCTTGCTCGATCTCATTCCAAAATATTTCGATCCTCGGGCCGTCACTGCCGTCACCGGCAGCAAAGACGAGGTGACGGAGCTTCTCAAGCTGTCCTTCGACTTCATCTTCTTTACCGGCAGCGTCAAGGTTGGCAAGATCGTCATGGAGGCGGCCGCAAAGAATCTGACTCCCGTTCTTCTCGAACTAGGCGGGCAGAATCCGGCTTTCGTTGACGCGACCGCAAATATTCCGGATGCAGCCAAGAAGATCGTCTGGGGTGCGACGGCTTGGGGCGGCCAATGGTGCACCTCGCCCGGCTACGCCTACGTGCACGAATCAATTGCAAAGGAGTTCGTTGCAGAGTGCAAGAAAGCTATGGTTGAGCTGTACGGGACCGACCCTAAGAGCAGGCCCGACGACTATTCCCGCATTATCAGCCCAAAGGCCACCGAACGCTTGGCGGCCCTCATCGATCAAAAAAAAGTCGTCATAGGCGGGGCCGCCGACCCGGAGGCACGCTATCTCGATCCCACGGTCATCTATCCGGTGACTTGGGACGATCCGATCATGGAGGACGAGATCTTTGGGCCGCTTCTTCCAATCCTCACCTACAAGGACATGGATGCGGCCATTCGCGAGGTGAAGAAGCATCCGAAGCCTCTTTCCGGCTTCCTCTTCAGCCGAGATCAGCAGGCGATCGATCACTTCCTCGCAAGCTTGTCCTTCGGCGGCGGCGCGATCAATCAGGTAAACATTCACCTGTTTATCGAAACCATGCCCTTTGGCGGGGTCGGATATTCCGGTATCGGTCACTACTACGGCAAGGCCGGGTTTGACGCTCTCACACACGCGAAATCGGTTCTGATTTCGCCGCCCGACGTAGCCATTGAGCACTTGTTCCCGCCGTATACGGAGGAGAAGGTCAAAGCGCTCAGCCAGTGGTTTGAATACTAGGCCGCAAAGATCCAGAAAGGCGATCCAAAGGAGCACAGAGATGAAAACGAATCCGAAAGACTACCTATCGACCGCCCAACAGTTCTTCACTGCGTACGACGCCCACGACGTTGATGGCATGGTCGCTCTCTGCGCAGATGGCGCACTCGGACGATATGCTCCGTACGGCCGCGAGAGCGTCGTGCCAATCCGTGGTGGCATCGATGGTATTTGGCGCGCGTTTCCGAATGCAGTTCCGAACTTTCGAGTCAAAGTGATCGAGCTAATCCCTGCCGAGGAGAACATAGTGGTGATCCAAGCCGAGATGAGCGGGCCCATGCCTGTCGAAGTGCATGGGATTGCAAAGAAGGGCCAGGACGTACACATCCCTCATTGCTACATTCTGCGTTTCGACACGGACTCCAAAATCACACGGCTCGACGCTTACTGGGACAACACCGTCCTCAACAGTATCAAGGCGAGCGGCGTGTGACTGAGCGAGCCAATTGCAGGATCTCTGATTTGCGGCGGCGTTGCTGAATGTCGCAGAGGAGGTGCACAGTCGTTGCGACTGGAAGAGTGCGCTTAGGAGTCAGGAGCCCATGATTCTGAAGATCGAACGGACCCGGGATTCACGCAAAGCTCGACTTCGGCTGAGCGGAGAGTTTCGCTCTCACCATCTCGATCAGGTAAAGGCCGAGATCAGACGTGGAGACCCGATCGCGCTGGATTTGGAGGAGGTCGATCTCGTGGACATCGAAGCAATTCGGTTCCTCAATGCCCGCGAGGATGAAGGTATCTCGGTGTTGCATTGTTCGCCTTATATCAAGGAGTGGATGTCTAGGGAGCGGCAAGAAGAGAAAGCTCGAACGGATTGGCGATGATGACATCGCTGAAAGAGGCACAGAATGACGACCGACGAGAAAATGGGCTGGCAAGCTGGGTGGAAGGATCGCACTTGTCACCGGTGGGACAAGCGGGATTGGTCTTGCTACCGCGAAGGGTTTCGTGGCACGAACTGAACGGCGGATTAAGCCGATCGCCGACCACGGACTATATGAAAGCGAGGGAGGTAGGGAATGGTTTTAGCAGGAATCAAAGTACCCGACACAGTTCTGGTTCGCGATGCGATTGATTTGTCACGGAGCGCGTCAGAGCCATTTCTCTTCAACCATGTGATGCGCTCCTGGCTATTCGGCGTATTGCTTTCAGAAAGCGCTGAACGTGCTCCGGATGCCGAGTTGTTGGCAGTAGCCACGATTCTGCATGATCTGGGCTTGACTGACCGCTATACGGCGGAAGATCGTTTCGAGGTGGATGGCGCCAATGCGGCGCGCTCGTTTCTGAAGGGGCGAGGCATCTCGACGCAGCAGACGCAAGTTGTGTGGGATGCCATCGCGCTTCATACCACACGATCTATCGCTCTTCACAAAGAGCCCGAAGTGGTTATGACCCATTCGGGAATAACGGCGGATGTTCTGGGGGCAGGCCTTGATCGAATTCCGCAGGACAAACGAGGCGGGATCCTAGCCGAATTTCCGCGCCTGGCACTTAAAAACCGATTCAAAGAGTGTCTTTGCAACATCGCTCGCCGGAAGCCGGAGTCCACCTTTGACAACATCGTTCGGGATTTCGGCGTTCGATATGTCGAGGGGTACACATTCCCCAACTTTGCCGATGTCGTCGCGAATGCACCATTTTCCGAATAGACGACCTCCCGAAATTGCGAGCTTTATGGGCGGGTTGCTTCTTAGTCGGAATAATGCATGACAAAGGAACGTTTACTTCAATCGCGACGAACTCCGTTCTGAGCAGCTGAGAACCTCGTGTTCGATTTGGGATTTCGAACGCAATCGACGGGGTTAAACCCGTTGACCGCACCCTCTGTCGGAGATTGGCGATAGCGTCCTTTATCATTCGCTACCTAGATCGGCAACTCCCAACGGCGTTGGTCACTTGTCCGAGATGCCGACAATTTGCTCAAGTGGATTTCCGCTTCGACATGCGCCCAATACCCACAGGAAGTCTGCAATTGACAATCAGCGTAACCTTTTTCAGCCTGGCAGCTCTAATTGGCAGGATCATGCCGAACACGATGAGACTTTTCCTTCCCCTCCTGATTCCGCTGTTGCTAAGCGCATCTTCTTCGCCGCCGATGCCTGGCCTGCAAACGGGGAAAGCTGCTCCGGCAATTCATGCGCACGACCAGTTTGGCAAAGAGCAGACTATCGCCTCGCTGATGGGCCCGAAGGGTCTGGTCTTGCTGTTCTTCCGCTCTTCCGACTGGTGACCGTTCTGCAAACAGCAACTGGTCCAGTTGCAGGGAGCACATGAACAGTTTCGCAAACAGGGACTCGGCGTGGCCGCCATCAGCTACGACAGCGAGGCGATTTTGCAGGACTTTACCCAGCGCCACAGAATTGACTATCCGCTGCTTGCGGACCCGCAGTCTGAAATCATTCGCCAGTACGGGGTGCTGAACGAACAAGCGACAGGATTCACCAAGGGCATGGCGGTTCCCGGCTACTTCTACATCAGCCCCGATGGGCTGATCAAAGAGAAGTTCTTCGAGACTGCCTACACCGACCGCTACACCGCAAATAATCTGCTGCTGAGGCTGTTTCCGCAGTTGGTCGAGGGCACGGGCAAAGCGGTTGCCAGTCCGCACATAAAGCTGAACCTATTGCAGTCGGATCAAATCGTTGTTCCCGGCAGCCGGCTTACCGTGGTGGTCGAGGCTGAGTTGCCGGCCGACACCCATGTTTACGCTCCGGGTGTGCAGGGATATAAGCCTATCCGACTGGTTTTGGAAGCTCCCGCCGAGCTGAAGCTGGAGCCGCCTCGGTACCCTGAAGCGAAAGTTCTGTATCTCCCCGCGATCAAGGAATCGGTACCGGTGTTCGAGGGCAAGTTCCGTATATTCCAGGATGCGACCGTATCCGCCGACCGCAACTTGATAGGCTCGATCGGGGCAGGAAAGACTGTCACGATCAAGGGTGCCTTGCTTTATCAGGCCTGCGACAGCACCACATGCTATTTCCCGCAAAAGACAGAAGTATCATGGGATGTGCAAGTGGTGCCTCTCGACAAGGAGCGGGCGCCCCAGGCGATTCAGCATAAATAACCTCATTGGCGGGCTGCAGCATGATGGACAATCTTGAAACGGCGGGGCAAGAGCCGCCGCGCACGGAGCCGCTCAATTTCGAGCGCTTGTCGGAAGCGGAGCAGTTGCGACGGTCGGTTGCGTTCTACGAAACGATGCGAACGCGACGGACGGTGCGTGAGTTCTCCTCTGACCCCGTCCCTTACGAATTGATTGAGAACGCGATCAAAGTGGCGGCCAGTGCACCCTCGGGGGCGAATCAGCAGCCGTGGAGATTTGTGGTGGTATCCAATCCCGCGATCAAACGGGAAATTCGTGAGGCCGCCGAGATAGAAGAAAAGGAGTTTTACAACGGGCGGGCCCCCGACGAGTGGCTGGAAGCTCTCGCCGTGCTGGGCACAAATTGGGAAAAATCGTTCCTGGAAACTGCTCCTTACCTGATCGTCGTTTTTCGGGTTGATTATGGGCTGAGTATGGATGCGGAGGGACGAGAGGTTAAGACCAAGCACTATTACGTCATGGAGTCGGTGGGCATCGCATGCGGGATGCTGCTGGCCGCCCTGCACACGTCGGGACTGGTGACGCTGACGCACACGCCTAGTCCGATGGGTTTCCTGGCAAAGATTCTCAATCGTGCGCGCAATGAGAAGCCGTTTCTGCTGATACCGGTGGGGTATCCTGCCGAGAGTGTGACGGTTCCCCGGATTCACAAGAGACCTCTCTCGGAAGTCCTGAAGTTGATGGCGTGAGTTACGAGCTGCGATGACCAGACCCAGAAAACGAGCTGCCGCGAAGTCTCCAAGCAAGGGCTCACGCCGGAGTGCTTTTCGGGCGGCGATTGCGCAGTTTGCTCCGGTTTATCTCGATAAGGCCGCGAGTCTGAGCAAGGCCATTGGCATTCTTCGGGGCGCGAAGAAGAGAGAAATAGAGCTGCTGGTTTTTGGTGAGACCTGGCTGGCGGGCTATCCTGCTTGGCTGGATGTCGCTCCCGAGGTCGCTTTCTGGGACCACCCTCCCACGAAGCGGGTCTTTGCCCGCTTGCGGCAAAACAGCATTGCCGTGCCGGGCCCCGAAACCGCTGCTTTGTGCAAGGCAGCCGGCGAGCTGGGGATCAGCGTCGTGATCGGAGTGAACGAACGGGTGGACTCTGGTCCGGGAAACGGGACGCTTTACAACACACTGCTCACCATCACCTCCGACGGAAAGCTCGCCAACCGCCATCGCAAACTTGTGCCCACCTACACCGAAAGGATGATCTGGGGAAATGGGGACGGAGGTGGACTCACCTCGGCGGGAATTGGGCCGCGCATCGGCGGACTCATCTGTTGGGAGCACTGGATGCCGCTCGCCCGCATGGCCATGCACAACTCCGGCGAGCACGTGCATGTCGCGGTCTGGCCAACAGCGCACGAACTGCACCAGCTGTGCAGCCGCCACTACGCTTTTGAGGGACGGTGCTTCGTGCTGGCGGCTGGGCTGATGATGCACCGCCGCGACATTCCGGCAGAGTTTCGAGCCGAGACTGCATTGGCGGCGGCTTCCGACGAATGGGTCGAACGTGGCGGCGGCGCGATCATCGCGCCGGATACCCGTTATCTGGTGGAGCCTGTATACGATCGCGAAGAGTTAATCGTCGCCGATCTCGACCTCAATGAAATCGATGAGGCGGTGATGACGCTGGATGCTTCGGGACACTACTCGCGGCCTGATGTCTTCATCTTTGAAACCAGGTCCACAACGAAATAGCGGGAAAATTGGGGCAGGATTGGTGACGACCACCACGCCGCTTGTCAAACCGGCATGTGGGAGATTACTCCTGGCAAGTAGGCCAGTGTTTACAAATCCAGTCCACTTGGACGTAAAACGCCCATGGGCGAGAGTCGAAATCCCGTCCTCGCAGTTGCATTAGTAAACCCTAGCCGACTTCCCATTCCTTTTCTGTGCGATGAGTGGTTCGGCGATTTATCGCTCGTCGCGCGTGGGTCTTCGGAAACCAGGAAAAGAAAGCTGGGCTCGCGAGAATACCAATTGACATTCTCCCCGAAATCAACAACCATATGGTTGTGGATCGATTAGGTACAACATTTGCGGCTTTGTCTGATCCAACCCGGCGAGCCATGATCCAAAGACTCTCGCATGGGCCCGCCTCGGTGCATGGATTGACGGAACCGTTTGCCCTCTCGCAGCAGATGATTTCAAAACATATTGCCTGCCTGGTGCGAGCGAGGATTGTGATCAAGACGAAGCGTGGACGAGAGAGTGTGTGCACGCTCAGGCCGGCGGCGATTAAGACAGTCAGCGACTGGGCGTTCAGCTATCGCCGGTTCTGGGAAGAGAGTTTCGACAAACTGGATGCGGTTGTAAAGCAAATGAAGAAAGAGGAGGTCAGAGATGACAAAAAACACGGTTAACGAGACTGAGCGGATGGTTATCACTAGAGTTTTTGATGCCCCACGCGCATTGGTTTGGGAGGCGTGGACCGACCCGAAATACGTGGTGCAGTGGTGGGGGCCGAAAGGCTTTAGCTGCCCCGCTTGCGAGATTGATTTTCGCGTGGGAGGAAAATTTCTCTACTGCATGAGAACGCCGGATGGGCAGGTGGGCTGGAATGCTGGGGAATACCACGAGATTGTTCTGCACGAGAAGATCGTTTACTCCATGTACTTTTCCGACTCGAAGGGAAACAAGGTTGAGCCTGAGCAATATGGAATAGAACATGAGGCCATAGACGATGCGCACGACGTGGTTATTTTTGAGGATTTTGGAAACGGCCAGACGAAACTCACCTTCATTGGAAGTGAACCCATGGAGAGCGCAAAGAATAGCGGGCAATTGGAGGGCTGGAACGAGACACTCGATAAAGTTGCCGCAGTTGTTACGAAGTTAGCGCAGGCGAAATAGGAAGCTGAGGCTTTGGTTCGCGAAACTCAATCGTGGAGAAAGAAATGAAAAGAATATCGTTTTTCGCTATCGTCCTGCTGGCATTCGCATTTCCCGTCCATGCCCAGGACGCGACGAAGAAAGATGCGGCCGTCAAACCTGCCGATCCGGAATTGAAAGTCGTGCTCGATTCCTGGAATGAGATTGGCCGCAAGCTGACGGCGATGGCCGAAGATTTTCCCGAGGACAAATATGACTTCAAGCCGACACCTGCGCAGCGCAGTTTCGCAGAGCAATTGCTGCATGCTGCGGGTTCAATGTATTACTTCACCAATCCTGTGATGGGGCGCAAGCCTCCCGCGGCAGAAGATCCAAAGCGCGACCAGTACAAAACCAAGGCCGACATCGTCGCATTCGTAAAGAAATCCGTTGCCGACGGCGCCGCTGCCATTCAGTCAAAGGGCGAGAAAGGCCTGATGCAGACTGTCGTATACGGTGATCAGAAAGCGCGCGTTCTCGACATCGCATACGGCATCATCGAACATAGCGGTGAACACTACGGCCAGCTCGTTGTGTACTACCGCCTCGCAGGTCTTGTGCCGCCGGAGTCGCGTCCCAAGAAGTAAAGCTCAAGAGACCAGGTACCGCGAACTCTGTCGATAAAATGTCCCCCGCTCAATGTGATCATCATGCGCGAGCGACTGAACGTAAAGCAACGGCAGGCTGTCTCGGAGACCGTGGCTAAGGGCGCCGGAGGCTTCGTTGAACCCTGCTTCTCGTCACTTGGCCGAATGGTTAGTTTTTCGGGCAAGCGGCCTTGGCTCGACTGTTGCCTTCGGGCCAGTGCACTCATCGACAGTCGATCACGATCGATTCCCAAACCTGAAGGTTCCGGAACACTGATGACTATGTGCATGACGTTACCGGATGCCCAGACACGTGCGGCAATGCTGGCCACAGGCATGGAACATGAATGGAAGCCAGCTACGCCCGTCTGGATTCGCTCGCGGGGAGTTACTCATGAATAGCGCAACCGAACATGCAGAACTTGGCTACTGGAGAGAAGACTATGCGAAATAACATTCTGACACTCATAACTGTGCCGCTCTTGGGTCTCGCTGGCACTGAAAGTGAGCGCATCAGGAGTTCCTATGAACGCAGAAAGTAAAACCGGATACGCACCGATTCATGGCATGCAGCTCTACTACGAGATTCATGGCCAAGGTAAGCCGATGGTTCTGCTCCACGGCGGAATCACCGCTTTCGAAGGCTTTGGCACGAATATCGATGCTCTGGCGAAGTCCCGTCAGGTGATTGCGGTGCATTTGCAAGGACATGGAAACACCGCCGACATCGATCGTCCTTACCGCATTGAAGCACTGGCCGATGATGTAGCAGCGCTGGTCGCGTACCTGAAGCTGGGGAAAATTGATTTGGTCGGCTATTCATTCGGTGGAAGTGTCGCATTGCAAACTGCTATACGACATCCCGAAGTCGTCGATCACCTGGTGGTGATTTCCTCTGTCATGGCCCAAACCGGATTCTATCCGGAAGGGCTTGCCGCGTTCGCACAGATGAGCAAGAACGCACCGATGCTTGCAGACAACGTCAAAAAGTCACCGCTTGCGACGATGTACCCGAAGACGAACTGGGAAACGTCGTTCAAAAAGATGGGCGAACTGGCCAGCACGCCATTTGACTGGTCAGCGCAGGTCAAGGCTCTCAAGGAACCGACACTTTTGGTCTTTGCCGATGCAGATGCCGTGCGCGCCGAGCATATCGTTGAATTCTACAAGGCTCTCGGTGGCGCACAACGGGACGCCAGACTCGACGGATCAATGAGGTCGATAGCGCAGTTGGCCATCCTTCCCGGCACGACTCACTACAACATCATTGCTAGCCCGTCGTTGGCGGTCGTAATCGGTGAGTTCCTGAGGTGATAGCCCGATTCGGCGCGCGGGCAACGCCGCTCACCTCCTCCAGACCCAACACCGTGGGGAGTCGTCGGTGATCCTTGGGATAGGGCAAATCTTCTCGAACTTCGTGTCGTTTGAGAGTTTGGATGAAGAAGAAGCGCAGTGCCGCAACACGGGGTGCCGGAGATGGTGATTCAACGGATACTGCGCCACGCGAACGTGAGCACCACGGCAACGTACTACATCAAGACTGCTGCCGATGATGTCCTGCGATGCGATGTCGAAGCTGGAAAGCAACCTACCTGCCCCGAAATCCTTAACGGACACCTTGGGGACACTAAACGAGCGTGCGACACCTCAGTCGGACGCCATTCAGTAACCTTCTCTATGCTGCTACGTGATTGGGATTGCGGAACTTCTGGCGGAGAGGGGGGGATTCGAACCCCCGATACAGCTTTTGACCGTATAACGGTTTAGCAAACCGCCGCCTTCAGCCACTCGGCCACCTCTCCGGTTCGGGCGGGCTGCTCTTGCGAGCAAATTGATTATAGCAGCCGAGGGCTGTTACACCAGCTTTGACGACAAGTCGCCGGGGACTCGAAGTTTCAAGCCGAGACTGTCGACAAGGAAAGCAAGCACTGATTCGTGCGGTTGAAACTACGACGGAAGCGCGGCGTGCAGGGACAAATTCGGCGGCCCAGATTCGTGGAGGTTCATCGATGCTGGTGGCGCAGACCACGCCGGCATGATTACGGTTGGGTGAGCACGGTGTGATAGGGATCGAGCACCAACTGCTTCACTTCAGGTGGAGCAGGCAAGGTGAAGCGCGTTTCGGCACCCTCGGCGAAGACTCGACCAAGGTACACCTGGCGCTCTCCGGCGACGCCGTATACCGGAACGCTGGTTACCAGATCGAAGGGTGCGGAGTTCTGATGGAGAACGCCGCTGGCGGTCACTCCGGCGGCGGTACGGGAAAACTTTACTCCCGAAAGTTCTAGCTGGGGAAACGCGGTGCCGTTGACCCATCCATCGAAGAACCAATCCAGCGACTTGCGATTCTCAAACCACAACGAGGGCGGCAGGACTTCTTCGACAGCCTGTTCAAAGTCGATATTCGTAATTTCCTTCGCCTGGTAACGATCGACCAGATGGCGCAGCAGTGCGAGAAAGACAGTGTCGTCGCCGTTCGGATTCGCGGCTGTGCGCGAGGCGTCGCGCAGCATCCAGCGCAGCATGTGAATCAGCCAGGTGCCACGGCCATAGGTGATGATCTCGTAACCATCGGGGAAGTGCGAGGACGACAGGCGTATGCCCAGGGTCACCGGGCCGGCTTCTTCAATGCGCCGGCCCTCTTTGGATTTGCTGGCCAGGATTTGGCGATAATTCTCCAACGTGAGCTGAACGTCGGCTGGGCGCGAGCGCTCCAGCAGCAGCAGCGAGCAATAATTCGCCAAGGCCTCCAACAGCCATTGTTCGTGATAGCTGGCCCACGAAACGCGGTCTCCGTACCACTGGTGGGTGAGTTCGTGCGGCATCATGACTTCGCTATAGATGATGACGTCAGCCGGTGACAAGTTCATCGCCTGCAACTGCTCCGGCTGGAGATAAGCGTAACTGGAGAGAAAGATCAGGCCCGGCCATCCCTGGCTTTCCGGACTGGGATTTTCAGTGAGCGAAAGCGTGCTGAAGGCATACGGGCCGAGCATCTGGGACAGGGCATTCAGGGTTTCCGCGGCGCGATCGGCGAGCGACTGGCCGATGCTTACAGGGTTCTGCAGTGGAGGAGGCATGGGCACGGGCTCGACCGTACCGGGCGCGTGGGGCGATAGCAATTGTGGCGAGGTATTCGCCGCGCTGGGGGTTGAGCGTTGCGATTCGGTACCGTGAGCGGCGTAGGCATCGACCTCAATATCGTTCGCTTGGGCCGTGCTGCGCACGTATTCGCCCAGATTGAATCCGGCGATAGGGATGGGCCGTTCGCTAATCCAGCGGCCGACAAAGTTGCCGCCGTCCCGCGCCAGCGAGACCCGTTTGCCGGTGGCGATCAGCGACCAGGATTGGGGAAAGCGGAAGGTGAGATCGTAGTTGGCCATCGAGATGCCGCGGTTGGGGTACCAGGTGCCGCGCGCTCCGACGTAAAGCAGGCCTCCGCCGGCGTCGGAGAGTACGGAGCCGGCGTAGGTGAAGCGCAATTGGAAGCGTTGCGCCGGCGGCAACGGAGCCGGAAAGACCACCGCGATGGTATCGTTGCCGCGACGCGAGAGTTCGCTGCCCTCGATAGCTTGATTCTGGATGAACTCCAACGGCTTGCCCTGGTACTCTACCTGCTTCACTTGCAAGTAACGCGAGAGTTCGAAAAGCACCACCCGCGTGCCGCCTTCTTTTATGTCGCCCTCCAGAGTTGCCACTGCCGATAAAGTTCGCGCCGGATCGATGTCCACGGCGATGGTGTACTTATCGATAGAGAGCACGCGCGGGGTCCACAACGATCCGCTCGGTCCTCCGAAGCGAGTGTCGGACAGCGCCGTTTTGCGCAGCGAGCGCATGGGAAAGCTCATCCAGAGGTCGTAATAAATCTGGTCCTCATGCGACGAAGCATTGCCCACAATGATTTGCTCCGGGCTGCGGGTATCGAAGAAAACGTCGAAGACACCATAGTGATCACCCCCCAGGCGAGCATGCAACAGGCGATCGGGGACGGGCGGAGGCTCGCCGGGTGTACTGGCTGGAGGCGCGCTGGTAAATGAAATACACAGGCGCATGGCATCCATCCCGGCCAGGTTGCGCGCTGTCCCGTCGTTACGAGCCACAAAACCGGCAGCATCCTCGGGAGGACGTAAGAAAGGTTCCAACTCCTTCGCGGTGTCGTCGTTGAAACGCAGATACGCCGAAGAAAACTTTTCTTCTAAAACGCCGGCATTGATGAACAGACCCAGGGAGGCGCGCTCCATCCGATCAGGAGGACGAACCAGCACTTCACCTTCGCCTTCGAAATAGGCACCAGTCACCCGTCCATCGACGGCTTGCGTGAAGCCTATGACGCCGTCGTTGAGCCAGAGGTGCACATCTTCACGCTCAATCACCGCTTCCCGGATTTTGTACACCCTTTGCGGATCGAGGCCGACATTGCGCAGAGCGTCGTACAGAGGCAGGACAGGGCCCGAGGTCAGCGGAATGGTCGGTTGCTGTGCGGTCGCGCCCAGCGAGCTAAGGGCTAGAAATGTGCACAGCAACAAACGCGGCGGAATGGATCGGACTGGCATGAAGCTCTTTCAAGGATGCTACCGCAGGGGATGATTTGTCATCTGACTGGGACGGAAATCTGGCTGCCGGGTTTCAGGCTTAGAGCCGAAGGGGCTGATCCGGGAGGAAGCCGATTGGGACGCAGGACTAAAGAAGTGTCGAAACGGAAACTATCCCGCCACGGAACTGGAGTCGGTATTTTCGGCGACCACGAGCTTTTCTTCCAGTTGGGCCACGTGCTCCATCAGGTAATGGTCGTAGCCTTTGAAGTTTCGCAGGCGAAAGAGAAACTCCCCCAGCAATAGCAGCCGGCAGCAGACAACTACGATGAAAACCAGCGCCAGGGAAATGTCGAGGTTGGCGTGAAACTGGCTATAGGCGTTGGCATCGCCGCGCACCGCCGTCCGCATCGACACCACTTCCAGAAAGATTCCTCCCAGGAAGAGTCCCATCAGAATCAGCACGAAGACGAAGATCCGGCTGATGTAAACCAGCGTGGCAAAAGAATTGTTGTGGCATTCACAGAGATTAAACAGCTTGGAGTTCACCGAAAGCAGGCGGGCCTTCAGGATCCAGGTACTAAGCCGCTGCGGCGGCAGGGACAGAAAGTGCCGCAAGGTGTCGGCATACAGCGCGACCAGGCCGCTGAAGAGCACCAAAAGGATCTCCAGCACAAGTGCGTGATCATGCAGCCAGTAGGCAAAAGCGGTGAACATTCTAGGCGCAAATATAACACGGATGGGGCAGGGCAGGGGGCGGTTGCGGGCCAGCCTGCGTTCCTTCGATCGAACGGCAGTTTGAAGATTTCTGCCATGGTTCCGCCCGCTGTTAACGTGCGATTACAGCCTGCCGCGGAGACAGAAATCCGGTTAAGGCCGCCTGCAAATGGGTCAGCTCTACTCCCAGTTGCGAGGCAGCGTCTGCCAGCGACTGGCCGCCGCCGTCCCGGGCCGCCGTTTCCAAGGCCAAGGCCGCGTGGTGGGCCCTGATGCCTCCAATGGCGGCCAACGCACTCTTTAGCTTGTGAGCCCCCGCCGCCGCTGCTGGGCTGTCGCCACGCTGGATTTCCTGCCGTATCTGCGTTTGCAACTCCGGGTAATCCTGCAAGAATAACTGGCACAACTCGGCCAGCAAGGGCTCATCTCCTGCACTATGCTGCAAGCCTTCGGCGACATCGAATACCGGTAAGGTAGAGTCAGTTCGGGTCTCCGGGGCAACTGGAAGGCTGGTCTCGGACCGGGCCGTGTATTGATACATGATGTGCAGCAGTTCCTGCTTCTGTACCGGCTTGGCAACGTAGGCATCCATCCCGGCTTGCAGGCAGCGTTCCCGATCACCCTTCATGGCGTGCGCGGTCAAGGCAATGATGGGCACGTGCCGGCCGGTTTCCAGCTCCCGGCTGCGAATGCAGCGGGTCGCCTCTAACCCATCCAGGTTGGGCATCTGCACATCCATCAGAATGATGTCGAAGTCCTGCTTTCCACTGAGGGCGACGGCGGCCTCGCCATCTTCGACGATGGTGACGGTGTGGCCTTCTTTCTCCAACAATCGGACCAGCAGGCGCTGATTGACCCGATTGTCTTCTGCGGCCAGAATTCGCAGCCGGCCTTGCTTGGTCCCGGCCTGCGAGGTTTCGGGTTCGGGGGCGGAGAACGCGTCTTTATCCTGTAGCACGCGTACGATCACGTTGAGTAACTCGCTTCTGCGGATCGGCTTAATAACGTAAGCTGAGACTCCCAGCTGCCGACAACGGTCGATGTCGCCGGCGCGCAGGCCGGTGCTGAGCATCAACACCGTGGCGCCGGCCAGCTTGGGATCGCGCTGGATACACTCTGCCAGCTCGAAGCCATCCATGCCCGGCATGTTTCCATCGATCAGCACCAGGCGATAGGCAGCAGCGGAGCCGGCTGCCGCCTCCATGGCAGACAGTCCGCGCAGGGCGCTCTCCGCCGCATCCGGCTTCATGCCCCACTGGGTTAGCATTCCGCCCAGGATCTTGCGCTGAGTCAGATTGTCATCCACGATCAGTGCTGACAGCCCGCGCAGAAATTCGGGCACCACCAGACTGTTGGGGGATCCGCCCGGAAGCGGAACCAGCACATGAAATTCGCTGCCCTGACCGGGTTCGCTGCGTACCCAGACCTCGCCTCCCATCAATCGCACCAGGCGGGCGGTGATCGCCAGCCCCAACCCGGTACCGCCGTAACGCCGGCTATGCGAGGAATCGGCTTGGGAGAAAGCTTCGAATACCACATCCTGCTTATCGCGCGGAATACCGATCCCAGTATCGCGCACCAGCAGATGGATCATGTCGGGACCACGCTCGGGAGCAGCTTCCAGAGTGACGACCACTTCTCCGCGATCGGTAAACTTGATGGCATTGGCCACCAGGTTTACCAGGACTTGCCGCAGCCGATGGGCATCGCCGACCAGAATATCCGGCACCGAAGGCCGAATGTCATACACCAGTTCGAGGCCTTTCTGGTGAGCCCGGATGGCAATCCCTTTCAAGGTTGAACCAACCAACTCGTGGATGTTGAACTCGAAGGTATCCAGTTCGAGGCGTCCCACCTCGATCTTGGAAAAGTCCAGAATGTCGTTGATGATCGACAGCAGGGACTCGGCCGACAGCTTCACGGTCGACAGATATTCCCGCTGCTCGGGCGTCAGGTGGGTTTCCAGCGCCAGCTCGGTCATTCCGATAATGCCGTTCATCGGCGTCCGGATTTCGTGACTCATGTTGGCCAGGAACTCGCTCTTGGTGCGATTGGCGATCTCCGCGTCTTCTTTTGCCTTGACCAGCTGATCGTTGCTTTCCTGCCGCCGTCGCAACTCGTCTTGCAGGTTGGCGTGGCTTTGCTGCAACGCTTCTTCCCGCCGGCTGATTTCCGCCAACATGGTATTGAAGCAATCACCCAGCTGCGCAATTTCGTCGCTGCCGGCGATGGAAACTCGCGCCCCGAAGTTTTGATCGCGGGTTACCCGCCGCATCACCTGGGCCAACTCGGAAAGAGGAGCCGAAAGTCTACGTTGCAACAGTTCCCCGGAAACCCATCCCACGGCCAGCGAGAACCCTAGCAGAGCGCCCGCCAGCAGAAGCAGGCGCTGGCGTCTTTGCCGCAGGTCCTGGTCATCCGAGGCCAGGCATAGCATGCCCACCACCTCGCCCTGGCGGAAGATGGGACGCATCTCCATAGTGTAGGAAGCCTGTGCGGGAACTGCCTGAGGCAGCATCGGCGGGCACCTGAGGCTGGATTGGGATGGCTCGTAGCGGGCGAAAAGGCGGCCGGAAAACTCGTAAAGACAAGCCGCCGCTATCGACGGCTCGACCTGCAGGGCTTGCAGAACTTCGGTAGCCGCAGTCTGGCTGCGGAAACGTAAGGCCGCCGTCGAGTTCTGGCCCACCACATCGGCCAGGGTGGAAAGCTGGCTCCGGCGATCGCGCCGGGAGCGGACATTGTCGAGCAGAAGGAATGCTGAGGTCAGAGTGCACAGCGCCAGACTGCTGGCTGCCAGCACCACCCAAGTCATTTTTCTAGCGAAACTGTGCTTACCCCAGATGAGCATCCCGGTCGCTCATCCTGACGCCGAAATCTATTACCGGGAAGCGCTGGCGAGGGCGAAGCTGAGGCCGCCAGCCAAGTCTCTGCTGCCCGATTGATCGCCGACTGTCCAGGACGAATCCTCCCGGAGAGTACATCGGCGTCGCCCGCCCCAGACTTGACCTTCGGCCAACAACAAGCGGCAGCCAGGAAGGATCAGAGATTTCCGTCCCCCTTGGGCTCTGGCCGGTTCAGTTCTGGCCACAGCAGTCCAGACCGCAGCGCGCCGGCGTCGCCTGGCTGGGGAACGTCGGCTCCAGTTACAACCTGAGCTGATTCTCGCTGTCGGCTTGCGCTTGAACGCCCGGGCCCAATCTGCGCATCGACTGGTCCGGCAAATGCACGCTCAGGGCATTGTAGAAGAAGATGGCAACGGCACGAGCCACCGCTTCGTCGCGCACATCGGCGCGACAAATAGAATCGATGCCCGGTTCGGGTTTTGCTACTTCGGTGTCACCGGCAAACAGAATGACCGGAGTCCGTGGCGCCAGCATCTTCAGCGCGGCGCCCGTCCGGCCGTTGTCCCGGATCGAATCGTGGTGAATCATGATTGCGTCCACCGAGGCGTGCGATAAAAGTATTTTTACGCCTTCGGGTTGATGCCGGATCAGCAGCTGAAAACCAGCGGCTGCCAGGGCGGAAGTAAAGGGGGAGTGAAGTTCTGTCCGGTCGCACAGGAGCAGGAGGGTCAACCTGGCACTCATTACACCAACCTTTCAAGGCCAGATTGAGATTTCAATTACGACATCCTACCAGCTAGAACCGTCGAAGGGCAGACATTGAGGGGCGCCTCTCGCGATATTCTAAGCCTGTAGCCCCATCCGTCAAGGAAGAAATGCAGCTGCGGTGAGCCAGCGACGACTTTTCACCGGATGGCAACAACCGCGCTTCCAAGTGGTAAGCTGCGCGCCTTCTTGAAGCTCGTTTTGGCAATTTTTTTGATTTAAGACAAGGGCCGTACTGCGGCCGCTAGAGAAACTGGCGTCGATCCTGGGACTGTTTCAGCTGTCCCGGACAAGGGCTGGCCGCTTACCGCCCCCGGAAGGCGGTACAATATCTACATCGATGGCCACCGCTGTTGAACTGATCCAAATCGATGTTGGTCCGCGCCAACCGGTCTCGAAACCGGACTGGCTGAAGGCGCGCGCGCCCATGGGCGAGAACTATCACAACCTCAAGACTCTGGCGCGCAGCCTGGACTTACACACGGTGTGTGAGTCGGCACACTGCCCCAACATCGGCGAGTGCTGGAACCATCGCACCGCGACCTTCATGCTGCTGGGCAATCTGTGTACCCGGCGCTGCGGTTTTTGCGCCGTGCCCAAAGGCCGGCCGCTGCCTATCGATTTCGAGGAGCCGCGGCGGGTGGCTGAAGCAGTAGAGAAGTTGGCGCTGAAGTTTGCCGTGGTCACCAGTGTGAATCGCGACGATGACAATGTGGGTGGCGCTCGGGTCTTCGCCGACACCATCACAGAAATTCGGCTGCGCGTTCCCGATTGCCGAGTCGAAGTCTTGATTCCCGACTTCCAGGGCCTGGAAGAACCGCTGCGTATCGTGATGGATGCCCGCCCGGACATCCTGAATCACAACACTGAGACGGTGCCGCGTTTGTATCGCGTGGCCCGCTCGGGCGCGCGCTATGAGCGCACGCTGCGCCTGCTGCAGCGCGCCAAGGAAATGGATCCGGCGATCCCCACCAAGACCGGCGTCATGGTCGGCTTGGGCGAAAGTACCGACGAGTTGCTGGAAGTGTTTCGCGATCTGGCTGCGCGCCAGGTTGACATCCTCACCATCGGCCAATATCTGCGGCCCTCCAAAGACCACCTGCCGGTAGCGCGGCTGTACCCGCCAGAGGAATTCCGCTTCCTGAAAGAAGAGTCGCTGAAGCTGGGTTTCCGCCACGTGGAATCGGGTCCGCTGGTGCGCTCCAGCTATCATGCCCACGAGCAGGCCGACGCGGGCGCGGGAGTCATTTGATCGTGCGAGATGCAGAATTTATTTCCTGACAAACTGCCGCATCCGACGCAGTAACGACTCCGGCGCCTCGACTTCCAGTTCCACATAGCCGTCGCGGTACTCGCGTGAGGAGACGACGGCCTTGGCGTCGAGCGCGGCCAGGGCTTTGCCTTCCGACTGGGGGACCCGCAGACGCGCTGTCTGCACCGGATCTTCCGTAATTTTCTTGTCAATCAGCTCCAGCAACTGGTCAAGCCCGGTGCCCTTAGCCGCCGCGACATATACCACATTGTCGGCAGCGCGCAGGCTTTCGCGTTTCTTCTCCGGCAGCAGATCCACCTTGTTCATAACGTAGATTCGCGGCTTGTCCTCCGCATCCAGTTCCCGCAGCACTTCCTCCACCTGGGCTTGCTGTTCAGCCGCGGTAGGACTGGTAACGTCAGACACGTGCAGCAGCAAAGAAGCTCGCTGCACCTCTTCCAGGGTCGCCCGGAAAGCGGACACCAGGGTGTGCGGCAAGTTACGAATGAATCCCACAGTGTCAGACAGCAGCACCGGTCGCTTGGAAGGCAGAACGACATGCCGCAATGTGGGATCAAGGGTAGCAAACATGCGGGCGCTCTCCAGCACCCCAGCCTTAGTCAGAGCATTGAAGAGCGTCGACTTGCCGGCGTTGGTGTATCCCACCAGGGCGATGGTGGCTATGGGGACGGATTCGCGGCGCTGGCGTTGCTGGCTGCGAATCCGGCGGACATTCTCCAGCTGCTCCTTTACGTGCCGGATGCGGCGATAGATTTTGCGGCGATCGGTTTCCAGCTGAGTTTCACCCGGGCCGCGAGTGCCGATGCCGCCTCCGAGCTGGGACATTTGAATGCCGCGTCCAGCCAGCCGCGGCAGCAGATATTGCAATTGCGCCAGCTCCACCTGCAGCTGGCCTTCCCGAGTGCGGGCGTGGCGGGCGAAGATGTCGAGGATAAGTTGGGTCCGGTCCAGAACGCGCGCATCCAGTTCACGTTCCAGGTTGCGCTGCTGCGAGGGCGTGAGTTCGTGGTCGAAGATAACCAGGTCGGGCGAGGTGGAAGCCACGGCACCTTTCAGCTCTTCCAGTTTGCCGCTTCCGATAAGCGTGGCGGGATCGGGCTTCTGGCGGCGTTGCAGCAGTTCACCGGCGATACTGGCGCCGGCGCTGGAAGTCAGCTCGCGCAGCTCGGCCATCGATTCTTCGGCCGAGAACGCACGCTGCTCCTGATCTGCGGGCAGACTGGCGGGTGC
This sequence comes from uncultured Acidobacteriaceae bacterium, assembly GCA_963812855.1. Taxonomy (GTDB): domain Bacteria; phylum Acidobacteriota; class Terriglobia; order Terriglobales; family Acidobacteriaceae; genus Bog-257. The sequence goes on from CAWEWW010000005.1 coordinate 1,294,691, forward strand.
GGCCACACTGCGCGCCACCCGAGCGGCCGGAGGGATTTTTCCGGCTGGCTTGACTCGTGAGCCCGGAGGCGATGAATCCGCGGTTCCGGCGGAATCAGCCGGCGAGGGTCGCGACTTCTCCCGCCCGCCCGCGGGGCGAAAGAGGAATTCCACGCCCACCAGAAACGCGCGTTCCGGCTCGCTCCGTCCGGTTTGCCGGCCGCGGCCAGGCTGGCGGGAGTTCATTCCATCCGTACGCGGAATAGGCTAACCCTCGGATGTCGAGCTAGGGCTGTTGACTGCGCCCGGAGCCGCCGTTTCCACGCCCGCCCGGGCTTCGAAGTGACGCTCCATATGGGGAGCGCGCGCCATGACAACCGTGGAAATAGCGTGTTTAAAGATCAACTGCTCCTGGTTATTGGTCTCCAAAACCACGGAGTATTTGTCGAACGATCGTATCCTGCCAGTCAATTTGACCCCGCTCAGCAGGTAGATCGTAATTACAGACTTGTCTTTGCGGGCTGTATTCAAGAATGAATCTTGGATATTCTGTGCTGGTTTGCTGTCCATGGGTCCCTCTCAGGCAATCTGCAAACAAAAACAGCGCAGCCCCAGAGGTCGCGGCCCCTCACGATCCCGGGTCTGTAGACATGGCCGTCCACATCCGACTGGTTGAGGTAAACATCAACCCTAAAAACAGATTGTAAGCCAATTTACGATAAGACGGCGGAAGCTTGATTTCAACAGAAACAAGCACACAGCTGCGTGATGTAGAATTCGCCCACCCCCCGGAAGGCTGGAATTCCGGTTCCGGATTCGGAGACCAAAATGACTGCTGCTTTGCCGGCGTTGCTTGCCGCTCCGCAAATCGAGTTACCTGGAGGCGAGCCGGCCATCCTGATCGTCCTCCGCTGGATCCATCTCACGGCCGGAATCACCTGGTTGGGACTGCTCTATTTCTTTAACCTGGTCAACGTGCCGTTTCTGCAGGAGTTGGACCCGCAGCAGCGAAGCATCGTCATCCCTAAGCTGATGCCGCGAGCGCTGTGGTGGTTCCGCTGGAGTGCGGTGCTCACTGTGCTGGCGGGCATAGCCTACTGGAATCACATTGTAGCTACGGATGCTCGCAACGCCGCCGCCATGGGACAGCCCGCCTCGGTTGGCGGCATGGTGGGCAGCTTCTTTGTGATCTGGACGCTGGCATTTGCCATCGAGATGGGAATGCTTATGTCGCCGCCAGAGTTCCTGAAAAAGGGAGTGGTGTTGGGCATTGTGGTTGCTCTGGCGGTCATCGCCGCCGCCTATATTTTCCTTAGCCTCAATCAGCAGGGTTGGGAGAGCAATCGTGCCTTGTCCATTGGCATTGGCGGCGGCCTGGGCTGGTTCATGTTGCTGAACGTGTGGGGCGTGATCTGGCGGATGCAGAAGAAGATGATTCGCTGGACCGAAGCGAACGCCGGCAAGGGCACGGCCATGCCGCCCGAGGCAGCCAAGATCGCGCGGCTGTCTCTGCTGTGCTCGCGAGTGAACTTCTGGCTCTCGTTTCCCATGCTGTTCTTCATGGGCGCTTCCAGTCACTACGTCATGTTTGCCGGGCGATGAGGGGTGAACCAGGCTGCGCAGCGCTGCTAGAATTGATGTTTCACCATGCCACTGAATGCTTCCCACACCTCTTCCGATGTGACCGCCTCCGCGCAAACCGAACCCGTGCCTATGCTCGACCTCAAGCGGCAATACCAGAGCATTAAAGACGAGGTCAACGCCGCCGTCGAACGGGTACTGACGACTCAGCATTTCATCGGCGGGCCCGAGGTCGACGGTTTCGAGCGCGAATCGGCGGAGTATCTGGGGGTGCGCGCCAGCGTGGGCTGCGCCTCCGGAACCGACGCCTTGTGGCTGGCGTTGCAGGCTTGCGGAGTGGAAGCCGGCAGCAGCGTGGTTACGACGCCGTTCAGTTTCTTCGCGTCGGTCAGTTCCATCGTGCGCTGCGGCGCGACGCCGGTGTTGGCAGACATCGATCCGGCAACCCTGAACCTGGATCCGGCAAAAACAGAGAAGGCGCTGCAGCGGGCTCGCGGGCAGGTACGCGCCGTGATGCCGGTCCACTTGTATGGACAATGCGCCGACATGGACCGTTTCGGCCAGCTTGCCGAGGAGCACCGCGTCGACATCATGGAAGATGCGGCACAGGCCTTTGGCGCGGCCTGGAAAGGGACCAAGGCCGGAGCGCTGGGCAAGGCCGCAGGCTTCAGCTTCTATCCCACCAAGAACCTGAGCGCGAGCGGCGACGGCGGATGCGTCACCACGAACGACGAAGCGTTGGCTGATCATGTGCGCCGTTTGCGAAATCACGGCAGCCGGCAGCGCTACTACCATGAAGAGATTGGCTGGAATAGCCGGCTGGATGCGATGCAGGCAGCGATCCTCCGGGTGAAGTTAAAGCACATTGACGACTGGAACCAGCGCCGCCGGATGGTTGCCTGCCGCTATCACGGGCTGCTGGGCGGTGCCGGGCTGGTGCAGGCCGACGCACAAACGGTCAGCCGGCAAGCGCCTATTGCGCTGCTGGCGTCGTCGCCCGACGCGCACCATATCTATCACCAGTTCGTAGTGCGGGCGTGGCGACGCGATGAGTTGCGAAACTTCTTAACTGAGCGTGGGATTGGCAGCGAGATCTATTACCCCGTGCCGCTGCATCTGCAACAGTGTTTTGCCTACCTGGGATATCGGGCCGGCGACCTGCCGGAATCGGAGCGCGCGGCCAGGGAAGTGCTGGCGCTGCCGATTTTTCCTGAGCTGCGCGAGGACGAACAGCAGCGGGTAGTGTCGGCAATCGCCGAATTCTACAGCCGCTAAATCCGGCCAGAAGCTGTGTCGGAGATTCCTTTCGAAGTATCTAACTTACGCAATCCGCCACTCCCTTGTGTAAGGCTCGCATGCCGAACCGCTTTGTATCAGGGCACGGCTTCAGCCGTGCCGTAACGAGTAAGAATAAGTCGGGCTTCAGCCCCTGAGGACTTGTTTTTGCAGGGGCTGAAGCCCAATTCTTGTTGGGCGTAGTTCGGCACGACTGAAAGTCGTGCCCTGATACACCCCTGCGGACATTTAGGTGGGAGAGTGCGCCTTCTGTTTAGCTAACTATGGATGCTTATGATGAGGGTGGGCGGGCGCCGATTGCGGATGCTGCGCCCGGCGCGCGGCAATCTCTTTCATGCGGGCCGCCAGGGCGGCATCGTGCTTCGCTTTTTCCGCCGCTTCCTCCTCCGGCGACAGCACCCGCTTGACGATAGGTCCATTCAGCTTGTAGGTGACTTCCACGATCTGGCCATCGTCATTCATCTTGCGAATCGTGAAAATCGGCAAATCGCCTTCCTTGCCGAAATCCTGGTGCCCGACTTTCACCGGCAGATAGCCTTCGAGATTGCGCTCGCGATACGCGGTCTCATAGCGATGCTTGGCCCGATTGCGAGTGAAGACGCGGATCTGGTTGTAATCCCATACCAGGCCGTCCTTGGGCTCGTTCAGCAAAACCAGGTATTGCGGTTGCTGCGTGCCATCCTCGTCGACGGTATTGAGCACGAAGTAACCCACGATGCGCTGACCTTCGGCATACTGCGCGACGTCCAGCGGAATGTCGAGGTCAACCATGCGCAACAGCACCCAGCCCACGTGCCCGGAAGAGGTTCGCACCAGATACCAGTCTTCCATGATGGGCTTGGGAGGCGGTGGTTGCTCCTTTGCGGCTGCCGCATTCGTCTTGGGCGCAGCTGCAGGAGCAGCCGGCGGAGTTGCTTTGGGAGGCTGAGTCGCCGCCGGCGTAGAACCCGGCTTCTGCGAACTGCCCGGCTTCGCGTTGGTTGCAGCAGGCTTGGGAATTGCCGGAGCTTTGGGCGGATTCTTTTCGGCGGTAGCGCGCTTCAGGATCTCGACCTTCTCGCCGTCCTTGAGCTGATAAAGATGCTCGGCCTCGCGCGAAGGAGTGAGGTGAATGTTGAGCTCGGCGCGCGTGGTGCCGTGAGCCTGCACCGGTATGTTGGCGTTGTCCTGGGCCAGCTTCTGGAAGCCGTCATAAATTTCCTGCGGAACCAGGCTGCGTTCCTCGATCCAGCCTTCCTGACCGCTGTCGGTGCGCACCCGCAGGAAGCGCCGCTGCTTTTCCAGCACCTCGACGCGATCGCCGTTGTGTACCGTTCCCAGCTTGTTGTACATGGTGGCCACGCGATCGCGCAGGCTGGTCTCGGCGGCCGAGACATACATGTATTCGTGATGGGATAACTCGTGGCGCTTGCAGCCGGCGGCCAGCATGAGCGACAGCAACGCGCCAGCCAATAGAACTCGAAGAAGATGTAGACGAAGGGATTTCACCGGCCCACAGAACACTATAAACCAGGGGCTGGGGGCTAGGGGTTAGGGCTCAGCCAAATAGACGGCGAGGAACCACGGAAGACACGCGAAGGATAGAAGATTCGAAGTTACGAGAACCCAGCCCTGTCCCGTTGTGCGGGACGGGACTGGGAAAGCGATAGCGAAAAAGCGGCCTTCAGAACTGTCGGATCGCGTCTCCGCTCGATACCAGTCCAGTATCCACTTCCAGCAACAGCACTCGACCCTGATCAACGATGTAGGCGACGTAGTTGCGCGTGCCTTCCGACGTGGCAATCGTGACCGTGGTTCGTCCCGGAGCTACCGTGCCGACGCTGTAGGTACCCTGCAGGGTCAGGCCGGGGAAGACGCCGTTAGGATCGTTGAAGTCCAGCGTGCCGGCCAGGTTGCCATTGCCATCGGCGGAGATCTGTCCGCTCACACTGCTGCTGTTCGCCGGCAGAATCACCGGGCCGGCGGCGACGAAGTAGCCAAACTGCTTGGTGGCGTAGCTGCCTGCCCAGTCGGCGTTGCTGGTCACCGAAGCGCTCTGCGCATACACGTTGCCGCCGCCCACGGCGCTGGTGCGCTGGTCGAGGTAGTAGCCCTGGCTGGGCGAAATCAGATACATGCTGAAGGGTAGTGCCACTCCGTTTACGGTGAACGAGCCACTGACCCGGCCGTTGGAAGCCACACTGTAAGCTCCGCTCAACGACGCCTGTCCCACATTGCCAGTATCGTTGACGTCATAGTAGCCCGAGGAAACACTTCCGCCGGAGGCGTTGAACTGAATCAGGGTGTAAGAGATGCCAGTTCCCCCGCCCGTCTGGGTATTCGCGCCGGTGCTGACCACGTAGCTGCCGGTGAAGTCCGACGAAGCGAATGATGACTGGGTCTGCAAATCGGCGCTGCCCAGGAAGAATACGCTGGCGTCGGGACACATAAAGCGATAGTGATTGGCTGACACAACGTAGTACACGAAGTCGGAGGTGCCGGTGCTGGCGGAGAAGGTTCCGGTACCGCGGCCCAAGGCATCGATGTTGCTGTAGGTTCCGCTCAACGCCGCGCTCTGGGTGATCGTCCGGTTGCAGTTCAGGTCCTGCAATCCGCCCACGTTGCCGCTGCTCAGGCTGAAAATGCCGTTGGAGTTAATCGGCTGCAGGGACCCGGTCCCGCAGGGCGCGCTGCCGGAAAAGCCGTAGGCGTAGTTGCCCGAAGGAGCGCTCACTCCGGTCGCGGTCTGTTGTTCCAGGTTGCCGGTAGCGTTGATGACGTTGTTATCGATTTCGTTCAGGCCGGCATTGTTGAGCGCTCGTATAGCAAACGCATAGGCGAAGCTGCCCAGCGAGCTATTCAATGTCAGAGTACCCCGTCCGTCAGATCCCACACTGTAGGTGCCGACAATAGAGGTCGCCTGGAAATATCCCGACGAGACATCGTTGAGGTCTTCCTCGCCGCCGGTGATATTGCCATTGCCGTCGGCCATAACCGCGCCCACCGCGTAGAAGGCGGCGCCATTCACGTCAATACCGCTCAAACTGAAGATGTAATTGCCCTTCAGCGTCGAGTTATTGAACACCACTGCGGTGATGGTGACGATGGAATTGCCCGAGATCGAGGGATCGGCCTGCAACACGGCGGTAATGGTCACGCTGGCCGGGTTGGGAATCACGGCCGGAGCGGTATAAAGGCCGGTGCTATCGATGGTCCCCACCGTGGGATTGCCGCCGGCAACGCCGTTGACCTGCCAGGTTACGGTGGTGCTGCTGCTGTTCGCCACGGTCGCGGTAAATTGCTGCATCGACCCTTCCTGCACGTTGGCCGTCGCCGGCGAAACCGTTACCGAGGGCGCTGGGGGTGGGGTGCTGCCGCCTCCGCCACAAGCCGAAAGAGTCATCACCAGCAACGCAGCCAAACCAGCCAGGAACGCAGTCTTCATCACGGGCCTCAATTCTGGAAACGTGATACCGATCGAGATAGCCAGACAATCGCAACGATGGAGAATCGTCGCGCACGGATGTTGCGCAGTCTAACATACGATGCCCGGGCTCTGAGTTGGTTTGCTTATTTTTGACAGACAGGTTCCGCAAAATCTGAAATAAAAATACCCACCCAAGCGAAACAGGCTTGGATGGGCATGCATTTTTGAGCTAACTGCCAAGTGCCAACGGCTGGTTCGTCTACTCTTCCTCTTCCACGTCCTCGCCGCGCTCCGCCTTGGCCGCCGCGATAATTTTCTCCTGTTGCAGGGCGGGCACGAAATCGTAGTGATGCATTTCCATGGAGAAAGTGCCACGGCCCTGGGTCATGGAGGTGAGATCGGTGCCGTAAGTCAGCATCTCGGCCATGGGGACCTCAGCCTTCACGATGGTCTTGCCCCCCTTGTTGTCCATGCCCTGAATGCGGCCGCGACGGCTGTTGAGGTCGCCCATGATGCTGCCGGCGAATTCGTCGGGAATGGTGATTTCGACGTGCATGATCGGTTCCAGTATGGTGGGCTTGGCCTGCTCCATGGCTTTGCGGAAGGCAATGCGCCCGGCTGTCTTGAACGACATTTCGTTGGAATCGACATCGTGGTAGGAGCCGTCGTAGAGAATGACCTTGAAGTCGACCACCGGGAAGCCGGCAAGGAAGCCGCGCTGCGCCGCCTCCACGATGCCTTTCTCAACCGCGGGAATGTAGTTCTTGGGAATAGCGCCGCCGAAGATTTCGTTGGCGAACTCGAAGTTGCCGCCGCGCGCCAGCGGCTCCATCTTGATCTTGCAATCGCCGAACTGGCCGTGACCGCCGCTCTGTTTCTTGTGACGGCCCTGCACGTCGGCGCGGCCGCGAATGGTTTCGCGATAGGGAACTTTGGGCGCTTTCAGGACTACCTCAGTGTGGTACCGGTTCTTCAGCTTGGAGACGATGACCTCGATGTGCTGCTGGCCGGTTCCGGCGATGAGGAATTCCTTGGTCTGGGGATCGCGGAAGAAGCGCAGCATGGCGTCTTCTTCCATCAGCTTGTGAATGCCGTTGCTCAGTTTGTCTTCGTCGGCACGGGTCTTGGGCTCGATGGCGAAGGTGATGGCCGGCTCGGCAAAGGTGACCTGCGGATACTGAATCGGCGAGCCTTTGTCGCCCAGGGTGTCGCCGGTCAGCGTATCTTTCAACTTGGCCACTGCGCCAATGTCGCCGGCGTGCAACTCGTTGACCGGGACGGCGGTCTTGCCTTGCATGATGGAAATGTGGGCAAACTTTTCGGCGCTGCCGCGGTTAAAGTTCTGCACCACCGCATCGTTCTTCAACACGCCGGAATAGACCTTGAAGAAAGAGATGCGTCCGGAGAAGGGATCGCTGATAGTCTTGAAGAGGAAGAGCGAGAGCGGTTCGGAGTCGGCGACTTTACGGGTGGCAGGCTCGCCATTGTTCGCCGTGGGAGCGGCTTTCGCCGTCTCGCGCTCGACCGCGGTCGGCAGATAGTCGACCACGAAGTCGAGCACCTCGTCCGTGCCGATGTTGCCCAACCCGGAGGCAAACAGCACGGGAAAGATTTTGTCTTCGCGAATCGCATTGTGCAGGCCGGCGACAATGTGCTCCTCGGCGATGGTGCCCTTATCGAAGAACTCTTCCATCAGCGAGTCGTCGCCCTCGGCCACCAGTTCGACCAAACGCTCGTGCGCGGCTTTGGCCTGCTCGGCCATGTTATCGGGAATGGGGCCGACGGTAGCTTTGCCGTTGCCACCCATGGTGTAGGTGTAGGCTTGCATCTTCACCAGGTCGATGACCCCGGTAAAGCTCTTTTCGGATCCGACGGGCAGCTGCACCGGAACCACGGTTCGCCCGAAGGCCGTGGTGAGCGATTCCATCACCCGATTGAAGTCGGCGCGCTCGCGATCCATGCGGGTGCAGACGATGGCGCGCGGCAGGGCGAACTTGTCGCAGTATTGCCAGATGCGCTCGGTAATGACCTCCACTCCGGCGACCGCGTCGACCACCACCAGAGCGGCTTCCACCGCGGGCAGCGCCATCTCGGCTTCATGGATGAACATGCTGAAGCCAGGAGTATCGATGAGGTTGATCTTGGTTTTACCCCACTCCACTACCGCGGTAGCGGCGGCGATGGACATCGCCCGCGAGATTTCTTCCTCGTCGTAGTCGGTGGTGGTGTTGCCTTCGTCGACCCGGCCCAGGCGCTGGGTAGCGCCGGCGGTGAACAGCATGGACGAGGCGAGAGAAGTTTTCCCCGAGTGTGAATGCCCGACCAGGGCGACGTTGCGAATGTTTGCGCCTTCGTAATTCTTCACGTATGACTCCTTGATACGAGTGGCAATACCCGCGAAAGGCCTGACCTTACCTCGCACCAGTTCGCCCAAGGCAGAACGCTGGTTGCGAACCCCGGCCGTCGACCTCTCCAAGGCAATCTTGCGCCCTAACCTGCCCGCTGCGGCGCAGCGCAGATTAGGTCCCGGTCGCACGCTGGTACCGTGCTTGTACAACCCCGAGGTTGCCAGTGAGGCAAAAGGGCGGGGCACCATGCCGGCCTGCGCATGGTGAAGCTGTAACAAACTTGAAATGCTAGCATACGCCGTTTCAGAGTCTCAAACCCTACCGAAGCTGGCGTCGAAAATGGATCGGTGCCCCAGGTTCGCCCGGTGCCGAGTGCCCCAGGTTCGCGTCCGTCTTTTGGACGCTAACCTGGGGTGCCTCCCAAGCGGCCCCATCATGGTCAGCATGGAATCCGGTCAAGTGGTCATTGCCAGCGAAAATTTTCCGTCTCAAGATGGTTATTATGTTGCGACACATCCCATCCCAAACCGCGATCTGCGGGGTTTTGTTCTGCGGCCTCCTGTTCCTGCAAGCGGCGCCGGCGGCCGGCGGACCCGCCCTCGAAGCCGACAATCAGGCCACAAGCGCCGAGGCCTCGAGCGCTAATGCACATCCCGTTCTGGTGGAACTGTTCACCTCGGAGGGCTGTTCCAGTTGTCCTCCGGCCGATGCTCTGCTGCAAAAGCTGGACGCTTCCCAGCCGGTAGCCGGAGCGCAACTTATTGTGCTCAGCGAGCACGTGGATTACTGGGACCATGATGGCTGGAAAGATCCCAACTCATCCCCCGCCATGACCGAGCGGCAGATTGCCTACGTTCGCGCGTTGCAACTGAAGGAGCCCTACACTCCGCAAATCATTGTCGACGGAACCACGCAGATGAGCGCCAACGATCCCCAGCAGGTGAATCAGGTCTTGCAGCAAGCCGACGTCGCGCCGGTTGTGCCGGTACGCATCGGCGAGGTCGCGGTTGATCCTGGCAATCCGGCCGTGCTGCGAGCCAACATCGCAGCCGACGGCCAGTCCGATCAACACAACGCCGAAGTTTACGTAGCTGTGGCTCTGGATCGGGTGGAGTCGCAGGTGCTGCGCGGGGAAAATGGCGGCAAGCACCTGACTCACGTGGCCGTGGTCGAGCAGTTGACCAGAATAGGGAAGCTCTCCAAGGGAAAGAGCTTTGATGAAACGGTCCGCCTGAAGCTGAAGCCCGGCACCGATCCGAAGAATGTTCGGATTGTTGCTTTCGTGCAGGAGCCCGGCCCGGGCAAGGTTCTGGGAGCAGCCATGAGGCAGGCGGCCAGCTGAGAAGATCCGTATTCACTGTTAAGGAAACTCTGATTAAGTCTTGTTTTGAAGGGGACGGCCATCAGGCCGTCCGTTAGGTAGGCGAAAACCATGCGGCTTCATAGTTTGCTGAAAAACTCGGTAAGAGGTGACTGGGAAGGGGCGTAGCTTTAGCTACGCCGTAACCAGCCCTTTATTTTTGTCATCCCGAACCGGCTTCAGCCGGTGAGGGATCTGCTTTCCCGACTCTTTCAGCAAAATTGTTTAGCCGCTGCGGGACCTGGCTTTCACTTGATCGGAGCTTCCTTAACACTAGAGCAATTTCACAGTGGCCGTATCCGCTTTGAAGGGACACGCCTTCAGGCGTGCCGAAAAGCTGGGTGCAAGACATCGGCTTTAGCCGCTGGGGAGCGTCCCTCAGGGCCTAAAGGCCGAGCTCGTGTAGCGCCGATCGGCGCGGCTGAAGCCGCGCCCTTTCAAGGCGGTTACAGCAACCCAGAAACTGCTTTAGCCCACATCCGCGAAGGAGGCACTCTGATCTCGTTAAATTTCACCACGATCACTCTCGGGTTACTGCTTCCCAGCGAAGCGGGAAGTCTGCAGTCAAAGAACTTGTCGCACGCCCAGCTCGCGGCCTGGGTCAGGCCGGCCTGGTTGGCCTTGGACCCATGCCTGCCCTATTTCCTCGGCGCGGTGATCTTGATCCTCGGCCTGGTCATACTCAGCAAGCAGGCCTCAGCGAAGCCTGGTCTGGACCGGATCGTGGCCCTGGGGCCGTTGTTCATAGCCGTGCCGCTGGCGGTTTTCGCCGGCGACCACTTTATGGCGGCGCGAGCGATGACGGACATGCTGCCGTCGTGGATTCCGGGACACCTGTTCTGGATCTACTTCGTCGGAGTGTGTCTGATCGCCGCGGCTCTGAGCCTGGTGCTCAACCGTTACGCCGGGCTGGCGGCTGCATTGTTTGGCATCATGATGCTGCTGTTCGAGCTGTTCCTGCACATACCTGGGGCGCTCGGTAATCCACACAACCGATTTTCCTGGACGATCGTGTTGCGGGAGCTGTCGTTTAGCGGGGGCGCCCTGGCCTTGGCTGCGACCTACACCGAAACCTGGCGAAAGCATGGAACCCATCCGGTGATTACGATTGCGCGCTTTTTTATCGCAATTCCCATCGTGTTCTTCGGGGTGGAGCAGCTGCTTCATCCCGCATTCGTGCCCGCAGTCCCGCTGAATAAGCTAACGCCTTCCTGGATTCCGGCGCATTCGCTTTGGGGCTATCCGGTGGGCGCGGTCTTCGTAGTTGCAGGCCTGTGTTTGATCCTGAATAAGCAAACCCGCCGGGCGGCGACTTGGCTGGGCGTCGTCATTCTTCTGACCGTAGTCGTCATCTATGTGCCGATGAACATTGCGAACGCCGGAGACATTGCAAACGGACTCAATTATCTGGCCGATACTCTGCTGCTGGCCGGAAGCGTTCTGGCATTCGCCGGATCGCAACCGAAAACCGTGGCGAGGCAAACGGCGCAGTCAACCGCAGTGCAAACGGCGCGCGTAGCTTGAGATTTGAAGGCTCGGTCGACGTCCTTTCAGGCAGTCTTGGCGGTGGAAGCGCTGGGCTTTAAGCCCGGCGAAATCGGACCGGTGGGCTGGCCCTAGAGAGTCTGGGTGAGAACCTGTGCCGTCCCTACGGTGTCTGTGTCGTAGCCGTGTCGCCGCTCTGCGGCTCAGTGAAATTTCCGACTTCTCCCGGGGCTTACGCCCCGGGCTAACTTCATAGTCGCCGCTGCGCGGCTGGTTCCAGGCGGATCCACGGCGATTCTCCCACCATGACATTTCGAGTCGAGCTACGACACAGACACCTACGGGACTCAAATCGATTTTTCACCTGACCCAGCATTCCGCCTGCGGCTCCATGCTGGGCTAAGCTCTTCCGCGCCTGTGGCGCTCGTTTTCTCCACTTCGCGCTGCACTTCCGAAGCACAAAGTTAGCCGTGCAGGCCCAGGCTCTATTTCTCCCGAATCAGCTCCCGCAGCTTGCGCACGGCGCTGGGAATCTCTTTGACCGGCGTGCTGCCGAAACCCAGGATGAAGCCCGGGCGCTTCCCTTCGCCCAGGTACGATACCGACAGCGGCCAGGTCCAAAGGTTCTGCCGAGCGGCTCGTTCGGCAATCTCCACATCGCGGCTGCCCGGCGGAAGGGTCACGGTCAGATGCATCCCGGCTTCGTCGCCCAACACCTCCACCATCGACCCCAGTTCCTTGTGGATGCTATCCACCAGCGCAGTCCGGCGCTCGCGATAAAGAGTCCGCATTCGGCGAATGTGCCGGGCAAAGTGTCCTTCCGCGATGAAGTCGGCGAGCACGTCCTGAAAAAAGCTGGGCGAGCCCAGATCCATGGCGCGACGCATGGTGGCGAAACGCTCGACCAGGTCGGATGGAATTACCAGGTAGCCCAGGCGTAACGACGGAAACAGCACTTTGCTGAAGGTCCCGATGTAAATGACCCGCGCGCCGGCGTCAAGCCCTTGCAACGACGCCAGCGGCGAGCTCTGGTAACGATACTCGCTGTCATAGTCATCCTCGATGATCCACGACCCAACGTTTTGCGCCCAGTCCAGCAACTGGACGCGGCGCGACGCGCTCATGGTCACGCCCAGGGGAAATTGATGCGAGGGCGTCACAAAGGCGGCCCGCGCTTTGCGAGAACGCTTGATGCCGGCCGCAACGTTCAGACCTTCGCCGTCCACCGGGACCGGAACCAGTCGGCAGCCGGTCAGAGCGAAGGCATCGCGCGCCAGCGAGTATCCCGGATCTTCCACCCACACCGGACTGCCGGGGTCGAGCAACACGCGTGCCGAAATCTCCAGCGCCTGCTGCGAACCGCTGACGATCATGACCTGCCCAGCATCGCAATGCAGCGATCGCGCCGTCCTCAGATAGTTGGCAATGGTTTCGCGGAAGAACCTGGAGCCCATCAGGTCGCCGTAGTGGAACGACCGGGTGTCCATCCCTCGGCAATGGCGTGCCACCAGGCTCGACCAAAGCTGCAGGGGAAATTCATCGCCAGCCACCTGGCCCACCCCAAAGGCTCCCCAGCCTCGCAGCCACGGAGGCGTGGCCAGGGCGGGAAGGCTGGAGGCGCGGCGTGCCACCGGGCGGGGCGCGGAGCGGTCGGTGAGCCGCCGCGTCTCTGCTGGTTTGCTGGCGGTGAACTGCTCGGGAAGCACCCGCGAAACCACGGTTCCCGCGCCCACACGGCTTCGCAGATAGCCTTCCGCCAACAGCTGACCGTAGGCATTCAGCACGGGAAAGCGCGAAACTCCCAGTTCAGAGGCCAGTATTCGGGTCGAGGGAACGCGTTGCCCGGGGCGCAGATGGCCGGCGAGGATGGCCGCGCGATAGGCGTCATAAATCTGCCGGTGCAGCGCCTCCGGGGCCTGGCGGTCGAGGGCGATCATGGGCAGGATTCCGGAGGCTACCCGCTTCATTCCGGCAACTCATCAAAGCCAGCTAAAAATCTGGTCAACTTGCAATTGTAATTGACCAATTTTCCGGCATTGACACAACGGTAGCCAGAGCTCAAAGTACGTCAGCATGTCGTAAGCTGTACTACAATTTCTGTCGCGCGCCAAACGTTTCAAGGACCTCTAAAGCCATCCATTTGAAGCCGACAGCCACAATTTTGCTGCTTTCTGGTTTGCTGTGGGCGCAGTCACCGGCCTTGCCCCGGTACCCATTGATTTTGACGGTAACGAGCGCCCAAGTTTCTCAGAGTGCAACCGGCGTAACGACACAGATTATGGGCTATTTGTCTGACGACCCAGCGAAGCGTCCGGTGCATATGGTCTGCAATATTGCGATGTCCAGCCGTGGGCCTGACGGTAAAGCCAATACTTACCCCGCACGTTACGGGTTTCAGTCCGACTACCGGAGCCCGAAGCGTATAAGGATTTATGCCCGAGAGCCTGGAAAGGACAGTATGCGCGAATACAGGTGTTTCGTTCCAGTTTCAAACTGAGCTACTGCCCCCAACCGTCTTGTGAGCGTATGAGTGACCGCAAACTCCTCGAGCGGCTCAACATCGGATCTGCTGTTCGCGTCCGACGACACGTGCGCTGTTCGACCGCTGACCTGCCCGGCCCGCCGCAAGACTCGCGACGCCGGAATCCGTTACTATAGTTTGCTGTATTCCCTGCTGATACCGCCGGAGGGTCCGGCGCAAAAGGAAACTCTCAGAATGAAGCGTTCGTCTTTCTTGCCGCTCGCCCTGGCAGCGATCGTATTGCTCGGCAGCACGCTGACCTGGGGTGCTGATACCTCCATGCTGCGGCCGCCCAAAGGATCGAAGGTCGCCCTCATCGTTTTCGAAGATCTGGAATGTCCCCAGTGTGCCCGGGCCGCGCCCCTGGTGCATGAGGCAGCCAAGCAGTACAACATCCCGCTGGTGCAGTACGACTTTCCACTGCGGCAGCATCCCTGGTCGATGGAAGCCGCGGTCAACGCTCGCTACTTCGATACCAAGTCGCAGAAGCTGGGCGACGAGTATCGCCTGTACATCTTCGCCAACCAGAGCGGCATTACCAAACAGAACCTGCGCGGCATTACCGAGAAATGGGCCGAGGATCACAAGCTCACCTTGCCCTTCGTGGTCGACCCTTCGGGAGAACTCACCGCCAAGGTAGAAGCAGACCGTAGTGTCGGCAATCGCATCCCGATCGATCACACGCCTACGATCTACATTGTCAGCGAGACCGGACGCGGAGTGACGGTGCAGGAGGTTTCGGATCTCTCCCAGCTCTATCAGACGATTGACCAGACCGTGAAAACTACGGGAGCTGGCCCGCAAGCGCACAAGACGTCTAGCACCCACTAAAGGGCCGAAAACCTCGGCCCGCGGGAAACAGGAAGGCTCGCTCACCGGCGAGCCTTTCTCTTTTTGATACTTCTTAGTAGGGGCTCCGCAACTTCCCCAGGATCGTCGGGTTGCTATGAGCGGGTTAACTTATGCCTGACATCCAGACCGATACCGCCGTAATTAAGACCATGCCTCCGATCTCTTCTCACGACCGTATCCTGCTGTCGGCGAAGCACCTGTTCGCGCGCAATGGATACGAAAACACCAGTACCGTGGCCATCGCCCGCGAGGCTGGAACCAGCGAATCGCAGCTGATGAAGCACTTCGGCAGCAAGCAAGGGTTGCTGTCTTCCATCTTCGATCGCGGCTGGGTCAGCATTATCGAACGCGTGCAAGCTACCCAGAAGACGGGTGCGCCGGCCGATCGTCTGTTTGCCATGTTGGAGGCGATGGTGGTCGAGTTGGAGAACGACTCCGACCTGAAGGAACTGATGACCCTGGAAGCGCGCCGGGTCCGCAAGGACAATCGCGACGTGTTGTTGAGCCAGGGGTATCGCCAGTTCTCCAGCGTGGTCGACGGCCTTCTGCTGGAGATGCAGCGCCAGGGCCAGATCCGCCCGGATCTGAAGCTGGACGCAGTGCGCGCCGCTCTGTTCGGTATGACGGAAGGTTTGGTACGGGACCGCGTCGTGGCCCGACGCTCCGAATTCACTGCCGACTACAACTTTGACGACATCAAGAGAGTCCTGGAAATCCTGGTTCCTGCCTTTGGCGGTGAAGCCATGCAACCGTTAAAGGCCGTCAACCGATAGGCCATCCTAACCCCGGCAAGCTAGTTAGGCAGTGGGAGAACCGGCTTGCCATCCATCAACGCTTGAACGTTAGCCGCCACCGCATCCACCAGTTGCTGTCTTCCCGGAGCCATGTCCAGACAGTTGTACAGCACCACGATGGCGCGGTCGCGCTGGGGCTGAAACATCACCATCGACGAGTAGCCGCCGGTGCCGCCGTCATGCCAGTAGAGATCGGCTTCCGGGCGGACCAACCAGGCCAACGCGATCTGCAATCCGCTCGCGACGTCGGCCTCGGGTTTCTGCGCCAGGCGCAGGGCTGCGGCCAGCGTCGCTGCCGGGCCGGCACTCGCCGCCGGCAACTTCTCCGGATGCAGGTAGGCCTCGGAATAAGTCAGCAGATCGTCCACCGTTGAGCGCAGTGCGCCCGCGCCGGCCATGGCGTCGAAGTTCCACTCCGGCTGCTTGTCGTGCGCGCCGCTGTAGCCCTGGAGCAGTCGCGCCTGTTGCCCCGGCGTGAGCGCGATGGTCGTATCCTTCATTGCCAACGGCCCGGTGATTTGCTGCTGGACGAGCGTCGCGTACGACTGCCCAGCCTTGTCCGCCAGCGCCTGGCCTAACAATCCAAATCCCAGATTGCTGTAAACGAATTCCGTCTTTTCCGGGCGGCTCACTCCACGGTTTGCCAGGTAGGCGTATAACTTCTCGGCCGTATAGTCCGCGTAGGGATCGGCCTGCACTTTCGGATGCAGGTTATCGGGCAGACGAGGCAGGCCCGAATGCTGCGTGGCCAGATCGAGCAGCGTGATTTCCGCTCCCGAGGCCGGCTTGGTCACGGTCCCGGCCGGCAACAGCTCGCGCACCGGCTCGTCCAGAGTCACGACATGTTGCTCGACCATCTGGGCCAGCACCAGCCCGGTGAAGGTCTTGGTCACCGATCCGATTTCGAAGATGGAATCCGGCTTCGCAGTTCCGTAAGCAAACAGCTTGCGTTCGCCGTGATCGATCACTCCCACGACTACGCCCGCCTTCGACCATGCCGCAAGGACCGGGGCAAATTCCTTGTCCAGCACCGGTTTCAGGTCGTTCAGGGAAACCGGGGATCCGGCAGCAGCGGGCGCTGCCGGCAGCGCTGGCTTCGCTTGGCGAGCGAGATCGAGCGGCAGCGGAGCGCCCTGGTCCCAGGTCCCGGAGAGCTTATTGCCGTCGGCGCTCAGCGTCGCCTCATAAATTCCATGAACCGAGGGAACGTCCAGCGACAACTTCTGTCCCTTGAGTTTTACGTTGCTGCACGGAATCCCCATCGCCCCCTGATCGATGGAGTCCATTGTGCCCTCGATCGCGCTTCCCGACGCGGCGCGGAAATGCAGCACCAGCCGTAACGAGGTGTTACCCGCGCGCAGCACGCCGGCCCAGTCGCCGTCGATGGGCGAAGGTTTCACCTGCGCCAGCTCGGCCGCCGTGGCACTCTGCTTCAGCACCAGCGGCAGCGGCTTACCTTGCGACCAGGTTCCCGTGATGGTCTTGCCGTCCGCGCTCACCATTCCGGTGTAGCTTCCATGCACCGTCGGCACAGCGAAGCTGAAGCTCGAGCCGTTGAGCTGCGCATCGCTTCCCGGCATTCCGTAGGCGCCTTGCGCCGGGCTGTCGAGCGTGGCGCTCAACTTTCCGTCGGACCCAAGCTTCAGATGCAGGACCAGCGGCAACGAGGTTCCGGCAACGGCCAGCGCTCCCGACCAGTCTCCGGCCAGGCTCTGCAGGCTCGGCGCTTGAGCAAATAGAGGGAAACCGCAGAACACCGCGAGAAGCACCACCAGCCATTTCATAAATCGCTCTTGGATCAGTCGAGTTTGCGCAGCGCCTCGAACACTTCGTCGTTGCTGGGCACCTGGCCCAGCGGATAGATTTTGGCGAACGCCAGCTTGCCATCTTTGTCCACCACAAACAGCGCTCGCTCATTGATACCGGGTATGGGATCGCCCTCGCGCAGGATGCCGAATTTTTTGGCCACCTCGCCGTGGGGATAAAAATCGCTGGCCATGGGAAAGCCCAGGATTCCGATTTCCTTCTTCTGCCACGCTGTGTGACTAGGAATGGAGTCCACGCTAATGGCGATCACCTCGGCATCGTAGCCGGCGAAGCGCTCCAGATCGGTGTTCAGTCCCGGCAGTTGCGAAGCACAGACCGGCGTCCAATCCGCCGGATAAAAGGCCAGCACCACATTTTTCTTTCCGCGATAATCACTCAGCCTGACTTGGGTCTTGATGTTGCCGATGACAGCGGGAAGCTCAAAGTCCGGCACTTCCTCGCCCACCTTCAAAATTGCCATGCAGTCCGTCCTCCAGGTTCCTCTTCGATGCAACCTGCGATTCTAGAGGCCACGCTGCTCAGCGAGCAAGTCGCGGGCTGCCTGGCGTCATTACAATTCGATGAAAATGCAAATTCACTTCGATATAGTTTGGAAGTTTCTTGACGTTGTGCTGAAGGCCACGCTCGTCCGCCGCATCTTCTTCCCCGGATTTTTCTACTAACGAACTTACGCCAAAAACTTTGGGCGGCCCTTTCGGACCGCCCATCTGAATTGGCCGAAGGCTGAGAGCCGACGGCTGACAGCTTTTTACGCCTGCGCCGGGCGCTCTCCGGGAGCCACATTCGGCTGGCCGGGAGCCGGCTTCAGCACCTGCTGCACGTCGTCCTTAACCGGAGGCGGGGAATTAGGATTCACCTTGACCGGCAGTTCCTTGCCTTCGATGAGCAACTGAATGTCGTTGGCGTCGATCACCTCGCGCTCCAGCAGCGCCATGGCAATCTTCTCCAACACCGGCCGATTGCTTTCCAGGATGTGCCGGGCCGAGTTATAGCCATCGTCGACGAAGCGGCGGACCTCGGCGTCGATCTTCTGTGCCGTCTCCTCGCTGAAGTCGCGATGCTGGCTGATCTCGCGGCCCAGGAAGATCTGCTCTTCCTTTTTGCCAAACGTGATCGGCCCCAGCGACGACATACCGAACTCGCAAACCATCTTGCGGGCCAGATCCGACGCCTGCTCAATGTCGTTGCCCGCACCCGTAGTCATGGTGTTGAGGAACAGCTCTTCGGCGATGCGGCCGCCCATCATAATGGCCAGTCGCGTCTCCAGGTAGTCGCGGGTGTAGGTGTGCTTATCGTCGATGGGCAACTGCATCGTCACGCCAAGCGCCATGCCGCGTGGAATGATGGTCACCTTGTGCAGCGGGTCAGAATGCTCGCGCATGACGGCGACCAGGGCGTGCCCGGCCTCGTGATAGGCCGTGACCTTCTTCTCTTCGTCCGAGAGCAGCATCGATTTACGCTCGGCGCCCATGAGGACTTTGTCCTTGGCCTGCTCGAAGTCCCACATCAGCACCGTCTTGCGGTTCTGACGAGCGGCACTGAGCGCAGCCTCGTTCACCATGTTGGCCAGGTCGGCGCCGGAGAAACCCGGTGTGCCACGAGCCAGCACGGGAAGATCGACATCGTCGCTGATAGGAATCTTGCGAGTGTGAACGCGCAGAATCTCTTCGCGGCCACGAACGTCGGGACGCGAGACCACCACCCGGCGATCGAAGCGACCCGGCCGCAGCAGCGCCGGATCGAGTACGTCAGGACGGTTGGTCGCCGCGATCAGGATGACGCCTTCGTTGGATTCGAAGCCGTCCATCTCGACCAGCAACTGGTTCAGGGTCTGCTCGCGCTCGTCGTGTCCGCCGCCCAAGCCTGCGCCACGATGACGGCCCACCGCATCGATTTCGTCGATGAAGATGATGCAAGGAGCGTTCTTCTTGCCCTGCTCGAACAGGTCGCGGACCCGGCTTGCGCCCACGCCAACGAACATCTCCACGAAGTCTGAGCCCGAGATGCTGAAGAACGGAACATTGGCTTCGCCGGCTACCGCACGGGCCAGCAAGGTTTTGCCGGTTCCGGGGGGGCCGACCAGCAGGACACCCTTGGGAATGCGCCCGCCCAGTTTCTGGAACTTCTGGGCTTCGCGCAGGAACTCGATAATCTCTTTGAGCTCTTCCTTGGCTTCATCCACGCCGGCAACGTCTTTGAACGTCACCTTCTTCTGCTGCATGGATAGCAGGCGCGCCCGGCTCTTGCCGAACGACAGCGCTTTGTTCCCGCCAGTCTGCATCTGGCGGATCATGATGAACCAGAGTGCGCCCAGCAAGATGAACGGCGCCAGGTTCAGCAGCCAGGTTGGCCAGCCGCCGGCTTGCGCGTCCTTCACCGTGATGTTGACGCCCTTGTCGCGCAGTTCCTTAATCATGTCGGTGTAGCCGGACATGACTGTAGTGTGGAAACCGGCCTTGTCGTTCTTGAACTTGCCTCGGACTTCCTGGCCAATAATCGTCACTTCGCTGACGTTGCCCTGGTCCACCTGGGAGAGGAACTCCGAGAAATTGATTTCGCGATCTTTCGCTCCAGAGTTCGCGCCCTTGACGACCTGCCACAGCAGAACGCCCGAGAGCACGATCACGAGCCAGAACACGACCGTTTTGACCGTCGAATTCACTGAATACTCCTGTTGAAAGGGGCCGACACGAATCCCGTATCTAGAGACTTAGATGCTGCCCGCACACGCCGGATTTACAAATTCCGACACACACTAGATTGTAACCTGCTCCTAAACGGAACGGCACAAGAGACTTGCACAAAATGAGCAGATTCTGGAAGCCCTCCCCATAGGTTCAAAATGGGACTCAGGGGAAGGCCGGGGCAGGCGGCGCTGGGGTCCTATTCACAATCTATGGACGAGACAGGGGGAAAGAGGTTAGACGTCAGTCACTGGTGGCAGTGCCTGTGCCCCAGGTTCGCGTCCGTCTTTTGGACGCTAACCTGGGTTGACGAAGCATCAGGCTGGCGAGATCTCGATCCGGACAGCGCCCCCGTGGCCCTTCCACTGATAAGACTGCGCCACCGGAAACCCGCGTACCCAGACGATTTCTGCACCATAAAGGATCACCGGCCAGGAGGGGCGCTGCTCTGCCGGGATTTTCTTTTCGGCGAACAGCCGCTTCAGTTTTTCTTCCGACCGGCTATGGGCAGGCCAGAAGCGGTCTCCCGGGCGCCAGTTGCGGATAGTCAGCTCCGGGCCAAGCAAGGCGGCGCTGAGTAGGCTGCCGTCCGTCACCTCGCGGGCAAACTCCTCGGCAACGGTCAGGGCTCGCACCGTCACTGCCAGCTCGGCGATCTGGACTTCGCCGGGAACCGGCAAGAGGTATTCATACTCAGGAGCTGCTCTGGACTCGGCCTCGGGCGGCCGAACCTCCAGGAAGTGGCCTTTGCGTTGCGCCAGCCAGCCGGAGGGCAGCTCGGCCTTCGGCAGCCTTCCCAGCGCGCAGCGCCGAAGCTTCTCGACATGCTCGAAGTCGAGCGCCAGGCCGGCATCTTCGGCGAAAGCCTTGAGCAGGCGGCGCTGCATAGCCAGCGGCAGCTGCGGCAAGTCGGCGATGACGAGATGCCCGGATTCGCCCATGCGCAGCGACAGCTCCCGTTCCACCAGCGCCTGCCAGTATTCCTCCTCGGCGCGCGCCACCTCAGCCGCGTCGCTCAGCAGCGCGCGAAGGTTAGGATTGAACTCGCGCTCCAACCGCGGCAGCAAATCGTGCCGCACCCGATTGCGGGTGAAACGGCGGTCGAGGTTGCTTTCGTCCTCGCGCCATTGCTGGCCCAACCCCTCAAGATAAGTCTCGACCTCCGCGCGGGAGACGTTCAATAGCGGCCGAACGATGCGGCGGCTAGGGTGAATCCCACGCGAAGCCCTGATTGGAAGGGGCTCGCCTTCAGGCGTGCCGTCCACCGAAGCCCGGACTGGAAGGGGCGCGCCTTTAGGCGCGCCGTCCACCGCTCCTTTCTCATTCTGAAGAGGGGCTTTAGCCCCGGAGATAATCTCCAGACGGGCCAAATCGACCGCCGGATAAATTCCCGCCAGACCTCTGGTTCCTGCTCCACGCAGAAACTTCAGCAACACGGTTTCGGCTTGATCGTCGAGAGTGTGAGCGGTGGCGACCGCGTCGAATCGCTGCTCCGCGGCCAGCCGCGCCAGCCAGCGATAACGAAGCTCGCGCCCCGCCGCTTCGATGCTCAGCTTGATGGTGAAAGCGTGGTCGCGCACATCACCGTGTCCGCAGAAGAATTCCAGCGAGTGTTCTTTAGCCAGCTCAGCGACGAAGGCCTCGTCGGCCAGCGACTCTTCACCCCGCAGTCCGTGATTGAAGTGCGCCACCGCCAGGACGATGCCGAGTTCGTTACGCAGCTCGAGCAGCACCCGCAGCAATGCAACCGAGTCGGCGCCACCAGAAACGGCAACGGCCACGCGGTCGCCCGCGCGCAGTAGATCACGCTCGCGGATGTAGCGAAGAGCCTTGTCACGCACGCGGTTTATAGTAGCAAGTGCCGCGATTCGCGATTCGGTTTTCGCTCTTCGCTCTTCGCTCTTCGCTACACCATCTAGCGAGTGTCATCCTGAGCGTAGCTCCCGGAGGGAGCGGAGTCGAAGGACCTCTATTGCCACGAGGAACTGTAAACGCCGATAGAGGTCCTTCGGCTTCGCATTCGCGAAAGCCGGGCGAATGCTGCGCTCAGGATGACAGAGTGAAACTCTATTGCCATGCAAGATTCCCGCCGCATGCAAAAGAAAGCAGGTCCCTCCACTACGCTTCGCTCCGGTCGGGATGACACCGAGAGGTTGGTAGCGAACAGCGGCTAGCGAAAGGCGAGGAGCGGATTCTCTACTTCGACAGCGCCCCCAGCGCGGCCCTGAATATCGCGTCAAAGTTTTCCCGTCCTGCAGACTGCACCGCGCGCTCGACTGCCTTTTCCGCCAGGGCTCGCTGGTAGCCGAGGTTGGTAAGCGCGGAAATTACGTCCTCCTCGACGGCCGAATGCGACACCACCGGTTGCGGCGCGCCGAAGCCTTCCAGCTTGTCGCGCAGCTCGACGCACATACGCTCGGCGGTCTTGCGGCCGATGCCGGGAATCTTCGTCAGCCGCGCGAAATCGTTGCCGCGAATTGCGCCCACCATATCCGCCGTGGCCATGCCGCTGAGGATGGTGATAGCCAGCTTAGGTCCGATGCCGCTGACCGTGATCAGCTTCTCGAAGAGTTGCTTTTCTTCCGGCCGCAGGAATCCATAGAGCGCCAGCGCGTCCTCGCGCACGTGGGTGTGGATGTGCAGTGCGACTTCAGCGCCGGCAGCCGGCAGCTCGGAAAAGGTCGGGATGGTGATGACAACGTCGTAGCCGACGCCGCCGGCCTCAACAATGGCCTGGTTGGGATGCTTGGCGATTAACCGTCCGCGCAAATGTGCAATCACGCGCTCATTGTAAATGGCACGAAGATCAGTTCACCACGGAGGCCACGGAGGTCACGGAGAAGTTCAAATAAGAAAACCGATAGTTACAGGATCGAGTAGCGAGGCACAGAAGAGTTTCATGCAGCCGCCGCGAAACCAGCGCGACGGCTCCGCCCAGCATGATGGAATGAAACCCTGCTGCGGTGGAAGATTTCAGATGTGTGAAAGAAAGCGGGTCCCTCCACTTCGCTGCGCTTCGGTCGGGATGACACCGTGAGAAGTTGTCGTGATAGGGGTGCTTCGACTCCGCATTCGCCAACCCCGGCGAATGCTGCGCTCAGCATGACACCTTCAGGTTGAAGTCCAAGCGAATAGCGAATAGCGAAAAGCGGCAGTTCTTACTGCCTTCTCCGGTGGTACACCGCGAACTCGAACCCGGAATTGGCAGGGAACAGTTCGTTGACCTTGCGCAGGCGCTCGGCCAGCGCATTGGGAGCCAGCAGCGGATAGTCGCGCTCGCGCAGGTCCTGATAGTCCACATCCAGATAGAGCGACAGCATGTACACCGCGATGGCGTCGGCGAAGGTGGCCAGCAGATATTCGTGCCTGGCCTTCTCGGCCTCCGGGCCATTAGTCGTCGCTACCTTGCGCAACTCGTAGGCGTCCAGCGAAGTCTCGCCGCGGGCCTTGTCGTCGACTTGCTTCCACACCAGGTCCGAAAATTCCTGCGAGACCCCGACTTGGTCCACAAAATTATGGCCGATGTTGATGAAGAACTCGAAGGCGATGGCGAAGCTGTCTTCCATCAGACGAGTGGAGATGAAGACGCATTGCGAGTCGCCCAGCGTTTGATTGCGATGGCAGACAGCGCTGTCGGAAAGCTGCACGTCGTAGCGGTCGGCAATCATGGTCTCGTCGCCCAGGTTCAGGGTGAGCGGGACGAAGTAATAGGCCTTGCGATCGAGGGCGGCAGCGATGGTGCGCGGCACGGCGGCAATCATGCGCTCCAGATCGGCGATGCCGGGGGTGATCTCCCCCATCACCGAGTAGCAAATGCCGTTGGCCGCCTGCGAGACCGGCGCCATCCGGACTACTTCGGCGGGAGTTCGGGTTATGGCTTGGGAGGTCGAAGACATGAATAGTTGATTGTAACGCAATCCCCGTGACTAACTCTTGTCGCGGGCGATAGCGCCTACCGTCGCGTTAGTGACGTGCAGATAGTCGCTGGGGGCGATCAGGATCTGGGTGCCGCGCATGCCGGCCGAAATCGAGATCACATCCCACAGCTCGATGGTCTCGTCGGCATACACGGGATAGTCCTTTTTCGCGCCCAACACGGTGACGCCGCCGCGAATGTATCCGGTCAGCGGCTGCACTTCCTTCAGGTGAACCAGTTCCACACTGCGGTCGCCGGTGAGTTTGGCCAGCGCCTTGTAGTCGAGCTCGGTGTTGCCGGGGATGACGGCGAAGCATGGCCCGTTACGATCGCCGCGGGCCAGCAGCGTCTTGAACACCTGCTCGGGAGGCAAACCGATCTTGGCGGCGACGGTTTCGGCTGCCAGGTCGTCGGGATCGACTTCGTAGTCGCGAAGTTCGTACGCAACGCTCAGGCTATCGAGCAGGCGAACCGCATTGGTCTTCATAGGAGGCAGTGGTCAGTTGCCAGTTCAGTTGTCAGTGATCAGTTGGCAGTTGTCAATTGAAGATGGTTTATGCCGCATTGAGGAGTGTCAGCTCTCATCGCCGTACTCGACTATAGAGGTCCTTCGACTCCGGCGGCGAAGCGCCGCCTCCGCTCAGGATGACAGAGCAATCAAGCGCTTCACCTACCACTGGCAGTTGAACGTGAGGTCCTAACCGGCTACTGACTACTGAGAACCGACAACCGACAACCGACAACCGACTACTGACAACCGACAACCGACAACCGACAACTGATTACTTCCGGCGCGGGGACAGGATGCCGAGGATTTCCTGTAAGCCTTGCCGAACCTTCTTCAATTGCTCGGCGGGCTTCTGTTTGGGAAACGGCAGGCCCGATTGTCGTACTACGGCCTTCGATTCGTCCTTCAGGTGCTGGCGGGCGCCGGCGATGGTGAAGCCTTGATCGTAGAGCAACTTCTTAATGCGGAGAACGTTCTCCACGTCGCGCTGCCGGTACATGCGCTGGCCGGTGCCGCTCTTGACCGGCTTCAGCAGCGGAAACTCCGTCTCCCAGAAGCGCAGAACGTAAGCCGGCAAGCGGCACAGCTCGGCCACCTCGCCGATGCGAAAGTAGAGCTTGTCTGGAATGATGGGATCGGCGCCAGCGCTGCTCTTGCGGGTTTTCTTCTTTTCCGTCATCCAGGTAAGGCAGCCGACAGAGTGCATCCAGCGTCCGCGCTATAGGATGCAAACCGCCTCCACCACAGGCTCGGGAGCATTATAACGACCTCGGCCAGCCAGGCTGGCACAATCCCAGCCTGGCAAATCTTGCCACCCCGGTTCGGTGCGAAACAACTCGGGCGCAAAGAGCTGAATCTTAGCAAGCGCAAGCAGGCCCCCGAAGTCCACAGGCAGGTTCATGTCTATGTTCCGGTTTCGCAGCGCTGCATATTTTCTATTCCCCAGCTTATTGCTTTTACTCATCGCCACCGGATGCGGCGGCGGATCGTCCAACGGTTCGGGCTCCAATGGGAGCGGCGGTAGCGGCGGCAATAACGGGGCCGGAGGTGGCACGCCACCGGCTCCGACGATCGCCAACTTTGCGGTCACGCCCGCAGTAGCTGCGACCGGCCAATTCGCGAATTTTTCCTGGACCTCGGCCAATGCGACTTCGGTCACGGTCAATCCGTCGATCGAGAATGGTGGCAACGATGAAGGCCAGCCCTTGCCGTTGACGGCCACGGCCTTTTCCGACCAGGGCCTGCCTACGTCCACCACCACGTTTCAAGCCATGGCCAGCACCTCGTCGGCGAATTCACAACCGGCGTCGACGACCTTGACTATCGTGCCCATGACCCTGACTGCCTCGCCGACCACGATCCCGGCCGGGCAATCCGTCACCCTGACGTACTCGGGTCCGAACAACGGCAGTAGTTATGTTCTGACCACGCTGCCCGCCAACACCCATACCAACTTGAGTCCTACTTGCACGGGTACCACCTGCTCAGCCACCTACACGGCAGGTCCGCTGAGTACAAATGTAGGCTTCGTGGTCACCGCCACCGGTCCGGTAGGAGGACAGGCAGACTCGCCGCAGGTGAACATCACGGTGACCGGCGCCATGACGGTGACCTTATCGGCCTCGCCGCAGACGGTACAGTCAGGAGGCGCCTCGACCTTGTCATGGACGACGACGAATGCGGTTTCGGTCACCATCGTTACCAACGGCAATCAGATGGTGTGCAACCCGTGCACCCCGGTAAACATGGGAACCGACGTGGTCCATCCGACCGTGACTACCACCTACATCGCGACGGCCACCGATCAGTACAACAATCAGATCCAGGCCTCCACCACGGTTACCGTGAGTACCGGAGGAATCTCCAACCTGAACCACATCATTTTCATGGTGCAGGAGAATCGCTCCTTCGATAACTACTTTGGCGTGCTGGCCGAGTACCGGGTCAATCATCAGCCGCCGATTCAAGGGGCACAACTCAGCGACGTGAACGATCTGCACAACCTGCCTCCGGGCTATACCATCCAGAATCCGCAAGGACAGGCGTTTGGGCCGTTCCATCAAAGGACAGAATGCATCGAGAACCTCTCGCCGTCATGGGACGAGAGCCACTACGACATGGATCTGGTGGGCGATGACTGGATGAACCTGACTCCAAATTCGCAGTATTTGATGGATAAGTTCCTGTGGACAACCTTGTCCGGAGGCACGGGCGATCAGTACGATCCCACCCACAGCCGGCCGCTGGGCTACTACGATTCGAGCGATCTGCCTTTCTACTACGAACTGGCGACGCAGTTTGCCACCAGCGATACCTGGTATTCGCCGCTGCCGGCCAACACCATTCCCAATCGCATGTATTTGTTCGCGGCCACTTCGTACGGGCATGCTTACCCGGTGAGCAATCCCAATGATCCGGTATGGCAGCGGCCCACCATCTTCCGCGCCCTGACCGATGCGGGCATTACCTGGCGCTACTATTATCAGGACAACAGCGTGTTCCTGGCGCAGTGGGCCGACTGGAATGATCCGCAGATTCAGGCCAACGTGCGCAACATTTCGGAGTGGTACCACATCCTGGCCAGTCCGACGGCCGATACCGATCTGCCGCAAGTTGTGTTCATCGAGCGGGCGGCCAGCACGGAGCTGGACGAACATCCCGGCAACAACGTGCAGACCGGAGCGGCCGATGTGCAGACAATTCTGAATGCGCTTCTCAACAGCGCGGCCTGGCCGGATTCAGCTTTTATTCTGACCTTCGATGAAGGCGGCGGAAACTTCGATCACGTAGGGCCGGTTCTGGTGACCCCGCCGGACAACATTCCACCGCAGGATCTGCAAGGACATCAGCAGGGCCTGTTCAACGTGACCGGATTCCGCGTGCCCGTGATCGTGGTGTCGCCCTGGGTGAAACCGCATTTCGTGTCGCATCTGCCAACCGATTACACCGCGATGCTGAAACTGATTGAGGAGCGATTTAACGTGCCGCCCCTCACCCAGCGCGACGCAACTGCCGGAGATATGACCGATCCGACGCAGGGCTTCTTCGACTTCAGCTCACCGCACATGCTGACGGTGCCGCCGTTGCCTACCCAGCCGACCAATGGCACCTGTAATTATCAGCTGGAAGGATCGCCGAACTAAGCGCGGCAAAGCAAAAGGGCCTCCGCGAAAGCAAAGCTGCGGAGGCCCGGAGTGAGTAAAAAAATAGCGAGGCCTAGGCCTCGCGGAGATCAGCTACTTCTTTTTCTTTTTGGCAGCCTTCTTGGTGGCCTTCTTCTTCGTTGCCATTTGGATAATCCTCCTTGTATGGAACCTTCCCTTGAAGGTTGTTGACCATTCGTTTGGCCCAAACTGCCATAGCTGCCCAAGATGTAGCGCGAGCAGTATGTCTATCGCAAGATATTGCGGTTACTCGCACGGAATGTCAACAAAAATCTTTAAGAAAGTTCTTGCGCCGATTGCGCTTTAGTGATCCTGTTCGGAAAGCGCCGTCAATTATTGCGACTGTCCCCCGGCAGTCTTCCGGAACCGCGTCACTTTGCCGTGGAGTACACTGCCCAACGTGCGGCCGGATCCCATCGAACTCGAAGTCTTCAAACATCTTTTCCACTCCATCGCCGAGGAGATGGGCGCGGCCCTTCGGCGCACCGCGTTTTCTCCCAACATCAAAGAGCGGCGCGATTATTCCTGCGCGCTGTTTGACGGCGCCGGACAAGTACTGGCCATGGGCGATCACATGCCCGTGCATCTGGGTTCCATGCCCATGTCGGT
The DNA here is from genome assembly GCA_963812855.1 of uncultured Acidobacteriaceae bacterium. Classification (GTDB taxonomy): domain Bacteria; phylum Acidobacteriota; class Terriglobia; order Terriglobales; family Acidobacteriaceae; genus Bog-257. Next base: position 1,323,021 of record CAWEWW010000005.1, read on the forward strand.
TCGCGCGGCAATAGCCGAGCTGGCGCTCGTCCCCGGCGATATCGCGATGCTGAACGATCCTTTTCGCGGCGGCACGCATTTGCCCGACATCACGGTGGTCGCGCCCGTGTTTGTGGCGAATGCCAAGCCCAGGGCCAACGCTGATCGACGCGAGCGCAACCTGCTGCCAAGCCGAGCCCGCCCTCATGACGCGCCATCGTTCTTTGTCGCCGCTCGCGCTCATCACGCCGATGTGGGTGGCGCCTACGCCGGTTCCATGGGACCATGCCGCGAGATTTATCAGGAAGGATTTCGCATTCCGCCGGTGAAGATCGCGCGCGGCGGTCAAATCGATCGCGACATCCTCGCGCTGTTGCTCAACAATGTTCGTACCCCGGAAGAACGCGAGGGCGACCTGAGCGCGCAGCTGGCTGCCTGCCATACCGGCATCGCTCGTCTGCAAGAGCTTTGTGGGCGTTATGGATTGCCCCGCGTGCAGCGTGCCGGCGACGCATTGCTGCATTACTCCGAGCAGATGATGCTCGCCTTCCTCGCAACCGTTCCTCCGGGCGCCTACGCGGCCGAGGATTTTCTGGACGACGATGGCGTGAGCGATGATCCGGTTCGCATCGCCGTGCGCATCACCATCCCGCGCAAGCCCTCCCGGGGACGACCGGTCGTGGTCGACTTCACCGGCTCCTCGCCGCAAGTCGCCGGCAGCATCAACGCGGTCGAAGCCATCACGTACTCTGCCTGCTTCTACGTCTTCCGTTGCCTGCTGCGCGATGACGTTCCGGCCACCGCCGGCCTGATGCGCCCCGTCCGGCTCATCGCTCCGGAGGGCACGGTGGTCAATGCGCGGCCTCCGGCTGCCGTTGCGGGCGGCAATGTGGAGACTTCGCAACGCATCGTCGACGTGCTGCTACGCGCGCTGGCCCTGGCGCTTCCCGACCGCATTCCCGCCGCGTCTGCGGGCACCATGAACAACCTCACCATCGGCGGGATCGACGAGCGTAATGGCGGCTCTCGACCCTTCGCCTATTACGAAACGCTTGCGGGCGGCTCGGGCGCAGGCCCGGCGCACAACGGCGTTTCCGGAGTACACACTCACATGACCAACTCGCTGAACACGCCGGCAGAAGCGCTGGAATACAGTTATCCCTTTCGCGTGACCAGGTACGCGCTGCGCGCGGGCAGCGGCGGCGCAGGGGAGTACAGCGGTGGCGACGGCTTGGTGCGCGAGCTAGAATTGCTCGCCGATTCGACGGTAACGTTGCTCTCCGACCGGCGCAAGACTCGTCCCTACGGACTGGCTGGCGGAAATGACGGAGCGCCGGGCCGCACCACGGTCATTCGCTCGGATGGTTCGGCCGAAGCTCTGCCTGGCAAAGCCAGCACGCGCTTAAGACGAGGCGAGAGAATTCGCATCGAAACCCCCGGCGGGGGAGGCTGGGGCACGCCACCGCAAGCCGCCGATGGCGATTCCTGAATACACTACATGAGCTGGCATACAGAACCCGGTCGATCATCGCAACCTATAATCGTCGATGAACCCACCCGGTTCCCGCGCCTTACCTATGCCCCAATCTTCCTCCATGGACGATTTCATCCTGGCTTTGCCCAAGGCCGAGCTCCACTTGCATTTGGAGGGCACGGTCGATCCTCCTACATTGTCAGAGTTAAGCCGCCGCCATCCCACCCCGTTGCAGACCGCCAACAATCGCTACCGCGACCTCGAGGGCAGCGGGCGGGTGTTCACCGAGGAAGAAGCCCGCGCGCTCTATCAATACCGCGACTTCTCCGGCTTTCTTCTGGCCTTCAAAGCGGTAACCGAGCGCCTGCGCACCGCTGAGGATTACGAGCTCGTCACCTACCGCATGATGGAGAAGCTGCACGCGCAGAACGTGGTACACGCCGAGGTGTACCTGTCTGTAGGAGTCATACATTGGCGGGGTCAGGAATTTGCGCCGCTTCTGGAAGGGGCCGAGCGGGGCCGCCGCCGCGGGGAACGCGATTTCGGCATGTCGCTCTACTGGATCTTCGACGCCGTCCGCCACTTCGGGGTGGAAGAAGCCCGCCGGGTCGTGGATGAGGCAATCCAGCTTAAGGAGAGCAATGTTGTCGGCATCGGCATTGGCGGCGACGAGCGCCGGGCCCCGCCCGAGCAGTTTCGCGAAGTGTACGAACACGCCGCCGAACACGGGTTGCGCTTGACCGTTCACGCCGGCGAGACGGTCGGTCCGGAATCGATCTGGGGAGCGCTGCGCGAGTTGAAGCCTGACCGCATCGGCCATGGCTTACACGCGATCGACGATCCGGCACTGGTGCAGCATTTGGCGGAAAAGCAAATTCCGGTCGAGATCTGTATCACCAGCAACCGGATGACCGGCTGCTGCCCGGCGCTGGAACAGCATCCGGTTCGCAAGTTGTTCGATGCCGGGGTGCCGGTGATATTGAATACCGACGATCCGGAAATGTTCCACACCACCCTGCTCAGGGAATACCAAATCGCTCAGCAAGTTTTTGGATTTAGCGAGGCGGAATTGTGCGAACTGGCGAAAAACTCTTTTCGCAACTCGTTTCTTCCGGCCGAGCAGCAGCGCGCAAGACTAGATTCCTTCTAGAGCCATCTCATAAATCATTTGGGTTGTATCAGGGCGCGACTTTAGTCGTGCCGAACGCGGTGCAGAAAAAACCTCGGGGCTTTAGCCCCTGCAAAACCTGCTCTCAGGGGCTGAAGAGACTGTGTCGCAACCCAAGAGGAAAATTTGTGGTGGAACAAAGGGTGGAATGGCCGATCAAACTAGCCGCAACGCGGCGAGATGAAGTTAGCCGGGCGGCATAAGCCCCCGGTCAAGTGGAGATTATTGTGAGCCGCAGAGCGGCGACACCAGTCGCGACACAGTCTCTGAAGCCCAGGTTATATTTGACTCTTATGGCACGGCTGAAGCCGTGCCCTGATACGAAACGATTTATGAGATAGGTTCTAGTCTAAGCTCTTTCGTCCCGCAAAATGAGACTGCAACTCGGAGCGGAAAAATCCGCCGGCAACGCCAGGCTTTCTGGCCAGTGAGACATAAGGTCTCGCGGGCTGCGCAGCCAGCGACCCCGCCCTTGGAAATTGCCCTGTAGTTTTCTCCCCGTCTGTCGCCTGCCGTGCGAAAATAGAGGTTCCACCCCTTCGCCATGAACCCAGTTGAAAGCGCTCCCAGCCTCGCTCAAGAACCCACCATCACTCCAGAAGTGCTTCGCGACCACGGCATCTCGCCCGAGGAATATGACCGCCTGCGTAAGTCGTTGGGCCGCGAGCCTACCTTCACCGAGCTGGGCATCTTCAGCGTGATGTGGAGCGAGCACTGCTCCTACAAATCGTCGCGCGTGCATCTGAAGCGCTTGCCCACGCACAGCCGCCGCGTGCTGCAAGGGCCGGGCGAGAACGCCGGCATCATCGATATCGGGGACGGCTGGGCCTGCGCCTTCAAGATCGAGTCGCACAATCACCCCTCGTTCATCGAGCCGTTTCAGGGCGCGGCCACCGGCGTCGGCGGCATTCTGCGCGACATCTTTACTATGGGCGCGCGCCCGGTCGCCATCATGGATTCGCTGCGCTTCGGCCCCATCACCCAACCCGCCCTTTCGCAACAGCAGGACGAGGATGCGGCACCGGCAATCGACCAGTCCACCCTGCACAAGAATCATTCCGTGATGGAAGGCGTGGTCAGCGGCATCGCCTCCTACGGCAACTGTTTTGGCGTGCCCAACGTCGGCGGCGAGGTGAAGTTCGAGAGCTGCTACTCAGGCAATCCGCTGGTCAATGCTTTCGCGCTGGGACTGGTCCGGCGCGACCAGATCTTCTACGCCAAGGCCGCGGGCGAAGGCAATCCGGTAATCTACGTCGGCTCCAAGACCGGCCGCGACGGCATTCACGGCGCCACCATGGCCAGCGAGGAATTCAGCGAAGGCTCCGAAGCCAAGCGGCCGAATGTCCAGGTGGGCGATCCTTTCCTGGAAAAGTTGCTGCTGGAAGCCTGCCTGGAAGCCATGCAGACCGGCGCGGTGGTCGGCATTCAGGACATGGGCGCGGCCGGCTTGACCTGCTCGACCTGCGAGATGGGCGGGCGCGGCGGCGTAGGCCTGGAGATCGAACTCGACCTGGTGCCGCAGCGCGAAACCGGCATGACGCCCTACGAGATCATGCTGAGCGAGTCGCAGGAGCGCATGCTGCTGGTCGCCGAGAAAGGCCGCGAGGACGAAGTCTTCCGCGTCTTCCAGAAGTGGGGACTCGACGCGGTGACCATCGGTCGCGTGATCGGCCAGCCCATGATGCGAGTTCTGGAGCACGGTAAGGTTGTCGCCGAAATTCCCAACGCCGCGCTGACCGACGACGCTCCGCTGTATCACCGTCCGCTGGAGCGCTGGGAGCCGCCGGTTCCGCGCGAAGTTCCCGGCAACATTTCGCTGGGCCAGAAAAGCGAGCTTAGCGATGAGCTGAAGCGCCTGCTGGCCAGCCCGAACATTTGCTCCAAGCGCTGGGTCTTCCAGCAGTACGACTCGATGGTGCAGACCAACACGGTCGAAGGCCCGGGCGGCGAGGGCGGCGTGATTCGGGTGAAAGGCACGCCGCGCGGTCTGGCGATGGCGCTGGACGGCAACGGCCGCTGGTGCTATCTCGATCCCAAACTCGGAGCCATGCATGCGGTAGCGGAGTCGGCGCGCAACGTAGCTTGCACCGGCGCGACGCCAATCGCGGCTACGAATTGCCTGAACTTCGGCAATCCCGAGAAGCCGCACATCATGTGGCAGTTTTCGCAGACCATCGATGGCATCACCAAGGCCTGCGAGGAACTGGAGACGCCGATTACCGGCGGCAACGTCAGCTTCTACAACGAGACGCTGGGCGAGGGCATTTATCCCACGCCGGTGATGGGCGTGGTCGGCATTCTGGAAGATGTGCACACAGCTGTTGGCCCGCATTTCCGCCAGGCCGGGCCGCGCGATCGTAGTCCTGCGCGGCTCGGAGCCGGGAGACGCGTCCGATGTCGAAGCAGAGTTCGGCTCGTCCGAGTACGCCAAGGAAATCCTGGGCCAGGTGTGGGGCTTCCCGCCTTCGTTGGAATTGCAGCAGGAAGCGGCGCTGCAGAAGGCGATTGTGCAGATCATCACAGCCGGCCTGGTGGACTCGGCAAAGGACTGCTCGGAAGGCGGATTGGCCGTGACCCTGGCCGAATGCGGCTTCGCGAACGGCGTGGGCGCCAAGGTCGACCTTAGCTCGTTCGGGTTAGTGCCGGAGTTCGTGCTCTTTGGCGAGGATGCCAGCCGCCTGCTCATTTCCTGCGACCCGGAAAATGTCCAGCGAATCCAACAAATAGCGATACAATTTGGCCTCTCGGCGGAACGCATCGGAAACACGGTCTCTGATGAAGTGGAGATCCAGGTGGACGGGACCACCGTCGCCACGGCGAGCGTTTCAGAGTTGCGGGAAGCGTGGGCCAGTGCGCTGGAACGGGCTTTGCACGTTGAGACGGAAGAGCGGTTAGTGCCGGCGGCGCTGCAAAAGAGCTAGTGGGGAAAATTGCTGCTCCGTACTTGAGAAATTGTCATTACGAGCGAAGCGAGGAATCTGCTTTCCTTCCGTCATGAGAGACGATAATGGCAAAAGCAGATCCCCTCACCGACTGAAGTCAGTTCGTGATGACAATTCAAATCGAGAACGACGCGAATCGATCGGGTGAGAGCTGGCCTTAAGGGCAGCGAGATCGGGTGAGAGCTAGCCTTCAGTTTAGGGGCAGCGAGATTGGGTAGAGCTAGCCTTCAGGCTAGCGTCCCGGCAGTTTTTATTTTCTGCGGCCGGCTTTAGCCGGCGGTACTTTGATCAGGTGAGCGATGCTGATTTCCTCCGACAAGCTACGCGAAGAATGTGGCGTGGTGGCCATCTACGGCCATCCCGAGGCCTCCAAGCTCGCTTACCTTAGCCTGTATGCATTGCAGCATCGCGGGCAGGAGTCGGCGGGGATTGCGGCGTCCAACGGCGAGAGTCTGCAGTTCCACAAAGCCATGGGGCTGGTCTCCGACATCTTCAATGCAGACGCGCTGGGCCGCCTGCCGGGCTCGCTGGCCATCGGACACACGCGCTATTCCACCACCGGCGATTCGGCGCTGCTCAACGCCCAGCCCATCCTGGTGGAATGCAATAAGGGCAAAATTGCCCTGGCCCACAACGGCAACATCACTAACGCACTGGAAGTTCGCGCGCAGCTGGATCAGCAGGGCTCCATCTTCCAGACCACTAGCGACACCGAAGTCATCGTGCACCTGATTGCGCGCTCGCGCGAGCAGACGCTGGGCGACGCCATGGCCGATTCGCTTGCGCCGCCTGGAGGGCGCTTATTCGCTGGTGATGCTGACCCCCGATCGTATCTTTGCGGCGCGCGATCCCCGCGGATTCCGCCCGCTGGTTATGGGCCGCATTTCCGGACAGGCTGCGCACCGCGCCGACACCATTGTCTTCGCCTCCGAGACCTGCGCCTTCGACCTGATCGGCGCTACCTATGAGCGCGAAGTCAAGCCCGGCGAGCTGGTGATTGTCGGCCCCGAAGGAGTGCATTCGCGCTTCTATTCCGCACAGCAGCCGCAGTCCAGTTGCATCTTCGAGCATGTCTATTTCTCCCGGCCCGACAGCACAGTCTTCGGCCGTGCAGTGCAGGCTTCGCGCGACGCCATGGGCCGGCAGCTGGCGCTGGAATCGCCCGTCGATGCCGACATTGTGGTACCCGTACCCGACTCCGGGGTGACTGCAGCCATGGGCTTTTCGCATGAGAGCGGCATTCCGCTGCAGTTTGGCCTGATCCGCAATCACTACGTGGGCCGCACCTTCATCGAGCCGGAGCAGCGGGTACGCGACTTCGGCGTCAAGCTCAAGCTGAACCCGGTGCGTCATGTGCTGGCCGGCAAGCGGGTGGTGCTGATCGACGACTCCATCGTGCGCGGCACCACCAGCAAGAAGATCGTGCGCATGGTTCGCGATGCCGGCGCCAAGGAAGTGCATTTCCGCATCTCCTGTCCGCCCACCATCTCGCCGTGCTACTACGGAGTGGATACGCCCTCCAAGAACCAGTTGATCGGAGCCAACAAGTCGGTCGACGAAATTCGCGAATACATTGGCGCCGATTCGCTGGCCTACCTGTCGCTGGAGGGATTGCGCAGGGCAGCCGGCGAGGGCGAAGAACGCATCTACTGCACCGGCTGCTATACCGGCAAATATCCCACGAACATCGTGGATATCGAGGACATCGCCCCTGCCATGGCTACCGGCGACTAGCCGGGCTGCTACACTGCGCTTATGCTCGCCCCTTACGCCGTTCGCGTGGAAGATTCTCGCGGACGCCGCTATCCCGAGCCGCCGCATCCCTATCGCAATCCTTTCCAGCGCGACCGCGATCGCGTCATCCATGCCCGCGCTTTTCGCCGGTTAGAAAATAAAACCCAGGTCTTCACCCGCCGCTACTCCGACCACTTCCGCACTCGGCTGACCCACACCATGGAAGTGGCGCAGATCTCGCGCACCATCGCTGCGGCGCTGAATCTGAATGTCGACCTGGTGGAAGCGCTGGCCCTGGTGCACGACATCGGGCATCCACCGTTCGGCCACGCCGGCGAACGCGTGCTCGACCTGCTAATGCGCGAGCGAGGCGAGTTCTTCGATCACAATTTGCAGGCCTTGCGAACGGTGGAAGATCTGGAGCTGCGCTACGCCAAGTTTCGCGGCCTGAATCTTACCTTCGAAGTCCGCGAAGGCATCATCAAGCATTCGCATGATTACAGCGAGGCGCAACATCCCGAACTGGCCGAGTACCTTCTCGACCTGCGGCCGCCGCTGGAAGCGCAGCTGATCGATCTCACCGACGAGATCGCCTACAGCACTGCCGACCTGGATGACGGCTTCGAGGCCAGATTGTTGCGCCTGTCGCAAATCCGCAAACAGGTGCGCGTCTTCGAGCGATATTACGTGGAGGCGGAAACGACATATCCGGACGCTCCCGATAAGTTAAAGTTCAACGAAGCGCTGAAACGCGTGCTGAACCGCTTCGTGACCGACCTGATCGAGAACACGGCCCGCCAGGTACAACACGCTGGGATCACGAGTCTGGAAGAGCTGCGACGTTTTCCCGATCGGCTGGCAGGGTTCAGTCCAGAAGTGGAGGAAGAGCGCCTGGAAGCCAAGCGATTCCTCTATGAAGCGCTGTATAACTCCAAGCCGCTGGAGCCGGAGAAGCGGAAGGCAGAGAATGTGGTGACCGAAGTCTTTCAGCTATTTGCTGGCGCATCCCGAGGCCCTGCCGCATGGCTTTCAGGACCGGATTCAGAACGAAAAGCTGGAACGCGTGGTCTGCGATTACATCGCGGGCATGACCGACCACTATGCCGAGGATCTGCGCAAGAAGCTGATCACTCCTAAGAAGACGGGAGCGTGAAAGAGAAGAGCCGCGACGGCGCGGCTCTGGATGACGTCAAACAATCGGCTACTTCACGGCCGCTTCGATCTCCTTCATCTCGGCCGGCGAGAGCGAGATTTCCGCCGCTTCCAGATTTTCCTCCAGATGGACGACCGACGATGTACCCGGAATCGGCAACATCACCGGACTACGATGCAGCAGCCAAGCCAGTGCCAGCTGGGCCACGGTCGCTCCGTGCCGTTTGGCCACTTCATCCAGTTTGCCACCCGGTTGCGCCAGCTTACCGGAGGCCACGGGAAACCAGGGAATGAACGCCAAGCCGTGTTTTTCGCAGTACTGCAACACATCCTCGTGCTGCCGGTCGGCCAGATTGTACTGGTTCTGCACGCTGACGATGTGGATCACCTTACGCGCCTGATCAATTTCCTTCGGCTTCACCTCGCTCAGCCCTACGTGCCGGATCTTGCCCTGCTTCTGCAGCTTTGCGATCGGCTCCAGTGAGTCCTCCACCGGAACTTGGGGGTCGATTCGATGCAGCTGCCAGAGATCGATGACATCGGTCTTGAGGAAGCGCAGGCTCATCTCCACTTGCTGTACCAGGTATTCCGGCCGGCCCACCGCAGCCCATCGATCCGGACCCTGGCGGGTGAATCCGGCTTTGGTTGCAACTACCAGTCCCTTGGGAAACGGAGCCAGAGCCTCGCCAATTAGCCGCTCGCTGACCGCCGGGCCATAGCTGTCGGCGGTGTCGATGAAGTTCACCCCGCGCTCGACCGCGCGCTTCAGGACACGCTTCGCCTCGGCCGGATCTTTCGGCTCGCCCCAGATGCCCTTGCCGGTCAACCGCATTGCCCCATAGCCGAGACGATTCACTTCCAGATCGCCGCCAATTTTGAATGTCTTGTTCGCCGTACGCATAGTTCTCCGATCTAAAAAGATTACTGTTTGGATAACATCAAAGGCGGCTCGCACGGACTCGAGCCTACGGGCTGAATGGATGAGGAGCCGTCCGCCCCCGATTCAGCCGGCAGGAGGAAAGTTTTCGGATACGTGCGGAGCCTCGTCCCCGGTGTGTCTGTGTCATAACCGTGTCGCCGCTCTGCGGCTCGGTCAAATTTTCCGCCTTACCCAGGGCTTAACCACCCCAACCCGCGCAAAAGCGGCGCGGCTTGGGGACCTCGGTACGCCCCGGGCTAACTTCATAGCCGCCGCTGCGCGGCTAGTTTCGCGCCGATCCACGTCGATTCTCCCACCATGACATTTCGAGTCGAGCTACGACACAGACACCCGGTGGTCAACCTTTTCTGTAGGGGATGCCCGCATTTCTAGCTCATTACCTGGTATCTTCTGCGGTCCTATCTATCTTTGCTTCAATCACTTGAACCGTAATACGCAATTCATTTGACTTGCCGTCGGCCAAGTAGGAAACAGGTACAGGCACGGGTGGATAGGCTTACCCAAACCGGCGGTCGAGCTGACGATTCCAGCCAAAACGTCATCATCGCCAAGGAGAATAGTCATGACCAGCAGGGAGCAAGAATCAAGAATGAGTCGGGGATGGGATTGGTGGGCGACGGTTGCAGCCTTTGTCCTCGCCCTCCTCATGATCGTGGCCGCCACTCAACTTCACGCCCAGACGTTCACTGTCCTGCACAGCTTTGGCCAGTACCCGGACGGATATGAACCTCTAGCGGGCGTGACCATGGATAGCCACGGAAATCTTTATGGCATCACTACGTTTGGCGGCCGGGGTTCTGGAATTGCTTTCAAACTGGCTCCGCACGCCGGGAACTGGATCTACTCTAAGCTTTACGACTTTAATGCCACCTCCGGCTACATTCCGGTAGCCAAACTGGCGATTGGCCGCGACGGAAGCTTATACGGCACGGCCACCCAGGGAGGCGCTTACGAATACGACGGCACCGTCTTTAACCTGCGACCCTCGCCCACGGTTTGCCGGGCAACCGCGTGTCCCTGGCAGGCAACTGTGATCCACAACTTCGACGGCTACGACGGTTCGTACCCAACTACGATGAACTTTGATTCCTCCGGCAATATTCTGGGCACGACTTTCCAGGGCGGCGCTGTCGGGGCGGGGGTAGTTTACAGGCTCGTGCCCTCCAACGGTTCGTGGAACTTTTCCGTGCTTTCTGACTTTTCCGGGTCGCAAGTTTCGGAGCCGAACGGCGGGGTGATCGCCGATCAAGATGGCAACCTCTACGGCACGGCCTTGGGAGCTTACCCAGGTACGGTTTTCCAGTTGACTACCTCAGGCGCAGTAAACATCCTGCATCAATTCGGCCCAGGCGGCGGGACGGGGCTGGATCCCTTCGACGGGTTGATTTCTGACAGCACGGGAAATTTGTACGGCCTGACGGCCTACGATGGTCCCCGTGGCGGAGGCACGGTTTTCGAGGTGTCGCCCTCCGGCGGCGATTGGACATTCAACACGCTGTATGGCCTTAGCGGCGGTATTTGGAACGGAACTCTGGGCACAGCCAGTTTGACGATGGATGCTCAAGGCAATCTCTACGGCACCACCCCGGGTAATGGAGCTGACGGCCACGGCAGTGTGTTTAAACTGACGCCGTCGCAGAACGGCTGGATCTTCACCGACCTCCACGACTTCACCGGCGGCGATGACGGTTGTGGTCCATGGACCGACGTCAGCATTGATCAGCTGGGCAATTTATATGGCACGGCATCGGAATGCGGGCAGAATGGTGGCGGCACGATCTGGGAGATAACCCCGTAGGGCCAGCTGGGCAGTTTGTCCGCCCACAGTGGCTTGGTTCTCTCGAGAAGGCGCGGCTAAGGTCGCGCCTTCTCTACCCACAAACTGTTTCCTTTAAGCCGCAGTCGCGGATTTCTGCTCCTCAACCACGGTACCTCCGCGCGGAACGATCTGATGCAACTCGCGATAGTGTTTCGGAGTGTGCCCCGCCAGGCGGCGAAAGACGCTGGTAAAGTGACTCTGGGTTTCGAAGCCCACCTGCGTCGCAATCTCGGACAAAGCCACGCTGGTCTCCCGTAGCTTGGCCTGGGCGCGTTCCACCCGCTGCCGCATCACGTACTGATGCGGAGTGGTTCCGGTGCTCATCTTGAAAAGTTTTGAGAAGTAGTACTGGCTCATACCTACCGCCTGCGCCAGTTCCGTTACCGTGAGATGGCGCTCGAGATTTTCCTCAATATGAGAAAACACCCTTTGCAAGCGGCGGGGCTGCAGGCCGCCGGAAATCTCAACTGGCGCCAGCGCGGCGCCTAGATAAGCGTCCACCACCTCCCGCGTTTGCTCCTCCTGCAAGCTGTGCAGAGCCAGGATAAGAACATTCATGCCCTCGGCTTTGGCGCCCAGGTGAGCGGAATACGCGTCAGCGCAAACCGCCGCGCGGATCCCGGGCACGCGATTGGCGGCGACCGAAGCCCCCACCACTCGACTGGTGATAATGATGCCTCGTTCCGCGTCGTGCCTTAAGACCGCCAGCGCCACCTGTTCCGCGTAGTCGGAGCGGCTGCGCCTGACTACCGGGGGCGCTGCATCGGCCACGGCGTGGCCATTCGAGACAAGTCTTGCCACCAGGCGCTCCTTGGCTTCATGTCCTGTTTCATCGGAAGCGATCACGATTCGCACTTTTTCCTCCCTGTTTCATGCAGCGGAAGCCGCCGGCTCGACTCCCAAACCCTGCGCCACGTTCGCCCAAAACAAACCTCAAAGGTTTCCTTTGTGATCGTGGCCACTCGGCGCGCCCCTGACACCCTCAGCGCGGAGGGCGAGCTTTCAGGAAGCGCTCGGACTGCTATCGATGGGGAACAAAATCAGAAGGAGGAAGCGGGTGGGGGTCGGAGAAAGCGTCTTTGATAATGCAGCTTCAAGTCATGTGAAACCAGCGAGCCAAACACTCTTGGCTCCAGCCGTTCACCGTGGAGCAGGAGACAATAGGTAACCGCGGCAGCAAACCAATCAACGACTATGACTGCGGGAACAAAAATCCGCGAGGCGCTCGCGTCGACGCACACCTTGGAGGAACTGCAAGGGTGAATCTGGGCATCAAAGCCTTGACCGTACAGTTCCAGTTTTGACTGCAGGGCAAACAGGAAAATTAGCAGGCAGACAAAAATAGCGCAGAGACGCCGTAAGCCGCCACGATTTGCCAGGAACCTCAACCGGCCCCCTTTTACGTTTCAGAACCCGCCAGCATTTTCGTTGTGCACCGCCGACTTATAATGGATGCTGGCATCCCGGTCAAGTGCCTGGCCGGGCTCTGGCTTCTCCTCCTAGTATGGCATAAGTCGCTTCACTCCTCACGCAGCAACGGCAGCGGATCGACCGACAGCGCGCGTTGCGCTGGAATCCACGTCGCCAGCAGCCCCAGCAACAACATGGCCAGAACCACTCCGGCCAGCACCAGCGGATCGCGGGGTGTCGCCTGATACACGATGAACGCCAGCACCCGGCTGGCCAGAATTCCCAGGATCAATCCCGCGATCGAACCAAACGCCAGCAGCTTGAAAGGCCGGCCCAACGCCACTTTTAGCACTTCCTCGCGCCGCGCGCCCAGGGCGATGCGAATTCCCAACTCCCGCATCCGCTTGCTGATCGAGTATGCCGCCATCCCGAAGATGCCGGTGATCGCCAGCATGGCTCCCATCACCCCCAGCACCCCCAGCGAAATCGTCGCCATGCGCGGACCAAACAGAACCATGTCCATCGCCTCGTAACGGGTCTGCAGGGAAACCGGCAGCCCGGGATCGAGGTTCCGCAGCGCGCTGCGGATCGCAGCGGCCAGTTGCTGCGGATCGCGGCCGGAGTGCACTACCAGCCACGTCCTGTCGGTCGGCGATTGCAGGATGGGAAGAAACATGGCCATCTGCGGATCTTCGGTGAGGCTGCCATATTTCCCGTCTTCCGCGATGCCCACCACCTGAACGCGCGTTCCGTCCGGCAGCTTGAAATAACGGCCGATCGCCTCGTTCGGCGAGCCGAACAACCGGCGCGCAAACTCCTGATTCACGATGGCAACGCGGGGCGAATCTTTGTCGTCATGCCAGGTGAACGTCCTCCCCGCCAGCAGCCGGGTGCCCGCCGCGTGCAGGTATTCGGGAGAGACGATAAACAGGTTGGCATACCCGACGGCATTCGTGGGCCTGAGATCCGTGGTTTTGTCGGTGAAGACACTGGAATCGTCCGCGCCCTCGACCAGCGGCAGCCCATCGGCCAATCCCACCGACTCCACGCCGGGAATCGCCGCCAAAGCGTCGATCATGCGCTTCTGCATTGGGGGCACGCGATCGCCGGTGTAACCGGCCATACTCAGGTCGGTGTCGACCAGCATGGTGTCTTGCATCGCGAAACCGAAGTCGTTGTGCAGCGAGCGGACCAAGCCGCGCACGGCGACCATCGAGGAAGTCACCAGCACGGCGCAGATGGCAATCTGCACCACCAGCAACACGTCCCGCACCGAAATTCGCCGCCCTACTCTGCGGGTCGATCCCAGCTTGACGACCTCATAGGGATTGGTGCGCAGAACCTGCCTCACCGGAACCGCGCCAAACAGGAATCCGCTGGCTAAGGTCAACAGCAAAGCCACCGCGTAAACATTGGCATCGGGGTTCACCGCCAGATGGATAGGATATCGCGGCATCGGCTGCCAGGCGCTCAGCCCGTGCAGCAGCATCACGCTGCCCATCAGTCCGAGTGCGCCGCCGATCAGCGAAATCAGCAAGGCCTCGGTGAACAGTTGCCGCAGAATGCGCTTGCGCGTCGATCCCAGCGCCAGCCGCAGCGCCACTTCGCGGGAGCGGTCGGCGGCGCGCGCGGCAAACAGGCTGCCCAGGTTGGCGCAGGCGGCCAGCAGAATCAATCCCGCCAGCAGCATCAGGGCCGTCATGAATTCTTTTACCGGACGGCCCAGATAATCGCCATAGAGGCCGGGCCGCACCAGGCTAAAGGTCATCTTGCCGTCGTCTTTGGGATAGGTTTTTTCCAGGTAGGAGCCAATCAGGCTCAGATCGGCGCCCGCCTGTGCCGGCGTCACCCCCGGCTTCAGATGTCCCAGCACCATAAAGACCCAGCGGTTGCCGCGCAGGTTCAGGAAATTTTGTCCATCGATCTGCTCCTGGTCCACCATCGGAACGAACAGGGCGGGAAAGAAAAACAGCATCGTTCCGTGGAACTCCGGCGGAGCTACGCCGAGGATGGTAAACGGATGCCGGTTCAGCTGCACCACCCGGCCCACGACATTCGGGTCGTCTTGAAAATGCGTCTGCCAGTACGCGTACGAGAGCACGATATACGGCGCGCTATTTGGGCCGTGCTCATCCGAGCTGTGGAAGAAGCGGCCAAGATACGGCTTCAATCCCAAGGCGTCGAAATAGTTTCCGCTGGTTTCGTAGAGCCAGATGGGAGCCGGATCTCTGCCGATGTCCAGCCCTGCAGCCGAAATGTTGAAAGCCGCCAGATCCTCAAAGCTGCGGTTGCGGTCGCGCAGATCGAGATAGTCGGGATAAGACTGGTGCGCGTCGCTCACCTCCGGACGCCAGAGGGCATACAGGCTCTGCGGCCGGGGTACATTCAGCGGCCGGATGATCAGCGCATCCATCACACTGAAGACCACGGCATTGGCGCCAATCGCCAAGGCCAGCGTCAGCACCGCGGCGATGGTGAAGCCCGGAGACTTGCGCAGCATGCGCAGGCTGAGCCGCACATCGTTCATCACGCCGTCGAAAAAATTGCCGCCCAGCGCTTCGTGGCATTCCTCTTTGAACTTCTCCTGCCCGCCGAACTCGATGCGCGCGCGCCGCTCGGCTTCCGCCCGCTTCAGGCCGGAGCGCTCCAGATCATCAGCCCGGTGCTGGACGTGCGAGCGCAGCTCCTCTTCCATCTCGGCGTGGATCTGGGAACGGCGAAACAGAGCGGCAATGCGGACGCGAAGCGAATCGAGGAGTTTCATACTTCCTCCGGTTGCGGAGCCAGGGCCGAACCGATGGCGGTCGCCAGCCGGTTCCAACTGGCGGTTTCTTCCTGCAGGCGCTTCTGCCCCGCCGGAGTGAGCTGGTAGAACTTGGCGCGGCGATTGTTTTCCGAGGTGCCCCAGCTGGCCTGGAGCAGCCCCTGCCGCACCAGCCGAAACAGTCCGGGATAGAGCGCGCCCTGCTCGATCAGCAGAGCGTTGCCGGAAATCTGTCCGATGCGTAGAAGGACGCCGTAGCCATGCAGCGGCCCCAGCGAGACCGCCCTCAGAATCAGCAGATCGAGCGTGCCGGGAAGAAGTTGAGCCTGGTCAGTCACCATCTCTCCTAATCAAGTTAGGAGGGTACCGCGATCTCTCCTAAGCTGTCAAGGAGAAAAAATCAAGACTGATCTTTATCTTCGGCGGGGCGGAGAACTGCCAGCCGTCATTCCCGCGCGCTCACGGCGTAACCTAACGAACGCGGCTGATGTACCGCGGGCATCCCGATTTAGGAAAGGCAGGTTACCTTCGTAACAGTAAGTGGCTGATTTTGTTTGCGATACCGACCGTCGCACGGGGACACTGTTAGGTTGGGACCGGTGTCCCAATGGCTTCGGAGTGTATGCGGAGTCAGAAGATCTTTGAAAACTTGTCGCCGATGCCGGCGCGCTGAATGTCTGAACCAGCGCAGGCGGCCCAGTGGCGTCCGCTCGAGCAGGCGGCTGCGCTCTACCTTCCCAAACTCTGTCTTCCAAATGCCTCAAACACGGCAAATCGTGCTGTAAGTCTTTTATCCGGAGGACTTTACGAAATTTGCCTTGTGTTTTCAAGACTTTGAAAGTTTCGCCGCAAAGTATTCAAAACAGGCACTTTAAACTTCAATGTTTCCAAGACTTTGCGAAGAATTCGTCGTAAGTCAATGAAAACAAAAGTGGACCAATTTGCTTTTTATGGGGGGAGGGGGTGCATTGGGCGGCAATGGTTAGCGAAGGCCTGTCTGCTGTTACGAGATCTGACCGCGTTGGGCCGGGAAGGAAAAGGGCGCCACCGTGGTAGCGCCCTGCATATCTGATTGAATCAACCGGCCGGCGAAAGCCCGCGGTTTCGGCTGGCTACTGCTTAGCTGCCGTGGCGGCGTTGCTCTGCTGCTTGGCCAGCTTCACCCGAGCCGTTTCCAAATCCTTTTGGACTTTGGCCACGTCCTCGGAATCCACCTCGGCAGGAATGGTCTTGTTCCACTCCTCCAGCGAGCGCTCCCAATTGGCCGCGGCCAGCTTCAGGCGTCCGGTCTTCATGTAGAGCTCGCCCAGGTGGTCGTGGACGGTGGGATCGTTGTTGATGCGCTCCGAGGCGCGGCGCAAATTCTCTTCGGCCAGATCGTAGTTGCCCATCTTGTAGTAAGCCCAGCCCAGAGAATCCAGATAGGCGCCGTTCTGGGGATCGAGCGCGACCGCACGGCGAATGTAGCCCAACGCTTCATCCAGCCGGGTATCGCGATCGGCCAGCATGTAGCCCAGATAGTTCAAGGCCTGCGCGTTCTTGGGATCGTCGGCCAGAACTTTGTGAAAAGCCTCTTCGGCCTTGTCATATTTCTTCTGGCGCTCGTAAATGGATCCGGCAACGAACAGCGCGTAGTCCTTGTCTTCCGGCTTGCTGGAAAGCTCGATCGCCTTGTTGATGTTCTCTTCCGCCGCGGGCCACTGCTTCACCCGGCTGTACATCTGGGCCAGGGCAACGTAGACCCGCTGATCGTCGGCAGGATTGCCCTTGAGCAGCGATTTCACGTGTTCGATCGCCGGCCCGGGATTGCCCATGT
Source organism: uncultured Acidobacteriaceae bacterium (assembly GCA_963812855.1). Taxonomy (GTDB): domain Bacteria; phylum Acidobacteriota; class Terriglobia; order Terriglobales; family Acidobacteriaceae; genus Bog-257. The sequence continues at coordinate 1,340,219 of CAWEWW010000005.1, forward strand.
CGGCTTCCTGCGCGGCGGCCACCATCTGCAGATCGCGGTCGTTGGGAAACTTCTTGGCGGCTTCTTCGGCAACATTGGTGGCCTGTTGCCACTGCTTGTTGTCGCGATAGGTGTCGATCATCTCCTGATAGCCGCGAATGGCGTTGTCATCGCCCAGGTCGAGCATCTTGCGGAAGGTATCGACCGCCAGCTGATTTTTGTTGGCTTCGCGATAGACGGTGCCCAGACGCTCCAGGAAGACGGCGCGATTGTTCTTGTCGGCGATGGAGTAGTCGTCTTCGGTGTGCTCGGTCTTCTGCAGCAGCGAGTTCAGGATCTGGATCGCGTCATCGTACTTGCCCTGCGCTTCATCGATGACGGCGATGTTGTACTGCACTTCCAGCGAATCGGGAACGATGGCAGCGGCTTTCTTCAGCGCGTCCATAGCCTGATCAAACTTGCCGTTGCGGCGATCGATCTCGGCGATGCGCATGTAAGTCTGCGCGTCGGACGGATCAGACTCGACGATCACTTTGTACTGTTCGAGCGCAGCGTCGGCCTCGCCGTCGTTCATCAGGTTCTGCGCCAGGCCGCGAACCGCATCCAGGTTGTCGCGATCCAGTTCGGTGGACTTGCGATAAGCGTCAACCGCCTGCTTGTAATCTTTCTGCTGCTCGTAGGTGTAGCCGAGAGCGGAATAAAGCTTGGCCGTACGCGCTTTGTCGGGAATGGCGCTCAGCACCTGCAACGCGCGAGCCGAATCGCCTTCCTCGTTGTAGAGGTAAGCCAGCGTGGTCACGGCTTCTTCCGAGTCGGGCTGAATGGCGACCGCGGCTTTGAATTCGTTTTCCGACTTCAGCAGCTCGTTGTTGAGCCGGTACAAACGGCCGAGGAGCAAATGATCTTCGACACTCTTGGGATCGAGCTTGACGATCTGCTCGTACTGGTCGATGGCCAGCTTCAGCACTTCCTGCGACTGGGTTCCGGCTTGCATATCGCCCAGCGAGCGCAGATAGATGCGTCCCAGAAGGCGGCGCGCTTCCAGGTTATTGCCATCGCGCTTCAGAATGTCCTGCGCTTCCAGAACGGCGTCGCGAATGCGGCCGGTCTTGGCGTAGAGCTCGGCCAAGCCGGCGTTCAGATAATCGGAGCTGGGATCGTTGTCGATGGCAAGCCGGTATTCATCGATCGCCTTGTTGGCGTAGTCGGCGCGCCCGTAGGTGGAAACCATCTCCTCATACATGTGCGCCAGCATGAAGTGGTAATACGCGGCTGCCTTGTCGGGAGTTTTCTGCGCCACCGGCTGCGAGGGCTGGGTTGGCGCCGGCGAACTCTTCTGGTCGTCGACCGTATCGGGCGAAGCAGACTCCGGCGACTTCGGCGTGGAAGGAGGCGTAGCAGTGGACGGGTTTTGGGCCACGCCGGTCATCGCGCCGGCAAACAGCAATACCAGTAAAGAGACACGGATACGATTTAGGATCATTCAGGACCAGCCACTCAACAGCGATTGGATGCCGCGCCTCACACTGGAGTCTTCTCTTATTTTAGCCTCTATTGGGCGCAAAGGCATAAAAAGCATACGGAATCCTTTGTGCGACTCACGTGAGCTTCCAGAAAATCGCTATAAACCTTGGAAATAGTTGGACGTAGCAACCTGGAGAAAGGTTAAGAAATATCAAAAAGAGGGGACAGCTTGCAGTACCCGAACTTTCCAGGAATTTTCCGCCGCGGTCAGCAAGGCAGTGTAGTGGACGGTAGCGTCTTCCGAGTGGATCACCTTATCGCCGTCCATCAGCTGGACCTGCAACTGAAGCGTATCTTGCAGCTCCATCGCCGAACCTTCCGGGGAATAGAAGATAGCTTCGACTTTATGACCTTTGTCGATGAAGCGCTGGTGCAATCCTGCTTTGCGTTGTTCGGCGATGCTGGCGGTCAGCTTGTCCAGCGCGGTTCCGGCAAAGTTCGCGCTGAGAAGGCTAGCCTGGTTGCGGTCGAGCGCTTCGGCCATCGCCTGCCAGGCTGCGGCATAGTCGCGAGCCACGGCTCGCTGCGTAGTATCTTCCACTTGGCGCGGAGCAGCGTTCTGCACGTTCAAAGTCACATCGGGAGCGCTTGCCGCCAGAACCTCATGGTTCGCCGGGAAAGCCGCGAGACTCCCCACGACCGCGAGCGTCAGACAGAATTGCGAAAAAAGTTTCACTCGCCGCCTCCCCAATGGATCTCGTTGCCCACCACAACTCCGGACGCAACCGAGATAGTTCCATTCGCCGAGGGCGGCAGCTCGGCCTGGGCGAAGCCGCGTTTGATGCGAGCGTCGACGGTGCTCTTGCCGGTCGAGTCCGTCAAGGTGAACGTAACAATGGTTCCGTCGGGAACGGAATTGCCGGCGCAATCATGAATGGGATCGGTTTGCACCAGGATTCCGTTGTGGTCGCGTTCCGCGTGCATGCGAAGGTTGCAGGGATCCGACGCGACCTCCTGCACCACGCGACGAGTGGAAGCCGAGCCGCTGGAGGCGACGAACTGCGCCGCGCCTTCCCGCTTGGAAGAATCCAGCTTCGCCGAAGCGATGCCCCACTTAGTGGTTTCCATGCGGCTGACGCTCTGCCCGTTGACGCTGAGTTCAAACTTCACCGGCACAGGCTGCGTGACGAGATTCTGATACCGGTCGAACACAAACGCGGTGCCGCTGATCACGCCGGGCGTGTCCGCCGGAACACGCGAAGGCCGTGCCAGAAATGCGATCGAGGTGACATCGCCCGCGGTGACGAACAAGGTCGCGCTATCCCCGTTTTCCAGCGAGATCAGGTAGCGTCCCGCGTTCTGCAGATCGTCGCCGGTGAGCTGAATGTCCTGGCCAAGTTGCACCTTGCGGTTGATCGCCGTTCCAGGTCCGACGACGTACAACGTCGTCTCACCGCTGCCTTCGGTCGGAATGCTCAGTCCGGCGCCGGCGCGCACCGTCGCTGGAACTTTCAGCTCCGCAGCATGAGCGGCGAAGCTCAGGCACGCAATCGTCAGCAAAGCAAGCGCAAGTCTCAGGTTCGTCATCATGGAGGTTCACTGCTCGCGATTGAGCATGTATTCGTTGACCGTCACGCGATAGTTGTGCACATTCGACGCCAGGTCATCGCGCAGATCCACGGCGAACGGCACCGGCGTCTGCGGCAACAGCGCCTGATCCACGTAGCCGTCCGACACCCAGATCACTTTGCCGGCATTGTCGTAATACGTAGCCAGCACATGCGGAATGTTGACGATCACTCCGCTCTGGTTGACCAGATCGCCCTTCAGCACATGACGTCCGCGCGCATCGGTCTCGACCCGCTGATGCATCACGCCGATCACCGGGTCGGCCGAAGCCGAAACCAGCAAGGAATTGGGCTGCATGCGGACGCTCTTCACGGTGGCCAAGCGCACCCCGGGAAAGTCGATGCGGAACGGCGAAATCTCTTTCGGCAACAAAGTGTGCGAGATCTTGTCGAAGCTGGTTTCCTCGCCCAGCACGTTGCCGTCTTTGCCCACCAGGGTTGCGCCCACCGACACGAAGCCGGGAACGGTGTCTTCGTTTTCGATCTCGCCGACGATGATCGTATTGTTCTCGTGCGCGATAGCGTTCATCGAAACGATGCGCACTCGCGGCGCTTCCACGTTCTGCGCTCCCCAGTCATCGTCGGAGCCGCGCGTGATTACATCCCAACGCAGATAATTTTCCTGAATCACTTGCGGCGGAACTTTGGCCTCTTTCACCACCGGCCATTCCACCTTCCAGCTGTCGCCTTCTTTCACCACCTTCAGATCGCGAGTGTCGTAAAACGCTCCCACGGCGGTGGCGTATTCCAGGGTCGCGCGCACCAGCGCTTCGTTGTCGTTGGCGTGCAGAACTTTCGTGTCCGCCTGCTGCAACGACGAATAGGTACGCAGACTTCCGTCGCGGCCGGCGAGATCGCGGGCAAAGGACTGCTCATCCGTGTCGCTGGACTTGGCGACGTACGAGTAAGCGCCGTTGATAATCGCGCGAACGCACATGCGCGAACAGCGACTGCACTGCGCCTTCCGGCGATTTAGCGGGCGACAATTCGTTGGGTTGAATGGTCGCCATCGCGATCAAGACGACCGTTAGTACGACGATCACGATCGGTAGAATGCGCTTCATTACCGCGCCTCCCGCAACACCATGGGTTCATTGGCCACCGGCGCTGGAAAGTGGAACCGTCTCTCCCACCCGCCGTCGTTCGGGCAGCAGCAAAACTAAGGAACAGCGCCAACAAACTGCTGGCAACCGGCAGAATGCCCCACATGATTCCTTCCGTTTCGGTCGGCATGAAGCCCACGAATTCCAGCCGTTTGGCCGGAGGAACATCCTCTTTCGTCCACAGGGTTACGTTGCCGTTGTCGTAGGTCTCGGCTTGCCGCCAGCCGGCGAAAGCCAGCAGGGGCTCGTAGAAACGGTCGCGAACGAAAATGTATTTCAGGCCGTACTGATTGGCATGTTTCAGCACCGCCCGCAGCGATTCCATTCCGGCCAAGCCGTAGTACTTGGAGTTGTAGAGTTGGCCCGATCCGTAAGCGGTCATTTCCGGCAGCAGACGGGCGGAGTTGTAATCGCCGTCGACGCTGTCGGCATTGGCATAAGTCGAGACCTTGGCGAAGTTACTGCCGAATCCCAACGTGATGTAGCGGAATTTCGCATGATCGTCGCGATTCAAGAACGCAATTACCTGGTCGACATTGAAAGGTGAGCTGCTGATGGGGTGAATCGTGATCCAGGCTACCGCAGTCGCCATGGTTGTCACGGCGGCAACCGCCAGAGCCACCGCCGCTTTCATGCGGAAGCGCTGAATCAGTTCCACGGCCAGCATCCCGACGAACGGCATCGCCATGAGCGTGGCCCAAAACGTGAAGCGTTCGAAGGTCAGCACCTGATACGCGCGGCCCAACAGGATCTTGCCGACGGGAGTTGTGCCGCCCAGTCCCAACAACGTAGTGAGGTACCAGCCGAACAACAGCGGACGCAGGCGGCGCACCGCCGATCCCCGCAGAACAATGTAGGGAATCGCCAGGATCATCGCGCCCAGGGGAATGATCCAGAAGTTAATTCCGCTCATCGGATGCAAGATGTAGTTGTCGCGCGAGCCATGCGGAATGGGCATCTGGTTGATCGGGTTCTTCAGCAGGGCAACCCAATACGGCCACAACACGATGGCCACACCGGCGATGGCGATAGCCGCGAAGATGATTGCTCGTACCAGTACTGCGCCTAAAGAGGCGGGTTCATCTTGAGCCAGGTCGGTAGCGTCGCGATCGAGGATGGCCAGCGCCAGCACCGGGATGGCGAACAGAATCGAGCCAAACAATAGCGTGACGTGGTGTGCCGCGGCTGCCGCCCACGCTATGGCAACGCCCTTGAGTAGAGAGCTAAATCGCCCACTGCGCAACCAGACATAAAAATAGGGCAACGCATTGAGCATGAGCGCTGCCGACGCCGTGGTGGGCAACTGTCCCGACTGATACACCAGCATCGCCAGCGAACCCAGAAACACCGAACCTAACGCGGCATAGCTGGCGGAAACTTCGTCGACCCACAAGCGCGCGTAGCGATACATGCCGATCGGCAACAACAAAATTGCCAGAAACTGCACAAACATGTAGGCCATCTCCAGGCCCATGATGTGCGAAAACAGCGCGATCCATTGGTGGGTCAGCGGCGGATAGGTGGTCTGGGAAAATCCGCCAAACCACTTTTCATTCCAGGGATTGAACCAATGATGCGCGTAGTGCGCCGCGAAAAAGATGTGCGTGTTGGCGTCGTAGGAACCGGCCGGCAGCTGCATCAGCAGCAACGGACCATGGACTGCCAAAGCGATCAGCAGGATGGCGGTAAGTGGAATCGCTCGCGATGGCAAAGTGGGCGGCTTGGAAATCAAAGGACTGCCTCCGGCGATAGTGCTTCCAGAGGTACTTCGATTCTGAAATTCGCTGTTGGGTTTGCTGCGATCGCGCGAGTTGGGTGCAGGTTTTTCTAAGGTGAGATTGCCGGTCTGGGCAAAACAGCCTTCGAGCAACAAACTGCATCCCATGCGAATGGAATTTTGCTTAGCAGCAACAGTTCCGACACCTCCCCTGGTCAGTGAGTAGTCCACGTGAAAATGAAATCAGTGCTTCTCATTGTCTGTTTACCTTTTCTGGCGGCTGTGGCCCTGGCGCAGACATACGAGATCAATGGTGGTCAGCAGTCGCAGCCCGCGTCCTCATCGTCAGCGCAACCGAAAAAAGGTTCGGCTTCGGCGCAAAGCAACGCGTCCGGCGAAAACGGCATGGGCTGGGGAAGCAGCATTGAAGTGGGACGCCTGGCGCGTGCTGCCGAAGACGCGTTGCGTCGCGGCAATCCCTCGGCAGCCGCCGATTACGCCGCTCGCGCTGTGCAAGCTGCGCCGCAGGATAACAAGCTGTGGTTCCTGCTGGGCTATACCTCGCGGCTGGCGGGGCGCTATCAGACCTCGGTCGAGGCCTATCAGCACGGGCTGCAAACTGCTCCCGGAAATGCCGACGGCCTGAGCGGGTTGGCGCAGACCTACGAGAGAATGGGTCGCACCGACGACGCCAAGCGGCTGCTGCTGCAGGTGATTCGCGCCAATCCGAATCGCATCAACGATCTGCTGATCGCCGGCGAGCTTGTATCATGCGCACCGGCGACACCCAGGAAGGAATCAATCTGCTGCAGCGGGCGGAGTCGCAGCAGCCGAATGCGCACGCCGAGCTGATGCTGGCGGTTGCTTACCTGAAGTTGAAGCAGCCGGATCGCGCCAAAGAAATGCTGGACCAGGCGAAGAAACATGCGCCCGGCAACGTCGAAATCTTTCAGGCCGCAGCTAACTATTATCGCGAGGAGCACGATTACAAATCGGCGATCACCACGCTGATGAGCGCGCCGCATATGACTCCCGCGGTGCTGGCGGATCTGGGCTACACCTACGAACTCGACGGCGACAAAGAAAAAGCGGCGGAAGCTTATACCCGCGCCGCCAACGAAAGTCCGAAGGAGATTGGCTATCAGTTAAGCGCCGCGCAGGCGCAGTTGCGGGTCGGAAATCTCGATCAGGCTCGCACCTATCTCAATCGCGCCGCCGCCATCGATCCCAATCACTACCGCCTGCACGCCATTCGGGCTGCCCTGGCGAAGGAAGAAAATCGGCAAACCGACGCGATTGCCGAGTACCAGGCAGCCATCGCCGCGCTGCCGGCAGGAGGCGTACCCGAAGGACAGCTTTATCCGATTCAGTTGCGGCTGAACCTGGCAGAACTCTATCGCGAAAATGACGATGACCAGGCCGCTCACGCGCAGATTGCCGCCGCCGAGGCGGAAATCGACAAGCTGAATGTTCAGGGAACGGCGCGCGCCGAATTTCTGCGAGTGCGCGCTTCGTTGAAGATCTCGGACAACGATCTGAAAGGAGCCGAGGCCGACCTGCTCGAAGCCCGCAAACTCGATCCCGACAATCTCAACATCAAGTTGCAATATGCGAATTTGCTGTGGAAAGAAGATCGCAAGGACGATTCGCGGCAGGTTTACAGCGACGATTCTGAGCGGCGATCCCAGCAATCGCTACGCGCTGGAGGCGATGGGATATCTCTATCGCGAAGATAACAATCCCAAGCTGGCCGCCGAGTATTTCAACCGCCTGGCCAAAGATTATCCCGACGATTACGTTCCCTATCTCGCGCTCGGCGACCTCTATACCCAGACCGGGGAATTCGATCGCGCCGATGCCAGCTACCAGAAGGCTTACCAGGTCGCGCCGCAGAATCCGGTGATCATTGCCAACGCCGCCAACGCCGCCATCGAAGCGCGGCAGATCAAGCTGGCCGGCGAGTGGGTGAATCGTGCCAAGGGCAAGATGAACGATGATCCCCGGGTGATGCGCGAGCGCGAGCGCTACCTGTTTCATGAAGGCAACTACGAAGAGTCGGCCAAGCTGGGCTATCAGGGTGCTGCAGCAGCTGCCCAAAGATCGCAATGCGTCGGTTTATCTCGCCTACGATCTTTACAACCTGGGCCGCATGGACGACGTGCTGGCGGTTGCCGATAAATACGGTTCGCTGCTACCCAAGGAGCCTAACTTCCCGCTGCTCGAAGGCCATGTCCACAAGCATTCGCAGCTGCTGGATGAGTCCATCGACGACTACACGCGGGCTATCGAACGCGACCCCAAGATGGTGGAAGCGTACGTAAACCGCGGCTATGTCGAAAACGACATGCAGAACGCGGAACAGGCTACCCAGGATTTCGACACCGCGCTCGAGGTTGGCTCCGAACAATGGCATCGCTCACCTGGGATTGGCCTTCAGCGATCTGCAACTGCGCCGCTCGAAAGACGCGCTGGTCCAAGTGGACGACGCGGAGAAGTTGATGGGCGAGTCCGGCGCGGTCCACCTGGTGCGGGCGACGGCTTATCGGCAAGAACGTCTGCTGGGCAGCGCCGAGCAGGAATATCGCGCCGCGCTGAAGTACGCGCCTGACGATCTGCGACTGCAGCTGGCGCTGGCGGACACGCTTGTACGACATGCGCCGCTACCAGCAATCCATCGACGCGTTAAATGCCGCGCTCCGCCTTTCGCCCGACGATCCGCAGATATATGCCCGGATGGCCCACGCCTACGCTCAGCTGGGCCAGCGTGACAATACGCTGCGCTACGTGAATGCAGCCGAGCAGCAGGGCGGCAACAAGGCGACGATTTTGCTCGACACCGGCGACGCGCTGCTGACGCTAGGCGACCGGAAGGCTGCCATGGACCGCTTCGAGCGCGCGCTGGATGCGCCGGATGCCAATCGCGTCGAGGCTCGGCTGGCCATCGCGCGGCTGATGGTGAAGTACGGGCAGGACGACGATGCCAAGCAACAGATCAGCCTGGGATTCGCGGAAAGCCGCATCGGAGAAGCGCCTCCGGTCACTGCGGAAAACCTGATTGAGGCGGCGAACCTGCTGCTGGCCATGCACGACTTCGATCTGGCGGAAAGCTACTTCCAGAAAGCGCAGCAGGCCGGAGCTTCGCCGGATGTGGTTGCCATCGGGTTGGCCAACACCTATACCGCCCAGGGAAAGACGAAGGACGCTGACGCGGTGCTGGCTCCGCTGGGCGCAGACCCGGCCGCCAATCAAAACTACGATTACCTGCTGGCGCAGAGCGAGGTTTATCGCCAGCAGCACCAGAGCTGGAAAGCGCTGATGGTGCTCGCCCAAGCCAATCAGTTGGGAGGCAACGACATTGCACAGCTGGAGGGAATGCAAGTCGCCGGCGAGGCAGGCTTGCCGGTCACCGACCACCTCAGCGTGTCAACCGACTTCACCACCGGCGGCGTTTACGACGATTACACGGTCTACGTACTCGATCAGCAAATCTTCGGCCTCAACAGCAAGAGTGCAATGCTGCCGCCACCGCGTTCCGAGCAGCAATCGCTATGGACCACGGCTTACCGCTACCACTTCGATAACAATTTTCCGATGCTGAGTGGCTTCTTCCAGATTCGCAATGCCAACGGCGAGGAGTCGCTGCCGCAAGAAGCGCTGATTATTAATCGCAACACATTCGACTACAACTTCAACAGCGCCCTCAACCCCGTGGTGCACCTGGGGAACGACTGGCTGGCCTTCAACACCGGGTTGCAATTCACCCTGCGCCGGGACTCTTCGGCGCCGCAGTACGAGAACCAGAACCTGTTCCGGCAGTTCGTCTATGTCAACAGCAGCTCGTTCGGCAATTGGCTGGCGTTCAATGCCAGCCTCTATCACGAAGCCGGCCCATTCACGGCTACCGGTTATCCGCTGAATTCCAACGACGTCGGCAGCACGCTGCAATTCACCGTGGGACGTCCCTGGGGCAATACCGCCTTGATCACCGGCTATACCCGCCGCGACCTGACCTACAGCCCATTGGTGCGACAGTATTTCACCACCTCGGGCTACGGCGGCCTGCAGCGCAAGTTCCTGGACAGAAAGCTGACGGCCAGCCTGCTGGCGGAATACATTCGCGCCTACCGGGTGCAAGACACGCTGTGGGCCACGGCTCATGTCCTGCGCCCGGTCGGGTCGATCCAATACAACGTGAACCCGGCCTGGAGCGTGAGTGGTCAGGCTGCCTACGAAGGTGGATCGACGTTTCAACAGTATGACAACGTGTACGGCAGTTTCTTCATCAGTTACTTAAGGCCGCTACATCGGACCATAGGCGACGCTGCGGGAAGGGTTTCCGCCGAATATCCCCTGCAATTTTCGTTTGGGGTTCAGGCTGAGCAGTTTCCCAATTTCACTGGAACGGCGCAGAGCGGGACCCTGATTCGTCCGGTTTTTCGTTTGACGATTTTTTAGCCCTGGGGAGTACATGAAGATTTGCTTGGTCACGGCCTTTCCACCCAGTCGCCGGGGCCTGAACGAATACGGTTTTCACATTGCTCGAGAACTGCGGCGCGACCCGCTCTTGAGCCTTACGATCCTGGCGGATGAGTTGGAAGGGCCGGTGGACGAGTTGCAGGACTACGATGTCATCCGCTGCTGGCGCTTTGATTCGTTGGCGAACCCGGCTCGTCTGCTGAAAGTGCTGCACGACATTAAGCCCGACGTCGTCTGGTTCAACCTGCTGTTCTCGACCTTTGGCAATCGTCCGGTTCCGGCTTTCTTCGGCTTGATGCAGCCGGTGCTGTCGCGCTTGAACGGACGCTATACCCACGTCACCCTGCATCACCTGATGGACAACATCAATCTGGCCGATTCCGGAGTGCGCTTTCCGCGGCTCTATCAATTCGCCGGTTCGGCGGCCACGCGCATGCTGCTGATGGCCAATTCGATTTCCGTGCTGCTGCCGGCCTATCGCCGCACCCTCATCGACAAATATCGCGGCGCGAACGTGCACTTCCGGGCTCACGGCATTCTGGGTGGCCGGCCGGAGTCGCCTGATTTCAACCTGCGCGGCAATCCCGAGCATCACATTCTGGCTTTCGGAAAATGGGGAACCTACAAACGTCTGGAGTTGCTGCTGGAGGCCTTCGAGATGCTCGCGTCGGTATTGCCTCAGGTGCGGCTTATCGTTGCCGGCTCCAATCATCCCCTGGCTCCGGGATACGTCGAGTCGGTCGCGCATGAAAACCGGGACAACGAACTGCTGCAATTCACCGGATATGTGGCAGAAGACGACATTCCCAAACTTTTCCGCAAAGCCAGCGTGCTGGTGCTTCCTTACTCTTCGGCTACGGGAGCCAGCGGAGTAGCCCACCTGGCGTGCGAATTCGGCGTCCCAATCATATCGGCGGGCATCGAGGACTTTCGCGAGATGGCTCAGGACGAGGGCCTGGCGGTCGACTTCTATGAAACCGGAAGCGCAGCCAGTCTGGCCAGTCAATTGAGACAGCTGTTAGGCGATCCGGAACACATGCGCGAAATGGCCGAGCAAAATTTTTCCGCCGCTTTGCGTATGACCATGCCCCAAATCATTCGGCAATACTTACGATCCTTCGACCTGCAACAGCGTACGCGTGCGCTTGAGCCTATCTCCCGCTTTCGCCGGATTCCGTCCTGGGTTCCTTCGCGCTCGGCTATCTTTCGAGCCGCCGCGCCGAGGTGGCAATCATGGACGTAAAAGCGATTCTGATCGTAGAGGGTGGCGCACCCGACGGGTCGAGCGGCAGCCCCGCGGAAACCGTGGCCGGCATTCCCATCGCCTATCTGGACGTACTGGGCCTGCCCGTGCTGCAACACTTGCTGCACCGGCTGCGGCGCTTTGGGGTTTTGGGAGTAACTCTGATGAGCGGCAGTTCCACCGAGGCTGATCCACTGGTGAAGCGTGCTATCGCGCGCTCCGGATTGCCACGTGTCCAAGCGCTGGATGACCAGCTTTGGCAAGCTGCCGAGGAAGTATTCCACAAGTATGCGGAAGCGGGCACGGAGCTGGTGTTGACACTTCGCGTCGGCCCTTACACCGACGTGGACTACGACGAGTTGATTCAGCATCACCTGGACCATCGCTGCCCGGTAACCATGGCAGTGGATTCCGAGGGTGCATCGCTGGACCTGTTTGTGCTGAGTGCCTGCAGTCGCAAGGATGCGGTGACATTGTTTCGCAGCCGCCTGCAGCAGCTGCGACGGGAGTGCAAGCCTTTTCAGGTGGCCGGTTATGTCAACCGGCTGCGGCATGCCGGCGACCTGCGGCGTCTGGCGCTGGACGGTCTGCTGGAAAGAAATTCGATACGGCCGGCCGGCCGGGAGATCAAGCCGGGAGTTTGGGTGGGAGAGTCGGCTCATATCCATCATCGGGCGCGGGTGGTGGCTCCGGCGTTCGTGGGGGCTCATGCCAAGATTCGCGGGGGCGCTCTGCTGACCCGTGGAGCCATCGTGGAGCAGCGCGCGGAAGTGGATTGCGGCACGGTGGTGGAAAATTCCACGGTCTTGCCTTTCACCTACGTGGGTGCAGGCCTCGACCTGATGCACTCGGTCGTGGGCCTGCGGCGGCTGACTCATCTGCTGCGCAATGTAGAGGTGGAGATCAGCGACGGCAAACTGGTCGGCATGGCTGCGCTGCGGGCAGTTTCTCGTCTGGCGGGCAGCACGGCAGGCTTTTTTGCCTTCATACCTAAACGGATTTACCGGAGACTCTTTGCGCCGTCCGATCGCCAAAGCGCCGCCGACAATCCCCAGTCTGTGGAGACCAGGAAAGCTCCACTGGAGTCGTCGGTCGTGGGATCCCAGGGTTCCGCTCCTGACACTTCCGAGCTGCCATTGGCAGTCGCGAGGAGATATGGAGATCAGTAGTAGGCCCGTAGTTGTCAAACGAATGCCGGAGCGGATGAATCTCAAGCAGGCCCGCAGTTTTCTGAAGGAGGTACAGCCCTTCTTGAATTCGGATCGGCCCCAGGTAGTTTTCGATATGTCGCAAGTCCGGCATATCGACGCGGCCGGAGTCGATGTGTTGCTGCAATGTATGCGTCAGGCGGTGAAGCGCGACGGCGATTTGAAGCTGGCGGCGCTTTCGCCGCAAGCCGCCATTGTGCTGGAGTTGACCCGCACCGGCAGGCTTTTCGAGATCTACGAGAACAGTACCGCGGCGGTGAAAAGCTTCAGCTGTTTTCTGCCCAACGCCATTCGCCATCCTTACCCGCCTCCAGCGCAGGGGATCACGGCGCTGGTGGCGCCTGAGTTGCTTCCGACGGCTCACGAGGACGATGAGCGGGAGGGCGCCGGTCTGGCGGCATGAACGCGACTCCCGAAACGGTGATGGTCGAGCCTCCGCGCGGCGGGGGCTGGCGCGACCGGTTGTCCCCGCGGGCGCCGCAGTCGGCCTTGCGCGCGAAGATCCTGAACGGCAGCATCGTGCTGCTGGTCGGCTCGTTCTTCGTGAGCCTGGCCAACTTCGGCTACAACATCGGAGTGGCGCGGCTGCTGGGCCCCTCCGATTTCAGCCATGCCGCTGCGGCGGTCACCATTCTCATGCTGGTGTCGGCGCTGACGCTGTCCTTTCAGCTGGTCTGCGCCAAGCTGGTTGCCAAGGCCAACACGCCGGAACACAAGGCCGCAGTCTACCAGCATCTGAGGAAACGAGCCTGGGGCATCGGGCTGGCGCTCGGCGCCTTCATGCTGCTGGCGAATTCGGTGTTGACCGCCTACCTGCGCCTGTCGAGCCCCTGGATCATCATCCTGCTGGCTATCGGACTGGCCATCTATGTCCCTCTGGGGGTCAAACGAGGAGGCTTGCAAGGCACTTGCCGGTTCAAAGGGCTGGCCTGGAACATGGGAGCCGAGGCCATTGTTAAGTTTCTCGGAGCCATCGTTCTCATCGAACTGGGCTTCGGCGTGCTGGGTGCAGTAGCGGCGATTTCCGCTTCGGTCATCCTGGCCTATTGCCTGCCCGACAGCGCTCGCGAGCTTCGCCGTTCTCACGTCGTCTCCGGTCATATCGCTCCTGTCGGCGAGGCCCGGCAAGCCATCGTCTTCTTCGTGGGACAGGTCATTATCAGCAATGTCGACATTCTGATGGTGAAGCATTTCTTTCCCCCCGAAGAGGCTGGTCTCTACGCCGCCATTGCGCTGGTGGGAAGACTGCTGTACTTCGGGGCCTGGTCGGTCATCAGTGCCATGTTCCCGGTATCGGCGGAGAGCGAGACGGGAAAATCTCCCTCTTCTTTACTGGCATTTCCTCTGCTCATGGTTACGGGAATGTCCATCGTCTTTGTTCTTATTCTGGCAACCTTTCCCACCTTCATTTTCCAGGCGCTGTTTGGATCGCATTTTCCTGCGGTGGGAGGCCTGAATTTGTTGTTAAGCATGAACGCAGCGGCAACCGGTGTGTACGCGATTGCGGTGGTGCTGATTACCTACGAGATGTCGCGACGGATTGCCAATACCGGCTGGCTGCAATTGGTAGTAAGCGGGCTCATCATCCTCGGGATCACATGGTTTCATTCCACATTGTTGGAGGTCATCATCGTCCAGCAGGTTTTGAGAATTTTACTGTTGCTGGCGGTCGCCTTTCCGTTTGTCAAAGCGTGGGCATCCGCCGGCGGGAGACTTCATGAAGAGGCTACGGCAGGTTACTGAAGCGGAAGTGATCGCAGAGTTCCTGAAGAACGAGTTCTATCAGGAAGAGTTCCAGCACGACCGCGAACAGTTCGAACAACTGGTGCTGGGCGCTGACCTTGCGGACCAGGCGGGCAACGCCTTGCGCCGGGCCCTGTTGTTTCGCCGCCGCGGCCACATGTGGCGAGAGTTGCCTGGCGATACGCAGTGGTGGGAAGTGCAGATTGAGCCCCAGGATCTGGAGCGGTTGCGGGTATTTCCGCGCGCCCAATGGCGCAAGATGGCCGACGGAAATTTCCTGCTGAAAGACATCGTGCGGCGCATCAAGAGCAAACCCTTTCGCGGCCGGACACGGGATTACATCGCCAAAGTGCAGGCGCTGAGCTACCAGTTGCGCAATCACCAGGACAACAGTGCGGTGCTGCTGATCGGCGTGGATGACGAAAGGCCGGTAACGGTTTTGGAAGGCAATCACCGGTTGACCGCGGCCTTGCTGGCGTCGATCGACGTGTTGCAGGACCGCTTTCGAGTTTATTGCGGTTTCTCCGAACGCATGTCGGAGTCGTGCTGGTACCAGACGAATATGCCGAACCTGTGGCGCTACGGGCGCAATCGGGTGCGCAACCTTTTCTATGATCCGGACGCCGACGTAGAACGCCTGATGCGCCCGGAGAGGGCTTTAGCGATTCGAGAGGACGAATCTGTGTTGTCGCCGGTGGGCGCCCGTAAGGCAATTACCGGCTCGAAGCGGGCGATATGAATCGGGGATTGGAATTTTGTAGTCAGGAGAGCTGCCAATGAGAGCTCATCAGGTTTTGTTAACCAGAGTGATGGTGGGGGTCGTGGGATGCGTGCTCTGCGGATTGCCGGAAGTTGCCCAAGCCCTGCCTCAGCAGTCGAATCAGGCGCAGCAGAACGGCACCACGGTCGATCCGTCGCAGGGTCCGTTGCAACCAGTGCCAAGTCAAAACGAGCCCGGCGCTCCCAACTCGCCTCCCTCGGCCCAGAACACCGAGGTGCCGCCGGAGCCGGTTCCTGCAACTCCTGCTCCTCAGCCCAAGCCGGAGCAGCAGATGCAGCAGCCTCTGGGCGCGGCCACCGCGGAGGGCGTACCGACGGTCGGCGGTGGAGCGTCGCGTCCCGCGGGCGAAGCGATTGCGCCAGCCAAGCAAAATCAGCGGCGATCAATGCTGATCAAGATCGGCCTGATTGCCGCCGCCGGAGTCGCGGTTGGAACGGTTTACGGGTTATCCAAAGGAACCTCGAGCAAGCCGTAAGGGATATCTGTTTGCATCAGATTCAGCCGGTGTAACAGGTCGACGTTGCGGCGAGTCGCAACTTCCGTTTTGTCATCCTGACCGGAGTGAGGCGGAGCGGAGGGATCTGCGGTCCCGCCGCTTGCCGCAACAACTTCTCATCATGCCCTCAGGCGCGCGCGGAAAATCTGGAATGCCGCCCGGCACTGCGCTTTGCGACAGGCGGCCGATGCTTGTTTCCTTTTCCGGCCTGGACGGCGCCGGCAAGAGCACGCAAATCGAAAACCTGCGGCAGTTCGCTGCCGACCGCGGCCTGAGTACGAAGGTCCTCGCCTTCTGGGACGATGTGGTCGTGCTCAGCCGCTATCGCGAAGGCTTCGTGCATAAGGTCTATGGAAGCGAACGGGGGATTGGTGCTCCCGGCCGTCCGGTCCAGCGCCGCGACAAGAACGTTCGCAAGTGGTATCTGAGCGTCCTTCGCCACGGCCTGTATCTGTTGGACGCGGTGAATCTGGTACGAGTCGTGGGCGCGGCGCGACGCTCAGGCGCTGACGTCATCATTATGGATCGCTATATCTACGATGAGCTGGCGAACCTTCCCCTGTCGAATCCTCTGAGTAAGGCTTTCATTCGCCTGGTGAGCCGGTGCGTTCCCCAACCGCAGGTGGCGTATTTGCTGGACGCCGATCCGGAGGCGGCCCGGGCCCGCAAGCCGGAATATCCGCTGGAGTTCCTTTATTCCTGCCGGCGCGCGTATTCCGATCTCGCCAAGATGCTAGGGAACGTCACCACGATTGCGCCCCTGCCCCTGTCAGACGCTCAGCGGGAGGTGGAAAGGGCATTTGCTGCGGCGCTGCCCGCCGTACAGAGCTCGGATCGAACTCACCTCGATGCAACTTCGGCGGCGTAACGTTTACCGCTGCGATTCTCCGCTGTAACAATTACGCGCGTCCGGCGCTTCCTACCTATGAATCGCTTTCCCGCAAACATGTCTCACTGAAAACAAACGGCTTAGTCCGACATAAAGCGAGCGGAGTTTGGCCCTTAACTTGTACTGTAGACACTCGTAGCCGCGCTGCTTTCTGCATTGCGCAAGCGCTCTCGGTCAGGAATAAGCCATGGATCGACCGGAGCTAAGAGCAGGCGGTGGCCAAGGATTTTGGAGGAACTTGTAATGAAGATCTCGATACTAGTTACGTTGCCGGTGGCAGCCGCTCTGATGCTGCCCGCCGTCGCCCAGCAAGCGCCTGCCGATACCCAGCAGCCGGCGGCAACGTCTTCTTCGCAGAGCAGTTCGCAGCCTGCGGCCGCTGCCCCGGATGCGAACTCGGACCAGAACATGTCGGCGCGCCAGCCGTTGGAACCTGACATGCGCCAGGGCTTTTGGGGGAAGATGAATCCCTTCGCGCGCAAGAAATATGTGCAGCGCCAGCTAAGCCCGATTCGCAATCGGGTGAATGAACTTGACGACTTGACTGCGGCGAACGCGAAGGAGATCAAGGACGTTGATGCCCGAGCCCAGGCAGGCATTCGCCAAGCCGATGCCAAGGCTACGTTGGCCGACCAGCATGCCACCGATGCCGGCAATCGTGCCCAGCAGGCCAATCAGACCGCTCTGCAAGCCAGCAATCGCTTGAATACAGTCGAGCATGTCGTGGGCAACATCGACCAGTATCAGCCCGCAACTCAGACCGAGATCCGCTTCCGCTCCGGCCAGACCACGCTTAGCCCCAGAGCGAAAGAAGCCATCGATGACATGACCGCGAATCTGAAAGACCAGAAAGGCTACATCATCGAAGTGCAGGGATTCTCGCCCTCCGGGGTGCAGAGCTCCCAGGCCATGGCGAACTCGGTGGTGCGTTACCTGGTCGAAAAGAACGAGGTCCCGGTGTACCGCATTTTCGTGATGGGCATGGGCAATGCCCGGATGCCGGTAACCGATAGCGACGCGAAGCCGGCGCACGGTAACCGCGTCGACATCAGCCTGCTGAAGAACGACGTCGATCAGTTGGCCTCGGCTTCGCAGCCCAACAGCGAAATGGGTCCCGGAATGAGCAGCCAAAGCTCGTACGGAACCACTGCAACCTCAACCCAATACCAGCCGCAGCAGCCCAGCAGCACGAATCCGGCTTCGGCCAGCAACACGCAGCCGCAGCATTAACCACATCTCTCTAACCGCAAACCCAACTCCTCCTCCGACCCCTCGCTTCGGCGAGGGGCTTTTTATGGCGCGTGCGTTTTCTTCGGGATGGAAACCAACGCCGCCGGACCGGGAAGTTGGGAGCGCATCCGCCAGGTGAGATAGACAGCCGAATACGTCCGCTGCTGGCTGATCTACAGTGGTAATCTGGCTGTCGCAATGATGGCTATGGAAACGCTCTATTACTCGCGAATGTCGTCGCCGGTCGGGCCCTTACTGATTGGTGTCTCCGTTTCGGCCCTGGTCATACTGGAATTCGATCGCGGGCTGCCGGAAATGATCGCCGGACGACCAGTCACGTGGGAAGAATCGGAAACTCGCACCCGCTCTGTCCGCAAACAGCTGGTTGAATACTTTGCCGGCAAGCGGCACGACTTCGACCTGGCCCTCGATCTCCGGGGAACCGAATTCCGCAAGCGTTGCTGGAAGCAGTTGCTGAACATCCCTTACGGCGAAACCCGGTCGTATGGCGAGATCGCGCGTGCCGTCGGCAATCCGAACGGCTTTCGCGCCGTTGGACAGGCCAACCACTACAATCCCATTGCGATTATTGTTCCCTGCCATCGCGTGCTGGCTGGCGGACACTACCTGGGCGGGTACGGAGGCGGCCTGCCGACAAAAGCTTTTCTTCTGCGCTTGGAAGGCGCGCCCTTCCGCGAACAGCCGGAGCCGTCCGCGACAACCCAACTCGAACTTACGGCGAGCTAGTTTCCATCTCCGGCGTCGCCGCCAGCAGCATACGGGTGTAGGGATGCGCCGGTGCCGTCGTCACCTGCTCCGTCGTCCCCACTTCCACCAGTTCCCCGTATTGCATCACGGCGATTCGATCTGCCAGGTACCGCACAATCGGCATGGAGTGTGAGATGAAGAGGTAGGTCAACTGGAACTCCCGCTGCAGCCGCTGCAGCAGATTCACGATCTGCGCTCCCACGCTGACATCCAGGGCTGACACCGGCTCGTCGGCAACGATCAAACGCGGCCGCAGGATCAGAGCACGAGCAATGCCGATGCGCTGGCGCTGGCCGCCGCTGAACTCGTGCGGATAGCGCGGCAGTGCCGAGTCATCCATCCCGACGGCTCGCAGCACTTCCGCGGCACTCTGCCGCGGACTTCGGTTCGTTCTCACTGCCATGGATGGCGATGGGCTCGCCGATAATCTGCTCCACCCTCATGCGCGGATCGAGCGATCCGAAGGGGTCTTGGAAGATGATCTGCAGGTCGCGGCGCAGGCGGCGCAACTCCCCGCCGCGAGCCTGCAAGAGGTCTTGGCCGTCGAAAATTATTTCGCCAGCGTCCGGCTCGATGAGCCTAAGCAGCATGCGCCCCAGGGTGCTTTTGCCGGAGCCGGATTCGCCCACCAGGCCCAGCGTCTCTCCAGCATCGATCTGGAGCGACACGTCTCGAACGGCTCGAATTTCGCTGGACGCTCCGCCTCCGAAAGCTGACTGGCCCCCGCGAAATGTCTTAACCAGATGTCGAGCCTGCAGCAGCGGCATGCTGTTGATGGTAGCAAATGCCGGTGACGCAAAATTGCGATTGCCCGAAAGTCGCTGCTGGGCGAGGTTTTTGCCGGATTCTCACAATTCAATCTTGGCCTGGAGCCAGAGGCAGAGCTTATTTCAATGCGATCAAAGCTGCGAAAATCGCGGGTGAAAGAGAGCCCATTGAAAATGAATTTCAAGATTGCACCAAATTCTGGCAGGCGCCTGTGGACGGGCTGCACTCGCATTGAAAACAAGCGAGATAGAGTTGCGAATTTTTGATTGACTTCCGCCCGCAGAGGAGTAAAAACACACTCGTTCTTTGACAAGTTTTCAAGGTTCGGCTGAGTCGGCGAAGGGTTATCCCAACGCGCAAGCGTAGGAATACCCGGCAAGTCCGGGGGCTAATGCAGGATCGCTGGGATGCGCCCACGGCGCATAGCAGCACAGAGATTGCAATGGTCGATAGCTAGTTGCTGGTTGAGCAGAACAGAGAACAAGTCAGAGGCAAGATGGAAATCCCGAGGTGTTGAACGGTTATTCCGGTGAGTGGTGAGTCCGGAGTCTAAGCCAGACGGTCATGCCGCGTACGCAAGTGCGAGGCAAAGACAGTCAGGCGAAGACTCAGCGCGGCCCCGCAAAATCGGAAACAACGGTTCAGCTAGACCTCGGGATTTCTTCATTTGGGACACAGAACGCTGCGATTTCCAATCCCGCGAACTGCCCACCCCCTCTGATTGAGTTGTCATCACGAACGGCCTTCAGGCCGTGAGGGATCTGCTCTTACGCTGCCTCTGGGCGAAAAGCAGATTCCTCGCTGCGCTCGTAATGACAATCTTTAAAAGCCAAAGGCTGCACCAGGTTTCTCCTTCAAGGTGTTGGCTCTTGGCCGATAGCTGACGGCTGAAAGCTGACAGCTAGCTTCTACAGCGGTATGTTTCCGTGCTTCTTCGGCGGGTTCTTATCGCGCTTGTTTTCCAGCATGTCGAGAGCCTGAATCAGTTTGCGACGAGTGTCGCGCGGGCGAATCACCGCGTCGAGATAGCCGCGTTCCGCAGCAACGTAAGGGTTGGCGAAGCGCTCGCGAAACTCTTCGATCTTGGCGGCGCGGTCGGCTTCGGGATTGTCTGACTTCTCCAGCTCACGCTTATAAACAATGTTCACCGCGCCTTCCGGTCCCATCACCGCGATCTCGGCGGTCGGCCAGGCGTAATTCACGTCGGTGCGGATGTGTTTGGACGCCATCACGCAATACGCTCCGCCATAGGCCTTGCGCGTGATCACCGTGATCTTCGGGACAGTCGCCTCGGAGAACGCGTACAGCAGCTTGGCTCCGTGCGTAATGATCCCGCCGTATTCCTGCTGCGTGCCAGGCAGGAATCCGGGAACATCCTCGAAGGTGATCAGCGGGATGTTGAAGCAGTCGCAGAAGCGAACGAAACGCGCGCCTTTAATGCTGGCGCTGATATCGAGCACTCCCGCCAGAAACGCGGGTTGGTTGGCGACGATGCCTACCGGCTTGCCATTCAGCCGGGCAAAGCCAATGACAATGTTTTTGGCGTAATGCTCCTGCACTTCGAAGAAGTAGCTGTCGTCGACCACCGCGTTGATGACGTCTTTGATGTCGTAGGGCTGGTTCGATTCCGTGGGAACGATGGTATCGAGATGTTCGTCGGCGCGATCGATGGGATCGGTGCAGGGCTTTGCGCGGCGGATCGTCGAGGTTGTTCGATGGCATGAAGCTGAGCATCTCGCGAATCATGCTGAGGCATTCGGCGTCGTCGTGGGCCATGAAGTGGGCCACGCCGGAACGCTCGTTGTGGGTCATGGCGCCGCCCAGTTCGTCCTTGGTGACTTCCTCGTGGGTCACCGACTTGATGACGTCCGGCCCGGTGATGAACATGTACGAGGTGTTCTGCACCATCAGGATGAAGTCGGTCATCGCAGGCGAATAAACGGCGCCGCCAGCGCACGGGCCCATGATGGCGGAAATCTGCGGCACCACTCCCGACGCCAGCACGTTGCGCAGAAAGATGTCGGCATAGCCGGCCAGCGACATCACGCCTTCCTGAATACGCGCGCCCCCGGAATCGTTCAGCCCGATCACCGGCGCGCCCACCTTCATCGCCATATCCATGATCTTGACGATCTTGGCCGCGTTGGTCTCTGACAGCGAACCGCCGAACACGGTGAAGTCCTGCGCAAAGACAAACACCAGCCGGCCTTCGATGCGGCCATAACCGGTAAGGAAGCCGTCGCCAAAATACTTTTGCTGCTCCATGCCGAAGTCAGTGCAGCGATGGGTGACCAGTTTGTCGGTTTCCTCGAAAGTACCTTCATCGAGCAGAAACTCGATGCGCTCCCGGGCCGACATTTTGCCCTGCTTGTGTTCGCGTGCCCGGCGCTCTTCGCCTCCACCGGATTCGGCGAGGGAGTCGCGGCGCTTCAGTTCGGCTAATTTCTGTTCCAGATTCATGGGAGGGATTATAAACAGCGACGCAGCCACGCTGGGCCGACTATCGCGGCGTGAAGCTCACGCAGCTCTGTGACGAGGGTACTTGCCACAGCGATTCTGGTCTGGCGGGTCGATCTCAGATTCAGCCGAAGTGCTCCCACCCCGCCGGTATCAGGGGTTCGCTGTTTCCGTTTGGATTGACCAGTTTCATCCTCCGGCCAGAAACGATCTCGCCGATACGGGTCACCGAAATTCCGGCGATGTGCTTGGGAATTCGGCGGTCAGAGCGCGCGGTGAAGAGCAACTCGTATTCCTCCCCGCCGTGTAGCGCAAGCGCCAGCTTGTCGGGCCCGGCAACCGCTGGCAAAAGCTCGGCGTAAACCACCGCCCCGGATTTGCTCTCGTCACAGATGTGGCCCAGGTCGGTGGAGAGGCCGTCGCTAATGTCGATCATCGCCGACGCCAGCTTGTTCTCCCGCAGGAATTGCCCGACCGCCAGACGCGGCTCGGGATAGAAGTGCTTGCGATGCGATTTTGGCGGCAACTTCTCTCCGTCCCGAAGCTGCTGCAGTGCACCCGCCGACGATCCCAGGGTGCCGGTCACATAGAGAGCATCGCCGGCTCGCGCTCCGGAACGCAAGATCGCCTTCCCTTTAGGTACGGATCCCAACACCACGATGTCGGCCAGCATTCCCGCCGGCGATTGGGCTGTGTCTCCTCCGGCCAGACGAACGCCATAGCGTGCCGCCAGCTTCAACAATCCCGCAATGAACTGGTCGGCCCAATTCTGCGGTACGTCCAAAGGGAGGGCCAGGGACAGAAAGGCGGCGTGGGGTATTCCTCCCATGGCAGCGATGTCGCTCAGGCCCCGGGCCAGGCAACGATGGCCTACCGAGTCCGGAGAATGCCAATCGCGGCGGAAGTGGACGTCTTCCAGGCTGAAGTCCGTCGTCACCAGCGCTTCGTGATGGCGAGGAATCGGCAATACCGCGCTGTCGTCTCCGATACCAATTCCTGCCTTGTCGCCTCGCCGCCCGGCAGCGCGGCGAATGCGTTGGATGAGCTGTTTCTCCTTCAACGGCATGGGTTCTCCTCGTCCGGGAGGCAATCATACGCGACCCGGGAAAGCTGAGTGCGAGGGGCGCGGTTGCGGCTTGGAGCGAATCCGCAGCCCCATTGCTAACATATTGTATTTATTGCCTTTATTGTACTTTAGTTGTAGCGGCTGGTTGCAGTTTTATTGACACCAGGAGACGGCTCTGTTACGGTTTGATGTCATCTAATCCAGCCATGCGCCCGGCAAGTTCGTAGCTTTCGGCCGGGAACGGAAGGTCGTCAACCCACGGCCTCCAGGGATCCCGAATCAGCAGTTCGGACCAGCAAGGCTTTACGTTCCGGATTTTCATAGTTAGTGCAGTCGCTCCCCGGAACCATTATTAAACGAGGGTTATAGCTTTGCGAAAACGGTTTTATATCCTTTTCGTAGCCCGCGATGCGGAAGGCCAGCTACGAAAAATTCCGATCCCTATTCATTATCTATACGTGTTCCTCGCCGGAGCTCTGATCGGTATGTTTACGATCACCGGCATGGCTGGCTCCTACACTCGCATGTTGTGGAAGGTGGCCAGCTTCAACCAGTTGCGTCTGGAAAAGAAAGCTCTGCAAACCCGCTACGCGCAACTGGAGCAGGTCAATCGCGAAAAAGACATCCAGGTTGCTTCCCTCGGCTCCATCGCCAACGACGTCTCCGTTATCTATGGTCTGAAGCCCAATCGGAAGCTGATGACGGCGGTCGAGGGACCGGTTAAGCCTGAAGAAGTTACCTACTCCATCAATCAGCTTTATGCTTTGCGCAACACAGCCTTGACCGGCGCCGCGACCGCTGGCTTGGGCATGGGATTGACCCACCAGGCCAGCCTGTCCGACTGGGTCGGCGCCTCCTCGGCTCCTACTCTGTGGCCGGTGATCGGTCCGATTACCGGAGCGTTTGGCGAGCGTATCGATCCGTTCAACGGTGAAGGCGCTTTCCACTCGGGCGTTGATATTTCCTGTCACTATGGACAACCCGTGCTGGCTCCAGCCGATGGAATCGTCACCTACGCCGACTTCTATAACGGCTACGGCCGCATGCTCCAGATCGACCACGGCAACGGCATATCGACTCGATACGGCCACCTGTCCGGGTTTGCCGTGGCTGACGGCCAGACGGTTCACAAGGGAGAGATCATCGCCTACGTAGGTATGTCAGGGCGCAGCACCGGACCTCACCTGCATTACGAAGTTCGCATCCACGATACTCCGGTGAATCCGCACAAGTTCCTGCGCACCACTTTCGCCCAAATGGCGGGAGGAGTTCCCGGCGCTTGAGGCGTCCGGGGAGCAGGCTGCAGCTCAAGCTCGCGTGCGTTCACAAGATCTAGCTCAGTTCACTTAACTTTGGAAGGTTTCTTAGCCGCTGGAGCGCTCTGCTCTGGCGGCTTTTGCGTGCCCGGAGTCAGCTCCACCGGAGATTCGCTCAATACCTTTTTGAAGAAGGCATACGGTACTCTGGCTGTCAGCAGCGCCTCGTTCTTATCCTGATGAACTTCCAGGCTGTCGAAAGCCGCCTTCACATCTTTGTCCGGGCCGCCGGCGTCGATGGAGATCTCCAGCGACTTGAACACGGTCAGGTAGGCATTCATGCGCTCGGTAAAGGACTGAGCTTCGGCGTCGCTGTGGGTGATGACGTCGGCGCGCAGGCGAACGTCATTCAAAGGCCGGGCCGAGGCGATGACCACACTGTCAGGCGGCAGCAGGCTGCTCCAATCGCCCGGCACTAACAGTTCTCCATGATCGGAAGACGACTTGGTCGCGGGGGGGCGCGCTATGGTCCAGACGATGCTGCCCAACGGGACGCGCCGGTAGTAATCGCTGACCAGCGGTGGTCCGCTGAAGGGCAGCGCCGCCTGCTTATAGCGGTCGATCATTCCGTGAATCGTGTCCGGGCTCTCGATATTGGAAACCGCGGCGATGTCGATGCCCAGCAATACGACCCGCACCGTGCGATTTTCGATCGGGATGTTGTAAATGTCGTAGTCCTGGTATCGGTCCACGCGGGCGGCCAGTTTGCGCAGGTAGTCACTGACCCGGGCGTTGTCGAAGCGCCCCTGCAGGATCTCGCTGTAGCGCGTCTCGCTGGTCTTGCCGTCGCTGGAAGCGCCGTAGTGAATGGCGAACGCAGCCTTGTCCAGATCGCGCTCAAATTCAAAGCCGGTTTGCCGAACGAAATCTTCGTACTGCGGATCGCGCTCTTTGGGAGGCGTCTTACCCAGGTCGGTGAACAGCCGGATGGGCTCCAGATTGATGTAGAGCACCGCGTCGGAGTCAGGCAGCAGGCGCACCGCATCGGGTGCGGCCCGCCTGCGTAGCAGAACAGCGGTCACAATTCCGCCCACAATTACAATCAGCGCGACTGCGACCCAGAACTGGTTCCGGCGGTTTCGCATGGATGGAGACTTGATGATACGGGAAATGAGAGGGCAGTCGTCAACTTGCTGAATATTCGTTGCAGAACTTGAGTCTGTTTTCTAGCAACCAGGGCTCACGCGCCGCGGGCTAAATTCAATTTCGCCTCTGCGGGGCTTGACTGTTACGGCTCTTGGCGGTCTTCCCAACCAAACTTAATTGAGCCTGGCGTACTGATTCTCACCGCTGGTAATTAATTTTCTTGCCTCCACCAATCCAACCCTCCTTCCCTTGCGTAAACCCTGCGGAAGGTAAAGATGGTTTCCGCATCTCTGGCCGCGCGGAAACCGGCTGAGCCTTCCTATCCCAGCTCATAGGAGATCAGCGCCCATGGATTTAGCGGAAATTACTACCCTTGCAGGCAAAGCTCTCAACCGGCGGAAGTTTCTAAAAGGCTCAGGCATGGCAGGCCTGGGTGATCGCCTCCGCCACGTTACTCGGCGGCAGCTTAACTCCGCTGCTGGCCCAAGCCACCAACCCCAAGCCAAACGCCGTCTTGAACTCGACCGGCAAGCGTCCCACGACCATCCACGACACGCCCGCGGACATTTTCACTGCGGCGCTGGTGGCCGAAGACCTGGCGACCACCTTCTATTACAACGGTCTGACCGGCGCGGTCATTCAAGATCCCAGCCTGGCCGGCCCCGGCGGCACGCCTCACCATCCCAATCCGAACAACTCCAATCCCGGCAACGTGGCCTATCTGCAGGCGGCCTTGTCCGAGGAGATCGACCATGCCGACCTGATGCGCAGCCTGTTGGGATTAGGTGGGTCGGGACAGGATCCGTATCAGACGTTCTACTTTCCGGCCGGCACCTTCGACACCCTGGCACCGTTCCTGGCGCTGCTGGATGCACTGGAGAACGCGTTTATCGGCGCCTACCTGACGGCGGTGCAGGAGTTCGCCGTGTTGGCCGTCAACGGCGCCACAGGTTACACCTCGGATCAACTGGAATATTTTGCCAAGGTGGCAGCTTCCATCGGCGCGGTGGAGTCCGAGCATCGGGTGCTGGGACGCGTCATCGGCAACATGAATCCGGCAAACCAGAAAGCCTACGAACAGACGGATGGCTTGACCAGCCTGGCCAATGGGCCGAACTCGGCAGTCGACGCGCTGGCGCCATTCCTTAACCCGTCGAATGGACCCGCATATTCCTTGCAGCAGGCGTTGGCCAATCAGGGCAACGTGATCTATAGCATCGCAATTCAGGATGCGCTGCCTGCCGGAACTCTTTACTAGCTCGGCCCAGACACAGGGCTGCATCCGGCGATGCAGCCCTTCGGAGGACATTTGCCATGCTCGAAGGTATTTTTCAACCCATGCACCTGCTGGTCATATTGTTTATCGCTCTGCTGGTCTTTGGCCCTAAGAAGCTGCCTGAGTTAGGCAAGGGATTAGGCGACGGCATTCGCGCTTTCAAGGACGGCGTGCGCCATAATGCAGCCGCTCCTGCCGGAACCGCGGAGCAGCCGGCGCCGAAGTAGCCGCCGGCAAACAGCAATCTTTTCAGCGCGCCAAGCCGGCGGTGACCAGCGCGGTCCGGCCCGGCCGATAGCCTGGGCGCGCCCTGAAGGCCGATTGTTACCCGCCGCAGTCCAGACCTTGCCGAATGTCTGAACCTGGGGAACATCCCTGCGACAATCCCCCGCAACTAAGCAAGTTGGGAACTCTTCCTTCCGGTACTCCCATAGGAACCCGGAGTTCCCTTCTGGCAGTTGTATTCAACCAACCATCGGGACAGGGGTAAATCAATGACCAAGGATTCTTTACGACAGCTCTATGTAGACGAACTGAAAGACTTGTTCAGCGCAGAGAAGCAATTAACCAAAGCGCTGCCGAAGATGGCCAAGGCGGCGTCTTCGGAAGAACTGCGCCAGGGATTTACGGAACATTTGGAGCAGACCAAAGGACATGTGCAACGGCTGGAAGAAATCTTCAGCCAGCTGAATGCAAAAGCAGGCGGCAAGAAGTGCATGGGCATGGAAGGCCTGGTGAAAGAGGGCGCCGAGATCATGGGTGAAGACTTCGCCGACGAGGTGATGGATGCGGCTCTGATTTCCGCCGCTCAGCGGGTGGAGCACTACGAGATCGCAGCCTATGGCACGGTTGTTGCCTATGCCAATCTTCTCGGGGAAACCGAACAGGCGGAACTGTTGCAGGAGACCTTGCAGGAAGAAAAAGAGACAGACCAGAAGCTGACGCAGCTGTCGGAGCAAATCAATGTGCAGGCGAATGAAGCCAGCTCGCAAAAAATGACGGCTTCGGAAAAGCGTAAGTCGCGGCGGGCTGCTTAAGGACAACCGAATAAGTCTCGCGGGGTGGGAAGACCTCGCCAAGTTATGGCGAATACCCTCACCCCCTTTTAGCTCGTGAGTTACCAGATCTCATTCATGACCGGCACAACCGACCAGCCGGAAACGGCGGAACGTAGCCTCGATCCCTTCGGCGTATCCGTCGCGGGGCCAGTCGCCGGCGTCCCACAAACCAGTTGGTCCGGCAAGATTCGCTCTAGCTTGCGGGTACTAGGACCCGGGCTAGTTACCGGCGCTTCCGACGACGATCCCAGCGGCATAGCAACCTATTCTCAAGTAGGAGCGCAGTTCGGCTATGGAATGCTGTGGACCATGGTCCTCACTTATCCCTTGATGGCGGCCATCCAAGAGATTAGCGCTCGCGTGGGACGGGTAACCGGTTGTGGTATCTCCGCCAATTTGAGGCGATGCTATCCACGGCCGCTGCTGGGCGGTGTAATCGTTCTAGTACTGGTGGCCAACGTCTTCAACCTGGGCGCCGATATCGGAGCTATGGGCGCGGCCGCGCAATTACTGTTGCCGGCTAGAACATGGATTTATATCCTGCTTTTCGGAATTGCGTCGCTGCTGTTGCAAGTTCTCGTTCCCTATACAAGCTATGTCAAGTATTTAAAGTGGCTGACGCTGTCGCTGTTTGCCTATGTCGCCACGGTTTTTTTTGTACGGATATCGTGGCATCAAGTGCTGCATGCCACCGTTGTCCCGCAAGTAACCTGGAGCAAGGCTTACCTCACCGGACTCATTGCCGTGCTGGGCACAACCATCAGCCCCTACCTTTTCTTCTGGCAAGCTTCACAGGAAGTAGAAGAGGTGAAGAATCATCGCGGCGAAAAAGCTTTAAAGCGCGCCAGGAACCAGGCGCCGCTGCAGTTGGCGCGTATTCGCAAAGACACGTATCTGGGCATGGCGCTCTCGAACATCGTGGCCTTCTTCATCATTTTGACCACGGCTGCTACCTTGCACGCTCACGGCGAAAATAACGTCGCGACGGCAGCCCAGGCAGCCCAGGCGTTGGCGCCGCTGGCTGGACACTGGGCCGCGGGACTCTTTGCCTGCGGAATTATCGGGACAGGAATGCTTGCCATACCGGTCCTGGCAGGCTCGGCCGCGTATGCCATGGGCGAGGCCTGCAAGTGGCCCAGTAGTCTGGAGAAGAAGCCGAAACAGGCTACCGGGTTTTATGTGACGATTGTAGTGGCGACCCTAGCCGGCATTTCCCTGAATTTCCTGCACATTGATCCTATACGAGCTTTGTTCTGGGCTGCGGTCTTGAACGGCGTATTAGCCGCACCTTTGATGGCCGTCATCCTGCACATGGCATCGAGCCGCAAGGTCATGGATAAGTTCACGATTTCCTGGCCTTTACGCATTGTAGGTTGGACGGCAACCGCCGTTATGCTGGGTGTATCGATTGGGGTATTTGTCACCAACAAGTAGCCTGTCTACCCCCCCGGAGAAACTATGCACGCGATCCTTTGGCGGATCGTTATTGGAGGATTCGTCGTTTCTGCTTTTGCCATTCTAGGCGACATGGTGAAACCCAAAAGCTTCGCCGGCTTATTCGGCGCCGCTCCTTCGATCGCGCTGGCCACGATCGCTCTGACGGTTGCCGAGCATGGCAAGCATTATGCCGGGGTGGAGGCGCGATCCATGATCCTGGGAGCGATCGCATTTCTCGTCTATGCATCGGCGGTCAATACCTTGCTATTTCGCAAGAAATGGCCGGTACTGCCGGTGACTGCGGCATCGTTGATTCTCTGGCTTGGCTGTGCTTTGGGCCTGTGGTACGGGTTACTGAGCTAATGAAGTGAAAATTAAGTTCAACATTTCCGGCCTGCGACGCACCCAGTGGCATGAATATATGGTCCGCTTCGCATTTGGAGGAGCGGTAACGGCATTGGCCGGACTTATCGCCAAGCGCTGGGGCGCGGAAATTGGAGGACTCTTTCTTGCCTTTCCCGCGATCTTCCCGGCTAGCGCGACCCTGCTCGAAAAGCATGAAAAGCAAAAGAAGCTGCGTACCGGAAAGTCCCGGACCCTGCGCGCAAGAGAGCTGGCCGGCGTCGACGCAGCGGGCGCCGCAATGGGCAGTCTGGGCCTGATCGCCTTCGCCGTCATTGTCTGGCAAGGCATATCCCGTTATCCGTTGCCGGTGGTGCTGAGTCTGGGCACCCTGGCATGGGCATTGGTGGCAGGCGCGACCTGGGTAATTCACCAGACCCTCTGGCGGAGTCTGCGGACGAAGCGGCTCGGCGCTGCCAGGCACTCGGCCACCCTTGCCGTGCCACAAGAATCTTCCACCCATAGAAAGGTCAGATGAGCAAAAACGGAACACGTACAAAATCGCTGGCAGATCCCTCACGGCTGCGCCCGCTGGATGAGAAGGATAAAGAGATTATCCGGGTCATCATCGAGACGCCGAAAGGCAGCCGCAACAAATATGCTTTTGACGAAGAGGACAGGGTGTTTGAATTGAAACGGGTATTGCCCGCCGGAATGGCATTTCCTTACGACTTCGGCTTTGTGCCCTCGACCAAAGCGGAGGACGGAGACGCGACCGACGTCCTGGTGCTGATGGATGAGCCGGCGTTCACCGGCTGCGTCTTGAAGTGCCGGATCGTCGGCATTATTGAAGGCGAGCAGGGGAGCAAGAAAGACAAATTGCGTAATGACCGGATCGTCGCCGTGGAGAAGGACAATCACAGCTTCGCCGACATT
Organism: uncultured Acidobacteriaceae bacterium; assembly: GCA_963812855.1. Lineage (GTDB taxonomy): Bacteria > Acidobacteriota > Terriglobia > Terriglobales > Acidobacteriaceae > Bog-257. The sequence continues at coordinate 1,370,686 of CAWEWW010000005.1, forward strand.
CGGCACATTGATGATCTGGGCAAACAATTTCTCCGCGAGCTAGAGGAATTCTTTGTGAACTATCACGAGCTATCCGGCGAGAAGTACAAGATCATCGGAGTCAAAGGGCCGGCCGAAGCCAAACGGCGTATCGCCGACGGAAGACGGCGACTGCATCGCAAGTAGCTGCGGCGACAGGTTTGTACTTTGTGGCAGACAAGCCGCGGTGACTGCTCCCGAAAGGGGGACGGCTTTAAATTCGCCGTCCTGGCCGTTGAGTCAGTCATTCCCCGACCGACGACCTTAGAGAATGCTGAAAAACTTCGGAAACGCAAATCCTGAACCGACTGAACAGGCGCCGACAAAGTCGGGAAAGCAGATTCCTCGCGGGCTGAAGCCCACGAGAAATTACAAAATAAAGGGCTTGTCGGCGCACCTAAAGGTGCGCCCCTTCAAGAACCCGGCAACCGGTCAGCACTGGTCTTTCGCGTAAAATCAAAAGACCAGCGTGAAACACCTGCTCAACAAATGGAGCCTGCTGATTCTGGCGGTGCTGAAGCCGCTCGGGATCTGGGGGGTTATGGGATTTGCCGCGGTGGACGCGGCTTTTCTGGGCATGCCGCTGGACGCCATCGTGGCCGGCTACTCCTATGCCGACCCTAAACGCTTCCTGTTGTACGCCGCCATGGGAGCTACCGGCTCGGCCCTGGGCAGCATCGTGATCTACCTGATCGGCTACAAGGGCGGCGAGATGCTGCTGGTCAAGCGCATCGGCGAGAAGCGCTTCCATAAGATCACCGCCTCCTTCGAGCGGCATGAGTTCCTGGCCATCATGTTGCCTTCCATGTTGCCGCCGCCCACGCCGTTCAAGTTGTTCGTACTGTCCGCCGGGGTGGCGGAGATGAATTTCGGTCGCTTTCTGGCCGCCATTTTCTTCGGCCGGCTGCTGCGCTTTTCGCTGGTGTCGCTTATCGTGATTCGCTATGGACCGCAGATCCTCGATTTCGCCGGCGGAATCGTCCACCACCATCTGCGCTACCTGATCGCGGTGGTTGCGGCAGGCTGCCTGATCGGCTGGTGGATCTGGCGGCTGCGCAAGCGCCGCGCCCATCGCCGAACGCAACACGTTCTAACCGACGCGCCGCGATAAGCGCAGTCGCCGACGATGAGGTTGCTGCGCGAGGAAACCTGGCTAGCGACTACGCGGGACTACTGGCAACCGACTACTGGCTGCTGCCATAATTACCGGATGCCATCCGGCGGCAAAGACCTGCTGCAGAAGATTGAAGCGCTGCGCGACAAGATTCGCTACCACGAGCATCGTTATTATGTGCTCGACGATCCGGAGATTTCGGACGCCGAATTCGATCGCCTGATGGACCAGTTGATCGAGTTGGAGTCGAAGCACCCGGAGCTGATCACTCACGACTCCCCTACGCAACGGGTTGGTGGGCAGGTGAGCGGCCAGTTCGCCAGCGTGCAGCACTCAACGCCGATGCTCTCGCTTGCCAAGACCACCAGCGAGGCCGAACTGCGTGACTGGGAGCGCCGCATCCACGATCTGACCGGCGTGACCAAGGTCGACTATGTCTGCGAGTTGAAGCTCGACGGCATGTCGATGGCGCTACGTTTCGACTCGGGAAGACTGGCGCTGGGCATCACCCGCGGCAACGGGACGGCGGGCGAGGACGTCACCGCGAACGTACGAACCATCCGCAGCATCCCCCTCAACATCCGGGCGCAGCAACTGAAGAAGGCGGGGCTGCCGGAAGCTTTCGAAGTGCGCGGCGAACTGCTGATGCCAACCGCATCGTTCGTGCGCATGAATGAAGAGCAGGAAGAGAAAGGGTTGCCCAGGTTCGCCAATCCTCGCAATGCGACCGCGGGTACGGTGCGGCAACTGGATCCGCGAATCACCGCGCGACGCCGCCTGGACTTCTTCGCTTATGGGCTGCTGGTCGACGGCCGCACGATTTTTGACCGACATTCCGAAGCTCTGACCGCCTTGCAGGCTGCGGGCTTCAAGGTGAATTCCAATCACCGGCTGGTGCATGACATCGAGGGCGTATGGGACTTCATTGTGCAGTGGGAAGGCAAGCGTGACAGCCTGCCCTACGAAACTGACGGCATCGTGGTGAAAGTCGACCGCATTGGGTTGCAGCAGGAGCTGGGCTTCACCGGCAAAGCCCCGCGCTGGGCCATCGCCTACAAGTACGCGGCGCGTTCGGCGGAGACACAGATTGAGGACATCCAAGTGCAGGTGGGCCGCACCGGCAAGCTGACTCCGGTGGCGTGGCTGAAGCCCGTGGCGATCGGCGGCACCACGGTCAGCCGAGCCACGCTGCACAACATGGACGAGATCGATCGGCTGGGAGTGCGCATCGGCGACTGGGTGCTGGTCGAGCGCGGCGGCGATGTAATTCCCAAAGTCGTGAAGGTGCTGGAAGACAAGCCGCGTGGGCATCGTCATTTTCACATGCCTGAGCGCTGCCCGGTGTGCGGCGGCCACGTGGTGCGCGCCGAAGGCGAGGCCGATCATCGCTGCGTGAATGCGAATTGTCCGGCCAAGCTGCGGGAGAGCATTCGCCACTTCGCCTCGCGCGGGGTGATGAACATTGATGGCATGGGCGACGCGCTGGTCAATCAGCTGGTCGAAACCGGGCTGGTGAAAAACGTCGCCGATCTCTACAGCTTGACGGAAGACGATCTGCTCAAGCTGGAACGCATGGGCAAGAAGTCGGCGGACAATATTCTGCGCGAGATCGAGAACTCCAAGAAGCTGCCGCTGGAGCGGGTGATTTACGGACTGGGAATTCGCTTCGTCGGCGAGCGCACGGCGCAATTCCTGGCCGAGGCTTTCGGTTCGATGGACGCGCTGATGAAGGCCAGCGAAGAAGAGCTGCAGCAGGTGAATGAGATTGGGCCGCGGGTGTCGACGGCGATTCGCGAGTTCTTCGACGAGCCCAAGAATGTGGCGCTGGTCGAGCGGCTGCAGACGAAGCGGGACTCGAAGTTCAAGGGCCACAAGAAGCAGCGGGCGACCACGCTCGCGGGCAAGACATTCGTTCTCACCGGAACGCTGGAGCGTCATACCCGCGACGAAGCCAAGAAGCTGATCGAAGATGCCGGCGGCAAGGTTGCCGGTTCGGTCAGCAAGAAGACCGACTATGTAGTGGCGGGCGCCGAAGCCGGATCGAAGCTGGACAAGGCTCGCGAACTGGGCGTCGCCGTCATCGATGAGGACGAGATGGAAAAGCTGGTGCAAGGTTGAACGCATCCCGACGAGGCAAAATTCGGGTGCGGTAGCAGCCTACAGTGCGGGGGCATCTGCAAGGCGAACTCAGTGCCTCGATAGGGTACCTGCCGTGCTGTCCGGCTTAGCGGCGAATCTTCAGAAACCACAGTGCCCCCACGCTGACAACACCGGAGCCCAGCAGCCACAGGCTATCGGGCTCGGGGGTGGTGGGCGGCCCGCAGTCAGGAGAATTGTTCCGGACGTCGCATGGTCCGTGAATCGAAAACGCCTCGGAGGGAATGGTGCCGATAGTGTTTTCCTGGGCCAGCGAAGGGCAACCGTCAGAGTGGCATCCTACCCCTGCATTGCTGTCCCAGTAGGCCGGATCGCCACTAGGCACGATGGCATTACTCAGAGTCAGCCAATAATCTCCCGCACCCAGATACAGCCCGGTCAGGTTCCCGAACTCGTCGCAGACGTTGTAGCCCATGTTGTTGGTGAAGCAATTCGACGCAAACACGTTCACGGTCCGATCAAACAGGGAGTAGTCAAAAGGACTGGAACCGATTTGCACCTCCACCGAGGTGAGCGTGTCGCCGGGAATCAGCCACGCCCAAAACTCAACCCCGGTTACTGCTGCCTCGCTGTTAAGATGAAAGCTGTCGCTTACGGAAAATCCGAAGTTAATCGTCCAGCCCATATCCTGGCCGTTGACCGGACCATTTTCGTAGAGTTGCGTAATGCCGGGAACAGCAGCCAGAAGAACAAAGAGAAGAGTAAGTAATGCGATTCGTGAACTCATGATGACCTCCGGATTGAAGACGCGGCGCGAAAAGAAAAAGCGGACGGAAGAATAGAGCCGACGCCGCCTGGCGAGCCTCACCACCAGCGCAGCTTCATCCACAGCATCGCCCCAATGCCCAGAACGCCGGAGCCGAGCAGCAAAAAGCTGCCGGGCTCAGGCCCGCAGGTGGGATTATTCCCGCACCCGCAACCGGAACACGTGGTGCTGCTAGTGGCGCCAGCGCCCCACATCGTGAACGACTCGGAAGGAATGGTGCCGATAGTGTTTTCCTGGGCCTGCGAGGGACCCGAGTTCATATCCCAGTAAGCCGGATCGCCGCTCGGTACACTGGCGTTGCTCAGGGTCATCCACCAGGTGCCGGCGGACAGATTCACGCCGCCGCCGCTGAAGGTTGCGGTCTCATCGCAAACGGTGTAGCCGAACTGGTTCGAGAAGCAGTTCGCGGCGGTCAGGTTCAGAGTCTGGTCCAGCAGTTCGTTGCCGAACGCTGCGGCGCCAATCTGGAATTCGATGCTGGTGAGGGTATCGCCGGGAATCAGCCAGGCCCAGAACGAGGCGCCGGTAACGGTAGCGCTGCTGCCGAGAGTAAAGCTGTCGCTCACGGAGAAACCGAAGTTCAGGGTAAAGCCCAAATCCTGTCCGTCGACTGGGCCGTTGTCGTAAAGGTCCGTCTGAGCCATGGCAGGAACCGCGGCGACAGCCAGGACCAGCAGTAGGAAGAAAGCAAATCGTAGTTTCATGAGAACCTCACAGCTTGTAGCAAGCAGAAACAGTGGATAGAGTGCGAAAGCGACTCTCTATCTTCGGGACATTGCACCCTGCCGGCTTTGCCAACGCCGGCGATTCGAGTTGCTAGCGCAGTTTCCAACGCAACCTGGCCGCGATACCGGCGATACCGGCGCCGAGCAGCAGCAAGCTGGACGGTTCGGGAGTGGTTGGCGGCGGACCACAGTCGGGAGAATTCCCGTTGACCGCGCAGGTAATGGTGGTAGTGGTTGCCCACAGCGTGAACGACTCGGAAGGAATCGTGCCGATCGTGTTTTCCTGCGCCTGCGACGGTCCGGAGTTCATATCCCAGAAGACCGGATCGCCGCTGGGGACATCGGCGTTGCTGAGGGTCATCCAGTAATCTCCTGCCGCAAGAAAAATGCCACCGCCATTGAAGGTCGCGGTTTCATCGCAAACGTTGTAGCCGAAATGGTTCGAGAAGCAGTTCGCAGCGGTCAGGTTCAGAGTCTGGTCCAGCAATTCGTTGCCGAACGCTGCCGCGCCAATCTGGAATTCGACGCTGGTCAGGGTATCGCCAGGAATCAGCCACGCCCAGAACGAGGCGCCGGTAAGGGTGGCGGCGCTGCTTATGGTGAAACTGTCGCTGACACTGAAGCCGAAGTTAATCGTCCAGGCGTAGTCTTGTCCGTCGAGGGGACCGTTGTCGTAGCCGTCGGTCTGGGCGAGCACGGGGACAGCAGCCCAGAGGACGCCCAGCACTATGAGGAACGCAATTTGTAGTTTCATCCGAACCTCCGCAAGGAGACTGCGGCTTTAGCTGAGGGATGTCCGATTCGTGTAGGGCGCAACGACGAACCCGGTGCAACCGGTAGAAGGGTTGCTGAATTAGTAGGCGGGAACCCGCGATGACAGTCGCAACTGTCGAGTCAGCCGCGCCGCCGGCTGGGCGGCGCGTTAGTAATCCTGAGAATCAGTTCGTGTCCATGATGCTAGCGATTGCCGGAAATGGGTAGTAGATTTCGTCCGGTTTCGGAGTGCGAGTTCTGTTTCGGGAAGGGTACCTGCCACCACAGATCTTCCGAAGGTGACAGTTTCCCCAAGCCCTAGTCGCGGAGGAGTCGTTCCTGGGGTAGCCAGGCTTCCTCCGCGATGTCGTGCCCGACGTGATCTAGGCGACCTTATCGCGCTGGGTTCCGCAGCTGTGGCAACTGGCGGTAATGTCGACGCGGTTGCGGCGGAGCTGGTCTTCAAAGCTGGACCAGCGGTTGTGCCGATCCCGTTCCGAAACGTACACATCGTCTGGATTCGTCAGGTGATCGCGCTGCGCCTGTGCGGCATCGTCAACCGCGCGTTGAGCGGCTTCCTCGGCGGCAAGCGTGGATTTTTCCTGAGGCACAAACGTACCGGGCAAGCGCGTGTCCTCGGCTCTGGCGGCTTCGCCGGCGGGACGCAGGCGCAGTTTGCTGGGATCGGCTTCAGCCGCAGGGAATTTTCCCGCCAGGCGTTGCGGCTCATACGCCGCGTCGTCGACTCCCGAGCCGGTCAGGGCTGGCATCTCATTGGCTTCCGGGCTGATGGTATGCGTGCTGCCCTCTTTATGCAGCACTGGTCCGCTGCCCCAAGCCTCGCGGTGAATGCGATCATAATCGCTCCAGTCAGCATCGCTTTTCAGCGCGTTCTCGTCGTACCTGGGCAGAGATTCGATCTGCTGTTTGGTGAGCTGAATTGAGAAGTCCTTGCCCTCCCCACGGTAGGGGCGAATCTCACCTGCAGGGACCAGAAACTTCTTGCTGCTCAACCAGCCTCCGGTATCCACCACCGCATATTGAATCGTGCCGGTGGCGTGATCGAAGATGATGTCGTCAATCTTGCCGAGTTTGTCATCGTTAGTTCCGTAAAGGGTCGCGCCGCGGACATCATCCACGTCGTCGCTGAAGCGGTATTCCCGCAGCATTCCGTAGTGGGACATAAATTTCCTCGCATCGTTATATTGGTCGGTCCCCAAGTCAGATGCAGGAAGGCGGCTGTCAGTGGCCAGTCGCCGGTTGGAACGGCTTTCCGGACACAGGGGGCCTAGGACTCACCGGCGCAAAATCGCTGCGGGTTCGCTCAGGATGACAAATTAGAAAGGGTGCTCTCGCAGCGGCGGACCGCCGAGACTCGGCGCGGACTGCTGGCAGCAGGAGACTGACAACCGGCTACTGACAACTGTCTTCTCAGAACTTTGCCTTCAGCCGTTGGTAGGTCGTCTCCAGCAACTCAGGCAGCACGCGAGTCTCGCCGATCACGGTCATGAAATTGGCGTCGGCAACCCAGCGCGGAAGCGCGTGCATGTGAATGTGGCCGGCGATGCCGGCGCCGGCTGCTTTGCCTACATTCATGCCCAGGTTCACCCCATCGGGCCGGTAGAGATCGATGAGCGCGACCTCCAGTTGCCGGCAGAGCGCCATCATCTCGCCAGCGGCTGCGGGAGAAAGTTTGTGCAGCCGATCCAGGTGCTCATAAGGGACGATCATGCTATGTCCGGAAGTGTAAGGGAAGGCGTTCAAGATTACGAAGTTGTACTCTGCGCGATGAACGATAAGCGCTTTATGGTCGTCGCCTGAGCGCAGCAATTCGCAAAAAATGCAGGCCGAAGCCTGGTTCGAGAGGTCGGCGGTGGTGATGTAGGAATAGCGCCAGGGAGTCCAGAGATAATCCATATCTCAGGCAGAGTACCATTCTGGTTTGTCCGCTCCCAAGCCGGCCGATCTTGTCACACGAGAGAGTGATCCGGGCCTCTTGACTTTCACATTAAAAGTCAGAGAAAAGGCAGCAAAATCGGCGCTGATGTTAGACTTACGGGTTTGACACTGCCACCCCCGGTTGCTATAGTCGAAGTGTTCCCTGGAAGCGCAGCCCGCTCCATCGGATCCGGCCGCTGGGTTTGTCCAAACCCGCTTTGAGCGGGACAATCATACCTGAAGACTCAAGCCAGCAGTCCGTTTTATCTCTCAGGCTCTCTGCGCGTTTTCAATTTGCGCGAGTGTGCGTACGCAACCGACATGTCTTTCGAAGAAACCCACAACGCCCCGACCACCCAGACCCAGGAATCCGGCGCTGCCGAGCAGCGCGAAACGCAAGCCGCTGAGCAATCGAACGCCCAGCCTGAAATGCAAGCCGCTGCGCCCTCGAACCCGCAGCCGGCTGAGCAGCATTCCGAACCAGCTTCCGATTCCAGCCCGACTTCCGTCGAGACGGCTCCCGCGTCCGCTCCCAGGTCTGAAAAAGAACCCACCATGGAAGATTTCGCCACCGCTCTGGAGACCTTTGAGCAGGAACAGGCTCAGACCGAAGCTGCGCTGAACGAAGAGCAAATCGTCACCGGCACCGTGCTGAAAGTCACGGCGCAGTATGTGGTGGTCGACATCGGCTACAAGTCCGAGGGCGTGGTGCCGGTCGCGGAATTCCAGGACCACGAAGGCAACGTGACCGTGCAGCGCGGCGACGAGATCGCGGTTATGCGCGAGCCCGGTCACACCGAAGAGGGCTACATCCACCTCTCGCACGAGAAAGCGCAGCGCCTGCGCGCCTGGGATGAGATCGAGAAAGCTTTCAACGATAAGGCTTCGGTCAAGGCGCGGGTCATCGATCGCATCAAGGGAGGCTTGACCGTCGACATTCTCGGCGCTCGCGCCTTTCTGCCTGGTTCGCAGGTCGATCTACGCCCGGTGCGCAATCTCGATGGCCTGAAGGGTCACGAGATCGATGTTCGCATCATCAAGCTGAACAAGAAGCGCGGCAACATCGTGGTGTCGCGCAAGCAGTTGCTGGAAGAGGATCAGTCCGAGAAGCGCACCAAGACTCTGGAGCAGTTGCACGAAGACGCCATCCTGACCGGCACGGTCAAGAACCTTACTGACTACGGCGCGTTTGTTGACCTGGGTGGCATCGACGGCTTGCTGCACATCACCGACATGTCGTGGGGACGCCTTACGCATCCGCGCGATCTGGTACAAGTCGGCGATCAGATCCAGGTGAAGGTGTTGAAGTTCGATCGCGAGAAGCAGCGCGTCTCGCTGGGATTTAAGCAACTCACGCCTGACCCGTGGCTGGACGCCTCGGAGCGCTATCCGGTAGGCGCGCACGTCAGCGGCCGCGTGATTAGCGTGACCGATTACGGCGCGTTCATCGAGCTGGAACAGGGCATCGAAGGCCTGGTGCACGTCAGCGAGATGACGTGGTCGAAGCGCATGAAGCATCCCTCCAAGCTGGTCAACGTTGGCGACAACGTGGAAGCCGTGGTGCTCAACGTCAATCCGACCGAACGCCGCATCAGCCTGGGATTGAAGCAACTCGAGTCGAATCCCTGGGAGAGCTTGCACGAGAAGTTTCCGGTGGGCGCAATCGTGGAAGGAAAGGTTCGCAACCTGACCGACTTCGGCGCGTTCATCGAGATCGAAGACGGCATCGACGGGCTGGTCCACGTCAGCAACCTGAGCTGGACCAAGCGGGTGAAACATCCCTCCGAGGTGCTAAAGAAGGGTGATAAGGTGAAGGCTATTGTGCTGGCCATTGAGCCCGACCAGCGCCGCCTGTCACTGGGCGTGAAGCAGCTTCAGCCCGACGTGTGGGACACCTTCTTCGAGCAGCATCGCGTAGGCGATGTGATTCACGGCAAGGTGCTTGCGCCTGGCAAGCTTCGGTGCTTTTGTCGAGATCGCCGATGGCGTTGAGGGCCTGTGCCACAATTCGGAGGCGGTGGATTCGCATGGCGCTCCCCTCAAGCTGGAACCGGGCATGGAGCACGAGTTCAAGATCATCAAGATGAACCCGGCGGAGAAGAAAGTGGGACTCAGCATCCGGGCGGTAGGCGAAGAGGCCACGCGTGCCGATGTCGAATCCTACAAGGCTCCGGCGGCAACTTCCTCCGGCAGCGGCTCGACCATCGGCGAGTTCATGTCGTGGAAGCGCGCCAGCAACGAAAACAACTAACCCAAAATTTTGCGGATATAGAAAAGGTCGCCAGCAATGGCGACCTTTGTTTTGTCCGAACGACTCGCAGGCCGACCCCAGGTTAGCCAACCGGAGGGCGAATCCGGGCACCCGGGCCTTCGTTGTGGGCGCAGGGTCCCGGCGCTACTTGTTCGGGTCGATTTGCAGGTTGAGGTTCGGCTTCTCGCGATCGTCGAATTGGCTGAGAGTTTTGGTTTTGCTCTTCTTGCCGTCCTTCTCCGCGTACACCTCGTAGTCGACATTCAAAGAAAGCTCGGGAAAACGATAGGTGCCATCTTTCTGGGAGATGTAGGTCTTCATGGCCAGCGTCTTCGTATTCTTCAGATAGATCACGGCTTCCGAGATCGGCTTGTCGCTTTTGTCCAGCACCGTACCGGTCAAGATGCGGGAAGTGAAGTGCGTACTCTTGCGTGCACTGTCATCGGAAGGCGAAGTTCCCCCCATCGGAATCTGCACCTGCGCGCTGCAACTTAGCGCAAGCAGCAGTATCAGGAACGTGCCGAAAGCCCATTTCATGAGGGTCCCTTCAACCGCCTATTGGGGCGTGAGTGTGTCTTTGGTTAAATGTATGCCGATGTCCCGGCGTTCGTTGCCGTCGACGTGAACGGTCGCTTCCGGCTTGGGCTGGCCCTTGGGGGTCTTAACCTGGGCTTGCACGATGTAGTCTTGGGTGCCTACCGGAACGCGTTGCGCGAACTCGCCGTTGCGATCAGACATCAGCTCCCACTTCGCTTTCTTAGCCGATGCCGGGCGTATCTTGATGGGGATACCGGCGACCGGATGATCGTCTGGCCCCCACACCGTGCCGTAGATCAGAGCATAGTCCTTCTTGGCGGCTTGGGCTGATTGCGCAAGGCAATCCTGGCCCGTGAGCGACAGGGCGAAAAGCAACCCGAGGAAGGAAGCCAGGACCGAGGTACAAACGGCAGAAATCTGCCTCCCTCGGCGCGAATTAGTATTCACCTTCTTCCTCTTCTTCTTCCTCTTCCTCGTCTTCTTCTCCTTCTTCGTCTTCCACGCGCGTCAATTCCAGAGGCTCGACTGCGACCACTTCGAAGTCGCTGCCGCACTCCGGACAGGACACGATTTCGCCCTCGTCAACTTCATCTTCTTCGACATCCAGATCGCTCTCGCACTCAGGACAAATAACCATGATTGCCTCCCGTTGATCTTTGGCCCGGCCAGGTTCCCGGAACCGCGACGCGTCCGTCATTTATATTTAGAATCTCCGGGCGGAAGCGTCAAGTGATAGACGCTACCAGATTCCCGAGGTTTCGCGAAGTTCATGCCCATTTTGAGATCGCTCAAATCTGTAGCCGCGGTTGTGATGACAGCGGCTTGCCTCCCGGTTGCTCTTTGCTGCCAGCAGACCGCTACGCCCCTGAGTTCCCCTGCCGACCCGCAAATCGCGCAGGCCCTGCGCGAGATTTCTCCGGCGCGGATCCAGCAGACCATCGAGAAGTTGGTCAGCTTTCGCACCCGGCAAACTCTTTCCTCCGATCGCCCCGCAATGAGCGGCGAGGGCATCACCGCTGCCGCCGACTGGATTGAAGGCGAGTTCCAACGCTACTCCAGCCAGTGCGGCGACTGCCTCCAAGTCCGGACCGATCAGTTCATTCAACCCGCAGCCGCGCGGGTTCCGCAGGCCACAACCATTACCAATATTTACGCTATCCTGAAGGGCACCGATCCGGCAAACGCTGGGCGCATTTATCTGGTGACCGGGCACTACGATTCCCGAAATAGTGATGCCAACGACGCCCAGGGAGACGCGCCCGGCGCCAATGACGATGCGAGCGGCACCGCAGTCAGCCTGGAGTGCGCCCGGGTTCTCAGTAAGCATCGTTTTCCCGCCACCATCATCTTCTTAACCGTGGCTGGCGAAGAGCAAGGACTCTATGGCAGCGCGCATTTCGCTTTGATGTCCAAAGCCGTGGGCTGGGACCTGGAGGCGGTGCTGAACAACGACATTGTCGGAGGCGATCGCACTCCCGGCGACACTGGGCAAAATCCGCATGTAGTGCGGATCTTCTCAGAGGGAATTTCGTCCACGGCCAACGACGACGAACTGCGCCAGATACGCTCGCTGGGCGGCGAGAGCGACAGCCCGTCTCGCCAACTGGCGCGCTATATCGCCGAAGTGGCAGAAGAGTATTTTGTGCCAGCGGATTTTCGCCCGCTGCTGGTATTCCGTCATGACCGCTATTTGCGCGGCGGCGATCAGTTCTCATTTAACCAACAAGGCTATGCCGCGGTGCGCTTCACCGAATATCGCGAGAACTACAATCATCAACACCAGAACGTGCGCACTGAGAATGGCATCGAATATGGCGACTTGCCGAAATTTGTGGATTACGGCTACACCGCCAACGTGGCCCGGCTGAACGCGGCAACCCTGGCCGAGTTGGCATCAGCTCCAGCGCCTCCGGCCAAGGTTCGCCTGTTGACGAAAGCGCTGCAGAACGATTCCACTCTGCAGTGGGCGCCTTCGCCCGGCGGATTGGCCACCGGCTATGAGGTGCTTTGGCGAGAGACCACGCGCGCCAGACTGGCAGCAGGTGAAATCGGTAGGCAACGTGACTCGGGTCACTTTGCCGCTGTCGAAGGACAATGTAATCTTTGCTGTACGCGCGGTCGACGCTAAAGGCCACCGCAGTCTGGCGGTAGTGCCGCTGCCGGAGCATTGAAGGCCGGCGCCGCATAGAATAGAAAAGAGCACGTTATGCGACGCACTTCCAGCATGGGCTTGAGTTTTCCGCCGTTCACCCGGGCAGTCAAAGAACTGCTCATCGCCAACGGCGCCATCTTCCTGCTGTTCTACCTGTTCGGAGCTTTTGACGCGAGCGCGCCCTTTGCCGGCTGGACCTACCACCATCTTGGCCTGGAGGGCTACGCTGTTGTCCACGGCGAAGTGTGGCAACTGGTCACCTATTCCTTCCTGCACTATGGATTGCTGCACCTGCTGTTCAACATGCTGGCGTTGTGGATGTTCGGCGCGCAGTTGGAGATCGACTGGGGCTACAGCCTGTTTCTGCAGTTCTATTTTTTCTGCGTGGTTGGAGCAGCGCTGATCACGGTTGCGGTCTCGTTTACCGGCATTCTCGGCGTGTCGCCTCGGACCTTGACCGTCGGCGCATCCGGCGGCGTCTATGGATTGCTGCTGGCGTTTGGCATGCTGCACGGTGACTCGGAAGTCATGCTCTTCCCGCTGCCATTCCTGATCAAGGCAAAGTACTTTGTCATTGGCATCATCTTTCTGGCGCTCTATGGAGCTTTGTCGTCGGCACACGGCGGCGGCCAATCCATCGCCTACATGGCTCATCTGGGCGGCCTGGTCTTCGCCTACATCTGGCTGAAATTCGTGCCTCGACGCGGCTTCAGCTACGCCGCATCGGAGAGCGCTTTCGGCATTCGCAATTCCTATTACCGCTGGAAGCGTAAACGCGCTGCGCGCAAATTCGAAGTCTACATGCGCAAGCACGATGATCGCGGCGACTACAAGCACGAAGACTATTTCGACGAGCTGGGCAATTTCCGCGATCCCAGCTCGCGCGAGCCGCGGAAGAAGAACGGTGACTCGCGCGGTCCGTGGGTGAATTGAAGCAGTTGCCGGCTGTAGCAACTAGCTTTCAAACACCTTCTCCAGACTCTCATACACCAGCGGAATATTGCATAGCCCGGGCAGCATTTGCCAATAGCGGTGCACTTCGGGATCGGCTTGGGCTTCACTGCGCATCTCGGGTGACGCCCACAGGCGCAAATGCAGGAAGCGATCAGGGCGCGCCGCATCGCGATGCAGCGTGTCCCGGCAATAGCCCTTGGCGTGCATCATGGTGTAGAGCTCGCGTAGCATGCTTACCAATTCCTCTTCCTTGCCCGGTAGGGCCTCCAGAACAGCCATGGATACGATTTCTTCGGCCATTGCGGTCTTGCCTTTCAGTCAGCAGTAAGGGCCTCGGCTAATTCCTGCTTATCAGCGCGCCGGCACCCGCTTTTGCTCAGGTCCAAGGTCAGAGTGCGCTCCAAACAGGAAGCGCGGGTAGCGCACCGCATTGAACTCGGCGCCGATCAGGATAACCATGGAAACGATATATAGCCAGATCAGCAACGCGATCGCAGTCGCGACCGATCCGTAGATCACGTCGTAATTTCCGAAGGTGCGCAGGTAGGCGCCAAAAACTACGGTCGAGACGAACCACAGCACGGTCGCCAGCACCGATCCCGGCAGCACCCGGTGCCAGGGCTGGGTGCGCGGTACGCCGTGATGATAGATCAGGCCGATGACGGCGATGCTGGTGAGGGCGGCAATGATCCAACGCAGCGCCGTCCACAGGCCCAGAATGTATGGGCCCAGCTCGTGCCCAACGCGATACGCAATCCAGCCTTCGATCTGATTGCCGAACACCAGCAGAAACGAAGCGAACACCAGGGGAATGCCGGCCAGGATCACCAGCAAGAACGCGATCATGCGCTCCTTCACCAGGCCCCAAATTTTCGGCATCTGGTAAGCGTTGCGGAAGCCTTCCATCCACGAGATCATGACGCCGGAACCGGTCCACAGGGTGATGAGGACGGTAGTGAGCAGGAACTTAAAGGTCACAGGCTTGGTACCGGTAAAAAACTGCAGCACGGCAGAGCTGGTGCCCTCGGGAAGAATGCGGCCCAGCGCATGACTGATCTCGCGAAAGAAGCCTTCGGTGGTGTGCGACGTAGAGAGGATCGAGGCGACCGCGAGTATGGCCGGAAACAGAGTCAGGATGGCGGAAAATGCGGCCGCCTTGGCCACCGCAAACGCGTCGTGCTGAAAGGCACGCCACAGCGCCATCCGAAAATGTTCGAAGAACCGCAACATATCAAGTAAGAGGAAGTTTACACGGGTGCCCTGCTCATTCGCGATTTTCGGATGAGTGGGAGATTCCGGCTCGTGGCGGCGTCAGGGGCGATAGAGCGCCAGACGCGTGATAAGCGCAATTCTGGGGAAGTCCTTGTCCAGGGTGAAAACGCTGGCGTTATGTTCAAGGGCGACGGCTGCGATCACGGTGTCAATGGTGGTGAGTGATATGCCTTTTCCCCCCGCGGTGCGGAAGATGGCTGCCGCTGCCCGATAAGTTTCAAAGCCTCCGGGCTCCAGCATGTCGAACTGCCACAGAAACTGCTCAATAGTGCGGGCGTCTCTGGTAAGGCCCTGCAAGACCTCGGCAACCACCACTCCAGTCAGGGCCACCGGTTCGCTGTCCTCGATCATCCGGCGGAGTTCGCCGCCGCCGCGCCCGGGAGAGGAGCTGAAGAAGTCGACCCAGACCGAGCTGTCCACCAGAATCAAACCCGATTTCTCCGGGAGGCTTTAAGATCGCCCTCCCAGACACCACTCCCGTAGTAGCGAAGGATGCCCTTACGGCTCTCGGAGCGGACGAGCAACTCAAGCGCCTTGTCCACAATCTGGCGCTTGGTCTTGAGGCGGGTGAGCTTGCGCGCTTTGCGAATGAGCGTATCGTCAATGTCGATGTTGGTGCGGGCCATAAGAAACACCATACACCATATTTGTAACATCTTGTGTATCAGCGGGCCTGTTCTTTCGTCGCTGGGAGGGAACACGGGTGCCCGCTCATTCGAGATTTTCGAATGAGGGGCCGTTGGATGGCAGTCGACCCAACGGAGACCCCACAAAACGTGATTGCTTAGTGACGATCTTTCAGAATGTGGCGCAGGTTTCGCTTCCCTTGAAGCACTGCGATGATCTGGAGGGGATTCGTCTCCGGCCGGTAAACAATGGTGTAGTTGGGATATCGAACCAAAGTCCAGAAACGCAGGCTTCGGGGTGTGAGGTCGGGCCGGGTATGGCCACGCAAGGGCCCTTCGGCAAGAAATGCGCAGGTATTGTAAATCGCCTCTTCTACACGATCAGCGGCACTTTCGCTGTGGGCGGCGATGAAACACCAAATATCAAAGACGTCGGCTTTCGCCAGCGGCGTAAGCGCGTAGCCGCTCATCTACCGGCCGGAGCGCTCTTGTCGCCAGGCATCCTTCATGGACTGTATTTCTTGGCGGACTTGCGCCCCTTCGATGAGCCCTCCGCGCTCGGCTTGCAGATAACCTTCCTCGATATGAGCCGAAAAGGCTAGGCGCTCTTCTTCGGTCCAACTTTCCTCGGCATCCTGTGCCTCAAGCGCGCGCCGCAGCACGTCTTCAACACTCTGGTAAGCGCCGCTCGATAGGCGCTTCTTGATCAACCCCTCAAGATCGGGAGGAACGTCCAATTGCATACTAGTACCCCGTGGCTCTATTGTAGCCTGCCCCATCGCCAGCCGCCCGAGGCCCCCGACCATCCGCCTGCGGTTGAAAGTACAGTATGCCAGTGATGATGACGAATCCCGGGTTACGAGCCCCGCCAGGCCCGGGCTACCCGTCTATGTCGTGACGGCTTTGGGTGTGCTCTGGTGGAAACCGGTCTGCAGCGCAGGCGTTGTGCCGGTAGGGTGGAGCCTTAATTCGTCGCTGAGGAATCCAAGTCCCATCTCGTAAACGGTCTGCGGCAGCGTGCAATGGATGTTGGGAACAATGGGGGGAACCAGTTCATAGCGGATTCCGGTCTTGTAGTTCGACTTCAAGCTCTGGTAATCGATTCGCTTGCACTTGATAGCGGCAATGACATTGGTGGTCGGGAGGCTATCGACGATCAATTCATCGCCAAAGAGGGCCCACATGATGTCGGCCGCCTGCTGCATGTCGACCGTGGGCCGCATATCCACGCACCCCAGAGTGGCATAGCGCACAACATTGGTCAGTAGCGATCCCTTGCGAATCTGCTTGATGATGGTCTGCGAATCGAGGACCTGGCGCATTTTTGTATTGTAGGCACGGTCTACGTAGACCACATAAATCCATGTCCAGGGGAAACTCTGAATCGGGAACAGGGGTGCGACGGTAAACCGGGGCGTGACGCAGACCCCGGAGTCGGAATCGGCGTCACCGACTTTGCCTACCGCAGGACGGTACGTAGGGCCACCCGACTCTTTCGCCGCCATGGCGGGGCTCGGAAGAATCGAGCTACGGTCGGCATCCAGCTCATGTTTCCAGGCGTCGGTAGGCGGGCGCAGATCGCCACGGAAGCAGATTCGATTGACCTTTGATTGGGGACCCAACGAAGTGCTGGCGAGCGGAATTGAAGCCATTTTTCCCCCCGGAGTTGTGTCGAGGCGACCAGTGTTGCACAAGATCATCGTCCCCGCAACGCACGAAAGGGACGGGAGCCCGAAGGTCCACTCTATCCAACCGAGGGGCGAAAAGGCGCGGCTATAAAAGCCGCGCCCTACCCTGTTTACTCTGCGGCCAGTTCTTCCGCTTCGTTTTCGCCTTCGTGGCGGAGCAGTTCCAGCGCGCGTTCGGCTTCTTCGTACGCGGCCGTGACTTCCTCCTGCACCTTGGCGGCAGCCTCTTCCATTTCCTGCGAGAGCCGGACATTGCGGTAGTACTCCATGCCCGTGCCCGCCGGAATCAGACGGCCCACGATGACGTTCTCCTTCAGACCGCGCAGGTGATCGACGGCGCCCTGGATCGAGGCTTCCGTCAGCACGCGCGTGGTCTCCTGGAACGACGCGGCTGAGATGAACGAGTCGGTCGAGAGCGAGGCCTTGGTGATGCCCAACAGCAGCGGACGGCCGGTGGCCGGCTTGCCGCCATTGGCAATCGCCTTCTCGTTCTCTTCGCGGAAGCGGAACTTGTCGATCTGCTGTTCCAGCAGGAACGGCGTATCGCCAACGTCTTCCACTTTCACCCAGCGCATCATCTGGCGCACGATCACCTCGATGTGCTTGTCGCTGATATTCACGCCCTGCAAGCGGTAGACTTCCTGGATTTCGTTCACCAGGTATGCCTGCAGCTCTTTCTCTCCCAGCACGGCCAGAATGTCGTGCGGGTTGAGCGGGCCATCCATCAGCGGCTCGCCGGCGCGAATCCGCTCGCCTTCCTGAACGTTGATGTGAACGCCACGCGGCACCTGATATTCCTTCTCGGTACCGTTGTCGGCCACCACGTAGATTTTGCGCTGGCCCTTGGCCACGTCGCCGAACTTCACCACGCCATCGATCTCGCTGATGACCGCGGTTTCATGCGGCTTGCGCGCCTCGAACAGCTCCTGCACGCGAGGCAGACCACCGGTGATGTCCTTGGTCTTGGTAGTCTCGCGCGGGATCTTCGCCAGCACGTCGCCCGGCGTCACCGTGTCGCCATCCTGCACCATCAAGTGGGCGCGAGAAGGCATCAGGTAGCGCTTGTTGGTCTTCGTGCCTTTGATGACGATGGTCGGCTGGCGCTTCTCGTCGGGCGAGTCGACTACTACGTGGCGAGACAAGCCCGTCACTTCGTCGACTTCCTCGTGCAGCGTCATGCCTTCCTGCAGGTCCTTGAACTGCACCGTGCCGCCGATTTCGGTGAGGATCGCGAAGGTGTACGGATCCCACTCGACCAGCACATCGCCGAGCGAAACCTGCTGCCCGTCTTCGACCTTCACCTTGGCGCCGTAGACCACCGCGTAACGTTCTTTCTCGCGGCCCTTTTCGTCCACGATCGCGATGGACCCGTTGCGGTTCATCACCACCAGGAAACCTTCCTTGGAACGGACGGTGATCATGTTCACGAACCGCACCGTGCCGTTGTTCTTGGCATCGAGGCGCGACTGCTCGCTGACGCGCGAAGCCGTGCCGCCGATGTGGAAGGTACGCATGGTGAGCTGCGTTCCCGGCTCGCCGATGGACTGCGCCGCGATGACGCCGGTGGCTTCACCCAGCTCGACCAGACGGCCCGAGGCCAGGTTGCGGCCATAGCACATCACGCAAACACCGCGCTTCGATTCGCAGGTCAGCACCGAACGAATCTTCACTCGCTCGATACCGGCAGCCTGCACCGCGCCCGCCAGGTCTTCGGTGATTTCCTGGTTGATGTCGACGATGATGTTGCCTTCGTAGTCCTTGATCTTCTCCAGCGAGACGCGGCCCACGATACGGTCACGCAACGGCTCGATGATCTCGCCCGACTCCACGATGGAAGTCACGTAGATACCATCGACCGTGCCGCAATCGTATTCGCTGATGATTACGTCCTGCGCCACGTCCACCAGACGACGCGTCAGGTAGCCCGAATCCGCCGTCTTGAGAGCAGTGTCGGCCAGTCCCTTACGAGCGCCGTGCGTGGAAATGAAGTATTCCAACACGGTCAGGCCTTCGCGGAAGTTCGCCGTGATCGGCGTCTCGATGATTTCGCCCGAAGGCTTGGCCATCAAGCCGCGCATACCCGAGAGCTGGCGAATCTGCTGTTTCGATCCGCGAGCGCCGGAGTCGGCCATGACGTAAATCGGATTCAGGTCGCCGGCTTTGTCTTCCTGCTGCATGCCCAGGAACATCTCATCGGCCACCTTTTCCGTAATCGCCGACCAGATTTCCACGACCTTGTTGTAGCGTTCACCGTTGGTGATGGCGCCATCCAGATACTGCTGTTGGACCGCGATTGCCTGCTTCTCGGCGTCCTTCACCAGGGCTGCTTTACCAGCGGGGATGACCATGTCGTCGATGCCGATCGACAGGCCCGCCTTGGTGGCATAGTGGAAGCCCAACTGCTTGATGCCGTCGAGCAAGCGTACCGTGGTTTCCAGGCCGAAACGCAGGTAGCAGTAGTTCACCAGGTTGCCGCTGCCCTTCTTCTTGAGCAGGCCATTGATGTATGGCATCTCCGGAGCGCCACGCTTCAGGTGATCGTTCATGATGGCGCGGCCCACGGTGGTCGAGATGTACTGCCGTTCGAACATTGTCGGCTCAGTGTGGCTTACGTCCTGATCGTCGTACGCGGTGGTAAGGTCGATGACCTCGCCCGAGTAACGCAGACGGATCGGGGTAAGCGTTTCCACCTCGCCGGCTTCCTTGGCAAGAATCACTTCGTCGATGTTGGCGAAGGCGCGTCCTTCACCCTTGGCACCGGGCTTGGCTTTGGTCAGGTAATAGATTCCCAGCACCATGTCCTGCGTAGGCACGGTGATCGGCTGACCCGACGCCGGCGACAGGATGTTGTGCGACGCCAGCATCAGTACACTGGCTTCGACCTGCGCTTCCGGGGATAGCGGAATGTGTACGGCCATCTGATCGCCGTCGAAGTCTGCGTTAAACGCGGTGCAGACCAGGGGGTGAATCTTGATGGCTTTGCCTTCCACCAGCACCGGCTCGAAAGCCTGAATGCCCAGTCGGTGAAGCGTGGGAGCACGGTTCAACAGTACCGGGTGATCTTTAATCACCTCTTCCAGGATGTCCCATACGATGGGCTCCTGCTGCTCCACCATTTCCTTGGCCTGCTTGATGGTGGTGCAGTGGCCGGTCTGCTCCAGCCGGTGATAGATAAACGGCTTGAACAGTTCCAGCGCCATCTTCTTGGGCAAGCCACACTGATGCAGTTTGAGGTCGGGACCAACCACGATCACCGAACGACCGGAGTAGTCCACGCGCTTGCCCAGCAGGTTCTGACGGAAACGGCCCTGCTTGCCCTTCAGCGTGTCCGACAGCGACTTCAGCGGACGATTGTTGGCGCCTCGCAGCACGCGGCCCCGGCGTCCATTGTCGAACAGCGCGTCCACGGCTTCCTGCAACATGCGCTTTTCGTTGCGCACAATCACTTCCGGCGCGTGCAGGTCCATCAGCTTCTTCAACCGGTTGTTGCGGTTGATGACGCGGCGGTAGAGGTCGTTCAGATCCGAGGTGGCAAAGCGGCCACCGTCGAGTGGAACCAGGGGACGCAGCTCCGGCGGGATTACCGGAATCACGTCCAGAATCATCCACTGCGGCTTGTTGCCGCTCTTACGGAAGGCCTCGGTCACTTTCAGGCGCTTGGCATACTTCAGGCGCTTCTGCACCGAGGTTTCGGTGCGCATCTTCTCGCGCAGTTCGCCGGAGAGCGACTCGACTTCGACCCGCTTCAGCAGTTCCTTGATGGCCTCAGCGCCCATCATGGCCTTGAAGCCCGAGGCACGATGCTCCTGATCGAGTTCGCGATACTTGGTTTCATCCTTGATGACTTCGCGCTCTTTGACCGGAGCTTCGCCGGGTTCGATTACCACGTACGCTTCGAAGTAGAGCACCGACTCCAAATCGCGCAGCGAGATATCGAGAATGTGCCCGATGCGGCTGGGCAATCCCTTGAAGAACCAGACGTGCGAGCAGGGCGAAGCCAGCTCAATATGGCCCAGCCGTTCGCGGCGAACTTTGGAGAGCGTGACTTCCACGCCGCACTTGTCGCAAATCACGCCGCGGTGCTTCATGCGCTTGTACTTACCGCAGAGACACTCCCAGTCGGTGACCGGACCGAAAATGCGGGCGCAGAACAAGCCGTCACGTTCCGGCTTGAAAGTGCGGTAGTTGATCGTCTCCGGCTTGGTTACTTCACCATGAGACCAGCTGCGAATCTTTTCCGGCGAAGCCAGGCTGATGCGGATGGCGTCGAAGTCGGCGATGGCGTTTCCGAGATCAAATGGACTCGAGCGATACATGTTTAGTCCTCAGTTTGTCTGTTGTCGGTTGTCAGTTCAGCAACCCGACCGTTAATTGTTTCTGCTGCTATCTAGGCAGCTTGTTCCACTTGCCCTCATAGGGCTCGATTCTTTCTCGCTTTGAAGGGGCACGCCTTCAGGCGTGCCGTTACTCTTCCTTTGACTACCGGCTTCAGCCGCTGAGGGAATGTCCCTCAGGGCCTAAAGGCCGAACTTCTTGAGTCCTGGCCGGCACGGCTAAAGCCGTGCCCCTTCAAGCGCCAATGCTTCCCTAGTCGGCCGCGAGTGGAGGCGCCGGGGCCACGGGCAACTTGCGCTCGTTGGTCTTGATCAGCTCCACGTCGAGGCACAGCGACTGCAATTCGCGAATGAGCACGTTGAACGATTCAGGCACACCTGGCTCAATGGCCGCTTCGCCTTTGACGATGGCCTCGTAAATCTTGGTGCGGCCGTAAACGTCATCGGACTTCGCGGTGAGCAGTTCCTGCAGGATGTAAGCGGCGCCGTAAGCTTCCAGCGCCCACACTTCCATTTCGCCGAAGCGCTGTCCGCCGAACTGAGCCTTGCCGCCCAGCGGCTGCTGGGTAATCAGCGAGTATGGCCCGATGGAACGCGCGTGGATCTTGTCGTCGACCAGGTGAGACAGCTTGAGCATGTAGATATAGCCAACCGTCACCGGCTGCTCGAACTTGTCACCTGTCATACCGTCGTAGAGATAAGCCTTGCCCGAAGTCGGCAACCCCGCCTCGGCCAGCAGTGACTTGATTTCTCCTTCTTTCGATCCGTCGAACACCGGCGAGCCGAAGTACACGGCCTCTTTCATGCCGTCGGCTACTTTCTCCAGAGTCTCGTCATCCAGATCGACCAGGCTGTCGACAAAAGGAGTGTCCTTGAACATGGCCTTCAATTCCTTGCGCATGAACTCGGCCTTGGAATTCTCCTTCAGTAGTTCGCCGATCTTCTGGCCGAGGGCATAACCGGCCCAGCCCAGGTGCGTCTCCAGAATCTGGCCCACGTTCATACGACTGGGCACACCCAGGGGATTCAGCACGATCTCCACCGGCGTTCCGTCTTCGAGGTATGGCATGTCCTCTTCCGGCAGAATGCGGGCGATGACGCCCTTGTTTCCGTGGCGGCCGGCCATCTTGTCGCCGACGCTCAGCTTGCGCTTCATGGCAACGTAAATCTTCACCAGCTTGATCACGCCGGGAGGAAGTTCGTCGCCCTTCTGCAACTTTTCGACCTTCTCGCGGACGATCTTGCGCAGGACATCAATCTGCCGCGAAGTCATTTCCTCGATTTCGTCGATCTGCTCGTTGATGCGCGGGTCCTTATCGGGGAACTTGATGCGCTTCAGGTTGCGGGTCGAAATGCGCTCGATGGTGTCGCGATCCAGCATCACGCCCTTGGTCAAAAGGCGCTTGTTGGTGCGCTCGTCGTGCAAGTCGGCCAGAACTTCCTTGCCGCCCAGCAACGCTTCCAGGCGCTTCAAACGCTCGTCGGTAAGGATTCGGATCTCGTCGGCCAGGTTCTTCTCCAGCTTGGCTACCTGTTCGGACTCGATGAACTTGGCGCGTTCGTCCTTCTCCTGCCCTTTGCGGGAGAAGATCTTGACGTCCACCACCGTGCCTTCGATGCCCGGAGGACAGGTGAGCGAAGCGTCGCGAACGTCGCCGGCCTTCTCGCCGAAGATGGCCCGCAGCAGCTTCTCTTCCGGAGTCAGCTGGGTTTCGCCTTTGGGCGTGACCTTGCCCACCAGAATGTCGCCCGCCTTCACGGTCGCGCCGATGCGGATGATGCCGCTCTCGTCGAGATCGCGCAGCGCCGACTCACTGACGTTGGGAATATCGCGCGTCACTTCTTCCGGACCCAGCTTGGTATCGCGCGACTCGATCTCGAACTCCTCGATGTGGACGGAGGTGTAATAGTCCTCCTTCACCATCTTTTCGGAGACCAGGATCGCGTCCTCGAAGTTGTAGCCGCGCCAGGGCATGAAGGCGACCAGGACGTTGCGTCCCAGCGCCAGCTCGCCCATGTCGGTGCAAGGACCGTCGGCAATGACCTGTCCCTTAGCCACGCGCTGCCCCTTCTTCACGATGGGCCGCTGGTTGATACAGGTGTTCTGGTTCGAGCGCTTGAATTTGGTGAGCTGATAGATATCGCTGCCCACCTCGCGCGACAGTTGCATGGGATGATGCTCGCCCTCGACGCGGACGATGATGCGCTCGGAGTCGACTGAGTCGATGATGCCGCTGCGGCGAGCCAGAACGACCGCACCGGAATCGCGCGCCGTGACCCCTTCCATTCCCGTGCCGACGATGGGCGCTTGCGCGCGCAACAACGGCACCGACTGACGCTGCATGTTCGCGCCCATCAGCGCGCGGTTGGCGTCGTCGTGTTCCAGGAAGGGCACCAGCGATGCTGCTACGGACACCAGCTGCTTCGGGCTGACGTCGATGTAGTCCACTTCTTCGCGATTCACCAGCACGAAGTTGCCGGCCTTGCGGGCGTTGACCAGTTCCGCAACGATGCGGCCCTTGTCGTCGATTTCCGCGTTGGCCTGCGCGATGACGTGGCGATCTTCTTCCCACGCCGACAGGTAGAACGAGAACGGCTCGTAATCGATCAGCTTCTTGCGGCGCTCCTTGAGATCGTTGTTGGCCTTGATGGCCTCAGCTTTCTCCAGATGGTCGCCAACGCGATACTCGCTGTCGCCGGCATTCACCACGCTGATGAAGTCGAGCACGCGGCCGCTCTTCACCTTGCGATACGGCGACTCGATGAAGCCGTAGTCGTTAATTCGCGCATAGCAACTGAGCGACGAGATCAGACCGATGTTCGGACCTTCCGGCGTCTCGATCGGGCAGATACGTCCGTAGTGCGTAGGGTGAACGTCGCGGACTTCGAATCCGGCGCGCTCGCGCGACAGGCCGCCCGGCCCAAGAGCCGACAGGCGGCGCTTGTGGGTGATTTCCGACAGCGGGTTCGTCTGATCCATGAACTGCGACAACTGCGACGAACCGAAGAACTCGCGAATCGCAGCCATCACTGGCTTGGCATTCACCAGATCGTGCGGCATGGCCGTCGACATCTCCTGGTAGACGCTCATCTTTTCCTTGATGGCGCGTTCCATGCGGACCAGACCGATGCGGAACTGGTTCTCGAGCAACTCGCCCACCGCGCGAACACGGCGGTTGCCCAGGTGATCGATATCGTCTACCGAGCCGATATTCTTGCGCAGCTTCAGCAGATAGCGGATGGTCCCGTAGAAGTCATCCGGCTCCAGCGTGCGATGGTCGAGATGGGTGGCATCTTCGCTCTCGAACAGCTTGATGTTGAACTTCAAGCGGCCCACCCGCGAGAAATCGTACTTCCGCGAATCGAAGAACATGCCGTGGAACAGCGAAGTTGCGGTATCCAGCGTCGGCGGATCGCCCGGACGCAGCTTGCGGTAGATCTCAATCAGGGCTTCCTGCGGCGTCTTGACGGAATCGCGGCGCAAGGTCGCGCTGATCACCGTGCCTACATCGTCGCGCTCGGGGAAGAAGATGTGGACTTCCGTTACCCCGGCTTCCATCATTTTCGACAGCTTTTCGGCAGTAAGCTCGACGTTCGCTTCCAGCAGGATTTCGCCGGTATTGACGTCGATGACGTCGGCGGCGACGAACCCGCCTTCCAGGTCCGTAAGGTCAGCTTCAATCTCGGAAATCCGCTGCTTCTGGATTTCCTTCATCACCGCAGGCGTGACTTTGCGGCCGGAGTGTGCGATCTCTTCGCCGCTCTTGTTGGCGATGCGATGCGCCAGCTTCATGCCCAGCAAGTTAGTTGGCTTTTCCGCGCCCGGTTCCAGCGTCCAATACAGCTTTTTGTCGCGGATGGCGATGCGATCGACGGTGTAAAACGTGCGCAGGATTTCCTCATCCGAACGCAGACCCAGAGCGCGCAGGAAGATCGTTCCCAGGAACTTGCGTTTGCGATCGATACGCACGTACAGCACATTCTTCTGGTCGTACTCGAATTCGACCCACGAACCGCGATAGGGAATGATCTTGCCCAGGAAGTAGGTGCGATTGTTCGCGGTCTCGAAGAAGACGCCGGGCGAACGGTGCAACTGGCTGACGATCACGCGCTCGGTACCGTTGATAATGAAGGTGCCATTGGCCGTCATCAACGGAATATCGCCAAAGAAGACTTCCTGCTCCTTCATATCGCGAATGGAGCGGTTGCCGGTCTCCGGATCCTTGTCGTAAATGGTGAGACGCATGGTGACCTTGAGCGGCGCGGAATAGGTCATGCCGCGCTCTTCGCATTCGGCCACGTCGTACTTCAGCTGCAATCCAACCGGATCGCCGCACTTGTTACAGAAGTCAGGCGTGTTGGCGTTGTAGGTGCCGCACTTGGTGCACAGCACATCGCCCAGGTGGAACGGGTCGGTCTTCACCGTTGCGCCGCAATTGCGGCAGGTGGTGCGCAGGTGATTCAGCCCCTTGAGATGGCCGCACTTGCACTCCCAGTTACCGATGGCGAACTCGACGAAGTCCAGCTGCGAAACATTGCGGAAGTCGCTAATCGGGAAGACCGACTGAAATACCGCTTGCAAGCCGGCGTCATCCCGTTCGCTGGGCAGCGAATCCATTTGCAGGAAGCGATCATACGAACGCTTCTGTACCTCGATGAGGTTGGGAATCTGAATCGTCGCCGGAATTTTTGAAAAGTCGAACCGATTTCGGTTGGCAGTTTTCTGTTGCGCCATGTATAAAGCTCCTAATCAGTACCGTCCAACGTCGCTCACGTTGGCGGTGCAAGACGTAATGCGGATGCGTGACGGAGAGGACTGCCGTCGCACAGTAACCAGTTGAGGCGCTTTGCGGGCGCAAAACCGGGATCCGCCAGCCCGCGAATTGATACGGCTGCAACCTGCCGCCGCCGTACCAAATCGCCTTGAGGGATCGGTTTTGCGCAAAAATACGATTGCGCCCACAGAGACGAGAATCCCCGTGAGCGCCGCTTGAGGCGTCGTGCAATCCCATGACCACTTGGCCTGGGAAATCGGCACATTCCGTGCCGCCATGTTTTCCGCTTCCCGCGCCAGTATTTTCAGGCCTTGTCCTCGTCCAACCTGCCGTCACGTCTGAGCTGACGTGATCCAGCCAGGCTAGCCGCCTGCCACTACCTGTTTTGATGCCCGAATTCCGAAAAAGAATCCGGCGCTCAACGATGCCCGGGAATTCCGCAGTCCCTGCTGAGAGAACTGCTTTGCTTCCTCGGCTTCATCGCGCCTCTCCACGACCGCTCCGACGTGAGGAGGAACGTATCCACCGCCCATACCCAAAGGCGGCAGCAGCCAGAACTCCGGTCAGCGCGCCCGGAGTGAAGGTGCCCCGTTCGCCAGGAACGGGGCGAAACATTTACTTCACCTCGACGGTCGCTCCCGCATCGGTGAACTTCTTCTTGATGGTCTCGGCTTCTTCCTTGTTCACGCCCTCTTTAATCGTCTTGGGCGCGCCATCGACCAGATCCTTGGCTTCTTTCAAGCCCAGGCTGGTGACTTCGCGAACAGCCTTAATCACATTGATCTTGTTGGCGCCCACGGCGGTCAGGACCACCGCGAACTCAGTCTTCTCTTCCGCCGGAGCCGCAGCCGCTGCTGCTCCGCCACCTGCGCCCGCCATCATGACCGGGGCCGCAGCCGCCGCCGAAACGCCGAGGCGCTCTTCCAATTTCTTCACCAAAGCCGCCGCATCCAGAAGCGACAGGCCTACGATTGACTCTTCCAACTGCTGTAGATCCGCCATGTGTTTATCCACCTATTCGTTATTCGTTGTGTGTCGATTTCGTTCCCGTTTCTGAGGTTTCCAATGTGCCGCCCGCACGCCAGACTCGCCGGGAACACCCCTCAACACGGATAACGCAATCTTTATGGAGACTTGCGCCTCCAAACCTCTGTACCCACATCGTTGTGGGAAAAACCTGGGTGCCCCACTCATTCGCGATTTTCGAATGAGTGGGAGACCAAACTCTAAACCTGTGCTTCGGCCGGAGCTTCCGCTGCCGCTGCTTCCGCCGGGACCGCTTCGGCTGCAGGCGCAGTTTCCGCCGGGCCGCCAAACTTGCCCTTCTCCACGCCCTGGTTAATGACCACGGCGATGTCGCGGCCCACCGCATTCATCACCGTCACCAACCGCTGCGCCGGAGCATTCATCAGGAACAGCAGCTTGGAGTAAATCTCTTCCTTCGACGGCATACTGGCCAGGGCGTCGATATCCTTGATAGGAATGACGCGGCCTTCGACCACACCCGCCTTGAAGCTATACTCCGGATTGTCCTTGGCGTACTTGCTCAGCGCCTTGGCCAAGGCGACCGGATCGCCGCTGGTGTAAGCGATCGAGGTCACGCCGGCGAGATCTTTCATCGCCTCCTCGACCGAAGTACCCTTAGCGGCGCGCTCCGCCAGGGTGTTCTTGACCACGCGATAGTGGCCGCCTACGCCGCGTACCGCTTTGCGGAGCTCGAAATCCTTCTCCACGGTCAGCTTGGCAAATGTGCCTACGATCGCGTGGCTCGCGTTCTTAAACTCTTCTGTGAGCTTGTCGACTTGTTCGATCTTCTTCGCTTTGGTAACGGCCATGTTCGAATCCTTTATTGCCGGACTACTGGCGCCGGCCAAAATTTCTCGATTGCTTTGAAGGGGCGTGCCATGGATGCCTAATCAGAAGATCCAGCTTCAGCCGCTGAGGGAACCGGTTCTCAGGGCCTAAAGGCCAATCTCCCAGGGGCCTTTCACGGCACGGCTAAAGCCGTGCCCCTCCAACCAAACCCGTCGCTCTAGGCGCGCGCAGCAGCTTCCACAGCCGAGGTGTCAATCGAGACACCCGGTCCCATGGTCGAGCTGAGATAGCAACCCTTAATGTATTTGCCCTTCGCCACCGAAGGCTTCGCCTTGATCACGCTGGTGATCACCGTGGCCGCGTTCTCCACCAACTTCTCGGGCGGGAACGAAATCTTGCCTACCGGCACATGCACCAGGGCAGTCTTGTCGGTACGAAATTCCACCTTGCCGGCCTTGGTTTCCTTCACCGCATTGGCAACATCGAAGGTTACCGTCCCGGTCTTGGGATTGGGCATCAATCCGCGCGGGCCCAGCACCTTGCCCAGGCGACCTACTGACTTCATCATGTCGGGCGTGGCGATCACGGCATCGTAGTCGGTCCAGTTTTCCTTCTGGATCTTCTCCACCATGTCCTCGCCGCCAACAAAATCGGCGCCCGCCGCTTCCGCCTCGCGAACCTTTTCACCGCTGGCGATCACCAGCACCTTCTTCGATTTACCCAGCCCGTGTGGCAGAACCACCGTGCCTCGCACCATCTGATCGGCATGCTTGGGGTCGACGCCCAGGCGCATCGTCAAGTCGACGGTTTCGTCAAACTTGGCGTACTTCACTTTCTGCAGAAGAGGCACAGCGTCTTGCAGCGGGTACGACTTGGCTTCCACGCCCGCACGCGCCTTCTCGATATTCTTGCCTGATTTCTTCATCCTGCTCCTCATCTCCCACCGCTGTTCCTTGTTGCCGAATCGCCGTGGTATTTACGATTGCGGTGGACGAGCGGGCCTTCAGGCCCGCGTTTGGCCACCGGAATTTCATTGGCTGCTGGTAGCTGAGATCGGAGATCTCAGCTACCAGCAGCAGGTTTCGCTAACTCTCGTTGACGCTGGCCTAAAGGCCAGATCTTCCACCACGGGCCAGCTCTTCCACCTAGGCTGTGACTTCAATGCCCATGGAGCGCGCGGTACCCTTCACGCTCTTGATCGCCGCTTCCACCGAAGCCGCGTTCAGGTCCGGCATCTTCTGCTTGGCGATCTCAAGAACCTGCTTCTCGGTCACCTTGCCCACCTTGTCTTTGTTAGGTGTGCCCGAGCCCTTGGCCACGCCCGCGGCGCGCTTCAACAGAATCGCGGCCGGCGGCGTCTTGGTGATAAAGGTAAACGAGCGATCGCTGTACACCGAGACCACGACCGGGATAATCAGGCCGTCCAGCTCTTTGGCGCTGGTTCTCGCGTTGAACTGCTTGCAGAATTCCATGATGTTGATCTGCGCCTGACCGAGCGCCGGACCAACCGGAGGAGCCGGCGTAGCCTTGCCCGCCGCAATCTGCAACTTCACCGAACCGGTAACTTTTTTTGCCATTGTTAACTCGCTCTTCGCCTATTCGCTATTCGCCTTTCGCCAGATCATCCGCACTTCTTACGAAGAGCGAAAAGCGAAAGGCCAAAGGCGGAATTCTACGTAATAACCTTTTCAACTTGCCCGAATCCCAGCTCCACCGGAGTGGAACGTCCGAAGATGGTGACCATGACTTTCAAGGTCTCGCGATCTTCGTTGACCTCGTCCACCACGCCGGTAAAGCTGGCGAACGGCCCTTCGCTGATGCGCACCGACTCGTTCTTCTCGAACTTGACCTTGAGCTTGGGTTTTTCCTTGCTGTCGGCCACGCGATAAACAATCTGCTGAACTTCTTCTTCCGACAGCGGCGTCGGCTGCTGCCCGGTACCGACAAAGCCAGTCACCCGCGGCGTCCCTTTCACCACGTGCCACACGTTGTCGTCCATGTCCATTTCCACCAGCACGTAACCGGGATAGAACATGCGCTCGCTGGTGTACTTCTTGCCGCCACGGACCTCGGTTACCGACTCCGTCGGAATCAGCACCCGGCCAATGCGATGCTCCAACTCTGGGTAGGCACGCACCCGCGACTCAATCGATTCCTTCACTTTGCGCTCGAATCCCGAATAAGTGTGGATGATGTACCACTTCATATTCGGGTTCTGCGGATTGGCGGCGGTGGATTCAGCCGTTACCGCGCCCGAGTCGTTGGCAGCAGCGGGCGCATTGCCCGGCTCGGGTTCGCTGCCGTTCTCCGATTTGATTTCTTCTTCTGTCATTTTTCCGCGCATTAGCGGTTCGTCAGATATTTCAGCGAATGATCAAGCGTCTTGCCGATGATCGCGTCCACCACCCAAAAATACAGGCCGAACAAGAACACCGTAATGATGACCACCGTGGTCGTGCCCTGCACTTCTTTGCGGTTAGGAACCGTGACCTTCCGCATTTCGGTGCGCACGTCGTTGTAAAAACTTTTCGCGCGCTGCGGCCACGCCTTGAGTGCGCCCAGCTTGCTCTCCCCCACGCTCTCGATCGCTGCTGACTTCGCCATCTGCTACCTTTTTCCGGCGCTCACGCGCCAACTGCATTCTCTGTTTGCGCCTTGCCTGGGCGCTGGCAAATAACCTGGCAGGGGCGGAGGGATTCGAACCCCCAAGTTCGGTTTTGGAGACCGACAGTTTAACCGTTGAGCTTACGCCCCTGTAAAACTGCACTTGGCAATTAGCACTTAGCCATTAGCTCAAGGCTCTCCGCCCGGGCCGAAGCAGCCACATCTGACATACCCAAGTGCTAAATGCCAAATGCTAACTGCTGTTTACTTCACTTCCTTATGCGGCGTGTGCTTGCGGCACT
Organism: uncultured Acidobacteriaceae bacterium; assembly: GCA_963812855.1. Classification (GTDB taxonomy): domain Bacteria; phylum Acidobacteriota; class Terriglobia; order Terriglobales; family Acidobacteriaceae; genus Bog-257. The sequence goes on from CAWEWW010000005.1 coordinate 1,401,467, forward strand.
TGCGGCAGAATTTGCTGAACTCCAGCCGGGCCGTCGTGGTCTTCTTGTTCTTGGTAGTGGAATAATTGCGGTCCTTACAATCGCCGCACTGCAACGTAACAATCTCTCGAGGCATTGATTGATTCCTTTTCGTTTACTTCGCGACTCCACGCCGCGAAGCCTTGTCCGCGTCGAAGCGCGGAAATCAGCGGAGCCAATCGAGCATTCCGCCGAGAAACCTGGGTGCCCCGCTCATTCCAGCTTTTGGAATGAGCGGGATTTCAACTACGCAATAATCTCGCTGATGGTGCCGGCGCCTACCGTGCGTCCGCCTTCGCGAATCGCAAACCGCAAGCCCTTTTCCATCGCTACCGGGGTGATCAGCTCAATCTGCAAGGTCACGTTGTCGCCCGGCATCACCATCTCCGTGCCTTCCGGCAACGTCGCCACGCCCGTGACGTCCGTGGTCCGGAAGTAGAACTGCGGCCGATAGCCCTTGAAGAACGGGGTGTGCCGTCCGCCTTCATCCTTCGACAACACGTACACCGAGCCGGTGAACTTGGTGTGCGGCGTGATCGATCCCGGCTTGGCCAAAACCATGCCGCGCTCCACGTCTTCTTTCGCCGTGCCACGCAGCAGCAGGCCGGCATTGTCGCCCGCCATGCCTTCGTCCAACTGCTTCTTGAACATTTCCACGCCGGTCACTACCGTCTTGCGAGTCTCGCGGAAGCCGACGATTTCTACTTCCTCGCCCACCTTGACTTTGCCGCGCTCGATACGGCCGGTGACTACCGTGCCGCGTCCCTGAATCGAGAAGATATCTTCGATCGGCATCAGGAACGGCTTGTCGATATCGCGCGCCGGCAGCGGCACGTTCTTGTCCACCGCCTCCATCAGCTCGTCGATCTTGGCTTCCCACTGCGCCTCGCCATTCAACGCGCCCAGCGCCGAGCCGCGAACCACCGGCAGATCGTCGCCCGGGAAGTTGTACTTGGTCAGCAACTCGCGCACTTCCATCTCGACCAGGTCGATCAGCTCGGGATCTTCCACCGCATCGCACTTGTTCAGGAAGACCACGACGTAAGGCACACCCACCTGGCGGGCCAGCAGCACGTGCTCTTTGGTCTGCGGCATCGGACCATCGGTGGCCGCGACTACCAGGATCGCGCCATCCATCTGCGCCGCACCGGTAATCATGTTCTTGATGTAGTCGGCGTGGCCGGGACAATCCACGTGAGCGTAGTGCCGGTTGGCCGTCTCGTACTCCACGTGAGCGGTCGCGATGGTGATGCCGCGCTCGCGCTCTTCCGGCGCGTTGTCGATCGAGTCGAAGGAGCGAAACACGATCTTGGGATTGTGCTTCTGCAATACCTTGGTGATGGCCGCCGTCAACGTGGTCTTGCCATGATCGATGTGCCCGATCGTGCCTACGTTTACGTGCGGCTTGCTGCGGTCAAATTTCTCTTTCGCCATAGTTCTTATGCCCTAGTAATACCGGTAAAGTTTGTTGAACTTCTCCCGCAGAGACAGGTCGACTGCCTCCAGCGTCGTCAAATAAAATTCGCGCATCTGCGCCTGATCGCTCACCGTAAGCGCGTCGTACAACTGCTGCGCAGTTTTTCCAGCCTGAGCCAGCTTCGAATCTGCCTGCTCCAGTAGCTTCTCGCGACGTATGCGATCGAAATCGCGAATGGGAACTCCTTTGCGCTGCAACAGCCGCAAGAAATGCTCTACATCTCCCGGCGCGAAAACTCTGGTCAAAGCCGAACGCAATTGGTCAAACTCGTCCAGCTTCTCAATCGCAAGACCAGCCTGCTGAAACGGTACTCGCGAAACTGACTGCTCCATCGAAGTGCTCAGAAAACCATCCTGCCCGTCTAACGCGGACCTTACTCAAAGTTATGGAGCTGATGATCGGGATTGAACCGATGACCTCTCCCTTACCAAGGGAGTGCTCTACCAACTGAGCTACATCAGCCCGCAATTACAACAGCAAACCAATCTGGAGCGGGAGACGGGAATCGAACCCGCGACCAACAGCTTGGAAGGCTGTGACTCTACCACTGAGTTACTCCCGCCTAATTCCAACGCCGCCCACAGAGGTCCCTCGACTCCGCTCGGGATTTCGGCGGCAGGCTCAAAGCCTGCCAGTCGCCTCAACTTGGAAGGCTGTGACTCTACCACTGAGTTACTTCCGCCTTGCTACCGCTCTCAATTGAGAAAACCGTGCCGTCCCTACGGGACTCAATTCTGTTTTGCGCTCAATCCCAGGGCTTCCGCCCTGGGCTAATCACTTGCGCCCCTGAGGGGCTCGAACTCATTTCCCAGCTAATCTTCGTCGTGTGTGCTCGCGGTGTTCGTGAGCTTGCTTCTTGCTCCACGACCAGGTGCGAATCGCGAACATCGCCAGGATTGCCAAGGTCGCAAACTTAAACTTAGGATCGCTTAGGGTGGTCCACGCCAGCCCAGCCAACCCCATATAAATCACGAGCGCGACCCAAAGCCGCTTCATTGCCGGAAACCCTGCTGTCTCAGCCTGCCCAACCGCCACAACTGCCTCTCGTGCCAACTCCAGATGTCTCCGCTCGAAAAGCTGGTGCACAGGGGAGGATTCGAACCTCCGTAGCTCGCAAGGAGCGGCAGATTTACAGTCTGCTGCCATTAACCACTCGGCCACCTGTGCACGTTCCACAACCCCACCAAGCGCCCTTCGGCTTCGCTCAGGGCAGGCTACAGCCGGCGCTTGTCGGGGACCCCAGTCTGACCGAGCATTTCGCTCTCAGCCTTGCCTGAGAGCCCACATCGCCAAGGCCCGGGATCGCCAGTCTCTCCACCCCATGACGCGCGAATCCCGCGCGTAACAGGAACCCCGATCCCTGCTGTCAAAGAACTCCACCTGCCAACTACGCGCCTCGGCTAGTCCGGCAAAACTCCGCATTCTCCGCGCGACCATACTTCCGCACGCGTTTTGCGATTGAGAAAGCTGCTGCTGGAATCAGTTCTCTAGGAGAGCTGCGCGTCTCGTTTGGCTTGCTCCTGCTACGCCTTGCGGCGCGCTTATGGTTGCGATTCTGGAGCTGGCGAAGGGATTTGAACCCCCGACCCTCTGATTACAAATCAGATGCTCTACCAGCTGAGCTACGCCAGCCTGCTGGCCTCAGCGCGTAAGCGCCGAGCCAAGCATGATTCTTCCTGCCAGCCGGGACAAACTCTGATGTTAACATGACGGCAAGCCGCGTGCAAGCCGCCAACCCGCTGCATTTCCAGCGGGTTTCCCTGTTCTAAACGACTTCTTGGAAGACCTTGACTCGCCACTCCCGCTGGCCTTTAGGCTGGGGATTCTGCAGAGCACGTTCGCAGCGGCGAACGCTGAAATGCGGTCAACTTATTTTACCTTACCTGTCTGCCAACCGGCAATGCCGCTGACCCCAAAACTGCGGATCTGACCCCTCAGAACAAGAGCAAATGCTTCTTCTTTTTCTTCTTGGAAGAGCTTTCCGTGCTGCTGTCGGCGGGAGGGGCCTGTTGCGCAGAACTGCTGCTGGCCGCCGGTTGTGTACTGCTACCGTTATTCGCCCCGGCTACTTCGTTGACTTGGGTGGGCGGCGGTATAGGCGCAGATCCGTCCCCTGCAGGAGTTGCCATATCGTTGCCCATGTTCGTACCGGCAGGGGCTGCGGGTGCGGCGGCGGCGGCCGAATCGCTGGCCGGCGTGGTCGTACCCGAGGCGGCATCGGAGCGGGGGACCGCCTGATTTGCCGCGGGCACAGCGCCACCGTGTATTTGCTCAACCGAAATCTTGTTGCCGCCGCCTTCCATCACGCTGATCACGCTGGCGTTGGCCGAGCGCACGATTTCCGGCGCGCTGGCCTGCTTCGGATCCACCATGGTGGGTTCGCCGACTCGGGCTGCTTCCGACACGTCCGGCCCCTTGTGGAAGTTCTCCATCACCTTGGCAATCGTGCCCAGCGAGCCTCGGCTGGCAATTTCGGCCTTGTCTTGCGCGATGGCTTCCGGGGTGGCTTGCGGCACCGGCTGCTTCAGGGCAATCAGCCGCTTCTTAGCGTCGGCGGCGCGATTCTCCATGGGATAGCGGGTGAGAATGCGATCGTAGGCGGCAATCGCGCCTTCGTTGTATTGCTTGATCAGCTTGCCTTTGGCCGACTCCGGCCACCGGGTCTTACGAATGAGTTCCACTTCCCGCTCATAGGCGGTGCCTAACTCGAACAGCGCATCATCCGCTCCACTGTAAAGCGGGTAAGTGTCGGCTACCGACTTCAGGCGGGCAATGGCGGCGGGATAACTCTCGCGCAGGAAATAGAAGTGTCCGATCAAGTACTCGCGGTGGGCCAGGACTTCCTGCACTTCCAAGAGTCGCTGCTTGGCCTGCGGAACCAGCGGGCTGTCGGGAAACTGCATGATCAGCTGGCGATATTCTTCTTCCGCACGCCGGGCATGGGTCGGATCGCGATCCGCCTTCTCCATCTCGTTGTAATGGATGTTGGCGATCTTCATCTGGGCTTCGGCGGCTTCCGGCATGTTGGGGAAGAAGGTGATGAAATCCTTGTACTCGCTCTCGGCCTGCGCCATGGCCGCAGCTCCACCTTCCTGATACCAGGAATCGCCGATGGCCAGTTTGGCCCGCGCTACGTATTCCGAATCGGGATAAGTATTGATCAGCGTCTGCAGACTGAGGCGGGCTACGTCATACTTGCCATGCTTAATGGCGTCTTCGGCGCGGTCGAACAACACTTTGTCAGGCTGCTTGGAGTCGATATTGGCGATGGGGTTCTGGGCCTTCCTGCTGGGCTTCTTTCTCTTCTTGTTGCTGCTGGGAGGCGGAACCGGCTTGCTGCTGGTGCTGGGCGTCTGACTCGTGGACGCGGCAGGCGCCGGATTGGTCGCGGCGCTGGGCGTCTGACTTACGCTGCCGTCCTGTGCCGGAGCGGCACTGCTGCTGTCCTGAGCGACGGCGTACAGCGACGTCAGCCCAAATCCCAGCAAGAAAAATAAGAGTACGCGACGAAACATCCTAACCACCTTTGGGAACCCACCGTAATAACCCGGCAAAAACGGGGTCAGCACCGGCCGGGATCGATTATTCATCCGTTTATCAGGCTCTCAGCAGCAGGGCGTCCTGGGCCGTTTTCAGCAAGGCTTCCACGTTGCGGGCCGGATCGCCCTTGCCGAACACGTGGCTGCCGGCCACGAACAGCTCGGTTCCGGCGCGTGCCGCCGGGCCGATGGTTTCCAGATCGATGCCACCGTCGATCTCGATACGAAAATCCACGCCTTTGGCAGCGCGCATGGTCGCCAGCTTACGAACTTTCTCCAGCGCACCATGGATGAATGTCTGCCCCCCGAAACCGGGATTCACGGACATCACCAGCACGCGGTCGACAATGTCGAGCACTTCACCCAGAGTCTGCACCGGTGTCGCCGGATTGATAGCCACGCCCGGCTTCATGCCCAGGCTGCGAATCAACTCCAGCGTCCGATTCAGATGAATGCAGGCTTCCTGATGGACCGACACCCAGTTTGCCCCGGCGTCGGCGAAGGCCGGAATATAGTCGTCGGCATTTTCGATCATCAGATGGCAGTCGAGGGGAACGTCGACCGCCTTGCGGAGGCACCTGACCACCGGAGGTCCGATCGTAATATTGGGCACAAAGTGGCCATCCATCACATCAACATGGAGGAGGGTGGCGCCACCTCGCACCGCGGCGTTGGCATCTTCAGCCAAGCGGGCGAAATCGGCCGACAGAATTGACGGCGCTATCTCGATCAAGACCAGACTTCTCTCGCGAGTATTTCCGAAGCGATTTTAACATGCTCGGAGCATCAAACGCATTGCCGCTAAGTGCTTCAACGTAGCACTCCTTAGCGTCGCTCTCACCCGGCAGTTTTGCGCCGGTGATAAAGGGTGAGAAACAGAATCAGCAACGGAGTCATGATTTCGGCATAAAGAAAGACGCCCGAGTTGTTGGCGGCATGATTGTTATTCAACACCTGCTGCCGGACATGTCCCACCGCGTCTCCCAACAGCCAAACCGCATTGGCAATCGCCGTGGCCAGCCAGAAGTTTTCCCGAAACCAGAGGCAAAGGAGGCCCAGTACTCCAACCGTCAGGTCAGCCATCCCAACTTCATATTCGTAAGGACTGGTCGACCAGCCAATGCTTGCCGACGTTTGCAGCGGGCGGAAGACATGAGCGTAGGCGGTGAGCACGCCCATCAAGCCAACATAGATCACGAACAAGTAGATCAGGTAGGTTCCGGCGATCGCGCTTCCGCTGCTGCGCCGTTTAGGGGAGACGGCCAGATGAATTGAACCGGCGATAAGGGCGAGAGCGACGAAAAAGAGTTGGAACATCAGTTTACCTGGGGAGAGACTCTATCATCGGAACCCCGGCGGCGTCGGAGGTTGAGCATGAAGCCGAAGACTATTTATCTGGCACTTTGTTTGCTCGGAGTGGCATTGCCGTATTGGCAGTTTCTGCCATGTGTTGGCGACACATGGTCTCAAGCTGTCGCTGTTCTTCCAGGAACTGTTCGCCGACCGGATCAGCGCGTTCTTTGGCATGGACGTACTGGTTTCTGCCATCGTGCTGATCGTGTTCGTGCGGGTGGAGAACTGCCGGGTGGCGATCCGGAGACGATGGCTCCCGGTGCGGCTACTTTACTGGTCGGGGTTTCACTCGGATTGCCTCTGCTCCTTTACATGCGAGAAGCGCAGAGGGAGAGCAGCTGATCGCGGGAAGGCGCTCCAACATGAAGTCAAAAATATCAATGACCGATCAAGCCCGGTTTCAACCTCAGTACTTCGGCATTTTTGTATCGACGCGCTCGGCCCAGGCGTTGATGCCGCCGGCCAGGTTATGCACCTTGCCGAAGCCGGACTGTTTCAGGAAGTCGACGGCCTTGGCACTGCGGCCTCCCATTTTGCAGTGGACAACGATCTCGCGCGAGGAGTCCAGTTCGCTCACCCGCTTGGGCAGGTCATTTAGCGGAATCAGATGTCCGCCCAGGTTACAGATCTGGTATTCGTGGGGCTCGCGCACATCGAGCACGAAAAGGTCTTCTCCGGCATCTAGGCGCTGCTTCAATTCTTCCGGTGTCATGTCCAGCATAGTAGCAGTCGCAGGCTTCTCCTCTCCGCGAATCCCGCAGAATTGCTCATAGTCCATCAGCTGCGTAACCGTTGGACGGTCACCGCAGACCGGGCACTCCGGATTCTTGCGCAGCTTGAGTTCGCGGAAGCGCATGGCCAGTGCGTCCACTAACAGCAGCCGCCCGATCAACGGCTCACCCGAACCCAGAATCAGCTTGATGGTTTCGCTAGCCTGAATGATGCCGACCAGGCCAGGCAAAATCCCCAGCACGCCGCCCTCGGCACACGAGGGAACCAGGCCGGGCGGTGGCGGCTCGGGATAGAGGCAGCGATAGCACGGTCCGTTTTCCGTAGCGAAGACGCTGGCCTGGCCCTCGAAGCGGAAAATCGACCCGTAAACGTTGGGCTTACCCGTGAGCACGCAGGCATCATTGACCAGATAACGCGTAGGGAAGTTGTCGGTCCCATCGACCACGATGTCGAAGTCGCGAAGGATCTCCAGCGCATTGGCGCTGGTCAGGCGGGTTTCGAACTTGCGCACATTCACGTAGGGATTGATGGCGGCAATGCGGTCGGCGGCGGAGTCCAGCTTCTTCCGGCCGACATCGGTCGGTGCCATGAATCACCTGGCGCTGCAAATTTGTCATATCGACAATATCGAAATCGACAATACCCAGCGTCCCCACACCGGCCGCCGCCAGATAAAGCGCCAGGGGCGAGCCCAATCCGCCGGTGCCGATGCACAGCACCTTGGCCTGCTTCAGCTTCAGCTGCCCATCCATGCCGACTTCCGGCATGATCAGGTGGCGCGAGTAGCGCAGCACCTCGTCATTGCTGAGGGCCGCTGCGGTTTGGGTCTTGTCAGCCAGGGTCGCCATGATCGCTTAACTCTTTCCGCCGGCAATCGAGGGCACGATAGTAAGAGTGTCACTTCCGCTCACCGGCGTCTGCTCCTGCTGCAGATAGCGGACGTCGTCTTCATTCAGATAAAGGTTGACGAAGGCGCGTAGCCGCCCCTGCTCGTTATAGAGGTGCTTGCGGAGTTCGGGATGCTTCGCGATCAAGCTGTCCAGGGCCTCGCCGACGGTGGCCGCCGGCAACTCCACCGCCGACTGCTTGTCGGCGTACTGACGCAGGGGCGTGGGAATGAGGATCTTCATGGTGCTCTCAAAGATGCGCGGCAACTGGACCGGGATTCAATCCGCGCCAAGCCCCGCCATCGCCCCTGGGCGGCGACAGAAACGAAGCCTGACCAGCGAGGGTCGCGACTGTGTATACTCTAGGTAATATTTGCTTTTCTGTGGTCAACAACCCTCAATACGCCACCTAGTTTGTGCGGTCGCGAGTTTATCAGGTGGTAACGCCATCCTGCCGGGTACTCCGCCGCATCAACCATATTTGCCCCCAAGGAGCAACATGTCCCCCCTTCTTCCCATGAAGGAAACGTCGCGCGAGGTGGTGGTCGAGGTCGTACGGAGCCTGCAATCCTGCTTCCCGGAGATTACCGCGACCTGGCGACAGCAGATGTTTGCCGAATTCGACTTCGATGGCCGCGCCATGGCGGCGCTGGAACGCCTGACCATCGGTACCGGCTTCTCCATCTTTTCGCAAACCGATTTCGCGGCTTTTTATGAGAGCCTGCAGCACTTCGGCAAGCGGCTGGCAAAGCTAAAGGTGAGCGCCCGCGCGGTAGCTCGGTCCTTGGAGATCTACCAGCAGCTGATCGATCCCTACCTGGAGAAACTCTTTGCGCCGCATCGCCTGGCCGAAGCCCGGGCTGCCATGGAAACCCTGTCGTGGGCTTCATACGTTGCGGTTTCCGCCGCCTATTCCGACGCCCAGAAGATTGAAGCCGAGACTCTGCTGTCGGTGCTGGATGCCGAGCTCTCAGCCGGAAACTTGAATGCCTTGCTGGAGCGGGTGCTGGAGATCGCGACTCATACCTTCAACGCGACCTTGGGATTGATTCTGCTGAGGGACGCGGACCAGCAGGTGCTGCGAGTGCAGGCCCAGGTTGGCTTTGGCGACGGACTGGACACGTTAGCCCTCACCACTCCCATCGGCGAAGGCTTTCTAGGTCAGATTGCGGCCAGGGGCGAACCGGCAGTCTTGCCGGACTTGCGCACCTCGCACGGCCGCCTGAATCCCACCTTGCAGGGTAAGGCGAAGGCGGTGTGGGGTGTGCCGCTGCGCTCCAAGACGGCAGTAATTGGAGTGCTGATGATCGGGTTTCCGCGGCCTTACGATTGCCTGCCTACCGAGGGCGAATTGTTGCGCGCCATCGCGGATCGTTCGGCGTTGGCCATCGATCGGGCGGGTATGACCGATGCCCTGCGGGAGCGCGAAATGCGCATTGCCGAACTCTCCGGCCATCTATTGCACGCTCAGGAAGAAGAGCGCAAGCGCATCAGCCGCGAGTTGCACGACGAGACTGGTCAGGCCCTGATGGTCATTCGTCTCTATCTCGGCATGCTGGAGGCCAGCGTGGCGGCGCGAACCGCGCGGGCGAAAATCCGCGAGACCCTGGAGGTCGTGGACCGCACAATTGAGGGCATCCGGCGCATCATCGGACGGCTTTCCCCCCTGGTGTTGCAGGAGCTGGGATTGATTGCTGCCGTCCGCAAAGAAGCCAAGGACCTGGCCAAAAGTACGGGCGTGAAAGCCCGAGTCACGGTTTCCGAAGAATTCGGCCGGCTACCGGCGGCGCTGGAGACCGCTATTTACCGGGTGGTGCAGGAGGCCATGCACAATGTTGCCAAGCACGCTAATGCCAGCACGGTTAACATTGAACTCTCGCGAGCCGGGAATGTCGTGCAACTGCTCATTGAAGACGATGGAGTAGGCATCCTGCTCAAACCCAATCCTGGCCGCCAGACGTTTGGCATGGCGGGAATGCATGAGCGTATCGGAAATTTAGGCGGAAAGATGAAGGTGACCTCTTCGCGAGGCCAAGGTACCCGCATCGAAATAAGTGCACCGGTCAGTAACGGCCGGGCGGCGGGGGATCGGAATCCGCGAAGCGATGCGGCCGGCGCTCTGGCGCGGGGAGCGTGAGCTGGGCCTTCGCCGCCGAGGCGATTGAGCAAATTAAGGGAATGAAACGGGCAGCCCGGTGCCGCTTCAGGAAGTGCACGGGAACACAGGTGGACGATGCCGAAAATCAGATGTTTGTTGGTTGACGATCACACGTTGTTTCGGCAGGGCGTACGGCGCCTGCTGGAGAGTGAGAGTGACTTCGAAGTAGTCGGCGAGTCGCCCGATGGAGGCGACGCGGTGGAAAAGGCTCGCGAGCTACGGCCCGACGTGGTCCTGATGGATATCGGAATGGCCGGCCTGTCTTCGTTTGAGGCTACCCGGCACATTAAGAAGATGCGTCCTGAGACTAAGGTACTGTTTCTCACCATGTATGAGGACGAAGACTACCTGGTGCAATGCCTGGAGGTCGGAGCTGCGGGCTATGTGCTGAAAGATACGCCGGCGCAACAGCTGGTGAGCGCGGTACGCGATGTCTACCGCGGCGGGAAGTATTTGAGCTCGCAGGTGCTGGGCAAGCTGGTGGAGGATTTCCGCGCCCGGGTGCGGGACACCAAGATGCGGCCGCGCATGTCGACCCTGACCCCGCGGGAGCGCGAGATCCTGAAGCTGCTGGCCGAAGGCAACTCGGTGAAAGAGATCGCGGTACTGCTGGGGCTGAGCGTGAAAACCGTCGAGGCCCACAAATTCAACCTGATGCGGAAGCTCGACATTCACAACAAGGCACAGCTTGTGACCTACGCGATCCAGAAGAAGATCATCAAAATTCCCGTCAACCAGTAGGCCGCGGCGTTTACTGGAAGGGGCGTAGCTTTATTGATGACTGCAAAAGACGTGTCCTCAGCGGAGGTGGAAGCGCCGGGCGGACATTTTTTTGCAGGTATCAATAAAAGCCCGGCACTTCCACCTGCTCTTCCAAGCTTTCTTAGCAAACTGTTTTCTTCGGTCCGCCCATCCCCGGCCCGCAAAAGCCGCCGGTCAGGCTTGCAGAGGTACTGTATCCTCAAGAACGCACGGGATCACAAGGTTCTCGGGCATACAGGTCTCGCGGATCGCGTGTCCGCTGGCTCATCTGGAGGTGACCGCCATGAGTTCTACCAATACTCTTCTGGGACCCATGAAAGGAGCCCAGCACTCCGAAGTCGCAGGGGTAAAGCTTGACATCGTGCGGGTTGGCGCAGCTCGCGTCAAGCGCGTGATCTATCCGCCCGGATTTCGCTGGTCGACCCACATGAAGCCGGTCAGCGGCACCGACCTCTGCATGCACGCTCACGTTGGCTTCTTGGCGCAAGGCCGGATCCACATGGAATTCGCTGACGGATGTGTGGTGGAATTTGTAGCTCCTCAGGTGGTCTCGATTGAACCCGGTCACGACGGCTGGGTTGTGGGTGACGAGCCGGCGGTGTTGGTCGAGTTTGATTTCGAAGGCGACACGGTGCGCCATCTCGGAATGCCCGAACGCCACATGCATTAAGAGGCGACCTCTGCGGTCCTAACGCTTCCGCTTGATGCGCACGGCCAGTGGAAAAGTAAGACGAACCTGCTTGCTGCGCTCGCCCGGCGTGCGGGATAGGCCGTTTACGATTGCGCGTACAAGCAAGCACTTGTATATTCTGACCGTCGAGAAACCTACTCAAGAAACTTCGCGTGAACTCTTCTATGCCCTCTGAGAAGTCTCGCTTCCGATACCCGGTCCTTAGTGTGGTCTGTTTAGGCTTCGTGGCGGCCTTGATGTTGTCGACCGGCTGCCGGCGGCAACAGCCTGGACTGCGTACCTACAAAATAGGGCTAGGCCCGTTCGTGGGTTTCGGCCCTCTCTATCTGGCCAAGGACAAAGGATTCTTTAAGGACGCCGGCATCGACGCCGAGTTGGTCGTCCTGACCGGCCTGGCGGAGCGGAATAGCGCCTTGAAGGCGGGACGAATCGATGCCCTGGCCGCGCCTGTCGACTACTTTGTTCTATCGGCGGGAAATAACCTGAAAGCCACGATTGCCATGGCGATCGATGAGTCCAATGGCGCCGACGGCATTGTTGCCAATGCCTCGATCAAGACGATTGCCGATTTGCGCGGCAAGACCGTGGCTTTTCAGCGGGGCTTGCCCAGCGAGTTCTTTTTGCGGGCCTTGTTGCAACAAAATGGCCTGAGCCTGAACGATATAAAGCCGGTGGATATGGAAACTGCTCAGGGCGGCGCCGCTTTCATCTCCAAACAAGTAGACGCCGCGGTGCTTTGGGATCCATGGTTGAGCAAAGCCAGCCAGCAGGGCAACGGACATATTTTGGCTTCGTCGAAAGACTATCCCAACCTGATAGTCGATTGTCTGGGATTCAACCAGCGGGTAGTGGCAAGTTCACCGCAAGATGTGCAGGCGATTGTCAATGCCGTGCTGAAAGCTATCGATTATTGGAAGGCACATCCCGACGAGGCCAATGCTATTATGGCTCCCTACTTCCAGGTGGATGCTGCCAAATATGGCCAAATCCTGGAGGGAATTAACTTCTGCGATCTGGCGCGGAACCAGAAGTACTTTGGGACCCAGCAGCAGCCCGGACCTATCTTTCAGGTAGCCGAACGGGCTTCTGCTATCTGGCTGGACGCGAAAGTAATCGCGGAACCGGTGAAGCCGGAGGAGATTATCTCGGTCGACTTTGTAGCTAACGCGAAGGAATAGCATGCCAAAACAACACAAAAGAGTCTTTATCGCATACAGCTCAGAGGCCATGCCGGTTGCTTACGCACTGAAAGATAAGCTCCACAAACGCCTGCAAATTGCAAAACAGGAGATTAGGATCACCGAGTGGTCGGACAGTTCTAAGCCCTCCGAAAATCTGATTAAAACGATACTCGATCATGCATGCAAGACCGATTTTGCCATCGTACTGCTGACCCAAGACGATCTCTTGGAAAAGAAGGGAAAGAAGTTTGACGCTCCTCGGGATAATACGATTTTCGAATTGGGATTGTTCATTGGAGCCTTGGGCAGGACTACAAGCCGATGCTTCATGGTCTGTGGCGCCGAAAGGGGGGCGCTGCCGAGCGATCTCGACGGATGCACGCTGATTTCAATATCGGGCAAGAATCCGAAAGAGGACGAGTGTGCTGACAGCATCGAGGACGCAGCGGCCAAGATTAGCGCCGTTATTGAGGACACGGACCACTATCGCCACCCCCGTTTGTGCACGCTAAATAAGGAAGAGTTGAGATGGAAAGAACAAGCTGAGAAGGATGGCGGCGACCTTGACATTAAACCAGAGAAAGTTGCCGTGGTAGTAAATTCCGAATACCCCATCGAACAGCTAGACAGCGAGTTTTCGGTAGCCGTTTTGAACAACATGGAGATCGGCGCGAAATATGAATATTTCTACGGCGACTTCGACGAAAACATAAGCGATACTCTCAACCTCGTCGTTTGGATCGCCACGGCGGGACTGATGCAGCCAGACATTCCGCTTAAGCAGCTTCTTCCTCGCATGCTCGAAACATCCAGCAAAATCCTGGAAAACTTGTCTATCATGCGTGAAAACCTCAGCATTCATTTTAAGAAACGCCCTCCGCTACAGTTCTGTGTGCACAATGCCACGACGCCAGATAAAGCAAGATGCTATCTTCGCTATGAAGATGAATTCGTGCCCTGGCGCCAAGGTAAAGAAGCGAAGATAATCGCCGCTGACCTCCTGGATTCTTGTGCTGTGGATCCATCCGATCGGGATAGTTGCATTTTTCACTCTACCCGTGACGTGCTTCTTAATGAAAGGCGGCTGAATGAAATCCTAACGAGAGGCTCAAGCGATAAGAGCGAAGCCGCAGCAGAAAGAGCTGCCAAGGAGCGAGCGGCAATTGCAGCGCGACGGAGCAAAATTCTCCGGCTAATTAGCAAGCGCTTCCCCCCTGAACTGCATAAGAGCGTGGGCGAAATCTGTCTGGGAAGCTGACACCATGGGACTCAGATGGCAGGACCGCGCCACCAGCCTTGCTCCTATCGCATTCCTGTTTGCTGCCTGGTATGTCCTGACTCGAATGGGCGTGGTGGATCCGGTATTTCTTCCCGGACCAACTCAGGTGCTGCAAAGCTTCCTGTCTCTCTTATCGTTCAGTTTTTTTCACCAGGAGTTACTCCCTAGCTTAATTCGAATTGGCGGAGCTTTTCTTTTGTCGGTGTTTGTGGCTTTTCCACTTGGAATATTAAGTGGTCAAATTCCCCGCATAGCTCGCCTGGTATTTCCACTCTGCGGATTTACCCGCTACTTACCGGTAGCCGCGATGGTTCCGCTGTGTATCTTGTGGTTTGGCATTGGCGATGCCCAGAAGATAGCCGTCATTACTATCGGAGTAGTCTTCCAGCTGGTTCTAGTCATCGCCGCGGATTCGGCAGCCGTTCCCCTGGAATTAATCGAGGCCGGACGAACTTTTGGACTATCGCGCTCGCAGGTTCTCTGGCGCATTGTTATACCTTGGTCGATGCCCGCCATATGGGACGACCTGAGAATTGCAGCTGGTTGGGCCTGGTCCTACCTGGTACTGGCGGAACTGGTGGCCGGCAACCGCGGTATCGGTTACTTTATTATTCAATCGCAACGCTATCTGGAAACCGACCAGGTCTTTGCCGGGATTATTTTTGTCGGCGTTCTCGGAGTTCTGACCGATCTACTCTTTCGAGTCTCGGGCGCGAGACTCTTCCGATGGAACCATGGGGAATAACGCCCTGCTCCAGTTCGATCGGGCGTCGAAGAGTTTCACCGGCGCCAAGGGGCATCCGATCGTGGCCTTGCAGGAAATTTCCTTTTCCATTCATCACGGCGAATTCGTCACTCTGCTGGGGCCGTCGGGATGCGGCAAGTCGACCGTACTTAGGCTGGCGGCCGGGCTGGAAGCACCGACGACTGGACGTGTGCTCTACAACGGGCGGCCTATCCAGGGCCCGAGTCTCGACCGCGGATTTGTATTTCAATCCTATAGCGCATTTCCCTGGCTGACGGTCAGCGAGAATACCGGCTTCGGCCTGTCCAGGGAATCGGGAGATTCACGCCACAATGAAATATCGCATTGGTTAAACGTGATGGGACTCAGTGAATTTGCCGACGCCTACCCGAAGACGCTGTCGGGAGGCATGCGGCAGAGGCTGGCCCTGGCCCGCTCGATGATCGTCAAACCCAGGTTGCTGCTTCTGGACGAGCCCTTCGGAGCCTTGGACGAACGCACCCGCGAAAACATGCAACAGTTGCTGCTCGAGGTGGTCTCAAAGACCGATTGCACCATTCTGTTTGTGACCCACGATATCCGGGAAGCGATTCTGCTCGGCGACCGGGTCATCGTTTTGAGCACTCGACCCGGCAGAGTTCTGCGGGATGCGGCTTGTCCGCTGTCGAAGCCACGCGGCCGTCAACACCTCAGGACGCCGGAGTTCAACTCGCTCTATGAGACAATTCTGGATGAATTCCCCGTCTAGCGAATCGGCCACACAGGTCAAACAAGAGGGCACCGGGATGGAGTTCGTTGATTCTACTTTGCCGTGGACAGGCGCTCCCGTCCGCCAGAACGCGAACCTGGTCGCGCATCTGCAGGAACATCTTCCTGCCGCGTGGCTGCGGTATCTGCCGGCGTCGATCACCCTCTTCGTCGATCCCGAAGTCGGCCAAACTGCTGTGTCGCAGTTCTTACAGGGGATGAGCGAGCACCTGCGCGATGAGATGGCCAGGCGCGCAGCCCGGCAAAAGCGATTCGTAGAGCTAGGCCTGTTGGCCGGGGACGAAGTTGAGGCTTTTCTCACTGAGCGGACGGCAGCGCAGCCGTGGGCCATTTACTTCTCGAAGGACGGTGGTTTGGGTTTGCGAGCGTCAGCGCTCGGCGATCCAGATGGTGCGCGGGGAGTGATCCCGTGCTCTACGATGCAGAACCACGGCGTGGCCTGGCAGCAGGCAGAAGATGGGCGAATACGCATCTGGCTGGCGACGGCGCGCCGGGAAGGTTGCGACTGGGACTGGGAATCGGATATTGGACACGAATCGGCCCACGCAGCCTTTGCCCAGGTGCCGCTTTTCGTGCAGGCGTTTCCACAAATCACAGGAGACGTTCTCGCCGCGGTTGAGCGCGCGGCCGAACTTAAGCCCGTCCACATTACGCAGATGATCTATCTGTATTCCGAGATTGCGGTGGTCGCGATGCGGGGCGAGAGTCGGCCAACGGCAACCGGCTTGCCAGTCGCCAAGCCCGTGGAACTGGCAGCTCTGCTGCGGCTATCGGCCGAACTGGCTGAGAATGTTGGCTTCGAACGTGCGGTAGAGGTCTGCGAAAAAGCCAACGGCAAGGTTGACGTGAACCGGGGAGACGCAATCTTCGAAATTGCGGCGCCGATGCTGCGGCTCATTCCCCATCTTACGCAGTTCACCAGCGACCCTGAACCGCCGGCTTTGCAGGTCTTTGCAGAATCGGTCGCAGCCGCCGGGCGGACGGGCACGCTGCGAGAGGCTTAACCCTTGCCCTCCGTCGCTCTCCTACAATCTGCAGCCTGCGAGGAACCATGCTGCGCATAGGGCTGACCGGCGGCATCGCCTGCGGCAAGACGACTGTGGCCCGGATGCTGGTGCAGCGCGGGGCGCACTTTCTTCAAGCCGACACCCTGGCGCATGAACTTTACGCACCTGGCCAGCCGACCTACGATAAAGTCGTCAGCCTCTTCGGCCGCGAAATTCTCAAGGCGGATGGCACCATCAACCGCTCGCGGCTGGCAAATATAGTGTTTCCCGACCGCATCGGCGAACTGAATGCAATCGTGCATCCGGCAGTGATTGTGGCGCAAAAGCGCTGGATGGCCAAAGTCGAACGCGACGATCCGAACGGGGTTGCCGTGGTGGAAGCGGCGCTGCTCATCGAAGCCGGCGCCGACAAAGACTTCGACAAAGTCATCGTCGTCATCTGCGATTTCGACCGCAAGGTCGAGCGCTATGCTCGGCGAAGTGGCCTATCTCTGGCGGCGGCGCGGGTTGAGGTTGAACGCCGCAGTGCCGCTCAGCTGCCCGACGGAGAAAAAACACAGCACGCCGATTTCGTGATCAACAATTCCGGCGATGCCGAAGCTACGGAGCGCGTGGTGGCAAAGATCTGGCAGGAACTGCAGGTTTCCGGTCCGCACTAACCTCAGGGTCTCGCGGATGCGCAAACCCCGCCTGTTTCGTTACACTTTCTTGTAGGCGACGTCTATTGGGCTGGCGACAACTCCGAACGGATTGGAATCTCATAACGGCATGAAATTTGTAAGACCATTCTTCCTTGGCGTGCTCCTGGCGGGAGCGTTCTACTGGTTCACCACCCACCATCGGGGCACGAATCCGGCTGCAGACGTGATTTCGCGTCCTACCCACGTTGAACTCAGCGAGGCGGCGGGCCCGGAGAAGCTTGATCCCGAAGAGCAGAACAATATCGATGTCTACCACCGGGTCATCCCTTCGGTCGTCAATATCACTTCCAAAACCATGGCCTACGACTTTTTCTACGGGCCCGTGCCTGAGGAAGGCCAGGGTTCAGGCTTCATCATCGACAAAGAGGGACACATCCTTACCAACTATCACGTGGTCGGCGATGCCTCGCAGCTGGAAGTAACCCTGCATAACAAGAAGACCTACAAGGCAACAGTGATCGGAAAAGATCGGGCGCACGATCTCGCGGTGATCCAGATCAAAGCTCCGGACGTGGTTCCCGCGGTGCTTGGTGACTCCAAGAACCTGCAGGTGGGGCAGAAGGTGTTTGCCATCGGCAATCCCTTTGGACTGACGGGGACGATGACCCGCGGTATCATCAGCTCGCTGCGCCCCATCCGCAGTCCGGAAGGCGCCTACATCGATGAAGCGATCCAGACCGACGCCGCGATTAACCCCGGCAACTCCGGAGGTCCGCTGCTGAATTCGCATGGCGAGGTGATTGGCATCAACAGCATGATCGCCACCGGCGGGTCGAATCAGAGCGCGGGCATTGGCTTCGCCATCCCCATCAATACCGCTAAAGCGGTTCTGAACGACCTGATCACCCTGGGCACGGTGCGCCGGCCTTCGCTGGGTATCGTGTCGTTGCCCATTGGGCCTGAGCTGGCCCAGGAGATGGGCCTGCCCGCCGATTACGGCATCCTGATCGTGCGCGTGGTGCAGGGCGGAGCGGCCGAGCGCGCGGGATTGCAAGGCGGCAATCAGCGCGCTTACCTGGGAGCTACGCCCATCATGGTGGGCGGCGACCTCATCGTCGCCATTAATGGCGATCCCATCGGCGACCAGCAGGACCTGGCCAATGAAATGAACAAGCATCGCGCGGGCGATACCGTATCGGTTACGGTCTATCGCGGCCGCAGGAAAATGACGGTGCAGGTCCAGTTGGGCGAGGTGCGCGAGCGGGCTTAGGCGTTTATGAAAAAACTCCGCCAGAGGCGATACTGCAAGGGCGTGGTTCGAGCCCTGAAGAACTGGCCGTTGCCCGTCGGCTTAGCGGTCAGATATCATTCTTGAGTATGTATGACGACTTCCAGGCTATTGACCGTTGGACGGGCAAGCCCGTGCACTGCCGTTACCAGGCGCTGATTGTTGCCATTGCCACGCGGCACGCCGATGCGGTCGACATAAAATTTCTGGCTGGCGAACGGCCAGTGTGGATTGCCCTTCCTCACGTGGCCTGGGTGGAATACCACGAGCAAACGGGGAAAGTCATTACGGACCCGATGGCAGTCCAGATCGCGGGCCACTACTTGAAGTGGGCAATCGAATCCGGCGAGGACAATGGCCGCGAAATGTATAGCTTAACCATAAAAGAAACGTTGGATCATCTGCGGGCTGTAACCGACGAAGCTCTCCAACCTGTCGGCCGCTGACATCTCATTAAGTTGGCCAATGACTCTTACTCAAGCATAAGAGTCTTCCCATACTTTGTACGACGATGTGGCACAGTGAACGGCTGCGAACTTCGGCGCAGCGCAAGTGTCCAAAACCCAGCATATCGATCTCGGGTTGCATCCGGGGCAGCGCCGCCGGCATCGGATTCGTCTGGGACCCGCCGTTCCGCAAGGCGAACCCGGTAAGGAGATCGCAATGGTGAAGTTAGCTCTTCTCGCGCGCGTCGAAGCCAAACCTGGAAAAGAAGAAGCAGTGGCCGAGTTCTTACGCAGTGCATTGCCCTTGGCTGAAGGCGAGCCCGGCACCGTCAGCTGGTTTGCTTTCCAGATCGGCTCCTCGACTTTCGGCATCTTCGACACCTTCAACGACGAAGCTGGTAGGCAGGCACACTTGTCCGGGCCAATCGCCGCAGCGCTGATGGCGAAGGCGTCTGAGTTGCTGGCTAAACCACCCCTGATCGAGCAGTTGGATTTACTGGCCGCGAAGACCAAGGACTAAGGCGGAGGGTCGCGGGTCGCAGGGGCTTTGTGAAACGATCACTGCCTAGAATGGGGATTGCACGTGCTGCTCGCCCAGGACCTTGCCCGACTTATCGAACCAAACCACTTCGTACTGCGGCTGGAAGATGGAGTACCAATAGCGATACACGTACTCATTCACACAGGCTGCCGGCACCGGGGTCAGCGAGCCGCAGGGACCGTCACTGCTAGGTTCGCCCATCAACTGCCGGACTACCTCGTTGGCATCGCCGGGGGCGATCTGGGCGGAGTTCTTGCGCAAGTTTACGTCGTGGTGGTAAGCCCAGAAGCCGGCCACCACCAGCCCCAGCGCGATCGCGACAAAAAAGATGCGAGTTCCCATGGCTTCTTAGATTACAACTCCCGCGGAGCGAAAGAGTTTCGCCAAGCAGTTCCAGGCAAAGCGGAGCCGGTTTAGACAAACGATTTACCCGGGTAAGAGGAATCGGCACGTCGGCTGGTTAGCGCGGACACCGAGCCATTACCGCTGCTGCTAGACTTCATTGCATTGGATACTCAACGAAAATCGTTCTGGTTACTGTTCACGCTTTTGAGCTGCGGAGCTTTTTTCCTTCCTCTGTGGTGGGGGGTTGCCGAAACCTTCGCAGCCGTATTTGTGAGCTGGTGGGTCATCTACCGCAGCGGGATTTATTAAAAAGAAATCCCGGGCTTTGTCCGACGAGATTGGGGAAACGTGGCCTACAAATCGCTGGCCGAACGTATTCCCGTTCCAGCTACAATGCTGGCCATGCGCTCACGGGTTATCCCTGTCTTTCTACTGGTGCTCACGTGTCTTTCACAGCTGCTATGGGCCCAAAAGAGCTTTCGGCTGCAGACTGTCCGGGTTGTCGGTTCGCATCGCTTCCAGGAAGCAGATCTGATTGCGTCGCTTGGTCTGAAGCCGGGAAGTGATGTCGATCTCGATGCGTTGAAGCAGGCGGCGGATCGTTTGATGCAAACGGGTGTGCTCGCCAGTCTGGAATACAAGTACACCCCGCTCTCCACCGGGATCGTGGTTGAGTACGACGTAACCGATGCAAGCGAGTTTCTCCCCTGCCGTTATGACAACATCGTGTGGATGAGCAGCGATGATTTGACCAAGGCGGTACACGATAAGGTTCCGCTGTTCAACGGTGAAGCTCCGACCAGTGGTGATCTGCTGGACCAGGTCTCGGAGGCGATCTCGCAGGTTCTTGCCCAGCACGGCGTAGTTAGTAAAATTCGATACGAACTGCACACTCGTGGGGTCAGCGGTCCGGTAGACGCAATCCTGTTCGCATCTGACACGATCAAGGCCAAGGTGCAGGAGATCACGCTGACGGGCGCAACCCTCATGACACCGCAGGAGAAGCTTGAGAACACAAAGGCCCTCATCGGCGACGACTACAGCGCGACTCGCCTGCACGAATCGTTAAGCACCGGTTTGTCGTTCCTTTACGGTGACAAGGGATACCTTCGTGTGCAGGTAGGCGAACCGGAAACAAAAATAGTAGGGGATCCCCTGCACCCGGTAGTTGCGGTTAGCGTGACTGTGACCGAGGGCTCGCAATACCGACTAAGAGCCATCACCTGGAGCGGCAACACCGTAATATCCACGCCCGAACTGGAGAAGATTATGAATTTACGGCCAGGCGAAATTGCCGACCGCAGCAAACTCGACGTCGAACTCGATACCGTGCGAAGGGATTACAAGACTAAGGGCTATCTTGCGGCAAAGGTCCAGCCCGTTCCCACCTTTAGTGATGAAGACCACACGGTCAGCTATCAGGTTAAGGTGACGGAGGGCGACCTTTTCCACATGGGCGAATTGCACCTGGCAGGACTGGACCAATCGGCACTCGACAAGCTGCGGAAGAATTGGAAGCTGAATCGCGGCGATGCTTACAACGGGGAATACTTGAAGACCTTTCTCAAAGACAATGCCACATTGATCAACGGCAACGGACGAGCTAAGACCATTAAGATTCTGCAGAATCCCACCCCCGACAAAACTGTGGATGTCACGCTGCAATTCTAGGGACCGAACGATACCTCTTCGGCCCCTGGAAACAAATGCACAACGCACGCGAAACCCGGGCGCGTTGCCTATCCTGAGTGGAGGTGGCAAGCAGCAGCCAGTCTCCGGGACCAAGACTACTGGGTGATGGTCTTCACCTCGTCGCCGACTTTAAAGCCGGAGCCGGAAACCGCCGAACCGACGGCGGAAATCTCATCCACATCGGTCAGGCGAATCACGCCCACGTCGATGGTCAGCTTGCGAATCACCGCACCGGTGGTGGGATCTTTGATCTCCTTGGTGATGCGCTTGACCGTCAATTGATCGCCCACCTTCAGCCCGGCCTTGGAGCCGACGTTGAGGACGATCTGGCCGGAATCGACCGCTGCCACCAGGCCTTCGACGTTAATGGTGCGAGCTACCAGCTTGGGCGCATCGGCCACCAACTCGTCCGACATCTGAGTGACGGCCGCATTCACCGCTTCTCCAATGATGGTCTGCTGGAAGTCGCTGGCGCCGAAGTCGACGGCGCCTCCGCCGAAGCCGTGCCAGCCGCCGCCGCCGCCACCGACGCTCGTGCTCTTGCGTGAGGCTTCGCCCTTGCCGGTCGCCACGCCCATGATTTCTGCGGTGTCGATGTTCACAATGCGAGCGTCCACCACCACCACCGCCTTACTCTCTTTTTGATGAAAACTACCCAGCGCGGCTCCGGCCCATCCTCCGCCTCCACCGCTATAGCCCTGGTTCTTGTTGTCGTTGCCGAACTGAGTGATGCTGCCCACGATGATGGCATCGACGCCCAGCAGTCTTCCAATCTTGGCCGCCGAGTTAGGATCGGCGCGATCGCTGTTGGAAAAATTCTGTTCGGCCATGATCTTGGCCATCTGCTGGCGTTCGATCACCGAGTACGTGCCATCCTTGACCAAGTCGCGCACCAGCAAATCAGAAATACCCTTCCCCAAGTCGATATTCTGTCCGAAGTAAGCTTGCGAAGCGCTCATCACGGTGGCGTAGTCGAAGTCGAAGACGGCGACTCGTTTCTTGCGTCCCGTAGGAACAGACGTAGTGGTTGGCGCTGCTGAAGCCGCCGGCGCGGTCGCCGCTGACGTTTGCGCGCCCACCGGCACGGCAAGAAACGATCCGACAACTAGGATGGAAAACAGGACCCTGTACATGTGCAGTCTCCCCGCCTTGAAATTTTCCAGAGAATACAGAAGGGGCCCGTGGCTGGACGGAGCGTGTCCGGACGTGGCGCCTGTAATTGAAACAGCGCTATGGTACACCGACTTTGGCCGGATGCAGCCGCTTTTTATAGCGAAAAAAACGTTACTGGGCGCCCTTTCCCGGTGTTGCAACTTTGCGCAACTGTGAGAACAAGAATTGGCAAACGGCCAGCGCAGATGACAGGGTAACTCATGGCACATTACTCTCATAGCATGGCAAAAAAGGTTCCTATCGGCACCCGCGCCGAAGTGGAAAGGCGGGTCGAGTTTCAACATACCCTAAGTGCATGGAAACCCGAGCTTCCTCCGGTGCTGTCGACGCCGCACATGATTGGCTGGATGGAGGCTGCCGGCTTCCAAGCACTCTTGCCCTTCTGTGAAGGCGACGAGGTCAGCGTGGGCACCGCCATCAACATCCTCCATCGCGCTCCCACCGGCGTGGGGACAGCCGTGAGGTGCGAAGCCGTGTTGGAGTCGCTGGATGGCCGCTTCTTTACCTTTCGCGTCAGCGCGCACCATGGAAGCGAACTGATTGGCCATGGAACGATTGGGCGCGCGATCGTCAGCCGGGGCCAGTTTGCCGGGAAATACGAAAGGTCCTCCCAGGCAAAAGAAGCATGAGTGGGAGGTCGTTTGTTTCCCGTCGTGTTCGTCGGCGTGGCGGCAGTGAGGGCGGAAAATTTTCACCCTGCGCCACACTTTCTGGTCAGTACGGCAGATTTTCGCCAAACTTTCAGCCGGGCTGTTTCATCCTTCAAGAAGAGGCAATTTTTTTCCCGCGATCATAGGACGCGGAATTTTCTAAGGAGTGAATTATGCCGGCAAGATTGAATCTCGCAGCCTCGCACGACGTCATGAAAGCCATGCAGGAGCTGCAGGCGCATGTAAGCAATAGCGGATTGGAGCCTGGACTTCTGCATCTCACCTACCTGTTGGTCTCGCGCATTAATGGATGCGCCTACTGCATCGACATGCACGGCAAAGACCTGCGCGCGTCGGGAGAGAACGAGTTGCGCATCGACCTGGTGCGGGTGTGGGAAGAGGTCGACTGCTACAGCGAGCGCGAGCGTGCCGCCTTCGCCTGGGCCGAGTCGGTCACCCGAGTGAGCGAGACCCATGTTCCGGACGAGGTCTTCGCTTTGGCGAGCAAGCAATTTTCCCCCGAGGAGTTGATGAAGTTGACCTTGGCTATCGTGACGATCAATGCTTGGAACCGCTTCTGCATTTCGTTCCGCGCCGAACCCGGTCACTATCAGCCTACCCAGCAGGCCACCAAAAAGATCTCGGCGGCCTGAGAGACGATGGAGGCCGCCCGCATCGCTGAACTGTTGTTGTCTTTCACCGGCGAAGCCGCGCTGTCCCCCGTCCTGCTCGGACAGTTGCAACGTTATCTTGATTTGCTGTTACGCTGGAACGCTCGCGTCAACCTGACCGCGATTCGCGACCCCGAGCAGATCGTGACCCGTCATTTCGGCGAATCGTTATTTGCGGCCCGGATGCTGCTCGCCCAACGTTCGGCTCGACCGGCAAGCCTCGCCGATGTTGGTTCCGGCGCCGGCTTCCCCGGAATTCCGATGAAGCTGTTCGCACCGGAGCTAGACCTGACGCTCATTGAGTCGCACAACAAAAAAGCTACTTTTCTGCGGGAAGTGTTGCGAACCTTAGAACTCGAGGGGGCACAAGTGTTTTGCGGGCGCGCCGAGGAGTGGGGAAAGGCTGCCGATGTCGTTACGTTGCGGGCGGTCGAACAGTTCGAGCGCGCGTTGCCGATTGCCACCAAACTGGTCGCACCGGGCGGAAGATTGTGCCTGCTCATCGGATCGAGTCAAGCGAGTCCGGCTCAGGAACTAATTGACGAATCGTGGACGTGGGCAAAGCGAGTGGCAGTTCCGCGCAGCAACGAACGGGTACTCATGATTGCCGAGCGAGGTAAAAGATATGTCGATTGAAAGAGAGAATTTGCAGTGAGACAACAGTGCTGGAAACCCAAATAAAACCAGCCGCCCAGCGGCGGCTAGGAAGTTAGGCCGGGGCGTAAGCCCCGGCTGGGTGCGGGAAAACGGCTCGGAGCCGCAGAGCGGCGACAGGAATTCTGCCACTGTCTCAAGGGGTCCTTCGACTCCCGCGGCAAAACGCCGCCTCCGCTCAGGATGACAAACCAGACATTCGCCGGCGAGTCCCTCTCGCAAACCCGGCTAGACTAACTAGGTTTCGCCACACGTTCGGCCATCGCCCATTTCAGCTCTTCAACGCCTTCGCCGGTGACGGCAGAGATGGGAAACAGCTCCAGCTTCTTGCGCTTGCAATAACGCTTCAGCTTGGCGAGCTTGGCTTTGTTCACCACATCCATCTTCGAGGCCACCACAATCCTGGGCTTTGCATCCAGTCCGCTGCCAAAGTTGGCCAGCTCGCGCGTAATGACCTCGTAATCCTGCACCGGGTCGGGACGTCCGCTGGCGTCCGATACATCCACCAAATGGGCCAGGAAGCGGGTGCGCTCGATGTGCTTCAGAAACTGCGTGCCCAGGCCGGCGCCTTCGCTGGCGCCCTCGATGAGCCCGGGAATATCGGCCACCACGAAGCTGATGTCGTCGGGCGGCTGGCCCGCGACCACGACTCCGAGATTCGGCTGCAGCGTGGTAAAGGGATAGTCGGCAATCTTGGGACGCGCCGCCGAAATGCGCGAGATCAGCGTGCTCTTGCCGGCATTGGGATAGCCAACCAGCCCAACATCGGCCAGCAGCTTGAGCTCCAGCCGCAGCTCACGCTCTTCACCGGGCCGGCCTTCTTCGTGTTCGCGGGGAGCCTGATGCACCGAAGTTGCGAAGCGCGCGTTGCCGCGTCCGCCCCGGCCGCCACGCGCCACCACGACACGTTCGTCGGGATGAGAGAAGTCGTGCACCAGCTCGCCGGTGAGCTCGTCGTAAACGATGGTGCCGACGGGCACCTTGAGCACGATGTTCTCGCCCTCGCGGCCGGTCTTGTTGGAGCCTTCGCCGTGGCGCCCGCGCTCGGCCTTGTACTCTGGATTGAAGCGGAAGTGGACCAGCGTGTTGTGGCGCTCGCTGGATTCCATGATGACGTCGCCACCGTGTCCGCCGTCGCCGCCCGAGGGACCGCCACGAGGCACGAACTTCTCCCGCCGGAAGGCCATGCAGCCGTTGCCGCCGTTACCGGCCTTGACTCGAATTTTGGCTTCATCGACGAACATGGGGAAAACAGCACTTAGCAGTTGGCAGTTAGCAATTAGCTTTTACAACAAAACCATACCTTGTCAATTGCGGACTTCCGGGAAAGGGAGTCCGTCTGGCATCGCCGGAATCCTGGATCCCTTCGAAGGTCCAAGCGCAAACCAGAGTCACAACGAAAAAGGCCTCGCCGCGACGAGGCCTGAAGTCATAGAGTTGCCGGCCGAAGCCGTCCCGCAAAATGGACAAATGCGCTTTGGCGAACTGCCAAGTGCCAAGTGCTAATTGCTCGCCGCTTCTTCCTGCGGAAGGATCGATACGAACTTGCCCAACGTGCCGCGGTCCTTGAACTCGACCGTGCCCGTGACCTTGGCGAACAAAGTGTCGTCTTTGCCGCGGCCGACGTTGAGACCCGGCTTGATGCGGGTGCCGCGCTGCCGCACGATGATGGAGCCGCCGGGTACCAGCTGGCCGCCAAACGATTTCACGCCCAGCCGCTGCGCATTCGAGTCGCGACCGTTCCGGGAACTGCCTAAACCTTTTTTGTGTGCCATAACAATGTCCTCAGAATCTTTGCCGACACGAGCTTTCTCTGCTCGGCCGGAACCGCAGATCCCTCCGCTCGGGCTGAACCACCCCAACAAGCGCAAAATCGGCGCTCGTCGGGGACCCCGGTCAGCCCTCGGTCGGGATGACAGATCAAAATTGCTCGTACGGCGCAGCTAAAGCTACGCCCCTTCAAAACCGCTTGCTTGCACAACATGCAAACGCCAACTCAACACAGCGGCTCAGCTCTCTTGCAGATCGGAGTCGCCCGGCCACAGCCGCGAAAGAAATGCTCGCGCCGAGTCGCGAACCGTCAGCAACACCGAATCGAAGCGCCTGGCTAAGGTCACCAAGGCCGGGATCAGCTGATGCAGCAGCACCGCGCCTAAGCCTTCAGGTCCTGCCCATTGACGTTGATGCCGAGAATCTTCACGGCCGTGTAGGGCTGGCGATGTCCGTTGAGCTTCTTGTATTGCTTCTTGCGCTTGTAGTGGAAGACCAGAATTTTGTCGCCACGGCCGTGCTCCACCACCTGTCCGGTGACGAAAGCTTTGGACGCGGGCTTGCCCAGTTCGCCTTCGGAGCCGCTGACCGCCAGCACCTCGTCGAACTGCACGTTTTCACCGCCGGCCTGCGACAGCTTCTCGATCTCAATCACGTCTCCGGGTGCGACGCGATATTGCTTTCCCCCGGCGCGGATGACCGCGTACATGGCAATGCCTCCAAGTAAACTTATCGCGCACACTGCGGCGCGAACCGGCCCATAACTTATTTGTGCGCTTGCACTTTCCCGAGCCAGGAAGAAAATCTTCACAGGGCCTGAGTGGCCTGGATCCTCCCCGATGCCTCGGAGCCCCGGCTGCGGGGTGTCCCTGACGGGACTTGGTAGTACAGGCAAACCATTGAAGTGTAGCGTGTTTGGCAGGGTTTGGTCAAACCGAGACTACGCTCGCGCCCGGCGGGTCATCCGATTGTGGCGTTGTCCTCCAATCCCTTGATATGCTTTTTCGTTCTTTGGGAGCTTAGCAGGAGAGTTATGCGCAACCCTATCTTGACCTCTGTCCTACTGCTGCTCGTCTCTACTCTGGCGTCAGCCCAAAACAAACCTCATCCCGTCACCTTCGACGACGTCGCCACCCTTCGCTCCGCCGATGTCGTCGCGATTTCGCCCGACGGCAAGACGCTGCTCTACCGGGTCCGGTTCGGCGGCTCCAAGGGACCGGAAAATACCGAGTGGAGGCTGATGCCGGTAGCCGGCGGCGAATCTCGCCAACTCGCGATCCCGGAAAAGTTCGACCCGGTTGGGTTCACTCGCGACGGCACCGCACTCTATGGAACCTACGAA
Source organism: uncultured Acidobacteriaceae bacterium (assembly GCA_963812855.1). GTDB lineage: Bacteria > Acidobacteriota > Terriglobia > Terriglobales > Acidobacteriaceae > Bog-257. Next base: position 1,429,277 of record CAWEWW010000005.1, read on the forward strand.
GTGGACAAGCACGCGCAACTGGCCACCTTCCACCTGGCGTCTCCCAACACGCCGGCCGCCGCCGCGGCCACGCCGGTTCCTCTTACCGCCCTGCCCAGAGGCATTCATTCCGCTCTGATCTCGCCGGATGGGTCGCGCTATGCGCTGCTGGCCGATCCGCGCTTGCCCGATCCGCTGGAAGATGTACACACTGTGATCGAAGCTGAGCCCACCGGCCTCTACGTGATCAATGCCGATGGTTCCGGCGGCGCCTGGTGGTGTCCCACATTGCGGGATGTCGCAGCCGAAGGCATCGCCTGGTCGCGCGACGGAGCCTCGCTGGCCGTCCTGTCGGAGACGCCGAAGATCGGCTTTCACTACATCCACTCCTCCATCGACGTCTGCAGTGCATCTGGCCCCCGCCACGTGGCTACCGTCGACAACGCCGGCAGCAATATCGCGTTTATCAACGGCGGCAAGGATCTGGCGTTCCTCAGCACCACCTCCCAGGTCTTGACTCCCGACCATGTCTGGACGGTCGCCGCTGCCGGTGGAAAGCCGGTGGATCGCACCCCCAAACTCCAGGCCAGCGCCATTCACCTTTCCAGCGATGCTGCCGGAAACGTCTGGGTATCGGTGGCGCGCGGTGTCCAGATTGAAATGGATGCCTTTCAGGACAACGCTCTCGTGCCTACCTACACCTGGCCCGATGGGACGATTCTGGAGGGGCCGGTATCGTCGCAGATCGCCACCGCGCCGCCGGTTCTGGCGTTCACCGTGGGCGATCCGCAGCACACTTCTAATGTCGCCGTCGCCAACGGCAAGACGCTACAACGCTTGACGCACGAAGGCGACGACCAACTGGCAAAGGTCGCGCTCGGCGAGGTGAGAGCCGTCCACTGGACCAGCCAGGAAGGCATTGCCCTGGAGGGCATCGTGACCTTCCCCGCCGATTACAAGACCGACCGGCGCTATCCCTTCATGGTGCTGCCGCACGGCGGGCCGGAGGCAAATGACCTGCTGATGTTCGATATGTTCACGCGCTTTTTTGCCGGCCTGGGCTACATTGTTCTCGAGCCGGAATATCGCGGCTCGACCGGATACGGCACCGACTTCATGAACGCCATCTACCAGCATTTCGGCGATCGCGCCTATCGCGATGTCGACAGCGCCACGGATTACGCCATCGCCCAGAGCTGGGCTGACCCCAGCCGCCTCACCATGTTCGGCTGGAGCGCCGGCGGTTTCATGACGGCCTGGTCGGTGACCCAGACCCATCGTTACAAAGCTGCCATCGAGGGCGCGGGCATCACCGACTGGCTCAGCTTTATCTGGACCAGCGATATCCAGCAGTTTGACTACGACGCGCGCTGGCCCGATAAGGACCCGGACGCGTTTCTGATATTTTCCGCCGCGCTGCATTCGGAGAATGTAGTCACCCCGCTGCTGATCCTGCACGGCGCGGCCGATGAGCGCGTCCCTACCTATCAGGGGCGGGAGCTGTTCGAGGTCCTGGCGGCGCGCGGCAAGACGACGCGCATGGTAACGTATCCCGGCTCGCCTCACTTTCCCACAGTGTGGGAGCAGCGTCAGGACGTGTTCCGCGAAATCGCCGCCTGGCTGGCTCGCTATAACCCTTGAGAGTGGACTTGCCGATCACCGTTGACGGGAGGCAAAACTCATGAAGCTGCGTTTCGTTCGACTTTTACCGGCCGTGCTGCTTCTGTGGCTGGCTGCCGCTGTGGCCTGGGCGCAGACCGATCCTCTGCCGTCATGGAACGACGGGCCGGCCAAGCAGGCGATCCTGAACTTCGTGCATGTCACCACCGACCAGGCGAATCCGAACTATGTTCCGCCGGAGGACCGTTTCGCCACCTTCGACCAGGACGGCACGACCTGGGTGGAACATCCCATGTACACCCAGATGGTCTTCGCCTTTCAAAGAGTGGTGGAGCTGGCGCCGCAGCATCCGGAGTGGAAGACAACCGAACCTTTTAAGTCCGTGATCGCAGGCGACCAGGCGGCCATGGCGAAGTTCACCGATCATGATCTGATCACCATCTTCGTCGCCACCCACACTGGAATGCCGGTGGAAGCCTTTCGGGCGACCGCCAAGGCTTGGCTGGCCCAGGCCAAAGACCCGCGCTGGCAGCGGCCTTACACCGAGCTTGTCTATCAGCCGATGCTGGAAGTGATGCAGTACCTCCGGGCCAACGGCTATCGAACCTACATCGTTACCGGCGGCGGGCAAGACTTCGTCCGCGTCTACGCTGCGCCGGTGTATGGTATTGAGCGCGAACAGGTGATTGGGTCAGCGGTGGCAACCGAATTTACTTACAACCAGCAGGGCCAGGGAATCCTGACGCGCCCCCCGAAGCTGCTAATTGACAATAATTTTTCCGGCAAGCCGGAGGACATCTACCTGTTTATCGGCCGGCATCCCAAGGCCGCCTTCGGCAACTCCACCGGCGATCAGCAGATGCTGGAGTACACCCAGGCGGGCGGCGGCGCCTCGCTGGAAATGCTGGTGTTGCACGATGACGCGAAGCGCGAGTATGCCTACGGTCCGGCCCAGGGGTTGCCCGCGACCAAGGTGGGTACCTTCACCCAGGCGCTCTACGACGAAGCCAAAGCCAAGGGCTGGACCGTCATCAGCATGAAGAACGATTGGAAGCACATTTTCGCGTTTGAGAAGTAATCGCAAGGACCAGTTCAACAGGAGATACGATGCGCAACCTCGTCAAACAAACTGCCCTAAGGGATGGGCCTCTTCTATGACGGCGCTGGCCAGCGACCGCATCGGCGTCCTTTTGAGTCAGCCAGGCGCGCTGGTGGGATTGGAAGCCTCGTTCTAGCGGTTTCAGCCGCTCTCCCCAAAGTGTATAGAATGAAAGTGGAGGGTGATGCGGCGCCATGAGAAGCTGGTCGGTCCCGGCAGGACGCCTGTTCGGAGTGGATATTCGCATCCACCTGACCTTCGTTGCCCTGCTGATCTTTGTGTGGTTCACCCAGTCGGTAACCATGGGCACCAGCGGCGCGATGCGCGGGCTGGCGCTGGTGGTCATCATCTTTGGCTGCGTGGTGCTGCACGAATTAGGGCACGCCCTGGTAGCCCGGCGCAGCGGAGTGGCTGTGCGCTCCATCATCCTGCTGCCCATCGGCGGAGTCACGCTGATGGAAGACCTAGGCCAGCATAATCCCGATCCGGCGCGCGACATCCGCATCGCCATTGCCGGTCCGTTGGTGAATCTGGCGATTGCCCTGGTGTCGGGCATCTTCATTCTGGCGTTTCTGCCCCAGGCCAAGCTCTGGGCCCATCCTTTTGTTCATGCCGGCAATCTGCCGCGAGCCCTGTTCTGGGGCAACGTATTTCTCGGCGGGTTTAACCTGCTCCCGGCCTATCCCATGGACGGCGGCCGCATCTTGCGCGCCTGGCTGGCCGAGCGCATGGACTATGTGCGCGCTACCCGCCGCGCGGTCACCATCGGGCAGGGCTTCGCCATGCTGCTTATTTTTCTCGGCGTATGGAATCCCTGGCTGATGCTGATCGGCTTCTTCCTCTTCGTCGGCGCGCAGTTGGAAGACCGCTCCGTGGTTTTCCAGTCGGTGCTGGAGAGCGTGCGCATGGAAGACGTCATGCTAACCGGCTTTTCCACGCTCTCGCCCGCCGACACTCTGGAAGACGCGCTGCACAAGGCCGTGCACACTTTGCAGGACGACTTCCCCGTGGTTCGCGGCAGCGACATGGTGGGCGTCATCAACAAGCAACGGATTGTGGAAGCGCTGCGGGTGGGCGGCAACGGCTATGTGCAGTCGGCCATGGTGCGGGCCTTTGATATTGCCCAGCGCTCCGACTCGCTGGCCTCCGCCTTTCGCAAGCTGGGGACCCGCGGACTCAACATGATTCCTGTGGTCGATCAGCAGCGGCTGGTAGGCATCGTCACCATGCAAAACCTGATGCACAGCATGGCCCTGCTGGCCGAGACGCGCAGGTTGCGCAAACAGCAGGAGAGCGGGTAAGGGCGAAGATGCGTCGCTTCAGCTGCGCCGCGGTGCGTCTCTTACTTTGTCATCACGAACCGGCTTCACAGGCCGTTAAAAAAGTCGGGGCGATGCGTTTTTGAAGGGGCGCACCTTCAGGTGCGCCGTATAAGTCCTATGATTTTAAATTTCTCGTGGGCTTCAGCCCACGAGAAATCCGCTCTTACGACTCGGTGAGGGATCTACTTCAGCAGCCAGCTTCAGCCTTGCCGCAATCGGTCAAGAATCATTTGTGCTCCAAAGCCTGGGTGAGAACCTCTGGCGTCCCTACGGGACTCGGATCAATTTTCTACACTCTACCCAGGACTCCGCCTGCGGCTAAGCCTGCCCTGAGCCTAGCCGAAGGGTCCTGGGCTAAACTGAGTCGCCCTTACGGGCGGGATTTTGGGTCAAGGTGTTCCACTCGCAAATCAAAATTCTAGTTCTCACGCAGACTCTGCAATCCCCGCCTAATCGCGGAAAGAGCACACGTTACTTCCGCCGCGCCGCTTTGGCGCGCTTGCCGGCCGCCGCTCGGATGGGCCCCGTTCCGGTAGGCGGCTTGCGTCCACCCTCGACCAACTGCTTCAACACGACTGCGTTATTGTGCTCTTCATCCTTGGACGAATAGAGCAAAGTGAGGCGCCGCTTCTGTTTGCGCAACTCATAAAGCTGCTGCAGAGCCTCATTGGCCGGTTCCGACGCCAGTTCTTGCAAATATTGCTTGCGAAACTTGCTCCACTGCTGGCGATTGGCATGGAACCATTGCCGCAGTTCGTTGGAAGGCGCCAGATCCTTCAACCAGGCGTCGAGCGCGACCTCGGCCTTCTTCAGGCCGCGCGGCCACAGCCGGTCAACCAGAACTCGGGCGCCGTCCTGCGGCGAAGGCTCTTCATAAACCCGTTTGAGGACGACGGTCATGCGAGGTGTATTCTAACTCTGATGGAGCCTGGATGCAGGCCTCACGAGCGTATCTGCCAAACTCCTGGAAGGAACGTTGAAGCCCAAGCCCGCACGATTTCTCCTCTTCGTTACCGCCATTTCCGTCATGATCGTCATTCTGAGCGCCTGTGACTCGGAGCCCCGCAAGACCGATGCGGAATTGGGCTTGAACCCACAGCAGGCCAGCGGACGCCGGGTCTACGACACGCGTTGTGCCGACTGCCACTACGCCTACAGCACGCACAACCTGCGTGGACCCAGCTTGCATGGCCTGTTCAAGAAGCCGTTTATGAAGAATGGCATGCCGGCCAACAATGATCGGGTGACGGACATCATCCTGCTCGGCCGGGCCAAGATGCCGGCCTTCCAGGACAAGCTGACGCAGCAGCAATTGGACGATCTGCTGGCCTACTTGCACACCCTGTAAGCGCGGGGAAAGCCTTCTTATTCGTAGGCCAGGGCGTCGATCGGGTCCTTTTGCGCCGCCTTGATTGCCGGATAGAGCGCGCCCAGCAGGGAACCCACCAGGGCAATGATCGCCGCCTTCACCAGCCAGGCGTAGGTGATGAGGACAGGCAGCGTCTGAAACTTCGCCCGCAGGCCGGCGCGAGCGCAGTAGCTGATCACGATCCCCAGGATCACCCCGCCAATTGCGATCACCAGGGTTTCCCGCAACACAGCATTCACGATGTAGAACTTGTCGGCGCCCAGCGATTTCAGGATACCGATCTCGCGCGTGCGCTCCATCACCGCCGCATACATGGCCTGGAAGATCACGATGAAGCCGATGACCATGGAGATGCCGATCACCACATCAATCACCGTGTTCAGTCCCGGAATGCTGGCCGAGGTCATCAGGCTGAGATATTCCTTCAGCGAATGCACGCCGTACTGCTGCATGCCGGGAATGTTCTTTATGGCTTGCACCACTTCGTTGGCGTTGTTGGGATCGTCGAGCTTGACGTAGAAGATGGATGCCTTGTTGAGGGAGCCGTTCAAATCCTGCAGGGTGGCGATGGGGATAAACTCGCGCGCACCCTTGCCGTGCTCCACAATGCCGCAAATGCGGAAGGAATGATTAAGCGTGTCCAGCGTGTCGCCGACCTTCAGATGCTTCGAGGCGGCCTTCAGGTCGTCGATAATCATGTCGTACGGGCCCTGAAACGGGCCGCCGGAGAGGTAGTGAAACCCGCCGCTGACCGCATCAAACGAGCGCAGATCGATGCCATAGAGGACTTCCACCGCTCCCGCCGTGGTGACCTGCATGACCACCGGAGCTACGGCGGTGACGTGGGGCAGTTGGCGAAGTTTGTCGGCAACTTTCACCGAGACCGGCGCGCCGCTCACGCCCATAATCAAGGACGAGCCCGGCGGCTGCACCATAATATCGGCGCCGATACCAGCCTGGCGGCTGCTGCTGTCGTTCAGGATGCCCAGCATGATGCCCACGATCAGCAAAATGAGCGTGACCTCAACCGCGACCGCGACCACGCTGATGATGGTGCGAAACGGCCGGTACAGCAGGTTGGCAAGGATCATCCGGTTCATCATGGGAAGCTCGATTGTATAGGATGCCGGCGCGGCTCGGCGCGTTCGAACCGCGTGGTGCTACGGCTCGTAAATCTAGTCATGCTTTGGCGATCGGCAGACCAGCGGAGGAAGTAGCGTCAGTTCGTAAGGACCGCCAGTCCCCGCTGATGGGTGGGGAAATCGCCAGCGATCGGTATCGCCTTCAGGAACGACGCTTGCTCTTGTTCTTGAGCAATGCCCAGGCAATCAAAACGATTGCAACCGCGGCGAGGATGAACTTTCGCAACAACTGGAGCGACAATAGAACGCCCATAACCGAAGATTCTGCCACAAACCGAATGGTTTGTCAGAGCAAGGCTCGTGGACTCTTCTGTACGCTCGCGATGTCCCGGTTACGATCAAGCATGGTTTGCCGTGCCGGCCAGGGAGGGATGCTTGCGATTGACCACCCTCACCCCCTCGCGCCAGTGCTCGTCAACTTGCACCAGGGTCCATTCGATCCGCGGCGAGACATAGCGCAACAGCGCGTCGGTGGTGGGATGCACGTGCAGCGCCGGCGCAACCAGAAAAAGCAGAGGAGGCGCGCTGGACAGCTCGCGTCCGGCGAAGTAGCCGTTGCGGGTGAACTCGCCGTGCTGCTGATGCCAGCGCACCCGCGCCCAGTAGTCCAGGCCCTGCAGCGGCAAGTGAATGTCCTCATCGGCTTTTAGTTCCAGCACCGCCAGGCGGCCATCCAGCGTGCAGGTCAGCACATCCAGCATGGCGCGATCGCAGGCGGTGAAGGCTGGGACTTGCGAGTAGACGAAACGGCCGTCCAGGCGCTCGTCAATCGCCCGAACGTCTCGAGTGATCAAGCTTTCCAGCCAACGCTCCGGAGCGAGCCGGAAGAAGAGGTTGGTATGCGAACCGCCGGGATGGCGCTGTTCGGTGATGCGCTTCACCAATTCGCCGAACAGGGCTTCGCTGATCTCGTCGAGGATGTACTCTGCCGGCCCGACGCCGAACAGAATCGCTTCCCGGTTGCGAAACGAGCCCGCCACCGGCGTCAGGCAGGCCCGGGCAAATTCCAGCCCGTAGAGGCGGAAGACGATTTCCCCTGCCGAGGCGATGGTAATCTCTGCCGCCGGAGCCAGGGCGCGAATGCGAGCGACCGAAGCTGAGAAGCGCTGCTCCGCCGCTGGCACATCCACCGCCCGGGTGAGCCGCGTAATGATGTTGCCGCTGTCGGCCGCGTCGATCGGCTCGCAGATTTCGGAGCGCTCGTCGAGTTCGTAGAGCTGCCACTTGGCCGCGTCAGCATTGAGGTAGGCCGTCCGCTGGCGAACAATCTCCGACCGGCCCGGAGGCAAAAACAGCTTGAGCCCTTCGACGTGAGCCCGACCCGCCAGCTGTTGCCGCTGGTAGTCCATCCACAGAATGCCGAAGCTGAGAGCGGCATCCACCGAGGCCTGCGGTTCGTCTGCACCGACGCCCAGCACCGCAAACGCCGACTGCCCGGCCCGCAACAGGCCGCGGGTGTACACCGGACTGAGCGAGTGCTCCAGATCGGGACTGCCGCTAAAATGTTCGAGCCGAAAGCCGGGATACTCGCGCCGTAAGATCCGCTCCAACGTGGCCTGATACGATTTCCGGGTCGCCCGCTTTGCGGCTCCCCCGCGCCGGTCGCGGTCGGCGGAAATCTCCATCAGCTGGGGCTGCGATTGTCCGAAGCGCAGCACTTGCAGGCGCAACGTGCGCCCGCTGATCTCGGCCTCGAGCACCCGCCGCACGGTGTTGCGCTCCTCCGACCAGATGTGCAGGACGCACTTGCCCTCGCCTGAAACCGAATACTTGGCGGTACTGAAGTCGAACAGCGCTGCGCCATTTTCTATCGCCACGGCTTGCGGCGCATCGGCCAGGAACTGCTCCATCATCCGGGTGAGGAACTCGGCGGATATCGTACCTGCATTTACGGGCATATCTGCGAAAAGCTTAGCGGACTCACCGCGTCCGGCGCAGTCTTGGAGGGCACAGCCCTGTGTGATAATGAAAGTCGGGAGGCGAATTCCCTCAAATCTCCGGTTTCGAGGATCACCCATCGCGCGAAACCTGCGTCAAGCCAGAGATCGCGTCTTTCCCGACGGTAAGGCATCCAATCGAGTGTGACTATGGACAAGAAGTTTTTCTTCGATCGCTACGGTCTGGCGCACGCCGACGTCGAGCGTTATCTGGCTGCGGCGCTTTCCGCCGGCGGCGATTTTGCCGACCTCTACTTCGAATATCAGACATCGACCTCGGTCTCGCTGGACGAGAGCATGGTGAAGTCGGCCACGCAGGGCATTTCTGCCGGCTGCGGCGTCCGCGTGCTGTCAGGCGACCGCACCGGCTACGCCTACACGGACGATCTTTCGCCCGCACGCATTTTGCACGCTGCTCGCACCGCGGCGCTCATCGCCAGCGGCCCGGCGAAACAGCCGGTGGTGGGGCTCACCGACAAGCCGGCCCACAATCTTTATCCCGTCCCGCTGCCGTCGGTCGAAGCCGACGTGATGGCCAAGGTGGACCTGGTGCAGCGCGCCGACAAGGCCGCGCGCGCCTACGATCCGCGCATCCGCGAAGTGCGGGCCGGTTATGCCGACGAATTGCGGCACATCCTGGTGATCGGGTCGGACGGCAGCTTTGCTGAAGATTCGCAGCCGCTGGCGCGTATGAGCGTCTTCTGCATTGCGAAGTCGGAGAGTGCCGGTTCGGCGCACGGTAGCGCCGGCGGCGGCGGCCGCATTGCGCTCGACTATTTCCAGGGCGACAGCTCTCCTGAGCACTTCGCCAAGGAAGCCGCGCGGCAGGCGATTATTCAGCTGGATGCCCGTGAGGCTCCAGCGGGCGAGATGGAAGTCGTGCTCGGTCCGGGATGGCCCGGCATTCTGCTGCACGAAGCCATCGGCCACGGACTGGAAGCCGACTTCAATCGCAAGAAGACTTCGGCGTTTTCGGGCATGCTGGGCCGGCGCGTGGCCAGCGATAAATGCACGGTGGTCGACAACGGCACCATGGCGGGACGTCGCGGCTCGCTCAATGTGGACGACGAAGGCAATCCCACCGAGAACACAGTGCTGATCGAGAACGGAATTCTCAAGGGCTATCTGTCAGACAAGCTGTCGTCGCGCCTGATGGGCATTCGCAACACCGGCAACGGCCGTCGCGAGAGCTATCAGCACATTCCCATGCCGCGCATGACCAACACCTACATGCTCGCCGGACAGGACTCGCCGGAAGACATTATTCGCTCGGTGAAATACGGGGTGTATGCCGTGAACTTCGGCGGCGGACAGGTGGACATCACCAACGGCAAGTTTGTTTTCTCCGCCTCGGAGGCCTACCTGATCGAAGACGGAAAGGTCACGTCGCCGCTGAAGAATGCCACCCTGATCGGCAACGGTCCTGACGTCCTGACGAAAGTTTCTATGGTGGGCAGCGATTTGAAGCTCGACGAGGGTGTGGGAACGTGCGGTAAAGACGGACAGTCCGTGCCAGTCGGCGTCGGAATTCCGACGCTCAAGATCGATCGGCTGACGGTAGGTGGGACCGGCGGGTAACCTTCGCGAACAAACCTTATTGTCATCACGAACCGGCTTCAGCCGGTGAGGGATCTGCTTTTCGGACTCCTTCAGCAGCCCGTAAAGGCGTGCCCTGACACTGAGCGGACCTTCAACAGCCATGTATGACATTGTGGGAGCCTGACAGAAGAGGACTAATATCGATTATGACTGTTTCTACCGCAGAGCGCCCGACCGGCGCAGAACTTAGCTCCACCAATCTAAAAGAAATCGCCTCCGATGTCATTCGCCGCGCCATGCAGGGCGGAGCCACCGCGGCTGAAGCGGTCGCCATGGACGGCAGCGAGTTCTCTACCGTAGTTCGCCTGGGCGAAGTTGAGACCTTGAAAGAATCCGGTTCCAAGGGTATCGGCGTCCGCGTGTTTTTCGGCCAGCGGGCCGCCAGCACCTACTCCAGCGACTTATCGCCCGAAGGCGTGAAGCAAATGGTGGACTCGGCGCTAGCTCTGGCGAAAATCACCAGCGAAGACCCTTTCGCCGGAATTCCTGAACCGGCGCAACTGGGCAAGCTGGAGGGCGATCTCGATCTCTATCACGAGGATGTGTACTCGCTCTCGACGGCCGATCGCATCGATTACGCGCGGCGCGCCGAGAAAGCGGCGATGGATGTCGACCCCCGCATCACCAATTCCGAGGGTGGCACCTTCGACGCGGCCATCGGTTACAAGGTGCTGGCCAACTCCCACGGCTTTATTGGCGATTATCAGCGCTCCTACTGCTCGGTGTCGGCGGTGCCCATCGCGCAGGTGGAAGGTTCCAGCATGCAGCGCGACTACTGGTACTCGGTGGCAAATTCGCTGAAGAAACTGGAGTCGCCGGAAGAAGTAGGCCAGATCGCCGCCCAGCGCACCTTGCGCCGGCTGGGCGCGCGCAAAGTGAAGACTGCGAAAGTTCCCATCGTCTTCGAACGCACCGTGGCCGGGGCTCTGGTCGGCCACATTTTTGAGGCAGTGAACGGCGACGCCATTTATCGCAGCGCATCGTTCCTCGCCGGAAAATTGAACGAGAAGATTGCCGGCGACAACATCAACGTGGTTGACGATGGCACCATGCGCGGCGGTTTCGGCACCAGCCCGTTCGACTCCGAAGGCGTGCCCAGTCGCAAAACCGTTGTGGTCGAAAACGGTGTGCTGAAGTCCTACATGCTGAATACCTACACCGCCAAAAAGCTTGGACTGCAGACCACCGGCAATGCCTCGCGTGGTCTGGCGGGAACGCCGGGCATCGGACCGGGAAATTTCTTTCTGCAGCCCGGCGCCAAGAGCCTGCAGGAGATCATCGGCGACATTCAGGAAGGCTTGTTCGTCACCGAATTTCTGGGCTTCGGCGTCAACCTGGTGACCGGCGACTTCTCGCGCGGCGCCAGCGGCCTGTGGATCCAGAATGGCGAATTCGCGTTCCCGGTCGAGGAGATTACGGTGGCCGGCAACCTGAAGGACATGTTCTTCAACATCTCTGAGATTGGCAGCGATCTGGAATTTCGCAGTTCCATCGCCTCGCCGACCCTGCGCATCGATGGCATGACGGTGGCTGGCGAATAGGTATGCAGCTCGGTTGACATCCTCGCTGTGAACAATTGGTTCGCGGTGAAGTTTGCACCGCGAAAACGGAGTCCCACAGCGTGGGATTAAAGATCACAGCCCAGCGCTTCACAGTCTGCGTGGCTTATTGACATCCTCATGTGTCGCCCCTGCAAGGGGCTTGCAGGTTTGATCAAACGGCCTCCCAGGACTGCGCCCGCCTGCGGCGGACTGTGTCCTGGGCTAAGCTGAGTCGTCCCGCGTGGCGGGACGGGGTTGTCGCAGGCTGGAAATATAGGGCTAACCAGGCTGCCTGAAAGGATCTCAACAAAGCTGGTCTGTGTGAGAACTAAACTTTGGATTTGCGAGTGAGATAGATTGAGCGAAAATCCCGCCCGTAAGGGCGACTTAGTTTAGCCCAGGACGGAGCCGTAGGCGGAGTCCTGGGTAAGTGGGAATAAGTCCGAGTCCCCCGGGGACGACACCGGTTCTCACCCGCCTCTGGAAATGGAGTCTGGACCTCAGCTGGCGGCGCGGTTGCGCGGGACGTGCGGCCCAATCTCAGCCAGCTCCGCCCCGAGGCTGGCCGCTTCAGCCGCCTCGACGTAAATCCGCCAGCGCTTCCAGATCACGCGAATGGTTGCCGCAATCGGGATCGATAAAAACACTCCCAACACGCCGCCTAGCTCTCCACCCATCAGCACGGCAACAATTGCTACCAGGGGATGCAACTCCAGCCGTCCACCCATCACCCGGGGCGTGATGATGTAATCGCGAATCAGCCGCCAGACACCAAGCAAGACAATCACCAGCAGAAGTTGGGACGACCCAGTCAGGAATCCGACTACGAAAATCCCTGCCCCGGCGACCAGCGGGCCGATCACGGGAATGAACTCCAGAATTCCTCCCGCCAGAGCGAGCACCAGGGCGTAAGGAAAGTGCAGCGTGCCCAGAATGGCGCCATAGGCCAGCAGCGACATGGCAGACAGCACGATCTGGGTGAAGATGAATTCCGCCAGCATGGCGTCCAGGTCGGCAAAGATACTGCGCAACAGGCGGCGCTGCTCGCGGCGGTCGAACGTGGCGATGAACGCCTGCGCATATTGCCGGCCCTCACTCAGAAAGAAGACCGCAAGGATGGGGATCACCATCAGCCACACAGAGTCGGCCAGGAACTGCGCTGTGGCTTCCCCCGTCTGCGTAACCCACTCCAGGATCTGGGTGCGATGTGCGGCAATCAATTGCTCAATCTTCCACTGGGTCTCGAAGCTCCATCCGTGCTTGCTCCCTACTTGCCAAACAATCGTTCCGCTGGCCACTTTCTCCAATAAACCTGGAAGCGACTGCACCAGTTGCCGGGTGTCTTCCAGCAGACGCTGGCCGAAAACAACACCGAGCACCACTAAAAGCAACGAAAGCAAGATGTAGGCCTCGGCGATCGCCAGGCCGCGCGAGCCGCGAGCCAGCGGCGAGGTCTGCACCCGTTCGACCAGCGGCTCTAAAAGATAAGCGAATAGGATGGCAAAAACAAAAATGACCAGAGTGTGCCGGATTCCATAGAGGAAGGCGCCGACTGCCACAAAAGCGCACATGGTGGCCAGAACCCGGGCCGTGCGGGCATCAAAAAGCTGCACTCCTTTTGAGATGACAACGGAGGGAAATCAGTTGGCACAGAAGCGGGGAACATGTCGGGAAGTTAACCGGCTCCGCACCTCGCAATTCGAAAACGCCGTTGTCCCAGATTCCCCCGAACCGGGGGAAGCGGTGCTCGCACACCGCTTCAGACTTCGGCCCCTGCCTTACAGCGATCGCAGGAAGTTCAGCAGGTCCTGCTGGTCGGAAGACGACAGATGGTTGTAGTTGCTGACCGCGCCGTTGGCCTCGGAACTGGGATAGGAACGGTTGCCGTTGCCGGCGTGCTGCTGGATGGTCTGCACCAGGTCCGAGGTCCGGCCATCGTGCAGGAAGAAGATGCGCTGCCCCAATCCCCACAGCGGCGCAGTGCGGAACTCGTCGCCTCCGGCTACCCCTTGTCCCACATTGTCGGCCAGGTTCGGCCCCATATGATGCAGCAGAAGGTCAGAGTAGAGGTTTGCCTGAACGTTGCTGAGCGCCGCCATCGTCGATTGCCCGGTGGTGAACGACGCGGTGTGGCAGTAGATACAGCCGATTTGCGCGAACAACTGGCTGCCATGTTGGGTCGAGGGCGAACTGGGCCCCGGATGCGGTTGATCGAGCATGCGCATAAAGGTGGTGAAGCGGATAACGTCGCTGGGCAGTGCCGTTCCGTTGAGATCGAAATTCGTGCTGTCTTCGGGAGTGGCATTGAACTGGCAACCGGCGGTCTGGTCCCGCTCCGTAGTAAACAGCTCGTTGGTCACGCCGACTTCCACGTTGTAGGCTTCGCCCGAAAATACCTCCAGAGATTTGTTCTGCGCCTTCCAGCCGAAGCGGGTGATGGTGCCATCGTTGCCGCTGGTGTTGGGCCGGCCGGCGATTCCCAGACTGTGCTTCTGGCTCAGGTTGGCATTCAGGTTGGCCAGGATGGCGGCATCGGAGATGGTCTCGATCAATCCGCCGCCAAACAAGGGAGTGGGAATGCGGAAGATCAGGTCGTTTCTCTGGGCGGCCAAGGTGAAGTTGTCCTGGGAGATGTTGCAGCCCGCGGCATCGGTGCGGCCGGTGATGGTGAACAGGTCATGAACCCCGCCATCGACTTGCTGCAAGTTCAGAGTGTAAGGAAAGCGCGCTTCGCGCACCGGCCCGCTCGCAGTAATAAAGGACGGTATCTGATTGGCCGCGCCCTGGTCAGTGGCATCGGCGACCTGCGGATTGACGGAGGGGCTGGTGCCGCCCATGGCCGGCTGAGCATGGCATTGCCCGCAACCCTCGGCGTTGAAGCGGGGGCCAAGACCGTTGCCCGTGTTGGGGATGGAACCGGTCACCGAGTCGATCTCCACGAAGTTCGTTTGTCCGGCGCTGAAGAATGCCAACTGATTCTGGGTGAGGCCGGCAATTGGCGATCCTGCGCCGGGTGGTCCGCTGCGCACGCCGGGATCGCTGGCGCTGCCATGTGCGGCCGGCGCTGCCTGCATCGCCACTACCATCGTGAAGGTCGCCCCCGCCAGCAGCACCGGTCTGACGAAATTCTTGTAGCGAAGCGCACCCGACACGCTGGTGGACAACTTTCCTTTGAACTGCAGAGACATGGATTCCTCCTGTGACTCGCGACGAGTCGTCTGATCGCCGAACTGCGGCGAAGGGTTACCGTAGGGCTGGGATTGATCGAGACCAGCGAGTTACTGGACGAAGCAAGAATGACGCAGACGAGAAAGTGGTCAGACGAACGAGCAGTGACGCGGGCAGGGACAGGCGCAAATTACCGGCAGCCTCGACGACGGGCAACTCCTCCGGCAACACAATCTTATGCACTGCCCAGGCGAACCCTGGCAGCTGTGATCAGTGCTGTGACGTTGTCACAAGATGCCCTAAGCAGGAAGGGGACGTCAATCAAAACCGGTTAGTCAAATCCGCTATTTTCGCAGAGGATCGCTCTGCCCGGTGCGACAGTGGCTGGGACTGGCGCCAAACTTGTTGCGAAAGGCGCGAACAAAACTGGGGGCGTGCAGATAGCCGATGCGATACGAAATTTCCTTGATCGGCATCCGGGTGGAGTGCAGCAGATCGACCGCAATCTCCAGTCGGCAGGTGGTAAGAAAATTCTGCAGGCTGAGGCCGGTCGTCGCTTTAAACAAATGCGAGAGCCGTGAACTGCTCAGGTTCACCAGGGCCGCGAGTTCCAGGATGCTATACCCCGGGTTCGATTGAATCGCATGCAGAACTTTGCGGATCCGGGCATCGGCCGGCAATGGGGAACATGGCATCCCGCAGTTGCCACCCGTCTTGAAAGGAAGAGCAGACGGCGCTCTCAAAGACATGAATCCTCCTGGTCGACGAGTAGCGCGCTAAGAATCAGTCTTCGGGCGAACAGGCCTTACGTCTGGTTGCTATTCCCCCGGGCAGGGTGGCTGGCTGCGTGGAGTATAGGAGAGTCTAACCCGGCAGCGCGCCCAGCGTAGCAAAAAATGCGGACAAGGTTGGCCCCAATGCTGACAGCTCATATGTGGATCAAGGCGCCAGCCATCTGTGCAGGGCCGAGCAAGTAAGTGCTGCCAATCGAACTTGCGGGAACGAGAATTGACTGGGGCGGCGCTTCCGGTGACATACGCCGGCGAGGATCAGAAGGAATTTCCGAACCTTTTTACCCTCCGTGCTCTCCGTGTCCTCCGTGGTGAATGCCTTTGACCTGTTTGGTGATGAGCGGCTTCTTCAATTACTCTGATCTCTTATGCTCGATCTAGCTTTCGTACGTGATCATCTACTTTTCGTTGAAGAAAAGCTCCGCCAGCGCGGCATGAATCCGGATGCGATCCTCAAGGATTTTCACGCCATCGACCTCGAACGGCGAGGCGCCATCACCGAAGCCGAGACCCTGAAAGCCCAGCGCAACAAGGCTTCCGAAGAAATCGCCCAACTCAAGAAGAACAAGCAGGACGCTACCGCGCTGATCGACGCGACCAAAGAGATGCGCGAGAAGATCGCTACCGCCGAGAAAATCGCGGAAGAGGCGGACGCGCGGTTGCGCAACATCTTGACTGGAATTCCCAATCTCCCGGACGATAGTGTCCCCGTTGGGAAGAGCGAGGCCGACAATGTCGAAGTGCGCCGCTGGGGCACCCCGCCGCACTTCGACTTCGCTCCCAAGCCCCACTGGGAGCTGGGCGAACAGCTGGGCGTGCTCGACCTGGAACGTGCTGCGAAGCTGACCGGCGCTCGCTTCGCGGTGTACTGGGATCTCGGCGCCAAGCTGGAGCGGGCGCTGATGAACTTCATGCTCGACCTGCACACCCGCGAGCATGGTTATACCGAAGTGCTGCCGCCGTTCCTGGTCAACGCCGATTCGATGTACGGTACGGGACAGTTGCCGAAGTTTGAAGCCGACCTGTTCAAGGTGCCGCACGGCGACAAGAATCTCTACCTGATTCCCACCGCCGAAGTTCCGGTGACCAATCTCTATCGCGACGAAACGCTGGACGGCGCGCGGCTGCCGATTTCGCTGGCGGCTTACACGCCGTGCTTCCGCAGCGAGGCTGGGTCGTACGGCAAAGATGTGCGCGGCATCATCCGCCAGCATCAGTTCCAGAAGGTTGAGCTCGTGAAGTTCACTACGCCAGAGCAGTCACGGGAAGAGCATGAAAAGCTCACGCACCATGCCGAAACCGTGCTGCAAAAGCTGGGCCTGCACTATCGCGTGATGGTGCTGTCGACGGGCGACATGGGATGGTCCGCGGCCAAGACGTACGACATCGAGGTCTGGCTTCCGGGGCAGCAGCTGTTTCGCGAAATTTCGTCGTGCTCGAACTTTCTGGACTACCAGGCGCGGCGGGCCAACATTCGCTATCGCCCCGAGGGAGCGAAAAAGACGGAACTGGTACACACTCTGAATGGCAGCGGGCTGGCCATCGGGCGCACCTGGGTTGCGATCGTGGAGAACTATCAGCAGGCCGATGGCAGCGTACTGGTGCCCGAGGTTCTGCGGCCCTACATCGGCGCCGAGCGAATTACGGCGAAGAAGTTTTAGGACGGCGTTACTTCCGCTGGGACAAGGGTGGCCGCGGTTGAATCGCAGATCTCTCCGCTTCGCTCTGGTCGGGATGGCAAAGATGTGTGCAGTATTCGTGATTGGCCGCACTAGCCTGTGACAACCTCTCGATGGAGAAGACGGCCGGAGGTTCCCAACAATCCGCGAGCCCATCCGCCAAGGCGGCCCTTCCGAGGCAGACTTTCTCCTGGTTGACAGGGCTTGCCGTCGCGCTGATCGCCGTTCTCGCCGGCGCGCTCCGACTCATCCATCTCAGCTCACGCAGTCTTACGCTCGACGAAGGCTTCAGCCTATTTCTGGCCCGCGCCGACGCGGCTACGTTCGTCTCCCGGGCCTGGCATTCCGAATTCAACATGGTGTTGTACTACGGCCTGTTGCGGATGTGGCTGCACCTGGGCAACAGCGAATTCACGGCCCGATCGCTTTCCGTGTTATGTGCCGTGGCAACCATTCCGGTGATCTATCTGGTGGGCGCCAGGTTATTCGGACGCGGCGCAGCCCTCATCGCCTGCCTGCTGTTGGCAGTACATCCCTTTCATCTTGAGCTCTCACAACAAGCACGCTCTTACACGCTTGTCGTGCTGCTGGTTTCGCTGTCGAGCTGGTATTTCCTGCGGATGGTCGACGACGCTTCGTGGACCAATTGCATACCCTATGCCGTAGTGTCCGCGGCTTCGATCTACAGTCACTTCTTTGCAGGGCTGGTCATCCTTGCCAACTGGCTGTCGCTGTTTCTATGGCAAAAGCACTTACCTTGGAAAACGCTGGTGCGCTCGCTGGCTGCGTTGATGGCATTGCTGATTCCCGCTGGCATGTACCTGCTGCATCCGCAGCGCTCACATGTGGCCTGGATTCCCGGACCGAGTTGGCGGCAAGCGCTGGAGGTTCTGTATAGCCTCACCTTGAGCAAAGGGCGCTGCTTGCTCTATCTGACACTGTGGGGGATCGGTTTGTGGTGTGCTGTCCGAAGACCTCGCCAGCAAGCTTGGCCCTATCAATTCGTAGCCGCATGGCTGCTGGTTCCATTGGTCGACCACCGGAGCCGTGGGACTGGTGCAGCCCTTGTGGGTGCCGCGATTTCTGGCAGCTTGCATTCCGGCTGCGGTATTGCTCGCCGCGGCGGGAGTAGCGCAATTGGCGCGTTGGTCGCGAACCGCGGGGATTTTGGCACTGCTCATCGTTATGTTTTATTCAGGATCAGCCATTCGCTTTTATCTTCGGCATCCGGAATTCAGCGTGGACTGGCGCACCGCTATCACCTATCTCCTTCCGCGCCTGCAGCCCGGGGATGAAGTGGTGATGGATCCTTATGTGCGTTACACCTTTGACTACTACCGGCAAGCCAGCGCGTTGAAGACGCCTCCGGTCGTGATGGCGGGTTCGCTGGCTACCTCTGTGCCTGCACCGGCACCGAAAAATGTGTGGGTCATCGCTTCTGTGCTGGTGAATCCTGATGACAAGTCGTCGGGGCCACAAGCTACGCAAATGCAAGTACGGGCGTTTCTGGATTCACACGGGAAATCGTATTGCGCGCTGCCTCGGCGTCCGGACCAGGCCAGCGTGCAAGTGTGGCAACTGCAGCACTGCCGGCAGCCGTAATAAGCGAGCCTAGGTCGACCGTAGCCGGAGCCACGCCGCCACGAACAGCACTAACCAAACCACGTCTAGAGCAGCGCCGCCCAGCATCTGGGAATGCACCCGTCCCTGCGTGTACAGCGAGAAGACTGCGGCAGGATAGAGCAGCTTTTCCAGGAAGAGGGCGGGCATCAGCGAAACGTAGCGCAGCGGATCCCGAGAGATGATGAGAAACGCTATCTGCCAGGCCAGAACAACGCCTACGAAGCCGTAGTAGAACTCCGGATGGGTAATCGGTGGAGGCTGACTGCGGCTGAGCGTCGCCTGCAGAAAATACAAGGGAACGATTTCCACCAGTCCGACGACTCCGGCCAGCAGAAAAACCCAGCGGGCAAAGCGCACCGCTTTTTCCTTACTCATCGCGGTGAACCGCGTCCATGGAGAACGCAGGCAGGCACACGGCGATATACTCGGCGCCTTCGGGATCAGGGGTCGAGTATTGCACCCACTCGCCGGCGTGGGTAATCACCGCCTGACCGGCGTTGACATCGAGCTCGCCGGCTTGCGATTTCACCTTGAGCAGGCCGCGCAGCACGATGGTGAACTCGTCGAAGTCCGGGGTCTGTCCCGGCTCCGTCCAGCCTTGCGGGCTGCGCATGTGGGCCACACTCACCGCATTGTCCCTGGAGTTGACCCGTCCGATGTACTCATCAATCAGCTTAGGCTTAGTACCGGCAGCGGCGATGCGGGTGGGCTGCGAGATAAGAGTGGGCATCCGGCTCCTCAGGTTCTCTGTGATTATGGAGAGTGAACAGCGCCGTTGGGATTTTCAGAACTGGCACGGCACGGATCACCGCGGCCGACTCGCAGCTATTGCGCCGGATGATCGCTGGTCTTCAGCAACTCGTTGACGATGGTGACCAGTTCCTCGGGATTCACCGGCTTCTCCAGGTAGAGATCGGCCAGAGGCTCGGCTGCCTGAAACGCTTCCGCTACGTAGCCCGACACCACCACCACCGGCATGGTGGAATGGGTCTTGGCCGCCTGCACAATGGCTCGTCCATTGGCATCGCCCAGCCGCCAATCGGTGACCACGGCATCGTACTCATTATGTTGCAGCTTTTCGATGGCGTCGCGAGCCGAGGTCGAGGGAGTCACCTCGTGCCCAGCTGCCTTGAGAATGGCGCATTTCAAGGTCACAGTGTTCGGTTCGTCATCCACGCAGAGGATCTTGGCCATATATTTTTGCCTTTGGACGATCAGGAGGGTCAGGATCCCGACGCCCAAGCCGAGAGAGGATGTTGTGGCCTAACCACTTCCAACTTGCCCGTTATTGTTGAGCACCCTTGTCGTGATTGTCAAATCACTGAGCCGGGGACTTCGTCCTTTGCAGCTCTCGATAGGCTTCGCTTTTGGACAGTCCAAACTCCTTCGCCGCCTGTTTGAGCGCCGATTTCTCCTCCAATTGCTCATCGCGCACCAAATCCCTTACGCGTTGGGCGATGGTTTTGGTGGATGGACGTTGTTGGGAAGCTTCCTCGGCCTTGCCGATCAGTAGGGTAATTTCTCCCCGCACTTCCCCGCGCGCTTCCAATTGCGCCCGTAACTCTTCGGCCCGGCCGCGGAGGAACTCCTCGTGCAGCTTGGTCACTTCCCGGGCCACGACCACGTGCCGCTCGGGGCCGAGAACTTCGACGACATCCTGCATAGTCTCGAGCAGGCGATGCGGGGCTTCGTAGAAGATCTGCGTCCGGGGCGAGTTGAGAATCGCTTCCAGCGCGGTTCGCCTGGCTCCGGCCTTGGCCGGGAGAAATCCGCCAAAGCGAAACGAGTCGGTAGGCAGGCCGCTGGCCACCAAGGCCGACAGGAACGCCGAGGCGCCGGGAATCGGCACCACGCGAATTTGATGACGAATGGCCAGCGCCACCAAGCGGTATCCCGGATCGCTCACCCCGGGCATGCCGGCATCACTGACCATGGCGATGCTGTCGCCCTTTTCCAGGTGAACGATCAGTTCGGCGGCCCGGGCCAGCTCATTGTGCTCGTGGTAGCTGATAGTAGGCTTTTCGATGCCATAGTGATTCAGCAGCTTCGCAGTTTGCCGGGTATCTTCGCAGGCGATCAGGTCCACTTCCTTCAAGGTGCGCAGGGCCCGCAGGGTAATGTCTTCCAGATTGCCGATGGGCGTGCCAACCAGATAGAGCGTTCCCGCAGTAGCGGAATCGTCGCCGTTATGGTCGCTGCGAACGCTGGGAAGGGCGTTTGCCATCCGCGCAAGTGTACACCGCGCGGGCCAAGGCCGTTCCCGAGACCATTCGGTCGGTAGGCGCGCGACTAGCGAGGATTCGGCGGGGCCGCTGGGGTCCGGCTTCCGGCCGTGGGCGGTTGCGCCGATCGGAGCTGCTCGTCATGCTCAAGCCGCAGCCGAAGATCGTGGATCAGGAGAGTCCACATCTGCGAATTGGTGCGCAGCAGGATTTGAAGGTTCTGATCGCGAAGGAATTCGACCTCGCTGCTCATGTTCAGGTTGAGGCTCTCCATACGATCCAGGTCGACCCGCATCTGTGCCAGGTCATCACTTGGCTGGGTGGCCGGCTGCTGGCTTGCTGCCCGCGCTGGCCTCACCGTCGCGGGCTGCGCATTCTGATTCGCGGCGCTGGACGGAGTTTCCGAAGTCTGACCCAGTAGCGCCGAGCCAAAGAGAACAACGAAAATGAGTCGAGCTGTCAGCATGGTTTACTCCTAAATCGATATGGCTAACCGGAAGTACAGCAATCTTGCGCCCCTGCCGTTATCGCGACTTCAGTATGATCGAAATCGAACTCTTAGGAGATGGCCCTTGCATCGAATGACGCTTGGCGACTTTGAACTCACCGTCCTGTCGGACGGCGTCTACCGGATGGATGGCGGCGCAATGTTCGGCATCATCCCCAAAGTAATGTGGGAGAAGCGCATCCAACCCGACGAGCGCAACAACATTCCTCTGGCATTGAATTCGCTGCTGGTACGCACCGGCGACCGAAATATCCTGATCGAGACCGGCATCGGCAATAAGCTGAGCGACAAGAGTCAGGCCATCTACCAGAACCAGGCGCTGCTGATGAAAAGTTTCGAGGAGGCTGGAGTCTCGCCTGACGAAATCGACGTCGTCATCAATAGTCATCTGCACTTTGACCACTGCGGCTGGAATACCCGTTATCAGCACGGCAACCCGGTCGCAACCTTTCCACGCGCCACGTACTACGTGCAGGAAGGCGAACTGCAGCATGCCCACGAGCAGCACGAGCGCGACCGCGTCAGCTATATGACCGACAACTACGATCCCCTGGTGAACAGCGGGCAAATGCAGCTGCTGAAGGGCGATGCGGAAATTGCTCCCGGAGTCGCCGTGAAAGTTTATCCCGGACACACCCGCAATCTGCAGGCGGTCATAATTCGCAGCGGAAACGCCGTGGCTGCCTATCCTAGCGACTTAGTGTCCGACGCCAAGCACCTGGATCCCACCTGGGTACTGGGCTACGATCTTTATCCGCTGGAAACCATCGCCAACAAGCATCGCTTCTACGAGGCGGCCATTCCCGGTAAATGGGTGGTAGTTTTCACTCACGACCACGAACTACCTTGGGCCCATCTGGAGATAGGAGAAAAGGGGAGGCCGGTCGCTCGCCCCCTCAAGCAAAAGGTGGGCTGAGGGCTACAGCTTAAGAGCCATTTACTCCGGTGGCCTAATAATCCTACGATGTGGGATATCACATTCGAGGAGAGGCCATGAGCAAGAGGGATAAGAAAAAAGATAAGAAGAAGAACAAGCGCAAAGACGAACCAGCTACGCCGGCGACGGCCTCTGCTGAAAAGAACGAAGCCCGGCTCGATCTGCGCTCGGTTGAAATCCCTCCCCGTCCCAAACCGATGAAGCCAGCTGACATCCGTTCGCTGCGCGAGGGCCTGAATGCCAGCCAGGCGCTGTTTGCGCGTCTGCTCAATGTCAGCTCCAATGCAGTGGAGAGCTGGGAGCAGGGTATTCGCGAGCCGCGCCAGGCCACCCTAAAACTGCTGCACATCGTTCGCCGGAATCCGTCCGCCTTATTGAACTAGCGAGCTACGGCAGGATGACCAGCCGTGCGCGTTGCTGCTTTGCCCAGATGTCTTCGATGCCGGCAAGCGGCACTCGCTCAGTGTCGATGCGAAGCTCTCCGCTGGCGGCGCGGGCCATGAGCTGATGATAGGTGTCAAGCAGCACCTCCATCGGCGGCACCGCGCCGGACCCCGCGCCTACGATCTCCAGGCCTGAGCTGCGAAGCGCGGCTGCCGGAAGAGTAATGCTGGCCCCGGCGCTCTCGCCTACCTGGATAAGGCGCACTCTTGAAGAACGTGCAGAGCTGAGATCGGAGCGGGTAAGCGCAGCCAGCAGCGCCTCGGTAGGCCAGCCCCACAGGTAATCGACAATCACATCGTAAGACGCGACCCGAGCTTCGCGAGCGAACGCGTCAGCGAGCTCGTCTCCGGCCCCTTGCAGGCGAATCGTAGCCTCGGCGCCCAGATCGTGCAGGGAATTGAGCGTTTGCTCGTCGCGTCCGGCAGCCACGACCCGGCCGGCGCCCAGGAGCTTTGCAATCTGTACCGCCAGCTTGCCCGTGGTTCCGGTTGCTCCCAGGATAAGAACGGTTTCTCCCGCAGCCAGCCGTGCCGCTTGCGACAGAGTCAGCCACGCCGACATGCCGGGGTTGACGATAGCTGCCGCCGTAACGTCATCGACATTCTCAGGCACCGGCCAGCAGCGTGCCCGGTGCACGACCGTCCGCTCGGCCATCGCCCCGAACGGACGCCGCGGCCCGGCGAAGAACACGCGAGTGCCGTCGTCGAAGGTACCAACGCCGTCGAGGCCGCACACCACGGGAAACTCGCGAAAGCTGGCATAGTGCGAGCCGCTGGCCATCTGCCGGTCAACCGGCTTCAGCGCGGCCGCACAGACTTGGAGGATGGCTTCGCCTTCTGCGGCGACGGGCTCAGCAAACTCTTCGTAGCGGGGCGATTCCCCAAGCGCGTGCAACACAGCGGCAAACATCGATCACATTCTCCAATGACTTGGTCTGCTACGTTCACTGCCCGGCGAGGCTTTGCGCGATCGGACCTGCAATCGGCAATTCAAACCGCGATCCCGTGGCCGCCTTGATGATACAGACGATCCAGAGAACGAGGGTGAGCAGGCCTAATACGACAAGCAGCATGATGCCCAAGCCCAGGCTACCCCAGCCGGAGTAACCCCAGTGACCGAGCCCGTCGAAGGCCCATCCCACGCCAAAGGCCAGCCCGAGCACGGCGCGGATGATGCTCAGTCCCCCAAAGGTAACAATCGATTGCGCGGCATGGAAGCGCACATAAGGTCGCTTGTCGATGAGAAAGAAAATGATGCCCGTGAGCCAGCCCAGCACATAGCTCAAGGCGGCAGCGGTGTTCTCAGACATGCCGGCGCCGGCAGTGGCGCTCGTGGGTTGCCAGGGAGGCGCCACCTGTGCTGGAATGACCGGCTGCGGCTGGCCGCACGCCTGACAGAACTGCGCGCTGGCGGGAAGCTCCACTCCACACTTGGTGCAATGCGGCATCGAACCCTCCGGTGGATAGCACGTCATGCTACACCAAGTTGCAGAGATCGCGCCCGGCTTTCTGATCCGGTTGATACAAGAATTGGCGGCAACCCAGCAGCCCTGCGTGGCCTAGGCAGAAACTGCTTCGGGAAGGGTCCCCTGATTGTGTGGTCCAGCCGGCGGGACATCGATTTTCCCGCCGAGCAGAGTTTCGAAGAAGCGATCGACGGCGTCGAGAATTTCGCCTGCGTTCTTCGACTCGTACACCGCCTTACGCAGTTGGGCGCCGTGCGGCACCCCGTGAGTGAACCAGGAGGCGAACTGTTTCATCTTGCCTTCGGCGCCGCCAATCTTCTCCTGTACCAGCATGGCAAAGTAGGTACGAATCATTTCGTAGCGGTCGGCATCGCTGGGCAAGTCGTAGGATCCGGTGCGGGTGTACTGTTCGATCTGGCGGAAAATCCAGGGATTCGAAGCCGCGCTGCGGCCAATCATGACCGCGTCGCACCCGGTCTGCGCCACCATGGAGGCAGCGTCCTCGGGCGAGCGGACATCGCCGTTACCGATCACCGGGATCCCGACCGCAGCCTTCACCGCAGCAATCCATTCCCAATTCGCCTGTCCGCTGTAGCCCTGCTCGCGAGTGCGGGCGTGCAGCGCGACCCCGGCCAGCCCACAGTCCTCGGCCATCTTCGCCAGGTTGATGTGCACAATTTCCTTGTCGCTCCAGCCGGCGCGGAATTTCACTGTAAACGGCACCGTCACCGCCGCGCGCACCGACTCAAAGATGTTCTTGATGAGCGGCAGATCGCGCAGCAGCCCCGAGCCACCATTGCACTTAACCACTTTCTTCGCCGGGCAGCCCAGATTGAGATCAACCAGATCGAAACCGAGGTCCTGGACCACCCGCGCAGCGTCGGCCAGTACGGCTGGGTCGCTGCCAAAAAGCTGGGCCGAGATAGGATGCTCGTTGCCGTAGAAGGTGAGGTACTGTTTAGCCTTCTTGTCCTTGTGCCGGATGATGCCGTCGGCCGAAGTGAACTCGGTCATCATGAGGCCGCAGCCGCTCAGGTTGCGGATGAAGCGGCGAAAAACCGTGTCGGTGATGCCAGCCATGGGCGCCAGCACGGTTGCCGGCCGGATTTCTACGCCTCCCAGACAGACGGATGCCGGCACACGGGCGCCGGCCGGCGCCGGGCGTTCGGCTGGATTGTCGAAAAACTTACTCATCGAGCTTCCTGGATTCAAATCCGCACTTCGATATCTGGCCGCAGTGCTAGGCCCGCTCGCTAATTCCCTTGAGGCGGATAGGCAACAGAGGCCGCTTGTCTAGATTGTAAATGTTGGGGCGAAGACAGACGAGTCGGGGACGCAGAATGCCCCTGGACTGCCTCATAGGACTGGGCGGGCGCGGTCTCTTTGCGGGCTACAGGCGCGACCGGCGCTTTGCCTGATAGTGTTTGCCACCGTCGATAACGATCAGCGTGCCCGGCGGCCGCTTCCTGCTCTTGCTACGCCTCTCCTTGAGCAGTTCGTCGTGAAAAGTCAGGGCGAAGATGAACAGAGCGGCCAGGAGACAGTAGATGACGATCGGGACAACAGACATCGGTCACCTCCGAGACCTGTCAGTGGAGGCAGGTGAATATGGCCGTAGCCTACGCCGAACCAGAGGTCGCAGTCAGTGATCTGCGACACAATAAAAGCGCCAGCTGATAGGAAGATTCCGCGGTAAAGAAAGCTATCTGTCTGAGCGACCAAGTTAGAGCGGAGCGGGCTCAGATTGGGGTGTCAGCTGGGCTACCAGGTCGGCCGCTTCCTTGCCCGAGCGAATGCAATCGGGCACGCCGATGCCATGATAAGCGTTGCCGGCGAGTGCCAGGCCGAGAAGGTCGTGCGCTCGTTTCTCGATTTTTTCGACTCGCGCGATGTGGCCGGGCTCGTACTGGGCCATCGCCTCCCGCCAGCGATACACCCGCGCGAAAATCGGCCGCACATCCAGGTTGACGATATTCTTAAGCTCGCGGCAGACGGTCTCCAGCATTTCTTCGTCGGTCAGCCCCAGCACCGCCTCGTCGCGAGCGCCCCCGAGGAAGCAACGCAGAATGCCCTTGTCCGCAGGCGCGCGATGGGGAAATTTGTTATGCACGAAAGTACAGGCCAGCAGGCGCGTGCCTTCGCTGCGCGGCACCAGGAAACCGAAACCAGGTGGCAGCTTGGCCAGCTGTTCTTTGTAATAACCCAGCGTGACCGTGACCGACGAACTGTAGGTGATATCCAGCAGGTTGCGCGACAGCGCGCGGTCGACCCCGTCCAGCAGCGTCCCGGCTACGTTGGCCGGAGTGGCCAGGATCACGGCGTCGTAACGCTCGTCGCCGTTCATCTCGATAGCCACACGCCAGCCACCGTTCTCTGGATACACCCGCCGGATGTAGTGGCGCAGGCGGATCGACTCGGGATTCAGGCGGGCGACGGTGGCGTCGACCATCTGCTGCATCCCATCCTTCAACGACGTGAACAGCGGCCGGACCGGCTGCCGGCCGGCAGCTTCCTTGATCTTCTTGCGCGCCGCCATCATGGCGCGACTCAGGCTGCCATACTTCTCTTCCATTTCGACGAAGCGCGGCAAGACAGCGCGTGCGCTCAGCTTCCCGGCATCGCCGCCATAAACGCCTGCCAGCAGAGGATCGGCCAGACGATCGACCACCTCTGCGCCAAAATGACGCTCCACCAGCTCGGCCACAGTTTCATCGCCCTGCATGGGTCGCGGCGGATGAAGCAGTTCGCGCGCCATGCGCATTTTTGTCTCCCACGAAAACAGCGGCGACAGCGCCGTGGGAACGAACTGCGTGGGCACCATGAACATGAGCCCGTCGGGCATGACCACCAGACGGCCCTTTACCACAATGTAGGTCTTGCGCTGAGAATCGTTGGAGCCGATGAGTTGATCGGCAATGCCGAGTTCCTGGCAGAGGATCGTCGCCCAAGGCTTCTCGGTGAGGAAGGAATCGGGGCCAGCCTCGACCAGACAGCCTTCGATGCGGTCGGACGACATGCAGCCGCCCAGCCGCTGGCTGCTTTCAAAGAGGGTGTACTCCAGTTCAGTGCCGGCGGCGCGCGCCTTCTCCAGGTAAAAGGCTGCGCTCAGCCCCGAAATGCCTCCGCCGATAATGGCAATCCGCTTCATGCGGGTCAGGTTCAACAAATCTTCTCAGTTTCGGCACCGCTTGGGCAAGACTGGCGCAATAATCCCAGCCTGGTTCGTGCCAGGTCAGCAACGGCCCGCACGAACAGGGGTGACTCGTTCAACGATTCTGCCCGGTAGAGTTGCATGCCGCGCTCCCGGGCGAACTGCCGGAAAAGGATGTCAACATCGAACAGGATCTCCACGTGGTCGCAGACAAAGCCGATAGGCTGTACAAACACGCCGGTATGGCCTGCCTGGCGTAATTGAGTAATCGTGTCCTCCACTGTGGGACCCAGCCATTCCCCGCCTGACATACCCTGGCTTTGAAAGGCAAATTGCCAGGCACCGATCTCAGGAACTTGCGCCGCCACCAGCGCCGCAGTCTCGCGCGTCTGGGCTTCGTAAGGATCGCCTTCGGCGATGGTTCGTTGGGGAACGCTGTGCGCGGTAAATATTACGGGCAAGGTTGCACCGTGTTGTCGGCAGGCATTTTTCCAGCCGGAGCGCAGCTTGTCGGCGAAGGCTTCGATCAGCAAGGGGTGATCGTGCCATTCCTCCACGAAATCGACGGCGAAGGGCGCGCTTGCTCCAAACAACACCTGTTTATAGAGTCCCACGCTGGTTTGCGAATTATGCGGGGCCAGGCAAATCGCCACCACCTGTCCCACGTTGTCAGATTCCATCTGCCGCAGCGTGTCGGCGATGAAGGGATGCCAATTACGCATGCCGACATAGGCCGGGACGCCCAGCTCGCGGGCGACACCATCGGCCTGGGCCTGGGTAATCCGGGTCAGCGGGGAGCTGCCGATGAGTGAATAACGATGCTGTACCTCGCGTACCACTGCGTCAGACATGGGGCGGCCGCGGGAAATGTTTTGCAGAAACGCGGGAATGTCCTCCACCCGCTCCGGGCTGCCATGAGCGATCAGCAGTACTGCCTGCTTATTCATTGCGCCCTCGTGGAGTGGGAGGCGGTCGCGGTAAAGTCGTGCACGAATTGTGCGAGGTTCTTCACATTGTCTACCGGCGTGTTCGGCAGGATGCCGTGGCCGAGATTGAAGATGTGTCCGGGCCGGGCGTCGGCCAGGCGGAGAATGTGCTCGGCACGCTGCTTCAACTCCTGCCAGGAGGCAAACAGCAAGACCGGATCGAGATTGCCCTGCACCGCGTGCTGATGTCCGACGGTGCGCCAGCCTTCATCCAGCGGAATGCGCCAGTCCAGGCCAATGACTTCCGCCCCGGTCTCCGACATGGACGGCAGCAGGGTCGAGCTGTCGGTGCCGAAGTAGATGATGGGAACGTTGGTTTCTTTCTGCAGCCGTTGGATGAGCTGCGTGGTCGGCACCAGCGCGTAGCGGCGATAGTCTTCCACGCTCAGGCATCCCACCCAGCTATCGAAGATCTGCAAGGCGTCGGCGCCGGCGCGCACTTGCGCTGCCGCGTATTCGGCCAGCACATCGACCAGCTTGCTCACCAGCTCGTCCCAAACTTCGGGCGAGTTGTACATCAACTTCTTGACCTCGAGATAATGACGCGATCCGCCGCCTTCCACCATGTAACTGGCCAGCGTGAACGGAGCGCCGCAGAAGCCGATGACCGGCAATTTCGCGCCAAAGTGCTTCACCACCAATTTCACCGCATCGGAAACATATCCCAATTCCGCAGCCCGATCGATGCGCAATATCTTTACATCTGACGCGGTGCGAACCGGCTTTTCGATGACCGGCCCTTCGCCTTCTGCAAAGTGAAACGGTAGGCCCATGACTTCCAGCGGCAGCAGCAGGTCGGCAAAGATAATGGCAGCGTCGACGTGGAGGAACTCGGCAGCGGTGATGGTCACCTCGGCGGCCAATTCCGGCTTCTTGCAGATCTCGACCAGGGAATGGTGCTTACGTACATCGCGATATTGCTGCATATAACGGCCGGCCTGGCGCATGAACCAAACCGGAGTCGTCTCCACCGGCAGACGGCGGCAGGCACGTAGGAAGAGAGAGTCGGGGGCAGACATAAAGAATTATCGTAGCACCCGACCTCACTTGGTCGTGTGATTCGAGTCACAAAAGGAGCTCACGGTAAGCCCAAATCCCAGCGCGCCTTATGAGTGCAGATCGTCTTACTAGTAAGACGAATGACATAAATCTTACTGGTAAGACGTTCGGGGTTCCCAGCCGGGACAACCCCGTAGACCCGTATCTGTGAGGGGCATCACCGACCAAGGCGCCTTCATTTTTCTATGCTCTTTATGAAGAGCGATGCCCGGTTCCGCCCCAATCCGCAGCAATCCCTGGATCGTCACCATCGCTGTCATGCTGGCCACGTTCATGGAGGTGCTCGACACCACTGTGGTCAACGTTTCGGTCCCGCACATGGCGGGGAATATGGGCGCGACTTACGAAGAGGGCACGTGGGTCGTCACCTCGTACCTGGTGTCGAACGCCATCATTCTGCCCATGGCGGGATGGCTGGCCATGCGCTTTGGGCGGCGGCGCATGCTGATGCTGTGCGTTACCGGCTTCACCATCAGTTCGCTGCTCTGCGGTATGGCGACCAGCCTGGAGTCGCTGATCTTCTTTCGCGTGCTGCAAGGCCTCAGCGGTGGAGGCCTGCAGCCGCTGTCGCAGTCGGTGCTGCTGGAAACTTTCCCGCCCAAAAAGCATGGCACGGCGATGGCGGCATTCGGCCTGGGCATTATCATCGCGCCCATCCTGGGGCCGACGCTGGGCGGCTGGATCACCGACAACTACACCTGGCGCTGGATCTTCTACATCAATCTGCCGGTGGGGATTCTCTCGCTGCTGATGATCAGCCACTTCATCATCGACCCACCTTACCTTCGCAAAACCAAGCTCGGCGGAGTCGACCTGTGGGGCATCGGATTTCTGGCGCTCGGCTTCGGCTTCCTGCAGATGGTGCTCGACACCGGCCAGCGCAAGGACTGGTTCGGCAGCAATCAGATCCGCCTGTGGACTGCACTCTGCGTCATCGGCCTGGTGGGGATGGTAGATTCGCGAACTCACCGCGAAACATCCGATCGTCGATCTGCGGGTGCTAAAGGATTGCACCTTTGCCGCCGGAACGTTGGTCATGACGATGCTGGGCTTCGTGCTCTACGCCTCGCTGATGCTGCTGCCGATTTATCTGCAGACGCTACTGGGATATCCGGCGATGCAATCCGGACTGGCGCTGTCACCGCGCGGTATCGGCGCGCTGCTGATGACCCCGATCAGCGGCCAGCTTACCAATCGCATGGACCCGCGCAAGCTGCTGCTGATTGGAATCGTCACCGGCGGGTACACCATGTTCAGCCTCTCGCACCTGAATCTCAATGCCGGCTATTGGGACATTTTCTGGCCGCAGATTATTCAAGGCGCAGCCATGGCATTTCTGTTTGTGCCCCTGATGGCCACCAGCATGTCGGGCATCAGCAAGGAGAAGATGGGCAATGCCACCAGCATTTACAACCTGATGCGCAACATCGGCGGCAGCTTCGGCATAGCCATGATGACCACATTCCTGGCCCGCCGCGAACAGGTGCACCAGAACCAACTCATCAGCCACATCACCCCGATGGACATCCGCACGCAGACTATGTTTCGCGGCTTGCAGAGCTGGTTTCAGCAGCACGCGCCGCTCAGCGCAGCCGATGCCGCCCATAAATCGTGGGGCGCCATTTACCTGATGGTGCAGCAGCAAGCCGCCATGCTGTCGTTTGTCGAGGCGTTCTGGATCATGGGCCTGATCTTCTGGGCCATGGCTCCGCTGCTGCTGCTCCTGCGCAACGCGCGTGATCTGCATCCGCATACGCCCTCTCGCCGAATTCCGGAGAAGGCGAGACCGCAGAGCCCCAAGGCCACGAAAGCAGCCGAGCCCGAACCCGAGTTGGTGGGCGCGGCGCCATTCGACTGATCAGCAATTAAAGATTCACCACGGAGACACGGACAGCACGGAGCCATTCTTTTCAAGAGGTGCCTAATGCCTCCGTGTGCTCCGTGCCTCCGTGGTGAACGAATTCTGTTTCATCCGTTGCAGTGCGCGTACAACCAGTATTGCGATTACCTCTAGAATCGTCGCATGGCCTTCCTGTCTACGACCCAATCGACGCCTTATCGTGGACGGCTTGCGCCCTCACCCACCGGCCTGCTGCATGTCGGGCACGCTTGTACCTTCTGGACCGCGTATCAGCGATCTCGGCAGCACGGAGGCACGCTGGTTTTTCGTAATGAAGATCTCGATCCCCAACGCTCGAAACCGGAATTCGCACGCGCCATGATCGACGACCTGCAATGGCTGGGCATTCGTTGGCAGGAGGGTCCCGATATGGGCGGCCCGTTCGCGCCCTATGAGCAGAGCCGGCGGCGGGATTTGTATCTCACCACCTGGCGCCAGCTGCGCGATGGCGGGTTCATTTATCCCTGCACGTGCTCTCGTAAGGATCTGGCAAATTCCTCGGCCGCTCCCAATGAAGGCGACGATGAACCTCTTTACCCCGGACGATGCCGCGACAGGATGGGCGAGGCAGGCCGCTATGAATCGCCGGCAGGAGTGAACTGGCGCTTTCGCGTGCCCGACCGCGAGGCGATCGGCTTCGACGACCGACGACAAGGGCCGCAGCGATTCGTCGCCGGGCAGCACTTCGGCGACTTCGTGGTATGGCGGCGCGACGACGTGCCCGCGTATCAGCTTGCAGTGGTGGCCGACGACGCTACCATGCAGATCACCGAAGTGGTGCGCGGCGCCGATCTGCTGAAGTCTACGGCGCGGCAATTGTTGTTGATTCGCGCGCTCAGCCTGCACATCCCCGCCTATTACCATTGCGACCTGGTACGCGATGAAGGCGGCACACGGCTGGCCAAGCGCCACGACGCGCTTAGCCTGCGCACCCTACGTCAGCGCGGCGGCACTCCGCAAGATGTCCTGAAGATGTGTACTGCACGTTGATTACAATTGCGCAACCCGGCGGAACAGGATATCGTCACGCCGATGGCGAGGAGGAAGGCGCGATGCGCTTGAATTGGGCTGCGATCCTGCTGGCTGGCGTCGTGGATTGGCTGTTTGGGGCGGTGTGGTTCAAGGCGTTGTCCAAGCAGTGGGTGGCAGGATTGAATATGTCGCCCGAAGACAAGCGAGCGTATCTGTCGACTCCGAACTTCTGGCCATACATCATCGCCCTGCTGTGCAGCATCCTGTTGGCGTACGCCATCGCCAAGCTGGTAAGCGGATCCGAGACCCAAGGCCTGTTTCGCGGGATCGGCATAGGCCTACTGGTTGGCCTGGCCGCGGCACTGGCGATGATTACGAATATGGTGTTTGAAGCCCGCACCGGCTCGTTCATCTTGATTTCCGCAGCTTATCCGTTCCTGGGCTGTATTTTGATGGGAATCATCGTCGGTGCGTGGAAGCCGAAAGGCAGGACCGATCTGGACCATATCATGGCGGCGAAACCATGAAGATTGAAGGCAAAATCGTAAAGGGATATGTGAAGGTGCTCACCGGGCTCGACCAGCTTCCCGGCCCCAAAGGCGAACGCTTCATTGAACTATTCCGGCACGGCACGTTGACCGTCGAATTGTATGCGCCGCGCGGCAATGATCCGCAAACACCGCACAGCCGCGATGAAATCTATGTGATCATCAGCGGCACCGGACGATTCCAGCATAGCTCGCAAGAAACTTCATTCGGCCCCGGCGATTTATTGTTTGTGCCGGCGCGCGAGGAGCATCGCTTTCTCGAGTTCACCGACGATTTCGCTACCTGGGTATTTTTCTATGGGCCGGAAGGCGGAGAGGCCGAAGTCATCAAAGGGTAGGGGCGCCACTCCGCCGCAGAAAGCAGGTCCCTCCGCTCGGACTAAAGTCCTCGGTTGGGATGACAATGTGAGGAGTTTTCACTTCCCCGCGTAGCTCACGCGCCAGATGGAGTTCGAGCCGTCGTCGGTGATCAGCAACGATCCATCCGGCGCTACCGTAATGCCTACCGGCCGTCCCCACACGTCACCGTTGGGCAGCACGAATCCGGTGAGGAAATCTTCATACTCTCCGCTCGCCTTGCCGGTCTGATGGAGGGGCACCCGAATCACTTCGTAGCCCACCCGAGTCTTGGCATTCCACGAACCATGTTGCGACGAAAAAATGTCGCCCTGATATTCCGCGGGAAACTGCTTTCCCTGATAAAACACCATTTCCAATGAAGCATTGTGGGGCTGCAACAGCACGTCGGGAACGATGGCTTTGTCCTTTAGTTCGGGATGTGCGCCCTTGAGCCTGGGGTCAGGATTGCCGCCGATGTAGTAATAAGGCCAGCCGTAGAAGCCGCCCTCTTGCACGTGCGTGATGTAGTCGGGCACCAGGTTGTCGCCCAGCTGATCGCGCTCGTTCACTGAGCACCAGAGCTCGCCCGTCTTGGGATTGATGGCCAGACCGCCTCCAGCATTGCGAATGCCATAGGCATAAACATGCACGCCGGAGCCATCCGGATTCATCTCCAGAATATCGGCGCGGTTCTTCTCCTCGGGATGCGTGTCGGGGTCGTCGACGTTGGCAGAGGATCCCACCCCGACGAACAGATGTTTGCCATCGGGCGAAAAAACCAGGTCCCGAGTCCAGTGCCCGCCTCCGGATGGCAACGACGCCAGCTGCTGCGGCTGGCCCGTCGCCTTCAGGTCGCCATTGTGATACGGAAAGCGCAGCACCGCGTCCGTGTCGCCGATGTAGACAAATTGGGGGTTCGGGCCCGGGGGATAGAAGGCAATCCCGTAGGGCTGCTTCAGCCCGGTGGCGAAGACCGAGGTCTGCTGCGGCTTTCCGTCGGCGGTGATGCCGCGAAAGATTTTGATGTCGCCACTGTGACTCTCGGCTACAAAGAAGTCGCCATTGGGCGCGGTGATGATCAACCGCGGCTCCCGCACGTCGGTCGTGTAGAGTTCGACTTTGAAGCCGGCAGGCGCTTGCGGCCAAACATTGTTCGGACGTGCCACCAGGTTCGGGCCATTGGCCGCCGACTTGGTTGCGTACGGCGCCGGCAAGTCCTGAGGCGTGATCTTGCGCGTGGTTCCCGGCTTTTCGTAACGGTAGTCGGTGAACGGAGCCTTAGGCGGAGGAGCCGAAGCTGCCTGACAACCGGCGAGGATGGGAGCAGCCAAGAACGCAGCCAGTAGAGTGTGTGGACTTAGGATCTTCATTGCACCTCAATCGGCATCAGGCTGGTCGCGGACCGAAGTCCTACGCCCGCTATACCGATTTAGATTTAGATGAAGATATGCGATTTTGGTATGCGAGAAAGTGGCGGAGTTTTGCCGATATTCCGGCAGCAGATAGGCTTATACGTCTCCCTGCAGTCACAGCAAGACCAGCTTTTCCGATACAGCGGGGCTTGCGGAATTTTTGCCGGAGGTCTAGCCTGTGGGCAAAGAAATGGGGTGTGCTGTGTTTAGCCTCAGTTATGTGCTCATTATGGCGGGCTTGGCCTTTGGCGGAGCTGTGACCCTGGTCGGATTCGGCGGACTGCTGTTTGCCTGGTTCCATCGGGCGCTGGGTTCTCCCTTGCCGCTGCCGACCTTGCACAATGCCTTCGAGCGGCGCTTGTACTTGCTGGTCGGTGCAGCCGGATTCGTTTTGTGGGGCAGTTCCTTTGTGTGCAGCCTGAACGTCACGCCGTGGTAACGAATTCGGCAAAGCTATAATCGAGCATTATGGCTAGCAAGGCCGAAGCTTCCGCAGCGACGCTTTCCAAGTACGAGCCGGTGATCGGCCTGGAAGTGCACGTCCAGCTCCTGACCAAGACCAAAATCTTCTGCGGTTGCTCGACCCACTTCGGCGATCCGCCAAATACCAACGTGTGCCCGGTATGTCTCGGTCTCCCGGGCCCGCTTCCGGTGCTGAACAAGCGGGCGGCGGAGTTTGCCGTGCTGGCGGCGACGGCCCTGAACTGCCGCATCAACGAAACTTCCATCTTCGCCCGCAAGAACTACTTTTATCCCGACCTGCCCAAGGGCTATCAGATTTCGCAGTACGACAAGCCGCTGGCTGAGCGCGGCTACATCGAAATCAAAACCGCGAACGGGCCCAAACGCATCGGCATCACCCGCGTCCACCTGGAGGAAGATGCCGGCAAGAGCCTGCACGACGGTCTGCCTGACAGCAGCCTGTGGACCTCGATCGACCTGAACCGCTCGGGGGTGCCGCTGATTGAGATTGTCAGCGAGCCCGATATCTCCTCGCCTGACGAAGCCTGGGAATACCTGACCCGGCTAAAGGAGATCATCTTGTACACCGGCGTCAGCGATTGCAACATGGAAGAAGGTTCGCTGCGGTGCGATGCCAACGTCAGCATCCGGCCGCGCGGGCAGAAGGAGTTTGGCACCAAGACGGAAGTGAAGAACGTCAACTCGTTTCGCTTCATTCGCCAGGCGTTGGAGTACGAGATCGAACGTCATGAGCAGGTCATCGAGTCGGGCGGCAGGATCGAACAGGAAACTCGGCTCTATAACGCCGCCGAAGGCAAGACTTACGGCATGCGCTCCAAGGAGCAGGCGCACGATTATCGCTACTTCCCCGAGCCGGATTTGCTGCCGCTGGTGGTCGACGAAACGTGGCGTCAACAGATTGTCGCCGAGCTTCCCGAATTGCCGGAGGCAAGACGCACGCGCCTGGTGGCGCAGTATGGGATCACCGAGTACGATGCGGCCACGCTGACCAGCAGCCGCAGCTTGGCGGATCAGTTTGAAGCGGCGGCCGGGGCGGCGAAGAATCCCAAGCGCGTGGCCAACTTGGTTCAGGGCGAGTTGATGGGCCGGCTGAAGGCCAAAGGGCTGGAGATTGAGCAGTCGCCGATTTCCATGCGAGGCGTAGCTTTATCAGCGGATCTGGTCGAGAGCGGTACCATCAGCGGCAAAATCCTCAAAGACCTTTACGATCTGGCCTTCGAGCGCGAGCGAGGACTTTCCCGCCATCTACGAAAAGGAAAAGCCGCAGCAGATCACCGATACGGCGGCCATCGAAAAGATCATCGACGAGGTCATGGCCGGCAATCCCAAGCAGCTGGAGCAGTATCGCGGCGGCAAGAAGACGGTCATCGCTTTCTTCGTCGGCCAGGTCATGAAGGCGTCGAAGGGTCAGGCCAATCCCGCGCTGGTCAATGAACTGCTGGCCAGGAAGCTGGAAGCCTAGAGCCCGCTTCGCTACTGTTGCTGGGGATCGGCAGCCGCCGATACGTGTTCATGTTGGATGAGCCAGCGCCCGTTCTGCTGCTCAAAGATGGCAGTCCAACGCAGCGTCAGGGTCTGCTTCTCGCCCTGCGGCGAAGCCCCTTGCATGGTCACCGTCCCATCGATCCAGGTGACTTTCCCTTCGGGATGAATCTGCATGTCGTCGTTGACGGTGTACGTCACCTTGGGCGAATCCTTCAGCGACGGGGCCACTCCAGCCTTGTATTCGTCCCAACTGTTGTACTTGAGTGGGGCGACATCGAAGAACAGGTGGCCGGGACCTTGCACGTAGAACTGGCCCTGTTTCTCCAAGTCATTGGAGGCCCACCCATCCCAGATGCTCTGCAAGTAGGCCTTGTCGACCGTACCGCCGCTCTTGGCGGCCGTGGCTTTGGAATTCGCGGCTGTGGAGTTGGCGGCCGCGGCTGGCGCTGGCCGGTTTTGGGCTGCAACATTAAGGGCGAACGCCATAACAACAAGTGCCGCGAGCATCGACCGGCTCATGAATCTCTCCTGGTGGGACACTCTGAGTGTAACCTCCGGAACCCTTACAGGCGATGGGCTAGGAGTTCAACCCCGCCCGGCCCAACAGGTCGCGCCCCCGGCCGGGTTTTTCGCGATTTGTTACCCTGTTAGTTTCATGCAACTTCGGCTCGGCGGCTTACTCGGCAGTCTTCTGATCATCGCGATGCTACCTGGGTGCGGAACGCCCGGCGCCCCCTCGCTGCCATCCCTGAATTTGGCGGTGCCAGTGGACGACCTTACCGCCTCGCGCCGGGGCGACCGGGTTGACCTTGACTGGACTCTGCCGCACAAAAATACGGATCACACCTTGGTCAAACACAATCCGGTGACCCGGATCTGCCGTCACGACGGAACTTCCCTGATGGGAAGCTGTACCATCGTGGCCGAGATTGCGCCCCCCACTCCGCGCCCGGCGCAGAAGCAAAAGAACGAAGCACCGCCGGGAGAAGTTCGGATTCACTATGTGGACAAGCTGCCGCCGCAGCTGGGTGAGGAGAATCCAGCCGGATTTGTAACCTATGCCGTCGAGGAGATGAATTCGCGCGGCCGCAGCGCTGGGCTTTCCAACCAGGTCTCGATTCCGGTGACGCCGACCATTCCGGCTCCGCAAGAGTTGTCGGCTTCGGTCAGTGAGGAAGCGGTACGCATTTCGTGGGTCGGCCCGACTCCACCCACCCCGCCCGCTGGAGTCACGTATCTCTACCGCATCA
Organism: uncultured Acidobacteriaceae bacterium; assembly: GCA_963812855.1. GTDB lineage: Bacteria > Acidobacteriota > Terriglobia > Terriglobales > Acidobacteriaceae > Bog-257. The sequence continues at coordinate 1,467,307 of CAWEWW010000005.1, forward strand.
TGCGCAGGCCGGTGGGAGCTCCCGCGTTTATCCTTCTGGCCGAGGTGGAGCCGTCAGCCCAGGGTTCCTATCTCGACAAGACATTCGGATGGGAACAGAAATACGAATATCGCATCACCACGCTCAGCCAGGTCCACGCCAACGGCCTGAATGCCGCAGTGGAAGGAGATGACTCCAAGCCGGTCGAGGTCTATACCCGAGACATTTATCCGCCGGCACAGCCGGTCGGACTGCAGGCAATTTTCTCCGGGGTAGGACAGAAGCCTTTCATCGACCTGACCTGGGCGCCCAACCTGGAAAGCGATCTGGCTGGATACAACGTCTTCCGCTGGGTCCAGGGAGGCCAGCCGCAAAAGTTGAACACGCAATTGGTGCAGGTTTCGTCGTACCGGGACGAAAACATCGAGCGCGGCAAGAAGTATTTCTATGCCGTATCGGCGGTGGATCTGCGTGGAAATGAGAGCCCGCGTTCAGCCGAGGCCAGCGAGACGGTGCCCAGCAAGTAAATTCACAGAATATTCACCAAAGGATTTGGGCGATGCCTTATTGCCGCTTTGCATACCAGAACGCCACGCGCTATGGCCTGATCGAAGATGTGGCTGGTCAGCCGACGATCACCCGTACCCTGGCCGTGGCCCCGCGATCGTTTGTCGACTTCAGCAATGGCGAAGGCAGCCAGATCCCGTTGGGGGCGGTTCGTTTGCTGGCTCCAGTTGAGCCGTCCAAGATCGTATGCATTGGCCGCAACTATCGGGAGCACGCCAAGGAACTGAATCATCCCATTCCTGCCGAGCCGCTTCTGTTCCTGAAGCCGCCCTCCTCGATCATTGGCCCGGAGGATGAGATTCGCCGTCCGGTGACGCTTTCGCAGCGCGTGGATTACGAAGGCGAGCTGGGCGTGGTGATGGGCAAACGCTGCTATCGTTTGCGCGAAGATGACGATGTGCGGCCTTACATTCTGGGCTACACCTGCGTGAACGACGTCACTGCTCGCGACCTGCAGAACAAGGACGGACAGTGGACCCGCGCCAAAGGCTTCGACACTTTCTGCCCGGTGGGCCCGGTGGTGGCTGAAAATCTCGATCCCTGGAAGGGCGTTCGGGTGCAAACCCGCGTCAATGGCGAGCTGCGGCAGAATGGAACGACCAGCGACTTCCTGTTCCCGCTTGATCTGTTGATCCGGTATATCAGCCAGGTAATGACCTTGGAGCCCGGTGACCTGATCCCTACCGGAACCCCAGTAGGCGTTGGTCCGTTGCAGGCCGGCGAGACGGTCGAGGTGACCGTCGAGGGCGTCGGCGCGCTGGCGAATCCGGTGGTCGACCTGGGGTGACCGTACCCAACCGGAAGCCGTCAGCTATCTCATGAATCTCCGCTGATCGATGTGGTTTGTGTCAGGGCACGGCTTTCAGCTCGCTGAAAAACTCCCGCTGTCGTGATGACTGGGTAGAGCGAACGTTTAGGTTCGCGTCTAAGTTCTTTGTTTTGGATTATCCGTAGCCGGCTTCAGCCGGCGGCAGAGGGCTCATTTCGACTTTTTCAGCACTCTCGTCAGCCATGCCGAACGACTTGCAGTAAGCCACCGGGCTTCAGAGACTATGTCGCGAGTTAGTGCCGCCGCTCTGCGGCTCGGATTTCTCCCACTGGGTGCGTGGGCATACGCCCACGCCTAACCTCGTGCCGCCGCTGCGCGGCTAGTCTGGCTAGAGTTCGATGTTCTTTTACCACCGGAAACCTTTTAAGCGGGTTGCGACACAGTCTCTTCAGCCCCTGCAAGAACAACAAGCGACGGGGACTGAACAGTTTGCTGAAAAGTCGAAATGAACAGTCTGTCGCCGGCTGAAGCCGGCTCCGGATATCTAAAATAAAGGACTTAGACGCGAACCTGAAGGTTCGCTCTACCCGTTCAACAATGCGGAAGTTTTTCAGCAAATTTTCCTGTTCCTTTGCGCATCCGATCCCGCTATCTTGATGTCAAAGGTTTGCACCTCGCAGCGATCTGCCATGAACTCGTTCCGGCTGTATCCGATTCTCGCTTTTGGCGCTACTGCCGCCATCATCGGCTATGCTTTGCTTTCGCGTAAAGACAAGAAATCGGCCAAGCAGATCGAGTGGGAGCGCCGAACCGATCTCACCCGCGGCGGCCGCATCATCGATGGAAACGTCATCGACGTTCTGGAACTGGAAGAGGATAAGTCGGGGCAGCAGATGCTGTTGCTGGTCTACACCTATGACGTTGCGGGGGTGACCTATGAAGCCTCGCAAGATGTAACCCATTTGCGGCAGTTTATCGACCTCTACTCCTGCCGGCTGGGACTGCCCAGCTCGGTCAAATATGATCCGCATAACCCGGGCGACTCCATCGTCATTTCCGAAAGCTGGTCAGGGCTGCGCAAGCCGACGATTATCGTGCCCCAGCGGCCGATCGTAAAATCCAGTACTTTGGTGTAACTTTTCTGCTGATCGACCGTCTTCTTACCATAGCAACCGTAACTTTAGTGACATTGGGTTGCACACTACATTGCTACAATGAGCTATGCATAACCTGCCCCTACCCCTCGCCGCCTTCCTGGCGGGGATCTTATCGTTTCTGTCTCCCTGCGTGCTTCCCCTGGTGCCCGGTTATGTTTCGTTGATTTCGGGAGCCACGGTGGAGGACCTGCAATCGCCCGAACGCCGCATGTTAAGCACGGTGATGCTGCATTCGGTCACGTTCGTACTCGGCTTCAGCGTGGTGTTCATCGCCCTGGGCGCGGTTGCCACCGGCATCGGGCAGGTCGTCAACGAATACCATTCGCTGCTCTCCAAGATTGCCGGAATCATTGTCATCATCTTCGGTTTGCATCTGACCGGCATCTGGAAGATCAAGGCGCTTTATGCCGATAAGCGGCTGCACGACGTGAAAGGGGGCTCCAGCGCTGTCGGTTCCTTTGCCGTGGGTTTCGCCTTTGCCTTCGGGTGGACGCCGTGTATCGGTCCTATCCTGGCCACGATCCTGGTCTTGGCGGGCGCGCAACAGACTGTGCTGAAGGGGATTGTTTTGCTGGCCGTCTATTCGCTGGGCCTGGCCGTGCCTTTCCTGCTGACGTCGTTGGGAGTCGATCGTTTTCTGGCTTTCTATGGCCGTTTCCGCCGCCATTTACACACCGTCGAGGTCATCAGCGGTATACTCCTGATAGCAGTGGGCGTGCTTATCTTCTTAAACAATTTGCGATTGCTCTCAGGCTATTTGTCGTTCCTGAACCGGTTCTCGCTGTAGAGGGGCCTGCGCCGTGAAACGTAATGCACTGGTCTTCGTAGCTTTGTTTGTAGCCGTCCTGGCAATGCTGGCTAGCGGCAAGTATCTGGATCGTAACCGGAAGCATGGACCTTTTAAGCTGGTAGGCGATGTTCAGGGAATGCCTGCCCCCAATTTTGTATTGCCCACTCTGGACGGCAGCACCCTGAAGCTCTCGGACTTCCGCGGCAAAGCTGTGCTGCTGAACTTTTGGGCCACCTGGTGCGGGCCCTGCAAAGTCGAGATGCCCTGGTTCGCCGATCTGCAGAAGCAATATGGCAAGGATGGCCTGGTGATTTTAGGGGTGGCGATGGACGACTCAGCGCCCGCCAAGATCGCGCAATTCGCCAACGAGATGGGCGTGAACTATCCCATCCTGCTGGGCAGCGATAAGGTTTCCGACGATTACGGCGACGTGCAATATCTCCCCACCAGCTTCTACATCGGTCGCGACGGCACCATCGTCGACAAAATGACCGGCCTGCTGGATCGCAAAGATATTGAAGCGGCGGTCAAGAAAGCCTTGAACACCACCTATCGATCGACCAACAATCCTCCCCAGAGTCAGGCCGATGCTGAGGTAAAACCGGCAGTGAAGGAAAGCGAATAATGACCAGGAAGGCTGTTCTTGTTCTCTTCGCCAGCCTGTTTGCCGGTTTCGCTCTCGCCCAAGCGCCGGGGACCACAGTGCCTTCAGTGATCATGGCCCCGGTGGGCAATGTTCAGGTGCGCGCTGGGGCCAGCAAAGATGTCACTCTGGATTTCCGCATCGGCTCCGAATTCCACATTAACTCCCACACCCCCAAGTCGGAGCTACTGATTCCCACCGTGCTCAAGCTGAGTGCGTCCGACCCGGTCACGGTTGCGGATGTGAAGTACCCTGCCGGCCAGGACGTGACCTTTCCCTTTTCTCCGGACGAAAAGCTTAGCGTTTACAGCGGTGACTTCAGCATCGATACCGTCTTCAAAGCGCCGGCGAATGCTGCTGCAGGAACCTATCCGGTGACCGGCACGCTACGCTTCCAGGCCTGCGATCACAGCGCTTGCTATCCGCCGAAAACGATTCCTGTGCAGTTTCAGGTGACGGTAGTCAAGAAGTAGCGAACGGCAACTAACAGTTTGCTGAAAAACTTCCGCAGTCGTGATGAACGGGTAGAGCGAACCTTCAGGTTCGCGTCTAAGTTCTTTGTTTTACATATCCGTAGCCGGCTTCAGCCGGCGACAGACTGCTCATTTTAACCTTTTCAGCAGCCTGCTGGGACAATCGAGGGCGGTTGCGGTAACCCACCGATTTTGTCATCCCGAGCGAGCACAGCGAGCCGAGGAATCTGTGGTCCTACAATGTAGGACTTCGCTTCAATCTGGCTACACTCCGTTCCTGTCCCAGGTTTGCCATCACCGCAAACAAACTGGGAGCGACACCTTGTCCGGTAAGCGCCACCCGCGCGCCGTTGATCAGCGCACCCGCTTTCACGCCCTTCTCCTCGGCAAAGTTGCGCAGGACTTGCTCGGTACTCGCCTCGGAAAATTCGGGAGCTTGCTCGTAACGTAACGCCAGCTCCACCAGCATCGCGCGGACCGCTTCATCCTTCAGGAACTTCTGCACCGCCGCCGGATTGATCTCGAACTCGTCGCTGAAGTAGGCGCGAAACAAGGTCGCGAAGTCTTTCAGATTTCGCGCCCGCGGTTTCACCAACTCGACCGTAGACTCCATTGCTTCACGGCTGGTCTGGAATGGAATCAGGTCGGCCTTCTTCCATTCTTCCTCGATCAGCGGCAATAACTGAGCAGCAGGAGTCGCGCGCAGGTATTCACTGTTGAACCAGTCCAGCTTCGAGCGGTCGAAAATTGCATTCGACTTCTGGATGCCGCTCAGGTCGAACAGGTCGATCAGCTCGCGGTCGTGCAGGACCTCCTGCGTCGAGTCAGGCGGAGTCCAGCCCAGCAGCGCCAGAAAATTGCGGAAGGCCTCGGGGACAATGCCTTCGTCCTTGTAGGCGATGACGCTGGTCGCGCCATGCCGTTTGCTGAGCCGCGTCTTGTCGGGCCCCAGGATCAGCGGCACATGCGCGAACACCGGCAGTGGCTTGCCCAGTGCTTCGTACAGCATGACCTGCTTGGGAGTGTTGGAAAGGTGGTCCGCTCCGCGCAGGATGTGCGTCATCCGCATGTCGATGTCGTCGACCACCACGCTGAGGTGATAGGTCGGCACGCCATCGGAACGCAGTAGAACGAAGTCTTCGATTTCGGAATTGGCGAACTCCACGCGGCCGAAGACTGCATCATCGAAAGAAGTGCTGCCGCCTTCGGGAACAGCGAAACGGATGGCAGCGCCCTCGCCGGCGCCACGACGACGATGCGCTTCCTCTGACGCAAGACCGCGGCACGTAATGTCGCGGGGAACGCGGCCCTCCGCTACGGCCTGCGCACGCTGCTTTTCCAATTCTTCTTTGCTGCAGAAGCAGTAATAGGCATGGCCGCTGTTAATCAGATGTCCCGCGGCGGCGCGGTAGAGTTCCATGCGATTGGTCTGGAAGAACGGTCCCTCGTCCCAGTCGATTCCCAGCCAGCGCAAGCCGACGAGAATGCCTTCCACCATCTCTGGCGTAGAGCGCTCGAGGTCGGTGTCTTCAATGCGGAGGATGAGCGTGCCCCCGTTGTGCCGCGCGAACAGCCAGTTGAATAAAGCAGTGCGCGCTCCTCCGACATGCAAGTAGCCGGTGGGCGAAGGCGCGAAACGAAGACGCGGAGAGATAGGCGTTTGTGGGTTCGAAATCATTGTCGGTGAATCAAGACCGTATTCTTTGTCTAACAAGGCTTCTTGAGTTTGTCATCCCGAGCGCGCGAAGCGAGCCGAGGGATCTGCGGTTTGTGTGCGGTGGCAGCGATGCCGGCGAACAGCAGGTCCCTCCGCTCGGACTGAAGTCGTCGGTCGGGATGACAGCGTGTTATTTGCCGGCCTTCTCTCACGTCTCAATCTTTGCCCAGGTATCCCGCGGCGGAACGGTGCGATGGAACACCGCGCGCCGGGCTCGAGATCGGGATCTGCGCAGAAATCCTTCAGGCCGTATCAACGACTCGAAAGCCGGTCTGCCGGGCCGCGCCTAGCAGTCGCTTGTCGCCGCAGATAAAGTGCTTATTGAAGGGCCGATTCATACTCCAGGTGTGGGCAGCAGCAAGTTGAAGGGCGTCAGCCGCACGGAGCGGGTAGCGCTCCAACATGGATTCGGCTAATTGACGCAAGTCTTCTGTCGGCTGGATTTCCCGCCAGCCATCCTTCAACTCCTCGAGCCGGTTGATTATCTGATGGTGCTGGGCTGCCTTCAGAACGCCCGCGCGTAGCTCCCTCGCGAAAGCGCTTCGTACTTCCAGTGGCGTGGCCCACCACACGACCAGGTCAAATTTCTTACTGAGTTGCTGTAGTAACGGAGTGCCCATCTGCTCGGTACAGAGGGGCACGAGCGCGCTGCTGTCCCAGAAGGCAGCTTCCATCAGCGGCCTTCCTCCCGCTCCTCCAGGATCGCGCGCAGAGCTTCATCCGCGCCGAGGTTAGGAGCCGGCATTTGCCAGAATTTCTTCCAATTGATGCGACCCTTCGGCAACTTCATCGCGCCAGTGGCGACGAGCTCACGCTCTTCGTCCGATACGGCACCGGCCCCATAGGGGGAGATGCGAGCGACGGGCGTGTTGCGGTCCTTGATGATGATCTCTTCGCCTTTTCGAACCATCTGCAGGTATGCGCTCAACCGGTTCTTCAATTCGGCGACATTCACGCTCTTCATGGCTATATTCTATCAGATATTAGCTATGTAGCTATATCGTCCGCTCGCGCTTCTCGATCTTCGCCCAGGTATCCCGCAGCGGCACGGTGCGGTTGAAAACCAGCGCCCCCGGCTTGGAATCGAGATCGGCACAGAAATACCCCAGCCGCTCGAACTGATAGCGGTCGCCCGGCTTCGTACTGGCCAGCGACGGCTCCAGCTTGGCATTAGTCAAGATTTCCAGCGAGTTCGGATTCAGGTTTACGGTGAAATCCTGGCCCTCGGGAACGTCGCCGGGATTTTCCGTCGCGAACAGATTTTCGTACAGCCGCACTTCGGCATCGATGGCATGCTCCGCCGAGACCCAGTGAATCGTCGACTTCACCTTGCGGCCGTCGGGCGCGTTGCCGCTGTGCGTCGCCGGATCGTAGGTGCAATGCACCTCAATCACCTCGCCTGCGTCGTTCTTCACCACGCCGGTGCAGGTGATGAAGTATCCGCCGCGCAGACGGACTTCCTGTCCCGGAAACAGCCGGAAGAACTTCTTTGGAGGTACTTCGCGGAAGTCATCCTGCTCGATGTAGAGCACGCGCGAGAAGGGAACTTTCCTGGTGCCGGCTGCCGGGTCTTCCGGATTATTGACCGCCTCCAACTCTTCGACCTGACCGTCGGGATAATTGTCGATCACCACGCGCAGCGGACGCAGTACGGCCATCACGCGCGGGGCGCGCGTATTCAGGTCCTCACGGACAAAGTGCTCCAGCATCGCCAAATCGATAATGCCGTTAGTCTTCGACACCCCAATCGCCCCGCAGAAGTTGCGAATCGCCTCCGGCGTATAACCGCGGCGGCGAATGCCGGAGAGCGTCGGCATTCGCGGATCGTCCCAGCCGCGTACCCGGCCCTCCTGCACCAACTGCAGCAGTTTGCGCTTGCTCAGCAGGGTGTAGGTCAAGTTCAGACGGTCAAACTCGATCTGCTGCGAGGGAAAAATGCCCAGCTGCTGGATGAACCAGTTGTACAGCGGACGATGATCTTCAAATTCCAAGGTGCAGACGGAATGCGTGATCTGCTCCAGCGAATCGGACTGGCCGTGCGCGAAATCGTACATCGGGTAGATGCACCACTTGTCGCCGGTGCGGTGATGCGAGGCGTGCAGGATGCGATACATCACCGGATCGCGCATATTGAGGTTGGGCGAAGCCATGTCGATCTTGGCGCGCAGGGTGTGCGAGCCGTCGGGAAATTCGCCTTGCCGCATACGCTCGAACAGATCGAGGTTTTCCTCCACCGAACGATTGCGATACGGACTCTCAACACCAGGCTCGGTCAGCGAGCCGCGATATTTGCGCACCTGTTCGGCGCCCAGGTCGTCGACATAAGCTTTGCCGGCCTTGATCAGCTGCACGGCCCAGGCGTGAAGCTGGTCGAAGTAGTCGGAGGCGTAGAACATGCGGTCGCCCCAATCGGCTCCCAGCCAGCGCGCGTCGGTGATGATGGAGTCGACATACTCCTGCTCTTCCTTCTCGGGATTGGTGTCGTCGAAGCGCAGGTTGGTTTGCCCGCCGAACTCCGCTGCCAGTCCAAAGTTCAGGCAGATTGACTTGGCGTGGCCGATGTGTAGATAGCCGTTGGGCTCGGGAGGAAAGCGGGTGTGCACCCGTCCGCCGTACTTGTTGGTCTTCAGATCTTCCAGGACAATGTCGCGAACGAAATTCGTCGGCCGAGGGGTTGAGCCGGCTGCGGTTGCAGCGGCAGTTTCCTCATCGTGGGTGGATGTCGACATGATTGCGGTACCTCAATTCAGGGTGGCGAAGCAGCGTGGTAAGACACAATTCGCCCAAAACCTTATTTTACGCGGTGAGGCACGATCTTTGCCCTTACTGGGGCGAGTTCCATTTTGGAGCCGAGCGTCAGTGTTTCGGCCAGTCTGGCGTTGACAGCCAGAATCGAGGTGCATATCGTCGGGATATATCCGCCAGGCTCGTAGGCGAGCAAGTTATTGAAGGCCCTCGAAATGTCGAGGGCTTTTTGTCTATGGCGAAGAGAATTGTCATTCTGATCGACGGCGCGTTTCTGCGAGCGCGGACTGCCAAAGCCGGCAAGAAATATGATCCGACCTTCATCGAGGCATTCGCGCTGGGTTGTAAAACCGGCGATGAGGAAATTCTGCGTGTGCTGTACTACGACTGCGCGCCCTATTCCGGTACGATCCAGCTCCCGGTTTCAGGCGAGCCTTTCGTCTGCGCCAGTTCCGACAAGTGGTTGGAAGAACTGGCTTGTAAAGACCTGTTCGCGGTGCGCCTGGGAGTGTTGAAGTTTCGGGGCTACAAACCGAAACGCATCCCGGTCACCCAGTCGACCCCGCTCACCGACGACGACTTCGATCTTGATTTCGAACAAAAAGGTGTCGACCTCAAGATCGGCCTCGATATCGCCAGCTATTGCGAGCATCGCCACGCTGATCGCATCATTCTGGTATCCAACGATACCGACTGCATTCCGGCCATCAAGTACGGTAGAAAATCTGGAATGCAGGTAGTGGTGGCTGAACTTCCCAATGGCGAAGTCGCGCGGGAGTTGCTGATGCATTCTGATTTCAAGCGCAGCGTCCCGTGGCCCTCGCATCTGACCTGGAGCTAGCCCCAGGTTTCGCTGGTTAGCTTAAGGCCAGCTGATTTCGCTGAGCAGCACGGCCACGTGGGCGATGGCGGCATTGTCGGTGCCCATGCCCTCGGGAGTTTTGGCCTTGATCCCCACGCGCGAGGGCTCGATGCCGAGCAGGTCCGCGACCTTCTGCTGAATGGCCGTCGCATGGGGAGCGATCTTAGGAGTGGCCAGAATCAGCGTGCTGTCCACATTGCCGACTGCATAACCGGCTTCGTCGACCAGCCGCAAAGCTTCGCGGACAAACATTGCTGAGTCGGCGCCCTTCCACTTGGGATCGGTCGGCGGAAAGTAGGTGCCGATATCGCCCGCCGCGATAGCTCCCAGCAGGGCGTCGGTAAGAGCGTGCAGCAGGACGTCGCCGTCGGAGTGGCCGGCCAGCCCGCTGTGGTGCGGCAACAGCACACCACCGATTTTGAGCGAGATGCCGGGCTTGAACTCGTGCGAGTCCCAACCGAAGCCGATGCGCGGAATGCGGAATTCCTGTGAGTTGGACACGATACTTCGAAGCCCGGGCTAAACAGTTCGCTGAGAAAGTCGAAATGGACAGTCTGTCGCCGGCTGAAGCCGGCTCTGGATGTCTAAAATAAGAACTTAGGCGCGAACCTAAAGGTTTGCTCTACCCGTTCATCACAACTGCGGGAGTTTTTCAGCAAACTGTAAAGCCGCAGATTTTCTACGTCGCGGGACGCTGGCCTAAAGGCCAACTCTTCCACCATTGCCCCGAAGGCTACTTTACTACCACGCCACTTCCGGTGCTGCGGAGTTTTTGCCGCCAGGTTCTTCTTACCCGCTCAGGCTGGCTTCGCGATTTTCCTGGGCCAGGAAAAACTCTGCCAGCTCCAGGTCGGCGGGAGTGGTGATCTTCATGTTGCGGGGCGAGCCCATCACCACATGAACCGTACCCCCGCTACGTTCGATCAGCGATGCTTCGTCGGTGCCCATGAAGCCGTCCGCCGTGGCCTCGTCGAACGCTTTCTTCAGCAGCCCAAAGCGAAAGCCCTGCGGCGTTTGAGCCAGTACCATACGCTCGCGGGGAACGGTGGCAATGACCACTGCGCCGTCCGAGGTCCGCTCCACCTGCTTGACTGTGTCGATGGCCGGCACTCCGGCGATGGCCGCTGCATACTTCTTCACGGCCGCGATGACGCCGACAATTGTCTCCTGATCGACAAATGGGCGCACCGCATCATGGATCAGCACAATGTCGTCGTCGGCGGCCTCGATTGCCGCTAGAGCATTGGCAACCGAGTTCTGGCGGTGCTCGCCGCCCTCGACCACGCGTAACGGTTTACGGAAATTTTCCCGCTCGATCTGCTTTTGGAAGGTAGCTGCCTCACTCTTGCGCAGCGCTACCACCAGCTCGTTCACCGCATCGCATTGCGCAAACTTGCGCAAGGTGTGCAGCAGAATCGGCGTGCCCTGCAGCTCGAAAAACTGTTTGGTCTTGCTTCTGGGGCCGCCGGATGCGGAAGACATTCGCGTACCCAGTCCGGCGGCGGGAATGATGACGACCACTTTCATGATGGGGAGCAGAGTATAAATGCCGAAGGAGCCTCAAGACAAATTGAGGCCCGTCACATGGCGTGAATCCCCGACTCAGACCTGTTCGGGCTTAATAGTTTCCGGCACCGCTGCCGCCGCCGCCGGCGTCGGCCCCGACTTGCGAACGTCGGGCCGAGGCTCGACCGGGCGCGGCATCATGTTGCCCCGCTCGTCGAATTTGCCGAAGATCATCTTGCCGGCCGTGGTCTGTAACACCGACGTAACCGAGATGTCGATGTTCTTGCCAATCATTTTGCGAGCGTTGTCGCACACCACCATAGTTCCGTCGTCCAGATAGGCCACACCCTGGTTGTATTCCTTACCTTCCTTCAGGATGAAGACCTTCATGATTTCGCCGGGCAGTACGATCGGCTTCAGCGAGTTGGCCAGCTCGTTGATGTTGAGCACCTCGACGCCCTGCAGTTGCGCCACTTTGTTCAGATTGAAATCGTTGGTGACGATTTTGCCTTCGTACACTTTGGCCAGTTCGATCAGCTTCAGATCGACTTCGCGCACGGCGGGAAAATCGTCTTCCACGATTTGAACCGTCAAGGTGGCAATCTTCTGAATGCGCTGCAGGATGTCGAGGCCGCGCCGGCCGCGATTGCGTTTCATGGAGTCGGCGGAATCGGCCACCAGTTGCAATTCCCGTAGCACGAATTGCGGGAATCACGATCACCCCGTCGAGAAAGCCGGTCTCGGCGATATCGGCGATGCGCCCGTCGATAATGACGCTGGTGTCGAGAATCTTATAGCTGCGCTTGGACTGCTTCTCGCCGCCGAAGATTCCGCCCAGAGCCGCCAGATTCAGCAGATCGCCCTTGCCGGCGCCGACTACCAGGCCGACGTAGGCCATCAGCAGCATGACGAACAGTTGCAGGAAGCTTTGGGTGGGACCGGGGCTGATGCTGTTGCGAATGACCAGGCTGAAAAGATAGGCGCCGACGATTCCCAGAATGCTGCCGATCACCGCGCCGATCAGCCGTTTCAGGCTGACCTGACGCAGGCGAAACTCGAACAGCACCACGGCTGCGCCAAACAGCGCTCCCACTCCGGCTGCCGCCCAGTGGCCCAATCCCAAAGGTTGTAGTTCATAACACGCTAGAGCAGTAACCAGAACAAATAAGACGCGTATAAGTACAAGATCCACGCGACACCTCCCACGGCCAGTCCTGGGGGTCTGTGGTCAGATTCATGTGCGCCGGGAATTATGAGAGCTAAGATCAATGCCGGCGACTCACTCCTGTTCCCTAGACACGACAAGCGGCCTCGACTCGATCACTTCATTACAGTATTAATTTTCGGGGCATATGAAATGAGGAGCGTCCCCGATCCGCCCGACGACAGCGGAAAATCTCTCACTATCAGAGCAATCGAAGTATATATCAGTTTGCGACTCTGCCGCCCCTCAACCTTCATGCTCTACCAGACTTCCCATTTAGGGCGGCATCCATGGCACGTTGGGGAGACCGTGAGATGACGATTATCGTGAACCGGTCGCCTATGTAGAGATGCAGATTTCCGGCTTCGCGGCTATTCCTCAGGAGAACGCTGCCGAGATTCCAGCTCCGGCCAGCACTCCCAGCGCCCACCATCCGAAAACCACGCCGATAGCAGTTCCGCGTTTCACCTTGGTAATGCAAGCGAAGCCGATGCCGGTCAGCACCAGGATCCAGATAGTGATGATGTCGAGCGAGGTCGCAATCGAATAGAGAAAATGGGAGCTGGGATCGACCAGCCCGCTAAGGTTGCTGGCCACCGGGTTCTGGAAGGTGAAACTTGTCGCCTCCGCCGAGGCCGATGACCAACATCGCAATCAGCGCCTTAAAGATCCCGGGCAAGTTGGCATACATGCTGACGCCCAGGCTCTGGTTGAAGGTAGCTTCCGTCCCAAATCCGAAGTTGAAGGTGGCCATCAGGACAGCAGCGATGATGGAAAGGACGATCAACAGCACCACGGGATAGGCGTAAGCGACTATGCGGTTGAATTTCACGATGGTCTGGATTCTGGCCTCACGCTGATCGGCCGGCAGTTGGTCGAGTTGGGCTGCCGCTTTGGGCTGCGTCGCCATTTGGTTCTCGACCACTTTTTCCATGCCCAGCTTCTTGTCGACCACCGCCACCATGGCCACGCTGGCGATCGCCAGCAGCAACCAGGGCACCAACCAGTTCGCGCTGCGGCGGAGGTCGGTGAACGTCTTGCTGGGAGCGACAAACGTGTCTACGACGCGTTCAACCTCGGAGAGCGGCTTTTGCTCCAGCGGATCGCCAGAGACGGCAGAGGGGGTAGAACTCATGAGGTTCTCCTTCGGACATGCGATCGCCCTGGGCAGCACGATGCAGAACCAGCTTTAGCGTTTGGGCGGAAGACGCGGGCAGATTGTAACACCGGTCAGAACCCGCTCAGCAAAAATGCGGGCGCGGGATACGTCTGCTTTCATCTTGCCGCGGTGAATCAGTTGGATGTGGGATTGTTGTTGGAAATGTTGGTGGCCGAATGATTCGCGGCAGGGGACGTGTTCTCTGTTCCACTGTGATTTCCCGCCGATTGCCCGGGAGCCAGGTCCGAACGCCCTTGTCCGGTCACCACCAGGTTGTCGTTGAGCTTGCGATTGCCGTCGAACGACTCGGCCAGCCGTTCGGCCGTCAGCTTGTCCTGGGTTGACGAAACCGTACCTGACAAAGCGATCTCGGTATAGCTGACGTTGACCGAAACGTGACTTGCCGCCAGCGCTGCCTGGCTACGAATCGCCTGCTCAATCTTGGATTGCAGAGAGGGATTGCTCTCCTGGCTGCCGGCTGCGAGACCTGCGGTTCCGGCGTCACTGGTGAAACGACGCTGCTCGCCCCCCTGCGCGCCCTGTCCGCTCAGGGCTGGTGAAGCATTTTGGGTGGCGGGTTTGTCGGCGCTATCCGCGGCGCTCTGCGCGAGCGCAGCTGCAGGAACCAGAGTAAGAGTTAATAGCAACATCATTGTCTTGATGGTCATAACCGACGTCTCGGCTAGTTGGATGTAGCCGGGCGCGGGCCGGGCTGCAAGCATTCTGTGGAAACCTGACCGGATACGGATCTGCCTCGCCCGCAGATCCCTCGCCCCCACATTGCAACCCATCCGGTTGAAAGCATCGGAACCGGCTTTTACACTGAAGGTATGCACGTCCACGCCGGCGACATGCGCAACGCGAAGACCTCGCGTGTGCTACGGGTTTCCCTTGCGGTCACGCTGGCCTACATCGTGCTGCTGGTGGTCGCCGGCCTGCGAGCGCACAGCCTGGCGCTGCTCTCCGAGGCTGGCCACAACCTGACCGACTTTGTGGCTCTGCTCATGTCCTGGGGCGCGGTATATCTCCAGGGCCGGCCGCCGAGCGAACGCAAGACCTACGGCTACAACCGGGCGGGCGTGCTGGCCGCATTCGTCAACGGCCTCACCCTGGTACTGATCTCGTTCTACATCTGGTACGAGGCCTTTAAGCGGCTGCAGAATCCGGTGAACGTCCACGCCGAAATCATGATCTGGGTGGCGGCTGCCGGGGTGGTGATGAATGGCGCTATCGCGCTGCTGCTGATGCGCGGTCATCGCGATATCAACCTGCGCAGCGCCTTGCTGCATGAAATCGGCGACACCCTGTCCACCGCCGCCGTGATCGCGGGCGGCGTGGCCATCGCTCTGACCGGCCAACACTGGATCGATCCGGCGCTGTCCGTAGGCATCGGCGTAATGATTCTGTGGTCCTCGATCGGCATCATTCGCGAGAGCCTGAACATCCTGCTGGAAGGCACGCCCCGCGGCATGGACCTGGATCGCATCCGGCAATGCATCTGCCAGATCCCCGGGGTCGATGCGGTGCATGATCTGCATGTCTGGAGCATTGGCAGCGATACTCATTCGCTTTCCTGCCACGTGAGCGTGGGCGATATGCCGGCCTCGGAGAGCGCCAGCATCCTGCGCGCTATCCGGCAGGAATTGGAACAGCGCTTCCAGATTCATCACACCACCATCCAGTTTGAGCTGACAGTGTGCGAAACTGCCGATGGTTGCGTCATTCCCGTCAGCCCAGGCCATTCGCACGAACACCGCGGTCATTCGCACTGAGGAAAGGACTAACCCCTTGCGCGCTCGTCACCGAATTTTGCCTTACGCCATTCTCGCGTTCAGCGCCGTGCTCTTGCTCGGCTGCAGCCAGAAAGCCGCCGCGCCGGCCCCACAAAGCTCACAGGCCGCGTCGAGTTCGGCGGAGTCAGCCAGCCCCTGGCGCATGGAACTGAAAATTGTTCCCGACCATCCCGGCATGACTAAGCCGATCACGTTTCAGCTCCACATCGCCGATGAGAGTGGACAGCC
Organism: uncultured Acidobacteriaceae bacterium; assembly: GCA_963812855.1. Taxonomy (GTDB): domain Bacteria; phylum Acidobacteriota; class Terriglobia; order Terriglobales; family Acidobacteriaceae; genus Bog-257. The sequence goes on from CAWEWW010000005.1 coordinate 1,482,899, forward strand.
GGTGAATGACGCGCAGGTAAACGGCGCGCTGACCATGAAGGTGATGGACATGGGCACGACGAAACTAAGTTTCGCCGCCAAGGGCAATGGGGACTACGAGGCCTCGATGAAGGGCGTCGACATGTCAGGCCCGTGGGCCCTCGCCGTCGACGCCGCGCAAGGCAGCACCCACGCCAAGCAGAGCTTCGATGTGAACGTATTCGATTAGCTGTCAGCCGCGTAGCTCTCACGTACTGGCAGGTGCCCCACTCATTCGCGGTTTTCGAATGAGTGGGTCCCCAAGCTTCCGTTGCAAGCATGCCAGTTGGCTGACGGTTGATCGCCGGCAGCTCTACCTTCCATGTTGCCGCTTGTAAATCCGCTCCACCTCTTCCACCGTGTCGATCTCTTTGGCCGGCTTGTCCTGCCGCACGCGCACGATTCGCGGGAAGCGTAGCGCATAGCCACTGTCGTGCCGATCGGAGCGCATGATGGCATTGAACGCCACCTCCAGCACGATCGCCGGCTCAACTTCGCGCAGATGTCCGTGATCGGCGGTAGTGTGCGCCAGGAACCACGCGGTCAGCTCGGCAATTTCCTTGTCGGTCAGCCCGGAGTAGGCCTTGCCGATGTTGACCAGATCCTCGCCCTGACGCACCGCGAAGGTGTAATCGCTGAGCACGTGAATACGCTTGCCGTGACCGAACTCCGCCGCGGTCACTACCACATCGAGCGTCGCCAGCTCGCGCTTGAGCTTGAGCCACCAGCGTCCGCGGCGTCCGGGCATGTAAGGCGATTCGAGGTCCTTGATCATCAGCCCTTCGTTGCCGCGCGCCATGGCTTGCTCGAAATATTGCTCCAGTTGCTCGGAGGAATCGGCGCGCATCGCCGGAGCCCGCAACACCCATCCCGACTCCGCTGCTTGTTCCTCGATTTCCGGCTCGAACAACAGATTCCCCTGCGCGTTGATCACTGGCCGCGGCGCAACTCGATTGGCGCCGGCGAAGACACGGTCCAGAATCTGTATCCGTTGCGAGAGTGGCTGATCGAGCGTGAGTTCGCCCTCGGCATAAATCACGTCGAACACGACATAAGCTACCGGCACCTCGGCAATCAGCTTCTGGCTGACCTGCTTGCGGCCCAGTCGCTTCTGAATCTCGGAGAACGGCATGGCGTGGCCCCACCCCATCGCGCCAGCCGGGGGCGCGCCGTGGCCGCCGTCCTCACTGTCGCGCCAAGCCACGATCTCGCCGTCGAGAATTACCTCGCCGGTGAATTCGCTCAACGGTGCGATCAGCTCGGGAAACGAGGGCGTCACTTCGTCCAGCGTGCGCGAGAACAGACGCACCTGTCCGCCGCCGCAATGCGCCTGGGCGCGGATGCCGTCGTACTTATCTTCGATCTGGACCAGGCCGTGTTCGAAATATTGGAATGCCTCGTCGGCATCGGCGGCCGGGCTGGCCAGCATGAATCCGATGGGATGAAACAGCCGCATGTGCGCCTGCTCAAGACGATGCTCCGCCGCCAGCAGCAACGTGCCGCCGATATCGCCCAGCAACATATTGGCGCGTTGCACACGGGCCAGAGGTTCGTCGTATGCCCTGGCAATCGCCTCTTCGACCAGGCTTTCCTTCAGGCCGATGCGCAGCTCGCCGGTAATGATCTTCAGGATGTACTTGGCTTCGAGCGCGGTGGCCCGCTGCAGCAGCGACTCCAGCAGCGCAGCTTTGGCAGCCGCGGTGCGCGTCTCGGCAATCTGATCGAAGGCATCGCGGACATCCTGCAACGTAATGGTCGCCGAAGTTGGCGCTTCCGCCTGCAGCACGTCGTAGGCTGCCGACCCCAGGTCGCCTCGGTTGCGATAAGCCGCCGTGAGCGTGGCATCGCGCGCGCCGCTCAGCTCAACTACAACTTTCCACAACAGCGCCCCGCCGATCTGCAGGGTGCGCTCGTCGAACGCGGGAAACGTCCGTCCCGCCAGGAAGACAGCCGAAATCGCTGCGTCCGGCAGCTCGCGCCCGCGGAAATACTCGGCCAGCATCGCCACCTTCTCCGTCTTCTTGGTGGTAGCGGCAATGCGCTCGGAAAGCTCGGCCAGGCGTTGCATAGCGTTTGCAGCGGACTTGGATGCAGCAGCTTCGCTCGAGGGCGCAGACAAAGCAAATCATTCGTTCGATACAATGAAGCGGCGACAGTTCATGATTCGTAACATCCCCCGCTGGTTCCGTGATCCGGTTTTTCTTCTGGCCCTCGCCGCCGGTCTCATCGCATTCGTGGTGCAGTCAGGTGAACTGGGCACCGCCGACACGCAGCACCGGTTGCAATCCGCACATGCGTTCTGGACCGCGGAACCGCCAGTCTTCCCCGACGAGTATCCCGAGTTCGGCGTGCATGGCCGAGGGGGCAAATTGCAAAGCTGGTACGGCATGGGACAGTCGCTGCTCCTGCTGCCGCTGGACGTGGTGGGGACTTACCTTGAGCGGCTACCGGTGTTCGCCAATTACGACGGCACCGATCCCAGCGTGCGCAATATCTTCGTCAGTTATATCGGCAACATCCTGGTCAATGTGCTGACTGCGTTGGTTTGCTTCCGCTTCCTGCGACAATTGAATTTCGGAACGAAACACGCAGTCGCCGGCGTTCTGGCTCTGCTGCTGCTGACCACCCATCTGCATTACTCGCAGAATATGATGGAGAACAACTACATCTTTCTGTTGAGCCTTGCCGGATTCTCCTACCAATATGAGTGGGTACGGACCGGCAGCCGCCGCGCTCTGCTGATCGGATCGGGAGCACTCGGGCTGAATCTACTAACGCGCCTCACCACGGGTATGGATCTGGTGGCAGGAGGCGTTTTTGCGCTGCTTGTGCTGTGGTTGGAAGGCACCAGAAACCGCGAGCTCTGGAACCGCTGCCGAACCTACCTCACGACCGCTCTCCCGGTCTACGTCTTTTTCGGATTGATCGACCGGATTTATCAGTACTACCGCTTTGGATCGTTCTTCAATACCTACGTGAGCGTGGTGGCTCGCGAAGCGCGGCAGCGCGATCCCTCTCTTCCTGCCCGCTATCCCTTCGAGACGCCCTTCCACGTGGGCTTTTTCGGTGGGCTGTTCGCACCCGAGAAATCAATCTTCCTCTTCGATCCCCTGCTGATCCTCATGATTGTCGTCGCCGTCGTGGCCTGGAAACGATTTAGTCCAGCCGTCAAGGCATATGCGCTTACCACAGGTTTACTGCTCCTGGCCTACCTCAGTTTCTATGCGCGCTACACCGTCTGGAGCGGCGACTTTGCCTGGGGCGACCGCTATGTTTCGACCACCGTCGAACTGGCGGCGCTGCTGGCGGTTCCTCTGCTGCTGCGCTATCGCAGCCAATTGGGAAGCCTGGTTTGGAGCGTCGGAGTCGCACTGCTGGCGATCAGCACTGCGGTGCAAGCCGCATCGCTAACCTTTTGGTTACCACTGGAGATTTACCAGATGGAAACGCTCGGCCACCCGACCTTTGTGGTTGCCCTGCGGTTGAAGAATATCGCCGCCTTCGCCTTGGGAAAAATGGACGCCTGGGGACTGACCAACTACGCCATGCATTGGGATCCGTGGGACTACGTCCACATCACCACCTGGAATTTCCTGCCCTTTTTGTTGCAGAGAGTCGGCGTGGCCCCGGCGTGGGTCGTGCGTTTCGCGTTCGCGGTCTGGAGCGTGGGACTGGTCGGGTTGGCGGCCGTCCTGTGGCGGCTGCGCACGGTCCTGGCACAGCTGAACGAATCTTGTTTATAGCTCCCGCATTGACATCTGCCGTCCGCCTGCTTACCCTAAGCTAGCGGGATTGTGCGTCTTACCCTTTCGAGGAACATCCAATCAGCATGCGTAAATTGCTTCGTCATCTGCGATTTTTAGCGGCCGTCCAACTTCTGCCGGCTTTGGAGAGCGGGGAGGAAACTACCTTGGTCGGCGGCCAGGCCGTGCTCGAAGGCGTGATGATGCGCTCGCCGCACGCTTGGGGCATCTGTGTGCGCAAGCCTGATGGCACGCTGGCGACGCACTCCGAACCGCTGGAGCGGATGTCGGAGAAACATAAATGGATGGCGTGGCCCATGCTTCGCGGCATCATGACGCTGGGGCAGGCGATGACCCTGGGCTTCCGCGCCCTGCGCTACTCGGCCAATGTGGCCATCGATCAGCTGCCGGTCGAGGAAGAGAAGAAAACCGAAATCAGCGGCTGGGTGGTCGGCGTGAATCTGGTTGTGTCGCTCGGCTTCTTCATCTTCATGTACAAGTTTTTGCCGCTGCTGGCGGCCACCAAGCTGAAGAACCACTATCCCGCCTTCGGCAACCAGATCCTGTTTAACGTAGTCGACGGCGTAATCCGCATCGCGTTGTTCCTGCTGTTCATCTGGGGAATCTCGCTGATGCCCGACATCAAGCGGGTCTATCAGTATCACGGTGCTGAGCACAAAACCGTATTCGCCTTCGAGAACAGCGATTCGCTGACGATTCGGAACGCGCAGGCTTACACCACGTTTCATCCGCGCTGCGGGACCAGCTTCCTGATGACCGTGATGCTGATCGCGATGTTCACTTATATGCTGATCCCGGCGACGACCTTCTGGGCGCGCTTCGGCTTCCGCATTGCGCTGCTGCCGGTGATTGCCGGCGTGTCGTATGAGTTGATTCGCTTTGCCGCCAAACACGGTACATCCCTGTTTGCCGTGCTCACCAAGCCGGGATTGTGGCTGCAGCGGATCACCACCCAGCCTCCAGCCGACGATCAGGTCGAAACCGCCATTTCCGCGCTTAATGAGGCCATGGAGCTGGAAAAACAGCACGGCGGCGAACTGGTGATTGCCTAGCGGCGCCCGCCGCTAAAACTCTACGCCATCGCAAACCGCAGGTTTTGGAAGATTGTCATCACGAGCGAGCTTGCTCGCGAGGGATCTGCTTTTCGCTCTGGGGAGAAGCAGATCCCTCGTCGGACCGAAGTCCTCCTCGTGATGACAATCTCCCGATTCGATCCGGACATCACTTACACCCGCCGCTTACAATAGAGTTGATCCCATGTTTGAACGCTTAGAACAAATCGAATCCAAATACGAAGAGCTGAACCAGGCTCTGGCGTCGCCCGACATCGTCTCCGACTCGCAGCGTTATCAGAAGACTGCCAAGGCGCACAGCGAATTGCAGCCCATGGTCGAGAAATATCGCGAGTACAAAGACCTGACTCGCGGCATCGAGGAGAGCAAAGCTCTGGCCGAGGACGAGACCGATCCCGAGATGCTGGCCTACGCCAAAGACGAGCTGCACAAGTTGGAGCAGCGCGTTGCCGAGGTCGAGGAAGAGCTCAAGGTTCTGCTGCTGCCCAAGGATCCCAACGACGAGAAAAACGTCATCCTGGAAATTCGCGCCGGCACCGGTGGCGACGAGGCCACGCTGTTCGCGGCCGAGATCTTCCGCATGTACACGCGCTACGCTGAAACTCAGCGCTGGAAGGTGGAAGTGCTATCGACGTCGGAGTCGAGCGTGGGCGGTCTGAAGGAAGTGATTGCCATCATCGAAGGCGAGCGTGTGTTCTCGCGCATGAAGTACGAGAGCGGCGTGCATCGGGTGCAGCGCGTACCGCAGACCGAGACCCAGGGACGCGTGCATACCTCGGCGGTCACCGTCGCGGTGCTGCCCGAAGCCGAAGATGTGGACATCAAGATTGAAGCCAAGGACCTGCGCATCGATACCTTCTGCTCCTCGGGCCCGGGCGGCCAGTCGGTGAACACGACGTACTCGGCAGTGCGCATCACCCACTTGCCGACCAATACCGTGGTCAGCTGCCAGGACGAGAAGTCGCAGATCAAGAATCGCGAAAAAGGAATGCGCGTGTTGCGCGCCCGTCTCTACGAAATGGAACAGCAGAAGCAGGCCGATGCGCTGGCCAAGGAACGCAAAGCTATGGTGGGCTCGGGCGATCGCAGCGAGAAGATCCGCACCTACAACTTCCCCCAGAATCGGGTCACCGACCATCGCATCGGCTACACCGCACACCAGCTTCCGGAGTTCATGGACGGCCGCATTCAGCCCATGATCGACGCGCTGATCACTCACTTCCAGTCGGAGAAGCTGAAGGGAGAGTCGGCGGTGACCGCCTGATTCGATGCCACTGAAGCAAGCGCTCGCGGCGGCGGTCGATCGTCTGGAGGCGGCCGACGTGGGCTCGCCGCGTATGAACGCCGAGGTGTTGCTGATGTTTGTCCTCGGCGTCCATCGCGCGTATCTCTATGCGCATCCTGAGCGCGCACTCACTCCTGAAGAGGAAACTCGCTACCACGAGGTGCTGGCTCAGCGCGCGACTGGCCTGCCGTCGCAGTACATCACCGGCCACCAGGAGTTCTGGGGACTGGACTTCGTGGTGTCGCCGGCAGTGCTGATCCCGCGGCCCGAAACCGAGCACCTGGTCGAGACGGCTTTAGAGTTAGCGCGCGGCATGACCCATCCAAAATTGGTTGACGTTGGGACCGGTTCCGGCTGCATTGCGCTGTCGCTAGCACATGAGCTGCAGGATGCCGACGTCTACGCCGTGGATGTTTCTGTCGAGGCGCTAGAAATTGCGCGGGCCAACGCCGCTCGATTGCAACTCGATGGGCGAGTGCGCTTCTTGCAGTGCAACGTGCTACGTCCGATGGCGCACGACTCCTCTACGACGGCCATCCCGAGCATTCCGGCTGTCATCCCGAGCGAGGACCTCAGTCCGAGCCGAGGAACCTCTATCGCAGCGGGACAATATTTTCGCGAGCTGGATTTCGTGGTCAGCAATCCCCCCTACGTCGGCTTCGGCGAAGCCGACAAGGTGCAGAAGTCCGTACGGGACTTCGAGCCGCAGGTAGCCGTCTTCGCGGGTGAGCAGGGACTGGATGTGATTCGACCGCTGATCGAGCAAGCCCATTCTGCCTTGAAACCCGGTGGCTGGCTAGCCATGGAAATCGGCTACTCGATGCGCGATGCCGTGGTGAATCTACTGGGTCCCACGCTGTGGGATGAGGTTCGCGTCATTCCTGATCTGCAGGGTATTCCCCGGGTGGTAGCGGCAAAGAAAAAAGCTACTTAGCCCAATCCTGACAGGGCAATCCATTGACTCGTTGAAACTCCGAGAGATTGGAGGTTACAACGATCAAACCCTTGCTCAAGCATTGACCCGCGATGAGCGTGCCATACGAGCCGATCGTCATTCCCGTCTGTGCCAGCGTAGCCCGAATTTGACCGGCGGCGTGAGCATCCTCCTCATCGAATCGCAGAACTTCGATAGGACCAAGAAGGAATCTCCGCAACGTCTCGATATTTTCCTCCACGCGAGAACTCTTGTAGGCGCCGTACCATAGCTCGCACAGTACGAGGGAAGAAATATAGATTGACTCCCGCCGTGAAATCGTCCGCTGAAACCGTCGAGCGACCAAATTCGAGGCGTCACGTAGTAGCGCAATACAGATGCTGGTATCGAGCAGATATTTATTCAAACAACTTCCGCTCCGGCGCCGGAGGCTGATTACGTCCTTCAGCCATAAAGTCCTTGGAGAGTGGATGGCGTCGTAGTTCAGCCAGCCACGCTTTAACGTCTGGGATAATCGGTTCCAACACTACGGTGTCGCCTACTTTTCGAATGCGAACCTCATCGCCTTTGAAACGGAATTCTCGCGGCAGACGCACAGCCTGGCTGTTGCCATTGCGGAATAGTTTAGCGGTCTTGGTCATCGTGGGTCCTTCGTCTGACAACAGAGTATATATGCGAAGTATATATTATTCAAGAACGCCATTGTCCGCACAAGAATAGGGCAGCCCCCGCCGCCGATACCCAGCTATTCGATCGCTCCGATCAACCCCGCCAGCAACGCCGCCCGCAGCGGCAGTTCCGAGGCGATGACGTGCTCATGCACGGCGTGCGCTCCATCGCCCACTGCTCCTAATCCGTCCAGAGTGGGAACGCCGATGCCGGCGGTAAAGTTGCCATCAGAGCCTCCGCCCACCGCAATCTCGCTCAGCTCAAGTCCCAGCTCCCTACCAACCTGGCGGGCCAATTCGAACAAGGCCGCGACTTGCCTGGTTCTCTCCAGTGGAGGCCGGTTGATGCCACCTTCGATCTGCAAAGTGCAATTGGGATTCACCGCGCGGAGCCGCCGTACCTTGCGCTCCATCACCGCTCCGTCACGCCTGTGAGCGACGCGCAGGTCGACCTCGGCAACCGCCTCGGCAGCGACCACATTAGTGCGCGTGCCGCCACGAATCACGCCTACGTTGAGGGTGATGCCTCTCTTCAGCTCGGTAAGGCCGGACAGGGCGCGAACCTGATGCGCCAGCTCCAGAATCGCGCTATGGCCTTTTTCAAAGTCGAGTCCGGAATGTGCCGCCTTTCCGGTGACCTTGACGGTGAAGCCACCCACGCCTTTGCGCGCGGTCTTCAGCGCGCCTCCCGGCCCGGAGGGTTCGCACACCAACGCCACAGCACAGCGCTTCGCCAGCTTTTCGGTGATCGCGCGCGAGCTGGCGCTGCCTTGCTCCTCGTCCGAGACCAGCAGCACAGAGACCGGCCGCGGCAGCCTGCCACCCATTTCGCGCAGCGCCCCCAACGCAAACATCATTTGCACAATGCCGGCCTTCATGTCGAAAACTCCCGGCCCATAGAGTCGGCCGCGATGTTCTCGCCACGGCATGGCCTGGAGCGTGCCGAGGTCATACACCGTATCCAAGTGCCCTAGCAGCAACACCGGCTTGTGCCGGGATGCACCCGGAAAATCCACCTGCAAATGATTTCCGGCCACGCGCTGGCGATGGATACGGACCCGCCCGCCCAGACGCTCAAATTCGCGGGCGAGATGCGAGCACAGTTGGTCGCAGGCAGGCTTGTCCTGCGTGGGTGACTCCTGCATTACCAGTTCGCGCAGGTTGGCGATCATCTCCGGCTCGCGTTCGGTGAGCCAATGCAGAATCGCATCCAGGCGGGTATCGGGCTGTCGCAGGTTCGACTTGGACATATCTTCAGCTTAAACGCAAGTGGTTACGATCTAGCCGTTTAAATTCGTCAGCCCCCTGAATACGCCGCTGCGGAATGTATAATCGGGGTTTTCGACCATACGGCCATGAGCGAACCAGCGAATCCCGCGCCCGATAGCGGCGAGAATTTACAGCTCAAGATCGACGCGATTCTGGACCTTCTGCCGCATCGCTATCCGATGCTGCTGATCGACCGGATTATTGATATCACTCGTGCCAAACGGATTGTCGCGCTCAAGAATGTTACGATCAACGAGCCTTTTTTCGACGGCCATTTTCCCGGCTACCCCATTATGCCGGGAGTGTTGATTGTCGAGGCCATGGCCCAGGCAGGCGCGGTTCTGCTGTTCACCGAAGTCGCCGATCGCAACGACAAGCTGCTTCTGTTCACCGGCATCGAGCGCGCACGCTTCCGCCGTCCGGTCACTCCCGGAGATCAGCTGCGCATCGAAGTAGACGTGCTGGCCTTTCGCGGGACGGCCGGGCGGCTGCAAGGTAAAGCCTTTGTCGACGGCAAGCTGGCCTGCGAAGCCGTGGTTACCTGCCGCTTACTGAATCGTCTTGCCAAACCAAATGCCGAAGCGCCGCAGCCCGAGGCTGCAGGCGAGCCGGCCTAAGATCGAGCATGAGTATTCACCCGACGGCCATCGTCGATCCATCCGCAAAAATTCCAGCCTCGTGCAATATTGGCCCCTACTGCGTGGTACATGCCGGGGTTGAGCTGGGCGAGAACTGCGAACTGGTGTCCCACGTTGTGGTAGGTGGGCCCAGCCGCTTTGGCAGCCATAACAAGATCTATCCTTTTGCGGCTCTGGCCATGGATCCGCAGGACATTACTTACGCCGGCGAACCGACCCGGCTGGAAGTGGGCAATCACAACGTCATTCGCGAATACGTCACCATCACCCGCGGCACGACCAAGGGCGGCGGCACTACCCGGGTCGGCAGTCATACCCTGATCATGGCCTACGCGCACGTTGGCCATGACTGCTTCATCGGCGATCACTCCATGCTGGTCAATGCAGCCACCCTGGCGGGGCATGTGACGGTGGAAGAGTGGGCCGTGGTCGGAGCACTTTGTCCGGTACATCAATATGTCCGCATCGGCGCGCACTCCTACATTGGGGGAGGCACGACCATCACCCAGGATGTGCTGCCCTTTTCCATGACCAGCGCCGAGCGCGATACTCACGCCTACATGCTGAACAAAGTGGGCTTGCAGCGCCGCGGATTTTCGCCGGAGCGGATTGCCAGCCTGCATCACGCGTTCAAGGTTTTGCTGGCCTCGAAGCTGAACACGTCGCAAGCGGTGGAGAAGCTGCGCTCCGAAGGCGCGCAGGGGGATGATGTGGAGTTGCTGATGCAATTCATCGAATCGTCGGAGCGGGGAATCATTAAGTAGCAGTTGCCAGTTGTCAGTTGTCCGTTGTCAGTTCGCAGATGTCAACGCGCGGGTTGACGGTTGGTGATAAGGAGGTCGCAAATCCGGCTGTTTGAGGCGGAAGCTGCCAATCGCGTGATCCAACGGTACATATTTACCAGTACGTTGAGTCACGAGGCGAGTTTGTGCTGGCCGTAAACCAGTCCCGCTCGGCGGGACGAACGAGTTTAGCCCAGCGCTTCAGCGCCGGGAAGGCTACAACAACAAGCTGAGTCCCGTAGGGACGGCAGGGTTCTCATTCGCGCCGAGTCTGTCGTGCCTACGGCACTTCTGTTCGTAAACGCATCTCACCCAGCGCGAAGCGCCGGGCTAACTTATTTTGCGCCTACGGCGCTGGGGCCTTGTGCGGTTTGAGGTGCTGGCGCCGCAATCGACGGATTGATGGATCGTGCGATCCAAACCCGCTGGCAACCGACAGCGTTAAAGCGCGGGGGCCAATGGCAGTGGCTAGAAGCTGTCTCGTAAATCGTTCTGGGGTATGTCAGGGCACGACTTTTAAGTCGGGCCGAACGACACGCTACCCAGCTCCGGGCTTTTAGCCCCTGCAAAAACCGCCCTCACAGGCTTTACAGTTTGCTGAAAAACTCGGAAAAGTAGATCCCGAACCGACTAAAGTCGGTTCGGGATGACAAATATAAAGGACTTGCTCCGGCGTAGCTAAAGCTACGCCCCTTCCAAATCGCTTTAGGCCGAGTTTTTCAGCAGACTATAAAGCCCAGCGTTATTGTCGTCCACTTTGCGGCATGCCTTGAAGACGTGCCCTGACACAAACCCATTGTCTGCGATTTATGAGATAGGCTCTACTGACAACCGATAACTGACTACCGACAACTGACAACTGCTTCTCCATGTCGACACCATCGCAAGAGCGCATCGGCCTGATCGCCGGCAACGGCAAGTTCCCACTGCTGGTGTTGGACGCCGCGCTCTCCAAAGGCATGCAGGTCGTGGTGGCGGCGATCAAGGAAGAGACTTCGCCCGAGATCGAGCAACACGGTGCGGCAGCCGTGCACTGGCTTTCGCTGGGCGAATTGTCGAAGCTGATCGCGACCTTCAAGAGCGAAGGCGTCACCCAGGCAATCATGGCCGGGCAGGTCAGACACAAACAAATCTTCAGCAGCATCAAGCCGGACTGGCGACTGGCCAAGCTGTTGCTTTCGCTTACCACCCGCAATACCGATTCGCTGATCGGCGCGGTGGGCAAAGTGCTTAGCGATGAAGGCATCACGCTCATCAGCTCCACCGCGTTGCTCGAGCCTATGCTGGCCACGGAAGGCGTGCTTACCAGGCGCGGCCCGAACGATTCCGAGCAGACGAATATCACCTATGGACGCGCCGTGGCGCACCACCTCACGCGCTTCGATATCGGACAGACGGTGGTCATCGCCGAGGCGGCGTGCGTTGCGGTGGAAGCCATGGAAGGCACCGATGCTACCATCCTGCGCGCCGGAGAGATTATGCAGTCGCCATCGCTGGGCCAGGAGCCATCGACGCTGAGCCGCGCCCTGACCGTGGTCAAGGTGGCCAAGCCGAATCAGGATATGCGATTCGATGTGCCAGTGGTCGGTCTGCATACTATCGAGACCATGAAGCAGGCGGGCGCCAGTTGTCTGGCGCTGGATGCGGGGCGATGTTTGCTGCTGGATAAGGAAGCCGTAGTGGCGGCGGCGAATGAAGCCGGCATTGCCATCGTCGCCGAGACGCAGGTCAGCCATATCCCCCATCACAACCTTTAGCGTGATCTGTCGGCGTTCGCGGCTTTTTGCTTCGCACCGCGGCCATGGGCGACAATCACAGCATGCCTAATCGCAGCGACGCCCTGCGCGTCGGAGTCGCCGGAGCCGGAGCCTTTGGCCGCAATCACGCCCGCGTGTATCGCGACTTGCAAGCCGACTCGCAGCAGAATATTCAGTTCGTGGGAGTTGCCGATCGTGACTTCGCCCGCGCGCAAGCCGTCGCCGCCGAGTTCCAGACGCAGGCCTTCCGCTCGCTCGACGAGATGATCGCAGCCGGAGTGCAGGCGGCATCGGTTGCGGTGCCGACGGTCGCGCATCGTGAAGTCGCCGGCAAGCTGATGCAGAGCGGGGTCGATGTCCTGATCGAGAAGCCGCTGGCGGCCAGCGTTGCCGAAGCCAATGAGCTGATCGCCTTGGCGCGCCACCACGGCCGCATTGCCCAGACTGGCCATCTGGAGCGCTTCAATCCGGCGGTACGCGCGACCATTCCTCTGCTCACCCAGCCCATGTTCTTCGAGGTGCACCGGCTCAGCGTCTTCACCCCGCGCTCGCTCGACGTGGACGTCATTCTCGACCTGATGATCCACGATCTCGACGTGGTGCTGACGTTCGCCCAGTCGCCGGTCAAGGAGATTCGCGCGGTCGGCCTGCCCATTCTGTCGAAAAAAGTCGACATCGCCAATGTGCGTCTGGAATTCGAATCGGGCTGTGTGGCCAACTTCACCGCCAGCCGGGTCAGCACCGAGCGCATACGGAAGCTTCGCTTCTTCCAGCCGCATCAATATATTTCGCTCGACTATTCGCGACAGGATGTACTGGTGCTGACGGTGGAAGACGGGCGGGCCGATGCGGCCGAGCTTGATCCGTTTAACCCGGCCAGCGTCGCCGCCAGTGCGTTTCCCGGCATCACGCCGTTCAAGCCGCCGGTCGAGCCGGAGGAGCCTTTGCGAACCGAGTTGAGCAGCTTTCTGCAAGCGGTGCGTGAGCGCTCAACCCCGGTGGTGACGCTGGAAGAGGGCCGCCGGGCTTTGACCTTGGCCATGCAGATCGTGGAAGCCATTGCCGAGCACACCCGGCGGGCCCGATTAGGGGAATTGACTCGGGCGGAAAGCTAGCCTACGCTTCTCGAAATAGCCATGCTGGAAGAACTGATCACCATCACAAAGTTTCTTAGCCTGGGCGAAGCCAAGCTGGCGCAGGGCAAGCTGGTCTCGGCCGGCATTTCGGCGTTTGTGTGTGATGAGAATATGCATGCCATGAACTGGCACATGGGCATGGCTTTAGGCGGTATCCGGCTGCAGGTGCCTGACAGCCAAGTGGTGCGCGCGCTGGAGGTGCTGGACGACTTCGAGCCGGAGCCGGCTGAGGCGGACGACGACGAGGACGAGTTGGAGGAGGTTGCCTGCTGCCCGGAGTGCGAGTCGCTGGAGATTCGCGAGGTAGCCAGTCCGAATCCGCGCCAGATCACGTTGTGGTCGGCCGCCATTCCCTTTCCCGAGCCGCCGGCGCAGGCGACGCATCATTGGAGATGCCTGGCGTGCGGGTATCAGTGGCGGGAAGCCGACGAGTAAGTGTCTGCTGTTTCGTCCAATCCGGCGTCTATCTCGTAGCTCGTAGTTAGGCGTCGCACGTTCCACTCGAGTTACCCTGGTCCTTAGGCCAACAACATTTGGACCTGATCGCATCGATTCCTCTCCCCTGACGCCGCTAGGTTGTTCCCGGCCTGATCTCATCCAGCGAAGTCTCGCAGCGGTCAAAAGGAGACAGCTAAGCGTAGCGGCGACGCCTATTCTGGGGATTGAGGCAATCTCAATGAAAGCATTTGCGAGTTTCAGTACGGCACTACTATTGTTGGCTCTAGGTGCGATCGTGCCTGCCTTCGCACAGCACGAGCAAGAGGAAGCCAAACCTGAACAGAAGCAGCAAGAGCAGGCCAAGCCGCCGCAACAACACACGGAGGCGCAGCCGCAACAACATCGTGAGTCGCAGCCACAGCATGCGCAACCGAAGGCTGAGAGCCACCCCCAAGCCAAACAGCCCAGCTCAAGCAAACAGCCGCAGCCACAACAGGCCAAGAAACCTAGTCAGAACAAGGAACAGCAGCAACAACAGCAGGCCAAAGAGCAGAATCAGAACAAGCAGCAACAGCAGCAAAAACAGGAAGCTAAGCAGCAGAATCAGAACAAGCAGCAGCAACAACAGCAGGCCAAAGAGCAGAACCAGAACAAGCAGCAACAGCAGCAACAGGCCAAGCAACGGAACCAGAACAAGCAGCAACAGCAGCAGGCCGCGCAGCATCAACAGCCGGTACAGCACACGCAAGAACAGCAGCATGTCCAGCAAGCCGCATGGCAGGGACATCAATCACGGAACTGGCAGTCCGACCATCGCACCTGGCAGCAACGCGGTGGTTACACCGGCTATCGCATTCCTGAGAACCGATACAACGGCTATTTTGGTCAAGGGCACGGCTTCGTCATCTTCAACCAACCCTATATGGTTGTCAGCGGCTACCCGCGCTTCCAGTACAACGGCTATTGGTTCAGCCTAGTCGACCCGTGGCCCGCCACTTGGGCGAACAACTGGTACGAGACCGACGACGTTTACGTTGTCTACGCCAATAACGGATATTACATGTACAACCAGAGATATCCCGGTGTAGGCATCGCAATTAGCGTTTCGCTATAGAGCTTGGTTCCGCGACGGGCTAGACAATTTTCGCCCCTTGGGGAAACCCTGCATGGAAGGCCGAAGATCATGCTCTCCCGATGGGAGCGCGATCGGGAAATCGCCCCTGACGAAAACAAGGGTAAGGTGAAAGGTAAGAAAATATGCCGTTACTTCAGGTTGTGCTGACACTGATCGTCGTCGGAGTTCTGCTGTGGCTGGTGGATCGCTTCATCCCCATGGCCGGCTCCATCAAGTCAATTCTGAATGCCGTTGTAGTAATCGTCGTCGTGTTATGGCTGCTCAACGCTTTCGGACTGCTTCATACGCTCTCCAGCATTCGCCTGGGCAAGCCGTAACCAGAGCAGTCGAGGTAGCGAAGGCGTGGCTGCCCGATTGAGAAGGTGCGCGATGGGGGGAAATACAAGTCCAGCACGAGGCGAATTCGGGCTGGGTTAACCGCGAGCTCAGAGCGAAGGGAACTTTCTACGAGGCGGGGCTTTGCGGCAGGCTTTCGCGGTGGACCGGCTGAGGCGGTGCCGCTTGGCTAGGGGATTCCAGCTGCGCAGGAGGCGGCGGCGCCGCGACTTTCGCCTTCTCTTCCAACTCGATATTGAGCAGTTCGCTCTCGATCTGGCGCTTCAGGTCATCGCGCATCATGCGAAATTGCGCCAGATATTTTGCTACCTGCCGGGCAATTTCCGGCAGTTTCTTAGGCCCAAAGATCACCAGGGCCAGCAGCAAGATAAAGAGAATGTCAGGCATGGGGAATGGCAACCTAACTTGCGGTCAGGGGGCGACGGCCGGCGATTACGGCTTCTTCGCTTCCTCAGGCTTGGTGGCCGCGTCGTCCTTGGCATTCATGGAGTCTTTAAAACTCCGAATTCCCTCGCCTAAGCCTTTACCGAGTTCAGGCAGCTTCTTCGGTCCAAACACCAGCAGGGCGATGAACAGAATCACCAGCAGGTGCATGGGTTGAAACAGATTGTCGAGCATGAGAACTCCTGTCATGAGGATAGCGCATCCCGGGTCGCTTGTCTGCCACAGGGGTGGTACATCCCCAACGATTGGATGCCCCCCGTGTCGGCGCCGAACCAGTTTCTGGCCACCGGACTGAACCAGAACCAGCGAATTCCGGAAACCCGGAGAACCGGCAGGTGGATGGCGGGGACTCCCAAGAATCCAGAAAAATGCGCAGGCGGGCAGCCTTTCACGATAGTGATACATCTATCGACAGCAATCTTTCGGTTATGATTGGCTGTACATTCGGATGGTAGTGAAGCTTACTCGGCATGATGCGACCGAACCGTTGTCCGGTCTGCGAGTCAGAGGAGATCAGGGCGTTTCCGCTCGAGATGCCCGATGAGCTGGGGAAATGGAAATTCCTACTCGCAGACAAAGTAGTGCACTGCTGCAGTAATGGGCACAGATTCTTGATCCTCCCCGACGAAAGCCAACGCAGCGAAACGCTTTTGTAGATGGCTTTCGGTTTTTGGCAGGGGTCGCGAGAATCTACGATTGAACTGACAAAGCACAGCAGTTAACGCTATTCTCTCCAGGCCGCCTGTTCAGGCGGCTACTTTTTGGTTCGGAGTCTCACTCAACGCGCAGCGCTTTCACTGGCTCGATGGAAGCAGCGCGACGGGCAGGAACCAGTCCAGCCACGAAGGCGCACAATCCCAAAGCCACTATCGCTCCCCCCAGAACCAGCGGATTGAAAGCGCCAACTCCATAGAGCTTGCTGGCCATCAGCCGGCCGGCGATGATCACCAGCGGCACGCCGACGATAAGGCCGAAGCCGACCTGCCCAAAGGCGCCGCGCAACACCATTTTCACCACGTCGCCACGATTCGCGCCCAACGCCATACGCACCCCGATTTCGCTGGTGCGGCGGGCGATGTTGTAGGCAGTCACGCCATAAAGCCCGATCGAGGCCAGCAGCAGCGCCAGTAGGCTGAACAGCTCGGTCAAGCGAGCGATCAGACGCTGCTGGTTGAAGACCCGAATCACCTGCTCACCAAAGCTGTGCATGTCGATAATGCTGAGATTGGGATCGATATCGGCGAGCACCCTCCGCACCTGCGGACCCATTTCCTGCTGCGAGCCCTGGTAATGAATTTCGATCATGGTGGCGTACTCGGAATGCGTGTCCATCAGGTTATAGTTGGCCCGCTCATAGTGGACGCTCTGGAAATAGGGGACGAAGAACATGGGATTTTGTTTGTACTCGTCCATGGGACTGCGATACTTCGTGTCCTTCACCACCCCGACGATCTCGAAATCTCCGCTGTGTCCGGGCGGGCTGAATCCGAAGTGCTGGCCGATGGGATCTTGATTGGGGAAGAAGGTGCGAACGAAACTCTCATCCACCACGGCTACCCGTTGCGAGGTCGGGGTGTCCTGCTCTCCGATGGCGCGGCCACGCAGAATCGGCGTGCCGATGGTCTTGAAGTAGTTGGGACTGACGCGCACCCAGCCAACGCTCTTTCCGTCGGTCGACTCAGGCGACCGCCCCTGGATGGCAATTTCATCGTTCCAGCTGTCTCCGTCCTGCGGGCTGTACATGGAATAGCTGACGCTGCGCACCCCCGGAATCTGGCTCAGCCGGTCGCGCAATTGCCGATAGAGACCGGGTAGCCGTTCCACGGTGTAGCCATCGGTCAGCGGATAAAATTGCACCATCAAGCGGCCTTCCGTCTGAAAGCCAAAGTGCATGTGCTCCAGGTTGCGCAGGCTCTGGGTCACTAGTCCGGCCATCGCCAGCAGAAGGAGTGATAATGCCGCCTGCGCGATGACCAGCGATTTCTGGGGCAGCGCCGAATGGTCGCGGGTAGCCCGGTTGGCCCCGCGCAAAGCCTCCGCCGGATCCGAGTGCGAAGAGATCCAGGCCGGAGCGATCCCGAAAACCACTCCGGTGATCAGCGAAAGCGCGAACGCGAAGGCCAGAATGGGCAGCGACGGCGAGGTGCTGATGGGAACGAAGGTTGAGCCGCGGAAGGCAATCAGCAGGATGCCGCGCGTCCCGAAATATGCCAGCACCAGTCCGGCTGCACCGCCCAGGCAGGCCAGCAGCACGCTCTCGGTCAGCAGCGCGCGAATCAGCCGGCCGCGGGTTGCGCCCAGTGCCAGTTGCACCGCGGTTTGCTGATGCCGGGCCATGCCGCGAGCCAGCAGCAGATTGGCCAGGTTGGCGCACGCAATCAACAGCACCAGTACCGACGCGGCAATCAGCATGTACAGACCCGACTTGTAGCGGTCCTTCAGCTCCGTAATGCCCTCGCCTCCCGGGCCCAGCTTAATGGTCTGCTGACCAATCTTCTGGCGTTCCGAGGACTGGAGGGTATTGGCGATGGTAGGCAGCCACTGCCGCAATTCGCCGGTGAGCTCGCGCCTCCACTTGCGCCGGCTGCATGCCGGGCTTCATGCGGCCAATCAGATAGAGCCAATGCTGGTTGTCGATGTGCAACGTCGAACTGGACTGATTGAGCTGCGGCTCCGCTGCAATGGGAAGGTAAAAATCGGGTGGATTGTCGCGCAGGCGGTCACCGAAAAATCCCGGAGGCGTAATGCCAGCCACGGTGAAGGGTTGGCCGTTGACCATGAAGGTTGCGCCCACCACTGACGGGTCGAGCCCAAAGTGCTCCTGCCATGCCCGATAGCTCATCACCACGGCCGGGGCCGCGCCCGCCGTGTCGTCGGCCGGAGTGAGCAGGCGCCCGGCAAACGGTTGAATGCCGAAGGTGGAGAAATAATTTCCCGAGACAAACTCGCTGGGGAAAGTTTCCGCCGCGGTTGGCGAACCGCTGCGCCGCACACTGACCTGCGGCTCATTGCCTTGGAACGCGGCAATCTCTTCGAATTGCGGCGTGTTGTCGCGGATGTACCGGTACAGTCCGTAGGAGAAAAGTCCCCAGCCCCCGTCTTCCTGCTGCAATCCGCCATAAACGCAGCAAATGTCGTTGTCGCCAATCCGGTAGAGCTGCGCCGGATTGGCCACCGGCAGCGACTTCAGCATCACCGCATGGACCAGGGTGAAGATGGCGGTATTGGCGCCAATTCCCAACGCCAGAGTCAGGATGGCGGTGATGGTGAAGCCCGGGCTTTTCCTGAGCTGTCGAAAGGCATGGCGAAGGTCGTGGAGCAAGTTATTCATGGTCGTTTCAGTACCAGCCGCGCACGCTCCGGGCAGCTTTCAGCCGCCGAAGGCTCCGCGGTTTCGAGTTTTTCAGCAGGCTGTTCAGCCGATGGCCCCGCTATTCCCAATTAAACTGCACGCCGCTCGCCAGTGTTGGTCGCCGTAAGTCATTGAAAAACCAGCAGAAGCCGGTAAGCGTTCGCCGGCTGAACCCGGCTGGTGTCCGCGAGCGCGACCATTTGTTCGAAATCGAACAGCCGCGGCGTCACGCTTCATTTACCTCTGACTCTGATCCCGCATCTGTCGTCCCAGGCCGCGACTGCCGGACACGCAGCCCTGCCCGTTCCCACTTCTTGCCGAGTTTCTCGATCCACCGACGCTGGCATTCATCTCCCACCCTTGCTTGGATGCAGTGCGCCGATTTGCCCGCAGCGGGATAAATTCCCGCGACGCTAGTACCGGGATTAAGAGATCATCGTCGCTTACGCACTTGTAGCCGTGAAGAACAGCCAGGCTCGTGCGCTGCGGAACCTGCAGGTTGCATCTGAGCGATTCACCAACCGTCACACGTTCTCGCAGTGCGCAAGATTCGCGACGGACTTTCCTGATCACGGCAGGGCGCGACCTAATCCGCAAACTCAAAACGGGCCGCGCAGCCGTGTCACAACAGAGCCGCGAAAAATAACTAAGTTGTATACGCCACCAAGGAAGGAGTCAGTCTGCACGTCCGTTTGCTGTGGGCGATAATCCCCAAGCCCATGTTTCATTTGTGTGATTACTAGCGGCTACCGTTGATTAACTGATTAATTACACGGGACGTATTTACAAATCGCCGGAATCGCGGGACAATCTTTCCTGCAGTTAGGCAGTTCTGGGGGAGGGCTGCCTTCCGGGCGCTCTGCGGTTTTCCGTAGAGCGCTCTTGAATTTTGGACCAGAATTTCTCCCGAGAACCGGCCGCCGCCGACAGCCCGTAATTCCACTCCGCGCCGCTCGTTCCGCGCTCTCTGCGTCCCACAGCGCCCTGCTGCATCTAATCTCACATCGGGATGGTACGATATACAGTTGGCCCGCCGTCATTGGCCGGCGTGGCCGAGGAGACCCCGCAGGAGGAAGAATGGCCAGTAATGCGATTGTGGAAATAACCGATGCGAACTTCGATCAACTGGTGCTGAAGTCGGACCAGCCCGTGATGGTGGACTTCTGGGCAACCTGGTGCGGTCCCTGCCGCGCCCTGGCGCCGGTAGTCGACGAAATCGCTCAGAACTACAACGGACGCGTTACCGTTGGCAAAATGGATGTGGACAAGAACGCCGCCACTCCGCAGCGCTACGCCGTGCGTGGCATACCCACCTTGCTGATCTTCAAGGACGGACAGGTACGCGAGCAGATCGTAGGCTACGTCGCCCGCGAGGTGATCGAGAAAGCCCTCGACAAGCACCTCGAGAAGACCGTCGAAGCGAAGGCCAACCTGGAAGCCAAGGTTTAAAGCGCGCCGATCGCCCGTCGTTCCAAACAAACAGACTGTCTCAACAGCTAACGCCGAAATGGGCTGACTTTCCAGCCGGCCCAATTTCGGCGATCTCGCGGCTTCCCCCAGCCGCTCGATGTCAGTTTCCGCCCGTTGCAAAGTAAACTCTGATTAAGTCTTGTCTTGCAGGGGACGGCGTTCAGGCCGTCCCTTCGGTACCCCTGAATCATCCGGCTTTACAGTTTGCTGAAACACCCGGCCTAAGACGATTTTGAAGGGGCGTGGCTTTAAAGCATTTTCACAGAAGGTGTAGCCCGAACTCCCTCAGGGCTAAAGCCCGACTTCGAGACCGCGGTTTACGGCACGGCTGAAGCCGTGCCCTTTCAAGTCGACGGGCGGGCTACATTCGCACCAATAAGCGCTCTTCTCATGGATGCACCTCCGCTAACTTCCGTTGTTACAAGGCGGTTCTTCAGGGGTTGCGATCTAAACCTGCACAATGCCGGCAAAACCGCTCAGGCGCACGAGCAGGAAGGTGCACCGGGCGTGCCAGAACGTTCTAAGCAGAAAACATTAGGGTTAGCCCGCTCCGGCATTCGCCGGAGCATGGAACTTTTACGGGAAACGGGTAAATACACCCTTCCGCATTGCAAGGACTACTTAGTCGGAGTGGACGAAGCCGAGGGGGCTCATCGGAGGCCAAGGCCCATCACAACTCTCCGTCAGCTTAAGCGTCGTGCTACCCTCATGCTTGGTCCGCCGTCTACATACCGTTCTGCCTTTCGTTCCTACTTTCGCCCTCTCGGAGCCTTTACATGACATTCCTAGTCAGACTTTTGGACTTTGCCTTCAAACCCGTTGCCGTCGGAAGTTGCCTGCTCGGCCTTAGCTTCGCCATGCTTGCCCAGAACACACCGGCGCAAACCACGCACGGCATTGCCGTCGCCAACATGGATCCGGCGGTCAAACCCGGCGACAACTTCTACGAATATGCCAACGGCGGCTGGATCAAACGCACCGAAATTCCTGCCGACCGCAGCCGCATCGGCGTCTTCTCAGCCTTGGCTGATCAGAGCGACAAGCGCACTGCCGCGCTGATTGAAGAAAGCGCCAAGGGCGGCGGGGCAGCCGGCTCCGGGCCGCGCAAGATCGGCGATCTCTACAACTCCTATATGGACGAGGCCGGCATCGAAGCCAAAGGCCTGGCGCCTCTGGAACCGCACCTCAAAGCTATTGCCGCGATCAAGAACAAGACGCAGATGGCCACTGCGTTGGGTGAAACTTTGCGCGCCGACGTCGACGCGCTGAACAACACCAACTTCCACACCTCGCACCTTTTCGGACTCTGGGTAGCTGGGGGCTTCAACGATTCCGATCACTATGCGGCTTACCTGCTGCAGGGCGGCCTGCAGTTGCCTGATCGCGAGTATTACCTGGCTGACAACCAGCACATGCGCGACATTCGTACCAAGTATCAGGCGCACGTCTCCAGCATGCTGAAGCTGGCGGGATTCAACGACACCGATGCCCGCGCCGAGCGCATTGTGCAACTGGAGCACGCTATCGCGGAAGTGCATCTCAGCCTGGCCGATAACGAAAACATCCACAAAGCCAACAACACCTGGAAGCAATCCGACTTCGCCGCCAAA
The DNA here is from genome assembly GCA_963812855.1 of uncultured Acidobacteriaceae bacterium. Lineage (GTDB taxonomy): Bacteria > Acidobacteriota > Terriglobia > Terriglobales > Acidobacteriaceae > Bog-257. The sequence goes on from CAWEWW010000005.1 coordinate 1,505,008, forward strand.
GCGCCGGGGCTGGACTGGACCGCATATTTCAAGGCCGCCGGATTGAGCAAGCAAGCCAGCTTCATTGTCTGGCAGCCCACGGCTTTCGCCGGCGAGTCCGCACTAGTCGCCTCCACTGCGCTCGATACCTGGAAAGATTGGCTGGCGTATCACCTGATCGAAGACTATGCCGGAGTGCTGCCCAAAGCTCTGGCCGACGAACGCTATGCCTTCTTCGGCGCGACCCTGCAAGGTGCGCCGGAACAGCGCCCGCGCTGGCAGCGGGGCGTGGTCATCGTGAACCACTATCTGGGCGACGACGTGGGGCAGATCTACGCGCAGCGTTATTTCTCTCCCGAAGCCAAAGCCGAAGCCCAAGCCATGGTGAGCAACATCATTGCCGCCTTCCGCAAACGCATCGAAGCGCTCTCCTGGATGGCGGCTTCCACCAAAGCCGAAGCTCAGGCCAAGCTCAACACGCTGTACGTCGGCGTGGGTTATCCCGAGACTTGGATTGACTACTCCGCTTACGAGGTGAAACCCGACGACATCTTCGGCAACGTCTGGCGCGGCAATCTTTTCAACTATCACCGGGAAATCGGACGTCTGGGCGCGCCGGTCGATCGCAAGGAGTGGTCGATGGATCCGCAGACGGTGAACGCCGTCAATTTGCCGCTGCAAAATGCGCTGAACTTCCCCGCCGCGATTCTGCAGCCGCCGTTCTTCGATCCCCAGGCTCCGGCGGCCGCGAACTACGGCGCTATCGGCTCGGTGATTGGACACGAGATCAGCCACACCTTCGACTCCGAAGGCTCGGCATTCGATTCCAAGGGCGCAGTGCGCAACTGGTGGACACCCGCCGACTTCGAGCACTTCGAAGCGGCCACGGCAAAACTTGCGGCGCAATACGATACCTACAAGCCGTTTCCCGATGTTTCGGTCAACGGCAAGCAGACCCTGTCGGAGAACATCGCCGACCTGGCAGGCGTCTCAGCGGCCTATGACGGCTATCGTGCGTCACTGGCGGGCAAGACGCCGCCCGAACAGGATGGCTTCAATGGCGATCAGCAGTTCTTCATCGCCTTCGGCCAGAACTGGGCCTCGAAATCGCGGGAAGCGGCGCTTCGCCAGCAGGTGCTGGTCGATCCCCACGCTCCCGCGCAGTTCCGCGCCGACACAGTTCGCAACGTCGACGCCTGGTACGGCTCATTCGACGTGAAGCCGGGCCAGACGCTGTATCTCACACCGGAAGAACGGGTGAAGATCTGGTAGGAAGGAAATCTGCTGAGGAAAGTCTGATTAAGTCTTGTTTTGAAGGGGACGGCCTTCAGTGTCGGCGTGAGAACTAAATTTTGGATTCACGAGTGGAATATATCAGCCGAAAATCCCGTCCGAAAGGACGACTCAGTTCAGCCCAGGACGGAGCCGCAGGCGCAGTCCTGGGTCACGTGGGAAATTGATCCGAGTCCCGTAGGGACGACAGGGGTTCTCACGCAGACACTTCAGGCCGTCCGTTAAGTGTCCGAAAATCATCCGGCTTTAGCCGCTGCGGGACCTCGCTTTCCCTTGATCAGAGTTTCCCTATCCACTAGCCACTGCTCTTCAATACTTCCGTAGCACTCCAATCACCCGTCCCTGCACCTGCACCGACACGGCGGGCACGATGATGGGCTGCATCGTGGCATTCGACGGTTGCAGACGGATCTTGTCGCCCTCGACGTAGATGCGTTTCAACGTGGCGTCGCTGCCGTTAACCAGGGCGACCACGATCTCGCCGTCGCGCGCCACCTTCGTTTTCTCCACCAGCACGTAGTCGCCGTTCACGATGTGCTCGTCCTGCATGCTCTCGCCCGAGACCTGTAGCACGTACACGTCTTTCGAACGGGTGAAATCGGCCAGCGAAATCGACTCGGGATTCTCCATCGCCTCCAGCGGCTGGCCGGCGGCAATGCGTCCGAGCAGCGGCAGACTCATGCCATTTTCAGCCGCGGCGGCTGCGGCCACGGCCAGCGACTGCTTCATCAGCCCCTTGGGCTTCAGCAGATCGATCGACCGGCTGCGATTGTAGTCGCGACGCAGCAGCGACTTCTCCTCCAGGTTTGTAATGTGCTTGTGCACGGTGGCCAGCGAGCTCAGTCCCAGCCCTTCGGCAATCTCCTCGAACGAAGGTGAATAGCCGTTCTTGTCCACGAATCCGGAGATGAAGTCGTACACCTGTTTCTGTCGGCGAGTGAGTGCCATAGCCGTGCCCGGACCTCCGCTACCATTGTCAGCGAATAAAAGGCGAAGTGTCAACGACCCGGGTGCCGAATTCTCCTGCTCCCGTTCCTTTCTTGGTTCGGGCCGCCCCCGCTTGTACCGGAGCGGGACCCGCGTCATACTCTCCGAATTCGAATTTTTTCCCGGCGTGTGTCGATTTCGACCCTGGCGAACGTCGTATCCGTGCCTGGCGAATTTAGGCATTTCAATTTTTGGAGATTGACCATGCGTTACATCTTGCTGATTTATTCCTCGGAGCGCGCCGAGGCTCAAACTCCTCCCGAAGAAATGCAGGCCATCCGGGAAGGTCACTGGGCGGTGATGGAGGGTACCACCCAGGCGGGCATTCTGCGGGGCGCCGAGCCGCTGCATCCTACCAGCACCGCGACCACGGTCCGCATCGAGAATGGCCAGCCCGTCACTACCGACGGTCCCTTCGCCGAAACCAAGGAACAGCTGGGCGGCTATTACATTCTCGAGTGCAAAGACCTGGACGAAGCCATCTTCTGGGCCGGCAAGATTCCTACTGGATGCAAGGGAGGCACCGGATGCGTGGAGATCCGGCCGATCATGGATATCCCACAACGTCAGAATACGGCGCGGCAAGTCGCAGCCCGGACGGTGTAATTTTCGGCGGCTGAATAGCTGGGCCGCGCCCGTCGACTCCATGCTGACCAGTAGGTAGTTCGTTTCAAGACCTATGTCGAACCGGCAGCCCGGGAGTTGGCAGCGGTGCCAGGAAGCAGCAATAATCTGAAGGCGAGAGATAGTTTGGGAAAAGAGACTCCGATCCACGCCGATTTGCTGGACGAATCGCAGCCCGACGCGCAACGCAGCGTGGAAGCGGTTTTCCGCGAGCAGTCGGGACGCATTGTCGCCTCGCTCATCCGCCTCTCCGGCTCCTTCGATCGCGCTGAAGAGGCCATGCAGGAAGCCTTCACCATCGCCCTGGACGACTGGCCGCGCAAAGGCGTTCCGCTAAATCCTGGGGCCTGGATCATGGCCGTCGCTCATCGCAAGCTGATCGATCATCTGCGGCGGGAACGCACCCGCACCGCCAAGGAGCCCGAGCTGGTCTATCAGGCCCAGCTGTCCTCCGCCGAAGCTGAGCCTGAGCTGGACGAGAATGCCATGGAGTATCCCGACGATCGCTTGCGCCTGATGTTTACCTGCTGCCATCCGGCGCTCAACCTGGAAGCACAAATTGCGCTCACCCTGCGTACCCTGGGCGGTCTGACAACGTCAGAGATCGCGCGCGCCTTTCTGGTTCCGGAGCCGACCCTGGCGCAGCGCCTGGTGCGGGCCAAGGGCAAGATTCGCGATGCCCGTATTCCTTACGAAGTGCCGCCGCTGGAGGCTCTGCCCGGGCGGCTGGCCTCGGTGCAGGCGGTGATTTATCTCATCTTCAACGAAGGCTATTCGGCGACGGCGGGTGAAAGCCTGATTCGCCGGGAGCTGTGTGCCGAGGCAATTCGCCTGGGCCGCATGTTGTGCGAACTCGCGCCCGATGATCCCGAAAATCTTGGCCTGCTGGCGCTGCTGCTGCTGCAGGACTCGCGGCGCGACGCTCGCACCAACGACGCGGGAGAGCTGGTGCCGCTGGAAGAGCAGGATCGTTCGCGGTGGCTCACCGGCCAGATCGAGCAGGGCCTGCGACTGGTGGAGCGCGCCCTCGGACTGCGACACGTCGGGCCCTATCAGTTGCAAGCCGCGATTGCCGCCGTTCATGCCGAGGCTAAGTCCGCCGACTCGACTGATTGGGCACAGATCGCCGCCCTCTACGCCGAGCTGGCGCGCATGAACCCGTCGCCTGTGGTGTCACTGAATCATGCCGTCGCCGTCGCCATGGGTGAGGGTCTGGAGCGGGGCCTGGCGTTGATCGACCAGATCGGCAGCTCGGGCCAACTCGATAACTATCATCTTTACCACGCCGCTCGCGCCGACATTCTGCGCCGCCTTAATCGCCGCCAGCCCGCCATCGAAGCCTATCGCCGCGCGATCGGGTTAGTAAGCAACCGGGTGGAGGAAGCCTACCTGCGACGGCGATTAGCGGCGCTTGAGGAGGCGCGGTAGATCCGTGGCTGAAAATCAAACGTCCGCCGGCTGTCAGCCCCTGTCTGTTTGCACTTTTGGCCGCCACTTATCTATTCGCCTCCGGCGTCGCTGTGCCCTGGGTTAAGGGTGATGGTGCAGCAACTCCCGAGGAACCATACCAATCCATGTGTCGTGTGAAGTACATGACAGCGGCAATTGCTGCAAAGCTGGCCAAGGCCCCGACGAGAAGAGCTTGATCCTCCAGGCGCAGCAAGAGGTAGATCAGACCATAAAGCACGGAGAAGGCTAGAAGAGCCCGCAGCCCGTACCTGCGACTCTCGAAGACCCAGCCCGCGTAAGCTGAGATGAGGGCCACGGTTGCGACGGCGGCGATGGCAAAGGCGATATCGAAGCCAGTGCGTTCGGCAATCGACAACAGCAAGAGGTAGAAGACCAGCTGCGCCACTCCAATCAGAATGTATTGCGCGGGATGGACGCGCCTGCCGGCAGCGACTTCAAACAGGAAGTAGGACAGGAAGACCAGTCCCACGAATAACAACGCGTACTTCAAAGAGCGGGTTACGGACTGATAAGGGTCGGCAAGTTCGACGAAGGAGACACCTAGCGCGGTACGGCCCAGAGATCCGACAATGTCGGAGTCGCCTTCCGACTGCACGCCGCGCGCGATGAACGGCACCGACCATTTTGCTTCGAAGCCCCTATCGTTGACTGTTTGCGCAACCGGCAGAAAGCCTCCGTTGAAACCGGGATGGGGCCAGTCGCCTTGAATGGCGACGTTGGTAGTTTTCCCGAAAGCGAGAATTGCCAGCCGTTGCGCTCCGCTGAATTGCAGCGACGCCGTCAGGTCGAATTTCGCATTAGGCTGGGCCACGCCCGGAACTCTTGCCCCAAACAAAGTAAGCTGCGTCTCGCCGCCTTGCTGCAGCTTCACGGTTACGCTGCGGAGAGCGGCAGCCGGTGCCAAGGTCTGCAGCTTCTCGCCTGCGCTGATGGTAGCGTCAGCCTGAGCGCCGCGCGCATCGGTGGCGCCCACCAGAAACTCCGCCCGGTTCCAGTCGAGTACGGCGCCGTCAGGCGCGAACGCGGGGACGCCGGTGAGGTCGAACCATGCCTTGAAGACGATATCCGACCGATAGACCGGGACCTTGAACAGCGACCGGTGGCGTACTTCGGTCTTAGTCTGGGCCACGGCGTCAGCGCGAGTGGGAAAGACGACGTAAACTCCCCGTTCAGCGGCTTTGATCGGGGTGGGCGCAACCTCATAGGGAATGGCAAGCACCGGGCCAAGAAAAGTTTGCGGTCCGCCGACCAACCCGCCGATCTCGCTCACGACCTCGTCGGCACGATGGCTGCGGTCGTCGATCAGGCTCCAGACGAAAAGTGCGGGGATGGTCATAACCAATGCGAGACCACAGACAGTAATCAGCTTTACGCCCAGCGAACGGGTGGGAGACAGCGCGCCATGGGTAAGGAGTTGCGACATAGGTACCTCGCGGGAGTCCGTTTCTAAAGTACTTTGCGTAGTAAAGCACATTGCAACGCCTTGGAGCAAGTCTGGCCTCGAAGCTCACTGGGGGGATTTCTGGGGCTCCTACGCCCCGACTTTCATCTCGCTCAGGATTTCCTCGACCGTCGCGATCGCGCTGGTGATTTCTTTATCGCTGTTGTAGAAGTGCGGGGAGAAGCGCACGCCGGCCTTGGGACGGTAGTCGACCAGGATGTCGCGCCGCAGCAACTTGCCGCAGACCTGCTGCGCGTTGGGCATGTCGATGGAAACGGTGCCGGCGCGGCGTTCGGGATCACGCGGCGTGTTCACCCGCCAGCCGCGTTGCGAGGCCAGGTCCATCAACAGCGCGGTCTGGCATTTCGACTTCCTGCGGATGTTCTCCACCCCGACTTCGCGAACGATCTTCAGTCCCGGCTGCGCCACTTTGAGTGCGGGAATGTTGGGCGTGCCCTGGGTGAAGCGGTAGATGGTGGGCGAGTAGCGGGTGGCGCCGATCTCGAAGCCGAAGGGATTTTCGTGGCCGATCCAGCCGGTGAAGCTGGGCTGCAGCTTAGTCGCCAGATCGGGGCGCACGTAGAGATACGCCGTGCCCGGCCCGCCGCATAGCCACTTCAGCACCCCTCCGGTGCAGAAATCCACGTTGAGCTTTTGCACGTCGAAGGGCAGCGTGCCGGTGGCCTGAAAGGAATCAAGCAGCACGTGAGCGCCGACGCGATGCGCTTTCTCCACGATGGCCTCGACATCCTGGATGAAGGCGCTGCGAAAGATGACGTGCGAAATCGGCACCAGCAGCGTCTCTTCGTCGATGGCATCGAGCAGGCGCTCGGTGTTGACGTGGATGGTGTCATCGTTCGGCACCATCACCACGCGCGCGCCGCGTGCCCGTTGCGCTTCCCAGAAGTACATGACCGAAGGAAAATTCAAGTCGGTATAAACCACTTTGTTGCGCCGGCCGCTGAAGTCGAAGCAGGAGGCCACGGTGGCCTGGCAGGTGGTGACGTTCTGCAGACAGGCGACTGATCCTGGCGGAGCATTAAACAGCGCACCGATGGCGTCGCCCACCTGGGCCGCCAGCATCCACCACTCGTCTTCCCAGGCGCGAACCCCGCGGGTGTTCCACAACTCGGTGTAGTCATGCAGCGACTGCTCGACGGCGCGCGGCATGGCTCCCAGCGAATTGCTGATGAGGTAGGTGGTGCGGTCGAGGATAGGAAACTGGGAACGGTAGCGCAGGAGTTCGTCGGGCATGAGGAATATTGTATCGGGAAGGCCCAAAATGGGCTTCCCAATGGCGCCGGTGCGCATTATTTCGACAAAAGTCCTTGCCAGCCGAAACTCTTCTTGCCACCGCGGGTTTTTACTGGTTTGCTAAGACTGGGCGCGGGAAGTTTCTAAGCCCCGCAAGCCACTTCTACGAATCGATCCCCGGAAATTATGCGAATCTTCTCCTGCTTACTTGCACTGATTCTGGTCGCCGCCCTCGCCGGCTGCGGCGGCAGCGATAACACCCCTACGAACGTTGGCCTGTTCGGCAATTGGAATGTCGTAACTTATCCCACCGGCAGCCAAAATCCTTCCTACGTATTTGCTCTGGCTTTATCGCAAGAAGGGAGCAACAACTACAGCGGTGGTTCGATTGTGTATGACGGAGGCGTCGCTCCTCCGTCGGGCATGTGCATTAACGCGAACACGCTACAGGCCACGGCCACCACCAGCGGCAGCAATTTCACCATGACGGTCACCGACACCACCACCAGCACCATCATCCGGATTACCGGCACCTTGACCGGGGGTTCGGAGTCGTCGATCTCGGGCAATTACAGCAATGACGCCAGCCCGGCCTGCTCCTCCAGCCAAGGTACCATGACCATGTCGGCGCAGTAGCAGAAACTTACCGCTGGCGGACGGGATCGCGCTCTGCGTCCTCTCTCTGGAGCGACGCAGCAATCCCGGGCGCGCTCCCTCCGCATCCTCATCTACAATATTGCCAATGGGGTTGAGGAGTCCCTGAACTCATGCGCACAGCTCTGTTGACTGCGGCTCTCGTGCTCTTTGCGGGGACTTTTCTGGCTGCCCAGCAAATCCACGGCGACTACCTCGAGTCGCGCTCGACCGACGTTTATGTGGCGCAGTGTTTCGCCAACGGCGAAGTCGGGCTCGCCGGCCGGCAGGCGCTGCTGGCCTGGCATGTACAGGAAGGTTCATGGAACGGCGTACAAGCTCGATGGCCTGACGGTCGCGGCGGCGGTTGAGGCGCGAGCCACGCTGGGCGATCCCTATGGCGATCCCTACCCGGCGCAAGCCGTTCTGATGGTGGACGACGCGGCCAATCTTGCGCAGCGGCAGGCGCTCATCGCGCTGGCTCAACATGAAGGTGGCAAGCTGCTGGAAAACGTTGCCCGGGTGGACTATGTGCCCGTCATCCTTGACTTGCCAGCCGACCCACAGGACGGAAACGCGGTGCTGCGGGCAGGACACCTAGCCACCATCGTCACGCGTCCCCTGAATCATCACGATCACATCTGCGGCAACGAGAGCAACTACTATCCGCCGCTGACCAAGGTCGAGCATGCCACCTCGGCGGTAGCGTTGACGGATGAGTTTCGCGGTGACGGCTTGGACTCGCAGTGGACGGCGCATGGACGGCGCAGCGCCTACCTTGCCGGCTTCAGCGAGGGCGGACCCACCATAGCCGGCGCGGACTGAAGATCGTTCGCTTGATATCCCAGACTCTCGCTCTCACATTGTCAGACTCTGAGGCGCGGCTATTGTGCCGCATCCCACAATGGAGGACTCGACTCCCGCTTGCGGCTGGGCAGGCGCGGCCGAGCCGGATTCGTCCCGCCCGCAGGTGGCTGGCCGGTTCGGCATACAATTTCGCACATTTTATGTCTTGACATTCTTTCCGGTTGTGATAGTTTGTCGGCACTCACGAACTCCGACTGCGTGGATGACTGGGTCAACGGTCTCCCAACCACAGTTGCATCTGGCCGTCAGTCGGGCTTCTTCGTAACACCGATACTTGCCAGAACGATAGAGAACTGCCGCTCCCATCAGTTCATCAGGTTCCGCGCTGCGCCCAACTTCAGTGCGCCAATGGAGGATTGCATGTCGAATATCGCTACTTTGACCAACGCCGGCCTGATCGTCGCCAACACGACATTCAGTTCGGATGACCAGAACGCCATCGAGAGCCTGACCAGCGACGAGGTGAATGCCCTGATCAGCATCAGCCAGAAGATCGGCAGCGGCTTTTTCAGCCGGAACTGCGGCGGGATAGCGCCTGCAGCCTCGTCCACGACGCATCCGGTTGGAATTGTGTTCTAGAGTTACGGGCCAGCTTCCGTCGCAGCGTTTGGGTGCCTTAACCTGCGCCGTGGAATGCGGCCCGGCTTGCTCTTATTAACATGAATCCTGTAAGTCACAGCCGGCGGTTGCGAGAAAAAATTCGCCTGGCCCGCGGAGACATGGACGCGGCGGCCAAGACGTTGTGGACCCATCCCCGGCTGCGCGAACTCTATCCCGAGTTCCTCTTCCGCAACCACTCGGTCATTCGCACCAGCGTGCCCCTGATGCTAGCGGCCGCCGCGGCTTGCGAGAAGCGGCTCGACTCCGATCCGGCTGCCCCCGGCATGCTGGCCTATTTCAAGAAGCACATTCCGGAAGAAACCGGCCACGATGACTGGGTGCTCGACGACCTGGAAACCCTGGGCTTCCGCCGCGACGAGGTGCTGAAGCGCATCCCTCCGCCTTCGGCCGCGGCCCTGACCGGGGCGCAATATTATTGGATCCGGCATGTGCATCCGGTAGCGCTACTGGGCTTCATTGCGGTGCTGGAGGGAACGCCGCCGGACGTGGAATTCTTCGAGAATCTGGCCGACCGCATCGGCTTGCCACGCAAGGCTTTCAGCAACTTGCTGCTGCACGGCCGGCTCGATCCGCAACATCGCGACGACCTGGATCACACCCTCGACGCCCTGCCGCTGACCGAGGCCCACCATTCCCTTATGGGAATCAGCGCCTTCCAGACTATCAACCTGTTAACCCGAGTGGTCGACGAAGCTGTACAATAGGCACCCACCAGCAGGTGGGTAGTCTGTACAGTCTCCGAGGCCATTCGGATGATCGGCAGAGTCATTTCGCATTACCGTGTAATTTCCCAGTTGGGCAACGGATCGATGGGTGCGGTTTACAAGGCCCAGGATCTGAAGCTGGACCGCACGGTAGCCATCAAGTTCACTTCCCGCGCAGTTGCCGACAACCGCGAGCAGCGCTTGCGTTTCGAGCGCGAAGCCCGCACTGCCTCGTTGCTCGATCATCCCAACATCTGCACCATTCACGAATTTGGCGAGACCGACGACGGCGAACTATTTCTCGCCATGTCGTATTGTCCGGGCGAAGACCTGCGCTCGCGACTGACCCGCGGACCGTTTCCCCTGAAAGAAGCCGTCAATGTCGCCGAGCAGGTTTTGCTGGGCCTGGCCAAGGCGCACAGCCTGGGCATCGTGCATCGCGATATCAAGCCCGCCAACATCATGCTCATGCCCGATGGGGTGGTGAAGATCGTGGACTTCGGCCTGGCCAAGTTTCCCCGCGACATCTCGCTCACCAGTCCGGGCGGCGTGGTGGGCACCGTGCCCTACATGTCTCCCGAGCAGTTGCGCGGCGATCCCCTGGATGGGCGCACCGACCTCTGGTCGTGGGCGGTGATGCTGTATGAAATGCTGGCCGGCGAGCGTCCTTTCGACGCTCCTACGGAAGCGAGTTTGATCCGCGCCATCATGGATACCGATCCACCCTCGCTGGCCTCGCGTCGGCGCGATGTGCCGCTGGAGCTGGACTCCATCGTCCATCAGGTGCTGCAGAAGAATCGCGACCAGCGCCCCAGAAATACCGATCAGGTAGTCGAAGCAGTGCGCTCGCTCTCGCTGCAGACCGGCCCTATACCGCGGTTCGCCGTAACCCCCCGGCCGCATGCCTCGGTGGCGGTTCTGCCCTTCCTCAACCTCAGCCCTGAGCCCGACAGCGAATATTTCAGCGACGGACTGACCGAGGAGCTCATCCATGCTCTCTCCCGCTTGCCCGGGCTGCAGGTGGTCTCGCGCACTTCGGCATTTGAATTCAAGGGCAAGGCGCAGAGTGTGCGCAAAATCGGCGAGCAGCTCAAGGTGTCGTCGGTGGTCGAGGGCAGCGTGCGCAAGGCAGCCGACCGGGTGCGGGTCAGCACCCAGTTGGTGAATGTGAGCGACGGTTATTGTTTGTGGTCACAACGTTTCGACTGCAAGATGACTGACATCTTTGTGGTGCAGGAGGAGATGGCAAAATCCATCGCCGACCTGCTGCGGGTGGAACTCGGCTCCAAAGCCGGCACTGGCCTGGTCAGGCGCTACACTGACAACTTCGAAGCTTACGATCTCTATCTGCGGGGCCGCTTCCAGTGGAACAAGCGCGGGGGCGAAGGATTTCAGAAGGCGCTGGAGTACTTCGAGCGCGCCCTCACCCACGATCCCAACTATGCGCCGGCGTATTCCGGCATTGCCGACTATCACGTTGCGGTAGCGTCCTGGGGGCTGGAGCCGCCTACCGAAGCCTGGCCGAAGGCGAAGCAAGCCGCTGCCCAGGCCTTGGCCGCCGACGACACGCTGGCGGAAGCGCATGCTTCCATGGGCATGATCCGCATGTGGTTCGACTGGGACTGGAAAGAGGCGGAGCGGGAATACCTGCGGGCCATCGAGTTGAAGCCCGGCCAGGCTCTGCCGCATGTGCAGTACAACCTGCTGCTCGTGCAGAGTGGCCGGCTGGTAGAGGCGGAGGAACAGATCCGCGCCGCCCTGGCCGTCGATCCGCTTTCCGTGCCTAACAACATGTATCTGGCCGGCGTGTTTCATTATCGCCGCGAGTACGATCGGTCGCTGGAACAATGTTCGCGCGCGCTCGATCTGGACCCCAACGACATCGAGGCGCACGTGGTGATGGGATTGAACTATGAACAGAAACGCATGTACCCCGAGGCCGTTGCCGAGTTGGAAAAGGCGCGCGAGCTCTCCGGCAATAATCCTCTGATCCTGGGCCCGCTGGGTTCGTGCTACGCCGGTTCGGGCGATAAAGCGCAGGCCCGGAAGCTGCTCGACGAGCTCAACGCGGCAGCCCAACAGGCTTACGTTGCGCCCATCACCTGGGTGATGCTCTACCTAGGGCTGGGAGAAATGGATGCCGCTTTTGCGTGGCTGGAAAAAGCCGCGGAAGCGCGCGATCCGCTGCTCTACTATCTGAAAGTCGGACCCATCTATGATTCCATTCGCGACGATCCTCGCTGTGCGGCGCTGCTGAACCGCATCGGTCTGGGCAAGGGAGATATCGACTCCAATGTACGCACGGTCACGCAGCACGAAAGCAGCTCGGCCGGGGCGAGGCCGTAGTGCTTAGTGAAAGGCCTTCCTGATGCGTGCTTTGAGGGGGCGCAGCTTCAGCTGCGTCGTCATCAGCTTTTAATCTTGTCATCCCGACTTTTGATTTTGTCATCCCGACCGAGGACTTTAGTCCGAGCGGAGGGACCTGCGGTTCGCCTTGCTCGACATCCCGCTCACCCGTCAGTGACATTCCTCACAAATCCTACCTGTCTTTTTCCCCGCCATTTTCGCGGCTTCTCGCCACGGTCGCGGTGCTAGAATTTTACTGTTATGGCATTCCCAACCGATCGTCCCCGCCGCCTGCGTCGCACCGAAGCAATGCGTTCTTTCGTCCGCGAAACCCGCCTCAGCCCGGAAGGTTTTGTCTATCCGCTGTTCGTCTGTCCCGGCGAAGGTGTTCGCAAGGAAGTGCGCTCCATGCCCGGGGTGTACAACCTGTCGATCGACGAGGCGGTGAAAGAGTGCGCCGAGGTAAAGTCGCTGGGCATTCCCAGCGTCATCCTGTTCGGCTTGCCCGAGTCGAAGGATGAAGTCGCCACCGGCGCCTGGGCCGACGACGGCATCGTGCAGAAAGCCACGCGCGCCATCAAGCGCGAGGTGCCCGGACTGCTGCTGATGGGCGACGTTTGCCTGTGCGAGTACATGTCGCATGGCCACTGCGGCCTGGTCGACACCTCCGACCCCTCCGCGAAGGCCCGCGGCGAAGCGCTGGAATTCATTCGCGAGTTGGAATCGAAAGGCAAGGTGGTGATTAATCCCGGGACGCAATCGCTGGGCGCAGCCATCGCCGCCGCCACCGGCGTTGCCGCAGTTTCTGTCGAGGAATACGAGATCCTGAACGATCCCACCCTGGAGTTGCTGGCCCGCACTGCGGTAGCGCAAGCCAAGGCCGGCATGGACATCATCGCTCCGTCGGACATGATGGACGGCCGCGTAGCCGCCATTCGCACCGCCCTCGACGAAGCCGGCTATCAGAACATTCCCATCCTGTCGTACGCGGCGAAGTTTGCCAGCGGATTCTACGGACCCTTCCGCGAAGCTGCCGATTCGGCGCCGCACTTCGGCGATCGCCGCTCCTACCAGATGGATCCGGCGAATCTGCGCGAAGCCATGCGCGAGATCGAACTCGACCTGGAGGAAGGCGCCGACATGATCATGGTCAAGCCGGCCATGCCTTATCTTGACGTGTTGCACGAAGCGCGGCTGCGCTACGACGTTCCGCTTTCCGCCTACCAGGTCAGCGGCGAGTACGCCATGATCAAGGCGGCCGCGCTGAACGGCTGGATCGATTACGAACGCGTGATGATGGAATCGCTGTTGTGCATCCAGCGCGCCGGCGCTTCCATGACCCTGACCTACTTCGCCAAGGAGGCCGCACGCTTGCTGGCATAAGAGGTTCGGGTAGAGCTGGCCTCTAGAGTCTATGTGAGATCTAAGTTTTGGATTTGCGAGTGGAATAGATTGACTGAAAATCCCGCCCGTAGGGCGACTCAGTCTAGCCCAGGACCAAGCTATAGGCGGAATTCTGGGTCGAGTGAAAAATAAATCCGAGTCCCGTAGATGTCTGGGTCGTAGCTGTGTCGCCGCTCTGCGGTTCAGTGAAATTCCTACTTCTCCCGGGGATTAACCACCCCAACCCACGCAAAAGCGGCGCGGCTTGGAAACCCCGGTACGCCCCGTGCTAACTTCATAGCCGCCGCTGCGCGGCTGGTTCCCGGCGGATCCACGGCGATTCTCCCACCATGACATTTCGAGTCGAGCTGCGATACAGACACCGTAGGGACGCCAGAGCTTCTCCCACGTTTACTTCGCTGCTACGCGGATAAGCGCGCTACCCTGGCCGTCCACGCCATCCAAACTGGCAAGCAGTTGCCGCGCCCGTTGGGCATTGGCTCCGCTCGGTTGACGCGACAGGAAGGCCTGCACCTCGCTGCGGGCTTCGCCGTAAAACTTCAGCGGCACCAAGGCATAGGCTCGTACCAGATGGACCTCAGGATAGTTATAACCACCCCAGCGCTCCGCGGTATCCATCAGTTCCAGACCCTTGCCGAACAGCCCTTTGGCGATGGAGGCTTTGGCCATCTCAAAATACATTTGCCAGGCACGCGGCGCCACGGCTACGCCCTCGTTTAAGGTGCGCAGGGCATCGTCGTATCGTCCCTGCAGGTTGTAAATCGAGGCCAGCGTGGAATACGCCAGACCGTAATAAGGGTCAACCTGCAGAGCCTGTTCGCAATCCCGGGCGGCGGCATCAAGCTGTTGCGACGTGCGCTCTAGAAAGCCGCGCAAGGTAAGCGCTTCGGCAAACTCCGGTTGGCGTTGCAACGCCTGGTCCACGAACTGGCGAGCCTTGCCATAGTCTTTCTTCCCCACCGAGTCGCGAGCTTTCTCGTACAGCCTGCGGGCGTTTCCGGGAACCGTAATCTGGGCCACCGAAATTGTGGCATCGAGGGGGGCAGGCGGTCGGGCCGAATCCACGAAGCTGAGATCCACGGTGGACCGGCCGCTACTCAAGTCCACGAATCGCCGGGCCTGGGAGCCGCCGGCCAGCGAGGTCACCTCGTAATAGCCGCGCGGGATGTTATATAGCGCAAACGATCCGCCGGCCGTGGTCTCCGCCTTGGCTACCACCAGCGAGTTGGCATCCTGCAACTCAACCGGCACGCCCGGCAAAGGATGCCCTGAGGAACTGAGAACCGCTCCGCTAATCACTCCTGAGGTTTCGCTGCCATTCGCCGGCGCGGGAGCAAGAAAGTCTTGTCCGTTAACCATGGTGCCGAGAAAAGTGCTGATGAGCAGCCCCAGGATAGGTCCCTGAAAGAACATGGCTTTGCCCAACCTTCTTGCGTATTTCGTCTGGCACCCGGCCGGGTCGCCACGCGTGGAACGCAAGAACTCGGGAACGGGAACCAGCTTGAAAGCGGCGGTTTTGCTGGCCGCAATGAGGACTGAGATGCAAAAAATATTGATTGGTTGGCCGCTCACTCGCTAAGGCGCAACAAACTTGCGGGCGGGGCCATCGCTTGAACCGCGCTGTTGAATTTTCGGTTACAAGCTTCCGATCTATTGCCGCCGCAGACCCTGAGAACGATCCCAGGCGCCTGTAAGATAGGTCTGCTCCGGGATTGAGTCCCCGGCGCCGGGCCCCGCATCAGATGCTGCATTGTGATATCGCCCCCGGACGGGGGATGAAGAAAGGTAATCTTCCACGATGAATCACGTGTTGATGTTGGCGGTGGTCATAGGAATTGTTGCGGGATTGCGTTCGCTGACCGCCCCGGCTCTGGTGAGCTGGGCGGCCCACCTGGGCTGGCTCAATCTGCAGGGCACTCCGTTGGCTTTTATGGGATCGACGGTGGCTGTGGCGATCTTTACCTTGCTGGCAATTGTCGAGCTGATAGGAGACGTGATGCCGAAGACGCCGGCCCGCACCACGCCGGTGCCACTGATCGCGCGCATCGTGCTGGGCGGATTGTCCGGCGCCTGCCTTTACGCCGCAGCCAGCCAGTCGTTGCCGGTGGGAGCCATCCTGGGCATCATCGGCGCCCTGATCGGCACCTACGGCGGTTACCACATCCGCAAGGCGTTGGTGAACGGCCTGAAGGTCAACGACATCCTGATCGCCATCCCCGAAGACATCATCGCCATCGGAGTGGCTTACTGGGTGGTGCGATAAAGACTTGAAGGGGCGCACCTTCAGGTGCGCCGTAATAGCCTTTTATGATCTTGTCATTTCTCGTGGGCTTCAGAGTTTGCTGAAAAACTCGGCCTAAGACGATTTTGAAGGGGCGTAGCTTCAGCTACGCCGTGGCAACTCCTCTACATTTGTCATCCCGAACCGACTTTAGTCGGTGCGGGATCTGCTTTTCCGGGTTTTCAGCAAACTGTTCAGCCCACGAGGAATCGGCTCCGACCTTTTGGTGGCCCGTTTGGTCGGTTCGGGATCTACTTCACTCCCCGCTACCAGACCCGGCAGGCCGGCTTGCGCACCATGGGCGCGTCGGCCTTGCAGCTGTACGCCTTCTGGAACTCCGGCATATTTCCCACCACGCCGTTGACCCGGTCCTTGCCCGGCGAGTGCTCGTTCACCTGCGCCATCATGCGGGCGAATTCCGGGCGCTCATTCTCGCACCAGATCTGCGCCCAGCCCACAAAGAAGCGCTGGTCGGGAGTGAAGCCGTCCGTGGGCTTCTCCGGGCTATTGGCCAGCACATCCAGTAGCGCCAGGTGAGCGATGTGCAGGCCGCCGTTATCGGCGGTGTTCTCGCCCAGGGTAAGCTTGCCCCGAACGTGCACATCATCGACCGCGATGAAGCTGTCGTATTCGTTGACGAAGCACGACTCCAGCTTGTCAAACTGCTGGCGATCCTTCTCCGTCCACCAGTTATGCAGATTGCCCTGGGCATCGTATTGGCTGCCCTGATCGTCGAAACCGTGCGTCATCTCATGACCGATGACCGCACCGATCGCGCCAAAGTTCACCGCCGCATCAATCTTGGGATCGTAGAACGGCGGCTGCAGAATTCCGGCCGGGAAGTTGATGTTGTTCTCCTGCGGGTCGTAGTAAGCGTTGACCGTGGGCGGCGTCATGCCCCACTCGCTGCGATCCACCGGCTTGCCGATCTTGTTGAGCTGGCGCTTGAACTCGAATTGATTAGCGCGCAGCGAATTGCCCAGCGCGTCGCCGCGCACAATCGTCAGCGTGCTGTAATCGCGCCACTTGTCGGGATAGCCGATTTTGTTGGCGATATGCGCCAGCTTGTCCAGCGCCTGCTGCTTGGTTTCCGGCGTCATCCATGAAAGATCGGTGATGTCGGTCTTGAGTGCGGCTTCCAGCTCGTTCACCATCTTGAGCGTGGCCGCTTTGCTTGCCGGCGGAAATTCCTCGGCCACATAAGCCTGGCCCAGCGCCTCGCCTAAATCGCCGTTGGTGAACTGCACGCAACGCTTCCAGCGCGGACGCAGTTCCTTTGCCCCGGTGAGCGTCTTGCCGTAGAAGCTGAAGCTCTCCTCTACAAACGGCGTGGGCAGCAATTGTGTCGCGCTGTGCAGCGCATGCCAGCGCAGATAAGTCTTCAGGTCATCCATGTTATTGCCGGCGACGACTTGATTCATGCCTTTGACGAAGTCAGGCACCGACACATCGAGGCTGCTGAACGTGGGGCTGTCGATGGTTTCGAAATAGCCCTTCCACACGAAAGCTGGGCTCAACTCCTGCAGCTGCGCCGTGGTCATCTTGTGATAGACCTTGGTCGGATCGCGGCGCTCGACCCGATCCATCGAAGCCGTGGCCAGTGCGGTTTCAATCGTCATCACCGTCTTGGCGTCGGCCGCGGCCTTGTCGGGCGACTCGCCCATCAGCTGGAACATCTTGGTCACGTGTTCCACGTAAGCCTTGCGCAGCGCTACCGACTTCGCGTCGGTCTTCAGGTAGTAATCGCGATCGGGCAGTCCCAGCCCACCCTGGTCGGTGCCGGCAATCTCCATCATCGAATCCTTGGCGTCGGGCTCGGAGCCGAAGGCAAACAGGGCATGAACTCCATGGTTGTGCAGATAGCCGATCAGCTCCGGCACCTGGCTCTTGTCCTTGAGCGCGTCGATGCGGTCCAGCGACGGCTTCAGAGGCGCAATTCCTTTGGCGTTGATGGCGGGCTCGTCCATGCAAGAGGCATAGTAGTCGCCAATCTTCTGATCGTTGGAGCTGCGCTTGGGATTGTCGGCCGATTGCTTCTCCAGAATCGCTTTCAGCACCAACTGATTGTGCTCATGCAGCTCGTTGAACCGTCCCCAGGCCGGCTGGTCGGGGGGAATGGGATTGTTCTTCATCCAGTTGCCGCAAGCGTACTGATAGAAATCGTTGCAGGGATCGACGGACTTATCCATCGCGTTGACATCGAAGCTGACCATCGGCTTAACAATGTCGGAGGAGGAAGAAGCGCTGTTGCTGGTCTGTGCCTGAGCCGCAAATCCGGCCAGGAGCAGGACAGCAGCCATAAGAGCGAAACGTCGCATGGAAGAACCTCGTGTGAAGTAAGAAACTGCCTACCGTAGCCGGTAGAGGCGAACTACAGTGTGCTGAAAACTCGGCCTGAGGCGATTTTGAAGGGGCGTAGCTTTAGCTACGCCGTAGCAACTCCTTCATATTTGTCATCCCGAACCGACTTTAGTCGGTGAGGGATCTGCTTTTCCAAGTTTTTCAGCAAACTGTTTAGCCGCCGGCAACTCCTGCCTGAAAAATTTCCTAGCAAACTGTAAAGCCCACCTCATGGATGTCATGCTGCGGCTAGGCTGAAAGCATGACCTGATATAAAGCGATTTGAGAGATCAAACCTTATATCCTACAACCTCACCATACCCGGCAGGCATTTTCGCGAACCATGGGCTGGCCGGCCTTGCAGCCGAACGCCTCCTCGAACGCGGCCGAGTTCTGCACCACGCCGTTCACCCGCCAGCGCCCGGGCGAATGGGGATCGATGATGGCCAGCTTCCGCGCCTGTTGATCGGTTACGTTCTGACACCAGATCTGGCCGTAAGCCAGGAAGAAGCGCTGCTGGGCCGTGTAGCCGTCGATGGGCTTGACCGGTGTGTTGCCGATGATGTTGGTCAGCGCCATATAAGCCAGCTTCAGGCCGCCGTTGTCAGCCGTGTTTTCGCCCAGCGTCAGGCGCCCATTCAGCTTCACTTCGCCCTGCGCGTCCTTCACCGCCACGAAGCCGGAGTACTCGTCGGCGGTGCAGGTGGCGCGCTCTTCGAAGGCCTTGGCGTCATGGGCGGTCCACCAGTCTTTCAGATTTCCATCCGCGTCGAACTTGCGTCCTTGATCATCGAAGCCATGGGTCAACTCGTGGCCGATCACCACGCCGATGGCGCCGTAGTTGACCGCATCGTCCATCGTCTGGCTGTAGAACGGCGGTTGCAGAATGCCGGCAGGAAAGTTGATGTCGTTCATGTTGGCGCGGTAGTAGGCATTCACCGTCGGCGGCGTCATGCTCCAGTCCCGCTTGTCGGTGGGCTTCTGAATTTTGTTGCGCTGGCGCTGCACTTCGAAGGCGCTGGCCCGAGTCACATTGCCGGCATAATCCTCGCGGGTCACGATCACCGTGCTGTAGTCACGCCATTTGTCGGGGTAGCCGATGTTGTTGACGATGGTGCTCAGCTTCTCATAGGCCTTCTGCTTGGTGGTATCCGACATCCAGGTCAGCTGGCCGATGTCCTGGTGCATGGCCGCCTCGATGGCCTGCACCATCTTCAACGTCCGCTCCTTGCCTTGCGGACCAAAGGTCTTGTCGACATAAAGCTGGCCTAGCGCCATGCCCAGCTTCTGATCGGTGGACTGCACACAGCGCTTCCAGCGCGGCTCAATTTCTTTCTGGCCCGACATGTAGGCGCCGTTGAACTGAAAGTCTTCGTCGACAAACGCTTGGGACAAAGTTGGAGCGTAGTTGTCGATCGTCCGCCAGCGCAGATAAGCCTTCCAGTCATCGAGGGAAACCGAGCCGATCTGCTGGTTCACCGTCTTGAAAAAGTCGGGATTAGTAACGTTCAGCGTAGTGAATTTCGGTGCGCCGCTGTCGGCGAAATATTGGGTGAGCTCGAAGTTGGGCGCCAGAGTCACGATCTCGGTTTCCGGCATCATGTGATCGCGATTCTTGGGATCGCGGCGGGCGGTGCGGTCCATCGAGGCTTGGGCCAGCCCGGTTTCGACGGCCAGCACAGTCTTGGCTTCAGCGTCGGCAACGTCAGGCTTATCGCCCGCCAGCTCGAACATCTTCTGCACGTGCTCCAGATACTTCTGCCGCGTCTCCACCGACTTGGCATCGTCCTTCAAGTAGTAATCGCGATCGGGCAGGGTGATCCCGCCCTGATCGATGTTGGCGATGGTTTGCCGCGAGTCGTGCATGTCGGGCATCTGGCCGAAGGTAAACAGCGCGGGAATTCCGTTGCGCTGCAGGGCCCCAACCTCGACGATCAGGTCCCGCTTGGTCTTGATGGCCGCGATCGCATCCAGCGTTGGTTCCAGCGGCGCGGTGCCGCGCTTCTCGATTACGGTCTCGTCCATGCAAGCCGCGTAGTAGTTGCCGACTTTCTGCTCGATGGCGCTGTGCTGCCCGGGAGCCTGCGTCTGGTCCAGAATGTCGCGCAGGACGTAGAGATTGCGCTCGGCGAGTTCGTTGAAGCGGCCCCAACGCGACTTGTCGGCTGGAATGGGATTGTTCTTCATCCAGTTGCCGCAGGCGTACTGGTAGAAATCCACGCAGGGATCGATGGTCTTATCGATAGCCGTCAAATCGAAGTTAGGAATTTGCGGCGGTAATTCAGCAGATGAACCGGAAGTAGAGGTCTGGGCCACACACAGGGCGGCTCCAAAGAACAGCGCAAACCAGCAGAGAATCCGCATGACTGCCTCAAACGTAGAATTCGCCTCGCTCTCCCAGGGGCTGGTGCGAGGTCGCATAGGCGGGAACCGTAACGCCCAGGGAGAGGTGCTTTTCTCCACCCAAGACACTACTACACCGGCGGTTCGACTGTGAAATGCAGGCGGGGTGAGCGCTCGCCGTCCTAGAAGAGCTTGAGGTAGATCGTCAGGTACTTTTTGGGATTCTCGCGAACCGCCTTGATGAGGTTGCGCGTCTCCACCAGCAGGTCGTCGGCGTTGTTGTAGAGCGCCGGATCTTTGAGGAACTTGCCGGCCGTACCTTTGCCCTCGTCGAGCTGGTCGACGATGCTGTTCAGATGGGTAACCGTGCTGTCGATCTTACGGCCCAGCTCATCATCCTTGGCCAGGCGGCCCAGGGTGCCTTTGCCGGCATTGATGCCGTCAATCAGCTTATTGGCGTTGTTGATGGTCTTGTTGGCGTTGTCGTACAGCGCGGGATCTTTGAGCAGCTTGCCCGCCGTTCCTTTGCCGTTGTCGACCTCGGCGATGATCTTGTTTACGCTGTCGACCGTCGCATTAGCTTTGTTGTAGAGTTCGTCGCTGTTGAGCAGTTTGCCTATGGTGCCGCGCGGAGAGTTGATCTGGGTCATGATCTGCTGCAACTGGGTCACCGCGTCGTTGGCCCGATTGAACAGCGATGGATCGTAAATGATCTTGCCGATGGAGCCCTGGCCGCTCTGAATAAAGGCCACGATATCGTTCAGCTTCTTGACCAGGACGTCCAGATTCTGCAGCGTGCTTTGGCTGGCCCGCACTACGTCCTGCAGTTGCGGCGTGTCACGGGTAGGCAGCTCAGTTCCGTTCTGCAACGGCCCCCCCTTGGCCTCCCGGCAATCCATGTCGACAAACACCTCGCCCAGTACCCCGGCAGTGGTCAGCTCGACTTGGCAATCGGTTCCCATCGCAGCGGCAAACTTGGTGGTGATCTTCATCACGATCTGCACCGGCGCTGTCCGGCGTCTGGGGTCGGCGCTTACATTGATTCCCACGACGTTGCCGATGTCGACACCTTCCAGGCGCACCGGAGCTCCCGGGCGCAGACCGCCGGCGTTATCGACATAGGAGCTAACCACAATTTTCTTGGTGAACAGACCGGTGGTCCCGGTCATGACGAAGATGAGAACCGCCAGGGTGACGAGGGCGACAAGGACAGTGATGCCTACCCTAAGTTGCGACCATCGAACCTGTTTTTCGCTTGGCACGCTCTATCGATCGCCCCTTGGACATGCCTGCCGTAACCAGTCCTTCGAGCCCAAAAACCGGCACTCGCCGGGGACCCGGTCATTTCGGTTGACGGCCGCCGATTGCACTGCTGCGAGCTTCGAATCATAACATGTTAGCATCCGGCGGCAAGCCTAATGTCCCAGGCCGGCCCTCCCTGGGCGGGAAAACCCGGTCTTCGGCTAAACAGTTTGCTGAAAAACTCGGCCGAAGGCGATTTTGAAGGGGCGTAGCTTTAGCTACGCCGTAGCAACTCCCTTATATTTGTCATCCCGAACCGACTTTTAGTCGGTCCGGGATCTGCTTTTCCGGGTTTTTCAGCAAACTGTAAACCCGGCGAGGACGCACCCGTCTCGCGAAAAAACCGGGCGAGTCCCCCGCCCGGCTCTGTGCCGAATTCCTCGCGCCGCCTCCCGGCGGCAATGGCGTTTACAACTCCAGTTCGGCGCGAATCATGTTGTCTTCCAGGCTGGAGAACATCTGGAATCCCAGCCGGGTACACATGGCCCGCATCTCCCGATTCTCGGGAAGCATGTTGGAAACGACCTTGGTTAGCTTCTCGTCGCGCGCCAGCTGAACCAGGCGGCGATACAGCTCCGTTCCCAGGCCCTTGTGCTGCGCCGAATCGGTAGCCACCGCAGCCAGTTCCGCTTCCTCGCGGCCGTGAAGTTTGCTCATGCGGCCGACCGCCAGGATTTCCGGCTCCCCGGCGGCATTCGTGCCTTCCACCACCAGCGCCATTTCGCGGTTGTAGTCAATGAAACAGGCCCGCGTGAGCCGCTCATGCGAGGTGCGCTGGGTCAGCTTCAAGGGCTGGAAGAAGCGCAGATAAACGCTTCTCTCGGAAAGCTTCTGGTGGAACACGACCATGGCCGGCTCGTCTTCCGGACGGATCGGCCGGATCACGACCGGGGTTCCATCCTTCATCTTCCACTCGCTCACCAGGTGGATGGGATAAGGCCGGATCGCGCTGGTAGGCAGCTTGTCCTCGCTGATCTCCGGGCCGTGTACGACTACCCGGGCATCCAGCGCCAGCAGTCTCTCCGGAGAAGCCAGCAGCGGATTGATATCGATTTCCTTGATCCAGGGCTGCTCGACCACCAGTTGGCTGAAGCGCACCAGCAGCTCCGACAGAGCCGCCAGATCGATGGGCTTGCGGCCGCGCACGCCCTTCAGCGCCTTCAGGATCTTGGTCTGTTCCATCATGCGCAGAGCCAGGGTAGAGTTCAGCGGCGGCAGCGCCAGGGCGCGGTCCTTGAAGACCTCGACCAGCTGGCCGCCGGTGCCGAACAGAATGACCGGGCCAAATTGCGAATCCAGGCTGCTGCCGATAATCAGCTCGTAGCCGTCGAGCTTGGCCATCGGCTGAACGGTGACACCCTGGAAGTGTTCGACGCCAACCTTTTCCGTGACCGCCTGCTTGATGGTCTGGAAGGCTGTCTTCACCGCATTCGCGTCGCGCAGATTAAGCTGCACTCCGCCTACGTCGGTCTTGTGCGTGATAGTGAGCGAGTAGAGCTTAAGAACGATGGGATAGCCGATCTCCGTGGCCGTCTCCACCGCTTCCTGCTCGGTGACTGCGATGCGGGTTTCGACCGTGGGAATGCCATAGGCCTTCAGCAGTTGCTTCGACTCGTACTCGGTCATGATGGTGCGGCCCGACTGGCGAACATCGCGGATAATGCGCTCGGCAATTCCGCGTTGCACCGCTGCGTCCGCGTGCTGCGGCATCGACGGAGTCTCGTACAGGCCTTTCAGGTTGTAAGCGTAGCGCCACATGTAGTTGAAGGCGCGCACCGCGCTGTCGGGGAACTGGAAGGTGGGAATGCCCGCCTGGTTCAGGATTTGCTCGCCCGCAGCAACCTCGGCTCCGCCCATCCAGCTGGCCAGCACCGGCTTGCCCAGCCCTTTTGCGTAGGGCTTCAGCTTATCGGCAATCTGGGTGGGATTGGTCATCTCTTGCGGAGTCAGCACTACCAGCATGCCGTCGATGCTGGGATCTTTAGCGGCGATTTCCAGCGACTTGGCGTAACGCTCCGGTTCGGCGTCGCCCAGAATGTCGACTGGATTGTTGTGGCTCCATTGCGCCGGCAGAATCTCGTCGAAGGCTTTCATGGTTTCGGCCGACAACTCGGCCAGCTCGCCGCCTCCAGCGACCAGGGCGTCGGTGGCCAGCACGCCCGGTCCGCCGGCGTTGGTCACGATGCATAGCCGGTTGCCGCGCGGCCGGGGCTGCTTGGCCAGCACGTCCGACATAAAGAAGATGTCGGCAATGCTGTTGACCCGCAATACTCCGCTGCGGCGGAAGGCGGCATCCAGCACTTCGTCGCTGCCGGTGAGCGCTCCGGTGTGCGAGGCGGCGGCTTTGGCAGCAGCAGCGGTGCGTCCGGCCTTGATGACGATAACCGGCTTGGTGAGTGAAACTTCACGCGCCGCCGAGAGGAAGGAGCGCGCATCGCCGATCGATTCCATGTAAATGACGATGCTGTGGGTGCGAGGATCGCTGCCGAAGTAGTCGATCAGGTCGCCCCAGTTCACATCCAGCATGGAGCCGATGGAGACAAAGGCGCTGAAGCCGACATTCTCCCGCAAGCTCCAGTCGAGCACCGCGGTACACAGCGCGCCGCTCTGACTGATGAAGGCTACGTTGCCGGAGCGGGCCACGGTATGCGCGAAGGTCGCGTTCAGCCCGCGGATGGGATTCATCACGCCCAGGCAATTCGGTCCGATCAGCCGCATCTTGCCGCGAATGGTCTCAGCGATCTGCCGTTCTAACTCCTTGCCATGTGCACCCGCCTCTTTGAAGCCGGCGGAGATCACGATGGCGCTGGGAACACCCAGCCCCACCGATTCCGCAATCAGGTCGGGTACGGTGTCGGCGGGCGTGGTAATCACCACCAAGTCGACCTTGTCGGGCAGTTCGGTGACGCTGGGGTACGCCTTGATGCCGAGCACATTGGGGCGCTTAGAGTTTACCGGGTATACGGTCCCGCCGAACGGGCTGCTCAGCAGGTTCCACAGCACCGAGCGGCCCACGCTGCCGGCGCGCTCGGAGGCGCCGATGATGGCCACGCTCTTGGGAAGAAACAGGGAATCGAGAGGATGAGTCTCGGAACGGTAGACGTCGGAAGAAGGATCGGCTTTCATGGAATTGGCAGTAGCTGGTTTTTCGGCGGAAATAATCGTCATGAGTCCTCGCAGGATAGTTAAAGTTAAGTCTAAGCTCTGGAGGCAAGCCTGCGGGGCTTAATCCGTCACGGCAGATTGTGCGTCAGATCACAATTCCTGGCTGAATCCGCCGCCAAGCGGATTGACAAGGCATTATCCTGAAAGCACTCGGAGACTAATGAAGCACAAGCATTCACCATTGCCGCCGGTTGCAAGGCGACCGATCGGCCGCGTCGCCCTGGCATTCTTAGGTGTGGTGGTTATCTGGTTGGGCACTCTTACCCTTGCTTCGGGCAGACTTCACTACTCAAATTGGTGGGGCGGCCAGGTGTTTGCTCCGTTCGCTATTGTCGGAGGAATGATCGCCCTCACCGCCGCCATTAGAGGCAAACCATTCAAGGGCAAGTAGCCTGTGGACATTAGACTGACCCACTACCCAATTATTCTGGCGGCAGCCAAATTATGGACCCAGCGTCACCATGAACCGCATTCCTATGCGGCAAAAAGTTCTTCGTTTTTCGGATCCAAAAAGTTCTGCCAGCGTCTAAACTGATGTAGCCAAGGAAATTGGTCGTTATATGAAATGCGATAACAATTCGGAACCTCCGAGTCATCGGAAATTGAGAGCTTACCGCTTCGTGAACCGCCCCGCCCTGCTCGCCTGAGCGCCGCATCGCTTGCCCGGTCACGAAGCTTGACGTGAACCCGGGCGAGTGCATCCTGCCATCTTCAGGATCACCCTCCACAGCCGCGCAGAAATTGCGTCTGATCAAGGAGGCATCATGCTGTACAAAGACAAAATCAAGAACCTCACTGCCGTGTATCCCGAGTTGGCTCGGGTGTGGATCAAGACCGGCGATCCCAAAGCCCCGTTGAAGGGCATCTGGATCAATGAGTCGCAACTGCACCGGTTGGCCGGCGAGTCCGACCCGGCAACCCGCGAAACCGAAACCGCCGAGTTTGCGGAGGACCACTTAGCCCTGGCGCCTAGCTGGCAGGTCGGCATTGGCACTTGGCACTTCGGTTTAGCCAAGTGCCAACTGCCCAGTGCTAAATGCGCGGGATGGTACAATGAAGCCTCTCCGCGAACAATTTCTGCGGCGATGCTCCCTCTGGACGGGACTCCAACCCTTGGCACAACAGACGACAGAAGCCCGCACCATCACCTACGCCGACTCCGGTGTGGACATCGAACTCGCCAACCGCACCAAGCAGCGCATCAAGTATCTCGCCCATAAGACGTTCAATCGCGGCGTGCTCAGCGAGATCGGCGGCTTCGGCGGCCTGTTCGCCATCGATAAGAAAAAGTATCTCGACCCGGTGCTGGTTTCCAGCGTCGACGGCGTGGGCACCAAGCTGAAGATCGCCTTCGAGATGAATCTGCACCACACCATCGGCGCCGACCTGGTCAACCACTGCGTTAACGACATTGCGGTGCAGGGCGCCACGCCCATGTTCTTCATGGACTACTTCGCCACCGGCAAGCTGCAGCCTGAAGTTGCCGAGAAGGTAGTCGCCGGCATCGCCGACGCCTGCAAGCAAAACGGCTGTGCCCTGATCGGCGGCGAGACCGCCGAGATGCCCGGCTTCTACGGCAACGGCGAGTACGATCTGGCCGGCTTCATCGTAGGCGTGGTCGATCGCGACAAGATCATTACCGGCAAAACGGTAGAAGCCGGCGACGTGCTGGTCGGCCTGGCTTCCACCGGGCTGCATACCAACGGATATTCCCTGGCTCGCAAACTGTTTTTCTCCACCGCGCACTACACTCCCGACAGCTACGTGAACGAGATCAAAGGCAAGGTCGGCACCGAGCTGATGAAGATCCACAAAAGCTACTGGCCCATCGTGCGCCGCATGATGGAAGCCGACGCGGTCTCGGCCATGGCTCACATCACCGGCGGCGGCATCACCGAGAACCTGCCGCGCGTCCTGCCCAAGGGCGTGGGCGCCATCGTGGAAATCAATTCCTGGCCGGTGCCGCCCATCTTCGAGCACCTGCAGAAGATTGGCAACGTTCCCCAAGACGAAATGCTGCGCACCTTCAACATGGGCATCGGCATGATCCTGGTCGTGCCCGCCAAGAAGTTCAAGAAGGTGCAGACCATCCTGGAGCGCTGCGGCGAGAAGGGCTACACCATTGGCCGCATCGTGAAGGGCGAGAAGCGCGTTACCTACC
Organism: uncultured Acidobacteriaceae bacterium; assembly: GCA_963812855.1. Taxonomy (GTDB): domain Bacteria; phylum Acidobacteriota; class Terriglobia; order Terriglobales; family Acidobacteriaceae; genus Bog-257. The sequence continues at coordinate 1,532,223 of CAWEWW010000005.1, forward strand.
AGTAGGCAGCAATTGGCCATTAGCAATTGGCAACTGCTGAAATCCCCTTCCGCGCCAACGGCTGGCGGAACTCCGATTAAGTCTTACTTTCAGGGGACGGCCTTCAGGCCGTCCGTTAAGCACACGAAAATCACCCGGCTTTGCAGTTTACTGAAAAATGGGCTAAACCCGCTCTGCGGGAGCGTAGCTTCAACTACGCCGTAGCCAGACCCTTATATTTGTCATCCCGAACCGGCTTACGTCAGGAGGCATCTGCTTTGCCGGGTTTTTTCAGCAAACTGTTTAGCCGCTGCGGAACCTCGCTTTACTTGATCAGAGTTGCCTCTCCGGTGCGCGAATACCCTAATCCACTTCCAGCCGCGGCTACGGCACGCTCGCCACCGCCTGGTTCGAGTAAGGGCTTTCCACTCCCTGCAGGTTTGTCGCCGTGACCACGTAGTAATACGTAGATCCGCTCAGCACCGCCAGATCGACGTAGCTGGTGTCGGGAACCGGGCTGGTATTCATCAGCAGGTACGGCCCACCGGAAATCGTGGAGCGGTAAACGTTGTACCCAACAATGTCCCCAGACTCACTCGCATCCCACGACAGAGCTACTTGTGGCGGGGCTGGGATTGTAAGGTTCAAGGTCGCGGTTTCCACCACGCCGTCTCCACCGCCAGACACGGTAAGCGCAAACGTTCCGCTGGGCGCACTCGAGCCCACCGTAATGCTCATGGTCGAGTTGCCCGAACCCGGGGCGGCTAGCGTGCTGGGATTGAAGGTCACGGCGGTATCGGCGGGCGCGCCCGAAACTGCCAGGGTGACGGAATTGTTGAAACCGCCGCTGACGGCAACCGTGATGGTCGAGCTTCCCTGATGGCCGCGCCCCACCCGCAGGCTGTCCGCGCTCAGGGCGAGCGAGAATTGCGCCGCGCCCGGGGCCTGACCAGCGGGTGGGGCAGGTTCGGAAGGCGTGCCCGAGCTGCTGCTGCTGCCGCCACCACAGGCGGACATCCACAGCAGAACCATGACGGCCATTGCGCCGCACCCATAGGTTCTTGCCCTTCTACTGCACTCGGCCAACATGTTCGGTTACCACGCTCTAGGACAGAATTCCGGGGGGCCGGCCCGCAGCCCGAGAGCAGGGAAGCTCTGGACAGCCAGGCAAGAAGCTGACGACGTAATCGCGTCGGGATAGCTATAGTCTACTCGTTCTCTATCCGGCGCGAGTCGTACAAAAGCCTGTCCGCGGAGTAGCTTCTAGGTGTATTCTCTCGGTAACCGATAGTGCGACAACAGGGCGCTGTCAGGGCGCCATGCCGTCGTCCATCCACTGCTTGAACTTGGCAATCTGTTCCTGCGGCCAAGGTTCGTCGCACGGCATGCTGCCATCTTCCAGGCGCTCGAGGATGCCCTCGGCCTGGGCTTTTACATCGGCGTAAGAAGATAGGTCGAGACCGAAACTCTTCATCGCCTCCACGTCGGGAGAGTCGCGAAACAGGGAGCGAATATCGCTGGCGAAACTCAAAGCCATGTATTGACCTCCAGGAGTGATTGCTATTACTAACCCGCAGCAGGATTTGACTATAGGCGCAAGATTCACTCCCTCGTCATAGTTCAAGTCCATCGCGGTAAACGAGTTAACGATCATACTATGGGCCGTATTTCGCAGTCACCCGCGATTAGGACGCCAGTCACTGCATTATTTGTCTGGACTTCGCAATATGTTGTCGTGTTATTTTCTAGCTATCCGATTCACTTGGCCAGCTAGTCCATCAATCGCTCCCGATTGAGTGTCACCTGGAGTATGGTTTCATGCGTCCCCGCCGTCTGTCCGCGAGCAGTGCTCCGTCCGCATCTTCCTTGTACGTCAACCGCCTCTCCAGTCTGATTCCCGGCTTGCTGCTGGTGGTGCTCGCGGCCGGTCTGGCAAAGTGCGCCCTCGCCGAAGACAAGGTCACCATCGAGCAGATGCCGCCCGCGGTGCGCGAAGGCTCGGCGCAACTGACCGGACACTACAATCCCGCTCAGACGCTGCGTTTGGTTTTCGCTTTGAAACCCCCGCACCTGCAGGAGGAGGAAGAATTCCTGCGCCAGATACAGGATCCGGATTCGCCGCAATTCCACCAGTATCTGAGCCAGGAGCAGTGGAACCAGCGCTTCGCCCCGGCGGCTGAAGACGAGCAGGCGGTCGTGACCTGGGCCCAGAGCCAGGGCTTCACCATCACCCAGCGCTATGCCAACCGGCTGCTGGTGGATGTGGAAGCGCCCTCAGCGGTTATCGAGAGGGCGCTCGACGTCAGCATCAATACCTACCAGCTTGCCGGCGAGTCGTACTTTTCCAATGACCGCGATCCATCGCTGCCCGCGCATCTGGTCGGCACGGTTCATTCGGTGATGGGCCTGAATAACATTCAACGAGTCCACAGTTTCTTGAATATGCAATCGACCCTGCGCCCGCCGGACTATTCGCCCGGCCCGGCGTATGCGGATGGACCAAGTCAGCGAGGAGCTGCCAGTCGAGGCAAGGCGCCCACCGCCAAGCCGACGCAAGCCAGCGGAATTCGCCCGGCTGGCTACGACGTCTATACGCCGAATGACATCAACAACTCCCAGGCTTACGACTATGTGGCCCTCCACTCCGTAGGCGCCTGTTGCAATCCCACGCATCAGGTTGGCGGCCCCGGGCCCCTCACTTCCATCGCGATCGCGATTTGGGGCGACTACAACGACTCGGACCTTAATGGTTTTGTTCAGCAGTTCTACCCAATGACTTACAACGTCCAACGGCACTTCGTAGACGGAACCCCGCAGTGCTGTAACGACGAGACCGCTCTGGATGTGGAGTGGGCTACGGCCATGTCGAATAGCTGGGACGACAATCCTGACGATACCGCCAAGATTCATGTGTACGAGGGTTCCAGCGATACCATGGCGATCGTGCTGGACGTGCTCAATCACGCCCTCGACGGCGGCGAGGCACGGGTCCTCAATATGAGTTGGGGCGGCGCGGAAAACTATGCCTTCTCAGTCAGCGACATGGATAGCTTTCACTCCGTCTTCAATCAACTGGTGGGGCAAGGTTGGACGCTGGTCGCTGCCTCCGGCGACGGCGGCGCCACGACCAGCTGCGTAAGTCGTCTGGCAGTGAGTTACCCTGCTACCGATCCTGATGTCGTGGCCGTGGGCGGTACCACCCTGGTCCTGAATCAGGGCCCCACCTACAGTATCGAAACCGGCTGGTCGGGCAGCACGCAAGGTTGCTCGAACAATGATGGCGGCAGCGGAGGTGGCTGCAGCGCTCAGTTTGCTGCCCCCTGGTATCAAGTGTCGCCGGCCTGCGGCTCAGGCAGCCGCAGCGTTCCCGACATTGCGCTGAATTCCGACTGGGTCAACACCCCGCAGGAATTTATCTTTAATGGGTACTTCTATGCCGCCGGCGGCACTTCCATCGCAGCCCCGGAGATGTCGGGCTTTTTCGCGCAGGAGAATGCCTACCTTCTCTATATCCAAAGTCTCGTGGGCTTAAGCTGCGGAGCTTCGCTGAATGCGCCCTGTTCCCCGCTCGGAGCCGCCAACCCTTATATCTACTATGAAGGCAATCATCCCGGCTTCGCTCACTATCCTTTCTATGACATCACCTACGGTTGTAATAGCAACGACATCACCCAGCAGTACCACCTGACACCGTATTGTTCCAGGCACGGATATGACAGGGTGACCGGTTGGGGTTCGGTGAACATGCTGCAGTTCGCCTGGATGCTCAACGACTTTTTTGCCGGCGATGGAGCCGGTCCTGACATCCAGATTTCTGGTCCGCCTGTCAATCACTGGTACAACTCTGACCAGACGGTCAGTTGGACACTGGCCGACACCAGCGGCAACGGACATCCTCCCATCGGAGCTGCAGGTTCGAGCATGAACTGGGACGCGGATCCGGGCGATCCACAAAGCCAAAGCTCACCGGGCACCGGTAGTAGCTTTTACGGACCCCAGTTTTCAGGCAGCAGCGGGTCGGCGAACGGCTTGGGGAATCTCAGCCAAGGATGCCACACCGCATTTGTGCGCGGCTGGGACAACGGGGGCGCATCCCAAGTTTCCACTTACGGGCCGCTATGTTACGACACCATACCTCCGGTCACAAACGTTCCATTGAGCGGCAATAACCAGGGAGGCGACAATTATATTGGCCCAGTACAAGTGTCGGTGACCGCCACGGACAGCGGGAGCGGAGTGGCCAGCATCATGTATCAGCGCGACTCTGGAAACTGGCAAAGCTACACCGGCCCATACTTTGAGTATGAGCCGGGACCGCACGCCACTTTCGCCTACAGCACCGACGCGGCCGGAAACGTCAGTGCCCTGAGCCTGGGGTACTTCATCATCGTCTCCAACACCCAATACCTTCTGACCATCCATCGCCCCGGGGCAGGCCGGGGCACGGTCACCAGTATGGACGGCATCATCAATTGCGGTACCTACTGTTCCCATCACTACTATGACGAACAGCCGGTTACCTTGACCGCGACGCCGAACCCGGGCTCGGTCTTCGGCGGCTGGAGCGGCTGTGATCTCAGCGACGGCCTGAGCTGCACGTTGACCATGACCGCCGACCGCGTGGTCTACGCCACCTTCAACCTTCCCACTGCCACGCAGTTCATTCCTGTACCCTCCTGTCGCGTGGCCGACACGCGCTGGCCGACCGGTGATTTCGGCGGCCCGTCGCTGCAGGCTCAAGTGGCTCGCAGTTTTGTGATTCCCAGCAGCGCCTGCAACATTCCCGCGACCGCCACCGCCTACGCCCTCAACGTCACTGCGCTGCCCCATAATTTTTTGGGATACCTGACGGTCTGGCCGACCGGACAGGACCGGCCCACAATCTCTACCCTCAATTCCTGGGATGGCCGGGCCAAAGCCAATGCCGCCATCGTTTCGGCCGGAACCAATGGGGCCATCAACCTTTTCGCCACCAACACCAGCGATGCGGTGCTGGATATCACCGGCTACTTTGTTCCGCTGCCGAATCCTTCCGCGCTGGCCTACTATCCGGTGACCCCTTGCCGCATCTCCGATACCCGCTGGCCCACCGAGCCCTTGGGCGGACCGTCGCTCACCGCCAACCTGCCGCGCGACCTGCCCATCCTGTCCAGCTCGTGCGGCATTCCCGACACCGCCCAGGCGTATTCGCTCAATGTCACGGCGGTGCCGCAGAATGGCAATCCGGTCTGGGTGGTTAACGCCTGGCCGGCGGGACAGGACGAGCCCGCGACCTCAATTCTGAACGCGGTTACCGGCACGGTCGTCGCCAACGCCGCGATTGTTTCCGCCGGCACAGGTGGGGACATCAATGTCGTGGCCAGCAGCAACAGCGACCTGGTGATTGATGTCGACGGCTACTTCGCGCCTCCCGGGACGGGTGGACTGTCGTTCTATTCCAGTGTGCCTTGTCGCGTGCTCGATACCCGCCAGGGCAACGGCGCTTTCAATGGGCTGCTGGTGGTGAACGTCGTGGGCGCCAGCTGTGATGTTCCCGCGACCGCGCAATCCTACGCGCTGAATGCGTCGGCTATTCCCGGCGATCCCCTGTGGGTGCTGATGCTGTATCCCGACGGCGGCCTGCAACCCACAGTTTCCACCTTGAACGCCTATGATGGCGCTCTCACCTCGAACCTGGCCATCGTAGGGTCGACGAACGGCTCCATCGATGCTTATACCTACGGGCTGACCAATCTTCTGCTGGATATCACCGGCTACTTCGCGCCCTAGACTCGGAGGTCGCGGCTCACCATACCAGAGCCGGCCAACAGAGTCTGGAGAGTCTGGGCGAGAACTAACTTTGCGCTTCAGAAGTGGCGTGAAGCAGCAGCACCGCAGGCGCGGAAGAGCTAAAGCCATTTCCCGATTACACTCTGTCGGCACGGCTTAAAGCCGTGCCCTTCCACCTGTCGTCCACGAACTCCCATAGCCCATGCGACCTCGCTGATCCGATGAGGGCCGTCCCTTGCATCGCAGGCTTTACAATCGCAACGTGTACTCGCTCTACAGCGCCCTACTGTTCGTTGTGCTGATTCTCAGCACGCCATGGTGGCTGCTGCAAATGCTGCGTCACGGCAAATACCGCACCGGATGGAGCGAACGGCTGGGTAAGGTTCCCGATCGGCTTTTTCGCGAGGTGTCTTCCAACACGATTTGGATTCACGCCGTCTCGGTGGGCGAGGTGCTGGCCAGTTCGCGGGTTGTCGAGGAACTGAAGACACAGCTGCCCGGCTGGCGCATCGTGGTCTCGACCACAACCGACACCGGGCAGAAATTAGCACGAGAACGCTTCGGCGCCGACAATGTTTTTTATTTTCCGCTGGATCTTCCTTTCGCGGTTCGAGCTTACTTGCGGGCTCTGCGTCCGAAACTGCTGATACTGGCGGAGAGCGAGTTCTGGCCTAACCTGCTGCGCTGGGCGAAGTCGTCAGGAGCCGCCGTCGCCGTGGTGAACGCCCGCGTTTCCGATCGCTCGCTGCCTGGCTATTTGCGCTTTCACCGATTGCTTGCCCGAGTGATGCAAAACATCGATCTTTTTGTGGCCCAGAGCGACGAAGACGCTCGCCGCCTGATTCAGATCGGAGCGCCGGCTGAACGGGTACAGGTCAGCGGCAATCTCAAGTTTGAAGTGAAGCCACTGGCGGAGCCCGCGATTGTCGTGCCCTTCGCAGCGGCCTTGGACCGGGAAGAGATTGGCCCGCTGCTAGTGGCGGGCAGCACCCTCGAAGGCGAAGAGGTGATGTTGCTGGAGATGTTTCGCCAGGTTGCGTCACGGTATCCGGGCGCACTGCTGGTGCTGGCGCCGCGTCATCCCGAGCGCTTCGAGGCGGTGGCTTCTCTGCTGGCTTCCTCGGGACTCAGGTTTCAGAGGCGCTCGCAGTGGGATGGAGCGAAGCCTATCGCCGGGGGCGTGTTTCTTCTCGATACCATTGGCGAGTTGGCCAGCCTGTATCAATTCGCCGATCTGGCATTTATCGGCGGTAGCCTGGTTCCGCGCGGCGGACACAATGTGCTGGAACCCGCTCTGTCCGGAGCGCCGATCCTGGTCGGCCCCCACACCGAGAACTTTCGTGACATTGTCGAAGCCTTCCGTAAGGCTGATGCTTTGCGAATCGTCACGCCGCAGTCGTTAACGCTAACTGTCCTCCAGTTGCTGGAGAATCACGACGACCGAGACGCTCTCGGCGACCGCGCCTATAAAGTTGTGCGCTCCCAACAGGGCGCTACGGAACGAACGGTGAGCGCGCTGCTTAGTTTGCTGCCTGCGGGTGCGTCCATCAGCCCGGTCGAAGTATCCACGGAGAAGCGCGCTTGAATCCGCTTTCTGCCCTGTACGGCGCGGTTGTTCGCGGGCGAAACCGACTCTATGATCGTGGGTCGCTGAGCATCCGCAGCTTACGAGGTCCGGTGGTGAGCATCGGAAACCTGACCGTCGGCGGCTCCGGCAAAACGCCATTTCTGATTGTTCTGGGCGAGTTGCTGAAAGAACGCGGCGTCCGGTTCGATGTGCTCACCCGCGGCTACGGGCGTGCCACGAAAGGCGTGGCTCTGGTCGATCCCGAGGGCTCGCCGTGGGACTTCGGCGACGAGCCGTTGCTGATCGCTCGCAAGTTACAGATTCCGGTTGTAGTCGGAGAGGATCGTTATGCTGCCGGCCAGTTCGCCGAGCAGAAATTCGGCGCACAGCTACATTTGCTAGACGACGGTTTCCAGCATCGCCGCTTGGCTCGCGACTTCGATATCGTTCTGTTGACGCCTACGGATGCGAAGGATACCTTGCTGCCGGGTGGAAGGCTCCGTGAGCCGCTGTCTTCGTTGGCGAGGGCCGACGCCCTTGTGCTGACCAATGACACATCCAGTGAACACCTTCCACTCGGCAACCAGCTGCTGTGGGGAGTGCGGCGAAGCATTGTTCCTCCGGATACAAAAGAGCCGTGCTTTGCCTTCTGCGGAATCGCCCGCCCTCAAGCCTTCTTTGAGCAAGTGCGAGCGGCGGGCGTTCGGCTGGTCGGTACTCGTAGCTTCCGCGATCATCACCCTTATTACCGGGATGACGAAGGCGTTCACGATCTGATGCAATTTAGAGAACAGTCAGGCGCGACGGCATTCGTCACTACGGAAAAGGATGCGGTGAACTTGGGGTCCTACCTGTCGGCGATGTCGCCGATCCACATCGTTCCCCTGAAGATGCGGCTGGAGGATTCCGCCGTCGCGGTCGACGCACTCCTCACGACGATTCGGGAGCGCAATTCCCAGCCTGCGTGAGACAATTAAAGGTTAGGCAGCGCCCGGTGGCCCATCCATGCACCGGGCATTCATTTGAGTTCATGAATAAGCATCCCAAAGACGCGGAACGATGGAAGAAGATTGTCCAATCGTTCTCCGAAGTTTCGATTACGGCGCTGGTGGACCTGGTTGCCGATGAATTCATCTTCGGCGAAATCGCCCGGGTCTCGCGAGAAGCGCCGGTGTTGATCCTGAAACACCGGGAGCGCAGCATACTCCCCGGAGGCGGCGCCAATGCGGTGATGAACCTGGCGTCCCTCGGGGTCAATGTCCTGCCCGTCGGGGTGGTGGGTGATGACGAGGCCGGCAGCCTCTTGCTGGAGTGGCTACGCGAGAAGAAGGTCTCTACCAGCGGCATTCAACGGCTCAAGGGACACATCACTACCACCAAGTCGCGCATTCTGGCCGGTATGCCGCATACCAGCCGTCAGCAGGTGGTGCGGGTGGATCGTGAACCTGAACCCTTGGACGAAATGCATCCCGCACTGCTGAACCTGGTGAACACAGCCAGGGAATACGCCATGGCTTCGGACGCCTTTCTCATTTCCGACTATGGATACGGCGCTGCGACCCCACGATTGCTGACCTTTGTAAAATCGAATGGCTGCCTGGAAAATAAACCCATCACGGTCGATTCGCGCTATCGCATCCTGGCGTACGAGGGAGCGACAGCAGCGACTCCCAATGAGCCCGAGGTGGAAGAGGCAATTGGAATGAAGATCGGCCATGACGATGAGAAGCTGTTCTTTGCGGCGGATCGAATGATGAAGGCGATGGCGCTGGAGTCGCTGGTCATCACTCGCGGCCGCGACGGCATGGTGGCCTTTGAGAAGGACGCGACTCCGCTGGCGATTCCGATTTACGGTTCCGACCAGGTGGTGGACGTGACGGGAGCGGGCGATACGGTGATCGCAACCTTTACTGCCGCTCTGGCGACGGGTGCAGACACCGCTTCGGCGGCCCGGCTGGCGAATTTTGCCGGTGGCATCGTGGTGATGAAGCGCGGCACGGCAACCGTCTCCAGTAAGGAGTTGTTGGCCGCCATCGATCAGTATTCGGCGACGATATCTGCGTGAACGAAATCGACCCCAAAATTCTCTCGCGCGAAAGCTTACGCGATCGAGTGGCCGAATGGCGCCGTGACGGCCAGCAGATCGTGCTGGCGAACGGTTGTTTCGACCTGCTGCATGTCGGACACATCCGCTATCTACACGGAGCCAAGGCGCTCGGCGGGAAACTGGTGGTGGCTATGAATTCCGATCAAAGCGTGCAGCAGATCAAGGGAGAAGGCCGTCCGTTCATGCCGGCCAGCGAGCGAGCCGAGATTGTCGCGGCCCTGGCTGACGTAGACGCGGTGGTGATCTTTGACGAGCCGGATGTGCGCGCCTTGATTCGCGAAATTCATCCCGACGTCCAGGCCAAGGGTACCGACTACACTCGCGAGAACGTTCCCGAACGCGATGAAGTGCTGGCTTACGGTGGCCGGGTCGAGATTGTGGGCGATTCCAAAGATCACTCCACGACAAATTTTCTGAAGCAACTGCGCTCTGGAAGCGGAGGACAAGCCTTACGGTGAGTGCTCCTGTATCTCCGCAGGGCCAGAGCCGGTCTTCCGCAGCGGCAAGTGGTCGGTCCTGCGATCCCCATTCCCGATCGCATTCTCGTGGTGCGCCTGAGCGCCATGGGCGACATCATCCATGCCATGCCGGCCATCGCCGCACTGCGCGGTGCCCAGCCGCAGATCAAGATCGGATGGCTGATTGAAGAACGCTGGGCCGAATTGCTATGTTCTCGCCCCAGCGAGTACGCGGCCGAGCGCTCGCAGTTCAAGCCTCTGGCCGACTGGATCCACGTTGCGAACTTCAAGAGCTGGCGCAGAGCGTTGTTGGCGAAGCCTACGTGGCGGGAGATCGGAACGCTCCGCCACCAGGTGCGGGCGATGCACTACGATCTGGCGCTCGACCTTCAGGGCGCAATCCGTTCGGCACTGGCGGCCCGAGCCAGCGGCGCCAAGACGCGGGTTGGCTCCTCCCACCCGCGCGAAGGACCAGCCAGCATGTTCTACACCCGGCAGGTTGATCCTCGAGGTACACATGTCGTGGATCAGGGACTCGCCATCGTCTCCGCTATCGCCGGCCAGGAATTGCAGTATGTAGAACCTTCCTTCCCCTTGGATCCGGCCGCGGAAGAGTGGGCAGACCGGCTGTACGGAACCTGGGGCGGCCAGCCGTTGGCCATCCTGAATCCAGGCGCGGGCTGGGGAGCGAAGTGCTGGCCGGCAGAATCGTTTGGGGTGGTGGCTCGCGCCCTGGTGAATCGCGGAATGACCGTCGTGGTCAATCATGGTCCCGGCGAAGAAGCTCTGGCCGAAGAGGTGCGCGAATCGAGCGGCCAGGTCGCTTTACCCTTCAAAGGCAGCATCACGGAATTGATTGCCCTCACCCGGCGTGCCGGCCTCTTCGTCGGCGGTGACACCGGGCCCATGCACCTGGCGGCTGCTTTGCGCGTTCCCGTGATTGCCTTGTTCGGACCCACCCGGCCGGAGCGCAACGGTCCTTATGGCACGCGAAATACGGTCCTGCGCAATCCCGAAAGCGTTGACAACACCACCCACACCGACCGGCCCGATGAGGGGCTGGTATCGATCGATCCGCAGGCCGTGATCGCTGCGGCTGACCAGTTATGCGGAGAAGATCGTGGCTGATCTGGAAACGGGCAAGGCTCCGGTGACCTGGAGCCGGGTGGCTCGCCGCATTCGAGTGCCTCTGGGATTTCTCTTCGCGGCGTTTTACCTCTGGCGAGCCAGACCCACTTGGCAATCGTTATCGATGGGCATGTTATTGGCGGGCCTTGGACTGGCGACCAGGGCGCTCGCTTCCGGGCAGGTTAAGAAGGACCGCGAACTCACAACCACCGGACCTTATGCCTTCGTGCGCAACCCGCTGTACCTCGGATCCATTCTTCTCGGCGTCGGATTCGCGGTTGCCGCTCGCGACCCTTGGATTGCGCTGGGGCTAATTCTCTATTTCGTTCTCGTCTATGTTCCCGTCATTCGCGCTGAACAAGTTTATCTGCTCAGCCAATTCCCAGCTTATGCCAAATATATGCGTAGTGTGCCCAGCCTGCTGCCCCGCACTCTTTGGTTTAGGGGAGTCACGGACGGTTTCTCCCGTGAGTTATACTTTCGTCATCGCGAGTACAATGCCCTGCTAGGAACCGTCGCAATGCTGGCGGTCCTCATTGCGAAAATTCTCTGGCTTCCTGGGTGAAGGTGACTTCTATCGCACGCTCTTTTTTTGTGCTCGCTATTCTGCTGACAGGGACCGTCACCCCTGCGCACAGCGTGCCGGCGGATATGGTTCCGCAGGCGACACACGCTCCCGCACAGACCCAAACCGACGCGAAAATCGGCTCTGCTTCGCATATCCAGCCTCTAAGGCCTGGATTCCAATTCCCTTATGGCCAGACCTTTCATTTCGAGGGTGAGTGGCGCTTTTGGACGGCGGGGATTGCGACGCTGCGCATCGAACACTCAGGTTCGCAGGAGCACGTCACGGCCACCGCCGACTCCAGTGGCGTGGTTGCTCTGCTGTACCGCGTGCAAGACCGCTTCAACGCGTATCTCGACAGCAAAAGCCTTTGCTCCAACAAGCTGATGAAGCATACAGAGGAAGGCTCTCATCGTCGGGATACCACCATCACGTTCGATTACGGCCGGGGAAAAGCTGTGTTGGAAGAGCGTAATCTGCAAACCAACCAACAGAAAAAAACGGAAAACGATATTCCGGGATGCGTAACTGACGTCCTCTCCGGGATTCTCTATGTGGCCAGCCTGCCGCTGCAGCAGGGAGCGACCTACACGTTTCCCCTCAACGATGGCAGCAAGACAGTGACGGTGCAGGCGCATGTGGAAGGCAAGGAGCAGGTAAAGACGCCGGCGGGAACATTCCAGACAATTCGGGTTGGTCCCGAAGGTGACTCCGGAACCCTGCTGAAAAACAAGGGCCGCATCTGGATCTGGTACACCGACGACGAGCGCCATTTGCCGGTTCAGATGCGGGCGAAATTCTTCTGGGGAACTTTGACGGTTTATCTAACCAGCATCACGCAGTGAGCTAGCTCATTGCAGGCGGAAGCGCTCGGCCATGAGGCGCTGCAACCGTGGCTTGTAGAGAATGTCGTAGGCAAACTCCTTGTCGGGAAACATGGCTAGCGCCGCGCGCTTGGCATTGGCTGCCAGCTCCGCCGCCTCTTCCACCGTGAGGTCCTGATCCTGCCCGATAACGGACATCACCATGTTCATCATGATTTGCAGCCGGCGCAATTTGCGGCGCTCTTCTTCCTGCTCCAGCTGTTCGCTGCTGGCACTCTGCGCTGCAACAAGTTCCTTGCGTTCCGATAGCCCCATGGATACCCTCCGGCGAAAACCAGCCGTCAGGAGCGGCTGAATCGAGTCGTGCCGGTCACTTTTCGCTACAATTTGATGTCTGCCGTCTTCCTGCCGTTGCGCGGGATTGTGATGGACGGCATCATACAACGAAACGGCAAGATTTCAGCCGCAAACTGCAAACGGCGATGGAGCGGCCCTTTGCATTGAAACCCTGGAGGAGCTATGGCAGAGAAAGCAGAAGGGCACGACGAACTGGTTAAGGTTTTCGATACCGACGAGGAATCGGAGGCGATGGTGGTTCGCGGTTTGCTGGAATCGGCAGGCATAGAGGCTATGACCCAAAACCGCGAAGCTCCCCAGGACATCTTGCCTGGTGTGGGCGGCGTCGTGGTGATGGTCCGGCCTGATCAGGCCGAAGAAGCACGCCAGACCATCGAGGAGTATCGCAGCCATCCCACCACCGACGAGGACGAAGCCGTCAGCGAGGAACCAGCCTAACGGTCACGTTCTTTCCGTCCAAGTAAAAGGAAACAGCCCCGGCGAGGTCGGTGCGGTAAGTTGGAATGTGAGCTTCCGCGAAACGCTGCATCACCTCCTGCCGGGGATGTCCAAATGAGTTGTAGAATCCCACCGACACGACGGCATAATGAGGCTTGACCGCTTCCAGAAACTCCGGCGAACTGGAAGTTGCACTGCCGTGATGTCCGACCTTCAGCAGATCGGCTTGAGGAGCCTCTTCTTCCAGCAGCTTCTCGATTCGTTTGTGCGCGTCGCCTACCAGTAAAGCCGAAGTGCTGCCATACTGGATGTGTAGAACCAGCGATTCATCATCCGGATTGCTAGCCTCCCATCCCGTCGGAGGGTTCAGCACCCGAACGTGGACGCCGCCGAAGTCGAACGATTCTCCGGCAATCCGCGGCTTCAACTGAACCTGAAAAGAGTGGGCCGTCCGCTCCACATCCACAAATCCGGGACTCTGAGACTCGACCCCGTACCACAGTTCCCGCGGCCGAAAATTCGCGATGATGGCAGGCATTCCGCCCATGTGGTCACTGTGCGCGTGGGAGATGGCGACGGCGTCCAGCTTGCCGATTCCTCGGGACCAGAGATATGGCGAGACGACCTCTTCGCCAACATCGAAGTCGGAGCGCAGATTGCCTGTCAGGCCTCCCGAATCTAGCAGCAACGTCTTGCCTTCGGGCGTGATCAGCAGCAAAGAATCTCCCTGGCCGACATCGATCGCAGTCACTTCGAACACGCCCGGATGCCACTGCGGCTTTGGCGGCAAAAGCACGATCCAAATCGCAGAAGCCAGGAGGCCGGCTACTCCGATTCCTGCCCAAACTCTCCGCCTCGCCAGCAGCAGAGCAATGCCGAACATCAGGGCCGCGGCAATTGAGGCCGCTAACGTCGGAGTGGGCACGCGTATGTCCGAGATCTTGAAGTGGCCAACGATGTGGATCGTCCCGGTAAGTGCATCCAGTGCGTATCGGGCAATGGCGGCCGGGACTAGCGCGAGCCCGTGGGACAGGTACGAAACAGCAACGGCCAGAACTGCGCTGGGCAACAATACGCCCGCGATCGGAATTACCAGCGCGTTGGCAGGTAAGGACAGGGTGGTGGCACGATGGAAATACCATGCCATCGGTAAGGCAAGCGCGAGTTGGATAACCGTCGACAAGAAGAGTAGTTCTCCGGCAGCTAATGCAATTCGAGTGATGTGAATTACCAGCAGATTCGCCATCCGGCGGCCGACCAGCTCTTGCAGCGCCCTGCGTACCAGGTGCAACTCAACCCGAAATTCCGCTGCCCGCGTGGGGGCGGAGAAATCGTATTCCGGCGAGTCGATATTTTTCAGCCCGCTTCGCATGGGATAGATTGTGCGACGCAGGATAGGAACGGCAATCCCGGCAACGGCGATCACGGATAGAAAAGTGAGTTGGAAGCTGGCTTCGAACAGGGTTCGAGGATTTACCAGCAAGATACCGAGCGCCGCGATTCCCAAAGCATTGAGCGCGGCCCGATCGCGAAACAGTAGCCGTGTGATCAGGTAGATATTCAGTGTGATCGTTGCCCGCACAATGGGCGAGCCCAGGTCGGCAATGAAAGCATACCCCCAGGACAGCAGGATCGTGAGGATGGTGGCCCAAGTCTCGCCGAAGGGAAGCTTGCGCAATGCCCAGAACACTGCGAATGCCAGTATGCCTACGTTGATCCCCGAGACGACAAGAATGTGGTAGGTGCCAGTGCGTTGAAACTCGGCCTTGATGTCGCGGCCAATAAACGCGCGGCCACCGATCAGCGCAGCCTGCATCAACGCGCCGCGTTCACCGGGCCAGAGCTTTAAGATGTGTGCCAGAGCGCTGCGGCGAGCGGTGTTTCGCAGCCAGCCGATTCGAGTGCCCACGAAGCCGGACAGTACTGCAACACTGCTTGCATGAGCCGAACCGGTTAGTGTAATTCCTTGCGAATTCAGATATCCGGTCAGGTCCATCGCACCAGGATTTCTGTAATCCCTCGGCATGCGCAGTTTGGCGATGAAGCGCAGCCGCTGTCCATAGCGGTAAACACGAAGCGGCGACTCTGCACCCAGATCGCGAGCTTCCACCTCGTCGGCCTGTTTGCTGTAGACGGTTAAGCGAATGCCGATTGCAGTGTTGAGTACTTGGTCGCCCAGTTGCAGTTGCTCGGTCTCGAGGTCAACAGATTCCTGTTTGCCGCCGTAAGGGCTGTCGCGCAGCACTCCTTCGCGGATAACATACGCGGTTACATCGATATCATTGTCGCCCGTCGTGAAAGGTTGCAGATTGGCATTGACGGTTGGCTGCCCGGCGTCCCGGGCCTGAAGATAAAAGCTGCCCAGTGGAACTATGGCCATCAGTCCGAGGGCGAAGGCAAGCCGCGGAGATCGGCGAAGGAAGAATGCTGCTCCGGCTGTGCTTACCAGGAAAACGATCAGCCACGCGTGCGGCGCTCGCCAGTAATAATCTGCAGCTATTACGCCGGCAGCAAAGGCCACCGCGGCCAGCAAGACGGGCTCTTGGCCGCCGCAGTACAGCTTGGGCGCCATGGGTACGATAGCAGGCGCGCTACTCCCGGAGAGCAAGGTTGTGGGCAATGCCGCCGCCGAAAGACCCCAATTCGCACCGTTTTCTGGGGCAGATGGGGCAGTTACAAGCGGTCCAGGTTCTCCGCGCCCAAAGCAGGGGCCCAGGGCCACATTTCATATTGCGCGAGCCCGAACCGGGTATACGGATCGTTATCGCGAATACTGTCCAGCGTCGCCTGGGCTTCGTCATCCGGAACCCGCAGGAGCATTGCCCCGCCGCTGCGTGGCGCCAGGGGTCCCGAAGCCAGCAGCAGTCCCTCCTGCTTCAGTCCCTGGCAGTAAGCGCGGTGGGCGTCGACGTGCTTCAGCACATCCTCCAGCGGTTTGCGATAACGAATAATGGCGATCGCGTACATAGGGCTTCCTTTCCCCAATACGCATCGAATCACGCAATAGGGACTGGCTCCGGGCGAGGATTATCGGGCTAACGCGCCAGATGCAGGACGGTTTCCATGTGGTAGGTCTGGGGAAACATGTCCACCAGGTGCGCCTGCTCGACCCGATAGCCAAATTCTAACAGCACCCGCAGGTCGCGCGAGAGGGTTGCCGGATCACATGAGACGTACGTCACATGGGAGGCGGACATGCGACCCAGAGCCCTTGCTGCTTTCTCCCCTAGCCCGGAGCGCGGCGGATCGACGACAATCCTGTCCGGCGCCAGCTTGGAGCCACGGTCGGCAAGGAAGCCCTCGGTCGTGCTGCGAATGCACTTCACGTTAGGCGGAACGTTGCGGCGCAGGTCGGCCAGAGAATGCGGAGAAGATTCGACTGCCAGCACCTGATCGAAATTGCGCGCCAGGTGAGGGGTGAACAGACCGGCGCCGGCGTAGAGCTCGAGCGCTGCTCGTCCAGTCTGGCGCCCGACAACGACCTCCACCAGTTTGTCGATCAGGTAACGATTGGTTTGAAAGAAGGAGCCTCCGCTTACCTGATAGTCATGTCCCGCAGTGTGATACAGCAGGCAGTCTGCTCCGATGGCTTGCGAGGGTTCAGTGTGAGCCGATGCCAGCGGTGCTCGCTGCCGAGTTTCGTCTTCTGCAGAAGAGGTAGCGAATACCACGACACCGGTAATTGCAGGCACAGACTCACGCAATGCCGCAGGGAATGGCTGGCACTGCCCGGCAGCACTGCCGGGACGAACATAGGCGTCCAGCAGCATCTTCGAATCGTCGTGGTTCGCGAAAAACTGCAAACCATAAAAGGTTTCAGGAATTGTGCCGGCACGACCAAGCTTCCAGACCTCAGCGATTGCCCGGTTGATGAGGGAAGAACTGATGGGACAAGCCTCCACCGGCAGAAGTTCGTGCGAGTTGTGGCGGAAATATCCCAGTGCGAATTGGGGCTGGTGTCGCACCTGCATTCGGGTGCGGTTGCGATAGCCCCAGGGCTCAGAGGAATGCACCTCAATGACCTGCTGGAGGTCGAGCTTAGCGGTACGCCTGAGGGTCTCACGCAGAATCTCCGCTTTGTGGCGAAGTTGTGCTGCGTAGTCGATGTGCTGGTAGTGGCAGCCGCCGCATTGACCGAAGTAGGAGCATCCTGGCTCTACCCGCTCAAGCGATGGCGCAATCACGCTATCGAGCTTGGCCCGGACGAAACCCGGGCGGCTCTCCACGACCGAGCCTTCAATCTGCTCGCCTGGCAAGACAAATGGAAGAAAGACGGTCTTGCCGCGACCGTTTTCGTCGGCCGGAAGCCGCGCCAGACCGTCGCCGCCGTATACCAGCTTTTCGATTTCCAGTTGCAAGGACTCTCCAGTCTTTCCGGTAGTAATCGCGGTTACATATAAAAGAGACTCAACCGCGGCACATGGTACTGCTCGAGCAAACGCTTGTGAACATACTGCTTCTGCAGTTGCTCGATCTGTGGAGCACTCATCTTCCTCCGATACGGTGCCAGATCGCGGTCAGCTTCGGAGCGAACCTGGAAGATCGCCTCGTCCGGTGTGGCGGCCAGAAGCGAGGCAGAAAGCTTCTCCTCGGCGATCGTAA
Source organism: uncultured Acidobacteriaceae bacterium (assembly GCA_963812855.1). Classification (GTDB taxonomy): domain Bacteria; phylum Acidobacteriota; class Terriglobia; order Terriglobales; family Acidobacteriaceae; genus Bog-257. The sequence continues at coordinate 1,550,017 of CAWEWW010000005.1, forward strand.
GCCGCCGCTCCAGATCTTCCATATTCACCGGCACCGCTTGCGACAGGGAATCTGCCCAGTCCCGGAGGTTCGAAGCCGCTTCCTGAGCCAACGCCCGCGCTGTAGCCGGCAACTGAACCTGATCCAGTTGCTCGGCGTTGTGTCGGATGAACTCCGCCACCGCAGACTGGTCCAGGCCAGTATCGCGCGGCTGCCTGGGCGCCGCTCCCACAGCAGCTTCTTTCAGCTCTTCGGCGGCAGCCAAGACCTCCTGTGCGCAAAAAGCAAGTCCGTTCACTTTACGCATCTTGCGCGGGCGCCTCTCCCATTTTTCGAACGTCACATCAACACCGCGTAACACGGCTTCCAGCGGGATGCCCGCATCCTTCCAGGTCTCCATCAGCGCCCAGTCCAGCGGCGACATGAGCAACAGCGTGCCCCGACGGCGCTGAAAGTGCTCTTCGATTTCCGTGAAGTAGTTGAAGTAGGTTTCCACAGTTTGAGGCGCACCAAGCAAATGCTTATCCGGCGAGGGAGACGTGGATATCAGTATTCTTCAGTGTAGCGTCAGTCGCGTTTGGGAGTGTCGCTTATAACGTCTTGCGTGCTGGCATGCCCTGAATTTTCGTTATTGCCGGGGACGACCTCGGCTCGGCGCCGAACATGAGTCAGGTTACGTTCATAGATGATGCGCAGGCCGTCGAGCGTAAGCAAATCGTCGATCTCGCGAATGTATTTGGAACCGCCGCCCATCAAAGATGCCAAGCCGCCGGTCGCGACAACCGTGACATCGTCGCCCAGTTCGGCGATCAGCCTTTCCAGAATGCCGTCGATCAAGCCCAGGTATCCATAATAGAGGCCCGATTGCACGCTGTTCACCGTGTTGGTCGCCAGTACGCGGGGTGGCTTGCGAATATCCACCCGGGGCAGGCGAGCCGTCCGTTCGAACAACGCATTGGCTGAGATGCCGATCCCTGGCGTAATTACGCCGCCCAGGTATTCACCCTTGCGCGAAACCACGTCGAAGGTCGTCGCGGTGCCGAAGTCAACGACAATGCAGGGGCCGCCAAACTTTTCAAAGGCGGCCACGCTGTTGACAATGCGGTCGGCGCCCACTTCCGCCGGGTTGTCATAGTGCACCGGCATTCCAGTTTTCACACCCGGCTCGATAAACAACGGACGGGAGTGAAAATACCGTTCGCAAACTTCGCGCAGTGTGGAGTCAAGAGGGGGCACAACGGACGAGACGACCGCTCCCTGCACCGAGCCAAAGTCGAGACCGCTCATCGCGAAAAGATTGCGAAAGAGAACGCCGTACTCATCCACTGTCTGGGTCTTGGTGGTGGAAACGCGCCAGTTCGCGATCAGCCGCCCGTAATGCACGACGCCACGCTCGGCGGCCTTAGCTTCGAAGACGCCGAGCACGGTATTGGTATTTCCAACGTCTAGAACTAAGAGCATGATCTATTTCCCATCGAGCGCTCGAACCATTCCCGAAAACACCGTGCGCAAGCCCGCTGGGGTTCGCACCAGCAAGAAGCCGCGGTCGTCGAGCCCTTCCGTGACTCCTTCATATCCGCCGCCTTCGTCGACATGCACGTGGCGCGAGCGGGCAAACGAGGAGCGCTCCTGGAACCGTTGCAGGATGCCAGGCCGCGCCATTGCTCCGCCCTCGGTCAGCTTCCGGTACTCGTTGCCGAGCGATTTTAGCAGAGCTGCAGCCAATTCGACGCGCGACCATTCGCGTCCGCTTTCCATGCGCAACGAAGTCGCGATTGGTTCGAGTTCGCCGGAAAACGATTTGTGATTCACATTGATTCCGATGCCGACGACGACGTAGCGAACCCGCGTTGCCTCGGCATTCATCTCGGTCAAAATTCCGCAGAACTTGCGGCCGCCCAGCAGAACATCGTTGGGCCAGCGGAGATCGGGACGCAAGCCGGTGGTCTGCTCGACCGCTTCTGCGACGGCGATACCGGCAATGAGCGAGAGCGGCAGGGCATCTCCGGGTGAGCAGGCCGGGCGCAGCACGACAGAACAGTAGATTCCGACCGATCGGTCTGACTCCCAGGAATTGCCTCCTCGCCCGCGACCGGCGGTTTGCTGCTCGGCAAGGAACACTGCTCCCTCCGGTTCGCCCTGGGCTGCGGATTGCATGGCCGTAACATTCGTCGATCCGATGCGAAAGTAATGATGAATCCGCGAGGCGAAGATTGTCCCGCTCAGCATTGGCCCCAGGATCTCGGGAAGTAGCAGATCGGGAACCGACTCCAGTTGATATCCGGTGGAGGGATGTCCGGTGATTTGCACGCCCAGGTCGCGCAGCTGTTGCACGGCGCGCCAGATTTCGGAGCGGGTCGTGCCAAGCTCCTCGGCGACCCGAGTGCCGCTGATAACGACGGTCGCATTGTCGCTGAGCAATCGGACAATGCGCCCCAGTCGCGCGTCCGTGGGATTGTCAGACTGGACATCCATGGGACTCTCCTCGAAGGGATGTCTATTTACGCCGATGCGATCCGCATACTCAGGTCGACCGCAGCGACGGAATGGGTGAGGGCTCCAACCGAAATGAAATTCACTCCGGTTTCAGCATAGGCACGTATGTTCTCCAGCGTGATTCCACCGGAGGCTTCCAGCGGCACAGGGAAATTCAGCCGACGGACCCGCTCAACCGCCTGGCCAACCTGATCTGGAGACATATTGTCCAGCAGTACCGCCTCGGCGCCATGTTCCAGCACGGCATCCAGTTCTTCCAGCGAGCGGACCTCGATTTCAACCTGTTGCGAACCGCGGCGATTTCGCAGCGCTCGCTCCAGCGCCTCGACCGCGCCCCCCGCGAGAGCAATGTGATTGTTCTTGATCAGCACACCGTCACTGAGATCGAGACGATGATTATGGCCGCCGCCACACGTCACTGCATACTTATCGAGCATACGCAGGCCGGGAACCGTTTTGCGCGTATCCAGAATTATGGCCTTGGTTCCTTCCACGGCGTCAACGTAGCGCCGCGTCAGCGTGGCGATACCGCTCATCCGCTGCATGATGTTTAGGATCACGCGCTCGCAGGAAAGGATGACGCGCGCATTATGAACCACGACCGCAACCGACTGTCCCTTGCGCAAGCGCACGCCATCGAAGATCTCGGTGTGGCTGGTGACCTCGGGATGCGAAGTGACGGTGCCGTCGAGCATGGCGAAGACATCGAGGATTCGATGAATGCAGCCCAGTCCGGAGAGTACACAGTCTTGTTTGGCAAGGATCGTAGCGGAAGCGCGCTGGTTCACATCGATGCAGGCGTAGGAAGTCGCGTCACGAGTGGCGCGATCTTCCAGCAGCGCATTTTCCAGAATGGCGGTGATCCTGCGGCTTGTCCAATCCACGATGCGATCTCCCGACTCGATCCCGAAGCCTTAAACGCCCAACTCTCCGAGAGCTTCGTTCGTCTTCTGTACCAGTATCTCGACTTCGGATCTGCGCTTCTTCAGCCCTTCGACCACGTGGGCCGGAGCCTTCGACAGAAACGCTTCGTTGCTGAGCTGTCCGATCGCACGGGTTAATTCCTGGGTGAGCTTGGTCAACTCTTTGTTGAGGCGATCACGTTCGGCTGCGGCATCGATCTTACGTTCGTAGATCACGCGGACGTCGAAGCGCGCCGTGCTGCGTGCGCCTGCGGCCTTCGCTAACGACGACTCGACAAAGGTCACGCCTTCGACATTCGCCAATCTCTCCAGTGCACCACGATTCTGATCGAGCAATACCCGTACCTCGCCGTCGGCGAAGATCTCGATCGGCAACTTCTGCTTCGGTTCGACCTTCAGCTCCGCGCGAATATTGCGCACGCTGACGATCAGGTCCTGCAGGATCGCCATCTCGGTTTCGGCTGCCTGGCTCACCTGCGCAGGATCGCACTGGGGATATGCCGCGAGGGCGATCGATTTTGCCGGCGGCTTGCCGTCGTATACTGCGTGCCAAAGTTCTTCCGTGATGAACGGCATGAAAGGCGAGAGCATCCGCAACGCGCCTTCGAAGACGCTGATCAGGTTCCCATAGGCGGTTCGGGCCTGCTCGCGATCTTCAGCCAGGAGCCGCGGCTTGATCAACTCCAAATACCATGCGCAGTACTCGCCCCAGAAAAAGTGATAGACCACATGCGCTGCTTCATGAAACCGATAGCTTGCCAGAGCTTCCTGAATCTCTTGCGCAACTCGATTGAAACGGGAAAGAATCCAGCGGTCCTCCAGCGTCTCCGCCTTGAAGCCGATCACGCCCTGCGCACCGAAATCCGTTGGTGAAGACTTGAACTCGGCTAACGACCACAAACCCGACTGCTGTGCTTTATCCACGTTCATGAACAGGAAGCGGGCGGCATTCCATATCTTGTTGGCAAAGTCGCGATAGCTTTCCGTGCGGCTCTCGGAGAAAGCAATATCGGTGCCAGGGGCGGCCATGGCAGCCAGCGTGAAGCGTACGGCATCGGTGCCGTACTTCTCGATAATCTCGATCGGGTCCATGACGTTGCCCTTGGTCTTCGACATCTTTTGGCGCTCCGCATCGCGCACCAGACCATGAATGTGGACGGTGCGAAACGGAATGTCGCCCTGCTGGTTTCCGCGCATGAAGTGGCAGTTCATCATGATCATGCGTGCTACCCAGAAGAACAGAATGTCGAAACCCGTGATGAGCAATGTGGTCGGATAGAAGGCATCCAGGTCGGGCGTGCTGTCGGGCCAGCCCAGCGCCGAACATGGCAACAGCCCCGACGAGAACCAGGTGTCAAGCACGTCGCTGTCCTGCTCCAGCGGACCGCCGCACTGGTTACACACCGTCGGAGTCTCGCGCGCGACCAGGACTTCTCCGCAGGGCTTACAGTGCCACGCCGGGATGCGATGTCCCCACCACAGCTGGCGCGAGATGCACCAGTCGTGAATGTTGCGCATCCACTCGAAGTAGGTTTTGGTGTAGTTCTCGGGAACGAACTTGATGTCGCCATTCTCGACCACTTCGATGGCGCGATCGGCCAGCGGCTGAATCTTCACGAACCACTGCGTTGACAGCCGCGGCTCGATGATGGTCTTACAGCGACCGCATTTGCCCAGGGGCACCACGTAATCCTTCGCGCCGACCAGGAAGCCGCCCCGCTCCAGATCTTCCAGAACTTTCTGCCGCGCCTCAAAGCGGTCCAGACCCTGGTATGGGCCGGCATTCTGGTTCATCTGTGCAACTTCGTTCATCACCTCGATTTGCGGCAGGTGATTGCGCAGTCCTGCTTCGAAGTCATTGGGATCATGCGAAGGCGTAACCTTAACGGCGCCGGTGCCGAACTCGGGATTGGCCAGGATGTCGTCGGTGATGATCGGGATCTCACGGTTCATCAGCGGCAGCAAGACCTTCTTGCCCTGCAGATGCCGATAGCGCTCGTCGCCGGAGTTCACGGCGATGGCGGTATCACCCAGCATGGTCTCGGGACGAGTCGTGGCCACCACAATGTACTCGTTCTCCGAGCCCACGACGGGATATCGAATCTCGTAGATCTTGCCCGGCGTCTCTTCGTGCACTACTTCCAGATCGGAGACGGCAGTGGCGCACCGCGGACACCAGTTGACGATGTACTTGCCACGATAGATCAGGCCTTCTTCGTACAGGCGAACAAACGCTTCACGCACCGCCCGCGACATGCGTTCGTCCATGGTGAAGTACTCGCGCGACCAGTCGACGGAGGCTCCCAGCCGCTTCATCTGCTGAAGAATTACGCCGCCGTAGTGCTGTTTCCAGTCCCACACGCGGGCGATGAATGCCTCGCGACCGATATCGCGGCGGTTTTTGCCTTCGGCGGCCAGCTGGCGCTCCACCATCAACTGGGTGGCGATGCCGGCATGGTCGGTGCCCGGAAGCCAGAGCGTCCGCAACCCCAGCATGCGCTTCCAGCGGACGACGATGTCGATCTCCGTATGCTCCAGCATGTGTCCCATGTGAAGGTTGCCGGTGACGTTTGGGGGCGGCAGGGTGATGGTAAAGGTCGCCTGACGAGAGCCATCGGCGGGGGGTTCCACGTGGAATAGTTCTTCCCTGACCCAGTACTCGGCCCAGCGCGGTTCGATAGCGCCGGGCTCATAAGCTTTGGGGAGATCGTGAGGCATTCCAATCCGTTCAGTGCACGAAGGTTAACCTCGATCTTACAGGGGTAGGAAAAATCCGGTCAAACCGGCAGCGCACATGTCAACCCTGCGACATCCCGTCCGTCGATTGACGGCTACTTTAGTGGGTTGGCATAGAGAGCCCGACATCTCTTGGAAATCGCGGTTTATTTCCGTCAGTTACGAGGTGAGACTTTTGGCAGCCAGGTTGCCCATAGAAACTATGCAACTGGCGGCCATGCGACGCGTAGCTGCAAATTAATCGAATAAGGTTTCACAAGAAGGAAGTATGAAATTGCAAACAGCAGTATTCGCCTTAATGGGAATGATATTTCTGTTTACTGCCAAGTCGTCGGCACAGCAAGTGAGTACCGACTATCAAAGCGGCGCGAACTTTGAACACTATAAGACCTATTCGTGGGGACAAGTCAAGGCAGATAATCCCCAGGATATCGATCGCATCAAGAATGCTGTCAATGGCGCCCTGACAGCCAAGGGATGGACCCAGTTGGATTCCGGCGCCGATGTTTCCATTACGGCCACGGCTGGGGAGAAGACTCGCATCCAGCCAATGCATGTCTCCTACGAGGGCATTACAGGAGGCTCAGGTTGGGTACCTGGACCCGGAGCGGTCGAAGACATACAAACCTCTGAGGTGGGAACCTTGGTCGTCGTTCTCTTCGACGCGGAAACGAAGCAGCCTCTCTGGAGGGGTAGCTCGACCGAAACTCTCTCGAACAACTCTGACAAGAACACCAAGAATCTGGATAAGGGCCTAGAGAAAATGTTCCAGAGCTTTCCTCCGGACTCGTCGAATGAAAGACGAGCCCGCCGATCCGGAGTTCAAGCCATGGCCGCCGATGAACCGGATTCTGCAGCCTGCCCTGGTATCGCAAGCTCGTCAGGCTGCGCGCCGGCGGACTCGTCAGCCAAGTAGAAGGTATCCTACCCCTCCGTGCCGCCGAAGCCGACGGCGCGGAGGAGAAATAGAATGTCATCGCGGACTAGTCTCGCGGGTACGGAACTAGTTGACCGTGATGTGGATGACGTTGGAGGTGATGCCGTTGGTTACGACCACCAACTGGCTGGCGCCAGTCTCCATTCCGGCCGGAATGTCGACGTGCGTAGAACAAGGGGTCGGGCCCGTATTCACACCCATGGGAAAGTGGTTGTGAGTCTTGGCATAGAAGACATGCCCGGTAGCATTGTTGGTGATGCGCACCAGGGGATAGTTGGTTGCGGTTTGATATTCATCGCCAAAAGCCGCAGCTTGCGACATGCCATTAAGCTGTCGGCCTAAGAGCGTATAGGTCTGGCCGCGAGTCACGGAAGTAGGGAAAGAGCTAATGAGCGGCTGCCAGATGGGATTAGCGTTACCCGGGGTAGTGTAGATCTGCGAGCCGCCAACCAGCACCTCGCCGGTGGGCAGCACCAGCAAGCTACCACCATTGCTACGGATGGTAGGGGTAAAGTTGGTACCGTCGAACTCGTAGAACATGCCGGAGTTGCCTTCGACCAGGACGCGGCCGCTCACCAGCAGGACGGCAAAATTGTCGCCAGCATCGTCGCCCCGGGAGAAGTCCGGAGCTGCGGTCCAGGTACCTGGATCGGTGGGGCTGGACCCGGGATGATACACCGCCGTGTGGCCCTCAGGAGCGCCCAGATGCGTGGCTCCGGTGGCGAACACGGACTTGTCAGGCCGCAGGATGGCAGGGCCGATTTCCCCAGGAGGACAGTAATTGCCGCCGCCATAAGGGATGCAGCCTTCCTCCGGCGGACCTTGCAGGTTAACCGGGGTGTCGCCGTCGGAGACCCATTCTTGCAGGGAAGGGATGTAGCGTTCCGAGTTCGGATTGGCCAGCACATCTACGGTAAGAATGGTACCGTCGGGCATCAGGGTCCAACCCTCTTCGGCGTTCCAGTCGGCCTTACCCGACGATCCCATCGCCGTCCAGGTCATGGTGGCGGGATTCAATTCCGCCATCTGCATAGTGACTTTTTGTCCCATTAAGAAATTACCGTTAGGCAAGATGGCGGCAGGCGAGTCGCCAATGTAGCCCCAGCCGGCAGGGGGATTGACCGGAGTCCAGGTGTTGGCGGCAGGATCGTAAACCGCGCCGAGGTCGGTCAGCACGAACTGACCGAAGTTATATTCGCCGCCTTCAATCAACACCCGGCCATCGGCCAGAGTCGCCGAGGCGAAGGCTTCGGGCGAGTAACCACTCGGTAGGCTGGCAACCTGCGTCCAGGTTCCGTGAAGGTAGCTACCGGTATTGTCGGGAGTCAGCTTCCACCAATCGGAATCGTTGTAGCCCTGGCCCAGGACGGTGCCGTCGGTTAAAAGAAAAGTAAGCTGAGCTCCGTCCGGAGCCTGATGCGTAAGGGTGGTCAATGTCTGCGCCTGCGAGATACAACACGCGGCGAGCAAAAGCATGGTTACGGCAAGTGCGAATCTCCTCGTCAAGACAGTCCTCTTTTCTGAAATTACAGTTCACAGCAAACGGAAAATGTTAGTGGACCCCATCTCGAACAGCGACTCTGTCCATAGAGCAAGAATTCAACGCGGGAAACTCTTTGGGGAGTGACTGCGATGCAGCGCCGGCTCGAGAGCAAGTGCAAGAATTTTGCGTCAAGCGCGGGCCGCTGTCAATTGGTTTTGAAGCCGCGAAGGCGAAGTGGAGCGCCTGTTTTTGCGAAAAACAAAACAACTAACAGCAATAGTAGAGCCGCGATGGGCCAGGCCGGAATTCGTCAGAATCTTTCTCGGGAGATAAAAAAGTCCCGTCCAGCGAGGCCGAACGGGACCGCAGATCTTCCTCAATCGAGCGCTAGTTTGCCAGGTTAACCTGGATCTTGGCCATCATGCCTCCGTCTTCGTGGTCGAGAATGTGGCAGTGATAGACGAAGGTCCCCGCGATGTTGGGGTCACGAAAATCCATACGAACGGTAATACTCGGATAAGGACCGCTGCCGCTCCAGTTGGGAATGGTGAACGTATCGTAGAGTTCAGGGTTCTGCACCGGAACTCCATTGATCGCCATCACCAGGAAGTGCAGTTGGTGTATATGGAACGCGTGCGCCTCGCCAGCGTGGTTCTCAATGGTCCAGTCCTCCACCGCGCCGGTATTGGTCACAATCGCCGGCGGATCGTCCATGTGAAAGACGCGGGGCTTCTGCCCTTGCACTGTGATGAAGTATTGCGTCGGGCCATTGCTGCCCACCGTCTGTTCGGAGAAGTAGAGCCTTCGCGTAGCCGTGGGCTGTTGGGCGGCCAGATTGGCAAAGCGTTGGCGATCTGGCGGCATTTGCTTATTCACAGCCGGAGCGGGACCGGGCTTGACCTTCCCGCTGTCGGTGCCGAAGATCTTGATGAGCTGCTGCGGGGTGTTGGGATTGCCGACCGGACCGGTATTGTAGCCATTAGTCAGGAAGGCCCCTTCTTGGCCCACCGGAAGACCGGGCACCACGAATTCAGCGCGGCCCGCCGGCGGAATATCGACCTCAGTCTGGTAAAGCGGCGTGGTCAGCGGAACTCCGTCCAGCGCCACTACCTCCAACTGCTGCGCGACGTCTGTGTATTGCACTTGCAGGGTGAGAAAAGCCTGCGTCGAAGCGTTCACCACTCGCCAGAATTCCTGCTGGCCATACTGCATGTTGATGTAGGGCGACGCGGCTTCGGGGAAGATAGCCGGCTGAAAATTGACGGTCAGCTGATAAGGGCCGGGAATCCAGGAATTGGGGTTGGTGAATTGCTGACGGATGACCAGCACCCGCTCCAGCAACCCCTGCGTTCCGGCGATCGTCCCTTCGATAAAGAGCGCGCCGGAGGCTCCGCCATCGACCTGCGTGGTAGCGTTGCCGTGGGCGTGCGGATGGTACCAGTACATTCCTGGATTATCGTTGGGCGGAATCTGAATGCTATAGGGAAATGGCGGATCGCCCGGTTGGATGAGAGTGTAGATCACGTCATCCTGATGGCAGATCGGCGGCACGTTCATTCCGTGGTAGTGCACATTGGTCGTGCCCGGATTGATGGTTCCCCCATTGCAATCATCGCCTGGTTTGGAGCCGGCCCGGGGCGGAACGATCATGGGCATGTGGGCGATTGGCGGCTTCACCCGATAGTAGGGCGCCTGAATGTCATTGGTAAGATTCAGATTAAGCTGATCGCCGGGATTGAGGCGCAGGGTGGGAGCTTCCACCGGCTGGCCCTGGTACATGTAGACATAGCAGTAGTGCATGTAGCCGTCCGTTCCCAACTGGTTCTCCAGAGTGAGATTGACGGTCAACGCTCCATCTTGACTTAACAAGTCGAGCGGGTTAACCACCAGGCTGCCGGGCAAAGGCCGCTGGGGACACATGTCCTGCGCGGAGGCGCCCAGCAGGGCGACTCCACAAATCATGAATGGCAAAATCGATTTCAATAGCGCTCGCATGGCAACTCCCGTAGATTTTTATTTGCGTCGGCACTTAGTCCCAGGTGCTCTTAGAACGGCCGTGGCGGAAATACTTCGATGTTCAGCAGTCCCGGACTCAAGGTGTCGTTCACCGGAGAGCCCGCAGCCTCGCGCAGCGTGCAGTTGGTTCCGGCAACGGTCACGTTAATAACTGCGATGGACGATCCGAATTCCGCCGCATACAACACATTGCCGGTGCCGGTGGTATCCCGGGTTCTCAGGGCTCCGACGTAGGACCACGGGTTATAGAAGTTGATTAACTGCGGACTGGCGCACCCCGCCGAGATCTTTCCCGTGTTCTTATTGAAGAAGGACGCGGTAATGAATCCATTCTGGCTGTTCCCGACGTAAATAAGGCTCTCATCCGGGCTCAACCGGAGGGTTGCGGAATTAACTCCTGGTCCGGGAACCGTAAGTTGAATGCCTACGATGTACTGCACCGTAGTTGCGAGTTTGCCTGAGGACAGATCAGATACTTCCAGCGTGGTGGGCACGGAGGCGTCGGCGAAAATTGCAAAGTGGCCGTCTTGCGTGATTTCCACCCCATCGGGAAAGAAAGCATTGGCATAGCCGGTCGAATTCTGTTCATCATTGTTGGAAATCGGGATTCCATTGGCGGTGTTAAAGGACTCGATGGAACCGTCAATGTAGGTGACGACCAGCATGTTCCCATTCAGCGCCATTCCGGCAATCCATCCACCATTCAACGGGGTCACGGTGAGGTCACCCAGGAACGTTAACTGGCAACCTGTGCCGACGGCGAAAGTCGCAATGGTGTTCGATTGACTGTAACCTGCGTAGAGGTAGTTCTGGTTCATGACCACGCCTATACCGTTAGTGTTTCCCAGGTCATTGGCCGAACCGGAGAACAAACCCACTTGCGATTGGGTCTGGATATTGAAGGCAGCGATGTCGTTGCTGCCGGCGTCGGATGCATACAGGCACTGGGCAGAGCTGCTGGGCAGCAAGGCCAGTCGCGGGGTTCCGAAAAAGCCGCCTCCTATGCCCACGCCCAGCGTCTCCACACTTCGCTGGTAGGTTAATGTCGGCGAGCCCTGCGTACCCCCCGCCAAGTAGAAGCTGACATAGTTATGCAATGTGCCATCATCGTTCGTCATCACGAAGATGGGAGAGGTAGGAGTCTTGGTCTGGCTGGCTGCGCACAGTATTTGCGGCGCAGATATAGCCATAACTGCTATCAGTACTGCGAACAACTTCTTCATGGCGATTCCTTAGACAGGCAGGAATGAACGTGACGCGAATGCTATCGCACCGCGTAAGCTCCCACAATACGCAGTCGAAACACTTGCAACAGAATCTGTGGCGACTCAACAAAATCCGCTCAAATACGACAAAACTATCGTAACTAGTAGCAAAACTCCCCGGTGCGGCAGGTGACGCCCGCTGGAACCTCCCTGGATTTCGAAAGGGCCAGCTTCGCACCACCCGTGGATTTGGCGGCGACCAGGTAACTTCTAACGCCTTTAGTTTGCCGGATTCACCTGAATCTTCGACATCATCCCACCATCTTCGTGATCCAGAATGTGGCAGTGATAGACGAAGGTACCCGCAATGTCAGGATCGCGAAAATCCATGCGCAGTGTGACATTGGGATACGGTCCGCTGCCGCTCCAGTTGGGAATCGTAATCGTGTCCGCCAAATACGGATTTTGCACCGGAACACCGTTGATCGCCATCACCAGAAAATGGATTTGGTGAATGTGAAAAGCATGCGCTTCGCCAGCGCGATTCTCGACGGTCCAATCCTCCACCGAGCCGGTGGTGGTGACGATCGCCGGCGGGTCGTCCATGTGGAAGATTCTCGGCCGCTGGCCGCTCACGGTGATGAAATATTGGGTTGGCCCATTGCTGCCAATCGTCTGCTCGGAAAAGTAAAGACTGCGGGTGGCCGTCGGCACCTGGGCGACCAGCCCGGCGAATCGCTGACGATCAGCGGGTGGCTTGACTGCAGCGTGTGCGGCGGGATGTGGGAGCTTCGTGTTTAAACTCCCCATAATGCTCGCCAAGGCTTGCGCCGGATTTGGGTTCCCAACTGGACCGGTGTTAAAGCCGTTTGTGAGAAAGGTGCCGGTTTGTCCCGCAGGAAGCCCGGGCGTGATGAATTCGACGCGTCCGGCTGGAGGCACGTTGAGGGTAGTCTGGTAGGTTGGCGACTGCAGCGGAATGCCGTCGATGGCCAGCACTTGCAATTGCTGCGGGGTTGTTCCGAACTGCACCTGCAAGGAAAGAAACGCTTGCGTGGTCGCATTCACCAGGCGCCAGAATTCGGCCTGACCGCTCTGAACATTGATTACCGGCAGCGGTTCTCCGGGAATCGCGGGTTGGAAGTTCAGGGTCAACTCGTTCGGACCTGGAATCCAGGAGTCCGGGTTCTGAAACTGCTGGCGGATGACCAGAACACGTTCCGGCAGACCTTGCGTTCCTTGCAGGGTGCCTTCTACGATGATCGCTCCCGCGGCTCCGCCCTCCACCTGCGTTGTGGTATTGCCGTGAACGTGAGGGTGATACCAATACAAACCCGGCGCGTCGTTTGGCGGAATCAGAATGTTGTATTGAAATGCCGGGTCGCCAGACTGAATGATGGTGTTAATCACGTCATCCTGATGGCAGGTGGGAGGAATATTCAAGCCGTGAAAATGAATGTTGGTCGAACCCGGCAGCACGTCTTGTCCGTTGCAAGGATTGTCAGGGCCGGCCAGGTGATGAGCGCCGCCATGCATGGCTTCCATTTCCGGCTTTCTAGCCTCAGTGTAGCGATAATACGGCGCCTGGATATTGTCGATCAGGTTCAGAATGAGTTGGTCGCCCGGATTAAGACGCAAGGTGGGAGCTTCGATGATTTGTCCCTGATACAGATAGTTGTAGCAGTAATGCATGAAGCCGTCGTTTTGCTTCTGATTTTGCAAAGTCAAACTGAGCGTCAGTACGCCATCTTGGCTGTAGAGATCTAGAGGATTGATTACGGGACTTCCCGGCACCGGCCGAAGAGGACACAGCGTCTGGGCCCAGGCACTTATTCCAAACCAGATGAAAGCTAGAACAACTCGTAGTGGGGTGCGCATTCTTTACTCCGAAAAACCAACGTTACTAGAGGACACACCACTTGGACATGTCCCGCCTATAACCTTCAAAACGGCCGGGGAGGAAACACCTGGATTGACAGCAGTCCACCGCTGGCGTCATCGGGGATGGGAGAGTTCGGAGATTCCGTCAAGCTGCAACTGGAGCCGGTAGAACTGATTTCAAGAATTCCAATCGACGATCCGAACTCGGCCACGTAGACGACGCCGCCGGTTCCCGTAGGGTCTCGGGTCGCCAAAGATCCTATGTAGGTCCAAGGATTAAAGAAGCCTTTCAGTACCGCAGATTGGCAACCCGCTGTGACTTTCCCCGTGCTGGCATTGAAGAAAGCGGCGCTCACGGTTCCTCCCTGACTGTTGCCGATGTAAAGCAGGCTTTCATCCGGGCTTAGTCGCACACTGGCGGAATTGAAGCCCAGGGGCGTGGCCGTCGAGGGCGTACCAATGGTGTACATTACGGTCGGGCTTAATTTGCCGGAGGAGATATCGGACACCTCGACGGTGGTGGTTACAGCGGCGTCGCCGAAGATCGCAAAGTGTCCGTCTTGTGTGATGTCGACTGACTCGGGAAAATACGCGATGGCAAATCCCGCCGAGTTTTGTTCGTCGTCATTGGCAACGGGAAGCCCGTTGGCGATGTTGAACGATTGAATCGAACCGTCTCCGTAAGCCACCACCAACAAGTTACCGTGGACCGCCATTCCTCCGATAAAACCGCCGTTCAGTCCTCCCACCGTCATGTCGCCAAGAAACGACAGCTGACATCCGGGTTCGACTGCGAAGGTCACAATCGTGTTCGAAGCGGTGTAGCCCGCATAAAGGTAGCTGCTATTCATCGCCAGCCCGATGCCATTGGTGGTGCCTTTGTCGCCCCTGAGTCCGCCGAAACTTCCCACCACTTGTTGAGACTGAATATTGATGGCCGCGAGGTTATCGGTTCCGGCGTTAGAGGCATACAGACACTGTCCGGCGCTGTCCGGCAATAGGGTGATTCGCGGAGATCCAAAGAATCCGCCACCAATGCCTCGTCCGCCGGTGTCGAGCGCAGTTTGTAAAGTCAATGTGGGCCCTTGCTGGGCGTTCCCGGCTAAGTAGAAACTCGCGCTATTACTCAAGATAGCGTCATCGTCGGTGATGACATAGATTGGCTGCGCGCCACCTTTAGACGGCTTTTCTTTGGCCGGAGCCACAGCCGCTAGACAGATTGACATGGCAACTGCCGCAATTAATCTTAAACTCGGACGCATATTGTGCTGATTCCTCTAGGAGGGCGTGAAGAAAATCAAAGGCATCCTATATCGCGGCTAGTTGATCTTCAAGCACATTTGCTTAAATTTAGTCGCTACTGAATGGATCATAAGGATTAATCGTTGCAAGTTATAAGCAACGCATTGCAAATACCGGAAAGATTAACGAGCTTACTTGATAGTCCTAGCAGCTGTTTATATTTGGGCCAGACTGGTGGCAGGTCTTGCGACTGCAGAGTGGCCTCAGAGGCCATCGATGAATCGCCGAATGGTGTCTTTGATAGGAGCGATCTTGGACTTGTCCTGGAGCGAAGCGTAAATATCTCCACCCAAATCAGCAGGCATCTTAGCGCCGGCCTCGCGGATGATTAAGACGTGATCTTTTCCTTTGGCATGGCTGAAATAGCCGGCTTCGAACACCACGTTGTCGCGAGGTACCGCCAGGTCTTTATGGGCACGATCGGTCAGCTGATCGTCGCCGGTAAATAGGAATATGCCGGCACTGCAGCGCTCGGCCGCCTCTGCAATCTGCTCCAGTATGGTGCTGGCCGGAGCAAAGTCCGTCTTCCAGTCGAGCACCGCCAGCTTCAGCTCGTCTTCCAGAAAGCGCTTCAGGGATTTGGCGGTCGTCACTGAGGAACTGCAATAGCCGAGAAAGACATCCCGCCTGCGATCTAGCTGCTGTTTCCATAGATTGAAGGGCACGCGGAATGCGTTCGTGGACAGCCAGCTGCGATCAGCGGCAGCGGGGAACTCTCCAATGTAGCCGTCATAGCTGTTGTCGAAGACTACTCGGCGAACGACGTCCTGCTGCACCAGGATGAGCATGGGCAGGCGTAACGTGTAGGCGATGGCGCCCTCGTAGTAACAGAACTCGGTGGGTAGAAGGACCGCGCCTTGCGGCGTGGAAAACTTCCAGCGCGGCATGCCAATAAGGACGGCTCCTATGCAGTGACGAGTGACGCGGTCGGCTTCCGCGGCGCTCCAGGCTTTGGCAGCGGCTAAACCCGGCTTACCTCTGGGATCGAAGAACATCTCCGACTGATATCCCAAAGCTTCGATTTCGTCGACGATCGCCCACTTTAACTCGTTCTGATTGGGCGCCAGCGATTGATCGAAGGGCATGATGACGCTTACACGCTTGGCAAAAGGCATCGCGTTTTCCCCGTCCCCGAGAATCGCATTGTGGCCGGCTCGTGATTCGCGGCCTGCGTACAACTGGGTCTATCTCCGTCTGGGCGACATGCTACCACCGAGCGGGCGCGGTTTCGGATTTTCCGCATCGCCAACCGACGCCTGCCTGCCGAAGAATGCTTCCAGGCCACATCTAAAGCAGACTGGTTTGCCGCGGTGCCCCCGGAACGGTACACTAGGCGCTAACAAGGGGTCTCCCATGCTTATTGTGATGAAGGCGAACGCCACCGAAGAGCAGGTGCGGGGCGTCTGCGAAAAAGTGGAAAGTCTGGGCTTGCGCGCGCACTCCATGCCGGGAGCGCAACGCACCGCCATCGGCATCACCGGCAACGAGACCGAACTCGATCCTGGGCTATTCGATGAGATGACTGGGGTGCAGGAAGTCATCCGCGTCAGCAAGCCTTATAAGCTGGTGAGCCGCGATCTGAAAGAAGAGAACACGGTCGTGCGTTTCCCCAACTCGGATGCGACCGTGGGTGGGCTGGAAGTCGCGGTCATGGCCGGTCCGTGCGCGATAGAGAGTCGCGAGCAGGCCCTGACTACCGCTGAGCATGTGGCTCGTGCGGGCGCACGCTTCTTTCGTGGAGGCGCCTACAAGCCGCGCACCTCGCCTTACTCCTTCCAGGGACTTGCTGAGGACGGCCTGAAGATTCTGGCCGAGATTCGCGATCGCTTCGGCCTGTTGATCGTTACCGAAGCGGTGGACAACGAATCGCTCGAGTTGGTGGAAAAGTATGCCGACATGATCCAAATTGGCGCGCGCAACATGCAGAATTTCTCGCTGCTGAAGCATGCCGGCCGGGCCAAGAAGCCGGTGTTGCTGAAGCGTGGCATGTCGGCGACAGTCGAAGAGTTTCTGATGGCGGCCGAATACATCATGAGCGAGGGCAACTATAACGTCGTACTCTGCGAGCGCGGGGTGCGCACCTTCGCCGATCACACCCGCAACACGCTGGACCTCAGCGTAGTGCCAGCCGTGCAGCGGTTGAGCCATTTGCCGATCATCGTCGATCCCAGCCATGGCACCGGCAAGCGCAACAAGGTGACGCCGCTGTCGCGCGCCGCGGTGGCGGTGGGAGCCGACGGGCTCATCATCGAAGTTCATCCCGATCCCGACCGGGCGCTTAGCGACGGCAAGCAATCGCTCTACCCCGATCAGTTCGATCACCTGATGGCCGAGATTCGCCAGATCGCCAATGTGTTGGGCCGCTCAGTGGCCGAACCGGTGGCGAATCCGGGAGCGCGTCGTCCCAGCCCAGTTAGCGCGGCTTCAGGAACGGCTGCCGCTCGCTGATGGCGACAGCCTGCCCGCGACCCAGGGGTATGCGAATCCGCGTATCGCTGCCGCTGCTTCTCATCCTCGCTCTGACGACAACGGCGTGCCATCAGCGCCAGACAGTCGCGCCCGGGTATCACGAGTACGCCTATGTCAGCAACGGCAAAAGCAATTCAGTCAGCGTCATCGATACATTGCAGCTTCGCAACGTGAAGACAATCTCTGTAGGCGGCGGCCCGAGTGGGATCGCTGCCAGTCCGACACGTAACGAGATCTACGTCGCCAACGCCGATTCCAACAACATCAGCATCATCGATGCCGAACGCAATGAGGTGGTCGCCGTCATCGGTGTGCATCGCGCCCCGTATTACGTCTCGGTCTCGTCCGACGGCAAACGCGCCTACGTGGCCAACTCCGGTTCGGCGAACGTTTCCGTAATCGACTTGGCGAAGCGCGCAGTGATTGCGACGATCCGCGTAGGCGGCGCACCCGGACTGGCGCGGGTTTCGCCGGATGGCAAACTTGCCGTCGCCAGCAATCGCGCGGACAACACGGTCTCTATCATCGATACGGCGAAGTTGGTGGTGCGCAGCACCGTGCCAGTGTGCCAGCAGCCGCAAGACCTGGTCATCCTACCCGACAACAGCAAAGTCTTCGTGGCCTGCCCTGGATCGAACCAGGTCGCGTCCATCGATCTCAAGACGGACAAATTGTTGGCCTACCTCGATGTGGGACAGTTGCCGGTGCAACTCACGCTCAAGCCCGACGGCGGTGAGCTCTTCGTCAGCAACTTCAACAGCAACAACTTCTCCATCATCGAGACTGGAACTAACGAAGTTGGAGGCTCCTATTTAATCGGCGACAACCCGTCGGATGGTGTCGTCACCTCAGACAACAGCCTGCTCTACATGACCAACTTTGGCGCGGACTCGGTGAGCGTCTACGCTATCGACGAAGGGCGGGTCATCGGATCGGTCCAGGTAGGAAGCCATCCGGACAGGCTGGCACTTACCCCCGATGAGGCGCATCTGCTGGTGGTGGATTCGAAGTCGGGCGACGTTGCTGTAGTGCGGATGGTGAAGACACGCGACAATTCGAAGATCAGCGCCGATCGCGCGCTGGTGACGCTAATCCCCGTCGGCAATCAGCCCAATGACATCGTGATCAAGGCCTTCCAGGTAGAAAAGAAATAGTTCATCGCGTGGCGCCAGAAATTCGCTATCGCGCGACCGCGTGATACAAGAACCGGGTTCCCCCGGGCAACTCCGTTCTGGCTTGGATTCGGAAAAACTGCTGCAAATACCGCTCAAAGGCTTCGCGATGGTAGTCGGCGTAGGTGTCGTCTTTGTTCAGCAGCAGCCGACGCACCATGGCGTCGTCCTTACTGATGAACTCGACCACCAGTTCGCGCGAGGTTTCCGCAAACCATTCCAGCAGCGCCGGCAGCGGAACATTGGCGGTAATGACCAAATGATGAACCAACGCCAGCGCCAGCGTGACGTCCGGCTTTCCTCGCTCGTTAAGCGAGCAGCGTTCGGCCGAAGCCCATCCCTGTGACGGAGAAGGATTGGCGATATTCATCAATAGGGGAAGGATGTTGGGTTGTTGCTCCCCACGCAGCATCTGATAGAGATGGTCAATGCTGGCGGCGTCGGAATCCATCGCTATCACGGTCTGAGCTGACCGGGCGACAATGCGGCTGAACCGTCCGTCATTGCAACCCAGGTCCCACGCTAGATCGAAGTGCCGTCCGGCAACACTTTCGCTGACGAACGCTTCTTTGCGACTGAGCGCGTCGTCGACATAATGCGCGCGGGAGTAGTCACTCCAGACCGTTGCCGCGCGCTGCCGCGGCAGGCGCAGGTTGAGCAGGAGTTTGTGCAGGCGCCGCACATTGCGCGCGATCATCTGCGGCGTCATGCCGGCGAATTTGATCTGCCGGCGCACACTGTGGTCCGCGGAGGAGTATTTACGCTGCAGGTAGGCCTGTGTGGTTACGTGGCTCAGCACTCCTGAGCGACGCTTCTCCAGTCCGCGAAACATCCGGCTGAAGATGATGGGGTCGATGCCTTCGAGTTCGCTGCGCAGCCACGGCTGGAAGGGAATGCGCTTGTACGCTTCCAACATCAGCGGATACAGCATCATGCGGCAGAACTGGTTATAACCGGCCCAGCACTCGCCCGCTTGCAGTGGCGCGAACGACAACAAGTCGATAAAGACCGGCTTCACGCCGCGAAATTGTACGTTGTAAGCGGTGGCGTCCTTCAGAATCCATTCGTGCCGCAGCGCGCGCTCGATGATGTCCAACTGTAGCAGTGCTGCGTCGCGCAGCATCTCGAAGGTCCACTCGTAGGGATAGCTGACGAAAGGAACCCGCTCATGCTCCAGCACGATGGAGCCCTCAGGGAGTGGATGGTCAGCGCCGAGTAAGCTACCGGAAACTTCTTGAGTGGCGACCAGCAAGTCAGCCGACTGTAACTCAGCCACGAGGCCGGAGGCAGCAAACTGCCGCCAGCGCTCCACCGCCGTCGGACGAATGACGCGGAAAATCCGTTCGCCTCGGCGGATGATGTAGCCATCCGGATCGCGAAACGACCCGCGGTCACGTCGGAGATCAGCGGCCAGCAAATCGCGAGCCATCGCGCTTAAGGCTGCCGTCCAAGATCGTCCTTAGCAGCTGTTTCAAACCGAAGCTGTTCTGCGGTCTCCGGCTGCGCGGTGCGGATTCCGAACCAGCCCAGAATCTTCTGCTTGAAGATGCGGAAAATGACGTAGATCCCGCTAACACCGCCTAGTAGTAGTTGCATCACCATGCTCCCCGAGCCAGGGTCGATGTAGAGGGCAAGCGAGGGGAAAAAATGCAAAGCTGCTCCTTTAGGCTAAAGATAACTATCCGCGTTTTAAGAGCCTATCTTGCAGTTTAACATCTGGTTACACGTCCCGCCAATCGGTCGACAGAGACCGCTATCGGTTAAGAGGGCGGTCGTGCTACTGCGAGTTGCCCGCACGCGGTACCGCTAGCCATTCCATCCACATATATCGGTTTGCTATAATCGCTTGGCTGCTGTTGAAGGCGCCCTTAGCTCAGCTGGATAGAGCGTCTGGCTACGAACCAGAAGGTCGGGAGTTCGAATCTCTCAGGGCGCACCATTCTACTGGAGTTTTCGCAACAAGCAAAAGCGCTCTCCACGGTGAAGAGTGCCCTTCGAGTCTGTCAGGGCCTACAATCTTCTGACGTCGCACCGTGCTCCATGTCGAATCTAGACAAATCAGACTGTACTCGCGACTTCTCTGCGGTATGCAGCACCCAGCCATGCGCGGCAATGTGGATTAGCAGTAGCGAACTCCACCAATGGCAGTTTCTGCCACAATCCGGTTGATCAGCCGTGCCGCCAACTCCGCAGGGTCCTCGGCATTGAGTCGTCCCAGGGGCGTATCGGTCAGGTCGGTTCGCACTTTGTTCGGACGTGCAATCCAGAAGGAAACGGTCGGGTATTCCAGAGAAGCAGATTTGACCAGCCCTTCGACGGCGGATTTCATCGCCACATAATGAGGCCAGTTAGGAACCGGTTCCTGCACGACCACCGACGAAATCAGCAGGACGGCGCCCGATGCCTGCGACACCATTCCGAGAAATGTACACAGCGGCGTGCTCACCAGCGCAAACCCTTTCTGCAGATATGACTGGATTCGCTCCAGAAAAGCGCTCTGCACGTGCAAAGGATGAATAGAGGGTGCAGCGCTGCAAACGAGCAGATCGAGGGCGCCGGCGTTGCCGATGCGCTCCATAACAGATTCGCACCAGGCAACGTCGGTAGCGTCTCCGCGTATCAAGTCGAGCCGCCCGCTCAATCCCTCGGCGGCGAGCAGCACGGCTCGAGCATCTTCATCGCTTTGGGCGTAGATGCCGGTGACGCGATAGCCGGAAGCCGCCAGACTAAGAGCCAGTGCTGCTCCCAAGCCTCGGCTAGCCCCAATCACTAAAGCAGTTTTCGCGGCTCCGGTTGAAATGGCTGACCGAGGCGCCGGGCGAGCTACCGGAGATCGCAGCGGGCGAGCAATTGAGATTACTTCGCCTCGCACAAACGGTTCCCTGCCGGAGGTCAATTCGAACCTTGACTGAATACGACCTAAACGCTCGTCCAGCGCTTGCAAGCCGATCTGGAAAGTAATCGGCGCGTTCACGTGCGCCGGGAAGGAATTCGGCCTCCAGTCCCACATAAGCAGCGCGCTCGCCGGGCAACTCCATGCCGGTTAGATAGCTGCTGCATAACAAAGCGATGATCGGACCATCGCCAGTCTTGTTTCGATCCAAACCGATAAACCGCAGTAAGTCGAGATACGCTTTTTCTGGGGGTCCGTACTCACCTTCGAACCTAAGACCCAGGGTCAATTCTCCATCCGCCAGAAACCGAGCAGATCGCCGGGGAGCAACCGCCCTGTCCGGGAAGGTCGCTTTCCTGGGCACGCCGTCAGCAAACCACAAGCGGGTTCGGACGAGGATGGTCTGACCGTCGATCAGATCGGCGACCACAACGTCCCCACCGCGCGGCTCGATCCGAATGGCGTATTCAATGCCCAGCAATAATGCACTGCGAAAATCGACGCTGACCTTGGCGATGAATTTCCCGGCGGGCGGCTCCACTCGAGCAAGCGATGCCAACACTCCCAGCACGCCATACACAACCCGCTCTCCGAAAGAAGTTGTCCTGGCGTAAGTTTCCGATCGGTGGAGTGGATTGAAATCGAGGGAAGCCGCAGCGAACAGCAGCAAGTGCTCTTCTGTGATCCGCAGGTTGTCGCTCATACTCCCAAAGCTGTGAGCTCGTTCTGCAGCAGGGCGACCGAAGTCAGTTGTGGAATCTTCTCACCGGGGAAGCGAATTCCGTATTCGGCTTCAACGGCAAGGATAGCCTGCACATGGCCGAACGAGTCCCAAGCCTCGATGTTGCCTGCGGCGAGCTCGGGCCTTATGTCTTCGGCGGGAATGTCGAAGATGTCAGCAAGCACTTTGGCCAGACGTCCGGAGACGATAGTAGTACTCATAGGATTGATATTCTAATCCAGCTTGGTTTTTTGGGTAGACATTTTGTTAGGTCGAACTCGAACCATAAACTCCCTTCAGGCCCATCGGAAGCTGCCGCCGGCTCGAACCCATGGAGGGGATAAAACTCGGCGCAGGGAGCGTTCTTGGCCGTGGGAATGTACTCGCCCCGTAACCGGGAAAGACCTTGAGCTTTGGCACGCTCGGCGACAAACCAGAGCAGCGCCGTCTCCACCCCGCGCCCGATGACCCGGCAGGACAACAGGAAGGTCTCAATCCGGCATTGATCGGCTTCCCTGATGCACAGCGCGACGCCCACCACCCCTCCATCTCCGAACCGGTCGCGATATCGCAAGGCGACTGCGATATTTCCCGGTTGGGCGGCTAGCATCTCAATTTCGGCCGCTGAGTGGCGCCGGGTGGTGAGATTGAATTGATTCGTTTTGCTCAACAATTGCGCGGTCCGGTTCAGGGGCGCTTCCAGCGCATTAACGACACCGCACTGGATATCGAGTGAGGCCAGGAACTCCGTCCGCGATCCGGCCGCGCTGGCCAGGGTCGCTCGCTCCGCCTGCGCCCGGTATTCGGCGGCCCGCCCCCGGTCCTCGTCCGTGACCTGCAAGACGTCGAATGCGCCCGAGCGTTCGAGCTCCGCGATTGTGCGCCACGGCTCGCCGGGGGTCGCCTGGACCACCAGCATCTCGGGAAATCGCTGCCCGACAGCCGCGCATTCCACCGGACTATCATCCACAAACACGAAGGAATCCAGCCCAACGCAGAGGTCGTTAGCCAGTTCCTGCAGCGCCGTCGTTTTTTCCTCCCAGCCGATCTTCGCCGCTACGAAGTCTTCCCAGCCGATGCTCAGATCCAGCGATCGTTTCTGAAAGGCTTCCTGCACATCCGCCGGGTTGTTCTTCGATACCGCTGCTAGCAGGATTCCCTGACGGCTGAGCCGCTTCAGATACTGCTGATATTCCTGATAGGCATTGCCGGGGAAGGCTGTGCCTGTCTGAATACCTTGGCATCCGTCTTCGCCCAGAATGCCTCCCCACAGCGTCTCGTCCAGATCGGTGCAGAGGACTTTCCGGGCCGGGAAATAGAGCGTCCGCATTGCGCGAACTATGCCTCGCGCGTACTGTTCGAAGAACTCAGGCGCAATCGGCAGGCGGGACAAATAGAATATGCGCGGGTCTCGCCAGCGGGCTCGCCCGTGGCGTGCCGCCAGCTTGTCCACATCGAAGTAGACAGCATCGCCAATCCGGCGGCAGGCATCGGCCAATGCGTGGTTGAGCGCCTCCACCGAGCGCGATTCGCCGAAAGGCAAGTTCGCATCCGCGATATCGCCGCTTCCCGGCGGGTCCGGCAGAGTCAACCCCTGCACCACAATTCTCGCTTTCGAGTTTGCCCGGAAGCTCTGCAATAGCCCCGTGACGAATCGGACAGAGCTGGCGGTCGCGGACCCAGCGCCGTCCGGCGAATCGCTGATCGCTTCCTGCAGGCCGCCCGCCAGATCCGATAAATCACTGACAAAAAGCACCAGATCCGGATTGAAGTGGCACAGCGCGCCGTCTGGATTCGTCAGGTCGTCGATGAAACTGCCATAGCCGCCCACCGACAACTCCAGCCATAATCCCGCCAGCGCCGCTCGCACCCGGAGGTACGGCAGCATCGTCTCGATGGTTACCGAGCGAGCCACGTAAGTTCGCAGTGGCTTGAGCCCGGCTTCTCTTACCGCGTCAGCCGGCAGAGAGCCCAGGCGCGCCGCCGCGAAGGCGTAGTCGGAAGGTTGATTCGACAGCTCCAGCAGGCCGCGCAGGCAAGCAAGCAGCCGGCGGCCATCGCCTCGCCCTGCACAGCGCCTGGCCTCTTCCCGTAGCCGGGTAGGTTCGTCGAATGCCACCGCTGGCTGCATTTCCCTTAGCTACCTTCCGTAGGTTGTGGGCAACCCATGACGACTCGCCCCGGAACTCCGATTACGGTCGCGCCCGCCGGCACCGAAATCATGACTAGCGTGTTGGCGGCGATCTTGGCTCCGTCTCCAATGTTGATCCGGCCCACCACGGTGGCCCCGGTTCCGATATAGGCGCCGTTGCCAATCGTCGGAACCCCGTTGCGTCCGCCCGCCGAAGCCCCAATCGTCACATGATGAGCAATATCGCAGTCTTCCCCGATCACAACCTCGGGGTGGATGTGAATGCCGCCACTATGGCCAAGGTACAATCCGGCCCCGATTTCCGCGCTGGGATCCAAAGCCATTTGCATGAACGCTTCCATGAAAACGTAGCCTAATCGATAGGGCAGTTTAAGAATGTTGAACACTTTGAGATGGGGTTCCTTATAGAGCCAGTGCCCAAACCGGTACCACGCGATCGCCCAAATCGCAGGCGTGAGCCATAGCCGGTGCCAGGGAGACGCGTAACGTCGAATGTCCAATCTAAACTCGCGGACCATAATTCGAGTTCCGGTTAGTTACGCTGTCCTACTGTGGGCAGCGCGAGGTTTGACTCATGGGCAGAAAGACTTCCCCCTAGTAGCCTCGAGGGCGGCCAGAAAACTAAACTAGCGTCCAGCCAGTGCCTGGAAAAGCACCGGTGACGGTCCATGCCTAGCGAAAGGGCAAGCTCGCCGATCACAGGCACGCCTGGCCTCGGCGTTATAGGACCCGCACAGCTCTAAGCACTTCGATATAAATAAATGTATGGGTTGCTTTTATCAGGAAATAGCTCAAGTGTCCATAATTGGCGGCACATAACCCTGTGACTACCTTGCATCCTGGACCCAATCGGGAACGGCTAAACCATTCTGGCGAGGGGAGAACGATGGCGCGTCCACGGTATACCCCAAAGTCGAGACCCAGGATCTCGCTAGGCGTCCCGGGGGATACTCCCGCGTCATTTCGGTGTAGCATGTAGAACAATCGCTGTTCCGGTTTGTGGGGAGCACCGCCAGATCCGCAGGAGTCGCGTCCTTATGAATGTTCTCCTTCTGTCCATGCCCGACTCGTTCGAGCACATGCCGACGGTGGCGGTGCGGATGCCAAATGGGGCATTGTGCTCGCTGGCCGGAAATCTCGACCCTCATCACCAGGTTGCGGTCGCCGACCTGATTCTGGTCCAGCAAAGCGTTCGCGAAACCGTAGACCGCTTACTCCGCGAGCACGTCCCCGACGTTGTGGGACTCTCGGTGATGACCTTCCAGCGCAAAACTTCCCTACGGATCATCGAGCTGTTGCGGTCACTGCGGCCGGGCGTGCGCGTCGTAGTGGGCGGCTACGACCCCAGTCTGGCGCCTGAGGCCTACATGGCCGCGGGCAGCGGCGTGGATTACATCGTGCGCGGGGAAGGGGAAATCACTTTTCGTGAGCTGTTGCGCGCGATCGAGAACGGAGACGGCTACGGCAAAATCCTGGGACTCTCCTATCGCGCCGGCGAGGGCTGGCGGGAAAATCCTTCGCGCCCGGTTCACAGCCTGGATGGCGACGAGATCCGGCTGCCCAAGCGCGATGCTCGCGTGCTCAGCGGCTACACCATGATGGGCCGTCCGGTCGATGTGGTGGAAACTTCCCGAGGTTGCACCTTCGACTGCGGTTTCTGCTCCATCATCGAGATGCGCGGCCGCAACTTTCACACTTATAGCTTCGATCGGGTTCTGGCCGACATCCGTGATGCCCGCGACCACGGAGCACGCGCCATTTTCATTGTGGACGACAACATCAGCCTCAACATCAAACGCTTCGAGGCGCTGTGCCGCGCCATCATCGACGCCGGATTGAACGACATCACGTACACGGTGCAAGCGATGACTTCGCCGATCGCGATGCACGGCGATACTTTGGCGCCGCTGATGCGGCAGGCGGGCTTTCGCTACGTCTTCCTCGGCATCGAAAATATTTTGCAGGACGATCTGCAATTCCTGAAGGCCGCCGCCAAGAACGAATTCCGCGAAAACGGGCACACCACGGGAAATGCCACCCTGCGGGCCATCGAATTTCTGCACCAGAACAAGATGTATGTGGTCGGCGGTTTGATTGTGGGCAATCCCGACGACACGCGGGAATCGATTCAGGCGAATCTGGAATTCGCCAGCAAATACGTCGACTGGCCTTACATCCAGCATCCCACACCGTATCCTGGCACTCCCATGACCAAGGATTTTCGTGCCCGAAATCTGATCATGATCGATCGCCTGGAGGAGTACGACGGGACCACGGCAGTGGTCGCCACCCAGCATTTGCAGCCGGAAGAGATCGAATACGAAAGGTGGCGCGCCGAGCGCTGGATGAAGACCCGGCACATGCCTGCAGTGATCGCACACGACCCGTGGTTCGTCCTCCGCAACTGGTGGAAGATGCTGGCGCACACTTTCCGCGGCAGCAGTATCAAGTCGATTCTAGGACTGGAAAGCGATCGCAAGGTTTTCGAGCGTTATCGCAACATTCGCAGCGCCGAGCGGGTTTATCTCTAGCCGATCCCGACCCCTCTTCGCCTGATTGATTTCGGCTGTTCCCCCTCTGCCCCGATCGCGGTATAAATTCAGTAGGTTTCCTTTCCATGCTGCCAGGGTCCCATCCTCAAGAGAAGAAGGCGGGGCTTGCTCATTGGGCGAGCCGCGTAGTGGAAGAATGCGATAAGGCCAGCCAGGGCTTCGCTGCCGATCCAGTGCACGACCTGCGAGTAGCGATTCGCCGCTGCCGTTCTATGGCAGACGGTTTCTTGTCCGTCGATCCGGATCCCGCCTGGAAGCAAATGAAGCGCCTGGCCAAGCCGCTGTTCAGCAGCCTGGGCGATTTGCGCGACACCCAGGTGATGGCGGAATGGGTGACCAAGCTTTCCGAGCCCGACGACGCGGTTCGCCAGAGTTTGCTGGCGTCGCTGGCGGATAAGGAGACTCATCTCAAGGCGGCCGCTCAGCACGCCCTGCAGCAGTTCGACCGGCATGACTGGGTATCGTTGAATGCGCATCTGGCGAAACGTACTGCCAGCGTGCCGCTGGAGGGCGCAGTGTTTCAGCTTCTCGCCTTGGAGCGCTGGAGCGAGGCCTATGAGCGGCATCGGCAGGCCATGCGCAATCGCAGCCAGGTGGGCTATCACCAACTACGTATCGGCATCAAGCGGTTTCGTTATACGGTCGAAAACTTTCTCCCGCAGCGCCATGAAAAATGGTGTAAAGACCTGCGAGATTTGCAAGACGCGCTAGGCGAGGTCCACGACTTCGACGTCTTGCGGTCCATGCTTCGAACTCATGCCGGCATCCAGGCTGAGCAGCGGCTCCGTTGGAACGCGCGAATCAACCAGGAACGGCAGAAACGTCTCGATATTTACCGGCAAAGGATGCTGGGCAAGAACTCGCTATGGCAAGTCTGGCGCTCGGAATTGCCAAATGGAACCGAGTTGGAGCGAGCAGCCTTGGAGAAGCTCAAAAGCTGGGCGGCGTTTCTCGATCCCAATCCGGCCCATTCGGCGCTGGTTACGCAGATTGCGCTCGAGCTTTTCGACGGGCTCTCACAATGCGGAGCAGTCTCTGCCCAGCCGGAATATCGCCGCATCCTGGAAGCAGCCGCGAGCCTGCATGAGGTGGGAAGATGCAAGCCAGGAAATGGCCACCAGAAGCGGACCTATCGACTGATTTCCCGGCTAAAACCGCCGCTTGGCTGGACGGCTGAGCAGCTGCATTGTGTGGCGGCAACCGCTCGCTATCATCGCGGCGCTCTGCCACAGATTAGCGACTCTTACTTTGTGGGACTCAGTGCGCGACGGCGTTCCAAGCTGTTACCCGTCATTGGAATGCTGCGCCTCGCCGATGCCTGCGATGGCGATCATGATCGAACCGTTACTCGGGTCTCGGTGGAACGGCTGGATGGAGCGGTTGTGGTCTACGCGCAAGGCTTGCAAGAAATAAGCCCGGGCGCGGAACGCATCGCTCGGGCCCGATATCTTCTGGAAACGACCTGTCGGCTGCCTATCGCCGTTCGGCCGCCACCCACAGACGCCAGGGCGACGTCGTCGGCCGCACCCGGCAAGCGGCGCCCCGCCAGAGTTTCCTGACACCATCCTGCTAGGCAGCCGGCTTCTTCTTTTTCTTGTAGGGATCGCCGACAAATACGAAAGGATACTTGCTCAGTGCCTGAACATCTCCGGCCGCAGCATACTGCTCCACTTCAGCCATCAGATTCGAGGCCTCGTCTTTCGGCATATTCTTGGTGGCTTGCCAGAATTTGTCAGGAAAAAACCAGATGCGTTTGCGATGATCGACTTCCGTTCTACTGTCAGAAACTGACTCCATGTAACTCCTCCCACATTGTGAGACCTACGGGGAATTAACTAAGGTTCTTGAATGAAGACCTGTGATCGAGGATTGCCACAACACACATCTATTATGGACCGGCTGTGAGACCTTGTAAACAAGTTCGGCGCGCCGGGCATTTTCCAGTCTCCAAAAGCATTTGTTTTTGAATCCTCACCGTCTCCCAAACGTAAGAAATCACAAGGCGAAGCGAGGATGGTTGAAAAACTGCCGGCCCTTGGTGGACACCTCAGGAAAATGTGGAAAACCGCCGGCCGAGTCGGGCGCGCCTTGCAAGCCGGATCGAGCTGTCGGGCTCCGGGAATCGCTTATATCTCACATTGTGGCACAGTGGGATTTGCTGCACCCGAGCGAACGGAATTGATACGCCGATGATGGCAGCGATTACGGCGCTGAAACGCCCAGCAGCTCCAACGCGTTGTGATAGTACTCTCCTCCTGCGCCGCCGTTGCTCTGGTGCTGCAAAATGTATTTGGCGATGCGTTCCTTCACTTCCGCAGCCTGCGGAAAACTCTGTGTCGTCCAAAAGCGCTCTGCCTCGCCGAAGAAACCAATCCGGCTCAGAAATGCCACTCCAAAATAAGTTTGCTCTTCAGCGGAATCCTGGTCGTCGGTATTGAGTTGGAACGAGCCATCCGCTTGCAGGGAATCTGAGAGGCACCAGTCCAGCATCTTGCGGATCTCGGCAGCCAGCGCGGTCTTCTGTTCCACTTTCATAAACGGCCACGCGTATTTGAAGAGGACTACTGCATCCATGTTGTTGTGATTGGTGTAGTGCCCGTCCTCGAGCCAGCCAACGTGGTATTCGACATCCTTTAGGGCCAACGCCGTCTCGCCAACTTTGCCGAGATCGGGCACACCGCCGTCCAGATATCGAATAACGTGAAAGGTAATGCTGATATCGTCAACGAATTCTAGACGTCCATCGCGAGCGTATCGTTCGCCCCACCACGCGGTTGCGGAATTCCGAAAATCCCCAAGAATGAGTTTCATGATGGCCGGCTTAAGCTCCGGATCGAGCTTGTATCCGGGCGGAACGCCGTGCAGGATCAGGCGTAGCAGGTCAGCGAGCGATTCGTTGAATTCGCGGCGATGATCAACGCCGCGGTGCGCAATATCGGAGATGGAGACGGATTTCAGGTATGTCTGCAGCTTTTCCGGCGAATTGATTTTGTCGAGCAAGCGGATTGGGTACTTCGGGCGCCGGCCATCTTCAGCAAGTTGTCGCAGATGATCGAATGAGGCATCCAGCTTGAAAAACCATGCCGTGTAACATTTTCCCCAACTGCCGTCGGACGGATCTTGCTCGCTCGCGGCGAACTCCAGCTTCGGATTCGAAAGAGTAACTTGCAAATCTTTGAGACGCCGGTCGACGGCCTTGAAATCTGCGGTGTATCCGAGGAGCCACGAGATCTCATTCAGTATTTGATGAGAGCACTCTGAAGGTTGCCCTGCCGCCTCCCGCTGGAAGACTTGCTTGCCCAAAGCACGGGCTTGCTTGACGCGCTCGGCCCGGGAGCTTTCGTAAGCCGGATCGTAGGCGGAGAACTCCTGCCGCGCGCGGACGCGATATTCCAAGTCGCTGTGGGGAACTTGCGTTGTAGCAAACGCTAGCGACGGCACGAGGAGTGCGAATTCCAGAACAAGGCTTGCGGCATAACCCGGGCACCCGAGTCGTAGGCGGCCAAGCATACGCATGTCGAGCATCGCCTCCCTTAAGAGACCCGGAAACCTGACCCTACTGAGTGCTCGTCACAGTTCCGTGGCCAATGCCAGCCTTTCTTCGTGGCCGCCACATTCTTTTCGATGTAGCGCTGCGCTGTCGGTCAGAGAGGGGAGCTGCACACACCGGACAGCGCGGTTTCGCGGCCTTCCGAAAACTGCCGCCACAATCCCAGCGTTTGAGATAAAGCTCCATCTCTGCGTAAATTTCCTGCCGTGACGGACAGGGTTGCACCTTTGGCATCTGCTTATCCCAATAATCGAGAAGAGCTGTCATCGCGCATCTATCGCAGTAAGCATAAGAGCAATTACCGACACCACCATGCAGACGAAAGTATTCGAAGGTGCGGAAACAATGCTCCCAGACTCCCGCATCAGGCGCTGGCCCCCTCGAGGGATTGCGAGAGCTCTTCCCACTCGGTCATCAGGGTCTCCAGTTCTGCTCGCCGCTTGGCCAGCAGTTCGGTCCACCTGGCGGTTTCCTGGGCACTGACGAACGACTGCAACTCGCGCTCGCACTCGGCAATACCATCTTCCAGACGCGCAATCCCTTGCTCCACCTGCTGATGCCGTTCCTGGATCTGCTTCAGCTTGATGGGATTAATACGCTTCTTTGATTGCGATTGCGATTGCGTTTTCTGCTCGAGGTAGCCTGGAACATCTGACAGCGTGGGAGTCCAATTGTTCACGGCCGATTCTTCTTCGCCGGATCCCTTGCCCTGCTTGCGCCACAGATAGTCTTCGTAATTGCCGGGGAAGACTTCGACCCGGCCATCGCCAATCTCGAAGATGCGGGTGGCCAGCTTGTCGATGAAATAGCGGTCGTGCGAGACAAAAACTACCGTACCGGTATATTTCTCCAGCGCTTCCAGCAGCACGTCTTTCGCGCGCATGTCGAGATGGTTGGTAGGCTCGTCGAGCAGCAGGAAATTCGACGGATGCAGCAGCATTCGGGCCAGCGCATAACGATTGCGCTCGCCCCCCGACAGCACGCCAATGGGCTTGAATACGTCGTCCTCGGAAAACAGAAAGCAGCCCAGCACTCCGCGCAATTCGGTGATCGATTTCTGCACTGCTACATCCGACAGATCGTCGAGCATGCGCCGGTTAGGATCAAGTTCTTTGTACTGGTCCTGCGCAAAATAATCGGGGTCGACATTGTGGCCCAGCTTCAGACTACCTGCGGTGAGCGGCTCGCTTCCAGCCAGCAGTTTGATCAGAGTAGACTTTCCGGCGCCGTTAACACCTACCAGCGCAACGCGGTCACCGCGCTGGATGGTGAAGTTGACATTGCGGAAGACTTCTTTCGGACCGTAGCTCTTAGCCACATCGGTACACTCGACCACCGTTCGCCCACTGGGTTTCGGCTGCGGAAAAGTGAAGTGAATGGTCTTCTCATCCGGCGGAATTTCGATGCGCTCGATCTTCTCCAGTTCCTTGATGCGGCTTTGCACCTGTTTGGCCTTGGTAGCCTGGGCGCGAAAGCGATTAATGAACGCTTCCAGTTGCTCGATGCGGTCCCGCTGGTTCTTGTAAGCCGCCACCAGCGTATCGCGGCGCTCTTGCTTCTCCGTTAGGTACTTTTCGTAGTTGCCGCTGTAGAACTGCACTCGCTTGTTCCAGATTTCGGCCGTGCGATTCACGGTGACATCGAGGAAGTAGCGATCGTGCGAGATGAGCACGTACGCGTAGGGATATTGCAGCAGATACTGCTCCAGCCAGTTGCGGGTTTCCAGATCGAGATGGTTGGTGGGCTCGTCGAGCAACAGCAGGTTTGGTTTCGCCAGCAGCAGTTTCGCCAGAGCGATGCGCATCTGCCAGCCGCCGGAAAACTCCTCGGTGTGCCGCGTCCAATCTTCCTTACGGAAGCCCAGTCCATCGAGCACAGTCCCCACTTGCGAATCGAGCGCGTAGCCGTCCTTCACGCGAAATTCGCTCAGAATATGCTGATAACGGTCGGCCACTTGCGCGTATTCGTTGGAGGTGTGATCGAGTTCGGCGATCTTGTGAGTGAGTTCCTCCATTTCCTGCTCCAGCGCGCGCAGGCTGCTGAACACGGACATGCATTCATCGAAGACAGTGCGTCCGGAAAGTTGCAGGCCGTCCTGAGGCAGATAGCCGAAGGTAGTGTTCCTGGCGGAAATGATGCTGCCGTAGTCGAGCGACTCCAGTCCGCCTAGCACCCTCAGCAAAGTGGATTTGCCAGTGCCGTTGGCGCCTACCAGCCCGACGCGCTCATTCGGCGTGATCAACCAATCAAGATTGTCGAAGAGAAGCTTGGGACCGAATCGTTTGCCTGCGGAGGAGAGCTGGATCATGATGAAGTAAGACCTATATCACGAGTCGTTTTGTATCAGGGCATAGCTTTAGCCGTGCCATAAATGCACTCAACAAACCTTGGGCTTTAGCCCCTGAGGAATGCTCTCGCAGGGGCTAAAGCCCGGACCTTCGCTGCGCTTTGTTCGGCACGACTAAAGGTCGTGCCCTGATACAAACCACCAAATGTCGAAAATAGCAGAACTCAATGCCAACGGCTAACGGCTAATTGCCAACTGCTGATTGCGGATTGTTGCTTTCTTCAGTTGCTCTTTTTCTGGCTGCGCAGGATGCGGTCGTCGATGGGCTTGCGGCCGGCAAATCCTTCCTGCATACCGTGCCAGTGCGTGATCTTCTTCTCGCCCAGCTTCCAGCAGAGCAGGATCACCTCATCGCCCACCACGCAGGGAAAATCGAGTAGCCCGATATCCAAATCTTTCACTTGCACGCCAGTGGCGTCGATCTCGGCCACAGCATCCTTGGCGCGTTGCAGCGCTTTCTCGCGCTCGGCCTTGCGCCGCGCCACCGTGACCACGTCGACCAGCGTGCCACCGTTCACGAAGACGCGATTGGCCAGCGCCTGTTGTTCCGCATCCACCTCTTCGATCAGCGCCTTGGCCTGGATGGCGGAGCGCAACAACGATTCCAGAACCGGTAACACGCTTTCAGCTTCAGCAACCGTGAACGTGCGGGCCATATCAATACTTTCCAACGTAACTGCGGTTTGGGCCTTGCGGCGATTCATGACACGACGGCGATGCTCCCGCACATCCGACCAATAGCGAGGAACCCGCCGCCAATATTTTTCCCGAGGACGCTTGCGAATAATCACTGGATCTCTAACATCCTATCAAGTGCCACGCGCGCCCACCGCTTTACGTTTTCTTTTACCTTAATTTGATTGACGACGTTGCCGTCCACCAGGTTCTCCAGGGCCCAGCACAAGTGCTGCGGCGAGATGCGAAACATGGTCGTACACAGGCAGCCCGAATCGTCGAGCGTGATGACCTGCTTGTCCGGATTTTCCTTAGCCAGGCGATTGATCAGGTGGATTTCCGTCCCAATAGCAAATGAGGAGCCTGTCGGAGCCTCTCGCACTACTTTGATGAGATAGTCGGTCGAACCGATTCCGTCGGCTTTTTGGCATACTTCCCAGCGGCATTCGGGATGGACCAGCACCTGGATACCGGGATAGGTCGCGCGTACCTTATCGACGTGCTCAGGCAGAAAGCGTTGATGGACTGAGCAATGGCCTTTCCACAGAATGACCTTGGCTTTGCGCAGCCGGTCGGCTGTGAGGCCGCCCTGGAGCTGATAGGGGTCCCACACAACCATTTCCTCCAGAGGAATGCCGCGCGCGAAACCCGTGTTGCGACCCAGGTGCTGATCGGGCAGAAACAGGATTTTCTGGTTGCGGCCGAAGGCCCACTCGAAAGCACTTTTGGCGTTTGACGAAGTGCACACCATGCCGCCGCGCTCGCCGCAGAAAGCCTTGATTGCCGCCGTCGAATTCATGTAGGTGATGGGCGTGATCCCGGCGCCTTCGTCGTCGGCAAGACCGAGATTCATGAACTGTTCCCAGGCGTCTTCGACCTGCGAAATCTCGGCCATGTCGGCCATGGAGCAACCGGCATTCAGATCGGGCAGCACCACGGCTTGTCCCGGACGCGCCAGAATGTCGGCACTCTCGGCCATGAAATGGACACCGCAGAACACAATGTAGCTGCCTCGGGCTTGCGCGGCCATTTGCGAGAGGCGATAGGAATCGCCGCGATAATCGGCGAAGCGGACCACTTCGTCGCGTTGATAATGATGACCCAGGATGACGCACTCGTCGCCTAAGGCCGCTTTCGCCTCGGCAATGCGGTCGTCCAGGGAGCGATCGGGGAGTACAAGATAGTTTTCAAGCGAGCATGATGCCGCTTCTGTCACCGGTGCCGTAGCCATTTTCCTGTCTCTGCCTTCAGTCCCGGCCGCGTGGAGAATCCGTTGTGATCGGAGAGCACGCCCCGGAACGGGGATGTTGAAAGCTGCTTGCCGCTCCAGCAGGTCCACATGCGCTGATCGCGCCCGACCTACGGGGATGTTGAAGCTACAAGTTGACGCTTCTTTACAACTCAACTATTCGATGATCCGGCCGCCAGGTTCGTTACAAAAACGTGAACCGCGTCTATTCCTTCGACGCGGCCGCTTTTGCTCAAAATGGCGGTGGGACAAGCATCGAACCCTCTATTGTTACGCGTTGGAGAGGTTATTGCAAGGCCGGAAAGATCCAGCTAGGTCCTAATTTGAGCCAGACTGCTTGCCGATTCGAGCCGCTGGTTGCGCGGCATGTGGTCAGTCATGGTGGAAATAGAAAAGATTCCCGTCCAGATCCTTTACCGTGAATTGTCGTAGTCCCCACGGCTTTTTTTCCAGAGGATCCACAATGTTCGCACTTAACGACTTCAGTTCCTGGTATGACGCATCGATATCTTCGGCAAACACCCAGTGGATCGCAGGTTCGAACGGTGGCTCCTTCTTGCGAAAGAATATCGCCACATTACCGCGTGACACGGCCCCAATTTCTTTGCCTGGATAAAGCCATCCGATCTCAAAGCCGAGTGTATCTCGGTAATGCTGTTGTGCGCGTTCCACATCAGCGACCGGCAACTCCGGCACTGGCTGGCCAATTGAACTCATTTTCTCTTTTGTCCTCACAGAGGTCTCCTTTATGCAACCAAGCCGCCCTCGCGTCAAATAAGGACACCACCGAAGATCCATGCAGGCAGCCCCGGCTGGTCGGTGCCGATCCGAAACGGTGGCTTTACTTTATCAGCGCCGGCCACCACGATGAGAGCGACTATATGGCACAAGCATGGTTTGTTCCAACTGAAAATCGAGGTCGGATTGGAACGTAACCAGCGTTTAATAACTGAGCGCTATAGTGAATGCGGGGTAAAGCAATCATGGCCGACAACCAGCTTCCTTCCATCAACCACATTGTGGTACTGATGCTCGAAAACCGTTCCTTCGATCACATGCTGGGGCTTCTGTATTCGGCCAGCGGCAATGTCTCGCCCAGTGGACAGCCTTTCGAAGGGCTCACCGGCAAGGAGTCCAACCCCGGCACGAATGGGTCGGCGGTCACGGTGTTCACGATTGCCCCAACGGATGCCAACGCCTACTTCATGCCCGGCGCTGATCCCGGCGAAGGTTATTCGGCAACGAATTCTCAGCTATTCAACAGCACCACTCCTCCCACGCCGCCGATAGCCAGCAACAATGGTTTCGTCACCGATTTCAGCTACACCCTGGGCTGGGAGGCAAAGGAAAAATGGTCGATTCTTGCCGGCACAACCGCCAACGACATTATGGGTGTTTTTCCGTCCACCATGCTGCCGGTGCTTTCCGGTTTGGCGCGCGGCTTCGCCGTCTGCGACTACTGGTTTGGCTCGGTTCCTACCGAGACGCTGCCAAATCGCGCCTTCGCAAACGCGGGAACCTCGCAAGGCCACATGGACGACAAGACCACTCAGTACACGGCCCCAAGTATTTATGGTCTGTTGTCCCAGCACAATGTGAGCTGGGGCATTTATGGCTATGACGAAGCTCCCCTGACGCGCTTGGATTTCACCGATACCACCAATGCGGCTGACAGCCACTTCGGCTTGTTCACCGATTTCCAAACCGCCGCTGCTAACGGGAGTCTGGCGGCTTACACGTTTCTGGAGCCGAGCTGGGACGCCGCCGGCAATAGCCAACATCCGAACTACAACGTCGCCTTGGGCGAGCAACTGATTCACGACGTCTACTATGCTCTGCGCAATGGTCCCGGCTGGAACCAAACGCTGCTGATCATTACCTATGACGAGCACGGCGGCTGCTTCGATCACGTGCCACCACCCTCGGGAGCGGTGCCGCCCGACAATTCGGTGGGCGAGTACGGCTTCGATTTCACGCGTTTTGGTCCCCGTGTGCCGACGGTGTTGGTGTCGCCCCTGATTCCGGAGGGGACCGTGTTCCGGGTGGCTGCGGGAGCCATGCCGCTGGATCACACATCCATCTTGAAGACGATCGAGACGCGCTGGAATTTGCCGGCCCTCACCGCCCGGGACGCTGCTGCAAATGACGTGGGCGACGTACTGACGCTGACGCAGCCGCGCACCGACGATCCACTCCAGGGCGTGACCGTGCCCGTGGCCGCTAATGTGAACCCCGACGAAGAGCAGCCTTCACACTTACAAAAGATCCATGCCGCATTGGTGGCCCAGCTTCCGGTCCCGGACGCGCAGGGTCGCACGCATTACGTCATGCCCGAGCTAAAGACGAACAGTGAATATAAGTCCTACATTCGCTCCCGCACGGCGGCCTGGCTCGCGTCGCGAAAGCGTTAGTCCGCGCTACGTCTTTAAGCCCGGCGCGATTACCCCGCTTTCCTGCGAAAGCATGTGGCCTCATTTGGACCCTCGTTTCTTGAGTGCATATCTCTTCCGAGAGCGGAGTCTTCACCGGACGCGCGCCGGAGTTGTGGATTGGCTTTCCGCCCGCCATATTCCACATGAAGGTAGAAACGGTCCTCCTCAGTCCGCAGCGCAAGATAAGCTCGAGCCCCTCCAATGGTGGGTTCGATTTTCGCGCGTGATCGAACAATACCGAGCTGGGAACTAAACTGGATCACCACCGACACCCGGATAACAAATTGAAACCGGCTGGCTGTACGTTTCACCTAAACCGCTGCCTGCGCGTATAGGAACGGCCGGTCGGCGCTGCTTTTCCAGAAGTAAACCAGAATGATCACACTAGCGATCGCCGCGTAGGCGCACCACAACGATGTAAACGCATAACGCTTGAACGCCATTACTATCAGCAGAATTGCCAGGTTAGCCGCGCCGAAAATTACCATTGCCCTGACCTTCGAGAAAAACAACGAGCCGCAGGTTGCAACCACGTAGAAGAACGCGACCGCCGTATTGTTCGTCGCCTGGTTGATGTAAACGATACTGTTTCCTCTGATGTATACCTGTAGCGGGTACGCGGTCAGCGCCCACAGGATATAGAGCGTGGTTGCCCCGCCGAGCACCAGGAAGGGCACCATGCGCCTGCGACTCTCGGCGTCAGCCTCGAACAGCAGCACGCTTAACGGCAGCAGGAAAGGCAGCAGCCCCTGCGCATACAGCATGAATGCCGCCCCCATGTCATGCGCCACCGCAGGAGAAAGGATGCCATCTAATCCCAGCCAGACAAATCCTTCGATGAACTGATGGATGGCAAACAGGATGGGCAGCGCTGCGAAAAGCATTTCGCGCCGGTGTTTCACTTGCGCGAGAGTGACCACTCCGACGGTACCCAGAACTGCGCTGCCCACAAAATTTGCGGTGGCGGAAAAGCACATGGTTCCGATTCTCCGGTGTGAGGATTACATCGATCGTCGCCCGACACAAACCATTTCTGGCACGGCGAATCATAGTAGCAGGAACCAGAAAGCTCTCACGGACTGTTGGGGGAGTCGCTCGTACCACCGGTTCCTTCGCCACGCTCGCTAATACGATCTGGCCTATATGGTCGCGCGGTATCGTGGATAGCGCGCGAGGAAATAAGTCTACGAAGCCTGCAAGTCTGCCTTGCCGCAGCACGTCGCTCATTCCTTCGATATGAAAATTGCGGCGCTGGCAGCCGGTATTGGAAGCAATTTTGCGATCATGCTCAGCCGGGCTTCGATCGCGCCCCGCGCAGGGCGCCGCTATCCCTTTGCTTGTGAAGGTGTTACTACCTGCGGGTTTTGCGGGACGAAGCGCACTTCTTCCCGTTGACCATTGCAGTTCCTGCTTGCATTTCGTCCCCCGAATGGATGTATCATCTAGAAACCCGCTGGCCGAGTCCTGCAGTTCGTGGGGAGAAAGCACTATGACTCGCAAACTACTTGCCGTCGTGGTTCTGTTCGTCACCGCGGTTTCCCTACCGTGCGTGGCGAAGATGCACGGTCCCTCCGTAAGCGGAGACCGTGAACGCGTGCTGGTTTACACGCACAGCCTGGAAGACTATCCGCTCGCCAAAGACAGTCTGGAAAAGAGAATGTGGCTCACGGAGTGGATCGTGCAGGTTCCGGACCTTAACGTCAACGTGTGCTGCAAGGAACTGGAATCGCTGGACGAGGTGAACAATACCTATTCCAACCAGTTGCGCATGCAGGCCATGTACTCGCAGGCCGCCTTCCAGTTGGAGCATCCGGACGTGAAGAACTCAGCCGCCATTCAGGCAGCGGGACTGGCGGGCACATTGCGCGCTTATCGCGCGATTCAGCGCTTCGATCCTACGGCAAAGTATCCTTTGCTCGACAACCTGATTTCGCTGGAGCGAAAAGGCAAGCTTCAGAAGTATGTACAGCAGCAGTCCCGGTGCCCGCTGGAAGACTAGCTGGCAGGAGTTGGCTTTGATGAAGGGCGCGATCATCGCGCCCTTTTGTATTTGGTGAACGATGCCCGTGCCGCCATATTAAGATTGTCATTACGAGCGAAGCGAGGAATCTGCTTTCCTTTTGTCGAGTGACAATTGGGAAGGAAAGCGGATTCCTCACCGCCTCAAGTCGGTTCGTAACGACAAACTCGCTGGAGTGGATTGTGCGAGTCGCCCGAGAACCTCAATAACTGCCTTACCGCACCTTGGCGTACATCACCTGATCCAGGATCACGCCGTTCTTCACCGCGCTGCGGCGCAGGATGCCTTCGCGCTCGAAGCCAGCCTTTTCCAGCACGCGCATGGAGGCTACATTGTGGGAGAAGGTGGTCGCGAAGATGCGCACCACCCCGTAAGTAGTGAAGGCCCACTCCGAGGCGGCGATCACCGCTCGCGTCGTTAGCCCCCGTCCCCAGTACGGTTCGGCCAGCCAGTAGCCCATCTCCACGCTAAGCCGGGCAATGTCTGCCCCCAGCTTGAATCCTATACCGCCGACGGCTTCGCCCGCGTGCTCTATGGCCAGCGCCATGGGAACGTCCATGGCGCGCACGTAGTTGAGATAGTCGAGTCCATCGCGCCGGGTATAAGGGTGGGGAAACTGATCGCGCAGATTAGCCGCGATCTTCGGATTATTGGCATGCCGCAGCAGGGCATCGAGATCCTCCCGACGCCAAGGCCGAATCCGCAGACTGTCGCCAAGATCAAGCAGCATGCGGGCCCCGCTAGATCGACATCACTTCTTTCTCTTTGCCCTTGGCCAGCTCTTCCATCTTTTTGATTTCGTCGTCAGTCAGCTTCTGGATCTGGTCCAGCGCGCCGCGCTCTTCGTCTTCGGTGATTTTTTTGTCTTTCAGGGCCTTCTTGATCAGATCATTACCGTCGCGGCGAATGTTGCGCACTGCAGTGCGATGCTCCTCCAGAACTTTGTGTAGGTGCTTCACCATGTCCTTGCGGCGCTCTTCGGTCAGCGCCGGCACCGGCACCCGGACCAGTTTGCCGTCGTTCATGGGGTTCAAGCCGAGGTCGCCACTGCGAATGGCCTTCTCGATGGCGCCGATCAGGCTTACGTCCCAGGCCTGCACGGTAATGAGCTGGGGCTCAGGGGCGCTGACGTTGGCCAACTGGTTCAGCGGCATCTGCGAGCCGTAGGCTTCCACGGTGACGCCGTCCAGCATGTGCACCGACGCCCGGCCGGTGCGGGTGGAGGCCATCTCCCTGCGAAAATCTTCCACCGCTTTTTCCATACGCGTCTTCAGTTGGACGAAACTGTCTTTTAACGCCGGAATCGCCGCCATCGTAACTTGAGTCATAATCTGGTTCGCCTCAGGATGAAGTCAGAAACCCTCGATTATAAGCTATTGGCTCGCAGCTGTCGGCTCGCAGCCGTCAGCTAAGTCGAGAGCTTCCTAGTGCAGTTTGATTTCTGCGGGTAACGCGGCCGGCGTCCAGGGCTAACTGCAGAGCCGTCCTTCGAACTCATTCTTAGTGAGGTACATCTCAACGCGAATCCTAAGTTGGTTTTTCTTGTTCACACTCGTTGGGATCGCCGCCACACGATGTGGAGAAATGCATCGCATGACGAACAGCACGATTTAGCTGAGAGCTGATGGCTGATAGCTGGCGGCTACGTCTCTACGATTCTTCCTCGAAGTCTTCGTCCTGGAAGATGTACGGGGCGGTGCGAATCAAGCCGAAGCGCACTTTTTCTCCGCAAGTTTCGCAATCGGGAAAGTGTTCACCGCTGATCATGACAACCTCGTGGGTTTCGCGGTGGCTGCGATCGTGCACTACCTCGTAGATGCCGGACTGGCGTACCACATCGCCGGCGCGATGGTGTTTGCCGCGGGGGCGCCGGCTGCTGTGTCCTGGGTTCTTGAAACTTCCGCTTTGCAGCTGGAACACAAGTTTTCGCGAAGGCGCCATACCACTTCCCGACAAGTCGAATCGCAAGACCGGCATGCGTACGGGCAGAACCATAGGACCACCACCTGAATCGTTTGTTTACTATTCGTAGAAACTTAGCCTAAGTCGGCCACTTTGTGAAGAGGAAGCTGGTTACAAATCGATAACGCTCGCGGTCGGTTAGGGACGACCCCAATCAGTCCGATCAGCGCTCTTAGCGTCGCGGGAAGTCCCCATCCTGATGAATATGGATGGCGCGATGCTTCAGCGTGAACCGTACTTGCCCCTCGCAGGTGGCGCAGGCAGGGAACACCTCGCCCTCGCGTAATGTGGCCTCGTGCGCCTCGCGGTGACCTTGGTGGTCGACTCGGTAGACCCCCGAAACCGGAACCCGCTCCGATGGCTTATAAGCTTGCTCAGCCATGCAGTCTTACCCCGAGAATAGTCAGCATTGTAGCGCGGCCGGAGCGCGCCCATCAGGAAATCAGTATCCCGATCGCGTGGCCGTTTTTTGGGAAAACGGTTTGCCCGAGGGGAAAATTATCCCTCGTTGACCAGCGAGCCGATGCGCTCACCCATCACCACGCGCTGAATATTGCCGTGCTGGTTGAGATTGAAGATTACGATGGGAAGATTGTTTTCGCGGCAAAGCGCAATGGCGGTGGCGTCCATCACCCGCAGCCCCAGTCGCAGCACATCCATGTAGCTGATGTGGTCGAACATGGTGGCGTCTTTCACCAGCACGGGATCGGCGGTGTAGATGCCGTCGACCTTGGTGGCTTTCAGGATTGCGTCAGCTTTGATCTCCATGGCGCGCAGGGAAGCGGCCGTGTCGGTAGAGAAGTAAGGATTGCCAGTGCCGCCGGCGAAGACCACCACGCGGCCTTTCTCCAGGTGGCGGATGGCGCGGCGGCGGATGAAGGGCTCGGCCACCTGGTTCATCTCGATGGCGCTCATCACCCGGGTAAACGTGTTCTGCTTTTCCAGCGCGTCCTGGAGGGCGAGCGCGTTGATCACCGTGGCCAACATGCCCATGTGATCGGCGGAGACGCGGTCCATCAGTTTGGCCTGCTCGGCCACGCCACGAAAGAAGTTGCCGCCACCGACTACGATGGCGATCTCGATGCCCAGGCGATGCACCTCGGCAATTTCGGCCGCAATCTCGTGTACCCGCTGGTTATCGACACCAAAACCCTGTCCGGCGGCCAGCGCCTCGCCTGACAGCTTGAGCAGAATGCGTTTGTAAGCCGGAGCGTCCA
The DNA here is from genome assembly GCA_963812855.1 of uncultured Acidobacteriaceae bacterium. Classification (GTDB taxonomy): domain Bacteria; phylum Acidobacteriota; class Terriglobia; order Terriglobales; family Acidobacteriaceae; genus Bog-257. The sequence goes on from CAWEWW010000005.1 coordinate 1,592,386, forward strand.
TGCTTGGCAAATACCTGACTGGAGAAGTGACAATTCAGTTTAGCAGGATAATCGTTGCGATCAGCGACGCGCCCGGCGAAGGGAAACCAGATAACGTTTCCCGCGATGGGTGCGAGGCCGGCATTTCCCCCACTCATGTGCACCGGGCCGGCACTACTTTACGGTCAACCGCGATACAGTAGATTGAGAAGCCATTTCTCATGGACAATCTTGACGATCTTCTGCAGCGCGTCTTCCAGCTTCCGCACTTTCGTCCGCACCAGCGGGAGGTGATCCAGGACGTTGTAGACGGCAGAGATGTCGTCTGCGTCATGCCGACCGGCGCGGGCAAGAGCCTGTGCTTCCAACTGCCGGCGCTGCTGCTGCAAGGCCTCACCGTCGTCGTATCTCCTTTGATCTCGCTGATGGCCGACCAAGTAAAACAACTGCGGCAGCTAGGCGTACCCGTGCTGTTCATGAACAGCTCGCAGAGCCATGAAGAGCAGCGCGAAGTTTTCTCCGAACTCAAGCGCGGTTTTGCCGGCTTGCTCTACGTCGCGCCGGAACGATTTCCGGCGCCGTCGTTCCAGCGCATACTGCCCGAGTTGAAGACGCGGCTCTTCGTGGTGGACGAGGCCCACTGCCTGAGTTTCTGGGGACATGATTTTCGCCCGGAATATATGCGGCTCGCCGAGGTACGCGAGCGCCTGGGATCGCCGGTCACCATGGCTCTGACCGCGACGGCCACTCCGCACGTGCGGGACGACATCGTGAAGATGCTGGGATTGCGAAGCCCCGCGATGCATGTCACCGGCTTCGATCGGCCGAATCTTACCTATGCCTGCCGCCGCATCGATCGCGAAGCCGAAAAGGATGCGGCTCTGCTGCATGGTCTGTCCCGCCAAGCCGGAAGCGGCATTATCTATTGCGCTACCCGCCGGCTGGTGGAACAACTGGCGGCGTTGTTCGCGGGACACTTTCCCAAGCGCACGGTACGGGCGTATCACGCCGGCATGGATGCCGAGTCGCGCAAGAAAAGTCAGGAAGACTTTATGGCCAACGCCGGTGCGGTGGTCGTGGCTACCAACGCTTTTGGCATGGGAATCAATAAGCCGGATATCCGCTTTGTGGTGCATTACAACATTCCCTCCAGCCTGGAGGCGTACTACCAGGAAGCCGGACGCGCCGGTCGCGATGGCCGGCCGGCGCAGTGCATCCTGTATTGCAGTCCGCGCGACCGGTTTACCCAGGAATTCTTTATCGACAAGATTGGCGAGAACAATTCCGAACTTTCCCCGGAGCAGATTGCGACACTGCAAGGCTATGCGCGGCAGAAGCTGGATCAGGTATTCAATTATGCCTACAGGCTGCGCTGCCGGCGGCGCGCGATTCTCGACTACTTCGGCGACGGCACCGCCGTCACCCAATGTGTCTGCGACGTTTGCCGGGGTGACGTTCGGGCTCGGCCGGCGCCGGGCGCTGTTTCGCCCCGGCGTGCGGAGAAGCCGAAGACTAAACGGTCCGCCTCCAGCGACGACCCGCTTGATCAGGCTGGCGAATTGAGATTCGATCGCCTGCGGAAACTGCGAGCCGAATTGGCGGCCGAGAAAAAGTGGCCCGCCTTCTGCATCGCTCATGATTCGGTATTGCGCGAGGTGGCGCGAGTCGCGCCAAAATCGTTGGATGCGCTGGCAGAGATCCGAGGCATAGGCACGGATAAGCTGGAAAAGTTCGGGGCAGCATTTCTTAAGGCGGTGAGAGAGTCGTAGCAGTAAAGCGATTCAAGCTGAGCGCATCCGACGGCGCGATTAAGGCCAGTCTTGAGCAGCATGGTAAATGCGAGAGATTTCGACAGCTTCGGCCTTGACCTGATACACCACGACGTAAGGCAACGGAGGAATGATTAACTCGCGACGGCCTTTCATTCTGCCGATACGTCCGCGGTTAGGGAAAGACTCCAGTGCTGTGCAACCGTCATAGAGCGTCTTGATGACCTCATGAGCGGCCCTGGGATTATCTTTTTGGATGCGTCTGAAAATGAGTTCGAGATCTTCAAAAGCTTGGGGAGACCAGCGAACTTCCATTAAGAATTGAGCAGTCGCTCGATACGAGCGCCAACCTTTTCGTGGGTGAGGTACTCACCACGCTCCAACTGGGATTCGCCTAGCTTCACGGCTTGGACAAAACGCGCATCTTCTTCCAGATACCGGCTGATCGCTTCCTGCGCTAAGGCGTCGGCGTCCCGGCCTCGCTCGCTGGCCAGCTGGGCAAGTTTAGAGGCCTGGTCGGGGCTGAGATGGACTTCCATTGCCTCAGGTTAAGAGTGACGGTTGCGGTTGTCAAGCGGACTCGATGTTCGGTAGTGGGTCAGTTTGAAATCATATCGAAGGGTAGGGGTGAGTGCTTGTTGTGTGGGTGCATTTGACGCTTCTGTCGTTCTTGTCCTTCGGTACAGAAATTCCAGATTTGTGTTCTTTGAGACAAAAGCAGCACACGTCCCTTACACGAAAACGTGGCGGGACTTCATGTCCGACAGAGCTTAACCCCGGCCACGATTTATTCCAGCAATTGCGACACATGCTATGCCGGATCAAGACCTTTTTCACCGCCATTACGAATCTCTTTGAGCTTTGCGTCTTGCAATGCGCTCGCCGGAAAGGAAAGCCGCATCCGACAGCATAGCAATTTTGACCTGAGACACTACCCGATGTTCCGAAGGAATCGTCCCGCATTCCGTCGCAAAAAGCAAAAGAGGACGGAGAAAATCCGCCCTCTCGTTTCGTAAAGCGGTAACTCTTACTCTTCGGCGGCGTCGCCGGCCTTGCTGATGGCGATGGTCTCGCCTACGTCGCCCACCTTAAAGCGAGCGAAGCGGCGTACCGAGATGTTTTCGCCCAGCTTGCCTACCACGCTGGCGATGAGCTGGTGCACGGTCATGGTCTGGTCCTTGACGAAGGGCTGCTCGTACAGGCAGACCTCCTCGTAGAACTTGGCCATCTTGCCTTCGACGATCTTCTCGATCACCGGAGCCGGCTTGCCAGTCGCTGCCGCCTGCGCGCGATAGATGTCCTTCTCCTTCTCGAAGGCTTCGGGAGTGACATCTTCCTTGCGGATGAAGCGCGGATCGGTAGCGGCGATGTGCATGGCGATATCGTGCACCAGGCCTTTGAAGTCGTCAGTGCGAGCTACGAAATCGCTCTCGCAGTTGACTTCGACCAGCACGCCGATCTTGCCTCCAGCGTGGATGTAGCTGGATACCGCACCTTCGCTGGTGGCGCGCGTCGCTTTCTTGGCGGCGGTGGCAATGCCCTTCTTGCGCAAAATGACGATCGCGCCTTCGACGTCACCTTTGCTCTCGGTGAGCGCGTTCTTGCAATCCATCATGGGCGCGTTAGTTTTGTCGCGAAGCTCTTTGACTTGTGCGGCGGATATGTTCACGGATGTAGTGCTCATCTTTCGGGAAACCTCGGCTATTAGCTCTTAGCTGTTAGCTCTTAGCAAGGCGTGCGAAAAGCATCCATTGCCAGGAGTCTAAAATCCGGTTTCGCTATCTTCGTTTACTAAAAGCTAAGAGCTAAAAGCTAAGAGCCAACGTGACAGCTAAGAAATAGCCCGCGCTAAGTTGACGCGCGGGCCTGGGAAACCACTCGTCGTCTCGATCTGTCTAAGCGCTGGTATTTTCTGCGGCAGCGCGCCGGCCGCCCTTGCCCAGCACTTCTTCCATGCTGACTTCTTCCGAGTCGTCGATGCTCGACAGCGGAAGGGCTTCGGCCGCTTCGCCTTCGGGGCTGGCAGCGGCGGCTTCGGCCGCCTCGCTGTACTGCACGCCGGCGGCAAGATCAGCCATCTGCTTGTCGGTCACTGCCTGCGAGCCTTCGACCACCGAGTCGGCAATCTTCGAGGCGAACAGCCGGATGGCGCGCAGCGCATCGTCGTTGCCCGGAATCACGTAATCCACTTCGGTCGGATCGCAGTTGGTGTCGACCACGGCGACCACCGGAATCCCCAGCTTGCGCGCTTCCTTCACCGCGATCTGCTCCTTGTTGGAGTCGATCACGAACAGCATGTCGGGCAGGCGATTCAGATTCTTGATGCCGGCCAGGTTGGCCTGGAGGTGCTTGCGCTCGCGCTCCAGCTTGACCACTTCCTTCTTCGGCAACAGCTCGTAGCGGCCATCGGTGGCCATCTCGTCGAGCTCTTTCAGCCGCTTCACTGACTTCTGAACCGTCACCCAGTTGGTGAGCAGTCCGCCCAGCCAGCGCTGGTTGACATAGAACATGCCGCAGCGGCTCGCTTCTTCGGCGATGGCGTCTTGCGCCTGCCGCTTGGTGCCCACGAACAGCACCAGTTTGCCGTCGGCTGTCTGCTCCTGCACGAACTTGGACGCTTCCTTGAACATCTTCAGCGTCTTCTGCAGGTCGATAATGTAAATCCCATTGCGTTCGCCAAAGATGAATTCCTTCATCTTCGGGTTCCAACGTTTCGTCTGATGCCCGAAGTGAACGCCCGCTTCGAGCAACTCCTTCATCGTGATATTTGCCAAGCTACCTCCTAGGTTGGCTTGCATCCTTCGCGGCGCCCGCTCCGGCTCACTGCTGCCCGGCTTCGAGTGGCGCTTGGGATTGCTTTTCCCGTCGCCCGCCCTGTATCGCAGGATGCGGGAAGATTTCGTTCCGGTACTTCTGTCTTGAACTCGCCCCCGGAACCAAAGAGCGAGAACTGGGGTCAGGGACTAGGTTCTAGGGGTTAGCCTAAACGTAGCCCCTAAAACCTAGTCCCTAGTCCCTCAATTACCGTTTCGAGAACTGGAATCTCTTGCGAGCGCCCTTCTGACCGTACTTCTTGCGCTCTTTCTCGCGAGCATCGCGGCGCAGGAAGCCTTCGGCTTTCAGCTTGGCACGCAGCTCAGGATTAAACTCCTGCAACGCGCGCGCAATTCCCATGCGCACCGCGCCGGCCTGGCCGTTCACGCCACCGCCCTTAACCGTGCAGACGATGTTGAAGGTGCCACTGGTCTCCGTCAGCACCAGCGACGACTTCGCCATAATGCGCTGCGCCTCGGTGACGAAATGCTCGTCGAAGGCCTTGCCGTTGACCTTGAACTCGCCGCTGCCCGGGCGAAGGAACACGCGAGCCACGCTCGATTTGCGGCGACCTGTACCGTAATACTGAACCAGTTCTGCCATCTTTTATCCGTCGGGAGCCAAGCTCCCTTTGATCCTTCCCAGAAAATTTTCCAAGTTCCTCATGGGCACTTGAAGGGGCGTGCCTTCAGGCACGCCGTACCACTTTCCCTTATCTTGTCATCCCGAGGAGGCCTTCAGGCCGACGAGGGATCTGCTTTTCTGCCGTCCCTACTCCACCCCGCCAAGCACAAAACCGGTGCTCGTCGGGGACCCCGGTACAGGACTCGTTTCTAATCCGTAACTCTACCCAGCGCTTCCGCGCTGGGCTAATCACTTTCGCCCTTCGGGCTCTCGAGAATCTGCGCCCGGCGTCCCCTGCGAACTCGAACAATTTCGTCAGGTCCGACTATAAAGTCGAAAACAAAACCATCGGCGGGATAGGCTAAAACTTCGCCCACCTGCCTGCTTACCTGGCGAAGGTCGCCGCGATCGCTTCCGGCTTCTGCGCCGAATGCGGATGCTTGTCGTCGCGATAAACCTTCAGCTTGCCGGCCATGGCGCGCCCCAGCTTGGTGTGGGGCAGCATTCCGGTGATGGCCTCTTCCACAACGCGTTCCGGCTTGCGAGCCAGCAGCTTCTTGTACTCTTCCGACCTCATGCCGCCGGGGTAGCCCGAGTAGTTGTAATAAACCTTGCTGTCGGCCTTAAGTCCCGTGATGCGGATCTTGGCGGCATTGATCACGATCACGTGATCGCCGGTGTCCATGAACGGCGTGTACTTAGGGCTGTCTTTGCCAGAGAGGATGCGCGCCACACGACTGGCCAGCCGGCCCAGAGTCTGGCCGTCGGCATCAATGACAAACCACTTGCGCGCAATTTCCCCCTTGGGGAAATAGGTTGACATCTCTAAACTCTCCCAGTATTTGAAAAAACCGCGAAAGAGCCGCTTGGTTCAGGCGCTGGACGCGCAGAGACCTTCAGGCGGGCAAACGCAGGACTACGAAAGATTTAAGAATAGACTACGGGCGCTGCGATTGTCAATAAAACCATGCGAATCCTAAGGGCGCGTAGCTTGAAAATGGGCTCTTATGACCATTTCAGGCCAACACATAGCATTAGTAAGACCACGGAGACCAATGCCAGCCAAAATCCGAAGCCTGAACTGTGGACGAGGGGCAACATGGTACTACGCCGTACTCTCAACATTGTCTACACTCCGGAACCCATCAGCAAGATGGGATTCACAAATTTCCATTGCGGGAGCGAGGTTACGACCGAGCAGCTTAGAGTGGCCCGCGAAGAGTTTCTGGCCGCTGATATCTCTCCGCGGGATGCGCCACTTCGTCTGATCCGGCAGTTTAGGGAGGAATGATTTCCGCTGTCTGTACAAAATTGAACACTTTCCCCGGGAGCCGCCGAGACAGGGGGATTCCGGATGCGCTTTCGGGCCTCCCGTGCCCGAGACCGCGATGCGATTGCATTCCCCTGTAAACTCGTGCAAAATCGGGCCACTTGAAACAACTGGAGTCGGCAGTTTTCCTATCCTGAAGCAGAAGCCGGCCAACCTTAGCTTGACAAGGAGAACCTTAAGTTGGAGAGCCGAAGGCAATACGGGATTTCGGGCTTCATGAGCGGCCAGCGAGCCTCAGCCGCACGACTGCTGGCGGCCGCATTCGTGCTGACAATGCTCGTAGCCCAACCGTCCCCAGCGCAAACCTTTAACGTCATTTACAACTTCAACTTGCAGACCGGGCAATCTCCCTGGTCGGGGCCGACCATGGACCGGGCCGGCAATCTCTATGGCACGACCTTTAATGGTGGCTCCAGCGGTAACGGCATAGCCTATAAGCTAACTCGCGTCGGCGCGGGCTGGATCTTCACTCCGCTCTATAGTTTCGCTGGAGGCAGCGATGGCGCTCACCCCTATGCTGGTGTCACCATCGGTCCCGACGGCGCGATTTATGGCGCCACTTACTACGGAGGCGGCTCGGGATGTGGCCTGGGATGCGGCACCGTCTATCGCCTGGCTCCTCCACCAACCACATGCAATAGCACGCTTTGCGCCTGGAATGAGACCGTGCTGTACCGCTTCAACGGCAGTGCCGACGGCGCGCTGCCCTTTGCTGCCGTGGCGTTCGACCAGGCCGGCAATCTCTACGGCACCACGCTCTCTGGCGCGGGGAACGGTTGTGGCGGCAACGGATGCGGCATCGTCTACAAACTGACGCGCTCCGGCGTCAACTGGACAGAATCGATCGTGCACACCTTTACCGGTGGCACGGACGGCTCCTCGCCGCGCGCCGGGATCACCCTGGATAGCGCCGGCAATCTCTATGGCACAACCACCTTGGGTGGAAATTACGGCTACGGCGTGGTCTTCCAGATGACGCCATCGGGCGGAGGCTGGAATGAGAACGTTCTCTACACCTTCACCGGCGGCGCCGACGGAGGCAGCCCGCTCTCCGGCGTGATCTTCGACAGCCTGGGCAATCTTTACGGCGGCAATGCGAACGATGGCAGCGCGCCTTGCAAAGCCTACGAACTCTCTCCCTCGGGAGGCAGCTGGAACTTTACTCTGCTGTACGGCTTTACCTATGAGCAAGGCGCGAACTGCGCGCGCAACCTAGGCTTCGATAATGCCGGCAATCTTTATGGGACCACTGCCGGCGGGGGCAGCTACGCCAATGGTGTGGTTTTCGAACTGTCGCATTCGGGCGGATCTTGGACCTACACCGCGCTGCACGAATTTACCGGCGGCGACGACGGGGAGGATTCCTACAGCAACATCGTGATCGATTCGTCCGGCAATCTCTACGGAACCGCCTCGCTGGGCGGAACCCACGGCGCAGGCGTAGTGTTTCAACTAGCGCCCTGAGCCGGAGGGCCCGCCGCCTTTGCGCGAAGTGGGGTGGGGGAGGCGCAGTCCTGGGTCAGGTGGGAAATTGATCCTAGTCCTGTACGTGTCTGTGTCGTAGCCGTGTCGCCGCTCTGCGGCTCAGTGAAATTTCCCACTTCTCCCGGGGCTTACGCCCCGGGCTAACTTCATAGCCGCCGCTGCGCGGCTGGTTCCAGGCGGATCCACGGCGATTCTCCCACCATGACATTTCGAGTCGAGCTACGACACAGACACTGTAGGGACGACAGAGGTTCTCACGCATACCCTGAAGCCCATAGTTCTCTTAGACCTCGTTCGGCACGACTAAAGATCGTGCCCTGACACGAACCGGCGACCTACGAAACCTGCCTCTCATCAAGATTGCCCTGGGGGCATCTCCTTCCCTCGCTGCCCTCGCTTGTCGGCGGATAACCTTCCAGTGTAGATTTGCTGGACAACCGAGAATTACGACGCCTGCCGATCGCAACGGAGCACGATCCGACGGACATTGATCAGGTGACGGGAACTCCTTGACAGAGCCTACAGTCCATCCCCGCGGAGCACGGTAATGTCCCTGGCGAATGCCCAGGTGCCTCCTTTATCGGCCACCGAAAGTGCGCGCCGCACCGCTGTGTGGAGCCTGATCGTCGCCGCGCTGCTGGCAGTTTTCTACCTGGTCACCAGCATCGTCATCGCCTCGCACCGGCTGCTCTGGTACGACGAGATTTTTGCCGTCACTATCAGTCGCCTGCCCAGCCTGGCCGCCATCTGGCAGGCCATGGCCCACGCCTCGGACCTTTTGCCGCCGACCTATTACATGCTGCTTCGGCTTTTCGAGGCGCCCTTCGGTGCGGCCGAAATTGGCGCTCGACTGCCCTCGGCGCTGGCCATGGTTGCGGGCATGCTCATCGTCTTCGATTGCGCCCGCCGCCTGACCGATGGGTTGCACGGTCTGATTGCGTTCGCGGTTCTCGCCTGCTCTTCCTTGCCTTACTACGGGTACGAGGCCCGGTCGTACGGTCTCTTCTTTATGTTTGCATCGTTGGCGCTGTGGATTTGGATTCATGGCCGCCACAGCAAACGTTCCGCGATGCTGTTCGGAGTTGTAATCTTTCTGGCCGTCGCGGTGCATTACTACGCGGTGCTGTGTCTGGTCCCCTACGCGGCCTGGGAAATTTGGGCAGGCAAGATGCGGCCCTTGCCCAGCGCAAAATTGATCGCCGGATGTGTCGGCGTGTTGTGCGCTGCGGCGCTGTTTTTCCAGCAGATCCAGGCCTTACGAGGTCTGGCCGGCGATTTTTGGGCAACGCCTACGACGCTGGCGCTGGCGGCTCTGTTCTCCGATTTCTTTCCTTACGGAGGACTGTTGCTCATGCTCATCGTCCTCTGGATTGCGCTGGCCGGAAAGAGCGAAGGCAACACGGTGGTGGAGGCGATGGCGTCGCCGGAACGGCTGGGCTGGCTGTTTATCCTGATCCCGCTGACCGGCTTCGTGCTGGCGAAATTAGTTACTCACGCCTTCTTCAGTCGCTACTTCATGGGATTGCTGCCGGGAATTGCCGTGGCTTCGGCGTGTTTGCTTTGGCGAAACTTTTCCAGCGCGCCCAAGGTATCACTCGGCATCGCGATCCTGTTGCTGCTGTTCGGCGTGAATCAACAAGTCGGCGTGCTGCAACATCCCGAGCGTATCGATCCCTGGGGCGGCCAGCAAACCAAGACCCGGGCCATGATGCGGCTGGAAGACTCGCCGGCCCTGGGCGACGCCTCCTACATTGTGGTACCCGTGAACGGATTGCTGGGGGTCGAGGGCTACTACTACACCAAGCACCCCGAGCGATACGTTTTCCTGATCGACCCGCATGTCAATTCCACCGGCAGGGTGCTGGTGAATCTGGGAAAGGAATCGGGCATGCGCTTTTGGACGGTCGATGAGTTGGCGGCGCATGCTCACGAAGCGCTGCTGATTGAGCCATCGCGGGAGACCTTGAACGGTCTGCAGGAGGCGGGCCTGCGACCCAAAGGCCGTTTCGCCGAAGGCCTGGAAATCGTCAGTTTCGAATGATGGCAACTGTGCGCCGGGGAGCTGCCTCCGCCGCACGCCAGTTCCGGCGAGGGTCGCCTACGGGCCATGGTCTACGGTACGATGACGCAACTTGCGGTGTCCGACGAAACCCGTCCCTACCTGCCCAGGCGGCGGTTCCGCGGGCTGCTGTATGGTTTGCTGTTGGGAGCGCTTGGCTTCTTCACTTACATCATTGTTGTCCTGCTGGCCAGCGTCAATCGCTTCCTTTCGGGTCACTATCTGGACTTCTGGCTGCGCTACGCTATCTGGTGCAGCGGCATAGCCGTCTTTGGGGGGATGTTTCTCTGCGCTTTCGACCTGTTTGTGCTGCTGCCGCGTTACGCCCGACGGACTCATGTGCCGTTTGATCGTCCCGCAAACGAGTACCTCACTGTGGTACTCACCGCCTACAACGACGAACAGAGCATTCCGCTGGCTGTGGCCGATTTCAAGCAGCACCCAAAGGTGCGGCGGGTGGTAGTGATCGACAATAACAGCAAAGATCGTACTTCGGAAGAGGCTCGCCGGGCCGGCGCTCAGGTAGTGACGGAGAGCAAGCAAGGTTACGGACACGCCGTCTTCCGCGCTCTGTCCGAGTCGCTGCGCTTCACCGATACCGAACTTACCCTGTTGTGCGAAGGCGACATGACCTTCCGCGCTTACGACATCGACAAATTCCTGGCCTATGCTCCCCACGCTGAGATCGTTAATGGCACCCGCATTGTGGAACAGTTGCGCGACAGTGAAACCCAACTGACGACTTTCATGTATTACGGAAATTTCTTTGTGGGCAAGCTGCTGGAAGCCAAGCATGTGGGCCAGGGAACCTTTACCGACGTGGGCACGACCTACAAACTGTGCCGCAACGACGTGCTGCGCCGGCTGCTTCCCGCACTCGATCCCAGGATCAACCTGGAATTCAATGCTTACTTTCTGGACATCGCGCTGGCCTGCGACATTCGCGTGGTGGAATGTCCGGTCACGTTTCATCGCCGGGTCGGCCGCAGCAAAGGCGGAAACACCAATGACTGGCGCGCTCTCAAGGTGGGCTTGCGGATGCTGACCGGCTTGCTGGTCTCCTGGCGGCTGGCGCGATGAATCAACCTCCCCACCTTGGCTACAGGAAACTTCTGGCTCCCGCGCTCCTCACCGGTGTGGCCGCGCTGCTGATGCTCTGGGGGCTGAGCGCCAAATATCTCTGGCAGGACGAGGCTCAAACCGCCGTGCTGGCGCAGCGCTTGATGCGCTACGGACGGCCGCTGGCCTACGACGGCGTTAACCTGATCACCATCGACCAGATGGTAATGGAAGACACTGCCACCATCGGGCAGCGCACCGGCGATCCCAAAGCGGCGGTCGATTACTACATCCAGCGCGGCGATCTGAAACCGGATAGCACTTGGCGCTGGCAACCCTGGGGACAGTTCCTCATTGAAGGCATCAGCCTTAAATTGTTCGGCGCGACCACCCTGGCTGCCCGGCTTCCGTTTGCGCTGGCCGGCATCCTCACGGTCTTGCTGTTGTATCAATTTGTGTTGACGCGCTTCGACAGCCCGTTGATGGCGGTGCTGGCAGCGCTGTTGCTGGTCTTCAACAGCTACTGGATTTTGCACAGCCGGCAGGCTCGTTACTACTCCCTGTCGAGCCTGCTGCTGGTGCTGACGCTAATGGCCTATGCGCGCTGGCAGTGGGGCGGCCGCTGGGGCTCAGCCGCCTTCGTCGTCGCCGCCTGGTGCTGGTTCCAGGTGGATTACGGAACCCTGTGGCCGGTACTGCTGGTATTGTTTGTCGATGCGTTCATTGCGCAGCGGCGCCAACCCTGGCGGCCGTTCCTGGTCGGCCTAGCGTTGACCGCGGCCATGGCTCCGTTCATCTACTACTTCGAGTTGTGGCGGCGCGCTTCGAAGCCGGTGGGGACCTGGATGGATCGCTTCCAGGCCAATCTGTTCAACATGAACGAGTACCTGGTGCCGGTGCTGGTGGTGCTGGCGGCAATCGCGCTGCTGAAGACACGCTGGCAAACTCTGGCCGAAGTCGAGCGGCGAATCGTTGCGATCGCGATCGCCATCTTGATTGCGTACTCGCTGTGGGTGCCGCTGGCGGTGCCGTTTTCGTATTTGCGTTACGTGATTATCGTGACCCCGGTCGGATGCCTACTGGTGGCGTGGGTGCTGGTGCGCGGTTTCGAAAAGAGTATCGGACTGGCGTGGGCAGGCGCAGCGGTGCTGATCCTGACGCCGTGGATGAGCGAGCCCCTCAACTTCATCATTCAACGGCCGCCGTGGTATCGCAGCGGCGCGATTCTAAAGCCGGAATTGTCGACGGCCGCCAGCGAGATCTTCGGCAACCGCCCCGACCCCAATCGCATGGTGGTGGAGTGGCTGAAACAGAATGCCAAGCCTACCGACGAAATCCTCATCAACTACGAAGATGTCCCGCTGATGTTCTACCTGCCCAATCCGATTCGTGGAGGCGTGGCCGCCTTTCGTGTGGAAGACGACTCGAAGTCACCGCCCGAATTCCTTATCCTGCGGCAGTCCGTGCGATTCGTACACTGGCCGGTATTCCGCCGCGAATTGCTGCGCTATCAGTGGAAGCAGATTCCGCTGGAAGCTCCCGATATTCCGTGGGGCAACAATCCCGACCCCATGGCCGAATCGCAAGACCCCGATCAAGCCAAATCGCTCTACTTCGCGCAGCGGGTGAAATAGGGGATCGGTCATTGATGTTAGGCCAATTGAGCCCGCCCCGTTGCGGGAGCGACAACCTCATCGCCTGAAAATCAACCGCAACCGGTTGCTCTTGTTGAGCAAATCCGTGCCTAGATCCACGCTGCCTGCGGATGGGTTTCTTGGATCAGGAGCAATTGTCCGGCGTCGTGAAAGGGCAAGGAGCGCAGCAGCAGGGCGTACACGGCGCTGGCAAAAGTCTGGCCTTGCTGTCGCCCTTGGTTAACAGAATGTCGCCACTCTGTAACAGCCTGCGCGAAAAAACCATTGACAATGCGTCCACTCCGGGGTCGAATGCCCCTATACAACCGAGTGGGAGGAGAACTCGTGAAACTGCGCATTACTCTGCTGCTGGCGCTCTGTCTGGGCTTGGCTGCGATTCCTGCGGTGGCACAACAAGATCTCTATGACAACGGTCCGGGTAACGGACAGGACCTGGGCTGGACCATCAACTTTGGCTTTTCGGTGACCGACGAGTTCACCCTCAGCAACCCTGCTACCGTGAATGGTCTGTCGTTTTGGGACTGGCTGATCCCGGGTGACAACATGACCAGCGTCGAGGTGCAGCTGGGCTCGGCCGCCTTCGGCAACAGTTTGCTCGATGTGGTGGTCAACCCGGCGGCTTCTCGCTGCACTTCGAACCAATTTGGCTATAACGTTTGCGACGAGACCGCCGGCTTCAATCCTGTCAATCTGAACCCCGGAATGTACTGGATGACCTTAAGCAATGCCAGCGTTCCGAGCGGCGACCCGGCGTATTGGGATATGAATTCCGGCCCCTCCCAGGCCCAGGAAAATACCATCGGCACCGTACCTTCGGAGACGTTCACCATCCTCGGCAGCAGCAGCACTTCGACCAGCACTAGCACTTCGACCGGCACCACTCCCGAGCCCAGCAGCATCCTGCTGTTCGGCTCCGGCTTCTTTGCCCTGGCGAGCGTGCTGCGGCGCCGGTGAAGTTCCCCATCCGCATCGATCGGCCGGAGCTTGAGGGCTCCGGCCCCGATTCCCAGTAACCCGTTTACTCTCTGACGTGCAATCACTCAGCCATCCTGCCGAATGTCGTAAGATGACTGCTCCCATGGAACCTGCCGGCCGCGGTGTGTCTCGCTCTTGGTCTTACGGATTGCTGCTTCTGGTCGTCGTGTTCTTTGGTCTGATTCGCTGGCACCTGCGCAACGTTCCGCTGGAACGCGACGAGGGCGAATACGCCTACGCCGGCCAGCTCATGCTCCACGGCGTCGCGCCGTATGCATCGCTCTACAGCATGAAGTTGCCCGGAACCTTCGCCGGGTATGCGCTAATCCTTGCCATTTTCGGACAGACCATCGCCGGCATTCATCTTGGCTTGCTGGTGATCAACGCCGCGACCACGGTGCTGGTCTTCCTGCTGGGCAAGCGTCTATTTGGGCCGCTTGCAGGATTGATTGCCGGGGCCAGCTACGCTTTGCTTTCTACCAGCCCCGCCGTGGTGGGATTTGCCGCCCACGCCACTAACTTCGTTATATTGCCGGCAGTCGCTGGAATTCTGCTGCTGCTGAGAGCGACTCAGACGCGACGTTCATGGCTTCACTTCTCTAGCGGCGTGCTGCTTGGCCTGGCTTTCCTGATGAAGCAGCCGGGCATTCTGTTTGCCGTCTTCGGCGCCGTGTATCTGGTCTACTGCGAGTGGCAGGCTGCTCCGCGAGATTGGGGAAATTTGCTGCGCAAGGCAGGCGTTTTTGCCGGCGGCGGCCTGCTGCCGTTTGCCGCTACCTGCGTGATCATGCTGGCTGCCGGAGCCTTCGGCAAATTCTGGTTCTGGACGTTTCTCTACGCCCGCGAATACGCGACCACCAACAGTATCGGCGACGGCTTGGATGTGCTGCGCATCATGCTGCCTTCCGTTGTTTTGCCCGCGCTGTGGATTTGGGTGCTCGCCGCAGTTGGCTTGAGCGCGATCGCGTGGAACCGGGAAGCTCACCAGCGGCGCTGGTTCCTGGTGGGATTTCTCGCTTTCTCGATCCTGGCTGTTTGTCCGGGCCTGTATTTTCGCGGACACTACTTCATCCTGATGCTGCCGGCGATAGCCCTGCTGGCGGGCGTGGCTGTAAGCAGTGTTAGCGAACGGATTCAGCAGAAGAACCCGGCCAATGCCCGGCCGTGGCTGGTGCCGGCGCTTATCTTTCTGGCCGCATTCGCCAGTGCGATCTATGGCCAGCGCGAATACCTGTTCCGCATGGACCCGCTGACTGCCAGCAAGTCACTATACGGAGACAACCCATTTTCCGAGGCCGTTGAGATCGCCAACTATCTCAGGCAACATACGAGCGCGGGGGCTCGCATCGCCGTGCTCGGCTCTGAGCCGGAAATTTATTTCTACTCCGGCCGGCGCGCGGCCACCGGCTACATCTACACCTACAGCCTGATGGAGCCGCAGCCCTACGCGCTGCAGATGCAGAAAGAAATGGCCGCGGAAATCGAAGCGGCCCAGCCCGAGTACATCGTGTTCGTGGGCGTGCCGCAATCTTTCGGCAAGCTGCCTAGCTCGGAGGGATACATCTTTCGCTGGATCGATAGCTATCTGCGCACCCACTACGACATTGTGGGAGTCGCCGATATCCGGCAGCAGACCAATTACGTCTGGGGCGATGCGGCCAGAAATTACCAGCCGCACTCCTCATACATCCGGGTGTTCAAGCGGAAAGCATCCTAGGGACGGGAGCCAGAGTGGGATGGCCGGTGTGCCGCACCTATCGCCGAGTCCACAAGCCGGATACCATAACCAATGGTGAGTCGCCGCTTTGCCTTGGGTTGCCCTACTCCATTTAGGGCTGTTGTACGCGAACGTAGACTACCGAAGCTCTGAATTACTTAAACAACTGGCTGCGACGAGCGGTTTTCGAGATTCATGTAGGCGATCGGCTTCCTTGAAAAAGAAAACCATCCGGGAAAAGCAACGCATCCCGTGATGCGCTGCTCCCAGGCAAAACGGATTTTCGTCTACTTGGCGTCGACCATCGGAATCTGCGATGCCAGCTGAAGCTGGATCATGAGGTCGATGCGGTGGTCGATCTGGCAGAACAGCGCCGTCTTCTTCGCCGAGATGACCTTCTCGAACATCGGAACATACTTCATGCGCAGCGCGATCACCTGCTGCTCGTTGGCCGCTTCGCGCTTGATGTAGTCCTGCGCCTGCGCGTCGGTCATGGTCGAGTAGTTCGTGGCATAGTCCTGGATCAGCGCCCAGCGCTCGTCGCCGTTCTTGCTGGCTGCCTGACGGTACTGGTCATAGAGCGGCCAGAACTTGGTGGCCTCGTCAGGAGTAAGCGGCATGTTGGCGGCGGTAATCTGCTTCCGCTGCCCTTGAATATTCTCCCGGAGCAGCTGGATGTCCTGATCGCTGGCCGAACTAGGCTGAGCGCTGGCGCCCGGGACCTTCTGCGCAGAATCCTGGGCACAGACCGGTACGGTCGCAAGCAACATTGCGCTGACCACGATTAAGAGAACTGCAAAATTCTTCTTCGACATTTTGCCTCCTGTTTCCGTTGAATTGGTACAACGCGGATTCATGCTGGCGCCGGGTGGCCGCGCCAGACACCCATCCCGACGCACGCCGATGGGAAGCCGACTCCGCTGTAGGTGATGCAGCCGAATTATATCGGAAGTAGGTTGCCGAGTTGCGGTGTTTGAGCTGCGGTAATTTTTCCAGTGGGAGCTGAACACCCCTGAGCCCAGCTACCCGGCTGGCGCCACTGGATCGAATGACCAACGAAACGGCGGTTCTGGCCTTCATCTTCGACACTGAGGGAAAGCCGGCGAGCCTGGTCGTGGTTGCCGCGTCGCCCACCATCTTCGAGGCGGACGCCCGGGAAGCTGTCCAGCACTGGAAATTTCTTCCTGCAACCTATCAGGGCACACCCGTGCCTACGGTCATCGACGTGGAAGTCAACTTCAGGACATAACAGAGTGCTTCTGACTGAACTTCATCTTTAACTTCCCAGTGTAAATAGCTTGTTGATTCAAAGTGTGTCGGCAAAAAATGGGTTCTCCCGCTCTAACCCTGCCGGGCCGACCGGATTACCGACTCCATCTGCTCCAGATAATTTTCCAGCGCGCGCCGTCCGCTTGCCGTCAGCTTGAATTCGGTGCGCGGCTGTCGCCCGACAAACGATTTCGTGCACCGCACATATCCCGCGTCCTCCAGTTTGCGGGCGTGCACGCTCAGGTTGCCGTCGGTAATCTGCAGCAGCTTCTTCAAATCGTTGAAACTTAGTTCTTGATTCACCGCCAGCGCGCTGATGATGGCCAGCCGCACCCGTTCGTGAATCACGGGATCGAGATTCACCGCCTCAGCGCCGCTCCCGGCGCGGTGAGCCACGGTCCGGCGCTCATGGCTTGTATGTTTTTCTTCCCGATGAACCGCGTGCTTAGCCACCATGCCTCCTGGCGATGAAAATTCCGAAGCCGATATGTAGCAATCCGAAGCCTGCGGCCAGCACCAGGTTCGCCCAGGACCAGGGCAGCGGTAGCGCCAGCGCACCCAGCGCCACAAAAGCCGCGCCCATGGCGGGCACCGCGCGCACCGAAAACGCTCCGGCCTGCATCACCGCGACGCCGTAGAGCACCAGCCACACGCCGGGAATCAGGCGCAGCGGGCCGCTCCACATGAGCGCAACCGTCAGCAAGCCGCCGGCGGCCAGCGCCGGCAGCAATCCAATGAACAGCCGCCGTCCGGAGATCGACAAGATCTGTGTTCCCAAGCGCGTCGCTTTGTAATGCATGGTGACCAGCGCGATGGTAGCCGCGATCAGGGCCTCGGCCAGCCAGACCGCCAGCCAGCCATCCGGCGTGACTTGTCGCAGCGCGATAGGAGCGGCCATCAGCGCGGTCACGCCCATGGCGCAGAATCCCCAGCCGGGCACCGCGGTGAAGGCCGCAGTGCGCTCCATGGTCTGGCGAATGACCTGCAGGTGCTCCAGCGCGCCGGGCTCGACCGCAGCGCGGGGCCGGAAGAACTTACGGCGGCAGGGTCGGGGATCGGGCATCGGGAATAACAATAGGCCAGTGCGGAACTGATGGTCAAGTCCTCTGCAATACAAAGTTATTTGAAAAACCCGATACCGCAGATCCCTCACCGGCTGAAGAGTTTGCTGAAAGACTCGGGAAAGCAGATCCCTCACCGACTAAAGTCGGTTCGGGATGACAAATATAAAGGACTTGCTACGGCGTAGCTAAAGCTACGCCCCTTCAAAATCGCCTTAGGCCGAGTTTTTCAGCAAACTGTGAAGCCGGTAAAGCAGCTCATGACAGCACAGCTAAAGCTCCCCTTGAGACCATGTTGCCCCACTCCGGAATGTTCACGAGCTTTTCATGTAATCCGGCGGCAATCTTCCTGTCACCAACATTTCACGGCGAGTTCACCAACGACCTCGCTCGTAAAGCTACAGTCCTCATTGTTTGTTGTTGAACAAACGGAGGCACATAGATGAAGTCCCTGCTTACATCCATACTGGCCGTTGCGGTGACCACAGCACCGCTTCAGGTCAACGCCGCCACCAGAAGCAAGTCCAGCCCTCAACACAACATTATCCAGCGAGTCCTGCTCGTCAGCGTTGACGGCATGCACGCCCTTGACTTCCAGAACTGCGCCAACGGCATCCCGGGCGTGAATAACGGCGCCCCTTATTGCCCGAACCTGGCAGCACTGGGCGCGACCGGCACCACCTATCTGAACGCTTCCACCTCCAAGCCTTCCGACTCGTTTCCTGGTCTGATGGCGCTGATGACCGGCGGCTCTCCGCGTTCGGTAGGCGCTTTCTATGATGTCGCCTACGATCGCTCGCTGGCTCCGCCCAAGGTGACCACCGGCAACGGAGTGGCCGGTGGTCCTTGCGGCATCGGCACCCATGCGGTGGGAACCACGACGGAATTCGACGAAGGCATCGACATCGACCAGACCCAGTTGAACGGCGGCGCGCCCAGCGGCGACGGCGGCATCAACTCCATCGATGCCGATCGCCTGGAACGCGATCCCAAACAGAGTTGCGCTCCGGTCTATCCCTGGAATTTCGTCCGCACCAACACCATCTTTGGCGTGATCCACGGCGCCGGCGGCTACACCGCCTGGTCTGACAAGCACCCGTCGTACTCGGCCGTCTCCGGCCCGGGCAACGGAACCAATGTTGACGATTACTACTCGCCCGAGATCAATTCGACGGTCATCGCTCTGCCCATCAACACCCCGCTGGGCATGCCCTGTAGCCCGATACCCGATCCTTCGCAGCTGGCGAGCCTGGACCGACAGCTTCCAGAACATCCAGTGCTACGACACCCTGAAGGTCAATGCCGTTCTGAACGAGATCAACGGCAAAACTCACAACGGCCAGGGCAATGCTCCGGTGCCGACGCTGTTCGGCATGAACTTCCAGGTGGTCAGCGTGGGCCAGAAGCTGATCGAGGCCAATGTCGGCACCGGCGGCTATCTTGACGCCGCAGGCACGCCGACGGCGGAGTTGGTGGGCGAAATCCAGTTTGTCGACGCGTCCATCGGCGAGTGGGTCACCGCTCTGCAGACTCAGGGGCTGCTCGATACCACGCTCATCATCATCACCGCCAAGCACGGCCAGTCGCCCATCGATCCCAACCGCTTCTACCCGATTCCGGGACCGAGCGGCAACAACGGCACCTCGCCGGCCAACCTGATCGCGAACCTGCTGCCCTGGTCGGAGTCGCCGCTGAACCCGACCGGCATTGGACCGACGGAAGACGATGTCTCGCTGCTGTGGCTCAGCTCGTCGACCCAGACCGCGAACGCCGTGGCCACGCTGGAAGCCAACGCCACCCTGGCCGGATTCGGCCAGGTCTTCTATGGCCCTTCGATCACGACCATGTTCAACGCTCCGGGCTTGCCTCCCAACGGCGATCCGCGCACGCCGGACATCATCGTCACGCCCAACTACGGCGTGGTCTATACCGGCAGCAGCAAGAAGCTGTCGGAACACGGCGGCTTCTCGCATGACGATACCAACGTGATCATGGTGCTCTCCAACCCCAGCTTCACGCCGAGCACGGTCAACTCGCCGGTCCAGACCTTGCAGGTTGCGCCCACCGTTCTGCACGCCCTGGGACTCGATCCCAGCCAGTTGCAGTCGGTGCAGATGGAAGGAACGCCGGTGCTGCCGGCACTCCAGTTCTAGTAGTTCTTAACGACGTTGCCAGCAAGAAAACGGCGTCCCAGAATATCGGGACGCCGTTTTCGGTTGCTTACCTGGTGATGGTTTACTTGACCGCGGCCGCAGCCAGCACGCCCACCACCCAGTGCCCCAGGTTCGCGTCCTTTTTCTGGACGCTAACCTGGGTCCGTTCGAATCACTTCACAACTGCCGCCGATTCGCCTACCCGCTTGGCTACCTTGAACATCAGCTTGTGCTGCTTCTTGTCGACATCGACCACCACATGATCGCCGTGCAGAATCTCGCCGTCGAGAATCTTCATCGCCAGCGGATCCTGTATCAGCTTTTGGATCGCGCGCTTCAGCGGACGCGCGCCGTAATTCGGATCGTAGCCTTCGGTGAAGACCATCTCCTTCGCCGCAGGCGTCAGCTCCAGCGAGATCTTCCGCTCGGCCAGCAGCTTCCGCAGATCTTCCAGCCGCAGATCGACAATCTTCGTCAGCTGCTCCTTGCCCAGCGGATTGAAGATGATGATGTCATCCACCCGGTTCAGGAACTCGGGCTTGAAGTGCGCCCGCAGCGCTTCCATCACGTGCTTGTGCGCTTCGGCAATCTGCTCCGGCGTGGCGTCGCGCAGGTCCTGCAAATACATCGACCCAATGTTCGACGTCATGATCAGGATCGTGTTCTTGAAATCGACCACGCGACCCTTGCCGTCGGTCAGACGGCCATCGTCCATGATCTGCAGGAAGATGTTGAACACATCCGGATGCGCCTTCTCGATCTCGTCGAACAGCACCACCGAGTACGGCCGCCGGCGCACCGCTTCGGTCAACTGCCCACCCTCGTCGTAGCCCACATATCCCGGAGGCGCGCCGATCAGCCGCGACACCGAATGCTTCTCCATGTACTCCGACATGTCGATGCGGATCATGGCATGCTCGTCGTCGAACAGAAACTCGGCCAGCGCCCGCGCCAGCTCGGTCTTGCCCACGCCGGTCGGGCCCAAAAAGATGAACGAGCCAATCGGCTTCTTCGGATCGCTCAGTCCGGCGCGCGAACGCCGAATGGCGTTGGCCACGTGCTCGATGGCTTCATCCTGGCCAATCACGCGCTCCCGCAGCCGGTCTTCCATGGTGACCAGCTTCTTCACTTCGCCTTCCAGCATCTTCGACACCGGAATGCCGGTCCACTTGCTGACGATCTTGGCGACGTCTTCCTCGTCGACTTCTTCCTTCAGCATGCGCGACTGCTTGCCGTCCATGGCCGCGCTCAGCTTGGTCACCTCGGCCTCAAGCTGCGGTATCTCGCCGTACTTGATTCGCCCCGCGCGGTCGAAGTCGCCCTTGCGCGTGACTTCCACCTCTTCCAGCTTCAGCCGCTCGATGCGCTCCTTCAACTCGCGCACTTTGGCGATGGCTTCCTTCTCCTGCTTCCAGCGCGCCTTCAGCGCATTGGATTCTTCCTTGATGTGCGCCAGCTCTTTCTCGACGATCGCCAGCCGCTCGCGCGAGTTCGCATCGTCTTCGCGCTTCAGCGCCTGCCGTTCGATCTCCAGCTGCGTCGCCCGCCGCTCCAGCTGATCGATCTCCGTCGGCATCGAGTCAATCTGAATGCGCAGCGAAGCCGCAGCTTCGTCGATCAAGTCGATGGCCTTGTCCGGCAGGAAGCGGTCGGTGATGTAGCGATGCGACAGCGTTGCCGCCGCCACAATCGCCGAATCTTTGATGCGGACGCCGTGATGAACTTCGTACTTCTCGCGCAGCCCGCGCAGGATGGCGATGGTGTCTTCCACGGTCGGCTCGCCCACAAACACCGGCTGGAAGCGCCGCTCCAGCGCCGCATCTTTCTCGATGTACTTGCGATACTCGTTCAGCGTGGTCGCGCCAATCGCGCGCAGCTCGCCGCGAGCCAGCGCCGGCTTCAGCATGTTCGAAGCATCAATGGCGCCTTCGGCCGCTCCGGCTCCCACCAGCGTGTGCAGCTCGTCGATGAACAGAACGATCTGCCCCTGCGACTGCTCAATTTCTTTCAGCACGGCCTTGAGGCGGTCTTCAAACTCGCCGCGATATTTCGCGCCCGCCAGCATCGCGCCCAAATCGAGCGAGACCACGCGCTTGTTCTTCAACTGCTCGGGAACGTCGCCGGAAACGATGCGCTGCGCCAGTCCTTCCACGATGGCCGTCTTGCCCACGCCGGGCTCGCCAATCAGCACCGGATTATTTTTCGTGCGGCGCGACAGCACCTGCACCACGCGACGCACTTCTTCGTCGCGCCCAATCACGGGATCGAGCTTGCCCTGCCGCGCCAGCTCGGTCAGATCTTTCGCATATCTTTCCAGCGCCTGATACTTGGCCTCGGGATTCTGGTCGGTCACCTTCTGATTGCCGCGCACCGAGGTCAGCCCGCGCAGAATGTTGTCGTAGGTCGCGCCCGCTCGCGACAGGATCTCCTGCGCCGGATCGCGCTTCAGCTTCGTCATCCCCAGCAGCATGTGCTCGGTGGAAACGTACTCGTCCTTGAAATTCGACGCCTCTTTGAAGGCGTTCTCCAGCAGCTTCGAAGCTGCATCGGAGAGATGCGCCTGGGTGGCGCCGCTGCCGGAAACTTTCGGCAGCTTGTCGATCTCGCGCGTGACCTCGGCCTGCACCGCCGGCACATGCAGTCCCACGCGCTCCAGCAGCGGAGCCACGATGCCTTCGCGATCTTCCAGCAGCGCCGCCAGTATGTGCACCGGCTGCAGCTCAGGATTGCCGTTTTCGCTGGCCAGATCGTTCGCCCGCTGCATGGCCTCCTGCGCTTTTACGGTTAATTTGTCCCAACGTATTGCCATGATGTAACTCCCGAATCCAAAAAGTAGAGCAGAACCAACAGAGTTTTGTATCAGGGGCACGGCTTCAGCCGTGCCGTAAGGATCCAAAAAAATAATCAGGGCTTTAGCCCCTACGGTCTTATTGTGCGCTAAACGGTTTGCTGAAAAAGCGGAAAAGCAGATCCCTCACCGGCTGAAGCCGGTTCGGGATGACAAAAATAAAAAGGCTTTATACGCGGCGCTGAAGCGCCGCACTACCCGAACCACCGCTCTCATCGATCTTGTCAGCAACCGCTAAAGCCCCGTTCTTATGAGGCTGCTTTGGCACGACTGAAGGTCATGCCCCGATATGAATCATACCCTTGCTGCTGATGCCTAGAGCCTCTTACAGTTCATCGTGGCCAGTGGTTTGGATTCGCGGGAAACGAGTTGCGGCTCGCAAAAAACACCGCGAATTTTCGGGCTGGGCCTGAGCCCCTCTCGACCGGCCAGGCAAACTCCACTGGCCACGATGCACTGCTTTCGCCCCTCGGAGAATTCCTTTTGGTAAACAAAAGGGAGGCAAGATCCGAACCCGCCTCCCTTGAACTCCCCAGTTCGTCTCCCTCCAGGATTCTTCTCCCGAGAGGCGAAACCTGCAATCAGGCAACTTGAGACTTGCTCTGCCCCTGCGCCTGACTCTCAACCTTCTTGCCTTCCAGCGTGGTCGGGCTGCCGACATTCACTTTGATCGACTTCGGCTTGGCTTCGGCCCGCTTTGCCAGCCGGACCTTCAGCACGCCGTGCTCGTAATCGGCCTTGATGTCGTCGGTGCTTACCGTGCTCGGCAAGGTGAAGGAGCGAGTAAAGCTGCCGTAACGCCGCTCCACCCGGCGGAAGTTTTCTTCCTTCTCTTCCTTCTCGAACTTGCGCTCGCCGGTGATGCTGAGAACGTTGTTCTCGACCCTGACATCCAGGTCCTTCTCGTCGATGCCGGGAACTTCCAGCTTCAACTGAACGCTGTGCTCGTCCTCGTAAATGTCGACCGGGGGCACAAAGGCTCCAGCGGTGAGCGACTCTTCACGATTGCCGTACTGCTCGTCGAACAGCCGGCTCATACGATTCTGCAAAGCACTCAATTCACGGTAAGGGTCCCAACGCGTCAACACAGTCATGGTTCGTATTCCTCCGCTCAAAATGTTTCCAAATCCTTCGAAGCTCAAGAGTTGTGGGTCTAGCACGTTTCTCTTGTTTTGTTGCTCGCTAACCATTAGACGTAATTGTTAGCGCAAAGGAATCATAAAATATGAGTAAAGTAGTGTAAAGAAAAAATCAGGATGGTCGCGGCAAGAAGCTCCTAAAACATTGAAACCACAAAAGACTGCTTCCGGAGAGAATAGAAAAGTAAGCCTCCTGAGGTCTGGTGAGTCCGAGACGAGAATCCGGTTTGCTCGACCGGCGTTAGCTGCGAGCCCGTGGCGGAGGTTGACCCCGGCGGCCTGAATGCCGGCTGGCCACTAGCAGTCGGCCGATTAGGAAGTCTTTTAGAATGAGGGAGAATGTCGAATCTGGGAGGCTAGGACGGGCAGCCAATCGGCTTATGTACTAGTCGTATAACTACTGTCAATACTTGGGATGTAGTTCCTACATGTCAATACTGAAAAATGCAACAGTTAGCTGTAAGCCTATTATTTTAAACATGATATAAAGTCTCCCAAACCCTGAACAAAGGCTGCAGAATGTGATACAATGGAGTTAGAGTTGAAGTTGAGGAATCCTCGACTGCCCCAGCCAACCGGCTGGGTTTTGTGTTTCTGGGCGATTTTCGGAGCCGACGCTCCTCAGGCTTCGACCTGGCAGATCACGCACTTCAGATACGCCGTCTCGGGAACGTTCAGCAGGACAGGGTGGTCCTGGGACGCCCCGCGTTTCTCCAGAACGCGGATTCGCCGACCGGTGTCGGCTGCCGCCGCACCCAGCATGTCAAGAAACTCCGCCTCGCTGACATGGAACGAGCACGAGCAGCTGACCAGGATGCCTCCCAGGCGAAGCATTTTCAGGGCGCGCAGGTTCAGCTCCTTGTAGCCGCGCAGGGCGGTGGACACGGCGCGCCTGGTCTTGGCGAAAGCCGGCGGATCCAGGACGATGGTGTCGTATTGCCGGCCTGCGACGGCGTAGTCCTTCAGCAGATCGAAAGCGTTGGCTTCGATCCACTCGATCGCGCCGCAGCGATGACAGTCGCGATTCAGTTGCTCGTTCCCTTCGGCGACTTCCAGCGCCGGACGCGATGAGTCGACAGCGGTAACGCTGGGGCACACGCGGGCCAGGTGCAGCGCGAAGCCTCCCTGGTAGGTGAAGACGTCGAGCGCGTCACCGTGGGCATAACGGGCCGCGGCCGCGTAGTTCTCTCGCTGGTCGAGAAAGGCTCCAGTCTTCTGGCCGCCCAGCCCGTCAAAGTGAAACCGCACGCCATTCAGGGTAAAGACGGTGCTTGACCGCTCGCCCCGCAGCAGTTGCGATTCGCGTGCCGGAAGTTGCTCGAGCTCGCGGATGTGCGGATCGACACGCTCGAACAGGCTGGCTCCGGGAAAGTGCTCGGCCAACGCGTCGACCACGGTCTGGCGTAGGTCGTCGCGATCGAAAGCCTGAGTGAGCGCCTGCATCGAGAGCACGTCGTTGTACTTGTCGACGATGAGGCCGGGCAGCAGGTCAGCTTCGCTGAAGATCACGCGGAACGAATCGGTGTCGCGTACGTTGCGCTGCCGGAATTCGGCTGCCTTAGAGATTCGCTCATGCAGTAGCGGCGCCAAGCCATCCTCGGCGATTTCGTCGCTGCTCAGCAGGCGAATCGCGATCTGCGACGCGCTGCTGTAGAGCGCCGTCCCCAACCGCCGGCTGCGCTCATCGCGAACGTAAACCAAGGTTCCGGCAGGAGCGTCGGCCGGCGCCACTAGGTCGGAGCGGTAGACCCAGAGGTGTCCGCCCCGCAGCCGCGCGGCACCGCGGTGATTCACCGTGATGAAGGGAACGATCGGTGACGGGCTAATAGAACACCAACTCTTTCATCGGGTAGTGTTTGCGATTGCGCGTCCACAGATTGGCGCGGTGCAGGACGGCGGTGGCGGCAATCAAGGCATCACCCAGTTCCACGGCGTGACTCTTGCGATATTGGCGCATATATTCTCCGGCCTGGCGTCCGGTCTCGCTGTCGATGGGAGCGCACAACAGCGCGCGAAACAGATGGTTGAGTGCTTCATGCTCGCGCGGGCGCGCTCCCGTCCAAAGCTCCGCCGCAGTCACCGGGGAGTAAAGGATCACAACCTCCGACTGGCTCAACTCGTCCCATCGCGAAAGGATGGGTTGATCCCGGCCGCGCGTCACTTCGATAAGGATGTCGGAGTCCACCAGGACGGTCACGCTTTGCCCAGCCTCTGGGTACGGCTGCCGCGCCGCAGGCTGCGCACGTATTCGGCGGGATGGCGCAGCTCGGAACGGTCTTTCCGGATGCCGACCATGGCCTGCATGGCCGTCCGGCGTTCGTCCAGCTTGCCGAGATAGCGCTCCCGGGCGGCCTGCCGCACCAGCTCGGAAATGGTGGTCCGCTCTCCCCGCGCCCGGGCATGCAGCGCTTGCCATAGATCGTCGTCGAGATAGAGTTGGGTGCGTCTCATGATGTATAGTATACATCACTCATTCGCTGACAGCGCAGAGTGCGTTTTCCAGTAGTCAAGTTGCCTTCGGGAACTTTTTGCCTGGACGCAAGCGGCTGGGCTACTGGGCTGTCGCTTCTTCTGCGTCGACGGGCTCTCCCTTGGCGGGTTTCGCGCAGCAGCGGCTTTGGCGGGCTTGGCTTCGTCGTCCGGCTTGGGGGGCGGGGGAACGTAGTACAAAATGCGATTGCAGTAGAAGCAGGTGACGATCTGGTCGTTGCTCATCACGTCTTGAAACACCTGCGGACGCAGCACAACGCGGCAACCCGAACAGCTCTCATCGTCATACACCGCAGCCATGACCGAGCCGCGCAACTTGAGCACGCGGTCATAGTGAGTCAGGGTTTCTTCGGCGACGCCTGCGCGTAGCTGCTTCCGTCGCGCGTTGAGTTCGTCCAACTGCTTCTCGTCTTCGGCGGTTTGCTGGCGGGCGTGCTCTTTCTCTTTCTCGTTGGCGGCGGTGTCGGCCTTCAGTGTCGCCTCGGCCTGCTTAAGACCTTCCTTGCGAGTGTCGGCCGCGACCATGATCTCCAGAATCTTGTCTTCCAGTTTGCGAATCTCGGATTCGGCGTGTTCGATCTCGCTGAGCAGCGCTTTGTATTCCTGATTGGTTTTGACCTTGAGCGACTGATCGCGATACTTGCTGATCTTTTCCTGCTGGTCCTTAATGTCTGACTCGTGCTTGCGGCGGGCGGTCTCGTCGGCCTTGATGGCGGTTTGCGCAGCCTCGACGGCGGCTTTGGAGCCGGCCAGTTTGGCTTCGATGCGCGCCACTTCCTTGGGCAGAGCGGCAACCTCGGCGCGAACCGCGGCGATGCGCGCGTCCACCTGTTGCAGTTCCAGCAGGTTTTGCAGATTGGAATTCATCCGGACAACAGAACCTGCTTGGATTCTAGCACGCACAAAACGCGGGCCTCCCAATCGTGTGTCCAGGTCCGGCTTAAGGTTTTCGGCCTATTGAGCGGCGGCGGGGTGGGGCCTACGATTCTGCTATGCCACTCGAAATTGCGCGACTTCTTCTAGGCCTGCTGATTGCGGGCTTGCACCGGCGTATTGCCGACTTCATTACCGAGCGCGAACGTTCGCTGGTGCTGGTTTTCCGCCAGCGCGGCGTGCCTTTGCCCGCCGCCCTCAGCCCCGAGGTCGCGCGCAATCTTTATTTTGGGATTGGGATTTTCGTGGTTGCGGTCGAGATGCTTAGGATTTATCAGCTGGGGCATTGAGGCGCGGAAAAGTCGGAACAGCAGATCCCTCACCGACTAAAGTCGGTTCGTGATGACAAAAAATGAATGATGGCTACGGCGTACCGATTCGGCAAGCTTTAGGGCCCAGTAGCAGCTCTGCCCTTTCAAAAACCCTACCGTCCGAGCTTCAACCTGATAGCCAGACGTTCCGGTAAACTGGCGGCCAGAATTCTGGACTGCGCTTGCCCGACATCATAGGGGACGCGATAGTAGGTCACGTTGTCGGCCGTGTCGCCGTTGGTTTCGTATACCGCAAAGGCGGCGCGCCAGTCGTTGTCGCGCGGCTGCCCCACCGATCCCGGATTGATCAGATAGCGCTCGCCGGGGGTCAACATGATCCGGCAAACCTCTACGCCTTCGCCGCTGGGATACTGCGGCAAGATCGGCTGGGTCTTTTCGTTGCGGTAGAGAAATCCGCCCTGCAGATGGGTGTGGCCGAAGAAGATGCGGTCGGCATGGCCGGGGAGATGGAAGTCGACGCCGGCGGTGGCGTTGTTCAGCACGTACTCATCCTCGTCGCGCGGCGAGCCGTGCACGAACTCCAGGCCGGGAAACTCTTCGAGCCGCAGCGGGCCCTGGGGCAGATTGCGCAGCCAGTCGAGATGATCGGGCTGCAGGGTGATCTGGGTCCAACGCGCCGACATGGCAGCTACCACGTTAAACTCCGACAGGCTCGATAGCCCGGAGCAGGCGCGATCATGATTGCCTCGCACCACCGGAGATCCCATGGCGCGCACCCGCTCGCAAACCTCATTGGGCGAGGCGTTGTAGCCTACAATGTCGCCGAGATTCATCACCCGATCGTGGGCCGGAGCCTCGGCCAAACAGGCTTCCAGCGCTTCGATGTTGGCGTGAATGTCGCTCAACAACAGCAGGCGCATGAATCAGCAAACCTCCGATGCGACCACGGGACAGCGAGCAAAATGCCCGGGCGCCACTTCCACCAGCGGTGGCAAGGCGGCCGCGCAGCTGGCAATACGCAAGGCGCAGCGTGGTTCGAACGCGCAGCCCGGCGGCAGTGCAGCGATCGAAGGCACCGCCCCCTCGATGGTCTGCAACGGTCGGGTACGATCGCTGTGCAGCGTTGGCACCGAGTGTAACAGGCCGCGGGTGTACGGATGAGCCGGATGATGGAAAACGTCGTCGGCCGATCCCATTTCGACCAGATTGCCGGCATACATCACGCCGATGCGGCGCGAGACTTGCGACACGACCGCCAGATCGTGGGAGATGAACAGCATGGCCAGGGAGAATTTTTCGCGCAACTCGGCCAGCAGATCCAGCACCTGCGCCTGAATGGTGACATCGAGCGCGGTGGTGGGCTCGTCGGCAATCAGCAGCGAGGGCCGATTGACCACGGCCATGGCGATCATCACCCGCTGCCGCTGGCCTCCGGAAAGCTGGTGAGGATAGTCGCGGGCCCGGCGTTCGGCGTCGGCAAGGGAAACCGTGCGCAGCGCTTCAACCGCGAGTTGCCAGGCTTCCTGCCTGGTGAAGGGGCGGGGCTTCAGCTGCGCCATATCGGCTCCTTTATGCTTGAAGGCTTCAGCCCCGGCGTGGGCCAGCACGGCCTCGGCAATCTGGTCCCCGACCCGCATCACCGGGTTGAGAGCGGTCATGGGCTCCTGAAAGATCATGCTGATGCCCGCGCCGCGAATGCGGCGCATCTCCGGCTCGGGCAGCGCCAGCAGCTCCTCGCCGGCAAAACGGATGCTGCCCTGAATCCTCGCTTGCGGTGGCAACAAGCGCAAAAGCGCCAGCGCGCTTACCGATTTTCCCGAGCCCGACTCGCCCACCAGGCCGAGCACTTCGGAGGCGCCAAGCTGGAAGCTCACCTCGCGCACGGCGGTAACACTGCCTTGCGCCGTGGCGAATTCGATATGCAGATCGCGGACATCAAGCAGCGGAGCCACCAAGCTATGCTAGCAGGAGGAAGATCCGAGTCCGCCGGTTCCTTATCCAAATTGTTTTGCCGGCCCACATCGCTCGGCTTAAGGTCGCTGCCCGACCAACTGCGCCAGCGTGGCCTTCGCCTCCGGATCATCGGGAGCCAGTTGCACCAACTGCTGCGCATAGGTGATGGCCGACGGCAGATTGCCTTTGTCCCGCTCAAAGGCGATCAGTCCCATCAGCACCTGACGATCGGCGGGACGGCGTTGATGAGCCTGCTGCAGGACTGCTATCGCCTGGTCCGGCTGGCCGGTGGAATTCAGCGCTACTGCATACACGTAGCTGTACTCGACGTGCGAGGGCTGCAGCGCCGCGGCCTTAGCCAGGAAGCTTAAAGCCTGCTGGTACTGTTTTTGCCGGACCTTCAGCAATCCCAGAGCATGCAGCGGCTCGGCCGCGTCGGGCGAGGTGGCGATGGCCTTCTGCAACCACGGTTCGCCCTCGTCATCGCGGTTCTGCGAGCGATAGAGATCGGCGAGGTTGACCATCGCGGGAACGTCACGCGGGTCGAGGCGCAAAGCGGTATGCAACTCGCTCTCCGCGTCGCTGAACCGGCCCATCTGGCCGTAAAGCAGCGCCAGGTTAACGTGACTCTCGGGCCGATCGGCATTTGCCATCTCAGAGGCGATCAGCTCCGCGGTCGCGCGATCGAGCGCTGTCTTCTGATTTTCCTGCAGCAGATTAGGCTGGGTGCCGGCCAGCAGGCGCGCGGCTTCGATGCGCACCGAGCGAATCGGATCGCTGAGCAAGGGCGCGGCCAGGCGAACGCGCTCTTCCGGGGGCAATGGATCGAGCGCCCGAACCGCCTCACGGCGCACCAGAGCGTCCTGGTCATTGAGCGCGGCCTGCACGGCCGGCAGCCCTGACACTGTCAGATATTCGGGAAGCAGGTTGAGGGCGGTGGCGCGGGCGATGGCGGGCTTCGCGGTATCAGGTGATCAGCGCAGTCAGATCTTTTTCCGCACTGGGCAATCCGCGACGGCCGGCATTGATGGCCTCGACGAAATGCGCCTCCTGGCGCCGGTTAGGGCCGTACCACTTGGCGACCGCGTCCGCCGCCCAGGGAATCGACTTGTCTTTGTGGCACTGGTTGCAGGCGTTCGGGGTTCCGTAGGCCAGCGAGAAGTCAGGCCGGGGAATGCGCAGGCTGTGATCGCGGCGCACATCGATGACCATGTAGGTGTGGGTCGGCATGTGGCAGTTCACGCAAAGCGCGCCGGCGCTGCCTTCGGGGTGATGGTGATGCTGCTCGGTGCCGAACTTGGCCAGCGAGTGGCATTTGCCGCACACGCTATTCAGGTTGTCTGAGGCCAGCTTGGCGCTGTGCGGATCGTGGCAATCTGAGCAGGTTACCCCGTTGTGGTACATCTTACTCTGTAGGAATGAACCCCACTCGTAATCTTCTTCCTGGAGCTGTCCGTCGGGATAGTAAACGCCTTCTTCCAGCAAGCTGGGCACATAGGCGTCGAGAAAGGGCTGGCCTGGCTGATAGTTACTGGTGATGGTATGGCGGCGCGAGTGGCAGGGAGCGCAGGTATTGATTTCATTGTGCGAGCGGAGTGCGCCCGTCCAATGCATGGTTCCGGTGTCCGGCTCCGCACCTGCCCAGCGCCCGCTGGCTGGCCAGAGATTCACGGTCAGGCCATCGCTGCCAGATCCCACACTGTAAGAGCCCTTATGCGATTGCGCCCAGGCCACGTGATTCGAGCCAGGTCCATGACAGGCCTCGCAGGAGACATCGATCTCGGACCAGGTAGTAGCGTAGCTGTCTTTAGCCAGATCGTAGTTCTTGCGCAGATTGGTGGAGTGGCAATCGGCGCACATGTAATTCCAGGTCTGGTTGGGGCCGGTCCAGTGCAGCGGATCGGAGGGCGCGATCTTCTGATCGGGATAAAGATCGAACCAGCGCTGGCCGTTACGAGCTTTGGGTCGCGAATCCCAGGCCACTACAAAGCTTTGTAAGCGTCCGCCGGGAAACGGCACCAGATACTGTTGCAGGGGAAAGACGCCGAAGGTGTAGGGCAAATCGAAGTTCTGAGGCTTGCCGTCAGCTCCGTCAGTGCGGACATAGAACTTGGTGTCCTTCGTGAAGAAGTTGGACGCGACGTCGTCTTCGGAGAACTGGGCGTCGTCGAAATTGCCCAGTACGGTAGCGTTGTTCGCCAGTTGCATGGCTTGCGCGTGATGTGAGTCACGCCACAGCTTGGCTTGCTCCGCGTGACATTCGGCACAGCGTTGCTCGCCCACGTAGCTCGCGGCGGAAGTGGGTTTGGGGTCTAGTCCGCGCGACCACCGCCAAATCACTAAACCCGCGACGGCGGTCACGAGGACTCCCGCGATGATCAACCGGGCGGGGTTGGACTTCCGAGGCTGGGCTTTGGCTCGCATGGGTGGTTGCGCAACCGCGAACCGCGGGCAAGAGATACCGTTCTAGTTTTCGCGCGGGTCTGCCCTCGCAAAAACCAGCCCCAATCTTGCCTTGGATTCAGAAGTGCAGCATACACCACGGGCCGTGATCAGACGACCATGGGAGCGAGGGATTTCGCGGCGACCATCCAACTCAATGGACGTGATGGCCGAACAGCAGCCTGACTCCCCAGATCGCGGCGAAGCCCATACCGATCAGGAAGGCTGCGCTGAACAGTCGTCCCGGGATATTGCTCTTGCTCCAGCCCTGGAGCACAGCGGTGAGTCAAGCGAAGAAGAGAATGATAGCGACGACAGCAAGAGTTTTGAGCCACATTTGCTCATCTCCTTGCTGGCAGGTTGCCACGGAGGGAGCAGGCGCGAAAGTGCGGGGGTCACGGCGCGGGGTGATAGCGGTTCAGGCTTCTCGGTCTCGAATACACGAAAAAGATGGCGGTACATCGGGTGGCGGCATGAACACCTCACAACGATTATTGGCTACCTGCAGCCGGATTCACCGTGATGATCTTCATCGCTCCGTCCTGTTGTTGGGCGAACCACAGCTCGCCGTCGCCGATCATGGCTCCCTGATAATTGCCGAACAGGCAGCGGGCGGACTGTTGCGCGATCGCCTTCTGGACGTGAGTATCAAAGACCGTGTCGTACTTGGCGAGAAATTCGGCTTTGGTCTTGATGCGGGTTTTGCGGCCGCCGTGAATTACCAGCAGGGGATAAGAAACCATCGAGGCGACTTTGGTTTTGTCGCCTTCGTACACGGCAGTCTGCAGCTGGGCCAGAAAAGCTCGCGACATTCTGGCGATATCCGCGCCCTGGTTGTCGACCGTGCTCCCTGGACAGCCTTGCGAGTCCGCAGCGTTCTGTGCCTGGACGGGCAATAGAGATCCAGCCAGAAGCAGGATGCCGGCTAACCAGGATGCCTTGTTCATGATTCGATCGCGACCGGCATCGATCTCGCCCCCGGTGCCGGTATTGTATAGCGCGCGGCCGACGGCTCTGGCGCTGTCGGGGACGGTAAGCTACGACTGTGCGGTGTCAGTCCTGGTCTGCCCCGCCAGTCAGCTCTTGGAGCTCCTTAGTCAACTGAGTTTCCAGGTCTTTGATGCTTTTGTAAGTAAGGCACTTTTGCCCTCGAACATCGAACTTCAGTTGATCCGCTTCCCTAACCAGCAACACGGTTGGCCGCGCTTTTCCCCAGGCATAACCCACTTCCAGGTACACATTCGGATTCGAGCCGGTGAGATCGGCGATCACGATTTCCGCCGCTTCGATGCGGGTTTTCATCTGCGGAAGCACGTCACCGGTAAAAGCTTCCTGGTCGATTCTCTCGCAGATGAATCCCAGTTGCCGGACCGGATTCTGAATGCCGTAGTAATAGACGTCCTCCATTTCGGTGGCAAACGGCATGGCCACAAAAATTCGTGGCTTGCTGATGGGTGGCGCAACCGGAGAATGGGCAACTTGCGGAGTAGGCGCGGGAGAAGGAGGAGCGTAAGCGGTTAGACCTCTGGTAGACGCGCTCGCTGATAGCGGAGGTGCAACCGTCTCCAACCGGGCCTCCTGCGGTAGACTGCCTGACGGGGACGCCGCCGGCAGTAGGCGGTAGTAAGCATTGGCGTCGTTCAGCGGCTTCTGCAGACGCTCAATCCGGGCAGCGCTGTGCTCTACGATGGATACGCGTCGCAGCGTCGCGGGACGGAAGCCAGCAAGAATCGCCTTCCACATGCCTCGTAACTCCGACTGCAAGGCCTCCACCTCGTCAAGTCCGTAGCCCGGACCATGCAGGGTCATAGCGATGTGTTGGGCCTGAGGGCACTCCACCCATGTTGTCTTGATTGCCTCAAAGGCGAAGCGTTCGATTTCGTTGTAGTTGAACTGCACGAGCCGCGGAACGCCAACGAAGAGAACGTGGCGGCTGGGGACCAGGCGCCCGGTATCGACGAAAACATATTCCCACGGCTGTGGCTGCAGTGCTGCCGGGTCGGCGCGGGCGCCAGCAATCAGGCGGGACGAAACGGCTTCGTCGGCACCGTAATAATGCTGCGCGTACTTCAACGCCAGCACATCGGCGGAGAACTCCAGCACATCGCCCTGAACCATTTCGATCGATAGTTTGGCCTCAGGCATACGCCGCTGATCATAGCATTGCCAGCCGCTGTGGAAAGGCGGTAACCGGCTGAGGAAAGAGCGACTATTCTGCCTAGCGCGAGCGGCCGGGAAGGCGCGGCGCAACGACGTAATAGAGTTGCACCGACACGATGAAGGCAATGCTCCAGTAGGTGTTGAGCGGCATGCATAGCAGCGCACCGAGGGCATAGAAAAGCTGCCCGATAATGATGCGGCGCTTGATAGCGACAGGAATTTCCGGCGGTAAGTCCGGCTTGACCAGTCCGGTTTCCATGGCGCAGGTCCAACTGACGAACAATGTTGCGCCCAGCAACAAAATGTTGAGCCAATAGACCAGCAATGCAGGCCGATAGCGGATGAATTCCGCCAGCAGCGCCGTCGAAAAGGGCGTGATGGAAACCACGAACAGAAACGCCAGGTGCAGCCAAGAAAGAGCGCGGCTGGAGCGGGCCAGATGGTTCAGCTGCGTCTGCTGGCCGAGCCAGAAGATACCCAGCGTCATAAAGCTCATCATGTACATCAGCATCCGGGGCGCCAGTGCGATGAGGGCGCGTCCCAGATCGTGCTCGCTGCGGATGGCCTCGGCAGCCGGCGCCCGCAGGTCCAGCACCAGCAGCGTCATGGCCACAGCAAAGATGCCGTCGCTCAGGGCCGCGAGGCGCTCTACGCTTTGGCCGGCAATCTGGTTGTAGGAAGTTGCCATGGGATTCGATGAGGTTTGCCCGCCCATACTAAGTGAGCAGCCGCTCAGTGCAGCACTCGCGGCAAATTCCCTGGATGCAAGCTCAGATCCTACCAGCGGCGCTCGATCTTACCAACAACGGTAAGCCGGGCGGGCGCAGGCAGCGACAGCAATGCCGCCCGGGCGGCTGGCACGGGCGGCATCTGAGTTTCGAGCTGCTGTCGCGACTAGTCCTGGGGAATATTCATTCCCTTCGGAGGCACGGAGAGTTCCCTGGGCAACACCGGCAGCGATTCCCAGTAGACCTCGCCGTCCAGGCCAAGGAAGCGATTGGGATACTGCTTCATCTCGGCAAAGGTTTGCTTCAGTGCTCCACCCAGCGGAGCCATGATCCAGCCGTGATCGTGCAGCGGGCTGCGGCCGGGAGAAGTCTTCATGGCGTCGTTCATCGGCGCCGCCCCGGTGAAGACCATGTCGTGCTGCTCGAAGGGATCGACCACCAGATCGTAGAGCGCCGGTGCGGTCATGTTGCGGTTTACGCCCAGCCAGGAATCGTGCGAGTTGTACGTCAACTTCCAGCGGCCCTGGCGCAGGGCGATGCCGCCCGAAGCACTGAAGTAGAGGATGGTGTCGCGCTTGCCGGGTCCCTTGCCCAGAATGAGGTCGGACTGGTCGATGCCGTCGAACACAATCGGCGTGCCCGCATTGTCGGTCCAATGGCGGGGAGGAGCAGGCAGGCCGGCGATGTCCGCCAATGTGGGATACCAGTCCTCGCAGGAGAAGATGTCGTGGCTTACCACGCCGGCGGGGACGTGCCCCGGCCAGCGTACCATGGCCGGCACCCGGAAGCCGCCTTCGAAGGTGCTGCTCTTCTCGCCGCGAAACGGAGTATTGCCGGCATCGGGCCAGGTATCGATCCAGGCGCCGTTGTCTGTGGTCCAGATGACGATGGTGTTGTTATCAATGCCGGCGTCTTTCAGCGCGGCCATCACCTGACCCACTTGCCGATCGAGAATCATCAAGCCGTCGGTATAAGGATATTGGCCGGGAGACTTGCGCAAATCTTCATCGGGGATGACCGAGGGATTGTGCATGCGCATGAAGTTCAGGTCGATGAAGAAGGGCGCGGAATCTTTGGCGTGTTGCTTGATCCAGTTGACCACGTAATCGGTTTGCCACTGGTCGACCAGCTTCAGATCGGCGGTGCGGAATTCGCGGCCATCCAGCATGGCCGTGGCTTCCTTGTCGCCGGGATTCTGCTCCCAAATCTTCAGGTTCAAGTTGTGCCAGTAGGCCATGAACTTGGGATCGTTCGAGGGGAAATCCGGATAGAAGCTGGTGTCGTCGTAGGTATAAACGTTGCCGTAGTAGGGCAACATGTAATGCATCTCGTCGAAGCCGTGTTGCGTGGGATAGTATTCCGGCTTGTCGCCCAGGTGCCACTTGCCGGTCTGCATGGTGTGATAGCCCGCCTTCTTCAGATACTGCGGCAGGGTCACTTCATCTTTGCTGATGCCGTTGGGATCGCCGGGAATAAAGACGTTCAGCACGCCGGCGCGCACCGGCTCGCGGCCGATCATTACTGCCAGGCGCCCGAGGGTACACGTGGGTTGAGCATAGTAGTCGGTGAAGCGGATGCCTTCATTGGCGATGCGATCCATGTTCGGGGTGGGGGCACCGCGATCGGCGCCGCCTCCATAGACGCCTAAGTCCATCCAGCCAACATCGTCGGTCATCAGAATAATGATGTTTGGTTTCTTGGCCTGCCCGCTGGCGGTGGAACCGAACGTAAGCAGAAGCATGGCCAGAATGCAGCCGGGCGCGATCTTTAACAGAGCCGCTCTCATTTGTAATTTCCTTTTCTCCTGTGGCGTGGGATTGCCAATGGTCAGCAATCGAAGTGGCGTTGAAGGTCAGCAGATTCGAATCGAGCAACCAGACTTGCAGCGGATAGGGATGCTCGAGTGATATGTCATCTTAGCGCGGGGTGAATGGTACTTTCGTTTTATATCTGAGGCAAGAGTTTTGTGGTTGTTTCGCGAGACTGTAACAAAGCGGGGTGCGCGTGAAGAAAAGCCGGAGCGTAAGACTCCGGCTTCCGGCAGTACCAAATTGTTCGCCGCAATTTTCGTTGATCAGTGAGCCAGAGTTTGCAGCCTGTAGACCACGCCATTGAAGCTGGAGTTATATCCTGCACACCAGATCTGCACATTCGTAGGTCCAGGCGCGCTGGCGCACGAACTCATTTCCGCTCCATTGCTGTCGAGGTCGAGCGTCCAGGTTTGGCCACCGTCTTTGCTGAAGTACAAACCACCGGCGTTCGAGTAGATGTTGCCACCCGCGGCCCATCCCGTAGTCGGGTTGAGGAAGTAAATTTCCCGAATGGGCCAGCCAATGTCAAGCGTGCGAGGGCTCCAGGTTTGTCCGCCATCGGTGGTGCGATGCACCCAACCTTCGACGTTGGGCGAGATCTCGCCGCCGCCTACCCAGCCATTGTTCTGGTCAGCAAAAAATGTGGGACCATCGAATACCTGGTCAATGGATGGACCGCAGGCCCAAGTCACGCCCCCGTCAGAGCTGTCACAATAGGTGATACCTGAGGCGCGAGTGCGAAGGTTGGACAACATGCTGAACTGATCGCCGAACCATCCCCCGTTGGGATCGGGCACATCTTCGGTCCAGTCAGCCGCAGTCGCGCCGCCGTCGGAAGTGTAGTGCGCAGCGTTAGGCCCGTTGAGATTAAGTTGATCCATCACCAACCCATCTTGCGTATTGGCAAAGCGGACCCGATCTGACCAGCCGCTGGTGGTGAGGACGATGTCTCCTGTCCAAGTGGCTCCGCCATCATGGCTCCAGCGAATAATGCCTTCGAAGTTATTGTCGTTGAACCCGGAGATGACAACATCGTTGGTATTCAACGCATGGACGCCATACCAGTAATAAGGAAATCCCAGATTTACGATTTCAGTCCAAGTGGCGCCGCCATCGGTGGTCTTCCACACTTGGCCTAACTCGGCGGCAGCAAAACCCACCTGATATGTAGGGAAGGAGATGTCGTGGATAACGGCGCCGGGTAGCGTGGCCTGTAAGACCCAGGGATTGGCCGCCGGACTAGGGGGCTGCATCTTGCTCGGGTGCGCTGCCACCTGGGGACGATTGGCCCCTAATACCCGACTGGATCCCTGGACCGGAAGCCGGCTGGAGATATGAAGGACGGTCTTGGAGTCCGCCGCGGAAGAGGTCGCAGCGCTGAGGCCCGCGAGCATAATGGGCAGGATGATGGAGCGAGATAACCAGTAAGTTTTCATTCTAGAAGGGTCTCCTTTGGGAATTGAGAGAGTGATTTTGAGTTGCGAGAGATTGCAACTGTTTAGAAGAACGCAAGTGTACCAAGAATAGCGGTTCGCGTATAGCACCAAAGTCTTGCCAAAAACCGCACTTTATTCCAAAACGGAAGTCTGCAGTCGGCGAATCAAATGGTTTTTCGCGTTCTCACACATTGTGGGATAGCAAGAAATGATTCGTCGTTGGGCGTTCAGAATGTGGCTGAAAATACTGGCTTTCGGGCTGAGTAGGGAGACTTCTACCACGGCGGGCACAGCGCCGTCTCCGCTCAGGATGACAAAGAATCTGGCCGATTCGGATGCTTTTTCCGGCCTACTCTTTGTCTCCGCGTTTCCTGGTGAATCCCATTTTGATTTTCTGCGCGGCTGTGCGAAAGTAGCGCGGTGCGCGCCGTCGCCCTGCTTGGACCTCACGCCAAACCGCATCACGTTCAGCGCTTCGAGTTGCCGGGCGTCAACCTGTTTTCCGGCAACGAACTTGATGCCACCGATCAGCCTGACGCAGCGCTCATCTTCGGAGGCGACGGCACTGTCCATCGTCACCTCGGCGGATTAGCGCTAAAGCAGATTCCCACGCTGGTGGTTCCGCTGGGCAGCGCCAATGACTTTGCACAATCCGTCGGCATCCGGAATGTGGAGCAGGCCCTAGCCGCGTGGCAGCGCTTCTCTACCGCAGGCGACAACCTCCGTAACGTCGATCTAGGCACCATTCAACCTTTGGATTCCGACGCCGAGGCCGCGTCGCAAGATCCCGTTCCCTGGCAGGGCGAATCGTTGGAGGGGCTGCACTTTGTCCCTGATGGTCCGCGGCCGGATCAAGCCAAGCTGGGCGGACGCATCATGCAATCGCAGCTGCGCCGCCTGACCGAGGCGGAACGCGAGAGCGCGCGCACCACGTTTTACGGCTGCATCGCCGGAACCGGACTGGACGCCGCGGTGAATCGCCGAACTTTCCGGCAGCCGCGCTGGCTCAGGGCTCACGGGGGATACGTGGTCGGCCTGTTACAGGTGCTGGGAAGCTTTCGCCCACCCCGGATTACCGTGTCCGTAGAAGAGAGCGGTTGCTGGCGAACTTGTCTGGACGAACCAGGCTTCCTGATCGCGGCGGGCAACGGTCCGCAATACGGCAATGGGATGCGGTTGACGCATCAGGCGCGGATGGACGATGGGCTGCTCGATCTTTGCTTCGTCCGCAATCTCAGCAAGCTGAGGCTGCTGCGGCTGTTCCGGGTTGTTTATCGCGGCGGCCATATTGGGATGAAGGAAGTGGAGTACTTCCAGGCCAGCCGCCTGCGTATCGTTACCGATCCCATTACGGAAATCTTTGCCGATGGCGAATACATTTGCCGCACGCCGGTCGAACTAGGAGTACGACGCGATGCCCTGCGGGTGATTCGATTGCTCTGAAACCGCTAGAATTACGGTATTTGCCGGATCGTTCTGGAATGGCGCTCCTACCTGGGACGAACCGCGCTGCGCACCTACAATTTTCTGGAACTTCTCGCAACCTACAGGGTCTATACTGTTGTACAAAGCCGATGCCCACGCCCGTAGCTTCAAAACCGGCGAAAGAACAGATTCCGAACGTTGCGCCACAGGACCAGGTAATACCCGCGCTTTTCGGCGAGGGCCAAGGTCTCTATCCCCAGCGTAAGGACACGTTTGTCTATTCGTTCATCATCCACATGGTGGCTGTGGGTCTGCTGATCTGGTCGGGACATTGGGTCTTCGAGCATAAGGACGAGATCAAGCAGCAGGTGATTGGCGTGGTCACCGACATCAGCCCGTACATGCCGATGCCAATCTCCAAGAAGCGTGCGGGCGGCGGCGGTGGCGGCGGCGATCGCGACAAATTGCAGGCTCCCAAGGGCGCGCTGCCGAAGCTCTCCAAAGATCAGATCGTGCCTCCGGCGATTGTCATTCGCAATGACAATCCCAAGCTGGTGGTCGATCCGTCCGTCGTCGTTCCTCCCAACATTAAGCTGCCCACGGTGGGCGCACTGGGCGATCCGCTGTCGAGGGTGATTGGACCTCCTTCGAACGGCACCGGCTCGGGTGGCGGTATCGGCAGTGGCAGCGGAGGCGGTGTGGGCTCAGGTACCGGACCGGGCGTGGGGCCGGGACATGGCGGCGGCTACGGCGGCGGAGCCTATCGCGTGGGCGGCGGCGTGAGCGCCCCCAAAGTTGTGTATGACCCTGATCCCGAGTACTCCGAAGAGGCGCGCAAGGCCAAGTACCAGGGAACCGTGATTCTGTGGCTGGTGGTCAGCGCAGAAGGCAAGCCCCAGCAAATCCAAGTGCAGCGCGCGTTGGGTATGGGGCTGGACGAGAAAGCCATCGAAGCTGTGCGCCAGTGGCGTTTCGAGCCCGCCAAGAAAGATGGGCATCCGGTGCCGGTCATGATCAACGTGGAAGTGAACTTCCGGCTCTACTAAATAAGTTAACCATCGCGAGAGATGGTGAACGCGGCAAGGCTGGTTACGCTTGCCGCGTTTTCTTTTGTTTACTGAGCCGGTGCGGGCGCCGGTTGCTGCGTCTGCGGCGTTCCAAAGTTCACCTTGGGAGCTTGCCGCGCGCCTTCGTCGGTCTTGAAGTAGGCGTCGTTGCGGGTAAATCCCGACAGGCTGGCCACGATGTTGTTGGGGAACAAGCTGATGTAGGTGTTGTAGTCCTGCACCGTCTCGTTGTAACGGCGGCGCTCGACGGCGATGCGATTCTCGGTGCCGGCCAGCTCGTCCTGCAGGCGCAGGAAGTTTTCGTTGGACCTGAGCTGCGGATAGTTCTCGACCACAACCAGCAATCGGCCCAAAGCTGAATCCAGTTGGCCGTTGGCGGCGATCTTGTCCTGCGGCGTCTTGGCGCCGATCAGGGCGGCGCGCGCGGCGGCAATATCGCCAAACACTTTCACTTCCTGCGCGGCGTAACCCTTCACCGTCTCGACGAGGTTGGGGATGAGGTCGGCACGGCGCTGCAGAACCACGTCCACCTGCGCCCAGGCAGCGTTAACCGCTTCGCGCTTGCGCACCATCTCGTTACGATGGCCGACAAAGGTGCCGCCGACCCACACGATCAGCAGCACGATCACAACCAGAATGATCAGTCCTGTTTTCATGGCAGTCTCTCTTTCATGATTTCGGTATCACACATTGTGAGACACTTTCCGCCAATGCCGTTTCGGCGCGCGCTCTTCCAGCTCATGCGCCACGCGCGCGATGGCGGCCATGCAGCCGTGATAGGCCTCCGCCACGTTCAGCGGGTATTGAGGATCGGTGCGCAAAGTCAGAACGGCACGCAGAGGAGCGGCCTCGAAGCCAAAAACTTCCGCCGAGCGCTGAAGCAATTCCGCCTTGGGATTAGGCGGGTCCTCGCCCAATGCGATGAGCGCGTGGCGAAAAAGTGTCAGCACGCTGCTGCTCGATTTTGCCAATACTCCCTGCAACTCGCCTTCGTCATCGGGACGCAACAGCAGATGCTGTCGCAGCCGCAACAGAGTGGTTCGCAGCTCATGCTCCACTTCCAGCCGATGCAGATTCATGGGGACTTCGAGGCTGCTGACAATGTCCTCGCCAAATAGCGTGCGGTGGCTGTGCTGGATGTCGAGCAACTCGATAGCGAACACGTCCGCCGACTCGCGCAGCTCATCGACCGTCATGATTAACGGCGGCGAGATGTGCTCCTCCTGTGTCCACCAGCGAATCACCGGCATGATGGCCGTCAGCGAGCCGGGTCCCAGATCCTTAAACGCCGCCAGCAGGTTCACGTCGGAATATTGCTCGTGGAAGTCTTCGCGCGCGGCGGAGCCATACAGAACCACTGTGACCAGATTCTCGCCGCAAGCTTCCTGCAGCCGGTTGACCAGCTCCAGAAGCTTGCTTTCGGGCTTCTTCATCGCGACCTCCTCATCCCGCCGCCTCTCACCAACTGCCTCCCGCACCGCCGCCGCCGCTCAAGCCGCCACCGAAGCCGCCAAATCCGCCGCCGGAGAACCCGCCTGAGCTGCCTCCGAAGCCGCCGCCTCGGCCTCCGCCCCAGCCACCCATCATAGGAGGCAGGAACACCATCCCTGGACCAAAGCCACGACCGCGGAGACCGGATCGCGGCCCGCCGCCGCCTCGCATACCCCGGGCGACGGTGCGAATAAACCAGAAAACGGCGATAAGGGCCAGCAGCTTCAGCCACCACGGCCAGGGGCTTTTCGGCGCCGGTTGCCGCATAGCCGCCACGCCGGTCAACTTGACGCCTTTATCGGCGGCGATCAGTTGGGCCAGGCTGGAGACCCCCAACAGGGCGGCGGCGCTGTAATCGCCACTGCGCAGACTGGGCAGCATGGCGCGGCCGATGTCGCCGGCACGCGCGTCGTTAATCACCGGTTCCAGCCCGTAGCCGACCTCGATGCGGTACTGGCGCTCGGTTGGCGCGATCAACAACAGCACGCCGCGGTTGTTTTTCTTCGAGCCGATACCCAGATGCTTGTAGAGATCGACCGCGTAGTCTTCTTTGGTCTCGCCCTCGAGCGAGCGCACGGTGACGACCGCAATCTGCGCTCCTGTCTTCTGATCGACCTCGGCGCAGAGAGCCTCGATCTTCACCTTGGTCGCGGGAGTAATAACCTGCGCCAGATCGGTCACGTATCCCAGCGGCTGAATGTCGGCGATCTTTTCCGCAGACGCAGCGGCAAAAGAAACCGCCAGGAAGATCAAGAGGGCGAATTTAAGGCGTGGGCGCACGATTTTGAGGGGCAGGTCTCGACCAAGCTTTGAGTCAGCTCAGTCGCACGAATTCTATATCACGGGGAGTCTTGAAGCAGTGACGAGTTTCGTAGACGGACGTGCCCCGGCGGAGTCTGGGTTCGAAGACGCAGAGATCCAGCCTAGTCGACAGTGAGGAATCTCTGCCGTTCGCCATCTTCGCACAAGAGACACGATAGTGGGGGCTGCCTTGCCTCTAGCGTTGGAAGGGCTTGGTCAGCGGCGCCACGCGGCTCTTCGCCTTGTCCGCCCATTCAGAGCCCTTGTCGATCCAGTCGCCGGCCTGGTCGCCAAAGTCTTCCACGGCATCG
This sequence comes from uncultured Acidobacteriaceae bacterium, assembly GCA_963812855.1. Taxonomy (GTDB): domain Bacteria; phylum Acidobacteriota; class Terriglobia; order Terriglobales; family Acidobacteriaceae; genus Bog-257. The sequence continues at coordinate 1,635,642 of CAWEWW010000005.1, forward strand.
CGCGCGTCTTCATACTTGCGGCGCAGGGTACGGCGCATCTGCTTGCCTGTCTTGGGCGCCAGTAGCAAGGCCGTGAGCGCTCCCAAAGCTAGCCCGACAAACAGTAACGTCAACCCAACACTGATATTTCCTTCCGAGGAGCGATACTCTCCCTGGCTGGCGAAGTTATCGGTTTCATCTTTCATAAGATCCCTTTCTTCCTTTCTGCAAATAGTATCGCGATACGGGGTTTAAAAGATATCCGCCCGCGGACAGCGGCTCTCGCCCTGTTTCCCCGAATGGTGGTTTCTTGAATGCTGCTTTCCAGTAGTTAGACAACCTGAGGATTCGGGCTGTTGCCTTTCTCCCGCATTCTCCTTCGCGATTTCCCAATTCAGCTGCGGCACGTGTAAAATCAACTGTTTAGCCTTCGAGCCGCCCGCTCTAGCAGGAACATTTCTGCGGCACTTTGCGTGCCGGATTGCTGTCCTCAGCGGCGCGGTCCCTGAGTCGTGGCTCCGCCGCGGTGCGGGGCGAATCGGCTCTCCCAGGAAATGCAGCTAACCAAGGAGTCTTAGAAGAATGGCGATTCCAGCCACACAATTACGTCCGGGCATGGTCATCAAGCACAACAACGATCTTCATTCGGTGTTCAGCGTGGAACATCGCACTCCCGGCAACCTGCGGGCGTTCATCCAGGCCAAGCTGCGCAATCTGCGTACCGGCGCCATGTTCGAACACCGTTTCCGCTCCGGCGATCCTATCGAGAAGATTGTGGTTGACGAAGTCCAGATGGAGTTCCTCTACGCCGATGGCGACGACTATTACTTCATGAACACTGAGAATTACGAGCAGCTTCACCTGGGCAAAGACATTCTGGGCGACGCAGTCGATTACCTCATCGCCAACCTGGCTATCAAAGTCGAGTTCTTCGATGGCAAGCCGGTGGGCATCGAGCTGCCGCAGACGGTCGAGCTTACCGTGGTCGAAACTGAGCCCGGCTTGAAGTCGGCGACCGCCAGCAGCGTTACTAAACCGGCCAAAACTGAGACCGGGCTGGTGGTGCAGGTCCCCCCGTTCATCAACGAAGGCGAAAAGATTCGCGTCGATACTTCTGAGGGGGCTTACCTGTCGCGAGCCTAGGAAGTTCTGGTTCATTGCCGGGAACGTGGAAGACTGCCAGATGTTTCGTCGCCCGCAAGTTCCCGTTGCGTCCTTGTGTGGCGACGGGAGGCCGCTCAGGCCACCTTCTGCCGACAAATTGCTTCTAAGACCTTAGCGGTTCTCGACAATCAATTCATCAGAACGGAGACAGACTGTGAACAGGTGGTTATCTGTCGTGCTGTGTGCGTGTTTCGCCCTGCCAGCTTTTGCCCAGCAGAAAGAAGCTGATCGGCTGCACGAATCTTACTCGGTGATGAAAGCGGTCATCGGCATGCCCGATAAAGGTATCCCGCGCGACCTGCTCAATAAGGCGGAATGCGTTGTGGTGTTTCCGTCGGTGAAGAAGGCGGCTTTCGTGGTGGGCGGCAGCTACGGACGTGGCGTGATGACGTGCCGTTCGGGCGCGGACTTCCGCGGCCGCTGGAGCGCGCCGGCATTCTTCGCCATCGAGGGTGGCAGCTTTGGACTGCAGATCGGTGGGGAGGCGACTGACTTCGTGTTGCTGGTGATGAATGAGCAAGGTGCGCGCTCGGTGATGACCAGCAAGGTAAAACTCGGCGGCGATGCTTCGGTTGCGGCCGGTCCGGTAGGACGTACCACCTCCGCGGAAACCGATATCGTGATGAAGGCTGAAATCCTCTCCTGGTCACGGAATCGGGGGATTTTTGCCGGTATCTCGCTCGACGGCTCGACTCTGCGTTCCGATGATGATGCCAACAAGAATCTCTACGGCAAAGATCTGAACGCCAAGCAGATCATTTTGCAAGGCGATGTCAAGACACCACCCGCGGGCAGACAATTGATTTCTCTGCTCGACCGCATGTCGCCGAGACACATCTAGGCAGACAGGAACAGCCGTGCAATCCGGTTAAGACACGCGGCACGGTTAATTCCGGCCGCGTTTTCTTTGTCCCCACGCCCGCCACTACTCAATTACAATCGTCCTTCGCGTTAGCTAAGAGCGAAAAGCCAATTGCTAAGGAAACTCTGATCAACTGAAAGTGAGGTCTCGCAGCGGCTAAAGCCGGATGATTTTTGGGTACTTAACGGACGGCCTGAAGGCCGTCCCCTTCAAAACAAGGCTTATCAGAGTTTCCCTAACTGCTAATTGCCAGCTGCTAACTGCTGATCTTCATGTCTGACAATCTCGAAACTCGGCGCTACCTTATTTCCGGACGCGTGCAGGGCGTCGGCTTCCGCTGGTTTGTGGAGCGCGAAGCGGCGCAGCTGGGTATCGCCGGCTGGGTGCGCAACTGCGAGAACGGTGATGTTGAAGTGATGGCGACGGGGACGCGCGAGCAACTCAGCGCGCTGCGCCGGCACTTGGAGCAAGGTCCGCGAGCCGCTCGGGTCGATCATGTAGTCGAATCCAGGGCGCCGTTGTTGCAGGCGTCGTCATTCCGCATTGAAGGAGTCTGGTAACCGATGCAGCCGCAACCGGCGCACAACTGTGAAGACCTGAAGAAACTGATCCGCGAAGTTCCCGATTTCCCCAAGGCCGGGATCCTCTTCTACGACATCACCACGCTGCTGAAAGATCGCCGCGGCTTCGCCCGCCTCATCGACGCGCTTACCGAGCACTACATCAACCAGAATATCGATCTGGTGCTGGGCATCGAGGCGCGCGGCTTCATCTTCGGCCCAGCGCTGGCCTATCGCTTGAACGCCGGCTTCATTCCAGTTCGCAAGCCCAAGAAGCTGCCGGCCGAAGTTTTGCAGTGGAAGTACGAGCTGGAGTACGGCCACGACACGCTGGAAATCCATAAAGACGCCATCCAGCCCGGCCAGCGCGTTATCATCTGCGACGATCTGCTGGCCACCGGGGGCACCGCCAAAGCTACCGCCGACATGGTCAAGCAACTCGGCGGCAACATCTGCGGCATGGGATTCGTGGTGGAGCTGGATGGGCTGAAAGGCCGCGAGAAGCTGAAGGGCTACGACGTGTTCTCCCTGCTGCACTACGAGATGTAGGCGGACGGCAGACGCCGCGCCTACCAGATCGTTTTCAGCAGCGAACAGCGTAGAATCCGCTGATCGGCAGTGACCAGAGCTAGGTTTTCCGCGCGTGCGGTCGCCGCGATGATGCGGTCCGAAGGGTCGCGCGGGAAATCAGGCGGAAACTGTAGGGTGAGCGCAGCGATCTCGCGGGTGATAGGTAGCACGATTATCTCTTCCGAAAACCGCGCAATGGTGGTTTCGATCGTACCGGTGATCGCAAGTTTTCCTCGCTCGATGAGACTGGCGATTTCAATCAGCGTAATTGCCGATATTGCTAATCCGCTCGAGGCGCGAGTCCGGCGCAGGGCCGAGAATGCCGCGCGCGAGAGCTTACGCTCCTGGATTTCGGACCATATCAGGACATGAGTGTCGAGCAGAATCACTTCAACATGTCCCAATCTTCCAGCGGAATGATCGGGTTTACGAGGTCGTCAGGATCGCCCACAATTTCGACAATTCCCTTCAGCCTGCCAAAGAACGAATCAATAGTCGGCGCCGTGAACGGAATCAGCTTGGCGGTGGGCTTGCCCCGCTTAGTGATGATGAGTTCATGCCCGGTCTCGTTGACCTCGTCGATCAGCCTCAGACACTTGGCTTTGAACTCGCCCGCGGCGACCTTTCTGTCCTTGCCCAGGGGAACCGCTGTGGACGCAGCCTTTCTCGTAAGGCGAGTTTTCGGGGTCATAGGGTCACCTCCAGATGACCATGGTCATTTTAACATGGTCATGTAGGTGACGGTCATCTCTTCACCACCCTGCGCCCCTCGATTGCGTACTTTCCCTCCAGCGCAATCCGTATCGCCTCCGTATACGCAATGTGCTCCTGCTCCAGGATGCGGGAGGCTAAAGTGTGTTCATCGTCACTGTCGAGCACTGGTACGACTTTCTGGACCAGGATGGCGCCGTGGTCGAGGTTCTCGTCCACGAAATGTACCGTGCAGCCCGAAACCTTCACACCATATTCGAATGCCTGCTTCTGGGCTTCGAGTCCGGGAAACGCCGGCAGCAGCGCCGGATGAATATTGAGGATGCGGTTGGGAAACTGCTGCACGAACCAGGGCGACAGCAGACGCATGTATCCCGCCAGGCAGACCAGGTCAACTTTGTGATCGCGCAGAGCCGCCACCACTTCGCGATCGTGCTCCTCGCGGACTTTGCCTTTCGACGGGATAATCAGTGTGGTCAGACCACGCCGACGCGCCGACTCGATGCCGCCGGCGTCAGCCCGGTTGGAGATGACAACAGCGATGTTGGCGTCGAGCTTGCCCGAGGCGACATTGTCGGCGATGGCCTCAAAATTTGACCCGCGCCCGGAAAGGAGGATGCCAAGATTCTTCATGCTTGGTATCAATGATATCATTGATGGCATGGCTAGCCTTGTCATCCGGAAAATTGACGACCGAACCAAATCCCGCTTGCGGGTGCAAGCTGCCCACCACGGACGTTCCATGGAAGAAGAGGCACGGGAAATTCTTCGCTCTGCCCTCTCGGAAGGCGAGACGAAAAGGGAGAACCTGGCCCAGGCAGTACGACGGAGATTCTCCGCTCTTGGCGGCGTTGAACTCGAGCCCCCGAAGCGGGTCGCCATGCGCGAACCGCCGGATTTCGCATGATTGTCCTGGACACCAATGTCTTATCGGAAGTCATGCGACCAGAGCCATCTCCCCAAGTCATCAACTGGATCGACAGACAATCCTTCGGCGAATTATTCACAACTGCGATTACTGTGGCCGAAATCTACTGCGGAATTGAGCTGCTACCCAGGGGCAGACGCCGGGACAATTTGTTCGCGGCCGCAGAAACCATCTTCAACCGCGAGTTTCTTGATCGTGCCCTCGCATTTAATGCTGAAGCTGCCAGGGTCTTTTCGCGAATCTACACCCGCCGTCGATTCCGAGGCCGTCCGATTAGCCAGTCCGATGCTCAGATTGCGGCGATCGTGCAGTTGCACGGGGCCACACTCGCGACTCGCAACATTGCCGACTTCGAAAGTTGCAGTATCAACCTGTTCGACCCTTGGCAGGGGGAATGACCTTGGTTGCCGCAGCAACCTGCTTCCCGTTACTATCGCCCTGCGTGACTTTGCCCAAAGAAAATCCTGACCGCATCGTTTCGGCGGTGCCGCTGGAGGACGATTCGTCCTTCGAACTGAAGCTGCGGCCGCAGCGGCTGCGCGAGTTCATCGGTCAAAACAAGGTCAAGGACAACCTAGAGGTCGCCATCCAGGCGGCGCGTTCGCGCGGAGAGCCGTTGGACCACGTGCTGCTCTATGGCCCGCCGGGATTGGGCAAGACCACGCTGGCCAACATCATCGCCAACGAGATGGGCGCGGCGTTCCAGCAGACCTCCGGGCCGACGCTGCAGATCAAGGGTGACCTCACGGCTATCCTCACCAACCTGCGCGACAAGCAGGTGCTCTTCATCGACGAAGTCCACCGCCTGCAGCCGGCGCTGGAAGAACTGCTCTACTCGGCGCTGGAGGATTACAAGCTCGACATCATCATCGGGCAGGGGCCGTCGGCGCGTACTCATACGATCGAGGTGCGGCCGTTCACCTTCATCGGAGCCACCACGCGCGCCGGGCTGCTGTCGGCGCCGCTGCGCTCGCGCTTCGGGATCGTGCTGCGGCTGGAGTTTTACACTCACGACGATTTGAAGATCATCCTGCAGCGCTCGGCGGAGATTCTCGGCGTCGAGATCGACGAGCCGGGCGCCATGGAGATTGCGACCCGCTGCCGCGGCACACCGCGTATTGCCAACCGCCTGCTGCGGCGGGTACGCGACTACGCCCAGGTGCGCGGCGCGGGCAAGATCGACAAGGCCACGGCGCAGAAAGCGCTGGAGATGCTGGAGGTCGATCCGCACGGCTTCGACGAGGTCGACCGCAAGCTGCTGCTCACCATCATCGAGAAGTATCAGGGCGGCCCGGTGGGCGTGAACACGCTGGCCGCATCGCTGGCCGAGGAGCCGGACGCAATCGAAGAGATCTATGAGCCGTTCCTTATCCAGATCGGCTTTCTGGACCGCACGCCGCGCGGTCGGGTGGCAACGCAGCTCGCTTATGACCACTTTGGCATCAAGCGGCCGAGAACCATGACCAGCGGGCAGGAGACGTTGTTCTAGAAGACGCTCTTCGCCTTTCGCTTTTCGCTAGAGGCACTGGACTAGGTGGTTCGGTTTGGCAAATCGGTGGAAGAGCGGCGCTTTAGCGCCGCGTATGCCATGTTCGCCTCTGTTCTTGTGAAGGGATCCGTTGCGAGCAACGGATCCCTTCACACTTGGTTGGTAATGCTGTGCCGCGGGTCTGAAGGCCCGCTCTTCCACCGTTTCTGCTGCGCGGCCATCCTATGGCGTAAGGGGTAAGGGAAAACCGAACCCGGGCCTTGCAAAAAAAGCGTCAGGCGAAGAGCCAAGGGCGAGCAGCGCTCGGCGGCCCTTTCGAGTCCAACTACTCCGGCGCGCGTCTAATGAATACGCTATCCTAGACACACTGTCGAAACAGGAGATTCCATGGCGCAACTGATGAGAACGTCGAACCCTGCCTTGAGTGGCGACACCTTCCGCACTGGCGAGGCCACGTTCGGCGAGAGCATGACCGTATCGGGCACGGTCAACAAGACCGGCCTGCTGCTCATTCTTTGTGTCGTATCGGCGGCCTGGACATGGAACCGCTTCTTTGCCGCGGCCGCGGTCTCGCCGGAGGAGGCGATGCAGTCGATTGCTTTGCCGGCGATGGCCGGCGGCATCGGCGGATTCATCGTGGCCATGGTCACCATCTTCAAGAAGCAGTGGGCCGGCGTTACCGCCCCCATCTACGCGCTGCTGGAAGGTCTGGTGCTCGGCGGCGTCTCCGCTCTGCTGGAGCAGCGCTTCCACGGCATCGCTATTCAGGCGGTGGCGCTCACGTTTGGCACGCTGATCGCGATGCTGTTGGCCTATCGGTCCGGCCTGATCAAAGTCACCGACAAGTTGCGGCTCGGCATCGTGGCCGCCACCGGCGGCATTGCCGTCTTCTACTTCCTGCAATTCATCCTGGGCTTCTTCGGCATCCATTTCACTACCGTCAACGGCTCAGGCCCGATCGGCATCGGATTCAGCCTCATCGTCGTGGTGGTCGCTGCTTTGAACCTGGTGCTTGACTTCGACCTGATCGAGAACGGAGCGCGCTACGGCGCTCCCAAGTACATGGAGTGGTACGGCGCCTTCGCCCTGATGATTACCCTGATCTGGTTGTATTTCGAGATCCTGCGGCTGCTATCAAAATTTCGTAGCCGGCAGTAGGCGCTATCGGCCGTGCAGGATCTGCGGGCGAAGCGACATGCCAAAATCAGGCTCATTAAGATTGGGAAAATTGAAATCTGCGTGTGACTACTAGCCGGCTTTTGCAAGACCGGCGCTCACCTGCCGTGCCCGCCGGGAGTACAATCCTAAGCGAACGAAAAAGGGGAGAAGGCATATGAAGCGGTTCCTATCAACTGCCATGTTAGTGGTCGCGCTGTCGCTTATCGGATACGCCCAGACCTCCATGACGCCGGCCATGCAGAACGCTCCGGCGCGCAAATCTCCGTTAGCGGAATACGCAGGAGCGTGGATTGGAATGTTTCAGGGCCATGCCTGGATGACCATCCGACTGTCGCTGCAGGGCAATCAGGTTTCCGGGTCGCTGCAACGGCCTCAGGACTTGCAGTTCAATGATGATGGAAACATCAAGAGCATCAGCGACCAGCGTTCGACTGCAACCGTCGAGAACGGGCAGCTCACCGGCGACGGTCTGCTGTTAACCGTGAAAGATCCCAATAGCAAGGAAAGCGATCGCTATCTCATTCGGTTAACCACCGCCAACACCGCCGAGGTCAAGATGGTAGCGATGAACATGCCGCCGGGCATGCCTAAGCCGAAGCCCTGGATGCTGAGCCGAGTGGGTCCGTCTACGCCGGCGCCGGTCCGCTGAATCACTCTATCGCGAAATTTCCGTGCCGACCGCAGCCACCAGCAGTAGTGTGCCGCTCAGGATGAGGCTGCGCGCCAGCAGAGGCAGTGGGCTCTTGGGAAACAAACGGCGATGCTGCAGAATCAGCTCCCGCCCGTGCAGAATGCGGCTTTCGGCCGGGGTGGCGTCGCTGGATTTCATCATCGCGACGGTGCGCAGCACGAGCCCCAATATCAGCAGAACGAATCCGACGATGGCGAACCACGTTGCTGTCGAGGCCATAGGCATTGCCTCCCGCAGTCGAGCCTGTTAGAGAGAATCATAACTCTGTCATCAAGCTGTAACGATGACTTTCCGGATCGCTGGGCGCAACCACAATCGGCTGATACACTGCTAGCGATTCCGATGACACCACCAATTCTGCGCCTGCTCGGGGCTGTGGCCGGAGTGGGCAGCGCCATCCTCTGCTGGTTTCTGGGAAGCACGCTGGCTCGGCCGCTGCGCCAAGGTAAGTTGTTGTCGTGGGACGGATCCCACTATGCTTTGCTCGCGTTTCTGATTGTTCCGGCATTGATCCTGGCGGTGGTTGCGTTGTTCTGGGTTCCACCTCGGGTGTCAGGCGGCGGCCCGTTGCCGGAAGGCAGGCGCTGGCGCATTGCTCTGGTTCTGCTGTTTCTGGCGGCTTTCGTGTTAGGGCTGCTGCGCTAAAGCAATCGAGTGATGTAGCCCCAGCCTGACATCGTTCTGCTTCGGCCGGGGCTTAAGCGGGGAAACGATAAAAACCCGCGCCACCACTCTTGCCTGAAGTATAGCTGCTGTTGCCGTTTGCGAACCGAGGAGAATGGGATCGCACTCCAGGCGGAACCTATGGTTGGATTCGCATCAGGGCTATATGGATGTGCGAAACCTCGGCCGCTCGGAAGGCTATCGAGCAGTCGCCGAGTCAGGCGGGAATTGCTGATCGAGTAATACCAGGTAAGGCGCGATCAGACGATACGAGTCATAGTACAAATCGCCGGTGATGGCTTTCAGGCTATCGTTCGTGTAGCAGAGGCCAAGTTTCCTTTGGTGCTCAAGGACGGGCTGGATTCCGGCGCTCTGGCGGCAGAGTTATCTACTCCACCTGAACTTTGATTTGCAGCTTACCTTGGGCCGGGACCTGCAAGGTTTCTCCCTGTTTCAGATAAGGCTGCAGAACCGACGGATTCGCCCACTCCAGGTCCCAACCATTGGCCAGCGCGATCACGGTATAGGCTCCGGGCACGACGTTGGGCAGGGTAAAAGTGCCGTCGCTATCGCTTTGGTCGCGGCGAAATAACGGCAAGTTGTTTCCCGGATCTTGCGGCACCAGCACAACCATAGCTCCGGAAAAAGGTTGGCCATCGTGCATCGCAGTGCCTTCCACCCGCGCTGCTCCGCGGGAAGCGACTGCGGCAATGCGGACTCGGTTCTTCCGCTGATATCGATGGTGCGGCCTTTTACGATGGCTCCCGTGGCGGTCACTTGCTGCAGGAAGAAGCCATTCGCGTTGTCCAGCGCTACCATATATCGGCCCGGCCGCACATCATCTCCCTGGAAATCGAATTCTCCTTTGCCGGAAATATCGCTCCGAAAACTCTCGCCGGTTTCGGGATTGGAGAGTTGGATCGCAGCTTCGGCCGGCACGCGGGTTACATTGTCGAAGATCACGGAACCACCCACCGCCGCGAAACGCGGGCCGTCCGAGGCATTGACCTCGGCATCGCCCACCAAATCGATTTCCCGGTACCAACCTTCACCGTTAGGCTTCTCGGCCAGTCCGCTGGGTAGTGGCATCTCGATGACATAGTGGCCGGGCGCCAGTCCGGAAATCTCGATCACCCCGGGCGCGATCCAGGAAACCGGGGCATGGGTCACCGAGTCCAGAAAGCCGTCGAAGATGCGCTGCGACACGCGTGGAAACACCATTCTGCCCAGGACCGGGTTGTCGCCCGAACCTCCGGTGTGGATGCGCAGATGCAGTGAAGGCACCGCGCGCAACGGGACATCCGCCGTTGCCTTCTCGCCCGGGCTCAGCATCAGCGGGCTGGCTCCGGCGGAATCGGGCGAGTCGGGATAAAAAGTCAGAGGATAGGTGACGTCGAGCGCTGCAGCGTCCTGCGCCGCTTGCGGATCGGCGTCCGCGTTGCCCGCTCGGGGCAGCGGGCGCACGCTCTGCGCATACCAGGGCCGCGCCGAAACCGCCAGGTAATACTTGCCCGGCGGCAAGGTGCCCTATCCGATAATGTCCCCTGATCGTCGGTCTGGACCTGGTTGATGGGCAGCGTCTGCTGCTCTCCGCCTTCGGTGCTGGCTTGGAAAAGCCGCACCATCGCGTTCTGTACGGGATCATCATTCTCGTCGGTTACCTGGCCCTCGATTGAGGCGTCCGGATCCAGGCGAAACACCAGGTGCTCGGCGTCCAGATCAGGCCCGACCGCAACCGCAGTGGCGTAGGGATCGTGATGCTCGAAGTATTGCAGGGAGAAGCCGCGGGCTGCCGCCATCAGCGAGTACTTGCCCCGCGTGAGGTCAATGAAGGAAAAGCGTCCGTCGGGTCCGGTCAGAAACGACTTGGAGATATCGCGCTCCATGCCCTGTGTAGTGGGAGCGATGGCGACCGAGGCCGAAGGTATCGGCTGTCCGGTCAGCGAATTCACCACCGTGCCGGAAATGCGATAATGCTGCGCCACCAGCGGAGATGCGGGCCGTTGTTGGGCCGACAGGCTCACCGCGAAGAGCACCAGCCAGGCCAGCTTGGCAGACACTGCGCTCAATCTCCCTTCCCCGTGCTGATCAGATCGACCGTCACTTGCGCGTTTTGATTGGGCGACAACGTGACATGCGTAGCTTGCGAGGCATAAGCCTGTAACACGTCCGGATTGCCGTACTCCATTCCCTCCACCTGATCGAAGGCGAATACCAGGTAGTCGCCGGGAGCCAGCCCGGTCACATTGAAGCTGCCGGCGGATGCCTGGGCCATCTTCGGAATGGCCTTGGACGCAGCAATCGGGGCCACGATGACCGTGGCGGCTGCCGGCACGCTGCCGTCGCTCGCCTTGACCGAGCCCGCGACACTCGCACTATCATCGCGCAACACGATCTCCAGAGGATAGCTCGGTCCACCGGTCGCCACCGACAAGTTGTCATAGAGGACATTGCTTTGCCCGTAGGTAGCCGACTGCACGTACCAAGGCGCCTGAGCTGTGACTTCGGCGGTGTAGGTCCCCGAATCCACGTTTTGCAGCACCATGGAATCGCGACCTGCTGTCTGCTGCACGAACGACGAGTCCCACTCCGGAGCAGCCGTCTCATTCGAAATCAGGCGGACGGAAACCGGCGGCCGAGCGACGCTCCAATTCGTTCCTCCGGCCGCGTTGGAGGCGTTGCGCGACTCCATGCGCACGACCACAGGAATCGAAATCGCCGGTCCCAGGGCTAAACGCAGGCTGTCGCTGTTGGAGGAGACATTCACCCGCGCTTCGGCCCGCAGCGTCTGATTGGCTGTTTGGGAAAAGGCCTTCACGATGTAGGAGCCGGCGGGAACATTGTCCACATGCACGATGCCGCTGCCCATGTTGAAGCTGGTGGACAAAGAAACCTCGTCGCCCGAGGGGTTGAAGACCTGGATACCCACTCCCTGATCGGGCTGATATCCGGTGACCGTGCCCGACAGCTGATAGACCGGAACTGCGGTCAGGGACAAATCCGCTTCGGCTTGCTGGCCGGCATTGAGCTGAATCGGCGAGGCCGACGGATAAGTCGCCGACGCCGGGATAATACTGCAGAGGAAAGCCGGTCTTAGGTTTCTCGTCCGCAGCCAGAAGTTGGGTTCCCACATTGCTGGGGCCGGCCGCCAGATAGTAGGTACCGGGCAATAAGTTAGGGAAACGGAAACTGCCGTCTTCGTCGGTTTCGGTCATTTCCCGCTGCTCCCAATGCTTGCGGCCGCCGTGCAGAGTGCGGTCACTCAAGCGCATGGGGACATGCTCAATCGGTTGGCCCGAGGCATCGGTGACGCGTCCGTAGATTGCACCCTGGGGTAGTAGCTTCAGGGTCACCGAGCCGGTACTCGCACCGATTTCTATCCAGGTTGCCGAATGGGACGGCGCGTTTTGCTGGTCGACGTAGCCGGGCTTCTGCGCGGTGAGGTTGAATCGTCCGGCGGCCAAGCCGTCCATCTCGAAGTGGCCTTCGCTATCCGTAAATGTGGACCGCTGCAGCAAACCATTGATGCGGACCAGTGCCCGGCCGATGGGTTCTCCGGTGACCGAGTTCACTACCGTTCCGCTCACCATGAAGGTCTCGCCGCTTCTGGCCGCTGAGGTTGTCGACTGGGCAGCTCCCCATCCCGCCATGGTTACAACGGACAGGCATAAACCGATAAGCACTCTAAGTTTCCGGCGAAGAGGCAAGTCTCTGCCAAGGCCCGGAACTTGCCGAGCTTCACCCGGGTCGGGACTTACGATAGGTTGCCGAAGGCTCATGCGAATCCGAAGACGCCGGGTCATCTGTTTGTTCAAACCCGGATCAACTCATGTTAACTCGCATCCGGCATAGCTATAGACGCGGGATCCACGGCAAGGTTTTGCCAGGATGGTTGGCAGGCGTTACGACGCAATTTCCGAGGTTGCGATCAGAACCGGACCTAGAACCGGAGATCTTTTGGATCGTTTCGATTTTTGCTGGGCTTTACCCGCCGAAGGCGGAAGATAGCGTTGACGCATCTGCTCGGTGACCCGCAGGGCTTCGTGATATTTCTTCTGGACCGTCTCCTCGATCTTAGGCAGAGTCTTGCAGCCCTGGTCGTGCCGCAGGACATCATGCGCCATACCGGCCAGTGCGAGCCAGTCGTGCCACTCGCCGATCGCGTCCTGCGCCCGCTTCAATTCCTGCAGAAACGGCTTCTCCTCGCCGCTGTCGTGGTCAGCCATCTCCAGCACATAGCGCAGACGCTTGACCTCGAGGCGATAGGCGTGCAGGTTTTTCGATCCCAGCCGTGAAACTGCTGACAACTCCTTGGCGAGCCGTAGGGCCACGCTCATGGCGTGCAGAGGCGCCTCCTCGACATCGCCGGAGCTCTTCTCGAGATCGAACTTCGCCTTGGCAAAACGATCGACCGCCGAATCCACTTTCCGTCGCGATTGTTTCAGCCGGCGCCGCAGCTCAGAAGCGTTATTCTCTACCAGCGAATGCAGCTTGCGCGCCTGGTGATGACGCTCCACTCCCAGAGAATGCACCAGGCGAAGCACGCAGTTGGGATCGTCGTTCACTCCCAGCCCCACAACATAACCGGTAAGCACATCCATGTCGCGTACCTTACCGCAGCGGCTGCGAACCGACCTGAGTCCGGCCAGAAGCTTCTTCTCATTCCTGGCGGAATCCATTTCCAGGGCCTGCAGGATGGATTCGACCCGGCGGGTGCGGGTACGCAGATCATGCACTTCGTCGGCCGTAGGGTCGCTAGGGAGACTCTTCAGGCTCTTGCTCAGCTTCCGTAGCCTCTGATCGAGTTCGTGGGAATCCAACGGCATGCCACACCTTTCCTCACGGTTGATCGCTGGTTGGGCTCAAGGCGTTTGGATGCATTCTGTCGGTGCGATGTCTTTTCCGGAGCTATAGAGATTTAGGGCTTACGTACCGCCAGAGGTTCGCTTGCCTGCCGTTTCGCCGCCCGCGCCAGGAAAGTTTCCTGACTGTTCAACGCGTTTTTCTTGTCGAAATTCGGATCGCGCACATATTTGCCGTCCGAGTTCATGTGCCGCGCTTTGGCTTGCTCCTTGAGGTACGTTCCCAGAACCTCGTCCTTGATCAGGCGAATCAGGTTCTTGTCTTGCACCGGGAAGTCGACTTCCACCCGGCGATTCAGGTTGCGCGGCATCAGGTCCGCACTGCCCAGATAAACCTCTTCGTTATTGCCGCCGTTGCGGAAGTAAAAGATGCGGCTGTGTTCCAGGAAGCGCCCCACGATACTGGTGACCGTAATGTTCTCGCTAATGCCGGGAAGTCCCGGCAACAGACAGCAGATACCGCGCACCAGCAACTCCACCTTCACTCCCGCCTGCGACGCTTCGTAGAGCAACTGGATCATCTTCTTGTCGACCAGAGCGTTCATCTTCAAGATCAGGTGGCCATCGCGGCCGTTCTTCTGGTGCTCGATTTCGCGCTCGATCAAGTGCTCGAAGCGATCGCGCAAGGTTACGGGAGCGACCAGCAGCTTGCGATACGAGCTCTTAGCCGAATAGCCGGTCAGGAAGTTGAACAGGTCGGTACAATCGGCGCCGATGTCCGGATCGCAGGTCAGCAGTCCGATGTCGGTGTAGAGTTGGGCGGTCACGCTGTTGTAGTTGCCGGTGGAAAGATGCGCATAGCGGCGAATCATGTCGCCTTCCTTGCGCACGATCAGGGCGACCTTGCAATGCACCTTCAATCCCACCAGCCCATACACCACGTGTACGCCGTATTCTTCCAGCTTGCGTGCCCACTCGATGTTGCTCTCTTCGTCGAAGCGCGCTTTCAGCTCCAGCAGCACCGCGACCTGCTTGCCGTTTTCCACTGCTTCCAGCAAGGCATCGACCACCGGTGCGTTGTGACCGACGCGATAGAGCGTGATTTTGATAGCCAGCACATTTGGATCGTGCGCTGCCTTCTGCAGCAGCCCCACTACCGGCTGAAAGGAATCGAAGGGATGTTGCAGCAAGACATCGCCCCGGCGGATGGCGGTGAAGATGTCCTCCTCATCGTCCTTCATGAGCGCCGCAGGCTGGGCCGGAACGAAGGCAGGAAACTTCAAGTCGGGCCGATCGATCTTGGTGAGCGTGCGCACCCGCACCAGCGACAGCGGGCCGCCGGTAATCTTGTAGACGTCCTCGCGATCGAGTTCCAGGTTCTCCATCAGGATGTCGAGCACGGTAGCCGGCATCGCTTCATCGATTTCGACGCGCACTACGTCGGCGAAACGGCGCTGCCACACGCCTTCCTCCACCGATTCCAGCAGGTCGCCGGCCTCCAGGTCTTGAATCTCGCTGTCGGCGTCGCGGGTGACGTGAAACGGATGGGCCTCCAGAATCTTCATGCCCGGAAAAAGAGCTTCCAGATTGGCCGTCACCAACTGCTCCAGCCACACGTAGGTCTGATCTTTAGGCACCGTCTTGGCACGGCTTTTTGCCTTGGGAGCGGAAGTCAACGGCACCAACTGCGGCAGCGTGTCGGGAATTTTGACCCGAGCGAAATGCTGCTCGCCTTCCCCGGCGCGCAACAGAATGGCCAGATTCAAGCTCAAGTTCGAGATATGCGGAAAGGGCCGCCCGGGATCGAACGCCAGCGGCGTCAAGGTAGGGAAGACCGCTTCCTGAAAGTACGAGTTCGCGGTGGCGCGCTGCTCGTCGCTGAGGTCGGCATAGTTCAGGATGTGGATGCCCCCGGTTTCGAGCGCGGGCACCAGTTCCTTGATCCAGCAGTCGTGAGCATTGCGAAATAGCCTTATCACCGAGGCTCGTATCGCGCGCAGCTGTTCCGCGGGCGTCATCCCGTCGGGGCCGGTTTCGATCACGCCCTTTTCAACTTGCCGTTTCAAGCCGGCCACCCGCACCATGAAGAACTCGTCCAGGTTCGAACCCACGAACGACAGGAACATCAGACGGTCGAGCAGCGGATTCCGGCTGTCCAGCGCTTCTTCCAACACCCGCCGCTGAAAGTCCAGCAGGCTGAGTTCGCGATTCACGTACAGCTCAGGGGCATCGAGCGCTGGCGGCGGCTGAGCGCCGGCAGGGTTGCGCGGTTCCGGAGTTGCGGCGGCAGCCGGGGTGCGCCTGGCCTTGGCGCCGATGGGTTTAGCCGATGTGCTCATAAGAGGTTTCGCCACGGAAGCAGCGTTCATTGTAATGCGCCGATCATGGCTTGAACACCGGGACGGGCGGACCAGAGGCAAGATTTCTCGGCTTCTTCACCGAATATTTATATCCCGCAGGATTGCCAAGGGAGACTCTGATTAAGTCTTGTCTGAAGGCGACGGACTTCAGGCCGTCCGTTAAGTACCCGAAAATCATCCGGCTTTTAGCCGCTGCGGGCATCTCGTTTTCACTTCATCAGAGTTTCCAAAGGTGTTGGTAGACGTCCAAATCTTCAATGCATGATCCTGAGCGCGTTTCCGTGGCCGATTTCCACGTCTTCAAATCAGGACATTGCCGGTCCTGGCTCTGCTTGGGCGGCTGACAAATCGTGTGCTAACCTGAGAATGCCTCTCACAAACGCCGGGATGGCGGAACTGGCAGACGCAGCGGACTCAAAATCCGCCGACCTTCGGGTCATGGGGGTTCGACCCCCCCTCCCGGCACCAATACCTTACTTTCTGCGCCTGAAAATAGCCGCTACACCAACCAGTCCAGAGCCGAAAAGAACGATGCTGCCGGGCTCGGGCGTTGACCCGGCGGGGCCGTTATTGTTCGAAGCGTTTAGCGAGTCGCCATCTCCTGTCTGCTCGCCGCTGGGAATGAACGGATCGTTGGCGGAGAAAGCGCCGTGGCCGCTGACCGTCGGTCCCAGGATTTGGCCCGACTTCCACATCCAGGGTCAAATTGGTGGGATTGTATTCCAGCACGAAGTGCTCCTGGCCGTTGATGGGCAAACCCACGACGCTGGAAAATGTTCCCGACGCGCTGGCGAAATTCATGATGTCGAAAGTATTTCCGATTTGCGGCACATAGCCGTGCAGCAGGTCCACCGTCATCAGGCCGTTGAGTTGGGCATTACCGCTGAGGTTGAGCTGATCGTATTGCCCATTGGCGGGGCCGGCAATGTCGAAGGTCAGGCTGCCATTGGCCAGTTGGGTGTAGTTGCCCAGGATCGCCAGTTGGCCGAC
Organism: uncultured Acidobacteriaceae bacterium; assembly: GCA_963812855.1. Taxonomy (GTDB): domain Bacteria; phylum Acidobacteriota; class Terriglobia; order Terriglobales; family Acidobacteriaceae; genus Bog-257. Next base: position 1,652,590 of record CAWEWW010000005.1, read on the forward strand.
CAGCATGGGCGCATCGCCGATATTGAGGGCGGCGTTGGATAGGACCGTGCCCTGTAGCGTGCCTTCATTGCCATAAACCGATCCCCCGGCAAAATCAATCAGTCCGCGGGATGAAACTCGCAGCGTGCCGTCGACGGTGGTCTGGCCGCTGGTCTGAGTAAAGCTGAGCGGACTGCTGATCGTTGCGCCGGATGAGATGTCGACGATTCCGGTGTTCAGGAATCCCGGCAGGGTGTTGGCCGAGGAGCGAGCGCCACCGGTGACCGTCAGGCTGGTGCCGCTGGCAAGGAAGACAGTGCCCGCATTATTGATGAAGCTGATGTTGGCGACGTCGCTGATTGCCGCCCAAGGGAGAAATTGCCTGCAGCAGTGTTGGTGAGCCTGCCTGCGATGTTGATGGTATTGCGCTGCCGCCGCACTCCTCTGTTGTGTAGATCGTGCCGGAGTTATTTACGTCGCCATTGACTTGGAGACTTGGACAAGTAACGCTAGCTGAATTGATCCGTGTTTGTCATGTTGCCCGCCTGGATCGTGGTCTTGAAGCAAGTTCGAGATTGTCCCGCTGTTCTGAAGGCGCCACTGACATCTAAAGCTTCCGGCGTACCGTCCCGATGGCTAATCGTTCCGGAGTTAGACACGATTACCGGCGGAAAGCGTGGCTGCGTCGTCCGTTAAGATTGAGCAGTGCTCCGGACATCGTTCGTTAGAGTACCCTCATACCGACATAGCTGCTACTCCGGTTCCAATCGATACCCGCAAAGCAATCGTCCCTGAATTCAGCGACACTTCCGCTGACCTGCCAGATTAGTAAACCCCTGCGATGCAGCAAGCGTAGCTTGACCATCGTTCACGAGTGAGGCCATGGTGACCGGCACTCGCCTATCGGTCAATGTTCCGCTACTCGTATTCGTCACTGCCCCAGCGATATTGATCGTTGCAACGCTCTCGGGGTCTGTTCCAAACGAGCCCGAGTTAATGAGGTTCCGCTGTCACGGAAAACGAAAGGCCGTTGCTCATGGATATAGTCCCGGATTTATTGGCGTCGCCGTTATCTGGAGTCGTCGCCGAACTTTCAAGGTTCATGTTTCCCGGTATTGACCAACGCGCCTGCGATGTAAGGCTTCCTTGTCCTCCGTTGTACCCATTGCCGATCCGAATTAGCCCGGCATTTGTTAGCGCTCCGGACATGGTCAGCTGAGTTATTCCCAGAGTCAGGCCAGCCTGCCCAGCGTTTAAAGTTCCCGAGTTGTCGAAGTCGCCGTTCACCTGCACCGACGATCCGTACTCTGCCGAAAGCGATCCAAGGATTCGTAGAACTCGCGCCCACCGTCATACTGTCATTCGAGAAGTACAAATTGCCTGACTGATTTATCGTGAGCGCTCCGGCGATGGTGAGCGTGTAGGGATTGCCGTCGGCAGTCAACTGCGAGCTGCCCGTCGAACCGCCCAGAGTCAGCGAGTTGATGCTGAAGCTGGTATCCAGCGTAACGTTGTCGCTGCCGGTATTGATGAACACGTCATTGCCGGAGCCCGGCGGTCCTGCACTCCAGTCGGCGGCGTTGCTCCAGTTCCCCGTGCCTCCCAGCCAGTTGTCCGGAGAAGAGGGAAAATTCAGCGGAGCGCTGAAATCAACTGCTGCCGGCAGGACATATTGATTGCTGAAAGAAGCGAAGCGCCGCGGCGTTTGGTTAATGTTCGATCCCCAGGCGGTTCCGATGGCAACAACGATAACGAAGAAGAGGACGAGAGACGGACGTTTCCCGGGCATAGGCACCTCTCCGCGTGCGTGACCGATAAGGGCTGATCCAGGTTGGACCGGGGAGCGAGGAATGATACGGTCCAACAGCAAAACTCAAGGGCCGGGCTTTCGAGTCGTGCTTCGGGTAGGCTCTCGCAGTTTGGCAGCAGGAGCTGCCGAAAGTCATGGCCAGAAAGTAACGCTGATTATATTTGCCGGTATCCGACTGTCAATCGTAATAGTCGACTCGAGTGAAAATGGGAAGAATGCGCAGCCAACCCTGCCAAGTCGGCTGCGATGTTTATAGCGTAGGACTCTTGCTCGCGATCAGCCCCTTTACCCGCTCCACAAACGCCTCTGCCTTAACCGAGCCTTCCGCTTTCTCCTGGCCCCGGACGCGCACGTTGACTTCGCCTGCCTCCGCTTCTTTATCGCCGACGACCAACTGGAACGGCACCTTCTGCAGGGCGTGCTCGCGAATTTTGGCGTTCATCTTTTCGTTGCGCGTGTCGACGTGTACACGCACGCCGGCGGCTTTCAGCTTGTCGCCGACTTCATTCCCGTAGGCGTGGTGCTTCTCGCCGATCGGGATGACGACGACCTGCACCGGTGACAGCCACAGCGGGAAGGCGCCGGCGTAATGCTCGATCAGCACGCCGAAGAAGCGTTCGATGGAGCCGTAGAGCGCGCGGTGCACCATCAGCGGCTGATGACGCTTGCCGTCTTCGCCGACGTACTCCAGGCCGAAGCGCTCGGGCAGGGTGAAGTCGAACTGCACGGTCGACAACTGCCACAGGCGGCCGATGGCATCCACCAGCTTGATGTCGATCTTGGGGCCGTAGAACGCAGCTTCGCCGGGAATGGTTTTGTACTCGATGTTGCGGCGTTTCAGGGCCTGCTCCAGCGAACGCTGCGCCAGCTCCCACTGATCGTCATTGCCGGCATAGGTTTTGCGATCGTTCGGGTCCCAGGTCGACAGCTCAACCTGAAACTGCTCGAAGCCGTAGGTGTGCAGCGTGGCCAGCGCGAAGTCGATGCAGCCGACCACTTCGTCTTCAATCTGCTCCGGCGTACAGAAGATATGTGCGTCATCCTGGGTAAAGCCGCGCACCCGCAGCAGGCCGTGCATCACGCCTGAACGCTCGTAGCGATAGACCGTTCCCATCTCGCCCAGCCGCACCGGCAAGTCGCGATACGACTTGAGGCTGTCGCGATAAATCAAAATGTGGAACGGACAGTTCATCGGCTTCATGCGATAGTCGGCGTCGTCCAGCTCCATCGGGGTAAACATGTTCTGCGCGTAGTAGCCTTCGTGGCCGCTGGTCTTCCACAGATCGACGCGCGCCACGTGCGGCGTGTGCACCAGCGAGTAGCCGCGCTTCAGGTACTCCTCGCGCATCCAGTCTTCCATCTCCTTGCGCATGATGCCGCCCTTGGGATGCCAGAAGATCAGCCCCGGTCCGGCCAGCTCCTGAATGGAGAACAGGTCCAGCTGCTTGCCCAGCACACGATGGTCGCGCTTCTTCGCTTCCTCCAGCTTGTGCAGATAGTCGTCGAGGTCCTTCTTGCTGAAGAACGAGGTGCCGTAGATGCGCTGCAGCTGCGGATTCTTCTCGTCGCCCAGCCAGTACGCTCCCGCGATGCTGAGCACCTTGAACGCCTTGATTCGACCGGTCGACGGGATGTGCGGCCCGCGGCAGAAGTCGGTGAACTTGCCGGTCTTGTAGATGGAGATCTTCTCGTCGGGCGCGGTGAACTGCTCGATGAAGTGGCACTTCATGAAGTCGCCTTCCGACTTGAAGCGCTCCAGGCCTTCCTGGCGTGGCAGAAATTCGCGTGCGTACGGCAGGTCTTGCTTCACCAGCTCCTGCATCTTCTTCTCGATGGCTTCCAGGTCTTCGGGCGAAAACGGCTTCTCGCGATAGAAGTCGTAGAAGAATCCGGACTCGGTCGCCGGTCCGTGACCCAGCTTGGTTTCGGGAAAGAGTTCAAGCACGGCCGCAGCCATCAAGTGCGCCGAAGAATGGCGATAGACTTCCAGCGCCTCAGGATCGCGATCGGTGAGCAGGCGCAGCTCGACGTCCTGCTCCAGGGGACGGGCGAGGTCGATGAGTTGCGCGCCGTCCTTGGCCGGAGCATGCGAGCTGGCCGGCGCGGAAGCCGGCTCAGCTGCCACGACCGCTGCTTCGGCGGATGGATGATGTCCATTGCCACCAGCGCCGTTTCCATTCGAAGCTAGCGGCTTGATTTGAGCGGCGAGTGCGGCATCGGCCAGTCGCGGGCTAATGCCCTTAGCGATGTCGAGGGCGGAGGTCCCGCGCGGCACGTCTTTGACGCTGCCGTCGGGCAATTTCACATGAATATTTTCAGCCATGATATCGAACCTGTATAGGCAGCTTTGCGCTGCCGGTCTTGAAAGGGCTCGGCTTTAGCCGTGCCGTTAAATGCCATGAATACGCTGGGCTTTAGCCCCTGACAGATCTTCGTTCTGACGAAGCAGATCGCATCAGCAGGAATTCTGAGTGTATCGGAGGTAAGAAGCCAAGGGCAACGACGAGCCCCATCGCAGCCTCGGCGGAAAGCGAGGCTTACCGGGATGTTCGTTGGCGGCGGGCGCGGACTTCCAGCACGGCGGATCCGATTAGGGCGATGGATCCGGTGAGAATGGCCACGGGAATAGCGACATGTCGGTAGGCGATGCTCATATCGGTCTTGTTCCCACTTATCATGCCATAGAGCACGGTTCCCAGGATACCCAGAAATAGCCCCACGCCCATTCCCCCCGCAGTAAACAGCAACGTGGTGAACAGCACCCGTACGGTCGAGGTGAAGACAAGGGAGAGCCGGCTGCGGCGCTTAGGGACAGGGCTGGCGAGAGAGTAAGACACGTCTACGGATATTGTAGAGCAGAAGTGGCGTTGCGAGGGACAGGGTTCTTTGCGCTGTAACAGTTTGCTGAAAAAGTCGAACAGCAGATCCCTCGTCGGCCTGAAGGCCTCCTCGTGATGACAAGAATGGACTAGCCAGGCCGAGTTTTTCGGCGAACGTTAAAGCCGTGGCCAACGCCTGCGAGGCCACGACGGTTCCGGTTAATATACCGATACGGTAAGTTCTGCCTGGAGACCTTTGCATGCTGTCGTGTCCGTCGTGCGGTCAGGAAATTGCGCAGGGAAGCCGATTTTGCGCCAATTGCGGAAGCCGGTTTGGTAAGCCGAGCTCAGGGCCTTCGTCCGCCGACGTTCCTACCATGGTCGCTCCCAGTGAGCCGGCCACCGTCTCCCCAGCACGCCGCCGCGTCGTCGTCCCGGCCCTCCTCGCATCGCGAAGAAGGCCGCTTTGTTCCCGGCCGATTGATTGCCGGACGCTACCGTCTGATTGCGCTGCTGGGACGCGGCGGAATGGGCGAGGTGTATCGCGCCGACGATCTGACCCTGGGCCAGCAGGTGGCGCTCAAGTTTCTGCCGGAATCGATCAGCGACGAAGACACGCTCGAACGCTTCCGCAACGAAGTCAGGATTGCGCGCCGCATCTCGCATCCTAATGTCTGCCGGGTCTACGACATTGGCGAAGCCGAGAATCAGATCTTTCTGTCGATGGAGTATGTCGATGGCGAAGACCTGTCGTCGCTGCTGCGGCGCATTGGCCGCCTGCCCTCCGATAAAGCGGTCGAGATTGCGCGCAAGATCTGCGCCGGTCTGGCGGCGGCCCACGATAAAGGTGTCCTGCACCGCGATCTGAAGCCGGCCAACATCATGCTCGATGGGCGCGGAGAAATCCTGGTCATGGATTTCGGGCTGGCCGGGCTGGCCCATCAAATCGAAGACGTACGCAGTGGCACCCCTGCCTACATGGCTCCCGAGCAACTGGCCGGCAAAGAAGTCACCGCACGCAGCGACATCTATTCGCTGGGGCTGGTGTTGTACGAGCTATTCACCGGCAAGGCAGCCTTCGATGGCAAGACCCTGGAAGAGATTGTGCGAGTGCGCCGGGTCAGCACACCGAATCGGCCATCCACGCTGGTGCGCGATATCGACCCGGTAGTGGAGCGCGCCATCCTGCACTGCCTGGAAGCCGACCCGGAGAACCGGCCGTCTTCCGCTCTAATGGTGTCGGCAGCGCTGCCCGGCGGAGATCCGCTGGCTGCGGCTCTGGCGGCAGGCGAGACGCCCTCGCCGCAGCTGGTGGCCGCGGCCGGAGAGAAGACGGGAATCCCGGTCCCCGCCGCGCTGGCAGCGCTGGCCTTCGCCATCGTGGGGCTGATTGCTATCTTCCTGCTCTCGTCGCGAACCAATGGCTTGTCGCAGATGGACCTGCCTTATTCACCCGAGGTGTTGGCACAGCGGGTGAGCGACATCACCCGCCAGCTGGGGTACTCCAGTCCTCCCCGGGATGCGGCCAGCGGGTTTTATTACGAAGGCGACTACCTGGACCACCTCGACCACGCGGGCGGCGAGCATCCGGACTGGCACAAGGTCCTGAAGAACCGGCCCTCCATCCTTACTTTCTGGCGACGGCAAAGTCCCGAGTATCTGGTGGCCACCGAACTCCTCAAGAGCAACCTTCTCACTCCTGGTATCGTGACCCTCAACGATCCAGCTCCCATTTTGTCGGGGATGATCGCGGTTCTGATCGACCCGCAGGGCCGGCTGATCGAATTCGATGCTGTGCCGCCGCAGCAAGACACGAAGCCGGCGCCGGCGCAGCCTTTCAATTGGGGCGAGCTGTTCAATCTGGCGGGTCTCGACATGTCGCAGTTTCATTCTGCCGCGCCCCTGTGGAGTTCGCTGGGCGCCTCGGATGCGCGGGCTGCCTGGACGGGAGTATGGCCGGGTACCTCGGAGCCGTTGCGGATAGAAGCTGCCAGCTGGCAAGGCAAGCCGGTGTACTTCCAGCTCATCAGCGACTGGACCAAGCCGGATCGCATGCCCTCAACCGACAGCTCGCAATCCCGGGCACCCGAGATCCTACTCGTCTTGTTTTTGTTGCTGATGCTGGCCGGAGCGGTCTGGCTGGCCTACCGTAACTATGTCAGCCAGAAGAGCGATCCTAGAGGCGCGTTCCGCCTGGGAGCGCTGATCTTCGTCTTGCAAATGCTGGTGTGGCTCACCAGCGGACACTTCGTGCCCAGCCTCGACAGCTTCGGACTCTTCGTGCTGGCGGCCAGCACATCGGTATTCCTGGGGGCGCTGTTCAGCGTGGTTTACCTGGCGCTGGAGCCGTACGTACGCCGCCATTGGCCCCACGCAATTATCTCCTGGAGCCGGCTGATGGCGGGCCGCGTTCGCGATCCGCTGGTGGGCCGCGATGTTTTGTTCGGCGTGATTCTGGGGATCAGCTGGACCCTGATCTTCTCCATTATGTTTGTTGCCCTGGAGAAGATCGGCGCTACCCCGCAGTTCGGCTCAAGCGACATTCTGATGGGGGCTCGGCACGATATCGGCACGTGCCTGCTGCAGGTAACGACCTCGGTGCAGGCCACGCTGGTGTTCTTCTTCTTGATGTTCGTCTTCCGGGTGATCTTCCGTAAACCCTGGCTGGCGGCCATCGTGTTCGTGGCCTTCTGGACGTTTATCAAGGCATACCAATCGCACCACTTGTTCCTTATCGTTCCCGCCTACGCTGCGGTTTACGGCATTGCGGCATTCGTGATCCTGCGCTTTGGGTTCGTAGCCCTGGCCGTGGGAATTTTTACCGTCGATCTGCTGGCCAATATTCCCTTCACCACCGACTTCTCCAGCTGGTACTTTGCCGGTCCGGTCTTCGTGGTCGCTCTTATCGCTGCCTTGGCGGTCTGGGGAGGCTATACCGCACTGGCTGGCCGGAAACTGCTGATGGAGCGGCTTTTCGAGTAGAGCGAAATCGCCACGCTTCCGTACCTGGCCGGAACCTTGTTAGCTGCTTGATTCATCTGCATTACCGGCAATTACTAGCATCTGGTAGTAGTTGCCCCTGCGGGTTACAGTGTTTTCGCGCCGATGCAGTGTTTCGGCGCCGGCCCAAGTGCAGACGCGGTGGAGGATATTCGGCTTATGCTTGGCCGCGGAGTTTACATCGGTCCGAACTTCGTCGCCGCTCCGTGTCCGATTTGCGGCGGTCTGTTCTCGAAGTGCGGGCTGCCCAACCATATTCGCCGTCACAAGAAAACCGTCGATAAGAAATCTCGCGGCGACGGTGTCAATAAGAGATCGCCGGCCTGGTGGGATGGTTGGAAAGAGGGCTATAAACTGGGCGTGCGCGACGGGCGCAGGGAGCACAAGCGAGTGAGCGCGAGCGACCATTCCGGATCCTAAGCCAAAAACAATCGCTCGGTAACAACCAAACGCTAAGTCGGCCTTGCCCCGACCTCTTGAAGCCTCCTCAGATTGTCAATCCATTGCACTCGCGAGCGGACCGCCGGGTGGTAGCCTGCTAGCGAAAGTCGCCATCTTCTTCGGCTGAAATGGTCCATGCCACACGTTTTCACCGCCCGAAGGTGCCTGCTAGGTCGCCCGTCCCGGCAATACGGGCATTTCTGGACTGGACCAGAGCCGAATACAACTATTGCTCTCCGTATTACAATGAGCGCAAATTTTTGCACATAGGATCGTTTTCGACATGACGCTTCTAATTTGGACAGTACGGCTGTAGCAACTGCAACGCATTGCTCAATAAGGCTCAGATCGCAAACCCACGAATCCGCTATTAGAGATTCACTTTCTAACTTGACATGGTTCTAAACCTGCTACAATGCAAGGCAACATCGTCCTGCCCTCTCTACATCGCCTGGTAGCCTAGTCGGAAGCTCTGGCTATTAGCCGCAAGTATAGGACGGCTTTGTCGGTGGGGTGTCCCTGCTAGGGATGTGATCGGCTCGAAGCAAATCCAATCAATTAGAACTTGAGGAGAATCAAGACAAATGAAGAATCGTTTTGCAGGCCTGTGCCAGCTGCTCGCGCTGACACTTGTGGCATGTTTCTGTCTGTCCGCGCTGGCTGTGGCGGCTGACCATGCAACCGAACCAAATGTACGGCCTCGTTACGTGGTGCTACCGCCCAAGCCGGCTTCTCCGAATCAACCGGCCGGCAACTTAGAGACTTGGAATGGTTCGTTCACCTATAACGGCACCAACTATCCCTACGTCATGGTAGGAGCGGATCCGGCCACTGGCAATGCGGCGGAAATCACCAACTACATCATTCCAGTCAAGATCATTCTCTCCAACGGCGACATTTATGATCCGTTGGCCGGCGGCACGACTTCGCCGGTTGCCCGGACTATCCTGTCCCCGATCTTCGACCACTCCACTGATTACAATCAGGGGGGAACGGACCTGGGCACGACCCAGTATGAAGATGCCTTTCAGCGTGGCAACTTCTGGAGCCTGGTACAGGGCACCAACTATCACATCCTGCTGGGCGGCCCCAGCTCGCACGTCTCTGTCCTGCCTGAGCTGACCCTGAACGTTCCGGCTGCCGATGGTCACGAAGGAGCGCCATTTGGCTTTACCGTTGCTGAAGTCGACATCAATTACTTTGATGGCCAGATCAGCAACTACATGGCGTCGAATCCCAACATCAATCCCAGCCTGTTCCCCATGTTCATCGTCGGCAACACCTACCTGACCGAAGGCGGCTGCTGCATCGGCGGCTACCACAGCGCCAACGGCCAGCAGAGCTATGGCATGTTCGACTACGATACCCATCCTGGCGTGTTCTCGCAGGACGTATCGGCGTTGTCGCATGAAGACGGCGAGTGGATCGACGATCCCCTAACCAACGGTGGCAACGGCACTCCTTGCGGCATCCTGGAAGTCGGCGACCCGCTGGAGGGTGGCAGCAACGGTCACCCCTACGGAACCTGGGCCTACGTTCTGCACGGCTTTACCTATCACCTGCAGGACCTGGTATGGCTCCGGTACTTCGGTGCCCCGGCCAATACCTCGGCTAACAGCTGGTGGACCTTCCAGAACTACCCGTATACCCAGATTTGTCAGCAGGGTAGCTAGTACGATTGATTTGTTTTAGGAGCCCGCCTCGCGAGAGGCGGGTTTTTTCATGCATGAAAGTTGTTTCGGAATCCGCCCCGGGCCGGCTTCAGTGTCCTATTGCCTGCGCGCCTTTGCCCTTGATGGCTTTCTTCAGCAAAAAGACGATGGGAATACAGGCAAAGCACACCAGCGCCATATAGCGGAAGTCATCAACATAGGACCAGAGCCGGGCCTGGACAGAAAGCTGGCTGCCCACCAGAGCGTAGGCCCGAATCATCGCATCCGCCGCGCTATAACCCTGCGTTTGTAAGTACTGCTGCAGGGCGTGCAGCTGGTTTTGTAAAGGAATGCTGCTGGGCGCCAGCGAGTGCAATAGCTCATTCTGATGGAGCTGTTCGTGCCGCGCCACAATCGTATTCACCACCGAGATACCGATGCTGCCGCCTATGTTGCGGAAAAGATTGTAGAGGCCGCTGGCGTTGCCGATTTCCTCGTTCGGAAGGCCGGCAACTGCGGTCGTCGACAGCGGAACGAAAATCGAGCCTGAACCGAAGCCGCTGAGCACGATCGCCCACAGAAACGACCACTGCGAAATTTCCAGCGTGGCCTGGCCGAACCCCAGGCTGCTGATGGCGAACATCAGAAAGCCGGCCGCAATCAACCATCGGTTATCTATTTTGGCCGTCAGGACGCCGATGATAGGCAAGGCCATGATCGCGCCAATTCCGCGCGGACTCACTGCCCAGCCGGCGGCATACGCCGTGTATCCCAGCAGCTCCTGATAAAACAGCGGCAACAACGTGATCAGCCCATAAAGGGCGCCTCCAAAGATTCCGATGAGAATGCAGCCGAACAGAAAGTTTCGGTGTCGAAAGACGCGGAGGTCCACCAACGGCTTGTCGTGGGTCACCTCGCGAATCAGGAAGGCGACAAAGCTTATCAGCAGAAGGGCCGAGGTCCAACGAATCCAGGTGGCTCCGAACCAGTCATCTTCCTGGCCCTTATCGAGAATGATCTGCAGCGCGCCGAGCCACACGGCCAATAGCCCTAGCCCAATGGCGTCGATCCTGCCCGGCTTGGCGTTCTTGATATAGGGCGGGTCCTCGATGAAGCGCAGAATCATCAGGACGGCAAAGATGCCGATGGGGATGTTGATGTAAAAAGCCCAGCGCCAGGAATACGTGTCGGTGAGATAGCCTCCCAGGGTTGGTCCCAGCACCGGCGCTACTACCACGCCCAAGGCAAAAACGGCCAGCGCCATGCCTCGTTTGTCGGGAGGAAAGCTTTCCAGCAGGATGGCTTGCGATAAAGGCTGCAGCGCGCCGCCGCCGGCGCCCTGCACAGCGCGGGCCAGCAGAATCATCCACAAACTGGTTGCCGCCCCGCAGGCGAAGGAGGAGATGGTGAAGATGATGATGCAGGTCACCAGGAAGCGCTTGCGGCCAAACTTCAGCGAGAACCAGGTGCTGGCCGGCAGAATGACGGCATTGGCCACCAGATAACTGGTCAGGACCCAGGTAGCCTCGTCGTTGGTGGCCGACAAGCTGCCCGCGATGTAGGGCAGCGCTACCGACGCGATGGAGGTGTCGAGCACTTCCATGAACGTCGCCAGCATGACCGAGATTGCAATCAGCCACGGGCTGGGCGCAGGACGACTGAGGCTGAACCCCTGCGAGCCGGCGAGTGTTGTGCTTGCCATCGCCCTTCCTTAAGTGGATCGCCAGAACCGTGGAGCCTCTGGCCGCCGGCAACCACCCGCCGGGGAAAAGATAGAGATGCGCGACTACCGGGGAACGATTCCGGAGCAAACCTTCCAGCCAGGATGGAACTTCGCTCCCTCAATCATGGTGCGGCCTGCGTGGCAGCGAATGGTGTCGTGCCGACTCGGGCTGTGCCAGCGGACGTGTCACAACGAAGTTCCCAACCGTCGCTGCCAGGGCTTGGTTCACCGATTCGTCCTCCGTTTCGTCCAAGGAGTATATGACGCAGTCGGAGTTTTCGTGAGCTTAAAAACCTTCCTGCTCGGTTTTCGTTGAAGCCCGGGACATTCCGGCTTTCCCGCCCGGAACCCGCGTCCCACGCCGGGCTTGAGCTTTCCTGAAAGTACGTTATGATGCGCACAGACCACTTGCGTGAATGTCCTCGAACTCCTGCCTCAGAGCCCGCCTGTAGCGGCGATACTCTGGCGCGAGTCGCGCATGCAAGTTAGGGCGGCGAAGCTCCGGTCGCTGACAGCGGGCTGGCTTCGCTAGTGACTCGATTCATGGGAACTCTAGGGCAGGATTTTCGCTACGGATTCCGGATGTTGCGCAAGAGCCCCGGCTTCACCGTCGTGGCGGTCCTCACCTTGGCCCTCGCCATCGGCGCCGTCACCGCCATTTTCTCCGCGCTTTATCCCGTGCTGCTGCGGTCCCTACCCTTTCGCGATCCTGACCAGCTGGTCACCCTGGGTGAGACCCGTCACCACATTGTCTGCTGCGCCTACAATTCCTCTTACCCTGACTATCAGGATTGGACGCGTACGGCGAAGAGCTTCCAGTCGCTGGCCGGGTCGGCTTCCGATGCCTGGACCTTGACCGGCAATGGCGATCCTAAAGCCGTATTCAGCGCCATGGTGACTCCTAATTTTTTCTCCACTCTGGGAGTCACGCCAGTGTTGGGCCGCGACTTTATTGCCGGCGAAGATCTGCCCGAGGGGCAAGGGCCAACAGTTGCAATTCTAAGCAACGATTTCTGGCGCAGCGATTTCGCTGCTGACCCGAAAATCATCGGCCGCGTGATCACGCTCGACAACAAGCCGGTCACGGTGATCGGTGTCCTGCCTAAGGATTTTGAGTATCCACCCGCCGGGGTCGTGCCCATCTGGGTTCCGCTGCACACCAACCCTTACACCGCGACTGCCCGCAACGCCCGCTGGCTGAACGTGATTGGACGCCTGGCTCCCGGCGTAACTCTGTCGCAGGCCCGGGCTGAGATGACCGGCATCGCCGGCCAGCTGGCCCGAGAGTATCCCCGGCAAAATGCGACCATTACGATTACGGTGGGAAGCTTGCGCGAAGAGATTGTCGGCGACGTTAGGCCGCTTCTGCTGGTGCTCTTCGCCGCGGTCAGCTTCCTGCTGCTGATTGCCTGTGCCAACGTGGCCAATCTGCTGCTGGCGCGCGCCGTGGATCGCCGCAAGGAATTCGCTATCCGCACCGCGCTGGGCGCCAGCCGCCTGCATCTGCTGCTCCAGTTGCTGATCGAGAGCCTTATGCTCTCGGTGGCCGGCGCGGTTCTCGGATTTATGGGAGCAGCGGTGGGCCTGTGGCTCTTGCTGCGCGGTATTCCCGAAGCTCAACTCGACGTCATGCCGTATCTGCGCGATGTCGGCATCAGTTTTCCGGTGCTGGCCTTCGTGTGCGGAGTCACCCTGCTGACTGCCCTGCTGTTCGGCATCGGGCCGGGATTTTCGGTTCCGCAAACTCCGCTTGCTCCCATGCTCAACGACGAGACACGCGGCGGCACCAGCGGCTCCCAGGCGCGAGTGCGCAACATCCTGGTGATTGGAGAAATCGCTATTTCGCTGGTGTTGCTGGCCGGCGGAGGCCTGATGTTGCGTAGCCTGCTGAACCTGTTGCGGCAAAACCCAGGCTTCGAGCCCAGGCATCTGCTGACCTTCGGAGTCAATCTTCCCGGCGCTTCCTATCCGGTCTCCAAAGCCTGGCCCTTTGAGAGTCCAAACGGTATTCGCTTTGAGCACGAGTTTACCGACCGGCTGCGCAACCTGCCCGGAGTGCTGGGCGTGTCGGCGACCGATGCGCTGCCGGTGGCTCAAAATGCCGGGCTCAACCGCTTTCTCATCGAGGGACGCGCCACTGCCGAAGGTCAGGAGGAAGCAGCCCTGGCCCGCCATGTGGATTCGCACTATCTCGAAGTCATGAAGATTCCCTTGCTGAGGGGACGCTTCCTGGCCGCGTCCGATGCGGCCGACGCTCCCAAGGTGCTAGTGGTGAATCAGGCCTGGGTGAAGCGTGAATTCCCCGGCGGCGAAGATCCGCTGGGCAAGCGCGTGCGTTTGACCTTCTCCCCGGACGAGCCCTATCGCGAGATTGTCGGCGTCATCGGCGATGTGGCCGAGGATAGTCTGGCCGTTCCGCCGCCGCCGACCATGTACTTTCCCCTCGATCAGAGTTCCGGACATACCGCCTACCTCAATTACCTGATCCGAACCACCGGAGACCCCGTCGTGATGGTGCCCACCGCGCGTTCCGTCCTTCTCGGGATTGACCCGCAGTTGGCCGCCATCCAGCCGCAATCCATGGACGACTTCGTCAACCGCTCGCCCGCGGTCTTCCTGCGCCGTTTCCCGTTTTACCTGATCGGCGCCTTTGCCAGTCTGGCGCTGATCCTGGCGATGATCGGCCTGTACGGCCTCGTTTCCTATTCCGTATTGCAGCGCACGCGCGAGATCGGCATTCGCATGGCTCTGGGAGCCCAACGTCCGGACATCCTCAAACTGGTGCTGCGGCAGGGAGTCATGGCCACGCTGATCGGAGTCGTCATCGGCTTGATCTTCAGCCTGCTGTTCGCCCGTGTCATGGCGAGCTTGCTGTACGGTGCGGGCTCGGGCAACTGGCTGGTCTTCGTCGCCGTGGCTCTCATGTTGTTGCTGATTGCCTTGATTGCGTCGTACATTCCTGCCCGCAAAGCCACCCAGCTGGATCCCATGATTGCGCTCCGCAATGAATGAGGCAGAAACTCTGTGGGAGGCTAACTGCTAATTGCCAACTGCCAAGTGCTGCCTTTACTCTTTCGTCATGACACTTTCAGCACGCAATCAGCTCAATGGCACGGTCGAGACAGTCACGCTGGGCGACATCATGGCGCATGTCGTGGTCAAGGTGGGAGGCCAGCAGGTGGAGAGCATCATCACTCGCAGCAGCGCCGAGGCGATGAACCTCAAGCAGGGCGACTCGGTCCGCGCGGTCATCAAGTCAACCGAAGTGATGATCCAGAAAGACTAGTCTCAGCCGCTAGGGGGCGCGGCGAATGGCGATGCTGGTCACCATGCGCACGCTGCGCGCCGGCCGCTTGTCCTGGGGCGCCACGATTCGCACCGGCCCCAACTTTTCGTCCAGCGGCTTGCCGTCGCTGCTGATGGCGACCAGCACCTGGTTGTCCTGAAAGGCAGGGTCGAGTTCAGCCAGAGCGAATACCGCCTTGTAGCCATCCCGTCCGGTGACCTCGACATAATCGCGCATCTGGTCGCCGCGTAGTTTTTCGCCGCTCGGAGCGCCCGCCTTTGCGAGCACGTCGGCCAAGCGCACGCCTTCATACTTTTCGGTGGACTTGGTATGCGGATTCACCATCGACACGGATTGCTGGGGCATCTGGCGTAACTGCTCTACGGTCAAGGTCAGCTTTGCGCCGTCAAGCCCCTCAATCTCAATGGCCGCCGGTTGCTGTTGCGCGGCTGCTATGACGCACCCCAGCGACAACACAACAATCGCCAGGATTCCAGTGGCTCGTGTTTTCCGCATGACAAGTCTCCTTACATATAACGAACAAGACTGAGATTAGTGCTAACAATCCATATTGTGTCATCTCCGGGCGACGCCAGCTCACGCCTAAACGCTGGCCACTGACAACCGACAACCGGCTACGGACAACTGACAACCGACAACCGACAACTGACAACCGACAACCGACAACTGACTTACTCACCCGAGGTTATCGGCAGTTCCTTGCCACAAGCCCGTCGCTGCGGCACCTATGCGGTACACTGCTTCCACTTCCTATGCTTGGCGACGACCTCGGCTTCACTCCGGCGGAACTGCGCAAGCTGCGCAGCCTGAAAGATCCCTATGGCATTCAGCGTCACCTCGATGCCATGCCATATCACCTGGGCGACACGGCGTGGTCGCCGCGCCGCGTGCTGCGTGAAAATACTTCCCACTGCTTTGAAGGGGCCATTTTCGCCGCCGCCGCGCTGCGCGCCAACGGCTATCCGCCGTTGATCGTCGACTTCGAGGCCGAGCACGATACTGACCACGTGATCGCCGTCTATCGCGTGAAGGGGCTTTGGGGCTCGATCGCCAAGTCGAATTACACCAGCTGCCGCCATCGCGAACCGGTTTATCGCTCTCTGCGCGAGTTGGCCATGAGCTACTTCGATACCTATTTCAACTTGCGGCGCCAGCGAACCATGAGGACGTTTTCCCGGCCGGTCAACCTGAAGCGCTTCGACGATCAGCAATGGATGACTACCGAGAAGACCATCTGGTTCATCGTTTATTACCTGCTGGAGATCCACCACACGAAGCTGCTGCCGCGAGGCATGGCCAAACGGCTGCATCGCGTCGACGATCGCACCTTCAAAGCGGAGACGCTGGGGAAAGCGTATAAGGTGCCGAAAAAGTTGCCCTTCGGGTAACTGAGCCGTGGAGAGCGCCACCTCAGTTGCTTTGGCCTGCAACGTGTCGAGGCGGCGAGTTTTTGAAACCGCCTTCTTTGTCCTAGGGGAAACGCTGATCAAGTCTGGTTTTGAAGGGGACGGCCTTGAGGCCGTCCGTTAACTAAGCGAAAAATCACGCGGCTTCGGCCGCTGCGGATTTCGCTTTCGTTCCCTAGCTCTTAAGGATCGAGGTGTAAGCTCGCCATGGTCCCACTTCCTGCGAGTACTGTTTGGCAGTGACCCGCGCCACCTGCGAGATGTGCGACAGATCATGGACTGCCCAGGAAGCAATCAGGTGGCCCAGGGTGACCGCACCAAACTCCGGATGGGTGCCCCGGCGCTCCAGGTCTTGGCTAGTGGTACGCAAATCCTGCAACACTTTCACGTTTTCCGCGCGCAGAAACGCGAACTGATCAAGCAGGGCGCTGATCGGTCGGGTCTGGTCTTCGCGGAATTGTGCGAAACGGTCGAAGGGTTCAAACGGTCGCGACTCGCCATGCTCCAGAATGATGCGCGCCCGCGGAATCCAGTCGGTCAGTTCGCCATGGATGAGATGTCCCACAATGTCGTAGCAGCTCCAGGTGCCCACCCCTTCCGTGGCCTTGATCCACGGGTGAGGAATTCCACCGATCATTTGCGTGAGCACGGCCGGCGTGCTCTGAAGAATTTGCGTGGCTTCGGAAACCTTGAACTGCATAACCAATCCTCGCTGAATAAATGTCGCGGACCAAACGACCCATGGCGACGTAAAGACGTACGCTTGCCTCTCGCTCTGCTGAAGATATACGCAAGCTTTTCCAGAAAGTTCCAGACGTGAACGGTGAATTTGCCTTAGCTGAAAGTGACGGGTGAAAGCTGATCGCGGAATTTGGTCGGGACGGGCAGATTTGAACTTGAGCCGGGTTGCAGGCGTGAGCGCAGCGGGAGCCTGCAGGCGAAATCCCGAGCGCCTTCTGCGAGGGATCTGTACTAGCTCACGGTTGATAGCGGGCTTATGGTCGGGACGGGCAGATTTAAACTTGAGCCGGGTTGCAGGCGTGAGCGCAGCGGGAGCCTGCAGGCGAAATCCCGAGCGCTGCGGGCGAGGAATTCGTCTGGCTGAGAGCTGACAACTGACGGCTGTTTTTGGTCGGGACGGGCAGATTTGAACTGCCGACCCCTCGCACCCCAAGCGAGTGCTCTACCAGGCTGAGCCACGTCCCGACTGGGCGGTGAGGCCGGTCCGAACGAACCGGCGGGGTTTCGAGGTCAACGATAGTCTAACACTTTGGCGGATCCAGAGCGATGCGGCCGCGCGGGCAATTTACCCAGCGCGGAGCGGTCCCGGAATCCTCAAGGCTGATCGAGAACGGAACGACTACGACGATCAACGAAACCACTACGCCGATCAAAGCGTTGCCACCCGCCGTTGCACCAGCAGGAAGTACAGCGCCATCACAATCAGCAGGCCGCCGTTGACGCTCAGCACCAGGGGCGCAGTAAATATCGGGACCAGCCATCCGGACAGCAGGTTCCCCATGGGCATTCCGCCGCGGAAGGCGCAGTTATAGACGCTCATCACCCGGCCGCGCATTTCGTTGGTCGTGATCAGCTGCACCAGCGAGGTAACGGTGGCGAACACCGCCATCATGGAAGCGCCCACGAAGATCAGCATGAGGTAGCTCAGCGGCAGCAATTTCGAAAGGGAAAATACGGCAATCGCGGCGCCCAGGCAAATCAGCATGCTGATGGCGAAGCGGCCTTTGTGGCGGATGTTGCCCATGCCCGCCACCAGCAGCGAGCCGCAGATGGAACCGATTCCCATCAGCGAAAGCAGATTGCCGTAGGTCTCCGGCCCGCGATGAAAGATGTCTTTGACGAACACCGGAATGTAGGTCCGCATAGGCATGGCTAGCGCGGTCATGCAGAATGCCAGCACGATCAGCGCCTCCATCGAGCCCAGCTTGCGCACGAACTTGATGCCTTCCTTCAGGCTGGTAAACATCGATTCGCCGGTCTGCACTGGCAGGAAGCGAGTGCGGATCATCAGCAGCGAAATGATCGGGGCCAAGAACGACAGCGCATTCAACCCAAAGCACCACTTCTCGCCCAACTTCGCCAGAGCTTGCCCGGCCAGCGCCGGCCCAATCGTCACCGCCAGGTTGAACTGAATCGAGTTCAGCGCGATGGCGTTGGGCATATCGTCTCGGTCCACCAGGGTCGGAATCAGCGCCGAGTAGGCCGGCCCGCCGAACGCCTGCGCCAGGCCCGACATAAACGACAGACAGAGGATGGGCCAAACGTGGGTCAATCCGTTAGTCACCAGGACCGTGAGGATCGCCGCGCTGGCCATCTGAATGTATTGCGAGACCAGGAGAACTTTGCGCCGCTCGATGCGGTCGGCGACCACTCCGCCGATCAGCGAGAAGAGAAAGATAGGGATGCCGCCGAGAAATTGATCCATCGCCAGCAGGAATGCGGAGTGGCTGAGGCGATAGATCAGCCAGCCCTGCGCCACAATCTGCATCCAGGTGCCAATGCTGGAGGTGCAGGCGCCGATCCACATCAACCGGAAATCACGATAATGAAATGCTTTGAAGATCCTGCGAAAGGTGGATGGCTTCATGGGCTCGGACCGGCTCGGTGGTGCAGGTTCTATCTTCGCATGGGTCACGAAGCTGATTAGATGGCGGCGGCCGCCGCAAGGCGCGAAACTTTATGCTGGTGCGCCGGTCATGAGATTGGCCAACCCCTCAGGTGACGTGGTCACGGTGGGCGTAGCGAGAGTGCACAATCAATGCAGGCAGCTGAGTCCTGTACCGGCATATGCGACGAAGCCAGCGGCACCAGTCAATTCCCAAGGTCGGGGTACACTTCTATCGAGGATTGCCTGGTGAGTGCCGCCGAAAAACAGAATCGTTATCCCTGCGATCAGGTTGTCCCCATCGAGCAGGAGCCTCGCCATCATTTGGTGATCGAGAATGAATTTGTGCGCGCGTTTGCGGTGGAGATCGCAGCCGCACGACCGCACGCTCTGCCATCATCATCCGCACGATTACCTGATGTACGTCGTCGGCGATGCAGAAATCATCAGCGCAGCCCGCGAGCAGGAGCCGAAGCGGCTCAGCTATCGCGACGGAGAATGCGAGCTGTTGTCGGCAGGGATGGTGCATGTGGTGCAGAATGCAAGGCTAACGGCATTTCGAAATGTCGTGGTCGAGTTGCAGCCCAGGGTGAGTACTGTGCGGCGCAGCGCTCGGCCGGCGCTGCTCAGGGAAGGGGCGCACTTCACGGAAGTCCTTAGCCAGACGAGCGTGACCCAGATGCTTGAGGACGAGCGTGCCGCGATCTTCGTGCTCCAGATTGAGCCGGGCGCAGAAATAGAAGTAACCGGGCCGGCTGTAGTTGCTACGCCATACGGAAACAAACTCAATCCCGACTGTCTAGGTGACGTCGAAGTCAAACAAAATCCTACATGTGACCTGGCATGGATTCCGCCGGGGCAGGCAGCAGTTCTACGGGGACACCGGGATGGAGTGGAGCGCGCAATCGTGTTTCAAGTCGGCGTCACCGGTGACGATTTGTCGGAGGTGCCCAACATCGGCAGGCCATTGCCCAGTCTTCGCGCCCACGCAGACGAGCCGCACCTGAGGCCACGCCGAATATGGGGTTGGCATACATAATCCACTGCCACGGAGCGGACTATGAAGCGCCTACAGATATGTATCTATGGTGGGACAGACTTGCAGGGAATGCCTGCGGAGTTCATCTCCGCTCTCGCCTACGAGGTCC
>CAWEWW010000005.1:1677500-1685443 GCA_963812855.1 uncultured Acidobacteriaceae bacterium
AAGTGGGGTAACACCCACTGGAGGACCGAACCGGTGTTTGTTGAAAAAAGCTCGGATGAGCTGAGGGTAGGGGTGAAAGGCTAATCAAATTCCGTGATAGCTCGTTCTCTCCGAAATAGCTTTAGGGCTAGCCTCGTATGATTTGCAGCGGTGGTAGAGATCTGGATGGACTATGGGGCTTTCCAGCTTACAGAATCCAACCAAACTACGAATGCCGTGGACAACTAGTACGGGAGTCAGACAGCGGGGGCTAAGCTTCGTTGTCGAGAGGGAAACAGCCCAGATCGCCTGCTAAGGTCCCCAAGTCTCAGTTAAGTGGGAAAGGATGTCGGAACGCCCAGACAGCCAGGAGGTTGGCTTAGAAGCAGCCATCCTTTAAAGAAAGCGTAATAGCTCACTGGTCAAGCGGTCCGGTGCCGACAATTCAACGGGGCTTAAACTGAGCACCGAAGCAGCGGATGCATGGCGTCAAGCCATGCGTGGTAGGAGAGCATTCCCAACAGTTTGAAGCGGGATCGTAAGGACCCGTCGACGGTTGAGAAGAGACCCTGCCGGCATAAGTAGCGATAACGGAGGTGAGAACCCTCCGCGCCGAAAGTCTAAGGTTTCCTGAGGAAGGTTAATCCGCTCAGGGTTAGTCGGTCCCTAAGGCGAGGCCGAAAGGCGTAGTCGATGGACATCCGGTTAATATTCCGGAACTCCCTTTGATTCGTTATTACGATGGGGTGACGCAGAAGGATACGTGCAGCCTGTTATGGCTATCAGGTTCGATGCGTGTAAGCCGGTTTCTCTAGGCAAATCCGGAGAGACATTAACGGTGAGACGCAAAGGAGTAGTCCGCATGGACGAAACGCGCCGATTTCACACTGCCAAGAAAAACCTCTAAGGAGAAATGAAGGGAACCGTACCTCAAACCGACACAGGTAGACGAGGAGAATATCCAAAGGCGCTCGAGAGAACGCTCGTTCAGGAACTCGGCAAATTAACCCCGTAACTTCGGGAGAAGGGGTGCCCCGGTAACGTGTCAAAAGCGTGAGGGGGCCGCAGTGAAACGCGCACGGCGACTGTTTAACAAAAACACAGGTCTCTGCAAAGTCGAAAACGACGTATAGGGGCTGACGCCTGCCCGGTGCCGGAAGGTTAAAGGGAGCGGTCAACCGCAAGGTGAAGCTGCGAACTGAAGCCCCGGTGAACGGCGGCCGTAACTATAACGGTCCTAAGGTAGCGAAATTCCTTGTCGGGTAAGTTCCGACCTGCACGAATGGCGTAACGATCGTGCGACTGTCTTAACGAGCGACTCGGCGAACTTGTAGTACCGGTGAAGATGCCGGTTACCCGCATCTAGACGGAAAGACCCCGTGCACCTTTACTATACCTTCACTATGAACTATGGCACTTGCTGCGCAGGATAGGTGGGAGGCTTTGAATCCAGGCTCTTGGGCTTGGAGGAGCCAACGGTGAGATACCACCCTGCGAGTTCTGTGGTTCTAACCTATTCCCGTTACCCGGGAAAGGGACATAGTGAGGCGGGTAGTTTGACTGGGGCGGTCGCCTCCTAAATTGTAACGGAGGCGCGCGAAGCTACGCTCAGGCTGTTTGGAAATCAGCCGTCGAGTGCAAAGGCATAAGCGTGGTTGACTGCGAGTCCAACAAGACGAGCAGGTGCGAAAGCAGGCCTTAGTGATCCGGTGGTTCTGTATGGAAGGGCCATCGCTCAACGGATAAAAGGTACGCCGGGGATAACAGGCTGATCGGAGCCAAGAGTTCATATCGACGCTCCGGTTTGGCACCTCGATGTCGGCTCATCGCATCCTGGAGCTGTAGAAGGTTCCAAGGGTTAGGCTGTTCGCCTATTAAAGCGGTACGTGAGCTGGGTTCAGAACGTCGCGAGACAGTTCGGTCCCTATCTGATGTGGGCGTAGGAGATTTGCGAGGACCTGTCCTTAGTACGAGAGGACCGGGATGGACGAACCTCTTGTGTTCCAGCTGTCATGCCAATGGCACGGCTGGGTAGCGAAGTTCGGTTGTGATAAACGCTGAATGCATATAAGCGTGAAGCACTCCTCAAGATGAGATCTCCCAACCCAAAAGGGAAAAGAAGGGCACACGAAGACTACGTGTTTGATAGGCTGGGTGTGAAAGTGCAGTAATGCATGAAGCTTACCAGTACTAATCGCCCGTTCGGCTTGACCATAAAATTTACTTGGCTACACGTGTTACCCCAGGCTCGGCAGAAATCGGCCCCGCCTGGTGAAACCCCGTGCACGCTGGAGAACTAGCCAGCGCGCGGACCTCGACGGAGGTCCAGCCTTAAATTACAAGCCTTGTAGCTTATCGAAATCCTGATGCTATTCAGTTGTGAGAGATCGACGCCAGTTGTCGGTTGTCAGTTAAAACCGACCGGGCCTCTGACAGCCTCGCATCGAGGCGCTTGTGCAGAGGCCTTGTAACGAGGAGCCTCGAAGGAGTCTCGTAATAGGGAGCCTTGTATCAGGGCACGACTTCAGTCGTGCCGCCAGCGGCTCTCTTGATATTGTCATCCTGAGGAGGGCTTCAGCCCGACGAAGGATCTGCGGTTCCCAGGAGCCGCGAGAAAAGCTCTTTCAAGATCGACGTAACAGGTTCTGCGTGCAACCCACGCCTGGAACCGAGTGGCGCGACCAGCGCCCACGTCAACGAAGCCGGTGATCTTACCGCGGGGGAAACACCCGTTCCCATCCCGAACACGGAAGTTAAGCCCCGCAGGGCCGATTGTACTGCACGCGAAAGTGTGTGGGAGAGTAGGTCGTCGCCGACATAAATAACGGCCATCAAGAGGAATCTTGGTGGCCGTTTCCTTTTTGTTCCAGAGTTCCCGGCGTGGCCGTTGGCGTCCGCAGCTCTGCAGCTGCCATCGGGTGCATTTGCTATAACGATCGGACTAACTTACAGCAAACGCTACTTAATTTCGATGCTGTGGTCTCATGATTAAACGGCATAACCACCGCGTAGACATTTCATACTTTGCGAATGTACTTGACGACCTTAACCGCGGACTCAGCGATACTAAGAGAGCCCGCCACGATACCGATGATGAGGGCTGGCTTGGCAAGCTTTTCGTGATGCTGGTGGTCCGCTACTTGGACATTTTGTTTAGTTCCATCGTGCAACTCGACTTCATATTGATGTGGCATAACTAGCTCCTTTTAGCGTTAGCCTGTGGCTTTCTTTGAGCTGTGAAGTGGTGAGGGAGGAGTATGGGCGAATGCACAGCCAGTGTCTGCCCGCTTAGACGGAGGCGAGAAGGGTTCACACTGCCTGTCTTCTGACGTCGTTCGCCACATCCGATGCCTCTATCTTTCTTTCTTTTTTTCTTCTTTTTCGATCTTGCGTCCTAATTCAAAGCAACTGGGGGGCCAGTACCACGTGATGACGCCAGTTAGTGCTGATGGAAAACAGCATGCCATGTTATTTCAATGACTTCTGTTTGCTTTTGCGAGGCTGGAATCGCGGAAACTCACGCAGGTATTTCTATCCACTTCGATAGAATGTGCTAACCATCCAGATAGATCACAGTGAGCAATCGCGATCTTTCCCCTACGGGGGCACGACGCGTGACCCAAGAGGCGCCGTCACGCCAGGCGCAGTTTCTTGATAACAGACCAGAATCTGGCTTTAGCTTTTATTGACGTCTAAGGAACGGGTGGTTCTGGCCACTTGGTCTATGATGGAACGGCACGGCCTGGCGAACAGGCTGGGCAGCCGGCTCGCGCCAGACGGCAGTGCCCCCAGGCTACAAGCCTCAGCGACTCCAGGCCGAATCACGGTCGCTCGCCGCTCAGGGCCAGTCGACCCTCAGCTTGACGTTGGATATACGGGACGGAAACAACTATGGGTAGTTCTCTTCAGCCGGGAGCGTTGCCGGAGCAGCGGCCCAGCCTCTCGGTCGTCATACCGGCGTACAACGAGCAGGAAACCCTGCGCAACATCATCGAGAAGGTCTTGCAGCTGCCCCTGGCGCTGGAGGTCATCGTAGTCGACGACTGTTCGCAGGACTCGACGCCCGCTCTGCTCGCCGATCTCTGCCGCCAGTATCCGAACCTGCGCAGCCTCCGCCACCCGCGCAATCAGGGCAAGACGGCCGCAGTCAAAACCGGCATTGCCGCCTCCTCGGGCGACATCGTCATCGTCCAGGACGCCGACCTGGAATACGATCCGGCGGAAATTCCCGAGGTCATCGGACCCATCCTCCACGACCAGGCCGACGTGGTGTACGGCTCGCGCTTTCTGGTGCGCCGGGCCACCCGGGTTTTGTACTTCTACCATTTTCTGGCCAACCAGCTGCTCACCTTCTGGTCCAATCTGTTCACCAACCTGAACATGACCGACGTGGAGACCGGCTACAAGGCTTTCCGCGGCAGCATCCTTCGCGACATGATCATCAACTCCACCGGCTTCGGTTTCGAGATCGAAGTGACGGCGAAAGTCGCCAAGCTGGGAGCGCGCATCTTCGAGGTTCCCATCAGTTATTACGGCCGCACCTATGAGGAAGGCAAGAAAATCGGCATGATCGACGGCGTGCATGCCTTCTGGTACGTCTTCAAGTACAACCTGCTGGTCAGCCGCGCCCGCTCGTTTCGCAGCTTCTCCCAGGTGCCCGCTCCGGTGGTGGCCTGCCAGTCCGAGGATTCCAACGGCTAGGTTGTCATAGTTCTGATAAAGGCGTGCATCGACGTGGCGCGATGGGCCCGGTGAAGGAGCGCGGCTTCAACCCCGCCGTAGGCAGTGGCTGGCATGGTGAGTTGTCTTGAAAGGGCACGGCTTCAGCCGTGCCGCAAAGTAACCCTCTCCCAAGTTGTCATCCTGAGGGCTTCAGCCCGACGAAGGATCTGCGGTTTCCGCCGAGCCGCTAGTTTCTTTACAGCATTGGCGCCATCGAGGTTTGCACTCGCCTGGGCTGTCACCCCCAGCGGTAGCGCAGCCGAGGATATCCGCAGTTCTTCCAGAATTGTCATCTGGGGTAGACTGCAGTTTTTCTTGAATTGTCATCCTGAGCGGAGGTTCGCGCCGACTTTGCGCGAACCGGAGTCGAAGGATATGCGGTCCGCCGCAACCCGCGACGATCCTCTCTCACGGCGGTCCTTACGCAGGAGTCGTGCTTCCAACGAAGTGGCGTACATCGGCGTGACGCGATCGGCTCGGTGAAAGGGCGCGGCTTCAGCCGCGCCATAGGCCAGTCCCGCTGGAAACGGGGCTTTAGCCCCGGCCCCAAGATAGTCCCAAACGGCAAGTTTAAGCCCCGCGGGACCGGTTTTCTCCTTCTTTCGCGCACTTGCGGGCGAAAAAACCAAGGCCCGCACGCGATGCGTATGGAAGCGTAGGTTCGTCGCCATTTACATTTGGGGCGAAGGACGCGCCCCTTTTCTTGTGGACTTTTCCTCCTATGGGAATTAGAAGCCGCGCGCTTGAAAGCGCAGTCCTTAATTGTTCTAATTCTTTGCTTGTAAAGTGTAAAGTTTAGTGTAAACTTACATTGTGAAGCGAACAGAGCCGCCCCTACGCCTGAGCCATTCCCCCCTGGTAGTCGTAGTGGCTGAGGCTCGTTTCTCTGCCGTGATGGCAATAGAAAAATTCATTCCCGACATCCAGGAACAACTACGACATAAGGGCTTCCCCAGATTCGGTAAGAACCAGATACACGAAATATTGGTCCAACAGAATGCGGCTCCCAAAGTCAGCCTTACCGATCGTTTCGAATTCCAGAACAAAGATCAGTCGGTTGGGATTGTTCTGACCCCAAATTCTGTTGCTATTCATACGAGCAAATACAAGAATTTTGAAGATTTCGAAGAGATATTCGCCACCGTGCTAACGGTGGTGAATCGAGTACTCGATCTCAGCTTGTTGGAAAGAGTCGGGCTACGATATATCGATATGGTAAGAATCGACCAGAGCGTTGGAGAAAGGCTGATGGATTACCTTAAGCCAGGCCTCTTAGGGCTAGATCCTGACAGAATTGGAGCCAAAGACTGGGCGGGACGTTTGGAGCAGTCAGGGAGGAGCGAGTTCGGGATGCTCGTGGTCAAGTGTCTGCAACATAATCAAATACTCCCGCCAGACTTGCTTCCTAGTTCCCTGAGTTATGGGATCACGTTGCGACAAGGCGAGGTCGTCACCTTGCTTGACTTCGACCATTTCGCGACTAAGGCCAATGAGTTCGACCCGAAGTATGTCGTCGTGGCAATAGGAGAGCTGCACGATGCGTTGGACCTGGCGTTTCGGGAAGCAGTCACGGATGAAGCGCTGATTCGGTGGGGAAAAGAGGAATCCAGATGAACGAACAAAAATACTCCGTGATAGACGTTTCGGACCAATCTCGCCCCCCTACATCCTCCGATGTGGTGCGCTGGAATAATCCCCTTTTGGTGACACTGGTCGGACTGATGGTTGGAACCGGGGGCGTTGCAAATGCAGGTTCGCTCCGATCGGTTAGTCCAAGCAGCGATCTGAAATTCACGGTTTGCAGTGATCAACGACAGAAGAGGGAGTTAGAGGAAGACTTTCTAGTCCAGGGAAAATTAGCCACAATCCAGCAGTATCTTTCACTCAATGTTACTCAACTTTCACAGGCACTTGGCGTGACGAGGCCAACCATCTATGCATGGCTAAAAGCTGAAGCAGAGCCTCAGTCCGTTCATGTTTCGCGCATCCAAAAGCTCTATTCAATTGCACGTACATGGCGTGCGAAGTCGACACTCCCAATTGGTCAACTGCTAACGACCGTAGTTCCCAGCAGCGGAAGGTCACTCTTGGACATACTCACAAACGCCTCCGTGGACGAAGCAGAGGCGAACACGCTTCTTGCACAACTCAAGTTAATCCAGGAGTCGGTACCTCGTCGAAAGAGTATTGCGGACATCGCACGAAGCCACGGCCTGCAGCCTGTTCAGATGAACGAGAGGTCGTCAAGAGATGAGCTCGACCTGTAATTCTCGAGAGGCTTAGTGAGTGTTCTAGTGGCTGATGGCTCAGGTCGGCAACAGTCGCACTGGCGGCAGGGATCTGTAATCCCACGCGAACTGATGGATCCCGGGTCCCTGCCCCCCGACCTTAATGCAAATGTCAGGATAATTGTGATTTCACAGGATTGCGACGTCGTACATCCTTCTTACGACGCGGAACCTTTCGTCGAATATTTCATCGCACGACCAATCTCCGCTCGGGATGGCCGCCGAACTCGAGGCAAGAGTCCACGCTTTTTGCAATTCGAAGCCCTGATCGAGGGTGAGGAGCATATATTCGAAATCAGTGCGAACGAGAAGTTTAGAACCGACCGAAGAATCTTAGAACGCGGTGATCCGGATCCCACACTCGTCCTTACGCAGAGCCAGGTACGGATGCTTGCTCGATGGGCAGCAAGGCGGTACAACAGATCAGCATTTCCTGCCAACTTTGACCGACGCATTTCCAAGGTCCGCGAAAAGATTGAAAGGCTTATGAAGCGCTATGGGACCGATATTACTGGCACATTCGTCGCGTTCTTAAGCTCCGACGGTGAATTACCCCAAGAGGATGATTACAGAATTCTCGTGCAGGTCGTCGCAGAGAAGGAAGCCTTCGACAGAAACCTACGCGAACAGGACATGTTAAGAGTCAAGGCCGAGTTGACAACCCTCCTTAATCAGTGCTCTGGAATCGAACTCGTCGAGACAGTAGAACTTCGCAGTGAGTCCGAGTTTACGCTGGAGGACTATTTCAACAGTCGACTTTGGGATTATGAGTATGTTAGTGAGGCGGACCGAGGAGATAATAAAGGCCTCCCGTAAGGCGGACGGCCCAGACAACTATTCGGGTGGCCCTTTGGGCTACGCTCAGGGCAAGTCTATCGGCTTCTCTGCGCGGCGCTCGGATGACAAACGCAACCCAAACTTCATTCGTCACCTTCGGTAAGGCTCGTTACGAAG
>CAWEWW010000006.1:0-281339 GCA_963812855.1 uncultured Acidobacteriaceae bacterium
CTTTCAGTAGGTTGGGGGTGCTCGCTAGGGCGTGCCCCTTCTGACTGTCCGCAAACTGTCCGTGTTTCACTGGATTCTCCCAGACTGTTGCGGCATTACCGTTATCTTTTCGGGTTGCGCGACTCGCTGCTGCCGATATGCCGCCGTGGCCCGGAGTGCCTCGCGCTGGTCGTTCTCATTGGCGATGTTATAGCGATCAAACATAGAGCGCGTCCTATGGCCAGAGATGCTCATGGCAACGGTTTCCCTTGCCGCGGAGGAGTTCCTCGCCACCTTCGCGGAGACGTTAATGGTTTAATCCAAAAAACTGCTCAAATCGGTCACGATCCAATTCTTGCAGAAACGTCGCGAGGACTCCCTCGTGGATTTGCACTTCATCCGGATTCAGAAGAGTTCCGGTTGTTCCTTTTCATCGCCGAAAAATGCGCTCACGGATCAATCTGCGGCACAGGCTTGGCTGAATGTCTGGTCTGACCGCCTCCACTACCCGAAGATGGCGAGCCTGCCGCTGCGCCAAGGGATGGACGTCATCACGGAGCGGGCGCGTGCACTAAATGAGCAGGCGCCCAAACCATTTCAATCGGCAGACCTCCTTACGGAAAGCCTGCGAAGTGTTTGTCACGTCGACCTCAAGTTCGCTGCACGCATCGTGAGACATGGTCAAACTTCGATCTCCGTGGCTGGAGTCGCTATTCAGCTTTGGCTATGTGGGGATATCCGCCAATCTCATTCAGCAGTAGTTCCGCCGACGCCGGCACGGCAACTTTGCCGTCAAGAATGTCGTGACGATTTACATTCTGGCCATACATGGCTTCGTCTCCACTTTTGTCGGCTTGCACTACCGCGCCGTTCAGGCTGACGCCAGCGAAAACGCCTTTGGCACGCGAGTAAGACAAGATCTCCGCATTCAGTTTAAGGTCGGTGCCAGCGGAGGCATTCCGGCCCACAGGTCCGGCAGCCACAGAGGCGTCGGCTCCCAGCTTGAATTTGTCGCTGAGCAGGCTTTGCAGGGCGCGATCATTCATGAAAAGCATCACGATGTCGGTAGAAGAACCACCGATCTGATAACCCACGCTCCCACCGTCAATAGCCAGGAACGTGGGAGCGCTCCAGCCATGCGCGGTGCGACAGGTTGCCAATCCCCTGCCGTAGTTGCCGCCGAAGATAAAGGCGAACTTCAAGTCCCCCGGAATGATGGCAATACATTTTGCCGATTCCAACAGATCCGAAGGAATCCCCTGATCCGGAGCGTTCATGATCTCCTTGAAGACCTGAGCAGCTTTGTTGGTGCGATCAACATCATTCTCGCGGTCCGAGGCGACAGCAGTTAGAGTCACAAGCAGAATTAGCGCTGTGAAGCTCAGAGTACGTTTCAACATTTTTTCTTGTCCTCCACCCGCCTCCAATCTTAGACACCTGGAGAGAGCACTGCTGTGCAATAGGGACCACTGCCTGAGAGTTAGCGGCCTAGCGGCAGGTGGGATGGCCCGGACAGGTTGTGCACTTTTGCTCAGAACGGTCGCTGCGCAATTGCTAAGGTGAACTTCAGTAACAATAGGGTAAAACGCTTCAGCGGCAACCGTTCAGCTGGATCCGACAGTAACAGTGCTCGCGCCTACGCGCCCTGACGGTCCGAGCAACAACGCCCATCGCAGACGATTCGTGCTAGGCCGCGATGCCGTAAGCAACTACCCTGGAGGGCAAGATAATGCTAACGAACACTACGCATTTGAAAGATATGGTGATCCGAGCCACGGATGGCGACATTGGAAGTGTAAATCAGTTCTACTTCGACGACGAGGCGTGGGTCATCCGCTACCTCACGGTAGAACCCGGGGCATGGCCTGGAGGCCGGCAAGTGCTGATCTCGCCCATTTCTGTCGTGCATGCAGATTGGCAAGCCAGGCGGTTGGATGTGGCGCTAACAAAACTGCAAGTGAACAATAGCCCCGGCATCGACGCTCACCAACCCGTGTCCCGGCAACACGAGGCGGCATACCTCGACTATTACGGATATTCCTACTATTGGATCGGTTCCAATATGTGGGGTTCCGTACTGTATCCCTCGGGCTTGCCGATTCCGGCGGCTACCTTCAAGGAGGCGCTGTCGGACCAGAGCCCCAGTGAGTCCCGGGATTCACATCTGCGTAGTAGCGAAGCCGTGACCGGTTATCACATGGAGGCAAGTGATGGTGAGATCGGCCATGTGCAAGGGTTCGTCATGGACGATGAAACCTGGGCTGTCCGCTATCTTGAAGTGGCAACGAAAAACTGGTGGCCAGGCAAGAAGGTACTGGTTTCACCGTCATGGATCCAACGAGTAAGTTGGACAGATTCCAAAGTCTACATTAGCCTGTCCCGAGACGTCGTCAAGAACGCCCCGGCGTTCGTGGAATCCGCACCGATCACTCGCGAATATGAGGATCAGCTCCATCGTCACTACGGCCAGCCGCCATATTGGCTGCACGAAGCCGAACAGAAGGCGTCATTTCCCCTGGCGGTTTAAGTGGGGGCTTGGGCATCCGCTAATGCGGCTGCCCCATGATTCTCGCCGCCGCCACTGGCGGTTTCACGCGCTAAGACTACACGCAGACGCCAATCGGACTGACAGGGTCTAGCAACGCACATAAGAGCAAAGAGATAATTTCTGAGTCAACAACTTGTGTACCCCCCTGCGATTCGAGCCAATTTATCAGTATCGGCTCTGGGGCGGCCGTCGTTTGGCTGACCTGCTCACCGCACCGCTGCCCGGCGATGGTCCCATCGGTGAAGCATGGGTGCTCAGCGACCGTGATGACCATCCTAGCCATGTTGCCGATGGACCGCTCTTGAATCTCGAACACAACAATGTCGACACCCAAAGAGTGAACCGTGCCAGCCTGCAGGAAAACGGCGTCGCCTGGTTTCGGAGTGAACCATGCGAGGTCCTCGGCTTGGTGGGCGCCCTGATCGGAGTGGGGTTCGAGTCGATTCTCAAAGGTAAGGCCTCGGCCGCCGGCAAGATCGCGGCGCGTGGCAGGCTTGGCGTCGACAACCCGACCCGGCCCAGTATGGATGCCGGGCCTCCAAGGAAATAATCGCGCACTGTTCCCCTGAACCTTTTGCAACTACTTCCGGCCAGCCCCCTTGGCGCTCCTCCGTTCATTCCTGAGCAAAAGTGCACAGCTTCGGTATGTTCCGCCGGAAGATACTTTGTGTAAGCGTTCCACAGCAGCCGCAACATCTGGTCGGCCCGGCATGTGCTAAATCAGCGGTGGTTGGCAGGAGCCACCCCGATGCGAGAACTCGAGCAGCAACGGACAGAAGCCCCTGAGCCATCGATACCGGGAAGTGTCTAACGCGGGGTGTCGAACGTAGATGGGGTGGCCTGCACCTAGTGCAGAAACCGTCGGGGACGGCTGGATGAAACGTTGAGATATAGCGCACCTGAGTTTAGCGAATTCAAAACCCGTGAATGAGACTCCGTCGAGAACTCCTATCCGTCGATTTTCCAAACGTCCTCTGGATAGGGAGCGGCTGGAGCTAACAAGAGCAGGAGAGCAGCGATGGGGAAAGCGGTGGCAGACAAGCCCGAGTCCAAGCTGGAGGCGAAACTGGAGTCGAAGCGTGGCCCAACGCCCGCGGCGAAGCCTGAGTCAAAAAACGGGTCGAACTCCGAGCCCAAGGACGATCTGAAGTCGCTTCCCATGCCGGAAGTCGAGAAAAAATTGGGATCGTCTCCGAAGGGCCTGAGTCAAGCCGAAGCGCAGAAACGGCTGGCGCAATACGGTCCAAACGAGATCACGGAAAAGAAAACCAACGTATTCCTGAAGTTCCTCAGCTATTTCTGGGGTCCCATCCCATGGATGATCGAAGCGGCGGTAATTCTGTCGGGGGTAGTCCGCCACTGGATGGATTTTTTCATCATCCTCTTTCTGCTTTGTTCCAACGCAGTGGTCGCATTTTGGGAAGAACATCAGGCGGGCAATGAAATTGCCGCTCTGAAGGCTAAGCTGGCGATCAAGGCCAACGCGTTGCGAGATGGAAAATGGATCGCGCCCAAGGTATCTGAGCTGGTGCCCGGCGATGTCATCCGTCTGCAACTGGGGGACATCGTGCCGGCGGATGCGCGCTTGCTGGCCGGGGATCCGGTGCAAGTAGATCAGTCCGCGTTAACCGGGGAATCTTTGCCTGTGACGCGCAAACCTGGCGAGGCTGTGTTTTCCGGCTCGATCATCAAGCGCGGCGAAACCAACGCCATGGTGTACGCCACCGGTACACACACCTACTTCGGCAAGACTGCGGAACTGGTACAGGAGGCTCATACCGTCAGCCATTTTCAGCGTGCCGTGCTGAAGATCGGCAACTACCTGATCATTCTCGCAGTGGCTCTGGTGGCGGTGATTGTTACCGTCGCGCTCCTCCGTCACGATCCCGTCATCAACACGTTGGAGTTCGCCCTGGTACTTCTGGTAGCCGCCATTCCCGTGGCGATGCCCACAGTGCTGTCGGTGACTATGGCAGTCGGCGCGCGCTTGCTGGCGAAAAAACAAGTGGTTGTGACCAAACTGTCGTCGGTCGAGGAACTGGCTGGCGTGGATGTATTGTGCTCGGACAAGACCGGCACTCTAACCCAGAACAAGCTGACCTTGGGCGACGCATTCACCGTGAACAACATCCCTGGCGACCAGGTCATTCTCTGGGCCGCACTGGCTTCGCGTGCAGAAGACAAGGACACAATCGACCTGGCGGTGATCGGCGGCGTGAAAGACGACAAGGCGTTGAAGGCCTATCAGGTACTCCATTTTGTGCCCTTCGACCCGGTGCATAAGCGCACCGAAGCAACCGTCAAAGGCGCGGACGGAAAACAGTTTTTTGTGGCCAAGGGTGCGCCGCAGGTCATTTTGCAGATGGCGACCAACGCCGGTGAGGTAAAGCCCGCCGTCGAGAAGGCCGTCAACGACTTTGCCGCACGCGGCTTCCGTTCCCTGGGCGTAGCCCAGGCCGATCAGGAAGGCAAGTGGCAGTTTGCCGGCGTATTGCCATTGTTCGATCCACCGCGTGCGCAGGCCAAAGCAACCATCGCGAGCGCTGAACAGATGGGCGTGAAAGTCAAAATGGTTACGGGCGATCAACTGGCCATCGCCCAGGAAACTGCCCGTCAACTGGGGATGGGCACGAACATCCTCGATGCCACCGTATTACGCGATAAGCAAAAGAAGGCGGAAACGGCGGAGTCCATCGAAAAAGCGGACGGCTTCGCCCAGGTATTTCCCGAAGACAAGTACAACATTGTCGAGGCCCTGCAGAAGCGCGGCCACTTCGTAGGTATGACTGGCGACGGGGTGAACGACGCCCCGGCGCTGAAAAAAGCAAACTGCGGCATCGCCGTTTCCGGTGCAACCAACGCGGCGCGTGCGGCAGCGTCTATCGTGCTGCTGGCGCCCGGCCTGTCGGTGATCATCGACGCGATCAAGGAGAGCCGGAAGATTGTCCAGCGGATGAACAGCTATGCGATTTATCGCATTGCCGAAACGTTGCGCGTGCTGCTGTTCATGACGCTGGCGATCCTGGTATTTAACTTCTATCCGGTTACCGCCGTGATGATCGTGTTGATCGCAGTGCTCAACGATGGAGCGATTCTGTCCATCGCCTATGACAACGTTCATTACAAGAACCAGCCCGAGGCCTGGAACATGCGGCTCGTACTGGGGATCGCCACGGTGCTGGGTCTGGTTGGCCCCGTGGCCGCCTTTGGCCTGTTTTACCTCGGCGACCGAGTGTTTCACCTTGGCCATCCCCAACTGCAAACTCTGATGTATCTCATGCTATCGGTGGCCGGACATCTGACGATTTTCCTGACTCGTACTCGCGGTCCCTTCTGGTCCATACGCCCAGCACGGGTTCTATGGATTGCGGTGCTGGGTACGCAAACGTTAGCGACATTGATTGCGGTTTATGGGCTCTTCATGACACCCCTCGGCTGGGGTTGGGCAGGGATCGTATGGGGCTACGCTCTGGTTTGGTTCCTCGTCACGGACCGTGTGAAATTGCTTGGCTATCGGATTTTCGATCGTCCCAAGGTCGCTGTGATACCTACGAAGTCCGACGATCTTGTGCCTGAAATCGCGGCACGTGCTTATGAGCTCTACCAGGAGCGGCTGCACGGCCAAAGCCAGCAAGATCAAGACTGGCTGGAGGCCGAGCGAGAGATTGCGAAGGATCACGCGGAACCTCAAAAGGCTTCGTGAAGGTCCTCGCGAGTTTCCAAGAGTGCTCAGCGTAACCTAACGGACTCTGTAATGCCGAAGGGAGAAAGATGAAGATCGATTCGAAGGATTTCCGTGTAGCGTCCGGGAAAAAAGTCAATCTCAGCGAGTGGCCGACGACGATACAGCCCATTTGCAAGTCGAAGAAGCAGTATCAGAAACTTCTGGAAGAACACGTCGCAGCGTTGAGTTCGCTGCAGCAGCTTCACTACGCCTCCAACCGCTATGCGCTGCTGCTGATTTTTCAGGGGATGGACGCTGCCGGTAAAGACGGCGCCATCCGGCACGTTATGTCTGGGGTCAATCCGGAAGGCTGCGAGGTTTTCAGTTTCAAACAGCCGAGCGCCGAAGAGCTGGAACATGATTTTCTCTGGCGCACCACCTGCCGCCTTCCCGAACGCGGGCGGATCGGTATCTTCAATCGTTCTTATTACGAGGAAGTACTGGTCGTTCGAGTGCATCCCGAGATCCTCCGCAACCAGGGTCTATCAGAAGAATTGCGTGATGAAAAAACCATCTGGGAGGAGCGGTATCGCTCCATGGTTGACCTGGAGAGTCACCTCTATCGCAACGGGACCCGGACCGTCAAAATATTTCTCCACCTGTCGCTGGAAGAGCAGCGAAAGCGCTTCCTCGAGCGTCTTGATGAGCCGGACAAGAACTGGAAATTCAGCCTCTCCGACATTCACGAGAGAAAATATTGGAAGGATTATGTGAAGGCCTATGAGGCGTGCCTGAGTGCGACCAGCACCCATCACGCGCCCTGGTATGTAGTTCCCGCTGACGATAAAGAAAGCGCCCGGCTAATCGTTTCCCGAATTGTCCTCGATGCGCTGCAGGATCTCAAGATGGCATATCCCAAGCCCACTAAGAAGCGCCGACTCGAATTGCAAGCGATTGGCAAGGAACTGGCAAGGTAACAGCGAAATTATGGAGTTGCCACTTCAGACATGCGTGACCTGCTAAAGCGCGAGACGCACCGTGTGGTCTGGCGCAGTCACGAACCGCAAAAAATCGTCCGCCTGGTCTTCCCAGGTTCTCGGACTTAGCAAAAAGGGAGAATTGAACCATGGAAACCGGCACGCTCGCTCCAGAACTTCTCGAGCAGAAACCCGAAGCAGCGAACAAAAAAGATTTGATCCTGAAGACGATGACGAAAACCAATACCCTCAATCCAGAACTGCTGCACAAGATGGATGCCTACTGGCGGGCCGCCAACTATCTGGCGGTCGGCCAGATTTATCTCTACGAAAATCCGCTGTTGAAGGAGCCGTTAAAACTATCGCACGTGAAGCCGCTGGTGGTTGGGCACTGGGGCACGGTGCCGGGTCAGAACTTCATCTACGTGCACCTCAACCGAGTCATCAAGAAGTATGACCTGGACATGTTCTACGTTGCCGGTCCCGGACATGGAGGCGCGGCTCTGGTGGGCAACGTCTACCTTGAGGGCACCTGGAGTGAGATTTATCCGAATGTTACCCAGGACGAAGCCGGAATGAAGGAGCTCTTCCGGCAGTTCTCCTTTCCCGGCGGGATTTCCAGCCACGTTGCGCCGACAACGCCGGGATCGATTCACGAAGGCGGCGAGCTGGGTTACTCGCTTAGCCATGCCTTCGGGGCGGCGTTCGACAACCCAGATCTTATCGTCGCCTGCATCATTGGCGATGGCGAAGCGGAAACGGGCTCCTTGGCGACCGCCTGGCAGTCCAACAAGTTTCTGGATCCAGTCACCGACGGAGCCGTGCTTCCAATACTTCACCTAAACGGCTACAAGATCAGCAATCCAACTGTCCTGGCCCGCATCGAGCATGAGGAATTAGAGCAATTTCTGCAGGGCTGCGGTTGGACGCCATACTTTGTGGAAGGTGACGAACCGGAAGAGATGCACGAACTCATGGCCGCCGCCGTGGAGAGAGCCATCGTTGACATTCGGCAATTTCAAAGTAACGCGCGCAACAACCACGACACCACTCGGCCGCGCTGGCCAATGATCGTCCTCAAATCGCCCAAGGGCTGGACAGGACCGAAATTTGTCGATGGCCTGCAGATCGAGGGTACTTTCCGATCACACCAAGTACCGCTGCTGGTGGATCCCGAGCATCCTGATCATGTCAAGCTGCTGGAAAGCTGGATGAAAAGCTACAAGGCCGAGGAATTGTTCGACGAAGACGGACGACTCATGCCGGAATTGGCCGAGCTGGCACCCAAGGGCGACCGCCGGATGGGCGCTAATCCTCACGCCAACGGTGGCATTCTACTGCACGACTTACGCATGCCGGACTTCCACATGCACGCGGTCAACGTACCTTCGCCTGGCGCGGTGACTGCCGAAGATACGCGGGTACTGGGTTCGTTTCTGCGTGACGTGGCCAGACTGAATCAGGATCAGAGAAACTTCCGTGTCTTCGGTCCCGATGAGACGCTCTCAAATCTCCTGGGTGCGGTTTTTGAAGTGACCAACCGGCAGTGGGATGCGCGGGAACTGACGAATGACGAATTCCTCGCGCCTACCGGCCGCGTACTGGACTCGATGCTCAGCGAAAACCAGTGCGAGGGTTGGTTGGAAGGATATCTTCTGACCGGACGACACGGGCTGTTCAACAGTTATGAAGCCTTCATTCGTATCATCGACTCGATGTTCAGCCAGCACGCCAAGTGGCTGAAAGTCTGCTTGGAGCTGCCCTGGCGCCGTAAGATTTCGTCCCTGAACTATCTGCTCGCCTCGCACGTTTGGCAACAGGATCATAACGGCTTCACCCACCAGGATCCCGGCTTCCTTGACCATGTCATCAACAAGAAAGCCGATATCGTACGGGCTTACCTCCCGCCTGACGCCAACTGTCTGTTGTCGGTTTTTGATCACTGCCTGCGAAGCCGGAATTACGTCAATGTGGTGGTCGCGGGCAAGCACGCCCTGCCGCAATGGCTAACGATGGACGCGGCGGTCGTGCATTGCACGGAAGGAATTGGCATCTGGCAATGGGCCAGCAACGACCAGGAAGCCGAAACCGACGTGGTGATGGCCTGCTGCGGGGACACGCCCACGCTGGAGATTCTGGCCGCCGTTTCTATCCTTCGCCAGCATCTGCCCGATCTGAAAATCCGAGTGATTAATGTCGTTGATCTCATGAAGCTGCAGTCCTCAAGTGAGCACCCGCACGGCCTAAACGAAACCGATTACGATTCACTCTTCACCAAAGATAAGCACATCATCTTTGCCTTTCACGGATACCCCTGGCTGATCCACCGGCTGACCTACCGCCGGACCAACCGCAACCT
Organism: uncultured Acidobacteriaceae bacterium; assembly: GCA_963812855.1. Classification (GTDB taxonomy): domain Bacteria; phylum Acidobacteriota; class Terriglobia; order Terriglobales; family Acidobacteriaceae; genus Bog-257. Next base: position 9,528 of record CAWEWW010000006.1, read on the forward strand.
CCACGTGCGCGGCTACAAAGAAGAGGGGACCATCACGACACCCTTTGACATGAGAGTGCAGAACGACCTGGACCGGTTTCATCTCGTGCAGGACGTGGTCGATCGGCTACCGCATTTGGGTTCCAAGGGGGCCTACCTGAAGCAGCAGATGCAGGACAAGCTCATCGAGCACAAGCACTACATCGACAAGCACGGCCAGGACATGCCGGAAATTGTGAATTGGAAATGGAATTAGAACGGAACTCAGAAAGGGAAACCTCTTGCGGATGGGAGCAAGCGCCTGAACCATTCCGCGCCCGATTGTGATTCCGAAATCGGGATACTACGACGACGACTACAACTACACCCCAGCCGTAGTCGGCTGAGGTCGGACAAGCCCCATCTTTCTCGGGTTTCGCCCCTTTTGCTTATCGGCAAAAGGGCGGGATGTGCTACGCAGCAGAGTCTGCAAAGGAGTTCTTCCCCCCTGCTGCTAGCACAGTTCGACCGGCAAGAAACGTATCTCACCGGCCGGTATCGCAATTCACCTGACATTGATTCGGGTCGCATTGCAAGAAAAAGCACTGCAGGCCTCGTCTCGCAGGATCGCCAGCTGATGAGACAGGGAGGATCCGGCAAATTACCGCAAGGTACGTGTACTGAATTCTATGCGGGCAAGTCGGATCCGACATCCCCGGCGATTGCGAGAGCAATTCTGACCAGCTTTCCGAAGCCTGATCGTTAGATACTCTAGTTCGACAAGGAAACCTTCCCAAAGCCAAACCACAGGTTCGTAGACCCTTAAGCAAAAGGAGCACTGAATGAATCTCAATCTAATGAACCCGAAAGTAATCGCTCTCGCGGTCGCAGTGGTTCTGCTGGTTATCATCGCCATTGCACTGTACGTGCGAAAACGCAACAAAACTACGGCAGAGCTACGCGACCGCTTTGGACCGGAATATGATCGGGCGGTTCGACAACATGGGTCAGAGCGGAAAGCCGAAGCGAAACTGGCGGATCGTGAAACCCGAGTTGAGATGCTCAAAATCCGTGATCTCGACCAGGTCGAGCGCGAACGTTACCTGAGTGAGTGGCAGGTGGTGCAATCCCGCTTTGTGGACTTTCCAAAGGGAGCGGTGACCGAAGCCGATGAACTGGTGTGTTCGCTGATGCAGACTCGCGGATATCCCGTCACCGATTTTGATCAGCGCGCCGCCGACATTTCGGTCGACCATCCCCGAGTCGTGGAGAACTACCGGTCGGCGCACGACATCGCATTACGGCTTGGCAGAGGGGAAGCCAGCACGGAAGAGTTGCGAACTGCGATGATCCACTATCGCTCTCTTTTCGAGGAGTTGGTGATGGTACCAACAGCAGGCGACAAAAAAGTGGCATAACGCGGGGTATGGCACCTTCACACGGCGCCAAAACAAATTACTTACTAACCGAGGGAGAAGAAAACCATGATGAAACCAAGCACTGACGACAAAACAACAGGCAAGATCCACGAAGTCAAAGGAACCATCAAAGAGAAAGTCGGCGAAATTACCAGGAACCCCGATCTGGAAGCGGAAGGCAGAACTGAAAAGAACGCCGGTAAGGTTCAAAACTGGATTGGCAAGGTCGAAAAGGCTGTCGGAGAATGATCACATCAACACCGAACTCGGAGACGAAAGGGCTCAAGACATAATGCAGCAATCAGTCTTGGGACGAACCGGAGAGCACATCGCTGAATCAGCACGCAAGGCATCTCGCGCGACATCTGCTGTTGCGGATGCAATTGGGGACGGCATAGAAGCCGCGAAGCGAGCGGCAAAACAAGGCGGCGATGCTGCTGAAGAGTTTCTTGATGACACCACGAAACGCCTGCAGAGACATCCTGTTGAGACGGTTGTAATCACATTCGCGATTGGCATGGCCGCCGGAATATTGGTCGGCTGGATGGCAAAGCGACGGTAAGTTTCACAAAAGATCGAATGACGAGATGGTCCCAGTACACTGGGGCCTTTTTTTGGATGTCGAAACAGTTAGCTCGGAGGCGAGCCTGGTGACGTGACGGCAAATTCTGGTGTCGCCCCTCAACATGTTCTTGACAGTAAAGCTCCCGGCGGTCAAAAGGGTACAGATAATCGTTGCGTCTACGCTTACCCTGGAACTGAGGATATCTATGAAAGCCTTCGCAACTCTCGGAACAGCGGTACTGTTTGCTTTCACGGACGCAGTACAGGCCATTCGGAAAGGGCCGCGCCCGAAGCCACAGCCCCTGACGCCGTACAACCGCAACTGACGATTGAGAAAGTTGGACTCATGAGCAGCGAAGGTTCTGAGCAGATGCTAGGTCTTTTGAAAGAGCTATCGGTTTATAAGGTCATGGATGATGACTATGCTGACGGCGCCAAGAGTGAGGCCGAGACAGAAGCTTATAAGGAGCGTCAACGAAGGCGCCAAGAGATACGACAGGAAATGCAAGAACTGGCAACAGAGAGTAAGGGCGATCCATCCTAGTTGCCGTGTCTACGGCATGGCGTCCCCCATCTAATCCAGCCCGCAAAGAACAGATAGCCCCCTGCTAGGACTGGGTCACCTGTTTCGGAGACCAACCGGCAAGGTTTACCAAACCTTTAGGAGGTTGCCTTCAGGGTGCCCCATCCAAGCTGGTGTTGTGTTCAGTCTCATGACATTCTTTACAAAGTGTCCCGGAACATCCTTTACACTCCCGCGCAAGCGTAAAGCGCGCGGGAGCGTAAACCGAGATGCCTTGGAAGACCATGGATGTACGAGAGCAGCGGGTGCGGTTCGTGGTGGCAGCGATGCGGCGGGAGCGACCCTTAACCGCGCTGTGTGAAGAATTTGGTATATCGCGTCCCACCGGCAACTTGTGGCTGAAGCGATATGAGGAACAGGGGTTGGCCGGGATTGCCGAACGCAGCCGGCGTCCGGCGCACAGTCCGCGACAAACGTCTGCGGAGTTGGAAGAGCAGGTGGTGGCTGTGCGCCAGCGCTATCCTGACTGGGGAGCGCGCAAGCTGCAAGTGCTGTTAGAGCGCGAGGGCATGAGTCTGACGCGCAGCACCATCCATCGCATTCTGTTGCGGCGCGATCTGGTGCATGCGGCGGATCGGCACCCGCAGGCAGTAGAGCGGTTCGAGCGCGCCCAGCCCAACGAGCTGTGGCAGATGGACTTCAAGAGCCCGATCGGGTGGCAAGCGCCAACCGGCCCGCTATCGATGATCGACGATCACAGCCGGTACGTGATCCGGTTGCAGCAGACAGGCAGCACGCGGGCGGGGTTGGTGCAGGAACAGTTGCAGATTGCCTTTACCGAGAACGGACTGCCGGAGGGGCTACTGATGGACCACGGGATTCCGTGGTGGAGTGCCACGTCGGCGAGCGGAACAACGGAGCTAAGTGTGTGGCTGATGAAACAAGGCATTCGGCTGCACTGGAGTGGGATACGGCATCCCCAGACGCAAGGCAAGGTGGAACGCTTTCATGGCGAGATGGAACGGGCGTTACAGCGGCGGGGCTGGCAGGGAAAATCGCCGCAGCAATGGTTGGACGAGTTTCGCTGGGAGCACAACCAGGTACGTCCCCACGAGGCCCTGCAGATGCGGACGCCGGCCAGCGTGTGGCGACCTAGCCTGCGGCGTTATGATTCCCAGCCTGCTCGCTGGGAGTACCCGGCGGGAGCCCAGGTACGGCGGTTGGATCTTGACGGCAAGCTAAAGGCATACGGACGCAACTGGAACATCGGTCAGGCCCTGCGGCGGGAATGGGTGCAACTGGTGAAACTGGAAAACCGGGTGCTGGTGTACTACTGCCATACCGTGGTGCGCGAACTCGACCTTTCGATCCAGCACTCGACCGCGGTCGAGCGCTGGATCGAAACTTAACCTCAACCGTAAAGGATGTGTCGAGACAAACCGTAAAGCATGTCTTGGGACTCGACACTGCTTTTGCTTGGGTGGGGATTTTTTATTGCGCGTTGATGAATGGAACTAGCCGGTGTTTCCCAGCAATCTTCTCTGCCATGGTCTGGCCACCGGCAAGCTTTCGCAATCACGATACGATTCTGCAAGCTCGCGCAAGGTTGTGAAATACCGCGGAATTTCACGATGCTACCGTTCGCCTAGACTTTGTTGTCTCTCATGGGTCGGGCTCCGCCAAAGCGAAGTGGTTCCGCAGGAGCCCAGGCCCGCCAAGGAGAAATCTGAATGCTATGCAATTTCGCGGGCGGAAGCCGGTCTAACGCTCCTTCACAAATCTCTGTCCTACCCTCGCGCCGGGAACATAAGGTTCTCGGCTGGTGGATGATTGGTTTGCTGGCCGCCGCCGTAGCCGCCACTCCAACCCCGATCGCAGCCTTGCCGGCAACGCCAAACGCGGCGGCAAACCTTGAAGCCAGTCCCGGAACGTCGCCCAACCCGAATGCCAGGGTTATTGTCTTCACGCCTAACGCCGTAATGGTTAACAACCCAACCAGGCCGAGCGCAACTCCATGGCCGGAAGCGCCTGCCACTTTCACGCTCAACCTGACGGCCTATGATTCCAATGGCAACGTACTGCAGCCGACGGCTGAGAACCCACTTCACGTGCAGGTCTATGGCGCGCCTGATGGCGTAATTACTCCCGTCGACACTACAATTACTTCGGGAAATGCTGTGCAATTCACTTATAGTGGCGGATTTTTTCCCAATAACATGGAAATTGCCGCCTGGATCGACGATCCTCTCGGCGGAGCTGCGCTGGGCACCACTCTATTTGTTCAACAAAATCGTCCCACTTGCACTGGCGCCAACCAATATGACCTGCACATGGTTTCCAATGTCCCAGACGTGATCAAAGTGCACGCCGTCGTAGGCGCCGACAAGCCCACCCATGGAGAATTCAAGAACTTTGCAATCGACACCGGATCGCTGGGAGTTATCGTGACCAAAGGTAGCCTGGTGATGGGAGCCAAGGTTCATGGTCCGGGTGCGAAAGGACAGAAGTACTATGACAGCAGCGGTTATATCTTCACCGGTAACTACTATCTGGCGCCGGTCAGCGTAGAGCTGAAGGATCACACCTATGTGCAGACCAATCCTATCCTGGTGCTGGCTATTGATGGAGCTCATTGCGCTAAGAGCCATCTAGGCTGCAATGCGCCTACTCCCGACATCCACTATCTGGGCATCGGTTTCGATCGCAATAAGACCGGAGCAGGCGATCTGTTCGATTCGCCTTCGGACAACCTCGCATTGCAATTGACCGACGCGCAAAAAGGCACGGACATCAATGGCGGATATATCCTGTCGCAGACGGGAGTAACGTTAGGCGTCACTGCCGCTAATTCCGCCGGCTTCGACATGATTCAGCTGGATCCAAATCAACCGGTTCCTGGCGATTGGCTTCCCGAACACGGTTGTTTTCAGTTCACTACTCTGCTTGGCAGTCCGCAATTCTGCGGTAACCTGCTGCTCGACGTAGGTATCGCGGAAATGTTTATTGACTTGTCGTTCGATCAACGCCCCTCAGGTTCGTTTGATTCGAATAACCGCGTCCCCGCCGGGCTGGACATGAATATTCTGGCCGGGCTGACCAATAATCCAGCCATGAGCTACGACTTCACCGCGGTGCAGCCGCCGACCCCGCCGACCGGACCTGCTCCAAGCTATGTCCGTTGGATCAACGACGACAATATATTCGTCAATACCGGCCGTCGGCCTCTGCTGAATTATGACTATCTGTACTCAGGCCAATGCGGCGAAGTCGGGTTCAGGCCAGTAACCAACTAAAGTAAACTTCGAGCCATTCCGCCCAGACTGTGCATTGTTGGGCGGAATGGCCAACAGCAGTTCGCCGGGAACACGCCGGATAGGGCATGCCTAGATTGCCCGATGCTCTTTACTGTCCTACCTCTGATGGTTGTCGGGCGCCCAGCCCGGCTGCGGCCCGCGACTTCCAAGTCCTTTGTCAAGAGGCCGTTAGCCAAGACTAGTGGTGGCTGACTTGTCATACCGGCAACTTGAACTTTATGCTCAGTTTAGAGTTGTTACCGGCGGGTTGACGTCCGGGGAGAACTCTGTTCTTCGCAAGAGTAACTGGGCTCTACGAAATCGGAGTGTTACCGCATGAGATGGGACCGTCACTAATGAGGATAAGCGAGAGGCCGAGCCAACGCCGTACGGCCTACATATTTAGCAACTATGGGTATCTAGTCGTAATCGGCGCGTTTCTGTTTGCCGACTTCATTCCACGCTTCTGGCAAGGCGATTCTCTTTCCTATTTGATGACCGGTGAAAACTGGATACCTCCCGATCGCTCGTGGGCGTTCGGCTTCTTCGTAAATTATATCTTTCGTCATACCCAAGGCGGCAGCGCCTTTATGTTACTGCAGATTGCAATCCTGGCCTTGCTGATTGCCGCGGCTCGCGCTTACTTTCCGGATGGATACAAACTTGGACCTGTCTATGGAGTCATCGCTATTCTGTTGGCGCTGGATCCATGCCTTGAAATGTACACTCGCTTTTTCATGAGTGACTTTCTGGCGTGCGCTTTCTTCTTTCTGGCGCTGCTCGCTCTGTTTCGCGTGTTGAAGAAAGGCAATCACGAAAATCATTCCTGGTTTTGGATATGCTGCGCTGTTGCCGGTGGAATAGTTGCAATCTGGGTCCGGGTCGCCTATGCGGTGATTGTTGAGGTCGCAGTGCTTCTGATCGCCGTAATGAATGTGGGCCGCTTCTCCCGGCGGCAGTGGCTGGCGCTAGGTCTATCAGCGCTGGCACCTTTCCTGGCAGTAGCCTCAATGCTAGCCGCTAATCGAATTGTCTTTGCCAAACGCTTCCCGCACGAACTATTCGTGAACCGGCTCTCTGGGGTATTGACTGCTGCCGTCTTCGCACCGGCAGTGAAGAAGTCGGACTTTGATAAGTTGGGCATTCCTATTACGGACGCTGAATTCCAGCGATTGGACCTGAAGAACTACAACAAACGATCGGATCATGTCTGGGGAACTGCACATGACGATCTGCATCAGTTTCTCAGGGATAAGCTCGGGGTCAAGGCAGGAGAAGGCGACCCGATGGCGGTGGATAAAGCGTCGTCCAGTTTAATTCGGAGCGCCTTCCTTCGTAACCCCTTTGCCGTCGCCAAAGTCTATATTCATGGCCTACTCGAATACGCTTCACCTCCGCGATGGCGCGCCCAACATGCCAACGAGGCGGGACTTACTCGGCCCTTGCCAGACTACTTCGTAAGCTTCTGGAACAAATACTCTGCTTTGAAGGTCGACCCTGAGATCACCAGGATACGTTCGCCGCTGGTGCGGATTTTTGGGGCGAGCTTGTACTTCTATCCCTTCCTGCTTCTGCTAGGAGCAATGGCGGCCGGGTATCTGATCATCACGGATCGCAGCCGGCTAAGTGCAGTAATACTCGGTGCCGGTTTCGTCGGCACGCTTGCAGCTGCACCTTTGTACAGTGACTACGTACTCGCGCGTTATGTACTGGGAGCAATTGTCAACAGCTATCTCCTAATAGGCCTGGCCATCCAGGCTATCTTTAGTCGACGTTATGCTGGTGAAGCCGAAGCGCAGGAGATGGTGGTCGCCGGACGAAAGACCATGTGAAATCGAGACGTGGCATCTTAAACGTAAAGCAGTTTTCGACATTAGCAGTTTCCGGAGGAACGGAGTGGTGAGGTCGAGTTGGAGTGGACCGCCGCAGACCGTGAATTGAAAATATCGGATAGCCTTCCCACAACCTTCCTGGGCCGAGGCTAGCCCAAAACAGGGCCGAGGCGGTTCGTAGGCCGGTCGTCCGTAGCCAGTTGTGATAGCCAGTTGTCAGGGAACTTCCAGTTCTCTACCAGGAGTTAGCGGTGAACGGGGTTCCGTAGGAGTCGAGAATTGCAACTTCGCTGATCGGCCGTCGGGTGAGTGGACCGAAGTTGCGCTCGGGATAGCCAATCGGCATCAAGGCAAATGTCCGGACTTCCGGTGGCAGGTCGAGCACCGCCTTGATCTCGTCTTCGGCGATGGTGTGGTTGGTGGTCGGCAGGGTCCCCAGCCCAAGCGCGCGGCAGGCCAGGATGATGTTTTGCATAGCGGGATAGATGCTGGCGCCCGCTGTCCATGGCGCCGCCGCCGTCATGGCCGCACGCACCTCGGCCGGTATCTCGGCGGGCAGATCGAAGGGCTTGATGCGGAGGCAAGGAAGCAGCAGCACCGGAGCGTCGGCCATGTAGTCGTAAAGATGCGTGCCGCCTTTCATCATGCGGTCATACTCGGCCTGCGACTGATTGGCCGGCTTACCCTGATGCTGATAGCGTTGCAAAACCCAGAGACTCACCCGGCGATAGATGGCGCCGATGCGGCGTCTTTGCTCGGCGTCGCGCACCACCACAAACAGCCAGTTCTGCCGATTGCCGGCGTTGGGCGCTTGCGTGGCTGCCTCCAGAATGCGGGCGATCAGGTGCGCCGGCACCGGATCGGGCTTGAGCCAGCGCATGGCGCGCGCCGAATACATGGCTTCGAATAAACGGATTTCCTCGGCAGTATCGTGGGTTGGCTCGATCACGTTGCGACCTCCGAAAGGCGCTTTATTGTATAGCGATTGCGGAGGGGAGATCAGGATTCCTATGAGGTGTTCGGGAGTGGTGGACAATGGGAAGCAAACTGCGAGAGAGTAGCTGGGAGCAAAAGCAGATCCCTCGTGGGGCTCAAGCCCTCCTCGGGATGACAATCTAGAATTGCTGCTGGTTACGGCGCAGCTGAACCTGCGCCCCTTCGCCGGCGAAACGGATTACGGTACAGCCGAAGCTGCACGTGTCGCGATAGAACTGACAACGGACAACTGACTACTGGCTACTGACAACTGGTTCCCCATGGTTGAACATTCCGTCATCTTCAAAGAGCTGTCGTACGTCTTCATCGCCGCCATTCTGGGCGGAGCGCTGGCCTGGCGGCTACGGCAGCCGCTCATCCTCGGCTATGTGGTCGCGGGCATCGTGCTCAGTCCGTTTACGCCGGGACCGGCGGTGCGCGAGGCGCATACCTTTCAGATCATTGCCGAGGTCGGCGTCGTCTTCCTGATGTTTTCTATCGGGCTGGAATTCTCGGTGAGCGAATTGCTGGAAGTGAAATGGATGTCGCTGATCGGCGGGCCGCTGGGGGTGGTGCTGCTCTCGCTGATCGGCGCAGGCCTGGGCTGGCTGCTGGGCTGGGGCGCGATGCCCGGGCTGGTGGTGGGAATGATCATCTCGGTCGCCAGTACCATGGTGCTGTCGCGCTTCCTGATCGATGGCGGGCAGCTGCAGTCGACGCACGGCAAGATCATGATCGGCATCACGCTAGTGGAAGACCTGATCGTTGTGGTGCTAATTATCCTGATGCCGGTGCTGGCCAGCCTGACGCCGCATCATCTGCTGGGCGTGGGACTGGCGCTGGGCAAAGCCGCGCTGATTCTGGCGCCTCTGGGATTTCTGGCGGTGTACCTGGTGCCGCGCTGGCTGACCCGCGTGGCGCGCTCGCAAAATCAGGAGCTATTTCTGCTGGTGATCCTGGCAATCTGTCTGGGCACGGCGGCGTTAACCGAAGCGGTTGGGTTATCGCTGGCCCTGGGCGCGTTTGCCGCCGGGCTGATTATCAGCGCGTCGGACTATGCCCATCGCGCGTTCGAGCAACTGCTGCCGCTGCGCGATGCGTTCGTCGCCCTGTTCTTCGTGACCGTGGGAGTCCTGATTAATCCGCGGGCGGTGCTCAGCCGGCCGGGACTGCTGCTGGCGATTCTGGCGCTGGTGGTCGTGGGCAAGTTCGTAGTGTGGACGGGCGTGGTGAAGCTGTTTGGCTATCGGCTGAAGACGGCGGTGCTGGTGGGAACGGGGCTGACGCAGATTGGGGAATTCTCGTTTGTGCTGGTGCAGGTGGCGCATAGCAACGGGCTGGTCGGCGACCAGTTTTACTACGCGACGCTGGCGGCGTCGCTGCTGTCGATCCTGCTGAATGCCACCCTGGTGCGGGCGGTGCCGCGGTGGCTGGCGCACGCCGGCGTGACTGCGGGATAACCGAGCGGATACTCCCCAAGGTTTTACGGTTGAATCAGATAGCAGGAAATTCTAAACTTACACTTGCTCTGGTGCTTGTTCCCTCCGCGAACCTCCTTTCTTCCCCATAGACCGGTAAATTTTCGCACTTTGCTGCACGCACGGTGCAATATACTGTGGTTTCCACAGGCTAGGCACTAAATATGGGGTTTTACATCTTGACCCCTCCCCCGATCAGACGTAAAGTTGGCTTGGTCTGGACGATGGCGAGGGGTAGCGGCTCGCGTCTCAGGTTGAAGTTTTCTTGTCGTGTTGCTGCCGTGTACGACGATTCCGTTCCCCGACTGGTTCGGTTGAAGGAGTAAGCATTGCTCAAACTAAAGAAGCTGCAAATCCTTGGATTCAAGTCGTTCTGCGATCGCACCGACCTCCGCTTTCAGGGCGAAGGCATCGCGGCGATCGTGGGTCCGAACGGCTGCGGCAAGTCGAACATTTCCGACGCCATTTCCTGGGTGCTGGGCGAGCAATCGGCGCGACTGCTGCGCGGCGTCCACATGCAGGACGTCATCTTCGCGGGCACGCGCGAGCGCAAGCCCACCGGCATGGCCGAGGTGTCGCTCACGCTGGTGGACCCGGAAGTTTACGGCGATGTAGCCGAGCCCGAAATCGATATTCAGGATGAGGTGTCCGGCTCGGACGATTGGGATGAGTCGGCGGTGCGGGCCGCTCGCGCCGAGGATGTCGAGCGCTATTCCGAAGAGGTTCGGCCTGGGTTGAGTGATGACGAAGCGCTCGCCGCTGCTTCTAATCCTGCGAGCCCCGAGGCCTCTGCGGGCGAGGCGCCTTCCGACGCTGCCACTCAAGCTGCGACTGGCTCGCCGCAGGTCGTGCCGGCGTCCTCGTTGCGCGCCGACTTTGCACGCAATGGAGCAGAGGTCGTCCTCAAAATCCGCCGCCGTAAATTTAAGCGCACCTTCCAGGCAGGCGAGATCCAGATTACGCGGCGCCTCTTTCGCTCCGGCGAAAGCGAATATCTGCTGAACGGCAAGCTCTGCCGGTTGCGCGACATTCAAGACATCTTCATGGGCACCGGCCTTGGCCCCGAGTCCTACGCCATCATCGAGCAGGGGCGCATCGGGCAGATTCTCAGCAGCAAGCCCACCGATCGCCGCAACATTATTGAAGAAGCTGCCGGCATCACCAAATACAAGTCGCGCAAGCGGCTGGCCGAAGCTCGGCTGGAAGACGCCAAGCTCAACCTGGCCCGCATCAACGACATCTTCGACGAAGTCACGCGGCAGATGAATTCGCTGAAGCGGCAGGCGTCGAAAGCGGAGCGTTACGCGAAGTTGCGCGATGAGATGCGCGCCAAACTGCGCGTTGTGCTGGCCAGCAAGTTTGCCCAATTCGATGCGGAAGCTTCCGGGCTCGAGCAGCAGCTGGCGCAAGTGGCCGACGAGATTCACGGCCGGAGCGAAGCCGTGCAGCAGATGGAATCGGAGCACGGCGACCGCACCCAACGCGGTTATGCCATCGAGCGCGAAGGCCAGGAGAATCGGGAGAAGCTGAACACTCTCGCACTCGACCTGGATCGTGCCGCCGCTCGCCGCCGCACCAACGAAGAGCGCTGTGCTGAACTCGATGCGCGCTCTGCTGGAGCGCAAGCCGAGATCGCCAACACCCAGGAACAGGCGACGCGCCTGCAGCAGGAATTGGAGACTGATCGCGCCACGCTGGAGTCGGCCAACGCCGACGTCGCTGCCGCCCAGCAGGAATTGCAGCAGCGCCAGCAGGAAGCGGCGGCAACCGCGGCGTCGCTGGTGGAAGTGGAGCGCCAACAGGAGCAGCGGCGCGACGCCATTCTGCAGACCGTTTCTGCGGCGTCAGCCGTGCGCAATCGCGTCACCCAGGCCGAGGAGCGCATTGCCGCTCTCGATCGCGAATCGCAGCGTCTGCATGGCGAGTCGGCTGCCGCCCAGCAGCAGTTGGAGAGCTTTGGTGGACAGCGTGGCCAGCTCGGTTTGGAATTCGAGACGCGCCTCACAACGGGTCAGCGCATTGACGGCGCAGATCGCCGACACCCGCATGAAGCTCGACGAGAAGCGCGCGGCGGAAACCGAAGCCAAGCGCCATCTCGATTCCCTGCGTGGCGAGTACGCCGGCCTCATGGGCAAGCGCGGTTCGCTGGAAGCCGTCATCACCGAACATGGCTATGCCACCGAGTCGGTGCGCAAGCTGTTTACCTCGGGCGCGCTGCAAGGTGGACGTGCACCGGCCGGCGTGCTGGCTGACTTTCTTGAAGTGGAAGACCGCTACGAGCATGTGGTCGACGACTTTCTGCGTGACGAGTTGAACTACATTGTGGTGAAGTCGTGGGACGCCGCCGATGAAGGTCTGCGCCTGCTGCGTACCGACGTTGATGGCCGCGCGACATTCCTGGTTCATCCCGGAAGATTCGCAGGCCAAGTTCTCCTTCGACTTCAACGAGTCGATGCATCACGTTTCGCACGGCGACACCGTGGTTCCGCTGAAGAACTGCATTCGGGTGCTCGACGGCTTCGGCAAATCGCTGGAAGTCATCCTGCCCAAGCTGGGCAACGGCTACATCGTTCCTGACCCCGAAGTCGGACGCGGGCTGGCGCTGGAAAATCCCGACGCATTCTTCCTCTCGCAATCGGGCGAGTGCTTCCACAATGTCACCGTCACCGGCGGCAAGCAACGCAGCCAGGGTCCGCTCTCGATGAAGCGCGAATTGCGCGACGTGCTGCTGCAGATGGGCGAACTGGAACGTGCCATCGGCGAGAAGGAAACCTCCATCGCCGCGCTGGGCCGGGAGATCGCCGAACTGACCGGACTCCTGCAGCGCCTGGAAGACGACAAGCGCGAATCCGAACGGCAAGCCATGACCTCCGAGCACACTCTGCGTCAGTTGGAGAATGAAATGACGCGGGTGCGCGAGCGGCTCTCCACCTACGAGCGCGAACTGCAGCGTGTCGGCGAAGAGCACAGCGAGCGGGAGACTTTCATCACTGCGCAACTGGGCGAACTGTTTCAGCACGAAGAGAAGCAACGTTCGCTGGAAGCGCAGATGCAGGAGGCGCAAAGCAGTCTGGAGTCGTTACGCCAGCGTCGTGACGAAGCCGCTCATCTCGCCAGCGAAGTACGGGCCAACGTAGCCACTCTGGAAGAGCGTCGCCGTGGCGCCATGCTGGCGGTGCAGCGCATCGAGGCGATGCTGTCGGAGGTGTCGGCCCATCTTGCCAAGTTGAAGTCGCAGCTGGAATCGGCGGCCGCTGAGAAGCAGCAGCGCGAATCTGAAAACATTCGCCTGGCAGAGCAAGTCATCGAGTGGACTGCCGACCGCGAACTTGCGCAAACTCGCGAGCGCGACTTGCAAGACGAGCTGCAAGCAGCGCGGGTTCGCATTGCCGAGTTGGAAGAAGCGTTGAAGTCAGCGCGCGAAGCGCTGGACGCCGCCCGCGATCGCCGGGGCGAACTGTCTGCCGCGCAAGCCCGGGTGCAGTCCGACGTCCAGCACATGTCCGAAACTTGCGTGCAGGAGCTAGGCCAGCAGCGCGAAGAATTGCTGGCCGACGATTCCCTGCCCCGCATCGCCGGCGACGAGCTGGCCACCGAGGACAATGCTTATCGTGAGATGCGTACCCGGCTGGAGAACATGGGTCCGGTGAACATGATGGCGCTGGAAGAATACAAGGAGACGGCCGAGCGTCACGAGTTTCTGGAAACCCAGCGGCAGGACCTGCTGCAGTCCATCGAGAACACGCAGAACACCATCAAGGAAATCGATACCATCTCGCGGCAGAAGTTTGAAGAGGCGTTCAACATCATCAACGAAAACTTCGGTCGCACCTTCAGCAAGCTGTTCGGCGGCGGGCAAGGCTTCATGCGGCTCACCGATCTGGAGAATTCGATGGAGAGCGGCATCGACGTGGTAGCGTCGCCGCCGGGCAAGAAACTGCAGAACGTCCTGCTGCTGTCAGGCGGAGAGAAAGCGCTTACGGCGCTGGCGTTGCTGGTGGCCATCTTCCAGTATCAGCCCAGCCCCTTCTGCATTCTCGACGAAGTCGACGCGCCGTTGGACGAATCCAATGTCGCCCGCTTTACCGAACTGGTGCGGGAGATGAGCGCGCAAACGCAGTTCATCCTCATCACGCACAGCAAGAAGACGATGAGCATGGCGCCGGTGATGTATGGCGTCACCATGCAAGAGCCGGGAGTATCGAAGCTGGTGTCGGTGCGCTTCCACGAGGAACCGTCGAAGCTAACGGCGGCCATTGCCTAAGCCGGCATCCACTAGCGACCACACTTCCCCGCCCTAGGCCAAAAGATGGCCTAGAACGGGGCCCCCACACGCAGAACTTTCAGGCAAAAGTTGAAACCGCGTTAGTCACCCGAGCTGGAATTGGCTGCCGAAGACGAGAAACTCACTGCGGTGGGCGATCCTTCAAAATCGATGGCGTCAATCCGGGGAACGCTGCCGCTGTTGTCAATGGTCACCGAAGTGTTGTCCGACTTCTGCGTCAACTGGACAGTCTGTCCGGTCACCATCGCTACCTGCTTGCCGTTTTGCCGGAAGCTGACGTTCGCAGTGGTGCCCGTGGTATTTACGACCACCGCGTAGCTACCCGGCTGCAGCGTGGCGCCGCCAACCTGCGACGTCTGGTAAAGATTGATATCGGCTGACTTATTTTTTGCAAAGGCGCTGCCGGTCAGGCCCATGGATAAGAAGAGTAGAACCGTTGAAATAAATATGCGTTTCACTTGCAGTCTCCTGGAGTTAATTTCCCTACTGCAATATCGATCAGCATGAGCTGGCGAATGATTCAAGACGCATATTCGGAAGCGGCAGTTATTTCTCGGCCAAGCTAGTAGTCCAACGTGCCAGTTTTAATGGATCGAAATATCGCTGGGCACAATAGGAGAGGATAGCTCAAGGCTGGGATGCTCGTACTTGGCTGAGACTCGGTAGGCCTTACTCCGTAGGCCGCTCGCGCAGAATAGCTGCCGCGGTCTCCGAGCTTACCGGCGAGTAGTACACCTCTTTGAAGGTGTAGGACTTCGCCTTGGTGCCGAGGATGGGCAGAATCTCCAGGTGCCAATGGTAGTCGTCGTCCAAGGTCTTCCAGAAACCGAGCGTCTCCGAGCGGTGCACGGTGTTGGGCGAAGTGTGCAGCACCATGTGGAAGCCGTCGGCGATGGTCCGTATGCGGTGCAGGGTGCGCCTCAGCAGGGCGGCAAAGTCGCGCATCGCCCCTGACTTTGTCGCCGAGCGTTCGAAGTAGGCTTCATGGTTGCGCGGAGCGATCCAGGTTTCGTAAGGAACGCGAGGCGCATAGGGACAGCTGGCCATATAGTCGCCGCGCACCTCGATCACGCGTAGTTTCTGCTCCTGCTCCTGCCGCAGGATATCGCAGAAGACGCAGCGCTCCTTGACCTGGTAGTGCTGTCGCGCGGCGCGCAACTCGTAGAGCACCCGCCGTGGAACGAATGTGGTGGCGACAATCTCGGAAGTCGGATGATCGAACTCCTGACCCGACATGCTGCCATAGTTCTTGAACACGCTGACGTACTTGAAGCGGGTGTCGCCTTTCAGGTCCTGGATACGCTGGCCGCACAGCGCCAGGTATTCCTCGATCTCGCGGTCGTCCGCATTCCAGAGATGGCGATCGTGGCGGGCATTCTCCACGATGACTTCATGCGCGCCTACCGGCCGCATCTTGTCGTACAGCCCATTGCCCGAGCGGGCGGGCTCGCCATCGATGCCGTACAGGGGTCGAGGATGGACCACGGCACGCGCCGACCAGGGACTGCCATTCACCGTGGGCGAGGTTGCGATCACTTGCAGGGGCATTCCGGATTCCGGGCAAAATGGACAGAAAGAATCCGCGGACGAGCCGGCTTCGGGTTCGTCGCCGCAGATCACCCAGGAGCGGGTGATGGGATCTTTGCGCAGTTCCATCACTTTTACTCTACGTCGGCGGGCGGTGCGCTGGGAAGAGGCTTTTCGTCCAGCCAGCAGCCGGATGGGAAGCTGGTCCCGATCCGGGCCGCACGAACCAAATGGGCCTGACAGCCTTTAGCACTTGGCATTTGACACTTGATATTCACCATTTATGCGGCCAAGCTTACTGGCCTAAGGAAAGCCAGCTTCGCGCTGCGGACGAGAAAACCTTGTAACCCGGTAATGCCTCAGATCGTTTCACGGGCGAACATGGCTGACCGCATGCTGAGGGCTAAATGCCAAGTGCTAAACGCTAAGTGCTGAGGCCGCCGGCGTTCCGCGGCCTGCTAAAATACCTCATGTTGACCCGCCCTATCCGTCTCATCGCCATCGATATCGATGGCACGCTGCTGGATTCCAAGTTCCAGGTTTCGCAAGCCAACCTGGACGCGCTGCGGCGTGCGCATGAAGCGGGTATCGAAATCGTGCTGGGAACCGGACGCAGGCACAAGTTTGCCCTGCCTATCGCCGAGTCGCTAGGCTTCGATCTCTGGCTGATCAGCTCGAATGGGGCGGTGACGCGCTCGACCCGCGGAGAATCGTTTCATCGGGACCTGCTGCCGCAAACCACGGCCATCAAGCTCAGCCATTACATGCGGGAGTTTCACAATCACATGGTTCTCACCTTCGACCGGGAAGGCCCGGGGGCGATCGTGTGCGAGAGCCACGAGCATCTGTACGGCGTGATCCAGCGCTGGATGGAAAAGAACGCGCCTTATATTGAATACGTCAATCCCATTGCTGAGGCGCTCATCGAGGATCCGATCCAGGCCATGTTCTGCGGCCCGGTTGAGCTTATGCGGCAGGCGGCGCAGCGTCTGGCTGCCTGCGATTTTGCCGCCGACTTCACCGTGCTGCGGACGCAGTACGACCATCGCGATCTCACGATCGTCGACATCCTGAACGCCGGCTGCTCGAAGGGCCACGCCCTGGAGCGCTGGGCTCACCATCGCGGCCTGGCGGCGTCTGAAGTAATGGCCATCGGCGACAATTACAATGACATCGAGATGTTGACCTTTGCCGGGCATCCGGTGATTATGGGAAATGCCTCCGACGATTTGAAGCAGAATGGCTGGACAGTCACGCTGCACCATGACGAGAGTGGCGTGGCCGCGGCCATCGAACAGGTACTGGATTCCAAGCCGGCGAGCGTGAATGCGTAGCGTAAGTTCAGTGCGATTGTCATCCCGAGCGAGCGAAGCGAGCCGAGGGACCTGCGGTCCGCGATGCTCCGTCCTTCTGCTATTTCCCCTTATCGCGCTACTTCTCGCATCACCCCTCCGTGCTGCGGAGCTGGCCAACCTGACCAACGGCTTCAGCCTGCGTCACGACCATCACGAGGTGGTGGGCACGAGCACGCGTTTGTACATGAGCGCCGATGGTGCAGCCGGATACATCGACGTTCCCACCGCCGACATCGAGAGCTTCGAACCGGCGCCGCCCGACCCGCAGGACGCGTCTGCTCCCGCGCCGAAGCCGCAGGATCTGAAGAGTATTGTCAGCGCCGCCAGCAGCCAGCATCAGGTTGATGCCGACTTCATTGCCAGCGTGATCCATGCCGAGAGCGCCAACAATCCGCACGCGGTTTCGCCCAAAGGCGCGCAAGGCCTGATGCAGCTGATGCCGGGCACTGCCAGCAAACTGGGCGTTAAGAACAGCTTCGATCCGGCCGACAACGTGGACGGCGGCGTGCGCTATCTGCGCGAGCTGCTGCTGCTGTACAACGGCGACATGATTAAAGCTCTGGCGGCCTATAACGCCGGCCCGCAGCGGGTGCAACAGTATAAAGGTATCCCGCCGTATCGCGAGACCCAAGCCTACGTCGCGCGCGTTATCAAAGATTACAACCGCAAAAAGCTGGCCGAGCGTAAGCAAAAACCGCAGGCGCAAACTCGCCAGGCCAAATCCACCAAGCCAGCGATTACCCAGACTGCGTCGGCATCTACCGCCGGCGACGAATAGATGATTACCTGCTTCAGTCCAGAAGGTGACTAGGAGAGAGGGTGAAGGACGACGATGTTATAGCAATGGTGCGCTCGCGTTACCGCATCTGCAACTACCTATTCAGGCTGGGAATTGGCTGGTTCATGGTCGGAGTGACGCTGGATGCGTTGCCCCATCAGTTGGGCTTGACCTGGAACGCGAGCATGGTCGAGCTAGTAGGTGGCGGCATTTTCACCGCAGCAGCCGCATTAACATTCGCCATCTACCGCTGTCCGGTGTGCGACCATTTCTTGAACCGCTTTAGGCCTCGGAAAGATCAATGCGGAAATTGCGGCGCCAAGATACGTTAACGCTTCTCTCCGTTTGACCCCACTCTTCCACTCATTTACCTTGACCTTTAGGCCTCACCGACGAATCTACTGACTTTCCCTCATGAACAAGAAACGCATCCTGATCTTCGGCATTGTTCTGATCGCGCTCTGCCTGCTCATCTATCTGCAGATTCGCGCCTGGAAGACGTTCGACTGGGCCATGTTCTGGAATCGTAGCGAGCACGTGGATTGGCTCTACGTGTTTTACGGTCTGGCACTGACTTACCTTGCCTATGTGCTGCGCGCGGTGCGCTGGCGCATCTTTCTGAAGCCGGTTCGCCAGACCACCACCATGCGGCTGATGGCTCCGCAATTTGTCGGCTTCGCCGCGCTGGCGCTGCTGGGCCGCGCCGGCGAAATGATCCGCCCCTACATCATCGCCAAGAAGGAGCGTCTGACTTTCACTTCGCAGGTCGCGGTCTGGGGCGTGGAGCGCATCTTCGACATGGGCGCCTTCGCCGTCATGCTGGCTTTCAGCTTCCTGTCCCTGACCTGCGCGCGCTTCACTTTTATCGTCAGTTACGTGAAGCCTCGTTTGTGCTGATGGGCCTGATTATCATTCTTATTGTCGGCATGGTCGTTGTGCGCCGCTCAGGTGATCGCGTAGCTCAGTTTTGCTACGATCGCTGCGCCGGCTTCGCTCCCAAACTCGCCCATCATCTGCGGGAGAAAATTCTCTCCTTCAGCCACGGACTGGAAACCATTCAGGATTTCAGCTCGGCCATGCAGTTGGTCGGGGTCTCGTTCTTCATGTGGATCCTCATCGCTTTCGCCTACTACGCGGTCACCCACGCTTATCCGGGCCAACTGCGAGCCCTCACCCTGCCGCATGAGGTGGTGCTGATGGGTTCCAGCATGGTGGGCTCGATGCTGCAGTTGCCGGCGGTCGGCGGCGGCTCGCAACTGGCGACCATCAGCATGTTGAGCGCGGGCTTCGGCATCGAGCATGAACTGGCGGTGAGCTGCGGCATCCTGCTGTGGGCGGTGACGTTTATGTCGGTCATCCCGGCGGGGCTGGCCATCGCCCGGCACGAGCACGTATCCATCCGCGCCGTCGCCCAAGCCGAAGAGAAAGCCGCCGCGCTGGCGGAATGAAGCGAAACGCTAGCGAGAACCCAAACGAGATTCAACAAACTCCGTGTTCTCCGTGCCTCCGTGGTGAACCCGATTTCCCCTGTTACAATCGAACAGCAGCTCTCTCACTCATGAAGTGCCCGTTTTGCGGCTTTGAAAACGATAAAGTAGTCGATTCGCGCGAAAGCAAGGAAGGCGAGTCCATCCGCCGCCGGCGCGAGTGTCTGAAGTGCGAGAAGCGCTTCACCACCTACGAACGCATCGACGAAATCCCGTACATGGTGGTGAAGAAGGACGGCCGCCGGGAGAAATTCGAGCGGCAAAAAGTCCTCAGCGGACTGCTGCGGGCGTGCGAAAAGCGGCCGGTGTCGATGGGCAAACTGGAGCAGATCGTCAACGACGCCGAGGGATTTGTGGTCGATTCGCCGGAGCGGGAGCGCAAGACCAGCGAGATTGGCGAGCTGATCATGAACCGGCTGAAGAATATCGACAAGGTAGCCTACGTGCGCTTCGCCTCGGTTTATCTCGATTTCAAGGACGTACGCGAGTTCATGGCCGAGCTGAAGGAACTGCTCGACACCAAGGAAACCGCGTCCGCCAAAGCCAAGTCCGGAGAACTGCCATAGTAGAAGCTACCTGATGAGTGGTTTTGTATCAGTGCACCCTTTGGCTGCGCTCAGGCAGGCTATTTCAGACGTCCGCAAGTCGCGCCGATTCTGCTTTGGGCTTCGGTGTCTGTGTGAGACTAACTTTGCGAATCGGCAAGTGGGATGCGAACCGCAAGAAACGAGCGCCGCAGGCGCGGAAGAGCTTAGCCCAGCATGGAGCCGCAGGCGGAATGCTGGGTAGAGTGGAAAATTGACCCGAGTCCTGGAGGGACGCCAGAGGTCCTCACGCAGACTCTTTAGCCCTGGCGGACCCATTATTTGTAGGGGCTTGAAGCCCAGAGTTCTTCTTGGACCTCGCTCGGCACGACTAAAGGTCGTGCCCTGATACAAACCAAGAAAAATTGATTGAGAGGGTTCTAGCAATACGGCGCCTGAAATCTTATAAGCCGGGCGTCGCAGCTAGTAAGGCCGGAGAAGCCAAAAATTCAATGTCATCTTCCTATAAAGTTACGTTAATTCCCGGCGACGGTATCGGCCCCGAGGTCGTCAAGGCTGCAGTTCGCATTCTGGAAGCTACGGGCGTCAAGTTCGAATGGGAGAGCTACGCCGCCGGCGCCGAGGCCTTCGAGAAATATCACGAGTACATTCCGAAAGAGCTGACCGAGTCCATCGAACGCACCCACATCGGCCTGAAGGGGCCGGTGACCACGCCGATCGGCGGCGGCTTCTCCAGCATCAACGTCGCGCTGCGCAAGCAATTCGAACTGTTCGCCAACTTCCGGCCTATTCGCAATCTGCCGGCGGTCCCCACGCGCTACCCCGGCGTCGATCTGGTCATCGTTCGCGAGAACACCGAAGGTCTGTACTCCGGCATCGAGCATGAGGTCGTGCCCGGGGTGGTCGAGAGCCTAAAGATCATCACCGAAAAAGCATCCACCCGCATCTCCCGCTTCGCCTTCGAGTACGCCCGGCGCATGCATCGCAAAAAGATTCACGCCATCCACAAAGCCAACATCATGAAGCTGTCGGATGGCCTGTTCATCCGCTGCTCGCGCAACGTCTCGAAGGAGTATCCCGAGATCACCTACGGCGAACACATCGTGGACAATACCTGCATGCAGCTGGTCATGAATCCCTACCAGTACGACATGCTGCTGCTGGAGAATCTTTACGGCGACATCATCTCCGACCTGTGCGCGGCCTTCGTCGGCAGGCTTGGGTCTGGTGCCGGGTGCGAACTTCGGACACGAAATCGCCATCTTTGAAGCCGTACACGGCTCCGCTCCCGACATCGCCGGCAAAGACCTCGCCAATCCGACAGCAGTGTTGCGCTCCGGCATTCTGATGTTGCGCCATCTGGGCGAAGAGAACGCCGCCAACCACATTCGCCTGGCTCTGGAAAAGGTCTACGGCGAGAAGAAACATCTCACCCGCGACGTCGGTGGAACGGCCGGCACCAGCGAGTTCGCCGACGCCATGGTCGAAGCGCTGCATGTCATCCCGCCACCCAAGCCGGAGTTGCAGGAAGTGGAGATGTAGGCGGTCACCAGATTACTGCAAGCAACAAGAAACGCATCGGCCACACCGCGGTTATTGGACGCGCCTCGATCCCCCGCGGGCCGCAAGTTGTCCAGACGTCACAGCGCAACGTCACCATGATGACAACGACGCGTGCCTGCTGCTTCGTCGAAGAGTAGAATATGGGGTTTCGCATACACTGTGATAGGGACTAATACGTGATTCGCAAGCGCTATTGTAGTTTTCTCCTCATTCTCCTGGGCCTTTCGCTGTTGGTTGGTTGCAACAAGAGTAGTGCGCCGCAAGTGCAGGCCGCCAGCCGCTCGCAACCGCGGGCCACGCCCATCGATCCGGCTACCGCAGCCACGATCACCGGGACCGTAACCTTCGACGGCACTCCGCCCCGGGCGAAGCCCATCGATATGTCCAACGATCCGGGCTGCAAAGGGAGCGCCTCGTCCGAGCAGGTTATGGTCGACGACGGCCACCTGGCCAACGTGCTGGTCTACGTCAAAGACGGTCTCGGCAATCGCACCTTTGATCCGCCGCAACAGGTGGTCACCATTAAGCAGGAGGGTTGCCAATATGTCCCGCACATGGTGGCCGTGATGACCGGCCAGCCGGTGCGCTTCGAAGATACCGACCAGACCCTGCACAACATTCATTCCATGTCCAAGAACAACAGCGAGTGGAATCAGTCACAGATGCCCAACTCGCAGCCCCTGGACAAGACCTTCAGCTCGCCCGAGCTGATGATTCCCATCAAGTGCAATCAGCATCCCTGGATGTATATGTACCTCAGCGTGATCAGCAATCCGTTCTTCGCGGTCACCGGCAAGGACGGCAAGTTCAGCCTGCGGGGGTTGCCGCCGGGCACCTACACCATCGCCGCGGTGCAGGAGAAGTACGGAGAAAAGACCCAGACCATCACCGTGGGTGCGAAGGAAGATAAGAACGTTTCGTTTAGCTATCAGGAATAGAGCCGGATTGCCTAGCCTGATGCCGTGCTGGAAATCTGGCCAATCCCCCGACTCCGCCACGCTATACTCCTGCACGCATGGATCGGCGATCGGCACTTAAAGCGCTGGGTGTGTTCGCGGGCGCAGCTGCTCTGGAAGGCTGTGCCGCCAAACACCTGGCTTCGGCCGGTGCGGTGCCGCCTCCTATCGCCGGGCCTGCCCTGCTCAAGCTGCCCAAGGTCAACGTCCAACCCGATCGCGAGATCCGCACCATCGCCGGGCTGCGGCCGTTCCGGCCCTCAGGATTCGTGGTCAGCGGACAGAAGTTCGACGAGAAGCTGGTTGTCCACAACTACGGCCATGGCGGCGGAGGCGTCACGCTGTCGTGGGGAACGGGTGAGCTGGCATGCCGTGAAGTAGACCGCACGAATGAGAAAAACATAGCCGTGCTGGGATGCGGCGCGGTCGGGCTGGCCACCGCTCGGCTGCTGCAGGAACGCGGCTGCAGCGTCACCATCTACGCCAAGGATATTCCGCCTCACACCACCTCCAACGTCGCTGGTGCGCAGTGGTTTCCGGTCTCTGTCTTTGAGCGGGGACAACAGACGCCGGAGTTTATGGCGCGCTTCGTGGAGGCTTCGCACATTGCTAACCGGCGTTATCAGGTTATGGTGGGAGCGCGCTACGGTATTCGCTGGCTGCCGAATTATCGGATGGGGCAAGATCCCATCTCCAGCAGCTGGCTCAGCCAGGACAGCCCGATTCGCGATCTGATCCCGGAGATGCGCGATCTGACGCCCGCGGAAAATCCTTTTCCCTTCCCGTACGTGCGCCAGTTCTACACCATGATGATCGAGCCCAACACTTACCTGCCAGCCGTGATACAGGACTTTCGTATTGCCGGCGGACAGATCAAGGTTCAGGAGTTTCGCAACCTTGCGGAATTGCAGACCCTGCCGCAACCGGTGGTTGTCAATTGCACCGGGTTGGGAGCCAAGAGGTTATTCGGAGATGAAGAGCTGACCCCGGTGAAGGGACAACTGACATTTCTGCTGCCGCAGCCGGAAATCCAATATATAACGTTGCCTGAAGACCTCTACATGTTTCCTCGCAGTGATGGAATCCTGTTGGGTGGGACACACGAGGAAGGAGTGTGGTCGCTGAAGCCGGATCTGCAAGCCAAACAGCGCATTGTTGCCGAGCACCAGCGCATCTTCCGCGAAATGCGGTAGCCAGCCTTCCAAGTATACCGATTTCAAACAATGTACATACCGGCACGATTTATGTACACTCCAGGGAGAAGGTAAAACCATGGCCACTGCCGCCAAGCGATCGCACAAACATTTTCAGTTGGACGCCGGAAAAATCAAGCGTGCCCAAAAAGCTTTGCGCGCCAAGACCGAAACCGAAGCCATTGAGCGCGCCCTGGACATAGCGCTTGCCGAACACCGCAGAAATCGACTGGCTCGGGAAGCGAATCGGAAATTCATCCATAGCGGGATTGCGATCGAAGACCTGTATGGCAACCTGGAAGAATAAATGCAGCCCGTACTTTTTGATTCTTCCCTCTATATTTCAGCGCTGCGCAGGGGAGACGATACCACTCTCGCTGCTGCATATTTGACCGACGACACGGCTGTGTGGCTTAGTTCGGTGGTGTTGGAGGAACTCTACGCCGGTGCGAAGGCCAAGGACAGACATGCCGTAGAGCAGTTAGAAAAAGGGTTTGAAAAGTTGGGGAGAATCCTGGTACCTAATCTCCAGGACTGGATTCAGGCTGGCTGTATGCTGGCGTCGCTCAGTGCGAAATACGATTATGAACAAATCGGACGAGGACGCCTTACCAACGATGCGCTGATTGCGACGAGCGCAGCTCGTCTGGACATCCAGATCCTAACCACAAACCGAAAAGATTTCAGCAGGCTCGCCGAGATTCGCAGCTTTCGGTGGAAGCTGATCGTGCTCTGACTCATCGGCGGTTTGCTGCCTGCCTAAACCACCCTACTCGGTCTCGGCCAGGGCCATTACGAGCTCGCGCTCGCGCGGGCCATCCAGCTCGATCAGCACCACCCGCTGCCAGGTCCCCAGCAGCAGTAAGCCACTTTCCACCATCAGGCTCACCGAGGTTCCGATCATCGCCGACAGAATATGATCGGGCACATGCTCGGGATTGTGCTCATGGCGATAGTCGAGCTTGGGCACCATCAGCTCGAAGGCGTCGAGCATGTCGAGATCGGTGCCGGGATCGAGATCGGCAGTGGTTAGCGCCGCCGTAGTGTGCAGAAGGCTGAGCTGGCAGATGCCGGTTTTGTCCTCGTACTGCTTCCACAGGACCGCTTCCAGCTTCTGGGTGATGTCGATGACCTCGCGCTTCTTGTGCGTTTTGATGGCAAGACGATGCATGGGCTTACCTTTATTCTTCCACCTCGGCAAGTCCAAATCCAGGACTGGCCTAGGACGCCGAATTCGGCGTGAACAACTCTAACCGGACGCGCCAGGCGACCGACTGTCCGGGCTGGAGCAGAACCATGCCGGTGTCTGCCCTTCCCCAATCCCGGTTGTAGGGATCGGGCAGGTTAAACTGCGGCTCGATGGCGACAAAGTTCTTCTGCGGCGGAGCATACACCTGGATCGACTTGATCTGACGCGAAAGCGTGATCAGCCGCAAGCCGTAGTTTGCCGCCGGATCGACGATTTCCGAAATCGTGCTCCCCTCCGGGTTGTAATTCAGTTCGGAGAAATTGTCATCCAGATATTGCGTTCCCAGGGGCCGTCCGCCGGGAGCGGAAAAATCGTAGGGTGTTCCTTTCACCGGTACGCGCTCGCCGGTAGTAAACGAATCGTCATAATTATTCATCACGGCGCGTGTCTGGCTGGGCACGTGCAGTCTGACCTGCTGCCGCTTGCCGCTGGGCAGAACGAAATATGGATGCCAGCCGATGCCCATAGGGAGCGGCTCGTGACCCACGTTTTTCGCCGTAACCGTCATTTCGAAGGCGTCATGGGTCAGGGTTGCCTCGACCTTCACCTCGGTGTCCGACAGCCAGTGCCGGTCGAAGTTGCCGGCGTTTAACCCGGCAGAAATAGTCGACTCCTTGGTGCCATTCTGCACTACCACGTCCTGGAATTGGGAGCGCCGCATCAGGCCGTGAATGGCGTGCTTCTCCGCTCCAGGTTTGTTGCCGCTCCAATTGGCAGGCAGGGTAACGGTCTTCCCGGCTACGGTCGCGGTAATGGTTTTTCCGTCGGCTGAAAGCTTGCCGCGAATACGGTTGGCGAAGGGCAGCAGAATCGCTCCGCCCATTTTGAAGATCTGGTTGCCAAACTCGTCATCGCCCTGGTCGAGCAGTTTCTCCGCTTCCGGCAGCGGAGGAGAATTCAGCAAGTCAATCTCACCCTTGCCTGGCAGATAGGCTTTGATCTGGAGCACTGCCATCCCGCGCCCCGGCAGAATCTCTGCCTCCAGAAACTGCGGCTTGCTTGCCTCGTTGACTGCTGGACGCCGTAGCGTGGCCACCGGTTCTCCTCCAATCGAAATCGTCGGAGACGGATTAGACGCTGACTTGGTCTGGGCAGTGGCTTCGCCAGCAGCCATTCCCAGTCCCAAGCAGGCGACCAGCAGTAAAGTGAGAGGAACTCTTCGTCGATGAATCACATTCACCTTCGCCATATCGAAAACCGCGACTACAAGCTATCTTCGCACGCTTGGGGACTATCCTGGTCGTATCGGAAATCGAGACTAGAACCACGACATGGATGACGCGATTCGTGTTCCCTTGTCCCGCAAGCTGGTCTACAATCCAGCGCACACACCGGGCGCAGGTATCCTTATCGCTAGGCCACCAACGATACTAGCCGGCAAGAACTGGAAGCTCGGTCGGGCAAATGCAAACTTCCTCGATAGCTCGACGCTCGGTTGGGTTTCTGGCGGCGACTTGCGTTTTGGCTCTGGGGCTGACTTCGCCGGCATTCTCGCAAAGCCATGCTGCAGCGGCCACTACGCCGGATGCAGCCGCGCAATCGGCGGACAAGAGCGCGCCGGAAGTTTCTTCCAGCGAAGAGACTCCCACCTTCAAAGTAAAAGTTAACCTGGTGGAAGTGCGGGTGATCGTGCGCGACCCGCAAGGCCACGCTATCGGCAGCCTGAAACAGGAAGACTTTCAGCTGCTGGACAACGGCAAACCGCAGCTCATCAGCAAGTTCAGCATGGAACAATCGGCAGCAAACCCGGCGGTCGCTACCGCTGCGACTAAAACCTCCGCCGAACAGCCGACGCAGCCAGCCGCGACGATTACAGCAGCTGCGCCGCAACGCTACATTGCTTATCTGTTCGACGACATCCACCTGAGCTTTTCCGACCTGGCGCAGGCCCGAAATGCGGCCGAGCGTCAGCTGCAGTCGTTGTTGCCGACCGATCGCGCCGCCATCTATTCCACTTCCGGCCAGACCCAGCTTGACTTCACCGACGATCGGGCGAAGTTGACCGCTACAATGAATCGGTTGCTGCCCCGGCCTCTGTCCCACACCGGCATTACCCCGTGTCCGGACATCTCGTATTACGTGGCCGACATGATCGAAAATAAGCACGATCCGCAGGCCATGTCGGTGGCCATCCAGGATATGTATGATTGCAGCCCTACCATCACGTCGCAGAGTCAAGCCAGCGTTCAGATTCAGGTCTCCGCCTATGCCCGCCAGAAATTGGAGGCCGGTGGCCAGGAAACCCGCCTCTCTCTGGGAACTTTGAAGGAGGTGGTGCGGCGGATTTCCGTGATGCCCGGGCAGCGCATCATCGTCGTGGTCTCGCCCGGCTTTATGAACACCGATGCCCTGCAGGAGCAATCGGAAGTTGCGGACCACGCCTTACACTCCAATGTCGTGATTAATACCTTGGACGCCCGCGGTCTTTACACCAACATGCCAGACGCCAGCCAGCAGCGCTCGCCCAGCGCCTCGATCGCCGGCCTGGTGCAGCAGTATTACACCGCCGAGCAGAGCGCCGATGCCGACATCCTGGCCGATTTTGCCGATGCTACCGGCGGCACATTCTTTCACAACAGCAACGATCTGGAGGGAGGCTTTCGCCGCCTGACCGCGCAGCCGGAATTTTCCTATTTGCTGGGCTTCGCTCCGCAGAATCTCAAGCCCGACGGCCACTATCACAAATTGAAGGTCACGCTGAAGAGCCCGGCCAAGGGCCTGGTACAGGCGCGTAAGGGCTACTATGCGCCCCTGGGCACCACCGATCCCAAGGAACAGGCGCGGCAAGCCATCGAAGACGCGGTGTTCTCGCAGGAAGAGTCGCGCGAGATTCCGGTGGAGCTGCACACCCAATTTTTCAAGCCCGATGACGCTGACGCCAAGCTGTCCGTGGTGGTACACATGGACGTGCGGCACATTCATTTTCGCAAAGTGAACGGCAGGAATGACAACGACATCACCATCGTCTCCGCCGTATTCGATCGCAACGGCAATTTTGTCGGCGGAACCCAAAAGGTGCTGCAACTACACTTGAAGGATGAGACGTTGGCAAGCAAGCTGAACTCGGGCATCAGCTTGAAGAGCAGTTTTGATGTGAAGCCGGGAAGCTACGTGGTTCGCCTGGTGGTGCGCGATGAAGACGGACAACTTTCCGAGCAGAACAGCGCGGTCGAAATTCAGTAAGGCAGGGGCTGACTATGAAGTATCGTGGTTTTCTGCTGGGGTTCGCTCTCCTGGTGCTAACAACCTGCACCGCCTGGATGGCGGCCTGGCCGCAGGCCCAATCGACGCCGCCAGCTCCGACGCCGGCCGCGGCGGAAGGTTCCACCACGCCGACCATCAAGGCTGAAACCCGCCTGGTGTTGGTGGACACCGTCGTCACCGACAAGCAGGGCAACTACATTCGCGATCTCACCCAGAAGGATTTTCGAGTCTGGGAGGATGGCAAGGAGCAACCGGTCAAGACCTTCTCCTTCGAAACCGATCCCAACTCGCCTTCGGCCAGTCAGCGGCGTTACCTGATTCTGTTCTTCGACAACTCCACCATGAATCTGAGCGACCAGGGGCAGGCGCGGGCCGCGGCCCTGAAGTTTCTGGATGCCAATGCCGGCGAAAATCGCTACATCGCGGTGGTCGATTTTGGTGGCACCCTGCAGGTCGCACAGAACTTCACTACCGACGCGGAGCGACTGAAGCAAGCCGTAAAGAATCTGAAGTTCTCGGCCGTGTCGGCAACTCCGGAAGTGGCCTCTTCAGGCCCAGCCTTGGGAGCGGGCATACCGCAGCTCATGAATGCCCAAGCCGACTTCGGCGCCCATACCCTGCTGTTGGCTTTGCGCGATATGGCGAAAGGTCTGGCGACGGTTCCGGGCCGCAAGACGCTGGTGCTGTTGTCGGCGGGCTTCCCCATGAACCCTGCCGATCCCAACACCATTGAGCGCGAGTCGGAGCTTACGGCGGTCATCAACACCTGTAATAAAGCTAACGTAGCCATTTATCCCATCGACGTTCGCGGCCTGGTGACGCCCATCGGCGCCGCTCCCCAACTGCGAATGTTTCCCGATGACGACGCGCCTGCCCAAGTGGTAAGTGCCACCCTTCATCTCAGCGGCGATGAGGCGCCAGCCCGGCTGGTCTATGTGCAACACGGCGGCGGAACGGGAGGCGGAGGCGGCGGCCACTCCGGCGGCACCGGCGGCGGACATTCGGGAACTGGAACCAGTGGGACTGCCTCTCGTGGCAACACTGCGACCACCACCACCGCGAACCCGCTTGTCACCCCGCCTTACAGCCAGGCGCGCGGCCTGGTTCCCTCGGTTACCAACGTGTCCGACGCGCAGCAGGTTCTGTATGAGCTGGCGGTTGGCACCGGCGGCTTTGTCATCGTCAACACCAACGATCTACTGGGCGGTCTGCAGAAGATCGCGCAGGAACAAACCCAATACTACGTTCTGGGATATACGCCTCCCCCGTCCGACGAAGGCACCTGCCATACCTTGCGGGTTAAGGTCGATCGCGGCGGCACGGTAGTTCGTTCGCGCAGCGGATACTGCAATGTTCGGCCCACGGATCTGCTGGCGGGAAAGCCGGTCGAGAAGCAACTGGAGAATCAGGCCACGGGCTCGCAGCCGGGGAACATCGCGGCGACCATGCTGGCGCCCTACTTCTATACTTCGGCCAATACCGCCCGCGTCGACCTGGCGATTGAAATACCGGCGAGCGCCATCAAGTTCAGCAAGGAAAAAGGCAAGATGCACGCCGAGATCAACGTTATCGGCCTGGCCTACAAGTCTGACGGAACCGTGGGCGCCCGCTTCAGCGACAATGTGGAACTGAATCTCGATGGCAAGTCGGAAGTGGAAGAGTTCGCCAAGAAGCCTTATCACTATGAGAATCAGTTCGAGATAGCCTCGGGCCAGTATGACCTGAAGGTAGCCTTCAGCTCGGGCGGAGAAAGCTTCGGTAAGCTGCAGATGCCGCTGGTGATCGACGGCTACGACGCGAAACAATTCGGCATGAGCGCTCTGGCCCTCAGTAAAGAGCTGCATCCGCTGTCGCAGGTGAGTTCCGGACTGGATGCCGAGCTGCTGGAAGACCGCACTCCGCTGGTGGCGCAGGGCATGGAGATTGTTCCCTCCGGCAGCGATCGCTTCAAGAAAGGCGACGTCGCAGTGTTTTACGTCGAGATTTACGACCCGTTGCTGACCAGCGCAACGCCGCCCAACGTCCGCATTCAGATGCGCGTGGTGGATCGCAAGACCGGTGAACAGAAAGTCGAGCTTGGAGGTCCGGTGCCCAGCGCCAAAGCCGGCGATCCGGTGGTCGCTCTGGGGGGCAGAGTGCCCATGGATAAGCTGGCTCCGGGTTCGTATCGTCTGGAACTGCGGGCCGCGGACTCGGCAGGAAATTCTGCCGCAGCCCGGACCGCCGACTTCGAGATCGAGTAGGTCCCGCGCGCTCGAGCGTGCGGCAGATTGCCCCTACACGTTGCTCTAAACGACGGCCAGGTCGCTGCCCAAGGTTCGCGAACCGGCAGCCTGCCGCCGCCGCTCCGCCAGCGCCGACTGGATAAACGTTACTTCCCTACCCAGCATTTCAGTGGCCTCGCGGCACAGCTCTGGACAATCGCGCATTAGAGAGACGAACTCATCGGGGGCGACGTGCACCGCCTCCACTTCGGTAACCGCGGTCGCGGTCAGGCTGTAAGCATGCCGGGTGAAGGTGGAAGGCAAGCCCAGCACCGACCCGCTGCCAAAGAGCCGGTCCAGCCGGGGCAGGTTCTTTACGCTCAGGCACACTTTGCCCTTGAGCACCAGAAACACGCCGGCATTTTCGGCCTCTTCGCGAAACAGGACGTCGGCGGCGGGAAAATGTTGCTTTTTGCCAGCCTCGACCAGACTGGCTTTCAGGGCAGAGGACGTTTTCAGGATATGGCTTAGGGCGCCCACACGTTTCATCCGTCACTTATGCCAAATTTCGCACTGGCTGCGCTGTGATTGCAATCACAGCAGACTGTGAGGTCGAATCGGCCCCGGAAGCCGGACCGCGCGCAGTTGACAAGAGTGCCACTACGAACTACATTCAGTCGCGAGTTGCACTCTCTTCCCGGGCTCAGCCAAACCGGGGTACGGATCTGACTACCGGGTAGTGGGTCAGTTTGATTTCCACAGGGGGGTTACGGAAACACGATGAGGGTCGCCCCATTTACATCGACTCTGACGATTATCCGGGCCGACTCTTCAGCGGAGTATCGGCCAATCCTGCGCAGCCAATCGTATAACTGTGGTTCAGTGAATTCGGCCACTGGTTCCCCGACAGGATTACCCTTGTAAACTTTATAGCCTTTCACGATAGTGTAGCGGTCGCCTGTCATAGGGTTTTCTCTCCGAGTGCTTTCAGGATAAGCCCCTTGTCAATCCGCTTGGCGGCGGATTCGGCTTCTGGCAACAGGGAGCACATTTCCTCAATGCTCCAGACGTGATCGCTGATTCCGGCTTCCATGGCAGGTGTGACGCGCAAAGTCTGATGGACACGGACAAAGAATCAAACTGACCCACTACGACTACCGCCAAAGCTTTCTTCTGGAGACGAACCATGAAATTATGTAAACGACTGTTTACCGTCTGCTTAACTGTGCTATGGGCCGCACTGATACCACTTTGCTGGTCGAGCCAGACCGGCGACCCTAACGCCAAAATCGCATCCCGGGTGCTCTCGGAAACCTCCAACGGCGGGGCCACCGAGGCCCTGGTGGTGCTGGCCCAACAGGCCGACCTCACCCCAGCCCAGAATTTGCCTACCAAGCTGGAAAAGGGCCGCTTCGTGGTCAATGCCCTGCGCTCCGTCGCCCAGTCCAGCCAAGCTCCCGTCCTCGCTCTGCTGCAGCAACGCGGCATTCCGTATCAGTCGTTTTATATCGTGAACATGATTAAAGTCACGGGCGACCGCAGCCTGATGGAGACGCTGGCGGCTCGCAGCGATGTTGCCGAAATCGAGGCGAATCCTCACGTGCGCACCGCTCTCCCTTCGCCCACCAAGCTCGACACGACTTTCCAACCCAGCGGGGTGGAGTGGAATGTGCAGCGGGTGAAGGCTCCCGATGTGTGGGCGCTCGGCTTCCACGGGGAAGGCCTGGTGGTTGCCGGAGCCGATACCGGCGTGCAGTGGGACCATCCTGCGCTGAAGAATCACTATCGTGGCTGGGACGGCCAACAGGCAGATCACGATTACAACTGGCACGATGCCACCAGTCAACACTCGCCCACGCCCATCGATCCACATGGTCACGGTACCTTCACGGTTAGCGAGATGGTGGGCGACGACGGACAGGGCAACCAGGTCGGCGTAGCTCCCGGCGCCAAGTGGATTGCCTGCCGCAATATGGACGCGGGCGGCAACGGCTCCCCTTCGCAGTACAGCGAATGTTTCCAGTTCCTGATCGCTCCCTACCCGGTCAACGGCAATCCCAACCAGGGCGATCCGACCAAGGCGCCCGATTCCATCAACAATTCCTGGGTCTGCCCGCCCAGCGAAGGCTGCTCATTCGACACCTTGCAGAGCATTGTGGACGCGGTGCGCGCCGCCGGAATCTTTCCGGCGATGGCAGCCGGCAATGACGGTCCGAATTGCTCCACCATCATGTATCCTCCCGCCATCTATGCCAGCTCCGTCGATATGGGCGCGCTCGATTCCAGCAACAATATCGCCAGCTTCAGCAGTCGCGGTCCGGTGACCATCGACGGCAGCCACCGCACCAAGCCCGATATGTCGGCTCCGGGAGTGAACATCCGCGGCGCCGTGCCGGGCAATGGCTACGAATCCGGCTGGTCGGGAACTTCCATGGCCGCACCCCATCTTGCCGGAGGCGTCGCCTTGTTGTGGCAGGCCAAGCCCAGTCTGATCGGAAACGTCAGTGCTTCGGAAACTGTGTTTGAACGCGCGGCCCAGCATCTGACTAACTTCTCAACCCAGGGAAACTGCCGCGGCCCCAGCACCCTGCAAGACAACACCTTCGGCTACGGACTGCTCAACCTGTTGCAGGCGGTGCAGGCACAGTAATTCAGGCCGTGACTCATCGCATGGTTGCCGAACGGATCGAGTACCGATCGAAAAAGGCCCACCCGGGTGCTGCTTGGGTGGGCTTTTGACCAGGAAGTTATACCCGACGGCTACGGCTGCGATACGGCCGTGAAAGCCGTCTGCCCGATGGCGGTTGCCCAGTTTCCGCTTTGGTCGGAGAACTGGCCGGCGAACCAGAACGTAGGCCGCAGTCCGCGGATCGAGCCATACGGTGAGGTAGCCGTGTAGTCGCCCCAGCGATTTCGCCCGCTACCGTCCAGCTGACAGTACGCGGCCTGACCGCTGGCGAAGTTCAAACCACCATCGTCAAAGCCGCCGGCCGGCTCCGTCGTGCGGCTCGACAGGTAGGCTGTGGACGGATAGACCGAGCTCGACGACCAGTTGAATACGAAGGTGACATCGCCCTCTTCCGTCGGCTGCACTGCAGGATAGTACTCGGAGAGCGTTCCGTCGCCTCCGAACCCATTGCATCCCCAGCAGACCTCGTTGCGAATCGAAGCCCCGTTCATCGCAGCCGGACTGGCATTGGTCAGGTAAGGATGCACCTGCCAATAGAGCCAGCCATCCGAGGCTCCGCCATTCAACGCCGCGGTGCTGGCGGTTAGATGGAGATCGCCGGCGCTCCAGTACACCTGGCTGGTAATGCCGGCGTTGCCGGAATTGATGGCACATTCGGTGCCGCTGAGATTGCCCGGCTGGCTGGCCGTAACCGGATAGATGTAGTTGTTGGCCGTCGAAACCACCGATCCGGTCAGGGTTGGACTTCCCCCCGCCGGAGGCACGCCATAGTAGATGGCCCACACCACCAAACCATTGCACGGACTTCTTGACGTGCAATTGAAGTTGAAGTCCTTGGTATTGACCAGGAACTCAGCCCGCGGCTGATCGCCGCGGTTCATGACATCGGCGGGTTGCACGTGGTCCACCGTCGTCCCACTTAAGTTCAGGTTGTAGAAGTAGTGGAAGCTGAAGCCGGCGCCCGAATAGATCTTGTCTTTGGGCAAAATCCAGACCACGTCATCCACAAAACCGGAGTTGCCAAACCGGTCCCAGCTGATGTAAAGCCCGCCAAAGTTACTCGAGCCTTGCTCCTGTACGGTCTGGCCGATCATGGGAAAATCTGCCGATCCCTGCAGTCCGCCGGCGTTTGCCGAAATGGTGTAGATCCACCACCCGCCGGTGGGATTCGAATTCTTGCTGGCCGCCACCAGAATGTTGTTGGCAGTGAAATCTTCGCACACGATAATGAAACGGCTGTTGCGCCAGTCGTACAGTGCCCGCGGATCGCCCACGGCATCGCCACCCGGGGCGCCAAAGAACGAAGCCAGGTTGACTGGTCCCATCAGCGCAGTCCCGCTGTTGTTATAGACATAGATACAGGCGTTCAGCACCTGCAGCTCATAGTTGGAACTGGCCGCCAGAGCATGGTCCGAAGGGATCCAGCGACCGCACGTCTCCTCCGTTCCTCCCGGGAAACTGACGGTGGTACGGGGAGTCTGCCCCAGATAAATCTCGGGACCCGGCGAAGGCGCCCCAGGCTTATACCCGGCAACCGGGAATCCGGTGGCGCGATTCTCTTCGCTCTCGTTAGGTTCCTTCTGATCCGGAATAGGGCGCGGCTTGCCATGGTAAGGCACCGCCGGCGGAAGCTCCGACATAACCACCTCTCCCACCGCTGTCGAGTAGGTAGCTTGGCCGTGGCTAAAACCGATCTGCGGCGCGACGGCTTCTTCTTGGGGCGTTGGCTTATTCGCGGCGTGCAATGGCGTCAGACATAATCCGCTGAAAGCCAGCATGGCTAGGAAAAGGCGTTGGTGCAGAGACATGGTGAACCGACCTTTCTTTTCTCGGATGTTCGGGGGCCCAATAATGGCAAGAAAGGCACTGTTCCGGCTAAAGGAACGGTAGTCAGGCAAGCGAGACGGAAGAACTGTGAGCTACTATCTATGCTAGTTTACGACAAATGTCAAGTTAATTTGATAAAGCAGGTTACGCTCTCTTTACCCTGAGGTCCGCTGGCCGGACTGCGCCTTCATCCCCTTCGAAGTCGCTAACCGCAAGAAAATAAAGGCACTGCAGTAGCCGAAGACGGCTTTTCTCCGCCACCTCAGGCGGTAATCATAAGAAAAGTCCAATCTATTCCCCAGCGATTGGGAACTCTAGCTGCAACCACGATTGCTAAGTGATCGGCAGCGAACTTCCTCATCCCGGAAGAGCTCTGCAACAGCGTTTGACCCTCCGATTTCCAGTCGCTCCTTGGCGACGACTGAGGTCTTGCATGGAGGTATCCGGTCTTATGCATCGTTCGTCGCGTTTTCTCGTCGTCGCTGCCTGTTGCTTGCTCCTGCCGTCTTGGTCGCGCGCAACCACGGTCGATGGCATTCTCTATGCGGCCGACTTCCCGGGTGGCGACATCGGAGCCAAGGTGGGCGCCGCAATTGCTACCTGTCCCAACGGATGCACTATTCTGCTCCCCTTGGGCAAGTTCGATTTTTCCACCCCCATCGTTCTCACCCACGGAATTACCCTCATCGGCCAGGGAACAAACGCTACCATCCTCAACTGGGTTGGCTCGGCTTATGCGGCGCCCATTACGGTGTACTTTGCCAAGCGGTCCCGCCTGCGGAACTTCGGCTTGAACCGGAACAACTCTGCCACGGCAGCACCCGCCATCGAGGTTATGGGAGGATGGGATACCCAGATCGAAGACATCTGGTGTACTTCGAACTGGGGAACCTGGCAGCAGTATGTCGGCTTCCAGGGTTGCCTCTGGATTACCGGAACGACCGCCAATTCGTCGTGCATCACCCGGGTCTCGAACGCACGCTTCGAGACCTATACCGGATATGCGATCAAGGTTGACCATGCCATCGATGTGCACTTAAATAATATTTATGCCGCCTCCTATCCCAACAACATCTACGTCGATGGGCTGATTATCGACTCCGATGTGGGGGGAATGCATGTGGACCAGGTTTCCTGCAGCTATGGAAGGCATTGCCTGATCGTGCGGAATACTCTGGGAGGCACCAACCCGCTGTGGCTCTACTTTAACGAGTTCGAAGCCGATACTACCAGTGGCGGCGACGCCATCCTGTTTGACAAGTCTCTCGGCTCTTACCAAGTGGGTGCGACCTTCAGCAACAGCTGGAGCGGAGGCGCCGGTACCAGCGATAATCCGAGTGGCGCCATCCTCAATGGGGGAGCCAATGGCATACGCATTGATGGCGGATCCCGCATTACCTGGGAGGGTGGCCGCATCCGGCGCAACGCCAGCAATGGCATCCTCATCGACTCCAATAACTCTTCCTTCATCAACATTCATGATTCCTCCATCTACTCGAACGACGTCGCCAATAGTCCCGACGCGAACGGAATTTATATCACCGGCGCCTCGACCAACATCGGAATCACGGGCAACGACATTACCAACAGCCTGGACTACGGTTATCAGCGCTACGGTATCAAAGTGACAAGAGTGAGAGCCGATCAACTTCGGGTGCTCGATAATGATCTCAGCAACAATCTGGCTGGTCCCTATAACAGCGCTAACCTGGGAGTCTCCACGGTTTCCGGCAACCTGCCACTGTCCAGCGGCTCGCAGCCAACCAGCCCGAAGCAGTGAGGCAGCGCCCAGAACCCCAGCACCGTAGGCGACAACGTACGGCCATCGGTTCCTAAGCAAACTTATCGAGTGCGCACCGGGAGGGATGAGTGGTGGACTAAGTAACGGTTGTTCCGCCCCAAGGCCCGCAGATCAGAGACGGCCAGTTGCCTCCGCCTGCGAAAGCGGGACCAATGCCGGCCGTTTCTCCATTTTCAGCCGCACCTACTCGACCCGCTTGATGGATAAGCTCTTGCCGTCGGTGTGCAGAACCATGCCGGTCACCTGCCCTGCGCTGTCGAACTCGAAAGTGTATTCGTCGTCGGCTACTTTCGAGAAAAATCGGGTCTCACTTTCGGCGCCCAATTCCTGCTTGGGCTCATCGTTCTCTTGCACAAACAGCCGGCTGCCTTCCCGGGTGATGGTGAGCATTGTGTCGGGATTGAATTGATAGCGCCCCACGAGTTTGTCCAAAAGTTTGGGATCGACCGAGACTTCCCTGTGCTGCTTCAATGGAGGCCGAGGCGGCAACTGGTTATAGGGCGTGAACTGCTCCCATGCGATCGGCGTGTAGGTGTTCTTGAGCAAGGTTTCGAGCAGCTCTTTGTAAATTCCCTCACCGTTGGAGCTGTTGGTCATAATCAGGATTCCCGTGCCCGGCTTATCGAAGCAGACCGCGTAATGCCGCCAGCCGTCGTCATGTCCCTCTTTGAAGAAAGCTCTGCCATAGGGAGTCCAATACAGGCCCCATCCCAGACCATAGCTGAGGCGAATCGCTTTGTTCTCCGTCGTGGTCTCGGTGTCAAGCGAAGGAAATTCGTGTTTGGAAAGAATCCGAATTTGCGGACTCAGCATCTGGTCACGGGTAGCCCTTCTCAAGTCGCGACCTTGCAGGAAGGCCTGCAGGAAGTTCGCATAGTCGCGCAGCGTGGTCTGCATGGATCCGGCGGCGTCGGCACTGGTGCGACGCTCCGGCCCTAGCGACCGGCCGTATTCATCGTAGCCGTTCGCGTAGTCGCTTTCGAATCGGCTTTCCCAGACCATGCTGGTGCGGGTCATGTCATTCGGTCCGAATAGATGCTGGCCCATCACATCATTGATCGCCTTCCTGGTGACAGTCTCTACTATCAACTGCGCCAGCAGGATGCCTTCCCCGGAGTAGGCGAACCTCGATCCAGGCGTGAAGTTGATGTTCAGTTTGTGATCGTCATTGAAGGACCGCCAGTTGGGAAAACCACTGGTATGGTCCAGCAACATGCGCAAGGTGATCTGCTTATAACGTGGATCGTTGGCCAAGTCGCGGTAAAAGGGATACTCCGGCAGCGGCTTGGGCAAATACTGGTAGACCGGCTTGTCCAGGTCGAGCACGCCTGCCTCGATCAACTGCATCACCACCGTGGCAAAGGCCGGCTTGCTCAGCGAGGCCGCAGTCATTACGGAGTCCGAAGTGAGGGGAAGGTTCTTCGCCTTATCGCGGACGCCGTACGCCTTGAGATAGACGATCCGGTTGTTATTGAAGATGGCAATGCCAACGCCGGGTACCTCGGCGGCTTGCATCACCCGGCTAACCGTGGCGTCGATCTCGGCAGGCGTTATCGTGCTGCCGTCCAGGCGCTTGACTGCTGACGGTTGACCCGCCATAGGCAACACCAGGATCGCAACCGTAGCCGCCAGCAAATGTACAGTTCTTCTCACTGCCTCGTACCTGCAAAGCCATACGAAAGGAAACATAAGCAAGTTCACACCGCCACAAACGTCTAGGTAACGCTAATTAAGTCTTGTTTTGAAGGGGACGGCCTTTCAGGCCGTCCGTTAAGTACCCGAAAATCATCCGGCTTTACAGTTTGCTGAAAAACTCGGCCTAAGGCGATTTTGAAGGGGCGTAGCTTTAGTTACGCCGTAGCAACTCCTTTATATTTGTCATCCCTCACCGACTTTAGTCGGTGAGGGATCTGCTTTTCCAAGTTTTTCAGCAAACTGTTTAGCCGCTGCGGGGACTTGCTTTTCCTTGATCAGAGTTTCCTACACCTTGGCGCGCAGTAATTCCTCAATGTCGCCCAACCGGTCACCTACCAGATTGAGCTTGTGGGCCAAGCCTTGGATTTCCGAGTGCGCGCGCCGATTCACGTCGTAGTCGAGTTCGCTGCGCAGCCGGTCTTTCTTGTCCTGACGATTCTGGCTCATCATGATGACCGGCGCCTGGATGGCGGCCAGCATGGAGAGAAACAGGTTCAGCAGGATAAAGGGATACGGATCCCAGGCGCGCTGAGCCAGGACGATGTTGATGGTGGTATAAACCACCATGAAAATCCCGAAGATGCTGATGAAGGTCCAGGAGCCGCCGAACGAAGCCACCGAGTCGGCAATCTTTTCCCCGGCCGTTTCCTGATCGTCGATGACCTCGTTGGGATGACGCAAGGCACGGATGCGGATGAGTTGCTGCGCGTTGTGGAACTGGCGGCCCAGCACCGCCAGCATGTCCATGCCCGCGTGGGGCTTGCGCTGGATCAGCACCAGGATGTCGTTGCGATCGACCTCGATACACATGGTTTCAACCGAGGCCGTGGCCTCGGTCTGATGCGGTGTTCCCTCCAGCATGGAAGCGAAGCCAAAAAATTCCCCCGGGCCGGGCTGGTCGACCACGACTTCCTGGTTGTCTTCATCCACCGTCGTGACCTGCACCGCGCCGGAAACCATTACGTAGGCGCGTTCGGCCATGGCCCCCATCTTGTAAATACGCTGGTGTGGAGCAAATTTCTTGAGTTCAACCTGGCTGGCCAGGACGGCCATCTCTTCACTGTCCATAGTGGCAAAAAGCGGAACCTGCTTCAGCACTTCAATGTCACACGACATAGCCATCTCTCCTGCGTGGTTTGTCTGCCGAGTCTAAATGCAAGCCTGTCCATATCGGCTCTTAACTTTTCGCCAGAGGCGCTCCCGCTGACGCTTTCACCAGAAATTAATGTCTAGCACCTGCCAAGCGACAGTGGGAAGTTTTGATCGCCCTTCACTGAACTACCATTTCCGGCGTGTCCAGGTCAGCTAGTACACTTCCGGATACAATCTACGATCCGATTCAGGAGCCGGCATGTCGAAATCGCGCAGACAGTTCTTGACCCAAACCTCGTTCGCGTTACTGGGAACGGCGATCGCCTCGCACGGTCAAACTCAAAATCCCTCGCAGTTGCCGCCGGGCGCGCCTCCGGCTTTCGGCACGGCGCCGCCGGTGGGACCGGAAGTTTCGTCGGAAACCTTTGTCCAAGCCGAGAAGCTGGTGGAGGTGACCTTCACCGCCGACGAACTTGCCCAGGCCGCCGGCAACTGGCGCAGCGCCATGGCTCCGCTGTATGAGCTCAGAGTCGGGCCACACAAAGTCGCGCTGGAAGCGACACTGGCGCCCGCAACCATCTGGAACCCGGATCTGCCCGGCGAAAAGGCCGGCCCCTCGCACAATGAGTTTGTTCGCAGCAAAACCGATCCTGGGCCGTTGCCCGTCAACGACGAAGACATTGCCTACGCCAACGTTACCCAGCTCTCGCGCTGGATCCAGCAACGCCAGCTCACTTCCGAGCGACTCACCCGGATCTATCTTGCTCGCCTGGAAAAATACAATCCCAAACTGCGCTGCGTCATCACACTCACGCGCGAACTGGCGCTCCAGCAAGCTAAACAAGCCGATC
Organism: uncultured Acidobacteriaceae bacterium; assembly: GCA_963812855.1. GTDB lineage: Bacteria > Acidobacteriota > Terriglobia > Terriglobales > Acidobacteriaceae > Bog-257. The sequence continues at coordinate 49,870 of CAWEWW010000006.1, forward strand.
AGGAAATCGCAGCGGGCAAATATCGCGGACCGCTGCACGGCATTCCCTGGGGAGCCAAGGATCTGCTCGACACCGCCGGCATTCCCACGACCTACGGCGCCGAACCCTTCCGTAATCGCATTCCCGAGAAGAACGCGGTGGTGGTGCAGCGGCTGAATGATGCCGGCGCGGTGCTGGTCGCGAAGTTGAGCCTGGGCGCGCTGGCGCTCAACGACATCTGGTTTGGCGGGCAGACTATGAATCCGTGGTTGCTGGAGGAAGGCTCATCGGGTTCCAGCGCCGGTCCGGGAGCAGCGACGGCAGCAGGACTGGTGGCCTTCGCTATCGGCAGCGAAACCGGCGGCAGCATCGTAAGCCCGTCCATGCGCTGTGGGGTTACTGGACTGCGGCCCACTTTCGGACGCGTCGGACGCACCGGCGCCATGACGCTGTGCTGGTCACTGGACAAACTTGGACCGATGGCGCGCAGCGTCGAAGACACCATTCTGGTGCTCAACACCATCACCGGCCCTGATCCGGGCGACGTTTCCAGCGTGCCCAGCAAGCTGGACTTCAATGCCGAGGCCAGCGTGAGGGGCCTGCGCGTCGGCTACTTCCCTGCCTGGATGAAGGAAGCTCCTGCTACCGCAGTCGACCGCGCCGCGCTGGAGGCGGTCAAGAAAGTTGGCATGATCCCGGTCGAAGTCTCCATTCCCGACTGGCCTTACGATTCGCTCGACCTGATTCTCTTCGCCGAAGGCGCCGCCGCATTCCAGGAACTGACGCTGAGCGGCAAGTTGAGCGAGCTCAAAATGCAGGTGCCTGACGCCTGGCCTAACACCTTCCGCCAGTCGCGATTTCTTTCCGCCGTCGACTTCGTGCAGACCGACCGCTTCCGGCGCAAGGTGGCTCTGGAAATGGAGCGCGTCTTCTCGCAGGTCGACCTGCTACTGGTGCCTTCCCTGCGCGACGAAATGCTGACCATCACCAACTTCACCGGCCAGCCTTCGCTCACCTTGCGAGCCGGCTTTGTCGAGGTGTCCGAGGCGCGCAGTGACTGGGCTCCCGATCCCGCTCACCCGCTACCGAAATTCTCGCCACCGCGGCGCGTGCCTCACGGCATTACCTTGATCGGACAACTTTTCGACGAAGGAACGTTGGCTGAAGCCGGAATGGCGTTGGAAAAAACCTTCAACGTGATGGAGGAGCGGCCGCCGGGCTTCTGATTTAACGAACCACGGCGTAAGCAGGCGATGCACTTCCTCGAGCTTGGGAAAGTTGCGCACATCTCAGAGTGCGATGACTTCATCGCCCGCCGGACAAACCGCCCGGCAAATATCGCAATGGAGATCGGCGTCGTATCCGCGGCTCTGGATACAACTGCCGCGGTCGTAGTAGCCGTCTTTGCCGATCGCGCCGGTCGGACAGGTCTGGTCGCACAAGTTGCAGGTCTGGCATGGCGTAGACGCCAGTGGTTGACCGTAAGCCGTAACCTCTCGGTCGAGAGCAATGGCTCCCAGATAAATGTCGGCTCCGAAGCGGGGATGCAGCACCAGACGGTTTTTGCCCATCACCCCGAGGCCGGCCTGTTCGGCCAGAAGCCGTAGGGAGACCACAGCGGGCGAGCCGTCATGGCCCGCGAACTCCGGTGGAAAACAGTAAAATCCCAACGCTCGAACGCCGTCGCTTTCAAGATCCCGCACCACCCGTCCGATGATCGCTTCGACTGCAAGACCTACGGCCACGAATTCCGCGGAAGAGAGGCTGCGCAGGCGGGCGCGGATGAGAGGGCGGTTCAGACAGCGCACCACGATGGCGAACGAACGCATCCAGGGGAGAACCCGATGCAGGCTGGCGCGATGGGCCGTCAAAGGGTCTCGCTCCAGGTCGACGAAGCCAACGTCATCGGCTCCGGCTCGCCGGCATAATGCCGCCAGGGCTGAGGCGTGAAGCAGATTTCCCTGCTTAATCTCTTCGAGCATGGATCTACTCCTCTTCAGGCCTCGACTAGTGGCCGGGCATTTTTTCCGCACAGGGCCAGCGTCAGCGACCGGGTTCGCGCCAGGTGCTGGTTCAATTCCATCTGCAATTCCTCGAGGCCCCAGACGACCGGCAATCCGGTAGCGCTCTCCATCAAACCGGAGCAAGGCCGGAAGAGGATACCGGCGTCAGCGGCCTGTAGCATGGGCAGATCGTTAAACGAGTCGCCTACCGCGACCACGTGAAATCCCAGCCGCTGGAAGTGCTCTACCGCGCCTGCCTTACCGCGGACATGATGCGCGCGATGGCTTGCGATGTAGCCTTCTTCATCCACTGTCAAACCGTTGCACACCATTAACGGGCAGCCCAGTTTTTCCACCAGCGGCCCGGCTAATTCGTGATAGGTATCCGAGACAATGACGGCGAGCATACGCTGCTGCACCCAGGCTAGAAATTCGATCGCTTCAGGCAGCGGCTGCATCTTGCCAACCATCTCCCGCAGTCGGGCCAGCGACAGCCCATGTTCCCGGCAAAGCCTCATTCTCTCCCGCATCAGGGTTCCGAAGTCCGGAGTATCGCGGGTGGTTAACCCCAGCCGCAGTACCCCGGTTGTCCGAGACACGGTTTCCCAAATTTCCGGAACCAGCACGCTCTCCAAGTCCAAAGCAACTACCATTGGAGACACTTCTGGGATGTTGATCCGGTCGCTATTCCCGATCACGATTGCACGTCATCTCTCCGACAGCTTTCCGCCAGCGCGCGACTTCCGGCGTCGAAACTGGGGCCCGGAAAAGTGATTTCGCTGGGCGCGTGCCGCCAAGTATCCAGTACGCTGCGTAGCTCCACCACCAACCGCGCATTCTCTTCCCGGGTCCGCACGGCTACTCGAAAGTAACGATCGTCCAGACTTTGGAAAGTAGTACACACCCGGATCGCGATGCCGCGAGCAAGCATTTGCTCCGCTAACACCGGAGCGTCGATCACGCCGCGCTCAAGTCTGGCCAGCAGGAAATTCGCCTCGCCGGGATAAACCGTCAACTCCGGAAGCGAACGCAGTTCGGCCAAAAGCTTTGCACGCTCGCAGGTGACGTAGGCTCGTGTCCGCTGCACGTATTCGCAATCGCGCAACGCGGCCGCACTCACAGCCTGGGCAAGTGTGTTAACGCTCCACGGCGGCTGCAGTTCCAGCAGCCTTCGAATGAGGTGTCGATCTCCCACGGCGCAGCCGGTGCGCAATCCGGGAATAGCAAAAATCTTGGTGAGAGACAACAGCACGATCACATTGCCCGGACGCAGTCGAGTCAGGCTGTCGAAGTTCTCCACGAAGTCGCCAAACGCCTCATCCACTACAAAAAGCGCCGACGGATGCTTCACCGCCAGAGCGCGCAGCCGGTCGGCGGGAAAGACCGTTCCGGTTGGGTTGTTCGGCCGGCCGAGAAAAACAGCGGTGTCAGCCGTCAATAATTCGCCGGGCAATTCCTGATCCGCAGGAATGGTCTGGATGCGCATCCTCGCCTGCGCGGCAGCCTTGCCGTAGTCTCCATAGGAAGGAACTGGAATCAGGGCGCTCGACTTCTCCGCCGCCCGAGTCAGCAGATAGAGAATCTCCGTCGACCCGTTGCCGGCAATGACTTCCTCACGGCTCACGCCGTAGCGCTCGGCCACCGCTTCCACCAGCGCGGTGCAATGAGGGTCGGGATAGTGCCGCAGCTCACTGAGCTGTGAACTGATCAGGCTAGGCAGCCATTCGGGTGGACCCAGTGGATTGATGTTCGCAGAGAAGTCGAGCATCTCCCGCTGCGATATTCCAGCTGCCCGTGCCAGTTGCCGTACATCGCCGCCATGTTCGAATTTCTTCATGGCGCCGCACATCCGCAGACCTCACCACCATCCAGTTCCACCCTTTGCGAGACGTTACATCGTCTGCGCATGGGAGGTATGCGGATGAAGATGGGAAGTGAACTCACAATTCGACAGGACAAAGTGTTCTCCCTTGAGCGAAGTTTCCCAGGTGGTCGCGCGGGCCGTTGTTCTGACTTCTGGCTTCGGACCTACGCCTCACCTTCCCCGAAACTCCGGGTGGCAACTTGAGGCTTCGTAGCCAGTTACAGCAGCGCCACTGTCGCCGATTTTCACGGCGTTCCCTGCGCCTGCGCGAGATCGCACAAATCAAAAAACTATCTGCACAATAATGGGAAGCTCAACCGGCTGTCTGTGACTTTAAGACCCAGTGAGTGTGATCCTCGGCTTCCGTTTGCTCCAGGCCAAATCGGTCCGGGTGGGCCACTTACTCGAAGATTGCGCATGGGCGGGGCCCGGGTTTTGAACCGGAGCGCGGACGCTTCTGTAGAAGGTACCCCTACCCCCCCCCGCATATTAAGGTATTCATTTTCAATACTTTATCCCTAAAGTATTGAGCGCGCGGGAGTTGGATTGGCACGTAACCGCCTATTTCTCAATACTTTGCCAGATCAATGCCAAAGTCTTCAAAACGCAGGGGTTACTATGCTAGCTAAGTAACTATTTTTCAACAGATTACACATCTCCTTGTAAAGTATTCAATCCACAGCGAATACAGGTAAATTATTCCAGCCTGGAGACTAAGCAGGTCGGCTGCGCCCACTGAGGCGGTTCCGAGGTGCCGCCGAGTTTTCAAAGACCGGGTGCCGCTGCCAAAATCGGGCAGACGGGTTGGCGCCAGAGACTAGTCTCCGCGTTCCTAGTTTATTTTGCAGTTCGGAGTGCGCCGAGAAGAAAACGCGCTTCCAAAAACGAAGGTAACCACCATTCCCAAATTGGAGTTGCCAAGTTGCCGCCTCATTCGCGGCCATGAATGAGTGAGAATCGCGCCACTCGCGGCCGCCCTGCACACCGGCAATTTTTGGATTTTGATGGTGCTGCGCGTAAGGTAGTGCTGCAAAAGCCGGAACGATTTTGTGATACTTGCGGCACAGCTGAAGCCGCCGTGCCCTTTCAAAACTCAATCTTGATCAGGGTTTCCCTGAATGCTAATTGGCAAGTGCCAAGCGCCACCCTCCTCCCTGCTAGAATCTTTTCAGAACGACATGTCCACGCACCCTGCCTTCTGCGATGTTGAGACCGCGCTGGAGGAAATCCGCGCCGGTCGCATGATCGTGGTCATCGATGACGAGGACCGCGAAAACGAAGGCGACCTTACCATGGCCGCCGAGAAAATCACGCCCGAAGCCATCAACTTTATGGCCAAGTACGGGCGCGGCCTGGTTTGCCTGGCCATGACCGAGGAGCGCCTGGAGTATCTACGTCTGGGCCAGATGTCGGCCGAGAACACTTCCAACTTCGGCACCGCGTTCACCGAATCCATCGATGCCAAGGAAGGCGTCAGCACCGGCATTTCGGCCTACGACCGCGCTCACACCATCCGCGTCGCCATCGATCCGGCAACCCGGCCCAACGATCTGGCGCGTCCCGGGCACGTCTTTCCCTTGCGCGCCCGCAAAGGTGGCGTGCTGGTGCGCGCCGGCCAGACTGAGGCTTCCGTCGATCTGGCGCGCCTGGCTGGCATGGTTCCCGCCGGCGTCATCTGCGAGATCATGAACGACGATGGCACCATGTCGCGAGTGCCCGAGCTGACCGAGTTCTGCCGCCAGCACGACATGAAGATGATCACGGTCGCCGAGGTCATCCGCTATCGCATGGCGCACGAGCGCTATGTGCGGCGCATGGCGGAGGCCATTGTGCCCACTGCCTACGGCGACTTTCGTATGATCGTCTACGAATCGGAGCTCAACGGCGATTCCCACATTGCCATGGTCAAGGGCGACGTGGAGCATGCGACCGACGAGCCCGTGCTGGTGCGCATGCATTCCCACTGTCTGGTTGGCGATGTCTTCGGCGCCAGCGGTTGCGAGTGCCGCCAGGTCATCGACGCCGCCATGCACCGCATCGCTGAAGAAGGCCGCGGTGCGCTGATTTATCTTCACTCGACTTCGAAGGGTTATTCCGTTGAGCGGCTGGGCGAGCGCATGACTATCCAGTTCCATCACGAACAGCGTCTCCCGACCTTGCCCGAAAGCCAGCGCAAGACGCAGCGCGAAATCGGTATTGGGGCACAGATCCTGTCGGATCTGAACCTCAAGCGCATCCGCATTTTGACCAATCATCCGCGCAAAGTCGCCGGACTGGAAGGCTTCGGCATCGAGATCGTGGAGCAGGTTCCCGTGTCGTCTGCTGGAAAAGCTTCGGTCCGGTAGGAGGGCCGCTGCTCGCTTTTTGGCTAGAGAGACCGCGCTCGGGCCATTGCCGATTGGCATTTAGCACTTGGCTTTTAGCACTTGGCTTTTAGCACTTGGCTTTTAGCACTTGGCATTTGGCCGATGGCTTTTAGCTTTAGCAATCTGCTCCGATCTGGTCCTCCCGGCTCTACGTTGATCTTGTCATCCCGACCGAGGGCTTCAGCCCGAGCGGAGGGACCTGCGGTTCCACCCGTGATGCAGCTGTCGGCTGCGTGATGAATCGTGACTCGCAAGATTTAGCATCCCTTCATGCTATCGGGAAAGATCAGCCGCCGGATTCTCCGCAATCGGCTTGTCCTTCCAGAAACGTTTCCAGTTTTCGATCGAAGTAAACGTGCGAGACTCCATGCGGTCGATGTAAAGCGTGCCCCGCAGGTGATCGATCTCGTGCTGCAGAATCCGCGCATACCAGCCTGAAGCTTCCAGTGATTGCGCCTCCGCGCGCTCGTTCCAATATTCCACCCGAACCGAGCGAGCCCGGGCGACCACTGCGGAGAATCCGTCCAAGCTGAGGCAGCCCTCGAAAAATCTGGCTTGGTCGTCTCCCAGCAAAGTGATTCGTTGGATTGATGATCACCTGAAACGGCACCACACGCCTTTCCCGTTCGGCGAGTTGCAGCGGAGAGACGTCCTTGAAATAAGCTTCGCGATCCTCGATCACCGCCAGTTGTAACGCCAAGCCCACTTGCGGAGCCGCCAGCCCAACGCCCGGCGCGTCATGCATCGTCTCCCGCATATCGCGGATCAATCGTTGAATTTCCTCGCTTACAATTTCCGGCTGACTTAGCGGGCGAGCCGTTTCCCGAAGCACCGGCTCTCCCGCCTGCAAAATTTTCAGGCGCATGCCTACCTCCGCAACCGAATCTTCCGTTGCCCAGAATTTCACGAAAACGAAATCATAACGAATTTTCTTGGCGACAGCTCGTACACTCGCCCCGGAAGCGAATCGATGAGCGCCTCAAGCGACCGCGTGCGCTATTAATCAGATCGCAACCTGTACCCGTAAAGACGTAACCCACTACATACTCCGGGGGATGAAAGAGATACCGCTTCGCAGTAACGTGTCGGCTATGGAAGCTCATTCACCTGACGTGGTAAGCGGATCAGGCGGGAAGCAGAACCCCGGAAGAAGGAATCATTATGTCTACTCAATCGGCTACCCTATGGCAGCACAGCAATAAATACAGCGCCGATGCCGCTTGCGAACATTGCGAGGGCATAGTCCGGCACGAACCCTGGTGCATCACCCAAAGCTCGGTGGTGTTGTATGCGTACGAAGCGGTTCTGGACGCGGACAAGCTCACGGAAGGCGACAGAATAATCTTGCATGCCCTGGGCGTGAAGTGGGAAGGAAAAATCTGTTCCGGAGGTTGTAAGTCAGCAGGAGCTTATTGAGGACGAGCTCGGGATCTATTGTTGCTCAACCTTGCCGCACGTCTTGAACCCTGACCGGCAGTGTGCGCTTCCCAATCGCTCAAGCTTCTCCGCGGTGTAACACTTCCAGCGTCTCGCGAATGATGTGATAGATGGAGGCCTGCACCTCCTGAATGCGTGGGATGTAGTCACAATGCACGATCAGCGGCCACTCCACCAAACCTCGCCGCAGAATTTCCCCACCGTCGTAACCCAGCAGAGCCACCGTCAGCAGGCCGCGCTTGCGAGCCTCTTCCAGCGCCATGATGATATTGCGCGAGCCTCCACTGGTCGAGATGCCGACCGCTATGTCCTCGGGCCGGGCTTGCGCGATGAGTTGGCGGAGAAAGATGACCTCGACCCCTACGTCGTTGGCGACCGCTGTAATGTTGGCCGGCTCCAGGGAGAGCGACACGGCCGGCACCGGATGATAACCGCCGGGAGGCAGTACGCAGTCGATCGCCCAGTCGTTGGCATCGGTTGCCGAACCGCCATTGCCGAAGAGAATTAACTTGCCGCCACGCTGGACGCGCTCGTAAATGGCTTGCGCGGTGTTGCTGATTTGTTCCGCCTCTTCCCTGGCTACTCGCGCACGCAGCTCCGAGTCGTTCTGAGCTTTCATCAGAATGGAGGCCGCAACTTCGGCGGTCACGTCTCCGGTCTGCTGCTTCTCCTGTCCGAGGAAGGGATAAAGAAATCCGGCGTCACCTACATCATGTCCCAGCTCGCGGTGCTCAAAGTAGACATGCACCGTCTCCCACAATGTGTGATACAGGATTTCGATGATCTCCTGGTGAATAAACGGATCGTCCGTGGCGGCCTCGACGGAGTACGACGCCTGCCGTGCCGGGCAGAGCGAAGGTCATGGCGCCTTCGTCCCGCGGCCTCTTGCAGCGTAGCGATAACTTCCAGATCGCCCTCGGGCGGACCGAAGCCCATCACGATGTCTTCCGCGCGAAGAATGCTGCGCAGCCAAGGCCGGAACAACATCGACATATCCAGGGCCGGGAGCGCACGTTTGCCGACAATTACGGGATGAACAAATTCCACCGAGACGTGCTGGGCATCGGTGGCGTAGGGACCGCGACCGAAGGCCAGAAGCCGGCCTCCGCGCAGAAAACGTTCGGACATCTCGCGGCAGGCTTCGGCTAGCCGGGGAGCTTCGCGCGCAAAGAAGGCTTCGCACAAGCGATTGCGTTCCAGCAAACGTTCTTCCACGAGAGTTGCGAGTTCAACACCGGCCGGCATGACATTGACCCCTAGCAAATCCGCGGAAGCGGATCGCCCACGAGCATGTCAATGATTCTACTGCCGCCGTAACGGGTCGTCACCAGCACCGAGCCGGCAGGCTGCTCGTGCACTTCGCCCAGCATGACCGCGCCTTCGCCGCCAATGGTCTGCTGCAAGGCGTTCAGTGCGGCGTCGGCGTACTCAGGTGAGACGACGGCGAGAAATTGGCCTTCGTTGGCGATATGAAGAGGATCGAGGCCCAGCAGTTCGCAGGCTCCGCGCACCGTATCGTGTACCGGGATTTCTTCCTCGAAAATATGAATACCCAGCCCGCAATCGCGCGCCAGCTCGTTGAGCGAAGTAGCCGCGCCACCGCGCGTCGGATCGCGCATCCAGCGGATGCCGGGCGCGGCCTCGGCAGCCATAGCCTGCACCAGAGGAAAGATCGAGCGGGTGTCGGAGCGCAAGTCCGCTTCAAAATCCAGTTCTCCGCGAGCCAGCAGGATGGTGATGCCGTGATCGCCGATGGGCCCGGAAAGCAGAACTTTGTCGCCCGGCCGAACCGAGCGGGCATCGATGCGAATACCCGGCAGATACGACCCGACGCCGGTGGTCGAGATATACATACCGTCGGCCTTGCCATGCTCGACGACTTTGGTATCGCCGCCGACAACAGAAACGCCCGCCTCTTCGGCCGCACGAGCCATAGCGCGAACTTCGGCCTCCAGAGTCGGGGTCGGCAAGCCGGCTTCGAGTATAAAGCTGACCACAATGGCCTCGGCTTTCGCGCCGGAAACCGCCAGATCGTTCACCGTGCCATTGATGGCCAGCTCGCCGATGGAGCCTCCGGGAAAGCTCAACGGTTTTACCACAAAGCTGTCGGTAGTCATGGCGAGGCGAACGCCGCCAATGTTGAGCGAGGCGGCGTCGTTCAATTGGGGCTGAGCGGAACGATACAGCAGAGGAGCGAACAGGCCTTCCACCAGGCGACGGCTGGCAATGCCTCCGGCGCCGTGGGCCATTTCGATTTGCGGCTCGCGAAACTTGATCTTCGGCAGCGTGCTGTCGGCCACGGCAGGCATCACGCCGGCCATGCCAGCGTCGCGGCCGTTGCCTTCCGATGTTCGTAACTGAAGTAAGCTGCGCACGATCCCTCCGAGGAAACCATCAACGCGCCCACCGGATGTTCCGGCGTACATTCCTTGCCGAACAGCTTGCACTGCGCGGGCTTCAACACGCCTTTCAACACTTCGCCGCACTGCGCCGCCTTGGGATCGGTCACGCGCACGCCAGGCACGCTGAATCGCTGCTCTGAATCCCACTCGGCGTAGCTGTTGCGAATGCGCAGCGCCGATTGCGAAATAAATCCCAAACCGCGCCATTCGAAATAGGGCCGCAGTTCGAACACTTCGGCCATCACCTTCAGAGCAGCGCGATTCCCTTCCCAAGGCACAACTCGCTTGTACTGATTTTCGACCTTCGCTTCGCCCGCCTTCAAGCTGGCGCAGAAGCATGACGATGGATTGCAGCATGTCGAGCGGTTCAAATCCCGAGACCACGATTGGCTTGCGTTCGTTGGCCGCGATCCATTCATACGGACGGCATCCGATTACCGTGGAGACGTGTCCCGGACCGATAAACGCGTCAAGCCGCATATCCGGCGAGTCGAGAATGGCGCGGATCGCAGGAATGATGGTCACGTGATTACAGAATACCGAGAAGTTGTGAATGCCTTCTGCCTTGGCCCGCATGATGGTCAGCGCAGACGACGGCGCGGTGGTCTCGAAACCAATGGCGAAGAACATCACATGCTTGTCAGGATTCGCCTTGGCCAGCTTAAGCGCGTCCGACGGCGAATAGACAATGCGCACATCCATGCCGCGCGCCTTGTGTTCCAGAGGACTGCCATGTTCGCCGGGCACGCGCATCATGTCCCCGAACGCCGCGAAGATGACGTTTGGATCCTGCGCCAGCGCCAGGCCATCATCAATCCGTCCCATGGGCAACACGCAGACCGGGCAGCCCGGTCCATGAATCAGTTCAATGTTGGCCGGCAGGATATCTTTCAGTCCGAAGCGGTAGATCGCGTGGGTATGCCCGCCACACACTTCCATCAGGCGATAATGCCGGGCCGGATCGGCCAGGCGGCGGATCTCTTCTGCCGTCTTCGCGATTACGTCAGGATCACGAAACTCGTCGACAAATTTCATGGTGCCTCAAAGTCTTGTCGGCGCTACTGTCGCCGACTCGTTTCTGAACCGCTCGCTGCGAAATCGAAGACCTCAGGGGCTGAAGCCCGGATTCTCGCGCGCCTTGTGACGGCGCAGCTGAAGCTGCGCCCCTTCAAAGCGATTTTCTGAACGAATTCCAGTTAGGCTCCTCGCCATCCTCCAGGCCATACCCTCGCACCTCCTGCATGGCCTGTTCGCTTTCGCCCAGCATGATAAGCGTCTGCATCTGCTCCAGCGCATCCTGCTCGCTGATCTTGCTCATGGCGAAGCCAACGTGGATCAGCACCCAGTCGCCGGACTTCGGCATATCGTTTTCCAGCAGACCCAAGTCGACCTTGCGGCGCACGCCGGCCACTTCTACCGTCGCCAGGTATGGCATTCCAGGAAACAGCTCAAGCACTTTCCCCGGTATGGCAAGACACATTCTCTACCCCTTTTCCCTTGTCACAAAATTCCGGCTAACCAGCCTTGCGGGCCACGATGTCGAAGCTGAACTTCACTTCGTCCTTTACCTTCAGGCCGCCGCCCGCAGCGGAAACAGGCTTGATATTGTAGTCCGTCTGGCGCAAAGGAAACTCGCCAAATGCCCGCAGCATGTCACCTGTTACGGCCAGCGTTGCCGGGACTTTCTGCGGCCGGGTCACGCCATGCAGCGTCAACTGGCCGTTCAGCATCACGTTCGACTGGCCGCCATCCGTCTTGTTCACGGTGACACCCGAGACATCGAAAACGATCTCCGGATACTTGTCGGTCTCCAGGACCTTGGCCCGCATGTCGCCCTCGATATCGCGGCGGTCCTTGTCGCTGATGTTGTCGGTGACACTCAGCGAGTCGGCGCGAATCGCCAGGTGCATGGTCGATTTTTCGATGTGCTCCGGATCGAAGTGGATTTCTCCCTTCAGGTCGCGAATCGCGATCTTAGGATCATGTCCGAACGCCGACAGAAATCCACTGGCAAACGCCTGCACGGTAAACCGGCTGACCATGTTGTTGATCACATAGCGGTCATCCACCGCTGCAATTTGCGGAGCATCCGCCGAGCCGGCATTGGGCTGAATATCTACGCTTTCGGGCAAGCGAATATGCCTCCTTCCCGAGGAGTGACAGGGTTATCAAGAGGATCGACGGTCACATCGCCCGTAGTTTCAGATAGCGCTCGATGTCGGGAAGCGCGCCCCGGGTCAAGCCGCCGATGCCGATTTTTTCCATGTACTTCTGCGCTACCGGATTGGACAAAATCAATCCCTGCGCCGAAGACCATGAGCGCGATTCCACTCAACATGAACAGTGTGTCCCGATCGCTGGTCGATCCATTTGTCTCGCGTGCCAAAGCTGCTGTCGCCATATCGTCTCCTCGCAAAGTCTTACTGTTTTGTGCCCGGCCATTCTCCAGCCAGGATCTTATTAATTACCGACTCAACCAGATTTACCGCTTCCGTCAGAGCTCCGTTAACCGGTTCGCTCAAGCCCATCAGTCCTTCGTCGGGGCCCAGAGTTTCCGGTTCACATCCCACCAGCAACATTCGTTTCAGCGGTCCACCCATCGAGGCTGCCAGGCGCAGGATCTTCACCGGATCCATGCCGTGCGCATCTACGTCGCCGCTATCCGCCTGCTCCGGGCCCATTGACGCCAAATCCGGTTCGACCACATACAGCGTTCCCGGCTCATCGCCGCGCGGATAGGCGTCGATCAGGATGGTCGTCTCATATCCATCTTGCAGCGCGTAGGCCAGATCGAAACCGCGAATCCCGAAGTCGGCGACGCGCACGCCTGCGGGCAAATCGCGCTCCGCTAGACGACGCGCAACTTCGACTCCGAAGGCATCATCGCCCATAAAAATATTGCCGATGCCGGCGACCAGAATGCGCGGCTTCTCGATGGCCCTGGTTTGCACTTGCTCTTCCGGAGGCAGCGGCTCGACTTCTGCCACATCGAAGAAGAAGCGATGGCCCGGTTGACGAAGCAGCCCCATGTCGCGACCGGGGTCGTCATCAAGCACCACGCAAACGTGAATCTTGCCTTCGTAGTCCTGCTCGATGGCTTCGATGGCAGCGGTCTGGCCGGCCAAAGCGATATCCATGATGTCCCCGCCCTTGCGCGGACGAAGCCGGACGCGATCTCCGGTGCGGACCCTTACGCCGTCAATCACAACGCTCTCGACTCCGGATTTGTCTTCGAGCAATTGCCATTCCCACTCGTTCACTGCGAATCCTCCTTGAGTGGGCGCAATCCGCGCAGCACGCCGTGCAGCTTCATGAACTGTTCTGCCGGCATGGTTTCAGTGCGTTCCAGCATCTGCCGCGCGCGCTCATCCGACTGGCGCATCTCGCTCTTTTCTTCATCGGTCATCGTCATGATGCGGAGGGATAGAATTTCGTCGATCTCGGTGCCGTCGAAAAGGTCGCCGGCGCTTTCCGGGGCAATCTGCGGATAGTCGTAGAGAATGATCGGAGAAGCCAGGACAGTATCGCGCTGCCCTTCGTCGCCAACCAGCACAGGGAATGTGCCTTGATTGTGGCATCCGGCGACTGCGGCCTGCAGCGATTCCGGCGGATCGAGCAGCGAGACAAACTCGCCGCCTTCAATCCCGAGCACCACGTGGGCCGACACCAGCGAACGCAGCAGCGCATGATCGCGAGTGACGCTTGAGGCATCTTTCAAGCGGCGTGATGTTCCTGACGCTTACCGTGATCTTGAATACCTGCTCGGCAACCTGCTCGTGCCCGCACCTCGAGCTAATCCATCGATGGAATGCTTGGGTTCGCACGATTCGACCCAGCAACATACCCTGGGCATTGCGTAGTTCTTCGTCACTCTGTACTGGATGCAAGATGCAAACGGACGCTGCAACGAATAGCGCCCTAAACTTTCCAGGTCTGCGGCAGGAATGTTCAGCTCGCGCTCAGCCGCTTCCTGCCAGGAGTAAAACGTTTGGCCGTCGACGGCAAGGGCTTTGACGGGATGAAATTTTCTGGAGTCGGAGGAAGCCGGCTCGGCTATGGTTTCAACCGAGCGCTCCACCAACTGCAGGAAGCGAACCTGAACTTCCAGTTTGGCGGCAAGATTTCCCTGCACCAGGCACTCCGTCTGCATCGTCCAGGGATCGGTTCCCTTCTGCGCTTCGCTGAACAGCTGCGGATAGACCACTCCAAAATTAAAGCGCTGCTGATTCTTCACCGCCGAGGGCCGGTAGGGATAGAGCATGTATCCCTCGTAGAGCACGGCTTTGGCGATGCGATCGGCAGCGGCCGAGTTCATGACTTCACTTCCTCCTGAGCGGCGCGCAACAGGCTCTCCAGCGCTTGCTCCCAGGTCGGAATGCCGCGCTCGACCTTGTATCGGTAAAGGCGATCGAAAGGCATCGCGTTCCAGGCAGAGCCAGGCAATCCCTGGATAATAGGCGTCCATCAGGTCTTTCCAAACCTTCACCTGGATACGAAAGCGGATCTCCTTGTCCCAGGGAATCGGAATAACTTGCAGCGAACCGTCATTCTGCGCGTAAAACACGGTGCCGCTGAATTGTGCGCACACCGGAATCTCGCCCTCGGAGAGGCCGGCAAAATACTTCGTCACGGCAACATTGAAATCGAAGGTGCACGGTACCGGCAGGCTGACTTCGGTGGTTCCAGAGAAAGCGGGGACGATGACGCTGGTATGGGTCCAGAGAAAAGTCTTCAGGGTTTTGCCCCAACGCTCGGGCTCGCCGAAGAGGTCGCGCAATTTCTTCTGCTCTTGCGGATTGTATCCCCGGCGCGTGGATTCAAGCTGCACCTGAGCCCGCAGAGCAACCGTATGAATCGCTTCGTCGGGCGGGTTGTTGGTGAGTCGCAGCTTAAAGGTTAATTGCGGCGCCACCGCGAACGGCTCGACCTCTACCCTGTCGAAAGAAAACTGGAGGTCAGGCATTGCCCAGTCCTCCACTGATCATGGCGTTGCTGCGTAAGTCGCTAAAGAAGGCGCCGATCTGCTGCCATACTTCCATGCCGCCGGAGAACCCGCGCCATTGGCTGCGGATGAGGCCAACCAGTTTGTAGCACTGGTCGATGGGCAACAGGTAATACTCGGCTTGGGTGAAACCGCGGGCGTGACCGATGCGATTGACCAGTAACGCCTCGACGTCGGCTTCCATTTTTTCCAGCTGCGGATTTTCGTGTGCGATCTCGTTCCAGGCTTCCAGCGACAGCAAAGATTCGGTCGCGCCGGCCGGGCTGGGATACATGGCCACCACGCGCGCAACCGGGCTGCTATGAAAGAAGAAGGCCATGTTGATGGGAATCATCAGGCTGTCCCACTGGGCATCGGACATCTGGAAATTCGCCAGCAGCCGCACCTGCCGCGGTATTCGCTTGTAGCGACTGCCGGCGCGTCCGCTAAACAGCAACGCACAGGCGTCGCAGGAGCAGACCAGCTTGCGGGCCACCGGCTCGATCAGGTGCGGGTGCTGGGAAGCAATTTCCAGGCTGCACAACTCGCAGCGCTCCGCGGCGCGCGGCTTTCGGGCGAACTGCCGCAGCACTCCGAAATGCGCTTTCCAGCGAAGGTGAATCCTTAGTCCCCATAGTTGGCTGCCATCGATGGAGCTTGAGCCGCGGGAGCTTTGGCGCTGGCCGGCCCCGCAGTCGTCAACTGGCCAAGCGCTACAAAGCCGCTCGCCGCTTTTCCTTCCAAGCCTTCTATAGAGAGTGAACTGATGTCGGGCGCTACTTCGTAAATTGCATCCTCGACCGTCGCTTGCAAAGCTTTGCTGGTCGATCCGCAAGTGTGTTCGCCGGGAGTGACGCGTATGCGAACCGCACCTTCTTCCATGCCCAGCAGTTCCACCCGAGCGCCATCTTTCCGCAGCTTGGGCTCGAGTCGCTCAACCGCTTTGGTGATCCGCGTTTCCAGGCTGTCGGGATGAAGTCCGTAAAGCACCAGCAGGCTGCT
The DNA here is from genome assembly GCA_963812855.1 of uncultured Acidobacteriaceae bacterium. Taxonomy (GTDB): domain Bacteria; phylum Acidobacteriota; class Terriglobia; order Terriglobales; family Acidobacteriaceae; genus Bog-257. The sequence goes on from CAWEWW010000006.1 coordinate 65,904, forward strand.
CACCATGGGATCGCGCCCCAACTGATCGATGATTTCCATTCCCGGGCCGCCCGCGTTTGCCAGAATCTCCAGCGTCCGCTCCAGCCCGGTGCCGTGAAACTCCATGATCAGTTGCACCAGTTGTGTGGTCGATGCCCTTACCGCCGGGTCGGCGATGGACTCGATCTCTTGCACCAGAGCGCCGATCCGCTGAACCCGTTGCTGGAAATCTTTTTCGTTTGCCATGTTCGGTCTGTTCCTCTTACTGGAAAAAAGGAGTGAGTCTGGCAATTGCACGCCTACGATCGCTATATCGTAACTTACAACTGCCTTCTCACTCCCAACCCTCAGGGCGTGTTTTCCCCTTTACTTCACCACGCCAAACATGGGTGAGTGCCGTGTTTGCAGCACTTTTCCATTTCCAAGGTACATGTGCACACCACACGGCAGGCAAGGATCGAAGCTGCGCACCGCGCGCATGATGTCGATGCCCTTGAATTTGTCAGGCCCGTTCTCCTCGAAGATCGGCGTGTTCTGAATCGCATCCTCGTAGGGTCCCGGGGTGCCGTAGATGTCGCGCGGATTAGCGTTCCACGGAGTCGGCGGATACGGATGGTAGTTCGCAATCTTGCCATCGCGAATTACCACGTGATGCGACAATACTCCGCGCACCGCCTCGTGGAAGCCGCAGCCGATCGACTCTTCCGGCACCTTGAAGTCGGACCAGGTCTTGGTGCGTCCGGCGTGCAGCTCTCCCAGAGCCTTCTCCACGAAGTGCAGCGCGGCAGCAGCGGAATATGCCTGGAAGTAAGTGCGAGCCCGATCGCGCTCGATGGCATTGCTCCACTTCGGAATCTTCCACTCCAACTCGACCTCGGGCAGCGATGTGGTCTTGGGCAAATAGATTTTCACGCTATTGCCCGTCGCCTTCAGGTATCCGATATCGACCAGGCCGGCTTTGGCCGTGGCCCAGAAGCGGGCGATGGGTCCGCCTCCGGTATCGAGCGCCAGGTATTCCTTGGTCTTCTCGTGATACCAGCGTGGCGACATGACCCAGGTGTACTTGCCTCCGAAGTCGCGCTTCTGCGGTTTGGGAATGGTGGTCTGGTTCCAGGGATGGCGCTGATCCACCGGATTGCCCAGCGGATCTTTAGTGACAAACGTCTCGCCCTGCTCCCAGTCGTCGTAGTAAGAACTGCCCAGCAGAATGCGGATGTTCAGGTTGATGTCGACCAGGCTGGTCGTAACCAGCTCGCCGTCAACCACCACGCCGGGCGTGACGAACATCTTGCGGCCCCAATCGGCCATGTTCTTGTAGGTGTAATCGCAGTGCGCCGGATCCTGGAACGATCCCCAACAACCCAGCAGGATGCGCCGACGGCCCACTTCTTCATAGCCGGGCAACGCTTCGTAGAAGAAGTCGAACAGATCGTCATGCAGAGGAACGACCTTCTTCATGAACTCGACATACTTCATCAAGCGAACCAGGTAATCGGTGAAGAGCTGAATGGTGGGAACGGTTCCCACGCCGCCCGGATAAAGCGTGGACGGATGAACGTGACGGCCTTCCATCAGGCAGAACATCTCGCGCGTCATGCGGCTCATTTGCAGAGCCTCGCGATAGAACGCGCCGGTGAACGGATTCAACGCGGTCATGATATCGGCGATGGTGCGATAGCCGTGCAGGTTGGAGTTCGGCGCATTCGTTTTTTGCGCCTTGTCCCATACGCTGGGATTGGTTTCCTTCACCATCTGCTCGCAGAAGTCGACGCCGACCAGGTTGTCTTGAAAGATGTTGTGGTCGAACATGTATTCGGCGGCTTCGCCGAGGTTGACGATCCACTCGCCCAGGTCCGGCGGCCTGACGCCGAAAGCCATGTTCTGCGCGTAGTTGGCGCAGGTGGCATGGTTGTCGCCGCAGATGCCGCAAATGCGGCTGGTGATGAAGTGCGCGTCGCGCGGGTCTTTGCCCTTCATGAAAATGCTGTACCCGCGAAAGATGGATGAGGTGCTGTGACACTCGACCACGTGCCGGTTGGCGAAATCAATTTTCGTAAAGATGCCGAGGCTTCCGACGATTCTGGTGATCGGATCCCAATTCATCTCCACGATCTGCTTTTTCTGACTGAGGGCTTCTTTATCGGTAAGTGTAGTTGTGCCCATTGCGATCGCTCCTTCAGCGCGAAATTAGGATCTTCCGTGATAACCAGTGGTCAGTTCGGCCCGGGTATGACGCCACTTGGGTTCCTTGTTGACGGTGGCTTGGGTGATCGAGCGCAGCGCCCTGATGGCCCGCCCGTACATGGCAGAGGCTCCGCTGGAAACGTGTGCTCCCGGCGGCTCATCCATGAACGGCATGAACTTATCGGGGAACCCTGGCATGGTGCAGCCGATGCAGATTCCGCCGACGTTGGGGCAGCCGCCGATTCCGGCCATCCATCCGCGCTTGGGGACATTGCAGTTGACGACCGGGCCCCAGCAACCGAGCTTCACGATGCACTTGGGCGAACCGTACTCGCTGGCGAAGTCGCCTTGCTCGTAATATCCGGCGCGATCGCAACCTTCGTGAACCGTCGCTCCAAACAGCCAGGTGGGGCGCAGTTGATCGTCGAGCGGAATCATGGGGGCCATGCCTGCGACCTGGTAGAGAAGATAGAGGACGGTCTCCATGAAGTTGTCGGGTTGGACCGGACATCCGGGAACGTTGACGATCGGCAAGCCAGCTTTGGAGCGCCAGTCCCAGCCAAGATAATCGGCCAGTCCCATGCAGCCGGTAGGATTGCCCTGCATGGCGTGAATGCCGCCATAAGTTGCGCAGGTGCCGATGGCTACTGCGGCGAGCGCTTTCGGAGCCAGACGATCAATCCACTCGGTGGTCTTGATCGGCTGACCCGTCGTTGGGTCGGTGCCCATCGCGGCCCAATAGCCAGCCTTGTCGCTGTGAATCTTTTCGTTGGGGATGGAACCTTCAATCACTAGAACGAAGGGATCGAGTTTGCCTTCTTCGGCCTGGTAAAAAGGTTTGAGGAAATCGTCGCCGACTTCGTAAGCCAACACCGGATTGTGCAAATGAACTTTAGGAAGGCCTGGAATCGCTCCCAGCAAAACATCTTCAATGCTGGGTTGGGTTGCGGCGGTGATTGAAACCGAGTCGCCGTCACAGCCCAGTCCGGCTGTGATCCAGATGATGTGGATTTCGGCCACTGCCGGTTTCTTTTGGGTTACCCGACCGTACGGAACCGCTTGCGCTGTCATAGACGGATACTCCTTTCAACATCGCTGAGTTGTGCGTTTCACGCGAATGCCCCGAGCTCGTTCTTAGTTATTGCTGGTGCGACGCGCTGCCGTGCCTTGGGGTTGCCAGCCTCGCGACGCAGTTCTGGAATCGTGCAACTTCAAGATAAGACGGCTCGGAGAAGACAAGCCGCAGCGGTGCCCCACGCACCTATGCAACTAGCATCCCGCAAATAGGCATGCCTCACAACCTGATTCCCATTAGGGAAAAAACCGGGCTGGCAGGTCAGGGATTCCCTTATGCTGACCTGCAGCAGGGACGGATCGACGGTTTCCGGAGGAAAGGGTCTGAAGCTGTTACGCCTTGCGGAAGCTGGATCGCGACCCTGTCGCCGCTGCGCGGCTAGTATGAACGGCTGCGCCAGTTTTGTTCTACCGAAAATTACAGGCGCGGTTGTGAGAGACAGTCTCTGGGCGCAGCGGTGCAACCGTCAGTCTGGCATTACGCGACACCTTCCGAGATGGTCCACTGGATCGCCCGTTGCACCAGTTCGCGCCCGTTCTTGAGCGAGAGTTTTTCCTTGATATGTGCCTGGTAGGATTCGACGGTCTTGACGCTGAGATGGAGTTCCTCGGCAATCTTACGCGTACCATGACCTTCACCGATGAGGCGGAAGACTTCCAACTCGCGGTCCGACAGCTCCGCGATGGGCGATTGCGTCTCGCTCACCGAGCCTTTGATGTACTGCTGCAGCATCCGATTGGCAATGCGGTCGCTCACGTACACTTTCTGGGTCAGGATTTGACGGACCGCGACCAGCACTTTTTCCGTGGCCTCCTGCTTCATGATGTAGCCGTTTGCTCCGGCCCGCAGCGCCCGCTCGGCATAGATGGTCTCATCGTGCATGGAGAGAATCAGAACCGGCAAGCTGGGATAGCGGGCCCGAATGCTCTTCAGCAAGTCGAGCCCGTCGGGTCCAGAAAGCGAAATATCCACGACCAGGAAGTCGGGCTTGGCAACCGTAATCGCCTGCAGCGCGCCCGTTGCTTCCTCCGCCTCGCCGCAAACCATCATGTCGGGCTCGCGGTTCATCATCAACGATAGCCCCTCGCGGACGATGGGATGATCGTCAACAATAAATATTCTGGTCTTGCGCCCAGCAGTTTCTTCTTTTGGTTTGGTAGACATCGTTTGTTTTTACGACGAGCTAGGGTTTGCTACGAACCGGAAATATACAGGTCACAACCGTTCCTCGCGGAGAACATGGTTCAATATCCAAGGTGCCGCCGATCATCTTGGCCCGATGACTCATGATGTGGTGCCCCATTCCCTTGCTGTTCGCTGGAATCTTCTTGCAACCCGATCCGTCGTCCCGAACAGTGAGCAGCCCCCGGCTGTCGCCGGCGGCAAGAGTAATCTCGATTTTTCGCGCTTTGCCATGTTTGACAGCGTTGCTTACCGCTTCCTGCGAGATGTGGTAGAGATGCGTCGCCAAACTGACATCATCGATTAACACTGGACTCTCACACTGCAACCGGCAAGAGACACCGAACACGTCCTGAACCTCGGCGCTTAACTGCTGCAGCGCCGACATCAAACCGTGCGACTCCGAAACGACCGGGCTCAACCCCCGGGCCAACTCGCGGGTCTTGTTGATGGCTTCGTTGACCAGTTTTACAATCTTGGCCGCATCGGCCGCGTATGGAAGACGCTTCTCCTTTAGCTTTTGTTCCTGCACCTTGGTCATAAACGCAATGCCGGTCAAATGCTGGCCCAAGCCGTCGTGCAAATCCTGCCCGATGCGGCGCTGTTCGCGCTCGCTAACTTCCAAAATCGCTCTCTCCAGCTGCTTACGCTCGGTGATGTCGATACCGGTGGCGATTACATACGCCGGATTCCGTTTTCCTCTACCTAGCGAGGTGCCAGACCAGGCGATTAGCCGGCGATTTCCGTCGCGCGCCAGCCACGGACATTCGAAATCGTTTTGCAGCTGCCCGGCCCGCATCTTTTCGAAATTCGTTTTGAACCCGGATGAATCTTCGGCAGGTATGAACAGGTCCCACACGTATCGTCCCGAAGCCTCCGCGAAGGTGTAACCGGTGCTGCGTTCGCAAGCGCGATTGAAGCGGATAATACGGCCCTCCGGATCCAGCACGATGACCAAGGCGCCCACGGTGTCGAGGATCGCGGTAACGACGTTGCGCTCTTCCTGCAGCGCTTCTTCGGTCTGCTTCAAGTCGGTAATGTCGAACCCTACTCCGTGAATAAACCAGGGGCGGCCATCCTCGCGCCGGATCATTTTGGCCTCACAATGAAACCAGATCACGCGACCGTCCCGCGAAAGAACGCGATAGGAGGACCGCAACGGTTTGCCCGACAGAAACAGGTCGGCCGCTTCCACGCTCCAGCGCAATTTGTCGTCAGGATGGATCTGGGCGTACCAGCGCACTGGATCCTGGAGCCACTCTTCCTGGGTGAAACCCAGCACAGCTTCGATCTGCGGGCTGACATAAGCCTCGCCCACCGCCTCGTCAAGGTAGGCCATAAAGACGACAGCCGGAATCTGTTCTACCAGCGCCCGGTACTTCGCCTCCAGACTGGGCAGCATTGACACCGGATTCTGCTGCTGACTGGCGCTGTTGTTGGTGGGAAAACTGGTGTTCTCGAAGAAGACTTTCGCAAGGTCCTGCAGAACCGCTTCGGCCTCGTCGTAAGTTGTCCCTGATTGGCTTAAGCCGGCGGCATGCTGGAGATCATCAGTCAAAATCGGGTGGCTTTCGGACCAGGAGGCCACGGTTCACCTCACACTGGCGCGTCACTTCTGTCCGTCCGCAGCCTGTGGCTTACGGCGAACTACTTTATCATTTTTAGAAACATCCCGACGGCGTCGCCAACTCGGCTCCTGGTTCAGCGAAGTTTGGGTAAACTTGCGCAAAGCGTGAATGGCTTTTCCGTAGGTCTGCACCGCACTGGCTGACAACAACGATCCTGGCGGCTGGTTCATGAACGGCATAAACTTGTCGGGGAAACCCGGCATCGTACAACCAATACAGATGCCGCCGACGTTCGGACAGCCGCCTATTCCGCCCATCCATCCCCGTTTTCCGACATTGCATTGCACCACCGGTCCCCAGCATCCCAGCTTGACGATACACAGCGGTGATCCGTAGGCGTCGGCGAAATCGGCTTGTTCGTAGTAGCCTCCGCGATCGCAACCTTCGTGGACGGTCTGCCCAAACAGCCACGTCGGTCGCAATTGCTGATCCAGCGGAATCATGGGAGCGCGTCCGGCTGCCATATAGAAAAGATAGAGCAGCGTCTCCATCATGTTGTCCGGCTGCACCGGACAACCGGGAACGCAAACGATGGGAATATCGGCGCTCGACTTCCACTGCCATCCCAGATAATCGGCCAAGCCCATGGCTCCGGTGGGATTTCCCTGCATGGCATGAATGCCGCCATAGGTAGCGCAGGTGCCGGCAGCCACGACCGCCCAGGCGCGCGGCGCCAGTCGATCGATCCAGTCGCAGGTCAGAATGGGTTGACCGGTGACGGCATCAGTTCCCATCGAGGCCCAGTAGCCTTCCTGCTTGTTGGTCTCGTCGGGAATCGAGCCTTCGACTACGAGAATGAATGGCCCGAGCTTCCCTTTTGCCGCTTGATGAAAGGGTTTGAGGAAATCGTCTCCATTGGCGAACGCAAGGAAGGGGTTGTGAAAATTGACCTTGGGTATCCAGGGAATCCCACCCAGCACGATGTCTTCGATACTAGGCTGGGTTGCGGCAGTCATGGCGATGGTATCGCCGTCGCAGCCCAGGCCGGCCGTCACCCAGAGAACATCGATCTCCCCGATGTTCCTGGCGTTTCCGTTCTTGCTCTCCCGCTCCCCCATTTTGCGAACACTCCCTGAGCAGATGACCGGTCGATCAACCTTTTATGAGAACCATCGAGGGGAGAACCTTGGCCGGAAAAACCCGCCTTCATAACGGCACCTGTTCGCAGCCCCGAGACGCCGCGTATTGTACTCCGTTCGCCTCCCCAACCACGCCGGAAAAGCTCGAATCAATGGAATGAACCGGACCAGGGCGCGCCGACCAAACGCAAATGCAAGACAAATCGTGCTCAAACGCCGATCGCGAGGTCTCCCTTTTGGCTCAAACGACATCTATGGTTTACAGGAGGCGTGGAGCCTGTGAAGAAAACACTGATTAAGGCAAGAAATATTATGGGCATTGCGGGACTGCTGGTGGCCGGATATCTGATCTTGAGCTCGGTTCCAGACCTGGGCCGCTACATCAGGATCAGCAAGATGTAGCTCTCCCCTGACACTGCATCCGAAAGGCTCTCCGGACCGGCGGGGCCGATAACGAAACTTGCGGCCCCGTCCACTCCCGGGCAAACGCCGGATCAGTCCGCGATTCCCCGTTCATAAGGTCAATCTTCCGAGGACACTCTAGTCAGCGTCGAGGGCCAAGTCTTCGGCTACGTTGGCATCCTTGTCCTCTAGCTCGGCCATCAAGCCATCATCGGTCAAATCCAGGGGGCGCGAGTTTTCCCAATCGCGATGTACAACCGTGTGCAGGCGATCCATGACTTCCTGATCCCGAACCTCGATGGCTAATTCACGGCGGCTGTCGAAGCTTCCAGGCGCCAGGTTGATGGAGCCAATGATTGCTCGGACGCCATCAGCAAACAGCAGCTTGGCATGTAGCTTGAGCCCTTTGAGTTTGTGCACCTTGATTCCAACATCATCCATGATGCGCATGCCGCCGACCGCTTCCACCAGCTTCTGCTTCTTCAACTTGTGCGGAGGCCGCGCCAGCACATGCACCTTCACGCCGCGCCCTCTAGCCCTAACCAGCCTTTCGATGATGACTGGATCCTGATAGCGCTCATTCTGCACCCATAGCGAATGCTTGGCCTCGTCGATAAACTGGCCGATCCGCTGCCGCCCATTGCCAATGCACCAGATCATGTGGGAATGTTCACCGGGATTGAAGGCTTGGCGGTTCCAATCGGCATCGAAGCACTCGGTCACCTCGGACACTTCGTGAGGATGGGCGGTCACCACCGCGTAGTCGCGCGTTTCGGTAAGATTTCTGGTCTCCCAATTCAAGGATTGAACGAACGCCGACTTGTCGTCGACCACCATCGATTTCTCGTGGGTTAAATCGAACGCTGGATTGCTGTCGATCACATCGATGCCGGCGTCCGTCAATAACTTTCGCGATTCATCGTTCTGTTTTTCCCCGCTCCGGCGCGTCGGATTCAGCATGATTTGCACCTTGACTGCCCGCCGATGGGCTGCAATCACGGCGTGCAAAAGGCGCGGATCGGAGAAGACAAACATCTTGATGCGGAGAGACTTCTGGGCGTGATTAATGGCGTCGAGTATCGGCTGGGCGGAATCGTCTGGCAAAACAACCAGGTAACGGGACATAGAGAGCCTTCCTCGAACATTGCGAGTCGCGAATCGGTGGTTCGCGAGGTCTGCTTAGGGTCGACCCATGATCAAGCTTTCGCCGCCGCTGCGTCAAACTGAGTGCGGTGCAGATCAGCGTAAATTCCATTCAGCGCCATCAGTTCGTCATGGTTGCCGCTTTCCGCTACCACTCCCCCGCTAATCACGATGATCTTGTCGGCGTCGCGAATGGTGCTGAGCCGGTGAGCGATGGTGATCACGGTCCGCCCTTTCATCAGCCGCTCCAATGCCTCGATCACCGCTTTTTCCGATTCGCTATCGAGCGCCGCGGTAGGCTCGTCGAGCAGCAGAATGGGACTATTGCGTACCATGACGCGGGCGATTCCGATTCTCTGGCGCTGGCCTCCGGAGAGCGTGGAACCTCGCTCCCCTACCATGGTGTCGTAGCCCTTCGGCATGCGGGCGATAAACTCGTCGGCATTGGCCATCTGTGCCGCCGCCACAATCTCGTCCCGGGTCGCATTCGGCCGGCCGAAAGCAATGTTCTCCAGGATCGTGCCCCGGAAGAGCACCGTGTCTTGCAGTACATATCCGATTTGCTCTCGCAGCGGGTTGACCTTGTAATCGCGCACATCCCGGCCATCGATTTTGACGACTCCGCCGGTAGGGTCGTAAAAGCGCGGGATTAAACTGACCACGGTGGATTTGCCGCTTCCGGTGGGACCTACCACGCCTACCATCTGGCCCGGCTCAATCTGGAAGCTGACGTCCGTAAGCACGGGAGTGTCGGTGCTGTAGCCAAACGCGACGTGATCGAAAACAATTTCGCCCTTGAGGAATCGCGGTTCGGCGCCGTCAGCGCGCTCCGGCAAGATGGTGTCGGTTTCCAGAATTGCTTGCACACGTTCGACGCCCACCGCGGCCTGGGCGATGGCATTCGTCGTGGTGGCCAGATCCTTTACCGGCTTAAAGAACTTCGTCAGGTACGAGAGATAGACGGTTAGGGCGCCGATCGTCATCACGTCCCTTAGGATGAGGGAGGCACCCCGCCAGAGCACAATGGCGGTACAGAAAGCAACCGTGATGGTTACGATCGGCGAGAGCAGCGACTTTACTTTGCGCGCCGACAGCGCCGCGCTGACCGTGGCGTGGCTGACTTGAGCCAGCGCTTCCTGTTCCATGTCCTGCCGTCCGAAGGCTTCGATAACCTGCATCGACTCCAGCCCTTGCTGCACGACGGCCACGATTTCCGATTCCTCCTTGCGCACCTGGTGGGTCGCCTTCTTCACCGCTTTCTTGAACCGGGAGATGAAGAAAAGCAGGAAGGGGGTCACCGCAACGGCGATTAAGGTGAAATCCCAATTGAGCCAGAACATCAGCCCCAGCATGGAGACGATGGTCAGCAGGTCGATCAGGATGTCGAGGGTGGACGAGGAGGCGAAATCCTGAATGGTCTCGATGTCGGTGGTAATTGTGCTGAGCAAAGTGCCGGTCTGATGGGTATCGTAATAGCCGAGGGAGAGCCGTTGCAGGTGATGGTAGGTCCGCATGCGAAGATCGTGGGCTACCCACTGACCCACGCTCTCGGTGTAGTAGTTGTCGATGTAGCTGGCCACCGCGCCCAGCAAGCGCGATCACAATGAACGCCAGCGCGGCCAGTCCGGCAACCTGTAACTTATTGCCATGATCCAGCATGGGGCGGACAAGCTCGTCCAATCCATGCGGAAGCTTGTGGTTGCCGACCACATTGTCGATGATGACTTTCAACGGCCAGGGACTGGCGAGACTCATAGCCGTCTCCACCAGCATGGCGAGTAGGATGATCAGCAGCCTAAAGCGGTAGGGTCGAATTAATTCACGAATCAGGCGTAGCATGCCCGGGCCCCTTTTGCATCTGCGAAACTCGACTTGTCAGATCTCCTGGCACGCCTGCCGGCGTGCGAAAAAGCGCTGCCGCATTTTCGCTCGAAATGGCTCCTTTGCAAATAGGTTAAATCGCTGCCATCACGGTCTGATTGCAAACTACCCAGCTCAAAACAGCCGCCCGACCCTAAAGAAGAATTTGTTGTGGCCGGTATCGCCGTAGGCGTAGGCCGCCTCCACTGGGCCGAAGATGGTGTTAACGACTATGCCCGCTGCGGCATCGGTGGGAAATCCGGACGCTGTATTCACGATGGTGTGGGGCGCACCGTAAACCTGCGCAGCTTCATAGAGCCCCAGGAAATAGATACCGCTGCCCAGCAACGGCGGCAGCTTGGCAAGTTGCCGAATGTATCCCAACTGGAACAGGAAATACTTGTCCATCAGCAGCTCGTTCGTTCCGTACGACACCAAGTAGCGGGAGCCTCCCAGGGAGAATTGGGGAAGTCCGGTTTCGTGGTCGAAGGTGGTGCCCGCAGTTCCGCTCAGAAAAACTGAGGACGGTTCGTTCAGCCTGTGGAAAATTTCGCCTTGGCCTTCGAGCACAGGATATGGTTTGGGCGCTTCCGGACTGGCGTTGTACCAATAGAAATCGCCCTGGAAGCTTTGTCCGGAACGAGGGATGACAGGATCATCGAGGCGATCCAGCCTGTATTGGAGCTTGCTGGCACCGTAGCCACCGGAGAAACTCTCCAACTCGTTCGGGTTTCCGATTTGCCGGGCGAAGTTTTGCCATCCACCTTCATAGCCGACGCGTAGTTCACCGGTGTTTCCGAACTGATATCCCGCGTCCACTCCGCCGCCCAGGGTGGTGCGCCGATAGATGGCAGTCAGTTGGTTGTTGTCGTATAGGTAGAGGGGATTGTTATCGGCCTGTATCCGGGGCGCGATGAACCAGTGCGTGAGCGGAGTGAAGGGATGGTAATACTCGGAATTCAGGCCATAGTCGGAGAATAGAACGAAGTCGGTGCGCCATTCCGAGCGGAATCCCCCAAAGTCGAGAAACGTCACCCGTGCTCCCAGGTCGAGAGTAACGTTTCTCAAACTGGATCCGTCGATCAGGATGAGGGGGCGAACGATCGGCGGCCCGTAGGTGTTTTCTTCGGTCTTTATCAGGAGGCCCTGCTGGCCATTTCGCTCCTCGTAGGAATAGTTGAGTACGGAAAATCGCCCAAACCCCTTCAGCCGCATGATGGCCTGGTCCAGTTGATCGGAGTCGAGAGGCTTGCCGATCAGGCCGGCCATTTGCTCTTGTACCCGCCGCGATAAATCTCCATTCACGCCGTCCACAGCCACGAACATGGGAACCGGATCGGCGCGCCGCCGGGACGCGCGATCGGCCAGGTACTGCTTCCAGGTGGCGTCATCCACCGCCAGGGTCAAAAGCACCTTGGACTTCGCAGCCGCGGCATCGTATCCCGCCTTGATGATCGCGTCCGCCTGGTCGAAGCTTAACGCGCCCCACTTCTGCACCGGTACGGAGACAAGTATGTCCGCGTTTTCCATGTTCTGCAGTTCATTGGCAGAAATCATGACCGACAACGATTGACCCAGCACCGAGAAGGTGGACAGATTCGCGTTGGGAAGCAACTGCGCTTCCGACAGGTGAATCGCCACCGTCAGATCCGCCCCCATCTCTTTGGCTACGTTGACCGGAATGTTATTGAGCAATCCGCCGTCGGCGTAAATGGCATCTTTGGTGCGAACGGGGGTGAAGATTCCGGGCAGAGACATGGTGGATCGCAGAGCCAGAGACAACGATCCGCTGCGGAAAACCTTGGGCTTTTCGGTGACCAGATCGGTGGCTACGCAGGCGAACGGAGTGGGGAGATCATTGAAGCTCTTGATCTCCGAGTAGGGAGCCGCGATCTTGTCGAGAACCAGCGAGACCTGCTGGCCAGAATTGAAGCCCTCGGGAAATTGCACTCCCTTGCGCAATCCAAACTCCAGGCTGTTGGGATAAGCGCGGGCATCCTCTTTGCGGCGGTATGCGAGGTCGTTAAAGGGTGTCTGCCCCGCCATTACCTGGTCCCACGGAATACCATTCACGATCTGGCGCATCTCGACGGCATTATGTCCGGTGGCGTAAACCCCGCCGACCAGGCCACCCATGCTGGTGCCGGCAATGTAGTCAATCGGTATGTGATGTTCCTCCATCCAGGTAATGACACCGACGTGCGCCAGTCCGAGCGCACCTCCACCTTGCAAGACCAAACCGATCTTAGGCCGGTCAGATTTTGCTGACTGGTCGGGCCGAGTGGCGGGAGCAGCCGGGGCGGCCGGGAGGTTAGGAGATTGTGCGGCAAGCCCTAAATTGGCCGCTAGCAGGATCCAGAAAAAGACGAGATAAATTCGGCGTAGTAGGTGCATAGCGTTCGCCTCGTTTGTGACAGACCAATGATCTAGAGAGCTAAACTTGCGTTGCGTTTAGCGACTCGACGACGCTGCTTCCGGAACGCTGTATCGGCGCGGCGAGTAGATTCCCTCCACCGGCTGGAAAAATGAGGCTGACGTCGAGCCGCCCTAGTTAGTCGCCAGCGGATACGGGTACTTCTGGAACATCTTGTCGATCACGCTGTCCACGAGTTTCAGGTTCTGCTCGTGGTTCTTGCTTAGAATGTCCATGGCTGTCGCCCGCCAGATCACCTGTTTCGCCTTCACGTCATAAATATCCACAACCAACGCGCCGATAACGCTGGTCCGGGCAACCCCGTAGTCGGTACCGGCGGTCAGGATGGTGCCCGAGGGATCGTAGTTGCTGTAGGTAGTCTGTTTCTTAGAGCCGCCGCTAACCACCAGGATCAAGTCGGGATTCTGCGACTCGGCTACCATCTTGATACCACGGCTCTGCAACTGAGCGTCGATCTGTCTGCGGACTTCCGCCGCCAAGGCAGGATTCTGAACCAGGTTAGGATTCGGCTTTTGTCCCCATGCGTAGGTGTGAAAAGTCGAGAAGTCTTTGCTCGGGTTGTAGTTCACCTTTACGTCTTGAGCTGCTGTGGGTGTCAGCAGGACAGCCGTTACCAGCGCCATCAACAGGATCGATTTCATAATCCTCAGCATCGCCGCCAAACTAAACTCGTTACCGGGCGATGGCAGGCGCCGGAGGCTCAGCCGTCGACCTTGCCCGGATACTGCTTGAACATCTTGGAGATTGCGGTATTGACCTGGCTTATCAGCTTGTTCGGATCGTGGCCGGCCAGGTTCTGCTGAGACATCCCTCGCCACACCAGTTTCTTGTTCGCAGCATCAATCAGGTCGACCACCAGCTGCCCTTTGTGAATCGTGACTGTCGTGTTGCCGTAATACCCCGACCACAGCGATCCGGAGAAGCTCGGATCGAACGGTGGAACCCCGCCTGTCGCGTTGTAGAGCGGATCATTCGAATAGAAGGTGGAATCCTGATCGATGGCGCCATACACCTGGATAATCAGCCCGGGATTCGCGTCGATTTCGACCTTCCTTAATCCGCGCTGCTTTAATTCGTCTTCGATGCCCCCCACCACATTGGCCGCCAGTAAGGGATGCGCCACCGCTCCGTGCGGCGCCCAGGCGAAGGTCTTGAACTGGGAGAAGTCGAGCTGCTTGTCATAGACGACATGGATCTTCTGCCCCTGCATACCGAGGGAGCAGCCCACGACCAACAGGAAACAGAGCAGTGTATGGAGTGGGATTCTAGCGCTAAACCTGGACATCTTGGGCTCCTGAGTGAATAAAGTCGACTTCAAGCGCTCGCGCATCTTGCATAAACCTCGTGACTACTTTGCCCAACCCACGCTTAGTCCTGCCGGTAGGATCAGCGGATCCCGGTACCGTCAGATATTCGGGTTAGCGTCTGCCACCGCCGCTCCGTCCTCCCCAACCGCCGCCACCGCTGCGGTCAAAACCGCCTGATGAGCGCTGGTCTTGCGAGAAGCGCTGGCTCTGCTCTGCCCCGCGCTGCCGGTCTTGCGCCGCTTGATTTAAGTCGCCATAGGAAGAACTGCCGCTGGGCTTAGACCCGCTGTTGCCGGAAGGATGTTGCTGGCTGTAGCTTTGGGCCTTCTGCTGGTCGGCGGAGTAATTCGGGTTGCTCTGCGCCTTCTGTTGGGCCGACCCGTAGTTGGGGTTCGTGCTCGTGGGATGCTGTTGAGAATAACTCTGCGCAGAAGTTGTGGTCGGCTTCTCCACGTTATTCCAGCTGCCGTTGTCGTACTTCTGCCAGCCTGAGCCGGTGTTCTTGTAGACGTTGCCGTCATGGCCCGCATACATGTCGCCGTTCGAAGTTTTTCCTGCCGCGGTATTTCCGTATGCGGTGCTGGTCGCCGCACCCTTGCCGCCCTGTGAAGTCTGCACCGTTCCGGCAGACCCGTAGGCGTTCGAGGCATGTTGGGTGTAAGCCGTATTGCCGTTCTTGCTGACAACCGACTGTCCCCACGAGCCATAAGCATTCGAGCCCTGCCGGGTCGCCCCATAGGCCCCGGTGTACGGGTTGTAAGCCTCGCCCGCGCTGCGCGTCCCGTAGGCGGTCGAGGCCGTAGCTCCGCGAGCGTAAGTCCCGGTGTTCGGGTTATACGAAGTCCCCCAATGCGCGCTGCCGTACGGCCCGTAGGCCGCGCCTCCATAGCCGTAGGCGCCGGTATAAGGGTTGTAGGTGTGATAGCCGTAGGTGGCGGCGTACGGGTAGTAATAGCCGTGATACACGTATGGCGGATAGTAATAGCCGGTCCCGCTGCACACGATCGCGCCCACCGTTGCGCCCATGATGAATGCGCCCATGTACCCGGCGGTATAGCTGGAATCCACATAGCCGTCGGAACTCACGACCTGAGTTACATAGGTGACGTTGTAGACCGGCGAGCTGGGTGGAATGGTGTAGATCGCCTCAGGCACCGTCTGTGCCACCTGCCAAGGTCCGTTAGGCGTGGAGGAGACGAACCACACGGCCTGGTAACACAGGTAATACTGGCTTCCGAGCTGAATCACTTTATTGGGCGTGTTGGTTGCGTACAGCATGGTGGTGCCGGTGATCGGCACGAACTGCGGCTCGCCCACATAGGAAACTTTCACCGCGGCCGCCGCTTGCGCTGCATTGATCGTCGCGGTAGTCGGAATCTGCGCGATCAGCACCGCGTCTTCCGCCTCGGGCGTGCCCGGCACCGACGCCAGGACCTTCCCGGCGGGGCTGCCCAGCGGGATCTTGGCAAAATCCGGAGGCAAGTTGTAAGTCGCGAACGTCCATGGCCCCAGCAGCGGGCGAGTGGCCGTAAACCATCGACCCGAAGTCAGGAAATAGAAGGCTCCGGTGGGGGTGTACTTGAACACCGTGCTATCGGTGTTTGCGCCGTAAGCCAGTTGGGTTCCCGGAATCGGAGTCCATTGCGGCTGGCCGCTGAAGACAATAATCTCGGCCGGCGTGGCGCTGTAATACACGACCGGGAAGCTGGCGGCGCTGCCCGGCGGGGGCGGAATGAAGGCTTTCAGATCGGCGAAATTCGCGTTCGCCGAAACCTTCGACATCTGCTTCGGCAACTGGTTCGTGGGCGTCCAGGTGCCCTCCAGGCTATTCGCAACCAGCCAGCCCTTGCTGTCAAACAAGTAGTAGTTGGAACCTCCTTGTTCGACAAACACCGGCCAGTTGGCATTCACAATGAATTGCAGATTGGAGTTCGTGATCGGCGCCATCACCGGCGCACCATTCACCAAAAGCAGAATCGCCGGCTTTATGCTGATAAAGATTTGCGGCGGATCGTTCTTGACCGACGCCACGGGCGGCGGCGTCTGCCCCTTCTTCACACTGGCGACCAGTCGATCCAGCGAGATGGTCATGGTGGCTGCTGGGTTGAGAAAGGTCATCATCAGGGTTTTCATCTGGGCCGTGGTCGCGGGATCGAGTGAGGGAAAAGAAACGCTGGTGACCTGGGGATCGCTGAGGAATACGGTGTGATCATCCACGTTGACGGCACTTTTCATCTGGACGGTCACCACACCGACGTGGCTTTTGCCGCCTGTCGGCGTCAGGGTAAAGGCCATGCGCGCATCCAGTTCCTGGTAATTCTTCCAGTCGTCAACCTGCGGCTGATAGAGAATCAGTTTCCCGCCGGGCCTGGTCAGCTGCCGCGGCCATCCCGCATCTTGCCCCCAGGCGGCAAGCGTGGATAGCAGAATCAATATGAAAGCAAGAAAGGCTCCTCTCGCAACTCTCGAAAAAACGGGGGGGGGCTGATGAAATCGCATGATCAACGACTTTCTCTGCCGGAGCAGTGCATTGTGCAATCGTGTTGGGGAGTCGACGGGAGCGCCCGCATGGCAGTCCTCTGCCCTCTACCGTTAAGCTGCCTATGCATAAAAGACACGCCCTAAGAGCACCAGCCGTTTGGGCCGACCATCAGCAGCACGGGCACAAGTTTCCCGGCCCCAGGTCTACTGTGCCAACGGCAACTCTGCGGAACTGAAATGGCCGCCTTCGCATGCCCGGTTGATCGCGTCCACCAGGTCCGAGCTGATGCGGGACTTAAATACATAACCTGAAGCGTCGAGATCGAAGGCGGCGCGGATGAAGTCGATGTTTTCGTGAACCGTCAGGAAAATAATCTTGGCGGGACAAGCCGATTTCTTCAACCGTCTGGCGACCTCAAAGCCAGTCATATCTCCCAGCGAAATATCCAGAATAACCAGATCGGGATGGAGTGCGGCGACTTGATCCAGGACCGAATTGCCATCCGAAAACGCGCCCACGATGTCATAACTCGACTGCAGCAAGTCGATCAGCGTCTCCAAGACCTCCGGGTTGTCGTCTGCTAGTAAGAGCCGTATCGAACTCACGAAGGAATCTCCCCTGGCTGCGGGAAACCTGCGGGCACGCATTGGAAGGCTGCCTGTGCCTAACGCTACCAACAACAGACCGGACTGCCTACTGGCAAAACTACTATTTTTTGAATGGAAAAAGCAGGTTGAATTTCAGGCCGAGGTCATCTGGCGCTTGATCGCATATTCCAGAAGTTCTGCATTGGTTTTGACCCCTAAAGTCTCCATCATGCGATATTTGTGAAATGCCACGGTGCCGGGTTTGAGCTCCAGAACATTGGCCACTTCCTTCATCGACATACCCTCGGCGAGCAACTGAAGGATCTCGCTTTGCCGCTTGGTGATCCGCTTCTCTTCGGCGTGAGATTTGCCCTGATTCAGAAGGAAGGTGACGGTCTCGCGGGCAATCAAGGGCGAAAGATACGACTCTCCCTGCACCACCTTGCGTATGGCGATAACCAGTTCCTCGGCCGCCGAATGCTTCAAGACATACCCGGAGGCACCCCGCCGGAAAGCTTCCGCCGCCACATCCGCAGCGGCGTTCATGGTGAGAAAAACCAGCTTCACCGCGGGCAGCTTTTGCTTGATCTGCTCCCCCGCGTCCAAGCCGTTCAGCCGGGGCATGGCAATGTCGAGAATGATTACTTCAGGCTTGAGTAACGATGCAGACTTCACCAGGCTGCGCCCGTCGGTGACAATGTCGACCACCTGGAATTCGGGCTCCAGGAGGTTCTTGCAGGCATCCGCCAGCAATCTGTGATCGTCTGCAATCAGTAAACGCGCCGCCGGCTTGCGTTCCATCGAGAGGCCCCTGGAGTCGATGCTCTCTTCAAGTGTACCTCTTAGGGTGGGGATAGCTGTAGTGAAAACACAGACTTAGGCTCGTCGGGGCAGGATGACGTATCCGCTGAATAAAGGCGAGACAACTGCTAACGCAAGAATGGTTTTGGTGCGGCTAAGGCTTGATCGCAGGCAGTTGGGAAGCCATTTGCACGTTGAACAGGCTATCCAGCCGCCGGTCCAGCTGCATAAACAAAGCCGCTTTGGTGCCAGGCAGCGCCTGTTCGAACTTAGGCAGATACTGCAGGCGCAGGCTGATAATGGTCTGGTCAGACTCCGCCAATAGCCGGATCATGCTGTCGGCCTGATCGGCGGTCATGGTCTTATAAATCTTCGCGTATTCCTTAATCAGCCCGAAGCGGGTGTCGTTCACCTTGCGCACCTCGGCGGCATACTGGTCGTAGAGCGGCCAGAAGGCTGCAGCTTCGCTGTCGGTGAGCTGCATATTCTTGGTGATAAGTCGCTTGGCCTCAGCCTGTAGATTCTTCCTCAGCAGCGCGACGTCCTGGTCGTTCACCGTCGGCAGGGGCGTGTTGTAAGTCTGGGCCAACAAACGGGTCGGAGACAACAGGCACAAACCGCATAGAACCACCAGGAGGAGATCCCTCATCGTGTCAATCTGTTCCACCAACATTTCTTCTCCTTGTCCCCGTCCGGTCCCATGCGGGTCACTACGACACTACTGCACGATCTCCCGGAATACGCTCACGGCTGTTCGGAGTTGCGACTGGTTTTCTCTTGCCAGGTAATCACTTCCATGGCGACCAGGCGCGCGATCATCACGGCCAGGTAAAGCTGGCCCGCAAGCGCTTCTCCGATGGCGAGATTGCGCGCTACTTGCCGCACTGGAGTGATGTCTCCATATCCTACGGTTGTCAAAGTTACGTAGCTGTAGTAAATCCAGTCGCCCACGGTGGACAGCTCTGAGCCAGAATAATTGAACGATCCTGGTTGCAGCGTCGCGGCGATGTGGTACGCGTGGGCCCAGCCAACGCCGAACAGCAGATAAGCCGCGATTGCACCCTGGATTCGCAGATGGGTCACGGGGCCGGGCCGGAACACCTGTACCAACAGTACCAATGCGATGATGAAAATCGCTAACAGAGTCCAGGCGTCGCTCCACAACTCCAGACTACGAGTCTCTTTCCATAGGGCTAGCCAGCGGACGACCAGCGCGACGCTCGCGACTGACCCGGACAGCAGGAATAAAGTGCGCTGTCCCCAGGCGATCGCAACTCCTGAAATCAGTAACAACGAGAATACGATGTCGCTGTACAGACGAAGATCTCGTTTGCCGAATCCCATCGAGGGCAACAGGAAACCGGTAACCACAAGCATACCCAGGAATAGCGAGAGATTGGCTTGCGATTGCCAGGTTTCAGCGATGACAGCCCGAGCCTTTCGCCTGGCAGTGTGGGAAAGATGTCGATGCTTGTCGAAGGTCGGCATCTGTTTAGCTGCGTCACTTATACCAGCTTCGGAATTGCTGCACTCCGGCGAAATTAGGTAGACCGGCGTTTCAGCTGCCGCCGTCGACCGCGGAAGAGCAAATGGCTGGAGCCACGACGGTCGTTCCCTGATCGCCATGGCTCCAGCTTTGATGGTATGACGCGATCTTGCACACCGGTCGAAGCATCGCTCTACCCGGTCTACGACCGAAACCGATCCCGAAGACCGCCCAACACGCTCAACGCAGGAAGGCCGCTCCAGCAGACGCTGAGTGGGCAGAGGCGACCCCAGAGCCGTCTGCCCCGGCTACGAATCCCAACTACGAATTCCTACTACGTACCGGCAATACCTTTGTTCTGTAGCACCCTCACCACTACGCGGCGGTTTTCCGCTTGACCCTCGGCGGTACTGTCCGGCGCCACCTGCTTGCTGGTGCCCATCGCCCCCGGCGCCAGAATGTTGGTCAAAGGAATCCCGCCCTGCTGTTCCAGGAACTCGGTGACATTGGCCGCCCGTTCCTGGCTAAGCTGCTGGTTCAGGGCCGCCGAACCGACGGCCGAGGCATAGCCCTTGACCTGAATCACATAGCCGGTAACCGTCTTCGCCTTCTGCGCCAGGGCAACCAGTTTCGAGTTGTACTGCGGGTCAATCGACACCTGGCCGTTAGCGAAGTAGATGGTCACCTCGTCCCAGATATTGTAGTCGGCCAGTTCGCCGAAGCGCTTGTTGACCGCGGCAATCGCGGCTTTGTTCGCGGCAATCTTGGCTTGAGCTGCGGCCATTTCCTGCTGCTGCTGGGTCATCGCTGCCTGTTCCTTCTGGATTTGCGCTTCTTGCTTGGCCTCCTGGGCCTTCTGCACCTGTTCCTGTTGCTCCACCGGGGTCACACCGGCTTGAATGTCGGTAGCGGCTTGCAGGTTCTTGCCGTTGAACTTGACGGTGTTCGCCACCAGTTGGTTCTGCGCGTTGTAGTTCCCGTCCACCTGCACCTGCAGGCCGGGGACCAGCACGGTCAGTCCCATTTGCTTCTTACGAGCATGGAATAGGCCGGATACATCTTCCACTTGGGTGTAGTCATTGAGCACCACGACCACATTGCCGGCGTCCTGGGTCTGAACGGTCATGGTGGCACCGCTGCGTCCATTGATGACGCCCTGGATACTTTGCGCGCCAGCAACCGTTGCTGCCAGCATCAGCGTTGCCAAGGTCAGAGCCACAAAAATCGCGATCTCTGTAGTCCGCTTCTTGTTCATGATTCTCCTCTTTAAGATTTAGCTGTTCTCCGGTAAGTGAACGCCTATTGCCCGGTCGTCGGCCAGGACCGCTCTTACGGCGGCAACAGTCACGATCAGTCCAATATTTGTGCCTGGAAAGCGATCCCATTCGCATCCAGCCTCGCATGCGATGCCCCTCGATGTTAGGAACTCGCGCTCGTCTGTGATACTGGCAAAAGTAGTAGGAGGCCCGCAAAGTTTTGCAGGAGCTTTGGCGTGCTGTGTACTGATTTGACATCCCCTCTTTTTACTGCGGCAGACGAGTATTTCTGCTAGTTATCGCCGGAGCAGCAACCGCAGTAGCATCGCCTGACGTTCGTAAACTGTCTGGCCCAACTTGCAGAGATGAGGAGATTAAGCCGTGCCCACAAAATCAGGTATTGCTAAAGTAGCCTTTAGCGCCGCACTTCTAGCGAGTTTGCTAATGGTAAGCGCGGTTCCCGGATTCTCCCGGGAAAAGAACGAAACCATCGACGCCACCGCCTGGGGCACCAGCACACAGCTGGGAAGAAACGTCGGGATCACCATCATCATCTACGATTATTCCACCCCGGCAGACGAGCAAATCCTGGTCGACGCTTTCCAGAAGGGGCAAAACCAGGGACTGGTGAACGCCCTGGAGAAAATGAAGGCTGTCGGTCACATCTCGATTACCGGAACTCTCGGCTATGACCTCAGCTTTATCAAACTCATCGACACCCCAACCGGCAGGACGATCCGCTTCGCCACCAACCGCCCGATCCACTTCGGCGAAGCCTACTACGATACCCAAAGCCAGTATTACAACCTGACGGCCGGCGAGATTAACCTGAACGATCAGGATAAAAGCAAGAGCAACGGAGTTCTGTATCCGGCAGCGCAGCTGACGATCGGCTCGGACGGTCAGTTCACGCTGGAGCTGAACAAGAATCCGTGGAGACTGGGGAACATCATCGATTGGGCCGGAACAACGGGCGAGAACTGACACTTTCCCGGGAAGTTTTTGCTGACCGTTGAGTCTTGGGGCGCAGGTGGGCTGCCCCAAGTCTCAACCGTCGCTCCATGCCATTTCCAAGTGAGGATCTTATGAAGATGCAGCGCACTGTTGTGGTCTCTCTGTTGTTTTCACTGTCGATGCTGGTGCTGGGCAGCGTTGCGGCGGCTCAATCGAAGGGTAAATACGTTTGCGACGAGCCGAATCCCCAGAGCTTATGCACGGCCGACAATACCTGCCCGGCCTCTGGTCCCTGCACCGTGGACATCAAGAAGACCGGGATGAACGGGGCTACCGCGACTCCGGGCTTCCCCAAAGCCAAGGGAAATTCCCTCTTCTGCCTGAAGCCGGGGACCACCGTAACCTGGCAATCGACCTCCAAAAACACGGGATTCGTGATCGACTTCGGTCCTTCCTCTCCGTTTGATCCGTCTGATGCAATCATCGGCGGGGCCAACAAGCCTGTGTCAGTAGCGGCCAAACGGCCGGGATGCTTCAAGTATTCGGCCGGCGCCTGTGTTTCCGGAGCCACCTATGGCATGTGCGGGTCAGGCACGGCAGAGGCTATCGTGATGGGAGGCCATTGATTCCGGAGGGCCGGATCACTTCGTAAGATTCCCAGCGCGTTCAGATCGGCTGCGGCGCCAGCGGGGCCCGGGCCTGAATTTTTGTGCCGCTGCCGGGCTGGGACGCGATCGAAAACTCTCCCCCAATCAAGTGCATCCGCTCGCGCATGCTGACCATGCCAAGTCCTGCGGTCTTGCGGGCCTTGCTCAGGTCGAAGCCCACGCCATCGTCCCAGATGGCGAGTGCTAAATCGTGACTGACGCCCCCAACCTCGACATGGACCACGGTGGCATGGCTATGCTTGGCCACGTTGTGCAAGGCTTCCTGCACGATCCGCAGGAAACTGAGGGCGACGTCATTGTTTAGTTCTTCCGGAATGTCGCTGCAGACACACTCGACCTTGATGCGATATTGCTCGGAGAATTCGCGGCACAGACTTTTGACGGCTACGGCCAGACCAAGAAACTCCAGCTCTGAAGAATGCAGCTGATGGGAAAGACGGCTTACCTGATTGCCGATTTCCTTCAGCTTGCCGCACAGTTCCTGCAACCCCGGATTTTTCTTCCCTAAGCGCAGGGCCGCGGGCTGGCTAGCCGTCTGCATCTGGATTCCCAGCAAGGCCAGCGCCTGACCGATGCCGTCATGCAGTTCTCTGGCAATGCGGGTACGTTCCGCTTCCTGGGCAGTCATCAGCCGCCGGGATAGCTCGGTCCGCGCCAGTTCCGTTTGCTTCTGATCGTCGATATCAATGCAGCAGCCGATATAGCCGACAAAGCTGCCGTCCAGCAGAAATCTCGGAACTCCGGTGTCAGTGACCCAGCGATATTCGCCGTCGTGACGCCGCAGCCGGTACTCCATAATGAAGGGCTGCCGCTTATCGAAAGCCGTGTGATAGGTGTTCACGCACTTTTGCAGGTCAGCGGGATGCACACCGGCGATCCAGCCATCGCCGCTTTCCTGCTGCAGCGTGCGTCCCCTGAACTCCAGCCATCCCCGATTAAAGTCGGTGCAACTCTTGTCCGGACCAGCCATCCACATCATGATGGGAGCGCTGTCGGCCATCACCCGAAAACGTTCCTCGCTCTCGCGCAACGCGTCTTCCGCCAGCTTGCGCTCGGTTATATCTTCAGCCACGGTCAACACACAGGATTGCCCATCGAACTCAATCACCTCAGCGGAGAGAAGCACAATCAGCGATTCTCCGCTCTTGGTCCGCAGGGTGGCTTCCAGGTTGCGGACGCTTCCCTGCGCCAGAACTTTCTCGAAGGCATGGTTCAGGCTGCGCAGGTCAGACCAGCGCCCCACTTCGGCTATCGATTTGCGCAGGACTTCGGTGCGCAAAAATCCGGTGTGCTGTTCGAAAGCGCGATTGACTTCCAGATAACGCCTGTCTTTGATGCGAAGGATGGTAATAATCGCCGGGCTGGCCTCAAACGCTTTGGAGAACTTTTCTTCCGAGTTGCGCAGAGCCTCTTCCGCCCGCTTCCGTTCCAGAACCGTAGCGATCGCATCACCTACCATTTTGCAATGGGCGACATCATCATCCGACCAGTTCACCGGACGGGCATGGGAGTCAAATCCGACCGCGCCGGCAATCACCCCCGCCGCACCGTGGATGGGAACCAGAAGAATCGATTGCATGCCCGCCTGCGCGTCGGCAATTTGCCGCTCGGCGACGGCTTCGGCCGGATAGTCATCGAGGGTGTTAATGCGGATCACTTGGCCGGCCAGCACTTGTGACTCGCTCCAAGGCACGGACCCAAACGGAACGGCACGGTAGTTGGCACTTTGCGGCTCAACCTGAGTGCCACACCACTCATGGGTTGCGGTCCAGGTGGCTCGATCCGGAGAAAAGATGAGGACGTGCGCGTGATCCACTCCCAGGAACTCGGCTGTTTCCGCCAGCGCCGCGCTAACGCTGGCGCGTACTTCCGACGATCGGCAGGTGGTGAACCGAATTAGAACCCGCGTCATCAGCTCGTTAAATATGACCTGCCGCCTGAGCGCCGCTTCGGTACGCTTGCGTTCGGAAATGTCACGCGCGATAAACGATATGGCGGCGATGGAACCGTTTCCGTTCCGGACCGGAGAGATCGAGAGCGACACTTCTACGGCCACGCCATCCTTGCGAACCCTTTGCGTTTCGTGGCCCTGAACGCCATTGCCGGCAAAGGCGCCCTGCCAGATAGACTGCGCTTCACCCAGCAGATGGGGAGGAACCAGAACGTCAACTTTCTTTCCCATAATCTCGGAGGCGGAATAGCCAAAGAGTCGTTCGGCTCCACGATTCCAACTGGCAATGCAGCCCTGGGGAGTCACGCTCAGAATCGCGTCATCGCTGGACTGCACGATCGCCGCCAACCGTTGCAACGTCTCTTCGGAGCGGCGCCGTTCCCCCACGTCGCTGGCGAACACGGAGATGCCCTCTTTCGAAGGGTAAGCGGTAAATTCCAATAGAAGCTTCTTGTCGCCGATTTTGTAGGGAGCGGTAAAGCTGCGGATTTGCTGAGCCGCCAGCACCTCGCGATAGATCTTCTCGGAGCTGGTGGTATCGCCCGTAGCCGGGACAATTTCTGTCACCGGCTTGCCCACAGCATCCGCTGCCCTTACCCCGAAGACGCTCTCGGCGGTCCGGTTCCAATAGGTACATCTCAGGTTTCTGTCGAGAGCGAGGAAGACTTCGCTAACACTGTCAGCCAGTACCCGGAAGCGCTTATCGCCATCCACCAGGATTTGCTGCAAGTGCTTTTTGTGCGGGGTAAGATCTTCAACGACGGCCAAATAGCTGGCGGGCTCGCCGGAAGCGTTCTCGCGAACCAGAGTGATGGTCGCCTTCAGCCAGGCAACGCGTCCATCGCCCCGCAGATGCCTCTTCTCGCTCGAGAAGCTTTGGATCTGGTTGTCTAATAGCCGACGGCAATCTGCCAGTTCGTTGGCGACATCATCAAAACGCGTAATCTCTGGAAGAGTCTTCGCCAGCAGTTCCTCTCGGGAATATCCCAGAATCTCGCAAAGCGATTGATTTACGGTTAGCCACTCTCCCTCCAGGGATACCTGGGCCAACCCGAAACCGGCCTGCTCAAACATGACGCGGAAGGCTTGCTGCCCTTGTAGCGGGGAAATGCATTCGTCCGTCAGATTTTCCATCGCTGGAATCCAACCACAGTCAGGCGAAGTATAGGGCCGAGAGTGGTCATCCGCGAAGAGAAATCTGGCGTGATTCTGTTAGCTGTGCCACAGAGTGGGACTTGGCCACTGCGGCGCGGCTTCAGTCGGCTGGAGCCGGTAGCGGCCCGGAAGTGAAGCTGGATCGCGCCGTTTGCCGGCCAGACGACTTTCGACATTCCGCAGGTGAGCGGCAGGGCCACGCCCGCTCTCCCCTGGCGGCCTGCCGCTCTGCGTCTAGTAATATTGTCGTTCACTCGCAGACGACCAGGTTCGTTTGCGGAGCCGGTGAGAACGCGCGACCCGGGCGGAGCCATCAGTAATGGGATTCTCGATGACAGATAAAGCGGGGCCGTTAACGACCCCGTCGGAAAACAAGGGACAGATTCGCTTTTTCCACTCCCCAGCCTGCATGGTGCTGGTCGGCTTAACGGCGCGGTTGCTGTGTATCGTGATTGCCCACACCTACCGCTTCAGCACCGCCTATTGGTCGCACTGGGAGATGGCGAACCTGGCCCATTCGCTGGCTCTGGGCCATGGCTTCAGCTCTCCTTTCGGCGGCGACACCGGCCCGTCGGCCTGGACGGCGCCGCTCTATCCCTGGCTGATCGCTCAGGCATTTCGGGCCTTTGGCGTCTTCTCGCCGGCTGCCGCCTTCGTCATGCTGGCCTTCAACAGCGTGGTTGCGGCGCTGACCAGCTGGACCGTTTATCGCATCGCGCAACGCGTCTTCAACGAGAGCGTAGCCATGTGGTCGGGATGGATTTGGGCGCTGCTGCCCTACAGCATCTACTGGTCAGTAGCCTGGGTTTGGGAGACCAGCCTGTCGGCCTTCCTGCTGAGCTTGCTGTTCCTGCTCACGCTGGAGATGGAAGACGATGCCCGCCTGCTGTCGTGGTTCCGCTATGGCTTGCTGTGGGGCATTGTCGGGCTGACCAATACTTCGGCAGTCGCCTGGCTTCCCTTCTCCGGATGCTGGCTTGCGTACCAGTTGCACCGCCGGGGCAAGCGCTTCCTGATGCCGGTGATCCTAAGCGCCGCGGTCTTTTGGGCGGTTCTCACGCCCTGGATCATTCGCAATTATTCGCAGTTTGGCAAGCTGATTTTTGTTCGCGGCGACCTGGGGGTAGAGCTGCGCAGCGGTAACAATCCAGAGGCCGAAGGCGCATGGGTGCCTGCTTACCACCCCGGCAACAACGCCGTCCTTTATGAACAATACCGAGCCATAGGCGAGGCGGCATTCGATACCGAACAGGCTGGGCTGGCCAAAGAATGGATCGCCCAGAATCCCGGAAGGTTCCTGGCCCTGACTGGCGAAAGGTTCGTTTTCTTTTGGGCGGGGTTACCGCGCAGCGGGTTGGAGTTAGTCAAGAACCTGCTCTTCCTCGCATCGTCGCTATTGGCGATCGGCGGCCTTTGGCTGGCCATCAAGCGGCGCAGGCATGGAGTTTTCCTGTTTGCCATGCTGATGCTGTTCTATCCCCTGATCTACTATTTCACTTTCCCGACGCCGCGTTATCGGCATGCAATCGATCCCGAGCTCCTGATCCTGGCAGTATTTTTGATTTTGCAAAACCCGTGGACATCGAGCTGGAACGAAGCCGCCGGCAGGCGCGAGGCCGAAGCGCGGCAAACTGCGAACGCCGTCCTGGTGCACCGGCTCTTGGCCGCAGCTGCATTTGCTGTGGTCGCGTTCGTTCTGCTGGTCGCCTTCGCGGTTCTCTACAACAATTTTTCCTTGACCCATCGCTCGCGCGCTGCCTTCAACGCGCAATTGGACACCGAACTGGACAAGGCCATTGCCTGGATCGCCGTCCATCCTGAGGTCTCGGGCACCAATGCGCCGCTCATGTACATGGTGGCGGATATTGAAAAGATGACGGGCGATCCCCGCCTGCGTACCGTGCTTGCCGACAACGTGGTGACCCTGAACACGCGCTACGCCCAGAATCGGCTCACGCCCTTCTGGTTGCGCTTCGCCGATCCTCATACCCCGCTGCCCTTTGTAACCACCTACGAAATGCACCGTGAGGGCTTCGATCAACGCTGGTTTGCCTATGCGGTTGACCCGAATCAGGCCCACCTGTCGGATCAGGACCTGGCCGATTTATTCTCACTTACCAAGTGGAACTGGGGCGCCCGGCATCATCAAGTCTTGGGGCTGATCATGTATCGGGACTTCAACGGCCCTACTCCCAAAGTAGATAACACCCTCCGCCAGCTTTGCCAGAAAGAAGCGCGCGACCAGACCTACGATTTCCGGGTCAGCGACGCTTATGTGCAGCGCAACGCATTCATGATTGCCGCCGGCCAGTCCGATCTGGTGCGCAGCCGCTGGATCGAGCGCATTATGGAGAACCAAAACTCCGACGGTTCCTGGAACTACTGCTGGTACGGATGGTGCCGGGGCGTACTGGAGTTTGGCACCGTGTATCCGGGCCATACCACCATCCAGGGGGCGTGGGCACTGGCCTTGCTGAAGTATCGCTATCCGCAATGGATCCAGAAGCACTACCACTAAGAATCCGGCGCCTGACCTCGAAAGACTGTCACATTTTCTTAGTCCACGACTGAGAAACTTTTCAGTTCACGATCAGCCTCCGCCCAAGTATCTTATTTGCCGTGACTTTTTGCAGGTAGTCCGTCGCCACTCGGCATTTCTGCACCGTAAACGATTCGAGTAAGCAATTACGAAGGGAGCGGTAGAGACTTGACTGGCATAGTTGAGCGATTGATCGCGAGTCTGCTGGTATTGAATGTAGCGTTCGCATCATCTGGCATGGCATTAGGCCAGACACCGTCATCGTCCTCGGCGCAAACCGCCTCGACGCCAGCTGCACCCGGCTCGGCGACCAAGGCCGGCCCGGTCGCGCCCCCGGCCCCGGGCGATCCCTGGCCCCGCACCATCACCTATCAGGGAGCGACAATTTCCATATTCCAGCCGCAGCCGGAGAGCTGGACCGGCAATCTGCTCAAGGCTTACGCGGCGGTGCGCGTGCAGACCCCAGGCAAGAAGGATGTCGACTATGGCGTAATCTGGTTCACTGCTCGCACCGAAGTCGACAAAGTGAATCGCCTGGTCACGCTGGAAGATGTAAGCATCAGCAAACAGAGCTTCCCTACGCTGGCCAACAACGGTTCTGCCTATGCCGGTGCCTTCTTGCAGGATCTGCCTCCCAGCAAAACCGTCCCCCTCGACCTGCTGGAGACGTCGTTAGCCGTCATCAACGCTGCGGCTTCGCAAAAGCAGTATCAGCTGGACAATACTCCGCCCAGAATCATCTTCAGCATCACACCGGCGGTTCTGGCGTTGATTGACGGTACACCGGTGCTGCGCCCCACGGGCGACAACCTGCAGAAAGTCATCAACACCCGCGCCCTGATTCTGTTCGATCCCTCCAAGAACATGTACTACATGGCGCTGATGGATGGATGGGTGGAAGCGCCTACGGTGGACGGGCCCTGGAATCCGGCCAAGCACGAACCCACGAAATCGCTGAACAAGATCAAGCAGGCGGCTGTGGCAAACGGCCAGAACCAGGCGCTGGGAAATCCGCAACAGTCGCTGAAAGATTCTTACGAAGATGGAATAGCGCCGACGATTTACGTGAGCACCACTCCGGCGGAGCTGTTCGTTACCGAAGGCGAACCGCAGCTGGCAAACATTCTGGGCACCAGTCTGTCCTACGTCTCCAATACCGGCAGCGACATCTTTCTAGACTCCACCAATCAGACCTACTACATCCTGACCGCGGGACGGTGGTTCCAGTCGACCTCGCTGCAGAATGGTCCGTGGTCTTACGTTCCCGGCGCGAGCCTGCCGCCGGACTTTGCCAAGATTCCCTCGTACAGTCCGAAAGCCAGCGTCCTGGTTTCCGTGCCGGGCACACCGCAAGCGAAAGAAGCCATGATCGCCAACGAGATTCCGCAGACGGCAACCATCTCGCGCAGTGCGGCCACGCTGACCGTGACCTACGAAGGTGACCCCGTCTTCCAGCCCATCGCCGGTACCAACATGACCTATGCGGTGAACACCACGACGCCCGTGATCTACGTTCCCGGCAACACTTACTACGCCGTGAACAACGGAGTGTGGTTTATGTCGGCCAACGCCACCGGCCCCTGGAGTGTGGCCGTCACCGTGCCGCCGGCGATCTACACCATTCCGCCCAGCTCTCCGTTGCACTACGTGACCTACGTGCAGGTTTATGGATACACGCCGAGCGTGGTCTACGTGGGCTACACCCCGGGCTACTACGGCACGGTGGTTTCGTCGGACGGCGTCGTGGTCTATGGAACCGGCTACTATTACCCGCCTTACATCGGGCCCACGGTCTGGGTGCCCGCCCCTTACACGTACGGAGTGGGCGCAGGGTTTGCCTGGAGCGCAACCGCCGGTTGGGCACTGGGCTTCGGCATGGGCATGGCGATCGGCTCCTGGTGCAGTCCGTGGTGGGGTCCGGTCGGCTATTGGGGCTGGGGATACGGGGCTCCGGCCTGGGGCTGGGGCGGATGGGGCGGCGCGGCGGCAGCCAATGTCTACGGCCGTTGGGGAAATACCGCCTATGCCGGAACCCGCGCCGCCTGGGCGAATCCCTGGACCGGAAATGTCGGCACTGGCGCTCGCGGCAGCTACTACAATCCCGTGACCGGCAACAGCGGCATTGCCGCCCACGGCGAAAACTATAACGCCTATACCGGCAACTACACTACCGGATCCCGAGCAAGTGGCTACAATCCCAGCACCGGCAATCGCTATGCCGGCGGTGCGGGAACGGTCAGCAATGCCTACACCGGCAACTATGCTGCCGGCGCACACGGCATGGATTACAACCAGAACACCGGCGTGGTGAAAGGCGGAGCGGCAGGCACCTATGGCAATGCCTACACCGGGCAATCCGTCAGCGGAGCTCATGGCTTTGCCTACGACACCAACACCGGCAACGGCGTCGCTCACACGGCCAACAACACTTACGCCGATCACGATGGCAATGTGTACAAGTACAACCCGTCCTCAGGCTGGCAGCAGCACACCAGCAGCGGCGGGTGGTCCACACCTTCTTCCAGCTTCAATAAGTCTTCTATGGACAACTGGGCATCGTCGCGTAGCGAGGGATCGCAGCGTTGGAGCAACTTCCGTTCCGGTGGCTGGGGCGGCGGCGCCGGCGGCGGGGGCTGGGCCGATCGCGGAGGCTTTGGTGGGGGGTTCGGCGGCCGCAGCTTTGGAGGCGGAGGATTCCGCCGGTAGGGCGCTCAACCTAGTTTGAAGAATTTCACCAACCGCGCGCCGCAGCCTGGCTGGGCGCGCTTTACTTGGTCACGCTAATGCTGTCGGCGATCTTGTTGTATTCCTCGCGTGACACGATCCGCCGCTCCAGAAGCTCGTGCTCGCTGGAATAGGGCCGGCCGGCGATGATGCGATCTGCCGCCGCGTCGTCGATGCCAGGCAGGCTCATCAACTGAGCTTTCGACGCGGAGTTCAGGTTGAGCGGCTTGTCCGGGCTGGGACGGCTCAACCCTTCGCGCACACCCTGCGCTACAGCTTGCGCGTCCTGCTTGAGTTCGGCGGTAGCTTGCGCGGTGCGGGCTCGTACTTGATCCGGATTCGAGGATTGGGTGTTACAGGCGGTGAAACTGATTGAAACGGCACTGATGGCCAGCACCAACAAGGTCGCGCGTGTGTGCATATCGTGTGAGATGCAGGTTCGGCGCCGGGGGATTGAAAGGCTGATCCACTGAATCACACGGACCGGAACCGTGCTTTTCGAACTAGAAGATCAAGCCTTTTACCGGCGCAAGTTCTCGCTGCGACTCTGCACCAAGCTCCCTTCGCGATGCAAATCTTTCCGCGGCCCAGGTTTCGCTATGGTCGCGATAATCCTGCAGCCGCAGTTCATCGATGGTGGATGCGCTTAAGCCTACGCGGTCGCGTAATGAGCCGCGTTGGCGGCGATGGCCTCTTGCTTATCCGCCGGAACCTCATCCACCAGAAACATCGAATTGCTGGGGCAAACCGGAACGCAGGCGCCGCAATCGATGCAGCCTTCGGGATCAACGTAAAGTTGAGGTGCGGCCTCGAAGCCGTCCTCATCTTTCTTGGGGTGAATGCAGTCGGTCGGACAGGCTTCCACGCAGAGTTCGTCTTTGGTGCAGGTATCAGTGATGACGTATGCCATGATTGCGATCTCCCATTTTGAGTTCTAGTCGGCCGCGCTCACCACGCGGCATCTCGGTGGAGCTGCGGCTCCCGGCATACGGCCTTGCACTGCTGCCAGGGAAGCAGATCCTTAGCCAACACCAATGTATAAATACTTCGACCAGGGCGGCGGTGACGCCGGTCACTACGCGGTTGTGAGCGAACGCACACTGCGCCTCGGTGCCGGATGCCTCCTTCCAATTGCGGCCGAGCAGCGATTCTGGCCAGGTGGCCAATCGTCACGATGAAAGGTTACGAAGGGTTACGGTGACCAACCGCGCCCTCTGTTGGCCCGTCAGTTGCTCATTACTACTTCATAAACCAGCAAGCCAGCCAATCAGTGGAATTTCTACCCGGCCCGGGGCGGCACAGAGCAAATTGTGCTCGCGGAAACGCGCTGCCGCCTCCTGCCCGGCGCTCTCCGCTATAATCGGCAGTTCGGCTTCGTCCAACTCTGTAAGGAGTGTATCCATGCACGCGGGTAAAAAACCGAGAGTATTGGTGGTTGACGACGAGCAAGTCATTGCAGACACTCTGGCCAAGATCCTCGACCTCAACGGCTATGACGCCTCCGCGGTCTACACCGGCACCGCGGCCGTGGAAAGTGCCCGCTCGTTACGGCCCGACCTCATTATCAGCGACGTGATCATGCCCGACATGAACGGTATTGAAGCCGCCATCAGCATTCGCAGCTTCCTGCCGTCCTGCAAGATTCTGCTGTTCTCCGGACAGGCCGCCACGGCCGATCTTCTGGAGGACGCGCGGGCCCACGGTCATGAGTTTGAGATTCTGGCAAAGCCCGTCCATCCTTCGGATCTGCTGGCGAAGTTAAAGAGTTAGTTGAGATCTTATCGGCCCCGATCCGCGCCGATCTTCGCTGCTCCGGCGGTTCCCTTCTAACGATTCCCGCAGGCAGAGGATACGGTTATCCTTCGTCGGTTGCTGTTATCTTGGTACTTTGGTATATTCATACCATGGCTCAGGAAACCAAGCATCCCATCGTGGTAGAGCGAGTCCAGACCGGGGTTCGCATGGAGAAACGCCTGCTCAAGGTTCTGAAGGGGTTGGCGGAATTAAAGGACATGACCCTGGGCGATTTGCTGGAAGGCATCGTTCTGCATGCTTTTGAGGGCAAGGCGCCTTTCTCACCCCAAACCCTGAAGGAAATCGAAAAACTGCGCAGCATTTACGGCTTGACCCTTAAAGCCGCCGATAGCCATCAACTCAAGGAGCAGCACCCATGAACATCAGCCATGCCTTATTGGTCGATTGGATTCGCGCTCGCTATGGCCGTTCACGTCCTTATCGGCGCAGGAGCCGGCAGCTTCCGCCGCGCTGGCCCACACTCGCACCGAATTCAAGTTCACCGTGGACGCGCCCTTCGAGCAGACGGCTCCTCTGTTCGGCGCCGACGAAGAGCGCAAATGGTCGCCCGACTGGAATCCGCAGTTCGTCTACCCGATGCCCGGCGCACGATCAGCCAGGCATGGTCTTTCGGGTTGATCATGGGCATCATTCCAGCATGTGGGTCAATACCGCGTTCGACCTCGCCGCCGGACATATTCAATATGCCTATGTGTTGAATGATGCGATGACCACGCTCATCGACATCCACCTGACGCGAGAGGGCACGCGGAAAGACCGGCGTGACCGTGGTCTACGAGCGCACGGCTCTGGTGCCGGAAGCCAACGAACACGTGCAGCACTTCGCCAAAGGCGACGAGGCAGCCGGGAAGGAGTGGTCGGAGGCGATCAATGGATACTTTGCGAAACTGCGGGCAGGCGCGCCGAAATAAAACTATTTGCTGGTTACGAGCGGCTGCCGTGATCGTTGGCGAAGAGCGAAGTAGCGAAAAGCGGCCTTCACAGTTCCCTTCTCCCCTCCATCGCCTTCTGCATGGTGACCTCATCGGCGTACTCGATGTCGCTGCCCACAGGAACGCCGGTAGCAATTCGCGTGACCTTCACTGCCGACGACTTAAACAGACGTGAAAGATACGTGGCCGTGGCTTCGCCTTCGATGGTGGGGTTGGTGGCGAGGATAAGTTCATCGACGTTGCCCGATTCCACGCGCTTCGCCAGGTTGCTGATTCGCAGCTGCTCCGGGCCGACGCCGTGCAGTGGCGACAAGGCGCCGTGCAGCACATGATAGACGCCGTTGTAGTGACGGGTCTTCTCAATCGCGGCGATGTTGGTGGGCTCTTCGACCACGCACACCAGCCGCTGATTACGCGTGGCGCTGGTGCAATAGGTGCAAGGATCGACGTCGGTGATGTTATTGCAGATTGAGCAGAGGCGCAGCAGGCCTTCACTTCCCGAATGGCTTCCGCCAGCAGCTCGGCGTCTTCGTCATTGGCGCGCAGGATGTGAAACGCGAAACGCTGCGCGGTCTTGCCGCCAACGCCCGGCAGCTTCTTCAATTCTTCAATCAGTCGAGCCATGGGCTCGGCAAATCTGGACACTGCTTAACCCCTCACATATTGAAAATCGTTTTCACCACAGAGACACAGAGACACGGAGCAGGCAATCTTTATGTTCCCGATTCCCCTGGATACGGACTGTTCCTCGTAGTGCGCGTTTAATTCTGCAGTGCGTCTCAACTCCACCAGTTAAACGCCTTAAGATTTTCTCTGGGTCTCAGTGTCTCTGTGGTGAACAGTTTTCTGGTTCACATCCCCGGCAGGCCCATGCCGCCGAGCATCCCGCCCAGGCTGGATTTCAGCGCCTCGTCCACTTTACGAGTGGCCTCGTTGACGGCAGCCACCACCAGGTCCTGCAGCATCTCGATGTCGCCCGATTTCACCACCTCGGGCTCGATGATAATGCTCAGCAATTGCTTCTGGCCGGTCATGCGCACGGTCACGCTGCCGCCGCCCGAAGAAGCCTCGATGGTGATTTGCTGCATCTTCTCCTGCAGCTTCTCAGCTTGCTGCCGCGCCTGCGCCAGCATGTCTTGCAAATTGAATCCACCCATGAACTCTCCCAAACGCCCCGAATCCCAATTTACGATCAGCTGCGATCTTTCTGGTCGATGACAGTACGAATCTCGGCGCCAAATTTTTCTTGCATGCGCTGTACCAGAGGATCGGCCAGGGCGCGGCTGCGAGCGCCCACGCCGTTCGTGGGACGAGGTGCAGGTGCAGTCTTTGCCGAAATCGACAGCTCCCCCGCTCACCATCTTGAACTTCAGCGGACGCTCTCCAACCTTACTAAGCGCACTGAGGATGATGCGCTTCGGCTCTGGCCCCAGCGCCATGTCAATGAGCACTTGTGACATCCCCACCTTCACCGAAACTTCAATCCCTCGTACCGCCCACTCACCCTCTTCCAGGTTGTGCGCCAGTATCTGTTGGCCGGCATCCTCCAACGCCGCTAAAACCGCGGCCCGCGCCGACTCGGGAGAAACTTCCCCGCTCTGTAGCTTCCGGAGCCGTCTCGGTGGCGACAGCGACCGCGGTAGCCGTGCTTGGTTCAGACGCGGTCTGATTCTCAGCCGGCGAATCATCAGCAACCAATGATTCACCCACCGACGCTGTTAGAACGGGAGAAGGCATTGCGGCGACAAAGCTTGAGCCTGCCTCGGCCTTAGGCTCGCTCTTGCGGCTGCGGTCGGCTTCGAACGGCGATGGCCGGGAGAATGGTGACGCCGCGGTTTCGCGCGCGGACGCTGGCTCTGAGCCGCCGGCAAGTCGCGCCGGAATCGATGCTCTGGAGGTGGAAGCAGTCGCGGCGCGCGGGTTGGCGCTGGCAGACCGCACCGCTGATCTCGCGCCGCCCGTTTTGTCCTGGCTTACCTCGCCGCTAAGCAACTCTTCCAGCGGCAGCAGCCGTTGCGCATGCACCAGCTTCAACAGCCCGAGTTCCAGTAGGTAGCGCTGCTCCTGCTTGTAGCCCAGCTCGCCATGCGTGCGCAGCATGATCTGCATGAAGCGCGACAGGTCTTCCTCGCTGAAGCGTTCGGCCACCCGCGCCACCCGGGCCCGCTCATCGGAGGAAATCTGTAGCACCTGCGAATCGCTGCCTGCCACCTTTGCCACCAGGGCATTGCGCAGAAATCGCAGCATCTGCTTGGCGAAGTGTTGCGCGCTCTGCCCTTCCACCAGCAGCCGGTCAATGGTGCGCAGCACGTCTTCGCTGGAATTGCGTGCCACCGCGTCCATCACATCTTCCAGCACGTCAGAGGAGACGGTGCCGACCAGTCCCCGCACCACATCGGCGCTCAGCACGTTGCCGCAGCACGCAATGGCTTGGTCCATGATGCTGAGAGCATCGCGCATGGAGCCGTCGCCCACTTCCGCCAGCATGGCCAGAGCATTGTCGTCGGCCTCGATTCCCTCTTGTTTGGCGATGTCGCGCAGCTGCTGGACGATGTCGTCGAAGCGCACGGCGTGAAAGCTGAAGTGCTGGCAGCGGGAACGGATGGTCTGCGGAATGTCTTCCGGCTGGGTCGTCGCCATCATGAAGACAATGTGGCTGGGCGGCTCTTCCAGCGTCTTCAACAGCGCGTTGAAGGCGGCGTCGGTGATCTGGTGGGCTTCGTCGAGAATGTAGATCTTGAAGCGGTCGCGCGCCGGGCGATAACGCGCCGCCTCGCGCAATTCGCGAATCTCGTCAATGCCGCGATTAGTGGCAGCGTCGATCTCGATCACATCGACAGCATTACCGGCGCGAATCTCGCGACAGGAATCGCACACCCCGCACGGCTCCGGCACAGGATGGTCCTGCGACTGGCAATTCAGCGCCATGGCCAGGATGCGAGCAATGGTGGTCTTGCCGATACCGCGATGTCCGCTGAAGATGTACCCGTGCGCGATCCGCCCCTGCGCGATGGCGTTCTTCAAGGTGCGAGTGACGTGCTCCTGCCCGATCACCTCGGAAAATTTCTGGGGCCGGTATTTGCGCGCGAGAACCTGGTAACTCATGGCGGGAGAACTCGATTATACGGTGTGTCGCGGTGGAACGGGAACGACGGTCTGAGAGATAATCAAGTTCACCTCCAGAGCGAACCGTGGACACTTTACAGCAACTCCGCAGCTTGATCGACCACCTGCCGGCGCGCCTGAAAACGCTATCCTCCGCCCAGGTGGAACAGAAAGCCGGTCCCGCATCCTGGTCCGCCAAACAGGAGTTGGGACACCTGCTGGACTCGGCCGCCAAAGACCATGAACATCTGGTTCGCACCCAACTGGAAGACCAGCCCGCCATGCCGGACTATGACGGCGTACGCTGGGTAGCCCTACATCGCTATCAGGAGCGGGATTGGCAGGAACTGGTGGAGGTGTGGACCGCCCTCAATCGGCAACTGCTGGCGGTCGCCACGGCAATACCCCATTTCGCCTGGTCGCGGACCTGCACCATCGGCGGCTCAGAACCGTTGACTCTTCGATTTGTTTTTGACGATTATGTCGCGCACATGCTGCAACACTTGCGGCACATTGGCGTGGAAGTCGATGACCTCGTCTGAGCGGTTGGCCAGCTAAACTTTTTTGCGGGTTTCGTTCGCCTTCGTAGCCTTCGACTTCGCACCGCCTGCCCCGTTTTTCTTGGCGGCCAACTCCGCCTGCTTTTTCTTTTTGGCTTCGGCCCGGCGCTTCTTTCTTAACTCTTCCGGCGAGTACATGCTGCCGCGACAGCTCTTGCTGCCGCAATAACAGGGGGCGTCGTCTTCTCCATCGTAGAGCCAGTAATCATAGGTCAGCTCGTCGCCGGCGGCGATGTCGGTGATACTGGCAATGAAGACCCGGTCGCCCTCCTCGTCGGTCTCGCAGTTAGGATCGCAAGAGTGGTTCACGAACATCGCCATGCCGTGTCCGTCGATGACCACTTCGCCGTCGCCGACCCCAAAAAGATAGGTGAACGGGCGGCCCTCGTAACGATCGTCCCCTTCGGCCTTGCTGATGCGTTCGCCGGTATATTCCAGCAGCCGGGTGCCTTTGGGAATATCTTCCAGCGTAAAACAGCCGGCAGCATGAATGTCGGAAGAGCGAATGATAAGACGTGCCAAGCGTGATTTCTCCCGGTGAGTTGGACTGCAGTATAACGTACGCCAAGGGGCAGCCCATCGCCTCGCGCAGTGCGCCGGGCACCGAGGCGGTTAATTCTTGCGGCATTATTAGGGCACGGGCGTCAAGCACCGCCGTCACACAAGATCCTGCATTTCAGGGTTCACATTCGGCCTGGGATTTCGTATCTTGAAACAGACGGCTGCATTTTTCGGGAGGCGCTCTCATGATGCACGTTCTGGTTCGGCATAAAGTATCGGACTATAACCGCTGGAAAGACGCATTCGATTCTCACCTGACAACTCGCAAGCGAGCGGGAGAAACCGGCTTTCGGGTGTTCCACGGTGTCGACGATCCAAGCGAGGTTGTGCTGCTGCTGGATTGGGAAAGCACTGAAGAGGCGCGCAAGTTCATGAGCTCCGACGAACTGCGCAAAGCCATGGAAAAAGCCGGCGTGGTGGGAGCTCCCGACATTCAATTCCTTGAGGACGTCCGTAGCGTTCATCGCAGTTCGGCCGATTAGCTTTCCCCGGCAGCGCAGGCGGTTCGAAAGTCTTGCTAAATCGCTTGACAGCGGGTGGGATTCTGCGCTTCAAATCACGCCCTCCAAGCTGCTGCGGAAACACTCTTTTGTCGAGGCACGAGCCGGGGTGCGAACACTGGTGAAGGCCTTTAGCCATGCGGGTTTCGCGCCAAGGCTCGGTTTGTCAAGAGTTTTGGAAAAAGAATTTTTGCCAGGCGGAGATTGGGTTTCCCAGGTCACATTGACAAACCACTGGGGAAAATTAAAATACCCGACGACTCTCCAATTTGATTTGCAACCGTGACCGATACAACAAAAAGTTCCGACGTTCTCTTACATACTGACTTTCCCGACCTGGAGCTCTACGCCAGCGGGAAGGTGCGCGATCTTTATCTCAGCGATAACGATCACCTGCTGTTCGTGGCCACGGATCGAATCTCGGCATTCGATTACGTGCTGGCGACCGGCATCCCCCAGAAGGGACGAGTGCTGACTCAGCTCTCTCTTTTCTGGTTCGACTTCCTGAAACCCATCGTTCCCAATCACCTGACAACCGCCGATGTGCGGCAATATCCGCACGAGCTGCAAAAGTATGCGGCCCAATTGCGCGGGCGTTCCATGCTGGTGATGCGGGCTGACATGATTGCCATCGAGTGCGTGGTGCGCGGCTATCTTTCCGGTTCCGGCTGGAAGGAATACAAGGCGGACGGCTCGGTGTGCGGCATCCCGCTGCCGGCAGGATTGCGCGAGTCTGACAAGCTGCCGGAACCGATCTTCACCCCAGCCATCAAGGCCTCCAGCGGACACGACGAAAATATTTCGTTCGAGCGCATGGTGGCCGTCGCGGGCCGCGAGTTGAGCGAACAGCTGCGCGATCTCAGCATCCGGGTTTATCAGACCGCGGCCGACTATGCGGAAACCCGCGGCATCATCATCGCGGACACAAAGTTCGAATTTGGCCGCACCCCCGGCGGTTTGGTACTGGCCGATGAGGTGCTGACGCCTGATTCGTCGCGTTTCTGGCCCAAGGACAAATATCGCCCGGGAGGCCCGCAAGATTCCTTCGACAAGCAGTATGTGCGGGACTACCTGGAAGCGATCAAATGGAACAAACAGCCGCCGGCTCCGGGATTGCCTCCCGAGGTGGCTGCCCGAACCAGTGAAAAATATGTCGAGGCTTATACCCAAATGACCGGGCATCCGCTGCCGGGCTAAGGGAAAGCCGATGATGAGCCTGGCCATCCTCGACTGGATCATTGTGCTCATCGTTTTGTTGTCCGTGTTGCAGGCGATCGGGCAAGGGTTCTTCTATGAATTCTTTTCCCTGGCGGGGGTGATCGCCGGATATCTGTTGGCCGCGTGGGAATATCCGCGAGTAGCAACTTGGTACGAGCACTACGTGAATTCTCCGTGGACGGCAGACATTGCAGGGTTCTTTACGGTTTTCGTCGCCGTCATGGTGTTGGCCGGGGCCTTAGGCAGGTTGATCCGTTCCATCGTGAAGGGCGTGGGATTGCGCTGGATCGACCGCTTTTTAGGGGCGCCTTTTGGCTTCATCCGCGGAGTGGTCATCAGTGCAGTGATGGTACTGGCGCTAGCGGCATTTGCTCCGCAGTGGGGTTTGCCAGAGTCGCGGATTGCGCCTTTCTTGTTGGTGACCAGCCGGGGCATGGTTTGGGTGGCGCCGCCAGAGTTGCGGCAGCGCTTTTGGGACGGCTGGAACCTGTTGCGCACAGTACCGCAGCATCTCCCAACGGAGCACGGCGGAAACGGTAAGGGTTTATGAGGAAATTAGACCGCGGGGACGTCAGCGACATCAGCAAGAGCGAAGAGAGAGGCGCCGTGAAAGACCAACTGGAAGCTTTGATTATGCAGATGTACAAGAGCGGAATTACTTACTCGGAAGCCGTATCGGAATTCAAGAAGCGCTTTATTCTCACGGTCCTGCAGGACAGCAAGGGCAACCAGTGCAAAGCCGCCCGCGAGCTTGGCATGCACCGCAACACTCTCAGCCGCACCATCGCCGAGCTCAAGCTCGACGCCAAAGGACTGCGCAGCGGCACCCGGCGTCCGCCGCGTAGCGCTCACAACGCTCCCATCGATAAACGTGCCGCCCGCTAGAGAAGCTTTCCCGCGGCTTCACTGACATCGCCCTACCTCCAATTGTCGCAGCCACAAGAAAAGGAGCAGCGCTGGCTGCTCCCTGAGGTTTCCCTTTCCCGCGGGTTATTGCGACCTGTGGGCGTGGTGCACCGGCGCCCCCGTCGAAATCGGATTGCCGTTCTTGTCCAGGAGCATGCCATCGGTCATGCTCATCATGAACGGATTGGGGGTGTAGCTGGAGACCGTGCCCTGAAATGTCATAAGGGTTCCGACCTGGGGCATTAAGCGGGACGGGATAGGCTTCGCCATCGTGAGTGTGATATCCGCCTTCTTGGCCTCGATATCGTCGTCACTACCCGCCAACTGTACCGACGTTGCGGTAGCGCTAATGACATTTGCCCCCAGTTTCACGGCTTTGTCCTTGATCGCGTTCCACACAGTGTCGGCCGCCTGTTGATTGCCCGAGGACAGAACCAGCTCCCACTCCGCAAAACTCATCTGTGTTGGATTCTTGCTCTTTACCAGATCCGCAGCCTGCTCGGCAGGAGACGGCGGCGGGGGAGCAGCAGCTACCGTGAAGCCAGCCGGAGGCATCACGCTAGTCGACGCTTTTGCCTGACTCACAATGTCGTCCCAGCCCTGGTCCGAACCGTGGTAGCGAATGTACTTCTTCTTGCCGTAATCCAGAATCTGCTGTTGCCCCGGTCCCTGCGCCAGCATGGCCGCCTTCACGATGAACCAGAAGCCTTCCGGATTCACCGGCTTGGCTTCCAGGTCGGCAGTGGCCAGAGGATAGATATCGGCAATGTTCGGTTGCGACTCGTCGGACACAGCTTCGTGAAGATCCTTCTGCGCGTTTGCGTAATCTTTCGCCTGGAGAGCAGCAAAGCCTACTGCGCCATCGAAAATGGCAGCGGTCTCGTTGTGGAACTTGGTAAAGTCCGCCGCGCTCATGCCATCAGGCTTTGGCATGTTTTGTATGGCTTGCAATCCCCGCTGACCAAATTGCTGGGCCTTGGACAGATTGTCCTGCATCTGCGGGCCGCCCTGCGAGGCCATAGCGCGATAGCTGTAAGCCAGCAACGCCAGCGCGCGAACATTGTTAGGATCCGCCTGCAGCACCCGGTTGGCGGCGTCTAAGGTCTTCTGCGCATCGCCCGCCTGCTGGTAGGCGGCCATCAGCAGTTCCAGAGCATCTTCCTTCATCACCGTGTTGGGATAGGTCTGGAGAAAAGCTTCCAACGCTGCCGCCTTTTGCGCGGGGTTGGTCTGCTGGATCGCGTTCACATAGGCGTTGTACTCAGCCGGGTCCTTGATCTCCTTCTTCTGGGAGGACTGTCCGGCCGGAGCAGCCTGCCCGGCGGCTTGCGCTACCGCTTGCTGGACCAGTGCCGCGCTGGCGAGCACCAGCAACGTGATGACTAGCGACTTCTTCATTCTTTTGGCTCCTCGATTCTTCCGAAAACTGCTGACCATCGTCTTCCGTATACGCGCTACACCAGCCCGAAGGAATGTCAGGGCTGCATGATAACAGGCGAATCCCTCCGCATATTAGGCCCCTGATTGCTGCATTGGATTACAAACTGCGGAGACCGGGATTATAAGTATGCACCTCAGTGTAAGGCAAGTTGCTTACCACTTTACACGATTCTCGCGGTTCCTAAGATGCCCGAAGGTCGGAAGACGGATGCGCCTGTTGCCTTGACCAGCCCGGCAATCCCGGCCCCAAGTCGCCAGATCCTCTGGACGATCCAGGCAACCTTCCGCAATCTTGCCCGCATGTTTGACGAAAATCGGCGGCATAGGTTGTCATCCGCGGGCGCATCTGTGAGCAGCAAGATCACATCCAACAAGACCTGTAGAGCCCTGACCTCTGCAACGCTTGCGTTTAGAAGCCACGGCAATCCGGCCGGCCTTGCGCGTCTCGCCGGTGGAGGCGGAAAATCTTACTTGTCGCGAGGGAAGCCAATGTCGATGCAGTCTACCGAGTTAGTTTCGCTTTCAGGAATGGTCGCGGTCGTAACCGGAGGCGGCCGCGGCATAGGACAAGCCATAACCTATAAGCTGGCGGCGATGGACGCCACCGTCGTGCTGACCGGCCGCGATGAGGTCCGCGTGCAGCAAGTCGCAGCCGATCTCACGGCGCGGGGACGCAAGGCGGAAGGAGTTGGCTGCGACGTCACTGACCTGGCCAGCGTCGAGGCTCTAGGTGAACGTCTGCGTAGCACTCATGGGCGAATCGATATCCTGGTAAACAATGCGGGAATCGGAGGCCCTCCCGGCCTATTGCACGAGCTTCCGCCCAGCGACTGGGAAGCCATCTTCAACACCAATCTGCGCGGCGTGTACTACATGCTGCGCGCCGTCGTTCCCTTAATGATCACCGCCGGAGCCGGACACATCATCAACATCTCGTCGCTTGCGGGCAAGAATCCCCTGCCCCGGGGCGCCGCTTACTCGGCTTCC
The DNA here is from genome assembly GCA_963812855.1 of uncultured Acidobacteriaceae bacterium. Taxonomy (GTDB): domain Bacteria; phylum Acidobacteriota; class Terriglobia; order Terriglobales; family Acidobacteriaceae; genus Bog-257. Next base: position 108,804 of record CAWEWW010000006.1, read on the forward strand.
AAGTGGGGACTGAACGGGCTGACCTACGGCGTCGCCGAGGAATTGCGGGCTCACAATATCCGGGTTAGTGTCGTTTGTCCAGGCTCCGTGGATACCGACTTCAGTCCCCGCCGGGGCGGCAAAGACACGCAAAAAATGCTGAAGCCCGACGATGTCGCCCACGCGGTCGCCATGCTGGTCCTGCAGGAGCCGCAATCCTTCATCAGCGAAGTATTGATTCGGCCAACCCAGAAGCCGTAAGCTGCGACCCGATGATGCAAAGCCATCGCACCCTTGGGCCACACTCCCCAGGCACCGACAGCCTATAATCGTGATTCGCCCTTTTATTTCCGATACACGACAGGACTGCTATCGATGAGAAAGAAACTGATCGCTGCTAACTGGAAGATGTATAAGACGCCGGAACAAACCACTGCTTTCTTTGCCGAGTTTCTCCCCCTGGTGGCCGCCCACACTCGCGATGAGATTGTGGTGTGTCCACCGTTCATCGATCTGCAGACGGCAGTCGCCGCTGCTAATGGCTCCAATGTTGCTATCGGCGCCCAGAATATGCATTGGGAAAAGGAAGGCGCGTTTACCGGAGAGATCGCAGCCGGGATGCTGACGGCCATTCAGGTCACGCACGTGATCATCGGCCACTCCGAGCGCCGCCAATATTTCAACGAGACCGACGACACGGTCAACCGCAAACTCGAGATGGCGCTGGAAAACGGTTTGACCCCGATTATGTGCGTGGGCGAAGTCCTGGAAGAACGCGAGGCCGGCCTGACCGAGGACGTGCTCCGGCGTCAATGTATGCGGGCGTTTAACGGCATCTCGGCCAAGAAGGCAGCCAAGCTGACGGTCGCTTATGAGCCGGTGTGGTGCATCGGAACGGGTAAGACAGCCAGTCCCCAAATGGCCGTGGATGCTCACCAGGTCATTCGGCACGAGGCCGAAAAAGGATTTGGCGAAGAGTTCGCGCAGAATCTCCGCATTCTTTACGGCGGAAGCGTCAAACCTGACAATGCTTCGGCCTTGCTGTCGGAGGCCGAGATTGATGGCGCGCTGGTCGGTGGCGCTAGTCTCGATCCGGCATCGTTTATCAAGATTGTGAATTACTGAACCGGGCCGTTGTTCGCTAGGACAAATCGAGTGCCATTTTGAGCGCCCGATCAAGCTCTTGAGATTTTGCCCTTGAAAGCTGTCCAATGTAGTTGGTGAGATCAGTTTTGCGAAGACTCACCAGGTTGTCACACATGATCCAACTCTCGTGTTTCAGTCCTTCAGCCGTGCTAACCGCTACCTGAGTAGACAGGCCCTGCCCGCTGCTAAAAACCGGAGCGCAGACAAGAGTTGGGAACTTGGAGTCGATCAGCGCCTGCCGGCTTACCACCACAAATGTGCGATACACCTTGGGATCGTCTCCCCCAGGCTTATGCACACGATACAGGTCCCCTCGTTTCACTCTACCCACCCGCAACGCCTTATTCTAGGGGTGACTGGAACCCGAGCACGTCCTCGGCCTCCGAGCTTAGGTCCTCGGCAGCTTGATTAATTCTTTTCAAGTCACGGGCATGGAGGGCCGCGCGCGTGCGCTGACGAAAGTATTCGCGAAGCACTCGTTCGATTAGCGCAGAACGAGAATACTTCGTACCCGCCAGATGGTCGACCTGCGCCAGTACCTCGCTGGAGAGTGTTATGGAAGTCTTCTCTTTCATACTACTAATATACTACTCATTGAAAATTACTCTGCCCGGTCCGCAGGGGGCCCGGAGATGCGCTTGACCGATCAGGTGGGTGGGAAGTCGGTAGCTGCGATCAGCGGGCCGGGCCACAGCCGGGAACCATGACTTTAGCTCCGCGGCGCCTGGCGTCTTTGCTATACTTATTTTGCCTCTACGTTGTTTCTGCTTGGAACCCGCGATGCCTCTGCATCCGGACGTGTGTGCGGAAGTGGTGAAATTGGCAGACACACCATCTTGAGGGGGTGGCGCCGAGAGGCATGGGGGTTCAAGTCCCCCCTTCCGCACCATACCTCATGCCAGGCCAGTAACGTTTAGAGATTCCAACCCCGGCGACGAATCGGGCCCGGCCGCGCCTTCGCCTGAAGAAAGAATTGGGAGCTACATGGTTGCACTGATTACCGTTATCCACATCATCATCTGTGCGTTTCTCATCATCGTCGTGCTGCTGCAAAGTGGCCAGAGCGGCGACATCGCAGCCGCCTTCGGTGGCATGGGCAGCCAGACCGCTTTCGGAACCCGCACCGCCGCTACCGTACTTGGTCGGGCGACGACCTGGGCAGCTGTCGGCTTCATGTTGACTTCCATCACCTTGTCGGTATTTGCGGCTCGACACGCCAACCGCTCCGGATCGGTGCTGGAAGGTAGCCACAACGCACCGACGAAATCAGCGCCAGCTTCACAGAAGACGCCCGCTCCTCCCAGTCGCTAGCTAGACGATCCAGCGAAGTTTGGGCCTCCGCCACCGCGGGGGCCTTTGTTTGCTTTCCGCTTTCTGAATTAACTCACCAGATAGTCCATCGCTTCTTCGCGTGTCGAGAAAACGGGAAGCTCACGGGCGGAAAAGCTGCGGATGGAGTCGAACAGTGCTTTCGGCAAATTCTCGTTGAAAACCCAGGCCGCGCGCTTGATATGGGGCCGGTCAAAGGCGGCTGCGATCTTGACACGCTCCACCGCATCGCGAGTGAACTCTGCATCGGTGAAGTCGACCACGACCAATACCGAATCGCGCGGCTCGCGGGTGACGATCTCCGGCACGCGGTCGGCGACGGCGGCTATTTCCTGGCCGCTGCAGCCTGCTACATCTACTAGTAAGATTCGCTGGTCCCGATAAGTCACGAACCGGATACGGTCCATAAGCTTCTCCTCTTCAGCGTCCTGATATCGTTTGCCAACGACGGAGCTTCACGGCAGCAGCGGGTGGGCAAGTTTACTGCACAAATCCACCCCAACTCAAGCCGATACGTACCGCTCGGCGGGCCTGAAAGACCAAGCCGCTTCGTGGTAGTTTGGATTCATGATTCACGAGATTTTTCCGGTAGGTCCGCTGCAATGCAACTGCTCGGTCGTGGGCGACGAGCAGACCAAAGAAGCCATGGTTATCGATCCCGGCGACGACATCGACGACGTGATGGCGGTGGTAGAGCGTTATGGCTTGACAGTGAAGCAAATCGTGGTAACCCACGCCCACATCGATCATGTGGGCGGCGCCATGAAGCTGAAGCGCCTGACCGGCGCGCCGGTTTTGCTGAATCAGAACGACTATGCGCTGCTGAAAATGCTGGACGTGCAGGCGGCCTGGATCGGCATGGCGGCGCCGGAAGCTGTGACCATCGATGCCAGTCTAAGCACCGGCGACAAGGTTAGCGCCGGCAGCCTTACCGCCGATGTGTTGCACACCCCGGGCCACACCGAAGGCAGCATCTGCCTCTATTTCGCCCCGCAAAAGAAGCTGATTGCCGGCGACACCTTGTTCGCAGGATCGATTGGCCGCACCGATCTGCCCGGCGGTTCGTACCAGAAGATTATGGAGTCGCTGCATGGCCCGGTGCTGGCGCTACCCGATGAAACTATTGTCGTGCCGGGACATGGCCCGCTCACCACCATCGGAGAAGAACGCGCCAGCAATCCGTTTCTGGTGGGATGAAACGGTCTGGATAGTGCGAAGGAAAATAGCCTTGGCGATTTTTCAACCTGAGATTGGCGTGAGGAGAAAACGGTGACCCGTGCGGAGAAGTACGAAACATTTCAGTCGCTCCACCAAAGACGGGGAGCGTTTGTGCTTCCGAATCCATGGAATGCAGGCACTGCGAGGATTTTGACCGCGCTGGGGTTCGAAGCCCTGGCGACGACCAGTGCCGGTTATGCCTTTAGCATTGGCCGCCCCGACTCAACCACCGAACTCTCGCGCGACGGAATTTTGCAGAATGCGCGGGCCATTGTCGAGGCAACGCACTTGCCGGTTTCGGCGGATCTGCAGGACGGCTTCGGCCGGTCGCCTGAGACCTGTGCCGAGACCATTCGGCAGGCTGCCGGGGTTGGGCTGGCAGGCGGATCCATCGAAGACGCCACCGGCAACGAGGACGACCCCATCTACGATTTCCAGCTGGCGGTCGACCGAGTCGCAGCTGCTGCGGAAGCCGCTCACCAGTGTCAGTTTCTGCTAACCGCCAGGGCCGAGAACTTCCTTCATGGCCGTCCCGATTTCGCCGATACGCTGCGGCGACTGCAAGCCTTTGCCGAGGCGGGCGCCGACGTCGTGTACGCGCCCGGGCTGCCCGGCCTGGAAGCTATCCGGCAGGTTTGTGCTTCTGTTTCAAAACCGGTGAATGCTCTGATGGGCCTGAAGGGGGCCACCTTTTCCGTCGACGAACTGGCAGCGGCCGGGGTAAAGCGGATCAGTGTGGGTGGATCGTTTGCCCGCGTGGCCTTGGGAGCTTTCGTGCGCGCCGCTCGTGAAGTGAAAGAGAAAGGAACCTTCACATTCGCCGCCGACGCGATTTCCCATGCCGAAGCCAGCGCCTACATGGAGCCTGAGAAGCGGTAACTTTTCCGCTGAGACGTCGGCTTAAGCTTGGGAGTTAACCTCCGGGTCTCGCCCCGGCGCACGGAGTAGAGCGAAAGCGAATTGCGGCTTTCCGCCGACCGCCAGCTCCGTCTTAAGAACACCGCGCACAATCAGGGACTGTGGAACCACTAGAACCATGAGGTAGGAAAGAATGGTGCCTCCGATCACACCCAGCGATCCGATGTGCCGTACCAGGATCAGAGACAACCCGACGTTCAGCGCTGCGGCCACAATCGACAGGACAGCCTGTTGCCGCACACGATTGAGCGCCGCCAGCAGGCAGGACTCAACGCTCATGAATCCGTTGACCACGGCCCAGATTCCCATGGCCAGTAGCAGCTGTCTCGAAGGCACAGCCGCAGGTCCGGCCCAGATACGGATCAACGCTCGTCCAAAAAGTACCAGCCCAATCACGCAGAAGAAATTCAGTGCGACAGTCGCTTTCATGGTGCTTGCGAACGTCTTGCGAATCCAGTTGTAATCGCCTTTGGCGTGGGCCTCGGCGTAGGCGGGCCACAGTGCCGGAAAGATCAGCGACTGCAACACAGCGGCCAGGCCCACCAATCTCCAAGTGACACTGTAGGGCGTGACCTCCGACGCGCCGAGGTAGTGGCTAACGACCACATTGTCAGAGCTGAAGACCACGACAGCGGCAACCTGAATCAGGAAGAATGACGAACCTTTGTCCAATAGTTCTTTGATTGCAGACACTTGTACCAGCGATGCACGAGGGCGCAGCCACGGTTTGTACCAGCTGACCACAGCGCCCAGCGTGGCCAGGTTAGCCAATGGAAGGCATCCGACCGACATGACGAACAATACTGGCATGGACACCCGTAGGGTGATTCCCAACCCGAGTCCGACCAGGCTCGCCGCCGCGCCCGCTGCCAGCGCGCAACTGTACCGGTGGAGTTCCTGATACCCCGCAAGAATTTTGCCGGCCAGGCTGCAGGGCAATCCCAGCAACATTAAGGCAACGGCCGCGGCAATCGTCTGCTTGAGTTCCGTTGAACTCACGCGAGTATCGACATTCAAGAATCGAACCCAGTCGATTTGGGGAAACGCGATGGCAAAGGCGAGTCCAGCGATTCCAACGATCCCAGCCGTAAGTACCAAGGCATTCGTAAAATAACGTGCGGCGGAAGCCTTATCGTCCAGGGCATAGGCGCGGGATATGTGATTGGTCAGAGTGTTGGCAATTCCCAGATCCAGCAGGTTGACCCATACCACGGTGGTGGTGATGGTGACCCAGACGCCGTAACGTTCCGCTCCCAGGTAACGCACCGCTAGAGGAAGCGAGAGCAAGCTGACGGCGCTGGTCAACAACCTTGCCGCCGTGGCCGACCCGACGGCCTGCACGATCCGCCCATAACGCGACGTGGACAATTCGGCCTTCACCTCAGGCGCTCCTCATCGGAGTACGGCCGGCGGCCCGCCTGGACGCGCGTGCAGAGCTTCCACGGCTCGCTGGATGGCGTCGGCCGAGTGACAATGCAGCAGAAAGCTCGAGGCGTTGCCGGGCCAGAGTCTCTCGGCGGACGACAAGCTGGCAACCCGGGGCTGTTGCAGCAACTGGCCTGCAGCAGTCACCACGTCGTCGACCGTCACCGAGCAAATGCAGTGCGGTTCCGACCGAACACAAGCCGACTCGCATCCGTCCAGACCAACCGCGGGCTGTAGTACGCGTATGCACTTCCCATGGGGGGCAAAACGCACCGGACTGTTGAAGTGGTTAGGATCGCCGTGGCGCGGATGGCGTGAGATCACAATGGCGCGGCAGTCCATGGCTGCAGCCAGATGCGCGCAGCCACTGTCATTGCCGATAAACAAATCGCAGCGTTCCAGTAGCGCACAAACCTCACGAAGGCGAGCACCGCTCACGATGATGGCCTTGCCGGGGAGCGATTCAGCCAACTGCGCGGCTTGAGCCCGCTCTGCCGCCGAGCACACTACGACAGCCTGGATGGTATGTTCCCTGGCTAGTTGCGACACGGTTCGCGCATAACGCGCCAGCGGCCATCTGCGTCCCGGGCTGTGCGCCCCGATGCCGATTGCGATCAGCTTTGCGCTGGAAGCAACCGGCGCCACCCACTGCGAAGCTCTGCGCCGGTCTGGCTCCGTCAACCGGATCTCCAGTGTGTTGTCGGACGGCTTGCCGCCTAGCGCTTCCACCATCGCCAGGTTGCGTAGCACCTCATGGCGCGGCGAGCCCAGCGGCAGACAGGTAGTGAAAGCGGCATCGAAGTCCCGATCAATACGCTTTGGGCCTCCCGAGATTTTCCTGCTGTAGCCGACGCGACGCGACGCATTCGTCAACAGACACAAAAATGTTGCCAGATGTTCATCCGTGTCCCAGCGCGGACAAACCGCCCAGTCAAAGCGTCTCCCATGCAGCCGCGTCCAATAAAGCACTAGTGACGAAAGCAGCGTTTTCACGCCTTGCGGGAGCCATCGAGGTTTGATGTCGGGCATGCCCAGGACTTCGTCCACATGAGGATTGGTGACCAGGAGCGTCCGGTAAGCTTCCTGTACCACAACCGTGCAGCGCGACTTGGGATAGGCCTTCTTGAGCTCGCGAAACACCGGCGTCGTCAACACTACATCCCCTAGCGAATCGAGGCGGAAGATAATGATGGAGGCCGGCTCCTTCTGTGCCGTGCCGGCAATCGAGTCAGGCCGCAGGCAGGTGCGCCAGAACATTGCCAGCAGGGTCGGAAGACGTACCGAGAAGAACAGTGGGGGCAGCATGGCTCCTTTCACGCGGAGAACGTCGAGGTTGCGGTTGGCGGCACTCCGGACGCTGCCGATTTTGCAATGAGTCTGGTCGTACTCACTCCTCCGACCAGCGGAATGAGTTCAACCCGGCCTCCCCAGGCACGCACTTCGCGAGCTCCTACCACAGCCTCCTCGATGTAATCTCCGCCTTTCACCAGAACGTCGGGACGGATCGCCTGGATCAGCCGTAGCGGAGTGCTCTCCTCGAAAATGACGACCGCGTCGACGGAACTAAGCGCCGCCAGAATCCCGGCGCGTTCCCCCTCGCCAACAATGGGTCGTAGCGGTCCCTTCAAGTTCTGGACAGAGGAATCACTATTGACGCCGACAATCAGGCGATCTCCGAAGCGCCGCGCCTGCTCGAGCAAACGGATATGGCCGATATGCAGAATGTCGAAGCAGCCGTTGGTGAACACCACGCGCTCGCCCGCAGCCCGCCAGGCTGCGACTCGAGCCAGGATGCGATGCAACGGCACTACTCTCTCGTCCATGTGAAGCGAGATCTCATGCGACAAAGCTCCCAGCAGTTCTGCTTGGTGAATGGGAACGGTGCCGACTTTGCTCACCACAATGCCCGCCGCAATGTTCGCCAATTGGATGGCGCTCTCGACCGCAACTCCACAGGCCATTGCCAACGCCAGAACCGCGATCACGGTATCGCCCGCGCCCGAAACGTCATAGACCTCGCGCACGCTTGCCGGGGCGTGCAGGCGCGAGTCCGGGCGCAAGACCGCAATTCCCTTTTCGCCCAGCGTCACCGCCATCGACTCGATTTGCCAGGAGGGCAGATGAGCCTGAGCCACGGCGAGCAAGCGATCCAGATCGGCGATCGGTTCCCCGACCGCGGCAGAGAGTTCCTTCCGGTTAGGACAGATTGTGGTCGCTCCCCGATAGCGGGCGAAGCTGCGGCTCTTGGGATCGACTAACACCGGAACGCCCAGATCGCGCGACCGGCGAATGATGGCCTGACAAACCGCTTCGGTGAGAGCGCCCTTGGCATAGTCCGACAACACCACGACCGAGGCGTCGGGCAGCCCAGCCAAAGCGCCTCCCAGCAAGGCTTGATAGTCAGACTCCGCGAAAGCTGCGGCAGCTTCCATGTCAAGGCGCATCATCTGCTGATTGCCCGACAGGATGCGCAACTTGGTGGTCGTTGGTACGGCTGGCACCGTGGTCAGGGACAGGTCGATTCCGGCTTGGGCAAGCAGCGATTCCAAGACTGACTGCTCCGGATCCCCGCCAGCAAAGCCCACCAGCGTCACCCTGGCCCCCAGTCCGGCCAGGTTCATGGCTACGTTAGCGGCGCCGCCCGGCTTTTCGTCGCGCAGGCTTGCTCGCACCACCGGTACCGGCGCCTCCGGCGAGATGCGCTCCACATCGCCCCAGACGTACTTATCCAGCATCACGTCGCCAACGACGAGGACGCGAGCATTCTTCCAGCCCGATTCAATCAGCGCCACGAGTTCGCGCAGATCAGGAATCATGACGCGACCCCGCGAGCCGCGACTGCGCCGGTAATACACATTGCCGGCTCAATCCAGCCGCACGGCGTGTCACCGCCGCAGAAGCTATGGAATTCCTGGAGACGCGCCGTATCGGTGGAACGAACACGAATGCAGATGTCAGACAACAGCGTGGGAACTTCGGTGATCGCGTCGTCAAAGACGCCGACCAGATTCCAAGAAGACGCCATGCTCCCTCGTTACTACGACGAGTGTGAGGGCCTTCTCAGAACCTTTGAGGACTGCCGTTAGTATGAAATTATAAGGGCGATGGACAAAGATGCAGCCGCCGACTTCGGCGATGTCGAGTCTGTTTTCCTAGATCGGGACGGAGCGGTGAACCGTAATCCCAGCGACGGCCAATTGGTCGCTACCCGGGAAGAATTTTCGCCGGCCCAATGGACTGCCGTGATCCAGTCCCGCGACTTCCTTGAATTGGCCGGCGTGTTCGTGTTGATTCTGCTGGCGCTGTGGACGCCAAACCCGCTGCGTAGCATCGCGGGAATCCTGGCGCTCTTATGGATTGTGCTGGCCACGTTGCGGTTGCGACAAAGCGCAGCCTCCCTGGGACTTGCCCGGTCCGGGTTAAGGCAATCGCTGTGGGTGGCGGGCGTCGCTCTGCTCTTGGTGGCGATTATGGTATGGCTCAGCTGGCAGTGGAACACCCTGCACGGCGTCTTCCATGGCCTTTCCGCATGGACAGGATTCTGGACCTACATGTTTTGGGCTCTGCTGCAGCAGTTCATCTTGCAGGATTTTTTCCTGCTCCGGCTGCTGCGACTGTTGCCCACCAAGACAGCAGCGATCGCCGCCGCCGCGCTGTTGTTCGCGGCAGTACATATTCCCAATCCCCTGCTGCTGCTTCTGACCCTGTTCTGGGGGGCTGCCGCCTGCGCCCTCTTCCTGCGTTACCGCAATCTCTATGCGCTCGCTGTCGCGCATGGGCTTCTGGGGATCTGCCTGGCGATTACGGTGCCCAACTCGGTTCATCATCAGATGCGAGTTGGCCTCGGTTACTTCCGCTGGCATCCGCCGGTTCATCGCAGCCAGATCGACCATATCGCGTCAACTGAAGCGTGAGTAATAGCAGAAGCGACCAGTCGCCTCTCCTCTCGCCACGCTCTGCCGTAGAAAATTCCGGCAAACGTTGCCATCAAAACATAACGCCAGTTGAAGTGGGCAGCGCCTTTGTTGAAGTGCGACAGACCAAAGAGTATGGCAGTGGCAAGTAAGGACCAACGGCGGCCCATTCGCCGCTGCAACAGATTTTGCACCCAGCCGCGAAAGTAGGTTTCTTCCAGTATCGCGACAAAGGCGAAGATGGAAATCCAGGTCAGCGCGAATTTTGCCGGTCGAGGCAGGATGGCGTGGAAATGCAGGAATCCCAGACCGAGTCCGAGTGGAATGGCAATGGGAGCATAGAAGGCTAACTCGCGAAACCCAATCTTCCAGTCTCGCCACCGGGGCACGAAATGAAAACCAACCTGGGTAAGTTGACGAACCGCCAGGAATCCATAGAGGCCGACATCAAACAATAGCAGGCGCCCGAGCGATCGAAAGTGCTCCGGCCAGGCGGGCTCCAACAACCGGAATTCCACCAGCAATCCGAGCGCGGCCAGAACCGCGAAGTCCTGCCAACTACCCCGTTGCTCGGGATCGCGCCGTCGGGCGCTATCTAGCAACGCCACCAGGATCACAGGCAACAACGCGTAGAGCGCCACGAACCCCCAGTGAAACTGCGGCGAGTCATGAGCGGCGAGGTAATACGGGACGGCAGCTAAGGCGACAATCGCGATGGAGCCTACTGCAGACAGTCGGTTGACGGCGCGCACAAGCGACTCGCCGGCAAATGCGAAAGTCAGCGCCGGCAGCAGGAGCAGCGCCGCGGCCGCTATCGTCCCGGCATTCCAGGAATGCATAGAAGCATCTTAGCGAAGGGGAGGTCGAAGGAGACGCCGAGAGCTGTTCCTTCGCCCATCTGAAGCTCACAACAACAAACTGAAACGGCAGGCGAGTAGGGCGCAGCCCTTCGACAGGCTAGGTTGGAAGGCAGGTTCAGCTAGCGGTTAGTGAACCAGTTTTTCGAGGGCCTGGTGGACCAGGGCGAGGCTGCCGGGCCAAAGCGACACAGTTACTACAGCCGTACCCATTAACGCAGCAATGCCGGTAAGCAGCGGGATCATGGCTTTCACCGGCTCTTGCGGCTTAGGCTGCGGACGCAGCAACCGGTCTACTCGCTGCAGAAGCTCCTGATCGTCTTCCATCAGCGAGCTGGAAAGATACGTAAGCTCGGGCTTTGCGCCCATCTTGGCCACACGCACCAGGGCGGAGGCAAGGGAAAGCGCCCGTCCCGCATCGCCCGCCGTCGCATGATCGTCGGCTGCCCACTCCGTAAACCTCGCCCAGCCGCGTTCCAAGCTGCTAAACGTGGGAACGAAAGGAAGCACGTCGGGAGCCAGCAGAATCAGGAAGCGCTTAAGGTTATCGCCGGCAACACAGTGAGCCCGCTCATGCTGCAAAGCGACTTCGCGCTGCTCCGCAGAAAGCCCGTGCATGACACGACGGGAAATGACCAGCTGGGGGTGAAGCACTCCTGCCACCGCCAGGACGGGAGCTTTGTCGGCCAGTAACAATGCCGGAGCAGATGCGCCCGGCACCGCGATTTTGCGGCCGTGCTGCTCACAGCGATGCAGATAACGAGCGGTTCCACGCACAGCGCCGACGACGCGCACGATCGAGATCGCCCAGATCGACGCTCCTAAAACCGCGGTCAGGACGCACACAAAGCCCACTTTTTCGCCGGTAGCTTCGGGCTCGAGCCAGAGGTAGCTGGGAATACAGAAGGCAAGTACGGCAAACAAGGTCAGTGCCAGCGGCGCCATGCGCAAGCTAAAAAGGAAGCGAGCGGCGGAACTCGGCTTCATGTGCTCGGCCACGCGAAGTGCGGTGCCGGCACTCACACGCGCTGCCATCGCCAGCGCCAGATGAATCATGAAAAACGAAGCGCCGCACAGGCAGATCAGCCGCATGCCGTAGGTGAGGTTCATGCTTGGCCTGCGCGGGCTAGCTCTTCGCGCTTCCGGCGAATCTTCTCTTCCAGTTCGTCCAGCAACATGGCATCGTGCTGGCCCACAGCATCCACTAGAGAGGAGAGTAATAGGTCGCGAGAAGGTTCCGGTCCGGCCAGAAATCCAGCAACCAAGTCACCGGCCCGCCTGCGTTCCCACTCCTGGCTGGACAATCGCGGAGAATAGAGAAACGCGCGCTCCGATTTCTGGCGATTCAACAAACCTTTCTTAAATAGCCGGTCCAGAGTGGTCATCACAGTGGTATAGGCAAGTTTGCTATCCAGCTTCTCTACCACTTCCCGGACACTGCACTCGCCATCTGCCCAAACCACCTCCATCACGTGGATCTCCAGCGGTCCCAGCATGAGCTGGGGGCTTCCGCCGTTGGATGAATTTCTGATCAAGGTTATTCCTCGTGCAAGCAGCTTAAGACCGCCCCTTTCATTTGTCAATTCGAAGCTCTGCTGTCTGGCCAACGTTTCCTATTTGAGATGGAACAGCCAGGTGCCTGGGCCCGGAGCCGGCTGCACGTCTAGCAAGGAACTATCGACATTAGTGGCAAGCCGCACTCAATATCCGTCAAGCGGCCAGTTGGCGGGCGCCAGGCCGAAGCGTGCCAGCCCCAAAATCCATTCAAAAGCAGCCTTTCATGCGTATGCAAGACTTCAGATGACCCTCAAATTGGAACGAAATCTCCCTTTTATCTGGAAGCTGCTAGTAACTACGTCATTAATAGTTGCTTATCACGATTGGCTGTGATACAAGTGCAACACCCGCCTAGGATACTGATTTTGTTTCGGCAGGCAAAAGTTAGATTGCAGTCCGTTCCTCGAACCACACCGTGCTAAACCGCCAACCCCGCTGTTCGCAAAACTACCGCGCGACTTGCGCTGCCGCAGGCGCGTCGAAGCTGAACTGGAGAAGAAGGAGAATGGGAACAATGACAAGAAGTAAAGCTAGGATCGTGGGCTCGTCCGTGCTAGCTCTGGGCGTCCTTATATTATTCAGCCTGCCGCTGGTCGCGGCCGATAACCCTCAGCCCGTTCTGGGTCATGTGGTCGCATTCGGCGTTACTCCGCCGCTTCGCGATCTGGCGAAATTACCGCAACCGCCGCATTACGGTTTTCATGAAGCTAATCCGGTCAGAATGATTCCGAAACGCTCTTTTGAGCATGTCGTGGATCCGGCCGAGCAGCGCGGCGCTCTGCCCTCTGCGGAATTCAATCTTGTTTACCACGTTCTGGGCGTCGGCAACGGCTTCCCGAACTATAGCGTTCCCGATGCTCCGCCCGATACCACCATGGCTGTCGGCGACTGGCCGGGCAATGACGCCAACTCGCAATTCGTCCAGTGGGTCAACGTCTCCTACGCAGTGTTCAATAAGGCTACCGGCGTAGCTCTGACCGGCGCTATCGAAGGCAATTCGCTGTGGCAGAGCCTCAACGGCAACCCTCTGTGCAAGTCGCAGAATGATGGCGACATCATCGCCAAGTTCGACCGCCAGGCCCATCGCTGGTTCCTGACTCAGAACGTCTTCAGCTCACCGTATGCCGTTTGTATCGCGGTTTCTACCAGCCCCGATGCCACCGGTACTTACTACGTTTATCAGTTCAACGTTCCCGGCAGCGGTTTCCCCGACTATCCCAAGTGGGGTATCTGGTCGACCGGCGGTCCTAGCGACGGCTACTTCCAGGCAGTCAACAACTTCGGTCCCGGCGGCGGCGGCTTCCGCGGCCCGCAGATCTGCGGCTACGATCGCGCCAAGCTGTTGGTCGGCGATCAGACGGCTGAGCAGATCTGCTTCCAGCTAACCCAGAGTGAAGACAGCTTGTTGCCGGCAGATCGCGATTCGCCGACACCGCCGCCGAGCACGGAAAACGAGTTCTATATCGGCAGCGTGGCCGACGTCGACAACTCGCACCTCTCGCTCTACTCCTTCCAGATCAACGATTGGGCAACCGGCAATGCGACCATTACGGGGTCGGGCAACTCGCAACTGATTGCCGTCTCTCCGTACAACGGTTCCTGCGGCGGCAACTACGGTGGCGACTGCGTTCCGCAGCTGGGCACCGCCAGCGAAGTCGACTCTCTAGGCGATCGCTTGATGTACCGCTTCGCCTATTGGGAAGATCGTCCGCCTTCCAACACTCACGCTTCCACGCCTCTTCCCGCGCCGGTGCAGCACTGGTTCGTGAACGGCGACGTGGAATCCTCGACCGGTCAGATTGGCGTCCGCTGGTATGAATTCACCGCACCTCTGAGAACCGTACCGGTTACCTCTTTGGCGGTCTTCCAGCAGGGCACCTACGCTGGCGTCCCGGGCGACACCAACTATCGCTGGATGGGTTCACTCACCCGCGATAACACCTACGACATCCTGCTGGGCTACAGCGAATCCAGTGCGAATATCTATCCTTCGCTGGCGGTCGCTGGCCGCATGTACACCGATCCGCTCGGCACCTTGTCGACGGAAAACCTGTACGTAGCCGGCACCGGCTCGCAGCCGAGCACGGCGAATCGCTGGGGCGACTACAGCACCATGGCGATCGATCCGTCCGACAATTGCACCTTCTACTACACGCAGGAATACTACATGGTCACGCAGCAGTTTGACTGGAGCACCGACGTGTCCAAGTGGAAGTTCCCGACCTGCCAGTAAGTCTGGAGTTTTCGGGCCTCTGAGCCCAAATGAAAACTACGGGGCATCCTAGCAATGGGATGCCCTATTTTTTGTGAAATCAAGGCGGAGATTGGGACGCTACTGGTCGCCGTTCTTGCCGGCTTTGGCATCGCCGTTCGCGGCGGCTGTGGGATCAAAGACGCGGTGCACCACGCGCGTGGCGCGACGTCTCTCCACCGGCTGGCAGATGTGACGCAGTTCCAGGTGAGCCAGGTCGGCCTCCCGGTACGCGCGAGCCACCGTCAGAAAGCACTGTTTGCAAATCGAATCGAGCGTTCCGTCAAAGTTCGGGCGGTGTGCATACTGCTTGGTAGTCGGCGATCCCGATCCCATTCTGATCCCCTAACTCAGTCTGAGGCTGATTTTGCTGGAGCGGGCAACAACAGACTAGCGCCAAGGTACTGCATTTGTTGACCGCTGCGCAATCACCAATCCCAAAATATGCCGCGACCCGCAACTGGTCGCGTCTGCGCCTTCCCCTCGTTTTCCGCTAGAACATTCTCTCTCAAGCCACTTGACCTGGCAATGCGTTACAGTTCCTAAATAGGGAAACATTCCTAGTAGCATGAAGCTTCGAGACGTGCTACCGTAAACAGTTTGGCATAGCTTTTTGCCTGGGAGCTGTTCATGAGCACCCTCAGCCGTATCGGCGTCGCCCTCGATTCCAACCTGCTGGAACGCTTTGACCGTTACATTGTCACCCAAGGCTACAGCAACCGCTCCGAAGCGTTTCGTGACCTCATTCGCGACCGGCTGAATGCTTCGCGCTTGCAGTCGCCCAAGGTGTTTGTGGTGGGTACGGTTACGCTCATTTACGATCACCATTCCCGCCTGCTGCCGGAAAAGCTGATGCAGTTGCAGCATGAATTTCACGAAGTCATTATCTCCACGGTGCACTCCCATCTCGACCACGACATGTGCCTGGAAGTGGTGGTGGTCAAAGGGCAGCTGGGACAGGTACAGGATTTGGCCGATCGTCTAATCGGCATCAAAGGGGTGCAACACGGCAAGCTGGTCATGAGCTCTCCCGAAGCTTATCGGTCGCAGCCCGCACCGCACACGCCGCAGCATCCCCACAACCATCGGCACTAGCGCGTAGCGCGCACGGAGCGGCACCGGATTTTTCGGCCCGCGAAGTAACACGAAATGAACGAAGGTGTTACACATAATGCGCCGTGGCTGGTCAGTTTCTCTCGTATCCGGCCACTTCGTCTTTCCATTCCAGCGTGGATTCCCTGCCTGGTTTGCCTGCTGGCGCTTTGTGCCCCGGTCCTGGCGGCTCCCGGAAGTATCGCCGGCCGGGTCCTGGACCCGCAAAATGCTTCCGTCGCCGGAGCCAAGATCAAATTGCTAAACGCGGCCGGAACCAGGATTGCCCAAACCGTCAGCGACCCCGAAGGCAACTTCTCGATCCCTGCGGTTGATCCCGGTATGTATCAGGCTACGGCAGAAGCGCCGTTGTTTCTCACTGCCGTGGCCAGCGTTTCGGTCGCTTCCGGACAGCAGCAGCAGATCAGCGTACAGTTCGGCCAAGGAATCACCCAGCTATCAGGAACTGTCGTTGACACCTCTGGCGCAGTGATTGCCGGGGCGTCGGTGATGGTTCGCAGCGCGGACGGTACGGTGCAAAGATTGACCCAGTCAGACAGCAACGGATCCTTCAGTATTTCTGGACTCCCGGCCGGCAATTATCGACTTGTCGTATCGAATCCCGGTTTTGAAACCCAAGAAACGCTCGTCACCATAGGGACCCCAGGGGAACCGGCCCCGTTGCGCATCACTCTGGCGGTGAGCGCCGTGAACACTACCGTAGAGGTGCAGGGCCGGGAGGATAGTCTTGTCGGAATTGCCGATTCTGCCACCCAGGGAACGGTGGGTGCAAAGGAAATCGAAGATCGTCCGATTCTGCGTTCGGGAGAAATCCTGGAGACGGTTCCCGGTCTCATCATCACGCAGCACGCCGGCGGCGGTAAGGCCAACCAATATTTCCTGCGCGGCTTCAATCTCGACCACGGCACAGATTTCGCCGTATTCCTCGACGGCATGCCTCTTAACCTGCCGTCGCACGCGCATGGCGAGGGTTATGCGGACATGAATACTGTCATCCCGGAGTTTGTGCAGCGGCTGAACTACGAGAAAGGTCCCTATTACGCTGATATCGGCAACTATAGCTCAGCTGGATCGGCCGACATCCAATTTTTTAAGACGCTGCCCCAGAACTTCTTCACCGTCGAGGGCGGCATGTATGGATTTGCGCGGGCTGTTTTCGGCGTCTCGCAAAAGCTCGGCAAGGGCACTTTGCTGTACGGCGGAGAAGCCTCTTACGACAACGGCCCCTGGGTGAATCCGGATGCTTATGCCAAGTTCAACGGCCTTCTAACCTATAGCCAGGGCACCGAGGCCGAGGGTTTCAGCATCACGGCCCGCGCTTACCATGGAAAATGGGACTCCAGCGATCAAATCCCGGTTACTGCCGTGCCTCTGGTTGGCTTCTTCGGCGCACTGAACCCAACCGACGGCGGCAATTCACAGCGTTATAGCTTACAGGCTGAATGGCATCGTCAAGGGGCAAATTCCGCGACCACAATCATGGCCTACGGATTTTATTACGATCTCGATTTATTTTCCGATTTCACTTACTTCCTGGATGACCCCACAAAAGGCGATCAGTTCGAACAACAGGACAGGCGCTGGGTGACGGGGGTAGACGCGGCCCACACGATTTTCAACCAATGGTTTGGCCGCAAGGTGGAAAATACGTTCGGCTTGCAGGTCCGCAACGATTGGGTTCACAACGGCCTTTACCGGACGGAAGATCGTGAACGCACCGACAAAAACGACATCGATGCCTGCAATGTTGAACCCATCCCGGAGTGCGCTAACAATCCGAATCTGATCGCGGTCCTGCCCGCGGATACAGACTTGAATAGATTTACGGATACGATGGTGGGTTTTTATGCAGAAAATAAAACCCAGTGGGCGGAAAAACTCCGCTCGGTCCTGG
Organism: uncultured Acidobacteriaceae bacterium; assembly: GCA_963812855.1. GTDB lineage: Bacteria > Acidobacteriota > Terriglobia > Terriglobales > Acidobacteriaceae > Bog-257. The sequence goes on from CAWEWW010000006.1 coordinate 126,405, forward strand.
CCTTGCGCGGCGACGAAGCAATCTATAACGTCACCAACTTGACTCCCTCCTATGTCGCCACCGAATTGCCTGGTGCTCCGGTGATCAACTTTGCGCAGCTCAATTCCGGCTCGGCCAGCAAGTTCCTGCCCAGCCCCAAAGCAAGTTTGATTTTCGGCCCGTGGCGCAAGACTGAGTTCTATCTACAGGGTGGATTCAGTTTTCACAGCAACGACGCGCGCGGCACAACCCAAAGGGTTGAACCGATTTCGCCGGACTATCCTTTCCCCACGCCCTCCACCCCAATTTCTCCCCTGGTTCCCACCAAAGGCGCGGAAATCGGCGTGCGCACTGTGGCCGTCCCGCATCTGCAAAGTACCCTTTCGATCTGGTATCTCTACAGTGCTTCCGAACTGCAGCAGGATGGCGATACCGGAGGCACGGTTGCTTCAGCATCGCCGAGCAATCGCTACGGCGTCGAATGGGCGAACTACTACACGCCACTGGAGCATTTGGCTTTTGATTTTGACTTTGCGGACTCCAAGGCCATTTTTACCACCATAGACCCGGATGATGCGGCGCCGGGCAGCCCGGGTGGCAAGTGGGTGCCCGAAGCGGTTGGGGTGGTGATTTCATCAGGCGTCACCGTACAAAGCTATAAAAACTTTTGGGGGAGTTTGCGCCTGCGCTACTTTGGCCCGCGCAATTTGACCTCCGATGCAATTTACCGCTCAGCCTCGACGGCGCTGCTCAATGCGGAGATCGGTTATCACATCAACAAAGCATGGAGCGTTTCGGCGCAATTGTTTAATTTGCTTAACCGCTACGATCACGACATTGATTACGCTTATGCCTCCCGAATAACGCCCACAGGCGCGGCTGCGTTCACAGACGTTTTCCACCCGGTCGAACCCTTCCAGGTGCGCTGCGGTTTACGTTACACTTTCGGGCCGAGGTGAAGGTTTGGACTGATTGCGAAGGTGTCAGATTTTTTCCAAATCGAAACGCTGGTGTGACGGCCGCCTGCTTCGTTTCGTACTCCAATTCCGAAGCACAAAATTGGTTCTCACCCAGACTCTGATAGGGCTGGGCTGACCCACGGGCCGCCTGTGGGTTAACAGAAAACCATTCTCCAGGTCCTCAGTGCCTCCGTGGTGAGCGGCTCTCCACCTTGAAACGGGTTCTCCGGAAGGCTTCTATAATCGAGGTTTCCCATGGAAGCCACCAATACTCTTTCTTCGGTTCGTCCGGCCAAATCCAAATTCATTTTTCGCACCGTTGTTCTCAGCTTGGTCGTGCTGTTGCTCGCGTTTCTGGGCTTCGATTTCTGGTTCTACCGCGCGGTGCGGGCCTCGCTGCCGCAACGCGACGGTACCATTCACCTGTCCGGCCTGGTGGCACCGGTGATCGTCACCTACGACTCGCTGGGCGTGCCCAACATCTCTGCGTCCAATCTCGGCGACCTCTTTTTCGCTCAGGGGTACATCACCGCCCAAGACCGGCTGTGGCAAATGGACATGACGCGCCGCTTTGCCTCCGGCGATCTTGCGGTGATTCTGGGCCCGAAGTACCTGAAGTACGATCGCGAGCAGCGCATTCTGGGCCTGCAGCAAGTTGCCGAACAAATTGCCGCCGCCATGGACGCCGGCCAGCGCGGCCACTTCGAAGCCTATGCCGCCGGGGTCAATGCCTACATCGAGCAACACCGAAAAACGCTCCCGCTGGAGTTTCGCTTCCTGACTTACTTCCCGCACGTCTGGACGGTCGAGGATTCGGTGCTGGTGGGCTTGTCAATGACCGAGTTTCTCAACCACGGTCTCTACCAGGACAAGCTGGAGAAGGAAAAGATTCTGGCCAAGCTTGGTCCGGAGCTGACCGCGGATCTTTTCGTCAACACCTCGTGGCGCGATCATCCGCCGGGCGCCGATTCCAGCTCCATCGAAAACGAGATTCCAGGCGAAACGACGCCGGATGAAGAAGAGGAGACGGCGCCGCAAAAGCGGAAGGGTGCGCATCTTGGGCCGGAGGCGCCGGGGCTAAAGCCCTTCCTAGGGTCGCCTGCGTTCACCGGGCTGAAGCCCGGTGCTTCCACCACGTTCGCGGGAGATACGCATCAAAGCCCGCGTCCCGGCTCAAACAACTGGGTGGTGTCCGGAGCGCATACCGCCTCGGGCAAGCCGCTGTTGTCGAATGATATGCATCTGGAGCTGGCGTTGCCCAACGTGTGGTATGAGGCCCATCTGACCGCCGGAGACTTCGACGTCGCGGGCGTCACCTTGCCGGGCGTGCCCTACGTCATCGCCGGACACAATCGGCGAATCGCCTGGGGATTCACCAATCTCGGTCCCAACGTCGAAGACCTCTACGTCGAGAACTTCAATGACCGGGGCGAGTATCTGACGCCGCAGGGCTGGGTGCAGCCGCAGCATCGCCAGGAAATCATTCGCGTCAAAGGCCAGCCGGAAGAGACCATCGATGTGGTGGTAACCCGCCACGGGCCGATCATCAGCGATCTGCTGCCGGGCGAGAATCGCAAGCTCGCGCTGAAGTGGACGATCTATGATCCGCAGGCCTGGCACATTCCCTTCTTTGCCGTCGACGCGGCGCAGAATTGGCAGGAGTTCGAGAGCGCATTTACGCAATTCGGCGCGCCCGCGCAGAACGTGGTCTACGCCGATGTGGATGGACACATCGGGTATCAGGCGACCGGGCTGATTCCGATTCGCGCCACCGGCGACGGCTCGGTTCCGGTGCCGGGCGACGATGACACGCACGAATGGACCGGATATGTGCCTTACGCGCAACTGCCCAGCGTTTACGATCCGCCGTCGGGCATCATCGCCACTGCCAATGGCCGGGTCACTCCCGACGGTTATCCCTACCCGTTGAGCATTGAGTGGATGTCGCCGTTTCGCACCCAGCGCCTCTACAAGCTGCTGCTGAATGCAGACAAGAAATTCACTCCGGCTGACATGCTGGCGATTCAGACCGATATTGTTTCCAACTTCGATCGCTACTGCGCCGAGCATTTCGTCTATGCTGTCGATCACGCGCCTCACGCGTCGCAACGTGCGAAGACCGCGGCCGACCTGATGCGAGCCTGGGACGGCACCATGGACACCGACTCGTCGGCGGCGACCATCGCAGTCTTCTCGCGCGACAAGCTGGAGGAGCTGCTGTTGAAAGCCAAGCTGGGCGACGACTGGAAAAACTACAAGTGGTTCATGAGCCCGGTGTGGCTGGAGAATGTGCTGACCAATCAGCCGCTGCGCTGGCTGCCGCCAAATTATTCCAGCTACGACCAACTGCTGGCGGCCGCGGTGGAAGAAGCAGTCAACGACGCCAGCGCCACTCATTCGCTGGCCACGTGGAGGTGGGGGCGAGTGCATCGGGTAGACATCCAGCATCCCTTCTGGAGCCACTTCCCTATCCTGAAAAAAGGTGCGGGCACGGGCAGCCTGCCGCTCTCCGGCAACCTGGAGACGGTAAAGCAAGTGGGGCCGCACTTTGGACCCTCGGAGCGGATGACGGTTGATTTTTCGGATCTGGACAGCACGAAGATCGATATCGTGAATGGGCAGTCGGGCAATATTTTCGATGGACATTACAACGATCAGTGGGATGCGTATTATCACGGGCGAACGTTTGTGCTGCCGTTCTCGGCCGAGGCGGTGCAGCGCGCGGGAGTGAGTCATTTGCGGCTGGCGCCGTGAGGGTCGGGGATCGTGGATCGTGGATAGTGAATAGCGGATAGTGAGTAGTAGTTAGTGCTCAGTGGTTCGTGGTTTGAAGGGGACGGCCTTCAGGTCGTCCGTTAAGTACGCAAAAATCGCCCGGCTTTTAGCCGCTGGGGGACCTCGCCTTCAGTTGATCAGAGTTTCCTTAGTGGTTAGTTGCCGACATGCTAACTAACCCGTCGTTTGCGCGGTGCAGCAAGAAGCGGGAACCAACCAGCGCCATCGGCGCGAAAGAGCTTAGCCCGGCGCTTCAGCGCTGGGTAGCCGGTGATTTTATGATGGAGCCCAGTCAGGGGCGGCACAGCAGATCCCTCACCGGCTGAACAGTTTGCTGAAAAAGTCGAAATGAACAGTCTGTCGCCGGCTGAAGCCGGCTCCGGATATCTAGAATAAAGAACTTAGACGCGAACCTGAAGGTTCGCTCTACCCGTTCATCACAACTGCGGTAGTTTTTCAGCAAACTGCAAAGCCGGGTTCGGATGACAAATTTAAAGGATTCGCCACGGCGCATCCGAAGCTTGCGCCCCTTCACGCCCACTGACAACGCCGCTTATCGCAGGCTCTATTGATCGACCTGCACAATCCCAAACAGCGCTCCGGTAAATGACAGCTGGATTCCTTGCAGGGTGTCCGTGTCGGTGCCGTAGATGTTCAAATAGCCTCCCTGGATCACGTACATGACATTTCGGTTGGGAACCGATAGCAGGCCGGTAACGGCGCCGTTGGGAGGAAAGGGCGGATCGGGAGTGTTGTTCGTGACGTTCACCACCGAAAGACAGCCGCTGGTGACGTTCGCGCAAGTATTGGCGCCGATGTAGAGCTTGTTGTTGTTCAGCGCCATGACGGAGTGATAACCGTCTCCAATCGGAACCGAGTTCGCAGTCAGGCGGGTCATAGTGCTGACGTCCACCGCGTCATAGGTCGAGGTCGTGCCCGGAGGCACCGGACTGCCCGCGACATACAGCGTCGTACCGTTCAGGTAGCCCACGCTGGCGCCGCCGACCGGCACCGTAGCCTGAATCGTCAACGAAGGAATATTGAGTTCCGACACCGAGGCTGCTCCGCTGGAGCCGCACTCCGGACCGCAATTCAAGACATACGCGGTATTGCTGTCGGTGCTGAAGAAGGCGTTGACCGGTGCGGCAAATCCCGGGATCGTGGTGGTTGTGGGCGGACTGTTGCTCAGGTTGATCAGATAGACATTGTCAGAATTATCCGCGAAAACCAGAAGGTACTGGCCGCTGGGGCTGAGCGCAATATAGCGGGCCGACGGGATAGCGTAGCTGGCAGTAATGGTCGAATTGGCGACATTGATTACCCCCACCGCTCCCGGACGTCCCCCGGTGACCAGGGCAGTGGGTGTCGGGACATACACCGTGGAGCTATCGGGGGAGAACAGCGCCATATTCGTGTAGCTCGGGATGACCACGCTGCCGCTGGTCGTCTCGCTGGAATTGTTCACAAAGTAGAGCGTCAAGGCGTTGGGATCGTAGGTCAGGGTGGTGGCTTTGTCGGGGCTCAACACCTCGAAGGTCAGAGAAGTCGCGACTGTGATTGTGATGGGCACCCCGGGAACAACCTGGCCGGCAGAGTTGGTGGTCTCGGCGGTCAGCGGGCTGGTGTCGTTCTGGGTATCGACGACTTGCAGATTCCCGGAATACGTATTGGTAATGAAAGCGCGGTGCGAAACGCTGCTGGGCGGATTGTTGGAGGTTCCATTGCCACCGCAGGCCGAGATCACCAGCACGGCGACGGAAGAAAGGAAGAGGGCGGCAACGCGCTTCAAACGACTGCCTTGTAAAACGTTATGATTTGACATGAGTTACTGGAAACCGTTGAATTATAACAGAGGCTGGCGCGGCTCCGCGGTGCGGTATGGATGGCGATTTCGCTGAATTTGGGATAAAGTGCAATCAAGTTCCGCACTCCACCATCAGAACATTATGTCGACAGGACTCAAGTCCCGATTGCAGAAAGGCGCTGTTTTATGCGATGGCGCCATGGGCACGCTGCTGTACTCCAAAGGCATTTTCATCAATCGTTGCTACGACGAACTCAACCTGTCGGCGCCTGATCTGATCCGCGGCATTCATCAGGATTACCTGAAGGCCGGCGCCGAGGTTATTGAAACAAACACCTTCGGCGCCAATTCGTTTCGCCTGGCCAAGCACGGATGTCTGGATAAATTGGTGGAGATCAACCGCCACGGAGCGCGTCTGGCCCGGGAGGCAGCTAAGAGCTTTGACGCCCTGGTCGCAGGCGCGGTCGGTCCTCTGGGCGTGCGCATCGAGCCGCTGGGCAAAGTCTCGCTCACCGAGGCGCGGGACGCCTTTCGTGAACAGATTGTCGCGCTCAATGAAGAAGGCATTGACCTGGTAATCCTGGAAACCTTCGGCTATCTGGAAGAGTTGCATCAGGCGCTGCTGGCCGCTCGCGATGTAAATCCTGATCTGCCCGTGGTGGCGCAGGTGACCATCGACGAAGAGGGCAATTGCCTGGATGGCTCCAGTCCCGAACATTACGGAGCGCAGCTGGAGGCCTGGGGCGCCGACGTGATTGGCTGTAATTGCAGCGTCGGCCCGGTGGCCATGCAGGATGCGCTGGAGCGCGTGCGAGCGGTCACCACCACCCCGTTGGCCGCCCAGCCGAACGCCGGCATTCCCCGCTCGGTGGAGGGCCGCAACATTTACCTGTGCTCCCCCGAGTACATGGCAAATTTCATGGACGGCTTCGTCAATGCCGGAGTCAGGCTGATTGGCGGTTGCTGCGGAACCACGCCCGAACATATTCACGCCATGAAGTTGTTCTTGAAGGTGGGCGCAGCGCGCTCTGCGTCGTACCAGGTGCGGAAGGCGACCGAGGCCAAACCGGTCGAGCCGCCGCCGCTGCGGGAACGGTCGGAGCTGGGCCGCAAGATCGCCGACGGTGAGTTTGTCACCATGGTCGAAATCGTTCCGCCGCGCGGGACCGACGCCAAGCGCGAGTTGGAGGGGGCACGGTTCCTGAAGTCGGTGGGCGTCGACGGCATCAACATTCCCGACAGCCCGCGGGCCTCGGCGCGCATGAGCAATCAGGCGCTTTGCCTGCTGGTAAAGCAGCAAATCGGGATTGAGCCAATCCTGCACTACACTTGCCGCGATCGCAACGTGCTGGGCATTCAGTCAGACCTGCTGGGAGCCAGCGCCATCGGCATCCGCAACCTGATTTGCATTACCGGCGATCCGCCGAAGATGGGCGATTATCCCGACGCGACCGCCGTCTTCGACGTGGATTCCATCGGCCTGGTCAACATCGTGCACAACCTGAATCGCGGGCTCGATATTGGCGGTAATCCCATCGGGAATTCCGCCGGCTTCGTGATCGCGGTCGGCGCCAACCCGGGCAGCCTGAATATCGATGAGGAGATTCGCCGCTTCGAGTACAAAGTGGAAGCGGGCGCGGAGCTGGCAGTGACCCAGCCGGTCTTCGATTTACGACTGCTGGAAGACTTTATGCGCCGCATAGAACATCTTCATGTGCCTGTAGTTGCCGGCATCTGGCCGCTCACCTCGACCCGCAATGCCGAGTTCATGAAGAACGAGTTGCGGGTGTCGATCCCGGACGAAATTTTCGCTCGCATGGCGAAGGCTACGACGGCCGACGCCGCTCGCGCCGAGGGCGTGGCCATCGCGCGTGACATGCTGGCGGCGGCCAAAGACATCGTGCAAGGTGCGCAGATCAGCGCTCCCTTCGGGCGCTACTCCTGCGCGGTCGATGTGCTGGAGGCCTTGGGCGGTGGAGCGACCAAACGGGCAGCCGTGTAACCTGACCGCACGACGCGGTTCGTAATCGGCGGCGCGCAAATTGTTTCCCTGACATCGCTGTGGTAGGCGGCGTCATCAGTTCCGACGCACGGTAGTTGGACGTGATGCAAACCTTGCTCTCTGCGTAATTCATCGCGGAGCAGCCGGAGGTCGATCCCTGCGGGGAAACTGCCGCTCTACGCGCTACCCGGCGAAGCCTGCATTCGTTCGGAGTAACTGGGTCCCTGAGGGCCGATCGCGCACCCGCGCCAGCCAGGTTAGCCTCTGTGCTTTCCTTCTGGCGATCCTATGCGCAGAGTCGCTGTCCCCTTACGCCGCAGCCCAAGTGCGGGCCGAGTATTCTCCGGGCTCGACGCTTTCCAACGGAGGGACGGTGCCCGATCCAGGCTTCGCCTATGCCAATCAGATCTGGTACAACTCAGCCGACCGGCTCTGCGGCCCCAAGGGCAAGGCCATAGCCTTCCACGGTCAACTCTCCATCCTGGTCGACAACAACACCGTGACCTATGTCCCCAAGTTTCACTTTTTGGATGCCAAGCTGGAGTTCCTGATCGACATCGCAATCTCCAACGGCCGCTTCGATGCGCGCAATCCCTTTGACGGCGACAAGGTGGTCAGCGGCGCGGTCGGCATCAGCAATACCAGCTTTGTGCCCTTGGACCTGGGTTGGAACCTGAAATGGCTCGACCTGCAGGCGGGAGTCAGCGTCTATGCTCCGACCGGGCGCTACGTGCCTCACGGCTCCGACAATCTGAGTTCCGGCTTCTGGACCGCCGGACCACAGGTCGGGGCCACCTTCTATCTGAGCAAGAGCAAGCTGACCCAGGCCAGCGTCTTTAGCTACTACGGCTGGAATCGCGTGCAGGAAGGCACCGGCGTGCATCCAGGCGCGAACGCGTCGGTCGACTACGCCTTGTCGCACACCTTCCCGCTTTCGGCCGACGGCAAATGGTCGTTGCTGGCGGGCCCTGCAGGTTATGGCCAGTGGCAGACCACGAACAAGGGCGGCGTGCGCAAAGATCTCTCCCGCCTGCTCTATGGCGTCGACGGCGTCGGCTTCACCACCAACCTCACCTCGCCTTACAAAGGGCTGTACGTGGGATTCAGCACGCTGTTTGAGTACGACGCACGCAATACCTATGAGGGTCGCACCAGCGTCATCAATGCCGGCCTGAATTTCTAGCAGCCGTGGAAACGCCAGGGTGGAAAGCAGTGGTGGAAGCACCGGGCTTCCATCCCGGTGAAATTTGCGCCCCATGAGAAGTGCCTTTGCCACGGTGGCGGGTGCGAAACCTTCTCAACCGCAATCCTTCGGCCCGGTTGAACAGTTTGCTGAAAAAGTCGGAACAGCAGTTCCCTCGGCGGCTCAAGCCGCCGAGGGATGACAATCGTAAAGGAGTTGCTACGGCGTAGCTGAAGCTACGCCCCTTCAAAACCGCCTCTCGGCACGGCTGAAGCTGTGGCCTTCCACCGGTCCTTCTCCATCTATTCTTCCGGAATACCTTGACGCGAATTTTCGCGTTCATCGCCTGCAATTTGCACTAGAATCAGGTTAGGAGTTTCGTCCTTGCCCAAGTTCGAAGAATGTCTGGAGCGGCTGGAAAAAATCGTGGCGGAACTAGAAAAGGGCGATGTATCGCTCGACCACGCGCTGGAACTCTTTGACGAGGGAATGAAGCTTTCCGGTTCCTGCCGGAAGGAGCTGGAAGAAGCCGAAGGCAAAGTCGAAATCCTTTTGAAGCGTAATGGCAAGCTTCAGCCGGAAGCATTCGAAACGGTACCGCAACCCGACGCCGCAAAATAGCGCCGGCCGCGCTCGACGACTTGATGTTCTGCACCCCCGGGTGCGACCCGATTCAACTCTTCAGCCAGGTTTCTAACGGATAGCGTTTCGCCATCCTTCTATCATTTCAGAAAGGTTCGCCATGCGGCCCATCAATGTTGTTCTCGCTCACCACGATGCGGTATTGGCCGAGCGGCTGGCTGCATCACTCAATGCGCAGTTTCGCAATCTGGCAGTCGCCAAGTCCTATGAAGAAACCAAGTCCGCCGTGGCCCGGTTCCGCTCACCGTTTGCGGTGCTGGACCTGGAACTCATCGGCCTCGACCGGGTGAAAGAGCTGTGCCGCGCATTTCCCGCGACGGCATTTGTCTGCATCCATCGCCTGGCCGATGACCGCATGTGGTCCGAAGCGCTGGCGGCGGGAGCCGTCGATTGCTGCTGCTCCGCCGATGTACATGGCATCCTGCTGGCATCTGAACGCTACGTGGTACTCGGCCGCGGACACTCAGCCGCAGCGTAGGGCGTCAACCTGATCGCCTGCCGCCCCTGCAAGGGGCTCACAGGTTTGATACCACGACTACCCAGGACTGCGCCCGCCTGCGGCGGGCTGTGTCCTGGGCTGAACTGAGTCGTCCCGCATGAGCGGGACGGGATAGTCGGACGACCAAGTTTTTCGGGTACTTAACGGACGGCCTGAAGGCCGTCCCCTTCAAAACAAAACCTAATCAGAGGTTCCCTAGCTGGCGACGGCGGGCGAGCTTATACGTCGCGGAAGCAGTTCGCCGATGCGCCGGATCTGCGCTCCCACCCCGCGCAGCTTCTCCTCGATATGCTCGTAGCCGCGGTCAATGTGGTACACCCGGTCAATAATGGTTTCGCCATCGGCGACCAGAGCGGCCAACACCAGCGATGCCGAAGCGCGCAGATCGCTGGCTTGCACGGCTGCACCGCTGAGCGGGGTGCGGCCGCGAACCACCGCGCGGCTGCCTTCGATCTTCACGTTGGCTCCCATACGTACCAGCTCCTGAGCGTGCATGAAGCGATTCTCGAAAATATTCTCGGTGACGATGCTGGTGCCTTCGGCCTGGGTGGCCAGCGCCATGTATTGCGCCTGCATGTCGGTGGGAAAGCCGGGATACTCCTCGGTCATCATGTCGGCGCTTTTTAGCGGCCCGTCGTTGATCACGCGAATGGAATCGCCATTGGGCCGCACATCGACGCCGCATTCTTCCAGCTTCTGCACCAGCGCATCCAGATGAAGCGGCTCGCAGTTGGAGACCAGTAGATCGCCGCCGGTTAGCGCGGCCGCTACCAGAAACGTGCCCGCTTCAATGCGGTCGGGAATGATACGATGCCGTGCTCCATGCAGCTTCTCGACTCCGTGGATGCGAATCGTGTGCGTGCCCGCGCCATCGATCTGCGCTCCCATTTTGTTGAGCAGCGCCGCCAGATCGACCACTTCCGGCTCGCGCGCACAGTTTTCCAGAATGGTCTCACCTTCGGCCAGGGTGGCCGCCATCAGCAGGTCTTCGGTACCGGTGACGGTGATCTTCTCGAAGACGACGCGGGCGCCTTTGAGCCGCTCGGCCCGCGCCTCGATGTAGCCATGCTCTTGTGAAATTTTCGCGCCCAGCTTTTCCAGTCCCTTAAGGTGCAGGTTGATGGGCCGCGCCCCAATGGCGCAGCCGCCGGGCAGCGACACCCGAGCCGTTCCCATGCGAGCCACCAGCGGTCCCAGCACCAGCGTCGAGGCACGCATGGTCTTGACCAACTCGTAGGAGGCTTCCGGACTGGACAGATCGCGACAGCAGATGGTGGTGCGATGCTGGGCGCGGCCGTAACCCAGTTCGACCTCGGCGCCCATGGCGGCGAGCAGCTTGCGCTCGGTTTCGATGTCGCGAACCTGCGGAACGTTCTCCAGGACGACCGGCTCCTCGGTGAGCAGAGCCGCGGCCATGGCGGGCAGCGCGGCATTCTTGGCCCCGCTGATGCGCACGGTGCCCAGCAGCGGATTGCCGCCACGAATGACAAACTTATCCATGAGAGAGTGTCCTAATCCGGTACTGCGTACGCCGAACCTCTGGATCACGGCGCTATCTCCATTTTACGAGTAATGTGGCCAGGAGTCGCTTGCGGGTGCTGCTTACTGCCGGGATGCGGCGCGGGTGGTTGCACGCGCCACAGAATGACTGGCGGAGTATATCGCACGGCTGGCTGTGGAAAAGTGGGAATTTACTGCCGGCAGGCTAGGTTCGGGAGGAGCGACGATCAAGAGCGTTCTTCCAGCGCTTCGACGATGGCGTCATGCAGCTGCGGCCGAACCTCGCGAATAGCTTGCGAGGCGCGATTGGGCCAGGTGCGATTGGTCAGCAGCGTCACCGATAGCCGGCGCGCGGGATCGATCCACAGCGAGGTACCGGTGAAGCCGAGATGCCCGAACGACAGCGGCGAGAAATGCTTGCCCGCGGACGACTCGGTGGGCGACGGCGTATCCCATCCTAAGGCGCGCGACGTCCCGGGAGGCGAAGGCTCCCGATGAGTGAACAGTTGCACGGTCTCGGACTTAAGCAGCGGCGCGCCGTGGCGCAACATGCATTCGGCAAAGTTGGCCAGATCGATTGCGGGAGCGAACACACCAGCATGTCCGGCAACCCCGCGCATCACGTACGCGTTCTCGTCGTTCACCTCGCCTTGAATGAGGCGCTTGCGAAATCGCTGGTCGTCTTCGGTGGGCGGGATCGCCGGCTTCCATTCCGTGGGCGGAAGGAAGCGGGTGCGCGACATTCCCAAGGGCGTGAAGATTTCCTGGCGCGCAAACAACTCGAGCGCCAGCCCGGCTTGTTGAGCCAGAACCTCGCCCAGCAGGATGAATCCGATGTCGCTGTACTCGGCGCGCGTGCCCGGTGGCGCAACTAAACGGGCAGTGAGGGCGGCGCGAATCAGCGCATCGCGACTGTCGGCGAACTCGAACAGCTTCTCGTAGGCGGGCAGTCCGCTGCAATGCCCCAGCAACATGCGGAGAGTGACCGCCTCACGCGCTGCGTGCTGATGCTTGGGCGCAAGCGAGACGAACTCGGGCAGGAATTTCGCCAGCGGCGCCTCGAGCGCAAGCTGGCCGCGTTCGTACAGCAGCATGGCGACTGCGGTCGTGGCCACAACCTTGGTCACCGACGCGAGATCGAAGACGGTGTCAGCCTGGACCGCCGGTGCGCCGGCATCGTAGGTGAAGCGGCCAAAGCCTTGGGACGCGATTAGCGACCCGTGATGCGTCACCGCCAACGCTGCGGCGGGAAAGGCATGATCTTCGATGGCCTGGCGCAGCAGGGCAAAAGCGCGCGCGAATTGCTTCTCCTGCTGTTCAAAAGCGGGTGGCAGTGAAGCGAGTTTTTGCGATAGCTGGTTCAGAGATTCCTCGCGCCCATGCAGCGAGACGCGCCGCCACTTATAATAGCTTGCCAGCCAAAACGGCGGGCACAATCTGCAACCGGAAGGGTCTGGGTTCACTTGAGCCTGCGTCTTCGCTGGCCAGCCATTGCGCTGGTCTATCTCTATCTTCTGATCGTCGTCACTGCGCCCATAGTCGCGCAAAAGTCTGCCCCATCCAAGGGCACTGCCGTCTCCAATCCCGCACAAACGCCGGCCGCCAATCAAGCCCCTCCGCCCCAGGGCGGTGCTCTGCCAGCGGCCATGGCTCCGAGGGAGGTGCAGAGCCGCTTTGCGCCCCTGGACGATCTCCTGAAGGATGCGGTGCGGAACGGCAACGCGCCCGGCGCGGTCTTGCTGGTCGGCCACAACGGGCTGATCGCGTATCGCAAAGCGTATGGCAATCTTTCCAGCGAACCTAAGGCCGAGCCCATGACGCCGGAGACGATTTTCGATCTGGCGTCACTGACCAAGGTGATTGCGACTACCTCGAGCATCATGCGCCTGGAGCAGCTGGGGCAGATCAAGCTGAACGATCCGGTGGCCAAGTACATTCCCGACTTCGCGCAGAATGGCAAGCAGGACGTCACCATTCGCATGCTGTTGACGCACTACTCCGGCTTGCCCGCCGACCTCGATTTGAAGCAGGCGTGGAACGGGCTTGACGAGGGCTACAGCCGGGCCAACGCGTCGGCGCTGGAGAGCCCGCCGGGTTCGACCTTCCGCTACAGCGACGTGGGTTTCATCGTGCTGGGCGAGCTGGTGCAGAAAGTCAGCGGCATGCCGCTCGATCAGTATGCCCAGACCTATATTTTCGGTCCGCTGGGCATGACCTCGACGCGATTCAATCCGCCGCCAACCTGGGTGCCGCGCATCGCTCCCACGCAACGGGACGAACATACCGGCCAGCTTTTGCGCGGAACCGTGCACGATCCCACGGCGCGCCGCATGGGCGGCGTAGCCGGGGATGCCGGACTGTTCTCCAACGCCGATGACGTGGCGAAATTTGCCGAAGCCATGCTGAATGGCGGTGCCGCCATCCTGTCGCCGCTGATCGTGGAGAAGATGACCACGCCGCAACAGCCGGCAAATTATGCCGACGTGCGCGGCCTGGGGTGGGACATCGACTCGCCATTTTCTTCTAATCGCGGAGAGCTGTTGCCGGTGGGCTCGTTCGGGCACACCGGCTTTACTGGAACGTCGTTGTGGATCGATCCCACCACCAACACGTACATCATTTTGCTGACCAATTCGGTCAACCTGAAGGAAGGCAACGTGATCGCGTTGCGCACCGAGATCGCCACCGCCGTTGCGTCGGCGCTGCAACTGAAGCCCAGCCAGGAGCAGAAGCTGCGCCTGGCGCGCATCACCGGCTATAACGAGGCGGCGATGGCGGCGCGCAGAATTGTGGTCCGCAATGGCAAGGTGCTGAACGGAATCGACGTGCTGGAGGAGCGGCAGTTTGAGCCGCTGAGGATTCCCAACGTGACGGTTGCTCACGTTGGGCTGCTGACCAATCAAACTGGCATCGATAACCGAGGGCGACGCACCATCGACGTGCTGGAGCGCGTGCCGGGAGCGCAACTGACCGCCATCTTCAGCCCGGAACACGGGGTGCAGGGCACGTCCGACAGCACCGACATTCCTAACGCGAAAGACAGCGTCACCGGCGTGCCCATCTACAGCGTCTACGGCGACACCGACGCCAAGCGCCGGCCGTCGCCCAACGTGATCAAGAATCTCGACGTGCTGGTGGTCGATCTTGCAGGATGTGGGCGCTCGTTTCTATACCTACGCCACCACCATGGGATATTTTCTGGAGGCGGCGGCCAAGGCGCAAGAAGCCGATCATCGTGCTCGACCGGCCTAACCCGATTACCGGCGCCTATGTACAGGGTCCGGTGTCCGACCCGGGCCAGGAAAGTTTCGTCAACTACTATTCCCTTCCGGTGCGCCATGGCATGACCATGGGCGAGCTGGCAAAGCTGTTCAACGAGGAAAAGCACATCGACGCCGATCTTACCGTGATCCCCATGCGCGGCTGGATGCGCGGCGACTGGTTCGATTCCACCGGCGATTTCTGGGTGAATCCATCGCCGAATCTGCGCAACCTGGATCAGGCGGCGCTCTATCCTGGCGTGGCTCTAATTGAGGACACCAACGTTTCGGTAGGACGTGGTACTGACAGCCCATTCCAGCTAGTGGGCGCGCCCTGGGTTGATGCCAAGGAGCTGTCCAGCTACCTGAATGAACGCAACATCGCGGGAGTGCGATTCGTGCCTACGACGTTTACTCCCACGTCAGGCACGCACGCGCGGCAGCAGTGTGCCGGGGTGAGCATCATCCTTACCAATCGCGACATGCTGGATGCGCCGGAGCTGGGCCTGGAACTGGCGGCGGCGCTGCAGAAGTTCTATCCCATGGGCTTCGACACCAGCCACATCAACCTGCTGCTGCGGAATCAGGCGGCATTCAAGGCGCTGGTGGCAGGCGAGGACCCGCATCGCATAGCCGCCGATTGGCAGGACGGCCTCGATCAGTTTATGGAGACGCGGGCGAAGTACCTGATTTATTGAGATGCTGGCACCGAGCAAAATCCGCATTCCCAGACGTGATTTGGGTAGAGCGAGCCTTCAAGGTCTGCGTGGGAATTAAATTTGGATTTGCGAGTGGAATTGATTGATCGAAAGTTCCGCCTGTAAGGGCGACTCAGTGTAGCCCAGGACGGAGCCGCAGGCGGAGTCCGGGATAGAGTGGGAAATGAATCCGAGTCCCGTCGGGACAGCAGAGTCTTGGGCCAACCCATATCGCGATCTATTGCGCGTTGGCCGGGCGATGCATCTTCGCCGGATCGAGCGCCAGATTGCTTTCCAGCACCATCTCGATCGAGGAACCGGTACCCAACTGAATCTCGGGACCGCGGCTCAGCAGCACCGTGGCCAGCCCAATCACTCCGCCGGCCGCTGCGCCCACCGCCGCGCCTTTTCCACCATCCGCAATTGCGCCAATGCCGGCTCCTGGAATCGTGGCCTCCGCAATGGTTGCAGCGTCCTTCCCCTTACTGCTGTCGCCCTCAATGGTTCCTTCCTTGCCCTTCATGCTGGTGTCTTGCGAACCGGGCGTGCCCTGCACCGCTCCCGGCAGCAGGATGGTGTAGCCGTTAGGAAAGATCATGGAGGTAAAGCTCATCTGTAATTCCGCGCGCCCCTTGACCCGGCCAGGACGCAGCACCCGGCGCACCTCGCCTTGCACAAAGGTTCCCGCGGGAATCACGATTTGATCGTTCTGGGTGATAGGGAAAGCCGTCTGCGCATAAACCGGATCGCCGGGCCGCGCGTTCTTGCTGGTAATGCCTTGCTTCAGGGTCAAGGGAATTTTCGTGCCGGCGGGAACGGTGATGGGCCTGGGCGCCGGCGCGTCGTTCGTGGTGGGAGAGGCGGCAGCCGTGGTGGTACGTGAGGTGAGCTGGGGAACGTCGGTACTGGTCTGGGCAAAGCCAGATGTCGCGACCAAACTCACTGCGGTTACAAACAAGGCTAGCACTGCTCTCATTGTTCCTCCACCGCCAAGCTTACCTACATTCAGATGAACGCCAAAGGGGCGCAAAAGTCGCGCCCATCCTATTTCAGCTAAGAGAACCGGCCTGGCACTCTCGATATCTCGCCGTATCGCCCCTGAAGGGGCTTGAGGTTCTACATAACCTCACCCAGGACTACGCCTGCGACTCCGTCCTGGGCTGAACTGAGTCGTCCCGCAAGGCGGGACGGGATACTCGCGTGTCCTCGCTTGGCCGACTTATGCCGACAACTTCCCGCATATTTGAATGCAGGCACGTCAACCGAGCCATCCTATTTCAGGTTATACAGCGCGTTGACATGCGCGGTAACCGTAATCTTCTCGGCTCCAAACTCGGCCGTCGGAGGCGCGGGCGCAGCGGCCGCACCCGCCGCCAGCCCCATCGACTTAGCCATCATGGGACGCACCGGAGTTTGCTCAAAGGTATCGACCGAGGCGTAGGAGAGTTCGCCCAGCGTTCTGCCGCTGGCGCGCGCCACCGCGTTGGCTTCGTCGTGAGCGCGACGCAAAGCGTCTTCCACGGCCTTGATCTTGGCCGCGTCAATGTCGTCGAGCATATAGTTGATCGAGGTATCGGTTACCTCCATGTTCGACAGGCCCTCAGTGATCGGCCCGACCTTAGTAAAATCTTTCACCTTGATGCTGATGTTGGCGTCCACCCGATAGCCGACCAGCTTGCGCTTGGGATTCTTGTAGTCATAGACCGGCTGGGTGGCAAAGCGGCTGATCTGGGCGTCTTTGGGATCGAGTCCATTGCTGCGCAACAGTTGCCGGACCTGCTCGGCTGCCTGGGTAGCTTTCTGGCTTGCGTCCTGCAGCTTGTCTTCCTGGGCGGAGATGTTGAACTGCACCAGAGCAGTGTCGGGATCGGAGTCGAACTTGCCATCGGCCCCCACCCAGATTGTGTTGGGCATGGGATTGGCCGTGCGGTCCTGTGCCACCAGCGGCGCCGCCACGACCAGCAGCAGCAATGCAGTGACGAGAAAGCCGGTTGGTTTTTGCATGATACTGTCTAGACGCCTCGCACTGGGAAGAGTAAGCCATGCGCAGGTTATCCGCCAACCCAGCCTGAGCCTTCCCGCGCCGAATGATAATCCGGAAACGCCGGTTTGACCAACCACACGGCTTCGCCAGAAGCCTTATGGAACGGAGACGAAACCAACCCTTCGGCAAGCTCAGCGCAGGCTTTAAGCGAAACCGATTAAGTGGCGCGCCTGGTATCCGGCTGCCGGCAAATCAGGTCCGCTCCTGTTTCGGGAAGCAGCCTTCCGCGAAGCGATTATGGCTTTTGTAATGTGAGGGGTGGACGTGCAGGAATCAAGCTTACTATGTACTTTCCCGGCGCACGGACATCATCCAATCGTTGTCAAATTGAATCTAACTTAGGTAAGTTTCTGCTAGGCGCCGCTTCCTGAGCAGGCGTCGGAATTGCGAGGCTCCGATGCGCCGCTGGTATGTGCCACTTACGGTCCTGGGACTGGGAAGTATTGGTGCGTTCCTGCTCAGCGAGCGAGGCCGGAGCGCGGTACGCGAGTTCTTCCAGAGCTTTGGTGAAGGGCCTGAGCGATGGCAGGAATGGAATGACAGCCTCGACAATGAGCTGGAGCGCATCCAGAGAGCGCTAAATCAGATCTCAGAGTCGCTCAAGCCACGCCCTGAGTTGGAAAACTAGAGCGACGCTTCCCCATTTTCTCTTTACCTGTTTGGCATCCTGAGGTTTCGCCCCTGAAGGGGCTTGGATTTCCTGGGATGGCTCACCCAGGACTCCGCCTGCGGCGAAGCCTGCCCTGAGCGTAGCCGAAGGGTCCTGGGCAAGACTGAGTCGTCCCGCAGGGCGGGACGGGCTTGTCGCAGGCAGGAAACATAGGGCGAACTAGGCTGACTGAACCAATGTCAACATAGCTAGACGGTTCCAGCTTTGAGCCTACGCTGGCGCGAGTTGGTTGATTCTTCCTGCCATCTTAATGTCGCGCTGGGTCACTCCGCCGGAATCGTGCGAGACCAGGGTGAGCGTCACTTTGTTGTAGCTGACCAGAATGTCGGGATGATGATTAACCGCCTCGGCCGCCTCCGCAATGTGATTCACGAATTCCATGGCTTGCACGAAGTTACCGAACTGGAAGTGCCGCTCAATGGCGCCGCCATTTTTCTTCCAGCCCGGGAGTTGTTGCAGGGCCTGCTGAATCTCAGCGTCGGATAAAACGGTGCTCATAGCAGATTCCTCGAATTTTCGCCGGCCGCGCCACGCACAGCGGATGATTTCGCTCGCGCTCCTTCATGCTCCTAGTTTGATCCGCGCGCGGTTCTGACGCCATAGCGTCGAGTAGCGGTCTGGCTCTCGATTTCGTTCCTCAGCTCAAACCAGATGTGCTCGGAGATCGACAGGAAAACTTTCACCACTTCGGGATCGAACTGTTTGCCGGAGTTACGTTCAATCTCGCGGCGACCGGAGGAGATGGACTGCGCTGCGCGATAGGGACGATCGGAGGTCATGGCATCGAAGGTGTCGGCAATGGCAAATATGCGCGCCCCCAGCGGAATCTGGTCGCCCTTGAGGCCGCGCGGATAGCCGCTACCGTCGTACCGCTCCTGGTGCGAATAAACGATGTCAGACGCCTCCTGCAAAAACGGTATCTTGCGCAGCATCTGATAGCCCAGCAGCGCGTGCTCGCGCATGATCGCCTGCTCCTCCGGACTCAGTCGCCCGGGCTTGCGCAGAATCGCGTCAGGAATTGCCATCTTGCCGACATCGTGCAGGAAAGCGCCGCGAGCGATGATGCGCACCCGGTCCTGCGGCAAATCCATGGCTCGCGCGATGGCGATGGTAAAAGCAGTCACGCGCTTGGAGTGGCCTTCGGTTTCGGCGTCCTTCAAATCGAGCGCATCGCCCAGCGCCTCCAAGGTGATGTCGTAGGAACGCTCCAGGTCGGCAAGGGCTTTGCGTAGCATCTCGGTGCGCGCCGAGACCAGCGACTCCAGCTTGGTCTGATAAGCCAGGTTCTCCAGCTTGAGGCGGCGGGTTTCAATGGCGCGCCGCACCATGGCCAGCAGTTGTTCCTTCTCGAAGGGCTTCAGCAGGTAGTCGTAGGCGCCGTTGCGGATGGCCGCCAGCGCGACCGAGATGTCGTGAACCGCGGTCACCATGACGACCGGAATGTCAGGGTGCTCCTGCTGCATACGCGACAGTAAGGTCAGCCCGTCCATGCCTTCCATGATCAGGTCGGAGAGGACGATGGACACGCCGTCGTCGGAATGCAAGATCGCCAGGGCCTCATGCCCGGAGGTGACCGGTTGGCAATTGAAACCGGACTGCGCCAGGATGGAGCACATCACATCCCGGATCGAGTCTTCATCGTCTACCACTAATATTCGTTGCTCGGCCATAGCAAGTTGGACTGCAAAGGGTCGCTGACGGAGCGCTCGCCGCCAATGGCTCGATTGTAGCTAGGTAAACCTGAATCTGCGTCGAAATTTTCGAGCAACGCAGGTTCTCGATACGTTCGATCCCATTCAGGCATAGTCGGCGGGCGAGCGGGAGAAGTTACATACCACCTGCCCCGCGAGTTGGTATCCGGATGCCAACTCAGAGCAGCCGGGCTCCAACTTGTCCCCCGGTCGGCTGCCAAAGGGCGGCGGCCCGCGCGGGCCGAGAAAAACTCGGTCCTACCTCTCCAATTGATAGGGCCATTTAGCTTCAGGCACTTAGCCACGATCCGCGGCCACCATGCCAGCCTCTTCCAGGTTTGGGCACGCCGATTGCTTAGTACTAAGGTGTCCTGATCAAACAGCGATGAGCAGGATGACAGCAAGCAATTCGCAAAGGGAGACAATCCATGAATCTCAGCATCCAAGAAGCCAAGATGACCGGTCTTGCCGCATACATGCCAGCCGTTCTACAGCCTAGTGCGGAAAGCTCCAGTGCGATATACGAGCAGAACCGCCATCGCATTTACTCTCTGGCGTTCTGGATGACCGACCACGAATTGGCGGCGGAAGAATTGATGACCCACACCTTCTGCCGCGCCTTTGACAGCGCCGCTACCCCGAGCGCCGAGGAAATCGATCGCGCCCTGATTGCCGAGTTGCGCGAATACATGTCGCTGGGCAAGTTGACACTGGATTGCGCGCCCGCTGAGAAAGTATTGTCGGTGCGGCACAACACGCCTGCGCGTGGATCTGGAACGCGCCGTCATTCAGCTGCCCGCCACTGAAAAACTGATTTTCCTGATGCACGACGTCGAGGGCTACGATCATGCCCGCATCGCGCGCCTGTTGAGTATCACCGAGGATGGCGCGCGCAACGGACTGCATCAGGCCCGGCTCCGCATGCGCGAGCTGCTGGCGAAATAAGTTTGTCTGCCGTATCTCAACCCCTCAACTGAACCGCTTCGGCCCCTCGCGAGAGGGGCCTTTTTGTGACTCCATGATCCGAAGAGTCGCTTTCTACCTGGTGGTGTCCTCTTCTTCCCTGCTGTCCAGTTCTTCTTCCTCTTCTCGCTTGAGCGGACGCAATAGCGGAAACAGAATCACGTCGCGAATGGAACGCGAATCGGTCAGCAACATGGTCAGCCGGTCGATGCCAACGCCTTCCCCCGCCGTGGGCGGCAGACCGTACGACAGCGCGCGAATGTAGTCCTCGTCCATCTGATGAGCTTCTTCGTCACCGCGAGCGCGCTCCGTCTAGTTGCTGCTCGAAACGACGCCGCTGCTCCTCCGGATCGTTCAGCTCGCTGAAGGCATTGCCGATCTCCAAGCCGCCGGCAAAAATCTCGAAGCGTTCCACCCACTCGGCATTCTCTTCCGGCTCGCGCTTGTTCTTCGACAGCGGCGAGATGGCCAGGGGAAAGTCGTAAATAAATGTCGGCTGGATCAGATGCGGCTCGGCCACGAATTCGAAGATCTCGGCGATGGTCTTGCCGTCGGGCGCAACCGGATCGTACGGGATGTGCGGATTAGCCTGGTTGTAACGACGCACCATGGCGGCAATCTGCTCCGAGTTGGAGAAGTCGCTCATCTTGGGCTTCTCGCCCGCGTTCTGCGGCCAGAACTTGATGATGGCCTCGCGCATCGATAGCCGCTGCACGTTGCCGAAGTCAACTTCCTGCCCATTGAAGTGGGCGATGGTTGTCCCGTTCACGTCGCGCGCCACCTGGGCCAGCATCTCCGCGGTGAAGTCCATCATGTCGCGATAATCCGCGTAGGCCATGTAGAACTCCAGCATGGTGAACTCGGGATTGTGCTGGGTCGAGATGCCTTCGTTGCGGAAGTTGCGATTGATCTCGTAGACGCGATCCATGCCGCCGACCACCAGCCGCTTCAGGTAAAGCTCAGGCGCGATGCGCAGGAACAGATCGACATCCAGCGTGTTGTGATGCGTGGTGAACGGCTTGGCCACGGCGCCGCCGGCGATGGGATGCATCATCGGCGTCTCCACTTCGACGAAGCCATGCGCGTCGAGAAAGCGCCGCATCGACTGCACCACCTTGGCGCGCTTGGTGAAGACCTCGCGCACCTCGGGGTTCATAGTGAGATCGACGTAGCGGCGGCGATAGCGCGTCTCCACATCCTGCAGCCCGTGCCACTTCTCCGGCAGCGGGAGCAGGTCCTTCACCAGGAAGGTGATCTCCTCGACGTGGACCGTCAGCTCATTGGTGCGAGTGCGGAAGAGATAGCCCTTCACCCCGACGTAGTCGCCGATGTCGAGCAGCTTGTAGAGCTGAAACGCCTTCTCCCCAACCGCGTCGAGCCGGACGTAGATCTGCAGCCGCTGCCCACCTTGTTGCACATGGGCGAAGCCGGCCTTGCCTTGCACGCGAATCGACATCAGCCGCCCGGCAACACTGACTTCGACGCGTGGCGATTCCAACTCCGGCCCGGTCTTGACGGTAAACTCCGCGACGACCTGCGGAACTGTGTGGGTGGTTTCGTAGCGATAGGGGTAAGCCATCTGCCCCAGCGCTTCGATCTGCTTCAGCTTATCTTTGCGGAGCTGATAAATTTTCTGATCAAGTGCCACAGTGCTTCCTGTCTGCTCGGTATCGAACAGGGCGAATGTTGAAGAAACCTGATTATAAGTGGACAACTCGATTATAGAAGCCTGAGGGTGAAGCAGGGACAAACAGGCCTGCGGTCAATCGTCATCACGAGTACGGATTAACCTGAATCAAACACCGACCATGCTTTACCCGAATTTCATGGTTTTGGCTGCGAGTTGCCTAGCCTGTCGCATAGCCTCACTGCTTTGCGATGTTAATTTCTCCGGTTCCCCGAGCCTTCCGTTTTGCTCGCCTCTACATCTAACCTGACTGTCGCCGAGGGTTATTACGGGGCCGAGCAATAAGTTGCATCTGCAAATAAAACTGAATTCTCCGCCAGCGACTTCCAAGAACTACCAATGTTCCACGATGAGGGTTTGACTCGATCCGGCTGGGGCTACACGACCAATGGGGAAGCTGAACGCAATACGGTCCTCGCGCTACTGGGCGGCGCTGGTGCTGAGTTTACTGATGATGGGACAGGCCCGGGCGCAATCGGTCGGCGATCGGATGTGCGCCGCCGGGGTGGCCAATTGTTTTTCCGATCACAGCGCCGGCAACAGCGCGGCCGAACCGCCTCCCGTGTTGAACCATCCCCAGATGGTGACCTTGTATCTCCGCACATTTCACAGCTGGCCCTTCGCACATCACTGGGTTGAGGTCGATAGTTCCAACGGTCCGGTTACCATCGGCTTTGGCCCGGCCACCATTCCGTTTATCGATGCCGGTCAGATCTCGGTACAGGACTCCTACGGCAACATCCAGCGCCGCTCGTGGATGCATCTGTTGTCCATCTATTACCACTATGCCGAGCCACCGGGCGCAGGACACATCATCGGCAAACCGATTCAGCTTTCGCTCGCACGGTCCGACGCCATCATCGAAAAACAGCGTCACCGCAAATTCATCTTTCCCTATATTCCGTTCTTTCACGATTGCCGCACCTACACCTGCACTCTGCAAGCCGCGGCCCAGGGCAAATCCAGCTTGCCCTGCTACGTGTTGTTCAAGGGATATTGGTAGAGAGTCGGCACACAGGCTAACTTCAGGTGCGACCCTCCTCACCCGCTCAAAAATAACCTAGCCACCAGTCGCGGCGGCGCTGTTTCAGCGCAGCATACCAGCGGCAGAGCGGATACAGCATCACCACCACCAGAACCCAAACCAGGTAAATCTCCGGCAACGAGAATCCCCAACCCGGCGGCGGGGTGAAGGGAAAGTCTGCCAGGTTCGGCGACTGGAACATCCAGTAGACATGTCCGTAGCGGGCGTAGCAGACGATTAGCGCGAGCAGGTGAATGAGCGGGATGTGGAGAGCGAAGTAGAACATCGGCACCTTGCCGATAATCCCTGCCCGCCGCAGAAATCGCGGGGTTCGGCTGTCTACCGCTCGCAGCATTAGCATTGCCGGGCCCAACGTCATCAGCAGAAACAGCAGTGACGGCGGGTACTTGGTGGTATTAAGAAACGAGACTACGGTGAGGGCAGCGGACTTCTGCATCTCCCACCGATTCGGATCACCGTAGAGATTGATGCCGCGAAGTACGAGGAAGGCGGCCGTCAGCGCGATGCCCAGTCTTATTAGGAATGCTTGCCGCCGTTCAGCTGGCCAGCCATAGATCTGTCCCATTCCGTAACCTACGGCGGTCACGCCGATCCAGGGAATCAGCGGGTAGACGACCCGGACAACGTGTCCGGGAGTCGACAGAATGATGCCTGGCTGGTGCAGAATAATCCATACCGGATTGTTGGACTGGATGGAGTCGAACAGGTTGTGGGTCGAGATCATCACCGCGCCAAATGCAGTGACCAGCCAGCTGGGCAGATAAACCAGCACGGCCAGCGCGATCATGGCCCAGCCCAGCGCCCACAGGATGAAAAGTAGCGTGACGTGGTAGTCGAAGTTGAATTGGAAACCAAGGATGCGTAGCGGCACCAGTTCCAGAAAGATGAGCCAAAGCCCGCGGGTGAACAGGAAGCGCGACAACTCAGGTTTGGATTTGTTGCGCAGTGCAAGATAGGCGCCGGTTCCGGTGAGCAGAAAGAAAACCGGGGCGCAGATATGGGTGACCCAGCGAGTGAAAAACAGCGGAACTGTGGTCGTGGCCAGGTCGGTTGGGTTGGCGCCCGGAATGCCGAAGAAGTCGCGCACGTGATCGAGCGCCATCAGGATCATCACCACTCCGCGTACGACGTCGACTGATTCGATGCGGGGGCGCTTGACGGGAACAACTTCGGTTGCAGCGGACATCTGTGCGCGTAGTGTAGCAAAGCCAATCGGGCGAGGTTGGCTGCTCTCGCGCTTGCTTCGTGACAGAATATCCCGATGTCCGAACCATTCGCACCCGTCCCCGATTTTCTCTACGGCACCGCCTGGAAAGAAGAACGCACAGCACCTCTCGCTCACCTGGCGCTGCGCACCGGTTTTCGCGCCATCGACACCGCGAATCAGCGGCGGCATTACCACGAAGCCGGAGTCGGCGAAGCGTTGGCGGCTGCTTATCGCGAAGGCCTGGTCACCCGCACCCAGATTTTTCTGCAGACGAAATTCACCTATCGGCCCGGCCAGGACCATCGCCTGCCCTACGATCCAGCGGCTCGCCTGGCGGTGCAGGTCGAACAATCCATGGCTAGCTCTCTGGAACATCTGGGAACGGATTACGTCGACAGCTACCTGCTGCACGGGCCGGCTTCCGGCTACGGCTGGACCGAGGCCGACGCCGAGGTGTGGGAGGCGATGCGCCGGCAGCGTGATGCCGGCCGCACCCGCTTCCTCGGAGTCAGCAACGTGTCACTGCAACATCTGCAGCACATGATGGCCGCCGGCGCTGAATTGCCCGCCTTTGTGCAGAACCGTTGCTTTGCGGTCACCGGTTGGGATCGCGAGGTGCGCCGCTTCTGCCGCGAGCACAAGGTTGTCTACCAGGGCTTCTCGCTGCTCACCGCGAATGTGGATGTGCTCGAACACTCGTTGATCACCGGCCTCGCCGCAAAGGCCGACGTAACTCCAGCGCAGGTGATCTTCGCTTTCGCCCGCCAGGTTGGGATGCTGCCGTTGACAGGAACATCCAGCGCCGAGCACATGAAGCAGGACCTGGCCAGCCGTGAGTTGGAGTTCCCAGCCGAGGCGGTGAAAGCGATCGAGAATCTGGTGGGCTAGTGTGCGGACTGGGTGTAACTTTCGAATCTCAGAAATCGCCGCGGCTATCGAGTACCGGGGCTATTGACAGGTGCAGAAGAAATGTCGGCTAAGAACGGTGGAAGGGCCCGGCTAAACAGTTTGCTGAAAAACTCGAAATGAACAGTCTGTCGCCGGCTGAAGCCCGCTCCGGATATCCAAAATAAAAAACTTAGACGCGAACCTGAAGGTTCGCTCTACCCGTTCATTACAACTGCGGGAGTTTTCAGCAAACTGTAAAGCCCGGCGCTTCCACCTATGGTAAGGACATTTATTTCGGGCCTTGCGGCTCTGCAAGTCAACTTCGGTCCAGGATCAGAACGGCGAAGACCACGCATCCCAGCAAAACCGTCAGCAGCGCGGCCAGCAGGGCCGCCGGAAATCGCGGACGCCTTGACCCCTGGGTCCTGGCTAGCGCGCGCGCAGTGCCGACATACTGCCCGCACACAATCACCAGCAGCACCGTGCTGATTCCGGTTAAGCTCAAGCCGAGCCAGTGTCCGCTGCGCACGTCTTCGACGCGGGCCAGCACCTTCGCCTGGTGCAGCACCTGCGCTCCTTTGGCCAGCACAATGCCGGCGCCCATCAGCGCCAGCGTGGTTCGCACCCAGGAAAGCAATGTCCGGTCCCAGGCCAGCGCCGTGCGCTGCAGCGCCAGGTCAAGAGTCATGTCGATATCGCGCTTCTCTTCCAGACGAATGCTGTCGCTCATAAACCAAACCTAACGGCAGAGTATAACCCTGCGACTGGCTCGCTCAGGCAGACGAGCCGCCCCAGATTGCGATAATCTTCTTCATCATGGTGGGTGGGATCAGTGGGGGCGGAATCCACGCCGCAGAAATGGTGGTGCTGCTGTTGCTGGCTTTTGTGGTGGCCTTTGCCGCCCTGGCCCGCAAGCTGCAAACTCCCTATCCTATCGTTTTAGTCGTCGCCGGCCTGCTGGTCGGATTTGTTCCCGGCATTCCCAGGATCGCGCTCGATCCTCAAGTTATCTTCCTGGTAGTTCTGCCGCCTCTGCTATATTCGGCGGCCTGGCTTACGTCATGGCGCGACTTCCGCTACAACCTGCTTAGCATTTCCATGCTGGCCTTCGGGCTGGTGGGCTTCACGGTGGCTGGAGTCGCTCTGGCCGCCCCTTGGGTTTTCCCCGGCTTCACCTGGCAATTAGGATTTGTGCTGGGCGCAGTGGTTTCGACCACCGATGCCATCGCAGCTACTTCTATCGCGCAACGGCTGGGCTTGCCGCAACCCATCGTCGACTTGCTGGAGGGCGAAAGCCTGGTCAACGACGCCAGCGGCCTGGTGGCGCTGGAGTTTGGGCTGGCCATCGTGCTGCGCTCGCAAACTCCGAGCGTTGGCGAAGCCCTGGGACGCTTAGCCTATCTGGTCGTGGCGGGCTTGGCGATCGGCCTGGCCGTCGGCAAAGCGGTGGAATGGTTCGAGAACCGGATTGACGATGCTCCCATCGAGATTGCCATCAGCATCCTGGTTCCCTACGGGACCTATCTGGCGGCGCAGGCCGTGCGGGCCTCGGGCGTGCTGGCGGTGATCGCCTGCGGGCTCTATCTCAGCCGCAAGAGCGCGCGCTTCTTCTCGCCGCAGGTGAGGCTGCAGGCCTGGGCCGTGTGGGAGTCGCTGACTTTCGTGCTCAACGGCTTCGTCTTCGTGCTAATCGGGTTGCAACTGCCGTACGTGCTGGCGGGCATCCGCGGCTACAGTATGAAAGAGTTGCTGCTGTACGGCGCGATTTTCAGCGCGCTACTGATTGTCTTGCGCATGTTGTGGATGTTTCCCGGCTCCCACCTGGGTTACTGGTTCCGCACGCTTGTCATGCACCAGCATTATCCAGCTCCCACGGCGCGCGGCGTCTTCGTCGTGGGCTGGACCGGGATGCGCGGCGTAGTGGCGCTGGCGGCTGCCATCTCCCTTCCCGAGAAGCTGGCCGACGGCAGTCCTTTTCCGCAACGTAATCTGATTATCTTCCTCACCTTCAGCGTGATCCTGGTGACCCTGGTCTTGCAGGGACTGACCTTACCCTGGCTGATCCGCATGTTAGGACTGGCCGGACTACGCGGTCCGAACTGCGAAGAGCGCGAGGCCCGGCGCATCGTCACGCGAGCAGCGCTGGAGCGGCTGCAGCAGGCGCGCGTCAGCGACAGTCCGGAGTTTGCCCCGATCTATGACGATTTGCAGCAGCATTATCAGCATCGCCTGTCGGTTCTGGAGGGTAAGAGCGGCGGGGATGACGACGCCAGCGCCCAGTTCTATGGCCATGCGCTCGACTTGAATCTCGAATTGCTGCGCACCGAACGCGAGACGGCTCTGGGCTTGCGTGGCGAAGGCCGCATCAACGACGAAGTGCTGCGCCTGCTGGAACACGAGCTGGACCTGCGCGAGAGTCAGTTGACGCTGGCGTCCGAGGCGAGCGCCTAGACCATCGGGCTGGATCGCAAAACGACGCGGTTCCGTGTTTTTCAGCAAGCTCTAAAGCTAAATGATTGTCGAGCATTTAATGGACGCCCTGAAGAGACTGCGTGAGAACCGCTGGCGTCCCTACAGTGTCTGTGTCATAGCCGTGTCGCCGCTCTGCGGCTCAGTGAAATTTCCCACTTCTCCCGGGGCTTACGCCCCGGGCTAACTTCATAGCCGCCGCTGCGCGGCTGGTTCCAGGCGGATCCACGTCGATTGCCCACCACGACATTTCAAGTCGAGCTGTGACACAGACACCTACAGGACTGGGTCAATCTCCCATCTGACCCAGGACTCCGTCTTCGGCTACATCCTGGGCTTAACTGAGTCGTCCTTCCGGACGGGATTTTTGGATGATTCATCCCATTCGTAAATCCAGAATTCTCATGCAGACTCTGAAGACCTGCCCTTCAGGACAAGACTTAATCAGAGTTTCCTAGGTCTTCGCAGCCGCCGATTCCGCTCGCAGCCGCGCATTCTCTTCTTCCAAAGCAGCCAGTCGCTTTCGCACCGGAGCAATGATCTCTTCCAACTCTTCCCGGGTGTAGCGCGGCGTGATGTGCTGAGGACAATTCCAGTCGAAGGCTTCCACCTGAATCGTCACCGCGCGTTCCGGGACTGTCTTCTCGCCGGGCACGCGGAGCTTCTCGATCAAGTCGGCGGCAGCTTCGTCGCCCTCATGAATCGTCACCCGGCCCAGGATCTTCAGCCGGCTCTGCCGCGGATAGTCCATCAGAAACAAAGCTACGCGGTTGTCATGCTGCAGGTTTCCGGTGCTGATGTATTGTTTGTTGCCGCGCAGGTCGGCGAAGCCCAGCGTGCGATCGTCGAGCACCTGCAGAAAACCCTTCGCTCCGCCGCGAAACTGGATATAGGGCCAGCCTGTCTCGCTGACCGACGCCATATAGAATCCGTCGCGTTCCTGGATAAACTGGCGCTCGTAAGGCCCGAGCTGCTCATCGACCTCGCCCATTTGCTCCATTCGGGCATACTGGCGGCGGCTGCCATGCTGCTCCTGCAGCTGCTTCACCAGCGGAGTAAAAGCGAGTTCTGCAAAGCGACGGCCCATGACTTTCTCCCCAGTGTGACCAGCGGTGGATCAGCCGGCGCCGATCGCCTCCGGAAGCACGCTCCCTCGTCAGGAAGAAGAAGGATTGCAGTTTCGATGATGCAAATGGGCGGAACGATGCGAAGTCGCTGCCTCCCGGGCTATGAACGGAGCCTTCCCGGTGGTTAGCCTCGCCTCCACCGACGCCGATCCCTTATTCCTGCGGCGGCGTCTGGTCCGCTTTCTCCTTTGCGTCTTTCTCCGCCGCTTCGGCCCCCGGCATCAGGTTTTTCAGCGGCGCCTTTCAGCTGCTCTTCCTGCTCGGGATGCGGGAATGGCTTGCGCGGCAGCATCTGATCGCGCATGGCGGTGTTGTAGACGAAGATGGCTTCGACCACCGCAGCCTGCGCCAGGTCTTCGGGCGCGAGGCGCTCGTAGGTATCCATGTTGGAGTGATGCGAACGCGATCCGTAATCCAGCGGATCCTGGATGAACTGGAAGCCGGGAATGCCGATGCCGTCAAAGGCTTCGTGGTCGGTGCCGCCGGTGTTGCGCAACGTGATCGTGGTGACGCCCAGGTCTTTCAGCGGCTCCATCCACTGCGCGAAGATGGGCGCCATGGCGGCATTTTCCTGCAGATAGATGCCGCGAATCTTGCCGCTGCCGTTGTCGAGGTTGAAGTAGCCGGAAATCTTCTGGTACTCGGGCTTGAGCTGGATCGGGCCGGCCGGCTTGCGTACCCACTCGGGCAACTTCATCTGGTCAGGCGCGGTGGACAGCGGCACGTTGCCGAAGTGCTGCTTCACGTAACCGTAGGAGCCGAACTCGCCTTCCTCCTCGCCTGTCCACAGCGCTACGCGAATCGTCCGGCGGGGCTTTACCTGCAGAGTATTGAGGATGCGCATGACTTCCATCGCAACCACCGTGCCCGCGCCGTTATCGGTGGCGCCGGTAGCGGACGCCCAGGAATCCAGATGGCCACCGACCATCACCACTTCGTCTTTCAGCTTGGGATCGGTGCCCGGGAATTTCGGCGATGGTGTCATAGCCATGCTCGTGGTCGCCGGTGAACTTGGTGTCGACATTCATCTCCACCGTCACCGGCACGTGCGCCTTGAGCAGGCGGTACATGCGGCCGTAATTTTCAATTGCCATGACAACCACCGGCAGCGGATTCGCCGTCTCGCGTTTGTAGACTTCCCAGCCAAAGCCGGCATTGCTGTCGTCGAAGATGGTGCCGCCAGAGCCGCCGCCGTCGCGGCCGTCGCGGCTGGGAGTGATGACCGCCAGCACATGCTCGTCGGCCAGAGAACTTCCCTGCTTTCTGGCGCAGCTCCAGCCGCTTCATGAAGGTCTGCAGGAAGCTCACGGTTGCGCGGCTTGAGTGGGATATTCGGTGAGCTTCTTCAGCTCGGCATCGTCCAGCCGCACCCACAGCGGCTTTTCGACCGGAGGGACATCGCGCATGGCTCCGAACAGCACGATCTTTCCGGCCAGCTTGCCTTTGTACTGGTCAAAGTCTTTCGCGTCGTTGATGTCGATCCAGACCACCGGCGCGGTGATGGCGCCGTTGGTCGCCGGAGACCAGGGAGCGGCCTGCGCGATGAACACCGCCGTGTCGGGCGAGGTCATGCGCACCCAGGTATTGAGCTGCTGCCAGCCCATGCCGAACTCGCCCCAGTCTTCCAGGTGCGCGTTGCTGCAGCCCATGGCGGTGAACTGATCGCGCGTCCACTCATTGGCATGCTTCAGATTGGCCGAACCGGTGAGGCGCGGTCCGATGTCGTCATCCAGCGCCGAGGCATACTCCATCACATGCGAGTGGTCGATGCCTTCCTCGCGAATCCGCTGGTACATGTTGAGGTCCAGCGTCTCCTGCTGCGGCTGCGGCAGCTCATAGGAGGGCTGACTGGCTCCGGCGGAATTCGTTTTGGATTTGTCGGCGGCGGAAAGAGAAAGAGCGAAGGCGATTAGAAGAGCAAAGCAGGTACGCACATTTCGCAAGGACATCGCGGAGGGCAACTCCAGTCGAAGAGAATTCAATTTCAGCAGGGTATCAGAAAAGAAAGGGGAGGATTGTGGCAAACGGGACGGAATGCTTGTCGTAACTCGATCGACGAGCACCCTAGCGCAGCATGACTGATGTATGCAGAACCGGGATAGACTGATCACCGCCCGCGCCTGCAACCACCCAACTCGAAGGCGCGACCAGCGATGGTCTGATGAGCTGCTACGGGGTGAGCTGAAACACCGTGCCCGAGTTGTAATGGCCTCCGCCCAAATTGCTAGTGCCGTAGAGGTTGCCAGCGTGATCCAGGATCAGGCTGCCTTCCGGATAGTCCCCGTCTGAACCATTGGCGGCATCAAAGTTATGGAGGACCGTCTCATCCCAGCTTCCGCCCTGCGTGGGAGTCAGCTTGAACACCGTGCCGGTGCCATTCACGCCGCCGGCGGCGGTAGCGCCATAGAGGTTTCCACCGGCGTCGAAGACTAGAGCGGCGTAGGGCTGCGCACCGTCGATGCCGTTGCCGAAGCTATACAACACTTTCTCCGACCAGTCTCCGTTAGCGTGGGGTGACAGTTCAAACACGGCGCCATTTCCGTAACTGCCGCCGTAAACCGTGGCTCCGTAAAGATTTCCAGCGGCATCCAAGATCAAGCCGGCTTCGGGTTGACCACCATCCGAACCGTTGTAGTCAAAGCTGTGCACGACCTTTTCCGACCATCCGCCGCTTCCGTCAGGCGATAACTCAAAAACGGTTCCCACACCGTAGGCGCCACCCTCTTCCGTGGTGCCGTAGAGGTTGCCGGCGTGATCGAGAACCAGTCCAGCGAAGCTGTCGATTCCGTCTGAACCGTTGAAATCGAAGCTGTATAGTACGTTTTCGGTCCAGTCTCCACTTCCGTTCGGCGACAACTGAAAGACCGTGCCGCCATAGTGAATTCCACCGTTGAATGTCGTGCCGTAAAGATTGCCCGCGGGGTCGAAGATCAAGTTTCCACAAGGATAGTAGCCGTCGGATCCATTCTTGTTGAAGCTGTGTAACAGTCGGGCTGTCCAGCCGCCGTTTCCACCCGGCGACAATTCGAAGACCGTTCCGCGGTCGCTACTGCCACCCGTTACCGTGGTGCCGTAGAGATTGCCGGCGGAGTCGAAGATCATACCAGGCTGCGGATGAGCCCCGGCGCCGTCCTTGCCGAAGTCGTAGAGGACCTTCTCTGTCCAGCCTCCACTACCATTGGGAGCCAATTCGAAGGCGGTCCCGGAATCGTATTGCCCTCCGTTGTAGGTAGTGCCATAGAGGTTACCGCCGCTATCGAAAACCAGCGCGGCGAAAGCAGGATTTGCTCCGTCCGTGCCTTGGAAGTCGAAGCTATAGGCTACGGACTCCTTCCAGCTTCCATCTCCCCGACGAGCCAGGGAATAGACCATGCCACCGCCGTGCCCGCCGTCCCGGGCGGTCGTGCCGTAGAGCGCCCCAGCACCATCCTGAATCAGATTGCCATAGGGAAGCGTGCCGTCCACTCCGTTGATGTTGAAGCTGTGGAGGACCGTTTCCGTCCAGCCTCCCCCTTGTCTAGGAGAAAGCTCAAACACCGCTCCTAAGCCATGGATTCCGCCGTACAGTGCTGCCCCGTAGAGATTTCCCATAGAATCTGCGACTAAGGCACTGTAGTTAGGTTGACTGGCATCGTTCCCATTGCCAAAGCTGTGCAATACGGTTTCGGTCCAGCCTCCGCCCTGCCTAGGCGACATTTCAAATACCGTACCGCCTCCATGAATTCCGCCGGAGAAGGTCGTGCTGTACAAATTGCCGTTGCCGTCGGCGACCAGTCCGGCCATGGGAGACTGTCCGTCGTCACCACGGCCAAAGCTATGCAGCACAGTTTCTGTCCAGCCGCCGCCTTGTCTGGGCGACATTTCAAATATCGTACCGACTCCGTAAACTCCGCCACCGGCAGTCGTGCTGTACAGATTGCCATGGCCATCGAAGATCAGACCGCCAAACGGAACGACTCCGTCGTTGAGGTTGAAGCTATGCAGCACGGTTTCGGTCCAGCCGCCGCCAAGTTTGGGCGACATTTCGAACACCGTGCCATTCTGGTGAATGCCTCCGAGCGTGGTGGTGCCGTAAAGATTGCCCGCAGCGTCGATGGTTAGACCGGCCAAAGGGTTGGCGCCGTCCGTGCCCCTACCGAAGCTATGCAACACCGTCTCCGTCCATCCGCCAACCTGCTGCGGCAACAATTCGAAAACGGTTCCGAGGCCATGGATACCGCCGTCCTCGGTGGTTCCGTAGAGATTGCCAGCGGTGTCAAAGACCAGACTGCCCACAGGAGAGGCTCCGTCTCGGCCGTTGTTGTTGAAGTTGTACAGAGCCTTCTCGGTCCAACCGCCACTGCCGTTGGGAATCAACTCAAAGGCCGTGCCCGCATTAAAGGTGCCACCATAGTTAGCAGTTCCGTATAAGTTGCCAGCCGAGTCAGAAATAAGTCCGGCATTCGGCTGAGTTCCCTCACTACCGCCGGGGTTGAAGCTGTGCAGTACCTGGTGGGTGGCTGCCCAGGCGCTAGAGAACAGCAGCGCTGCGGCAAACATCGTCAGGCTGGCTCTCGGTAGGAGAGACAATCGCTTAGCTTGCATAGCTACTCCTCCATCAGCCGGAACTGCAGTGCTACGGCCAGCCCTGGGGTTCGCGGATAAGTTTGATTTCTTGTGGGCGCGAAACGTGATTTTATACCGGCTCGTCCACTTGCAATATTCAATATTTAAAAACCCAAGGCAGAGTTCTCCGTTACGGCGCAATCTTAAACATCGTCCGGGCGCAATAGATGTCGCCCACGCCGGTGCCTAGAGATTGGCTTGGGCATCAGGGATGAGTCTAGCGTAGAGGAATTTTCCTCAATTTCTTTGCCGAAGCTATGCAAGGAGGAACGAACGCCCTCGTATCAAGCGCGATAACGAGGGCGCATCCTGGTGAGATCACAACCTACGGCGTGACCTCGAAGACCGCACCCTCGGCGTGGATGCCGCCCAGGTACGTGGTGCCGTAGAGATTGCCGCTGGCATCAATGGCCAAGCCCGCGAAAGGATAGACCCCGTCGTTGCCGTTGAAGAGGAAGGTATGGACCACACTCTCGGTCCAACCGCCGCCCTGCTGGGGCGAGAGTTCGAACACCACCCCGTAGTTCTGTGTACCCCCCATGTTGTCGGTGCCATAGATATTACCGGCGCTGTCGAAGGTTACACCCGCATAGGGAAAGAATCCGTCGTCGCCCAGGTTGAAGCTGTACAGCACCGAATGACTCCAGCCGCCGCCCTGCTGGGGGGACAATTCAAACACCGTTCCACAACCGTTGTTGTAGCAGGTGTTGGCGCCGCCATACTGGGTGGTGCCGTAAAGATTGCCGTTGGCATCGAGGTTCAGGCTGCCCCAGGGCGAAAACCCATTCGCCCCCGCCGAGAAGTTAAAGATCACGCTCTCGGTCCAGACGCCATTGCCGTCAGGCGTTTCCTCGAATACCGTTCCGCAGGTCCCGGTCGGGCAGACGTTCGATCCGCCTTTGGCCGTGGTGCCGTACATATTGCCGGCAGCATCAAAGATCAGGGCAGAGTATGGCGCAACACCATCGACACCGTAGCCAAAGTTATGCACCACAGTTTCGTGCCAGACGCCGTTGCTCAGGTACATCCGGTAAACCGTACCGTTGCCCGTTACTCCGCCGCTAATGGTCGTACCGTACATATCACCGTTGGCATCGAAGACCAAGGCTCCCACCGGGGACACCCCATCGCGGGGGGCGCCGAAGCTATGCAGCACGGTTTCCCGCCAGACGCCATGGCTCAGCGACATCTCGTAAACCGTACCGCAGTTGCTGACGCCGGTGCAGTTGTGAATGCCGCCGGCGACAGTGGTACCGTACAGATTTCCGGCAGCGTCTAAGATCACGGCTGAGGAGGGTTGCTGACCGTCCGTGGCACTGCTGCCGAAGCTGTGTAGGACCGTCTCCGTATAACCGCCGCCTTGGCGCGGCGACAACTCGAAAACTGTGCCCTGATTATGGATACCGCCAAACTTGGTTGTCCCGTAAATGTTTCCGGCTGCATCGAAGACCAAGCCCGCAGTCGTGGGATAGGCTCCATCTCCACTGCGACCGAAGCTGTGCAGCACGACTTCCTGGGCAGTTGCCAGGCGGCTGGTGGCAAGCAGAGTCACGGCCATGACCGTGAGCACCACTATCTCTCCTAAACAAGATCCTTTGCGTCGCATGAGTCGTTCTCCTCCCCGTTAGGGAATCCATCTAAGGGGTAATAATTGTATTCACATTTGGCCGGTTAGTAACACCCCAAAAACGACTTAGTTACTGAATAACTGGGTTCTCGGCTGGCTTTGCCGGCTTGTCCGCTGGCGAACGCGAGCGTCCGAGGTTGAACACACGACTCCTGCCGGTCTCAGCGAACAAAAGCCAAGTCCAATGCGTTTAGTACTTTAAGGAAAGTCAATTGGGCCCTCAATTGCTTTTCCAGGTAGTTGGCACGGAGTGAATTGATGCGCAGCCTGCTTCAGGACCTACAGTATGCCGGCCGGCAAATGATGAAGTCGCCCGGTTTTGCCACCGTCGCCATTCTGACTTTGGCCCTCGGAATCGGGGCCAACACCGCGATCTTCTCCGTCATCAACGGGGTGTTGATCAGCCCGCTGCCGTTCCCTCAGGCTGATCGGCTGGTGAACCTGTTCCACAACAAGCAGAACTTCGAAAAGGGTTCCATCTCTTATCCCAATTTTGAGGACTGGCGGCGCGACAACCAAAGCTTCGAGGCAATGGCGGCCTACCGCGAATCCGGTGGCATGACCCTCACCGGCGCGGGCGAAGCCGAGGACCTCAAGGGCGAGATGATCTCGGCCGGGTTCTTCGAAATCCTGGGAGTAAGGCCTCTAATGGGTCGCACCTTTACCGCCGACGAAGACCGGCTCGGAGCTAATCCCACGGTCATGATTTCGGAAGGAGTGTGGAAGCGCAAGTTCGGCTCGAACCTCCACATCGTAGGACAGACGATCATCCTGGACGGCGTGGGCCGCACCATCATCGGCGTGGTTCCCGCCGGCTTTCACTTGGCCGACTGGAATTTCCGGCCGGCCGAGGTCTACACCCCAGTGGGAGAATGGCGCGAGCCGCAGTTTCGCGATCGCAGCGCAGCCTGGGGAATGGACGCCATCGCGCGACTGAAGCCGGGAGTCACCCTGGCCGAAGCGGCGCGCGATATGGAACGGGTGAATCATCGGCTGCAAGCCACCTATCCCGACGTCGATGCCAATATCAAAACCACGATGGTGCCGCTAAAAGAGCAAATGGTGGGGGATGTGCGTCCGGTCTTGCTGGTGTTGCTGGGCGCGGTGATTTTTGTTTTGCTTATCGCCTGCGTGAATGTGGCGAATCTGCAATTGGCGCGCTCCACGTCGCGGCAGCGGGAGTTCGCCGTACGAGTGGCTCTGGGAGCGAAGCAGAGCCGGCTGATCCGGCAACTTCTGACCGAGAGCCTGGCCCTGGCTCTGGCCGGCGGCGCGCTGGGATTGCTGCTGGCTTATTGGGGTACCAAGGCGGCATTAGCAACGCTTCCCGATACGTTGCCGCGCGCCGAGAACATCGGCCTGGATACGCACGTCCTGCTGTTTACCCTGACGATATCAGGCTTGGCGGGGATAGTGTTCGGACTGGCGCCGGCGCTGAAGACCTCGCGCACCAACGTGAATGCGACGCTCAATCAGAGTGGCCGCTCGCTGGTGGGCGCGCGTCATCGTATGCAGGCCGTATTCGTAACCATCGAGATGGCCATGGCGCTGGTGTTGCTGGTAGGCGCAGGGCTGATGGTCCGGTCTCTGGTGCGTCTCTGGAACGTCAATCCCGGGTTCAATCCCCGGAATGTGCTTACGTTTGTGGTTTCCCCCTCGGCTTCGCTGCAGCGGCAAAGCCCGCCGGCCATCCGCGCCGCTTATCGGCAGATGGACGACGCCATACACGCGGTTCCGGGCGTGCAGAGCGCGTCCTTCAACTGGGGCGCTCATCCCATGCACGGGGATGACGAAGCCAACTTCTGGGTAGACGGCATGACCAAGCCGGAGCATGAGGCCGACCTGCCGATGACCCTGCAATACATCGTGCAGCCGGAATACTTGCGCCTGATGCAGATCCCTTTGCTGCGCGGCCGCTTCCTCACCGCTGCGGACAATGAGAACGCGCCCCGGGTGGCGGTGATTGACGAGGATTTTGCCCAGCGCTATTTCGCCGGCCAAGACCCCATCGGCAAACACATCTATTTCATCAATAAACAATCGGGCGGCCCCCGGGCGGCCGAGATTGTGGGGGTGGTGGGCCATGTCAAGCAGTTTGGACTCGAGCGGGACGGGCAGAGCTTGCACCAGCAAGTGTACGAGTCGTTCATGCAGATGTCCGACTACCTGATGCCACGCGTCGCCGAAGGCAGCGATGCCTACATCCGGACCCGCGAAGGGGTCGATCCCAGCGCGGTATTTCCCACGATTCGCCACGCCTTACTGCAAATCGACAACCAGATGGTGGTGGACTATCCGGAACGCATGGAACAGGCCGTTGCCGACTCCATCGCCCAGCAGCGCTTCGCCATGATGCTGTTTTCAATCTTCGCGGCCGGCGCGCTGCTGCTGGCCAGTATCGGCATCTACGGTGTCCTGTCTTACATTGTGGGACAGAGGACGCGAGAGGTCGGCATTCGCATGGCCCTGGGCGCGCAACGCGGCGATGTGGTGCGAGCTGTGCTGCGGGACGGCGCCGGCATGACCTTGCCGGGAGTGGGCATCGGCGTAGTGGTCGCCCTTGGCCTGACGCGTCTTATGGCGAGCCTGCTGTTCGGAGTGAAGCCGACCGATGTGGTGACCTTTGCCTCGGTGGCGGCCTTGTTGTGTGCGATCGCCTTGCTGGCCTGCTACCTGCCTGCCCGACGAGCGGCAAAACTGGATCCGGTGCAGGCCCTGCGGTCGGAGTAGCTCAGGTCTTACGCCGACGGCGGAAGTGTGCCGGCTGGGTGGGCTTGCGCCGCTTGGGAGACGTCGCTGCCAGGCGGCCCAGCGCCTGGTTGGTCGGTAGGAAGGCCATCAGCGCGATCAGTCCCCCAACCACCACCATCAGCTCGGAAGAGCGGACGGAGTTGTTGCCGCGCGGATTGTCCGAGCTCATCACGTCGTTGTGCGATCTGCGCCAGCCGAAAATCAGCAGCGACATTCCAAACACGAATACCAGGCAGCGGCCCGCAATCTTCACCGAAACTTCCTCCTGCTACCAGATCATATCCTAGAGAAACTCTGATCAAGTGAAAGCGAGGTCCCGCAGCGGCTAAACAGTTTGCTGAAAAACTCGGAACCGCAGATGCCTCACCGGCTGAAGCCGGTTCGGCATGACAAAAATAAAGGGCTTACTACGGCGTAGCTAAATCTACGCCCCTTCAAAATCGCGTCGGGCCGAGTTTTTCAGCAAACTGTAAAGCCGCGTGATTCTCGCATACTTGACCTACGGCCTGAAGGCCGTTCCTTTCAAAGCAAGACTTAATAAAGTATCCCTAGAGAACATTCACCGCCCGCGCCGCCAGTAGCGCGATGA
Source organism: uncultured Acidobacteriaceae bacterium (assembly GCA_963812855.1). Classification (GTDB taxonomy): domain Bacteria; phylum Acidobacteriota; class Terriglobia; order Terriglobales; family Acidobacteriaceae; genus Bog-257. Next base: position 165,069 of record CAWEWW010000006.1, read on the forward strand.
TGGACAGCGAGATGATGGCCTGCAGCATCATGAGCACCTTGGCCCAGCGCGCCAGCACCGCCGTGTCGGTCGGGGAAAACGCCGTGCTGGTGTTGAAGGCCAGAAAGAGATAGTCCAGGAATACCGGCGACCAGTTCTGGTCGGCCTCCGACTGCCGCATCATTTGCGGGAAGAAAAATGCACTAGCGTCTGCGCCGCCGGGTTCGTCGCGGCCCAAGGGACCGCCCGCGTCCAGCTTCCAGTACCAGAGCGCGAAGACCAGTACGTTAGTAAGCCACAGCAGAGTCGCGGAAATCAGCAGCGTTCTTGGCGGATCCTGGTGGCTGGGCAAGCCCTGGATCAAGAGGCCCAGCGAGCCGATCAGCGCCAGCGTGATCACCCCCAGGGCAACGAAAGTGAGGACACGAGTGATGTCGGAGCGGCCCCGGCGATAGCTGAAGGTGATGGGAATCAGCAGAACAAAGATTACGGCAAAAACCAGCCAGCGCGGCCCCAAGGAAAGCCGGGGCGGCAGGGCGAAGTGGATCAGCGCATCCGCCGCCATCGCCACGAAGGCCGGCCAGCGCGGTTCACGAGCCTTCTTGATCTTCACGGTCATGCGCGGCCAGTGCCTTTTCGTAAGGGATGAAAACGGCACCCAGAGTAACATTTTCGGGACACGGCTTTCCCACGCGTGACCGGCTGGACGCCCCAGCAGGTCGAGCAGGAACAGTAAATTTGTGACGTGCGTCATAGCCGCCCCTGCGCACCGGCGGTATAGTATGGCTTTTGTTGACGGTCTCACGGGCCGGTTGCTGTGAATGATGAAGCCCGTCGGCCGGGAAGATTCTTATGCCGCAGAATTACGTACCCATTTTCATCTTCGCCCTGGTAGCGTTTCTGGTGGCTGCCGGAACGGTAGCCATTTGCACGTTCATCCGCCCCAAAAATCCTTTCAAAACCAAGCTAATGCCCTACGAGTGCGGCATCACTCCCTTCGATAACGCTCGCGGACGCTATACCGTGCGCTTCTACATTGTGGCCATTCTGTTCGTGGTGTTCGATGTGGAAACTATCTTCCTGTTTCCCTGGGCCGTGCAGTTCAAACTGCTGGGCTTGTTCGGGCTGCTGGAGATGATGATCTTCCTCGGCATCCTGATCGTGGGATATATCTGGATCTGGAAAAAGGGCGCGCTGGAGTGGGTGTAGGCGAGGCCGCCCTTCGCCATCCGCCATTCGCTATGCGCTATTCGCCATAGGCACACGGGGGTCATCCTGAGCCGAGGTTTCGCGGCCTTTGCGAAACCGGAGTCGAAGGACCTCTATCGCTTGGATCTGCCTCGGCTCAAGTCTTACCAGTTGCCATTTTCATAAATTGGTTTTGCAGGGGCACGGCTTCAGCCGCGCCGTTAAAAAGGCGAAAAAGCTCCGGCCTTCAGGCCCTCAGAACTGCGGCGGCGGAGCCGTCGGCGGCGGGGACTGTATGCCCTCGCACATGCCATTGTTCACCGTCAGGTTGCCCACCGCGTCCAGCTTCACCGTCCAGATGGTGTCGTAATCGGTGCCCGGCCACACGTCGGCGGGCGGCGCCAGTTGGGCCGCGTTATAGCTGGTGAGCAGCGCCTTGATCGTCGGCTGTATGAATTGGAAAGACCACGCCAGCAGCACCTTGTGGTGGGCGAATTTGCCGTCGTTGAAGAAAAAGAAAGCACTGGTTTTGTCGTAGAGTTGCGGATCGTTGAGGTCGAAGCCGGCAACCACGTTGTAAGGCAGGTTATTGGCGATGGCGTAGGGTACGGCGGTCAACGGCGGCGCTACCGACGACCAGGTGGCATCCCCAGAAGTGCTGACGGAACCGGGACCGAATTGCGCCGGGTCGTTGGAATATACCTGGTCAGCCGTGACTTTGCCGACGAGGGCGTTGGGAAGATCCAGGGCGCGCCATTGTCCGGCGCCGACATAGTTGTTGTCGTCCCAGTAGGCGGTGGGATGCGCGTCGGCGTGCCGGATGATGTAAACGGTTTCGTCGGTACTGATTCCGGCCGGAATTACAGCGCCATTCTGACCGCCGGTTACGGTGATACTGAAAGGCGTTTGCGCATTGCAGGCTGCGCTCCCTAGCGGTGGAGACAGCACCGGGTAGGTCGAAGCCGGGTTGAGTTTGCTGTCGTAGGTGACCAGGCTGGCGCTTCCTGACGGGGTGATGGAAATCGCGTAAATAAAGTTAGGACCGTAATAGTTCGCCGGGAGGGTCAGGTTATAACCTCCGCGCTGGTTAACGGTCGCCATCAGGGCGCTCACCGTTTCCCAGGGCGCCGAGAAGACGTAGAAGCCCGCCGGGGATTTCTGCATGATCGTGGCCAGCAGAGCGTCGTTGTCGCCGTTCTGGTCGCGGAAGTCCAGCCCCTGGCAATTGCTGCAATATGCCGACGGCGTCGCCACTCCGTCAGGCAGGGGCACGTCCGCATACGAGGCATTGATGGGGAAGCTGTGGCCGGCAAGCAGCGCGCCGCCCGACTGGATTGCTGGAAAGGGTGACCTGGCTGAGCATGGCGAACTGCTGGATCGTCTCCACTCCCACCATGTCTGGATACTTATTTGCCGTCTGCGGATGGGTGGTGGGTTCGAGGGCGTAAATCTGGCTTACGTTCTGCCCGCCCAGCACCTTCTGTTGGAGAAACGTCGCCATCGAGAGCGACCGCTGGAGGCCCTGATTGGTGAGGTTCGCGGTGCGGGCATTGATGTCCCCCGAAGCCTGGTACGCCAAGTCCTCACTGGCCACGAAGACCAAGTTGAGATTGGCCGAGCTGAGCGGAGCGGGGGGCTGCGGTGCCGGAGGTTGGGAGCTGCCACCGCATCCGGTAAGCAGCGTCAGGGTCGCGCCGAGAACCAGTGAAAGTAGAATGCTACGTCGATTCATAATCGCCATGCTTCCTTGCCAATAACTAGAATCCATCTCATAAATCCGAAACGCTTCCACCCCGAGGAACCGCAGGGGCTAAACAGTTTGCTGAAAAACTCAAAAAGCAGATCCCTCGTCGGGCTGAAGCCCTCCTCGGGATGACAAATTTAAAGGACTTCGAACGGCGCAGCTGAAGCTGCGCCCCTTCAAAGCCGCTTCTAGCAGAGTTTCTCAGCAAACTGTAAAGCCCGGCATTCAAACAACTGGTACGGCACGGCTGAAGCCGTGCACCTTCAAACCCGCCTGCGTTTTCTACAGCTTCGACCCGGCCTGCGAAATTACCGACTGCATCACCGGCGTCAGCTGCACGATCAGCTCAGCGTTATAGGAGTGCGAGGTCTGATCGTTGAGCGGGTAGGTGAGGTAGACGCGCGCCGCGCCGACGGCATAGCCCCGCGACTTGTAGGCCGGCGAGCCGGGCTGCACCGCTGGGTCGACGTTGGTGATGACGATGGAAACCGTGTTGTCGGCGTTGCGGCGAATGTCGAAGGTGCGAAACTGCTGCGGATGATCGCGCAGCGAGCAGGTCTCAACCTCCCAGAACGCAAGCGTGGGATCGCCGCTGGAATCGGGTTGCGGCGTGACCACATTGACGTGACGGTGTCCGGCCATCCACAAGATGAGATTGGGATATTGATGCAGCGTACTGAGCACGTACTCGTCGGTATATAACGGGCCCGGCCACATGGGAAACGGCGTGGTATCGGTCAAGCTGTTCTGCGGCAGGATGGGAACGTGAGCGCAGATCACCATGAGCTGATTGGCCGCCTGTCCGGCATCGAGTTCGCCGACCAGCCACTGAAATCGGGTATCGTCGAGCCCGCCGGCAGCGTAATCTTCCTGGTCCGGTCCCTTTACCGTATCGTCCAGCACAATGAACTTGATGGGGATATCGGACTTGGGCACAAAGCTGTAACAGGCGGTGTCCTGGTCAAGATTGGCCTGGGTAAATCCGTGACCGATGGGACTGCTGGTGGTATTAAAGAACTCCGACATCCAGTTTCGCGTCGTAGAGGTGAGACTGGCCATGGTATGGCGGTTGGAATCCGCAATGACGCTGGGAGGCGGGGTGAAGTCGGCGACCGGCCCGCCGCCATAGATGTTGCCGTAAATGGTCGAGCCATCGACCACGCCCATGTAAGCGCCCGTACTCTGGATGTCAGGCTTGTGGGGATCGTCGGCTATGTTCAGGATGCCGCTGCCGATATGGGCGCTGCGGGTCTTGGTGCATTCAAACGCCGAGCCCATCCAGTACTGATCGTGATTGCCGATGACCTGGTACCAGGAAATCTCGGGATTGAGGCCGGCGGCGTAAAAAGGCTTCTGGTAATCGATGGTGGAGGCGCCGCGGTGCGCGCCCGAACTGGGGGTGATGACTTTGCCGTCGATGGTGTCCAAGAACCAGCGCAGTTCGTTGTACTGCGAGTTGTTGCAGTCGTCTCCCAGCGATATCCCAAAGTCGAAGGGTGTCACTTTATGCAGGGCGTTGATGGTCTGGACGGCGGCGTCGAGCACCTGCGTCGTGGACAAAATGATAGGCGAGTAGGCGGAGGACTCGCCGGAACCATAGCCGGCGTTGATGCCGATATAGTTGGCCTGCGCCGGCGACTCCTTGTCGGCAATATGAATGTCGGACATGGAGTAGTAGTAGAGCAGCCGGGCAACGTTAGGCGCACCCGTGTAAGCCGGCGCCAGCTCTTTGCGTGGGACGTACGCCAGCGGCCCGGCCAGATTCCACGCGCTATACCCGTAGGTGGCATACTCAGAAACCGCCGCGGGAGAGATGTGGGGGGTGGCGGCTGACACCGCAACCGGGCACACCTGCTGTTGCGCCGTGGTGTAGACCTGGCTGGCAATGGGCCAGGAGACAACGGGCGTCGGCACCGGCTGGGGCGTTGGACTGCTTCCGCAGCCGGTCAGCCCGAGCGTGCCGAGGCCGAGACCGATGGTCGGCAAGCTGCCGATTCCGATCCCTATGGTTTTGACGAAATCTCTTCTGGTTAATCCCTGATTCCCGGCTGGCTTGCTCACAGAAATTCCTCCGCCTGACGTATCCAGAGATTCCATCGGCGCTTTCGCTGCTCCGCTTAAGCACCCAGCGCAGGTCGGAGCAGCCGGCAGGGCTCGGCGGAATTCTGCTTTTGCCATTGCGGGGAACGGTCAGGAGGAGAAGAATGCCCTTAGTGGGACGGCGGGACAATGGCGAATGTTGCAGTTGTGAGCAACCGTGTGACCGACATCACAGTATGGGGTGACTATCGTACAAGAACCGGGGCGTCCAAAACTGCTACAACTGAAACTTCGCTGAGCGTCGTCAGCGGTACAGAAGAGAGGCATGGAAGTGCCCGAGGAAACGAAAGAAGCGAATCCCGTTTTGCCTGAACCGGGGACCCCGGCAAGCGCCAGCCCGGCGTCTACTGGGGAGCCTGGAACGGCCGCCCCGGCGACGGCCAGTTCCACACCGGCCGGGAATGCTCCAGCGGCCGGGACGAATCCGCTATCGCAGAAACCAGCGGAAACCACGAAGCCTGTCGCCGCGCCGTTGGCAGACAAGCCCGCGCCGGCGGCCGCTAAGCCGGCGACGCCTGCGGCCGCCAAACCCGCGCCCAAGCCGGAAGGCCCTAAGCCCGAGCCCTGGGATTCGGAGCTGGTCGGGCGACTACGCAGCCAGTACGGCTCCGGCATCCGCGAAGCCAGCACCTATCTAGGCCAGAAATATCTCATCGTCGACAGCACCATCGTCTACGAAATTCTGCTCCGCATGCGCGACGAACAGCTGTTCAACTATTGCGTCGACATCACCGCCGTGCATTACCCCAAGCGCGAAGCGCAGTTTGATGTGATTTACGTTCTCTACTCTTTTCATTACAACGAGCGGGTACGGATCAAGGCGCAAATCAAGGACGGCGAGCACCTGCGCACAGCGGTTGGCATCTGGGAGACGGCCAACTGGCTGGAGCGAGAGGTTTACGACATGTTCGGCATCGTGTTCGACGGACATCCGGACCTGAAGCGCATTCTGTTGCCTGATGGCTGGAAAGGCCATCCCCTGCGCAAGGATTATCCGATTCTGCAGCAGGACCAGGAGTGGGTGCAGATCAACCTGGGCATCGAGAGTGGACAATGAGCAATTCGACGCGGACCGATCATCCTCTTCCACCCGAAGCCGCGCAGGACCCGCACGGACCTGGAGTCACGGACTATCTCGACCTTGACACCAAGGACACAACGTTTCTGGATGCGAACGAACTAGTCCTCAACATGGGGCCACAGCATCCGTCAACGCACGGCGTGTTGCGTGTGATCCTCAAGCTGGACGGCGAGAAGGTTCTGGGCACCGAGTGCGTGATCGGCTACCTGCATCGCGGGGTGGAAAAGATTGGCGAAAACCGCACCTACGCGATGTTCAATCCCTACGTCGATCGCATGGATTACGTGGCTGCCGTCTCCAACGGGCTGGGCTACTGCGAGGCAGTCGAGAAGCTGCAGAACGTAGAAGCTCCGCCGCGCGCGCAATACATTCGCGTCATCCTGACCGAGCTGTGCCGCATCGCCAGCCACCAGGTTTGGCTGGGCACGCACGCCCTCGATATCGGCGCACTGACTCCGCTGTTCTATTGCTTCCGCGATCGCGAAGAGATCCTGAAGATTTTCGAAAAGTATTGCGGCGCTCGCCTGACGACACACGCGTTCCGCATCGGCGGCTGCATCTACGAGGCCTATGACGGCTTCGAGCAGGACTGCAAGAAGTTCTGCGATGCCTTCCTGCCCAAGCTCGACGAGTACGAAGAGCTGTTGACCACCAATCGCATCTGGGTGCGGCGCACCAAGGGCGTTGGCATTCTGAATCCGGAAGACTGCATCGCCCTGGGCGTGACCGGGCCGGTGTTGCGGGCCAGCGGCGTGAAGTGGGATCTGCGCAAAGCGCAGCCCTACGAGTGCTACAAGAATTTCGACTTCGAGATTCCGACCGGGCTGAACGGCGATACCTATGACCGGTACCTGGTGCGCATTGAGGAAATGCGGCAGTCGGTTCGCATCATTCGTCAGGCGGTCGATGGCCTGCCGCAGGGGCCGATCATGGCCAAGATTCCGAAGGTCTTCAAACCGCCGGTGGGCGAGATTTATCACTCCATCGAAGCCCCGAAAGGCGAGTTGGGATATTTCCTCGTGAGCGACGGTTCCACGCAGCCCTATCGGGTGCGGGTGCGGCCCCCGTCGTTCGTCAATCTACAAGCCCTCGACAAGATGGTGCGCGGCCTGCTGGTGGCCGATGTAGTCGCCGTCATCGGCACCCTCGACATCGTGCTCGGGGAGGTGGACCGCTAATGTTTGATGCCATCACAAAATATCTAAGTTCGAGCGCGACCCCGGGCGAAGCCGGCAGCATGTTCTGGGCGACCATTTACATCCTGCTCATCACCGTCGGAATTTCCCTCGCCGTCATCGCCATGAATTGGCTGGAGCGCAAAATCCTGGCGCACATGCAGATTCGGCTCGGCCCCATGCGCGTGGGTCCGCACGGATTGCTGCAGCCTTTCGCCGACGCCCTGAAGCTGCTGATCAAGGAAGACATCATTCCCCAGGAGGCCGACAAGTTCGTGTTCTGGAGCGCGCCGGTGGTCGTGACCATGACCGCCTTCACCACCTTTCTGGTCGTGCCCTTCGGCCGCACTCACGCCGTGACCGACATGAACATCGGCATCCTGTTCATGCTGGGAGTTTCGTCGCTGGGCGTGCTGGGCATCATCATGGCGGGCTGGTCGTCGAACTCGCACTATCCGCTGATGGGCTCGCTGCGCTCCAGCGCGCAGATGGTTTCCTACGAAATTGCCATGGGCCTGGCGATCATTTGCGCCGTGCTCATGACCAGCCTGCAGACCGGCACGGGCACGCTGAGCATGATCGGCATTGTCGAGGCGCAGGCTTCGCAGCATACCTGGTTCATCTTCAAGTTCTTCCCCCTGGGATTCCTGGCATTCGGCGTCTTCGCCATCGCCATGGTCGCGGAAACCAATCGCGCGCCGTTCGATCTGCCCGAAGCCGAGTCCGAGCTGGTCGCCGGCTTTCATACCGAGTACAGCGGCTTCCGCTGGTCATTGTTCTTCCTGGCGGAATACGCCGCAATGCTGGCGGTCTCGTCAATCGCAGTGACGCTATGGCTGGGCGGCTGGATGCGGCCGTTCCCGAACTGGCTGAGCGGCTCGGCCTGGAACACGGCGTTCTCGTTCTTCCCCGCGCTAACGCTGTTCGTGCTCGCTTTCCTTTGCCTGCTGGGCACGGTACGGATGCCCAAGATTCCGCAGATGAAGATTCAGACTGTCGGCCTGGGGATTTTCGGATTGCTGCTGGGCTTCATCGGGCTGGTGCTGCTGATCACTCCCGTGCGCGAGCGGGTGCAGGACATCTACTGGTTCGTCGTGAAAGTCGCCTTCTTCATGTACATGTACATCTGGTATCGCGGCACATTTCCGCGCTACCGCTTTGACCAGCTCATGAAAGTGGGTTGGAAGGTACTGCTGCCGACCGGACTGGCTGTCCTGATTGCGACCGCGCTGTGGGGACTGCTGCCGCAAATCACCTCGGCAATTGTGGGGCTACTGCCATGAGTCTGAAGCCGCTGCTGCGCAAACTGTTGCTGATCGACTTGATCAAAGGCCTCAAGGTCACGTTTAACTACCAGGCCCCAAGTGAGGCAATCACGGAGCAGTACCCATTGGAGAGACCTGTCATCTTTGAGCGCTACCGGGGCCTGCCGCGGCTGAAGGTAAACCCCGAGGGCGGCGAGTCGATGTGCATCGTCTGCAATCTGTGCGCCCTGGCTTGTCCCGAGCAGTTGATCGTGGTTAAGGGCGAGCGCAACCCGGTAACCAAGCGCAAAGAGCCGGTCTCGTGGACCTATGATCTCAGCCGCTGCATGTTCTGCGGCCTGTGCGCCGAAGCTTGCTCGACGGACGCATTGGAGCTGACCCAGGACTTTGAGATCGCCTTCTACACCCGCGAGGGCATGGTGCTGGATCAGGCCGCGCTGGAACGCGGGCAACAACCGGAGAAATACGCGAAATGATGCCGGTGGCAACCACATTCTTCTTCTACTTTCTGGCGGTGCTGGCCATTGTGTCGGCGATCGCCGTGATCACCCAGCGCAACCCGGTGCACGCGGCGCTGGCGCTAATCGTGACCCTGCTTTCGCTCGCGGGTTTCTACCTGATGCTGTACGCGCCGTTTGTAGCTGGCGTGCAGATCGTGCTCTACGCCGGCGGAATCATGGTGCTGTTCCTGTTCGTCATCATGCTGGTGAATCTGGAGCAGAACATCCGCGAATATCAGTTCAACAAGCAGTGGCTGGTGGGAACCATCGCCGCGCTGGCGCTGGGCGGCTTGCTGCTGTTTGTGTATCGCGCCGGGCGCGGCACCTTTCCCTCGGCCTTCTATCAGGGATATCGCGGACTGGAGGCCGACAACACCCAGCAGATCGGCCTGGCGTTATATGGGCAGTACATGTTCCCGTTCGAGATTGCTTCGCTGCTGCTGCTGGTGGCCATCGTAGGCGCGGTGGTCATGGCGAAAAAGAGGATTTGAAAAGGCAGTTGTCAGTTGCTCGTTGTCAGTGGGTCAGTTTGGGCGAATGCAAGGTTTTGATTTAGCCAATTGCCAATTGCCAATTGCTAAATGCCGAGTTCTTTATGACTGAGATCACCACATTGCATTACCTGGTTGTCGCGGCGGCGCTGTTCATGATCGGCACCATTGGCGTGCTGACCCGGCGGAACGTAGTCATCATCCTGATGTCGATTGAGTTGATCCTGAACGCGGTGAACCTGAACCTGGTAGCGTTCTCGCGGCTCTACGGATTGCACGGGCAGGTGTTCGCCATCTTCGTGATCACCGATGCCGCGGCAGAAGCTGCCGTCGGGCTGGGCATCATCATCGCCTTCTTCCGCAATAAGGAGACGGTGAACGTGGACGAAGTGGACCTTTTGAAATGGTGAAGAGCAGTTGTCAGTTGCCGGTTGTCAGTTGTCAGTTAAATGACGCAACGGCGACGGGTTTTGGCCTTAGTTGACGCGGCATGAATGCCGCAGGGTGGTTTGATCTTTGATTGACGAACGTCCGAGCCCGAAGGGCGAAAGTGATTAGCCCCGGGCGGAGGCCCGGGGTAGGTTGCGCGATCTCAACCGAGTCCCTTCAGGGACGACAGAAAGCAGGTCCCTCCGCTCGGAGTGAAGTCCTAGGTCGGGATGACATGGGTTAGAGGTCGTCGGAACCAGAGAGGTCCTTCGACTCCGGATCGCAAAAAAAGCGATCCTGCGCTCAGGATGACAAAGGTTGGGTTTTGCTAATTGCTAATTGCTAATTGCCAATTGCTAACGGCTGCTAACGGCTAATCGATATGTTCTTAAACCACATCTGGTTAATACCGCTGTTTCCTGCCTTCGGCGCGGGTTGCATGTTCTTCTTTGGTCGCAAGCTGTCGAAGCAGGCGGTGAACGGCATTTGCGTCGGCATGGTTGTGCTGGCGTTTGTATGGGCTTGTCTCGCGGTCTGGCAGTACACCGGCTACTCCGCCGAACATCCCGGCAAACCCTTTGAGAAGGTGTTGTACACCTGGCTCGGTACTGGCGCCACGACACCGGCCGACGCCGCAGGCAACAACTCGATCGGCTACATCATGCACGGCGGCCGCACCACTGCGTTCCGCGCCGATGTCGGCTTCCTGCTCGATCCCCTGTCCTCGATCTGGCTGCTGTTCGTTACCGGCGTGGGCATGCTGATCCACATTTACTCGATGGGCTACATGGCGCACGAGGGCGGCTATTACCGTTTCTTCGGCTACCTGAACCTGTTCATGTTCTCCATGCTGACGCTCATCCTGGCCAACAATTATGCGGTGATGTTTGTGGGCTGGGAAGGCGTGGGCCTGTGCTCGTATTTGCTGATCGGTTTCTATTTCCTGCGCCACTCGGCATCGACTGCCGCTAACAAAGCGTTCATCGTCAACCGCGTCGGGGACGCGGGATTCCTGCTGGGCATGTTCACGATTGCCTGGTACTTCGGTTCGGTGCAGTACACCGCGATCAATCATCTGGCGCGCAGCGGCCAGTTTCACATTGGCGATCCGGTGATTACCGCCGCCTGCCTGCTGCTGTTTGTCGGCGCCTGCGGCAAGTCGGCGCAGTTCCCGCTGTATGTCTGGCTGCCGGATGCGATGGAAGGTCCAACGCCGGTATCGGCCTTGATCCACGCCGCGACCATGGTCACCGCGGGCGTCTACATGGTGGCGCGCTCCAATGCATTGTTCGTGCTGGCGCCAAATGCGATGAAGACGGTCGCCATCATCGGTGCGCTGACCGCGATTTTCGCCGCCACTATCGCACTGGTGCAGAACGATATTAAGCGCGTGCTGGCTTACTCGACGGTTTCGCAGCTGGGATACATGTTTCTGGCGCTGGGTGTGGGCGCATTCGCCGCCGGCGTCTTCCACGTCTTCACTCACGCGTTCTTCAAAGCACTGCTGTTCCTCGGAGCCGGCTCGGTGATTCACGCCATGGGCGGCGAGCAGGAGATGCAGCACATGGGCGCTCTACACGGCAAGATTAAGACCACCTTCGGCACCATGCTGATCGCTACGCTCGCAATCTCGGGCATTCCCGGCTTCGCCGGCTTCTTCTCCAAGGACGCGATCCTGTGGGAGACCTGGTCGCGCGAAGGCGGCGCCTATCGCTACCTGTGGTACATCGCCTTTCTGACCGCGCTGATGACTTCGTTCTACATGTTCCGGCTGATCTACCTGACTTTCTTTGGCAAGCCGCGCATGAGCCACGAGGTCGAGCACCACATTCACGAGTCGCCTAAGACGATGACGGTGCCGCTGGTGATTCTGGCGATCTGCTCGGTGGGAGCGGGTTTTCTGGGACTGCCACATAGTTTGGGCGGCTCGAATCGCTTCGAGAAGTTCCTGGAGCCGGTGTTCGCCAAGGAAGCTGTCGTCCTGGAAGTGGGCGGACACGCAGGCCAAGTCGCAGCGGGCGAACAGCAGGTGGAACACACCGATCCGCTGGAATACATCCTGATGTTTGCCTCGGTCGGGGCGGCGATTGCCGGCTGGTGGCTGGCGCAGCGGGCATACAAGAATGCGGACAAAGGCTACCAGGAGCCGATCAACGTTTACGCGCCGCGATGGTACAAGACGCTGTTCCGCAAATACTACGTCGACGAAATCTACGACTGGGTCTTTACCGGACGCAAGAAAGTGGGATCAGTGCGCCTGGGCGCGATGGGATTGGGCGAAGGGCTATGGAAGTTCGACGCTGAAGTGATCGACGGCGCAGTGAACGGTGCGGGCTGGACGACGCGCATGACCGGCACGCTGTCGACCTTGTGGGACAAGTGGATTATCGACGGACTGTTCGTCAACGGCGTGGGCATTGTGACCCGTTTGGCGTCGTATCCGGTGCGCCTGGTGCAGTGGGGCCTGGTGCAGTGGTACGCGCTGGTGATGGTCGCCGGGTTGGTGGGATTTGTTTGTTACTACGTGGTCAAGTGGTGAGGAACAGTTGCCGGTTGTCAGTTGCCGGTTGTCAGTGTGGTCTGGTGCGACAAGGGGTCTGCGAGATTGATTCGTAATTATAGGGGTCCTTCGACTCCGGATCGCAAAAGAAGCGATCCTCCGCTCAGGATGACACGGCTGATGAAATGTTCTGGCGAAAAGCGAAGTGCGAATAGCGAATAGCGATTTATAAGCTGACGGCTGATAGCTGACAGCTGAGAGCTAAATAGAAAATGTACAACCATATTCTTTCGATCATCTTATTTACGCCGCTGGTGGGAGCTGCGCTCCTGCTGCTGGTGCCGAAGGAAAGCAAAGATGCGATCCGCTGGATCGCCAACATCTTTGCCTTCCTGGGCTTTGCTGTCTCCCTGCCGCTGATTCCGTGGTTCTGGGCATTGAAGGAACGCGCCGGCTTCCAGTTCGTCGAAGGCCATCCTAATAACTGGATTCCCACGATCGGCGCCGGCTACGTCATCGGCATCGACGGCATCTCGTTCCTGCTGATCATGCTGACCACGCTGCTGGGCGCCATCTCGATCCTGTCGTCGTGGAACGCCATCCAGAACCGCGTCAAAGAGTATTACATCTGGTTCCTGGTGCTGCAGACGGGCATGCTCGGGGTCTTCATGGCCAACGACATGTTCCTGTTTTTCGTCTTTTGGGAGGCCATGCTGGTGCCGATGTATCTGCTGATCGGCATCTGGGGCGGCCCGCGCAAACTTTACGCGGCCATCAAGTTTTTCCTGTACACCTTGTTCGGCTCGGTGTTGATGCTGCTGGGCATCCTGTTCCTCTACTTCCATCACCACACCCTGACCGGCGTGTACACCTTCTATCTGCCAGATTTGTACGCCACGGCGCCGAAGATCGGCGGTCACGCGGCCATCTGGCTGTTCTTTGCCTTCTTCCTCGGCTTCGCTATCAAGGTGCCGATGTTCCCGTTCCACACCTGGCTGCCCGACGCGCACGTCGAGGCGCCAACTGCCGGTTCGGTCATCCTGGCAGGCGTTCTGTTGAAGATGGGAACGTACGGGCTAATCCGCTTCTCGCTGCCATTCTTCCCGGCCGTGGCCATGACGCCGTGGGTGCGCGAGTTCATGATCGTGCTCTCGCTGATCGGCATCATCTATGGGGCACTGGTTTCGCTGATGCAGAAGGACATGAAGAAGCTGGTGGCCTACTCCTCGGTCAGCCACCTGGGCTTCTGTACCCTGGGCATCTTCGCTCTGAGCCCGCTGGGCCTGAGCGGATCGGTGATACAGCAGATCAACCACGGCATCTCCACCGGCGCGCTGTTCTTGATTGTCGGCATTCTTTATGAGCGGCGCCACACGCGCGAGATTTCGGAGTACGGCGGCATCTCCACCGTGATGCCCGTCTACGCCACCATCACGCTGATCATGTTCATGTCGTCGATGGGCTTGCCGCTGCTCAACGGTTTCGTGGGCGAGTTCACCATCCTGCAAGGCACGTTCATGGAGAACAAGGCCTGGGCCGCCTGGGCGGTGCCGGGTGTGATTCTGGCTGCAGCGTATCTGCTGTGGCTCTATCAGCGGGTTTTCTTCGGACCGGTGAACAACCACAAGAACGAAGGGCTGCTCGATCTCTCGGGACGCGAGCTGGCGACCTTTGTGCCGCTGGTCATCCTCGCTTTCGGCATCGGGCTTTATCCGAAGCCGTTATTCCAGATTCTCTCCACGCCGGTAAACAATCTGGTGGCGACGGTGCGGCCGGATTATCCCGGACTGCAGAAGCCAGTGCTGGCGACCCAGCCGGCGTCGGTGCAAGCTCCGCGGACGGCTGGAAGCTCCGCGGACGGTGGAAGCACCGGGTTTCAACCCGGTGAAAGCAGACGATACCGAGAATGGCTTTAGCCGCGGCACACCGGGGCTAAAGCCCCATTGTAATGACGGAACTACGGCACGCCTAAAGCCGTGCCCTTCCACCCAGCCGGCAAACATTTCTTTTGCAGACACCAGTGGCCCCGCGTCAAGGCGGCCCGCTTTGACGCAGACTCGGCCTCACGCGGCCACAGCTGCGAACACGGCGAGCTTATCGGCCGCCTTAACGAAGTGAGGATGAACTTGTGACCACCTCGCTCACCCAGTACTTTTCGAGTACCGACTACCTGCTGGCCTTGCCCATGCTGCTGCTGACGCTGTTTGCGCTGGGCATCCTGATGATCGATCTGATGTTGCCCAAGCAGTGGAAGCGGGTCAATGCCTTCACCGCGCTGGCTGGCCTGGCATTTTCGGCCGCGGCGGTAGCCAAGCTGCATTACGCGTATCACGTCGCGCAGTCGCAAGGCCTGCCTTTCGTCGATACCGGCTTCATGGGATCGCTGCTGGTCGATCCGTTCGCGCTCTACTTCTTCTACCTGTTCCTGGCCGGTGGCGCGATTGCAGTCCTGATGTCGATCCGCTATCTCGAGATCGAGCACGAAAATCACGGCGAGTTCTACGCGTTGCTATTGTTCTCCATCGTCGGCATGATGTGCATGGCCGCCGGTTACGACATCGTCCTCATCTTCATTGGCCTGGAATTGATGGCCATCTCAACCTATGTGCTGGTCGGATTCCTGCGGCGCGACAAGCGCTCCAACGAAGCCGCCCTGAAGTATCTGCTGCTGGGAGCGTTCTCCTCGGGTATTTTTGCTTACGGTCTGTCGTTGTTCTACGGACTAACGGGAACTACCAACTTGGCGGGCATCGCACAGGGTCTGCAACAGATCATCGCCACCCGTCCCAACGATCCCATTGTCATCTTCGCGCTGCTGACCACCACCACCGGCCTGCTCTTCAAGATTGCCGCGGTGCCTTTTCATCAATGGGCGCCCGATGCTTATGAAGGTGCACCCACCAGTGTCACCGGATTCATGTCAGTCGCGGTGAAGTCGGCCGGCTGGGCGATGCTGCTGCGCATCTTCCTCTTCGGGCTTTATCCGCTGCGCTCGCTGTACGTTCCCATGCTGATCTTTGTCGCCATCGCTACCATGACCGGCGGCAACCTGGCAGCTATCACGCAAACCAACCTGAAGCGGCTGCTGGCGTACTCGTCAATCGCCCACGTCGGCTATATGCTGCTGGGCCTGATCGCCAGTGATGGCCAGACGAACTCGACCGGCATCATGGCAATCCTGATTTACCTGCTGGTGTATACCTTCATGAACCTGGGCGCGTTCGCGGTGATCACCTCGCTGCGCCGCCGCAACATTATCGGCGACGAGATCGACGACATCGCCGGGCTGTACTTCAAAGCCCCGACCGAAGCCATCCTGATGCTGGTGTTTCTGCTGTCGCTAGCCGGAATTCCGCCGCTGGCCGGCTTCTGGGGCAAGTACTTCATTTTCCTCAGCCTCATTCAGACGGGCCACTACGCGCTGGCATCGGTGGCTGTGCTGTACGCTGTCATCAGCATGTATTACTACATGCGGATCGCCAACGCCATGTTGATGCGCCAGCCGATCGAGGGCGGAACCGGTGCAGCTTGCTGCATCGATGCGGCTCGCCCTGACCATTACCGCCATCGGTACAGTCGGCATCGGACTGTTCCCCAACTTCTTCATCAACGCGGTGAACTGGTCGCTGGGAATTGCGCAAGGATCACAACACATGGCGGCGCTGTTGCGGTAGAGGATTTGAAGGGGCGCACCTTCAGGTGCGCCGAGAGCGGTCATATTTGGTAGAGCCGGGCTTTAGTCTAGCCCGGCGTCATGCGGGCAAAAGGAAATGGGGATGAGAAGGTCATTAAAATGACCTTCTCATCCCCATTCTCTCATCAGCCTGCGGGACGCCCCCTAAACGGACTGTGTCGCAACCCGCCTTAAGAGTTTTCCGGTGGGAAAAGAATATCGAACTCCGGCCAGACTAGCCGCGCAGCGGCGGCATCGGGTTAGGCGTGGGCGTAAGCCCACGCACCCAGTGGGAGAGATCCGAGCCGCAGAGCGGCGACACTAACTCGCGACAGCCTCTAAAGGCCGCCTCTACCGTTGTCGCCAGCGGGCGCTAAAAGCCTCGTTCTACCCGCCCCTTCCGGGCAATCACTTCTTCCGTTCCACCAGAAAGTGTGCGATCTCGCGCAGATTAGCCGCGCTCTCGCCGAAGCCGTCGAGTGCGGCGGTTGCCTTGGCCACCAATTCGTCCGCCTGCTTCAGCGAAGCGTCGACACCGAATAATGCGGGATACGTAGCCTTCTCGGTGGCAGTGTCTTTTCCCGCGGTCTTGCCTAACTGTTCGGAAGTCTGGGTGACGTCGAGCACGTCGTCCACAATCTGAAATGCCAGCCCGATGTTCTGGCCAAAATCTCGCAGGCTCCGAATTTGCCCGGCATTGGCTCCGGCGTACATACCTCCAGTCACGACGCTCGCGGTCAACAGCGCGCCCGTCTTGGAGCGATGGATATACTCCAGCGTCTTGGCATCGGGGCGGGTATGTTCGGCTTCCAGGTCCATCACCTGCCCGCCGATCATACCGTCGATGGTTCCGGTGGCATGCGCGACCTCGCCGATAATGGCGACTCTGGCCTTGGGCCGGCACTGCAGGTTGGCCATCACCTCGTAGGCATAGGTTTGCAGAGCGTCGCCGGCCAGGATGGCCGTGGCTTCGCCGAAGGCCTTGTGGCAGGTGGGTAGGCCGCGGCGCAGATCGTCGTTGTCGAGTGCCGGCAGGTCGTCGTGGATCAGCGAGTAGGTGTGCAGCATCTCCAGCGCCGCGCCCAGCTCCTCGATGCCCGAGGGAACGCAGCCTTCCACCATTTGTCCGGCCTCCATGCACAGGATGGGACGCAGCCGCTTGCCCCCGGCGAAAACGCTGTGCCGCATGGCCTGGTGAATGGACGTCGGATACTGCGTGGCCGGCGGCAGCAGCCGCTCCAATGTCTGGTCGATGACAACTCGGACTCGTTCCAACGTGTCTTTGAGCATGAACCAGAAAGTATAACAACGGCGCGACCGGGGCTGCTTTCTCGCCGTCAGCGGACATCACTCTGCTCTGTGACGCATCTCGCAGAGTTCCCCGTCATGATCGCGTTTGATCAAGACAAGGAGCTCTTAATGCGTGGTGATGAGAAAGTGATCGAGCAGTTGAATATGGCGCTGTGTGCGGAATTGACAGCCATTGCGCAGTACATGGTGCAGGCGGAAATCTGCGAAAACTGGGGCTACGCCCGTCTGGCCGGGACCACCAAGGCGCGGGCCATTCAGGAGATGAGGCACGCGGAAAGCCTGATCGAGCGCATTATTTTTCTCGATGGCACGCCCAACGTCGCGGTGCCTTTGACCCCCGAGATCGGCGCCAACGTGCAACAGCAACTCCAGGCCGACCTGGCCTCGGAGGCGGGCGCGATCAAAGAATATAACGACGCTTCCGCCATCTGTCGCGAGGCCGGAGACGCCGGCAGCAAAGACCTTTTTGATCGCCTGTTGCATGACGAAGAGATTCATGCCGACTTCCTGGAAGCACAGCTGCATGCTATCCAGGAAATGGGAATCGGTCCGTACCTGGCGCAACAGTTAGGTAACTAAACTAGCGACCCAACAATAATTGATTCAATACGCCAGGTTCTAGGCCACTCGCCTCCCAGAGGGCGGCCGCGGGCTTGGCGATATTCGTTGAATCCACTTCGGCCAGAAGCTGCCGCAGCACGGTTTCCGCGCCAGAATCGTATCGTATTCACCAGAATTCGATTCTGCGCGATTCTGTTGCTCCGGATGGGCTGGCTTCCGGAGCCTTGCCCAGGACACGCACCCGCCGGCGGGTCGAGAGCACCCCCGCGGCCGCAGCCGGCAGCGTCCCCGATCAAGGGACGCAGGCCGCGCCTCCAGCGAAGTCCGGCGGCCAGCTGGCGCTCGCCAAACTCGACCCGCATGGCGTCGAGGGAAAGGACGATCTCTGGCCATCCTGCTCTTTCACCATCGCTCTTCACGATCCACCGGCCCTAGATCCCCAGTCCCGTCACCCTCCACCCCGCGCCATGCACTTTATGCCGGATGTTCAGGGTGATCAACAACGCGGTCATCGACTCCACAATGCGGGCATTCTCCAGTTTGCCGCCGTCAATCGCGCGCACCCCGGGAATCTTGGCCGCCAACTCCGACGCCACCTGCCGGGCGCGATCATCGTCGCTGCACACGATCACGTCGCAATCGACCTCGCCTTCGGCGTTCAGCACCGTGGCCGACAAGCTGTGGAACGCTCCAGCCACCACCACACTCTTGCCCACCATCTCCTGCGCCTGCTCGGCCGCCGAGCCTTGCCACACACCCAGCACGCGGGTCGGCCGTCCGCCCACCGCGGCGGCCAGCGGGACGGTGGCGTCGATCAGCACCGTGCCCGGGCGGAACGAGGGCTTCAGCTGCTTCAGCAACTCCGCCTGGCCGGCGAAGGGGACGGTTAGTACCACAATGTCGCACATCTTGACCGCGACCGCGTTCTCCACGCCTTCCACGCTGCCCAAAGCGCCGGCTTTCTCGGCGATCTGCGCCGCTGTGGTCTTGGCCCGTTCGCCATCGCGCGAGCCGATGACTACTTGCTCGCCAGCTCGCGCCCAGCGCAACGCCAGTCCCGAGCCTTCCGGGCCGGTGCCGCCCACGATGGCGATCATAGATTGCCCCCCGCGGCAACCGGTTGCGGCTCATCCGACATTGTGGGATAGGCGTAACGGGTGTACAGCGTATTGCGTTGCGCCGGCACCCGTCCCAGCTCCAGGATGCGTTCCTGGAACTCCGACGTCGAGGTGTACTGCCCCGCCGTAGCGCCGGCCAGCCGCGAGATATTCTCCTCGAACAGCGTGCCGCCGTAGTCGTCGGCGCCCGCCAGCAGCGACAGTTGCGAAACTTCGCGACCCAGCTTCACCCACGAAACCTGAATGTGATGGATGGAGCCGGCGAGCACGATACGCGCCAGCGCATGAACTTTCAGATGCTCGGCCAGCGTGCCCCCGGTGCGCGCCAAGCCCTGCGCGAACAGCAACGTGTTGTCGTGAATGAATCCCAGCGGCACAAACTCGGTGAAGCCGCCGGTGCGCGCCTGGATCTGGCGGAGCAGCAGCAGCTGGTTCACCCAATGTTCCGGCGTCTCGAGGTGGCCGTACATCATGGTTGAGGTGCTGCGGATTCCGCACTGGTGCGCTGTCTCGATCACCTCGCACCATTGTGCCGTGGTCAGCTTGTTATGCGATAGCACTTGACGCACACGGTCGTCCAGAATCTCAGCGGCCGTGCCGGGCAGCGTGTCGAGCCCATTCTCCTTCAGCATCAGCAGGTATTCGCGAACCGGCATACCGGTCAGCTCGACCCCATAAACCATCTCCATGGGCGAGAAGGCGTGGGCGTGCATTTTGGGCGTCGCCGATTTCACCGCCCGCAGAATGTCGCGGTAATAAAACGGCGGCAGATCGCGCGGCAGGCCGCCCTGGATGCAAACCTCGGTCGCGCCCCACTCCTCGGCTTCACGGCATTTCTGCCCGACTTCATCCAGCGATAGGAAGTAGGCAGTCTCATGCCGCGGGCCCACGCTGAAGGCGCAAAACTTGCATCCCACAAAACAGACGTTAGTGAAATTAATGTTACGTGTCACAACGTAGGAGATCACGTCGCCGACCAGCCGCTGGCGCAGTTCGTTGGCCGCGACCACCAGCCCAAACAGATCGTCGCCCTCGCTGGTGGCCAGCAGCAGACACTCGTCGCGGCTGAGGACGCCGCCGTCGAGCGACGTCATCACCTTCTCGATCGCCGCCCGTACCGGCTGCGAGACCCGCTGTTCAACCTCGCTCCACGTTGTGCCTTGCAGCGTCTGCCGATTGCACCAACTTAGCCCTGCCATGATTCCTCTCTCAACTCGCTTCAAGGACGCGGCCTAGGCTGCGCCATTTTTTCTCTGTCATCCTGAGCGACGAGCGTAGCGAGGAGTCGAAGGACCTCTATTCCACCCTAAACTTTGCTCGACTATAGCGGTGCTTCGACTCGGATTCGCCAAAACCCGGCGAACCTCGCTCAGCATGACAACTCAATTTTTCGCTTCCCGTGATCCCTCAGCGGAACAAATCTTTTTCCGCCGGACGCACCATTTGCCGCGCACTGCCGTTTCCCCGGCGATACGAATAACCCCGGATTATACAAGCCGGAGTGCGCGAATCTTTGCCGCACACCAGGCCCGCGACACAGGCCAACTCGTCAGCCACGGCTTCTTCCGTGGCATGCATTTCGTAACCGTAGGCATCGGCGTGGCCGCGATAATCGTGAATGACCTTCATTCCCGCGACCCCAATGGCCACTTCGCACAAACCTTCGCGCCAGGGCCTTCCAAAGCTGTCGGCAATGATCACCGGAACATGCAGGCCGGTACGCTTTTTTAATTTGCGATGAATTTGTGCCGCCGAGCGATCGCCGTCGACCGGCAGCAGCACCGCCGTCTTGCCGCCATCCACATTGGAAACATCCACGCCGCTGTTGGCGCAGACCAGGCCCTGCTCGGTCTCGGTGATGAGAATGTGTTTCTTGCGGACCACGCGTTTGGCCTCGCGCAGCGCCAGCTGCACCACTCGCGCATCCACCCCGTTTTCCGCAGCAAATTTCTTCGCCGCCGCCGACGGCTTCACGGTATCGAGCGCGACCATCCGTCCCTCAGCCTTGGAAACGATTTTGTGCTTGACCACCAGAATGTCGCCTGCATGGAAGCGCAGGCCGCCCAGCGCCAGCGCATCCACGATCAAGTCGGCGACCGAGTCGCCGGGAAACACGTCGCGAATACCCCGCACCGGAAGCGCGCGGATTTCGCTGCCAGGATCGGTCACGGCCGGAGAAGGTTTCATCACCCCGCCGCTTCCCAAGGTTCGCTCTCGCGCTGGCCAAAGCCCCAGGAGCGCAGCAGCTGTTGCGCCTGGGTCTGGCCGTCGCGCTGCACCAGCAAGTCCAGCTCGTGCGGATTGTCGATGTCGAGCCCGATGCCCGGCATCTCCAGAATGATCAGCCGCTTGCCGGTGCGCTGCATGGCTTCGCAATGCGGCAGGAAGCTGTCGTTGCCGAAGCGCAGCGGAATGATGGCGGCCGGCCGCCGCAGAATGCAGTTGCTGCCGCGGCGGTCGTACGCCGGCACAAAGACCGCGCCTTCCTCCGGAGCGGCGTCGAGCACGCGCTGCAACTCGTCGCTGGTGATGAGCGGAATGTCGGCCGGCACCACGATGGTCGTGTCGTATCCGCGCTGCTCGCACCAGGCCGTTGCCGCCTCGATGGCCGCGGTCTCGCTCTCGTTGCGCGCGTCATCAATCACCAGAAAGCCGAGTTGCCTGGCCAAGGCTTGAGCGTGAGCATCGCCGGTGACCAGCGCCACGTCGATACGGCCAAGCACGCCGGCAGCCGCGGTCATCACGTCGCGCAGCATGGCTTCGGCCAGTTGCGAACGTTGCCGCTGGTCCAGCGCCTCGGCCAGCCGCTGCTTGGCGGTCGCCAGGCTCTTGAATGGGATGAGAAGAATTCCGCGCATGGCACCTTCAGCATTTGATGGCTGCATCATTCGTTAACGATCGTCATTACCATTTCTGATTTGTCATCACGAACGGACTTTAGTCCGTGAGGGATCTGCTGTTCCTTCGTACCCGGCGAAAAGCAGATTCCTCGCTGCGCTCGTAATGACAATTCCAAGACCTACGACAATTCCAAAAACCTATGCGCCTACTCAATTCCAAAGCCTACGCGCCTACTCGTTGTTCTGCGGCGCAAGCATCCAGTACGAACGCCGCCAACTCCCGCTTATCGTCCATGGAACGCATGATGGTGTTGGTGTAGACGGTGCGCACCGCTGGGGATCGTGAATCGTGGATCGTGGATCGAGAGCCAGGGCGATGCTGCGCCGCGGTTTGACTGAGTGCTGAGCGCTGAGCGCTGACGGCTGGCTGGTCGGCGCGATCGGCCACCAACACATCGAGAAAATCCTCGTAGGCTTTCGCCACGCCCGCGATGGTGCTGGGCCAACCCATCCTCTTCATCAGCGCGCCGGCTGGACCGGAGACAGCTTCGCCGCCGACAATCGGACTCACCGCCGCGACCGTCGCTTTCGCGTTGCGCAAGGCTTCGCGGATTCCGGGCACGGCCAGAATCGGGCCGATGCTGGTCACCGGATTGCTCGGCGCAAACACAATCGCCTCCGCCGACGCGATGCTCTCCAGCACGCCCGCGACCGGCCGGGCGCTTTCCGCGCCTTCGAAGCGCACCGCGTGAACCTCGACCTGATGGCGCTCGCGGACAAAGTATTCCTGAAACGTAAGCGTCCCTTTCGCGGTGTCGAGCAGCGTAGAAACCCGATCGTCGGACATGGGCACGACCCGCGCGCGAATGCCGAACTTCGCCGCCAGCTCCGCCGTTGCCTCGCTCAAGGTCTTCCCTGCCCGCAACAGCGCGGTGCGGGTCAGATGGGTCGCCAGATCCAGATCCCCCAGGCTGAACCACCCTGGCTGGCCGAGTTGCTTCATGCGCTCCAGGCAGCGAAAACTGTCGTCGTCCACACCCCAGCCGCGATCTTTACTGAGCAGTCCCGACAAGCCATACAGCACCGAGTCAACATCGGGCGAGACGTGCAGCCCCCACCACTCCAGGTCGTCGCCGGTATTCACGATGACCGTCAACTCCTCGGGCGGAACGATCTGCTGCAGACCCTGCACCAGCTTGGTGCCGCCCGTTCCACCTGTGAAAACCACGATCATCTAGACCGCCCTCGCATATCCCACATTGTCTGATGCCGCGTTTAAGCGTTCGCCCAGCAATCCGCCGCGCGCCGCCACCCCGGACACGAATTCCGGGTACACCGGCAGGCGTTGCCGCAGCTTCTGGCCGGCGGCCTCTGTGCGGCGCTGCAAATCCAAAAGATGCGGCCAGGGCGCCTCGGGATTGATGAAATCCGGAGTCAGCGGCGACACTCCTCCCCAATCATTGATGCCGCCCTCCAGCAGCCGCTCATACCCGTTCTCGGTGAGATTGGGCGGCGCCTGGATATTCATGTCTCCCAAGATGAGCCGGGCCACCGCCAGGGTTCGCAACATGTCGCCGCTATCCGGCTCGGGCCAGGCGGCCATCGGAATGCGCGGCTTGACGCGAAAGTTCTGGATGATAACTTCCTGGATGTGTCCATACTGCTCATGCAAGCGCCGGATGGCCAGCAGTGAGTCGCCGCGGTCTTCCATGGTCTCGCCAATGCCGATCAGGATGCCGGTGGTAAACGGCACGCCCAGCTTGCCGGCGTTCTCAATCGTCTGCAGCCGCAGCGCGGGAACTTTGTCGGGAGCCTGGCCTGCGGGATGCGCCGCCGGCAGCTGCGTGCTGGTGCTCTCCAGCATCAAGCCCAGGCTGGGATTGCTCACCCGCAGCCGTTCAATCCAGTTGGCGCTCAGCAGGCCGGGATTGGCGTGCGGCAGCAAGCGCGTTTCGCGCAGCACCAGTTCGCACATGGCCTGCAGATAATGCAAGGTGCTGCGATAGCCCAGGTGGCGGAGAGTTTCGCGCATCTCGGGGAACAACGCCTCCGGCCGGTCGCCGAGGGAAAACAGCGCCTCGGTGCAGCCCAGCTTTTCGCCGGCCTGCGCGACCGACAGCACTTCGTCGGGCGTCATGGTGTGCGCGCCCTCGTCGCCCGGATCGCGACGGTATGTGCAATAGCCGCAGTAGTCGCGGCACAGGTTGGTAAGCGGGATAAAAACTTTGCGCGAATAAGTAATGACGCCGGGCCGGTACTTTTCTTTCAACGCGCGGGCGGCGGCCAGCAATGCGGGAAGAACTTCGTCATCACAACGCAGCAGCTGGACGGCCGTCTCCGGCGACAGCGTATCGCCGTCCTCGACCTCCCGCAGACGCGCCAGCAGCGCGCGGGAAGACAGAGGTTCCGCCGCTTGCAATCGCACGGTGGGAGTTTCGGATGAAAACATTTTGGCTCGGGGCGCCCAAATCCCGGACCAGCGCCCTCACCGCAGGATAACGCAAGATGCCGAGAGCTGCATGTCGCAACCCCTCCGGAGAACTGAGCATCCGCCGCGACGCGGTGAAAGCAGATTCGGCCTTAGGAAAAGCGGCCTAAGCGACCGTTCAGCGGGCGGCCGAACGCCGCTGCGGCAATCGGCCCTGACGCAGCCGCCGCACCTGCAGCACGCTCCACACAATGCTGACCGCGGCCACGGGCAGCAGCCACGCGGTATGCACCTTAAGCGCGAGATTGGCGCCGGAAAATCCCAGCAGCGGCGTATACGGTTCCAGGTAGCGCAACGCATGCTTGCGATCGTTCATGCGCTGCAGAACATATAGCAAAGCCAAAAACGCCAGAGTTCCGGCAAAGACCGCAATGGGATACAAATGCCAAACACTCCACGACAAATCGCCGGCGGCGGACTCCGAAATGTCTTCCACCACCCCGACCACCAGGCAGGCGAAAATGGCCGCGATGACGAAAGCCATGTCAGAGTGATGGGCCCGTTGCTGCTCATTCCGGTTTCTGGCCATACCGAAGTTAAGGCGCCGCAATCTGGAAACGCAGCACCGACTGCGCGATTTGGTATTGATACTTCGCAGCCGCAAACTGGATCTGCGCTTCGGTCTGCTGCAGTTGCGCCTGGCTCAATTCCACGATGGAGCTGAGGCCGAGGTTGTAGCGGGTCTGCGACAAGTTGAGGGCGAGCGTGGTTTCGTCCACGAACTGCTGGGAGACGCCGATACGGTCGAAGGCGGTGATGGCATTCAGCCAGCTGGTGCGAACGTCGTTGGCGATGCGGTCTTTCAAATCGCGCAGTTGCTGATTGGCGGCCTGGGCGCGCAGCCCGGCCTCGCGCGAGCGCGAAATGTATTGGAAGCCGTTAAAGATGGGCACATTCAGATTCACCCCGGCCGCGCCGTACCAGGTGGGAAACTGCTGCACGCCGTTCAAGACGCTGCCGTCGGGCGTTTGTCCCACGACGCCCAAGGCCGACACGGTGGGGAAAAGCAGATCGCGCTCGGCCTTCTGGAAATGCTGGTCGGCCTGGTACTCGTAATTCTGCGCGGCAATTTCCGGCCGGTTGCTGAAGGCCTGATCTTCCAGCTGACTGACCGCGTCGGGCGGCGGCTTCAACTCAGCTTCGGTGTCGACCAACTCAAACTGCTGTTGCCCGGTGTAGCCCAGAACCTGCGTGAGCTGCGACAGCGCCGACTGGTAGTTGTTCTGCGCGTCCAGCAGCAGCAGCTTGGCCTGCGCCAGATTCGCGTTGGCAAAGCTGACATCCACTTCGGAGCGCAATTTGTTCTGGTACAGAGTCGTAATCTGATCGGCCACCAGCTGGCGGGCGCTCACCGTCTGTTCGGCGACCTTCTCTTCGGCGAAAGTCTGCAGCGCGTTGTAGAACGCTTCATCGACGGCCAGCTTGATCTGGTAGGCGGTAGCGACGGCGTTCATGTCGGCGGCCTTGGCGCGCAAGGCCGACATGGCCACCAGATTGTTCGTCCGGCCGAAATCGGTGATCAGTTGCGACAAGGCCAAACCGCCGGCAGCGCGATTAAGCAGGCGCGGCGCATTCAAATTGCCCGCGGCAATGCGAGCTCCCTGCTGCCCGCCCACCGCGGTAAAGCTGCCGTAGATGGTCGGGTAGTACGCCGACTTCGCCTCGCGCGTCATCTGATTCGAAGCCAGATAGAGCAGGTGGTACACCGAGATCTGGGGATTATTCTTGATGGCCAGAGCTTCCGCATCCTGCACCGTCAGGCGTTGCAGCGCGCCGGTGGTGGGCAACTGCGGCGGAGCCGGAGCGGTAGCGGCAGGCGGAATCTGCGGCGCCGGCAGAGTCTGCAGGCCGGGTTGCGTTTGCGCCGGAGTGGTTACCGACTGCTGTGGAACGGTAGCCGGCGGCGCAGAGTTGGTCTGCGCGGCCAGCGGAAGGCTGCAGAGTGCAGCCGGAATCACAAGCCGGAGAATCGTGCGTCTCAAGCTTGCACCTCCTGTCTGGGGGGTTGCTCTTCTTTGCGATGGATCACCAGATACGCGGCGGGCACCAGGAACACGGTGACCACCACCGACACGGTCAGCCCGCCGATGATGGCGCGGGCCAGCGGCGCATACTGTTCGCTGCCGGCTTCCAGGGCCAGCGCCATGGGAATCAGGCCGAGGATGGTGGCCAGCGAGGTCATCAGGATGGGCCGCAGACGCACCCGGCAAGCCAGGGCGACGGCCTCGCGAATCGGCATACCTTCACGGCGGTAGTTGCGCGTGACATCGACAATCAGAATGCTGTTCGACACCACGATGCCGGTCATCATGATCAGCCCCATCAGCGACATCACGTTCAACGTGGTATGCGTGATCAGCAGAAACAGAATCACGCCGGTAATGCCGGAGGGAATCGCCAGCAGAATAATGAACGGATCGATGAAGGACGCGAATTGCGCCATCAGGATCAGGTAGACCAGAACGATGGCCAGCAGCAACCCGACACCAAAGCTCAAGAACGATTCGTGCATCGATACCACCGAGCCGCGCAGCTCGATGCGGATGTTCGGCGGCAGCTTAGTGTCCTTGATAAGCTTTTCGACCTTGCTGGACAGCGCGCCCAGGTCTTCGCCCTTGGGAGAAACATAGACGTCGATCACGCGGAACAGCTGGTAGTGGTCGACCTCGGTGGGCGTGTTAATCATTTTGATGTCGGCCACGTTTTCCAGCATGGTGGGATTCGGGTTGTCGGGCGCGTGCAGGGGAATCTGCTTGAAGTCTTCCATGGTCATGGAACCAATCTGCTGATTGGTGTATTGCACGGTCAGGAAGTAGTTATTGCCGTTGTGCGGATCGACCCAGTAGCTGGGCGCGATCATGCCGTTCGAGGTGAGCGCGGTGACCACGTTGTTCACCACATCGCTGGCGGTCAGCCCCAGACGCGCCGCCATTTCGCGGCGCACGTTGAGTTGCAACCCGGGATAGTCCAGGTCCTGCGGAATCAGAACATCGCTCACGTCGGACATGGAACGCAGCTTGCGAGCCAGGTCGCTGGCCACAGCGTAGGCGGCATGCTGATCGTTGCCGCTGACCTGGATGTCGATCGGCGCCGGCATGCCCTGGTTGACCACCGAATCCACCAGCCCGCCGGTCAGGAAATAGGTGGAAATTTCGGGCAGGTCGCTGGCCAGCTTGCGTCGCACCCGATCCATGTAGACAAAGGTGCTCAGCTTATGATCTTTGCGCAAACTGACCTGAACGAAGGCGGTGTGCTGGCCGGAATTGCTGGTGTAAATGGAAGAAAGATCCGGGGTCAGGCCGATGTTGGAGACGATCATCTGCAGATCGTCCTGGCCGATCACCTCGCGGATATCGTTTTCGACGCGCGCCACGTACTGGTTGGTCATCTCCAGCCGCGAGCCGGTGGGAGCTTTCAGGTTGATGACGAACTGGCCCGGATCGGTGCGGGGGAAGAAGGCTACGCCGAGAAACGGATACAGCGCCAGGCTGACCACGAAGCTGGCCATGATGACCAGGATGGTGGCCACCGGGCGGGCCAACGCCTTGTCCACGGCGCGGTCGTAACTGCAGCAGCAGCTGATCGTACTTGTGATTGAAGCCGGAAACGAATCGGCCAAACCAGGATCGAGAGTAATGCCCACCCTGGCCGTGCGCGGTCTTGATGAAGCGAGCGCAGAACAGCGGCACCAGGGTCATGGCGACCAGATACGAAGCGGCCAATGCCAGCACTACGCCCAGCGCCAGCGCGATGAACAGATAGCGGCTGACACCGTATAAAAACACGACCGGGAAAAACACGATCGCGGTGGTAAAGGTCGCAGCCAGTACGGCCAGCTGAACTTCCTGGCCACCGCGTTCGGCCGCCGTAACCGCGTCCTCGCCGTTTTCCAGATGGCGAAAGATGTTTTCCAGCACCACCACCGAGTTGTCGATCAGGCGAGACAGCACCAGCGCCAAGCCGCCCAGGACCATGGTGTTGATGGTGCTGCCGGTAGCATTCAGCAGCAGAAAGGCGGCCAGGCACGAGATAGGAATCGACAGCAACACCGAGATGGTGCCGCGCACCGATCCCAGGAAGATCAGAATCATCACCGCGGTCAGGATCAGTCCGATGCCGCCTTCGCGCAGCACATTGGCCACCGCGGTCTTCACGTACTGCGACTGGTCGAAGACCACGGTGGCCACCAGCGACTTGGGAACGTCGAGCAGGTTCTTGATGCGTTTGCGAACCCCGTTGACGATCTGAATGGTGTTGCTGTTGCCGCCCTGCTTGAGGATGGGCAGGTAGACCGACTTCTGGCCGTCGACGCGAACGATGTTGTACTGAATGGCGGAGGCGTCTTCCGCGTGCCCCACATCGCCAAAGCGCAGCACGTTATTGCCGATGGCCTTCAGCGGCACATCGTTCATCTCCTGGGTGTTGGGCAGCTGGCTGTTGCTGTAAATGTTGTAGTCGCGCGGCCCGATGCGCACATCGCCGGCGGGCAGAATCTTGTTGGCGTCGTTGACGATATGGACCACGTCCATGGGGCTCATCTGGGCCGCTTCCAGCTTCACCGGATCGATGTAGAACTGGATCTGCCGGTACTTGCCGCCGAAAGGCTGCGGCACCGACGCGCCGGGCACATTCGCAATCTGGTTGCGCACGTTGAACTGCCCCAGGTCGTGCAACTGGGTCTCGTTCAGCCCCTGGCCTTTCAGCGTCACCAGGCACACCGGCAGGCTGGAAGCGTCGAACTTCAGCACCACCGGCGGCAGCGTGCCTTGCGGCAAGCGGCGCAGATCGGCCATGGCCAGATTGGCGATTTCGCTGACCGCCGCGTCCGGATCCGTCCCCGGCTGAAAGTAAACCTTGATCAGGCTGACCCCGGTGAGCGAGCGCGACTCGATGTGGTCGATGTTGCTGCCCAGGGTGAAGAAGCGCTCGAAGGTATCGGTGATGTCGGCCTCGATCTGCTGCGGCGGCATGCCGCTATAAAACGTGGCCACCACCACCACCGGAATCTTGATCTGGGGAAACAGATCCACCGGCATGCGGGCCACGCTGGTCACGCCCACCACAATGATCCCCAGGCACAACATGAGGATGAAGAACGGATACTTGATGGCGAAGCTAGACATACAAGGGCTTCCTATCTGGATCGCCGGGCAGGGCCGCGTTATCCATGCAGAACGAAAACCTGAGCGATGCGGAGTTCATGGCTGCACCTCCGGCTCGCCTGCTTCCTGCTTGCGGTGCATCAGGTAATAAGCCGAGGGCACCAGGAACAGGGTCACGATGAAGGAGAGCATCAGCCCTCCGATGATGGCCCGGGCCAGCGGCGCATATTGCTCGCTGCCGGCCTCCAGGGCCAGCGCCAGGGGAATCAATCCCAGCAGGGTGGCGAAGGTGGTCATCATGATGGGCCGCAGGCGCACGTGGCAGGCGTTCTTGATGGCCTGCTGCAAGGGCTGGCCGCGACGGCGCAGCTCGCGAGTGAACTCCACGATCAGGATGGAATCGGAAACTACGATGCCGATCATCATCATCACCCCCATCAGCGACATGATGTTGATGGTGGTATGGGTCATCAGCAGGAACAGGATCACGCCGGTAAAGCCCGGAGGCACGGCCAGCAGAATCAGGAAAGGATCGCTGAAGGAAGCGAATTGCGCCATCAGGATCAGGTAAACCAGCACCACCGACAGCGATAGGCCGATGGCAAAGCTCTTGAACGAGTCGTTCATGGCCACGACCGAGCCGCGCAACTCGACCCGCGTGTTGGGCGGCAGCTTGGTCTCCCGAATGACCTGCTGAACTTTCTTCAGCAGCCGGCCCAGGTCTTCTCCCCGGGGCGAAACGTAAACATCGATAATGCGGAACAACTGATAGTGATCGACTTCGGTGGGGGTGTTGATCAGCTTCACGTCGGCCACGTTTTCCAGCACCGTGGGATTGGGATTGTTCTTGGCATGCAGCGGGATCTGCTTGAAATCCTCCATCGTCATGTCGGCAATCTGCCGCGGCGTGTACTGCACGGTCAGAAAGTAGTTATTGCCGCTGTGGGGATCGATCCAGTAGCCCGGCGCGATCATGCCGTTCGAGGTGAGCGCCGTAATCACGTTCTCCACCACCCCGCTGGCGGTCAGCCCCAGCCGCGCCGCCATCTCCCGATTTACATTCAGCTGAATGCCGGGATAATCCAGGTCCTGGGGAATCAGCACATCGCTTACGTCGTTCAGCCGGCGAAGCTTCAACTCCATTTGGCTGGCCACTTCATAGGCTGAATGCTGGTTGTTGCCGGTGACCTGAATGTCGATCGGAGCCGGCATGCCCTGGTTCACGATGGAGTCGACCAGGCCGCCGGTCTGAAAGAAGGTGGAAATTTCCGGGAGGTCGGACGATAGCTTTCGCCGCACCCGATCGATGTAGTCGAAGGTGCTGACTTTGTGGTCTTCCTTCAGCTGCACTTGCACGAAGGCCGTGTGCATGGCGGAGTTGGTGGTGTAGATCGCCGACAGATCGGCATTCACCCCGATGTTGGAGACGATCATGCCCAGATCCCGGGCTGGAATGACCTGCCGGATGTCGTCTTCCACGCGAGCGATGTAGTCGTTGGTCAACTCGATGCGCGTGCCGCTGGGCGCCTTGACGTTAATCACAAACTGCCCGGGATCGGTGCGTGGGAAAAACGCGACGCCTAGAAACGGGGAGAGGGTAAGGCTGAGTACAAACACTCCCATGATGACGGCCACCGTCATCTTCGGATGTTTCAGCGCCTTCTCGATCGATTCGTCGTACTTCCTTAGGATGTAGTCGTATCCCCGGTTGAACGGCGCCAGCACACGCTGCAGCCAGCCGCCTTCGCGCTCGCCCTCGGCTTCGCTGCCGTGCTCCGATTTGATGAATCGCGAGCAGAACAGCGGCACCACCGACATTGCCACCAAATATGACGCCGCCAAGGCCAGCACTACGCCCAGGGCCAGGGCGGTGAACAAATACATGCTGACGCCGGAGAGGAACACCACGGGAAAAAACACGATCGCCGTGGTGATGGTCGCCGCCAGCACCGCCAAGGCCACTTCGCGACCGCCTTCTTCCGCAGCGGTTTGGGCATCCTCTCCCAACTCCAGATGGCGAAAGATGTTTTCCAGCACCACCACCGAGTTGTCGATCAGCCGGGAAAGAACCAGCGCCAGCCCGCCTAAAACGATGGTGTTGATGGTGCTGCCCATCGCATTCAGCAGTAGAAACGCCGCCAGGCAGGAGATAGGAATCGATAGCAGCACCGAGATGGTTCCCCGTAACGATCCCAGGAAGACCAGGATCATCACCGCCGTCAGGAACAAACCGATACCGCCCTCGCGCAGCACATTGGCAATGGCCAGCTTCACGTATTGCGACTGATCGAACACCACGTTGGCGATCAGGTTTTTCGGGATGTCGCGCAGGTTTGCCACCCGCTCGCGCACGCCATCCACAATCTCGATGGTGTTGCTGTTGCCGCCCTGCTTCAGAATCGGCAGGTATACGGATTTCTGCCCATCCACCCGAACCACGTTGTACTGAATGGCGGATGCGTCTTCGGCGTGTCCGATGTCTCCGAAACGCAGCACTCGATTTCCGATTGCCTTCAGCGGAACGTCATTCATCTCCTTCACCGAGGGCAGCTGGCTATTGCTGTAAATGTTGTAATCGCGCGGACCCACGCGCAGATCGCCCGACGGCAGGATGGTATTGGCCTGGTTCACCAAACGCACCACATCCATCGGGCTCAGCTGGGTGGCCTGCAATTTGACGGGATCGATATAGAACTGGATTTGCCGGTATTTACCGCCGTAGGGCTGAGGCACCGACGCGCCGGGAACGTTGGCAATCTGATTCCGAACGTTGAACTGTCCCTGGTCATGCAGCTCGGTTTCGGTGAGGCCTTTGCCCTTCAAGGTCACCAGGCAGACCGGCATACTGGAGGCATCAAACTTCAGCACCACGGGAGGCAGGGTGCCCTGCGGCAATCTCCGCAAATCAGCCATAGCCAGGTTGGCGATCTCACTCACCGCCGCGTCCGGATCGGTCCCCGGCTGAAAATAAACTTTGATCAGGCTTACGCCGGTCAGCGAGCGCGACTCAATGTGGTCGATGTTGCTGCCCAGGGTGAAGAAACGCTCAAAGGTGTCGGTGATGTCGCCTTCGATTTGTTGTGGCGGCATGCCGCTGTAAAACGTCGCCACCACGACCACCGGAATCTTGATCTCGGGAAACAGATCGACCGGCATGCGGGCCACCGTGGTGACGCCAACCACCACGATGATCAGGCAGAGCATCAGGATGAAAAACGGATGCTTGATGGCAAAGCTGGACATCGACCGCTACTCCGCGCCCGACGCGTTGGTGAAGACTGCTTCTTTCGGCTTAACCAGTTCGCCCGGCTGATAGCTGCCCAGATTCCCCACAAGGACGCGCTCGCCTTCGTTCAGACCGCCGAGAATCTGGACGTGGTTCGAACTTTCCACGCCCACTTCCACCGGACGCGACTGCACCCGGTTCTGCGCATCCAGCACCAGCACGCTTGTCTGGTTGTTCTCCCCGCGCCGGATGGCTTCGATGGGTACGGTCAGCGCATTGGGGCGGCTGGCGGCGTTCAACGTCACATCCGCGTACATGCCCGCTTGCAGGTGATAGTCAGGATTGGGAACGTCGATCTCAACCTGCATGGTGCGGGTCGAGGTATCCAGCGCATCGGTAAAGCGGGTGACCTTACCGGTGAAGTGTTCGCCGGTGGCCTGCACGTGCACATCGGCGGAATCGCCGATCTTCACTTTTGCCGCAATCGATTCCGGCACCGGAATGCGCAAGCGGAGGAGGTTGACTTGGGCAACGGTTACCACCGGCAAGCCGCTGGTAGTAGAGGTCCCGGCCTGCACCAGCGCGCCCGTATCCGAGAAGCGCCAGGTCACGACGCCGTCGTAGGGAGCGGTAATTCTGGCGTAGTCGCTGAGCGCCGAATAGTGCTGCTGATTGGCCTTCGCTACTTCCAGTTCCTGCTGGGCGGCCGCCAGCGCCGACTTGGCCGCTTCCACCTGGGCTTGCGAGGCGCGATCCTTGGCGGTGGCGTCGTCCAGTTCCTGTTGCGCGATCAATCCTGGCCGGGCTTTGTCGGTATTGACTAACCGTTCCGCGTTGGCGTGCAGGGCGACGTTGTCGGCTTGCGCCCGTAACACGTCGCTGCGGGAGCGCTGGATTTCTTCTTCCGCATGGTGGACGGCCGCCTTAGCTTCGTCCACCTGGGCGACCAGTTCCGGAATTTCCAGCACCGCCAGCACTTCGCCGGTGTGCACGCGGTCACCGATATCGACGTAGATGTTCTTGATGTAGCCGGCTACTTTGGCGTGCAATTCCACGTTCTGGTAGGGAATAAACTGACCGGCGATGGAGAGCGAGGTGGAGATCGTCTCGCGTTTCACCGGAGCCACGGCAGCGTAGGGAATATGTTCCACATCGGCGCCGGTGTCGGCGAAGCTATTGGGCGAACCAGCGCGCGCCCGCTTGGCAATGATGCCTGCACCCAATAAACACAGGGCAATCGCAACCCCTAACACAAGAAATTTGTGTTGACGGCGAACTTGCATGAGCTTCCTCGTTTCCAGCCAAGCGGTTTCGTCAACTCACATTCCGCTCAGCGTGAAGCATGGCCTAAAAGGACCGGACCCCGGGATAAGACCTGAGAAATATCCGAGAAGAAGCTAGCCTTGGACAGGCGGAGGACGGAGGAAGCGCCGCACATATCGCAGAGAAAAATTGCGCGGGGGAGGGGTTGCGAAAACGCTACGGACCAGGGGCTCGCGATGGAAGAACAGCGTGAACAGGCAGAGCGCCGCCATCCAGAACAGGATTGCGCTGCCCGTCGAGTCGACCGACAATACTTCCATCTTCTGCCCGCCCAGCCAGAGCTTGGACGCCGTGGTGGGGGTTATTTTGGCGGGCGCGCCACCGTGGTACACCGCGGTTTTCGCATGCCAGGCGAACATGAATACCAGCGCGCACAGGACCAGCAACATTGCCAGCCGCCCCGTATCGTTCTGCTCGTTCCGCTGGTTCCGCATAAGTCGAAGATTCACCCTCGGCAACAACCCCACTGCTAAATACTATACGTTGGAACCCTGATTTGGTGAGCGAGTTGCAAAAAAAGCAAGCTCACCCGCGTCACTCGCTACGATACCTGCGCTCGCGGCCGCCCTGCCGGGCTCGGGTCCCAACGCGCATCTCTTCGTTGCCGAGCAACTTACGGCACCGCGAAGAAGAGATTCAGGATGACGCCCAGCTGGTCCAACTGATGATTGGGACTCTGACCAGTATTGTTCTGATGTTCGTAGTAAGGGTCCAGCTCGAAGTGTCTCCGAATCGGAAAGAGGAAACCCGCATACAGCGCTGTGTCGGCCCACTTACTATATAGGTTCTCGTAAAAG
The DNA here is from genome assembly GCA_963812855.1 of uncultured Acidobacteriaceae bacterium. GTDB lineage: Bacteria > Acidobacteriota > Terriglobia > Terriglobales > Acidobacteriaceae > Bog-257. The sequence continues at coordinate 199,960 of CAWEWW010000006.1, forward strand.
AACTCCGAGCTGACAAACGCTGCGGGATGGTAGGAGTGAATGCGAAACGTTCGTTCGACCTGAAACCGGTTGCGATAGCGCCAGGTGAACGTGCCGGCCTGCCAATCGATGTCGGCACGATTGCGGTCGGTGAGCAGGAAGCCGCCTTTCATGGGGAAGTTCAGGGTCAGCAGCGGCTCCAGACGGTTGGTTCCCGGCGCGCCGTTGGCTTGCGGCAGATAACGGTATCCGATGGTCAGGATCATCAGCCGCGACTTCGAGTCGTCCCGATCGAACTGGGTAACTCCTCTCAACTTCACCAGCGGCTTGAGATAGAAATCCAGACTGGGCCCGATCTCGGCTTGGGTGGGATCGCCACCCTCCCGCGTTTGCTTCACCTGGAAGGTGAGACGAACGTCGGGATCCAGCTTCACGTAGGTATCAATTTCCGGCAGAGCTTGTACCGTCTGCGCATTTCCCGCCGGACAAAGCAGGAGCAGTCCGGCAGCCAGCGCCATTGCCATGACTGCAGTGCGAGCCTTGCGTACCATTTTCTTTCGCGGCCATCGGAAGCCGCAGGGAATGATCCGCAATGCGGCCAGCCTGATGGATAACGCTCAGAATACACGGGCGCGAAAACCTGATCCCCAAAAAGTTGTACCTTCCAGGCCTCGGAGTTGCAGGAGATAGAAGACCCGGCAGCCAGTAACTTGTTATTTTTAACTGGCGCGTATGATTTCCTATTCACCCCTTTTTTAGAGGAGAGCATTTATGGCTGGGTTTGACCTGAAAGATCACGACCTGAACGTTCCCGTAGTCCATCGCAATCTTCCACCTAGCGCTTTATACGAGCACGCCATCCGCTATGAAAAAGATGCCAGCATCGCCGAGAACGGCGCCCTGGTTGCCTACTCCGGCGCCAAGACCGGCAGGTCGCCGAAAGACAAGCGCATCGTCAAGAACCCGCAGTCGGAGAACGATGTGTGGTGGGGCAATGTGAATGTGCCCATCGACGAGCACACCTTCGAAGTGGTGCGCGAACGCGCCCGCGACTACCTGAACATCTGCGAGCAACTTTATTGCTTCGACGGATTCGCCGGCTGGGATCCCAAGTATCGCATCAAGGTCCGGGTGATCTGCGAACGTCCGTATCACGCGCTGTTCATGCACACCATGCTCATTCGCCCCACCCGCGAGGAGTTGGCCAGCTTCGGCAAGCCTGATTTCGTGATCTACAACGCGGGCCGCTTTCCGGCCAATCGTTACACCGCCGGCATGGGTTCGAAAACCAGTATCTGCCTGGACCTGGAAGACAAGCAGATGGTGATTCTGGGAACCGAATATGCCGGCGAAATGAAAAAAGGCGTGTTCACGGTGATGAATTATTTTGCGCCCAAGCGGGGCGTGCTTTCCATGCACTGCTCGGCCACCGCGGACAAGCAAACCGGGCGCTCTTCCCTGCTGTTCGGCTTGAGCGGCACCGGCAAGACCACGCTGTCGGCCGATCCCAACCGCTTGCTGATCGGCGACGACGAGCACTGCTGGAGCGATGAAGGCATCTTCAATATCGAAGGCGGCTGCTACGCCAAGGCCATCAATCTGACGCCGGAATCGGAGCCCGACATCTTTGCCGCCCTGCGCTACGGAGCGGTGCTGGAAAATGTGGTGCTGGAAGACGACCATCGCGTGGACTTCGGCGACACCAGCATCACCGAGAATACACGCGGCGCGTATCCCATCGAGTTCATCCAGAATGCCAAGATCCCCTGCGTCGCCGATCATCCCACCGACATTATTTTTCTGACTTGCGATGCTTTCGGCGTGCTGCCGCCAGTCAGCTCGCTGACTCCCGAGCAGGCCATGTATCACTTCATCAGCGGGTACACCGCGAAAGTTGCGGGCACCGAAGTTGGCGTGACCGAGCCGGTAGCCACATTTTCGCCCTGCTTCAGCGGGCCATTCATCGTCTGGCATCCCAGCAAATACGCTGAGCTGCTGGCGGACAAGATGAAGAAACACAACGCCCGGGTTTGGCTGGTCAATACCGGATGGAGCGGCGGCGGCTATGGCGTGGGCAAGCGCATCAAGCTGGCCCACACCCGCGCCATTGTCGACGCCATCCACAACGGTGCGCTGACCAAGTCCAAAACGCAGAAGGATAAAATTTTCGGCCTCGATGTGGTGATGGAGTGTCCCAAGGTTCCCTCGGAGATCCTGGATCCTCGCAATACCTGGGCCGACAAGTCAGCCTACGATGCCGCCGCCGCCAAGCTGGCAGAGCTTTTCCGCAGCAACTTCAAGAAGTACGAAAGCGGAGTGAGCGCCGAGGTGAAAGCCGCAGCCTTGGTGTAATGGCTTGCTACGTTGGGCGTGTTTTTGAAGGGGCGCACTTTCAGGTGCGCCCATAAGCGGTGGAAGCTCCGGGCTTTACAGTTTGCTGAAAAACTCCCGCAGTTGTGATGAACGGGTAGAGCGAACCTTCAGGTTCGCGTCTAAGTTCTTTTATTTTGGACATCTGGAGCCGGCTTCAGCCGGCGACAGACCGTTCATTTCGACTTTTTCAGCAAACTGTTCAGCCCGGCGAACATCAAACTCACCAGAAACGGCTACTGTGCCGCCAAAAATTCCCGGCTATTTCAGATAAGCCCGCACCAGCCCGATCAGGTCTTCACCCAACTCCTCCGGCGAATCCATCTTCTGGTCCGGAGTCATCATGTGCAGGCGAATGTGATCTTCCAGAATCTCCGCCATCAAACCATTCACGCCGCCGCGAATGGCGGCCAGCAGCATCAGGATGTCGGCGCATTCGTCGCCCGCAGTCAGCGCCCGTTCGACCGCGGCGAACTGGCCGCGGATTCGCTTGATGCGAAACAGCAGCTTCTGCTTCTCTTTGGAAATTACCGGGATTTTATCTTTCATTTTCATCTCGACTCGTCGCCTGTACCCAAGGGGGGTAGGATATAAGATCGCCCGGCCGGAAATCCATAGCTCCTCGGGACCGACATACTGCGGACGCGGAGGCAGCCATTTTTTCAAGCCGCCGGGCCCCAGCGACCTGCGTCAAAGACCGCCAGCGGTGTCCCGGCCGGTCAACGCCGAGACTTTCTGAATCATGTCGAAGAGAAAAGCGGTGGTCAGCCCGAACAGCAGCCACCCATTCAGTGCCTCGATGGCTCCCATCAGTTGCCAGTGATCCTGCAGAGCCAGCGACGTGTGCCCGTAGCTGGTCATAGCATCGAGCGAATAGAGCATGGCGGACCGGGCGTTGGGCAGAGCATCGAGGACCCGATAGGCCGCACCCCAGATGCCGGTCTCCAGGGCGTGCAGGCCGGTGGCCAGCAAACTCGTGAGACCCATGATGAGCGCGAACACCGCCGTAGGGTGACGATGCGCATTGGTGTGGCTGGAAAGACGAAGGGCTCTCCGGCTGATCATTCCCAGACCTAAAACATGGATGACCACGGTCAACACGATCAGCGGCAAGCCCCACGCCCAGTCGGCCCGCCAATTCAAAGGGTGGGAAGGGACGAGGCTGAAAACGGCTTGGGCAATTCTCATCGACACTCCTCCAGCCGTTCCAGTGTCTCAGACCTTCCGTACCTTCACCCAGCATTTCCGTGGCAATATTTCTCTGGCACCACATCGCCTTTCTTCGCGGCTATATGTCGTAATACTTCTGGAACTCCGTTTGCGAATGAAGGCTGTGGGACTTGCTGATTCTGCATTTCTCGAAATCCAACCGAATCGCTGACCAAATCCCTAACCCAGCTTGAAGTCTAACGCCGGCCACCGATCATAGAACTTAAGGTTAGGGATTTCCCTAGTTGCGGACCTCACGCACGCCATTCTCCAATGGATTGTCCCGAACCTAGCAAGGATTTCATGCTCATTGGCTTCGGATGCTTTAGAGGGTTATGAGGAGGGAAGATGTTTCGAACTCTACCTGAGGGCTCCTGCCTGGCCGTTCTCATGTTGCTCAATCTTTTCGGGATGGCACAACAACCGCCAAGCAGTTCCGCCGACCAGATATGGAATCAATTGGTTGCCGGCAACCACCGCTTTGCCGCCGGGAAGGCAGCGCCGCACGACCTGCAAGCTCAAAGGGAAGCACTCACCAAGACTCAACATCCGCAGGTTGCGGTGCTAAGTTGCTCCGACAGCCGTGTTCCTCCGGAGTTGATCTTCGACGCCGGGCTGGGGGATCTGTTCGTCGTGCGCTCGGCCGGTGAGGATGACGATGCGATCGTCATCGGGAGTCTGGAATACGCCGTCGAACACCTCGGTTCCACGGTGATCGTGGTGATGGGACATGAAAGCTGTGGTGCGGTGACGGCAGCCTGTGCCGGAGGGAAGGCGGAATCAGACAACCTCGAAGCGGTGGTTAGCCCGATCGCTGCCTCGTGCGCCAAGCTGGATCGCGCCAAGCCGGAAAATCTTGATCTGGCAGTTCGGGACCACGTCCACAGAGTTTCCCAGGAGATATTGGCCAAGAGCGAGTTGCTGCGGGAAGCGGTTGAAGAACACAAGCTTACGGTCATTGAGGCCTATTACTCCCTCGACACCGGAGAAGTAACCAGGTTGCATTGATGTAAATGCAATTCAGCGAAGTTGGTTGCCTGGATCGGCGATTTGAACTACGAGAGCCTGACCTGCAGTTTGCGGCAAACATTCCGCTTGTCAAGTAGCGCAGATTGCCTGAGGTTTTTGCGGACGACCCGCGTTTACTCATAGGGTCACGGACGTTTTGCAAGTAGTTCGCTGTGCCTCGCGACCGCGGTCTCCAAATTGAAGTGCATGCCATCGCGTCCGAGTGCTTGCCCCAACTGCGATCTCTGGATCACCTCGAGTACCCGCGGATTTATTCCAACCAGCCAGAGTCGTACGCCACGCTCACGCTGTCGCTTTTCGCCCTCGGTCAACATCTTGAGGGCCGTATACTCGAGATCGGGAACACCCCGCAAGTGCAGAGCGACGACCTCGGGCTGGGCTTCCGCAACCAAGAGTCTTATTTTCTCGGCGATATGTTCAGCATTAGCGAAGAACACCCGTCCCTCCAACCTCAGCAGCAGCAAACCGGGAAATGTCTCGTCTTCGGGATGTTCCTCGGAGCGCGGGCGGAATACATTCGTGCCCGGCTTGCGTCCCAGAACGTACACTGGCGGATCAGCCGCCTGGTAGGCCAGTGCGATCAACGACACAATGATGGCAACCATGATTCCCTTCAGAGTTCCTACCAGCACCACGCCCGCGAATGCGATGAGGGCCCAGGTGAATTCCGTTCTACGTACAGCGAGAATGTCACGGAACTCCTTTGGCTTAATCAGCCCGATGGAATAAACAATGACTACGGCGGCGAGGGTGGCTTGGGGCATTAAGCCGATAAGCGGGGCGAGCAGGAGCATGGTCAGCAGTGTCATGGCTGCCGTCACCATTTCCGCCATTTGGGTACGCGCTCCCGCCAGACGATTGACGGCTGTCTGGGTGGTACCGCCGCCAGCCGGCATTGCGCCCAGAAGCGCGCCACCGGCATTCGCCAGTCCGGTCGCAAATAACTCCCGGTTAGCCTGCGGAGAAGGCTCATCGCCGCGGGCAAAAGCTCGCCCGGCTGCGATGGTTTCGGTAAAGCTCATAAGGGCAATGCCCAATGCGCCCGGCCATAGTCGAGACGCCAGCGACAGCACCGGCGGGGTAAATGTCGGCAAGCCCTGCGGAATGTGGCCCACCAATTCAACTCCGTGGGCATGCAAGTTCAGAAAGAACGCCGCTGCGATGCCTGCCGCCACCGCCAGCAGGGGAGCCGGCGCTTTAGGCGAGAGTCGCTCCATCGCGACCAGCAGTACGATCATGGAAATTCCGACGGCTAGCGTTGCCAGCGATGTCTTGGGAACGCCGCGCATGGTTGCGAAAAAATTCTGAACGAACGTGCCCCGGGCGAAGTGAATGCCAAGGATCTTGGGCACCTGGTCCAGCACGATGACCACTCCGATGCCGGCCTTGAAACCAATCAACACCGGTTCGGAGATGAAATTCGCGACGAAACCCAGGCGCAGGATCGAAGCCAGCACGAGCATCGCTCCCACCAAAAGCGTCAGCGTGGCGGAGGCGGATAGCAGAGAAGCCGCATCGCCGCTGGGAACCACTTCCCCAAGTTCCGCAGCTGCCAATATGGCGAGGGTTGTCGTCGTGCTCACGCTGAGCACGCGCGAGGTGCCCAGCACGGCGTAGATCACCATGGGCAGAAAGGCCGTGTACAGCCCCACCTGTACGGGCAATCCCGCGATCGTGGCGTATGCCATCGCCTTGGGAATCACCACGGCAGCAGCCGTCAATCCAGCGACGACATCCGGCCGCAGCCAGTCCTTTTGGTAATTGAGCAGCCAGTCTGGCAGGAGCGCGAACTGTCGGACATTGCTACGTGCTGTCACGAGTCGCTACCGTGATGAAATTGACTGTCGACCGAGGGGCACATCTGGCGCGGATGCTCGCATGCTCAGCGGGCAATGCCGACCGGATACTTCTTAAACATTTTTTCTACCGCGGTATTGACTTGGTCCAGCAGCTTCCCTCGGTTGTCGCTGAGTTTCTCTTTCGCTATGCCTCGCCAGGCGATTTTCCTGTGAGTGGCATCGATAAGATCGACGACGAGTTGCCCTTTATGTACGACCACGGTCGTGGTCGTACCGGGCACAGCACCCCACATCAGAAAGTTCTGGTCGAATGGCGGAATGCCTGCATATCCGCTGTAGAGGTCGGAGTAACTTACTGCCACGTCCGAATCCGATGAACCGTACATCTGGACATACAGATCCGGATGGCTGTCGGTCTTCTGCAAGCCGCGCTGGGTGAGCTCTGCTTCGATGGCGCCGGCAATGGCGAGGGCCAGCATTGGGCGGGAGACCGCATCATGCCCGCCCCAGGCGAAGGTCTTGAACTTGGCAAAATCGAGGTTTGGGTCGTATGTCACCTTGATCTTCTGCCCGTGGGCGTTGAGCGCAACCAGGCCCGCCAGAAGAAACCACTGCACTGCACGACATAGAAGCTGGGGGAAGCGCGAGCCTTGCATCGGGTCATCCTTCCGAGGGTGTTAAACCGGCCACTAACAACGTTGCCCTTCCCCCATCATTACAACTTCCAGGCACGCTGACTACTAGGGATTTACCTAGTGGCACCTGGCTGCGGCGAAACGGCGGCGATTTCGACCCTTCTGCGTGGACCCATCGTGACCCTTAGCCTTGACGCTCAGCCTCTTGACTCGTCGGTCAGGCGTTGCCCTAGCTAGTGGTAACGTGCGTTTGCAGAGCCACGGTCGCGGCCCGAACCGCAAGCGCAATGAGGAAGCCGGTCAGCAGCAGTCCCAGGACGGCAATGAATATAGCGATAAGTTTCGATCGCCGTCGTACTGGGTGAATATCGCCGTAGCCGACGGTCGTTGCAGTAATGAACGACCAATAAAAGCTATCGAAATGCGACCAGCCTTCTGCCTTTCCTACAAGTTGCCCTAAAAGAATGATTCCCGACGCCAGAGTAAGCAGTAATGGAAGGGACACGAGGAGGCCATAGCCATACTCTTTCAGAAACGTCATGGTCAGCCCGGTGAAGATCATGGAAACATTCACCTCCTAGTGCTGCCAAGGTGCGCAGCGGTTAAGCCATCGCGACAATGGTCCGGACGCACCAGCTATTTGAGCAGCGCTTTATTGATCAGCCCCCGCAGGCTGGACCTGTTGCTTCAAACCTGGCTCAAGTGCGGTGGTAACAGCCGGTGACGCATGCCATTTGGATGGCGGAACGACCACATTTCGTTCCGGCTGCATCATGAAATGGGGCGACATGATCTGCACGCCGAATTCGTTGAAGGCATCTTGGATCTGCGCGTGCAAATCAGAAAGAGTCTCGATGCGCAGCTTGGCGTCCGTGATTCTGGCAATCAGCGTATAGGCCACGTAGAAGTCAGAGAGCTGCCGCTGCAACATGTAGGGTTTAGGCAGCTTCCGCACATTGGGAGTGCGATCGGCGGCCCGAAGCAGCAATCCTTCCACCTGCCGCCACGGGGCATCGTAGCCAATGGTTACCGTACAGGAAACGATCATCCCATCCGGATAGCCAAGACGGGTGTGATTCTTGGTCGCGGTGCCGACCAGCACGGAGTTCGGTATGGTCACCTCTTGCCCTTCGACGGTGCGAATCTTACCGGCCAGCAGCCCGACTTCTAACACCTCACCTTCGACGTCATTCACCAGCACCCATTCACCCGGCCTGAGGGCCTTGGAGTAAACCACGAATAGCCCGCTCATGACCTGATTGATGATGCCGGTGGAACCGAGAGAAATCATGAGGCCAACGAACACGCTGATGCCTTTAAAGGCATCGGTGCCGGAGCCTGGGATGTAGGGATACGCCACAACAATCGCCAGTATCCATGCGACACCCGTAAAGATACGCTCGGTCGCCTGGGCGGTTTCGGGCTCCAGCCAGGAGACGCGTATGCGTCCGGCAACTACCTGCTCGAAAAATGCACGGCCCAGCCGGACAAACCAGCGCGCCAGGAAGAAGATGACGCCGACGGCAAACAATCCGGGGAGCGCATCCACCGCCGATCTTCCGAGGTGCTGGAAAAGTTGCAGAACGTAGCGGCCCAGCTTGTCTCCCCACGGTTCCGTGTAGGGAAAGCGCTGCAGCGAGAGACTTGCCCAGGAGTAGATCGCAGAGATGACCAGCAGGGCCGCGATGGCCCGGAGTGCCGCATAAACCAAGTTATCGATTGGCGGCCTGAGATCAATCCCAAATAACTGCAAGGGGGTTCGAACCAGCGGTTGCCTGCGATGAAGCAGAGCGGTCAGCCGGGAGTGTGCAGTCCAGATCAGTGAAGCTGCTACTAGAAGAATCACCAGACCGATGAGCGTGAACAGAAGAGCTGAACGAATCACCGGCCAGGACTGCTCTGCACTGCGCGCGCTCAGCGCCTCGTCCAGATGATGCAGTGCGCTTTGCGAAGCCTGCTCGAGCGTTTCACCGGTCTCCTCGTCCAGGTCGCCGGTGCTGAGAAAAAGAAGAACCCTCCCGTCGTAGGTAAATGCCATCCCATCCTGGCCTTCGACGTTGAAGGGATGCCGCTCGATATCGCCCGCGCGCGTACGCAACGGAAGTCCATCCAGGCGAGCGACAATCCGCTCCGCTCGCATTTCCGGATCAGCCCCGGCGATGGTGGCGCGCAGGACCGTGATCTCCCGGTTCCAAAAGTCTACCGTCACTTCCTTGGCGCTGACAGCGGGCTGGCCCGCGGCGGCAGGTGGAGTGCCGGACGCGCATGGGGACTCTTGCGGGGCACAGAGCAGCAGGATGAACCAGCCCATAGTGATGAACAACAGCCGCCTCTGCACGAGCTGTTTGATCCGCATAGTTGCTCCTCTCACCTGCGGAGCATAGCAAACCGGGGGTCGAATTTCGGCCATCCATTTCAAGCTTGCGCCCAAACTTACGCGTCCAGCCGCTGCAGCCGGCTGCCGTTTCCAGAGAAAGATGCGTCCGCTAATGAGATTATTCACCCCAGGAACCTGTGACCGTCCAACTGACGCTTCCCACACTCAGCAAAAGCGACGCCTGCAACGAAAACCGCCTGGCCTCCCATGGTAAACATCACTCCCGCGTCAGCAACTGGGGAAATCCCTGGCTGGAACGAAGCATAGTTTTCGTTTTGAGTGCTTGTTTTGAACACGCGAGAGGCCTAATATGGCAATTGCCTGGCGCGGAATGTTGCAGACTTTAGTGCCACAGAACCAACTCAGGCAGAAGGTCACCTCTAGGTCAACACCCGGAACCGAACTTTGCCGCCGGATAGCGCATGGCGGCCCCCGACTGCCTTCTAACCGAGCGGTCGCGAGGCCAGTATGAGTGTGAGCTTCACTCGACGCTGCTCCAGGCTACGCTGGTTTGTAGTCGCTGTCTTGGCCAGTGCATCCGCCATAGCCGTCGCAACGACCCCAACTTCGACGACTCCTCACCGAAAGACCGTTCTCATCCTCAACGAGGTCGGGTTGGCTCATCCAGCTTCCGCGGTGATAACGCGCGAGCTGATGTCTCAGCTCGAAGGCAACCCTAATTACGAAGTCGAGTTTTATATCGAGAGCCTCGACTCCACATTATTCGGGGAGGAAGGCCAACGCGGGACCGAGTCTTTGCTGGTTCAGCAGTACCAGAATTACAAGCTGGATGCGATCGTCGCTATGGGGCCGGAGGCGATCAAGTTCATGTCCCGCGTCTCCCGTTCGTTCTTGCCGGAGGTGCCAGTTGTCTTCTGTGGCAGCACCGAACAGCAGGCTGGACTTCCCCAGCTGGATGGCCGGTTTACCGGGATCCTGGCTAAGGCTTGAATCCGGGAGGACTCTGGATGCGGCCCTGCGCTTGTTGCCCCAAACCCGGCACGTGGTGGTTGTAGGTGGGACTTCCGAGTTCGACCGGGGAGTCGAGGCCATGGCTAAGGCCAGTCTGGGCTCATATCCCGTACCGCTGGATTTCACCTATTTCACCGACATCGACATGAGCAGTTTGCTCGACCGGCTGCGTCACCTGCCTCCTCAGACGGTGGTTCTGTATCTTTCGTTTTTCCGGGACGCCGCAGGGGCTCAGTTCCTGAACGCGACCACCGCCCTTCCTCTAGTTTCCGAAGCCGCAAACGCTCCGGTCTTTGGCATTTCGGATGTGTATTTGGGGCATGGCGCAGTGGGTGGATACGTGGTCAGTTTTGCCGAGCAGGGCAGAATCGCTGCGCGCATGGTGGCGGAGATATTCGGCGGGAAGAAAGTTCTAGACATTCCGATTGTGAGCGGTCCTAACTTTTACATGTTCGACTGGAAGCAACTGCAGCGCTGGGACCTCAGTGAAAGCGCATTGCCGGTAGGAAGCGTAGTGCTGAACCGCGAGCCGAATCTGTGGGAGCGCGCGAAATGGATTTTGCTCACTTGTGCTTTGGCGCTGCTTACCTTGGGTTCGCTGACGGTCTATCTCCTTTATGAAAGAAAGCAGCTGATCCAGGCGAGGAGGGAGCAGGTTCGGCTCAGTCGGATATTGATCAAAGCCCAGGAAGACGAGCGGAGACGCGTGGCCTCCGAGCTGCACGATGATTTCAGTCAGCGACTGGCGCTGCTGTCCCTGGGTCTGGAAACTACGGCAGAGCTGGTGACGGAATCTCCAGAGGAAGCAAAGCAGCAACTACACCAACTGCTCAACTCGGCCGGCGAACTAGGTGCTGATATTCACACCCTCTCCCATCGGCTGCATTCTTCCACTCTGGAGCGGCTGGGCCTGGTGCCGGGAGTAGGAGCGTTCTGCAAGGAATTCAGCGCACAGCAGGGGGTCGAAGTTCTGTTCTCCCAGCAAAACGTGCCTCGCTCGGTTCCCCCGGAAACTGCCTTATGCCTGTTTCGCCTGGTTCAGGAAGGCCTGCGCAATGTCAAGAAACACAGCGGCGCGACAAAAGCCAAGGTCGCCCTGGAACAGCTCAATGGAAACCTTCACTTGTCCATTTCCGATGATGGAGCTGGGTTCAATCTCAAAGATGCATTGGGCAAGCCGGGAATCGGCATGTTTAGCATGGAGGAGAGGGCGCGTTTGATTGGAGCACGGTTTCGAATTCACTCGGAGCGAGACAAAGGAACCCGGATCGATATCTGGGCGCCGGTAGCGAAACCAGCGGCTGCCGCGCCGGCGGATGAGGTCGTAACCCGACCGGCGGTATCCAGAGCATGAACCAGCCAGTCCTCTCCGCCGAACAGGCATTGCAGAGGTTGCTCGAGGGCAACGAACGGTTCCTTCGGGGTGAGGCCCGATTTTCTACGGTTTGCAAAGAGACCCTGGCTGATCTGGCGAAAGGGCAGCGCCCCTATGCTACGATTTTGGGCTGCAGCGATTCCCGGGTTCCACCTGAGTTGATTTTCGATGCGAACTTTGGCGAATTGTTCATCGTGCGAGTGGCCGGGAATGTTGTCTCGGGCGAAGTGATGGGAAGTCTGCAATACGCTGGATCCCACCTTCACACTCCGGTTTTTGTGGTTTTGGGTCATGAGGGATGCGGAGCGGTAAAAGCGGCTCTCAGCAGCAAACTGCACGACGTTGAGCATCAGTCTCGCATTCAGATTTTGGTGGATAACATGCTTCCTGGGCTCTCCAGTCTGAGTGCCGGGCTTTCCGAGGAAGCGCAACTCGCCGATGCCGTGGAGGCGAATGTCAGGTGGTCCATGCATCAGTTGGCGGAATCACCGGAAGGTAAAGCAGCGATCCGAGCAGGCCGGGCGAAATTAGTAGGCGCGGTTTACGAGATCACCACGGGCCGGGTGCGGTACCTTCCCTGAGAAATTCCTGCCGCCCCTAACCGGGAGGCTTGACCCATGCGCCATTGCGGAAAATGGAGGATCACCGATGCAAGACTCCCGGCCGCAAATTCTAATAGCAGACGATCACGTCCTCTTTGCTGAAGCCCTTCGTGTTCTGCTGGAGAAGAGCTACAGAGTAGCCGACACTGTCGGTGACGGCCGGGCCTTACTGAGCGCAGCCGCGCGGTTGAACCCTGATGTCATCGTTGTCGACATCGGCATGCCTCTGTTGAACGGTCTGGACGCCGCGCAACAAATCCGCCAGCAACTGCCGAAGGTGAAAATTGTCTTCTTGACGATGCAGGATAATCCCAACCTGGCCGCCGCTGCCTTGGAGCTAGGCTCGGTAGCATTCGTCCTTAAACACTCAGCCGGTTCAGAGTTATTGAAGGCGATCGAGGAGGTGCTTCATGGTAAGAGCTATCTCACTCCCAAGCTGAGATCGGACGATTGGGTTACCATGAAGCGCAGGGCCCGGCAGTTTACGAAAGAACTATCGGCCCGCCAGCGCGGCATCGTACAAATGTATGCAGAGGGCCGTCCGGCCAAAGAAATCGCTTATCTTCTTAACTTAAGCCAGAAAACTGTCGAATTCCACAAGCGTCATATCATGGATGCATTTAACCTGCAGAGTAACGCCGACCTGGTGCTCTTCGCCCTGAAACAGGGCCTAATCGCTCTGGATCCTTCGCCCGCCACGAAGAAGAACCCTTCTTGAATTTCAGTACCTAATTTGACCGCTCGTCCGTGACTAGGGATTTCCCCAGTTGTATGGCTTCGTCATCTCGATTTTACTGAATGAAGAATGTTAGGAGCGAGTGTCGTTGAAGATTATGGCAGGAGGATTCAGCGATGCTCGGTGAAATGACCGGCGATAAGGAGTACGTCAAGCGAGCCCTTGAAACCTTCATCGATGTAGGGCTTGTTTTTTTGCTGGTCACCATCTGCTTCGTGATACTGCGCCCGTTCATTCTGCTGATCGCATGGGGCATCATCATCGCGGTGGCCGCATATCCTACCTTTCAGAAACTACGGCACCTGCTGCGCGAGCATGGAGCCTTGGCTGCTGTGGTTTTCACGCTGATCCTTCTGGCCATCTTGATTCTTCCCGTAGTCTTACTGGGCCAGAGCCTGGTTGAAGGGGTTCAGACTGCTACCTCCCGCCTGAAGGATGGAACTGCATTTATTCCACCGCCGCCCCCGGCTGTCGAAAGCTGGCCAATTATCGGCCGTCCCTTGGACGGGATATGGAGCATGGCATCAAGGGACATCAGCGCGGTGATGATCAAATTTGCTCCCGAAATTAAGTCCGCTCTCCCCGGGCTACTGTCCGCCTCTGCCGGAGTCGGTCTCACCGTGCTGCAACTCCTGCTCTCCATCGTCATTTCCGGATTACTCCTGGCAAACGCCGAAGCTGCGGCCGAGGCGACACGTTCACTGTTCAACCGTCTTTTCGACGATAGGGGTCCAGAGTTCCAGCAACTGGTTGGGGCAACCATTCGCAGTGTCACTTTCGGTATTCTCGGCGTTGCCCTCATCCAATCGGCCCTGGCTGCTGCCGGCTTTCTGGTTGTGGGACTGCCTGGGGCAAGCGTGTGGTCGGCAATCTTTCTGTTCGCTGCCGTGCTGCAGGCGGGAGGTTTAATCCTGATTCCCGCGGTAATTTACGAATTTGCCATCGCCAGCACCACCAAGGCGGTGATTTTTCTGATTTGGTGCATCTTCGTAGGCGCGATGGACAATGTTTTGAAGCCGATTTTGCTTGGCCGCGGCGTCGCGGTTCCGATTGCCGTAATTTTTCTGGGCGCGATTGGCGGGTTCATGGCTCTGGGCATCATTGGTCTGTTCGTCGGCGCGATCGTTTTGTCGGTAGGGTATAAGTTGTTCCTGGCCTGGCTCCATGGAGAAGCCGCCAACCATAAAAAAGAGTTAGCGGTTTCTTCGGCGGCGATCGCGGGATGATTTAGGTTTCTCGATGATTGAATTCAAGTCTCTGCTAGTTACCACCTTTAGCCGAGTGCTTGTTGCCGGGAGGGACGTGACACTCTTTATAAGTTCTCGCTGGCGCTGATCCGTGTCTTCTGTGGAACTGAGGATTTTCCCAATTGTAAGTCTTCAGCGCAATTTGCTTACGGTCCTCGGGCTGAACACTGTTCCCGAACTAAGGAAGGTCCGATTACGTTCCCAGTTTTGAAAGGGCACGGCTTCAGCCGTGCCGCAAGCATCGCGAAATCAACGGGGCTTTAGCCCCTGCGCAGCAAGTTACTCAGAGCTTCCCTAAAGGGAACGGCGATTCCCTTAGGACGTTGCTAGCTATGGACCAGCCACCCCAGTTGAAGCGCGCACGTATCCTGCTGGCCGATGATCACCTCGCCATCGTGCAGCGAGTAGCCCAGCTCCTGCGAGTGGTATTCGATGTTGTGGGGACGGCTCACACCGGTCCAGAAATGGTCTCGGAAGCCGTGCGGCTCAATCCTGACGTGATCGTAGCCGACATATCCATGCCCGGCTTGAGCGGCATCGAGGCGGCACATCAACTGCGTGAGAAAGGGTCTACGGCAAAAGTGGTCTTCCTGACGGTTCACTCGGAAGATGAATTTGTTACCGCCTGTTCGGCCGTAGGCGGCTTGGGCTACGTTATAAAAGCGCACATGAAGACTGACCTGATCCCTGCCATTCATGCGGCCCTGTCAGGTCAACCCTTTGTTTCTCTGACCAGCTAGATCCCGACTAGGGATTTCCCTAGTTGTTCCTCCCCTCAGGCCGCAGTACAAACAGGTTGGACATCACCGCACTTACGATAAGACTGCCGAAAAGAGTGACTCGGCCGACAGAGGAATCATCGATATGAGGCCAAGGCGAATTTCCGCATGTGAACTACTCCTGCTCATTCGCGAACTTACTGCCGTGCTGTGCGTAGCTGTACTTACCCTTGGGAGCACGGCGCCGGCAGCGAGCCAAACGCAGCAACCCCCTCCCGCAGCGGAGCAGCCAGCCGCCAAACTTCCACCGGACCAGCTGGACTCGCTGGTTGCGCCCATCGCGCTGTATCCCGATCCGATGCTCAGCCAGGTGCTGGTGGCCTCCACCTATCCGCTGGAAGTTATCCAGTTGAAGCAGTGGATGGATCAGCACAAGGACCTGAAGGACAAGGCGCTGGCCGATGCGGTGGAGAAGCAGGATTGGGATCCCAGCATCCAGTCGCTGGCCGGGCTGCCCGATGTAGTGAAGCTTCTGTCAGAAAACATCAAGTGGACAACCGACCTCGGCAATGCGTTCCTGGCGCAGCAGAACGACGTCATGGAAGCAGTGCAGCGCATGCGCAAGAAGGCCCAGGATAATGGCAATCTGAAGTCCAATGAACAGCAGAAGGTTGAGGTCAAGACCGTCGAGAGTAAGCAAGTCATCGTGGTCGAGCAGGCCAATCCGCAGGTTGTCTACGTTCCCAGCTACAACCCGACGGTGGTGTATGGCGCTCCGGTTTATGCCTATCCCCCAATCGCCTACCCGCCGCCGGGCTACTACGCGGCCGGTATGGCCATCTCGTTCGGCGTGGGCGTCGCTATGGGAGCCTTCTGGGGAGGCGGCGGCTGGGGCTACAACTGTGGCTGGGGTGGCAACAACAACGTCACCATCAATAACAACAATAACTTCGTCAACAATTCCAATCGCCAGAACTATAACCGGCAGAATGTCAGCGGGAATCGGCCGTCGCAGCAGCCGGCGCGAGGCAACAGCAACTGGCAGCACAATCCGCAGCATCGCGGGGGTGCACCTTATTCCGATCGGTCGCTGGCGAACAAGTATGGCGGTACGACGCGCGGTGACTCTATGGCTAACCGGCAGGCGAATGCCCGGCAGAACCAGGCCCGTCAGCAGCCCGCCGGAGGCCGCGATATGGGAAACCGTGGCGCGGGCGCGAGTGCGGGTACCCGGGACGTGGCTAACCGCGGTAATGGCGCCGGTGCAGGTAACCGCGACATGTCGAATCGCGGCGGTGGCGCTAGCGCAGGCACCCGGGATATGAATCGCGGGGGCGGCGGCGATCGGGTCGGCAATCGGCAAGTGCCGAATTCTCCTAGCGGGTCAAACCGAAGCGCATTCGGTGGCAGTGGCACGAGCGGAAGTGCGGCGCGAGCCAGTCAGTCGCGAGGCGCCTCTAGTTACGGAGGCTCTCGTGGCGGCGGTGGAGGCGGGCGCGGTGGTGGTGGCGGGCGGCGGAGATAGGCCAACCATCATGACGAATGAGGCGAATATGAAATCAAAACAATGTGAGACCAGTTGGATGGTTGCTCTTTCTGCCTTCATCATGGCTTGTCTGTGGTGCCTATTCTCAATCGCCACAGCCGCCCAGGCGCAATCTGCTCCAGTGGGACCCAAAGCGTTCGACACACCACAACAAGCTGCAGAAGCATTGATCACCGCCTCTGCGTCTTACGACGTACCGGAGCTGATGGCGATCTTTGGGCCGGACGGCGAAGACTTTGTCTCCGGCGGCGATCAGGTACAGGACAAGAACAGTGCCGTCGCATTTGGGACAGAGGCTCGCGCCAAGAACTCCATAGCCATTGATCCGTCGAAGCCGAATCGCGCAACCATCATTGTCGGCGAGGAGGAGTGGCCGCTTCCGGTTCCGCTCGTCAAGAAAAATGGCAAGTGGTACTTCGATGCCAAGGCCGGACGACGGGACATTCTCTTCCGGCGAATTGGCGCCAACGAACTGGATGCCATCCAGGTTTGCCGTGGCTATGTGGAAGCGCAAGAGGAGTACTCACTACAAATTCACGATGACTCCGGCGTGAACCAGTACGCGCAGAAAATCTTCAGTACTCCCGGCAAGCAGGACGGCTTGTATTGGAAGAATTCGGACGGCACTTCAGCAGGTCCAATCGGCGAGCCGGTAGCTAAGGCGCTGGAGGAAGGCTACTCCACCGGCAAGGCCGGCTTTCACGGCTACTACTTCAAGATTCTGAAGGGTCAGGGTCCAGCTGCGCCCATGGGCAAGATTGACTACGTTATCGAGGGAATCATGATTGGCGGTTTCGCCCTGGTCGCCGTGCCAGCTGAGTATCGCGTGACCGGCGTAAAGACCTTCATCGTGAGCAACGACGGCATCGTCTACCAGAAGGACTTGGGCCCGGATTCATTGGAGATCGTGAAGAAGATGGAGCTTTATAACCCGGACTCGACTTGGCAACCGACGTACGATCAATGGCCCGCAAGCGCCGACGTCACCGCGGCGGAGACCAAGCCGCAGTGAGAGATAATAACGTGCCGCCTGAGTCGGCGGGCGATTAACCATATGGAAAAGTCTCCCCGCAGTCGGACCATGTTCCCGCTTGCGATGCTGACGTTAGCAGTGCTGTGCGGCTGTCAGGGTCTAGTCCCGAAGGATACTCAGAGCCTGCTGATTCCTGCGTTTAAACGATCCGAGATCCTTGGCCTGGTGGCAGGCTTTGGAACCACCTTTGCCGCACTGCCCGATCTGATTGCGATGCTTCGGCGCCGTTCCAGTGCAGGCATGAACCCCCGGATGGCGGCGATCATGGGTTTGTTTCAGATCCTCTGGGTCTACTACGGCCTTTTGATAGCTTCGCGACCGGTGATCGTGTGGAACGTAGTCGCGGTGGTGGTCAATTTCGTGAGTGTCGGTGCCTATCTTTATTTCGTCCGCAAGGAAAAAAGGCACCTATGAGCAAGAAATCCAAAAAGACAAATCACCGCAGCAAGAGCGATCCTGGCGTGGGGGTAAACGATCAGCAAGAAAAGGCCCCGGCTGATCGAGATTGTAATTGAAAGGTCCGCTAAAAGGAGTACCTTAGCGCCAGAGTGGTATTGTTAGCATGGAAGTAGCGCGGCGCTGTAGGACCGACAAATGACCCTTCCCCATACTGATAGTAGTTCCATCCGGCTTTGAAGATAACATTTTTGCGCAGGCCGACATCAATTCCCGCCAACGGTAGCTGATAGGTGGACGATAGCGGCCCCAGGGGCTGCAGGACGTTGAACTGCGTCGTATTGCCCTGATTGTCCACGATGCTGTAGCCAAGTCGCACAGTTAGGCGCTCGACCGGTGTGGTAGTAAATGCGAAGTAACCATATTGGGTGTGAGTTTGGTAAAGCGCCAGGACTTCCATCAGCGAGTCGTCCCCGATGCAGGTGAAGGCGCCTGGAACCACCGCACCTTCAAAGCATAAGTTCATATTCTGCTGGATGGCTTCGAAGTTATACGCCAGGTCCAATCCCCACTTCCTACCGGGCATGATGGTCGCGGTTACAGTCGTGCTGTAGTTGTGCTGGTTATAAGCATTATCGCTGTCATTGTTGGTCGCGTGCGTGAAGAGCAGGTTGCCACCCAGCATCAACCAAGGCTGCGGGGCATAGGAGACATTAGCCTTGACGTTGTAGAAATGAAGGGGATCGATGCGATAGATCCAGTTATCCGCCCCGCCGAACTCCGCATCGACGTTTGCGCGCAATGCTGTTCCCTTGCGGAACCAGGCGCCTACAATTCCGGAGTAACGGTTAATCTCGGTTGTGGGATTGCCGAAAGGAGAAATTACGCCGACGAACGTGCAGCTGCCATCAGGATTAAGCGGCAGGCCGGCGCAGTTACCGCGATTGGCGTTGTTCGGGAAATAGATATCACCCAGCGCAGCCTGGTACGTGCTGCCCGGTTGGATGGTTTCATTCGACCAATTGAATCCGGCGCGCAGACCGAAATTGCGCTTCACGTCATACTGAACCTGCAGCTCATTCTGCTTCGTATTCTGACCGGTCAGGTTGCTGGTGATCTCGTTGACGATGTCGGCTGGCGAGCTCGAACCGTGCAATAGCGTTGTCCCCGGGAACCCGAATATCGAACTCAACAAATTAGCGGAGCCCTGGCTTGCCGCCGTATAGAAGTTGGATGTCAAGTCGAGAAAGTTTCCGGCCACACTAAAGGTACGAAAGCGGAAGATGTCCACTAGCCGCAATCGGTCGCTGATATGAATGGTCGCCGACACATCGGCGGACGAGGAGTTCCAGCGGGCATTGGAGCTGCTGCCTGAGCTATTGAAGCCTAACAGATTCGAGCGGGAAATCAAACCGCTAAAGATTTCCGTGAAAGGTGTGGTCATATTCGCATTGCTATATTGGTACTGACCGTTAAAATCCAGCCATTTTAGCGACGACGACACAAAGTTGAGCTGCTCGGTCGGAATAGTCGTGTGAATCTGCTGAAAAAGACTGTAGTCAAGGAATCCATTACAACTGGGATTTGCGATTCCGTTGTTCAACGGCGTGCTGCATGGACTGCCGCTATTGAACCAGGGCAAGCCGAATGTCACCTGTGTACCGTTGGGGAGTGGCGAGGAATTAAACGGGTTCAGAGAGTAAGTTGTGTCCCCGGCATAGAACTGAAATAGTTGCGTATAGCTGAGGGTGGTTTTCTTGTTGAGCTTGACATCCACACCAAAACGATAGCCGTTCAACAAGTTGTTTGTGTCCTGATTGGTAAGTGCCTCGGTGCCCTCGTGGATGCTGCTGTAGGAGGGTCCAAGGAAGCGGTTGCGGTTGTAATCCAGCCGGAACGAAACTGGCTGCGTCGGTAGCAGGACAAGGTCGAAATTGTACAGGTTTTGCGTGTTGAAATAGGCGTGTGGCGAATTGGGTACCGGAATAAAGGGCGTGCCGCCGGTCGGTGGATTCAGTGGGTTGGCGAACAGGTCATAGTTGAAATAGTTTTGCATGTGTTGGTAGCTACCGCTGAATATGTACCACTTATACTTTGCTATTCGTAGTCTCGCGGCTTGCTCCGGGTCGCCACCCCACCCGAAACTATTCAGTGTTAGCGTATCGAAGAGATCCTCGTGGGTTAACGACTGCATGGTTAGGGACTGATCGAGAATGCGAGCGCCGCTCTGATAGTTTGCCAAAGTGTCGTACATGGCTTGGCTGCCGGTGACGTCGGAAATCCGACCGCCGATCTCGATCGACTGGGTCACCTGAAAATCTCCGACCTTCTTCCCTTCTGTCGCGTTGGAACTCGTATCAACCGAGGCAGCCGATGACGTTTGGCCCGGGTTCTGCGCGCCCGTTCCATTTACCAGAAGCAGGCAAGTGGCGGTCAGCAACAGCCCGAACCAAAAAGCGCCGAGAATCCGGGGAACGGTCATAGGCCTTCTCCAAACTAGCGAAAGAACGCCGGATCGAAGTTGGAACCATGGATCTGGGTGTGGCACATGGTGCATGCCTGGTATTTGGCAGACTGATTGTGTGCCGGTCCCGCCGGCGCGCCGGCTGCGCCGTTCATGTTCGGAGTGTGACAACGCAGACAGAGAAAGTTGACATTGTTAACTTGCAGCAATCGCGGATTGGTCGAGCCGTGCGGCGTGTGGCATGACAGGCAACCTTCATCCGTCTTTACCGGTGCGTGCTCGAAGACGAACGGTCCCATCGTATCCGTGTGGCATTTCGTGCAGATTGCAAACTGACCTGCCGCCGCCCGCACCTGATGGCCCGTCTGCGTACCGTGCGGATTATGGCAGTCAGTACACTGAATGAGGCCAATATCGACACGATGACGGTAAGGCCGCGCGAACTCCGCTTTCTGCTGCGCGTGGCATCCGAAGCACAGCTCGGTCTGCGGCTTAACCAGCATGAAGTTAACGTCGGTCGATTTATGTGGGCTGTGACAGCTGGTGCAACTTACGCCGTTGGCCAGGTGTTCCGATTTCGAGAAGTTCTGGGTTTGCAGACTGGATTGATGACACTTAGTACAAATTGCCGCGGTTTGGGCAGGGCTTAGTGTCTCGAAGCGAATGATCTTGGTGACATCGCCTCCGCCATCAACATGCGCCTGACCGGGACCATGGCAGGCCTGACAGCCGTGCTGGTCGCCTTGCAGCAGGGAAGAATGTGGCGTTCCGGCAAAGTGTTTGTCCCATACTTCCTGGTGACAGGTCTTGCAGATATCGGTTTCTGCATACGGGCTGGTGCCTGGTCCTGCCAGGGCCGCCGAACTCTGGACGGGCTGATTTGCCGCTTGGGCACTTTGGCCTACCGAAGTCCCTCCCAAAATCCAGATTGCCGCAACCAAGGTAACAAGGAGGCCCGGAGTTCTGCTGGTTCGCAGGTTCATTGGACTTAGCCCCTTACATTCTTTGCGGCGCCTTACTCCCGATAGATGTTTGCCAAAGAGTAGCGACGAACATCCAGCGCGTCACCTAGGGATTTCCCTAGTTTTTACCCCAAAAGCCGCCACATAC
Source organism: uncultured Acidobacteriaceae bacterium (assembly GCA_963812855.1). Classification (GTDB taxonomy): domain Bacteria; phylum Acidobacteriota; class Terriglobia; order Terriglobales; family Acidobacteriaceae; genus Bog-257. The sequence continues at coordinate 221,558 of CAWEWW010000006.1, forward strand.
AACTCGGGGGCAATGGCCACTGTCTGAACGGGCGTGGGGATCGGAATCTTATATTTTCAACTGTGCCGGGGCTCGTGCTCGTTGCGGGCAGTGGAATGGGGTTCAGGGATTCGGTGACAAACAAAAACTCCTGCCGTTGGGACTTAAGCGGCAGGAGCGATATGACATTTGTGTACAGAGCTTGCATACATGCCTAGCGGGTGCATTAACTAACCAATTGTTTTCAACGGCTCACCCTAAATGTCGTAATACATCTGGAACTCATAAGGATGCGGACGCAGACGCATGGCGTTGACTTCCTTCTCCCGCTTGTAGTCGATGTAGGTGTTCAGCATCTCTTCGGTGAACACGTCGCCTTTCAGCAGGAACTGATAGTCGCGCGACAAGGCATCCAGCGCGTTCTCCAGCGAGCCCGGCATCGACGGAACCTTCGCCAGCTCCTCCGGACCGAGATCGTAAATGTCCTTGTCCAGCGGTTGACCGGGATCGATCTTGTTCTCGATGCCGTCGAGTCCCGCCATCAGCATGGCCGAAAATGCCAGATACGGATTGCAGCTCGGATCGGGCGGACGAAACTCCACGCGCTTGGCTTTCGGCGACGCCGAATACATCGGAATACGACAGGCTGCCGAGCGGTTGCGCCGCGAATACGCCAGGTTCACCGGAGCTTCAAATCCCGGCACCAGCCGCTTATACGAATTGGTGGTCGGAGCGATCAGCGCCGACAGCGCCGGGCCCGTGCTTGATCAGTCCGCCGATATACCACAGCGCCATCTGCGACAAGCCCGCATAGCCGTCGCCGGCAAACAGCGGCTTGCCGTCTTTCCACAGCGACTGATGGGTGTGCATGCCGCTGCCGTTGTCCTGGAACAGCGGCTTGGGCATGAAGGTCACGGTCTTGCCGTACTGGTTGGCGACATTCTTGGCGATGTACTTGTACAGCATCATGCCGTCGGCCGAGCGGATCAGCGAATCGAACTTCAGGTCGATCTCGGTCTGCCCGCCGGTGGCAACTTCGTGATGATGGCATTCCACCACCAGGCCGCAGTTCTGCATGGTCATCGCCATCTCGGTGCGCAGGTCCTGATAGTGATCGGTAGGCGGCACCGGGAAATAGCCTTCCTTGTAGCGCGGCCGATAGCCCAGGTTGTTCTCGACCCGTCCCGAATTCCAGCGGCCTTCTTCGGCATCGATGAAGTAATAGCCTTCGTGCTCGTTCTGGTCGAAGCGCACGTTGTCGAAGATGAAGAACTCGGCTTCGGCGCCGAAGTAGGCGGTGTCGGCCAGGCCGGTCGAGGCCAGATACATCTCCGCTTTCTTGGCGATGTAGCGGGGATCGCGATCATAGCGCTGCTTGGTGACCGGATCGATCACGTCGCACACCATCACCATGGTGGGAATTTCGGTGAAAGGATCGAGCATGTAATTGTTGGCGTCGGGGATCAGCAGCATGTCGCTTTCGTGAATGGCTGCCCAGCCGCGGATGGACGAGCCATCCATGCCGAAGCCTTCTTCAAACGACGACTCGCTCAACTGCCCGATAGGATAAGAAACATGATGCCAGAGTCCGGGAAGATCGGTGAAGCGCAGGTCGAGCATCTGCACATTGTTTTCCTTCACGAATTCCAGGACTTTCTTCGGATCAGGCTTGGTATCAGCCATTCCAATTCTCCTTATTAATGCGCTCCTCGCCGGTGACGCCGGCGCGCGGGGCATGGGTTATGTTTTGCGGTGAAAAGTTGCGGGAACGTCGTGCACGTGCTTCCGCCCAGGGCCGGTGCGGTGCGATGGAACATTCCGGGGAAAGAATTCGGGACTACAACCGATTGCATCGATCAGGGAGTGCGTGTGGCCTTGAACCTGGGTTCTTGGCCCACCCTGCAGCATACGGCGACGCCCTGTGCGGGGGAAATTCATTGTTTTTATCATCACCATAACTCCCGCTTATGCACCTCCGTCATCCCGACGGAAAATTGGTCTGTCATCCCGAGCGCAGCCGAGGGAGCTGCGGTTTTACCCGGCAGGAAACCCCTCTCATTCGACTTGTCATCCCGTCTATAACGAGGTTGGGGTTGTCAAGGCACACTGCGGCGGCGACGCGGTAGGCGCCTGGTTTTTGACTTTCCTTATTCCCCAGCGCCTTGGCTTTTGACCTTGGGGTGGCTTTTGCTGTTTGCGAAATCGGCATCGAGGACCCGTCTGCTTCGGAATCGTTAGGTGGCGGCTGGCTGGCCCCACCATCCATCTATTCGGTCACCGACTGCGACCATGATTCTCCACTGCGAACTCCCCGCTATCGGGGAGGCGGGCTGCCCAAACAATCGGACGGGGCCCTACTGCTCCCCACGGAATGACCCGGGCTTACCCGCATGACGTGCCAGCTCCGTATACGTCCATCCCTTGCGGAGCATCCAGTACAACCTCACCGCCAGCCGCCGGGCCACCATCACCTTGGCCACGCCCCGGCTTTTTTTGGCGGCCAGCCGGCGATAGGCACGCTTTAACTCATCGTCGCCGCGCACCGCCGTCTGGCCCGCTTCCACCAGCAGGAAACGCATAAAGCTAGATCCCTGCTTGCTGATGTGTCCCAGCCGCTGCCGCCCGCCCGAGCTGTGTTCGCGCGGGGTCAGCCCCAGATAGCTGGCCAGTTGCTTACTCGTGCCGAAGCGACTCACTTCGCCCACGGTCAGCACCATGCCCAGCGCCGTCTGCGGTCCCACGCCGGGATGGGTCATCAGCCGCCGGGCATCGTCGCGCCCCTCGGCTTGCCGCCGCACCACCCCGTCCAGGGCCAGAATCTGCGCGTCCAACTCAGTTAACAACTTCAGCAACTGATCGCGCCGCCGCCCGGCGTGTTCCAGCATGGGCAATTCCTGCAGCTGCTGCCGGCCCTCGCTCGACCACAGCCGCCGCCCTTTCTGCACTCCCTGGTTCAGCGCCAGGGCCTGCAGCTGGTTCTTCACCTTGGTCCGCAGCCGCATGCGATGATGCCGGTCCAGCAGCAACTGCCGCAGATCGCGCTCCCCCTCCGTCGGTACCCAGATGCGCGGAAACCGCCCCTCCAGCAGCAGCTTCAAGATCAGCTCCGCATCCCGCCGGTCCGTCTTCTGCTGCCGGGTTTCGGCGGCTCGAATGCGCGCCGCATCGCCGATCCACAGCTGATGCCCGCACTCCTGCAACAACCGCCGGAACCACTGGCTGGGACAGCCCGACTCCATCCCCACTCGCACTTCCCCCTGCAGGCCACGATAAAACTCTGCGGCCTGCCCGGGATGGAGCAGCTTCTTCTCCTCGATCTCTCCCGTCTGATTGTCAAAGATCGCTACCTGCTGAAACCCAGAATGAAAATCACAACCTATAATCCACATGGTTGGCTCCTTCTGGGTCCTCTGCCTTTTCGCAAAAAAACAGACTACCCGGTTTGGGGCCAACCTCGTTATGAGATCAAGCGGAGCGCAGCGCAGCCGAGGGACCTGCGGTTCTACCCCGCAGGAAATATCCTGCGTCACGCTCCCGCTTCTCACGAAACACTGCCGGACTCACGCCACTTTCCCCTGCGACGCTTCCTCCTCGCACTTGGCCATGCTTTCATTCAGCAGCCGCAGATTGGCGGCCGCGCCATGCAGCGCCGACAGAATGATCGCCGCCCGCCGCGGTTGCAGCCGAAAATGCGCCACCCCGTGGATCAGCTGCATGAAGGCAATCTGGATGGAAGCGGCATCTTCCAGGAACGGCATGTCGAAGCAGGACACCGGAGTGTCGCCGGGCGCCACATTCGGGTTCTCTTGCACAAACATGGTCGTCATGGGCAGCGCCTCGCGCATGCCGCGGTGATAGAAGCAGAACTTACCGCCGTGCTGGGCGGGCGATCCGCAACGCGTGCCGCCCGGCTTGATGTGTTCACAAATTTGAAAGGGCATGATACCCCTCCCCCCTATAAATTAAAGTCTCTGATTTGAATACTTTGCTCGCAAAGTATTGCTAAAGCTCGGGTTAGCGAGCGAGCTAAGTGGTTTGTTTGGAATACTTTGCAGCGTTCCCGGCAAAGTCCTGCCAGGGCTGGACTTACAGGCAAAGTATTGTAAACGATGGAGTTGCAGACGAAGCGGAGCTTCTGGGACGGGCCGGAACCGTTCGACCGGGGCTCGACGGAGACAATCGGCGAGCAGACTGCGGACAACTCGATTCTGCCGGCCGTGGGGCAAATGTCCCTCCCAGAAACACAAATAGGGCAGGAGCGCCAAGGCGAGGCGGATCCTACCCTAACTCTTCCAGTATCCGGAGGGGCCGGTTATGAGGTCAATATTACGAAGGTAACATTCGGCATCTCTCTTCCCGAGATGGGAACAAGAATTGAGAATCGTTCGACTCGACAGAGACTTTAAACAGCCTACCACCTAAGAACACCCACTCGACCAAAGGCGGCCTGAGTGGGGCGACCGGCAATACAAGTACTTATTTTTCAGTCGCTTACATATTTTCCCTGATAGACACACGTCAAGCTGGGACTTTGTAGTCCCATTTCAAAGCGCCAAATGGGCAGTGAGGGACGTTGAGTACGTCGGGCGGCTTAAGCCGAGGTGGACCGCCACTTCCTCAATTCATCTCGTAAATTCCGCAACCCTAGGCTGATATTGCAGATTTCGCGAATGACGCGATTCAGCACACGAAGAAATGTCGTGAATCGCGAGAGGATAATCGTGGCGATTACAATCCAAAGCCCGAAGTTCGAAATGAACTTCAATAAGAGAGGCATGGAAACACGAAAGCCCCGGGGGAGCCGGGGCTTGGTAGAACACGCTCAAAAGAAAAAACGCCAAGCTGGTGCCCGGCGTTTCTTCCTTCTACTTACTTATGCATCAAATCTAGTCCCGCGGGACAAGTTTTGGAAAAGAAATTTGAACGTCCGTGTGTTTTTCCTTTTTTATTAACAACTTACGGCCTACATTTTCCTGACGAATTCGTCTAGGTTTGATGCCGCTGCCCATCAGCAATGCCTCTCTAAAACTCGCCATGTGCCGGTCGAATCGTTTCCATGCGGCCTGAAGATACCGCCGGTCCTCGTCCGTGGCGCAGGCCGCGAGTGCTTCTTCTCTCCCGAAGCCTTTCAGTCGCAGCTCAACTACAATACGCTCACCGTAATCCATGCCCGTTACAGAAGCGACACGCTTCCAGTCGACGGTCCGCCGATAAGCCCCAGTTTTCTTGTTCCGGGAAAGTTTGAGATATTCTGCCGATACGCGGTCGATAGGCGAAGTTTCGAACTCCTCTCCCTCCTCCTGGTAGCCGTACTTTCTCCCGTATTCAGCCAAAGCGAGGTCGATTTTGTCGTCATGGTTCACCTGGTTGCCGTTCTCGCCACGGTAGTTCAGGTCGGAAATCACAGTCCAGGGAGTCGAGTCGACGATACCGATCCGCACAGCACAGCGTTTGGCAGCTTTGCGAATGTAAGCGACCGGATTCGGCTGCTGTCTCCATCGCCCTTGACTCATGACTTCTTGTACTGCGGGAATGTACTCAGGAGAAAAGCGAAGTCGTTTCAACACTTCGGTCCACTCAGCTTCACATTCTTCGTACTGCGTTGCCGCGATTCTCTCGAAAAGGGCGTCCTGCTTGCTAGTCATGAGCTCAAACAACATTCTACCCGCACTGCCGGGGGCCCACCCTACTAGCCTGAGGGTGGCCGGGTGGCCCACACATTCGCGATTTTCGAATGTGTGGGGTAATGAGGAGCCCACTCGGCTAAACCTCCGGATGCTTGTGGTCTTAATATCTCGGGTCCAACTTATTCCAAAAGCAGGAATGAATGGGGCACCCGGGCAAGAAGTCAGCGCTACTGCTCGCCACCATCACTAGAAAAGTCGTATAGATAAGCTGTCAGACCTTCGCCGCGCCTTAGGTAGAGCGCGTACTCTCCCTTTACGAGTGTGCCGGCCGGCGTGACCTTGTACACGCCTTCCGTCTCCTCTGAGCGAAGAAGCTCAACTTGATGTGTAATGGAAATTCCTTTGCTGGCGCGCCAATCACCCTGAGCATCCATCTCGAATTGCCTGCGCTCTGGCTTTTCCTCCAGCCGAACCAGAACCAAGTCCCCGGCATCGACTCCCGTATCAGCCTCTTGCTTGACGGGAATGAAATAGAACGCGGGTTGTCCGTCTACCGCGATCTGCGCATGGGCTCCCAAGAGCTGTATGTTCTCGTGCTTGGCTTTGATACCGATAGTAAGGCCATGAACAAGCAAACTGCCGGTGCGGTTGAAGGTGACGACTTGGCCTATTATTTTCGTGCTGCCGTTCGCAGTCGCTATATACATCCCCGGCTCGGTCGGGAGGCTACGCGGTGACGGTGAATGAGGTGATGGCGATTTTCCCGTGGCGGTTTTTCCCGGAGGAGGTGCCGGAGGCTCCGCCATTGCCTCTATAACGGGGTTGGGTACTCGAGCAATTCTGAGCTGAAGCAGGTCGTCAGGCGAAAGATCGAACGGCTGGGGTCGCATTCTAATCTGGGCAATGATCGTGTTGTCGCTTAGCCCTGCTTGCGATAACCGTATCACGTCTGGGACGGTGATTCCGCCCACTGGAGGCGGCAGAGCGTGACTCTGTTGTCCTACAGAGCGGGATGCTAGGGCGAGCAGCGAGCATAACAGCGTAACAATCAAAGGACTCCGTCCGCGCATGGGAACTCCTCCATCTGGAGGCTAGTACACCGGCAACATCTGGAATTCCATTAAGTTGACGGCGCTTCCAGAAAGTTGTCTCCATTTCACACGGGAATTCCAAGGCGGGTGGACGACCCTACTAAGCTGAGGGTGCCCCATCCTTCTCGCCTTCAGGCGAGAGGATGGGCCCATGGTCCCAGGAAGGTTCAATACTGAGGGCCCACCCTCTCGGCAAAAAGCGCCGAGAAGGGTGGGGCACCCGAGTTATCATTCCGTCGGAGGCGCTTCGAAAGGGTTGGGCACTCGGCAACTTAGTGAATCGCTCTTTCACCACTTTCATCACCACGGAAGGATTTCCCACTTCCGGCTCCCTCATCAGAAGGTGGAAATGCTCGGGCATCACCACGTAACCGACCACGACGAAGCGATACTTTTGCCGTGCACGCTCCAACACACGTAGGAACAAATCGCGGCGTTCCGAGCTACTCAGTTCTGGACGGCGCTGATAACAACTACCGGTTATGAAGTGCAGATCGTGCCCACCCTACCAGCGCTCCAGCCGTTTCGTCATGCCCCGAAAGTATTGGGATCCGATCTCTCCGTCTGTGATGAGAGGTACCGGACCCGGTGACTCGTAGAACCCACTCATTCGAAAACCGCGAATCAGTGGGGCACCCCGGATCAGGCCGGAACGAGATCGGTTCGTTGAAATCCTTGGGAGGGCGGTCTGAACGTTTCCATCACCCAGGTTAGCGTCCAAAAGAAGGACGCGAACCTGGGACACAGGGTACCCTAGTCCCCCTGCCGGTCAGAAAATCAGAATTTCCTAAGCACTACAAATCCGGACTATCTACCACCTTCGTTCGTTTCTTTGGGCTAACGAGCGACACAGATCACAGACTTGGAATACACACTATCCCTAGGCTGAAAATCGCGCCCATCAATAGAAGGAGGCGCGATGAAATTTATTCACTTTATCGGCATTATCGCTATTAGTATCCTGGCCCTGCTGGTTCCAGTTACCGCTGAAGTGGTCTACACTCCGGTGAACGTATCGATTCCGGTAGGAGGCTACTACAACTTTGATCTAAACCACGATGGGGTAGTCGACTTCACCCTGCACTCGCAAACCTGGCAGGACGAATGCCAATTCGGCGATGGCTATGCCTGGAATCTCAGCCTTAGTCCTGCGGCGGGCGCCGGAGTTGTGGTCAGCTCCGGCGACTATGCCGCGGCGCTGCCCTGGGCAACACCCATCGGGCCTAACCAGACCTATCTGCCAACCACGGCTCTGCTGGCGAAACTGCTGTGGGGATATTGCGGCCACGGTCTTTACGGGCAATGGATCAATCTGCCGAATCGTTTTCTGGGCTTCCAGTTTCGGCTGAACGGAAGCAGCGAGATCCACTATGGCTGGGCCAGTGTAGGCGAGGTGGGTTATGTCGACCGGCTCGGCCAACTGCATGCCAGTACAGTGGTGCTGGGGATTGCCTATGAAACCGTCGCTGGGCAGGAAATTCTGGCTGGTCAAACGACAGACTAACCGGGCGCAAGCCAGCCAAGCCGGCTCGAGGAATCAAGAACCAACCACGTGCAAATCAAAATGGCTTCAGTCGCGGTGAAGCGTGGCTGAAGCCATTTCTAATCGTGCCGAGTCGGCCGGGCATAAAGCCCGGCGCTTCCACCTAGTAGGTCACCTGCGAGACGTTATTGTCAGACTGCGTGTTGGTGTCCGATCCATACGTCCCCAGTCGGGTGCTGTTAGTGAATCCCAGGTAAACGTGGCTGCTTCCCTGCGCCGAACCGCCATGCGCTGCCAGTCCCATGTAGGAACCCAGCGTGCCTTCCTCGAAGCCAAACAGCGTCCCGTCGCCTTCCAGCGAGTCATAGCTGGTAGTCACGGCCAGGGTGCTTCCCGGCGTGATGGAGCCGCTGGGAATCTGGTTCAGCTTCATCACTACCCGGTTTTTATAGTAGTCGGAACTCGTACTGTAATAGGCGATGTTGATCATGTTCTGCCCGGTGTCATAGGCAATCGAAGGCAAGATCTGGTGGCCCGATGAGGTAGTCACGTGGTGGAAGGCCCACGAGGGGCTGGTGACGTTGGTGGCGACGTCCATCACGATGTCCGCGTCGGGACAGGCGATCAGCGGAAACGTGGGGGTGTTCTTGCAGGTGGACCACACCACGAACAGGGTCTGCCCGCCGCTGTCGGTACGGGCTGCAATCGACGGCCAGGGAGTGATCTCGAGCGGATTGTCGGTGATCAGGGTAACCATGTTCAAATCCGTCCGCACCGTGGAGTGATGTCCGCAGGTCGGACGATTGGGCGCGCCGCCGGGCGTGCAAGAGATGTAAATGATCTGGTCTGCATACACATAGGTCATGACGATGGTGCCGGCATTCGGTCCGCCCTGCACTACGGCCACGCTGGGCGAAACCGGACCGTCCTGGCCGTTGGAGCTGATGATCAGCGGGTCGGAGCAGTCCGAGGCGGTGGTGAACGTCGCCTTGCAGGCGGTGAGCACCATCACCGAACGCAGCACCCGGAGCGAAGGATTGACAATATAAATGTCTCCTGCACCGGTGCCGCTGCTGCGGGTATCCTGCGCGATGGCCGGAGTATCGGACACATTGTCCAGGCTGGCATTCACGATGATGGCCTTGGTGCCAAGACACGTCGCTTCCTGCCCGCCGGTCAAAGTGCCCGCCGGACAGATGCTGGTCGATTCGAAATTGCTTGCCGGAACGCGGCGCAGGCCGATGCCCGAGGTGGTGTCGTCGAGCCGGTTGTCGACGAAGAGGAACTGTTTGTGCGCGGAATTATCGTCGGCCAATACCCGCCCGCTGCCTTCGCTGAACAGGAAATCTCCCGGGTTCAAGGGATCGGCGATTGCCGGATTGCCCATGTCAACATCGCTACCACCGTAGCAGGAGACGCTGGGATCGCGATGCACATAGATCCCGGTGAGCGAATCCAGGCCGCCCACTTCATAGCGAGCGTCCAGCGCGGTTTCGGCCACCAGGTCCTTGCCCGCGCCCAACTCGCTCAACATAAAATCCACCGACGGCTGACCCTGGGCCACAGCGCCAATCGCCGATTCGTTGTTCATGACCGTCCCGGAAGCGGTTCCGCAACCGGTCACGCTGATCGCCCGATGTCCACCCGCGTAGGCGGCCACTTGGGTCTGCGGCTGGCGCGCATCCGCGTCGGAAGCGGCCTGCGTCACCGGCGGGCGAGGATGATATTGGCCTACCGCGTCGGGATGAAAGCGTTGCAAAAGAGGCAGCGCTGCCGGGCTGGGCGATTGCAGTAACATCTGCTTGCCTGCCTCCGAAGCCAGAAATCGCATGTGCGCCGAGGCCGTGCCTGTGTACTTTTGCAAGACACCGGGGTTCTTGGGATTTTGCGCTACCAGTGCGGTAGAACACAAAATCAGGAAAGTCAAAATAGCCCGAGAATAGGGTCGCGAAGATCTCATACTTCCTCCTGAGTGGCGTTTGAGGTCCGCCAGAACCAAAGTTTTATTCTGAGGATTTGGGGCCCGAGGAGCGCTGACCGCACACCTCGCCGAACGCTTGGCCCGCGTTCAGCCATGGGTGGAAGGTCAATCTAGATTCCGTTTTCTTGAATCGAGTGGCGGCATAATACACCAATTTGTCTTTGCTCCATGTTTTTTTTGCGGCGTGTGCGGTGGAAAAGATGCGGTCGTTCGTTCACTGGCACTCTTGGGTGATGAGAACACCGGTAGCACTGGCACCTGTAGGGCGACCGCGACAAATTGGGAGAAACCGGCAAATCCAGATAAACTGCCGCTGTCGGCTGGCTACGCTGCGGTGCGCGGCAAGAACAGCGGTCAGTCGGGTACGCCATGGACTTCGATCAGTTAGAAACGTTTCTGGAAGTGGCGCGGCTCAGCAGCTTCTCGCGCGCGGCCGAGCGGCGCTTTCGCACCCAGCCCGCGATCTCGTCACAGATCCGCGCCCTGGAAGAAGAAGTAGGCGCCAAGTTGCTGGATCGCAGCGGCGGCAAAGTTGCCATCACCTCTGCCGGAAAAGTCTTTCAGAAGTACGCCGAAGATACCCTGGAACAGCGCCGGGTGGTATTGATCGCGCTGGCTGAGATGCAGCGCGTGCCCCGCGGGGAAATCGTGGTCTCAGCCAACGAGGGCACTTGCCTACACATCCTGCCCGAGGTTTTCGCTGATTTCAAACGCCTGTACCCCAGTGTGGCAGTCAGCGTAAAACGCCTGGAGCATAACAAAATTCTGGAAGCCATCATCGACAACTCCTGCGACTTCGGCGTGGTCTCGCTGCCGGTAAGCGACAAGCGGCTGACGGTGGTTCCCATCCACCGCGATGAACTGGTGGTGATTGTGCCGCCCGATCATCCTCTGGCCGGTAAGAACAAGGTCACGGTCGCGGAAGTCGTGGAGTATCCGCTACTGCTGCCCAAAATCGGACGGACCCGCGACGCCCTGGAGCAACTCTTTCATGAGCGGCATCTGAAGCCCACCATTTCGATGGAGCTGGATTCCAGCGAGTTGTTGAAGCGCTTTGTCGCGGTCGCCGTGGGTGTGGGATTCATTCCGCGCTCTAACGTGGTAGAAGATCTGCAGGCCAAAGCGCTGAGCGCCCTGACCCTGGCCGACGCCAGCATTCAGCGCGATCTGGCTCTGGTCTTCCGCAAAGATAAAGCCCTCAGCCGCGCCGCTCTCGCTTTCATCGAGATCGCGGTCAAACTGAAAGCGGCGCAAGCCGCCGAGAAGGCTGCTCACTGAGCGGCGACAAATCGGACAGTCTGTTCCTCGCGAGTCGCCGCCATCGTTCATCGACCCGCAACCATACCCATGTATCACAATGTGACTGCTGCGCGCAGCTTACCGCCGGCGACTTGGGGGACTGCCTTCCGTCAGCTCCGACTTGCAAGTGGGGCGATTGCCTTCCGTCTGCTCTGACTTGCAAGCGGGTCGATTGCCCTCCGTCAGCTCCGACTTGCGAGCGGGGCGATTGCCTTCCGTCTGCTCTGACTTGCGAGCGGGGCGATTGCCTTCCGTCTGCTCTGACTTGCGAGCGGGGCGATTGCCTTCCGTCAGCTCTGACTTGCGTGCGGGGCGATTGCCCTCCGTCAGCTCCGACTTGCGTGCGGGGCGATTGCCTTCCGTCTGCTCTGACTTGCGAGCGGGGCGATTGCCCTCCGTCAGCTCTGACTTGCGTGCGGGTCGATTGCCCTCCGTCAGCTCTGACTTGCGTGCGGGGCGATTGCCTTCCATCAAATGTCCGACGCACTTTGTCGCGACCCGGCCGGCAGTCCGACATCCCCGTCCCGCATTGCGGGACGACTCAGTTCAGCCCAGGACGAAGTCCTGGGTACCCGCGCCCAGAAAAATCCCAGCCCCTTCAGGGGCGGCACATGTCCGCAAACCCAATCTGTTTCTGAGTAACCCAGTTTTCACATTAGCGCCGGGTCGCGATGTGTTATGTTTAAAATTCAGTTGCAATTTCTCCTTACCGGAGGCGCTCTCAAATTGGCCAAGGACATGGTCCCCAAGCGCATCTTCCTCACCAAGGGCGTGGGGAAACACAAAGAACGGCTCACCTCATTCGAATTAGCATTGCGTGATGCGGGCATCGCGGCCCAGAACCTGGTCCGTGTGTCGTCGATTTTCCCGCCCAACTGCAAGCTCATCACCCGCAAAGAAGGCCTGAAATACCTGTCGCCTGGCGAGGTGGTATTTGCCGTGGTGGCCGAGAATTCCACTCGCGAGCCGCATCGGCTCACCGCTTCCAGCATCGGCCTGGCCATTCCCGCCGACCGCAGCACCTACGGCTATTTGAGCGAGCATCACTCGTTCGGCGAAACCGACGATCTGGCGGGCGATTACGCTGAAGAGCTGGCGGCCGAAATGTTGGCCACCACCCTCGACGTGGACTTCGACGCCGACAAGTCGTGGGATGAGAAGAAGGAAGTCTACCGCCTGTCCAACAAGATCGTACGCACCGCCAACATCACCCAGAGCGCGGTAGGCGACAAGCGTGGCTTGTGGACCACGGTGATTGCCGCCGCCATCCTGATCTTCGAGTAGCGTATTGCAGCCCTGGCCGATATCCCACTTTGTAGGACTACCTGATTGTGGGATATCGGCCTTCGGGACTCACTGCTTGATCCGCTCCAGCACCGCTCCCGCAATCAACGGCAGACCTACGGTCGCGTCCAGCAGCACTTCGGAAAAGCGGCCGCCTTCTTCGGGAGGAACGAACTTGCCCCAGGATACGGCTTCGCTGTAGGTGCAGCCCGACAGTCCGCCCCAGTTCACCGGCTCGGGACAGATGCGCACTCCGTAGTGAAAGCGCTTCAGCGGCAACTCTTCCCCGCCCCGGCGATGACGCAACTCGATGAACGGCCCAAACTGTTGCGCCCAATTCCGGGGCACGCCGCCGCCGATGGTGAAGATGCCCAGCCGCTCCTGCTGCAGCAGCGTTTCCGCGTAGTATTCCAGATCCTCAAACGGATCGTAATGCAGCGGAGGAACGCCATTCTTGCGGCGCGCAGCGGTTATGCAGCGCCACGTCCAGTCCAATCTCGGAGTCGCTGAACGCGGGCACAAACACTGGCACATTTTTCTCAAAGGCCGACTTCAGGATGCCGCGATCTTCCACCTGTTGGCTCAGATAGCGCCCAATCTCGCGATTCAACTTGTAGGAGCACAGCACCTCATTGTGGTCCCACGCCTTCAGGATGCGGGCCACAATCGTTTCCACGAAATCGAGATTGGTCTCCGGCTCCAGCGTGTCGTACACCCGGTTGTAGCCGGCCTCGTACAACTCCAGATCATCCATCTTAGGGTCGTACTTGAAGTGCGACCGGCCGGCGGCTTCCACCAGTCCATGCGCCATCAGCGCGCCCGTCGACACCACCGCTTTCACAATACCCCGGTCGATCAGTTCGGTGACGATCAAGCCCTGCTTGGCCACGGTCATGGCACCGGCCAGCGTCATCACCACGAAGCATTGCGGGTCGCGCGCCATGGCTTCCAGCACGTCGGCGCCCTCGCCCACTTGCCGTCCGGTAAACGCGGTGCGGCCCATGGCGCGTACCAGATCGTCCACGCTGTGGACCTTCGACAGGTCCAGCGGCTCCAACGGCACCAGTTTGTCGGAAATAGGATCGTGCAGAACGCGGTCGATGCCTTCGCCGTGACTCTTAGGGTCGTCGCTCACAATTCACCTCGTCGTATTTGGAACGCGCGGAAATACCACTGCGCCACGCGATTCATATTGCTTAGGGAAACTCTGATTGATCTTGTTTTGAAGGGGACGGACTTCAGGCCGTCCGTTACGTACCCGAAAATCGTCCGGCCTTAGCCGCTGCGGGACCTCTGCTTTCGCTTGAGCCAGAGTTTCCTTAGAATGCTGAATAATCGAAGCTACAAGGTAGGCGCCGTTCCCGTCAATGCGCAGCCGCATGGGACGTGGGTTCTGTCATGGTCTGTTAACAATTGCGTTGCTCCGCTGCCAGCGAACCGCAGGTCCCTCGGCTCCGTTCGCTACGCTCTCTTCGCTCGGGATGACAAATCATGGGAGAGCCGACCGCGCCGGCTTCGTTCGGGGACGACAAATCAAAACGATGCTTTCACAGCCGCTGTAGCATCCAATGCTATTCTGGCAATCACAAACATTAGTAGTCATGAGGAGTCACGTAACGTTGGAGCGTAACTTTCAAATTGGTGTGGTGCAGATGTCGTGCACGCCCGAGCCCGAGCAGAATCTGGAGCGCGCCATCGCGCATGTTCGCGACGCTGCCGGCCGGGGCGCGGAACTCATCTGCCTGCCGGAACTTTTCCAGACGCAATACTTTTGCCAACGCGAAGACGTGGCGCTGTTCGACTTGGCGGAGCCGATTCCCGGTCCCGGCACCAAGCGCCTGGGAGAACTGGCGCGCGAGCTAAAGGTCACCATCGTCGCTTCCCTGTTCGAGCGGCGCGCGCCCGGGATCTATCACAACACCGCCGCCGTCCTCGACACCGGAGGCAAGCTGGCCGGCATTTATCGCAAGATGCACATCCCCGACGATCCGCTGTATTACGAGAAGTTTTACTTCACGCCGGGCGATCTTGGGTTTAAGAGTTTCGCAACTGATTATGGGAAGTTCGGCACCCTGGTGTGTTGGGATCAGTGGTATCCGGAGGGCGCTCGGCTGACGGCGCTGCAGGGCGCGAGCGTGCTGTTCTATCCCACCGCGATTGGCTGGCATCCCGACGAGAAGGCGCAATACGGCGAAGCCCAATACGACGCCTGGCGCACCATTCAGCGCTCCCACGCCATCGCCAACGGGGTGTACGTTGCGGTGCCCAATCGCGTCGGCTTTGAGACCGGCAACATTCGCGGCAAAGAAGCGCCGGGCAAGGGCCTGGAGTTCTGGGGCGGTTCGTTTATCGCCGATCCTTTCGGCCAGGTGATCGCGCAGGCTTCGCACGATAAAGAAGAAATCCTGATTGCCGAGGTTGATCTGGCGCGGATGGAAGATGTGCGTCGCAACTGGCCTTTCTGGCGCGACCGGCGGGTCGATGCGTATGCGCCAATCACGCAGCGGTTTCTTTTGTGAGTTATCATCCCTAGCGAAGCCACGGACTGGTTCGAGAGAAATTGCCGTCCCGTGTGGGCGGGGGATGGGAGCACTGCCACTCCCGGCAAATCGCAGATCCCTCGGCTGCGCTCAAGCTGACAAATTAGCTTGAAAGCCGGTAATGCCTGGCATACTCTCCGGGAACAGGTCTCGACAACGTGATACAACGCAATAGATCGACGAATGCCCAAGAAATCTGACAAGCTGTCGCAACCTCCTGCCGCGCTCGGCTACCGCATGCCCGCCGAGTGGGAGCCGCATGAGGCCACCTGGATCGCCTGGCCGCACAATCGTTCGGACTGGCCGGGCAAGTTCGAGAGCATCCCCTGGATTTATGCCGAGATCGTGCGCCATCTGGCGCGCGTCGAGCGAGTCAACATTCTGGTCGACGACGAGGCGGCCGAGAGCAAAGCGCGCGGGGTGCTGGTTCGCGCGCACGTGCTTCCGGAAAAGGCAGCCGCCCGGGTAAGCCCGCCGGCAACGTCCGCTTCTTCCAGATTCCCACTGACCGGGTGTGGACGCGCGACTACGGACCAATCTTTGTTCGTCGCGACGCGAGTCGCGAGTCCCGCCGCGATTCACGCAAAGGCGACCTGCCTGCCGTCGCGGCTACCGCCTGGCGATTCAATGCCTGGGCGAAGTACAACGATTGGAAACTTGACGCCCCCGCCGGCGCCGAGATTGCCAAGCGTTTGCGGCTTCCAGCGTGGCAGCCAGAAGTGCGAATCGACGGCGAGCTGCATCGCATTGTGCTGGAAGGCGGCAGCATCGACGTCAACGGCCGCGGCACGCTCATCACCACCGAAGAGTGCTTGCTCAGCGAAGTGCAGGAGCGCAATCCTGGCGTCTCGCGCGAACATCTGGAGGAAGTTCTGGCCGACTATCTCGGCATTGAGAAAGTTATCTGGCTGGAGCGCGGCATCGCCGGCGACGATACCCACGGACATGTGGACGACATCACGCGCTTCGTGGGCGGGCGCACCGTGGTCACGGCTTACGAGCCCGATCCCGACGATCCCAACCACGAGCCGCTGAGCGACAATTTCCGCTGGCTGAAAAAGAGCACCGATCAGGCAGGTAAATCGCTGAAGGTGGTGAAGCTGCCCATGCCGGCCCCGGTGTACTTCGAGGGGCAGCGGCTGCCCGCCAGCTACGCCAACTTTTACATTGCCAACAAGTTGGTGCTGGTGCCGGTGTTCGGCGATCGCAACGACCGGGTGGCACTCAACACGCTGGCTGAGATTTTCGCCGAGCGTGAAGTTGTCGGCATCTATTGCCGTGATTTCATCTGGGGATTGGGTGCCCTACATTGTATGACCCAACAGCAGCCCGCAGGGTAAAACAGCTCGTTTAGAGGAATCGTCTAAAGGGTTTGAAGGGGAGTATGGAAGACCAGCTTTGAGAGTATCGAAGACCAGCTTTGAAGGGGCGCACCTTCAGGTGCGCCGTCACAGCCCTTTTTCGAAATCTCGAGCCGGCTTCAGCCGGCGACATCTCGCCGCTCTGACGCGCACTCAAAACTAAAAGCTCCCGATTCACGATCGTCCTCATCGTCGCCTTCCCCGGCGCAACAGCGCGACCATCGCGGCATAGATTCCCGCCGCCGCTCCGGCGTACAGAAACCCATTGCCGAGCACGATCGTCCCCACAACCAATCCCAGGGCCAAGCCTGAATCCGGAGCCGGGCCGGACGCCAGCGACAACACGAAGGGAGGACAGAGCGACAAGGCAACAGCGGAAAACAAGCCGTACGACTCGGCCGGAACCAGGTGCAGCCTCCACACAAAATACACAGCCAGGGCGACTGCCATACCCAATCCAAAACTGCCGAAGATCACAGCTTTCAGATACCTGTCTTTCGTCTCCGATGACGTTCCTGCGCTTGCCAACATTTCGCTCCCCAACCAGTGTAGTGCCGGCGGCGGCGCAACGCACGGCGCGCAGGCGTGCTATGCTGCCTGCACTCCCCAAGGAGAGCGCTTATGAGCAGTACTGCGGCATCGAACATGTCTTCCGTTCCAACCGTTCCCCACAGTATGGTCACCACGGCGTTCACGCTCGACGGCTACCGCATCGTGCGCAATCTGGGATTGGTGCGCGGCATCATTGTGCGTTCGCGCTCCATCGTCGGCACCATCGGCGCCGGCCTGCAAACCCTCATCGGCGGCAACATCACCCTGCTGACCAACCTGTGCGAGCAGACGCGCGAGCACGCCTTCGACCTGATGCTGGAGCATGCGGCCGAACTCGGCGCCAACGCCGTGATTGGCATGCGCTACGATGCCACGGAAGTGATGCAGGGAGTGACCGAGGTGCTGGCTTACGGCACGGCGGTTTTCGTGGAGAAGGAATCCTGAGGCGGTCCCAAAATCGCTGAGGAAGTAACGGCAGCCGAGATCTCAGAGTTATGCATGGTGAGCCCGGCAGGAATCGAACCTGCGACCCACGCATTAAAAGTGCGTTGCTCTACCAACTGAGCTACGGGCCCACGTATAGCTAATCTAACATAGCGAAACGGCGGCTGCCGCGCTGGCTGCCTTCTCTGTGCCCTGATCATTGCGTTGCTTCTTGTTTCCTGGCCCACCCCTGGCGCATCTCATTAGATGTACGGCTATGAATGCGAATGCTCGTCCGCGAATCGTGATTATCGGCGGCGGCTTTGGCGGGCTGAAGGCTGCCGAGTCCCTGGCCCGTCTGCCGGTGCAGATCACGCTGCTGGATCGCAAGAACCATCACACCTTCCAGCCGCTGCTCTACCAGGTGGCTACGGCCGGCATCTCTCCGGCGGAGATTGCCGCGCCCATTCGCGACATCCTGGCCAGGCACAGCAATATCGAGGTGCTGCTGGGCGAAGCGCTGGGTTTCGATCTGGAACGGCGCGTGGTCAAGATGCACGGCTTTGAGCTGCCCTACGATTATCTGATCGTTGCGGCCGGCGCCATGCACGCCTATTTCGGACACGATGAGTGGGAGCCGCTGGCGCCCGGCCTGAAGACGGTGGAAGACGCGTTGGAGATTCGCCGCCGCATTCTGCTGGCGTACGAGCTGGCCGAGCGCGAAGCCGCGCTCACCGGCATGCATCGGCCGCTGAATTTCGTCGTGGTGGGCGCCGGTCCCACCGGAGTTGAGCTGGCAGGCACGTTGGCGGAGATCGCGCGCAAATCGCTGGCCGACAACTTCCGCAACATCGATCCGGCCAAGACGCGCGTGTTGCTGGTCGAAGCGGGGCCATCGATTCTCACCGCGTATCCCGATGATCTGCAGCGCAGCGCGTTGGAGCAGTTGCAGCATCTGGGTGTCGAGGTTCGCACCAACTCGTCGGTTACCGAAGTACGCCTGGGCGAGGTGCACATCGGCGATGACATGCTTCCGGCCGAAGTAGTGTTGTGGGCGGCGGGAGTTGCGGCGTCGCCGCTGGGCCGCGAATTAGGCGTTCCGGTGGATCGCGCCGGCCGCGTTCTAGTCGAGCCCGACCTCAGCATTCCGGGACATCGCGAGGTCTTCGTCATCGGCGACCTGGCCAGCATGAAAGATGCCGCGGGCAAGCCTCTGCCCGGCGTCGCGCCCGTCGCCATGCAGCAGGGCAAGTTCGTGGGCCGGCAGATCGCGGGCGATCTTGCGGGTCACCCGCGCGAAGCGTTTCATTATTTTGATAAAGGTTCGCTGGCGACCATCGGACGCGCGGCAGCTATTGCGCAGTTTGGCAAGATTCACATCTCCGGCTTCGTCGCCTGGCTGGCGTGGCTGTTCATCCACGTTCTGTTTCTGATTGGATTTCGCAATCGCGTTATCGTGATGTTCCAGTGGGCGTGGAGCTACCTAACCTACGAGCGGGCGGCGCGGCTGATCACCGGCGAGTCGCGCGTCGTCTCGGTAGCTTCGATGGAGTACATGGAACAAGCGCGCAAGGCCGGCTCGGAGATGATCGTGAATGCGCTGGAGCCGGACGCTCCGGCGGTCGGCAAGCGCTAGGCTGGGCAGTAGCGGGCGTGAAGCCAGCGTCGCCGTCGACACCAGTGAAGTTTTTCCTTGGCTAGGGCGAACGCGAGGCTAAAGAGTCTGTCTCAGAACCCGTGCCGTCCCTACGGGACTCAGATCAATTTTCCACCTTACCCAGCATTCCGCCTGCGGCTCCATGCTGGGCTAAGCTCTTCCGCGCCTGCGGCGCTCGTTTTCGCTGCTTCGCAATCCACTTCCGAAGCACAAAGTTAGTTCTCACATAGAGTCTAAAGCGCCGCATTACCCATCTTAGCGGGAACACAGAAAGCTGATAGCTATCTCTTGATTATCGGGTTATAGCCTTCCCCAACCAGCTTGGCTTTCATGGCCTCAGCTTCCGGCAGAGTTGCGAAGGGTCCGACCTGCACGTGGTAAAGCTTGTCGTTGGTAACCGGGTTGTTGACTACGAACACGTTGTAATTCTTTTTGCGCAGAGCGCCGGCCAGAGCGACAGCATCGTCTTCGCGGGAGACCGCTGCAATCTGCACCACAATCGTTCCCGGGCCGGTTACCGGCGAAGTGTGGGAAATAACTTCCGGAGCCGCATGGCTCGTAGCCGCCGGAGCCGTGGTGGCAGGCGCGCTGGTCTCTGGCGCTGCGGACTTCGCCGCCACAACCTTCGGACCGGGAGCGGGAGTAGTGGCCGCAGCCGGCGGCGTGCTGGTGTCATTCTGCTGCACCGCCTTGTAGAAGGTCATGTTGTTCTGCTGGGTCGTGGCATTGGCCTCATCGGTGGCCGGCGCCGGCGTGTCGGACTTGGCGGCCACTGCGGCGGAGGGCTTGTTCTCCCCGGCTTCGCTGCTGGTCGCGGTGGTATCGGCTGCGGCGTTCACTTGCGCGGGCTGATCGTTCAGCGCCTGCTCGCGGCCTGAGCTCTTGCCCAGCGAATAGCCGATGGAAAAGAACACGCCGCAGATCGCCGCCAGCAGGAAAAACAATCCCAGCAGCTTGCCTACGCCCAGCGTTATTTCGGTATCGTCAGATGCCATGGTGTGCACAAGTAACCTCGCTCATCAGGGGCCCTGGTTTCATCCCTTATCGGGCGGCGGCTGCACGCCGCTAATCTTTTTTCCATCTACCCTCACCAGTTCGTGCAGGCCGGCCAGCAGATCCACCGGCACCGGGAAGATGATGGTCGTGTTCTTCTCCACGCCGATTTCCGTCAGAGTCTGCAAGTAGCGCAACTGAATGCTGGTCGGCTCGCCCGCCAGCAGGTGGGCCGCGTCAACCAACCGCTGGGCCGCGGCGAATTCGCCCTCGGCGTGAATGATCTTCGAGCGCTTCTCGCGTTCCGCCTCCGCCTGCTTGGCCATGGCGCGGGTCATGGTCTCGGGCAAGTCAACCTGCTTCACCTCGACGTTGGTCACCTTCACGCCCCAAGGGTCGGTGTGCTGATCGAGGATGGACTGCAAGCGCAGGTTGATCTTTTCGCGATGGGCCAGCAGTTCATCCAGATCGACCTCGCCCAGCACCGAGCGCAGCGTGGTCTGGGCAAATTGCGACGTCTGGTACATATAATTCGAAACCGCGACCACCGCCTTGTTGGAATCGATGACCCGCAGAAAGATAACCGCGTTTACTTTCAGCGTAACGTTATCGCGGGTGATGATGTCCTGCGGCGGAACCTCCAGCGCTTCCTGGCGCAGTGAAACCCGGACAATGCGATCGATGGGCGCGAAAACCAGGATCACGCCCGGCCCTTTCGGCACCGGATGCAGCCTTCCCAGGCGAAAAATAACCCCGCGCTCATACTCGGCCAGGATCTTGATCGAGTTGACGACGTAGAGCGCGATGATAACGATTACAACCAAACCAGCAATACTGGGCACGTGGTGCCTCCAGCTATCAGAAGTGTAGAACGGGTGCTACTGCGGATTGTAGGCTCAAGTGGCTGGGAACCCAAGTTGGCAACAGGGAAGCGGAGGGCAGTTGTCAGTTGTCGGTTGTCAGTTGTCAGTCATCGGAAGCGAGTTTGTTCGTTTCGGTCGTGGGTGTCGGCGGCGGTCCCACTGGGACGGTGGCTTATCGGCATGCGTGAAGGACCTTCGACAATCCCGTCCCGCCTTTGCGGGACGACTCAGTTCAGCCCAGGACGCAGCCGTAAGGCGGAGTCCTGGGTAGAGGTTGTATCTAGCCTCAGAGCCCCTGCAGGGGCGCAAGCGGTCTCGCAATGCAAAACCCGGAAAAGCAGATCCCTCACCGGCTGAACAGTTTGCTGAAAAAGTCGAAATGAACAGCCTGTCGCCGGCTGAAGCCGGCTCCGGATATCTGAAATAAAGGACTTAGACGCGAACCTGAAGGTTCGCTCTACCGGTTCATCACAACTGCGGAAGTTTTTCAGCAAACTGTGAAGCCGGTTCGGGATGACAAAAATAATGAAGTTGTAACGGCGTAGCTAAAGCTACGCTCCTTCAAAACCGGGAGCGACCCGGTAACACGGATTCCGCTTCCTACTCCAGCGATCTTACCACCGACGCCGGCAGCAATTGCAGCGTGCACGGGCCTGGACTGGTAGTCCCACAATGTACGACAGCCCGCCGCACCACGTGCGCCTGCGAGCCTGGGGGGAATTTCATGCCTACGTCGGTCTTCTGCAAAACGTCGGTGAAGCTCTTGAGATTGTCATCGCCCTTGATGAATTTCACCTGTTCGACTTTCGCCGGCGACACCAGCAGGTAAAACTCGGCGGTGCCTTTGTCCTGCTTATTAAGCGGGATGGCGCCTTGCTTCTGCAGCTCCGCACGCGCTTCGGTAACGCGCCGATCGATGTCGCTGACGCCCAGCGCCGTCAGGCGAGCCCGCGCCGGTGGACTGGAATCTTCGGCGGCCAGCGCCAGCACGTAATCATGAATCGCCTGATCGCGCTTACCTTGCTTTTCGGCAATCTCTCCCAGATGCTCGGCTTCATCGCCGGTGCCGCCGGCCTGCCACGCCGGCAGAATATACTGTTCGGCCAAGTCGAGCTTGCCGCGGGTGAACTCGATCCATCCCTTGGTATCCCACACCGCGAATAGCAACTGGGTGGTGCCCAAATCCTGTAGCCGCAAGTTGTCCAGGGTTACGTCGCGCAGTTGCGTTTCCAGCGCGGTGATGGCCGTGTCCGCGTAGCCGTCAGCGCGATCGAGCTGGACGTTCTGCTCGGCCAGGGCATAGGCAATGTTGTTCCAGGTGAGCGGCGTGGCCGACAGGCTGATGGCTTTCTCGAAGGCTGCCATTCCCTTGTCGGTCTGATTGGTGCCTAGGTACGCCTGTCCCAGCGACACCTCCAGCAACGGGCTCTTGGGCGTGATGTCGACCGCCTTCTCCAACTCGGGAACGGCTTCCGCAAACCGCTTTTGCTTCAGGTACAGGCCGCCAAGATTGCCGTGCGCATATTGATCGAGCGGGTTGATCTCGATCTGCTTCTGGAATTGCTTGATGGCATCGTCGTAGCGCTGTTGATGGTCATAGGCCCGGCCCAGATTGTTATAGGCATAGCCGTCGTAGGCATTGTTGGCGATCTGGGTCTGGAAGGCAGCAATGGCTTCGTCGGTCTTGCCCTGCATCAGATAGGCGTTGCCCAGATCGTTCCAGGCGTCCTTATGCTTGGGCTCCAGCTTGACCACTCGCTGAAACAACTCGGCAGCCGCTTCGTAGTGCTGGTTTTGCAGAGCCTGGACTCCAGCCCGGAACAGGTCATCGGCCGACTCATTGTCTTTGGCGGCTGCACCGGCTCCCGGCGCCTGGTTGTCGAGCGAAATTTCCTGCTCCTCGTCCGCCTTGATTACGCGAATGAAAGCGTCATAGTCTTCGCTGCGATCGTGCGGAATTTCCAGCTTCAGGACCTTCAGCGTGCGCGTGCTGGTGAACTGACCGGCATCGACGGCGTAGACGGCGCGATATTCCGCGTAGTCGCGCTTCACATCCAGCGGCAATGGCGGCCGCACTTTGTACTTGGCGGGAAAGGTAAGCTTCAAGTCGGCCTGGTCATCCTCCAACGCTCCCAGCTTGATGGGCTCAGTGGAGGCACTGTCGTCGTCTTCGTCCTCATCCTCTTTAGGCGAGCGGATCGAGGCCAGCGGCAGCGGGAACTTGGACTCGGCAGCCGACCAGTCGAAGTAATTGTTGACCGTGATATCGAAGTCGACGGCCAGGGGATCGTCGGTGGCGCTGGGATCGCCGGCTTTCAGGTTGGTAATTTCGGCGCCGCGCAGATTGCCGCGCTGCATCAGGTACTGGAAGATGTCTTTCCAGTGGCTGCTGGGCACCTGGCGCATCATGTAGCGCAACAGCATCTCGCGGTCGCCGCGCGAGGCGGTGGTCACGTGAGCGGTGAGGGTGCCGCTATCGTTCACGCTGCCGACAACGCTGGTGCGATTGAAGGCTTCGAAGGGAAGATCCGCAGGCGTCCACACCAGCACGGCATTGCCGTCGGGCGGAATGGCCAGCGCCTGCTTGTCGCGCAAACCCTGGCTCAGCATGCGGAACGGCGCGATGCCGGGCGTGCTGTCGAGCCAGATTTCCTTGCCGTCGACCGGAACGCGCGTGATGACGTGGTCGAACGGCGCGGGCGACGGCACTTCGGGATCGAGTTTCAGCTTCGAGCCGATGAGCACGGATGTCGAGTGGAAGCCTTCGGCGTCGAGCAGCGCGGCCAGCAGCGTGTTTTTGTCTTTGCAATCGCCGTAGCCGTTGGCCAGCACCTCGCTGGCGGCGTGCGGCTGAATGCGTCCCAGGCCAAAGGACAGGCTGACATAGCGAATGTTGCGCGACACGTAATCGTAGAGCGCCTTCACCTTCGCCATGTCATCGGTTTTCCCTTTGACCAGCGCAGCCGCTTCGGCTTTGACGCTGGCGTCGGGCACGCGCCGGTCGCGTTCCAGCGATCCATACCACGCGCCTACCTCCTGCCAGCTTTTGAAGGTGGTCAGCTGAACGTCGGGAGTCTGATCCGTCGCCTTGGCTTTCTTCTTTTTCTTCTTGCTGTCGTCGTCGTCGGTCAGATGCGAACGGGTCCACTGATAAATGCGCCGGTCGCCCTCCTCGGTTACCTTGGGTTCGTATCCCGGCTTGGCCTTCAGCTTGAGCAGGCGGTCTTTGGGGACGTTAATCTCCAGCTGCTCATCGAGTACGATGCCCTCCTGGGCGAAGTCGAAGCTGGTCCAGAACTGGCCGGGAGTGAGCGGGGTTACGACGTTGCGAACGAAGCGATATTCCAACACATCGCCGGGGCGCAACGAGGGCACGCTGATGTGCTTCTCGTGGTAGTCGGTATAGACCGGCGCATCCGGAAAAGTGAGGTCCTGGATGGCCGACTCCTGGGCGTTGATCACGGTGCCGTCGGGCTTGCGCACGCGGACGTAAGCTATTTCCAGTTTGTCATTCAGCGCGCTGTAACCGATCTTGACCTGACCCAGCGCCTGCACGCCGCTCTCGCTGACGATCTTGATTTGCGCTTCCGTCGCGAAGCTTCCGGTGCCGTCGTTCTCAAAGCGAATGGATTGCCGGAAATGCTCCACCACGTACGCTTCCTGGGAATAGTCGGGAGCGGCGGGCGGCTTGGCGGGCGCGGCTTCTTTGCCCGGGGGCGATGGAGAGGCATTCTTGGCCGGGGCAGTTTGCGTGGCGCTGTTGGTTTGCGGAGCGGGCGTGGCGGCAGGCGCTTGCTGTGCCAGGGCCGCAGTGAGCGCGAAAATAAACAAGAAAATTCCGGTGAAGGCTGATTTCATGGCTGTGAGGCAGGGCCTATCCATGGTACGCGAGCAGCTAGCAGAATCCAAACTGCCGGGCGGAGTGCGGGAGAAACATGGGGAATCTTGGCTCGACACTTATAGTTTTCGTTACCGGCCCCCAAATGACCTTCCCAGCAGATCGGTTCCGGGATTCGATCCGCAGGATGACTAGAACCTATCTCATAAATCGCAGACACTAAAGTCGGGCCCTGACACAACCCCAAAACGATTTATGAGATCTTCTAATACCCTGCCCTGATTACAACGGTTGGTTTTAACATTCTCGAATATAACCCCCTTGTTTTCCGAGATGACCTTAGGTATTATGGCTCGGTTATCTAGGCAAGTGGGTGCGCTCGAGATCTTGCGCGAGAAGACGCTGCGACTCATGAGCCGCTCGACTGGCCCGTAATCTGAAACCAGTTTATTGGCCGGCCGTGCTTGCACGACCGTACCTCTTGTACGTCCGAACATCCCTGCCTTGGAGGCTTTATGTCGCCCAGAAAAACGTACGGCCACTCAGCCGGTGCATGGCGAGCGGCCACCGTGGTCGCACTCTTCCTGCTGGCGGTGGTGGTGGGCATCGCACCCGCCGTCCAGGCTCAGAGCTTCCAGGTCATCCACGCCTTCACCGGAGGCAACGACGGCGGCCATCCCACGCGCGTGGTCATGGATGGGGGCGGCCACATTTATGGGTCGTCGATGCTGGGCGGTAACCAGGGAGCGAACTGCCAAATCCCCGGTGGGAGCGGTTGCGGAGTCGTCTTCGAGTTGAAGCGCTCCGGGAATGGCTGGATCTTTAACCCGCTCTACACCTTTCAAGGCGGGGCGGACGGTTCGCGGCCTGGACCAGTCGTTATCGGCCCGGACGGAGCCTTGTACGGCACCACCGAGGCTGGCGGCGGTTGCAGTGAAGACCAGTATGGTTGCGGCACGGTTTTCCGACTCACGCCTCCGGCTGCCGGTTGCCGGACGGCCATATGCCGCTGGGTCAAAACGACACTGTACACTTTTCGCGGCGGCGACGACGGATGGAACAACGGGTGGGATGAGACCGGGCCGGTTACCTTCGGTCCGGATGGAAGCATCTACGGCGCAACCGAGTTTGGCGGCCATTACAATAGCGGAGTCGTCTTCCAGTTGGCGCGGGTAAATGGCAGTTGGACCGAGAGCGTCATCCACACCTTCCACGGGAATTACCAGGACGGGGATATGCCCTGCGATGGCATCATCTTCGATGCTGTAGGAAACCTCTATGGCGCCACCTACGGCGGCGGCGTGAATTATGCCGGCGTGGTATATGAGCTCAGCCCTTCCCAGTATGGCTGGACGGAAATCATTCTGCGCTCGTTCAGTGACGGCACCTACTATGAGCCGGAAGGCGGACTGTTCTTCGACCCGGCCGGCAATCTCTATGGCTCGACCAGCAGCACTTACAACGACCGTGCGGGTATGATTTTCCAGCTGAGTCCGGCTAACGGAAGCTGGACCTACAATGTGATCTACGCCTTCAACAACGGCTCGTCCGGCGGGGGCCCACACGCCAGCCCGACCATGGATGCGCAGGGCAACCTCTACGGCACAGCCTGGTCGCCGTCGGAAGGCTCGGTTTTCAAGCTGACTCCTTATAACGGTACCTGGCTGGAAACCGATCTGCATGTATTTACCGGCGGAGACGGGGCGCTGCCGATCAGCAGTGTCGTGATGGATAGCAGCGGCAACCTTTACGGAAGCGCCGCCTATGATGGCAGCTACAACTCGGGCGTTCTGTGGGAGATCACGCCCTAGCGTGGCTGCTTCATCTTTCTGGGCGTTTGCAAAATCGCCAAGTACTCGCTGAGCGCAAGAGAGCGGAAGAACTCGCCGACTCTAATTCTTACGGCAGCTATTCCGGGGTCTGGCTTTTCTTGGGAATCTCTACTGCGATCTCGAGCATGGGGCGCCCCATGCGTTCGGCTTCCTCGGGAGTGATGCCCGCCATCTGCAGGCGGCGGTTTTGAATCTCCCGCAATTCGGCCAGAACTGCGCGCTCCTGCTCGACGTATTCCTCTTCGCTGATCGCGCCTTCTTCCAGCTCGGTCTGCAATTCGAGCAGCCGCTCCTTGATGGGAGCGTCGTCGGTGTATTGCTCCTCCGCCGCCCGCACCAGAGTGCGCAGGATGAACTTGAATCCCGAGATGGGTGACAGCAACAGATCGTCGATGAGCAACATGTGAGTTCACCCGTGAAGCACGTCATGAATCGGCCGCCGAAGCCAGCGACGGTGGAAGGGCCTGGCTTCAGCCATGCCGCAAGCCTGCCATTAGGAAAAGGGCTTTAGCCCCGGGCCACCGCGGCTGAAGCCGTTTCCGATGGCGTTCGATTTCGGCGGGCTAAACAGTTTGCTGAAAACCTCGGAAAAGCAGATCCCTCACCGACTAAAATCGGTTCGGGATGACAAATATAAAGGACTTGCTCCGGCGTAGCTAAAGCTACGCCCCTTCCAAATCGCCTTAGGCCGAGTTTTTCAGCAAACTGTAAAGCCCGGCGCTTCCACCATCCGGAAAATTCGGCGCTTTGCGCGACTCACCCAAATCGCACCGTAACTGCGAGCAGCGCATCTTCATAAACGCGTACTCACCCGGTGCTGCTGGGTTCCAGTTTCAGCCGGATGTTCACGAAGTTATACGGCGGCCAGGGGCCCGTGTATTTGAAGTTCAGCCGGTCGCCGAACTTCTTGGCGATGCGATTCACCGCGGCATCGAATTCGGCTTCGCGTTCGCGCTCCAGCAGGAACGCGGCGTTCATAATCATCTTGTCGCCGATAGGCTTGTTATCGCGCGAGGCCACGCAGATGGCGCGCAGGGCTTCGTAAATCTCGCGCACATATTCGGCCGAGCGCTCGGCCAGCGCTTTATCGATCATGCGGCCCAGCTGCATGCGAGCGAAATACGTCGACTGCAGATGCTTGCGGGTGATTTCCAGATGGAAGCGATGGATCTCGTCGTCTTCGCGCTGCAACTGTTCGATGATGTGCTCGCGGTCCCAGGTGACCTTCAGCCCGAATTCCACCTTGCCCGCCATCTGCTGCAGCACGTCTTTCACCGAAGGATAAATGCTGCGCAGCACCTCACGAATATCGTCATCGGTGCGGAAGACGGTGCCAAAGCTCATGGGGATGATGGTGTGGGTCTTCATCACCGTCTCGATCACGTGCTCGTGGGCCAGGGCGTTCTCGCGCGTGGGATCGAAGATGAAGACGGCAGTGCGGCTGACCACGGCGGCGATATCGCCATGCGGTACCGCGTAAACCATCTCGCCGGTGCCACCGATTCCCATCTTGCCGAACGACACCCCGGCTTTCGAGGGAATGATGCCGTACACGTATCGCCCTTCCTGGCGTACATCGGGCACAGCCACCGGTCCGCGAGCAAACTCCTCTACCGGAACCGACCGCAGATCGGGCACCGCCGCTGCGGGAGCCGGCAGGACAGCAATCGATTGCGGCTTCGCGACTTTCTTTTTCTCCACTCTTACTGTTTTCGCTGCGGTCAGCGTTTTAGCCGGTCGCCTTCCGTTGCTCATAGGTATTCCTCAACATTTCCGAAATAGTCTGCAATAACTGCTTAATGTCGATGGGCTTGAACAGCATGGGTATACCGAGCTGGTCGGCGCGGTCATTGGCCTCCTGGGTGGCATAACCGGTCAACAGCACCGTCGGCAACTCCGGGTTCTTCTGACGCCCAAAACTGATTACATCGAAACCGTTTTCCTGCTTCTCCAGCGACAGATCGCAGAGCAGCAGATCGATGTCTTCCTGGTTCAGCGCCTTGCGAGCTTCTTCCGATGACAGCGCAGCGCTCACCTCGTAGCCTTGCTGTTGCAAGATGAGCCGATAGGTGACCAACACGTTGGGCTCGTCGTCCACGACCAGGATGTGAGGCTTACGTTTCATCGCAGCACCCATTTCTCACCGCACGGCCGGAAGTTCGATACTGAAGACCGTTCCCTTACCCACCCGACTGCGCACCCGCAGTTTTCCGCCATGGTTCTCCACGATTCCCTTCACGATCCACAAGCCTAATCCGGTGCCCCGTTCGCCCTTGGTGGTAACGAAGGGCTCGAACATGCTGTTCAGCATGGTTTCGGAGATGCCGCTGCCGGTATCGGCCACTACAATGCGAATCATCTCCCTGACATTGTCCCGGTGAAACACATGCGTCCGCACCCGCAGCACGCCGCCCTGGCCCATGCTGTCCTTGGCATTCACCACCAGATTCGACAGCACCTGGCGGATCTGGTCGGCTGATCCCAGGGCCGACGGAATGACGCCCAGCTCCTTCACAATGCGCACTCCGGCGCGATCCAGTTGCCGGGCGAACAGCAGCAGTGTGTCTTCCACCACAGCGTTCACGTCGACATTGCCCACCTGCTCGGTATTGCGATAAAGACCCAGCATCTGGCGGACAATGCGGGCGACACGCTCGGTCTCGGCTTTCAGGATTTCGTAAACCGGAGCGGCTTCCGGCTTCATCTGGTCGTTCAGCATGAAGATGCAGTTCTTGATGGCCTCCAGAGGATTGTTGACCTCATGGGCGATGGTCCCAGCCAGCCGGCCGGCCACCGCGAACTTCTCCATCTCGAGCATGCGCCGCTCCATCTTCAACTGCTCCAGGCGGCGCACCGCGGTCAAATCGCGCAACACGGTGACGGTGTAGGCTACCAGGCCGCGCTCGTCATAAATCTTTCCTGAGCGCGCGTCGTATTCCACGTCTTGATGCGTGGAGGGATGAGTGAGCTGGATGAGCGCGCTCTCGCGATCGGTAAACGAATAGGTGAACTTGGTGACATAGGCATCCAGCTTGGTCTGGTTGCGCATGTGCAACCCGCTGCGGTTCTTTTCCGAGCCGAGCAGGTCTTGCGCCAGAGGATCGAGCAGCACCACTTTGGCATCGCGGTCGCACACCACAATGGGATCGCCTACGTTCTCGATGATGAGGTTCAGACGGTCGCGGTCCTGCCGCACGACTTCTTCGGCCTGCCGCAATTTGTCGTAATTGGAGCGTAGCTCTTCGTCGGCCCGGCGCAAGTCGGTCACATCGCGCAAGACGGTTACCATGCCGGTGCGGCGCTGATCGGGACCATAGCTGGGCGCCGACACCGCCTCGAACAAGACCTCATCGCCTTCGATGGCATCCACCAGCGTCATGTCGCGCGAGGACTCGTCTCCGGAAACGGCCATCGACGACAAGGCCGCCGAGAACAACAGATTATTCAGCTCCACCGCCCGTACCCGGCCCTCGCTGACATCTTCCGGAACCTTGAAGAAGCGCTCCGCAGCCTTGTTCTGGGTGATCACCCGATGTCGCGGATCGGTGAGAATCACCGGATCGGTCATACTCTCCATCACGGTCTGCATCTGCGCGATGACGGTCTCCATGTCCATCATGCGGTGGTAATAATGTTCCACCTTGAACAGCCGCGACAGATAGCGATTGGCCAGATCGATGACCGAGCGCAACTCGGCGATGTTGGCGCGGGTGTCCGACTTGCGTACTTCGGTCACCACCATTCCGGCGTAAGCGCGCATATCGCAGATGCCACAGACCTGGTCCTGCAACTGCAATCGTAGCCGCGAATGATAATTTTCCAGGGCAACGCAGCCCGGACGCCGGGCGCGCTCCGCTTCCCAACAGAGCGTCTTATTGCGGTAAATCAGGGGATGATAGTAATAATCGGGATCGCGCTTGTTGGCCCCCGGAACCAGTTCCGGCTCCTGGTTGTGCAGCACCCGGACCAGCGGATTTTCCACCGCGAACAGCGAGGTGCGAAATTTCTGCAGCAGAGTCTTGGAGCAGTTAAGCGAGGCGACGGGAACGATCTCGGAGGTTTCGAAGTCGACGCGGGTGATAAGGGCGCGGGGATATCCCAGGGCGACAATCTCTTCCACCAGGACGGGGAAGATCTCTTCGCTACGCTCGGCGCCTAGCAGGCGAAGCGCCGAGCGGCGGCGCTTGCCGGCAGGTTCGGACAAGTCGGAACGCATGCGCATCTGGGGAGAAGCCATCAGCCCTACTCCACACCGTTACCTTCCCTAGACACGGCCCGTTGTACGTCGGGTGCGAGGGGTGCGAGGAGTGCGAGCCGGCCGCCGCGTGGTTTCGACAGTGGTCACTTCTTCTTCCCCTGGGCCCAATTGCGGACGCGACACCAGACCGGTCAATCCCACTGCGTCGGCGTACTTCAAGTAGGTGTCGATGGACGCGACCACGACCCGCGCTTCTACCGTGATCAAGTCGATGCCGACCAGCGAAATCCGAACCCAGGCGTCGATCACGATGCCTTTATCCAGGACCCGATCCAGTACATCAATCAGACTGGAACCGCCGGAAACACGTTCAACTGCCATGCCAATCCTCCTGCCGATCTTTCTCCCTGAGGGTTTACGCTTTCTTGGTTTTCCTGGCGGCTTTCTTGGCCGCTACCCGCTTGGCGGGCACCACTGCCGCTCGCATTTCCGAGGCCGGTCCGGCTCGCGGTAACTGCGTACGCGGGCCTATCGCGATTCCCGCCGGATGAGTGAGATTCGGATCAAATTTCCACCAATTGAGTCCGATCTCCTCGGCCTTGTCCACCGAGCACACCAGCAAACGGATGCGGATGGTCAACAGCTCCACGTTGGCCAAAGAAATCCGCACGTCGCCGGCAATGACTAATCCCTTGTCCAACACCCGGTCAAGGATGTCGAGCAGATTCGCCGTTCCTGAGACGGTGGGTACACGTTCCATGCTGTCGTCTTCTTCTTAGGTAAGAGAATGCGGACCTGTCAAAGCGTCCCCAACCGCGCTTCGACATAAGGGCGTATCCTAGCGGACACAGCATCCAGTGTCAATTTCCCCAAGGTAAGCCTGGCGAAGCGGCGGCGGCGTTCCAGAAACCCAGCACCCTCTGAACTGTTAGATGCAGCCGGGTTGCCTGGCCGGGAGCAAAAATGACGGAGAACCGCTATTTTGTCATCACAAATATAGTTTTGTTAGCGCGAACTGCTATCAGGGATCCCGAAAAACTCGCAAATCGGCATTTTTGAAGGGGCGTAGCTTTAGCTGCGCCGTAGCAGTTCCTTATTCTTGTCATCACAAGCCGGCTTTACAGTTTGCTGAAAAACTTTCGCATTGTGATGAACGGGTAGAGCGAACCTTCAGGTTCGCGTATAAGTTCTTTATTTCAGATATCCAGAGCCTGGCTTCAGCCGGCGACAGACTGTTCATTTCGACTTTTTCAGCCAACTGTTTACCCGGCGAGGGACCTGCTGTTTCCGGTTTACGGCAAACTGTTCGGTGAGAGGATCTGCTCCTGAGATCCACCTGGACCGGCTCGACGTTTGGAACCCACTCTAATCCGGCCCCAGCCCCTGCTTGTCTTGAAAGTTGCGATCTAAATCGATATGCGGCGCGGCTCGCACCAGGCGAAAGCGCACATTGCTTCCACACTCGGAGCACAGCGGAAAACTCTGCCCGCGCACGATGGTGACGTCGTGGTACAACCGGTGGCGATAGTGCAGTACTTGGTACACTCCCGACTCCGGAATAGGATTGGCTGGTAGAAATACGTCATCAGACATCGTCGCCCCTTGCCTGACTGAAATTAGGCCGCCGGGGATCCAGCCCAAATTCTTGCGTCATTATGCGCCGCTTTTGGCCGGGCTGGTAACCCCCCATGGTTACCTCAAACAGACGCGGCTCTACTCCAGGAGGTTGCCAAGCGGTCCCAAGTTCAGGTTCAAGTCCTCGGGTCGCAAGTCGAATTGCTGCGCCAGCTCCTTGATCTTCTGCTCCAACTTCATCAGTGCCAGGCCCATCTCCTCAACCTGAGCATCACTGAGCGTGCCGCCTTCCATGCGGCGAATCGCTTGCCGCTCCAGCAGCTGCCGCAGCAGTTCGATCAGCCCCAGCACCAGCTTCGCCAGCCCTTGCTCGATGGTCTCCTGCGAGCAGTCAATCCGCTCCAGCGAGCGTTGCGTGATGCCTTCCAGTTGGCGGCGCAACTCCGAGACGGCAGCATCCACCTCTTCGGGAGTGACCGGCTTGGAGCTATCCATGTTCACCTCGCGGAGCGACGAACTCGCTGGGCGGCCAGGGGCCGCTCAGGCGCAACTTAATTCCTTCCGACGGACCGGCGCTGCGCAGCGACGCCACAAAGCGCTCCCGATTGGCCCGCGGCACCAGGGCAAACCAGCGATGCGCCTTGCGCTCCTGCCGCCCCCGCCACTCCCGCACCGAATCTGCGGTGACATTCTTCAGCTTGTTCTCCACCGCCGCAACCCGGCCGGCAGCCGCTTGCCGCCGCTTCAGATATTCTCGGCCGCTCACCGGAGCCGACAGGTCAACCTGTTCCTCCACTGCCCAGGTTCCCACCACTTCGTACTGCACCGCGTCGGCTGTTCTCTCCAGCGCGACGCGATACAGCTCCTGCTCGATTGCAAGGTGCTGCTCCAGAACATCCTCGTTCTCCAGAAACGTGGGAAAGCGAAATGGGATGGGAGTGGTCACCGCCAAAATCTCGCGCATCACCTGATGAAATTGCAGCGCCGCTTTCTTCAGTGATTCGGCGTCTCCCATCACCGCTTCGGGATTGTCGATATTGCTCCAGTAGAGGCGCACGCCCAGCATCTCGCGCGACTGAACGGCGGCATCGCAAACTCCGTTGGCAACGCTGACCGGTTCAGTTGGATGGGTAACGCAATAAAGCAGACAGGGCATCGATCAGCTCATGAAACCCGCCGCTGCGACGGTTCGGGAACATCTTTCATGTTGCGCAGCGCGGTCTCCACCGAGGTGAGCACGACGTTCAGCCCGACATAAACCAGGTCCACGCCGGCCAGGGAAATGACCAGGCTGCCGTGAATCACCACGCCCGAGTTCAGCACGTGATCGAGAATCTCCAGCAGCGAGATTTCGGCATCGCCGTCCAGGGAAAGCGTAGTCACGGAATCGGGCTCAGCCGGCATGTTCCTCCACAAACGAGTACGGAGGCCAAGGGCCGCTGCAGTCGATGCGACGGCTGCCTTGCCAGCGGCTCGCGTATTTCTTCAACACAGCCTCCAGCTTCTTGCGGTCTTTTCGACGAATCAGAAATGATCCGTGCCACGACAGTCCGGGCTGTCCCGCGCTGGCTTTCCCGCCAGGAACGGCCGCCACCGCCAGCTTGGTCAACGCGGCAACAAATTCGCGTCCCGCCTCGTCGAGCTTCTTGCCGCTGCGCGGTTGTAACATCTCGGCTTTCTTCTTCAGATAATCGGAACCGCTGGCCGCTTGGATTGCCTCAGCGCGCTTCGGCTTGGCGATCTCGAACAGTTTGATGCCCCACTCGTCGGCATCGGCGACGCGTTCGAACGCCTCACGCAAAGCTTTCTGGCGCTCCTTTACATGCTGGCGCAACGAATCTTCGCTCAGAAATACGGTGCCAAACCGCGCCGGCAGGGTGGTTGACTGTCGCGAGATCTCCGCTACCGCTCGCTGATGCCGCAGGCCCGCCGCGGCCAGCCACTCCAAGTCTTGCATGTTGTCGGTCAACCGATCGGCAAACTCTTCTTTGGATACGCGGCTGATCCAGCAAACATAATTTTCGCAGCGCAGCGCTTCTACCTTCTCCTGCCCATCGATACCTTCGGCCACGATTGGCTCGGCAGTGCGCTTGGGCATCTGCGAGATCGCGTAAAGGTACAGGGCGCGATCGGCGGCCGGCTGGGCGGTTCCCTCGTTCGTCGTCCTGTACGCTGCCCGAAACTTCTTCGCTCTACCGAGCTGTGCCGGAGATTTTTTCGTTTTACTGTGCAATGCCTTGGCTTTCTTCCCGGTACCGAAACTAGCCGCGCAGCGGCGACAGGTAGTCCCCGGAGACGGCGCAAGAACTCGTGTCGTCCCCGGGGGACTCGGATTTGTTTCTTTACTTCACCCAGGACTCCGCCTCCGGCTCCGTCCTGGGCTAACTACTGAGCCGCCCTTACAGGCTCGATTCTTGGCTCATAAATCTCATTCGCGAATCCAAGATTTGGTTCTCATACAAACTATCGAGGCTGGTGATGCTTCCGACTCTCGCGGGCAATTTTGCGGACGCGGAAATCGGATTTCCTACTTCTACCTCAACTTGAATAACCTTCGGGTCAACCTCTGCAATCCTTTTGCCCCGGCTATCGGCGTGTCAAACTCCGGCACCACGAAAATCTCGCTGCTTCGCAATTGCCGCCGCAAGCTGGCCACCGACGACGCCTGCCACTGTGCTGCCAGCTTACACCGCGGGCAGGATTCGCCGCTGCCGGTCGATACGCGATTGATGAACACCTGGCCCAAAGGCGCTTCCAGTTCTCTCAACCCCAGAAGCAAGCGGCGCGTTTCGTAATCCGGCAACGGCTCGGGCAAAGTGACGACGGCCAACTGGCAACGCTGGCTGTCGCGCAAAATCGAGGCCAATTCGCGTACGTTCTGCGAAAGCGTGGCGACTTCCACGGCAGCGTCCCGAGCGATGGGTAGTGTACGGTGTGCTGCCAGGGTTTTCAACAAGACGCGCGTCCAGGCCAGCAATCGTGCGGGCGTTCGCAGCACTTCCAGCGCGTGCCCGGTCGGCGCCATATCGATGACCACGCGATTGCCGGTGCGCAATAAATCGAGAATGCGAAAGACGGCGAAGATCTCATCCACGCCGGGAGGCACCACGTCCAGCAACGTCAGCAGAAACTTGCGATCCAGGCTGAGGTCGAGATGAAGTCCGCTCTGCTCGCCGGTCATGGATTCGTTCAGCTTCGCGCGCAACTGGCCGGTCCATTGCCGAAATTCCGCCATGGCATCGACCTCTACCGCTCGTAGCTTGTTATCGCGCAGTACCGGCTGCAACTTGTCACCAACTTTGACCGCGAACACATCGTCGAGCGACGGCGCAGGATCGATGGAGCAGACCACCACGCCATCACTCCCGCGCGACTTGCGGTGATGATAGGCGAGTCCGGCGGAAACCGTGGTCTTCCCTACTCCACCTTTGCCCAGAGTCAGGGTGAGCGGCGTCACTAGCTCCGGCCAGGTTGTGGCCTCCAGTGTGATGCCGGCGGCCTTCGGCGGCTTGGCGATCACGGACCGCGCAAGCTTCTTCTCCGCGAAAACGTGTGCTCCGAAATGTTGGAGAGCCTTCACTCCTAGAATCGGGCAACCCGGATCATCCGCCTTCAGGACTTTGGCCTTCGGAAAATGGGTTCGCAGGAATTTTTGCGCGGCTCGACCTTGTCGGCCCCGCTGCTGACATCGCGAACACTCCGTCTCGGCGTCGACCACGCGGTTGAGAACGATCTCGTCGATTCGATTGGTCGCCGTGGCGCTTGGAAAAGCCGAGGCCGACCGCGCTGCCTCATTCAGCGAGAACGGCTCCGCCGTCGTCACCAGCACCAGCCGCGATCTGC
Organism: uncultured Acidobacteriaceae bacterium; assembly: GCA_963812855.1. GTDB lineage: Bacteria > Acidobacteriota > Terriglobia > Terriglobales > Acidobacteriaceae > Bog-257. Next base: position 257,977 of record CAWEWW010000006.1, read on the forward strand.
CGGCTGACAACGCCTCCTCCACACTCTCAACCATGTGCTCCCAACGGTCCAGGGCTGGCTCGCGATGCACGCGGCCTCCGAAGTGCTGCGCCAGAACGACGTCGCGCGAGGCCGCCGTCTCCAGCACATCCAGAAAGCGTGCGAAATGCTGCGGCATCTCGAAGAGGCGAATGGCGTGACCCATGGGCGCCGTGTCGACAATCACCTCGTCGTAATCACGGGCCTGCAGTTCATGAATCGCCAGCAGCGCCGCAACTTCGGCCATGCCCGGCAGACTGGTATCCAGCAGCGGCTCCAGTTCGTCCCGCGTGAACAGGCTGCCTTTGTTCAGCAGCGCCAGAATTTCTTCACGCTCGGCGCGCAGGAATTTGGCAATCTGTTTTTCAGGATCGATCTGTCGCGCCCATAGTTGCCCGGACGTGCGCAGACGCTTGGGCGCGTCGGAGAGTTTGACCTGCAGCACGTCGGCCAGGGAGTGGGCAGGATCGGTGGAGAGGAGCAGCAACCGCTGGCGCGGCTGCTTGGCGGCGCGGTGCAGCGCGTAGGCGGACGACACAGTCGTCTTGCCCACGCCGCCCTTGCCGAGGAAGAAGGTGAACATCGGAAGACAGGGATTAGGGGTCAGGGGCTAGAGGTTAAGGGGCTTCGGATGTTGCTGGCCTCTGGATGCAACGTTACTAGGTCGGATCGGTTATCGACCCCAGTCCCTAGCCCCTGATCCCTAACCCCTGTTTTTCCCTAGCGTCTCGGTCCGCCGCGACCGCCACCGGGGCGTCCACCGCGTCCGCCGCCCGGTCGCCCGCCACGTCCACCGTGATGACCGCCATCGTGCCGGCTGCCGGCATGTTCACGCCGCTCGCCATCGCGATTGAAGTTCTGTTCGCCGCTAGGTTCGTCCGCGCGTTCATGTCCGCCCTCGAAGGTCACTGCGCCACCACCCTCAGCGCCGGCTTCGCCTTCGGGAGGAGCTTCGCCGCCGCCCATCTTCGCGCGCTGCTCTTTCAGGATGGCTTTGCGCGACAGCTTGATGCGATTGCCATCGACCGCCAGTACCTTCACCAGCACCTGATCGCCTTCCTTCAGTTCGTCGCGAACATCGTTGATGCGATGCTCGGCCACTTCGCTGATGTGCAGCAGTCCGTCGGTACCGGGAATAATCTCGACGAAGGCGCCGAAATCCGCCAGCCGCGTGACTTTGCCGAGATACGTCTTGCCTACCTCGGCGGTCGCGGTGATGTCGTTGATCATCTGGATCGCCTTGGCCGCCGCCACCTGATCGCTGGATGACACATTCACCTTGCCGCTGTCTTCCACATCGATCTTGACGCCAGTCGCTTCGACAATTCCGCGAATCACTTTGCCACCGGGCCCAATCAGGTCGCGAATCTTGTCGGTCGGAATCTGCAGGGTGTAGAACCGCGGCGCAAATTCGCTGATCTTGGTGCGCGGCTCGCCGATGACTTCATTCATCTTGTCCAGAATGAAGAGCCGTCCGGCGTGCGCCTGGTTCAGAGCCTCACGCATAATCTGCGACGTGATGCCCATCACCTTGATGTCCATCTGCAACGCGGTAATACCGTCGCGGGTGCCGGCGACCTTGAAGTCCATGTCGCCGTAGTGATCTTCCGCTCCGGCGATGTCGGTGAGCACCGCGTAGTCATCGCCTTCCTTCACCAGCCCCATGGCGACGCCTGCCACCGAAGCCTTGAGCGGCACGCCCGCGTCCATCAGGCTGAGCGATGCTCCGCAAACCGTCGCCATCGACGATGATCCGTTCGACTCCAGAATGTCGGAGACGACGCGCATGGCATAGGGCCAATCGGTTTCATTCGGCAGGACAGCAGAAATCGCACGCTCGGCCAAAGCTCCGTGGCCAATCTCGCGGCGGCCCGCTCCACGCAGGAATGCAACTTCGCCCACCGAGAACGGCGGAAAGTTGTAATGCAGCATGAAGCGCTTCTTGGCTTCGCCTTCGAAGGCTTCCAGCCGCTGCATGTCTTCGCCGGTGCCCAGAGTTGTGGTCACCAGCGCCTGGGTTTCACCGCGAGTAAAGATCGACGATCCGTGAGTACGCGGCAGCACGCCAACTTCGATCCAGATATCGCGAATCTGGTCGAACTTGCGGCCGTCGGGACGACGCTTGTCCTTAATCACCTGCTGGCGGAAAATCTCCTCCCGCAGCAGCTCAAAATACTTGCTGGCCTTCTTGCGGCCGGCTTCGTCGTCTTCCGGAATCGCGGACTTGATCTCGTCCTTAAGCTGCTTGATCAGCGCGTAGCTTTCGTTCTTGGGATGCTTCTCGGTGTTAGCCGCATCGGCCAGGCGCTCGCCGAACTTCGAGCGCAGCTCGCCCAGATAGGCTTCGTCGGTGACGACCGGCTCGACCACGCGCTTCGCCTTGCCAACTTTCTTCGCCAGGTCGCTGATGGCGGCGCAAATCTTCTTGATCTCCTGATGGCCAAACTCGATGGCCTGTACCACGGTTTCTTCCGAAACTTCCTTCGCGCCCGACTCGATCATGACGATGCCGTCGGCCGTGCCCACAACCATCAAGTTCAAGTTGCCGCCGCGCTGCTCGTCATAGGTCGGATTGATAACGAAGTTGCCATCGACCTGCCCGACTCGCACTGCACCAATCGGACCGTGGAATGGAATGTCGGAAACGCTCAACGCCACCGAGGCGCCATTAATGCCGGCGACATCCGGATCGTTGGTCGTGTCGGCAGACAACACCATCGCGATCACCTGGGTCTCGCAGCGGAAGCCTTCGGGGAACAGCGGCCGGATAGGCCGATCGATCTGGCGGCTGGTAAGGATTTCGCGCTCGCTGGGCCGGCCTTCGCGCTTGATGAACCCGCCCGGGATGCGTCCCGCGGCATAGGTATATTCGCGATAGTCAACGGTCAGGGGGAAAAAGTCGATGCCCTCGCGGGGATCGGCGTTGGCACAGGCGGTAGCGAGCACCACGTTGTCGCCAATGCGTACGATGCAGGAGCCGTGCGCCTGCTTGGCTAGTTTGCCGGTTTCAAAGTGAATGGACTTGCCGCCGGACAGCTCGACTGTAACTTCATGTTTGTTGACGCCGTGCAAGGCGGCGGTCATTTCTTCGTTCATTTCTCGATTCCTTCCGTTTACGAACGCAACTGATAGAGCCCTGGCATCGCCGCAAAGCTGGCTTGCGGAGGAGGCACGCGCGTACACACGCGCCACCCAAGCGACGATATGGGAGATGGAGTGAAATACACGTCAGCCGAGAGAAGCTGGACGAATGTAGTGGGCGCACCCCGCGCCCGGATAGCTTTCGCGCTTACTCTCCGAGACCAGCGTCAACTGGGCTCGAAGTCCCGACAAATGCTTAGCCGCGGCAGACTTGTCGGCTTGCCAATACGCCCGACGCAGCTTTCTTCATTGCCGGGCAAGCGGCTTACTTGCGGATGCCATGTTTCTGAATGACGGCTTTGTAGCGTTCGGTATCCGACTTTCTGAGGTAATCGAGCAAACCGCGACGTCTGCTCACCATCATGAGAAGACCGCGCCGGGAGGCATGGTCCTTCTTATGGGTCTTGAAATGCTCCGTCAATTCACCAATCCGCGTGCTCAGGATGGCAATCTGAACTTCCGGGGAGCCGGTATCGTGATCGTCTCTCCGGTTCTGTTCAATCAAAGCGGCTTTTTTCTCTCGGGCTAACACTGAATCAGCTGCGCTCCTACTCTTTTATCGTATGTTGTTACGTCCTAAAGAATAACATGCAGGCGAAAGAACCGCAAAGAAGGCGCGGCCAGGCTCTCACGAATGACCTTGGTTTGTATCAGGGCACGACTTTTCAGAGTCTGCGTGAGAACTAAATTTTGGATTTGCGAGTGGAATATACCAGCTGAGAATCCCGTCCGTAAGGACGACTCAGTTCAGCCCAGGACGGAGCTGCAAGCGGAGTCCTGGGTCAGGTGGGAAATTGATCCGAGTCTCGTAGGGACGACAGAGGTTCTCACGCAGACACTTTCAGTCGTGCCGAACGGTGCGCTGCAAAGCTCAGGGCTTGACAGTTTGCTGAAAACTTCCGCATTGTGATGAACGGGTAGAGCGAACCTTCAGGTTCGCGTCTAAGTTCTTTATTTCAGATATCCGGAGCCGCTTCAGCCGGCAACAGACTGTTCATTTCGACTTTTTCAGCAAACTGTTTAGCCCCTGCAAAAGTTCTCAGGGGCTAAAGCCCGAGTCGCAGACGGCCGTCTTGCGGCAGGCCTGAAGGCCTGCCCTGATACAAAACGATCACATCTAATTATTCAGTTTCTTCAACAACCAGGCCATGTTTTGTCCGAGAACTTTCATGGTCCGAAGGGCTTCTTCGTCTTTTTCGACATCGCCGGGCTCCAGACCAATGCCAATATTCCAATACGACGAGCCGGGCACGATCATCTCGCTGACCAGAAAGAAATGATTCAGGGCATCGAACGCGTGCATCGCACCCGCCCGGCGCACGGCTACCACTCCGGCGCCAACCTTGCGGCGGAACATGCCATCGTTGGCCTTCGAAACCAGGCAGGCGCGATCGATCAACGCCTTGATCTCCGGCGAAATATCGGCGACATAGGTGGGCGTGCCCAGCAGGATGCCATCCGCCTCGGCCATCTTCTCGATATACGTCGTTACCCATATCGTCAGCTTGCGCGCAGCGGCCGTTCTTTTTCGCCGAGCATTTGCGGCAGGCCAGGCAGCCGTGGATCTTGGCCCCACTCATCTCCACCAATTCGGTCTTCACCCCTTCTTTTTCCAGTTCGTCCAGAACGTGCCGCAATAAGATGGCAGTGTTCCCGCCTTTGCGGGCGCTACCGCTGAGCGCCACGACTTTCAGATCAGTCCCATGCATGAATCAGAGCCTCCTTGCCAAACCTTTTATTGTCTCTCTTGGCCGGAGCGGTGGGGTAAGGAATCGGCTGAATTCCCCGCGGTAAGGACCTTTCTGGGAATTGCGGCTGCAACCAAGTCTAGGGAGGGTGCACTTCATCGGCGGCATGCGCAAACTACAAAGGCTTCCCACCCCGATTCGCTGAAGTGGGAAGCCCAGGTGTTTCGTTGCTCGTTTTTGCGTTACCGGCCGCCCGTGGTTCCGGGAGTGAAGGAAACGCCGCGCAGCACTTCTCCGAAGTTGGCCGCGTCGAACACGGCGAAGCTCTCGTTCGGCGGCAGCGACGTGGCACTGATCTGGTCGTTGATCACCACCAGCTGGTTAGGATCGGCGCCGGGATCTCCATTGCCGCTGACGGTGGAGGTGATGGCATAGATCGTCGCGGTACCGTCGCCATTGACCGTGCCGGTGATGTTACGCAGACCATCGGTTCCCGGCGACCAGGGCAGTCCAGTGGCCTGATTGTTGCCGGTCGGGTATCCCTGAACCGTATACGGAATGCCGAGCTGCAATCCGGACTGCAAGACATAAGCCAGGTTCCACTGTCCGGAGGTGGCGTCGAAGATCCACTTCTGCAGGCCGGCCGTCGTCTGCGCCGCCGCTACCGTGTAAATTCCGTTGGCATAAGTGGCATCGCCGTTGCCTTCGTCAGCAACGTACAGCGTGGTGGGATTGGCAAACCAGATGCCGAACGGATACGCCGTCGAGTGCTTGGCCAACGTCGTGGGAAGTCCGGTCAGCACGCACATGTTGTTGGGATCGAGCCCCAGGGTTTGCAGGACGTTGGGGTTGTAGTCGAGCGGCGCGGTGGGCAACTGAGCATTGGCCGGAGGCAGGCCGACGCCATTGGCGTCATTGCAGATGCTCAGCGTGGGATCGACCCAAAAAACCGAATTGACTCCGTTGCTGCCGCTGCCCTTGGTGTAATACACAACGTTGTTGAAAATGGTCAGGCCGCGGAAATTGTCATCCTTGCCGATCTTGTCCGCCGGATCGCCGAGTTGGGTGACGTTGAAACTGGACAGCGGCGTGGGCAGCCCGGGATGCTGCGAGAGCTCACTCTGGAACAGCGGAGTGATGAACTGCGCGCCGGCTCCGATGATGACGCCGTCGGGCTGAGGATTGCTGCCATTGCCGGCGTTGCCTGCGGTGTAGAAGAAGTTGGCACCATTGCTGTTGTTCAGGATGGCCGCCCGGCCATTGTTGCCGCTATACGCCTGGGTCTGGGTGAAGTTGAAGTTGCCGTTGACATCCACCATCGCCACCGCGCGATAGTAATTGGTACCCACCGGATCGGTCGGATCCACCACCAGCGGCGTATTCGAGTTGGAGACGTCAATGTTGTCGATCGACGACACATAGCCCATGAATGTCAGGTACTGGCCGTCGGTGGAAAGATTCAAAGAGACTTCGGATTTGGAGGAAAAGCTGGTGACCAGGTCATCTTTGGTAAGGTTCGCGCCCACTCGACGCTCGTTGGGAACGGTCAGCGAGTTGACCAGAGTGCCGGCTGGCGTGAACTGATCCAGCACCAGTTCCGAGGTAATGCCGAAACTACCGTCGACCAGATCGTTGTTCCAAACGTAAGGGTAGGTGCCATCGTTGGTCGCAGCCCCGGCGCAGCCGCCTTGCGTGACCTGGCAGTTGGGAGGCAGGATCTGTCCGACCTGCACGTTGTTGGGATTGTTGTCATAAACGCTGCGGCTCACCACCAGGTTGCCGGGCGAAAAATAGCTTTGCGCTGAAGCGGTAACGGCGCCCGTCACCAGGGTCGCAGAAATCAGCACCAGAGGTTGAACCAGCGTGCGCAGGCGGTTGCGTTTTCTCAGCAAATCAACTATCACAGAAAATCTCCTTCAGGGATGGAAATGCAGCCAGACCCAATGACCAGCATGGGTTCTGCTCTTATAGTGACGAGTCCCTGTTGCAAGATTGTTGCAGCATGATTACTGGGTAGTTAATGTGCTACAGCGTGGGGAGAAAATGCCTGCGCGCTTGCCAGTTCCGGCGAAAGAAATTCGCCATCGCTCAGGAGAGCAGTCGGGCAACGGCCGCGTCGACCTGGAGGTGAGCGGTACCTTGGAGGAGATTGCTAACGCGTCGCTTTCTCCAGCAAATACATATAGGACCGATAGATCTGTCCGGTGGCGCGAGTCATCCCGATTTCGCAGGTCCGGCTGCTGGAGTAACACTCGTCGGGATGCTTCGCTTTCACCTCGGCTGCTTCCTTTCGGGTCGCGGCCTGGGTCAGTTCGGGAACCAGGAATCCGCGATCGCCGGCGAAGCCGCAACAACCGGCGCTGGCGGGAATCATAACCTCGTCGCTGCAGGCGCGGGCTATGCCCTCCAGCTTGGCCGTGATGCCCATCTTGGTCACCGAGCATACCGGATGCAGTGCCACAGAGTGGGACCTGGTCTTGATCTGCAGCTTGGGCAGCAACAGGTCGTGTACGAATTCGATGGCGTCGAGGAACGTCAGGCGATCGAAGCGTGCCTGGTTCTCTTCGGTCAGGTACGAACGGGCGGTCTTAAATGCGTAGGTGCAAGGGCTGGTGTCGATCACGATGGGCAACTTTCCCTGCTCGGACCAGCGCCAGAACTTTTCCACCGCTGCATTGATTGTGATGGCATGAGCGCGGGTAAAGCCTTTCGAGGAAAACGGTGTGCCGCAACAGGTGCCTGCCACATCGTGGGGGATGTACACCGGAATACCGGCGCGGCTGGCCAGGTCAACCGTCAACTCCATTAGCGAACGCTCGTCGGGCTCGCCGGGCAACCGTCCCATCACGCGCGAGATGCAGGAGGGAAAGTAAACCGCCTCGGCGCGCACTCGCCGCGTCCTCGGCACTGAGCCTGCGGCATAGGGAGTATCGGGCATCCACTCACTCAGGTTGTCGCCCGCGAAGTGCTTCATACGTTGCGTCAACAACTGCATGCGTTCGAACCCGATAGCCTTCTCGGTGACGTGCCCGGCGCGCAAGGCCGTGCGCAGCAAGCTTTCCGTCAGCCGGAAATTCCTGGCGATGCGGGCTGCCCATTGGTGGGCCGCGCCGGAAGCGCGAACATTGCGGAAGCGTTTCACCAGCAACCCAGTGTCAATGTTGACCGGACAAGCGGTGGCGCACAGACCATCGGTAGCGCAGGTATCGAGCGCCATGTAAGGAAATTCGCGATCGAGATCCCTTAGCAGCGCGGAATGATTCCCTGCTTCCTGCAGCCGCGCCATCTCCCGCCGCACCACGATGCGCTGGCGTGGGGTCAGCGTCAGCTCGCGGCTGGCGCACTTGGGCTCGCAGTAACCGCACTCGATGCACTTGTCGATCTCGGGCTCGACCGACGGCAACTGCTTCAGATTGGCCAGATGGGCTTCGCGGTCGGGATTGATGATGACGCCGGGGTTCAGCAGATTGTCAGGATCGGCCAGCTGCTTCAGCCGCCGCATGATCTCGTATCCCTCCGGTCCCCACTCGGTCTCGACGAAGGGCGCCATGTTGCGCCCGGTGCCGTGTTCGGCTTTCAGGGCGCCGTCGTAACGCTCCACCACCAGCTTCACCACGTCGTCGATAAAGTACGCATATTGATCGATTACCGTCTGATTGTTGAAGCTTTGGGTGATGACGAAATGCAGGTTTCCGTCCTTGGCATGACCGAAGATGATGGCGTTGTCGTAGGCGTGTTCCCGGAACAGCCGGGTGAGACCGTGAGCCGCGTCGGCCAGCGACTCGATGGGGAAGGCGACGTCTTCGATGATGACCGTGGTCCCGCTCTTGCGTACCGAACCGACGGATGGAAACATGCCGGCGCGAATGTTCCACAGGAGGGCTTGTTCGGCGGCCACATGAGTAAATTGAGCGGGCTCGCACAGCTTGAGGCCGCCGACCGATTCGGCAGCCAGTTTTTCCAGCTCCGAACGTTCACCCTGATCAGCCGACTGGAACTCGACCAGCAATCCGGCCGCGGCATCCGGCAGCGAGCGAATCGAGGAAGGGACTCCGGTCTTGCCTTCGACCGAACGCAACGAAGCGCGATCCATAATCTCCAGCGCCTTCGCCCCCGCTTGTCGTAACGGCACAATCGAGTCCGCCGCCGCATACAGGTCGGGAAACAGCAGCAGCCCGGTGTATTTCACCGGCAGATCGGGAACTGTGTTCAGCACGGCTTCAGCGATGAAGGCCAGGGTGCCTTCCGAGCCGATCAGCACGTGCTGAAAGATGTCGACGGCGCGGTCGAAGTCGAGGAAGGCATTCAGCGAGTAGCCGGTGGTGTTCTTCCTCTGGTACTTGTTGCGGACGCGCTCGCGCAGCACCGGATCCCGCTCCAGCCGGGCCTTCAAGTCGAGAACGCCGCGCGCCAGCTCCGGCTCCCGAGCGTGAAACTCATCATCCGCGTCGGGCAGCGAGGTGTCGATCACCGTCCCCGAAGGCAGCATGAACTTCATGGAGTGCAGGGTGTGATAGGCATTCTGCTCGACGCCGCAACACATGCCGCTGGAATTGTTGGACAGGATTCCGCCCAACGTGCAGGTTGCGATCGATGCCGGGTCCGGCCCGATCTTAGTGCGATAAGGTACCAGCGCGCGGTTGGCGGTCGCGCCAATGACTCCCGGCTGTACCCGGATCTTCTTCCCGCTCTCTTCCACCTTTACCTCACGCCAGTTGCGGGCCACATCCACCAGCAGGCCGTCGGAAATCGACTGTCCCGACAGGCTGGTTCCGGCAGCGCGGAAGGTCATGGGGATGCGCGTCTGCTGGCTGAAAGTGAACAGCGCGTGAATCTCCTCCAGATTCTGGGTCTGCACCACGGCCTTCGGGATCAGCCGGTAGAAGCTGGCGTCGGAGGCGCAGGCGATCAGCTCGATAGGCCGGATAAGAATGCGATCCTGAGGGATGAAGCCGTTCAGGGCCAGCTTGATCTCTTCGGAAGAAATCTCCGCCGGGGCGACCAGGGTTGCTGCCATTATTCTTCCCTTCGCCGGTTGGTCAGCGCCAACAAGCTACGCGCAGGCGGTGATGCGATGGAGTTTTCCGCAGTGCTGCGTCTGGTCTGAATCTAAAGCAGGAGGTCGCGGTGGGACGTGGAGGTAGGTCACAACCGGTTGTGACGGAAGGCACAGAATGGCTTGCAGGCTATTGCGTGGACTAGGGGTTCGCCGCCGCCGATTCCACTCTGAGCAGCCAGCCGCTGCCTCCGCTCACGTGTACATCGCGGCTCGACTGCAATTCGATCTGGCCAATAGGATCGGTGCGTCCGGCATGGGCAATCTTCGTGCTAACGAAGCCATAGACGCCGCAGGCCGCCGGCGAAAATAACCACAACGCCTGCTCCCGGGCGTTCTCGCCGCCATCTCCGTGGCATCCGGAGGCGGGAGCGGCGATCAGCTTGGCCGTGACCGCGCCGTAATCGGTAGCCCGGCCCACGACTTGACCGTCCGACACCACTTGCCCGTTGCCGCGATACACGCCGGCGCCGCCGATTTGCACTGTATTCCAATCGCTCTGCGACGTCCCGTAGTCGTCCCAGGAGTTGGTGGGCATCTTCGCCTCGTAGACTTCATTCATCGAGGCCAGGGCCCGCAAGTGGGCAGAGATAGGGATCGGACGGCCTTTGACGACAAGTTGATCGAACTGCAGGGCGAGACGGGATGGCGATCCCGCGCTGGCGGCGCTGGCTCTGACCACGTGCCCCACGATACCCGAGCCCTGGGGAACGCTGGCGCCATCGGGCAGCGGAACGTCTTGCATGATCTTGCCGGTGATGCGGCGGCCGGGTTGGTCCCGGCTTGCATCCAGCGTCGAATTCAGCATCACCGGAAGCACGGTGCCCGGCGGGATCTGCTGTGCCGCTGCGACGGCGGCGGCTAGTAGAAAAAGCGCGGCGATTAGCTTCAGGCTTCCTGTTCGCATAATTCACCTGGTACCAGACGAGATGCGATCGGGTCAGCGACGGCTGCAACAAAACCATAAAGGCATGTCGCTCTGACTGCTGGCTAACTTTGGTTTCCACAACTTCGACTCGCCAGTCTATCGCCGGCTGAACCGTTTGCTGAAAAAGTCGAAATGAACAGTCTGTCGCCGGCTAAGCCGGCTCCGGATATCTAAAATGAAGAACTTAGACGCGAACCTGAAGGTTCGCTCTACCCGTCCATCACAACTGCGGAAGTTTTCAGCCAACTGCAAAGCCGCATCCTCAAGAACCGAACGTTTCGCAGGCCTGAAGGCCCGCGCTTTCACCCAGGAAAAACCTGAAGCTATTTGTCAACCCGCTCGATTGATTACTAGCCTATGATTACTAACCTACTGACAACCGAGCAACTGACAACTGGCTACCGGCAACTGGCTACTGACAACTGGCTCCCGTCGTAGGAAGATAAGGCATGACCACGGTGCGTATCGACAAGTGGCTTTGGGCGGCGCGGTTCTTCAAGTCGCGAGCCCTGGCTGCGCGTGCCTGCGAACTCGGACGCATCCAGTCCAATCATCAGCCGGCCAAACCGGCGCGCGATGTCCGGTTAGGCGATCTGCTGCATATCAAGACCGAGAGCGGCGACTTCGAAGTGAAGGTTCTGCTGCTCAGCGAAACGCGCGGTCCGGCAGCGGTGGCGCAAACCCTTTATGAGGAAACCGAGACAGGCCGGGAATTGCGGTTGAAGCTGGCGGCAGAGCGCAAAGCCACGATGAATTTCGCTCCCGCACCAGAAGGCCGGCCCTCTAAACGCGATCGCCGTCACATCATCCAGTTTCGCGGTGGGTCCCGTTAGCGGCGCAGCGCCCATTCTCTTACTTTTTTCGATACCATGGGTTGCGAAAGTGCAGTTGTGAAAACGACAACCTACGCAAGCGCTATCTCGAATCCATCGGAGGACCCATGAGCACGCCGCCAATTCCTGCAGCCCCCAATCCGGCAATTCCCAGCTCAACCCATCATCGGGTGCTCAAGAGTTTTGCTCTGCGGGTAGACACCGCGGCGCAGGATGCGTTGTTTCCCGTTCCCCCGCAGATCGACAACGGAGACGAGGCGCGTTACTCCGACAAGTGCGCGACCTACACCAAAACCCTTCTGCAAGACGGCATCGGACGAGTGAATCTGGCTGCCTATCACAGCTTCCAGAAAGCGCTGCACAGCGGCAAGCCCGCCGACTTTGAGCACATCCAGCTGGGCGGACCACGCACTCTCAACGGTCCGCAGGGCGGCTTGGCTTTTGATCTCGAAGGCCTGGACAGCAGCCAGTTCGCGCCGCCGCCCGCGCCGGCGATGGCCAGCGAGGCTTACGGCACCGAACTGGTCGAGCTCTACTGGGCTTCCCTGCTGCGCGATGTAGCCTTCACCGATTACGCCAGCCATCCTCTGGCAGCACAAGCGGCGGCCGAGTTGTCTTCCCTGCCCACCTACGCCGGGCCGCGCGATGCCGGCGGCCAGGTCACTCCTCAATTGCTGTTTCGCGGCGGCACGCGCGCCGGCGGCCGTGACATCTTTGCCGGAGAGACCATCGGCCCCTACACGTCGCAGCTGTGGGTGCAAGCCACTACCATGGGCGTTTTGCCGATCGACCAGAAGTACATCACCAACCAGGCCGGCATCGATTACATGACCGATCCCACGACGTTTCAACAGGTGCAGAACGGCATTGCCACTGGATTGCAATTGCAACCCGGGTCCGCGTTGTACTTGCACGATGGCCGCGGCCTGGCGGCTTTCACTCATGCCGATGTGGTCTACCAGGAACACTTCATGGCCTATCTGGTTCTGAGTAGCCTCGGTGCGCCGTTGAATCCCGGCAATCCATATAACCATTCCAAGACGCAAAACGGCTTCAACACGTTTGGACAACCCGACATTGCCTCCACCTTCGCCTCGGTCGTCAGTGAGGCGCTCAAGGCAGTCTGGTTTCAGAAGTGGTATGTGCATCTGCGCCACCGTCCCGAGTCGGGCGGCGCTATCGTGCACCTGATCAAGACCGGCCAGGGCAATACCATTCAAGGCACCCTGAGCGACACTGTTCTGAACTCCCAGGCGGTGCAAAGCAGCTTCGCCAAGTACAACAGCTATTTCCTGTCGCAGGCATTCCCGGAAGGATCACCGGCTCACCCCGCCTATCCCACCGGACATGGAACGGTCGCCGGGGCCTGCATCACGGCGCTGAAGTTTTTCTTCGATGGCAATTTCGTGATTCCCCATCCGCAGGTGCCTGCCAGCGATGGCAGTGCGTTGAACGACTACACCGGCAGCGACGCCGGACAGATGACCGTCAACGGCGAGCTGCACAAGCTGGCGCATAACGTCAGCTTCGGCCACGGCATCCATGCCGGCATCCACTGGCGCAGCGATACCGACACCTCGATTGAGTTGGGCGAGGCCGTCGCGCTGCGCGTGCTGCAGGATCGCGCGCACACTTACAACGAAAAATTTAAGGTGACGTTGACGAAAGTCGATGGCACGACCGCTACGATTACAAACGAGTGATGTGCGGGCTTAGGAAAACTCTGATTAAGGGTTGTTTTGAAGGGGACGGCCTTCAGAGATTGTGTCGCAACCGAAGAGGAAGTTTTGTGGTGGAACAAAGGGCGGGATAACCGGCCAAACTAGCCGCAACGCGGCGGGATGAAGTTAGCCGGGCGGCGTGAGCCCCCGGTCCAGTGGAAGATTATCGTGAGCCGCAGAGCGGCGCCACCGGTCGCGACACCGTCTCTTCAGGCCGTCCGTCAAAGTACGCGAAAATCATGCGGCTTTAGCCTCTGCGGGACCTCGCTTTCAATTGATCAAAGCTTCCTTAGCGCTGAACGAAGAAGCCGACGAACTCACGCACGATCGTCTCCGGCAATTCTTCGCGATTCGACTTCTGCAGCAGACCGTGTCCGGCGCCCTCAATCGGAACTAACTTTGTCCGTGCGGGAATGAGTTGGATCGCGCCTTGCAGTTCCTCGATCGAGCCGAACGCATCGCGGGTTCCGCTGATAAACAGCGCAGCGGTTCTCAGTTGAGCGAAGTGTGCCGTCCTCAACTGGGCTGGCCGTCCTGGAGGATGCAAGGGATACGACAGCAGCAACAGCCCATCGACCAGCGCCGGCTCTTCGGCCACCAGCATGCTGCCCTGCCGGCCGCCGTAGGAAGAGCCCCCGAGAAACGCCGGGCCGGCAAATTGTTGCTTCATCAGTTCGACGGCGCGCCGCAGCCCCGCCTGATCGTGTTTGGCATCGGACGGAGACGGCGGCCCTTGCGGACGCCGCTGGCGAAACGGCAAATCGCAACGCAGTGTGCTGATACCGGATGCCGCCAGCCTGTCCGCCAACGCCACTAGTAGAGGCCCATTGCTGTTGCCGCCGGCACCGTGGGTCAGCACCAGGAATCCTCCGCCCGAATCTTCTGCGCGGTGCAGAAATCCCCGAACCGGAGCCTGGCCCGGAGTGTCGTCGGCGAACGTTTTCGCTATTCGAATCGAACTTTTCTCGTCCATTCGACAATTCCAAGTTACCGGTGGCGAACTTGGGCGTCCATGTAGGCGCGGAGGATCGCGTTGATTCGGGTTTGGTAACCGCGGCTGGTGCGCAACCAATCCAGGAGATCCGCGTCGAGCCGCATGGTAACGGTTTTCTTGGAGCGCGGCATGACTACCTCAGCCTTGCTCCAAAAAGCCTTGTCCGTTGCATGTATTTCCTTATCTTTCGCGATACCGGCACGTATCTGAGCGTCCGTTATAGAGCGAAGCCGTTGCCAATTGGTACGCGGTTCAGCCGCTTTCCTTTTCGAGGTTTTGCCAGTAGCTGCGACGCTCATGCGGTTCCGACCTCCAGGCCGATATGAGGTGTCGTTCTTCATTCGCGCGATCTGTATAAATAACCGTTATCTCGATGCCACGCACCAACCCGATGGCGTAGATACGCGTCTCTCCATAATCGTAGCGGTCATCGGCCCTCTCCAGCGTGGGCCCATCAAAAATGCGAGCTGCGTCCTGGAACGCTATTCCGTGACGCTTGACGTTCGCACGATTCTTTTCGGGGGTCCAGCTGAATCGCATCTCTATCTTTACGAAATGTATTTACATTGTCAAGCGTAGTCATAACAGCTGCTTCAACGGGAGGGCGACACAATATTACCGTCCCAACTTCTTCGCCTGGCAGGCCACCACGACCTTGGTCGGATCGATAGCATCGTGATCCAACTGCATCTCGATCACCTTGCCATCTTTGTCGATCAGGTAGTTGACGCGCCGCGCCGCTTTGTACTCCGGGTTGTAGAGACCGTACTCCTTGGTGATGTCGCCGCCCCAGTCGCTGAGCAACGGGAAGGTGACTCCGAGTTGTTGCGCCCACGCCTTATTCGAGAAGGGAGAATCCATGCTCACACCCAGGACCTGGGTGTCGGTGGCTTCCAGCTTGCTCAAGTTCTGCTGGAAAGCCTGCATCTGCTTGGCTCAGCCACTGGTGAAGGCGAAGATGTAGAAGGCTAGCGCGACGTTTTTCTTGCCGCGGAATTCGTGCAGCGACACCTTGTTGCCGCTCTGGTCTTCCAGGGTGAAGTCGGGAGCCATGTCGCCCACCTTGATCTTGGGCGGCGGCATCTGGTTGTCTTTGTCGGCGGCATAGCTGGCGGGCAATAAACACGCCGCCAGCAACAGCGCCACTAAGAACTTCGTCATCGATTTTCTCCTCGCAAAACGTTGGGACGGGACTCAGCGGTTCGGCGTGTGTGGACCATTGTCCCACTAAGAGCTGGCGTTCGGCCATAAGCCAGGTTTGTCGGCTTTTGCCGCCAGTGACGATGCGCATCATTTGAGTTCGGCGCGCCGGGCCTTGCAATATGCCCGATTGCACACTGCCCTACGAAACGCTAAAGTGAATGAGTATTCATTCGGCGGCCCGCAGCGCTGATCTCTCGGCCAACGCCGGAGCTTGTGGCAGGCAACAACAACTTTTTCAGGGATACGGCGAACAGACTCTTGGCAAAACGCGATCCTCAACCTGGCTTCACTCCTCCCGAGGGCACCTCGCCCGGCGTGAACCGCAGCGCCGACAAGTATCAGCGAATCCTGGATGCGGCGGTGGCGGTCTTCGCGGAGAAAGGCTTCTTCACCGCGCGCATAGCCGACGTGGCCGACCGCGCCGGCGTCGCCGATGGCACCGTCTATCTCTACTTCAAGAGCAAAGAAGACATCCTGATGACCGCCATAAACACGGCGTTCGATGCTTTTATGAGCCTGGCGCGTACTGAACTGAAGAAGTTCAGCGATCCTCGCGAGCGCCTGCGGCGGTTAGCCTTCCTTCATCTCGACGCCCTGGGATCCAATCGCAACCTGGCCGTTGTCTTCCAGATGGAGTTGCGCCAGAGCACGCGTTTTCTCTCCGAGTTCTCGCATCGTCACATGATCGAATACCTCGGCCTGGTGCGCGAGGCCATCACCGACGGGCAGGCCAGTGGATTGTTTCGCCGCGAAATGTCGGACAAGTATGCCGCCAACTGTTTCTTTGGAGCGCTCGACGAGATGGTCACGTCGTGGGTGCTAAGCCAGCACGATTACCAGCTCTCCAACGTAGCCGACGTGGTGGTCGACATCTTTTTAAACGGCATGCGCAGCGAGCGATAGATGAATTTTCCCGGGAAACCGGCTGTCTATCCTGGACTGACGGTCTGTACTGGATGTTTGGTGGAGCTAGTCGGGATCGAACTTTTGAGGGGTGTTGAAAACACGTAAGTTATTGATTCTATTGATGGCGAGAAGGGCGAAAAAGGCACCATTGCCGGATGATGGGTACAATTTGGGTACAATTTTCGGCTGGCGGTTCCTCCTGAGTCAACATCCGCACGTGCTTGTCGTTCCCCACCCGATGCCCCTGCTCAATACCGTATGCCGAAACGTTCTCCGACGAGAACACCGCTCTGAATCGCGACTGGTCCACGCTGGAAGCATGTCCGATGTGGTTGAGTATGACTTGGCCTGTTCGCGCCAGCTATCCGCGAACAGCCGCCGATAATCCACTGACATGCCGCTTGTCCGATCAAGGTAAGCGTCCGGTCTTTACCGCCTGTTCTGTTTCCTAGCTAAGCGCGATCATCACCTGAGCAGTTTGTGTTGCGAGGTGATAGTGGACGGCGTAGCGATTGCGAAGGTGGAAGGACAGAAACGGCAGCGGCGAAGCATCGCCGAGAAGCGCAAGATCGTGGAGCAGGCGATGCTGCCAGGTGCATCGATCGCCCGTATCGCGCGGGAGCACGGCGTCAACGCCAACATGGTGCACTACTGGCGCAAGCTTTATCGCGAGGGCCGCCTGGGACAGAACAACACCACCAGCGTGCACCTGCTGCCGGTAAGCGTGAGCGAAGCGGCTCCGAGTTCAGTGGTGCAATCGGCGACGACGTTGTCGGCCGCTGCTGCGGTCGTGCCAGCATCTACTGCGGGCGCCATCTACATCGAGTTTGCCAAGATACATCTTCGGATTGAAAACGGTGCTGATGCTGCACTGTTGCGTGTAGTGCTGGAGACGCTGCAGCGATGATGACGCTGCCACCGAAGACGCACATATGGATCGCAGCAGGCGTGACCGACATGCGACGTGGCTTCGATGGGCTGAGTGCGTTGGTGCAGACGAAGCTGGAGCAGGCTCCGTTCTCCGGGCACGTGTTTGTCTTTCGCGGTCGGCGCGGTGATCTGATCAAAGTGCTGTGGTGGGACGGCGATGGGCTCTGCCTGTTTGCCAAGCGCCTGGAGCGTGGACGCTTCGTGTGGCCGCAAGCCAGCGAGGGTGCGGTTTCACTCAGTCGCGCTCAGCTATCGATGCTGCTGGAGGGCATCGACTGGCGGCGACCGGTGCGCACCGCCGAGCCACAGTTAGCGATCTAAGTTCACTCTGCCGATTTGCACAGCTTTTTGTGCTGACACTCTTTGCGTCACGCCGAGTTGCTGGCATACTCCGCGTGTGACTGCCTCGCGTCTGGTACTGCCTGATCTCGATCTACTCGATGCCGCGGGACTAAAGGCACTCATCCTATCGCAGCATGATCAGTTGCTCTCGCATCAGAGCGAGATCGAACATCTGAAGCTGCTGATTGCCAAGCTGCGGCGCATGCAGTTTGGTCGCAAGTCGGAGAAGCTGGAGCGGCAGATTGAACAGCTGGAGCTGAAGCTGGAGGAACTGGAGACGGCCAAGGCATGTCGCGCCAGTGAGTCCTCTCCTGAGTTTGTCTCTGCAACTGCTTCTAACCCAATCGCCACGACGAAACCGGCACGTCAGCCACTGCCCGAACATCTGCCTCGCGAAGTAAAGACTTACCCACCGAAACAACAAGCCTGTGACGAATGCGGCGGACGATTGCGGCCGCTGGGCGAAGATGTCTCGGAACTACTGGAGTGGGTACCCGGCAGCTTCAAGGTGCTGCGCATTGTACGGCCGAAGCTAAGCTGTGCTGGCTGCGAGCGCATCGTGCAAGTGCCTGCGCCGAGCCGCCCCATCGAGCGCGGACTGGCAGGACCGGGATTGCTGGCGCATGTGTTGGTGGCGAAGTACTGCGATCATCAGCCGCTTTATCGCCAGGCGGAGATGTATGCCCGCGAAGGTGTCGAGCTGGAACGTTCGACGCTGGCCGACTGGGTGGGCGGCAGCAGTCGATTGCTGGAACCACTGGTGGAAGCCCTGCGCCGTCACGTTGTGAGCGCTCGCAAGCTGCATGCCGATGACACGCCGGTTCCGGTGCTGGCTCCGGGTAACGGCAAGACCAAGACTGGTCGGCTGTGGACGTATGTGCGGGATGATCGCCCGGCGGCTGATAATACGCCCGCAGCAGTGTGGTTTGCCTACTCTCCGGATCGTCGTGGTGAGCATCCGCGAGAGCATCTGCGCAGCTTCAGCGGCACGTTGCAGGCCGATGCCTACGCTGGGTTCCATCATCTTTATGAGGGTGGACGGATACAGGAAGCGGCCTGCTGGGCGCATGTGCGACGCAAGTTTTACGACTTGCAGGTAGCCCATGCCTCGCCGCTGGCTGGCGAAGCCCTAAAGCGCATTGCGGAGTTGTACGCGATCGAAAGTGAGATTCGAGGCCGGCCTCCCGACGAGCGACTGCAAGCTCGAACAACTCGTGCTTGTCCTTTGCTGGAGTCACTCCATCAGTGGCTGCAGTCGACATTAGCGGTGGTATCTCGTAAGTCGGAGATCGCGGCGGCGATTCGCTATGCCCTGGGACGCTGGCGTGCGCTGTTGCGTTACTCGGAAGACGGCACCATCGAGATCGACAACAACGCCGCCGAACGGGCGCTGCGGGCCGTTGCCCTGGGACGAAAGAACTATCTGTTTGCGGGATCTGATTCTGGTGGCGAACGGGCCGCGGCTATCTACAGTCTGATTGGTACGGCCAAGCTGAACGGCATTGATCCGGAAGCTTACTTGCGTCTGGTGCTGCAGAACATTGCCGACCATCCGATCAGTCGGATCGCCGATCTCCTGCCCTGGAATCTTGCCGCCAAACTCGAACCCGTCTCTTCGTAGCAATCCAATCGCGGATCACTCTTATCGTAAGTGTCCATCTATTTTTAAGTGGACACTTACTCCCCACACTCATCTCACTAAATCAATGTGGTTCTGGCCGGACGGTTACCGATCAAGTGGATTTCCGGACACTGGGGCGTCTATCGTTACCAATTCTCTGCGTCGGCAAAATCCGCGCATCCGTCCGTGAATCCACGAGACCATGCCGATTGATTTGGTTTACAAAGTGATTCACGCGGTCGAGAACGCAGTTGCTACCGAACAGGATGTTCCCGGTGTTGAGGGTGAAGGTTCCGACCAGACCGGCGACCTTGAGGCGAATTGACCAGCCGGTGAATAGATTCTTCGCCGAAAATTTGCGCCCGATCTTCAGAGTCGACCGTAGTACAGCAACTCTTCCAGTTCGTAGGCGTGCGGCGCTCCAAGACTCACAAGCTTGCTCACTACTCGCTCGATCTCCGGCATGACCGCATCGGAAAATGCTTCGGGCGCCTCCTGGAAGACGGTGACCAGAATCGAGCAAATCCTTTGTCCGAACTCCCATTCGATCCAGAACCGATCGCTGTCAGGAAAGCGGTCCAGCCATGTGCTGGCACACGCGGCCACGAAGGGCACCTGCTCTGCTTGCGGAGCGACCTCCATGAAGTTCAAGTACATGATCGCGAGGTAAGGACTCGTGCAGACTTTCACAAACCGCTCGAGCGACGGAAGGAATACCTCTGCTCGCTCAATGAAGGAAGCAGGTAAATAGCACTTCGATTGCCGAAAGCCTTCGTCGTTAAAACAGAGTGTCGCCAATGCTGAAGCAAGGTGCATCTCCACACTCAGCTCATCGCGATCTTTGTTCCATCCGAAGAGACTGGTCTGCTGCAGCCTCCCCATCAGATAATCACGGATCTGCACAGCCTGGGAACCGGTGAGAGAGCCCCTCTCAAAGTACGCTCGATCCACACTCAGAAGAAATGTGGAGAGACAAGCGCAATAAGATTCGTCCGGTAAGCCAGCGAACAGACTGTCCAGTGTATTCGCCAGCGCTTCATCGCTTTGCCCGGTGAGGGACCGCGCTTCGAGTTCAAAGTAAACCTCATTCCACTCTCGCGGTGCGTGGTTGCTTCGATCGTCGTCTTCAAGACCAGCGCCGTTTGCGTCCCGTGTCCAGGCGCGATAGTTTGCTACGATCTCACTGGGCCACGTATAGGCAGAAGGATCAAAGTGAGGCTTCGCCTGTCTTAGCCAGATGGCCGCGGCTTGCCAGTCCGCATGTTTGGACGGTCTAGATCGGGGGTGTTCGTCACCCTCTTCGGCCACTTCACCAAATGGGAAGGCCGGCCACTCGGGAGCGGGTAAGGAGCCACCAAGCCAATCAGCGACTTTGTTCATCTCTGTTTCGATGGCCTTCTCGTGGTCTTTCAGGCGCTCTTCCTTCGCTGCATCCGAAAGAAACCAGCCATAATCGAGCTTGACGGCCGCAAGAAACGCGCACCTTAAAACACCGGGGACGATCAGCGGATTGATAGCCGAGAGAATATCGAGTACAGCACCGAACCCGTGGGCTGCGGCGTACCCGCCCCGTATGGTGAACCGAAGCAGCGACCTAAGATCGCCCGGACGAGGGTCCTTCTGCAATAGCAGGCTTTGGCCCACGAATGCGATCGCCCATGGATTCATCGCCAGGCCGGTCCTCATTAGGAAGCTTGCATCGGACTCTCCTACGAATATCCTCGAGAAGATACTGCGGATCCAGTCTCCATGCTCCTTGATCAGTTCTGGCGCTCCATCCCGAGCGATGAGCAGAGCAGCAGTGACGACGGAGTCTTTCGTCGAAGAATCTCTGCCGCCTATATCGAATCCAGGACGCTTATCCAGTGTTGATTCGTGGCGATTGGCCCAGGTTCGCGCCTGATCGAGAAACTCCGGAGTGCAGGGCGTATTGCTAGCTAGCATGGATTGGATTGCTAACCCGAGCATATTCTCGTCGATGGTTGGCTTCGCCTTCTCTCGCAACGGCCCCATCTGCTTGGCCTCATTGGGAGGCTCCTGGTACATCATGACTGGACGCTCACTCCCGTCGGACTGCGGCATGGTTCTTCCTACCCAGTTGTCCGGGTTGATGGCGTTCAACGCGTGAAGCGCCATCCGACGAGGGTCGCCGAGGTCAGAATTCGCATCCGGAGGCCCGAGCCGCTCCGATGCTCGTTGAAGCAGCGAGCGCAGTGTCTCGTTGGCTTCTTTGGGCCCAAAAGTATACTCCGACAAAACTTTGTAAAGGTTGGTCTTTCGGGCTGGGCGCTCCGTAAGGCTCTGAAGCGTCGTCCTGCCGATCGGCTCTTTCTGGATCTCCTTGAGGCCGAGAAGATCGGGTATCTTCACGTTGTCATGATGATCTCTGGACATCTCCAGACAGAGCAGCTCCGGCGACGCGAACAATGGAATTCCCGCAAGAGCAGACTGCGGCCAGTGGGAGAGAACAATGTCAGTCGCCACCAGCAGGACGGCGCAGGACATAGAGGGCGACGCAAGAACGTCGGATAGTACCACCTCTACAGTTTCTCCCTCTTCGATCCGCTGGTGTGCCCACGCTTCAAGCGCCATGAGGCATGAAACCACTGTGGCGGAGGCGGAGCCGAAGTCTCTGGACCAATAGTAGAAATCCTGCCATGGAAAACTCTTGTCACTACCACCCCACACGATAGGGACCGCCCATGCGTCTGTCTGGTCTTCCCTGTAGAAACGGATCTCATACTCTACCAGGTGCCGGATGAGTCTTAATCCCTCCTCTGGGCTTGCCAGAAGAGTTCGAGGAATGGACCCTGGGCCGGTGAAGCAGGCTGAAACTTGACGTCCGTATCCTCAAATGCCCTCTCGGGCAGAGGACCTTGTCGTTCACGCTTCCGGCTGTTTGGCCTAATGAGAGTCTCTATCGTGAAGTCGACGAGTTCCTTCGGAGCGGTCCGAGCCAGGTCGCCACGAAACGTCAGGATGGACGCCCGCGTTTCGCGTGCGTGGGTGCGCCCGTGGAACGACTTCAGATAGTTCGAAGCTAACTGCGGAGTCCGATTGCAGAAGAAAAGAAATGAGGTCCTCAATTCGCCCTCGAGGACATTGAGCTGATACTCCTTGAGTTTTCCGTCGAAGATACGATTCACGAACCCGTATGGATTTACCTCGTGTTCGGTATCGATGAGCATCAGCCAGCTATATAGATGGGGCAGGATCATCGGCGCCAAGCCGTCACCGCCTACGGATGCCCATCAGGTAAGCACTGTAGAGCTTAGCGACCTCTGGGACGGCGACAGCCGGGATATGGTCATCGATCACCCACCAGGATCACTATCAAATGCATCGCGGAGCTGTTTCGCGGCACCCTGAGCTGAGGGGGTATCCCGTTTAACTCGAGTCCGCGTGCCTTTGCGCGCTTTCCAAAGGATTCGAACTCGACGGCCAGCACGTAACGGATGAGCCTACGCAGCAGGTCAGCGTCTTCTGCCAACAGTACGGGTGTCGCGGTTTTCAGAATCCGTACCGAAATTTCAGACCGTACCAAGGACAGCAAAACGGCCCGACGCCACGTATCGTGTGCTCCACCCTGGTTGACTGGCAACAATATGGTCAGCCAGAGGCCGGCGTCTACAGCGTCTCGATAGATACTCTGGCAGCAAGTTCTATGCCACGCTCAAGGTCAGACGGTGCCCTTTTTGCAAGCGACATTTTCTATCAACCCAGGGTCGACGGCCAACAGATTCGCCACGGCCCATTCCCGAAGCACGTCATGTCGAAACACAACTCGATCGTGTTGCAACTCTCGAAGAGTTCCGCTCTTGATCAGGCTGTCGAGTGGCCAGCCAATTCTGCACGTCCATCGTAGGGCACAATCGACGCGAGATAATGTTCGGCCACGCGATACAGAACGCGACGTCGATCGCGGAGCAGGCTGTCATCTTGTCCGTCAGCATGGGTCCACCACTGCTTTGCCATCTCCGCC
>CAWEWW010000007.1:0-262475 GCA_963812855.1 uncultured Acidobacteriaceae bacterium
AGTCTCCCTCGAAAACAACTCGCCTTTTGCTGACCTGGGGATCGCTGGCGCTGGCGGCGGCTGAGAGTCTCTGTGTGGCCGCCGTGGGCCTGAGCGGCGTGCGGGTGGCGCTTGGCCTGAGTTCGCTGCTGGCGGCGGGCGCTGGTGGTCCGGCGCACGGCTGGCATCGCGAAGGCTTGCGCGTTCCGCTGTTGACGATCGGAACCATTGGAGCGCTGCTGAACCTGCTGTTGCTGTGGAATGAAGAGCGCCTGCGACGCAATCCGTCGGCCGCCTGGCGGATGCGGCCGCTCACTCCGCAACAGCGACGGAGCCGGTGGTTTCAGTTGGTAGTGGCGATTCTGACGCTGCTACTGGTGGCTGCGGAGCTGATCACCCACCCCTGGTTTCACCATGAGCTCTAGGGTGCTATCCGCGGACCTGCAGGTCCGCACTACCCGGGCTCTTCGCTGTTGGCGATTTCCTCCTGCAAACGCGCGTGCAAGCGGTCGCTGTAACCTACAGGCAGCTCGAAGGTGCGATCGTCGGCGATGAGGATCAGGATGTTCCGCGTCGAATCCAGCACGGCGGCGCAGTGGCGGCAATGGGCCAGGTGTTCCTCGATGGCTTCCCGCAACTCGGGCGCAACATCGCCCTCGATGTAATCGGAAATCTGGGCCCACACATGTTTGCAATTCAGAACCATGATCCACCTGCCTTGCTCCGGAACAATCCGAACAAGCCGCTTTTCTTCGACTGCAACTGCGGCGCTAGAATCTTCTGCATCATCAGCCGGGCCCGCAGGAGCCGCGTCTTCACCACGCCTTCGCTGACGCCGAGAGCGGCCGCGGTCTCGGCGATGTTGAACTCCTCCACATCGCGCAGCAGCAACACTTCGCGATAGATCTCGGGCAAACTCGCGATCGCATTCTGCAGTTGCTCGCGCAATTCTTTGCGCTCCAGCGCCTGTAGCGGAACCTCGCGCCAGTCGGTGATGACGGCGGGGATGAAACTGCCGTCTTCCTCCTGCTGCGACTGGTCTACCGATTCGAACTTGAGTACGCGATCATGCCGCAGGCGGGCGCGCGCCTCGTTGACCGCGATGGAAATGAGCCAGGTGCTGAATTTCGATTCGGCGCGAAAGCTGTGCAGGTTCTTCAGCGCCTTCAACACTGTTTCCTGCGCGGCGTCTTCGGCATCCTGCGGATTTTGCAGGATGGAAAACGTGGCGTAGTACACGCTCTTCTCATACGGCCGCACCAGCTCGTGGAAGAGCTCACGTTCGCCGCCCAGGATGCGCCGAATGAGTTCGGCGTCGCGGGTTGCCGCGGACTCTGCCGCCGCGGGCCGGGCGCTTTGTGATTCCGCCGTCAAGTCGCTCCGCACGACCTCAAGATCGCGATGCCATTCTATCTATATCAAGTTTTCGATCCGCGAACCGGACAGAAGTTACAAGCCGCCGGCGTAACTAATTGCAGCTTCGCGAGTCCTATCTGCGCTATGAATAGAATACTTCTCCTCTTAGCCGTAGTGGTTGTTTTCAGCGGATTGCTGGCGGCACAGAACCCAACTCCCGTAGTGGTGGAGCTGTTTACCTCGGAAGGCTGCTCCAGTTGCCCGCCGGCGGATGCGCTGTTGGTGAAGCTCAGCCAGCAGAATTCGCAGAATGGATCTGACCTTATTTTGTTGGGCGAGCACGTCGACTACTGGAACAGTCTGGGCTGGACGGACCGCTTTTCTTCGGCCCAATTCAGCCGGCGGCAAAGCGATTACGCCAAAACATTTCACCTGGCCTCCGTCTACACGCCGCAGATGGTGATTGACGGCCGCACGCAGTTGGTCGGAGGCGATGCTACGGCGGTGAACCGCGACATCGCGGCAGCCGGCAAAGATCCAAAGCCGGTGCAGGTGGCGCTGCAATGGGAAGGGAACGACCGCTTGCATGTGACGGTTCAGTCGGCCAAGGGATCGCCTGCCAAGGTGCTGTTGGCGATCACCGAGGATGGACTGAGCACACAGGTCGGAGACGGTGAAAATGGCGGAAAGACTCTGCACCACGCGGCCGTGGTACGCGAGTTACGTGAACTGGGAAGCGCGGACCAAAGCAAGTTTGAGACGACTGCGAATGTCTCGCCGCATAAAGATTGGAACCTCGCCGAGGTCAAAGTCGCGGTGCTGGCGCAGGATGAGGCAAGCGGCGCAATTCTGGGCGCGGCGGAGATACCTTGGCAACATTGAAGCGTGGACTTCGATTTTGCTTGAATCTTTCTTATAAATCGCAGCCGACGGGTTTGTGTCAGGGCACGTCTTCGGCTGCGCTCAGGGCAAGCTATTTTAGTCGTGCCGAACGACGGCCTACCGCGGTTCGGACTTCAGCCCCTGCAAGGGGCTTGCAGGTTCGAACCGACGACCACCCAGGACTGCGCCCGCCTGCGGCGGGCTGTGTCCTGGGCTGAACTAAGTCGTCCCGCAAGGCGGGACGGGTTGTCGCAGGCACGAAATATATATGGCGAACCAGGCCGCCGGACAGGATGTCAACGTGAGCCGGATAGCCTCTTGTAACTTTTCCGGTGGTTCCGATTCTCACTCCTTGGCAGCAGACAGTTGGCTGTTAATCCAAACCAAAGAGGAAATCATGAAGCGAAAAGTTTTAAGCCTGATGGCTATGTGCATGCTGGCGGGATCGCTGAGCATCTATGCCCAGGACACCATGAAGCAGGACAACAGCAAGGATCAGATGCAGTCGGGCGACACCATGAAGCACGACAACATGTCGAACGACACGATGAAGAACGGCGACTCGACCAGCAAGAGCAAGAAGTCCTCGTCTAAGAAGAAGAAGTCCTCGGTGCAGCAGAACAACACGTCGAACGACAACATGAAAAATGACAACATGTCGAACGACAACATGAAGAACAACCAGCAAGACCAGATGAAGCATTGATTTCAGCTGCGGCCAACAGATAAGATCGGGCAGATGGGACAGGTAGACCTGGCCGCTGCCCTTATTTTTTTCTGGAGTGTTCACCATGGCAGCACGTGTTTGGGCGCTGACCGCACTCACTCTCTTGTTAGCCGCCGCGCTATTGTTAATGCCCTCGCCTCGGGCGTATGCCTATCTCCGCGACTCGCATAGTGATCCGGCACAGATCATCCCGCAGCAGCAAGTTATCGTAACCAGCCAAGGCAATGTCTTCCACGCTCCCTGGTGCAAGTACATTCAAGGCAAGGATCCGCATCCGATTGCGGGCCGGCAAGCAGTGGCCGAAGGTTACGCCCCCTGCGTGCGTTGCATGGGATGGACAATAGGGAAGTAGGGCTCGGAGGTCTTCACACGAAGGCACCAAGAGTATCGTAGCTACTTTGGATTTGTGTCAGGGCTCGGCTTCAGCCGAGCCCGAAGGACCTTGCTCTCTTCTGGGCTTTAGGCCTGTCTCCCAACCGCTAAACAAGCTACCGAACAGAAAGCAGATCCCTCACCGGCTGAAGCCGGTTCGTGATGACAAGAAATAAATATGGTGAAGAATAAATAAAACGGTGAAGGATATTTCTCGGCGACAAAAATGCTTTCAGTCCAGGTACTCGGGATCGCGTTTCCAGCCGGTGATCATCGAGTAAAAATTGTTCCAGCCGTGCAGCAGCACCATGATGAGATGGCCTGGAATGAAAGCCACGAATCCGCACATCGAGATGAAATGCCAGATGCGGGCGTAATGGTATCCGCCCATCGGCCAGGCCAGCCACCAGAACTGCACCGGCTTGTATATCACCATGCCAGTCAGCGTCGACATGACGCCGAAGAAAATCGTCGAGGTGTAGGCCAGCTTCTGCAGAGGATTGTAGGCCGCATCGACCTCGGGCTTCGCTCCGAACAAGAAGTAGTGGCGCGCCATGGGCCACACGCCCTTGAGGTCGCGGGGCAGAAACAGCACCTGGCGCCAGTGGCCGGTGACGATCTGATAAATCACATACACCAGGCCGCTGCCCACAAAGATCCACATAAACGTGAAATGCCACTGCAGCGCGCCGCCCAGCCAGCCGCCCAGCGTGATCTGACCCGGAGGAACGAAGAAGTTCCGTTGCGGAATTTTCGGACCGAAGCTGGGGAAGGCGCGAAAAATGCGCAGTCCGCTGGTGATCAGAACGAAGACGGCCACCGCATTCAACCAGTGGGCCACGCGAACGATCAGCGGATGTTCATACGCCACCGTGACGGTTTCGGTCGCCGGCTTACTCGGGATTGCGGTCGCGTTGGTTGCCATTGATCCTCACAGTCCTGCGAACCAGCTATAGCCTTGGTCTTCCCAATAGCCGCGCTTGCCCGCCTTCAAGACGTTGGTCACGCGGATGGTGTCCAGATATTTGGCCTGCTTGTAGCCTAGCTTGGTCGGCATCTGGAGGCGAAGTGGCGCGCCATGTCCGCGGTCCAGCGGCTGGCCATACATCTCATAGCAGAACAGGGTTTGCGGATGCAGCACCGTCTCCATGTCGATGGATTCGTAGTAGTCATCGACGCATTCGACTTCGAGGAATTTTGCGCTGGTGTCGGCGCCGATCAGCCGCAGGAAATCGGAGGCGCGTGTGCCCCCGAAGTTGCCGACTACGTCCCAGCCTTCCACGCACACGTGCAGCGTGTTCTGCACGACTTTGGGGAGAGCCTGAATCTGCGGAAGCTTGTACTCGCCCGGATGCTGCACCAGTCCTTCGACGGTCAGGGTCCAGCGGTCGAGGTCAACTTCTGGGTCCAGCACATCGTAGTAGTTGTAGGGAAAACGATCGAAGGCGGCAACCTCGTTATTGCTGAAGGTTCGCGCCAGGCGATGCCGCCCGAACAGTTTTTCAGAGGCCCAACCGCTTAAGTGAAGACCGTCCATCAGCAACGGCTGCTGCAACTGGGGAACGGCAAAGGCGCCCAAGGCGACGACCGGGAGCAGCTTCAACAGCTCGCGGCGATTGATGCGCTTGCGCTCGCGCGGGGTTAGGTCGCGAACTTCTTCGCCCGCTGGACCGGCACGCCGCACCCGGGCCGCAGCCGGTTCCTCCGCTTTACTTTCTCCGTTAGGCGGAGCTTGGCCAGCATTTTCTGCCCGTTCTTCCGGCTCGGGCGCTGGTTGTTCTGCAGAACGTTCTTCGGACATCCTTCACCTCAAAACCTGTTGCTGAATCAGATCACCAAAACGGCCAAAAGTTACAAGGGATCCAGCCACGATGGTCCGGCTGGCGTGGTTCGATTCGTCCCTGACCTGATTCGGCCGCAAGAAATCTTACATTGTTCTTTAGGTTGCGACGGGAGGCTCTGGATTTGCAGTTCATACTGCCGGTGTGCGTTGCGGACGCGCCGTTGTGATGCATGACACAGACCGGCGGCCAGCCGATATGGGATGGTTGTGATAGTTGGCGCGCTTCTCGTTTTCGCTGGGAGAGTTGCTATCGCCAATCGGCGGGAAGGAGTCGTGCTGTGAAAGTAGAGCCATCATTGAAATCGAATCTTCGCTATGGTCGAGCCCTGATGAAGTCTGGAGTAACGGGTTTGTCGAGCGGCCGGAAAGCTCATCTGCAAGGCCAGCCGCTTTCCACCGCGCTGGCGGAATCGGCGCGCGCCTCGCTGGGCATGGCAGCGGTGGGAGCTTGCGCCGGATTGTTGCGCTACTACCTTCCCGGACGCCGCAGCCGCATGGCCCAGTCGGTCGCCTGCGGAGTCGTCGGCAGCGCCATAGGATTCATGGCAGGGTTCGCCTGGAAGACGCGCGAGCTCACCGAAAGCATGGCGCATTCCGCAGTGAAGCAGATGGGCGTGGTGCGTGACGAACATTGGCTCGATCGCCATCCCATCGATTACGCTTAGGCTTACCTTGGGGGAAACTCTCAGCCCAGCATTTTCGCTCGCGTGATATCAAGCGCGTGATCGATCAGCGGCTGCACGCGTTCCAGGAAACGCACCGTGTGTGGCAGCGCCGCGTGTTTATCGAAGGCAGTCTCGTCAATCCAGCGCGAATGAATGTAGAACAGCCGCGGATCGCGAGTCGAACGAAAAGCATGAATGCCCAGGCAGCCGGCTTCGGCGCGGGACGGCGCCAGAACCTCCGCGATGGCTTCGGCCAACAGTCCCTCGCTGTCCGGCAGCGCATGAAAACGCCCAAAGATAAAGAGTTCCATAAGCCTGCTCTGCCGACTCGAGTAAGCCTTTTGGTCAAACTCGGACAGCAATATCTTAAGCTTGATCATCGGATCGCGAGATTCAGCTGCCGCCTTCTGGCAAATTACTGGCTGGCGCGCCCATTGACTTGGCGTCATGCGACTTCCGAGGTTAACTTTGCATGAATTGCGGCGCTGTCCCGCGTCATGCCCCTTGTTTTTCCAGCGCACTCCGCCTACGATTTTCTTTCTCTCCACTCGCCGGAAGTAAATTTTCGAAATCGATTGATCGTATAGTAAAAACCGGGCAGCTTTGCAACGACGCAACGGCAGCCGCCGAAATCGTATTAGGGAGAAGGATCTATGGACGCGAAGCCATCGCCAGACCCGATCGTACCGGTGGAAGACGATCGCACCGGTAGCAGTGTCGCAACCCTGAAACAGGCGATTCTCGACAACCTTTACTATGTTGCGGCCAAGACGCCTGAAAGCGCGACTGACGTCGACCACTTCACGGCCGTGGCCTATACGGTGCGCGACCGCATTCTGGCGCGCTGGATTGCCACGCTGGAAAGCTATTCGCGGCGCGACGTTCGCATCGTTTCCTACCTCTCGGCGGAATTCCTGGTGGGACCGCACCTGGCCAACAATCTGCTCAACCTCGGTCTGCAATCGCCTTTCCGACAAGCCATCCAGGACCTCGGACTCGACCTGAATCGCATCATCGAGCAGGAGATCGAACCCGGGCTGGGCAACGGCGGACTGGGACGGTTGGCGGCCTGCTATATGGATTCAATGTCGACTTTGGGTGTGCCTGCGATCGGCTATGGCATTCGCTACCAGTACGGCATCTTCCATCAGAAAATCCAGGACGGCTGGCAGGTGGAGCTTACTGATCACTGGCTGAAATACGGCAATCCCTGGGAGATTCGCCGGCCGCAGGCAGCGCTGGACGTTGGCTACTTTGGACATACGGAAACCTCGACCGACGCTCACGGCAACTATAAAGTTCGCTGGATCCCGCGCTCGATCGTCAAAGGAGTTCCTTACGACACGCCGGTCTTGGGGTATCACTCAGCAACCGTAAACGATCTGCGGTTATGGAGATCGGAAGCTACCGAGTCGTTTTACTTTGGCCGCTTCAATAGTGGCGACTACCAGGGAGCGGTAGCCGACAAAGTATTCGCGGAAAATATCACCAAGGTTCTTTATCCCAACGATGAAGAAATTCAGGGCAAAGAATTACGCTTGCAGCAACAATACTTCTTCACGTCCTGCGCATTGCAGGACATGATCCGCTTTCATCTGCGCTGGGGCCGGCCGCTGGAAAACTTCCACGAGAAATGGGCCATTCAACTCAACGACACGCATCCTTCGATTGGCGTGGCCGAACTGATGCGTTTGCTGATCGACGAGCACGGCATGGGTTGGGATCAGGCCTGGAACATTACCACCCATACCTTCGGCTTCACCAACCACACCTTGTTGCCGGAAGCACTGGAGCGCTGGCCGCTGCCCATGTTTGGCTCCTTGTTGCCGCGACACCTGCAGATCATCTACGAAATCAACCGGCGATTTCTGGATGAGGTCCGCGCGAAGTTCCCCGGCGACGAGGCCAAGGTTGCTCGCATGTCGCTCATCGACGAGCACGATCAGAAATACGTTCGCATGGCCTATCTGGCGTGCGTGGGCAGTCACACGGTCAACGGCGTCGCCGAACTACATTCCGAGTTGCTGAAGAAGGAGCTGTTCCACGATTTCTACGAGCTGTGGCCGGACAAGTTCATCAACATCACTAACGGTGTAACTCCGCGGCGCTGGCTGGCGGTGAGCAATCCCGAGCAGTCGGGGCTGATGACCAGCAAGATCGGCGAGGGCTGGATTTGCGATCTCGATCAGCTGCACCAGCTGGAGAAGTACGCCGAGGACGCGGCCTTCCGGGCCGAGTGGCGCAAGATGCAGCACGACGTGAAAGTCCGGCTGGCGCACACTATCAAAACCGACGCCGGGGTTACGGTCGATCCCGATTCGCTATTCGACAGCCAGGTGAAGCGCATTCACGAATACAAGCGGCAACACCTGAATGTGCTGCACATCATCACGCTCTATCAGCGCCTGAAAAACAATCCCAACCTGGAGATCACGCCGCGCACGTTTATCTTCGGCGGCAAGGCTGCTCCGGGGTACTTCATGGCCAAGCTGATCATCAAGTTCATCAACTCGGTGGGCGACGTGGTGAACAACGATCCCGACATCAAGCAGAGGCTGAAAGTTGTTTTTCTTCCCGACTACAACGTTACCTTGGGGCAGAAGGTTTATCCCGCGGCCGACCTGAGCGAGCAGATCTCCACCGCCGGCAAGGAAGCTTCCGGCACCGGCAACATGAAGTTCGCCATGAACGGCGCGCTGACTATCGGAACGCTGGACGGCGCCAACATCGAGATTAGGGATGCGGTGGGGCACGAAAACTTTTTCCTGTTTGGGCTTACTGCCGATCAGGTGCAGTCGGCGCAAGCTGCCGGATATCATCCCTACCAGATCTACCAGTCGAACCCGGTGTTGCGCGAGGTGATTGACGGAATCTCGTCGGGCCAGTTTTCGCGCGGCGATCGCAATTTGTTTCGCCCGCTGCTCGATTCCTTGCTGTATCACGATCCATATCTGCTATTCGCCGATTACCAGTCCTATATCGACTGCCAGGATCGGGCGGCACAGGTGCATCGCGACCAGGAGCGATGGTCGAAGATGTCGATCTTGAACTCGGCGCGGATCGGCAAGTTCTCCTCCGACCGCTCGATCCGTGAGTATTGCAAGAATGTCTGGTCGGTGTGCGAACCAGTCGCGAAAGCCCAAGGGGCGTAGGGGACTGCTAGGGATGCGCCGGTGACCGCAGCCACGACAGCAGTCCTATGACGCAGGCGAGCACGACAAGGATCAAAATCCAGATGAGCTGATTTTGGCGAGCCGGTTTTTCCCCGCTGACTGGTTCCCAGGGCTTCAGGATCCAGGCTGTAAACAAAAGGGAAAACAGTCCTCCGAGAAGAACGAAGGGCGTGCCCCACGGCTGCTCAAGACCGGGGAAGCGCCCGGTGAACATTGCGATCATGCCGGTCGCACAAAAACCTACGAGAAAGACTTCCAGCCATTTCAACCTGCTTTGGACGGCGCTGGCGATCCGGATATTCTCTTCCGCCCTGGCGGCCTGCTGGTCAAGCTTCTGGCGGCTCCGGCGTTCTGCCGCGGTTCGTTGCAGATGGCGCAGAGTTCCCAGCATTTGCTCGAAGCCGATGGCGTCGGAAAAACGTCGCAGCAAATCCCGGTCCGGCAAAGCCAAGGTAGATTGGAACTGGGCCGCGCGCCGCGCCAGCTGTTCGCCTGTGGCGACTCTATTCGCCGGCAACTCGGCAGTGGCCGTCTGGCCAGCCACGCCGGACGCGTCCGGCAAAGTTGACGGCGCCGGCTCGCTCGCCGCAATCCATTGATCGATGTCGCGAGTCAGCGCCACCAGACCGGCAAAATCTTCGCGGAATTTCACTTCAACCTGCCCTCCGCCCGGACGAGCGACATCGCCGACCATCGCGCGTTTCTGCGCGATGACGATGCCTCGCTGTCCCCACACTCCCACCCAATCGGCGGTCACTAGCAGGTGGCGCTCAAAGAAGTCGGCGGGCCTTTCAAACGGCAGATCGGGATAGAGCACTTGCCACAAAGTCTCCGAGATTTGCTCGGCGAGGCCGCGACGCGAGCCGCTTCCCGGCGTGATCGGCACATCGGCCCGCAGCCCCACCGTTCCGAAGCGGAAATATCCTTCGCGCGGAACCGGAATGAGCTGCGGAGTATCCAGATCGAACGGTTGGGGAGGCTCGTCGGCTGCATTCTTCGAGCTGGAAAAATCGGTCACCACCACTCGCGGGCCGGTCAGCGGCGATTCCGCCAGGTAAATCGAGTCT
This sequence comes from uncultured Acidobacteriaceae bacterium, assembly GCA_963812855.1. Classification (GTDB taxonomy): domain Bacteria; phylum Acidobacteriota; class Terriglobia; order Terriglobales; family Acidobacteriaceae; genus Bog-257. Next base: position 10,065 of record CAWEWW010000007.1, read on the forward strand.
TCGATATCGGTGCGCACCGCCTCGACCACGGGATCGTCACGCAAGTCGCCGCGTACCCCGGGCCGCCCGATCATGGTGCCGCGATGGGGAGTAGCGACCAGGGTGCCAAAGCAAGTCTGGCCGTCGAACCAGGGATCGGTGAACAAGCGTTCTCCCGCGCGCTTTTCGAGGCTGCGAGGCGGGCGTCCGGCGTCCAGAGAGTTGCCCTGCAGATCGCGCAGTGCCTCCACCTCTTTGGTTTGCAGCCGCGACCAAACCGTATACAAGTGCCGGCCGCCGGCACGTTCGGGATCGATCGAGAAAACATAGGAATTCTGGTTGACGCTTCCGTCCGGACGGCCGCCCGAATAAGCAATCGCGGTGAACTCGAAGCCCGCGCCGAGGGAGGAATTCTCCCGGTCGAGGCGAGCCCATTCCACGAATAGCGAACATTCCGGGTCGCGCAGGTAGATGCCGTCGGTAGGAATCCGGAAAGTGTCGGTGAGCAACAGATTTTCGGCGCTGGTTTCGGCTGGTTTGGCGGAATTTTTTTCTTTGGGCGCAGCGACATCTTTCACGCTCTTGAAGAAGTTCGGGAAAGGCGCCTCCGATTCCGGCAGGTAAACGATGGACTGGCGGGCCCGGCGAATGTCGCGATCATAGGCCTCCGCCTCGTGGTCCAGCATCGCCAGCTCCGGCGCGAACCGGGAACTGCTCGCCAGCACCGAGTCGAACTTGGGATTCAGCTGCTTTTGCTGAAGCGAGGTTTTAACCTGGTCGAAGAACTCGCGCGCCCCGCTGGTCTGATTCAAATAGTCGCGTCCACGTTTCAGAGCGGCGTACAGCACCGAGTGCAGAGCCCGTTGCCGGGGGCAGGGCAAATGCCTGCAGTTGTCGACGATTGAGGCGTAACCGGCCAGCAGCAGCGCCCAGCGCTGCGTGGCCGGCAATGGATGAAGATTGGGATCGAACCAATCGATCTTGGGATTAGCCGGCGGAATCCAGCCAGCCATCCGGGTGCAAGCCCCAGGGCTCCGAATCGATTGCCCCATCGGGCTCTTCGATGATCCAGCGCGCCAGATACAGCGAACAGAACGCGTCGAAGTCCGGCTGCTTATGCGTCACCAGCCAGATAACTTCGTTGTGCTGGCCGGCAAACTTCTCGCGAATCAATTTCGCTTTGTGCAGTACGGCCGCCGAAGCGGAGGGGAATTGGCCGTCGCGCGAGAAATGATGATCGATGATCGCCAGCGGCTCGTTGCGGTCCCAACAGGTCCCGCCTACGTCGGTGACCAACTCATTCGGATACAGAGTGCCTGGGGAATTCTTGCCGTCCTCCGCGCCGCGAATTCCGGGAGAGCCGGTAAACACTGTCCCGAAATCGACATATCGGTACCTAAAGTTGAATGGCATCTGCCTAACTCGGGTGGGGAGCGTCGTCCAGGTTGGTCGAGAAATTTTAGCACGCAAACTTGGCGGAAGTGCAGCCAGACCGGGCTTCAGCTAGTAGTAGTTTGTAAATGGCGATTCGAGCGGATCAATTATGACTCGAAGCCATCTCATAGATCATTTGGGTTGTATCAGGGCACGACTTTAGTCTTGCCGAACGCGGTGCAGAAAAGCTCGGGGCTTTAGCCCCCGCAAGACCTGTGCCCAGGGGCTGAAGCCCAGGTTATATTTGACTCCTTATGGCACGGCTGAAGCCGTGCCCTGATACGAAACGATTTATGAGATAGGTTCTATTTCGTCAAAATCTCGAATACCGGCAATCCCAGCTTTCGCGCCTCGGTCCCGAACGACTCGGTGAAGTCTTCTTTGCCTCGCGAAGCTCCGTCCCATACCAATAATATTCCGACGGCTTCCTGCGATGGGCTTAGCCAGGCGATGGCCTGGTCGAGGATTACTGTGTTGGTGGCCGCATAAGGATCATCCTGTTCGGTCTTGCCGAGAACGACCAGATCGCCGCGGGCCTGGACATCAGCGATGACTTGATCGTAGACCGCGCCCCAATCTCCCGGCCGGTCGACGACCGAAGTTTCCCGGAAGCGCGCGGGTTCGAACGGCAGGATTACTCTTCGCCGCAACCCTAACGTGCCGGCCTCGGAGAGGGCAATCAGATCGGCGCCGCAGGCGGCCGAGCTGACCAGCGCGGTAGCTTGCCGGTCCTGCAGCAGGCGCCGCACGTCAGCTTTCACCCGGTCGACGTTCGGTAGCGGAAATCGTGGCTGCTCCGCACCTAAGGCATCGACTCGCCTGCCGGATAGAGCTATGATCATGCACCAGCCTCCGAAGATTTGTAGTATCGCACAGCGCCGACCTGACGGTTCCAGGTCAAGCTGGAAAGGGAAAACTATGCCGATTTATCCCGAACGCTGGAAATCCTTGCTCAGCCGCTACCAAGACGAGAAGCGCCCTCATCGTATGTTGGCTCTGGATGGAGGAGGGATCCGCGGCCTGATCACGCTCGGCATCCTGAGCAACATCGAGAGTTTAATCGCGCAGCATACCGGGCATAAGCGGCTGTGCGATTATTTCGATTACATTGCCGGCACCAGCACGGGCGCGATTATTGCCGCCGGTCTGGCGATGGGCATGTCTACCGCCGACCTCATCAAGTTCTATGAAGACAATGGGGAAGACATGTTTTCGCACGCCCGGCTCATCGAACGGGTCAAGTATTTCTACACCGCCGATCCGCTGAAGGCGAAGCTGCAGGCCGTGTTCGGGGCGAACACGACGCTGGAGCCGGCCGACGATCCCCAGCAGCAGAAGCTCCAGAGCCTGCTCTTGGTGGTCACCAAAAATGTCACCACCGATTCGCCCTGGCCGATCAGCAGCAATCCGGATGCGAAGTATAACGATTCCGGCAATGCCAAGAACAACGACCCCGGGCGCAAGGACTGCAACCTGAAAATCCCGCTCTGGCAACTGGTGCGCGCCAGCACCGCCGCTCCGGTTTACTTTCCGCCCGGAAATTCTGCAGTGGGATCCGGGCAATCCGGCGAAGACATTTGTGTTTGTCGACGGCGGTGTGACTCCGCATAACAATCCCGCATTTCTGCTCTACCGCATGGCGACTGAGCCAGCCTACCGATTGAACTGGACGACCGGAGAAAAACAGATGCTGATCGTCTCCGTCGGCACCGGCGCCGCGGAATCCATGGGCGCGACGGCCGTAGCTCCCAACCGAAACATTGGCTCGGCGCTTATGGGTCTGCCTGGAGAGCTGATGTACGGCATTCTGGTGGAGCAGGACGTGAACTGCCGCACCGTGGGACGTTGCACTTACGGCGCTCACCTGGATCGCGAAATTCTGGACCTGGTACCCCGGCAGTTGGATCCGAAAACGGCGGCAATGAGTCTCGAGGACCAGTACCAGGCTCCGCGGGTTCCTCTGTCCACCGATTTGGGCCGTCGCTTCTTATACGCTCGCTACAATGCCGACCTCAGCCGCAAGGCTCTCGACGCCCTCGGATTCTCCGATGTCGATGCCGACAAGATTCAGAAGATGGATGCGGTCGAGAACATCCCCACACTACTCAAGATCGGCAAAGAAGCGGGCAAGGTGGTCGACGCAGCGCATTTCGGACCATTCATTTAGCGAGGCAGATGGCTTATGGCGTGGAAGGCTTTCATCGTCCGTCCCTTTGGCACTAAGGGCGGCATCAACTTTGAAGAAGTACAGAAACAACTGATCACTCCCGCGCTCGACGCCAACGGCATCCAGGGTGGCACTACCGAGCCGTTTCTGCAGGCCGGCAACATTCGCGCCGACATGTTTCAGCAGTTGCTGGTAGCCGACTTCGTGATCGCCGATATCTCCATTCACAACGCGAACGTGTTTTACGAACTCGGCATCCGGCACGCCTTGCAGCCCGGCCGCACTTACCTCATCCGCGCGAAAGTGAAGAAGGAGCGCAAAGATCGCGGCCCCGAGGACGAGGTCCCCTTCGACATCAAGACCGACCGTTATCTGGAATACGATCCCGACCATCCGGAGCAAAGCCTGGCCACGCTGAAAGACGGAGTGCAACAGACGATTGCCTCCGAGAAGGCCGACAGTCCTGTGTTCCAGATGCTTCCCGACCTGGAGGCGCAAGAGCGTTCGCGCTTCCTGCCGGTGCCGCAAGGTTTTCGCGACGATGTGGAACTGGCCTGCAAGGCCCACCAGCTTGGTCTGCTGGGTTTGCTGGCCTCCGAAGCCCGAGAGTTCTTCTGGGCGTCGGAAGGGCTGCGGCTGGTAGGCCGAGCGCTCTTCGAACTGAAGGCGCATCAGCAGGCGAAGGAAACGTGGGAGGAGTTGTTCCATTCCAACTCCGCCGAAATCGAAACCAACCAGCGGTTGGGAACGATCTATCAGCGCCTGGGAGATTTAGACGCCTCCAATCTGGCGCTCAGCCGAGTACTGGCCAACAAACGCGCCACCGATCCTGACCGGGCGGAAGCTCTTGCGTTGATCGCCCGCAACGTCAAGGACCACTGGCGATCGTCGTGGTGGGCGCTATCGGCAGACGATGCTGCCAGTAAAGCGTTGCAATCACCTGAACTGATGAAGGCCATCGACAAGTATGCGCGCGGTTTTCAGGAAGACCTGAACAGTTATTATCCGGGACTGAATGCGCTGAGCCTGATGACGATTGCGGTAGAGTTGGCCAAGCGTTTGCCCGACGTGTGGGAGGCTCGCTACGATAGCGCCGAACAGGCGAAAGCTGAACTCGACCGGCTGCAGGCGCAGCGTCAGACCCTAGCGGGCGCGGTCAATATTGCTCTCGATGCTGCCAAGCAGCGGTTGTTGCAGCAAGGCAAGACCGATGTTTGGCACGATATTAGCGTCGCCGATTTCCAGTTTCTCACCGGCAACAAGCCGGCCAAAGTGGCTTTCGCCTATCAGTCCGCCTTGGAAGGCGTCTCCGATTTCAACTCCGACTCGGTTAGGTCGCAACTGGAGATGTTCCAGCAGCTGGGCGTTCGGCCCGATAATGCCAAGCAAGCTTTAGCTGTCTTCCCGCCTGCCTCTGCCAAGACGGCTGTCGTGCCGCCCGGCCGGGTGATTCTTTTCACCGGCCACATGATCGATGAGCCGGGCAGAACGCCGCCGCGCTTTCCCAACTCCTTGACTGCGGCTGTACGCGCCGCGATCCGAGGAGCCGTGCAGCAGGAGTTAGGACGCACCAAAGGCGTCATCGTCGGGATTGCTTCCGGGGCAAGCGGGGGAGATCTGCTGTTTCACGATGTCTGCGAAGAACTCGGAATCGGCCATCAGCTCTACTTGCCATTGCCTCCCGACACCTTTCGCAACGAATCGGTGTCGCCGGCGGGACGGGAATGGCAAGATCGATTCGACACCCTGCGCGGGCAATCGCAGCCGGTTCACGTCATGGCTACCTCGCCGGAGCTGGCTCTGTGGCTGTCTACCCGCAAAGACTATACCTGCTGGCAGCGCGCCAATCTGTGGCTGATTCATGAAGCGCTGGCCATGGGGGCGAACAATTTCACCCTGCTCGCCTTGTGGGATGGCGTGAAGACGCAAGGCTTGGGCGGCACCTTCAACATGACGACCATGGCGCAGCAACACGGTGCGTCGATCGTCACCCTCAGCATTACCGACCTGCTCAAGGCAAACCCGATTGGCGACACGGCCAAGGTTTAGCTCAGGTTCCGGGATGCCGGGTTGAGGTTTCTTGTTTGTCATCACGAGTCGACTTTTAGTCGGCGAGGGATCTGCTTTTTGCTCTTACAGGCTCTTACTCGTACGAAAAAGAAAATGTTACCGGCGCTCCCCGGGTCGAGGAGAGCCGGCCGCACTCACTTGTGCGACGGCCCCATCGGGGTTCGCCACTTCGCGATGTTGTACCCGTAGATAGCCAGGCAAAAAAGATTGGCGGGTACGAAGCCGATTTGGGCGGTGCGAAGGGCAATCACACAGATGACGGCACTGTTCGCCGAAGCGATAATCCATCCCTGCCACATCCGCCGGCCAACCAGAATTGTGGAAAGTACGGTCAGAATACAAGAGAAATAATCCAGACGAAAAATCATGGTTGGAAAGCGAGTCCTTTGGACTGCAGAGGGGGCGCAATCTCCGGCAGGCTACCTTCAATATGACTCGCGCCCCCTCGCCCTGTCAGGCAGGTGGGTCACGGAAGCCAGTGAGCGAAATCACAAGCTCCCGTCTGTTTGCTGGCGACGACCTTCCACGTGGCAAGCACCGGCGCGAGTGTAGTGCGTCGGAAATCTCGTCGCATAAGTTTTGCGAGGTTTGTATCAGGGCACGGCTTCACAGTTTGCTAACAAACTTCCGTACTTGTGATGAATCGGTAGAGCGAACCTTTAGGTTCGCGTCTAAAGTTCGTTATTTTAGACATCCGGAGCCGGTTTCACAGTTTGCTGAAAAAGTCGGGAAAGCAGATCCCTCACCGACTAAAGTCGGTTCGGAATGCCAAATATAAAGGGCTTGCTACGGCGTAGCTAAAGCTACGCCCCTTCAAAATCGCCTTAGGCCGAGTTTTTCAGCAAACTGTTCAGGCGGCGACGGACTGTTCATTTCGACTTTTTCAGCAGCCTGTAAAGCCGTGGCCTGATACAAACCGCGCCGGGACAAGTGACGGTTTCAACGACGCACAGGCGGCAAGCTACTGGTTGTGCGAGCTGGCTTGCTGCGCCGCGTCGCGCGCCGGCAACTGGTTCGCCGGATGCAGCGTGTCGAGGAACGATACCAGTGCGGCCACTTCGGCCGGGTTCAGTTGCTTGCCGTAAGCCGGCATGTTGCCGCCGCCTTGCAGCACCTGGCGCACCAGTTGATCGTGAGTCATGCGCACGGCCACGCTATCGAGGTCGGGCCCACGCAGTCCGCCCGAGCCTCCGATGGAGTGGCAGTTGCGGCATTGCTTTCCCTGGAAGACCGCAGCTCCCTGGCGTTCCAGCGGCGAGCGCCCATTCAGATACTGAACCGGCACCGGATCGCCGCTCCAGGCGTTCATGATCGGGCTCCACGGAGTGTAACCGGCAAGATGCGTCAAGGTGCCCAGCGCCACAGCCGAGAGCAGGATCGTGACCACGGCGATCGGCCGCCGCTTCCAACTCTTCTCGCCTTCACCGGCAAAGAACGGCAGGCACACCAGAAAGCCGATGATCACCACTGGCCCGATGAGAAGCGCGGGCGTTTCCATCTCCGGTGGCAGATAAGCCAGCAAAGCATACAGCCACTGGAAGAAGTAATCCGGCTTGGGCACGGTCTGCACGATCGTAGGATCGGGCTGTCCGTTGGGGCCGTAGGGGCCGAAGAAGACGGCACACGCCATTACGCAGACGATGATGAAGGCGGAGAAAAACATGTCCTTCCACACCGCGTCCGGCACGAAGGGTTCGCCGTCCTTCTGGGTGAGCTCGTGATATTCCTGAATGTAGGTGGAGCGACGCACGATCCGGCCCGGCATCGGCCAATCGTTGATCCCCAGCTTCAACACCAACAACAGGTGAAGCGATACAAATCCGATCAGCAGGCCGGGAATGACGAACACATGGATAGCGAAGAATCGCGACAGCGTGTCTCCGGCAATGATGGGTCCGCCCAGCAACAGATGCACCACCCAGGCCCCGATGAAGGGCACGCGGCCGCAGATGGCAGCGCCAATGCCTAACCCCCAATAGGCGTCTTGGTCGAATCGTAATACCTGACCGGTAAAGGCCATACCTAAGGTCATCAGCAGCAGGAATACGCCGATGATCCAGGTCAGCTCACGGGGAAACTTGTAGGCCCCGAACATCGCCACTTGCACCATGTGGATCAGCACGATGGCGACCATGAAGTTCGATCCCCAGCCGTGTACCGCACGCAGAAACCAGCCTAGTGTCACGCCGTGGTTCAGGTACTGCAGGCTGTTCCAGGCTTCGCCGGCGGAGGGCACGTAGATCAGCGCCAGCATGATGCCGGTGAAGATTTGCAGGATGAAGACGGTGAGCGCCGCGCTGCCGAAGACGTAGAACCAGCTGGCCGACGAGCGCGGCACCCGATGTTCCATCGTCTCGCGGATGGTGCCGCCCAGCTGCAGCCGCGCGTCAAACCACTCGCCGATCTTGGCTAGCCTTGACATCCGTTGCTCCTCGCCCGCAGGCTGGCGCTGGTCGACAGGGTGGGCAGTTGTCCAGCCTCGATCATCAGGCGGCCGTTTTCTACTTTGTAGGGATACTCGAACAAACCACGCGGCGGCGGTCCGGAGGCCCGCGAGCCGTCCTGGTAATACACTCCGCCGTGGCAGGGACACATGAATAGTCCTGACTGCGGGAACCAGCGCACCGGGCAGCCTAGGTGGGCGCAGTTGATGGCGAAGACCTGGAATTTTTCTCCTTCGACGCGGCGTACCCAGCAGGGAATATTGTCGGTCTCGCCGTCCCAGGGATTCGAGATGGGATTCTTATACTTCGCGAGCCGGGTCTGGCCTTCGGGAAATTCGTCCAGTTCGCCCAGGTCGATCCACTTGCGATAGCGTCCGCCATCGCCCCGCACGATCGGACCCAGTAGATAGCCAACCACGGGAGTGGCCAGGATCACCACGGCCGCACCGTTCAGGACCATCCCGATCTTGGCCATCAGATCGCGTCGGGACATTCCGCCTTTTTCCTGATCGCTCAATGCAGTCCTCCCGGCGAAGAAGTTGTTGTCGTTGAAACCGTATTCGTGCTGTGCGCGGGCCGCTGCGCCGCCAGCCATGCCACAATGTCAGAGATGTCCTGATCGCTCATCGGATGGCCGGCAACGTTGTTACGCCAGTCGGGAGCGTTGAAGTCCGGACGTCCCACAATGACGATGGTCCGCAAGCCCTGATCGGTGATCAAGCTAAGATAATTTGGATTCACGATGGAGCCGACTTTCGCCGTTCCCTTGCCATCCGCGCCATGGCAGGAAGCGCAGAACGTTGCAAAGGCCGCCGCTCCCTGCTGCGCATTGCCCGGAGCCTTGGCGGCATAAGGCGGGGCCGTAACGCCCTGCAAAATCTGTGGCTGGCCCCAGCGCTGCCGCATGCCTTGAATGATGGCGTCAACTTGCTTGTCGGTCAGCATGCCGCCTTCACTTTGGGCGAAGGCCGACATCGCGGTTCCGGCTCTTCCTTTCGAGATGGTGTTGCGCAGCGCGTCATCGTCTACCACAGCGAGGTACACGGGATCGCCGATAGGCGGCGCCGGCCCTAATTTGCCGTCGGCGCCATGACATCCGGCAGCAATTCTGGCTGTACAGCACGACCGGATCCAAAATGTCTGTAGGACGTCTGACAATGTCAGAGGGAGTAGGCTTGCCGGGCGCATTACACCCCGCCAGGCCAAACAGTGCGGCCATCAATACCAAGGAGAGCACAACACGGGGGCTCATCGCTTCTTGCCCTCGTCGTCACGTTCATGCATAAGGCCGGGAGCTTCAATGCCCGCTCGCATGGCCAGCGGCATGTTCTCCGTGGTCAAAACCTTGGTTTGCCGGGTTACTACCAGACCGGCGACCACGCCGAAGCCCACTTGCGAGACCGCGAACCACCACCAGTTGATCCGCTGGTCAAGCAGCGGGTTCACGAATCCCAGAATCTGATAGAGCAGCCCCGTCCACAGCAGCGGCCCAATGATTCCCCCCAGCAAGATCGGCCGGGTGGGGAGCAGCGGCAGCATGGCTCCGTACAGTAGTCCCACCAGCAGGCACATAGTGATGTGCATGGCCAGGGCGAACAGGAACCAGTCCAGGCGGAAATGCATCATCGCTTCCATGGAGGGAGTTGCCGACGGCGCGTACAAGGTTCCCGCCAGCAGGTTCACCGGATACCAGATGCTATGAAAGAAAATCACTCCGTAAAGCACGGCCAGGATAGCCATGGCCACGCCGCCCGCCAGTCCGCCTTTTACGCCCGCCGAGACGGGGTAAATCCGAATAGGCAGCCAGGCGCGTTGCACCTTTTGCGCAGCTTCCATTCGCATGACCTCGGTCGGGGGAACGATGGCGGCTGGCTCCTCGGGTTCCAGCGGTATCGGCTCGTGGTGTTCGTGGGGCAGTACCTCGCGGAACCAGCCGACAGCCCCGAAGATAGTCAGGGTCGCTCCCAGCACGCTCACCGAAGCATTGGTGAGCAGCCCGGCGAAGGTCAACGAGGTTCCGATCGCCATGGCAAACGGCCACGCGGTGGGCGCCGGCATCTCGACGGACTTGCCTTCGCGGCTGGCTTCGGGTTGCGTCTCGTTATTCATGAATCCGTTTCGTGACGGCGCTCAGCTCTTTTTATCGCGTAATGAAATAAACCACCGACAACACTACGACCCAGATGGCATCCACAAAATGCCAGTACATCGCAAACACGCTGATACGGTCTGAGTGTTCCTGCTTCACATAACCAAGAGCGGTAAAAATCATGATGATGGTCAGCCCGGTGGCACCCACAATCACGTGAAAGGCGTGCAGCCCAACCAGTGAATAGAATGTCGTGCCGAATAGGTTGGTGCTGATCGTCAAACCTTTTTCGTAAATCAGGCCGTGCCATTCGCGCGCCGTGCCCAGCAGAAAGATCACGCCCAGCACGATCGTAAGCAGCCAGAACGCGCCGAAGCGTTTGACGTTGCCGCGATGCAGCGCTTTCTCTGCCATCAGGATTGTCAGGCTGCTGGAGAACAGGCAAATCGAGGTGAAATAAGGAACGTCGAGCACTTGCGCCGGCGTCGGCCCGCTCAGACTTTTGCCCGCGTAATACAGGTAGGCCACGACGAAGATGCTGAAGATGGCCGATTCGGCCCCAATCAAACACCACATGCCGACCTTGCCGCGCAGATGAGCGGACAGCGGCATCTCGTTTTGCGGCACGGCTATCGTCGTTGCTGCCAACCTGGTCTCTCCCTTTCGAAACAAAACACGCTTGTCACCACGCCCGGAGCGGTGGGTCTACTCGTACTTCCAATCCGGATCTTCCGGATGTTTCAAATCCCACAGCGGACGTCGGCTGCGCACCACCGGCAAGGTCGCGAAGTTGTAGTCCGGTGGCGGCGAGGTCGTCGCCCACTCCAGGGTCCAGGCGTTCCAAGGATCGTTGCCTGCGATTTTCCCCTTGAAGTATGACTTGACTACATTGACCACCCAGATCAGCACGGCGGCGGCCTGGAAGATAACGCCGATGGAGACGATAAGGTTCCAGATCTCCCAACCGCGGCTGGCATCGTAGGTATAAATGCGGCGCGGCATACCCAGGATTCCCGGAATATGCATAAAGTCGAAGGTCACATGGAAACCGATGAGGAACAACCAGAAATGCCACTTGCCCAAAGTCTCGTCCAGCATTCTTCCCGTGACCTTGGGATACCAATAGTAGGAAGCGGAAAACGCTCCAAAGACGATGACGCCCAGAATCACGTAATGAAAGTGCGCAATAACAAAGTAAGAATTCCCCAGCTGCCAGTCGAACGGAGCGGCGCTCAGCATGATGCCCGTCAGTCCAGCGATCAACATCTGGGCGACGGCCGCCACGCTGAACAGCATCGCCGTGGTGAAAGTGATTTTCCCTCCCCACATGGTGCCGATCCAATTAAAGATCTTGATTCCGGTGGGCACGGCAATGGCGGCAGTGGAGGCCACGAAGAATGCGTTGGCATAGGAGGTCATGCCAATGGTGAACATGTGGTGCGCCCAGACACTCAGGCTGATAAAGCCGATCGCGATGGTGGCCGCGACCATGATGTTGTAGCCGAAGATCGGCTTGCGCGAAAAGACCGGAATCACCTCGGACAGAATTCCGAAAGCCGGCAGCACGAGAATGTAAACTTCAGGATGACCGAAGATCCAGAAGAAGTGCATCCAGATGACGGCGGAGCCACCGGCCTGCGTGTCGAAGAAATGCGCGCCCAGGTAGCGGTCGAGCAGCAGCATGATCTGCGCCGCGGTCAGGGGGCCGATGGCTATCAGCACCAGGAACGCCATGACCGAGTTCAGCCAAACCAGCATCGGCATGCGGCCCAACTTCATGCCGGGGCAGCGCATGCAGAGGATGGTGGTCATGATGTTCAACGCCGTGCCGATACTGCCGAAGCCGCTGACCAGGATTCCGATCGTCCAGTAGTCGGTGCTGTGTCCCACGGAGAACGCGGGTGAGGTAAGCGGCGCATAAGCGAACCAGCCCACATCCGGTGCGGTGCCGGCACCGTACAAGCCACTGCCGCCGATGAAGCTGAAATAAAGAATGATTCCGCCCAGGGCACTCATCCAGAAGCTCCAGGCGTTGAGGCGCGGGAAGGCCATGTCGCGCGCGCCGATCATTAACGGAGTCAGGTAATTGGCAATACCGAATACGATGGGCATGGCGGCGAAGAAGATCATCGTCGTGCCATGCATGGTGAACATGCGGTTGAAGGTCTCGGGCGAGACCAGGTGATTGTTGGCCACTGCCAACTGAGCACGCATGATCGAGGCTTCTATGCCGCCAACCACCAGGAACAGGATGCCGTAGGAGAAATACATGATCCCGAGGCGCTTGTGATCGACCGTGACAATCCAGTCGTGCAGCACCTGGACCAGCGGTCGAGAACCTTCTCGCCCCGGCGAGAGGATCATCGACCCTGGGATCGGTTCAGCGTGGGACATGGGATTTCTCCTGGCTCCTAGTGCAGGCTCATGAGATACGCCACCAGCGCATCCACGTCCCGCTCGTCCAACTGCATAGCCGGCATCAACGCACCGGGTTTGATCGCGTCCGGCTCTTTCACCCACAGCCGCAGATTCGCTTGCGTGTTGGTGGCCGCGCCCGCGGCAATGGTAGCGCGGCTCATCAGATGAGTTAGGTCGGGGCCGAATTTGCCATTCGCCACCGTGCCTGAAATCGTGTGGCAGTTGACGCAGGCATTCGACTCGAAGACCTGCCGCCCCGCCGCCACCTGATCGGAAATCACGGCTGGACTCTTCTGCTGTTGCGTCCAGCTTTGGAAGTCTTCTGGCGATTGCACATCGACCGTCAGCAGCATCTTGGCGTGTTCCACGCCGCAGTATTGGGCGCACTGTCCAACGTAGGTTCCGGTTTCGTGCGGATCGACCCAGATTTCATTCTTGCGGTTGGGAATCAGATCCACCTTGCCCGCTAGTTGCGGAACCCAGAAACTATGGTCGGTATCGGCCGACAGCAGGGTGATGTGCGTCGGCCGGGGATGATCAGGATCACTCAGCGGAACATGAAGCTCGTTGGCGGTGACAAAGCCGTATCCGGGATAGCGAAACTCCCACCAGAATTGATGGCCAATGGCGGTAACTTCGATCGCGTCTTTGGGAAATTGCGCGTCCTCTACTGCGTGGATCACCCGGGCCGAAGCCAAAAACAGCACCACCACAATCAGGATGGGGATTACGGTCCAGGCCAGCTCCACCTGGTTGCTGCCATAAATCTGAGGCGGCTCGCGTCCGTCGTCGCCAGGCCGCGAGCGGAACCTCACTGCGACATAGACGATCAGGCTGAAGACCACCAAAAAGATTGCCAGGCAAATCGCCATGACGAAGAGCGACAGATGATAAATATCGTGGGCCGGGGTAGAAGCCGGATTGAAGATCGACGGCGTTGACGAGGGACCAACCCCCGAGCCTAGCGTCGAGGCGTTGCAGGCGAGGCTGAGAACGAAAGGTAGCACAGCAAACCGCAAGCCTCGTTCAGCCGAGAGACGGATTCCCGGCCATCGCCGTCTCGAATTTTGTCTGCCGTAACTAGAAAATCTTGAGCACATGGGACCGGAAACGGTTGACCGACGGCTGAAGCTTATGAGTTACGTTGAGCCCCCCAGCTTGCTTGTCCGGGTGGAACGACTTCGCGAGAACGCGGTTACCCGCACCTAGCTACCGGACAGCAAGGCCGAATTCCGAGCCTACCTAAGCCACCAGCTCAGCCTGGCTCCGCCCAGCTGCCACGGAAGTAAAGAATGTTTCGCTTTATACCTTTATAAGGACAGATTTGCAATAGTTCATTTGCCTCCGCGCCGCGTCTAATCATTATCGCTATTTCGCGCCTATCAATTTGCCAATTTGTGGTGCAAACATTTTCCGGTCGGGTTCACGAGTATGAATAGAATGTCAATCTGCTTTGTCCCACAACGTGGGTTATCCCATGGAATATCGAGCAATTCTGCAGGTTGTCAGAAGTTGTTTCCTTCCCGGCGGGTTTGGGTTAGAATGTGCGGCACCCTCGTACCCGGTGTCATGGCTTCACTACTCAATCGATCTGCTCTGAGCGCAGACGAGAGAGATCTCGTAATACCTATCGTGAAATCAGTTGTGGCAGCAAGAAAGCGTGAGTCAATTCCGTGACGGCGGCATCTGGAAGCAAACACGTGTTGATTGTCGGCGGAGGCTTTGCCGGCCTGGGATGCGCACTGGAATTGGCGCGCAGCCGCAATCCGGTTCGGGTCACCTTGCTCGACCGGCACAACTATCATCAGTTTCAGCCGCTGTTCTACCAGCTAGCCACGTCTCAGCTCTCGGTAAATGATGTTAGCTTCTCGTTGCGCCGGGTTTGCTGCGATTGTCCGAACATCGATATCAAGCTGGCGGAAGTGGACACGGTTGACGCTCAGAACCGCAGCGTGCGCACCAAAGAAGGGGAAACCTATCAAGGGGATTACCTGGTTCTGGCCGCTGGGTCGCAGGCCAACTTCTTCCGCATTCCCGGAGCCGACACCCACACCTTTCCGCTGTATTCGCTGACCGACGCCGAGCGCCTGCGTTCTCGCATCCTGGCGCTGTTTGAGGACAGCGACCGCGATCCCAAGCTGGTCGACCAGGGATCGCTGAATTTCGTGATCGTGGGCGCCGGGCCTACGGGCACGGAAATGGCGGGCGGGCTGGCGGACATGATTCACACCACCGTAGCTAGCGAGTACGCCGATCTGGCGGTTACTGCCGCCCGCGTTTACATTATCGAGCGCGGTGGCACGCTGCTGCCGCCGTTTTCGGCCAGCGCCCACGAGTACGCCAGCAAAGTTTTGCGCCGCGATGGCGTGCAATTGTGCCTCAACAACAGCGTGACGGAGGTGCATCCCGACCACGTCGTGCTGGGCGACGGAAGCATTATCAAAACGCGTTGTGTAATTTGGGGCGCCGGCCTGATGGCTGCCCCGATCGCCAGTTCCGCGGGATTGCCCACCGGACGTGGCGGTCGAATCCAGACAGAGCCCGACCTGACGGTTTCCGGCTTCCCGAATATTTATGCATTGGGCGACTTCGCTAACATCGCCGGCCCCGATGGCAGAGCGTTGCCGCAGCTGGGCTCGGTAGCCTTGCAAAGCGGACGGTGGGCGGGGAAAAATATTCTGGCCGACATTGAGGGCAGGCCACGCACCGCGTTCCATTACCTGGACAAGGGAATCATGGCGATGATCGGCCGCAACGCGGCCATTGCCGAGGTGGGGGAGAATCGTCACGAACTGAACGGGGCCGTAGCTTACGCTATGTGGCTCGGGGTTCACTTGGCGTTGCTTACCACTTTGCAAGTGAAAGTGGAAACCTTCGTGGAGTGGATTTGGGATTATTTCTTACAAGTACGCGGTTCGCAATTGCTGGATCGCTCCGATGCGGCTCGCATCGACTGGTACGGCGACGGGTTGCCCGACAAGGCGAGAGCTTCGATCGCGGCCGCGGAAGCGGCGAAATAATGAATGAGGAGTTCGGCAATGATTCCACAGCAAGCACGGGCAAATCCCAATCCTGATATCGATCAGCTCGCCATCAACACCATCCGCACGCTTGCCATTGATGGCGTCCAAAAAGCCAACTCCGGCCATCCCGGGACACCACTGGGCGCGGCGCCTACGGCCTATACTTTGTGGCAGCGCTTTCTTCGCTACGATCCGCAACAACCGGACTGGCCCAATCGCGATCGCTTCGTGCTTTCCAGCGGACACGCTTCCATTCTTCTCTATTCGCTGATCCATCTGGCCGGCATTAAGGCCGACAAGCCGAGCTATAAGAACCTCGATCGCCTAGCCGTGACCCTCGACGACATCAAGACTTTTCGCCAGGAAGGCAGCCGCTGTCCGGGGCATCCGGAATATGGCTGGACCTCAGGAGTGGAAAGTACGACCGGCCCCTTGGGACAGGGCGTCTCCACCAGCGTGGGGATGGCGATCGCCGGCGCCTGGCTGGCGGCAACCTACAATCGCCCCGACTACGAGCTGTTCGATTTCAATGTGTACGCGTTGTGCGGCGATGGCGACATGATGGAAGGCATCTCCAGCGAAGCCGCGTCGCTGGCTGGTCACCTGAAGCTTCCCAACCTGTGCTGGCTGTACGACAGCAACCGCGTCACCATTGAAGGTCACACCGATCTGGCATTTACGGAAGATGTTGCCGCGCGCTTTATGGCCTATGGATGGGAGGTCACGCGGGTTAGCGATCCCAACGACACGGAATTGGTGGAACGCGCGCTCAAGAGATTTCATGCCACCAAAGACCGGCCTACGATGATTATCGTGCACAGCCACATCGGCTATGGCGCTCCGCACAAGCAGGACTCGGCAGCCGCCCACGGTGAGCCGTTAGGCCCCGAAGAAGTCAGGCTCACCAAGGAATTCTTCGGCTTCTCGCCGGACGAGTTCTTTGTGGTTCCGCCCGGTGTGCGCGAGCATTTCGCCGCCAAGATGGGCGCGCGTGGTTCCGCTTTGCGCAAAGAGTGGGATGGAATGTTTGCGGGTTATAAGGCGCAATATCCCGACCTGGCTGACAATCTGGAGCGGATGAAGACTCGCGATCTGCCGCCCGGCTGGGAGAAAGCGTTGCCGACTTTCCCGGCTAGCGCCAGCGGAATGTCGACGCGTGACGCTTCCGGCAAAGTGCTCAACGCGGTGGCGCAAAAAGTTCCTTACATCCTGGGAGGCGCGGCCGACCTGTATCCCAGCACCAAGACGCGGCTGGAGTTTGAATTTGCCGGAGACTTTCAGGCCAAGGGCGAACTGGGCGATTACAAGGGCCGCAACTTTCACTTCGGCATCCGCGAACACGCCATGTGCGCCATCGTTAACGGGATGGTGCTTACCGGTCTGCGCGCGTTCGGCTCCGGATTCCTGATCTTCACCGACTACGCGCGCGGCTCCATTCGCCTCTCGTCGCTGATGGACATTCCCGCGCTCCATATCTGGACGCACGATACCATCAGCCTGGGCGAAGACGGCCCCACGCACCAGCCGATTGAGCAGTTAGTGTCGTTGCGGGCGGTGCCGGGCATGGTCGTGATTCGGCCGGCAGACGCCAACGAGATGGTGGAGGCCTACCGGGTAGCGTTGTCGTCCAAGGATCGCCCGGTGGAACTCATCTGCAGCCGGCAGGCGTTGCCTATCTATGACCGCAGCAAGTTTGCGCCGGCGAGCGGGTTGGCCAAGGGGGCTTACGTGATGGCCGATGCTGCCGACGGCAAGCCGGACGTGATCCTGATTGGCTGCGGCAGTGAAGTCGCGCTGTGTGCCCAGGCTTTCGATCAGCTGACGGCGCAAGGAGTGAAGCCGCGTCTGGTCAGTATGCCTTCGTGGGCGCTGTTCGACGCGCAGGATCAGGCATATCGCGATAGCGTGCTGCCACCGTCGGTGGGGGCGCGGGTGACGGTGGAAGAAGCTTCGCCGATCGGCTGGGATCGTTATGCCGGGCGCACCGGGGTGGTGCTGGGCATGCGTACTTTCGGTATGTCGGCGCCCATGAAAGTCGTGATGGAACATTTCGGCTTCACGGTTGAGCACGTAGTCTCGGCCGCGAAAGAGGCGATGGCCAATTCGAAGTAGCTTTTCGCTGCGCCCTCAATCCGATACTTGATTGGCATCTCAAGCCGCCTGGGATCGGCGCGGAACCTGCGTTTCACTGCTTCGGCAGCTGTGGTTACCAAGGAGAAACAATGCAACTGGGGATGATTGGTTTAGGTCGCATGGGTTCCTACATGGTGCAGCGCCTGATGAAGGCCGGCCACGAGTGCGTGGTCTACGATTCGCATGCTGAGCCCCGGCAGGAACTAGCCGCCAAGGGCGCCAAGCCGGCTGCCACATTGTCAGAGTTCGTGCAGAAGTTAAGCAAGCCGCGCGCGGTTTGGCTGATGGTGCCGGCGGCCGTGGTGGATCCCGTGCTGGCTTCGCTCAAGCCGCTGCTGGAAGCCGGCGACATCGTGATCGACGGCGGCAATTCGTACTATCACGACGACATCCGCCGCGCCGGAGAGCTGAAGCCGCAGGGCATCAACTATGTCGATTGCGGTACCAGCGGCGGCGTCTGGGGCTTGCAACGCGGCTACTGCCTGATGATCGGCGGCGACGAAGCCGTGGTCAAGCATTTGGACCCGATCTTCATGGCGCTGGCTCCGGGCATCGGGTCGGCGCCGCGTACCCCGGGAGCTACCGGCGCGCCTTCCACCGCAGAACACGGCTACTTGCGCTGCGGCTCGAATGGCGCCGGACACTTCGTCAAGATGGTGCACAACGGAATCGAATACGGCATCATGGCCGCCTTCGCCGAAGGGCTGAACATCATTCACAACGCCGATGCCGGCAAAGTGAAACGCGAGGTCGACGCCGAGACAACACCGCTGCGTCATCCCGAGCTCTATCAGTTCGACATCAACGTCGCAGAAGTTGCCGAGGTGTGGCGTCGGGGCAGCGTGATTGGATCGTGGCTGCTCGATCTGACCGCCCAGGCGTTGCGCGAGAATCCTGAACTCTCCGACTTCGAGGGCCGCGTCTCCGACTCCGGCGAAGGACGCTGGACCCTGCAAGCCGCCATCGACGAAGGTATTCCGGCGCCGGTTATCAGCGCCGCGCTGTTTACGCGCTTCGCCTCGCGCGGCAACGAGGAATATGCCGACAAGTTGATGTCGGCTATGCGCTACGAGTTTGGCGGTCACCTGGAGAAGCAGGCTAAGGCGGGAGAACGATAATGGCTAACGAAATGTCCGATGCCTTTGTATTTTTTGGCGCTACCGGCGACCTCGCTTACAAACAAATTTTCCCCTCGCTGCAAGACTTGATTCGCGATGAAGGATTCAACGTTCCCATCATCGGCGTGGCCAAGGCCGGCTGGACGCTGGACCAACTCAAACAGCGCGCTAAAGACAGCCTGGAGGAGCACGGTGGTCTGGAGCAAGGGCCGTTTGACAAGCTCATCAGCCTGTTGCGCTACGTCGATGGCGATTATGGAGACGCGGCAACATTTACCGAGTTGCGCAAACAACTGGGAGACGCCAAGCGGCCGCTGCATTATCTGGCGGTGCCGCCGAGTTTGTTTGGCACGGTGGCGGAAGGTCTGGCGAAATCAGGCTGCGCCACTGACGCGCGCGTGGTAATGGAGAAACCCTTCGGCCACAATCTTCCGACCGCCGAAGAGCTCAATCGCATCCTGCACAAGTTCTTTCCCGAAGAGAACATCTATCGCATCGATCACTATCTCGGCAAAGAGCCGGTACAGAACATTCTGTACACCCGCTTCGCCAATCCCGTGTTCGAGCCCATTTGGAATCGCCAGTATGTGCGCAGCATCCAGATCACGATGGCGGAAAATTTCGGCGTCAGTGATCGTGGCAAGTTCTACGACGAAACCGGCGCATTGCGCGACGTGGTGCAGAATCACATGCTGCAGGTGCTGGGCAATCTCACCATGGAACCGCCGACCGGGGAAGATCACGAAGCGGAGCGCGATCAGAAGGCCGCTCTGCTGAAAGCCGTCCGCCCACTTAAGCCCGAAGACGTGGTGCGCGGACAATACAACGGCTATAAGAAGGTTGCAGGCGTGGCTCCCGGTTCCACCGTGGAAACCTTTATCGCGATCAAGCTTTTCATCGACACTTGGCGATGGGCCGATGTTCCGATCTATATTCGTGCCGGCAAGGTGATGCCGGTTACCTGCATGGAAGCCATCGTTGAATTCAAGCGCCCGCCGCGCGAGACCTTTCATGAGATCGTGCCGGTGCGCTCTTCGCACATGCGCATGCGGGTCAGTCCCGACATCAGCATCGGATTGGGCGTGCGAGTGAAGGTTCCCGGCGAGCGCATGGTGGGCGAGGACGTTGAACTGAAGTTGAAGAGCCATGCCACCGACGACATGCCGCCATACCAGCGGCTGTTGGGCGACGCCATGCGCGGCAACGGAGAACTGTTCGCGCGCCAGGATCTGGTGGAAGCGCAGTGGCGCATCGTGCAACCGATTCTCGACAACGTAACGCCGGTGTACACCTATGAACCGGGAACGTGGGGGCCGGACGAGACCAGCCAACTTATCGGCGCGGATGGACCGTGGATCAATCCGCTGCCGCCGCAGGGAGACAAATGAGCGCACGGCGCACCTCTCAGCCGGCAGCCTCCGGTCGCGCCAGCTCAGCCGGTCGCGGCGTCGACGACGTAGTGTTTCTTTTCGACGTCGACAACACACTGCTCGACAACGATCGCCTGCAGAATGACTTGTTCCAGCATCTGGGGCGCGAATTTGGCCCGAAGGCCCGCACTCGCTATGTGGCTATCTTCGAGGAACTGCGCAGCCAGTTAGGCTATGCCGACTACCTGGGCGCTCTGGAACGCTATCGCATTGAGAATCTCCACGATCCTCGTCTGCTGAGCATGGCGAATTGGCTGGTGGAGTATCCCTTTGCGGCGCGCCTCTATCCCGGCGCTCTCGATGTCATTAAGCGCGTGAAGCGCTGGGGCAAAGTGGCGATCCTCTCCGACGGGGACGCAGTTTTCCAGCCGCGCAAAGTAGAACGTTCGGGATTGTGGAAAGCCTTTGGCGGGCACGTGCTCATCTACATCCATAAGGAGCAGGAGTTGCGCAGCGTGGAAAAGTTTTATCCTGCCCGGCACTACGTCATGGTGGATGACAAACTGCGCATCCTGCAGGCCATCAAAGATGTATGGAAAGATCGCGTTACTACCGTGTTTCCCCGCCAGGGACATTATGCCAAAGACAAGAAGAGCAACGCGCAATATCGCCCGGCTGACATTAGCATCGAGCGCATCGCCGATTTGCTCGAACATAAACGCACCGAATTCATGGCCGCGTAAGGCGGAGGTATCGCAATGAAAGCGACGCAACAACTACATGATCTTGGCCAGAGCCTGTGGCTCGACAACATCACCCGCGAACTGCTCGACAGTGGCACCCTGAAGCGCTACATCGACGAACTTTCGGTTACCGGGCTAACCTCGAATCCGACTATCTTCGATGAGGCTATCAGTCGCAGCAATTCCTACGACAACGAGATCGGCCGCCTGATGGGCAGCGGCATTTCAGGTGAGGATGCTTTCTTCGAGTTGGCCATCGAAGACCTGCGGCGGGCGGCGGATTTGTTCGCACCCATCCATCAGCGCACCTCGACCGTGGACGGCTGGGTTTCGCTGGAAGTCTCGCCGCTCCTCGCGTATGACGCCAAGACGACCGTGGAAGTGGCCAAGGCGCTGCATCAGAAAGCCGCTCGCCCCAATCTGTTCATCAAAATTCCCGGCACGCCCGAAGGCAGAGCCGCCATTGAAGAAGCAATCTTTGCCGGCGTCTCAGTGAACGTGACTTTGCTGTTCAGCCGCGAACACTATCAAGGTGCGGCCGAAGCTTATATGCGCGGACTGGAGCGACGCGTGGATGCCGGCCTCAGCCCGGACGTGCGCTCGGTCGCGTCGTTATTCGTTAGTCGATGGGATAAGGCAACCATGGACAAGGTCCCGGCTGATCTGCGCGACAAACTGGGGCCGGCCATCGGCCAGCAGGCCTACAAAGCCTATCGCGATGTGCTGGACTCCGATCGCTGGCAGCGCCTGGAGAACCTGGGCGCGCGCCCGCAGCGACTGCTGTTCGCCAGCACCGGTACCAAAGATCCCAAAGCTTCCGACGTGCTTTACATCGGAGCCTTGGCTGCGCCGAATACCGTCAACACCATGCCGGAGAAAACGCTGCTGGCGTTCGGACAGCACGGCGTGGTCAGCAATCCGATTCCGCGCGACGGCGGAGATTGTGAACAGGTGTTGTCGGCATTCACCAAAGCCGGCATCGATCTGCTGAAGCTGGCTGCCGACCTGCAGTCGGAAGGCGCGAAGTCGTTCGACGAATCGTGGCAGGATCTGTTGAAGTCGATCGGCACCAAGAGCAAAGCACTGAAGTAGCACCAGAGCAGGGCCCTAAACCGTCTAACTTGGTTCGAACCGGACGACACATCTTTGTCATACGCTCATAGAGGATCAATACAATGCCGGAGCCTAAAATGACCACACTTCGACCTATCGATGCCCCCGCCTGGAAAGCCCTGCAAGCGCACTACGAGAAAATCAAAGATGTTCATCTTCGGCAGCTGTTTGCCGATGACCCACAACGTGGGACACGGCTGACCGTCGAAGGCCCCGGTCTGTACTTGGACTACTCCAAGAATCGGGTTACCGACGAAACCCTGCGCTTGCTGCTCCAACTGGCCCGGGAACGGGGGGTGGAAGAGCGGCGGGATGCCATGTTTCGCGGCGAGAAGATCAACATCACCGAGAAGCGGGCGGTGCTGCACATCGCGCTGCGGGCCCCGCGCGGCACCCGAATCGAGGTCGACGGGAAAGATGTTGTTGCCGACGTGCATGCGGTGCTCGACAAGATGGCGGCGTTTTCCAATCGCGTCCGCAGCGGGGAATGGAAAGGCCATACCGGCAAGCCCATCAAGAACGTGATCAACATTGGCATTGGCGGATCCTATCTGGGCCCGGAGATGGCCTACATCGCGCTGCGCGACTTCACCGATCAGAAGATGACTTTTCGATTTGTCGCCAACGTCGACGGTGCGGCCTTTACCGATGCGACCCACGATCTGGATGCCTCCGAAACACTATTCATTCTGTCTTCCAAAACCTTCACCACGCTCGAGACCATGACCAACGCGGCCACCGCGCGCAAGTGGGTTGTGGACTCGCTGAAAAGCGATTCGGCGGTCGCCAAGCATTTCGTCGCCGTCTCTACCAACGCTGAAGGCGTCGCCAAGTTTGGTATCGATACCGCCAACATGTTCGGTTTCTGGGATTGGGTTGGTGGCCGCTACTCGATGGATTCCGCCATCGGCCTGTCGACCATGATCGCCGTTGGTCCGAAGAACTATGAAGAATTGCTCGCCGGCTTCCACGACATGGATGAGCACTTCCGCACCACGCCCTTGGAGAAGAACCTGCCGGCTCTGATGGGACTTCTGACAGTGTGGTACAACAACTTTTTCGGGGCGCAGACCGTCGGCATCATGCCCTACGCCGACAACATGAAGCGCTTCCCAGCCTATCTGCAGCAGTTGCAGATGGAGAGCAACGGCAAGCATGTCGATCTCCAAGGCAATCACGTCGAGTGGCAGACCGGGCCCATCATCTGGGGTGAGCCGGGCACCGATGGCCAGCACTCGTTCTACCAGTTGATCCACCAGGGCACGAAGCTGATACCCTGCGACTTCATCGGCTTCTGTCAGCCGTTGAGCCCGCTTAAGGAAATGCACGACCTGCTGATGTCCAATGTATTCGCTCAGGCCGAGGCGCTGGCTTTTGGCAAGACTCCCGAGGAGCTCAAGGCGGAAGGCTCGCCCGATTTCCAGACGCCCTTCCGGGTTTGCGAAGGCAACCGTCCGACCAATACTATCCTGGCTGACAAGCTGACACCGCGCACGCTGGGCACGCTGGTGGCGTTGTATGAGCACAACGTCTTTACCCAAGGGGCGGTGTGGAACATCGATTCCTTTGATCAGTGGGGCGTGGAGTTGGGCAAGGTGCTGGCCAAGCGTATTATTCCGGAGTTAGAGAGCGCATCGGCTCCAGCGCTGAAACACGACAGTTCCACGAACACGCTGATCAGCCGCTATCGCAAAGCGCTGGGCAGGAAAAACTGAACTTGCGGTCGGCCCGCCGGCACTGTGCTTACCGGCACTGTATTAAAGGACTCGGTTTGAAGTTATTTTGAAGGGGCGCAGCTTTAGCTGTGCCGTAGCGGCCCTTTGTTTTTGTCATCCCGAACCAGGCTTCAGCCGGTGAGGGATCTGCTTTTCGACGTAAGGTAATGACCTTGTCCACAGCATCCTCCGACCCACATGCTGCCCTCAAACAGGCTGCAGCCGAATTCGCCGTCCGCTACATTGAGTCCGGCATGACCGTCGGCCTGGGCACCGGATCGACCGCGATCTTCGCCATCCGCCACATCGGCGCTCTCTTGCAAAATGGCGGGCTGAAAAACATCATTGGCTTCGCGACTTCGCGGGCTTCCTGGGATGCGGCGGTCGCGCTAAAAATTCCCATGCTGACCGAGGATCTGCCACAAGCCATCGACGTCACCATCGATGGCGCCGACGAAGTCGACCCGCAGCTCAATCTGGTGAAGGGCGGTGGTGGAGCGCTGCTGCGCGAGAAGCTCGTGGCCCAGGCCACGGCTCGGGAAATCATCGTGGTTGACGAAAGCAAACTGTCGCCCCGGCTGGGCACGCTGCACGTCTTGCCCATTGAAGTGCTGCCGTTTGGATGGCGTTCGCAGGCGCGATTCCTGGAGTCGCTGGGTGCGAAGTTCGTGGTCCGTCAGACTGCCGACGGCAAAGAGTATCGCACCGATCAGGGCAATATGATTCTCGACTGCGACTTCGGCCCCATCGCCAATCCCGCCGAGCTCGCCATCCGACTCGAGGCTCGCGCCGGAATCGTGGAACATGGTCTGTTTCTGAATTTGACGCATTCGGTGATTGTCAGCAGTGCAAGCGGAGTTCGCGAAGTCACGCGTAAGTAAGTCAAGGCTGCACCGTAGTTCCTGAGAACCGATGCCACCAACAACCGGACCTTCCGATCCGAAGTCCGCCATCAACGCAGAACAAGCTCGCCTCGACGAGGCCGCACGCAACGCTAAACCTTGGCGTTGTTGGGGCACTTACCTCAGCGAACGACAGTGGGGCACGGTTCGCGAGGACTATAGTGCCGACGGGTCCGCCTGGGAGTATTTCCCGCACGAGCACGCTCGCAGCCGCGCCTATCGCTGGGGAGAAGACGGCATTGCCGGGTTCTGCGATGAAAAAGAAAATCTCTGTCTCGGTATCGCACTGTGGAATGGAAAGGACGCGATCCTTAAAGAGCGTCTCTTTGGTCTGACCAACAGCCAGGGCAATCACGGCGAAGACGTTAAGGAACTTTATTATTATCTCGATGCTACCCCCACGTGCTCGTATGCGCGGATGCTCTACAAGTATCCGCAGGCTGCTTTTCCCTACCAGCAGCTTCTGGCAGAAAACCAGCGTCGCGGATTGAACGATCCCGAGTTTGAGCTAATCGACACTGGCACCTTTTCCGATGACCGCTACTTTGATGTCTTCGTTGAATATGCCAAGGCCGATCCGAACGACGTGCTGATGCGGGTCACGATTCATAACCGCGGGCCCGAGGCGGCCTCGCTTGTCCTGCTGCCGCAGACTTGGTTTCGCAACACCTGGAGTTGGGGACGCGATACGGCGAAGCCCGCGTTTTCGCAGGTGAGTTCTACCCGCTTGCAGGCCGTCCATGACGCACTCGGCACGTTCCAACTCGATTTTGACACGCCTGAGGGATTTCTCTTCTGCGAAAACGAAACCAATGTTCATCGCGTCTTCGGAAACGGCAATGCTAGCGGTTACTTCAAGGATGCCTTCCACGACTACGTCGTCGACAACGCCAAGGACGCCGTTAATCCGGAGCAGCGCGGCACAAAAGCGGCGGCGCTTTACCGTCTTAACATCGCGGGACATGGAACCGCGGCGGTGCGCATGCGTATGCGGCCGGGTGAGGTTGCGGCGGATGCCTTCGCCGCGTTCGACCAGATTTTTAGCGATCGCATGCGTGAGGCTGACGAATTTTATGCCGCTGTCCACGCCGGTCTCAACAATGAAGACGCCCGCCGGGTGCAGCGCCAGGCGCTGGCCGGCATGCTGTGGAACCGGCAGTGTTATCACTACAACGTTTACGACTGGTTGCAGGGCGATCCAGGCCAGCCGCCCCCGCCGGCGCAACGCTGGAAAGGCCGAAATCACGATTGGGAACATCTCAACGGCGACGAAGTTTTGTCGATGCCCGACAAATGGGAATATCCCTGGTTCGCCGCCTGGGACTTGGGATTTCATTGTATTGCGCTTTCGCTGGTCGATCCCGAATTCGCCAAGCGGCAACTGGTACTGCTCGGTCGAGAGTGGTACATGCACCCCAACGGGCAACTGCCGGCCTACGAGTGGAAGTTCGGCGATGTGAATCCTCCCGTCCAAGCAGTCGCAGCTTGGCGCGTTTACCGCCTGGAACAATTGCGAAATAACGGTAAGGGCGATCGAAAATTCCTGGAGAGAGTCTTCCACAAGTTAATGCTCAACTTCACCTGGTGGGTAAACCGGCTGGATGCGCAGGGGAGAAACATTTTTCAGGGCGGCTTCCTAGGTTTGGACAACATTGGTGTCTTTGACCGCTCGCAGCCACTGCCCACCGGTGGTTACACAAACCAGTCCGACGGTACCGCATGGATGGCGATGTATGCGCTTAACCTCATGCGTATCGCCCTGGAGTTGGCGCGCGACGACAGCGCCTACCAGGATGTGGCCAGCAAATTCTTTGAGCATTTTCTGTACATTGCGCGTGCCATGTCTGACATTGCGGGACATGGCATTGGCCTCTGGGACGAGCAAGACAACTTCTACTACAGCGTATTAAATCTGCCGGACGGACAGAACATTCCCATCCGAATTCGCTCCATCTTGGGACTGATCCCATTATTCGCGGTCGAAGTAATCGAGCAGGAGTTGCTCGACATCATGCCACACTTCAAAGATCGCCTAAACTGGTTTCTGGAGAAGCGTCCGGATCTGGCGGCGCTGGTTTCGCGTTGGCACCAGCCAGGTTCAAAGAGCCGCCGTCTGCTATCGCTGGCCCGTGCTTTTCGCATGAAGAAGATCCTGCAATATATGCTGGACGAAAACGAGTTCCTCTCTCCTCACGGCATTCGTGCGATGTCCCGTTATCATCTGGACCACCCTTTCATCCTGGATGCTCACGGGGCTCATTATGAGCTGCGCTACGATCCGGCGGAATCGACCTCCCGGATGTACGGCGGCAACTCGAACTGGCGCGGCCCGGTGTGGCTGCCGGTAAACTACCTGATCGTGGAGAGTCTGCGCCGCTTTTACGACTACTATGGAGACGAGTTCAAAGTCGAATGTCCCACAGGGTCAGGGAAGTATATGACATTGTGGGAGGTGGCGGAGGAACTGGCCAGCCGCTTGATGCGCTTGTGCCTGCGCGACGAAAGCGGGAGACGAGCCTCGCTGGGCGATAATCCGAAGCTGCAAACCGATCCCAACTTCCGCGACCACCTGCAGTTCTACGAGTACTTCAACGGCGACAATGGTCAGGGATTGGGCGCCAATCATCAGACTGGCTGGACCGGACTGATCGCCAGCCTGATCTTCGAACATGGCGGAGCGCGTGTCCTGAACCCTACTCGTTAAGCCCCCGTTTCCATTCTGCTATAATTGAGGTTCGGCGCTTTCACGCATGTCTCTTTCCAGCGAGACGTGCCAAGCGGTAAGCGATGATTCCTTCCACGTCGGGGAGTGGCTCAGCCTGGTAGAGCACCTGGTTCGGGACCAGGGGGTCGGAGGTTCAAATCCTCTCTCCCCGACCAATTATTTTAATCGGTTAAACGCTGTTTCTGGTTTTTCCCCTACATCGCTGTAGTCGATATTGCGGACAGTCGCGATTTTCGGTTTTTCAGATTCAACGAAGAATATCCTCCAATGTTGCCCAAGGAACTCCTGCCTGGCACTTCCAAGAAACTGCGTATGCCACGCTTTTTGCAGACAGAACGACTGGCATGGGTTTTCGAGCTTGCATTTCCCACGAACTCCCATCATAATTTCGCGCTGTCACGCAGGAGCCGATGAATGACTACTTTCCGCAGAGATATCCAGATTGTAATGTTAACGATGGTTGCAGTTGTCTTGTTTGCAGGCGCAGCCCTTTGCCCAGCATCTGCACAAACCCGCTATGAGTCCGTTTACAACGGACACAGGATTATTTATCCGGCCTCCAGCATCCCCGTGCCCGGTCGCCCACACACGAATTACTTTTTTGTCGACTCGGATCAACCGAAACCGAATCCCAACCCGGGTGATGAAACCCCAGGGTCCGTAGCCTGCGTTTATAAATTGGTAACTGGATCGGCCGGCTGCCCGATTGCCACAAGCACAACCGTGCCCACCGGTGGTATCGGTGCCATTGCCATCGTCGACGCCGGCTACTACCCTACCGCGCAGTCCGACTTGGACGCCTTTGACTCTTACTTTGGTATTCCGGCTGTGACCCTGACGCAGGTCTGGCCCCTGAATGGCACGCGTCCCCCCGTTTACCCGGACTGGGAGGTCGAGGAGGCACTAGATATCGAGTGGGCTCACGCCATGGCGCCAGCGGCCAAGCTGTTCCTGGTGGTGTCGGCATTGTGTCAAACTCCGCAATGCACGACCGATCCCACTTGGGCAGCGGTGCAGCTGGCCGGAACACTAGTGGCTCAGAACGGCGGCGGCGTGGTCAGCATGAGCTTTGGCGATGCGGAGATTCCTCAGGAACTTAGCCTTGATCAATACTTCACTACTCCGGGAGTCGTCTACTTTGCAGCCGCCGGCGATTCGGGACTTGGCGTGAGCGGCTATCCGGCAGCGTCACCGAACGTTGTTTCGGTGGGAGGAACCTATTTTAACCGCGACGGGAACGGAAACTTCACTTCCGAGCAGTACTACACTGGGGGCGGCGGGGGAGACATCAGTCCATACGAGCCGCGTCCCAGCTACCAGAATGGCATTGCCAGCATCGTAGGAAACTTTCGCGGATATCCTGATGTTGCTTCCGACTTTTGCTGTACGGCCATTTACCTTCAGGGCTGGGGTTCAGTCGGAGGTACTAGCTGGTCGTCTCCTACCTTTGCCGGCATCGTGAACGCGGCCGGCAGCCTACATCAGTCGTCCTTGGCGCAGCTCACCGCCATGTACAACGACATGGCCAATCCCATCAAGTACCATGCTGATTTCAACGACATCACGACCGGTGATCCGCGTTGCAAAATTGGTTGGGACCTGTGCACCGGCATCGGTTCCACCCATACTTACGCCGGCAAGTAACCAGCGAGGCTCTCCGGATTGCCAGTTCGATCTGGTCAAGACGGGGGGCCTTTGCCCGCGTCACCGGCATGGTTGTGCTCCGATACAGAACCGCAGCGCGACAGAATCCGCCATAGTGGCATGCGGCGATCAAGGGGACACGATCATTGACATTGCATAGTCGACCCGCGCGAGCGTTCATCACAGCAAAGAAGAGAAGATTAGATAAGATCCAGGCAACAACTTCGCCCCCAGCCCTCTACTGGAAGGCTCAAACCGGATTGGCCTTCGGCGGGCATTAGCAGCGCGGCGCTTGAAGGATGAAAACCAGAATGCCCGATCGAGTGCCCGCTGTTCCTTCCGTTCTGCTCAAGTGACCAGCCCAGTCGACTAACCGATCATTTTGCGTTGCTCGCCGATGCGGCGCTCGTGTTCGTTGGCGAAGCGCTCCACGCCTGCGAAAATCGTATCCGGATCGAGGTGTGCTTCCTTGATCACTTCCGCTTCCAGGCCGCCGCTTCTCCAGGAATTGTCGAAGTCGGAGGTGAGGGAATACTCATCCGTCAATGGACCGAGATTGCGCAACGGCCACATGCGTCGCGTGCCGGTCGATACCACCATCAAATCGTAGCGAGCCTCGGGCGGCAGCACGGAATCGCGATAGGCTTGCGGCTGGCGATCGAACAAGTCCTCGCTGATTGCCGCGATCACCTTCACGTTCACGCCGGCCGCTTCCAGTTTCGGCAGCACCTTCACCAGGTTCACCGTGGAGCTCGATCCTTGCGCGATCACGTAACCGTGGCGCGGCTTGTCCGGCGTGAAATCGCGGATCACGTACAGTCCTTTTGCCGCAGCGTGCAGATCGGAGTCGGCGAAGTGGCTACGGTCGGCGACCGCGAAGTCGGGACGCGCCACTTCCAGCGTGATGATGCCCACGTGCGGATCGCGCGCCGCAATTTCCGCCGCCGCGAAGTAGCCGGGCGCGACATCGTTGTAATCCCAAAAGCTCAAGTTGATCACGTGACCGCGCGGGAACAGCTTCCACACCTGCGGCGCGAAGATGCCGAAGTGGGTGCGGGCGTCGGCCGCGGTTTCCGGACCGGAGTGCGCGGTGAGAATATGCAGCACGCCGACGCGGAATTTGCTGTCCTGACTTTGTTGACTCCAGACGCGCGCCGGAGTGTACATCAGCGGCGTGAACGCTCCGTAGGTGCCGCTCAAAGCCCATACGCCGGCGAATTTTTTGGGATCGACGGAGGCACTTTGACTCACCAGGCCGATGGCGGTGGAAACATTGCCTGCTTCCTGAATGGGCGCTTTCAAGCGCGTGCCCAGCGGATTCTCTGTGGGACTGTAGTGTCCCCACAAACTGCCGTGCTCCACGTTGATCGACTCCGAAAGGTCGGCGGCTACCGTGAAGAAGCGTCCGTCCGTAACGTAATTCATCCACTTGATAATTTCGGAAATCGCGCGCCGCGCTCCCGCCACCTCGCCCGGTTTCTTGAACAGCGCGATGTTGACTTGCTTCTCCGCGCCGGAAATCGAATTGCGAATCGAGAGCTTCTGCGGCTCTTCCGGTAGCGCTGCGACGCGCAGGCGATCGTCCAGGAACGGATCGCTGGCGACGGAGATGCGCAGCTTCACGTCGTCGCGCACGGTGTCGCCGATCTCCACCAGGCGATCAGCCAGCCGGTCGCCTATTCCGTTGCGGTCGAGCAGCGACATCACCACATCAATGTTGGTCTTGAACTGGATCAGTCGCTCGCGATTGTCGCTGACCGGGCCCTGGCGAATGCCTTCGAACTCCACGCCATAATGCTTCTCGAAGGTCTGCGCCAGCGCGACGAAATACTCCGAGTTCATCTTCAGCGCATAGGGATGGCTCGCGTAACTCACCAGTTGATCGCCGTTGTAGCCGGGAATTTTCCCCTCAGCGGCGGCGGGCCAGTAGCCCTTGATGGTTTTGCCGATGGCGACGACGGGACGGCGGTCGTGCGGGTCCACTTCATCCATTGCCTTCAGCGCCGCGGTTACATCGCCGTAATCGTTGCCATTCGCCAGGGTGAAGACGTTCCATCCATACGATGTCCATTGACCTACAAGGTCGTAGACCTCGCAGAACTGCGAGGAGATCACGCCGCCAATCTTGCCGCCAATCAGGCAATCGTCAATGCCCGCGTTGTTGTCGGAAATCATTACCCGCAAACGTTTTCCCACCTGCAGCGCCAACGCCTGAGTCTTCAACTCCTGCGCGTGACCTTCGGTGAGCGCGAATTCGCCTTCCAGCGCAATCACTTTCGGCGACTCGGGCGCGCCCATCACATCCCAGAATGCCGCTTTGCCCGCGGCCGTCGCAATGCCGATGCCCGAAGGTCCGCCGTTCACATCGTTGGTCAAGTCGGTGCTTTCGGCATGTCCCATGAGCGCGCGAATACCGCGGCCTTTGGCTTGCGCGAACAGCGGATGGTCATCCAAACCCGTTTCCTGCAGCAGCGTCTTCAGCGCGCCCGCGCCCCGCCGGAATCCCAACGCGTCGATCGGCAGCATGGCGGGGTGCGGATCGACGTGATAACGCGGATCGCCAGTCTGTTGATACTTGCGGTACAGCGCCTGGCCCATGATCATCCACAGCGCGTAGCAGGTGGGAACCGAGTGGCCCGCCGCCATCATGAATTTGTCGGAGTAAGGATGCTTGGGCCGCCGGTAATCGTAACGCAGTCCGCCGTTTTCCGGACCAGCCAAATGTGCCGCAACATTGTACGGGGTATAGGCCAGCGGTCCGCCCAGATGCCCGGTCTGGGCATAATTTCCCAGCAGCACCAGGGTCATGCAAGTCATGTATCCAATGTCGTCGAGCAGCGGGTCGTACGCCAAAAGTTGCTGCTGGGAAGGAGCAGGAGCTACGTGAGTGGGCGTTGTCATAGATGGTCTCAAAACGAGCTACATCATAATATCAATGATAGGCGGGGAAAATCGGAGCCAAGCCGATGGGCCCATGCAACCGATGGGCAGCGGCCTTGATTTGGTGCGATTCGTTTACGGTTGAGAACAGGTCAGGAACAGTCACACATTCCGCAGGCCGGCTTTCTCAGGTACAGTCAGGCATCAAATGACAAAGGAAGCCGCATAGGGGGCGCGGGGTTTTGACGAGGGCTAGGGCGTCGTTGCCAAAATTCAGGCCGGTAATCTCGCGGCTTCAGCGCCTGTGGAAGCAGGAAACATCACCCGTGCGTCGTGATGGAACAGCGCTCGCAATTTGTCCCAGAAGTCTCCGCCCAACACAAATAAGCTGGCCGCGGCCGTCAGGTCCAGCCCAAGATTTATCCCCAAACGAGCCCCGCTTCCCCCAGGAAGCCAGGATGGAAAGTAGCTGATGATCCAGCTGAGGAGCATCGGCACGACCAACAACATCAAGCCAGTCGTATAACGCGAGCGGCTCACATTCCCGGCGGGTTTGAGCATCTTCAAAAGCCCCTTGACCCGAACGATGATGCGATCGAAGTTCTCTTTGCCCATCAGGGCAATCGCCGGAAACATCAGGATCTCGAAGCCCAGCACCAGGATGCCGCTCACCACCGTCTTTACCGCGGCAGGCCAGTTTGTTTCGGCCACCAGAAAGGCTCCGAACGGCGTGATCAGCCCGACTAGCAACAAGGCAACTCCCAGCGTGAGACGGGTCTTTGCGTTCATCGAATTGTCCAGCCTTTCCGGCTCCCGAATGTAATCGATCTTGTGACGTTCGCGTCTTTAAACTTCATCATTCTTCACTGGCTTTACAGTTTGCTGAAAAAGTCGGCTAAAGCCGATCTGGAAGGGGCGTAGCTTTAGCTACCCCGTAGCAAGTCCCTTATATTTGCCATCCCGAACCGGCTTTAGTCGGTGAGGGATCTGGTTTTCCGGGTTTTTCAGCAAACTGTTTAACCAGCCGGCTCCAACCAGCGCAATAGTAATTCCTTCAAGTCGCCGCATTTCACTGGATTCACCCACAAGCGAAATCTGCCGCTCGGCCAACCGTGGCCGAGCGGTAACGTCCCCCTACCGAACTTGCGGCCCTGGCCCTCAGCCGCCGTGCCGAGCAGTCCCACATATCTAATCCACGCCGAACAGCGTTCCCTACTTCTTTGTAACCTGTTATATGCCTTGACGCGTATATGCGTTCTAGAGTATACAAAGAGCATGGAATCGGTATTCGAAATCATTGCCGAGCCCAACCGCCGCGCGATCTTGAGCCTTCTGGTTTCGTCCGAACAGTCGGTGGGAGAGATCGAGCGACAGCTTCGTATGCCGCAGCCGACCGTGTCCAAGCACTTGCGCGTGCTGCGCGAGGCCGGTTTTGTGGAAGCCACGGTGGACGCGCAGCGCCGTCTCTACCGGCTGAGACCGGAACCGTTTCAGCAGGTGGACGCCTGGCTGGCGCCATTCCGCCGCTTCTGGTCGGCTTACCTGGATGCTCTGGAACGCCACCTCGACCGCATGGAACCGTCAACCCCAACGAAGGGGAAGGCAAACCAAGGCCGGCGTGGCCCTAAACCCGAACGTAAAAAAGGAAAAACAAAATGAAAATCAAATTGACGACCGTATACGTAGACGACCAGGAC
This sequence comes from uncultured Acidobacteriaceae bacterium, assembly GCA_963812855.1. Lineage (GTDB taxonomy): Bacteria > Acidobacteriota > Terriglobia > Terriglobales > Acidobacteriaceae > Bog-257. The sequence goes on from CAWEWW010000007.1 coordinate 43,729, forward strand.
AAGGCTCTGCGCTTCTATACCGAAGTGCTGGGCTTCGTGAAGAAAGCCGATTTCAGCCAGGGGCCGTATCGCTGGCTCACGGTTGCTTCGCCGGAGGAGCCGGAGGGCACTGAGCTGCAGTTGGCGCTCAACAACAACCCGGCAGCCAAGGCTTACCAGCAGGCGATATTTCAACAGAGCCAGCCCGCGGCCATGTTCTTCACCGATAATTTACAGGCCGATTATGAGCGCATGAAAGCGGGTGGCGCCGGGTTTACCATGCCGCCCAGCGACGTGACGGCCTCTAAGATTGCGATGCTGAACGACACCTGCGGGAATCTTATTCAGCTCACCCAGCTGATGCGCTGGTAAAGCGGCTCCTCGCAATTCGCTAGTCGTTGCCCGCTGGAAGATTCTGGCGAAAAAAGCGAAAAGCGAAAGGCGACAGCGAACAGCGGAGAACACGGAGAAGAAGATGACCGATCTCACGCAGTACGAACCAGGTCCGGCCAGCGGGGCGCAAATACAAAAGGACGGAGAGAAGTGGACGCTCGTTCTGGTCCGGCATCTGCGCCATTCGCCGGAAAAAGTCTGGCAGGCGATAACCGACCCAGCGCATCTGCGCCAGTGGGCGCCTTTCGACGCCGATGGAAGCCTGGGCACAGTTGGAAGCACGATAAAGCTCACCTGGGTAGGAACCGGCGCGGCGACCGAAACTCGAGTGGCGCGAGCCGATGCTCCCGAGGTGCTGGAGTACGGCGATATCCGGTGGGAACTTGAGCCCCTGGGTGAGGGTACGCGTCTGACGCTGTGGCACAGCATCGATCGCCGCTTCATCTCGTGGGGCGCCGCGGGCTGGCATATCTGTTTCGACGTTCTGGATCGCCTGCTCAACGGTGCGCCCATCGGCCGCATGGCGGGTGGCGAGGCCATGAAAGTCAAGGCTTGGCAGCGATTGACCGCCGAGTACGGAAAACAGTTCGGCGTTGCGAGCCCCGACTGGCCGAAAGCGGCTCAAGAGTCTTGAGGAGGTCCGATTGAACTGGAACAAATGGGTTCGGCAGACCCATCGCTGGCTGTCTATTGTCTTTACGGTGGCGGTCATCATCAACGGTGTCGCCGTGGTGAGGGGGAAGTATACCAACAGACTGGGCCTCATGGCAGTGGCCCTGCTCGCCTTGCTCCTGCTCACCGGTCTGTACTTATTTGTGCTGCCGTATGCCACCAGATGGCGCAGCGGCCGAAGCGCCATCTGAACGCGCCGGGGGGCCCGGGTCTGGCTCTGTTCCAGATCCGGGCTTCCTTCCGATAAATCATCATTGCCGCAGATTCCTTCCAGAATCTTGACGGAAACAGCGCTCGCGCCCGACATAGCACGCCTGGATCGAGCCTTCCTCACCTACAATTCCATAGGAAGCTCGTTGCCTCCCCCACGAAACACCATGGCCGACCAATCACGAATCTGGATCTTCTTTCTGGTGGGCGTCCTTCTGTTAGGCGTCTATCTCACCCGCGACGCCAGCCTGGGGCGCCCGGCGCCCGGATTCTCGCTGCTGGAAAGCGACGGCGGCCGCGTCGATCTGGACTCCTATCGCGGGCGGCCGGTGCTGCTGGTCTTCTGGACAACCTCGTGCAGCATCTGTCAACACGAGCTTCCGCTGCTGAACCGGATGGCCCCGGAATTTGCCAGCCAGGGCATCGCCCTCCTGGCCATTCATCTGGGCGGAAGCGATGAGGCCCGCGACTACATGGCCTCCAACCACATCGATCTCACCTCGGCTGCCGATCCGGATGGCCAGGTCGGGCGCGCCTACCACGTTGTGGGAGTCCCCAGGCTGGTCCTGATCGGAAGCGACGGCCGGGTGAAGCGCGCCTCCTCCGGCTGGACCAACCCCAGCGTCCTGCGCCAATGGATGGCAAAAGCCGGCGGCTCCTGAGCCGGCCGTGGCGGAACGAGCAGACGCGGCCGGACCCAAGATTCGCCGCAGGACTGACAAGGTGGGTTATAGTGATGGCTCGGCGGAGGCATTTCCTCTTGGAGCCCAACCATGCCGCTGCAAGACTATGTTCAGAAGTACAACCCAATCGAACAGACGCCATTCCGGCAAAAGGAGTGGCTAGACACTGTCGGCGCAACCGGCCCCGACGCGGACGGTAAATGTTATGCCTTTTCCCTGGCCTATTTGCTGGCGCTGCGCATGGGGGGATCGGGAAAAGACTTGATCGACACGCTGAATAAAGCGGCCGAGAAGAACGACGAGAAGAACGACGCGGCGGTGATCGCCGAGATTATGGGCAGCGGATTTTTGGCAGGAGACGACAATTGGGTCGGAACGGATCTTTTCCACCTGCAGCATTCTCCCGCCCTGCGCGACAAGGCGTTCCATGCTTTCAAACTCAAGCCGACCGCGCCACTGCGGTTCAAGCACAAAAACAAGAAATTCGACGACCTTGCCGCATACATCGCGACCGACACCTCGACTTACTCGCTGCTCGCAGTTCCCAACCATGCCCTGGCTGCCGCTTCACGCCCCTTCGGTGAAGCGAAGTGGTGTTTTTTCGATCCTAATCTCGGGGAGGCGGTTTTCGGCGCCAAGGTCGATCTGCAACTGTGTATTGCAAACTTTTTCGCCAACAAAACCATTAAGAAGCACTACAAGCGCCAGCAAATTGGCGCGAAATCCGGTCCCGCCTACGATCGGCAGAAAGAGGAGATGGAGAAGATGACGGTCGACGTCGTGCGCTGCACCGAATTGTGAGTCGACCGGCGGGCTCGATAATTTTAAGCTTGGGCTCGCTCCCGAGTGCCGGGTGCCCCACACATTCGCGGGTTTCGAATGTGTGGGTTCCACCAGTCACAGCTTCCGGCCCCCCCCACAGACGGAGAGAGCCGATCCCAATATTTTCGATGAATGACGAAGGGTTTGTAGCGTTGGTATGGTGGACACGATCTGCACTTCATAACCTGACTCACTTCTGCAGCGAAGAGGGCTGGGTAAGGGTCAACTGTCAGGAGTGGCCGCTGGGGATAACGTATTCCGCCGCGCGATCCCACTCATTCGAACCCCGCGAATGAGCGGGGTACCCGGCAGGCGGGGGAGGGGGGTGCACCGGTCAAAGTTGCAGGTTACGCCGAGCGCGGCTAAATTAGGTGCGAGCGTAGGAGCTGCACATGAAGAAGCCTGTCGCGGCGGAATCGGCCTCTGCCTTCATCGACCAGAGGATCAAGGAACTAGGGGACTGGCGCGGGAAGATGCTCGCGAAAGTGCGTGACATTATACACAAAGCCGACCCTGAGATCGTGGAAGAGCGGAAGTGGGTCAGCGCGACGAAACCGGGGACCCCCGTCTTTTCCCACGGCGGCATTGTCTGCACCGGAGAAACCTATAAGAGCGTGGTCAAGATCACCTTTGCCAAGGGGGCTGCGCTGAAGGACCCTTCCGGTCTGTTCAACTCCAGCCTCGAGGGGAATGTGAGGCGCGCCATCGACATCCACGAAGGCGAAAAGATCAATGAGGCAGCCTTGAAGGATCTCATCCGCGCCGCAGTGGCGCTCAATCTCAACCCGAACGCGTCCCCTTCGGCTAAACCCAGGTCAGGCGGCGGGACGTCGGGCCAGGGCCGGCCAAAGCTGAAGCCAGGAAGTTAACCTGCGTGGCCCGAGTAGGCTGACTCTGCAAGTCAAGATACAAGGCGTGAACATGTGGCCCAATGATCGCATCCTTAAGTTGTTGGGGATTGAGTTGCCAATCATTCAGGCTCCCATGGCGGGAGCGCATTTATCCGACATGGCGGTGGCGGTTTCGCAGGCCGGCGGGCTGGGCTCGCTGCCTTGCGCTATGTTGAGCCTGGAGCAGGCGCGCAGCGAGTTAGAAATCATTCGTCGACAAACCGCGCGCCCAATCAATGTGAATTTCTTCTGCCACCAGCCGCCGCGCGACGATCCCGCTCAGAGATTGGCCTGGAGACGCCGCCTGGACGCCTATTTCGTCGAGCTCGGACTTGATAGCGACGCCCCCGTTCCCAGCTCGAATCGCGCTCCTTTCGACGACAAAATGTGCGATCTCGTGGTGGAGTTCCGGCCAGAGGTGGTCAGCTTCCATTTCGGCCTGCCAAACAAGAACCTGCTCGACCGCGTCAGAACAGCGGGTGCGAAAATCCTTTCGTCAGCGACTTCGGTGGATGAGGCCCGCTGGCTCGAGGATCAAGGATGCGACGCAATCATCGCGCAGGGTTTTGAAGCCGGCGGGCATAGAGGGATTTTTCTGACGCGAGACGTTTCTACCCAAGTTGGCACGATGGCGCTGGTACCGCAGATGGTGGACGCGGTGAAAGTGCCAATTATCGCGGCGGGAGGTATCGCCGACGCGCGCGGCATTGCCGCCGCTTTCGCGCTTGGCGCCGCGGCAGTACAGATTGGCACCGCTTACCTGCTGTGTCCGGAAGCTAAGATCAGTTCGCTTCATCGTGAAGCACTACAGAAAGTCAAAGACAATGAGACGGCGATCACCAACGTGTTCACCGGTCGTTCTGCGCGATCCATCGTGAACCGGCTGGTCCGCGAAGTTGGCCCCATGTCGGAGGTTGTTCCGGATTTCCCGCTTGCCGCCGCTGTTCTAGCGCCGCTCCGCTCGAAATCCGAGATGGCAGCATCCGGTGACTTCAGCCCTCTATGGGCAGGACAGGCCGCTAGTCTGGCTCGATCGCTCCCCGCAGCCGAACTCACGCAGCGACTCGCAGCCGAAGCCTTAGAGAAGCTCCGATTGCTGGCCTCAGCCTGACATTCGCAGGCCCTCTACGATCGGGGAACGCTAGTAAGCGCGCGACAAAAAAGGCCATCGTGGCAGACCGGCTGCGCTGAATCCTTCCTGGTAGCAGACACCTTTCATAGTGGTCTCCTGACTTCAGCATCAGGGCGTTGGAGAAAAAATCGGCAAGCCCGGATCGCTACGGAGATACTGCTTCGCCCAGCACCGGAGTCGCACCCCCAAAGTCCGCGGCGACACTATCGGTTGTCGGTAGTTTTGTTTCAAAGTAGTCCGAACGGGCTAGTTGTTACAAGGATACTTGCGTGTTGCAACAAAAGTAACTACTACCTGTTGTAGTACTACCCTCAACACTTTAGCCTGATCCGCTTATGAAGAATGCTCTCAGGGCTTCACTTTTTGTTTCCCTTGCGCTGTTTGCAGCAGTTTGGAGTTCCGCCTTTCTAGCCGCCCAAACCAATCTCGGAGCAGTGAAGGGACACGTTCAAGATCAGCAGAGCAAAGCGATCACGGGCGCCTCGGTAAACCTGCGCAATCCCAGCACTGCGTATAACAAAACGACCCAGACCGATTCCTCTGGCAATTATTTCTTTCTGGGCGTGCCGCTGACGGGCAGTTATGTCGTCACCGTCAGTGCTCCGCAATTCAATCAAGGTGAACAAAAGGACATCCTGTTGCGCGCCGGCGGCACGGCCGTCCTTGATTTCACCCTGGCCATCTCCGGTGCCAAGACTGAGGTGAACGTCTACGGCACGACCGGTACTTTGCCGACTGAGTCAAACCAGGTTTCCATGCGTCTGGGTCAGCAGAAGATCGAAGACACTCCTATTCTGGAGCGCAAGATCACCAATCTGCCGCTGCTGGATTCTTCCGTGCGTCCGGCGCAAACCACGGGTGACCTGTTTCTGAATGAAACGTTGTTTGTCATTAATGGCACCGGCCGTCGCCAGACGACCTACGAACTGGACGGAACCGATGCCAACGACAGCTGGGGTCGGCAGACGATGTTTGCCGGGCTGCCCTTCTCGGCCGTGCAGGAATTTACCGTTTATACCAATGCCAGTTCGACCGAGTGGGGATGGAACGCCGGGACGGCAGTGAACGTTGTCACCCGGTCAGGCTCGAACGATTGGCATGGAGACTTCGTCGGTATGGGGAGTCCGTCATTCTCCAATGCCAACATCCCGCTGACCACAAAATCGGCCCAGGAAACCGTGGCCCAGGGCAGCGGCATGATCTCCGGTCCGATTGTGCAGGATAAGAGTTACTTCCTGGTGTCGGCACAGTACACCGATCAGAACCGCCCCGCGGTCATTACTTCGCCGGTGGATCCCGGCTCCATTTATAACGGTACGTTCGGCCAAACCTTGATGCTGGCCCGGCTGGACCAGCAATTAAGCAGTAAGAATATGCTCACGGTGAGGGCAAACTTCGATCGCTTCGACGACACCAACCCGCAGGACACGGTGAGCGGCGTGACTCTGCCATCGGCGGCCCGCGTTTTCACTCGCAACACCTATCAGGCAGCGATTGCCGACACCGACACTATCAATTCGAACATGCTGAACTACGCGTTTTTCCAATTGATGGTCGGGTCGCCGATCACCCAATTCGAGCCGGTGAACCCCGGACCGCAGCTCTATGTGTCGGGCGTCTATACCTACGGAACTTCACTCACGGCCAACCTGATGAATCACCAATATGAGTGGGGCGACACGTTGAGCATCAGTCACGGCCATCATCAGATCAAGACCGGCGTCGATGTTATCTACTCTTCCTCCGGCGGCTACGGCCAGGAGTTCGGAAACGGCTACACCGATGGCCGCTTCCAGATCAACCCTCTCTACGAGAACATTCCGATCGCCACCTTGCTGACCTATAACCCTGGCCTTCCGCCGCCGGGCTCTCCCGCCGGTGCGAAGCCCATCGCCTTGCAATACACGCAGGCATTCGGCAATCAGAATTACAACGTCAAGGAAGCGCTCTACGGAATTTTCGCGCAAGACAATTGGAGCGTGCGTCCCAACCTCACGCTGAATTTGGGAGTACGTCTTGACGGCCAGACGTTTACCAGCAACTACGCTTTGGTTTCTCCCCGGGTGGGATTTGCCTGGCGCCTGCCTAACAGCAACACGGTGGTGCGCGGCGGCTATGGCATTTTCTATTCGGAGGAGCGAACCGACAACGAAGCCTCAGTGGCCCTTGGCGGACCCCAAGGCTTCTTTACCTACACCGCGGTACCCGGGGGCTTGGGATTTCCCACAACCTTTGCGCCCATCTCTTTTCCCGCGGGCGCGGTGCTGCCGGCGCGCAATATCACCGTGCTTGCCGGCCAGTGCAATTATCTGAACCAGTTCCTCCCGGTCGATCAGCTGCACTTCTGTTCGAATCAATTCAAGAACCCTTACACCCAACAGTGGAACCTCGGCTTCGAACACGAGTTGGGTGCAGGTTGGCTGTTCGCCATGGACTACATCGGTTCGCACACCATTCATATTGAACAGCCGGTCGACCTGAATGCTCCAGCGCCGTTCATTCGGACAGCTCCGGGGCAAGTACGCTCGGTCGCCGCAGCCAATGCGACTCGGCCGATCGTGCCGGTTCCCGGCGGCTTTGACCAGGTCATCCAGTATGTGAATGCGGGGTCGGCCTGGTACGACGGGTTGCAGGTGAGAGTAACCAAGCAATTGACGCGTCGCCTTTCCGCGCTGCTCTCCTACACCTGGTCGCACGACATCAACACCGTGGAATGGGATGGCACCGGCCAGAACCCGAACAGCTGGGGATGTCTGGTGACCTGCGAGAAGGCGACCAGTCTGCTGAATCAGACGAACCGCGCCGCGTTGAGCGGTACCTACAGTTTGCCCTGGGGCTTCATGCTGTCGGGAACGGCATATCTGGCTTCGGGCTATCCGTTCAACATTACTACCGGCGCGAATAATAGCGGCGCCGGGGATACCACCGATCGTCCTGTGATCAACGGAGTCGTGATCGGGCGCGATGCCGGACAAGCACCGCCTATCTACGATGTGGACTTTGCTTTGCAGAAGTCCTTCAAGGTGACAGAACGTACCAGCCTGATTCTGCGAGCGGAGTCGTACAACACCTTCAATCACCTGAACCTGTATAGCTTGAACGGCGTCTACGGAAACGGCGCCACTCCGGTGGCAACTTTCGAGCAGCCGGTCGGTGGTTTGGCCAACGTGGGTCCGCCGCGCGAGATGCAGTTCCTGGCGCGCATTGTCTTTTGATCCAACGACGAACGGCTCGGTAAAGTTGAAACCCGCTCGTCTGATCAGCTCAGGGGAAACACCCCCTGAGCTTTATTGATTTCGCTCGCATCCCCGCATCGTTAGCCGATGTTTTCGAGGAGTGAATGCATACAGGTGTGGACCGGACAAACCGGCCCCGGGTCTACTTTCTTCTGGTCGCCCTGATAGCGGTCGCCGTCCGGTTATTGGTTCCAGTTCCATTGTTGGCTCAGTCGGTCGCGGCCAAAGGCGTGATCAGCGGAGCCGTCACCGATCCTCAAGGCAGCGCTGTGGCCGGCGCACAGGTAACGATTCGCAGCGCCGACTTTACTTCCGCCCGAACGCTGGTCACCTCCAGCAGCGGAACTTTTACCGCAGCCATGCTGGATCCGGGAGCATACACGATTGCGGTGAAAGCTTCCGGCTTCGTGCTCAAAAAGCCGGCACGCGTCACTCTCGGCGTCGGCAGCAGCGTTCAGCTCACAATTCGCCTGGGCGTGGCCGGGACGTCGCAGAACATCACTGTCTCGGGACGCGGTCCCACGGTCGAGGGCAACACGCTTCCTCCCGCCGTCAACAAGGAAACTCCGCAGATTAGCAATACGCTTGCCGGCCTCACGGTTACGTATCTCCCGAATCGCGATCGCGACTTCAGCCAGTTCGGGCAGCTGGCTGCCGGAGTTCAGCCTGCGCCCAACTCTACTGGTTTGATTGTCGATGGCCAGCGGCCCACCGCTTTCAGCGCGGCCGTAGACGGCTTCAACTTTACCGATCCCTTGAACGGCGGGGAGCGCGGAGCGCAGGACGGCTCACTGTTTTTTCCGCAGACGGTGGTTCGCGAATTTCAAGTTGTGCATGCCGGAGCGACCGCCGAAATCGGAGACACCAATGCCGGCTTCGTGAACGTCGTGACGAAAGAGGGCAGTAACAAGTATCACGGAGAAGCGTTTTATATCGGTCGACCGGCTTGGACCGCGAACGACGCTTTCGGCCATTCGCTGGACAACGCCCAAAACGAGTTTGGGGGATCGCTGGGCGGTCCGATCAAGAAGAACCGCGCTTTTTTCTATGTGGGAGCCGAGCAGGACTACGTGAATATTCCTTATTGGACTGAATTCGAGCCCCAGGCGCCCGGCACCGTCGTTCCGCCGTACTTGTCTTCGCTGCAACGGCAGATCGTGGGCAACAGCGATCCGACTTCCGTATTTGCGCGCGCTGACTTCTTGCTCAACCAGAGCAACACGCTCAACCTGCAATTCAACTTTAATCGGGTGAATGCCAATGATGTCGACCTCAATGGTTCGACGCGCAGCATCGCGCCTATCGATAACAGCGCCTCCCTTACCGGTGACAGCTATTGGGTACGCGGCAATCTCACCACGGTTCTCGGCTCAAATAAGGTGAATCAATTCCTGGCGCAATGGGCACAGGACCAGCGGACGCTCTTGCCGAACTCGACCGGGCCCGGGTTCGTGATCAATGGCTTCGGCATTCTGGGCGGCAACGCGCTGGCCAATGAATCCTACACCTCGAACATTAATTGCTATAACGATGATCTCTCCATCACCCATGGCGGCGTAATCCTGCATTTCGGAGCCGACTTCGGCTACACCCCTGCCACGCTGCAGCACGAAGCCAATCTGAATGGGCTCTTCGAATTCAACTCGCTCGCCGACTATCTGGCCGGCAATCCTTTCCGCTACCAGCAGACGTTTATTGTGGGCAACGGAGTTTATAGCGGAGCTGTGAAAGACCTTGGCTTCTATATCGACGCCAAGCTACCGGTGACCAAAGCTCTCACGGTTACGGCTGGTCTGCGCTGGGACGGCCAGTGGAATCCGCAGCCCTCGAATCCGAACTCTGCGATTGGTCCGACGACATCGATTCCCAACGACCTGAGCCAGTGGCAACCGCGACTGGGTATCGCGTGGAATCCGGTTTCCAACACCGTCGTGCGGGCCTCGGCCGGGATGTACGATGCGCCCACCCCTGCCAATGTTTTTCAACGTGTCTTCACCGACAACGGCATCAACACCGTGGTTGCCGACAGCTATTTCGATCCGCAGATTCTGCCGCTGGTTTCCTCGGGCGGAAATTACACTGCCTTCACCGCGCCGCCGCCCGGCCTGACCGTCCCGGCGGCGCTGGCGGTTGGTATCGCGCCTGACTTTCATAATCCGCGATCGTTTCAGGTTGCCGGCAGCATCGAACAACAATTCACCCCGAAAATTTCTTTCACCGCCGGTTACGTCCACAACAGTACCTGGGACCTGCAGCAACTGCTCAATCAAAACCTTTTTCTCCCAACCTACGACGCCAGCGGTATGCCGATTTTTCCGGTAACGCGGCCCAATCCTGCCGTCGGACAATTGCTGGTGAATACATCGTCGGCGCATTCCTCCTACGATGGCATGCAACTCACCGCGAACTTCCAACTTCCGCACCGCTCCCAGCTCTCGGCCAACTACACTCTGGCCCGGGCGCGCGACAACGATTCGAATGCCGGTCCCTTTTCTCTGATCTCCACCCTGAACCCCTTCAACCTCGCGGCGGAAGCCGCCTATTCCAATTACGATGTGCGCAACAGTTTCAACCTGAGCGCGATTACTAACCTGCCGCTGGGCTTCAAGTTCAATCCCATCCTGATTGCCCGTTCAGGACTGCCATACACGCCCATCCTGGGCTTCGACACGCAGAACGACGCCAACGACTGGAACGACCGCGCCATCCTCAACGGTCTGGTCGCGCCCCGCAATTTTCTTCGCCAGCCGGGATTTTTCGATCTTGATATCCGCTTCGTGAAGGACATCAAGCTGCCCGGGGAAGGCCGGCATCTCGACCTGTTCATGGACATCTTCAACCTGACGAACTCTGCCAATCGCAACTTCGGCCCCGAGGCGATCAGCGTTTTTGGAACACCGGCGGCGCCGATCTATAGCGCCGGCCAAGCCCTGTTTGCTCCCAACACCAACCAGATCGGCAGCGCCCGGCAGGTGCAGTTTACCGTGAGAATTACCGCGTTCTGAGTCAACCGTTCGCGTCGCTCCCGTATCCTCCATCGAAGCGACGGTTTAGCTTTGTCACCGGATCCCCGAAGAATAACTTTTCAGTTGCGCTGTCGAAACCGTAGCGGCTAAGGTATTTCGACTAGCTTCCCACAAACAAAAAAGCTGCAACGGCGATACCTGCAACGCATCGCCAGACAGGAGACTTCGTGTTTTCACAGTCGCTTCCTATCAGTTCCGAGGGCGGTCACAACAGCTTCCAGAACAATCTTCCCGATCCCGTAACCTCGGGCAAGGAACTCCCGACTTTCAAGTTTGAGTTGGAAAAGTCTGCCGGGAGGGTGCTGGAGGGCAGCTACGGCAAAGAGGCAACGGTAGTCCAGCTGCCGATATCGAAAGGCCTGGCCGGGGTTTCCATGCGTATGGAGCCGGGAGTGATGCGCGAGCTTCACTGGCACGCTACCGCCGCGGAGTGGGCTTTTGTCACCGACGGTCTGGTTCGCACTACAGTTATCGACCCGCAGGGCTGCTCCGAAACCAACGAGTTTGCTCCGGGCGATGTCTGGTATTTCCCGCGCGGTCACGGGCATGTCATCGAGACCCTGGGCGACCAGCCGTGTCACTTCATCCTGGTCTTCGATAACGGCTATTTCTCCGAGTTCGGTACCTTCAGCATCAGCGACTGGATCGGCCATGCGCCCAAGGAACTGCTCGCCAAGAACTTTGGTGTGCCCGCCTCGACCTTCGATAATTTCCCGAAGAAAGAGGTTTACTTCGCCAAGGGCAAGATTCCCCCGCCGATAGCCGCTACACCGCTACAGGGTTGGAAGAATTCGCCGCTTAGCCACAAGTACAGCCTGCTTTCGCAGAAGCCCTACGAAGTTTTCAGCGGTGGCCGGGAGTGGCGCGTAGATGGTTCACAATTTCCAATTTCTACTACCATGACGGGCGTCGTGCTGGAGATGGAAGCAGGCGCTCTGCGCGAGCTACATTGGCATCCGAATGCTGCCGAGTGGCAATACATACTCAGCGGCGAATTCAATGTAACTCTCTTTGGCTCGCAAGGGCGCTGGCGCGAAGAGAAGCTCAGCACCGGAGATGTCGGCTATATTCCACAAGGCTTCGGCCATTCGATCGAAAACATCGGGAAGGACAAGGCAAGAATTCTCATCGTCTTTAACAATGGTCACTATCAGACTATTGATCTATCGCAGTGGATCGCTGGTAACCCGACCGACATCCTGGCCACCAACTTTTCTCAAGATGCAGCCGTCTTTGAGAAGTTCCCGCGCAAAGACGTTTTTCTGACAAAGTAATTGGTATTGCCGCAACGAATGGCTGAGGTTTAGTAACTCTGTACGAGCGCACGCCTGGAGAAAATGACCGATCCACAAACGATTGAAGGAGACGAAAGAATGGAAATCACTAGAGTTGGTTCGCAGCCTTCTGCCAAGGGACCGTCGGAGTGGTTCACTGGCACGGTACGAATCGATCCGCTTTTTCAGGCGCCGGAGCCAGCGCTGGTCCAAGGCGCCACCGTTACGTTCGAGCCGGGGGCGCGGACCGCATGGCACACGCATCCCCTCGGTCAGACGCTCATCGTCACGGCTGGACGCGGTCGCGCGCAACGCTGGGGTGGCCCGGTCGAGGAGATCCGGCCCGGAGATGTGGTGTGGTTCGAGCCGGGCGAAAAGCACTGGCATGGAGCCGCACCGACCACGGCCATGACCCACATCGCCATTCAAGAGAAAAAGGACGGCAAGGTGGTCGACTGGATGGAGCAAGTAAGTGACGAGCAGTATCAGAAATAAATCCGATGACGGTCCGTGGCCGTGCGGCACGACAACTGCGCGTCCGTTGGTCAAGCCGCCGCCGTCACATCTCCGAGGCCGGAAACGGCTCTGAATTTGGAACTCTCCGGTATCGGTCGGTTCGCAACTCTGATTCTGCCGTCTCGGCGTTCAGAGAGTCTTCGCCAGCTTATGCCTCAATTTTTACCAGTGCGGCCAGGGTCTCAAGGTCCACGTAGCCGCGAATCGGTACTCCCGCGTGGTTTGCCAGGACCTGCGACTTCGGACCTTGCGGCTCCCCGAGGGAATCGATTACGAATTCAGCTTCGCTGAAATCCTCTCCTTTGGTGTATTCGCTCACGGTGACGATGACTGGAATGTGCGCCGCACAAGCAGCTAACATGCCGTTGCGCGAATCCTCCACCGCAACGCAACTCTCCGGCCGAAGCTGCAGCCGTTCGAGCGCGAGGTTGTAGATGTCGGGAGCAGGTTTCTTGGCGGGAACGATGTCCCCCGACAACACCAGGAACTCGTCCGCCAACTCTCCCACGGCGCGGCGGAGCACGGCATTCACCGCGCCGGGTGCTGAGGTGGAAGCCACCGCCAGCTTCCATCCGGCGTCCCGAGCCTCCTGGGACAACCGCTTGATGCCGGGACGCGGAGGAATCATGGCTGAATCGATGATCTTCTGATAAATCGCGGTCTTTTCTTTGTGCCAACTGGCAATCAGTGCCTTACGTTCTTCCTCACTTTCCGGCACCGCGACCTTGGCGCGAAAATCGGCATCCTGGAAGAGGCTGGCCATTCGTTCTTTGCCTCCCCCAATTTTCAGCTTCACTCCATATTGTTCTTTCGACCACTGCCAGGGAACGCCAAACTTCTGCCACATCTGGTTAAACGCGACTAAATGACCGTGGGCTTCCGTGTCGCCCAAGACTCCGTCGCAATCGAAGATCAGCGCTCTATCCATGAGTCTGTACCGTGGCGCCGGCCAGATTGGCCTTGCCCGCGCTGCCGAAGGTCTCCATGAACCCCTTCGCCATGGTGACCATTTGTTCGCGAACGGCGACCATAACCTTCAAAGGATCGTGCTCCTGCGGTTTGGCGTCCAGATAGTTACGGTAGCCATCGCAATAGGTAATCTTCAGCATGGTGGAGATGTTCACCTTCGCGCAGCCCTCGGCGATCAGACGCTGGAACACGTCGTCGGTCAGTCCGGTGCCGCCATGCAGGACGATCGGGGTCGGATGCGCCTTGACGATCTTCCGCACGCGATCGAAATCGATCTTGGGCGCCGACTTATACAGTCCGTGGGCCGTCCCGATAGCCGGAGCAAAGGCATCGATTCCGGTTTGTTCCAGGAACTCCACGCATTTGTCCAGCGGAACGAGTTCCCCTTGCTGGTCGCTGCCGACGCCATCTTCCACGCCGTGAACTGCTTCAAGCTCTCCTTCTACGGCCGCCCCAACCTTGCGCGCCATCGCCACCACTTCCTTGGTTTGGCGAAGGTTGTCTTCATAGTTCAACTTCGAGGCGTCGAACAAAACTGAATTCCAGCCCGCATCCAGACAGATCTGAATCATCTTTACATCGGGACAATGGTCCAGATGTAGCGTCGCGGGAATGGGAACATGCGATGCCATTTCCTCGAACATGCGCTGGATCAGCTTCGCGCCAAATAATTTCACGGTTTTTACCGACACCTGAATGATGACGGGAGAGTTGGTCTGAGCAGCCGCGTCGAGCACCGCGCCCATGCTCAGATCGTTTACGATGTTAAACGCGCCCACTCCATAACGCTCTTCAAAGGCAGGCCGAAGAATGTCAGGCATAGATACAACAGGCATGATTTTTCTCCCCTAAGAAGGCCTTTGTGCAATCGATTGCAAAAGGCCTTCCGAAAATAAGGAACAATTTCTCGCAAACTAGAAGACCCGCCACGGAATATCGGCAGGCGCTTCGACTAAACGCTTCAATTCCGCATCGAGCCGGATGAGAGTGAGCGAGAAGCCCGCCATTTCCAGCGAGGTGCAGTAATTGCCAACATAGTTATGCACTACTTTGAGCCCGCGGTCCTTTGCCCGGGTAGCGGCGCGCCCATAGAGCAGGAACAATTCACTGGGAGGCGTTCCGCCCAGGCCGTTAATCATCAGGCCGACCTCATCACCCTTCTGGAAAGGAAGATCGTCGGCCACAGCCTCGAACAACTCATCGACAACCGCGTCGGCTTTCGGCAACGGCGCGCGGCGGCGGCCCTTCTCTCCATGAATACCGACCCCGAGTTCCATTTCGCCGTCGGCGCAGGTGAAGATGGGAGCGTCCTTGCCCGGAGGGGTGCAACCGCTGATGGCGACGCCCATGGTGCGAACCTGGCTGTTCACCTTCTTGCCGATTTCCACCAGTTTCTCCAGCGAAGCTCCCTCAGCATTGGCGGCGCCACAACATTTGATGGAGAAGAAATTTCCCGCGACGCCACGGCGGCCCACGGTGTAAGCGCTGTTCATGACCGCCACATCGTCATCCATAAGAACCACGCCGATTTTCATGCCTTCGGCCTCGCACATCTCGCGCGCCATATCCCACACCATGCGATCGCCCGAATAGTTATTCACAATGTGCAAGACACCCTTCTTGGAGTTCATCAGTTTGGTGACCTCGAAGGGAAAATCCGAGGGTGGCGCTGCAAAGACATTGCCGGGACAGGCTGCGTCGAGCATGCCGGCGCCGACCGCCATCACGTGGGCCGGCTCGTGTCCGCTTCCCGAACCTTGAATGATAGAAACATAATCGTCATTAGGCCGATCTGCGCGGTATAGACAGTTGTATTTCGGAAGGTACTTCAGTTTGTCCTGGTTCGCCAGGTAGATGCCCTGCAGCATCTCGGGCACGAAATTCGCAGGATCATTCATGAATTTGTTCATGTCTCTTTCCTCTTCCTTGCTGGAGTTTTGCTACGGTTAGTCCTGACATGCTGCTGGGGCGATTCACGCATGTACGTTGGCCGGAGTTTCCACAGATTTCTGCTTCACAATCGCGGCAGCCATCATGGCCACAGCGACAACTCCCGGATCGAGAGTTCCGATGGTTCGGTCTCCTGCGTACGAAGCCCGGCCGCGTTTGGCCACCCAGCCTCGGGTTCCCTCGATGGCTGCATTCGCCGCTTCCGCGGCAGCCTGCAGTGCACCGGCTATGTCGTCGGGATTGCTTTTCGAAAACTCTTCGATCTTGTCGATAGCAGGAATCACGGCATCGAGCAGCGTTTTGTCGCCGGCGCAAGCTCCTCCGCGCGCCATCATTCCAGTAACTGCGTTTCTTCCCATCCCCACCAGATCAACCAACGTCAGCGAGGTCTTGCCTTTGGAGGACATACCGGCGCGCATGAAGGCTGTTCCCCAAAGCGGGCCCGAACACCCACCTACGTTGGCGGCAAAAATCATTCCGCATTTAAGCAGAACGGTCCCGATGTCGGAATGATCGATTTTGTCGAACTCGGCCTGGATGGCGCGAAAACCCTGAGCCAGGGATTTGCCGAAATCGGCATCGCCCATTTCACCATCCAGATCGCCGAAGTATTTTTCGTTTTCGAAAGCGACGGCTGCCATCGTCAGCACCGCGCGTTCAATATCCGATTGAGTAATCACACTGTTGGGCATGACCTTTGCCTCGATAGAAATTGCGCTCCAGCAGCACGCCTTCCTTCTGCTTAAGCGACGGCTAAATGCCTTCCATCAGGAGCCGGGCCCGCACTCCCGCCGTCTTTACAGACAAAAAGCCGCCCGCCGAAACCACAAAGGGGAACGGAGGGCGGCTTTATCTACGGTGTCTGTGCCGCTGAAAATTCGACCCCAGTATACACAACCTGTTCGTCAAGAAAATAAGAAAAAGATCAAGACCGCGGGCTTACCTGAAAGACAGCCTGCGATTCCAAAATTGGGAAACAGAACAGGAGCAGTGCGAATCAGAGCGGGCTGTTCAGAGAACCCAGAGCGAAGGATCACTCACGGAGATCGAGGTGACGCCTTGCCGTACCAGTTCGTCGATCTGCGAGAGGGAGCGGATCAGGCCGCAGCCGATCACCGGCAATTTGGGCTGTACCGCCTGGAGCATGGGAATAATCAGGGGAGCCGCGATGGCGGGGAGCAATTCGATGGCATCAGGAACAAAGTGCTCCAGCGTACGGGTGCTGTTGGCCATAGCTACCGAATCGAGAGCAAAGGTTCGTTGAAACGCCAACAAACCGTGCGACCGGGCGGTGCGCAGCACATCTTGATGGGTGGAGATTACGCCTGCCACGTCCGACTTTGCCAGGAACTCAAGACCCGCTTTGTCACGCGCCAGTCCTGCCAGCAGATCCATGTTGGCAATGGGCAGCTTGCCGGCGTCGCGCAAGCGGGCCACCAGATCGTTAATGATCAAGGGCGTCCCGAACAAGAGGAACACAATCTTGGAAGGCGACGCACAGGCGGCAGCCAGATTCTCTACCGTGCGTACAGAAGGGATGACTCGCGACTGCTCCAGCCAGGCGCGGAAGTTTTCGTTGACGATTCGGAATTCAGCTTCCCCGGCTCCGCGCAGTGCTCTATCGCGGTCGGCGGATTTGAACTGTGAGTTGTGCCTCATAACAAAAGTGCCGAATCCCAAGCCCAGGAAAATTGGAAGCGAGTTTGACCCCACCTGTATCTTAACGTCCAAAGACAAAGTCTTCCATGCCGATACGGTCGGCCGCGCGGCTGAGCCGAGGCCTTGAGGAGCCGCCGGTACCAGGCAACAGGCCGGTAGGCTGGCGGGTCCCAATCCCCAGACAATCCCTGCAGCTCTCTGCTTGTCCTGGGTAATGCCCGGTTGTTCGTTGCAATCAGCTTGCTCCCGTCGGACGGTTTCGTGCCAAAAGAATGATTGGCATACAAAAGTAGAATTTCGCGGGCGGCTCCAAAACGGGAATTGTGGGGTTGCTGCTCTCCTGCACGCCCGTCATGGGCCCAGAATCGATTTGAGTCGTTGTCACACGTCGCATGGTCAGATGACCTTGACCGGCGCGCTAAACAAGTGGGATTGTAGGCTCGCAGCGGTAGAGCCCTCATACAAAACCGCCGTGCGCCATCGTATTCAGTGCGATCCGACGCGGCGGTTTTTTTGTGCGGCGGACCGATGGACCTCTGTAGATTCGCAGCGCTTCGATAAAAGGGGGTCTTTTGTGTCTACACTCTCGGAAGTTTCCTCCCACCTATTGCCTGCGACGGATGTCCCCACCGTCCAGGACGCGAACCAGAAGTTCCGTCCCGATTTCGGCGGTTCACGAATCCACGGCCTTCGTGGGGCGAGTAGCCGGCAGTTCCAAAACGACGGGCACATTCAATGCACCCTCTCCGCTCTGATCGGGGCCTCCAACGGCAACCGCAGCATTGCCGTGATTCAGGGCCACGAAGACTATGTGCACCGGGCCGCGGGTGCGCCGCTATCGTTTGCGACCTACCAGGAACTGTTGCCCTTGATCGCATACATCGGGGTCACAGCAAACTTTCGCCGGGTTATTGATTATTTCCAGATACCGGACGATGAGTTGCCGGCGGGCTTTCGTCTAGAGCTCTGTCTGGAAACGGACCATGTCTTGCGGCTGGACCTGGTGCGCGACATTGCGTACGGCAAGAACGGCGTTAAGCGGCCGACCAACATACTTTTCTCGGCCGATACCGCCAACCCCTACGAAGTAGAGCCGATCAAGAATTTGGTTTGCAATCTCACTTGTAACCCCGGAATTATCTACGATCTCTTTATCAATAATCCCGAGGCGAACGTCGGCCATCTGTTCAACACGCGCGATGAAGTGATGCAGGAGTTGGGCAAGATCCTTGGTCCGGGTAGTGATATCAGCGTGGAGCTGAACAACCCGTTCGCCGAGTCGGAGCAGGAAATCCTCGACGAGGTCTATCACTTCCGGGAGTTGCTCTCCGAGTACCGGGTCGTCATCAAAGTTCCCCACACCGGACCGGTCAACGCCGCCAGCGCAGGTCAGCTGCTGACGGGCGACAAGAAGTTCAAGAAACGGTACAACCAGGTCGAGACTCGCGATGCGTTCCGCGGCCACAACTTGGCATTGTTGCTGCGGGAGCATGGCATCCGGGTCAATTTCACCCTGATGTTCGAGCCCTATCAGGCGCTCCTAGCCCTGCAGGCCCAACCTTACTTCATCAATTGTTTCATTCGGCACCGCACCTTCCAGTCGGAAACCATCAAGCGTCACCTGGAGATGTTCGGCCTTACCGGCGATCTCAAACATCTCGAGGATTTGCGGACGATGTTGATTGAGAAGGATTACCTTGCGCCCGGCGAAAACGACCTTGATCTGCTGAAGGTGAAACATACGGCGGAACACATCCTGCGTTATCGGCAATTCGACTCGCCGGAGGGAGCCGACGGGCTGGATGCCGTGAGGCACAATCTCCGCATTCTGCGCAACGTTAACCTTCCCGACACTCGACTGATTCTTTGCAGTATGGAAGGTGAAAACAATTTTCCCGACATCGATACATTGTTGGCTGACGAACGATACGAAGATGTCATGGATCGCGTCGTCGTGACTGCCGAGCCGAATTACCTGGCGCAATTTACGACCTGTAACCAGGTCATTTCCTATCAGAGGCGTTTCCTCAATGCTGCTAGCGGCCAGAAATAGTCGTGCAATGCCAGTCCGCATCTACGG
This sequence comes from uncultured Acidobacteriaceae bacterium, assembly GCA_963812855.1. Taxonomy (GTDB): domain Bacteria; phylum Acidobacteriota; class Terriglobia; order Terriglobales; family Acidobacteriaceae; genus Bog-257. The sequence continues at coordinate 63,220 of CAWEWW010000007.1, forward strand.
CGTGATTATTATTGATCGCTCGCCACTCCCGATTAGCCAACGAGCACCCTCGTTGCAGGGCATCAACGGTCTCAGCTCCAATCCTCGTACTTCAAGTCACTGCTTCTTACTCGTAAACAAAGAAAGGATTCATCATGATCACCCTCGCCATAGCGAATCAGATTATTGCAGCCGCTATCAAGAAGGCGGAAGCAATCAAACAACCCATGTGTATTGCGGTTGTCGATGAAGGCGGCAACATGGTACAGCATGTGCGCATGGATGGCGGATGCCTCGGCTCCGTCGACATTTCCCTGCACAAGGCTTACACTGCCCGGGCTTTCAACTGCTCCACCAAAGAGCTCGGCGCCAACTCCCAGCCTGGACAACAGTTCTACGGCATTCACGTGTCGAATATCGGCAAGATCATGATCTTCGCCGGAGGCATCCCCCTGAAGGAGAATGGCAAAATCGTGGGCGCAATCGGTGTCAGCTCCGGTTCCGAAGCAGAAGACGTTACGGTTGCCGAGGCGGGCGTGGCAGCATTCGAGAGGCTTACGATGCTGGAGCCGGTTGGCGCACGCTAGATATTGGGAAGTGCACAAAAAGGGCGGTTGGCTAGCTGGCCCGCCGCCTATTTTCTCAGTGAATGCCGGGCGCTGCTTGATAAGAGAACAGCAGACGTCGGCCAGCGAGAACGTCTACTTCGTCGAAAGCGCCGACAGCCTCGGGCTTGCGGTGAATTCGCTGGAGTTTTGGAAGGCCGAAGCCACGTAACCTCTTGAAGAGTGCAGTCCCTCAGCAGGAGCGCATAACAATGTGCCCGGTCCAAGGCGCGTACTTTCTCACGCTTGGCCCGGGCACGAAAGGAACTGAATTTTTGTAACCGTGCTCTAGAACAGGTTCCACAGGAACTGGTTATAGACGTCGTGGTGATATTGCACCTCGGGCGCCTTCACAAAGGTTCCCAGCAGCCGCGGACAACGATCAGCCGAGGCTTGCTTCAAATCGGCGTAGCGACCCTTGACGTCATCGCCGAGCATGGCAGTCGTCCATTTGGCCTCGCGGAAGTTTTCGATCGCCGTATAAATGTTGTCAGGCAGATAGCGCTCCGCCTGCCGCAGGTTCTTGATCTTGGAGGTTTCGCCGTCGAGACCTGACTTGAAAACCGCGTAGAGGACCATGTACGGATTGGCATCGGGGCTGACCGAGCGAACTTCCAGACGCATACTCTTCTCGTTGCCGATGGGAATGCGAATCATCGAGCCGCGATCCACAGCCGAAGCCTTGATTTGATTCGGTGCTTCAAAATGCGGATCCAGGCGGCGATAGGCGTTCACGCTGGCATTCAGCAGCAGACACACGTCATTGCCATGGGTCAGAATGCGGTCCAGAAACGACCAGCCCATTTTGCTTAGCTTCTCTTCGCCCTTGGCGTCCCAGAACAGGTTCTTGCCGTTCTTGCTGACCGAAACGTTGGTGTGCATGCCGCTGCCATTCACCCCGTCCACAGGTTTGGGCAGGAACGAAGCCGTGAAACCCATCTTGGTGGCTACCTGGCGGCAGATCAGCTTGTAAAGCTGGATCTGGTCGGCGGCGTTTACGACTTCCGAATATCCATAATTAATTTCGAATTGCGAGGGTGCGACTTCAGGATGATCTTTCTCATTCTGGAATCCCATGGCGCGCTGGACTTCGGCCGTGGTATCGATGAAGGTGCGCAGCGGATCGCCGGGCAACGAGTGAAAGTAGCCGCCGGTATTCACGTATTCGAATTTCTGGGTCTCGTGATAGCGGCGCTCGGCGTCTTCTCCGTTGAACAGGAAACCTTCGATCTCGTTGGCGGCATTGAGGGTGTAGCCATCGCTCTTGAAGAGCTGGTCGGCGTAGGTCTTGAGCACGCCCCGAATGTCGGCGGCGTAGGGCGTCCCGCCTTTGTCGATCACATCGCCAAAGACCAGGACTTTGCCGGGGCCAAAAATGTCGGCCGGTCCCCAGTAGAACGAGCCCCAATCAATTCCCAGCCGGAGATCGCTTTCGCGCTGCGCGGTAAAACCGCGAATCGAGGAACCATCGAAGGTCAGGTTGTCCCAACTCTTCAGCAGGAATTTCTTGTCATAGTCGAGCATATGCAAGCGGCCTTCGAGGTCGCTGAACAACACGGTGACGGCTTTGATGCGCTTCTCGTCGGTAAGATATTTCAGGCGATCTTCCCGGACATCGTCCAGGGGGATGCGGTTCTTGCGCTGCTCTTTAGCCTGCAGATTCAGGTCTTCGAGTTCGTCGTAGGAGAGAGAAAGGAAGTTACGCAGTTCAGTCGACATGGATCTCCTTAAGATAAATTTGGCCGGTTTCGGCCCTAGCGAAAATGCGAAATCCAAGTGAAATTCGAGACTATAGGTCGATCCCGTACCGCTGCCAGTAAAAAAACTTGATCGGCCCCATTAAGGAAAGTTATGGAGTGAGTTTGAGGGGATTTCACTTACCTGGCGCTGGCTCGCCGGCTCAATTGGCTGCCGCGGGGTGAAGCCGTTTTTCGAAACAAGCCGACCTGCTGGCCTGTGCTAATCCGTTCGTTACTGCATCTTGGCAGCTTCCAGTTGCGCTTGTTTAAAGATGGGCAGATCGGGGTCGGCCTCCTTCCACAATGCCAGAAAATCTGCGTAGGCCTTCTTGGCGGCTGCGTTATTACCGCTCATCGCCTCGGCTCTGGCCAACTGCAAATGGGCCAGCGCTGCGATCGGGATGTTGAGAATAACCCCGCGATAGCTGAGCATCTTCTGAAATTGCGCTGCCGCTTGCTCGCCTTGGCCTTGCTGCAGATAAGCCAGTCCCTGCAGGTATACCGGGTAGAACGCAATTCCGGGCGAGGGCGACCCAGTCTCATAGGGCGCCGTTGCCTTCAATGCGGCCAGAGCTACCGTCGGATTTTTCTGGTCGATCGCGACGGCCGCCCGTATCGTCGGCACCCAATAGTCGTTCACGATGGTGTCGGAGGGATACTGCTTCGCCAGTTCGTCGGCCAGAGCCGCGGCGCGCTTGCGATCCCCGCTTCGGGCCAGCACCAGCGCTGCCAGGATGCGGACGTTCTTGCCCGGACTGCTGGCTAAGGCTGCCGCGGCGTCGGTGCGAGCCACCCGTGCATCGCCCAACTCTGCCTCATGTAGGGCTCCAGCCAGCTGCCATAACGCAGCCGTCTCATTCGCTTCCGCGTGCAGAGCCGAACCTTGTGCTGCCTGCGAAAGCTCGCGCGCCTTGCTCAGTCGTCCGTAGTAGGCTTCGGTGTCCGACTGCAAGGCGAGCAAGATATCTTCGGTGCCGACCTGTCCGGTGGATGCCGCGACCTGGCGTGCCATCTCCGCCGTATCGCCACGCAGAAAAGCTACTTCGTAGAAATCGGCCAGCAAGGCCGGATCGGCAAGCTTGCGCGCGCTGGCCTCCTGCAAAACTTTCTGCGCATCGTCCAGCCGGTTCAAGTCGATATCGGTCACAATCAGGTTGTGGTAGTTGGTGACGTTGCCGGGATCCAGCTGCAACGCGTTCTGCGCTTCCATCAGCGCCTGCTCGTATTTGCCAATCGCGTTGTACCAGGAGTTCAGATTCATGTACGACGACGGTTCGCGGGGATAGTCTTGCTGCAGGAGCTGATACGCCGCCACGATTTCGCCGGCATCGCCGGTCGCCAGGTCGTGATAGTGCGAGGTGATGTAGAGCTTCTCGCGCTCGCTGGTGTGCTCGCGCAGCTGGAACGCTTTGGTCGCGTTTTCGGCGGCCAGGGTAGGCTGATTGAGATTGAAATACTCGACCGCCAGGCGCGCGTAGGCCATGGCAAAATTTGGATCAAGATCGATGGCGCTCTTGAAATAAGGGACGGCGGCGGCATAGCCTTCGGTGGCGGCCTTTTTCATTCCCAGGCTGTAAGCCTTCAGCGCATCCAGCGATGGCGTCGTCGCCTGCTCGACCGGCGTGTCGTATTTCTGCAGCGAGGCCAGCGACTCTCCCAGCTTTGCCCGCATGGCTCGTGCCGCCTTGCCCAAGGCATTCAGTACTTGCCGGCGGCTGCCGGCATCGGCCTGCTCGCTGCCCAAAGAATCTCCCGTGCTGCAGTCGATCGCGTTCAGTCCAATCTTGTAGCGTCCGCCGACTCCCGAGATGGAGCCCAGCAGCACCGCTTTGCTGGCTGCACGTTGACAGATCTGGCGCGCCACGTCTTCGCTGATGCGAGCGTCCGCCGGCAGGCCGATAAAGCGAAGCTGTTCCTGCACTCTTTGTTCGGGAAGCACATTAAGGAAGGGCGACTGCTCCAGATCGACGCTGAGGGCCTGCTTGAGAGCGCTGTCAAAGACCGGCTCTCCCGTAGTGTTGTCGAAATCCGCCAACACGATGGTGTCTCGTTCGGTGAGCACCGTGCTGTTTCGCGATCGCCAATACAGAAAACCTGCGATGGCGCCAATCACCACGATTGCGGCAGCTGCCAAAGCCAGCCAAAGGATCCAATGGCGAGGTTTCTCCGTGGCGCCCGGGCCAGGGTCCGCCGTCGCGGCCTTTTCCGGGACAGGCACCGCGACGGGGGCCTGAACTGCTTGCTTCGAATTCTGCCCCATCGCCGGTTCGGCTGGCTGCGCAGCCGGCTTGACCGCGAGGCTTTCCGGGACTGGCCTGATCGCCGGCACGGCAATACTGCTCTGAATTCCCGATTGCGATTCAATCACCCGCGGAGCCGGAGCCAGGATGGTTTTGGAAACTACCGGGGCAAGAAATCGATAGCCGCGCCGGGGAATCGTCTCAACGTACAGGGGACGATCGGCACTATCACTGAGGGCACTGCGAATCTGCTTGATGCAGTGATTCATCCCTTGTTCAAAATCGACGTAGGTTTCACCTCCCCAGAGCTGGCGTTGAATATCTTCTCGGGTCACGATCTGGCCAGAGCGGCGAACCAGGAATGCCAGAAGTTTAAAGGGCTGAGGTGACAGTTTCAGCAAGGTGCCCGACTTGCGGAGCTCTTCGGTGGTCAGATTGAGCTCAAAAACCCCGAAGCGCAGAAGTTCATGGGTATCGCTCACGATTCCGCTACTCCCGTTACTGATTGCGCCGGATTATACATCGCCGGTAGCAGCTCACCTAGCGTTGATCATAAGAGAGTCTAACCTATCTGGTTTCAGAGGCTTGGACGATCATCTCTTACTCATGCACAAATCAGACGGCAACCATTGAAGCCCAAAGCCAAATGTCTCATTGTGGCTGTGAGAGAGCGGCAGTGACCTAGGAGCGGTCACTACTCGTTCTCGCAGGGGCGCTCCCGAAGGCGGGCAGATCATCCCGCCTCCGGGCAGCGATGCCGGAAATTGCTCACGCGGGCGAAAGGAGGTCCCATGGCAGCTCGTAGCACTTTTAGCCAGTCGACGACTTTGGGCCCCTTCCTGACCCTGCTGGTCCGGACGGCTTTGCGTCGGGGCCGCGTCGACCGGGAACGGCCAGCCAACGAACCAACCGCTCCCGTAGACATTCCTGGACACCGGGCCGAGCTTACGGAAGAGAGCTCGAACACCCGGACCCAGGTGACGCTGGGCCCATTCCTTACCCTGATTTTGACTCTGCACCGCCGCGCATTGAACCACAGCGGTGCCTGGCGACGAAGCTGCGCTTGCTGGCCAAGCGGACCCTTCGTGAGAACTTACCCTCCTTTATGAAACGGTATTCGTCTAGGGAGCGCGATTTCCATTTCTACTGGCCGAGAACGCGCTACCCGGCGAGGGGCAGCTTGGCGCTCTAGCCGCCCCCCGCTTCCTTAAATGCGATGTCCTCCTGGAACTTGACCAGGGGGACATCCGCAGCAGCAGGGCAAAGAAATTGCTAGCAAAAGAAAACGCCCCGGAGCAGGAGGTACCTCCAGGGCGGAAGAACAATCTCAAGGTTTAGGTCAGGAAGAACTCGCGCGTGATCTTGGTCCACTGCTCGTCCGGCATGGTGCTGGCCAGGTCGTCGATGGCCACGCCGCCGTCCTGAGCCAGCGCTCCCAATGCGCTCGGCATAACCCGTTGCAGCCGCATCGCAGACTCTTCCGTCCACCAGCGAGCCAGTGCTCCGCCCAACAGGTTGCGGAAGTTGGTTTTGGCATCGGGGGATTGCACCGTCACCAGCCAGCCTTCACCGTAGGGATCTTTGGTCGCCAGCGAGGGATCGTTTACTGCCGCCTCGTTGATGTCGGCTACGCTGCCTTCGATCGGCGAAACCATGTCGACCTTGACTCCATTGCGCACGATGCTCCACACCTTTTGTCCCTGGCGAATCCACTGGCCGCGTTGCGGCAGCGTGATGTGCTCTACCTTGCCGGTCAGTTTGGAAGCGAAGTCGTCGATTCCGATTCGCACCAGGTTGGGACTCTCGCTCAACGCCCAGGTGTGACCGGGGTGATAGCGCAGATTATCGGGAACCGAGAAGCCGCCGACCAGACTCGGCTTCAGCCGAGGCGCGGTCGCTGCCTGTTTGCTCATTGCCGGCGCTACCCGCAGCGCAGGATGCTTGGCTCTCGCATAGAAGTGATCAATAGTAAGAAAGATGGCGAACATCATAAGAACGAGTAGAACTGTCATGGCCTGCCTCCTGTTATGAATCCTGCCGCGCTTTTTTTTCTTGCGCTTGGCACCTTTCTATAAGGCATTCGGCATACCAAACTCAGGGACGATGCAAATCGTTTCTGTGTGGGCTTGCAAACAACCAGAACAGTGAGGGTTACGATAGCCTGTTGCGAAACACAACGAGGTGCGAGTGGCATTTTGCCACAGTGAGTTTTGTGGCGTTTCGCAACAAGAATAAGGTTGGACCAGAGGCGATGGGGCGATGTTGTGAGAATGTACCGTGCAAAATCAGCAGCTTAGGCCGAGCCAACGGGTCCTTCGCCGGAGTGTTGCAATTCTCCACGGCATTGATGCAGTCCACAACACCCTGGCGGCAGAAAGCAGCAGCAAACACGACACAATATCTTCGAGGCGAAACCGAAACTGCGCTTGGAATTCCCCGGGGCCTGGGAGGGTACGGACCGGGCACATAGTTTACAGATCAGACCGGCGAGTCGGCCTCAGAAGCCTGATCGCGACCCGGTCATGCTGCCCGACAGCAATACAGTAATTTGTGCCTGCGACAGAATGTTTACTCGGCCGGCTATTGCGCGGCCGCGCCTTTCAGCACGATGCCGAGCTTCTCGGTGGCGCCTGCAGCGGTAGGGACGGCGACGCTGAACACCACGGTTCCGTGATCGGTCTTCACCACCGTCGCCGGATCGCCCGCACTCTCTAACGCAATCACCGCTGGGTGATTCGTGCCCGTGCTCTTGGCGCTGAGGGCGACCAGCTTCCTAAAGACATAACTCTGCTCAGGACGGGAATCGTTGGCGACGGGGCTGGCCAGCAGGAAGTCGGGATTGGGAGCGACGCCCATGTGGTCGCCATCCTGCGGCAGCAGTTGGTAGCGCAGGGTGTATACGCCGGGAGGAAGACTTTGCCCGCGAAAATCGCTCATGCCTTGCGGAAAGCGAACCACGCCCACAAATTCCCCGTTGGTTAACTCGGGATACAAAGCACCGGGGACGTCCTGCTTGGCGGTCTTGAGCGGTTTGGCGAACCAGAGCTCGGCCATCCAGCCGTCGTCGAGAGTAACCCGATAGCCTTTCGCCTCGACCGCTTGCTTGATCGCGTCGGAAACGTCAGTTGCCGTGAGAGGTCCAATCCGCTCGACGTTCTTGCCAGCTGCCCAAGAAGCGCAGTTCGATAAGGCGATAAAAATTGCAATTAGAAAGATGCTTCGACCGCGAGGCGTCTGCATGTCCCTATTATGCAACTCCGGATCGAACCGAATCAGTGACAATCGCTGGGGCGCTACGCCGCAACCTTGGGGCGAAGCGGCGCACGCGTTGCGAGACACAGGGCTGGCCGATGGGTGGTATACGAAGGCTACTCCGTTGGCATGCCGTGCGCGGCGGTCCGGCAGAGTGCCAGCCGAGCGGGCAAAAAACAATAGGGAGGGCTTCGCGCCCTCCCCGGTTGATCCTAGTTGGTGTCGGGTGAGTTTTCTCTCGCGGTGCCGATCTTCGGAACCATCGATCCGAACAGGCCGTGGTTTTCGCCGAACAATCCGGCAGTGAAGTACAGCGTGGTGTTAGGCCCGCCGGTGCCGTTGTTACCGAAGGCCAGCGCCCACAAGCCATCAATCTTCAAGGGCAGGCTGTTGACGTCGAACATAAGACCGACCCAGGCGCCGGTGTTGATGTTGTAGGCCGAGACTGCTCCGCTGCCGAAGTTCCCGATCAGCAGGTCGTTACCGAATCCACTGAAGCTGGCGGGTGCTTGCACCACGCCCCAGGGAGCGTTGAGGTAAAGATTGTGCTGCAGGCGGGTGAGCAGGTTGCCGGAGGTGTCGTAGATATCGACATAGCCATTGCCCAGGCCGGGAACATCGTCATGCTTGGCGGCGTCCTGCTTGGCATAGGTCACGACCAGGTTGCTACCCACAAGTTGGACGTTAAACGGGGCATAGCCGGCGGGCAGAGTGGAATCCACAAAGGCATTCGGTCCGAAGGAGTGAGGCTGATAGGTTCGGTCGTACACCTCAATGGTTCCGGCATGGAAATTGGCGACGTAGAGATAGTTGGCACCGCCCGCGGATGCCAGCGCCATGCCCTTGTAAACCGCGCCGTTGGCGTTGTTGTTGACCGTAATAAACGCCTGCGTGCCGATATACCACCCGGAGATCGTTCCATCTTCGGTACAGAAGATGAAAGGTGTCTGGAAGTTATGGATCTCGAAATCGGTAGTTGAGTTATAAACCGTACCCGAAGGCGTGCCGGTGCCGCCGCCGCCCGAGGGAATGGTGACGACCAGAGACTGAACGTTGCCGTTGCCATCATAGAGAGTGGAAAGTCCGGTGCCGTTGTCGGCGACCCACCATGGCCCCGTCGGGCTGATGGATAGTCCCCAGGGATTGACCAGGTTGGCATCGTGAACCGAAGAAGCATTCGCAATGTCAGAGGTCAGGTTGGTGACGATAACTCGTTGGGCAGAAGCCGGCAGGCTCAACAGCGCGATCGTGAGCAGCGAAAGCACTGCCAACCCGCCTAACCGGAAGGCACTTCGTGGTGTCTTGGTACTTAGCATTGTTTTCTCCTTGCATCTGGAAATCATGGATTGCTTCCGGCAACGCTTCGTCCCAGGAACCGTTGCTGCACAAGCTTTCTGCAATGTAACGAGACGACGCTGAGGAGTTGTCTTATCCGGGTGACGATATTGTCAAAACTTGTTGACAAGATGAAAGGAGGAGAACTTTCGCCCTCCTCTTTCCGGATGAAATCAAGCTACTTGTGAGAGTGACTGCTGGTTGCGACATGGCCGCTGGAACCCTGGCCAGAGGTAGGAAGGATGGTGCCAAAGGTTCCATAAGTCTCGGCAAAATTTCCCGCGGTGAAGTACAAGGTATTGACCGGACCCGAGCCTTGACCGTTGCCGAACTGCAAAGCCCACAAGCCATCGATGCGCAATTGCAGCTTGGCCTGATCCTGCATCAACCCGATAAAGTTACCGGAGTTGGGATCGAACGCCATGATGGAGCCGCTGCCGAAATTCCCGATCAGAAGGTCGTTGCTGAAAGCTCCAAAATTCGCCGGCGCCAGAACGATCGCCCAGGGCGAATTCATTTGAATGAGGTGCGGCAGCCGGCTCAACAAATTGCCCGAGGTATCGTAGATGTCGACATAGCCGTTGCCGGGGCCGGCTACATCGTCATGCTTGGCGGCGTCTTGCTTGGCATAGGTAACGACCAGGTTGCTGCCGATGAGTTGAATGTTGAAGGGAGCAAACCCGGTGGGGATGCTGGAGTCTACAAACGCGTTAGCGCCAAATGAGTGGGGCGCAAAGTTGGTGTCGAAGACGTCGACCGTTCCAGCGTGAAAGTTAGCAGCATAAAGATAGTTAGCGCCACCGACGGAGGCCAGAGCCATGCCTTTGTAAACCGCGGTGTTGAAGTCATTGACTTCAATCACGGCGACGGTAGCGTTCACGTTGTGGTTCCAGCCTTGAACCGTTCCATCTTCGGTTACGAAAAGGAAGGTCGCCGGATTGCCCGGAGTCAACTGGAAATCGTTAGTACCGTTAAAGGCGATGCCCGAAGGTACGCCCGTACCCGAACCGTCCCACGAGGGAATAGTAACAACCAGCCCGAGCGTGCCGCCTGTTCCGTTGTAAAGAGTGGAAAGTCCGGTACCGTTATCGGAGACCCACCACGGACTGGTTGAGCTGGCGACCAGGCCCCAGGGATTAGTCAGGTTGGGATCGTTATTGGGAGCGATGTTGGCAAGGTCAGAGTTCAGCAGAGTTACCTGGTACGACTGAGCGAAAGCCGGCAAACTTAGCAAGGTAGTTAGCAGTAGGGTTAATGTCGTGATCGCACCCAGCCGGGGCGCGTGAAACTTGAGGTTCAGCATGATAGTCCTCGAATCTCGCAAATAGTGGATTTCTTCTGGCAACGCTTCATTGGGGGAGTAGCGACTGCCAGAAGCTTTCTGCACTCTAGCTACGCCGCCAGGGACAGTTGTCTGGAGGGTGTGACGTTCTGGTCAAAGATTCTTGACAAGGTGAAAAACCCGCGAGCACTTTCTCGGGTTGTTTGTCACGGATTTGTAAACATGCCGTTGACTCTCACTTTGATCTGTTATTAGCTGGAGTTCAGGGAGTAGTTGGAAAGCAGAAATGGAAAAGATTCTAGTTATCGAGGACGACGCCGCCGTGCAGCGGGCTTTACAGCGGACGTTTGAGTCCGCCGGTTTCGATGTATCCATTGCTTCGGATGGAACGTCGGCGATGGAGACCTTTCGCGCCACCATGCCGCGCATTGTCATTCTGGATTTGCGCCTGCCGGGAAAGTCTGGCCAGGATTTGTGTCGCGAGATCAAGCAGGAATGTTCCAGCGTCCCTATTCTTGTACTCAGCGCTGCCAGCGACGTGCTGGATAAGGTTTTGTTGCTGGAGTTGGGCGCAGACGACTACGTCACCAAGCCCTTCAGTCCGCGCGAACTATTGGCGCGGGTGCGGGCCGCAGTGCGCCGTTTGAACCAGGCTTCCGACAAGGTAGAACTCTTCAGCTTCGACGATGTGGACGTGAATTTCTCCAAGATGGAGTTGCATCGCAGCGGACAACTCATTCCTTTAACTCCGCAGGAGTTCAAGATGCTGCGCTTCTTCCTGAACAACCAGGAGCGGGTTATCTCCCGGACGGAGTTGCTGAACGAGGTGTGGGGCTATAACAACTATCCCACCACGCGCACGGTCGATACCCACATCCTGCGGCTGCGGCAGAAGCTGGAAAGAGATCCGGCCGACCCCATACACTTCCGCACAGTGCATGGCACCGGCTATAAGTTCGTAAGGTGAGCGAGTCAAACAGTATGCCAGCGATGAGCCGATTACGGTTGCGGACGAAGTTTCTCATCGCCATGTTGTTGACCTCGGCGGGTCTGACCGCGGTTTCTCTGCTGATCGTGCAGCGCACGGTCGCCAATCATGTACGCCGCAGCCTGAGTACCGATCTGGCCAACTCGGTCGAAACCTTTCGCAACGTGCAGCGCGAGCGCGAAGCGGCCCTGGCTCGCTCGGCCGAGTTGATGGCCGACCTGCCTAACCTGAAGGCCCTGATGACCTCGCATCACGCGCCCACCATCCAGGATGCTTCGCGCGAGATGTTTCACCTTTCCGGCGGCGACCTGTTTGCGCTACTGGATCCGACTAACCACTTCGTCGGATTTCATACCAAGTCTCCCGGCATCACTCGCGAGCAAGCGCAACAATTGCTCGACCGCCATGGTTCGCTGGATGAGCCTCTGCAATGGTGGTTCGCCGGCGGACATCTCTATGAAGTGGTGCTGGCACCGATCTACTTCGGACCGAGGGCCGACAATGCGCTGCTGGGCGTAGTAGCTGTCGGTTATGAGATGAACACTGCAGTAGCGCGCGAGGTCAGTCAGGTGGCCGCCAGCCAGGTAGCTATCGTTTGTGGCCAGACCGTGGTGGTGAGCACGCTCAATAGCGAGCAGACCAGTGAACTGGATTCGCACCTCACTGGCGATGCGCTGGCTGCCGGTCCCACCGATTGGAAGCTGGGCAAGGAAAGCTTCGTGGTCTCATCGCTAACCTTGAATCCGGACGAGTCGCCGCGGGTAACCATCGTAGTGCTGAAGTCGTATGACGAAGCTACCGCCTTCCTCAATCGCCTGCGCCAACTCTTGCTGGCAGTCGGACTGGGAGCGGTCTTCGTGGGCAGCTTGCTGGTGTATGTTCTTGCCAGCACCTTTACCCGGCCGCTGGAAAAGCTGGTGGATGGCGTGAGCGCGTTAGGCGGCGGAGATTTCCGTTATCCGGTAAACGCACCGGGCGCGGGCGAAGTTGCGGAACTGGCCGACGCTTTCTCCCGCATGCGCGAGAGCTTGCATCAGGCTCAGCTGCGATTGCTGGCCGCCGAGAGGCTGGCTACCATCGGCCGCATGGCAAGTTCCATCTCGCATGACTTGCGGCACCCGTTGACCGCGGTGTTGGCGAATGCCGAGTTCCTGGCCGACGCCGAGTTGAGTCCGTTGCAGCGGGAAGAGCTCTACCTGGAGATTCGCGTCGCCGTCAACCGGCTCACCGACCTGATCGATTCGCTGCTGGAGTTGTCGCGACCGGCCGAGTCGCTGAATCTCATCGACGCTCCGGTGGAGCGTACCATCAGCCGGGCCATCGAACTGGTGCGCGCCCATCGCCAGTTTCACAAGATCGTAGTAGGGATTGAATCTGCCGGCCTGCACAGTGCGCAATTCGATCCGCGAAAGATGGAGCGGGTGTTTTACAACTTATTGCTCAACGGGTGCCAGGCGGCGCAAGTGTGTGGTGGTCACGTCGGAGTCACCGTGGCTGACCAGAATGGCAACCTCAATATTCTTATAAGCGACGATGGTCCGGGGGTAGAATCTTCCATCCGCGACAAACTGTTCCAACCCTTCGTCAGTCATGGCAAGGAGAACGGTACAGGACTGGGCCTGACGATTGCGCAGAAAATCGTGCAGGACCACAACGGCAGCCTGGAACTGGAAAGTTCGATGCCGGGCCGCACGGTAATACGGATGGTGTTGCCCAGGATATGCCATAAGGCGGCGGTGGGGAATGGCCGGCCGGCAGCCGGCGCTTCGCAACCTTTTCCAGCTTGATAAGGTGATTGCCGCCCAAGCTTCCGGGCTCTCAACCACTAGCTGCAGTGAGGTGCGAAATGAAACGCTCAGGCTGTCCTGAACTCTGGCGTCCGGCGGTGATTGCGTGGCTGGTACTGACTTCAAGCTTTTGGTGTGGCGCGCAAACTCAGCCCCAAACGCCTTCCTCGGAAGGCAACAGTACCAATGCGGCCCTCGGCGAATTGCAGTCCGAGGTGCATGAACTGAAGGAGATGGTGCAGCAACTGCAACAGCAAACAGCCGCCAGCCGGGCAGAAATCGTGCGTCTGCGTGAGGAACTGCAGACCCGAGGTCCCGCGGCGGCCGCCTCCGCAGACGTCATCGACGAGCAATCGCCCGCTTATCCTGCCTCGGCTACTGCCCAGTTGGAGCAGCGGGTCGATCAACTCGAGGGCGACCAGCAGTTGCTCACCGCCAAGGTGAACGATCAGTACCAGACCAAAGTCGAGAGCGCTTCGAAATACCGGGTGCGTTTTTCCGGCATCGTGCTGTTCAATCTGTTCGGCAATAGCGGCTACTTCGATAACCTGGATGTGCCCACCTGGGTCACTCGGCCTGATCCCGTGGACTCTGCCGGGGCGGTAGGAGGCACCCTGCGGCAAACCATCCTGGGATTCGAAGCCTTCGGCCCCGACCTGATGGGGGCGCGCACCAGCGCCAACGTCAACTTCGACTTCGGAGGCGGTTTTCCGGCCACTTACAACGGCGTAGATTCCGGTCTGGTGCGGTTGCGCACGGCCGCGGTTCGCCTGGACTGGAAGAACACCTCGGTGATCGCCGGGCAAGACCCGTTGTTCCTGGCGCCGCTGTCGCCTACCTCGTTTGCATCGTTGATTGTTCCCCCCTCTCCTATGCCGGCGATCTGTGGGCTTGGACCCCGCAACTGCGGGTCGAGCACCGCTTCGCGCTATCCTCCGATTCCACTGTGACCTTGCAGGGCGCGCTCATGGATCCGTTGACCGGAGAGCCTCCTGATCAGCAATACACCTGGTACCGCAGTCCCGATGCCGGCGAAGAAGGCAGGCAGCCGGCCTACGCCTTGCATCTCGCCTACTCCCATCCTTTCTTTGGACAAAATTTTACTGTGGGAGCGGGCGGCTACTACAGCCGCGAGAGTTGGGGCTTTGACCGCATCGTCAACGGCTGGGCCGGCACCATGGACATCAATCTCCCGCTGGGCAGCCGCTTCGCCCTCAGTGCTGCCTTCTATCGCGGCGCCGCGATCGGGGGACTGGGCGGCGCTTTGGGACGCAGTGTGATTTCCAATGGGATGCTCGACGATCCCAACGCCTCGGTGATTCCCCTGAACGACGTGGGCGGATGGGCGCAGCTAAAATTTCGCGCTACCCCGAAGCTGGAATTCAACGGCGCCTTCGGACAAGACAGCCCGTTTGCCGCCGACATTCGCTACTTTGGCGAGCTGGCGCAAAGCGATGCTCCCTACTACCTCACCGCCAATCGAGGAGCGTTCGGCAACGTGATCTACCGCCCGCGCTCGGATTTGCTCTTCTCAATGGAATATCGCCGCCTGCGCACCTTCACCATCTACGACAATAACTACAGCGGAGGACAACTGAACATGTCAGTGGGAGTCCTGTTTTGAGGATTGCAGTATGAGTATCGCGAGACACGCGGCTCGCTTATTGGCGATCGCCGGCTGTTTGCTGGTCGCCGTGGCGGGCTGCGCCCAGGACATCGATGTCAATGGACGCATCGTGCCCGAAGGGGCGGCGAAAACCTCTTCGGCCAGCTCCAGCGTCGTCTGGCTGGAGCCGCTGGGCCAGTCCGCCGACTCCACCCCGGTTGCGCCCATGCACGCCGTGCTGGCGCAGAAGAACAAGGCGTTCGAGCCGCACCTGCTGGTTGTCACCCGCGGCTCCAGCGTCGAGTTTCCCAATCGCGATCCCTGGTTTCACAACGTGTTCTCGTTGTTCAACGGCAAGCGTTTTGACCTGGGACTCTACGAGGCGGGCAGCAGCCGCACGGTCCATTTCGACCGCGTGGGCATCTCCTACATCTTCTGCAACATTCATCCCGAAATGAGCGCGGTGGTCGTTGTCCTGCCCAGCCCCTACTTTGCCATACCCAATAAGCAGGGAGAATTTTCCATCTCCGGTGTCCCCGCCGGCCATTACACCATGCATGTGTGGAATGAGAATGCCTTGCCTGCCACGCTGCAAGCGCTCTCCCGTGAAGTACAGATCAGCGTTAGCTCCCACTCGCTGGGAACGATCCGGGTGCAGGTTACGCTGGCCGCCTCGGTTCCGCACAAGAACAAATATGGTCAGGACTACGAGCCGCCTTCGCCCAACAATCCGGTGTACGTACAGCCGTGATGAGGCGTCAGCCTAAGGGTGGGGGCCCCAGTTTCCGCCTTCTGTTGTGATAGGATTTGGCGCATGGATGCTGATCTCCTGCAGTACTTGGAAGGAATGGAAAAGCGCCTGCGCGAGCACACGCTCGACACGGAGAAGCATCCGCGCGACCACATTTACGAGCGCACGCAGGATGCGGCGGAGCGTCTCTGCGAGCACTTTGACGGGCGCATGCATGATACCGAGAAGCGTCTGTGCGAGTACATTGACGAGCGCTGGCACATCGCGGAAACTCGCATCCTTCAGGCGTTCGGCGCTTGTCACGAATTAACCAGCGTCCGTATGCGCAAGATCGAAGCCGATGTCTCCAACATCAATGCCTCCACCACGCAACAGCTTGATGCCATGCAATCGAAGCTCCTCGATCTGGAAACCAGGATCATTAATCTGGAAGGGCCGCAAGGCAGAACTGCCTGACCTGGAGCCCCCAGCCGAAGCTTGGAACGAACCCGGATACTCGATTACCTCACCCCGCGCCACGCAGAAATAAAATGACAAACGCTCCCTGGCAGTTATAAAATCCCGCCGGGTGTATCGCGAGAGGATTACGGCGTTTCTTTTGCCCCGTTCCGATTCGCTCCCCGGCGCCCTGAAGTAGACCTCTCTTCCTCTCCCACGCGCCCCATCGCATACGTTCTGTCCTGGTCCACGAACGTTTACAGCCATTGCGAGGAGCACAAGCCGATGCCCAGCCAAGCGCAACCTCTCATCTCTCTGTTTCGCACCATCGTTCTGGCAGCGGTCACCGCGTTCCTGATCATGTCGGCTGCGCTGCCTGTTTCCGCACAGAATCCTTCCCCCAACGACAGTCCAGGCAGGAGTGCCGGAGTTCGGGGTGCGACGGGCCCACTCGCCAACCCCGCGGCCGCCCCGTCGACACTTGCCGGGAGGCCAAGGTAATGGGATCGCTTACGAGAATGGGCCCGTCGATGGACAGGATTATGCCTGGACGATCAATTTCGGCTTTTCAGTCACCAACAGCATTCTGGTTCAGCCCAATACTCCCATCACAGGCATGAACTTCTGGGCGTGGCTGATTCCCGGCGACACCATTTCCAGCGTTCAGGTGTCCATCGGCTCCTTGCCTTTCGGCTCCGACCTCTTCAACGGCACGTTCAACCTCAACGAGTCAAACTGCTTTGGCAACGACTTCGGCTACTACGTCTGCATGGAATCGACCAGCTTCACCAATGGGCCGACCTTGAGCGGCGGTGCCTGGGTAACCTTGCAGAATGCCGACGTTCCCAGCGGCGATCCGGTCTATTGGGACGAGAACAGCGGAGTCGGCTGCCAGTCTCCCGGCTGTCCCTCGCAAGCCCAGGAAAATACTATAGGCACGGTTCCTTCGGAAGCATTCACCATCCTGGGTTCCAACTCTACCTGTCCCAGCCCAGCCGAGCAGAGGCCGGCCACCGATGCGAAGGTTGTCACCGTTCCACCCTCCCCAACCCAGACCTACCGTGTGATCTACAACTTCACGGGCGCGGTAGACGGCGGCTCTCCAATTGCCGGTTTAGTGATCGATGCCGCGGGTAATCTCTACGGCACGACCAGCTCCGGTGGTCCGTCGGGAGGAGGTACGGTGTTCAAGCTTACTCCCGGCTCCCCCGGCTGGCGGTTTACTCGGTTGTATTCGTTCTCCGGAGCGAATGGCAGCGGGCCCGACAGCACTCTGGTCCTCGGCGCCGATGGCAGGCCCTATGGCACAACCAGGTACGGAGGCTTAGGCGATGGCGTGCTCTTCGGCCTGGCTCCCCCCGGGCACGTCTTGCCCAGTGTTTTTAGCAATTGGATGGAGACCCTGCTGTACAGTTTCACCGGCGGCAGCGACGGTGCAAACCCAGGTGGGAGCCTGGTGCTCGACAGCTCAGGCAATATCTATGGAAGCGCTGGCACGGCAGGCGCGAATCACGGCGGTACGCTCTATGAGTTCACCAATGGCGGCATACAGGTCCTGCACGCATTTCCCGCCTTCCGCGGCGACGGTTCTGATCCCATAGGAGTGGCCAGTGGCTCCGATGGCTTGTACGGCATCACCGGATCGGGTGGCATATACAACGCCGGCACTTTCTACACCACGGCGGGAGGCTATCAGGTCCTGCACAGCTTCAACCCCGACGGTCCCGACGGCAATCCGACAAGTCTGACCGCAGACCAGGCCGGCAATCTGTATGGCGCGGGCAGCTATATCAGTTATATTTGCGTGGGGCCGGGCGGCTACGAGCCGTTGGGTAACGCGCCGGTCTTCACCTTGTCTCCACCGGACTGGAACCCTTTCATCCTGGTAGATCTCAACCAATTTCTCACGACGCTATCGTCCCGGGTGTCGACCGACACCTTGGGAAATATCTATGGCGCAACCGACAACTACGGGAACAATGGTTGGGGTAACGTATTCACGCTGAGCTGCTGCTGGAACTACACCGACCTGCACGACTTCGCCGGTCCGCCCACAGATGGAGCCAACCCTGAGGCCAGCCCCGTGGTCGACGCCCAAGGCAACATCTACGGCACCACCCAGCATGGCGGAACTTACGGGTCCGGCGTTGTCTGGGAGATTTCCCCGTAGCTGGAAGCAGGAATACGAGTGCCCCAGAGCCTGCCCTGAGCTTGTCGAAGGGTTCGCGTCCCTCTTTTGGACGCTAACCTGGGATCACTGACACTGACCACCGGCGTCACACTCTTCCTTGACCCCGCCGTTTACAATGCCTTCGGCTGCTAAACTGCCGACGAGGCTGCATCCATGGCTACCGCTTCACCTGAGGTCGAGACAAAGTCCCTTCCCGCGAACGCTTATCAGCCGCTGAAAGAAGGCGAGCTCTACGAGCCGCTGGTGCCCACCAGCGCGAGCGTTCCGGAGATCACCGGGCGCGCGGTGCTTTGGGGCACGCTGCTGTGCATCGTTTTCAGCGTGGCTTCGGCCTACTCCGCTCTGAAGGTTGGCCAGGGCATGGAAGCGGCGATTCCCATCTCCATCCTGGCCATCGGGCTGGCGCGCGCGTATAAGCGCCGCTCCACCGTGCTGGAGAACATGATCATCACCGGCATCGGCGCCGCCTCCGGCAGTGTGGTGGCCGGCGCCGTCTTCACGTTGCCGGCGCTCTACATCCTCCACCTTGACCCACATCCGGTGCAGACCATCTTCATCTGTCTGGCCGGCGGCTGCCTGGGCATCCTGTTCCTCATTCCCTTGCGCCGCTACTTTGTGCAAGAGCAGCACGGCAAGCTGCCCTTTCCCGAAGCCACCGCCATCACCGAGGTGCTGGTCACTGGCGAGAAAGGCGGCTCACAGGCCAAGCTGTTGATCCAGGCTACCTGCATCGCAGCGGTCTACGATTTCTTCGTTACCACCTTCCATGTCTGGAAGGAGTATTTGAACTTCCAATTTGTGCCGCTCATGCGTTCGCTGGTCGATCGCGATCGCATGGTCTTCAACTTCGATGCCATCGGCTTCATTCTCGGCCTCGGTTACATCATGGGCCTGCGCATCGCGATGATCTTTTGCGCCGGTGGCGTGCTGGTCAATTTCGTGCTGGTCCCCATGATCTGGTTCCTGGGCAGCCACATGGGCAACATCGCGGTCTATCCCGCGACTATTCCCATTTCGCACATGACAGCTGCCGATATTTACCGCAACTACGTGCGTTACATCGGAGTGGGCGCCATCGCCGCTGCCGGTTTCGTTGGCATCTTGAAATCGCTGCGCGTGGTGGTGGGATCGTTCGGCATCGCGCTACACGCTTTCCGCCACGGAGAGGCCCCGCATACCGAGCGGACCGACCGCGATGTCCCGATCATGGCTATACTACTCGGCGTCATAGTGAGCGCCATCGCCGTGGCCGTTTTCTTCGGGCAGCTGCATGTCAGCTTGGCGGTACTCGCCGTGGGCCTGGCGCTGACCCTGTTCTTCTCCTTCTTCTTCACCACGGTGGCCGCCAATGCGATCGCCGCCACGGCCAACAATCCTGCCTCGGGCATGACCCTGCTGACCGTGATCGTCTCGGCGGTGGTGCTGCTGAAGTTTGGCCTCTCCGGAACTACCGGCATGTTCTTTGTGATGGCGCTGGCCGGCATGGTGTGTGTTGCGCTCTGCGTCTCCGGACAATTCATTACTGACCTCAAGGCCGGTTACTGGATCGGTTCCACACCCTCGGCGCAGGAAAAAGTGAAGTTCATCGGCGTGATCGCTGCGGCGGTCACTGCCGGGCTGACCATCGTCCTGCTGGCTAAGGCGTTTCAGTTCGGCGAAGCCGCCCCCGGCGACATGCGCCAGGTGCTGGTCGCGCCCCAAGCCTCTGCTTTGAAAGCCATCGTGGAAGGATTCATGAGCGGCCAGCCGGTCGCCTACATCCTGTTCGGCATCGGCGCCTTGATCACCGTGGTGTTGGAGATGCTTGGCCTCTCGTCGATGGTCTTCGCCCTGGGAATTTATCTCCCGCTGCAGCTGACCACGCCCATCCTGGCCGGCGGATTCGTCTCGCATCTGGTGAACAAGCGCGCCGACAAGACGGGCGGTGAGCCGGGCCGCAGCATACGCGAGCGCGGCGTCATCGTCGCCGGCGGACTGATGGCGGGTGGGGCGCTGGGCGGAGTGTTTGGCGCGGGCCTGCGTCTGCTGCCAAAATATCGGGAGGAGCTTATCCAGACCCCGTTCTATAACAACGAACCAATATCGCAGACAATCTCCGCAATCCTGTTCGTGGGTCTGTGTCTGTATATCTGGTTCAGCTCTGTGAGGGGCAAGGAGGCGGCGTAGATTGGCTTTGAAAGGGCACGACTTTCCGTTGTGCCGATAGCCAGAGCGATTTTGAAGGGGCACGACTTTAGAGTCTGCGTGAGAACCAAATTTTGGATTTGCGAGTGGAATATACCAGCTGAGAATCCCGTCCGTAAGGACGACTCAGTTCAGCCCAGGACGGAGCCGCAACCGGGCCCCCGACTCGCGCCGCTTTTGCGCGAATTGGGGTGGGCAGGCGGAGTCCTGGGTCAGGTGGGAAATAGGTCTGAGTCCTGTAGGGACGACAGAGGTTCTCACGCAGACGCTTTAGTCGTGCCGATAGGAGTTGACTTACTCGTTCTGAGCCGGCTTTACAGTTTGCTGAAAAACTCGGCCTAAGGCGATTTTGAAGGGGCGTAGCTTTAGCTACGCCGTAGCAAGTCCTTTATATTTGTCATCCCGAACCGACTTTAGTCGGTGAGGGATCTGCTTTGCCGAGTTTTTCAGCAAACTGTTTAGCCGGCGACACATGTGCTGCGGGCTGAAGCTCGCTAGACAAGAATTTGGAGCTTGATCGGCACGACTGACCGTCGTGCCCCTTCAAAGCTTCAATCGAAAAGGGAGTTTCGTAATGGATACCGTAGGACGCTATATTGCTGATGCAGTATTAGGAATTGATACACTTTGGGGCGGGGACGTAATGTGCCCCTCCGGAACCGGCCGCTTCATCGCCGACTCATGGTATTCGGACGAGCCGCTACCGTCGGCCTACACCGTGGCGTCTGCCGCGAAAGTTCGCGAAACCGGCGGCGTCGCCGGAAAAACGGTCGATCGCGCCGCGGTTGAAGCTTACCTGAAAGACGTCGATTTACCCGCGGCCATCGCCGGGGTTCGCAAAGAAGGCAGCGCAATTGGCGGCTTGCGCGGCCACTATCTCGCTGGCCTGGCCGATTGCCTTCTGACAATGTGGGACCTCGCGCAAGAGATCCTGGGCAACGGCGCGAAAGTTCCTTACGAACGCAGTGTGGAATCGTCGACCGGTCGCCCGCCCGAGCCTTCGCAGCCCCAGGCCAAGCACGACAAGGTTGCCGAGCTGCTGAATCGCGCCGGATATCCCACCTCCCACAATGGGGGACTGCTGGGCGCGGTGGACAACTGGCGGCGCGAACGCGTCGCCCCCATGGGATCGGTGAAAGCGTTGGGTGCGGCCGTGATCGCCTACTTCGACAATCTCAGCGCTGCAAATCTCCTGCCTCATCTGCCCAAGGAACTGGCGGCGATTCCGCGCGCCAACATCGACTTCCTGCCCATCAAGGACGCCTGGTTTTCCGGATCGATGAATTACCTGGGCCGTGCCCGCAATGCTGACGGTTCGCCCAAGTACGAAGCCAGCTACGAGATCAATGCCTCGCTGCAAATCAGCTTCCCGGAATTTCAGCAGCTGGTAAGCCACGAAGTTGTCCCCGGACACGTGACCACCTTCGCGTATCTGCAGAACCTTTACGTGCGCGGCAAAGCCGGCTTCGAAGCTACGGTGCTCACCATGAACACGCGAGCCGCCACGCTCTTCGAGGGTCTAGCCAACAATGCCATCCTGATGGCGCACGGCGTTACCGAGATCGATCAGCTTCCCGACGAGGACATGCAGATCGGTGTGCTGCTGGCGCTGTTGCAAGACGACGCCAAGAACCAGTCGTCGTATCTCACCTGGGGCGAAGGCAAGCCACAAGCAGAAATCGCCAAGATCCTGCGCCGCGATTTCCTGGTCAGCGAGGAGCGTGCCGACAAGCTCTCCGGCGCTTGGGGGCGGCATCCACTGCTGGGCAGAATGTATCTGCCGGCCTACCGCGCGGGTACCAAGAAAGTTGCGGAACTGCGCCGCACCTATCCCGCAGCAAAGGTGCTGCCTGCGATTTATGGCTGCTATGGGATGGTCGACATTATGACGGTGGATGAGGCGCTGAAGGCGAAGGCTTAGGCGATTCTCGTTTTAGTTAATGGGAATGATTCGGTTTCCAGCGTGTTCAGATCCAACACCTGAGAAGCACGCTGGATATCGATTCCTACCAGGCGCCCCGCTGCATCTAGGTCGACAACTACACCCTCTGCCACCTCGCGGGAATCGGCGCTGGGGTTCGAATTTAAGTCAATATAGAGCGAATCAGTGTCTGGATAGTAGTGCAGTTTCATCGCCGCTCCTCTTCCGCTTGTCTTAAGCGAAAATTGCGGTCCGGGAAGGCATTGTGGATCGTCTCACCATCCTCGAGCGTCACAACGCGCAAAATCCGGCCAGCCAATTCTTGCACGGCACCTCAATATCGTATGCGTCCATCTGGTTGGGTTTCTTGCGACAAGGGGCTCTTCACGATCCGTTCGCACCATTCGATCTCCAGATACGGGCGCTTGCGCAAAACCTGTTCCTGAAAATAGCGAGTCGTTTTCATTGTAAGGGATGTCTACGCAGTCTCACAAAGCCAATTGCTTCGATTACTATCCCACCGTCTGCGCCACTGCGACCGGTTCCAGGTGGGCTGTGAAGTGCCGCAGGAAGGGAGCTTCGTAAGTCAGATTCATCCCTTGAATCTCCGCGCGCCGCTTCCACACCGCCAGGATCACCTCGATCACATAATCAATGTGGCTCTGGGTGTAAACCCGGCGGGGAATGGCCAGCCGCACCAGGTCCATCTTCGCCGCGGCTCCGAACATCAGACGTGCCAATCTCGACCGAGCGAATTCCGCCTTCCAGGTACAGCTCCGTGGCCAGCGCTACGCCGGGAAACTGGTCCAGCGGGATGTGCGGCAGGAACGCGCGCGAGTCCAGATAAATCGCATGACCACCCGGCGGCTGCACGATAGGCACGCCTTGCTCAGTGAGATGATTACCGAGATACGCCGTCGAGGCGATGCGGTAGCGCAGGTAATCTTCTTCCAGCGATTCCTGCACGCCCACGGCGATGGCCTCCAGGTCGCGCCCGGCCAACCCCCCGTATGTGGGATATCCCTCAGTGAGTATGAGCAGATCTTTCTCCTGGCTGGCCAGCACCGCGTCATTGGTACACAGAAATCCCCCGATGTTGGCCATGCCATCTTTCTTGGCCGACATGGTGCAGCCATCGCCCAGCGCAAACATCTGCTGCGCAATCTGCTTCGGCGTCTTTGACGCGTAACCATCTTCCCGCAGCTTGATGAAGTAAGCGTTCTCGGCGAAGCGGCAGGCATCGAAGTAGAGTGGAATATCGTGCTTATGACAGACCGCGCTGACCGCACGTGCGTTTTCCATCGAGACCGGCTGCCCGCCGCCGGAATTGTTGGTGATGGTCAACATCACCAGCGGAATGCGCTCGCGTCCTACGCGAGCGATGAGTTCTTCCAGCGCGGCGACGTCCATATTGCCTTTGAAGGGATGCCACGCCGCCGGTTGGCGGGCCTCGGCAATCGGCAGATCCACGGCCTCGGCGCCGACGAACTCAATGTTGGCCCGCGTGGTGTCGAAGTGCGTGTTGTTAGGCACCAAGTCGCCCGGCTTGCACATCACGTTGAACAGAATGCGCTCGGCGGCGCGTCCCTGGTGGGTGGGGATTACGTGCTGGTAGCCGAAGATATCCTGCACCGAGTCGCGAAAGTGGTCGAAGCTGCGGCTGCCGGCATAGCTCTCGTCGCCCAGCATGATGGCAGCCCATTGCCGGGTCGACATCGCGCCCGTGCCCGAATCGGTGAGCAGGTCGATGAGCACGTCGTCGGCCGGAAGCAGAAACAGGTTGTAGTGCGCGGCGCGCAACAGCGCTTCCCGCTCCTCGCGCGTGGTCCAGCGGATGGGCTCGACACTCTTGATGCGAAACGGCTCAATGATGGTCTGGGTCAGCATGGAATTCCTTTGGTGTAACAACTATGCTGGCTTTTCTTAGGCAGGAATGCAGTGACTGCGGTCACAGTGCGGGAAGGTGGGCTGGATTCTAAGAGGGTGGTTAGCTCGCGGTGGATGTGTAAGGGGTTGCGTCGGCTGCGCCCCGCGCCGCGCGATTGGCCAGATCGTTGGCTTCGTGATTGCGTTCGCGCGAGATGTGAGCGATAGAGAAGTCGACGGCGCGCGCCAGTTTGCGGCAAATCCAGTTCAGCGAATGTAGGCGCGGGCTGCGGCACGCGTATTCCCCGGTCATCTGCTTCACCACGACTTCCGAGTCCGAGTACACGTGCAAGGCTTTGGCGTTGACGGCGACGGCGTGTTGCAAGGCCTCGAGCAGGGCAACGTATTCGGCGACGTTGTTGTCCTGATGTCCGATCCACTTGGCGATGCGGGTAGTCTCGCCGGCGCGATTTTCGATGACCACCCCAATACCCGCCGGCCCCGGATTGCCGTGCGAGCCGCCGTCCACATAAGCTACGAGATCAGACATTGAACTCCTCTTGAGTTGGATGACTCAGCGATTGTCATCACGAGCGAAGCGAGGGATGCTGCTTTTCCCAGCCACAGTCAACAGCAGATGTCTCGCGCCCAAAAGCAGAAGGCGCTGGTAATGACAACTCGAAGTGCAAGCTCGGTTCAAACAATTCTGTCGCCGATGAAATCCTATGTTTCCCTTGCTACAGTTCTGTGAAAAAGATGTGAATTGCCCTTGGATATCTTGAATCGCATTTGCCAAGGCAATTGAATTCTATCGCTTAGATCAACAGATTCGCACAGAAAAATAAGTGACGTTTGCACAAACCTTGGGCGTTGACAATTTTCAATCCTGGGCTAGGATGGCTTTCGTCGACGGCAGAAAAGGGAAGGCAACTAATAGCGGCCGACCTGAAGTACGCTGAGTGATCGGTTCAGCAGGGTGACCTGCGGCAACCGCCAGACCCGAAAAAACCGACTGCACTGCGAGGTGTCAGCCGGGGTCCGGAACCGCGAAAGCGGTGATCGCATCAAGGGCTGTGACGGTACATGCGTCCACGCCGGTAACTCCCTCGCAGGAGTTGGCGGCTAGAGCATAACCAAAGTCACAGCCTTTTCCATTTTCCCGCCGGTTCGGTTCTGAGCGCTCCCGTCCCATCATAAGGCCATAGTCCCACAATGTGAGATATCTGGTTTGTGCCCGGCAAGCTAGGTTGTTCCTCCCGCAGGCTGCTGAAAAGGCCCGAAAAGCAGATCCCTCACCGGCTGAAGCCGGTTCGTGATGACAAACGGAGACAGTAAACTGCTTGGCGACTTCGATGCTGATGCGCGTCCACCTGCAGGTCGGCAGAAAGAAGCCACGCCCGGCTCCCTGGCGGAAACCTAGGGAGCCGGGCGTAGGCCGCGATCTACTGTTTAACTCGCGCGGGCAGATGTTAACTCGCGCGGGCAGGCTTGACTCTACTGGCTTTGGGCTTGTTCCAAAGCGTTGTAGTCGATGCCCGAGATCTTTCCGTCGGTGGTATCCGTCCAATCGGGAGTTAGGAGCTGATAGTTCCCCTGATTAGGATTGACATAAGTGAATGGGGTGGTAGTGGCATCGTTATGCGCCGGCCAAGTAGCAACATGGTCGCCGCTGGGGACAAACATCACGTCGCCCCAGAGACGGGTTTGCAACGGCGGAGGATCGCCCATGTAATAGGTCATGCCAGCCGTACCCGTCTGTCCCCAATCGCCGGTGGGCTGGCGGCAGAGGGCGCTGTCCAGCATCCACAGGTTGTGCGTATAGGATTGCGGCGGCGGCCATCCCCAACCCGATTCACTGTTGAAGTAGAACGAGGCCGTACAGGTGGAACCATCGCTGACCAGCACGGTGTTGTGCTGGAATACCAGGTCGGTCTGGTTGGTTCCCACGGAAAAGGCAACGTGGCGCGAACCATCGTTGGCCGGACTCATCAGCAGAAGGTTGTTGTAGATCTTCCAGCGCTTGGACTCGCCCGGGTTGGTACAGTTGGGATAACCCCACTCCGCGCCGCACTCGTCGTCGGTTTCGATCATGCTCCAACCGGCATCGACATTGGTGAGAACATTGTTTTCCATGGTAATGTCGTCCACCACCGCGATATTCCCACTTTGACTGGTACGCACAGTGAGATCGACGGAGTAGCCCTGCTGGCCGCTGAGCCAGTCATTCTCCAGGATATTGCCGCTGATCCAGGCGCGCTGCCCGCTCTTAAATTCCAGATTGTCTTTGACCACCCACTCGGCATTGGGAGGCAGGGTGATTCCGGGCTCGTCCCAGGACAGCGGCTTGTAGAAATGGTTTCTACGCAGCTCGATATCTGAGGGCACGTAAGGATTGTTGTAGCCGCCGGCTCCGCCAAACATGACATCTTCGGTGGTCGCCGAAATGTAATTGTTGACGATCTTGATGGGACCGGGAGTGAAGTAGGCAATGATCCCCTGCGAGTCATTGGTGCTCTGGTGAATGTCGGAGATGTAGCTGTCAATGACCGCGAAATTGGTGGCGTTGGCGGTTACGCCCTCGCGCACATCTTGCGTGGGGGAGCCGTGAATATAGTTGCGATCGACGGTGATCGAATCCGCCAACTGCCCGCCGAGGGAGGTGGTGGGATAGATCAGGAAATAGGTGAAGCAATTGACGGGCGGGTTGTTGCCCAGGTTACATCCCTGGTTGGAGTTGGTGGTGACTTCCAGACCGACCAGGCGATAGTAACTGGCGCCAGCATTAATCGTGATCGCCGGCCCGGTGTTGGGCGAGGTGATCTTGGCCATGTACTGTTCGTCGACCGTCGGATTGACCCGGGTACCCGGAGGCGACAGGTTGCTCAGGCCCGAGGTTTCGATGTAAATCCACCGCTGGCTGGGATTCGTCTTAGTGGGGAGAGTGAAGTTTCCCGAATAAGTGACGGAATCGTCCAAAACGATGGTATCGCCGGGCGCGGCCTGGTTCAGCGCATTCTGGAAGCTGGAAGCCGTATTGACGTTCCAGGTGGTTCCGTTCGGTGGGTTCCAGGTCGTATCGATATAAAGCCGGGGACGCGCCGGGAACGGTTCGCCACTCTGGGCGACTACGTTGAGCGTGAAGGTTGCCGTTTGCTGGACATTGCCGCTGCTGGCGGTCACCGTAACCGTATAACTTCCCGGCGCGGTGGTACTGCCGACCACGATGGTCATGGTCGTGATGCCCGCGCCCGGCGCCGGAATGGTTGCCGGAGCAAAGCTGATCGTCGTGTTCAAAGGCGCGCCGGAGGAGGTGAGCGTGACCGCGCCGTTGAAGCCTCCGCTGATCGCCGTGATCACCTCACCGGTAATCTGATTGGCTTGGGGAACGTTGAGCACAGGCGGTACCACCGAGACGGCTAGGCTTCCTCCGGACGAGGTCACCGTCAAGCTTACGGTGGTGGATTGCTGAGTTCCTCCGCCATTGCCGGTTACCGTGATGGGATAGGTCCCCGTCGGCGTGTTCGAGCCAACTACGATGCTCATGGTCGAGCGGCCCGAGCCAGGCGCGGGAATGGGATTCGGGCTGAAGCTCACGCTGGTATTCGAAGGCGCGCCCGTGGCCGACAGACTGATCGCGCTATTAAAGCCGTTCAAACCGGTGGTGACGATCGTGGTGCTTCCCTGATTGCCCTGCGTGATGGTCAGCGATGCCGGCGACGCGCTGATGGTGAAGCTGGGCTGCTGTTGCGCGGTGACGGTTAGAATCACCGCGATTACTTTGTGGATCCCACCTCCGCTCGAAGTAACGATGATGGGATAGACCCCAGGCGTGACCGAGCTGCCCACCGAGACCGTCATGCTGGAGCTACCTGATCCGGGCGCAGGAATCGGGTTGGGACTGAAACCAAAAGTCACCGCGATTTTCGGGTTGGGCAACGTTGCCGCCAGGGTGACGGGGTTGTTGAATCCCCCGCTGACCGTGGACGTGATGGTGGACGTGCCTTGATTTCCCTGGGCCACCGTGATGGCGGTAGGCGAGGCCGAAATCGCATAGTTGCCCTGCGCCTGGGCTGTCTGCGCAAGCATCAAAATTCCAAATAAACAGAAATAGGGGAGGAAACGCCCTGGTCGCTTACTGCTCATGATCACTCCTTGGTATCGGCGGGCAAGATCCGCTGGTATGCTGGGGACCAGCGGGGTTTCCGAGATAAGCTCTGGGACGACAGTAGTTGGTCACCGTCCGATAGTCACCTGGAATCGATCATCTAATAAACTAAGGTAACCGATATAATGGTTACCGCAAGGTTGCAGAAGATCGGTAAGCCCGTCTGACCCTGAGTTGAATGAATGGCCAGCCTTTAGAACGAATTCCGGTACTGCTGATGGTCCGAGAGTTGGGCCTGGGCGGGACCGAGCGCCAATTGGTGGAGACGGCGCGATTCCTGGAACGCGAGCGATTCGTTCCGCATGTTGGTTGTTTTCGTCCGGACGGAATGCGGCGGAAGGAATTGGAGGAGGCGGGTGTTCCGATCCTCCATCTGCCGGTCTATTCGTTCAAATCGCCGGCGGTATTCAAAGCGGTGTCGCAGATGATTCGCTATATTCGCGAAAACCGCATCCAGATTGTTCATTCCTTTGACGCGCCGCTCAATGTATTTGCGGTGCCGGTAGCTCGGCTGGCGGGAGCGCCGGCGGTGATTTCCAGCCAGCGCGGCGATCGCGACCTGACGACGCAACGGCTCAAGCGACTGCTGCGAATCACCGACCGCATGGTCGATGCGGTGGTGGTGAATTGCGAATACATGCGGCGCTACCTGATCGACGAGGAGCGCGTGGCCCAGCCGAAGGTGCGGCTTTGCTACAACGGAATCGATACGGATCAATACCAGCGGCGCAGCGGCAGTTCCGCGATTAGCGAGCAGGTGGTGATTGGCACGGTGTGCGCGCTGCGCCCGGAAAAGGGAGTAGATACGCTGATCCGGGCCTTCGCCAAGCTGAAGCCAGCGGGCGCGCAGTTGGTCATCGTAGGCAGCGGTCCGGAGGAAGCGAGATTGCACGCATTGTGCGCGGAGGTCGGCATCAAGAATTATCACTTTGAGCCGGCGACCAACGACGTAGCGGCCTGGCTGAACCGCATCGATATTTTCGTGCTGCCTTCGCGTTCCGAAGCCTTATCGAATGCGTTGATGGAAGCCATGGCCTGCGGCTGCGCTGCGGTCGCCTCGCGCACCGGAGGCAATCCGGAGCTGATTGACGATGGGCAGAACGGAATGTTGTTCGCGGTAGATGGCGTCGAGGAGTTGGCTCACCATCTGGATCAGTTAGTGGCCGATGCGCCGCGGCGGCAGCAGTTGGCGCTGGCCGCTGCGGAAAAGATCCGGAGCCGGTTCACGTTTGCCGAGGCAGCGCGCACCCTGCAGGGAATTTACGAATCGGTGCTTAGTTCGAGTCCGCGGAAGTTACGCGCGCCGGTTGCATCTTCCGGCTAAACAGGCTCGACAGGTGTTGAAGATTCTTGCCAAGCTCATAGCGGTCAGCAACTCGTTCCCGTGACCGGTCGGCCATTTGCCGGCGAAGGTCAGGTTTGTCCATCAGAGTGGCAATGGCGGCAGCCAACTCGGTAACATTCGCTGGGGTTACCAGCAGTCCCTCAATCCCGTCGCGGATCAGTTCCGGTATCCCGGTAATCCGAGGGGCGACACAGGGTACACCGGTCGCCATGGCTTCCATTAGAACTACGGGGACGCCCTCGGAAAAGCTGGACAGCACGCACAGGTCGCTGGCGGCATAGAGCTGGCGCAGCTCGGCCTGGTTCTTCCAGCCCGCGAAGATGACGCGCTCGGCAATGCCGAGCTGGCGCGACTGCTCTTGCAGCTTGCGGCTGTCGGGTCCATCGCCCACTAAGGTTAAACGGACATCCCTGCCTTCGGCGACCAGCTGGGCGACCGCGTCCAAAAGCAGAGGATAACCTTTCACGTCGGCGAGCCGGCCCACCGAAATCAACTCGAAGGGAGCCGGCTGCTCGCGAAACGGAGCCGGCTGCCATCCCGCGATGTCGATCCCCAGCGGTGCGACCTCAATCTTGTGCCAGTCGGCGGGCGAGGACCATAGCATGATCTGGCTGCGGCAGAAGTAGCTGATACCCGTAACTAATTCAGCCGCGGCAACTTTGTCGCGGATGCGGAAGCCTTCGGGATCGAAGAACTCCGACGGGCCGTGAATGGTCATCGACAGGCGGACGTCGAAAATCTGGCTCAGGATGAGAGCGACCGTGGTGGTGTAAACCGAATGGACGCGCTCGATGCCGGCGCGGCGCAGGCGATGGCCGGCAACGACCGCTTCCCCGAAGTACGCCAACGCCCGCGCCGTGGAATGAGGATGGAAGCGGCCGATCTTGCAGGCGGTGAGCAACCCGCGGAAGTAACGCGCCGGGCGGCTGGCGAACGTTGCCAGGTGCGCCGCCAGAATGGCGAGCGGGCTGCTTCCCAGAACGTACCAGGTGGAGTTGTATTCTTGCTGCTCGGCAGGGGAGAGCGGAGCGGGCCGCTTTCCGGGCTGGCGGATGGAAATCGTTTGAATGTCCCAGCCCAGCTCCCGCAGCCCGCGCACTTCGCGCAACAAATAGGTGTGGCCCAGGGTCGGGTACTCACTCAAAAGGTAAGCGATCTGCATAGTCAGGGGAACGGCCGTTAATGGGCGGGTTTGCCGATTTGGTCAATGCGGCTGATGCGAATCCTGTGGAACTCGGTTTCACCCAGTGCCCGGAAGAATAACCATGATAAACTACACCCACTTGACCGTAGGGTAGCGGTTTCCCCCCGCCGCGCACGGCCCTTTGCGGGCCAACAAACCAGTTTCCTGGAGTGAGACCTGTGAGTTCTGCAGCGACACCTGCGAAGCCGACCGAGCGCCGGCAACCCGATGCCATCCTCAGCTTAATCTTCCCCATCGTGGTGGCCTTCATCTTCGCCATCTTCACCGGCCTGCCGGAGTTTCTCCCCGGCATTCGGGAGGCCCGACCGATTTTCTTCATTGGAGCTCTGGGCCTGATCGCGGTGGGCGTTACCGGACGTTTCATGAAGGTTTTGTCGACTCCGGTGGGCAAAGCTCTGACCCTGTTCACGGCCTGGTTCCTACTTTGCATTCCAGTGTCTATGTGGCGCGGGGGCAGTATTCAGGTTTTCACCGATCACTGGTCCAAGTCGTTCCTGGCCTATGTGCTGACTGCCGGCTTGATTTCAACCGCCCTGGAATGCAAGAAGATCTTTCATACCATCGCCTATGGTGCCGGGATTCTGGCGATCGCGGCCTTGGTGTTCAGCCGCTACAGCGAAGATGGGCGTCTGGAGATGCCGGGAGGCCGCTACTCCAATTCGAATGATCTGGCCTGGACGTTGCTGTTGGGATTGATTTTCCTTTGCTACCTGTTCATGGAAGGTAAAGGCATGCGGAGGGTGACAGCGGCAGTTCTTGCGCTGCCCGTCCTCCTGGCTCTGTCCCGAACCGGTTCGCGCGCCCTCCTGATCGGCTCAGCCGTACTGTTCCTGTATGTCTTCTTTCGCGCTTCCAATGCGAATCGGGCCAAGATGGTGGTCGCGCTTCCCGTCATATTCATCGTCCTGATTGTGATGATGCCACACGAACTACGCGACCGTTACACCACGCTGTTTGAGAAGCACAAGGATCCTTCCGAATTGAGCGCGGCCGAACTGGATGCGGCCAACTCCAGCGAGTCCCGCCTGACCTTGCTCAAAGACAGCGTTATCCTGACCCTCAACCATCCATTCTTCGGGGTAGGACCGGGGAATTTTCAGGTTGGCCAGGCGAATCTGGCGATCGCCCGCGGCGAAGGCGGTGGCTTGTGGCACGTTAGCCACAATACCTACACCGAATTGTCCAGCGAAGTGGGCATCATCGGACTTTTGATCTACTTCGGATTCCTCATCCAATGCTGGCGGGTGCTGTCCGCAGTTATTCGCAAGAAGAGGTCGATCAGCAAGGACGTGCGCATCATGGCGATGACCTTGCAAGCCGCGTTCCTGGTCTTGGTCACCGTGGCCTTCTTCGAGAGCTTCGGCTACGAAGCCAGCGTGCCCATTGTGGCCGGCCTGATTACCGCGCTGAGTACGATCGCCGGCCAGCAGCGCCGGCGACCGGTGGTGCAGGAAGAATTGCCGCCCGCGCCGGAGCCAACCTACGAGCCGGAATACGAGCCGGCCTGGAGCGGTCGGCTCTACTGACATGTGCGGCATCGCGGGAACGGTGGTGGCGGATGGCAGCGGAGAAAGCTCGTCGTCGATTCGCCGCATGACCGACATCATCGGCCACCGCGGCCCGGACGGTGACGGCTTCTACGAAAACGATGGCGTGGCTTTCGGCCACCGCCGCCTGAGCATCATCGACCTGGCGACCGGCTCCCAGCCGATGACCAACGAGGACGGCTCGCTGTGGATCACCTACAACGGCGAAATCTTCAATCATGCCGATCTGCGGCCCGAGCTGGAGCGCGCCGGGCATCGTTATCACAGCCGCTGCGACACCGAAACCGTTCTCCACGCCTACGAGCAGTATGGCGATGAATGCGTTCGCCGCTTCCGCGGCATGTTCGCCTTCGCGGTATGGGACCAGACGAACCAGCGCCTGTTCTGCGCGCGCGACCGGCTGGGCATCAAGCCTTTCTATTACTTCTGGAACGGCCGGCTGTTCGCCTTCGCTTCCGAGATCAAGGCGCTGCTGGAGCATCCGGAAATCTCGGCTCGGCTGAACGAAACGCTGCTCCCCGAGTATCTGGCATTCGGCTACAACAGCGGCGAGGAGACCATGTTTGCCGGCATTCGCAAGCTCATGCCGGGGCATACTCTGACGTTGCGTTGCGGCCCGAATCCGAGCCTGGAGATCAAGCAGTTCTGGGATCCTCCGTGTCCCACCGAGTTCGCCAGCCGCAGCGATGACGAGTGGATTGCAGAATGCCGCACCCGGCTGGAAGACGCCGTTCGCACTCGGCTGATGAGCGATGTGCCCATCGGCATGTTCCTCAGCGGTGGCGTCGACTCCAGTGCCATTGCGGCCATTATCAAGCGGTCGACGTCGGGACCGGTGAAGACCTTTGCCGTGGGCTACGGCGAATCGGATTTCAGCGAACTGGCCTATGCGCGGCAGGTGGCCGAACGCATCGGCACCGATCATCACGATGTCGTCATCTCGATGGACGATTTCTTTAACGCTCTGCCCAAGCTGGTATGGCATGAAGACGAGCCGATCAGCTGGCCGTCCAGCGTGTCGCTGTACTTCGTCGCCAAGTTAGCGGCCGAGCGGGTGAAGGTGGTGCTCACCGGCGAGGGCAGCGACGAGCTGTTTGGCGGCTACGCGCGCTACCGGTTCTATCAGCTGAACCAGCGCTGGATGAACGCGTATCGCAGCATTCCCAGCAGCGTACGCGGCGGCATTCGCGATCTGGTGTCGAATCGTCCCATGCTGTCGGCGTCGCTGCGACGCAAGCTGGGCCATACCGTGCTAGGCCGGGACGCCAATATCGAATCGCTTTACCTGGACAATTTCTACTGCGCCTTCGATGCCGATGAGGTGAAGCAACTTCTGGCTGCGGGTTACGCTGAAAATCCCTATGCCTTCTTCCTGAAATATTGGGATGCAGTCAAGCGTTCGCCGACCCTCAGCCGCCTGCTGTATGCCGATCAGAAAACTTACCTGGTTGAGCTACTGATGAAGCAGGACCAGATGAGCATGGCCTGCTCGATCGAAAGCCGCGTGCCGTTCCTCGATCACGTGTTCGTGGAGTTTGCCGCCTCTGTGCCGCCGCACATGAAACAGCGTGGTAAGGAAGGGAAGCACATCCTGAAGAAAGCGGTCGGCGATCTGCTGCCGGAGAGCATTATCTATCGCCAGAAGCAGGGCTTTCCCACGCCCATTCGCGACTGGCTGCTGCGCGATCGGGCCAAAGTTCTGGTTGACTATCTGCGCGATCCGGAGGGCATTCTCGCTGCTTACATCAATCAGGAATTCCTCCACGACCTGCTGGAGAAGCACTACAGCGGCAAGTACGACGCGACTGATCGCATCTGGCGTCTGCTGAATCTGCAGGTTTGGGGAGACATGTACTTGACCGGACGCCGCGAACAGTTTTGGGATGGCTTACTGCAGGTTCCCGCCGGCGCCGCTCAAACCGCATGAGAATCCTGTGGGTCAAGTGCGACTTTCTCCATCCCACGACGCGCGGCGGTCAAATCCGGACGCTGGAGATCGTGAAGCGGCTGCATGCCCGGCATGAAGTTCACTACCTGGCCTATGACTCCGATAACCCTGAAGGACTGAAGCGATCTGCGGAATACTGCACCCGAGCCTATCCGGTGCGGCTCGAGGTGCCGCCGCGAAGGTCGCTGGCCTTCGCTGCTCAACTCGCGGCAAATCTCTTTTCGTCGATGCCACTGTCGCTCAGCCGCTACTGTTCGGCGGCCATGCAGAAGCAAATCGTCGCCCTCTTGCAGGAAACGCAGTTCGACAGCGTGGTCTGCGACTTTCTTTCTCCCGCGCCGAACTTCCCCAGCCTAGATCAATGCGTGCTCTTCCAGCACAACGTAGAGACCATGATCTGGCGGCGTCACGCCGAGAATGCTCCCGATCCGCTGCGGAAGTCTACTTCAAAGCACAGGCCGAACGCATGTTTCGCTGGGAGCGTCGCATGTGCCGGGAGGCGGCCGAGATCATCGCCGTCTCTCCCCAGGATGCTGCTTTGATGCGCGAGATGTTTGGCGTAGGCGAGGTGGCGGCGATCCCCACCGGCGTGGACCTCGATTTTTTCCGCCGTCCCGCGGACGTCCAACCCAAAGCCGACCTGGTATTTCTGGGGTCGATGGACTGGCTGCCCAATATCGATGGGGTAGAATATTTTGTTCGGGAGATACTGCCGCTGATTCGTAAATGTTTGCCGGAATGCCGGCTGGCGGTGGTGGGTCGAACTCCTTCGGCCGCGATACGGGCTTTGGCCGAGCGGAATCCGGGAATCCAGGTGACCGGTACGGTGGCCGACGTGCGGCCCTGGCTCTGGGGTTCGAAAGTGTCGATCGTGCCTCTGCGCATTGGCGGAGGGACTCGGCTGAAAATTTACGAGTCCATGGCGGCGGGCACTCCCACGGTTTCAACCAGCATTGGCGCTGAAGGCCTGGATGTCAGTCATCCAGCCAATATCCGCTTGGCGGACACGCCGGCCGGGTTCGCGGAACAGTGTATTGAGCTGCTGGAAGATGCGCGGGAACGCGAACGCCTGGCCGCCGAAGCCTTGGCCTTAGTCACGGCGCACTTTTCCTGGGACGTGGTCACCACGGAGTTCGAGCGCTTGCTGGTGGCGGCGCAGAATCGGGCTCCCTCTCCTCAGCCTGCAACAAGGTAGCGCAGGCCTTAGAAGTCTGCGGGAGAACTAAATTTTTGATTTGCGAGGGGAATATATCGGCCGAAAATCCCGTCCGTAAGGACGACTCAGTTCAGCCCAGGACGCAGCCGCAGGCGGAGTCCTGGGTCAAGTGGAAAATCGAGCGGAGTCCCGTAGGGACGGCACAGGTTCTCACATGGACCCGATAGAGCATCAGGGCGCCGTCGAGAAGCGTTCGGAAAACGAGAGAGTTGCCGAAAGCGGGCCGGAAGGGTCGCATCGAGGAAACGGGGTCGGAATGAAAAAGTTGCAGAAGGTTGTGATCGTCGGCGGATGCGGGCATGTTGGGCTTCCGCTGGGCATTGTCCTGGCCAGCCACGCTGGCTTGCAGGTCGACCTGCTCGATCTGGATGCCAAGAAGGTCGATCTGGTGAATTCCGGGACCATGCCGTTCATGGAGCGCGGAGCCGACGATCTGTTGCGCAAAGTGGTGAAGAAGTCGCTCAATGCCACCCTCGATCCCACCTGCATCCGGCAGGCGGACGCAGTGATTACCGTGGTCGGCACGCCGGTTGACCGGCACATGAATCCTACCGTGGGCGACGTTTATCGCAGCATCGACGCCCTGCTCGATCACATGCAGGATGGGTCGTTGCTGGTGCTGCGCAGCACGGTCTATCCCGGAGTGACCAAGCTGGTGCATGATCGGCTGCAGCGGCTGAAGCGAAATGTCCTGCTGGCGTTTTGTCCGGAACGCATCGCCGAAGGGAACGCCATCGAAGAGTTGATCAAGCTGCCGCAGATCGTTTCCGGATTCGAGCCGGAAGCCATGGCTGCCGCCCGCCAGCTGTTCGGCTTGGTCGCGCCCTCGCTGATCGAACTCACTCCGGCGGAAGCGGAGCTGGCCAAGCTGTTCACCAACTCCTGGCGCTATGCCAATTTCGCCATCTCCAATCAGTTTTATATGTTGGCGGAAAGCCGCGGCCTCGACTTCTACCGCATTCATGATGCGGTGACACGCGACTATCCCCGCATGCGCAGCTTTGCCAAAGCCGGCTTCGCCGCGGGCCCCTGTCTGCTGAAGGACACGCTGCAACTGGCAGCTTTCTCGCAGAACAATTTCTTTCTCGGCCACGCCGCCATGTTGATCAACGAAGGGCTTCCCCAGTTTCTGGTGGAGCAGATTCGGGTGCACGACTTGTCGAGCAAACGAGTGGCGATCCTGGGCATGGCCTTCAAAGCGGAGTCAGACGATAAGCGTGACAGCCTTTCCTACAAGCTGAAGAAGCTGCTGGAAGTGGAAGCGCTGGAAGTGCTGTGCACCGATCCTTATATTTCCGAGCCGGGCTTCGTTTCGCTGGAGACGGCCATGGAGAAGGCGGACATCCTGATGGTGGGCGCGCCGCACGCCGCCTATCGCGAGCTGGAAATTTCCAGCGCCAAGATTGTGGTCGATCCCTGGAACTTTTTCCCATCGAAAATGCTGACGTCGGCCACCGCCTGAGAGGACAAACAGCAAGCAGCATGAAAATACTCGTCACCGGTTCGGCCGGCTTCATCAACGGCTATCTTATCCAGGAACTTCTGGACGCCGGACATTCCGTCATCGGGCTAGACAACTTCAGCAAGTACGGGCGAGTCGAGAAGAGTTACGACTCGCATCCCCGCTATCACTTTGTCGAGGGCAACGCCAAAGACAAAGAGCTGCTGAACGAACTGCTGGAGGATTGCGACCACTTTGTCGCCTCGGCCGCCATGATCGGCGGCATCAGCTACTTCCATGAGTTCGCCTACGATCTGCTGGCCGAAAACGAGCGCATCACCGCTACCGCGTTCGATGCCGCGATTCGCGCCCACCAGCATGCCCGCCTGCAGAAAATAACCGTAGTGTCCTCCAGCATGGTGTTTGAGAACACTAGTGAATTCCCCACGCCCGAGGGAGCGCAGCGCCGTTGTCCGCCGCCCAGTTCTACCTATGGCTTCCAGAAGTTGGCCACGGAATATTTCGCCCAAGGCGCGTTTGAGCAGTACAAGCTGCCTTACACGATTGCCCGGCCGTTCAACTGTGTTGGCGTAGGAGAGAAGCGGGCGTTGATGGATCGCGACATCATGAGCGGCAACGTGAAGCTGGCCATGTCGCATGTGGTTCCCGACCTGGCGCAGAAGGTGCTGAAGGGCCAGGACCCACTGCACATTCTGGGCAGCGGCAATCAAGTGCGGCACTACACCTATGGCGGCGATCTGGCGAAGGGTATTCGCCTGTGCATCGAACATCCGGCTGCCCTGAACGACGACTTCAATCTTTCCACGCCCACGCGGACAACGGCGTTAGAGCTGGCCGAAATCATCTGGAAGAAGATTCACGGCAGCAGCAAACCATTTCGCTACGTCTCCGATCCGCCCTTCGAGTACGATGTGCAGGAACGTTCGCCGGTACGTCACCAAAGCCAAGGACATCCTGGGCTTCGAAGCGACCACCACTTTGCACGAGATCCTCGACGAAGTGATTCCCTGGATCGAAGAGCAGATTTCGCTAGGTCAAATTTAGCTTGGAGTGTGAATGGCATCCCGCCCGTTACTGACAATCGTCATACCGGTCTACAACGAGGGCGCAAACTTCAAGCCACTCTGGTCGGTGATCGCCGCGAGCATTCGCACCCCGTTCGATGCGATCGTGGTATATGACTTCGATCAGGACAACACCCTTCCCGTGATCGCCGACGTGATTGCCGCCGGCGAGAGCCGGATTCAGCTGCGCAAGAACCGTTATGGCAAAGGCGTCACCGGAGCCATTAAGACTGGTCTGGAGGCGGTGGAGTCCGGGCCCGGTGCTGGTGACCATGGCCGACCTGTCCGACGACCTGACTCAGGTCGACGAGATGTACGAGTTGTATGTACAGGGATACGACCTGGTTTGTGGCAGCCGCTACATGAAGGGAGGCCGGCTGATCGGCGGCCCCTTCTTCAAGCAGGCGCTCTCGCGATTCAGCGGCCTGAGTCTGCATTATCTGCGCGGAATTCCTACTCACGATGCGACCAATAGTTTCAAGCTGTATGACGCAGACATGGTGCGAAGTCTCTCGGTAGAGAGTGTAGCTGGCTTCGAGCTCGGGCTGGAGTTGGCCGTCAAGGCGTTTCTCAATGGCTATCGCATTGCGGAAATTCCCAGCACCTGGCGCGATCGCACCGAAGGCAGTTCACGCTTTCGCATTTTCCAATGGCTGCCGCACTATCTGAAATGGTATTTCTATGCCTTTCAGCCGATGCGCAAACGGGGTCCGGCGGCCCGCAGCGCTGGTGCACAGGCGGAGCGGACCGCGTCGTCCCTGCCCGCGGGCGAGCGGGGCATGGATCCCTGATGACGGCTTCCGAAATCCTCTTGACCCTTGCCCGAAATGCGAAGCCCAAAAGAAGTTTCATTCCGCCTGCAGCAAGAGATCGCCAATGCGGTGCTGTTATTTTCGCAGCCGCGTCCGCAGCTTGGCGCTCAGGCCCCGCTGGAAGGACTGCCCTCGCCGCAATCGGTGGCCGACGCGGTTCGCGGAACCGACTACGTCCGCGAACTGATCAAGCTGGCCGATCAGGTGCTGCTCGGCCGCATTCCCATCTTCGATAGCGAGATCGACTACGGCCCCGCGCCCGCCTGGCGGCGTGATCCGCTGCGCCGACACGGAAACTCCCAGCAAATATTTCCGCTTCATCCCCTATCTCGACCTGGCCGCGGCCGGCGATCACAAGTGGATTTGGGAGGTCAATCGCCATCAGCATCTGGTCTTGCTCGCGCAAGCCTTCGTGCTCACCGGAAAGCAGGCTTACTGCGATGAGGTAGTTCGGCAACTGGACTTATGGTGGAGCGACAATCCCTTTCAGCGCGGCATCAACTGGACCAGCGCGCTCGAGGTCGGGTTCCGGGCGCTGTCGTGGATTTGGATATGGCATCTGCTAGGCGAGAAGCTCCCGCCGCACGCCGGCCAGCGGTTGTTGCTGGGAATTTATCGTCACGCGTTACATCTGCAGTACAACCTTTCGATTTATTTTTCGCCTAATACTCACCTGCTGGGCGAGGCGGTTGCACTGCATGCTATCGGACGATTATTTCCGGAATTTCCCCAGGCGCAATACTGGCGCAAGTTGGGCCGCGATATCGTGCGCGCCCAGATGAAGGCCCAGGTAAAGAAGGATGGCAGCCACTTCGAGCAGTCGACTTACTATCACGTATACGCCCTGGATTTCTTCCTGCTGTATGCGGCCCTGGAAGAAGTTGACGACCACTATCGCGATGGACTGGCCAGGATGGCTGAGTTCCTGGCGACGATTGTCGACGAGGAGGGAAACCTGCCGCTGCTGGGCGACGATGACGGAGGACGGCTCTTTCATCCTTACGGAAAGCGCTCGCAGTTTGCTCGAGCCACGCTGGCGACGGCGTCGCTGATGCTGGGCCACTCGCTGTTCCCGTACTCGGAGCGCGATATCGAAGAAATTGCGCTGTGGTGGCTGGGGCCGGAGAAGTGCAAGACAGTCGAGCCGTCATCGTACGTCAGGCGGCAATCGCGGGTGTTCGCCGACTCCGGGCTGGTGGTAATGAAACGCGGCAACGCCTCCGTGCTTTTTGATGCCGGACCGTTTGGGCCGTGGAGCGCCGGACACAGTCATGCTGACACGCTGTCGCTGGTGGTATCGGCCGACGGTGAAGAAATACTGATCGACCCGGGGACTTACACCTACCTCGATCCGGACTGGCGAGACGCCTTTCGCGGCACCGCCGCCCACAATACAATTCGCATCGATTACAACGATCAGGCAAAGTCGGCTGGCCCGTTTCGCTGGCTGGAAAAACCGGAGGTGTCTCTGATCGAGTTCTCCAGCACGGCGGAAGGAGATTACGCGCTCGCGGTTTGCCGTTATCGCCGGTTTACGCACAAGCGGATCGTCGAGCTGGGCAATGATGGCGAACTGCATGTCACCGACGAACTGGATGGTCCTCCCGGCGAGCACTTGCTGGAACAGTTCTGGCATCTGGGGGCCGCAGCGCTAGCGGTAAGTGCCGACCTTTGGCGCATCGCCGAGGTGGCAGAACTGCGGCTGGAGGGCGGCGAGTGCGAAGAGGTTTGGCGCTCGCGCGGATTTGGATCGAAGGAAATCTCGTCCATGATTGTGGTGCGCCGGCGGGTGACTTTTCCGGCTGCCCTGCGGACTCAACTGAGACTGCTCAACCCCCGGAGTTAGAAGCAGATCTCTCACCGACTAAAGTCGGCTCGGGATGACAAATATAAAGGACTTGCTACGGCGTAGCTAAAGCTACGCCCCTTCAACATCGCCTTAGGCCGAGTTTTTCAGCAAACTGTTTAGCCCCGGCCAACCGCGGCTGAAGCCGTTTCTGACGAAGGTCGATTTCGCCGGGCTAAAAGAGACTGTGTCGCAACCCAAGAGGAAAATTTCTGGTGGAACAAAGCGTGGAATGACCGATCAAACTAGCCGCAGCGCGGCGAGATGAAGTTAGCCGGGCGGCGTAAGCCCCCGGTCAAGCGGGAGATTATTGTGAGCCGCAGAGCGGCGACACTGGTTGCGACACAGTCTCTAAAGGCCCGCCGCTTCCACCGGCTTTACGGCGCAGCTGAAGCCGCGCTCCTTCAAGTCCACATCTGCACGACTGTTGTGCAGCCGCTTTTGCCGATTGGCGACGTGTGAGACATCTTTTCACCCAGGGCACTATGGTAGGCTGAGGGTTCCGTTTATTGGACAATTCAAGCGGTGGCACTCGGGAATAGCTGCCGGGCTGGGCCGAAGTGAGGGCATTTACGTTATGCAGGCTGCGGAAAAGACTGTCGCAACATTCGAAGCGCTCAAAGGGAAGATCGAAACCAAAACGGCCCGAGTCGGTATCGTGGGGCTGGGCTATGTCGGCCTGCCGCTGGCGGCCGAGTTCGCCAAGGCCGGATTCGTGGTCACCGGCATCGACGTGCAGGCGGAGAAGGTCGACGGACTGAATCGCGGCGAGTCGCATGTGCAGGACGTCCCTTCGGCCGAGATTGCCAAACTGGTAAGCACCCAACGCTTTCGGGCGACCACCGATTTTTCCGTAGTCCGCGACCTGGACACCGTAAATATCTGCGTGCCTACTCCACTGCGCAAAACGAAAGATCCGGACATGAGCTACATCGTGTCCGCCGTGGAAGAGATTGCCAAACACGCTCATCCCGGTCTGCTGGTGATTCTGGAATCGACCACCTATCCCGGAACCACCGACGAATTGCTGCTGCCGACTTTCGAAAAGCTCGGCTTCAAGGCCGGCGAAGACTTCTTTCTGTGCTTCTCCCCGGAACGCGTCGACCCGGGCAATCCGATTTATCAAACCTTCAACACGCCCAAGGTCGTGGGCGGAATCACGCCCGCCTGCACCGAGATGGGCAGGCTTTTCTTCTCGCAGGCGCTGGAAACCGTGATCCCGGTCGCCAACACTCGCGTCGCCGAAATGGTTAAGCTGCTGGAGAATACGTTCCGCATGATCAACATCGGCTTGGTCAACGAAATGGCTCTGATGTGCGACGGCATGGGAATCAACGTCTGGGAAGTGATTGACGCCGCTGCCACCAAGCCGTTTGGCTTCATGCCGTTTTATCCCGGCCCGGGACTGGGCGGCCACTGCATCCCGATCGATCCGTTTTATCTCTCCTGGAAGACCAAGCAGTCGGGCATCGAGGCGCGGTTCATCGAGCTGGCCGGCTACATCAACGGCAACATGCCGCACTTCGTGGTCGACAAGGTGCAGAAAGCGCTCAACGAGCACGGCAAGCCGGTGAAAGGATCGAAGGTTCACATTGCCGGCGTAGCCTATAAACGCAATATCGACGATATGCGGGAGTCGCCGGCGCTGGACGTGATTCTGCTCTTGAAGAAGCTAGGTGCGGTCATCTCTTACAGCGATCCTTTTGTGGCCAGCTTAAAACTCGACGGCCTCACACTGCAATCCTCCAGCCTGCCGGAATCGGCAAAGAACGCGGACTGCGTGGTGATCGTGACCGATCACTCCGACTTCAACTACCAGGCGCTGCTGGAATCGGCAACGCTGATCGTGGATACCCGCAATGCCATGAAGGGATTCGCATCGGATAAGATCGTTCGGTTATGACAGTGTCACAGGCGGCGATGGATTCTCAGGTTTGAAATGACTCGTCGAAGTTGGCGCTGTCGAGGGCGCCGACGAACTGCTGCCGGGCTGGGCTGCAACCGTGTTTTTCCGACTTAGGCCATGAGACAGTCTCAAAACCAGGGGCAGGCGGCTTTGCCCGACCCTAGTTCAGGAGTGTACTCCGCTGGAACGGATGTGCAAACAATTGCAGTCCTTGCATTCAAACTTTTGCGCTTTGCCGATTGGCGTATTGTAAGCTATTGTGTTTGCAACGATTTATTCGAAGTGTTCCAGACGACGCTCGGCAAAATAATTGCACATACCATTGTGGCTCTAGGGCAGAAATCCAACATGGGGTTATAAACGAGTGGCGCTGGCGGGCACCAAGATGACGGGTACTGCGTTAACGCAAGCGGGGGAAGAGGAAGTCTTACCTGGAAAAAGGCCGCCTTCGAAAGTTGTGGCCATGTGGCAGACCGTGAAGCCGTTTGGTTGGCAAGGGCTTCTGCTGGTCGCGGTCCTGATTTTATTGTATGCTCCCGTCCTTAAGCTTCTGGTTTATCAATGGTATAACGATGCCGACTACTCCCACGGGTTTCTCGTCCCGTTGCTTTCGGCCTACTTGATTTGGCAACGGCGCGACAAGCTGCGCCTGATTCCCCGGCGCCAGTCCTGGTGGGGCATGGTGGTGGTGGCTTTCTCGCTGGGTTTGCTGTTTCTGGGCAGCCTGGGTGCGGAATTGTCGCTGGCCCGGCTTTCCATGTTGGGAACGCTGTGCGGCCTGATCGTTTACTTTATGGGTGGGGCCATGTTGCGGGCCATGACCTTTCCCATCGCGTTTCTGTTGTTCGCGATTCCCATCCCCACGGTGGTTTACAACGAGATCGTTTTTCCGCTACAGTTCATTGCTTCGAAGTTTGCCACCCGGGTGCTGGAGGTGCTCAACCTGTTCCCCATTATGCGTGAGGGGAATGTGTTGATCTTGCCGCACATGCGGTTGGAAGTGGTAGAGGCGTGCAGCGGAATTCGCTCGCTGATGTCGCTACTGGCTTTGGCCGCCGGATACGGTTATCTGGTGGAGAAGAATGTTGCGGTGCGCTGGTTCATGGTTCTGGCCATGGTTCCGCTGGCCATCGTCAGCAACGGAATGCGGATCATGATTACCGCGATTATGGCCAACTATATCGGCCCGGAGGCGGCGGAAGGGTTCATGCACGAGTTTTCGGGCTGGGTGATTTTCGTGGTGGCCACGGTGCTATTCTTAACTTTGCATAGTTTGATTACCCTGACCCGCAAGAAGTTGGGGCGGCTTCCCGGCGACGGACCGCGTACCGCCGCCACGGTGAGCCGATAATGAAGGCTGGGGCTCGTTACTGGCTGATGATCGCGGTTCTGTTAGGCGCGACCACCGGGATGGCGCACCTCTCGCACGGAGAATCCACCCCGCCGGCGAAACCGCTTTCCGAGTTTCCAGACAAGGTAGCCGGCTACACGAAAATTATCGATTGGAAGCTGGAC
Organism: uncultured Acidobacteriaceae bacterium; assembly: GCA_963812855.1. Classification (GTDB taxonomy): domain Bacteria; phylum Acidobacteriota; class Terriglobia; order Terriglobales; family Acidobacteriaceae; genus Bog-257. The sequence continues at coordinate 107,414 of CAWEWW010000007.1, forward strand.
AAGGAAACGCTCGATGTCCTGGGTCTAACCGACTACATCGACCGGGGCTACTGGGAACCGGGAATGAACCGGGACTTGATGACCCTGTACATCGGATATTTCAGGAGTCAGCGTACCGGAAACACCATCCACTCGCCCAAGAATTGTTTGCCGGGCGCCGGCTGGAATCCGGTACATTCGTCGACTTATGAAATGACCTTGAATGATGGCCGAAAAGTTCCCATCAATCTGTACCTGCTGCGTAAAGGCCTGGACCAGCAACTGGTGTTGTACTGGTACCAGTCTCACGGACGGATTGTGGCCAGCGAATATTGGGGCAAGTTTTATCTGGTGTACGACGCGTTGCGCTTAAATCGTACGGACGCTGCGCTGGTCCGCATTACGATTCCAGTCCGGGACAACGATCAGGGACTGGAGCAGCAACGAGCGGTCGAGTTTGCCAGACAGATCACAAGTGATGTTGACAAGATTATTCCCCGGTGACCCAGGAGAAATCATGCGGAATCGTTATCTCGTAACTATCGTGATGGCCGGACTGGCCATCGTCCTCGCCGGTTGCAGCCGGAATCCCGAAGTCGCCAAGCGTAAGTACCTGGAAAGTGGCTTGAAGTACATGGACCAGGAAAAATACGACTCGGCGGAGATTCAATTCAAGAAAGCTCTGCAGATCGACCCCAAGTACGCCGAGGCCCACTATCAGTTGGCCGAAGCCGATCTGAAGCAGCAGAAGAGCGCCGACGCTTTCAAGGAGATGAGCGCGGCGGTGGAGCTTGACCCCACGCACATCAAGGCGCGTCTGGCGCTGGGCGGAATGTTCCTGGCCTCCGGTCCCCACTTCTACAGCAATGCCGAAGAGCAGGCTCGCTACGTGACCGAGCACGACCCGGACAATGCCGACGGCTTTGTGCTTTTGGGGAACGCTTTGCTTGGCGAGAAGCACTATGAGGACGCTCTGGCTGCCTTCAGTAAAGCCATCGCGGTTAAGCCGACCGATGCCAGTGCGTACCTCAACCGGGGTACGACCTACGCGTTTCTGAAGCAGGACGACAAGGCCGAAGCGGATTTCCAAAAGGCTATCTCGGTCGATCCTCACGCCCTGCAGGCTTACGCGAATCTGGCCGGCTTCTATTACTACAAAAAAGATGCCAAGAAGGCGGAAGAGATCTATCGTCAGGAGATCGCCAACAATCCCGACTCGCCGGTGCCTTACCTGCGCCTGGCTGGTTTGATGATGCAGGAAGGCCGCCGCGCCGATGCCGACGATATGGTGCAGCAGCTGCGCACCAAACAGCCCACCGCGGCCGACGTAGCCGTCGCGATTGGCGACTTTTATATTGCCGCGCGTAATCCGAATGCCGCGCTGACCGAGTATCAGCGAGGGTTGAATTTCGATCCCAAGAATCAGCAGTTGCAGATCCGGGTGCTCGAAACCATGCTCGACACCGGCAAGATCGACGATGCTACCAAGTTGACCGACCGGCTGCTGAAAGAGAATCCGGGCGACATCACCGCTCGCATCACCAATGGCCGTTTGCTGGCCATCAAGGGCAACACCGCCGACGCCATCGTGGTGCTGCGTGAGGTGGTCAAGGACGCCCCGGAAAATCCTCAGGCGCACTACATTCTGGGTCAGGTGCTGCGCGAGAGCAAGGACATGCCGGGCGCCAAGAATGAACTGCAGGAGTCCAACCGGATTCAGCCGAACAATCCCCTGGTGCTGCAGGCTCTGGCCGAGGTCTATCGCGATTCGCGCGACTATGACACCGCCCTGGAATATGCGGCCCGGCTGCAAAAGCTGAACGAGGACAATCCCACCGCGCACTTCCTGAACGCCACTATCGAAATCGGCGCCGGCAACTATGACAAAGCCATCGATGAGCTGAAGGAGGCGCAGAAGTCGGCGCCCACCGATCCGCTGCTGTTCGTCAACCTGGGTGTCGCTTATGCCGGTGAAAAGAAGTATGCCGACTCGGAACGCATGTTCCAGACGGCTCTGAAGATTTACCCGACGTATGACAGCGCCCTGGCGCATTACGTTGCCATGTTGTTTAGCAGCAACCAGTCAGCCAAGGGCGTTACCGTGGCGCAGCAATATGCGACTGCCAATCCCAAGCGGGTTCAGGCAGTCTACATTTACGCTTCCGCTCTGGCCTCGACCAAGAAATATGATCAGGCGCTGGCCGAATATCAGAAAGCCATGGAGCTGGATCCCAAGTCAGCTGCGGCCTACGTCCACATGGGTCAGATCTATGAGGTGATGGGCAAACCGGACCAGGCGCTGGATAACTATCAGAAAGCGCTGGCGCTGCAGCCGACCTCGTCCACCATCAACAACGCCATCGGAAACATTTACGTGCGCAAGGGCGACCTGAAGAACGCGGGAAAGTACTTCCAGGCCAGCCTGGCGCAGAATGCGCATGATCCGGTGGCGGCCAATAACCTGGCGTGGGTTTATGCCGAGCAAGGCGAAAACCTTGACATGGCTCTGAGCCTGGCTACCCAGGCCAAGCAGATCGCCCCGGAGATGGAGTCGGTCAACGATACCCTGGCTTGGATCCAGTATAAGAAGGGGAACTTCCGGGTTTCGGTTTCGCTGGCCGAGGATGCGGTGCAGAAGGCGCCGGATAATCCGGGATTCCGCTACCATCTGGGCATGGCGTTGAGCGGAGCGGGCGACAAGGATCGCGCTCGCACCGAATTGCAGAAGGCGCTGGCGCTGAAACTGCAGGGCCCGGATGCGCAAGACGCGCAAAAGACCCTGGCGTCGCTGCAGTAGTTAGAAGTCGAGTGCAGCAGTTTTGGCCTGACGTCATTACGATGTCAGGCCTTTTTTCTTGTGTGATCGAAACGCATAGTCGCGATCAACTTGTGCGCCAGGTTCGCCGTCTATTGAGCTAGCGTGGATTCTACCGAGCAGGCTCAGCCTTCCAGACGACCTCGACTGGTTTGCCGTCCCACATTCCCAGGTAAAACGCGCAACTACCCGGCAAGAACTCCCTTTCGTGAGCGGTGTCTGCGAAAGCCAGGAAGCGGTCACTCCACGCCTGTTCCACTTCGAGAGCTACCGCGTAGGGTAAGTACTGGTTGTAAATGCCGGGCGCTGTTGTCGGCGCCTCCAGTCGGTCCATGGGAAGTTTCTCGACGGAGTTTAGGAATTGGCGGAAGCCGGTAATCTCGTCGAGCAGCTTCCTACCTTCTGCGGTCGGTGCTTTCATTAAATGCAGGAAAGCGAGGTCCAGGCCGACCATTAAGGCGGTCACGAGCAGGACCTGCCAGCCGAAGGTTGCTCCAAGCACAACGCATCCGAGAGTTAAGGCTGCCAAGCACGGCACGATCATGGCAAACAGCATGAGTGCCCGACCAACCAGCGCTTTTCGCGGCCCTTTGCGGCTCGCGCGAACCATATCTCCCAGGCGAAGCAGAAGAAAAATGAGGTAAAACGCACCCGGGGCCATTGCAGCCAAAGCCAATCCTAGAGCAAACCACTGGTCCCAACCTTGTGGTCTTGCCGAGAAATAGATTGGGATGAACGAAAATACGGCTCCCACGATAACCGTTTCGCGATTCTCAAAAAACCATCTTCCCACGGCAGCCCGCCGCAACGCCGCAGCCATCTGAGATGCCTCATACGCGGTCTCGTCGTCTAGCAGGGTCATAGGGACGCCTTTTTCCCCGTGCCGGTTCAGCACCCTGTCCAGCAAGAACTGTTCTTCCTTGGGCAGCGTGGATCTGTTGTTGGCCGCTGCAGTCGGCCGCGCCAGCGTGATATCACCCTCGGCTTCAAGGATGGCCAGGCCCTTCGCCACCAGACTCAATACGCCGGCCCAAAAGGTGCGGTCGTCGAAAGTTTCCTTCCACACGAACCTGAGCATCGCCGGCGAAAGACCCTGCGGAGGCTCATAGCGGGTGACGATGTTTCCTGGTTTCGGATCGCGCCCAACGATAAACCAGCCCACCAGATAGTAACTGCACACCAGCGCAACCGCTATCGATGTAATTAGGTTAGGGTTCATCGTTTTCAACCTTAGCCCCCAGGGACGAGGTTTGTCTTTGAATCGCGGCCGCTTTCTGCTAATCTAACTAACTAGTTAATTAAATGAACACCCAAGCCCATGCCCCGGTCCCAACCCGCGGCAGCCGCCGCCAGCCTGACCGTAGCCGCAAGGCCATCTTGCAGGCCGCACTGGTGGAGTTCGGCCGCGAAGGCCTGGCGGGCGCCCGGGTCGATGCTATCGCCGAAGCCGCCGGGGTGAACAAGGCGCTGCTGTATTACTACTTCCACGACAAGGAGTCGCTCTACGGCGCGGTGCTCGATGGTTTCTTCGAACGCCTGCTGGAGCGGGTGATGACGGTCTGCGATCGTCCAGGCACGGCCGGCGAACGCTTTCTGTCCTACGTGAAGGCGCACTTCGATTCCATTGCCGAGTCGCCTTACTACGCTCACATTTTCATGGGCGAGCTGATGAGCGCCAGCCGCGGCCGCCCCACCCATCTGGAGCGCGTCTTCGCCCAATACATTCAACCGGTCGGCCAGCGGATCGTCGGTCTGCTGCAGGAAGGCATCGACCAGGGAGAATTTCGCGCCGTCAATCCCACGCAATTTGCGCCGTCTGCCGTGGGTTCAATTGTTCATTACTTCCTGACCGCTCCGCTGCGGCGAAAGTTTATGAACGAAAATCCGTCGTCCCAGCAGGTCATCGAAGAGCGCCGCGCGTCGGTGCTGGATTTTATTGCCGCGGCGCTGTTCACCGATCGCGAGGCCGGCGTGCAACTGGCCGCCAAAATCGCTGCCGGAGACGTAGATCCCGAAGCAGGTTCTGCTCATCCCGAGCCCGGGCTGCGCCGTAAGCAAAGGAAGCGCAAGTGAAACCGCACAAATTTTTCGTCTTCTTACTGGTTCTTCTGGGCATTGCCACCGGGTACTACTTCTACTCCACGGATCGCACCACCGACACGGTGCTGATCGGCATTGTCGATGCCAACCAGGTGATCGTCAGTTCGAAGATCATGGGGCGCGTGGAAAAGCTTTACGTCGACGAAGGTTCGAAGGTGAAAGCCGGAGACCTGATCGCCGAGATCGACTCCGGCGAACTGGAAGCGGAGAAGAATGCCGCTCAGGCTACCATCCATGCCTACGACTCGCAGGTCTCGGCGATGCAAGCCACGGAGGCGCAAACCCTGGGCGAGACCAACAGCGGCGTAGTGAATGCGCAGGCGCGGCTGGCGTCGGCGAAAGCCACGCTGGTGCAGGCTAAAGCCGACCTGGCGCGGGTTCAGAGCGATTCGCAGCGCATGATCGCGCTGGCGAAAGCCGGTGTGGAGTCCGATCAGGACAAGGTGCGCGCCGAGGAGCAGCTCAATGCGCAACAAGCGGTGGTGCTCAGCGCACAGAAGAACGTCGACGCCGCCCAGGCCGATCTGAATACTGCGGTGGCGCGTATCCATCAGCAACGGGCCGCCGCCAGCAACGTTGCCGCCGATCAAGCGCAGGTGGCCAATGCGCAGGCGCAATTAGCCGAAGCCGACACCCGGCTGGGCTACACCAGAATCTACGCTCCGGTGAGCGGAACGGTTTCCGTGCGCGCCACCCGCCAGGGAGAAGTGGTGAATCCCGGCGAGCCGATCGTTACCATCATCGATTTCGGCGACACCTGGGTGCGGGCCGAAGCTCCCGAGACCGAAGCGCGTTTCGTGGCCGACGGCGACAAACTTCAGGTGCGCTTGCCCGCCGGCAAGCCCATCCAGGGCACGGTGATTTTCAAGGCAGTGGAAAGCGATTTCGCGACCCAGCGCGACGTCAGCCGGCGCAAGCGCGACATCAAGACCATTGGGCTGAAGTTGAAAGTCGACAATCCCAACGGAGCGCTGGTTCCCGGCATGACCGCCGAAGTTCTGTTGCCCAAGGACCTGGGAAAAGGTGCGCGATGAGCTGGTTCCGTCCAAAAGCCAAGCCCAGCGAGGCCTGTGACGCTCCGGCCAGCGGCGATGCCATCCTGGTCGACCACATCGTCAAGAAGTACGGCGACTTCACCGCCGTGGATGACGTGTCGTTCAACGTACAGCAGGGCGAGATTTTCGGCCTGCTCGGGCCGAACGGCGCCGGCAAGTCGACCCTGATTCGCATGATGACCACGTTGTTGCCGATCACCGCCGGTCGCGCCGTGATCAACGGCTTCGATGTCTCCAAGGATCCCGATGCCGCGCGCCATTGTATGGGCGTGATTCCGCAGGCCCTGACCAGTGACATCGATTTGACGGTCGAGGAGAACCTGAACATTTACGCCAAGCTGTACGGAGTTTCCGCCGAAGATCGTAAGCGCAACATCGAAGACCTGCTCACCACGGTCGACCTGCTGAAGTGGCGGAACGCGCAGACCAAAACGCTTTCCGGCGGCATGAGAAGACGCCTGGAGATTGCGCGCGGCTTGGTGCACAGTCCGAAGATCTTCTTCCTCGACGAGCCGACCACCGGACTGGATCCGGTCTCGCGCGTGGCCGTCTGGGAAATGCTGACCGAGATCAAGAATAAGCGCGCCTTGACCATTCTGATTACCACCCACTACATGGACGAAGCCGACCGGCTGTGCGATCGCATCGCTATCGTCGATCACGGAAAACTGGTGGCGCTGGATTCACCGGCTGCGCTGAAAGCCAGCGTGCCGGGAACCAACGTCATCGAGGCCCAGTTCCTGAATGCGCCGGCGGACTGGCAGGACGAATTGCAAAAGCTCGACGACGTAACCTCGGTGCAGCCGGAGGCCGCGAACATGTATCGCATTTTGAGCGGCAACGGCTCCAAGACAACCACGGAACTGGTGGAACTGGCCGTGCGCAAGAAGGTGCAGGTGAAGTCGCTCTCCGTACAAAACACCACGCTGGACGATGTCTTCGTCCACTTCACGGGACGGCAGCTGCGCGATGAGCAGGTGAAAGCGTTGGGCTTCATCATGCCTGACCGTCCGGGGATGCGGCCATGAATCGAATGTGGGCGATTGTCGAGCGCGAACTGCGCAAGTTTTTCCGTTCGCCGGCGCTGATGCTGGTAGCCATGGTGTTTCCGCTGGTGCAGTTGATCGTGCTGGGCAATGCATTCGGCGGCAAGATCAGAGACGCCCGTCTGGGAGTGGTCGATCAGGACGGCGGCACGCAAGCGGTGAAGGTCCGCGAGGCGTTGGCGGCGGTCGAATCCAACGCCCGCACGTTCGTCCCGGTTCCGTACGACAGCGACAAGCAGGCCATGGAAGATGTTCGCACCGGACGCCTGGACGGCGCCCTCATCATTCCGCCGGAATATTCGCGCCGCGTCTATGAGCAGAATCATCCGCGCATCGCGCTTATCGTCGACAACACCGACAACTTCATGAGCTCGACCCTGGAGCAGGAGTTTAGCGACCTGACCAAGGCGCTGAACAATCCCGACGTCGACCCTGCGCGCATCGTGCAGCAGATTACACTCGACACGGTGGAGCTCTATCCCTATATCGAGTACATGAAGTATCTGCTGCCGGGATCGATCGTGCTGGCCATGTTCGTGTCGGTCATGATCGGCGGCGGCATGTTGTACATCGACGACAAGGCCCGCGGCGTGCACGAGGGCTATCTGGTAACGCCGATCACCAAGTTCGAGCTGGTCGCCGGGCTGAATGTCGCGGGCGCGATTAAGGCGGTGATGGCCGGCATCGTGATCACCGTTTTGGGATGCCTGCTCTCCGGTCTGGGCTCGGTCTTCGTGCCGATGAACATAGTTTATGTTTTGCTGCTGGTGGTGGCCACCTCGGTGGCGTTCAACACCATGATGTTCCTGATGATGGTGCGGGTGGAAGATCCGCTGGTGCCGCGCGCCACCTTCGGCATTCTGAACACGCTGCTGTTTTTTCCCAGCGGCTCCATCTATCCCATCAAGGCCTTTCCCACCTGGCTGCAGTGGATCGCCTATATCGATCCCTTCACCTACGCGGTCGACGGCTTCAAAGCGATTCTGCTGAAGGATGCCGGATTCGTCGCCATCCGCGCCGATCTGGCATACCTGCTGATTTCCGCAGCCGTCATGATCACGATTGCGACCGCGCTGTTCAAGCGAACGCTGTAGTCTTTGCCCGAGCTGTCGCGGACTTGCGAAGGGCCGCGGATCGCATGGCTTCCGGCAAGCCAAACTTACGCCCTGTCCCCGCATCTATAGACAAGTTATCGATGCCTGCCCTTTTCGGGGCGGCTTCTTCAACAGCACGCAACGATCATCTTGGGAGGACGGCATGAAGAAATTTCTGGTTGGACTGGGAGTGGGAGTTGGACTGGGCCTTCTGTTTGCGCCTATGAGCGGGGAAGAGACCCGCACTAATCTGGCCGACCGCGCTAACGACTTGGCGAGTTCGGCGCGCGAGACCTATGAGCAAAACCGCGACCGCGTACAGCGCGGCGTGGAAACCATTCGCAGCACCGCCGAGCGTGCCATGGGCCAGGTTCGCTCGACCGCCACCGAGGTTACCGAGAGCATGAGCGCTTAACGTTCTCCTCCCGCCTCGCTTCTTAGCCGGCAGACGACTCGGTTCGTCTGCCGTTTTTGTTTTGCGTAGCACTGCGGAGCAGGAGTGAAGGCGGCTGCTGATCGCAAAAACGACGAGCCCTGCTTTGCGGCAGGGCTCAACGGTAAAAGGATTAGGGGGCCCGCGGCACCACTGGCTGTTGGGCTTGGCGCCGCTGCTCTCGGTACCACTGGCTTATCGCTTGGTACCGAAAGATAAGATGCGGCGATGACCAAGGGGTTGCCAATGGTGTGGACTACCGCGCCATCAGCAATCCGAAATCGCTCACGATCGGGTATTCCCCGGCGCACAGTTCTGGCCCGAAGGTTTATGCTAAGGGCTCCTACTATTGTGGAGAGAGGACTCATCATGCAGGTAATGGAGAACTGGCAGGCCCAGGGCATCACGGTTTATATGGACGACAAACGATTTCTGAACTGCGTGCTCACCGAATGCAAGCTGGTCTACGGCGGGGGCGACGTGACCTGGGAGAATACGCAGTTCGTGAATTGCCAGCTCACCTTCGACGGAGCGGCGCAACGCACCGTCGCCTACCTGCAGAACTTCGGCCTGATGCGACCGCCCGATAAACAAATGGCGCCCACGGTAGTGGCCAACTCGGGAGTGAACTGACCAGTAGCAACCAGCAGTCGGCTGTCAGCTATCAGCTTTCCGCAAGTGCTTGAAGCGTTGGCGTTGTTCCTTCCAACCTTGGCGACTGGTTTCGTATCAGGGCACCCTTCGGCTGCGCTGAGGGGCAGGCTATTTCAGGCGTGCCCGGCGCAAGCCGGACGGCGAAGTCCGAAATAGTATCTAGACTTCCCAAAGCCGGGTTGACATCCGCTACACCCATCGATTCGTTATCGTGTCGGCACACATTGATACTGCCAAGAATCCCGTCCCGCCCTGCGGGACGACTCAGTCTAGCCCAGGACGCAGCCGCAGGCGGAGTCCTGGGTGCAGTGTTTCAAAATCTCCCAGCCCCTTCAGGGGCGACACCAATTCCTGGACCAATTCGCAAGGCGGCGGGCTACAAGTCCCGCAGTCGCCGACGAGAGGAGCCAAGCCGATCTGCGATCCAGCCGGCGAATCGAGCATCTCAACCGCAGAACAAAGCTCTTCGGCCCGGTTTATGCCTGGGTTACCAGTACATTTCGATAGGGCGTGGCTTGAGAACGCGCCCCGCCGACTTTACATTTCTCTCCGCTATCGGTAAGAATAACTACCACTCGGCCTGGGTGCTGAGCGAGGACTGGCGTGAAGCTTCGAGGATGGCTGCTGATGTTGGTGTTTGTGCACGTGCTGCTGCACCCCTGGGTGCATGCCATGGGCACGGCCAAGACAGCCGGCAACCTCGCGGCGGTTTGCACCACGGCCACGCCATCGTCCGACCTCAGCTCCAGCGATCAATGCGAGCTGTGCCGCGTGGGGCATAACGCTACGGTCACACCTAAGCTGCCCAAGACCGATCTACTGAATCCCCGCTGGATTCGCACCGCACTGCAAGCGGTCAATTACGCTTCGCTGCAGGCGGACCGCAGTCTGCCTTCCCGCGCACCTCCGGCTGTCTAATCCAAATTTTTTGTAAGGGTCGCGTCTCCCGGCGCGCATGGATTGATGGCTCTTTCTGTCCCTCGTTGCCTCTCTGCTTGTGCTTTCCTTAGCGCAACCAGCGTTGTCACCGAGCCGGCGAAAATCGGAGGATCGATGTTCCGTACGTTGCAATTGCAGTCCCGGCCAACCCTACTACAGTCCACAACGCAATTCTCGATCACACAGCCACGTCAACCTCGCTCTGAAGGGCGGCGTTCGCTCGTTCCCGCCGCCTCTTGGGAATGGAGCAAAGCCTGCCCATCTCTGCTCGCGGTATGCTTGACGGCGGCGTTTGTTCTAGTGCTGTCGGCGGTCTTCGCCAGCGCGCAGACCTCGGGAAGTTCATCGCTGAACGGGGTGGTTACCGATCCCACTGGTGCAGTAGTTCCAGGTGCTACCGTCGAGATTCAGAACCCCGTCAGCCAGTTCACCCGAACCACACAAACCGACGCTACGGGAAGATTCAGCTTCCCCAATGTGCCGCTGAATCCTTATCACCTGACGGTTAACCTCACCGGCTTCGCTCCTTACGTGCAGGACGTCGACGTTCGCTCCGCGGTTGCAGTGAACGTGAACGTCACTCTGAAAATTTCATCCACCGCCGAGAATGTTACGGTGCAGGGCGAAGCCGGGGACTTGGTGGAAAACGATCCGACGTTTCACACGGATATTGATCGTGGGATGTTCGCCAAGCTTCCCCTGGAGAGCGCGTCGTCCGAGCTTAGTTCGCTGGTGACCCTGGCCTCGCCGGGCATTGCGGCCGATTCCAATGGCCTGTTTCATGGCCTCGGTGACCACGCGGAGAATTCTTTCTCGCTCGACGGCCAGCCCATCACCGATCAGCAGAGTAAGGTATTTTCCAACCAAATTCCGCTGGACGCCGTGCAATCGATGACGGTCATCGGCGGGGCGCCGTCGGCTGAATACGGAGACAAGACCAGCCTGGTGATCGATGTGACCACCCGTTCGGGCCTTGGTAGTACGACACCTCACGGTGACGCGACCGCTTCTTACGGCAGCTTTGGCTCGTCCAATCTGGATGGGGACTTCTCTTACGGCGGCAAGAACTGGGGAAACTTCATCGCGGCCAATGGCCTTAATACCGGACGCTTCCTCGATCCACCGGAGTTTCAGGTATTCCACGCTCACGGCAACGAGGAGAATGTCTTCGACCGCGTCGATTACCAGTTCACGCCGGCAGATGCGCTTCATCTGGACTTTCAATACAGCCGCTCCTGGTTTCAGACGCCGAACTCTTACGACCAGGAAACCCACGACTTCAGTGGAATCTTGCAAACGGATCCTATAACCGGGGCACCTCTGGGACCCACCGACCAGCGCTCCAAAATCCAGACCTTGAACATTGCGCCGACGTGGACCCATACGCTAAGTCCGAATGCTGTGCTGAACGTTACGGGCTACGTGCGCCGCGACGCGTATAACTACTATCCCAGCAACGATCCGTTTGACGATCTTGGCCCTCCCACTCTGCAGCGGGAAACCGTCGCCCAACAACGTACGCTTCTCAATTCCGGTGCGCTGGCCAACATCACCTACACCAAGGGCATTAACAACATCAAGGCGGGCATCGAATATGAGCAGACCTTTCTGAACGAAAATGATCAGCTCGGCATTGTCGATCCCACTCTGAATGCACCTTGCATCAATGGCAGCGGCATTCCGGTCAACGGCTTCATCAATCCTTCGCAGTGCGCCGGAGCTGGATTCCAGCCTAACCTCGCTTCCAATCCGAACGCCGCGGGCTCATCTTATTATCCCTACTTCAATCCTGTCCTGCTGCCGTATGACCTGACTCGCGGAGGGACCCTGTTTCCATTCGTTGGCCACACCGACGTGAAAGAGCTAGCGATGTACGTGATGGACACGATCACCAAGCGGAATTGGACCTTCAATCTCGGGATACGCGGCGACTTGTACAACGGACTTACCACCGCCAGCCAGGCGGAGCCGCGGGTAGGAATTTCCTACAACATCCAGAAAACCAACACCGTGCTTCGCATCTCCTATGCGCGTACTTTGGAGACGCCATTCAACGAAAACCTGGTGCTCTCCAGCATCGGATGCGGCTCGGCGGTACTGAATCCCCTCTTGGCCTGCGCCTCCAATTCGCTGACCCCCCTGGCGCCCGGCTATCGCAATGAATTCCATGCCGGTCTGCAACAGGCCGTGGGACGCTTCCTGGTGATCGATGGGGAATACATCTGGAAGTACACCCACAACGCGTACGACTTCAGCGTGCTGGGCAACACGCCGATTACCTTCCCCATCGCCTGGCACAACTCGAAGATTCCAGGATTTGCGCTGCGCGCCAGCATGCCGGTCTATCACGGTTTCAGCGCGCTGGTGGTGATGTCCAGTGTGGCGGCTCGCTTCTTCACGCCGCAACTTTCCGGCGCCGGAGCCAGTCCCTTGGCGCCTTTGGGAGTTTTCCGCATTGATCACGACGAAGCCTACAACATGACTGCACACCTGCAATACCAGATTCCCGTTGACGAAGCGCTCGCCGTGGGTGGGCTTCAATTGGCGCTACGACAGCGGACTGGTAGCTGGAGCCGTGCCCTGCTATGGAATTGGTCCCGGCAACGATTGTCCGCAGTCGACCATGCTGAATGGGCTGCCGGCCGTGATCATGACCGACCCGACGGGTATACCCTTGACCGCCGATCAGGAATTTCAGGCGGGATTCACCTGCAACGGCGTGCATGCGACGCCTACCGTAGCGCTCCCATTTACCTGTCTGGCGTCGCAGTTCGGATCGACCCTGACCCAGGTACCGACTCCGGGGACCGAGAATGACGACCACAATCCTCCGCGCATTACCTCACGCAATCTGTTCGACTTGTCGCTGGGCTTCGACAACCTCTTCAAAGGAGATCGCTACAAATGGAGCCTGCAATTGACGGCGATTAACTTGACCAACAACTATGCGCTGTATAACTTCCTGTCGACCTTCAGCGGCACGCACTACGTGACCCCGCGAGCGTTGACGGCACAGGTGGGATTTCACTTCTAGGGTGAGGCCAGCGTCGAAGGTCGGAAAATCGCCGCACGGCTGAAAAAGTTGGAAAAGCATATCCCGAACCGACTAAAGTCGGTTCGGGATGACAAATATAAAAGACTTGCAATGGCGCACCTGAAGGTGCGCCCCTTCAAACCCAGTCGCCCCGTCTTTTCAGCGGCCTGTGAAGACGTACCCTGATACGAGGCGACTGTTCCGACTCTTCAGTCGCATTAACGAATTACGCTGCAACCGACGCCAGCAGCTTGTCAAGGCGGGCAAAGGTCGGCACCATGCCTTCCTTCATTCCGCTCTTGAGCGCCGCGTCGCGCGCTTCCAACGACGGATAGAGAATGGTCAGCGTCGCCGTGGTCTTGCCATTTTCCTCGGTAAGGACCAGGGTGTTGATGGTTTCTGGCCAGTCGCCTCCCCACGATTCGGTGGACACCAGCCGGGTGGGCGGCGCCACCTCGCGATAGGTTCCGCGCATCTCCATGTTCTGGCCGTTGGCGTGGCGCCAGACAAAGTGCCAGCTCCCGCCGGGACGCAGGTCGATCTCGCATACCGGCATGGTCCAGCCTTCGGGGCCTAGCATCCAGCGCGGCACGTGCTCGGGGTTGGTCCAGGCGTCAAAGACGAGGCGGCTGGGGGCATCGAACACGCGCCTAATCAAGACTTCGCGGTCCGTGGGCGTAGTAAAAGTCACCGATTCACTGTTCATCGCATATCTCCTTTATCGTTTGCGGTGTTTGTGTTTTTCCTCTTTGGTCTTCAAGTCCCCCAGCAGGCTGTCAAGCCGATGGAAGCTGCTCTCCCAGAAGCGGCGATAGTTTTCCAGCCACGCGGTGGCCTCCGCCAGTGGCTTAGCTTCCAGCCGCCGCGGCCGTCGCTGGGCGTCCTGGCCACGCGAGATCAGGCCGGCCCGCTGCAGTACTTTCAGGTGCTTGGAGATCGCCGGCTGGGTCATCGCGAAGGGCTCGGCCAGCTCGTTTACAGACGCCTCACCCCGGGCCAGGCGGGCCAGGATTGCCCGCCGGGTAGGATCGGCCAGCGCGGCGAAGGTAGCATCGAGGCGGCTGGGAGTGGAGTGTTGATAACTATTCAGTTCCATAACTGATAAGTTATATACAGCAGACCGAACCCGCCTGTCAAGGACCTCACGGCGCAACCGAAGCTTGCCCGGATGGCAGTAAACTGTGCCTTGGTGTAGGCGCGGCACGTCGGCGGTTCCTCTGTCGCCCTCCGGGGCTGCCGGCTTCGCAGAGTCCTTGACGCCAGGCTGAAGGCTGGCTCTGCCTTCCAACTCCGATCTGAAACCAAACTGAGCCTCTACCGGAGGTTCGGCTGGTTTGACCCTCTCTTCGGCAGGCTGATAAACTAACGTTTTCCCACCTTCGTGACATTCCAGATAAGGACCACCTGTGCGCAGTTACGCTCGACATCAACTTAAGCAAGACTCGTTTACGACTTCCACCGCCGAAACCATCTCCTGGGCGGTCGATAATCGCTCGAAATTGATTGCTGCCGGCATCGTGGTGCTGGCGATTCTGGCGGCTCTGATCGGCGGCTGGGCTTACATTTCCTACCGCGATACCGAAGCCAAGGCGCAACTGGCGCAGGCCATCGACAAGTACAATGCGCCCATCCGGCCGGAGGGCACGCCTGCCAGTCCCGATCTGCTCAGCTTCGCCTCGGCGCAGGAGCGCGCCAAGGCAGCCAACGCCGAGTTCACCCAGATCGCCAGCAAGTATCCGTTCACCCAGTCGTCCGCGGTGGCCCATTATTTTGCCGGCGTTACCTTCCACGAGATGGGCGATGACACCCGCGCCGAAAAAGAGTTGAAGCAGGTTTCCGACAGCCGTTACAAGGAAATTGCCAGCTTGGCCAAGGTAGCCCTGGCCGCCGTCTATCACCAGACCAATCACAATTTGGAAGCCATCGATCTCTACAAACAGCTGATCGCCCATCCGACGGTGTCGGTCGGCAAGACCACGGCGCAGTTTCTCTTAGGCTCGCTCTATGAGTCGGCCGGTGAGGTGGACGAGGCTCGCCATCTTTACGAGCAGATGCAGAAAGAGACTCCCACAGGCATGACGGCGCAAGTAGCCGGCCAGCGCCTGCAGGCGCTCGCCAAGCCTTAACCCTGCGTTCTGCCAGGGTTGAACTAGCCGGTCGCGCTCGCGGCCGGTTTTGTTTTGTGCTAACCAGCCGGTCGCTGAAGCTGGTCCTCAGATCCGGTTTGCGCGCATCCCAGCGTCAGCGAGTAAACTGTATTCGCCATGACCTTGTTCGAAGCTCAGCCTTACGACGCAGCCGGCGCCCGCAAGAAGAGAAATCGCATCATCGTGGCGGTTCTGGTGGTGCTGGTGATCGCCGTCATCGCCTGGCAACTCCGCTTCTGGCCGGAAGAGCGTCAGGTCGATCGTTTCTTCGATGCGCTGCAGCAACAGAACTACGAGCAGGCCTACGGCGTCTGGATGCACGATCCTGACTGGAAACAGCATCCCGAGAAATATTCGCGCTATCCCTACGGCGATTTCATCAAGGATTGGGGGCCGAGCGGCGAGTGGGGCATCATCAAGAGCCATCACATTGAGGGCGCGGCGGTCCCGCAAGGTTACAGCGGCTCCCCCTTTGCCACCGCCAGTGGCGTAGTGGTGGTAGTGAGGGTCAACGATCGCGTCGCCGACAAGGCCCACATCTGGGTCCAGAAGAACGATAAGACGCTGGGCTTCTCGCCGTACTAGAGCAATTTTAGAGTGGCTGTATCCGCTTTGAAGGGGCACGACTTCAGGCTGCGGAAAAACTCCCGTGGGCGAAACGCCGATCGGCGCGGCTGAAGCCGCGCCCTTTCAAGGCTGTTACAGCAACCCAGAACCTGCTGTAGCGGGAGCTTAATCGGGCTTGGGCGAGGCCGGGCTGAAATGATTTACCGTCTTCTGCAGCGAGGCTTCGTCTTCCACGTTGACGCAGCTTGAAGCGCGATCGATTTGCCGCATCAGCCCGCAGAGCACTTTTCCCGGACCGACTTCCACGAAGTTCTGCACTCCCAATGCAATCAACGACCGCATGGACTTGTCCCACTGCACCGCTCCGGTCACCTGCCGGATGAGCGCGTCGCGGGCTTCCTCGGCGGTCTTTACCAGCACGGCATCGACATTGCACATCACCGGAACTTCGGGAGCATGGAAATTGAGTGCAGCCAGGTCGGTGGCTAGGCGATCCTGCGCCGGCTGCATCAGGGCGCAATGGAAAGGAGCGCTGACTGGCAGCATGATGGCGCGCTTGGCGCCGCGCTGCTTGGCCAATTCGGCAGCGCGCTCGACCGCGGTTTTGTTACCGGAAATGACTGTCTGATCGGGCGAGTTGAGATTGGCCGCCTGGCAGACTTCTCCCTGCGCGGCGTCTTCGCAGATCTGCTGCACCTTGTCGCCGGACAACGCCAGGATGGCCGCCATGGCGCCGATCCCGACCGGCACCGCCTCCTGCATGTACTGGCCGCGATTGCGCACCGTGCGCACCGCGTCGGTGAAGGAGAGCGTGCCGGCGGCGACCTGAGCCGAGTACTCGCCCAGGCTATGTCCCGCAACGTAGGATGGCGTGATTCCCTTCGACTGCAACACGCGCCAGGCTGCCACTGAGACCGTCAGAATCGCCGGCTGAGTGATTTCCGTCAGCTTCAGGCGATCTTCCGGACCTTCCCAACACAGTTGCGAAAGCTGGTAACCGAGCGCGGCGTCGGCTTCGTCAAAGGTCTCGCGCGCCACCGGATACAGGGCGGCAAGTTCCTTGCCCATGCCCACGGCCTGCGAACCTTGTCCGGGAAAAAGAAATGCGAGAGGAGAAGAGTGTGAGGTCATGAGTTGTCAGGTTGACTGAAAGGCCGCTGAAAAAGTCAGGTTCGACGCGTTTTGAAGGAGCGCACCTTTAAGTGCGCCGTAAAAGCCTTTCATTTTTTGTCATCCCGAGGCGGCTTCAGCCGCCGAGGAATTTGCTTTGGGAGCTTTTTCAGCAGCCTCTTCAAAGACACTTTGTGATCCGGCTAAACCAATCCTGTCCCCACCGCGCCGGGCTGGGCTGACTCTGCCGCATGGTTGTTCAAACTCCGGCTGGCGGCGGCGACGCGCTCCTCGATGGTGTGGTTCAACTTGCTGTTGGCGAATTCCATCGCCACGCGGATCGCGTTCTTCATGGCGTTGGCGTTCGACGAGCCGTGGCTCACGATGCATACGCCCTTGATGCCCAGCAGCGGCGCACCGCCGTATTCCGAGTAGTCGAGCCGCTTCTTGAAATCGGCAAACGCCTTGCGCGACAGCAGCATTCCCACCTGGCTGCTGATGGTGGCCTGCAACGACTGCCTCAGCAGGAAGCGCACCGTCTCCACCATGCCTTCGGAAATCTTTAGCGCCACATTGCCCACGAATCCATCGCACACCAGCACGTCGGCCTTGCCGTTGTACAGATCGCGGCCCTCGACGTTGCCCACGAAATTCATGGGCAGCTCTTTGATCAGCTTGTAAGATTCGCGGGTAAGCTCGTTGCCTTTGCTCTCTTCTTCGCCGATGGAGAGCAATCCCACGCGCGGACGCTCGGCGCTGGGGAAGCGGCCGGCGAAGATGGATTTGAAATACTCGTCGCCCATGATGGCGAACTGCTGCAGGTTTTGCGGCTTGGAATCAACATTGGCGCCGACATCGATGAGGATGGTCGCGGTGCCTTGGGCAGTCGGGAAAACGGCAGCCAGTGCGGGGCGATCCACACCCGGAATCGCGCCCAACACCATCTTGGCCGTAGCCATGGCAGCGCCGGTATTGCCGGCGGTTACGAAACCCTCAGCTTGCCCGTCACGCACTAGGCGCAGGCCGACGCGCATCGAGGAGTCGCGTTTGCTACGCACCGCTTGCGCGGCCTTTTCCTGCATTCCGATCACTTGCGCAGCATTGACGATGCTGATGGGAAACCTGCGCCAGAAGCGATGCAGGTCGAGCTCGGCGCGGATGACGTCCTCTTTGCCCACCAGCACGATTTCCACGTCATAGTGGCGGGCGGCGAGGAGAGCGCCTTCGATTTCGGGTTTGGGCGCGCGGTCGGCGCCCATGGCGTCAACCGCGATGATGGTCGGCATGTTTGCCTGTCAGTTGCAAACTTTCGTAACCGTGAAACCCGTCCAGTGGCATCACCTTCGATCGGGTATCGAGAGGAATCGCGGCCCTCGGAACTCAAGCCCGGGTTTCTTCCGGCGGTCACAGCGCGGCCGAAGCCGCGCCCTTCCCAGCAACGTATGCGAAGCCGTCTAGCTGCCTTCTTCTTTCATGGCAATAACTTCCCGGCCCTTATAATAGCCGCATTTCGGGCAGGCCCGATGGGGCAATTTGCGCTCGTGGCAATTGGGACACTCAGACAACGACTGCGCCGTCAGATGATCGTGCGAGCGGCGCTTGGAGGTGCGCGCCTGCGAGTGGCGCCGTTTCGGATTAGGCATGACTTACCTCGTAACTTTACTCGACCGCCGCATCGGGCCGGCGATCGGAACTTAGCTTTGCAGCTTTTTCTTGATTTCGTTCAGCGCATCCCAGCGCGGGTCGCTGAGATGCTGTTCACAATGACATTGCTCGACATTCAGGTTGCGGCCGCACAGCGCACACAAGCCTTTGCAATCTTCGCGGCATAACGCTCGCACCGGCGTGGCCAGCAGCACTTGCTCGCGCAACACATCTTCCAGCAGCAAACCCTCGCCCTGATAATAGCCGATCTCGGTTTCGGCCTCGCTGATCGCCACTTCGTCGGCACGGCGATCGACGCCCAAAGGCCGGTAGATCAGGTCAAACGCCCAATTCACGTCATGACCCACCGGATCCAGACAACGGGCGCAACTGAATTCCAGGTGCGCCACCACCTTGCCCACCATGCGGATGTCTTCGACATTCTGGTGGTGCCCACGATGTTCCACAATCAGCTCGGCATGGCCTTGGCCGTGCAGCGGGCCAACCTGCCGGAAATCGGGGCCGAACTCAATGGCGCCGGGCTGATAAGTCTCGTCGAACTCCACTTTCTGGAGTTCCAAATCCCGAACACGGATCAGCATAGCGGCACCGGCCTCAGCCTACGCACGAAAACGCCTACCTGCCCTAACTTCCGGCCGAAACCGGATCTCAACCACCCCACCCCATGCAGAAGCGGCACGGGACAAGGCCCCGTTTTGGCAGGCCAAGCTCCTGACGGGATACGCTGGCAGGTACGGACGGGCGGGATCGTGCTAAAGGCAAAGAACAAGGATAAAGTGCTGGAACGGCAGTGTCAAGGCGAGGTTCGATCCGCGGTGATGCACTTGGCTGAAGATTAGAAGTCGGAGGTTCAAGACTCGCGTCAAGAGCCTCCCACGGAGCCACGCGGAGACGGCGAAGCAGCCGTGGCCGTAAGGGAAGGTGTCAGTTTACATGCGCCGACAGAGTTCGGCCCAGATCGCGGGTCAGCCAGGGAGAGGTATTGCCGCGTTGCATCCAGAGGACGATCAGGTCGGCGCGGCGTTGCACCTGAAACTTGCTGAGCAGATTGGAAACGTGAAATTTTATGGTCCGCTCGGTGACGAACAACTTGCTGGCAATCTCTTTGTTAGACAGATTGTCGAGCAGCAGGTCGAGGACCTCGCGCTCGCGCCGGCTGATGTCGACCTCGCCGTCGATCGACTTGCAGCCGCTCAGTTCAGGCAGAATCGACTCTACGAAGCGGGTCAGCAAATCGCGCGGCACCCAGTACGCACCCGATGCCACCTGGGTCGCGGCTCGGGCCAACTGGTGCGCCGTCAGGTCGTAGGCCAGCAAGCCTTTCACTCCCAGTCGCAAGAGCGGGTAGGTGACGGGGTCGTCGAGACCGGGAAGCAGAACCAACACCGGCACATCGCTATGTTCGAAGTGCAGTGAGCGGACGAACTCCAGCGTGGCATGGACATCGCTGCCGTCGATCACCAGCAGACTGCCGGGCGCAGGTGGCGCCGAGCCCTCCGCCGGAGAATAACAAAACTGCTCACTGGTTACGATGCGGAACTCGGACCGCTGCAGCAGGTGGAGAAACCGCTCCTGCGCTACCGGATGCCTGCAGAACAGATGCAGCGCGGGTTTCGCCAGGCGAGAGTTGCTCCGGGTTCTGGTCAAGGGGCCCATGTGCCGATAGCGGTTCGTTCTCAATTTCTATCGGCAGAGACGGAACTATACTTGATAATCAAAATCTCAAAATTTGCTTACCCGGATGCTGCCGTCTCCGGTCGTGATTTCCAGCAGTGGACCGCCGCCGTTCAGCTTACCGCGAATGCTGGAGCGCTCAATCGAGCCGTTCACGGTTACCGGGAGATCGAGCTGGATGTGTCCGTCGCCGGTGTGGGCGTAAAGTTCGGCATTCAAATCCTGCGGCAGCCGCGCTTCCACGCTGCCGTCACTGGTGTGGATCAGCCAGCCTCCGTTCATCTTCGAGCCGGGGCGCACGGTGAGATCGATGCGGCCGTCGCCGGTGCGCAGATCGAGATCGCTGAACACACCATCGATGGTCATGTGGCCGTCACCGGTGTGGGATCGCAAATTGCCACTGAAGTTCTGCACTGTGATGTGTCCGTCGCCGGTGTCAATGCGTGCCTGTCCCGAGATGTTGCTGACGGAAATGTGCCCGTCGCCGGAGTGCAGATCCAGCGCCGCCTGGGGAGGAACTTGTACCTCGACCCGAACTCCGCGGTGCATGGAGATGTGAAATCCCCAGTCATTGGGAATGTGCACCTGCAAGATCGACCTTGTCGGCATCCTGGTGCTCGGTTACCCGCACCCCGGTGTTGCCGATGTTGTATCCGTCGCTGATGACCCGGGCCGAGATAGTGTTGCTGACCCCATGCGTGACCTCGATGGAGGCGTCGTTGGTGTCGACCCGCAGGCTGGGATTGTTGCCGACCTGATAGGTCTTGGTCCACTCATCGGCGAAAGCCGAAACACTGAGGACCGCCAGGCAGAATAAGAGGATCAGGGATTTTTGTCTCACAGTGCCCCTCCTCGTAGTGGTACGAGAAGGAGCGCCTGTAAGTTCCGTTGCGAATGAGGAGAATAAGGAGGGCACTGTGCGGTGCCCGGGGCATGCGATCTAGCGGAGTGGAACGTCCCGCATGCCCCTTTGAGCATCGCTCCCTGCTTGTTGAGATAGACGAGGGTGGGGAAAAAGGGTTAGCGGGAGTTAGAGCCGTTTTTTCCAGTAACCTGGGCGCCGATGACCGTGGGCGATGGCCACGACTTGGATGGCAGTTTCGGTTTCGCGATAGATCACCGCAAACGGAAAGCGCTGCAGCACGAACTTCCGCGTGCCATGATCACCTCTGGGCCAGCGCCCCGGCGATTGCACCACCAACTCAACAGCGCGATCCATTTCAGCAACGAAGTTGGCGGCGGCAGTTTCGCTCCGCTCGAGGTACCACAACAGTGATGATTTGAATTCTTCCAGCGCTTCGGGGTGAATCTCGAAGCGCTTAGCGGCCATCGAGGATCGCCGAGATTTGACGACGGGCGTCTTCCCACGCGATAGGCTTCACCTTACCCGAATCCAATTCCTGAATCCGGCGAGCAATTTCTTTGCTCCACTCCTCTTCGCGGACGCGTCGACGGTCTCGTCCAGGCTTTCGAGTAGCGAGTTCGCTAACGCCGCACGTGCTTCGACGGGAAGTTCGAGAGCCTTCTTCAGCAAATCTGAGACCTCTTGTGTCATAAAGATATTCTACCCCCAGCTGCTCACCGCACGATCCTCACCGGCTGTACTGGTTCTGCTTCTTTTCGGCGTGGCGCTCCATGCCCAGCTGAATCAGCCGGTCCATCAGCTCGGAGTAGGAGATGCCGGTGGCCGCCCACATCTTGGGATACATGCTGATCGAGGTGAAGCCGGGCATGGTATTGATCTCGTTCACGTACATCTTTTCGCTGCGCGGTTCCATGAGAAAGTCGACGCGAGCCAGGCCCGCGCAGTCCACGGCCTGAAACGCCGCGACCGCCAGTCGCTGCACTTCCTTCTGCTTAGCTTTACCGATCTTGGCAGGGATGATGGACTCCGACCCCTCCACCAGATACTTCGCGTCGTAATCGTAGAACTCCTTGACCGGCACAATCTCGCCGGGCACCGACGCGATCGGCTTGTCATTGCCCAGCACCGAGCACTCGATCTCGCGCGCCTTGGCTTTCGCGCCGCCGACGCCCTGCTCGATGACCAGCTTGCGATCGAAGCGCGCGGCCTCATCCATCGCGGCTGCCAGTTCGCCGGAATCGTGCACCTTGCTGATGCCGACCGACGAGCCCAGATTGGCGGGCTTCACGAATACCGGATACTTCAGCGCGCTTTCAATCTGCTTGCGAGCTTTCTTCGGCTGCTCGCGCCACTGGCTGCGCAGCACGGTGACATGCTTGACGATGGGCAGCCCGGCATCGCGGAACAGACGCTTCATTACGTCTTTGTCCATGCCTGCCGCCGAACCCAATACTCCTGCGCCCACGTAGGCGATGTCGGCCAGCTCCAGCAGGCCTTGAATAGTGCCGTCTTCGCCGAAGGTGCCGTGCAGTACCGGAAAGATGATGTCGACATCGACCGGATTGACCGCAGCCCGCAGTTCGTGCGCGTCGGTCTCGAACGGCATCAGAGAGGAATGACCCTCGCCCGGCATGGGAGGCACGACCACGCCTTCACCACGCGCCAGCACAGCGGCCGCCGAAGTCGCTTCCGGATCTCCGGCGCGCAGGTGGCTCGGCTCGGAGGTCTCCGGCGGATTGCCCTGCAGCAGGCGTTCGGCATGAGCCGCGGTCACCCAGCGGCCCTCCTTGGTGATGCCGATGGGAACGACTTCATATTTCTTCTTATCGATGGCGTTCAGCACCGACGCCGCCGACAGCAGCGACACTTCATGCTCGCCGCTGCGTCCGCCGAACAGAACACCCACGCGGAGTTTCTTCATGCCTTGATCTTAACCCGAGAGAGTTGTACAGGCAGTGATCAGCGGTAGACCTCGAGGCAAAATCGGAGCCAGTCTAGCTATCAAGAAAATTCAGCACGGACCGCAACAGTTCGGCGGGCTTTTCCAGCGCAGGCAAATGTCCGCAATGGGGGATGATTTGCAGTTGGGAATTCGCGATCAGCCGGTGAAAGTGTCGCGCGGTTTCGACGGGTATCATCGCATCCTGCTCGCCCCACACGATCAAGGTCGGCGTTTTGAGTTCAGCGATGTTCCTATCGAGCCACTCGCGTCCGTCGGGCAGGTGCTGTAGCAGGTTATGGATCGTGTATCCATCGCCACGCTCCAGATGTTGCTGGTACGCCAGGTCGACTAAGTCGTCGGTGGCCAGGCTTTTATCGTAGAAGAGGAACTCGAAAACGTCGCGCAGATGTTGACGGGTGGAAAGCTGCAAATCGATAGGCAGGGCAACCGTATTTCCCCAGAGCCCGGCAGCATCGACCAGCACCAGCTTGTCGACTATCGCCGGAAACCGCAGCCCGAAACTGGCGGCGACCCAGCCGCCCAGCGAATGTCCTAGCAACGACACGTGGTCTATTTGCAGCGTCCGCAAAACTCGCTGCAGCACTTCGACGAATCCCGCGATGGAGTAGTTGATGTAGGGTTTATCGGAGCGGCCAAAACCCAGCAGGTCGAGCGCGACGACGCGATGCGATTGCCTGAGCGCGTCAAGGCAGAAGGCCCAATCGTCGGCATCGCCGCCAATGCCGTGCAGCAGGAGCAGCGTCGGTCCCGTTCCCACGTCGTAATAACGAATGGTCTGGCCGAATACACTGGTGCTGCGCAGTTCCGGCAGAGGCGGCAATACGAATTGCGGAAAGGGCGGCTCGCCGGAGGTCATAAGGAGATCACAGGATCTTTTTGCCGAAGGCCGACAGCGCCAACTCAACCGCCAGTTCCGCCGTCTGGTTGCGTTCGTCGAGCACGGGATTGACCTCGACCATCTCGAAGCTGAGCATGCGGCCGTGGTCGGCAATGATTTCCATCGCCAGATGTGCCTCGCGATAGGTGGCGCCGCCCCAAACCGGCGTGCCCACGCCCGGCGCGTCTTCGGGATCGATCCAGTCCAGATCGAGCGAGACATGATAGCCAACCGTGCCGCGTCCGGCGAGACGCAATGCTTCTTCCATCACCGAACGCATGCCACGCTCGTCAATATCGCGCATGGTGAAGACGTGCACGCCGGCCCGGCGGATATTCACCCGTTCGTGTTCATCCACATCGCGAATGCCGACCAGCACGCAGTTTTCCGGCACGCACTTTTGGGCTGAAGCCGTAGAGGTCGCTGAGCGGAGAGTGGAAACAATCCCATGATGGCGCCGAGCGGCATGCCGTGAACGTTGCCGCTGGGTGAAGTGTCGGGCGTGTTGATGTCGCTGTGAGCGTCGATCCAAAGCAGTCCGACGCGCTGGTGCTTGCGGCGATAGAACTCGGCCACGCCGGAAACGGTGCCGGCGGCGATGGAGTGGTCGCCGCCCAGGGTGAGAGGAATCTTTCCGGCTTCGAGGGTCTTGATCACCAGTTCGGCTTGGGCCGAGCAAGTCTCGGTGATCTCGGTGAGATACTTCGCGTGCGGATCGCCTTCGGCCTCGGTTTCGAGCATGGCGACTGGAACATTGCCGCCGTCCTCGACGTCGTAGCCCAGAGCCTCGAGCTTGGCCTCAAGTCCGGCCACGCGCATGGCGGATGGACCCATGTCGACGCCGCGCCGGGATTGGCCGAGATCGAGCGGCACCCCGATGATGACGGATGTGTTTGGTTTCGATGTTCTCCAGCGGTTTGGTGATTGGACTGGTTGCCATAAGAAGTTCCAAACAATGTCCTACAATGTGATAATCCTACAATGTGGTAGTATCTTGCCTTCAGCGATCAGCGCTGTCTCAGTTCGAATTGTCATCACGAGCGCAGCCAGGGATCTGCTTTCCCGACAGTCAACGAAAGAGCAGATTCCTCGCGCCAAAAGATGGCGCTCGTAATGACAACTCATCCTGCGTCGGCGCAAATGCGGCGCATAAGCACGACTCTACCGATTCTGCTTAGACACCCACTAGTCCCCACCCACTACGGATACAGCCGATGCAGCATGCGGGGGAACGGGATGGTCTCGCGCACGTGCTCCAGACCGCAGATCCAGGCCACAGCGCGTTCGATTCCCATGCCAAAGCCCGCATGCGGAACGCCGCCGAACTTGCGCAAATCGAGATACCACTTGAACGCCTCTTCCGGCAATTCGTGCTGATGAATCCGCTGCAGCAAAAGTTCATACGATGCCATGCGCTGCGAGCCCCCAATGATTTCGCCGTAGCCTTCAGGCGCCAGCACGTCGACGCACAACGCCAGATCCGGCCGGTCGGGATCGGGCTCCATGTAGAACGCCTTCACCGCCGCCGGATAGCGATGGATCATCACCGGTCGATCGAATTGCGACGAGATGTAGGTTTCGTCGGGCGAGCCGAAGTCGCCGCCCCACTCAAACTTGTTCTCGACCAGGCCCTTGGCATGACCTTCCTGCAGCATCTTGACCGCATCGTCATAGGTGACGCGCGGAAACGGCGTGTCGATTTTTTCCAGCTTGGCAATGTCGCGGCCGATGGTTTCCAGTTCCGGACGCCGCTTCTCCAGGCAGCGCTTGACGATGAAGGTGATGAACTCTTCCGCCAGCTTCATCAGGTCGTCGAGGTTGAGCGTAGGCAACTTCCGGCTCGACCATCCAGAACTCAGTCAGATGGCGGCGCGTCTTCGATTTCTCCGCGCGAAATGTTGGCCCGAAGCTGTATACCTTGCCCAGCGCCATCGCGGTCGCCTCGATGTAGAGCTGGCCCGACTGTGTAAGGTAAGCCTGCTCCTCGAAGTAGTCGACCGGAAACAAGGTGGTGGTGCCTTCGCAGGCGGCCGGAGTAAGGATTGGCGGATCGGTGAGAGTGAATCCGCGATCGTCGAAGTAGTCGCGCGCCGCCTTGATGATCTCGGCGCGAACCCGCAGGATGGCGGCCTGCCGCGGTGAGCGCAGCCAGAGATGGCGATGCTCCATCAGGAACTCGACTCCGTGCTCCTTGGGCGAGATGGGATACGGATCGTCGGGATTGACGCGCTGCAAAACCTGCGCATCGCTGACGTCCATTTCGTATCCGCCGGGAGCGCGCTTATCGGCCCGCACCTTGCCGGTGACGATCACGCTGGATTCCTGGGTCAGCCCCTTGATCGACTCGAACAGTTCGGGCGAGACGGCGTTCTTGGCGACGACGCCCTGAATAATGCCGCTGCCGTCGCGGAAAATAGGGAACAGCAGTTTGCCGCTCTCGCGCAGGTTGTAGAGCCAGCCGCGAATGGTGACGGTCTGACCTTCGTGCTGGCCGATTTCGCGGATGGTGGTGACCGGAGTTTCGGTTTCGATTTTCGTGGATGAGTTCATGGTTCGTCAGTATTAAGTATGCACGTTGAGCGCAGAAAAGTCAGGCTTGGAGATCGCCGTGCCCCCAGATTTTGCCTTGACGCAGTCGTTCCCAGTCCATAGCCTCTGGGGCATGGATTATTATCTGTCATGAGGGATTTTATGGTGGGAGTCCTATGAGTCTTGACTGGTCACAATGCGATGCGGTGGAAAGTATTCCCGGCAAGGTGAGCGGTGCCTGGGTATTTCGCGGCACACGTATGCCGGTCTCAATCATCTTTGAAAACCTCGACGCCGGGATGACCATTGACGAAGTGATGGAACAGTTTGATGTAACCCGCGAGCAGGTCCACGCCGTCCTGGAGTTCGTCGCGCGCAGCTTGGATAAGACTCCGGTGCTAGCTGCGTAACATGCAAGTGCTTTTCGACCACGGCACGCCGCGCGGACTTGCAAATCTACTCATCGGCCATGAGGTCCGGATAGCCAAAGCGGAGGGTTGGGAACAATTAACCAATGGCGAACTACTCACCGAGGCAGAGAGAGCGGGCTTTGAGGTGCTGGTGACCCCTGATAAGAACATCCGTTATCAGCAGAATTTACAAGGTCGAAGAATTGCAATTGTGGTACTGGCCAACGCGCAGTGGCCAGTGCTGCGCCAACACTCCGATGCGGTGCTTTCCGCAATTAACGCCGCGACGCCGGGTAGCTATATCGAAGTGGACATTCCGGGCTAGGTTTATGCTTTCTCCAGCTTCCCGAAGGCCTCGGCCATTTTCTGGGAAACTTTCTCGCCTTCCACGCCTTCAATCTCCAGCAACAATGGCGGCACGTGCGGAGCGGTACGCAACAGCGACATGGCTTCGTTCCAATCGATGCCGCCGTCGCCTGACGTAATGTCGCCCGGCCAAAGATGCGAGTCGCGATCTTTCTTGTTGTCGTGAACGTGGGTTGAGCGGACGCGATCTTTCAGCACGTCGAACGAGTGCTTCACGCCTGACAACAGATGCGCATGTCCGACATCGAAGCACACGCCAATGTCAGCGAAGCGGCCCGCGTGCAGCAAATCGATCAGGCTCTCCGGCGTGGACAGCTCGTTGGGAATGTTTTCGACCAGCAGCTGTACCCCAAGCGGCTTGGCGAAGGCATGCAGATGCTCGAGGGAACTCATGGCCGCTTCCAGCTTGTGCGGATCGGCGTCTTCGTTGCTCACCCCTACATGCTGTACCAGAAACTGAAACGGCGCCTGCTCGGCTACTTCCAGGGCGCGCTTGATCTCGTCCATGGCCGCGATGCGATCGCGCTTTTCCACCGCCGCGATGTTGATAGGCGCACTTCCGCTGCGTCCCCACTCGTCATCGCCGTGCATGGGTGAGTGCATCGAGTGAAATGCCACTCCCGTGCTGCGAAACCAGTTGGCGATCTCGCGAATGTGCTGCCGGTCGGTGTAGTTGAAGTGGCCGCGAGCCGCGAAGATCTCAATCGCCTCGGCGCCGCCGGAGACGAACTGGTCGAGCAGCCCGGGATGCAGCCGCTCGCGTTTGGCATAGACCAGCGTGGACATCGCCCGTCGCATCAGTAGCCAACCGCCTTTCCGCCGTTGCGGCCGTCGCTGGCGCCCAGCAGCTCCCCTGTCTTGTCATCGACGGCGATGCATTCGGCATCGCCCCAATAGCCGTGGGCCATTTTAATCTTATGGCCCATGCGCTCGAGGATGCCGATGGTGTCCGGCGAGAAGCCGACCGACTCCATCAGGATCTGATCGGGCATCCATTGATCGTGAAAGCGCGGCGCGTTGACTGCCTGCTCGATGTTCAGCCCGTAATCGACCACGCCCATGAGGATGTTGGCGACGGTGGTGATTATGGTCGGCCCGCCAGGCGAACCGAGCACCAGAAAGAGCTTGCCATTCTTCAGCACGATGGTCGGCGTCATGGCCGACAGCGGCCGCTTGCCGGGACCAATCGCATTCGCCGGCCCCTGAAGCAGCCCGTAAAGGTTGGGCACGCCGGGCTTGGAGGAAAAGTCGTCCATCTCATCGTTCAGCAGGAAGCCCAGACCTTCGGCGGTAACGCGCGAGCCGAAGCCGTCATTCAACGTCGTCGTAACCGACACGGCGTTGCCTTCGGGATCGACCACCGAGTAGTGCGTGGTGTGGTCCGGCTCGCGGACGCCCTTGGGCTGCGGATGCGAACTGGCATAGCTGTCGAGCTGCGAGAACACCGAGGGACGCCGCAGATCGGCGCTGGGCGTGGCTCGCCGAAGGGGGATGGTCTCGCGCCAGGCGTTGCCATAGCGTTTGTCAATCAGCTGCGCAACCGGGATCTTCGAATAGTCGGGATCGCCCAGAAATTCGGCGCGATCGAAGAAGGCGCGCTGAAACGCCTCGGCAGTCAGGTGAATGCTCTGCGCGGAACGGTCGCCCTGCTTGGTCAGGTCATAACCTTCCAGGATGTTGAGAATCTCGACCAAGGCAATTCCGCCCGACGACGGCGGCGGCGCGCTGATGATCTCGTAGCCGCGATAGGTGCCGTGAATCGGCTGGCGCTCCTTCACCTGATATTGCGCCAGATCGTCGGCGGTAATCAGGCCGCCACCTTTCTCGACGGAAGCCGCCAGTTCTTTGGCCAACGAGCCGTGGTAGAAGTCGTCAGGATCGTCCGCGATCCGCTGCAGCGTCCGGGCCAGCTCCGGCTGCTTGAAAACGTCGCCTGGCTGGTAGTAGTCGCCGTCCCGCTGAAAGATGCGATGGGACTCGGGAAACTCTGCCAGCTGCGAATCGCGAAAAGCGTTAGCCTCGTCATAGTCGAGCACGAAGCCGTCGCGCGCCAGGCGGATTGCCGGTTCCATGACCTGCTTCAGGGTCAGCTTTCCCCAATGCTTTTGGGCGTAAACCAGCCCGGCCACCGAGCCGGGTACCCCGATGGCCTTGTAGCCGATGGTGCTCAGGTCGGGAATGACGTTGCCCTGGCTGTCGAGGTACATGTTGGCCGTGGCCTTGGCCGGAGCCTTCTCGCGATAATCGACGAAGTGGACTTCGCCATCGGCCCGGCGAAAGAGCATGAATCCGCCTCCGCCGATATTGCCCGCTTCGGGATAGACGACCGCCAGGGCGAACCCTACGGCGACCGCCGCGTCAATGGCATTGCCGCCCTGCTGCAGGATGGCGACTCCCACCTTGGAAGCTTCGGGATGCACCGTCGCCACCATGGCCTTGGTCCCATGAACGGGACGGACCGCGCTGCTGGCCGCCAACTGCGAAGCGGCAGCCAGCGCAAGAATCGCGATCAGAAAATAGCGGTGCAATTTCATGATAGGCACGAATGCAGTCTCGAATTCATCGCGGTGCAAAGCCAGCGTGGCAGCGATTGCCTTTGAGGCTAGTTTACGGGATGGGCAGAGTCAAATTCGGAGATCCTTCGTTTTTGCAGGCGAACCGAGGGCCCGCGTTAGCAAATGTTGATCGTAGTTATTCCCGAATGCGGTATCCGTTGAGCGGGCCGAAGTTAGCCTTTCCTGGACACCGCCGAACAGTTTGCTGAAAAACTCGGAAAAGCAGATCCCTCACCAACTAAAGTCGATTTGGGATGACAAATATAAAGGGCTTGCTACGGCGTAGCTAAAGCTACGCCTCTTCAAAATCGTCTTAGGCCGAGTTTTTCAGTAACTGTGAAGCCTGCGCCAGCACTTGTCTGGCGACGCGGAACGTTATATATCTAAAGAGCCTGCGGGTGGACATGCAGACCTCCATTTTCTCCGTCGACGTCGAAGACTGGTTCCATATTCTGGACGTTCCCAGCGCGCCTGAGCTTGCGGAATGGAGCGGTCTGCCTTCGCACGTCGAGAAGAATTTCAGCAAGCTGCTAGAGCTGTTTAGCGAAGAAAATGTGCAGGTCACCTGCTTCTTTCTGGGCTGGATCGGCGAGCGCTTCCCGCATCTGGTGAAGGAAGCCGCGGCCCGGGGGCATGAGATCGCCTCGCACGGCTACGGACATCGTCTGGTGTATCAGCAGAGCCGCAACGATTTTCATGACGATGTTCGCCATGCCCGTCTGCTACTGGAAGACATCGCCGGCGTGCCGGTGACGGGATATCGAGCTCCTGGCTTCTCGACCACCAACGAGACGCCATGGTTTTTCGATGCCCTGGCGGAGGCGGGCTATCAATACGACTCGTCGGTATTTCCCGCGGCCCGCGGTCACGGCGGTATGCGCAACGGAAGGCGCGAGCCGCATCGCGTCGGCGATGGTGAAGGCATACTCGAGGTGCCCATCACCGTGGCTACCTTGATGGGCAAGCCCATGTGCTTTTTCGGCGGCGGCTATCTGCGGCTGTTTCCCTACTGGCTGGTTCGCAAGATGGCCCACCAGGTTCTGGCCGAGGATCGGCCGGTGGTGTTCTACATCCACCCCCGCGAAATCGATCCCGCGCATCCCCGCTTGCCCATGAATCGCAAGCGGCAATTCAAGACCTATGTGAACCTGGAAACAACAGAATGGAAAGTACGGCAGATTTTTCGCGACTTTCCCGTAACCACCTTCCAAAACGTTATCAGCAGTTGCCCCCAATTGGTAAATTCTCATGTCGCCTGATCGTACCCAAACTTTCTTTCACCAATACGCCAACGACTTCGACGCGATTTATGGCAACCAGAATGGTGTCGTCGATAGCGTTATCAATCGCCTCTTCCGCAAGAGCATGCGCTTGCGTTATGAGAAATCCATCGAGGGCTGCGAACCGGTACAGGGCAAGAGCGTACTCGACGTGGGCTGCGGACCGGGCCATTACTCCATTACCCTGGCTCAGCGCGGCGCCTCGCGCGTGGTCGGAATCGACTTTGCCGACGGCATGTTGAAGCTGGCTACCGAACATGCGCGCCAGGTAGGCGTGGGCGATCGCTGTAAGTTCGAAGTCGCCGATTTCTATCAATACCCGGCGCAGGAGCAGTTTGATTACGTCATCGTGATGGGCTTTATGGACTACATGCCCGATCCGGAGAAGGTCGTCGCGAAGGTGCTGTCGCTCACTCGCAGCAAAGCGTTCTTTTCTTTCCCGGTCGCGGGTGGCATTCTGGGATGGCAGCGGAAAATCCGCTACCAGAAGCGTTGCGATCTGTTTCTCTATACCGAGGCGCAGCTGAAACGTATCTTCGCCAACTTTCCGGAAGCTACAGCCAAGATCGAACCCATCAGCCGCGACTTCTTCGTCACGCTCACGCGGAATGGGAAGACGGTCTAGCCGCCTGCTGAAAACTCGTTGGGGCCAAGCTTGGGGTAGATACCGGAATCCAGAGAACGCCTATAAACTGTCCCTATGCCTGCAAGCCAGCGTCGAGCCGTTGTCATCGGTTCCGGTCCCAACGGTCTTGCCGCCGCAATCGCTTTGGCGCAAGCGGGATTGCAGGTCGATGTCTACGAGGCTGAACCTGAGCCGGGTGGCGCGGCCCGCACGCTGCCTCTGACCTTGCCCGGCTTTCTGCACGATTTCGGATCAGCCGTGCATCCCATGGCCGTGGCTTCGCCGTTCTTTTCTTCGCTTCCCTTAGGCGACTACGGTCTGGAATGGATTCAGCCCTCGGCGCCGGTCGCGCATCCGCTGGATGATGGCACGGCAGTTGTGCTGGAGCGCGACTTGAGCGCCGCCGAAGCCGCCTTGGGCGAGGATGGCAAGCAGTGGCGCCGTCTCTTCGGACCGTTTGCGGAGCACTGGGCAGAGCTGGCTCCGGAAATCCTGCGGCCGGTGTCTCTGTTTCCCCGGCATCCTTTCTTGTTGGCTCGGCTGGGGCTGCTGGGATTCCCGTCGGCCACGGCGGTGGCTGGCTTCTGGTTTAAGAATGCCAGGACCAAGGCGCTGTTTTCGGGATTGGCGGCGCATTCCATGCTGTCGCTGGATGAGCCGCTCACCTCGGCCTTCGCCATCATCTTCGCGGCCACTGCCCACGCTGTGGGATGGCCGGTGCCACGCGGCGGGGCGAAGTCGATCACCACGGCCCTGTGCGGATATCTGGCCAATCTGGGCGGCACCGTACACACCTCTTCGCGCATTGACGATCTCGCCTCCGTCGGCAAGTACGACGTAGCCCTGTGCGATGTCACCCCCAGGCAACTACTGCTCATCGCCGGCCAGCGCCTCTCCGCCGGATACCGGCGTGACCTGGAGCGCTATCGCTATGGCCCGGGAGTGTTCAAGATCGACTATGCCTTGTCTGCCCCGATACCGTGGAAGGCAAGTGACTGCCAGCGCTCTGCCACCGTGCACCTGGGCGGAACGATCGAGGAAGTTGCGGCGTCGGAGAATGCCATGCGCCACGGTCACCACGCCGAGCGGCCGTTTGTTTTGCTGGCGCAGCCCAGCTTGTTCGATTCTACCCGGGCGCCGGAGGGGCGGCATGTGGCCTGGGCTTACTGCCACGTACCCAACGGCTCCACGTTCGATATGCTGCCGCGCATCGAAGCCCAAATCGAACGCTTCGCGCCCGGCTTCCGCGACTGTGTCCTACAACGTAGGATATTCTCTCCCGCGGCCTTGGAGGCGATGGACGCCAACTTGATCGGCGGCGACATTGGCGGCGGACTGGCCGACATGCGGCAGTTTCTGTTCCGCCCCACGCGCAAGTTCTACGCCACCTCGGCCAGGGATATTTATCTCTGCTCATCTTCCACTCCGCCGGGCGGCGGCGTACACGGCATGTGCGGCTACCATGCCGCTAAAATGGCACTCCAGCGGCTGTGAGCAACCAAGCTGAACTCGGTGTCGCCGGCAAGATTGCGATTGCGCTGTCGCTCACCGCTGTCGGCGGATATATCGATGCCGTCGGCTACATTGCGCTCTTCCAGGTCTTCACTGCCAACATGAGCGGCAATAGCGTTCACGTGGGGATGTATCTGGGCCTGCGCGACTGGCCGAATCTGCTGCGGCCGCTGTGCGCCATTGTGTCCTACGTTGTGGGAATGGCGCTCACGCGCATCACTATCCAGATTGCCGGCCGCCGGGGCATGCGGCGGATTGCGTCTATCACCCTGGGAGTGGAAGCTATCCTGCTCCTGTTTTTCGCCCGGGCCACGCCTGCTATGCATCTGGGCCAGATCGTCGATTTGCACTCCGCAGCTTACTTCACCCTGGTAGCCTTGTTGGCCTTCGCCATGGGAGTGCAGACAGCAACGCTGACCCACGTGGGCGCGCTGACCATCTATACGACGTTTGTTACCGGCACCCTGACCAAACTCACCGAGTCGTTCACTCGCGTGCTTTTCTGGGCCCACGACCAGCGGCGCGAGCTGAAACGTATATCCCACATTGTCAGGCTTGCGCCGGGACAGAAAGATGTTCGCGAGGGGGCCATGCTGGCTTCGACCTGGACCTGCTACCTGGTCGGAGCTGCCCTGGGTACGATCGTCAAACAGCGATGGGAACTGCGCGCGCTCTATCTCCCGGTCGCCGTGTTGGTGGTGTTCATCCTGATCGACCAGATGCGCCCTTTCGACGTCGAGGAAGAACGCCACCAGACCGGGTGAGCTAGGCGGCACCAGGCCTTTGGCCGCCGGAAAAGCCGCCCTGAAGACCTGCGCTTCTGCAAAATTGCTTCCCTTCGCGGCCCGTTAAGCGAAGCCATCGCCTCCTGAATCCCAACACCAACGTGCTCGTAGAGGGCCTGCCTCTGAGAAAATCGCGCGCACTATTCTGCAAATCCTTGCATGGGGGAACTCTCCCGTCCCACCTAAGTGCTTGTGTTGCAACTGCGAGGCTGGAAGCAAAATTGCGCATGATTTCGACAACCCCTAGGGGTCAAGGAGGTCCGATGCAAAAACGCGTCGCTTGGATCTGTGTCTTGGCGGTTTGCTCGCTGGGTTTAGCGGGATCGGCTTGGGGGCAAACGGTCTTGGGCTTTGACGATATTCAAACCAATGGCGGAGTAGTCAATATACCGGCTGGTTACAACGGTTTCCAGTGGCCTGACACCATGGGAGTTTGGGAAGGACAAGGGAGTTATCCCTATGAGTCCCCACCGAACGTGGTGTTGTTTAACAACAATGGCGCCTTCGGATATGGTGAGACCGATATCTACACCTTGAGTGGAACGGTCGAGTTTATGGGCGCCTATTTCTCCGGCCCTTCACAGGGCGGTCCCATTTATTTCAACCTGTACGACGACGGCAGTCTGGTATGGACTTCGCAACAGTTGACTCCCGACCCCAACACCCCGCAATACCTGGCGTCAGGATATTCGGGACAAGTGAATGAGATCGGAGTCGTCGGCTACGAAGGCTACTTCGTGATGGACAACTTTGAGTTCAGCTCTGGCAGCGGCGGTTCTACTCCGGAGCCGGGAAGTTTTGCGCTCTTCGGAACTGGGATTGTTGCCATCGCGACGGTGATGAGACGCAAGCTGAGAATGTAGTTTGGAGCTCCCTGCAGGTGAGTGAAGCCGGAGGGTCGACCTCTGGCTTTGCTGTTTGTGCAGTCATCAAGCGGCGGCCAAGTCATTGCGGCAGCATTCCATGCCGCGCAAAAGGGCTGTGGCTGCTATAGTGTTGCGGCGAAGAGCGACAAGGTTCGAAGGCCGCTGCCGCCGGAGGCACTGCATGTCGTCCTCAGCCCCATCCCCGTCTCGTCCGATCACCGTGCTCTGCCTGGCCAGCTACTACAAAGGCACCGACTTCCTGCGCGAATGTCACCGTCAGGGCTGCCGCACGTTGCTGCTCACCTCGCACAGTCTGGAAAACGCCGATTGGCCGCGGGAAAGCATCGACGAAATCTTCTTCATGCCCGACGTGCAAAAGCAGTGGAAACTAGACGATGCTCTGCTGGGCGTCAGCTACATGGCACGCAACGAAAATATCGATCGACTGGTAGCGCTTGACGACTTCGATGTGGAGACGGCAGCCACGTTGCGCGAGCATCTTCGCATCCCCGGCATGGGCGACAGCACGGCGCGCTTCTTTCGCGACAAGTTGGCGATGCGTACCAAAGCCCGCGAAGAAGGGCTGCTGGTGCCCGACTTCATTCACGTTTTGAACTATGCCCGGCTGCGCGAATTCATGGACCGCGTGCCACCGCCCTGGGTGCTGAAGCCGCGCTCGATGGCCGGCTCCATGGGCATCAAGAAAATTCATACGGCTGACGAACTCTGGTCGGCGCTGGAGATACTGGCCGATAAGCAATCGTTCTATCTGCTGGAGCAGTATGTTCCCGGCGACATCTATCACGTGGATGCAATCGCCTACGAGCGCGAGCTGCTGTTCTCCATCGCCAGCCGTTATGGCCGTCCTCCCATGGATGTCTCGCAGGAGGGGGATATTTTTACCACGCGTACTTTGCCCCTGGGGTCGGAGGAAGCCAAGCCGCTGGTCGAGTTGAACGAAAAAGTGATGCAGGCTTTTGGCATGGTGCGCGGGGTTTCGCACAGTGAGTTCATCCGCGGCCGCGACGATGGCAAACTCTACTTCCTGGAAACTTCGGCCCGGGTCGGTGGCGCGCACATCGTTGACCTGATCGAGGCTGCAACCGGCCTCAATCTATGGGCAGAATGGGCCAAAGTGGAGATTGCCGGCGGCAAGGCTTCGTATAAGCCTCCGGCTCCGCGAAACGATGCCGCCGGCCTGTTGATTTCCCTGGCGAAGCAGGAGCATCCCGACACCTCAGCCTATAACGATCCGGAAATTGTGTGGCGCATGGACGAAAAGAAACATCACGTTGGCCTGATCGTGAAGTCGGCCGATCCGGCCCGAGTGCAGGAGTTGTTGCAGAATTACGCCCAACGCATGCGCCAGGATTTCTTCGCCTGGCAGCCGCCGCTGGATCGGCCAAACTTCTAGCGGGTCGGAGAAATCAATCGCAGTTGCCGCGACGGCGGATGCCACCTCGAAAGGCAACCAGGACGCGCTTCACTCGCCGGCATCGCGGAGCAGTTTGCCCAGGGTCGGCTTGTGCTTCTCCGCCTTCGTCTTGGGCTTCTTGCTGGCCGGCTCGGCGCGGGTTGGAGGTGGGGTCCCGATTGCCTCGCGTGCGGCCGCCTTCACCGCTGACGCGGCGCGAAAGGGTTTCGGCTTGCGGATTTTGGATGGCAAATCGCCTCCCTCATCTACTGCAGCGACGTTCCGATACTTTACAACATGACCGAACCGCTCAACTGACCCGCTGGTGCGATGCCGGATTGCTCTGCCATAAACCGGTTATCCCAAATTGCCTCGCAAAGCCGTACTATAGCTTGCACCCCATGATCTGAAGCACTGACTGGCGACGGAAGCTGGCGTGTTGGAACTTCCGCCGGTCGCTAAGAGCACGAAAAGGAGCTGCCCGATGAGGCCGCGCGCCATTGTACTCAGCCTTACTTTGCTTGTTTGTCTTCCGCTATTGGCGCGGGAGAAGACCGACATATTGGTGATGAAGAATGGCGACCGCCTGACCGGCGAGATCAAAGGTCTCGACCAGGGCGTGCTTTATGTGAGCTTCGATTACATCCTGGGGACGTCGTCGGTGCAATGGTCGAAAGTCGCACACCTGGAGAGCAAACAGCTGTTCATCGTGAAAACCCAGGATGGCTCGGTCTATACCGGAACGCTGAGCACGGCGGAAACCGAGGAAAAACGGCCGATCAAGATCGAAGTGACCGAAAGTAAGCAGAAACAGACGGTCATCCCCCGCACCCAGATCGTCAAGATGGGTGAGACCTCCGATAAGTTCTGGGAGAGATTCAACGGCGCCATCAACTCCGGCATTATCTATTCCAAGGGAAATCAAAACACGCAATACAGTCTGGGAGCCGAGGTGGATTACCTGCGCGAACGGTGGTCCACCGATGCCAGCCTGAATTCCACTTTGTCGGCCAGCAACGGCGCCAGCTCAGCTACCCGGAACCAGGTGAATTTCGAAGGCATGCATCTGCTGCCTTGGAAAAACTATTTCTATGCCGGCATCGGCAGTTTTCTACAAAGCTCGGAGCAGGACATCCGGCTGCAAACCAACCTCGGCGCCGGCATTGGACGTTACCTGAAGAATACCAACCATGCCAGCATCGCCTTGATTGGCGGTGTAGCCTGGCAGGGTACGAACTATAAGCAGTCGGTCCTGGCCGTCCCCACTCAAAATGTGGCGGCCGCGCTGATCGCAGCCCAGGTGAAACTTTTCCGCTTTAACAAAACCAATCTTGACGTTACGGCTACCGCGTTTCCCGCACTCTCCGAGCCCGGCCGGATCTATTTGAATACCAACGCGACCTACTACATCAAGATAACCAGCGATCTGTCGTGGAATATTTCGTTCTACGGCAACTGGGACAATCAGCCGCCGGCTAACTTCTCAGGCAGCGATTACGGCACCAGTTCGGGCCTAAGCTACACCTTCGGGCTACGCTGACCTGACATTTCTCTAAGCCATCCTCTCGCAAAGCCGAAAAATCACGTCACAAGCATACTTGACGCCCGTCACGGCGGAGTTGTTCGCGGAGGACCATCATAAGGCCGACATCGGTTTGAAAACTCCGATTCTAGATTTGTGAAACGCGATTTTTCGGTGGCCAGCCGGCCGATCCGCAAGGCTCTGTCGGGCCGCCGCCCGAAGGAGAACACCCTCATGCCTGTTGCAGAACTGGTAAAAGAATCCTCTGTTGAAGGCGCACTCGACACCATTCGCAAGAGTGGGAAAGTCCGTGCCAAGTACGAGAACTTTATTGGCGGCAAATGGGTACCGCCGGTCAAGGGCAAGTACTTTGTAGACCACAGTCCGATTAACGGCGAGCCTATCGCTGAGATCGCCAAGTCAACCCCCGAAGACGTGGAAAAGGCTCTGGATGCTGCCCATGCGGTCAAGGAAGCATGGGGCCACACCGCGCCCGCGGCGCGCGCCGCCCTATTGAACAAGATTGCCGACGTGATGGAAGAGAATCTGGAGATTCTCGCCGTGGCCGAGACCATCGACAATGGCAAGCCGATCCGCGAGACGCGGGCTGCCGACGTTCCCCTGTCGATTGATCACTTCCGCTATTTCGCCTCCTGCATTCGCGCCGAAGAGGGTGCGCTGGGCGAACTCGACAACGATACCGTGGCCTATCACTTCAAAGAGCCGCTGGGCGTGGTCGGTCAAATCATTCCCTGGAACTTCCCGCTTCTGATGGCGGCCTGGAAACTGGCTCCAGCCATCGGCGCCGGCAACTGCGTAGTGATCAAGCCGGCCTCCAATACTCCCCTGAGCCTTCTGGTATTCGCAGGTCTGATCGGAGACATCCTGCCTCCCGGCGTGCTCAACGTCATTACCGGACCGGGCGGCGAGATTGGCAAGGCGCTGGCCAGCAATCCGCGCATCGCCAAGATCGCTTTCACCGGCGAGACGACTACGGGCCGGCTCATCATGCAGTACGCTTCCGAGCCCATCATCCCGCAGACGCTGGAATTGGGTGGCAAGTCGCCCAACATCTTCTTCGCCGACGTGATGGACCAGAACGATGCCTTCCTCGACAAGGCGCTGGAAGGCTTTGCCCTGTTCGCCTTCAACAAGGGTGAAGTGTGCACTTGTCCGTCGCGCGCCCTGGTACAGGAGTCGATCTTCGACGAGTTCCTGGATCGTGCCGTGGCTCGGGTCAAGAAGATCAAAGTCGGCAATCCGCTTGATCCCAGCACCATGATGGGAGCGCAGGCCTCGAAGGATCAACTGGAGAAGATACTGGACTACATCGACGTAGGCAAGAAGGAAGGCGCCAAGTGCATGTGCGGCGGCAAGCAGGCGCACATTGGTGAAGAATTCGAGAAAGGGTATTACGTCGAGCCAACTGTTTTCACTGGCCACAACAAGATGCGGATCTTCCAGGAAGAGATCTTCGGACCGGTTCTGTCGGTGACCAAGTTCAAGACTCTGGAGGACGCCATCGAGATCGGCAACGATACGGTGTACGGTCTGGGCGCAGGCGTGTGGTCGCGCAACGGCAGCACCGCGTATCGCGTAGGCCGCGAGATTAAGGCGGGCCGGGTGTGGACCAATTGCTATCACCTCTATCCGGCGGGCGCGGCCTTCGGCGGATATAAGCAATCGGGATTCGGACGCGAGACGCACAAGATCATTCTCGAACACTATCAACAGACCAAGAACCTGCTGGTCAGCTATAGCCCGAAGGCGTTGGGCTTCTTCTAGAACTGGCGGACAGCCGAACCGTGCGGGCTGCTGGTGAAAACTATGCGAAGCCCGGTCTCGTCCATCGGGACCGGTTTCGTCCGGGCTTGGAAACGACGACGACGTGTCAACGAACCAGCCCGGGCAGGCAGCCCGCAGCTATTGCGATGGAGTCGCAATCGTCGGGTGAAGGGAAGCGTTGGTGAGCGAAGACAGGAAAAGCTCTCGCATCGCGATCACGCCCCAAGCGCGAGTGCTGCTCAAGCAACTGCAAGAGCGCTTTGGGCCGGTGCTCTTTCGTCAGTCAGGCGGCTGTTGCGATGGCAGCGTTCCACTCTGCCTGCGGCAAAGTGAATTTCGCGTCGGCGCGCGCGACGTCCTCTTAGGCACGGTCGAGGGTACGCCCTTCTACGTCGACGAACTCCAGTTCGGATATTTGTCCCCAGCCCAATTCCTTCTCGACGTTGTGCCCGCTGAAAGCGACAGCTTCTCTCTGGAAACCTCGGAAGGCGTGCGCTTTGTGTTTTCTGAATCTGCCTTATAGGTAGCCTTCAAAAAAATTACCGCGACCATGGGATGGCGATCCGCTACTTCTGCTTGAGTTTCAACCCCAAGGTCTACAGCCTGGCTGCCTCTTCTTGAATACGCTGCCAGGCATTCTCAACATGCTTGTGGGTGGTATTGGTCTGACCAACGCAAAAGCGCAGGGTAATCTTGTCGTCTAAGCGAGTGTGCGTGAGATAGAGATCGCCGCTGTTGTTCAGGCGATGCATCAATGTCATATTGCTCTCATCTCCGCCGCGATGACGGAAGCAGACCAGGTTCAGCGGCGCCGGAGCCGCTACTTCGAAACGGTCATCCTGTCGAACCCATTCCAGAAACTGCTGTGCCAACTCCACATGTTGGCGGACATGAAACTGTAGTCCCTCGACGCCATAGTGGCGAATGACGAACCACAGCTTCAGCGACCGAAAGCGCCGCCCTAACGGAATGTGCCAGTCGCGGTAATCGAATACCGCGCCCGACTCGGTCGCCTGGTTGCGCAAGTATTCCGGCAGAATGCTCAGGGTATCGATCAATGCCTTGCGATCGCCGACATAGAAACAATTGCAGTCGAAGTTGGTGAACATCCACTTATGGGGATTGAAGGTATAGCTGTCAGCGAGTTCAAGTCCGTCCTGAATGTAGCGAAACTCCGGACACAAGGCGGCCGTACCCGACATGGCTGCGTCTACATGGAACCAGACATTGTTCTCCCGGCAGAGCGTGCCGATCGCCGGCAAGGGATCGAGCGCGTTGGAGGAGGTCGTTCCTACCGTGGCCGACACGAAGAAGGGAATCAGGCCGGCTTCGCGGTCGAGCTTCATCTGCTTCGCCAAGGCATCCGGGCGCATGGCGAATTGCTGGTCAACCTCGACCAGTCGCAGATTCTCTAAACCGATGCCGGCGACCATCGCTGCTTTCTCCAGCGAAGAATGAGCCTGGTTCGAGGTATACCCCACCAGTCGGCCTTCATAGCCTTGGCGATTGCTGCGATAGTGAGTGGCTCGCTCCCGGGCAGCCAGCATGGCGCAGAGTGAAGAACTTGATGCAGTGTCTTGAATTACCCCGCCGCCGGTGCGGGTCGACAGGAACTTTTCCGGCAATCCCAGCATGGGCACGAGCCAGTCCAGGACGTGAGTCTCTAATTCCGTACAAGCTGGACTGGTAGCCCAAAGCATTCCCTGAACTCCCAGAGCCGACGACAGCAGGTCGCCCAGAATTGCCGGCCCGGATGCATTGGCTGGAAAATAGGCAAAGAAATTGGGCGACTGCCAGTGGGTTACTCCCGGCAGGATTATCTTCTTCATGTCACCCAAAATTGCAGGGAAGAGTTCGCCTTGGTCTGGAGCCTGGGAAGGCAGGGTCCGTCGAATATCGCCTGGCTTTACCGGAGAGAGCACCGGCATGCTCTCAAGGTTCCGGTAATAGTCCGCGATCCAGTCAATCACGGCATATCCGTAATCCCGAAATTGTTCCGGAGTCATGTGGTAACTCTTCTCAGGCAATGTCTGTTCCTCTTTCTTTGTCTCAGCCTTGCATTTCCAGGAAGTGATAGTGCCCCCAATATGTCCACGAATGTTGTACCTCTATCGTAAAAAACCCCATATTAGAAGGATAAGCTTGCTAACCTAGGTGCCAAAGAGCAGTGGCCCTTGTTGTTGCTATAAGTAGATTACGTTCTTGTCATGGAAATTCTCGATACACCATTTTAAACATACTGTTACACTAGTCGGGGCTAATTCAGTGTTCAAAAGGAGAAGCATGGATATCCAGAACATACTAGGTGATCTCAAGCGAGAGCGCGAGCGTATCGATAGAGCGATTTCAGCTCTAGAAGGGCTTGGCGGCGGACAACGTCGTCGTGGCAGACCTGCAGGGAGCCGCAACGTTGCCTCCAGCGCGAAGCGTCCCCGCCGTCATATGAGTGCCTCCGCGCGTAAACGTATTTCGGAAATGATGAAGCAACGGTGGGCAGAACGTAAACGCAAGTCCAAATCTTAGCTATCAACAACCGTTGCTGACCGGGCCATCGATCAGTATCTTCCGGAATGCCACTCGTTACTGGGTGGCATTTCTTATCTCTACCGCCGGGCGACCGGATAGAGTATGACTTGCTGGGTTGGCCGGTCTTCTAAAATCAGGTCCGGAAAGAACTATGAATTATCTGCTTACGATTGCCTTGGTTGTGCTCGCTTCCGTTTCGGCCAGCACGCAGACTGTCTCTACGACCGCACAATTGATCAGCTCCATGCACGATCGCTATGCCGGAAAGTGGTATCGTACGCTGACTTTCCAGCAGCAGAGCATCACCCACAAGCCGGATGGAACCCAGACCACGGAACTCTGGCACGAGGCGGTTCTATTGCCCGGACACTTGCGTATCGATATC
Source organism: uncultured Acidobacteriaceae bacterium (assembly GCA_963812855.1). Classification (GTDB taxonomy): domain Bacteria; phylum Acidobacteriota; class Terriglobia; order Terriglobales; family Acidobacteriaceae; genus Bog-257. The sequence continues at coordinate 149,991 of CAWEWW010000007.1, forward strand.
GGCGACCGTAGCGCCGGCAACGGTATGTTATTCGCAAATAACCAGGTGCATATCTTTCGCGATGGCAAACTGGCCAGCGAGCGATCTTACATCCATCCCTTGCTGGTGCTGGGCTTTGATGTTTACATGCAACCGGTCTCTACCACGCTGCAAGAGTTGCAGGATCTGCATTTCGATCTCGCCTCTCTGCACGAGGACAGTTTCGATGGCCGGCCCATGTATGTGGTGGGCGCCAAATCCGGCGATCTCCATACAAAACAGTTCTGGATCGACAAGGAACGGCTCTACTTTGTGCGACTCATCGAGACTAGCGAGCATGAGCCTGCGGTGGTTCAGGACATACGCTTCGAGGATTATCAGCAGGTCAATGGTGGAGGCTGGCTGGCCGAACGCGTCTCTGTGTTGGCGGATGGAAAGCTCGTTTTCGAGGAGAAGTATAGCGACGTGAAGATCAATCCTCCTTTAAAAGAAAGCTTGTTCGATCCCACGTCATTCCTCAGCCCAGCCGCTGCGGTAAATAAGTAAATAACCTGGCTCGAACACGCAAACCACGGCGGAGAGGTACGCTGATGCCAAACGACGCCGAGAACGCGACGCTGCTCGACGTCCTTTGGCAATCGGGCTCCTGAGCCTTCCAGTTCTTCCGCCATCCGGAAGGCCGGGCGCACCCGAGCTGCCGATAAACCGGCAACTTGGTTATCGAAGAGCAGGCTTTTACCTTAAGCCAGGCAGGACCAGTACCTAGAGTAGAACTAGGTGTGGCGACCTAATACATAACGGTACTCCTCCGAGGTATCTCAAAACCTGAAGTTGTGAGCATCCGACTTCAAGAAGCCAGTTGCCGTAGGGCACTCGTCGCCCGTTTGGGTCCTCGCTTGCGAATCAGCAGAACCCGGATCCGCTCCAGCAGTTCCATGGGAGCGAATTCCCCCTTGGGCAGCCAGCCGTCCGCCAGACTTTCTTCGGTGCAACAATTCACCGAACCGGAAAACAGCAACGCCGGCGTATCCGGCGAAATTGCTTTCAGCCGGTCGATCAGTCGGGCGCCGCTGAGCTTGGGCATCATGAGGTCAGCCAGCACCAGATCGATACCGCCGTGCTTCATCATTTCAACTGCACATTCGGGATCGGTACAGGTCAGGACGCGATAACCGCGCGTCTGGAGCATAACTTTTCGGATGGAGAGAGAGCGTTCGTCATCATCAACGCAGAGAATCGTACGTTTCGGTTTCATCTACCCCCGCTGGGCCTTCTCGGGAGTGCTGCGCAGCTGCGTCCGAGCAAACCTGTAAGTCAGGCGCGTGCGGCAGTCACCAAGTGGGCTTTTTTAATTCCGCCAGAGCAATAGCGTTCTCCGGATACTACGACCGACCAGGGTCGCGCACAAGTATTGCGAAGATCAATTACGCAGAAAATTTCGGCCAGCGGAAAAAAATGAAACAGCACCGCAAACGGTGATTCGTATCTTCGAGGGTGAGCGCGAAACCCTTGCGGGATGCGGCTTTTCAGGGTGCACAGGATATCCGCAGAATATTCACATCGTAACTTCGGCGTTAATCACATGCACCACGTTACCCCCCACGCGGACATTGGTAACCTCATCTCCCGGCTTCGCGGCGCGGATGTAAATCGAGCTCGGTCGTCGCGTTTCCAGGCCTTGCTCGATCAGGCCCTGCGTCTCCGGTGCGAGCACGCCGTGTTTCACCGCCCATGCCGTGCAGCAGCCTGCCGCTGAACCGGTGGCCGGATCTTCGCCGTTGTAGAAAATCATGCGCGCATGCAGCGTCGCTTGCGGGTTGACGGTCTGGCGGCAGACAAAGTAAAAGAACGCCGGATTACCGATGGTCGCCAGATAGGGCGCCATCTGATTCCAACCGATGCTGAGCTTCTGCAGGGTAGCAAGCGAGCGGAAGGGCACCACGGTAAACGGCATTCCGGTAGAGACGGTTTGGATGGGAAGGTTTTCGTCGAGTTCAGAAACCGGGATACCGAGGACGCCGGCAATAGCATCATGGGGATGCGTTGCCCCGAATTGCGGGTCGGCCTGGCGCATTTCGCCGAAGAGCAAACCATCGCGCTGTTCGAAGCGCACCGGAATCTTGCCGACTTTCAAGTCGAGCACAATTTCGTCGCTGGTGGATTGCTGGCGCAAGTACCAGGCGGTGCCTAGCGTGGGATGCCCCGCGAAGGGCAACTCCTCGTTGACGGTGAAGATGCGAACCTTGTGACCTTCGCTGTGCTCGACCGCGGCGTCTCGTGGGAGGATGAACGTCGTCTCGCAGAGATTGGTCTCGCGCGCCAGCTTCTGCATCTCGACATCGCTGAGACCGCGGGCGTCGGTGAAGACCGCGAGTTGGTTACCCTCCAGAGGCTGCGACGTAAAGACGTCCAGCTGAACAAACGGGAATTTGCGCTCGGTCATGGCTCGGCCCTCGGCATCAATGTAACATCCGCAGGCACGCTGGTTCAGTCCGCCCGTCACGTTTCCGGCGCGAACAATCCCAAATAATAGCCTGCTGGCGGCGCAGCCGGTTATGGTTGCTATTGGGCTGGGTAGTACAATTTGGCGATTCTCAAATCACAACCTGGAGGGGTGGAATGGGTCTTCAGATAGGCGATGTGGCTCCAGACTTCGAAACCGAAACTACCGAGGGACATATTCGTTTTCATGAGTGGATCGGCGACTCATGGGCGGTGCTCTTTTCTCATCCTAAGGATTTCACGCCGGTATGCACAACCGAGCTGGGCTACATGGCCAGGCTCAAACCAGAGTTTGACAAACGCAACACCAAGATCATTGGCCTCAGTGTCGATCCGGTGGAGAATCACGCACGCTGGGCGGCCGATATCAAGGAGACGCAAGGACACGCCCCCAACTATCCGATGATCGGAGATACGGACCTGACCATCGCCAAGCTTTATGGGATGCTGCCCGCCTCGACCAACGGAACTTCGGAGGGCCGGACGGCAGCCGATAACATGACCGTCCGCAACGTGTTCGTGGTGGGCCCCGATAAGAAAGTAAAACTCATCATCGTCTATCCCATGACCACGGGGCGGAACTTCGATGAGGTGCTGCGGGTGATTGATTCGCTGCAACTGACCGCGAAACACAAAGTCGCGACACCGGTGAACTGGCAGCAGGGAGATGACGTCATTATTTTGGGCTCAGTTTCTGACGATGAGGCGAAGAAAATCTATCCGCAAGGCTGGAAAGCTCCTCGCCCCTATCTGCGGATCGTGTCCCAGCCAAAGTCTTAAGATTGCTAAGGTCCGGTTGCAAGCGAAGCCCAAGCCTGAGCTTGGGCTTTTCTTGCGATACCGATATTCTGTAATTCTGTAGTGGGTTGCGGAAGCGAAGGGGGTCCGGTGACTCTCCCGGTCTTCAAAACCGGCGATTGGCATCTTCGATGTCAATGGTGCGTTCGACTCGCACACGCTTCCGCCATTTCTCAACCACTTAGCTTGGCGTGCGTGCCGTTTCCGTGCCGTTGAGTGCTAGTGACACTACCTTGCTGTGTGCCCTGGACATCTCATCTGTGACCACGTCGCCGTAAACGTTCATGGTCGTTCTGATGTCCGCGTGGCGCATCAGCTTTTGCTGCACGGCAATTGTTGTGCCCACAGCGTCAAGCCAAGAGCGGTAAGTGTGACGCATCGCGTGCGTGCTCACGTGGCCTACGCCCGATGCCTTTCCCGCCTTCTGATACGCACGATTGAGACTATCGGCGGCCCACGGTAAGCGGCCAATTTGGGCCGGTGATGCAAAGACCCAATCGTCCGCCGCCGGGAACTCCGTAGCTTGCTTCCAGCTCTTGAAAACGTCCAGCATCTCCGCATCAATGGGCAGAGCCCGGTCTGAGTATTCGGTCTTGGTGTCGCCCACTCGTTGCCGAACTATGCTGCGTTGGATTCGGAGCGCACCATTTAGCCAATCAATATCGGACCACTTCAGACCCAGGGCCTCCGAGATGCGCAAGCCGAAGCACACGCAAGTCAGCGCCATTGTGCGGAAAGGCTCCTCCATGTGCCCAAGCAGGTTGCGAAATTCCTCCACGGTTAGACTCCGTGGCTTTCGCGTCCGCTTTGACGCACCTGGAATAGTGACAAGGGTCATGGGGTTACGCGCCGTAGGGACATCTTCGCGCCACATAGCGAAGTCCCACAGCAATCCCATCAGAAAGCGAATTGACGATTTACTCCGCGGTGTGAGGTCGAGCGAATTAAGCCACCGTTCTACCGGCCGGGCCTGTAGCTCTGTGATTGGTGAGTTTCCCCAACGCGGTTGCACGTAGAGGCGCAACCAAACATCATACGAACGCCGCGTGCTATAACGTTGTGGCATCTTCTCCGCTCGGTAGCCTTCGATTAGACCCGCCACGCCTGGCACTGAGGAGTCGCTTTCGGCGCGGGCCTTGCGAAGCTCAGCACGTACCGTTTCGGCGACCTGGATAGCTGCCGTCTTGCTGGCAAACTGCCCTAATGCTTTGGACCGCCGCTTGCCACTCTCCCACCAAAAGAGGCGCCAAACTTTGTCGCGTTTGTCTTGTACAACACTTCCAGTTCTTACTCTGCTGCGCATTGAACCCTCCAGTGTTCGCCAGCAGATGGCAAGACCAACATAGCATCCAATTCGGACTTCAGGAATCGCCATGTGACGCGCTTTTCGCCGGAGAGGGGATGCGCAGGGATACGACCTTCTTTGGCCCATCTAAGAACGGTGCGTGGCTTGACTTTCAGGTAACGCGACGCCTCGGTTGCGGTGAGCCATTCAACTTCCATAGCACGGTCTCCATTCTTGCCGCTCGCTTAAGCGATTTTCGAGCCTAATAGTTAGAGACCAAGAACTCCAAGACTTCTTGGGAGTTGATTGATAGCCTTGAGTCCCAGCGAACATGAAGCTAATTCGCGGTTGAGATTCTTGCGGTGACCCGCTGCACCGTGGACGTCAGCCCAGGCACAGTAAAGCCAATCCCCGCACGGATGCTCGCACGCGGGCCTGAGCCCCACACTTGGCTGCTGGATGAGGGAACCATGAGAATTAATAGCCGCCCCGCTCGCAGTCTCCACAATCGAAGCATGGCAAACGCGCGACAGCCCGATGACCAATGCGCTGCATGTGGGCATCCACGGAAAGACCACAATGCGCGGCTTTCAAAGTGTGATGGCTACGACCCAAACGAGATGTTACCGGTTGTGCGGGAGGGCGAAGATTACCCGCCGCTGGCACAATGCGAGTGCAAGGAATTTGTTGAGGCGGCGAGCAAATAATGGCGAGGAACTATGGCAGGTGAGCTTAACCCGGAACAGAAACAAAGGCTGGAAAGACTCCAATCTCTCGTGAGCGAAGTTAACAAAGCGGATTCGCTCATCAACATGAATCAAGCCAACGATGCTGCATCTCGGACCGCAACAGCGCAGTTGCTTTCGGTAATCGCAAAAGCACTGATATTGCAGATAGCGGAGGGTGAAAAGCTGGAGATGCGGCTTCTCCCCTTTAAGCATGGAGCCTCTTAATGCAGGGTACTAGTACGCGAGCGGCATATTACACGCGCACAGTAGTTGGGACGTTCTGGATTCGCCCGGATAATGTTCACGGCTGGAGCCTGTTTATTGATGATGACCGCAATGTGGAGCTGCTAGGGTCCTACAGCTCGCCGGAAGCTGCCGCTGACGATGTTTACACCCAGCACACCGGTGCGTTAGGCACGGGGCTATCAGGCGCTAGCACGCCCCTTTCGGATTGCGGCTTGGCGTTTCTGAAAGTCCTCCCTCGAATTTCGTGATCAAAGCCGCTAAGGCTTGCGGCTGCTCACTCGTAGTGAAATGACCGCCGGGCAACCGTTCGATCCGAAGGCCGAGTTTTCCCAGCCGTTCCTGTGCGAGGTTTACCTGCCGGTGTTCAAAATGATCTTCGTCGCTGCCGCCCACTAGGAACGGGAACTGATCGCGATAAGCGGTGAACAGGCGGCCGAAGTCGAGCCGATCGCCTTGCGCCTGGTGATCGGCCACGAAACCTGCGGCGGCGGCAAGAAAGAACAGGCCATCGTGGCGGTCCAAAACGCTTTGGAGTTCGCGCACCTCGGCATCTGTCACCCGATAGTCTTTGGACCAGGCCACCGCTATCAACATCTTGAACAGGGTGAAGGAGCGGCCCGGACCCGTGAACACCCAGTTAGGGAGGAGGCGCAGAAATGGCGTAGTGAACCACGGGTGAGTATGTCCGTCCGGGAAGAGCCCGCCATTGAAGATGAAGACGCCGCGTATTTCCGGCCCGCCGGCAAACTCGCCCCGCTCAGCGCGTTCAAGCCGGCGTCGCAGGAGTTCCGAGATCACGATCCCGGAAAAGTCGAAGCCGACCAGCGTCGTGGACCGGACAGCCAGTTCGCGCCAGATCGCCTCTACGAGATCGGCGCGTTCGGCAGTGGAATAGGCATAGTCCTTGGGCTTGTCGCTATCGCCCATACCGACATACTCGACAAAGAGCTTCGGCATCTCGGCTGCATTCGGTAGATGCGGAAGAATCTTCGCCCATCCAAACGAGCCATCGGGAAATCCTGGCAGAAAGGAAACGACGTGCGCAAGTTCGCCCTCCCGCCTGAAGAAAATCTCGATGGGCGCGTCTTCCGCTGCAATGATGGCCCGGGTTCTGAGGTCGTAGCCGACACGCTCGCCACCGGCGAACCAAGCTTGGGCAGACGAGGTTTGAATTCGGGAGAGAGTTTCTGGCGACATATTGGCCCCTTACTCGCTTCGAATGTTTGGCATAGTAGCATGGGCTTAAACCGGCACTCATTATCGCAGCGTCCACTCGAATCGAGCCCCCATCGCGCCCAAGAGTGTTGGTGCACCGATCTTTATTTTGTTCCGCCTTAATTGTCAACCATTCGGACGTAATCACAGACGTACTTGGAGTCTGGGCCGATCCGCGATAATAGACTCTTAATCAGTAGGTTGAAGGTTCGATTCCTTCCGCGCTCACCATCTTTTTCAATGACTTACCCCGACCAAGCCCGCACGGAAGCACTTTTGACGCAGTATTGAAAAGGGGCGCTTCGCATATCGGATCGAAGCGCACGGCACAGTTACGGCACACCGGGCTACATTCCAGGCCGACGCCCTATTACGCTGTCGTAAAGGACCAGCTTCGGATCGCGGGAGGGGCCGAGCGACGCGTAATCTCCGGATAGCTCGTCAAGCAGCCACAATCGAGCATCATCACGTTATGCGCAAAATAAATCTCCGCGCAATGACCGCGGCGCTCTTCCAGAGTTCCCTTCACAAGGAAACACACTCGGCCAAGTTGATGTGCGTGATGCTTCCAAACCAGCGTCCCTTGAGTTTAGATGTGAAACTCGACAAGTCGTCTCCCTCAAGAGTGTGATGCATGGCGGTCGGAAAGACTCGCGGATCCAGCGGGATGTTCGCATTTGGGTTGTGATAGACCTCAAGACCGTCTTCCCATCGCTCCCGGTATCTCCTGCTGTTCACGGATACTCGGACATGCTCCGGCTCTCTGCGGTTTCGGTCTGGGACATAGCGAGTCCCCTCCCGAATCATACGAACGCGCGGTGACCCAAAGCCTGCCTTGAGTCCAATCCTGTTGAACTTGGAAAGTGTAGCCTCCCGACTCGAAATGACTGCGCTGACGTTCTCCGCCTCAGGAAGGTAGAAGAAGCCTGACGGGACTCTCTTCTGACCCCACACATGCTCCGTGACCGGGACCGATGCAGGAATCAGATTACCGCGAAAGTCTCGCAGGACGGCATCAAAACGCCTCCCGTAGAGATACGTCGTCAATGCGGTCTGAGAGTGAACCATCGCAAAGGGTCGATGGAAATCTGCAATGGCGAAGACGACTGGATTCCCGTTGATATGAGGCTTCTCCCAGTACTTTTTTTTCAACTTGTCAGTGAGCGGTCCAGCGAACTTTATCGGAAGGTAATTGAGCATGTACTGAGTTCGCTGTTCGTCAGTCCGAATCCTCGGTTCTACGATTGTGCCGTCCCGCATGGTCGGATTCGCTGTCACTGCCTCGATAAAGAATTGCCCGAAGATTCCCCTGCAAAGGAAGTCAGGGGCCGGATGGTCCCGGTTGACTGCATGCCGTAGTTCCGCAAGCAGGGCAAACACGTACAATTCCCAGAAGCGACCGTTGAATCCGCCGTTTTGAAACTGTTCTACGAAGTTTCCGTCTGGATCTTTGAACCAGTACATCATGGCTTCCATGATGCCCCGAGCAGGCGAGTATTCCTCCATTTCGGTGAGTTTCCGAAACGCGATGTGTCGGCGTTTGACGGGATGCTGAGGTCGAAAAAACTCCATTGGCTTTCTCGCTTCGTCGCCCTGTTCAAACTCAGCGGGGTCCTTTGCAGCCCACTCCGCTAGGATTGCAGGCATTGCCGCACGAGCCTCACGCAATCTCGTGAACCACTCGGACAGGTGAACCGCTCGATAGCGACCGATGCGGTCCCGCCCAAGGACAATGCAGACATAGTCTTTGTCAGTACGGTCTTGGACAATGGTTCCTATGATTTTTTCTCTTTCCTCTGAGTACCATGCCCGTTCATCGGCGGTCAGGAGTGTGTGTGGTTGGCGGGCATACCCAGCTAGAGCGTCAAATCGGAGTGGCGATAGTTTTTCCATGGGCTCAGGACCCCAATATAGCGTGTAGCCTTCAGGGAAACCATTTGCTTATCACGCGCTCCGCCGAGAGCTTCCCGCTGTGCGGGCAGAATGCGCATTCTTTAGCCATCCTGCCGAAAGGCTACCAAGGTTTTCTGTGTCGCATGAACGCCAACGCTCTGCACGAATTTCTCCTCGCCTTGCGAGTAAGCCTACGAAATGCTAATCAATAGGGATAGGCTTTCCCAGAGGCGTCCAACCGAGGATGCCGCCCGGAAGGAGCAAAACGATGGCCACGACGAGAACAAATCCCGCCGGCTGCGGGCTGGCAGTATCCCAACCTACCTACCGATTGCGCGGCGACTCTCACCGTACTGGAACAACGAATTCAAGATGCAGCGCAACGCAAAACAACCATTACCTATTCCGAGCTGGTGAGCGGCGTCCAGTTCACCGTGCCGGAGGTCAATGATGGGCGGCCATTCAGCATGGACTTCGAAAACGCATTGGACCGAGTCTTGGTCGGGGAATTTTTGGGGCGCATCTCGGAGCGAAGTTGGCGAGATGGTTTCATGATCTCCGCACTGGTGGTCCACAAAGACTCCGGGAGCGGCGGGCAACCCGCTGAGAGTTTCTTCAAGTGGATGCTCCAGCTAGGGCTAATCCCCAACCTGAACCCGTACACGAAAATGACGTTCTGGTTGGATCAGGTCAACAAGGCGTTCGCGTTCTACAGCCATCCGTAGTCTCCATTTTCGGGTGTTAGCAGCCAGCCCCCACTGAATAGAAATGGTAGGCACGGGGAGAGTCGAACTCCGACTTCTATCGTGTCAAAAGCCTGGTAATTGGAAACTCAACAACTTACAGGTTATCCAGGACTGCCAAAATCAGCGGTAATCCGTCGTCCGCGTCAAGGGCGGAACGAGTGCGGAACGGAAAAATGGAAAGATCGACCTCGGGTGCCATCGGCCATCTGGGGCGGGCATGTACCAGGTGCTAAGAAGACCGCTTCTGGGCCCGGCTCCTAACTGACTTGATTTTGTTAGGTACGGATCGGCGCGCGCGCGGCACTCTTATGGGTAAGCGTCCGGTGACCTCCGGTGACCACCGTCTGGTCTGAGAACTAGCTGCGCGAGATCATCACCTGAGTAGTGTGTGTTGTGAGGTGATGGTGGACGGCGCAGCGACGATAGCGAAGGTGGAAGGACAGAAGCGGCAGCGGCGCAGCATCGCGGAGAAGCGCAGGATCGTGGAGTTGGCGATGCAGCCTGGTGCATCGATTGCTCGTATTGCGCGTGAGCATGGGGTGAACGCCAACATGGTGCATTATTGGCGGAAGCTTTACCGTGAGGGCCGCTTGGGCGAGAACAACACCGACAGCGTGCGTCTGTTGCCGGTCACGGTGAGCGAAGCCGTGCCGGGCCCGGTACTGCAGGTGGCGACGGCGCTGCCGGCCACTGATTTCGGTTACGCCTGCATCTACAGCGGGTGCCATCCACATCGAGTTTCCCAAGATACATTTACGAGTCGAGAACGGTGCCGATGCTGCGCTGTTGCGTATCGTGCTGGAGACGCTACAGCGATGATGGGGCTGCCGCCGAAGACCGAGATCTGGATCGCGGCAGGAGTGACCGATTTGCGGCGCGGTTTCGATGGACTGAGTGCGCTGGTGCAGACGAAGCTGGAGCAGCATCCGTTCTCCGGGCACGTGTTTGTGTTTCGCGGCCGACGCGGCGACCTGATCAAGCTGCTGTGGTGGGACGGCGATGGTTTGTGCCTGTTTGCGAAACGGCTGGAGCGAGGCCGCTTCGTATGGCCGCAAGCCAGCGGAGGGTGCGGTGGCACTCAGTCGAGCCCAGCTATCGATGCTGCTGGAAGGCATCGATTGGCGGCGACCGGTGCGTACCGCCGAGCCGCAGTTAGCGATCTAAGTTCACTCTGCCGATTTGCACAGCTTTTTGTGCGGCACGGTGGGCGTACGAAGCAGAGTTGATGGCATACTTCGCCTGTGACTGCCTCGCGCACAGCGCTGCCGGACTTGGATAGCCTCGATGCTGCCGGACTGAAGGCTTTGATCGTAGCGCAGCAGGTGAGCGAGGTTGCTCTCGCACGAGCATGAGATCGAGCACCTGAAGCTGCTGATTGCCAAGCTGCGGCGCATGCAGTTCGGACGTAAGTCGGAGAAGCTGGATCGGCAGATCGAGCAACTGGAACTGAAGCTGGAAGAACTGGAGTCGGCGAAAGCGCGCCCTAGCAGCGAGCCTGTTGCTCTCATCGTTAGTCAGTCTGCTCCAGTTGCTACAACGAAACCTTCGCGTCAGTCTCTGCCTGAGCATCTGCCTCGAGAAGTAAAGACCTACACACCGAAAGAAGAAGCGTGCGGCAAGTGCGGTGGACGCCTGCGGCCGCTGGGCGAAGACGTCTCGGAACTGCTGGAGTGGGTGCCGGGCAGCTTCAAGGTGCTGCGCATGGTACGACCCAAGTTGAGCTGCGCGGGCTGTGAGCGCATCGTGCAAGCGCCTGCACCGAGCCGCCCGATCGAGCGCGGCCTGGCCGGACCGGGCTTGCTGGCACACGTTTTGGTGGCCAAGTACTGCGATCATCAGCCGCTCTATCGCCAGTCGGAGATGTACGCCCGCGAAGGCGTCGAGTTGGAGCGCTCGACGCTTGGCCGATTGGGTGGGCGGCACCAGCCGACTGCTGGAACCTCTAGTAGCTGCTTTGCAGCGGCACGTGACCAGCGCCCATAAGCTGCACGCCGACGACACGCCGGTTCCGGTGTTGGCGCCGGGCAACGGCAAGACCAAGACGGGGCGGCTGTGGACCTATGTACGCGATGATCGCCCGGCGGGCGACGACACGCCGGCAGCGGTGTGGTTTGCTTACTCGCCTGACCGGCGCGGTGAGCATCCACGTGAACATCTGCGCCAGTTCAGCGGCATCTTGCAGGCTGACGCCTATGCTGGTTTCCATCATCTGTATGAAGGCGGACGAATCCAGGAAGCGGCCTGCTGGGCGCATGTGCGACGTAAGTTCTACGACCTGCAAGTAGCGCATGCTTCACCGCTCGCCGCCGAAGCCCTGAAGCGTATCGGCGAGTTGTATGCGATCGAAAGTGACATTCGCGGTCGGCCTCCCGATCAGCGACTGCAAGCGCGAACAACACTTGCTCGTCCTGTACTGGATTCGCTGCACCAGTGGCTGCAATCGACCTTGGCTGTAGTGTCGAAAAAGTCCGAGATTGCGGCTGCGATCCGCTATGCGCTGGGGCGCTGGCGTGCGCTGCTGCGTTACTCGGAAGACGGCCACATCGAGATCGATAACAACACCGCCGAACGGGCTCTGCGGGCGGTCGCCCTGGGACGGAAGAACTACTTGTTCGCGGGATCGGATTCCGGCGGCGAACGTGCGGCTGCTATCTACAGCCTGATCGGCACGGCTAAGTTGAACGACCTTGATCCCGAAGCCTACCTGCGCACAGTCCTGGAGCGCATTGCCGATCATCCCATCAACGGCATCGAGGAGCTGTTGCCCTGGAACCTCGGCCAGTATCACCCCGCCACCTCATAACTACTCACCAACACTCATCTCGTAAGTGTCCATCTATTTTTAAGTGGACACTTACGGCCACCCCCAAATCTCATTCCGCGATCGCGGCCCCGGCCGAACGGTTACTCTTATGGCACACCGGACTGCATTCCAGGCTAACGCCCCAAGCGCTATCGCAACGGATCAGCCATCCAAGCCGTTCGGCTTGCCGAAGCGCCACGGGCTGCCCGTAATCTCCTGATGGCCCGTGAACCAGGGCAATCCGGAAATCACGTTCCACAAGCGGATTTAATCGGTACTATTCAATGATGAGTAATGTCCGCCGAGAAGAGACTTAGGAATACCACCACAATGCCCACTATCCAAACCATGAAGCTCCCCATTCCGCAGAGTTGGCAAGAGTTCGAGAGCATCGTTCGGGATGCTCAGAACCTACGCTGGAACACTTCGCTGCAGAAGAACGGCCGCCCTGGCCAAGCACAGCAAGGGGTTGACATCTGGGGCTCCGATGAGATTGGACGTAGAGTCGGCATCCAATGCAAGCGCCACAGCAAGTCGTTAACGCTCAAAGACGTCAGTGAAGAAATCACTGCGGCCGACAAATTCAAGGGTGGTCTCTCTGCGCTTTTTCTAGCGACAACTACGGACCATGACTCCAAACTCCAGGCCGAGGTGAGAACGCTATCAGACAAGCGCGTTGCACAAGGTGCTTTCGCTGTGGCCCTCTTGTTCTGGGATGAGATTGTCGCCAATCTCATGCTTAACCCTGGGGTTTTCAAGGCGCACTATCCTCAACTTCAGCTTCCTGAAACCGGAACCGTCAATCCGGAACGATTGGTAGCAGCCTTAGACCTGGGCTTCTACGGTGTCGATCTCCAATCTTACCTCGAACTGATCTATGGGGAAATCGGGCAAATGGCGCAGGAAGATCCGGATAACTTCATCGCGATACTCCGAGTCCTAGAGAGCCGTACCCAACTGCTCCTGCCACCTGAAGACACCGCGGTTTTACATGAATCCCTCCAGTTGATTCGCGAAGGATGTTTACAACCCAAGGAGAAGGAGTCGGACTGGCACCCCATTGAGTTTCATGTGAATCGTGTCTCTACGCGCATCAAGACAGCATCCTCTCTGCTATGCCTAAAGGAGTCCAATGTCCTTGACCTCGGTCTCCAACTCGGGAACATATACCACCAAGCTGATGATGTACCGGACGCATCTCTGAGGAAGAGGGTAGAGAAGAAAGTCCGCGCGGTCTTACCCAGCAGCAGCGACTCGGCCATTACTGAAGCGTTCAGTGAGGCGGAAGGGGTCTGGGGAGGTTATCAGTGGGCAAATCGCGTTCGCTCGTTGATCGAGCAAGAACTCCGGTTCAACATCTAACGCACTTAATCTTATCCACAAAGCTCCCCATCGGTGCCATTTCTCAATTGGACAGGAAAGAAAAGCGCCATTTGACCGCTACGCTGTTTAACTTCGTGCCCAGGAGTCGTTCGGGGTTTCTGAATTTTAGGGGATAACCGTTCTCTCGCAACAACGTATATTCAACGGCTGGTTCAATTTGCAGGTCAATCCCGCCCCAAAACTGCACCTCATATCGATCCTTTAGCTCTCTAGCCTTCTCCCATTCTCGCTCTGAAAGATAGAAAACCACTTCCCGGTCCCGTCTCCCCTTAACTTCAATGCAGCGAGACGGCATAACGGATCTGTCTTCCACGTCAAATCCAAGTGCGTCACTGTCCCGTGCTACCCAGAGAATAAGAGAGGGACTGGCCAAAGTTCTCTCGAATTGAACCGTATACATTTCAGCTCGATTTCCCACAGCTTTTCGTTCCGCAGCCCATTCGGGAGTTTCGATCGGCGGAGGCAAAAGTGCCCAGACACTGTTCAGTTCACTGACAATAGGGCGAGGGACCAAAAGTTCAGGATACGCCGAAACACCCTTCCAGGTTTGCAATATACCGACAAGCTGCGGTGCAACAGTCCGTGCGGTGCGAATTGAGCAACGCAAGACACCGCTGTCATCCACCTTGCCGCATTCCACCAGCAAGCGGGCTTGATCGTAAAAATGGCCAGCCCTGATTAGGGTTAGACCCAAAAGAGAATCATCTCGTTGCCGTAGGGCTCGGACAATTTTGTCGCCTGCGTGTGTCCTTTTTAGCGACTCTCCGTGCACTCTCAGCAGTTTTAGCGCAGCGAGGACCTCGACCAATAACGGCACATCGTCGAGCGGCCCCCCACATTTTCTCCACAGATATCGAAAAACTTCTCGAAGGCTGAGACCAATTGGAATCGCAGGAGTTGCAAGGAGAACGTCGCGCAGTCGCCGTATACGGACTCCGGTGAGCCACTCAGAGCGACATTCCATCGACGTCTTCTCCAAGCAGGTATTTCAGCAGTGCTTCAAGGTCCCGATCGGTACCTTCAGCTGTTTGGAGCGGGGCCTCAGGGATATCTAGTGGGCGTAGCTCTGCGCCTTCGAGCAACAGGCGCATATTGTTCTCTTTCGCCGTAAGAGCCCGGTCCACCACATCATCAATCGTTCTTCCGCCAATTGAAGTGGATGCCATGATTAGGTGAATCTCTACTGGTTGACCACGCTTTAGACCTAACCGATGAATACGGTCAATGGACTGCAGGAAAAGTGCGCAATCATAAGTCCTATCCAGATAAAGAGCGTTGTGACAAGTGCTATGTAAGGAAACCGACTCGGACGTTGATGCCGGGTTGGTGATTAGAACGGCAGGCGCTTCACAGTTAAGAAATCTATCTATGATGACCTCGCGTGTGTCGGTATCAACGATCCCGGCAAGAGACGATAACTCCTCTGAGCTCTGATCCCCTGTTGGCACTCGCCCATCAATCTGAAACACCGGAATGCCGAAGTGATTCCTGACCATTTCAGCAAAATGATCCAGATTGTGGACAAAGTTACTCCAACAGACGGCTTTCCCCCCGGTTTCTCGGCGGCTAAAGATGTCCTTTAGAATCTCAACCGCCTTAAGAGACTTCACGGGTCGATCCGTATGCCGATAATCTGCCAGTCGTTGCAACAGCGTCGGGTTACCAACAGAGAATCTTGGCAGGCCATAGTAACCGTCGATCCGGTTCAGCAAGTTGGGATTGCTAGCCGCCTGCAACAGGCGGATGGGCTTCGCTCGCCTCAGGGCCTCGATTTTGTCCCGCCACGTGGCAGCGTCTTGGATATTTCGTCTGAATTGGTCTTCGATAAGAGCATAGATTTCGTCTTGCGTACCTTGCATGTTGGCCCTGTGCCGATGCACCATGTAGGGCTCAAGGCCAAGAGCACTCTTCGGAGTACGTGACACAAATGGCCGTACATCGGACAAGACCGACGCGAAACTCCGATCCACACGACCTGCGAAATCGTCGGGGGGGCCGGTAAGCTCGCCGGCAGGCCACAATATCCTGAGTTGTGAGTAAAGGTCCCTCCCGCTTTGTGGCATCGGTGTTCCGGATAGAGTTACTTTGACCCTTGCGTAGCGGGATATGTCCATGAGGGCTGGTGCCCACAAGCCGCCCCGGAATCGTTTTATTCGGTGCGATTCGTCGACCACGAGCATCACCTTGAATCTCTTGCATAGCTCGATAATTTCATTTCGATCGGCCGCTGCAGCCGCGTAGCTGGTGAGTAATAAGTTCCCTCGCTGAGCCTCCCAATACCGTTGCCTCCGTTCCGAGGCGGCGCCTGGATTCGGAGGCTTGGCATCTTTCCCTTCAACGCCGCCTTAGATTCTTTTTCCCACGGAGCAAAACAAGAGAGTGGGCCCACTACCAGAAGGCAGTCGATCTGACTATTTGCAAGGTGCGCCGTAGCAATAGCGAGCGCGATAATTGTCTTGCCCGCCCCTGGCACTGAAAAATTGGCGCTGTTAATTGCACTTAGCCCGTGCAGTACACCAGCTTCTTGGTGAGGAAAAAGTCGCCTGGCGGAAATAGTCCCGCACCGAATTCATCCAAGTCCTCTTGGATCGCTTAATGTTAAGTACCGGATTACCATTTCGAATTGAATACCAGCGTCGCGGGCCCGCTGATAACTCCTGCGCCGTTCGATATCCCTCTGAACAGCAGCATCCGCGACACCTACACGCGAAACCCGGAATCCTTTTCCTTCAAGGAAATTGTTGATCCTGACGATCAGCTCTGCTGTCGAGAGCCGGCGACGGGGGCACATCCACCCAGCCTCCGTCCGCCGAGCACCCAGCACCGAAGCAAAAAAAAGCCGCAGAGAACGATCACTCGCAAGCTCGTTGCCGCTCACGATGACGGTTTCCCCTTCGGCTTTCAGCTCTACTACCGATTTACTCTCCATCTTTAGAGCAGGGGCTTCACTTTGGCCGCCCAATCAGTGATTTCCGTCAGAAGCTTTCGAACGTCCTCTGCCTCTCGTCCTGCCAATGCCTCTTTGACCATGTCCGAGTCGAGATCCCTGAGCCGACTGGCAACTTGTGCAAGCTTGCTGCCTAGCGCGAGATTCTTTGCTTGGAAGCCATCAATACCGTCAAGAATTGCTGTCTTGACCTTGTCTGTCGGGTAACCTTCAACCGATGGACGAGGCTCCTCCGGCTCTTCACTCTCTTCGTCGCGCGAATTGATTTCATCCAACTTCGGATTCTCTAGAGTTGTAGAATCGTTGGACTGCTCTTCAATCTTGAAGATCTGATCTCGAAGCTGGCGATACTCATCGCGGTCCTCACGAAAAATCTTTCCAATTGATCTAATGTGTCCGTGCCGCACTCCTGCGGTGATCCCGGCGAATTGCAAACGAAGCACATCGGCTGCATCCTCGGGGTAGTCAACAATAATCTTGGCCATATTCTTGCCGACATCCCGAAAACGTTCGATTTGCTTCATCAGCTTGTGGTACTCCCCAGGTGCCCCAAGCTCAGCCAGATAATCGTCCATGTACTTGATGGCACGAAGCTGAATCGAAGCGTACGCCTTATCGCCCTCCACAAGATCCTGCAGCTCCCCTGCCACACGATCGATGTCCACGGGTTCGTTCCAATCGATGTTTCTACCCTCGGCTGCTTCCCGTAAAGTCATGAGAAGATTGATGTCGGTATATCTAATCTTGAAGTTCTCAGTCAGTTGTTCTCGCTGTTCCATCTCAAACAGCTCTTGCTCGTCAACATCCTCTTCGCGGAGAACAATCGCATCAATGTAGCGGGTGCCCTCGATACCTTCAGCGGATTGCATCCGCTTCAACATCGCCAACCGGCGGTTTCCGTTATGGACGTCCCATCTGGTCGAATCCAGAAGGGCGACTCCTGCTTCCGCTTACTCCAGTCCGTCTTTAGTCCTAAGTACGCCTTCGAGGCAATTCCCTTGACTATATCGCCGTCAACATGATGACCGGTGTCCAATAAGATGGACATTACTGACAATTCATCGTTCGGATTATTTTCAGGGTCCAATGGATGCCCCAACTGCTCTTCGCACCACTTCCTCTCGGCCGCAAAGCGTCGGTTATCGATGTTCAGAACCAAGGCATCCGTCGAAATCTCATAGATCGGAAAATCCCGCCACTTATCCTTGCACCAAAGCCGGATAGTCCTCCTTTGTTCTGGTTTCTGACGAACAGCATCGTCAGTCTTGTTCACGGCGTCAGCAATGGCAGATGTCCGCTCCTCTTTGTTCACTGAGAAAGCTCCCCTGAATGAATTCCAGCGTTGCACCGGTACATCGTCAACACCGCGCGTCCGAGATTCTTGCGGTCACCTTTCCCGAACTTGAGCTTACCCGACCGCAATCGCTTCCCCCATCTGGTAACCGCAGCCCTCGCAAGCTTACGCACTCCGTTCTCGGACTTATATTTCGAACTTCCGCGCTTCCGGCAACAAAAGACAGCATCCCACTTCAAGTTGCCCTCGGAGCTGTGAAAATGGCTCGTCCCTTCCGAGCGAACTGGGAAAACATTTGTAACTCGGAAACCTGCGTCGATAAGTGCGTCCCCCAAGGCATTCCAGGCGGCCTCTGCTCTGTGATGAAACGTAAACACCATTAGGCCATCGTCTCTCAAAACCCGACTGCACTCCTTCAACACTCGACCGAGGCCATCGGCGAAGGTCTTGTGTCCACCATCTGCCTTAACGTCCTTCGTCTTCACGTGAAGTGAACTCTCGATAGGCGTGGACGCTTGATCATTTCCGTCATACGCCGCCAGCTTGAGCCGCTTCAACCAGACGTGGTAGAAATCCGACATTTCGGAGTAAGCCAGATTGTCGTAGTAAGGAGGATCGCTCAGAATCAAATCAACGCTTTGATTGGCGATTCCGGTCAACTCCTCCGACGATCCGTTAAATACAACCCCAAAACTGTGGGACTCGGCAGCAGGAACACCCTTTCGCATCTCAACGGAAAGTTGCTCCCCAGTTTGAACCCTGGTCGGCTCACCCGAATAGTCATATTTAAATTCGTAAGGAGATGCGCCAAACTTCTTTCCCCGGACCAACTTGCGATAGCACTTTTCGAATGAGCCGCGGCCAAAGGAGGTGCCCCAGACATTATTCTCAACGGGGCGAACGACTCTGTGATACGCGTGGAGGCCGAATAGTGGGGTGAGTTTCTGATAGTCAAACGCGTAATAGCAGAACATGTTATTTGAAGCCAGGGAATCTGAAAAAGCCGTCGCTAAGAACTCTCGACTCGTCTCGTCCTCAACACCGGCAATCGCTTCAGCGAGCATCGAGAGAGCCAGCAGCTGGCGTTCATTGAACAGTTCTCTGTACTTCAGGTACCCAAATGATAGTGGCCGACGATCAACGCGACCCTTTATGGGAATGTTTTCGATTGGAATAAATGCGCAAGTCTTCAGCCGTTCACGACATGCACTTGATGCCGCCTCAAATATCTTCCGATCAAACTTCGTCGCACGCTTAAAGTGTATCCCTCCATCGGCGTCAATCACCTGCATGGCGAACAGCGCATGTTTCGGCTTATTCGCATTCTGTGTCACGGGTTGCGCGTGGCGACAATGTGGACAAGATGTCTTTCCCTGGGCGGAAGTGCCATCCCGAATCACAGTATCAGTCCCGCACTCATCGCACCGGAACTTAGTCCGGCGAAGACTCAAGTCATACACCTTGTGGCAAACGCGACAGAAGACTATCTGCCGCCGCTTGCCCCGATCACGACGAAGTTGGAAATGAGGATGGGCTTCGTACTTGCGCTTACATTTGGCACAATTAATCAGTTCAACCCAAAAGGCGTAAATGATCGAGGCGGAAGACCCATCCTCTAGTTTCGTTCGATACAGATCCAAAATCTTGGACCTAACCGCAGTCGTCACCTGCTGGAATGATTTAGACAGAATTGCAAAATCGCATTGCTCCAGCTCGACGCGTGTTACAAAACACGCAACAGGGTCGATGTCAACACCTATGACGCTTGCTCCACACTTCGCAGCCTCAACTACGCTTGTCCCCCCGCCAACAAAGGGGTCGAGCACTACCATGCCTGAATAATTCTGCTTCTCGTAAAATGCGCATTCGGCATCGGTTTCACTCCCTGCCTTCGAGTCAGTGGTCGCTGCCACGAGGATACTTCGGAAAACCGATCCCAAGCGCCGAGCCCACCATTTGTGAATCTGATAGACAGGTTTCTTGGAATTTCCCTCGCGCATAGCCAAACGGCTCGCAAAGACTACAGGCGGAGCCGTCTCAAGCAGCGATACTTGAGGAATTACTGATTCCGCCATCGTGATCCGCTGCCTCATGCCGCTTTCACCGATATCTTGCCGACAGCTCCAGCAGCCTTCCTCTTTTGCACCTGGATGACAATATCTCGACCGAGGGAATTAAGAAGTCGCAGGAGGCGCTGCACAGAAAATCCGTCTAGGCGATAATTCGCGATTGCCGAGATTTTCGGCTGCGGAATGCGCAACAGCGCCGCAGCTCGCGATTGAGAAAGTCGCTGTTCAGCAATTGCATCATTAATCGCAGTCGCCAAATCGACCTTTGTTCGTCTCTCGCGAACGTCCAGAGAGAGCGATTGAACATGCGGAGCACCGTTACGAGAGTTGGTTTTCATTGCATAAGATCACATATACCACTTCTGGAATAAAATCAAGCAGTTTACGTTGCACCTGGGGTTCAAAAACAGTGGGCAACCACCTTTAAGAGCCTGGAAATCCTTCGAATGCCTCTCGAACAATCGCTTCGGCTGCCGAGACTTCAGCACTAGTGAGCTTGGCGAATTCGTTTTCCCGGCGCTTCTTTCCGAGTTTGCCGTTATTCTTACGAATGAACATCAACAGGTTCTCGGCGATTCTGTCCGGCATTTCAACAAGATCCATGATCCGTCGCATCGCCTCGTCATGCCGCCGCAGATAGTCAATTTCATGCGGCAAGTCATGCTCGATTGTCTGCGCGACGCAGCTATAAAGGAATTCCGCGTCCTCAGTGCAGTCGAAATACCGGTACAGGTCTGTGGTTTCGTTCAGCACCTCGACATTCCGGTCCGGCGTCGGTCGCCATTCGATGAAATTCATCAAGGGAGCTGAATGCTTCTGCAACGTTTCGCGGTATTCATCGATTCGCGCAAGCATCACGGATGAAACTGGAAAAACCATCCCCGGCGGCGTGAATTTGCGTTCCGCCAGAACATGATGGATGAGACAGCGATGCAGCCTCCCGTTGCCGTCCTGAAACGGGTGGACGTATACAAATCCAAATGCCGTACTCGCCGCTTTGAGAACTGGGTCCAGCGCTGCCTCGCGCATGCGGTCATTGGTTTCGACAAGACCAGCCATAAGATCTTCGAGGTCTTGCGCGCGCGCGCCGATAAACTCAGGCAAAGGATCGCCCTGATCGTCGCGCTGTCCGAGGAAAACTCCGTCCTGCCTGAACCCCGCGCGCACGAAGCGCCGGTCTTCAATTAGTAAACTGTGCAACCGAACAATTTCATCGAGCGTCAGTGGGGTTTTTCCCGCCTGGAGAACTGCACGAGCCCATCGCTCCAGCCGGCCCCGCGCCGGTCTCTCACCCTCAATAGCAAAGCTGGCGCGACTATCGGCAAGGAGGAGGAAGCTCGCGGCGCGCGCTACAACATTTGCTCCGGCCCGCCCGACTATTTCTTTCGCCTTATTTCCCAGTTGTCGCTCGAGAAACGTGGCGAGCTGGTTTGTACGTCGGATGACCGGGCAAAAACGTGCTGTGCCAAGGAGGTTGTCCCTCACACGGTGACGTCGCGATATCCGCCCCGGAGCAGTGAAATAGGCGTCCTCATCTAGGAGATCGATCGCCGCTACCGTTCCCTGCAGATCAGGAAAGTCTATTGTCTTGCCAGTGAAGAACTCGTACAAAAACCAGGCACGACGGCTAGGCGCGCCAGTCGGCGCCCTGCCCACGAATTGCCCGATTTCTTTTTGGGGTACCGCGTCCAGGATGCGCTTGACGACCAACAGATCAGTTCCCTCATGGCGGAGCGCAAATGAAAAATGATTCGCAAAATTCTCACCTGGCCAATACCGTTTGTCGTAGATGATCCAGTCGTCTTCTGCGCGCCGACTTCCTCGGATGTGCTGTTCTGAAACCACGCATGGCCGCCGTACCGGCGCTTGAATTCCCAAAGTGTGAACTAGGGCCGCCCAGCCAACCAGCCTTGTTCCGGTAGGCACTGTCTTCTCCTGAAAAACTCGAACTGAAGCTGTATTTAGCTGCATGGTCGAAAACCCACCGATTGCGTCGAGAAATGCCTGTAACTAATGCAATACGTCGAAAAGTAGTATAAACGACGACATGTCGAAATTAGATAAATCAGGTCGAAAACGATTGGTTTCTGGGTAGAAGAGTCGAAAAACACTGGCCGACTAGCGTCCGATTAGCGGCTCCCATCACCCATCCGAGCAGAGGGGCAACCCCTTCTCCGGAACGCCCTTGCCAGAATAACGGCATATCCGGTGGTACCTATCGCTGCGCTCAGCCGCTCCGCGATATCTCTCCTTATTTCCTTCGTTCGCCAACCCAGAATCGCGCTCCGCTCGCCTCCTCCTGTCAAGTGCCTCCGTGCGGCTCCAGTGCTCGCTGCGCTCCGCGCTTCGCCGTACTCGTCCGCTGACGCGGCGCTAAAGAACGGCGCACTTGACAGCGGCTCCCTCCGCGCAACCCAGGGCCTGCGAACGAAGAAAAAAATTGTTTTTTTAAAGGAGCAGACCCGATGAACAACGCAACCGATGCCACTGCGACCGTGGAAGCCGTACTCACCAGCCAAAAAATACCCGACTTGGAGCCGCAACAAATGTCGGCCCTACTGCACTATATGTTTCACAGCGCTTCTGCCTCACTCCGCATACGAGTTGCTGAAGTGGTTTTCCGCCATGAACGGGCACATCGCCCACGGATTGGACTTGTTTCTCGCCTGTGTATTGCCTTTGGCCGAGAGAGCAGCCCGCCGCCGAGCGGCCCGGTTCCTGCATCCTTCGGAGTGGCGAATCGAGGCCATGTATGACGGCGCCGTAAGCCTCGTCATTGAAATGTTCCAGCAAGGCGAAGTTCGCTATCCCGGAGAAGATGGCTTTCGCCGCTACCTGCTTCGCACGCTGACGTATGGTACGTTGCGGTACTTCACGCGGGAAGAAAATCTCTCCGTATGTCCGGTCACAGATATCTTAAGAGTTCGGCCCTTTGACAATCTTGAGGCAGGGATTGGCAGGCCACCGGCACACAGCGCTGAACACGGTCGAGGAGCAGATGATTACTAAAGAACTGCTCAAACAAGTCATCGATTTCCCGCATTTGCCCGATGGAGTTTATGCAACGCTTCAATGCATCGCCGCTCTTGGCCCCGATGATGCCCTTAAGCAACACGCCTTCACCGCATCCGGCGACCCCGACACCTGGAAACGCGAGCGTGGAAGAAGGCCAATTCTCGATCCGGACGCCATAGCGGAAGCGATGAGCACCGACCGACAGACTGTGCACTCGCCGTCTGCGACAGGCGCGGATCATTCTGCGGGAAGTCTTTAACTCAGACGGGAAACTGTTTCAGCGCCGCTGAAGGGCAGCCGCTTTCCAGTGCTCATGAACGGGGTACGTGCTAACGACGTGCCCCGCATCTTCGCGCCTCGGAGCGACCACGCGCCAAAGGTGCGTCCCTTCGGGACGGTCTTCCCCACCACGCGCTGCTCCTGGAGATAACGTACTCAAGGCTGCCGGTTCTGTCTGCCCCGACGGATCTCCGCTAACCCCAACAGGCGCGTGGGGGACCCAGGGCGGCCGAGCCGCCCATTTTTGTGGAGGGGAGCTGCCCCTCCACACCACCCCAACAGAAAACAATGCAGCTTGCGCGGTGCGGAGGAAAAGCCAAAGGAGAAAACACATGAATCACGAATTTCAGCAGCATCGATTGGCGCGGATTGAGGGATACAACATCACCCGCGCCCGGCTTCAATCACAATTTGCAAACGGAATCGGCGACCCCGGCGAATTCGAGAAAGCCATTGCCGAGCAATTGGCCATGCCGCCGACCAAGATTGCCGCTTGGCGCCAGTCCGAAATGGAGCAAGCCGGTTGCCGGGAGGGAATGCGCCTGGCGGCGCTTGAGTTTTACTGGGAACATCGGGAAGAGATAAGGCTTGCTACTCTTACTCAGACTCGCTTGGTTTGATCTGTCTTCCAGAAAGATCCCCAGACTTGATGACCTACTGCTTATCCAGACCGCGCACGAAAGGCGATCCATAGGAACCGAAAACAATCGGCAAATCCGAAGCAGCGTTCGCAGCGTGATCGGCTTTCCCGCTTCAATCTTCTGCCAATAGCGAACGGAGTATCCGTGGAAAGCATGTCTTCTTGGCTGTAGCCTGCTCTCTGTCGCAACTCTGCGAGATGCGAGCCCCCAGACGCTTAAAGAATTGTGCTTCGTCCTGCACGCCCAAGGTTTTAGGCGTTATGGCTTAAAAGCACCACGTCCTAAAAAGGACGTGGTATTATTAGGCGCAACGAAGGCCAATGCCTTGGTCGGAGCATGTTTTCTGGATGTGTAGGCCACAAGTATTGTGTGCTTCTTTACCTGGGATTTCCCCGTGCCGAACGATACAAAGTCGATGGGTGAATTTAGCCGTTGCCAAGCGCGCTAGCGCTTGGCTCAGCCGTTTTCCGTGTCATGAACGCTTCCGTGACAGTTCGACTACTTGCCGTGGCCACCCACGAAAAAAGCGTAGGCCTGGTCGGTGCTCCAGAAGAGAGACAGGTGACGGGCACCGAGGTTTCCGACGAAACCTTGATGGGGTGCATTTGCGCAGGCGACAAGGAAGCACTGGCGCTCCTGTTTCGCCGGCATGCCCGTGTTGTACGTGGAGTAGCCTACCGAGTCCTGCGTGACAGCTCTGAAGCGGACGATCTGCTCCAAGACATCTTTCTGTTGGTTCACCGCAAGTGCGGAACCTTTGATAGCTCCAAGGGCTCAGCCCGCTCTTGGATTCTGCAGATGACCTATCGGCGTGCCATCTCCCGCCGCCGCTACTTGGACTGCCGTCATTTCTACACTCGAATCGATCTGGACGACATGGTGAACGCACTTCCGAGCGATGGAGCGAACAACAAACGGTATGAAGACTCCATCGAAGGAATGCTGGGAAACGGCGCCCTGGAGAAGATGTTCCAAAGCCTTTCGGAGAACCAACGCCAAACTTTCCGACTTTTCTTCGTGGAGGGGTATTCGCTGGATGAGATTGCCTCAGAGCTCGGGTCAGTCGCGGGGAAATGTGCAACACCACTATTTTCGCGGACTCGAAAAGCTGAGAAAGCAAATCTTCGGCAGGAAGTCTCCAAGCGAGTGACCGGTATGATAGCAATCCAGGCCGTCCATCTGGGGAGACAGGGCGTTGTCTGACATCGGCTCACATGACGAGTTTCTTGCACTCTGCGCGCTTGCAACCGCAAACCAGCTCACCGCAGAGGAACAGAAGAGGTTGCAGGAGCATCTTGCTGGTTGCCGCACCTGTCGAGAAGCCTTGCGGCAGTACGAGACAATTGTTGACCACGCGATCCCCGATTTCGCAGAAAGAGAGGCGACCGGCAATGTCGAGCCGGGACCTGCCTGGTCACCGCACCGAGCAGAGGAAGCTCTTTTCAAACGAATTGCAGACGAGGACGGATCACGAACGGCGAGGACGAAGCCGGACATTCACGTCGAACGGTCGCACGGCATTGTCCCGCCATATGCCTTCAGTAGCGAGGCAACTTGGCGTTCTATCTGGCTCCTCTACGCCGCCGCCATCCTACTTTCGATTGTCCTCGGTGTGTCTGCTTATCACGTCGGGATTCGACGCGGCGTGAGCTTTGCCAATGTCGCTTCTCCGCAGCCGGCTGTGCAAAAGCAATTTGCATTGGAAGAGCAGTTGAGCGATGCCAGCCACGAGCGCGAGATCGCGCGCGTCCAGCTTCAGCAGCGGGACGGCGCAATTGCCGACCTCCAGCACAAGCTGAGACAAGCCACAGCGACGCTTAAGCAGGCCAAATCGGCAGAGGACCAGCTAGAACACGAGGTAAAGGTCGGAAGTACACGCAGCAGCCAGGACTTAATTCAGCAGCGAACGGAAGTAGCCGCAGAACTCACTGCTGCACAGGCCAAAGCCGAAGCACTCCAAAAGAAAATTGACGCTCTCGAACAGCAGTCCTCTCAGGATGCGGCTCACACCAAAGCACTGGAAGCCAAAGTCAACGATCTTGCTCAGCAGTTGCACGACCGTGATGGGACCGTCGATCAACAGCAGGAACTACTCGCTCATGATAGGGACATCCGCGAACTCATGGGCGCTCGCGATCTTTATATTGCCGAGGTGTATGATGTCGCCCGCACCGGAGCTACTCGAAAACCTTACGGACGCGTGTTTTACACAAAAGGAAGGTCGCTGATCTTTTATGCTTACGACCTGGATCAACAGGCGGGACTGAAGAATGCCAGGACCTTTCAAGCCTGGGGGCGACGCGGGCCGGATAACGGCCAGGCACTTAGCCTTGGTATCTTCTACGAAGATAACGACGCCAAGAAGCGCTGGGTGTTGAAGCTCGATGACGCCAAAACCTTGGCGCAAATTGATGCGGTTTTCGTGACGGTCGAACCAAACGGCGGAAGCCAAAAGCCCAGCGGTCAGCCCCTTCTGTTCACATATCTGAGAGTCGACCCTAATCACCCATAGCGGAGCACGCGAGCTACTAACGCCAGCGTGGATCAGGCGGTCTTGCGGCCGACTTTGAAGAGGATTCACGCCAGCTCGATGTGCTGTTTCATTCACTCTTTGTCTGTCTCTCGTCTTCCGGGCACCGCTTCGCTTGACGGCTGAATAACGCCTAGCCGCGCCCGGCGGAACTGCGCGCTTCTGCTTCGGCCCGCCCTGCGGGTTTCGGCTCCCCCGCCATCCTGCGGATCGGCTGTCGCCTTGGCGGTCCCCCCGAAAAAGCAGCGTTTGTCCTTGGGAGCGGCTGCACTCGCTGTTGGGTGCCCCGTCCGACATCGGGAGCAGAAAAGGAGAATCACCAACATGCAAAATCGAGCCACTCTCACCGGATACCTCGGCAAAGACGCCGTTCTTCGCACCACCCGCAACCAGACACCGTTCACCGTGCTCTCACTGGCAACGCACCGCTTCTGGAAGGATCGCAACTCTGGCGAGCGCCAATCGGCGACCACGTGGCACCGCTGTGTCGTTTTCGGCAAACTCGCGAACTACGCGGGTACGTTGACCAAGGGCGCATTCATTCAGCTCGAAGGCGAGATCCGCGTTCGTGAGTACTTCCCGAGCGTCATCGCCGACAGTGCGAGCAGCGTGAAGAAGTCGATCACCGAGATCCGCGTATTCCGCATCATGAATCTGGACCGGCCGGGGAAACCCGGCCAGTCTGGAGAGCCCCGCCCGCCGCCGGGCTGATCTTTCTTTGCCGCTCCAGGTTTCGAATCCCTTCTTCGGCACCAAGAGTTATGCAGCCTTGTGCAATGAGCAACTTTGCGCAGGGCTTTTCGGCTTATGCCTGTTTTCTGCCTGAGTTTCAAGATCAGCAGCTTTCGAAACAGCAGGGTGGGCACCGGCGGCGAGAAAGGGCAGGCCCGAATTCTCCTAGCAGTTCCTTATCCAAACTGGGCTATCATGAGGAACATGTCCGCCACACCGTCGTCTTCGCCACGGGTTGGACCTAAAGCCGTGGGAGTAACCTCTCAGACCGTCATCACAGGCGCAGCGTCTAACGAGCTGGTGTTCGCTGTCGTTGGACATGTTGGCTCAGGGACATCCGAAATTGCCGATGCTCTTGTGGCATTGCTCGCTGAAACGGAGCTGAAGGGCCGTAAGTTCCAAGTGGAGTTGATCAAGGCAAGAGATGTCATTCAAAGTTCGGCGGGAGAGCAGGGCCACGAATTGCCGCTGGAAACGGAACCGGTTTCGCTCAAATACGTCACACTGCTCCAAGACCTCGGCGATGATATGCGCAGGGAGTTCACTGGAGAGAGAAAAGCAGATTATGCCGCTGTAGCGCGTCGGATGGTCGGCAAGATACGGGAAGCGCGTGCAAGGCAGACCAATGCTGAGTTAGAGGACGGCGCGCCAGTTCTTCCGGACGGGTATCCCAGAGCTTATGTCCTGGATTCCATTCGGCATCCGGAGGAAGTTCAGTTGTTGCGTCGTATTTATGGCGACGCCTTCGTTCTAATTGGAGTGGTCTGCGAGGAGGAGAGGCGCTGCCGACGGGTTCAGGCGAAGTACCGCGATGCGGGCAGGCAAGCTGCATTGGAATTTATGGCCAGGGACGCCGGAGCGTCGCAGAAGCATGGCCAGCATGTCGCTGACGCATTTCATCTCAGCGACTTTTTCGTCGACAACACACCAGAACGAAAGTTAGAGGGCTATCCTAATCCGGCCTGGGATGTGAACGACCATCTGTCGCGCCTGGTGAAAATCCTGATTCATGCTGACGTACTGCGGCCCAGCAGCGGCGAAACTGCGATGTACTACGCTCAGGGCGCTGCTCTGCAAAGTGCCTGTTTGTCGCGGCAAGTAGGCGCTGCCCTCATCGATAGTCAGGGGACGGTGCTTGCTACCGGCTGCAACGAGGTTCCAAAAGCAGGTGGTGGAGTCTACGGCGAAGCAGTTGAGAAAGAAGAACACGACGGCCGCTGTGCCTTTCGCGAGGTCGATGAAGTGAAGTTTTGCCGCAACACGCGAGAGCAGAATGACATCATAGGTGAGTTAATTGCTTCGATCCCGGAGTTGAAGAAGACCACTCCGGGCCGTAAGGAAGAACTCGCGCAGGAGCTGCAAAGTACCAGGATAGGTTCTCTGGTCGAGTTCAGCCGAGCGGTACATGCTGAAATGGACGCCATCCTGTCGGCCGCGCGGAAAGGTGTCGAGATGTCCGGTACCCGGTTGTTTGTGACAACATTTCCGTGTCATTATTGCGCCCGCCACGTTGTCACTGCGGGGATCGATGAGGTGCAATATATTGAACCTTATCCGAAGAGCCGTGCCTTAGCGCTTCACGATGACTCGATCAAGATCGAAAAATCGCTCTGGAATCCACCCAGCCAAGGAGGGACCCAGGTTTTGTTCCGCCCGTTCTCAGGGGTCGCGCCACGTCTGTATGAGCGCGCATTCTTGAAGGACCGTGAATTGAAGAATCGCAGGACAGGTGACATGACATCTGAGCTGCCAATCTGGGGCCAACCCTGGCATTTGGGTCGTAGTAGTTATGTCGAACTGGAAGCGGAACTGACCAAGACGTGCGGAGATTCACCATGGAAGAAACCCGTTTCGGCTTCAAGTTGATTCAAGGCCATAAGTCTACTGTGGCTGAGTGCCGACCCTTAGGCTCTCAGCCTGTGCAGCAAGGTCTTTTTCCTTTCGGTCAGGGACGATGTCTTATCTTCGTGTGCTTCCCCAGCGTGACCGAACGCGAGTTCGTTTCGCTGGTACGAACGGCGCAACCTGCCGTAGCGGTAGAATTGAGGCGCGCACCCCGATTCGACATTGGTCGCCTCACCCGCCAATTAGTATTCAAGTTCTTTGAAGACGCGAAGTGTAGATACTACGATCCGATTCCGCACCCACAACCGGATTGCAACGATCTCAAGAATTGGCTTGCACCGGCGTTAGATATTTCTGAGAAAGACACCGCAAGGCCCATTATGTTCTTCTTGAGCGACGCTGAGGATACCCGGGTGCTCCGGCAACGAATCTACAATGCGTTCGCTGACTCTGATCGCAACTGGGAAGTTTACGACGTCGGAAAGTGTTGTCCGGAAAGCGGCCCGACTGCGCCTTAGTGCGTGATCGGGTAGAGCGCTAGCCATGCCGTCACACTGAACAGATGGATCAATACGGGACTGGTTCCGGGTTGAATCTGCTACGCGCGTCTGGGACGCCAATTCAATGTCTCCACCAGCAAGTGCAGCTTGATGCTCGCATCGGAACGGTGCCAGCTACCTGCCGACCGAAAATAAAGTGCGGAAGGGAGTAACAATCGCGACAGACGGACGACGTATTCCTTTCGTTCCGAATCGATGAAGCGCAGCGGCAAGGGAAGGGGATGATGGTCACGCCGCCCAGGCTGGCTCCTGCAGGGAGGCCTGATTCGTATTCCATCGAAGACGGAGGCAATCTGGATGATTGAGGTGAACGGGGAGAATGACGACCTGGCGATGCTTGATCTCCGGCAAAGAGGTCGAACCCTTCGCCGCGGATGAAGATCAGATTTCGCAGAATGCAAGCTGCCTGATCTGGCGGCCTTGCAGCCGCTTGATCGCAGCAAGCTACTTCAATATGCTGCCCAGTTCCCCTTACCGGTAAAACAACAAATCGTGGAAGCGTTTGCAAACCTCAAAAGCGTGCGCCCTCGTACGAAATAGTGACTCTGGCACCCAAGTCGCGGATTCTGCCAACTCTATCGACTCGCTTCCGGCTGGTCTATATTTCGGCGAACAGCGGATATCACCCCTCAGTGATCACTTCAAAAGCGGCCAACAGTTATCACTTCAAAACCGGCCAACGGGATTGGCCGTCCAGGACTAAGAATGTTCTACCCTGCCGCCTCCTGTAGTGGCAAGTCGGTTTTGGTGCGCCAGCTGCGCGGGCCGCATTTGAGCACATGGCCGTGGTGCAGTAAGCGGTCGAGCATGGCGCTGACGGCGGCCGCATCGCCCAGCAGTTTGCCCCAGTCTTCCACCGGACGGTTGGAGGTCAGCATGGTGCTGGCGCGCTCGTAACGGCGCATGATGATCTCCAACAGTTCTTCGGCGGCGGTGAGGGGCAGCTTGCGCATGCCCAGATCGTCTAGGATGAGCAGGGGCACGGTCACCAGGAACTCCATATGCTCTTTGCGGGTGCCGTCGAGAGTGGCTTCGGCGAGATCATCGAGCAAGGCGTGGGTCTCGCGGTAGAGCACGCGGTATCCCTGTTGGATGGCGGCTTGGCCGATGGCTTGCGCCAGGTGACTCTTGCCGGTACCGGGTGGACCGAGAAACAGTGCGTCTTCGTGGCGGGCGATGAAGGTGCCGGTGGAGAGGTCGAAGACTAGGCTGCGATTCATCTTCTTGTTGAAGGCGAAGTCGAAGTTGTCCAGGGTCTTCTGGGAGTCGCGGAACTGGGCCTGCTTTTTCCGCCGCTCCAGCAAGCGCTCGCCGCGCAAGGCGAGTTCGTCGGAGACCAGGCAGGAGAGCAGGTCGATGGGGGCAAGCGGTTCGGCTTGGGCCTGGCGTAGACGAGTCTCCAGCACGGCGGCCATGCCGCCCAGGCGAAGTTGTTTGAGCGCACGATCGAGTTCGATGAGGTTCATTCTTCTATCTCCTTGGTTCTGTAGTTGATGAAGTCGCGGTACTGCACCAGCTCGCGGATCAATGGATCGACTTGCTGCAAACTGAGTGGGGCCTGCGGGCAGCGTTCCAGATAACGGCGGACGAAGCGATATTCCTGCACTCCCATGTCGAGCGCTGCGGCGCAGGCTTCATCGACCGCCGCCGTGCCGTACTTCTTGGCGAGGGATAGAACACCTAGGATGCGGCGCACTCCTACTTCGCCTTGTTGGCGGTGGATGGCACTGCAGAGCGCGCCGATGTGCGATCCGGCCCGGCCCGCTCGCCACAGCAGTTGGGAGGTGCGCAGCGGTGTCCGCTTGGGGTGGTCCTCTTCTTTAATGCGATACCAGCCGCGCTTCTGGCGCACATGTTCGCGCAGCAGTTGCCCGGTCTTGGGATCGAGCAGGCGAACATACAGCTCATCCCATTGCACGCGCAGCACGCGCCCGATCCAGCCTGGCGGCGCGCCGTAATAAGCGGCTTCGACTTCGACGCAGCCATCCAGATGCACGATGCGCTCGCCGTACTGGTAATAGCGGAAGGGCTCCAGCGGCAGCGGTAACAACGTGGGCTTCTCTTCGGCAAACATGGCGGCGACCTGCCGCTTGGTGGTGCCGTGGATGCGCGTGTCGGCCCAGCGCTGTTCCCAGTGATCGAGGTAGGCTTGGGCTTCGTCCAGAGTCTCGAAGCGCAAGCCTTTCAGCGGTGTTTTCTGCGCATGACCGACACCGGATTCGACTTTGCCTTTGCGGTCGGGATCTTGTATGCGGCAAGGCATGGCGACCGCGCCGTAGTGCGCCAGCACATCGCGATAAAGAGGATTGAGAGCGGGATCGTAAATGTCGGGGACGAGCACGCCCTCGCGCAGATTGTCGAGCACGATGATGCGGGTGGCGCCGCCCAGCCGGCGAAAAGCTCGTTCGTGCAGTTCGGCCCAGATGCGCGAACTGGAGCGGAACGTCAGCAGACGAACCGACTTGCGGCTGCAGCCCAGCGTCATCACGAACAGCCGGGTGCGCCGATACTTGCGGCTCTCGGGATCGCGCACCATGGGACCGGTGCCGTAATCGACTTGCGATTCCTGGCCAGCCGCGGTGACGATGACGACGCGCGCTTCCGGCGTTTGCGTTCCGCGCCGCTTGCGCACGAAGCGTTGCACGCTTTGGTAGCTGCTGGCGAAGCCGTACTCGGAGACCAGGTCCTGCCAGATGGCCATGGCATTGCGGCCGCGGCTGAGCCCCAAGTCGATGGCCTCCCGGTACGGCTCGCAGGCGCTGGAGCCGGAGACCACGGCAGAGTCGGTGATCACCTCGTTCTCGTTGGCCGGTTTTGAAGTTGCTTTTGCTTTTCCCTTATTAGAAAGGTTTTCGGGGTTGGGGTTGGGGTTGCAGTTAGGGTCGTGGGGATCGGGAATCACCGCAATGGCCGCTTTTGCCGCGCCCAAGTCGGTGATCACTTCGTTGGCCGGTTTTGGTTCGCACCGCCCCCAGCCACCGGGCGAACGTACCGCAATCCCGGCCGCTTTCAGGTACACGCCTGCGGTTTCACGACGGATTCTGGTCGCTTGCTGGATGCTCCGCAGCGACCATCCTAGCCGTCCGAGAGCTAAGACCTGTTGTTTCTTCTCTTCGTTCAAGACATTGGCCATGCCCACGAAGGCTACAAGCCTCCGCGGGAATCAATGTCCTGGACGCCACTCTCGTTGGCCGGTTTTCAGGTGATACTCAGTGGCCGGTTTTGGGTGATCGCTGAGGATCACCCAAATTCCCAATGTCGCCAGACGGCTGCGAAAACACGTGCAAGAATTCCATTTGTGGTCCGCAGCCCTCAACCAACACTAAGAGGAGTCATCGAGGGTCGTCGTTCGATGTCGCTATCTCGCAAGTCTGTTCGAACTCATCCAGCAGACCTCGCAACTGGCGCAAGTCATCCGGATGATACTTAGACAAGTATCGGTTAATCCGCGGCGCACTCAGTAAAGACTCGATATACCGACAGCAAATCGTGACATTCAACTGATCCAAACATAGTGTCTTCGATGGCTCGCCTGAAATTCGCAACAGATGCAGCCGACGGGCAGCATGCCATTTCCTGGCGGACTCTCCTCCGTCCTGCTTAACGGATTTCATAACCCACAGCTCCGCTTCTGAAGCACTGGCTTCAGGTAAATTGGAATCATCGGCATCGATTCTGCCCGCAGCAGCGTCAGAAAATTCTCATCAGCGAACAATCTCGCAAATATCTCATTGAGCTGACGAAGATTCCGTGCGACCAGTTCAGTCCGTTCAGGCAGTGCCACCGCATATGACAGATGAATAGTATGGCCCGTAGGGGCACGCTCCCTCTTTGTTCGTTTCTTCATCCCGTCTCGATGTAGTTTTCTCATGCCGACTCCGGAATCCGGCAACGGCCGAATGCTTCGATTAGAGGTTCGAGAGCTGCAAAGTGATAAGGCTCCAGAAACGGAGCGCAGCTGCGCTTGTGGACGTTTACTGAACCGCGAATTTGTGAGTACGCCGGAACGACATAGTAATCAAGAACCGAAGGATCTGGCGGTTCTATGCGACCGATGATGAGGATGTCATTGGTCGGGCACTTGCCGAGCCGCAAAGTCCAGAACTTCTGGCCGGTTGGCCGTACATGTCCGGTCGCAAACTTTACTTTGACAGTGATACCTCCGTTGATCAGTATCACTCCCGGCCCGGGCTGGCGCTCCGCAGTTCCTCCCAAGGCTCGTACGCGCTCGCAAATACGGTCGTATAGTACATCCCGCATTTTCCGCTGCATGCGTATCGGGCTGACGAACGAAAACTTCTTGGGCGATGGATAACCGATCGCTTTGTAAGCCTCATTGATTCCTCCAAAGTGGTTCTTATACGCCTCGCAGGACGGGACATCTCTTGCAGCGTTGATCAAATCCTGACTCAGCCTGCCTTTCCGTTTCAAGAGCCGCCGTAGGCCTTCGAGCATCTCCGAGTCAACCAGGTCTTTAGTATCTTCCCGAATCATCTCGTTGGCTTTCGTCCATTGCTTTTCTGAGACGATTGCAGTAAATGCCTGCTCGATCGTGTACCACTGTTCGCGTGGCACGTGCTTGTACATATGTCGCTTGTACATGTGCTTTCCGTAGACGTATGCGCCTCGATAGACGGGATTCGTGAGGAGGTACCGAAGCTTTGCTATCGTCCAGGGAGTCCTCCCCCAGAATCTCTTCCGCTGATTGAGAATGTTCGCGATCTCCCGACGGCTTTTTCTTCGTTTGGTGTAGAGGTCAAACGCAAGCCGGACGGTCTGAACGTCCTCGGGCGGTCCAGGTGTCAGCACAACGCGATCTGTGGTGACGCTCTTCCACTCTCCAAATTTGAGTATCTGTTTTCTCTCGCCACTTTCGCTGACCAGTTGCCGAAGCATGCCAAAAGGTGCCTGTCCTCCTTGCCAAAACCCCATTGCCATCAGCCGACGCTGAGCGGTGCAGATTTTTACCGATAGCTCACGGCTGTACTCGCCTGCCATCACTCGCTTCAGCGCCTTCAACAAGTTGGAAGTAGTGCTGTTGTCGTTATCGAATTGTTCTGCGCAGTAATGAACTGCTATGCCGGCTTGCTTGCAGAGAAACTCGTAATGCGCGGCTTCGTCACTGTCCGGGAACCTGCCCCATCGGCTCACGTCGTATACAAGCACCTGTTTAAAATCCGCCGCTCCGGAAGCAACAACGCGAAGTAGTTCCTGTAACCCTTTGCGCCACTTGATCGTCGTGCCACTTTTTCCTTCATCGACAAAGGAGCGAATGATTCCCATGTCATGGGCGGCTGCATACAGCGCGATCGCGGCAGATTGGTTAGGAATCGAGTACCGTTGGTGTTCGGTGCTCATGCGCAAATACTGGGCTGCGGCAGAAAGCTCAATCGAGGACGCAGCGTGGAACTCCACTGGCAGATCACGACGGCTGATCTTCGTCATAGTCTTGAAACCTCAGGCTCCGATCGCCAAACCAGATTCTGACTGAAGGATTTGGAGCGACAGCGCCCCTGTTTCACCCACCATTTGCTGTTCAAGATTTCGACCTGGGCAATACTCCACATAACAAAGGCAAGTCGAGCCAACGCATCACGCAATGATGGATCAATCATGCCGCCTGACCCCACGAATCGCAAGCGTCAGGTGCTGTTGACCATGTGAGGATTCGTCATGCTCCCCTTGTGCCGAGACCAGAGCTACTCTTGCCACCCTGCGGGACAGCCCATCTGTCGATGACTCATCACCGGGCTAGAGCATTTGTAGGTCCTCCAACCGGAAATGCAATCGCCGCGTTGTTTTGCTGATTCCCTTTGCCTTTCCTTTTTCTTCACTCAACCCGCGCCTCAAAAAACCGGCGTTACTCCAGCGGTGCTCCCCGTCAAGGGTCTGCGATGAACTCCGCTAGCGCTTCGCCCTTGACCGGTCCGCTCCGCTGAACGCCTTCCCAATCGTCGCGGGTTTTCGCGAAGAAAAATTTGTTTTTGAAGGAGAACTGACATGACGAACGAAGCGCAAACCACCAACCGGCAGGATGTCTACAGCCGCATCACCTCACAGATTGTCGCCAGCCTCGAACAGGGAGTCCGTCCTTGGGTGAAACCCTGGAAGGCTGAACATGCTGCTGGCCGAATCACGCGCCCACTGCGCCACAACGGGAAGACCTACTCCGGCATCAACATTATTTCGCTGTGGATGAGCGCGGAGTTGCAGGGATTCTCTGCCCCCATCTGGATGACTTTCCGTCAGGCACTTGAGCTCGGTGCCCATGTTCGCAAAGGCGAAAAAGGCTCTCTGGTGGTATACGCCAACACCATCAGCCGCACTGAACATGACGACAACAGCGGCGAAGACGTGGAGCGCGAAATCCCGTACATGAAGAGTTACGCCGTATTCAATGTCGAGCAGATCGACGGATTGCCCGAAGTCTACTACGCGAAAGCCGCTCCGACGCTTGATCCCGTTGCCCGCATTGATCACGCAGAGGAATTTTTCGCGGCTTGCAACGCGACACTGAAGCACGGCGGAAACCGCGCCTATTACGCACAGGAGCTCGATTACGTCCAGATGCCGCCCTTTGAGTGCTTCTGCGATGCGGAGAGCTATTACTCCACGCTGGCCCACGAAATGACGCACTGGACTAAGCATCCAGCACGCCTCGCCCGCGACTTCGGCCGCAAGCAATGGGGCGATGAAGGCTATGCCCAGGAAGAACTAGTCGCCGAGTTGGGTGCGTCATTCCTGTGTGCCGATTTGGAGCTTGCCCTTGAACCGCGCCAGGACAACACATCGTATATCGCACACTGGCTGGAGATCCTGAAGAGCGACAGCCGCTTCATCTTCAAAGCTGCCGCTCATGCGCAACGCGCCGTGGACTTCATCCACAGTTTCAGCGTCGCCAGCACCACCACCGCGCAGGTCGAGGAGACCTGCGCGGCTTAGACCTCCGGCTGTCCCGCACTGATGCTGTACACAGTCCCTTCTACCCCGCGAAACGCCCAAGGCACCAGAAAAAAGTTTGGAGGCCTGGAGGTGGGGACCGTCGCCCCTTGATTCGTCGGAAATTGTCTCGTCGGCCAATGTGGAATCCGAAGGCTTGGTCAGAACCGGTTCATGGCCAAATTTTGCTGCGCATCTTTTCTTCTCATAGCCCGCGGCTATCAATCAAGGTCCCCCAAAGTCTTGGACTCTTCTGATGTGACTGCCTAAGCTCGCCAAGAACTCAATCAGCTGCGCCTCAAAAAACAGCAGTTCAGAGGAGAACTTTCGAGTGAACAGGCATTTTGTATTCCGAGCCAAGAATATTGCCCGCGCTCTGCGACGGCCGGCGATCGGCGTCGCCGCCGCACTGGCTCTCGCTGCACCAGCCTACGCCCAGAACGACCCTTGGGATAACGCGGTCAACGTTCTCAAGCAGGCTTTCACCGGCCCAATCGCGACCGGTCTTAGCTTGGTGGCGATCGTGGTTGGCGGTCTGATGTTTGCTTTTGGCGAAGGTCAGTCCAAACGCGTCTTTGCCGGCATCGTTTTCGGCATTGGCATGGCCATTGGTGCCGTCAACTTCATGGCCTGGCTCTTCCCGGGATAAGCAGCCGTGCGAACGAACCGGGTGCATAAGGTCATGAATCGTCCACTCACGATTCTAGGAGCAGAGCGGCGGTTGTTCTTCGTCGCACTGCTCGCCGGTGCGGGTGTCTTTAACCTTGTGCACAGCCTGGCGGGCGGGATTCTTGTTGTTTATAGCCGGATTGATTGCGGCCCAGCGAGCCACAAAGTATGACCCCGAGATACTCCGGGTGCTACTCAACTCAGCCAAGTTCAAGCTCCGCTATGACCCGATGAAGTGGGAAGCGACGGAAATCAGGATCAAACGCCATGTTTAAGCTCAGTCGAATCGTCAAGGAATGGAAGGAATCGGGATCGCTCCAGGCGCACATCAACCTCTGCGGCCTCTGGGACGAAGAGACCTTCCTCACCAAGTCGGGCGACTTGGCGATGGTTCTCCGAGTCAAGGGCATTGATTACGAGAGCCTGGATTCGATCAGCCGCGACCATGCTGTGAAACGGCTGGAGGCAGGTCTGCGCGCTTTCGATCCACGCGTCCGGGTTTATCAGGCATTGTTCAAAGCAAATCAGCCGGCAATTTTCCATGGGCAGTATGCGAATCCGTTGGTGAAGCAGGCCGTTGAGCAGCGTATGGCCTATTTCGCAGCGCACGCCGAGGAGCTGTTCGCAATTGAGATCCATTGGATCGTGCTGGTCCAGGGCAGTTTCAGCAAAGCCACGCTCTGGGAGGCACTGCGCAGAATGCCCACCGATGTCGGTGGTTCCTTGCGCGACATCCTGGCGTTGTTCTCCCAAGATCATCAGCGCATTTTTCTTCGCACGCAGATTGAGCGCGATCACCTGTTACTCAGGCACAAAGTCCTGAGTTTGGCTGGGCAGCTCAGCGACCTCGTTGAGGTCCAGCTGCTAGGGGCCGAAGAAGCCTTCCGCGTATTGCGGCGCTTCATCAACTTCGGCCCCCTCAAACTTCTGACGTCCCATCTTCGTGGCGGCCGGTATCTCGATTTCCAGCTGTGTGATTCGGAGATCGAGGCGAACCGCGGATACCTGCGTCTCGATGACTATTACGTGAAGGTTCTGACCTTGAAGGAGCTGCCGAGTGCGACCCGCCCGCTTCTTCTAAAGGAGTTGTTCGAGATTGCGGCCAACTTTCATGTGGTCACGGAATGGCGGTCGATCGACAATGCGCAGGCGCGCAAGGACATTGCCTCACGTCGCCGGCACTATCACAACACCAAAACCAGCTTTCTTTCGAATCTCGAAGAGAAGAAGAACCAAGGGCCTAAAGATGAGCTGGTCGACGACTCCAAGCAGGCGGCTATCGATGAACTGGGCGAATGTCTGAAAGCGATCGGCAACGAGGGAAAATATTTCGGCGAGTTCACCCTCTCGCTCGTCGTATATGACAAAGACCCGGTCAAAGTCGAGGAGGCGATTACCGAGCTTCAGAGGGTCTTTACCACCCACGATGCGCTGCTCTACGAAGAGCGCTACAACCTGCTGAACGCCTTCTTTGCCACCGTTCCCGGAAACTCCGCCTTCAATCTGCGCAAGCAGCAAATGCTGAACACAAATTATGCGGACCTGTCATTTCTGTTCACCATCGACCAGGGAAAGCAGTGGAATGACCACCTGGACAAAGAGTATCTCGCAGTTCTCGAAACCGATCACTCGACTCCTTATTATTTGAACCTCCACGATCAGGATGTCGCCCACACCCTGATTCTCGGCTATACCGGCTCGGGAAAATCGTTCCTGCTCAATTTTCTGCTCCAGAGTCTGCAGAAATACGATCCGCTGACCTACATCTTCGATCTCGGCGGTAGCTACGAAAGCCTGACACACATCTTTGGCGGGTCGTACCTGAACGTAGGGCTGGAAACGCGGGCGTTCACCATTAATCCGTTCTGCCTCGATCCCAACCGGGAGAACCTCAACTTTCTGTATCTGTTCGCCAAGGTGCTGATCGAGGCCAATGGCAAATACGAGCTGACCAGCCAGGATGAGAAAGGCCTCTATGCCGGGGTTGAAAGGATGTACAAGCTCGGTCCAGAGAGCCGGACGCTGACGAATTTTGCTTCGATGCTCGGCCCATTAGGCGAGCGGCTGATGCGCTGGACCCGTGTCGGGCAGTTTGGCTACATCTTCGACAATGTCGACGACACCCTGACCTTCAGCCGCTTCCAGACCTTCAACTTCGACGGAATGGAGCAATATCCGGATGTCCTGGAACCATTGCTGTTCTATGTCTTGCATCGGGCT
This sequence comes from uncultured Acidobacteriaceae bacterium, assembly GCA_963812855.1. Lineage (GTDB taxonomy): Bacteria > Acidobacteriota > Terriglobia > Terriglobales > Acidobacteriaceae > Bog-257. The sequence continues at coordinate 189,309 of CAWEWW010000007.1, forward strand.
TCGAACCAAATCGACGACCCAGAGCTGACCGCTACCTTCAAAGCCTTTGTTCTCGACGAGGCTTGGATCTTCCTGCGGAATCGGACCATCCGCGATTACATCACACGGGCCGAAAAAACCTGGCGCAAAAAGAATGCCGCCATGATTCTGGCCACCCAGTCCGTCCATGAGCTGATGCAGTCGGACATGCTGACCGTGGTGAACGAAAGCTGCGCGACCAAGATCTTCCTGGCCAATCCCAGCATCGATCAACGGCTCTACGCCGACATCTTCCACCTGAATGACACCGAACTGGAGTTGCTTTCCACACTCATTCCGAAGCGCGATCTGCTGTTGAAGCAGCTTGGCGTGTCGAAGAAACTTCGCCTCAACGTCGATTCGCTGTCCTACTGGATGGCGACCAACAATCCCAAAGACAACGTCCGCAAGCGCGAGTACCTCGACCGCTATGGGGTCGTCGAAGGTCTTTCGCGCCTCGCCCGGGAGTTCCCGTTCACACCACTGGCCACGTAACTGGAGGACCATGAAACGCTGCACGCTCATTTCCGCATTCCTGGCAGGGACGTCGGCGCTCAGTCTAGCCGACAGCTCGGCCCGCATCGTTCACTACCACGCCAACGACATCGTCCCCATCCGCGCCAAGATGCGCTACACGACGCTGATCCAGGTCCCTGTGGGCGAGAAGATCATGGAAGCTGCGACTGGCGATAAGGACTTCTGGATCATCGAAGCGGTGCAGAATTACTGCTTCCTGCACCCGGCCAAGGCCGGGATTCATTCCAACCTCAATTTAATCACCGACAAGGGCAATATCTATTCCTTCACGCTCGATGACGTCGAGGAGGGCGATCCGGACCTGAAAGTCGTGGTCGAGCCCAGTGACCCTACCATGCTCTCGGCCATCACTTCGCCCTCAAAGTTCGTGCCGGCCACCCAGGTGGAGGTTTTCAAAGCACAGGCGCAGGCGGCGCAGCTGGAAGCCAGCCGGCAGGTAGAGCAGTTCAAGAGCGACTATCCCGTCAAAGCCCTGAAGTTCGACTACGTCTACCGCAACGACAAGCCGTTCGACATCGAAGCCATCTACCACGATGCCCAGTTCACTTACATCAAGTCGTCGGCCACGGAGAAATTTGCCGTTTACGAATTGAAAGATGGCAAGCCGAATTCAATCAGTTATGAACTCCACGACGGCACGTACGTCATTCCGAAGGTTGTGGATCACGGATACGTGGAAATCGGCAAGAAGCGAATGGACTTCAATCGCAAGGAGCAGTAGCGCCATGGTTGACCACGACCCCACAAACGCACCAGAGCAATCTCCGGAGCCCACGCTCAGCGACAAGAGACCTATCCCGGAAGGCACGATTCCCAAGCAGGCGCAGACCTACGTCATCGTCGCAGTCTCGGTGGTAATTGTGTTGGCCGTGATGTTCTCGAAGAACCATGCACAACCACCCAAGGCTCAGCAGAAAGAGCCCACTGTCCTAATCACCGACGGCAACGACAAGAAGATCGGCGAGTTTGGCCAGGAGATGACCGAGCGTCAACGCACGGCGGAAAAGGTAAAACTCGAATCCGAGATGCAGGCGCAGGCTAATGGACTGGCCTCAGCCGCGGGCCTCGCAGCCAGCCACCGGCACCCAATCTGCTGATTCGCCGAGGTTCGGGACGACAGAAAGTACCGGCGCGGCGCCTGTGCCTCCGCCCGATCCGATCGTTGAGCACGAACGAGAGCTGGCATACAACTCGCAGTTTGCGTCGAATTTCGCCTTCTCCGCGGAACACATTGCGCCCGCGTCAAAGTCTCCTGCATCGAACGCCGCCAGCGGCTCCGAAGCGCTGCAGAGCACAGGCGGCAACGTTCCAATCGACCAATCGACAGGCAGCCTCGGCGACGCGTCGACCAAGAAGCGGGCCATCAACGTCAACGCGAACTCGGCAACAGGTCCGCCCTACGTGTTGTTTGAAGGAACGCAGCTGGAGACCGCTCTGATGAACCGTCTCGATGGCGATTTCTCGGGACCGGTGAAGGTCATGGTCACCAATCCGGTCTATTCCCATGACCGCCAGCATGTGCTGATTCCCGAAGGGACATTTGTTTTGGGCGAAACCAGTAGGGTGCAAGGCTTTGGACAACGGCGATTGGCCGTGGTCTTCCACCGCATGATCATGCCCGATGGTTACTCCGTCGATCTCGACCAGTTTCATGGCCTGAATCAGATCGGACAAACCGGTCTGAAAGACCAAATCAATAACCATTACTTCCAAATCTTTGGGGCTTCGATCGCACTGGGGATCATCGCCGGAGCCGCCGAGAGCACTAACAACAATGCGGGCCTCTACCAAAGCGGCAGCGAGGCGTACAGGTCTGGCATTGCCGCCAGCTTGTCGCAGTCCAGCACCCAGGCGCTGGACCGCTTTCTGAACATCACGCCAACCATCACCATTCGCGAAGGCAATCGGATCAAAGTGTATTTCACCCAGGATCTGCTGCTGCCGGCGTACGAGAACCATACCGTTCCACCAAACATTTAGGGCATCACCATGAACCTGACAAAACTCATACCCGCGACTCTATTGCTTCTCATCGGATGCAGTTCTGCGCCCAAGCAACGAAAGAGCCAATCCCGGTCACCTCGAAGTCGTCTCCATCCGATGCCCAGGATATCGCGTTGGAGCGCCAGCGAGAGGCACGGATGCCGTGCTCGCCTGAGTGGTTAAAGAACGCAACAGAGGCCCAGAAGAAGAACTGCGTTAGACAACGTTCGATCGATCAGGCGATGGACGCACTGAGCACTCGACCGTCGCCCTCGAAGAGGAATCCGAACAGACCTACCGAGCAACACTAGCAACTCGCTTCAACGAGGCGAAAGGAGTTCCGCATTGAAGACAACCGGATGCTGTTTTCTGTTTCTCGCAAGTTTGGTGGTGGCGACGCCGTCCTACGCGCAGTGGCCGGTGTTCGATGCCACCAATTATGCCAACGCCGTGGATGAATACCACGAACTGCAGCAGCAATACACCACCGCGAACCGAAACCCGTGACGAAATCATCCAGGCGTATAACCTGGCGCGCTACATGTCCAGGATGCCGCAAAATCTCTATCAGCGCTACAAGGCAGAGTTTGCGCTCTGGACGAACGTCAATGCACCCGATACCTATGGAAATACCGGAGCATGGGTCGGGGCCCTGAATACGGGCTTTTCTGGCGAGTCACTGGCCGGCTATACCTCAGCCGTCGTTCAAGTCAATTCCTATCCGCCGTCTGACTTCGGACAGCTCGATCCGGCTACCCAGGCGACGATCCAGAATCAGTACGCCACTTCCAACCTTGCACAGGGGATGACCACAGGCGCGTTAACCACTCTTGGCCAGATCCGCTTCCACTCCGAGTCGCTTAATCAACAGATCTCAAATCTCGAATCCGACTCGTACTCCGACGACCCCAGCCAGCAATCCGAAATGGCGGTCCTCGGCAAGATCAATGCGGCCAATCTGGTCCAGCTGCACTCACAGCAGGACACCAATCAACTGCTTGCCGCCGGCATTCAGCAGCAGATGGTCGTTCAGAAACAAACCATCGATGCCGAGAACCGCACTATCAACCAGGCGATTGATTTCCTGCAAAGTTTTCCGCCGATGATGCAGAAGATTAACGGCGGGGCCAGCCAGAGCATTCACGACACTTCCTTCAGCACCAACGGACAATAATCATGTCTTTGAATCCATTTTCGTTTCTGTCCCAGGCCATCAGCGATCTGCTGAATTCCAATCTGGGGCTCTTCGAATCCCTCGGGCTCAACCTGTTCCGCGGGTTGGCCGTGATCCTGCTGGCCTGGTTTGGCGTAAAGGCCGCCCTGAGCAGCGCCCAGGGCGGCCCTGGATTCAACTTCGCCAAGTTCGCCGACCTCATCCTGGTGATCTCCTTCGGGCTGGCGATGGAGACCTATTACAGTGCACAACTGCCGGGAATCGGCTACAGCTTCAGCGACCTGGTCACGCGTGAGGCTCAGTATCTATCAAACCAGATCGAAAGCAACCAAGCCGATCAGATCGCCAGCGCGATCACCACGGCTGAAGACCAGTTGGGCAGCCCCCCGGGCGTCTTCTCTTTTCACGAGGCCTTGATCTTCTTCGCCGTCTACATCGCGCTGGCAATTGCCCAGGGAGTGGCATTCGCCGTCATCGCCTATGGCTTGGTCGCAACCGCCGTGTGTGTTCTCCTGGGGCCGATCTTTGTCCCGTTCCTTATCGTGCCCAAGCTCGACTGGCTATTTTGGGGGTGGTTCAAGGCCTTCCTCGGCTTTGCCTTCTATCAAGTGATAGCCGCGGCTTTCTTGTTCATCTTCGCCAAGGTCCTGCTCGGCTTATTGGGAGTGATTGGTCCACTGTCGATCTCCAACGCCTACGTGATCCTGCCAGCTCTCATCGTGACGCTCGCGGTGTGTGCCTATGGCTTGCTAAAGATCCCCGACCTTACCGCGGCGATCCTCAGCGGCCGAGCCGGTATTTGGGTGAGCCCGTGGGGATGACCATTATGCAAACGCCCGAGGTTCGCATCATTCCCGAAAGCCGGTTCAACCTGTCGGAGGCCGGACAGAAGTACCTGGAGCGGTACGGGGATACGATCGTCACTAACACGTATCTGAAGCTGACGATCTTGATTTTCGGTGTGGTCTGTCTGAGTGTTCTGGTCTTGTTGTATCGCGCCCAGACAGCACTCAGTACGGCAAAGCCGCTGGTTATCCGCATTGACGATGTGGGACGGGCCGAGGCAGTCGACTATCAGAGCTTCGCCTATCGGCCGCAAGAGGCTGAGAACCGCTATTTTCTCTCCGAATGGGCGCAGGCTTATTACAGTCGCAACCACTACACCATTCAGAAGGACTTCACCAAAGCGCTCTATTTCTTCAACGGCGATCTGCAAAAGGCCATTCTGGACGAGTACAAGAAGGAGAAGCTGATCGACTCGTTCCTGCTCGATCCAAGTCAGCCCAATATCGACGTCGAGGTCCGCAACGTGGCGATCGAAGATCTGCGCCAGCCGCCTTATCGAGCACGGATCGAGTTCTACAAGATCTTCACCAGCCCGCTGGATCACACCGAGCAGAAACGCGAGTTATGGACGGCCAACGTTGTCTATGTCTTCCGCGACCAGGTACGCAACGAGATGCTGCCCATCAATCCGCTCGGGCTAACCATCACCTATTTTCGCCAGGATCAGGCCTTCCGCGAGTAGCCGCCATGACTTATACGTCCTCGTGCTGTGCGTCAGCTTGTGACTTCCTTTGCCGATGGATGCGTCCCCTATTCATCGGCACTTGCCAATGCGGGGCTTAGCTCTGGCACACGGGCACTCCATTCTTTCCCGTCTCTTCTCGGCCACCACGAAGGGAACAACCGGCTGCGCCCGGCGGCACGGCGGGCCTCTGCTTTCCCGGACTCCTTCCCCAAAACGAGTTTGGGTCCCCTTCCCAAAAAGCGGCCCTGGGCACTTGGGAGCAGCCATCCCTCGTGTCCGTCCCGGCTGAGTGCCCCGAGCAGATCGGGAGCAAGAAATGGAGATTCAATCGTATGTACCAGAACAGAATCACCCTCATCGGCTTCACCGGCAAAGATGCGGAGACGCGCACCACCAGGAACCAGACGGCCTTCACCGTCCTGTCGCTCGCCACGAAGACCTCGTACAAAGACAAGAAGTCAGGCGAATACGTTTCGCAGGCTGAGTGGCATCAGATCGTCGCCTGGGGCAAGCTCGCCGAGTTTGCCCGCTCGCTCAAGAAGGGCACACACCTTCAAGTCGAAGGCGAGTTGCATAGCCGCGAGTACGCCGGCAAGAACAATGATGGCCCGAACCGCCGCGTCTGGGAAGTCCGCGCTCAATCGATTCTGAAGCTCGACCGTGCCGAGCAGTCGGCTGGCGAAGAACCTGACGCCAGTCCTGCCGACGGCGAGACCCCGCTCCCATAGCCGGGGGCGGCCAGGAGGGGCCGCTTCCGCCCGGCGGCCTCTCCGTATTGTTTCGGTAGTTCGAAGGGCGTGAGCTAGGAGCTGCCGTGCTAGCGAACGCAATCTTTGTCGCCGTCTTGATCTTCCTCGCCTTGGCTTTCACTCTGATGGGCCAGCTGCGTTTTCTGGTGCCCTGGCGAGCGCTGCTGTGGCATGAGCACTGGCGCGGCATTCTCTTCTACTGCTTCCTGCTGTTCAGCAACATTCTCGGCATCACCATCTGGATTGAGCGCAAGCTCTGGCTGCGCGATACCGGCAGAAAACTCAAACACCTCGACCAGGAAATTCACAGCGGACAAAACGAACTTTCAGCCGAAATCCTCCAGCGCTTCGGCCGGGACTAAATCCCAGGAGCATGGCTCATATGTCTGAAGACATTCCCCGCAAGCAGCACAGCCGTTACTACGAAGACTCGGACGACATGGTCGAGCGTATCCGGCGACTGAGAGCGGCCTTCGAGAAGAAAATCAACTCCTTCCAGGGAGTGGACTGGCCGTATTACGAGAAGCGCGTGATCGTCGGCAAGAAGAAGAAAGACGAAGTGTCGGCCGCAGCTCCTCAGCCAGCTGCAACTCCGGTAAGCAGCGTCGAAGCGCAACTCGTAACTGAGACCGAGCCGGGCACAGCCTCCACCATGGATAGTCAAAAAGGCGACCACGGCGCCGGCTTACCCTCCGATCAGACGGCCGCTTGGTGGGAGGCAAGGCGTCGCGCTCACAAGGCTGCTTCGGCACAAGCGAGCGACAAGAAGATGTTGCCGCCCAATGGCGGTGACGAATGAGACTCGACATTCCATTCGACCCGCCCCCAGACACTCGGCGGCCCGATCACGAGGTCTCGCCAGCAGTAACTGGAGATCATGACTCGAAGTCGGTCGACGTGCCGGAATCGCCACTCACGCGCCGGCTCGAAAGGCTTCAGCAACGCCCCGCACAAAGCCATGTCTACCACGTCGAGCAGCCGAGACATGAACGTCAGATTGAACCTAACCGTGACCCAATCGACAAGAGGCGTGTTAAGGAACACCGTCCCCGCCGCACTCGCGAAGGTGTCGCCGTCAACATTCGCGGCATCCGACTCCGGCCCACGGAGGAGACCCTGCTATCTGAAACCGGCCGGTTCCGGGTCTTGGCAGTGAAGGACATTGCCAAAACAATCTACTTCGGCGACGAGCGCGGACTGCGAACGGATATTCAATATCTCCAGGATCACGGGTTGATAAGACTCGATACGGTGGCCGCCAGAAATGATGGACGCCTGCTACGTCCCCACCGGATAGAAGTCGTGACGCTCACACGGCGAGGTGAGCAACTCGCCTATGAAACCGGCAAGTTTGCGCCCGAACAAAAGCTCTACCACGGCTTGGTGAAGCCCCGCGAGGTTGAGCACGACACCCAGATCTATCGTGCTTACTTGAAAGAAGCCAAGTGCATCGAGAGCGCAGGTGGCAGGAACCCGCGCGTTGAACTCGACTTTGAGTTGAAGCACGAAGTCCAAAAGGCCATCTATGCCGCTCGGAAGGCCGAGCCAGAGCTCGCGATGGACGATATCAAGCAGAGAGTTGCCGGAGAGCTAGACCTCCCATACGTCAACAACAAGATCGAAATTCCCGACGCTCGCATTTACTACGACCTCGATCAGGGATCGCAGACGGCGTTCTCCGATATCGAGGTGGTAACTGCCGCTTATCGCCCTCAGCATCTCCGCTCGAAAGCTCAAGCCGGCTTTCGTATGTACGCGTCGTCTTCCGACCGGGCCAGCGTCTCCGCCCGCATTGAAGACGAACACCACACGCTGGATTGGGTCTTCGATCTATGAACACAGGACGCCAGTACGACGCGATCGACACTATTTCGCGTTTTGGATACAGCGAACGCGAGGCCACGTTCCTGTACACGGTTGGCTCCTACTCCGGATATTTTCTGCGTCGCCAGTTCAACTCCTTCGTTCAACGGGAGCGCGGCGCCATCGCCACCCACTTCCTTCGAAAGGCGAAACGCTTTGGGCACGTTCGCGAGATTCAATGCGAACCGGGTCGGTCCCTCTATCAGCTCTATTCCCGACCGCTGTATCGCGTGCTGAGCGGAGGCGACTCGCAAAATCGGCGGGTCAAGAGCACACGCGAGATTCGTCGCAGACTCATCCTCCTCGACTACGTCCTGTGCCACCTTGGCGACCGAGAATTTCTGGATTCACCGAAGTCTCGGCAGGGGTTCTTGAGCCAACTTGGCGTCAGCTCGGACGCCCTCAATGCAGCCGGAGACTTTGGCGAGCAGTTACCACTCGTTGCCCATAAGACCGCCGGCGAGATTCGGGTGCGGTTTTCTTTTGTCGATGAGGGTCAGAGGTCGCTGGCGAAGTTCGAGCGCTTCCTGAAAACACATGACCGGCTCTTATGCACGTTGCCGGATTTTGAAGTGGTTTACGTCGCTACGACTCCGCAGCACTTCGAGGACGCCCATCGGTTATTTGATCGTAATTTTCCGCAGGCAGCCATTGTAGCCACTGGAATTTACCCGGCCGCAGATTCGCGTGAAGGGGTGAAAGCCCCACGCGCGACGTTCTCCACCGAACTGATAACCGCCAGCTACCCGTCATCGTTAAACGCCGATCCGGGCTATAGCGCGGGCACGGATCAGCACCAAAGAGAGGCGCAAAGCCACCTGCTTTTCAAAGAGATGCCAGAGGACACGGGCTAAGGACAAATGCGCCAAAGGGCGGGAACGACCCCACCTTCGGCTGCCGCGCGCTGCGGACGCGCTGGTCGTTCCCGCCCTTTGGCCTCCTGGATCGCAGTCAGTGAAGGATCAGATCGAGATGCCGAGCTGATCGAAATCGAAACCCGTATGAACACGAACCGCAAAGGGTAAGGAGATTACATGACCAAGTTCAAGATTGAGAAAGGAGTCAGCCGAGTCAGGCGTGTGAAGCTGCAGGCGTCAATCGAGGAGTCGATTGCCGATGACCTGGCAAACATGAGCGAGTGGTCGAACAATGACAAGAACTACGTTGTGAACGAATTGCTTCGCTTTGCACTTGCCCAGGACGGTGACTTCCAGGCTTTCAAGCAATCGCGAATTGGATCCACGGCTGATTCTCAATCGAAACATCCGACCGCCTCGCTTGCATCAGAGGCGACACCCTCGAAGAAAACCGACGCAACCGAGGCGCGGTCGGCGAACCCTCGATCGGAGTGAACATGGGATCGTCTTCACATCTCCAAATCCTCACCCGGATCGTTGTTCGGCATCGGATTCTGCTCTCAGCCGGATTGAGCGTCGCCGCCGGGATCGTCCTGAAGGCGTACCTTCAGTTGCCAGTCGGTGATCCTCTCGTGTCCTATGCTGCGTTGGTGCGTCCCCGCTTGTTTCAATTGCTCGCATCCAGCTATGCCGTCTTTCTATTCACGACGCCCTATCTGATGCTCTCGATGCTCCTATCCTTTATATATGTACACTTCTATCGCGAGCAGCTCGAACTGGTTGCGGGAGCACTTCCACCGTATATCCCGCCAGCATCTCGCAAAGATCTCTTCTTAATCCTTGGCGAAGTACACGAGCCACTCGAACCGACACCTGCTCCGAATCCGCAATGGCTCAGCATTCCCGAGCATGGTCTCTACACCGGGATCGCCGCACTAGGTGCTATCGGTTCGGGCAAAACTCAGGGGCTCATCCTTCCCGCGATGCGGCAGCTGTTTGGCTACCGGGCTCACGACCCGCAGAAGAAACTGTCGGGTATCGTCCTGGAGGTGAAAGGAGACCTCTGCCGCCAACTCAAGAAGATCCTGAAAGAGTGCGGGCGCGAACGCGGACTATATCGAAGTCGGCCTCCAATCCGACATCCGCTACAACCCGCTCAACAATGACCTCGATCCTTACGCTCAGGCTTTCAATATCGCCTCGATCATCACATCCATCTGGGGCAGAGGCAAAGAACCATTCTGGCAGCAGTCCTATACCGATCTGGTTCGTTACGTGATCCTCCTGCACCGGGTCCGAGACGGATACCTGACCTTGGTCGACATCTTTCGTACTGTGATCTCTGCCGGGCGGTTGGAGCAGCTGTTGGCAGAGACCGGCTCTCGCCTCAGCATGACCGCCTACGTCGCTATATCAAAGGATGACTACACCGCCTGCCGTGATCTGCTTGTTCCTTTTGGTTTCGTAATCAACACCACCTCCGATCATTATGTAGCCGAATGGTCCCCGCGACTGGAAGAAGTCCTGATCGAGCGGGCATCCATCGTTGCTACGATCTATGCCCCCAGAGGAGCCACGCTCGTCCAGCAACTGCAATTTGATAGCGTCTGCTACTGGTACTGGGAGCATTGGAAGTTCTTCCGTAATGAGGTCAAGACCTCGATCATCCAGGGCATTGCAGTCTTCCTCTCGCTCTTCGAAGCCGATCCGGACGTGCGCCGGGTCTTCTGTCCGCCCAAGGAACTCTACGAAGGCAAGCACGTCGAGTCCGATCCTACTGGCAGGGTCTTGCCGCCATTCGATGAGCTGATCGAGTCGGGCAAGATCGTCGGCTTGAACTTTCCCGTGGCTCTCAATCCGGCATTGGCTCGAACCATCGGCACCATGATGAAGATCGACTACCAGCGAGCGGTACAGCTGCGTATACCCAAGATGGAGTCGGAGCCGGATAGGCATTTTCGCCCCACCGTTTTCATCTGTGACGAGTATCAGAACTTCGCCACCGTCGGCGGCGACAACCCCGTGGGCGATGAGCGCTTCTTCTCCATCTCCCGTCAGCCCAAATGCATTCCCATCGTGGCTACGCAAAGTGTGAGCTCGCTGAAGGAAGCATTGCCAAACGAGGGCTTCAAAACCCTCATGCAGACTTTCCGGACCAAGATCTTCCTCACCACCTCCGATCCGGAGACGGCGCGCTTCGCCTCCGAAATCTGCGGCAAAGTCGATAAGACGAAGATCAGCTATACCGTCTCTGAATCCAGCAACAATGCCCAGGTCGGATGGCTGAGTGGACGTACATCCTCCAACAAGGGAAGCGTGTCGGCCTCCAAGCACTACCAGAAATCCAATGAGCCGCTGTTTCCCGGAGCGCGCATTCTTCGAACTCAAGAACGCCCAGTCCATTGTGGTGGCCTTTGACGGTATACATCCGCTGCCGGCCACCTACTGCTATCTGAAGCCGGACTTTCTGCCCGTCGCAATGACATGGTTTGAGCAAGAGCGGATCAACTTCGACCCCGCATTGATTGAGAGGAGTATCTGAAATGAGCTTTGATCTGATCCTGCCCTTCTTTCGTCCCATTGAGCATCTGCTGCTGTGCGACACCGTCAGCGAGATCATGGTCAACCCCGACTCCAGTGTCTGGATCGAGGAAGACGGACAAAAGACCTTCTTGTCGAGAATTCGCTTCGAGCAGGGTGCGCTTGAGGCGGGGCTGGAAGTCATCGCCAACCGGTTCGGCAAGAAGCTCGATGCCGATAGCCCGATCATGAATCTACGTCTTCCGGACGGCAGCCGCCTGGCTGCCATCATTCCTCCTGTGGTCAATCCTCGTCCCCTGCTTACGATTCGTAAGTTCACCGCCCGCAAGCTCAAGATGGAGGACCTGGTGGCGCAACAGTTTATCGCCCAGGATGCTGCCACGATGCTGCAGGAAGCTGTCTGTCGCGGTGACAACATCCTCATATCAGGCGGGACGGGCACGGGTAAAACCACTCTGGCAAATATCTTGGCCAACTCAATCCCTGACGATGATCGCATTCTCATCATCGAGGACACGGCGGAGCTTGCGATCCGCAAGCCTCACGTCGTATCCGCTGAGGCCCAACTAGACACTCACAAGAGTGTCATCACCTTCGACGACCTTCTTAAAGCCATTCTGCGCCATCGCCCTGATCGGATCATCGTCGGTGAAGTTCGGGGATCGGAAGCGCGCACCCTGGTCGATGCCCTGAATACCGGCCATCGCGGCATGCTCGCAACCATCCATGCCAGCAGCGCCGTTCGGGCAGTGCATCGTCTGGCCAATCTCTCCACTAGGGGACAGTCGAACCAATCCCAGAGCACAGTTGAAGCCGACATCAAGAACTGCATTGACTTTGTCGTGCATCTTCGCTGGGAGAAAGGACGGCGCTATGTACACGAGGTTCTGGTTGCGGCTAAGAGCACAACTTCATGATTACGTGCTGTCTCAAACCGCCTTTTATGTTTAGGCAATTGCGATCAAGCTAACGTGTCTCTCCGGCAAGAAGGCACTGGCCACTTGGTGTTTTGCCCGGAATACCGACCACTACAGCATTTGCCGCCCTCTCCTAGTAAAAGGGTAACTGCTTGGAAATCAACAATGAAGACATCCGCTGGTCGGAAAACCGGTCAACCGCCAGTTAACTACTGCAGAACATGTTCTTTTGCCGGACACTATGGTAGCTCCCCCACGTCCGCCAGGTGCTGGTTATCTGGCGGAGCGGGACTGTCCCACATCGAGCTAGCGACCGCCTGAATAGGAACCTGATGTACCCCGGCGTCGAGCTACGAGTGATGCGCTACTTCCTTGCCGTCGTAGCCGAGCTGCACTTTACTCGTGCCGCCGAACGGGTCCATGTGGCCCAACCCTCCCTCAGTAAACAGATACACAATCTCGAAGAGGAACTTGGGGTCGAACTGCTGAAGCGTGGCAGACGCCGCGTGGAAGTCACTGAGCCCGGTCGAGTATTTGCCGAGAACGCCAGACAGGCGCTTCTCTATGCGGAACGAGCCACCGCCATGGCGCGGGCAGCTGGCGCCGGCAAGAGTGGCAAGCTGCTAATTGGTGTTTCTCCCGCGACGGATTTCGCGCTGTATTTTCGTATTCGAGATGCGGTCAATCGCCAATACCCCGATATGCAAATAGAGGCGGTGACCGCTCCCGCCGTGCAGTTGTCAGAACAACTTATGCGGGATGAGCGCCATGCTGGGGTTGTTGAGCTCCCCCTTCGATACCGTGGGCTCAATGTGCTTTCCATTTCCCACGAGCAGCTAGTCTGGGATCTCTGACAAGGACAGCCTTGCTTCAGAAAAGTTCATCCGGGCCGAGCAGATCGGGAATCGGCCTGTGGTTCTGGTTTCACAAGATGCCGATCTTGCATATCATTACATCGTCGCAAATCTTGCAAAATGGGGCTATCAGCCTCCAAGAGTGCAACTCGTTTCCACACCGTCGCAGGTACACGAGTTTGTCGCAGCCGGACAAGGGATCGGAGTTCTTAGAGAGTCAGCCACAAGATGCCTCGCCGCGGGAGTAACTTACCGTCTGGCTGAAAGCCTTCCGTCAGTTGAGACCGGGATTGCTTATCGCAGGGGTGCCCGTACTCCATCCGTGCGCAACTTCTTACGGGTGGTTCGCCAGCTATTTCATCACTACTAACGACTTTCTCGCCATCCCGAGAGGGAGGCAGGCGCGCCCCACTCTGTGTAAATCTGCAATCCAGCTATGTCCATGGTCTACTTCGAGGGAAGTAGCACCACCTTTGAGGAGCACGAGGCAGACCGCACTACACCGGCAAGATGTAGCGGATGAAAGAGCCGTGCGGTGAGGGCCCAGCGAGCCACAGCGGCTCCGAGTCTTGCGGGCATGACCGCAAGGTGAGATACGAGGCGTAGATAGGGGGAACTACGGGCCAGGTTATTGAACCGCGAAATACCCCTAACTTCAGGACGCCGACGCCCCGACACGACGCGGAAGGCAACATCCTGAGGAGCGCTTTCGCAATCTCCAATGGAGTCCCGCGCGGTCTGTGACCCTGGAACATGGGGACACATATTGCGGGGTACGGCGTAAGCCGTATCCCTACCGCGACTCTTTCAACCTCTCTCTATATCCGAGCTTCTCTGGCCACTTCCTGTGATGCCGTCAACGTTCAACAATGGTGGCTGATTACCTGTCGTGGTTGAGGGAGATTGCCCGGACGATACGGTGGAGACGCATGTGCCAGCCGGTCCTCAACTGAATCATGTACGATTGGATTTGGGCCAATGAAGCGCCGCCTCCCAAGATTGATGCGAAGGGACTTCTTCCATGTCCCATCAGGAGCTTGCCGGTGCACGATCTTGGGCCAAAACTCCGCGATCCACCATGCGCCATGCAGGGAGCGATGCAAGTTCTTGCTCAGAGGGTCGGGAGGGACGTACGGAGGCTTTCCACCCAAGACTTCGGCCTTTCGCTGTTGGTCAACCAATAAACCAGCTTGTTCGGCCTCGCATAGCATCCATTTCAACGCAATCTTTGAGAGCTGGCTCTGCGGTTCTGGATAGCTGCCGCCCACATCGGAGTGCACGCCGGCGAACCAGACTTCCCGAACGTCCTGTTGGGGAAGTGGCTGGCCAAACAGATTTTGTCTAAAGAAAGCTCGTCGTTCATCGATTGAGACAGCATGGCGAACGATGTGGAGGTCAGGATTGTTAGTGGCTTTAGTGTATGGGAACTGCACCGCGTTGTAGACCCATCCAACTGAGCTCACAGTGTCCCACACTCCAAGAAAGTGCGGTTGGCACGGAAATGCTCTGGAAAATGTCTCCTTGAACCCCGGCGCAATATCGAACAGTTTCCCTTTCAGCAATCGAATGGCATAGGGAATTAGTGCCTCGTTATCTTCTTTCAGCAAGCCGATTGCGTGCAGCATCCCGCATAACGCTCGAGCAGTGTAGGCTCCCCGGCTAAACCCAAAGATGTAGACGTTATCGCCAGGCTGGAATCGCCTCATCAAATAGATATAAGCGTCAGCCACATTGTCAGAAATTCCGTAGCCAAAGGCCAGGCCAATAACTTTGGTCCACCATTTACCTAAGCCGCTGAGCGCACTACGGGAACCCATTGTACCCACGCCCGGATGATAGTACATCACTTGCGTGGGATCGGAGATGAGACACTGATAAACTTTCACGACATTCGAGTTCGCTGTACCAAACTCGTTGCCAGTTCCGTCGCAACAGATAACGATATTCTTGCCCATTTTGCTCACCTCTGTCCGGTTGACAAGCCTTGCCGAGGCTACACAATTAGTCCAACCCCGCAACAACAAGGATCACCTCTCCGTGGTTGTTGCCATACGTCAGGCGCGTGTCGTTGGCGAAGCAGGTCAATGTACCCGCACGCTGTGGTGTATAGATAACTTCATCTCCGATCAGAAACAGTTCTTTCTCATTCGAGTCGAGAGATCCGATGAGCGCAAACCAGTTGTATTTGGGCGCTCGGCGCGCCCACTCCAATAACGTCAGCAGGAGGTTGGGACTTTGATACCCCCCTGGTCCGCAGACGTATTCCCTATCTATCCATTAGCCATGAGCTCTCAGGTGGTATTTCCGCCCAGCTTGAACCTTGATACCCGTGTTATTCCAGAGCGAGCGGGAATCGATCATTACTTCTTCGGGTTCTCGAGTTTCCATACGTGAAACCGTGGGTGATTTCGGGGGACCCGAGGCCCACTGCCGCTCCTTGGACTGCCCTATCGGTTGTGCTGATCACGTATTTGCTATAGACGGAGGCAACTGTGTCGTCCGGCATGGCTCGTTCATTTACGGCATGAGTGGATTAGTCATGAACTGTGCCATTAATCTTTGTAATAGACCTTCAAGAGCCAGACAAGGACGTCTCTTAGCCAGTTTGCCGGCCAGTCAGACAGGGGTGAGAGCACACCACTCGATGCGCCCATCGCGGCGGCCAATTGCAGAATTTCGCCGTGGTGCCAGCAGATTAGAATGTTGCTCTTGGCAAACCGCTGCGAGTCCTGCTGAAGGTGTGTCACCATGTCTGATAATCCTTGTCCTTGAAGCGCCGGCTTATGAATCACCGCACGCGCGATGCCCACCAATTGCTGCTGCGTGCCCAGCTGGAGAGCGCCTTGCGCCCGTCTCTCGTTCCTCTGCGTGGCGTATCAAGAAAATCGTTGCATCGACTGGCATCGGCGACATGCGGGCCGAAGGAGCGGAGTTGATTGGCTGATTCGCCGATGACATGTCGGGCTCCTCATTCAATATTTTGGTCGTCGCGACTTCGCACGGAGTCCAAGCCGCAAAGGGTGGCCTCCTGCGCGTTTCGGATGATGTTTTATTATCTCTTCAACACCACCGGTCCAATTCAAGGGCGCGAGTGCTGCCGGTTGCGAGCCGCCCCAGACGCTGCAGACGGAGTTTCATCCGAGTCCTGATCGGATGTCCCACCGGTGGCTCCTTCCGAGCTTGTACCCAGGGGTATCCAGTCGCCTGAGTTCTGCGTGCACGAATCGTCCTTGCAATACTCGAAGATCGTCACGGGATGAAGCTCCCAGATCGAGTAGCGCCAACAGTGACTTTTCTGTGCCGCTGTATCTGCGAGCGCACAGTTATCCGTCGGCTTGTTGTGTTCGCTGTCGGCCAACAGCTGGCCGACCACCCTGACCTTGTGCCCTAACGCTGCCCTCAAGTTAGCTATGGTCCAGATACCGTCTTGAAACTGTGCCCGATAGTGAGGAGTCATCTCCACGATAACGCTGCTCTGCTGAAGAGCTTTGGGTGGATTCGCCGGGCTACTAGCATTCACTTGGCCAAGCAGCGTCTTGTCGAAGCCGATTCCGACATGGAAATCAACATTTCCGCCATTCTTGTCGGGACCGGTTAATTGACAATTACTGCTTTCGGCTCCAGTTACCTGGAAGTAGTAAAGATAGGCGATCACACCTCGTTGCGTGCCTTCTCCCAGGTTCGCGAGCCGCTCTTTGAAGTCGCTGTGGTTATTGCCATGACCCAATGCCTCGGGTGTACCGGAATTTAGATTGTCAAATGCTGACTGGCCTAGAAAGGTAGTCCCCACAGACAGAGGAGCTGGGGTCAGATTCTTCAAGTAGTTGAGGTATGCATCGTATCCCGCAGCCTTGCTACAACCAGTGGGATAATGACCGTGGCAGGCCCGAAAATCTGCTATGTTGTCCTCGCATTGCACTGCCGTAATACTGTCTGGGATATCCTCCGTGGCCAGGCTGGAGCTGCCCGCGGTGGAAGAAGAAGACGGAGCTGCGTTCATCAGTAGGGCCAACGCCAAGGGGGCGAGGGGGGCAACATTTCGCCGGAAGGTCTGACTTGTCTGCGAACTCTTAGCGGGCATTACTTGCCTCCTTAGGCAAGAGCAGGAGCTCAGGAGAATCTGTCTTTACGCTGCCGCATCTCGTGACATCCTACGGAGTTTGGCTCGTCGTCCCCGCACCCGTCTCGGCTTTTTTCGCGCCGGCCGAGGAATCAGTTGATCTACTTCCAAAGTCGGCTCCTGCTTGTATCCCTTTGCTGACTCCATATGTGGACGCGCTAATGCCGAGAAGGGCCAGCACATTTGCCGGCACGTCTGGGAATTTGCAGTTGCACGCCACAATGAGAACAAAACTAAGGCCAATCACGAAAGTGAAGATCAGAAGCTGAAAGCGTGATGTGCTCGCCCCACCCGACTCCTCTTCAAGCAACTCCGAAATGTCGATCTTCCCACTCGCGATCGCTGCAAGGATTACGAACCCAAACAGGAAGATTAATACGAGCAATCCATAAGTGATCGCCAGCCGCAGCTTCAGCACGGGGTCTCCTGGAACCCAGATGCCGATTCCGAAGGCGATGGCGAGCGTCACGATCACCATCGCTAAGAATATGGCTAGAAATCCTCTGCCAGAATCCTGACTCGCCATACACTCTCCTATTTGAGTCGATCTCTTAAACGACCAAGAAATATCGCTTGCGCTTTTCCCCCTAGATATAGTGCCTGGCTTCCCGCTAGCACACCTACCAACGTGTCGGGCAGCTTAGGGAATTCCTTTGGGTTGTGGATAACTTGAACTAGGTACCACACGGCGACAAACAGTGTGATGGTGATCGACTGGCTCCGGCCGATGCTTGCTTCCGAAGAAAATCCGCCAGCCGCGCCCGAGTCTCGAACGTCGCCTTCGAGCAGACCGCTTAGGGCAATATTCCCGACAAACAGTTGCCTGGTAACGATTCCAAAGAAACCGATTAACAGGATCACGGCTCCCCAACCACCTGAACTAACAAGAAAATGCATGCTCATCTCCGTAGCTCTCTTCGTTCTAAGCCCCCATGCGTGGCTATTCGCCACTGAGGTCATCGGATCGAGAGCCATCCTAGCCAGCCACGGCGGGAAACGATTTCTTAGTCGTCGGGTCCAGCGATGAGAAGTCGTCATCCCGCGCGAGTTCTCTTGCACTAGGCGATAGCAAGTTCGATGCTAGCGTCAAACGTACTGGGCACCAGGGATTGCTTGCCAATCATTAGGCTGGTAATTTGGCACGCGTTCGCCAATGCCAGCAATATTGTCGGTCCGAACCATGCATCGATATCGTCTCCGGCGATTTTCTGCAAACGGCTCGTGAGGCGCTGCCAGTTGATAACAGACGACCCGGCCAGTGATGATAAGGTCGTATGCACATCGTCACAGAAATTCATGAATTGCTGTCCCGCAGCGAGGTAGAAAATAATCTGAGCGGCTGTGGTATCCGAAATTGCCCCGTTCGCCATATCCTTAACGAATCCTTCTTGGTTACTTAATGCCCCTGCGCTGAAAAAGTGGCGATCGGTCTTACCATTAGCTATCGGTTCTGCAGCGGAATTGAGATTCAACTGATTAAATCTAGCCCAGGTGCCATAGTCCTGATAAAAGTTAGAGCCAGGCAGGTCATTCGACAAGTACGCTTGAGGGTCGCTGGCCACATTCTCCGACGCCGATGCATAGGCATTCCAGTTCTTCATATCGAGCAAATGCGGCGGACTAGCCTGGTTGCCATTTACGTACATATCGGATTGCAAGGTCTTCAGGGCAGAAAATGCAAAAGCCAGATGAATCTTCGTGGCACCGGTATTGCTGTTACCGAGGGCCATCCAGTTCGACACAAAGGAGTTTAGCGGCTCGGTACTGTTTGCACTCAACTGGGACAGGTCGACGAGTGAAATAAGTAGCGCGCGGAGTCGAGCCGTTTGATCCAAATCATTCTTGCTCGACAAGACGCCATGAAATTGGATATCGAGGTTACGGGCGTCAAAGGTTCCGTTGGCATTTGCTTCGCCTGTTGCAGTAGCATCGAGATACAAGTCGGTGCTCGTGCTCGCATTTTTATTGGTTGTTGACGCGACCTGCCCAGCCGCCGTCTCTAAGTAGAAGACGCCTTTTCCGGCATACTGAACGGTGGACTTCACGAAGTAGCTGGTTATTGAGGAGAAGTTCGCTAGGCCGAACAGTGACAGAGACAATTTAGTGTTATTGGCATGCACTTGCTCGAAACCCGAGTCCGCAGCTAGCGTTGCGGCATTTGTGCCCATCGCTTTGATAAAGTCACCATTGATGCTATCGCCCCATGCGGTGGAGAACTCGGATGCGCTCAGATCAAAATCCCAAGTGAAGGCGCTGACAAAATGATCGGTGCTCTGGAACAGAGCTGTGATGGCGATGTCCCCGTGGCTCTGTACTTTCTGGAATAGACTCTGGGTCCATTTATAGACGTCATCCACATACTTCTGCACTTCGCCATGCAACGCACTCACTCCTTGTCCAGCCGCATCATCAAAGATCGATTTGGCGGGTGCTGGAGCATTCCCCAAGAGTTTGGCTTTTATGGCATTCGTCAGAGGAGTTGTAAGGGATTCGTCGAGTACCGTCACCGTTGGAGCCGTTAGCTCGGCGACTCCGCCGTTGATCGATATTTGCAAGGAACGCGAGGAGTCTTTCCCCGCATCGATGTGGAGTCTTGCAGAGATTTGACCGGTTTTCTGCAAGAATGCATTGAATTTCCGACTCCAATTGAACTGCGTTGCAACTCCGGCAGTTACACCTACAGTCATTGTCTTCTTAGACGCGACATTAACTACTCCTGACACCTTGCTAAAAGCACCGCCTAATTCACTAAGGCTGTAGCCGCCGACGCTAGTACTGACTCCGTAAGTGAAGCCAAAGCCGACATTGATCGAGCCGTCAAACTCATAAGAAATGGCATCGCCGGGCAGCAGATTGCTGGCTGTATCAGGATGTAGCGGAAGTACGAATCCAGTTACCGCTGCCTTCAGAGCGTCCGAGCAGCGGAGAGACGGGTCGAAGGCTCGGTAGTTTATGATCGTGTACTGTGCCTTGTTCTCATCACTGCCCTTCACGGTGATACCAGTTGAGCCGATAGGCGCGCTAGCCGTCAGCTTTCCATCAATTTGAAAGTTGAGCTTGGTGACGATGTACGTCTTTCCGGGTTGACACGGGATAGATACTTTGTTGTTACCCTCGAAGTCCGTACAGTAGTCGAAGAGCGAACCCTTGGACTGAATGCTGATCTGTGCTGTTGCTTTCGCCGTCAAGGAAAACGTCGCCGGACTCCCCCCAAAATCCCACGACGGATTACCTGCGTCCAGTGTAAGTGTTCCAAGTGCCCCGTCCGCCATCGAGCCGAGCACATTGTCTATATCTTTGACGCTGCTGAGGATGAATTTAAGATCGCTCGACGCCTTACCAAGATCTTTAAGTGAGGCAGCATCAAGGGGTACATCTTTGCCTTCGATTTGAACCGAAACGCTTGCCACAGAATTCCTCCGGAGTTAGGTCGCTTGCTCGCCTCCTTAGGCCAGAAGCTTGAAGTTAGGAAATCATGTCTTCGTCGGGACGTGAGTGCTTACCGTGCGTACGAGACGATGCCAGACAGCCGGAAGTTCCTCGTACCGGCGATGCTTGAAAAATATGGCAAGTGGGAGTGAAGCGGACTATAAGGTGCGAGGCAAAGACTGTCAATAGCGCCAAAGTGACCGTCTTCGACAGGAAACTTGAAGTTAGGGGAAATGCCTAGGGATGCGATCGTGGAAGGTTAGAGCAATCGTTGTTAACTGATAATTATCGGCACGTCTTAGGTTAGAAAAGAGGGTAAAGATCCGCTGAGGTATCCACCGGTATGACCATCTTGCTAATACACACTTGTGATCTTGACTGCGTTAAAGATCTATCGCACACTTTGCACACTTTACGCTCCCATCGGCTTCGCTATGTATGCCGCGACATCTTGAGGGCTGCCTCTCCGTCTGCTCGGAATGATCTACGACCGGGGAGTCACGCTGAAGCTGTCACGTGTTAACCCATGGACTACAGAGCTATAGTGTAGCGGCTGGCTACTTAAGAAATGCAACGATATCTTCGATACACGGAGACACCATGCACCCCGCGGTAGGAAACTACGACTTCGTTAAGAACTCTCTCGCAAACCTGAGCAACCAGTTGACCAACGGCACGCCCGAGGTAAGAGCCGCGATCGGCTATGCCATAGGGTCCGGGGATCCGGCTGAGATTGAAAAGCAAAGAGCTGCGCTCGGCCCTGTTTTCGCAGCGGGTGCCAAAGCAATATCGGCAGAGCCGTCTCACCAAGATGTGCATTTCGTTTCGCGAATTGACTTCGTTGGTCTCTACCAATCTGTGCTTGCAAAAGTGTTCTGCGACATACCTGATCTTCAAGGATACGGAGACAAAAACCCTTCCTGGCTGGCGACAATCATCGAACAAGTCGCCTACAATTTCAGCACTTTCTTCAACAAAGTATATCTAGATGTTCATGGCGATGGGAAGCCGCTGTTAAATTCTATTCTTGCAGAGTTGTCCCTACTGGGAAACGAAAGAGCTGCATTCCCAGCCGGTGTCCCCGTTAGCGCGACTATTCCAGAAGACGTGACTATAGCGGTCGTGGGAGATTGGGGCGGTGATAATGACGCTGCCAAGAACATTGCAGGAATCATCACTAAACATCAGCTTAGAATGGGAATTCACCTTGGGGACATTTACTATGGAGGCATAAAGACCGAATGCGAGGCTTTTTTGCGGCTCTGGCCGTTCCATGTGAATCCGTCTGATCCCTACTCTGCCATCATTAACGGCTCCAGTTTTGCGCTGAACGGAAATCATGAGATGTACAGCGGTGGCGAATCATACTTCGACACGGTTCTGCCCGCGTTCGGACAGCCTCAGTCTTTCTTCTGTTTGGAGAGTCAATATTGGCGCATAATCGGCCTCGACAGCGCTTACGCCGGTGGGCGCCTGAAGCCGTCCGGCGCGGACGACCCTGTCGCAGTGCAATGGAACTGGCTGATCGACCTCTTGAAGAACGGCTCCAAGCGCGCGAACATCTTCTTAACACATCATCAGCCCGTATCGGCGCACAGCATTGAATGGAATGACTCGAAGCCGCTTAGAGCTGATATCGAAGAACTCCTTATGACGGAGGGTGTGGGTAAGGACGCGATATTTGGCTGGTTCTTTGGCCACGAGCACAGATGTGCCTTGTATGACGACTCTGAATTGTCGTATAACGCGCGTCTAATCGGCAACGGGTGCATTCCTCACGACGTCCAGCGAGAGAAGCAGGAGGATTCTGGCTGCACTCCCGTGGCGTTCTTCAATAAGCGGGAAACTAGGCCGGGCTCTGGTACAGCTGTTTCGTCTTTTGCGGAACTGCGATTTGGCGGACCAGAGTTGCTAATCAATTATTGCAACGAAGATAACGGCACTTGGGGAACGGAACTCTGGGACGCGACCAAGGGACGTCTCGGTGGTACAAAGTTTACCGAGTACGACAATGTTCGGCAATAACTCCCTTGCAACACTGTTGCTCTCCAATCTTTAATTATGCTGATGCTTTTCTCTCCAATCTGGAGTTCGCATCCTGTGTACCGAAGGGCTGGGGGATGTTCTACTTAGAGAAGTCCGCGCGATCTAAATGTGACTTTGAACGCAGGTTACAGCACGAGCGGGAAGCTAGCAATGACTTGAAGGCGCTAGATTTCATCATTTCGTCCACGCCGGCAAGCGACTGACGACCCCGCATCCATCGCCGCGCAGCGCGAAGCGTGACTGCTGCTCCGCAGGACCTGAACCGTTGTTTTAACATAGGATCCACAGGAGGTCCATTTGGGTGAAGAAGTTGAATCTAAGATTCATGATGAAGGCGCAGCAAGCGAGGTTCCGGCTGATCCTTCCGCAGCCGTTAATGTTCCGCGAATAAAAGGCTGGATTGCAGCCCTCCAGGCTGCGGGCGTTTTAGCCGTTATTGGTTTCGTTGCAAAACTCGCTCGCGAACAGCTTCGGGGAGTTCCAGAAGGCGATTGGAGCGTGTCCGATCTTAGCCTCCTGGCAGGCAGATGCATAGTAGACAGCTTTGTGATGCCACTAACTTTCGCTTTCAGCCATCCACTTATTATGGCGACGGTCTTGACCTCCCTGGTTCTGCTTGGGGCGGTGCTGACCTACATCGCTCCGCCCGTGTGGATAAACTGGATTTTGCATGGAGTCGCCCTTGTGTTCATAGCCAGTGCGCTCATGTTCGTATTTCTCCAATACGAGCTTCCTACATTTCCATTACGAGGTTGGTTATCGGGCGAAATACCGTCGTCGGCACCTACAGTGGGTGGCGACACATTTATAAACAGACGTGTCGTTGATTTGAGCAAACTGCTGCTCGCCTCAAAACTACAGCAGCCTCAGGACCGGTCCGAAAGCACTCTGCTATACGGCTATCCATTAGACCGAGAACAAGCCGTAGCAATAATTGAAACGCACTATTCCATTGCCATTCTCATATGCGCGGCTGGTTGGCTATATTTTCTCTTCACCTCTAGACCCGCTATATCAACTCGAGCAGAGATTCTCATCGATCATAGTCGAGTCGTTGCGTTTGGCCTATTAATCATCGTGACCTGTCTTGTGCCATATGAGTACGGGAAGCTCATCGATTCGACCACGCTCCCGGACGCCGCTGTCGCGTACCGAGAGTTCGATCCTGCAATAAATAAAGATACGACACAATACCTTGAAGGCGGGCTTTTGGCTCACACCGATAAGACTATTACTATCTTGTGGACCGGCCAGGAGGGTTTATCTAAGGTGGTTGAGTTGCCACTCGATCACGTGATCTACCTTCATTATTGGAAGACAACAGACCCGGTAGGTGCCTTAGTGCACAGTCCGGCACCTCCGCCAGTTCTTTTGCCTGTCAAGTAGTGACGCTGGACGATTACGCAGCGAGGAGTGAATGGCGATGAATACACGGCAACGCTTGGTAGTTACCTGGATGACGTTTCTCATCATGGGCCTAGCTCCCGTGGCGAGCGGGGCCCAGCAACTGTCACTGGTAAAGCTTAAACTTGCTCAACCAGTGAGGACAGAGTGGATGCGGGGCGAGCCCATTACATTGACTTTGGCTGGTTCCAGTACAAGACCTACAGATTTCCGCGTTCGAGTCTTTATGCAATCAGTTCATTTCAACACTCACGATATGAAAAACACGGTGGATCGCGATGGCTGTATCATGTACTCCTCCTCCATTATATGTTTGCAGGTTGACGGTACAGTGATACACATGCCCGCATTGACGGAGCTCGCCTGGTTACAACAGCTGCCAAACGGACATCCAGGACCACAGAAACTTACCTTTGTATTTGAGGCTGGCGATCAACCAGTGAACCCAATTATTCGTTTACATAAGACTCAGGTCGACGAATACTTCAGAAATGCACTTGAAGTGACACTCGACCCAACGGACAATGATAAGCAAGCATCATTGCAGAGTATACAGAGAGCTTTGGGTGACTATACGAAGCGCACTGCTTCCACACCGGCTATTTTGCCCTCAGTGCCGTGCTATGGAGTGCACGAAGCTGATGCGGTTAAACCTGAAGGACAGAATTCTATTTTACAGGATGCTGCGCTGGTGCAGCCTCTGCCCTGTGGTGAGGTGGATACCGTACTCCCAAGTTTACCCAACGTCTCCTCAAAAGATAGCAATGCCTATGGATCGCTAAGTTCCGCCGACTAGTAAACTCCTGTCGGTGTGACGGCGCGCTGCTTTTATGAGACGGTTACAAGAAGCACATGGGGGTAATATGCCGCGTCGTGGACGGCGGGCGACACGCACGCCTATTTGCTGGAGGATATTGGGCAGATGCTCAACATCCTGCCGGAGCTGGCGGCCACAATCGTCGCTGCTGCTGCTTTCACGGGCGCTCGAAAGGGCGAGCTGCGAGGCTTTCTCTGGGAGGACTACGACGGCGAGCAAATTCGAATCTCGCAGTCGTATTGGAGAGGCCACGTGCAGGAACCCAAAACAAAGAAGAGCGAGGCTCCTGTGCCGGTTATCGCACAACTCTCAGAGCGGCTGAACTTTCACCGAGTCCTGAAAGGCAATTCCGCCAGAGGCTTGATGTTTCCAAGTCCGAGAGACAAGCCTATCTACTTGGACGCTCTAGCGGCCGACGTGATCGGTCCTGCCCTCAACGGCCAAGGACTGCAATGGCACGGATGGCACGCTTTTCGCCGAGGCTTGACGACAAACCTGCACCGGCTGGGTGTGCAAGACGAAATCATTCAGCGAACCCTGCGCCATTCGAATATACGGGTGACGCAGAACTGCTACATCAAAACTGTTGATGCGGATGTGATTGCAGCCATGCGTTCTCTTGAAAATGCACCTAATATGCACCTGGAGAGCGGAAGACTGTCGCAGAGGATGTGAAACTCGTAACGGACCTGAACAGTAAGTGCTTATGCTACTTCAGCTTAAAATGACTGGCGGAGAGGGGGGGGCGAACCCCCGATACAGCTTTTGACCGTATAACGGTTTAGCAAACTTGGCGGTCGAGCCGCTGCGGTTTTCCGGCGTTTTCTGTTCCATTGTTTCGACTTACAAGGCACCGTCACTGCTCAATCTTCAGGCAACAGCCTTCGTGTTTGGCACTGGCGGCGTCCTTCATTGCCGTTTGCCCCCTTATGCAGCTTTTCACGGCGCGGCGCTCCACGTCGTCCTGGAAAAGGGAAAGCGCATAGTGGTGCTGGTGGTCGATTGCCCGAGAGGATCCGCTTTGCACGCGCTCAGACGTTACGCCGTTCTGCAAGAGCTCGTTCCTGCTCCGTGCCGTTTCCGTGCCGTTCGCACTGCTTTACATCGAAAACCCGGTACATCGTGCCATCTGCTGCGCTGTAAGTTGTTGAAGTTACATTTGTGCGCGGATTCGACTTTCACCACGATTCTAGCGCTTTTCAGCCGCTTGTTCCGGGAGGGCTGGCGAGAACGCCCATTCAGGCACTCCCAAAGTCACATAGCTCTCAGCTATCAATTCGAATCCCTCAAGTCTTGGACTCTGTTGAAAGTCTCTCTTATTCTGAATCAAGTTTGAAGCAGCGATGTCTTCTGCCTTAACGTCTACTTGGCCATTCGATAGAAAGCCATGGAAATACGGGACTACGAACCCTATGTTGACGCCGACGCTGTTGCAGCATTCCTGAAGATGAAGCGCAAGACGGTGCTGGAATGGGCGCGAAGAGGTATTGTTCCAGCCCACTCTTGGGGAAAAGGACGGCGCAAGGTCTGGCGATTCTTGATATCGGAAATCACTAGCCAAGATAAACCAGTCCAGAGCACAATTGATATCGGCAGTCCTGAGATAGCCAGACTGGAGAAGAAGCATGGCTAGAACTCAGGGCAAGGGCTGGTTCAGAACCAGACGACAAACCAAGGACGAGTTCGTTTATTTCTGCTGCTATTCCCAAGATCCCGCAACGGGGAATCGAACGGAAAAAATCCGCAAACTCGGTTCCCTCTCGCAGTTTCCGGACGTGGCGAGCAGGTGGAAAGAAGTTGGAAGGCTCGGGCTCTCCTCGCTCATTGAAAAACCCATTTCTGCATTGACGTTTCGTGATCTGGTTGATCGTTTCGATTCGTCCGGCGCAATCGAGCAGAAGACGCTGACCAAGAAGAAGGCCAGCGGTACTGTCTACGTTCTGCGGCACAACCTCATGGACTATTGCATGCCCCGGTGGGGCAATACGCCAGTTTGTGAGATCAAGCCGAAAGCGTTGGAGGAGTGGCTCCGGTATCTGCACGAGAAGAAGGGGCTGGCGTGGACGACCGTCAGCAGCAAAGTCAAGCAGGCTATGCAGGGGGTCTTCAAGTACGGAAGGAAAGAAGGACTGCTGCCCGCCGATTTTGATCCGTTCAAGGATATCGATTGTGAAGCCTCCAGCGATTACGAGGCCCTCACCTGCACCCCTGAACAGACGCTGACCATCCTGAATCAACTCGAAGAACCGGAGTTCATTCTGACGCTGCTCATTGCGGCCACAGGGCTGAGTATCAGCGAAGCTCTCGGATTGCAGTGGGCGGACGCCGAATATGAGCGCAACCGAATCGTGGTTCGGCGTAGCTGGGTGGAGGAGATCGGGGATTGCAAGAATATTTATCGCAAAGCTCCGGTTGCCATGCATCCGGTACTCGGCGGCTACCTCAGACATTGGCAGACAGAGACCATGTATGGGAAACCTACCGATTGGGTCTTTGCGTCAACCAAGCTGAAAGGGACCAAACCTCGCTGCGGCAGTATCGCCAGTCAGAAGTATTTGTATCGGGCGGCAGCTGTGGCGGGGATTTTCCGTTCCGTTGAAGAGCGGAACCGGGAGGGAAAACTTCTCCGCGTTCGGTACTTTGATTTGAGCGGAAAGCCGATCAGGCGCTGGGGATGGCACAACCTGCGGCACAGTTTGGCTAGTTGGCTCGTCTCCAACGGCGTCGATCTGAAGACGGTCTCCTTGATGCTCCGGCACAGCAACGTCAGAACTACGCTGGGGATCTACAGCCATGCCGTTGATTCCAATCGGCTGGCGGCTCAGGAACAGTTTCTGAATACGTTGTTGGCAGGAAACCAGATTCAGTAGCGGAACGAAAAGCGGAATGGGACGCGATGCGTAGAAGAACGGGGGACCTGCCAACTGCAAGAAAAGAAATGGTAGGCACGAGGAGACTCGAACTCCTGACCTCTACCGTGTCAATCTACCGTTGTTAGGTTTTTGAACGACTTACAAGTCCGCGGAGACTGCCTAAGTACGCGGAAGTCGTGCAAGACACATCATTTTGTGGGTTGGGCTGTGGGTTGAGATTTACCGCAACCCTGGGAATCTTTGTCCGTTTGCTCACGCGCAAACGCGTCCGCTCCTGCCTCATCGCCCTCATACAGAACCTCAAATTCGCCCTCCTGCGGACCGCCGGGCTTAAGGACCCGTGCGATCTGGAAAGCACCTTCAGGCGTTTTGTTCTTGCAGAGGTTAACGGGTATTCCGCCGGGATCGAGAGTCGTCGGACAAGGGGCGCAGAATTCAGTTTAGCCATGCGCCGGATTTTACCAGCTACTCACCCGCTGGAATACTTAAGCAAATCAATGGCGAACAAAAAGCGAAACGCGCGCTATAATTGTCCGATGGGCGGCGAGCGTGCTTCCTCGGTTCGGCAACGATACGCAGGCAAAATATGCTGCGAATGCAAAGCTCCTTTAACCCCTCCACATCATCGAGGCGAACGACTCTGTGAGCGCTGTGGCGGCGCTGGCAAGAAGCCTCAGCGATCACCCAAAACCGGCCAATGGTAATCACCTGAAAACCGGCCAACGAGAATAACGTCCGGGACATTGACGCCCGCCGAGGCTTGTAGCCTCCGAGGGCATGGCCAATGTCTTGAACGAAGAGAAGAAACAGCAAGTTATAGCTCTGGGACGGCTGGGCTGGCCGCTGCGGAAGATCCAGCAGGCTACGCGCATCCGTCGTGAAACCGCCAGCCAGTACCTGAAAGCGGCCGGGATTGCGGTGCGTCCGTCCGGAGGCTGGGGGCGGCGGGCGGCAAAACCGGCCAACGAAGTGATCACCGACTTTGGCGCGGAAAAACCGGCCATCGCGGTGCTCACCGACCCCAACGGCAACCCCAACCCCAACCCCAAAAACCTTTCTACTAAGGGAAAAGCAAGAGCCACTTCAAAACCGGCCAACGAGGTGATTACCGACTCTGAGGTGATCACCGACCTCAAACCATCCCAACCAGACGAAGTGGGCGCTCTTGCCTCGCCGCCCGTGGCGTCTCCGCAGCGCAGTCCCAGCGCCAGTGCCTGCGATCCATACCGCGAGGCCATTGAGCTGGGACTCAGCCGGGGCCGCAATGCGGTGGCGATTTACCAGGACCTGGTGGATGAGTACAGCTTCGCCAGCAGCTACCAGAGTGTGCAGCGCTTCGTGCGCAAGTTGCGTGGCGCGAAAACTCCCGAAGCCCGCGTGGTGATCGTCACTGCGCCTGGTCAGGAAGCGCAAGTCGACTACGGCACCGGCCCGATGGTGCGCGATCCCGAAACCCACAAGTACCGGCGCACCCGGCTGTTCGTGCTGACGCTGGGCTGCAGCCGGAAGTCGGTTCGTCTGCTGACCTTCCGTTCCAGTTCGCGCATCTGGGCCGAGTTGCACGAACGAGCCTTCCGCCGGCTGGGGGGGGCCACGCGTATCGTCGTGCTCGACAATCTGCGCGAGGGCGTGCTGGTCCCCGACATTTACGATCCCGCGCTCAATCCGCTTTATCGCGACGTGCTGGCGCACTACGGCGCGGTCGCCATGCCGTGTCGCATTCAAGATCCAGATCGCAAGGGCAAAGTCGAGGCCGGCGTCGGCCACGCGCAGAAAACCCCGTTGAAAGGTCTGCGCTTCGAGAGTCTGGAAGAGGCCCAAGCCTACCTCGATCGCTGGGAAGAACGCTGGGCAGACACGCGCATCCACGGCACCACCAAACGCCAGGTCGCGGCCATGTTCGCCGAAGAGAAACCGTTCCTACTGCCGCTGCCCGTCGAACCCTTCCGCTATTACCAGTACGGCGAACGCATCGTGCATCTGGACGGCTGCGTCGAAATCGAAGCTGCCTACTATGGCGCTCCACCGGGCTGGATTGGACACCTGCTGCGAGTGCAATGGGATGAGCTGTTTGTCCGGCTACTCGATCCCAAAACCGGCCAACTGCTGCGCGAACATGTGCGCCAGAAACGCGGCTGGTATCGCATCAAGCCCGAAGACCAATCCAAGCGCACTCCGCTGCGCACGTCGCAACTGCTGTGGCGCGCCGGTCGCGCCGGCACCCACATCGGCGCGCTCTGCGAGGCCATCCATCACCAGCAAGGAGAAGTCGGTGTCCGCCGTATCCTCGGCGTTCTCTCTTTAGCCAAGAAGTACGGCGCGGCAGCGGTCGATGAAGCCTGCGCCGCCGCGCTCGATATGGGAGTGCAGGAGTATCGCTTCGTCCGCCGCTATCTGGAACGCTGCCCGCAAGCCCCACTCAGCTTGCAGCAAGTCGATCCCCTGATCCGCGAGCTAGTGCAGTACCGCGACTTCATCAACTACAAAGCCAAGGAGATAGAAGAATGAATCTGATCGAACTCGATCGTGCACTCAGACAACTTCGCCTGGGCGGCATGGCAGCCGTGCTGGAGATCCGTCTGCGCCAGGCCCAAGCCGAACCGCTCGCCCCTATCGACCTGCTGTCGTGCCTGGTCTCTGACGAACTCGCCTTACGCGGCGAACGCCTGCTGGAGCGGCGCAAAAAGCAGGCGCAGTTCCGCGACTCCCAGAAAACCCTGGACAACTTCGACTTCAACTTCAATAAGAAGATGAATCGCAGCCTGGTCTTCGATCTGGCCGCTGGTGCCTTTATCGCTCGCCACGAAGACGCCCTGTTTCTCGGTCCGCCTGGCACCGGCAAGAGTCACTTAGCGCAAGCCATCGGCCACGCCGCTATCCAACAGGGTTATCGCGTGCTCTACCGCGAGACCCATGCCCTGCTCGATGACTTAGCCGATGCTACGCTGGATGGCACGCGCAAAGAGCACATGGAGTTTCTGGTGACCGTGCCCTTGCTGATCATTGACGATCTGGGAATGCGCAAGCTGCCGCTTACCGCTGCCGAGGAACTGCTGGAGATCATCATGCGCCGCTACGAACGCGCCAGCACCATGCTGACCTCGAACCGCCCGGTGGAAGACTGGGGCAAACTGCTGGGCGACGCAGCCGCCGTCAGCGCCATGCTCGACCGCTTGCTGCACCACGGACACGTGCTCAAGTGCGGCCCGCGCAGTTGGCGCACCAAAACCGACTTGCCACTACAGGAGGCAGCAGGGTAGAACATTCTCAGTCCTGGACGGCCAAACCCGTTGGCCGGTTTTGAAGTGATAATCGTTGGCCGCTTTTCAAGTGATCACTGAGGACATCGTATTAAAGATGCGGATAACGTTAGTTGTTATCCCAACCAACTCAGGAGATTTCTATGTCTTTGCAACGCAAACCAACCATCGTGTTCTGCCACGGCATTTGGGCCGACGGCTCGTGCTTCAACAAAGTGATCCCTGCATTGCAGGCGGACGGGTGCTCCGAATAGCCTACAAGCCACATCTGCTGCCCGCGCTTAACCAAGAGGTTTCGGAGCGCTACGCCGTTCCACCATCATTGCCCGCGGCGATCACCTACACGGGATTGCCACTGGATGTGATTGAGGATGCGGTGCAGCGCTCCGTCGCGATGCAAAACGCTCGTGGTGTCCTGGTCCGCAAACAGCAGAAGATGAACGGCCGACCGGTGACGCCGTTGCATAAAGGCCACGTGGGACCATTGGCCTGCAGCGGCATGCTGAACGGCTTCTTCGGGGAAGGTGAGATGCGGCACATCGCACACTGTCCATCAGTTAAGCATGTCGATGAGTTCAACGAGGAAGGCGAAGTAGAAGGGGAAACCATCATTCGCAAACGGGAACGTTTTAGCCATGAACTGACCCTCGCTTACGAGAGCGGCCAGATCATTGAACTCAAGGAGACCAAGCACCATCAACGAGGCCATGAAATTGATTCGTAATCGTGGGTACTTCTGCGCCTTGGTGTGGTCGCGCTTCCTCCCGGCAAGGGTGATATGAATGAGGATCTCCGATGGCACTGAGCTTCGAATGGGGACAAACGCAAAGCAGAGTCGAACCTCAGATCGCACGGTGTGTCTTTCGGTGGCCACCACGGTGTTCGCCGACCGGCGATCGATCACGATCTCCGATCCCGATCATTCCTCGGTAGAGACGCGCTTTCTCGACATCGGGTAGTGGGCTAATTCTGTGTTGCTGCCTTGAATCACCTGGGGCCGGGGCAGGAATGACGCGACTCGGCTAGTTCGATAAGTTTGGGATCGGCACTAGCGGCAATGAAACGGCGGCAGGTCAGGCAATACGATTCGGTCACCTTTGCGTTTTTCCAGTTAGGAAGATGCTCGAAAATGGGATAGTCAGGAACTGGATTGATCTGGGCCACGTCGCAGCCTTCTGTGAGGAAGTTTTATTGAGCGACAGTTTATGCCGTCCAGCCGTAATTTGTCGGTCTGGTATCGAACAATTCAAAACCCGCCAGACGGCGGGTTTTTCATTGGAGGCAAGCATGACGTTTCAAGAATTCGCGGAAATAGACCACAACAAGGCAGCTATACGAAACTTACTCTCGGCTCCGTCGCGGCAACGGACTGCATGGCGAATCGCATTCG
Source organism: uncultured Acidobacteriaceae bacterium (assembly GCA_963812855.1). GTDB lineage: Bacteria > Acidobacteriota > Terriglobia > Terriglobales > Acidobacteriaceae > Bog-257. Next base: position 221,672 of record CAWEWW010000007.1, read on the forward strand.
AGCGAATGGCAAAAAGAATATCGGGTTGTCTCCGAATGGTTCGGGGCCATTAAATTCACGAATGATGTCGTTCCACTCGTCAGCTTCGACCCAAACTCCTCCATCTTCGGCACCGCGAACTGTAACGCCGATAGCCTTAGTTTCGTCAACGAGGAGAACGAGAATTTTCTGTCCGACTAGGTTCTTGAAGTTTCGCATCAGTGTGCCTCTCTTAGCTCGTTTGTAGTAGTTCCGCCAAACTCCAAACGTGATCGGTCAAACCCGCTTGCATAGCGGGCGTGACGCGCAGCGTTGTGTGGACGCGGCAGAAGTTATAGAAGGCCACGTACAGGGCCACAGCGTCTTTCAGATTCTTGACTGTCTTACTGAAAGCGTTCGTTAAACGAGTAAATCGACGCAAGTGCATTCTCAAACTCAAATTCGACCGCTCCACGTAGCTGGTGGAGATGTGGCGGGGATCGGGCCGTCCGTCGCGAATCTTGGATATAGTCTCGACGATTGGGCCTGGGGAGTACTTTGCATCGCTACCATGCTGCCCATAATCGCCATACAGCTTCACAAGTTGCGCGAAGTCGGCTTGTCCCGCGAACACGTTCTCGACACCCCGCTGGTAGAAGTGGAAGCCATCTGTGGTGAGTTGAAACTGATCGCCCATGGCACAACAGTTCTCACCCCGTGGACTTATGCGTCCTGGAACTCGAAATCCCAAACCCTAAATCCGTGGCCCGATAAGTAAGCTTCCTGCGAAACTTGGCCGGTACTCCTCGATGGTACGTCAACGAGGTTGATAAGGTTGGAATTCGTGAATTCCGCGAGAATGGATAGCGGAATTATCGCTTTCACAAACTCGGCACAAAGAGGCCGTCGGGCGTAAATCAAGCGCCCTGACGAAACCATCAGTTGCAGCTTTGGGTTTATAGAGTCATTGATGCCCGACGAACCTGACCGCTTTCTGTGCGGTGTGCGCCTAGAATCCAAGGGTATTACCCTCTTCACCTGCGGACGCTGCATCTGGAATCAGGTGTACGCAGAAGGTGAGGACATGCACTCAGCGCAAGCGGCGTTCGATGCGCACCGCTGCGAGGACTTCCCAGCACCACCAATACGAGTGCTGTCCGCAGAGCAAGCATAGGGTACTGCCAACGGCAAAGTTTAAGGGCCATCGTCGCCAAGCCTGCCGCTCCCGGTGGGCTTGGCTTGTGCGCTTATTTCTGGCGAGACGTGCTCAGAGTTTGGATTTTTTGCGTGTCGCTGAGGGCGCTTCCATACGTCCCGATGGTGTGTCCCTCAAACACTGCTCAGCTATTTCCTTGACCTGCCTGGTGGACATTTGCCCCCACTTCTTAGCTAAATCCGGCTGGGGATATATTTCAGAAAATTAAGCTGGACGCTTGCAAAGCACAGCCGATTGGCATATGCTACGGCATATGCTAGAGAGGTGACATGGCTCCCGAACGACATGTGAAGCTGTTCAAGAATGGCAGAAATCAGGCAGTCAGGATTCCTCGTGAGTTCGAACTCCCTGGCGAGGACGCCACAATCCGTAAAGAAGGCGATCGGCTGATTATCGAGCCGACTCCACCCAAGTCGCTGCTCGCAGTTCTAGCAACCTTGAAGACCCTCCACGAGGACTTTCCTCCGATTTCAGATCCACCTCCCAATCCGGTTGATCTCTGATGCGCTACCTACTAGACACTAACATCGTTTCCGACCTGGTCCGCAACCCGCAAGGCCGTGTAGCGCAACACATCCGAAAGATCGGAGAAGCGCAGGTTTGCACGAGCATAATCGTTGCTGCGGAATTGCGTTATGGCGGCGCCAAGAAACAGTCCGCACGACTGACGGCACAACTGCAGGCGGTCCTAGGTGCCATTGAAGTTCTTCCACTGGAAGCGCCCGCCGATATTAGGTATGGGGCGCTGCGTGCCCAGCTTGAAAAGGCGGGTAGGCCGATTGGTGCCAATGATCTACTAATTGCTGCCCAGACATTAGCCCTTGGTTACACCATCGTTACCGACAACGAGAAAGAGTTCGAGCAGGTCAAAGATCTTCCTCGAGAGAATTGGCTGCGCCACAACTGACATCCTCTGTCCGCTCATCTGAAGGTTGGGCTAGGTCACCAGACCTTCTCATCCTCATCGCATCGTTACCCGTCAACTAACATTGCGAGCTCTTGATCGCGCGGAAGCAATTTGGAACTACCGCGGGAGACCTCTTGCCATGAAAAATGCCCATGAACGATTCGGCAAACTCGCCTATCAGCGACGCACGGAAAAGACCGCTACTAACATCCGCGTTTACCTGGATGCCTTCGTGGGGGAGGAGCAGGCAGAGCTCATTTGGTTTCGGTTGTTGGTGGCGACGTGGAGATCGGCGCCCTGGCTGCAGCCTTCGCGAATGGAGACCCATTCACGGTGATGGACCCTTCGGGAGCAGAGAGCATCGTCTCACTGGGTGACAAGCCGTTAATCTTCCGGGGATCGATCGTGGTTTCCGGACGTAAACGGCCGCTGAGGCATCTTGTGAGTTGCTCTCAGGAGTTGTCGGAAACCACCTCGGACGGGAAACTGCTCCTGATCAGCGACGACAATTCGTTCATCTGGTCCTCGCTGGTGAGCCACTATGGCCTGCCCGCCACGCCGGCATGGGGCTCGTGGCTGATTTCCCAATTGCAACAGCAGAAACGCATTCAGGCTCTTCCTGGGTTTGGATACGCAGGTGTGGCGGTCAAAGCCACACGAAAGCAACTGCTGGCGCTGCTCGCAAGAGGTCTGAGGAATCGTCAGCTCCGCTTTCCAACCCAGAACGGCCCAGTCGAATGGCCCGCCATCCAACTCGCTAAGAAGGTCGCGTAGTCCCTGCGAATGCCTCGACATAGGTCGTGTGCGACGGAAGCAATGCAATAATGCGCTTCGCAAGCGAACGCTTTCCTCCAACATACGAGAGTGGTCCAAGCATCTGTTTCGTAAGGGTATTGCCCGGTTCGATTTCTATAGACACTTCGACTCGCCCAAGTCGAAGTGTGTTCTCATCCTAAGCGGTCCAGAGAAAAATAAAAGGAGGAAGAACTTGCCTAATACGCAACTATTACTCATGTCGTCGAGTTCAGGATCGCTTTCTTTGCCTTCCATAAACCAAATGCTCTACTTGATACTTAATACGGGTCGAGGTTGCGTTATAATCACTCCCGTTGAGGAGCTCGAGATGCCCTTGTTCATTTGCCGTTGGCAAAACGGCGATTTCTCCGCCGTATACGCCCGATCACGAGATCATGCGATTATCCTGTTGGATGAAGCCGACAACGCTGAACTTGGGGACCTTTTCACCGTAAAGGATTTCATGGTCCACTTTCGCTTGAAGAAAGAACCGGACGGAATCGACGACATGGTCCCGGTCGAATTGGAAGAGTTCGGAGAAGACACCCTGGACATGCTTTCCGAGCGGGTGTATCCGGTCTTCAGCAAGGCAGTGATGGATGTAGACAAAGACTGGCCTGATGATGAGCAACAGGTGCCGCCCGAAAAATGGGACACCGGTATGAACAGTTTGAATGACGCGCTCTCGACCGAGCGCACGAGGCGGTGGGGCGCCAAAGAACCAAAGCTTTCAAGCGACCCGGAAGCTGCCCGGCTCCAGCAAGAAGGCCACAGAATCCCTCGCGCGATTGCAGAACAAGTCGTGAAGGAGCACCGGCGGAAGAAGCTCATTCAGATGAGCCCCAAAACAAATGCAATCCATTGATCGGATGTACTGAATTGTTCCCTCAGACGTTAGGCCGGCATAGCTGCTCGCGCGACGCCATTTTTGGGAAGGTATAGGAATCAGGCGCGCCAGCATGCCGTCGTTTGCACAACTGGGCGAGTTTGCGTTGCGCGCCAAAGCGGGAGGTTCAGATTCGCATTGTGAATCCACCGACCAACTAAATCACTCTCCTCGCGCGCTATAGAGAACAGCCGACCAAAGGACGGGCGGATTACTCGGCTGGGGCTGTTCGCTCTCATCAAGCACAAAATGCTCCTGCAGATTGTCAATCACAATGGACGTTGTCGCTCGCCATCCCAACCCATTCTCCCACTGTTGCTTGGTCGAACTGCCGACACCGTCGAGCGAAATCTGAACATTCTGCGCATACCAACAGAGACACCCGATAACCGGAATTTCTGAGAGGCTCGAAGAATCTAAGTTGCCAAAGATGATCGCTTCCTGGAACATCCCTTCGACATCTACGCTACCTGTCAGTGTAAGCTGGCCAGTAAAGTCAACCTCGCCCCGCTCATCTGATTCCAGAATAATTTTACTGACGGTTAAATTGCCAAACTTCTGCCCAACCTTGAGCGCAGCGATTTGGTTGTCTAGCCGAGCGGTCGAACTCACAAAATGGAATGATGAAACGACCTGACTCAAAGCGGTTATATCTGTGGAAGAAAGATCAGCCAGGCCGGGCGCTACCTCCATGATACGAATAGCTTCACCTTCATAATAGATATAATAAGCAATCGTATTTGACGCATAGTTAAACTTTATCCAAGATAAGCCATTGATTGTGGTCGTGCCATAAGTTTCAGGCAAGGAGACCTCCTCAGCATTTATGTAATTTTGCGGGTCCTTCGATGCAAAGATCGGATAGACGAGAATGCGATGTTCGTAATTTGGCGTAGCTTGAAACTCATAGCCGTACTTCATGTTATAAGTGGACGTCATCTCGTTGGCGGCGTCAGAAGAGGTCGGGGGCGGATTAGGGACGGCGACATGATGCGCCTGTAGGGGGTTAAGCGAAGGCTGTGTTGCGCTCAGCCGATGAATTCCATAAGCTAAAACACCGGCAATAATGACCGCTGCGATAACAAGGAGGATTAAGGCCGACAAACCGCGGTTCCGATCATTCATTATCCTTAATCTTAACAAGCTGCTTTGCCGACGCAAGGTCTAGTTTGCACCTATGCCGCTCAACCCGACTACAAGTCTGACTTCGCCTTGAGAGCCTGCACCATCGGAACCGGTAATTGTCAGGAATGCCGCTCTATCGCCCATGGCAGTGGGACTGAAAGTAACATAAAACTGGCAGCTTTGACCTGGATTAAGACTCGCGGCGCAGGTGTTTGTTTGGGTGAAGTCAGCCGAGTTAGAGCCGGAAACGGTGATGCCCTGGATGCGCAGAGCAGAAACTGCCACATCGGTAAGGGATATCTTCTGTTGGTCCCATCTTCCCAGGGGCTCAGTCCCAAAACACAGGGAATTGGCAGACAGATAGCTCGGAAAGTTCCACAGAGGCATGTTAGGTATCTGTAGCTGCCTATAGTAGGGGTCAGTACCACAAGATGACCCATACGGATCAACGGGAATGCACATCATTGCCGGATGCAACTGGCATGAGAGCATGTTGTAGGATGGAAGGTTCGCATAGGGTAGGACTCGCTGTACCTCAAGGTGCAAGTGGGGGCCAACTCCCGGAGGAGGGGCGGTATTGCCGGACTGAGCTATGAGGCACCCTGCACCGACGTGCCCAGCAGCCAGCGGAAGAGTGACGGAGGAGGGACATCCTGGAGCCGGGGACGGGTCAGTGGCATTGAAAGGCTGCGTTCCAGGGTAAGTTGACAAGTGAAGATAGTAAACTCGAAGGTACGGAGCATCATCGGGAACGAGCTCCAGTGCGTGATATTGTGAAGGAGCGGAACCTAAACCGACCATAGTCGTCGGATAAGAAATGGTACCAGCCCCCACTGCATACACGTTTGTCCCTGTACTAACGATGCACTGGCCTTGTGCGTTCCGTTGGCAACTCGCATCGAAATCGTAACCAGGATGTCCTTCGTACTGGAGCTTCAAGATGCCGCCGTCACTTGATGCGCCAAGGTAGTGACCGGTAACTCCAAAGGCGCTATGCCCTGAGTTATAGTATCCATCCCTACTAGCAGGACACTGCGGAGGCGGTGGACTATAAGTGCACTCACCGTATTCGTTTGTAAACGCTTCTACGATTCCATCGAAGCCGTAGATGTGGTAAAGGTTTAATGTGTCCTCCATGGAATGATCGAACGCGGTGAATATCGGTATCGTGTAGGGACGTAGTTTTGTGTCCGAAGCGCCAGAAATTCCTTTAAGCGGAGTATTCGTTAGCGGATACCCCGACCAGACCCAAGTGTCATTTAGAAAGCCTCCAATCTGGCCAGAGCCGCCAAAGAGAACATCCTCACCCCGAGCGACATCAAAAATCATAGAAGCTCCGAATCTGGCGGGAGGACTTATTGGAGGCGACAACAAAATCCAGCTGCTGCCATTCCAAGCCCAGGTATAGTTTAGATACTGATAGATATCGAGGCCCCCAAAAAAGATAGCTTCATTGTGAGACGGATCGTCCGCTGTGGAGGGTTCAGCCCCCAGCGGCGACACGGATTCTTCATTTACCCAGGTGTTCCCTGTCCACATCCACGTTTCCAGGTCGAAATAGTTGGCGTATACATAGATGATCCCCCTTTGCGTTGAATCGTAGAACATCGGCATGAGGGCGTCCGCGGGTGGACTGGCAGGTGGACTCAATTGATGCCAATTAGTGCCGTCCCATGCCCAAGTGTCGTCGAAGTCTCCGCCGTTCTGAACGCAGCACCCGCCAAAGAGGATAATTTGTTGCCGTACAGGATCGTACGCCATCATCGCCCCAGCTCTCACCGAGGGGCTGGTCTGTGGAAAGAGCTGGGTCCAGTTGTATCCATCCCAAACCCAGGTGTCACCTAGGGAACAACCACTGAGGCTATCACAGGTCGCCCCGCCGAACATCAGCACTTTCTGTGTGGCTGCATCGTACACTAGTTGCGAAAAGGTTCTAGCTGACGGATTGGCTAGGGGAAATTTTTCGGTCCAGCTGACGCCATCCCAAACCCAGGTGTCATTCAGTGCAGTGAGCGATGAACCAAGACCACCGAATAGTATCGTCTGTCCGCGCGCCGTGTCATAAGTCATCATGGCGCGATATCTCGGAGGCGGGCTCGTCGCCGGGAATCTCTGCGTCCATGTCTGCGCCGAGACAAACGAGGCTATTAGGGTAATAACCGAGAGCAAGGCCGCCGAATGTGCCATCATGAAGAGCCTCCATCTCGACATAATCCGACTGAGTGCAACGTTTGCGCTCTGGACGACACAACTGGACATGTGAACTGTTCCTATGGCGCCAAGATACGAATACGACATGGGTGCGACTGAATCAAGCGTTTTCTTGTTATGCGCAGCGTCCGGAATTCTTCTGACCTCTCATTCCAAACCCTTTCCATCCACCCATTTCTCTTGCTTCTTCTGAATGCCTCTGCATCCGGTTCGGGACCAGGGGGTCGGAGGTTCAAGCAGCAAACCGCCCGGAATGCCATCTGAACCGCTAGGGTGAAACACCCCGCCCTCGGTTCCGCCTTAGGGCGCCGCTTTCGCTCGCGCGAAAAGGTTCAGATGTCATTGAAAAGATTGGTCGGGGAGAGAGGATTTGAACCTCCGACCCCCTGGTCCCGAACCAGATTCTAGTCCTTGGTGAAATCTGTTGAAATTTGGTGATTCTAAGTGATTGATGATGTGCCGCTTGGCGTCGCCTTGTTGAAACCGAGCAAAATCTGGTGAACTTTGGAGGCGCGACCATCACAAAATCGTCTACAGTTTCCATGGCGAACAAAACGCGAATATACTAGCCGCCATTAGTTAAATGAGCTCGAACTTGTCCGGATGCACACCGTAAATCATTTCGAAGTGCCGATCAGCAAATCCCTTGAAATCACCATGCGAGCCTGATGAGGACAACCAACGGTAGTCATAGTTAAATGGTCCGGCCTGCGTGATCTGACCCAAAACCCAAAAGTTGTACCAGGGGAAAGTAGAGGTAAGCTAGGCGGCATGGTTCTCGGAGGCTAAAGACGAGGAGGTTGGACATGCCGAAGAAGGGACACACGGAAGAGCAGATTATCGCGGCGCTGCGGCAGCAGGAAGCGGGCGAGAAGGCGACGGACATTTGCCGCAAGCTGGGGATCAGCCAGGCGACGTTTTATTTGTGGAAGCGCCAGTATGCCGGGTTGGGGGTGCAGGAGCTACGCGAGCTTCGGCAGCTGCGCGAGGAGAACGGGCGGCTGAAGCGGATTGTGGCCGATCTCACGCTGGACCGGCAGATCCTGCAGGAGATCGTCTCAAAAAAGTTGTGAAGCCTCGCCAGCGGCGCCGATTGGCGGGGTGGGCTCGTGAGGCGTATGCGATATCAGAGCGGCGAGCGGCAAGGATTTTGGCAATGGCGTGGAGCACCATGCGCTACCGCAGCCGACGGCCGTTGCAAGAAGCCCTGCGGCTAAGGTTGCGGGAGTTGGCTGCGACGCATGTGCGCTATGGCTATCGGCGGCTGACGGTGTTGTTGCGTCGGCAAGGCTGGACGGTGAACGCTAAGCGGGTGTATCGGCTGTATGACGAGGAACAGTTGAAGGTGCGCAGCGTGGAGCGGAAGAAGATCGCGCGGCGGCAGCGGGTGGCGTCATCGCCGGCCAGCGAGCCTAATCAATGTTGGGCAGCCGACTTCGTCAGCGACAAGCTGGCCGATGGCCGCGCCTACCGCATCCTGACGGTCATCGATCAGTTCACCCGGGAGTGTATCGCGCTGGTGGCCGAGCGTTCGATGAGTGGCTCGCAGGTGGTGGCGGCTCTTACGCAAGCGAGCGCAGAGCGGCACCCCGTAGTATCACGTTGGACAATGGCAGTGAATTCGCTGGGCGGGTGGTAGAAACCTGGGCGATGGAGCAGGGCGTACAACTATGCTTCATTCGTCCCGGACGGCCGGTAGAGAACGGATTCACCGAGAGCTTCAATGGGCGGCTGCGCGATGAGTGTCTGAATGTGGAATGGTTTCGTTCGTTGACCGATGCCCAAAAAACGTTGGCCGCCTGGCGCACGCACTACAACCACGCACGGCCACACAGTGCCTTGGGAGATCAGACGCCGGCTATGTTCGCTAGCAACTTCGAAGCACTGCGCCAGCGCTTCGCTCCGAGCAATACCAGTAGGGCAAGCACGGAACCGCGTCAAGGGTTCGCTGCGCCGGCTGACGCCGCCCTTGACCCGGTTCCGCGCTTGCCCGAAGATAGCCACTATCGGAGCGAAGCGCTTTTTCGAATCGCCTCAGGTAAGAGTTCTTTACTAAGACTTTGGAGTGCGTTGCAGGCGCACAAAACAAGCTTCGCGGGGCCTTGACCGCCGAAAACTCTACTTATCCTTGGGCCAGAAATCCGGAGCGGGTCAACTACTAGCTAAGTTGTAAGATCACCGTGCGGAAAATGGGGGCAGGTCAGTTTCGAGGAGATGAAGAAGAACTTGCTGCGTAGACAGATCTTTAAGAAACAGATGCATTTTCATCCACCAGAAATCGAGTCCAGTTGGCACCCGTCTCAGTGTCGAAGCAAGAGACCCAATGCCTTTTCCGACAGAGAGCCCATCCCTTGTGAGAGTCGGGATAAATTTTCCCCGGCTAGCCAGCCCGAGAAGTTGCTGTTATTGGGACGATAGTTGCTGAGTATTCAAATCCGTCCACAACCAGACAGATACATACTTTCTCGCGAACTAGGTTTTGTCGCTTGGCTGGACTCCGTGTCGCATCACGGCGACACAAATGTCCAACTCAACACATCTTGGATTGCTGTCGCGCCACCTGATGCACCCGTAAATCCGAGGTATGCAGTATTTCCGCCGACCACGGTCGGAATGTCGATTGGCCACGCCTGGGTGAATGTCTTATAGGTAACCATGTCCGTCACTGTCATGGTTAGCGTTGAACCGTCATAAGTCATGTGGACATTGAGTTCGTCCCCGTTATGTAGGTCCACACCGCTGCTGCTCATATCGACGGCTGGAATTGTTGGTGACGCCCCTTCGGTATAAATTCCTGTAGAATCAGAACCCTCGCCGTAGTTATTGTAAAGGTCGAGCTTGATGGCGACACTTGCGCCTACGCCGGGATTTCCATTGGGCATCCCAGCTCCATATCCGAGGCCCGCGCCACCTGGTCCGATGACCGCCAGCCCGGTATTTTGGATCGTGAAAGTCATCCCGTCGCCTACAGCATTGGTCAGCTGAATATTGAAGTTCTGTGTGAATCTCTGGACATTGAGCGGAGTGGCATACCACGTAGTAGTAGTTTCTCCCGTCCCGCCATCGGTTAGTCGCAAGCGAGAGCCGTTGATCGTTCCGGATCCGTTGATGGTAAGCCCAGCCGGGATAAATCCTTCACCATAGTTCAACGTGCCTCCCCCGCCGGTTGTAATCGTGTAAGCGGCGGTGCCCACAGCGCTGTTACGATACTGCGAAGCGCCGGCAATTGCCTTGAGAACGGTTGTGGCGTTTATCGTGATCGGTCCTGTATAAGTCGGAGACGACGTTGTCGGAACAGATCCGTCGAGAGTGTAATAGATCGTGGCTCCTGGCGCGGCGTCCGAGACAGTAACGGTTTGGGGCGAAGTGTAGGTACCCCATGCCGGATCAAATGTGGGCGTTGCGGCCGTTGGCAGCGTGATTCCGAAAACACTAACCTGCTGCACAGCACCGACGTAAACCTTCCCATTTGCGATAGTTGGGGTGGCAAACTTCACCGCCCCGCCCGGATCGTCCTCCAGTCCGTTCTCCGAGCTGTCGTATAGTTCAGTGCTCAAATTCGTCGCATCGAATGCATACAATACTTCATCGCCATTGTTCAAATAGGCGCAAATGAGTGCCTCGCTAGTAACCTCTCTTATAATAATGACTTGCTGGCGGAGGGAGGTGAATTCGAACTCCAGGCACGCTTTTTGTAAACCGATTATATTCAGCGTCTTAAACTTCCCCTCCGCGCCGCGGCCCGGAATCGGCGGCAAGGGTATAGTTACCCGTATGTAGAGTTTGGGCGTAGGACTTAAGTTGCCTATCCACCACAGCCGCAGCAAGGACAGCAGCTGAGCCAGACCTACGGTTACGGCACATACACTTTCAATTTAGCAAGCGCCGTCGATGGCTTAGATCCCAGTGTCGTGTTCGGGTTATTCACTTGGTCTGACGATCCGGCTTATGTGGGCCCAATATCGCCTTGGACGAACAACCCGGATGGCGGAATTCCCAGTCACAGCGAACTCGACATCGAGTTTTCCAGGGGGGGAATTCCGACCGCCCTAATGCTCAATTTGCCGGACAACCGTATACGGCCAACGGGGCGAGGTATCAATTTACGATTTCCCCCGGTTGCAACACGTCAACCGCGATTATCTTCTGGTTCCCGGATGGCATTAGCTTCAAGGTGCAGGACTCCAACGGAAACATCATTCAACAGTACAGCTATCCTGGCCCCGTGCCGCCCCCGGGCGAAAACGGTGGCTGGTTGGGGAGCCATGCCGAGCCTCCAACAGGTACGCTTGAACCTGTGGCTATATAACGGGCAGCCGCCCCAGAACGGGCAGAACGCAGAAGTTGTCGTGAGCAACTTCTCCTAAACGCCGTACACTAACTGAGCGGCTTCGGTTTTCAGCAGTCGAGCGCGGCACAGAACAGTGCCGCCTTTCTTGAGGTAATTGCTGTCCTATTACGGCCGCAGGTCAGTAGTTGTCTGAGTAGGGCTTTGGCCTATCGGCTCACCGCAACCAACGGCTTGGTGAAGGCTGTTAGGACAACAGAAGGGTAAGCGTCCGGTCACTACGGTCTGTACTGCCCACCTGAGGTAGCGAGATCATCACCTGAGATGGTTGCGCGGGAGGTGGTGGTGGACAGTGCAGCAATGGAGAAAGTCAAACAGCCCAAGCGACAGCGACGAAGCATAGCCGAGAAACGCAAGATCGTGGAGCAGGCGATGCTGCCTGGTGCATCGGTGGCGGTGGGGGCGCGGCGGCATGGTGTTAACGCCAACATGGTGCATTACGGGCGCAACCCCTATCGTCAGGGCCGGTTGGGTGAGAAGAAGAACGACAGCACCCGTCTGCTGCCGGTGAGGATTAGCGAAAATGCCGTGACTTCCGTGCTGGAACCGGAGGCAGTGTTGTCTCCGACTGCTTCGGTTGTGACGATTCAACGCACTTGCTAAATTCCCTGCGGGGCCGATGCGCGGGGGCTGGGCAGGAACTGGCTGACCTAGCCAGAATTGAGCTCCCCGGAAATAGGGACCGCGCAGCGCTTTGCGGACGAAGAGGATCTAAGCAAGCGCGGGCCGACGACGTTTTGCGGCGAGTAGGTTAGAAGGGGGTTGCACAGAATAGCTTCGTTCGATATAACGACTACAGGCCGGACGTACGCGTGACTGAAACCCGCAGCTTACATCCAAAGTCTCATACCTTGAGATCACAGATCACATGTGACACCAGACTTAATGCCTTTCGAAACTATGCTGCCGTAGTGGGTTTGTTCATCTAGCCGGAAGCGAGGAACTTGGCTGATGAGAGGGTTCATTCATGTTAAACAAAACGGCTACCGAGAACGAAATTCCGGAGGAAGGATCTAATACCGATGTCGGACGGATGGCCCGTGACCTGAATGTGCTGTTCAAGATTGCCGAGACGATTAATTCGTTTCGCGATCTCGAGTCCCTGCAAGTCCACCTTCTGCAATTTATTGGTGAAGTCATTCCGGCGGATTCCGGAGCAATTCTCATTATTCCACGTATTGACGAGGAGCCCAGTTCCGTCGCGACCTGGCAAAGGGACGGCGTCTCGCCACTGCAACTCAACGTTCGCAGAGAGGTGTTAATTCGGTCTCTTTCGGAACGTTCAGCGGTGGTTGCTGATTTTTCTTCCGCGTCCGGCAAGAGCGAGTCAGTGCTGTGTGTACCGCTGGTAGCGCTACAAAACGTTCTTGGTGCTATCTATCTTGTCGCGTCCAGCGGGAAGCGATTTCCTGAAGATAACGTTCATCTGTTGAGGTCGGTCGGCGGGATTGCTGCGGTAGCGCTGGAAAATGTTCTGACCTTGGAGTCTCTCCGGGCCGAGAATTGCCGACTGCGAGAGGAACTGACGCCGGCGGGTAATTCGATAGTCGGGGAAAGCAAATCCATCCGGCATCTTACCCAACTAGTCGAAAAGGTGGCGCAGAGCGATTGCACGGTTTTGATCCATGGTGAAAGCGGTACGGGAAAAGAGCTGGTAGCGGTCGCGATCCACAGGCATAGCGAACGCTGTGAAAAGCCCTTCGTGGCTATCAATTGCGCCGCCATTCCGGAGACGCTGCTGGAGAGCGAATTGTTTGGTTACGAAAAGGGCGCCTTCACCGGCGCGGTTGCCAATAAGAAAGGTAAGTTGGAAGTAGCGAAAGACGGCACGGTTTTTCTGGATGAGATCGGTGAGCTCGCCCCAACATTGCAGGCTAAATGCTTCGTGCGTTGCAGACCAGGGCTTTCGAGAGGCTTGGAGGCATGCAGCCCATCCAGTTCGGCGCGCGCGTGATTGCGGCTACCAACAAGAGACTGGAATTGGCCGTCAAAAAGGGTGAGCTGCGTGCCGATCTCTTCTACCGTCTCAACGTAGTATCTATCCCCGTGCCCCCGCTGCGTGAGCGCCGCGAGGATATTCCATTGCTCGCCTCTTACTTTGCGACCAAGTATGCGCAGAAGTGTACCAATCGCGTGGTGACAGGAATCTCGCCGGAAGCGCGCTCCGTGCTCATGGCATATAGCTGGCCGGGTAATGTCCGGGAGCTGGAGAATGCCATTCAGCATGCGGTCGTGATGGGTTCAACCGAAATGATTTTGCCCGAAGACTTACCGGCAGCGCTGCTGGAATGGCATGGCTCCGAACGAAGTCGCGGTAAGTACCAGGACTCCATCAACCGCCTCAAGCGCAACCTGCTGACGGAGGCGCTGGCCGAGGCGAAAGGCAATTATCCGGAGGCAGCACGACTTCTCGGAATCCATCCCAACTACCTGCATCGCCTGGTTCGCAGCTTTGAGCTGGATTTGTCGTAAGAGCCAAAATGCCGCTGCATCGAAAAACTGCCGGTCCGAGTTGCGGGGAAACGCCCTGAGGCGGTGTAAATTCAACTAATAGGTTTTCCGAACAACCAAAAAGTTGCCTCTAGAAGGATTGCCCTGAATCGCCCGCGAAGGATATTCTTGGGCCGGCAAGATCCGTAGCTTCCCATTTCCAATGGCTACATAAACTTGCCGTAAGTTCGTCCTATTACCGCTTCCATTTGAGAGGCAATACCTGCGAGGATGAAGTGGCGAGTCAATTGCTCATGAGGAGAGCTAGTGGCTGTCGCGGAGTACCACTTGCCTTCCATTTTCAAATGCGAGCCACTCGAGAGGAAAAATGAAAAAGCTTTCTCTGCTGTTTGTTTTGTGCGCGTTCTCCGTGCTCACTTTCGCTCAAACCGTCCCTCCTGGGCCCGATGGAGTGCCCAGGCATTGCGCCCCGCGCTGCCCGCATTTCTCAATAGGAACCACCAGTCAGGAGATTCACCCCGACTCTCCTCTTGGGTACGATTCTCCCTCGAGCCCCATTGCTCCTACGGCCCGTTTTGCGGATTCACCGCAGCTTGGCGTATTCGGCTTTGGCTTGCTTATAGATAGGAATATCAGGATCGGCGTCTTTCCAGAGGGTGAGGAAATTCTGATACGCCGCGCGGGCCTTATCGCGGGCGGCGGGGTCTGTCGCCGCTTCGAGCGCGTAAGCGCGAGCCAGGCCGAGGCGGGCCAGCGCTCCCCAGGGAAAGTTCACGACCAGACCGTAGTGGTCGATGAACTTCTGAAATTCCGCTGCCGCTGCGTTGCCGTCGCTGCAGCATGAGATAGGCTTCGCCCCGCAAATAAACCGGACATAGGAATACGGTGGCCTGCGTGGGTTCAGCCGAGTTCGATCGGGCTCGTCAGCTTTAACAGTTCGATTGCTCGGTTAGGGTCTTTGCGCTCCAGGGCGACGGCAGCCCGGATCGTGGGCAGCCAATACCTCTGGACCAGCGTGTCCAGCGGGAATGTCTTGTCGAGTTCGGCCGCCAACTTTTCCGCGCGTGCTGTATCGCCTGCCCGCGCCAAGCGCCAGCGCCGCCATCGCCCGTACGTCGCGATTCGGGGCCAGCTTCAGCGCCGCGTCGGCATCGGCACGGGCCTGCTTTCGGTAGCCCGATTCCACCTCGCGCAGCGCCGCCGCTGCCTGATAGGTTGCGGCAGTCTCTTTGGCGTCGTTATGCTGGGCTGAATCCATCGCCCGCCGGGTCAGCTCGCTTGCATTCTTTAACCTCCCATACCAGCCTTCCGTGTCTGCTTGCGCGGCCAGCAGCACATCTTCCGTGCCCGGCTTGCCCATGGCAGCCGCGACCACTTGCGCCATCCTGCGCCGTGTCGCCCTTGAGAAAAGCCAACAGGTAGCGGCTCTAGAGCAGGATCTCGTTACTCCAGCCTTGCGCTCCTCCGCCTGCTTGTACACCGCCTCCGCCTCATCCAGCCGGTTGAGGCTCGCATAGGCAGTCGCCGAGGTTGGTATAGTCGACCGCCAGGATCGTTTCGGCTCCCAGGCGCATTGCCTCGCGGGCTTCCTCCAACGCCTTTTCCCAGTTTCCAAGGCGACGCGGAAATGAATCCCAGATTCGCTGACGGCAAACTGTCCCTCGGGTAGCTCTGCTGCCACAGTTCGAAGACCTGCGCCGCCTTCTCCAATTCTCCCGTCGCAAACATGTAGTAGGATGCCTCTATGCGCGAGCCGCTCCCGTTCGCTCACCTTCTCCCGCAGCTCGTACGCCTTGCGTGCATTCTCCGCCGCCAGCCCGACTTCGTTGAGGTTGATGTAGGCGCCCGCCATGCCGGCGTAGGCCGCTGGCGAAATTCGGGTCGAGTTCCACCGCCCGCTTGTAGAAGGGCAGAGCGGCAGTAGTCCCCTTTCTCGGAAGCATCGTCTTCTCTCCCTGGCTGTAGGCTTGCAGCGCCTCCAGCGATGGCGTGGTCGCTTCCTCCAACGGCGTGGCGTATTTCTGTACCGAGCTGAGCGATTCGCCCAGCTTGCTGCGTAGGCTGATCGCGGCGGCGTCCAGAGCCTTGAGCACCGCTTCCTTGCCGGCCGCCTGCTCCTGCGCCTCCGCCAGCACGTCTCCCGTATCGCAGTTCACTGCCTTCAGACCAATGACGTACTGGCTGCCCAAGCTGGCAATCGAGCCGGTCAGCATGGCCTTGCTGCCCGTGCGCTGGCAGACCTCGCGTGCAACTTCCGGAGTTAACGCGGCGTCGGCGGGACGGTCCATCAGCTTCAACGTCTGACTCACTTTGCCTTGGGAGATCAGCTCGAGGAATGGCGATTGCTCCAACTGGATGGCCAGACCCTGCTTCAACGTGTCGTCGAATACCGGGTCGCCGGTTTTGTTGTCGAAGTCGGCCAGCACGATCGTGTCTTTCTCGGTGAGCGCAGGTGCCTTGTGCGCGCGCCAGCGCCAGTACAGTCCTCCGCCAGCGGCCGCAACCAGGAGCACCACCGCTCCGATCCACACCAGGCGGGCTCGCGACCATCGAAATCGTGCCTTCTGAGTAGGTGCAAGCTTCTGTCGCCGGCTCTGCTGCTGTTCTCGCATCCGGCACAGACCTCCGGAAGGCTGGCCGCCGCCACTTCCGCCACCGCTGCGGCTGCTTTCGTTCTGCCACCGATCAAAACCGGAAGCCGGCTCCGTTCGCCGGAGTCGGACTCGATCACCTTCGGCTGCGGCGCAGGAATGGTCTTGGAAACTACCGGCGCAAGGAAGCGGTATCCGCGGCGAGGAAGCGTCTCGACATAGACCGGGTTATCGGCATTATCGCCGAGCGCCGTCCGGATCTGGTTGATGCACTTGTTCACTCCGTGTTCGAAGTCAACAAAGGTTTCCCCAACCCAGAGTTGCTCTTGAATTTCGTTACGCGTCACCACCTGGCCGGCACGACTGGCGAGCAAGGCCAAAAGCTTCAGCGGTTGCGGAGGCAGCTTGACGGGTATGGCGGATTTGAACAGCTCTTCGGTATCGACATTCAGCTCGAAGACGCCGAAGCGAAGTAGTTTTTGCGTGGCGCTCACAACCACAACCACCCTCAGACGGGAGAAGTGCGGCGATTATAACCCGATTTCGCCCATAAAGTTCTGTAGGTTCCTGGTTACCTCACCTTCTAACCCTCGTCGGGAACAGCAGCTTAGACGGTGTACCCAAAGGCATCCAGAAGTGAGCCGTTAGTCATTGCTTGCGTGGGGCGAGCTGGCCTACTGTGCGCCCACAGACGCAAGGAAATCGGACGCAACTCGACGACCTTCCTGTCTGTTCGCACACAAACCACTTAGGAGGAACAAAATGAAAAGACTATCGTTAGGCTTGGCATTGGCGTTGCTGATGATATCAACTCTCACTTACGCACAATCGGGAGACTCCACCGATGGCGCAACCGTAGCTTCTTCGGTTATCTCCAACCTTAAGATCGCTCAGCCCTGGCGGTGCAGGCAACGATGAACCGCTATCTTTCTCTGCCGGCTACTGTCTCTACACAGGTATTTACAATCAGTTTACCCTCCAGTGCATCGATCCCGGAATCGGTGCCCAATCAAGTGTCTTCGCTTCCATCAGTCAGACCAACTCTTCAGGCCGACGGATTCTAGGTAACCCCCGCCCGTCCATCCAGAACATTGTTCCCTACAACGGAGGAGTTTACGTAAATGTAAACGCCGGTACGGGAAATCCGATTGATGTTCGCCTGGATATCTTAATCGTCCCTTGATCCGATCAGGTTAGATCCCAAGGTCAAATTGCCTGGCGCCCCAGTGAAGCCTCGGGTTAGCCAGAATTAACGCGGTATCAGTCTCAAGACGCAAGCTATGGAGGAACAAATGAAAAACCTAACTCTGCTGTTTATCTTGTGCATGCTTCCCATGCTCACTTTCGCTCAAACCGATTCTTCAACCAGTTCAACCGACCAAAGTACAATTCGGACTCTCGTCACGAATGGATGCGTGAGTCTCACGCCCAACGGACAAGATTTCGGAAATCAACCGATTGGTTTTCCGAGCGCCTCTAAGCCCTTCTATCTGCAAAACGGGTGCTCGGGGAACATCATAGTCACGAACATCACTGCCAATGGCCAGTCCTTTACGCAGACGAACGATTGCATTGGCACGCTACTTCCCAACCAGTTCTGCGAAATTGACACCGTCTTCGATCCCACCTCGACCGGCGAGAAGAACCAAACCCTGGTGATTCTGTATCACAAGCCGGGCGGCCAGCCCTTGCAGATTTCGGGCACGCTGAGCGGCACTGGCATACACGACGTGACCTTTGATCCTACAAGCTGCGATTTTGGCTCCATACCGGTCGGCGACGACAGCTATTGCACTGTGACCATCCAGAATCAGGAGCCGCAGACCCTTACGATCGATCGCTGCCACGTCAGCCCAGTTCCCCCGTTTTCGCAGGAGACCTCTTGTCCAATGTCGTTGGCGAAAAAGGGGCATAACGGCGACTCTGTTGACATCACTCTGGACTTTAGGCCTTACGGAATAGGTGTCTATAGCGGCGAGTTTGCCGTGACCACCAACTCCCCTGAACAACAACCCTACGAGGTTCCTCTAAGCGGCGCTGGACTTTATGTTTGCCGGCCACCGGTTTGCTGCAACGGATCGGGTCTCAACTGTCCCCCCTCCGACTAAGGGCGCGCCGTTTCGCGGTTCCTGGGTGGTGTGAACACCCGAGCGTGGGCGCAGGCCCACCCTCAAAATACGCAACCTTCTTCAATGCCGAGCCTTGACCTGGATGCCAATGGCGCGGGCCAAACAGGGAACACTGCCGGAGGTGGGGCAATATGCCCCGCCTCCGAGACGCTCTATCGTTTCGCCGCACCGCCAACCCGATGGCAATCCTTCGTGGGGACCTCGTCTTCTGGATGCCGATGGCAATCTCTACGGCACCACCTATGGCGGAGGTGGCAGCAATGCAGGCACAGTCTTCCGGCTGACACCTAACGCGGTTCCGGTTGGACGGAGAGCGTCCTTTACAACTTCACCGGCGAAACGGACGGGGGAGCTCTCCTTCGCGGGTCTGGTTGCTGACCAGCATGGAAACCTTTATGGAACGACCTTTAACGGAGGCGGTAGCTGCCTGACTGAGGATCATCTATGTGGCCGACTGGGGCAGCAATCGGCCTATGGACCTGCGGGTAACGGATGGACTCAGGGCGTGGGTCTGCCATACTCATATTGCTAAAGGATGATTTAAAAACTTCGTCGGGGCGGGAGCATGAACTGGCGAGAAGTCAAGTCAGGGTTCTCGCTGTGTTCCCTTTGTGATCGCCGACCATTCGCCCGAGCGCGTTCTTGAAACCGGACTACGAATGGGGCTGCGGAGAAAAACCCCTTCAAGGAGAGCGAAGTCGCTCATAGGCCATTTTCTCTGGTACGGTTTGCGTAGCAAATGGCGCGAAAATCCTGCCCTTTCGCGTATTTCACGGGGAAGGTAACAGAATTTCTCTGCGGTTGAGACTGCGTGGCGGAGGAAGGTGAATTCGAACTGTTGGTACGCTTTTAGTACCTGATTGGATTCAGCTGCTGAGGTTTTCCTTTCAGTCCGTCCACTGCATTGCTCTCAGGAGCGACGACCATCGCTGGCGAGGTCATCCCCCAGTTTTCCGAGTTGGACTAATGCACGCCGGTATGCGGTGTTAAGTTCGGCATCCCGTCTAGTGTATAGCTCCTCCTCGCATTTACACGCCTCAGCCCCTGAGTGGACGTTCTTCTGACATGCTGTGTAGATGGGGTCGTCAGCCCTCTTGGGAGCGGAATTGGTATCCTGCTCATTGGCTAACGTAGCTGAGGCAGCTAATAGAAATGGCAAGATCAGCCCTAACGACACAGGCACTATATGGGGCAATCGCATGCGTGCAAGTTTAGCCCGCGGCTCCTTTTCAGGCAATAGTTGAGTTATAGACAAGAATCAATAGGATACGGATATACATTTTGTCACGAACAGCCAGGGTCTGAGGTCAGCGCTGCTGAAACAAGACTGCCAGAAGGAAACCGCTGATGCCGAGGAAGGAGTGCTGGAGTCGATCTTTTATGTACTATGAAGGCCCGCCTGTGGCTGACTGAGGGGATGACATATGTTGCGCTTGATAGCTTAGAGGCTTGCGTTAGATGCTTGCATTTGTCTCGGCCCAGGAGACTTGATCGGAGCCCCTGTCGGATCACTTCTCTGTCGCCCGGTGGCATTAATAATTGGTTCCCTCGTTACCTTGGATGGCATCGATCGTTGTTGGATCCGTGTCAGCGTTCAAGAGAAATGCCCCTGGACCAAACATCTTTAGGCGGACTGTCGATAGCATAGGGATCTTGAATAGTGCTGATAGCTGAAAGAGGCAACGGCCGCCGCGTCGGCGATTGAGCGCTGGTTCCACAACCACGACGGGCGGCTGACGAATCTTCCCTTTTCCCGCTTGGTTTCGGCCCTTCGACACAACGCACATCGTGGTGCCGGACGTTGCAAGAGTGATGGTGGGAGTGGACCAGGCTAAAGATGTTTTCGTCTCGGCTGAGGCTAGGTCTGGCGCGAAGCCAAACCCTCCGTCCACTATGTATCACACCCCAGCAACGTAGTCATACAGCGGAGGACAACCAGTCGGCGACAAGTCGACGGCTGCAGCAATGAAGAGATGTGCTCGCACTGGCTTTGAGAACCAGCGCCTCATTCCAATTAGCGACGATTCCAGCCGCGCCAAGAATGGGCGAGCCAAACCCAAGAGAGACAATCAGCGACCGATCGTTAGAAACAAGATAGGCATCTTGCTATCCGAGCCGATAGTCCCCAGTATCC
Source organism: uncultured Acidobacteriaceae bacterium (assembly GCA_963812855.1). Classification (GTDB taxonomy): domain Bacteria; phylum Acidobacteriota; class Terriglobia; order Terriglobales; family Acidobacteriaceae; genus Bog-257. Next base: position 242,423 of record CAWEWW010000007.1, read on the forward strand.
GTCTTGGTATCGAAACCGGGCGAGCGGTCCATCTGCCCTCGATTCCGAGCGCTGTATCTCCTTGCGAACGAGCGAAAATCAAGTGGCTCCTATCCGCGTCGAGTTGGCACGTCGTTTGCGGTATCCTCCTTTATCTTTGCTGGGTCGCTGGAGGTCGAATCATGCTGATTACGCCTGCATCCAAACGTGCCTTATTGGCCTTTGCCTGCCTGCTATTCTTCGTCCTGCCTGCCCTGGCGGCAATCAATGCCTACAGCCTGGGCGCGAGCTACGACTCGACTCAGAGCAATGTCATCTTCCGCGTCTATTCCTCGCGCGCCACGCAGATAGAGGTCGACCTCTACGCGTCTCCGATGGGTTCCCGGAGGTGCTGCGCTTTCACGCTTAGTGCCAACAGCAGCACCAATATCTTCTCCGTTTCGATACCGGTTGCGACGCTGCAGGCGGCCGGCATCACCGGGCCGGTGTATTACGGTTATCGTGCCTGGGGGCCGAACTGGCCTTTTTCGAGCAATTGGACCAAGGGTTCCAGCGCCGGCTTTATCTCAGACGTGGACGCGCAGGGCAACCGCTTCAACCCCAACAAGCTGCTGATCGACCCCTATGCCCATGAGATCAGCCACGACCCGATCAACGCCACCTGGACTGACGGCACCGTCTATGCCTCCGGGGCTAACTACCGCAACGTCGACAGCGGGAACATGGCGCCTAAGAGCATCTTGTGGATGCCGGCTGAGCCAGAGCATCGGCACCAAGCCGACACGCGCCCAGAAAGACGACATTATCTATGAAGTGAACGTGCGTGGCCTGACCAAGAACGACAGCAGCGTTCCCGCGGCCGTGCAGGGCACCTACGCGGGGGCCGCGCTCAAGGCGCCTTACCTCGCAAGCCTCGGCGTAACTGCGGTGGAATTTCTGCCCGTGCAGGAAACGCAGAACGACTCCAACGACAACACGCCGAACTCCACGGCGGGGCAGAACTACTGGGGCTACATCGACGCTGAACTACTTCGCGCCGGATCGCCGCTACGCGTCGAACAAGGCTGCGGGCGGGCCCGACCAGCGAGTTCCAGGCCATGGTGAAGGCCTTCCACGACCAGGGCATCAAGGTCTACATCGACGTGGTGTACAACCATACGGCCGAGGGCGGGGCGTGGAACGCGAACGACCCGACCACGTATACCATCTTCTCCTGGCGCGGCCTCGACAACCCGACCTACTACGAGCTGACTTCGGACATGCAGTTCTCGTACGACAACACGGGCGTGGGCGGCAACTACAACACCTATAATCCGGTGGCGCAAAATCTGATCGTCGATTCGCTCGCCTACTGGCGCGACACCATGGGCGTGGATGGCTTCCGTTTCGACCTCGCCTCGGTGCTGGGTAATACCTGCACCGTGGGCTGCTTCAATTTCAGCAGTACCGATAGCAATACGGCGATCAACCGCATCCTGCGCGAGCTGCCTGCAGCGTCCGGCCACCGGCGGCAGCGGCATCGACCTCTACGCCGAGCCCTGGGCGATCGGTGGCAATTCCTACCAGTTGGGCGGCTTCCCGGCAGGCTGGTCGGAATGGAACGGCAGCTATCGCGACACGCTGCGCCAGGCGCAGAACGATCTGGGCGTGGCCACCATCACCACCGGCCAGTTGGCGACGCGCCTCGCCGGTTCGTCCGACCTGTTCGGCAGCCGCATCGCCGTGGAACTCGACCAATTTCATGGTCGTGCACGACGGCTTCACGCTCAACGACCTGTATAGCTGCAACGGCCCCAATAACAACCAGCCTTGGCCCTACGGGCCTTCGGACGGCGGCAACACGACGAACTACAGCTGGGACCAGGGCGGTGCCGCCGCCGACCAGCGCGCTGCCGCACGCGTAGGCTTCGCCTTAATGATGCTGAGCGCCGGCACACCGTTGATGACGGGCGGGGACGAATACCTGCGCAGTCTCCAATGCAACAACAATGCCTACAACGTTGACTCGGTCGCCAACTGGCTCAACTACAACTGGACCAGCGACCAAACCAACTTCAACGCCTTTGTGAAGGGCATGATCGCCTTCCGCAAGGCCCACGCCGCGCTGCGCCCGCTGAACTTCTATTCGAGCGCGCAGTTGGCTTGGTGGACGCCGGCCGGCACGACGCCGGATGCGACCTACTTCAACAGCGGCAGCAATCACGCCATCGCCTATCAGTTCAACGGCAGCGCGCTGGGCGATAGCTATTCGTCCATCTACGTCGCTTACAACGGTTGGAGCGGCAACGTGAACTTCACCCTGCCGTCGCCGGGCAATGGCACGAACTGGTACCGCGTCACGGATACTTGCGGCTGGGCCGAAGGCCCGAGCCAGGTGCGCGCTCCCGGGTCAGAGGAAGCTATTGGCGGACAGGGCTATGTGTATGGCCTATGCGGCCGTGGGCTGCTGTTGTTGATCGCAAAGTAAATAAGGAAACATTCAGTGTCGACAGCGCGTACATATTTCGAGGAGAAAAAACTTATGTCTGGCCCACCGACCAAGATCATGATCATTCGCCACGGGGAAAAGCCCCCGAAATCGCCTGGCAAAAACGGGCCGTGGGACGTACTCGTGGACGGACAATCTGGCAGCGGAAAGTCATTAGTCGTGCCGGGATGGCAAAGAGCGGGAGCGCTGAACGCTTTCTTTGCTCCTTATCACGCAAAGCCGGCAAATCCGGAGATCGCGAAGCCCGACTATATCTACGCTGCCGATCCCAAAGGGGAGAGTCATCGCCCTTGGGAGACGGTCACGCCTCTGGCGGCGTGGCTCGGCTATCAGCAAGGCACCCCACAGTTCAATGTGACTTATGACATCGGCGGCGGGGAACCGCAACTGGCGAAAAGCGTGCTCAGCCTTAGCGGTGTGGCGCTCATTTGTTGGGAGCACGACAACATCATGCCCCACCTTATGCAAGCCATTAACCAGGAGGTTCCTATTACCAATTATGCGTCCGTCCCGAATCCGTGGCCGGATGTTTTCTATCTGGTGTGGGTGCTCGATCTAACCGGCAAGAGCTATGTCTGGACTTCGGTTAAGCAGAACCTGATGGCCGGGGACGTATAACCACAGTGCCGTTGCGTTTTCTTTTCTGCACAGAACCGGTGCTTCTATTCCGGGGACCCGAATCTCCTTGATAAGCGTGTTTGAATTCGCTGATATGCTTCTGATAATTCCCTGTTCGATTTAGGCTACAACTGCCTCTTGGGACCGGAAGCTATCCAAAATGAAGCATTTACCGAGGCCAGCATTCGGAATTACTCGGGCGAATTGGTGAAATTCCCTGTATTTTTCCCTGTTAGCAGGGAATTCTCGCGGGTTGATTCTGCGCCCCACAAGCGCCTGACTGGAAATCAATGGATCGACGAGCGGGACGCGAAAGTCCGGCCTTTTTCGCGTATTTCCCAGGCAGGGTAACAGAGTTTCTCTGCAGTTGAGACTGCATGGCGGAGGGAGAGGGATTCGAACCCCCGGTACCCTTTCGGGTACAGCGGTTTTCAAGACCGCCTGTTTCAACCGCTCACACATCCCTCCGCGTGAGTGTTGTCAACAGTTTATCAGCACCTGAAAATCTGGACATAGGGTCACTGTATGGACTTTTGAGGGACTCGGCATTTTCGATTCGGGCAAACAGCTGTTTGACATTGAACCGTTCCAGCTTTTCCACGGCGCTGCGCTTGTGCTCTGGAGTGGGATGCACATACCGCATTGTCCTGGTTATGCTCGAATGCCCCATGAGCTCCTTCAAAGTCGCCAGATCGACCCCGGCCATCGCAGAACGAGATCCGAACGTGTGCCGGAAGTCGTACAGCCGGAAACCCGGAGAGATTCCCGCATCGCGTACGGCTTTGTGATGGCCACGATGAATATTGTCCAAAGGTCGATTGGGATCTGACCTGTGCGGAAACAGATACGGGCCCTTCGTTTTCGCCAGCCTCCGCTGCAGAACCTCGATTGCCGGTTCTGTGAGCAGAATGTTGCGCCTAGCGAACCGTGTCTTGCCTTTATTGATCTGCAAATACCGTTGCGCCAGGTTCAGGTCTTCACCTTGAAGGCGAAAACACTCCTCCGGACGCATTCCGGTTTCGACAATCAGCAACGCGACATCGGCTACCAGCGGGCTCGCCGCATTCAAGTACTTCAGCTGCTCCGCGTGCGAGACGATCCGCATGTTGCCTGGCCCTTCCTTCGGGAATCTCACGTCACAAACGGGGTTCCTGTCGATGTACTGCTGGCGCTTGGCATAATTCAAAATCATGCGCAAAGCAGCCAAGTCGCGGTTAGTTCCGGAAGGAGAAATTGCTTCAGACCGTGATACCTTGAACCGTTCGACGAGGCCAGCTGAAATCATTTCCAGCCTGCACTTGCCAAAGAACGGAATCAGAGCCTTTGCACTCACCCCGTAACGGATATAGGTGTTGGGATGCGCACGGTGCTCGTTCTCCGCCCACGGAAGAAACTCATCACTAACGAATTTTTCAAAGATCGGCGTCGCTTTCCGCACCCGAATCCCGGCGCGGCCTTCGGCTAGTGCCGCTTTTCGGATGCCTCTGCATGAGAAGCAGCGGTCTTGTTCCTTAAGCCGGTGGATTCCTGGAAACGTCCGCCTTGAAAGCGAAAGTCGTACCAGTAAACCCCACCCCTCTTGAATACGCTCATTTCCATCTCCTCTCGTTTGGATCAGAGACAGAAACCCTGCAACCCGCAAGGTATTGCTGAACGTCCTCAGGATCGTAACGCACCCTTCGACCTAGCTTCAAGTATGGAATGCCGCGCCTCTGTGAGCGCCACTGTGCAAGCGTTTCTACGGATATTCCGGTCTGCGTGGACAGTTCCTCGGCAGTCAGGAGATGGCGCAGTTCACTTTTCATGAAGGCGTCCGCAATCAATCGGCCTGGCACAAACAGTTAAATGATCCGTGCCGGAAGTCATAGCCTGCAATTCTCGACGGTTGGTAGTGCACCTTGCGGATGAGCGTGATGAGTAGAGGCAAAGCCGCTGCAATCACATTACGCCAGGCCGCATCGTGTTTCGATAAGTTGCGAGCCCGCCTTGATATTGAGGCCTCGCAGCCATCCTGACGAACTTGGTGTATCTATCGGAGCAGCCTACCGGTACAAGCTGTCGCAATCTAAGACTTCTTCAGGAGAGATTGATAGCCGCAAGGAATTGGAAAACTCCATGAAGACGCCTAGCGGTGCATTCTTCTGCAAGGTGACGTATTTCGGTGTTGGGCGCGCGAGATGCCAGATATTGTCAATCTTCAGCCAGAGTTCTGTTAGCTCAAGAGGATGCATTCCATCGCTCAGAATAAGTGGTTCATCGCCGTTTATCAATTATGCTCACGAAAAGCGGAACCGCGCCTGATGTTCATCCTCCTGGCACTTGGCCACCATCAGTTACGGTGCGCAACAAAGATTGGTTGATAGAAACTGCTGTCAGATGGCAAAAGCCATCGAACGTTGACGAATCCTGCCCCTTCCAAAATGCGCTGCAACTCTCCCCGAAGCACTGCACGATACGTCGAGGTGAAATGGAACGTCTGCCATGCAGCTTCCACGTTTCGCGTGATGTACAGGTGGAAGCGATAGCGTCGCTCATCCAGCCAATCCCAGATTTGAAAAACAATGCGCCGGCTGCCTTTATCCGAATAAAAGAGCGGGCCCTGGGTTGTCGGTCTTTCCACAACCAGTTGATCGTAGTCGCGAATGCTTCCAATGAAAGAACCGCCTGGCCGAAGCTTCCGATATGCTTGTTGAGCGGCCCGCAACAAGTCCTCATCTGTTTGCAAGTGGGGAAGCGAGTTGTCGATGCAAATCACCGCGTCAAAGCTCGATTGCGGGATTCCGTTCAGTTGCACCATGTTCGCCACCGAGAACGGAATTCTAAGGTCACGCTTCGAGGCTTCTGAGCGGGCTCGTTGGATCGCTCCGTTGCTTATGTCGCAACCTGTGACATCAAAACCCTTCATTGCGAGCCCCAGCGACTGAGTTCCTATGCCGCAGGCGCAATCCAGCACCCGAACGGGTCGCGTGTCGCCGCACTCGCCGTCGAGAATGCCAGCGAGAACCGTCGCCTGTCGCGCAATGCTCGCTTCCCAATCTTCGAATATCTGGTCATAGTGAGCGGCAAGCTCGTCATAAGGTTGGGTAAGATCGGCCATGCTGCATTCTAGCTGGCGCAAAATCGCCATCTAGCAGGTAATCCTGAGCATGGCCTTCAGTCGCCACACAGTGGGTGACCAGTCGCCGTCAGAGCGGCTCGGCCTATACTCGGACAGCGGCTCATTGACGCGGGCCTGAAATCTCGTTCGGCGAAGTCACTTGGACGTGTTGTCGGCATGTCGGACTTGTGCCTTCGGGTCGGCGATATGGAAAATGTTCGGGCCTTACCTGGATCGGTACAAGTCGGCATAGCGCCTGCGCCGACATTCTACGGCTTGCCCAATTACCCTCGCGAAAATGTCTCGCTAAGTGCTTGATATTGCGAGTCCAGAAATTGCATCGTTCACTTGCCCACCAACAGCACGTTTTGGGCAGGCCGCAGAGAGCAACAGGTATATCTCACAACGGCCGATCTTAGCGAAGCGGGCCTCAGCCGTTCCGACCTTAGCGAGACGGGCCTGAGCCGATCAATGACGTGACCGGAGAACCATCGCCATGAAACAGTTTCGGCGGCGAGTCCTTCTGCTGGGCATCACACCGTGGGCATTGTCAATACGCTCTCCACATGGCGTCGCAAACTGCGCCCAGTAGTTTCTTCCGCATACGAGACGCGGAAGAGGAATACGTGTGTCCAGTCTGCCGGGATCGGGAAAAGCTGGCGGTAGCGAAAGAGCAACTTGCTGCACAGTGCCTTCGTATTTTCGTCAAAGCCCGATCCGTGGCCATCTTCAAAATGGGTGAGAAGGTATGGCAGAGAAGTCATGGGATGGAGGGCTAAACCATGCTTGGTTGAGGTGAGCCACATTCTCTCCACAGCGCGACCGGCGTGGAGGTATGCTTCCATCGTCCTTTGCGGTACCGAAGACAAGAAGATCTGGGAGATGGCGAAGCGCGGCGGCTTCACGCTGAACATCGCTGGGCGTCAGGAGCGTGAGGAAGAGATAAGGAAGGGCGAGGGTGGAATCTGGCTGGAGCTGGCGGCGGAGCAATACGCGAAGCTTTTGGATAGGAAGGAATGACGCGCGACAATCATCGAACTCGATGAGCGCATCTCGGCTCGGGGTCTCGCGCTGGTACGCAGGGCGCATCCGGCAGGGCTACCGCCCGCAATCCCCGGCACTGGCAGGCGCTGGCGCAGGTGGCCGAGGTTACATCAGACGTGCGCGTAGACGGCACACCAAACCGGCAAGGCCGGACTAGGCACGTTGAAGGCTCACCGAAAGGCGAGCGCCCCTTTCATTCCCATCGGCAGAAGAGAACGCGCGTCGTCGGAGCAAAGTCCAATTTGAGTCCAAACCGGGTCCACAAGAAGCTAAATTGGCTGGGAGAAAAGCTAAGCTACCGTGCGACCTTTCCCATGATCTCCGGGGTGCCTTCGCATGAGGAGGAGTTTTCATGTTGTCCCCGTCGACGGAAGAGACATGGTACGAGCTGTGGGGAACGTTCTCGGTCCGCGACCACTGCCGTCGTGGGGCATTTATCCCTGAAGTGCTGCTCTATGACCAGCTCCTGCTTCCTGTCGTGCCCACGGCAGACGACTTCGAGAGAGAGGCGCAGACAAAAGGAGAGAAGGTCGACGCAGCGAAGCTCGCAAAGGCAGAATAGGAACGATGGAGCAAGGCGGGATGGGACCCGGCGAGGCAGACCCTGCGGCGATGAGTGCGCCAAGGTTTGCACTGTATTACCTGGTTCCGTTCCGTAAACAACTGTTTGACGTGCATTGGAAATACCCCATTCTCACCACTTTTCGTCACTGATTAATCAACAAGTTAGAAAACCGCTGAAGTGAACGTTTCTGGTACACGTCCGGCGCACAGAATTGCCCCGAGGCACACCGTGAGAAAGAGTCGCACCCGCCGTGGCCGTTTTCTGACGTTCGCAGCTGGCAAGCCGAAACGCCTGATGCGGAATCCGCCAAAAGGGAGGGGCCGACTGGTTCGCACTAGGCCCCTCCCGGCCATCGTAGGCGAATTTCTCCGCTCCCCCGAGAGCCAGTGGCATTGCGGAACGGAAGCGTATCGGATTGACACCAAACGTGCCAACGTCGTAGACTCTCGCGCAAGACGAAGTGGCGCATAGTCCGTGGAGACGCTATCGGCCAGAACGCGCTCCACGGGCTTTTCTTTTGCACAAGTGACTCCCAACAAAGATCTCGTGCAATCCCACGTTCTGCTATGTCTTGCGCAAGGTTCAGGGACGCTATCTGTCCCGGCCACGTCATCGCATTCCCCGCCGTTTCCAAAAGCTTGCCCTCTCGCGACAGATGCGTGCGGCGTAAACTATAGGCGTGACAAAGGAACCTGAACCTGAGCCTCGATTGATTCGCCGACGGCAATATGAAGCGCTACTCCGTTTGTGGGTATCCGTTTCCTTCAGACGTGAAGCTGTCCATGAGCGTGGCGTTCGCAGAGCACCTGATGAAGGTGCACCAGGAAGGACAAACGAGCGGGGAGGTCAACCAGGGCGTTGCACGTGAGCCACTATAAGTCTCCAGGCAGGAAGTGTTGAATGAAACGGGCAGTTGGTTCGTATGTCGTGTCTTTTCAGGCGGAGCCTTTTCATAACGGGACACGTTACCACTGGATGATTTGCCGGGCGCAGAACCCCGACGAATTGGTGTCTTGGGGACATGCCTCCACGCAAGGCCTGGCTGAGGAGGCGGCACAGAACGAGCTCAAAGACCTCTCTTCGGGGCTGACGCAAGGTGGACGGGTAAGCAGCAAGTCGGCGATTCCATCGCCGCAAGCCAAGTTATGAACCGTCCCGGCCCGCGTCCCCCGGACCGGGGCAACTCCAGGAAGCGACCAGAATAGGCTCAAACCTCCTGTCTATTGAAGCGTATGTCGCTGTGGCCTGCGCGGACGGCGTAAACTCGGGGCATGGAAAGCAAGAAGCCGCTAAACCAATTCCAAGAGGTACACAAAAGGGCTCTGGAGTCTCGCGAACGTGTCCGCGAGTCCCGAGAAAAGAACTCCCTCATTCGGCAGGAAAGAGCAGAAGAGGAAGCCATCCGCGAGGGATTCGACCGGCCTGGCTCAAAATTGCCGTCGCGATTGATCGCCGATGGCAACCTGCGACGTTGTTCGATATGCGGCCATCCCCTCCCAGCGGATGTGCAGCCGTCTGTAACCGTGGCCTTTGCGGAACATCTGCTCAAGGCACACAAGCCCGGCCAAACGACCGAGGACGGGACTTAAGCCGCTGCGCAGAAAGGCTAACGAAAATGCCTGAGCGAAAGCTTCGGATCGTGCGTGACCATCCCCTGGTTCGGGCACATTTAATAGCACTTGAGCAAGTCCACCAGCGAAATCGCCGGACACGATATGAAGGATAAGCTCGCTCAATATACGCAGGAAATATTTGCATCCCCTAAATTCGACGCCACTCGCGAAACAGTTAAAGCACTTGAGCAGTTGATTGCTCAACTGCTTCCCTCTTCAGGCGAGAAAAACTAGCCTTTGCCTGGCTGGGGTCTTATACTCCCCCGGACAAATCCGAACCTATCCCGTGCGGGGGAAGCTGCCTTGCGCGGATTTCACTTTGCGGCGCTCTAGTCCTGAAGTCGGCCCAGCCGTCCGAGCCAAGAATCCGGGTTTCTGCTAGGACTCGCCGTCTGAGAACTTGAGCGGGATCTTCGGGACGCCTGGGCAAGCGTGCTGCGACTCCCATCTCTTCAGTGATCCGTTCCGGACAGATACGAGTTCGAACGCACCGCACTTGCAGCAGGTGGACTTCACCACAATGCGTCCCTCTTCGTCGCGTGCCGGCGCATTGTCGAACGTGGAGGTTGCCGCCATGAAAACAGCAAAATATTCCGTGCTACGGAATCTGGCCATCCCCCGTTAGTATCGTGCTTCCTCGGTCACCGCGCAGCGCCAATTTTCACTCGTGCGGCATAAATGCAGGAATATTCACCCGCCATAAATTGGGGAGCGGTAGACACTAAGATGACGGGGCAGCGGTAAGGCAAGAAGTCTATAGAGAATGGGGGCGGTCAAGGCCAGCGCAAGAGTGTTTCAAGTGTGCGGCTCTAGCTTGTTCCAGCGACGAGACGTTGGACAACGGCTCGCATTGCGCCTTGGTAAATGTCCACTCACACAGCGCGCATCCCCAAACGGGGGGATTGCCGTAGACCGTACAAAAGCTGTAGCCGGGGTGTCGCCATGCCATCACCATAGGTCGCTGTGTTCCTTTGGCGAATCAGCAATCACCGAACCCTCGACGGCAGGGGCGGGCTGGAAACATCGGCGCGATGGCACACGCTGGGTCGACCGGTTGTGTACCTTGCAGAAAGCGTCGCCAGTGCACTTCTGGAAGTGCTGGTTCACTTGGAACTCAGTCCGGTAGGGCTTCCCAGGCTGCCGATGCCAATGCGTGAAGCGGAAGTGGGCGATGGAGAGGCAAGCGCGTCGCGATGCAATTGGCGCACTGAAACTAGCTCCAACGCGTCTTGCACGGGTGCTGGCTATCCACCGTCAAAGCCGCTAGGTCCCAGGGTCCTCTCTCGTCGCTACCCCGCGATCCTCAGCCCTGGACCGGCAAGAAGTACAGATCGCCGTCCCATTGTCCTAAAGGCGAATGACGGCCTTACCTCGGAGGCCGCCATTGCGAAGCTTCTCTAGCACCTGTCCTGCATCGCTCAGTTCAGCCGTCGACCGGATGCGAGCGGTGATCGCGCCGTCGGCTAGCATGCGCGCAACCTGGTTCAGCCCTTGCGGTGTTGAGGAGGGATTCGAGTTCGGTGCAATGTTGTACGCAGTGACTTGACGTCCTGCGAACCACCCTTCGTCGGCCGCGTGAATCGTAGAGACGAGACCCCCTCCGGGCTTGAGAACCTCAGCGTCGCGGCGGATGGCGTCCGAACCGTTGACGAGATTATGACGCGGCAGAAATACGCAGTGAATTCGAAGAGTGCGATTTAGCCCATCTGCGATTGCTGATTCCGGCGTTGACTTCTAACGTGACAAAATGGGATTATCACGTACTCGGAAAGGTGCCAAGCCGCATGCTACCCCCGACCCCGCCAAACGCGGGCGGGTCTTGTCGCTAACGATATTCGCTTCAGCCCCTCTGAGCGTTTGCGGGGATGTCTGCGTGACCGCTATCCCGGTTATGCACCCAAGGATCGAGGTAGCCTGACCTCGTGATGATTTCATTCCACAAACCGTTCCACAAATTGCAAGGACTTGTGCGACTTGTACGTCTTTAGGCAACCCCCACGCACTGTTAAGTCGTTGAAAAACCTAATCCGGTCAGATTCACACGGTGGAAGTCACAGGTTCGAATCCTAGCGCCCACCATATTACGTTTCAGGGGTTTACGGGCATCACGCCTGACTTTTCTAACCGACAACTCAACCCACAGTCTGCGCTGCGCGCGTTTCGTCGCCGTCGCCTTGAGTGTAGAGATCCAGCGTCGTTTGAATACGACTGTGACGAAGGATGCTCTGCACGGTCTTCGGCTCGACCTGCCCTTGTTCACCAGCCAGCTTGAAAGCGAATGCCGGAGATTATGCATACCGAAGCGTTGACCGTCCGCAATCACAATTCCGGCCGCTTTGGCGGCCGGACGCAGATGGTTGGCAACGAAGACGGCAGGAGAGAGTGGCGCCTTACCTTCAGCCTTGAGCGACGGAAACAGAAAATCCCCGTCCCTGGCATAGGGCGTGTGATCGCGTCACTCCTTGAGGTAGACGGCAAGAATGGGATGCAGCGGAACGTGGCCTTCGGACTTACAAGTCTTGGTAGGCCCGTCTTTCCCTTTAGACCAGCGCTTCGTGACCGCGATTCTGGACTGCTCCCATTACGCCGGGAGACCCTCGCACAGGTCGGGCAGCGTTCCTGACAAATCCAAACGCAAAAGCATACAATCAGGGACTTATGCCGGATCTGAGACTGACAGAGCTGGTTCAACGAGTAGATCAGGACAGACTCGTGATTCCCGAGTTCCAACGAGGGTTCAAGTGGCAGACTCCAGATATCCGCAAGCTGCTTGAGTCTTTGCTTCTTGACTTCCCGATAGGCGCAGCCTTGTTCTGGCGGACACAGCGTACAATGCTGGAGTTTCGGCGTATCGAGGATGTGCAATTTTCTGATGACGAGGGTGAGGATGATGTTGCCCCGCAGGCCCAGGACGAGTTGAAGGCTGAGGAAATCGATTTCATCCTTGATGGACAGCAGAGAATCACGTCGATCTACAAGCTATTCCCGGTCACCCTTGCACCCACAGACCACGAACTCGACTCCCGGTTTAAGGGGCTTCGCTTTTTTCTCGACCTAGAAAAACTCGGATTGCCACTGGAGCTTGAGGCCCTTCACGGCCAGGATTTCAGCAGCTACATGGACCCCGATGTGGTTGCGTCAGCAATCGTCGAAAAACGTCACTCAGATCTAAGAAAGGAATATCGCAGTGTCAGCGGAAGTAAGGCCCCGCAACGTCTGAACGACGAGAACATCCTGCTCATATGCCAACGAAAGAGGTGGTTACCGCTGACAAGAGCCTTTCTTGAGAACAAGCAGTCGCACTTTTTGAGGTTGCGTCGCAGTGTTGAGGCCGACCTCAAAGGAAAGGTTGACGGACATTCGGCCTCGCAATCACGAGATGACCTCTTAGGGTTGGTTGACGTCGGTCTTGACCAGTGGGCCGATTGGTTCACGTCTGTCTTCCAAGCCACGCTGAACTCAAAGTCACTAACCTGTCTAATTTACGGAAACGATCAACCCGAGGGGCTTGCCCGCATTTTCGAAACCATCAACAGCACAGGGTTGAGCCTGTCGGTTTTTGACCTTTTGGTCGCTCGCTTGGGTACTTGGAAGACGCCGCAAAATGAAGCAACCAATCTCAGAAAGCTGGTGTTGGCAAGTGTCGATAGGGTTCTGCTCAAGAAGTTTGACGATGACCGTTCCCTTGGCGGCACGGCCAGCCAGCAGCTCCCAAGGCTGATGGCACTTCGGGCCGGAATCGAACTAAAGAAGGGTGAAATCCTGAAGGCCAAGAAAGCGGTTTTTCTCGCCGTGGTTGGGGATGCTGGCCTTGGGCTCAGCTGTGCGCTATCAACGCTAACAATTCATATGGGAGTTATCGACGATTCCTATTTGCCATTCAAGGACTTGATCGCCCTCATCGGCGCGACTTATTCCGACCATTGGGACAAAATAAAGGACCGCGCGATTGCCTTTCTTTGGATGGTTTGTTTGGTTGAAGACTGGGACAGCAGCACGAATGATAAGACCAGGGCGGCCTTCAGGCAGCTCGGCGACCTGCTCAGCGGCCATCTGGCACCGGACACGATAGTTAAGAAGCTCGAAGAAGGCTTCCCGGATTTTGAGGAAGTCCGTGACGCCACTTCTAAAGCGAGCCTTATTTTTAGATCGCTCATGGCCTTTAACCTTGCTAGGGGCGGTATCGACTGGGCGGGCTGCGCTAGGTCCGCGACTGACACTCAGGAAGATCATCACATCTTCCCGCAGGACTGGCTCCTGAACAATCGAGACCAGACGGAGGACAAGCAGACCTGGGCCGCCTTTCGAGATTCAGCACTGAACCGCATCTTTGTTTCCAGAAAGGCGAACCTAGACGCAAGGGCACAGACCCCTCCAAACTATCTCGGTAAGTTGACCTCAGCAGAGCGTAGACAGCTACAGATCCCGGAATCGTTCCTCGGCCCCCTGGAGACCCCAATCACTGGCGAAGCATTCAGCGCGTTCTTGAAGGACCGCTATGATCTGATCAGAAAAGATTTCATCGATTATGTCCGCCAAGGCCTCTCTGCTTTCACGAGTGGTTAGTTAGCGTTTGTTGAATCAGCACTATGGGCTCAACGCATCCGCCCATGCCCCATGAAAAACGGTTCTTGGCGGCATTTGGACCCAGGTCTGGACTCCCTGCGCCTTGGAAATCTCAACCCACAATCCAACCGACAAACTGCGGTGCCTTGCTCGACGCTCGACTTGCGCGTATTTAGGCAGCCTTCGCGCACATGTAAGTCGTTGTAAAACCAAATAGGCCCAGATTCACACAGTGGAAGTCATGCGCGATCCGAAATCAATTTGATCATGTCAAACTTCTAGGAATGCGCGAACCATGCGCGAACATCGAACAGCCGAAACCAACCCAAACTGTCCCAAGCCATCCTAAATGACCTAGCGCATAAGCTCATGCGCCTCAGTAACATCTGCTGAATTCAAACCGCTTAGCCAATTCGGTAGACGGCCCTGAAAAGGCTGGCGTCGGCGGTTCGATTCCGTCTTTGGCCACCATTCAGACACAACAACTTAAGCGGTAAGAGTTGCCTTTGAACCAAGCCGGGAAAAAGGCTGCCCTCTCGATTCGCCGCTCCAGGACAATGCTGCTCCGTTTGTTTGGTAGTGCCTCGGTTTACAGTCGCGGCGTATGGTGGACGCACGGTGATTCAGCAACGATGGGGGATCTTGGAACACCTTCTCCGGCTACCAGGCGGGAGCCTCCAACACCGGATCTTTCAACACATTCTACGGACAAGCGGCCGGCATTCAAAACACGATCGGCAGCTCCGACATTTACATTGGCAATTACGGCCCCACTTCCGGAACCGAATCGAATGCCATTCGCATTGGCGAGCAGGGGAACGGCCAAGGCCAGCAGAATATCACTTATATCGCCGGCATCTACGGATCCACTGTGGACAACAATGGCATCCAAGTCCTCGTAGATGACAATGGTCAACTCGGTACTGTGATTTCCTCCCACCGTTTCAAAGAGCAGATCCACGACATGGGCGACAGCACGAACGCCTTGATGAACCTGCGCCCGGTCACCTATTTAAACAAGACCGAGTACTCCAAAGGGACGCGCACTTTGCAATACGGATTGATCGCCGAAGAAGTGGCCGAGGTTTATCCCGAGCTGGTGGCGTACGACAATGACGGCGAGCCGTACACGGTACGCTTTCAGTATCTAGACACCATGTTGCTCAACGAAGTGCAGAAACAGTACCACCGCGGTGAAGCACAAGCCAAGATTATTCAAATGCAACAGCACCAGATCGAGATCCAGCACCAGCAAATTAGCGTTCAGGAGGGAACGATCCAAACCCAGCAGCAACAGATCCGGGAGATAAAGCAGCGCTTGTTCCGACTGGAGACGCTTATCGAGACAGCGGTCAAGACCGCCGACTAGAGGTTGGCAGCGATGTCCGCGTAGCCATGGCGGCTAACCAGATTCTCCTAGTCCTGAGGGTAATAATATACTTGGCAAAATGAAGCAAAGATCAAAATAAACGTCGCCCAGGTTTTAGCGCCACGTGGCAGTGATTCATGTGAGCCATCCGAAGCGCACCACTTACCGGGGAAATTCTCCGACCGTCTTTGATGAAAATATCTGCGCGTCCACAAAATAATTCAGCGATCGTGCCATTTGGCTGCGACGCAATGAACTCCAACATCCGAGCTACAGTAATGTCAATATTGTCGTGTGTGCCATAGTCCCGCGCAGTGCCAAGAAAGTGATTCGATAAACGGCGGGGGTCATTTGCGTGCTTACCTGCTGTTGTTTGTTGCAAGGTTGGCTTGTCGATTCTTACACCACGCGCTGTCAAGAATCGGTAATCTCCTCCCAGTTTCGAATCACTTATTCACCTCAATTAGAGTCTTTGGGAGTTAACGACTCATTGGGGCACGTCGTGCGTTCCCGCGTCCTCTTCTCCAGCGCTTCCTGCTTAAACGGGGCTAATGAGTATAGGAGACTCCAACGAGAGGAACAACATCGCTGCGTAGTCCCCCGTGGTTAAGTCTGAGTAAGACATTACCGGTAAGCAAAAAGTGGTCTCCAGGATTCAGCTTGAAGCCCAGTGCCATATTCTCGTCAGCGTACGATCCGTTGAAGGCTCAACGCTGGGAAGCTACGTCCAAGACTCTGCACGTTCACGACAGTCGGTGCCGAAATTCGTGGAGCGTTAAAAACCTCTTGCCCCAGAAAGTCGGCAACCAGAGTCAAACGTTTCGCGGCATTTAGATCCGCTCCGAAATAGTAGAAGAACGATGTAGGTAATTGTTCTTCCTGGCCATTAGCGTTTTGAGCCAGGACCGAGTCGTTTCCACTGATACCCCAGGTTGGCATGCGGCGATATCCTGCCGGCGCGGGACAGCGCCACGTAGGGCTTGATCCCTACTGCGCCTGAGCCAAGAAAATTAAGGGCATCCCCGCTAGGCAACCTGAGTTCCGCTCCGAAGGCTAATGCCGTGCGTTCGTCTTTACTGTACCAGGCCGTTCCCTTGGCAGCGAGCACCACGTCCCCAAAGCCGCTGGCGATGCCGGGGATATACTCCTGAAATGAGGCCTGTGCGCCTCCGACGGCGTATTCGGTTCCGCTCGAAGCCATGCCAAGTGAGACTCTCTTGATCGGTACTGCTATGGAGATATCGACTCGATCGGTAAGACCGAAGGTAGCAAAGCCGGCATATTGGTTTACGGTTGCACTAATATGATTGGTCGTAGCCGTATACACTGTCTCGTTCGAATTATGGAAGCTGAGAAGAATTGGGACATTGCCCAGACCGGTTCCGTCTAATATGTGTTGAAGGAGAATTGCTGGAAGGTAAATGCCACGCAACAGCTTGTGCCTTCCAATGGTCTCACCGCGCTCCGTCATGATGGGTCCGAAGCTTTTATCTGACTCCGTAAGTACTCCGTTAACTAATTGGAATACAAACCCTGAGGCAGGCGTCGCCAATGGCAATTGACTCAACGCCGTGGCGAAGGAGGTATTAAAGAAGTTGAAATCGCCGGGCGGAGTGTGAAGAGCCGTGGGAATCAGACAATAGAGCTTAGAGTTGGCCTGTCGTCGAACAGCCATTTTGCCCGAAGGCTGCAGTGCAGACGAGTTGACCAAAGAAGGCCGAAACAAGTAGCGCACGCTTCAGCATCGACTTCCCCTCCGAACGAGGCACACCGCCAAAACAAGGGCCTTATAGACTTCAAACTCAACGCGATCGCTAGTCACTGCGACGAGGTTACCGACAGCGGCACAATCAGCGATGTCTGCACGAAACCGGTGGAATCGACCGCCCCCACCGTTAGCACATAGTTTCCGGGGGGCGTCACTTTCTGTGAGGGAGGCGCTGGTGAAGATCCGCCTGGTGGGTAAAGCCGCCTCCCACATGAAGAAAGAAGCATCAAAAATGAGACTGCTATGCCAATCGCCAGGTAGCGGACCAGGGTGTTGCGATTCGTACCGCGGCGCAAGAATCCGGGTCCCAGCAGAACTATGACTGGAAACGGCATCCAGAGACCCAGAGATCCCCACAACGATGTACCTTTTTGAAGCGGTAACATAGCGATCGTGCTTCCAGTAGTCTGGATCGTCATCGCTACGACAACCGGAATGCTGGACAATGTTGCAGACGATGGCGAGAAAGTACAACTAATCCCGAAGGTTGCTTGCAGGCCTGCAGATCCGGAGGCTTTTTGTCCATTTGGACCAGTAGCTTCGGTGCAGAGGAATGTCACTGTTGGAGTAGTGTTTTGGGGTGCAGTAACCGATAGTGTCGTTTGCGATTGCTGTCCGCCGAAGATAGGGGGGGCCGGCAACGTCAGCGTCACCGGCTGAGATATACCACCGTTTTGTCTGAAATTGTTTATTGCAGTTAGCGTGATCGTTTATGTCCCTGGCGGCCGCGTAGGTGTGTGTACCGGTACTTCCAGAACTAAGCGGCGAACTGTCACCCCAATTGATTGTGATTGACGTTATAGTGCCGTTCGAATCGGTGCAATTGGCAGTCACCAGCACAGTCAGAGAGCCAGAGCCCGCCTGCACGAACGGCGTACCCGGCGGCGATGAGCATGACGGCGGAGTACCCGGACTTAGTTCCCGTAATGCGTCGATTACCGGTATCGGCGACATAGACGTTGCCGAAACCATCAACCGCGATACCCGACGGCCAAGCTAACACCGCAGCACCGGCCGGCCCGTCGTCACCTCCAAAACCGATGGTACCGTTACCCGCTACTGTCGTAATTGTCCCGTTGGAAACTTTGCGAATGCGTTGGTTCATACCGTCTGCAATGTACATGTTTCCCAATGCATCCACGGCAATGCCAACAGGATAGTTCAGGAGAGCGCTCGTGGCGGGGCCATTGTCCCCACCGTAGCCGCGCTGACAACAGGGAATCATTCCGGCAACGGTGTTAATGATCCCGTTTCTTGAGATCTCGCGAACGACTGAATTGGCAGAATCAGCGATGTACAGATTGCCGGCACTGTCAAAAGTCAACCCCACTGGGCCATTCAGCGTGGCGTTAATGGCCGGTCCGCCGTCGCCAGAATTGCCGGAAAAGCCCTCACCAGCGATCGTCGTGATGACTCCGTTGGCGACTTTGCGGATGACCTGGTTTCCGGTGTCCGCGATGTACAGGTTGCCAGACGAATCTACCGCAAGGCCAGCTGGAAACTTCAATTCGGCATTGATAGCCGGGCCATTGTCGCCACTGTATCCAATGGTTCCATTGCCAGCAACGGTAGTGATTACTCCGTTTCTAAATTAGACGTACCCGATTGTTACCCGTATCGGCGATGTAGATATCGCCCGAGGCTGTAATAGCAACAGCCAGCGGCCCGCTTAACTGCGCATTAGTTGGCGGTCCTCCGTCACCACTGTCACCTTGGGTTCCATTGCCCGCGAATGTTGTAATGATTCCATTGGATTACCTTCCGAACGACGGAATTACCAGTGTCCGCAATATAGAGATTGCCAGACGTATCCGAGGCGACGAAAGGCGACAGCGCTAGCGTTGCATTAATAGCCGGCCCGCCGTCACCACTGGAGCCCATAACGTTACCTATCAGTGTGGAAATTACTCCATTGGTAACCTTGCGTAGGCGCTGATTGCCTGAATCCGCGATATAAAAGGTACCCTGAGGTGCGAAGCCGACCAGCCCCGGTGACACGAGCGCGGCGTTGGTTGCCGGGCCACCGTCGCCACTAATTCCGAGAGCCCCGTCTCCCGCCACTGTCGTAATGATTCCGTCAGAGACCTCGCGAATGCGATTATTGTCGGCGTCGGCGATGTAAAGATTGCCAGACGAGTCCACAGCGACGCCGATAGGCCCGTTCAACTGGGCATTAATAGCCAAGCCGTGATCACCGCTATAGCCACACCCTAACTGGTTGTTTCCCGCGACGGTAAAAAACTGTCCGTTCGAGACCTCGATGACAACACAGAAATATGCAAAATAGATATTTCCGGACGAATCCACTGCAATATTTCTTGGTGTTTCGCCGAGGTCGTTGAGAACGGTCGAGATAATTCCGCTAGAGACCACCCGGACAGCGTCATAAATATTCAGCGAAGAGAGACCTAAATCAAAAATGTAGAGGTTGCCGGTGGAGTCCAGCGCGACATATACTGGATTGGCTAATTCGGCGCTGGTGGCTGGGCCGCCATCGCCGGTCTGCCCCAATGTTCCGTTGCCGGCGACAAAAGTACCTGATCTGGCCGGTAGAAGCGGAGACCTCGCGAACTCTCTGATTGCCAGAATCCGCAATATAGAGATTTCCTTGAGAATCGAGAGCGATCCCTACCGGCGTATTTAACTCGGCACTCGTCGCGAGGCCACCGTCACCGCTGTAACCGGCCGTCCCTGTGCCTGCGATCACGGTCAAGTTGCCCTGGGAGTCCAGCTTCATAACCTCATTAGAGTCCGAAACCGAGATAAAGACATTGCCCGAGGTATACCGCTAATCCAACCTGGACTCGTCGACGGATTCAAGGGGGCTTGTGCTTGCCCGTTCCCCGCGACTGTCTGAATCGCGAATTGCTGCGTCACAGCACTGCGGCCGAGGGTGAGGATTAGAAACAAAACAAAGGGAACCTCACAGAGCAACCGAGACAGAAG
>CAWEWW010000008.1:0-137965 GCA_963812855.1 uncultured Acidobacteriaceae bacterium
TTTCCCAAATCCGATGGACTCACACCTACGTACTTTATTTGTCGCCCTTAGATTTCTCAACTGGTCACTTCGTCCTCCCGCGTGATGCTGGTTTGCCGGCGACGAAAGACGCCGGAAACAGGGCGTTCTCCCGGCTCCGGATGGCTTGTAACCTTCCGGGAACTGGGGACTCTAAATGAACAGTTAGGAGCTGTAGAGCTCAGAGAAGGAAAAACTATGTCGAAATTAACCATGCGCCTGGTTCTTTCCGCCGGGGCAATCGGGTTGGTCGCGGGAGCCCTGATGCTGGGCAACGTGTCCGCCAGCGCGAAGCCGACGGCTATTCCCGCGCCCGCCGTGAATGAGCCTTTGGCCACCTCGCCCGGCCAGCAAACTGCCGTGGTCGCGGGCGGCTGCTTCTGGGGAATCCAGGCTGTTTTTCAGCATGTGAACGGCGTGATCAGCGCGACCTCCGGGTACTCAGGAGGCTCGGCCTCGACCGCCGAATATGAGATTGTCAGTACCGGCACGACCAACCACGCCGAGTCGGTAAAGATTGTCTACGATCCGTCGAAGGTCACCTACGGCCAGCTGTTGCAGGTGTTCTTTTCCGTGGCCCATGATCCTACCCAGCTGAATCGCCAGGATCCGGATGAGGGAACGCAGTACCGGTCGGTCATCTTCTTCGCTAATGACCAGCAGAAGAAGGTAGCGCAGGATTACATTGCGCAGCTGGATCAGGCGAAGGTGTTCCCGCACAAAATCGTGACCCAAGTGGTGCCGCTGAAGGCGTTCTATCCGGCGGAAGGCTATCACCAGAACTATGCCAAGCTGCATCCGGATAGCCCTTACATTGCGCGGTACGACGCGCCCAAGGTAGCTAACTTGCAGCAAGAGTTTCCCCAGCTTTACCGGAATCAGTAAGGGAAGGAAATGGTGAAGAAACGGGTGGAAGGGCACGGCTTTAGAGTCTGCGTAAGAACTAAATTTTGGATTTGCGAGTGGAATATCCCAGCTGAGAATCCCGTCCGTAAGGACGACTCAGTTCAGCCCAGGACGCAGCCGCAGGCGGAGTCCTGGGTCAGGTGGGAAATTGATCCGAGTCCCGTAGGGACGACAGAGGTTCTCGCTCAGACACTTCAGCCGTGCCAAGAATGGGCAGGTCAGACGAGGGCTTTAGCCCCGGGCCAACCGTGGCTGAAGCCATTCCTGATAGCCTCTTCCTTTCGCCGGGCTGGAAGCCCGGCGCCTCCACCGACAGCGAGGGCATCTCTTTGACGAGCACCAACAACCCGGAATCGGCGCTCCAGTAACGTCCGCCGACATATCCAGACGCCGGCCTGAAGGCCGGCAGTTCTACCGAGTAAACTATGAGCACCAGAAGAAGTTTTCTAACCACGAGTTTTCTATCGTTATTGGGAGTGACCTTTATGAGCCTGTTCGAACGCTCCGAAGCCGATGCCACGTCCACCACCGATGGCGGCTATGTTGAAATCATCGAGTTCAAAGATTCCGGCGAAAAGATTGGCCCGAAGAAGGTGAAGAAAGTGGTCAAGACCGACGCCCAGTGGCGCGCCCAACTGACACCCGAGCAATACGACGTGACCCGTCATGCCGGGACCGAGCGCGCCTTCACCGGACAATACTGGAACGTCCACGACAAAGGCATGTTCCGCTGCGTTTGCTGCCAGAACGCGCTGTTCAGCTCGACCACCAAGTTCGACTCCGGTACCGGTTGGCCCAGCTTTTGGCAGCCCATCGCGAAGGAGAACGTTAAAACGGACGATGACAGCAGCTTAGGCATGGCTCGCACCGAGGTGCGGTGCACTGAATGCGATGCCCACCTGGGCCACGTATTCGATGACGGCCCCCGGCCTACCGGACTGCGCTATTGCATGAATTCGGCCTCGCTGGCCTTTGTGAAGCAGGGCTAAGTCGCAATCTGAATTTTGTCATCACGAGCGAAGCGAGGGATCTGCTATTTTTTCGGGACCGCAAAAAGCAGATTTCCTCGCGCCCGATTGGGCGCTCGTAAGGACAACTTCGGAAGGATTTCGCGCCTGCGACAACCCCGTCCCGCTCCCGCGGGACCACTCAATTCAGCCCAGGACACAGCCCGCCGCAGGTGGGCGCAGTCCTGGGTGGTCGTGGTATCAGATCTTCCAGCCCCTTGCAGGGGCGGCACATCAGGTCTAGCAATTCCCTCCGACCTGTCCTTCCCCACCCCCTAAAAGACAGTAGTTCTCAGCCGGGCCATTTGGGTATAGCATGTTGCTCCTGCATTAAAACGTAACGGAGGAAGCGCCATGAGTCCTGTCCCGGTGCGCGAGAAGGAGTCCAAGGACAAGCCGGTGAGCAAGCCGCCGAATTCCGTCGATGCGGCGGTTGCCGAGACGGCCGAAGCCAGCGGTGCCAGCGTCGAAAAAATCCGCGAGATCCTCTTCGGTTCGCAAATCAAGAACTATGAAGCCCGTTTCGCTCGTCTGGAGGAAGCTCTGGCTCGCGAGACCTCGGAGATCAAAGACACCATGCGGCGGCGTCTTGACTCCCTGGAGGCCTTCTTCAAGAGCGAGACCGAGTCGCTGGCGGCACGCCTGAAGTCGGAACGCGCCGAGCGCGAAGAAAGCTTCAACAACATTTCGAGTGAGCTGAAGACCGCGGCGGCGCAGCTCTCCAAGAAAATCCTCGACCTCGACAACCGGCTGGCCCAGGACCACAGCACGGCTCGCCAGGAGCTGATGAACGAGTCGCGCAAGCTGCTCGACGAGATTCGCCAGCGCAACGAATCGCTCAGCGCGCTGCTGGAAACTCGCGTCCAGGAACTGCGTCATGCCAAGACCGACCGTTCCGCGTTGGCCGCGCTTTTTGTCGAGCTGGCGGTGCGTCTGAAGGATGAGAGCGACGAGCCGAAAGACCGGCCCAAGCCCGTCCGGAGCACCGGGGCATGAGGCTCGCATGGGCTCGACGCCGGCTGACCTGAAACGCGATCCCGAGTTTGACCATCGTCAGGATGAATTGGCCGAGCTTCGCGCGCTGCTGCTGGGGCAGCAGATTGTCGAGCTGCAGAAACTGCAGACGCGCCTCGACGATCCCAACCTCCGCGCCGAAGAGGTCAGCCTCATCCTGGGCAAAGCGGTGGCGCTCTCGGTGCGGCGGGACCGCGACCTGCAACGCTCCTTCTATCCCATCGTTGAGCAAGCCCTGAAAATCTCCGTCACCCGCAATCCAGCTTTTCTCGCCACCTCGCTTGCTCCGGTCATCGGCGAAACGGTTCGCAAAGCAGTCGCCAATGCCTTTCGTGGCCTGGTGGAAAACCTCAACGTCATGCTCGAACGCGGCCTCTCGTTCGAGAGCATGAAGTGGCGCTTCGAGGCGATGCGCACCGGCAAATCCTATGGGGAGATCGCGCTGGCTCGCAGCGTGCGTTACAAGGTCCAGCAGGTGTTCCTCATCCATCGAGAGACTGGTAGCGTGCTGACATATCTGTCTGCGCCGGGCGACGCGGTCAGCGAGGCCGAGCTGATGTCGAGTATGCTGACCGCCATCCAGGATTTCTGCCGCGATTCGTTCACTACTCAACGTTCGCAGGACCTGGACGCCGTGGAGATGGGCGAGTTCACCATCTGGGTACATCACGGTCCGCAGGCATTGCTGGCAGGAGCGATTCTGGGTACTCCTCCGGCGGAGCTGCGCAATGTTTTCGCGCGCGAAGATGAGCTGATTCATCAGGAATTCGCCGGAGCGCTCGCGTCGTTTAACGGCGATGCCAGCTCATTCGAGGCCGCCCGTCCGCATCTGCAGAATTGCCTTCTCGGCCGAACCTATCGTCCTAAGAAGCAGTCATGGTGGTGGGTGGGAGCGGTGGCCGTTGTAGCGCTTCTGCTGATCGCGGCCGGCTTCCTGCTGCATCGCCGGAACAGCCGCTGGCAGCAATATCTGACCGACCTGAATCACGCCGACGGCATCGCGGTGACCGGCGCCGAGAGCAGCTGGGGCCACTACTGGGTGTGGGGATTGCGCGACCCTATGTCGCTGGATCCAGTCGCACTGGCTGCCAGCGAGGGCATTCCGGCGGACAAGCTGACGGCGCACTTCGTGCCCTATCAGTCGCTGGACCAGCGATTTCTGCGCCTGCGCGAGTTTGATGCGGAGAGGCACCGGCTGGAACAGCAGGCGGTCTTGTTTCCGGTGAACTCTAGTGCGCTGACGGCCGACCAGTCGATCCGCATCGACAATATCGAAGAATCGCTCGATAAGCTTCAGGAGACGGCTGAGAAGCTGGGCCACAAGATTCACGTCGTCCTCTATGGCCGGGCCGACCACACCGGCCCCGAAGCCAAAAACGCGACTCTGAGCCAGGAGCGGGCCCAGCAGGTCTATGAGGCACTCCTCGAACGGGGTATTCCCGCCGATATGATCAGCGCGGTAGGATTGGGCGACACTCAGCCCATTCGTCACGGCTCACCGGCGTACCAGCTGGAGGTGAACCGTAGTGTCACGCTGAAGGTCCAGTCGCCGTCGCAGGGAGAAAGACCATGACCCAACTGATCCAGAAGAAGATCTGTATGCTGGGCTCTTTCGGTGTAGGCAAAACCAGTCTGGTCGCGCGCTTCGTGCAAGGTATTTTTTCCTCGAAGTATCTAAGCACGGTCGGAGTGAAGATCGACAAGAAAGACATCAAAGTAGGCGACCAGAACGTACTGCTGATGGTATGGGACCTGGCCGGCGAAGATTCGCGAACCCAGGTGCAGACCTCGTACCTACGCGGAGCCGCGGGATATTTCCTGATCTGCGATGGCACCTGGGCCGAAACCCTGGTGACCGCCAAGAGCATTCATACTCGCGCGGTCGAAGCTGTGGGCGACGTGCCGTTTGTTCTGGTGATCAACAAATCAGATCTCTGGGACAAGTGGCAGATCACCGTGCCGGAGCTGGAAAAGCTGGAGTCTGCAGGCTGGAAGATCAAGATCACCAGCGCCAAAAGCGGCGATGGGGTTGAGGAGATGTTCCAGATGCTGGCCGAGGAAGTGATGCGTCGCCAGCCACTGAGCGATGCGGCCGGAGAGGGGTAATTTCCTCCGATGGGAAAACCTATTGGCTCGGGGCTCGTAGTCGCCGAGCACTAGATCGAACTGATTACTCCAGTCCCGCGCAGCGGGACGAAAGATGGTAGCCCAGCGCTTCAGCGCTGGGTAGGTTGCAGTTTTATGATGGAGCCCCTTCAGGGGCGGCACAACGGAATGTTGACAGAGCCAGATAGTTCCCAGGACCGACTAAAGGCGTGCCCCTTCAAAGCGGATTACAGCCACTGTGAAATTGCTCTAAAGTCCTCGGTCGGGATGACAGCACTTGAGAAGTCTTGACCTAAGTCCAGGCCTCACCTCTGCGACCTAGTCTTGTCCTAAACCACGTTTAGGCAACCTTATGGCTTAGTATTCCCAAAGTCTGCCACTCCAATCTTCACAATCGTATGTGGCCGGAACTTCGTCGGCGGCGGCTCTTTCTTATCCTTCGGTGTCTCCACTGGCGCAATCTCCGCCCACGCGCCATAGACTTTGTTATTCAGCGCGGCCACTCCGATATAGTCTCCCAGAAAATCATCGCGTCGCGGCACAAACGCATCGCGCGTCCAGGCATAGTTGGTATAGGTCGCGCCACCATCGGTCGAGCGGGCCAGGGTCACCGTAGCCTTGCGATTGTCCGGATCAAGCCGCCGATCATAGAAGATAACGTTGACCGCACCGGTCACAGGATCAACGGCCAGCCACTGAAAGAACTGGTCGGTCCCGTCGTGCAGCGGATTCGAGTTCACCCGCACCGCCTTACTCCACGACTTACCGCCATCGTCGGAGATGGCGCAGTACACCCCAATATCGCCCGCGCGGTAATCGCTCCAGGTTACGTAGAGCCTTCCCTTCCTGCCGTGTCGCGGATCGATGGCAATCTGCGGAAACCCGTTCGCCCGATCCAATCCTTCCACCGCAAAATAAAGAGGCGCAGTCTGGATCACGCTGCGGCTTCTGGCGAACGTCTTTCCTCCATCCCGCGAGGACGTGAACGCGATCGAGTCACCATCGGCCCAGACGGCATACACAGTACCGTCCTTGGCGACTGCGCCGGAGAATCCTTCGACCGCGCCGTTGTCGTCGCGCGGCAATCCGTGATGGGCGCTGATATCGATCGGCGCTGACCAGGTCACGCCTCCGTCAGCCGATCGCGAAAACAGAATCACGCTATCGTCGAGGTGAAATTCCGTCCAGCCCACATACAGATTGCCGGCATAGCGGCTGTTGGTGTCGTCGGCCACAATGTAAGACTTGTCTTCAAACGGGATGCCCGGTTTGGTCGGCTGCGCAATTACCGCATGATCCTGCGCCTCCCAGGTAGCGCCGCCATCGCTGGAACGGCGAACAAAGATTCCATTGCGGGTGGCGCCTCTTGCCCAGTAATTCTCTGTCCCAAGCTTGTCGAAAGCGATGTAGCACAGAATAGCTGCGCCGTGTTTGTCATAGGTGATCGATACGTCGCCGGAGACTTTGTAGCTGGTCGATGCGGTGCCGGTGGCCGGCTTCCAGGAATTGCCCCCGTCCAGCGAAAACACCACGCTGGCCAGTGCCTGGTAGGCGGCCACTACTTGCGCCGGATTGCCCGGGTTCACCGCGATCGACGGCTCGTTATGAAATCCCACGTCGGGGGTCACCGTAACCACCTTACCCGGCACCGCCGGAAGTGGCGCGGAGGTCGCAGAGGAAGCCGGTACCTCCTGTGCCTGAACAGAAATTGCCGCTACCATGGCCACTACACATAACCAGCCGATCCTATACTTTCGCATTCGCATCCTTGGCTCCGCCGCATTCGAGTTTACGATACTGCCCTGCGCGCCGCGCCTCAAACCGGGTAGGAGGCTTATTTTGTTTCGCCCAGTTAATCTTCTGTAGTCAAGCTCTATTGGGGGTATACAATTCGCTCTAACCGAGACAGTTCAGATGGAAATACCCGTAGGTGCCAACTTTGGCGCGGTGTTGGATGCCGCTCCTGATGCCATGCTGGTCGTCGATCAGCTCGGCCGCATTGTGCTGGCTAACCTGCAGAGTGAGCAGCTATTCGGCTATTCCCACAGCGAGCTGGTCGGCCAGAAGATCGAGATCCTGGTACCGCCGCGTTTTCGCGCCAAACATCCCGGCCACCGTTCCGGCTATTTCTCCGGCGACCCCCATGTTCGGCCGATGGGCGCCGGTCTTACTCTCCACGGTCTACGCAAGGATGGCACTGAGTTCCCGGTAGAGATCAGCTTGAGTCCGGTGCAGACTCCCGACGGTCCCATGGTGATCAGTGCGGTGCGCGATGTGACCGCGCGCAAAGGCGCCGAGGACAAATTCCGCGCCTTGCTGGAATCGGCGCCCGACGCCATGGTGATTGTCGATCCGCGCGGAAGGATTGTGCTGGTTAATTCCCGCACCGAAGAATTATTCGGCTACACTAGGCAGGAAATACTAGGATATTCCGTGGAAATTCTCATTCCCGAGCGTTTCCACTCGCAGCATCTCCATCATCGGTCGTCCTACTTTGGCGATCCGCGCCAGCGCCCGATGGGGGAAGATCTGGAACTATTTGGACTACGCAAAGACGGAACCGAGTTTCCGCTCGAAATCAGCCTTAGCCCGATTAAGACCTCGGACGGCGTGCTGGTAGCAAGTGCTATTCGGGATATTACAGTGCGAAAAAAAGCCGAGGACAAATTCCGCTCCCTGCTGGAAGCTGCGCCCGACGCCATGGTAATCGTCAACCAGGCCGGCGAAATTACTCTGGTCAACGCTCAGACCGAGAAACTGTTCGGCTACAGCCGTTCCGAGTTGATCGGACGCTCGGTCGAGTCTCTCATCCCGGAGCGCTATCGCGATCAGCATCCCCGCCACCGGGAAAACTTCTTTGCCGATCCCCGGGTTCGACCCATGGGCGCCGCGCTGGAATTGTTCGGCCTGCGCAAAGACGGAAGCGAATTTCCGGTCGAGATCAGCCTTAGCCCGCTGACCACCGAGGAAGGCACCTTCGCCACCGGCGCCATTCGCGATGTGTCGGAACGCAAACTGGCCGAACAACAGATCCAGAAGCTGAACGATGAACTGGAAGAAGCGGTGCGCCGCTCGGAGAAGCTGGCTGCCACCGGCCGCCTGGTGGCCACCATCGCGCACGAGATCAATAACCCGCTCGACGCTCTCACCAACTTGATGCACCTTCTGAAAATGAACTCGACCCTGGATTCGAGCGGAGCCGAATTGGTGGGACTGGCGGAGCAGGAAGTGCGCCGCCTGGCCAACATCAGCCGGCAGACGCTGGCTCCCCATCGCCAGACCAAGTTCCCGGTGGTCACCAAGCTTTCGGAACTGCTCGATGACGTTTGCGCCGTCTATCGCCCCCGTCTGCAGTCGTCGAAAATCAAAGTCGAACGCAACTATCAGATCGAAGGCGAAGTCACCATCTATCCCAGCGAGTTGCGCCAGGTGTTCACCAACCTCATCACCAATGCCATCGATGCCATCGGCCAGCAGGGCCAGCTCTACCTGGCGATCGAAAAAGGTTCCGAAAATCAGGTGGTGGTGCACGTTCGCGATAGCGGCTGCGGCATTCCTGAGGAAAACCTGAAGACCATCTTCCAGCCGTTCTTCACCACCAAAGGCGATAAAGGCACGGGCATCGGCCTGTGGGTGATCAAAGGCATTGTCGACAAGCTGGGCGGCAAGATCGAAGTAGAGACGTCCACCACCGGCACAACCGGAACCTGCTTCAGCATTTTCCTTCCCGCCACTCGGGGAAACGGCACCGGCGAATCGACGCGCAGCGTCGACGACGTTCAGGCCGTCTCCTCGCGGCCAGCCTAGCAGAGTCGCTACCCCGGCGAGCTCGTTTCTTCACGTTCCGGCGCAGCGATTTCTGCGCACGACACCCGCCAGCCTATCCGAATATTCCGCGTTCACAGCTGTCGTACAATGATGACCACACGCTGCCCACCGCCGCGGAGGGATGTGTGAGCGGTTGAAACAGGCGGTCTTGAAAACCGCTGTACCCGAAAGGGTACCGGGGGTTCGAATCCCTCTCCCTCCGCCACGCAGTCTCAAGTGCAGAGAAACTTTGGATCCTTGGTCCTGAAATGTGCGAAAAAGGCCGGACTTTTGCGACAAGTGCTACAGGAAGCAGACCAGAGAGAAAGCACCAGCAGGAACACATTGCTCCCAATCCGCCGCTTTTCTCCGGAGCTCACATTGAAAGTCCGCTTTCAAGAATGGCCAACGGCGAATGCTTAGCGATCACAATCCGAACACAATGCGAAGGCCGACTTGACTTCCGGCCGGCACACTGCCTGCGGGTCTAGGTGCAGGTGGACTTTCGGGATGTGTTGCGGGGCGAGCTCAGGGTAGCTTGTCGAAAAAGAGATAAGGGGCGGAAATCCGGCCGTCCCGAGAAATGATGAAATCAGTCCCAGCGTAAGCTGGTGCCTCGCCAGGGAGACCCGCCATCCATCGGACCCGCCCGCCATCACCCAATTCTTCGGGCTCGGCAATTGGCTGATACCGGAAGTCAGAGGCGGGTCGTAAGGTGGAAGACGTGGCGCGCGAGGTGGGTGTCAGCAAGCACACTCTCTATGGCTGGAAGGCAAAGTACGGCGGCCTGGAAGTAAACGAAGCTCAGAGGTTGCGTCATCAGTCACAGATGTCCGCGATAGGCCAGCACCGCCGCACTGCCGCAGCTTTTGCGAGCCTGCATGGCATCCGGATCGGTGGTGGAGCGGCGCGTATCATTGCTGCGCTTCTCGCGGTGGAAGTTCACGGTCGGGTTGGAGCCACGCTATGCACTCGTTGGTGCTGGTGCTGGCTGGCCATCGTCCTTGCGACGAAAACTCTTTTGTCCCGCCCAAGCTTCCAACAAGGTTCCGTTCACCGTGAAGTGTTCATCGGACGGTAGGTCACGGCTCCGGGCTTGCTCAAGCACAGATGAAAGGGAAGGTTGAATACCCGCTCGGATGCCATCATTCAACGAACCGAGTCACAAGTGTTTCGGGCCAGAGCTTGGGACAAAAATCTTTAACTCCGCGTTCCCATAGTAACGCGCACCATCAATCGACAGATAGATTTTACGGTTCTGATCCCGAAAACCCTGATATATTGCATATCCTGCATTTGAGATAGCAGCGAGCGCTCCTAGCGTAGCTGCTGCCCCATGATTATGTTTCCACAGTTCGCTTATCGCATATGTTCCCGCAGACCCGGCGAACCATCGCCACGTGGGCGGCAAGTGAGACAAGATGACTTTTACAGGCGTCTTTAAATCTGACCGCGTAAGTTTGACCAAGCTTGATGCATAAATCTGTAAACTATTTCGCAGGCGCTGAGTTTGCCCGGAATCCGTTGGATCATCTTGCCAGAGTTTGAGACTTGCCAGATATTCGACTCCCTCGTCGAGCCTTGCGATGCATAGGTCAGTTCTGTCCAGCCTCACCCGCTACTAAGTTGCCAGATGGAGCGTCTAGCCGTCCAGCTGACTTCGTCATCCGACAGTCGCCGGCCTCCCTGATTGCTTTCCCGGTGGTAGTATCTGGTGCCGTGCCCAAACAAAGCTGAAGTGCCGTCCATAGCAAGTCCGGCATCGGTACGGCTTGAGTAACAAAAGCAGCACAGGGAAGTCGTACAGATGAAGCCGCGATGGACGCACATCTATGCTCCCGCACCAGGAACAGCATCGCGTGCGCGATAAGTTGATAAAGTAAAGTACTGCGGCGAGTTTATTCCTCAGCATCACTGATCTTGAACCCTTCCATAAATTAAATCGGCAGAGGGCTAGCACCCTTGCCGCTGACAGTACTGTGATCCTTTACCGAGTACTGCTCACGAATGACCGCTCCCACCCAGCCATCCGCGGTTCGGGGTTCTGGGCGGAGCTGTTAGTCGGCGCGCGGCACATAGACGTCAAAGGTGGCACCAGCTCCGGGTGCACTCGAAATCGAAATATATCCCCCACTCTGGCAGACTACTTCGCATGCCGTGGCCAATCCGAGTCCGGTGCCACGCCCTGGTGGTTTCGTAGTGAAGAAAGGCTCGAAAACTCTAGCTCTAATTTCTTCGCTCATCCCCACTCCCGTGTCACTCACCGAGAGGCGGACATAGCGTCCAGGATTGATTCCCCATCGACAGGTCGCGTCAGCCGTAGATAGTTCAGCATTTTCCGTTTGTATGATAAACCTGCCACCGCCGGGCATGGCGTCGCGGGCGTTCGTGGCTAGATTCATCAGTATCTGTTCAACCTGTCCGCGATCCGCTCGGATTGGACCTAAGTCCGTCGTCAGCTTTGTCAGAATTTGTACATGCTTCCCCATCAGGCATTGCAGAATCCCCTCAATATCGTGAACAATCTCGTTTATGTTAAGGATAGCCGAGCGGAGCGCGTGTTTGCGGCTGTCGGCCAGCAATTGCCGGGTCAGCTGAAATGCGCTTCCAGTCGTTTTTTTAATCTCCTCCGTGTAATGCCGCTGCGCGGCAGACTGGGTTGTTTCGAGCAATAGTTCAGCATTTCCGAGAATGACGCTGAGAAGGTTGTCTAAGTCGTGCGAGATGCCTCCTGCCAACCAACCACCGGCCTCCATCTTCTGTTCACTCTGCGTCTGCGCATCCGCCGCGCGTAAAAGCGTGGCGGTCGCTGGTGCACTTTCGGCCATCGAGTTATCCTCCAATCTTCGCGGCCGACAGCCAGCAGCGCCGGTCAAGAAGTGTGGTAGTTGGTCGGTCTCATTTCTAGGCGCACGTTTGCAGCAAGCAATATGTGCCTTGCGGATTATCTTTGGTCGGGTCACCGCCATTCCTATAGTCGTTCGAGTACTTCATACATCTGGTGGTGAAGATCTTTACCATGATCCCCTGAGGGCCTTCAGGCAACACACCGGCCCGGAAATCACGCGTTGGAAGTTCGAGACGGCCTGATCGGCCAAACCTCTCCGACCGGCCTGCATCCTGGAACACGCCCTTGGTTTATGATTGGCGCAGACTGCGAGCGGCCAATATGTCGGGCCAGATGCCGGGATCGGCCGATGAGACGTGGTAGTCTGTGCCTTCAATCTTCTCGGTTTCGTGACAGATCGCAATTACCGAAGTGTGCGGACAGCTTTCTTTTAACCGCCGAGCGGCAGCCTGCCGCTGCGACAATGATCCTTCATCTCCAATCAGTGCGAAATCGAAGTAGTCAACATCCCTTTGCGCCATCAAACCATCGTTCCCCAGAACAGTGCAAACCTGGTAGCCCATGCTCATGAGAAGTCGCTCGCGCGAGACCAGCGTGGTGCGGTCGTAACAAACATAAAGAAGGCGCTCTTCGCCCATGTCGGAACTGCGGCTCTGGACAAACACCTCACCTCGCGACACTCGGCGCATCGCCTCCACCAGCGCGCATCCATCCATCCAGCGATAGACAACCCCTTGCGCTCCTAGCTGAGGCACGTAGGCAGCAGAGTCGTCATTCTCGGCGAGCACCAACAGTGCGGTCTGGCGCTTCTCCAGTATCGGCCGGATCCCAGATAACACCGGCAGAAAGTTTGCCGACAGAAGCAACACGTGAGGCTTGAGCTCTTTCAACGTGTTTAGCAATTGTTCGGGAGATTGTGGCTTAGCCAGGAGGCGAATATCGTCGGCAACCGCCAGCACCTCTTCGATCCCCGTACGAAAAAGCTCGTGGTCGTCAGCAACGATAACGTCGATCATGACTGCACCTTCTCAGTCCTGCTGATTGATCAGCATTAGACCACTAAAATAATTACATTTGCTTAACCGAAAAACTGTTCACAATTGCACACTATTATTCAATGCGCTAGATAGGCGCTATCCTTTATAGCCTAACCCAGTGTTCCTATCCAGGCCTGAACCTTATTACTTAAGAATTGAGCAGTTTGAGACAGAAATAGCAATGCTGCGAGTGCTGAAATCATAGTGTGCTATTTGACAATCGAAGCCATGGCCAATCAGATCGGGCCACGATGTAGCGGGCAAAGGACAGGAACCAAATGGAAACAACGATGTCGTGTCATGTCGGGGATGCTGCCTTACTGAAGAGACTGACCCTTGATTTCGCGGCGATTCTGATCGGATACAACATTCCCCGTGAGGACGCGCGTCGCGTCGCGTCGCAAGCCGTCGAGATAGTGCGGCTGCACTATGCAAGCAGTGGTGCCGTTCTGCGTCTCACGCG
The DNA here is from genome assembly GCA_963812855.1 of uncultured Acidobacteriaceae bacterium. Lineage (GTDB taxonomy): Bacteria > Acidobacteriota > Terriglobia > Terriglobales > Acidobacteriaceae > Bog-257. The sequence goes on from CAWEWW010000008.1 coordinate 13,207, forward strand.
TCTCTAACCCTCGCGCCGCTGCCGATCGCAGCTTACGGCCGCAACTAATACTCCTTACCTTTCTTCTTCACGAATAGTCGCCCTCAAGGGCGCATAGCGAGTACTCCAATGCCGCTAATCCACCAATGTATTGGGAACCGGCGTCAATCGTGAAGTACGACGTTCAGGAGCGAACCGTGTACGTGCATTCCGCTACCATCGTACTCGACGAACCCGAGCTTCTTGAAGCGGTTCATGAAGAAGTTGACACGAGAACGTGTTGTACCTACCATTTCGGCGAGCGCCTCCTGGCTAATCCTAGGGATAACCGTTTCCGGTTTGCTCTCCTTGCCGAAATGAGCCAACAACAGAAGAATCCTGGCCAGTCTTTTCTCGCTGGAATTGAGACAGCCGCGCGCCCGCGCGTAACCCGCTGGAGTATGCCATTCAGCAAGACGGGCCTGTCGGCCTTGCGGCAGACTGTGTGCTCATCCGCCGCGACGGACTTGAAATTGCCATTGAAGATTCTGCCGCTCCTATTCGCGACCGTGAAGGTCGCGTGGTGGGGGCCGTGATTGTTTTTCGGGACGTCGGAAAGGCGCACGCTCTGGCGCAGAAGATGTCTGAGTTAGCTCAGCAGGACCCTCTTACCGAATTGCCCAACCGCCTTCTACTGAACGACAGACTTAGCCAGGCGATACGGACGGATAATCGTCATCACAAAAAGCTCGCCATTCTCTTCGTTGACCTGGACCTATTCAAACCTATCAATGATTCGCTGGGACACACGATTGGAGACTTGCTGCTTCGAGCCGTCTCAAAGCGTCTGCGCGAAGTGTTACGGGATGAGGACACCGTAAGCCGCCACGGGGGAGATGAGTTTGTAATACTGCTTCCCCAGATCGAAGAAGCGAACGATGCGGCTGTGGTTGCGGAGAAGATTCTGAGGACCGTTGCGGTGCGGTACTTGATAGACCACCGCGAGTTCCAGATTACAGCCAGCATAGGGATTAGCATCTTCCCTGATCACGGACAGAGCGCAGAAGTCCTAGTCCGCAACGCAGACGTTGCCATGTACCAGGCGAAGAAACAGGGAGGCAACGAATTTAGTTTTTTTCGGTTCGAACAGTAGCAAGCCGCGGCAAATGAACTTCCGCGCCATCTATTACTTCGTAGCCTACCTGCCACCATCTTCATGGTGAGCCGCACCCTAAAGTTGCTCGAAGGCAAGAATCCGCACACGGAGGCCCTTTCAAGATGCTCGCATTACGGCGGCGCACTCAGGCTGGAAGAAGTATGCACCCGGCCTGAGCCCTGCACCGAGTGCACTATAAGTGAAAGAATACGTCAGCTATTATCACGAAGACCCGACTCATCGCGGACTCGGAGGGGATACACCCGCCGATCGAACTGCGGCCTCGGCGTCTCCGAATGGGCGCAAGGTCATCTAGTTGCCGCGACTCGGTGGACTGCATCACCACTACGCAGTAGCCGCCTGAACCGAACTGCATTCTGCGGCGTTGCGCCAGATATTCAGGGGACTGCTCCTTGCGGCATCGGGGATTTTCCTTCCGGGAACGTTGCTGGGACTACAAAATTTCCTTTCGTCACAAACAGGACAACTCGTCAGTGTGCACGTGCTACTCTGACGCAGTGATTGATGAACAACCGTGACATCCAGGCGGCTTGGCAGTATCACAATGACACGAAGCATTCCTACTGGAGTATTCGCAACAATCCTCACGTCCTAGACTGGGCGAATCGGCCCTTGCCGTTCAAAATCTATCCGGGGATCGAGTCGTTTCCTCTGCCCCGGGACGTGTCTCAAACCGGCGTCGCTGCCTTATCAGCAATCTCGGAGCCGGTGCCCGTGCCGCTGGCCGATTCGATACTGCAGCTTCAGGATCTGGCCCGCATCCTGTATTTCTCGGCGGGAATCACCAAGACTCGCACGCATCCAGGCGGAGAACTCTACTTTCGCGCCGCCGCCTGCACCGGAGCTCTCTACGAGGTCGAGTTGTATGCCGTGACCGGCGATCTTCCGGGACTGGAGGCTGGCGTCTATCACTTCAATCCCGCGGATGTGTCGCTAGGCCTTTTGCGAAAGGGCGATTTTCGCGGGAACCTGGATCGGGCGACGGCGATGCAACCCGCGGTAACTCACGCGCCTGCGACCATCCTCTGCACTGGAACCTATTGGCGGAATGCCTGGAAGTACCAGGCGCGTACCTATCGCCACTTCGGCTGGGACAACGGCACGCTACTGGCGAATATGCTGGCCGTTTCTACCGCTTCGGGACTACCGGCCGAGATTGTACTCGGGTTCGTGGACGCCGAGGCGAACCTCCTGCTCGATCTCGACACACGCCGCGAGATCTCATTTTGCCTGGTACCGATCGGGCGCACATCGAAGCGTTCCCATCCAGCCGTGAGACAGGTTTCGACGCTCGGCCTGAAGACGATCTCGATATCGCAACACGAGGTTAAATATCCCACCATGCTGGAGATGCACAACGCATCCTCCCTTGAGTCGGAAGCGGAAGTGTCTCTGTGGCGCGGAAAGAACCCGGTCCTTCCAGCTTCTGTTCCGCGCGGCGATCCAGTTCGTCTCCTGCCACTGCCAGAAGCAAAACGGCCGAAGGACACGATCGAGCAGGTGATCTTGCGCCGCGGCTCGACCCGAAGGTTCGATAAGACGGCATCCATAACGCTGGGGCAACTCGAAACCATTTTGGACTGCGCCACGCGCGGTCTTCCGGCTGACTTCCTGGAGCCTCCGGGCGCGCAGCTCAACGATCTTTACCTGATCGCGCATTCGGTGCAGGGGCTAAAGCCAGGCGCTTACTTCTTCCAGCGGGAGCGGAACATCCTGGAGCTTTTGAAGGAAGGGGAATTTCGCGCCCAGGCCCACCATCTGGGACTGGAGCAGGATCTTCCCGCGGACGCCTGCGTGGACATTTTCTTTCTCGCGGATCTAAAACCCATTCTGGATCGCTACGGGAACCGCGGCTACCGGGCCGTCCAGTTGGAGGCGGGAGCCATCGGTGGCAGGATGTACCTGGCAGCGTATGCCCAACCCTTGGGGATGACTGGGCTCACGTTCTTCGACGATGACGTAGTTAGCTTCTTTTCGCCGCACGCGAAAGACAAGAGTGCCATCTTCCTGCTCGCGATTGGCAAGCCACTGCAAGGCAAACGACAATAGGGCTCGGTGCAGAAGTTCGAAATCAGAGAGGGGAGGCCGTTAGAAGTCTAGTCGTCCCACTGACGGTGCGTTTGAATCGGAATACCAGCCACTACCGGCGACCGGCTGGCCGATATAACGCGTGTTAGGATGCTGGCACAATCCGCTCGGTATGACAGGGGATTTTTCTGTGACCATCCGTAAGCGCCAACGAGGGAAACCTAAGCAGCTGAATGTAATCAGGTTACAAAAGGCGTATCAAGAGTTCGAATCCACCTACCTCCGCCATGCAGTCTCAACTGCAGAGAAATTCCATTCCGTTGTTCCTGAAATATGCGCGAAAGGCTGGCTTTTCGCGACATTTGCTACGCGAACCGGACCAGAGAAAATGACCTCCGAGCGGCTTCGATCTCGCTGCAGGTTTTTTTCTCCGGAGCCTTCGTTAGCCGTCCGGTTTCAAGAACCCACTCCGGCGAATGGTCGGGCAGCGCAATTCATCTTTGCTGCGAGCCACCGTTGTGGGCTGACTTCGTTTACTTGATTTCCTTCACTATTTTGGTCGGATTGTCGATATTCCCAGTGTCTGACGTTGGGCGCCGGAATTATTTCGGCTGGATTCAGGACCGCCGTCATGCCAGGCTCTGATGCATGACTGCACATGATACTGAGACTTGTTGGGGCACAACTCGACTCTAACCTGCTGTCTCCGGGATCGGGCGATCCCTCTTGGGGTCTTGTTCGCTCGGTTCGCTTAGTTATCGGGCAAGCTATTTCGAGTCAGCGGCAGGGCATTTGGAAGTCTCGGCAGGGCCAAGTCAACTGGCAAGAGACGGTATCTCAGAATAGACAAAATGGGCAGCGGCCATCGCAAATTGATATTGGCGACCCAAGCGACGCAGCGGACTGCGTGGGAGTTTCGTCTGGTTGGAATACTCTAGACACGGCGGCAAAATATATGTTCTACGCTTCCGTGTTCGCCGCGCCTCATCCCCACTTGTTGAATGTCTTCGCATAGGTAAGCGCAGAGCTGTGGCGCATGATGGTCGACGCTAGCAGTGCTCTAAAGTCCTCCCTGCTTCCGCCGATAGACGCTCTAGAGACGGCCCCCCTGGGAATGAGGCTTCATGCGGCGTTTCGCGTCCTGCGTGCTGGTGGTGGGAATTGTATGGCTGGGCATTTTCCCGGTTGTCCTGACGGCAGAGTCCGCATCCCAGAAAGATCCGCTGGCGGTGCGGCCGGTGGCCCGCATCCTCTCGCCCATTGACGACGACCAGCGAGTTATCTTGCGGGGCAACCGCCATCCGGTAACGGCTTCCACTGCCGCGGCCGGCCCTGTTGCTTCCGGCAAACTTCTGCAGCACATGGTGCTGGTATTACGCCCCTCGCCCGAGCAGCAGCAAGCTCTGGACAAACTGGTGGCGGCGCAGCAGGATCCGGCTTCGCCCTATTACCATCGCTGGCTCACCCCTGAGAGTTATGCCCAACGCTTCGGCATTGCCGGCAATGATCTGGAACAGATCGAAGACTGGCTGCGGCGACAGGGTTTGAAGATCGACGAAGTATCGGCCGGCAAGCGCTCCATCCTGTTCAGCGGCAGCGTGGGCGAAGTTGAGGCTGCGTTCCATACCAGCCTGCGCTACTACCCCACCGGCAGCACCAGGCACCTGGCCAATGCCACCGATCCGGAAGTTCCCGCCGCCATTGCTGGCGTGGTGGAAGGGGTCGCGTCGTTACACGACTTCTTCAGCCGGCCGCTGGTGGAAGCGCAATCCATCCAGCCCGAATACACGACCGGCAGCGCGCACTACCTTTCCCCGGCCGACTTCGCCACCATCTACGATGTGCGTTCCCTGTATAACCAGGGCTACGACGGAACCGGCCAGACGGTTGCCATCGTGGCCCGTTCCAACATCACCCAGAGCGACGTCACCATGTTTCGCAGCCAGTTTTCGCTTCCTGCGAATGCGCCGCACGTCATCCTGGTGAACACCGATCCCGGCACCGGCAGCGGCGACTTTGGCGAAGCCATGCTCGACGTGGAGTGGTCGGGCGCGGTCGCCAAGGGCGCGACCATCGACTTCGTGGCCGCCTCCTCCACCGCGGTCTCGGATGGCGTCCTGCTCTCGGCGCAATACATCGTGAACCACAACCTCGCGCCGGTCATGAGCATGAGCTACGGTCTCTGCGAGACCGACATGGGCTCGGCCGAGAATACCTGGGTGAACAGCTTGTGGCAGCAAGCCGTTTCCCAGGGCATCAGTGTCTTCGTCTCGGCGGGCGACAGCGGCGCGGCCGGATGCGACTCCGCCAGCGCCACTCGTGCCACCGGCGGCAAGGCTGTCAACGGGCTGTGTACTTCGCCCTACAGCACCTGCGTCGGGGGCACCGAGTTCGACGACACCAGCCAATCCCACCCTCTACTGGAGTTCGAGCAACGGCGCCGGCAGCAGCTCGGCCCTGAGTTACATCCCGGAGAAGGTGTGGAACGAGTCGGGCAGCTCCGGCCTGTGGAGCACCGGCGGCGGGGTGAGCCTGATCTACAGCAAGCCCAGCTGGCAGAATGTAAGCGGTGTGCCTGCCGATGGCATGCGCGACGTGCCCGACGTGTCGCTCACCTCGGCCGGCCACGTTGCCTACATGGTTGTCATGTACGGCAGCCCGTACTACTTTTACGGCACCTCGGCTGCGGCGCCATCGTTTGCCGGCATCATGTCGCTGGTAGTGCAGGCGCACGGCGCGCAAGGCGACGCCAATTCTACGCTCTATAAGCTGGCCAGCCGGCAACTCTCCGCCGCCGGGCCAGCCGTGTTCCACGACGTAGTCACCGGCAACAACAGCGTGCCCGGAGTCACCGGCTTTTCCGCCGCCAGCGGTTACGACAACGTCACTGGACTGGGCTCGGTGGATGCGTCTGTGCTGGTGGCTCATTGGGCCGACAGTACGGGCGCTCCCGGCATCGCTTTGACTTCCACGGCTTCCAACGTCATCCTGTTGGCCGGCGCGAACACCACCGTGCCCGTGACCAGCACGGTGAGCGGCGGACTAAGTGCCCCCGTTTCGCTTAGCTTGAGCGGATTGCCCACCGGAGTGACCAGCACGTTTACTCCTTCAACCATCGCCGCTCCCGGCTCCGGCGCCAGCACGTTGAAGTTCACGGCCACCACCGCCGCCGTCGCGGGAAGCTATGCGGTGATCGCGAAGGCCACGGGCGGTGGACTGACCTCCACTTTGCCGATCACATTGACCATCCAGCCCGCACCGGCCTTCACGCTTACGGCCTCTAAGAGTTCTATCGCAATCCTGCCCGGTGGCAGCACCACGCTGAACCTGACAACCGCGGGCAACAGCACTTTCAGCGCTGCCGTGGCGTTGACCTCAAGCGGCTTGCCTTCGGGCGTCACAGCATCCCTGGCGCCGGCCACCATCCCGTCGCCGGGCTCCGGAACCAGCGTGCTTACGCTTGCGGCTTCAAGTGCGGCCGCGCCCGGAAGTTACACCCTCACCCTCACCGCGACTGGGGACGGCCTCACCAACGTTGTGCGTATCGCGGTTGCGGTTCAGGGCATAGTGCTGAAAGCCTCGGTTAGCTCCGCGGTATACGGCGCCTCGGTCAGCTTTACGGCGACCACTTATGGAATGTCGCTACCTACTGTCGTCTTCCACGATGGCAGCACGACGCTGGGCAGCAGCGCCGCGGGTTCTACCGGGGTTGCTTTGTTCGCCACGTCATCGCTACAACTGGGTGTCCGCTCCATCACCGCTACGGCCAGCGGCTACAGCGTCACCTCGGCGGCGGTCACGGTCACCGTGAAGGCGGTTGTCACGGTCACCGCCAATGGCGCCAGCAAAATCTATGGCGCTGCCAATCCCACGTTCTCCGCCGGCTACAGCGGATGGGTCAATGGAGACACGGCTGCCGTGCTCAGGGGAGCCCCCGGGTTCTCCACCACTGCTACCACAGCGTCGGGGGTGGGCTCGTACCCGATTACTCCCAATACCGGGACCCTGGCCGCCGTCAACTACACCTTCAAGTTTGCTTCCGGGATGCTCACCATTACCAAGGCCTCGCCCTCCATAACCATCGCGTCTTCGGCGAGTTCTTCGGTGTACGGTACCCGGGTCAGCTTTACCGCGACCGTCTCCGCCGGCGGACCGGCCGGCACCGTTCTGTTTTATGACGGCGCCAGCAGCCTCGGGAGCGCCAACCTCAGCGGAAGGACCGCAACTCTTATCACCTCGGCGCTAAAGGCAGGTACTCACTCCATAACCGCATCGCTGGGAGGATCCAACTACAATCCGGCCACCTCCCCGGCAATAACCCAGACCGTAACTAAGGCAGTGCTGACCATCACCGCCAACACCACCGTGACCTATGGAGCTAACCTGGTGTTGGTCCCGACGTATACGGGCTGGTTGAATGCGGATACAGCCAGCGTGCTGACCGGCGCGCCGGCGCTAAGCACCACCGCCGCAACCCGGCTCGGCGCAGGCACGTTTGTCATTACCGTGGCCCCAGGAGCATTGGCGGCCGCCAACTACACTTTCCGGTGCGTACCGGGAACCCTAACCGTGGCCAAGGCCGTCCTGACGATAAGGGCCAACAGCGCAACCAGAGTCGTGGGCGCGGCGAACCCAACTCTCACCGCAGCCTACAGCGGATGGATGAATGGCGACACGACAGCCGTCCTGACCGGCGCGCTCAGCCTCTCCACGCGAGCCACCACGGCATCGCCACCAGGCTCTTACCCCATCACCGTCTCGGCAGGAACGCTCACCACCGCGAACTATACCTTCAACTTCGTAGCAGGAACGCTCACCGTGGCCCGGTAGGTGCGCCACCGAAGGAACCAGGTTGAAGCTCCCGTCCGGAGCCCAAGGACACATTGTCCGTTGCGGTGCTGTATTCACCGACTCCGTGAAGACATCGCACGGGCATCGCGCTGTCGCGCGTTCGTTACCGGCTCAAGACCCGCCGCCGCCTTTCGAAGTAGCGAACCGCAGACCTACCCGGCGTGCCTTACCTCGGCAAGCAGGACGTTGGCCCGAAACCGGCTTATGGGAGATTACTCCGACAAGTCTTGGTCCCGTACCTGAAGCGCCCGGCAGTCGTTGCGTCTTTCGCACCGTCCATCCCAGTTGCATCTTTCTGTTCGTGGGTATCCATCCTTTGATCCTCGTCTGGGCTTCGCCGAACTGCCCACCGTCTGCCCGCGCTGGGCTACTCGTTACCGCTGAGATTTCGGGCGGATGGCGGCAGGCAGAAAACTACCGTCGTTCGTGCCCACTTCCTTGGCTATGAGCTGGTTCAGCAAGGCGTTCATGCGCAGGATCAGGTCGCGGTTCTTGTCCGGGTCGAGGGCGAGATTGTGCGTCTCGAGCGGGTCGTTCTTCAGGTCAAAGAGTTGGACGTCGTTGTTGCGAAAAATTTGCTCCAGCGTTACCGGCGTATTGAAGTCGTCGGGAGCGTAGTAACGCGCAAACTTGTACCGTCCGTCGAAAGCAAAACTCAGGAATCCCCGTTTATCGAGTTTGGGTTGAAGCTCAGTCAGGGGCGGCGACGGTTTATTCTGGAGTAGTTGCGTCATGCTCGACAGAAGATAGCCTGAATCGATGGTCATGGGAGCGACGTAGTTGAACAGGACGCCGGGGCGCACGGCTGTCGGAGATGCGGTCTCGGCGTTTGCCAGGACGCCGGAAAAATCGTGGCCGGGCAAATCCTTCACGGCCTCGCGCCGCTGGGCCTCGGGCACTCCCGCCAGCCCGGGCAGGGTCGGCATCAGGTCCAGGTGGCTGGTGAGAACATAAGACGATTTGCCGCCGGGGTAATTGGGGTCGACAATGATCAACGGCACATGGGCATTTCCTTCATAGGCGAAGGGACCCTTGCCCCGGATGCCACCATGGTCGCCCGCCATCTCGCCGTGGTCGGCGGTGAAGATCACCACCGTATCCTTCCAGAGATCCAACTCGTCCAGGCCATCTTCAAGCTGTTTCAGGCTGAGATCCGTGTCACGAATCAAATTCAGATAGTAGTTATTAAACACCTGCCACATATCCGTGCGATTCACCGGAATGAAGCCGAGGGACCCCGACCAACCGAGGTGGTAGTCGGTCAGCGCCGCGGGCATTCCCGGGGCCGACAGCGATTCCTGCATCGTCGCTGAGGGAGCGGGATTCCATTGCGTGCGGTACAGCGAATTTTTTGGCGGCGAGGTGAGCACGCCGTTCACGACGGCCTTTTGTGACTGGTCCGTTCCCGGCACATTGGCATCCGCATACATGATGTCGTGCGGATTGACGAAACTCACGACCAGGAAGAACGGTTGGCCAGACTGCGCGCAGCCTGGGCAAATTGCCCCGCAGCCAGCGGACGCTTTCGCTCGCGGTGTACACATCGGTCTTGTAGCCCTGGTCGGGCGCACCAGTTTTGTCGCCGTCTGGCTGGAAGATTTCGAAACCGTAGGGCTGGAGCGCCTCGCTATAGTTGACCGTTGGCTTGGGAGGGATGATGCTGGCCTGCATTTCCCATTTGCCGAAGAATGCTGTCTGGTAGCCCAGCTTCTTCATCATGGAACCCATGTTGGGCCGGTCGGTTCGCAAGCTCGGCACATAGCCCGCCTCCATCTGGTCGAAGACCCCGTTGACCTGCGGCGGCTGCCCGCTCCAGAGTGCCGCGCGGGAGGGCGTACACATCGCCGAGGCGACATAGTGGTTGCGGAAGGTGAACCCACGTTGCGCTAGCCGCTCCAGGGCCGGCATGTTGTAACCTGCGGCAGCCGGCAAGTCATAACGCGTTTGATCGCGCAATATCAGAATGACGTTCAGCGGGCGGTTCGGTGCCGGAGCCTTCGCCGTAACTTGCGAGTGCGCGAACGGCGCGAATGCCGCCATCGCAAGGAACCACAGCACTTTGCCAGTGAGCCCACCTCCGGCTGCCGGGCGGGGCAATTTGGGCCAGCTGAGCGGGAAATCCGTCATGAAGCCTCCTGTTCCAGTCTCATTCCTGTCTTATTCCAGTCTCAAGCGGGGATAGTTCGAAAGCATTTCCCTAGAGACAGTCTTCTACACCCATTGTCATTGGGGACACAAGATACTAAAAATCGGCAAGAATGAAATAGCAGGTTCCGGATGTCGTCGACCAACTGCAAGTTGGCCTGAAACCGGTCTCCAGGAGATATACCCGACAATATCGGCTGATGGAAAGCGATTGCGATTGTAGTTGACTAAAAACTCTGTGCTCACTATGCAGCCGGTGCCTTTCCACTAGCACGGGTGCGCGTGCGCAAATCTATTGCGCCAAGAATCCCTTCCCAACTGCTGCAGCAGGTTGCACCAAGCCTGCAATCAATTCCTCGCGAGTTGCTTGACCTGTGGATGCCAGATGCCGCCTAATAGATTCTGTATTAGATGCAACATATTTGCATTTGTAATCTTATTGCCATCATCGTCAGGAAACCGGAATAGGCATCAGGGTAGACACGCTGGCTTGGGGCAGTTGAGGGCACTGCATGTTTGGGTTGTATCGGCGTATCCGAGGTTTTATTTGGTCTCGGTCGGGACTAGGAAGTCTCGTCCAAATCTTTATGGTTGCGGTGCTGGTCGTAGGGTCGGTGACTTATTTATGCGCCGGAACGGACGGAAGCATTTCCGGAACCGTGAAAGATGCGAGTCAGGCAGTGATTCGCGACGCGGGTGTCACCGCCAGCAATGTGGACACTGGACTTGGATATCAGGTGTTCACGAACGACTCAGGTTTTTATTCATTTTCTGACCTACCCATCGGCCGCTACGATGTGGCGGTCGAAAGTGCAGGATTTAAAACTTTCCGCCGGACGGGGATCACGGTACACACGAATGCCAAGCTTACGGTCGATGCAGTGCTTGTAGTGGGCAAACGTGATGAAGCTATCACGGTGAACGGTGCCTCGGTTCATGTTGAAACCTCTGATACCCAGATGGGAGAGGTCATAAGCGGCAAGAAAATGGCTTCAGCTCCGTTGAACGGCCGCAGCTATACCGACCTGCTCTCGCTGCAGCCTGGGGTGGCGCCGGCAAGTTCCTTAACGCCCGACACCCAGCAAGACGTTGGGGTGAGTGCGCTTTCACCGTCGGGCGACCTGAATCCGGGAACGACTTCGATCAACGGGCAACGGGAATTCTCGAATGCCTTCATTGTGAACGGGAGCGACGCTGAAGAGGATGTCAACGGAGGAGCAGCTATTATTCCCAACCTCGATGCTATTGCCGAGTTCCGTATCCTGACCAGCAATTTCGATGCGGAATATGGTGGCTATACCGGAGGGCACGTCAACGTAGTTACCAAGTCCGGCACCAATCAATTTCACGGCGACATGTTTGAGTTTCTTCGCAATACGGATCTGGACGCTCGAGATTACTTTTCACCCACGCGGGGAACCTTCGACCAGAATCAATTCGGCGGTACCGTGGGCGGACCGCTGCAAAAGGACAAGCTATTCTTCTTTGCCGATTATCAAGGCACACGACTATCGGAAGGAGTGCCGACTGGACTTATTCCAGTGCCCTCAATGGCGGACCGGTCAGGCAATTTATCTGATCTGGCAAGCACCTTGACTGGAACAGTAACCGGTCAAAGTTGGGCAAGTCAGCTATCCAAGGAGCTTGGATACCCTGTCTCACAAGGCGAGCCTTATTATACCCCGGGCTGTGTGAGTTCGTCGCAGTGCGTTTTACCCAATGCGGTAATTCCGCTATCGGCTTGGTCAGCTCCGGCCAGGAACCTACTGCAATACATTCCGCGGCCCAATACGGGGGCAAGCATATTCTCGACCTCGGGATCGAATGAGACATTGCACGATGACAAAGGGTCGTACCGCCTCGACTACAACAGTCATTGGAGTCTACTTACTGCTTATTACTTCCTGGACGATTACACCTTGAATAACCCGTACCCGGTGGCACAGAGCGGAGCAAGTGTACCAGGCTTCAACGCTCTTTACCTTGGCAAGTCGCAATTGTTCAGCTTGGGTGCCACCAAGACACTAGGATCGGATGCGGTAAATGAGTTTCACTTCAGCTATATGCGCGATAATAATGATCTGGGTAAGCCGGTCGGTGGACTCGGCGTTAGCCTGGCCTCCCAGGGATTCGTGACCGGGGAGGGAACGCCCGGAATTGTTCCCCTTGATCCGCAACGCGAAGGCGTCGAAAACGTCATCTTCAATTCGTATTCCATAGGCACCAACGCCAACGAACTGAAGCAGGTGAACAATACCTTCCAATGGATCGATAATTTCTCCAAGGTCATCGGTCGACACACGATTAAAGTCGGGGCGGAATTTCATTATGACCAGATCAATACCGATCCCGTCGCGCAGTTCAACGGCAGCTTCCTGTTCACCGGAAGCGAGACGGGCTCAGACTTCGCCGATTTTCTTTTGGGAGTTCCCAGTCAGTACAACCAGAGTCAGCTGCAACCATTTTATGGTCGGAACAAATATCTTGGTATCTACGGCCAGGATAGTTGGCGAGTGCGATCGAACCTGACGCTAAACTATGGTCTCCGGTGGGATCGGATTGAACCCTGGTACGAGGTTAGCAATGGGATATCAACATTTGAAGCGGGCCAGCAATCGGTTGTGTTTCCCGGCGCACCAGCTGGGATTTTGTATCCGGGCGATCCCGGAGTATCCCGGACTCTGGCGCCGCCAGGTAACTTAGACTTCGCGCCGCGCATCGGTTTAGCCTATTCGCCCGATATTCCGAAAGGCCAGCTTCTTGGAAAGATTTTCGGAGGACCGGGCAGCACCAGCATTCGGGTCGGCTACGGCATGTATTATGAGGCCATTGAAGCCCTCTCTATCGGCATTTTGGCCGGCAATGCCCCCTTCGGTATTACCTATTCCAGTCCGGCGCCGCCGCTGTTCGCCACCCCCTTTATTACTGCCTCGTCAGGGCAGTATCAAGGCCAGCCGTTCCCTGCGACCTTGGCTACCGGAAAGGCGTCCAGCAGTAGTCCAAACTCCAGTATCAACTGGTCTCAGTACGAACCTATTAGCGGCATCCCCGCATATGCCACGACGAACCGTATCCCGTACGTCGAGGAGTACATGCTGTCCCTAGAACGGCAATTAGGGCAGCAAACCGTGTTAAGCATCAGCTATGTGGGTAATCAAGGGCATCGATTGCTGGTCATGGTTGAAGCCAATCCGGGGAACCCGGCACTTTGCTTGAGTTTGAGCCAGCCCAGCCAAGTGGCGCCCGGTTCGCCGACCTGCGGCCCATTTGGTGAAAACAATGTCTATACCACAGCCTCGGGACAGGTGATTAATGGTACGCGTGCCCCACTCGGCCCTGAGTTTGGCAGCAATACTTACCAATCTACCAGTGGAGAATCCAACTACAATTCTTTGCAAATTAGTCTGCGCCATACTAGCGGTCGCTTAGAACTTTCTGCGGGATATACTTATGGTAAGTCTCTCGATGACGCCTCGAATCTGGGGGAAGAAGTCAACCCCATCAATCCTGGTCTTAGTTATGGCTTGTCCGCTTTCGATATAAGGCACAACTTTGTCGTGAGTTATGTCTATCGGTTGCCCGTTGATTCGTTATTTCGCGTCTCCAATCAGTGGACCCAGGGCTGGGAACTATCCGGGATCACGCACCTCAGTACAGGGTTTCCGGTGACCCTGTTCAGCTATGGTGACAATTCACTGCTCGGGGCGGAGCCGAACGGGATTAACAACTATGGGGTGGATGAACCAGATTACGCCGGAGGTCCGCTTAATCTTAATCACATCCCGCAGAACGGCCTGCCCTATTTCAACACCTCACAATTCACCGTGAACGCACTCGGTACTCCAGGCAATATACCGCGTCGGTTCTTCTCCGGGCCGGGCCTGGACAACTACGATGTAGCATTGATGAAAACTATTCGCTTGCGGGAATCCAAGTCACTACAGCTTCGAGTCGAAGCTTTTAATATTTTCAATCATGCCCAATTCTTCGGGCCACAAACGGTAGATGGCAACATTGCTAGTGGAACTTTCGGTCAAGTAGTGAACGCCGATCCGCCTCGTCTCATTCAGCTAGGTGCCAAGATATTTTTCTGACCAGGTGCGGCGGTAAATCTTATTTGCATCGCTGAGAGTAGTAACGACAGGGGTGCAAATGGGTGCGACAGCGTTTTATAAGACGATCCGCTGTAAGCATCCAGAGCTGTTAGTCCAACGCGAGATCCGGTTCTTTCAAGGTGAGGTATGCCATTCCCTAAAACTGAATCACCTGGCGCACTGCAAGCCGTACTCGTAAGTCGGGGCGTTCGTATGACCCGGCAACGCAGGATTATTCTTGAAATCATCGAGACCGCAAGTCAGCACTTGGATGCGGCCCAGATTCTGCGCAAGGCCGTAACCGTGTGTCCGAGTATCGATCGGGTTACGGTATATCGAACATTAGGCCTCCTGAAACGGCAGGGTCTGGTTGATGAACTCGACCTGCTGCATGCCAAGGGTGACGGCCACTTTTACGAACGGCGGCCTCAGCGCGACCACATGCATATGACCTGCCTCGGCTGCGGCAAAGTCCAAGAGTTTGAAAGTGAGCTGTTCGACCGAGTGAAGGGGCAGGTCGAACGAGATTGCGACTTTCATATTGTGGTAGCGCGGTTTGAAATGGGTGGGTACTGCTCAAAGTGCGGAAAACACGCAGAACGAGATCGTAATTCCAGTGGGTAACTTCTGGCGGCATCCCGCATTCCTGGCAAATTTCAAACTACGATACCGCCCCAGTCGCCCATCAAGTCAGGTGCGAACTACCTGGGTTGGATTTTGGGCTGGGTTGGATTTGTGATCGCCGACCATTCGCCCGAGCGGGTTCTTGGAACCGGACTACTGATGAAGGCTCCGGAGCAAAACTGCAGAGGGGCGCAAGCCGCCGCCAGCCCGCGACCGGCCCCAAGAAAATAGCCTGCCGCTAGCGTTGATAGACCGGTTGTGCCCCGCAGGCGCTCAGTCCTCACGCCGGAGGCAGGCCCGCAGCTTGCCTCACTTGCTGAAGTTCAGCCGGCGAGAGATTGCTGTAGCGGCCCGATTCCAGCGCGCGCTGGCCAGCCTGCGGCGGCATGGCGCGAAGCGCCCGGATGACGTTCACCACCTCGGGACGTGCGAGCAGAAGCTGCCGCGTACTGGAAACTGGGTTGTAGCTAGCGTAGCGAACCACCGCCGAAGAACTTGACGCCGCCGGAGGACGATAGCTGGCCGCACTGCTGCCTGTAGAACTCGTTCTCGCCGCCGGCGGGCGAGGAACATAGTTCGCTTCGTAGAGCTTCAACTGGCTCGAGCTGGGCGGGTAGTGCGGAGCTGCATTATTCATCTGCTGCCCCGGAGCGCCGTACTGATACGCGCTGCTGGCCTGACCATAAGGCTGCGCGTAAGCCGGCGGAACCGCGACCGGCGCGTAGTAGTAGGAATAGGGATAAGTCGGATAGGCGTAGTAAGGGTAAGAGTAGGGAGCGTAACCATAGTAGGGAGCGTAAGCGTAGTAGGGATAGCCCCATCCCCCGTAAGGCCAGCCGAAATTAAAGCTCAGGCCGATGCCCCAGCCGCCGCCCCAGCCATAGCCATACCCGCCGCGATAACCACCCCATCCGTAGCCGCCACGGTAGCCGTAGCCGCCACGGTAGCCGTAGCCGCCACGGTAGCCGTAGCCGCCACGATAACCGTAGCCACCACGATAGCCATATCCGCCGCGATAGCCATATCCACCCCGATAGCCACCCCAGCTGCCACCGCGGTATCCGCCGCCACCCCAGCTGCCACCGTGGTATCCGCCACCGCCGAAGCCGCCGCCGTGAAACCCTCCACCGCCGCCATGGAAACCGCCTCCACCATGACCGCCGGCTGCAACTGCCGGCTCAGCTGACCATCCAAGCATGACCAACGCCACGCCGAGCAGAAGAACGCGCAAAAGACTGGCTCGATTCATTGCTCCCTCCACGGCAGCCGACGGCGAAACTCGCCCGGCTGAATCTTTCCTCTATTATCCTGCAACCCGGTGCCCGAACCAAAGTCTCATTTTCGTCGCTTTTGGCGATCCGATTCCGACCGTAGCCGTGAAGAGGGAAAGCTCCTCACCGACCTCAGTGAACGGTTTCGCCGGACAGTGTGCCAATGGTTGACAAACCTTTGACAAACCTGTGACACGACCAAAGCGGCGCTGCCCTAGCATTTGGGGTGTCCTTCCCGCCCTAACGCGGGCATTCCTAAACGCCATCCCAGGGAGATAACCAAAATGCGCCACACCCGTAACCAGTCGGCCATCTCGCGGCTTCGCGCCATTTCCAGGCAGGTGTCCTTCTGCCTGGCTCCATTGATTTTTTGCAGCGCCGCTGCCTGGGGTCAGGCCGGCGAATTCCAAATCAATCCCTCCGCCGGACCGAACGGGATCTTCGTTCACAGCCAGTTTGGCGGACAAATCTTTGGCTTTGACGTCGATCAGAATGGCACCGAAGGCTTGCTGGCCGAGTCGAAGACACTTCCCAACGGCAATCTGCTGGCCGCCGTCGAAACCTTTAACCAGGCGACCGGCGCCATCGTCAAAGTGGTGGACCTGACCCAACCCTCGCACGCGCACGACGATTTCATCACCATGGGCGTGGTCGGCAACAGCGTCGGGCTATACGAACACGAGCACGTATCCGGACTCTTCGTCAGCACCCGCACCTTCAACACCTTGAATCCGCTCAGCTCGAACCGCATTACCGGCGTCTGGAATCCACCTATCGGCGCGCAGCACATCATTATGCCGGCCGGGGTAAGCCGCAGCCAGGGAGTTCCGAACGTCGCCGTATTTGCCTATGACAACAGCGAGCAATTCACGCCGTGGGTATTCAGCTCCAACGTCGCCAACAATACCTTCGGTCCGGTCATCCACATCACCGACTCGAACAATTTTGGCAGCGTGCCTCCGCCTATTGCCTACGACAGCCTGACCAATCAAGCGCTGTTAGGCGGAGGAGTGGGATGCTTTGGCTGCCGGCCCGTCTTCGGCGTGGTCGATCTCACTCATGGCACCTTCACCGAGTTCACCGGCATTGGATTTGGCTTCGTCAACGGTCTGGCCATCGATGCGGCCGACGGCATCGCCTGTAGCACGACGGAAGATGATGCCAGCGTGGAATTTTACAATCTCAGCACCGAAACCGGTTTCGCGGTGGAGCTGCCCGGATCCGGTGGACAGCAGCAGTACAGCGGCGCCGACGTCGAGTTTGATTCGGTAAACAAACTATTCCTCATCGCTCAGCCCACCTCCAGCTCATCGCCCAACGGCAGCAGCATCTACGTTTACGACATACACGGGAACCTGCAGGAAACCATGAACGGATTCAGCTTCAATTCCTCCAACGTGGTTCCGATACACATCGCGCTGCATCCTGGCCAGCGCTCCGGCTACGTCGACGGCCCGAACGGTGGGGTGACCGAGATTGAGGGTTTTACCTACTGACTTGCTCTGCTTGAAAAGCACATCCGATCCAGAGTTCCGCTGACTTCCAGCCCGCTTCAAAACCAACGCCGCGCCCACTCGAGAGAGTAGGAGCGCGGCGCGGGTAAGCTTGCAGTCTTCCAAATTACCTTGCAGCTGGTTAGTGAATCGCAACCAGGTAGTTCGCGGAGGAAATACCGTTCACTACGATCTGCATGTTGTATCCGCCAGTCGGAATGCTGGCCGGAATGTCGACGTGGGTGTAGGTCGGTCCCTGATATCCCACGGCCATGGTGCTGTGATCATGGGTGCGGGCATAGTAGACCTGTCCCGTGCTGGTGCTGACGAAGCGGATGAGCGGATAGTTGGTGGCATCCTGGAAATCGTCGCCGTAGGCGCCGTCTTGAGATGCACCGTTGAACTTGGATCCGCTGATGGTATACGTCTGACCCTTGTTAAACGTGGTTGCGGGCAACAGGGCGGTCGGGGTCCAGCCGGTGTACTGGCTGCCGGTGGAGGTGAACAGTTCGACATCGTTGCTGAAGTCGGTAAACAGAATCTGCCCGGTGGGCAGCATCAGCATGTGTCCGTAGTAGGAAGAGTCGGTGGGACCATTCGGCGGACCGGCAGTCTCATTCAGGGTGCTGCCATTCCATTCGAAGAATTCAGCGCCCGTGTCGCCAAAGCCGGGGCTGGCCATCATCAGCACGTTGCCGTTGACTTCCAGGGCTCCGGGACCATCAGCGATGTTAAAGTTGCCAGGGAAATCGGGGCCGGCGGTCCAGGTTCCGCTGCTTACGGTGTAATAGGCGGTGTGACCGGCGGCGATAGAGTTGGCTCCAGCCTGAAATACCGTGCCATTCGGCATCAATATTGCGGGGCCGAGTTCATTGGTGCCGTGGGAATCCCACAATTGGACCGGAGTGTTGCCCTGGCTGGTCCAGGTTCCGCTGGTGGGATCGTAGGTTTCATAGTTCATGCCGTTGGGTAGATCTTTGAAGACATAAGCATCGACGTCCAGCAACTTGCCGTTAGGCATCAGGGTAATGCCTTCTTCGTCATAAACGTCAAATTTGCCGGTGCCGGTAGCAGTCCAGGTCAAATTGGATGCATTCAGTAACGCAGCGTGAATGGTGGGTTGATCGCAGCAGGAGCCCAACATCCAGGTTCCGTTGGTAAGAACACTAGAGGAGGCGTCGCCGATCGAAGACCATCCGCTAGGAGGAGTGACGGCCGTCCAGGCGTTGGCAACCGGATCATAGATCGATCCCAACTTGGTCCAGGCGTCGCTACCATTGTTGTATTCTCCGCCTTCAATAATGTAGCGGCCATCGGGCAGCACGGCCGAGGCAAAGTAGAGCGGACCGTAGTTGGACGCGGTGGAGGCCACCTGGGCCCAGGTTCCGGTAGCGTAATTTCCATTGGCATCTGGAGTCAGCGTCCACCAGTGCTGCCAGGTACCTTGGTTACCACTCTCATCATGCATCAACACGCGGCCGTCGGTGAGCAGCGCCATCGCTCCGGCTCCGATGTTGGGAACGTTTTGTACAGGTGTCCACTGGGACTGCGCGCTGGCACTACCTGCTACAACCAGAGCTACCAGTGCTATTCCGAGCATTCGCAAACGCTTCATTGGTTATCCTCTCTCCTGCTTGTAAAGTTCGTTAATCTTTCCCGTGGATGACTAGACCGCAAGCTCAGCCACAGCCGGCAAGGCCTGGTGCTGAGAGATTGAAGCTTGTATACCGGCGGGCACGAGTTTGGGATGGCCTGGCTTAGACTGCACGCTCGCACAATCCAAACCCAAACTAATGACGTAAGTTTCCGGAGCTACTCTGTAACCGCAAGTTTGTCGGGGTTACAGTATAGGATGTTGCATAGTAATGGTGGGCAGCTCTCTGGCGCTTGTCAATAGGTTAGAAGACTTATTGTTGCAGTCTTAATGGAATTCTCTGCAACGCAGTACAAGCATCGGAATTTATATAGGAACGTGCGCACTCACTCTAGATAGAATTTGTCTTAGATCTGCAGCCGATAAAGGCCACACTCAACCTATTCCCAGCTTCCGGCTACTGTGGCGCAGGATATCGAGACCTTAGCTTCTCTCTCTGTAAAAGAATGGTCGATAGTACTAGTACTTGCACTGAGCGCCGCGCCCTTATGCAACACTATCGGCAACCGGCAAACTTAAAAGCTCGCAGAGAGGGAGGCCTCAGGCAACGCGGCGCTTCAGCGCCCTATATAAACCCTTTGTTTTTTGTTATCACCAGCCCGCTTTAGCCGCCGGGGATCTGCTCTTTTAAGTTTGGCAGCAAAACGTGAGCGCCTCCTTGGGGATGACAAATTCAGGGATTTCGCAGCCGCGCGACTGAAGCTGCACCGCTTCGCAACTAGCTCTCGCCTGGAGTATCTTCTCCCATCGATGCCGGCGCTGGCTTTAGAAGGCGTACACCGACTGCATTGCTATCGAGGGTCTGCTACTGAGCACTGGCACGCGCATAATTGCACAGTCGAGTGATGAATTGCACGATAGTTTCATCATAGCTATTGACTACGAATCGATCGCGAACTATGCTCCGCGCAGTAGACGCAACAGGGTTGACTCTCCTCAGCAACAGAAGCAACCTAAGTTGATTCTCCTGTTCAGCCCCGCCCGGTGACGAGCGGGGCTTTCCTTTAATAAGTCTAGGTCAGCAGTAGGTAAACTACTGCATAACCTACTCAGATTTTATGCCAGCAAATTAGCCTGCTTGGGAAAGAGCGACTGGGATAGTTAAGAAAATCTCTACTCTTTGCTATCGAGTTAGGGATTGGGTGGTCATCGAGCATCCGCCTGGATAGTGTCGGCGGTCGATGAAGAATAGGCCGCCTGGAGCGGAGTAGAGTTGCGAGTTTCCATAGTAGCCAGGAGAAGCCAGCTCTTCGTTCAACCGCCGCTGAGCGTCGATCGTCGAACCCTTGCCCTGAGACGATATCGCCCTGGCGCACGAGTTCGTGGAGCGTCAAGAGAGCCCGGGCAGGTGGTGGTCGTGATCTGAACTCAATCCCGGCGAAAACGGCCACCCGAAACATCGGAATTCCGCCCATTGTCCAACTCGCGCTCGCTTATGTCCGCTTTCTGGCGAATCAAAGCTTCAACATCAAACATCCATTAGAGCGTTGCTATGTTTCGCGAGGGGGAGCAATGAAAATCGCATTTCTGGGGTTAGGCAATATGGGGACGGCCATGGCGGGCCACCTGATCCGTGCCGGACATGAGATCACGGTGTGGAATCGCACTCTGGCGAAAGCCGAGCCGCTGCGGGCCGAAGGCGCCAAGGTTGGCCAGTCGCCAGGCGAAGCTGCCCGTGACGCCGAGGTGCTCATCACCATGCTGGCCGACGACGCTGCGGTCGAAGCGGCGGTCCTGTCGGCCGGTGGCGCGCTGGAAACTTTGCCCCGGGCCGCGACCCACGTTTCCATGAGCACCATCAGCGTGGCGCTCTCCAACCGCCTGGCAGAGGAACACAGCAAGCGCGGGCATCATTATGTTGCCGCTCCCGTCTTCGGACGTCCCGACGCCGCCGCCGCCGGCAAGCTGTTCATTGCCGCAGCCGGTGAGAAGCCAGTGTTGGAGCGGGTCCGGCCGCTGCTGGAGGCGATGGGTCAGCGGGTTTTCGTCATTGGCGACAAACCGGTGATGGCCAACGTGGTCAAGCTGAGCGGCAACTTCCTGATCGCGTCGGTGATCGAGTCGCTGGGGGAAGCCATCGCGCTTACCCGCAAGTACGGCATCGATCCGCACGAGTATGTGGACTTCCTCACCGGCAGCCTGTTCGCCGCTCCGGTCTACAAAACCTACGGCGGCCTGATCGCCGACCGGAAGCATGGGACAGGAGGATTCGCTCTGCGTCTGGGATTAAAAGATGTTCGCCTGGCTCTGGCCGCGGCCGAAGGCGTGGACGCGCCGCTGCCGGTTGCCAGCCTGATTCGCGATCACATGCTCACCGCCATCGGTCACGGTTATGCCCAGGACGACTGGAGCGTCCTCGGCCAACTGGCGGCCGAACATGCCGGGATCAAATAGCCGGCGCGCGGCAATTGCTTCAATGTTTTAGTATTGCGGGCGGAGGCAATTCCATTCGTGAACGGCCATCAAGCGCAGCGCAGTCAGGAACGCCTGGCGCTGAACGCCTACGTCAAGCTGATGCGGGCGGCCAACGCGGCCCGTACGGTTGCCGCCCGCCAACTCGCTGATAGCGGCTTGACCCTGACCCAGTTCGCGGTGCTGGAGGCGCTCTATCACCTCGGGCCCATGTCGCTAACCGACATCGCGCAGAAGGTGCTGACCACCGGCGGCAACTTGACCATGGTCGTGGGTAATCTGGAAAAGCTGGGGCTGGCCAAACGGCAACGCAGTCCGGAAGACGGCCGCGTCCTGATCGTGGTGATGACTTCCAAAGGCAAGGCGCTGATCCGAAACCTGTTTCCGCAACATGGGGAAGCCCTGGTCGAGTTTATGAACGCCCTCAATCCCGACGAGCAGAAGTCGCTCAGCAATCTCTGCCGGAAATTGGGCCGGCAAGCCGTCTCAGGTTGAATGCCGTTCCGTAGCACACTCCCGAACTTCGTCCTACGCCGCTAGGTTCGCGGATCCGCAAGCTGGCCGCACTGCGCCATCCGATCACGGGAAGCTGACTTTCAAGATGGTGCCATTGGTTCCTACCATCCAGCCATTCTGCGGATTGGCAAATGCTACGGCCCAATATCCCTTGATGCCGGCCAGCTGATACCAGGTCGTGCCTTCGTCGGGCGTCCAGGCTGCGCCGCCGATATCGGCCGTGACCACTACGGTCTGGGTGTAATCCGTGGGACTGTGTTTCGCTCCGCAGTGACAGGACAGATGCTGCCCGTTGAAGCCGGTGGTGTTGCTCAGGTAAGCCAGCCCGAAGATGGGATAACCCACGGGCGGCTGATTGGTGAACTGCCACGTCTGACCGCCATCGTGCGAAGTTGCTACCTGCGCCGCGGTGCGGGTGTTGGTAGGCGACAGATCGCCGCCGCCGAGAATGCCGTTCGACGCATCACGAAACGCCACCGAAAATCCGCCCGCACTGGGCGAGCTGTGCAGCGGCGTGTTGTACGCCGCCCAGGTGTTGCCGCCGTCGGTGGTCGCCAGAATTCGGGCGATGCTGGAGCCGCCGGTGGCGATCCAAGCATTGCTGGTGCCCTGGGTGGCCACGCAAGTTCCGCTGGAGGAGAACGACGCTTCGCCGGGCAGCGCCGGCGGCATGTTGTTGGCGATGCTCTGCCAAGTCGCTCCGTCGGTGGTGAGCAGGTCGGGAAACACGCCATTCACCGAATCGCTGTGCGCAATGCCGTTGGTCGGAGTCCAGAAGGCAAAGCAATCGTAGAAGGCGCCGACCAGCTGATTCTGGAACTGGAGGCTCCAGGTCGCACCGCCGTCGGTGGTCTTGTAGATGGCGAAATCGCTGGGCAGGTTCCCGATCGCCAGCACATAGGCCACCTGATCGCTCACGCCCTGCACATCGCGCAGCTGGACGTCTCCGACATTCCCGGTCGGGACCACGCCGGTTCGCCAGGTATTGCCGCCGTCTGTAGTGACCACGAACACGCTGTTAATTCCAACCGCCCAGACCACGTTCTGGTCGACCGGGCTGACCGCGATCAGCAATGCGGAGGTGTTGCTGTTCTGCGGCGTAAGCGTCGGTCCCTGAGCGAAGGCTGCGGTTGCGCTGAGCGCCGCCAACATCAGTGCGGCAAAGAGGAAAACGGCTGGGTTACGTTTCGACACAGTCCTCACCTCCGAAACGAGATGCAGCGGAGTATAGGTCTGCCGCCGAAGGGTGTCAAACCATCCGCCGGCGCAGGCCTGCTCCCGCTCACCGGGCAGATGCTGCCATTCAGCGCAGAAGCCCCGGGCTTCGTTGGCTTTCCCTGCCGTCTGAGTTCCTGCATGGGATAGCATCAAACCAGATGAAGGATCATTACCGGCGCTGGATTCACGAATGGGAAGCGCGCATGACCTCGCGTGATAACAATCGCGTGGTGCGCCCGTTCGAGTGGGGACTGGACTGGACCACCCACTGGCCGGGCATCGAGCGCTTCGCGGTGCCGCAAAATCAGGCCGACAAGGCCGCGATGCTGCAGTACATGTCGGACGCTAACGATAGTCTGGTCGAGAACAGCGACGAGTTTTTCCGCTACACCACGCCTCACGATTTCCGCATCGAGCATCGCAAGGTCGAACTCTTCCATACCGGCAGCGAGCCGCCTAAAAAGCAGCTCAAGGACCAGTGGGGCAAATTCCTGCGCTTCACTTCGCCGGTGCCGTCTCCCTATCCGGAGAACAATTGCGTCAACGCGCGCTGGTTTCCGGCCAAGGGCCATCGCGCCGTGGTGTTGCTGCCGCAGTGGAACGCCGACGGGGTCAGCCAGAACGCGCTGTGCCGCATCTTCAATCTGCTGGGCATCGCGGCCTTGCGCCTGAGCATGCCGTATCACGACATTCGCCGCCCGGCGGGCATCACTCGCGCCGATTATGCCGTGTCCGCCAATGTGGGACGCACCATCGACGCTACCCGCCAGGGGATCGCCGACATCCGCTCCTGCATGGATTGGCTGGAGCAGCGCGGCTATTCGCGGCTGGGCATCGTCGGAACCAGCCTGGGATCGTGCTATGCGTTTCTGGCTAGCGCGCACGATGCCCGCATCCGGGTCAACGTGTTTAACCACGCATCAACGTCATTCGGCGATGTGACCTGGACCGGACAATCGACCCAGCACATTCGGCAGGGAGTCGAGCCGGTGCTGAGCCAGGAAGAGCTGCGGCGCGTCTGGATGAGCATCAGCCCCATCGTCTACTTCGACAAGTTCAAGCGCTGGCCGAAAAAGTCGCTGATGATCTATGGCCGCTACGATCTGACGTTTCTGCCTGAGTTCTCGGTGCAAACCGCGGGCGAATTTATCCGCCGCGGTCTGGACACCACCATCAAGGCTCTGCCCTGCGGCCACTACTCGCTGGGCGAGACGCCCTACAAATATATGGACGCCTGGCACATCTCGCGCTTCCTGGCCAAAGCCTTCGCGGCGTGAAAGCGGATCCGTCGGCGGCTGAAGCCGCCTCGGGATGACAAATTTAAGGGATCTGCAACGGCGCAGCTGAAGCGGCGCCCCTTCAAGAACCGGGCTGGAACCTAACTACGGGTGCGGCGGCAGCGGCTCGGGTATCTCCACCGCGACCACTTTGCCGTCCGGACCGATCTGCAGCACTGGCGCATAGAGTCCCAGCAACTTGCGCCGCCACCACATGCCGGTGGCGCGCTTCTCGGCCATCGTGGTGAACCAATACTGCCACAGCACGGCCCGCACCAGTTTGGGCGGCGCTTGCGGGAAGGGATTGCCGGCAAACAGCGCCAGCACATCCGGCGACGACACCAGCAGGCGCTCCTCGGTGCTGGGGACGATCATGTTCTCCCGCCACGAGCCCAGCGACGCAAACCACAAGTTCCAGTCGAAGCGCGGCTGATAGGGCGCGTAAACGCGCGGCGCCTGGTTGAGAGCCTGTGGCTTGTAGCGAAACGGATACGCGATCCAGGTCTGTCCGTCGTCCGAGCCCTGAAACTCAATCTCGTAGCGGCCGCGGGTCATCACCGCGAAAAGGCCATAGCGATTGGCGATGCGAAAAGGCTCCAGCGCCGCCACCGGCGAAGTGGGAAGCGGCAGATGGGGCAAGAACATCCAGCCCAGTTGTACCGTGGTGGTGTAGAAGATCCAGAGCAGCATCACGCTGGCCAGGGCCAGCTTCAAGGCGGCAAAAGGATTGGGCGCGCGGGCGGGAATGTATTCTGGCGCAGGCGGCGGGGTCGTCTCATCGGCCGGCTCGACCGGAGGTGAGGCTGGAGCTGGAGTAACCGTCGACTCGGGAAAGAATTTCCGCTTCCAACCATCCGGCAGAAACCTGCGCGATAAAGCGATCGTCGAGCAGCAAAAATCCCAGCACCAGCACCAGATAGTTCAGGAAGGTATAGTTCGCGGTCAGGATGACCGGAATCTGCCACGCGGTCACGATGAAGAAGCAGACGATGCGCCAGCGGCGCGGCAGAAACAGCATGAACACCAGGCCGAGTTCGAGGACCAGCGTGGCTCCGGTGGCGAAGGCGTGAAACCAGTGCGGCAGATGCTGGACGTACCAGCCAATCCAGGTAGGCAGCGGGCCGTTCTGGTAGTACTCGTCCATGGCGGTGAAGTTGCGCCATTCCGGATCGCCGCTGGCCAGCTTCACCACGCCGGATTCGAAGTAGATGCGAAACCACTCCCATTGCAGCAGGAACAGGCTGGCGCGCGAGGGCGGGCTCGACCGGCCTAGACCCGGCCAGAATCCCGCCGGAGCGAAGAAGAGCGAGATGAATCCTGCCTCCAGCAACATGCCGTCGGATTGATAGCCGGAAAAATCCTGGGCCGCGGCCACGAACGACAGAAAGCACACCAGGCAGACAAACAACATGCCGCGCGGCCAGACATTCGCCACCAGCAACACGGAAGCGACAATGCCGATCCAGCAGATCGCCATCAGCATGTGGTTGCCGGCGGAGAGCCACAGCAAAGTCGGAGCAAACCAGAAACGCGACGGGCCAAACTGGCGGGCCACTGCGTCCAGATAATCGCCGGCCGGAAGAATTCCTTCCGGGCCGATGAGGCCGCGAATCTGGAAGATGAGCGAGAAGAATGCGGAGAAGTAAATCAGTCCCAGGGCGCGCAGAAAAATCCAGCGCGGGATGAGCCGGTCGGCAGCGCCGCATTCCGGATCAAACCAGCGGCGGACGACGGAACCAGGGCTCCAGCTCATGGGTAAGAAATTATATCGAGCTATTGGCCCCGGTTGACATCCCGCGGAAAGGCCGAGGCGGTCAGGCTGGCGTTTGTGCCTAGGTTTTCCCAGACAAGAGAACCCGGCCAACCCGGAACAACCGCGACGCCCTCAGGCTCCCCCCTCCCGGACGGCGAGACCAAAACCGGCATACCCTGCAGATTTTCTTGGGAGTAAGATAGCTTGCAGAAATCTTACTCTACTTACTTTTTGCTAAAGTAAGAAAATCTTACCGAGGTACTATGAGAAGCCCCTTTACCACCCGCATCTCTTCCCGCGGACAGATCGTCATTCCTGGTCCTGGGCCACCCGCCTGCACTCCCACTCATTCCAAAGGCAGGAATGAGCGGGGCACCCGAAGGCACCCGAAGGATTTTTTCTGTCACTGCTTCCGGTAGCGAAGCGCAACAGATCCTGACTTAAAAGTCTTTGACTCAACAAGCTTCAATTGCAGTTTCTCTTGCAGGTTGATACCTTCGAACAACCGCCTCCCGCCTCCTACAACTATCGGGTGCACTACAAAACGATATTCATCAATCAGACCTAGCTCTGCTAGTTGTAAAGGAATGGTTACGCCACCGGTAAGAATAGTTTTGCCTGGTTCCTGCTTGAGTTTAAGTATTTCGTCGCGAAGATTTGTGCGGACAATCCTGGTATTTCCATCTTCGGTGCTGTCCAACGATCGGGAAAAGACAATCTTCCTGGTGGAGTTAAAGGCTCGAGCAAATTCCTGGTCCGCCTTGGACGCGGACGGGTCCTGGGCGACCTCTGGCCAATAAGGAACCATCAATTGATAGGTCTTGCGGCCGAAGACTTGCAGGTCAACCTCGCGCGTGAGGTCGGTGAAATATTCAAGTATTTCGTCGTCAGGATTTACTGGAGTGTGGTCGCAGCAGCCATCCAGGGTGATGTTGATGGCGTAGATTACATTTCTCATTGGCATCGCTCCTGTCTCACCGTGATCCATTGCCTGGTGGTCCGGCAGAGTCGCCCAATTCAACCAGATCTGCCGCAGAATGGGCCTTTTCTATCCGGCCGCTATCGATC
This sequence comes from uncultured Acidobacteriaceae bacterium, assembly GCA_963812855.1. Classification (GTDB taxonomy): domain Bacteria; phylum Acidobacteriota; class Terriglobia; order Terriglobales; family Acidobacteriaceae; genus Bog-257. The sequence goes on from CAWEWW010000008.1 coordinate 40,746, forward strand.
GCGAATATGTTGCGGCCGCGGCCGCCATTTCATCGCCCTGAAGGCTGGCGGATCGCCGATGCCTTCCTCAGGACGACGATCGACCGGACCCGAATTCGACCAACGTCCAGGAAACTTTTCTCACTGCCTCGCACTCTGCCGCGACAATTCCAGCTTCTCTGCTAAACAGCTTTGCCGGTGGCGAATGCTTTGCGCAGCGCAGACTTCCAACTCGCGCTGAATTGTTTGGAGGCTGCGGCGTCGGGCACGAGGAGATCGAATCCGTGGAAAGCGCCAGGCATGACCAGCAGCTCGGTTGCGACTCCGGCGTGGACGAGCCGGAGCGCGTACTCCATGTCTTCTTCGACGAACAGGTCGATAGAACCGACGCCGATCCAGGCAGGCGGCAGGCCGGCGACGCTGGCTACCCGCGCCGGGTACGGCGGCTGCCGGCACCTGGGACGAGCCTGCTGGAACACCGAGCAGCGAGCTCCAGGCAAGACGATTGGCGCTCGCAGTCCACATAAAGTGGCCAATGGCGGGCGGCGCTGCACGTGTGCTGCCCGTTCGGTCGTCCAGCACGGGGTAAATGAGCAACTGGAAGACGATGGGAACTTCGTTGCGGTCGCGCGCGTGAATCGCAAGGCTGGCTGCGTGGTAGCCGCCCGCGCTCTCACCGCCCACGGCAATTCTGGAGCGATCAATGCCGAGCTCCGCCGCATGGGCGTGAACCCATTTCAGCGCCGCGTAATTGTCCTCAAGCGAGCCGGGATAGCGCGTCTCCGGAGCCAGCCGGTAGTCGACCGAGACGACGACGCAATGGCAATCCGTCGCGATCCCTTGCAGCTGGGGCATCAACATGGGATCGGTCATCATGAAGCCGCCGCCATGCATGTGAAGCAACACCGGCTTGCCCTTCTCCGACGGCGCAGGATCAACCACCCACAGACGAACCTCGGGTGCTCCTGGCGGCCCGGGGATATGCCGCTCCACGGGCTGCGGCGCGGGAGCAGGCAACGGGGGCATGCCAGGCATTTGCCGGAACTTGATGACCATCTCCAGTGAGAGGTCAACGGCGGGGAACTGCTTGAGTACAGGAAGAAGTTCCGGATCGACGAGGGAATATGGGTCTGCAATCGCCGGCGAAGTTTCTGAGCGCGAGGCTTGCTCAGCCTCCGCCAGCGTAGCAGCAGGCGCGAGTCCCATAGCCAGACCAAAGCCGGCGGTGCGGATAGCGAAGTCGCGACGAGTGAGTTGATTGCTCATTTGAGTTGGTCAAGACGCCGCCTATTCCGAAGTCGCGGCGGGTGAGACTATTCCGTTGCTGCCTTCGGGTCCGGGTTGAAAAGAATCTCGCGCACCTCGCCCGACGCGCGGCAGGCGACGGCGCCCTTGCGCGCCCACGCCAGCGCCTCGTCCATGTCAGCGGCTTCCAGTATCCAAAAACCGCCCATGTGCTCCTTGGTCTCGGGTACGGCCCGTCGGTGACGAGCACCTTGCCGTCGGGCTGGGCCCGCAGCGACTTGGCGTTGCCGGCCGGGGAAAGGCCGCAGGCGAACTTCCTGGCGCCGGCAGCGATCATTTCGCGGTTGAGCGCGTGGATATTCTCGATCATCGCTTCGGTTTCGACGGACGGGTCGTAGTCGTCGGGGTGGTAGATAGCAACTAGATACTGCGGCATGATTTCTCCTTCTTCGGTGGCGGCTACATAGACGTCGTACGAGGCATCGCGAAATCGACAAAGCGCGGAGAGTTTTTTACTACTGGCGCATCTCAGCGGCGACGTCGTCGCCGAACTTCTTTTGGATATACTTTTGGGTCTCGGGATCGAAGTCGGTCATGTCAAACATCCGGCGAACTTCGACCATTTCGTTATCCTTTCCGGGGATGCGCGAGGCCCATTCCAGCGCCTCTTCGCGCGACTTCACCTGGATGATCCAGTAGCCGCCGACCACTTCCTTGGCTTCGGTAAACGGGCCGTCGGTAACTTTCGATTTCCCGTTTTTGAAGGTGACGCGCGCGCTCATGGTCGCGGGCGGGGTCAGCCCGTCGAGCGCCAGCAGCACGCCGGCTTTCCCTAGTTCCTCGTTGTACTTGCCCATTTCCTCCATGTTTTTGAGGTCGGGTACCCAGCCGGGTTTTGCGGTTTCGTAAACTTTCGGAAACATGATCATCATGAAGCGCATTGTCTTCTCCTTGAGGGTTGTGCGGACACCGTATCCGGGTCGCTAATTTTATATAAGAACCTGGACCGCGTACTCACCCAGGTCTCGAACAGCGCGAGACCCTTCGACAGGCTCAGGGCAGGCTCTGGGCCACGCTCCCACTCATTCGAAACCCGCGAATGAGTGGGCCACCCGGCCGTACATGCAAGTGCGGCTAGCTGTTGGCGGTCTGATTTGGCAGCTCAGCCCGGAGCTTTACTTTGTGCTGGACCTGCTCTGCGGACAGGACGGGGGCGAAATCCTCCATCTCAAAGACCTGGCGGATTTCGACTTCATAGTCGCCGGCGCCGCAGTTGGGGCCACGCTTGACCCACTCGATGGCCTCTTGGAGGGACTTGACCTGCAAGATCGAGAAGCCGGCGATGAGTTCCTTGGCCTCGGTGAAGGGGCCGTCGATGACGGTACGAGACTTGCCGGAGAATTTGACGCGGGCGCCTTTGGAGCTGGGATGGAGGCCATCGAGGGCGAGCAGAACGCCAGCCTTCATGAGCTCTTCGTTGTACTTGCCCATCTCGGCCAGGAGCTGGGGATCGGGCAGGGCGCCTTCTTTTTCTGACTCTGGGGTTGCTTTGACGATAACCATGAATCGCATTGCGGAATCTCCTTGGGATTATTGGAGGCGGGGCCGCTTGCCCTGCCTTCACCGTATAGACGGACGGCCGGACCGGAATCGACAAATCGTGCAAGAAATTTTGCTGCTTCGGCCTGGTGCCTGGGCCGGGTGGCCCAGAGCCTGCCCTGAGCCTGTCGAAGGGTCTCGCGGTTTTCGAGACCTGGGTAAGTGCGACGCTTGACTGCGGGAGAGTTGTCACTTCTTGAAACTTCAGCTTGTGGGCGCTCCACTCATTTAGAAGGACGGCCCCGTTCTCCTGATAGGCATAAGCGCGGAAGCTGCTCCAGCGCCACAGCTCCGGCGCGTCCACCAGACCACGCTTCACCGGATTGCGGTGTATCTACCACCCCAACGAACGCAAAAAAGGCGCTCGTCGGGGACCCCGGTTAGCGAAGCTTCTCGATGCGCTTACGCGCCGTGCAGACGTTGAAGTCATCGTACCGGGTTTGCCAAACGCGGTTGCCCCACACATTCGCGGGTTTCGAATGTGTGGGATCAAGAGTCGGCCGAGTTACTTGCACCCCCACTCATTCCAAAAGCAGGAATGAGTGGGGCACCCGCCACCCGCCGAGCCGCTTGCCGATCACTCCTCGGGTTTATCGGCTAATGCCACATAGAGGGGTGTCGCAATCACGACTTTCTTATGTTTAGACAGCTTCGACGGAGGGCACTCAAACACCTTTCGAGCTACAAACTCAAGATGCTGAGGAAGCCGCTTCGAAGCTTTGTCCTTGAGGGACATGACTCCATGCACAAGGTCGCCGACTGGGGACGGGCCTTCTGGACCTACCCGAAAATAACCCTGGATACCCGGCAGTGCTGATCCCCCCACGCGCGGAGAAATACCCTCATAGCCAATGACATTCCCAGCCGATCCGGCGAGTGCAAGAACTGTCTCGGAGGTTTCACCGTAAAAGTCAACAAAACCCAGGTTCTGATCAATCGTCCAGAACATTTCCATCGTCCCCGAAAGGTAGGTGCGAGCCTCGTCAACCGTGCCCACATCGCCCACCTCGTTCAGCAGCGACAGAACACGATTGAGCTTATCGCTCAGAGTGGGATCCTCCTCCTCGACATCCTGCTTTCTTCCGATCTTGATGATCTTGGCATCAACACCAAATTCGTAGGAAATTTTCTTCTTCTTTTTCTCGGACATCTGCTCATAGAGACCATCGACCTTTCGCTGAGAGATGTATACGTAGTATCGGAACCGCGATGCTTGATTCATGAAGAAGCCTTCGGACCTGCGACCACTCACTATAACTGGGGCTCTTGCTGTGATTCTGAGCACGTTGCCGCAGTGATGTACCCTGCACATCCAGTATCGTTGGCCACGGGATAACCGCAGTGTTGATTTCCAATACTGGCGAAGACACGTGAATTGCTCACTGAGGACTTGTAAGACCACGCCTTGATGCTCGTCTTCGAACGTTTTCGATTACCGACAGGTCCGTATCGGAGACCAAATCAAAATGTCGAGAAGCCGGTGGAAGTTCACTCCAATTCCGGCCGACCGCTCTAGCCAATGCTAGGTATGCGTCCTCTCTCGCACCTTGGCTCTCGTTTTCGTTTTCGAAGATTGCAAGCAGCTTATTTATCAATTCTGGATGTTCAGTTGCTCGCAAATACTCTCCTGCGGCGGATATTGCACCTGATCTGATTTCCTCATCCGGATCCCAAGGAACTCCATCTATAAACCGTGAAACATCACTGAGGTAGCGCGAGCAGTAACCCCAAAAGCCGCATAAAATTTGAAGTGCAAGGTGAGCAACCATCGGGTCATCTCGCTGGTTAAGAAAGTGTTCAACCAATTTGGTATGCGATTTTGCTTCCGCTCTGCCAAGAATGTGCAAAAGCGTATACGGGTCAGTTTCGCTCGCCGGATTTTCCAATTCGTGCGCGACAGCAGCAATTTCAGTCTCTGATAGAAGACCCTTTTTTGCCCGCGCGAGCATATCGTTGTAATTCACCTGGGGAGGTACCTTTCCGATTTGTCTAGGAGTTTGCTGGCTTCGCCCAGCTCGCGAGATAGCTCGATGCGCTCTGCCTCGCCTAGATTAGGATATCCGAGACGTTGTCTGATTCGATCAATTCGCCTTAGTAAACCTCGCTGTGCTTCTCTGACTTCTGTAATATGGTCATACGGGGTGCCGTCAGCTTTTCGTGCCACTACTTCACCAGAAGACTCTCTCTTGGCCGCATCTAAATCTGCTTCTGTCAAATGTTCTTTGAGGCGATCTGTGGGAGTTTGTTGCCGCTGAGCGGCTCCAACCTCTGATGATTCGCTCGAAGCCACGTCCTCGGTGGTCTTTCCCGCCGCCTCGGTCCCCTCTGTCAGCTCGGCGGTCGCCGCTTCAGTGTCAAGTGCTTTTGCTGCGTCTAAACCCTCCGCCGCTTCGGCGCCTTCGGCTTCGGGCGCCAATATCAGGGTGGCAAGATCGCCTATGGTTTTGCCCAGCGCCTCCGTATCCCCTGACAGAATTTTCTTTCCTTGCTCTTTTATGGCGTGGCCCAGGGCCGAGAGAGTGCGGATGGGGTGGCGGATCATGCGACCCAAACCCACGACGGTGTCGATGGGGTGCCGAACCATGTGGCCAACACCTTCGACCAGCCCCCAAGCCGATTCTCCGACGCCTTTGAAGAAGCCGCACATCTTGCCAAGCACACTGCTCGACTTTGACTCTTCGGCCGCAGGCTTAGGCACATTGATTACTTCTTGGGTGGCTGTGCGCTTGAACGTCTCAGGTTCGGGAGTCTTTGAGCGAACGGCCTCTTTGTGAGCTGGCGCGTGCCCCTTGGGCTCCTGATGAATCGGCTCGATGTGGATAGGCTCTCGGGCGAGGCGGTACTCGGCTTCGACCGCGAAAACGCTGGTGTGCCTCGATGTCCACCTGTCTCCCGAGTTGTTGAACGACCTGTGTTTGACGGTCTCGGTAGCTGTACTGAATCTTTTTCTGACGTCCGCCTCCGACATTGACCCAACCCTCGCCATACTCGGTGACTCGATTTTCTTGGAAGCCCACGTCCTGATTAAGTATGATGACTTCCTCTGTTCGCAGCACGACGGGATCGACGATTTCTCCCGACTGGGGGGCATTCGAGGATTTATCAGGTGTAAGGTCGAGCGGGTGGCGATCGGGCTCGACGACCGGGATCGGTCTACGCTGAAGAAGACCAGGCGTGATAGGCGAGGCTATCTGACCCCGATTACTGGCGGAGCTTTGCTGGACAACATGAGCGAGTTCGTGGGCAATCAGTTGCCGTCCCTGGCGCGTATCCGGCGCAAACTGGCCCGGCCCGAAGACAATATCCTGTCGCACGGTATATGCGCTGGCGCTCACGTCGCGCGCTGATTGCTCAGCAGCCGCCCCGGAATGCACCCGTACTCGAGAAAAATCGTAGCCGAAGCGCTGCTCCATAAAAGCGCGAGTCCCCGGATCGAGCGGTTGACCGGGGGAGCGCAATACTTCGTGAACCGTGAACGGCTCGGCAATCTGTCTCGTGTCGCCAGCCTGGATGCGCCTTGTCTGTAAGCGCTCATGCTCCCGGTCCGGTTGGTCGTTCTCGCAGGTGCGGCACCCGCCGCCGCAAGGACAAACGGGCCGGACCCGCGGGTCCGGCATGCGCATTACCTTGCCGGCAACTTCGTCGGCTTCGCGCTCCAGCGGATCGTCGACTGCCCCGATTTCGAGTTTCGCCTGCAGAATTCCTGGCAGCGCGGGCGTGGTCGTCAGTAACTTCGCTTGCGATGATCTTGCCTCGTCAGACGCGAACACCGCCATCTTGCCGAAATCCCATGCCAGCTTCGGGGCTGCCGCTCCGCCGGAAGCGTGCGTCCTTTCGGTTTCGTTGATGAACAAGCCGCTGGGCTGACTGCGTTCCGAACCCGCCGTTCCCTGCGATTGGCGGCGCAAGGCTGCCTGATTGCCAATACTGCGGGGTGGGAAGTACATCGGATCGACCACATCACGAGCAAATCGTTCCGGCGCCTCCGTCGAACGTTCTGGTTCTGATTTGTGGTTCGATCTTTCAGCGGGTTTCGTCTGGGTTTTGGTGAGTGGCGGAGCAAACATGGCGACACCCTTCCAGAAGATTCTGATACAGTCCCGACTGCGTTTGCTGGGGCTACGGCGCGCCGAAGTATATAACGGCTCGGCCCGAAGGTGTAGTCGTTTTGGCGTTTTTCTTCTGTAGGATGCTCCGAACGGGTGGCTCCAGGCAGAAGACCAAGGAGCGCATCTCGAGGATGCCCGCCGGGGCCGTTCTCGCTTCGTGCAGCCGCGTGTTACCGCGATGATCCTTGAGATCTCATTCTTCCCTATTCCTTCTTCACCAGTTCCAGCACCTCCTCGGCGTGGCCTTCGGGCTTGACTGGGCTGAAGATGTGCACGATCTTGCCGTCGGGGCCAATCAAAAACGTGCTCCGGACAATCCCTATGACCTTCTTGCCGTACATGTTTTTCTCTTTCAGCACGTCAAACTTCGTGGCGACCTCTTTTTTGTCGTCGGCCAGCAAGGTATACGGCAGGTCATACTTTTCTTTAAACTTCAATTGAGCCTTAGGGGTGTCGGGGGAGATGCCGAGCACGACCAGTCCGGCCTTCTGCAACTTCTTGAAGCTGTCGCGGAAGCCGCACGCTTCGATAGTGCAGCCGGGCGTGTCGGCTTTGGGATAGAAGAACAAAACCACGTTCTTGCCGCGAAACTGGTCGAGCGAAACCGGGTTACCGTTTTCGTCGGGCAGAGTGAAGCTGGGAGCTTTCGAGTTGATTTCCATATTGCACTATCTATACCGCAAATCCGGCCCGCGGGCCATCGCGACTTTGCTGGTGCTTGCCCTACTGAGTCTAGACAGCTTTGCGCAGGTGCTGCAGGATCACACGCACGACCAGCAACCACCGCCGCCGCCCGATCAGAACCATGGCCCAACTCCCAGTGGCAAACGCGGCCCGCGCGCCATCGCCGTGGTTGAGTTTCTGCCCGGCGGGGGAACCCGGCTAGTTCCGGTTGCCATCTGGATTGACGACCGCTTCTATGACGCCAGCCTCTATGCCGCCAATCCCGAACCGCTGGCGGTTGAACCCCAGACCGTTTACCAGGCAACAGATTATGGCGAGCCGACGGGATTGTTCACGGTTACCACTCCCAAGGAAGTTAACGGAAACTGGGTGGCTGACGGCCACTGGACCCCGCACCTGGCTCTGGATGAGAAGCTGGCGCAACAAGCCGCGCAGCAGCCCAAGAAAAAAGCGCCCGCTAATCCTGACGATGACCGGCCAGTACTGCACCGCGCGGGATCGAGTGGCTCCTCCGGCTCAGGAAATTCGCCTGCCGCTCCGGGGTCTTCGTCCGGAAGCGGGGGTTCGACCGCCAGCAACGCTCCGCCGCCTTCGTCCAATGACGATCCTGACCGGCCCACGCTGAAGAACAGTTCGCCGACACCGAGTCCTGGGTCGAGCACGAGCGGTTCGCCGGCAAATTCCACGACATCGTCAACTCCGACGCTGTCAGACAATACGGGACAGCCGGCGAATGCGACGATTGCCTCGAATTCGGCGCCTCAATATTCGGATACGAACGAAAGTGATCCCAGCCGGCCAACCCTGCGCCGAGGCAAGCCTGCCGGGCAGGCCGCTGACGTTCAATCCGCATCAGCAGGTGCGGCGAAAGCGCCGACGGCGACCGAACAGGCGCGCGCCAAAGTACTCAACACCCTCGCGGCATTGGGGCGGCGTTCGTATCCTGCGGTTTCCGATGCGGGTAATTACCAGATGCGGTCTTTGCTATACGCTATGGGCAGTTCGGAAAGGATAGACAAGTCGCAGGAGATGAGCGCCATCGCAATGGAGGAGATTCGGAAGTTCATTGGCCAGCGCAGTGCTCCGGCATTGCCCAAAACCGCGACCATCACTGACTACGATTTGCGCTGCTTCGACCTGGACTACAGCAATTCGCCGACCCTGGTCTTCACCGCCAAGCTGCCGGTGCCTGGCGCAAAGGGGCTACGCAGTGACGAGTTCGACTACTACGTAACGGTAGTGGCGCGCGAGGATATCAACGGCGCGCCCATCAAGATCTTCAGTTCGGTGACCGACAGCAATCATCTCGATGCTTTTTCGCGCATGGAGATCATCGATGCGGTCGATGCTGACGCCAATGGACGCGGTGACTTGTTGTTCCGGTTGCACTCGGACACCGGAATCGACTATGCACTGTATCGCGTTTATCCCTACCAGATGCAGAAGATCTTTGAAGGCGGTTCGGGAGTTTAGTCAGCTACCTCAGAAGCCGCAACCACTTAAGTACCAGGGTCAACGATGGCTCAAATTGTGCAAAACCTCTCACCCCAAAGACCGACTAAGGTTTTCCCAGGGAATCGGTGCCCAACAATTACGGGTTCAGCTAAGTCGCTGATTTTATTACGTTTGAATTGTGCAACATCGGCGGGGCAAACTCTCTAAGTCTCTGAAAAAATGGGTTCTGGTGATGCGGCCAGCCGATCTTCCACAGAGTTTTCCACAGCTCTGAGGATTCCCCGGAACTGAGAGATCGCCCAGCCAAAATCGAGTTGACCTCCAAAGCCCAGAAAGTCCAATACCTTTCATCGACATACAAAAGTCCCACAGCGTGGTACTAGACGAGTAGCGCCATCCGCGAGGGATTGCGGGCGCAGCAAAAGGCCGCCTCGTGAGGGCGGCCGATCGCGGTTACTTCCAGAAGCTTAGTGCGTCGCCGAGGCCGGCTTGGCGGAGGCGGCCGGGGGCGTCGGCCGGTTCAAAGCGGCGCCGGGCGTGCCTGCGGGCTTGGCGGCCGGGGCCGGAACGGTGGACTGGGCATTGTAGGCGTCGACTACGATCTTGGTCAGATCGACGGTCGCGGTGGCCCAGAGCAGCGGCCCCTGCGGCCAGGGATTCGACGAGTCGAAGAGCAGTCCATAGCCATTGGCTTTAGCATACTTGTCGATTACCGGCGCCATCTTCTGCAGGATGCGCTGCGCAATCTCGTTGGACTGCTGTTGATAATCGTTCTGAGCGTCTTCCGCCGAGCGTTGCAAGCTCTTCTGCTTGCTCTCGATGCTCTTTACCAGGTCGGCGTGCGCCTGCTCATTCATCTTGTCGCCCTGGGTGTTGAGCTGCTTCTTCAGATTCTCGATCTCGGTGTTGAGGTTCGACAACTCGGTGCGGCGCGGTTCAAACTTCTTCTGCAAGGCATCGAAATCCCGGGCGCCTTCATTCGTACCGATGATGGCCTGCTGAATGTCGATGATGCCGACTTTGACTGCACCGGAACCGGTGGCGACGGGAGTGGTGGCAGCCATAGAAGTGGAAGGCGTGGAGGTTGCGGCGGTGGAGTGAGCGGCCGAACCGGTTTGGGCCATGGCCGTCATTGCCAGGACGAGAGCGAGCACGGCTATGCCTACGAACGTGCGCTTCATTGAGTTGGTGTAGCTCCTTGAACTGCTCCGGGAATTCCACAGGTGTTCCAGGGATGTACGCGGTCCCGCTGCGTCTTGATCTGGACTGCCGGGAAACGGTCGTTCGCATAGAGCGCGGATGACCAGGCTACCCGGCCGGAAAATTCGGCGGTGCGGATATTGCAATTATAGGGAAGCTCGCTTACCAGCGTCAAATGAGAAGATTGGGCGCCGCCGGGCTACCTTTGGCGAAATCGATTCGCAGTTCTATTGCGACCGAGTGGCTTTGCCTTCCATGACCGTGGCCCATCCGCCGCCGGGCTTGGCTACCTGGGATTTGAAGCTGTAGGCGGCGGGAGAAGTGAGCGTCACGGTGTAACGCCCTTTGGTCACGACACCGTTCAACTTCTCCTCCGAATCCCAGACCCAGGTGTCGCCTTCCACATGGCCGAGCGCCACGATGTGTTCGCCCAGACTGTTGTAGGCGTTGTAGTTGTAAGACTTATCCTGCGGATCGTACTCCATCACCCGGGTGCTGTGGACATCCCCCATGGGTCCGTGCATTACGGTGTGAGTTTCCAGGAAGAAATTACCCGGCACCCACTCGCCGCGTTCAGTTGCGGTGAACGGGGTCGCGGGCCCCTTAGGACTGATCTTAGCCGTGCCCGACAGCTTCCAGTTGCCGGCAAAGTATCCCATCATCTGCTGCTGCGGAGTAGGCCCAGGCCCGGTCTGCGAATTCTGCGCCATCATTCCGGCGCTGACTATGAGGCCCAACACCAGTGGCGCCAAAATGCTTCTCACTTCGGTGTTCTCCTAGAACGTCGTAGCCACCGTGAACCGGAAGGTTTTGAGCGGCTCGGCCAGGTAATACTTAGGCTGATAGATGGAGATGGCTTGGGCGTAGGTGTAATCTCCCGCCGCACCTGCCGGGAACATGGCTCGGGTGATGGGATTGGGCGAGCTTACCACTTCGTTAATCCGCATGGGGTTGTAGGCCCAATAGACGCGGAAGGGAGCGTTGACCACCGGCATAATGACCTGCAACTCCAGGCCCGTGGACATGCGGGTCTGGTAGTTCGTACCGGAAACCGCATTCAGCACCGGATTGAACGGCAGCAGAGTGCCGCCGGCACACGTGAAGCTCGAAGTCACGGTGGGACAACCGAAGACCGTGGTCTGCAAAGAGGTCACCTCCGGTCCGGCAATACGCAGTTGCGAAGGCTCGGAGATAAAGTCCCACCCGGTATCGACGAACGGAGCAATCGTTACCGGGCCTACGATCGGCACCCGGTACTCCAGGTTGGTAACGATGTTGGTATCTCCGCCGGGGAAGATGATCTGCTCCACCGGAATGGTGATGCTGTAGACCCCCTGCCGCGGGTTGGCCGGATTCAGTGGAACGTTGCTTCCGTCAGGATTCTGCAGCGGAATGCTAACCGCCGTGGGGAAGAAGGCGACCGGCGAGATAGCGCGGATATCGAAGCCGCGGATGTCGGTGTCGCCGCCCATGTAGAAGCGATCGAACGGGGGTGCGACCTGTCCGCCGTATCCCGTGATCCACGAGCCCAATACTCGGAAGCCAAGGGTGTTGCGGCCTTTGTTGACGGGCATGAATCGTTTGTATTCGGTTACTGGCTTGATGTATTTCACGTTGCCGCCCAAGCCGGCGATTTCGCTGGCGAAGTAGATGCTCTGCCCTTTGTGCGGTCGTTGCGGGTTGTCGATCTTGTTATAGGAAAAATTAGGAACAACTTTGCTGGTGATAATTCCGTTGAGCGCGTTGGGCCCTGATATGCCCCGGAAAGCCAAAGTCTCGAAGTAGTCGGTTGAGGCCGCGCTGAAGGTCTGTACTGACGAATCGTCGAACGAATAGGTCATGCCCAAACGCTTGAACGAGCGCTTGATCGGGTAGCTCAGAGACGAAGTAAATCCGGTGCTGGTTTGGGTGAAATTCTGCAGCAACGCCTGGTAGCTGGCGGGCAGGTTGACTTGCTGATTGAGCTGGATCGAGGTGAGAGCGGCCTGATTATAGTTGTAGCTGTTGTGGTAAACCGACCAGCCGAACTGTAGTGGCTTATCGAACAGATAGGGCTGGGTAAACGAGAGCGTCTCATTGCGCTGGTATTGCCCGATCTGAAATTGCAGGGTCAGGCTCTCGCCCTTGCCGAACAGGTTGTTGGTCGTGTAGTTGATGCCAATGAAGGCGCCTTCCAGGCCGCTGACCCCGCCGGTAAGACCGATGCTATTCTTGCCTTTTTCCTTGACCTTAAGAGTGATGTCGACCGTTCCGTCCTGCACGTTCTGCTTGATCTCGGAATCCTGTTCCGGCTTCAGCTGATCGAAATACTGCAGCTGATTCAAGCGCAGCAGGCTGAGTTCCCACAAGTTGCCGTTGTAAACGTTGCCTTCTTCCAGAGCCAGCTCGCGGCGAATGACTTTGTCGCGGGTCGTGGTGTTCCCCTGGAACTCAATACGCCGCACATAGAATTGTTTTCCCTCGTCCAGATCGATCCGCAGGCTGATGGTTCGCTTTTCGTCATCGGCCTCGGTGTTGGGCACGGGGGTAAAGTTGATGTACCCCAATGCGGCATACGCCTTACGCAACGATTCCAGGCCTTTACGGATGGCTTCGGTGTCGAACACGTCGCCATCTTTGATCTTGAACAGGCTGCGTAGGGCCTGCGTACTCTTGACCGCTTTGTTGCCGGTGAAGGTGATCTCTTTCAGACGATAGCGCTGACCCTCTTCCACCGGCATGGTGATGTCCACTGCTTTGCCCGGAGACGACTTAAAAGGGAAATACCACCTGACGCCGCTGGTGTCGTGGATTTGGGTCTTGGGATCGCCCACCAGCGCCTTAAAGTAGCCCTTGGTCTGATAGAAGTAACGCACCCGTTCGGCGTCTTCCGAGAGCTTGGTGGAATCGTAGGTGCGCGGGAACAGGTTCTCCAGGAAGATCGAGTGCGGAATGCCGATCGGCTTCAGGTTCTTCATCGCGCTTTGCAGATCGCGACTCTTGATTGCCTTATTGCCCTCGAACTTGATCTTCCCTACCTTGACCTTGGGGCCTTCCTTCACTACGAAGGTCAACGCCACGGCGGCGGGAGGAATAGGCCGCACTTCCGATTGCACGGTGGCGAACTGCCGGCCGTGCGCGGCCAGCAACTGCTTGATCACCACTTCAGCGTGCTTCACCTTGGTGGGATCGTACTGGCTCTCTTGCGTAAGCCCGACCTTTTGTTCCTTGAACTTGTCGAGCACGTCGCTCTGCGAAACCGAACTCAAGCCGACGTACTTGATCTCGCGGATGGTGGGCTTTTCCTTGACATAGACGTAAATGATCCAACCCTTGGCCGATTGTTCACGTTCAATCCGCAAGTCGTCGAAGTAGCCGGTGTTCCACAGCGAATTGAAGTCGCGTTCCAGGCCGGCCTGGTCATACACATCGCCGGGCTTGGTGAACATGCGGGCACGGATGGTTTCCGCTGGAATTCTGCGGTTACCACGGATCTGAATACTCTCCACCACGTCCTGTTGCGCTACGCATGTCCCGGCTAGGAATAAGAATGCGAGGAGAAAACCGATCGCCGTGGCGCAATAACGTGTCCCGCGAATCCGTAGCATCGCGAGTCTTCCCTGACGGTGGCAAGAAATGATGAAACCTCAGTACCAGGGTTTAATGAAAGCGCAATTATACGGTAAGGGCGCTCCGGTTCGGAAACCAAAGCGACCCGATCATGAGCAGTTGATGGCTACGCTAACCCTCGGAGCCCGTGGAAGTTGCGCCGACGCGCTCCACTTCCACCAGAGTGGAATAGAACGTAGCACCACCACCCAGATCGGTAAGCCGGTCGGAGGTGAGCAGGTTGACGTTGAAGCCACCCTCCGATAACTTGGCCCAACCCAGTTTGGCGCCGACCACGCCCGGCCGCACCGATCCATCGACCCGCGCGCGCAGAAAAATCTGGCCGCGATCGTTGAAGATCCGAACCCGGTCGCCATCGGCGATGCCTCGAGGTTTCGCATCGTCTGCAGAGATTTCCAGATCTCGCTGCTGGCGTTCCATTTTCTGATGGCTGGGATGATTGACGAAGGTGGAATTCAGGAAGTTGTCGGCCTTGCGCGCCAGCAACTCCAGGGGATAGCGCGAGGCTGCAGCCTGGTGCCGCGACTCTTCCGGAGGAATGAACGAGGCCACCGGATCCATGCCATAGGCGATGAGCGCGCCGTCATAGATTCGCGCTTTGCCGGTCGGGGTGGGAAATCCGTTGGCAAACGGCAGCCAGGGCTTGCCATTGCCGTCGCCATGCAAGTTGAGGCGCATACCGGGATCATTCTCCAAACGTTCGCGGGTGATGCCCGCCAGCTGCGGCACACCCGAAGCCAGCGCGGCATCGATCATGGCATCGACCGGCTGGCGAAAACATTCGTCGTCGAAGCCCATGCGCAATGCCAGCTCGCGAAAGAAATCCACATTGGACTTGCACTCCCCCAACGCCTCGATGGCCTGATGCGACACCTGCAGGTAATAATGCCCGTAGGCCTGCACCAGGTCTTTGTGCTCGAAAAACGTGGTCGCGGGAAGCACGATGTCGGCATAATCGGTGGTGTCGGTGAAGAACTGTTCATGCACGACGGTAAACAGATCTTTGCGCCGCAATCCTCGAGTCACCAGTTGCTGTTCCGGACAAACTGCGGCAGGATTGCTGTTGTACACCACCAGCGCCTTGACGGGAGGATCGTTGAGTTCGGTGAGAGCTCGTCCCAGCTGCACCATATTGACGGTGCGCGACGGGCGTCCCAGCGGGCTCTTCAGCATCAGGTCCTGGCGGTCCATGGCAGCGCGATTGAGTTGGAAGCCGCCGCTGGTGGACAGCTGCAGTCCGCCCCCAAGTTCCTTCCACGATCCGATAAGGATGGGCAACATGCAAACGGCGCGCACCGCGGCTCCGCCATTTTGCGCCCGCTGAATGCCGTAGTTCAGCCGGATCGCCGCCGGCCGCGTGGTGGCGTATTCCCGCGCCAGGCGCTCGATGTCGTCCTGCGCAATTCCCGTCCATCGCGCTACGCGCTCCGGGGTGTATTCCGGCAAGCGCTTTTCCAACTCGTCGAAGCCCTCGGCGTAGCGCGCCAGGTAGTCGGCGTCATGCCAGCCTTCACGCACGATGATGTGCATCAATCCCATGGCCAGCGCGACATCGGTGCCGGGATTGATCGGGATATGCCAGTCGGCCACGCGCGCGGTGCGGGTGCGATAGGGATCGATGACCACCAGCTTCGCACCGGCCCGCCGCGCCTCCTCAATGAATGGCCACAAATGAATGTTGTTGCCGTGGATGTTCGCGCCCCAGGCGATGATGTACCGGGAGTGGCGGAACTGTTCCGGTTCGGTGCCGATCTTGCGCCCATAAATGGAGACGATGGCGTCACCGCCTGCCTGCGAGCAGATGCTGCGGTGCAACTGCGAGGCGCCTAGCCGATGAAAGAAGCGCATGTCCATCGACGCGCCGTTAAGCACGGCGATGTTGCCGCCGTAGGAGAAGGGCAGAACCGCTTCCGGTCCAAACTCGGCGCTGACCATTTTCAGGCGCGCGACGATCTCGTCGTAGGCTTGGTCCCAGGTGATGCGCTGGAAGACGCCGTCGCCGTGGGTTCCTTTCGCCGCCATGCGCCGCATGGGATAGAGCACGCGATCAGGTGAGTAAACACGGTCAAGATATTTCGCAACTTTGCCGCACAGGAAGCCGCGGGTGATGGGATGCTGGGGATCGCCTTCGATCTTCGTGGCTCGCCCGTCGTCGACGGTGATGAGCACCGCGCAGCCGTCGGGACAATCGTGCGGACAGGCGGCGTGGACCACTCGCTTCATCAAGGCACCTACTGTTTGTGATTATCCCACGAGGGCAACGGGCTAGGTCCTGTATCTCAGCTCTTTCTGCTGCGATACGTCACGCCGTTTCGGCGGCTTGGCTCTGCAAATCGGCGGTGCATGCCAATAAGACGGTAAACACCGTGCCATGGGAGGTAGGATCGGTGCGCGACTGAACTTGAATGGCACCGCCGTGACGCTCCGCAATTTCCCGGGCTACCCACAAGCCCAGACCGGTGCCCACGTCTTTCTTGGTGGTAAAGAATGGCTCGAAGATTCGACTGATGTGTTCCTTCGCGATTCCAGGGCCGTCGTCTTCAATCACCAACTGAACCTGATTGCCATCGTGATTCTGCACACACGACAACTTGACCTTCAAGGTTCCATTGGCGCTCACCGCGTCGGCGGCATTGGAAATAAGGTTCGAGATAAGCTGCTTCAGTTCTCCGGGCCAGCCCTGAATGGGCGGGCACTCGCCCAAATCGCACGCGACGACGATGTGCTTGCTGCGGAATTTGTTGGCATACAGCTTCAGTACCGACTCGACCAGCGCCGGCACTTCTACCCGGTCAGGGGCATTCGTTTCATGGTAGAACCCCAGGGTCTGCCGGGTGATATGCGAGACCCGTTCCAGTTCGCTCTCGGCTAGCGTCAAGTGCTGAGTGGCGACCTCCGGCATGCCTGCCGTCGCCTTCGCCAGGTAGATCAAGTTCCCCACGGCTTCCAGCGGATTATTGATCTCGTGAGCTACGGTAGCAGCCAGGCGGGCGGCGGCGGCCAACTTTTCGGTCTTGCGCAGAACCTCTTGCGACTTCCGGTCGTTGGTTGCGTCTCGGAACACCAGGACAACCCCCACCAGCCGATCTCGATCATCGCGAATAGGTGCCGCGCTGTCCTCGATCGGAATCATGATTCCATCTCGCTTTTTCAGTACAGTATGGTTGGCCAGCCCGATGATGCGACCCGACTCCATGACTTTCTGCACCGGATTCTCCACCGGTTCGCGAGTGTACTCGTTGAAGATGGGGAAGGCTTCGCGGATGGGTCTGCCTTGCAACTCAGCCAGCTTGGCCCCGATCAATGCCTCCGCCACGGGATTCAGAAACGTCACCTGGCCAAGGTCATCCGTGGCCACTACGCCGTCGCCGACGCTGGTCAGAGTGACCCGGAACCACTCCTCACGTTCCCGCAACTGGGCGGCGTGGCGTTCGCGGAGTTCCATTTCGTGCAATATGTAGTAGGCGAGTAGCAGCAGTCCAACCACGGCAACAATACTGGTCAAGTAAATGGAGATGACCGTGTCTCGTACGCTTTTTCGGTAAGCCTCGCTACGCTCCGCCAGCAGAGAAGTCTCCGCCTCTACCATTTGGTCAACCACGGCCTGGATGTCTTCCATCATGGACAAGCCCGCGTTCGAAAGCACCACCTTCCGAGCTTCTTCCGCTTGACCCGAGCGGAATAGCGAGATGGTCAAGCCAAGCTCGTTCAGTTTGTCATGAGCCAGTTTGCGCAGTAATGCAATGCGAGGCTGTTGGCGAGGATTATCGGCAGTCAACTGCGCCAACTTCTGAATCTGAGCGTCAACCTGCCCGGCGGCAAGGTCGTAAGGCGCCAGATATTTCGCATCGCCGGTATAGAGGAATCCCCGCTGCCCGGTTTCAGCGTCTCTCAGGAGAGACTCGATCTGCCGGAACTCAAGCACCACCTGCTCGGTGTTTACCACCCAGGAGTGCTCTTCGACCTGCGCCGCGACTTCGCGTCGGGTGACCAGGGTATTGACGGCTAAGACGATCAGCAGGGTCACGAAGCCAGCGAGGACACTGAATCGTTTGTAGATGGCCCGCATAAGCTTTCGGGAGGGCTCGCGCCATCCCCGAGGATGGGATTGTAGCTGAAATGTCAACGTGGTGCTCGTCCCCCAGGCCGGCACGACACCCTAGGTGACAAGCTGGGGTGACCTCGACAGAGGAGAGTCCCGCCCAGTATATTGGCCAAGAATAGAGCCTCTCAGCCTGACCGCTTGTCCGTAGCGGCGTATTAGAGATACATGGCCAATGCCGTAGAACTGCGCGGAATCCGCAAAACCTACGACCACTTCGTGGCCGTCGACAACCTTTCCTTCAACATTCGCCAGGGCGGCGTCTACGGGCTGCTCGGCCCCAACGGCGCCGGCAAGACCTCGTCCATCCGCATGATGATTGGCATCACCATGCCCGACGCCGGCGAAGTCTGGCTGTTCGGTGAGAAATTTCACCGCCCATTGCTGCACCGCGTCGGCTATCTGCCCGAAGAGCGCGGACTGTATAAGCGCATGAAGGTCCTCGATCACCTGGTATTTCTCGGCCGCCTGCACAATCTTTCCGAGGACGAAGCGCGAAAACGCTCGCTGCTATGGTGCGACCGGCTACAGCTCCGCGAATGGACGCAGAAGAAAGTGGAAGAGCTGTCGAAAGGCATGCAGCAGAAGATCCAGTTCATTGCCGCCCTGCTGCACGATCCCGACCTGGTCATCATGGACGAACCGTTCGCCGGGCTCGATCCCGCCAACGCCGTTATGTTGAAGGACGTGCTGATCGAGCTGAAGAATTCCGGCAAGACCATCCTGTTCTCAACCCACCGCATGGACCAGGTGGAGCGGCTGTGCGACTCGATCTGCCTGATCGATCACGGCCGGGCGGTGCTGGAAGGGGATCTCGCCAAGATCAAGGCCAGTTACGGCAAGAACCATGTGCAGATGCAATATGAGGGCGATCCGCAACTGGCCGGCTGTGAGTTGGTGGAATCGTTCAACAACTACGGCAACTACGTGGAAGTGCGATTGAAACCGGGCGCCGACAGCCAGCAGTTGTTGCGTCTGGCCTCGGACCGGGCTCGCATCAGCCGCTTTGAGCTGGTCGAGCCTTCGCTGGAGGAAATCTTCATCGACCAGGTAGGCAAACATGCATAACGTGTGGACGCTGCTGCAGCGCGAATATCTGGAACGCGTCCGCTCGCGCTCGTTCGTGATCTTTACCCTGCTGATGCCGGCATTCATGGCGGGCAGCGTGCTCATCCCGGCGAAGCTGGCGGAGATGAATACCGGCGGGGTGCGGCGCCTGGTGCTGGTGGTCAACAATCCCCAGATCGCCACGGCGGTGATGCAGGAACTGGGCAGCTCGAAGCCGCAGAGCAGCACCACGCCGGACGAGAAATTACTGGCCCCGGCCACCTATGTCATCCAGGTGGACACCACTCCTACCGAAGCCGAGCGGGACTTGCTGCGGCAACAAGTGAGCGACGGCAAAATCACCGGCTTCCTGTGGCTGACCGATGACGCCCTGGCCAAACACAGTGTCACCTACAGCACCAAAGAAGCGGCCGATTTCGGCCAGTCGGTCGAACTGCGCAACGCCGTACGAACCGCCATCACCAAGCAACGCCTGGCGCAGAGAGGTATGAGCGGGGCCGAGGTAGAGGCGCTGTTGACCCCGATCAACCTCAAAACCGTTCGCGTCGAAAAGGGCAAGGAGGGCGCCAGCGGAACCACGGTGTTCGTCACTGCGTTCGGCATGGTCATGCTGCTCTATGTGGTCGTCCTGATCTACGGCATCTCGGTGATGCGCTCGGTCATTGAAGAGAAAAGCACGCGCATTCTGGAGGTGCTGTTGTCGTCGGTCACGGCGAAGGAACTGCTGGCGGGAAAAATTCTGGGCGTCGGCGCCGTCGGCCTGACCCAAATTCTGATTTGGGTGACCTGCGCGGTGCTGTTCTCGGTTCCCGGCTTCATCGCGGCTAAATCGTTTCTAGGCGAAGTTCACATTCCGGTTGCGGGTATGGTCGCTTTCGCTATTTTCTTCCTCCTCGGCTATCTGCTCTACAGTTCCATGTACGCCGCGATCGGGTCGATGGTCACCACCGATCAGGAAGCGCAGCAGATGCAGTGGCCGGCCATGATCCCCATCATTCTGGCCGTCTTCCTGATGAACCCGGTGCTCCAGCATCCCAACTCGCCGCTTTCGTTCTGGCTATCAATGGTTCCGTTTTTCGCGCCCATCCTCATGCTGGTTCGGGTAATGATTGAGCAACCGCCGCTTTGGCAATTGGCGCTGTGTGTAGGGCTGATGCTGGCTACCATCTACGGACTGCTCGCGCTCTCGTCGCGCATCTATCGCGTAGGAATTCTGATGTACGGCAAGCGTCCGACTCTGGCCGAGTTGCGCCGCTGGCTGCGCTACGCCGGGTAGGGGCGTGATCGCCTAGGCAGCGATCTGCGCGGCCTGCCCTGAGTGGTTTTCGCAAAAAAGTATGCGGAGTCTTTGGGTGGAAGCACGGGCCTTCAAGCCCGTGAAAGTTGGCATCTTAACTAAAGGCTTTAGCCTCGCCCAGAACCCAGGGGCTCGCGAAGCGGCTGTGGGAATCGAGGTTGGCGCGCTCCATTCCCGCTCACCGTCCTAGCCGGACCGCGTCCAAATGATGGACCCACGCAACGGCTATAATAAAGATTCACATGAATTACTGGTTGATCCTGGTCTTGGCGGCGGCGTTACCTTGGGGGCTCGTCGCCCAAGACTCGCCACAGCAACAACTTCCTAACGCGCCTTCAGCGACCAAGTATCCGCCGCCGCCGCCTCCCGCAGCCTCAACTGGAAATGGCCAAGCCGTCTCTCCCGCGCCGGCCCCAGCCCCGCAGAGCGGAAACCCTCCGCCCGCAACGACTAGCCCGACCACATCGCCGAGCAAAGGGGAAACCAACAACGCTACGGGCCAAGCGGAATATGGCGTTGGGTCGGCGCCTTCGAGTGTAGCCCCCGCTGGGGTAAACGGGGACGGCGTCGATGACACACTCACCGTCATCCGCAAGCGCGTCGACGAAGTGAATGTCGTCTTCACCGTCACCGACAAGCGCGATCACTTCGTGAAGGACCTGACCCAGAACGATTTTCGGGTATACGACGACAGCAAGCCGGCGCTCAGCATTCAATCGTTCAACCGCCAGACCAATCTGCCCCTGCGCGTGGGCCTGCTGATCGACGCCAGCAACTCGGTGCGCGACCGCTTCAAGTTCGAACAGGAAGCGGCCATTGAATTCTTGAACCAGATCATCCGCCCACGCTTCGATAAGGCCTTCGTCATCGGTTTCGACACCACACCCGAGGTGACCCAGGACTTCAGCGACGATGCCGAAGCGCTTTCCAAAGGCGTCCGCATGTTGCGCGCCGGCGGCGGCACGGCGATGTATGACGCAATTTACTTTGCCTGTCGCGACAAGTTGATGCAGGTGGATAAAGGCCAGATCGCCACCCGCCGCGCCATCATTCTGTTAAGCGACGGCGAGGACAACCAAAGCCGAGTGTCGCGCGAAGAGGCAGTCGAAATGGCGCAACGTGCCGAAGTCATCATCTACGCTATCTCCACCAACACCAGCGGGCTCAAGCTGCGCGGCGACAAGGTGCTGGAACACTTCGCGGAAGAGACCGGCGGCAAGGCGTTCTTTCCCTTCAAGATTGAAGACGTGTCGAATGCCTTCTCGGAAATCTCCGACGAACTGCGCAGCCAATACGCCATCTCGTACAAGCCGGCCGATTTCGTAGCCGACGGCAAGTACCGCAAGATCGAGATCCTCGCCGACAACAAGAAGTACCACGTGCGGGCGAGGAAGGGCTATTACGCGCCAAGACAGTAAGGCAGGGGCTAGGGACTAGGGGTTAGGGATCAGGGGTGCGGCAGTAAGGCAGGGGCTACGGACAAGGGCTTAGGGATCAAGGGTTGGTAACACCTCCTGCCCAATGTTGTCATCCCGACCGAGGACTTCAGTCCGAGCGGAGGGACCTGCGGTTCTTCAGGGCTGAGCCGCGACTGGAAGCGTTTACCCGAGTCGCACTCTGACCCTTAACCTAACCCCTAGCCCCTAATCCCTAGCCCCCGACCTCTAGCCCCTTCTTCTCCCCGTCATGTAACGTAGTACTGCATGGGCCGCATTCACGTTCTCTCCGACAATGTCGCCAACAAAATCGCTGCCGGCGAAGTGGTGGAGCGCCCGGCCTCGGTGGTGAAGGAGTTGCTGGAGAATTCGCTGGATGCGGGTGCGCAACGCATTCGAGTCAACATCGAAGCCGGAGGTAAGAAGCTGATCCAGGTGACCGACGATGGCTGCGGCATGGTGCGTGACGATGCCATGCTGGCCTTTGAGCGTCATGCGACCTCGAAGATCCGTAATACCGATGACCTGCTGAACATCGCGACCCTGGGATTTCGCGGGGAAGCTATACCGTCGATCGCCTCGGTGAGCCGCCTGCGCCTGGAGACTCGCGCCGCCGAAGAGTCTGCAGGTACAGTAATTGAGATTGCCGGTGGCAAACTGCTGACGGTAGAAGAAGCCGGGCTGCCGCTGGGAACCTGCATTACGATTCGCGACTTGTTCTTCAACATTCCGGCGCGACGAAAGTTTCTTAAGGCGGAATCGACGGAACTGTCACACATCGCGTCACTGGTGACGCACTATGCGCTCGCCCATCCGGAGATGCATTGGGAGCTGCACTCGGCCACCAATGCCATGCTGATCGCACCGCCGGTGGCCGGGCACTCGGAACGCATTTATCAGGTTTTCGGGAAGGAAACGCTCGACCAATTGATTGCTTTAAGCGCGCTGCTGCCGCTGGAGCGCATCGGCCTGCCGCAACCTCCGCCCTGGCGCCGCAGCGAAGTTGAAGAATCCCCGGAGGAGCCGGTGAAAGGCGAGATCAAGCTGCACGGCTTTGTCTCCCGGCCCGAGATTCAGAAGCTCAACCGCAATTCCATCTTCATCTTCGTGAATGGCCGGCTGATTCGCGATCGCGTGGTGCAACACGCGCTGACCGAGGCCTATCGCAACATCATTCCGCCGACGGTGTTTCCGGTTGTCCTGCTTTTCCTCGACATGCCGTTCACTGAAGTCGATGTCAATGTACATCCTTCGAAGACCGAGGTGCGATTCCGGCAGTCGTCGATCCTGCACGACTTCATCCGCGATTCGGTGCGCGCGGTGCTGATGCAGTCGCGACCGGTGCCGGCGTTCATGACCGAGATCCATGCCGGAGCAACCGCATCGCCTTCGCTGACCCCGGGCGCCCGTGATTTCGGCAACAGCGAATTGATGGTGATGGAAGCGGATGCGGACTTCGCATTGCGGGCACGGGAGATCCCTCCTTTCACCGCGTCGCTGCAATTCGAAGGCAGTGGATTCGCGGTCGAAGGCAACGCGGCAATTCCAGTGGCGCGATTCGGCCCACAGACCTTCGGAGGCCCGGTGGCGCCGCCGGCAACTCTCGCTCCCGGTGGTAATGGTTGCTCCCCCGAACTCGCGGACGAAGACGCACCGGTCGGGTCTGGAGTCGCTGGCCAGCCTCAAGCCCGTGGGGCAGATTCGCGACTCGTTCATTCTGGCGATCAATTCGCAAGGGCTATGGATTATCGATCAGCACGTGGCCCACGAGCGCATTCTGTTCGAGAAGATCTCGAAGCAGCGGCTGGCAGAGTCGCCGGAAAAGCAGCACTTGCTGATGCCACTCATTGTCGAGCTGACTCCGGGTCAAATGGCGGTGTTTGCCGAAATTTCCGATGAACTGAACCGCAACGGCTTCGAGGTGGAACCCTTTGGATCACGAACAATCGCGGTCAAGACGACCGCAGCCGGCGTCACGCCCGGCGAGGTCGAGCATCTGCTGCACGAAATCCTGGAGCAGTTCGAGCGCGAGGAGCAGTCGCTGAACCTCGACCGCATCCGCACCAACATCGCCGCCAGCATCGCCTGCCACGCCGCCATCAAAGTCAACATGCCGCTGGAGCAAGAAAAGATGGAATGGCTGCTCAGCGAACTGGCCAAAACCGATTGCCCCATGAGCTGTCCCCACGGGCGCCCGGTAGTTCTGCGGTATTCTGTAAAGGATATTCAGCGAGCGTTCAAAAGAATCTAGCAATTGGCAGTTAGCACTTGGCATTTGGCTACGGTCTGTCGCCGGCTGAAGCCGGCTCCGGATATCCAAAATAAAGAACTTAGACGCGAACCTGAAGGTTCGCTCTACCCGTTCATCACAACCGCGGGAGTTTTTCAGCAAACTGTAAAGGCTAAGAGCTAATCGCTAAGAGCCATTGAGAGCCAAAAGCCAAGTGCTAACTGCCAAGTGCCAACTGCTGCCTTCTTATGTTTGAACAGCAACTCCAGGAATTGCGCCGGGAAAAGTGGTGCTTGAACGGGCAGCCGGTTCGCACGCTGGACGAGGCGCGCGAATTCATAGACTCGGTGGGGTTTTGCCTGCTCTATCCGCAGCGGCCCGCGGCCCTGTTACCAACCTTTGTCGGAGCGTACGCCGGCAACGACGAGAAGCTGCCTACGGCGCAGATGGCGTTTGCCGATCCCCAGGCTCATGCAGCCAAAGAGCTGATGGTTCGCCTCTTGCGCGAGAAGGCGGCTTATGAGGCAAACGTTTTCCCCGACAACAACTTCATCGTGTCGGCCTCGGCCTTTCCTTATTTCTACGGATTGGTCGGCGACCGCAACCCGCGCCAGGCGCCGAAAGCCGCCGCGCGTTCGGGGTACTCTCCCCTCGCGGTTGACACCTTTCCTATCATTCAGAAGGAAGGCCCCATCTCCAAGAACCGGCTACGGGAACTGCTGGGTGGCGATATCTCCGAGGCGGCGCTGGATCGCGCGCTGGATGAGCTCTGGGCCAAGCTGCGCATCACCCGAGTCGATTACAAACAGGACGAGGGCGTCTTCTGGGATGTGCTCTTCCGCTGGTCGCCCGACGCGGTAAAAGAAGGTATGCACGTGTCGGTGGCCGAGGCGCTGACCGCATTAGTTTCGAAATATCTTGACTGTGTGCTGGCGGCGCAGCAGGAAGAAGTCGAGCAATTCTTCTCCAACCTGATCGGCCGGGCGCGCGTGCGCGAAGCCATTAACGCGCTGCAGGCGGCACGCGAGCTGAGCTTCGTCCATGTCGGTGGGCGCGTGATGTTGCAGGTGACAGCGCTACAGGCGCAGCAACCGCTGGTGGTGCGAGAGCCCAAACCCAGGCCGAAGTTCGAAGCGCTTCCCCCGCGACCCGGCATGCCTCTGGTCGAACGGCGTCCGCTGAAATCGAAGACAATCCGCAAGCCTGACCGTTCCGAGCAGGACACCCGCAAGAAATGAACGCGCCGCGCAAGTTGGTTATCGCCATCGACGGACCGGCCGGATCGGGCAAAAGCACCATCGCCGCCCGTCTCGCGAAAAAGCTGGGCTATATCAACCTGGAAAGCGGCGCCATGTATCGCGCCCTGGCGCTGAAGGCCATGGAGCAGCAGGTTTCGCTCGACGACGCCGAGGCTTTGCGCAAGTTGGCGGAAAGTTCTGTGATCAAGCTGGAGCCACAGCGGCGAAGGCAATCGCGTGCTGTTGGATGGGCGCGATGTTTCGCAGCGAATTCGCGAGAGCTGACGTGACCGCGGCTGCGTCGCGGGTATCGGTGCATCCGCCGGTACGCAAGGTGCTGGTGGCCCGACAACGCGAACTGGGCGCCAACGGCGGCGTGGTGATGGAGGGACGCGACATCGGCACGGCGGTATTCCCTAACGCTGACGTGAAAGTCTTTCTCGACGCTGCTGCCAGCGTACGGGCGGAGCGCCGGACGTTGCAGAATGGCTCAAGCTCAGCCGAGGAAGCGAAGCTCGTGCAGGCGGAGATCGCCGCTCGCGATGAACGCGACCGCACGCGAGCCGCGTCGCCGCTGGTAGCTGCAGCGGATGCGATCATCCTTGATACCACGCACAAGAGCATCGACGAAGTCGTGGCGCGAGGTTGAGCAGGATTGTGAAGAGCTGTAGGCAGGGGATAGTTTCGAATTTGCCACATCGGCAACGGACTTGCCACCGCCAGCGAACCGCAGATCCCTCGGCTACGCTCGGGGATGACAACATCTCAGCAACCAACTGACCACTATCATCCCCTAGCCCCTGCTATCACCCCTTGCCGATCTTGATGTCGCCAGTATCGGTGTTGACCTGCAACTTGCTGACGCCGCTGCCCACCGTGCCGGTAGCGTGCGACGTACCGTTGCTCTCGTCGACCTTCACCGCATCGAACTCGGAGGTGATGTCGCCTTTGCGAGTGCCGGCGGTGATCTGGAAGCCGGCATTCGACGGCAGGTTCAGCGTGATGTCGCCGTGCGTGCTGGTTACATTCACCCGATCCGCCGGCGGCTTTCCAGCTAGCGTCAGGGTCACGTCGCCGTGCTGCGTACTTACATTCATCTGGCCTGCTTTTCCGGCCGTGGTGACTTCTACATTCCCATTGTTCGACTCCACCTGCAGATCGCCCGAAATGTCTTCCAGGTGAATATTCTTGGAGTTGGTCATCACCCGGCTGGGACCGGTAAGGTCGCTACCCCGAACCTCGTCGCTGGCAATCTCGATGTCGCCGGGCACGGAAGCGATCTCCATATCGGAGCGCGAAGTCTTGAAGGTCACGGTCTTGGCGATCTTGCTGAGGCGAATGTCGTCGTAGAAATCGCCATTCAGATGTACCGCTCCGGCAACCTCATCGATGGTGACGTTGTCGATACGGCCGTCCACGTCCAGATCGCCGGCGATCTTGGAAGCGCGCAGCGAACCTTTCTCCAGACTGACCTTAGCCGCACCCGCAATGTCGCTGAGTTCGACATCGCCATTTTGCAGAGCGATCTTGACGTCGGCCTTGCGTTCCGTGACGGTGACGTCGCCGCGCTTGCCGGCCACATCGAGGGCGGCATCGGGAGGCACAAAGATGTCCAGATCTGACTCCACGCCGTGTTCACCGGCGCCGTTGGTATTGGCGTTGATTAAAACAGAGTTGCCGGTCACCGTGATTTGCGGCTTGGTCTGCTCGTTATATTGGTCCCCATCTTTCTGGCTCTGCGCGTAGAGCTTCTTGTGAACCACCACCCGCACCGTGTTGTCGTCGGAGGGGGAAATGTTCAACGTCCCGCGATCGCACACCACGCGCAGATTGGCTTTCGCGGGGAACGGCTGCTGCAGCGTGTCTTCGTAGGTGTAAGCCGTGCCGAAGATGCCGCCCAGATCGTCGTCCATCTGGATCTGGTCGCGCACTCCGCTCCAGTCGACGTCCGAGCTGTAGTGAGCGCTGACTCCCAGCGCCACCAGCAGCACCAGCAGCACGATGCCGCCGGCGCCGAGGTGACGGGTGCGATATCCCCGGCTGCCGGCGGTGGCATGCTCGATCAGAGCGATCACGCCCCACAAAATCAGCAGCACCGGCCACCAGTGTCCGAACCAGTGCCAGAAGGGAAAGCGGAAACCGAAATTCCGCAAAAAGAAGATCAGCCCAATCACGATCAGGATCAGCGGTCCCGCGATCGAACGCTGCGGACGATACACCGGGGGCTGAGGCGGTGGCGGCGCAGCCGGAGGCGGCAGGATACAGATTCGAGCTAGCCATTGTGCACCTCCCGGTCGTCGGGACCTTTCACCGCGGAACCGGGCGCGATGAAGCCTGCCGGAGGTTGCGGCGAAGGCGTTACCACCGGAGGCTGCGGCGGACCAGGGTATCCCGGATAACCCGGATATCCCGGGTAGCCGGGAGTTCCCGGAGGAATCGGCTGGCCCGGATTCGGGGGCAGCGGCTGGCTATATTCGCGCGGGATGTGACCGTTGATGGAAGCGCTGTGTTCCAGCAGCTTGATCAAGCCAATCACGATCAACAGCGCCGGCCAGGTGAATCCGAAATCCATCCAGTGCGCGTGCCCCATCTGGTCGAGCAGAAACAATACCCCGATGGTGATGAGCACGGCGGGTCCCATGAAACCATGAGCACGGCAGCGGGGGCAGGAGCAATAACGGTTATATCGGTATCTCATGATGTTCTCCTCACCAGCCTCTGCGCTGACGCTGCATCAGTACACGAACTCCGATGGCAATCAGAATGAGCGGCCAGAAACGCCAGATCCAGTCAAAGTGCAACGCGCCCAACTCGTCGAGCAGGAACAGCACGCCCAACCCAATCAGGATGAATGCCCCAATCGGCACCCGGGACTGCGGTTCATCGACTACCGGCTCAACCGGAGGCGGCACAAGCGGAGGAGCTTCGCCTGGCGGCATTACTGTATTCGCCGGAGCGACCGGGTTTGGCGGAGGGCCGGCAGTCGGCTTCGGCGTTCCGAATCCCGCGGAAAACAAATTGTTGAAGCCGAAGGGATCGGGCGCCGGCAATCCCAGCTCTTTGCGCCCGCGCCGTCTGATACGCCTCGATCGGCATATAGAGGATGAACGCGGCGATGCCCAGGCCAAAGATGCCGCTGATGTGATCGGTCATCCAGATGAGGGTGGCGAAGATCAGTACGTGAACAAAGCCTTTGGCAAACTCTCCGTTGTACATGGCGCCGACACCGGGAATGAATCCCAGGACGGCGGCCACGCCGGGACGCGGCAAGCCAGACGGACGTTCCCCACCCGGAGGCACGGCAGTTGAGCCGGGTGGCGGCACGACGCCGCTCAAGTGCGAGGCTAAACATTCCTCGCAGTAAATGACGCCATGGACGTCTCGCGCGCAGCTGCTGCACAGTGGCTTGCCACAGGTGCGGCAGTATGCGACAGCGGGAACATCGCGATGATTGGCGCAGTTCATGCGGTTCTCCTGTTCAGCCGGGCCTGATTCGTGTGTTGCTCAACCTCGTGGGCTAAAGCCCACTCGGAAGAGTAGGAAGAGGGAGCTTTTACGGCACGCCTAAAGGCGTGCCCCTTCAAATCACTCTGCTGCCCCTGCAAATCACTGTGACGCTCATTCAAATCACTGGGACGCTCATTCAAAGCGCTGTCACGAATACTTGCAGTATTCCGAGCGGCCGGGAAGGTGGCCAGCATAGGCGGACCATCGTCGCGGCTGATGCTCTGGTTACTTCGATTTTGCGGTTGCCGGTTATCGCTTTTATTCGGATTCTTCGGATTGGGCGCGGGTGCCTCCTGTGGCTGGTTGTTGTCCTTGTTCTCGGGAGCCGTAGCCCGGCGCAGATCGCGCACGCGCGATTCAATCTCATACACCAGGCGCATGTTCTCGTAGTAACGAACCACACGCGCCTGGGTCGCATAGTAGGTCTTGGTGATGCCCTTGGAACTGAGGTCAAGATTGCGCAGGTCGCTCAGGTGGAAGCCGGCGATGCCCAGCAGCAAGGTAATGGAGAAGAACGCCATGCCGAACGACATGGCAAAACGGGGAGTAGCCACCGGACCAAACAGGGGAGCCAGGCGGCCCTTCAACTTCTCCAGCCAGCCCTCGCCGCGCTGAACCGGGACGATGTGCTCCGAGGGCAGCGCTCCAATGGTCTGGGCCAGGATGTTGTGTACCAGGTTGCGAGGCGGCTCAGCTTCGTCCAAGCCCTTCAGCCAGTGCATGCCGGCGCCGGCTTCTGCTACCAGGGTACGGCAGGCGGGGCAGCTTTGCTGGTGCGCCTCGAAGGCCGCCAGCTGGGAGCCGTGCAGCGTACCGTCCAGGGCTTCGGCCAAAAGGGCCTCGACCTCGACGCACTGCACCACCCCGGCTCGCCCAGATGCGGCGCGATCTGGGGACCCCGGCTGCATTCCGGATTGGTTCTCGCTTGCCATCACCCTACCTGCTTATAGTTACGTTGCAAGAGCCTTGCCAGTTCCGTTCGTCCCCGATTTATGCGACTTTTCACAGTTCCCTCAGGCACATTGAGGACTTTGGCAATATCCTTGTAGTCCAAATCCTGCAAATCGCGCAAAATTACCGCTTCCCGCAGCTCGGGGGAAAGCCGCTTCAGAGCCTCGTGCACCAGCTTCTGGGTCTCCTGACTGCGCACCCGGGCCTCGGGACTGGCTCCTCCGTCCTCCAGTTGATCGGCCAGGGTCAGGCCGTCTTCCTGATTGCCGGGGGTCGCATCCAGCGAATCCGTAATCCGGTCGTACTTTCCCTTACGGAAGTGATCCACCAGCAAGTTACGCGTGACCGTCGTGACCCAGGTCATGAACGAAGCCCGCGTAGTGTCAAACGTACTAAGCGTGCGATACATCTTGATAAACACTTCCTGGGTCAGGTCCGCCGCGTCATCCGCCGATCCCGAAAAGCGGTAGCAGATGTTATAAATCCTCCGGTGAAACTGCTGGACAATCTCCTGCCATGCCGCAGCGTCGCCAGACACACAGCGACGGACAAGGGCATTGACGGCTTGGTTGTCGTCCAATCAGCGCTCCCAAGGGGCGTGACTCCTGGCCCAAATCCCACTCACTGCTAAAGAGTTATACGAGTGCGAGAGGGCCGGAGGTTCGATGAATTCGGTCCCTGAACGGCGTGGTTTCGTCCCCGCAGTTCGGCCCCGATTCGCCTGAATTGTAGCAGGGGAGGGGAAAGCATTTGGTCACTGCAGAGGCGCAACAAACGCATCGGACCAGTTTTTCTATTCTTGTCATCCAACGAAAAAACGATTCATCTGACGCCAGAACAAGAGCGGCGGGTTCGGGCCGTTGTCCGCGGCGGCGCCTACGATTCTGTGGAAGAAGTTGTAGAAGCCGCTTTAACCGCCGTCGAACAGCGTACCGTACCCGGTTTCGCCGGAACGCGTGAGGAGCTTGACGCTCTGCTGGCCGAAGGGGCGCTGTCTAAGCAACTCTCAGAGCAAGACCTCTGGGAAGTGGTGAATAAACAGACCAATGCTTTGCTGGATGAGAACGAAAACCGCACGCGCTAGCGGAGTTTCGGTCGGCCAAGGAATACGCCTTTCATAACTTGCTTTGTATCAGGGCACGGCTTCAAGCTGTGCCGTAAAGTCGCAATAACATGCCGGCTTTACAGTCTGCTGAAAAACTCGGCCTAAGGCGATTTGGAAGGGGCGTAGCTTTAGCTACGCCGTAGCAAGTCCTTTATATTTGTCATCCCTCACCGACTTTAGTCGGTGAGGGATCTGCTTTTCCGAGTTTTTCAGCAAACTGTTTAGCCGCTGAGGAAATCCGTGCCGGGGCTAAAGCCCCGAGCTTTTTTTGCACTCCATTCGGC
Source organism: uncultured Acidobacteriaceae bacterium (assembly GCA_963812855.1). Classification (GTDB taxonomy): domain Bacteria; phylum Acidobacteriota; class Terriglobia; order Terriglobales; family Acidobacteriaceae; genus Bog-257. Next base: position 71,844 of record CAWEWW010000008.1, read on the forward strand.
ACGAGTAAACTCGTGCCCTGATACAAACCAGGTTCAGCACCGCCCTGAACGCGAAACTCGACACTCGAAACTAGAAACTGTTTCCCGCTCTATAATGTCTGGGCGGCAAAGAGGTGGGTCTTGCCCGCGCTTTTGAAACCACTCGTCATTTCCTTGCATCAACGCCAACTGGAGGAAGAAACAGAATGGCACATGAAGTTCCTGCGCTGCCCTACGATTACTCTGCTCTCGAACCCTACATCGATACGCAAACCATGCACCTGCATCACGATAAGCATCATCAGGCCTACGTAACCAACCTCAACGCTGCGCTGGAGAAAGCTCCCGAGCTGCAGAAGATGAGTGCCGAAGATCTGCTGAAAGGTCTGCAGAACGTGCCCGAGGCCATCCGCACTGCGGTGCGCAACAACGGCGGCGGCCACGTGAATCATTCCATGTTCTGGAAGATCATGGCTCCCAACGCCGGCGGCGACCCGACGGGCGCCATCGCCGACGCTATCAAGAGCACCTTTGGCGACTTCAACGCCTTCAAGGAGAAGTTCAACGACGCCGGCCTGAAGCAGTTTGGCAGCGGCTGGAGCTGGCTGGTACGCGACCAGGCGCGGCAAGCTGCAAGTCATCAGCTCGGCCAACCAGGACAATCCCATGAGCCAGGGCTTCTACCCCATCATGGGCAACGATGTGTGGGAGCACGCGTACTACCTGAAATATCAGAACCGCCGCGGCGACTACCTGAAAGAATGGTGGAACGTGGTGAACTGGGCGGAAATCAACAAGCGCTTCCAGGACAGCCAGAAGTAAGCGTCGTCAAATGTGCAGCAAGGATAAAGGGTGCGGAGAACGCACCCTTTTCTTGCAACGCCGAGTTTCAGGTTCGAGTTTCCAGTCCCGCGGCAATTCGTGACCCGAACGGTCGCGGCTTACGGCTTCAAGGCTTGCCGCACAGGGTTCCGTTCAAATCACACTGCGTAGCGATGCCGCGCTCGCGCTGACGCTCGTCCAGACTGAATATTTCGTTGTTGGTCTTGCGGTTCGGCGAGCAGCCGCAGATCTGGCTGGCGGCGCAGCTATACCCGACCTCAGTTTCCAGCTTGAGAATCTCGGTCACTGGACTTTTCTGCAGTCCGGCGCAGGCCTGCAGCACAATGTCGAAATCGTTGGTCACCGTACATAGGGCTGAATCGCAGGTGAACCCTACTTCGATTCCCCCTTGGCTGCTGCCCGCATACTCGCCGCAGACCTGGTGACAGTCAATGTCGGGCGGCGGCGGGGGGATGATGGGCGGCTTGGGCGACAACAGCGGACAACCGTTCTCCCCGGCAACATCGGGATAGCACGGCGGTGGCGGGGGCGGCGCAATCCCCCCACCCAGAGGAGCATAGGCGGCCGACCAAACCGAGTCGTTACCCAGACTGCACATGCTCCCGGTGTGGGTCGGGTCCTGGGCTACTTCATACGGACCTTTGTAGATGGGACAAGCACAATCCACCAGGGGAAGGCCGTTGGTGGGATCGATGTTGCCTGTCTCCCGGCACGGCGCCGTCATGCACCCGGCATAAGGCGCCGGCGTGCCGCAACTGGTCTGTTGGCTTACGGGCATGGTCGAGTTAAGGAAATAGCTGAAGGTGGAGATCAGGTCGGCGCCGGGGATCAACGTATTGTTGTTGATGGAATCGCACACCGGAGGATGGTTCTTACCTCGCGGAAGGCAGTTGGATCCATCCTGTCCACACGCTTTCACGGTGGCAAGGTACACGTCAAGATTCAGGATGGCATTGATATCCACCAAGTACGGCGCCCCCCCGGGAATCTCATAGCAGGTGCAGTTGGAGCGCCCAGGATGCTGCTCGTCGTAGACGCAAGGCGTTGCCGGACCGGGTCCGGAGTAGAAGCAAAGCGCGATAGCCGAGCCCTGGCATAAAAGGAAGTTTGGCGGCGTCAGCACGATGTCGGCCCATGCCGGGCCAAAGGGAGTGGTGGGGAGGATGTTTAGCTTGAAGGGATCACCCTGCGTAAAGTCGTTGAAGTTAAACGTTGCCGATTCTTGCCCGTAGGCAACGACTGCCGAGCCTGCCAGCATGAGGAAAAGCAAGATCGATGCAGATAGCTTGTGCATGTTTTTACCCCCGTCCAAGACTTCCATTTTGGATCTAGCTGGCCAGATAGTGTGCATGCTGAGGCAGCGAGTCTTAGACTTTAGTGGGCAAAGCGTATAGCAATTTTGGGGGCATGTCTACCATATGCCGCTCATTTTGGCGGACTTTGATGTGATAGTCCCACGATGTGGTATTTATTACCCGGCGGCTCTACGACTTTCGTTCGGCTGATTGTGATTTGGCTCGCTGCATCGGAAACGGTGCAGCTTTTACTCTCATCGGGAACGCTTGGATGTTTGCGGCTTCATAACCGGTTCCTGGCCGCCCCGTGCAAGCCCCCTTCAATGGGCCGTGCCGAACTACACGGGCTTAACGTCATCGTGTCGTGCCTGGTGCACCTCGCCGAGCGGAGTGGAAGCTTCCACAAATTTGTTGAAGAAGTGGCAAGCGGCTGAGCAGTAACAGTAGAAGGAACAAGGAAGCAGCGAAAAGGTAGAACGCACAGACAGATAAAATCCGATATTTTTAATTCGTAGTCGTCAGAAGCTCCAGAAGGGCTGTTGGATCGCGTTCAGCGAACCGCGTTAGCCGTCTGAGTGTACGGCTGTGTGGGCTCTCGTTCCGCCGAGGGAAATGCCCACCCGGCAAGAGGCGAACCTGCAACCGCGGGTCGCGATCCATCCTACTCGTCTTCCGACCCAACTCTCCGCCCAGCACAGCCGATCTTTCAAACCCAACTCTCCACCCAGCACAGCCGATTTTCAAACCAAAGTCTCCACTCCCACACAACCGATCTTTCGACCCAACTCTCCACGCCAGCACAACCGATCTTTCAAGACCCAACTCTCCACGCCAGCACAACCGATCTTTCGGCCCAACTCTCCACACCAGCACAACCGATCTTTCAAACCAACTCTCCAGTTCAGCAGAAGCCGCGCTCTATTGACTCATCGAGTGAGAGGAAACGATATCGACAGATCCCCGATCATTTTTCTGGTAGTCAGTTGATTTAGACGCGCCATCATCCTCCGATAGCAACGTCCCGCAAACGACTAGTAGCAACGGCCAGGAGGTCGTCAGTATTTGCTGGAGGAGGCCCTCAAAAAACCGCTGGTGATTCAGGGTATAGGCCTGGGTGAATTGTGAAACCGCCAGAACGACTGCGGGAAGCATCCCTAGCGCCTGCAGGCCGTTAGCGCCGAGAACGTGGCCCATCTTATGAGCTGCGCCAGCCAGGTTCTCGTACAGAATAAACGTTCCGAGGCCAATCAGGACCACTCCCACAATCGACTTCGAACTCCGGAAAACTATCCTTGGCCTCGTCATATCCGCCTCCCATAAGCCGTTCTTTCTGGGCTCTACCTATATGTCGAACGAGAGGGGGCGAAATTGACAGGTCTGGAAATCTTTTTTATGGATGAGTTATGACTGCTTCAGGAACTTTCCCTCCTGCAATTCTTCGAAAGCCTGTCGCAGTTGTTCCTGGGTATTCATCACGATGGGACCGTACCAGGCTACCGGTTCTTGCAGCGGCTTTCCCGAGACCAGAAGAAAACGTATGCCGTCATCGCCTGCCTGCACCGTAACTTCGTCGCCGCTGTCGAACAGGACGAGGGAGCGATTATCGGCCTCGACGGGCGGCGTGGTGTCGGCCCATTTGATGGCTTCGGTCGGCACCGCCAGCGGACCCGAGGCGTTGCAGAACTTGCCTGCTCCCGCAAAAACATAAGCGAAGGCGTGGCGCGTCGTCTCCACCGGCAAGGTCTTTCGTCTGCCCGGCGAAACCGAGACGTCCAGATAGATAGGATCGGCGGCGATACCTTCCACTGGCCCTTTCTTTCCCCAGAAGTTGCCGCAGACCACGCGCACGTGGGTGCCATCGTTGTCCTTGACCTCGGGAATCTCGACCGCCTTTACTTCCTGATAACGCGGGGCGGTCATCTTCAGCGCAGCCGGAAGATTGGCCCACAACTGAAAACCGTGCATGCGTCCGGCCTGGTCGCCCTTAGGCATTTCCTGATGAATGATGCCGCTGCCCGCCGTCATCCATTGAATGTCGCCGGCGGCGATGGCGCCCTTGTTTCCCATACTGTCGCCGTGCTCGACCGTTCCGGCCAGAACGTAGGTGATGGTTTCAATTCCACGATGAGGATGCCAGGGAAATCCCGCGAGATAGTCTTCGGGAACGTCGTTGCGAAAATCGTCGAGCAGGAGAAATGGATCGAAGTCGGAAGTATTGCCGAAACCAAACGCGCGCCGCAGATGCACACCCGCCCCTTCCAGAGTGGGTTTTGATTTGACCAGCCGTTTGATGGGTCGAATGGACATGGCATTGTTCTCCGCGAGTTGAAGGTTTCTGCGCAGTATTGGATGGCGCGATCAGCAGAACGTCGCTTTTCCGCAGCGGACGAGCCTGCGGTGTCGGATTCTCAGCTGCAAACCCCCCGGGGGGCGTTTACTTATTCTGCCCCGTCCCGGGAACCGCGGGCGGCAACGAGGTTGCACGAACCACTTTAGCGGATTGGCTGGCTTCGGCAAGTTTGACCGACGTGACGGGCTGGAGATCGAGAAGAAGAATTCGGCTGTCGGAGTGGTAGGCTTCGCCGGACGCGGTTTGTGCATGAAAGACCGGATCCACGCCATACAGATATTCCCGTCGGCTGACGGATGCGGTGTCGGCCAGATCGGAGCCCACGAAGTCGCGTTCCGCGTCGACTTCCGGATCAATCCGGTGGTTGATCAAGTGCCCACGCTTGGCGATTTCAATGGCTACGTCGTGGGTGGCCGCGCCTGCCCATATCGGTAAGCCATCCATGGTGTAATCGGTTTTCCAGATACGCAGATGATGCCGTCGCGAAACGATTGCCCGCGGATCGGGCAGAGCATAGGAATAATCCTGCTCTCTGCCGAACAGGTAAAACCTGGCCATCGGAACGCTGGTGTCACTGGTTCCGTGCCGCAGCAGGTGCCAAACGAAGCCCAGCTTCCAGCGATCGGTCTTCACCCAGCCAGCACGCTGGAACGCTTCCTGCAAGTCTTCCTGCCGACCTACGAAGACCAGATTCAGCATATCGCCCTGCCGTCCCTCGCCATCAAAAACTCGCGGCGGCAGATAGTCCATCATCTCCGCCAGCTGCGACGAACTCTCGCGCGAACGCTGCAGCCCCGCCGATAGAACCGGGGTCGCGCCTTCGATTCGGGCGGTGAGCTCCGTGCTCTTCACCACCGTGCTGTCGTGGCCGCGGGTCAGCAAGAATACTGGTGCAGCCGGCAGGAAGATCAAGCCGGTGGCAATCATCGCCGCAGCCATCAATTTCGTCCGCGAGCGTCCCTTCACGTCCAGACTCGCCTGCAATCTGACGCGCTCGCCGTTGGCCAGCATCACGGAATCCAGTTGCAATCCGACGTTGCCGCCGATCCCCAGAAACCGCTTTCCTTTAACTTGAGTGATCGAACCCCGGGCCATGGTTCCGGCAGGAATAACCACGAAGCCCCCCAGGTCCACGTCGCGCACGACGACGAAATCCAGGTGGTCTCCCACGCGGGCGTGAGCCGAGCAAATGTTCTCCGCCAGCCGAAGGACCACGGGCGTTCCATCGGGAATGATGAGCCGGGCAGGAGTCGCGCTGTTCTCCTCAGCCGAGAGACAGCCGACCAGAAACGCAATGAGCAGGAGATACGTGAGGATGCTGCGAACAGTTGCGCTGGACAATGAATGCCGCCTTTGTTGAGGAATAGCTTCCCGACCCGCGACGGCCAAAGTGAACTAGCGCAATGGCGTGGAGGATAAAAAATAATATCCCGGAGGGACCGTTTTGTATGATCAAAATTGCACAACAGAGCAGATTTTAGTTGTTCAACTCGGCTCTGATGCCGATTCTGTCTCGAATGTCATCGCAGAGTAATCTCATCGCACCCAAAGTGAGTAAGACAGTTTGCCCGTCGCGCAGGCTTGCGCTGAAAGACTTGAAAGTAGCACTGCAACTACCTGCGAGAACGGGGCGGCAATTGACCGCAACCAAGCGCGGAAAATAGAATCAATCACTTAGACAGATTGTGGGGAAAACGCGTTGCCTCTCTACGAATATCAATGCAAGAAGTGCCATAGCCTGACCGAGCGAATTCAGAAGTTTTCCGATCCGCCGCTGACCGTCTGTCCGCATTGCGGCGGAGAACTGGAGCAACTGATCTCGGCGCCGGCAGTTCGGTTCAAGGGGTCAGGCTGGTATGTGACCGACTACGCCAAGAAATCCTCGAAGGGCGACTCCCCCAGCGGCAACGGTTCCAGCTCATCGTCGGGCGCGGAAGGCAAGTCGGAGACGGCGAAGAGCGAGGGTTCCTCAAGCTCGGAAAAGACCACCTCGGAGAAATCAAGTTCGGAAAAGAGCAATTCCGCTTCCGGCAAGTCCCCGGGAGAAAAGTGATGTCTCCGGACTTACGGCCGACATCACTTGGGCTATGTGATTTTCGTCACTCGGCCATGTGTTGGCCGTCAGGAAGTCCACCGGCATCCGGTATTAGAATGGGAATCGGACGAACACTCGTTCGCAGCGCGGCGCTCTAATCTCCCAGGTGCTGCTTTTTCATAGGAGGTACAGGTCATGTCGAAAGACATTCTGACCATCACGGATCATCGCACCGAAAAAACTTATGAGACGCCGGTCGAGCTCGGAACCATTCGCGCCATGGACCTGCGCAAGATCAAGACTGGCCCGGAAGATTTCGGCCTCATGACCTACGATCCCGCCTTCACCAACACGGTGTCGTGTAAGAGCAGCATCACCTTTATCGACGGCGACAAAGGCATTCTGCGCTATCGCGGGTACGACATCGAGGCGCTGGCCGAACATTGCAATTATCTACAGGTGGCTTATCTGCTGCTGTTCGGCGAGTTGCCGACTCCGCAGCAGGACAAGGACTGGGTGTGGGAGATCACGCATCACACCATGCTGCACGAAACCACCAAGCATTTCATCGATGGCTTCCGCTATGACGCGCATCCCATGGGGATCCTGGTGAGCACGCTGGCCGCGCTCTCCACCGTCTATCCTGAGGCCAAGGATATTCACGATCCGGAGAATCGCCAGAAGCAGATTGTGCGCCTGATCGCCAAGATGGCGACCCTGGCCGCCTATTCTTATCGCCACCGCCGGGGACATCCTTATGTGTATCCCGACAACGATCTCACTTACACCGAAAACTTCATGAACATGTTGTGGCGCATGACCGAGCCGAAGTACGTGGCCAGCCCGGTCATCGCTCGCGCGTTGGATGTGCTTTTCATTCTTCATGCCGACCACGAGCAGAATTGCAGCTCCACCACCATGCGGGTAATCGGCAGCGCGCAGACCGATCCTTACCTTTCCATGGCGGGGGCGGCAGCCGCGCTGGCTGGACCGCTGCACGGCGGCGCCAATGAAGAAGTTTTGCGCATGCTGGACGAGATCGGCTCGGTGAAGAACATTCCTGCCTACATCAAGCGAGTGAAAGAAGGCGAGATCAAGCTGATGGGCTTTGGCCATCGGGTCTATAAGAACTACGATCCGCGCGCCCGCATCATCAAGCAGGTTGCCGACGAGGTGTTCCAGGTTACCGGCCGCAACGCCCGCCTCGACATCGCACTGGAGCTGGAACGCATCGCGCTGCAGGACGATTACTTTGTGACTCGCAAACTGTATCCCAACGTCGATTTCTATTCCGGAATCATCTACCAGGCCATGGGCTTCCAGCCGGAAATGTTTACCGTGCTGTTTGCCATTCCGCGCGCGGCCGGCTGGTTGGCACAGTGGAACGAAATGGTGCAGGATCCGGAGCAGAAGATCGCCCGTCCGCGGCAGATCTATACCGGGGCCGAGCATCGCCCGTTCCCCACGATGCAAGAGGAGAAATCTGAAGTAAAGGTGGGATGAACCTCCCACCTTCTCTAAGCTCGAGGTGAGTGGTCTGAGCTCCGGGATAATCCTACGCGCAATAACTGACCATCGCAGCAAGCCAGGAATGCGGCGGCCTCGGCCCACAGGCCTGCATTCACGGAGGGCGGACTTGTCAGCGGGTCTGCGAAACTCGCGCGACAATCCCGTCCCGCTGTGCGGGACGACTCAGTTCAGCCCAGGACGCAGTCCTGGGGTAGTCGTGATATTGAACCCTTAAAGCCCCTTGCAGGGGCGGCTCTTCGAGACGGCAATCGTGACCCCGCTATTTTGCGGGCGCAAAGATCGCATCCAGCCGATCCGGCGTGGCCTCGACTCTCTCCAGATGCGGGTAGCGTAGTCCACCGTGATAATCCAGATTCACGGTGACAAACTCGTCCTCGCGCTTGAGCAAAAGCTTGATTGGCTCCTTACTCTTCTCCGCCGAAAGAATGGCGTCGTGCAGGTTGGCGATGCTGAACTTCTGATCATTCACCGCTTCCAGATGCATGTCGGGAGTGATGCCGGCCTTAAAGGCCAGACTGTCCCACCCCACGCCCGCAAGATTTCCCTCGCCATTTACCGAAAATCCCAGTGAGGTGGCGAAGCTGGTGGGCCGAGAAGGATCGCCGTGTTTCATCCAGTCGGGCTGATTGTCGTTGTAGACCAGCCGATAGCCGCCTTGAGTGATTCCGCCCTCCGGAACCTGCGGGTTCACTTCGTAAACTCGGGTGCGCAGGAAGCCTTTCCAATCGAAGGGCTGCACCGAGTTCAAGGCTGCGACCAAGTCGTCAAATGTGTAGGTCTTGGTGATGTAGCTGCCGTTGTCGATCCCGAAGAACAGCTTGGCGAAATCGTCGAGCGACTTCGTTCCTCCACTCAACTCGCGAATCTTGGTGTCGGCATCGAGCCAGATGAGATCCGATTCCGGGTAGTAGTCGTAAGAACGTTGCCAGCTTGGCCAGGTCTCCGGCGAGGCTCCGTGAGACGAGATGATGGGCTGGTTGGTGGTGTCGTCCAGGGATCGCCACGTCCGTCCCGGGCTGACTTCGAAACTCGCAGCCGTCAGGGCGATCTCATCGCGTGCCTGCTCGGGAGTGCGCATTCCTGAACGCGCCGTCAGCACATTGCCGTAGTAGTCGGTCAGGCCTTCATAAACCCACAGCAAATCGTTCTGCATCGGCACGTTGAAATTCGGCGTCCACAGATCAGCCGGCCGGCGAAACTTGCCGTTCCACGAATGCGTGTATTCGTGGGGCAGCAACGCCCGTCCGCCGACTCCGGCCGCCCAGTCGGTGAAGTAGTTGGCCCGGGCACCGTCTTCGCTCGACTGGTGATGTTCCAGGCCTTTACCGCTAACTGTATCGCTAACCGAGAAAAGAAAATCGTAGTGATCGTAGTGATGGGAGTTGAAAAGCTTCTGCGCCTGGATCACCAGATTCTTGTGGTATTGCAGCTCTTCCGGCGTGATCTCCAGGTCGGCAGGCTTGTCGGCAAAGATATCCAGGTACACCGGATTGTCCGGGCCCGAAGACAGATCAACCCGCTTGAAGTTGACTCCAGCGTACAGCGGAGAATCAATCAGCGTGTTCAGCGTGGTGTCTTTGAAATGAATCAGGCTTCCGTCCTGCGATTGCGTTTCCAGCGCGGTGGCGAATTTCCAGCCGTCGGGCAAGCGCAGCGAGGGCGCGAATTGTATACGCCGCGAGAAATATCCCGCCGGATAGAAAAGCACGCTGTTCCAGGTGAGGTCGGCGAACTTGGATGAGATGCGGCTCTGTTTCGGAGACATCGCCGCCAGGTACTGGAAATTCACTTCCAGCGCGGTTGCCCCTTGTGGCACGTCGAGGTGAAAGGCGTGCATCTTCACCCGGTCGCGCACCCACTCAATGCGCTTACCATTCGCCATGACCACCAAGCCCGCCATGTTTCCCACCGGATTCGACGGCGAGTGCGTGCCGGGAAGCCATTCCGGGTAGAGCAGGGTGATCGTACCGGGCTTTACCGGAATCGTTTCCTGCACGTTCACGATTCGGTCGTTGATGTTGGTGAGATCGACCATCAGAGAAATCGTGCCCGGATACGGGATGTCGGCCGGGGCAACAATGGGCGGCGGCAGCGGCGCCGCCTGCGGGCCGGCCGAGTTCTGGGCATAAACTGCAGTGGCTAGAGCAAGGGACAGGGCTACGAAAAGAGGCGCAACCATTCGACGGCAAAAAGATAAATGTGACACGCAGATTCTCCAAAACAGCAGACAACACTCTAATACCAGGCCTGGGGAGTCTGTCACAATTTGTTCAAACTTCGACAAAAGCCCAGCCCGACTGGCGCTTCCGCGAGCGCAGGTTTAGAACATGAGCGAAGCCGGAAAGAAGCCCGAGTCGAGAAACAAGCATTGACTACCAGGCCCGCCGTGGTCCTCGCAGAATTCGTGCCGGCAGAAAGATGATCGCCTTCAGCAGCTCCAGCACTCCCTCCACCGCGATCCCCAACAAACGGAACGGCAACAGGAACAACCAGACGATGGGATAGAGCACCAGGAACACCAGCGCCAGCGGCCAGCAGAAAATGAGCAGGATGCACCACAGAAGAAAGGTCAGCATAACTCACCTGATCAATGCTACGAGAAAACGGGCGCGAAAGTTCCGTCGCAGCTATCCGTGGCCGCCCCCGCCACTCAATTCCCGCACAATCGAGTTCACGAAGGCCTTGGCGTCTCCGAACAGCATCAGCGTGTTGTCCAGGTAATAAAGCGGATTATCGATTCCCGCGAATCCCGGACTCATGCTGCGCTTGATCACCATGACCGTGCGAGCTTTGTCGACATCGAGAATCGGCATGCCGTAGATGGGGCTGCCGGTATCGGTGCGGGCCGCCGGATTGGTCACGTCGTTGGCGCCGATCACCAGCGCCACATCGGTTTGCGGAAAGTCGCCGTTGATCTCGTCCATTTCGATCAGGCGGTCGTAAGGAATATCGGCTTCGGCCAGCAGCACGTTCATGTGGCCGGGCATGCGGCCGGCCACCGGATGGATGGCAAAGCGGACGTCCACTCCCTTCTTGGTGAGCAGGTCATACAATTCGCGAACCTTATGCTGCGCTTGCGCGACTGCCATGCCGTAACCCGGGGCGATTACAACTTTGTTGGCCGCCGCAAGAATCGCAGCCGCGTCTTCGGGCGTGGCGCTGCGCACGGCTCGTTCTTCTTTCGCTGCCGCCGCGGAGGTCTGCACCTGGCCGAACGCTCCGAACATCACGTTGGTGAAGGAGCGATTCATGGCCTTGCACATGATCACCGAGAGAATGAAACCGGAAGAGCCGTCGAGCGCTCCGGCCACCACCAGCACCTTACTGTTCAGAACAAATCCCAGTAGCGCCGCTGAAAGGCCGGCGTAGGAATTCAGCAGCGAGATGACCGTAGGCATGTCCGCGCCGCCAATGGGAGTGACCAGCAACACTCCGAAAATCAGCGCCACAACCACCATGATCGGGAACAGTATGGCGTTTCCGGGATTCACCACCAGCGCCACTGCCAGCCCCAGCGCGCCCGCCAGAACGGAGAGGCTGACGATATTCTGCCCGCGATAGACGATCGGCCGCTGCGGCAGGATCTCCTGCAACTTGCCGGCGGCGATCAGGCTACCGGTAAAGGTGAGCGAGCCAATAATGACTTCCAGAGAGATCTCGCCCATTTCAAAGCGCGTGACCGGAGCCGTGCCCACGTAGAATTCGGCGATGCCGATCATGGCGGCCGAAAGCGCGCCAAACGCGTGGCTCAGAGCGGTTCGTTGCGGCACCGCCGTCATCTGCACCAGGCCCAGAGGGATGCCGACTCCCGCGCCGATGATCAGCGGGATGAGAACCCACTTGTAGTGGCCACCTCGGGGTTGAAAAGGGTGACCAGCGACCGCCAGGGCCGCGCCGATCTCTCCCGCCAGAACCCCCCAGCGCGCGCTCGCCGGCGAACTCAGGAACTTGAGCGAAAGAATGAAGAGAACGACCGCGACAATGTAGGCGAAATCGAGATACTGCTGCAGCGCGAGCTGGTTCATGGTTTTTTCGATCCGCGAGACTTGAACATGCGCAGCATGCGGTCGGTGATCAGGAATCCGCCGACCATGTTGCTGAACGAAGCCGCCACCGCGATCGCACCCAGCACCGTGGTGAGCGGCGTCTCATGCCGGCCGGCAATGATGATGGCGGCAACCACCACGATCGCGTCCAGAGCGTTGGTCAGCGACATCAGCGGCGTGTGCAGCAGGGGGGAAACGCTTCTGATCACTCCAAACCCCACAAACCCGGCGAGGATGAAGACGTAGAGATTAGAAATGAAATCTGGTGGCATTTTTGTTCCTCACAATTTCCCGGCGTCTACGCCGAACATTCCCGTCACTGCGCCGCCAGCGCCGGCAGCGAGAAGAACTCGCGAATGCGCGGATTCACAATTTCGCCGCCCTGCGTGACCAGCGTGCTGCGGGTGATCTCATCGTCGAGGTTGAGTTGCAGCTTGCCATCCTTCACCAGGTGTACCAAGAAAGTTCGTCAGATTTTTCGCGTACATCTGGCTGGCATGATACGGGACGGAACTGGCCAGATTGATAGCTCCAACGATGGTGACGCCGTGTACCACGATGGTCTCGCCGGTGCGGGTCAGCTCGCAATTGCCACCGCGTTCGGCCGCAAGATCCACGATCACCGAGCCTGGCGCCATACCGGTCACCATCTCCTTGGTCACCAGCACCGGAGACTTCTTGCCGGGCACAACCGCAGTGGTGATTACGACATCACTTTCGGCGACAACCTTGCCCAGCAATTCGCGCTGCTTCTGATAGAACGCCTCATCCTGAGCCTTGGCGTAGCCGCCGGCATCTTGGGCATCAGCCGCTTCGATCGGCAGTTCGACAAAACGCCCGCCCAGGCTCTGCACCTGTTCTTTCACAGCGGGCCGCAAGTCGTAAGCGGAAACCACTGCGCCTAATCTGCGCGCGGTGGCAATAGCTTGCAGTCCGGCAACTCCGGCGCCAATCACCAGGACCCGTGATGGGGTGATCGTTCCCGCCGCGGTGGTCAACATGGGAAAGATGCGAGGCAGCTTGTCAGCCGCAACCAGTACGGCCTTGTACCCGCAGATGGTTCCCATCGAGGAGAGCGCGTCCATGCTTTGAGCGCGGGTAATGCGGGGCATCAACTCGACGGAAAAGGAAGTGACGCCGGTGGCGGCAATTTCTTGCAGAGTGTGAACCTCGCCGAGCGGACGCAGAAACCCGATCAGCACCTGGCCCCGGCGCAGCAGCGGAAGGTCGGCTTTGCCGGTTTGATCGTTGGAGCCATAAGAGAGCACCTGCACGATCACGTCAGCGGTGCTGAACACGTCGCCCCGGCTGCCGACAACCTTGGCTCCCTTGTTGACGTACTCCGCATCGGGATAACCGGCCTCGACCCCGGCTCCCGCCTCCACTACAACTTCCAGACCTGCCTTCGCCAAATTCGGAACCACGGCAGGTACAAGCGCTACGCGCCGCTCCCCCGGAAATGTTTCACGGGGAACACCGACAATCATGATGCCTCCTGCTTAACTTGCGTACTCCCGGCGCCAAGAAACACGCGAAATCCAGAAGCAACCGGAAATAGGCATTCTACGCAGAGTCTGAGGAAAGTCCAGAGTCCTCATGGGCTTGAGCCTGGATCAACAACGCTGCATCCGATTGCCGCCGGATAGCCGGCAGTATTCTTGGCAAGCGGCCCGCGCATGACGGTGGTCCGAATCGACATCTAAGCGTCCAGGCTCCACGACTGTTGCCGATCACGGGATTAAGGATTGCCGCAATTGAAACTCGGCCATCTTCTTTAGCCTGCATAGGGAATTTATTTGTAGGTGATCAATCAGTAAACGGCCGAGAGCGGAGCGTTCCGATTTAGGAAACTGCCATCTAAGGTCCTGTTTGCAAAGGCGTTAAAACCCGACAGTAGCATTAGCTTCCCGGCCGGCGATGGCGGTTCGACACTTTTTGTGGTCAAAATACAACAGTTCCGGGGCCGGTCAAACCTGTAATCTATTGGTTGTATTACTGTTAGCTTCCCGTATTGATATACGAACGAACAATTCGGAAATCTGCCGACTGTAGCGGTGTCGGCCTGCACAGCGGAGCTCCCGTCCATCTGCGAGTATTGCCGGCGCCTCCCGGCACGGGCATCGTGTTCCGCCGCACCGATCTTGACGGCTTCGAGGTCGAAGCCATCAGCCGCAACGTCGCCCGGGTCAGCTACGCCACCAGCTTGATGAAAAAGGGCGTGCTCATTTCTACCACCGAGCACCTGCTGTCGGCTTTCATCGGAATGGGCGTCGACAACGCCATTGTGGAGCTAGATAATCTGGAGGTTCCCATCCTGGACGGCAGCGCCCTGCCGTTTGTTGAGATGCTCACCGACGCCGGCCTGCGGCAACAGCGGCGCAAACGCGTTTATCTCAAGATCCTGCGGCCCTACGAGTTGCAGGAGGGCGACAAGTTCATCGGTGTCTATCCCGCCGAGCGCTACTCGGTCAGCTACGCTATCGATTTCCCGCATCCCCTCATCGGCAGCGAACGCTTCCAGGTCGAGCTGTCCAACGGCAGCTATGTCACCGACATTGCCTCGGCCCGCACTTTCGGTTTCATCGAACAGCAGCAGGCTATGCTGAACATGGGCCTGATTCGCGGCGCTTCACGCGATAACTGCGTGGTGCTGACTCGCAATGGAATCGACAATCCTCCCTTGCGTTACCCGGATGAGTTCGTGCGCCACAAAGTGCTTGACCTCATCGGCGATCTGGCGCTCTTCGGCAAACGCATCCTCGGCTACGTAAAAGCCGACCGCGCCGGACATGCCTTGCACACCGCCATCGTCTCCCGCATTCTGCGCGATCAGAGCTACGCCGAGGAGATCACGCTCGACGAAGCAGCGATTGCCGACTGGCCCATCGAACACCTCGCCGTAGCGGATTAAGCGTCTCTTCGATTAGGACGCGTCTTGTATGTACGCCTGATAGGCCCTACCATCTTGTCATCACGAACCAGGGCTTCACAGTTTGCTGAAAAACTGCCGCATTGTGATGAACAGGTAGAGCGAACCTTCAGATTCGCGTTTAAGTTCTTTATTTTAGAGATCCGGAGCCGGCTTCAGCCGGCGACAGACCGTTCATTTCGACTTTTTCAGCAAACTGTTCAGCCGGTGAGGGATCTGCTTCTTCACCTTTTCGGAAGACTGTTGAAGCCTGGACGTACTTGGCCTGGCACCATCCCGCGTACCTCGCGCGTCATTATGCGCCCGCTTTTCTCGCGCTAACATGAATGTGTGGAGAAAATCGTCTATCTGTCGTTGGGATCGAACGTCGGCGACCGCCAGGCGAACCTCCGTACTGCGATAGAGAAGCTCGCCGGCCTGGGAAACGTCGTCGCGACGTCATCCTTTTACGAAACGGAGCCGGTAGACTTCACCGTACAGCCTTGGTTCCTTAATTGTGCCGTTGCGCTGCGTACGCGTCTCATGCCGAAGCTATTCCTGGCGAAGGTTCTGGCCATCGAACAGCAGATGGGGCGTCGCCGGCTACAGCCCAAGGGCCCGCGTATCATCGACGTCGATATTCTGCTGTTTGGAAGTTCGGTGATCAGCACATCGCAGCTGGACGTGCCGCATCCGGCCATGCATCAGCGACGATTTGTCTTAGAGCCCCTGGCGGAAATTGCGTCCGACGTGCGGCATCCGGTCTTCAAGCGCACGGTACGCGAAATGCTTCAGGCGCTTCCCCCCAACGGAGGCCAAGTGAAGAAACTGGTCCAGCGTTAGGCCGCCTGTGCCGATACTGTAGATGAGGAAGGACTGGCAATTGAATCGGACACGCAAACAATGGCTGCTGCTCGCCATAGGCTGGGGATTTGTCCTGCTTGCCATCGCCGGCTTCTTAGTGCCGGTTCTGCCCGGCCTCTTATTTCTTGCGATAGGCCTCGTGGTTCTCTCGGGTGAGTACATTTGGGCGCGCAGCCTGCTCTCCAAGCTGACCACGCGCTTTCCCGGTCTCGGGGCCCACCTGCGTTATGCCACGGAGAAAGCGCAGTCTTGGGCAAGCCGCGCGCGCGCCGACTGAGGCCGGTGGGAAAGCTGATGTGCCCACCGTCAGCACTTCCCTTCGCCCACGTTAGATCCGCTGCAGCTCTGCCACCGTCCGCTTGTTCTCCAGGTTACCGGTATTCAGCGTCGTCTTTGGCTCCAGCAACATGACGTGCGTCTCTTCGTCGGCGGACGGAAAGTGCTCGACGCCGCGCGGGATGATGATGAACTCGCCCGGGCGAATGACGATCTGGCGCTCGGCGCCATCTTCGCGCAGCTTCATGTGCAGCTCGCCCTTGGCCACGAAGAACAGCTCGTCTTCGTGGTCATGGTGATGCCACATAAAATCGCCTTGCAGCTTCACAACCTTAACGTAGGCATCGTTCAGTTCGCCCACAATTTTCGGCTGGTAAGGTTCGGTGAACAGCGAAAATTTCTGAGCTAGATTGACCTTTTCCATACGAGCCTCCGGGAACGGAATTCCCTATATCAGATTCGCGGCTGCGCTTCCGGACTCAACTCGCCGGGAAGTTCATCCCCATGGAAAGCGCGGTCCAGCCTCCATCTTATTGCAAACATAAGATGTTAAAAGAACAATGACGAATTACATAACTCTCACATCTTCGCTTTATCTTCGTGCTATTATGTCGGATGCCGCTGCTGCGGCAGGAGTCTTCTATGCCCATTCGTGACATGCTGCTACCCGAGTTCGATTCGGAGATGGCCAACACCCGCAAACTGCTGGAGCGCCTTCCGGAAAACATTCCTGATTACAAACCGCACGCGAAGTCGATGCCGTTTAGCCGCCTGGCAGGCCACGTTGCCGAACTGCCGGGTTGGGCCAAGGAAACCTTCACCAAAGATGTCCTCGAGCTTGATATGGAACACTTCGTGCCGTTTGATCCTAAGACCCGGCAAGAGGTGCTCGACAAGTTTGATCAGAATGCCAAGGCTGGCCGCGAGGCGCTGGCGGCCGCAACTGACGAATCATTTGGCGTGATTTGGAGTCTGAAGAACACCAAGGGCGACACTATTTTCTCGATGCCGCGCGCTGTCTGCTATCGCAGCATGGTCATGAGTCACATGATCCATCATCGCGCCCAGTTGGGTGTCTATCTGCGGCTGAACGAAATCGAGCTTCCCGGCATGTACGGCCCGTCCGCCGACGAGATGAAGTTCTGGCAGGAAAAGAGCGCGTAAATTTCGGATGGTGATTTTTCACAAGGATACAAGTGCCCCATCCAGGCCGGGTTCGTGTTCAGTCTCATGACATTCTTTACAAAGTGTCCCGGAACATCCTTTACACTCCCGCGCAAGCGTAAAGCGCGCGGGAGCGTAAACCGAGATGCCTTGGAAGACCATGGATGTACGAGAGCAGCGGGTGCGGTTCGTGGTGGCAGCGATGCGGCGGGAGCGACCCTTAACCGCGCTGTGTGAAGAATTTGGTATATCGCGTCCCACCGGCAACTTGTGGCTGAAGCGATATGAGGAACAGGGGTTGGCCGGGATTGCCGAACGCAGCCGGCGTCCGGCGCACAGTCCGCGACAAACGTCTGCGGAGTTGGAAGAGCAGGTGGTGGCTGTGCGCCAGCGCTATCCTGACTGGGGAGCGCGCAAGCTGCAAGTGCTGTTAGAGCGCGAGGGCATGAGTCTGACGCGCAGCACCATCCATCGCATTCTGTTGCGGCGCGATCTGGTGCATGCGGCGGATCGGCACCCGCAGGCAGTAGAGCGGTTCGAGCGCGCCCAGCCCAACGAGCTGTGGCAGATGGACTTCAAGAGCCCGATCGGGTGGCAAGCGCCAACCGGCCCGCTATCGATGATCGACGATCACAGCCGGTACGTGATCCGGTTGCAGCAGACAGGCAGCACGCGGGCGGGGTTGGTGCAGGAACAGTTGCAGATTGCCTTTACCGAGAACGGACTGCCGGAGGGGCTACTGATGGACCACGGGATTCCGTGGTGGAGTGCCACGTCGGCGAGCGGAACAACGGAGCTAAGTGTGTGGCTGATGAAACAAGGCATTCGGCTGCACTGGAGTGGGATACGGCATCCCCAGACGCAAGGCAAGGTGGAACGCTTTCATGGCGAGATGGAACGGGCGTTACAGCGGCGGGGCTGGCAGGGAAAATCGCCGCAGCAATGGTTGGACGAGTTTCGCTGGGAGCACAACCAGGTACGTCCCCACGAGGCCCTGCAGATGCGGACGCCGGCCAGCGTGTGGCGACCTAGCCTGCGGCGTTATGATTCCCAGCCTGCTCGCTGGGAGTACCCGGCGGGAGCCCAGGTACGGCGGTTGGATCTTGACGGCAAGCTAAAGGCATACGGACGCAACTGGAACATCGGTCAGGCCCTGCGGCGGGAATGGGTGCAACTGGTGAAACTGGAAAACCGGGTGCTGGTGTACTACTGCCATACCGTGGTGCGCGAACTCGACCTTTCGATCCAGCACTCGACCGCGGTCGAGCGCTGGATCGAAACTTAACCTCAACCGTAAAGGATGTGTCGAGACAAACCGTAAAGCATGTCTTGGGACTCGACACCGGGTTCGCTTGGGTGGGGCAGTTTGCATGCGCATAGAATCTCACTTGGTGATAGCAGTGTTTCGAAGGAATGATTCCGCTGCCCATGGTGCGGGAAACACCAGTTATTGCCAGGAGGGCGTAATGACATTGTGGTACGATTGTGTCATATCAGTGGAGATTTGACATGGAACAGGAAACACGGCTACGAGTAAACGAAAATGGCCGGGTGGTTATCCCAGCCGCATTCCGTAAAGCGCTCGGCATTAAGGTGGGAGACGAGGTCGTGCTACGGATCCAGGACGAGGAACTCCGCATAACCACCCAGCAGCGCCGCATCCAACAAGCCCAGCGCCGGGCCCGACAATATGTAAAGCCCGGCACCTCACTGGTCGACGAGTTGCTTGCTGAACGCCGCGAGGCAGCCAAAGATGAATAGGGTTGTGCTCGACGCGTCAGCAATCCTCGCAGTCATCAATGGCGAAGCAGGACAAGAGAAGCTCACTCCGGAACTGCTTGCCAAAGCCGTGGGGAGTACGGTGAACCTCGCGGAAGTACAAACCAAACTGGTGAGTCGTGGATGGACTCCTGCCGAAGCGTGGGAGGATGCCACCAGTCCCATTCGGGAGACTGTACCTTTCAACGAGGAACACGCCAAGATTGCTGGCAGCCTAGTCATTCTGACGAGGCACTTGGGCCTCTCGCTCGGAGATCGCTCGTGCCTGGCTCTGGGAATTGTGCTCAAGGCCCCTGTTTATACTGCTGACAATTCATGGAAGAAGCTTAAGGCCGGAGTCCGCATCCATGTTATCCGATAGGGTTGCGGATAACCCCACCCGCGCAACCGACGCTTGGGTGGGTTTATCAGATTTCTTTTTTGGGTAGGGTTATCAGATTTCTTTTAAAGGTTCAAGTCATTGCACCAGCACGCCGCTTTCCCCGTTGCCGTTCTCAACGACTTCTTCCGGCGGGATGACCGACGCCGCTGCCAGGCGGTCGCCTTCTTCCAGATGCAGCAGGCGCACGCCCTGGGCCGAGCGGCCGGATTCGCGGATGTTCTTGCTGTCGATGCGAATGATCTTGCCGAACTGGCTGATCACCATCACCTCCGACTTCTCGTTTACCAGCATGATCGACACTACCTTACCGTTGCGCGACGTGGTCTTAACGTTGATCACGCCCTTGCGGCCCCGCGCGGTCAGACGGTACTCGTCCACATCGGTGCGCTTGCCATAGCCCTGCTCGGTGACCGAGAGGATCAGGCTGCCTTCCTGTTCATCGCCGTTCTTCGCTTTCTTGCGTTCTTTCGGGGTGACCGCCATACCGACGATGTAGTCGTTTGTTCCCAGGTCCATACCGCGCACGCCGTAAGCGGCGCGGCCCATGGGACGAACATCTTCTTCGCCGAAGCGGATGGCCTGCCCATCATGCGTCGCCAGGAAGATAATCTGGTTGCCGTCGGTGCAGCTGGCGGCGACCAGCTCATCACCGTCATCGATGAGAATCGCCTTGATCCCCACCGAAAGTACGTTGCTGAAGTCCTTCAGGGGCGTTTTCTTGACCGTGCCGTTGCGCGTGGCAAAGAAGACGAACCGGCTCTCCTCTTCCAGGTCGCGCACGGTTAGCCAGGCGCGCACTGTTTCTCCAGGCTGCAACGCCACCAGGTTGGCGATGGCCTTGCCTTTGCCGGCGGCGCTCAGTTCCGGAACTTCGTACACCTTGAGCCAATACACGCGCCCGGTGTTGGTGAACACCAGGATGTAATCGTGGGTGGAGGCAACGAATAGCCGCTCGACGAAATCTTCCTCGCGCGTGCTCATGCCTTTGCGGCCGGTGCCGCCGCGGCGCTGCTGGCGATAGGTAGAGATCGGGGTGCGCTTCAGATAGCCGGAGTGGCTGACCGTCACCGCAACCTGCTCGTCGGCGATCAGATCTTCCAGATTGATCTCGGCGGCTTCATCCTGGATCTGCGTCCGCCGTTCGTCGCCGTACTTCTTCTTGACCTCTTCCAGTTCCTTGACGATCACGCCGCGCAGCTTCTTCTCGCTTGCCGAGAATGGCTTCGTACTCCAGTAATGCGTCCGCGAGACTTCCGCCAACTCTTTCAGGATTTCGTCGATCGACAAGCGGGTGAGGCGGTGTAGCTGCAATTCGAGGATGGCGTCGGCTTGACGGTATCGAAATGCGAGTGAGCTCCGTCGGACCAATCCCTCAGACGGGGCCTGACAATGTTCGCGTACCTCTATGCCGTCCGAGACGGTGACCGATCGGTTGCCGGAACATATGACATCAAGTTATGTCCTGAGCCTCCGCCCGGATTCTCGCTTCCCCGAATGATGCGGATCACGTCGTCGACGTGGTCGAGAGCTACTTTGTAGCCTTCGAGGATATGCTCGCGCTCGCGCGCCTTCATTAGCAGGTAAGCAGTGCGGCGGCGCACTACGTCGATGCGATGATCAACGAAGTGCTGGATAGCCTGCACCAGGCCCATCTCTTTGGGCTGGCCGTTGACCACGGCCAGGAAAATCATGCTGAAGCTTTCCTGCATCGAGGTGTGCTTGAACAGCTGGTTGAGCACGATCTGCGGCTCGCATCCGCGCTTCAACTCGATAACGATGCGCATGCCGTCGCGATCGCTCTCATCGCGCACATCGCTGATCTCGTCGATGACCTTGTTGTTCACCAGCTCGGCAATATGCTTGATCAGGTTCGACTTGTTAACCTGATAAGGAATTTCGGTCACAACGATGGCGTCTTTGTCTTTGGTGACGTGCTCGATGGCAGCCTTGGCGCGCATCATGAAGCGGCCGCGTCCGGTGCGATAGGCTTCGGTGATGCCGCTGCGGCCGTGAATGAATCCGCCTGTGGGGAAGTCCGGACCCTGCACGAACTTCAGCAAGTCGGCCAGGGTGGCGTGCGGATTATTCACCAGCGTAATGCAGCCATCGACAATCTCAGTGAGATTGTGCGGCGGGATGTTCGTGGCCATGCCAACCGCAATGCCGTTCGAACCATTCACCAGCAGGTTGGGAATTCTGGTCGGCAGCACCACGGGCTCGACCGTGGTGTCGTCAAAGTTGGCCACGAAGTCGACTGTGTCTTTGTCGATATCAGCCAGCAACTCCTCGGCAATCTCGGTCAGACGCGACTCAGTGTACCGGTAGGCTGCCGGAGGATCGCCGTCGACCGAGCCGAAATTTCCCTGGCCATCGATCAGCGGATAGCGCAGGCTCCAGGGCTGGGCCAGCCGCACCATGGCGTCATAGACAGCGCTGTCGCCGTGAGGATGGTACTTCTTCAAACATTCGCCGACGACGCCGGCGCACTTCATGTGCTTGCGGTTGTGCAGCACTCCCATGTCGTGCATGGCATAAAGAATGCGGCGATGCACCGGCTTCAGGCCGTCGCGGATGTCGGGCAGCGCGCGGCCAATGATCACCGACATCGAATAGTCGAGATACGAACGCCGCATCTCGTCTTCAATGTTGACCGGCTGCACGTTGCCGCCACCGGAGCCCATATTGTCGAGCGGTAGTTGCTGGTTTGGATCGTCTGCCATGTTTAGCTATCAGCCGTCCGCTGTCATTTTGTCAGCGCGTCAGCTGGTTCCTTCCTAAAACTTCGAGCCCGGTCGAGTGGAGTAAATCGAGACCCTTTCATGCACTCAGCGGAAGCGCAACTCGGGGGTTGCGACGGTGCGTCGAAACACGACGCAAGTCATTGCAAAATCAGGAGATTATCCTACTGAGGAGCACTTACGATTATAGCACGAAGAGGACACATCTAGAGGGGTAAATTGGACCTGCCCTCGGCGGCACCAATGCGGCTATCCGCGAGAGTTTTTGCTAAGGAAAATCTCTTCGACGGAACCTTTACGGCATTGCCGCCGCGACTTTGGCAGGGGCAGTCGTGCTCTCATCGGGCACGGTGCTTTGGGGGACAGTCGAATTCTTCTTCTGCGCGGGCGAGGCGGGAACTTTGAACTCCAGACCGCGCTCGTCATTAGCCTGGACGGTCGCAGGAACATCGAGATCGGCCAGCGCAATCTTCTTGTGCACCTTGTCGAACACGTAGACGTTGTCGCCCATGATGGCGTAGTTGGTCACTTCCTGCTGATGACCGTCGCGAAATACCAGTACCGTCGGATCGCCAGGCTTGAGCTCGACGGAGGGGTCCGGCATGGGCGGCGCAGGCGGAGCCGCATAAGCCTGCTGGTCGGGAGGGCCATCGTACGTCCCGTTGTACGGCCTCGCCGGTGGCTGCTCGACTACGATGTGGGGATTCTGATCGGGACCCAGCGGCGGACCGGAGTAGAGATCGGGACCACCGCCTCCACCAACATAGTCATAGCCGTAGGCGCCGGGATCGTCCAGCGGATAATAGTACGGAACCGCGTAGGCCCAGCCGCCGTTTCGATAACTATGGCCGCCATAGTGGCCGTTCGAATACTGGCCATTGTGGTACCGATAACCGTAATTGGGAATAGAGGTCACGCTGGGCAAAGCGTTCGGCGTGTGACGTCCCGCGAGCGAGGTTACGCTGGGAGGCGGCGCCAGAAAATGTCCACCAATCTGGTTAGTCGAAGGAGGTGCGCCGGGAACCTGCGCAACGGAAGACAACGCTAAAACGCAGACCAGGACAAACGCCGATCCTAAGCTCCGCAACATTTTGCCGCTTCGCTCCGCCCTGACGAATTGGCGTCCGCCCCGCATGGCCCTTCAGTCTATTCCAACCCGTTAGATGCTGCAAAGTTCCTAATGGCCGCGAGAAGTTAGGTTCAGCAGCCCGTAAACGTCGATCATGGCGTTGGCGATGAGGACGCCGAACACAACCGCATTGGCAGCCAGTGCGTATTGGCTCTCCAGCAAATCGGCTGAGACGCCGGCCATGAACAGCAACAGAAACGGCAGTGCGAGAAACAGAAACGTCGAGGCCGAAAAGTGCATGCGCAGCGCAAAGCTGAACACCAGCACGGCGACCAGCAAGGGCGCGGCCGTCCCGAAAAAGCGGGTGCGCTTCCAGACCACGAACGTGACCAGAGTCACGGCCATTAAGAGCACCAGGCCTAATCCGTTTTGCAGAAAGAAATCGCGCAACAGCGATGACATTCCCGGCGGAAAGAGATTGTGGGAGGCGGTTTCCAGCCACTCCGCCTTACCCAGCGCTTTGCCGAACGCAACCGGACGAAATCCGTAAAACGCCGACAGCAGCACCAGCGCCGTCGCACAGGCTGCGGCAAAAATCGTTAACGCCGCCCACGGCCGAACGTGTCCCACCCAGAGCATAAACA
Source organism: uncultured Acidobacteriaceae bacterium (assembly GCA_963812855.1). Classification (GTDB taxonomy): domain Bacteria; phylum Acidobacteriota; class Terriglobia; order Terriglobales; family Acidobacteriaceae; genus Bog-257. Next base: position 95,746 of record CAWEWW010000008.1, read on the forward strand.
GCAGCGCCGGCAGTAACAGGATCCAGAAGGAAAACTGCGCACCCACGCAAATCGCGATGGAGAGTCCCAGCAGCAGAATACGCCGCCAGTTCCACAACACCACTTCGCGGGGAGCGTACAGCGTGTGCGCTACCGCGATGCTGGTGAAGATCAGGCCAAAGCCTCCCCAGGCGCCGATGATGGCCGGGCCAATCCGGCTGGCTGACGCCACGGCCGGCGGCGAGAAGCAATACAAGCCGAGCGCGACGTAGCCGCCGATGTTGCCGTAAAGACGACGCGCGACATACCAGAGCGACGCGCCCAGCAGGCAGCCAGCCAGCAGAAACGGTAACCGCAGCAGCAGGCGATAGTCGTTAAATTCGGCGACGTGCCGCTCCGCCCCGCTCAGTCGCGCGGCCACGCCGGCCAGCAAGGGCACCAGCGGGCTGTATTGCGGCGAATCGGCATGGCCATAACCTTCCAGATGCAGCAATCCGCCTTCAATATAGACGCCTTCCAGCACCGAGAGATGCTGATGAGCGCTGAACCATACAGCTTGCATAGCGAATGCCAGAAGCAAAACCAGCGCCACTAACTGTGGGGTACCAATGCGCGATTGGATCGAGGCCATGGACATGAATCTTTTGTTGTAACACGGCTACTGGGCAGAAGCGAACCCCGGATCGCAATAGGAAAGGGACGCATTTTGCGTCCCTTCATCGGCAAGTGCGTCGTCGTATTTTAGATATCCAGGTTCTTCACTTCCAGCGCGTTGTCTTCGATGAACTTGCGGCGGGCCTCGACGTCTTCGCCCATCAGCGTAGTGAAGATGGTCTCCGTCTCGGTCAGATCTTCCAGCTTCACCGACAGCAGTGTGCGCCGCTCCGGATCCATGGTCGTCTCCCACAGCTGCTGCGAGCTCATCTCGCCCAGGCCTTTGTAGCGCTGGATGGTGTAGTCCTTGCGCCCTTCGTTCAGCACGTATTCAAACAGATCGCGCGCCGAAGTTTTCTCCACCGTCTCTTCGATCTTGCGCTTCGATGCTTTAGGACTCTTCTGCTCCGCCTTCTCCTGATCGGCGCGTTCGGCGTCGCTCAATTCTTCCTTGCCGTTCGAGCCTGCTTCTTTCTTGACGCTTTCGATATAGTACGGCGGCTGCATGTACGGCTCGATCTGCTTGTACTTCGACATCATCTGGCGATACTCGGGGGTCGAGGCCAGCTCCCAGTTGATAACGTGTTCGGCGCCCTGCGAGTTGACGAAGGCCAGCTCCCACAGGCTGTGCTCTTCTTCGAAGTGCGGCGCCTTCACTTCTTTAATGTCGCGCGCCTTCGCGATTGCTTTCAGAGCTTTTTCGAGTGCCGCAATCTTTTGCGGCGGCTTCTGGCTGTCGCCTTCGAAGTCGGCGCGCTTGGTCATGTCGGCCTTGGGCAGCAGCTCGGTGATTATCTCGTCGCGGATGCGCTTGTTTACCTTGTCGAAGAAGCCGATGAAGTCGTTCAGTGTGGTCATGAACTTGGTGAGCGGCGCGCCTTCTAACGCTGCTGCACCTTCTCCGTAGCGAACCACGATGCCGTCGGCGGCGCGCTTCACCATCACCCGCACGAACTCGGCGTCGTTCTTGATGTACTGCTCAAACTTGCCCTTCTTGATGCGATACAGCGGCGGCTGCGCGATGTAAACGTTGCCGCGCTTGATCAGCTCCTGCATGTGGCGGAAGAAGAACGTCAGCAGCAGGGTGCGAATGTGCGAGCCGTCCACATCGGCGTCGGTCATCAGGATGATTTTTCCGTAGCGTAGTTTCGCAACATCGAAATCGTCCTTGCCAATGCCGGTGCCCAGCGCCGTAATCATGGCGCGAATTTCTTCGTGGCCCAGCATCTTGTCGTAGCGCGCCTTCTCCACGTTCAGGATCTTGCCCTTCAGCGGCAGGATGGCCTGGAAGCGGCGGTCGCGTCCCTGCTTGGCGGTGCCACCGGCGCTCTCACCTTCGACCAGGTATACTTCGCAGCGGTCGGGCTGGCGTTCGGAGCAGTCGGCCAGCTTGCCCGGCAGTCCTCCGCCGTCGAGCGCGCCTTTGCGGCGGGTCAGATCGCGCGCCTTACGGGCAGCTTCGCGAGCCCGAGACGCCTCAATCGCCTTATTGATAATCTTGCGTGCCACCGGCGGATTCTGTTCGAAGAACCCTCCCAGCCGCTCGTTGACGAAAGCCTGCACGGTGCCCGCGATATCGGAGTTCAGCTTGCCTTTGGTCTGTCCTTCAAACTGCGGCTGCGGCAACTTCACGCTGACCACCGCCACCAGCCCTTCGCGCACGTCGTCGCCGCTCAGATTCTCCTTCACGTCTTTGAACAGTCCCATCTGCTGGCCGGCGTAATTGATGGTGCGAGTAAGCGAACTGCGAAAACCCTGCAGATGCGAGCCGCCGTCGACGGTGTTGATGTTGTTGGCGAAGCTGAAGACCGTCTCGGAATAGCCGTCGTTGTATTGCAGCGCGATCTCCATGGCCACGCCATCGCGCTCGGCTTCCATGTAGATAGGCTTGTCGTGCAAGGTGCTCTTGCCGCGGTTCAGGTGCTTGATAAACTCGGCGATGCCGCCGTTGTACTTGAACTCCGCCTTCTTGGGCTCGCCGGTCTTCTGGTCGGTGGTGCGCTCGTCGGTCAGCGTAATCAGCAATCCCTTGTTGAGGAATGCCATCTCGCGCAGCCGCTGCGCCAGGGTATCGTAGTTGTACTCAGTGACCGTGAAGATTTCCTTGTCGGGCACGAAGTGAACCTTGGTGCCGCGCTTCTTGGTGGTGCCCGTCTTCTTCAGCTTCGAGGTTGGTTCGCCCTTGGAGTAGCTCTGCTCCCATACCGAACCGTCCCGCCAGATTTCCAGCTCCAGTAGATGGCTGAGCGCGTTCACGCAGGAGACACCGACGCCGTGCAGTCCGCCGGAAACTTTGTAGGTCGAGGTATCGAACTTTCCACCCGCGTGCAGCACGGTCATCACAACCTGCGCTGCGGGCAACCGTTCGCCATCCAAATCCATTTCGTCGGTGGGAATGCCGCGGCCGTTGTCCACCACCGTGATGGAGTCGTCGATGTGAATGGTCACGTCGACGCGATCGGCGAATCCCGCCAGGGCTTCGTCGACGGAATTGTCCACCACTTCGTAGACCAGGTGGTGCAGGCCCATCTCGCCGGTCGAGCCAATGTACATGGCGGGACGCTTGCGCACCGCTTCCATACCGCCCAGAACCTTGATGGAATCTGCGTTGTAGTCTCCATCGGACGTACCATTGCCGTTCTTCCCACGGTTTGCGGGAAGATTCTCGTTCTCGATTTCAAGTGGCTTGGTTTGAGAAGCCGCCGCAGCGGCGGTTTGGGAATCTTTCGCGGCCATCCTGCTCCAATCGTTCGGCAACCTCGATAGCGAGCGAGTTGCCCTGTTGCGAGGGTCGCAGCACGAGCCTGGAGTAACCTTGCGGGTACTCTCTATCTACTAGAGATTTCAACGGTTTAAGCGTCCAGCGACCCAAATTGATTATAGCACAGCAGAAGGCCGTTTTTGGTTCCTTGTGGACGACGTAAACCCTGGTTAGTCAATGACTTGGGATGGAGCTAAAGGAATCTGATTCAGACCTCGATGGCGATCCCCTCCGAGCCCTCGCAGGCGCCGTTTACCTAGTTACTTAGTAGTAAATTACGATCTGCGCGAAATCGCCTACGAGACCACCTGAGTGCAGAAACCGCAGCGCCGCGCGGCGATGGGAATGTCGCTTTGACATTCGGGACACTTCTTCTTATCGGGTAGCGCTTTCGTTTCGAATTTTTTCATCAGGTGATTCACCGGTAGTACCACAAAGTAGTACACGGCAGCGGCGATTAGAAGGAACGAAATAATCGCGTTAATAAAATCTCCATAAAGAAACTTCGCTCCGTTGAACTCGAAAGCGAAGCCGGAGAAGTCCGGTTTTTTGACGATGGCCGCAATGATGGGGGTGAGCAGGTCCTTGACGAAGGCGGTAACCACGGTGCCGAAGGCTGCGCCGATCACCACACCGACGGCCAGATCGACGACGTTGCCACGAAGAACGAACTCACGAAAGCCTTTAAACATGAAACCCTCCTCGCCACCGGAATCGCCACGGCCTCGGCTCGCCCCTTCGCCAGCACCTCGAGCCGCGTCTGAGCAGTATCGACGTTTCACGGTACAGTTCGCAACTCGAAATTCACGGCCGTGCAAACTGCGCGATCCAGCGCGCGGTTCGCCATTGCTACGCTTTCGCTGCCGCGGGTTTGCTCATCAACTGCCGCAGCACGTACTGCAAGATTCCGCCGTGCTTGTAATACTGCACTTCCTGCGGAGTATCGATGCGAACCGTGGCATGGAACTCCAGAACCACTCCATCGGGCTTTTTGGCTCGGACCTTCACCGTCTTCCCGGGCGCGAAGTTCTCCAGCACATCCGTCAGTCCGATGATGTCGAACACTTCTTCGCCGGTCAGGCCGCTGGTGTCGGCGGTTTCTTCTGCCAGGAATTGCAGCGGCAAAATCCCCATGCCCACCAGGTTTGAGCGATGGATGCGCTCGAAACTCTCAGCCAGCGCGGCGCGCACGCCGAGCAGCCGCGGACCTTTGGCTGCCCAATCGCGTGACGAGCCGGAGCCGTATTCCTTGCCGGCGAGCACCAGCAGCGGCGTTCCAGCTGCGCGATATTTCTCCGACGCGTCGAAGATCGTCATCTCTTCGCCATCGGGCAGGTGACGCGTGAACGCGCCCTCGCGATGCGGAGTGAGCTTATTGCGCAAACGCACATTGGCGAAGGTGCCGCGCATCATCACTTCGTGATTGCCGCGGCGCGATCCGTAAGAGTTGAAGTCGACTGGCTTCACTCCGTGAGCGATCAGGTATTGTCCGGCCGGGCTGTTGGGTTTGATGGAGCCGGCGGGCGAAATGTGATCGGTGGTGACGCTGTTGCCCAGATGGCAAAGCACGCGCGCGCCGGAAATGTCTTTCACCGCCGCCGGCTTCGCCGGCATGTTTTCAAAGTACGGCGGATTCTTCACGTAGGTCGAGCTGTCATCCCACGCAAAAGTCTCACCCTCGGGCACGGCGAGACCGCGCCAGCGCTCGTCGCCCTTAAATACGTCGTCGTAGCTCTTCTGGAACAGGTCGGCGGTGACGTACTTCTGCACCACGTCGTGCACTTCTTTCGCCGTCGGCCAAATGTCCTTCAGGAATACCGGCGTCCGCTTGCCATTCTTGCTGTAGCCCAGCGGCTCCTTGTACATGTCGAGATCGATGCGCCCGGCGAGCGCGTAGGCCACCACCAGCGGCGGCGACATGAGGTAGTTCGCGCGCACTTCGGAATTGATGCGGCCTTCGAAGTTGCGATTGCCGCTCAGCACCGACGCTACCACCAAGTCCTTGTCCACAATCACGCTCGACACTTCCTGCGGCAGCGGACCGGAGTTCCCGATGCACGTGGTGCAGCCATAGCCGACGAGGTTGAACTTCAGCTTCTCCAGATAAGGCATCAGCCCGGAGCGGGTGAGGTATTCGGTGACCACCATCGAGCCCGGAGCGAGCGAGGTCTTCACCCAGGCTGGAACCGTCAGTCCCTTCTCGACCGCTTTCTTGGCCAGCAATCCCGCGGCCACCAGCACCGACGGATTCGAGGTGTTGGTGCAACTGGTGATGGCCGCGATCACTACGCTGCCGTGATTCAGCACTTTGTCCAGCTTGACGTGCTCTTCCACCGCGTCCTGCTGCGAATCCATGCCTGCGGGATGGCCACCCTCACCTTCCCACTGCGCCTCCTGCCGCGGAGGAACATGTTGTCCCGGCTTCAGCAAGCTGGGCAGCGCCTCATCGAACGACTTCGACGCCGCGGACAGCGCTACGCGATCTTGCGGACGCTTCGGTCCGGCGATGCTCGGCTCGACCGTCGACAAATCGAGCTCCAGCGTGTCGGAATATTCCGCTTCCGGCGTGCTGGCGGTGGCGAACAGGCCTTGCTCCTTGTAATAAACCTCGACCAGCCGGATCTGCTCTTCGCTGCGGCCGCTGAGCCGCAAATAGCGCAGCGTCTCCTCGTCCACCGGGAAGATACCGCAGGTCGCGCCGTATTCAGGTGCCATGTTGCTGATGGTCGCGCGGTCGGCCAGCGGCAGGTTCTGCAGAGCCGGGTCCGAAGAACTCCACGAATTTGCCGACGACGCCCTTCTTGCGCAGCATCTCGGTCACGGTGAGCACCAGGTCGGTTGCGGTCGAGCCTTCGCGCAAATGATTCTTCAGGCGGAAGCCGACAACCTGCGGGATCAGCATCGACACTGGTTGTCCCAGCATGGCTGCTTCGGCTTCGATGCCGCCGACGCCCCAGCCCAGCACGCCCAGGCCGTTAATCATCGTGGTATGCGAGTCGGTTCCAACCAGCGTGTCCGGATAAGCAAGCGGCTTACCGGATTCGCCCTTCGCTCCCACGAAGACGACGCGTGCCAGATACTCAAGGTTGATCTGATGGACGATGCCAGTGTCGGGCGGAACGATGGCGAAATTCTCGAACGCCGTCTGTCCCCAGCGCAGAAAGGCATAGCGCTCCTTGTTGCGCGAGAACTCGAGATCGGCGTTAAGCTGAAACGCCTGTGCGGTGCCGAACTCATCGACCTGCACCGAGTGGTCGATCACTAGCTCCGCCGGTTGCAGGGGATTGATGAGGCCTGGATTGCCGCCGAGAGCTTTCATGGCATCGCGCATGGCCGCCAGATCAACCACCGCCGGCACGCCCGTGAAATCCTGCAACAGGACGCGGCTGGGCATGAAGGCGATCTCGTCGGCCGGAATACTTTTGCCGCTCCACGCGGCGAGCCCGCGCACATCGTCGGCCTTCACCGCCTTGCCGTCTTCGCGGCGCAGCAGATTCTCCAGCAAGATGCGGAGGGAGTAAGGCAGGCGCTGGATGGCGCAACCCTGTTTTTCCAGCGCATCCAGACGGTAGATCTCAAACTCGCGCTTGTCGACGCGGAGGACAGAACGACTGCCGAAACTGTTCATGGAAGAGTCCCTTCTATGCTTATCTTGAAGACTTGGGAGAGGGCGCGGATTCCTACAAAGCGGAACTAATTATCTTAAATCGAGCGGGGCGGAATGGGATAGAGGCGAATGAAAAGGTTCGCGCCGGAGGTCTGACGTCCGGCGCCCGAACCGCGTTTAGACCCGGCGAGGGTTACCGCCAGTCACTTCGTCTTTTTCTTCGGCTTTTTGGCTTCGCGTTTTGGAGCGTTTTTGTTTGCCATGAGCCCAGTTTACTCCCGCCGCAAATCAGCGCAAGCCTCTTCGCAGGTTAATGCCTGCCTCACTTGGCCTTGAGCAGCAGCACCGGCACATTCACACTGTGGCGTACTTGCGTCGCCGTGGTGCCCAGAAACATGTCGGCCAGGAAGCGGTGACCGTGAGTGCTCATGGCCACCAGGTCGCAGCCCTTCTTTTTCACCCAGCGGATAATTTCCTGCGAGGGCTCGCCGAATGCCAGTTCGATTTCCGCCGGAATGCCTAAGGCTTGAAACTCTTTTTGCACGCCTTCCAGATAGTGGGTGTCTTCGCTGATCTCGGGGCTGACCGCGTCCGGCCCATAGGTTCGGGCGGCCCAGCCATCGGCCACGTGCAGCAGCACCAGACGGCTGTGGGCAAGCTTGGCCAGTTGTTTGACGTGCTCGATAATCGCCCGGTCGGTGGCAGTGCCGTCCAATGTAACCAGAATGGTTTCGTACATCGAGGTTCCGTTCTCTGGTCTCGCGTTATCCGCCGACGATGACCTGCCACGCCGCTTTAAGTGAATCCGGCAAGCCGTAAACGTCCATCGCGGTGATCAGCATAGCACTGCCCCAACCGGCCAACAGAAGGAACCAACCGTTTTTCCAGGTCCCCATTCGCTTTCGGGAACTGGTGAAATGCAGCAGCGGGAACATCGCAAAGGGAAGCTGCAAGGCCAGCACCACCTGGCTCAGGATCAGCAGATCGGTAACGCTGCTGTCGCCGCGCAAGCCGATCACGAAGACCGCCGGCAGAATCGCCAGGGTGCGCGTGATCAGCCGCCGCACCCAGGGTTTGATTCGCCAATGCATGAAGCCTTCCATTACGACTTGCCCGGCCAGTGTGCCGGTGATGGTGCTGCTCTGGCCACTGGCCAGCAGGGCCACGGCGAACAGTGTGCTCGCGACGGTCGCGCCCAACAGGGGGGCCAGCGTCAGATACGCTACGCGAATCCAGTCGCTGTCGGCGCTGAACTTGACGACCTGCCCGCCGGCGATGACCGCGCTATCTTTGCCGAAGAACACCATCGCGGCCAGCACCAGAATCGCCGCATTGACGAAGAATGCGATGGTCAGGGCCACCACGGAATCAATATTGTTGAAGCGGATCGCGCTGCGGATGGACGGCTCATCCTTCTGTAATTGGCGGCTCTGCACCAGCGCCGAATGCAGGTACAGATTGTGCGGCATCACGGTCGCGCCAATAATGCCGACCGCGACATATAACATCCCGGCTTGTTGCAGGTGCGGCGAAACCAGGGCCCTCCCCATTTCCAGAAAGCTCGGCCGGGTCTGCGGCAGAACGAAAATCTCGATGAAGTAGCAAACGCCGATGGTGGCGATCAGCACCACCACGACCGCCTCGATGGTGCGCATTCCAAAGCTCTGCAAAGCCAGCAGCAGGAGCACGTCCAGGCCGGTAATGATGACCGCCCAGAGCAAGGGGATATGGAACAACAGATTCAGGGCTACCGCGCTGCCCAGTACCTCAGCCAGATCGCAGGCGCCTATGGCCACCTCGCTCAGCAGCCAGTTCGGCCAACGCGTCCAGCGCGGGTACCAGTCGCGGCAGCATTGCGCCAGATCCTTGCCGGTCACCACGCCCAGGCGGGCGGAGATCATCTGCATGAAGATAGCCATCAGGCTGGCTAGTCCGACCACCCATAGCAGGCCGTACTTGAACTGAGCGCCGCCTTGCAGGTCGGTGCCCCAGTTTCCCGGATCCATGTAACCGACGCTGATCAGAATTGCCGGCCCTACGAAAGCCCGCCATTGCCGCCAGAAGCCGGCCTGGAAATGCGGCACCGCGACCGTGCTGTGCATGCCTTCCAGCGACGGATGGCTGGTGTCGGTGCCGGCATCCGCCATCGTGGGACCGTCCGGGTTGCGCCAAGCCTGGGGTTTCGTATTCAAACTGGAATCCATTCATGAAGCGACGGCGCGACCATTCGGCGGCGAGCTCCACATCCTTAGCCGAAGTATATAGCAAGAGGTAAACTGCGGTTAATTCTTTTTGTGGTGAGCGGAATTGTTGGTTGGGGAGGCAGGCGCCACCCACACTCTGGCGGCAGCCGTGTGGCCCAGAGAGACTTTTCCGGCGGGAGTGAGCAGGCTCAGCGTGTCGTCGTAATTTCGCTGCTGGACGGCGATCTCGGCTCCGGGACGAACGCCCAATTTCTCCAGGAATTCTCCCAGCTTGCGATCGCGTTCGTACACGCTCTGTACCGTATAGCGGCTTCCAGCCAGGGTCTCGGAGAGCAGCAGCAATCCACGCTTGCGCTTCAGGTTGGGATGTTCGGGAGTCGAAGGATTGCCATGCGGACACGGCCCTCCGCGGCCCAGTTTGCGCGAGAGCAGTGCCTCAAAATCGCTGGAGACAGCATGCTCCAAACGCTCGGCTTCATCGTGCACCTTGTACCACGCCATGCCGAAGACTTCGTACAGCATGCGCTCGATGAGGTGATGACGAACCGCCAGCCGACGGGCAATCTTGCGGCCTTCGCCGGTGAGTTGTACTCGTCCATCCTGACGGACCGACACCAGCCCATCACGCTTCAGACGGCGCAGTGCCATGGTTACAGCTGGCGCTGAGACGGAGAGCCAATGCGCCAGTCGCGCCGCGATGACCTGCTCGCCCTCGCCCTCGGCTTCGAGAATTGCCTTGAGGTAGTCTTCCTTGGAAACCGTAATCATGAGATTAGCTAACGCTAGTTAACGCTGGTTAAGAGCGAATTGCAACTTGAGGCCCCGCTGCAGACGGCGAGCAAGACCAGCGAGCTCGGGAAGATGAAGCCCATCCGCTTTGACGCCCACCCGCAATCCGATACCCGCCTGGTCCACGCGGCGGACGTTTGCGTCGGCACTGCAGAAAATCCAGTAGCCCGCGGTTTGACATCGGCCGCGTCGCGCCCCTACTCTTTTCTTTCGCCTCACATCGAATTTCGCCGACGGAAAAGTTATGTGGGACTCAATTCTATGAAGGTGCTGGTACTCGGTAGCGGCGGTCGCGAACACGCCCTGGTGTGGAAGCTGCGCCAGTCGCCGCGGATCACCAAGCTGTATTGCGCGCCCGGCAACGGAGGCATTGCCGCGGATGCCGAGTGCGTCGCTGCCGACCTGAAGAGCGTCGACTCGCTGGTGCAGCTGGCTAACCAACTGGCTCCCGACCTCACGGTCGTGGGTCCTGAGCTGCCGCTGACCCTGGGCGTGGTCGACGAATTCCAGAAGCGGGGCTGGCCAATCTTCGGACCCACGAAAGCTGCGACCCAATTGGAGTCGAGCAAAAGCTTCGCCAAGGAGTTCATGCAGCGCCACCACATCCCGACCGCGAAGTATTCGGTGTGCACAACGAAGGAAGAAGTGCGCGAGGCGCTCAAACTCTTCCACACGCCCGTGGTGGTGAAGGCGGACGGGCTGGCGGCGGGCAAGGGCGTCGTTATCGCCGCATCCAAGGAGGACGCGCAGCGCACGGCAGAAGAGATGCTCACCGGCAAGACTCTGGGCGGGGCCGGCTCGCGCGTGGTGCTGGAGGAATGCCTGGAAGGCGAGGAGCTGTCGTTTCTGGTGATGAGCGATGGCGAGCGCGTGGTGCCTCTGGTGGCTGCGCAGGATCACAAGCGCGCGTTCGACAACGACCTGGGCCCCAATACCGGCGGCATGGGTGCCTACTCCACCGATTACATGATTGATGCGCAGATGCGCGACTGGCTGATCGCGCATATCGCCCGGCCGGTGATTGCCGGCATGCGCGCCGAGGGCGCCGAATACAAGGGCATCCTATATTGCGGCATCATGATGACCGCGCGCGGTCCGATGGTGCTGGAGTTCAACTGCCGCTTCGGCGATCCCGAAACCCAGCCCATCATGATGCGCATGGAGAGCGACCTGCTGGAGGCGATGGAGGCATCGATCGCCGGCCGGGTGAGCGACGGTAACTTTCGCTGGTCGGTCGATCCGGCGGTGTGCGTGGTGATGGCGTCGGGCGGATATCCCGGCACCTTCGAGGTCGGCCAGCGCATCTCCGGAATCGAGGACGCCGATCGCATGTACGGCGTGAAAGTTTTTCATGCCGGCACAAATCGCCGCGACAACAGCTATTACACTTCCGGAGGCCGGGTGCTGGGCGTAACCGCCCGCGGACAGAATTTGCCCGAAGCCGTCGAACGAGCCTACGACGCGGTCATGAAGATCCGCTTCGATGGCATGCACTATCGCAAAGACATCGCGGCGCGGGGGTTGAAGCATCTACGCGCAGGGAAATAGACCATTGTTAGCTTGGAAATACAGCGTAAGCACTCTTTCGACTCGTATCAGGGCACGACTTTAGTCGTGCCGAACGACACGCTGTAAAGGCGCGGGCTTTAGCCCCTGCAGGAACGGGCCCGGGGGCTGAAGCCCGACCTATTCATGCCCAGTTGTGGCACGGCTGAAGCCGTGCCCTGATACAAAGCGACGTGTGAAATAGACTCCGGTCAAGGACTTCAGAATGAACAACACTCCTCTAGTCTCCATCGTTATGGGCAGCGACTCCGACCTCGAGATCATGAACGAGGCCGCCAAGGCGCTGTCCGAGTTCGGCATCCCTTATGAAATCGACATCACCTCGGCGCATCGCTCGCCGGCCCGCACCAGCGAATATTCGCGCGGGCTGAAGGCGCGCGGCGTGAAGGTGGTCATCGCCGGCGCCGGCGGAGCCGCGCATCTGGCCGGCGTTATCGCTGCCGAAACCACGTTGCCGGTCATCGCCGTGCCGATTCCGTCCACCGCGCTGCTCGGTCTCGACTCGCTGCTGGCGATGGTGCAGATGCCGGCAGGAATTCCCGTGGCGACCGTCGCCATCGGCAAGCCGGGCGCAACCAACGCCGGCATTCTCGCCGCGCAGATAATCGGCTTATACGACGACGCCGTCGGGAAGAAGCTGGAAGCTCATAAAGAGAAGCTTGCCAAAGGCGTAGAGGCCAAGTCGCGCAAGCTGAAGGAGAGCCAGAAAGGCTGAGCGGCGCGTCTAACTTGTGTAATGGCCTGATTACGCCAGTTGACTCCCCTCAGTAACCGAGGTAAATTAACGGGAAATCCGGTATCTCACGTTCTTGCGGGGTTCTCCCATGAAAAGATTGCTTCAGCCTAAACCCCTTTCATTTATTTCCAGCCGGGTGGGCGATTTCGTTGCCACGGTTTCCATCCTGCTGTTAATTGCGGTAGGTCTGTTTGGGTCGACGCAGGCGCAAACTTATACCATCATCCATACCTTCGACGGATGTGCGGGTGGGTACGAGCCGATGGCCACGCTAATCCTGGACGGGGCGGGCAAGCTGTATGGCACAACCGCTTTTGGAGGATCGGGATGTTCTCACCAAGGCCGAGGCTTGGCGTTCCGGCTGCAACACGCGGGTAACGGCTGGGTAGAGGTGCCGATCCACACGTTCATGGGTGGTCCCGGTGATGGGTATGAACCATTCAACTATGGCGGACTGACCATCGGTGGGGACGGCACCCTGTACGGGACAACGAATGCTGGTGGCGAGTATAACCTCGGCACAGTTTTTCGCCTGCAACCTACGCCCACCACCTGTCAGACTACGCTGTGTCCCTGGCTGACAACTTTGCTGTATAGCTTCAACAATAGCGGCCCCGGTGGCTATGACTTGTACGGCAACGTCGTTTTCGATTCGGCAGGCAATTTGTACGGCACCACGGTCGTGCAAAATGGAGTTGTATCAGGCACAGCGTTTAAACTCGCGAATTCCGACGGAAGCTGGACAGAGGAAAATGTGTATCAGTTCGGCGGAGGCGTTTACTCTCTCGGTGGCCTGACCTTCGATCCTGCAGGCAATCTTTATGGCGTTACGTATAACGGTGGTGAGTACGGCTCGGGCACGGTTTTCGAATTAACACCCTCCGGCTCCGGTTGGGCCTTCAACACCTTATATACCTTTACAGCCGGATCAGACGGCAGTTACCCCATTGGTGCACCGGTGTTGGACCAGGCAGGAAACATTTACGGGACGACCTCAGGGGACGGAAGTGCGGGCACAGTGTACGAGCTGTCGCCATCCGGAAGCGGCAGGACGTTTCAGTTGCTGTACGGCTTCCAGGGGCACGGCGGACCCGAAAGCAGCGTCACCCTCGATGCGAATGGAAACCTCTATGGCACGACCACAGAGGACGGAGCCTTTGGCCAAGGTATGGTGTTCAAGCTTACTCACAATGGCGACGGTTGGGCGTTTACCGATCTTCATGACTTTTTATCCGGACAAAACGGCGATGGCTCTAATCCGTTGGGCGGGGTGACGCTGGATTCAAGCGGGAATCTCTATGGCACAACGAGCGCCGGGGGAACATACGGAGCGGGTATCGCCTGGGAAATCACGCCCTAGTTGGCGATAAATCCCCATTTCACAAGCGACCTCCGTGCGGTGTCGCTGCTTATCCCATTTTCTTGCCCGACACAAATGCATTGCCCGCGATCACGAATCGCAACGGCTGCTCGACCGCCTTGGTGATGCCGATGCGCGGCGTAGCCACGATGCGTTCCGGACGGAAGCCGTCGTCGGCGAACCACAAGTCGGAAGCGCGCGACGTCAGGTCTTTGTCGTTATCGCGCAGGCGGGTGATCCCGAGCGCTTCCGACATGCGGCCCGGGCCGCTGGAGATCGGGCGCAATTGCGTAGGACGTGGCGACGGAGTCAGCTCAATGCCTCGCGCTCGTGCCATGGCCTCCAGTCCGAAGACCGGCTCCATCGCCCGAAACAGCACACCTTCGCCGACGCCTTCGGGCATGCATGACACGTTCAGGCAATAGTGATTGCCGTAGATGAAGTACACATACGCGTGGCCGGGAGGCCCAAAGAGCACAGCGTTGCGCGCGGTTCGTCCGGCAAACGCGTGCGCTGCGGGATCGTCCTTACCCAGGTAGGCTTCGTCCTCGACGATGCGTCCCGCCAGCAATCGACGCCCTTCGCGCCGGATGAGCAGCTTGCCCAACAGCTCGCGGCCCACGGTTACGGGATCGCGATTGAAGAACTCGCGCGCAAGAGTCGGCGCCCGGCGCAACTCCGCGGCGGTGAGTCGTCGTTCGGCGGCGCGGACGACGGGACTCACAGTTTCACCGCGACCATGCGCAGGCGTTTGTAATCGATAGTCCACGTCCCATTGTGCAGCAGCGCGGGCGCGGCAAACTTTTCGGCCAGGCTGAAGAATTCCTTGCGCTGTTCAGGCGCAACCGCCTCGACCGCGAACCTGCCGAACATCTCCAGCCACAATTTCAGCCCGCGCTCTCCGCCTTCCAGAATCGTTGCCCGATCGAACAGCACGGCGAAATCGACCTCCAGTCCCTGCGATTCCAGCAGAGGCGCATATTCGCCGATCGACGGAAACGACCATGGCGACAGCTTCTCGGGATTCGCGATGCCCAGCGAACGCAGCGCCTGATAGACGGCCTCGAGCAGGTGCCGCAGATTCCCCCGGCCACCCATCTCCATGACCAGGCGACCGCCGGGCTTCAGGGCGCGCGCGATCGAGGCGACCGCGCCGCGCTGATCTCGCACCCAATGCAGCGCGGCATTCGAGATCACCACATCGAACTCGTTGGCATACGGCATCGCTGCGGCATCGGCGACTTCGAAAACGAGCTGCGGAAAATTGCTGCGCGCAGTTTGAATCATCTCCGGCGAAAAGTCGATGCCGACCACCTCGGCGCCGAACTGCGCGATCTCGGCGGTGAGCTGACCCGTGCCGCAACCTACGTCGAGGATGCGCTCGCCCGGCTGGGCGTTCAGCAGCACCAGCAGATCGCGTCCGTATTGCCAGACAAACGAATGGCTCGATTGGTAGAGATCGGAATTCCAGGAATCAGGTTTGGAGCTCATGGCGCGATTGTAATGATCTGCGGCGTCAGTTTTCTGTGATGCCGGCTTCGCGAGCGCGAAATTTCCAGTAGTCGCCGGCGGTTTCGCTGAGGTCGCCCGAGGGCTTTTCGCCGCGAAAGACGCGGGACACGCCGCGCACCACGCGCCGCATGGGCAACTCGCCGGCGTTGTCGACCAGAAATATCTCTCCAGCTTTCGCGCTGCGATAGTACCAGCGTTTGAGCAGCGCCACATGTTCCATCCACTCCAGCGCGCTGCGCAGCTTAGGAGATTCCACCGTCGCCAGCAACTCGGTAATGCGCGCCTCCATCGACTGCGGCCGGGTCGTCAGATGCGACGCTTCCGCCTGCTTGCCGACATTTAGCGTTACGGGATCGCAGATGCGGCCGGCGGCGATCTTGAACAGCGTCACCGATTCGCGCTCCGCCGAGGGCTGCACCAGCAGGCCGTTCAACTGGTCCAAGCGGCGCACGATCTCGGGCAGCTGCGACGTCGCAGCTTTCACCTTCTCCAAGCGGGCGTGCAGCGAAGCCGCGCCCTCGAAGTCGAGATTGGTGGAGGCCTCATCGCGCTGGCGCTCGATCTCGCGCACCAGCGACTGGCCACCGCTCTCGAAGTATTGCTGCACGCGTCCGACCTCGGCGGCATACTCCTCATCGCTGCAACCTTTGAAGCAAGGCGCCAGACACATCTTCATCTCGGAATAAATGCAGCCGGGGAAGGCGGGATCGGGATGGAGATCGTCGACGCAGCGCCGCATCTTGAACAAGTCGAGCGAGTCGTTGGCAAACTTTTCCGCGGCGACACGCGTAGGAAACGGCCCGAAGTATTGGGCGTTGCTTTTCGTCCCGCTAATGCGGGTGGTGATAGTCGCGCGGGGATATGCATTGTCGAGGATGAACTTGACCAGCGGCGCAAAGCGCAAACGCAGGCGCTTGTCATAGGTCTTGGGAAACTCGCGGCGCAGCGTTTGGTAGAGCAGAAATCCGGCCTCGAAATCAGAGCCTGTGGGCAGCCATTCCACCCAGCGCACCCGGTCGCGCAGATTCAGCTTGCGCGATTGGCCCTCGGGTGAGCCCAGCAGGCGTTGCAGACGCCGACGCAGGTGCGAGCTTTTGCCGACGTAGGGCTCGCTGCCCTCGTCGCCGCGCAAGACGAACACGGCCGCGTTTGGCGGGGCGGCGGCGAAGAGCTCGGTGTCGCGGTCGAGGACGAATTCGATGCGCTGCGCGGGCACCAGCCTATTTTATCCAGCGCGGAGATATGGCGGGCGGGAGGATAGGACGAATCACGTCACAGATGGTCCCTGCCGGGACCAGAAGTTCTTGGGGGTACGCATACCCAGGACTTCGTCTGGGCTGAACTGAGTCGTCCCGCCGGGCGGGACGGGAGAAACGCTGGTGCTGACCGTGGCACGGGGCCGGCAGTATTCCGGGACGCGAACAGGGCTCAAGACATGCAAAGCGCGCCGGCAGGGCTTCGTCCTGGGCTGAACTGAGTCGTCCCGCCGGGCGGGACGGGAGAAACGCTGGTGCGAACTAGGCGACGGCGCCGCTGAGTGTCGCGCCTCAACCCTGCGCGACGGCCTTGTGTCCCTCGCTATCCAACTGGGCCAGCAGATCGTCGACCCGGGCTTCCAGAATGTTGCGAATCGAGCAGATACCCAGCACTTTGCCCTGCTCGTCAACGATCGGCATGTGGCGATAGTGCCGCTCCAGCATGACCGCCAGCGCCTCGCTCAACGTGGTTTCTTCGGTCCCCATTTCCACGATGGAGCTCATCAACTCGCGCACCGGAGTGCGCTTGGGATCGCGGCCGCTCAGGGCAAACTTGGCCAACACGTCGCGCTCGGTAAACATGCCCGCTACCACGCCCTGCTCGTCGACGACCGCGACCGCGCCCACCGTCTTGTCGATCATGGTTTGGATCGCTTCTTCCACCGTCGCCAGCAGCGACACCGTCGCCGGACCCTCGTCGCACCACTTGAGGAGACTCATGACTTTAGAATTCCTTTCAAAGACAAAGTGCGAGGTTATGTTTCCTCGCGACCGGAGTCAAGGACATAGAGCACAAATGATTTTCCGAGGAAAAATGAGAGCGGGGTTCGTCCCTTCGGGGTTGAGCAAACCTGCGAGGAAAGCGGATAATCCGATTATGTCTTCACGACGTATTTTTTCGCTGTGGGCCGTCGTCCTGACGGTGGCCGCCTCCTCGCTCGCGCTGTGGGGCTCGAAAGACTTCGTCCCGCCGCGGGCGGAGAATGCCAGCACTTATCCCTGCAAAGACGCTCATCCCAACGAGAAGGTGACGATGGCGGTCGAGGTTTACAACGCGCCTCCCAAGTCTGCCATCTTTATTACGCCCTACAACCAGGAGGGCCTGCTGCCGGTGTTCCTGATCATCAGCAACGATGGCGACCAGCCAGTCACGGTGAACAACATGCGGGCCGAGTTGGTGACGGCCACTCGCACCAAGCTGGAGTCGCTGAATACCGACGACATCTTCCGTCGCGTAGCTCACATTAGCGGCAGCAGCACTTCGCCGGCTCGGGTGGGGCCGATTCCGCTCGGCACGAACAAGAACAAGAAGGCGCAAAAGCAATACGAAGAGATCAACAATGCTGTTTTCGCGGCGGAGGCGGTTGAGCCGCACACCACCAAGTCGGGATTTCTGTTCTTCGACGTGCAGGGGGTGAAGCAGCCGGTAGACGGGGCGCGCGTCTTCCTCACCGGAGTACGCGACAGCAACGGAAATGAGCTGATGTATTTCGAAGTGCCGCTGGTCCCCTCGAATGCGGCGAACGCGGGGAAATAGAGACCATCTCACAAATCGTTCCGGGTTGTGTCAGGGCACGACCTTTCGCCGTGCCGACGACACGCCACCAGTATCCTGGCTTTAGCCCCGGCAAGAACGGGCCTCAGGGGCTAAAGCCCAAGTTTTAGTAGGGCCGCATTGCGGCACGTCTTAAAGACGTGCCCTGATACAAACCTGCCTGTCGCGATCTACAAGATGGCCCTGTGCCCTTCACTTGTTCGAACAGCGCAGACTGTGCCGGTCCCGCTTTTGATCGCCTGCCAGATGAGCCATGTGCTCGATGTATTGGTCAGCGTCGAATTTCTTGCGCGCGGCGTCGCCCGACATGTAGCGGATGGTGCCGAAGATGGGCCGGTCGAACCATGGGCGATCGAACTTGCCGGCAATCGACCAGGCGATTCCGGCATAGCCGTTGGGATCGCGGCCATCGAGGAAATACTTGTCGTTGAGATAGACCGCGGTCTGGTAGGCGACGGCGGGCGACGGGCTCCACTCCAGAATTTTCTTGGCCCAGTACATACGCATGTAGTTGTGCATCCATCCGGCGTGGAGCATCTGGCGCTGGGCGGCATTCCACAAGTCGTCGTGCGTATCAGCGTGCTCCAGTTCCGGGCGGGAATAAAGGACGTTGCGCTTGTCGGCGGCATGTTTGCCCAGGGTGCGATGTGCCCAGTCCGGAGCGCTCTCGATGGCATCGTACAGCGGATTGAAGTGCACGAAGTTGATCGCGAGCTCGCGCCAGGTGATGAGCTGATCGAGAAAATCGTCTTTGGCTGCGCGCGGGGCCTTGGAGTTTTCGACTGCCTGCGCGATGGTCTGCGGACCGATCTGGCCGAAGTGCAGATACGGCGAGAGCCGGCTGGTCCCGTCGACTTCCGGCTTGCCGTGGCGCTCAGGATAGTGTGCCAGCTTACGCGAGGCGAAATCGCGCAACAGTTTCAGCGCTTGCGAAGTTCCTCCGCGAAACGAGCTCACCGGCTGCACCGACCGATCAAGCTTCTTCCAGCCTTCCGTGATCTCGAACGAACCGTCGTCGGGCAACGCTTGCAGGCCGCGAGGCTTCTGCCACTCGACTTTCGCTTTTGGATTCGATGAGGGCAGCAGGAATTCTTCCAGCCGCTTCTGCAAGCGAGGGCGAATGACGCGGGCGGCGTATTGCTCCTTCTCCAGCAGCTTCGAGGGAACCAGGACATCGGCGTCCACCGTCCACAGCGGCACGCTCAGCTTCTTCGCCGCCACCTCCCGCCAGTGACGAGGCTCGCGCAGGGGATTCTCATCGCCAACCACGAGCGACGCCTTCACTTCGTCGCAAAACTTGGCCAGCGAGTGGTCAGGGTAGCGCCGCAAGACGAATCCGATGCCGCGCCGGCGAGCGCGTTCGGCCGTGTCCGGAATTCCCTGCGCGAGGAAGGTGTAGTGCCGCAAGGTAGCGTGAGGATAAAACGGCACCGGCGCAAAGAAAATCACTACCGGCTGATGCAGATTATTGGCAGCAGCTACAGCCACGTCGAGCGCGGGATTGTCGAGCGCGCGCTGGGCCCGCTGCATCCAGTAGACCACGCAGCCGCCAGCCGCGGGCGCCCCGGAACGGCGCACCGTGAGGCGAGGATCCGAGATTAGCGCTTCCAGCTTGCTCATGGTCAGGATGGCAGAGTTATCTCCAGTTAGGGTGATCTGGAAGACTGTACCATTCGCGGCGGCCTGAATGTCTCAAGCTGCGGAGACCATCGGGCTTTGTTGACAGGCCTCGCACGCCGCCCCTGCAAGGGGCTTGAAGGTTCTTAATCCCACGACCACCCAGGACTCCGCCTGCGGCTGCGTCCTGGGCTGAACTGAGTCGTCCCGCGGGCGGGACGGGATTCTTGCCCATCCTCGACTTCAACGCAAATAGTGTGGTCGATGCCGCGCCACGCTACTGCGGGAACAATCCGTACACGTCAACTTCGGTGTATGTCCCAATGTACACGTGCCCATCCGCGATGGTAGGCACGGTGAATTTCACGGCAACGCCAGCCACGTCGCGATTCCCAGCCTGGCTGCTGTTGTACAACTCAGTCGCCAGGTTGGTCGGATCGTAGGCGTAGAGCACCGCAGGACCGCTGCCGGAGTTCGTCGTGTTGATCTCCCACAGGATGCCGTCGGTGGTGCCATTGGCCGACAATGACGACGTTCGCACCATGCCCACCATAAGTGACCGTTCCCTGGGAAATCGGGTCGGTGGAAATCATGCCGGTGTTGGGATCCCAGCTATAGGCCTTCACCACGTCTTGCGCGCAGTGATAGTAAATCGTGTTGTTCCACAGCGTGGGAGTGGAGAAAATGTTGTCGTACTGTTGCGTGCCCGTCTGCACTTCCTGGATCACGTGGTCGACGGTTTGATATTCCCCCATGTCGTCGCGATTGATGACGAAGATTCTTCCGTCCTTACCGCCGCCGATCAACTCGTGCGGGTAGGGCGACGGATTCTCCGGCATGATGATGGGCGACCCGGCGCCGAAGTCGGCATCGTTGCCGCGCAAGACGGGTTCGTTGGAAGGCTTAAAGTAGTCCAGCACCGACAGGTCGCTGGACTGCAAACGCATCGCCGAATCGTTATAGTCGGGAGCGGGGTCGCCCAGGTCGACGCCGGTGATGAGGTACAAGTCGCCGGTACTGTCGTCGATCGCCGGCGTTCCTCCCCACAGGCCACCGCCCGCGCCGTCGGGCGTTACGTTGAGAATCGCTGTCTGCTGCAGGGTGGCCTTGTCGTAGGCCAGAATCCAGCCGTGGCTGCAGTGTCCGAACGAAATGTAGATGGCATTGCTGGCGGGATCTAGCGCCAGACCGTTGCGCTGATAGCAGTTGGTCTCCAACGTGATCTCGCCATTCACGCTGTCCCAGCCCGTGCCGGGAACCGTGCCGGTCACCACTACGGGACCGCCAAACTTCTCGTTGCCGGTGGCCACATCGAGCGCGTGCAGGCGAAATACTTTGTTCCCGCTTTCCAGGCCATCGGTCAGCACGTAGATGGTTCCGGTCGAGGTGTCGATCACCGGAGTAGCCGTGATTCCCAACAGCGGCTTGATGCCTTCGTCGTCATTGATCTGTAGCGGAGTTGCCAGATGATCTTTCCACAGCGGCGAGTCGGAAAGACCATCGGCATCGTAGGCATACACGGTGTCATTTTCGGTGGCGACGAAGACCACATTATGGCTGGACGCCGCCAATGGTCAGGTTCGGCAGATAGAGCGGCTGAGCATAAACTTGCGCGTCGACCGGCAGTGCAAACAATTTGCCGAATGTCTGCGAGTTGACGTTGGAAGTGTTCAGCACGGTTTCGTTGGCATTGACCCCGTCGCGCACATCATCGTTGTGATAGGTGAGCATGGAGACGGTGCCGTTGGGGGCGTTGATCACCGACACCGCCGCGTTGACGCTGTAGGTGGGCAGCGCCGAGCTGGTTGCGGTCACGGTGTGCGAGCCGAGATTGGCGGGCGCAGCATAAAGACCGCCGGTAGTGATGGTGCCCACGCTGGCGTTGCCCCCGGCAATTCCATCCACCGACCAGGTGACGGCGTCGTTGCCGTTACCTTGCACCGTCGCGCTGAACTGGCGGGTGCCGAACGGCGTGACCGACGTACTTGGCGGCGACACGCTAAGGCTCATGACGCTGACCGAGGCGCTGGCGCTCTTGGTGTTGTCGGCCACGCTGGTCGCGGTCACGGTGTGCGTGCCGGTGGTTGGCGGCGCGGTATACAAGCCGCTGGTGCTGACGGTGCCGACGGTCGCATTGCCGCCGTTCACGCCGTCCACCGACCAGGTCACGCCGGTATTGTTGGTGCCGGTCACGGTAGCGGTGAACTGCTGCGTCCCGTTGATGGCCACGGTTGCTGTCGCCGGCGAGATCGTAACCGTGATGACCGGCGGCACAATCACGGGATTAACCGTCACGGCGGCGTTGGCGCTCTTGGTAGGGTCGGCGTTCGATACTGCTGTAACAGTTACCTGTAGGACCGCGGCGGGACTGGGAGCAGTGTAGAGTCCGCTGCTGGAGATCGTTCCGACCTGCGAATTTCCTCCCGCAACCGCATTTACTTGCCATTGCACTGCGGTGTTGGTGGTGCCCGTCACCGTTGCCTGAAACTGTTGCGTCGCTCCCGCGGCGACCGTGGCCGAAGTGGGTGAGACGGCCACCGCGACGGTGGGAGGCGGATTGTTGTTGCCGCCACCTCCGTTATTGCCGCTGTCGCCATTGTTGTTGTTGCTTCCCCCACCACAGGCGACCATTGTGAGGAGCACACACACAGATATCAGCAACTGCAATGCAAGGGAGGCACGGCGCGACATGAAGCCCTCGATGGGGAAGTAAACTCACGTCGGGGTAGATGGCGTAGGGCGCGCGCGCGTTGCTTCAGGCGAGAGCGGAGGCGGTGGCGCAACTCGGTGATAGCCGCGGGTTGGCATCAGCGGTGACTAGATCAACAGCCGCTGAAGGGTAACCTGCGATTAATGGGCGTCCAGATCCACGTCCTTGATAGGCACGTCCCAGTGCGCGTCCAGAATTTCGAATCGCCTCTTCTCTTCGCGCTTATACGTGTCCTGGTCGGGGAAGAGCTGCTTCAGAACTGGCTGCGGATCAAAGTCGTCGTTGGCGATAGCCGCATTCTTAAAGACGATGGTCACGCGATAGTCCCAGCGCCCGTCCTCGGTGGCATGATAGCGAGGTTGGGTCGCGGTAACTTTCAAAATGCGGCCCATCTCGATTTCTTTCTTCAACAGCGGATAGTGGTTCTTCTTAAACAGCGTGATAAATTCATCGGCATAGCCCCACTTCGCCTTGTAGTAATACTCTGCCACGAAGGGCTTGTCGGGATTGACCGGCGGTGGCTGCGGTTTGCGCCTCGGCAGCACCGGCGGAGTCGACCGCCAGGACAGCAAGCAAAATGAGCAAGTAAATTCCAGTATGGCGCATGGGTTTCTCCTTCCACGCAAATTAGAACTTCCTACTTCTGCAACAGTACGCGCATATTGTCGAAGTCGAAAGTTACCGCATACGGCTTAAAGAAATCGTGGCCCACCATGCCGGCAAGGTAAAAGCCAAAGGAGTTTTCCCAGGGAAACGGGCCATCGTAGAGTCCCGCAACATTCTCTTCCTTAATGTCGCCCAGCGAAACTTGCTGCACCACGTAGGGCACGGTTCTTAGCGTCCCGCCTCCTCCGGCGCCCTCGCTGGCTTTGTCTTCCTCCAACTTAATGTCCGCCGCCTTCAGCATCGACCCGCCCAGCTTCACGCCGGCGCCCGCCAATCCGGTGTCGATAAAGAGAAGCGCCGGCGGTGTGCTGTTGATCTGCCCCCAGGCCACCATAAAGTGATCGCTCGCGATCCAGATGGGAACAGCGACAGTCTTTCCGGCAGTAGCCTTCTCAAACTCCTTGAGATTTTTCGCCGTCTTCTTGCGCAAGACCAGTTTTGCGTGGGGATAATCGAGCGTCGCGAGGAAGTGGTAGAGCACGTTCGTTCCGACGCAGCCGTCCAGATGCTTCACTCCGAAGCCGGCCGAGAGCTGGCGCAGAGGAAGCATGGCGACCGGCACGTTGTACAAAGTCCAGTCGCCCAGAGTGAGGGAATCGACTTTGCCGCTGAGTACCTTAGCCTTTTGGCCGCCGGAAAAAGTGCCCTCGCTTGAGCCTGTCGACTTCACTCCCAGCTCATGCGCAAAGTCGGTATCGAGCAGCAGCTCCGAGCCGCCGGTATCGATGAAGAAGGTGACCTCAGTGCTGCTATTGACCCGCACATTCACCACCGGCAACGGCTCGGTCTTGACGAAGGGCAAGGTGGTGGAATCTCCGCGGCCATGAAGCTGATAGGGCGTCAGTGCCTTTAAAGCTCTCCAGCTTGGACAGCGATGAGCGTGGGATAGTTGGTGGTCATGCCGGCATAGGATGGGCCAATCTGGTTGAGCACGGCGGCAGCCTTCTCAAAGTCGTCGCGGCGATAGAACACTTCGGCCAGCATGATTTTCGCCTGGCCGTTATCGGGCTTGATCGCGATGGCTTTCTGCAGCCACTTCTGCGCGTCGTCCAGGTGATTGGAGAGCAGCGCGATATGTCCTAATTGCTGCGCGGCGTAATCGTCTTTGGGATTCTGGGCAGCAACCTGTGCGTAGAGGGTTCCCGCCTGGGCAAATTTCCCCGCCTTGAAAAGACTGTTGGCGGAGTCGATGGTCGGCGGCGAAGATTGCGCCTGGGCACACAAGCAGCCCAGGCAGAGCGTCAGGACGATGCGAAGGGCGGCGATTCGGCTCGTTTTCAAGAAAGGCTCTCCGATCCGGGTTTCGGCGAACACGATGTGGTTTCTATTGCTGGGTTAGCAGGGGAATGCTACACCGGCGATGGGCTGGCTTTCACCTTTCATTTTTCGCTCATCTAAAGCAGAATGTTTGGGACTCATCGGACGGAGGATGCGCGTCGGGATCATCCGCGGAGGATCAGCCAGCGGCAACCTTGCAATCATCCCAGCCGCCGGCGAGTAGTGGGGCTCGAGGATTCTGGACACATGCGGCTCATAAGCATTTTCGTCGTTCTGCTAAGTATCGGGGCGTTTGCCCAGACGCAGCCCAATCAACCCAACCACACTTTCCCGGGAACCTACGAAAAGCTGAAGCCTCAGCAGAAGCAGCTGATCGACGACTGGTACGCCGACTACAACAAGATGATGCATGAGGACCTGCCGCCCTCCGACTACGACCAGCTTTCGCTTTCCACTCGCACCACCTTCGAGGCCATCACCCACGCCCTGATGACCACCAACTTGACGGACAAATCGGGCCAATCCCATGGGCAACGCGCTGGAGGTGGTGCAGTCGATCGAAACCATCAACGGCAAAGTGCCGAAGGCGCGCGGAGATTTGCAATTCCGCATGTATGTGGTCTTGAAGCCCGACGCGCTGCAGAAGCTGAAAGACTCGACGGAATTTTTTCGCGATCGCGACAACACCGTCTATCACCATGGCTATCCGGTGAACTATCGCCAGGACGGCAGCGCTCCCACCATCCAGATTTCCATGTCGAAGGACGCGCGCCATGCCGACATCGACGTGGACTATCGCTCGTCGAGATTTCCCCAGGCCTTGATCAACGGCCATCTCACCGCGGCCAACTCCGACGTGCGCGCCGGCAATAATACGCAGCGTCATCTGCAGCGCTGGCAGGGGCTGACCGACTGGTGGAGAAACCTGTTTGGTCTGGATGTCTCAGAGCCCGATACGACGGAAGCCATCGCGGCCAGCGGCGATATTCCTCCGGTTCCGCTGAAGGGCAATGGCAAGCTCGAAGATGCGGTGCAGGATTTCCTGAACTCGTGGCTGGTGGAGCAGAAGCCGGAATTGTCGGCCGCGTATCTGTCGCCGCGGTCGTTCGCCTGCCTGGAGCAGTACGGTCCGCAAGCCGGCACCGAGATCAATCTGGCCAACGCTCCCTACGTTGCGGCCAAGGATATGGCTGCCACTAATCAAGTGGTCGGCAAGCCGGCGAACTTGCAAGATGTAGTGAAACCTGCGCCGATGGACGACGCGCGACTCGCGCTGGTCAAACAGCAATATGGAAACATCTTCGGAATTTATCGCGTGCCCGACGGGGTCGCGCCCGACTTTGAGTGCGACGATCAGAAAGCTTTGCAGGAGTACGAGCAGGCCCGCGCCTCGGGCAAAGCCAAGAAATCTGACCGCTACTATGCTGCTATCTTCCGGCTCAAGCCGCCGGGCGAAAACGGCCAGACCATCACCCTGCTTTGGACCAAGGATGGGAATTACTGGAAAGTGGTTTCGTGGGATGTAGAACCCGAAGATGCCAAGCCGGCTGAAGACGTTCCCGACACGCGGCCTTCCGCCAAGCCGGCGGTTGCCGAAGAATACACCAAAGGCGATGCCGCTTTTCTGGGAGCGACCAGCGAATTTCTGCGATCGTGGCTGGTGAACAGGAAGTACGACGTGGCCACCAGCTACTTTTCTCCGCGCAGCTATGCCTGTGTCGATCTCTATTTGCAGCCCGGCCAGGCGCAGCCCAAGACCCCCGCACAATATTCCGGATACCTTCGCGATGCGCTCACCACGATTGATCAGGATGTCGGCGACTCGCGGAATTTACCCGACGTGGTCGAGCCGGTCGACCTCGATCATCCTGGTTTTAAGTTGGTTTCCCATTCCGGCGAGGATGCCTACACCGTGGTCGCGGTTCCCGACGATCTGGCGGAAACCTTGATGTGCGAGAAAGAGTCGCGCCAGCATCCCTACCAGCCGGCAGAATCGGCAACGCCTACTTATGGCAAGTATTACGGAACGCTGTTTGCCGTGCGGACCCCGGGAGAACACAACGCCTCGCTGGCATTCTTGTGGAGCAAAGACGACGGCCAGTGGAAGATTATTTCTTACGAGATCATCGCGCCGTAGAGTAAACCGAAACAGCGGCCTTCAAAGACGGCAGTGATCGTCACCCACTCATTCGAAAATCGCGAATGAGTGGGGCACCCCGAATCTATCGCGCGGCCAAACTTCCCACTTTATGTCCTCGCCGCAGCTTCGCGGCTTTCACCGAATTGCTCATCAACATTGCGATGGTGAGCGGACCTACTCCGCCGGGCACGGGCGTCATCGCTCCTGCGACTTCGGCGACCTTGGGATGAACGTCGCCCATCAGCGTCGAACCTTTGGCGGCAAAATCCTTCTCGCGCTTCTCGTTCCCTGCGAAAAATTCCCGGAACTCGGCAGGATCGGTCACGGTATTCATGCCAACATCAATTACGGTCGCACCCGGCTTCACGAATTCAGGCGTGATCATCCCCGCCTTGCCGATCGCCGCCACCAGAATGTCCGCCCGGCGGCAGACTGCCGGCAGATCGCGTGTCTTCGAGTGACATACCGTTACCGTGGCATTGCCGTTGAGCAGCAACATTGCGACCGGTTTGCCGACAATATCGCTGCGTCCGACAACGACTGCCTCGGCTCCGGCGATCAGGATATTGCTGCGCTTCAGAATCTCGATAATGCCCGCAGGCGTGCACGGCACCAGCCCCGGACGCTGCGTGGAAAGATAGCCAACGTTCACGGGATGAAAGCCGTCAACATCCTTCTCCGGCGAAACCGCCAGCAGCACCTTCTTGGCGTCGACCTGCGCGGGCAGCGGCAGTTGCACCAGGATGCCGTCGATCTCATCGCGGCGATTGAGGTCGTCGACCAGAGCCAGCAGCTCCTCGGTAGTCACGCTGTCGGCCAGGGTGTGCTTCTCGCTGTAGATGCCCAACTGCTCGCAGCTCTTCACCTTGTTGCGGACATAGATCTCCGACGCCGGATTGTGCCCGGCGAGCACCACGGCCAGGCCGGGACGCAGCCCGGCTGCGGTAAGTTCCTTCACCTCTTCGCCGACTTCGGCCTTGATCTGAGCCGCGATCTTCGTACCGTCAAGAATGATGGCTGACATGAGTTCTCCGCTTGCCTGGAAGATGAACCTATAGTTTATCGCGGGAAAGCGGCAGTTCGCTTTTCGCTGCGCGCGAGTTAGCTCTCGCGATTCAATGCCCGATGATCGTCGTTGTGATTTCGGCGATGCTGGCGGTCACTGACGAACGAGCGGCCGCGGTCTGCGCGCTGCTAGAATCATGACCTATGATCTCTCCCGACCTGCTGGAAATTCTGGCCTGCCCGGTATGCCGCAAGCCGTTGGTGCTGCGCGGCGAAGACGGGCTGAAGTGCAACGAGTGCAAGCGGGTATATCCCATCCGCAACGGCATTCCCATCCTGCTGGAGCCCGAGGCCACCATCGAGCAATTGTGATGGCTGGCGCAACCTGAATGAGCATTCAGTCAATACAGGTTGTGTGGAATCTCACAGGCGCGTTTCCAAATTGATGAATATCGCCCACTTCTCCTGAAACGAAACCTTCCGTCGGCTCGTACCTAAGAAAACCAGATCCCTTTTGCGCAAAGTGTTGCGCCCCGGGCAGTGGAGTTCGTCCCACCTCCGGGGTACGAGCCGGGCGAAAGAGCCTGCTCGTCGCCCCGCGGTCGGCAACTATTTAGCGATAAAGGGGTTGTAAGGGTACAAAAGATTGGGGTGACGGCGGTTAGCGAGCCAAGTTCGGCAATCAAATTGCCTGCAACTAAATAGTGGTTGGCCGAGTCTAACTAGCAAAACCCCGGAAGGGTCGGAGGTGAGAGGTGATGATGGCAGAAAAGTTTTCCGTCCCGGAAATTACGGCGCTGAGGAGCGAGTTGCTTCACGGATTCGATTCCAAGGATGCTGCCGAGCTGCTCCAGATGTTCCTGGCCGGTCATGGATACGGGGTCTCGGCCGAGGAAGCCCGCAATGCGGTGAGCAAGGTGGGGATGCTGGGCGGCACGCTGGAAGCTTTCCAACACGAACTGGAAACCATCGCTTTGGTGATGTAGCGGTGACGATGACAAGATTCGCTTAACCTGAAAGAAGGAACGGAACACGAGCCTCGCCAGAACCTGGACGAGCCGCCAACCGAAGCGAAAAGTGAAGAGCCCAGGCAAAACGGCCCGGGCTTTCCTGCGTCAGGGTTTAATCGGATTGGAGAGGGATAACGATATAATCGTGCTATGTCCGGCCATGTGATCCACATTTCGGAAACGGAAGCCGCCAGCGACTTCGGCTCGGTGCTGGCTCGGGTTCGAGCTGGCGCGGAAGTGATCATCGATAGCGAAGCTGGCAGGCTGCCCGTTGCAGTACTCCATGCGCCGCTGCCGCCGCGCCGCACTATCTCCGAATGCATCGCCTTGTTGCCCGAGGACTCAGGCGCGGTCATGGATGCCGACTTCGCCCGAGACGTCGAAGCCGCTATCGAGAGCCATCGCGAACCGCTCGAACCGCCGACATGGGACTGATCCTCGACTCGAGCATACTGATTGCGGCTGAGCGTCAAGGGCAAAATGCGCGACAGATGCTAGCGGCCATCTCCGGTCCGGTTGGAGACGCTGAAATCGCTATGTCCGTCATCACTCTGATTGAGCTGGCCCACGGCGCGGCGCGTGCCGACACGCCACAGCGAAAAGCCACTCGACATCAGTTCATCGAGGAGCTGCTCTTGGCCTTGCCCATCCATTCCATCACCGTGCCGGTTGCTGGCACTACACCGATCTGTACGACTTCACTGGTGGTAGCGATGGCGCCGGCCCGATTGGGAATCTGGTGATGGACGGCAGCGGCAATCTGTATGGAGTAACCAACGCCGGAGGCTCGCAAGGCGGCGGCGTGATCTTCGAAATTGCGACGCAGTGAATCCCGGTGCGGGGAAGAGAGGAGTCCGGTGCGAACGAGACCGGATGCGGCAGCTAGAGCGTTTCCGGGTTGCTGTAATCGCCTTGAAGGGGCGCGGCTTCAGCCGCGCCGATCGGCGCTACATGAGTTCGGCCTTTAGAGACTGTGTCGCAACCCAAGAGGAAAATCTGTGGTGGAACAAAGAGTGGAATAACCCGATCAAACTAGCCGCAACGCGGCGGGATGAAGTTAGCCGGGCGGCGTACCGGGCCCCCAATCCACGCCGGTTTTGCGTGGATTGGGGTGGTTAAGCCCCCGGTCAAGTGGGAGATTATTGTGAGCCGCAGAGCGGCGACACCGGTTGCGACACAGCCTCTTTAGGCCCTGACGGGCCACTCAGCGGCCAAGCCGATGTCTCGCACCCAGCTTTTCAGCACGGCTGAACAGGCTGCGGAAAAAGTCGCAACGAGCAGCCTGCCGCCGGCTGAAGCCGGCTCCGGAGATCTAAAACAAGGAAGTTAGACGCGAACCTAAAGGTTCGCTCTACCCGTTCATCACCACCGCGGGAGTTTTTCCGCAGCCTGTGAAGGCGTGCCCTTCAAAGCGGATACAGTCACTGTGAAATTGCCCTAATTCTGCAGGATGTCCCAGCCAAGACCGCGTTTGCTTGGGTGGGAACTTCGGCAGCGTCTCATAGGGCTTGCTCACACGCAATCTTGCAAACCGTGGCAAGTGGGATCTGCGGAGAGCGAGGCCGCGGGTCAGAGCTCAACTCCACTTGCGCACTTTCACTCCGCCGCGAACCCGGTCCTGCAGCACCTCGCCGAAGAACATGTAAGGATGCACCTGCTCCAGGGCGCTCACCTCATCCAGCTTCTGGCGCAGTTCGGGGGGAATCTCAAAGGTGATTGAGTTCAGGTTGGCTTCGAGCTGTTTCAGGCTGGTGGCGCCGATAATGGTTGATGTCACCCCCGGCTGCGTCGCCACCCAGTTCAGCGCAATCTCCGCCGGCGAGCGGCCCAGCTCTTTCGCAATCTCCCGAACCATTTCGACAATCTTCCAGTTCCGCTCGGTAAACTTGTTGAACACCGGATTGTTCGATTCTTTCAGCACGTCCAGACGGCTGCCCTGGCTGCTGGTCGGACCTTCTTTGGTGTACTTGCCGGCGAGGAAGCCGCTGGCCAGCGGGCTCCAGGGACAAACGCCCATGCCCAATTCACGCGCCGCGGGAATGTGTTCGCGCTCGATATTGCGCTCCACCAGCGAGTACTCCAACTGCAAACCGATGGGTGTTGCGATCCCCTGCTGCTCGGCCAGCGTGTGCGCGCGCGACGCGTACCAGGCGGGCACATCCGAGAAGCCGTAGTAGCGAATCACGCCCTCGCGCACCAGATCGGACAACGTGCTCACGACTTCTTCCACCGGCGTGATGGTGTCCCACACGTGCATCCAGTAAAGGTCGATGTAGTCCAGCTTCAGCCGTTGCAGTGAACCTTTCAGGGCGCGATAAATGTTCTTGCGTCCGTTGCCGCCGGAGTTGGGATTGCCTTCCTGTGGATTGAAGCTGAACTTGGTGGCGACGACCAACCGGTCGTGCAGATTTCGTTCGGCGATGAAGCGGCCGAGGACTTCTTCACTCTTGCCTTCGGCATAAACATCGGCAACGTCGATGAAGTTGCCGCCCTGTTCCACATAGCGATCGAAAATGAGTTTGGCTTCGGCGTCGTCCGAACCCCAACGATCGTTGCCGAAGGTCATGGTGCCCAGCGCCAGGGGACTGACGCGTAGCCCGGAACGTCCCAGCGTGATGTATTGGTTTAATTGCATGAGAATGATGATCTCCTGGATTCTTGGGAAAAAGCGGCGGAAGCCGCAATCGCGATATAAGGCTTTCCGTAATTTTGGATGATTCATCACGCCGGAAGATGCGGCGCAGCCCCTGCACGTGAGAATTTATTGGTTTCCTGTGCCTCAAAAAGACTTTGCAAGTTTGATTGCCGCAGGCCTGGTCTTGTTTATTTCCAGTACGGTTTGGGGTTGTATCAGGGCACGGCCTCGGCCGTGCCGTCAGAGCATGCAACAAGGAATTGAGCCGCGGAGCGGCGAGACCACAAGTTTGCAGGGGCTGAACAGTTTGCTGAACTCGGAAAAGCAGATCCCTCACCGACTAAAGTCGGTGAGGGATGACAAATATAAAGGAGTTGCTACGACGTAGCTAAAGCTACGCCCCTTCAAAATCGCCTTAGGCCGAGTTTTTCAGCAACCTGTGAAGCCCAAGTCAATGACGACGTATTGCGGCACGGCCGAGGCCGTGCCCTGATACGAATCTGAAAGCATGATTCAAGCCATGAAATCGATTACTAACGGCTAAAACCTATGCGTCTTACGTGTGAGACCATTGGTCTTGCAAATAGAGCCATCCTACTTTGTGGGACCTTCGCCCTACTCCCAGCGCAGGCTTTCGACCGGCTGGAAGTGCGCGGCGCGGGCCGCGGGCGCGGTGCCGAACAGCACACCCACCAGGCTGGAGACCAGCACCGCGATGATCACCGACCATCCCGAAACCGGCACGCGGTAGTGGGTAATAAAGCGCACCGAGAACGGCAGCGCCAGCCCGATCAGGATGCCGACCGTCCCCCCGGCCAGCGAGATGAGCACCGCTTCGGTCAGGAACTGGGCACGGATCTCGGCGTTGGTGGCGCCGACGGCCTTGCGCACACCGATCTCGCGCACCCGGGAATTCACCGTAGCCAGCATGATATTCATGATGCCCACGCCGCTCACGATCAGCGTCAGCACCGAGATCAGCAGCAGTACCGTGGTCAACGTGTTGGCGGTTTGCGATGCGACCTGCAGAAGCTGGGTCAAATTATCGACGTGATAAATCGATTCCGGGCGATGGCGCGACTGCAGCACGTCATGAATCTGTTGCGTGGCTCGAGGCACCTCGGCCGAATCCGACACCGAGAAGAAAAGCTGTTTCACCTGATCGCTGTTGGTGAAGTAGCGCGCCACCGTGTAAGGAATCAGAATGGTGTCGTCGGAGATTTCGGTTTGCCCGAAGGTATCGACGCGTTCGCGAAACGTGCCGATCACGGTGAACGGCAGCCCGCTGAGCTTGATCTCCTGACCCACGGCCTGGTCAAGCGAACCGTACAGGGTGGCGGCCAGCTTTTGATTGATGACGGCGACCTTGTTTCGCGCCTGGGTATCGGAATCGTCAAAGAACCGCCCCGACAGCACCTCCAGATTGCGCACGTAGAGATATTGCCAGGAGACGCCCAGCACCATGATGTCGCGCTCCTTGCCGCCGGGGACGGGGATGCGGTCGTGATACTCGATCAGCGGAGAGGCGTTGCTGATGCCCGGAACCTGCTGCTGCACCGCATTCAAATCGTCGAGCGTAAGAAAGTCGCTGTTGACATCGCGGCCATAGATGCCGCCGCCGGAATACTCGGCGATCATCATGTTGGAGCCGATGTTCTGGATCTGCTGCAGAAGATATTGTTTGCCGGTCAGGCTGATGGTGACCACCAGAATCAGCGACGCCGTCCCGATCACCATGCCCAGCGAGGTGAGGACGAAGCGCACCTTGCCGATGCGGAAGGTTTGCAGCGCGACGCTCATGGTCTCGCCAAAAACGAAGAGAGGATAGCGGCGCGACTTTTTACCGTTGACGGCCATGCCTGGTATTAGAGTAGCGGTTCAGGCAGCAGGCTTCAACGCGGGGTCGTGCGGGCCGGCAGGTGTCCAAAGTTGGCAGGGAATCATTCGGCTCCGTTGTTGCCGGGCGCGCTTCGGTGGTATCGTCGCCTATAGTGCCTTTTTCGGGCGCTTGTAACTCATGTTGTCCTCGCCTCTCCATCGCCTTCTGGTTCCAACCACTCTGCTCGTCCTCGGCATGTCGGGATCGGCCCGCGCGCAGCAAACGCTGGGCGAGCTTTACGCCAGCGATGCCAGCGTGAAGGGATCGGTGGTGCTGGCCGGCTCGGGCACCAGCGTGTTGAGCGGCTCGTCGATCCAGGCTGGAGCCCAGGCGGCAACCCTCAAGCTGGAGCGCGGAGGCAGCCTGCTGGTTTGCGAAGGAACCAAGCTTTCTCTGACCGCGTCGCAGACCGGCCGCGAGCTGCTGTTCAGCCTGAACACCGGCAACGTGGAGCTGAACTATCCCCTGGGCGCGGAGGCGGACACGCTGCTGACGCCCGATCTGCGGCTGCTGCTGCCCGGTCCGGGAACCGTGCATGTCGCAGTGCGGGTGACGCCGCAGGGCGATACCTGCGTGCAGTCGTTGCCCTGGAACCGTCGGCCATCGTGGTTTCCGAGACCATGGGCGACGCCACCTATCAGGTGAAGTCCGACGAAGCGGTGCTGTTTCGTGGCGGACGTCTGGGCGATTCGAGCCGGTCAAAACAGAATTGCGGATGTCCGACATCGCAGCTGACCCAGGTGGCCAAGGCGGCTCCACCACCTCCGCCGCCGGCCCCACCCAAGCCCGCTCAGCCGATGGCCAGCGCGCCGCTGCCGCCGCCCGCCGGAGCAGCACCTGACCGTGGCTGCGCCGTTTGTTTATCGCGCCAACGATCCTGCGCCCGACCTCACCGAGAACGTCGCCATTCTGCGGCTGGAGAACGATAAGGTCATACAGCTGGATCCGACGGTGATTCCGCCGCCAAAGAATACCCACGCTCAGACCGCGAAGAAACAGCAGTCCCACGGCTTGTTCAGCAAGATCGGCGCATTCTTCGCGGGCATCTTCCACTAGGGAAGGCCGCTCTTCGCCTTTCGCTGTTCGCTTTTCGCCGGAAGCGTGCTTAGCGCCTGGCTGCTTAGTTCTTAGCAAAGCCGGCTTGCTCTTGCTCGCTAAGAGCTAAAGGCTAAGAGCTAAAGGCCAAGAGCGAACCGCGAAAAGCGAAAAGCGGCCTTCTGCTAAACTTGCTTCTTTCCTTCTATGAGCGATCAGCCGCGTTCCCGCCTGTTTCTCTGGGTACTGCTGGGCGGAGGAGCTTTTTTCCTCTTCCTGGTCGCCGTCTTCGCCCTGGTGTACTTCAGCGTCCGTTCGCAGCAGAAAGACAGCTTCGGCGGATTTGGCGACAAGATCGGCGTTGTCGATCTGGAAGGCGTGATCGTCACTCCTAAAGATGTGGTCGAGCAGTTGCGAAAGTACGCCGACGACAGCTCCATCAAGGCCATCATCCTGCACGTGGATTCGCCGGGCGGCGGCGCGGCCGCGTCCGAGGAAATCTATCGCGAGGTACTGCGCATCCGCGACCAGAAGAAGAAGCCCATCGTGGCATCCATCGAGACCGTCGGCGCCAGCGGAGCTTATTACGTTTCCTCGGCGACCAATAAGATTTTTGCGGACAATGCCAGCATCGTGGGCTCCATCGGCGTGATCGCCGAGTGGTACAACTACGAAGAGCTGATGAAGTGGGCCAAGTTGCAGCAGATCACGATCAAAGCCGGCGAGTTCAAAGACACCGGTTCGCCCACCCGGCCGATGACGCCGGAAGAGCGCGCCTACATGCAGGGCCTGATCGACAATATGCATTCGCAGTTCATCCATTCCGTGGCTGTGGGCCGCAAGATGAAAGACGATGACGTGCGCGCACTGGCCAACGGCAAAGTATGGACCGGCGAGGAGGCGATACCGCTGAAGCTGGTCGATCAGATCGGCGATTTTCGCGCCGCCGTCGACGACACCGCCAAGTCGGTAGGCATTAAGGGCGAACCCACACTGGTGCGTCCCGAGAAGGAGCGCAAGAGCCTGCTCGATCTGCTGTTCGGCGACGTGTCCGACTACCTTCCCAACCGGGCCAAGCTGATGGAGACCAATGTCGGCTTCTATTATTTGTGGAAATAGTTTCGCGGTGCACCGACGAGGCTACTGAGGAACCTCAAACAAAACTTACACTTGCCAACATTGTGGCAATTTGAGAGTATCCGTTGTGCTGGTAAGCTGCGATTCGTATCGCGATAAGGGGCGTGCGAGATGACCAAGGCAGACTTGATCGATGAAGTTTCCCGGCTGACGGAACTGACGCGCAAGGACAGCGAGGTCATTGTCGAGACCATCTTCGAGAGCGTGGTGCGCTCGCTGCGCGCCGGCGACAAGATCGAGATCCGCGGCTTCGGCAGTTTCCGCACCCGCCAGCGCAAGCCGCGCCTGGGCCGCAATCCCAAGACCGGCGATCGCGTCGAGGTGCCGGCCAAGAAGATTCCCTTCTTCAAGCCCAGCAAAGAGCTGAAAGACATGGTCAATACCTACGCCGAACAGCATCCGGCACCGCAGGCCGCCGCTCCAGCCTCGGAAGGAAACGGAACCGGAAACGGCTAAAGGGGAAATAGTTTTCCGATGAGCCCAGCCTGAGGCTGGGTTTTCTTATTTTGGATGGGATTTCACCACAGAGACACGGAGGCACGGAGGGGAAACTTTTAGAAGGCAATGCTAGCCATAAAGAACCAGACCACTAGCGACCATGCGGAAACTACCAGGAGAAACAGGCCAACCATGCGGCGAGATCGACGAAGCCATATCACCGTGCAAACAATGGCACACAGTGAAATCAACATGCCCCAGCCCTCAAGCCTCACGTCAAAAGCAGGCAGCGGCCCAAACCGGCTCACATAGCCGAAGGCTCCAAGCGGATAGAGCGTCATGGCCGTGATCGCCAACATTGTGGTGAGTACGACGCGTCGGTGAGTCTCTGAGGACCAATGGCTCAAGACAAACACCCATGAGAACGCTGCGATCACAAGGGGAATACCGAATGCAAGCCAGAAAAACATCGCTAGACCTTATTACGAAATATCCAAACCGCGTATGCAACGCTTTGGCGAAAACTGCTTTCTTGATCCCGCCCGATTCTCTCTGTGTCTCCGTGCCTCTGTGGTGATCTTGCTACTCCGGACGAATCCCGATGACCGCCATCATGCGCCCCGTCTTTCCCAGCTCTGCTCGATGCGAGAAGAAACGAGTTGTGTCGCAAGCGGTGCAGCCGTCGATCACGCTGATGTGCTCGGCGCGCAACCCGGCATCTTCCAGTTGATGCCGGTTGGCCTGCGACCAGATCGAGATGGATTTCCGGTCCCAGATCGCCGTGTCCGGGAGCACGCTGATTCATGAACAGCAGAGGATAGCGCACATGAATCGCGTTGGAGTCGAATACTTCTTCGAAGAGCTCATCGGCATAAGCAGAACTGCGATTCGAATTCGGCGCGAACTTCGGAGCCAATCGGGTAGCAGCAACGCCGAATGCAGGGGCCGATGGCCGCGCGCAAGTCGCGAGGCACGCTACCAAACTGGCGGCGCATCTCGCCCACGCCTTTCTCCACCATGCGCGCCACCGTTCCGCGCCATCCCGCATGAAACGCGCCCACCACGCGGCGTTTCCCGTCGGCAATCAGCACCGGAACGCAATCGGCAGTCTTGATCGCCAGCAATAACTCCGGGACATTGGTGATGAGTCCATCGCCGGTCAGTGCCTCATGCTGCGGTTCGTTCACCCGATGCACAATCGCGGAGTGGATCTGCTTCACTTGAAGCAGCGGCCAGTTTTTCCCATCGCGATCCGTAGCTCCGACTGCGCCGAGCAAAGCCGCGCGATTGCGTTCGACGTTGGCTTGAGAGTCGTGCTGCGTCAATCCGAGATTCAACGTGCGTCCGCCGTAACCAGTCGACACGCCGCCTGGCCGCGTGCTGAATCCGTGCACCAGCCAGGGCAATCCGTCGAAGCTGGGCGCGCGTAAAATCTCGAGCGGTTTTCCGGATGCGGCCGGGCGGCGAGACGGACGCGAGGGTGAGGATTTTCGGGAAGACGCTGCAGGCATGCCTTCATTCTAGAGCAGATTCCAGCTACAGTATTTCGCGCCGGATACAATCGAATCCGGCGATGCTCCTCTACTACATCACCGACCGCAAGAGCTTCGCCGCAAGCGACGCACAGCGGGGCGCGGCGCTGCTGCGGAAGATCGCCGAGGCAGCCCGCGCCAATGTGGATTACATTCAGCTGCGCGAGAAGGACCTCTCCTCGCGTGACCTGGAATGCCTCGCACGCAATGCGGTGCGCGCGGTGCGAGAAAACTCCAGCACCACGAAGCTGCTGATCAACGGTCGCCCCGACATCGCCTGGGCTTGCGACGCGGACGGAGTACATCTTCCCGCGGGCGAGCTTCCCGCCTCCGAGATTCGCGCGCTTTGGAAAAAGTGTAGCGGCCGTAATCTCCTGATCGGCATCTCGGCTCACTCCATCGCCGACGTTAACGATGCTGAGACGAATGGCGCAAACTTCGCTGTGCTCGCGCCCATTTTCGAGAAGGTTGGGACGGCCGTGAAGGGAATTGGCCTGGATGTCTTGCGGCTGGCTTGCGCGCGATCGCAAGCTGCAAAGCACAACGGTTTGCCGCATCCGCACCGCTTCGATGTACTGGCTCTTGGCGGAGTGAATCTGAGCAACGCGCGCGCCTGTCTGGAAGCGGGCGCCGCGGGTGTAGCCGGTATCCGGCTATTTCAAGACGGAGACATTTTCGATACGGTTCGAAGCCTGCGCGAGCTCGCCGACGCTCAGCGCTAGGGAAACTCTGACTAAGTCTTGTTTTGAAGGGGATGGCCTTCAGGCCGTCCGAGACCCAAAAATCCATCCGGCTAAACAGTTTGCTGAAAAACTCGGCGAAGGACGATTTTGAAGGGGCGTAGCTTTAGCTACGCCGTGGCAAGCCATTTATATTTGTCATCCCGAACCGACTTTAGTCGGTGAGGATCGTGCTTGCCCGAGTTTTCCAGCAGACTGTTAAGCCACTGCGGAGACCTGGCTCGCCTTGATCAGAGTTTCCGAAATTGCTCGCGCGCCCGTTAGGCTTTCTCTACGTCGCGCGCCAGCGCCTTCAACACCATATTGATCAGCGACAGCACGATCGCTCCCCAGAATGCCGGCCAGAAGCCTCGCACCATGAAATCCGGCGATAATAGCTTCGAAGCGAACATCAACATGAGCGCGTTAATCACCCACCAGAAAATGCCCAGGGTGAGAAAGGTGAGAGGCAGGGTGATGATCTTGAGCAACAGCCCAATGGTCGCATTGACCAGGCCGATCACGAGGGCCGCGATCAATGCTGCGGTGAAGCCGCGCAGATAAAATCCCGGCACCAGGCGAGAAACAATCAGCAGACTGATCGCACTCAACAGCCAGTTCAGCAGCAAACGCATATCGTCCCTTTCGCACCGTCGCCCGTTGACTGTCTCGTCCGCCGATCCATAGAACTAAAGTTAGCGGCGGCTCAGCGAAGCACGCAATCCGCATCGACAGAAGTTCGCCGAGATTATACCGCGGAAGCGAGTTCCGCCTAGGGCAGCCAGCGCAGCGGAGATTGCGATAAGCTTTGGATTGAGGTGCCGTCGAATGCCGGATGCCATCGCTCAGTTCGCCCATGCGAAATATCTGAATCTGGAAACCTTCAGGAAGACGGGAGTCGGGGTTCGCACTCCGGTGTGGTTTGCCGAAGATTTGAGATCGCAGGCGTTCTACATCTATTCGGCGCCTGATGCGGGCAAGGTAAAGCGCGTTCGCAACAATCCCAAGGTACGCATCGCACCTTGCACGCTGCGCGGCGAGCTGCGCGGAGCCTGGGTCGACGGGCACGCCCGAATCTGTAGCGGCGACGAAGTTGCGCACGGCCAGGAACTCCTACGCCGGAAGTATGGCTGGTTGAAAATCGTTGGCGACTTCTTCGCTCGACTGCGCGGTCGCCAACAGGTCGTTCTGGCTGTCGAGCTCCATTAACAACGTGGTTCGCGGGTCGCGCTTCGGAAGCAGGCCTCGACTACGGAGGCGTGTGCTGTTCCCGCGTCTCGACAGTTGAGTCGCCGCGCTGTGCTTTGTGCCGTCGTATCGACGCAACTTCGCCCGGTGGAGCTGGATTCAAAGTCCGAGCAAGCTCGGCCTGGGATCACTGACCCGGTATTGGGATTTCAGCTCGGATTAACATTTGGGCACCGCTGTCCAGTTTCACTTCCTTACCGCTGGAGGTGATCACCGAGTCTTTGTCCATTTGCAGATTGCGCAATCCCAAAACGCCTACAGACTGCGCATTGAGTATCGGGCGAGAGCCGGTGTTATTGAGAGGATGAATCCCGGAATTGGGACCCGCTACTGCGCCCGCGCTAGGCGGCGGCATGGTCGACAGATCGGCCCCGCGACCGTTAGGCAGGGTGCCGGCGCCCGCGGCTCCCGTATCCGGGCCAGTGTTGAATCCGAGTCCCGGGCCGATCGCTTGCAGCACGCCTTTCATGGAAAAGTCTTTCCCATTCGGCATCTGGATCTGGTCGAACGTCATCGCCAGTGACGATTCCGCATCGCCTTTGGAGCGTGACTTCGCCAAGGTGACGCGGCCCATGACTTTCGCCCCAGCCGGGATAATCATGCCGCTGCCAAAGTGGAGCACGGCCGTCGTCTGGCAAACCACCAGGTCTCCGGCCTTCAGCTTCTTGGAGTCGAGCGACTTGACCAGCGCGGTAGGAAAGGCCCCGCGCATCGCCGAATCCTGTTTGGCAGAGGGCTCATTCTGCAGGGGCGAAGACGCAGCCGCAGCAGAGCCAGCCCGCGGCGTGGGAGTCG
Source organism: uncultured Acidobacteriaceae bacterium (assembly GCA_963812855.1). GTDB lineage: Bacteria > Acidobacteriota > Terriglobia > Terriglobales > Acidobacteriaceae > Bog-257. The sequence goes on from CAWEWW010000008.1 coordinate 135,569, forward strand.
CGGTTTGCGCTTGGCAAAGTGAAATCAAAAGCAGAACACATGCACTACGGATAAGGACTAATCGGCTCACTGCTTCTCCTTTGATACCCGGCCCGCTTATGACTCGCGTCTTTCCGGAACTTGCCGGAATCATTGAAGCCGGCACAGGTAATATCGTTTCTGGAGAACAGTGTCGCGCTAGTGTTCCGGCCTTGTCAGTGACATGGTGGTGCGAATCCGCCGGTTCGAATGTCGCCCAGCCGCCTGATTCTGCACAGCCGCAAAAAGCGACGCTGGTTTCCCTGCAAACAGAAAGGCCCGCAAACGACGCGGGCGTGTTTCTGATCACATTGTTAGTTCCGTAGCGAGATTTTTCGGCTTACTCCGCCTTCACCATAATTTGACTTCCCTGCTCCAGCTTCACTTCTTTTCCGCTGGAGGTGAGCACGGAATTATCCAGTTGCAAGTTCTTGATGCCCACAACGCCGGTCGACTGCGGGCTCAGCATCTTGCCTCCGCCCTGACCCGGCTTATAGCCAATAGGCGCGCCTGGTCCAGATACCGGGCTGGCCATGGTTGAGGAATCGCCGCCATGTGCGGCCATCGTACCGCCGCCGGCTGCTCCCGTGTCCGGACCGGAACTGGCGTCCGGATTGGGTCCTACCGCCTGCATGACACCCTTGATGGGCAAATCCTTACCCGGCGCTTCGATCTTATCGAACGCGATTCCCAGCGACGACTCTGGATCGCCCTTGGAGCGCGCCTTCGCCTGGGTCACGTGTCCTACTACTTTGCTGCCCGCCGGAATGGTGACCCCGGAGCCGCTGCGCATGGTGGCAACCGTTTTGGCATCAATCTCGTCGCCTTCTTTCAGCTTTTTCGAGTCGATGGATTTCGCCAGGGCAACCGGAATCACTCCGTGCACCGCGCCGGCATCAGCGGCTTCCGCCGAGCTGGAAGCAGCCGAGGACTGCGGGGCTGGAGTGCCTTGCCCAAGGCACACCGTCATAGCAAGTGCAAGAAACGCAGCAATCATTACTGGTCGGTTCATGATTGACTCCTTGTTCAATCCTGGCTTGCGGATTACACCGTCTATCTGATTCTTCTCCTGCAAAATCCGCTAGTCAATAGGACAGCGGTTAAGAATTGTTCGTCCTGATCGGCAACGGCATCCATTCTTTGCGACTCTCGAGCGATTCGGCGAGCGGCGTCCTCAGAAGTTGCCTGCTATCTCAGCGACTTCAGATAAGCCAGAACCGCCTCCGCATCCGCGCGCGTCATGTGAAACTTCGGCATGGGATCGCGCAGCTGCTGGCCGCTGGTCCAGATTGCGGTGGTCAGCAGCGTAATCATTCCGGAATCCGTTGCCGGCGGCGCGCCCGCCAGCCGAGGCGCCAGGATAGGCCAATCCGGAGTAGGCTGCGCCGGCAGATAGGGCACAGGCGCGCCCGCCAGCCAGCGGCTGCGATCCAGCTCGCCGTTCGCCAACCGCGGCGTGTGACAGGTTCCACACATGGCAACGTCTTCCACGATGTACTTGCCGCGAGCCACCTGATCTCCGCCGCCTGCCACTTGCGCCGACGCCATCTTCTTCGGCTCCTGAGCCGAGGTCCTATGCGAACTGGAGAGTACAAAAATTGCAAATGCAGCCAATGACAAGCCTGCGACCAGGTATCTGCGAAGTTTGTTCTTGCTGGAAATTCTAAACATTGAGACGTCTCCCGGGACTCCGCGAAGCATTTTTTAACTCGAGCGCGTTTTCGCGCCGACCCATCATACTATCGCGCGAGGACGTCGTTTTTCAGCCGAGGCCGGCCGAAGCCGGGTTGGAAGCCTCTGCAGTTTCTCCCTGATCGATGGTTGGCGGATGACGGCTCCCGCCGGAGAAGGCGTCGAGGCAGAGTCGAAGCCGATCCTGAGAATCCCAAAAGGGGATCAGCGGTGGGTCGCCTGAGACTACCTACCCCCCTCCCCCCTCTACCTCCTAAAATATTGCATTGACAAACTGTTGCAGCCGGACAATGTGCCAAAGTATTCAGCCTAAATAGCTTAGCAGGCAAAATACTGAGCCTCTGGGATTTACCGGCCATCGTCGGCAACGCTGACTCCCTTTTCGGGGATTCCCGCTCCGACATGCGGTTGCTCTGCCGAGCGCTCTCAGCGCGCCCGGAGACGAGCTGAGGGACCGAGTCGAATCACCCAGGCCGGGAGCTTGGGAGGCGAACCTCGCCGCTCGCGGCCGGCCGATGCCTGGCTACCGGCAACGCCTGTCAAAGAACTCAGCCAGCGGACCGCGCTTGCGGGTCTCCGCCGGCATCGGACACACCAAGTCCAACCTAACAGGATAGGTCATCCACCAAATTCGTCAAGATTACGAAAGGACTAGTACCCCGGTTGTACTTTCGTAACCAGCGTTGC
>CAWEWW010000009.1:0-89417 GCA_963812855.1 uncultured Acidobacteriaceae bacterium
TGAGGTACCCCGTGGTCGGGTTTGGCGCAGTCGCGTTGGTCAGATTGATTTGAAGGCCGGTGGTTCCTTGAGTGCCAATGGCAATCAGTTGACTGGTTTGCCCCGACGATGAGATCGTCTCACTGGTTGGGGTGATGGTGAGCGATGTGATTTGTTCTGCAGCGCCACCGATCACCGTCAGGGACGCTTCTCCCGCCGCCACGGTATTGTCGACATTGGTCGCAATTGCCGTGATAGTGGTGGTGCCCTGGCTCGCACCCTGGGCAAGTCCGGTTAATGAATTGATAGTGGCTACTGCCGAGTCGCTCGAATACCAGGTAACCGCGCCGCTCAGGTTCACTGTTGTTCCGGATGAAGTTGTACCGATGGCAAGGAACTGGGTGCTCTGATTCGGCGTTGCAACCGATTGAGTGCCGGGAATGACGTTCACTGAGACAATCTCCGCGCCCGTGCCGGTGCCGCCGGCGCCTGTAACTGTGAGGATGGCGCTGGAGGAAAGAATGCCCGTGTAGCCCGGGATGGTGGCGGTAATCGTCGCTGTGCCCGAGGACTTCGCAAGTGATCACTCCAGGTGATTCAACAGTCGCCACGTCAGGTGCGCTGGAGGTCCAGGCTCGACGTCGGCGGTTACATCCTGGGTGGTGGAGGGATGAGTCCCATGGCCGTAGGTCCCGATCGCGCTAAAATTTGCTGTCTGGCCTACGGCAACCGACTGAGTCGCCGGGGTAACCGCTAAGGAATCAACCATAGAAGTGCCGCAGCCGGTAATTGGCACAACCAGACCAACCAGCTAGCAACGCACTCAAACAGGAACGGTCAAGCATGGATACTCTCCTGGGTTTGAGACTGGCGTCTGCTCTGTCTTAACACGACCAAGCTCCAAGCCTCTTCCACCATCAATTGTTGGTCTCCCGATTGCCGAACCGCTAGGTTCGCAAGAGCCCTCTTGTTTATGAAAAAATCAAGTCGGACCATCAATTTCATTTGAAAACGCCCTCAGCATACACCCCGTTAGAAGTAGCGGTCAATACACATTGGTGTTAGTCGGCAGAAGGGATAAACCGAATGGAATCTAACTCGGCACGGCCTGAAGACGCCCCGGTGCAGAAACGCGCTTTGCCCTCACAGGCAACACCCGCTAAACTGCTCCCAGCATGGCCATCGCCCGCGACAACACTCCAGAACGGCTGGTCAGCGCCGCGCGCGCCGACGAGGAGCAGGGATTTGAGCTCAAACTGCGCCCGCGCTGGCTGCGCGAGTTCATCGGCCAGTCCAAGGCCAAGGAACAGCTGGCCATCGCCCTTGAAGCCGCCAAATCCCGCGGCGAGGCCCTCGATCACGTGCTGCTCTTCGGCCCTCCCGGCCTGGGCAAAACCACCCTGGCCACCATCATCGCCAATGAACTCGACGTCGGCTTCCAGCAGACCTCCGGCCCCGCCCTGCAGATTCAGGGCGACCTGACCGCCATCCTCACCAACCTGCGCGAGCGCCAGGTGCTCTTTCTCGACGAGATTCACCGCATGCAGCCGGTGCTGGAAGAAAAGCTCTACACCGCCCTCGAAGACTACAAACTCGACATCATCATCGGCCAGGGCCCCGCGGCGCGCACCCACGTGATGGAGATTCGCCCCTTCACCTTCATCGGCGCCACCACGCGGCCCGGCCTGCTCTCTTCGCCTTTGAGGTCGCGCTTCGGCATTCTGCTGCGCCTGGAGTTTTATACGGAAGAGGAGCTGCGCGTCATCGTCACCCGCTCCGCCGAGGTGATGCAGATTCCCATCGACCAGGACGGCGCGGCCGAAATCGCTCTTCGCTCCCGCGGCACACCGCGCATCGCCAACCGCCTGCTGCGCCGCGTCCGCGACTACGCACAGGTGCGCGGCACCGGCGTCATCGACCGCCCCACCGCCAACGCCGCGCTCACCATGCTTGAAGTGGACGCCCACGGCTTCGACGAAATCGACCGCCGGCTGCTGCTCGCCATCATTCAGAAGTACGACGGCGGCCCGGTCGGCCTGGGCACACTGGCCGCAACCCTGGCCGAGGAGGAAGACGCGCTCGAAGAGGTCTACGAACCGTTCCTCATCCAGATCGGATTTCTCGACCGCACGCCTCGCGGCCGCATGGCCACGCGCCTGGCTTATGAGCACTTCGGCCTCGACCTGCCGGGCCGCCAGACGCCGCTGTTTTAGCGAGTTAGTAAGTTTCTGAGTCAGCAGCACCAAGGAGATATTCATGGCACTTACCGAATCCACCATGCTCGAATTGGGAACCATCAGCGCCGGACTTCGCGCTCACCGATGTGGTCACCGGCAAGACCGTCCGCCGCGACGATTTCGCGGACAGAAGGCGCTGCTGGTCATGTTCATCTGCGCCCACTGCCCCTATGTGAAGCACATCGAAAAAGGTATCGCCGCTCTCGGCAAAGACTACGCCGGCAAGCCGATCGGCATCGTCGCCATCAGCAGCAACGACGCAATTACCCATCCCGCCGACAGCCCCGCCGGCCTCAAGCAGCAGGCTGAAACCTGCGGCTTCGTCTTTCCCTACCTCTATGACGAAACGCAGGCCGTGGCTCACGCTTACAAAGCCGCCTGCACGCCGGATATTTTTCTTTTTGATGAAGGTTTCCGCCTCGTCTATCGCGGCCAGTTCGACCAGAGCCGCCCCGGCAACGGAGTTCCCGTCACCGGCGAGGATCTGCGCGCCGCCATCGACCTGGTGCTTGCCGGCAAGCCCGTACCCACAGATCAGCAGCCATCTATCGGCTGCAATATCAAGTGGAAGGCGTAAGAAAGCGGAGTTAGCGGAGTTAGCGTTGTTAGCGGAGCTTGCTGATCCGACTGCAAACTCCGCTAACTCCGCTTCACAACTCCAGCCCCTTCAGATACTCGCGGAACTTCGGCCCAAGGTCGGGGCGCTTCAGCGCAAACTCCACCGTCGCCTGCAACATGCCGAACTTATCGCCGGCATCGAACCGCTTGCCCTCAAAGGTATAGCCAAAAACTTTCTCTTCCTTGAGCAGCGCCTTGATGCCGTCGGTAAGTTGAATCTCGCCGCCCGCGCCGGGAGTCGTCTGCTCCAGCAACGCGAAGATCCGCGGCGTCAGAACATAGCGGCCAATGATCGCCTGCTTCGACGGCGCATCTTCGAACTTCGGCTTCTCCACCATGCCGGTGCAGTTGAAAATCCGCGAGTTGTTGGGATCCCGCGAGCCGGCCAGCACGCCATACGCGCTGATCGCCGGCCCCTCGATGGTCTGCGTCGCCAGCACCGAACCGCCCTTCTCATCGAATACGTCGATCATCTGCTTGAGGCACGGAACTTCGGCATCGATCACATCGTCGGGCAGGATCACGGCAAACGGCTCATCGCCCACCAGGTCCTTGGCGCAGAGCACGGCGTGGCCCAGCCCCAGCGGCTCCTTCTGACGCACATAACTGATCTGCGCCAGCGCGGAGACTCCGCGCGAAACCGCCAGCAGCTCGTGCTTGCCCCGCCGTTCCAGCGTCGCATCCAGTTCAAAGCTATTGTCGAAGTGGTCTTCCATCGCGCTCTTGCCGCGGCCGGTGACGATGATGATGTGCTCGATGCCCGACGCAATCGCCTCTTCCACGCCGTACTGGATGATGGGCTTGTCCACCAGCGCCAGCATCTCCTTGGGAATCACCTTGGTGGCCGGCAAAAAGCGCGTGCCCAGCCCGCCTGCGGGAAAGACTGCTTTCCGAACTCGTTTGCTCATTTCAATCTCCCTCATCTCGACAATCTTTAACGATGCGTATGCCAACTTGCTCTGCCCGCGATCCTCGTGCTTTCTTTCTGCAAAGGGTGAGAAACCGAGTACTTTACAGCGCCGGCGAATCATCTCCCAGCATCGCTTCGCGCACAATCTTGATCGGCGGAAATCCTTGCCTCAGGAAATCATCGTGAAACTTCTCCAGCGAAAACGCCGCGCCCTGCTTCTTCTTCATATCTTCGCGCAGCTTCATGATCTCCAGCTTGCCCAGCGTGTAATAGAGATACGTCGGGTCGCCGGCTCCGCGCTTGGTCTCCACATCGCCGTCTCCTTCGACTGGTAGCCTTCCTTCTGGAAGAACTCGACCGCCTCGTCAAAGCTCATCTTGCCGGTGTGCATCTCGATGCCGACGATGAAGCGCGCATTCCGCAGCAGCGCATCCTGCAGTTGGCCCAGGCGCAGGAACTTTGCTTCGCGCTCGTCCTTTGCTCCCGCGCCCGGCTGGCCATAGCCTTCGTCGAGCATCATCTGCTCGCAGTAGTGCGCCCAGCCTTCGACGTCGGTGTTCGCGCCCAGCAGCTTGCGCACCCGGCTCGGCGCCTGCGGCAGCCAGAGGAACTGAATATAGTGCCCCGGATAAGCCTCATGCACCGCCGTCGAAATCACCGTGCCCACATTGAATGAGTGCATATAGCCTTCCACCTCGGCCGGCTTCATCGAAGGGTCGGGCAGCGTCACGTTGAAGTAAGCCTCGGTCGCGTGCGTCTCAAACGGTCCCGGCGTATCCATGCTGGCAAAGGTCGTGGCGCGCATGAACGGCGGCGTCTCTTCCACAATCGGCCGCACATCCGAAGGGATGGTCACAATATGATGCGCGCGGATAAAGCTCACCAGGCCATCGAAGGTGGCGCGAAAAGCATCCAGCAGATGATCGGGCGCGGGATGATTTTCTCCCAACTCCTCCAGCACTGCGCTCGGAGTCTTTGTCCGGCTCCAGTTCATGCGCAACCTGTTTGAAATGCGCCTGATTCTTGCGCAGATCGGCCCAGCCAATTTCGAGCAGCTTATCCAGCGGCAGATCCACCATCTCGTCGTATTCGAGCTTCTTTTGGAACGTATCCGCGCCGATGCGGAAGTCGCCATTCGACCTCGCCAGCAAATCCGTCTTCAGCCAGTCAAGATAACTCTTCAGCGCCGCAATCACCGCTCGCATTGGTCTGCGCAAACTCAGCCTTCAGCGCCGGATCTTTCGCATCGGCAAAGGCCAGCGGCACATCGTGCTCAAAGAAACTCACAATGCCCGGCAACTGCTCAATGGCAATCTCGGTAAAGATGCGCGGCGGATTCTTCAGGTTCACGCGCGCATCGTTGAGCAGCGCCGGCATCTGCTTTTCGCGCGCAATCAGCGACCGCAGCCGCTCGTCCGGCGAAGCAAACTTGCGCTCCATCAGCACAAACGCCCCATTCGCGCAGGTGCTCGAATAGTTATCCGCATTCTTTTCCCAGGGACGAATCGTCTCCAGCGTCAGCAGCTGCGAGCGGATATTCGCGAGCACCATCTCGCGGTCGCTCCGCGGGACAAAATCTGCCGCGGCATCGTCCGGATGAATCGCCTCGATGCGCTTTTCAAATCTCTTCAGCGCCGCAATCTCCGCATCGATATTCTTCCGCGAATAATCCTCCAGCTGCCCGTCGTACTGGTGATAGCCCACCAGCGTTCCATTCGTCGGAGCGTAGTGAAAGTACACCTGGTCGAAATATTCGTCCGAGACTCTGTTGAACTGCTGCTTCCAGTTCTCATTCGCGGCATGAGCATTAACTGCAGAACACATACAAACTCCAATCACAACGACCGCAACAAATTTCTTCATCTTCCCTCTCTCAATTCGATGCTCGCAACTTATGCGCTAACCGGTGCCGGCGCCAGCTTTTCAAGCACTTCATGAATCTCAAGCAGAACTTCGTCGGACCGCGTAGCAGCCAAAGGATACTTCAACAGTCCCTGCGGCGTGAACTGCGCGCCCCGCTTGGCGTTCCGCGCCACCAGTCGCATCAGGTGAGTGGGATCGACCGCCGCATTCTCCATGAACCGTATCTGCAGCTCGCTGCGCCTGCGATCGATCTGCGCAATGCCCATCCGCTCGCATTCCAGGCGCATCATCGCCGCCTCCAGCAGGTACACCGTCGCATCCGGCGGCGCGCCATAGCGGTCTTCCATCTCCGCGCGCACCTCGGCCACCGCCGCCTCGCTCGTTGCGCCGGCAATTTTCTTGTAGAGCCGCAGCCGCTGATTCTCTTCCGGCACATAGCTCTCGTCGATGCGCAGCGCAATGCCCAGGTTCAGCTGCGTCGCCGGCCGCTCTTCGCTGCTCTCGCCCTTCATCTCCTTCACCGCGGCCTCCAGCATCGACGTGTATAACTCGAATCCCACCGCTTCGATGTGCCCGCTCTGCTCGCCGCCCAGCATGTTGCCCGCGCCGCGCAGCTCCAGGTCAAGCGCCGCAATCTTGAATCCCGCGCCCAGGTCGCTGAACTCCTTCAGCGCCGCCAGCCTTCTGCGCGCAATCTCCGTCAACTCCTTCTCCGGCGGAATCAGCAGGTACGCATAGGCGCGCCGGTTCGACCGGCCCACGCGCCCGCGTAAGTTGGTATAACTCGCTCAACCCATGCCGGTCCGCGCGATTGATCAGAATCGTATTCGCCAGCGGAATATCCAGTCCATTCTCGATAATCGTCGTCGCCACCAGCACATCGTATTCGTGGCGCATGAAGGCCAGCATCACGCGCTCGAGCTCCGTCTCGCTCATCTGCCCGTGGCCCACGGCCACGCGCGCCGCGGGCACCAGCTCCTGAATCCGCGCGGCAATTTCGTAGATCGACTCCACGCGATTGTGAACAAAGTAGACCTGCCCGCCGCGCTCCAGCTCAACCTCAACCGCCGAGCGCACAATCTTCTCGTCGAACTTGGCCACCACGGTCTGAATCGCCATGCGGTCCTTGGGCGGCGTCTCAATCACGCTCATATCGCGCAGGCCCACCAGCGACATATGCAGCGTGCGCGGAATCGGCGTGGCGCTCATGGCCAGCACATCGATCTCCTTGCGCATCTGCTTCAGCCGCTCCTTGTGGCGCACACCGAAGCGCTGCTCCTCATCCACAACCAGCAGGCCGAGATCCTGAAACTTGATGTCTTTCGAGAGCAGCCGGTGCGTGCCGATCAGAATATCCACCTTGCCCGTCTCCACGCGCTCGACAATCGTCTTTTGCTCCTTCGCCGTTCGGAACCGCGAGATCATCTCCACGTTGATGGGGAACTGCGCAAACCTCTTCTTGAATGTCTCGAAATGCTGGAAGCTCAGCACCGTCGTAGGCGTCAGCACCGCAACCTGCTTGCCGTCCTGCACGGCTTTGAACGCCGCGCGCATCGCCACTTCGGTTTTTCCGTAGCCCACATCGCCGCACAGCAGCCGGTCCATCGGCGTCGTCGATTCCATGTCGTACTTGATGGCGCGGATCGCCGATAACTGATCGTCGGTCTCGCTGTAGTCGAAGGAGCCTTCAAACTCCCTCTGAAACTCGTTGTCCTTGGAGAAGGCCGTTCCCTGCGCAGTGGTCCGCTCGGCGTATAACTTCAATAACTCGCCGGTCATATCCTGCATGGCCTTGCGCACACGCGCTTTGGTCTTGGCCCACTGCTGCGAACCCAGCCGGTTCAGTACCGGCGCCGGCCCTGCATCTGTCGAGCGGTACTTCTGGATAAGATCAAGCCGAGTTAGCGGGACATATAACTTGGCGGCTTCGGCAAACTCCAGAATCATGAACTCGACCGAGAGCCCGTCCTGCGTAATCTCTTTCAGTCCCTGGTATTGCGCAATTCCGTGCTCCACGTGAACCACGTAATCGCCGATGCCCAGGTCGCGAAAGTCGGAAACAAACGCCGCTGTCTTCGATCGCTTCGGCTCCGGACGCGCCGCCACATCGGCGTCGTCGGATAAGTCATTGGCGCCGAAGACAATCAAATTTGAATCGGTGAAGCTTACTCCCGCCGAAATCTGCGTTCGCACAATCACCGGCACGCGCAGGTCGCCGGCCAGGTAACTCGCTTCATCCAGCATCGTCTCGCCGGGACGCGGATTGCGGCTGCCCAGCCGGTAAGGAATCTGATACTCGCGCAGCACCGTCGCCAGCCGCTCCACGTCGCCCTGGTGCGGCGCGGCAAGAACAATTCGTTTCTCCTCCGCCATCAGCGTCCGCAGTTGCTCGGTAAGCGCCGGAATCGACCCATGAAACCGGAGCGTGGGGCGCGTATTCAGCTCGATCTCGCCCAGCGTTGTGTCTTCGTCCAGCACATCCACCACGCCCAATTGATCGAGATCCAGCCCCATGTGCGCATCGAGCGAAGCCTGCAACACCTCCGGCCGCAGATAAATATCCTCGGGCTTAATCAGCGATCCGATCCCCGAACGCTCATGCCGCTGCTCCACCTTGTTCCACCAGCGGTCGATCTGGTTGCGCACCATCGCCGGCTCTTCAATAAACAGCGCGCATTTCGGCACCAGCGTCAGCAGCGACTTATTCGCACCGGCCACCGCGCTGAAAAACTCCCAACCCGGAAAAACGCTGACTCCGCCGGCAGCCGCCATCTCGGCTGCCATTTCCTCGTCTTCTTCTCCAGCGGTACTTCAACCCGCTGCCTGCTCAGCCGGCCATGCACGGCGGCCAGCAGCCGCTCCGTCACCGGCGTTTCCGTCAGCGGCAGCAATTGCGTTTCGTCCAGTCCCGACTGCGACCGCTGCGTCTCCGGATCAAATTTCCGGATGGTCTCAATCTCGTCGCCGAAGAACTCGATGCGTACCGGCCGGTCGGCTTCCGGCGAATAGACGTCCAGAATTCCGCCGCGCCGCGTGAACTGCCCCGGCATCTCCACCAGGTCCATCTGCGTATAGCCCACGCTGGCCAGGTGCGCGGTCAGCACTTCCACGTCCACCTCTTCGCCGCGCTTGACCGTCACCGCCAAGCCGGCGTAGTAGTCGCGGTCAAAGAGCCGCAGCGCCGCCGACTCCACCGGCGCAATCAGAATCTCGACCGCCCCGGTGGCCAGCTTCCACAACGCCGCCGCGCGCTGTTCCTGCACATCCGGATGAGGGGATAGATTTTCGAAAGGAAGCACATCGTGAGCCGGGAGCCGCACCACCGCGGCCGGGTCCACCGCGCCGGTCAGCTCGCAGCCGGCCTTGAGCATCGGCTCCAGCGCCTCGGCGGCCTTGTTGTCGGCCACCACCACAATCACCAGCTGCCTGGCCGCCCTCGCCATCAGCGGCAGATACAGCGAACGCGCCGTAGCTGTCAGTCCGGACACACGTCTCCGCCCCGCACCCAGGCTCAGATGCCTGCGTACGCGCTCAAATCCCGAAGAGTGCTCCAGCTCCGCAAAGATTTCGCGGACGAACGGGAGAATCATTACTTCAAGTTTACCAGCGCAGGCGTGCAGCGGTCAGAGTGGTTTGAATTTTGAAGACTGCGAGCCCTCCGCCGGCTAGGCCATCGCGCTTGATGACGCAACTGAAGTCTTCCAACTCCGCTTGCAGTCAAATGCACCGGATCGGCATTGGACCATAGGTCAGTGACGGTATAACTTCCGCGGCCCTGGAGTCCGATGCCGGCTAAATCGATCTTTAACTTCAGATTTGCATCTCTATCCCGGTTGCGATTGGCGGCAATTAGGGAACCTCTGAAGATATGTCAAGCGGGCACGGAGGCTGTTGAACGTTCCGCTCTCGGCACCCCGCGGAGAGGTGAAACCTTTTGTAGCTGTCTCATAAATAATGAGATTATCCATCCAATCCGGTGAAGCCGGCTGGGATCGATCCTTGAGTTGCGCCGGCACCATTCCCGGCGGTTGCTGTGCAAAAGCTGCGGGCAGCACCGCGAGAGGCATTGCCGGCTTCAGGGCAATCAAGGTTCCGACTTTAAGAAAACTTCGTCGAGACCAGGTCACATGCCGATCAAATTTTTCGGTCATACACCGTTCTTACTCAGCCCCCGCGTGAGTTACAAACACCTGTTGCGGAGCAGTGACGTTGACCGCCGGCGCATTCACCTTCAATTTCATTGTTTCGAGCATGGGCTTGCCGTCGAGCCGGGCGCTGAATCTTACCTCATACTGATTTGCCAGCCTTTTGGATAAATCCTCAAAATATGGCTGGAACGAAACCGGATTGCCCATCCCCTGCCAGTAGCTTTTGCCGCCCGTCGCATCGGTAACCATACCCAGCAGGCTTTGGCTGGCATTGTTTTCGTATCGGGAATAGTCGATGCGTCCCATGTTCATCCAGTAGATCGCGTAAACAATCAGTCTCGCCTTCGCTGAATCCTGGATTGCGGCCTGGACATAAGGATCTTCGGGGTCGAATCGCATCTCGTAATAGTCCACGCCGTCGGTGATCATTACCACTTCGCGCCGCGCATTGGGATCCGAAGAAGGCCAGTGCTGGGCGAGATCGGAGAGGCAGAAATAAGGACTCGCGCTGGTGCCGAACGAGCCTTGGGGCAGATGAAGCGCGCTCAGCACCTGGTCGTGATTCGCGGAGAGCGGAACGGCAAAAACAGCACGCCCGTTCAACATATACGCGATACCGGCTTTGACATTCGGCGGCAGGCTCTTGACGAAATGCCTAATATCGTCGAGTTGGGTTCCCAGGGTAGTGCGCGCCGAACTATCGATCAGAATCACCAGTTCCACGCTGCCGTTCGATCCACTTAGCGGTGTCCAACTGGTGATCACGGAAGGCTTTCCATTCACCTTGAGACTCACGTCCTGCTGGGAGACACTTGCGGGCGTCCCGCCAGACTGCTTGGATAAAATCGTGACCACGGCGCGTCCCTGGCCGTTATCACCCTGCGCGAACGCCGGAGCTGCAATCAGCAGTGCCCCGGCTAACATCAACAACATCATTCCAGGCTTATTCATGCTCATGAGAATCTCCCTTCCCAATCGCTCTTTCGAGGTTCTGCCGCCGGGGAGTCTCTTTGGGCGCCGGGCGGCCCAGAATCTCTACTGAGTTAGACGCGCGTCTCCTCTACGAGAGCGCAATTACCATAACAGTGTCTTGAAAATTTCCGCAAAGCATTGATTTTCATAAAGTAATCAACACTTTGGAGTGGTAACACTGAGTTTATCAATCGCGGTCTTGGCTCCCATGCTCCCCCGGCGAAGGCGGAGAAGCCTGGACTCAGGATACTCCTGAACACCGCGAGCCGCCCCGCAATCTCAATAACTCCTCGCCGCTGCCAGCGTTCCACAGCCGAACCGTTCCGTTCGCCGCCGGATGACGAGGATCGGCCGCATTCAAGAAAAGGCATTCCAGCGAATACCAGATCATTCAACCCGGGGTTTGCGCCCCGCTCCCAATCAATTTATGTTGGACCAACGACTACTATCGAGGTGCACGATGCATTCCAGGTTCCTTGCCGCCGTTATTCTCGCCGCATTCTCACTCGCCGCCGCCGCTCAAATGCCCGACAAACCCATTACACGGCCGAGGATCACCGGCATCTCCCACATTGCCATCTATGCCTCGAATTCCGAAGCCACCGACCATTTCTACAGCGAGATTGTGGGCGCCGTAAAGCAGCCCGACCCTGAAAATCCAAAGGGCATTCGCTATGCGTTGAGCGCCACACAATTTATTGAAGTGCTCCCGCTGCCTCCAGATGCGGGCATCAACCGCCTGGACCACACCGCCTGGAAGACGGACGACGCCGAAGCCCTCCGCCGCTATCTCGGCCACAAATCATGGAAGGTTCCGGGGCAGGTGGAAAAGGGCGCCGACGGCAGCCTGTGGTTTTACGTCAAAGACCCTGAAGGCAACAAGGTGGAATTCGTGCAGCCTCCTGCGCAAATCAAGCCGCTGGTAGTTACCACCGCCATCGGCCGCCACATTATCCACGTCGGTTTTCTGGTCCACAGCCGCGCCATTGAAGACCTTTTCTACCGCGACCTTCTCGGCTTCCGCCCCTACTGGTTTGGCGGGATGGTCGAGGGCGCATCGAATGGGTGAGCCAGCAGACCCCCGACAGCCACGACTGGCTGGAATACATGCTCATCGGCGACCCCTCCGGCTCCGGCATCCCCGCCAACATGTCACAGGGTTGGCTCGGCGTCCTCGACCACTTTTCCATTGGCGGAGCCTCGGTCGACGAAGCCTTCAAGACCCTCAAGGACGGGCAACCGTCTGCCGGAGTGAAGTGCGACGCCCACCCCAGATCGGCAAGGACGGCAAGGGCCAGTTCAACTTATACGATCCCGACGGCACCCGCATCGAGCTGATGGACTTCCACGCTACCGAAAAGCCCTGCTGCTCGCCCTTCACCGCCGCCGACCCGGACTAACATATTGCGGAAAAACTCGTCCGGCACGGTAGGTCCGGGATTTATCCCGGATATAAAATCAACGCGGGCTTTACAGGCTGCGGAGAAACTCGACCAAGGGGCTTTGTAACAAGGGCACGGCTTTAGCCGGGCCGATAACGTCAGCAGAATGAGTCGGGCTTTAGCCCCTGCCAATCTATCCTTTTCTAAAATCGCCTTTCGTTCGGACTTTTTACGCAGCCTGTTTGGTCGTGTCGCAAGTGCAACAAAATCAAAGTGAGCTTTAGCCGCTGAGGGAACGCGCGATGAAGAACGGAACTTAATCAGAGGTTATTTAGCGCGGTTCCTAATCGACTTATCTTGGCACCACCGGCAGCATCAGAGCGCTGGGATGAGTGCTGTCATGGACGATGGTGTTGGTGGCTTTTACGAATGCCGAATCGGTGCTTGCGTCCTTGCCGGTATTCAGGTTGCGGTCGAAGCGCGGGAAGTTGCTGCTGCTGACTTCAAGCCGGATGCTGTGGCCTTTCAAGAACACATTGCTGGTGGACCAGAGATCGATTCTTGTACTCGTAGACTTTGCCGGGGACGATGGGTTTGGGCGCGCCGGTGGTGGACTCGCGGAAGCTGGCGCGCAGAATGCCCTCAGTTAGATTTTGCGCAAAGCCGTTGGGCCAGACGTCGACTAGTTTGGCGGTGAAGTCGGTATCGACAGCCGAGGATTTGGCAAACAGGTCGAGGGTTACCGGGCCGGTGACTTCAAGATCCTGGTCGAGTGGCGGCGTGGAATAGACCAGCACATCCGGACGGTTTTCCACCTGCCGCTGGATCGCGCGGACCCGGCGCAAGGTGCGCGGCATCGCAGCACAATGGACCGCCGACGGTGGGAACGGGATTGGCCGGATCATAGACGAAACTGTCGGCTGCTTCAGAGTGCGCGGCAGCGGTCGGAGAGCGAGCCGTCGCCTGAGACGCCGTTGGCCTTGCCGTCCGAGTGAAGGAAATAATGCGTGGCAACTGCGCGCTGCAAAGGCCAGCTATCCTCCAGCCGCCACTTATTCTCACCCATCACGAAGATTCTGACCGGCTTTTCGGTTGCATAATCGATTCTGCTCGCCCTTGAGCAGGTAGTCGTACCAGTCGAACATGATCGAATCTTCGTCGAATTCCTCGGCTGCGGGACCGAAATCCAACTCGCCAACCTTGCGCGGGCCTCCGGCATGGCCGCCGATAATGACCAGAAGCCTTTGCCCGTTGCGAGCCGCCTCGCTGCCGCCGTGAGCCTTGATCGCCCATAAAGTTGCGCAGCGAACCGGCCTGGAAGAGGTCGTACCAGGCGGCGACGGTCAGCGCGGGAACCTGGATGTTGGCGTAATTCTCCTCAATGGACCACTGCTTCCAGTAGCTGTCGTAGGTGGGATGATCAAGCCAATCGAGGAAGTAGGGAGCGAGCTTGCGGGTCAGGCCGGCGCCGTCGTCAACGGCCCACTTGTTGAAGACGGGATACTTTTTCAAAGGGAGCGTGGGTGAGCCGATCAAGGCGTTCGTCTCCTGCTTGACCGTCCGGTTGAGCGTGTCTGCGGCGAGGCCCGAGGTCCAGGACTCGTTGAACCACTGCTCGAATGCGCCGCCCTGGTAGGTCCAGTTTTCGTGGTAGTTGCTGGCGGTGACGACCGGGCAGATGCCGGCCAGGTGTGGAGGATGGCCGATGGCGGTGAGCATCTGCGTAGCGCCCACATAGGAACCGCCGAACATGCCCACCTTGCCATTCGAATGAGGCAGGCGGCAGCCCATTCCACCGTATCGAAGCCGTCGTCGGTCTCATGCTTGAAGGGGTACCACTCGCCCTCGGAGGTATAGCGGCCGCGCACATCCTGCGCTACGACCATATAGCCGCGCGCTGCGCCCTTGCGGCCTAGCTCAGCTTCGCCATTCTTGTCGTAGGGCGTGCGCGTGAGCAGGACCGGGAAAGTTCCCTCGCCTGCCGGGCGATAGATATCCGCACGCAGCTTCACGCCATCGCGGGTGGTCATGACGACGCCTCGCTCGACAACGATTTCAGGAGCGGTTTGGCCCAGGGCAGAGATTGCGGGCTGCAGGGTTACGGCGAAAGCTAGCAGGCATAGAGTCTTTTTCAGCATAGGGCGGGTCAATTCCTCAGCGGCAAAAGCCACATCCATTCTACGGTTCCAAAGCGGCGCGGCTGAACAGGGCGCGTGGAAATTAGCACTTCAGGCCTTCCGAATCCATTAGCGAAACCAGGGATCCAGTACCGCCCGGGATCGAAAGATGCCTGAACCCGCTGCGCCAGTGTATCGTTACTGACGGGAAGAAAATTCAGAGCGTGAGGTGCTCAAAGTGCAGGTTTTGAATCGCAGGGGATTTGTGAAAGCTGCTGGGGCGGCAACAACGGGGATGTTGCTGGGACCCAGGATGTACGCGCTGGGCGTGGAACAAGCCGAAGCCGCCAAACCGGTATCGGCAAACGATCATATTCAGATTGCTCTGATCGGCGCGGGCGGCCAGGGCCAGGGAGATACAAAGACGGCCGTGCGGGTTCCAGGGGTGAAACTCGTGGCCGTTGCGGATTGCTACGACGGTCGGCTGGCGCACAGCAAAGAACTATGGGGCAACGACGTTTTTACCACGCGCGACTACAACGAGATTCTGGCGCGTAAAGATATTGATGCCGTCATTATCGGAACGCCCGACCACTGGCACAAGCAGGTGGCAGTGGATGCCATGAAGGCCGGCAAGGATGTTTATTGCGAGAAGCCGATGATCCACGTCTATGCCGACGGGCCTGAGATGATCGAGACCGCGCGCAAAACCAAGCGCATTATCCAGGTGGGCAGCCAGCGTGTGAGTTCCGTGATTTACGCCAAGGCCAAGGAGTTGCTGGCATCGGGCGCAATCGGGCAACTGAATATGGTGACCGCGCGCTGGGATCGCAATTCGTCGATCGGCGCCTGGAACTATACGGTTCCTCCCGATGCTTCGCCGGAGACCTGCGACTGGCTGCGCTTTGAGGGCACAGCGCCGAAGATTCCCTTCAATGCCGAGCATTTTTTCCAGTGGCGGAAATGGAAGGCTTACGGCAGCGGCGTAGCCGGCGACCTGTTTGTGCATCTCTTCAGCGGCACCAACTTTATTACCGGGTCGCACGGGCCCACGCGCGGCATGGCTACCGGCGGGCTGCGCTTCTGGAAAGACGGCCGCGATGTGCCCGACGTAATGCTGGGCCTGTTCGACTATCGCGAGGGATTCAACCTCAGCCTGCATGTGAACTTTGTCGACGGCGGCGAAGAAAGCGAAGGGCTGCTCTTTACCGGTTCTGAAGGCACGATGGACATCAACAACAGTTCGGTAAGCGTAAATCGCGTTCCGCTCGAAAAGGAACCGGGCCTGATGATCGACACGTTTACCGATGCGATGCAGAAACAGATCCTTGCAGACTACCGCGAAAAGTATCCGCGTATAAATCCCGAAGGCGCACCGCCGATGGGATACGAGAAATTTGTAGCACCCGCGGGATACCTCGACAGCTACGACCACTTCAAGAATTTCTTTGAGTCGGTTCGCACACGGAAGCCCGTAGTGGAAGATGCGGTCTTCGGATTCCGCGCGGCAGGAGCGGCGCTGCTGAGCAATCTCAGCATGGAGCGCGGCGCTGTCGTCGGCTGGGATCCGGATGCGATGAAGCTGCTGTAAGGCGGACTCGGTGGAATCCCAAGTCACAAAATCGACCGGGGGCCCCAGTCTAATTAGCAACGACAATTTAAAAAGGGCGCGGCTTCGGCTGCGCCCTTTTTATTCTCTTGTGGTTCTGACAAGTACTGCTTACATTCCGCCTTTACCAAGCAGGATGCCAATCCCGTAAGTAACTGCGCCTTCTACTGCGCCGACCACTGTCATTTCGAATCCAGAGGACCACCACGACCGAACGGTAATCAGGCTCTTGGCTGCGCCGACGGCAAAGTGCGCGGCCAGCGAAATCACGGCTGCAGCGATGACTGCCTCAATTCCGCTTAAAAAGAAAAATGGAATGATGGGAATGGCGGCGCCGACGGCAGTCGAAAGCGCGCCGGAGCTGGCCGAGACCAGCGGATTCGAGAGCGATTCTTCGGACGAGCCGAGCCGCTCACTTGAAAGTGCGCGCAGCAACTGCTCCGGGTCGCTGGCAATGTGGTTGACCATGTGCAGCGCGTCGGCCTCGGGCAAGCCCTTCACCTGGTAGTAGAGCGAGAGCAGTTCGCGCGCCTCGGGGCCGTTCATCTGGATGGCTTCGCGCTCGCGGGCCACTTCAGCATGATAGATTTCACGCTCGCTCTTGGCGGCCAGATAAGCGCCGGACCCCATCGAAAGCGCCGAGGCGATCATGCCGGAAAGCCCGGCGAGAAGCACGTACTTGCTGTCGCCCGCAGTGGCGCCACTGACGCCGCTGACGATGCCGAAGATTGCGCCCAGGCCGTCATTAACGCCATAAATGGCGTCGCCGATCCATGATCCCGGCTGCTTGCGGCCCTGGCTGCGCTTGGCCAGCATTTCGTCCAGAACCGCCCTGGCTTCAATCTTGGGCGTCCCGGCAGGAGCGGTATAGTGCCCGCGCATCAAAGAACCCAGTTCCTTGTAGTGATCTTTCTCGTCCTCGATGACGTGTTCGAGAATGGCGATGGAGTCCTCGTCGCCGAGGGACTTGAGTTGCTCGCCGTAACCGGCGATGGCGCGGCTCTCCTCGATCTCCAGGCGGCGCAGCGCCATGCGAATGCCGCCGGCGCGGTTGGCCAAAGTGTCTGCCTCGCCGTGCGGGCTGCCGGTCCAAACCGGTGCGGGCTGGCCCAGTTCCTCAATGCGGCCGGACCACATGGCGGCGTGCTCCCACTCGGCACTGGCCAGATGACGCAAGAACCTGGGCGCGCACCGGGTCTGTGTCGCGTTCAGCCAGGGCCAGGTAAGTAAGGTGGCCCTCCATTTCAGCTTTCCAATTGCCTTCCAGTGCGGCTAAAACCTTCTTCAGCTTGGCGTTGCTCAGTGCTTCCTTAGCCACTTGTCGTTCCTCGCTTCAAGATGAGCATAGCGGAAGATGCCGCCGCTGCGGAAGCGCGGGAATCTCATCCGCGCGCGCGGATTCGCATCAACTCAAGGTGCTTTGCCGTATAGTGTTGTGGGCGGCAAAAAGCAGGAATTCAAAGCACTTGCCGGGCTGAATCTATCTTGAGAAAGCGGGGAATAATCCTTTCATGGCAGCACAAACCAAACAATCGGCGGCTCTAACGTCGCCCGGGTATCTGATCCCGTTCATCACGGTCACCGCGTCTGTTTTTCATCTTCGGGTTCATCACCAACCTGAACATGGCGCTGGTGCCTCACCTGAAGAAGATCTTCACTCTTCCTACGGGTGGGCCATGCTGGCCGAGTCGGCGTTTTTCCTGGCCTACTTCGTCTTCTCCGCGCCGTACCTCCAAGCTGATTGAGACCATCGGCTACAAGCGGACCATGGTGGTTTCGCTCTTTATTCAGGTGGTGGGCTGCCTGTTGTTCGTTCCCGCCGCCAAGCTGGTGAGTTTCCCGCTCTTCTTGACCGCGGTTTTTGTCGTGGGAGCGGGCGTCACTGCCCTGCAGACCTCGGCGAACCCCTATGTTTCCATCCTCGGGCCCGAGCATAGCGCCTCGATCCGCCTGAACCTGGCGCAGGCCTTCAATTCCATCGGCGGCACCATTGCGCCTCTCGTTGCCGGCGCTTATATCCTTACCGATCTTGGCCCATCGGCCACCCAAGCCAGCATTGCGCATACGGTTCGCGGTCCGTATCTCGCGATTGCCGGTGGGCTGCTGATCCTTGGGCATTGCGGTGGCGTTTTCTCACCTGCCTCCGATAGCCGAGACCAAGGCCTTCCGCCCCGGCAAGGAGGGCGACCCGGTACTGAGCCGCAGCATCTGGAGTTACGGGCACACGGTGCGTGGAGCGCTGGGCATCTTCTTCTACGTGGGCGTGGAAGTGGGCCTGGCCTCGATTGCGGTGAATTACTTCAAACGCAGGGAATGAGCAGCGCTCAAAACGGCTTCCTTCCTGGTCTCGCTTTATTGGCTCGGCGCCATGGTGGGCCGCCTGCTTGGCGCCGGGATCATGACCAGGGTCAGGCCCGGAAAGCTGCTGGGCATCTTTCGGCATTGCCGCGGCGGCGCTGATCTCCATTTCCATGTTCACATCCGGATGGGTCGCCATCGGAACACTGGTGCTGTGTGGGTTCTTCAACTCGGTGATGTTCCCGAATATCTTTACGCTTGGCATCGCCGGACTGGGACCGATGACTAGCAAGGGTTCGGGGCTGATTATGACCGCGATCGTGGGCGGAGCCGTGATCCCCTACCTGATGGGCGGCTGACCTGTTGTAAGCCGGTGACAGCGCGGACATTCAGCACGCGTTCATCATTCCGGCTAATCTGCTATCTCTATATCGCCTATTACGGACTGTGGGGATCGAAGCCAACGCGAACTATGACGGCGTAGATATGCTGGTCGCCGATTGAGAGCTCACTGCGGCCTTCGGCGAATGGCTGAAGGGTCCTCTCTGTTTACTGGCACAATGGCAATCAGTAATTCATAAATGGAAGTGCTGGAAGTTGTCCCTGAGGCATCTGCCGCGGAGCCAAGCCTCGCGGCCCGAGCGCCACATATATAAATAAAAGAATAAGGATTTCGAATCCTCCCCATGCCCACCACCTCGCAATCCCGTCTCGCCCTCAGCCACCTCGCCCCCGCCGCCGTGCAGTCGGAAATTCGCGCCATGACCCTCGCTTGCGACGCGATGGGCGGCATCAACCTCGCGCAGGGCGTTTGCGATACTCCCGTTCCTCCGGCCGTTGAAGCCGAGGCTCTCGCCGCCATTCATGCCGGCCACAACATCTATACCCGCCTCGACGGCATCGCCCGCCTGCGCAACGCCATCGCCGCCAAGCAGCAACGCGACTACGCGCTCCCTTACGACCCCGAGATCTGAAATTCTGGTCGCCTCAGGCGCCACCGGCGGTTTTCATGCCGCGGCCATGGCCTTGCTCAACCCCGGCGACGAAGTTCTGCTCTTCGAGCCTTTCTACGGCTACCACGTCGCCACACTCAACTCCCTCCGCATGACTCCCGTTTTTGTCCCTCTCACAGAACCCGGCTTCGCTCTCGATCTCGACGCGTTGAAGGCGGCCATCACCCCGCGCACTCGCGCCCTGGTTCTGAACACACCCGCCAATCCCAGCGGCAAAGTCTTCACCCTCGCCGAACTCGAAGCCATCGCCGAAGTCGTCCAGGAGCACGATCTCTTCCTCATCACTGACGAAATCTACGAGTACTTCGTCTACGACGGCACACGCCACATCGCACCCTCCACGCTTCCCGGCATGAAACATCGCACCATCGTCATTTCAGGTTTCTCAAAAACTTTTTCGGTCACCGGCTGGCGCGTCGGATACGTTCTCGCCGATGCGCGCTGGCTGCCATCGATCGCCTACTTCCACGACTTGACCTACGTCTGCGCGCCTCGCGCCTTTCCAGCACGCGTGCGCCGCCGGACTCGAGCAACTTCCGCCCAGCTTTTACTCTCAGTTAGCCGCCGACCACCAATCCAAGCGCGGCCGCATGCTCGGCGCCCTCGAAGCCGCCGGCTTCAAACCCACCGTCCCCGCCGGCGCTTACTACGTACTAGCCGACGTCAGCCGCATCCCCGGCAAAATCATCTTCAGAAAAAGCGCGCCATCTCCTGGCTCGCCACCGGAGTTGCCGCCGTAGCAGGCTCCGCGTTCTTCCGTCCCGGCCACGGCGAAAACTTATTGAGATTTTGCTTTGCGAAAAAAGACCACGATCTGGACGAAGCCTGCGCGCGGCTGCGCAAACTCTAAACTCTAATTAAAAAGCTTTGCTCGAAATCGATCAATAAGTCTGAGGTCCTAGCTCAGCTTCTCATTTTCACCATGCTGAGCGCTGCCAGAATCACCGCATTGCTCGCGATTACGTCTCCCTGGCTGTTATCAAAGTCGTCGGAGCCGCCGCGGAATCCAGTTGTGCCCTTCAGGCGGATCTCTCGAATCACTTTGCCTAACCGCGGATTGACCCACTCAATGCGAAAAATGTCACACGATCTTTCACGCGGTCTCCAACAGCGACCGCATCCGCGCCATAGCAAAGATCTTTTGCGGAGTCGCGCTGGTCCCAGTTCCACTCAAGAATATTGACGCCATAACGAATGGGAACAGTGACCACAAAGTTATCTTCATAAACCACTTCATACCATCCCAGAAGGTCAGCCGTATCCGGTTGATCCCAGATCATCCTGTAGCTGTCTCTGTTTTTCGCCCGCTTTGCCGACGCATGCAGAAAGATCAGGCTCGTAGGCGCTTCGCCTACGGGAATACCCGTCACAGACATTGGCAACTCAATGGATTCCTTACCCTGAGTTCCGGCGATAATCGCGCGCATGCCGTTTGCGCGCCTCAGATTAAAAGGAACGCTGTTGTGCTGAACGATTTCAGCGCGTCATTCCCTCCAGGCTTACTCCCAGCGCGGGAACGGTGTCTCCAATATTGAATCTGCCTGCAGATATCCACGGGGACGATCGAGGTTTCCGTCTGGCTGGGAGGGGTGGTTCCGCTAAGCCGAGTTCGAATCGACGGGCAGCAAAGGCTGAATCCGTCCCGATAACTCCTTGCCTTGAATTACGTGGCCGGTCCAAAGGATGTTGCTGCAGCCGAGAAAATCGCACATGGAATCTTTGCCGATGCCGATTTCGTTTGTGGCAAACCATGCCGACGGCGCGCCGCCAAGCAGTGTCTCGCGTTTTTTCCGCGTCTCATAATTCTTGATATCCGGCGTGAAATTACCGAATATCTGCTTGAAGCCCATCTTATCCAGAATATCTTCGTTCTTTTCCGCCTTGGCCTCTTTATCTCCTTCATCGCTCCAAAACCAGTTATAGATAAGGCAGTCTTTGGGAATCAGTCTCTCCACCTGTTCCGGCGTCATGCCGCCTGGAGAGTTATAGACCCACCCATCCGGAGCTGTCTTCTTCTCCAGCCCTTTGCCTCTAACTGTCTGCAGCAGCATATCGCCCCAAAGATGCGTTTTGACGCCCTTGGAGGCAAGATAATGATGAACCTTGTTCACGTCCTGTCCGTATAACTCGCTGATATCCTGGTCTTCGCATTGGGGAGATACCGCGACTGCCAGAAACAGTTCATCGTGGCCGATGTGGATGCTCTTTGGCTTTATCAGATCGATAAACTCGTCATAGACTTCGTACACCAAGCTCGTAGGACTTGGGGTTAGTGGGACAATAGATATCCGGCCACTTATCCTGTGGAACTGCCGCCAGGTCTCTGTGTCCCGTCAACAGATAGTAACTATGCGTAAAGGAAGGAATTTCCGGGAATAAGTTCAATGTGATGCCTTCTTATCCAGCGGGCAAGATCGGCAATCTCTTCCTTTTCAAGAAAACCTCCGTCAGCCGTATCCTGATGCGAGGAGTTTTGCTCCATGCCGTGGAACGGCCCAAGAGGATAGTTGCGGCAGCTATAGTCCACATCTCTTGCAAACTCCACCCATCCGTAGTTCAGCTCAGGATGATTCTCAAGCCGCATGCATGAGTTCATTTCCAGAATGAGCGTGTTGTATTTGTACATCGCCATGAAGTCGCGCACAAAGCGCTTGAAATAATTAATATTGTCGCGTCCGGGAAGGAACATATAGATTCCCCGAAACGGCTTGTCGGGCCAATCGCGGATCATCGCTCCGCGGAACCGTCACTTCTTTCTCTTCCTTGACCACCAATTGCCGCAGGGACTGCAACCCATAAAACGCGCCGCGATCGTCTTTGCCCGCAACCAGAACCATATTGTTGTCGGCGCTGAAGAATATAGCCCTCCGGGCCGAGGCTTTCCACGCCGGCCAGTAAGTTTCATCTCCGCGCAATAGCTGCCGAACCAATGGATTCTCAATCGATCCCATCAGAATGACTCGTTTGCCGGCGCTCAGATTCTTCACGCGTTCGATCTTCAGAAACAGTCCAAACCGGTCGCTCAGTTCATTCACCAGCATGCCGGCCAGAAGCAAATCCTGCTCCGATGCATCGGCCGGCACCACAACCCGCACCTGGTTGTCGAGCGCGAAGTCGCTGCCTGAACTGGAAATCTCCTGCGGTTGCGGAAAAATCGCAGACTCAAGCGCTGGCATGCCCCGTCACAGGGAGCGCCGCTTTGGCCGGCTGCCGGCTGGAATGCCGCCAGGGTTTCGCCATGAAGAAACGCGTCATGGCCTGCAACCGTAGTGCCCACTGCGACTCCCGTCACTGCATGGATGAATTGACGGCGTGATAGATCTTTCATTCAAAATCTCCTCTGTAATCTGGTTCGCTCGAATTGTACAGTGTCAGCACTTCGATCTTCATGGAAACGATCCTTGCACAAGTCCTCCCGTAGCCGCCAAGAACTCATCCTATGGCAGTTGAGATGCGCCGCACATTTATCCACACGCAGGCATTTGACCCTCATCAAGTCAATTGATAAACTGTACATGCGGGGTGGAGCAGCCCGGTAGCTCGTTGGGCTCATAACCCAAAGGTCGCTGGTTCAAATCCAGCCCCCGCAACCAAAATAATCAATCAGTTACGGTTGAGTCAGCTTTCTCCTGCAAGACCCCGTTTGACCCCATTCGGAAACGGCCCCAAAACTCCCCAAACTTACTGGATAGCGACAGACCCTTCGACGGTCTGGGTTGGCACGCCAAAAACCAGGCTCACAACCTGGCTGTTGGCGCGACGTTTGCTGTCTGTCATGGCCTGTCCATACACATTCATCGTGGTCTGGATGGAGGCATGACGCATCAGTTCCTGCTGCACCTTCATCGGCGCTCCGGTCTCGTCCAGCCACGAGCGATACGTGTGGCGGAACGTGTGCCAGCCGATGTCATCGCCGATCCCGGCGGCTGTTCCTGCCGGTTTCAGGATGCGCTGCTGTAGGCCGTCCTGGTGATACGGTCTCGCCGTGGCGGGATTGGCGAAGAGCCAATCCTCGTCTCTCGGAAAGATCGTCTGCGAACGCCAAGCCAGCACAGCCTCCGCGAGCCGAGCGTCAAGCGGAACATGATCCTTCGAGTATTCCGTCTTGACCTCATCCACGCGGCCTTGCACAACACTGCGTTGAATCAGGACCGTGCGTTTCTTGAAATCGAAGTCTCCCCACTGGAGACCCATGATCTCGCTTACGCGCAGTCCCAGGCATTGCGCAATCAGCACCATCGTGCGGTACGGCTCCGCGAACTGGGCGAGAAGCCGACAGAACTCCTCGACAGTGAGTACACGCGGACGCCGCTGGCGCTTCGAGCTGTTCTTCACCCGCACGAGCGCGATGGGATTCTTGCCCATTTCGATCAGGCACCACCGCTCCGCGCATTTGAAGATCAGGTGCATCAGGCTCCGGATATGGGCCTTTGTCTTCGGCGCAAACTCCAGTTCTCGAAACCATTGTTCGATCACCATCGGTCTGAACCGGTCCAAAGGGTATTCGCCCCAGCGCGGTCTGAGATGCACCCGAATGATGGACTTGTAGGCCATCCGGGTTGAATACCGATCCGGCAGTTCATGCTCGACAAAACGGTCGAGCAGAACGCCGAAGGTGGGAATTCGCATCTCCGCGCGCGGAGACTCTGCATTGATTCTGAGAAGGAGTGTTTGCACTGCCCTGCGAGCCTCCGTGATCGTCGGGTATTGTTCCGTGTCCCCGACAATGACGGCATGCCGCTTTCGTCCTCCACTTGGTTCCGTGTCGTAGTAACGGATCTCCCAAATGGCAGGGCCGCGCAGCCTCTCCCTCAACCGCAAACTTCCAAATTGAAACCGTGTCCCAACCATCAAACTCATTCCTCTCTTGGTTGAGGGCACGAGTGGTTGAGAACAGGGTATCGTGGTTCGGCTTCAGAGTCGATGTTCACCCTGCTCCGCGCCCGCTGCTGGCCATTCGAGATCGGAAGCCCGAAATCGCCACAGCTTCCCCAGGCGCAGACCAGCGACAAGGCCATTGCGGGCGTAGCGCTGAAGAGTTTTCTTATGGACTTTCACGAGGGCTGCCGCCTGCTCGCTGTCAGTAGAGGTTCGAATACATGGGGGGAATCGGACATGGTTCGTACACTCCTTGAAACTACATTGAAACGGATCGCGAAAAATGTCTACCCCATAAAATGAGGCAGTTGCGTCCTGTAAAATTCTGAAATTGGACTACGGAGTACGGAGCGGAGTCGAGAGTAATGGAGAGCAACGGAGAGTATTTTAAGGAACTCTTGGCGCAGGCAGTTTTTTGATGTTATGAAAACGAAGTTGAGGAAATTCGATGAAAATCCCGACTGACATTCCCCGGATAGACAGAGCATAGCCGAGGCGCGGGCGGTGTCAAGGGCGGCTACGCCGCCGCTTCGCGGTCAAGACCCTTGACACCGCCCTCTCCGCCTCGGCAAACAATCCAAATATCCGGGGAATGTCATTCTCAATGTCCTGCGCTCGGGCGCGCTACGGGGACTTTGCAGGAATTGCCGAGCCAGCGGCGCTGAATTTACAATTGCTAAATCCAAGGAACCATAGCTCAAATCATTTTCAAATGGGGGTCTTACCGATGAAGCTCTGGCTGTTTCCTGTTTTCTTGTTCGTTTTCGAGCTATCTAATTTCGCGCAGTCTCAGACGCCGACTGATGGTCAGGTTCGGAAAACCTCGTACGAAAATACTTATTTTCGGCTTTCCTATTCGTGGCCAAGTTTTTTGCAACCATACGACGTGAGTGCCCTGCAGTTTCCGAAAAAGGCAACTTCAAATAACGAGTTTCTGCTGTTTTCCGCGCGCCAGAGTGATGAGCCGGATGGAATTGTCGTTGTCGCGGAACGCATGAATGTGCCTACCCAGCACTCAGGAGGATTGAAAAGCAGCACGGACCTCATGGACAGAATTGCCCGCTTTCGGCCAGAGCAGCATGTGATTATGCAACCGCGCAAGCACTTTACGAACGCCGATGGATTCGTCATTGACGAACTCGACTACACGGAAGATGGCGTGCTCTCCTCCGCTATCGTGATCCAGGTCCGAGATTTCCTGATTGCTTTTAAGTGCAATGCGAAATCAGCCAAGGATCTCGATGCGATGGATCGATCCATTGCTGAAATCAGGCGGCTGAAGTAGCGATTCTGTTTTCGGACTTTCGAATTTGTGAAAGTCATGCACCGTGATCAGGTTCTTTAGAAGCCAATCCCAAGATCGTGTCCATAGCCGATTTCACGCCCAATTTTCAGCGGGTCAATTTGCGGCTCAGGCACCAAAGCTACGCCGTGCGCCAACTCATTCTGTCGAGTCTGCTCGCGGGTCAATTCAGTTGCCGATGGGCGCGCCGAAGAAATGCCGAGCGATTCGCGCAGCCGGTCAACATCGGAAGTGATAACCGTGATTTCTTCGCGGCCCCGCGATGCGGCGACGTAGAACTGCTCTTGCTTCATTCCGTCGCCGGAGAGAACCACAGCATCCACAGTCTTGCCCTGGCTGCGATGAGCGGTGATCGCGTAGCCGTGGTCGAACTCATGGTAGTTTGCGGGCAGGGTGCGGCCATCCTCAAGTTGAATGCGCCCTCCATCGACACTGCGCACTTTTGCCAACTCGCCGTTTGTGGCGCGGAAATCCGCCTCCCGACGATTTCCTGTCAACAGGAGCCGGTCTCCAGGAGCCACTTCAATTTGATGGCGCTCATGCACAGAGAAAGACCGCGCCTGTGTTGGACTCACCATGCGCTCTACGCCGTGCCGATCTCTGGCTACTATGTGCGATGCGCTTCGCACGTTCGACGACGAGTGATTCATGCTTGCTTATCCCATGCGAAGAGCGATGGAACTGTAATATCTGGCCTTCCTGATAATTCGACAAGTCCTTCTTTTGCGCTTCAGTCCATTGCAAAGGCGCATGGCGTTCGAAGATCATGCCGCCATTCAATTCGCCTTGTTGCGTCATATCATGACGAATCGCATGGGTGATCCTGGCAATCTCTTCGTGAGTGCCGGCAACGACGAGCACTTTACGGCTTGGATCAGCCGCAAGTTCCCGGTAAGCCGCCGCTACGGTGTGCGCGGTATCCAGGTAGGGAACCTCACGAACAGCCCCGAGCTTTTCCAGCTTTTCAAAACCCTGCTCCGGCGAATCGCGCAACGTCTGAATGGCGTCCCGATACTCTGCCTGTGTCTGCCGTTGTACGCCGGTCAGCGAAACGCTTTTCATCTGCGATTCCCGCTCCAGGATGCGCAGGGCATCCGACGCCTCAACACTCTGAATTTGCCGTGTGTCCCCGGAGAAAAGAAGCCGCGCGTTTTCGCGCTCCGCCAGTTTGAGCAGCTCATCCATTTGGCGGCCTGAGATCATGCCCGCCTCATCGACGATCAGAACTTTGCCGCGCACCGCACCCCGCTGAGTCTCATCCTCCAGCAACCGGGAAACCGTCATTGCATCTCGAATGCCAACCTTGTGCAACTCCTCGACCGCGCTGCGTGTCGGCGCAACCGCCGTCACTTTGCGTCCGGCTTCGCGTAAACCACGCTCAATTTCCTGAAGCGTGGCCGTCTTGCCAGTTCCAGCCGCGCCGCACAGATTGATGGCAAGATCGCGGGAAGCCAGAACCTCATGAACGGCCCGCCGCTGTTCATCTCGCAGACGCTCGGAAGGCTGGAATTCGCGCTCCCCGCCCAACCGCTCAAAGCGCCCAGTACCGCGATCCACTGCCGCAATCATCCGCTGTTCGCGCTCAAGACTCTCGCGTGTGGCCAGATTGTTTCCAGCGCGGATGAGAGACCCCTGCTGACTGCTCCACTTCCAGAGCGCCGCGCAACTGGCCAGGATCAATCCGCCCGCGCCCATGACGCAGGGCTTCGGTCATCAGATCGAAATCGCGCACGACAGAGTTACGTTCAAAGAGGTGTGCCTTGGCGTACTGAAGCGACTCCGATGCCTGAGAGAATTCCTGAGAAATATGCGGATGCCGTTCGATGGACTTGGCGCGGATACTTTGCAGCGTTTGTCTTTCCTCCGGCGCAAGGCGGGCTTGCTGTTGTTCTCTCACCCGCTCCGTGGAGATTTCCGCCAGCTTGTCCGCGCGGGATTCGCGGACCAGCACGGCAACTTCATTATCGGTTGGCTTGCGGCCATGCTCCGCCGTGAATTGCTCAATAGCGGCGTCGCGCTGCGCGCTGCGCACGCTGTACCTTTCGAGCAATTCATTCGATACGCCGCGAATCTCGAATCCATGATCTCTGCCCTTGGAATCGCGGCGCGGCTCGATCTCATATCCCAGCCCGCGCACCTCACGCGCCAGCGCGTTTCGGTAAACCTCCGTCAGATATGCGCGGCGCTCGTACAGTCCCGACGCCTGCAATGCCTTCCAGCGGCCTTCCACGCCGTCATAGGTCAGATTGGCCGCAACGGCGTGCGTGTGCAGTTGCGGATCGAGTTCCCGGCTGGTGTCGTGACGGTATGAAGCAACGATCCAGTTGCCGGTTGCCCGATTCTCGTTCGCGCCATTCAACCGGACGCGCGTCGCTGCATGGCTCTCGGCCTCTGCAAGTGCCTCCCGGACAGCTTTGTCGTGAGCGGCTACGAGGCGATCATCCCCGCCGACGAGCGCCTGAATGGAAACCGACTTTGGCGCGGAAAAGGTCAGATCGTACAGCGACCGCCCCTTGCTCTGCTCGCTTCCGTCTACTTTCGCGCGGTCCGCACTGTGCCGCGGGCGGAGGAACTCGCCGGTTTCCGGATTCAGCCCCTCCCGAATGGCCTCAAATTGCTCCGGCGTCACTTCGCCGCGCAGTCCAAGCAACTCGGCGCCACGGCCATTCCATTCGCCTTGAACACGACGATGCTCATCGTAGTAATCGCTGTGTTCGAGATGCCTCTGGGCATACCCGGCACCGCCCGACATGGCCCGTATCGTCAGCATAGCCCGACGCTAACGCTGTTCGAATTTGCAATGCAACAGCTTTTGCGTCTTGCCGTCCTGATTGCTGTGCCAATGCAGAAGCCTACAGGAGCCAAGCCCAGCACCCAGTCTGCCCGTATTGCGGTCAGCACGGCCAGAATCCGCAAGCGTCATTTCGGCTGAGTCCGGCCAAGAGCGTTCTCGCTGCGCTCGTTCTGAAGATAGACACCATCCCTAAGCCTGACGGCTTAGGGATGGCTTCACTGACCGCCAGCCTCGAACAGAATTCGAATGACTTCGGATCGTGTTCGAGGGGGATCGAAAACCGTTCGATTATGTTCGACTGCTGAATTCTCACGACTGTAGTCTGTCACTCACCGTGGTAGCGTCCGTAAGCATGAGACGCAATCGCGTCGGCCCAAAGAAACAGCTTGCCACCCGGCATAGTGGCCTGGGGCTTTGCGCGGTTCAGACCTTCTGTAGCCACGTCGATAAGAGTCCGCTGTAGCTTCGGGTGGTACTCGTCGGCCCATCTCATATATGCCATTTCGGAATCCGCCGCTCCTTCGCGGAATAGTTTTAGGAGTTCTTCCGCATCTCCCGGTCCCCTATTCCAGGCGAGGTGTAGCCAAATAGTGCGCACGTTGCAAACCCAGCACATATCCGGGTTCACCATGCATGACATCTCAGAGCCCACGCTAATCTGTAGGTACTTGATCCGGGCATTAGCGATCAAGATCGGAACCTGGCTGGCCTCCGTTAGTGCCCTGAATTCAGTAGCGAGACGGAATATCCGTTCTTCCCATCTGTTGTTTTCGCTGATACCGAGTTTGAGGATTGGATGTTCTGCTGCGCTGTAGTTGCCTACGCCATCACCAGTGATTCCCACCGCCAACTTTGCGAATGCCTCAGTTTTCCCAGCGTCGTGAAGGCTCATTAGTTCTTTGCTGACGGCGACACGATCGCGAAAATGACCTGTGATTTCATTCCAGTTTAGAAGATTCAGAACGGATTGATCCGGCATATCAATGTTCCTCCGCGTACATATCGCGCTGGCCTTCGTTTCGCACGAAGATGACATTCATAACCAAACTGCTGCTTTCTTCGAAATGTATCTTCGCCGAGAAAACTACTTGTCAATGGTCTGCCAATCGGTTACTTTTCCGGTGTTATCGAGGTAGACAAATTGATTGTCTCCGTATACCAACTGCTTTCCACCCTTGCCGTAGTCGTTCTCGCTCGCCGAACCCCAGGAATAAATAACAGCTTGTCGTGACATTCCACGGAAAATCTTCCTGTCTCTGATTGCTGAAATCTCTCGCTCTGTCAAGTTCGGCGGAATATTTAAGAGCAGCGTTCCGATGCTTCGCCCCAAGAATGAGTTGTCATTCCTGTTTGCGCTGACATCTTCGTCTCGATACCTCGATGCGCCAATGACAAATCTACCGCTGTCAAGTTGTAATTTCCAAATTATGAGGTCGTATCGGTCGATGTACTTGGCTGCGACAATAGTCATCGGTGTCAAAAGCTGTACATCATCGACCTGCTTTTCAAGCCGACGTGAGAAGTCTGTCAGGTCGGCAGGACTGATGTCGGCTTTTAAGAGCAATGTGCTATGAACCGCATAAACCTTTTGGCCTATCGCCCCTTGAAGATTCTGATTAACAACTTTGGCGTGAGCATCGCGAGTGGAAACGGGCATGAACTCCATATCCAAGTGGTCGGTTTCTTTGTCCGGCCACTTCGCCGAGCGATCCATAATCAAACTCACGATGCTTGTGAACTTTGCTAGTTGACCATCATCGAACTGGACAATGACTTCTACGGATGGGTTAACGATGTCAGCATCGGTGATTGTCTCCCCGAATGCGTTCGTTGTGCCTTCAGTGGGTTTTTCCGTCCCTGCGACTGTATTCTCTCGGATGGACAAGACCTTTGGGGTTTCATCTCTATATTTCAGGTTAATGAACGCCCCTTTGTTGTAGTCATCTGTGAACGAGCCGCTCTTGGTCATTTTCATGGGCTGCCATCCACCCAAACTCCCCCCAATATCTTGCCCTTTCAAAATCAAGATACGTTGGTTGAGGAAAACACTTCGAAACTCCCGCAAGGTCATTTCTCTCACCGTTGCAGTTGCCGAGGCTGCATCAGGGGACGTTTTAGGCTGTTGTCCCTTGATGAAAGAAGGCGGCAAGAGACAAATAACAGCAAAGAGAACATAAAGGAAAACCCTCATGCGCATTTCAATTGCCCCTTTCGTGACAAAAAATCCCCAAGCTATTGTGTGCATGAAGTTTACCACGGAAGGATACCTGCTAACCCTGCCCTCAAAACATGTATCCCAGACGCAAGCTGGACATTCAATTCCACGGAGGGAGACTCTGCCAGCCAGCCGGAAATTGCATCGCTCGGAGATTAACCGTCGGATGAGCGTCGAAAAGAGCCTTGAACCGCTCGCCCCAGCGGGAATCAGGAGCAATGTCGGCCAATAGGGTTTGAATGATTAGCGCGATCACGTAAAGGCGGTCGTTGCCAATGCCGTTTGCTTTCCACGCCACGGGCAGTTCTGGCTTGACGGCAAGCTCTCTGTTCCACAACCGGCTGTGATGCGCGCAGACGTTCCGGACCGCCGTCAGGGAGTGGAGCCAGCTTACAAAGACGGGTTGCGGCTGATTGAATTCGCGGGCGATTTTCTTCCGGAAGCTCGTCCTCAGGTGTTCGTACATTTTTGACAGCGCGCCGAAGCTGATCAGTTCCGTTGCCATCCACACTGGCAAGTCCGTTTCTGAGGTGTACTTGGTCCGATAGTGGCCGATGAAGACCTCGGTCGATCTCCCCTCGTCGCGCCGGAGAATCCTCATGAAGTCGGCATGATTGAATGCCGCCGCGAAGTTGGCGGCGTCCGCATAACCGAAGACGCCCAGGTCTTTTCCTATTTCGTAGGTAATGACGGCCCGGACGCTGATCTCAATCCTGTCCAGGGCTTCGCGTACGAGCCGCCGCAGATCGGCATCGAATCGATAGAGATCAATGATTTGCTCAAAGGTCGTCCCCGGACGAAAATTGCCGGTGGTCGGAGTCTTTGAAGGGGATGAAATACGCGCTCAGGCGGTAATAGCCGATTCGTTTCAGCCAAAACAGCGTACTCGCCCTGTCGGCGCAAGCAAGACCGCGACGGATCAGTAAATCGACTTGATCTTCGTAAGGAAGATGAGGCTTGCTGTATTTCATCGGAAAATGAAAAACCCGCCGATTTGAGCATCACCTGTTTCCAGGGAGAGGCTTGGCGGGTGTGTCATCTACGACTCTACGAGCATCCCCGCCGGTTGTCAAGTGTCTTGCCCCGCAATCGCGTGGATCGAATGGACCCGCGAATGTTTGCGAAACCCTTTAGTTCTGGTCAGATACAACAACAACGAGCGATGCAAACCGACTCTATCGCCCAGGTTCAGCGCCGGGTTTTGCCTCCCGCCGTTCATGGTGCAGTTTACCTGAATTGGCGTCCGGCACGCTCTTTCCATCCGGAGGGGAGGTAGCGGGCTGTGCTACTGTCGGCGCAGGTATTTCAACCGCAGCGAGAGACGCATCCCGGCAACCCTTAATCCCTATACCGGCAAACAGACCGACAAGGAGTGCCGCGCCGCAAGCCATTGGAATCCAGATGCGAAGCACATCGTTTTTCAGTTCATGCAGGAGCGCGTCAACCGTCTTGGCTCTGCTTTCTAGGGAATAGGTCAATCGGTTATTGGCTGACTCTACTTGAGCGACGACCCCGCCGTGCGAATCCGATAAAGTACGCAAAGCCGTGGAGAGCTCCTTTTGGGCGGTCGTCAGGGCCGCGCTGGTTGTTTGCAGACCTTTGACCGTAGCCGTTATGCCCGATTGAAGAAAGTGCTGTCGCAGACTCTCGCCCAGGAGCTTTGCAATTTGCTGCGGATCAAGACCGGCTTCAATTTCGCCGGGTAGAGCAGAAATCCGAGCTTCCAATTCGTGAACATATCCGAGCATTTTCTGTTGCGCTTCATTCGAGAACTGCCGATGCAGATCAAACATTTCCTGAAAGCGTTCGCGCTCATCGGCAATATCCTTCGGCGTGTGGCGTGTGAGTAGAGCCAGGATGCCCATCGCTTCGAGAATGCGCAGCATTTCATCGTCGGGGCTGAGTGTGCGAGTATGCGCGAGAACGCGATAGTATGCGGTCTGCAATTCTTCGGGAACAAGACGGGCGAGAGAGTCGAACAGCGTCGGCTCTCCCTCCGCAACACTGGCGACGTTGGACGTGGTTGTACTCATGGCAAGAACGTCTGCCTTGCACGGTCGAATTCAGAGAATAGCCTCCGCCGATAGCTCTGGGCGCGCATAACGAGTGATGCCCGCTTCAGTTCACTGACATCGGTCTTGCGATCTGCGACCTGCCCCAGTTGGATTCCATGTTGCCGGACAGGGTTTTCAAGTTCCGCAAGCCGAAACTCCATCTGCAAGATTTCCGGCGTGAATGCTTCGCGGAAGCGATTTGCCTGTTCGGTGGACCGCCAGTAGGTGAAATCCGCCAAGGCGCTTGTAGCGTTTTCGACAATGACATACTCCACCCGATCCTGAAGGCGGCTTGCCCAGGCAAGGACGCTCTCAACGCTGGCCGGGTCTGGCGTGACCACACCGACTGCCGTAAAGCGAACGCCAGTTGCAGCGACATCTTCGTACATCGACTCGAACCAATCAGCGGCCACCTGTCCGGCACCAGCTCCCATATCGGCGAGAATGATGGGGGCACTGCCGTCAAGATAATCGACGAAAGCATCGAGACCCGCAGGCGTGTGAATGTTGACTTTGGTGACCGTGCCATTAAAAAAGTGCTTGAGAGAGCCACGCGCCTTATTCTCAGTATCGAGATCAAGCAGCGTAATGGGAATCTCGTTCAATGCGAACCACTCGGCCAAGGAGACCATGACGCCAGTTTTGCCGACGCCGCCTTTGCCGCCCATGGTGAAGACAACACGCTTTGAATATGCCGTCATTGCTCACCCCCGTTGCTGGTCAGGGTCAGAGGTTCGTTTTCACGGAAGACGAAGCGGATAGGCTTTGAACTCCGTACCGTCGGCTTTGCCTTAAGGGCGGCAACGCGGTCGAGCGCCGGTGACTCTGCCACTGCGAGTTCCAGCGGTGGCAACTCAAATTGAGTTCGCTTGCGGTGTTTGGCGCGGACCTTGACAAAGGAATGGAGAGTGCTCGGCGCAACATACAGACCGAGCCGTTCTTGAAACAGTTGGGCTACTTCGCGATAGGTTCGCCCGCCCCGCCGCAGTTCGCGGATCAGATCGCGATGCGGTTCCAACTTGGAGCGTGGTGGCTTGGGAGGCAAATTGGCAAAATCAGCGAGGAGCTGATTGCCTTCCAGATGGGTGGAGGGTTGTTGAAGAATCATGACTGATCCTCTGAGGCGACAGCAGCGGTCGCGCTCGGCTGACGGCAGAGCGACGCGTCGTTGGGTGCTCGTTGGGAACGCCGTCAGACGTGTCCCCAATCGGTTCCCAATGGCAATGGGGTCCGATTGGCAGATCGTTGGGCACTCGTCGGCAATCCGCCGAACAAGTCCCCATACGGTCCCCAATAAGCTGTTCCAGCCGTTCCCAGGGGTATCTCAGGGTTACCACTCGTGCCCTGTTTTCCGTAACTTACCGAAATCTCGGGTCGCTCATAACCCAAAGGTCGCTGGTTCAAATCCAGCCCCCGCAACCAATAATCCGAAGAAAAAAAAGACTTTAGGATGGGGTCGCGACAAGCGGCCCTTCTCCATTTGCGGCGAATGTCCGTGAAATGTCCGTGTTTTCGGTTAAGGTGTGATTCCGAGATCGCCAGCTACACGCAAATAGTGTTCGCGTGGTGCCAATACCAGTGCCTGCAACTATGCGTTGCAGGCGGCCATCGTGGCCTGTCACGCACGAGCCGGCACCGCCGCAGAGACCGACTGGGAGCGGATTGTTCTTCTCTACGACGCGCTTCTCCGCGTGAGCCCATCGCCTATCGTTGGGCTCAATCGAGCGGTAGCCGTCGGCATGGCGCAAGGCCCAGCCGCCGGGCTTGCTGCGCTCGACGATCTTGACGCTCTCGATCGCGACTCTTCCCTGAAGGGCTACCACCTCGTGCCCAGCGTTCGCGGAGACCTGCTCCTGAAGCTTGGCAGATTTCCCGAAGCCCGCCAGGAGGTTGAGCGCGCCATCGCAATGACGGAAAATCTGCGGGAACAACAATTGCTTAGGGAAAGGTTGAAGCAGATTGAGAAGGCGGTCTTATCAGCATAGGTGCGGATCAGTACTTTGAAACGCGCATTAAGCCGGGAGGACTTCTGGCCTCACGATAAATCACCGAGTCGCTCATCGAGGAACTGGATTCACATGGGTGAGAAGTCGGCTACGCGTCCACGTGGTTTCCAACCCGTGCTCAGTTTTGGAATTCACTTCTCTCGGTAGCCGGTTTTACGGCGACTTGCAGAGAACACTGGTCGACTTCAATAGCTCAATCCATGCTTTTAGCTCGATTCGACAAAATGCATTCAGACAGATGCTCCCGCGCACGCGCCCAACGACCGCCGCATTGACAACTTCGGATCAATGCTTGTTTGTGGCGACGCTCACCTTTCCCGTGGCCCTGTATACCGCTTGACTGCGCCGAGGCCGGCGGACGACTCTCACCTTCCCGCTCTTTTGCCCTCCGCAGAAAAAGCGATCGCCACCGTCCGACTCTAGCCCTGAGATGAGCACACCCGGAGGCATGGCAAGCTTCTCAAGAACCTCTCCAGTTCGCGAATCGACGCGACGCACTTCACTTTCTTCACCTTCAGAGGTTGCATGCCAAAGCTCTCCGTCGACCCAGGTGACCCCGGTGACAAAGCGGCTCGACTCGATGGTACGAAGAATGGCCCCGGTGTCGGGATTGATTTGATGGATCTTCCGATCCCTGTACTGCCCGACCCACAGGCTGCCTTCAGCCCACGTTAGTCCCGAGTCACGACCGCCGCCGGGCGCCGGAATCGTAGCCAGCACCTCGCCGTTTCGAGGATCGATCTTCT
Source organism: uncultured Acidobacteriaceae bacterium (assembly GCA_963812855.1). Lineage (GTDB taxonomy): Bacteria > Acidobacteriota > Terriglobia > Terriglobales > Acidobacteriaceae > Bog-257. The sequence continues at coordinate 35,143 of CAWEWW010000009.1, forward strand.
GGATGCGCTCCTCTGCGATTTGAAAGAAGTGCTGGCCATCGAACGCTGTTCCTGCATGCGCGGCGACATCAATCGAGCGCACTGTCTTTCCACTCGCGGGATCGAAGGCGTTCAGCTTGTCTCCTGACGCAAACCAGACGTTTTGGCCGTCATAGGTAACTCCATGCACACGCTCAGCCCCGGGAAAGGGACCGTACTCACGAACGATTTCGGCAGTCGACTGTTTCATATACCCACCTTAGTCGATGAATTGCGGAGCGGGGAGTAACAAAGTTGTCGTGAATCCCGGCATTGGCGGCGTTACCCAACGACGAGCTCGGCCCTGTCCGAAGAACTGCGCCTTCCCTGCTGCCGCGAGCGAATCAAGGGCCCGCTGCACGGAACGCTGGCTGGTGCCGAGGGCAATCGCCAGGGCTGAACTCGACCACGACTCACCGTCGGCGAGGAATGCGAGCACGGCCCCATTCTCATCTTCGACCGGCTGTGCCAGCACGACCACTTCTTTGGCGGCCCGCGGCGCAAGTACAAACCCTCGCTTCGTCGCATTCACCTCTGCCAGCGGCCGAAGCATCTTTCGAAGCCGTCCAATTTCAACGCGCAGCCGCATGCGATGCGATTCATCAACGAATCTGGCTCCGAAGGCGCGAGCCAGGAGCTGATCTCTCGGAACATCAATGGGCCAGGCCTCGCCGAGCGAGCGGGCGAGCGCGAACAACACCGGACGCGTTACAAGCGTAACCGTGGCGCGCCGATCGCGCACGACATTCCGGCAGGCATCGACGACGAGCGCTTTGGACGCGAACAATGCTTCGACTTCCTTGAGCAGGAGCGGCCGCTCAACACCGCGTGCAATCAGGCGGGCTGCCGGCGTGTTCAGGACATGAGACGCAGTTTCAACCTCCGCCGTCAAAGCAGGGATATTGGCTTGGCGGGAGGCGCGCACGGCTCGAGCCAGCGCAGCCTCCGCTACTTTCGTTTGCAGGCGTCTTACGGCGATCCCCGCAAGCATAAGTTCATAGGTAGTTCTCAGTGCGGGCGGCAATGGCTTCGAGTCAAAATCGGCGAGCATGCGCTCTGCTTCGTTCAGGCGGCCGATCAGGACAAGGCGCCGGACCTCGAGATAGCGCGCATGCGCGGCGTTCAGCCGGTCGCCGTGTTTCTCAAGTGTCACCCGCGCCAGGTCGAGCGCTTTTGCAGGCCAGCCGAGGTCGCGGGAGGCCAGCGCGATCTCGACTTCGGCGACGACGCACCTCGCGCGCGCCACCGATTCCTTGGGACCGAAGGCGCGTGCCGCTCTTCGCAGTAGCTCTTTTGCGCGCGCGAAATCGCCGAGCTGCGCCATCGCGATCCCGCGCAGAGCCAGTGCGGGTGCATCGTCGCGCAGCGCAACATGCTTCAATGCGCCGAGGGGGTCGCCCGCCGCAAGAGCCTGTGCCGCAGCTGTGATCAGCGAATCCATCGGAATCCCGCCACACTTGTCACTCTCACTTCGTTCGAGACCTGTATCAATATTTCTACATGACCAGGTAGCACCCGGTCATAGCCAAAATTCAAATAGGAGATCATCATGAACATCGCACAGAAAACAGTCTTGATTACGGGCGCCAACCGCGGTATTGGTCGTGCACTTGTCACTGAAGCGCTTCAGCGCGGAGCCAAGAGGGTCTACGCCGGTACGCGTGGCGCACTCGACATCGTGGACCAACGCGTAACGCCGCTGGGGCTCGACGTGACCAGCGCTGAGCAGATCGAACTGGCAGTCCGCCAGGTGGGCAGCCTCGACGTTCTCATCAACAACTCCGGAATCGCTCCCTATGACGATCTCGGTGATCCGGCCGTCATCGAGCATGCCCTCGCTGTCAACTTCTTTGGCATGTACAAGGTTTCGCGGGCGTTTCTGCCCAAGCTGAAACGATCCAAAGGAGCACTCGTAAACAACCTGTCGCTGCTGGCTCTTGCGCCGCTGCCGCTCACGCCCAGCTACTCCTTTTCGAAAGCGGCCGCGCTCAGCATGACGCAATCATTGAGGGCGCTGCTGGCAAGTGAAGGCGTGACGGTCCACGGCGTCTTTCTGGGTCCTATCGACACTGATATGAACCGCGGGTTCGATATACCGAAGGCGTCGCCCCAGTCCGCCGCACAGGGCATCTTCGATGGAGTGGAGAATGGTGAAGAGGACATCTTCCCCGATCCCATGTCCCGCTCCATCGCCGATGGCTGGCGCAATGGCATAGCCAAGGCGTTTGAGAAGCAGTACGCAGGCTTCCTGGGGCAGCACCTGGCGAACGCGGGCTAACGGAATCCCGTCACACTTGTCACTCTCTGTTCTTTCGAGACCTGCATCAATATTTGTACATGACCACGAAGCACCTGGTCATACCGAAGGCGAAAGGCCAAAATCAATGACAGGAGAAAACACGATGACGACACAGACAACGCACGGTATCGAAACCAAAGAGCATCTTGCCATCAACAAACCCCCGATCGTGTCGCAGCAGGATTGGGAAGCCGCGCGGAAAGAGCTGCTCGCAAAAGAGAAAGCCCTGATGCACGCCCGCGATGCCATGGCCGCCGAACGCCGGCGCATGCCGTGGATGGCCGTCGAGAAAGCGTACCAATTCGACGGACCCAACGGCAAAGTCAGCCTGCTCGATCTGTTTGAGGGCCGCCGGCAGTTGATTGTCTATCGCGCCTTCTTCGAGCCGGGGCTGTTCGGCTGGCCCGACCATGCCTGCCGCGGCTGTTCTCTGGGCGCAGACCAGGTCGCTCATTTGTCTCATCTGAACGCCCGCGACACCACGCTCGCCTATGCTTCACACGCCCCGCAGGCGGACATCGCGCGCCTGAAAGCGCGAATGGGTTGGAAGATGCCCTGGTACACCATCACCGACAGCTTCGACGTGGACTTCGGCGTCGATCAGTGGCACGGCCACAATGCATTCATCCGCGACGGCGAAAAGGTGTTCCGTACGTACCTCATCAACAGCCGCGGCGACGAGGCGATGGGAACCACCTGGAGCTACCTCGATATGACGGCGCTCGGCCGCCAGGAGACTTGGGAAGATTCGCCGAAGGGCTACCCGCAGACCCCGCCGTATAAGTGGTGGAACTGGAACGACAACTACGAGAACGAGACCGCGATTAACCCGGGGTGGCTCGATATGCTGACTGATCCAGAAGCCGCTGCGGCCCGACGGCGCGAAGCAGAGAAGAAAGCATGTACCTGCGAATGAGCACGACATTTCAACCCCAAACCCGTGTCTCAAAGGAGGAAGCGATGAAAGACATCATGAGCGATGGATTTGCAGCGCCCGAAATCGTTGATCGGAGCGTCTTTCAAGAGCAGCTCGACGCATTGCGAGTTCGAGAAAAGGCGCACACGCACGAGGGTGATGCGATCGCCGCCGCCCGTCGCCGGCTCCCCATGGTCGAAGTAGATGGCACTACAACGCTGATTGGCCCCCAGGGTCCGGTGACGCTGCTGGACGCGTTTGAAGGCCGTCGGCAGCTGATCGCCTACTACTTTATGTGGCACACCGGCCACCCTGCGCCAGAGCAGTGCGAAGGCTGCACGTGGGTTACGTCGCAGGTCCGCGAGCTGTCCTATATTCATTCTCGCGATGTAACTTACGCCACATTTTGCCAGGGCCCCTATGAAGAGAGCGCCCGGTACCGCGAATTCATGGGCTGGCAAACGCCTTGGTACTCGGCCCCCCGGGAGTCGCTCGATATCCTCTTGGTCGGACGCAGAGTGGGCAGGATGCACCTCGTCTGCTACCTGCGGCTGGGATCCAAAGTCTTCGAGACGTACTGGACGACCGCACGCGGCTCCGAAGTGATCGATAACAATTATCACTTGCTCGACTTGACCGTCTACGGGCGGCAGGAGCCGTGGGAGGACTCGCCAACCGGCTGGCCTCAACAGTGCACCATCACGCGGACTAAAAGCGGCTCGCCAACCTGGGAACCCGAGTGGCCGGGCGGACGCCCCATCGCTCAGTGGCCCCGCGTGCAGGCCGGGTATTCCGATGACTTGGGAACCGGAAGGCACTGAATCGCGCGTTCCAATGCCTCAATCTCGTACCCACTCCCGTCGGAGTGGGTACGAGGGCACGGCCAATGCGGCAACAACGGGGATGGCATCATGAAAAGCGCAACATCCTTCACCAATCACTTCGACTGCAACATCTCCTGCGGAGTGGGCGCCTATCCGCATTCAGGGGTAGCGCCCCAGCGAGCCTTCTTCGCGATTTCAGCCCTCCTTTTCGCCGTGAGCGCGGCGCTGACGATCGTGTGGTGCAACTCCATGTCGGCGATGGGAGAAATGCGGATGCCCGGAGGCTGGACCATGTCGATGGCATGGACGCGAATGCCCGGACAAACCTGGATCGAGGCCACTGCATCATTCCTCGCGATGTGGGTTGTGATGATGGCAGCCATGATGCTGCCGTCGCTCGCGCCCATGCTGCTTCGCTACCGCCAGGCGGTCAGCGGCACTGGCGCCCCGGGCCTCGCGTTTCTCACTGTGCTGGCAGGGCTTGGGTACTTCTTCGTGTGGACTCTGTTCGGATTGAGCGTCTTTCCATTGGGCGTCGTGCTGGCAACCGCGGAGATGGAACATCCGGAAGTGGCTAACGCTGTTCCGGTCGCGGTTGGCGTGGTCATCCTCATAGCCGGCGCAGTTCAGCTCACGCAATGGAAGACACATCACCTTGTTTGTTGCCGGGAAATGCCGGCGCACGACCGCGCACTGCCGGCAGACGGAAGAACAGCCTGGCGGCAGGGTGTGCGTTTTGGATTTCATTGCGGACTTAGCTGCGCCAACTTGACGGCGATTCTTTTGGTAGTCGGCGTCATGGATCTGCGCGCCATGGCCCTGGTAACGGCAGCCATCACCGCCGAGCGCCTAGCACCGGCTGGCAAAAGCGTCGCACGGGCCATTGGGGTGTTCATCGTTGGTGCGGGGTTGCTCTTGATCTTGAGAGCGGCAAGGCTTGGATGAAGTATCGAGTGAATCGAGGAACTGGCTTTTGGTGAGTTGAATATCCGGCCAAATCGCAATGCGCTCACCGACGACAGAACTTGAGCAACATGGCCGAAAAGTCGGCTTTCCGGACAGATGGACCAGTCGAGGTCGGCTCACTTCTGCAGAAAATACCAAGGCGCTCATTGAGCGTAGATCGTGCGTTGTTGGCACCATCTGGCAAGCGTCACGGCTACAAGCAGACAACGTTCAGGGGTCAAGCGGATCCAGTGGGTCCTGCTCAAGCGATTCGATTAGCGGCGTCACAACGAGACTTGTATCGTCATCCTGCCGGACCATGCGAAAGGGCATATAGCCAAGTTCTCGAAGGCATCTCTGAGCAAATTCCTTTCCGGCGATATATGCAATTTGTTCTGCATCGCTGACCACTACCGCCGGCTTGGTGGCAGGCATGCCGTAGCGAAAGATTTCCCGCGCCGCATTGCGCATGTTGGTGGTCGTATGCCTGGCATGGGGATCGACCAGAATCGCAGATTCCGGAACTTGGAAGTCGGTTATGAGGGCTTTCTTCATTTCCATGGCTTCGGAGAAATGGGTTTGCGCAGGATGTACGTAGCCCCCCGACACCAGGATGAATGGAGCTTTACCCGCACGGAATGCTTCGGCGGCGAGAGCGCAACGTTGGCGTCCTTGTTTGGAAAGCGGGGTGTCGTACCTGGTTGGACCTTCGCCCGGCACAATAATCACGGAATAGGGATACTTCTGCCATGGCATGGAGGCAATGCGTTTGAAGGCAGTTTGGTTGACGCTCTTCTCCATCGGCTCGTACCGTCCCGCCTCATCGCGATGGTTGAGGGTAAGCAGCGCGAGAGCAGCCTGAAGCGAGGGTTCGAAAAACAACGTCGAGTCGTGGGACGCCGTGGCATCGCCGAGCGCGAGCGAGGAGATTTGCTGCTTGAACTCGGGAGAATTGACATCGATGGTCATGGAATCGATGGACGGATAGCGAGGAGCGAAGCCGGCTCCATAGACCGAGATCACATCATTTAGACCGCTGGCACAAACTTGCCACGAGCCGGCCAGCAACTGACCCGAAGGTTGCTTATCGAAAACAATGTAGGCTTGGCTCGGCCGCAGTTTGGCCTCAACCATGGCATGCACAGCATGGTTGTGCGCGTCGAGACGCTGCAATGCGAGCGAGACAGCGCGGATCTCCTCGTCTGTCCACAGGTAGGACTTCACAAGGCAAACCGGATCGCCTTTGCAATCGGTTTCAGCCTCGGCGACAGCGCCTTCCCGTTCGGAGGCGATAGCGGCAATGCTTCGATCGGCGGCAAGCGCCTGTTGGACCTTCGCATCCTGTTCGAGCAGCGAAAGCAGTAAGAAATTCTTGTCCTGGACGGGGTGCTGTAGTTCGAGCGGAGCGGAAGAAGCTTGCGCGGCCGCGAATTGCAGAAATAGGACGAAGAACGCGAGCACGAGCGAGCGTACGGAACGGGGCGGCATAAGAAGCTCCAATCAGCGATGGGATACCCACTGCGAGTGCATCTGCCATCCCGCGGAGTTGAAGGAAGGCCGCTATTTTTGCGAGCTACAACTCGGGAATATTAAGATTCGCAGAACCCCCGAAATTCCCCTTGACATCGTCCATTTTATCATTTAGAGGTTGAATATAACGTTTTATTAAATCGTTACAATGGGATTGCGCGGGTAATGGGTCGGGGGCGTTAACGGCTTGTCTGCTCATCTTCCTGGCGGGCTGTTTCTTGCCCTCCACCGCTCGGGGCAGCAGTCTCAAGGCAGTGTCACGGGAGTGCTTACCGACAGAGCGGGTCACTGACTCCAGACGCGCAGGTCGGCGCAGGGGAGCGAGGCACAAGGGCTCAGCAGTTCCAGCCGGAATGCCGGTCCTTGAAGAGGGTTAGAGGAGTACGGGGTCTTTTTGTCGTGCGAATCGAGAAAAAGGCGCGGAGTTCATGGTGAATTTAATTGCATTTGTCAGGAGGGCTAGAATGCTAATCGCGATTCGTTCTCGCGCGGATTTAGGCCATTGCCGGATCCGCCCCACGTTGATGGCCATCATGGTCGTTTATGCGATGTTCTTCACGACAGGAACCCGGCTTCGCGCGCAGGTTGCATACGGCGTAAACGGCACGGTCACCGACTCAAGCGGCGCCGTGATTCCTGGCGCGCAGATCGCGTTGCGTGCCGCGGCAACTGGAATTGTCACAAACGCTGTCTCTTCGCCCGCGGGTGCTTTTACCATCGTGCTCTCGAACACCGGCGTTTACTCGGTCGAGGTCAGCGCACCGGGCTTCAAGCAGTGGGATAGTAGCAATATCGTCGTGGACGTCGGTAAGTTCTCCACAGTGCTTGCCGTGCTGCAGCCCGGATCAGCCACTGAAACGGTGCAGGTATTGGGGCAGGATGTGGCACTGAACACCGCGGATCCCGGAATCGGAACCACTATTGAACCGGAACTGGTCAGTGCCGCGCCTATCGAGGTCAATGGCGGACCCCGGTCGATCGACGCCTTTGTCCTGCAAACTCCCGGCACCGGCGCGCCCCCTTCTGCCGCAGGCACCGGAATTGAAGGCAGTTCCCTCAGCATCAACGGCGGCATCACCGCGGAAACCAATTATTACTACAACGGCATTCCCATCACCGAGCCGTTTACGGCCAACGTCTCTGAAAGCGGCAATGCCTATCCGGCGTATGAGATGGTGAGCGAAGCCCATGTGGCCAGCGCGACCTTTTCGGCGCAGTATGGCCTGGCGGCAGGCGTGGTTACCTACAAGATGGCGGGCGGCACAAATACCTACCACGGCGACGCCTTCTATATCACGCGTAACAATTTCTTCGACTCTGTCGGCTTCTTCAACTCACCGGCCTGGGGCGGCAACGGCACGCCGACTAATCACCAGAACAACTACGGATTCACCTTGAGCGGGCCGGCGTCGATTCCCCATCTGTATAACGGCAAAGACCGCACCTTCTTCCTCTTCACCATGGACTTGTATCAGCAGCACGGGGCGCAGACCGCTTTCCACACCTTGCCTACCGCCGCGGAGTTGAATGGCGATTTCAGTAATTTCCAGGATGCCAATGGCAACCTGGTTACCATCTTCGATCCCACGACCGGGCAACAGTTTGTGTGCAACGGAAAGCTCAACGCGATCTGCCCCGGCCGCTTCAGCACGGTTTCACAATCGCTCCTGCCGCTGCTGCAGCCGAGTTCTCCTTTACGGACCGGCACCGGAACCTATAACGGTGAAATAAATAACCAGGCTCCCTTCGTCACGTCCACTACCGATTACAACCATAATTGGGGATTCACGATAGACCACAACCTCAGCGCTTCGCAGAACATCCACTTTTCTCTCTGGAACCAGGGTGTAAGTAGTCCCTCGCCGGGAAATAACATGTTCCCGAACAGCAATGAGCTTTCCAGCGCCGAGGTCAGTCAAACTTCGGGCAGGGGATATCTGCTCAATTACATCAAGATTGTATCCCCGAACCTGGTAGTCACGGTCGGCGTGAACAAAACTGACATCGATTACCACAACCACGTAGTGAACCAGAGCGCGAATTTCGCTGCGATCACCAACGCCGTCAGCTTCCCCGAGATCAACTTCATCGATGGGGCGTTCCCCATTACCAGTTGGGGCAACCACACCAGCAGCAACTCCACGCGCCGTTACGATAACGCCTTTGTCAACAACTGGCTGTGGACCAAAGGAAAACACACCTTCAACATCGGTGGCGAATTCCGCCGAACCTACGAGGACAGCATCATTTGCAGAAGTTGCGGCGGAGATTTCAATTTCAGCCACAAGCAAACCGCCGATCCCAGCAATTTCAATTCCAGCACCACGGGCAACGCCTTTGCCAGTTTCCTGCTGGGAGAGGTATACTCGGCCGACCGCAATTGGGCTCTGCCGGCCGATCTGCGCAATCTGGCCATCTCCTCCTACATCCAGGATGACTACAAATTCAGCCCGCGCCTGACCATCAATGCCGGCTTGCGCTGGGACATCCCGGTGCCCTTTACCGAGACGGAAAACAACATCGGCTTCGCCAATTTCAATGCGCCCAACACCGCGGCCGACAACTTGCTCGGAGCGGTCACCAAACTCGGCTCCTGCGCGGTGGGATGCTCTGGAGTCGATCGCGCGGCGATTCACTGGAAAGATCTCGGGCCCCGCTTGGGATTCTCTTACCAGGTGAACAACAAGACCGTGGTCCAGGGCGGCTACTACCTGGCCTTTATGGGAGGCGGCGCCTACGCCTTCGGCCTCTCCCGCGTGGCGCAGGATTATACCGACATGCTGGCCGGCTCCTATCAATCGCCTAGTGGGGCCAATACCCAACCAGGCTTTGGTGACTGGGACACGAATGTGGTTAACAACCCGCAGCAAATTCCCTTTACTCCGACTATGGGCAATGGCCAGCAGGTTGAACAGATGGATCCAAAGACCTCGGGCATCTCACCCTACACGCAGTCCTGGAACTTTAATATTCAGCGCGAGCTGCCCGACAACATGTTCCTCATGTTGGCCTACGTGGGCAATCGCGACATCCACCTGCCCTCTTCGCTCAACCAGCCCAACATGCTGAACCCCAGTTACCTGGCGTTGGGCAATGTGCTGAACGATACGGTGGATCAAGCCGAAACCGATCCCTTGGCTATTGCGGCCGGCATCAACCCCATCCCCTACGCCAACTTCGTCAACGATTACGGCGGTGACCCGACGCAGATTTCGATCATTCAGGCGCTGCTCCCCTATCCGCAGTTCGGCGGCACCGACAACCACTTCGATCAGGCCGGAACCAGCTTTTACCGCGCGTTTCAGGGGCAGGTCGAGAAGCGCTTTTCGCATGGGCTCAGCTTCCTCAGCAGCCTGACGCTGGCGCAGAACTGGTCGGACGTCGACTTCGGGGTAACGCTGCAGCAGAACAATGCGCAGAATCCCATGGATCAGAAGGCCGAGTGGTCCGTCTCGTCGCTCAATCAGAAGTGGAATGACAAGAATATGTTTACCTATGCCCTTCCCATCGGCGCCGGGCAGAGATTCCTGAACTACCACGGACCCGCGGATGAGATTCTGGGCGGCTGGCAGGTGTCCGGCATCATGAACTACAGCACTGGAAACCCCCTCGGCATCTACGAACAAACCAACAACGTCGTGTTGTCCACCAACGCAAACGGCGACGCCCAACCCCGCCCGAATATCGTCCCCGGACAGGCCCGCAAGACCTACAGCTATAGCCTCACGCGCGATTATTTCGTGGGTAAAACCCCGACGCAGCCCGTGCAGTTCAACGTCAACGCCTTTTCGCCGGCCAGTCAGTTCACCTTTGGCAATGCGGCCCGCAACTACGCCGGCATTACGGCCCCGCCGAACCTCATGGAAGACTTCGACGCCATGAAGACCTTCCGCGTCGGTGACAAGGTCAAAGCCGTCCTGCGTATGGACTACTTCAACGCCTTCAATCGTACCCAGTTTGGATCCGGCGGGCCGCCACCGGCGAACAACTGTATTGATTGTGGGGGCTTTGGCTTGGTGCCGTCCCCCGGTTCACTCATCAGCAACCGTCAGGGCCAGGCGACGCTCCGCGTTACGTTCTAGCGGGTTATCGCCTCACCTGACAAGTCATACCACGGGCCGATTCCGTTCACAGCGGAATCGGCCCTATGACCATCACACGACAGCGATCCTATAGCCTTGGCAACAAAGGAATCCGGAATGAGGCCTATGTTCCAGAAGCTCGCATTCTCTCTTGCCCTTATTCTCCCTGCGGCAGCAGCCGCGCAAGCAGGCGTTTTCCCTATTGAGATCAAACACGCCTTCACCACTCAGCAAGGACTTCCCGCCAACCATATCAACTGCGTCGCTGATACGACATCAGCGGTCTATGCGGGAACCGCGCGCGGCTTGAGCCGATTCGATGGGAACAATTGGCTACCGGTCAACGGACTCACCAGGGATCCAGTGGAGCTATGCGCCGCGCTTGGAGATTCGCTCTACGTCGTTTATGAAAGAGGCTTGCAGCGCGTTTCGGCCACGGCCGTGATGCCAGTCGCGAGTATCCCGGCTGGACGCCCCCTGGCTCTTGCCGCAAGCGACAAGGCCATGTACCTGGCTTTGGACTCCGGGCTTTACAGGGCCAACGCTGGCGCCGCTAAGTTCACTCGGATGAATTTGCCGGCGAGCGCCAAGGATATCCGGCAAATCGCAGTGAGTCCAGCGGGAGAATTGGCGGTAGCGTCCTTCGATGGCTTATTTGTCAGGAGCCCCTCGGGCAGTTGGAAAACCGAATATCCGCAGGAAGCGTCGCGAAGCTGGGCGCCGAGGGACGTTCGAGGAGTCGCGTTCGACTCGGAAGGACGGCTATGGTTTGCCAGTCCACAAGGAGCCGGCTATCGAGACGCCAACGGCTGGAAGCTCTTCACCGGGACAGAGGGTCTGCCCTACGACGACTTCACGACGATCGCTACGGGCGAGCGCGGCGTCGTTTGGTTTGGCACATCGCTCGGGGCGATCCGATTCGATGGCAAAACCTGGGAATACCGCCAAGGCCTGAGCTGGCTCCCCGACGACGGTATTCGCGCGATCGCTGTTTCAGCCAGCGGAAACGCCTGGTTCGCAACCGCAATGGGAGTCGGCCTCATCGAACGGAAGCCGACGACCTTTGCCGAGAAGGCGCGCTATTACGAAGACGATATTGACAAACGTCACCGCCGGACGCCCTATGGCTACGTGGCCCCAGTCGAGCTCCCCATAGCGGGTGACACGAGCAAGTGGATTCAGCACGACACCGACAACGACGGCCTGTGGACAGCCATGTATGGAGCAGGGGAGTGCTTCGCCTACGCAGCCACCCATGATCCCCTTGCAAAACAACGGGCTCGCAAGGCATTCGAAGCGCTTCGGTTCTTGAGCCAGGTAACACAAGGCGGCGAGCACCCCGCGCCTCCCGGTTTCCCTGCCAGATCAATTCTTCCCACCAGCGGCCCCGATCCGAATCTAACCTACACGAAAGAGCACGACCTCCAAGTGCGCGCTACCTCCGACCACCTCTGGAAAATCCTCTCACCGCGCTGGCCCAAAAGTGCCGATGGAAAATGGTATTGGAAGTCCGACACCAGCTCGGATGAGTTGGACGGTCACTATTTCTTCTACGCGCAATACTACGATCTTGTTGCCGAGACACCCCAGGAGAAGGACGATGTCCGCCAGGTAGTCCGAGCCATCACCGACCACTTGCTGGAGCACAACTACTCGCTCGTCGATTGGGACGGTACTCCGACCCGCTGGGCCGTATACGATCCTGCGACTATCAACGGCAAGGGGGACCACTGGGGCGATCGTGGGCTGAACTCATTGAGCATCCTATCCTACTTGAAAGTGGCCGAGCACATGACCGGCGATCCCAAGTACGCCCAGGCCTACCGCAAGCTCATAGTCGAAGACAGCTACGCCATGAATGTGATGGTCGCCAAACTCAGCGCCGGGCAGGGATCTGGCAATCATTCCGACGATGAGATGGCGTTCATGAGTTTTTACGATCTCATCAAGTACGAGACCGACGATGGTCTGCTTCAGCTCTACTCCTATTCGCTGGCCAACTACTATCGCGAAGTACAGCCGGAGATGAACCCGTTTTTCGACTTTGTCGCCGCAGCCAGCCTGCGCGGCAAGAAGGTCAGCGACCCCTTTCAAACCCTTGACCTCACGCTCACTGGGGACTGGCTCGAAGAGTCTCTTGATACGCTGCGCCGGCTGCCGCTCGATCGAGTCGACTGGACACACACCAACAGCCACCGCACGGACATCATTCCGGTGCGCTCACTCACCCCCGACGACGACGACCGAGAGAATGTCGGCTATCGCGTGGACGGCCGCGTGATTCCAGTTGACGAATGCATCTTCGACTTTTGGAATCACAACCCGTACAACCTGAACACGGGGGGCGGCGGCCACGATCTCGGCGACGGGACCGTCTTCCTGTTGCCCTACTATATGGGCATGTATTACGGCTTCATCAAGTAGGTCGTCGCCGTAAGTGCCTCGACAGGCGGCGGCCCATCCCGAGTACACGGAGCCGGCAACTACTTCCGGACCGAGGAACAGGAAGACCAGCAACCGGACCAAATGAATCTGCGGTGCTGTCCTGCCACCGCAAGTTGAATCACATCAACCAGGGCGACGTTCAAGACGGGCTCATCAGGAGGAATTCGAATGCCTGCTTCAATTTTTGGCCCCAAAGCTCTCCGTGCGCGCCGGTCGGCCGTGGCGTTAGCCGTCATGGTGCTGCTCGCACTTGTGTTGTTGCCAGTGGCCGGGAACGCTGAACGCAACCCCGATGCGAAAGATCCTCAGAACCAACGCTCCAGGGAGTTCAACAATCCGGGTCCAACCCAGATCGCGTCCGCCCTGAAGGCTCTATCAAGCCAGTCGCGCACGATCATCGACCGGCTCTCAAAACTGGGAGAACTCTCCGTAGACGGATGGCGCTATCACGTCGGTGATGTGGAGAGCGGGCAAGCTCTGTCTCTGGACGATTCTTCGTGGCAGCAGACGCATGGCCAGACTCCGGTCCAGACCACAGACGTCGTCTGGCTGCGCAATAAGATTGAGATTCCCAGCACGCTCGACGGCTATGACCTGACCGGAACCCAGCTCTGGATTCGCAATATCGCGGGCGATAATTCGGTTTCCGTCTTCTTCAATGGCGAGCGCGTCGCCGCCGGAGGATCGATGGAGCCGCTGGTTCTGACCAGCTCCGCCAAGCCCGGCGAGACCATTCTGATTGCCATCCGGATCGCAACCACTGCCCAGGCTAAGAATCTTACTTTCATCCGTAATCCGATTCGAATCGACTTCGCACCTAACCGGCCGAACCCGCAGGACCTTTACTCCGAGTTCCTCGTGGCTGCGCTGTTGCTGCCGGATCTCTCAGACAATGCCGCCGCGGATATCGCAACACTGGACAAGGTTGTTCGGGAAGTCGATATCAATGCGCTCGACGCGAAGGATCAGCAGAAATTCGACGACTCGCTGCGCAAGGCCCAGCAGGACCTGGAGCCTTTCCGTCCTACGCTGCAAAAAGCCAACTTCCACCTGGCCGGCAACTCGCACATTGACGCGGCGTGGCTGTGGCCATGGACCGAGACCGTGGACGTGGTTCGGCGCACCTTTGGCACCGCTCTTCAGCTAATGGACGAATACCCGGACTACACCTACACGCAGTCTGCCCTGGCCTACAACGAATGGATGGCCGACAAGTATCCCGAGATGAATGCGGAGATCAGGAAGCGCATTGAGGAAGGCCGCTGGGAGATCGTTGGCGGAATGTGGGTCGAGCCCGACCTGAATATGCCCGGCGGCGAGTCGCAGGTGCGCCAGTTGCTGGTGGGTCAGCGCGAAGCTATGAAGCTCTACGGAGTCACCACCCGCATCGGATGGAACCCGGATACGTTTGGGTACAACTGGCAGCTTCCGCAGATCTACAAGAAGGCAGGCGTCGATTACTTCGTCACGCAGAAACTGTCGTACAACGAGACCAATCCATTCCCCTTCAAGATTTTCTGGTGGCAGGCTCCGGACGGCAGCAAGATTCTCACCTACCTGCCGCATGGATACGGCAATAACGATCTGAGCCCGGTGCGCCTGAGCAATGATCTGGTCCATGCGCGTCCGCTGGATCCGGGATTCATCGACCTGCTTGATCTCTATGGCGTGGGCGACCACGGCGGCGGCCCGACCCGTGCGGTGCTTGACCAGGGCTTGCACTGGATGAATCCGGATCTGGTGATTCCGCGCATGGAGTTCGGCACCGCGCAGAGCTACTTCAGCGCAATCGAGAAGACGGTCGCGCCCGACTCCCCAACCTACAACTACCAGGCGATGGCTCATGGTGGCGGTGGGCTGCCTGCGCCGCCGCCGGGCGAGATCAGCATTCCTATCTGGAACGACGAGATTTACTTCGAGCATCACCGCGGTACCTACACCACGCAGGCCAATCACAAGCGCAACATGCGCGAGAGCGAAGAGTGGCTGCTGAACGCGGAGAAGTACTCCTCGATCGCATGGCTCGAAGGGCTGTCCTATCCGGGCGACGCGCTGACGGAGTCCTGGAAGAAGGCGCTCTTCAACCAGTTCCACGACCTGGGCG
This sequence comes from uncultured Acidobacteriaceae bacterium, assembly GCA_963812855.1. Classification (GTDB taxonomy): domain Bacteria; phylum Acidobacteriota; class Terriglobia; order Terriglobales; family Acidobacteriaceae; genus Bog-257. The sequence continues at coordinate 50,306 of CAWEWW010000009.1, forward strand.
CGGGCTCCGGCATCGGCGTCATCTATAAGGATGCGCAGCGGGACTACGACCAGATCCGCTGGCAGACGCAGGAGGCTTCGTCGAAGGCGCTCAATGACATTCAGGCGCGCGTAGATACGCATGCAGCCGGCGCTGTGCCGATCCTGGTTTTCAACTCGCTGAGCTGGCAGCGCTCCGGCCCGGCTGAGATCACGGTTGAAATGCCTTCGGCCAGCGACGGCATCTCGATCCTGGACGCAAACAATCACGTACTGCCCTCGCAGATTCTGTCGAGCGACAGCGGGACGACTACCTATCGTGTGCTCGTTGATGTGAAGGATGTTCCTTCCGTCGGTTACAAAGTCCTACACGCAGTGCCGGGCCGCAAACCGTTCGCCAGCGACCTTAAGGTGAATGGGCTGACGATGGAGAACTCATTCCTCAAGGTCAGGGTTGACCCGTCGACCGGCTGCATCACCAGTCTCTACGACAAGAAGGACAACTTCGAGTCACTGGCGGCCGGCGCCTGCGGTAATCAATTGCAGACCTTCCACGATCATTCGTGGGTAGAAACCGCATGGAACATTGATCCGGGAACCTTCGACCACGTCACGCCAATCACTGCGGTCGATTCCGTGAAACTGGTGGAGCAGAACCCGCTCCGCGCCGTCATTCGCGTGGCGCGCCACTGGCAGAACTCGAAGTTCCAGCAGGACATCACCCTCTACGAGAACTCCGACCAGGTGGATGTGGTCAACGACATCGACTGGCATGAGACTTACGTACTGCTCAAGGCGGCCTTCCCGCTGGCGGCGCCGAGCAAGATGGCCACGTATGAGATTCCTTACGGAACCATCGAGCGGCCAACCACACGCGACAACGACTGGGACGCGGCGAAGTTCGAGGTCCCGGCTATTCGCTGGGCCGACCTGGGCGATGGACGACATGGCTTCTCGCTCATCAACGAAGCGAAGTACGGGTACGACTGCAAGGACAATGTGCTGCGCCTGACCCTGCTGCGCTCGCCTACCGATCCCGATCCCGATGCGGACCGCGGTCATCAGCACTTCACTTATGCTCTCTTTCCGCACGCCGGTGACTGGAGGGCCGCGATGACGGTGCGCCATGGCTATGCGTACAACTACAAACTGAAAGCCATGCAGGTGGATGCGCACACCGGCACCATGCCGCTGGAGTACTCCTACTTCTCCGTCAAGGGCGACGACAGCGTCATCCTGACCGCCGTGAAGAAAGCCGAGGACACAAATGCGCTGGTTCTGCGGTTCTACGAGTGGGCTGGCAAGGACGGCCAGGTTTCGCTGACCTTCCCGAAGGGCGCAACTTCGGCCACGGCCACCAACCTGATGGAGAAGCCGGAAGGCCAACCCCTGCAACTGGTCGACTCCGACTCGGTCACTGTTCCAGTGGGTCACTACTCCATCAACACTGTTGAGGTTGCGTATCCGCACGACCAGCACTAAAGAGCCGCGCAGTCAAACGCAGTTCATGTGGCCTTGGGCGATTCATAATCTCGCCCAGGGAATGCCTAATCTTCAGGCCGCGCTGCCCTTATCGCCCTTCCAGATGGCGTAGATGGTGTCTTCGTCGCCCATACCGTCCGGAACAGCCGGGTTGGGGTCGTTGGCTGCGTACCAGGTCCGATGGTTGAGCGGTGAGACGATCCCCCGCCCGCCCGGCATTTCCACGTAGCCGTTCGGATCCGTTTTCCTCACCCAGTTCCAGGCGTAGCCCAGCCATTGCGCGCGGTAAGCATCGCTCTGGTTGGCGAACCAGGAGATCTCGTCGTATCCCCACAGCCAATAGGCGCCCTTGACTGCTCGTCCAGCCGTCTGCCGTGGTTGCCCCGGATACTTGGCGACACCCCAGTTATCCAGCTCAACCAGGTAGGGCAGGTGTTCGCAGGTCCAGCCGCTGTAGGTGCGTCCGCCCTTGCTGCGCAGATAGATGCTGTCTACGTAGCCCACCTCCAGAATCGCCTCCTGCGCTTTGTCTGGGACCTCCTTGATGCGCAGCGGCAAGGCATGGAAGTCGAGCAGAAGCTCGCCGTTCCGCACCAGGCCACCACTGGGCGTGTGCGCATTGCACAGCACCATGCCGCGGCGGGCATGCCGCGCAGCGTAGGAGCGCACCAGGCCGAAAACACGGGCGTAGTGGTCCAGGCCGGGATCGTTATAGTCCATGATCTCCATCTGGCCCCAGTGAATTCCCTCGAAGCCCAAGTCGATGTAGGACTTCGCCAGAAAATAGAACCAGAGTTGCGTCTCGGCATGGCTTACGTCGGGCACGCTGGAGCTGGTGCTCCATGAGCGGCTGCGTTGCGGCAATGGATAAAGCATGGCCTCGTAGCGGAAGTTGCGCTTTTCAACGGGCAAGCCGAGCGCTGTGAAAGCCCAGGCCGGCGCCGGCACCTGCTCCACCTCGGTGGTAACAATCTCGAAGATGCATGCCTCGAAGATCGCATCGGGCGAGATGGTGCGCACCTGCGGCATCTGCTGGCGGGCACGCTCGAAGTTAGCCAGCAGCTGGCGTTCGCCGCCCCAAAGGCAAAGGCTCCGGCCGAGGTACTGGGCGCCGATGTGCTTCAGCATGCGGATGTTGTCGTTCAGGTCGCCACAGCCGTTGAGCAGGCCCTGCATGGTGATGGCTCGCGAGAGGTAGTTCTCCAACACCTCCCGTGAGATCGTGCCATTAAAGTCATAGTTGCGCCGGCGATGGCTTGATGGAATAGCGGCAAAAGTGGGCGCTGCCAATGCGAACGCCGAAGCCGCAAGCGAACTGGTCAGGAACTGTCGTCTCTTCACTGAATCTCTCTACAATGGGCGCCCGGCAACTGGCATGCTTTCCAATGGAACGGCTCTGTGTCTGCCAGAACGCTGTCAAAATCGAATATCAGCGCCTCCCGTCTTCTATTCATTGCTTGATTTAGAAGCGCCGCTCGTCCTCCGCAAAGAGTGCGTGATTCAATGCATCTCTTTCGCATTTCGGGCCGATGCGCGCCCCCAGCAGCGTAGCGTCTCAGGTGGCCTCACGCCCAAGCGGCGGCGAGGTTGACTCCCTGACAATCAATTCCGGCTTGATCTTGCGATGTACAGAACGGACTGTCTGCTTTTCATGGCCCGCACGAATCGCATCAATCAGAATCTCCGCTCCCATGGAAGCGAGCTGTTTCAGATGCTCCCGGACGCTGGTGAGAGAAGGATTGTAAAACTCCGCCGCGGGAATGTCGTCGAATCCGATCACGGAACAGTCCTGGGGCACCCTCAACCCGGCGCTGATCAGCGCACGGATGCACCCAAAGGCAGTCATATCATCAAAAGCCAGCAGTGCGGTGAACGGTGTTTTACGAGCCAGCAACTCCTGGGTAAGTTCAAAGCCCTTTTCATAGCTCGAGAACGGACCGCTTAGCGTCACTACCAGCCGGGGGTCCACTTCCAGCCCGGCGGCGCTTGCGAACGCGCAAATTCCAGCCCACTGCTGACGGCTGTCTACGATCATTTCGGGCCCGCGAACAAAGGCGATCTTGCGGTGGCCGAGCCGGTAAATGTGTTCGAGAGCCAGTTGGACACCCACTTCATTGTCGGTGGCAACCCAGTTCAAATCCTCGCCACCAAGTTCGCGCCCGAGGATCACCGAAGGGATTTTCTGTGCTTCGAGAGCTCTCAAAAGCTCAGGTTCGAAAGACAGTGAATTGGCGAGAATGATCAGCCCCTCAACGCGCCGCCCCAAAAGAATATTCAAGTACTTCTGGAAGCGTGAGCTGTCATTTTGGATGTCAACCAAAAATGGCAGGTACTCCGATCGCGAGAAGCTGTCTTCAACACCACGCAAAATCTGAGCGCAGTATGGGTCAGCGATATCGGGCACCATTACTCCAATGGTGTGGCTGTGGCGGCTCCGCAATGCCTGCGCGAAGGGGTTGGGCAGGTATCCCATTTCCTGTGCGGTTTCAGTGACGCGCTGCCTGGTGGCCTCGGGAATGTAGCTGGCCTGTGGCGCCTGGTTCAGGACCATGGATACAGTGGTTGGCGAAAGGCCACATCTCTTGGCCACTTCTCGAATTGTGACCATTCAGCAAAAACCCCTCTTGACATCCATATAAAGTCAATGATACGACATCTTAACGGCTTAATATACGCTTTTATTAAAACGTTACACTGAGCGGCTGCCTCATAAGGAATCCGGCCAGGGGCCCAGGACAGGGTGCGTTTGTACATCTTCAAAAAAGGGGGATGCCTCATGGTTTCGATTTGGAAGTCGTGTCTGCGTTTAGGCGTAGTCTCTAGCGTCCTTTTGACTGCATTGTCTGCAAACGCCAGCATTACCGGGTCCATCTCGGGAACCGTGACCGATCCCAGCGGCGCGGTCATGGTGGGCGTCAAGGTGATGGTCACCAGCGTATCCACGGGCATCGGGAACGGTGCGGTGACCGATGACAAGGGGTTCTATCGCTTTCCAGCCCTCAACGTTGACACCTACACTGTAGCCGTCAACCAATCCGGATTCAGGCCCTTTCTTGAAAACGGAGTCAAGATCGATGCCAACTCCGAGGTTCAGATCGATATCCGGCTGCAGCTGGGCCAGACCACCGACACGGTCACGGTCGAAAGCGACCCGGTGCGGGTGGAAACGCAAAGCACGCAGATGGGCGATGTGATCCAAGAAAAGACGATCACCTCCGTCCCGCTCAATGGACGGTCGTACATTGATCTGCTCGCCCTTCAGCCCGGCGTCTCGCCCTATAGCGGCAATGACACGGCCGGCGGAGTTGTAGAGGCGCCTATCTCCGGAAGCCTGAGTAACGGGACGCAATCGATCAACGGCGGCCGGCCTGAGGCCAACGGGTTCATGGTCAACGGCGCCGATGCGGAAGAGGGAGTCCACAACGGCGCCGCCGTCGTCCCCAATCTCGATTCCATTTCCGAGTTCCGTATCATCACCAACAACTTCAACGCCGAGTACGGGAACTACAGCGGCGGCCAAATCAACGTTGTTACCAAGTCCGGCGACAACGAATTCCACGGCGATGTCTTCGAGTTTCTGCGCAATACCGATCTGGATGCGGCCAACTACTTCTCCGGCCGCGGCGACTTCAAACAGAACCAGTTTGGCGGAGTCTTTGGCGGACCGCTCAAGAAGAACAAGCTTTTCTATTTTGCCGATTACCAGGGAACCAGGCAGATTCTGGGGGCCACGCAGTACTTCCCGGTGCCATCCGTGCCAGACCGCTCGGGCAACCTGATGGATCAGGCAAGTTCCTTTGCTACGGCAACCGACCAGAACGGGAACCCCATTGCCAACACGGTCACTTCGACCTATTGGGCCGCGAACGTTCTCGGGCAGCGGCTGGGATATCCGGTGAACCTCAATGAGCCCTATTACTACGCCCCGGGCATGGTGACAATCAACCCCAATACCGGAGCGGAGACCACCTATTCGACCAGTTGCACGAGCAACGATCCGGTAAGCGGGTGCGTTTTCCCCAATGCAACCATTCCGCAGTCAGCGTGGGATCCGGCCGCAGCCGGAATGTTGAATTACATCCCCTCTCCGAATGGCGGCAGCGCCTCCACATTTTCCACTTCCGCCTTCAACGAGAACCTAACCGACAACAAAGGCGGAATCCGGCTGGACGCGAGCCTGGGCAAGAACATGCTGTTCGCGTATTACTTTTCCGACGACTATAACGTGGCCAATCCCTATGCGGCCGTGAACGTGCCGGGATTCACCGCGACCACATATGGCCGCGCCCAGATGATCAACCTGGGGCTCACCACTACCGTCAGCAACGCCACCGTGAACGACATCCGCGTGGTCTACTTGCGCAACACCAACGCCATCGACAATCCGCAGGGGGGCGCGGGAGTCTCTCTCGCGTCATTGGGATTCAATACACCCTGGGGCCCGACGGGCGGCATCGGTAATGTCTCCTCCAGCCTGACGGGGGTGCCGAGCATGGCCTTCAATAACTACAGCTTTGGAGTGCCTTTCACGACCTTTGACCAGGCCAACAATACCTACCAGGTAATCGATAACATCACTCGTGTCGAAGGCACGCATACTCTGCAGTTCGGCGGCGACGTTCATTACGACCAGATCAACCTGAACGGCTTCACGGCCGAGAACGGGCAGTTCACCTTTACCGGCGCGGAGACGGGCATCGATTTCGCGGACTTTCTGATCGGTGCGCCATCGAGCTTCATTCAGGGCAGCCCCGACATCGAGCACACGCGCAGCAAGTATTACGGGGTGTACGCGCAGGACAGTTGGCGCGCCCGGCCCAGCCTGACGCTGAATTACGGCCTGCGCTGGGAGGCCAGCACACCGTGGTACGACACGCGAAATATGATTGAAACCCTGATTGTCGGCGAGCAGTCGCAGGTTTTCCCGGGCGCGCCCGCAGGCCTGGTGCTGCCTGGCGATCCGGGCGTTGCCCGAACGCTCGGGCCGACTAAGTACACCAACTTTGCGCCTCGATTCGGGCTGGCCTACTCGCCCAACGCGACCGGGGGGCTGTTGCACAAGATTCTGGGCGAGGCCGGCACCACCAGCATCCGGGCCGGCTACGGACTCTTCTATCAATCCATCCAGCAGGCAGACACCGAACAGGAGATTGGAGACGCACCCTACGGCTTCTTCTATCAGAACGCCACCCCGCCCGAGCTCTCCTCGCCCTTTATCGATCGGACCACCGGAAATCTCCAGCCCAACGATTTCCCCTTCGCGTTTCCTCCCGTGAATGTCTCCACAGCGAATCCGGACTCCAGTTTCCCCTGGGGACTGGTCGAGCCGATCAGCGGCGGAAATTATTTCTACAACAAGAATGTGCTGCCGTACTCGGAAGACTACGAGCTGTCGCTGCAGCGGCAACTGGGCCGCGCAACCGTCGCCAGCCTCAGCTACGTTGGTACCGTGGGCCGCAAGATGCTCACCTTTGTGGAGTCGAATCCCGGCAACCAGGCACTGTGCCTCCAACTCAGCAATCCCGCCAACCTGCAGGCCGGTTCGCCCACGTGCGGGCCGTTCGGGGAAAACGGAGTCTATACGCTCGCCAACGGAACCCAGGTCAACAGCACCCGCACTCCGTTCGGACCGAACTTTGGTAGCAACGCCTACATGAAGTCAATGGCGAATTCCAGCTACAACTCCCTCCAGGCAAGTCTGCAACACAGCGAGAAATATGTGCAGTTCATGCTCGCCTATACCTGGGGGAAGTCGATGGATAACGGATCGGGAACGCTGGACGCCACCAACCCATACAACCCGCAGCAAAGCCGCGCGCTCTCCATCTTCGATGTACCGCAGACCTTCGTCGCCAACTACACCGTGCAACTGCCCTTTGACCGCTGGGCCGGAAATGGCGCAATCGCAGGGCGTATAGCCGGCGGTTGGGCGCTATCGGGCATCACGACCCTGGCCAGCGGACAGCCGATTCAGCTGACCGAAGACGACGACAACTCGCTCAGCGGAACCTTCCTCGCCCCGGTAGATGCGCCCAGCTACGCCGCAAATGGAAGCAAGCTGTATGGGGACCGGAATCCGCGGCACGGGCAACCCTACTTCAACCCCAGCTACTTTGTGCAGGAGCCGCTGGGGCAGATTGGCGATGCGATGCGCCGGTTCTTTGTCGGGCCCGGCATCGACAACTACGATCTCGCGCTGCTGAAGAACACCACCATCAAGGAGGCCAGGGAACTCCAGTTCCGCGCGGAGGCATTCAACATCTTCAATCATGCGCAATTTGAAAACCCATCGGGAAACTTCAACAATCCCGGACTCAACGGCTTTGGCTATGTAACAGCGGCAAGAGACCCGCGTATCATGCAGATGGCTTTGAAACTGCTGTTCTAACACGGTGGACCACGTAGTAAGGAGCGAAACATGTCTGTACTGGCATTACTCGGCGGCAAACAGGAAAAAGGCAAGCCATTTCCGTTGTGGCCGCATTATGACGACCATGAGCGGTGCGCGCTGATGGAAGTATTGGAGAGCCGCATTTGGTGGCGCACTCCGGGAACCAAGACACTGGCGTTCGAGAAAGATTTCGCGGCCTATCACGGTGCGCGCCACGGCATCGCCGTGACCAACGGCACGGCAGCTCTGGAGGTTACGCTGGCGGCACTGGGCGTGGGCCACGGAGACGAGGTAATCGTCCCGGATTTCACGTTTATTGCCACCGCCAGCGCGGTACTCTTCGTCAATGCACTGCCGGTGCTGGTGGACGTTGACCGGGAGAGCTATTGCCTTGATCCGGTATTGGCCGAAGCGGCGATTACACCCCGGACAAAGGCCATCATCGCGGTGCACATGGGCGGGCATCCGGCCGATCTCGATCGGCTTCAGGAGGTGGCCAAACGCCATGGCATCCACCTCGTCGAAGATGCTGCGCACGCGCATGGCAGCGAGTGGCGCGGGCGCAAGATCGGAACCTTCGGCACGGCGGCGACATTCAGCTTCCAGGCAAGCAAACTGATGACCGCGGGCGAAGGCGGAGCCATCCTGTCAAACGATGACGGCTTTGAGCGCCAGGCTCGCTCAGTTCACGATTGCGGACGCCTGCCCGGCGAATGGTTCTACAGCCACTTTAATTACGGTTCGAATTACCGCCTGAGCGAATGGCAGGGCGCGGTGCTGGGGGTGCAGCTGAGCCGACTGCAGGAGCAGACGTTGCACCGCCATCGCAACGGACGCCTGCTCGACAAACTGCTTGCGGAGATTCCGGGGATCACACCCCAGAAGTGTGATCCGCGCTGCACGCTGAACGGACAGTACGCCTACATCTTTCACGTGGATTCCAAGCAATTCGCCGGCATCTCCACGGGGAACTTCATTGCCGCGCTGAATGCCGAGGGCATTCCAACCCAGGCAAGCTACCCACCGCTGCATGCAATGGATTGCTTCCGAAACGGCGAGTATCGGAAACGCCTTGCCGGCGCACAGGCGACAGAAACGCACGGCTTTCTCCAGCAGGAGTTTCCGAATACCCTGCGCGGAGCCTGGGAAACCGTGTGGCTTCCTCAGTTTGCCCTGCTTGGCGACGAGCAAGATATGCACGAAATCGCAGGCGCCATCGGTAAGATCCAACGCAATGCGGCGGAGATTGCCGCCAACGCCTCGAAAGCCGTAGAGGAACAGGTTGCACGCTGAATGTTTATGGTTGAGAAGCTCTCGTATCACGGTTGGAACAACGCATGGCGATTGTCGAACGGCACGGTCGAACTGGTCGTGCTGGCCGACGTCGGGCCGCGCATCGTGCACTACGGCTTTTGCGGCCGCGAGAACTTTTTATACGAAGCGGCAAGCGATGCCGGCCTCACGGGAGGAGATGGATTTCGTCTCTACGGCGGGCATCGCTTGTGGGCTTGGCCAGAGGTGCCGCGAACCTATTTCCCCGACAACTGTTGCGTTACGGTGAGCCAAGGAGATGATTTCGTCCGCTTTACAGCGCCCATCGAAGATCGCGCACCGGGAACCAACCTGCAGAAAGAGTTAGAGGTTGCATTGCATGCGGACGGGACGCATGTGCGCATTGTTCATACGATCGCCAATCGCAGCGTGGATGCAACGGAACTTGCCGTTTGGTGTCCCACCATGATGCGTCCGGGAGGCCGCGCCATTCTGCCCCTTCCAACACGCGCAGCCATGGATTCGGAGCACTTTCAGTCGGTTGGCCCAATGACGTTATGGTCGTTCACCGACCTGGCGGACCCGCGATGGAGTCTCGGTACGGAGTTCATTCAGCTGGCTCAGGACAGCCATCCCCAGGGACGTTTCCCCGAACAGATGACTGGTATCTTCAACCCTGCCGGCTGGGGAGCGTACTATGCTGAGGGCACATTGATGATCAAGCGCGCCATGCCTTTGCCCAACGCCCGCTATCCGGATTTCGGATGCAACTTCGAGATCTTTACCAACCCCGACTTTCTTGAGTTGGAAACGCTGAGCCCAATCGTGAAGTTGGAACCGGGGGAAAGCGGAAGCCACACGGAAACCTGGGCGCTTTTTCGCGACGTCCCGGCCGGCAACGACGACGCCTGGGCGCGCTCGACCTTGCTGCCGTTGGCCTCGTCAATGAGCCCGGTCTAGTCCGGCAGCCGCCGGAGAGAAATGTTTTGTGTGCCGGAGTCTCTCCTGGAGACTCTCGGTGGAGGAGAGAGCATGATACGCATGAACCCTACCGGCCGGCGTCGCTGGCTGCCCGCTGTTTTCGTCTTTGTCGCTGGCCTGTTGTTCTTCGCAGGGCCGCTGGCCGCCCAGGTCGCGCATCAGCTTCCAAAGAAAGTTCCCCCGAAGCGGACCTCCCAGATCCAGGACGGATTCGGCATCAACTCCGATCTGCCGCGGGATCCCTATTTGCCGTGGAACCAGTGGTGGTGGACGCGCATGTTCGACGCCGGATTCAAGTGGATCCGTATCGGCCAGTATGAAAATAGCTCCGACCGCACCAGCTGGGACTGGATCGAACAGAAGCGCGGCGTCTACGCCTCCTCGCCGGAATTGGAAGATGCCGTCGATTCGCTGGTCGACAACGGAATGAATGTGCAGGTGCAACTGCTCTACGGCAACCAGATGTACACGGCGAACAGCGGAAAACTGCCCGACGTAAGCGTGCCGGAGCCGGGAAACTTTCACAATGACGACCGCAGTACCTTCTCGGTATTCTGGCCCCCGACCACGCCTGACCAGGCTGCGGCATTTAACAAATACGTCGCGTGGATGGTGAACCACTTCAAGGACCGCATTCATTATTGGGCATTGTGGAACGAGGAGGACATCGGATACTGGGACCCGTGGGGCAATCCGGAGCAGTACGGTCACCTGCTGACCTCATTCATTGAAACGGTGCACAAGACCCCGGGCGCCAAGGTCCTCTACGGCGGTCAGGCAGATCCCATCAGTGAATTTGCCAAGACTGCTTTGGACGCCTGCAAGTGCGCCTCAGGCATTGACATCTTTTCGTATCACACCTATCCGGGATACGGGCAGAACATGAACCCGGAGACCATGGATTACGGCGCTTATCTGAACGAGTCTCCGCGGGCGTTGCGCGAGCTGGTGAAGAATTATCCGGGCATCAAGCCGGACATCCGCTTCTTCGACGATGAATTCAACTCCATTCCCTCCTGGATTGGATCCGATGAATCCGTGCAGGCGAAGTACGTGACGCGCGGACTGATCTACAATCACGCCGCGGGCGTGAAGACCTTTGTCTGGCTGCTCACGTCCGGCACGGATGGGAATGAATACGACGACTTCGGCATCATCCATGGCCTCACCAACCACAGCTACGACTTCACGCCGCGCCCGGTGTTTTACGCTCTTCAGAACACCAACGCATTGTTCGCGGATACGAAATTCGACCCAAGCATTGAAATCTCAGGTTTGGATGTGCCGACTCTGCGCCTCCAGAGTGACTTTCCCTTCATGAGCTACGGATTCCGATCCAAGAGCGGCAAGGCCATTGTGGCCTACTGGATCGCTGCGCACAGCCTGCCGGGAAAATCCTTCCCGACGCTCTATTCCACCTTTACGCTCAAAGGGACGGGCATTAAACATCCTGTCCTGATCGATGTCGTGTCAGGAGATATTCGCCCACTGGAGTGGAAGAAAGGCACCACCGATACGCTGGAGGCGCTCCCGACCACCGACAGCATCATGGCCATTGCCGACGCAGACTACTTTGACTGGCCGGTTCTGCCGGAGGCCCCCTATTCGCTGAATGCCGCCGTAGAGAACAGCGCGGTGACTCTTTCCTGGCATGTAGCTGGCGGCGATCCGCAGCAAATCGTTGTGGAGCGCCGCGACGATCCGGTTGAGGGACGGGGATCCTGGCGGCGAATTGCCGAGTTGCCTTCCTCCGCAAGCAGTTATTCAGATTCCACCGTCAAACAAGGACAACCTGTTTCCTATAGGGTGCGCGCGGTCAATAAAGGTGGAGAATCCGCGACGTCAAACTGGGTGCGCGTTCCGGCTCTCTGAACCCGACTCTCCGGTCAGTTACCGTGAAGTCTTGACTTGGCTACTTGCCGCATTCGAGCTGTGCCTGTGGCGCAGCTCGAAAGTGGGAAGATCGCCTCCATCAATCACATGCCCACCGCGACGGCGCAAGGAAACTAAGGACTCACCATGGCTACTGCCGCAGAAAATCAGCAATCGGGGAACGTCGGCCTTCATCGCACGCTCGGCCTGTGGAACCTCATCATCATCGGCATGGTCATCATCCAACCCACCGCGCCCATGGGGATCTACGGCGTCATCAGCAACAAGGCCCATGGCCACGTTGTCACTACGATTCTCATCGCCATGATCGCCATGCTGTTTACCGCCATCAGCTATGGCCGCATGGCAAGGGTCTATCCCAGCGCCGGGTCGGCGTATACCTATGTCGGTCAGGAGATGCATTCTGCTCTTGGCTATGTGGTCGGCTGGGGCATGGTGATGGATTATCTGATCAATCCGCTCATCTGCATCGCCTTTTGCGCCAAGGCGGCGATGAATATCTTGCCCGGCCTCTCCTTTTACGTCTGGATTATCATCTTCGCGGCCTTCTTCACCTGGCTGAACCTGCGTGGCATCAAGACCTCCGCACAGTTGAACGAGGCCCTGTGCGCCGGCATGGTCATTGTGGTCGTGCTCTTTCTCGGCTGCGTGGTGCGCACACTTTGGCACGTTCACCACGACCCCGGCTTCTTTACGCACCCGTTCTACGACCCCGCGACTTTTCATTCCTCCAGCATTTTTGCCGGCACCTCGGTGGCCGTCCTGACCTACATCGGCTTCGACGCCATCTCCACCTTCTCTGAAGAGGTCAGGAATCCGCGCCGCAACATCCTGCTGGCCACGGTACTTGTCTGCCTCATTACCGGCCTGCTCTCCGGTTTGGAGGTTTATGCGGCGCAACTTATCTGGGGATCGAAGCCCTTTGCCAGCGAGAATGTCGAGTCAGCCTTTGCTCTGGTCAGTGGCAAGGCTGGCGGCTTTGTGCTCTTTCAGATCGTCAACTTTACGCTTGTTGGTTGCCAACATGGGCTCCGGAATGGGCTCCCAGATGGCTGCCGGACGCCTGCTCTACGGTATGGGACGCGGCAATGCGCTTCCCAAATCATTCTTCGGCGCCATCGAGCCCAAACGCCGCATTCCCCGCAACAACATTCTCGCTGTGGGCGCGTTTGCCCTGGTCGGCGCCGGCCTGCTGGAATTCTTTGCCAACCGCCTCGGTGGAGGCGCCTATGAGATCGGCGCACAGTGCCTCAACTTCGGAGCCTTTATCGCCTTCATGGGCGTGAATGCCGCTGCGTTCCTCCATCATTGGCGGCATGAAAAGGGCCAGCGCGTCAGCGGACTGCTTTCGCCCGCCTTGGGCTTTCTCATCTGCGCCTTCATCTGGCTCAATCTCAGCACCCCGGCAAAGGTGCTGGGCTTTGTGTGGATGGCTGCAGGCATCACCTACGGGGCCATTCGCACCCGCGGCTTCCGCGCCGAATTGGTCACCTTCGAGGTTCCTTCGGATGTGGCCTGAGACGCGCTCCCGCACACTTTTCCCGGCAGGGTGATTTGTTAGGGCGTCTGCATGACTTCTCCGATCATGCTTCGGACCCGGCAGAGATTCGGGCCCATCGCTCAGGTGTGGTGTCGAACATGTATTTTCCCGCGAAAATTGCCAAGGGCGCCGGGCACAGCTTTGGAATTCACTTCTCTCGGTAGTCGGTTTTTCGGCCGGGTGAACTCTAGTTCCCGACGCGGGCTGTAACGGCGTGCAGGTCTGACACGATCTCCATTTCTTGCGATGGGAGACTATTCCGCCGAGCGTGGACATTTCACCTAAAAAGAGACGATAGCATCGCACACAATCGCGAAATTTCAGGAGATCATTTCACTCTCGGTGAAGAAGGCGGCTTATTCAAGCGCGCGGCTTGGTACATCCCTTAGATATAATGGTTTCCTCCGGGTTATCGGTGCGGAATCCTAGCCTTCCCTTGTAAGTACACCTAGCCGATGATACGCATCGAGTCCCCATCTGTTTGAAAATCCTGGACCTGTTTCAAGATATTGGGCCATCCGGTCCTTGCAACGAGAGTGTTCTCGATGGTGGAGCATTCCGAGTACATATTGGAGCCGCTTCGCGAGAGGGCGGACTTCACTCTCTATCGCGGTAGAGGGGGCGGCAACCAGATGCCGATCTTGGCGGTTGCAGTCGCCGCCGAACAGCCGTCGCCTCAGAGTCTTCGGCGGCTCGAACACGAATACTCGCTAGCGACCGAATTGGATGCGGCCTGGGCAGCTCAGCCGCTCAAGCTCACTCGTCACCAGGGACGAGCGGCACTCATTCTTGCGGATCCGGGTGGAGAACCCCTGGACCGGGCCATCGAGCAGCACAAGGGACAACCGATCGATCTGGCTCACTTCCTGCGCATTGCCATCGGTTTGGCGGCCGCGCTTGGCCAGGCTCATCGGCGAGGTCTCATCCATAAAGACGTCAAGCCAGAGAACGCACTTGTCAACGACTCTGGTCGCGCGTGGCTCACCGGCTTTGGCATCGCATCCCGTCTCCCCAGCGAGCGCCTGACGCCCGCGCCGCCTGAGATCATTGCCGGCACACTTGCCTACATGTCCCCGGAACAGACCGGGCGAATGAATCGCTCGGTGGATACCCGGAGCGATCTCTGCTCTTTGGGCGTGACGTTGTACGAGATGTTTACCGGCGTGCTCCCGTTTACTGCCGCAGATCCTCTGGAGTGGGTCCACTGCCATATCGCGCGTCAGCCTATTGCGCCTTTCGATCGCTGCACGGTCCCAGAACCGCTGTCTGCCATTATCATGAAGCTCCTCGCAAAGAGCGCCGAGGAGCGTTACCAGACCGCCTCAGGTCTCGAAGCCGATCTTGGGCGCTGTCTGGCGGAGTGGCAGACGCACGGTCGCGTCGATTCATTTCCTCTGGGCGCGAACGACTTGTCAGACCGATTGCTGATACCCGAGAAACTGTATGGCAGAGAGAGCGAAGTCGAATCTCTTCTTGCAGCGTTTGATCGTGTCGTTGCCGGTGGAAGGCCGGAGTTGGTTCTTGTCTCTGGATACTCTGGCATCGGCAAGTCCGCGATTGTCAATGAACTCCACAAGCCGCTCGTTCCACCCCGCGGCTTATTTGCTTCGGGAAAGTTCGACCAGTACAAGCGCGACATTCCCTATGCCACCCTGGCGCAGGCCTTTCAGAGTCTGATCCGGACACTTCTAAGCAAGAGCGAAGATGAGTTGTCCGAGTGGCGGGATACAATTCGCGAGGCGATTGAGCCGAACGGGCTGCTTATAGTCGATCTCGTCCCGGAATTGAAGCACATCATCGGCGAACAGCCGCCAGTACCCGAACTTCCTCTCCGGGATGCACAGGGCCGCTTTCAGTTGGTATTGCGGCGATTCATCAGCGTTTTCGCCCGGCCCGAGCATCCACTTGCTTTGTTCCTGGACGATCTGCAATGGCTTGATGTGGCAACACTCGATTTGCTCGAAGATTTGTTGACTCGGACACATTTGAAGCACCTGCTCTTGATTGGCGCCTACCGGGACAACGAAGTGAGTTCTACTCACCCCTTGACGCGAAAGCTCCAGGTGATTCGTCAGGCTGGAGCCAAACTGCAGGAAATCGTACTCACGCCACTGGATCGCGAGGACCTGGGACAACTGCTAGCGGATTCTCTTCACAGTGAACCGGAGCAGACAACTCCGCTTGCGCAATTGATTCACGAGAAGACTACAGGAAATCCGTTTTTCGCGATTCAATTTATATCGACGCTGGCTGATGAGAAACTACTCACTTTCGATTACGATCACGGACGATGGTTCTGGGACCTCAGCCTGATTTATGCCAAAGGCTATACCGATAATGTCGTTGATCTCATGGTCGGAAAGTTGAACCGCCTATCCGTCGAAACTCAAAAGGCGCTGCGGCAGTTTGCCTGCATGGGTAATAGTGCGGAGTTCGACATGCTTCAGATGATCTATGCGGAAGCGATTGACGAAATGCACGATCAGCTGTGGGAGGCAGTCCGCGCTTGCCTCATTTTCCGCTCGGAAACATCCTATCGATTTCTCCACGATCGAGTCCAGGAAGCAGCCTATTCTTTAATTCCCGAAGATCTGCGCGCAGAAGCGCATCTTCGCATTGGCACCCTTCTGGCTGAGAATACCCCTCTCGGGAAATTGGAAGATACAATATTCGAAATCGTCAATCAACTAAACCGCGGCTCACACCTAATCACCTCTGTCGAGGGACGTGAGCGGGTTGCGGAACTCAATCTAATTGCGGCCAGGCGCGCGAAGATCTCGACGGCTTACGCCTCGGCGCTCAAGTATCTAAGAGCTTCCAGCGCTGTCTTGACGGATGCGACGTGGGAGCTTAATTACCAGCTTGTCTTCTCCATCGAGTATTTAAGGGCTGAGTGCGAATTGCTGACTGCTGATTATGTCGAAAGCGAAAATCGCTTGTCGATGTTATCGCAACGTGCCAAGAACCGTCATGATTTCTCGGTTGTGACGCGCTTACAACTCACCCTCTACACAACATTGGATCAGAGCGACCGCGGCGTCGACGTATTCCTCGAATATCTTCGCCCCGCAGGCACCGATTGGATGCCACATCCAACCCGCGACGAAGTCTTACATGAATATGATCGAATCTGGACCCTGCTAGGAAATAGATCGATTGAGCAGCTCATCGACTTGCCCTTGATGACCGACCCCGACATCATCGACCTGCTGGACGTCCTCACCGAAGTCGTGACTCCCGCGCTTTACAGCGACGAGAATCTATTGTCTCTTGTGGCCTGCCGTATGGTGAATCTTAGCCTCGAATATGGAAACCGCGACGGTTCGTGTTTCGGCTATGTTTGGTTTGGCATCGTTGCTGGACCGTGCTTCAACAACTACAAAGACGGTTTCCGGTTCGGTCAGCTTGGCTATGACTTAGTGGAAAAGCTTGGCTTAGCGCGATATCAAGCTCGAACCTACATGTCATTCGGCAATTTCGTTATTCCGTGGTCCAAACACGTTGCAACTGGGCGCGAGTTGGTGCGCCGAGCCTTCGATGCAGCGTACCGGATTGGTGACCTCACGTTTGCTGCCTATAGCTGGGCCGAATTGACCAAGAACTCGTTAATGATGGGGTGTGCCCTCGCAGACGTGCAGACTGAAGCTGAGAACGGCCTTGCGTTTGCCAAGCAAACTCGATTCGGCCTCGTTATTGAGGTAATCGCTGCGCAACTCGGCCTCATCCGAATGCTCCGTGGATTAACCCCCGTTTTTGGGTGTTTAAACGATGGAGAATTTGACGAACTTGCATCCGAGCACCATCTTGCGGGCAACCCGGTTTTGGCGCTCTCTGAGTTCTGTTATTTAACGCGAAAACTGCAGGGGCGTTTTTTTGCCGGAGACTATGCAGCGGCCGTCGATAGCTCGCTGAGAGCGCAACGGTTGCTTTGGAGTGTTCCCTCACAACTCGACACGGGTGAGTTTCGTTTTTATGGCGCACTGGCGCACGCCGCATCATTGGATTTCGCGTCTGCCGACGAGCGACCACGACATTTCGAGGCTTTGATTGCCCACCACAAGCAACTCGAAGTGTGGGCTGAGCATTGTCCTGCAAACTACGAAAACCGCGCCGCACTCGTCAGCGCGGAAATCGCGCGCATCGAGGGACGGGTGCTAGACGCTGAGCATTTCTACGAACTCGCGATCGGTTCGGCGCGGGACAACGGTTTCGCACATTGCGAGGGAGTCGCCAACGAGCTTGCAGGACGATTTTACCTGGCGCGCGGTATCGAAACCGCGGGCTACGCCTATCTCCGCAACGCGCGCAACTGCTACGACCGTTGGGGCGCCCACGGCAAGGTGAAGCAACTCGACGAACGGTATTCGCGCCTGCGCCAGGAACGAGTTTCTGCCACTTCTTCCGCGATTGGCCCGTCAGTCGGGCAGCTGGACATCGGGACCGTAGTGAAAGCGTCGCAGGCGATTTCGAGTGAGATGGTCCTTCCCGCGCTGATCGAGAAGCTCATGCGAATCGCGGTGGAAAATGCCGCGGCCGAACGGGGTTTGTTGATCCTGATTCGAGACGGTGAGGCGCGGGTCGAAGCTGAGGCCACCACCAGCCCCGGCGGGATCGAGGTTGCGGTTCGACAGGGGCCCGTTGCGCCGTCCGACCTGCCGCTGTCCGCGCTGCATTACGTGATCCGGACTCAGGAGCGCGTACTCCTGGAAGATGCTTCGACCGACAAAGTGTATTCCAAGGACGAATACGTAGGACGTAAGCGCTCCAAGTCCGTACTTTGCCTGCCAATCGTAAGGCAGAAGGAACTTGTCGGTGTACTTCATCTTGAGAACAATCTGACACCGCGCGTCTTCACGCCGGACCGGGTTACTGTACTGCAGTTGCTGGCTTCGCAAGCAGCTATTTCACTGGAGAACGCTGCCCTCTATACCGATCTGCAACTCCAAGTTGAGCTGCTGCAGCAGCTCCCTGTATCCGCCTGGACGATCAACCCTGATGGGACACCGGATTTCGTAAATCGAGTTTGGCTTGAATTCGCCGGTCAGCCCCTCGATTTCGTCAGGTCGCATCCTGAGGCCTGGATGACCGCGGTCCATCCTGAGGATCGGGAAATGGCAGCCAAGAGCTTTTGGGAGGGCGTGCATTCGGGACAGGGTTTCGCGTTCGAAACCAGGTCTCTCCGCGCTCAGGACGGTACCTATCGCTGGCATCTCCAACAAGCTGTGCCCTTGCGCGATGCAGAAGGAAATGTCCTCAAATTCGTCGGTACGACCACCGACATCAACGACCAGAAGCGTACCGAAGAAGCTTTGCGTCAAGCGCAGAGCGATCTCGCACGCATCAATCGGGTGACAACCATGGGTGAGTTAACGGCATCCCTGGCTCATGAACTCAGTCAACCGATTGCTGGTGCCATTACCAACGCCAACGTTGGCCTCCGAAAGCTCGCGGGCGAAAATCCGAATCTCGATGAGGTGCGCGCCACGTTCACCAGAATTGCAAGAGACGCAAAACGTGCTTCTGAGATTATCAGCAGGATCCGTTTACAATTCGAGCGGGGCTCTGCGAGTCGAGAGACTCTTGATGTAAGCGAGATCGTTCGGGAAACCGTAGCCCTCCTGCGCGACGAGGCGATGCGGCACAACATTTCGGTCAGGACGGAACTGGCGGCAGACCTTCCTCAGATCATCGGAGATCGCGTGCAGTTGCAGCAGGTCGCGATGAATCTAATCGTTAACAGCATCGAAGCGATGAAAGACGTTGATGGCGTGCGAAAGCTGGTGATCACGTCTCAGCGAACTGAAAACGAGCAGATTCTCGTTTCTGTCAGCGATACTGGCCAAGGGTTTCCGCCGCAGCACGCGGAACAAATCTTCGACCCGTTCTTTACAACCAAGCCGCACGGCACGGGCATGGGGCTTCGCATCAGCCGATCAATCATTGAATCGCATGGTGGGCGCTTGTGGGCAGAGGCCGCCGCTGCACGCGGCGCGACTTTTCAGTTCACCCTACCAACTACGGTTACATACCGTAGTTAATTATTTAACTGCCAGACTGCGCTCAGGCATCCGTCTGCCGCGCGACACTTGCGGGGTGCTTCTGCGCGGTTTCGGAGCCAAGCACGGATCGCTAAAACGCCGAAGCAATCGGAGCGCGTTCTCGTTCACATTTGCTTATCCCCAATACAAAATCCGATCCACAATATCTGTCGACTTGCCCGACCTCCATGGTCTTGGGCGTTCCCACTGGGTTCGTATGCCATTGAAAAACGTGAAACCACAGGCTGTCACTGCAGAGATCAAGATTTCACGTGGACGAATAGTCGGCTGTACGCTCAGGCGCTTCGTCGACGACTCACCCGGGTTCGATGCCGAGTTTGTCGTTGACTGCTACTCTCACACGCTGTCCGCAGCCAATGTAGCGTCCGGTGGTTTGCACAGAGACATACCCGAGAAGAAACTGAATCTGCTCGAGCTCGTCTCCGGAATCGTGGTAGAGCCGCGTGCATGATCTCCGCAGATTATGTGGCGCGAGATGTGGAATGTTCAACCAGCATCAATTTCTTGCGGAAGTCATCATCGATCGGTATTTCTCTTCGGGCGTCGCCATAATGCATCTCCTGTCGTGCAAACGGCCGCGCCGGCGGAAGTTGAGAATGCTCTGCCAGTCCTACGCGGTCGTGCGGAGTTGGCTATTCGGCTTCGATCCAATCAGAGCATAGTAAAAGATGTACATATAGCAGATAAGCGGGAGTATGAAAGCGTGGTGAAGTCCCAGATGGTCGGCAATGACTCCCTGGATTACCGGGAGGATCGCGCCGCCTACGATGGCCATATTCAAGATGCCGGAACCACTTCCGCTCAAGGCGCCGAGCTCTGCTTCACCTAGGCTGAAGATGGTGGGGAACATAATCGAGTTGAAGAACCCGATCGCGAGGATGCTCCACATTGCGATGTGACCACTCCAGATCATGGAGACGGCGACCAATATCCCCGCCGCGACGGCACAGAGCGCAAGCAGATAGCCAGGCCTGAACCGCTGCAGAAGTCCTGCGCCAACAAAGCGCCCGATCATGGCGCCACCCCAGTAGAACGAGACAAAGCCCGCCGCGGTTTTGGCAGAGAGACCCGCGATTTCAGGCAAGCCAAAGTAGTTCACCAGAAAGCTGCCGATGGAGACCTCAGCGCCCACGTACGCGAAGATCCCGATCGCACCCTGGAGCAGACTGGAATGTCTCCAGATCGAATCCGTCGCTTTCCTTCCGGGGAGAGGTGCGGCGGATTCGATTGCCGGCAACTTTGAAGTGCCAATCAACACCGCTAGCAAGAGCAGTGCGACCCCGATCACTGTATAGGGCATCTTGACCGAGGCCGCTTGTTGTATCTGATGCAGATACAAGCCCCGGGGCGGGAGACTGCGCAGCCGCTCGACTGCCAACGGCGTCGCGCTCAGGATGAGCAATCCGCCGAGTTTTGGAGCGATGGTCGTGGCCAGCGAGTTAAAAGCCTGGGTCAGATCGAGCCGGCTCGATGCTGCTTCTGGCTTGCCTAACAAAACCACATAGGGATTCGCCGACACCTGCAGACCAGTTATTCCTGCGGCGAGAACAAGGAGCGCAGTCAAGAACAGCGGGTACGATACAACAGATGCAGCAGGAACAAACAGGAATGCTCCAGCCGCCATGGTCAGCAGGCCGATTACCATGGTCGCCTTGTAGCCGGCCGCGTCCACGACCTTCGACCATGGCATTGAGAATAAAAAGTAGGCGGAGAAGAACGCAAACTGGATGAGCATAGCACGCGCATAACTGAGATCGAAGATCGACTTCAGGTGTGGCACCAGAATGTCATTCAAACAAGTCAGGAATCCCCAGATGAAGAACAGGCTCGTGACGATGGCCATAGGCCGTGTGTAATTCGGTGTCGCCGCTGCGGCAGAAATCCCCCGCATGTCGTCAGATCCGCCAGTAAGTTGCTGAGTTCCCATCCATGTTCACCTCAAGATTCCGGGCCTGCGCCCCCGAATAAATGCCTCCGATGCAGAAACCGACGCCCGCCCCAACAATCTCACGTGCTAGAAAATGAGCCGCATTCTCGCGCCGAGAAGTGTGGTTGTGTAGGCTTTGGTCGCGTATGTAGGATGAACCGAAACCTCCACATCCGGCCCAACCTCGACACTCTTCGTGAGACGAAGGCGATAAAACGACTCAAAGACGCTCTCGTGGTGCGTAGCAGGGGCGTTCGGCTCGCTGTAAGCGAATGACGCGCCAAACATGTCTCCCCGTCGCCCGAACGGATGAACCTGAGCAAGCCCCAGTTCGTATTCGTCCTTGATGGCCGTCCCCTTCGTGGTCCCGAAAGCAAACCTTCCAAAGGGCGTCCAGCCGTTCGTCAATTCATGGTCAAACTCAAGTCCTCCGCCATATCCACTGCCCCGATCCCTGGTATCGTCTCGCCACATGCCGATGCGATAAAGTCGATACTTTTCGCCCAATGCGCCTGAGGACCAGCCCACTTCAACGGTCTCCGCGTATTTTCGATCGACCAGCGTTTCGATATTTCCCTGCTGCGAACCTTCGGTATCCACGGCGACAGCGTGGACAAAGACATGCTGGCTGGCCTGGAATTCAACAGCCGCGCCACCTGCGTACGTCCCGTCTGACGCAACCGCGTCATTGCCGTCGTTTGTCCCATTTAGAAACTGTGTGCGTTCGTCGTTGTTGAACATACTGAGCGTCACGTATTCATTGGGGTGTATCTTGCCGACGTAAAACGAAAGCCTCTTATTGAGCAAATCCTGCCGCCAATAGAGGATGTTCACGGTGATTGGTTCCTGCGGCCCTCCGCCCTGGAGACAGTTGAGGTAAAGCCCGGAGCCGAGTCGATCGCTGAGGTTGAACTGCTGGCTCATGCCAATGTTGGTTCCGGAACGAATCAGCAGGCTGATGGATCCTGCAGTGGATTCGTGGTCGTAGATACTCCACGCTCCGGTGAAGTCGAGGCGCCCGCTGGGTTGTTCGTGCCGGACACCATCTGGGGTTATGGTTGCGTACTGGGTGAGGAATGTGTACGTCGCACCAAACTTCAAATGAAGTGATTGAACGCTGAAATCCACTATCTTGTCGACAGGCCGCAACATCGGACCCGCGGGATCCGGTTGTATCAGTGGATCGGCCGGTATCTTTGACAATTCGATTGCGTACGCATCGAGTTCTTGTTTGAGTTCGTCGGGCTGGCCACTCCCCAAAGTTGGGGGCGGCCTTTGCGGCAGTGGGCTGGGTGGATCGACCGGTGCAGCGCTTGTGCTGCCGCTCTGACCGAACGCCAACAAACTCGACCCGAAGAGAAGCAAGAGCAGATGCGCTCTCACTCAGTTCCCCCGTTGATTCGTGGTTGCAGCAGGCTCACTTTGCTGGGCGGTAACACACGAAGCTTCGAAAGCGCTTTTCGCTGGGAACCCGATGGGCCCATTAAATCGCAGTTTCGGATCGATCGGTAACATCACACCCGTTGCCCCCCCGCGAGATAGATGTACCCGGGTCACCAATGTTGCATGCGAAATATGACATGAAAGTATCGGTCGACACCTTGGAATTGGCTTGGCCTCACTCTCGATCTAGACTAAGGAATGGATCGCAGTCCCCTCTGAAAACCTACCTGGCCGCGCATGGCGCGTCCGGAGCGGCACGCAGCCCGCAACCAGGATGTGAAGTAATCGGCGGAATTGGGACGTTTTACGAGATCGCATCCGGTGCTCGCGCATGCGAAGGTATTGGCGATGCCAAGGGCCAATTGTTTTCAGTTCATGGTTCTGGCCCAATTGAGCAGCGCAGGAGAGTAGATGATGAGCAGCGACGGCGAGGGAAGAATACGATTGGTTCGGAAGTCCGATGCATATTGGAAGGTAACGTTCGACATCCCGCCCTTGAATATCTTTGGGCCCGCAAATATCCCGGCGCTCGATGAGATCGTCGGTTTACTCGAATCAGACGAACGAGTCAAGGTGGTGGTGTTCGACAGCGCGGTAGAAGGGTTCTTCCTCACGCATTACAACTTTCTGGCAAGACCTGAGGAGTCTTCTCAATTTCCCCTGGGACGAACAGGGCTACATCCGCTGCCTGACATGCTCGTTCGGTTGAGTCGAGCACCAGTCGTGTCGATTGCATCCATTCGCGGCCGTGCCACCGGAGTTGGGAGCGAGCTGGCACTCGCAAGCGACATGCGATTTGCGAGCCGCGAAAAGGCGACCCTTTCCCAATGGGAGGTCGGGGCGGGACTGGTGCCGGGCGGTGGACCGATGGCGCGACTGCCGAGACTGATAGGGCGGGGCAGAGCATTGGAAGTGCTCTTAGGAGCGGATGACATTCGAGGGGATGTGGCGGAGTTGTATGGGTATGTCAACCGCGCGCTGCCCGATAACCAACTCGATGCGTTCGTCGAAGACTTCGCCAGGAGAATTTCTTCTTTTGACCGAGAAGCGATTGCTGAGACCAAGCGCATGGTGAACCTGAACAGCCTGCCTTCGGATGCGGAGATTGCTCCGGAGTGGGATGCCTTTGTGTCTGCACTCGGCAGGCCTGCCGCCCAGGCGAGGCTTCGAGCTCTGTTTGAACGAGGCTTCCACGTTCCAGGAGACGTCGAGACCCGGCTCGGACACTACGTGGGGTCGATAGGTTCTGTCGTGGATAATGTCGCGAGTCGGTTATAACACCAAAGGTCGCTCGTTGAAATCCAGCCCGCGCAACCATTTACGGGATGATCCCAAAAATCCGATCCCAACGAAAATCGGGCGCCGAGGCGCCCGGTTTCGCGTTTCTGGGTCTCATCGCGACGATCGCCGCGTCAGAATCTCACCAACCACACTGTTGTTCGCGGTGCGCCGGTTTTCTATCGGCGACTCGCCGCCTTGCATCGTCGTCGAAATATCGGCGTGGCGCATGAGGGCTGGCCGGGGGCTGCGCGGGCTGCAGCCAGCCCACCAAGTCGGATCAGATCGCGCCTTTTCAAATGTACGGGCCCCGTTTTCGGATTGCGTGCCAGCAGCCTATCACTCCTTTGGACGCTCAACAAGCTGAATGGCGTCTCGCAAATCCCCGCCTCTTCTCGGCTAATATGCATTGTTGAGCAGACAAACAGCACTGGAAGGATTGCGAATACGCCTTTCTTTAGCGCCGCGTCAATTCACACCTGCTTAATTACGATCGCCCCTATAATCACCGCAAGGAATCTCTGAATAAGCTTACGTCTCGAAGGTGCGGAGCTTGCCCGGTCGGCGGGCGGGCACCAATCCGGGTGAGGGAAGCGGGCTTGAGCCCGTCATCCTTCAGCGGGGTTGTGTCTCTAAGCGAATGCTTGGCTTATGCAAGGCCTTATGCAGAGGTCTCCGAATTTCCCTGTCCCAGGATGGACATCCCGATGTCTTTGAAGCCTCTGTGCCTGCTTTCCTGTCTGCTGTTTGCCGCCACTGCCGCCGCGCAAAAAGTTCCCAAATCTACTCACGTGTGGGTTATCAACGAGGAGAACCACGGTATTGAAGATGTGGTGGGTAACTCACAAATGCCGTACTATAACCAACTCATCGCCCAATACGGATTGGCGAGTCAGTTCTATGCCGATCAGCATAGTTCGCTTCCCGCGCTCATGTGGTATGTCGCCGGTGCGGAGGTCGAACCCAACAACGATACTGTCTCCTGCGAACACACCGAAGACAACATCGTTCGCGAACTCCTGGCGAAAGGCTACACCTGGAAGTCCTATCAGGAGAACCTACCCTACGCCGGATACCAGGGACTCTACAGTCCGGATAACCTCTACTATCGGCGCCACAATCCGCTGATTGATTTCTCCGACGTCTGTCCGGGAACTGGTCAGGACACCAACAGCGTTCCCTTAACGCAATTATCCACCGACCTTGCGGACGGCACCATGGTCAACTTCGCATGGATCACTCCCAACGTCAACGACGACGCCCACAACGGGACTCTTCAGCAGGCCGACCAGTGGCTCCAGACCAATCTTCCCGCCATTCTTGCGCGCCCTGAATTCCAGCCCGGTGGCGACGGCATTCTCTTTATCGTCTGGGATGAAAGCGATGTCACCGATGACAACGCTTGTTCTGCCACCGTCAGCCAGGGATGCGGCGGACATATCGCTAATCTCGTCATTGGTCCGGGAGTAAAGCCCGGCTACCAGTCGACCACCACCTACCATGGCGAAAACGTGCTGGCGACCGTGTGTACGGCTCTGGGCATCTCCACTTGCCCTGGTGCCGCGGCAACCGCTGCTCCCATGGCCGACTTCTTTTCTACCGGCCCAACCAACAGGGTAGCCATCGCGACTCCCGGAAACGGGACCACCGTCCTTGGATCGGTGAACATCATTGCTTCCGCCTCCGAGAACCAGACCGTAAACCAGATGCAGGTCTGGGATAACGGCGTAAAACTTGGTTACTACCATGGCACGCAGGTGAATGCTACCTATAACCTGGCGCCCGGGAAGCATACCACCACCGTCCTCGACGAGAACTCTAGGTACCAGGTCATTCATCAAAGTTCCATCACGTATACGGTACAGGCGCTCACGCCCGGAATACAGATTGTTGCGCCCACCGCCAACCAAACCAGCCCATCCCTCGTACACGTCGTCGCTCAGGCGAACGAATCGGAGGCTGTAGGTCAAATGCAGGTCTGGGATAACGGAGTCAAGCTTGGCTACTACGCCAGTGCCAACGTCAACGAATACTATAATCTTGCCCCTGGATCTCACACCCTCACGGTTCTGGATCAGGACTATGACTCTAATGTGGTTCATCAGTCCTCGGTCAGCTATAGCGTGTCCGCGGCTCCAGAGGGCGTTGAAATTGCCTCGCCCGTTCCGGCCCAGGTTTTCAGCACGCCTATGGTTCAGGTGGTCGCGCAAGCTAACGAGTCTGAGCCCGTCAGTCAGGTGCAGGTATGGGACAACGGCGTCAAGCAGGGCTGGTATCCAGGGTCGTTCGTGAATCAGCTCCTCTCTCTCGCCCCTGGATCGCACACCGTCACGGTTCTCGACCTCGGCAGCAGCAACCAGGTTCTTCATCAATCCAGCGTTTCGTACACTGTTCAATAAAAAAAGCGATGTAAGCGCACCAAAGAGGCCGGAGCAATCCGGTAGTTCGGAATCTCCTTGATTCTGACCCGTCGGCGGCGAACATTGGTCAGCGGATTATTCGCCGCGCAACGCTCTTACTGGATCGAAGTTGGCCGCCCTTCGTGCGGGAATCAAGGCTGCGACTGCGGTTACGCCTTCCAGAACCAGAGGTGTCGCAACAAACACAACAGCATCGTGGGACGACACACCGAAAAGCAGCCCAGCGAGCAAGCGAGCAAGAAAGAATGCCGCGCATGTTCCGCAAACGATCCCAATTGTCCCTTTCATCAAGCCTTCCCGCAGAATCATGTTGCGTACACTTGACCGGTCGGCTCCGAGAGCCATTCGTACGCCGATCTCGTGTGTGCGCTGGGCAACCGCATACGCAATCACGCCGTAGACTCCCACCGCCGCCAGTAACAGCGCGACGAACGCGAAGATCGACAGCAACAGCATGTTGAATCGCTGTTCGGCGATGGAGCGCGCGAGTATTTCATCCATTGTTCGTATGTTGCCAACGGGCCTTCCTCCGCTTACCTTACGCAACTCCTCAGACACCGCAGGAATGAGTTGGCGGGGCTCTATGCGCGTGCGAACCATCCACCAGATGGGGCCAAACTTCGACATCATTTCGATGATTCCATCCGGCTCCTGTGCATCTGGAATTACCATCGTCGGCGCCGGAGCCTGGGCAAGACCGTCGTCCCGTGTGTCGCCGGAGATGCCAATAATGGTTCGAGGCTTATCTTCGAAGTTCGGCCCGAGGCCTTTGCCGATCACGATCTGTTGACCAAGAGCATCGCGACGGGGCCAATATCGCTTGGCCATTGTGTCGTTGATCATCACTACCGGCGGCGCACCGGATTCATCTGCAGAATCAAAATCTCTTCCCCGCACGATCGGAATCTTCAGAACCTGAAAATAACCCGGGGACGCTGCGAGCCAATCTCCATCTCCGGAAGTTTCCGAGGCACCCGAGATGGAAGCGAACGGGAGACCCATTCGGCTTGCAAACGGCGGGCTGAAGCTAGCCGCGGAAGCTTCCACGCCGGGAATTCCGGCCAATTGCTGCCGCGCCTCCCGAACCATGGCTGACAGGGTCGCGGCCGATTCCGCGCGTTCTGTGCCCATAGGCATGGTCATCATCAGCACATGATGGCTGTCGAAACCCGGGTCCACGCCATTCAGCAAGATGAAGGTGCGGATCAACAGAGCCGCTCCGATGAGTAGGATGAGCGACAGCCCCACCTCGCTGATTACCGTCAGTGAGTGCAACCATTTCGTCCGAGTGCCAAGACCTTGGCGACTGCCCGTTTCATTAAGGGTGTCGGTAAGTTTGGGCCGGAGCACTGCCAGAGCCGGGACTGTCGCAAAGACCAGGCCCGTTACGATTGAGAGTCCCGCGGCGAATAGGAGCACACGCCAAT
This sequence comes from uncultured Acidobacteriaceae bacterium, assembly GCA_963812855.1. Taxonomy (GTDB): domain Bacteria; phylum Acidobacteriota; class Terriglobia; order Terriglobales; family Acidobacteriaceae; genus Bog-257. The sequence goes on from CAWEWW010000009.1 coordinate 78,397, forward strand.
CGAGCCCGACGGTTGCATTCATTTCATGAATGCCCGGCATGTTGCCAGGAATGATTTTCAGCAGAAGATTGACGCCAAGGATTCCCACAAGGGCTCCTGCTGTGCAGCCACAGAAGCTGAGCAGCAGGCTTTCGACGATAAGCTGCCTTAAGATACGACCGGGGCCGGCGCCGATTGCCGCGCGGATTGCGAATTCACGTCGACGAACGGTCATTCGGACGAGGAGTAGGTTGATCAAGTTCGCGCACGCAATGAGTAGAACGAAAGCAACCGCCCCCTCCAGGGTTAGGAGGGGGGATCGAACGTCGCCGACCATCTCGTCGCGTAATCTCCGCAGTTGAAACTGGAAATCCGGATCGGGCAGCTCCGAAAGATTCCTGGCTGATTCCGAAGCCGCATTGAGCTGAGCATTCGCCTGGGCCAATGTCATATCCCGCTTAATACGAGCGGCCACTGCAAACGAATGAAGTTTATCCTCGCTGTTGAGATTGAACTGAAACGGTATCCAGAGTTGGGCCTCCGGCTCGGAGTGAAAGGTCTCCGCAGTGATCCCGATAACGGTGTAGGGCTGCTTGTCGAGCGATATCGCCTCGCCCACAATACTTTCGTTTCCTCCGAATCGGTCTTTCCAGAGGGCATAGCTGAGAATGACCACCTTGGGACCATTTACGAGATCATCCGCGCTATCGAAGGTGCGACCGAGGAGGAAAGGCGCCCCAAAAAGATGGAAGTAATTCGACGTGACGTGAATGCCGCGGACTGGCTCGGGCACGCCCGACGTCAACCCCATCTCCGATTGACCGAAGTCGTACGCGGCCATGTCCTGCACGGAGCTCGCCCGATCCAGCAGGAATCGGAAATCCGGTATCGACTGTCCACGTTCTTCTCCGCCCTTTGACGCCAGGATGACCTGTACGATGCGGCCGGGATCGGGGTACGCGAGCGGCCGAAGCAGAACGGCATTCACTACTGAAAAGACCGCAGTATTGGCGCCAATTCCGAGGGTCAATGTGAGGACCGCAGCCAATGTGAAGCCAGGGGCGCGTTTCATTGAACGCAGAGCGTGTCGAAGGTCCTGACCAGCTTGGCTTAACCACAGAAACGAACGCTCATCGCGATGCGCTTGCCTGGTTTTCTCAATTCCGCCGCAGGCGATCCGCGCTCTGTGCTGTGCCTCCGTTGAAGTGAGGCCCTGTCGCAAATACTCTCTCTCAAGAAAGTTGAGGTGCGCCCGAATCTCGCGCTCGAAATCATCGTCTGCCTTTTTTGCGGCACAGAGATTCCTCAGCTTCGCAAGGCAGCGCGCGAGGTGCCGGTTCATCCTCGGCCTCCTTCAAGGAGGAGACACTCAACAAGACTCGACATCTTACGCCACTGAGTTGTCTCTTTTTCCAATGCACTGCGTCCAGCTCGTGTAAGCTCGTAAAACTTCGCCTCTCGTTTGCTCTCGGTCTGACCCCAGGCGCCCTTGATCCAGCCATACTGCTCAAGTCTCACCAACGCAGGGTAGAGCGTTCCCTGGTTCAGCTCCAGCGACTGATCCGACAGGTGTTGCAGCCGGCCGGCAATCTGGTAGGCGTGCTGTGGGCCCATTGTGGCCAGAGTGCGCAGCACGATAAGATCAAGCGTTCCTTGCAGCAACTGCGCCGAGCGTTTCTCTTTACTAGGCATTCAAGTGGTCCCCACGTCAACCAGTTTCTGGTTGGCTTTACTTGTTTGTCAAGTGAGAGAGATAAAATGAGCGGTCGAGCGCGGTTCCGGGTCGCCTCCTCTCCAACAATGTTCAGATTCAGCATTGTCCAGCTGAATTAGGGTTAAATGCGGGCGAAACCACCCATGGTTCAGCCTTGGTTGTCGAAACAAAACTCACGCGACTGTCCTGTAACGCCTGGAGTTTCGGAAACTGCCCAGAGTGCTCTTACCCTGAACGAACTCCTCCAAAACAGAGCACGTGGCGGCAAACGCACTCGCTCGGATAAGATCTCGCCGACTCCATGTATTCGCCTTCATATCCCTCCCAAAGCCGACGCTTGTCGGCGTAGCTCGGCTGGTGACACGCTCACATTCTTGACCGGTCTATTTCACAACCACCCGCATGGCAAACCGCGCCGCGGTGACCGAACGGTCCAAATCGACCTACCGGGCGTTCGAGCGTATCGGATCGCAAACGATTCGCGTGAAGCGAGAGAATACCTGCTCTACCGCGGCGGAAAGCTCCTGGTAATCGCCTCGATACCAGGCCATGATTGCCACATTCATGGCCGATACGGTCATTGCCGCCAGCAATCGCGCTTCGAGATCATCCTTCGACAGGCCCTTGATCCGCTCGGCGAACGCTATCGCCACGCTCTCTTCCACCTCCATCATGCGCGACCCGTGAGCTTGCCTCGCTGAGGCACTTTGCAATGAGATGTCGATGACTTGTCGCGTGCGCGGGTAAGTGACCGTTTGCCGGGCAATAGAAAGAACCGTCTCCCGCATGATTTGGAATGCAGAGAACGAGGGCGGGCAAGCCTTTATGGCTTCTGTCAAGGCAGTCCCATACTTCATCACGTTTTGCGCAAGCAGGTCGTCCTTACTCGCAAAATAACGAAAAAATGAAGCCCGCGATACCCCCGCGGCCCGGGCCACGTCTTCGACCGTCGTATCGTCGAAGCCCTCCGCCGCAAATTTCTCCACTGCAGCGTCAAAGATCGCATCCCGTACAAATTGCTGCTTGCGGCTTTGAAGACTGGCCTTTGTCATGTCCAACCCCTTTGCGCTTATGGAGAAACTCAGTCTAGCCTGTAATTCTACATGTTTTTTGTGAGTTTTAGGCTTGACACTGAGACTTAGTCTCACATATCCTGCTTCAAATGGCATCATATGCCATAAAGTTCACACGGAGACACGCACATGAGAACTCTGCTCGTTTGGGCACTCCTGGCGTCTGCAGCCATCACTCGCATGGCGGCAGACAACTCATCCCTCAACGGAAAATGGACGATTCACAACAACGTCATGGGGAATGAAAGTGACATGAACTGTACATTCACCCAGCAAGACAAGGACCTGAGCGGTACTTGCACTTCCGACAATGGCGATGGAAAGTTTACGGGGAAGATCGACGGGACCAAGGTGACCTGGTCATACCTCTCCCAATACAATGGCGATCCTCTCACCATGACCTACACCGGAACGCTGGATCCTGCGGCGGGCAAAATCGCCGGAACCGTGAATGTGGAGCAATTCGGAGTCGATGGTGATTTCACCGCGACCCCGGTGAAATAGGCAACTCCGACGTCCTATGCTCATAATTCCACACACGTGCCAGGGACCCAAAGTAAGCGCGATTGGAACGAAGAGAGTACGCCTATTTAGCGAGTGCAGCAGGAGTCAAAGATGTTCGGTTTTAGAATGAATTTCGCGCATACGTCATGGCCTGTGCTGGCGGCAACCCTTCTAATCGGGACAGCACAGCTTTCGGCGAAGACGGCATCGAGTCCCCGCATGGTTTACTCGGCGGACGCAAACTGGAAGTTCGTTCTTGGAGACCCTGCTGATGCCGCCTCGCCCAGGTTCGACGACGCTTCGTGGCGGACGCTGACGGTACCGCACGACTGGAGTATCGAAGGCGCCCCCAGCAAGAATAATCCCACCGGGGCTGGGGAGGGATATTTTCCCGCGGGCATTGGCTGGTACAGAAAGACGTTTACAACTCCCCCAAGTTGGAAAGGCAAGCGCGTATCTCTGGAGTTTGACGGGGTCTCAGGATACACAACCGTCTATCTGAATGGACAAAAGATCGGCGCTCATCCGTACGCCTACACAAGCTTTCTCTTTGACATCACGGCCCAGTTGAATGCTGATGCGAAAAATGTATTGGCTGTCGAAGTTGACAACTCTCTGCAGCCGAACAGCCGTTGGTACAACGGGTCAGGCATCTATCGGCATGTCCGCGTCGTAGTCACCGAGCCCATCCACGTGGCTCCGTGGGGAGTGTTTGTAAGCACGCCCAGCGCTTCCGCCACGTCGGCGAAAGTGGTGGTGAAGACGCAGGTGCAGAACAACACATCGGAAGCGAGCACAGTTACGGTCGAGACGATTCTTTTGGCACCAGATGGAACAAAATCAACTGAACCTAATCAAAGTGTCGAGATACAGCCGGGGCAGTCGGCCGAAGTAGATCAGGAGACCGCCATTGGTCAGCCGGCACTTTGGTCGCCAAACAATCCCCAAATGTATCGCGCTATCACGCGCATCGTGAAGAACAGCAAATTACTCGATGAAGTTGAAACTCCATTCGGTGTCCGGTCTCTCGCATGGTCTGCCGAGAAAGGATTGCTGTTGAACGGCGCACCCATCAAGCTTAGCGGTGGTAGCGTTCACAGCGATAATGGGCCGCTGGGTGCGGCTGCGTTCGACCGGGCCGAGGAGAGAAAAGTGCAACTCCTCAAGGCGGCGGGGTTCAACGCCGTGCGCACTGCGCATAACCCTCCTTCGCCGGCATTTCTCGATGCCTGTGACCGTATGGGTCTGCTGGTGGTCGAAGATGCATTCGATGTTTGGACTGTGAGCAAGCGTAAATACGACTACGCTCGATTTTTCGAGGAGTGGTGGCAAAAGGACCTTGACGCTATGGTCATGCGAGATCGCAACCACCCATCCGTCATCATGTGGGGCATTGGCAATGAAATCCCAGAAGTATACACAGCAGATGGAGCACCGCTCGCGAAACGACTGGCCGATCGCGCCAGATCGCTCGATTCAACCAGGCCGCTGACACAGGCATTTCCTGGTGCAACTTATGGCCCAAATCCAGACGCGGCCATCTCGCAGGTCGATATTGCAGGTTATAACTACAACCTGGCCCAAAACCAGGGCAAGGATCATCAGCGCGTGCCTGGCCGCATCATGATGACGACCGAATCCTTCCCTGTAGATGTCTTCGAACAATGGGAGCTTGTCCACGAGCATCCTTATATCGTTGGGGAATTTGTGTGGACGGCCATGGACTACCTCGGCGAATCCGGAATCGGCGCCTGGAGCTATGGTTCGCCCAAGCAGGTCGCCGGGCTAAGTCAGATGACAGCGTTCCTGAGAAGTTACATGGCAAGCTTTGGCGAAAACGGAAAAAGTCCGATTGCATCTTTTCAGAACGGTCAGCCACCCAGCCCGCTCTCCCCGGCGTTCCCTTGGCACGCGGCGTACTGTGGCGACCTCGACCTCACAGGCTTCCGAAAGCCATCGTCATATTATCGAGACATTCTCTGGAATGGAGGTGACAGAGTTTTCGCAACAGTTCGCCTACCTGAACCCGAGGGCAAGAAAATCCTCGCCACTGGCTGGGCCGTGTATCCCAGTCTGCCAAGTTGGACTTGGCCCGCAGAGGATGGAAAACCGATGACGGTCGAGGTATATTCGGGCACGCAACGGGTACGCCTTTATCTCAATAACAAGCTCATCGGTGAAAAGCTTACGGGCCGCGATCAGCAATTCAAAGCAGCATTTGAAGTGCCATATGTGCCGGGAACGTTGAAAGTCGAAGGCCTGCGTAGCGATCGGGTTGTGGCGGAAAGCGTATTGCAGACGGTCGGAGATCCAGTCCGGTTAGAGCTTAGCGCCGATAGAATGGCCCTCAACGCCGGCGGACAAGACCTCTTATTCATCACGGTGGAGGCTGTGGATAAGAAGGGCCGACTCCAGGTAAACACGAACCACAAGGTACTCTTCTCGGTGCGTGGTGTTGGAACGATTGCTGCGGTTGGGAGCGGCGATGGTCACAGTCAGGATTCCTATTCAGGAAATTCCTTCAACCTTTTCAATGGGCGAGCACTGGTTGTTCTGCGCACTTCCAGCAAAGCAGGCGAGATCAAGTTGACGGCAAAGGCAGACGGGTTGAGCGCGGCATCAATTGTGGTTGAGTCGAAGCTCATAGCCACTTCGCCGCAGGAACTCCGCTAAGAGGTCATCCTTTAGCACAGAGTCAAAACACTTATCGTGCGAGGAGTGATGGTGAACTCATTAAACTGTCATAACTGCGGCTGATTGCTTGGGAGCAAAGAGTGAAAATCCAAAGCAAAGTCATCGTCGTAACCGGTGCGGGGAGCGGTATTGGCCGGGAACTCGCCTTTCACCTGCTTTCGAAAGGCGCGCTGGTTGCGGGGGTCGATATTAACCCGGCCGCCCTTGAAGTGACCTGCGGTCTCGCCGGTCAACTAAAGAGTCACTTTCAAGGATACGTGGTCAACATTACCGAGAAAGCCGCTGTTGAAGCCCTTCCCGCAGATGTGCTCGCACGGTTCGGAACGGTCGATTGCATCATTAACAATGCCGGCATCATTCAGCCTTTTACGAGGCTCAACGACCTTGACTATTCCATCATTGAGCGTGTCTTCAACGTAAATCTCTTTGGCACACTCTTTATGATCAAGGCGTTTTTGCCACATCTGCTGCAACGCCCCGAAGCGCATGTTGTAAATCTTTCCAGCATGGGAGGCTTCCTTGCTGTGCCAGGCCAAACTATCTACTGCGCTGCGAAAGCTGCGGTCAAGCTCATGTCCGAAGGTTTGGCCTCTGAACTCATGGGAACAAGTGTCCACGTAACCGTGGTTTTCCCAGGTGCCGTTGCAACAAACATTCGCGGAAATTCAGGACTGCAAACGCAGGACAAGGGCGAGAGCAGCGGGACCGTCAAAGCCCTCTCACCAAGTAAAGCGGCACAGATCATCGTCAAAGGTATCGAGAGAAACGCGCGCCACATCTTCGTCGGGAAGGACGCAATGCTAATGGACAAGTTGTGTCGGTTAAGCCCGGATTTTGCGGCACGTGCGATTGCCAGGAAAATGGGCTCTTTGCTTCCCGCCTGAGGTCGCACTTCCTGCCCCAGGTGCGCCGAATGCATTGCGCTGCTGGAGTTGGCATAAACCTGCGAGTGAATCCGGTGACCAGTGACTGCGCCACGCCGCGTTTCCGGGAATAGGAGAAGGTAGATGAGCTTCGCAATGGCAACTACAAAGCTTGAACGGGTTGTATTTCTGGGAATCATGATGGTGGCAGTTGGTATTGCGGCGCAGGAACAGCCCGGCGCAAACCTGGCTCCGTCCAAAATGTCAAAGCTCGGCACCGTGGATCCGCGATTTGTCTCGTACAACGTGGAGATGGTTGAAGTGACCGGGGGACGATTCTGGAAGCCATACAAATCGAACGTTGCAGGAAGCGACGCCCCGAAATCCAACACATCCCCGGATGCCAATCAGCAGGTGGGAGAGAATACAAGCCTTTACCAATACCGTCCGCCCATCGACCTGGGCAATCCCCGCCTCCGGAAGCTGGCGGCGGCCTTGGGACCGGCGTACCTGCGGGTGAGCGGGTCTTGGGCGAATAGCACGTACTTCCAGGATGACGATCTTCCCGCGTTGAAAGATCCGCCCCAGGGATTCAGAGGCGTTCTGACGCGCGCGGAGTGGAAGGGGGTTGTCGACTTCACGCGCGCGGTCGACGCAAATATTGTCACGTCGGTGGCCATCAGCCCCGGCGCCAGGGACGCGAGCGGAGTCTGGACACCGGCTCAGGCCAAAGCGCTCTTCGACTACACCAAGAGCATCGGCGGAAGCATTGCTGCCGCAGCGTTCATGAATGAACCGACGTTTCCCGGTCCAGGCGGAGCTCCGCAGGGCTACAATGCTGTAGCTTTTGCGAAAGACGTGAAGGTTTTCGGGCCCTTCTTGCACAAAGAACAGCCCACGGCCATCTTCCTCGGCCCGGGCAGCGTCGGCGAAGGAACCTCTCTGGTGCCCGGAATCACGATGAAGTTGCCGCTGACCACCGACCAGATTATGGCAGCGACAGGACCGGTCTTCGGCGTATTCTCGTACCATTTCTATCCCACCGTTTCCAAACGGTGCGGAGGCAGAACCACTGTCGCACAGGCTCTCACCGCGGATTGGCTCAATCGGACTCTCACCAGCGAAGCCTTCTACGCGGCTGCGCGGGACAAATACCTCCCCGGCAAGTCAATGTGGCTGACGGAAACGGGAGAGGCTGCCTGCGGCGGCGATCAGTTTGCCGGCCAATTCGTCGACAGCTTCCGATATCTTAACCAACTTGGAATTCTGGCTCAGAAAGGCGTGCAGACTGTCATGCACAACACGCTGGCTTCCAGCGATTACGGGTTCCTGAACGAAGAAACCTACGAGCCGCGGCCGGATTATTGGGCGGCTGTGCTTTGGAAGCGCACAATGGGTGCCGTTGTGCTTGACCCCGGAGTGGCTGGAGAGCCGAACCTCAGAGTCTATGCCCATTGCATGACAGGCCGTAAGGGCGGAGTCAGTGTACTGGCGATGAACATCGATCCAGATCGCGAGCAGCCCCTGGCCATCCCGCTGCCCGCGGATCGCTACACCCTCACAGCGACCAGTCTCACCAGCACAACCGTGCTACTCAACGGCATTGCCCTGCAGGTCCAGCAATACGGAACGCTTCCGGAAATCAAGGGCGAGAGAGTCAAGCCAGGCGATCTTCAACTCGCCCCGGCAAGCATTACGTTCCTTACCATGCCGTCGGCACGCAATGCGGCCTGCATGTAAGCGGCCCAACCCCTACCGGGACAAATAATTGGTCCAGATCACCGCCTCGGGATCCGTCCCATACAAATTTGATGGCTCGACCCATTCTCGCCAAAGAAAGTGTATTTTGAATTGGCAGACACAGCTTAGGCCTTCAAAGCCCGCGTCCGCATCGATTCCCTATAGATGCCGCAAGTCAGCCAAGTATATTGTTGCCCTTGTAAGTATCTGATGTATGGGGTGTTATTTGGTGGACCTGGTCGGGATCGAACCGACGACCTCTTCCATGCCATGGAATAGCTCGAACCGCAAATTATAGACGGCACAGCACTTACGAGTCGGCAGAGTCGGAAAAACCGGCACAATCGGCGCTATTTGCGACAAAGATGCGACAAACTCTTTAGCAGCGGGCCAATGGGCTGATCCGTGTGGGATCGGCCCAGACTCTTCCAAATACATCTCCGATACTTGTGCAATAGCCTGTTGCACGATTACTGAGGCGACACATTCACGAAGGAAATGCGTCGCGACTGTTGGCCCAAGACCTCTGCCTTGTAACCTCTATCCACACTTCTGTCTTTTGCGACCGGTGTCGACCGAGAGAGAGACCGGGCCCGCGCACCTATTCTGTTGAACGCTCAAATCAAGTCGCATCCAAGGGAGAGTCTGTTCCCGTGGAAGCCACCGGCAAGGCAAAGTGGAACGTCGCGCCTGGTCCATCGTTTGATGCCGTCCACAAACGGCCACCATGTGACTCCACAATTGACCGGGAAATCGCCAGGCCCATACCGCTGCCTTGCTGCTTCGTCGTAAAGAACGCATCGAATATTTGGTCGACCTTGTCGAGGGGTAGACCGGGCCCTGTGTCATGAATAGAAATTTGGATTTGGCCGTCCTCGGTGAATTGCGAATTCACAGTGAGTATGCCTCCCGTTTCCTTCATTGCCTCAATACCGTTGAGCATCAGGTTCATCAGCACTTGCTGCAGTTGTACGCGATCCGCTGTTATTTTGGGAAGATCAGGCGCGAGGTCCATACGAATCGAAACGCCACACTCATTGGCCTCGTACCGAAGTAGCAAAATTATTTCGCCGATAACGTCGTTTATTGAGAACAACTCTCGTTTAGGAGCGGAGTTCTTGTACAGAGATCGCAGACGGTCGATTATCTCTGAGGCGAAGGTGCCCGCTTCGATGATTTTCTCCGTCCCCTCCCGGACCTTCGTCAAATTCGGCGGAGCGTGCTGAAGCCATCGCAAAGACGCCTTGGCATTAACGGTTGAGGCCATGATTGGCTGTGCGAGTTCGTGCGAAATTGATGCGACGAGTTCTCCCATAGTATTGACCCGACTGATATGAGCAAGGCTTGCCTGGAGTTGTTCGGCACGTTTGCGGTCTTCGATGTCCGTAGCCACACCACACCATTTCACAATTTTCTCGTGCTTGTCGCGCACAGGCACAGCGCGGATCAGGAACCAGCGATAAACTCCGTCCGATCCGCGTCGCAGCCGCGCTTCATATTCCAATGGTTGGCCAATCGTCGTGGAAGTGCGCCATCGCTCGTTCACGCGCTCGAGATCGTCAGGGTGAAGCGTCTTGTCCAATCCCGATGCCGACGCTTCTTCCCGACTCAATCCTGTGTATTCCAGCCAACCCCTGTTCATAAACGTGCGGTTACCCTTGAGATCGACAGCAAAGGCCAACGCCGGCATAGTCTCCACAGCGTCGCGAAATCTCTCCTCTTGCTCCTGCAACTGACGAATACGCATTTGATACATGCCCCAGAGCAGCGTGAAGAAAGCGAGCACGTAAAATCCTCGGAACCAGATCGTCTGGTACCAGGCCGGCGCGATGTTGAAATCCAGACGCGCTCCCTCTTCATTCCACACTCCGTCGCTATTGCAAGCTATGACTCGGAAATGGTATTCGCCGGGACCAAGCCTGGTGTAAAAAGCTTCGCGACGGTTGCCCGCGTCCTGCCAGTCCTTATCCACTCCTTCCAGCCTGTAACGAAAACGCACCTTCTCTGGCACAGCCATGCTCAATGCTGTGTAGACAATCTGCAGATCGGTTGTTCGCGGGGGTAGTGACAGATTTGTCAAAGAATCGGTTCGTCTGCCATTCGAAGTCAGAGACCGAATCAAAACAGGTGGAGGAAGTGTATTTGTCGAAATATTGGCAGGGTCGATCCAGACGATACCACCTGCTCCGGTGAACCAAAGTTTGCCATCGGTTCCCTGAATTACTCCCCTAGTCGTCAATGTTTCTGGAAAACCGTCGAAAGAGTCGAAGATGCGATACTTAACGCGATGGGAGGGATCATCCAGTACTCTTTGCACCTCGGCTGCTGGGATCTCGAATGCGCTACCGCTCTTAATCAACCACAAACTTCCATTGGCAGCCTCCTCAACTCCAAAAATCTCTCCGAATGTTTCGGCATCCGCAGGGACAATCCGCCGGAATCCATTTCCGTCGA
>CAWEWW010000010.1:0-394928 GCA_963812855.1 uncultured Acidobacteriaceae bacterium
TGGACGCAGCGATCGCGAAGATTCGCACACAACTCGTCTCGCGTTGTGAAACCAAACCTGAATTCTGGGAAGTGAGGATGAGACGGGCTGTGTAACTCTAGATTTTACAGGTTCAGCTCCGCATGGCGCAACGTAGAGCTCGTTTAGCCAACCCACGCCCCTGTAAGTTTGCGGTATTGGAAATAGGTGTAGAATCGGTCCCGTTTTGTAGTTAACCCGCAGGTTCCGGCAACTCTTCAGGACCCAACGCAGATGAGCGTTCCAATATCGTTCTGTGACAGAGCGCGATTCGCTGCCAAGTTGTTGCTCCTCGTAATTACCGGCGTCCTGGCAATCGATCCGGCTTCGGCCCAAAATCCACCTGCCATCACGACGCGGCATCAACGTCTGACCTTGCCGCTTACCAAGTTCTATGACACGCCGCATCCTTTGCCTCCCGGAAAGCCTGGGGAATTGATTCGAGCCGAACCTTTCGACGACTACTACCTGCCGGTGGATTTCACCGCGACGCGGATTCTCTATCGCTCGCTGTCGCCGCGCGGTGATGGAGTGGCCGTGTCCGGGGTGGTTTTGGTTCCCGACGGAACGCCGCCCGCGGGAGGCTGGCCGGTGATTGCCTGGGCGCACGACTTTGTCGGTGCTGCCCGGCAATGTGCGCCGTCGCTGTGGAGAAATCTGTATTACGGTCCGCTGCTGTCCATGTACCTGAATCTTGGCTACGCCGTGGTGGCAAGCGATTACGCGGGACTGGGTACGGACTTTCGCAGTGCGGTAATGGACGTACAGTCGCATGCGGCGGATGTGATGTTCGCCATTCCGGCTGCGCGTCTGGCCGTGCCTCAACTCAGTCGCCGCTGGGTAGTCATGGGCTCGTTCCTCGGAGCCAATGCCGCGATTAGCGTGGCTGAAATGAAGGGCGGAGATCGCGACGCAGACTATCTCGGCAGCGTAGCCATTTCCGCGGTGCCCGACCTGGAAGCGCACTATGAGCAGATGGCCCACGGACAATCCGCCGGCGCGCTGCCGTTTCTGGCCTATGGGATCAAAACGGTGTATCCGAATTTCGAGGTAAACGACATGCTGACCGCCAAGGCGCTTCCGTTGTATGACAAGATCAACGAAGGATGCGGCGATTTGACTGGCAGTTCGGCCATTCCGGCCAGTGAGATGCTCAAGCCGAATTGGAAGAGCAATACGTTCGTCCAGGAATTCTTCAGCAGAAACAAGGTGGGCCAGAAGACTGCAAATGCTCCGCTCCTGGTGATAGGCGATGACCGTGATCCGGCCGCGCCGGCGGGGATGACCACCCAGTTGGTTACTCGCCTGTGTCAGCACGGAGATCGGGTTCAGTTCGATAAAATCTCCGACCCCGAATCGGATTTGTTGGTAGGAGATTCTGTTCGCGATCAGATGAGTTGGATTGAGGCTCGCTTCGCCGGTCGAACTGCTCCCAACAATTGCCACTAGCGACCAGCTGTCTTGCAGGCTTCGACTGCCAGCCGGATATCTAAGACAACTGCCTAAGATTTCCGAAGGGCACCGGAGCGCAACCAACGAAACCCATACCGTAAACTGTTTCCCATGCCTGAACTTCCTGAAGTAGAAACCATCGCCCGCGGATTGGACAAGCGCATTGCGGGCGACACGATCGAGTCGGTCTGGCTGGGCGAGAAGCCGCAGCCGCTGAAGTCTTCGGCGGCCGAGATTGCTTCCGTGCTGGAGCATTCCCGCATTTCGCAGGTGAGGCGAGTTGGCAAACACATTGTCTTTGATCTGGAAGGGAAGAGCCGAAAGGGACGAAAGACAGCTCCGGCTCGCGGACAGTGGATCGTGCATCTTGGCATGACCGGTCAGTTGCTGATTGGCTCTCCAGAAGCGGAGATGCTGAAACACACGCACGCCGTGCTGCGGCTGAAATCCGGACGCGAGCTGCGCTTTGTCGACATGCGCAGGTTCGGCAGACTGTCTGTGGTACGCCTCGGCTCCGAACCGGAAACAGGTTTCGGCGCGCCCGGCTTGGAACCATTGGACATCGATCTGGAACATTTCATCCCGCTCTTCCACGGACGCAAGACGCCCATCAAGAGCGCGCTGCTCAACCAGAAACTGCTCAGCGGCGTTGGCAACATCTATGCCGACGAATCGCTGTTTCGCGCCAAGGTTCGGCCACGCCGGCGCGCCACGTCGCTTACGCGTGCCGAACTGCAGAAACTGCACAAAGGATTGCAGCAGGTTTTGCGTCAAGCCATTAAACTTGGCGGATCGTCGGTGAGCAATTACGTCGACGCCGAGGGCCGCGAGGGATTCTTCCAATTGAAACACTTCGTCTATGGAAGAAAAGGGAAGCCATGTTTGGTGTGCGGAACGCCCATCCAGCGGGTTATCATCGCAGGACGCAGTAGCCATTATTGTCCGCATTGCCAGAAGTAAAGGATTCACCACGGAGACACGGAGATCACGGAGACGATAAGAAGAAAACAAAACTCCGTGTACTCCGTGCCTCCGTGGTAAAACAAACCTCCACGATGTGAAGAGGATCTCTGAGGCCACATGAGCGTTTATTCGATTGCCGTCGATCTGGGTGGTACCAACCTGCGCATCGCCGCGGTCAATAGCGAGGGCAAGCTGCTGGACAAGCTGACCACCGGAACCGAAGTACAGCGCGGCCGCGACTTCGTCATCGGCGAAATGTGCGACGCCATTCAGTCGCTGATGGCCAAGCACCGCAGTTCGGGCGATCTGGCCGGCATCGGTATCGGCGTGCCCGGATTCATCGATATGGACACGGGCATGGTGATGCGCTCGCCGAACCTTCCCGACTGGGAGAACTTTCCGGTACGCGAGGAAATCGAGCGCCGGCTGGGCACCAAGGTCATCCTGGAAAATGATGCCAACTCCGCCGCGATGGGCGAGAAGTGGCTGGGCGCAGGCCGCAACACCGATCACATGGCGATGTACACGCTCGGCACCGGCGTTGGCGGCGGCTTGGTGATGAATGGCCGCTTGTGGCATGGCATGAACGGTATGGCCGCCGAGTTGGGCCACTTCAACGTCGAGTCCGAGGGGCATCCCTGTGGCTGCGGTAACCGTGGCTGTCTGGAGCAGTACGCGTCGGCGACCGCGATCGTCCGCATGGCTCATGAAGCGATCGACAGCGGCAACGCGCCGGATCTGGCCGATGCGGCGCGCGGCAATGTGGAGTTCAGCTCGCGCGGGATTTATCAGCTCGCGATCCAGGGTCATGCTTCGGCCAAGAAGATTTACGAACGCGTCGGCCGCGCCCTGGCCATCGCCATCGGAAGCATGGTGAATGCCCTCAATCTTCCCATGTATGTCATTGGGGGAGGGGTGGCGAGCGCCTGGGATGCTTTTGCGCCGACCATGTTTCAGGAGCTTAAGGTACGGTCTTTTATCTACTCCATCACCGCGCCAGATCGCGTGGAACAAGGCAAGAAACATACGGTGGTAACCATCGCTCTGATGGGAAGCGACGCCGGATTGTACGGAGCGGCGCGCTTGCCCATGCTCGGTCCCAGCGGCGCAGACCGAACCTATGCGCAGCTCCAGCAATCCCTAGGGCGCAGCGCGCGCCGCTCCCGCACAACGGTAAGGCAATACGCGGCTGAACCTAAGCCGAAGAAAATCATGTAAAGGGGGCCTACCCCATCTTTGCCCTAAAGCAAAAACCGCCAGCTTTATTGGCTGGCGGCGATTTGCAGACTGTGGTGAAGTTCTCATTGTAGCTCGGGAATCCTGGCTCGAGCGCGTTTCAAGGCTTGCAGAAAACGTTGATTGTGCTCGCGCGTACCAATGGTGACGCGGAACGCGTCGGGCGCGCCCCACGGACCGTTCATCGGCCGCACAATGACCCCGTCTTCCTGCAGCAAGTGACAAAGGTTGCTCACGTCTTCGCCTACGTGGCAAAACAGAAAATTCGACCAGGTTGGGACCACGCGAATTCCCATCTCCGAGATTGCGTTGCGCAACGCTTTCTCGCCTTCCGCATTGGCCTTCACCGAGCGTTGCACATGCGCCGCATCGGCTAGCGCGGCCAGTGCCGCCGTTTCCGCCAGCGAAGGCACCATGAAGGCCGGCTTCATGCGCGCGATGTAGCTGATCAACTCCGCCGGACCCATCCCGTAGCCCACGCGCATTCCTGCCAGGCCATGGGCTTTGGAGAATGTCCGCAAAACCACCACTGGCCGTTCCGCTCGCACATACTGCAGCGAGTGCGAATAATCCAGGCCGCGGGTGGCGGCAAAGTAGCTGGCGTAATCGTAATAGGCCTCATCCAGCACGGTGATCACGTGGGCCGGCAGACGGTCGAGGAAGCGATCGATGGCAGCCGCGTCCAGCACCGTTCCGGTTGGATTGTTGGGATTGGCGATGTAGACCACGCGGGTGTTGCCGTCGACCGCTGCCAGAATCGCGTCCAGATCGAAGCCGTCATTCAGGGTCGGCACTTCGATGAAGTGAGCGCCCGTGACACGTGTCACAATGGGGTACACGATGAACGACAGCTTGCTGGTCACGGCGTTCAGTCCGGGTGCCAGCAGGGTGCGCGCAATAAGCTCCAGAAAGGTAGTCGAGCCCGCAGTCACCAGAATCTGGTTGGGATCGATTTCGTGCAGCTCGGCCAGGCGGGCGGTCAGTTCGGTAACGCCGTGGTCGGGATAGAAGTGAATCTCATGGCTGGCCGCTTTGATGGCTTCAATCGCCAACGGAGAAGGCCCAAAGGGATTTTCATTGGAGGCCATTTTGATACAACGCACGCCACTCTCCAATTCCGCTTGCCGCAAGGGCTTGCCCGGCGCATAGCTAGGCAAATGATGCAGATGCTCCGGAACCAGCTTTCTATAGTCTCTCTTCATTCAATCTCCGCTTGGGTCTTCGCTGCTTCATCTCTGCATCATCAATCGGTAAGTCTGCCGGTTGCCGGTACAGCGCCATCAATTTGTCATCCCGACCGAGCCCGGCGTGGCGCGCGAGCCGGGGAGTCAGCAATAGAATGTGTTCCTCGCCCGCCCGCGGCACTTTTCAGCTGCGCCACTTCCCGCGTCGTGAGATGGCGGAATTTGCCCGGTTCAACATCCAACTCCAAAGGGCCGTAGCGTACCCGCTTGATTTTTTCCACGTGATGCTCGATCTGCTCGAACATTCGCCGGATTTGCCGGTTACGTCCTTCGACCAGGGTTACCTCGTACCAGGGGTTGGCCGCCTCACGCAACAGTTTGATGCGTGCCGGCGCGGTATGCACGGCCGTCGCACGCCGCCTGGCTCCCGGCTTCGTCTCCCGGCCGGCCGGCGTCTTGAGCGGCGAGCGTTGGGCAGGTAGCAGAATGCCGCGGCGCAACTTGTCAATCTGCTCCTCTGCCGGCTTACCGCTGATTTTTACCAGGTAGGTCTTGGGCACGTGCGAGGAAGCGTGGGTCAGCTTCTGGGCCAGTTCGCCATCGTTGGTCAGCAGCAGCAGGCCCTCGCTAAGATAATCAAGACGGCCGACTGGATAGACCCGGGCGGCGACCCCGCGCAATAAATCCAGTACTGTGGGCCGGCCTTCCGGGTCGGTGACCGTGGTCACGTAACCCTTCGGCTTGTGCAGCAGGAGATAGACGTGGCGCTCAGGACCGCTGAGAGGTTTGCCGTTGACCTTGATGCGATCGACTGCGGGGTCGGCCTTGCTGCCCAACTCGGTGACCGTCTGCCCATTCACCGAAACCAGGCCGCTGGTGATCAGTTCTTCCGCTTTTCGACGTGAAGCAATTCCGGCAGCGGCAATGATCTTTTGCAGGCGCTCAGCGGCCACAGGGCACCCCGGTGATAAGTCCCCTGATCGGCATTGGCGGTTGGTTTTTCGCGGTGCTGCTGAGGTCCTCGAAACTACAGCCGACTACGGGCTTGCCCTCAATAGCGATTGGTTGCCGACTGACAGCGGATAACTGACTCGTTACCCCTCCCCCCCCCTTTTTTGCGTAAAGTCTTGAAAGCAAACGACCGGTTTTGTAAAGTCCTCCATCCAGAGGCTTTAGGGGCAAAGTATTCCGGAATAAAGACTTAGCACGGAAGCCTTGGGGATGAGCGGAGGTTTGTTCGTCTGAAGTCCGGTGAGGTGGGCATTTGGACAAATCACGCTGGTGTCGAATCACTCAGGCACGCTCTGGAGGACGATATCTAGAATCGCGGCGAACACAACTCTACCTCATCCTTCCCAACCCGTATTGTACCTTGCGGGCGGCGCGAAACCTACAGGTTCTGTCACGGATGGTTGTGACCTCAGGCGAGCCTGGTACTGGTTCGATTAGCCGCGACCGCAAGGGTCGCTCCCATCCGTCTTATCAACCCATCGCAACCACCTCTGTTGCTGATCTCATTGCCATCGATGCCGGCGGATACGGTGCGGAAGGCATATCAACCTGGTGAGCCGCAGAGGCGCCCGCTCGAGCGTTCTTCCGCGCCCATAAGTGCCGGTTAATTCTCGGGTAAAACGATTGACAGCCCACCATTGATCGGCCACAATGTCACCCCATCCCCGGGCGGCCTCGATAATCCACAGCTCCCAACAACCCCTGCAGCACCCAAAAGGAGTGCCCATGTGCCGTTCTGTGTCACTGACCATTCTCTCGGCGTTGCTACTGATCGCTATCGGCTCGGCTCAACAAACATCCACACTCTCTGTCCCTACCTTAATCCGCTACAGCGGAGCGTTGAAAGATCCGCAAGGCGCTACCCTTTCGTCTGCCACCACCGGCGTAACCTTCGCCATCTACAAACAGCAGGAAGGCGGAGCGCCCGTCTGGATGGAAACGCAAAATGTAACCAGCGATGCTGCTGGTAACTACAGTGTGCTCTTGGGCAGTACCACCGCGGCCGGGCTGCCGGGCGACCTGTTCTCGCAACAGGAAGAGCGTTGGCTGGGTGTGCAAGTGCAAGGACAGGCGGAACAGCCTCGAGTGCTGCTGGTGAGCGTGCCTTATGCGTTCAAGGCGCACGAAGCGGAGACGCTCGGGGGCAAGACTATTTCGGATTTCGTGTTGGCTCCGTCGGCAAACTCTTCGGCCGACGGCAGTGCAGCGGAATCTACAGCTACGAATCCAACACAATCGATACCATCCGGCACGACGCCCCCGGCCGTCAATAGCGGACCGACAAATTTCAGCGGCTCGACCACCGACCAGATCGTGAAGGTGACGCAAAGCAGCACGGGAGCGGGCATCACTGCCTCCGCCAACACCAATGCGATTTACGGACTGGCTACCGGAAGCAGCGGCAATGTTTATGGGGTTCAGGGCGTAGCCACGGGCACGGGAGGCGTGGCTCTGTTCGGCAACGCCAACAACGCAGTCGGTGGTACCTACGGCATCAAGGGAAGCTCTTCCAGCACTTCCGGAACGGGCATGCGCGGTCTGGCCAGCGCTTCGTCCGGCAACACGATTGGTGTCAGTTCGCAGGTCAACAGTCCCAACGGTACCGCTGCGGTGTTCAATAACGCGGCCGGCGGCAAGATCCTCAGCGGCCAGAACAATGCGGTGGAGAAGTTCAGTATTGATGGCGCCGGCAATGTAAGCAGTGCGGGATCGTTTTCCGGTAGTGGCGCCGGCCTGACCGGCATCCCGTTCTCCCAGCTGGCGGGCCAACTGTCGAGTTCGCAATTCAGTGGAAGCTACAGCAACGCGGTCACGCTCAGCAGCACGGCGAATATTTTTTACGGAGATGGATCCCATCTGAGCGGAGTCGTCGCCGGATCTGGCTCACCCTACTACATTCAGAACACAACCTCGCAGCAAGCCAATGCGAATTTCAACATCAGCGGCAACGGAACCGCGGCCGGCACGCTTACCGCCAGCGCCGTGAACACCGGAACCGCCTATGAGATTAGTGGAAGTAACATTTTGACCATCGGTACTCCTTCCGACTCCAATCTATTTCTCGGCATCGGAGCCGGCGTCAGCGACGTGCCTGGCCGGGGCCAGCATGACGTTTTCCTGGGTCCCGGCGCCGGTCTCAACAACACCAACGGTATTCTGAACACCTTTGTCGGCTACCAGGCCGGCTATACCAACACTACCGGCAACTACAACACTTTTGTCGGCTACCAAAGCGGGTACAACAACACTACCGGAGCTAACAATACCTTCTATGGCGTTAACGCCGGCACCTCCAATGTCGGCGGCCACGACAATACCTTTTCCGGCGAGAGCGCGGGTAACACCAACGCCGGTGGTTCCGACAACACCTTCATCGGTAGCGGAGCCGGCTTTACCAGCACCAACGGTTCCTACAACACCTTCCTGGGTCACCAGGCGGGCTATTCGGCCACCAACGCCAGTTACAACACTTTCCTGGGAGAAGAATCCGGCTATACCACCACCTCGGGCGCCCAGAACACGTTCACCGGCTTCGGTGTGGGTTATTACAACACCACGGGCTCCTACAACACCTACAGCGGCTACTATGCTGGCGTGAGCAATACGACCGGTCACGACAACACCTTCACCGGCTGGGAAGCTGGCTACAGCAACGCCACCGGAGTCGGCAACGCCTTCTATGGCGAGGGAGCAGGTAACAACAGCCGAGCCTCGTACAACCTCTTCTATGGCTACTATTCTGGTACCCATAACAGCACCGGCAATAACGACATTTATGTCGGAAATCTGGGGCCGGACTCGGGCACCGAATCCAACGCGATCCGTATTGGAGGCGACATCGGCACCGGCTACGGAGCGCAAACCGCCGCCTATGTTGCCGGCATATACCAGGAATCGGTCGATGCCGGAACCGGCGTGGCCGTGGTCGTCGATGCCAACGGCAAGCTCGGCACCATGCTTTCTTCCCGTCGCTTCAAAGACAATATCCGCGACATGGGCGACAGCACCAACGGCCTGATGAAGCTGCGCCCGGTCACGTTCCTCTACAAACCCGAATACGGCAACGGCGATCGCACCGTGCAATACGGCCTGATTGCCGAAGAAGTGGCCAACGTCTATCCCGAGCTGGTTTCCTACGACAAGGAAGGCAAGCCCTTTACGGTGCGCTATCAGTACCTGGCGGCCATGCTGCTGAACGAAGTGCAAAAGCAGTATCGCCGCGCCGAACAACAGAGCGAAGTTGTAGAAACCCAGCAGCAGCAGCTGGCAGCGCAGGCCCAGGAGATCGAAAGCCTGAAACAACAACTGCAGGTACAGAATGCAACCCTGCAGCAACGCCTGTCGCGGATCGAGTCTCTGGTTCAGTCGCAGCTGCAGACCGTGGCCCAGGAACAGTAGCTGACCGCTGGGCTTCGGCGGAAAGGGATTGTAGTCAGCAAGACGGGCCCTAGTCTGGGGCCCGTTTTCTTTCCTTGTCTGGGGCGGGCGGGGTTGTGTTAGGGAAACTCTGGTCAAGCGAAAGCGAGGTCCCGCAGCGGCTGAACAGTTTGCTGAAAAACTCGGCCTAAGGCGATTTTGAAGGGGCGTAGCTTTAGCTACGCCGTAACAAGTCCTTTATATTTGTCATCCCTCACCGACTTTAGTCGGTGAGGGATCTGGTTTTCGGAGTTTTGCAGCAAACTGTAAAGCCGGATGATTTTCGGGTACTTAACGGAGGGCCTGAAAGGCCGTCCCCTTCAAAACAAGACTTGATCAGAGTTGTCTTAGGGCTTCTCGGGCTCGGCCTCGGTGGCACGTACTCCGTCGGCGGGCATGTTGGTCTCGCCGATGAGATGATGGCCCGGCTCGGGCACCGATTCGGTCACCGGTTCGTCTGGGCTGTCCGCCGGCTCGCCCGATTCCACGCGCGGTTCCTCGGAAGCGTCGACGGCGACGGCTTGCATCGAGGCGTCGGCCTCGGTTTCGAAAATGCCCTCTGCCGGGATCGAGGTTTCGCCCATCAGGTGCGAGCCCGGCTCGGGTACGGCTTCGGTGACCGGTTCGTCTTCCGCGGATGCTGCGCTCGTCTCTTTCGGTGCGCTGAACAACTCGGCTTGCGGATCGCCCAGCTTCTCGAATTCCTCCATGCTGGGCAGCTCGCCAACATCGTTCAGCCCGAAGCGCATCAGGAATTCCTTGGTGGTCTTGTACAGAATAGGGCGGCCGATAACTTGCTTGCGGCCGGAGGTGGTGATCAGCTTGCGATCGAGCAGGGTAGCAATGACGCCGGCGGAGTCGACGCCGCGGATCTCGCTGATCTCGGGCACCGTGACCGGCTGTTTGTAGGCGATGACCGCCAGCGTCTCCAGCGCTTGCAGTGAGAGCCGTACTGGCGGCTTCAGGCTCTTGGCGAAGTTGACCACCGCGTCGTGATGCTCGGGCTTGGTAGCCATGCGATAACCGCCCGCGATCTGGCGAATCTCCATGCCGCGATCGCTGGAGGCGTAATCGGCAACGAGTTCGTCGATCATGGTGCTTAGGCGCGCTTTGACTGTCTTGAGCTGCTCTTTCTCTTCGGCGGTCCGCTTGTCCTTGCCGGTCGGGCCGGGCTTGGTTGGGCTGGACTCGGCAGCGATGGCTTCTTCCGCGGCTGCCGACTCGATTTCAGCGCTTGGGTCTTCGGGAAGCGGG
The DNA here is from genome assembly GCA_963812855.1 of uncultured Acidobacteriaceae bacterium. GTDB lineage: Bacteria > Acidobacteriota > Terriglobia > Terriglobales > Acidobacteriaceae > Bog-257. The sequence goes on from CAWEWW010000010.1 coordinate 10,536, forward strand.
GAAACGCTTTCCGGCGCAGTCTCCGGCACCTCGTCGGATGAGGCCTCTTCGAAGAAGATCGTTTCGTCCTCTTCGTCGACGGCGACCGGAGGACCATCGGAGAGGGTTTCGTTCAACGCCAGCCGCGCCGTCTCTTCGGCTTGCAACTCAGCCAGCACCGCGTCCTTCAACAGGGAAGCGAGTTCGTTCAGCGTGACCGGCTCTTCGGTGGCGTAGATAATGGCTTCGACTTTGGCTTTCAGGCTCATGTTGAGTTAGCGATCGGCTGTCAGTTTAATTCCCTGGTATTGCACCGTGAGAGTCGATATGTGACCTTGGTCAGCGAATCCAGTTTTTGCGCTGAAAGCCAAGTCCCGCTTTGCGGGACGAAACAGCTTAGCCCAGCGCTTCAGCGCTGGGTGCGCGGTCGTTTAAATATCAGAGTGCCGTAGGCACGGCAGATTGCTCTGCCGTCCCTACGGGACTCTATCGCTAATATACAAGCCTACCCAGCGCTGAAGCGCTGGGCTATCTTATTCCGTCCTGCTGCGCAGGACTTGGTCCGGCCGGCTGCCATCGATGCTCCGCAACGGTATTGATCTCGTTGGAGGCCGGCTTCTGACAATCCCTCTCGGCCAAATTGGGTAAGTGCGATCCTGAACGCGCCCCCACGCGAGGGTAGCCCCGATTGGGCGCCGAGCAATACAGCACATCGTCGAGATCTAAGCCAGTAGCGAAAAGCCAGTAGCGAAAAGCGAAGAGCCGCTCTTTACCGCCAATCATCTTTCACTGGCGGATTCTCCGCCATCAGCGCATCGAAGCCGGTGTGCTTCTTGAGCACGATCTCGCCGAAAACGTTGTCTTGCCGGGCCAGCACCGCTTGCAGGCGAATCAGCTCCAGAATTGCCAGGAAGGCGCACACCAGCGACGCGCGCGAATGCATGCTGCGCAACAGTGACTTCAGCCGGACCGGCCGCTCCTCCAGCGCCAGCCGCCGCCGCACATAGTCAATCATTTGCGCAACCGAGACACTATCATCGTCCACGTCGAACGATGGCCGCTTGCGCGCCCGATCCAGAATCTGCTGAAAGGTCTTGACCAGGTCGACCACGTCGGTGGCCATCTCCGGCTCGGCGCCTTCGGCATTCTGAAATTCCTTCAGCGCCGGATTGGACCACACCGCCTCCTCGATCTGCTGCTTCTGCAGCAGCATCTGCGCCGCGGTCTTGAAGCGCTCGTGCTCCAGCAGGCGATTGACCAGCTCCAGCCGAGGATCCTCCTCGGCGCCGGGGGCGGCAGGATCGCGCGGCAACAGCATCTTCGACTTGATGTGGATCAGCAGCGATGCGGTGTAGATGAATTCGGCCGCAACGTCCACGTCGAACTGCTTGATAGTCTCGACATATTTCAGGTATTGCTCGGTGATCTTCGCGATGGGGATATCGTAAATGTCGATGTCTTGCTTGCGAATCAGGTCGAGCAGCAGATCGAGCGGCCCTTCGTATACCTGTCCCACAATGACGGAGAACGGGGAGTCGTCGTCTTTGCGCGGCAGCGCCTGAGGCGCGGCGGGTGATGGAGGTTGTGGATTCTCAGGCATTTATCGAAGAGGCTTCCCGTCGAAATTGTCATCTACAGAAAATGCTTCTAGTCGCTACGTAAGACACATCCTTCGAATTGTCATCCCGACCGAGGACTTTAGTCCGAGCGGAGGGACCTGCGGTTCGTTCGCGACGGCATTAAGATCGAGTTTCGCAATTTAGTCCGCGTCCCTGCCGTCCCTACGGGACTCGGGATCGATTTTCGACTCTACCCAGGACTCCGCCCTCGGCTCCGTCCTGGGCTAAACTGAGTCGCCCTTACGGGCGGGATTTTCGGCCAACCTATTCCATTCGCAAATTCAAAGTTTTCCCGCAGACTCTAAAGTTTGGGCCAACCTGTTTCGCTGACTCACCCACACCTTGGCTCAACCTTTACCTACGCTTTGCGCAGGCGCTTCATACTCATGCGACAAATTTGCCGCGGCACGGGCTTCCACCATGGTCGCCTCGGCCACGGTGCGCGCTTTCCGCGAGCCCTCTTCCAATACATCCCAGGCCAGCTTGGGATTGGCTTCGTATTTCTGCCGGCGTTCCTGGATGGGAGCCAGCACTTGCCACAAGCTATCGGCAGCCCAACCTTTGCACTCGATACATCCTATGCCCGCGGTGCGGCAACCCTCATAGACTTTCGCCATAGTCTCCGCTGAGCTGAAGATTTTGTGCAAGTCGCCAACTGGGCACTTGTCGGGATCGCCGGGATCGGTGCGGCGCACGCGCGCCGGGTCGGTCACCATGGTCTTCAGCTTCTGCCGCAGCGAAGCTTCCGGCTCGCTGAGCAGAATGGTGTTGCCGTAGGACTTCGACATCTTGCGGCCATCGGTGCCGGGCAGTTTCGCGGCGGGCGTTAGCAGCGGTTGCGGCTCGGAGAAAACGTAACCGTGGGTTTGCGATTCTTCCGCAGCCGCGTTCGGACTGGCGTAGCCGCCTGCCGACTTGCGCGGATAAAACTGGTTGAAGCGCCGCGCCACCTCGCGCGTCAGCTCCACATGCGGCACCTGATCCTCGCCGACAGGGACAAACAATTTGCGTTCGCAAGAAGCTGTCCCGGCCAAGGGACTGTAGATCAAGATATCGGCCGACTGCAGCAAGGGATATCCGAGAAAACCATACGTGCCCAGGTCCTTGTCCTTGAGATTCTCGCGCTGCTCCTTGTAGCTGGGCACCCGCTCCAGCCAGCCCAGCGGCGTGATCATGCTAAACAGCAGGTGCAGCTCGGCATGTTGCGGCACATGCGACTGGATGAACAGCGTGCTGCGCTCGGGATCGAGGCCCGCCGCCAGGTAGTCGAGGATGACTTCCAGCGAGTTCTGCTTGACGCTGCGGGTGTCGGCGTAGTCGGTGGTCAGCGCGTGCCAGTCGGCGATGAAGAAGAAGCACTCATAGTTGTCTTGCAGGCCCACCCAATTGCGCAGCGCCCCCACGTAGTTGCCGAGGTGCAGTTTGCCGGTGGGTCGCATGCCGCTCAGAATGCGGCCTTTCTTGCGGGAGATATCGGTCATCGGAATCCCAGGAATAGAGCCAGCAGTGCTTCGAAGAATGCCATGAAGGGCGCGATCAGGATACCAACCAGGTTGAACCCGATCATGGGAAGGATGAAGAGGAAAACGATCAGCCCGCCGTAGCCGATGCGGTCATAGACGCGCAGCGCGTTGTAGGAAAGAAAATGGCGGATCACGTGGCTGCCATCCAGCGGCGGCAGCGGGATCAAGTTGAAGACCGCCAGCACCACGTTGATCCACATGGCGTCGTAGAACAACTTGGCCAGCGGTTCGGAGATGTCGGTGCTGCGGGTCTGGCTGCCGATCGCGGTATTCGAGCCATGCCAGATCACGGCCAGAACGATGACCGCGAGAAATGCGGTCAGGAAATTGCTGACCGGTCCGGCCACGGCGGTCATGATGTCGTCCTTCACCGGATTCTTGAAGTTGCGGTTATCCACCGGCGTCGGCTTGGCCCAGCCGAAGGGCGGAAAGCCCAGCACGATCAGGATCAGCGGCATCAGGATGGTGCCGAAGGGGTCGATATGCACCAGCGGATTCAGCGAAACCCGGCCCAGCATCTTCGCCGTGGGATCGCCCAGGCGGTTGGCCATCCAGGCGTGCGCCGACTCGTGGACGCAAATAGCAAACAGCAGCACGATGATCTGGAAGAAAATATCGACGGGGTTGATGCCATGCGAGAACATTGCGTTTTGCCTTCGATACTAACATGCGGAAAGCGGAGGAATTCGTATTCACCACGGAGCACACGGAGACCACGGAGATTCTGAACCACAGAGACACAGAGGCACGGAGACAGCAATAGCCGAAGTTATTTGTTTCGATTTGACGACCCTGGTTATCAAGTCAGGCTTTCTATTTGTAGGGCTTCTCCGTGCCTCTGTGTCTCTGTGGTGAAAACTCCGTGGTCCCGGTCGTGAAAGCGCTCTTTATTTCTGCACCAGCCGCAGCCGACCTGCGTCCACTACAGCGCTGTCGATGCGGAGAGGCAGCTTGAACGTGCTGGTGATACCTACATTGGGATATTTGGGCGTGATGTAGTGCTCGACGAAAATCTGCAATAGTACTTGCGGCACCTGAACACCGTCGAGTTCGATAGTCTGCACGCGAATGCTGCCGGTGCCGTTGGCTCCGCCGGCTTGCGCCACCGCGTGCAGGTCGTGATTTCCGCTGAACAGGCTGTACAGTGGATTGCTGGAGCCGCGTCCCTGGGTAATGGCTTCGAAATCAATTTGCGCGTGGGCATCGACTAGGCCCGGCTGCGAGCTGAGGCGCAGGTGGCTCACGCCTTTGGGCAGTTTGACGCCGCCTTCGTTGAAGTAGGCATTGACTTCAGCCTCGGTCAACTCGGTCGGCTTGGGGTCGGGATGCGGTCTCGCCGCATTCTGCTTCAGGTAAGCCAGCTTGGCCTGCATGGAGCGATATTCGCGGCTGTGATTGTCGACCGGCGATGGCGGATGCTGCTCGCCGATCGCCGCTCCTGCAATCAACAGCAACAGGCAGGGAAGCAGGAAAGCGCATAGCCTCATCGCAGCGCGGCCTCGGCTGGCGGGCCGGTGATGGTTTGCACCCTCGGCTGATCCAGTGTTCCCGAGATGACATACGAGCTACCGCCGGAATGCTGCAAGCGCAGATCGAGATTGCGATCGTAGGAGGCGGTGCCCTTCACGGCATAGAGAATCCCGCCCGACTTCAGCTTGCAGTTCTGCAGGCTGAAGCTGCCGTTTTGCAGGATCACTTTTCCGTTGAAGTTAGAGAAGGTCATGGGAGCGCCTCGACCCTCCAGCACGACGTGACGCAGCGAGCCGGCGGTCCAGGCAAAATCTGCCGAGCCGGAGGCGGAGTCGCGCAAATTCGCCGCGTTAAGTCCGGCGAGAGTCAGGCTGTAGGTGGCGTCAACATTTCCGGTGGCCCAGTTGTCGTGCATCAGACCGCCCAGCTGCGCCATCGCCAGTTTGCTGACGATGCCATTGCCCATGAAGCGCGGCGGGGAAAGCGTAAAGTCGGCGATCCAGGAACCGTTCTGATGGCCGCCGAGGAGGTCGGCTCTAAGTTCATTAATCCGCAATTTGCCACTACTTAGTTCAACGATTCCATTAACGTTATTGGCGATCACGGGTCCCAGCTCTAAGCGCGGCGTCGAGATATGACCGCTGGCTCGCAACTTCATCAGGGCGTCCTCGTGCTGCCGTCCGATGGCCAGCAGGTGATACCAGGGCTGGCTGCGAAGAGCCGGGTTCAGCAGCTGATTGAGGCGAGTGAGCGAGACATCGTCGGCGCGCACATCGAAATGGAGAACGCAGTTCTCCGGGCCGGTGCAATGAACCGGAAAGGTGGCCGAGCCTCCGATGGAGGTTCCTTTAGCGAAGGCAGCAGCGAAGGAGGTTATATTCACCAGACGATTCTCCAGGCTGACCGCAGCCGTGTCGACCAGCAGGGGCTCGGAGACGCCTTGCAATTCCGCCGTGACGGTATGCAATTGCATTGTGCCGGAGGGGGCGGGCGGCGCGAAGCCCATCCAGGAGCCGGCGATTTCAACGTCCAGTTTGGCCGGACCAGCCAAGCCGACGCCGGGGGTGCCGATGCCGAGGGCCTGCGCAATGTTCAGCAATTGCGCCAACTCGGCGTCGCCATTTACGTGCAGGCTGTAATGCTCCTCGTCGAAATCGCCACTGGCAGTTGCCGGCGAGGCTGCGCCCAGGGACATGGCAAACGGCTGTACCACCAGGTGCAGGCCGGCATTCATGACCGGGGACGCGGGCTGACGAACTGCGCGTTTGCGTTTTAAGTTGCCAGGTGGTTTGTTGGAGGGAACCAGGAAGCGCACTTCGCCCAGCTGCAGATCGTTTTTCAGTACACCGGAGTGCAAAGCGAGCAAACTGGTGCTGCCCCCGCCAGCCCACACTGGCGCTCCGCCCGGCTGCTTCCGGACGGTGAACACTGCTTCCACTTCGCCGGTCGCCGTCAGATCGGCAGGCAGGTCTTTCTTGGCGTGGCGGGCGAAGGCGGCAACCCGCTCGGCGGGAATATGTTCGCCGTCAATGCTCAGTTCATAGCCGCCGCCCCAGCCTTGGGCATCGCCGCGAACTTTGACGATGCCTTGTCCCACGGGAGATTCGCAACGCACGTCGTACAACGAGTCGCCATTGGAGGAATAGGTTCCGGTGCAATGTACGCGCAGGCGCAGAGCTTCGCCTAAGGCAATGTCGTAGCGGCGAAAGTCGTCCACCTGCGCGTCCAGGGTGATGCCCAGGGCGGCGGGAGTGCCGGTGAGAATTGCGCTGGATCGCAGCGTGCCGCGCCAGCCGCGATCGCGCGCATAGAGCAGCTTGGTCATCTGGCCCAGCGGACCGTCGCTGAAGTTGAGCTTGACGTAGAGCGGGGTGTCGCGCAGGTTCGTGGCCCGCTGGAAGCGGCCGTCCAGCTTCAGCGTGCCGGTGTCGCTGATGTTGACGTCGGTGCGTACCGGGCGCGCCTCCAGCCGGATGCCCCATTGGCTCTCGGACTCCAGCCACAAGGCAAAGTCGGCATCGGTGAAGGCGAAGGCTTTCTTCACCTGACCCAGCTTGAAGTTGATGCGGCCGCTGGAGGCTTCCACATACGGAAATCGGGGACGGGATTCAGGCCGAAGCTTGGAGGTGGGAGCAGGCGTGGTTTGCGAGGTGCGCTCGACCAACTCCTCGACATTCCAATGACCGTCGGCCCGGCGAACCAGATTCAAGCTGGGATTGTCGAGATCCAGGGTGCCGATTTCCAGACGCCCTCGCCACAGGGAAGTAAGCCGCAGGTAGGCGGTGACCGTGTCGGCGCGCAGCATGGGTTCGGCGCCGAAGCTGGGATCGTCGGCCACCACGAAGTTAGAGAGCGCCAATCCCGGGCGGGGCAGCAGTTTGAGTTCGATACTGGAAACCGTGACCTCACGGCCGAGAGCGCGGCTGATGGATCCGGCCACCCGGCTGCGATAGCGGTTGACGTTGACAAACGGCGGCAGCAGCAAGGCCAGCACGAGGAGAAGCGGCAGCAACCACATCATCCGCCGTGACCTGCGGCTTAGCATCAGCGCACCACGTGGAACATTCGTGACCAGCGAGTTTGGTCGAAGAAGTGGAACACGATGTTGAACAGCCAGCCGATGCGATCGCCGATGCTTTGGCGCTCGTATTCATCGCGCGGCGTGATAAACGACCAATAGATAAACATAGGCCGTCCGATCACGTTTTCGAAAGGTACAAACCCCCAATAGCGGCTATCCAGGCTGACGTCACGATGGTCGCCCATGGCGAAGATGCTGTTGGGCGGCACCACCAGATCGCCGTTCTTGATATACGACGGAAGCTCAGCTCGCCATTCCGGCGTTACTTCCTCGTATTCGGAAGGAGGCACGGCGGGAAAGTCGTCGCGGTAGGAAACGAAGTCACCTGCAGTCAGGACGTAGGGCTCGTTCAGCTTCTCGCCATTGCGGTAGACCGCGCCGTTCTCCAGATGAATATGATCGCCGGGAAGACCGATAACGCGTTTCACGACGTAGAGCCCGGGAGTAGCGGGATGCAGGAAGACAAACACATCGCCGTGCCGAGGGGCACGGTAGGGAATCAGTTTGCCGATCCACTTGGTGGCGGGCGCCAGCAACATGCGGTCGACGAAGACGTGGTCGCCGATCAGCAGCGTATTCTCCATCGAACTCGATGGGATAGTGAAAGCCTGCAGAGTAAACGTGATGATGAACAGACCGGTCACCAGGATGATGGCAATGGAGGCGATGAACTCGGGCATGGTTTCCCGGGGTTTTTCCGGGACCACCGGCTGCGCCTTTGCCGGCGCTGTCTTGACAGGTTTCTTGGTAGCAGCCAAATTCGTTTTTCCTCGAAATGTCGCGTTGCGGCCTGCGGCGCAAATTAATGTGGAATCTGCAGCATACGGCGCCAGCGCAGGCTGTTGAACAGGCGAGTCACATTTAACGTCAGTCCCGAAAGTTTACCAGACGGCGGCGATTCCCCTACGGTTTCCGGGCTTTGCTCCATTGACCAATAGATCAGCAGCGGCCGGCCCACAACGTTCTCTTGTGGAACGAAGCCCCAGTAGCGCGAGTCGTAGCTGTCGTCGCGATTGTCGCCCAGAACGAAATACGATCCCTGGGGAACGATCAGCTGGCCATCTTCGGTCAACTCCTGCGCCTGCAGAAACCAGCGAGCGGCAATCTTCTGGCCGTAGAAACCGCCGGCGGGAAAATTGTCGCGAAACTTATCATGCCAGGCCCAGTTGAAGGTAGCGTACTGGTCCTCCTGCCGAACCCCGTTGACGTATACGTGTTTGTCGACCAGTCGCAGGTGATCCCCGGGAATGGCGACCACGCGTTTGACGAAGTGCTGCTTGGGATTCACCGGATAACGGAAGACGATGATGTCCTGACGATGAATCGGACGATAAGGCATAAGCCAGCCCCAGGCGCGCGAATGTCCGTAATGCGCTTTGTCGACCAGCAGGTAGTCGCCGACCAGCAGGGTCTTTTCCATCGACTCGGACGGGATCTGGAAGGCTTGCACGATAAAAGTGATGACGAAGAGAGCGATCACGATGGTCGTGGCTAAAGACTGCAGCGATTGCAGAGAGCTGGAGCGGCCGGGCGGCGGTCCCGGGGGAGCGACGGGTGGCGCTTCCTGGGGTGATACGTTGACTTCGGTCTGGGGGCCGGCTTCACTCATGAATGATGGGGCGACGCGGGACTAGGAGCCGGCTCTTTCGGCTCCGAACTGCTCTTTAAGGATTGTAGATATTCCCACGCCAGGCGCGCAGCGGATTGTTCAGCTGCTTTCTTGGTGCTGCCCTCGCTGCGGCGAACGAAGCCGTCATCGCCACCGGCAGAAGGCGGTACGTGCGCGTCCATGGTGAACGTCTTGCGATGATCGGGACCCTCGGCCTTCACCAGCACGTAGCGGGGCTGCGGACGTCCGCTGGCATGTACTGCCTCCTGTAACGCGGACTTGTAGTCCATGACCGGAAGCGTCTGGCCGCCCTGCTCACGGACTTCGGCCAGCTCCGGTTCCAGGATGTGGCGCAGGATGAAGCCGTGAGCCGCGTCCAGCCCCGCATCCAGATAGATCGCGGCAATAATGGCTTCCAGCGCATTGACCAGGAGAGCGCTTTTGCTCCGGCCGCCACTGCGATCCTCGCCCCGGCCCAGCCGCAGATACTCGCCGATCTTCAACTCGCGCGCCGGTCGCAACAGGCGGCGGGCGCTGACAATGTGCGCCCGCAACTTCGACAACTCACCCTCGTGATATTGCGGAAAGCGGCGAAAGAGTTCCTGGCTGACGGTGAACGACAGTACAGCGTCGCCCAGGAACTCCATCTGCTCGTTGTCGCTCTCCACCGCCGCCGCACCGTCGGCCGCGTTCTGCGACTCGGCTTCCCGGGCATAGGAGGCGTGGGTGAGCGCCTGCTCCAGTAGAGCGGGGCACTGGAAGACGTGTCCTAAGGCTTCTTCCAAGGCGCTGGTGTCAGTGGTAACGGACTTCATGCTTGGCTATCCCGACCTGGCGCGAACCGCGGCGCAAGTCTTCCGCACTCTTTACCTTAATGCGGAGTAGTTGGGGATGTCGGCACCGGCGACTGGCCGGGCGCCGAGTTGGGCACCGGCGATGGCGTCGGGGCAGCTGCGCCGGCGGCCGGTGCGGCGGCAGCCATCAGCTTCTGCACCCGGGCTTGCTGCTGCTTGGCCAGGTTCTGGGTGGGGGAGCCGTCCTTGGAGTACTGCAACGCTTTGTTGGCCGAGTCGAGAGCCTGGGAATATTGCTGCATATGATCCTGGGCCACCGATAGCCGCAGATACAGGACTGGATCGGGATTCGTTTTGTTCTGATCGATCGCCTTCTGCAAGTTCTGGGCCGCCGAAGAATAGTCTTTCTTGTTCAGGTCGATCATGCCCAGCGTATCGTAGGCCATGGTCAGAATGCTGCGTTTCGCGCCGGCCACTCGTTGCGGATCGGCATTGGCCGGAATGATGAGACCGGTATCGATATTATCGATGGCGGCATGAGCGTACTTGGCTGCCAGGGTCAACTGCTGCTCGCGGTCAAGATCGGTATCGCGCGTGGTTTCCGCGATGGCAGTAGCTACCTGGACTAGCGGAATCGGATTGGTGGGGTCGTCGGCAATCGCTTTTTCGCCGGTCACGATGACCTTTTCGGCATTGTTGGATTGGCTGTAGAGGTTCATGGCGCGAATGTAGAGCGACGCCCGCAATTCGCTGTTGGGATACTTGGCGGCAAAGTCGTCGGCTGCCGCCTCTAGCGCGGCGGGCTCAGTTTTGGCGAAGGCGTCCTGATAGGCCTTTAATTCTTCCTGCGATTTCGCTTGCAAGACCCGGGGAGAACCGGGTGCCGGTGCCGCTTGTGCTTTCCCGGTGGAGGAACCCTGAGTGGGAGTCGTGTTGGTCTGGCCCCAGGCCAGGCTTGCGGCCAAAATTGTTGCCGCCATAATTGCTGCGGATCTCATGGAATGTCCTTTCTGATGGGAAGCGCCCCGTCTTCCCGACACTGCCGAAGTTTATGGTTCTTGCTGTTTGGCTGTTGGAGGCTGGTAAGGCTCCTTCAGCCCGCGCTCGGCTGCGGTTTTCGCCTCGGCCGGCGCGTCGCTCATCTGCTGCACCGCTTGATATTGCGCTACCGCACTTTCGCGCTCCCCTTGTAAATCGAGGATACGTCCCAGATAAATATGACACCAGGCGGATACGCGCGGGTCTTTCGCCGCCTCCAGCGCCTTCTGGAAATTGGTTTGCGCGCCTTCCATGTCGCCGCCGAAGGTGGCAACTTTGGCCAGCACAAAGTAGGCGCGAGCCGGGTCTTGATTCGCCTGCAAAGCCTCTTGCGCCAGCTTGCCAGCCTCAGCCGGATTGCCGCTGGCTAAGGCGGCTTCCGCCAGGTCCACTTTCTGGGGCGCCGCGTGTTTCGCAGCCTGCATCACCTCAGGAGTTGCCTGCGTGGCAAATGAGATCTCGCTAGCCCGCTTTTTTTCATGCAGAACGTCGATGTTGTGCAGCCAGTTGGGAAAAGCATCCTGCATACCGGTGTTGCCCTTGGCGAAGTCGCGCAACTGCTCAAAGAAGTATCCGGTAAGCACGAAACCTTCGGCTTCGTCGCGTTGCACCAGAGCCAGGCGATCCTTTTCCGGCAATTTAGGATCGCTGGGCGTCTGCGCTTCGATGGCCCGGATCAGGCACTCGATCACCAGCAAGCCGGTGTCGAGCTTGTACTCCTCCGACATGGGCGCCTTCTGCACCGCAATCAGAATCGGCTTTAGACGGTCCAGGGCGGTAGCTCGCTTGGCGATCAGGGGATCGAGCACGAAGTGCAGATACGTATGCCGCAAAGCTTCGATATGGATGTTACTACCGGCCGGCGAAATCACCAGGTAATAGTAATCCTGCATATAGTTGCGCGAGTTGACCTGGCCAGGCGCGGCCATCGGTTCCAGATACACAATAAAGCTGCGCCCGGCATAGCCGGACAGCGGCATGCGCAGATAGTTGTCGGTCGCCGTGATCATGTTGGCCACGGGGGTATGGTATTGGTCGATCAGCGCCAGGTATTCCGGCTGATGGTTCTGCCAGATGGCATGCAGGTTCGCGGCCTTGTAGTATTCCTGCAAGAGAGGAACGAATCCCAGGATATAGGCCGTGTCCGGCGGCAGGTCGGCTTCTTTCGCCCGGGGAGTGAAATCGGGCGGTGGGCCGAGATTCAACGCCAGCGATACATACTGCGCCAGGTCGTGGGCCGCGTCGCCCTGCTGATGATCCCGATAAAAGCTGCACATCTCCTTGGCCGCCGCCGCGGCAGCCGGCGATTTGGCAGCTTCGACCAGGTCAGCGCGTACCTCGTTGCGAATCGGCGACGAGGACGACAGTTCCTGATCGTAGCCGCAAACGTTCATGGCGGCAACCACGCTGAACAGGGTCTCGTTGACATCGAGCGTGGCCTTCGACTGCGCCGCGGCGGCGCAAGTCAGCAGCGTCATCAGGGCGGACAGAACAATGATGCGGAAAAAGCTCAGAAAGGGTCTCCGGTTGCTGCGCTTAAGCTGTTAGGTCCTAACCTTTATTGATGTCCGCAAAAGAATTGTCCTTGCCGACGGTGGAAGCGCCCGGGCTCTAAGCCCGGCGAAACCGGACGCTCTCAGAATTGGCTTCAGCCACGGCTGGCCGAGGCTAAAGCCCTTTCAGGTCGAATATTCGCGGCACCGCTGAAAGCCGTGCCCTTCCACCTTTTCTTGCGGACATTTCTTTCGCAGTTATCATCCCCCGGCAATTGATCATAGCAAGCGGTTCGGACCCCGATAACCATCGGTTGCTAAGGGCTAACAGCTAAAAGCTAACAGCCAGTCCAGGCAGGCAAGGGCTCACTTCAGTTTACGAGGTTGGTAATTAGGGCGCAAACGCAGTCCACCTTCAGAGCCTTACCCCTTGACCTGCACCTTGGAGAACGTTAGTACCACCCGGCTGGCAGTAGGCTGTCCGAAGGCGGTTGCAGGCTGGAAGGTAGCGAAGATCAGCATGTTCTTCAGTTGCGGCAGAATCGCTTTGGCTTCTTCGGGAGCGGAAAGAATGCGATAGTCCTGCACCCGGCCATCGGATCCGACGTAGGCTTCCACCACCAGCGAGTCCGCGTTAACCCCGCCCATCGACAGCTCGAAAGGAGCCGACTGCAGTTCGGCCGGAGTGTAGAGCATGGTAGGCACATCATTGGCGGCGCGCACTTGCGCGGGATACAGGAAGGTGATCAGCAATCCGAAGATAATGAGCGTGGTCACCACGCCGGCGGTAGCCGGAACCATGGTGGCGTTGAAAGCGTTGTCCCAGCGGACGCGCAGCCTTTCCCAGCGCGAGCGTCGCGAATTGGCGATTTCCTGCGAGATGGCCACGCGCAGTTTCAGGTTGAGATCCGGCGGCGCAATTTTCCGGCCCAGTGAACCCACCAGCGACTGCGTCCGCTGCAGCGAAGCAAAGCGGGCGGCGCATTCCACGCAATCGCGCAGGTGTTCATTCATCTGCGTCATTTGCTTGCGCTTCACGGCGCCGTCCAGGTAGGACGACATGAGCGTCTTCGCAACTGAGCATGTCATGGTGTTACCTCAACTTTGCGGCTAGCAACGGTTCCGTCCTTGCGGCGCTTGGCCTCGCGTGATTCGCCATGGTTCATGCCGAAGGCCGCCAAGTGCCGTTCCAGACGCTTACGTAACGCCTCCCGCCCTCGCACCAGTCTGGACTTCACCGTTCCCAGCGAAGTCTGCATCACCTCCGCGATCTGCTCGTACGACAGGTCTTCGATGTCGCGCAAAATCACGGTGGTGCGATAGGGTTCGGTCAGGGCCTTGAGTTCGGTTTCCACCCGGGCTCGCAACTCCTCGTCATACACATTTTGCAGAGGAGACTTGCCTTCATCCACCAGCGTGTCCTTCATGCCCAACGCGGGATGTTCTGAATCGCCCTCGGGCTCGATGGAGGTCTCGCGAAACTTGTGCCGGAACCACCAGCGCCGGCGGTTGGACGCCTCATGCACCGCGATGCGGTAGATCCAGGTTTTCAGGCTGGAATCGGCATTGAAATTCTTGATACCGCGGAAAACCTTGATGAAGACTTCCTGGGTGGTATCGGCGGCGTCGGAGGGGTCGTCGAGAATCCGGTAAACCAGGCTATAGACGGGCTGATTGTAATGCGCGATGAGCCAGTAAAAAGCTTCTTCCGATTGGGCCTTGAGTTCGGCCACAATGGCAGCTTCTTCGGTGCGGACTCCTATCGCACTTGCGAGGTCACTCAATGTTGTTGCTCCCGCCACGGGCGGCACCTCAATAATAAATAGTTTCAGAACTCGCAACAACCGGCTGATTCAACCGCTGCCTCGAATATCCCCCAATTCATCCCATACCCGCAGCATTAACGCCGTTTCGCATACAGCAAGGCGCTACGTCCCAGGTAGGGCTACTGGAATAGACCCCACGCAAAGAAAAAATGTTCCCGAGAAGTTGTTGTAGATTGACGCACGGAGGTGGTGGTCGGGACTTATTGCGGCTTGGAAGTCGAGGCCGGTGTTGCGCTGCCGCTGTTTGAAGTCGATCCCGAAGAGTTGGCCTTCGACCCGTCGCTGGCCGCCGCCGTTGGTTTCGTCGTCTTCTTCTTGTGAGTGGTTTTCTTGGGCGGCTCGTTGTCGTCGACAATCACCTTCTTGGGAGGCGCTGGCGGCGTAGCCGCGGCTTGCTGCAGAGTGTGGACCTGGCTTCGCAGCTGGTTCAATTCCGACTGGGTGAAGGCAGTGAGACTTTCCAAAGCGTTGCCCAAATCGCGCCGCACGGAATCGATCACATCCAGTTGCTGGGCCAGGGCATCGTAGTCGCTCTTGGCGCCGAAGGCGCCCGTTGACTCCGTCAGCGAAGCGAAAACGTCATACAGCGCATTGAGATTGCGATACAGCTTGAACTCCGCCGCCAAGTCCTGCGGAGCCGAGCGCACGTTGCTGATCAAGGTGGGCAAAGCACTAGTCAGATTTCGCTGCACCGAGTCGGCAGTGGTCTGCGCTTGCCGCTTGGAGTCACCATCGGTCTTCCATTTCTCTATACGCATGTAGGCGAGGTCATGGTTCGCCTGCGTGGCCGCTGCTTGCAGCCGATCCAGGTCGGGAAGAATCGACGTCATCGAGATGCTGCCGCCGGCAGTCGCAGTCGCCGGCGGTGCGGCGGTTCCCGAAGGTGGAGTTTGTGCGGATGCAACCCATCCCGGCGACACCAGCAGAAGGCACAACAGATTTCGAGCAATCTTCATGATGGTCCTATGGAAGAACTTTGTGCTTGGGAGCGGCTGACGAGGTGGACTTACAGTGTAACAAGCTTTCACGTTCTTGGATTGGATGCTGTAATAAGGACCAGTGTTGGTGCGCCTTAACGCGCCTGGTCGGGCCCGGTGGTGGCGTTCAAGATGATGCTCAAAGGTGGCGTCAGGGCGGGCTTTACGTAGCGGTCGACCAGGAAACGCTTGCCGTCGGGAGTCACGTCATAGCTGAATACATCGCTGGACGAAACTGCGGCGCGGGCACGCGTCTCAAACAGCGTCGTGGGAGCGCCGGTCGATAGGCTGCCTTCGCTGTTTACGGCTGACCGACACCAGATTACCTTTCGGATCGAGGTAGAAAATTTCTTTTCCGTCGCCCCGCCAACGAGGCTCTTCACCGCCTCCCCGGGACACCTGCAGCTTGCCTCCACCGCCCGGGTAAGGAGAGATAAATACCTGCCAGTCGCCGGTCTCGTCCGACTGATACGCCACCCATTTGCCGTCAGGCGAGATCTGCCCGTCAGCTTTGTCGCCGTTGCCGGGAAGGAAAGGCGACACCTTCTTGTCTGGCAGAGACACGACCTCCAGGCTGGTCCCGCCATTCGTCACCAGGGCAGTGGCCAGCAACTTCTCGTCACCCGGCGCGAAGGAGTTGGGCATGATGTCGATGATGCCCGGCGGCGGCGCTGCCAGACCCCGGTCGGCATCGAAGCCACTGGAACTCTTCAGCCGCAAAATCTCGTCGTGGGACGCCGAGCGGTAGGCAATGTCCTTCCCGTCACGCGACCACACGCCGGTGGTTTCTTCGGCCGGATCGAAGGTAAAACGGGTCGAGGCGTTCTGGGGCACATCGTAGATCCAGACATCGATGTTCTTGGCGTGCGGATCGGCAACATCAAATACCAGCCGGTTTCCATCCGGCGAGATGCCGGGATTGGCCAGCAGGCCCACGTCGCCGGCGCGCCCCAGTTCCTTGCCGGTGCGGTCATACCAGGTTAGCTGCGATTGCGACGAGCCCGTTCCCTGATGGAAAACTACCGTACCATTCAGGGCCACACTGAAGGCGCTCCAGTAGGTGGAGGGGTGACGCCCGACCTGGCCAGCCACAATCTGCGGTTTGCCCGACAGCTTTCCCGACCCTGGATCCATTGCCACCTGCACCAGAGCGCCCTTCAGGTCTACGTAGAACAACCGATTGGTTGCATAACCTGGATTCGAACGAGCCTGGACTACCAGGTATTTATGCTGCCGGTCCGTCAGCGAACTGAGATAAATTCCGGAAGTGTGGTCATTGGGGCTCTCGCTGAAGTCGCCACCCCAGAAAAGAAAGTGGTCACCGTCGGGCAGGAAGATCGGCCAGCGATCCGACGACTCTTTGCTAAAATCCTTGTCGGTCAGCGGCCCGGCATCCGTGCCGTCGGCGTCAACCCTCCACATCGGACCGCCGGAGTCGGGGGTGTAAATGATCACGTCCTTCTTGCCCCAGCTTCCACCGCGGGCGTGGCTGGCAGTGGCGAGCACCTGCGGTGTGCCCCCGGTCGCGGCAATTTTCTTCAGCTTGCCCTGCGCAAAAAAGCCGAGGTAGTCATCGTTCGGCGACCAGAAAGGATAGATAGCACCTTCGGTTCCGTTCAGCCGGGTCGCATCGGGGGAACCGATTTCCTGCACGAAGAGCACGCCCTCACCGCTATGCTCGTCAACGGCTACGTAAGCCAGCATGCTTCCGTCCGCCGAAAGCGCGATGTGTCCTACTTCATCGTGAACCGGTATAGCGAACTCCAGGCGCGCGGCGTGGGGTACTGGCCGCAAGAGGAAATACAGTCCGATTCCCAGAAGCAGCAGCAGCAATGCCGCCTCTAGCGCGGCCCAAGGCGACCACAAACGCCGGACCGACTGGGCCGGCAGCGCGGCCGTCGGCTCCGATCCCGATAACGCTCCCAACGCAAAACTGAGGTCACGCACCGATTGAAACCGGTCGCCGGGATCCTTCTCCAGACAGTGGCGCACGATGCGATCCAATGCGGGCGGAACTTTCGCCTGCTGCACATCCAGCTCGGGCGGCTCGGACTTCAGGATCGCGGTCATGATCTCGACTGAAGTGTCGCCGGCGAAGGCGCGTTTGCCGCAGAGCATTTCGTAGAGCACGGCGCCAAAGCTGAAGATGTCGGCGCGATAGTCGACTTGCTGCCCGCGCACCTGTTCCGGCGCCATGTAAGGAGCAGTCCCCATCACCACCCCGGGCTCGGTCTGCATGGTTTGCATGGTGATGGCGGATATGTTGCCGGTCGCAACCGCGGTAGAGCTAGCTTTGGCCAGACCGAAATCGAGCAGCTTGGTGTGCCCGTCTTTGGTGAGAAAGATGTTTTCCGGCTTCAAGTCACGATGAATGATGCCGCGCTCGTGAGCTGCCGAGAGGCCATGGGCAATCTGCGATCCGATGTCGATGGCTTTTTTCACCGAAATCGGTCCGCGATCCAGCCGCTCGCGCAGCGTCTCGCCCTCCAGCAGCTCAGTGACCAGGTAGGGCGTGCCCTCTTGTACCCCAACGTCGTACACGGCGAGAATGTTGGGATGATTGATGGCGGCAACGGTGCGCGCTTCCTGCTCGAAACGGCGCATGCGATCGGGATCGTTGGCAATGGATTGGGGAAGAACCTTGATCGCAACCGAGCGGTTCAAGCGGGTATCGCGAGCGCGATACACTTCGCCCATTCCACCCTCACCTACGGGACCCAGGATCTCGTAAGGCCCGAGTTTCACGCCCGCCGCAACTGCCATAGCAACTCGCGGCATTATAGCGGACGAGCTACACCTGCTGTCAGTTGCCGGCTAGATCGATTTGTGTCAGGGCATGGCTTGAGTCCCGGAACTCGGGCCAGCGCCTGCCTGAGGTTTGACTAAGCCCAGCGCCTGCGAGAGAATGATTCAGACGCTGCATCGGCGCAGCAAGATTCCTTTCGCAAAGTGGGCCTGTGGCGCAGCTGGGAGCGCGCTTCCATGGCATGGAAGAGGTCGTCGGTTCGATCCCGACCAGGTCCACCAAATCTCTCAACAAGTTAGACGGGGCGAGTGCTCGCAGCCGGACATTTGTGTCATGGTTTGTGTCATAACCTGCCGTTTTGGTGCTTGTGGCAAGGGCTTCCATCGCGTTGCGCTTCGCTTCCATCCGAACGTGGCTGTACCTCTCCAGCATCCGTCTGCTGACGTGCCCGGCAATCGCCATGATGGTTGAATCAGACGTGCCACCCTCAGCAAGCTGGGTAATAGCGCAATGCCGCAGATCGTGGAACCGGAAACCGGGCAAGCCCGCTTTCTTCGTCAGAGTCCGCCAAGCTGACCGCCAGCTTTTGACGTGCGTAGTCGGGTCGAAAGCGGTGACGTTGTAGCCGATGACCTTCTTGCCGCTGAAGGTGAACTTGGGCACGAAGGCAGCAAAGACGTAATGCGACGGCTCGACAGGCCCGAAGGACTCAGCTCTGCGTACGCAGCCTTGCCAGAGCAGAAGCCGCAACGTCCGTGAGAGGAACCACTCGCTCTCCGGCAGCCGTTTTGGACGTGCGAATCGTCAGAGTGCGGGCGAACAGGTCAACGTCAGACCATTGGAGAGCCTTCAATTCGCAGCCCTCGCGGTTGTGTTGAGGCAGAGAATCGCGGCGAGATAAGCCGTCTCCCACTCAGGCCGCATCACAGCCGTTTTAAGAAGCCGCTGCTTGTCTTCCTCGGTTAAGAGCCCGCCCGATCGTGCTCGGCTCTTTCAGCGGGCGTATATCGTCAGCAACACGCGCCCAGAGCCTCGCTCGCTTCATGACGCGGCGCAAAATACCCAACTCCGCGTTGAGCGTGGCGGGGCCGACTACCTGTTCAGCCTCTCCAGGTCCGGTAGTCCGTGATTCGCTTCGCTGTGATAGGCTTTGAGTGGTTCCTGTTTCAAATAGGCTCGCAGTTGCACCAGAGAGTTGCTTCTCTTTAGCTTGGCTGGCAGGTGCTAGCTCCAGCTTGCGAGCGCTCATGTAGTCGTCGGCGGCTTGTCCGAACGGCTGCCGCGCCAGCGTAGAGGAGTTCTGAGTTAGCTTCCCTTCGGTTGCTTCGGCTATTAGTTGTTTCTCTTTGGCTTGAGCTTCTCGCCAGTCTTTTGTTACAGAGCGACTGCCGAAAGCGCTGACCGTTCACAACGAAATGTGTGTGCCACGTTTTACCGCGCTTTTTGAGCGCCATCTTCTACACCTTTACTGTTTTTGTTACACCAATAGAGGTTGGCCCTTCTCTTTCCCGCACGAGCGCAATCCTCGCTGCAATATTTCTCTCTCTTGTAGCTAGCAATGAAGTACGGTGACCTGCAATCGAAACGGTTATTTGCACAAATGGACAGCCGGGGAGACAACAAAGACGCCATTTCAAGAACAACAAACTGTAGAGCCTGTGCGTTCTAAACGTGAGTCCGCCATTGGCGAAACGGAAACACTCTCCGAGGTCAAGGGGGATGTCAATGGCAGCTTTCTCTCGACTGAAGTGTGAAATCGCAGCTCATGCACTTCGTAGCCGATGTATAGCCAACCACCAACAGGCCACCGTGAAGCCAAACGGCAATCCATCACGATAAGGAATCGTCAACGGACCAAACTTCTTTGTAAACTTCAGCGCCGCTTAGGGGAGACGGCGAGGGTCAGGGAAAGGGCCTGGATCAAATCTCGGAGAGAATTCAACAACTCAACAGCGATAGGGCGCGATGCTCCAGAACGAATCACTTTGGGGGCGGCAAGCCACTTCCGGCAATTTTCATGCCTTGAAGCTCAGCGTCGGACACTACCGTCTCGACTTCAATTCCGAAATCTGCGAATCCACTTACTAGGAATCGTTTCATCTATTGCTTCCTAGTGCAAGTCTGTGCCACGCTTTGCAAGAAGTCAAGAGGAGACTTCTAAGAATGGCAATCTGCTTCTCAGTGAAAGTGGCGGCAGAACAGTGCGGCCTGTGCGAGCGCACAATTCACGCGGCAATCAAAGATGGACGGCTGAAGGTCATGCGCGTTGGAAGGCGAGTGCTTATTACCGTCGCAGCGTTGGAAGACTTCCTGCATGGCAAATACGGCAGGCGCAAGGCGGGTGTCCAGTGACTACTGAACGGCTCTTGATTCTCGTGGAGGTGGCGGACTTGCTTCGCGACTACACCGCACACGGTGCGGGCATGGGTCCGCAAAGGCAGACTCCAGCCCCTCCGAATCTGCCGCAGTTTGCTATTTGATCCTGCTGAGGTATCGCGCTTCTTGACAGAGACGAGGTCAACTGAGATGGCGACAGTGAGCATTGCGCTCGATGACAGCCATTGCTAGCGGCATGGGAGCGCAAGTGAATGCGCTAAGCCTGCCGCAAGGATGGCAGGTCTGTGATCTCTCCGACGCAATAGCCGGTACGGGACAAAAGCCACCGTGGGTGACATAGAGATACGCGGGGCTAATACAAGACTGGACGCAGATGCGTAAGAGCACGCGAACGCCGAAGCGACTTGCACTGACGGACACCGGCAATGCCGAACTGATAGCGGCTCTCTACGGTGAGCTCTTGCGCTACGACCACGCACAGGGTCGCTGGCTCATCTGGAACGAACGCCGTCGCCGCTGGAGTGAGGACAAGACGAACGAGGTCCGGAGGTTCGCCGTCTCTGCGGCTCGCAGTCGCCGGAGGGATGCGGCCAGTAGCGCAGAAACAGAGACCAGCAAGAAGGAAATCTTGTGGTCATTAGACAGCGAACAGCGGCACCGGGTTGATGCGGCTCTCGACATGGCAAGATAGCTGCCGCCTATCTCAGACACTGGGGACGGCTGGGACGCAGACTAGTGGCTAGTTGGCGTGGCGAATGGCGTCCTAGATTTGAAAACCGGTAGACTGCGCGAAGAACGGCCAGATGACCGGATCACCAAGCACTCGCCTGTTTGCTTTGACCGGCTGAAAAGTGTCAGCGCTTCGAGCGATTCCTGAGAGAGATTTTCACCAGCGACATCGCGCTGGTTGACTACATACAGCGCATGATGGGCTACTGTCTGACAGGCTCAGTGGAAGAGCAATGCGTCTTTTGCTGGTACGGCTCAGGTGCGAACGGCAAGACGACTCTCGCCGGTGTGCTGCGTTACATCTTTGGCGGCTATGCGGTGAATCTTCCGTTTAGCGCCTTGGAGATGAAGAACAGAAACAGCAACGACATGGTGGCGCTAGTCGGTGCTCGTTTGGCGACGGCTGCTGAAACAAACGAAGGCGTGCGGCTCAACGAAGCTAGGACTAAGGTGCTGACTGGTGGGGACCACATCACTGCCCGAAGGCTCTACCATGAGAATTTCACGTTAGACTAGACACACAAGCTGATACTCGCGTTCAATCACAAGCTCATCATTGCAGATGACTCAGAGGGCATGTGGCGTAGAGTGCGCCTGATTCCGTTCACGCGGCAGTTCATGACAGCGGAGAAGGAGAAGGACCTGCCGCTGACGCTCAAGGCGGAAGCATATGACATACTAGAGTGGGCAGTCAGAGGCTGCTTGCTCTGGAAAGAGAATGGCATGGGGGAGCTGCAGAAGAGGCTAAGGACACTGAAGCTGACAGAGAGGAAAGAGAACACTAGGGAGAGTTAGTAGAAGATAGATGAGATGTGGGATAGGGAGAGACGGTAGCATATGGAAAGATATGAAAGGAGTACAAGCGATGGACAAAAGAAAACAAAGAGGTGACGCTCTCCCGGAAGACCTAGTACGAACGGCTGGAGAAGCGTGGTTTTCGTAGCGACAAGAGCGACCACGGTGGAAATCGGATCTGTAGGCTTTCGCTTGGCGAATCTGCGGCGACGCAATACACGACTGGCCTGCCCAAGACGACTCCCGGCGGTGACACGGTGAAACAGAATAAAGTCGTTTCTGAGACTTCTAACAAGAGCGAACGTATAGGAAAGTTTTCGGAATCTGCGTCATCGAGAGTCACCACGTCACCACCTGTTTCACCTAGACTTCGCAATCGCTGGAGAAGAGCTGCTGCAAGGCAAATAGCCTTCATGTAATCGCCAAGCTGAGGGATATATGAGGGTAGAAGCTGGTCACAGCGGCGTACGAGAGTCTAAGCACAGTAGTTATCTACTTGGCACTTAGGAGTCATCTCTCAGAGCATAGCTACCATAGAGAACAGCTATACTGAGCACAGTGGCAGGATAGCAGATGCGTTTGCCAGTGCCTACATAGACATATGGGCATACCTGCCACGAGTGCCAAACATATCTTCACATCCATAAGGGCAAGTTATGTGTAGCCACGATTGGGTCTATACATATACACTCTGCTGCTGCTGTGCTGCTGCCATCGCAAGGGTCTGTCTCTTTAGGAAGCTGACTGCAACAAGAGGCTTTGCCTCGGTCATTACGTTTAACAGGACATAGCTTCTAGCAGCATTCTCAATGCAATTAGGGTTATCATAGTAGTACACGCACACATAAATCTGAGATCACTGAGTGGCTGTTTAATGCACCGTACAGGGTGTAGTGCGTTACGAACTACCAGACGACAGTGACAGTACAAACTCAGAAATACTAATGACGCTTGGAAGAAATTGTTCATAAATGACGACAGGAATACAACGTTACATCATAGACACTGTCGGTTCGCTCACCATCTAGACCAGCTCTGCTCTAAGTAGAGACGGGAAACAGCTAGAAGGGAACCACTGCAACTCAAGAGATATATGCAACAGTGCGGTTAGGAAAATCCTATACTAGGCCAGCATCTGAGAGAAGCGTTCGGGTCGCTCCCTCTTGTGAAGCTTTTGCCACTTCTGTGTCATCAGCACCTTACTTTGATATATCAGACAGGCAAGCAACAGGATAGCTTCCAATGCGGCAGCTCACATAACATAAGATGCGAAGAACGACACACCACAAAGGCACTTATCCGTCTACTGTAAATAAAACATCGCTAGACGCGAAAGATAGCTGCTCACATAGATCTAGTCAGGAGACTCAGGAGTAAACAGCTCTTTAAGCAGTCCACTAGAAATAGAAGAGAGAAAGACTCGCATAGAGGCAGCGAGTCCGCTATACGAAGAGTCGTCTATAGTGGTCTACAGGAACGATAGGGCCATTTACAACACAGATAGAAATCACAGCACCTTTCGAATTATGTACATGAACACATTACGCGTAGTGTGAGTGGGAAGCATAAGCAGTGCGAGCCCGAGAATTGTTAACCGCCCCTTCTCCTGAACAATGTGGTATCGCTGAAGGGCGTACACAACTCGCTCCAGCAGCGGCCACATGACTAGATGAGCTAGCAGCAGAATGGCGACTACGAACAGTACTGAGCAGACAATCAGATCAAAGATATTAAACAGAACTGCGAGAAATGCTGTAATTATGGCCACTGTAGGCCACTCGCGCAGCAGTTCATAGCTTAATCCCGCAGGGATAGTCACAAGAGCTACCGCGACTCCAACGCTGCCTAACACCAGCAGCAGCATTCCGCCCAAATGACTGGCAGGCGCTATCCTACGTAACATCCATCTTGTGAGCCACACATAGAGGACATTGCACCCGAAGCTCACCACAGAATGCAATGCCCAAGGATAACGGCAACTCCGACGGCTATGTCGCCATTACCAGCCTTATATAGTAGATAGACTAAGAATGCGCAGAGCTGCAAGAGAGGTAAGATTATTACGACCAGCCATATTCGCTGCCACCATCTGTTCTGCCAAGCATAGGGCACAAGGCCGAGACTGACATATAGCACAATGGCGGATATGCTAAAGAATAGCGGAAACGCAATGGTCTGCTTCTGGGGAACTAGGTAATGGCTCGCAATGATAAATACAAAAAAAGACACTGCCGAAAAACAAATGGACACCGCAAGCACTTGAATGGATAGCAATTCATGGCCGAACACTCCATCGAACGCTCTTGCTGTGAGGGCGGCAGCACCTTGCACGAACGCAGTTGTTTTAGCCAACACACTCTGCTGCTTATCGGCAACCACCATCCAGATATTCTCTAATTGATTTTGGATCGTTCCCTCTTATAGCTCTTAGAGAAGCCATGCCAGACCTAACACGGCCAAGCCGATGAGGTTTAGAATCCTCAATACAATCGTTGTCGGCGTCGGAAAAGTCATCAGTGCCTCTTGAGCCAGCAATTTGCGAGTTGATGCTAGTCTCTCGCTTCTCTGCTGTCAACGTGCCAGAAGGGTGCCCCTCAGTGCCTTCCCATTCATAAGGTGGGAATTATGTATCGCCACGAACAGCTCTTTATATTAAGCGCCACAGCGTACCAAGCCGCACAGTATACCGTGACAAGCATCTCACCAGAGATGCGCAGTCACACGCACTAGACACATTGGTGATGCGAGGCTGTTCAACGGAGCGCAGCGCGAATGACTCTCTCTGGACACTACTGAGCCTTCCGGTAATCAGACGTAGGAAACCATCACCGCAACCTCAGTGCGAAAGCACAGACAAAGTACTACAGGAGGTGTATCCTACGCTCATTTTGGGACTGCAAAATGGGAATCCCGGTCAACGGGGAGCGATTATACACATCAGCGCATTCCTGGACGTAGCTGAGTTGATACGGAGGAAGGGATGAGCGAATCTGGCGACTTGTCTGGGATGGATGTTTTACTACTCATACTGTACATAGCCATAGTCATTGCTCTGACAGTAGCGGCATATGCATCTGGGCACAAGCTAGTGTTTGAGCTGGCGCTCTGGGCTACCTACATACTGGTAAGCAGCGCACTCCTGTATATGTTTATTCGCCTGCTGGCGAGGGCAAGAAGAGTTCTCTTCCCCGACTATAGGAGTCGTGAGCGAATCTTGGAAGTGGTTCTGACGATGCTCGGCGCAGTGTTGCTGCTCATTGCAGCGGTCGGCAAGCACCCTTACGGCTTTTACATGGTGCTCCGGCTTGTCATCACGGTTGGTGCAGCTTATTGGGCGTGGAGAGTGTACAAGGCAGGCCAGCGAGCTTGGACATGGATGTTTGTCGCGGTTGCGCTTCTTTTGAACCCGTTCTTGCCGATACGTATGCAGCGGGCACAGTGGCAACCGATTGATCTGTATCTGGGCATTCTCTTAATCGGATGGTCAGGATATTGGCTTTTCCGCAAGAGGCTTTGAAGTAAAGAGGCTTGCGCCGCGCGGAGTAGCTATGGGAGAACGCTACAGAAAACTCGTGGGTGTTGCACCGGGTTTTGGCAATACTCTGATGGGGTTGGCTGTAGGGGTGGGAATTCTGTTTCTGGCCGCCACGTTACTGCTCGGTACGGGTTGGGCGTTGATGAAAGTTTTGCTCTGGCTTTCCTGGGTCCTCGAATTGTTTTTGATATTTGCGTTTTGTCCTGTTGCCACTATGCATTTTTCGGAAAACTAGGTTGGGAGAGGAACGGGCTTTGTCATTGCATCATACGCATTTGGCCTCCTCCTGTTTGCATATCCTGCATTGTTGCTCTAGAAATCTGGGGCTACAAAGGCCTAATTACGGTCTGTTTTTCGGTGTAGTAGGTGTCTTGCCAGTCGCGTTTCTTGCGGCGCTCCTTCACGGCGAATGGTTGCTCCGACTAAACATTGTGTTGGGAGTTGTTTTTACATACGGTACGCGTTTCCTTGGACACTATCTGGTAAGCGGGAGGCACGCCCGAATCGGCGGGAATGACGACACGCACCAGGGCGTGCGACCGATGGTCGCTGAGGATTACTCTCTTGACGGATACTTCAGCGGGCGAGGGCTGCTACCCACCGGCGAGATTTCTCCAGCCACCAACGAGCGCCTGGAAACGCTCTCCCGCCAATTGGAAGAAGTAAACAAAAAACTTGAGGAGCACCAGGAAAAGCGGCCTTGGGAGGAGGCTCAACGCGCCGTCGATCAAATCAGGGAAGAGGCAGCAAGGGAGGAGCGCAAGGTAGAGCGGAGGGCACCAAGCCGAATGGATGCCGATCCATGGACTTGTTAAAGATCTAGACAAGCTTCTTACCGACCGGAAGTCACCGAACAAGCGGAAGCGTGGTTCAAAGAAGGAGGGACTCGGCACAACGACGCCCTGCTGCGGCCTGCTTCAGGCCCGCCGCCGAGCGGGGTCACGCCGCAGCGCAGAGGCTCTCGGCTCGATGTACGCACGGGGTCCGGTGTGCCCCGGGACTACACGCAAGCGGCAGCGTGGTGGCGCAAGGCGGCTGAACAGGGTGACGCTAAGGCGCAGGGCGAGTTTGGCATGATGTACGCGGCTGCCATGGGTGTGCCTCAGACTACGCTCAAGCTGCTCTCTGGTGGCGCAGGGCCGCCGAGCAAGGTGACGTTTACGCGCAGGGCGAGCTTGGGTATTTGTACGCCCTAGGCAAAGGAGTGCCGAGACACGCTCAGGCCATCTCTGGCTTCGAAGGCGGCTGAGCAGGGCTCCTAACGCCGAGCACACTCGGGGTTTTGTACCGCGACGGCTATGGTGTGCCCCAGACCACGCAGAAGCCTATTTCTGGTTCGCAGTGGCGGGTGCTGGCGAGTTGGGCACTCGTCCGCAGACGCTGCGAAGGATCGAGACGAAGCGGCGTCACACCTAACGCAAGCCGATCTTGCCCGCGCACAGGAGCGGGCGCGGAGTGGTTCGAGGAGCACCTGCGAAGCCGCAATGACGATAAAGGCTGCCTATACGTGCTCTATATGCCAGCAGACCGCGACCTACAACCAAACGAATCTAGCACGCGGGAAATGTCGGTTCGCCAATTGTGACCACGTGTTTACACCTGCGGAATTCGCTGAGATCAAGCACCATATTGATAGCGCCCAGGAACAGCGAGACATCAAGAGAGTGAAAGGTGTTTTGCGTCCGAAATTCAGATAAGCCCAATGGGTTTGTCAAAGGCATAATTCCGGACATTTCCCCATAACTGCACCGTGAGCGCCGCGCGCTTTTTGGGAGTCTGGCCTGAGTAATAGACCTAAGCGCCCGCACCTGCACCCGGTCGTAAATGTCCGCATTATTGGCCCGAAACCGCACGATTCTTATGTGGCGCGATTCCGTGACGAATTCTGTAAGACAAGGCAAGTTGCAACGCAACCCGGCAATCAGAATCGAAAGATGCCAACTCTGATGGGACGGCACGCCAGGAAACTCTTTAGGACTTGATGCACGTTGCTGGGACTGCACCCCACGTAGCGTGCGATCTGCGACTCGGACATCTGAGGGTATTTCAGCTTGGTGCGGCGAATCAGCATGGCGCGAAAGCCGGGCGGCGGATGACTGGCCGGATCAACCAGTGGCAGCGGCAGTGGCTTGGCCTTGCGCGGCATGGACCCAATATAGCAGCGCCGAAGTGCAAGTGCTTTTTAGCGAAAAATTGCCGGAGCCAGATGGTATGACGCGCGGCACCTCTGGCCCGCAAAGGGGGGCATGGGGTGGCCGGAAAAGAATGCTTACGTCCCGGCAACCGACGACAGTTTGTGTCGGGACTTGTGTCGTAACCCTGTTATCCCTGCCGCATCGGGCTGTGTGAAGGGTGTCGCTCGGGAATAGGTGAGAGGCAGTGAAGAGCAAAAGCGCATGAACACTGCTCTTGTGTTTCGCATCGCTGTGTAGCGTAATTGTGAAATGGCATGGAAGAGGTCGTCGGTTCGATCCCGACCAGGTCCACCAAATCCCTCAACAGATATGCTGGCGAAGACGCTTGGCCGGGCGTCATGTAAAATGAAATTGCTACCCGGCGAGTAGAGACTGGCGCCCCGCGCCGACTCAGCCTGCACGCGACATCGCGTTGCAGGAACCCGTTGCAGTCGAAGCCGCTCCTCGTGAGCGTGGGCTGGAGACATGTGCATCGTGCCCTAGAGCCATCCCCTTCGCTTCGACCTCACGTTGCTTACTCCCAGCCATGTAGACATTGGTGCCGCAGCAGCCTGCGGAAAGAATGGTTAACGTTTCAGGAGAGAAGAATGGCCAAAATCGCAAAGACCGCAGATCGCAAGAAGGTGATGGACACCACCAAGAGCACGGATTGCCCTAAGTGCGGCAAACCGACCCGCGTCGTCAAGCGGGTCAAGGATCGCGAGCGCGATGTCGCCGGCGGCATGTATATCTCGTGCTCGGCGTGTGAGTTTTACGAAAAGTTGTAGCCCTATTACTGGGAAAGTTCGTTGGGGAAGGGCGCGGAACTCCGCGCTCTTCTTATTGCCACGGATTTGTCGGCTGGCTGCACTGCGGCAGGGAAGTCGGATGCCTGCCGACTCTACTATCGGAGTTTCTTGACGGGCGCGCTCGTCGCTGCTTTCAGCTCTCTCTTGATTTTTCCGGTGACGCGTTTCTTCCAGGCGTCGTCCCACAGGTTCCGCTTTCTCAGGTAGCGTTCCATGTGGGCGAGCGGGTCCTGGCCGGATTCCATCCGGCAATCGATCAGGGTGGGACCTGCGCCATTGCGCGCACGATGCAGGGACTCCTGGGCCACTCGCCAGACGGCAACCACATCGGCGCCATCGACAACGATGCCGGGAAAACCATAATTGCGCGCCGTGAAGCTGACCTCTTCCAGATGAGGATTGTGCGGCGCGGCAGAGTCCGGATTGACTGCTCCACTCTTCATCACATAAATGATGGGCAACCGCTGGGCACCGGCGAAACTCAGCGCCTCGTGCCACGGATCAAGCGCGGGCGAAACTTCAGAACAAAGCGCAACCACCACGTTTTTCTTCTGCTCGAACTGGTGAACCAGTGCCACTCCGGTTCCCATGTTGAAGGCATCCGCAGGCAGGGACGCCGGGGTTACTATACCCCCTGATCCATAACTACAGGAATGCGTTGTATCTCGCTGTTGAAGCAGATACTTGAGTGATACGGTGCCAGCCGCGAGTGCAGTAAAGTTCCGGTTTGAGGCAGCAATCGTATCTTGAGTTCCGAGTGCGAAAGTTGAGCCTGCCACCACCGCCTCGTGCCCGATGGCGAAGTCGTATTCCGGACCGGACAGATGACGCTGGGCATACTCCTGCACCATCCGCGACTTCAGCAGAGCCAGATAAAGCTGGGACAAAACCTGTCCGCTTGACGGCGAAGCGCCGCTGCCGTTTGCTGCGGGTGAGGTTGCGGTTTGCGGGCTGAGTTTTTTCTTTGTTGATGTTGCGTCAGATCGGTTCCTAGTGGTCGTTGCCATTCACCTCGTCCCCGGGAAGTCGTCATTGTATCGCAGCGGAAATCTCGTTATAGAAAGCTGCGGCGAGCTATTGCGCAAGTGGACAGACGGATAATAGTGGCGAAATACAACAGACGGCGCACAATTTTGCACGGTTCATCAATAGACTGTGACAGTTTTCAACACATTTGTGCATAACGCTGTGGAAAAGGCCGGTTATATCCCCCGTAAGTTGCACGGATTCAAAATTTCTAACACAGTGCACCGTACCAAGTGCGAAATTGACAACGGACTTTCCTTCCGCTGAAATGGCGCGCCCGCTCTGGCGGTTACAAGTGCACATCGGCTTCGTGCTAGTCTGGCGCGGTGAAATCGCGGCTCGACAAATTACTGTTGCAACGCGGGCTGGCGCCATCTCGCGAGCGCGCCCAAGGTCTGATTCTTGCCGGCCGCGTGCTGGTCAACGAACAGAAGTTAGAAAAGGCTGGCGCTGCGGTAGCCGACGACGTCGTGATTCGCATTCTTGGCGACGATCTGCCGTACGTCAGCCGCGGGGGACTGAAGTTAGCCCGAGCGCTGGAGCACTGGAGCATTGGAGTTGCGGGCAAGACCTGTCTCGACGTTGGCGCCTCGACTGGCGGCTTCACTGACTGCCTGTTGCAGCACGGGGCTGTCCGGGTGATTGCGGTCGATACCGGTTACGGCCAGATGGACGTCAGGTTACGCGACGATCCGCGTGTGCGTCTGCTGGAGAAGACCAACGCGCGCTATCTCACGCCCGAGCAGATTTGGCCCGGCAGCGAGCGGGAAGCGATTGCCCTGGTAGTCATGGACGTTTCATTCATCTCTGCTACACTCGTTCTCCCGGCCGTGCTGCGTTGCGTGCGGTCGTCGGCAACGGACGTGGAGGCAATTGTCCTGATCAAGCCACAGTTCGAAGTCGGCCGGGAGCAGGTCGGCAAGGGCGGGATTGTGCGTGACCCGCAGGCCCAGCAAGCGGCGGTAGACAAGGTCAGCCAGTTTGTCGCAGAGCAGGGAGGCGCGGCCATTGAGGTTATCGAATCTCCCATTCTCGGCGCCGAGGGCAACCGCGAATTTCTGCTGCATGCCCAATTCTCCTAGATCCGAGCGCGCGATGACGCCGCCGCGCTACACTGGACACTGCTTCCTCCAATGACATGAAGTCAGCCGCCATTATTTCCAAACCCCTGAAGCCTGAACTGGCCGGAATTCTTCCGGAACTGCTGGCGTGGTTTCGCAAACGCGGGTATACGCTTTATCTCGATCAGGAAACCGCCAGGTATACGAATGGCGAGGAAGTGGTGCCGCGCAAAGAGATGGGGGCCAAGCATCCGGATTTTGCCCTGGTGCTGGGTGGCGACGGTACGCTGCTATCGGCGGCCCGCGCTCTGGCCCACGAACATGTTCCTATCCTGGGGGTCAATCTGGGTTCGCTGGGATTCCTTACCGAAGTGCCGTTGAGCGAAATGTACAGCACGCTGGAGGCGGTGGATGTCGGCCACTGTCCGGTGGAGGAGCGCTCAGTTCTGGATTGCACTCTGTTTCGCGGCGGAGACGCACTGGCCCATCATTTCGCTCTCAACGACGTGGTGGTGAACAAGAGCGCCATCTCGCGGCTGGTAGATTTCGATCTGCTCATCGATGGTGTTTTCGTCTTCAACTACAAGGCGGACGGCGTGATCATCGCCACGCCGACCGGCTCGACTGCTTATTCGCTGGCGGCCGGAGGTCCGGTGATGATGCCGTTAGTGGAGTCGTTCGTGGTGACCCCGGTTTGTCCGCACTCGCTGACGCATCGGCCGCTGGTGGTAACCGACAAGGCTCAGATCGAGTTGCGGGTGGAAACCGGGGCCGAAGAAGCGTTCCTCAGCATCGACGGACAGATTGGCGTGCCGGTAAAGCAGGGCGATCGCGTTTTGTGCCGCCGCGCCGAGCATACGGTGCGCTTGATGCGGGTGCGGCGAACCTTCTTCGATGTATTGCGCAATAAGTTAAGGTGGGGACAGCGGTAGAGAGCGGTCAGGGTGCAGGGATTGCTTGTGTAATGGCGAGTTATCGCTAGCTGTGCTGAACGGGTACTTTACCCGCGAAGAGTCGCTGTAACGAACTTATTTCATCGCTTGCAAGCGCCCGCTTCGGGATTGTGTAAAACGTGATGCCCGACGACAGCAGAACAAACAGTGAATCAGTTTCAATGACCTTGGCAAATTCCGACCAGTCCGAACGCGAATCACTGTTCGGCATGCCACATCGGACACTGGTGGGATCAAACTCGTACCAAATCTCCACGCCTATCATGCGGGAGAATTGAACGTTTGTTAGTGCCCTCTGGGCTATACGGCCGGTAACGAATACAAGCCAAACCAGAACAAGGACGATCAAAGAAACGGGGCCAGTCCCCGGCCGGGACGATACGCCAGTCCGGTCAGCATCAGAGCGAGCAAGAGGCCACATTGTGCCCATGCCGCCTACTTAATCTTGATTGGAAGATTGCGTAAGGCGAGCCTGTACGCCTTCACGAACTCGTCGCGTTGCAACACAAAGCGGGCACTTATCATCGTTCCTGAAGGCATGCCCCAGAGCTTAACATTCGAGCGCCGGCACCGCGTCACTGTTGTAATCAGGCGATTACGCTCATTGACTTTCAGGGCCTCGAAATACGCGCCGTAATGTACAGGCCAATACCGAACGCTGCGGTGAGTAGGAGGGCGACGGAGGGTTTTTGCAGGAGATAACTCCATCCTCCCGCCACCGCGAACAACCCCGTTGCCCCGTGTTCCCTCATCTCAGCACGGATGCGTTGCACGTACGCCGTCAGAATGATCGCCCACATGACAATGACAGCGACCACGCCGCCAAGCAAACTTTTCGCAAAAATCATCCCTAGACTTTAGCCTCAAGCGAGATTTCGTGCGTAACTGTTGTTATCAGCCATTACACAAAGATTTGGTAGCCGAGGCAGAACCTCGAACAGGTTTGCTTGATCGAGGTATGGTGGATACAAAGAAAAGGCGCAGCCCTGAGACTGCGCCTTGTGGTTATTCGTTAGCGGACTTTACGCTTTCCTGCAGCCAATCGCGAGCTTCCAGCTCGCACTTCTTGGAGCAGAACGTATGCCCGTCACGAGCCCGGCTTGTGCTTTTTAGGTACTGGGAATAACACCAGAGGCAGACCGCAGCGGAAGTGGCGGCGTCAGGTCGATTAGGTTGCATGGGCTCTCCAGTGGAAAGCGAGCATAGGACAACTCGCGGCTAAACGCAATCGGCAAAATTGCGGTATCCCAGAGAGTCACTTCCGTAGAACCGAGGTGGGGACACTAGAACCGCTCAGGTGCCAACAGCTCCTCCACCGATTCGCGCCGCCGCACCAGCCGGGAGCGCGTCCCATCCACCATCACCTCAGCCGGCCGCGGCCGGGTATTGTAATTCGAGGCCAGCGACATGCCGTAGGCTCCGGTATCCAGAACCGCCAGTAGGTCGCCTTCCTGGGAGACCGGAACAATGCGGTCGCGAGCAAAGAAGTCGCCGGTCTCGCACACTGGGCCGACTATGTCGACTTTCTCCATGCTCGCCGTTTCTTTGCGCAAAACTACGGGCACGATTTCGTGATAAGCATGGTAAAGCGACGGGCGCAACAGGTCATTCATGGCCGCGTCCACCACTACAAAATGTTTGCTGTTGTTTTGTTTGCGGTAGAGAACACGGGTTAGCAGCACGCCCGCCGGTCCCACGATTGCCCGCCCCGGCTCCAGCAGCAGATGGACGCCAAGCCCCTTTAGCGGCTCGCGCACGGCTTTGGAGTATTGTCGAGCTAGGCTAGAGAATTTCTCCCCTGCGTTCTTTTCGTCGTAGGAAATCCCCAGCCCCCCACCGGCATCGACGTAGCGAATATCCAGCCCATCGGCTCGCAAAGAACGCACCAGACCAGCGGCTCGGACCATGGTCTCGCGGAATGGACCGACTTCCGTAATCTGCGAGCCGATATGTACGCTAACGCCAGCAGGTTTCAGATAACGTTCCTGGGCGCCGCGCCGGTACAACTCGGGAGCATCGCGCCAGGGCACGCCGAACTTGTGCTCGTGCAGGCCGGTGGAGATGTAAGGATGCGTTTTCGCCGCGACCTGGGGATTCACTCGTATGGCGAACTGCGCCGGTTTGCGATGATGCGCCGCCCGCGCTGCCAGCACCTCAAGTTCGCTACTGCTTTCGACATTGAACAGCAGAATGCCGGCGGCGAGCGCCTGGTCGATCTCCTCCGCCAGCTTGCCTACCCCGGAGAAAACTACCTTCGCCGCGGTTTCGGGCGCAGCCGCGATCGCGCGCTGCAACTCGCCTCCGGAAACAATGTCGAAGCCCGCTCCCAGTCCGGCAAGCATCTTCAGGATCGACAGGTTCGAGTTGGCCTTGATGGAGTAACAGACGGCATGTTCGCAGCCGCGAAACGCCTGGTCGAATTGCCGATAGCGCTCGCGAATAGTCGCAGCCGAATAGACGTAGAGCGGAGTGTCGTATCGCTTGGCCAGGCCGACGAGCGAAATCGCGTCGGCGTGCAACTCGCGATCATGCGTGGATCGCGTGCCGCGGCGATAGGTGAATCCTGGCGGGCGCTCGGGCGGACGAGGCGGTTTCACTTCTTGGCTTTCGCTTCGGGGGATTTTGCCTCCGCAGGCGCCGGCCCTTTCACCTTGAGAGCGACGATGGTCTGATCGTCGAACGCTTCCACGCCCTCGGCGTGGCCGGACACCGCGGTGAAGATCGCGTCGACCAGTTCTTCGGCGCTGCGATGCGCGTTTTCCCGGGCGATCTTCTCCAGCCGATGGCGGCCGAACATCTCGCCCTTGGAACTGGTGGCATCGAGAATGCCGTCGCTGATGAACAGAAAGGCGTCGCCACGACGGGCGCGCAGGTTCAGTTCGTCGTAGGTGGCGTTGTTGAAGAGCCCGATGGGCAGGCCGGTCGCCTGGATCTCTTCCAGCTTGCCGTCGTGCAGGTAGATCGGCCGGGGCAATCCCGAGTTTGCCAGCTGCAACAGTTGCTGGTTGTCGTCCCAGATGGCATAGATCATGGAAACATACTGTCCCTCGATGGGCCGCTCGGAAAGCGAGAGGTTGATGGCCTCCAGCATGCCCGCCGCGCTGGGCTCTTCGTTGGCATGCGAGCGTGCGATGCCGCTCACCAGCGCTGCGTAAATGGCCGCCGGCGCACCTTTGCCGCTCACATCCCCTACTGCGATTCCGGTTACGCCTTGCCCGCTGTATTTGAGGAAGTCGTAGAGGTCGCCGCCAATTTGCCGCGCCGGCACAAAGCGTGAGGCGACCTCCGCATTCTTGAACACCGGCAGCTTCTGGGGCAGCAGGCGGAACTGCAGCTCGCGGGCCAGCGCCAGGTCCTGCTCCAGGCGTTTCTCCTGGCGGGCGATGCGTTCGTACAGGGTGGCGTTTTCGATGGCGATCGCCACCTGCGCCGCCATCGTGGTCATGATGCGGACATGATCTTCGTTGAAGTAATTGCGGCGGGTGTGCTCGATGTCGAGCACGCCGATTACCTTGTCTTTGTAGATCAGCGGAATGCAAAGTTCGGAGCGGGTTTCGGGATTGGCCGGGATGTAGCGAGGATCTTTACTGACATCGGGCACCAGCACGGCCTGCGCGTGTTGCGCGGCATAGCCGACCAGACCAACACCCAACGGAATCTCGTGCTTGAGCTGTACATTTTCTTTGAAGCGCAGCGAGAACCGATGCTGCAGTACGGTGCCCGCTGGGATCGAGCAGCAGGATGGAGAACATCTGGTAGTCGATGATGCGGGTCAGCAGATCGGCGATGCGCTTCAGCAGTTGATCGACATTCAGAATGGAGGTGAGTTCGCGGCTGATTTCGGTCAGCAAAGTCAGCTGCCGCGCCTGCCGCGATACGCGCGTATACAGGCGAGCGTTCTCGATGCCGATCGCGATGCGGGAGGCGAACAGGGTGAGCAGGCGTTCGTGCTCTTCGGTGAAGGCCCCTGGCTGGTCGGCTTCTACATCGATCACGCCGATGACTTTATTTTTGGCGATGAGCGGCACGGCCAGCTCGGAGCGCGCACCGGGCGCGGAGTTGATGAAGTTCTGCTCGGCGGCAACATCGTTGACCAGCACGGCTTTGCGCTGCTGAACTGCGCGTCCCGTAACCCCTTGGCCGACCTTAATGCGGATGCGCTCGGCAACCTCGGGCGGATGACCCACCTGGAAGCGTATGCGCAGTTCCTGGGTTTTTTCATTCAGCAACAGGATGGCAAAGATTTCGTAGTCGATCACCTGCTTCAGCATCTCGGCTACACGCTGCAGCAAAGTGTTCAGATCGAGCGTCGTGTTGACCGCATCGGCCACTTCCAGCAGATAGGAATCGAGACTGGAAGGCGCAACAGGCTGTGTAAGAGGAGATGACATCAAGCCGGAACTCTTGTCCTTCATCATACCAGCCGTTTCGTCCAAGTCGGGCACCGGAAGCGGGTCTTGCAGGGATGCAGAATCAGCTTCCACGCCGTCACTCGCAGACAATGCAGCATAGTATCACCGGTCGGTGAGGGGCCACGGCGGAAGAACGGCGAGAGTATAGCGCCAGCCTCCGCGATGGAATCAGCTCTCGTGCTTGGGATCGCGGCGCCTTGGGGATCGAGAGCTGCGCGTGCTCGATGCGCCCTGGGTCAACGGTCGCCGGGTTTCGATCCGCGCCCCGTCAAGCCGTGCTGCCAGAGCATCATAACCTGGCGCCGGACCCTGCCAGCGCAACTGCTCCACATCGTCGAAGAGATTGAGGTCGGTGCGCAGCGTAGCCAGGTCGCGAAACAGCAGCGCGCGGTCCCATTCGCGGCACAGCGTACCGGCCAGGGCACTGGCGTTAGCGGCATTCACCTTCCACTCCCGACTGTCTTTGGGAATCGACTCGAGATGGCGAAACTTGGCAAGCACCGCGGCCGACGATTTCGCACCCCAACCAGGCAATCCCGGGTAGCCATCGGCGGCATCGCCCACCAGCGCCAGATAATCCGGTATCGATTCCGGAGGAACTCCAAACTTCGCCACTACGCCCGCCTCGTCCGAGGTGAGGCGCGTCCGGCGATTGAGTTGGACGATGCGGCTGCCGCGCACGCATTGGGCGAGATCCTTGTCGGGGGTGCAGATAATGACCTGCGCGACACGATCATCACGAGCCGCGGCGACCGCGGCTGCGGCCAGCGCGTCATCGGCTTCAAACTCCACCATAGGCCAAACCACAACCCCGGCTGCCGAGAGGACTTCTTCGAGCAAGGGAAACTGGGCCAGCAGGTCGGGTTCGACCCCGGCACTGGTTTTGTAGCCCGGCCACAAGCCGTTGCGAAACGATTCGACAACATGATCGGTTGCCACGCCGATATGCGTCGCACCGCCTTTGATCATGCCCAGCACCGAGGCCAGGACGCCCCGAACGGCGGCGACTTCGCGGCCCTCTACATCGCGGGCAGACGGCAACGCGTAATAGTGCCGGAACAGTTCGTAAGTGCCGTCTACCAGGTAAACGTCCACGGGCACAGCCTCCAGGTAACCCTACAAGACGGATGGACGCTCAATCAAATCTACGCAGCTCGGTGTTCGCAGAACGGGTTTCTACTTTGATCGGAACCGCACTCGAACCGGTCGCCTCCAAGAAAACAGTTTGACATTTAAACTACACATGTAGTAGTAATGCATACACGCATAGGAGAAGTGGCATGGCCGAACCGAAATTGACGAAGCTGGAACTTCGCATCATGGAGACGCTGTGGACCAACGGCAAGGCCTCCATCCGCGAAATCCAGGAAGCTTTTCCGGAAAACAACAGACCGGCTTACACCACCATCCAGACGATGGTTTACCGGCTGGAAGGGAAAAAGGCGGTGCGCCGGATTAAGAAGGTCGGCAACTTTCATATCTTCGAAGCTGCAGTCTCGCGCACTGCGGCGCAGCGCAGATTGGTCGATGACCTCCTAGACCTATTTGGGGGACGCTTGCAGCCAGTCATGGCACTCCTGATCGAATCGGGCAAGCTAACCCTCGCCGATGTAAAGGAAGCTCAGAAGACTCTGCGCAAGCTGGAGAGAAAGGACGAAGACTGATGTACCCGAAATCCTTTTCTATGATGTGGGCCTCCGCGGCACCGGCAGTGGCTGATCACTTGTGGCAGTCGACACTGTTTGTCGTCATAGCCGGATTGTTGACGTTGCTTTTACGAAAGAATCATGCCCGAGCTCGCTATTGGCTATGGCTGGCCGCTTCGGTGAAATTCCTGATTCCGTTTGCCTGGTTGGTTGCCATTGGAAGGCAGCTTGTCTGGTTGCGTGGCTCCGCGGACGAGAGGGCGGGACTGTCCGTGGCGATACAGCAAGTCAGTCAACCGTTCACGCAGCCAGTGACATCCGGGATTGCGCGGCGGATTACGCCGATCGCTTCCGCGGGAGTGGGTCATATGCTTCTGCTCATTCTTGCCGGGGTATGGCTGTGCGGCTTCGCAAGCATACTTTTGGTGTGGTGCGTTCGCTGGCGCCGGATGTCGGCAGCCATTCAGGCGTCAACGCCGTTGCTTGAGGGACGCGAAGTGGAAACCCTACGCCGCTTGGAACTCGCCGCCGGGATAGGGAAGCGGGTTGAGATGCTCCTGTCGCAGGCAACGCTGGAACCGGGGATTTTTGGTATCGCGCGGCCGGTTCTGCTATGGCCGGCGGGAATTTCCCAGCACTTGGAGGAGGCACATCTGGAGGCCATTGTGGCGCACGAACTGTGCCACGTACGCCGGCGCGACAATCTGGCGGCTGCATTGCACATGCTGGTGGAAGCCCTCTTCTGGTTTCACCCACTGGTTTGGTGGGTGGGGGCGCGGCTGGTCGAGGAGCGGGAACGCGCTTGCGACGAGCAGGTTGTGGAGTTGGGCAGCGAGCGCCGAATCTATGCCGAAAGCATTCTGAAAGTTTGTGAATTCTGTGTGGGGTCTTCGCTGGCTTGCGTGGCTGGGGTCACGGGAGCCGATCTTAAGAAGAGGATGGTACATATTATGTCGCAGCAGGTTGCACGGAAACTCGATTTCACCCGAAAGGTATTACTCAGCGTGGCTGGATTGCTGGCGATCGCGGCTCCCATCGGGGTTGGGCTGGCGAACGCAATTCCCAGCCAGGCGCAGTCGCAGACTGAAAACATGGCGACCGCGGCTCCGGCGTTCGAATCGGTCTCCATCAAGCCCAGTGAACAGGCAGCGCCAACCCCAACCTATGCCGGCGGTGGGACCCACATGATGAGGATGATGTATACGCCGGATGGATTTACTGCTGCCGACGTTACGTTGCAGACCCTCATACAGGAAGCGTACGGAGTTCAGGCTGATCAGATTGCAGGCGGACCCGACTGGCTGAACTCCGCAAGATTCGATATCGACGCGAAGGTCGGCCAATCCGATACGAACAAGTTTGGTTCAGGTCCCAATAGAGTTGAAAGCCAGCGAATGCTGCAGGCAGCCTTGGCGGACCAGACCAAGCTGGTGCTGCATCGCGAGACCAAAGAGTTGCCAATTTACGCGTTGGTAGTGGCCGACGGTGGCCCGAAACTTCAGCCAGACAAAACTGCGGAGAGCGCAGGCGGAATCCAAGGTCCTAGCCGTCAGGTTGTGGGAGTACACCGTATGCAAATGCAGATGGGCGGCGGGCAGGTGGTGGGGATGTCAGCCCAAGGAGTCTCGCTGGCAGACTTTGCGGAACAATTATCGCGCCAGCTTGGCACTCCTGTGATTGACAAGACCGGTCTGACGGGCAGCTATGACTTCAATCTGCGTTGGACCGCGGATGCGAGCCATTCCAATTCAGAGGCTGGCAATACCCCCGTGGCTGGCCCTTCGGAGTCGCTGTTGACCGCCATCCAGGGCCTGGGCCTGCGGCTGGAGCCACAAAAGGCGCCAATGGAAATTCTGGTTATTGACCACGTTGAGAAGCCTGCCGAGAATTAAACGCCCCGGCGCTTGATCGCTGCCTTTTCGAACGCGAGCTATGATGGCGATGGAAACGCCCCAGCCGCGTCAGGGCCGTATGTCGAATTCGGATCTTGGAGATAGTACTTATTCCACGGCCAAAGGCTCTCTCGTTCTCTTTGAACCAGCTTGCGGGCCACGGCATCCCGGTCGACCAACTTATCGCCGTCGTATGCGACCGTTTTGTCGAAACTCGAACGATGCTACTCAGTCTTGTCGATCAGCTTCCGCAAAACAACTCGATCCGGGTTGAGCAACTCACTGACTCGGGCCGCATTCACGCCGGCGACAATGATGAGCCCAGCCTGGTTACTGACGTCGCTGAAGATCTTCAACCTCTGCATCTTTAAGGCTTGATGCTGGTTGTCATCGGTCGGACTCAGGTAATGGACCAATCCGGCCTTGTAGCGATGGAGCAGAAAGAGATGGGCGAGAGTCATCAGCCGCTTCTTGCGCAGACGACGGATCGAAGGTATTCATATCGCGGATCGAAAGGAGCTTATGCCCATGGCGATCCTGAACGTCGGCGAAGATAATGTTGCCCACCCGGTCCTTGGAGTCGTTCCACAAGCTAAGCTCAAGGAAGTCTGAACCCGCGGCCACGGGACGCAACTGCGCCCGGTAAGTGGGCGGCAATGCGTTATGCTCCGCCCAGATTTGCAGCCAATCTTCCAGGACCTTGGGGGGAACTTCGGTCTGCACCAGATGCTGATGCTGGGTCGAGCCTTTGCCCATGGCCGTAGTGGTTGCGGTGCGTCCGGAGGAAGCCATCAACGCAGCATCCAGACGAGGCCCGCCGACCAGGGTTTGCGGGGTCCGGTAAGGCGACTCCAGCAGCCTGAACTTCCTTTGCAAACGCGCCAGCGACAACATGCCATCCTGCAGCAGCGCGGTGGCGAAATCCTCGGCGGCAAGACCGTCGATCTGGTGTCCACCGTAGGTAACGAAGTTGAAGACAAATCCCAGCTTGCCTAGTTCTTCCGGAAAGCGCTTCATCTGTTCGTCGGTCATGCCGGTGGTGTCCCAGCTGAACGAGGGCGACAAATTATAGGCGAGCATCTTGTCGGGAAATTCTGCGTGGATGGCGTCGGCGAAGGCCTTAGCCTCCTCCAGATTCGCGGTGGCCGTTTCCATCCACAGAATATCGGCGAAGGGCGCGGCTGCCAGAGACTTCACAACGGCATACTCCAGACCTCCCTGGACCTGGTAGTAGCCCTCAGGCGTCTTGGCAAGCTCGCAGTCCCAGGGTACGTCGATCTCCAGCGACTTGGCTTTCTCGCGAGCCGCGTACCACGACGCTCGCTTAGAAAAGGCCAGCCATTCCTCAACGCTCAAGTCGAATGACTCACCCTGGCTGACCCGGAAGGCGATGATATCCGCAACGGCCTGGCGATAAGTCTTAAGATCGGCAGCTTCCTGCCAGGCATCGAGAAAACGCGGCATCACCTTGTCGAGCATGGTGTCGACCAGCCCATCGGCACTCTGCTGGTAGGCTTTGGCGTTCTGTTCGAGGAGCGGCAGCAGCCCGGTGGTCTCCAGCCAGGCAGAGGCGTTGGCGTATTCGGAGTCGGACATGGCGAACATCAGGTGTCCTCTTACCTCGTCGACTCCGGCTTCATGCAATTTTCTCTGGAGGGTAAGGAATACGGCCTTATAGCTCGGCACCGCCAGGTTGGTAGCACCCAGGATGAAGGGCTGATCGCGCTCGTCCGCACAGCCATCCAGCAGGTTTGCCGCCTCGGCGTCGGTGCGGGCGACGATGATTCCCGGCACCTTCATGATGTCGAGCTGGAATCGCGCCGCATTGAGGCGCTGCACCTGCTCGTTTTCCGACACCAGAACCTTGCCACCCTGGTGGCCGCACTTCTTCACGCCTGGCTTCTGGTCCTCGATGTGATAGCCGGGCACTCCGGCCTCCACAAACCGGCGGATCAGATTGCGGACATGAGCGTCGCCGCCGTGCCCGGTGTCGGCATCGGCGATGATGAACGGGCGATAGTCGACCACAGGACTCGCCGCCAGTTGTTCGGGTTTCATGCGGGAACGAAAGAACTGCTGATTCTTGTCGGCGGTGAGCAAGGCGCGCACGATTGCCGCCGCATCGTCGGGCACCTGATTGAGCGGATAGCTGGCCAGGTCGGCGCCCGGATCTTCGGTGACGCCTCCTTTGGCTGACACGGCCCAACCTCCCAGATAGATGCCTTCGATGCCCAGCCGCTTGATGGTCACCGCCTGTCCAGGCGAGTAGGGACCAAAGGTCGTAATCGACTTGCCTCCGGCAAACAGCTCTGTCAGCCGGGCGTAAAAGCCTTCGGCGGCTGCTCGCGCGATGGGGTAGTCGGTGGCGATCGTGCCTCTTTGTTCGACCACCTGACGAGGCGAGTACAGACGAATAATGCCCTTGAATCGCGGACCCGCAAACCAGTCCGTAACCTCTCGCGTTCTTTCTTCGAATGAACTCATAGCAGGCCCCCAACTTTCTATTAGGCTATCGTCGTCCGGGATATGCCCCGCCGCAATCGATCACGTGATAGTAACCCCACGGTTCTCGCGGCGGTAGCAAGAAATGACGCCGGCCACAGGTATGCTCGAGGGCCCAGCCAATGCCGCTCTTGCATCCGAGGGGGTGGGCTGGTGCGCGAAAGGCGCCCATCCTTATTCCAACTGACCACTACCGAAAATCGATATCAATTGGGCTGCAATCACGTCCAAGAGGACAATTGATGTCCGCGCGCGACCAAGCCGCAAGTCCAGAGGAGAGCTTGCCGCCACCGGCTCGCATTTTGAAGGAGGATTATGTCGCAGGGAAAGTCAATAACACGAGAGCTAATCAGCGTAATCGCAGTACCGGCCGTCGTCCTGGCTATTCTGTTCTGCACCGCATGGGCCGAGCAGACACCGGACGCCAAAGCGCCGTATCCGAGCATGGCCCCGGTTGAGCAATATTTGATGTCCGACCGGATTGCCGAGATAGCCTTGGCGCGGAGCGCGGCCCCGGAATCCATCTCAGGCGACGCCGAGGTTTTGGTTCTGGGAAGGCATGGTTACGAAACCGCAGTCAATGGCAAGAATGGTTTTGTGTGTATCGTGCAACGATCTTGGACTGCTGGAACTGACGATCCCAACTTTTGGAATCCGAAGCTGCGGGCTCCGATCTGCTTCAACCCGCCGGCCGCTCGATCCTACTTACCATTCACTATCAAGAAAACCGAGTTGATACTAGCGGGAGAATCCAAAGCTCAAATGATCGAAACAATAAAGGCCGCCCTGGACAAGAAGGAATTGCCCAAGCCGGAAGCTGGAGCCATGTGTTACATGATGTCGAAGGAAGGGTACTTGGACGATCGTGCCGGACCTTGGCATCCGCACCTGATGTTTTTCGTTTCGCCCATGGATGCTGCGATCTGGGGTGCGGATTTGCCCGGCTCTCCGATTCTGGCAACTGACGACCCTTTGGACCGGCTGACCATATTCTTGGTGCCAGTCGCCAAGTGGTCGGACGGTACGACTGATTCACCGCATGCG
Organism: uncultured Acidobacteriaceae bacterium; assembly: GCA_963812855.1. Lineage (GTDB taxonomy): Bacteria > Acidobacteriota > Terriglobia > Terriglobales > Acidobacteriaceae > Bog-257. Next base: position 53,106 of record CAWEWW010000010.1, read on the forward strand.
CACTGACGTTCGGTCTCAGACGCTTCTCCTTACCTGGTACGAGCCCGGCGAGTGGCCAGTTGTTCTTCTTATCCCGATCCCCTCGGCGGCCGGCAAGCTGTGGCTGGCCCGGAAGATTCGTGCGTTTTCAGCGCCCCGAGCACTGGGGTCAGGCGTAAGAATTATCGGTCGTGCTCGTGCGGGAGCATGCCGGTCCTAACTCAGACAGCGACCATCGGGAAAATACGGAGAGGGAAAGAACCAATTGAAACACGTCGTTAAAACAAATACGTCCGACGTTAGTGCAGCGATATTTACGGGGCACGAATCGGCGCGGGCGGTACAACGATCTCAACAAGCCCGGTCGCCACGTCATAAACGAGGCCTGAGACAAGCCACTTGCCTGGCAATGCCGGAATTGTCCGGAGCAAGGCAACGTCGACCGTAACCGCCGCTCGGGGATCGGTAACCGCTTTTGCGCTAAGTTCCCCTGCCGGTATTTGAAAATAGTGCATCAGCATGTCGCGGTCGCCCGTAAGGCGAGTGATGCCGCAGTCGGTGTGCTGAAGGATGATGAGGTGAAACTCTGCGCCGCCTCCAGGAATCTCTCCGGCAACCTCTCCGATTCGCCCGAGTAGACCTAACTGCTCCAACAATCCCGGAGTGATTCGACCGCCGATGTTACGTATTACGACGGCCTCGCCCGGTTTAATCCCAAGTACATAAGCCGGATCCACCCGCATGTCAGCGCAACCGATGACGACTGCCCTCACATTCGGCATCGCCCGCGGAAGCGAGGGCATAAGGGTACCCGCCGCAGACTGCTGAGCAGCAAAGTCTTTGTTACGTTCTAACATCTGGTCGAGATTGTTCATGTTGACTCCAAAGCTAACTGTGCCCATAACATGCTGGAGATTGTAGCTGAGACGATGGGATCGCTGACGTAGACAGGCGATTTCACTCAGACCCCTGTCCGCGGTCGATGAGTGCTATGGCGATTTATCGTCAATGAGCCGCCCAGCAAAGGCCAAAGAAGCTTACCTACGGTGTGATTTCCCAGACCGTGCCGCAACCGGGCCCGGTTTCGAGGCAATCCGACCGGTTGCCGGAGACAGAGGTCGTACCGTAGACATTGCCGCTGGCGTCAAGGGTGAGGGCGCCGAAGGGAAGGCCTCCATCACTGCCGCCAGTGAAGTCGTGGAGATCGGTATAAGTCCACGATCCGCCGGAATTGGTTAACTTGAAGACCAGGCCGTATCCGTACCGGCCGCTGGTAACACAGGATCCATAAAGATCGCCGGCTGCGTCCATGGTGACGGGATTGGTGAAGCAATCGTTGGCGAAATTGTAGAGCAGAGAGTAAACCCAGCTTCCTCCGGACGGCGTCAGTTCAAAGACGGTGCCATTGCTGCCATCTCCGCCCTGGGCAGTGGCGCCATAGAGATTACCGGACTGGTCCATGATCAAGGCGCCGGGCTGAGACGGGCCGCCAAGACTATCCAGGGGAAAATCATAGAGGACCTGCTCGGTCCACGTCCCGCCGGATGGCGACAACTGGAAAACCGTCCCTCCTCCTTCTCCTCCTGAGTTTCCTCCCAATTCCGTCGCCCCATAAAGGTTTCCGGCAGGGTCGAAGATCACACCAACCAGTGGCTCATACCCGTCGATGCCATTCTCGCTGAAGCTATGAAGCAGACTGAGGGTCCACCTCCTGTCGGAGGGCGACAGCTCGAAAACTGTTCCGACGCCGTAATCTCCTCCCAATTCCGTCGTGCCGTAGACGTTTCCAGCTGGATCGAAGATTAGCTTCGTGTAAAAAGGATACCCTCCATCATTTGGTCCTCCGTGAAAGGAGTGGAGAATGGTTTCACTCCAATAACACAAAGACGTTCTGCATTCTGTGGCCGGTGGTTGCAGTTCAAAAACCGTGCCTGTAGTGTTCCGACCACCCCCGTACTGGGTTGTGCCATAAAGTGCCCCGTTCGGGCCAATAGTTATGGGGCCCAGCGGGTCAAGCCCGTCGTTGCCGCCTTGGAATTCGTAGAGCGGGCTCAGCGTCCAACCCGAACCTCGGTGCTCAAGCTTGAACACCACGCCGTCCTGGTGCGTTCCGCCGTTTTCCGCCGTTCCGTAGAAAACTCCCGGACCGCCCACGGTCAGACCGGCAAAAGGATTTCCGCCATCCGCTCCCCCCGTGAAAGTGTGCAGCACGGCGAACGTTTGCGCCAGCGCCGGCTGCGCCGTGCTCACGGCCAACACACAAAACATCACGAGCCTGAACGCGGAAAACGGCAAGCGAGACGAACAACGTGAACGGTTTGTCATAACCAACTCCTTCATTGATGCAAAGGGTGAAACTCCTTCTGAACCGGGCCTAAGCATCAGCCTCGGTTGGCTCTGCAGGTAAGCGCGAAGGGAATGGCGGAGCCTGCCGGCAAATACGACCGGCTCAACCAGCCACGGCGCAGCTTAGCACCTCTCAGCTCGGTAAGCAAGTGGAATGGGGCGAGGCATCCTCGCGGCCTTATCCGTCCCTGATTTATGGTGCAACCTGCCCCCATTTTCATTGGCAGTTTTCCCGCCAGCTTCAACATCCAGCGGGCCTCGAGGCAATTCTCAAGGTACGAATTTGATTCCCTTGAACCCAGGCCAGGCGGGAGTCTAAGCTTTCCCTAGCGCAGGAGGGTAAGATGGGGGATCAACAGATACGGGCGGCACTGGATCAGCATTGGGCGGCCTCCGATGCCAACGATTTTGAAACCGAGCACCGCATCTACCACGAAGACGCGGTGCTGGAATACCCACAGTCAGGCGAGCGCATCCGTGGCCGCCGCAACATACAGATCACCCGCACGATCCAGCCGAACCGGAAGCGCTTTACGGTCCAGCGAATCCTGGGCGGCGGTGATCTTTGGGTCACCGAATTCATCCTGTCCTATGACGGTAAGCCATCCTACACCGTGAGCATCATGGAGTTCCGGGGCGACCAGGTGGCGCGAGAAACGCAGTACTTTGCCGATCCCTTCGAGGCCAGCCCAGCTCGCGCTCCCTATGTGGAACGGATGGACCCGCATTAGCGGGGGATGAGCACCGTGCCTATCTGAAGGAGCACGGCATCATGCCTGTAATACCCCCAACGCAGCTTTAATACACTCCCGCGGAACACGAGCACGCTACCGGGCGGATGAGGACTCCGACTTATTGCAACAATTTGCGACAGCAAGCGCTGGCATAAACAACACCTGCCAGTGGTCAATGAGTGATATGGGGGATTTCACAATTAGTAACCGAGGATTAACCGGAACAGGCCAGTGTTCGGTGCAGCCGAATCACGTGGATAAGAAAGCGTCTACCCCCAATCCGGAATGCCGACCCGCCGTGAAGCCCCGGATTTCAGTTACGGCGTGAGTTCCCAGACGGTGCCGTTGAGATATGCACCACCCTGGGCGGTGGTTCCATACAGATTTCCTTGCGCATCCATGACCACGCTGCTTTCCGGCCAGCCGCCATCGTCGCCGTCCAGAAACCGATACAGCACGGTCTCCGTCCAGCCGTTATTCGACGGGATAAGTTTGAAAACTGCTCCGTAGTAGCCAAAGCATTCGAAGGTGGTTCCGTAAAGGTTTCCGGCGGCGTCAAGGCTCACGGGATCATAAGGGTTCGCGCCTTTGTCATCATATTCGTTGAACGCCCAGACAATCGAGAATGCCCATCCCTGGCCCGAGGGCGTTAACTCGAAAATCGTTCCACCCCCTGCTGGCCCGAGGTCGAAGGTTGTGCCGTAGAAGTTGCCATGGCCGTCGGGCGTCAAAGGGGCATACGAGCCGTCGCCATCGGTCCTGAGGTTGAAGGATCGAACGATGGTTTCCGTCCAGCCCTGGCCCGACGGCGTCAACTCGAAGACTCCACCGTAACCCTGAGCGCAGGCGTCATTCGCGGTTCCGTAGAGATTGCCGGACGAGTCGAATACCAGCCCGGCTACGGGCTGGCCGCAATCGCCTTGCAGAGGATTGAAGGAATACAGGACCTGGCTCGTCCAGCCGCTGCCGTAAGGTGTCAGCTCGAAGACGTAGCCACCGCCATGCTCACCACTCAACGCGACGGTGCTGTAGATGTTCCTGGCCTGGTCAAAGAGGACTTGCCCTTCGAGCTCCTCACCGTTGTCCGCAGCGGCGCGGTAAAGAACCGTTTCTATCCATTCGCAAGGCGCTGCCTTGCAGGCAGACGGTTGCGGCGCCAGTCGGTAGACCGTTCCGCAGCCGTAGCTACGGCAACCGCCACCGCCGCCGCTGGTTGTGCCGTAAAGGGAGCCGTCCGGTCCAAACACCGGCGGTGCGACGGGATATGCGCCATCGTAGCCGCCGCGGAAGCGGTAGAGCGGCGACATTCTCCAGCCGCTGGCGCCGTGGGTCATCTTGTATACGTCCCCATAGCCCATGGCGCCGCTTATGGCAACGCCATAGAGATTCCCAGCCGAATCCATGGTCAGGCCTGAGGGGGGCTGAGCGCCATCACTTTCCCCGGTGAAGGTGTGAAGCACGCTGAACGTTTGCGCTTGCGCCACAACCGTGGTTGCGATGATCGCCGCGCAGACCAGCTTAGTCATTGTTCGCAGTCGCGTTTTGCAATCCGAGGTTGCACATTGCTCTTGAGAGCTCATGGTTGCTCCTTCACCTATTGCGGCGGACTTCCGCCAGCGCCACGGGCAAGGGTAGCATCTCTCAGCTCGGTAAGCAAGTGAAAAGTAGCGAACAGTAGCGAAGCGATACTCCGTTCCTGCTGCTTCAGCGCGGCGATAATCTGCTCTTCCGAGTGTCCCTTCTTCGGCATGTCCAACCTCCTCGTCTTAGCCTCCGTGGACCATGCCGCATGGCTTCCCCCTACATTTCCTGGTACAACTTTCGGGTTTTAGGTCAGACGCGGTTGGAAGCGTTTCCTTTCAAGAATCCGCTCAGGCGAATGCTTGGCGATCACAATCCGAACACCACGCGAAAACCGACTTGACTCCCGCATCCAACAACTGAGCTTGGCGACACGGGCAAGTTCTGGATTTCCGATAATCACGATTTGGAAGAATCCCCGGTTGCACTCGCGCCGGGATAGCCGACCGTCCTATTCGCTCTTGACAGGCTAGAACCTAACAGGAACATAATCATGGCGGACCACGGCGAGCGAGCAATTGTGATCAGACTTTGTGGCGACGGGAGACATAGATTGGTGTCTGACCAACGTAATGAGGAGAATTGAATGAAATTTAAGACACTACTTGCTGTCATCCTGGGCTCGCTCGTCGTTTTCGTGCTGTCCCTGCCGGTCCTGGCACAGAGCACCACGCAATCCAGCACGACGACGACCTCGCAGGATCCGTCACCTGTGCAGACGCAGAGCACGACTACCACTTCGCACGACACGGCAGCGTCCCCGACAACGAAGACTACCGATACCACTACCAAGTACAAACATCACAAGGTGAAGCAGACCGACACCACCACCACCACCACCACACCGCCGGACCAGCAGATGAACCGGACCGACTCAACCACCACCACAACCACTCCGGCACCGCAGCAGACGCAGAACAGCACAACGACAACCACAACCACGCCCCAATAATTGCGGGCGCAATCGGAAGGCCCCCCACCCAAGCAACACCAGTGTCGAGTCCCAAGACATGCTTTACGGTTTGTCTCGACACATCCTTTACGGTTGAGGTTAAGTTTCGATCCAGCGCTCGACCGCGGTCGAGTGCTGGATCGAAAGGTCGAGTTCGCGCACCACGGTATGGCAGTAGTACACCAGCACCCGGTTTTCCAGTTTCACCAGTTGCACCCATTCCCGCCGCAGGGCCTGACCGATGTTCCAGTTGCGTCCGTATGCCTTTAGCTTGCCGTCAAGATCCAACCGCCGTACCTGGGCTCCCGCCGGGTACTCCCAGCGAGCAGGCTGGGAATCATAACGCCGCAGGCTAGGTCGCCACACGCTGGCCGGCGTCCGCATCTGCAGGGCCTCGTGGGGACGTACCTGGTTGTGCTCCCAGCGAAACTCGTCCAACCATTGCTGCGGCGATTTTCCCTGCCAGCCCCGCCGCTGTAACGCCCGTTCCATCTCGCCATGAAAGCGTTCCACCTTGCCTTGCGTCTGGGGATGCCGTATCCCACTCCAGTGCAGCCGAATGCCTTGTTTCATCAGCCACACACTTAGCTCCGTTGTTCCGCTCGCCGACGTGGCACTCCACCACGGAATCCCGTGGTCCATCAGTAGCCCCTCCGGCAGTCCGTTCTCGGTAAAGGCAATCTGCAACTGTTCCTGCACCAACCCCGCCCGCGTGCTGCCTGTCTGCTGCAACCGGATCACGTACCGGCTGTGATCGTCGATCATCGATAGCGGGCCGGTTGGCGCTTGCCACCCGATCGGGCTCTTGAAGTCCATCTGCCACAGCTCGTTGGGCTGGGCGCGCTCGAACCGCTCTACTGCCTGCGGGTGCCGATCCGCCGCATGCACCAGATCGCGCCGCAACAGAATGCGATGGATGGTGCTGCGCGTCAGACTCATGCCCTCGCGCTCTAACAGCACTTGCAGCTTGCGCGCTCCCCAGTCAGGATAGCGCTGGCGCACAGCCACCACCTGCTCTTCCAACTCCGCAGACGTTTGTCGCGGACTGTGCGCCGGACGCCGGCTGCGTTCGGCAATCCCGGCCAACCCCTGTTCCTCATATCGCTTCAGCCACAAGTTGCCGGTGGGACGCGATATACCAAATTCTTCACACAGCGCGGTTAAGGGTCGCTCCCGCCGCATCGCTGCCACCACGAACCGCACCCGCTGCTCTCGTACATCCATGGTCTTCCAAGGCATCTCGGTTTACGCTCCCGCGCGCTTTACGCTTGCGCGGGAGTGTAAAGGATGTTCCGGGACACTTTGTAAAGAATGTCATGAGACTGAACACAAAGCAGCTCGGATGGGGCACCCAGTTGCTGTCAGTTACTGACGACTGACGACTGACGACTGACTACTGACTACTGTATTTACTGTCCTCCCAATATCTGGAAGAAGCGAATGATTGACTCGATGCCGCGATAGAAGTTCGGGATGTGGAACTTCTCGTTGGGAGCGTGCAGGTTGTCGTCCGGCAGACCCATACCCATCATGATGCTGGGAATCTTCAGATCTTTGTCGAACTGGGTGACGATGGGAATCGAGCCGCCGGAGCGGATGTAGACCGTGTCTTTGCCGAAGATCTCGTGCATGGCTTCGACCGAAGCTTTGGCGTAGGGATTATCGGTGTTGACCACGCAGGCCGGGCCTTTGCTGTGAATCTTGATGTTGGTGGTGATGCCTTTGGGCGTGATCTTCTTTACGTAGTCGCTGTACTTCTTGAAGATGTCGTCGGCGTCCTGATTGGGCACCAGGCGCATCGAGACCTTCGCCGAGGCGCGCGCCGGAATCACAGTCTTGGCGCCGGGAGCCTGGAAGCCTCCGACGATGCCGTGGACCTCGAGCGTGGGACGGGCCCAGGTGCGATAGAGCACCGAGTAGCCGGGCTCGCCGGTCAGCACGTTCGATCCGACTTCGGCCTTGCGATAGTCCTCTTCGTTGAACGGCAGGCGCTCCCAGGCTTTCAGTTCGTCGTCGGTCGGCTTCTGCACGGCGTCGTAGAAGCCGGGGATCAGGACCTTGCCGTTTTCGTCTTTCAGCTTGCTGAGAATTTCAATCAGCCCGAAGATCGCATTCGGGGCGGCTCCGCCGTACACGCCGGAGTGCAGATCGGTTTTCGAGCCCTGGGCTTCCAGTTCGGTATAGACCAGTCCGCGCAGGCCGACGCACAGCGTAGGAAGGTCGGGCGCAAACAGCTCCGTGTCGGTCACCAGCGCAAAGTCAGACTTCAGCTTGCCATTGGTCGCGTTGGCTTTGACGTACTCCTCGATGCTTTCGCCGCCTACTTCTTCTTCGCCCTCAAACAGCACGCGCACATTGATGGGCAGCTTGCCGTCGCCGGTCTTGAACAGCGACTCGAAAGCCTTCAGCTGCATCCAGAGCTGGCCTTTGTCGTCGACGGCGCCGCGCGCGTAGATATTCTGATTGCGCTCACTGGGCTCCGCCCAGGCTTGCTTGATGGCTGGTGCGTTGTCTCCCTTAACCGGGCAGGCATCCTGGTCGATGAACGGCGGCGACTTCCACTCGTCCCAGGGCTCGGCCGGCTGCACATCGAAGTGCGCATAGCACAGCGCAGTCGGCTTGCCCGCGGCATGCAGCCAGTCGCCGTAAACCAGCGGATGCTGCTTGGTAGCGATGATCTCAACATTCTCGAAGCCGATGCGCTTGAGGTCGGCAGCAACCACCTCGGCGGCCTTGCGGACATCAGCTTTGTGCTCTTCGGTGGTGCTGACGCTGGGAATGCGCAGCAAATCTTTCAGCTCGTCGAGAAAGCGCTGCTTGATTCTCGCGGGCATAGGAAACAGCGGAGGAAACGGCTGCGGATGACATAGGGAGAAGTTCTCCTTCCTGATTAGAGCAGGCTGGGTACAACTGCTCGGACAACGAGGATCGGCAAACTCAAAAGTATATCGCAATCGAAGCGGGAGCTCGTAACCGTGCCTGCGGGGTTCAAAAGCAGCCGCACGATAGTAGCCCCAGAGACTCAGCCAAGCAGTCGGGTCAGGAGCGCCGGGCGCGAATCAGACCAACGTCGACCCGGCTGCGCGGAATATTTCGCTTCACGAATGCAGTCTCGATAGTGAATCCGGCGGCACGTAGCTCCTGCAGCAAGGTTCCCGTGGTGCCGTGCAGCTCCTCGGGTTCTACTATTCTGCCTTCGGCGAAGCACCACAGGCGCTCGGTTTCGGGGACGATGTCTACGGTCAACAGAAGCAGGCCGCCGTGGCGCAGCTGCGCGGCGAAACGTTGAATCCAAACTCGACGAGTATCGGCCGTCAGATGCTCGATGACGCTGACTGAATAAATGCAGTCGAACCTGGTTTCCGGCGCCCAGCTTTCGTACGTCGAGCGAACGGAGGTGATGCTGCGATCCAGCTGCGCGTAATCCAGATAGCCCCACTCATTCCAGCCGGCGCGCTGAGCCAGAATGCGTTCCTCGCGATGCGGGTCCAGGGTGAACACCTTCGCGCCCCGGCTGGCCAGCACGAGCGGAATCGGATTCACGCCCGCACCCACATCCAGCACAACCTGGGCGCTCAGATCGCGAGGCAGATTCTCCAGGATCCAGGGATATTCAAAGGCCCGCGCAGTGTGGGCTGGAAAGAAGCCAAGCTTCGCTCGCGCTTCATCGACCACGGTGCGCAGCGTCAGCGGATAATCCGTCACGATGCTCATCAGGTTGAAGTCACCGGGAGGCAAGTCGCGAACGTGACCGGTCGGCCGTCGCTTGCGCGCGACCACGATGCTGATGTCCCGATATTTGCCGACGACGGATAGCTCGGTGAAGTCTTCGCATTCGGCCAAGGTCTTCGTGATCGGCTCGTAATAGAACGTAATGGAGGAGACGAACGCGGGCTCGGTGTCATACGCTGCGACAATCAGCGTGTCGTTCGCCAGCCGGCACATGCGCTCAACCAGTTGCCGGTACATCGCATAGGTCGGCTGCTGATTCAGTACATCCAGGCAGATCACCACGTCGGCCGGAAATAACTCGATGCGGGCGGCATCGCCTGCAACGAATTCCCAGTCAGGCCGCCGTTGGCGGGCCGCTTCGATGCCCGAGCCGGCCGCGTCCACTCCCAGATAGCGGGTCACCGGCAGGCAAGTCGAGACAGCCAAATCGCCGCAACCAATATCGAGCACCGACTGCGCCGGATCGGAAACCAACTCCCGCAAAACATGTTGCTTGTAGTGCAGGATCTCTCCGGTCGAGCCGATGCCCGAGCCCAGTTCCGGGAACAGTTCGTAGCGCGCTCCAAAGAAGATCGAATTCAGAAACGCAGTTCTTCGAGTCGCCGTCAGGCCCGCATTCACCCGCGCGATAGCAGCGTCCACCAGGGGAAGGCCGGTAGTTTTCAGCAGGAGCTGACTGTCGATTTGCCAATGATAGTGCAGCACCACGGCATCCACGTCCGCTTCGGGCGGGACCGACAGGTGGGTCGGCATGTTGAACGTCCGGGGAAGCGGGGTGACTTCAACCTTCATCTCCCGGGTGGCCAGTGCCAGCGCAACCTGATCGATGTGGACGGCAAACCGCTCAAACAGGCTCTGACGTTCGATACACCAGAGCGCCCATCGTTCCCAAATTGGCGCCAGCTGGGCAAGGAACTCACGCTCGACCACATAGACGCCGCCATTGCAGTTATTAAAGTCGGTCAAGCGTCCATCCGGACCGGGCAACAAATCCGACTCGGCCCAATGAAGGTCACCCAGCTCCGCTTCGGCAAAGACGCGCGCCAAAATTTGTGGCGGCGGTTGCGCCGTATCCACACGCTTGGCGGCGATGGCTCGAGGCTTGGGCCAACTTGCCGGAGCCGTCACCACCGTATCGCAATCCAGCATCACCACAAATGGCCGGCTGGGAGCCTTCAGAGAATCCAATTGCGCCAGCTTGTTGCAGTAAACATGACCACGGAAGGGCTCGATCGCTCGAATCTCGACTCCGAGCTCGAGCAACCATGACGACAGGGCGGGATCGAGCGGGGCAACGTTGTGGACTAGGATTTGCGGTCCCGGCACGCCCCCCAGGCCGACGAGGGAAGCTACCAGGTTATAAAGCTGGCTCTGAAACTTGAACTGGGCATCGACCACGCAGGAGAACAAAAAGTCTTCATACAGCGATGAATCCATCTGCATCAATCAGCCTCTGTCCACCTGTGAGTCGGCGAGCGTGCGCCGGCCAAAGCAATCAGCGATGCTATCGTAATGGAGCTTGCGTTACAGCTCGCAACCGCCGTCGCACGTGTAGTCCTGGAATAACTACCATCTCAACATAACAGGATAGCCGGCACCGGTGTTTGCCGGATTGGCGGGTAGACGGGATAAGCAGTGTAGGGAAGACTAGAGGACGCAGAGCCCGGCGCAGCTTACCGGCATCGCTTAGGATCCACGAACCGCGAGCCACGAACCGCGACTTACGGCGCGATCTCGTACACCATGCCGCGGTTATACTCGCCCCCGCCCGATGCGGTGCCCCACAGATTTCCGTTGGCATCCATCACCATGCCCTCATAGGGCGACGAGCCCTGATCGCCGCCGCTGAACTGGTGCAGCGCGGTGTAGGTCCAGGTGCCATCGACCAGCGACATTTTGAAAGCCTCGCCATAGTCGTTGGCGTTGGCGCCGCGCACTCCGTACAGGTTTCCGGCGGCGTCGAAAATCAGGCTGGTGCCGGTCGTGCCGCTTTGCGCGTAGAGCAAAAAATCCCCGCCCAAGCAAAACTGGTGTTCAGTCTCATGACATTCTTTACAAAGTGTCCCGGAACATCCTTTACACTCCCGCGCAAGCGTAAAGCGCGCGGGAGCGTAAACCGAGATGCCTTGGAAGACCATGGATGTACGAGAGCAGCGGGTGCGGTTCGTGGTGGCAGCGATGCGGCGGGAGCGACCCTTAACCGCGCTGTGTGAAGAATTTGGTATATCGCGTCCCACCGGCAACTTGTGGCTGAAGCGATATGAGGAACAGGGGTTGGCCGGGATTGCCGAACGCAGCCGGCGTCCGGCGCACAGTCCGCGACAAACGTCTGCGGAGTTGGAAGAGCAGGTGGTGGCTGTGCGCCAGCGCTATCCTGACTGGGGAGCGCGCAAGCTGCAAGTGCTGTTAGAGCGCGAGGGCATGAGTCTGACGCGCAGCACCATCCATCGCATTCTGTTGCGGCGCGATCTGGTGCATGCGGCGGATCGGCACCCGCAGGCAGTAGAGCGGTTCGAGCGCGCCCAGCCCAACGAGCTGTGGCAGATGGACTTCAAGAGCCCGATCGGGTGGCAAGCGCCAACCGGCCCGCTATCGATGATCGACGATCACAGCCGGTACGTGATCCGGTTGCAGCAGACAGGCAGCACGCGGGCGGGGTTGGTGCAGGAACAGTTGCAGATTGCCTTTACCGAGAACGGACTGCCGGAGGGGCTACTGATGGACCACGGGATTCCGTGGTGGAGTGCCACGTCGGCGAGCGGAACAACGGAGCTAAGTGTGTGGCTGATGAAACAAGGCATTCGGCTGCACTGGAGTGGGATACGGCATCCCCAGACGCAAGGCAAGGTGGAACGCTTTCATGGCGAGATGGAACGGGCGTTACAGCGGCGGGGCTGGCAGGGAAAATCGCCGCAGCAATGGTTGGACGAGTTTCGCTGGGAGCACAACCAGGTACGTCCCCACGAGGCCCTGCAGATGCGGACGCCGGCCAGCGTGTGGCGACCTAGCCTGCGGCGTTATGATTCCCAGCCTGCTCGCTGGGAGTACCCGGCGGGAGCCCAGGTACGGCGGTTGGATCTTGACGGCAAGCTAAAGGCATACGGACGCAACTGGAACATCGGTCAGGCCCTGCGGCGGGAATGGGTGCAACTGGTGAAACTGGAAAACCGGGTGCTGGTGTACTACTGCCATACCGTGGTGCGCGAACTCGACCTTTCGATCCAGCACTCGACCGCGGTCGAGCGCTGGATCGAAACTTAACCTCAACCGTAAAGGATGTGTCGAGACAAACCGTAAAGCATGTCTTGGGACTCGACACAAAACTGGCTTAGACGAGGCAATCGGTTTCGGACTTCACGGGAAGCTCGAAACTTGAAACTCGAAACTGGTCTTACCTACTTGGTCGCAATCATCAGACCGGCCGGCCCGGGCATCCGGACGCGCTTCGATTCCGCGAATCCGGCCTGTTTCAGCCAGGCCTCATATTCCAGTTCACTGTAGCTGTTGCCGGCGCGGGTGTTAACCAGCATGTTCAAGGCAAACAACGCGGCAAAGCGCGGAGCGGTTTTGTCGGCTTCGAGAATGAAGTCCGAGATCACGAGGCGGCCTTTGGGCGCCAGCGCGGCATAGGCCCGCTCCAGCAGCTGCTTGTTCTCTTCCGGCGAGAACATATGGCAGATCGCCGACAGCAGCACCAGATCGTACGTGCCGGCTTCCAGCGGCACGCTCAGCATGTCGCCCGCCTGGGTCGTGATGCGGTCGGCCAGCCCGGCTTGGCGAACGTAATCCTGGGCCAGCGCCAAGACTTCTGGAGCGTCGACAATCTCGGCGTGCAAGCCCGGCGCCGCTTGGGCGAAGGCGATGGAGTAGGCGCCCGAGCCTCCGCCCAGATCCAGCAGGCGCTTGGCGCCGTTCACTTCGACAGCTTGCACCACGGCTCGCGCCCGGCCGCGGGCATTGTGATCCATGGCGGCGATGAACGGCTTGACCGCGCCGTTGTCGACTTTCGGCGCGACCGTGGTTCCGGCCTGCACGGCCTCGGTCAAGGTCGACCAGCGCTTCCACAGATTCGCGCTGTGCAGCTGCGCGCTGCGCGCGCTGTCAGGCGTGCCTTCGACAAAGAAGCGCGCCGCCAGCGGCGTGTTGTGGAAGACGCCGTCGCGTTTCTCCAGCAGCTTCAGGCTGACCAGCGCGTTCAGCAGCATCTCGGTAGCGCGAACCGCGCCCTGGATCTTGCCGGCAATCTGCTTAGCAGTCCCGCCGTCGCCGATGGCGGTGAAGACGTCCAGCTCCAGCGCGGTCAGGATGGCGCGGCTGGCCATGAAGCCGCGAATCATCTCAGTGATCTCGTCCGGCAACACGCCGGCAGCGTCTTTGCCTTTCAGCATGGCAAGATATTTGTGATGGTGATCGACCATCTCAGCCTTCATGGCCGCGTAGTCGGTGCGCAGCAGGCGTGCGACTTTTTCGCCGCGCTGGAAGTGCGAGGCCACGATTTCGGGCACGTCGGCCGGCGTGAGCTTGGTGTACCAGTCGCCGTCGGGATAGACGATCATGATGGGGCCGCTGTCGCATACTCCCAGACAGCCGCAGCTGGAGACCTGGATTTCCTCGGCCAGGCCCTTCTCGCCGAGTTCGCGATGCAATGCGCCCAAAACAGAAAACGAACCTGCGGCTGCGCAGCAGGGAACTCCTTCAGGCTTTTCCTGAGTGCAAACGAATGCGTGATAACGATACGGCTCCACAAGAACCTCCAAGGCAGTGGTTAGTGGTTAGGGATTAGGGGCTGGCAGGTATGAAGCCGTCTGCTGAATCGAAACAACTGGGCTTTGTATCAGGGCACGGCTTCAGCCGTGCCGCCAACCGCGGCTCGAATACCCGGGCTTTAGCCCCTGAGGACACTGGTCTAACGCGCCGGCAATCGTAGATGGCCGGCGATCCATCTTAACTTCCCATCATCGCGCCGGCGCAACCCGGCGAGAAGTGCGTAGCTCACATCGTGGCGTGACGCCGCTACGGAATCTCACTGCCTGATGAACGCGCCATTACGGGAGGGTAAATTCTCCGGATGTTGATCCGCACAGGTGCTCTGTTGGTTAATAATTCAGCTTGACAGTGCACAGCACTGCACTATGATGTTTGAAACATTTCTTGCTGAAATTGTTTTGGATGGCAAACGATGCAGCCAACGTTCACATCGAAGGAAGTGGTGGCGCTGATCCGAATCAGTCTGCGCCAGCTGCAGTGGTGGGACGAGCAGGGCATCGTGGTTCCCGAGCGCGACGGGCACAAGCGCATCTACTCGCTCGACGATCTGGCCGAGGTGGCCATCGTGTGCGATCTGCGGGCTCGTGGATTCTCCCTGCAGAAGATCCGGCGCGTGGTTCGCTTTCTGCAGAAGGAGCTGGGCAAACGGCTGGTAGAAACCGTGGCCGCCTCCGCCGAGTTCCATTTGCTGACCGACGGCCGGCACATCTTCCTGGAAGATTCCGCCCGCGGGGTAGTCGATTTATTGAAAAATGCGCGCCAGCCGATGTTAACCGTGTGCCTAAGCGACACCATCCAGCGGGTGCTCGATCCGGTCGAACGGGCCCTGCGGCGGGCGAAGGGGCGGACGGCTGCCTCGGGCCAGCGCAAAGGGAACGCTCGGGTTGAGCTGAGGGGAGCAGGAAAACGGCAGGGTTCGGTTCGGCATCTTCATCTTCATCTTAATGATCGGCGCGGTAAGGCTTCTTGAACGGTCCTGAAGGAGGGCACGTGATCGGAGAACTCAGTATTCTCAGCGAGTGGATCCCCGAACA
This sequence comes from uncultured Acidobacteriaceae bacterium, assembly GCA_963812855.1. Lineage (GTDB taxonomy): Bacteria > Acidobacteriota > Terriglobia > Terriglobales > Acidobacteriaceae > Bog-257. Next base: position 68,231 of record CAWEWW010000010.1, read on the forward strand.
GATGGAGCCTGGAACGATTTTCGTGCTGGAAAACGCCGGCGAGGTGGGCGAAACCGAAGATCCGTATTGGGCGGTTCTGTCGTGTCCGACCTGCGGACAGCTGGGACTGGTCACGCGCAAGCAGATAGGCGGCCTGATACCGGTGATCTGCGGCTCGGAGCGCTGCTCGGCGCAGTTCTTCATTCGCGACGAGCAGATCATGCCCCGTAAGCCGAACTAGAGCGGCACGCGGCGCGCGACGCTCGCAACTGTCGACCGGCCTTCTCTGCCGGATCGAGCTGCGATGCATTTCCGAAATCTAGGACAGGGCACAGTGCAGGCTGTGCCTTTCTTATTTCCGCTTCGAGCCAACCAAATCCTGCGTGAGCCCGTGATGTACCCTGGGCTGTCGCTTTACACTTGAGCTGTTGAAGATTGTGGACTATCACTAGGAGCGCTTATGTCCAAGTCGGAAAAACTCGTACCCATTCATCCCGGTGAGATTCTGCGCGAAGATTTCATGAAGCCGCTCGGCCTCAGCATGAACCGGCTGGCGCTCGACCTGCACGTTCCGGTGACCCGGATCGCGGAGATCGTTCACCGGCGGCGGGGCATCACTCCCGATACCGCCCTGCGGCTGGGACGCTATTTCAACACCAGTGCGCGCTTCTGGCTGAACGCGCAATCCAGCTACGATCTGGAAGTCGCACAAGATGCGCTGCAGCGGGTCATCGAGCGCGATGTGCATCCTTTGGTGGCGTAAGAGTAAGGGAAAATTCAGCCGGCGGCGCGCTCGATTTCGGCGACGATGTCCTGCGGCGGCTTTTGCGCGATCCGCAGCCTCGAGGATCGGCCGTCCGACCACCACATGGGTCGCTCCGGCGGCGATGGCATCGGCTGGGGTCACCACCCGGGACTGGTCTCCGACGGCTGATCCGGCGGGGCGAACTCCGGGGGTGACGATGGCGAAACCCTCGCCCAGTTCCCGGCGCAGTTCGCGAGCTTCCTGGGCCGAGGCGACCAGGCCTCCGCAGCCGGCGCTGGCGAGCCAGCGCTCCCAGCCGCAGCACCTGGTTGAGCACGTTGCCGGTGACGCCGATTTCCGCCATGTCCGCGTCCGACAGGCTGGTCAGAACCGTAACCCCCAGCAGCAGCGGCCGGTTAGGGGATTGGGCCGCAGCCTCGACGGCGGCGCGCAACATCTTGCTGCCTCCGGAGGCGTGCACGTTGAGCATGGTGACCCCCAGCTCAGCGGCGGCTTTGACGGCGGCGGCAACGGTGTTCGGGATGTCGTGATATTTAAGGTCCAGAAACACTTTACGGCCGGAAGAAACCAGCTCGCGCACGAGCTGCGGGCCTTCGGCGGTGAAAAGCTGTTTTCCTACCTTATAAGTGGTTACGGCGTCGCCAAGGGATTGTACGATTTGGCGAGCTTGGGTGGCGCCCGGGACATCGAGCGCCACGATCAGCCGATCGCGGGTTAGCATCAGCTTCGATTCTAACCCAATCGATTCAGACTTCAACCCAGTAAGATGGTATTACTGCGGGCCCAAGTTTTCGGCGACCACGGGGGTTTGCAGAACGTCCAAGCGAACCCGATCTACGCCCTTCATGGCCAACATTTTTGCCGCACCGAAGGACAGGTCGATGATCCGGTTACGGGCGATCGGTCCGCGATCGTTAATGCGGACGACGACCGAACGATCGGTCTTGAGATCTGTGACCTTGACCCAGGAACCAATTGGTAAGGTCCGGTGCGCAGCAGTAAATTGAAACATGTCGTACGGTTCGCCGCTTGCAGTTTTCTTGTGCTGAAAGATGCGTCCGTACCACGAGGCCGCCCCCACCTGAGCTTTCCTGGTGCGGGCTGGCTTAGCTTCCTGGGTCTGTCCTGGGGTCCCTTGTCGCGATTCCGGTGTGCTATTACCGGGTGCCGCACCCAACGCAGTGGCGAAAAGCAATGCCGCCGCCATCGGGCTAAGTACTCGTAACATTAAACACCTCTCATCGTTTAAGTTGGTCCTCCTGACAGGATGTTGTAAGTCTATTCACCGCAATAAGTAAGAGTCAACCCCCGAAGGTGGGACGGCGGCTTTTGCCCTTGCCAATCCGGGAAGAACGTGGTACGCGCCGCCGGAATCTTCGATGGACCTGGTTGCTGGTGAACGCCGCACAGCCTGCGCATTACGGACCGGTAAACTAAGAGGCGCTGGAAATACGATGATGCTCGGTGGGGCCAGGGTTGTAGGGATTCCGTAAGCTAACACATTGATAAAAAGCTCGTTAGTGGCTATTCGAGAGGCCGGAAACGGGGGCAGTCAGGCTCGATGACCGTGCTATTGAATGCCCGCCGGAGCAGGGTCATGGTCTGGCGGGCCGGCTTTCGGATAGAGTGCAGGCATGGCTGATCCGCCGGTTGTCCTCAGCATCGGGGGCTACGATCCCTCGTCGGGCGCAGGAATCACCGCCGATATTAAGACTGCGGCTGCCCTGGGATGTTACGCCGTGACCTGCATTACGGCGCTGACGGTTCAATCGACCCAAGGGGTGTTCGCGGTCCGGCCGCTGGCGCCGGAACTGGTTTCGCAGACGCTGGCGGCGCTCGCCGATGACTTTGACATTGCGGCCGTCCGCATCGGAATGCTGGGATCGGCGGAGGTTGCGGCCGCGGTTGCCGGCTTCCTGGACTCTCGGCGGCTGCCGAACGTGGTGCTCGATCCGGTGATCCGGTCGTCGTCGGGAGCGGGCCTGCTGGACGAAGCCGGCTTGGAATTTCTTCGGGGCGCAATGCTTCCGCTGTGCGACGTCGTCACTCCCAATATCGACGAGGCTGCGATCCTGGCCGGAGCCGAGCCGCTTCCAGCCGGGACAACCTGGGAGGAGGCGCTGCCCCGGCTTCGTCGCTGGGCTGGACAGCTCCACGAGCTGGGCGCCAAGGGTGTTGTGATCACCGGCGGTCATCTGCGGCCGGCCAATGACTACCTTAGTTCGAAAGGACTAGGTACCGCGACGGAGGAGATCCTTCCGGGTGAGCGGCTGGAGTCGGGCTCGACCCACGGAACAGGCTGCGCCTTCGCCACCGCGACTGCCTGTCAGCTCGCGCTGGGATTCGAACTTTCCCAATCTGTTCAAGCAGCAAAAGATTATGTTCGAAGATCGATCCTCGCCGCTTATCCCCTGGGTAAAGGAGTCGGGCCGGTGAATCATCTGGTGTGAGAGAGGCCGCTATTCGCTTTTCGCTTTTCGCTAATAGCTTCCTGGCCGCTATGCCTTCGCAAATCACGAGCTCGGGTGTTAGCGAAAGGCGAACGAATGCGAAAGAGAAGCCGCTATCGCGCTTTTCGCTAAAAGTCCGTAGCCTTGCAAATGACGGGGGTAGGAAAGGCTGCTGCGCTCGCCGCCGAGGCTGCTGATTATCCGGCAGCGGCATCAGCAATCCGCCGCTGGAATTGGCCGGCTGATCCGGCGGCGAGGTTTGCGATTGCGGCGGCCGGGGAACCACGTGCTGTGGCGGAGTCGACTGGTCGCTCTGCGGAGGCCGCGGCACCTCATGCTGCGCCGGAGCAGCCTGATTCGCCGGCGGTTCCTGGGCTGCCGGCGGCTGCTGATTGTCCGGCAGCGGTTGCAGCAATCCACCGTCAGGATTGGCGACCGCAGGATTATTTCCCGCCGGCTGTCCTGGGGGCGCGGACGGTTGTGCTGCCGCGCCTGGCTGCTCGTTCTCGGGCAGAGGCTGTAGCAATTCGTTTCCTATCGCCGGCGGAGCGGGGGTTGGATTCTCCGGCAGCGGCTTGGGCGGAGTCGCCGGCTCCAGTACGGGCTGATTGTTGCGATAGCGCAACACCACCGGTCCACCCTCGGCACGAAGAACCGCGGCCTGTTCTTCGGTAGCTTTGTTGACCGCGTCGTCGCTATCGCCGGCGACTGCTCCGAGCTTCATGCCTTCCACGTCTTTGCGGCTGGCATAGGCGACGCGCATACTCGACTGGTCCGCCTCCTTGGCCTTGCCATAGTAGTAGTCGGCAGTCTCGAGATCGCCGTCGATCTCGGCCAGGTAACCCATATTGTTCAGCGCGAAAGCGTTCTTGGGATCGAGTTCATAAGCCTTCTCGAAATACTGCCGCGCCAGGGTGTAGTCGTTGCGATTGATGGCGGCCACCCCGCGGGTGTTCAGCCGAGCCACTTGCGCGGTCACGTCCTGCTCGCGCGACATCAGGATGCGAACCTTCTCGGCGTTGCGGGCGGCGATCTCGCTAATCGGCTTGCCCCGCCAGGACTGATGCACCGTCACCACGATCGGCGTGTTGGAATGCTGGTCGGCCGCCTCGCTGTAAAACTTGTAGGCATCTTCCAGCTCGCCTTCCTTTTCGCGGGCGAATCCCAGATTGTTCAAGGTGAAAGGATTGTTGGGGTCGAGCTTCAGCGCTTTTTGCAGCGCCAGGTCGGCCTCCGGCGCCTGGTCTTTTTGTAGCAGGCTGATGGCATAGACGTTGATGCGATTAATCTGCATGTTGGTGTCGCCCGCGTTGCCCGCGATCTTGGCTACCGGCTGTCCCACGGCGGCCCGCTCGGTGGACTTGTAGACCACGGCGTCGGAATCCTGCTCCTGCGCCAGGGTGTAGTAACGCTGGGCCCGGTCAACCTGTCCTTCGAGTTCGGCAATGTAGCCCAGATTGTTCAACGTGAAAGGATCGTTGGGATCGATGAGGTACGCCTTATAGAAGAGCGATTTGGCCTTCTTATACTGGTGCTTCTCGACCGCCTTCACGCCTTCCTGATTCAGCTTCTGCACCGGCGTTGGCTTGGTGCGCTTGGGAATGCTGATGGTGACATCCTTCGCGCCGGCGGAAATGACGAAAGCAACAGCCAGCAGCGGAGCGGCAATCCAACGTCGGGAATGGGCGAACATCAAGCCTCCAAGGCGGGTGGGTGGTCGGCGCGGACACGGCCCTGCGCCGCCAGACAATCCCCTTAGATGGAGTTTCTGGCTTTCAAGTTGGCAACCACAGCTACTATGCCCATCTTTCTTACCCCGGTCGACGAACGTTGTTCACGCCGATTGCATCCAACTCTGCCCAGAGGCGGCTTTCCGACGGGAGCGATCAATCACGATGAGAGTTGCAATTTCCACAACTGCCCTGGCGATTCTAGTAACTACGCTGCTGTTCACGTTGCCCAGCCTGGCGCAGCAGCAGGCTCAACCGGCGCCAGGCAATGCCGGCCATGCATCACTGCCCGGCAGCGGAAATCCCACCCTGAGCGCCCAGCCCGGCGCAGGTGCGACACAATCGGTCCCGGGTGGCAATCAGGCCGTAAGCAGCTCGACGAAGCCTCAAACTATCACTACGCCCGACGACGGTGACGATAACCCCTACGATCCGTTGCTGGAACCGCCGCCGTTGCCCAAAGGGAAGCCGACCTTAATTGGGGGAATCGCTACCCGCGTCGACCACGTCCGCAATCGAATGACAGTTCAGCCGTTCGGCGGCGGACCTAAGGTGAAGATCTTCATTGATGAGCGCTCGCACATCTACCGCAACGGCACCGAGACCACAGTGCTGGGCATTCAAAAGGGCGATCGGGTTTACGTAGACACCATGCTCGACGGCAGCCACGTGTTCGCCAAGAACGTTCGGGTAATGACCCAGCCCACCCTGGCCGAGGTGCGCGGGCAGGTGATTGCGCTGCATCCCGACAAGGGCACCATCAGCGTGCAAGACCAGCTCTCGGCGCGTCCGGTAACCTTCGCCATCGGCGGCAGCACCAGGTACAGCTCATCGAAGGGCAGCGCCAGCGCCGGTGACGTGCAGCCCGGATCGTTGATCGATGTGCAGTTTGCCGCCGGCCGGGACAATCGCGACCTGGCCCAGCAGATCACGGTTCTGGCCAAGCCGGGCGATAACTACATTTTCTCCGGTGTAGTCACCGGCGTGGACATGCACAGCAATCTGCTGGTGGTAGAGAATCGTAGCGACGACCAGGATTACGAAGTCCACTTTACCAATGCTGCTTTGTCCAATCCGCGAGCCCTGAAGGTGGGCTCGGAAATCACCGCTCGCGCTACCTTTGACGGTAAACAATACAAGGCCAGCAATGTGCGAATCGAAAGCTCCAGCCCCGAAGAAGGCGAGCAGTCGAAGGTGGAATAGACAGGGTCGCACTACTGGTTTCCCGTAGTACAATGAATATTGAAATTTGAATGGCACGACGCCAAAGCCGAGGGCAACTCACGTTCCCATGGAGTGAGTTTCGATTTGGCGAAAACGGTGTTTAAGGACCCGTTTGCCGTCGAACGCCTCGATGACCGGGCGGACTATGGCGAGCAGCGCTATGTGATCGTCGGCATGGCGGAGGGTCAGCTTCTGCTGTTTGTGGCATATACGGAACGCCAAGAATGCGTGCGCATCATTTCAGCGCGGAGAGCAACCCAATATGAGCAAGAGGACTATTTCCGGCAAAACCGCTAGCCCTCCCCGGCCTATGTCGGCCCGGGCGATTGAGCAGGCGGCGCGGGCGGATCGTGACGCGCAACCGCTCACCGAAACCGACATTAAGCGGATGAAGCGGACACCTCAGGCGAAGATCATTCGCCGGGCTTTGGAACTAACTCAGGAAGAATTCGCCGCCCGCTATCACATTCCTCTAGGTACGCTGCGAGATTGGGAGCAGGGCAGGGCAGAACCGGACCAACCTACGCGAGCCTATCTCACGCTCATTGCCCGCGATCCCGAGCATGTCAGCCGAACATTAAATCCTAAGCCGAACTAACCCGGCTAAACAGGCTGCTGAGAAACTTCCGCCTTGTGATGAACGGGTAGAGCGAACCTTCAGGTTCGCGTCTAAGCTCTTTATTTGGATATCCGGAGCGGGCTGCACAGTTTGCTGAAAAACTCGGCCTAAGGCGATCTTGAAGGGGCGTAGCTTTAGCTACGCCGTAGCAACTCCTTTATATTTGTCATCCCGAATCGACTTTAGTCGATGAGGGATCGGCTTTTCCGAGCTTTTCAGCAAACTGTTCAGCCGGCGACAGACTGTTCCTTTCGACTTTTTCAGCAAACTGTAACGCCGGCTCGTGATGACAAAGAATAAAAGGAGTTGAAGCGCCGCCCTACTCGAACCGCCCTTTCAGGCGGCCTTCTTCAGCAGAATGCCGGCCAGCAGGGCCGCGGCTGCGCCCAGCAGCCACTCGATGCGCCAAACCTGGATGGCCTGCCACTCAGACAGGCTGTCGGCGCGATAGATTAAGCCGGTCAACAACGCGGCTCCGATACAGACCATGCCAATCAGGAAGAAGACCAGGCAGGACACCGAGAGGCCGAGTCGCTGGCGGAGAATCGCCAGGTCCAAGGCGTCGGCAAAAGTCAGGGGCCTTAACACTACCGGCGGCCGGGGATCGCGATCGCTGCCGCAGATATGACAGAAGCGGGCGCCGGCTGGATACTCCGCTCCGCAATGCGAGCACAAGGCGTCGAGCGAAACCGGCTGCACCAGTCGCACCACCTCCGGATTGGGTGGACGCCAGTACTCCTGGCGGAGGCTCTGAGCCATGTGTGGTTCTCCTACTACCTGCATGGCACGTAGGCAACCAAAACCCAGTCTGCGGCAAGTACGCTCAAAGCCAAGACATAGCGATGCGGCCGCAGCGTCCCGCCCGCCAGCCTTACGAAAATTATTCCCAATGCCGAGTAAAGAGTAGGGGTTGACGATCTGGGTTATTCCCGCCGAGGCATGCGCAGAATCTGCGCGGGAGGCGTGTCGTCCGAGCTGTTCCAGTAGCTCAACAGCAGCAGGTCGCTGGAGGTAAATTCCAGCGCCGGCGGGCGGCAGCAGCCGCCGGTAAAAATGTGTTCGTCCAGGAGTTGGTGCAAGCGGGCGACGCTGATCCCCAAGGCCGCGGCGGCATCCACTTCGCTATAGGTATCCTTGGGCAGGCGTTTCAAGTTGGGCATGAGGCGCATCCGGTGTTCTGATTACCTTTGTATCGACTTTTGGACGGTCGGCATATCAGGTAAACTTCTCATAAGCCGCCCGCGATGAAACCTTATAAGCGACTGATTTCTTGCCTGTCCCTCTGCTGTCTTCTAGGCATGGTAATTTCCTTGCCGGCCATCGCGGCCGATCCGCCTAGCGTGCCGGTGCCCACCCGAGTCGACAACGATGCCAACACCCGCAAAGGTTTCGACCATTTCTATAACCTGGAGTATGACAAGTCGCTGCGCGAGTTTGAGGCCGCTCAGCAGGCTCATCCCGACGATCCTTTCGCGGTCAACCACACCTTGGCCGGCGTCATCTTCAAGGAGCTGTTGCGCATTGGCGCTCTGGAAACCGAGGCTTATGCCGGCGATACCTTCCTCGATAAGAAGGCCGCCGTGCCGCCCGATCCCAAGGTCCACGAGCAGGTGATTGCGCTCACCGACCAGTCCCTGGCGCTGTCGCAGGCGCGGCTCGACAAGAATCCCAACGACGTGGACGCCCTGTATGCCCGAGCTGCGGCCCGCGCCCTGCGCGCCACCTACACCGGCATCGTGGAGAAACAATGGTTTGCGGCCCTGCGCGGAGCCGTGGCCGCGCGGCATGACGATGAGCGGGTTCTGGAACTCGACCCCAAGTATGTCGACGCCAAGGTAGTGGTGGGAACGCACCTTTATATCGTGGGCTCGCTGAGCTGGCCGGTGAAGGTGGCGGCGTCGGTGGCCGGACTCAGCGGCAGCAAGCAGAAGGGACTGGAGGATTTGCGCCAGGCTGCGGCCGGTCCTCACATGGAGACCGCCAACGATGCCAAGATCGTGCTGGCCTTGTTTCTGCGGCGCGAGCAGAAATATGCCGAGGCGCTGAAGGTCGTCAACGGCATGCAGGCGGACTTCCCCCGAAATTTCCTGGTGGCATCCGAGTACGCTCACCTGATGAACGCCGCCGGCCACGGTCCCGAGGCCATCGCCGCCTATCGCAAGGTGCTGGTCGGCTGCCACAATAATGCCTATTCGTTCTGCAAGGTCGAGGTGGCAGCCTATGGTCTGGGAGAATCACTGCGCGGCCAGCGCGACTATGCCGGCGCCGCCGAGGCCTACGAGCTGGCTGCCGGCAACAGTCGCGATGGCGAACTGAAGCAGAAGTCGACGCTGGCCGCCGGAGAGATGTACGACGTCATGCAAAAACGTGACAACGCGTTGGAGAAATATAAAGCCGTGATTGCCGAGAACTCCGAAACCAATACCGCCGACCTGGCGCGTCATTACATGAAGCAGGCTTACAAGACGCCGTAAGCTCGTGTCCGATCCACTCGGGACAAGCAATCCCGCTGGCATGCTATCTCTGAAGATTTTCAAGGAGCCGCGATGAAGGTTCTATCGAACCCTAAGTTTCTGGCTGTCTATTCGGGCGTTCTGACCGTCGCGTTTGCGGTGGTTGTGCTTTGCGGCGCAGCCACAGTTCGGAATTCCAACTTCGACATCCTCACTGCCCGTCGCATCAACATTGTCGAACCTGACGGCACGGTGCGGCTGACCCTATCGAATCGTGCTGATTTCCCGGGTGCGTGGAATCGCAAGAGAGAGTACCCGCGGCCGGATCGCACCGAAGCAGCCGGCCTGTTGTTTATGAGCGAGGAAGGCACGGAGCAGGGAGGCCTGATATGGGGTGCGACGCAGCTTCCTGACGGCACCATCGAAAACCACGGCCATCTGAGCCTCGATCAGTATGAGGAGAACCAGATCTTCGCCATCGATGCGGGACAAGAAGGGAAAGACAAGTTTTCGCGAATCACCATTGCCGATCAGGGTGATTTTCCCATCGAAGAAAAGAGAAAAGCGAACGATGCGATTCAGAAGCTGCCGCCCGGCCAGCAGGACGCTGCCTGGAGCAAATTCTTTTCGACGCATCGTCATGATGTAAAACGGATGGTTATCGGACGGTCTCCAGATGGCTCGGTCGGCTTGGAGCTGCGCGATCAATCAGGCAAAGTGCGTCTCCTGATGGCGGTTGAGCCTGACGGCAAACCAAAATTCGAATTGTTGGATGATGCCGGAAAAGTCGTGAAGGACTTCGCTATGAGCAACTAGTACAAAGCTTTGCATCTCGAGGAACCTTTCCTTATTCTCTTCGTATCACTTGGTAGGAGGGCTTATGTACTGCAACTACTGCGGAAAAGTCATTCAAGACGACGCCAACCTGTGTCCCTACTGCGGCAAGAGGATTGCCACAGTGGCCGGGCGGCGCAAGCTGATGCGCTCGCGGACCGATCGCAAGATCGCCGGCGTCTGCGCCGGTTTTGCCGAGTACTTCGATCTGGATGTGACCGTGGTTCGGGTGGTGTGGCTGATCGTGGCGTTCTTCGGCGGTGGTGGCGTGCTGGCCTATGTCATCGCCTGGATCGTGGTGCCCGAGGAGCCGGCCTACGTCGCCGACGCTCCGCCTGCCTCCCCGCCTCAGCCCTATCAAGGCTCGTGAGGACACGACCGCCTGGCCGCGAAGGGGGTCTTCCAGGCGGAGCGTTGAAGGGGCGTAGCTTTAGCTACGCCGTAGCAACTCCTACATTTTTGTCATCACGAACCGGCTTCAGCCGGTGAGGGATCTGCTTTTCTAACCGCAAACTATTTCGCCCCGGAGGACTTTCCTTACAATGTTCTGGTTATGCCTACCCTGCGCAGCGGCGACGCCCAACTCTTCTACGAACTCACCGGCAGCGGGCCCGATGTCATCCTCTTACATCCTTTCCCGCTGAGCCATCACTTCTGGACGCCGGTTGCCGAACAGCTCAGCAGTCTTTACCGGCTCGTCCTGCCCGATCTGCGGGCGCATGGTGACTCCGAGCTGGGCGACGGCCCGGCGACTATGCAGAAATTAGCCGGCGATCTCGCTATCTTGTGCCGGGAACTTCGCATCCAGCGCGCCTTCTTCGTGGGCGTTTCCATCGGCGGCTATCTTCTGTTCGAGTTCTGGCGGCAGCATCGCGAGCAGGTATCGGCGCTGGTCCTGGCCAACACCCGCGCCGGCGGTGAAACCGTCGAGAGCAAAGCCGCTCGCCTGGCCAGTGCCGACAAGGTTTTACGCGAGGGCACCGCCGGCTTCATCGAGGAGATGCTGCCCAAGGTGTTGTCGCCCACGACTCGATCCAATCGCCCCGACATCGTTGACCAGGCGCGCCGCATGATGCAGATGATGTCGCCCGACGATATTGCCGGGGTGCAACGCGGCATGGCCGAGCGTCCGGATTCCGTCGCCACCTGTAAGACCATCGATGTCCCCACCCTGCTGATCGCGGGCGCAGACGACAGCGTGCCCTTATCCGAGGCGGAGCTTATGCGGCAGAACATTCGTGGCAGCCGCCTGCAGGTAATCCCCAACGCCGGCCATTACGCCGCGCTGGAGAAGCCGGAAGAGTTCGCCGATTTGCTGCGAAGTTTTCTCGACAGCCTGCCCCGGCCGTAAGAGTTTACAAGTCATCTCATAAGTGAGTTCGGTTTGTATCAAGGCACGCCCTTTAGAACCTGTGTGAAAACTAAATTTTGCATTTGCGAATGAAAAGATCAGTCGAAGATCCCGTCCGTAAGGACGACTTAGTTCAGCCCAGGACGGAGCCGCAACCCGGGCCCCCGAGTCGCGCCGCTTTTGCGCGCATTGGGGAGGGCAGGCGCAGTTCTGGGTCAGGTCGGAAATTGATCCGAGTCCTGCAGGTGTCTGTGTCGCAGATAGACTCGAAATGCCATGGTGGGGAAGTCGACGTGGATTCACGCGAAACTAGCCGCGCAGCGGCGGCTACGAAGTTAGCCCGGGGCGTACCGGGGTCCCCAAGCCGCGCCGCTTTTGCGCGGATTGGGGTGGTTAAGCCCCGGGTAAGATGGAAAATTTGACCGAGCCGCGGAGCGGCGACACGGCTACGACACAGACACTGTAGGGATAACAGAGTCACGCAGACACCTTAGTCGTGCCGACGACGGCCGGCCAAGGTTCGCGGCTTCAGCCCCTGCTCTGCCGCCCCTGGAAGGGGCTCGAAACACAAATTTGCAGCCTACCCAGCGCTGAAGCGCGCTGGGCTATCTTGTCGCCGTCCCGCAACGCGGTCCGCAACGCGGGACTCGGTTTTCGTGACGCAAACATAGTCGCAAACCAAATAGTTCATCGCAACGATGTCAACGGAGCCAGAAAGCTTCCGGCAACTACGTTGGACCATTGTGATTCACATCACGATTCCCGCAGCGCCCATTCGATAGAATGATCTCGTCATGCTGGACGCATTTCTCGTACCTGACAAAACCGTAGTCGCCGCCAAGGGTGACAGCCAATCGCTCGACATCACCAGCGCCGCCAGCCGCACATTTCTGCTGACGCTCTCCATCACCTCGATCGTCGAACAGGAATCGATCGAGGTCAGCCTGTTCACTTCGGCCGACGGCGCTGCTTGGGAAACCAAGCCTGTGACGGCCCTCCCGCAGAAGTTCTATGTGGGTGAATATCCTTTGCTGGTGGATCTATCTGCAATGCCGAATGCGAAGTTCGTGCGCGCGCACTGGGAGGTAAGCCGCTGGGGACGCGGTTCGACCACGCCTCATTTTGAGATGGCGCTGCGCTGGCGCGAGGTCTCGCCGCAAGACTTGCAGGAAGCTACCGCCGAAGCTCACGCCCGGCGATAAATTCTCAGCGCGCGAAGTGCGAGTCGCAGGCTCGGCAGCCGTGCAAGCGCACGGGCACTCCCTGTCAGCATGAATCTCGCCGTTCGATTGTCTTTAGAATTCTGACTGGCCGCCTTACGCAGCCTTGGGGCCAGGAACAGCGCTCACGGTTTTGCCTGCGGCCGCGGGCTTGGCCTCAACCAGCTTCATCTGGTTCCAATCGTAAGCAAATTCCTGGCCGCAATCGAGGCAAACTACATAGGTTCCCGTGACCGAAGCTGCTGCGCTGCGACGAAGCTTACCTCTCACCGTGATGGGAAAACTGCATCGCTGGTGCGAACATCCGAAAAGCCTGTCGAACATACTCATAAGCTTCCTCCTTGCCTCCGGCGGGACAGCTTGTCAGTTGCGCTGTTGCCGGTCGGGCATGGCCCAGAGCTCAGTCGGGCCCCAATCCGACTGATACCGCTTAGATTCGAGGTTTGGCGAAAAGGTTCCTAAGGAAATCGAAGTAACCGGGAGACGCGGGCGAGAATTCCCGAAATTGCAATGTTCCGGTCAAGTACACAAGGTGCCGTTTCTTCGCTGCCAGGCGGAGACAGACCCTCCTATTCGATAGCCTGCGACGGTTCGGGGTGAGCCTGGGAACGACCTTTCGCCTCTGTCACATCCACCGTCTATAATCAGACTGCTTTGCAACTTTTCCGTTTTCGATTTGTCCACTCGCTCCTCCTGATTCTGGGGGCGCTGTGTCTGCTATGCCGTCCGGCAACCGGGCAGGCCATGCCGGGCACGCAAACCCTCATGGTCATGCCCTTCCAGAACCAGTCGACTGTCCCCGGCCTGGAATGGATCAGCGAAGCCTTCCCGGAGGTGTTGTCGCAGCGCATGGCTTCGCCCCGGATCTACGTCATCAGCCGCGACGATCGCAGCTACGCCTTCGATCACTCCGGCATTCCCACCACCGTGCTGCCCTCGCGCGCCACCATCTACCGCGTGGCCGAGCAGATGGACGCAGACTATGTGGTCCTGGGCAGCTACAGCTATGACGGCACCACTTTTGCCGCCAGCGCTCAGTTGCTCGACATGAGGAAGCTGCATCTGTCACCTACGGTGACCAGCAGCGGACCGCTGAGCAACCTGATCGACTTGCAAACCATGCTGGCCTGGCAACTGCTGCAGCAGATGCCGTCGCCGCCGCCCATCTCGCGCGATCAATTCCTGAAAGCCTCGTCGCCCATCCGGGTGGATGCGTTTGAGAATTACGTTCGCGGCGTGCTGGCCACCAGCGAGCTGCAGCGGGTCCACTATTTCCGCGATGCCATCAAACTCAATCCCAACTACACTCTGGCCATGCTGCAGCTGGGCAAAACCTACTACAACAATCACGAATACGAATCGGCCGCGGGCTGGTTCACTCGCATTCCCAAGACCGATCCCAGCGCCGGCGAAGCCAATTTCCTGCTGGGCATGTCGGAGTTCTATCGCGGCAACTACGAGAAAGCCTTTGCCGCCTTCAGCTATCTCTCCACCCGCCTGCCGCTGACCGAGGTCTACAACAACCTGGGCGTGGTGGAGGCGCGGCGTGGCCGGCGGCCTTCGGCGGTGGAATATTTCACCAAGGCGGTGACCGCCGATCCCAACGATTCCGACTACCGCTTCAATCTGGCGGTCGCCTTGTACAAGAACGGCGACAGCGCCGGCGCCGCCCGGCAATTGCACGACGAAGTGCAGCAGCGTCCCAGCGACGGGGAAGCCAAGTCGCTGCTGGACACCATCAATCGCGGCGTGCCGCCGCCTCCTGCGCCAACGCCGAATGCGCCTGCGTCGAGCAATGCCTTGCTGGCCTCGAACCAGCCGCGCATCCCCATGGAGCGCATCAAGCGCAACTATAACGAGACTTCGTATCGCGAACTGGAGATGGAGATCAACAACTTCGACGAGGCGCAGCTGGGCAAGAAAGATGGCCACACCCGCGCCGTGTACTACGTCGATCGCGGCAAGGAGTTGCTGGCGCGTAATATGCCTGACCAGGCCGAGGCCCAGTTCCGCAATGCCATCGGTTCCGATTCCAGCAACGCCGCCGCGCACGCCCAACTGGCTCTCATCCTGGAGAAGAAGGGCGACCTGACCAATGCCCGTACGGAAGCGCAAACTTCGGTGCGGCTGAAGCCTAACGTCGATGGCCTGCTGGTGCTGGCCCGGCTCGATCTGAAGCAGAACCAGACAGCGTCGGCCGCCGGCGAGGTTGATCGCGCCCTGGCCCTGGAGCCGGCTAACGCTTCGGCGGTGGCGCTAAAACACGATATCGCCGCGAGGCAAACAGGTCCACAATAGTAGGTGGAAAGCGCAGCTTTAAAATGTGCTTTGCAAGCTACTATTTGAAGGGCGCAGCTTCACCTATGCCGTATAGGACTAGCTTTGAAGGGGCGCAGCTTTAGCTGCGCCGTATAGGCTACTCTATTTTATAGAGCCGGCTTTAGCCGGCGGTACATCTCGCCCTCCGGAAGGAGGCCACATGACTCGCACTCGCATCGCGCTCAGCTTCTTATTGTTCACACTCCTGTTCGCCGCGAACGCCCTCGCCGGCACCGTGGTTAAAATCCGCGTCGACGACACCATCCAGCCCATCAGCGCGGAGTACATTGGCCGCGCCATCGAGCACGCTCGCCAGACCAATGCCGACGCAGTGTTGATCGAACTGCACACCCCCGGCGGACTGGTCGATTCCACCCGCGAAATCATCCAGAAGATTCTGACCTCACCTGTCCCGGTGATCGTCTATGTCGCGCCCAGCGGAGCCAACGCGGCCTCCGCCGGCTTCTTCATTCTGGAATCGGCCGACGTCGCCGCCATGGCTCCCGGCACCAATACCGGCGCGGCTCATCCGGTGGTGCTGGGTGGCGAGAAGGTGGACGACGTCATGAAGGCCAAGATGGAGAACGATTCAGCCGCCTTCATGCGCTCCTTCGTCGGGCCACGCGGCCGTAACGTGGAGCTGGCGGAGAGCGCGGTGCGCGAGTCGAAATCGTGGACCGATCAGGAAGCGCTGAAACTGCATTTGATCGACGTGGTCGCCCGCGATCAGGACGACCTGTTCCATCAGCTCGAAGGCCGCACGGTGAAGCGCTTCGATGGCAAGGAGCAAAAGCTGCACCTGGTGGGCGATTCCGTCGATGAGATGCCGATGACCCTGCGGCAGCGCATTCTCGACTTCCTGCTCGATCCCAACATTGCGTTCCTGGTGCTGGCCGTGGGTGCCCTGGCGCTCTATGCCGAGTTCAATCATCCCGGCGCGATCGTGCCCGGCGTAGTAGGCGTGATCTTTATTCTGCTGGCGCTGTTCGCCCTGAACCTGCTGCCCACGCGCTACGCCTCGTTCACCCTGATCATTGCCGCCTTCGTCTTGTTTGTGCTGGAGGCGAAATTTGCCACCCACGGCGCCCTTGGATTGGGCGGCGTCGTGCTGCTCACGCTGGGAGGCTTGCTGCTGGTCGATGGTCCGATACCGCAGATGCGGGTGAACCTGTGGACCGCGTTGGGCGTCAGCGTTCCGTTCGGAGCCATCACCGTCTTCCTGATGACCATCGCCATTCGCGCACGACATAATAAAGTTGTCACCGGCGCGCAAGGCTTGATCGGCGCTCTCGGCCAGGCCCGTACCGACATCGATCCGGAAGGGAAGGTGTTTGTGCAAGGCGAGCTGTGGAACGCCCATGCTCTCTCGCGTGTGGGCATAGGCGAGCCGGTAGTAGTTCGCAAAGTAGAAGGATTGGAGCTGGAAGTGGAAAAGGCAGCGGCAAGTAATTAGCAACTAGCAACTAGTAATTAGCCATTAGCATTTGGCATTTAGCACTTGGTTTGGCAGTTGGCATTAGACCTTGCAACTAGCCTGCCCCTAGGATTGTCATCCCGACCGCAGCGAAGCGGAGCGGAGGGACCTGCGGTTCTACCCGCGGCGATCTCGCTAGTAATCGCACCGATGCACTCACGGAGAAGCTTCGTATCAGGGCGCGGCTTCAGCCGTGCCGGAAAGCTATGGTTTATGGTAGCGAATCCTCGGATAGCAATATTAATCATTTTGGTTCTGGGCGTGGCGACATGTCGTGCCCAGTGCCACGACAATTTGTGTGTTATAAAGCTGCCAATCTCACGGTCGGTCGTCCAGAAACCGCAGCAGGAGGTCAATCATGGTCATCAGCCTCGGCTACTTGATCCTCGCGCGGTGGCCGACGACGCGATCAATAATCTCGACGAGAAATACAAACAGGGTTCGTACGCCGTCTTCTCGAAGCTTGTTAGCTCACAGACGAACACCGCTGTGTACCGGCACGAACTTCCAAGTAAGACCGAAAGCTAGAGCGTGACCGTCCGGCGCTATGAATGGCTATTTCCCACTGCCAAGAAGCCGGAATGGACGATCTGGGTTCCTACCCAAATTGACGTTGTTACAAATCACAAATAGCTCCATTCCTTTAATTCTGGCGAAATGGGATGAACCGCTGTAGCGATGGACGAGCCGCAGCCAGAGGCGCCTTATCTACGGTACGATGGAACGCGAACAGGAGATCACGATGTCAGACTTGCGATATCCCATCGGCAAATTTACCTGGGTAGCACCCGAAAATGAAACACAAAGCGCGCAGGATCGCCAGCGTTACATCGCGATTATTTCCCAGTTGCCGGAGAATATGCGCGCTGCGGTCAACGATTTAACTCCGCAGCAACTCGACACGCCTTATCGTCCCGAAGGCTGGACGGTGCGGCAAGTGGTGCATCATGTCCCCGAAAGCCACATGAATGCTTATATTCGATTCAAGCTGGCGATTACCGAAGACCAGCCCCGGATCAAGCCCTACAACGAAGCCGCGTGGGCCAAACTACCCGACAACCAGGTAACTCCGATCGAAACTTCTCTCCTACTACTGACCGCGTTGCACTCCCGCTGGGTCGATACCCTGCGGTGCATGCAGCCGTCCGATTTCGGACGCACAGTGTACCATCCTGAACACGGCAGCATGTCGCTCGATCATATGCTCGCCATGTATGCCTGGCATTCCAACCATCATCTTGCTCATATCACATCCTTGCGCGAGCGGATGGGATGGAATGCTTATGCAGCGGTACAGTAATAAAACAAAGTAATCCATAATTGTTGGGATGAACGCGCTACTACTGGCGATATTCGCATGCTTTTTCAATGCGAAATGAATTAATTGTCGCTAGAGATAAGCTGCGCTCACTTCACTAGTAACCATTCGTCCAAATCTCGACGCGAAAAGTTTCTCCGGGAGTGAACCTTTGTATCGCGTCGAACGTATAACCAGGCAGGGAATCTAAGAGGCGAGTGTTGGTACTCGAAGTGCAGTAAAGAACAAGGGGTCAAACAGAATGTTTCGCCAGCGGTTTGGCGGCCCAGGCGAGACACACGGAGGGAGGCTTGAGAGTCCCCTGTTACTGTTTAACCCCGGTGACACATTCTATGCGACGCGGCGGGAAATGCAAGTGATTCCCGCTCGCCGTGGGCCGCCGGAACGACGTCCAACGAAGGAGATTGGAAATGACTCGTACCGTGGTCCGTGCAGCCCTGTTCATCTTCGCCCTAACCATGTCGGTCAGCGCTTTCGCCGGCTCCAAGTCGGAAACTGTCACCCTGTTTCACGATGCCCAAATCAACGGCAAGACACTTCCGGCCGGCGATTACACCGTGAAGTGCGATACCACCGGCTCCACCGCCCAGGTGAAGTTTCTGAAGAGCGGCAAGGAAGTAGCCTCGGCCAATGGACAGGTCAAGACGCTCACCACCGCCCCCGATCACAATCAGGTTATCGTGCAGGACGGTAATGGGGGAGCGACCATCAGCGAAATCGATTTCAGCCATAGCAGCACCGGCGTCAGCTTCGACTCGTCGAACATGGCGAATGCCGGCCGCTAGCTACTCAACCAGCAAACTCACAGGGAGCGTCGACGCTCCCTTTCTTACTTTCTGCAACTCGGAAACCGGAACCGGTTGACACGTGATACTTGTGCACGTATTATGTGGTAATGAACGTTACCTTATCCATCGATGAGCAGTTGGTGGCCCGGGCCCGCAAACGAGCGGAGGCGCTGGGCAAGAGCCTGAATCAGCTGATTCGCGACTACCTGCAGGGGCTCGCCGGGGGTGACGATCCGGAAGAAAGTATTGCCGAGTTCAAGCGCCTCTCCGGCAGCGGCCACTCGCGCGGTTGGCGTTTCAACCGGGACGAGATTCATGAGCGCTCGTAGCTTTTTCGATACCAACATCCTGGTTTATTCCGACGATAAAGCCTATCCGGCGAAGCAACGGCACGCTGTCGAACTGTTGGCGGAGCACCGGCGGGCGGCAACCGGCGTTGTCTCGCTTCAGGTGCTGCAGGAGTACTTTGTCACCGTAACCCGAAAGCTGCACGTGGACCCGCGAACGGCGCGGCGCAAGGTGGAACTGCTGGCGGAGTTTGATGTGGCCGCTCCTGATCTTACCGATATCCTCGCTGCCATCGATCTGCACCGGCTGCACGGATTTTCTTTTTGGGACGCTTTAATTCTGCGGGCTGCCAAGCAAGCTGGATGCACGGTGATTTTTTCCGAAGACCTGCAAGCTGGGCGGGAGATCGAAGGTATGCGAATCGTGAATCCGTTCCACTAAACCGCGGATCCCACATAACCACTCGATCGGGGTGCGAATCCTCGATACCCCAGCTACAATTTAGTTCGTGCCATGACCATCCGCCGCATCAAGGCCTATACCGGACAGACTGGCTACGTTTATCAGTACTACTTTGTCGGCCAGCGGCCGGCCTTGCAGAGCGATCCCGAAGCGCCTGCCACCGAATTTATTTTTGATGTGACCGCGGATCGCAAGACCACATTCGCGGTCAGCGTTTTTCTGCCGCCGCAGTCGCTGCAAGCCTGGGCTACCAGTCGCGGCCGCAGCCTCAGCGAGCCCGAACAGTATGCCGCGGTAAAGCTGCGCCTGCTGCAAGGCTTCGACGAGATTCCCGACATGTTGCATCAAGGCCGCCGTCTCCGGCTGGATCCCGAGGCGCTGGTCGCCCTGTTGGAATCCATTGGAGTGGAGTAGGCGGGCTCACGCAGGATTTGCGGCTGCGTCTAACTTGATAGGGAAGAGTGACACCTCATGGAGGGCCACCCGCAGCAACGTATTCGCGGTTACCCTGCTTGATTTCCAGACGATCGGCAGCTTGCAAATCGTGCAGGCAATTGACTCGCAATAACAGGTTCTTGCGGTGGAATTAACAAAATTGGGACCAGTGCCCTCCCAGGTGCTGTACATGATGAGCAAATTGGGCCCATAATCGTGCTACCCAGCGGGTGTGATGGCGATGTTCGAGGAAATGCCGTGGCCGGGACGCAAGCGATGGAACCGCTCCATGGTCGCGTCGCTAGCCGTTCACGTGACGCTATTGCTGGCGCTGCTGTACGCCTCTCGTCCACTTTTCCTGACGCCGCACGATGTTGCGCTGGGCATACCCGGATCGTCGGGATCGGTTTCGATAATCTATCTGGCGCCGGTGGGTGCCGAGCAAACCCGATCCGTGCCCGACAAACCGCACCTCACCTTGCGGGCCGCGCTCGCCAAGAAACCCAAACCGCAACCCAAGGTCGAACCCAAGCCTGAACCCGAGCAGCCGACGGTCGACGCTGGACTGGAGCGCGCGGCCCGAGGCGGCTCGCCCATGGGACGCCTGCCCGGTTCGCCCCTAACCGGGGACGAAGTGATTCCGGCGCTGCCCGAGGTCTTTCCCGATCCGCCCGTCTCCCGCAGCGATTTGCCGGCTGGCGTGCAGGGCGACGTGATTGTCGAAGTCACCATCGACCCGCAGGGGAATGTCGTGGAAACCAAGCTGCTTCAAGGCATCGGTTACGGCGTGGAGCAGAAGGTTCTGGACGTGTTGCAGCGCTGGCATTTCCGTCCGGCCATGCGCGACGGGGTAACCATCGCCTCGCAACACATCGTGCACTTCCATTACCCCAGCTAGCCCGGATTTCCGCTTCCGGAGCTGGTCACAGGGGCCGGTGTCCCAGGTCCTTGCGAAATCAGGCTCACAGGATCGATGTGACGTAGATCACAGGGGGGCGTGATATCTAATCTCCGCCCCGAATCGCCCGCCCGCTATACTGACTCTAGTAGAACGGGAACGGTTAACCGGTACCGTTCCAGGGGTTTATGCCGCTAATCTGGCTTCGAGTCGCGGTGGTTTGCTACGGCGTGGGCCTGCTCTACTCGCTGTTGCTGCTGAGTAAGCAAGGCAACGTGCTGGCCAAAGTGGTCGAGCCGGCGGTCGGGCTCGGCCTGATCTTCCACTTCGTGTCCCTGGTGGAATCCACCATCCTGATCGGCCATCTCTCACTGGCCTCGATCCATTATTCCGAATCGTTCCTGGCCTTTCTGGCGATGGTGGTGTTCTTCATTTTCTTTGTCGGCTATCGCACCACCGCGCCCGGGGTCGTGATCTTCCCCATTGTGTTTGTGCTGACCTTCGCCTCGGCCATCGGACAGAAGCCGGTCACGCTCACCTCGCCGCTGCTGCGCAACGGCTGGATCTTCGTACATGTGGTGCTGATCTTCACCGGCTACGCCGGGCTGTTTCTCAGCTTTGGCGCCAGCCTGCTGTATCTGGTGCAGGAGCGGGCGCTGAAATCGAAGCAGGCAACGCCGCTGCTTACCTGGCTGCCGCCGCTGCAGACCATCGACGACATCGGTTACCGCGCCTTGCTCTTCGGCTTCCCCTTCATGACCTTTGGGCTGATCACCGGCTCGGTGCTGGCCATCGAGAAGTACGGGCCCATGTTCTTTTACGATCCCAAGATTCTGCTGTCGTTCATGTTGTGGGCCGTGTACATGCTGCTGCTGTACACCCGCTGGAACTCAGGATGGCGTGGCCGGCGGGCGGCATTCCTGGCGACCTTCGCCTTCGTGGTCGCCATCGGAGCCTGGCTGGCCAATAACTTCAGCCGCTTTCACAGGTTTGGCGCCTTATGAACTTTGTCCTCATCGGCGTGAATCACCAGACCGCGCCGGTCGATGTGCGTGAGCAGTTCGCCATCTCGGAAGCGCGGCTGCCGGAGGCGACCAAGAGTCTGGCGCAGTACCCGGGCGTGGAAGAGGCCATGATCGTGTCCACCTGCAACCGGGTGGAGCTGCTGGCGCGCACGGTGAACGGGACCGCCGATCTGCAAGGATTTATGCAGCAGTTTTACGGCTTCGATCCGCAACCCTATCGCAAGTATCTGTACGAGTATCACGAACGCGATGCGGTGCGGCACGTGTTTCGCGTGGCCTCCAGCCTGGATTCCATGGTGGTAGGCGAGCCGCAGATTCTGGGTCAGGTGAAGGAAGCCTACGCTACCGCGCGTGCGGTGGGCGCAGTGAATTCGCAACTGGACGCGTTGCTGACGCGAGCCTTCGCCGTCGCCAAGCGGGTACGCAACGAAACGGCGGTCGCGACCTCGGCAGTTTCGGTCGCGTCGGTCGCAGTCGATCTGGCCAAAAAGATTTTTGGCAACCTGGAAGGCAAGAGTATTTACCTGGTCGGGGCAGGGAAGATGTGCGAGTTGGCGGCGCGTCATCTGTTGGCCCACGGAGCCGGCCATATCTATGTTGCCAACCGCACCTACGAGCGCGCGCTGGCCCTGGCGACAAAATTCGATGGCGAGGCCATCCCCTTCGAGCAACTCTACGAGACCGTTCCCCGCGCCGACATCGTGATCAGCTCAACCGGCGCGCCGCATGCCATCTTCCGCAAAGAGCATGGCGAGAAATTCCTGAGCCGCCGCCGCAATCGTCCGATGTTCTTCATCGACATCGCGGTGCCGCGCGACATCGATCCGGAGATGAACAAGCTGGACGGCATCTTCGTTTACGACATTGACGACCTGCAGCAGGTGGTTTCGTCGCATGTTGCTGACCGGCGGGTAGAAGCCGATCGCGCCGAGGCCATCGTCCAACTCGAGGTCGACAAGTTTCAGGCGCGGCTGCAGACGCTGGACGTGGTGCCGACCATCGTCTCGCTGCAGGAGCATCTGGAGACCGTTCGCCAGGCCGAGATCGATCGGGTGCGCGGCCGCCTGGGCGCAATGACTCCCGAGCAGGAGTTGGCGGTGGAAGCGCTGACCCGAGGCATCATCAACAAGATCATGCACACACCCATTACGACCTTGAAGACGGCGGCGCGTGAATCCGCCGAGGCGACCACGGTCATCGATCTGGTGCGCAAGCTGTTTGGATTGCGCGATGCGAAAGCTGCCGCCGCCCGACAAGAAGCGGCGAATGCGGGCAACGGAAAGCCGGGGGCGCACACCTAATGGCACGATTGCGGATTGGTTCTCGCGGATCGCAACTGGCGCTGTGGCAGGCCAACCACATCTCGGCGCTATTGCGCGAGCAGGGACACGAGGTTGAGCTGGAAATCATCAAGACCACCGGCGACAAGATCACTGACGTCGCGCTGTCGCAGGTGGGCACCAAGGGCATGTTCACTAAGGAGATTGAAGACGCGCTGGCCGCAGGCCGCGTCGATCTGGCGGTGCATAGCCTGAAGGATTTGCCAACGGAATTGCCCCCGGGTTTCGAGCTGGCGGCGATTACAGCGCGCGAGAACCCGCGCGACGTCTTCCTTTCCGTCAAGTACGACAGTGTCAGAGCTCTGCCCAAGGGCGCGCGAGTGGGCACCAGCAGCCTGCGACGCCAGGCACAGCTAAAGGTAGCGCGGCCGGATCTGGTGATTCACGCGCTGCGCGGCAACGTCGACACTCGCGTTCGCAAGCTGGAAGCGGGCGAGTACGATGCGATCATTCTGGCTGCCGCCGGCCTCACCCGGCTGGGCAAGACGGAGCTGGTGAAAGAAGTGTTGTCGGAGGAGTTCATGTGTCCGGCGGCCGGACAGGGAGCGCTGGGCATTGAGATTCGCGCCGGCGACGCGGAGATCGGCCAGCATGTTGCCTTTCTTGACGACGCCGCGGCGCGGGCAACCACGACTTGCGAGCGAGCTCTGCTGAATAAACTCGGGGGCGGATGCCAGGTGCCCATCGGGGCTTTCGCCGAAATGAAGGAGGGCGCGCTGCATCTTTCCGCCATCGTCGCCCGGCCCGACGGGTCGGTGATCTTGCGCGAGCAGCAGAGCGGCAGCGATCCGGTGGCGCTGGGCGAGCAGGTGGGCGACATCCTGCTGCAACGCGGTGCGACCCGGATTCTGGAAGAGGTCTACGGCGAAGCGACCCCGCCGCCGCAACAGCCGTGAGAAGTAGAAATCAGTTTTCAGTAGCCAGTTGTCGGTTGCCAGTTGCCAGTCGTTAGTAGCCGGTAGGCACGTTCAACGGATATCTGAAAGCTGCCTCGCGAACTGGCACGGATCCAGCACCGTAGGCGCGACATAAGTTAGCCCAGCGCTTCAGCGCTGGGTAAGCTACAAATACGAATCTGAGTCCCGTTAGGTGTCTGCGTCGTAGCTCGACCGGAAATGTCATGGTGGGAGAATCGCCGTGGATCCGCCTGGAACCAGCCGCGCAGCGGCGGCTATGAAGTTAGCCCGGGGCGTAAGCCCCGGGAGAGGTGGGAAATTTCACTAAGCCGCAGAGCGGCGACATGGCTACGACACAAACACCGTTAGGGACGACAGAGCGTTTTGCTCCTCGACATCGGCCCGAAACGGCTGGACGAGGGTCAAAACAAAACTTTCGCATGACGAACTCTTCCTCACGGCAATCTAAAACGAATCGGCCCAACTCGACATCACTCACTGGCTGCCGCATACTGGTATCGCGCGCCAGGAAACAGGCTGGCGCGCTTTCCTCGACGCTCCGCGACCTAGGTTGCGAGGTCATCGAAATCCCCTTCATCGAAATTCGCCGCCCCAGCTCCTACCAGCCGCTCGACGCATCGTTGCGAAATCTTGCAACTTACGACTGGCTGATTCTGACCAGCGTGAACGGCGTGGAAGCCCTGTTCGAGCGCATGGCAAAGAAGAAGATGGCGCTGGTGGCGCTGGCTCACCTGAAAATCGCGGCCATCGGTCCGGCCACCAAGAAAGCCATCGAAGAGCGCGGCCTGCAGGTTACGGTAACGCCGAAGGAATACATTGCTGAATCGGTGGTCAGCGCATTACGGCGGCGCGTGCAGGGGAAGCGCGTTCTGTTGGTACGCGCCAAGGTCGCGCGCGACGTGATTCCACGGGAGCTGAGAAAAGCCGGGGCCGCAATCGATGTGGTAGAGGCCTACGAGACGGTGGCGCCGAAGTCGTCGCAGAAACGGTTGCGGGCCGCGCTCGCCAGCAAGGCGCGAAAGCCCCATGCCATAACTTTCACCAGTTCGTCGACGGTGAGGAATTTCGTGACTCTGTTGGGATTGCGAGGCGCGCGCGCAGCGCTGAGAAAAGCCGGCGGTCACGGCGTGCATAGCGCATCGATTGGACCAGTGACCTCGGCCACCCTGCGCGAGTTTGGATTGCCGGTGGATATCGAAGCTAAGGAGTACACGATTCCCGGGTTGGTGCAGGCGATTGTGGAAAGCGCAAAACGAATTCCGGCGAGTCGGCACTCTTAGCTTCGAGTCTTAGAAAACTCCGATACCTAAAGCGAAGTCCCGCAGCGGCTAAACAGTTTGCTGAAAAACTCGGAAAAGCAGATCCCTCACCGACTAAAGTCGGCTCGGGATGACAAATATAAAGGACTTGCTACGGCGTAGCTAAAGCTACGCCCCTTCAAAATCGTCTTAGGCCGACTTTTTCAGCAAACTGTAAAGCCGAATGATTTTCGAGCACTTAACGGACGGCCTGAAAGGCCGTCCCCTTCAAGACACTTAATCAGAGTTTCCTTAGCAAAGCCGAACAGCTCGAGATTTCATGACTGGCAAACCGCACATCCTTCGACCACGCGCCCGCCCGATCCTCAAGAGCAGCGGATCGGATAGACCTGGCGGGCGCTCCGCTCAGGATGACAAATCAAGAGCGAATCCCGCGGACATGCCAACCTCCGATCCTGGCTTGCTAAAAGCCAAAAGCTAAGAGCTAAAAGCGAATCGCCAGAGCGAAGAGCGAACAGCGAAAAGCGGCTACTCATACACCGAGCATCCGCAGCCGGGCGATGGCACATGTACCTTCAGAAAGTCTGACACGCGCTGGTAGGCGTCGATCTGATTTTCCACGCGCGCGAAGCCGTGGCCTTCATCCTTATAAATCTTCAACTGCACCGTGCCGCCGTGTTTCTTCACGGCGTCGGCCACCTGTTGCGACTCGTCGGCCGGACAGCGGGGATCGTTGCCTCCGGCCAGCAGCAGTAGCGGCGCCTTGATCTGGTCGACAAAATTAATCGGCGAGCGATCTTCATACAGCGCCTTGTTCTTCACCGGATCGCCCATGGTTGCCAGATCATATTCCCGCAGGCTCGGGTCTTCATTGGCGATTTCTGTAAACCAGTTGACGAAGGGCACGATAGCCACGCCCGCGGCCCACAGGTCCGGCGCCTTGGTCACGGCCATCATCGTCAGATAGCCGCCGTAGCTGCCGCCCATGACGATTAGCTTCTGGGGATCGACGAAGCCGCTCTTCTTGATCCACGCGGCCGCGTCAAGTACGTCGTTCAGATCGCCGCCACCGGAGTCGCCCAGGTTGGCATCGACAAACTGCTTGCCATATCCGGTTGAGCCGCGGTAGTTGGGCGCGATCACCAGGTATCCCTGGTTCACGATGTACTGAACGAAGCGGTTGAACGAGTCGACCGACTGCGCCGCCGGACCGCCGTGAATGTAGACAATCGCGGGAAACTTGCCGTTGGGCTGAATGTTATTCGGAACGTAGGCGAACGCCGACAGGGTCCACTTGCCGTCGCGGCTGGGATAGTGCACCAGGTAGGGCTCGACCATGTCAGCGCTGCGCAGGCCCCCAACCAGGGCATGGGTAATCTGCTGCGACTTCTGGGAAGCAAGGTCGTAAACCCATAGGTCGCTGGGAGCATCTGCCCCATTGTGGTAGTAGAGCAGACGGGCGCCGTCGCGGGTGTAGGGCAGGGGATTGCCGGCGAGAGAGTTGACTCCCGGCTGCAGTCGCAACGCCTCGGCCTTATGTCTGACAATGTCGTAGGAGTAAAGAATGGAGCGGCCGTCGATATTGGCCGTCCAGGTCAGTGATTTGCCGTCGGGAGCGAACGTCCCCGCTTCCAGCTCCCACTTATCGTCGGTCAGCCAATCGATCTTCTTAGTAGCAATATTCAGTAGTCCCACATTGTCGTAGCCGTTATGCGCGTCCGAGGTGAGGAGCAGGGTCTGGCCGTCGGGCGAGATGTCGGCAGCGGAGTAATTGTGCTGGCCCTCGTGTGGGGTCAGGTTCGTGCTTTGGCCGCTGGCCAGATCGACCACAAACACGTTGGCGTCTTTACCGCTGGCATGCGACTGCGTATAGACAATAAACTTGCCATCGTGCGAGAAGATCGGCCCTTCATTGCTCAGCTCTTTGGGCGTGCTCCTGGTCAGGTGGCGGAGGTGGCGAGTGGCCACGTCCATCAACTCGATCTCGTAGCTTGAGCCGGTTTTCGGCTTGGTCGCATAGGCGATCTGGCGGCCATCGGGCGACCAGGCGGGCTCGACCTCAGCCGAGTCCGGCGACATGGTGAGGTTGACCACATCGCCGGTTTTGGGCGAGACCAGAAAGATGTCCCACTGCTCGTCACCGTCGTGATCGGAGATGTAAGCAATCCAGGTCCCGTCGGGCGCCCAAACCGGGCTTGCCTGGCGCTGGTCGCTAATGGTCAACTGCGTGGGCCAACCGCCGGTCGCAGGCACCAGCCACAGGTTGCTGCGCCCACTGATGTTGGAGATGAAGGCCACCTGCTTGCCGTCGGGCGACCAGGTGGAATCGCCGATCTGGCGAGTCATGTAGAGCTGGGCGATGGAAAACGTCTGCATATCGGCGACGTTCTTGCTCTCCAGCTTAGTAGGATCGGTGATGGTCGGCGGCGGGGCGAGCGGTTGCTGAGCGAAAGCGGTCACGGTCATAAGCATCAGGATAACGGTCTGAACGATGCGCATGGAGTATGGACTGAGGATAGCAAAAGTCGATAGCTAAGGTGCGCCGCGTTTCTCAGGCTCGCAGGGCGGGCTGCGGAATCACTGGGGCGGGCGCGGCATATTCGCCCAGTGGCGTCACCCGGCCACAGTGCAGGCATTGCGCCTCGGGAAACTGAGCAGCACACTGCGGGCAGACGCCGTGCGTCTCAAAGGTGTCGAACATGGTCCTACAATGTGGGCATCGCCAGAAATTTCCCAGCGGCGGCGGAGTCTTGCACCAGGGACAGGCGTGGCCGAGGCGCGGCGTCAGCTTGGCCAGGCGCAACAACATCACTGCCTGCTTCAGGCCGCCCCAGCAATTCAGCAGGATGAAGGCCGAGAGCACGCCGAACCAAATGGAGCGCATCCGAATCGCCAGCACGATCAGCGCGGCCACACCTACAAAGCCGATCAGCGTTGCCACCAGCAGGCTGCGGGCGCGTCCCATGACGAACCACAGCAGCGAGCGCAGAATCTGGCCGCCGTCCAGCGGGTAGACCGGCAGAATATTGAAGATCAGCAGCGCCGCATTGATGAAGGCGATGGCCCGTATCAGGGCGTAAAGATTCGGCAGGTCCAGCGGCCAACCCAGTGACCAGCCCACCCAGCCAAGCAACATCAGAACAGGAATCAGGGCGACGTTGACCAGCGGTCCAGCGGCCAGACTCCACAGGACGGCGCCCGGCCGCTGCGGCGGATTCACGTAGGCCACTCCGCCCAAGGGCCACAGCACGATCTGCTCGGAGGTGCCCCCGACCTGTCGACAGGCCAGCGCGTGGCCAAACTCGTGCATGGTGACGATCACGAAGAGCGCCAGATATTCCAGTATGTTCCACAGAATCGACGAGTACCTGCCGGCGCGGCTGTTGATTTCGAAGACCGCAACCAGAAACCACGACCAGTGCAGGAAAACGTTAATCCCGGCAATGCGGAACAGACGGATGGAACCTTGACTACCGGTGGGCATTATCGACAGTTTATAACATGCGGCGGCGCCGGCTCAGACGCGGGAGATTCGGCACTCAGCCGGTGACGGAGATGGTGGGACGATGTTTATTAAACTGCTTCATCTGCTTCTTTTGCGCCTTCAGCTGTTTCTTCTGCTGTTTCATGTATTGCTTGTTGTATTTCTTGTAGTACTTTTCCGAATCCCTCTGCGCCCTGGTTTCGTTGCGGCCGTGGGCAGCCGCCGGCACCGACAGAAGCAGAGCAACCAGCATCGACAGAACAAAAGCAGTAACGCGTTTCACCGGCTCACCAGGAAGTGGCTTATCCCTGGATTCTACAATGCGCGGAGCGTTGGTTCCTAGGTATCAGTGCGAATATTTTGCGGATTTCAGAACCTGAATGGGAGGGCGATATTTGCGCCCGCCCTGGGAAGGCCGGGATCTGCGATGATGGGCCTGGAGACTCGAGTGCAATCGTCAGGACGATCTGGGATGGTGGGGCACGCCGGCGGGAGTCGGGCGATGCCGGGCGCAAGGCAGGAAGCATGACACGGGAAGATTTCACCAAGGTTGTCGCGGAGGTGATGGACTCGCTGCCCCGGGAATTTCGCGAGCGCATCCGGAACGTCGCGGTGCTGGTCGAGGACGTGCCGCCGGATCAGGAACCGCTCCAACCGGGCAAGCCCAGCGTGTTGCGTCTGGGTCTATTTCACGGCGTGCCTATGACCCATAAGAGCGTGTTCCAATTGCCGGGAGGGCCCGACTACGTCGTGCTCTACCAGAAGAACATTGAGAGGGTGTCGCGCAACGAGGCTGAGGTGCGCCGGCAAATCCGCCAGACGGTCATCCATGAGTTTGGACATTACTTCGGAATGACCGAGGAGCAGTTGAAGGATGTGTAGACGCCGCGGGGGAAGCGCAGGTCCCTCGGCTACGCTGCGCTGCGCTCGGGATGACAATTCATTTTGCGCACAACAGCCGCCGTCCAAAGTTCGCTAACCACCATCCACTAATCACTATCCACTAACAACTAACCCCTAACCCCTAACCCCTAACCCCTAACCCCTAACCCCTACCCCTAACCCCTAACCCTACTTCGCCCCTTTATGAATCTCCACCGTGCTCCAGGTTTTGTCGGCGGCGTGGCATAGGCTCTCCAGCGGGCAGTCGGCGCACTTGGGGCGGCGAGCGATGCAGATGGCGCGGCCGTGCAGGATGATCTGGTGGGAGAACAGGATCCAGCGATCACGCGGGATCACCTGCATCAGGTCCTGTTCGATCTTGACCGGATCTTCGTTTCTAGTCAGCTCCAGCCGGCGCGAGATGCGTTGCACGTGGGTGTCGACCACCACGCCATCGGCTATGCGGAACCAGCTGCCCAGCACCACGTTGGCAGTTTTGCGGGCGACGCCGGGAATGGTGAGCAGCTCGTCCATGTTGCGCGGAACGTCGCCGCCGAAGTCGCTGATGATTTTGCGCGCCGCTCCCACCAGCGATTTGGATTTGTTGCGGAAGAAGCCGGTGGTGCGGATGTCGTCTTCCAACTCCTCGGGCTTGAGCGAGGCGAAGGCCTCGGGCGTCGGATACTTCTGGAAGAGCACCGGGGTGACCAGGTTGACGCGCACGTCGGTACACTGCGCCGAGAGGATGGTGGCCACCAGCAGCTCCCAGGCGCTGTTGTGATGCAGCGCGCAGGTGGCCGCGGGATAGCGGTCGTCCAGGCGCTTCAGGATTTCGTCGACGCGCTCGGGCGCGAGCGGGTTGTAGCCCTTCGGGACGCCGCCGGATTTGCGCGGCGACTTCGTGGCAACCGCCGTCTTGGCTGACGAACCGGCGCTCGGCTTCGCAGGCTTCGACGCCGACTTCCTTGGCGAAGATGCCGGCTTCGCGATGCGAGCTTTCGCCCGCAGCGGAGCGCTGGCAACTTTGTCCTGACGGCCGCTGCGCGAAGGCCGGCGAGGCATGGTGCCACGTGGCATGATTTTGTCTCCCAGTCGAACGACAGGAATTATAACGGTTGCTCCGCGGTCACAGATTACAATGGTCGAGTCCTCATCCTGAACCTGGAGTTCCGACCTGATGGCCTCTGAGCCCGAAGTGCAGACTGCATCTGCCCAGCTACCTGCGGTGCCGCTTACCCTGGAAGGGCTGAGCGTGCTGCATCAGATGTTTCGCTTTCGCTGGGCGGAGTGGCGCAAGCTCGACCCGTCGCGCCAGCAGGAGATCGCGCTGGAGTTCGGCGGCGCCTTTGGAGGACAGGAAGTAGCCGGGCGCACTGCGGTGTACTCGCTGCTGGGCCACAAGGGCGATCTAATGCTGGTGCATTTCCGTGACTCGTTCGAGGATCTGAACGCGGCCGAGCTGGAGCTGAATCGCACTACGCTGCAGGAATATCTGGAGCCGACGCATTCGTATCTGTCGGTGATCGAGCTGGGGCTGTATGACTCCAGCGTCAAGCTCTTTCGCCAGCTTACCGAGCGCGGGGTGAAACCGCTGTCGGAGGAGTGGACGCACGAAGTCGAGGAGACGATGGAGCGGCAGCGGCAGGCCATGCATCCGCGGCTCTATCCCAAGATTCCCGACAGCCGATTTCTGTGCTTCTATCCCATGGACCGCAAGCGCGGCGAGAGCCTGAACTGGTACATGCTGCCGATCGAAGAGCGCCAGCGGCAGATGGAAGAGCATGGCCTGGTCGGGCGGCGCTATGCCGGCAAGGTGCAGCAGATCATCACCGGCTCCATCGGCTTCGACGATTGGGAGTGGGGCGTGGATTTGTTTGCCCCCGAGCCGCTGGTCTTCAAGAAGCTGATCTACGAGATGCGCTTCGACCAGGTCAGCGCAGTGTATGCTGCCTTTGGACAGTTTTTCGTTGGCGTGCGGTTGCCCCTGGCGGAAATGGGGGAGTGGCTGGGGAGCGGCAGTCTAGCCGTTGGCGTTTGGCCGTTAGCGCTTGGCAGTTGGCATTTAGCAGTTGGCATTTAGCAGTTGGCAATGGCGCAGGCAGCACCAATCGCTGTCATTGCTTGGGAGCAGGGAGTTGGCAAATGCGAGCGGGCTTCCTTTGAGATTGTCATCCCGAGCGGAGCGCAGCGTAGCCGAGGGATCTGCGGTTCGCGCCGAGGACGCGAGATTTGATGACAGGCAAAGAGCAAGCGCCGTAAGGCGCGAAAGAGCTTAGCCCAGCGCTTCAGCGCTGGGTGGGCTCAACGAATAAGGCTGAGTCCCGTAGGGACGGCAGAGAATTTCCGCGTCAGGCAAAAGGCCTGCCGTACCTACGGCACTCAGATTTATGAATGGCCGCTTTCCCAGCGCTGAAGCGCGGGGCTAAGCTCTTTCGCGCCGATGGCGCTGGATCGTCGACGTTGCTCCCGGGTCGCGACCGACACTTGCATCGCCTGTCGATTTCGGATCGTGACCGGCGCTTGCATCGTTTAGTCGTTCAGATCGCACCGAGATTTGCGCTTGATCGTCGTCTTTGGTTCCGAATCGCGATCGCGTTCGGTCAGATTAACAGCAGGAACAAACAGCTCAGGGTAGGTTTCCACTCCATAACATGATTGCTCACATTCTCGAAATCGTCGGGGCGTGGATTGTCAGCGTGATCTCGGCCGGGGGTTATCCGGGCGTGATGTTCCTGATGGCCATTGAGTCGGCCTGCATTCCGTTGCCGTCGGAAATCATCATGCCGTTCTCCGGCTACCTGGTCTATACCGGGCCGCTTCTCGCTGCTGGCGGTCGCGACCTGGGGAGCGCTGGGCTGCAACCTGGGGTCGGTCGTGGCCTACGAGATCGGCTACTTCGGCGGGCGTCCGCTGGTGGAGCGCTATGGGCGCTACATTTTTCTCAGCCATCGCGAGCTCAACATCGCCGACCGCTTCTTCGAGCGGCGCGGCTCGCTTGCGGTGCTGGTCGCCCGCCTGTTGCCGGTGATCCGCACCTTCATCGCGCTGCCCGCCGGCATCGCGCGCATGTCGCGAGTCAAGTTTCACCTCTACACCTTCATTGGATCGTGGCCCTGGTGTTTCATGCTGGCCTACGTCGGGATGCGGCTGGGGCAGCGCTGGGACACCGATCCTCGCCTGAAGATGTGGTTCCACCGGCTGGATGCCGTGATTCTCGGCGTCATCGTGTTGGCCGTCGTTTATTTTGTGTGGTCACACCTGCAACATCGGGTGGGCGCCGAAGGCGCGGCGGAAGAAGCGGTGGATTAGGAATAAAGTCTATTCCGCCCCCCAGGGGCTCAAAGGGATTTTTCCGACGTACCCAGGACTGCGCCCGCCTACGGCGGGCTGTGTCCTGGGCTGAGCTGAGTCGTCCCGCGGGGGCGGGACGGGCTTCTCGCTGGACATTCTTTCATGCAACTTTGTTGGCTATAGATGTCTCCACAGGCATTGGGTGGCGCTATAGCCGAGTGCCAAACAGCTCTGGCTGATCCCGGCTGCTCTCTGCGGTTCGTCTCGTTCTGCTTCGACTCATCTTCCTGTAACCAGCAGGTCTCCCTACAAATGTGCCGCTGGGAGTAAAATCAACCATCGATCCGTAAAGCCGTTGAGCACGTCCATTGCTGGTCATTCCAGACGAATTGGGATTTCTATGATTCATTGCTGTCTCAGGGTGAGCTCTTGCGTGTCGCTCAAGAGCGCACAGAAGTTGGGTTTATTGATTACGGCCGCGTTTAGCCTGGCGCTTTTAGCCGCCTGCAGTCGCGGCAGCGCCGAGGGCCCGCAGGTCATTCCAGCCATGCCGGTCAAAGTGCAGGCGATTCAAGACCAGTCGGTGGGCGATACCTCCGAGTATGTAGCTACCATCAAGTCCAGAAACTCCGCCACCATCATGTCTGACGTTGAGGGATGGATCTTCGACATCCATGTGCACTCCGGGCAAGTGGTGAAGAAGGGCGACACCTTGATGGAGGTCGACCCGCGGCGGCAGCGCGCGGCCGTCTCCAGCTACGATCAGCAGAAGGCATCCAAAGAGGCGACGCTGCAATTGGCCAAGGTGCAACTGGAGCGAGCCAAGGGATTGTCCGCCTCAGGCGTGATCAGCAAACAGGACCTGGACCAGGCGCAATCGACCTACGACTCCGCGGCGGCCGATGTGAAATCGATGGACGCGCAGATCACCCAGCAGCAAGTCCAGCTGAAGTACTACAGCGTATTCGCTCCGACCGACGGGATCATCGGCGACATTCCGGTGCATGTCGGCGATCGCGTCACCAACACCACGCCCCTGACCACCATCGACGAGCGTAACGGGCTGGAGGTTTACATCTCGATTCCGTCCGAACATGCCCGCGACGTCAAGCTGGGAACGCCGGTGGAAGTCATCGACAAGGATGGCAAGGTGCTGCTGAAGACGGCGGTGTATTTCATCTCGCCGCAGGTGGAGACCGGCACGCAATCGATTCTGGTGAAGGCGCCCGCCGATAAGGCGGCGGATGTGCTGCGCAACCTGCAACTGGTGCGGGCGCGCATTGTGTGGAGCACGCACACCGGCATTACCATCCCGGTCATTGCGGTGCAGCGGGTCAGCGGCCAGTTCTTCGCCTTCGTCGCCGAACCGGAGCAGGGAAAGATGGTGGCGCATCAGCGGCCGCTGCAGCTGGGCGAAATTACCGGCAACGATTATGTGGTACTGAGCGGGTTGAAGACGGGCGACAAAGTCGTGGTGTCGGGCGGACAGAATCTGGCCGACGGCATGCCGGTGCAGATCGAGCAGTGATCGCAGAAGTCGATGAGATGAATTCATAGATTGACCAAGGGGCATCTGGTTTGTTTTCCGATTTCTTCATCAAGCGTCCCGTCTTTTCTACTGTGACCTCGCTGTTCATCGTGATTGCGGGCGCGGTCTGCATTCCGTTCCTGCCGGTGGCGCAATTTCCACAGCTGGCGCCGCCCCAGATATCCGTCTCTTCCGCGTACGTGGGAGCCAATGCGGTTGCGGTGGAATCCTCGGTCACCACCATTCTGGAAGAAGCCATCAACGGCGTGGAAGGCATGCGCTACATGACTTCCACCAGCGGCAACGATGGCAGCAGCTCGATCAACATCACCTTTGAGCTGACTCGCCCGCTCGATCTCGCGGCCGTCGACGTGCAAAACCGGGTGCAGGGCGTGACCGGACGATTGCCCGATGAAGTCAAGAATACCGGGGTCACCATCACCAAGGTGGCCAGCTCGTTCGTCCTGGCGGCCGGCTTTTACAGCGAAGGCAATCGCTACACGCCCGAATTCGTCAGCAACTACATCGACATCTACGTGAAAGACGCGCTGAAGCGCATCGACGGCGTGGCCGACGTGCAGATCTTCGGCGAGCGCAAGTACTCCATGCGTCTCTGGCTGGATCCGGCGCGGCTGGCTGCCCGAGGTCTGACCGCGTCAGACGTCGTGTCCGCCCTACAGCAACAGAATGTGCAGATCGCCTCCGGCCAGGTCGGCGCCGAACCGACGTCGACCAATCAGATGTACCAGATCAGTGTGCGGGCGGTGGGCCGGCTGAGCGAGGTGGAGCAGTTCGACAACATCGTGCTCAAGTCCGGCAACGATGGGGCTCTGGTGCGATTGAGCGATGTGGGCCACGCCGAACTGGGCGCCGAGGATTACAGCGGCCAGCTGCGCTTCAACGGTTACAACGGAATCGGCATCGGCGTCAGCCAACTGCCTACGGCCAACGCCCTCGATGTGGACAAGGCGGTACGCGCCGAGTTGACCCGGCTCTCCAGACGATTTCCCCCCGGCTTGCGCTACGCGGTCGCCTTTGACACCACGACCTTCGTGGGCGACTCGATTCGCGAAGTGTTGAAGACCCTGGTGGAGGCGATCATCTTCGTGATGATCGTGATGTTCGTCTTCCTGCAAGACTGGCGCAGCACGCTGATTCCGGCGGTCACGATTCCGGTTTCGCTGATCGGCGCGTTCGCGTTTATCAAGCTGCTGAATTTTTCCATCAATACCCTGACCCTGTTCGGCATCGTGCTGGCCACCGGCCTGGTGGTCGACGACGCCATCGTGGTCATCGAGAACATTCAGCGGCACATGGGTGAAGATTGTTGCGACTCCCACGTCGCCGCCTCCAAAGCCATGGGCGAGGTCACCGGCGCGGTGGTCGCGACTTCGCTGGTGCTGGTCGCCGTGTTCGTGCCGGTGGCGTTTTTTCCCGGAACCACCGGATTGCTCTATCAAGCAATTCTCCCTGACCATCGCGTTCGCCATCGCCATCTCGGCATTTAACTCGCTGACTTTTACGCCCTCACTGTCGGCCTTGCTGCTGCGGCCGGAGACGGGGAAGAAGAATGTTTTCTTCCGCGCGGTGGAGCACGTCATCCATCGCACCACCGCCTACTACGTTTACAGCGCGAAGAAGGCGATCAAGCTTCGCTACCTGGTGCTGGTGCTCTTCTTCGCCGGGCTGGCTGCTACCTATGTTGTCTACAAGATTGTGCCCACCGGCTTCGTGCCCGACGAAGATCAGGGCTGGTTCATGATTACGGTGCAGGCTCCGCAGGGTGCGTCGGTGGAGTACACCTCGCAGGCCATGCGTCAGGTGGAAGCGGTATGCGCCAAGGAGAAAGACATCATCGGCGCCTTCACCGTAGTGGGCTTCAGCTTCAGCGGCAGCGGCGCCAACAAAGGCATGGTCTTCCTCAATCTGGCAAACGTCGACCAGCGCAAAGGCCCACAGGATTCTGCCACCAACATTGTCAACCGGCTGCGCGGACCGCTGATGGCGCTTACCGATGTGCAGGCTTTCCCCTTCCTGCCTCCGGCCATCGCCGGCATCAGCAGCTTTGGCGGCTTCACCTTCGAGGTGCAGGATGAGGGCGGCAACAGCCGTGGAACAGCTCTATAACGTCACCCAGAGTCTGGTGCGGGAAGGGAACGCGCGCAAAGATCTTAGCGGCCTGTTCAGCGCCTTCACGGCCAACGATCCGCAGTTCGTGGTGAACATCGATCGCGCCAAGGCCCGCAGCTTGCAGGTGCCCATCCAGCAGATCAGCGACGCGCTGCAGGTGTACATGGGCTCGTCGTACGTGAACGACTTCGATTTCAACAATCGCGCCTATCGCGTCTATGTGCAGGCCGACCAGGGCTTCCGCCGCCAGCCCCGCGACATCAAGCAGTTCTATGTCCGCTCCGATACGAACGAGATGATCCCGCTGGACAACGTGGTGAGCATTTCGGAGTCGACCTCGCCGCAGGTCATTACCCACTACAACCTGTTTCGCTCGGCCGAGATCAATGGCTCGGCCGGTGCAGGCTACAGTTCGGGACAGGCCATCAAGGCCATGGACGAGGTGGCCAAGAAACTGCCGCTGGGTTTCAACTACTCCTGGTCGGGCCTGTCGCTGGAGGAAATCAAGTCGGGCAGCCAGTCGGCCATGCTCTTCGGATTGGGCTTGCTGCTGGTCTACCTGACCCTGTCGGCCCAGTACGAAAGCTTTGTGCTGCCCTTCATCATTCTGCTGAGCGTGCCTATGGCCATGCTGGGCGCGTTGATCGCGCAGACCCTGCGCGGCCAGCTGAACGATGTCTACTGCCAGATCGGATTGGTGATGCTGATCGGCCTGGCGTCGAAGAACGGCATTCTGATCGTGGAGTTCGCCGAGCAGTTGCGTCACAAAGGCCTGTCGATTAAAGAAGCGGCGGTGGAGGCGGCCCGCATTCGACTGCGCCCGATCCTGATGACCTCGTTCGCCTTCATTCTTGGCGTGTTGCCTCTGGTGTTCGCCTCGGGCGCAGGCTCAGAGAGTCGCCACTCGGTGGGTACCACCGTCTTCGGCGGCATGATCGTTTCCACCGCGCTGAACCTCTTCTTCATTCCGGTGCTCTACGTGATTGTGAAATCGCTGGTGGAGCGGGAGAAAGCGCCGGCCCCGGAGGCAGCGCCCAGCATATAGCCGGGCTGGGAGAGAATTGACCTTTCGATATTCGGCACAAGTGCCTCTGCGGCATTCTTGGTTTGACTTACGCGTCAGGTGACAAGTAGGGTTGAGCGATTGTGCTGACCAACGTTCTCATTATTGCCGCCTGCGCCAGCGCGGCCCTGCTGTTTCTGTTTCTGGTGACCCGCGCCTCTAGCGCCTTTTTCCGCAAAGAATCGAACGACTTCACCAGTGCGGTCGTGACCGTGATCGGCACGACCTATGCGGTGATTCTGGCCTTCACCCTGTCGAACGTTTGGACCATGTCGCAACAGGCGCAAGCCAACGAAGAGCAGGAAGCCAACGCGCTGGTCAACGTGTTTCGCATCGCCACCCAATTGCAGGACGCCAACGCGCGGCAGATTCAGGAGCTGTGCGTCCGCTACGCCGACAATACCCTGAATCGCGAGTGGCCTTCCATGGAAAACGGGAACATGACTGCGGAAGGCAGCGTGATGATCGACCAGATGTGGGAGCTGATCGGACAAAGCCAGGCACACGCGCAACCCGATGCCATCGCAGCCTACCAGATCATGGAGGAACTACGCGGCTTGACGCAGTATCGCCGGCTGCGAGCTATGCAGACCAGCGAACATCTGCCAGGAATCCTGTGGGCAGTGCTGATTGCCGGCGGCATCATCACGGTCGCGGCATCGTGTTTCTTCGGCGTGCCCGACTTTCGTTTTCACCTGTTGCAGGTGTTGGTGCTCACCTTCCTGATCTCGCTGGTGCTGGTCGCCATTGCCGATCTCGATCGGCCTTATCAAGGAGCGGTGAAGGTGCAGCCCGACGGCTTTCGCTATGCCATCCAGACCACCCTGCACAAGCTGCCCAGCCCGTAAGGCGCGGCTGTGCAAGAGGCATAACCTTCCATCGAGAAAACGCTACCGGATGATTTTGAAACACGCTCGAGCATCGTTTCTGCTGCCAGATCGCGCTCTACAATCCCCTTTTCCTGATCCTTGCTGTCTTTCCTTACCTATATTCGTTATTTCGCTTTGCCATTCAGTTACTTAATGAATGTGGAAGCGCTTCCAGCGCGCTCGGCATAGTGCCTCGAGGCACGACACATTGACATAGCTCGTGTAGCGGTTCGACCCATTGACGGGGACTTGCACGAGGCGGCCAGATACCGGTGTGAAGCCGCAAATATCACAAGCGTTCGGGATCAGAATAAAAGCCACGGTTCGGCGCTGCAGTGATCCAGGTCACATTGGCCCCTTACGAAAGTTCTAGTACTTTCGTAACCTGAGGGGCGACGAAACAGCGTTCCGCTCCGGACCATGCGTCCCGTTTTGTCTCACTCATCACATCTACGTTTGATCGGGGTCACTGCTTACGGGTCGGAATCGCGCTAAAACAATAACAGTAAAGGTTGACTGGAATCTCGAAGCCGGGGACGGGCTGCGCGGGGCAGCATCGGCACTGCGGCGAGAGCTTCCGGCGAACGCCCCCACCACGTGGGGAGAACGGTCGCGCATCATGGCAACGGCACAGATCACGCCCACCGGGGTAGGCATTCACAATGTGCTCATGGCGACGGACTTTTCCCGCTATTCCAACCTGGCTCTCAACTTCGGACTGGAGCTGGCCCACGATTACCAGGCCCAGGCCTACGTGGTCTCGGTGATTCCTACCGACGAAATTCTGCTGGCCGGCCCCGACGCCTACATCGCGGCCAAGGACGCCACCCGCCGCGATCTGCTCGAACTCAAGGCTGAGCTGGCCCGCAAGTGCTCCTACGTCGAGGGCAAAGACTATCACCTCTATATGCTTGAGGGCGCAGTGGCCGACGCGATTCTGAATTTCGCAGGGCAGCGGCAGATCGACCTGATTGTGGTCGCAACCCACGGCCGCAGTGGCTTGGGCAAGATGCTGATGGGCTCGGTGGCAGAGAAAGTTTTCCGCCAATCGCCGGTGCCGGTGCTCACCCTCGGGCCGCGAGTGAATCAGGCGGGCTACCGAAAGATGCTACGCAATATTCTCGTGCCGGTCGATTTCACTGCGGCCTCGGAGCGCGCGGTGCGTTATGCTGCCGCGCTGGCTCGGGAGCGCCAGGCCTCACTCACCGCTCTGCACGTGCTGAGTTCGGCAGAGATGAAGAAGGTTCCTGACCGCGCCCGCGTCGAGCAGGGAATCAAGACCAAGTTGGCCGATCTGCTGGGACGCGAAGCAGACGGCATCCCTCACACCATCCGCATCGAGACAGGACGGATTCAGACCGCCATCCTGGAGACGGCCGACAAGATCGGAGCCGATCTGCTGGTGATGGGAGTGCGTCCCTGGACCGGCATTCTCGATCGCCTGATGTGGCCGCACGCTTACGAGGTAGTGCGCGAATCGCCCTGCCCGGTGGTTACCGTACGGCGGGAAATGTAAGTTCGATAACTGTAATAGCTGTAAATAATTGGAGGCTAAATAGTGAAGAAAAACATGATCTTGGAGGAATCTACGGCTGCGCCCGCGATCACGCCCGACTTGGTGGCCAAACTAAAGAAACAGGACATGCAGCAGGCCGTGGTCGAGCGCTTCCGGGTCAGCAGCCGAACCCAGTCCACCGGCCGCGCCGGCCGCTCGGGAAAAGGCTCGCCCGATGGCCAGCCTGCGGAAAAACCGCGCTAACCGGCTGATCGCTTAGCGACTCGAAACCCGCATTACAATTCCCGCAGAAAATTCGAACGAACGTTTCTCCCACCTTTGTCTTCCGCTGGCAGCTTTTCCTGCTCCTTCTTTACTGCAGATACACCACATGCAGCGGAGTAGCGAAGCGCGTCTGCGGCCGCAGCCCATCGCGGTGAACCGCGGTCAAGTCCGCTTCGGTCGGATCGATCAGCGCCGATTCCAACGCATGGCGCCGCAGGTCATCGGTGGTCCAGATCTGGAAGGGATGGAATTGCGACAGATTCAATTCCAGGCGCTGGTGCAAGTAAGGATCGCGGCCGGGCTGAGCCACCGGACTAAAATCGTCGGGCAACAGCAACACGCATTGTTCAGGATGGTCGGCATAATACTGCGCTGCCAGAAAAAGCAGCGGGCCGGAGAACACGAAGTAACGTTTGCCTTCGACCGCGAGCGAACTCTCGACCTGCAGAAACTGCCGCGCCCCGGTGGCTTCAACAATCTCGGGATGCTGCACTACGGTTAACTGATGACTGGCTCCCCATCCCGCCAGCAGCAGAAGCACCCCGGCGGAAACCAGCGTGGCCTGGCGAAAGCGCCGCCACAGGCAGACGGAAAACGCCACCGCGACGCCCGGCAGCACGCCAATGAAGTAGCGGCTATAGAAGGCATTGGTCTTGAGCTCCGCCACCACGAAGGCGGCCAGCGGTATGCCGAGGAACAACCAGCCCAACTGCTCGGCGGGCGGCATCGCCGCTACCTCACCATCGCGATGGTCGTCGGTTCCCACCAGCACAATCCAGATCATGATGAGCGCCAGCAGGAACAAGCCGTCGGGAAACAGTTGCGAGAAGATGGCGCGCAGCTCGGCGAACGAAGGCCGGTTCCAGTAGCCGCTGGAAAATTTCTTCGAGAACGACAGAATCAACGGCGAGAACAGCAGCACCGGAATGATCGAGCCCACGATGCCGGCAACCAGCTTGGCCGAGGGACGCTGGCCCGGCTTCCAGCGCAGTAACTCCCAGACCACGAACGGAGCCAGGCACATGACGAAGTAATAATGGAAGCAGACTCCGGCGAAGAAGACCGCGCCAAACAGAATCGCCGACGTCTTCTTGCGGGCTCCGGCATACGTCCAGACCCACAGCGTCATCGCCGCCAGCATGAAGTAGATGGCATAGGATCGCGCTTCGTAACCGTAATAGGGCAGGAACGAGCAGGTGGCCACCGACATGGCGATCAGCCCATGCAGCCCGTCAGTAAGGCGGCGGGTGCAATCGAAGATCACCAGCAGGCCCACCGTCATGGCAATCGCCGAGGGCAGACGCGCCGCGATATCGCCGGGGCCGAACAGCGAGTCGAACAGCCTGACCACCAGGTAATAAACCGGGGGCAGGGCATCGCTGCCATGGCCCAGCGCGGTGAAGATGGTCGTCACCCCAGGCAGCCGCGCGATGTGTACGGTGAAGAGTTCGTCGAACCAGAACAGGCGATGAGCCGCAATCGAAATGCTGGTAGCCAGATAAAAGGCGGCCAGCAACGCTGCCGCAACGAAGGTCCACAGAGCGGTTGGGTTCGCCCGATCCGAGACCTGGGAGCGGGGCTGGGATAAAGTTTCGTTGACCGAAGTCTGCATGTCTCCTCTCGTGCAAGATGCGCGGAGCAGGGAAGCGGTAGGCTGGCGCCCCCGACTCGGTGCCGCGCATCCGGCGCGCAGATCGTCGCTGATGAACTCTGGTTTGCGAGTATGACAGGAATTTCGCCGTTCGCCAAAACGCTCCCGAGTCAACGCTGTCAACCTATCTCGCGGGGCTATCCTAAACTTCAAGAGCTAAAGGTCGACCTATGAGCATTTCGATCCATCCTATTCTTGAAACCCGGTTGCGCGAGCGCGCGGCGGCCGAAGGTCTAACCGTCGAGGCCTACGTCGAGCGATTGCTTCGCATCGATGAGCAGGCGGAGGAGCAACTGGAAAGACTCGCGCTGGAAGGTCTGCGGTCTGGCGAGCCGATCGAAATCACAGGGGAATACTGGGAAGAAAAACATCGCCGCCTGGATGAGCGAGACTCTCGTCCCGCCGTGCGGGACGACTCAGTTTAGCCCAGGACGAAGTCCTGGGTAGTCGTTCGAAAAGACCTCCAGCCCCTTCAGGGGCGGCACAAGCTGTGGCGGGTTTCGCGTTGCAGTCGCTCCATTCTGACACGTTCGCACAACCGTCTTCCACCCAATCGCTGCATCGCAAGGTAAAATGTCTCTCGTCTATGGAGAAGCGCGATGCCGTGCTGAGCAAGCCAGACTCGTCTACCCCGGCCGTTGCCCAACGGCCGCCGTCGCGCTTGGCAAGGTATTGGGATTTCCTGGGTGTTCTGCTGCTGGTGCTGGCATCGTTTCCCACCGCGTGGCTAGCGCCGCGCACAGTCACCTTCGTTCCCAACTACGGCCTGGTGGACGACAACTGGCATCTTGACGCCAGCTTCAAAGCACTGCGCGGGATTTGGGTAGGCCGCGACGTGGCCTTCACCCACGGTCCGCTATATCAGTTCCTGTCGTCCATCCCGGCGCGATCCATGCCGCTCTCGGTCGGCGGGCTGTACGCCACCTGGAACACCGTCCCGATCTGGTGCGCGTTTCTGTTCGCCTATCTCGCGCTGCGTCTGCTCCTGCCCGAGCAGCCCGCCTGGAAGCGCTTCGTCCTGTTGCTTCTGCTGTGCTCCTTCTGGGAGACATCGTTGCGGACAACTTTCCCGGTGCTGCTGTTCGCGTTGTTTCTGCGCGGCTGGTATGCGGTTAAGGACAGACGCCTGCCGGGCTACGTCTTTGGAATTGGCAGCGCTTTGCTATGGGCAATCGCGTTTCTCGTCGCCGGCGATACCGGAGTGTATGCGACCGCCGCGTGGTTTGTAGTGTGCTTCGCCATTGCGGTGGAAACACGCAGCGAAAAGTTTCTGGGCAAGCTGCTGTTCACGCTGCTGGTGTTCTTGTTGGCGGCGGGCGCCTTCGCCATCGTGATCAACAGCGTGATGGCCTCGCCCTTCGACTTCCGCTTCTGGCGCGATTCAATGGCCCAGGTCGCCGCCTATCGTTGGGCCACGCCCGCGGCCATGACCGCAATGGGCGAAGTACATCTGCTCAGTGCGCTACTTATCGGGATCGTGATTTTCCTGGTGCGCGCTCGGACTCGCAAGGGCGATCGCGCGGTGACGCAACGCACCGGCTTCCTGCTGGGCGGCTTTCTCTTTGGATTAGCGATGTTGCAAAGCGCGCTAGTGCGCTCCGATATCGGCCACGTGATCATTGGCGAGTTTGCTCTCACCTTCTTCGTCACCACCATCCTGTTTTCCTTTTCCGGCCGGGCTTCGCTTGCCGGAGTCGTGGTTGCCATCGCGGCTTCCATGCTGTTCTCGCATCCGATCTTCCGGCCCTCCAGCCTGATCCGGCTCTATGCTCAGTTGCGAAATCCGTTGACTGATTGTCCGCCCGGCTACAGCGAGTTTGATCGCGCCTGCTATCAGGAGCCGCTGACCCCGCAGATGCTCACCGCGGCCGCGGGCTTCCTGCAAACACACAGCCGGGCCAACGATGACATCTTCGTGTTCCCCTATCAAACGATGTTCGGCCTGGCGTCGCGCCGGAACGTTGCCGGCGGACTAATGCAGGCCTACACCGCCAGCGGCGCGTATCTTTCGCAACTGGAAAT
This sequence comes from uncultured Acidobacteriaceae bacterium, assembly GCA_963812855.1. Lineage (GTDB taxonomy): Bacteria > Acidobacteriota > Terriglobia > Terriglobales > Acidobacteriaceae > Bog-257. The sequence continues at coordinate 112,080 of CAWEWW010000010.1, forward strand.
CGCCGGGCTGGAGCGAACTCCGCCCGCCGCCGCGCTCTATCTGCCCGATGCCGACCTCAATCACTGGTCGCATGCCGACATCGCGCGCTGGTCGCGCAACTACCTGAGTGTTCCCGTAGACGGCGTCCCCAACTTCACCCGCGCTCCGGAAGTCTGGTTCTGGACCCTGCGTCACTTCCGCACCGTCGAGCCTTTAACGCCGGGCGTGGTCGGGCTGGAACGCGACGATTCGCGCGCCGCGCGCATCACGATGCAAACCCAGTCGCTCGGCTTGGCAGCGCAGACTTACGCGATCAGCCAGCGCAGCTCGACCACCGATCTGGGATCGCCCAACTGGCCCGGTGGTTTCGACTTTCTGCGCCTGCGGCTGACGGTACATTACCCACTGTGGTGGAAACTGCGTAAGCCGGAACGGCTGCAACTGGAGATCAGCCGCGCCGATGGAAGCCGCGAATTTCAATGGATGCTGATACAGCCGAACGTTGCCACCGATGTCTGGTTCTATCCCTGGGAGGCGCCCGACCTGGCCGGCTATTTCAGCGCCGATGAGAAGCAGTGGCGCCCGAACGCGCGCTCCGCCATTATCGGCTTGCGCCTATGGGCGACGCCGTTGGATTGGGTCTCGCAACAGCCGGAGGCGATTACCGTGGAGGCCGCCGACGCCGTGCGGCTCTCCTTGTCACCGCAATAATGCAAGGCTTGGGTGCAGGCAACCAGGGTTGTCGAAGCCGGGGAAGATGCCTGTCATCCCAGGATGCGCAAATTTCATATAGATTAGAAAAGTCATCTCATGCTGATCATTCCCACCTACAACGAGCGCGATAATATCGCGACCCTGGTCGGCCGAATCCGCAGTGCTGCCGGCAACGAGCTTATTCTTTTTATCGACGACAACTCTCCCGACGGTACGGCCGACGAGATCCGCCGCCTGCAGGCCGGCGATCCTAACATTCACCTGCTGGCGCGGCCGGGCAAGGGTGGTTTCGGCTCGGCCTGCCGCGATGGCATGAAGAAGGCTCTGCGCGAGAATCTGGACAGCTACATGATTCAGATGGACGCCGATTTGTCCCATCCGCCGGAGTCGCTGCCGCGCATGATTGAATTGCTCAAGAGCCATCCGGTGGTGATTGGTTCGCGCTATGTCTCCGGAGGCGGCGCCGATGGCTGGAATTTCAGCCGGCGGGCGTTGAGCTTCGGCGCCAACATTTATGCCCGAACGTTAACCGGCATACCGGCGCACGATTTGACCGCGGGATTTGTGGGCTACCAGGCCGAGGCGGTGCGCCAGCTCGACCTGGAAGGCATCACCTCCGAAGGCTATGCCTTCCAGATGGAAATGAAATTTCATCTCCATCAGGCGGGAACGCCGTTTCGCGAATTTCCCATCATCTTTTTCGAGCGTCGTTCGGGCAAGTCGAAATTCACTCGCAGGATTCTGATCGAAGGAATCCGCTTTCCCCTGCGAGCCGTGGGGAAGAGAATTACCGGCGGTCGCTAACTTTCACGTCGCTGCCCAGGGAAAAGCTCACCGCGTCGGCCGACTCCAGCGTAATGGCCTGCGGCGTCTGCGACACCCAGTCCAGCGGCGACACGATCAGGCGCAGCTCGGTAATCGATGGGCGGTAACCCTGGCGCCAGCGCGCTTCGTCGGCGTCAAAGTAGTTTCCCAAGTCGGAGTCGCTCCAGGGATAAAACCACACATCGGTGGAAACGCCCGGCGCCAGCACAAACGACTTCAGCTCGCGGCTGCCGTCGGCCCGGCTGATCTCCAGTTGCATCCGCTCCGGCTTGCGCAGCTTCCAAAGTGCGCTGTAATTCACCTTCAAGCGCAGCCGCAGAAAGTCCACCGGAGTTACCGGCCAAGCTGGTGCGCCCAAGTCAATCGTCGTGCTGCGTTGCTGGGTGGGATACGTCTTCGGGTCAAGTCCCAAGGGCTGGGCTTGCAGGGTAATTCCGGAAAGGCGGGAATCGTCACGCTCCAGCCCGTAGACTCCGGGCAGCAGCTCCTGCGCGGTGCGGTAATGATGAAACATCCAGAACCATATTTCGGGATTGCGGGTGAGGTTGGGAACCTCATCGATGGCCAGGCTGGCGTTGGGATTCGACCGGTCGCCCGATCGCGCGTCGGGAAAATACAAAGCGACCGGCGCCGGCTCGTGCTCCAGACCGTCGATGTTGAGTTGCTTGAGATAAGCGTCGTGCGCGAGAAAAGCTTGTTCCACGCCGTCGGCGACATTGCGGCGCGACGTCAGGCCATACAAATATTGATACGGGAAGATCACGATCCAATCATTGGCGGCGCTGTGCTCGTCCAGGTAGTTCGAGACGATGCGCGCGGTGGCCGCGGCTTGCGCCGGATAGCAGGTGCGATCGATCTCGCTATAACCGGGCGGACATTCGGTGATGGGATCGAGCGCCTGCCGGTAGCGATACTGAATCATCTCGGGGCGGATCACCGGGCTGGCCAGCAGCACCGTTGCCGACGTGCCGATCAAGACGCCGGCGATGGAGAGCATGCGAGCACGAAAAGAAAACAAGACTACGCCGGTGAGAAATAGTAGAGGGAAGATGGCGTAACCGATGTGATTGCTGTCGGAGCGGACCAGGCCGCTCTGCAGGGCGACACAGGCAAAGCCGAAAGCGCTCAGCAGAAATCCGGGGCGCGCTGTGAGCGAAGTCTCGCGGTCGCTCTTCAACATCCAGCGAACCAAGAAAACGACCACGCCCACGGCCAGCGGCACCACAAAATAGAGGTAGCCGTTCGGCTCCATTCCCGCTGCCGCGTTCCAGCGATATCCGCGGATGAACGCCAGCACGCTCTTCCAGAAGCGAAAGTCGAACGCCGTCGCCAGAAATACGTTGATCACGACGGCGAAAATCGCCAGCGCTACCGCGAACGACGCCAGGCCCGCCACATAGCGCGACCATAGCCGCGTGTCTTTCCAATTCTCAACCACCACGCCGCCGAGCGAGAGCAGCAAGGCGACGATGCCATAGATGCCGGTGTCGGCGTTATTCAGAAATGCCGCCGAGCATAAAAACGCCGCGCCTATGCCGAGCGTCCAGGGCTTGATTTCTGCCTGCCGCACCGCATACCAGCCGCGCACCATCGCGGCAAACAGAAAGATGGCGAATGGCGACCGCACATCGAAGGGCGACCAGTAAACCGACAGCAGAAGCAGAAGCAGGAAACGCTTCCAGGCCGGCTGCTCCGGCAGCAACAGTTGCAGAGCCAGGAAACTTACCAGGAATCCGAACCAGAGCGGGAAGGTGTTGAAGGTATCGTAGAACGCGCCCATGGAGACGCCCATCCAGCGACCGGGCGCACTCGACATCCACTGAAACAGCGGACCGTAGTCGAAGGCCACATCGCGCCCGTACCATAAACCGCGGGCCGCCTTGAAGTCGGTTTCCAGAACCCAGGAATCGTCAAACAGGCCGGGCCGCCAAACAATGTGCAGGGTTCTTGGCGACAGCATGGTCGGCGGAACCGTGGCCACCACCAGCAGCAGCAGCGCCAGAACATCCCAATGCTTTCCCAGCCACGCCTTCCAGCCGCGGGGCCGGGAAGCGGGCGGTGCAGACGTGCGCTGGTCGTCTAAGGTATCCGCGTTCGGCATAAGCAAGCGTCATTGTATCGCAGGAAATGCGGAGGCCACGGCTGCCCGAAGGGCAGAATCCCTAGAGAAACTCTGATCAAGTGAAAGCGAAGTCCCGCAGCGGCTAAAGCCGAATGATTTTCGGTTACTTAACGGACGGCCTGAAGAGACTGTGTCGCAACCGGTAAATGATTTTTGCGGTGGAACAAATGACTCGAATAACCGATCAAAGTAGCCGCCAAGCGGCGAGATGAAGTTAGGCGGGGGCGTCAGCCCCCGCACAAGTAGAAAATTCTGCCGAGCCGCAGAGCGGCGACACCACTCGCGACACAGTCTCTGAAGGCCGTCCCCTTCAAGACAAGACCTAATCAGAGTTTCCTTAGCTGTCGTTGATCGTCCCGGCGATTGGCTTACGGCACGGCGCCAATCCGCTCCAGCACGACCGTCGTTCCATCCTGATAATTCGTCTTCCACCCGGAGTTGTGCAGCAGCAGATAGGCTACCGGGCTGGTTTGCGGAAACAGTACGTAACGAATGTGGTGCTTGTCGAGAATCCCGAGCGTGTTCTTGATGCCGATGGCGTCCAGGTAATCGGCGAAGACGCCGTTGTACTCGTAGATATCGATGCGCGAATCGATGAACACCGGAATATTCCGCACGTTCCAGATCAGGTAGCCGCCCCACAGACAATCGTTGAAGACGCGCCCCTGTGGCCGGAACTGGCGCAGATAGGGAAGCGCTTTGACCGGATAGTTCCGCACCGTATCGCGCAGCAGGTAATCGCTGGAAGGAAATCGCCACACGCAGCCGGCCAGAATCGCGACGATCAGAATTGCGTTCAGCCAAGGCTTGTCGATCTCGCGGCGGTAGGGAGGGAAGAAATCCATTTCCTCGGCCAGGATGGGAGCCACCAGAATCGCCGCCAGGAACAGAAAGCGGCTATAAGTCATGGCTGCGTAGAAACCGATAACGAGGAAGGCGAGTTGATCCAAACTCCAGCGCCGCTTGCGCGCCAGCGCCAGAATCAAGGTGACCGCCAACATGCCGAACAGGATTTTTCCCCGCACGCCGTGGAAGTCGAGGCTCATCCACTCATCCACGTGATTGACATTAAGCCGCTGGCGGAAAGCAAAGTTGAAGGGATAGAGAACCAGATGGTAACTGTAAGGATTGAGAAACAGTCCGGCCGCGCTCAATACGCCTACGATGATTAGTTTTAGACGTTGCTTCGGCGTCCATCGTCTGGCTTCTATTCGCCCCCAACTACCTTCCATTAATCCCGACCCGAAGAACACGGCGAACAGCACCATGCCGATCAACCATGAGCCATGCAGGTTCGCCCACATTACAAACAGAGGCGGCAGCAGCCACATCCAGTCTTGGCCACGCTTGAATTGCAGCAGCAGAAACAGTTCTGCCACCAGACAAATCCATCCCACCAGCAAGGTCCGCGGGCCAAAGGATACCGTCGCCAGCCATACTGCCAGCCACGAGGCCAGAAACGCCGCCTTCACATTCCTGGAGCTGAGGCAGGCCAGGGCGAAATACGCCGAACAGAATGAGTTCCACCTCGACCAGCATCACCAGGTAAATGCCGCGAATGCCCAGCCAGCGCCAGCCGAAGTAATAAGCTAATTCGCCCAGCCAGGCTTCGTTAATCCAGCGCGCGCCGTTGGCGGTGAACGAGTACAGGTCGTGATGCACGACCGAGTGACTCTGGACGAAGACTTCCGCATTGCGCAGATGCCACCAGATATCGGGATCGGCAATACTGCCGCTATCGAAGACAAAGATCGACCCGCCCAGAACAAAGGCCAGCAGCACGGGAAAGGAAAATATCTTCTTCCAGACCGTAGCGGCGCTGGCTTGCCTCGGCATAGTCGAAGCTACGGGACAAGGTGGAAACTGGGCAGCCGGGGCTAGCTGTGACGGCACTCGTCAGGCTATCGTTACGCAGCCTGCTCGTCGGTGATAAAGCGGCCAACTAGATAACTTTTTCTGAGAAGCCAGGTCCATTCCGGTTTCTAGTCATAATGGGAAATAATTGTCGACTAGCACTGAGATAAGCTTTGGTTATCTCCAAGTTCTCGCCATACCATTTTCACAGAAGGTGTAGTTTGCGTATGGGTCGCCGGGTTACAGCGCGAAGCATAAAGGATAGGGATGGTTCCAGCCTGATCGAGACTGCTCTGGTCATGCCGATCCTGGTGCTGATGCTTTGCTTTGCTATCGACATCGGATACTTCTTCATTGTTGCGGCCAACCTGGTTTCGTCCTCGCGAAACGCGGTTTTGTACTCCGGACAAGGATTCGTTTCTCCGGCGCAGACGCAACTACCCTCGGCAGGAACTGCCGGTTCGCTGGCCGATACCGCCGGAGTGGCTGGTTTGGCGGGCGGTGATCTGTCGGGCCTGGCCAGGATGAGTACCCAGACTTCAGTCGAAGTCTGCTCCAAGAAGATTGGGATCACACATACCTCCAATGGCTATGTCACCAGCTGCAGTACGTTTCCTTCCGGTACCTTGAGCTTTACTCCCGACCAGGATCCGGAATCGAATAATGGCATGCTGACGCAAAGGGTGGATGTGGTGTACACGGTCGCGCCGCCAATTCCTATTGACTTCTTTACGTTCACCATGCCGGCCTTAACCGTGCACTGGCAGGCGGAGATGAGGGCTATAGATTAATGACCATCGCCAGCTCTCCCAGGCATTACCACCCAGACCAAAGCAGCTTCGCGCGCGCCGAGTCGGGCTCCATGCTGATTGAATTCTCTCTATCGATTTGGACCTTGTTTCTGGTGACCTTCCTGATTTTCGAATTCTGCATGGCTATTTATACCTACAGCGTACTGGGTAACGCCGCGCGCGAGGGAATTCGTTACGCCATTGTCCATGGCACCGACAGCAGCTCGTGCAGCGGCCCCAGCAGCGGATGTGGCGATACCGGCGGCAGCAACGTTACCGCGGTGGTGAACAGTTACGCGGCAATCTCGTTTCACGACACCAGCCTGATGACGGTAACGCCCTCCTGGCCGGATGGCGCCTCGACGCCGTCCAGCCGGGTGCTGGTGACCATCTCGTATTCCTACTTGCCTTACATGACGTTGCCGGGATTCAACGCTCCCCAAATGCAGGTTACCGCCGAAGGACGGATTGTGTACTGAAGGGTCTATCTCATGAATTGTAGGTCGACTAAGCCCAGCAACACCGAAGCAGGGCAGGCCAGCATTGTGGTGGTTCTGATGCTCAGTTTATTCCTGCTGGCGGCTCTGGCCTTCGCGGTGGACTATACCAACATCTGGTTTCAGCGGCAGCAAGCGCAGACGGCGGCCGACGCAGCCTGTAGCGCCGGGGCGATGGATATCTACCAGCTGGCTTCGGGCGCGACTTTGCCGAACAGCGGCTTCGTTCTGGGAACGGGGGGAAGCTGCAGCAGTTACGGCTCGGCCGGTCCTACCATGTGTTGGTATGCCAGCAAGAATGGATTCAACGGCTATACCGGAGGAGCGGCCACGGTTTCCTGGACGTTTCCCAGCTCAGTGACCGGCGTAACCCCGCCGCCTACGTCGGTCACGCAATATCCGTTTATGCAGGTTTCGGTCTCGCTGCCGGTGAAGACTTATTTCAGCACGCTTGCTGACCGGCAACCAGACGCAGACGGTATCAGCCAGCAGCACCTGCGGGCTTACTCAGATTATGCAGGGCGCGCCCATCATGGTGCTCAATCCCAGCGTTTCCGGCTCGCTGTACTACACCGGAGGCGCCTCGCTGACCATCGTGGGCGGCCCGCCGCGCAGCATTGTGGTGAACTCCAGCAGCGCGACCGCGGTTTCCTGTGGATCCAGCGGCGTAATCGATACCCGGCGCGGCGGCCCGAATCTTACCGGCTCCGATGTAGGCACTTATGGCGGCCCAACTACCGCGCCCGGTTCGGCCAGCGGCTGCTATGGAACCAACGGCAACACCGGATTGCCGGCCGGCTTCAGCGGCGGCACCACCGGCCACTGGGCGTGGCCGGCCAGCCCGGTCGCCGATCCTTACTCTGGCGTGCCGGCCGCGGCCGGCATGAAGAATGTCACGCCGCTTACTCATTCCAGCAACGGAAATTTCATTCCCGCGGCGCACAACACCGATGGTTGTCCGGATACCAACCCTACCAACTACTTTGGCTGGGGACCGCCGAACTATCCCCTGAAAGGGTGCAAGGAATACGCCCCGGGATACTATCCCAGCGGGATCTCGGAAAACGGGAATGACGTCATTACCTTCCTGCCCGGCGTCTACTATATGGATGGCGACCTGGCCATCGGCGGCAGCGATAGCATCCGCATGGCCAAGCCGTGCGCCAATTCCGTGGGCGTGATTACCGGCACCACGTATTGCAGCTATATCACCAAGACCGCCGGTCCCAACGGCGCCGGCGGCGGCGGTCCCTGGACTTGGCATCAGACCGACGGTGTTCTGTTTTACTTTCACGGCTCGGCCAAGCCGGTGATCAGCGGCGCCTCGGGCGCGCCGGGTTATAGCCGGGTCGACAAGGTTCCGGTAACCGACCTGACTTGCGACGGCAGCACGCCGCCCTCTTATCTGGGCTTGGCCAGCTCGCTGGATACTAACGTGATGCTGGCCCAGTGCACCACGCAATGGCACCTACTGGGACAACGCCGGCGACACTACCGATTCAGTGGGCAGCCTGCGGGGACTGCTGATGTTCATGGACCACAGCGACACGGCCTCGCCGCAATTGCAGGGCTCGGGTAGTCTGGCTTATACCGGTACTCTTTATTTCCACTCCACCAGCTATGCCACGGTTTTTCAGATTCCCGGCGGCACCACCAACGGTACTCTGATCTGGGGCAACGTAGTTACCGACCAGATGCAGCTTACCGGCAGCGGCGCCCTGACCATGGCGCTTAACCCGGCAGCTACTACGCCTATGCTGAAAGTATCTTTGCTGAAGTAAAGTATGTTCTATATTTGCCGATGGAGTAAGGCGGCTGCCAGTGCCGCCTAGGCTGGTCTGTTCTTTATGGATCCAGGTCAGGCGGCTACGCGGCTAGTCCAGAAGGAGCGCTCCCCCTAAACTCTCTTTGGAGAAAGGTTGGGCGATGCAAGTAACGGTATGGAATTCATTTCTGTCGGACCAGAGCGGTCAGGATCTGATTGAGTATGCTTTGGTCGCTGCTGTGCTGGGACTGGCAGCAGTAGCTGCGATGAGTACCTTGGCCAGTAATATTAATAACGCTTTTTCGGCGGTAGGCAGCAAGCTGAGCAGTGCCATCGGAGGCTGATGAGCCAGTCGCACAGCAACGATTGAAGGTGTCCGGCGGCGCTTCCGCACCCTTGATATGCACTGATAGCCTCCAGGGCTACGTTTTGTACCCGTAAGCCTGGAGGCTTTTCTAGATTATGGCAACGACCATAGCTACAGGAATGATTTCTTAGCTATGTGGATAGTGTGATTTCGTCCGCAATGTGCTTCGTCACAATATACTTATTCCCGCTTTGAACTAGGTTCCAAACCAGCATTACAACCCCGCCTCACTACTGAATATTCATTGCCACGCCGATAGGACTGATTGAAAGTATTAAGTAGCTGCACAAGCTATAGACAGAATCATCTGTCTCTCAGACTACGCAGGGAGGAATATGGAAATGAAACTCGTGTTAGGCAGGCTGTTACGGGACGAATCGGGACAGGACCTGATCGAGTATGCCCTGGTGGCAGCCATTATCGGATTAGCTGCCGTGGCGGCGATGAGCACATTGGCCAGCAATATCAGCAATGCGTTTAGCGCTGTAGGCAGCAAGTTGAGCAGCGCCGTGGCGTAAGGCGTAAAGCTCGGGCGCCGGCGGCGGCGGAAACCTGGCCGCCGTTGCCGGGCAATTTGAGGGGAGGCCTGGCGCCAGCGGTGGCGCCAGAGCCGACCTGCCAGGAATGTTCATCGCCGGAAGTGGTTGCCCCGGGCAGCCACTTTCGGAACGCACCTCGCCGATCGCGGACCAGCGCGGAGCAAAGCCCTGGCGCCCGGCCCAGTGCGGCAAGTTCCGATTGAGGCAACTACGTGGCTGGTCCTTCGCTGGATACGATTTATGCGCTGGCCTCCTTTGCCTGCGCCTTGCTGGGCGCCATTTGCGACGTCCGCACCCGCCGCATTCCCAACTGGCTGACCGGTCCCGGCATTCTGCTGGGGCTGGCTCTGCACCTGGGGCTGGGCGGCTGGCGCTCGCTGGGCGGCGCGGCGGTGGGCGGATTGCTGGCCGGCTTCATCTTCCTGCTGTTCTATCTGGCCGGTGGCATGGGCGCCGGCGACGTCAAGCTGATCGCCGCCGTCTGCTGCCTGGCGGGACTGAGCGCGGTGGCCGGAATCCTGCTGGGCACCGCTCTGCTGGGAGGATTGTTTGCCGTGGTGCTGGCCCTGCTGCGCCATCGTCTGAAAGATACCTTCGCCAACCTGGGCCGCCTGCTGGTGCATCACAGCACGGCCGGTATACGGCCCCATCCCGACCTGAACCTTTCCAACCCCGGAACCCTGCGTCTACCTTACGGGCTGGCCATTGCCGCCGGCGCCGGATCGTCCCTGTGCAGTGTTCTGCTGAGATGAGGACATGAACTTCCGTCGTCTGGCTGTCGCTCTCCTGGTCGCCCTGCTACTCTCCGGAGCGGTCACCTTCTTCCTTAGCCGCAAACTCACCAGTCATAATTCGCACTCCACCGTCCTACGTTATGTTGCCCCGGCCCGCGCCCTGCAGGCAGGCGAGGTCCTGAAGCCGGAAGATCTGGCCCTGGTGGAGTGGCCCTCGACCCTGCCTTTGCCCGGCGCCTTCAGCAAAATCGCAGACCTGGCCGGGCGGGCCGTGATCTATCCTCTGGCCACCTCGCAGCCCATTCTGGACGGCTATCTGGCCGCACCCGGCTCGGGCATCGGTCTGACGGTAAAGATTCCCGAGGGGATGCGGGCCACCTCGGTCAAGTCGGACGAGGTGGTGGGGGTAGCCGGATTTCTGTTTCCCGGCTCGCATGTGGATGTGCTGGTCACCTTCCGCTCCGACCGCTTTCCCACCCCGGCCACCCAGATCGTGCTGCAGGACGTCGAGGTGCTGACCATCGGGCAGAAGCTGGAGCCCGACCCGCAAGGCAAGCCGGAGAACGTTAATGTGGTGACCCTGCTGCTAACCCCCGAGGACTCGCAGAAGCTGGTGCTGGCCTCGACCCAGGGCACGGTGCAGTTTGTGCTGCGCAATGGCGCCGACCATACCCAGGTCAAAGCCCTGCCCATCCAGATCGCGCAGCTGTCGGGCGCCGAACCGTTGCCCCCAGCCATAACGCCCCGGCCGCGCTTGCCGATAAGACAACCAGACGTGGTCGAAACCATCCTTGGCGACAAGCGGACGACCAAGAGCTTTGAGTGAAGTCATGAAATCATCCCCCGAGTACCGCATCCGAATTCTAGCGGCGTTGCTGCTGCTCGCAGCCCCACCGCTGAGAGGGCAGACCACGTCGACCGGTACGCCTGCGCCAGCTGCACCCATCGCCGCACAAAGTAGCTCGGCCGCGGCGCCGGCAGCGCTGGCTGCAGTCGCGAGTGCCGATGCGCCGGCGGCCACCCAGAAGCATGCCGCGCCTTTTGCCCTGACCTCGGCCGCCGCCTTACCGTCTCCCGCTCCGGCTCAGCCCGAGCTGCAACTGGGCGATCCCCAGACCCTGCACCTGATCGTGGGCCGCTCCTTATTTATTGATTTGCCGGAGAAACTGCACCGGCTGTATGTCAGCAATCCTCTGGTGCTGGACGCGCTGGCCGCCAGCCCGCTGGAGGTGGTACTTACCGCCCGCAGCGCCGGCACCAGCAGTCTGGTGCTGTGGCCCAATGGCGGCGCGCCCCAGATGTACACCGTACTGGCCGACGTGGATGTAGCCGGGCTGCGCGATTCCCTGGCCCAGGCCCTGCCCGGCGACCAGGTGGAAGTGGAGGCGCAACAGGGACGGATTCACCTGAGCGGGGTAGTGGACAGCGATGCTGCCGCCGATGAGGCGGCCCGGCTGGCCGGGGTCTATTCCAAGGACGTGATCAACGCCCTGGTGGTCGATCCGCGTCATCTGCCCCAGGTCGAACTCGAGGTACGCATCGCCGAGATCGATCGCTCCAAGCTGACCGCCTTCGGCATCAACCTGTTCAGCCTGGGCCAGAACGCCGGCTCCGCCAGCACCCAGCAGTTCAGCCCCCCTGGCTTTCAGTCACAGAATGGCACCACCTCGGCTATCATCAGCGACTTCCTGAACCTTTTTTACTTCAACTCGCTGCACGGGCTGGGCGCAACCCTGAAGGATCTGGAGACCAAGGGCATTCTGGAAATCCTGGCCGAGCCCAACCTGATCACCCTGCACGGTAAGACCGCCCGCTTTCTGGCTGGAGGAGAGTTTCCTTATCCCATCGTGCAGCCTGGCGGGGTGGGCAGCGTGCCTACCATCACGGTGCAGTTCCGGCCTTATGGGGTCAAGCTGGAGTTCACCCCCTGGGTCAATTCCGACGGAACCATCCGGCTGCGGGTGGCGCCCGAGGTCAGCGCCCTGGATTACACCAACCAGGTGGTTATTGCCGGCTACGTCTTGCCGGCGCTGTCCACTCGCAAGGCCGAGACCGAAGTGGAGCTGAGGGACGGGCAGAGCCTGGGCATCTCCGGCATTCTCGACCATCGCACCACCGACAGTCTGAGCAAGATGCCGGGGATCGCCGAAATTCCGGTGCTGGGCCAGCTGTTTCGTTCCAAGAACCTGAACCGCTCCACCATGGAGCTGGTGGTGATCGTGACTCCGAAGATCATCGACACCCTGGGCAGCGCGAAGCCGGCGCCGCCCTCGACTCCGGCCATGGTGGTGCCGTTCCTGCAGCCGCAGACGTTTGATCACAACTTGCCCAAGAATTGAGACCCGATGCTGCCGAGAAAAATAACCTTGGGGAGCGCGAAGGGATGAGCGAGGAACTCAAAGAAGGAGCGACGGGATTGTGCGTGGCCACCCTGTGCGTCGACCCCGAAACCGTGGAGGCGGTCCGGCAGGCGGTGCTGGCCAAAAATGGAAGCTTCGCCGGTCAGTTGCCCGACTATACCCGCTGCGAAGCCGATCCGCTGCTGCTGCAAAACCTGCAGCGGGCCGAGGTCTCGGTTTGTGTGATCGACTTTGACCGCGACCGGGCGCTGGCCGTAGCCGCCGCCGACGCGCTGCAGGGGAGCTTACACGGGCGCACCACCCTGATCGCGGTCTCGGCCGAAGCCGATCCCAGCCTGATTCTGGAGGCCATGCGGGCCGGCTGCAGCGAGTATCTGACCAAGCCGGTCGCCGCCGATCAGTTTGCCCAGGCCCTGGACCGGCTACGGGCCCGTTCGGGCGCCCGCAAAAAGCCGCCGGCCAAACCCCTGGGCCGCATTCTGGCCCTGCTGGGAGCGCGCGGCGGCGCCGGAACCACCACCCTGGCGGTGCATCTGGGATCGTACCTGGTGCGCCAGTACGGCAAGAAGACGCTCATCCTGGATGAGCATCGCCGCCTGGGACATGTTTCCCTGTATCTGGGCGAGGACCAGGCCAGCTATCATTTCTATGAGTTGGTGCGCAACATCGCCCGGCTGGACGAGGCGCTGCTGGAGGGCTTCGTCATCCACCATTGCAGTTGCCTGGACATTCTGCCCTCGCCCGATGTTTTCGACGACTCGGCCAATGTTTCTCTCGACGACATTCAGCGCGCCATCCGCTTTCTGGGGGAGAACTACGAGTTCGTCATCATCGACTGCCCGCACGGCATTCACAACCTCAGCCTGGCCACCATCGACTGCTGCGACGAGCTCTACCTGATCGCCACCCCCGACGTGCCCGCCCTGCGCGATCTGTCGCGCTACATCGATCGCCTGCTGCAGAGCAACGTGCCGCCGGGCAAGATCAAGGTGGTCATCAACCGCTTTTCCTCCGAGGGGGCGCTAAGCCTGGAGCAGATCGAGAAGGCCATCCGCCAGCCGATCGCCATCACCATCCCCAACAGCTCCTCCGACCTGATTCGGGCCATGAATACGGGCAACCCCATTCTGCCCGAGCGCAAGTCGGAGTTCTCCATCCAGATGCGGAAGTGGGCGGCCAGTCTGGTGCCCGCGCCAGCCGAAGAGGTGGCCGAGCCCAAACGGAGGTTTGCGTTTTGGAACTGAGGAAGTACAGGCCGCCCCTGATCCGGGAAAGGAAACTTCATGGCTGATGCCGCCACCATCGCTCTGCCTGCCAGCCATTTGCCGGCAGATATGCCGCGCCTCCCCAATGCCTTGCTGGGCCGGGCCCAGCAGGAGGTGAAGTCGGCCGTGCACCGCGAGCTGATCAGCAAGGTCGATCTGGAAAAGCTGCTGTTCATGCAGGACACGCGCGGCCGGCAGCAGTTGCTGGGCATCATTCTGCAGCTGGTAGCCGAGCAGGGCGTGCCCTTCAGCATCAGCGAGCGCGACCGGCTGGCCAATGAGGTGCTGGACGAGGTCTTTGGCCTGGGACCGCTGGAGCCTCTGCTGCAGGACCCCACCGTCACCGACATCCTGGTCAATACGGCGGAGGTGACTTATGTGGAGCGCGGCGGGGTGCTGGAGAAGACCAACGTGGTCTTCAAAGATAACCACCACCTGCTGCACATCATTGAGAAGATTGTATCCAAGGTCGGCCGCCGGGTGGATGAGTCCTCGCCCATGGTGGATGCCCGCCTGCCCGACGGCTCCCGGGTCAATGCCATCATTCCGCCGCTGGCTATCGATGGCCCCATTCTTTCCATCCGCCGCTTCGGCGCCGATCCGCTGACCGCCGACGATCTGCTGTCCTACCGGGAGTTCACCCCAGTCATGCTGGATGTTCTGAAGAAGGCGGTAAAGGCCCGGCTGAACATCGTGGTTTCGGGGGGCACCGGCGCCGGTAAGACCACCCTGCTCAACGTTTTGTCCGGCTTTATCTCTGCCCGCGAACGCATTGTCAGCATCGAAGACTCGGCCGAACTGAAGCTGAAGCAGGAGCATGTGGTCCGCCTGGAGTGCCGCCCTCCCAATGTCGAAGGCAAGGGCGGGGTACGGCAGCGGGAGTTGCTGATCAACGCCCTGCGTATGCGCCCGGACCGCATCATCGTAGGCGAGGTGCGGGGCGAGGAAGCCCTGGACATGCTGCAGGCCATGAACACCGGCCACGACGGCTCCATCACCACGGTGCACGCCAACAGCCCGCGCGATGCCATCTCCCGTATCGAGACCATGGCCCTGATGGCCAACCTCAACCTCCCGGAGATGGCTCTGCGGCAGCAGATTGCCGCCGCCATCCAGATTATCGTGCAGGTTTCGCGCATGAGCGACGGCTCCCGCCGGGTGACCCATATTTCAGAAATCACCGGCACCAGCGACCAGGTGATCTCGCATGCAGGATATCTTCCTGTTCCAGAAGCGCGGCCTGGGTCCGCACGGGAAAGTTCTGGGGCGTTTCTATGCCACCGGCATCGTGCCCAAGTTTGCCGATAAGCTGGCGGCAGCCGGGATTCCGCTGACCACCAACCTGCTCGACTTCTCCGAGGAGGTGTAGGACGCGATGAAGATCTTCGCCACGGCGGTGTTTGCGGCAACGGCCTTCCCGCAGAGCGGACCCGGCACCGGCTCCGGCCGAAAGCGAAGGAGCCAGCCATGTTCCTGATGGGGTTGATCTTCCTTCTGCTTTTGCTGCTGAGCTTCGCCGTCATCTGGCTGATCACCCGCCAGACCGCGACCGAGCGCACCATCGAGGAGCGCATTGCCAACCTGCACAACTCGCAGAAAGAGAATGTCGTCGTCGATCCGGAATCGGCTGCCATCGTCAAGCACAACCGGCTCAGCCGGATTGTCTGGCTCGACCGTCTGTTGCAGGGCTGGGACCTGGCGCAGCATTTGCGACTGCTGATCGCCCAGGCCGAGAGCGGCTGGACGGTAGCCGGCGTTTTGAGCAGCATGGTCTTGCTGGCCCTGGCCGGTTATGGCATCGGCTACTACGAGCTGCCCAGCGCCCTGATTCCCATCCCCATCGCCCTGGCTTTTGCGGCCCTGCCTTACCTGGTGTTGCGCTATCAGCGAGCGCAGCGGCTGAAGAACTTCAATCGCCACCTGCCCGAGGCCATTGACCTGATGAGCCGCGCCCTGCGCGCCGGGCATTCTCTGACCGCGGCTATCGAGATCGTAGGTGAGGAGTGTCCCGAGCCGGTGCGCAGCGAGTTTCGCGAAGTCTATCGCCAGCAGAATTTCGGGCTGCCGGCCCGGGAGGCGCTGGTCGAGCTGGCGCATCGCATTCCCCTGCCCGAGTTGAACTTTGTGGTTACCGCCATGCTTCTGCAGAAAGAGACGGGCGGCAACCTGGTGGAGGTGCTGGAGCGCACCACGGCGGTGATTCGCGAGCGCCTGCGCATTGAGGGCGAGATCCGGATTTACACCGCCCAGGGCCGGCTGACCGGCTGGATTTTGTCGCTTTTGCCCATTGCCATGTTCTTTCTGCTGAGCCTGGCCAACCGCGGCTATACCCGGGTGCTGATTGAGGACCCCACCGGCCGCCGGCTGGTTTATACCGGCCTGGGTTTGATGGTGCTGGGCGGCCTGGCCATCCGCAAGATCGTGGACGTGAAGGTATGAACACCCTGAGCCCGCTGCTGCTGATCAGTGTGATGTTGACCTTGTTCTGCGCTCTGGCGCTGATTCCGGTATTCCTGCTGATGAATTCCTCCCACGAGAGCAAGCGCCTGATGGACGTTACCCGGGCGCCTTTGCGCTTGCAGGAGGGCGCGGTGGCCGCGCGCAGCTGGGTGATGCGGATGGTGCTGGGCGGGGTGCACCTGGTCCGCACCCGGCTGGGCCTGGCGCAGGACGAAAAGCTGCGGCAGAAGCTGCTGGCCGCCGGCCTGCGCGACGCCTCCGACGTGGACACCTACTTCGGCATCCGGCTGCTGGGGCCGGTGACCGCGGTGCTGGCCGGCACCTTCATTCGCAGCAATACCATGGTCTGGATCCTTGCTCTGATGGCGCTGGCCTATCTGGCGCCCGATGCCTGGGTGAACTATCGCACCCGCACCCGGCGCGAGCATATTCGCCTGGGTCTGCCCGATGCCCTGGATCTGATGGTGGTGTGTGTCGATGCCGGGCTGGGCATCGATCAGGCGCTGCTCCGGTCCGGACAGGAGTTGGCGCTGAGCCAGCCGGAGCTGTCGGAGGAGTTCATCCAGATCAACTTCGAGCAGCGGGCCGGCAAACCCCGGATCGAGGCCTGGCAGAGTATGGCCGACCGCACCCGGCTGGAGACGGTCAAAAGTTTCGTTCACATGCTGGCGCAGACCGATCGTTTCGGCACCCCCATTGTGAAGGCGTTGCGGGTGTTTGCCGATTCGGCCCGCCAGAAGCGCCGGCAGCAGGCCGAGGAGGCGGCCGCCAAGACTACGGTAAAACTGATTTTCCCGCTGGTGCTGTTCATCTTTCCCAGCATCTTCATTGTGCTGCTGGGGCCGGCGGTCATTCTGATTGCGAAAAATCTGCAAGGCATTTTCAAGTAGGGCGAAGTAACCAACCCGGTAAGGAGGGCAAAAGCGATGGATACCATCACCGTGATTCGCGTGATCGCCGCGGCACTGGCCGTGGTGCTGTTGGGGCTAGTCGCGCTGCGGCGCAAAAAACATGCCTAGGTGCCGGCGGCCTCAGGCCGGGCGGCAACGCCCTGAAATCGAGATTACCAATGCGACCCGAGGCACGCGGCTCGGCAGCCGTATCCGGGTGGCCGAGAACGCGCTGGCGCGAGCCGTGGGTTTGCTTGGCCAACCGGGTCTGGATCCCGGCGGCGGATTGCTGATCGATCCGTCCTCCGGGATTCATACCTTCGGCATGCGTTTCCCCATCGATGTAATTGCCCTCGACCGGCGCTTGCGGGTGCGCGGGCTATGGGAAAACCTCGGCTCCTTCCGCATTGCCGGCCTGAGCTGGAGGACCAGCTGCGTTCTGGAATTACCGGTCGGCGCCATCCGCGACAGCGCTACTCAGGTCGGCGATCAGCTGGAGATCCGGAAATAGCAGCTATTCCGCCAAGCGCTGGGCTTGCCCTGCGCTCTCGGCTATTTTTTGCCGGAGCGGATCTTCAGTTGCGCCGTACACGCCCTTCCTTTTGGCCATTCTTTGGGGGCTCCAACCGCGAGGAATCTGCCTTTCCGGATTCTCGGCAAACGGTCCGCCGGCGACACGTCCTTTCCGGACGGCAGGTAGCCGCGGCAATCCTTACCCCACCTGGAGTTGGCTTGCGGTTTCCGGCAGCGAGGAAACCTCGGGCGCAATTTCTCTGCGTCTTTTTCCCTCAGCCAACCACAACATCGCGGCCAGCGCGAACACCGCTGCAAACATCTGCGCGGCGGTGGTGCGCATCGAGGTCGGCGCTACCGGGATGACGTAGAACCCGACCAGCAAGCCTGCCAGCCCCGCATCCGTCATCGTCCACCGGCATTGGGCCAGATAATCGGCCAGCAAAAAGCAGGGAAGCAGCAGCAGCGAAAAATCGTGCAAGTAGGCGTGATAGCTCACCAGCAGGGTGACTGCCAGCACCAGGGAATAGCTGGCCCGGGTAAAGCTTCGTCTGCGTCTGAGCCGAAACATCATGGCAGCCAACAATGCGGCCGAAATGGCCAGAGCAATTCTGTCGCAGGCCGCCGGCGGCAGGCGCGAAGCCAGCAGACTGAGAACCCCACGCAGGTTCGGCATGTTCTCGGGATGCTCGCCGCCCAGGCTGCCACTCAGCCGGCCGAACTCCAGCACCGCTTGCGGATAGTGGAGCGTGGCTCGCCATCCTACCAACGCTGTCGAAATTCCCACCAACGTCAAGCCGGTCGCGGCAAACCCGGCTAGCGCCTTCCACTTCCGCATCACCAGCAGCGCCAGCAGCAGAGGAAGGACCAACTGGGGCTTGAAGCTGGCCAGCGCCAGCACGGCACCCGCGCGTCCGTCATGGCCGGCGCCCAGATCGGCAAATCCCACCGCAACCAGGAACAGCAACAGCAGCGCAGGCTGGCCCTGCATTAGAGCTAACGTCACCGGAACGAAGAACACGGGCGCGACCAGGGCGAGCGTGAGGCCGCGGGTGCCCCAGCTTAATCGCCTTCGCAAGACGAATGGCAAGGCCAGCAGCAGAGCGACGTTAAACCAGTACCAGACCAGTTCCGCCTGCGAATATGGCAGCCGCGACAGTGGAGCGAACAGCAGCAGCACAAACGGCGCGAACACAAAGGGCAGGGAAAAGCGATGGCCGGCGGCGTCGACGAATGCGGTATTTAGCCGGGCGTCGTAGTAACGCTCGGCGTTCAGGTTGTAAACTTGCGCTCCATCGCCGGCCAGCACCATGCGGCCGGCGCGATAGAAGCAGGAAAAATCGGCTTTCACTCCACCGAAGACGAGCGGCTTGAAGCAGCCCCAGATCAGGCTATAGCCGGCCACGGCCAGCAGAATCGCCGCCAGCAGGGCGCTGTGCTGCCAGACGGGTTTGGCTTTCATGGCGCCTGTAGCGCTGCCCGACCGGTTTGCAGATTCGGGCAGCGAAGCGGCAAGGCGTACAAAGCCAGGGTGGCCAACACCGGTAGGGGATAGAGCCACGCAGTCAGCAAGGGCAGCTGCCACAATGTCAGACCTGCGCCGGGAGTGATGAGGTTCGCCAGGGACAGCCCCAGGGCCGAAGCCCATCCGGCTCCCAGCACAATCCAGGTGCAAAAGTAGGAAAGGGTAAGCAGCTGTCCCCGGGATTGAATCTTGCCGGCGTTGTTGGCCAGCCATACCGCCGCCGGCAGCAGCAAGACTTGGTTGTAGATCTGAAAAGGGAAGAGCAATTGGAAGACTGCGATCGAGAAGCTGACGGCCAACAGCAAATCCTCATCCCGATAACGGTAACTGACCCACGCCGCCGCGCCGACAAGAACTGCAGCGGCCGCCATAACAAAGTGGCCGCCGAGCAGATCGGCCAGCAGCGGCCTGGTTCCGGCATAGTGGCTGTAAGCCTTGAGGATCCAGATCCAACGGCTGAACCAGCCGGGGCTGATCCACTCCGAGGCCAACAGCAGGGCAGCGAGTACGATCCCGGTGGCGAGCGCAAAGCGTCTGCGGACGCGCCATTCGGCCACACACCAGATGGAAAGCGGAAGCAGGACCGCAATTGCCAGTTGCGGCTTACAAGTGCTGAGAGCCGCGAGAACGCCGGCCAGCACCAACCGCTCCGAACGGGCGCAGTAGACAACCGCCGCCAACAGGGCCGCCACCAGCAGGGTCGGCTGCCGCAGTTGTAAACCGAGCATCACTGGATAGCCGGCAAATATCAAGCCAACCCAGCTCCAGTGGCTTAGCCCTCGGCCGGATGGCAGCCAGAGGCGAGCCGAAAGCGCGGTGGCTGCGATGCAGCCCACCAGGGCAACCCACTGTGCGATGGAGAAAGGCAGGATAGCTAGAGGGAAGAACAGGAAAGCGAAGAAGATAGGATAGGCGAAACGATGCTGGTTTCTCGGGTGCACGTCCCCACCGCTGGCCGGCGCGTAGACCGCCGTCTGAATGTGCCGTGTGGTCTCCGCGCTGTAGGGATCATGATCGTGGAGCAGGAGCTCACGGCTCCCATACCACTCCGGAAACAGGCCTTGCTGGACCGTGGGCGCGTTGGCTCCGAGCCCTTGGGGAGCGATGACCCGCGCAAAATAAGCGGACGACAGCAGGCAGACCATCGCAATGGCCATTCGGGCCGCGGCCCGGAGGTTGCTCCTCTCGAGGTGACCGGTCTCAGCGTCCACCGCTGGAGCCAGACGTAGCAGTCCTTCCATCCAAAGCCACTCCCAGGCAGGGGCCTGCTATGCAAGCCATCGGAAAGGCGGGGACAATCCATGAATCGAGACCTGGGGAAAGGAAGGTGGCTCAACGAGCCAGGGGCGAATGGGCAGGATGTGGAGAACGCACCTCCGTTACGGCTAGCGCAACTCAGTGGGAGGGAAGCAAGTTAGTTACCACGGGGAAAAATTCGCCTCTATAGTTGCAAATTCTTGCACCATAACTTACTGAAGTAACGTATTTTTAAGGGAATTTTGCGGTACTTGGATTGCACCTGTCTTGCCTGAAAGTCTGTAGTTCGCCGGGTTGGTAACGAGCAGGTACCCTGCGATGAGAGAAAAGAGGGCTTTCCGTCCCGTTAGGTCGCGGCTGAGAAGCTGACGGCAACGGGATTTGTGTAGTTTTGGCAGTGTGCTGCGAGCCGGACACCTCTAGTGATTTAGATTCAAGTGGTTACTGGAGTTGCCATGCAGATTCTCGATAGTGGAGCTTCTACCGAGCCAATTGGAGAGGGATCCGGCAGAACGATTGTTGTTTGTAGCTTAAGTTTGTATGTGGGAGTAACTCTGACGCGCCACGCGGAGCGATCCCGGCCAGAAGGGAAAGATTTCTGCGCCACTGATTTGCGTCGCTAGGCAGCCAGGGTCCTCCCTTGCGGTCCGCCGGAAGTCTTTGGTCCTGCCTTAGCCTTCGCAAGAGGAGGCTCAAGGGTTCAGGGCTTAGGTAATGGGATATTTGTTGTGCAGTGGAACCGGCAAGCCCTATGGAGGGAAGGGATTATGCGCAAGTTTTTGCTTCTGGCTGTAATAGTGCTTGGGGCCGTATCTGCTTATGCTGACCCTGTGGACTTTGAATTTCTGGACTGGAGTGGGGGAAACTGGCAGAACGGTTATCCCTATTACATCACCGAGGGTCCGGCCGGCTCGATCCTGGCAGTAATGTGCGACGATTACGTCCACGGCGGAGCCAAGGGAGACACCTGGGAAGCGAACATAACCGATTTAGGAACCAATAACGTCAGCCTGACCCGGTTTGGCCATCAGGAAAGTTCTCTCGGTCTGGCCCTTTATCGGGAAGCGGGCTGGATCCTGCTGCAGACTGTCAGCACGCCGATGGGCCAGTGGATGGACATGAACGAAGCCGTATGGCACATCTTTGATACTGCAGCCCCCATCGATTCCGGTGGCGAAGCCTGGCTATCGGCGGCAGCGGCGGAGATGAGGCTAGGGTTCCCGGGCATTGACTTCAATAAGGTCTACATCATTACCCCGATGGATCAGTACAATCCTGACCCCAACTCCATACAGGAGTTTATGTACATCGGCAACGATCCGTCGTCGAGTTCGAGTTCGCCGGGAGCTTCGACTCCCGAGCCGGGCACATTCGTCTTGCTGGGCACGGGCCTAGTGGCGCTGTGGCGACGAAAATTGTTCTGTTGACACGCAGCGGTTGCACTGAGCAATCGCATTCCCCCTCCCGCATAACGCTCCCGGATGCAACTCTTTCTTGCCTCCGGGAGCGTTTCCGTTCATAATTGATCGTGCACGCCTATGCGGTCCACCCTGATTGCGCTGTTTCGCCGGCGCATCGGGCTCCCCTGAAAACGGGGCATAGAGGACGCAATCTCCGGCAGCACAAATCCCCAAACCAGAGGAATCGATGTCGGCAAAGTACATCTTTGTGACCGGTGGCGTGGTGTCTTCCCTCGGCAAGGGCTTGGCAGCGGCCTCCATCGGCTGCCTGATGGAGAGCCGGGGCCTGAAAGTCACGCTGCAAAAATTCGATCCCTATCTCAACGTCGATCCCGGCACCATGTCGCCGTTCCAGCATGGGGAAGTCTTCGTCACCGACGACGGCGCCGAGACCGATCTCGACCTCGGTCACTATGAGCGCTTCACTCACAGCAAGCTGACTCGCGACAATAACTGGACCACCGGCCGCATCTACGAAACCATCATTGCCAAGGAGCGCCGCGGCGATTATCTGGGCAAGACGGTGCAGGTGATTCCGCACGTCACCAACGAGATCAAGAGCGCGATGAAAAAAGTCGCGCAGGATGTCGATCTGACCATCATCGAAATCGGTGGCACGGTCGGCGACATCGAATCGCTGCCCTTCATCGAAGCCATCCGCCAGATGCGCCAGGAGTTGGGGCGCGAGAACACGCTATTCGTGCACGTCACCCTGGTGCCTTACATCGCCGCTGCCGGGGAACTGAAGACCAAGCCCACGCAGCACTCGGTCAAAGAGCTGCTCAGCATCGGCATTCAGCCCGACATCCTACTCTGTCGTACCGACCGCTTCTTGTCGAAAGACATCAAGTCGAAGATCGCCCTGTTCTGTAACGTGGAAAACGAGGCCGTGATCACGGCGAAAGATGTGGCATCGATCTATGAGGTGCCGCTGGTTTTCGCGCAGGAAAAAGTCGACCGCCTCGCGCTGCGCTATCTGCGTATCGACGCCAAAGATCCTGACTTGACGCGTTGGCAAGAGCTGGTTCACCGCGTCTATAACCCAAAGGACGAAGTCACCATCGGCATCGTAGGGAAGTATGTGGAGTACGAAGATTCCTACAAGTCGCTGAAAGAAGCGCTGGTCCATGGCGCGCTCGCTCACAATTTAAAGCTCAACGTGAACTGGATTGAAGCCGAAGGTCTGGAACAGAAAGATCAGAGCGTGCAGGCGCAGTTGGAACATGTCGACGGAATCCTGGTGCCGGGCGGCTTCGGCAAGCGCGGCATCGAAGGCATGCTGAAAGGCATTCAGCACGCGCGCGAAAACAAGGTGCCTTATTTCGGAATTTGCCTGGGCATGCAGACCGCGTGCATTGAATTCGCTCGCAATGTTTGCGGATTGGAGCAGGCGAACTCCAGCGAATTCGATCCGGCAACTCCGCACCGCGTCATCTATAAGCTGCGCGAGCTGCGCGGCGTAGAAGAGTTGGGCGGCACCATGCGCCTGGGGGCGTGGACCTGCAAGCTGGAACCGGAATCGTTGGCCTACGGTGCGTACGGTCAAAGCGAGATCAGCGAGCGCCATCGCCATCGCTACGAATTCAATCGCGAATACGAGCAGACGCTCACCGCCGGCGGCTTGCGCATCAGCGGGTCAACTCCTGACGGAACCTATGTGGAGATCGTTGAGATCCCGGACCACCCGTTTTTCCTGGGCTGTCAGTTCCACCCCGAATTCAAGTCAAAGCCGCTGGAGCCGCATCCGCTGTTCTCAGGCTTCATCAAGGCATCGTACGAGAATCGCCAGCGCCGTCAGCAGGTGCGCTCCGAGGTTGAGGTGGAAATGTTCCTGCGGCCGGAAAAAGTCAAGCACTGAAAGCAGTGGATACTGGATGGTGTTTAGTGGATAGAAAAGTGAGCGCCGTGTCGGGCAACGACTGCATTTCAGTTGTGACGGTAGTGGTCATAATGTTCGCTGGATAAGTTCGCCCTATCCTAGTAATTGTCATTACGAGCGAAGCGAGGAATCTGCTTTTCTGCTGGACGGCCGATATAGTTCTGTTGCTCCTAAAGCGCTACCGTATGATCCAGTCTTTCCAAGTCGACGACATTACCATCGGCGGAGGCCAACTCTTCCTCATCGCCGGACCGTGCGTCATCGAGAGCGAAGCTCACGCGCTCAAGATGGCTGACGCCATTGCTGCCATCGCTCGCGACAAAAAATTGCCGTACATCTTCAAAGCTTCGTACGACAAGGCCAATCGCACTTCGATTCGCAGCTTTCGCGGGCCGGGGCTGGACGAAGGTCTGCGCATTCTGCGCAGGGTCAGAGAGACGGCGAACGTCCCCGTGCTGACTGACGTACACGAAGCCGCTGACGTGCCGGCTGTAGCCGAGGCCGTCGATGTGCTGCAGATTCCCGCATTTCTCTGCCGCCAGACTGACCTGCTGATCGCCGCGGGGAAGAGCGGCTGCGCAGTCAACATCAAGAAGGGACAATTCGTTTCGCCCTGGGACATGCGTCATGCGGTCGAGAAGGTTCGCGATGCCGGCGGCGAGCGTGTCTTCCTCACCGAGCGCGGCAGCAGCTTCGGCTACAACAATCTGGTGGTCGACATGCGTTCGCTGGCCATCATGCGCCAGTTCGCGCCCGTGGTTTTCGATGGCACGCATTCAGTGCAGCTGCCGTCTGCGGGATCAGGCAATGGCGACGACCGCGGTAGCAGAGCGGCGGCCAGCCCGAATTCATTCCACTGCTGGCGCGCGCGGCGGTGGCTGCCGGCGTGGACGGAGTTTTCCTCGAAGTCCATGACAATCCATCCGAGGCCAAGTCCGACGGCGCCAATGCGCTCAATCTGAAACTCCTGCCCGAAGTTGTCGACCAACTGATAGCCATTCAATCCGTCGTGTCGCTAGCCTCGCAGAGGCGCAACTAACTAGCCCCGGCCGACAGCACGGGGTATCGTAGAAAATTGATCCGAGTCCCCCGGGGACGCCCCATGTTTTCGAGGCGGCACGATATCTGATCACGAGGTTCCTTCTATGATCAAGCTTTTCTCCAGCCAGCGTTTTCTCGCCATCTATTCCGGCGTCTTGACTTTGATCTTCGCCGTCACGGTGTTCGCCGCTGTCTCCGAGCCGAGCCACCGGCAGAAGTTCGGCGAACTCGATGTCGAGCGCATCAACGTCGTCGAGCCGGACGGTACGTTACGCATGGTCATCTCGAACAAAGCCGACTTTCCCGGCATCATCATTAAAGGCAAAGAAACGCCCCATCCCGATCGCAAAACTGCCGGCATGCTGTTCTTCAACGACGAAGGCACGGAGAACGGCGGGCTGATTTTCGGTGGCAGCAAGGATAAGCAGGGCAAAGTGACCAGCTACGGTCATCTCAGCTTCGATCGCTATGAGCAGGATCAGGTCTTTACCATCGACGCCGAGGAGGACGGCAGCCAGCGCACCTCCGAACTGCGCATTCTCGATCAGCCCGACCACCCCATCACGGAAGACCTGGATGCGGCCGCCCGCATTGCCAAGCTACCGAAGGATGAGCAGCCAGCTGCCTGGGACGCCTACCGCGCCAAAACTCCGCACAGCGAGCCCCGAATCTTTCTGGGCCGCAGCGATGATCGCTCCGTCGGGCTGCGCCTGAAGGATCAGCAAGGACGCGACCGCATTGTGATTCGGGTCGAGCCCGACGGCAATCCCGTGTTGCAATTTCTAGACGAGCAGGGAAAGGTGATGGCGCAGTTGCCCTCGGCGCCTGCAACCCGGGGCAGGTAAGCCCGGCGGGAAGAGTTCTGTTTCAGCAACGGTTTCGATGTCGATTTTGCCGCTTTCGCTGGCAATACTGGCCTTTTGGCCTTAAAATGTTGAGAGTTTCCCCAGCTGGCCGCTATCCTCTTAGCTAGGTCCCAAATTGACCAGCGGCACTGCTGTGTCCGGCTGATGTCGTTCCCGTCGCCCCCGTGGCGACCATTAATAAGGAGTTCCGACTTTGCCCAACCATCGCTACCTGTTTACCTCCGAGTCGGTGACCGAGGGTCACCCCGATAAGATCGCCGATCAGATTTCCGACGCGATCCTCGACGCTTGCCTGAAGGAAGATGCCTACAGCCGCGTAGCTTGCGAAACCCTGACAGCCACCGGCCTGGTCGTCATCGCCGGAGAAATTACCACTAAGGCCTACGTGGACTTCCAGACCCTGGTGCGGGGCGTGGTCGCCTCCATCGGTTATGACAATGCCCTCTACGGCTTCGATTCCAACACCTGCGCGGTCATCTCCAGCATCAACAAGCAGTCGGGCGACATCGCCATGGGAGTTGACACCGGCGGCGCCGGCGACCAGGGCATGATGTTCGGCTACGCCTGCAACGAAAATGACACCTACATGCCGACGCCCATCTTCCTGGCCCACCGGCTGTGCGAGCGTCTCACCGCAGTCCGCAAGAATGGCACCCTGCCTTACCTCCGGCCCGACGGCAAATCCCAAGTCACCGTGGAATATGACGAGAACTTCAAGCCGGTTCGCATCGATGCGGTCGTCATCTCCAGCCAGCACTCGGAAACGGTTTCGACCGAAGATCTTCGCGCCGACATCTTGAAGCACGTGATTCAGGCAGCTCTGCCGGCGGAGATGCTGGACGAAGATACCAAGTACCACATCAATCCCACCGGGCGCTTCGTCATCGGCGGCCCCATGGGCGATACCGGACTGACCGGCCGCAAGATCATCGTCGATACCTATGGTGGCATGGGTCGTCACGGCGGCGGCGCTTTCAGCGGCAAAGATCCGACGAAGGTCGATCGCTCGGCCTGCTACATGGCGCGCTACATTGCGAAGAATATTGTTGCCGCTGGATTGGCCGACCGCTGCGAAGTGCAGCTGGCCTATGCCATCGGCGTAGCTGAGCCGGTGAGCGTGCTGATCGATACGTTCGGCACTGCGAAGATCGACGAGACGAAGATTGCCGATCTGGTGCGCGCCAACTTCAAGCTGACCCCGAAGGGCATCATCGAGTCGCTGAATCTGCGCCGTCCGATCTACCGCAAGACTGCGGCCTACGGACACTTTGGCCGCAACGATCCGGACTTCACCTGGGAAGCCACCGACAAGGCCGAGGCTTTGCGCGAGCAGGCTGGCTTGGCCGGTGCATCCGTGCAGAAGAGCGCCAAAGCGGCGAAGTAAATTCAAATCCGGGGCGGAGTAATCCGCCTCGTTCTCGTTTTGCAGATCGGAATTGGAAGAATTGTCATCACGAGCGGAGCGAGGGATCTGCTTTCTGCTGGAAGTGCCATGATTCCGCTGCCGGCAAACAGCAGATCCCTCGCGCCGAAATCCGGCGCTCGTGATGACAATTCAATAGGGAGCGCGCGCCGAAGCACCACCATGCTGCGCCGTCGGCCGCTCGAAACTTGAAACGCGACACTTGAAACCTTTCTTACAGGGAGCTTATGTCAACCACACCCGTCCGCGCCGCCGGCGATGTCGCCAATCTTGCTCTTGCCGATATGGGCAAGAAGCGTATCGACTGGGCCAACCAGTCCATGAAAGTCCTGCAGATCATCCGCAAGGATTTCATCAAGAACCAGCCGCTGAAAGGCATCCGCATCTCGGCCTGCCTGCACGTCACGGCTGAAACCGCTAACTTGGCCATCACGCTTCGCGATGGCGGCGCCGACGTGGTTCTCTGCGCCTCCAATCCGCTGTCGACGCAAGACGACGTTGCTGCCTGTCTGGTGCGCGACTACAACATCCCGGTCTACGCCATCAAGGGCGAAGACAACGAGACCTACTACGCGCACATTATGTCGGCGCTCGATCACAAGCCGCAGATCACCATGGACGACGGCGCCGACCTGGTGACCACCGCGCTCACCAAGCGCACTGACGTGCTCGACGGCGTGATTGCCGGAACCGAAGAAACTACCACCGGCATCATCCGCCTGCGCGCCATGGCGAAGCAGGGCGTGCTGCGCTACCCCATCATTGCGGTCAACGATGCCGACACCAAGCACCTGTTCGACAATCGCTACGGCACCGGACAGTCCACCATCGACGGCATCATTCGCGCCACCAACTTCCTGCTGGCTGGATCGAAGTTCGTCGTCGCCGGCTACGGCTGGTGCGGCCGCGGATTGGCCAGCCGCGCTCGCGGTCTGGGCGCTGAGGTCATCGTCACCGAAATCGATCCCACCAAGGCGATCGAAGCGGTGATGGACGGCTTCCGCGTGATGAGCATGGACGAGGCTGCCAAGCTTGGCGACGTCTTCTGCACCGTTACCGGCAACAAGAGCGTGCTGCGCAAGGAGCACTTCGAAGTCATGAAGGACGGAGCCATCGTTTCCAACTCCGGCCACTTCAATGTCGAGATCGATATTCCGGCGCTGGACAAGATGTCGTCGTCCAAGCGCACCACCCGCGTCTCGGTCGAGGAGTACTCACTGAAGGACGGCCGCAAGATCAACCTGCTGGGCGAAGGCCGCCTCATCAACCTGGCGTCTGCCGAAGGTCATCCGCCCTCTGTGATGGACATGAGCTTCGCCGACCAGGCGCTCTCCTGTGAGTATCTGGTAAAGAACCATGCGTCACTGGAGAAGAAGGTCTACGTGGTTCCCGAAGATCTCGACAAGCGGGTGGCCAAGCTGAAGCTGGAGTCGATGGGCATCAAGATCGACCGCCTGACTCCCGAGCAGGAAGAATACCTGGCCAGCTGGAACGAAGGAACGTAAAAGCAGGGGCTAGGGATTAGGGGCTAGTGGTTAGCGGGCGGCAGCGATGCCGCCCTTTTCTTGATCATCCGCAACTGCTTTGAACTGTCATCCTGAGCGCAGCCGTGCCGCTTTTGCACGGCGGAGTCGAAGGACCCCTACACCTCTCAACCTCTCGTCATCCTGAAGGATCCCACGTTAGCCCAACCGAAGGGCGAACGTGGGGCACACCGGCTTTCTCGAAAGGGCGCAGCTTCACAAGGAAGCTGGCTGTATAATGCCCCTGCTTTGTCGTCAAAAGGAACCCACTTTCGAAATCAGGTGAGGAGATTCGAGATGAAAGGATTTGCTAAGAAGGTTGGCCTGTCTCTGGGGCTGTTGCTGGCCGCGTTGGTCCTCGTTCCTTCAGCTTTCTGCCAAGGTCTGCCGTCCTTCGGAAACGTAGTGATCGTGGTGGGCGAGAACACGGATTTCAGTACGTCCTACAACTCCGCGAACATGCCTTACTTGACTTCCCTGGCTAACCAGTATGGCGTGGGCGTGAACTACTACTCGGACACGCATCCTTCGATCGGCAACTATCTCAACCTGGCCACCGGGAACATTCTCACCGACAACGATAGCGAAACCCCTGAGACCTTTCCGGTTTCGCTGAATAACATTGCTCTTGAGGTGCAGAACGCCGGCGGGACCTGGAAGGACTATGTGGAGAATATTCCTGGCTCAAGGGTTTGCCCGGGGCTACATCTGGGAGCTTACTACGTCCGCCACGATCCCCTGGAATACATGACAACCATCAACCAGGAGAGAAGCAACTTTGTGTGCTATAACCAGTTCGCCAAGGATGTGCTCCTCCACCGCCTGCCCACCTTGTCCTGGCTCGTACCTAATGGCTGCGATGACGCGCACGACTGCTCCATCTCGACCTTCGACTCCTGGCTGTACCAAACGATCGGACCCATGCTTACGAGCCCCTACTTCAGGCCAGGCGGGACGGGTTTGCTGATCATCGTATTTGACGAGGACAACGACGACGGAAACCCGGATTGCGAGACCACGACCGAAGGACAGGGTTGCGGCGGACGGGTTGAACTGGTCGTGATCAGTCCCTACAGCAAAAGGGGATACCAATCGCCCGGCGGCGACAGCCGCAACTACAACAGCAGTTATGACGAAGGCGACATCCTGCGCCTGATGTCACAAGGACTCGGTCTGCCCACGTCCAACCTGGGCTGGGCTACCAACGGAGTGCCGATGGCTGATTTCTTCTCCAGCGGCAACGGCTCCAAATAAAGCCGTCCGTCTTAGCCTTGTGCAGTCGGAGTAATTCTGTGTTGCATTCCGCGTGCCCACCCAAGCTGATGAATGCTTGGGTGGGGTGGTTGTTTAGCTGACCTCTGCCGCCTGACCGCTGAGAGCCTCTTCCCCGCTACTCACAAGCGAGGTATCTTATGGCACCTGCCGACGCTGAGATATTGAACGAAGGATCGAACCAACCCGCCAAGCCGATAGTGTTTTTGTCGTATGACTTCGATCCCCATGCAGACTGGATTAAGTACTGTGCACGGCCTCTGCTTGAATTTTACGGCTGTAAAGTACTTAGCGGGGAGAAGTACCACGCGCAAGAGATTAATAGAGGAGTTACCCAGGACATCGCTCGATCAAATTTGCTTATATCTTTTCTTACCAGGAACGAAAGACTGGCGAGCGGGGAGTGGATGTCGAGCCAGTGGGTTCTCCAGGAAATAGGCTTTGCTGCTGGGAGAGGCATTCCCGTGGTGCTGGTGCGGGAGAAGAACGTCCATCTGGATGTCGGCATTCTGGGAAATGTGCAATATATTGAACTAGATTCTGATACCGAAGCTTTCGCGGCGTTTCTACCGCTGCGCAGTGCCGTGAAGCGTCTGTTATTTGAAGACCAAGCCGACAATGATTTGGCTGTCTGCCATTTGGCGAAGCGCGGCAGCAAGGACGATTGGAAACGGCAGTGGTGGGATTTCTGGCTCTGGATTGACGGCTCGGAAGATAGTCTCAGCTCGATTGACGAAGTGAAGTACGAATTTCCCGATTCATTTTCTCCCCAGGTAGAAGAGGGCGATCCTCAATACGCATTCGGAAACTATGCGGAGACCGATATCCCTCTCATAGTCAGGGCAATTATCCGATTCAAATCAGGGAAGAGGAAGATTATTCGACATAAAGTTACGTTACCGGTGACAAGTGTTAGCCAGATTGGTTAGCAGCCCCGCAAAGGAACCAGTTCGCTACTACAAGATGGTTTACAGCTGCTGACCTTGCAATTCCTCCGCGCCTATAGCTTCCTTCCCACTGCTGGCAAACCCCATCGTCAACGCCAGTCCCGAGATTCCCATCAGCAGGTACACGCAATGCGGCCAGCCTCCAGCCACCCAGGCCCAGCCCGGTCACGATTGCCCCCAGGCTGCCGCCGATGTAATAGAAGGTCACATAAAGCCCGGCGGCCGAGGAGCGTGCCCGGCCGGCGACGATTCCGGTCTGAACCGTCCCCACCGCCTGATAGATAAAGACACCCGACGAAGCCAGCGCCAGTCCGGCAATAATGACCGGCAACGAGTGCAGCAGGGTCAACAATAATCCGACTGAGGTAAAACAAACGCCGACGAACGAGGTGAGCCGAATTCCATAGTGATCGAGCCAGCGGCCTGACATGGGCGTCACGATCAATCCCAGTAGATAGACGAAGAAAACGCTGCCCAACTGCGCCGGGTTGAGATGATACGGGGGATTAGCGAGATAGAAGTTCGCGTAGGTAAACGTGCCGACCAGGCAGAAGAGCGCCGCAAATCCCATGCCGAAGACGGCCAGCAGCCGCGGGTTTCGCAGATGCTGCCAGCCTTCGGAGAGCGAATGCGCAACGCTGGCTGCGCGCACAAAGCGCTTGGCCGCCGGCAGCGAGCGTTGCACGATGATCGCGCCCGCCAGGTTCACCAGCCCGATCGCGATGAAGGCTTCACGCCAGGCGAAATTGTGGGCCACAACTCCGGAGATGTATCGTCCCAGAAATCCGCCCAGCACGGTTCCCGAAACGTAGGCCGCCATGGCTCGGCCGACGTGCTGCCGCGGAAACTCCTCATTGATGTAGGCCATGATGACCACGATCACGCCGGGAACGAAGATGCCCTGCATGAATCGCCAGAAGATGAGTTGATGCAGATTTCGCGAAGTGGCCGCCAGCAACGTTGGCGCGGTCAGCGCGTAGAGCGACGGTACGATGACTTTCTTGCGGCCGACCGATTCGGCCAGCAATCCGATGAACGGCGCGGTCAAGGCCATCGCCAGGATGGTCGAGCTTACCGTCAACGAAACTGCGATCTCGGATGCGTTGAAGATTTGCCGCAGATAGGGAAGCAGGGGCTGCGTGTCGTAGACGTTCAGGAAGGTGCACATCCCGGCCAGCATGCAGGCGGCGATGGCGACGCGCGGCGGCGAGTCGGCGGCTTCAATGCTGGAGACGGGATTAGGGACAGCAACATCCATCGTGGGACAGCCTGAACGTAGTTCGCTGAGGGACGTCGCCTAGGCGAGCGGGACAGTCCAACTGAGGATTATAGGGGAAGCTGGAATTTGCTCCGGTGACGCCTACAACACGATCAGGGTGATGCCGCGATTGCCGCGGCCCAAGTCGCTTTCCGTCTTCAACTCGGGCAAGCGCTTCAGCAACTCCCAGCTGCGCTCGTCGCTGGTGCGCCAGTTTTCGCCATAGATGCAGTCGCGAATCTGCCGCTGGTCGATCATCTGGCGCAAGGTTGATTGCAACGCGATGCGCAGGTCGCCGCCGACGCCGGTCGAGCCATAGCCGTGCACGATTTTCAGGACTTTGAGTCCGCTTTGCTGCGCAATCTGAATTTCGCTGTGCAGGCGAGCGCGCGCCTGCTCCACGCTGGGCATGCCTTCTTTCAGGATCACGGTTTTGATGGCCAATCGTCATGTGTCAGCCGCGTGGAAGGACACGGCTTTAGTCGTGTCGTCATCCCAGCGCAAGAAATGTTCGGGCAGACTTCAGCCCTGCGCTCGCGCGGTTAAATCCGGGCTTGCCCCGCACCAGTATGCAGCGGCTAAAGCCGTCCACAATACGCGGCGTTCGGCACGACTGAAGTCGTGCCCTGATACAAATCCACACGAGAGGCCCCAAGCCCAATGGGCAAAATCCTCGGGTGGCCACTGGATCGCCGCATCCTTTAGAATCGTCCGACAGCTTTCCGCGAACACGATATCATTTCTATCTCGGTGATCGTAGATGAAAGAAATCGCTTCCTGGGCCCTGGAAACGGCTAAACTGCGCGGCGCCTCGCTGGCCGAAGGCCGCATTGTGGATCAGCGCGACCGTTCGCTCGCCACTAAGAATGGCAAGATCGCCAGCGCCTCCGATGCGGAATCGCTCGGGATTGGGATCCGCGTCATCGCCGACGGCGCCTTCGGCTTTTCGGCGACCGACGATCTCTCCCGCGCCGGCGTCGAGAGCTGCGCCGCCCGGGCGGTGGAGATTGCCAAGGCCTCGGCCACCGTCCAGTCGCAAACGCTGCGCATGGTTCCCGAACCCGCTGCCCAAGCCGATTGGACTTCGCCCTGCAAAATCGATCCTTTCGGTATCGCGATTGAACAGAATCTCGAACTGCTTTTTGCCATCGACGAAGAGCTTCGTAAGACCAAAGGCGTGACCTTGGCCGAAACCAGCATGAACTTCCGTCGCTACGAGCAGTGGTTCTTCTCGACCGAAGGGTCAGAGATTCATCAGACCACGGTGACGTCAGGCGCCGGCTATGCAGCCTATTCTTTCCAGGGTACGGAGATCCAGAAACGTTCTTATCCCAACTCGTATGGCGGACAGTTCCAAAACCGGGGCTACGAGCTAATCGAGGAATTCCATCTGCTGGATCACGCTCCGGAGATCGCGGAGCAAGCGGTTGCCTTGCATTCGGCCGAGCAGTGTCCGGAAGGGAAGTACGACATCATCCTCGACTCGTCGCAGCTGGCGCTGCAGATTCACGAGTCCGTCGGCCACCCGATTGAGCTGGATCGCGTCCTCGGCATGGAAGCCAACTTTGCCGGCACATCATTTCTCACGCTGGAGAAGCTGCGCACGCTGCGATACGGCAGCGAGATCGTCAATGTCGTCGCCGACGCTACCGAAGCTCATGGTCCCGGCCTGGGAACCTTCGCTTACGACGACGAAGGCGTGGCCGCGCAGTGCACGCCGATCATCAGCAACGGGCTGTTTACCGGCTATCTGACATCGAGGGACACAGCGGCGGCGATTGGCGCAGCCCGCGCCGGAGGCTGCTTGCGCGCCGAAGGCTGGAACCGGCTGCCCATCGTCCGCATGACCAACGTCAGCATTCTGCCGGGCAAGTCGCCGCTCACGCTTGAGCAACTGATTGCCTCCACCGATCGCGGCGTATTCATGGAGACCAACCGCTCCTGGTCCATCGACGACAAGCGCTACAACTTCCAGTTCGGCTGCGAAATCGGATGGGAAATTGTCGGCGGCAAGCGTGGTCGCATGCTGAAGAACCCGTCGTACTCGGGCATCACCACCGAGTTCTGGAATGCGATGGACGCCATCTGCTCGCGTGATCAGTGGACGCTGTGGGGCACACCCAATTGCGGCAAAGGCCAGCCGCAGCAGGTGATGGGCACCGGCCACGGCGCCGCGCCGGCGCGCTTTCGCGGCATTGCTGTCGGCACCGCGTATAAGGGCAGCAGTTAGCAGTTGCAATTAGCATCTGGCAATTAGCACTTGGCAATTAGCAATTGGCATTTGCTTTTTACCCCGCGAGAACTAATTCTTTGGAGCCGAAGACGAAGCCCCTTGCCGCGCTCTCATTGGTGTTAGTGAAAACTATGTTATGGAAGGAAGTTGGTTAATGTTTGGCCAAGGGCTAAGTGCCAAATGCTAAGTGCTCCGAAACCATGCTGACCCACGACCAGGCCGCTGCCATCTTCGAAAAGCTGCGCAAGTATTCCTCCGCTGATGAGATCGAGTTACTCATCTCGGGCGGCCGGAGCGCGCTCACTCGCTTCGCCAACAACACCATCCACCAGAACATGGCTGAGGAGGAGTATCACATCTCGGCGCGAGTTTCCTTTGGCGGACGCACCGCCCGCGCCACCACCAATAAGCATGACGACGATAGTCTGCGCCGCCTGGTGCAGTCCGCTGAAGCCTTGGCGCGGGTACAGCAGCCTGATTCTGACCTGTTGCCGATGCCTTCGCCCGCGGAAGTCGCGGCCAATGCCGTCGAGGCCGGAGCGGCCGCGGTGCAGCGCTACTTCGATGAGTACGGCCGGCTGACTCCACAAGATCGCGCCCGCTCGGTTGCCGTGATGGTAGACGTCGCCAGGAAATATGGCCTCAATGCGGCCGGCATCGCCTCATCCGCCGAGTCTGTCGAAGGCATCTTCAACTCCCGCGGGGTCAGCCGATTGGTACCAGCACACGCTGGCCGAGCTGTCGATCACGATGCTGGGTGATAACTCTTCGGGATGGCAAAAGGCGAACGCGGCCAATGCTGCGAATCTCGATCCCCAGCGACTGGCGGAGACGGCCGCCGAGAAGGCTGTCCGCTCCAGGAATCCGCGCGAGCTGCCGCCGGGAAAGTACACCGTCATCCTGGAGCCTGCGGCAGTGCTCGACGCTGTCGGATTCATGTTCTGGGATTTCGGCGGCTCGGCGCTGTTAGACCAGCGATCCTTCCTGAACGACCGTATCGGCAGCCAAACCTTCGGCGACAACATCACTGTCTGGGACGATGTGTATCACCCGCTGCAGACCGGCGCGCCCTTCGACGGGGAGGGCATGCGGCGTCACCGACTGAAGCTGATCGACAAGGGCGTAGTCCCAGCAGGTTACCTATGCGCGCTCGAGCGCACACCGGATGTTGCAGTCGGAGATGGCCGGCAAGGTTGGGCCGGTCAAACCCACCGGCCACGGGTTCGCGCTGCCCAATGAGATTGGAGAGGCGCCGCTCAACATGGTGTTCGAATCTCCGGCGGCAGGTCAGTCGCAAACCGTGGACGAGATGATCGCGGATACCGATCGGGGAATCCTGATAACCCGGCTTGTGGTACATCCGCGAGGTTGATCCCTACGAAAAGATTCTTACCGGCATGACCCGCGACGGCACTTTCCTGGTCGAGGGCGGGAAGCTGCGCAACGGCATCCTGAATTTTCGCTTCAATGAAAGCCTGCTGCACATGCTGCAGAATGTGGAATCCATGGGCGTCCCGGTGCGCGCCAGCGGCGAGGAATCCATCGACATGGTGGTGCCGGCGATGAAAGTCCGCGATTTCAATTTCACCGAAACCACAAAATTCTGACTGTCCGGGGCTCAACTTCGCACCCCAGACACAATATGTACCGCCAGCCTGTCAAATTACCATTGCTGGATCAAGCGATCCATGTTCTGCCCGAGGCGCCCCGCTCTACCTGGCAAACCGGTACGCGCCTCCGTCCAAACAGAGAACTGGCTCGATTGCAGAAATTCTCGTGCATAGTAATACGACTTGGTGGTACTTTAGTAACAATCTGAATTCGCGCGCCACTCAGGTATTCTGGGGCACGACCATGTCCGCTGGCCATCAGTCCGACTTTCGCAATTCGATTCGGTTTCCCCTTCACCTGCAGGTGACGCTGAAGACCCCGACCGCCGAGTATCATGCCAAGACAACGGATATTTCCGCCGGCGGTATTCTGTTTCACACCGAGACTGACATCGAGGTGGGCTCGCCCGTGGAGTTCACCATTGAGATGCCGGTGGAGGTGTCTAGGAACCAGCCATCCCGTGCAGGTGATATGCACCGGCCGGGTGGTGCGTTGTTCCGAAGAAGATTCTGGGCGAAGCGTTGCGGTGGTGATCGATGAATACCACTTCAAGCGGCTCTAAGCCAGCCGCGCTGGACTAGGCAACTCGGTCGTCGTAACGGAGGCGAGTCCGAGGCATCGGGCTGCGCCGGCGCCGGGGCAAGCCCCGGTGGAGACGACCGCTGCCGTCATTCGCATCATTCTGGCCGACTCGGAGGCGATTTTCCGGGTCGGCATGAGCAAGATCCTGGCGCTGGAAGCGGACCTGGAAGTGGTGGCGCAAACCGAAACCATGGCCCAAACCCTGACCGCGGTGGCCAACGTCCCCGCCGACGTGGTTCTGTTCGAATCGGGTTTGTCTCCCACTCCCGCCGATGCCATCAGCGAAGTAGCGCGACGGGCTCTGCCCGGCGCCAAGCTGATCGTGGTGACCCCACGCGCCGGCGAGCAGGAGACGGTCGACTATCTGCGTCGCGGGGTGCGCGGCATCCTGGCGCGCGCCGTTTCTCCGGATCTGTTGGTGCGCTGCGTTCGCAAAGTGGCTGCCGGAGAGACCTGGCTCGATAAACAAGGGGTTAACTGGGTGATCGAGGCCTATCGCACCCAGGCCCTGCAGGGCACGGCGCCCAAGCAGCAGCTGCGGCTCAGCGAAAAGGAGATGCTCATCATCAGCGGCGTCACCCAGGGGATGAAGAACAAGGACATCGCCCGCGAGGTGGGCACTACGGAGCAGGTGGTGAAGAATTACCTGCGAAAGATCTACGACAAACTGCAGGTTGCCGATCGCCTGGAGTTAGCGCTTGTACAGCATGCACCATCGCCTGCTGGACGGTTACATCGTACCCGGAGGCTCGAACCCCGTTGCCGCTGCTGCCAGCGGCCCCGCAAAAGCAGCAGGGGATGCCGCGGTCCGATCGGCAGGCGAAGCCGCTCCTCCAGCGGAAGAAAAACCAACCCAGAATTCCTAGCGATATGCGCCTCATGCTTGTTCCGGCAGCGCATGATGCGGTAGTGTAATCGGTTCTCATCCTCCTCTCCCGAGGCTTGCCATGCGTCTGTCACGTCCTGCGGTATCGAAATATCCCGTGGTTTATGTATTCCTGCTTCTCCTCGCAGCCTTGGGGTCGTCTAGCGCGCAGACCGAGCCGACCCTGGCGCCGCAGTTGCGCAGTAGTATCGACGAGATCGCCCGCAGCGTACTGCAGACCACCGGCGTGCCTTCCGCCTCGATCGCGGTGGTGCAAGACGGCAAGATCGCCTATGTGCAGGCTTACGGCAATGCCCGGCTCGATCCGCAACATGGCTGCCACCTCCGCCATGCGCTACAGCATCGGCTCCATCAGCAAGCAGTTCACGGCCGCGGCCATTCTGCTGCTGGCGGAAGAAGGGAAGCTGTCGCTGAACGATCCGGTGTCGAAGTACGTGCCCGGGCTCACCCGCGGAGATGAAGTCACGATTCGCGAGCTGCTGTCGCACACTTCCGGCTATCAGGACTACTGGCCGCAGGATTACGTTCCTCCGCTGATGCTGCAGCCGATCAGCGCCGAGGGCATTATGGATCGCTGGGCGCGCAAGCCGCTGGACTTCGATCCCGGGACCAAGTGGCAATACAGCAACACCAATTACGTGATCGCGGGCGTGATTGTCGAAAAAGTTTCCGGCATGCCGCTGTTGCAGTTCCTCAGCCAGCACGTTTTCACTCCCCTGCAAATGAAGAGCGTGGCCGACACCAACCAGAACAAGCTGCCGCCCACCGATCCCGGCGGATATTTCCGTTATGCCTTGGGGCCGCTGCATCCGGCGCCTAAGGAAGGCCGGGGCTGGATGTTTGCCGCCGGCGAGCTTGCCATGACCGCCGAAGACCTGGCCCGCTGGGACATCTCGATGATGGACGAGACGGTGCTGAAGCCGGCTTCGTATCAGCGAGATGGAAACCGAAGTTCTGCTCAAGGATGGCGTGGGAACGCGCTACGGGCTGGGGGTGCAGGTGATGAATGTCAACGGCCATCGCGTGCTGGAACATAGCGGCGAAGTCTCGGGATTCACCGCCGAGAACATCGTGCTGCCGGATGACAAGCTTGCCGTTGCGGTGCTGACCAATCAGGACGCGGCCGAGGCGGCTTCCGAGATCGGCAATCAGGTGCGGGCGCAGCTGGTTAGTGCGATGAATCCGCAGGATCCGAAGCAGGACGCGTTGATTCGCAATATCTACGACGGCCTGCAGCAGGGAAAGATTGACCGCTCGCTGTTCACCGACAACGCGAATGCCTATTTCACCGAGCAGGCGCTGAAGGACTACGCAGCCAGCCTGGGACCGTTGGGCGCGCCGCAAGGCTTTGCGCAAACTCGCTCTTCCAGTCGCGGCGGAATGACGGCGCGGATCTACGAAGTGCGGTATGCGAAGAAGAATCTGGTCATCATCATCTACGAAATGCCGGACGGAAAGATCGAGCAGTACCTGATCGCCGAGCAATAAGTCAGGGTTGAGCAGCAGGCGCGGCGGGAGATGAACAGGGCTCCACAGTTTGCTGAAAAACGTCCGCGGTTGTGATGAACCGGTAGAGCGAACCTTCAGGTTCGCGTCTAAGTTTCTTATTTCAGATATCCGGAGCCGGCTTCAGCTGGCGACAGACTGTTCATTTCGACTTTTTCAGCAAACGGTCCATGCGGCGCGGCTAAGAGAACTGAAGGTCTTTAGAAGACTCGGCGGTTCCCGCAGAATGATTATCGTGTCGCGGAAAGAAAAGGAGGTTGGAGGGACAGCGGCCCCTACTTCTACTTCATGGTGGGCGGACCGCCCGGCTGGGGAGAGCCAGGAGCGGCTGCGTCGTCGCAAGGTCCTGGGTGGCCCTTGCACTTGGTCATGATCGCCGACCGCAGGCGGCCGCGCAGATCGTCGGGAAGTTCGTACAGGTGGGAGTCGCGGTAAATCTCGATGGTCATCTTCGTCGTGTTGCAAACGACGTAGCAGTTATGGCACCACTGGAGGTGGTCTTCCAACTCCGCCCTTGTTTGGGCGTCCATGGACTCATCAAGGTAATCGGTGAGCTCTTTCAGAAAATCAGAGCAGGTCACTGTTTGCCATCTCCACCAGTACGATTTTTGAAGTACTTGCTCAAACGTTCTCGCAATTGCAACCGGGCGCGAAGCAATCGAGACTTCACTGCCGGAATACTCAAATCCAAGGCATCCGCCGTTTCTTCGGTGGAGAGGCCCTCAACATCGCGCAAGACAAACACCGTGCGAAAACTCGGCGGTAACCCCTGGATCGTCTTGCCCAGAATCTCTTTCAGTTCGCCTTGCGTGTACAACTGCTCCGGATTCGGCGCCCAGTCCGCGACCTCTCGCGGCATGGAATCTTCTTCGGTCTTGATGTCCTCGTCCAGCGACACCATGCGTTCGGGACGCCGACGGCGCAAGCGCATCAGCGCTTCGTTCACCGCGATCCGCACCAGCCAGGTATAAAACTTCGACTGCTCCTGAAAGTTCTTCAGGTTCTGGTACGCCTTCAGGAATGCGTCCTGCACCACGTCTTCCGCATCTTCGCGGTTTTGCGTGATGTGCTGCGCAATCCGGAACACATTGCGGTCATAACGGCGAACCAGCTCCTCGAAGGCGCTGATGTCGCCGGCTTTTGCCGCATGAACCAGAGTTAATTCGTCGCCTGCTGGCTCAGCTACCTTTGGTTGGATGGTTCCCATGTTTATGCAGATTCAGGATTTTACGGCCCGGACACGAATTCCCGTAGCCCATTGTACCTATTCGAAACCGGATTCGGGAAACCGGGGAAGCATTTTTTGGATTTTTCGAGGGCCTTGCAGCCCGACGGTTAACGGCTCTGGTGGAGCTTACGTCTATGATACGGATTCGCCAAGCTTGCGGATGTTACGGGCGGGAATCGATTCTGTAAACGATTTGTCGTCCTCAGGAAGAAATAACCGCGCTACACTGATGCCAGTGAAACCCGTGAGCCGCTTTATCGTCGTTCTGGCCTGCCTGCTGATCTGGTCAAGCAGCCGACCCCTCGCGCAGGATAGCACCACCCCTACCCATAAGAAGAAGACTGCGTCTTCGACCAGCACGCATAAGTCAACCAGCTCGGCCAAGAAAACGGCCTCGCACTCGCAGCACTCGCGCAAGAAGGTGACGGCGGCCCGCGCCCACCAGATGCACCGCAGCTTTGTGGCTTCCAATGATCTGCGGCCCATGGCGCGGCAACTGGTCGAGTTCCGCACGCCCGCCGCCTATACCGGAGTGGAAACCTACGCGCACACGCATGCCGGTACCGAAGCCGGCGCGCTGGCCTGGTTCGCCATCGGCTACGCGCACTATCTTGACGCGCAATATCCGGCGGCAATCGCCGCGCTGCAACAAGCGCAGCCGCAGATCGGCGAGCTGAAGGACTACGCCGCATTCTTCATCGGCAACTCGTATGTCCTGAGCAACAATCCGGAAGAGTCGTTTGCCTACCTGCGCGATTTCGGCACACGCTTTCCCGACT
Source organism: uncultured Acidobacteriaceae bacterium (assembly GCA_963812855.1). Lineage (GTDB taxonomy): Bacteria > Acidobacteriota > Terriglobia > Terriglobales > Acidobacteriaceae > Bog-257. The sequence goes on from CAWEWW010000010.1 coordinate 153,032, forward strand.
CGCTGTACGATCATGACGCGACCATCGCGTATGCGAAAGCCTTGTTGGCGACGAGTCAGCCGACCGAAGCGATTCGGATGTTGGAAGCGCATCGCGTGCCGGCCAGCGCCGAAACCGAGTACTTTCTGGGCAAGGCCTACGTGCAGAACGGTGCAGGCCGCACCGGCGCAGAGATCCTGCGCCGCGTTTATTACAACTACGCGACCAACTACACCGCCGACCAGGCCGCGACTGATCTGAGAAAGATTCCCGAGGCGGCAACGTTACCTCCGGCTACCTACAGCGATCACCTCAAACGCGCCGACGCCCTCTACAAAGCACGTCGCTATCCGGCGGCGGCGGAAGAGTATCAGTACGTCGTAGATCTGGCGCCCGCCGGACAGCAGTCGGCCGGGCTCATTCAACTGGCGAACTCGCTACATGAAGGATGGCAACACGCGCTCCGCCCGCGAGGCGCTGGATCGCATTCCCGACGATGGCAGCGAAGCCAGCGCGGAGAAGTGGTATCAGCGGGCCGAGATCGCTCGCGATGCCAAGGACGAGGCCGGTCTGGACACCATCTTGCAGCACATGCGCGCGACCACCCCCAAGTCGCCCTGGCTGGAGTCGGCTCTGTTGAGCGCCGGCAACATGTACCTGCTGAACAAGGATTACGATCGCGCTATCGACTACTATCGCGAGATTCACGAGCGCTTTCCCGAGGGCAACAAAGCAGCGTATGCGCATTGGAAATGCGCTTGGCTGACCTATCGCCAGAATCGCAAAGATCAGGCGAAGAAATATTTCGAGGAGCAGGTTGAGTTCTATCCCGGAACCAACGAGGTTCCCAACGCCATGTACTGGCGCGGCCGCATGGCCGAGGACGACGGCGAGTACGGTATGGCGCGCTCCTATTACGCCAAGCTTTCCGATCGCTATCACAACTATTATTACGGCGTGCTGGCGCGCAAACGGCTGGCGACCATGCCCCCGGCTCCGGCGGTGACGGTGGCTGCGCTGCAGCATGTCTCGTCGGCAGCGGCGCTTGATCCGGTCTCGCAAATCGTCGATCCGCCGGAAGACGATCTGCACTACAACCGCGCCAAGCTGCTGGAGAACGCCGGCATGACCGATCTGGCGGTGCGCGAGTTGCAAGCTGGAAGCACGACCGGCCCGTGCTGGGAGATGATCGAGATTGCCAAGATCTACACCAGCGGTGGCGAGTATTACCGCGCGTTGCAGGCCCTGAAGCGCGCCATCAGCGGATATTTCGCCATGGATGTGAATCAGTTGCCCGAGCCCTACTGGCAGGGACTGTTCCCGCGCCCCTACTGGGATGCGTTGCGGACGTATTCGGAGCAGAACGGGCTCGATCCCTACCTGGTGGCGTCGCTCATACGGCAGGAATCGGAATTCAATCCCAGCGCGATTTCGCGCGCCAACGCGTATGGCCTGATGCAGTTGCTGCCCCGGACGGGCAAGGGTGAGGCCCGGAAGGAAGGCCTGTCGCATTACAGCACCGACTCGCTGCTGGATCCCACGACCAACATCGAACTAGGAACCCATTACTTCCGCCAGATGGTGGATGAGTTTGGCGGGCAAGTCGAGTATGCCCTGGCCGCTTATAACGCCGGCGCCGAGCGGGTGCAAGATTGGCGCGCAGCGGGCAACTATCGCGACATCGAGGAGTTTGTCGAGTCCATCCCCTTCACCGAAACCCGCGAGTACGTGCAAGCGATAGTGCGCAACGCCGAAGTGTATAAGCGGGTTTACGGCACACCGTAAAGAAGCTGTCAGCCGTCAGCTGTCGGTCATCAGCAAATAATGCGGAACGCTCGCGCCGGCTATTTCTTGCCGTACTGTTCAGCGCCCATCAGATGAATCGACACATACGGCTCATCGCCGATGACCCAACTGTCATGTCCCGGGGCGACGTAGAAAACATCGCCGGCCTTCATCTCCTTGATCGTGCCATCCTGCATCGAGAGGCCCGATTTTCCCGACACGACAATGCCCACGTGCTCGACCATACAGACCTTTTCGCCTTTGGCTTTGCCGATATGCTCCGACCATCGCCAGCCGGGCTCATAGCTGGCGCGGCCGATGGTCATGCCGCCAACGCTAACAACTTCGAACTTACCTTTTTCGAAGGTTAAGGTTTGGTCAGGTGCTTCGAATCGTTTGAGGATAACGTTCAGATTCTCCACGCTCGAACCCCTTCGCGTTCTTAGCTGACGGCTGAAAGCTGATGGCTGACGGCTCTTCGCTACCCGCTGGTCTTCACGGTCTCGTTGGCGGCTTTGGCGAAGACGATCTCCGACACCAGCAGAATGGCCCCGATTACGATGGCGCTGTCGGCCACGTTGAAAGCCGGCCAGTGGTAACTGCCCACGTAAAAATCGAGGAAGTCGACCACGTGGCCGCTCACCATACGGTCCCACAGGTTGCCGGTCGCCCCGCCCAGGATGAGCGACAAGCCAATGGTCGTGGTGCTGAGGGAGTGACTGTGCTTCCACAACAGGGCCGAGACGATTACTAACGCGATGACCGAAAAGCTCACCAGGGCGCCGACTTTCCACTGCGCCGAAGAGTCGGCAAACAGTCCAAAAGCGGCTCCGGTATTTTGCACGTGGGTCAGGTGAAAGAAGCCGGGGATAACGACGACGCTATCGTGCAGCGGGATATTCGTGGCCACCGACCACTTCGCAATGCGGTCCAGCAGCAATACGATTGCCGCGATCAGGAAGAAATACTTGCGCATGGCGGGTCTCTGCTGTGTCCTAACGCTCATCCCCAACCGAATTAACCTCACCTGTTAGACGCTGCCAACTTGCCGAAAGGAGCAGCGGAAGCATGGTATCCCGCCCTAACGAGCGGCGGCGGCAGCCTCGATTTCCGCCAAGACGGCGCTGCAACGCTCGCACACCGTAGGGTAGTTCTTATCTTCCCCGACATGGGTCGAGTAGTTCCAGCAGCGCTCGCACTTCTGGCCCGGAGCTTTGCTCACCGAGATCGCCAGCCCGGTGTCGCCGTTGCTGGCCGCTGATTTTTCCAGCGCCACGTCGGAAACGATAAACAAATAGCGCAACTGATCGCGATAGCGGTCCAGCACCGGATAGATGCCTTCCGGCGCGGCCAGCCGAACCTGCGCCTCCAGGCTGCTGCCAATCTGCTTCTCGGCCCGAGCTGCTTCTAGCACCTTCAGTGCCTCGTCGCGAACCGATAACAGAGTTTGCCAGTCGCTTTTCAGTGCTGCCACATCGAAGTCCGGCGGCAGCGAGCCAGTCAGTTCCTGCGGAGCAGGGAAGAGCGTCAGGTGCACGCTGTCAGGCCGGCCCGAAGTCGCCGGCAGAAATGCCCAAACCTCGTCGGAGGTAAAGCTCATCACCGGAGCCAGCAGTCGTGCCAGCGCATCGCCCAACCGCCAAAGCGCGGTCTGCGCCGAGCGCCGAGGCCAGCTGACTTGGGAGCCGACGTGTACAGCCGGTCTTTCAGCACATCGAAGTAGATCGCGCTCAGATCGACGATGCAGAAATCCTTCAGCCGCTGATACAGCCGATGGAAGGTGAATGAGTCGTAATGCTCGCGCACATCTTTCGTGACCTCGGCGGCGCGCAGCAGGATGTACTGGTCGAGCGGATGCATCTCGGCAAACGCCACGCTGTCGCGAGCCGGATCGAAGCCCTCCAGATTGCCCAGGATGTAGCGAAACGTGTTGCGCAGCTTGCGATAGCTGTCGGCGACGCGCTGCATCAGGTCGTCGGAGGCCATCACGTCTTCGCGGAAATCAACCGAGGCAACCCACAGCCGCACAATCTCGGCGCCCAGCTTGTCCGCAATCTCCACCGGATCGACCGTGTTGCCCAGCGACTTGTGCATGGCGCGGCCCTGGGGATCGAGCGTCCATCCCACGGTAGCGACTTCGCGGTAGGGCGCCGCGCCCTTGGTCGCAACCGCGCACAGCAGGGAAGAGTGGAACCAGCCCCGATGCTGGTCGCCGCCTTCGAGGTACAGGTCGGCGGGCCAGGGAAGTCCCGGCTCGCGGCCCAACACCGCCGCCTGGCTCGATCCCGACTCGAACCACACGTCGATGATGTCCATCTCCTTGCGAAGCTTCGTGCTGCCGCACTTGGCGCACTTGGTTCCCGGCAGGCAGGATTTCCTCCGCCGAATGCCGGTACCACGCGTCCGCTCCTTCGCGTGCGAATAGCTCAACCACCAGGCGATTCACGGCCGGATCGTTGAGGAACTGGTTGCAGTCGCCACATTGGAAAACCGCGATGGGCACGCCCCAGATGCGCTGGCGCGAGATGCACCAGTCCGGACGCGTGGCGATCATGTTGGAGATGCGCTCTTCGCCCCAGGCCGGGTCCCACTTCACTTTCCTGATCTCTTCCAGCGCGCGAGTGCGTAACGTGCCGCCTCGTCCGAAGTATCGGACGAGTGGTGACCCTCCTGTGGACCCTTGCGGCCTTGACTGGTCGACGAGAGGTGAGCCTCGGCTGGTGAGGCCGGGCGCAACTTGCCTTCCATGGCGATGAACCACTGTTCGGTCGCGCGAAAAATGATCGGGTTATGGCAGCGCCAGCAGTGCGGATACGAATGCTCGATTCTTTCGAAGCCCAGCAAGACGCCGCGGCTCTTCAGCAGCTCGACGATCAGCGGGTTGGCCTTGAAGACCTGCTGGCCTTTGTATTCCGGCAATCCATTGCGCAGGATTCCGCCGTCATCCACATCGCAGTGCAGGTCAAGACCGTACTTCACTCCGGTATTAAAGTCGTCAGCGCCATGAGCCGGCGCCGTATGCACCGCGCCGGTGCCCGGTGTCCATGGTGACGTAATCGCCGAGCACGCCCAGAATGCTGCGATCGAGGAAAGGATGCGCGAAGGTCGCATACTCCAGCTTCGATCCTGGGAACAGTGCCAGCTCTTTCACTTCGCCCAGGGCGCACTTCTCGATCGTCTGCTGCGCCAGTTCTTTGGCGACGATGTAGATCCACCCGCCGGTATCGAGCGCGACATACTCCGCATCGGGCGCGAAAGTCACCGCCATTGACGCCGGCAAAGTCCAGGGCGTGGTGGTCCAGATGATAGTGGCGACATTTTTCTTACTTGTAAGACGTTCGTCAATCTTCCCCGGATCGCTGGTCAGCGCATACCGTACCCAAATGCTGGGGCTGGTATGCATCTCATACTCGACTTCGGCCTCGGCCAGCGCGGTCTTGTCGTGAATGCACCAGTACACCGACTTCAGGCCCTTGTAGACCAGTCCCTGCTCGTAGCACGAGTAAAACGTCTTCAGCACCACGCTCTCGTACTGCGGATCCATGGTGGAATAAGGCTGCTCCCAGCGGCCCAGAACGCCGAGCCGCTTGAACTGCGAGCGCTGCAGATCGAGAAACTTCTGCGCGTATTTGCGGCACTCCTCGCGGACGGCTAGCGGGTCCATGTCCAGCTTTTTGCGGCCCAGCAGATCGTCAACCTTGATCTCGATGGGCAGCCCGTGGCAGTCCCATCCCGGCACATAGGGAGCATCAAAACCGCTCATACTGCGCGACTTTACGACGAAATCCTTCAACGTTTTGTTGAGGGCTGTGCCGAGGTGTACCGGCCCATTGGCATAGGGCGGCCCGTCATGCAGCACATAGATGGGCTGACCTCGATGGGTTTCACGAATCCGCTCGTAGAGCCGGCTTTCCTCCCATTGGGCGAGCATTTTGGGCTCGTTCCTGGGCAGGTTCGCCTTCATCGAAAAGTCGGTTTTGGGCAGATTCAGCGTTGCTTTCAGGTCGAGCGGCACTCCGAATTTCTCCCGCCTGCATGTTACTGGAATATGAAAATCGTGCAAGCTATCTATTCATTATAGGGAGCGGCAAAATTTGCGTCCATCCGCCGTGGCGCGAGCCCGTAGCTGTGTGGATCAGCCGCATCCTTACCGGGCCTAGCCGCTAACCGTCAGGCTCGCCTTTACTTTCCGGGTGCGTCTCAATACAGTGCGAACAGCGCACAACAATGTGGGGATTTTTGCATCTAAAGATGGAAGGCTGAGCTACACCCTGGGAATTCCAGGTGAGTTCGGCCCGCAACCCTGGCCATCGTTGCGGGTTTTTGTAACGAATGGTTGGGACGAATTTTTGCCCGACAGATCGAGGCAGCAACCCAACTAGCCACTGGCCCAAGGACTAGAGACGAGTTTATGGCGAACGCGACCCTGATTCCCCCGCCCCAGGAAGATGATCTGCAGCTGCTTCCGCAGACCAACATGGACGAGTCGTTGTGGCAGTCGTTGACCGGCAATATTCGGGCTGCCCTGTTTCCGGAAAAGCTTCCGCCCCTGCAGCTGACTTCGCGACCGGTGAAGGTCCGGGAAATCTGGGGTGAGTACAACTACAAAAAGGAAAGCGCCGGCGTGTCGGCAGCGGTACACGTGGCCATGGTTGCAGGTCTGATCGGACTGTCGATCATGGGCGCGAAGGCCATCAAGAAAGACAAGCCCCTCGAGACAGTGACCCTGATCGCGCCTGACCTGACGCCGCAGTTGCCCATGACCAAGAAGGAACGATCGTCGGGCGGTGGTGGCGGCGGCGGTGACCGGGACAAGCTGCAGGCTCCGAAGGGCAAGCTTCCCAAGCTGGCGATGGAGCAGATCACGCCTCCGGCGATTGTGATTCGCAATGACCACCCTAAACTTCCGGTCGAGCCGACCGTCGTGGTGCCACCCCAACTCAAGCTGGCCTCGAATATGCCGAATATTGGCAATCCGCTGACGTCTGTACCGTCGGCGCCGTCAAACGGCACCGGCAGCGGGGGCGGGATTGGATCGGGTTCCGGCGGTGGTATCGGCTCGGGCTCAGGGCCGGGAGTTGGTCCCGGTCATGGTGGCGGAATTGGTGGTGGAGTGTTCCGTGTGGGCGGAGGTGTATCGGCTCCGCGCGCGCTGGACACGCCCGATCCGGACTATTCCGAAGAAGCGCGCAAGGCGAAGTACCAGGGAACCTGCGTGCTCTGGCTGATCGTCGGACCCGATGGCAAGCCTCACGATATCAAGGTAGCTCGCGCCCTGGGTATGGGACTGGACGAGAAAGCCATCGAGGCGGTCCGCAACTGGAAGTTCGAACCAGCAATGAAAGATGGCAAGCCGGTCGCGGTGCAGATCAACGTCGAGGTGAATTTCCGGCTGTACTAAACCGCGGTGACGTAAGAAAGAATCAAGGAGAGGCGAACCTGCCTCTCCTTTTCTGCGCCCCGGTTACAGCCTGGCTGCCGTTCTGACAGGAGCGTGATTCTTAAGGAAACCCTGATCAAGTCCGGTTTTGAAAGGGACGGCCTTTCAAGCCGTCCGTTAACTACCCGAAAATCAACGCGGCTTTAGCCGCTGGGGGACATCGCTTTCACTTACCCAGAGCTTCCTTACAGCTTATTGAGGTAGTCCACAATTTCGGGCGAGGTCCAATCGGTCGAGCCGATGAACTTGCGCACGATCTTTCCGTCGCGACCAATAATAAACGTCTCGGGAAATTTGAAGGTGCCGTAGGCTTCGTTCTGGTGCTGGGTATCGCGCACGGTGAGCAGATCGACATTGTGATCGCGGATAAACTGCTTGTAGGCGCTATCGTCGGCATCTTCGCTGACCGCCAGGATCGTAACCTTGTCGCCCAGCTGCTTTTGCAGCTGCACCAGCGAGGGCATTTCCTCGACGCACGGCGGACACCAGGTTGCCCAGAAGTTCAGCACCACGGGCTTGCCGCGCAGTTGGCTGAGCGTGACCGTGCGCTGCGAATCGGTGATGGTGAAATCGGGGGCGGCATTGCCGATGCGCGGCGGATGTGAGCCCCGGTTGCAGCCGGCGATTAGAAACAGCCCGATGATTAGGGTTGAAGAGAAGAAGCGCTTCACCCTCTTATAATAATCGAGGACGGTATCGTGGGAGCTGATCGGGCACAATCCGACGATGCAATTTTCGTGCAGCCGCAGAACCTGCCGCAGGTTTCTGTGATCGTCCCGGCACGAAATGAAGAAGCATGCCTGGCGGAGTGTCTGGGCAGCCTTGCCGGACAATCCAGTCCGGATTATGAAGTCATCGTGGTGGACGATCACTCCAGCGACCGGACGCGCGCGATCGCGGAGAGCTTTCCGGTCCGCGTGATCGCTGCCGATCCTCTGCCGCCCGGCTGGAGCGGCAAGTGCAATGCGCTTTGGACTGGCGCTAGAGTCGCCAAAGGGAAGTGGCTTCTGTTCACCGATGCCGACACCAAGCACGCGCCCGACTCCATCGCGCAAGGGCTGCAGGAGGCACAGGATACCGGGGCCGCTCTGCTGTCGTATTCACCGCAGCAGGAAGTCCATAGCTTTGCCGAGCGCGCTCTGATGCCGGTCATCTTCTCCGAGCTGGCAGCGACCTATCGGCCCAAGGATGTTTGCGATCCGAAGTCGCCGGTGGCTGCCGCCAATGGCCAATACCTGCTCATCCGACGCGATGCCTACGATGCCGTAGGCGGGCACGGTGCGGTCGCGGGAGCCATCCTGGAAGACGTGGAGCTGGCCAAACTGGTAAAGCAAGCCGGATACCGGCTGCAATTTCGCATGTCTGACATTGTCAGTGCCCGGATGTATCGCAGCTTCCCGCAAATGTGGGAAGGCTGGACGAAAAACCTGGCGCTGCTGTTTCCGCATCCGCGAAGACTGGCCTGGAGCCGGCTGCTGGAATTCGCTGGGGTTGTCGCAAGCGTCGCCACAGCCGTGGCAAGTTTCCTGCGCCGCGAGACTACGCCAGCAGTGATTGCAGTTGTTTTCGCAATCCTGTTTCTGTTTCCCGTGCTGGAGCGCGTCCGCAAAGCGCATTTCGACTGGCTCTCCAGCAGCCTGGCGATTTTCGGCTTGCCGCTTTTCGCGATACTTTTGTGGAACTCCGACATCTCTCATAAGCGAGGCGCGGTGCGCTGGAAGGGCCGGCAATATGGGACAACGGCAAAGCCGAATCCCGGCGGGCTGCCGCCCATCGCACCAGCCGAGCCGCGTCACGAATCATAACGTCAGGAGCCTATGGTCTACTTAACCCGGAAATGCGAGTTTTCTGCATCGCACTATTACCACAATCCCGAATTCACCGCGGAAGAGAATCAGCGCATCTTCGGCAAGTGCGCCAACCTCAACGGACACGGCCATAACTACACCCTGGAAGTCACGGTGAAGGGCGAGGTCGATCCCCGGACGGGTTTCGTGGTCGACCTGAAAGAGTTAAAGGAAATCTTGAACCGCGAGGTCATCGAGGCGCTCGATCATCGGCATCTCAACAAAGAAGTGCCCGAGTTCTCGCAGCAGATTCCGACAACCGAGAACCTGGCCATCGCCATTTGGAACCGGCTGCAGAGCAAGCTGAACCTGGCCAGCCTGCATCGCGTGCGGGTGTACGAACTGCCTGACCTGTTCGTCGATTTCTACGGAGAGGCATGAAGGCCTACCTGACCCGGCGTTATCTGTTTTCCGCTTCGCACCGCCTGCAGAACGACGCCATGTCGGAGGCGGAGAATCGCGCAGTCTACGGCAAGTGCAATAACCCGCATGGACACGGGCACAACTACGCGCTCGAGGTTACGGTGAGCGGGCAAGTCGATCCCCAGACCGGCATGATCTGCAACCTGGTCGATCTGGATGATGCAGTGCGGCGCGAAGTTCTGGAGCGCTTCGATCACGAGAACCTGAATGTGTGCGCAGAGTTTCAGTCACTCGTGCCGACAACGGAAAACTTAAGCGAAGTCATCTTCAACATTTTGAAGCAAAGCTTTAAGGCTGCTCATCTTGAGAAGGTACGGCTAGAAGAAACCATGATGAACAGCTTCGAGTACGCGGGCGGAGCGGAGTTGCAGATATAGCGAGACGCTCCCGCCCCAGGCCAAAAGAGGGCCTGGAATGGGGCACTCGCGCATACTCAGCGGCAGGGCGATTTGATTGCCTGCTAAAAGCTAATAGAAGCCGTCTCATAAATCATTTGGGTTGTATCAGGGCACGACTTTAGTCGTGCCGAACGCGGCGCAGAAAAAAGCTCGGGGCTTTAGCCCCTGTAAGACCTGCTCAGGGGCTGAAGCGCAGGTTATATTTGACTCCTTGTGGCACGGCTGAAGCCATGCCCTGATACGAAACGATTCATGCGATAGGTTCTAGCTAAGAGCTAACAGCTACTATGAAAGAGACCATCGAGACTCCGACCCTGACCAGCGCCAGTCTGGACGAACTGATGCACGAGGTCCTGATTCGCCTGGGGGAGCAACCCGAGCGCGAAGGGCTGCTCCAGACCCCGCAGCGCTACGCCAAAGCGCTGCAAGATCTGACCAAAGGCTATCGCGAAGATCCGGAAGAGATCCTGCACGGCGCACTCTTCAGCGTCGACTACGACGAGATGGTGATCGTGAAGGACATCGAGATGTTCAGCCTTTGCGAGCATCACCTGCTGCCGTTTTTTGGCAAGGTACATGTTGCCTACATCCCCAAGGGCAAAGTCATGGGCCTGAGCAAAGTGGCCCGCCTGGTCGAAGTCTTTGCCCGCCGCCTGCAAGTGCAGGAGCGACTAACCGTACAGATTGCTGAAACGATCCAGAAGGTAATACAGCCGCTGGGCGTGGGTGTGGTGGTCGAGGCGCGGCATCTCTGCATGATGATGCGCGGCGTCGAGAAGCAGCATTCGGCCACCGTCACCTCGTCGATGCTGGGCGCCTTCCGGGCGCAGCAAACGCGCCAGGAGTTCCTCTCACTCATTCACGCCAAGAACGGCAACGGAATCTAATCGATGGCTGCGAAGAAGCCGCAGTCCAAGAACCAATCAGAACCCAAGGCGAGGCCGGCACACAGCTCGCGGCTGCGCGGAAAAGTTGCTGTGGTCACCGGCGGCAGTCGAGGCATCGGCTATGCCGTCGCGCAGGCTCTGGCTCGTGAACATTGCGACGTCGTCATCACCGGACGAGATGCGGCTACTCTAAGGAAAGCTGCGGCGCAGATCGGCAAGTCCACCGGCGCGCAGCCTCAGCCACCGCAGATCATTCCGATCGTCTGCGATGTTCGCGATGCGGAGTCGGTGGCGTCACTATTCGCCGAGGTGAATAAACGCTTCGGCAAAGTCGACATTCTGGTCAACAATGCGGGGATCACCCAGCCGGTTCTGAGCGTTGAAGAAACTTCGCTGCAGCTGTGGCGCGACGTGATCGACACCAACCTTACCGGTGTCTTTCTGTGCACCCGGGCGGCGCTGCCGCTGATGAAGGCGGGCGCCACCATCATCAACAATTTGTCGGCGGGCGCCAAGCAGGTCTTTCCAAACTTTGCCACCTACAGCGCCGCCAAACGCGGTGCGCTTGGCTTAACCTTGTCTCTGCGCGAAGAACTGATCCCACGCGGCATTCGCGTGATGGCTTTGATGACAGGCGCGACCGCTACCGACATGTGGGACCAGATCATGCCCAACGCTCCTCGCGACCGCATGATCGACGTGGACAGCGTTGCCCAAGGCGTGCTCTACGCCGTACTGCTGCCGCCCAACGTGAATCCGTCAGAGATATGCCTGGATCCGGCAGCCGGAGCCTTGTAGATCTGCAACAAGGTTTCTTCACCACCCGGAGAGCACGGAGTCAAGGCTTTGTTTGTCTTGTCATTTTGCGCTTTCGCGTCCCTCACAGAAAAGTTCAGGATGGGCAGGAATCCCAGCGGCCCGCGAACCCTTTGAAAGAAAATACTCCGTGCTCTCCGTGTCCTCTGTGGTGGAAAAGACTTACAACCCATAGTGATAACGCCGGGTGCGAGCAGGGAAGACCTTGATGAGCAGAACTCCGGCGACAAACCCTCCTACGTGCGCCCAGAAGGCGATGCCGCTGGAAGCTGAGCCGTGGGTCGAGATCGAGGTTGCCGCTCCGCTGAGGAATTGCGCGATGAACCAGTAGCCCAGCACGATCCAGGCCGGCAACCACATGAAAAACACGAAGAACAGCGGCACCAGGGTAAGCACCCGCGCCCGCGGGTAAAGCACAAAGTAAGCGCCCATCACCCCCGCAATCGCCCCACTGGCCCCCACGCTGGGAACAGTCGCGTGGATGTTAAACAACGTCCACAGCAACCCCGCCGCGATTCCAGTAACAAAGTAAAGCACTAGGTAGAGAGAATGCCCAAGGTAGTCTTCAACATTGTCGCCGAAGATCCACAGCGCCCACATGTTGAAGATGATATGTAACCAGCCAGCATGCAGAAACATCGAGGTGAAGTAAGGCAGTATGGCATTCATCGTCGGGACATAGCGCATGTGGAGTCCAGAGATCAGATCCCACGGCACATAACCGCTGTTAAAGAGAACGACGGTCAGCCTGGCCGGGACAACGCCGAAAATCGTAAGCAGCTCAGGACTAGGCTCCGGCGGTCGGGTTTGCCAATTAAGAGACAGAAAGAAGACCAGGCAGTTCAGCACAATCAGCACGTAGTTCACGTAGGGCGTGCCGATGCGGGGTGCGTCGTCTTTCAGCGGGATCATATCGGGCGTTACCGCTGGCGTAGCAGGGAAGCGGCTTCCGTTTGTTGGCTCATCGCCGAGCCGTTACCGTGGATTTGACCAAACCAGCTTCGAACCTCCACGATAGCAGAAGGATGCCACTCAACGGTGTGCTGGTCGTGGATAAACCCGCAGGATGGACGTCTCACGATGTCGTGGCCAAAGCCCGCAACCTTCTGCGGGAGCGCTCCATAGGACACCTGGGCACGCTCGATCCCATGGCCACCGGGGTTCTGCCCCTGGTGCTGGGACGGATGACTCGGCTTTGCCAGTTCTATTCCGCCTCAGAAAAGGGTTATGAAGGGACGATCCGTCTCGGGACGTCGACCGACACCTATGATGCCGACGGCGAGCCTGTGGGCGAGGACCAAGTAGTTAATGTAACACTTGAAGCGATTCGCAATTGTAGCAACGATTTTATAGGCTTAATCCAGCAAGTCCCCCCTCCTTTTTCCGCCAAGAAGATCAAGGGTGTTCCCGCCTACAAGTTCGCTCGCAAAAAACAGGAAGTCGAGCTGCCGCCGGTCGAGGTCGAGGTCAAGGAATTCTCGATCGACGGGCTTGAGGCTGCCCTGGTTGCCTTCCACTGCCGAGTTTCTTCCGGAACCTACGTCCGCAGCATCGCCCACGAACTGGGACAGAAACTCGGCATTGGTGCCCACTTGGCTAGCCTGAGGCGAACCGCTGTAGCCGAATTCAGCATCGAGCAAAGCCATACGTTGCAAGAAATCGCCGAAACTAGCGCCCGAGGCGCGGTCGAGGAACTGTTATTCCATCCGCGCAGGGTTTTGCCGGAGATTCCGTCCGTCACGGCCACCGACGAAGATATCGCCAAGATCCGGCACGGCCGCACCGTGAACCTGCCAGAGATGTCGCGCTCGCGCTGGGTCAAGGTGTTTGCCGGACAGGCGGAGCTGGTCTGCCTGGCTAGCAGGGTAGCCGGAACGCTATTTCATCCTAAAGTGGTGCTCATCTGATCTGCACTGCTACAGTATTGCCGGGCGAAACGCTGCAGACATGGGAGACGACCATTCCACCCTCGATCCTGGCAGTCTTGCTCCGAAGGGAAAGCGCAGCTCTAGGCAAGTGGGCGAGCGAATAGCGCGGTCCTGGAGAGCAAAGTACCGGTTATTGGAATGTCCGATAACAGATATTATGTTAACCGTAGATAATCGTGCGCCGCACGATATCGCCGGCGCCCCGTGGTCACCGACATGGAGTGGCTGTTCGGGCTAATGCATGCTTGCAATGTTGTGAATGGCGTCCATACCATGGCCACGCCCCAGTCCATGCTGCCCAAATGTCGGCAGGTGTCGACGACTGTCGGCAGATGTCGACGGCTGTCGACACCACCGCAACCCTACTGAACTCAACCAGCCTTATTGTTTTCTAGTCAGTAGAGCTACTTCGACATACTCCGAACTTGGCTGACGACTTGCTCTAGTCAACACCGGAGAGGTTGATCCACACCAAGCAGCCCTGATCCTGCCGGTTTGTCATACCTCTATTGATCTGGAGGCCTTATGCAATCACCTGGACAATTGCGTTCCGCATTCTTATCAGCAGCTTGCATTTACTTTGTGATGGTGATGGCAATGTTCTCAATGGCGGCAACCCGGTCACCGGCAAAAGGCCATAAGGTGAAGGTCACAGGCCCAATTGTGGTGCACGAAGGCGACGTGGTGAGCATCCTGAACTGGAAGGATGGTTCGGTCTATAGCTTCAAAGTCACGGATAGGACCACAATCCAATGCGACAAGGGCTTCCTGCATGGTAAAAGAGCTCTGGATGCTTCAGCCTTAGTGCCAGCTTTGACTATTGCGGTAGAAGCGAAAAGCAATCCCGAAGATATCGCTGAAGCTCAAACGATTAGGTCTAACCCAGACCCATTCGCGGTCGCGGTAGGACCGGAGAAGCCGACTCGAGATTCGTGCGGTTACGAGCCGGATCATTTCATTTTGTCCTGGCTCTTACCTTAATCGGCTGGCGGGGAGATGCCTTGTTCCACCAGTAGCTTCTGTTCGCCGATACATCCTGCAAGAACTGCCATGGCAAGGTTCTACCTGGAACGGCTGCTTGGACCTTCTAGTTCGATGTTAGCCGCCGGCTGCATGACGTGATCCTGATTAGTCGGCTCTTGCCGGATGCTTTTGTCCCGTTCGAGCGCAAGCATCTCGCCGCTAATCTGATTCACGAATTCACGCTGCACCCGTTTGAATTGTGCCAGATACTTCCCGACCTGGCCGGCGATTTCCGGCAGCCTCTTCGGCCCGAACACTACTAACGCGAGAAACACAATAAATAAGAGATCGGGCATTTGCAAATACCTTAGAAACGAATCCTCAACGCTGTTTCCGCTGTTGAATGTCGTCGTCGACGCGAGCGTTCTCTCACAACTAGCTATCTCTGTTGTCCCGCAGCCGGATCGTTTGCGCCAGGGACCGACATGGCGATGTCCTCAGCCTTCGTCAGGCTTTCTTCTTTGTTTCTCATCGAGTCTTTAAAGCTTCGGATGCCGTCGCCCAGACCCTTACCTAATTCAGGCAGCTTCTTGGGTCCGAATACCATCAAAGCGATGAACAGAATTACGATTAAGTGCATGGGCTGAAATATACCTTCAAACATAACTATCTCCTTTAGTCTGCTAGGAACAATCGGGATGAAGGATAGGATCCTGGCAAGTCGGCTTCGAAGCTTGATTAGCCTTCATTGCCATGACCCCATCCTTCCCGTGATGAGCCCACTCCCGGGTTAGGCGGCGACACCTCACCGGCATCCGCCGCCGAGAGGTTCACAATTGCCGGCTAGCTTGGTCCGCCGCGGCGGCCAGCTGGTTGAGCGTCGTAAAGAACTCGGGCGACTGGCCGATAAACAGGCCGTCCGCGGTAAAGCTCTTCACGGCTGCCATAGCTCCGGTAAATCCGTCACCCGTGGGACGAATGACCGCGCACTTAGGCAAACTGGGGCTAATAAATTGGCATGGAACCGGAAAGATCAGGTTAGTCTGGAAAAGCGGCCCGAGCAGGTTGAAATTAGGGAATATCAACCCATTATCCATCACCGGTACCGGCGACCCAGTGAAAGAAAAGGGTGGTCCCTGAACCGCATTGCCGGCAAAGTCCACCCACTCCAGGAAGTGAGCGATCTCGTCCCCGCCGATACTCAAGGTAACTTTGAGGACTTCCAGATCGGTCACTTTCTGACTCATGGCCGCGTACAAGCTCGAACCACCTTGCTCGATATAGCCAAAGTGAAAAGCCGCTGTATCGGCAATGGTCTGGATGTGGCTGGGATCATTGAAGTCGCTGTTGTTTCTGGGAATGGCCGGCCGATTGGTGATCGGGATAGCTTGCGGATAGGTAACCCCAAAATCGGGATTGGTGGCGCTGCGATACCGGATGTACCAACTGGTGTCGACATTCAGGTGCATCAGGTTCGTCAGCCGCCCGACGTTGGCAGCCGGTCCCGCTTTGCTGCCCTGCAGCGTGCGAAATTGATCGAGGTTAACCGGATCGGCGCCCTTCGACTCCAGGTATGCATTCAAGAAGGTCGCATGGCTTATCTCGTCGAGCGTATTGCTGGTAATGTACTGCGAGCCATCGCCATCGAGATATTGCAGCGCGAGCTGGTAGTTGTTCTGCGTTCCCTGGGTGACGCCACCCAGTTCGGCATATTGTTGCCACAGGTCGCTTTCGATAAGTTCGGCAGCCGCCAGAAACCTGAGGATTGCAATATCTCCCTTTGTCGGACTGCCTTCGGTATTCGAATCTTGTCCAAAAGCGGCCAAGCCATGACTGAGTAGTCCCGCGCCTACGGTGACCGCTCCCGCCGTAATTGCACCGTTCTTGATAAACGAGCGGCGATTCACCCGCCGTTCGAGAACTTCTTGCGATTTGTTCATAATCTGTTTCCCTTCATTCCAGAACCTGGTTGGCTGGATATGTTGGTAACAGTAGACGCGGTAGGTTAGGTCACTTGTCATGGGCAAGTGAAACTAATGTCACCAGGTAGTCAATTCGCCAAGGCTGATGATTAGGAAGGAGCTGATCTCTATTGCGGCTAGAAGAGTGGCGTACGGCTTATCGGAACACCTATAGTTTTTGACCTTCCATCTGCCACCAGGGAAACGCAGCGGCCAAAGCCGCTTGATTTTCGGCTACTTAAGGAACGGCCTGTAGTCCCTTTCAAAACCGGACCCAATTGGAGTTCTCACTAGCAAACCGGATGGCGCGCCAGCGTAATATCCATCTGATAGAACTTGAAGGTATTCTCTTCGCCAGGCTGAGCGGCTACGACAGGCCGGTAACGTTCCAGCACATCGTTAATAAAAGCAGGCCGTTCCTCCTCGGGCAAGAATTTTGTCCATTCGATAAAGGTCACCGAGCCAAACGCTGCAAAGGCCGTGCGCGACTTGAAGTCCCACGCTTTGTCGGCGGTATGAATGTGGCGAACCTGCAGGCCATTCTGTTCGGCCAGGGCTGCATATTCCTCCGGCGTCAGATGCAGATAAGGATCGCGAAATTCCAGGAAGTAGCGAATCCAGCGCGAAGACAGTCGCGTCTCCTCAATCACATTCTCCAGACTCTTACGCTTCCCCGCCGGGACCAGTCGGAGTTGCGCCAGGCCGTCGGGCTTCATCGCAGCCCCTATCGAGCGCAGCGCCTCGTCCTGCGCGGGTATCCAATGCAGCGCGTTAAAAGACACCACCCGATCGAACTCCTGCCGAAATCGCAAACGGCGAATGTCGCCGGTTTCGAATCGAAGATTGGGGCGCGCGGCCGGGCTGAAGTTCTCCGCCGCAAAGGCGATCATGTCCGCCGACGAATCGATCCCCACGATCGTCCCGTCCGGGAGACGAGTAGCAATCTCAGCCGTAACCTTGCCGTTACCGCAACCCAGATCCAGCACTCGCTCATTGCCTTTCAGTTCGAGCAGAGCAAGAACTTCGGCAGCCATCGCCGCTTGCAGGCTCGCAATCCTGGCGTATCCTGGCGCATTCCATTCGGTCATTGTTTTTCCGTTGCTGCAGTCCCCGCCGTCATCGTGCTGGCCAAGAATAAACCACGGCCAGCCTCAGGAGTGCGGCGCGAACAACGGAACTCGGCATTGCGCACGCCAATCGGTCTGTGCCCTGGCCGCCCCTGCCCAGGCAGGCTTTTCCTTCTCTAAAGAGTCCTGGTCGGCCGCGAGGCACGGCTAAACCTCACAACTCGGGGTGACCCCGCTCACTGCCTTATTGGTCGTAGCGATAGATATTGGCTAAGAAGGGTAGAAGCATGACAGCCAACGACTCAAGCCTCAGTGAGGAGCGGATTGCTTATCTGGAAGGCATCGTGCGTCAGGCCAGGACGGCGGCCGCGGTCTTCACCCAATACACGCAGGAAGATGTGGACCGCATCGTCAAGCCGATGGTCTTGGCCGGACTGGAGCAGGCGCAACATCTGGCCACGCTGGCGGTGAACGAGACCCGGCTGGGCCTACTGGAAGACAAGGCCCTCAAGAACATGGTGGCCACCGAATTTGTCTACGACTACGTCAAGGACAAGCGTACGGTGGGCGTGATTCGCGAGTTTCCGGAACGCGGCGTGATGGAAGTGGCGGAGCCGATCGGCGTCATCTTCTCGCTCACTCCGATTACGAATCCCACCTCGACCGTGCTCTTCAAATGCATTATGGCTATCAAGACGCGGAATGCGGTGATCTTCAGCCCGCATCCCAGCGCCGGGCGCTGTTGCTACGAGGCAGTGCGGATCATGTACGAAGCGGCTGTCAAGCACGGTGCGCCCGAAGGCGTCTTCACCTGTCTGGAATCGCAGACCCTGCAGGACAACGCCTACCTGATGCACCACAAAGACGTAGGCTTGATCGATGCTACCGGCGGCCCGGGCATGGTCAAAGCCGCGTACGGCTCCGGCAAACCAGCCTTGGGCGTGGGCCCGGGCAATACGCCGGTCTATCTGGAAAAAACTGCCGACCTGAACATGGCCGTGGTCGACATCATTACCTCCAAGACATTCGACAACGGAACCATTTGCGCCTCTGAGCAGACGGTCGTCATCGACGACGAGATCTACGACACGGTGCTACGGAAATTCTGCGGAACTGGGGGCGCACATCTGCAACCAGAAAGAGACCGAGATCCTGGGGCGTACCGTGATTGACCCCCAGACCGGATTCATGCAGCCTATGGCCGTCGGCCAGAAGGCCACCGACATCGCCCGCATGATCGGCATCAAGGTCGCGCCCAACACCAAACTTCTGATCGCGCCCATTGCCGGCGTCGGCCGCGAATATCCGCTGTCGGTGGAGAAGCTTTTCCCCGTACTGTCCGTTTGCCGGTCGACCTCGGTCGATCAGGCGCTCAAGTTGTGCGTCGACGTGAATCATGCCGGCGGGCTGGGACATACGGCGGTAATTTTCTCCCGCAACGACGCGATCATCCAGAAGTTCGGTGAGGTAATGAACGCCGGGCGGATCATCGTGAATTCCCCGGGCTCAATCGGGGCGCTGGGCGGGGTGTACAACGACATGGTGCCCACCTTCTCCTTCGGCTGCGGCACCGGCGGCGGCAACAGCACCACCGACAACGTAAACGTCTACAACTACCTCAACATCAAGCGCATGGCGCGCCGGACACAGGCCCATATGTGGTTTCGCGTTCCCAATCAAATCTACTTCAACCTGAATGCGGTGGAGAATCTGCGCCAGTTCCCTTCTCGCTCCACCATCATCATTACCAATCCGGCCATGGAGCAGATCGGCCATGTCGACACCGTCCGGCGCCACATTCCGCCGGATACGCTGGTGCATGTCTCGGTCATTCCCGATGCTGAGCCCGAAGTGAAAGTCGTCATGCAAGGGGTGGAGGCGCTGAATTTCTACAAAGCCGACCAGATCATCGCTCTGGGCGGCGGGTCGGTCATCGACGCGGCCAAAATCATGAAGCTGAAGTACGATTCGCCGGACGCCGATCTGGAAGAGTTAGCTGCGCCGTTCCTCGATCTCCGCAAGCGCGTGGTCCAGTATCCGACGGAAAAAATCCACTGCACGCGCTTGATTGCCGTCTCCACCACCAGCGGCACCGGCAGCGAGGTCACTCCCTTTGCCGTGCTGATCGACAAACAGGCCGGCCGCAAAGTTACCCTGGCCGATTACTCGCTGAGTCCGGATGTGGCCATCGTCGATCCCCAGTTCGTCCTCTCCATGCCGAAAGGCTTGACCGCCGACACTGGCATCGATTGCCTCACCCACGCCCTGGAAGCCGGCGTTTCTATTCTTGCTTCACCCTATACTGACGCCAACGCCCTGCAGGCACTGCAAATGGCGTTCAAGTACTTGCCCATCGCCTATGAGAACCCTCGCGATGAAGAAGCGCGCACCATGATGCATAACGCAGCCTGCATTGCGGCGATGGCGTTTTCCAACGCGGCAGTGGGCGTAAATCATGCACTGGCTCATGCCTTCGGCGCGCGCTTCGGAGTAGCCCACGGCCGGGCCAATGCGCTGATGTTGCCGCACGTGATCGCCTACAACGCAGCGGTGCCCACCAAGTTCATGCCGTCGCCCAATCAGAAGGGATACGTCGCGCATAAGAAATACGCCATGATGGCCGACTTGCTCGGACTGGGCGGTGAGACGGTCGAGGAGAAAGTACAAAACCTGGTGTCGGCGATAGAACAGTTACTCGATCGGCTCGCTTTTCCACGTTCGATCGCTGAGCTGGGAATCTCCCAGGAAGAATTCGAGCGGGCCATGCCCGGCCTGGTCAAGATTGCCTTTGACGATCCTTCCTGGCGCTCCAATCCTCGCATGCCGCTACTGCACGAACTGGCCGAATTGTTCTGGAGCGCTTATCGCGGACGCAGCGCGACAAAGGTTGCCAGTACATCTCAGCCAGAAGTAGTTGATGAACGGTTGTGCGTATGACAATGGCAAACGTGTTGTTGGACATGGATGAAAAACTTGTCGCCGAGGCTTTGCATGCGGCGTGCGAAAAGCTGGACGGCGCCGGCGAGGTGATTCTGGATTTCTCCTCGGTAGCTCGCATCGACGCGGGCGCGCTGAAGGCGATCGGCATCTTGGCGGACGTGGCTAAGGAAAAAGACGTGAAGGTCGTCTTGCGCGGAGTCAACGTCGATATCTACAAAGTGCTGAAGCTGGCCAGGCTCACCTCGCAATTTGCCTTTACCAACTGAATTCTCAATTCAACGGCCGCGTTGCCTGGCGCCCGGCAAATTCAGGCTGTACTATCATCTCGGCTTTCATCCCTCTGCTGAAGGAGCTCTCATGCGGAAATCCGCGCTATCGCTCGCTGTCCTTCTATTCCTGTCGATATCGATGTTCAACCTGAACGCCGGCACTCTGGCGGGCGTTACCCTGCCGGAGACCGAACAGGTGGGCAGCGCGAAGCTGGTGCTCAACGGCATGGGCATTCGCACCAAGTACATGGTGAAGGTCTATGTCGCGGGGCTGTATCTTGAGCAGAAGTCGTCTGACGCCAACGCCATCATCAAGGCCGACGCGCCCAAGCAGATCGTGATGAAGTTCGTGCATGGCGCCAGCAAGAGCCAGATGACCGATGCCTTCGACGAGTCGTTCAAGGACAACACGCCCGATGCCGTCAAAACGATGAAGCCCGATATCGACCGCTTGCTGGGCGCGCTCGATCCGGTCAAGGTAGGCGACCAGATGGTCTTCACCTACATCCCCGGCACGGGCACCACCTACTCCCTCAACGGCGCGACCAGGGTGACCATCGCCGATCCAGCCTTCGGCCCCGTACTCTTCTCGGTATGGCTCGGCCCCAAGCCGCCCAACGCCGATCTGAAGAAGGGCATGCTGGGAAAGTAGCCAGTACGCGAGAAATCGCCGCCTCACGCCTTTTGCAAGATGCGTTGGCTCGGTTGCCATCATTTCACGCAGCCTGGTTCGCCACTTTTGCGCGATGTGTTGGCTCGCTTGACATCCCTGGATTGAACGGATGGTTAGCGGTAGTGTTTGCAGACACCGAGAACCGAGTCCCGCCCAGCGGGACGGAAGAAGATAGCCCAGCGCTTCAGCGCTGGGTAATCGAATTTAAACGATCGAGCTTCAGGGGCGACAGAAGGGTCTGTCAACAAACTTGGATGAATTGCATTTAACGCAATTACTTCCCTGCCAGGCTGCATGCGGAAAGATCCTGCAGCACCTACCCGATTCCCAAATCGGAACTCGCCCTTACATCACCTCCATCAATCCCCGCTCAAATTCGGCCTCCAACCTTTACGATAAAAAGTTGGTGAAAAGGGGTCGTTGAACCGGCTCTGAACCAACCCTGAAAATCTCATCGTCCAATTTTGCGAGGCCTATATGCGAAAACTTCCCGCCGTCGAAGGCGCCCGCGACATCATGACCCAAGGCATGGAATGGGGCGTCTGGAAATGGCTCCTGGAAAAGAAAAGAGTACGTGCCATCGCCGATCAGGCGCGGGCCGCCCTCGATGAACAGGAAATGAAGGTCAAGCTCGGCTGGAGCGACGATCTGAAGATTGCCTACAACACGCTGGTCGAGGAAAACGGCAACGCAAAGCGGGCACGTGCCAAGGCCAAAGATAAACCGAAGGCAAACGGCACTACTGCCGATCCCAAGATCCTGTCAGCGGTGAAGGCTATTAAAGAAGCCGATGACGACGCCTACAACGCCCACGAAGACGCCGAAGATCTATTCGCCGAAGCCGAGAAGAAAATGAGCACCAGCCTGGCTCGCGAAGCCGCCGGCAAAGCTCTGGTGGCCTACGACACGCACGAGGCCGCTATTCGCAAGGCTGAGGCGCTGACCCGCTCGAAGTAGCTCGCCCCGCCTGGTTCAAAGACTCCCGGAACTTTCGCCCTTCCTTGTCCGTACTTCTGGATGTCGGTAATTGCAAACGGCATGGCGCGGCTGGCGCGGCCGAGAAGGAGTCGGACCATGGACGGAAACATTGTGGGATTTGCTGCTGTAGTCATGACCTTGGGCATTCCGATAGCCGCGCTGTACACCTACTATCGAGTGCGCAAACTTCGAACCGAGGAGCGTCTGGCCGCCATTGCGCGCGGCGTCACCGTTCCCATGGAGCCCGAGCTGTCGCACGCGGCGCGTTCGCGGCGGGCAGGCATCCTGCTGACCAGCGTTTCGATCGGCTACAGCATCGCCTTCGCCCTGGTCGGACGCGTCGAACCCGATGCCCTGGTCGCCGCCGCCTTCGGCGTCATACCGCTGGCCGTCGGACTTGGATTCTTCCTGGATTCAAGCTTGATCCGACGCGACCTGCGCGCATAGAGACTAATCAATGGCCGCGTAGCTTTCGCGCTGCGCGGCCGACTTCAATGCGCGGTTGTTGGTGTAATGGGGATGTTACGCCAACTATCCGATCAATGGCAGGTTAACCCCGCGAGCCGGACTGGTGTGTGGAGTTGCTCCCTGCCGGATCAGAATGGGTTTAATTCGAGGCGCCCTCTTACGTGATTAAGGCGTTTTGCCCGAACAGCTGGGTGGGTAAGCCTTCAAGGGGTAAGACCTCGGATCAGCCTTGCGGCGTCGTAGCTTCTCTAACTAGTTATCCGCCGTCACTCGACGGACGGGCAGACGGTACAGGCGCGCACGGTGACCAGACGGAAGACTGTGCCATAGCCGTCGGCCCCACCTTCGAAAGTTGTTCCGTAGAAGTTCCCGTCGCTGGCTTGCACTAGCCCGGCATCGGGGTAACCGCCGTCAGCGTTGTTGAAGCGGTGCAGAGTGGTCAGGGTGCCGGACGGGGTGATCTTGAAGACCGTGCCACAGCCGTAAGGTGAGCAGTTAGCCCCGCCCTCGAAGGTTGTCCCATAGAAGTTCCCGTTACTGGCTTGCACAAGGTCTGCACTAGGGAATTTGCCGTCAGCACAGCCATTTTGAGCACAAAAGCTGTAGAGCGTGGTCAGGGTGCCGCTGAGTGTGATTTTGAAGACCGTGCCACAGCCGTAAGGTGAGCAGTTAGCCCCGCCGCCCCCAGTTGTCCCGTAGAAGTTCCCGTCGCTGGCTTGCACGAGTCCGTTGGGGTATTCGCCGTCGCTGCCATCGAAGCTGCGCAGCGTGGTAAGTGCACCGCTGGGCGTGATTCTGAATACCGTGCCGGGCCCCGCCGCCCCGCCCTCTTCCGTTGTTCCATAGAAGTTGCCGTCGGTGGCTTGCACCAGCGCGCCGAGGGGCGAGGAGCCGTCAGCGTAGTTGAAGCTGTGCAGCGTGGTCAGAGTGCCGTCAGGCGTGATTTTGAAGACCGTGCCATGGCCGTACGTCCCGCCCCATTCGGTTGTTCCGTAGAAGCTTCCATCGGTGCCTTGCACCAGTCCGGCCCAAGGCTCAGAGCCGTCCGTATAGTTGAAGCTATATACCGTGGTAAGCGTGCCGCTTGGGGTAATTTTGAAGACCGTGCCACAACCGCTGACATAAGGACCCGGGCAGTTGCTGCTGACTCCGCCACGGCTGGTCGTCCCGTAGAAGTTTCCGTCGGTGGCTTGCACCAGCCCGCCGTCAGGCCATCCGCCATCAGCACAGTTCGGTTGAGAGCAAAAGCTGTAAAGGGTAGTCAGCGTGCCGCTTGGAGTGAGCTTGAAAACCGTGCCACAGCCGCCGACATCGGGATACGAACAGTCGCCGCTGCTTCCACCCAAGGTCGTTGTCCCGTAGAAGTTTCCGTCACTAGCTTGCACCAGTCCAGCAACCGGGAGAGCGCCCTCATTCGGGGGTCCCGCAAAGCTGTGCAGCGTGGTTAAGATTTGTGCCGGCGCGGGTTGTGCGGTGAGAGTCAGGAACAGAAACAGGAAGATCAGGAACAGCAGCGCCAGCATTATCGCCGGCGTTGCATTCGCTGGATTCCAGCTTATGCCGAAGATCGAACGGTGAGATTGCGTGTTGCAGTGCATTGGCTTAACCTCCTGCCACGTTGCTCAGAGAGAATGCGTGACCCAGAAAAAGAAACAGGGACCGGGTGGATATTGGGGAGAAGGAGGATCGGGGGTCTTGTCGTCGCCGTTTGGGCGCGATCGGACGGGATGGAAACAAGGCCGGGAAGCGTCTCCCGAGACACCCATCAGGATTACACAATTTCTGTGAACGTTTGTCAGTGATCTGTGCCGCAGGGGGACGTGACGAACGGAGTCAATCGTTGCAACTATACGTTGTTGGCGAAGTCAGGCCATTACACAACTGATCCGCGCACACATCAAATCGCGGGGCGTCTCCGGGCAAAGATCCCCGCCGGTCCGCGCGCTACAAATAGCTAACCGGTCCACGACCCTTTCTTCAGTCGTAATACTCCAGCCCCAGATGGGTGATCATGTCCTCGCCCATCAGGTGGCGCAGCGTGTTCTTCAGCTTCATCGACTGGATGAACAGATCGTGCTCGGGATAGAGTCCCGGAGCCGTCATCGGCGACTTGAAGTAGAAGCTCAGCCATTCCTGAATGCCGAGGCCGCGCAGGGTTGACGACCGCTTCGCCAGATCAAGAAACAGCACCAGGTCGAGCACGATCGGCGCCGCCAGAATCGAGTCGCGGCACAGGAAATCGACCTTGATCTGCATCGGATAGCCGAGCCAGCCGAAGATATCGATGTTGTCCCAACCCTCTTTGTTATCACCACGAGGCGGATAATAGTTAATGCGAACCTTGTGGCAGATGTTGCCGTACAGATCGGGATACAGCTCGGGCTGCAGAATGTGTTCCAGCACCGACAGCTTCGACTCTTCCTTGGTCTTGAACGAGCCCGGATCGTCCAGTACTTCGCCATCGCGATTGCCCAGAATGTTGGTGGAGAACCAGCCATTCAGCCCGATCATGCGCGCCTTGAATCCCGGCGCCAGAATCGTCTTGATCAGGGTTTGCCCGGTCTTGTAATCCTTGCCGCAGATGGGCGCTTCCATCTTCTTCGACAGCTCGAGCATGGCGGGAAGGTCGACGGTGAGGTTGGGAGCGCCGTTGGCAAAGGGCACGCCTTCCTGCAGCGCGGCGTAAGCGTAGATCATCGACGGTGCAATGTTCTCGTCATTCTTCTGCATCGCCTTCTCGAAGGCCGCAACCGACTGATGAGCCGGCCCTGCTTCGATAAACGTTTCCGTCGATCCGCACCAGATCATGACCAGGCGATCGGCGTGGCTGGATTTCTTGAAGTCGCGAATGTCGTCACGCACCTGCTCGGCCAGCTCCATCTTGTTCTTGCCCTTTTTCACGTTGGGGCCGTCGAGCTTCTTAACGTAATTCTTGTCGAACACCGCTTTGCGCGGCTTGATCGACGAAAGGAACGGCTTCACCTGCTCCAGCAGCGAGCGATCGAGTACGCCCGCTTTGCCGGCGGCCGCGTACATGTTGTCTTCAAAAATGTCCCAGCCGGTAAAGACCAGATCGTCCAGCCCGGCGAGCGGAACGAACTCGTTGATCTTGGGAAAGCGGCCTTCGGTGCGTTTGCCCAGGCGAATGGTTCCCATCTGAGTCAGCGATCCGATAGGTTTGGAAATACCTTTGCGTACCGCTTCCACGCCCGCGACAAATGTGGTCGCGACCGCGCCCATGCCGGGGATCATGATCCCCAGCTTGCCCTTCGACGGCGCGATTTCTCCCGCGCCGGTCTTGCTCTTGTCCTGCTTCTTAGTTGTCGGCATGTGTATCAGTCCGTTTCGTGAAGTATGTGTAAACTTATTATCCTCTCGTATCGGCGGGGTAGACGCAATCGTTGGGGCGCGAATGGGCATGTTTGGCTGTTGTGCTGCAATCTGAGGGATTCGGCGGAAGACCATGGCAGAAGAGAAAATCGCGGTTGTGACCGGAAGCTCCAGCGGCATTGGCCTGCTGACGGCGGTGGAGCTGGCGCGGAATGGCTATCGCGTGGTGGCCACCATGCGCGATCTGGGACGCAGCGGCCGGCTGGAGGAAGCCGCGCAGAAAGCCGGCGTGCGCGATCGGCTGGACTTGCGGCGGGTCGACATCACCGAGATCGATTCCCTTCCCGGCGCTGGTGGAGGCGATCGTCCGCGATCACGGGCGCATCGACCTGCTGGTGAACAATGCCGGATTCAGCACCGCCGGTTTTGTCGAAGACACGCGACTTGCACGAGCTCCGCCATCAGATGGAAACCAACTTCTTCGGCAACGTTGCCATGACCAAAGCGGTGCTGCCGGCGATGCGCAAGCAGCGCTCCGGCCACATCGTTCAAGTCACGTCGGTCACTGGACGCGCGGCCGCTCCCATGCTGAGTAGCTATGCCGCCTCGAAATTTGCGCTCGAAGGATGGAGCGAGGCGCTGCGCATTGAGGTGCATTCGCTGGGAATCCGTGTGGTGCTGGTGGAGCCGGGCTCGTATGACACGGACATCTGGGAGCGCAACCTCGCCATCGGAAAGCGAGCGCTCGATCCCAGCTCGCCCAACAAAGAACGTAGCCAACGCTTTGCCGAGTTCATAAAATCGCGGGCCAGCAAGCGCCGCGATGCGCGCGAGGTGGCGCGCCTGATCGTTCGCGTCGCGAAAGATCCGAATCCCAAACTGCGCTATCTCATCGGTCCCGACGCCCGGCTGCAGATGTGGCTCCGCGCCCTCGCGCCCTGGCGCAACTATGAGCGCGTCATGGCGAAGGTTACCAGGATCGATTAGCCGGTTTTCGCGCCCGCGAAAGAAACCGCAGATCCCTCGGCTCCGCTCGGGATGACAGAATAACCATAGCCAGACGACGGTCGTTGTATCATCCCCTATCCCCTAACCCCTGATCCCTGGCCCCTGCCTTATGTCCTTCCCCGACCTCGCGATCATCGCCGCCTATCTCGCGGGCATCACGCTCTTTGGGCTGCATTTTCGCAAGCGGCAGCGCTCGCTGCGCGACTACTTCCTCGCCGACCGCAACATTCCCTGGTGGGCCATCGCGCTCTCCATCGTCGCCGCCGAAACCAGCACGCTCACCATCATCAGCGTGCCCGGTCTGGCCTACGATACCAACTTCGCGTTCCTGCAACTGGTCATCGGCTACCTGGTCGGCCGCGTCATCATCAGCTACCTCTTGCTGCCGCATTATTTTCGTGGCGAACTCTTTACGGCTTACCAGTTGATCGAGCGGCGCTTTGGCGGCCGCCTGCGCTCGCTCACCGCCGGTCTGTTCCTGGCGACGCGCGCCGCCGCCGAGGGCGTTCGCGTGTTCGCGGTGGCAATCGTCGTGGGCATCGCGCTCGGACCGCTGCTCGCAGGCCGCGGAGAATTTCAGCGCGACCTGATCTCCATCGGGATCGTCACGCTGCTGACGCTGCTCTACACCTTCGAAGGCGGCATGGCTGCGGTGATCTGGACCGACGTGGTGCAGTTGGGCATTTACCTTGCCGGAACCCTGGTCGGCCTGTTCACCATCGTCCATCTGGTTCCCGGCGGATGGCCCGCGATCCACGCCACCGCAGCCAGCGCCGGCAAGTTTCGCGTCTTCGATTTCACTCCCGATTTCTATCGGACCTACACCTTCTGGTCCGGCGTGATCGGCGGGGCTTTCCTCACCACGGCCAGCCATGGCACCGACCAGCTGATTGTCCAGCGGCTGCTCTCGGCGAAAAATGAAGCGCAGTCGAAGCTGGCCCTGTTGAGCAGCGGCGTTGCTGTGCTCTTCCAGTTCTGGCTCTTCCTGCTGATCGGTGCGATGCTGTGGGTGTTCTATCGCCTGTCGCCGCCGCGCGTTCCGTTCGACCGCACCGATCGCATCTTCCCCACGTTCATCGTCAGCTATATGCCGCACGGCATTTCCGGTCTGCTGATCGCGGCGATTCTGGCGGCTGCCATGTCGAACCTGAGCGCCGCGCTTAATTCGCTCTCGTCGACCACGATGATCGATTTCTACCTGCGCCGCAGACCAGCGACTCCCGAAGCCCGGCGTTTGCTGCTGTCGCGCTTTGCGACCCTCGGCTGGGGATGTCTGCTATTTGCGCTGGCCATGCTGTCGCGCCACGGAGGCAAAGTCGTCGAGCTCGGACTCAGTATCGCCTCGGTCGCGTACGGCGCGCTGCTGGGAGTATTTCTGCTCGGCGTGCTGACCCGCCGCGCCAACGAATCGGGCGCCATGATCGGAATGGCGGTCGGCTTCGCCGCCAATCTTTATATCTGGCAAGGCAGCGCAGTACTGCAATGGCTGCAACGCGTCAGCGGCATACCTTTCAACGCGCTGGCATTGTCGCGGCCAATTCCCTTCCCCTGGTACGTTCCCATCGGCAGCGTGATCACCTTTGCGGTCGGGTATAGTTTCAGTCTGTTGCTCACATCGCACCATGACCGCACCCGCATCGCCACCGGCTAGCCCTGCAAGACAACCCGCTACACTCTCGCGCGATCTTGGCATCAGCCACGCCGCCGCCATCGTGGTCGGAACCATTATCGGCAGCGGCATCTTTCTTGTTCCCTCCGAGATGATGCAGGCGGTCGGCTCGGCCCGGCTGGTGTATCTGGCCTGGATCGTCGGCGGTGTGCTTTCGCTGGCGGGCGCCATCACTTATGCCGAGCTGGGCGCGATGAAGCCGCAAGCCGGAGGCGAGTACGTTTACATTCGCGACGCCTACGGACCGCTGCCCGCCTTTCTCTACGCATGGACCTGGTTTGCCATTGCCAAGCCCGCCTCGGTCGCGACCCTCACCATCGGCTTTGTTCGCATCCTGGGCACGTTTCCTGCCTTCGCATCGTTCAACCAGGTTGCGATTCGTTCGCCCTTCGCCGTCAGTTGGGGACAACTGGTGGCCATCGCGGCCGCGGCCCTCATCACAGCGCTGAACTACATCGGCATCAAGCGGGCCGGCGACTTCCAGGTCGTATTCACTCTGCTGAAGATCGCCATCATCGTCGCGGTGGCGTTGCTGGCCTTCACCGCCAGTCAAGGAACCTGGCACAACTTTGCGACCACTTTCAGCGGCGCTACCGGAGGCTTTGCCGGATTCATGGCCGCGCTTATTGCGGCGCTCTGGGCCTACGATGGATGGAACGACCTCAACATGGTGAGCGGCGAGATCCGCAATCCCGGCAAGGTGATCCCCATCGCGCTGATCGCCGGCGTCGGAGTGGTTGCCGGACTCTACATGCTGACCAACGCTGCCGTGCAATATGTGTTACCCGCCACCAGCATTGCGGCCTCGCCGCGGCCGGCGTCGGAGGCAACCGCGGTTGCAGTCGGTGCGTGGGGAGCGGCCATCGTGTCGGCGGGAATGGCATTGTCGATTCTGGTCGCGCTGAACGGCACCATCATGAGCGGCGCGCGCGTGCCCTTTGCCATGGCTCGCGATGGATATTTCTTCCGCGCGATGGCCGAAGTGCATCCCCGCTTTCACACGCCCTCGGTCGCGCTCATCATTCAGCTTGCGTTATCGATTGTCTTGCTGCTATTCGCGGGAAACTTTCGCCAGTTATTCTCGCTGGCCATCTTCGCCGAGTGGTTGTTCTACCTGGTGTCGACCTCCACCGTCTTCGTGCTGCGCAAACGCGAACCGAACGCGCCGCGGCCTTATCGCACCTGGGGATATCCGGCGGTTCCGGCGCTGTTCGTAATCGCTGCAGCCGTACTGTTGTATTACACCTTCACGGAAAATATTCGGAACTCAGTGTGGGGGCTGGTGGTGATCGCCGCAGGAGTTCCGATCTATGGATATTTTGCAAGGAAGAGAAAGAAGCAACTAGTAACCAGTGACTAGTAACTAGCAACTAGTAGCTAGCCTCATAAGTAGCGATTAGCAAGTTATCGATTAGTAGTTAATAGCTGATATGTTGATGGTTAGCACAATGATAGTTAGTACATTGATAGTCAGTAACGATAGCCTTTCCATAATTATTCTCTGGTTTGTGTCAGGGCACGACTTGAGAGTTTGCGTGCGAACCGACTTTTGGATTTGCGAGTGGAATGTATCAGCCGACAATTCCGTCCGTAAGGACGACTCAGTTCAGCCCAGGACGTAGCCGAAGGCGGAGTCCTGGGTCAGGCGAGAAATGATTCGAGTCCCGTAGGGACGACAGAGGTTTTCACGCAGTCTCTTGAGTCGTGCTGAACGAGCTGCCGACAAGATCAGGGCTTTAGCCCCTGAAGGCCTGTTTTTGCAGGGGCTGAAGCCCGAACCTCGGTAGGCCGTCGTTCGGCACGACTGAAGGTCGGGCCCTGATACAAACCTGAGCTGCGGCTATTTGTGAGATTTTACTAATTACTAATTACTAATTGCTAATCACTAATTGCTAATTACTAGTTGCTAATTGCTAGTCACAGACTCCTACGCCGCCTTCATCTGTTTCGCCCGCTCGTAAACCTTCACATACTCCTTGGCGGAGTTGATCCAGGAATAATCCTGCGCCATGCCATTACGCATCAGGATTTGCCAGGCGCGCTGGTCGCCGAGATACACGCTGATCGCCATGCGCAAGGTTTCCAGCATCGCTTCGCCGCTATATTCCCGGAACTTGAAACCTGTGCCTTTCATAGTCCGGGGATCGAATTGTTCGACCGTATCGTCGAGTCCGCCGGTGGCCCGCACTACCGGCACGGTCCCATAACGCAAGCTATAAATCTGGTTCAGACCGCAGGGCTCATAGTGTGACGGCATGAGGAACATGTCGCTGCCGGCCTCGACTTTGTGCGCCAGAGCATTGTCATAGGCGACCTTGAGGGCAAATTTCTGGGGAAACTGTTTGTTCAGTCGGCGGAACATCTCTTCGTATTCCCGATCGCCGCTGCCCAGCACCACCAGGATTAGATCTTCCAGCGCCAGGCGGTCCGCGACCTGCTGAATCAGATCAAACCCTTTCTGCGAGGCAAAGCGCGAAACGATTCCCACCACTGGCAGCTGGGTGTTCTGCGCCAAACCAAATTCCTTCAGCAGATCGGCCTTGCACAATGCCTTGCCCTTGAGGTCGGTGGCCGAGTAGTGGGCGGCGATGAAGTGATCGGTCTCCGGATCCCAGGCAACGTAATCCACGGCATTAAGAATCCCGGCAATCGTACTTCCCCGCGCCCGAAGCACTCCCTCCAGACCGAAGCCGTACTCCGCCGTCTGAATCTCCTGGCTGTATCTCTTGCTTACCGTGGTGATGAAGTCGGCCATGGAGATGGCGCCCTTAAGAAAGTTGACCTTGCCGTAAAATTCCAGCTTCGACATAGTGAACAAATCCCACGGCAGCATCAGCAGCGGCAGAATTTCGGGCTGGAACAATCCTTGGTATCCCAGATTGTGAATGGTAAAAACGCACGGGGTCTTGGCGAACGCCGGGTCTTCTGTGTACAGAGTCTTCAGCAGGATGGGAATCAGCGCAGTTTGCCAATCATGACAATGCAGAACGTCGGGCGCGCCTAGAATCTTGGTGGCCTCCAGGACGGCGCGGCTGAACAGGGCAAAACGCTCGGCATTATCGTGATAGTCGCCCAGTGGAGTACCATACAGCCCTTCGCGGTCGAAGAAGGGCGGATAGTCGATGAAATAGAATTGCACTCCAGAGCGCACACCGCCGTCGAGCACCGAGCAGAAGCGATAGCGATCGTCAAACGGCACCGTAATGCTGGGAATGACCGTGCGCGGATGGTCGAGCTTGGTTTGCCGGTAGCGGGGAAGAAAGACGGTAACCTTGAAGCCCAGATTAGCGAGCGCCGGCGGCAGGGCGCCGATGACATCGGCGAGGCCGCCCGTCTTGGAGAACGGAACACACTCGGACGCCGCAAAGGCAATATGCATGAATCCTCCGGCGCGGGTTGAAATTTCCGCGGGGTCTGCCGAATTGCATGACTGAACGAAGTTAGGATGAGCGAAATGCCGGACCAGTTGAGTCTAATTGTGGAATCGGAAGAGGGTCAACGTGATCAAAACCGCGGCGAGCAAGACTAGCGCCAGTAGTCCAAAACGCAAGCCAAAACTGGGGCAGAATTTTCTCGTCGACCAGGGCGCGGCCCGCCGCATTGTCGAGGCGCTGGGCGATATCTCCAATCGCACCGTGATCGAGATCGGTCCCGGCCGCGGCGTGCTTACCGATCTGCTGATTCCGCGCGCCCGCCGGGTGATCGGCATCGAACTGGATCGGGTGCTGGCGGCGCAGCTGCGCATGAACTACGCCACCAAACCTAATGTTGAAATCCTCGAATCCGATTTCGTTACCGCCGAGTTTCCCTCCATGGTGGGCCGCCGCCCCGGTCCGCTGCACGATCTTCGCCCCACGCAACCGGACACCGTCGACGTGGTCGGCAATCTGCCGTACTACATTACCTCCGACATTGTGCTGCGCATTCTGGAGCTGCATCCCAACATTGAGCGCGCCGTGATCATGGTGCAACGCGAAGTGGCGGATCGCATTTCCGCCGCGCCGGGCAGCCGCGATTACGGACTGCTTTCGGCGACTGCGCAGTTGTTCGCTCGCGTGGAAAAATTATTTACCCTGCCGCCCACAGCGTTCTCACCACCGCCGGAAGTGCACTCCAGCGTGCTGCGGCTGACCATGGCGCCTCGGCTGGAAGAGTTGCAGGTGGCGGAGGAGCCGTTCATCGCGTTCCTCAAGCTGGCCTTCGCGCAGAAACGCAAGACGCTGGTCAACAATCTTCGGGCCCAGTACGAGCTGGCTGCGATTCGCGCGGCGATGAAGGCCGCCGGGCTGCGCCCCGATGTACGGGCCGAGGCGATGTCGCTGGAGAAAAGCGCGGCCGTGTTCCGTGCGCTGCAAGCGGCGTAGACTTTCGGTAAGCCTCCAACCCTCAACTGGGAGCGAACATGTCTACCGCAGTTCGTCAGCCGGCTGTAGCCGGCCGGTTCTATCCGGCCAATGCGCAGCGTCTTCGCGCCGAGGTGGAAACGTACACCGCCGGCCCGGCCGGCGCGGTCGCCGAAGCCAAAATTCGCGCGCTGGGCTGTGTGGTGCCTCATGCCGGATACATGTATTCCGGACACGTGGCCGGCGCAGTCTATCGCCGGCTGCAGCTGCCGCGGCGCTACGTGATCTTGTGTCCCAACCACACCGGCCGCGGCGAGCCTCTGGCCATCATGAGCGACGGCGCCTGGCACACGCCGCTGGGCGATGCGACGGTCGACAGCGAACTGGCCGAGCATCTCAAATCGCACCTGCCGTTACTCGCGGAAGACTCCGAGGCGCATCGCTACGAACATGCGCTGGAGGTCCAGCTTCCCTTCCTGCAAGTGCTGGCGCCGGGATTCCGCTTCGTTCCCATCACCGTCGGCACCAGCAATTTCGAGGCGCTGAGCGCACTGGGTGTGGTGATTGGGAACGCGCTGGCCCAGCTGCCCGAGCCGTTTCTGGTGATCGCGTCCAGCGACATGAATCATTACGAGAGCGACGCCATCACGCGCGTCAAAGATCGCCGCGCCATCGATCAGCTGTTAGCTCTCGATCCGCGCGGGCTGTATGACGTGGTCCGTGAAGAAGACATCAGCATGTGCGGATACGGGCCGGCGGTAGTGATGCTGACTGCGGCGCGCAAGCTGGGGGCAACCCAGGCAGAATTGATTCGCTACGCCACCTCAGGCGATGTCTCCGGCGACAAGGAGATGGTCGTCGGATATGCGGGCATTGCGGTCTGGTGATCCTGCCTACTTATGAGCCGCACCGCTGGAGCTATGACTGCCCATGCTAGTGCCATGCACGCCCGTGATCGACGAGCCGGCCATTCGCCCTCCGCTCCCGGTGCTGCCGTAGCTGGGGCCGCCAAAGATGGGCCCGGCAAAAGCTGCGCGGGGCGCAGGAGTTGCGAAAACGTGGCCTCCACTGTAATGGACCATCGCGACTCGTTCTTGCGAGGCGGCCAACGCGCCATATCTCCCGCCTGAACTTCTCGCGTTCGGACTAACAAACCCGTGAGCCGCATTGGACGCAACCGTTCGTCCGGCGATCACGCTTCCGAAGCTGGGAGGAATGCGTCCTCCCTGAATGTAAGCCGGTGCGGCGCTCTGTTTGCCCACCACGACGGTAGGCTGCGACCCATTCGTCGCTGTCGTAACCGGAGGAGGCGTTGCGGCCGTCCACCCTGCAGGCGCTTTCTTCACCGTAGGCACGTTGTGGTAGTTGTTCGCATACCACTGCCCGCCGTAATTGTTGCCCGGCAGCCACGCCCAGCCGGTTCCCTTGATGTACGACCAGGAGCCGTAGTGATACGGCAGCCATCCCCAGGGATAGGCCGACGCCCAGGAGTAGCCCATGCCGGGATAAAACATCCAGGCGCCATTGCTGTACGGATTCCAGCCGATCAGCGAACTGGCGAAGCCGTAAGGCTGCCAGACATATCCGTAGCCGGACGCATAAAAGTAGTCGCCGTAATAATTGAGATCCTGCAAACCGTAACCGCGATTGGGGCCGCCATAGCCGGCACTCTGCGCATAGCTGCTGGTGTAGGCCTCGCGCTCTTTGTTCCAGCCATCGAAGCGCACCGCGTCGACTCCCTTGGTCACGGTGTAGCTCGCCGGATTCTTCGCATCCACCGTCAGCGTTTCTTTTTTCGTGACCGTCACCGGCTGCGCCTGATTCTCCAGCTGAACGTCGCCTTTGAACACAGCCACCTGAACTTTTCCAGCCGTGGCATCCAACCGCATCAGCGTGTCGCGACGCACCAGCAGACTGGCGCCGTCGGCGGTGATATGAAACATGTCGTCGCCTTTGGCCGCGTCGAGGTAGACCATGCCCTTGACCACCTCGATCTGATTGACCTTGGCGCCGGCATCATTGATCAGCAGCTGGGAGAACTTGACTTCGGAATCTTCGGTCAACCGCAATGCGCTCTGGTTCTCAAATTCCACCTCGGCCAGACCGTCGCTGCCGGTGACCAGGCGAACGCCCTCGACGATGGGGCTGTTGAGCAACGCGCGTTCCAGGCCCTGTCCGGTCCCGCGATCCATCTGGACATCGCCTTCGACAGAGCTGAGACGAACAATCCTGGCATGCGATTCGGCAAGTGCGCTGATCGAAGCAGCGGCAACAATAAACACGAGGACAGCTGACAATGCAAACCCGGGACGCCCTGACATGGCTGTACTCCTTGGCCCAGAGGATACCAGTTCCCGATGCTGAGAGAGGGCAGGGTCGGGAGCGAACTGGCAAGCCTCGTCGAGGCCTTCTCCGCTTAACCCTATTAGACAGCATTTGTGGCCCGGTTTTCCGGAAATTCGTACTGTGACGTTGTGAAATTTTCGTGCCCAGGGGAGTAAAAGCGATTTTGAAGGGGCGTAGCTTTAGCTACGCCGTAGCAACTCCTTTATATTTGTCATCCCGAACCGACTTTAGTCGGTGAGGGATCTGCTTTTCCAAGTTTTTCAGCAAACTGTTCAGCCCGTTCGGCATATCCCGCCTCGCGGGGCGACTCAGTTCAGCCCGGAATAGAGCGCTACTGCTGGGCCGGATTCTGCGCGGCCAACCCCACCCCGTTCATCGTCTGCAAAATATGTTTCGCCGTCTGCCGGCTGATGTTCATCATGTTGGGATCATCGGCGATCTTGTGCAGCATAGGAGCGATCACCTGAATCTCCTCGGCCCCGTGGCTGGACTTGCAGATCCTGCAACTCCTTCAACCGGTCGTCGATCCCGAGCTTGTCAAAGCGATACTGAAACGCCAGTTTGCGCCCGTAGTCGATGGTCATGGAGATCGCCTGGAACAGTTTCGTCAACTCCTCGACATCGGCGTTTTGCGACCAGTTATACGTGGTCATCCCCTGCACCTGCGGCGAGCGATACTCCAGAGTCTTCTTGCCGGTCTGGGCGATGTGCTTCAGATGGGAATCCAAGTCACTGCGGAAATAGTTCAGCTTCTGGCTCAGCTCGAAGATCTTCTCGCGGTTGGCCGCCGACATCGAGAAATCCTGCTGGTACGGATCGGTGTCATGCGTGTCATCACCATTCGGGACTCCGGCGAAGTGCGACTTGCCGTCCGCCTGAACTTCAATGGAATACTTTTGCCAGGGAATGCCCTGCGGCCAGTCGAACCCGAAGCGCACCGACGCCGATTGCTCCCCCGCAGCGGGCAACGCTGCGGACGACTGTTGCGCCACGCTTCCGAACGCCGAGAAAAACAGCAGGGGGATGAACCACAGTCTCATTCTGGAAAATTCTATCTGCTGACGCTCAGATCGAACAGTGCGCCTTCAAATTCGCGAAAAGATTTAAGATGATTTTCCAACAACGCCATCGTAGCGGACGGGTGTAAATCGCTGCGCATACGTTTAAATGATTGTGGACAGGTTTGTATCAGGGCACGGCTTGAGCCGTGCCGTAAGCTTCTCTTTTCCAAACGGGCTCACAGTTTGCTGAAAAAGTCGGAAAAGCATATCCCTCGCCGACTAAAGTCGGTGAGGGATGACAAATATAAAGGGCTTGCTACGGCGTAGCTAAAGCTACGCCCCTTCAAAATCGTCTTAGGCCGAGTTTTTCAGCAAACTGTTCAGCCCCTGCAAACTGTCCTCAGGGGCTGAAGCCCAAACCTTGGCCGCGTGTCGTTCGGCACGACTAAAGGTCGTGCCCTGATACAACCCAGAAACTATCGATCAGACGGCTCTTGGTCGACCCACACATTGCATAACGCACAAACGGGTCGGCAACGATCTCCGACACACGCCGCTCCCGTCCCGCCCTGCGGGACGACTTAGTTCAGCCCAGGACAAGCCCGCCGCAGGCGGACGCAGTCCTGGGTACGCGGCAAATCGAATGTGAGCCCCTCGAGGGGCTCACCAGAAATCACGTGGTCTTCAGCCAGCGCCGGCGTGCTGGCGCTGCAAGGTTCCGGCGGTGTGCAAATGACAAATCGCGATGGCCAGCGCATCGGCCACATCCGGAGGCTCGGGCGGCGCCGGCAAATTCAGCAGGCGCGCTACCATCAGTTGCACTTGCGACTTCTCGGCTCGCCCGTAGCCGACCACGGCCGACTTGATGGACAGCGGCGAGTAGGCAATCACCTGCAAACCAGCCTGGGCCGCCACCAGCATGGCCACTCCGCGCACGTGGCCCAGCTTGAGCGCCGACTTCACGTTTACCGCATAAAATACATCTTCAATGGCGACCTGCTCGGGAGCCTGCGCCTCGATGACATCCTTCAGCCCTTCGCAGATTTTCTTGAGCCGGATTTCCAGGGCTTCGCGCGGCGAAAGATGAATCGCGCCGCTGCACAGGTGGTGCAGCGAGCCCCGAGCATCCTGCTCGACCACTCCGTAGCCGGTATATTCGCCGCCGCAATCGATGCCCAGGACGCGCATTGCCGCGAGTGTAGCAGATTGGCTCGCCGATATCTCCGCCTCTACTTCTGCCGCCCGAAGACCTCGCGAAACACTACATTGAGGTCATCGAGTGCTTGGGCGCAGTCACCGGTAAAGCTGGAGCCGTGCATGATGGCGAGCGTTTTGGGCTTCAGGTCGGCGAGCTTTTTCAAGTTCTGCCCGGTGAGTGGAGTGTAGGGCACATACTCCGCCAGAATGCCGGCCTGAAATTCCTGCAGCGCCTGACGCGAGCGGCCCACGACATCGGTAGAGGTGAGCGGTTCGACTTCGCCCATCTGATGGAACAGGTCCGAACACAGCAGGGTTCCATGGGTTTCTTCGAACAGCACGCCAGCGTCCCAGCCGTGGGGCAGATGGGGAGTATGGCAGTAGCGAAAGCGGTATTTCCCCGTCGCAAAAGTTCCGCCGTCAGGCAGGCCGCGTGCCTCCCGGCCAATGAAGTCGTTCAGGTTCACCATGGCGCCAACCTGGCTGCAGATCACATCCGCCTGGGGCGCGGCGGCCAGCCAGTCATTGAGCGACCCGCACTCGTCGGACTCAAAATGGCTGAAGCTGATGTGGCGCAACTCGGAAAGGTTGATCAGCTTGGAAACAGCCTCGCGAATTTCCGCGTGAAATCCGCGCAGCCCGGTGTGGAACAACAGCGGCTCATCGTCTTTCACCAGAAAATGGTTGAACTGGAAGTTGCCCCATTGCGCAAAAATCGAGATGCGATAAACGTTCGGCGCGATTTCGGTAGTGATCGCCATGCTAGTCTCCCCAATCGGATTTTCTTAAGGGCCTTTCTGTATCGCCTTCCGGACGGGGTGCCCCACACATTCGCGGTTTTCGAATGTGTGGGAGGTCATGCCGGGGGCTTCGTCAATCCATCACCCCAGCAACTTGCCGGCGAGCCAGTAATCGACGCTGAACCTTCCCGGACCAGAGCAGATCAGCCACGCAGAAAAGAGCACGTACAAGACCTCGGGAAGGTAGAGGAAATCGTCGAGCCAACTAAGCGGCGAAAGCCCTTTAGGCAAGGTGGAAACCGCTTCGGTCAGGATGGCGACAATCATATCGATCAATAAAGCCACGCTGGCCGCGCTCGACAGAAACCCCACCGTCAGCAACGATCCGCAAACGAACTCGACTCCCGCCACGAAGTAAGCCGTCTGCTGGGGAAACGGGACTTTGGCCTTAACCAGCGTGTCATAAATAGGTTTGGTGCCGCCGGCGACAAACAATTTGTTGGCCCCGGAGATAGCGAAGAACAGCCCGATCGAAATGCGAACCAGCAGAATGGCGTATTGCTCCAAATCACTGCTACCCAGCAGCCCAAACTGGACCCACGGTTTCCAATCCATCTGTTGTCCCTCCCTCGGAGAAAAGCGCCGTAGCCGTAGCTATACCCGATGTCAGCCCGACCAAGCCTGGCAACCGCGCTATAGCGGCTGTCTGGTTGATTAAGCCGACAATAGTTATCGGCCGTCTATAGTTCTTTCCTAAGAACCTACAGCTTCGATCCGCACCCGTCAGCGCTTAAATCCGCATCCCGTCCGGCCCGAGCGTTAACCGTAGGTGACGTTGGTGCTCTGTCCGACTTCGATAATGTAACCGTCAGGATCGCGGATATAGCAGCGTATCTCGCCGTACTTGGGTATCGGTTCCGTGATGAACTCGGCTCCTCGACTTTTCCATAATTCATAGCACGCTTGAATATCCGCGACCCGGAAATTCATGAAGCTGTTGATGTGATTCGGGTCGGGGACGCTGAGCGTTACCGTCGGCTTATCCGGGGTCGGCCCGCCTCCAACATTCATAATCATCCAGATATTCGCCAGCTGAAGGTACCCAGGCGCGTTGCCGTCGCCCAGGCTCAGAATGCGCGCGCCAAACACCTTTTCATAGTAGTGAGCCGACCGCTTGATGTCGGCGACGGTGAGAAAATGCGCGATGCTGATCCCCTCTCGCGGGGGCATCTCATAGCTCTTCTGTTCGACTTGTACTGCGTTCATGGATGACTCCTTTCGATACGGTGCTCATTCTTCATTTCCAATTTTCCTTCCGTGTCCTGGCCGGGTGCCCCAGGTCTCGCGTTTTTCGAGACCTGGGAGGACTGCTCCCAGAGACGACAACTTTCCGGCACAGACACGTCGCGCTTACCCAGGTTTCGAAAGGCGCGAGACCTGGGCTACCCGTCACTCGCAACTCCGGAGTTCGGAACGCTCCGGCGCCGGCCTAGCGCGCGATTTGGCTCAAGTAGTATCCCAGCCGATTTTCGACATCCCCTGGCTTGTGGAAGCCGCGTGCCATCAGTTGTTTGATCCCCTCCTGGGCGGCGGGTCGCCCAAGCGAAGCGATGCAGGCATCCCACCCGGCGCCAAGCTCAACATCCGGCGGCAGGCTGGTGTCGACCAGGCGCTTGGTCTGGGCGATCGCCCATTTGTCGAACTTGGCAATCCGGGTCGCCAGCGCCTCGACGAACGCATCCAGATCGGCGTCGGGCAACGCGCGATTCACGTAGCCGTAGGCTTCGGCCTGTTCTCCCCGAATGTCTTCCGAGCTCAACAGCACCTCGAGGGCGCGGTTTCGGCCGATAAGTCGGGGCAGCCGAGCCATGGGGCCGCCGCCGGCAACCATCCCCACACCCACCTCCCATTGCGAGATGATGGTCTTCTCGCGGCTGGCAAAACTCATGTCGCAGGCCAGCGTGATCTCGCTGCCGTTGCCGGTCGCGCGGCCGCGGATGAGGGCGATCGAGGCGACCGGCAAGCGGGTCAGACGCACCAGAAAGTCTGGCCAGGGCGGCAAGCCTGTGGGACCGTTCGGCAGCGAGGTCAGATCTTCAAGCTTGGCGGTGAAATCGGAGTGATTCAGAAAGTAGTCGTCGACCGCGCTGTCGAAGACCACGACCCTGACCTGCTCGTCGGCCTCCAGAGCGTTGATGACTTCCTGGAACTGCTTGACCATTTCCGGGCCCATCACGTTAATCGGCGGATTGTCGATCGTGACTCGCCAATAGCCGGGCGACTTCCGGACGACGCGAAGCTGTGCGAGTTTCGTAGGTGCGCTTGCAGTGGTCATGATGTTCTCCTTTGTATTAAGTCTCGGAAGCCGGTTGATTACCCCGACAGGTTCTCGCGATCTGGATTATTGGTTGGTGGCCGGGATTTGGTTAACGACTGCCGCGCCTGCTTCGCTGACGATTTCGTCCTGGGAATCCGTGCCTCCCGAACAACCGATTGCACCGATAATCCCTCCCCGCTCGATCAGAGGAATGCCGCCTCGAGACGCAATGATTCCGTCGAACGCGAGTAGATAGTTGAGGTGCATAAGCTGGACGCCGTCCTCGAAGACCTTGGTGGGGCGCCGGAAGGTCGCGGCGGCCCGCGCCTTGTGCTCGGCAATCTGAATGGAGGCCAGCATGGCGCCGTCCATGCGTTGGAAGGCGACCAGGTTGCCGCCGGAATCGGCCACCGCTACGTTCATCTTCCAATCCCGCTTCTTCGCCTCTGCCACCGCCGCCTGAATAACCGCCTGGGCCCGCTCGAGCGATATCGGTGGGCCATACGGAGTGTCGAAAGGAATTTTGTCGGGCACGAAATCGAGAGGATTGGTTTCTGTAGGCTGCAGCGCGCGACTGGCACTGGCGGCGTTTGATTTCTCATTCGACATAGGTGCTCCCTTAATGGATCGCAGTACGATCGCCCGCTTCGACAGCGGATCGCAATTCGCCGTGGCTGCCTGCTCCGCGTCTGGACACACGGGCCGCCGACTTTTATCTCCGACGCTGCCACGCCCTGCGCCAAGCAGGGACCGACCCGACCGGTTACGACGATGTTCGCGTCGCCGTCGTCGTCGCCTAAGGCTGAAACCCGTCCGCCATCCATTTAGCGAACAGTTCAATGCGCGCTTGCGGCCAGGGACCTTCGCCTCTGGGCGGTGGGGGCGGCATGACCGCGCCGCCGATTCCCCGAATGCGATCGTAGATGGCGGCAGCATGCTTTTTAACGTC
The DNA here is from genome assembly GCA_963812855.1 of uncultured Acidobacteriaceae bacterium. Classification (GTDB taxonomy): domain Bacteria; phylum Acidobacteriota; class Terriglobia; order Terriglobales; family Acidobacteriaceae; genus Bog-257. The sequence goes on from CAWEWW010000010.1 coordinate 194,754, forward strand.
ATCGTAACTGGCCAGGTTGAACCCCTTTTTCATGCCTTCAATGTCCCGCTCCGTGAACAGCGGGCGAATATCCGTTTGATAGCTTGTCGGTGTTGTCATTAGCGCCTCCCAACCGATGTACAGGCGCCATCACATCATGAGCGCGACAGGAAATCTATTGGACGAAGGTATCGCTCGATACCTTTGTATAGCGAAGGGGCATGCGGCGGAGCCTGGCGGGTGGGTTGGCAGACGCGAAGTCGGCCCAGACTATTCGATCTTCGATCAAGGGATAAGGAATGAACCACCGGCAATCCGGAAGCAATTGTCGAAATCCGGGCATTGCAAAACCTGGCCCGGCTGCGCCGCCGTAACCCGATAGCAATAATCCTTCCCCGAGCCCCGATTAACTGGCCGAGTCGAGGTGGAAGGACTCCAGGTAGGGCTCGACCGGATAACCCTGCGCTTTCCAGGCCGCCAGTCCGCCCTTCAGGAATTTCACTCGATCGAAATGCAGAGCCCGGGCCCGGCGAATGATGGTTCGAGCGGTTTTATCGCCCGGGCAGGTACAGTAAGCGACCGCATCCTTTTCTCTGGGAATGAGCGAGGGATTCTCCATTATTTCTTTGGGGGGAATCCTCTTTGCGCCCGGGATGATCTCCGCATCGGCCAACAAATCGAGCGGCAGACGAACATCCAGGAGCAGTATCTCTTGCTTTGCGGCCAACAAGCTGTGGAGCGCTTCCGGAGTGATGCTATGCTGCTCCACCGCCCGCTCGCCTCGGGTGCGTTGAATCCAAATTCCGATCGCCAGACCCAGCCCCGCGACAGCAATAACAATCAGTGCCAAAGACACGTCCGATCCTCCTCCCTGCTCACTGAGAGCAGATTCCACAAGTCAGGAAAAAGATTCTTCGCATGGCGGATGGCCCCGGCGCGAGACCTGGGCTACCCGCCCTTTTATAGAACCCGGGGGTTTCTCTCTCGCCCTTTGGGAGAACTGGAGAACTCTGCGAAAAATCTGAGACTTATTCTGCCGCGCGACCGTAACTATTCCGCAGGAGGTTAACATGCATGACACCAGGGAGCGGTTGTCTCTATTCTGGATCTTCGCGTTATTGAACTACCTGTATGCGGACGTGCTTGCCCTGTGGGATATTGTTGGCTCGCAAGATCCAGCCCCACATTTCCCACCATTGGCTCTGCTGGGTTTTGCGGTCTTGATGGAAATACCCATCGCCATGATTCTGGCGTCTCGACTGCTTCCGTTTAGGGCGAACCGGCTGGCGAATATCATCGCGGGTGCCATTGAGACGTTAGCCGTCATTTCGATGCAATTCGTTTACCCTTTGGCCAGCGGTGCCTGGCACGAGCATATGTTTGCATCGTACATTTTCTTCGGGACGATCGAAACTGTGTGCACCTCGATCATCGTCTGGCAGGCGTGGACTTGGTCAGGAGTTGAAGCCGCAGTTAGTTCGGAGGGGGTTATCGCCAATCCGAAATTAGGCTGCCTGGCGAGTAGTTGGCGTAACATCCCATATCACAAGTGACCCATTCGGGCCGGATCGGTTACGATAAGGCCTGTCATCGCCAGTTGACGTGGGACACTGAATCCCATAACGAGGTAAACTCTCCGCCATGAAAGGGTTTGCGAGCGATTATCGCCAACTCGACAACAATGATCTATTGCAGCTATGGGTGGAACGGTCTCAATTGATGGACGAGGCAAGCGAAACCTTGCGCGAAGAGATAAGCAGACGTGGCATCCAGAGGGAAGCTGAACTTGCTGTCGATAGAAGGGCCGAACCATTCTGCCGTAATGGCCGGTTTCGTAGCTGGATTCATGCCATTAGCGAGTCAATGCAGGTTAGTCGCCCACTAGTCGTAGCTGTAGCGGCGACGGCACAATCAGTCATCGCCATCGGGGTAGTGTTAGCGTGGCTCGCGTTTGCATCTTGGGGCGTTGGATTAGGATCAATTCTGGTTGCTACCGCCGTCGTGGGCGTGCCTCTCTATTTCTCGATTCGCGCCGCGAAGGGACTGTGGTGCGGTACGACGGCAGGATGGTGGACGGCTCTGGCCTTTGATCTCACAATGGTGGTGGCAATCGTGGCGGGGAGTTGGCACAACAACAGCATGAGCTTCCAAAACATCGTGGGGATTGTGCTGTTTCTCCTTCCGTGTGTCCTGCTGCTGTTGCCGACCGTGAGGCGATTCTATGACATCCCACATAAGCCGACCACGTTACTCTGAGACCCGATTGTGTGATCGCTGTAGAGAAATCCATTTCGTAACTGATCGAGTCGGCTCGGATCGGTTGCGATAACGCCTGATCACGACAGTTTGACTCTGGTTTGAGTATCTCCACGCGGATGGATCAGCAGCGTCATTGAGAACGACATGTACGTGTGAAAACGGCTTCGGCTGACAAGCTCCATGACAATCCCAGGTCTCGAAAATCGCGAGACCTGGGGCACCCGCAGATTTGGTTTTTGCTTTCCTGTCCTGCGTGCTAGTTGGTGAATCCTCTGCGTGAGCCGCTGCCGCGCTCGCAACAAAATTCGCTCCAATGAGGTCAATGTGAAAAGAGAACGCCTGACACAGATCGTCCTGGTGATCGTGGGGCTGTTGAATCTGGCCACAATTTATTTTCTATATAGAGATCTGTGGCATTCCAGCTGGCTTTTGGAGGGGAAGAACGAGATCGAACCGATGTTTCTGAGCTTTTTTATTCCGGTCGGGGTCTTTCTACTCATAGCCGCAAGGAGACCGTCTGAGCATCGCTCGATGATTGCTCTAGTAGCTTGGTGGAACATCTCCCATGGCGCTGTGATGGCTATTCAAACCGTGGAATCGTGGATTCACGGCGTCCACCGGAACTTTGCTGATGTGATCGTAGTCCTGGTGATCGGAGTTGTCCTGTTAGCGCTTCTGCCGGCAAAACCAGAGGCAGTCGCGCCGGCAGTTGCGTGAACCAGCCGGGTGCCCCAGAGCCTGCCCTGAGCTTGTCGAAGGGTCCCGCGTTTTTCGAGACCCGGGAAGATTGCTTGGGTCCGCCACCCGCCCCAGGAGAAGTGGACAGTCCAACGGAACGAATGGAATGCTCACCAGCCGAAGCTCCGAGAGACGACAACTTTTCCGCCGTGACACGTCGCGCTTACCCAGGTCTCGAAAGGCGCGAGACCTGGGCCAGCCGCCCAGATTATCGACTTTACACAACCGGGCCACTGCCCCACAATCTGCTTGGCGGGACCAATCCCGTATGGCGGAGGTATGCGTGGTGGTCGAATCGGGCGACGGTAATATCCAAATGTCGCTTTTGGATAGGCTTAGAGCTGCGAACAAATTGATTCGAGAAACAATTTTCCCGCATTGCAGCCGATGGACGCTCACAATTCGAGATCGACTTACGGGTGAAGTGGTATCTGTTCCCCAAATTAGGGCGTTATTCCTTGTTATGGCCCTTCCTACCATCCCTATCCTCATCACCATCGGTTTCGCGGTTCAATCGGTGGATGTCATGACGGAAGGGGCGCACGCGAGCGTTTTCTTTTCACTTGCAGGAATCTACGCCGGTATTTCTGTCGTGGTTCTAGAAGACATACGACCGCCAAAGCGATGGGCGCAGGTGTTTGTCATTGTGTCGTTGGAATTAGCAATTATTGTAGCCTTATATTTGTCGCTAGGATGGGTATTCGAGAAGGAAGAAAATGCTGCGTGGGAAAAAATGGTCAAAGATGCTCATGACAGCAGAGTCATGGGGATAGAACAGAAATGGCAGGCGGCTAATCTAAAAGCGGCGGGGCAAAGCGGGGCATCGGCACATCAAACAATCCTTAATTTCCCTCAGCCTTCGCCGGTAGATGAAAAGCCGGACATATCAATAAGGCTTATGTACAATATCGGAAGGACATGCATTACCATCTCCCTAGTTAATAAGTCTAAGACGGCAGTACTATATTCCCCTTACTATCAGGCCGTCCTATGGGATCTAGATACCGACAATATGGCGGAGCCACTACAAATCCCTGCCCGGTCAATGAAAGATGATTGGATAAGGCCGCAGGCTGGTTTGGGGGCTTACTGCATAACTGGAACAGAGTCCGAGAAGAGAGTTAAAAAGGGCGACCGACTGTTTGGATATATAATTGTGGAATGTCCTAAGTGTCTTGCAAACAGAATTTACTGGGTATATTTGACATTTGGTGGCGCCGGGTGGTTTTCAGAACTAAAGAGGTGCCCTCATTCGCCAAGATAGAGCAAAATCTATCTGCCATAAAGAGCAATACCGACGCATTTCTTGCAACATTTCGCGGAAAGAAAGTTCCGATTGAAGATTACGCATACTAAGCGGCGGTAAGTTTCTTGTATTCGGCGTGCTCCGCTTCCGGCATCTTTAGAAGCGTATAGCGGGATAGGTAAGGATTCTGGGCGGGTGCCCCAGGTCTCGCGTTTTTCGAGACCTGGGAAGATTGCTTGGGTCCGCCACCCGCCCCAGGGGAAGGGACAGTCCAATTGAACGAATGGAAGGCTCACCAGCCGAAGCTCCGAGAGACGACAACTTTTCCGCAGTGACACGTCGCGCTTACCCACGTCTCGAAAGGCGCGAGACCTGAGCCACCTGCCCCTTTCGCTAATGTCCCAAATGAACCTGCGAATGGCCCGAGCTCCGCACTTCCCGGCTCTGCTAAGTCCAATCATTGCAGTGCATTTCTTGTAAGTCCAACGAGAAGAATATTTTAGCGATAAATCCTGGCTAAGTTATTGATTCTACGTTCACGCGATGTTCTGTAACCCGTTTGTTTCCAGACACTTAGTACTTAACTCCAATGGGGAGAATATTTTAGCGGGAACGATCTTTAGCCAACTCAATGTTTTCAACAACTTACGATATAGTGGGTAGGGGGGAGGGTCTGGGATACCGAAGTCGCGGCGCCGGAGACTCGATTCGCCGGCAAAACGTCGCTGATTGCCCGCAATCTTATTCGGCGATCGGAGGATTTTCCGCCCGCGCGCAGACGCGAATTCAGGCGGCCGCTGAGCATCAATCCCAAGATTCTGCGATTGCCTGCATCGCGATGCTGTTCCAGGTAGAACCAGAAGAACTCGTCGCAGGAGCGGAACGTTTTTGGCTCGGCCATCGTAAACTCTCCCGAGTCCATCGCCGGCGGAAGTTCACTCCTTAGCTGCAGAAATCCTGCGATACCGTTAGTATTTGCTGGACGCTGATTGGCAAGCTGCGAGCCGGCGTTGCACCAGCTGGTGGAATCACGGGAAGAACGCTCGCAAGATCGGGAGATCGCTCATGAGCCCTCGCATCGCTCTGTTGCTGTCGCTGCTGGGAATTTCGCTGGCCGCTCCAGCCGCAGCGCAAAGCCCCTTTGCGCCGAAAGTTACCGGGCCGCTGTCGCAACGCGTCGTGGCCTATCAGATCGACGCCAACTATGATCCGCCGAAACACACGGTGGACGCCAGCGAAACGCTGACCTATAAGAATCTGACCGGTCAGCCGCAGGACACGTTTCCCTTTCACCTTTATCTGAACGCGTTTCAGCCGAAGTCGACTTGGATGCACGAGGCGCATCGCGACGGCAACTTTCGCTCCAGCAACCTGAGCGAATGGAAGCCTTCCGATTACGGCTCCAATGAGGTGAGCTCGTTCGAGGTGGTCGGCATGGGCGATTTGACCAAGCAGATGAAGTTCATCTCGCCCGACGATGGCAATCCCGACGACAAGACCGTCTTTCAGGTGAAGCTGCCGCGCCCGATCGCGCCCGGCGAAAGCGTGACCTTCAAGATCAAGTTCAAGGCGACGTTTCCCGAGGTGATCGCGCGCACCGGCTACAAGCGGACGTTTCTGCTCGCCGGGCAATGGTTTCCCAAAGTCGGCGTGTGGTGGAACGGAAGCTGGAATTGCCATCAGTTCCACGCCATGACCGAGTTCTTCGCCGACTTCGGCACCTACGATGTGAAAGTCACGCTGCCCAAGGATTACGTGATCGGCTCGACCGGCGTGCAAGTCAGCGACAACGATAATGGCAACGGAACCAAGACCGTCGGTTTCCACGCCGAGGATGTTCACGACTTTGCCTGGACCGCCGATCCCAACTTCAAGGTTGTGGAGAACACGTTCGACGGCAGCGTTGGAGCGGTGAAGATCCGGCTGCTGACTTACGACAGTCACGAGCGCGAGTGGCAACCTTACATCGAATGCGTACAAAAGAGCATGAAGCGCTTCGATGATTGGTACGGACCTTATCCTTACGCGCAGCTCACGGTGGTCGATCCGCCGCACGGCGCGGGCGAAGCCGGCGGAATGGAATATCCCACGTTCATCACCGGCGACAGCGGCTGGTGGATTCCCAAAGGCATTCACCTGATCGATCTGGTCACCGAGCACGAGTTCGGCCACCAGTATTGGTACGGAATGGTCGCCACCAACGAGTTCGAGAATGGCTGGCTGGACGAAGGCATCAACAGCTACACCGAAGTGAAGGTTCTCGACAGCTTCTACGGCGAGAACGCCAGCATCTTGAACATTCTGGGCGCGCAATTGGGCGAGCGCGGGCTGCAGCGGATGGGATATCTGGGTTCGACTGACGTCGACTCGCTGGCCCAGCCCAGTTTCACCGACATGAGCGTCGGCAGCTACGGCGATATCACCTACGGCAAAACCGCGACCCTGCTGATCTCGCTGGAGAAGATCGTGGGCGAGCAGACACTGCGCAACGCGCTGCACACCTACTTCCTGAAATATCGCTTCAAACATCCCACGCAGCAAGACTTCATGAACACGGTAGACGAAGTCGCCGGCCAGGATTTGAGCTGGTTCTGGAATCAGGCAGTTTACGGAACGCAGGTGCTGGATTATGACGTGTTGCGCGCCACCTCCGATCCGGTCAACTGGTTTGACGCCAACGCCGACAAGAAAGGCGAGCCGACCTACGAGACGCAAGTCATTCTGCATCGCAAAGGCGACTTCGTCTTTCCGGTTCTGGCGGAGGTGAAGTTCGACGATGGCGAGAGCACCATGGAGCACTGGGACGGCAAAGCACGCTGGGTCCGTTATGTGTACCACAAGAAAGCGCAGGTGGCGTCGGTGCAAATCGATCCGGCGTATCAGGTCACGCTCGATAGTAATTATCTAAATAACAGCCAAGTCACCAAGTCGCAGCGGGCGGCGACCGCGAAGATTGCGACCTACTGGATGTTTCTGACCCAATTCCTGGCTCAGTTTCTGAGCTGGCTGGCCTAGAAGGAGAAACCATGGCAGACAACGAGAAAGGTGTGGTCGCTGCTGGGTTCGGCCTCCTCTGTCGGCGGCAAGCAATCCTGTGGTGGGTTTTCGTGGTGAACTTCGCGTGCGCCGGATTGGGCACGCTTCCGGCCGCGTTGACGCTGAATCGCGCGCTGCATCACAGCTTTGCCGGGCAGCCGCTGAGCAAAGGATTCGACGTGGGCATGTTCGTCGAGTTGATCCGGGTGCCGGAAGTAAGCCTGATGCATTCGTCGACCAGCTCCTACCTGTTCGCCTTCGTGTTCTTCCTTTTCATGTTGTTCGCCAGCGGAGGAATTCTGGAGACCTACCGGCAAGACCGCACGCTCACGATCGGCGATTTCTTTGCCGCGTCAGGCGCGTTCTTCTGGAGATTCGTGCGGCTCCTGCTGCTCTCCCTGATCCCCTTCATTATCGTGACCATGATTTATCAAGGGCTGGACAAACTGGCGGACCGCATCGGCGATCGCGCCATCGCGGATCAGGTTGGCATCTTCCTTTCCTGGTTTGCAATGGCCGCGTTCCTGTTGCTGGCGCTGGTGGTGAGGCTGTGGTTCGATATGGCGCAGGTCCGCACCGTGGCGCACAACGAACGCCGCATGTGGCGCAACACCTGGAAAGCTTTTCGTATCACCTTTCACTCGCTGCCCAGTTTGTTCTGGATGTATTTGCGAATCAGCCTGTTTGCCTGGGTGACGTTGGTGCTGGGCCTGATGATTTGGGCGAAGCTGCCGCCGACGGCGACGCCGCTCACCTTCGTTCTGTTACAGCTGATTCTGCTGGCGCAATTGACGACGCGCTTCTGGCAACTGGCCAGCGCGATGACCTGGTATCAGCGGCACGCCGAAGTAGTTCCCGCCGATTCGGTGGACTACACGACGCCGCAGCCGCAGGAGATCGCGGAACCGGCGCCGACGATTGAACCTTCGCCGTCGATCGAGCCGCCGCTGCGCGATCCCGGTCCGGAATTGCCGCCAGCGGATGCGTGAGGACGCTGCACGAAACGTGGCAACGGCCGGTCTGACAGAGCCCCGGCCAGTCGGCAGAAACGGGTATGGTTTTTTCGGCGGGCCAGTTTGCTTAATACACATAGATGTGGCATCTTTACACATCAGATCTTCTAATGCGGACCAACATTGACATTGATGACCGGTTGATGCGGAAGGCGATGCGCAGCAGCGGCGTACGCACCAAGAAGGCGGCCGTGGAGAAGGCGCTCCGCTTGCTGGTTCAAACTGAAGGGCAGTCCGAGATGCGACGCTGGCGCGGCAAGGTGAAATGGGAAGGAAATCTCGCTGAATCCCGCCGCGGCCGAGTTCCAGAGTAGCGGCGCGCGATGGTGCTGGTTGATACAACTGTTTGGATCGACTATTTGGCGGGCACCGAGAACGATCATACGTCCTGGCTCGATCGGCAGTTGGGCCAGCAACCTCTTGGGCTGACCGACCTCATCTATTGCGAAGTCTTGCAGGGCATCCGCAGCGATGCGGTTTTTCGGCAGATCCAGCGCGATCTGGCGAGGTTGGCGATTTTTGAAACCGGCGGGACACACCTGGCATTGGCTGCGGCCCGAAACTACCGATTCTTGCGAGGCCGGGGCATCACGATCCGCAAAACAATTGACTGCTTTATAGCGACGTTCTGTTTGGAGACAGAACAGCAACTTCTTCACCGCGACCGCGACTTCGATGCTTTCGAGGCGCACTTGGGATTGCGCGTGGTACACCCTTAGGCGATATAAAACTGGGTCCGGTCCCCCAGGAAAATCCCCGTTTCGATACTGGCGAAAAAATGGGGCTCTTGAGCGTCCTTACTCTTCTTCCTGCAGTTTGGCGATAACCCCCAGATCTTCCAGGGTCGTGATATCGCCTTTGACCTCGCCGCTCGACGCCAGCTCGCGCAGCAAGCGCCGCATGATCTTGCCTGAGCGCGTCTTGGGCAGCTGATCGGTGAAGCGAATGTCGTCGGGCTTGGCCATCGAGCCGATCTCTTTCGCCACCCATTGCCGCAGCTCTTCCTTTAACTCCGGCGAAGGTTGGTGTCCCATCTCCAGCGTGACGAAGGCGGCGACCGCCTGACCTTTCATCTCATCTGGCCTGCCCACAACGGCGGCTTCCGCAACCTTGCTATGGGCCACCAGCGCCGACTCAATCTCCATCGTGCTCAGGCGATGCCCCGAAACGTTGAGCACGTCGTCGACGCGGCCCATGATCCAGAAGTAGCCATCGGCATCCTCGCGCGCCCCGTCGCCGGTGAAATACACGCCAGGAATATCAGACCAGTACTGACGAATGTAGCGCTCAGGATCGCCGTAGACGGTGCGCAACATCGCCGGCCACGGCTTCTTGATGACCAGATATCCGCCGGAACCAAGCGGCACGCGCTCGCCGCTGCGGGTGACGACTTCGGCCGCGATTCCGGGCAGCGGCCTTGTCGCCGAACCTGGCTTGGTGGCAATCGCGCCCGGAACCGGCGAGATCAGGATGCAGCCGGTCTCGGTTTGCCACCAGGTATCGACGATGGGACAGCGATTGCCGCCAATCACTTCGCGATACCACATCCAGGCTTCGGGATTAATCGGCTCGCCGACTGTGCCCAGCAAACGCAGACTGCTCAGGTCATGTTTCTTCGGCCATTCGTCGCCCCACTTCACAAAGGTGCGAATCGCGGTCGGCGCGGTGTACAGAATGTTGACCTTGTGCTTTTCGATGATGGCCCAGAAGCGGTCGAACGCCGGCCAGTTGGGCGCGCCTTCATACATCAGAACAGTTGCGCCATTCTGCAACGGTCCGTACACAATGTAGCTGTGTCCCGTGACCCAGCCGATGTCGGCCGTGCACCAATAGGTGTCGTCCTCTTTCAGATCGAAGACCCACTTCGTCGTGATGTAAGTTCCGACCGAATAGCCGCCGGTGGTGTGAACGATGCCCTTGGGCTTTCCCGTCGTGCCCGAGGTGTAAAGAATGTAAAGCGGATGCTCGGAATCCAGCGGCTCGGCCGGACAATTGTCGCTGGCCTCGGCCATCAGCTCATGCCACCAGTGATCGCGGCCTTCCGTCCACGCAACTTCGGAGCCAGTCCGCTTGTAGACGACCACGTGCTTCACCGACGGACAGCGATCCATTGCCTCATCCACCGCGGCTTTCAGCTTGACTTCGCCGCCGCGCCGATACGACCCGTCCTGCGTGATGACAGCTACCGCTTCCTGATCGGTGATGCGATCGACCAGCGCGTTCGCCGAAAAGCCGCCGAAGATCACCGAGTGCGGAGCGCCAATGCGAGCGCACGCCAGCATGGCAATGGGCAACTCCGGACACATGCCCATGTAAATCGCAACGCGGTCGCCGGCCTTGATGCCCAGCGACTTCAGCACGTTGGCAAACTTGCACACCTCGCTTAGCAGCTGCTGATAAGTAAGCGTGCGCACTTCGCCGGGCTCGCTCTCCCAGATAAGCGCAGCCTTGTTCTTGCGCCAGGTCGCGACATGACGGTCGAGGCAATTGTAGGAGAGATTGATCTTGCCGCCGAGAAACCACTTTGCCCACGGAGTATTCCATTCCAGCACCTTTTCCCAGGGCTGGAACCAATGCAACTGGCGAGCGATGTCGGCCCAGAAGCCTTCCGGATCGGCGGCAGCGTGCGCGCATAGCTTGTCGTAATCTTCCTTGCTCCGGATGTGAGCGTTCTTGCTGAAGTCTTCAGGCGGCGGAAAGCTGCGGGTTTCGGTGAGGATGGAATCAATATTGGGACCGACTGCCGATTGCGTGATGGACATGGACATGCCTCCGATCAATGCTGTTGAAATTGCCCTTAGTAAAGTATTGCGCGGCCCGCTCTTTATTTATGCATTCTAGTTGCGGAGTGCCGGATTTGCCGAGTAAAACCTGAGAGACCGTTCTCCGCGGTCACCGGGGCCAAGCACTAAGGAACCCCTGAATAACTTGCCGCACTTGTTGCAGGGGCTAAACAGTTTGCTGAAAAAGTCGGAAAAGCAGATCCCTCACCGACTAAAGTCGGTTCGGGATGACAAATATAAAGGGCCTGCTACGGCGTAGCTAAAGCTACGCCCCTCCAAAATCGCCTTAGGCCGAGTTTTTCAGCAAACTGTAAAGCCCCCGTTGATTTTGCGTGGCTAACGGCACGGCTGAATCCGTACCCTTTCAAAGCCGGAACTTAATAAGCGCGTCCCTAAAGATCAAATTATTGCTCCAGAGTCGAGAGGTCGCCAATCTCCGCTCCGGTTTCCTGCGCCTTCAACAGACGGCGCATGATCTTGCCGGAACGCGTCTTGGGCAACGCAGTGACGAATTTGATGGCTGACGGAGTTGCAATCGGACCCAGTTCTCTGCGGACATGCTCGATCAGGCTGGCCGTCAGCGTGTCGGATGCCAAATGGCCGGAGCGTAGCTGAACGAACGCTACAATTGCCTCTCCTTTGAGTGCGTCGGGGATACCGATTGCGGCGGCCTCGGCAACTGCGGGGTGCGAGACCAGCGCGCTTTCTACCTCCGCGGTTCCAATGCGATGGCCAGCAACATTCAGCACGTCGTCGGCGCGGCCAATCACCGAGATGTAGCCGTCTTCATCCTTGGTCGCAAGATCGCCAGTGATGTAGCAGCCCGCAAGCTCCAGCCAGTCCTTCTCGAAGCGAGCCGGATTGTTCCAGATGGTCCGCATGAAATGCGGGAACGGACGTTTCAAGATCAAGCGGCCGCTTACGCCCGGAGGCACGGGATTGCCGTTGATGTCAACCACATCAGCTTCACAGCCAGGCAGCGCCAGTCCGGCCTTGCCGGGACGCATCGGCATCGTCGCCGGCGTGCCCAGCGCTGGTCCGCCGAGTTCGGTCTGCCACCAGTTATCGACCACGTAGCCCCACTTGCCGTCGCCGGCAATGTAAGTCTGCGCCCAACGCCAGGCTTCCGGGTTCAGTGGTTCGCCGGCGCAGGCCACAACTCGCAAGCTGGTGAGGTCATACTTTTGCGGAAGAGCTTCGCCGTAGCGCATGAACATCCGCAGCGCTGTCGGCGCGGTAAACATTTTCGTTACGCCATATTTCTCGACGATCTGCCAGGCGATCGAGGGATCGGGAAAGTCGATCGCGCCCTCGCGGAACAGCGTGGTCACGCCCGCGCACAGCGGCGCATACACAATGTAGGAGTGGCCGACGATCCAGCCGATATCCGAGGTGCACCAGAACAGGTCGCGAACTCCGACATCGAAGAACGATGCCAGATGATACGTCGTGCCCACCATGAAGCCGCCGTGTACGTGCACCACGCCTTTGGGCTTGCCGGTGGTGCCCGAGGTGTACAGGATGAACAGCGGATCTTCGGCATCCATGTCTTCTGCGGGACACTCGGCGGGAAACTTCATCAGCTCGCGGAAATCAACCTCGCGAACGCTGGCGGGTTCGAATGCCTTGGGATCGCGGGTGAAGACTACGACCTTCTCCACCGTCTCCAGACCGTCGAGCGCTTCGTCCACAATGCCTTTGAGCGGAACCGCCTTGCCGCGGCGGAATCCGGCGTCTCCGGCAATGACCACGCGCGCCTGCGCATCCTCTACGCGATCGCGCAGCGACGAATGTCCCAGACCTGCGTACACCACCGAGTGAATCGCGCCAATGCGCGCGCACGCCAACATCGCAATCGCGCCCTCAATGGTCAAGGGCATGTAGATGATGACGCGGTCGCCTTTCTTGACGCCTAGCGACTTCAGCCCATTGGCGAAGCGGCAGACATCGCGATACAGCTGACGATAGGTGACAATGCGCTCGGTCCCATCTTCGCCCAGCCAGATGAACGCGGCCCGGTTGGCGTTCTCGGATTTCGCATGACGGTCGAGCGCGTTGATCGTGATGTTGGTGCGCGCGCCGATGAACCATTGGTGATGAATTCCATCCCACTCGAAAACTTTGTCCCACGGCTTGGTCCAAATAAACTGCGAGGCAACGTCGGCCCAGAAAGCGTCGGGATCCTGTTGAAAGCGTCGTAGCTCGGCCGGCCAGTCCTTCACCAGCGCTTGATCCTTTACGATGGCTGGAGCGGCATACTCCTCGACCACCGCTTTCGATGGCTTGGGTGCTTCAGCCAGGTTGGTTGCGGTTCCCATGAAGTTGCTCCTTGCAAACCTACGAAGTTACGAACGACAAGCGCCCGCCCTAATCCTGTTCTGCCACCCAGCCGGTTCGGCGCGATCAAGCCGGAGCGTGACCTTGCACGATGCCAGGTCACGCTGCCCGTTAAGCCGCGTTTCGCGCCCGCCGGTAGGCTAACTATGACGCTAAGAATGTGGCAGAACCATTCTGCCGTGACACGCATTCACCAGGGTCGCGGTGGCGATATACCAGGCCAGGAAGCCGACGATGAAGATCTCCCAGCCGGCCACGCGCGCGGGAACAATACCGATAACCACGCCGTCGAGCAGGATAAATGCCAGCAGTAGCAACCAGAACAGAACCGCCAGGTACTTACCGACGCGGTGGGCCGCAAGACAAAAGCCAAAGGTAAACAGGGTCCACATCAGGAAGAAGCCGAGTTCCTCGGGATGACCGGCTGGAATGCCTGTCTTCGGTTGCACGTAAAGCAGCACGAACAGTGACCACCAAAAGGCGCCATAGCACATGAAAGCGGAGCCGCCAAAAATGCTTCCTTTTCGCAGGTCGATGATCCCGGCAACGAATTGCGCGGTTCCCCCAAACGTGATGGCCAACGCCAAGGTTGGTCCGGCGCTCCAGAATCCTACGTTGTGCAGGCCTGTAGCCATCGTGGTCAAGCCAAAACCCATTAATCCGACGACCGCCGGATTAGCCCACCATTCTTTGTAAATACCCGCCTCTATCGCCTCAGCCATGTCCTTCATCCTTTCCAGAGTTGCCGCATCTTGCCGTTGGTTCTCATCAAACTCAAGAATGTCGAAGAGACTCCGCTTCATCGCTTCCCAGCAACCCGGGGAACGAGGAACCGGCAATCACCGTCCTTCGACCTCCAACTCGACTTCGCGCTACAAAATCCCCTCGCCTGGTTTGGGCATGACCCGGCAAAGCAAAACCGTCGGCGGGAAGCGATGTGGGGTAAGAGGAGAGTGGTCAAATTCCATCCTGCACGGTGCGTCGTCGCCCGCCGGAACGGTTGTTCCGGCAGCCCGCTCACGAATCTGAGTTCGTAGATCGGGTCCGGCAGGGTAACGAAATCAGACCTTCGCTTCCCGCCTTTTTGAGCCGTTGTGGGCGGGATTGTCCTTCGGGAGACGGGCCGAGGTCTGTGACCCGAGATACGGCTGGGTGTGATGTGCGTCACGGGAGGCCTGTTTTGCGAGTTGCGCAGCCGGCGGCTGGCAAATAGGAACCTGGAATCGGATTCCGACCGCCACTTCCGGCTTACCGGCTACCACTAAGGCGAGGGTGCGCTTGCGGGCTCGCAGTTCCAGCTATCCTACTATTGGGGGATGTTAGAGATGAGTTAGGTGATAGCATGAGACGTAGCGTCGGGAGGCAAAGTGGGATCACCTTACGGCTTCGAGTTGGTTGAGAATTGTGTTATTTGCAAGCTACGAAGCGACAGCTTCTTCTGTTCTCTTCCTAAAGCTGCGCTGGAAGCCTTTGACAAGATCAAGTATTCGGCCTCCTATCCCGCCGGAGCCATCCTGTTCGTGGAAGGTCAATCGCCCCGCGGAATTTACATGTTGTGCAAGGGACGAGTCAAACTCTCGACTACCTCCGCCGAAGGCAAAACCCTGATCCTGAAAATTGCGCAGCCGGGCGAAGTACTGGGCATGCACGCCACCGTGTCGGGCACACCGTATGAGATTACGGCGGAAACCGGTCAGCCCTGTCAGTTGAATTTCGTCAAGCGCGACGACTTCCTCAATTTCCTGCAGAAGCACGGCGACGCTTGCTTAAAGGCGGCGCAGCATCTCAGCAAAGATTGCCAGAGCGCCTATCAGCAAATTCGCAGCCTCGGCCTTTCGCATTCCGCGCCGGAACGCCTGGCGCGTCTGCTACTGGAATGGACCGCGACCAGTCATGAGCAGGCCGAGCCCAAAGTAAAGCTGGCGCTGACCCACGAAGAGATCGCCCAAATCATCGGCACCTCACGCGAGACCGTGACCCGGGTCCTGGCGGATTTTCGCAAACGGCAGATCGCGATTCTCAAAGGCTCTACGCTGACCATTCGCAACAAATCCGTTTTAGAGAAATTAGTCGGCGCCTAGCCGGCAGCGAAACAGCAGCCACCAGGGCACATCCGGGCGATGTGCCTTTTTGGTTTTCTGGAGTCTGGTTTATGCCGGCGGAATCAATTGCGCATCGAGTGTGACTATTTCGTTTGTGCTACGCCCTCCCGCTGCATCGCGTGCCGATGGGATTCGACTACATTCTTGGCCAGCCGAATCATCTCCGGAAACCGTTGAGCCGCGCCCGGCGACAGTCGATTGCTGAGATCGAAAGACCATCCGGCGAGCGTGATGCTCATCGCTTGCGGAACATCGCCGTAAAGTTGCTCGGCGGCCGACAACAAGGCTGAGGGCGTCCACTGATGAGTAAATCCCGTAGGCCCGGGCTGCGGCGCAACCCGCGTGCGCCGAAGCGTGCCTGGCTCCTCGCCGGTGGCGGCATCCAGAAAAAGCACAAAGTTGCTTCCCGCAACGTCTTCCGCCATCTCGGGCGTAAGCTGCTGCGAGGCAATTACCTCCACGTCGGGAGCGTCGCGAAAAAGCTGTTCCAGCTCATAAGCCGCGCGACATCCGATGGCGTCGTCGCCGCGCAGCATGTTTCCGTAGCCAATAATCAGGGTCCCAGACAATTCAACCTCTCCAACGTTGCGGCTGGCTTTTGACTTCTGCCCGCCCGACGATGGTCGGCGGAACAGACTTGCCATCCACCATGCATATCGTGTGCGCCGCGTTCTGGCTGTGCGATGCCTCACGTTACAGGGTGATGGGGTGCGGGATAGGGAATGATCAACAGATTCTGGGAAGCTGCTCGCCGCTCAACATATCGATGATGCGGTCGGTGCCCAGCAGGGTCCGCATGGTCACCATTCCGGACGGCCCGTCCAGCACTCTCCCAATGCAAACCGCTTCCCGGCTGACGGCGAATCTTCGCAGGATGGCGAGGGCTTTCTCCGTCTCGCGCTCGGGTACGAATGCGATGAAGCGGCCTTCGTTGGCCAGGTATAGGGGATCGAGTCCCAATACCTCGCACGCTCCCATCACTTGTTCGCGCACCGGAATGCAGTCTTCCTCAATCGCGTGCCGCACTCCGGCGGCTTCGGCAATCTCAATCAGACCGCTGCTTAAGCCACCGCGGGTAAGATCGCGCAGGCAGTGCAGTGCAACATCTTCATCCAGCAAGGCTGCGACCGGCTCCCACAATGGGGCACAGTCTGACCGCAGCCCATTTTCAAAGGACAAGCCCTCGCGGGCGGCCATGATCGCAATACCGTGACGGCCGATGTCTCCGCTCAGCAGAATAGCGTCGCCGGGACGCACCTTCCGGGGCGCGATGAAAGCATTCGGCGCCACCGCTCCGATTCCGGCCGTGTTGATAAAAATTCCATCGCCCTTGCCTTTGTCGACCACCTTGGTATCGCCGGTGATCAGCTGCACTCCGGCGTTTTTGGCCGCCGAGCGCATCGAGTCCACTACCCGGCGCAGGGTCTCCATCGGCAAGCCTTCTTCCAGGATCAGCCCTGAGCTGAGATAGAGCGGCAGCGCGCCGCACATGGCCAGATCGTTTACGGTTCCGTTGACGGCCAGGCTGCCGATGTCGCCGCCGGGGAAAAACAGCGGTCTGACAACGTAGGAGTCGGTAGTAAAGGCCAACCGGGTTTCGCCCACGCTGAAGGTCGCTCCGTCATGACGCTCCCACAGCATCTCGTTGCCGAAGGCAGGCAGCAGCAGCTCTTCCAGCAATTCGTGCATGCGCCGGCCGCCGCCGCCATGCGCCAGTTGCACCCGGTCGCCGTCCTTCACCGGAGTTGGGCAGTGCAAGCGGAACTCTTTCACCTCACCCATTGCCGTCACCTTTCGCCGCGGCCCGGTTCCCGGTCCGCAACCGGCGATAGCGATAGTAGGCGGCACAGGCTCCTTCGGAGGAAACCATGGGAGCGCCGAGAGGATGATCGGAGGTGCAGCGCTGGGCATAGGCGGAACATTCTTCCGGCTTCTTGGCGCCTTGCATGATCAATCCACTGATGCACTCCGCGTCTTCCTGGGCGGTGTAGTCGGCCAAGCCGAAGCGGGTCTCAGCATCGAAGTCGGCGTAGTCGGCCGCCAATCCCAGGCCGCTGCGGGCGATGCCTCCAATGCCGCGCCATTTGCGATCGACAATGCGAAACACTCGGGCAACCAGACCTTGAGCCGGCGCGTTTCCCCGGCGGCGAACCGCGCGCGCGTACTGATTCTCGACCTCAAAGCGTCCCTGCTCCAGTTGCTGCACGCACATGGAAATTCCTTGCAGCAGATCAAGCGGTTCGAAGCCGGTCACTACGATGGGCACGCGATATTTGGCGGCAATCGGGTAATACTCGGTGTAGCCCATGATGGCGCAAACGTGGCCGGCAGCGAGAAAGCCTTGCACGCAATTGGCCGGCGAACTCAGGATGGCCTCCATCGCAGGCGGGACCAGCACATGCGAAACCAGCACCGAATAATTCTTCAGGCCGCATTGCCGGGCGTGATAAACCGACATGGCGTTGGCGGGCGCGGTGGTCTCGAAACCGACAGCGAAGAAGACCACCTGCTTGCCGGGATTCTGTTTGGCGATCTGCACCGCGTCCATCGGCGAATAGACGATGCGCACATCAGCGCCGGCAGCTTTGATGCTGAACAAATCAGCCGCCGGTGCAGCGTCCGAATTTGGACCGGCCGGCGCACAGGATCCGGGCACGCGCAGCATGTCGCCGAAGGAGCAGAAAATAACGTTGGGCTGGGCGGCAATGCGCAGGGCCTTGTCGATCAACTCGACCGGAGTGACGCAGACCGGGCATCCCGGGCCATGGGCCAGCGTAATCTCCGGTGGTAAAAGTTCGTCGATCCCGTACTTGACGATGGCATGCGTCTGCCCGCCGCAGATTTCCATGATGGTCCACGGCCGGGTGACGATGCGCGCGATGCTGTCGGCATACTGCCGGGCGATCGCGCCGTTGCGATACTCGTCGACGTACTTCATGATTCCACGGTTTCCACTTCCAACTCGCTCAACTCGTCCATCTGCCGGAGATATTCGAAGGTGCGCAACGCTTCCTGCTCGTCCACCAGGCTGATGGCGAAGCCGACGTGAACCACGGCGTAGTCGCCGACTTTAGCTTCGGGAACGTAAGCCAGGCTGACCTGCTTCACGATGCCTCCAAAGCTGACACGAGCGGTGCGCGCAAGATCTTCTCCTTGCGTGCTCAGAATTTTTCCTGGAACGGCCAGACACATGCCGGTGCTCCCTACGTTTTAAGAGTAGGGCTGACGAATCACATCTGTCTGTGATGGGTGACCGGGGCAGGTGGTCGCCGCCTGCGGGTGCGAAAGCGGCGTGGTTCGCTACGACGGCTTTTTCTTCCCCGGCAATCCCGCAGGATTTTCGTGGGTCCGTTCGCGGAAGCGGGCTTTCAAGCCAGTAGCCAGCGAGATCTGCGCTTTCGCCATACTTTTCGCGCAGGCGATCGGCGGCCGAGAGCGCCTGGTTCCACTTCTCGTGCGCGCCCTGTCCGGCCAGGCTGATCTGCTCGCTCTCGTCTTCGAAATGCGAAACGTGAACGCCGAGTAGGCGGATCGCATCGCCCTTCCAACTGGCGCGGAAGAGCTCGCGAATCGTGGCCAGCACTTCGGTATCGATCGCCGTGGGATTGGCTAGCGTCCGGGCGCGCGTGATGGTGTGAAAGCTGGAGTCACGCAGCTTCAACTGCAGAGTGCGAGCGTGCAGCTTCTGTTCGCGCAGCCGGCGGCAGACCATTTCCGACAAGCGCGCCAGCGTAGATTCCAGCTGCTGCGCGTCGGCGGTATCGTGCGAGAACGTGTGCTCGTGGCTGATGGAGCGCGGCCCCTCGTCTTCCCCGATGTCGGCGTCGAACCAGCCACCGGCATCGAGCCCGCGCGATTTTCCGGAGAGCGCCACTCCCAGCGCGCCAAAGTTTTGCTCCAACCAGCGCTGGTCGCGCGAGGCGAGGTCGCCCACCTTGCGAATGCCCTGCTCCTGCAGGCGCTTCTCCATCACTTTGCCGACGCCCGGAATCTTGCGCACATCGAGCGGCGCGAGGAACTCCACTTCCCCGCCGGGCACAATCCACAGCACGCCGTTGGGCTTGGCCTGGTCGGAACAAACCTTGGCGACCAGCCGCGAGGTACCGATCCCGATCGAGCAATTGAGTTGTGTTTCGGCCTTCATCGCCAGGTGCAGGGCGTGCGCTGCCCGCATCGGCGGACCATGCAGGCGCTCGGTGCCGGTCATGTCGACGTAGGCTTCGTCGATGGAAACCATTTCCAGCTTGGGCGAGAAACGGTTTAGCACTTCGTAAACTTTGCCCGAGTACTCGCGATAGCGGTCGGGATGGCCGTCCACGAAAATCGCCTGCGGACACAGCTTGGCCGCGGTTCGCAAAGGCATGGCCGAGTGCACCCCGAACTTGCGCGCCGCATAGGACGCAGCCGAAACCACGCCGCGCTCGTTCGGCCTCCCGCCCACCACTACCGGCTTGCCCTTGAGCGACGGGTCGAACACTTCTTCCACCGAGACGAAGAAGGCGTCCATATCGACATGAAAAATGGTGCGGTGCGCGGCAGGCATGGCTGAGCGCGATTGTAATTCAGCGACTGCGGGAACGAGCGCGCTTCGCTCGAGACAACTCGCGGCGGATGCGACTCAAGAGCACTAAGGAAACTTTGATCAAGTGAAGAGGGAGGTCCCCGCAGCGGCTGAAGCCAGATGAGTTTCGGGCACTTAACCGGACGACCTGAAGAGTCTGCGTGCGAACCAAATTTTGGAGTTGCGAGTGGAATATATCTGCCGAAAATCCCGTCCGGAAGGACGACTCAGTTCAGCCCAGGACGTAGCCGAATCCAGGGCTCCCGATTCGCGCCGCTTTTGCGCGAATTGGGATGGGCAGGCGGAGTCCTGGGTCAGGTGGGAAATTGATCTAAGTCCTGTAGGGACGACCGAGCTACTCACCCACAACCTAAAGGCCGTCCCCTTCAAAACAAGACCTCATCAGAGTCTCCCTAACGAACATAAGAAGGCTCGACTAGGATCCGGCATCCTTGATAGCACTAGAGGTGTATAACTTTCGATAGACGAATGGCATATTAAGGCTATACAGTATTACCACTAAGAGGCTGATCGGTGGGGTCCATGGCCAAAACTGCTTTTCGCATAATGAACATCGTTGGGGCGCGGCCGAACTTGATGAAGGTCGCTCCTCTGGTGGCCGAGATGCGCCGCCATCGCGAACTCGAGCCCGTCCTGGTGCATACCGGACAACATTACGACTACTCCATGTCGCAGGTATTCTTCGATCAGCTCAACATTCCCCAGCCGGACTACAACCTGGAAGTGGGCTCGGGCACGCACCACGCGCAAACGGCTGAAATCATTAAGCGCTTTGGCGAGCTGGTGCAGCAGGACCGTCCCGACCTGGTGCTGGTGGTGGGCGATGTGAATTCCACCATCGGCTGCGCGCTGGTTGCTGCGAAGGAATCGATTCCCGTCTGCCATGTGGAAGCGGGTTTGCGAAGCTTCGATCGCAGCATGCCGGAAGAGATCAACCGGGTTTTGACGGATGCGATTTCTGACCTGCTGTTCACCACCGAGGAGAGTGGAAATCACAACCTGATTAACGAGGGCGTCGCTGCGGAGAAGATTTTTTTCGTGGGCAACGTGATGATCGACTCTCTGGTGAGCGCCCTGGATGCGGCCCGGCGTTCTTCGCTGCGCTCCAGTTTGGGATTGCGAAAGCGCGGCTATGCGGTGCTCACCTTGCATCGGCCGTCGAATGTGGACGACCCGTCGCAACTGACGCAGACGCTCACGGCGCTGGCGGAAGTAGCGCGCAGAATCCCCATCGTCTTTCCGGTGCACCCGCGCACCCAGCAGAAGATTCTGGCTTCCGGATTTGCCGGCACACACGCATGGGATGGCGCCAGCGCCCTTCCCAATCATGGCATCTGGACCATGCCGCCGGCGTCGTATCTGGATTTTCTTGGACTGGTGGACAGCGCGGCCATGGTCATCACCGACTCAGGCGGCATTCAGGAAGAGACGACCTATCTGGGAGTTCCCTGCCTCACCTATCGCGACAATACGGAGCGGCCGGTCACGGTAACCATGGGGACGAACCGTCTCATCGGCTCCGAGCCCGAGGGGTTAGTTCGGCACGCGTCCGAGGTCCTGCGCAACCTCGCAGTGCGCGACCAGCCTCACAGCTGCCCTCCCCTTTGGGACGGCAACGCGGCGCCTCGCATTGTGCGGATTTTGAAGAGCCATCTGCTCTCCAGCAGAGGGGCCGTGCCGGAGCTGACGCGGATCACCGCATAATAGGCGGCGTTTCCGACTCTACGGCTATCCCACCCATTCCCTCGGAAGTGTGCGTGTCGTAGCTCGACTCGAAATGTGATGGTGGGACGACCCACATAGATCTGCCTGAACCTATCCCGTATCGCCGCTTCGGGCTCAAGCGAATTTTCCATGTCCAGCCGGCGCTTAGGCCCCGGTCTAACGTCGTAGCGCCGCTGCGCGGCTAGCGTCGCGTGGTACTCCCGAAGGCCGTGTCATGTAAGTGCCATTGACAAGAGTGCCTTAGTGGTAGCAAGCGCTTATACGTCAGTGCCGTAGACACGGGCTAACCTTAATCCCTATTCTTTCCGATAGAGTTTTGTGTTCCGACTGCCCCTCGATGAGTCGCGACCCAAATGGTGCCAACCATGCTTTCACTAAAGTCAAAGCCGACCGTTCTGCGCCGAACCACCAAGTCCGATAACGTAAAGCCCGTTGCGAACACCGCCGAACCGTGGCGCATTCGCGAGCATAACGGAAACGGTCATTGGTCGGTAATTGCCGGGTCGCCTTTGCGGGGGGGGCGCGAGGTAGCAGTCATTCCCAACGCGGTAGTGTCGGAAGAGTCGCAAGCCAACGCTCGCCTGATTGCGCAGGCGCCTGCCATGCATCGCGCTGCAGTAAAGCTGATGTGCGTCTGGGGAACCGAAGACGCGCAGGAAGCCATGGAAGAGCTCGCCGAGATTCTGAGCAAAGCCGCCAAGGGCTAGCGATCAGATCTGCTTGCCCCCTAGTGCAAGCCCACTATGGATAGCCAGGCAGCTTCTCTGCCGGGCTGAGGTCGCATCAGTTAACCGCCGCCCGATTCTTCATCTCCACACCCTCCGCCAGCGGTTGACCCACGCCTTGATACTCAAATCCCATACCCACCATGGACTCGCCGTCCAACAGATTGCGGCCGTCAATCACCAGTGGGCGCTGCATCAGGCGCTTGACTCGCAGCCAGTCCAGTTCGCGGAAGCAATCCCATTCGGTCACGATCATGAGCGCTTCGGCGCCGTCGGCGACCTCATAGACTGTCAGCGCAATACTGAATTGCGGGATACAGCGCCTTGGTTTTTTCCATCCCTTGCGGATCGTAAACTTTCACGCGCACCTGCTCCTGCAGCAGACGGGCAATCAACTCCATCGCCGGCGCGAAACGGATGTCGTCGGTGTTGGCTTTGAACGTCAGTCCCAGCACACCGATCGACTTGCCCTTCAGCGTCCACAGGGAGTGCATCGCCTTGGCCAGGAAGTGATCGATGCGGCGCTTGTTGATCAGCTCCGCGTCTCGCAGCAGAGCGACGTCAACTCCGGCTTTTTCTCCCAGCCGGATGAACGCCTGAATATCTTTGGGAAGGCAGAAGCCGCCAAATCCCAGTCCTGGACGCAGGAATGAAGGTCCGATGCGCGGATCCATGCCCATGGCCTCGACGACTTCCTCGACGTCGGCGCCCATGTTTTCGCAGATATCGGAGATCAGGTTCGCGTAGGAAATCTTCAGCGCCAGAAAAGAATTGCAGGCATGCTTGATCAACTCGGCGCTATTGATGCTGGTGACCAGCAGCGGCGGCGCCTCTCTGCCCGGGCAGCCCTGCGGATGGATGGGACACGCAACCTTGCGCTCGAGGATGGGCCGGTAAATCTCGCGCATTTGCGCCTCCGCGTTTGCGTCGCCCACACCGACCACGATGCGGTCAGGATGCAGAAAGTCCAGCACCGCGGTGCCTTCCCGCAGAAACTCCGGATTGGAAGCCACCGAAAAGCGGCAGTCCGAGTTGCGCCCGTAAATCGCCAGGGCGCGCACCAGTTTTTGCCCGGTCTGCATGGGCACGGTGCTCTTCTCGATCACCAGCTTCGAGCTGCGGGACTCCTGGGCGATCAGTCGCGCCGCACTATCGATGGAGCTGAGATCGGCGTCGCCATCCTGCAGCGGCGGCGTGCCCACGCAGATGAAAACTGCGTCTCCGTAGCGCACCGCTTCACCCAGGTCGGCGGTGAATTTCAGCCGCCCGGCCTGCGACATTTCGAGCCACGATCTCGTCCAGGTGCGGCTCATAAATCGGCAAGCCACCTTGATTGAGGGTGACAATCTTGCTCTCATCGTTGTCGGTGCAGACGACCGAGTGGCCGATCTCAGCCAGACACGCCCCCGAAACCAAGCCGACATAACCGCAGCCTAAAATCGCAATCCGCAAAGCAGCCTCCCGTTAACCGCGCTCCCGCGGTCCTTACAATAGCATTTCCAACCTCGGCCTACTACGACTTGGCTCGCTCCCCCCTGTCGGAATAAGACCCAAGAGCCAGTTTGGTAACAAACATTAGTGGTACTTACATCGATATTTTATAGCACTTCTGAGCCGGACTCGTGTTACACTTTTTCCCCACAGGAGACCTATTGATGATGGCGCAACGCGTACGGTCTTTCTCTTTCCTCTTGTTTCTCGTGCTGGCAGTGGGGATGCTGCCTTCTGCCGGACAAACCGGAACTCCCGTGGCTCTGCCCATTGTTTCCGCCCATGCGAGTACACCCGTAACCGCCGACGTTAAGCTGACCCAGCGCCCGCACAATGATCGCACGATTCGCATCGGCACCGGCGACTTGCTGCAGATCAGTGTCTTCGGCGTGCCCGATTTGGCCCAGGATGCGCGCGTCAGCGATTCCGGAAACATCACCATGCCCCTGATTGGAGCCGTGCATGTTGCCGGGCTGACTACGGACGAGGCTCAACAACTGATCGCCACGCGCCTGCAAGAAGGTGGAATGCTTCGCGATCCCCAGGTGGAAGTATTCGAGAAGGAGTACGCCAGCCAGGGCGTTGCGGTGATGGGCGAGGTGCAGCGGCCGGGTATCTACACCCTGCTCGGCGACCGGCGGCTCTCGGACGCGATTTCGGCGGCCGGCGGCACCACCGGACGAGCCGGACAGGCGATCACCATCACCCATGCCAACGAACCCAGCAAGCCGGTAGTGGTCGATATGGACTACATGGATCCCTCGAAGTCTCCCTCGGGCAATGTCTCGGTCTTCCCTGGCGATACCGTCGTGGTGTCGCGCGCCGGCGTGGTTTACGTGGTCGGAGCGGTGACTCACCCGGCCGGTTTTGTGATGGAAAACTACGAGAAGATGACGGTGCTGCAGGCCGTCGCCATGGCGGGTGGAACCGAAGCCTCGGCTTCTCTCAAGAGCACCAAGATCCTGCGCAAGAGTCCTTCCGGCGGAGTGCAGGAAATCCCCATACCTTTGAATAAGATTCTGGCAGCGAAGTCGGAAGATCCGCAACTGCAAGCCGAGGATGTGCTGTTTATCCCCAACAGCATGGGCAAGAGCGCGGCCATCAAGGGCGCCCAGGCGGCATTGACGATCGCCACCGGAGTCGCGATCTACGGCAGGTATTAGGGCTGCCAGTTGGTCTTTCGAAGGTTTGAACGGGCGTAGCTTTAGAGGCTGTGTGAGAACTAAGTTTTGGATTTGCAAGTGGGATAGATTGAACGAAAATCCCGCCCGCAAGGGCGACTCAGTGTAGCCCAGGACGGAGCCGCAGGCGGAGTCCTGGGTAGAGCGGAAAATGGGCCCGGAGTCCCGTAGGGACGGCACCCATTTTCACCCAGACTGTTTACCTACGCCGTAGCAAGTTCTTTAGCCTTCCCATTCCGAACCGACTTTTACAGGCCACTGAAAAAGTCGGGTTCCACGGTTTTGCATGGGGCACCTTTAGAGCCTGCCCTGAGCATGCCGAAGGGTGCGCTGTACAAGCCATTTATTTTGTCATTCCGGCTGGGCTTCAGCCCGCGAGGAATCAGCTTTTCGCACGTTCCTCCTGGCGCCCAAAACTCACGCTATCTCCGACCCGCTCGCAGCCCACAATGCTCTGGGCTGCTCGATTTCCTGTCTCTCGCCGCTGCGAATTGCTTTGGCAATCTCGAAGCAGGTAGCCGTGACATTGATCAGCTCACTGACCGGAATGGGCGGCGGCCCGCCGGTTTGAATCGCTGTGCTGAAAGCGGTCCACTCGCCGTGATGACCCTTATCCTGACGCAGTCGCGATTGCGTCGTCTTGCTGCGGCCGCCGCGCACCAGCGTCAGCGAGCGAAAGTCGTCTAACACTCCCACCGCGCCGGCTCCGAATACTTCCACCCGCTCTTTGGGAAAACTCTTATCGCCGTTGGCAACGTAGGTGATGGTTCCGATGGAGCCGTCTTCGAATCCGAGCGTGGCGATCAGGTTGTCATCCAGATAGCGGCCGCGATTTGGCAGCGCAACGGCGTGAACGGAAGCGACCGGACTGCCGGCCAGCCAGGCCAGCAAGTCGACGAAGTGGCAAACCTCGCCCACGATGCGGCCGCCGCCTTGCTCGGGGTCTTGCGTCCAATGGTTGAGCGGCAGGAACCCGGCATTCACCCGGTAATTCATCACCAGCGGTTCGCCGGGCGTGCGGCAAAAGTCGCGCAGCTGCCGGGCGAGCGGTGCGAATCGCCGGTTAAAACCAACCATCAGCAGGGGCCGCTTGCTGCTCGATTGCGCTACCTGGTAGGCGTCGGTCACGTCCTCCAGCTCCGCCTCGGAGATGCATAGCGGTTTCTCGCAGAAGACATGCTTGCCCGCCTGCAAAGCCGCGATGACCTGCCTGGCGTGAAGATGATGACGGGTGGCAACGACAATGGTGTTGACTGCCGGATCGCGCAGCAGTTCCTGCTCATCGCTGCTGCAGTAGCGAAAACCGAAGCGCGTGGCCGCGCCGCGTGCCGTGGCTCCGCTGACGCTAGCCAGCCCGGCAAGCTCGACGTTAGCCGTGGCCATTAACACTGGCAAGAGCACGGCAGCGGCGAAATTGCCCGCGCCTAACATTCCTATCGCGACCTTGCTGGCGCCGTCTCCGCTGGCCAAGGGTATCGGCTTCAGGTCAACTCGACGAGCCCGGCTGGGAGCAGGTGGGTACGTGATAACGACCGCGATGAACGGCTCGCCGGTTTTCCCGCTGATCAGCTGGTAGCCTTTCTCTGCCTGTTCAATCGGAAAGCGATGGGTAATGAGGTCGCGAACGTTCACCCGATCATCGGCCATCAACTGCAGAAAGGCCTGCAGGTTCCGATTCTCGGTCCAGCGCACATAGCCGATGGGATAGTCGCGGCCCTTCTCCTCATAGTCCGGATCGTAGCGGCCCGGGCCGTACGAGCGCGATACGTAGACGGAAAGCTCCTTCTCGTAATACGTCTTGCGCGGAATCTGCAAGCCCACGGCACCGACCGCGATGACCCGGCCGCAGTCGCGCGAAATCTCTCCAGCCAATTCGACCGGCGCATTGCTGCTGGTCCCGGCGGTGATCAGCACCGCATCGGCTCCTTTGCCGGCCGTGGCATCGTTCGTCGCCAGCCGCATCTGTTCCGCGCTGGTCGCGGTCTGATCGCAACCTAAGCGCTGCGCCAGCCGGCAACGCTCGGCATTAATGTCCATGCCGACAACTCTGCAGCCGGCGGAGCGAGCCAACTGCACGACCAGCAATCCGATCAGCCCCAGGCCGATGACAGCCACCGACTCTCCCAGCTGCAAATTGGCCAGCCGCAAGCCTTGCAGACCGATGGAGCCGACCGTAGTGAACGCAGCCTCCTCGAATTCGATCTCGCCCCGGGACGGGCTACCCGCTGGAATCTTGGCCGCCAGATTTCGCGGGACGCGCACGATCTCGGCGTGGGTGGCATAGCCTCCGCCGGCACAGGCCACGCGATCGCCGACCCGAAATTCCGTCACGTCTTCCCCGACCTCGATCACCTCTCCGGCATTGCTATAGCCCAAGGCCATATCGCTGTCGAGCCGCTGGCGCACGGATTGGAAGGTCGAGAGAATGCCTTCGCGACTAGCCTTGTTGAGCACTTGCCGCACCAGGTCAGGCCGAGCCAATGCCTTCTGCATAATGTTCTTCTCGGCGAAGTCGACGACCATGCGCTCGGTGCCGGCCGAAACCAGGGAAGCTCCGACGCGAACCAGAATCTCGCCCCGGCCCACCCCGGGCGCGGGAACCTCGACGACCGTGGCGTTGCCGTCGGAGATGTTCTGCAATAGCTGCTTCATGGCTGTCGAGAATAGCACACCCAAGTGCAGACGTAGTAGCACGAACATGTTAATTCAGGATGGCTTTGCCGGATTGTGGTGCCTGGGAAGGTACTGGGAGGGCAAGTCGCGCCGACAGACCTATCCAGCGTGACAACTGGCCTGCCGGGTAGGGCAGATCAGGCTTAAGTCATGACAGGAACCTGCGGCCTATCGCCGTCCGCAGGTTCCCATCGCTGACCTCTCGCACAGGGGCCCGGGGAAGAGGTTACGGCACAATCTAGTTGCTGCCTGGCAAGAATGTTGCCGTGCCAAAGCTGACCCTATCGACCCCGAACAGCGGGTCGAGATAGTAATTATTGGTAGAAGCTTTGAAGTAGTAGTCGCCCAGGTTATGCCCGATGGAGTGGTTTCCTTCAATCGTTGTCATATTGGCGGTTGATTCCTGGTCCAGACCGAATTTCTGGGTGAATCCCGGCACCCCGGTATTTCCCATCGTATTGTTTACGATGATGTTATTGGCGGTCGTATTGTAAATGCCGAGATTGCTGGTTACACGTGGAGTCTGCGGAGCTTGTATATTGCACTGCGCCAGCACCGTGCATCCGTTGTCGGTGATGGTATTGTCGTGGACATAGGTATATCCTCCGCTCTCGACCACTACTCCCATCGCATCATTGCTGCAGGCGGAATTAAACCCAATCTCGTCATACATGGTCGCTGAACCTACCGTGATGCCGTTATAGTTATTGCAAGCGACGTTGACCCTGACCACGTTATAGCCGGCCGCGCCACCTCCGCCCAGGCTGATGCACGAAGCCGCATTCTTATAACAGGTGTTATAGGAAATCACATTGTGTGATCCCGCAGACTCGATGCCCGCCTGAGTATTATTAAACAACGTATTATTCGTTATGGTGGAGTAGTTAACGTTCGGGTTCAGGCCATCGGCTCCGTTGTAGGCGGACTCATTGTAGCTAAGGGTAATGTTCGAGGCGGTTCCACCCACATTCCATCCCTGCCAGCCAATGCCCCACGAGCTATCGAACCGGTCATTGCTGAATACTCCATTGTTTGCCGGTCCGTAATTCTCCACCAGGATAGGCTGGGCCGAGCCGCAACAATGACGAGGTATTCCGGTCCAGTTCGTTCCGGATAATCCCAGGTTGGTGATGGTGTAGTTGCTGCCCGTGATGTAGAACATATCGGTAGCCGGCGAAATGGTTCCATCATGCTGGAACATGGGACCGACCTGATAAATAATGGAGTTCCACATACCATTGCCGGTCAATGCCGTAGTAGGGGTTGATCCGTTAAGGGAAATTTGGCCGCGAATGCAATACTGGCCGGTGGGAAAGTAGAGTGTTCCCTGGGCCTGGCTTACCGCGCGCTGCACGGCCGAGGTGTTGTCGGTGCAATAAAGAGCAGTGGCCGCGGTTGCGGTATTCAGTGCTGCTGTGCTGAGAATAATGTCGTTGCTATCCAGGACGGTGCGAACGGTAGCTACTAGACTGCCAACGTTTCCGCTGAAGGCATTTCCCGCGCCCGCCACATCGACTACTTTTCCGGTATCGGAGTAGGAGAAGGATGAATTGGGGCAATGCAAAGTGGTATTCCCGGCTGAAATCGAACAGCCGGACAGCTTAACCGCGTCGGCCACGACTCCAAAATTCTGGACCGGCGTTTGGGCTGCGGCCGCTAGCGATATTGCCAGCACGGCAGCTAGTACATAGGTAGTTCTCATGGGGGCAAGTTCCTCTTTTTGTAGGTAATCTCAGAGGATCAGGCGGAACTCGTATCCTGGGGGCCCGTATTGACTGAGTAGCGTCTACTGCTAGTAGCTTCTACTTCGAGAATATTCTGCGTTCCATCCGCGTGATCATGTTCTCGTGGACTTTACGAGTGATTACAAGCAGTCGCAAGAGGCACATACTCCTAGAGACAGAAGTGCCCGGTTGTAACTAGTCATTTATCTTGGGCGGGGAGAAATGTGTCTCTAGGCGCAAAAGCTCGCGATGGTAAGAGGAAAGTAGATGTACTCTTCCCCCACTTAAGAATGGAGGACGATATTTTTGCCTAGACTATAGTTTAGGCTTCGAGCTGTCACTCTCATCGAGTTTTTCAGCCGCCTGCTAAAGAGGCCTCAACACCGGCTGTTCGGCGACCCGGAACGTCAGCCTATCGAATCGTAGTGTAACTATTCGCGCGGCCGGGCATTGACGTGCCGCTGGTTTGGGACTATTAGGGAGGTGCTGCAGCTTCTAGCGTACCGCCTCCAGCAGATCTTTTAGGACTTCGCTGAGCGGTATTTCGGCGAGGACAGCGGGCAGCATCGGCAGCCCTACCGCCGCCGCTAATCCCAGCAGAGCTCCTTTGTCCAGGGGAAAGGGCATCATCTTCTCGATATTTTCATAAGCATTGCCAAAATCGGCCAGCGCACTGCTTTCGGGAGCGGTCAAAAATTCTTCTTCGTGGCCTTGGCGATGCACAATCCATTTCTCATGAAAATCGCGGCTGTGCATCTGCGCCAGGATGCCGTATTGCAGAATGGCTTGCCGCCGCAGCACCGCCAGGTCGCGAATAAAGAAGGCCAGCGGACCGAGCGCGATCAAAATCACCACCACCAGCAACACAATGCTCGACAGCCGGAAATCCCGCAGGTGCGCGCCTTCATACAGAATCCGGTAACGCCAAGTCGATCCGATGACGGTAGCAGCGGCGAAGGCAATGGGGGCAAGTCCCAGGGGGGAGAGGCCGAGAAATCCCAGGCCGCCGTGGCCGTCGGGATGCGTAGCCACCAGCTTCAACTTCATGCGCGACAGCCGGAAGAGAAAAAATGCCCAGAGCAGCCACTTCCATAGTCCCAAGCCAATGAGCACCTGGTACACCATCTGGCTGACCAGCCCGAAGTACCAGCCGGCCGGGGTAATGTGCGGCGCGCCCGCGATCGCCGGATATACCGCCCAGGCGGGAGCGTCAGCCACCCGGGAATGCCAGATATAAGCGGTGTGCACGTAGGCCAGCACAATGACGATCAGTTCCGGGAGGATGCTGTCGCGCAGCCGGCGCAACTCGGCAATGACGTCGCTCAGTCGCCGCAGTCCGTCCTCGTCGAGCAGGCCGGCTTCCAGCACATGCGAGACGATCATGCGGAACCGCGTCTCCATCAGGATTTGCCCGATCAGCAGCACCGGAATGGCGATCAGCAGACGGGCATAGACGCGATAATCGCGCAGCAGCGTGGAAAAACCGTGCGGGTTGAACAGCCAGGTCAGCAGCAGCAGCGGCGCCCAGGTGATGCTCACGGCCAGAATGATGCGGCGTCCGAACAGCCAGCGCTCTTCTTCCATCAGGCGGGCGGCCCGCTGCGCGCGATAGAACAGGCCGCCGCGGATCAGCGACAGGTCGTCGGCGCTGGGTTGAGTTGCCGCCGCCGCGGGTTGTACCTTGTGCATGGCCCCTCGAAGCTTCGGCCGCGGATAAATTGCGGCTCCATTTGCGCGGTGTTAAACTTTGCTCACCACTGCAGCGAGCGGGAGTAACTCAGTGGTAGAGTCACGGCTTCCCAAGCCGTTGGTCGCGGGTTCGATCCCCGTCTCCCGCTCCAGCCTTTTCAGCAACAACGGACAATGCATCAGGGGAGTCTTCTAACGGGTGCCGACTCCTAACAAAATCGGAACTGGGCTTCAGCCGTTGCGGAACGTTCCTTTCGCAGCGCCTGGCTTCACTTCAGCTTCGCGCCCACGGGAACATCTTCCAGAAATCCAGCCAGCACCGGCAGGCCTTCCTCGCCCAGCGAGGCGGCGACAATCATGCCATTCGATTCCAGCCCGCGAAGCTTTCTGCGGCTGTAGATTGGCGACGATCACTACCTTGCGCCCGACCAGCTTTTCCGGCTCGTAAGCCTTGGCGATGCCGGCGACGATCTGCCGGACTTCCGTGCCGATATCGACCTCCAGCCGCAACAGCTTGTCGGCACCTTTTACTTTCTCGGCCACTTTCACTTCGCCGACCCGCAACTCGACTTTCAGGAAGTCCTCGATCCCGATCTTATTTGCCACGCTGTCGCCGACGGCAGTAGTTCCCACCCTGTCGCCCACAACGGGCGACGAGGATGGGGCACCCGGCGTTCCTACTTTGTCGCCAACTGCGCTCGATGAGGCTAAGGCACTCGTAGCCTGGCTGGACTTTGCTTCTCCGGTTGCGGCCGGCGTTTCCGACGCCGGAGATTTCGTCTCGCTCTCGGCGGCGCGCTGCTGTTCCATCTGTTGCATCCTTTCGATCATGCTCTTGTCGGCGCGGGGAAACACGGCTTCTACTTTCCCCAACTTCGCGCCCAACTCCAATTGTCCCCAGGCAAGCTTGCGCAAATCCAGCTGGATGATTTCTCCCAAGCCGAGCTGCGCCCAGATGCGAGTCGTGGCCTCGGGAATGACGGGATAAACCAGCGCGGTCACGATGCGCAGCGCCTCGGCTGAGGTATACAGAATCGTTCCCAGCCGCGCCCGCGAATCTTTGTCGTCACGCTCGGCCACCGCCCAGGGCTCGTTCTCCACGATGTACTTATTGACCGCGGCCACCAGCGTCCACGCCGTTTCCAGCGCCCGCGAAAACTGGAACTGCTCGAACTGCGCGTTGAACTCCGTAATCGTCTGCTGCGACAGATTCGCGATGGCCTCATCGGCGGGCGTCCGCCCGGTCGCCGAGGGATAGGGCAACTCGCCCTCAAAGTAGCGCGCGATCATGCTAAGCGTGCGGCTGGCCAGATTGCCGATGCCATTGGCCAGGTCGGAGTTGAAGCGCTGCACCAGCGCGTCGAAGCTGAACGAGCCATCCTGCCCGAAAACGATTTCGCGCAGCAGGAAGTAGCGCAGCGCGTCCTGGCCCAGGGTGTCGAGAATGGTCTCGCTGCGTACGATGTTGCCGCGCGACTTCGACATCTTGCTCTCTTCGAACAGCAGCCAGCCGTGCGCAATGATCGAGCGCGGCAGCGGCAGATCGGCCGCCAGCAGAAACGCCGGCCAATAAACGCAGTGGAAGCGGACGATCTCTTTGCCGATCATGTGCACATCGGCGGGCCAATAGCGCTCCAGCTTCTGCTGATCCTTGGGATCGTCGGAGCCGAAGCCGATCGCGGTCAGGTAATTGGTCAGCGCGTCCAGCCACACGTAGATCACGTGCTTGGGATCGCCCGGCACCGGAATCCCCCACTTGAACGAGGTGCGGCTGACCGAGAGATCGCGCAGTCCGCTGCGCACGAAGGCGATCACCTCGTTGCGCCGGGTTTCGGGGCGAATGAAGTCGGGATGCTCGGCGTAATACTTCAGCAGCCGCTCTTGCATCGCCGACAGCTTGAAGAAATAGTTTTCCTCGTGAACTGTTTCAGTCGGCCGGCCGCATTCCGGACAGGGCGCGCCGGGCCCGACCACGTCGACATACAACTCGTCGAACACGCAATATTGGCCGCTGTAGGAGCCTTTGTAGATGAAGCCGCGCTCCTGCAAGCGGGTGAACATGGCCTGCACGCCGCGCACATGCCGCGGCTCGGTGGTGCGGATGAAGTCGTCGTAGGTGATCTTCATCCGGTCCCACAGTCCGCGAAACTCGCCCGAAACCTTGTCGACAAACTCCTTGGGCGAGCAGCCGGCAGCGGCCGCCGAGCGCTCGATCTTCTGCCCGTGCTCGTCGGTGCCGGTGAGGAACCAGGTGTCCACGCCCATCATGCGCTGGCGCCGGGCGATGGCATCGCACACCACCGTGGTGTACGTGTGCCCGATGTGCGGCCGCGCGTTGACGTAATAAATAGGTGTGGTGATGTAGAACTTTTCGGGCTTGGCTTTATCCATGCTGTCGGTCCAGGTACAAGCGGATGGCTTCCTGCATCACCGTCTTCAAGGGGACGTGATGCTCGGCGGCGATGCGCCGGCAATCTTCATATTCGGGCGCGTACTGCGAAACCGTGCCGTTCAGGCTGGCTACCTTCATGCGCACCTCGCCCCACGGCGTCGCGACTGCTTCGTGGCGGCGGGCCAGGGTGTGGCGCTGCTCATGACGCGTCCGGATGCCAAGCGTGCTGCTCTCGCGAAACAACAGCGCGCGCAGCCGCTCTTCGTGCTCGGGACGCGCCAGAACCGTCAGCAGCGTTCCGGGGCGATTCTTCTTCATCTGCACCGGCGTGGTGAAGACATCCAGCGCGCCTTGGCTGAGCGCCTGCTCGACGATGTAGCCGATCAGCTGCGGATTCAGATCGTCCAGGTTCGCTTCCAGAATCGCAATCTCTTCCTCGCTGAAATTCTTTTGTACGCTGCCGGCTTCGGCGATAACGCTGCCTTCGGCGAAATCGGCAGGGCGCATTGTGTACTCCTGCGTCTCGCCCAGGCTGATGCGCACGACGTTGGCGTGCCCGGCAAAATCGCGCGAGCCGGCTCCGTACCCGGTCTTGTCCACCGTCATCATCGGCCGCGGCCCGAAGCTTGAGACTATCACTTTCACAATCGCGGCCCCGGTTGGCGTGACCAGTTCCTTCTGAATGTCGCCGGAGTAAATCGGCACACCGCGCAGCAATTCCAGGGTCGCCGGCGCGGGGACCGGAAGGACGCCGTGGGCGCAAGCAACACTCCCGCTGCCAACGTTGAGCGGCGAGCAGATGAATTGCTCGACTCCGAGCGCTTCCGCGCCGACGGCCGCGCAGACAATGTCGACGATGGCGTCGGCCGCGCCCACTTCGTGAAAGTGAATGTCGTCGATGCCGACGTTGTGGATCTTGGCTTCGGCCGCGCCCAAAGCGACGAAAATCTCGTTGGCCGTCTGCTTGGCGCGCTCGCTAATCGACGCCGCGGCGATAATCTTCAGGATCTCGCTCAGGACACGGGTCGGCGCGTGAGCATGATGCTCGGAGTGAACATCACCGGCTGCTTTGTCATCCCGACCGGAGCGCAGCGGAGTGGAGGGACCTGCGGTTCGATCAGCATCGGACCCGTGTTCGCGCGAATGCAACTGTTGCGCGGCCCAGAATTCTTCGCGCGGCAAATCCTTTTGCCCGTCAACGATCACGTCCAGCTTCACGGCGGAAATTCCGCCCCGGTCGACGCGCGACATCTCCAGCGTCGCTCCGATGTTCAAGTTGGCGACCGTCTGCTGCAGCAGCTCGAACCGAACTCCAGCGTCCAGCAGCGCGCCCAGAAACATGTCGCCGCTGATGCCGGAGAAGCAGTCGAGATAGGCAATACGCATGGGAATGGCCGGGGCGGCGCATGGCGCGCTCGCAAGAGATTTCATCATAGGTAAGGCGTGCGACAGCGTCAAACCTTGCGATTTCTGTCTTTGCTACAATCGAGCATTGCCCGGCTTTTGAGCCTGCGCTCCTTCGCGAAAGCTTCCAGATCGGCTCATAGAGCACCGCAAGATCAGCCCACGCCTGACCGGTCGATGTCGCTACCGCAAGCGGTAGTGCGCAAGCGCCACGGGCGCGGAAGATGATAGCCCCGCCCTTCAGGGCGGGGTGGCGTCAACCGCCAGCCGAGTCCCCCGGGGACGGCACGCTGGGTCGTGTCGTGCCCGAGGCACTCGCTTTTCATAAACAAAACCACCCACCGCTGAAGCGGTGGGCTATCGTATGCTGTCCCGCATAGCGGGACGGTTTCACAGGCTGCGGAAAAAGTCGGGTTCGATATGTTTTGAAGGGGCGCAGCTTTAGCTGCGCCGTCGCGAGTCCTTTATTTTTGTCATCCCTCGGCGGCTTCAGCCGCCGAAGGATCTACTGTTGAGACTTTTTCCGCAGCCTGGCGTGGGACTAAGTCTCGCGCGAAGAAAAACCATGTACCTTGAGCAACAACGGAAACTTGCCACTCACGTCCGCGGCTTCCTGCGCGAGAAGTACAACCTCGACCTGGCCAACATCGTCATCGACCAGCCGCCCGACGTGGCCATGGGCGAGTTCGCGTTGCCCCTCTCGTTCGAGCTGGCCAAGCGCCTGCGCAAAGCCCCGCGCAAGATTGCCGAGGAGATCGTCGCCGAACTTCCCCTGCCCGAGGGATTCGAGAAGCTGGAGGTTGCCGGCGCCGGCTACATCAACGCGCGGCTGAGGCGCGACCTGGCGGCGCAAGCCCTGGCCAGCGGCACGATCGTCGGCGCTCCGGGTCATGCGGGCGAAGGCGCGGCCAATGTCAGCGGTAAAATTCTGGTCGAGCACACCAGCATCAATCCCAACAAGGCGGCGCACATCGGGCATCTGCGCAACGCCATCCTGGGCGATACCTTTGTGCGCCTGCTGCGCTCGGCCGGCCACAGCGTCGATGTCCAGAACTACATCGACAACACCGGGGCGCAGGTGGCCGACGTGGTGGTCGGTTTCACCCAACTGGAAGGCAAGTCGCAGTCTGACATTGTGGGACTGATCGAGTCGAACCATCGCTTCGATTATCACTGCTGGGATCTGTATGCGCGCGTCTCGCAATGGTACGAGCAGGACAAAGAACATCTGAAGATGCGGTCGAACGCTCTGCATGCCATCGAGCAAGGTGGCAACGAGCTGGCCGAGATTGCCGAGCTGATTTCGACTGCGGTCTTGCGGCGGCATCTGGAGACCATGGACCGGCTGGACATCGAGTACGACTTTCTGCCGCGGGAGAGCGAGATCCTGCACCTGCATTTCTGGGAGTCGGCCTTCGAGCTGTTGAAGCAGAAAGGTGTGCTGTACTTCGAGACCGAAGGGAAGAATAAAGGGTGTTGGGTGATGACGCGGCCGTCGAAGGTGTCCGACACCCTCGTCTCCCACCCTACCGCCAAAAGAGGGCGGTAGAATGGGGCACCCGGAGACCGCAGATCCCTCGGCTTCGCTCGGGATGACAAGTGAAGAACTCGGGATGACAAGCGAAGAAAAGTCTGGTCCCGACGAGGATGCCAAAGTGATCGTGCGTTCCAACGGCACCGTTGGCTACGTCGGCAAGGACATCGCGTATCACCTGTGGAAGTTTGGGCTGCTGGGGCGCGACTTCGGGTATCGCCGATTCTATCGCTATCCCAATCATCATGAAGTCTGGATCTCGGCCGAGCAGGGTGAGTCTCACCATCCCCACTTCGGCAATGTTGCGGCGATCTATAACGTGATCGACTCGCGGCAATCCGATCCGCAGAATACCGTGGTCGAGGCCATTCGCTTGCTGGGCTACACCGAACAGGCCGCGCACTATACGCATTTCTCCTATGAAATGGTGGCGCTCACCCCGCGCTGCGCGCTGGAGCTGGGCTACGAAGTAAGAGAGGAAGATCGCGGCAAGTCCTACATTGAGGTATCTGGACGTAGGGGGTTCGGGGTCAAGGCCGATGACCTGCTCGACGCGCTGATCACGGCCGCTAAAAAGGAAGTCGACAGCCGGCACGCTGAACTCGAGGATGCCCAGCGCTTACGCATCTCCACCCAGATCGCCATCGGGGCGCTGCGGTATTTCATGCTGAAGTTCACCAAGCAGTCGGTGATCGCCTTCGACTTCAAAGAAGCGCTGGCGTTTGAGGGCGAGACCGGTCCCTATGCGCAATACGCCGTGGTGCGCGCGACTAATATCTTTCGCAAGGCCGGCATCGAGCCCGAAGAGGCGCTCGCCGCCGACGTGGATTACGCTCACCATTTCGCCGAGCCGAGTGGCACCGAAATTTGGGAGCTGTGGCTGCTGGCCGGCAAGACGTCGTTTGTGGTCGAACAGTGCATCGCTACGACCGAGCCGGCGTTCGCCGCCAAGCACGCGTTTCAGCTGGCGCAGCAGTTCAATAATTTTTATCACCGGCATCACATCCTCACGGAAGCCGATGAGGGGCGGAAGAAATTTTTGCTGGCGACCGCCGCGGTGGTGCGGCGGGAGTTGGTAAGGGTCCTGGCGGTGATGGGGATTACGGTGCCGCCGGTGATGTAGTTACGCGAGAGGAGATGGTGTCGTCTCCCACCCTAGCCCAAAATCGGGGCTACGATGGGGCACCCGACTGGAGACTGCCGTCGCCAAGTTTTGTATCAGGGCACGAGTTTACTCGTGCCAATCAGCGTTCAATAAGTCCGGGCTTCAGCCCCTGCATAACGTATGCAGGGGCTGAAGCCCACATACTCTTCGCCGCTGTTCGGCACGGCTAAAGCCATGCCCTGATACAAACCAGCGGTCGCGATACTGGTCGTGCTCGACACAATCTGCCGCGATAGTGGTCATACCCGATACACACGGCCGCGGCGCCAGGCAAAGCAGATCCCTCACCGGCTAAACAGCTTGCTGAAAAACTCGGCCCGACGCGATTTTAAAGGGGCGTAGCTTTAGCTACGCCGTAATAAGCCCTTTATTTTTGTCATGCCGAACCGGCTTCAGCCGGTGAGGCATCTGCGGTTCCGAGTTTTTCAGCAAACTGTGAAGCCGGTTCGTGATGACAAAAATAGGCGGGCTTTCCGGCGCAGCTAAAGCTGCGCCCCTTC
Source organism: uncultured Acidobacteriaceae bacterium (assembly GCA_963812855.1). Taxonomy (GTDB): domain Bacteria; phylum Acidobacteriota; class Terriglobia; order Terriglobales; family Acidobacteriaceae; genus Bog-257. The sequence goes on from CAWEWW010000010.1 coordinate 233,032, forward strand.
GATACACTTTCCGCACGGTGAATACACTTTCAGCCAGCGATACACTTTCCGCCCGGTAATACAGCGTCCGCGCGGTAATACATTGCGCGCGATCTTCAATCTTCCTGCTCCACCTGCAAGGTCGCGGCCTGCAGGCCTTCGGCGATCACCGGCAGGATTCCCAGGCGCGAATATATCGGGCGAATGTGGGCGCGAATCTGGGGCAGCTTGCTGACGAACCACAGCGCTCCGGCCACACAGCAGGCGCCGCCGATCGCCAGCGTATATGGAGCTCCAATCCGCGCCGCCACGATGCCGGCGAACAGGCTGCCGAAGGGCGTCATGCCCATGATCGCCATGGAGTAGAAGCTCATCACCCGGCCGCGTTTGTCGTCGTCCACAATGGTTTGCAGCACGGTGTTGCTGGCCGCCATCTGCTGCATCATGCCAAAGCCGGTGAATACCATCAGCAGCAGCGACAGCCACAGCCAGCGCGAAAACGAAAACGCCACCAGCGCTCCGCCGAACAGTGCCGACATAGCGGGAATGACGCGCCCCAGCCCGAGCACGGATTTGCGCGCCGCCAGCCAACTTGCGCTGATCAGCGCGCCCACGCCGGCCGCTCCCATCAGGAAGCCCAGAGTGTGCGGGCCGCCGTGCAGCACGCGCGCCGCAAACAGCGGCATCAGCACGGTGTAAGGCATCCCCTCCAGTGACACCAGCGCCAGCAGCATCAGGATCGAGCGGATGGGCACCGAGCCGGCCACGTAGCGCCAGCCTTCGGCCAATTCATGCAGTACCCTGCGCCGGACTTTCTCCTGCTGCTTCACCATGCCGGTCATCGCCAACAGCGAGGCGATCACCGCCAGATAGCTGAAGCCATCGATCAGGAAGCAGTAGCCTTCGCTCCACAGCGCGATCACGGCGCCGGCAATCGACGGCCCTAGCAGGCGCGATACGTTGACCATCGACGAGTTGAGCGCGATGGCATTGGGCAGGTCCTCGCGGTCTTCCACCATCTGGATGACGAAGGCCTGCCGCGACGGCATGTCGAAGGCGTTGATCGCTCCCTGAAACAGGCTGAGCAGGATGATATCGGTAACCGTGATGCGATGGCTCAGCGCCAGCGCGGCCAGGCAGAACGACTGCACCATCGACAGAAACTGCGTGACCACCAGCACCCGATGGCGGTTCCAGCGATCGACCCAGACGCCGGCAAACGGCCCCAGCAGGAAGACCGGAATCTGGCCGCAGAATCCCACCAGGCCGAGCAGAAACGGCGAATGGGTGAGGCGATACACCAGCCAGGCGGTGGCGATGCGCGTCATCCAGGTGCCGATCAGCGAGACGGTTTGGCCGGAGAAGAACAGAGCGTAGTTGCGATGGCGCAGGGCGCGGATGGCGAACTTCCAATCCGAGCGGTCGGTAGCGGATTGGGAGCGGTGGGGCATGTAGAAATGTCGACGCAGAGAAACAGCAGATCCCTCGCGGGCTAAAGCCCGCTCGGCACAAAAATTAAAAGGACTTGCAACGGCGCACCTGAAGGTGCGCCCCTTCAAAACAGCGTAGCATCGAGTTTTTCACCGGCTGAAAGCCGGTTCGTGATGACAATGGTAATGGCCGCGACGCGGCGCCGAAGCACCGGGGCTAAAAGCCCTCGTCTCAGGTGGCGCCTTTCGGCACGGCTAAAGCCGTGCCCTTCAACCTGCGCCCCTTCCATCCGCGCCCCGCCCGTCAACCTGAAGCCAGGCAAACGGCCGCACACCTTCTCGCAGGCGAATTGCTACAAGTATTGCTCGAAGTACGACAATGTCAGATCCCAGGCCAGCTTCGCGGCCTTGGGGTTGTAGCTGGGGCGCTGATCGCAGAAAAATCCGTGGTCCGCATCGGAGAAGACGACTTGCGCCGACGGATGCGGCGAGGCGTGCATGCCCTCGGCCACTTGCCGGCGATGTTCGCTGGTGATGTGCTTATCCTGCTCTCCCCAGAAGAACAGCATGGGCGCAGAACATTGCGCGGCGCGGCTGACGGCATCGGGCAGCCCGCCGCCGTAGTAAGAAGCTGCCGCCCGCAGCGGCACGGTCACATTGGCGAGGAACGAAACCCGGCCTCCCATGCAGTAGCCGGTGCTGAGAATCTTCTCGCCCGCCTGTTGGCGCAGAAACGCGTACGTGGCCCGTATGTCGTTCTCCAGCTCTTCCGTCTTCAACTGCCGGGCCAGGGCAATTGCTGGTGCGGTGTCGGCGTAGTCGCCCTGAAAGCCGGGCGACGCGCGATGATAGGGCTCAGGCGCGATGGCGGCATAACCTTGGCGGGCAAAGCGGTCGGTCACATCGCGAATGTGGGCATTCACGCCAAAGGCTTCCTGAAAGACCAGCAGCCCGGCGCGGGTTTCCGGCTTGGCCGGCCGGGAGAACCAGGCCCGCATCAGGCTGCCATCGGCAACCGATAGTTCTACATACTCCGACTGAATATCCGGCATTCCCTTGTCTCCATGATCTATGAGATGCGAATCGGAAGTTCCTCTCTCCATTCCAGCATAGAAGCTCGAAGCGGCCTGCGGCCCCTTGACTGCGACCTTCATCATCTTAGTAACCGGAAATTAACATTGGCATCGCGGGCGGCGTTATAAAATCGGTCGTTATGCAAGATAAGCCATTGGAAATACAGAAAATTGCGGACGTCCCCGGGACCACGGTGCTGCGTCTGCACGGGCCGCTGCTGCTAGGCAATTTCTTTCCGCTACAAACTATGGTTCGCTCCGACGATTCCCAACTGCTGATCATCGACGTCTCCGATATGCCCTACATCGATTCAGCCGGCATCGGCTGCCTGGTAGGGGCGCACGTGTCGCGCGAACATTCCGGCCGCAAGCTGGTGCTGGTCGGGGCTAACGACCGGCTGTTGACCTCGCTGAAGGTCACGCGCGTCGATCAGTTGTTCATCCTGGCGCCCGATGTCGAACAGGCCATGGCCCACGCCGGCGGCAGCTAGGATCAATTGGCTCGGTTGACATTCTGATGTGTGCCGCCCCTGCAAGGGGCTTGAAGGTTTGATACGACCATCACCCAGGACTGCGCCTACGGCTTGTCCTGGGCTACACTGAGTCGTCCCGCAAGGCGGGACGGGGGTGCGGCAGGCACGAGATGGATCGCGAACCAGGCCGATTCAACAATGCCAGATCACTTCAAGACTCGCTAACCTCGTCGAGAGTAGAACCGCAGGTCCCTCGGCTTCGCTCGGGATGACAGCAAAAAACTTTCGTGATTTCCCACCGCCGTGCACTCCTCTGATAGACTTTCCCGCAAGGATGTGGGCGAAGCCTCGCAAGCGGGCGCATCTGCTGTGCCGTGGCGATGCGAGACCTGCATTCCCGTCAACCTAATTCTCCCGCGACGCTCGCTCGCGCAACGCCGCTCTAGTCCCAGGAGGTTCGTATGGCTACCACGGTCAGTGCTCCGCAAATTCACAGCCGGGTGCAGGAGTTCCTCGGCAAACCCCGCAAGATGTTTATCGACGGCAAGTGGGTCGAGTCCGCGTCGGGTAAGACGTTCCCTACCTACAATCCCGCGACCGGCGAAGTGATGGCGCAAGTCGCCGAAGGGGATCGCGAAGATATCGAGCGCGCCGTCAAAGCCGCGCGCAAGGCGTTCGACAGCGGCCCCTGGCCGGATATGTCGCCCTCGCAGCGCGGCCGGCTGATCTGGAAGCTCGGCGACCTGCTCGAACAGCATCTGGAAGAATTCGCGCAGATCGAGAGTCTGGATAACGGCAAGCCGTTGGCGGTGGCGCGCGTTGCCGACGTGCCGCTGGCGGTCGATCTGTTCCGCTACATGGCGGGCTGGGCCACCAAGATCGAGGGCAACACGATTCCCATCTCCGCCGGATCGAAGCAGGTAAAGTTTCATGCCTACACCCGGCGCGAGCCGGTGGGCGTGGTGGGGCAGATTATCCCGTGGAATTTTCCGCTGCTGATGGCCGCCTGGAAGCTGGGTCCGGCGCTGGCTACAGGCTGCACCGTGGTGTTGAAGCCGGCCGAGCAAACTCCGCTGAGCGCGCTGCTGCTGGCCGAACTGGTTGCCGAAGCCGGATTCCCCGAGGGCGTGGTCAACGTGGTGACCGGATACGGTGAAACCGCGGGAGCCGCGCTGGCGGCGCATCCCGATGTCGACAAGGTTGCCTTCACCGGCTCGACCGAAGTGGGCAAGTTGATCCTGCACGCGGCGGCCGGAAATCTGAAGAAGGTTTCGCTGGAGCTGGGAGGCAAGTCGCCGAACGTGGTTTTCGCCGACGCGGAAATGCAGCATTCGCATTCCGGGCGCGGCCAATGCCATCTTCTTCAATCACGGCCAGTGCTGCTGCGCGGGCTCGCGACTCTATGTCGAGCAGGACATTTTCGATGACGTAGTGGGCGGCGTGGCCGAGCACGCCAAAGGCATCAAGATCGGTCATGGCTTCGATCCCGAGACCCACATGGGGCCGCTGGTTTCGCAGGAACAGCTCAACCGCGTCTGCAGTTATCTGGAGGCCGGACTGAGCGAAGGCGCCGAAGCGGTCGTAGGCGGCAAGCGCTGTGAAGGCCTGGGTTACTTCGTCGAACCTACGGTGATGGTGAACACCAATCCCAACATGAAAGTGGTTCGTGAGGAAATCTTCGGGCCGGTGGTGTGTGCGGTTCCGTTTAAAGACGAGAGCAAGCTAGTGGCGGAAGCCAATCAGAACGAGTACGGACTGGCGGCTGGAGTCTGGACCAAAGACATCAGCAAAGCGCATCGCATTGCCGAGAAGCTGCGCGCCGGCACGGTGTGGATCAATTGCTACAACGTCTTCGACGCGGCGCTGCCCTTCGGCGGATACAAGCAGTCGGGCTGGGGCCGCGAGATGGGCCACGAAGTGTTGGAGCTGTACACCGAAGTGAAAGCCGTGTGCGTGGCGATTTGAAAATCTCCGCGCTTGATGTTTGTCATTCTGAGCGAAGCGAAGAACCTCTATCGCTGCGAACGAGCTGCCGGCAATAGGGGTCCTTCGACTCGCTGCGCTCGCTCAGGATGACAGATGTTGAAGAAGCTAAGGTCCTTCGACTGCGGCGGCGAACGCCGCACTCCGCTCAGGATGACATCGAGCGATTTGAATCCTCAGCGGTGAGCATCAGTTATAATCCCTGTCCTGCCACCCCTTCTACCAATGTGGTAGACCCGCACGCGAATTCGCGCCCGTTCCCTTCCCCAACTTCCGTATAGTTTCTCTATGGGGCACGCGGCCCTCATCATGCAGAACGCGCCGCCCAGTGCGAGAAAGCTGAGCTATTCCTCGGGAGGTGCCACGCTTCCGCTGCTCGGCAAATGCGTAGGCGAGGCGTTCGACGACACCGCTGCGGCGCATCCTGAAAACGACGCCCTCATCGTTCGCCATCAGCAACTGCGTTATACCTACGCCCAGTTGCGCACTGAGATCGAGCGCGCCGCCCGCGGCCTGCTGGTGCTCGGCATCGAGAGAGGCGACCGCGTCGGAATCTGGGCGACCAACTGCGCGCAATGGGTGATCACCCAATTTGCCACCGCCAAGATCGGCGCCATCCTGGTGAACGTCAATCCCTCGAACCGCGCCTATGAACTCGAATACGCCCTCAGCCGTTCGGAGTGTCAAACGCTGCTGCTGATCCAGGGCTTTCGCGACGTCGATTACGTGCGAGTACTGCGCGAGATTTGTCCCGAGGCGGAGCGAGCGTCCTTCGGAAAATTGCATACCCATAGGCTGCCCGAGCTGCGCCGTCTGATTTTCCTGGGCGCGAACGGCTGTGGTCCCACGCCGCAAACCGACGGCGTTCCTCACGGCATGTTGAGCTGGAACGCATTGCTGGCCATGGGCGATAACCTGCCGCTCGATCAACTACGCGAGCGCGAGTCGACGCTCAATTTCGACGACGCCATCAATATCCAGTTCACCTCGGGAACCACCGGGCTACCCAAGGGCGCGACGTTATCGCATCACAACGTGATCAACAACGGGAGGCTGATCGCCAACGCCATGCGCTTCACGCATCGCGACCGGCTGTGCATTCCGGTGCCCTTCTATCACTGCTTTGGCATGGTGCTGGCGAATCTGGCCTGCGTGACCACCGGGGCGACCATGGTGATCCCCGCGCCTTACTTTGACGCCGAAGCCACCTTGCGCGCGGTCGCCGAAGAGCGCTGCACCGCGCTGCACGGCGTCCCTACCATGTTCATCGCCGAGCTGGAGCATCCGGCCTTCCCCAGCTGCGATCTCAGCAGCCTGCGCACCGGCATCATGGCCGGCTCGCCCTGCCCCATCGAGATCATGAAGCGCGTGGTCGACCAGATGCACTGCCGCGAGCTGACCATCGCTTATGGGCTGACCGAGGCTTCTCCGGTCATCACCCAGACCACGACCGACGATCCCATCCAGCTGCGCGTCACCACCGTCGGTAAGGTGCTGCCGCACACCGAGGTCAAGATCGTGAATCCGGAAACCGGCGCCACCGTTTTCGTGGGCGAGCAGGGTGAGCTGTGCACTCGCGGCTATCACGTGATGAAGGGCTACTACAACGATGCGGAGGCCACGCGCGGCGTCATCGATGCCGACGGCTGGCTGCACACCGGCGATCTCTCGGTGCTCGACGAAAATGGCTACTTCAAAATTACCGGCCGGGCCAAGGACATCATCATTCGCGGCGGAGAAAACATTGCTCCTCGCGAGATCGAAGAGTTTCTCTACACCTGCCCAGGAATCAGCGACGTGGAAGTCTTCGGCGTTCCCGACCGCAAGTACGGCGAGCAGATCGCCGCCTGGATCGTGCTGGAGGAGGGCTCGACCCTGACCGCCGACGGGGTCCGGCAATTCTGTGAAGGCAAGATTGCCCGCTTCAAAATCCCCCGCTACATCAAGTTCGTGGAGGAGTTCCCGCTCACCATCAGCGGAAAAGTGCAGAAGTTCCGCATGCGCGAGATTTCCGTCAAAGAACTCGGCCTGGAAAGCGAAGCCGAGATCGAGACAGCGTAGAGGTCTTCGCGAAGCCGTCGTGACTGCTCGCCAAGAAAAAACCGCCAGCCGCAATTTAACATCTTATGAATTTCACGCTTGACCTACGTTCTCCTCTGGCTGAGGCATGCGCGCAGGGTGCTAAACTACGGAGACGTTCGTTATGGAGCTGCTGCTTAATCTGATCTGGCTCGCCTTAGGTATAGGCGCGTTCGTGATCTTCCTGCGCCGCCGGCCGCGCTCCGGCCGGGACCAGCAGCCTTATCGCCGGGCGCTGCTGGCGCTGGCTTGCGCGCTGTTGCTGCTGTTCCCGGTGGTTTCAGCCAGCGACGATCTGCATCCCTCGCAAGCGCTGTTGGAAGATGCCACCCGGCGGATTCAGCAATTCTCTTCTCCCTTGCAGCTGTCGCACAGCGGCTCGGTCATTCCTCTGTGGCCCATCCTGCCGGCGCTGGCGCTGGCGCTAGGGTTCGCGCTGGCCGCCTGGCAACCCTGGCGGCCGCTGGAATTGCCGACTGAAGCCCGGCGCGGCTATCGCCGTTCCCTTCGCGGCCGAGCTCCTCCTCTCTTCAGCAACTGATCCGCTTCTGCTGCCGTAGGAATTGCAGCGGCAGTTTCAGCATCATTTGTCTTGCATTTCTGGCATCCCGACGGCGCGAGTTCGCTCGCCCATCCCCGGATGCCGCGTGGCATGAAGAGAGCTCGTGAGATGAAGAAAGAAAGAGACAGGCAGAATTGCCCGGGACGCATCGCCTGCTCCGCGCTGTTGCTGATTTCTATGTCCCACTTTGTGGGATGTTCGGGCGGCAAGGCGGAGGCGCCGCCCACCAAAGTCGTGGAAACCAATACCGACCCCGACGTTTTCACCATGCAAAACGCCGGCGAGTTTCCGCTGACCACGGTCGAGGTGCGCCAGGTTACCGATGAGGTGCATGTCAACGGCGTGGTGACTCCGGACGTGAACCTTTCCGTCCCGGTGGTCTCGCTGGGCAGCGGCCGGGTGGTCGAAATCAAAACCAAGCTGGGAGACTACGTCACCAAGGGCCAGGTGCTGTTGCTGCTCAACAGCCCCGACTTCTCCTCCGCGTTTTCCGACTATCAGAAATTCAAGGCCGATGAGGAGTTGGCCGCCAAGCAGGTGGCGCGCGCCCAGCTTCTCTATGACAAAGGCGCCATCGCCCAGGCCGAACTGGAAGCGGCGCAGGATGCCGACGCCAAGGCTAAAGTCGACTTGCAGACCGCCATCGCAGCACGTGCATGTACTGGGCGGCGACGTGAACAATCCCTCGCCGCTGTTAGCCATACGCGCGCCCATCTCCGGCACCATCGTCGATCAGCAGACTACCGGCGGCACCGGCGTGCGCTCGCTGGATAACCAGACTGCGCTGTTCACCATCGCCGACCTGTCGCGCGTCTGGGTGCTGTGCGACGTTTATCAGGACATGCTGGCGCGGGTGCATGTCGGCGACATTGCCGAGATCAGCATCGACGGCTTTCCCCACGACGAGTTTCCGGGCACGGTAACCAACATCAGCGAAGTGCTCGATCCCAATACGCGCACCGCCAAAGTGCGCATCGAGATTCCTAATCCCAACCACATCATGCGGGCCGGCATGTACGTGACGGCTATGTTCCGCTCGCCCGATAAAGTCGATCGCGTAGTCGTGCCGGCCTCGGCCATCGTCCACCTGCACGACAAGGATTGGGTCTACGTGCCCATCGGGGACAGCCGTTTTCGCCGCATCGCAGTGCAGCTTGGACCTCAGGAAAAAGATGGCTATGAGCAGGTCATCACCGGCCTGAAGCCGAACGATCAGATAGTCACGAATGCGCTTCAGTTCTCCAGCGCGGCGGAGGAGTAGCCCGGCATGATCCGCTACCTGGTTGATTTCGCGCTGAAAAACCGCATGCTGGTGCTGGCCCTGGGTGTGGCCCTGCTGATCTGGGGCATCATCTCGTTTCACAATCTGCCGGTGGAAGCCTATCCCGACGTAGCCGACAAATATGTCTGGGTGATTACGCAGTGGCCGGGACGCGCCGCCGAAGAGGTCGAGCAGCAGGTCACCATTCCCATCGAGACCCAGATGAACGGCCTCGGCCATCTGACCCATCTGCGTTCGACCTCGCTGGCGGGACTCTCGTTCATCACCGCCATCTTCGACGATGCGTCCGACAACCTGCAGAACCGGCAGCAGGTGCTGGAGAAGCTGACGCTGGTGAGTCTGCCGCCGGGCTTGAATCCGCAGATCGGGCCTGACTTCAGTCCGACCGGCCAAATTTATTTCTACACGCTGCAAAGCACCAATCCCAAGTACGACATCATGGACTTGAAGGCGCTGCAGGATTGGGTGGTTTACAAGCACCTGATGTCGGTGCCTGACGTGGCCGCGGTCTCGATCTTCGGCGGCGAAACGCGCGAGTACCAGGTGCAGGTCGATCCCGACAAGCTGGTGGCCTACGGGATCTCGATGGCGCAGGTGGAGCAGCAACTAACCGCCAACAACGTTAACGGTGGTGGCAGCTTCATCGAGAAAGGCCAGCAGGCCTACAACATTCGCGCCGTCGGACTGATGGAGAACACCGACGACATCGGCGCCACCGTGTTGAAGGTGCAGAACGGCACGCCGGTCCGGGTGCGCGACATCGCGATTGTGACCGAGGGCCCCAAGATCCGCCTGGGCAAGCTGGGCAAGGCCATCCGGCATGACGACGGCACGGTCATCGACAACGACGATGTGGTGGAAGGCATTGTGCAGATGCGCAAGGGCGCCGAAGCCGAAGCTGTGCTGCACAACATCGACCTGAAGGTCGACTTCCTCAACCAGCACGTGCTGCCGCCGGGCGTGAAGATTGTGCCCCACATCGATCGCGACGATCTGGTGCACCTCACCACGCACACCGTGCTGCACAATCTGACCGAGGGAATTCTGCTGGTCGTGCATTGTGCTGTTTTTCTTTCTGGGGAACATTCGCTCGGCGCTGATTGTCGCGGTCACCATTCCGTTCTCGCTGTTCTTCGCCTCCATTCTGCTGGACCTGCGGCACATTCCCGCGAACCTGCTGTCGCTGGGCGCGCTGGATTTCGGAATGATCGTGGAAGGTGCGGCGGTGATGGTGGAGAATATCCAGCGCCGGCTGGAGATCCGCACCGATCATGGCTCCATGGACGAGACCATTCGCGCCGCCGCACATGAAGTGCAGCGGCCGGTGTTCTACGCCATCCTGATCATCATCCTGTCGTATCTGCCTATCTTCACCCTGCAACGCGTGGAAGGCCGCCTGTTCCGGCCGATGGCCTGGACGGTGGCTTTCGCGCTGCTGGGCTCGCTGGTATTTTCCATTCTGCTGGCGCCGGTGCTGTCGAGCCTCATCTTCCGCAAGGGAGTGAAGGCCTGGGAAAATCCGGTGGTGCGCTGGATCACCGAGTCCTATGAGAAGACGCTGACCTGGATCATGGCGCGGCGCATGGTGGCGCTGGCCGCCTTGCTGGTGATCCTGGGCGTGTCGCTGTACCTGGCGGCGGGCGGAGTGATTGGCTCCGAGTTTCTGCCGCATTTGGACGAAGGCTCGATCTGGGCGCGGGGCACGCTGGCTCCCAGCACCGGTCCTACCGCAGGCACGCGGGTGATGGATCAGGCGCGCCTGATTTTTGCCGGCTTTCCGGAAGTCACGCAGGTTGTCTCGCAAGTGGGACGCTCCGACGATGGCACCGACGCAACCGGCTTCTTCAATACCGAATATTTTGTCGATCTGAAACCACGGGCTGAATGGCGACCGCAGTTTCACGGTCGCAAAGAATTGCTGATCGACGCCATGGACCAAGCCGTGGAGAAGATTCCCGGCGTGGAGTGGGGCTTCTCCCAGCCTATCGCCGACAACATGGAAGAGGCGGTCAGCGGCGTGAAAGGCGAACTGGCGGTCAAGATCTTCGGCTCCGACCTGAAGGATCTGGAAAAGACCGGCGAGCAGATCATGGACGTGATGAAGACGGTTCCCGGCGTCGCCGACCTGGGCCTGTTTCGCGTGCTGGGCCAGCCGAACGTCAACATCAAAGTCGATCGCGCCAAGGCTGATCGTTACGGCATCAACGCCTCCGACATTCAGGACGCAGTGCAGACCGCCATCGGCGGCAATCCGGTCAGCCAGATCCTGATTGGCGAAATGCGCTTCGACCTGGTGCCGCGTTATCAGGAACAGTTCCGTTCCTCGATCGACGCTATCAAGAACATTCGCCTGCTGGCGCCCTCCGGCGAGCGGGTCTCGCTGGGCGAGCTCTGCGACATCACCGTCGACGATGGCGCTTCCATGATCTATCGCGAAGGCAACCAGCGCTATATCGCTCTGAAGTACAGCGTGCGCGGCCGCGACCTGGGCAGCACGGTGGAAGAGGCGATGTCGAAGGTCAATCGCGAGGTCAAGCTGCCGCAAGGCTATACCCTGGACTGGGCCGGCGAATACGAAAGCCAGAAACGTGCTAACCATCGTCTGGCCATGGTGATTCCCCTGACCATTCTGGTTATCATGCTGGTGCTCTATTCCATGTTCCGCTCGTTCAAGTGGGGATTGCTGGTGCTGCTCAACCTCAGCATGGCGCCGCTGGGCGGATTGTTGGCGCTCTGGATTACCGGAACTCACTTCAGCGTTTCCACCGGAGTAGGATTTCTGGCACTCTTCGGTGTATCGGTGCAGACCGGCGTGATCATGATCGAGTACATCAACCAGCTACGGGCGCGCGGACACAGCGTACACGAGGCGGCGCTGCTGGGCGCGACCCGCCGGCTGCGTCCCATCATGATGACCATGCTGGTAGCCTCGCTGGGCCTGCTGCCGGCGGCTATGTCGCACGACATCGGCTCCGACTCGCAGCGACCGTTCGCCATCGTGATCGTGGGCGGACTGTTGACGGAACTGGCGCTCAGCCTGGTGCTGCTGCCCACGTTCTACACCTGGGTCGCGCGCTTCAACGACGTGCTGCCCGATGAAGAGGAGGGCCTCAGCGAATGAGATCTGCGCTTCTTCTGACCCGTATCCGGCGCCGCTGGCCGGGCGCCGCAGCTTTGTCGGCTGCGGTTCGCCATCGGATGAGATTGATTGCGGGGATCGCTCTGTTGGCGTGTTGGGGAGCTTCCGGTTGCTGCCGGGCGCAAGCTGCACCCGCAACAACAACCTCCGGCGCAGCAAGCTCCGGCTCCGGCAACCACGCCGGCACAGGCTGCCGTTCCCCCGCCGCCGCAAACCTCAGGCGCCGCCCATCGCCTGACCGTGCCGCAAAATCCGTCGGTAGTCATCACGCTCGACCAGGCCATCGAGCTGGCGAAGAAGAACAACCCGTCGCTCCAGGCGCAGCGAACGCAGATCATGCAAAACAAGGAGCAGGAGGTCACCGCCAATCTTCGTCCCAACCCCGCGCTTTCCTGGGACGCTGAGTATCTGCCCATCTTTGACCCGCACCTGTTCTCCTCCGAGTACATGGACAACACGGCGGAGTTCGACGCCGGGCTCGGCTATCTGTTCGAGCGCGGACAAAAGCGGCAGCATCGGCTGCAGGCCGCGAAAGATTTCACCTCGGTTACCGAGTCGCAAGTGCTGGATGCCGAGCGCGACGTAGTGGCCAACACCGGGCAACAGTTCGTGGCCGTGCTGCTGGCCAAGTCGAATTACGAATTTGCCGAACAATTGCTGAAGACCTATCAGCAGACCGTGGGGGTCAGCCAGGAACAGCAGAAGGCGGGCGCTATCAGCAAGTCTGACCTGCTGAAAATTCAGTTGCAGACGCTGCAGTTCCAGACCGACGTGACCACGGCCAAGATTGCCGTGCTGCAAGCGCTGAATTCGCTGCGCCAGCTGCTCGGCTTCGACTCGGTGCCCCGCGACTACGACGTCAGCGGAAGCCTGGCCTATGAGCCCATTAATTTGACGGTCGACGATCTGCGGGCGCGCGCGCTCAACAATCGTCCCGATCTGCAGGCTGCCGAGCGAAGCATCACGGCGGCACAAAGCCAGATTGGTCTGGCCAAAGCCAACTCCAAGCAAGACCTGAACGCCACCTTCGACTACACCCACGTGAACGCGTCGAACCTCGCGGCGTTTTACTTCAGCATCCCTTTGCCGATTTTTAACCGCAATCAGGGCGAGGTGGCGCGGACCTATTACGCGCTGACCCAGTCGAAGTTTCTGGCCGAAGCAGCCCGGCAGCAGGTGCTGACTGATGTGAAGAACGGCTACGAGAGCTTGCTAAGCAGCGAAGAGGTCATCGAGCTGTACAACGACGGATATTTGCAACAGGCGAAGCAGTCGCTGGAGATCGCGCAGTTCGCCTATCAGCACGGGGCCGCGTCGCTGCTCGACTTCCTCGACGCCGAGCGCAGCTATCGCGCCACCGAACTGAGCTACCGCCAGGCCGTGGCCGCCTACATGAGCGCGCTGGAACAACTGCGCGCCGCGGTGGGCACGCGGGATTTGCGCTAGGCCTACCCGCTGCTGGATTGTGCCCGGACAGTTCGGTTTAATCAGGAACGCCGGTTTATCGCGACACGTCACGGCACATCGGTTTGCCCCAGGAAACGTCGGTTTAATCACGGCACGTCGGTTAATCACGGCACGTCGGTTTAATCACGACACGTCGGTTAATCACGGCACGTCGGTTTGTATCAGGGCATGGCTTTAGCCATGCCGAAATGAGGGATTGGAAGAGTCGGGCTTTAGCCCCTGCCTGCGTTTTGCAGGGGCTGAACAGCTTGCTGAAAAATCGACTAAACGCGATTTGGAAGGGGCGTAGCTTCAGCTACGCCGTAGCAAGTTCTTTATATTTGTCATCCCGAGCCGCCTTTTAGTCGGTGAGGGATGTGCTTTTCCGGGTTTTTAAACCGTTCAGCCCTGCCTGCGTTTTGCAGGGGCTGAAGCCCAATTTCTTTCTATTCTTCGTTTCGGCATGGCTAAAGCCATGCCCTGATACAAACCGAGTGCCCTGATACAAACCGACGTGCCCTGACACAAAGCGCACATCACGATTTTTCCGTGCGCAAAATGAGCCCGCCTATAATCTCTCTCATGCCCTTCCAGCGTTCGCCCAAAATTTACGACGAGGAGATGCTCTACGAATATGCCGTAGGCGCGCTGGGGCGGCAAATGCGCACGGTGGCGGAGATCAAGCGCCTGATGCGCAATCGGGTGAAGACGCAGCCGGAGGGTGAACTGCTGGTGGAAATGGTCGTCTTGCGGCTCAAAGCGCAGCACTACCTCAACGACACCAACTACGCCGAGAGCTACTCCCGCTTTCGCAAGGAAAACGAAAAGTTCGGCCGGCTGCGGGTAGCGCAGGACCTTAAGATCAAAGGCGTGCACAACGACATTATCGATAGCGTGGTGAGCGCCGCTTATGATGGCGTCAACGAGGAGCATCTGGCGCGGCAGTTTCTGCAACGCAAGCGGGTGGTCAAGCCTGAAGGTCAGAAGCAGGCAGCCCGGATTTTTCGCATGATGGTGAGGGCAGGCTTCCCCAGCCGCATCATTTTCCGCATCCTGAAGACCTGGGATGTGGATGACGAGGTGCTGGCGGCGCTGGAGGAGGAAAGAAGTAGCCAGTAACAGTTGTCAGTTGTCAGTTGTCAGTTTGTTGGTTGTTGGCTGTCGGTGGAAGCGCCGGCCTTTAGGCCCGCGAAATTTAGCACTCCGGGAAAGGGCTTTAGCCCCGGCTCGGAATAGGCCGTTACGCAGTTCCTGCCGTCCTGTGGTGTCTGTGTCGTAGCCGTGTCGCCGCTCCGCGGCTCGGTCAAAATTTCCCACTTCACCCGGGGCTTACGCCTCGGGCTAACTTCATAGCCGCCGCTGCGCGGCTAGTTTCAGGCGGATCCACGTCTATGTCCCACCACGACATTTCGAGTCGAGCTACGACACAGACACCCGTGGGACTTCCATAGTTTCTCCGCGTCACCCCGGGCTTCCGCCCTGGGCTATGATACTTTCGCCCTGCGGGCTGGTTGTTCGCTGCATCCTCCGCGTACCACAACGAGCTTCAAGGTTGTGCCGGGCTATCTTGGGTATCTGCTCGGGGAAGGAAATGTGCTCGTCGCTCCGGAAAATTTCGCGGGCCTAAAGAGACTGGGTCGCGAGGGGTGTCGGCGCTCTGCGGCTGGGCAGAATTTTCCACTTGTGCGGGGGCTGACGCCCCCGCCTAACTTCATCTCGCCGCTTTGCGGCTACTTTGATCGATTATTCGAGCCATTTGTTTCACCACAGAAATCATTTACCGTTGCGACACAGTCTCTAAAGGCCCGCGCTTCCACGGACAACTGACAACTGACTACTGACAACTGCTTCTCATGAAACTCGATCACACTGCCGCCTGTGAACACCTCTCCCGCGTCGACCGGCACCTGGCGCGTATCATCGCCCGCTACGGCCCCTGCCATATGCAACAGGAAACCACGCAGAGCATCTTCGAGGCGCTGCTGGAGTCCATCATTTATCAGCAGCTCAACGGAAAAGTTGCGGCCACCATCACCAGCCGGGTGAAAGCGCTGTTCCCGGAAAACACCCGGCGCATCCGCACTCGCCGCGGGTTGGTCGACAGCTTCCCTTCGCCCGAGCAAATTCTGGCTGCGTCGGAGGAGCGTCTGCGCTCGGCCGGCCTCTCGCGCAACAAGCTGCTGGCCATTCGCGATCTGGCCGCCAAGACGCTAGACGGCACCGTGCCTACGCTGCAGCAGGCTCGCCGCATGAGCGACGACGAACTGGTGGAGCGACTGGTCACGGTGCGCGGCATCGGGCGCTGGACGGTCGAGATGCTGCTCATGTTTCGCCTGGGCCGACCGGATGTCTTTCCCGTCGATGATTACGGTGTACGCAAGGGTTTCGCCAAGATGCGCAAGCTGGCCGAGTTGCCCAAGCCCAAGGAGTTGATGCCTCTGGGCGAGCGCTGGCGTCCCTATCGCAGCGTGGCCAGCTGGTATCTGTGGCGCGCCGCCGAGATGAAAGACCTGCCGATGGCCGGAGAGGCGAAGGCTAGCCGCTGCCCAGTCGGCGAAGAAGAAAGCCACACCCGCTACGGCGAAAAAGCCAGCCAAGAAGAAGGTGACAGTCGTCGGCAAGACTGCCACGCGGAAAACCACTGGCCAGCCTTAAGGAAAACTCTGATTAGGTCTTGTTTCGAAGGGGACGGCCTTCAGAGACTGTGTCGCAACCGAACCGGAAATCTTGTGGTGGAACAAAGGGTGGAATAACCGATCAAACTAGCCGCAACGCGGCGGGATGAAGTTAGCCGGGCGGCGTAAGCCCCCGGGTAGAAGTGGGAGATTATTGTGAGCCGCAGAGCGGCGACACCGCTTGCGGCACAGTCTCTTCAAAGCCGTCCGTTTCCCTACCCGAAATCATCCCGCTTTAGCCGATGCGGGACCTCACTGCCCCTTGATCCAGAGCTTCCTTAGCCGATCGCAGAAGAGTCAACCGCAGATCCCGAACGGGCTGAAGCCGGACTCGGGATGACAATACTAAAACGGGCTTGCAACGGCGCAGCTAAAGCTGCGCCCCTTCAAAACCGCCCTAGCCGAGTTTTTCAGCAACCTGTTAAAGTCGGTTCGCGATGACAAAGTAAAAAAGCTTGGCACGGCGCAGCTAACCCTACGCCTCTTCGGGTTAAAGCCATCCCGTTTTCAAAACCCCGGAAGCGGCAGACTTGTACCCTCGCCTCCCCGGCGCCTATTGCGGCGCCTTTTGCAGCGCGTTCTGGAACAGCAGGGCAGCCTCCTGATGGGTACCGGTGATCTGGGGTGGAATGATGGACGGAATGTTTGCGGGACAAGCTTTCAGTCCGGCACAAACATTGACCGCCTTGGTCATGGCAATCTGGAGCGCCGGGTTGGAATTGGCGTCGTCGGGCGAATCCAGGATGATGAAGTCGATATTATCGCTGCTGCTGCTTTGCTTCTGCAGCATGTCTTTATAATCGCCAGTCGCGCTCTGGATCAGAACCGGTTGGCCGTTGGCCAGGTGGGGATTGGCCCCCTGAAAGTCCAACAGTCTGCGGTCCATCTCGCTGCCATACACTGAGTTGAGGTCGCGCAACACGTGCAGCACCACCGGGCTGTTCCTGGGCTTCGGCTTGCAGCCACCCAGCAGGGTCAATGGCAGAAATAGCGCGATCGCTTGGGCAAACCTTAGTCTTTGTGCCATGTCGACATCATATCTTCGATAGCCTTCTTCGCCTAGCACCTCGCCGCCGCCAGGACTCCGGATCGCAACCCCTCGGCCGCCGAAAGACATGAGCCGCATGAGCCACCGCTACCCGGCTTCGGAATGGATGCCGGAAAATTAATCTTTGATGTCAAGAAACACCCTTTCCCAATTGCCTCGCTTCATACATAATGCATGAAATAAAACTCTGGCCGTGGGGAACCATGAAGGGATGCGGGGCAATTTGCTGCTTATGGCTGGGGATGTGTTGTCCTTGGCTGCTAGGCCAGGCGCCGCTGGTTTCCGATGCCAGGCCCGCAGCTGGAGCGCTGCCTCCGGCACATGCAGCCGACTACTCGCCCGAGCCCGCCTCGCCACCCACGCTGGACGCTTCGATCGCTCATGAGGAACTAGCCGATCTGCCAATCGCGCCCGGCCTGACGAGTGAGCACTCGATCTATCAGGCGGTACAGGTTGCACCCGAAGCCGTGTGTACGCAGGCGCTGCCGCCCCTGAAGCTCTATGAGCCCAGCGATTACGCCTTCGGCCGGCTGCAGTTCAACACCGCCGCCATCAAGGGAACCTTTAGTCACGACAACATCATCAAGATGGCGCGCAACTTTGTTCCCGGCCAGCCCTTGCCCGACGCTCCAGCGTATGTTCCGCTCACCAGCCGGCAGAAGTTCGATGCCTTCCTGCACAACATTCACACCGTCGGCTTCGCCACGGGAGTGCTCACTGATTCGTTCATCTCTCAGGCTTCGGGCGCTTATCCTCGCTTCAATACCGGCATGGCGGGCTACGGACAGCGGCTGGGCGCGGCGGCGGCGGGAGAAACCAGCGCGGCTTTCTTCAGCGGCTTCGTCTTCCCTACCCTGCTGCACCAGGACCCGCGCTACTTCCGCTCGCGGCAGAACGATATCTCCGACCGCCTGGCCTACGCCGCCAGCCGCGTCATTATTGGCCGCAGCGACAGCGGGCACAACGTGATCAACGCCTCCGCGATTCTCAGCCAGTTCGTGCAGGCCGCCGTTTCCAATGCCTACATTCCCTATCGCAACGAGACCGTGTCGGGCACGCTGGAGAACGCCGTCTCCGGCCTGGGAGCGGTGGCGCAGGCCAACATCCTGAACGAATTCTGGCCCGACATCAAAGAGTTCTTCTTCCGCCACACTCCGGAAGCGCTGCTGCTGCATAAGAGCGCGCCCACCCTTGCCTCCGCCGAGATCGCCAGCAAATAGTGCGTCCAAGCTCGCCGCAATTTAAGCCCGGCCAAAGCGCACTGGGGTAGAGCCAGCCTTCAGGCTCGCGCCGACAGCTCCGTGTTTGGGGTAGAGCCAGCCTTCAGGATCGCGCCGACAGCTCCGTGTTCGGGGTAGAGCCAGCCTTCAGGCGCGCGCCGACAGTTCCGTGTTTGGGGGTAGAGCGAGCCTTCAGGCTCGCGTCAGGCGTTTGCTGAAACCCAGAGCCCCGTAGGGGCGGCAGAGCTATAGCCAACGTGCCTGCCAATCCACATGACAATTGTCACGCGACCGGACTGACAATCCACACTAGCTGGGAAGTTGAAACTCTTCGACAATGGCCTACATACAGAAGACCAGGCGGCTCAGGAAAAAAGCCGGCGGCACAACCGGTTTGTCCTCTTTCAAACTGGCGGCAAGAGTGCGATGCTAGGGGCATTCATCTTTGGACGATGTGGCCATCATGAGGGAACTGAAAGACGATCTGGCTTCGCTGCGCATTGACCGCGAGACTCCGCGCCGGCCGCGTTGGGGACGGGTCGTGCTGTGGCTGTTTTTGATCGCCATCGCCGCCGCCGGTGGCCTGTATCTGGTGAAAGCGCGGCCGGCGTTGGGAGCCTTCGCCTCCTTCGGCGCGGTGGAAGTGGAAACCGTGCAGCCCAGCATCCAAAGCGGCAGCGGCCCCAATGCCGGCACGCCTATCCTTACTGCATCGGGCTACCTCGTGGCGCGGCGCCAGTCGGTGGTGTCGTCCAAGATCCAGGGGCGGATTTCGTCGCTCCGGGTGGAAGAAGGCAGCGTCGTGAACGCGGGCGACATTCTGGCCACGCTGGACAACGAAGACGCCGAAGCCGCCATCGTCAAAGCCAAGGCCGATATCGACTACGCTAAAGCCGATCTGGCCGAGGCCCAGCGGCAGGAGCGCCTGCAGCAAGGCTTATTCGGCGACCGGGTCGTCTCTCAGGACACGCTTGACGCCGCCAAGGCCAAAGTCAACCTGGCCCAGGCCGCCATCGAGCAGGACCAGGCGAATCTGCAAGTCCAGCAGGCGTATCTCGACTTCACCACGGTTCGCGCCCCCTTTGCCGGAGTGGTAGTGAAGAAGATGACCGAGGTGGGCGAGAGCGTCGCGCCCATTCCGCCCGGGGTCAACATCTCGACTTCCTCGGGAGCCATCGTGGCCATCGCCGACATGAATTCGCTGGAGGCCGAGGTCGACGTCAACGAATCGAATGTCGAGCAACTGCAGCCCGGTCAACCGGCGCAAGTCCAGGTGCAGGCCGTTCCCGACCACACCTACAAAGGCGTGCTGCGGCAGGTGATTCCTACCGCCGACCGGACAAAAGCCACCGTGACCGTCAAGGTCTCGATCCTCGACAAAGACAAATACCTGCGGCCGGAGATGAGCTGCAACGTAACTTTCCTGCAGCCGTCGAAAAAGACGCAGAGGGCTGGCGCTGCGCCGCAACCTATCCTGACCGTTCCGAAGGACGCGGTGGTGACTCGCGAGGGTAAGTCGGTCGTCTTCGAAATCGAAGACCGCAAGGTTCGCTCGTTGGCAGTGGTAACCGGAGCCGACCTGCATGGGCAGATCATTGTCAAACAGGGACTGGCGGGGTCGGAAACCCTGGTCAGCAATCCGCCGCAGAGTCTGAAAGACGGGGATACGGTCAGAGTAAAGAGCTAAGTAGAAGAAAGCGCAGGGGCAATCGCAACTGGTAAGGGATGTTGGCATATTAGTGCTATATTAATGATTTATAATCAACCACGATAATGCTGGTTCGCGTATCGCCCGAATAGGCTATTAATCGCGTCAGGATGCCCCTAGAATCGACGCTAGGGCTTCCGACGCACTTGGGCATCGTCGGAGGAGTGAGAGGGCCCTCAGAAGTCGCGTAAGCGCGATTTCCGGAATTGGGAAGGAATTCAGGGTTGAGGAAGAAACTCAAAGGTTTGTATTCAGGGCACGGCTTACGGCCCCTGTCGTCGAGAAATGGATTTTTGGTTTGTATCAGGGCTCGGCTTCAGCCGAGCCGTAAGAGTCACAAAAGTAATTGGGCTTTAGCCCCTGCCTATGTCGAGACCAGTTCGCAACGCTAACTCGAGCCAAATCCTGAGTTCGTCGCGAACGTTCTTCGTCACGACAAAGACGAGCACGGGACGAGCCCTATTGCAATCGGAGCGCAATGCCAAGCTCTTTATCGACGTGTTGCGTTCTTATGTCGCAGCGCACAAGTTTCGCCATCACGATTTTGTCGTGATGCCCGACCACGTGCATCTGTTGATCACCGTCGATGGCGACATGAGCATTGAAAAGGCCATGCAATTCATCAAAGGCGGATTTTCTTATCGGCTAAGAAAAGATTTCGGCTATGTGGGAGAAGTCTGGCAAGCCGGATTTTCGGAAGTAAGGATCGATGACCAGGAGAGTTTTTTGCAGCAGCGAAGCTATATCGCGAATAATCCGGTGAAAGCAGGATTGGCCAGCACGTCCGATACTTTTCCCTACTGCTTCACGTACCTGGCACGGAGAAAGGCTGCAGGGGCTAAAGCCCGATAAATTTTACCGGCGTGCGGCACGGCTGAAGCCGTGCCCTGATACAAAACAGGTCGCACGGTATAGACAGTTTGCTGAAGAACTCGGCCCGGGGTGATTCTTTGAAGGGGCGTAGCTTTAGCTACGCCGTAGCAAGTCCTTTATTTTGTCATCCCGAACCGACTTTAGTCGGTGCGGATTTGCGGTCCCGAGTTTTGAGCAACCTGTGCAGCCCCTGGGTACTTGAACAACGGAATCTGGACCTGGAGAGTTTATGAGCTCAACCGAAGTGGCGGCCGCAACCACCGCCGTCAGCGTACAAAACGTGCGCAAGTTCTATCAGCGCGACAGCCTGCAGATCAAGGTGCTCGACGGCATCAATCTGGATGTGCCGCAGGGCGAGTTCGTCGCTCTCATGGGCCCGTCGGGTTCCGGCAAGACCACGCTGCTCAACCTGATCGCCGGGATCGACCGCGTGACTTCAGGACGCGTCACCGTCGCCGGCACCGATCTGGGGCCGCTGTCGGAAGGCGAGCTGGCCAAGTGGCGCAGCCGCAACATCGGATTCATCTTTCAGTTCTACAACCTGATTCCGGTGCTCAATGCGATGGAGAACGTCGAACTGCCGCTGCTGCTCTCGCCGCTGTCCAAGCGCGAGCGCCGCGAACGGGCCATGACCGCACTGCGCATCGTAGGATTGTCGGACCGCTCCAAGCATTATCCCCGCCAGCTTTCCGGCGGACAGGAGCAGCGAGTCGCCATCGCGCGTGCCGTCGTCACCGACCCGACGGTTCTGGTGGCCGACGAGCCCACCGGCGATCTGGACCATCAGAGCGCGGAAGAAATCCTCACTCTGATGGAAACCTTCAATCAGGAGTTTCACAAGACCATAGTGATGGTGACGCACGATCCACGCGCCGCCGCCCGCGCCCGTGTTCAGCATCATCTGGATAAGGGAGTGCTGAGTAACTAGTAATTAGTAATTAGCGACTAGCAATTAGCACTTAGAACTAGCACTTAGCACTTAGCAATTAGCAATTGATAACTAGTAAATAGTAACTATTAAATAGTAACTAGCAATTAGTAACTAGCAATTAGTAACTAGAACCTATCTAATAAATCGTTTCGTATCAGGGCACGGCTTCAGCCCCTGAGAGCAGGTCTTGTAGGGGCTAAAGCCCCGAGCTTTTCTGCACCGCGTTCGGCACGACTAAAGTCGTGCCCTGATACAACCCAAATGATTTATGAGATGGCTTCTAGCAATGGAGCACTAGTAAGGAGCACCTAGCGACTGGTAACCAGCAATTCGAAGCTATCTCACAAATCGCTGCGAGCAGATTTGTGTCAGGGCACGTCTTCAGACGTGCCGCAAAGTAGCCCACGGTGACGTGGGCTTCAGCCCCGGCTTGTCGAGCCAGGAGTTTTGAAGCCCGCTCGAGCACAATTTCGCTTGGTTTATGAATTCACAAGTAGCAAGAAACCTTAAGGGAATAGAAACTGCAGTAGCACGATAAAAGAAAACACTATTGCTAATTGCCAAGTGCTAATTGCTAGTTACTAGTTACTTCTTATGAAATACGCACCTCTGGTTCTCAAACATCTGCGCAAGAACTGGATTCGCACGCTGAGCACGGTGCTGGCCATGGCAGTGTGCATTTTCCTCATCTGTACCCTGCAGACCGTGGTGGACGCGGTGAACTATGGCTTGTCGATGGGTAATGCCTCACGGCTGGTGACCCGCGACTATGTCAGCCTGGTCTTCAACCTGCCTAACTCCTACAAAGCCAAGATCGACGCCATTCCTGGTGTGAAGAAAACTACCATCATTAATTGGTTTGGCGGCGTCTATCGCGATCCTAAGAATTTCTTCGCCAACATGGCAGTCGAGCCCGAACCGTTCCTGGAAATCTATCCCGAGATCATGCTGCCCGAAGACCAGAAGCAGGCCTGGTTTCACGATGGACGAGGCTGCATTATCGGCCGCTCGCTGGCGGAAAAATGGGGCTGGAAGATTGGCGATCATTTCGAACTGGAAAGCTTCATCCCTCCCTATCGCGTAGGCAAGCCGTTTGACTTCGTAGTCGATGGCATCTTCGACGCCACGCCGGGCGTGAGCCCGCCGCCGGACCTGAACTCGATGTACTTCAACTACAAATATCTCTACGAAGCTACCGGCGAAAAAGCCGGGGTCGGCACCATCACGTCGTTGATCGACGATCCGAAGAATGCCGGCCGCATCAGCAAAGCTATCGACGCGGAATTTGAGAATAGCGATACCCAGACCAAGACCGAGACCGAGCAGGCATTTCGCGCCAGCTTTATTGCCATGGCGGGTAACCTGGCTTTACTGCTGAACGGTATCGGGCTGGCCGTCGCGTTCACCATTCTGCTGGTGACGGCCAATACGATGAGCATTGCCGTGCGGGAGCGGCAGCAGGAAATTGGCGTGCTCAAGACGCTGGGATTCTCTAGCCGCCTGGTCATGTCGCTGGTGTTGGTTGAGGCACTGCTACTCGGATTGATGGGCGGCGCGCTGGGCCTGTTCTTCGCCGGCGGCGCGATCATGGCTCTGCCCAGCATTCCCTTTATCGGCGATGTGGTGCGCCAGTTCCCCGGGCTGGGACTGTCGCCCAAAATTGTGAGCTACGGATTCGGCACAGCGTTGCTGCTGGGATTGCTGGCGGGATTCATTCCGGCGCTGCTGGCCTATCGCGCCCGGATCACGGAAGTGCTGCGGCAAGTCTGAGGAAGCGGCAGTTGGCAGTTAGCAGTTAGCATTTGGCAGTTAGCATTTGGCAGTTGGCAGTTAGCACTTGGCAGTTGGCTCTTAGGGAAGCTTTGATTAACTTGCGGTTTTGAAAGGGCATGGCTTCAGCCGTGCCGCAAGCTTAGCAAAATCAACCAGGGCTTTAGCCCCTGTGGCGAGTTCGGCAAGTTATTCAAAGTTTCCTTAGCTCTTAGGCTGTAAAACAACAGCGCGCGCGGAACCCTACTGACGGCAAATGAGTCCCGCCGCCGCCGAGACGGAAGTGATTAGCCCAGCGCGGAAGCGCTGGGTAATGGCGCACCAGAGAAAGAGAGTCCCGTAGGGACGACAGGGGTTTTCATCGGAATGTGCACGCTAAATGTCAGAGCGCGAGATCGCCGAAGAAGCGAAGAAGAACGGGGCGAAAGGATCAGGGCTTTATCCCTGCAAAGCCGGGCTCTCAGGGGCTGAAGCCCAACTCATAATTGAACCTATGGCACGGCTAAAGCCATGCCCTGATACAAACCGCTCGATGATGACGGCGAATCACGCGTTCTACATTACGCAGCAGGCAAGCATTCGCGCAGTTCGCTAAATGCCAAGTGCTAAATGCCAACGGCTAAATGCTAATTGCAGGTTCTAGAATATGGCTCTACCTATCTCTTACAACGTCCGCAACCTGCGCTCGCGCTGGAAGGTTACTCTGCTGGCGATTTTTGGCATCGCCCTGGTAGTAGCCGCGTTCGTGACTATCCTATCGATGGCTCGCGGCTTCAACATTGCCTTAAGCTCCACCGGCTCCGACAACAATGCCATCGTGACCCAGCGCGGCTCGCTGTCGGAGCTGTCGTCGTGGATCGATATCGGCAACGCGAACCTCATCGCCGTCGATCCGCGGGTGGCGCGCGGTCCCGATGGCAAGCCGCTGGCTTCTTGCGAGGTTGTGGTCATCACCGCCCGGCCCAAGAAGGGCACCAACATCCCGCTGAACGTCACCTTCCGCGGAGTGACGCCCATCGCCTTCAAGGTGCGCAACAACATCAAGATCGTCGAAGGCAGAAGTTTTACGCCGGGATTGTACGAAGTGATCGTGGGCAAGAAGATTGCCGACCGGGTGAGCGGCGTCGACATCGGCTCGACCATCAGCATTCAGCGCAAGAACTGGAAAGTGGTAGGCCTGTTCACCGCCGCGGACAGCTCGTTTGAGAGCGAGATCTGGGGCGACTACGACGCCATGGCGCCGGCCATCGGCCGCAACGGGGGCTGCGAGTCGTTGACCGTGCGGCTGACCAATCCCGCGGTGCTGGCCTCGTTCGACAAAGACCTGCGGGCCAATCCGCAGATGCAGGTGCAGGCCGATTCCGAGCGCAAGTATTACGAGAACCTGGCTGGCGGCATCGGCACGGCGCTGATCATTCTGGCCTCGTTCGTCGCGGTAGTGATGGGCATCGGCGCAGTGTTTGGCGCCATGAACACCATGTACGCCATCGTCTCGCAGCGCACCCGCGAGATCGGCACGCTGCGCGCTCTAGGCTTCTCCCGCTTCAGCATCCTGCTGTCGTTCGTGATGGAGTCGGTGTTGCTGGCCATTGTAGGCGGCGCGCTGGGCTGCCTGATCGCGCTGCCTATGAACGGATTCACCGCCGCGACCGGCACGAATTCGTTCAGCGAGTTGGCGTTCGCTTTCAAGATCACGCCAGACTTGCTCCTGATCGGTATGGGGTTCGCGGTGATCATGGGCTTCGTCGGCGGACTGCTGCCCGCCTTCCGTGCTGCCAGGATGCCGATCACGCGGGCCTTGCGCGAAGCGTAGGCAGGTAGTCCTTGATCATGGATCGTGGATCGTGAGTTGTGGATCGTGAGTCGTGGATCGTGAATCGTTAGCAACGCACCGCGGATCGGTAAAACTACGGAGCCTGCCTCAAGCTGAACAGTTTGCTGAAAAAGTCGAAATGAGCACTCTGCCGCCGAGTGAAGCCGGCTCCGCATATCCACAATAAAGAACTGGTGCGAACCTGAAGGTTCGCTCTACCGGTTCATCACAACTGCGGAAGTCTTTCAGCGAAACGGTGAAACCCGACGGACGACCCCGACGCCGAGAAGTTGAAGCAGGCGCTGGCGCAATTGCAGAGATCAACACCCCGGGGCGTGGATCCCGCCTTTCTTCCCGACGACAATAAGGCGCAAGCAGCCTATCGCTTCTTCACCGCAATAACGTTGTCATCCGGATTGCGGTCGATCAGCTTGTCCATGGGATCGATGCCGGCCTGCGCCGGCAACTTGTCGACCGTCACCGTAATGTCGGTCTTCTCGCCGGTAATCTTCTGCTTCTGCAGGTACAGATACTTTCCGTCGCTATCGAGCACGCCAATGTCGATCCAGTCGTCCACCGGCACGGCCTGCTCCTGGCCGCGGGTGTCGGCGTGAAACTTCTTCGACTCCGTCGTCAGGTGCACCTCATACTTGCCGTCGGGCCGCCGCACATAGTCGGCCGCGAGCGCCCGGTCGTCGTAGATGGTGATGTTGCGGAACAGGTCGTCGAATGCCTGCTGATATTGGGCCGGCGTCACCTTGCGGAAGTAGCTTTCCAAGTCAAGCGAGGTGGGATAAGGCGGTCCCTTGAAGGCGTAAACTTTCAGGAAATCGCGTATGGCGGCGTTGACCTGGTCTTCACCGATGTAGTCCTGCAGCGCGTACATCACCATCGCGCCCTTGTTGTAGTGAATGTAGCCTTGGTTGGGATCGACTTTGTAGAGCGGATTTTCTTCATTGCGCTCGGTCCCCCGGCCGCGCAGATACTGGTCAAGCTCAAAGCGCAGGAATTTCTTCATCGACTCCGCTCCGAAGTGATGCTTCATCACCATCAGCGCCGTGTATTGCGCCATGGTCTCGTCGATGGAGGTGGCGCCTTGCACATAGGCCGACATCACCTGATGTCCCCACCATTGATGGCCGGTCTCGTGCGCAGTCACGTAGAAGGGAAGGTTTACCGCATCGCGCTTGGTCCCAATCTTGGTGAGGAAACCGATCGATTCAGAGAACGGCACCGTGTTGGCAAAGGATTCGGCAAACGTGCCATAGCGGGGAAACTCGATGATGCGCAGCTGATGGAATTGGAAAGGGCTGAAGTTGGCGCTGCAATAGGCCAGCGTCTCCTTCATGCTTTCCATCATGGCGTCCAGGTTGAATTCGTGTCCCGGCTGGTAGTAGATCTCCAGATTCACGCCGTCCCAGTGATCGCGCCGCACCGCATAGCGCGCCGATTGGATGGAGTAGATGTTCATGATCGGCGCGTCCATCTTGTAATGGAAGTAGCGCCGTCCATCCTGCACCCACTCCTTCTGCAGGTAGCCGGGGGCGATGGCGATCTGGTCAGGCGTAGTGCTGACGGTGGCCTCAAAATTGATCCAGTCGGCGTCGAAGCTGCCGCTGTTGTATTGGCGAGCAGCCACGTCGTCCAAGGTGGGCAGCCGTCTCACCTTCTCCAGCCCGTGGCGATGGCGCGTGCTGTCGTCGGTTAACTCGATGTCGGGCGCGTAGCCGATATAGGGGTGGTAGCGATCGTTGACGAAGGTTCCATTGCGAACGATGTCGGTGTTGGGCTGCGAGTTATCGAAACCCGGATTGTCGTACTCGAGCGCATAGTCCAGCTCGATGCGCCCGTGCGGTGGGAGTGGCGTGGGCAGCTTATAAAGATAGAAGCCGAGAGACGGGTCCTCGATCAGTGCAGTCTGGCCTCCGACAAAGCCAAGCTGCTTAACCTGAAGATGGGGTCGCGGCAGCGGCGCCAGGTCAACCGGCCACAGCGTCACCGCAACCTGGTCGATGTTGGACGACGTCTTGTTCTCCAGCCACATGGCGCCGTGTACTGCAATCGACCGCCTTTCGGGATAGATGTCGATGTTCGTGCTCACGTCGGTGATGCGCGGCTGCGGAAGCGCCCAGTATTGCCGATACTTCTTCTCGTATTGCGCGCGGCGCTTCATCAATCTTGAACGTGGTCCGGTACGGATTGAGGATGTGGGTGTTGTAGAAGATGTATCCGCCGACGCCGACAAATAGTACGACGCAGATAGTCGCGCCGGCCAGCGTCGCGCGAGAGAATCTGGCGGCGGCCAGGCTCATCCGCACTCGCCAGCTGCTTTCCGTTCCCCGTACCCAGAAGAGGTTGGTCACGATCGCCAGCAAAACCGCGGCTATCGCCCAATACAGCCGGAACCAGATCAACGGCTGCAGGAACGGACCATAGCCGTTCATGTCGGAATACGTAACCTGAGGAGTCTGGCCGAAGCGATACAGGTAGTCCTGAAATCCCGCCTGCGGCAGCGCGATGGTGGCCACGATATACAACACCATCACGAAATGGCCGAGGTACTTGTTGTTGACCACGGTCTGCACGAACATCGCCAGCACGCAGAGGATCCAGAGTTGGGTCAGCCGGTTGAGAAAAAGGTCGCGGAAGTAAAGCCCCAACTCGAAATGGTGGTAGCCCTGGGCAATCTGGACGACCAAGCCCGCCGCCAGGATCAGAAGCACGACCAGTACTTGCACCAGCATCAAGGCGAATAGTTTGGAGCTGAACAAAACCCAGCGCTGCAGCGGGAAAGCATCCATCACCTGATTGAGCTGGGCATCGCGCTCCCGCCACACCAGCTCGCCGGAATAAAAAATGATGATGGCCAGCGCGAACAAGGCAAAGCCGGCGCCCGCATCCTGCAGCATCAGGTAGGTGACGGGGTAAGTGGTCGTCGCTAACGGACTGGTGATTCCGCTGGCGGTAAAGACCGCGAACAGGCCGCCCGCCAGCATCAGGACCAGGAAGAAGACGTTCTTCGTCGTCTCCGTAAATTGGATACGCGTGAGCGAGAGCAACTGGCGCAGCGAGGCTGCCGCGGAGAATACGGGATGTGCGATGGGCAGCGATTCCGCGGCCGGAACCGGTTTGACTTCCTCCGCGAGCTGCCGGCGCTTGCTCCCTTCCGCCGGATACCCAAAGCCAAACTTTACGTAGGTGACAACCAGGGAGATCGCTCCTATGCCCAGCCACAGAGCACGATTGGCCAGCAGCGCTCCCTGCAGCGGGATGAGCTGCGTGTTGCGCTGGAAGGGCGTCCAGTAGCGGGTGATGTGATCGATAGCGGCGCTGCCCAGAGGATCCAGCAGAGCAAAGCGCAAACTGGGCGTCATGGCCGCCGAATTTTGCGCAACCGCGAAGTAGCCGATCAGCACCAGCACGCCGGCGACATACACCGGCAGCATCTTTCGCGTGAGCGCAGCCAGGGCAAAGAAAATGGCAGTCAGAAAGAGCAGGTTCGGCAAAACGTTGATGAAATAAGGCTGAAAGTATGCCGCGGCCATCTGCGGCCCCAGGCGCGTCTTGTCCAGCCAGGGCAGCAGCATGGTGATCCATGCTCCCAGCCCCACGCTGATGAAAATCAGCACCTGCACCGCGAAGGCTGCCAGGAAACGCCCGCCCAGATAATCGAACTTAGTGATGGGCGAGGTATAGAAAAATACGGCGGAGTTGCTGTCGATGTCCTGGTAGGTCGCCTGCCCGGCAATAGCGGCGGTGATGATGATGCCAAAGAAGCAGATGTAGGTGATGACTGAGTTCAGCGCGTAGGGCGAATTGATGAGCACTTTGCCGCCGGTGCCGAAATCGACGCTGGCGTCGGAGAAAGCGCCGCCCGACATCAGGATGAACAGGCAGCCCAGGGCGAAGAACACGACGAAGTAAACATAGGTGGAAAGGCGTCGCAGACGCTGGGCAACGTCGAACAGGAATATGTTGTCCTAGCATGGCGTCAGTTGGCCGGCTGGTCCGCAGCCGCGCCGTGCAGAAAGCCCTTGATGGTGGCGAAGTACAGATCTTCCAGGTCGGGGGTCACCGGCTCAAAACCGGCCTCAGGCGCTTCGTCCTGCAGCACGTGCAGCACCGTTCGGCCGGCGAACAGATGCATGGAGATGACGCGAAAGCGCTGCTGATAGTCCGGCAGCTCCGCCCGCGAGATCGCTTTCCTCCACACGCGTCCATTCAGTTGCGCCACCAGCGCGGCAGGATCGCCCACCGCATGCACCCGTCCCTGGTGAATGATCGCCATGTTGCGGCAAAGATCGCTCACGTCGGAGACGATGTGGGTGGACAGAATCACGATCACGTTCTCGCCGATGGCGCTCAGCAGGTTGTGAAAGCGCACCCGCTCTTCCGGATCGAGGCCGGCGGTCGGTTCGTCCACGATGATCAGCCGCGGATTGCCCAGCAGCGCCTGCGCGATGCCGAAGCGCTGCTTCATGCCGCCGGAGAAGCTGCCCAGCGGCTTGTTGCGATGCTCCCACAGATTGGTCTGCTTCAGCAGCGTCTGCACCACGTCGCGCCGCTCTTTGGTATTCTCGATTCCCTTCAGCGCCGCAAAGTGCGACAGCAGACTTTCTGCCGTGACCTTGGGATAGAGTCCGAACTCCTGCGGCAAGTATCCCAGCAGCTTGCGGACTTCATCTTTCTGCCGCAACACGTCAATGCCGCCGAGCTGGGCGGTGCCGCTGTCGGCTTCCTGCAATGTGGCCAGGGTGCGCATGAGCGTGGACTTCCCTGCCCCGTTGGGGCCAAGCAGTCCGAACATGCCAAGCGGAATGGTTAGCGAGACGTCCTGCAAGGCCTGCGTCCCGTTGGGATAGCGTTTGGAGAGATTCTCGATTTGTAGTTGCATCGGGCCTCGGTGACTGCACTGTACTACGAAACTGCCAGCGTTTTGGTTCCGTCGCGCCACCGGCCTTACGGTTCAGGCCAAAGATCGCCTGAGGCACATTCGCGCCGCTTGCTCGTTGGCCCTTGCCGGTTTTCGACAGATTTACAAAACTTATGTTTTCTTAACATAACCGGATATTCTGGTGTGTTTAGGTAATAGTTAGGCGACATGCAAGCTATGACCGCAATCCGGAAGACTACAGGAACTGCTGCCTTGCTGGTGCTTGGCGTCTTGCTGACGTTGGCTCCGTGCCGGGGCGCCGCGCAGCAGCCCGAAGGAGCGGCGAAGAAAACCCGCGTGGTGGGTGTGATCAAGTCGGTGAACGGCAATACGATTACCCTGACGACCGACTCCGGCTCAGAGATCAACGTGCTGATCGCACCCACGACTCGCCTGCTGCGCATGGCGCCCGGGCAAACCGATCTGAAGAGCGCGTCCGCGATTCAGTTGAGCGATCTGCAGGTGGGCGATCGCATGTTGGCCGGTGGAACCAGCTCCGACGACGGCAAGTCCGTCTCCGCTACCTCGGCGGTCATCATGAAAAAGTCCGACGTTGCCGAGAAGCAGGAACACGATCGCGAAGAGTGGCAGAAGAACGGCACCGGCGGGGTGGTGAAGGCGGTCGATGTTGCCACGGGGACCATCACGCTCTCCACCGGAACCCTGGGCGCGCCGAACACGCTTGCAGTCCATGTGTCGAAAGACACGATTATCCGCCGCTACGCTCCCGATTCGGTGAAGTTCGATGATGCCAAGCCGGGCACGCTCGATCAGATCAAACCGGGCGACCAGCTGCGCGCTCGCGGCACCAAGAGCGACGACGGCAAGGAGATGGCAGCGGCCGAAATCGTCTCCGGAACGTTCCGCAGCATTGCCGGCCTGGTTGTTTCCACCGACGCGGCGAACAATACGATCACGGTTACGGACTTGGCGAATAAGCGGCCGGTAACCCTGAAGGTCGGCTCTGATTCGCAGATGCACAAGCTGCCGCCGATGTTTGCCATGCGTATCGCGGCACGGTTGAAAGGCGGCGCGGCCACCGGAGCCGGCGCTACGGCTGCCGGCGGACCGCCGCGCGCTCAATCCAGCGCAGCACTTCCCGACGGCGGACCCAGTCCCGGCGGAGTTCGGCCGGGCCATTCGCCCGATTTTCAACAAATGCTGAGCCGCATGCCCAGCCTCAGTCTCGGCGAATTACAGAAGGGCGATGCCTTGATGATCGTGGCTACCGAAGGCTCGGCCGATTCGCCTTCCACAGTGATTATTCTGCTCAGCGGTGTCGAGCCAATTCTTGCCGCAGCTTCTCCCACGCAGGCCAGCACAATTTTGTCGCCCTGGAATCTGTCCACCGGAGCAAATGCTGGAACGGGAGACACTCCCTAGCGGAATACATGCAGCAATCGAACTTTTTGGCTCCATGAAAGTCCAACTACTGCAAATGCGTTTGTGTGCCCTTATCGTCTGCTTGCTATCGGTCTTCGCCGTCGCTGCCTCGGGGCAAACATCGGGAAGCCTGCGCGGCCGGGTCACCGATCCTTCCGGCGCGGTCATTCCCGAGGCAACCGTAACTGCTACCGGCCCCAGCGGGAAGTCGGTCAGCGCTGTCACCAACCATCAAGGCATTTATGAACTAAAGGGTCTGGCTCCCGGCTCCTACAACGTCACAATTACAGCCAAGGGCTTTGCCGTCGATCAGGAAGCGGAGGTAAATGTTGTCGCCGGTCAATCGCAGGAGCTCGACGTCGGCATGCAAATCGAGGTCGAGAAACAAAATGTCGAGGTACAGGAAGAATCGCCAACCGTCAGCGTGAGTCCGGAAAACAGCGCCGGAACCCTGGTGCTGAAGGGTAAGGATCTGGATGCGCTGTCGGATGATCCCGATGAACTGTCTTCCGAGTTGCAGGCTTTGGCCGGCCCGTCGGCTGGACCGAACGGCGGCCAGATATATGTCGATGGATTTACGGCCGGACAGTTGCCGCCGAAATCGGCGATCCGCGAGATTCGCATCAATCAGAATCCGTTTTCCGCCGAGTACGACAAGCTCGGCTACGGACGTATCGAAGTCTTCACCAAGCCGGGCACCGATAAATTTCATGGCCAGTTCATGGTGAACGGAAACTCGTCGTACTTTAACTCGCTCAATCCCTTCATTACCTCGACGCCGGGCTATTACTCGGAAATCTTCAACGGCAACGTCAGCGGTCCGATCGACAAGAAAGCGTCATTCTTCTTTACCATTCAGCAGCGCGACATTGATAACGTTAGCGTGGTCGTCGCTCAGGTACTCGGACCGGGCAATACCATCGTTCCCTACAACGCGACTGTGCCCAGTCCGGCGAAGCGGCTCAACATCAGCCCGCGCGTCGATTTTCAGCTTTCTCCCAAGAACACGTTGACCGTGCGCTACCAATATGTGCGCAACACCCAAGACAACGAAGGTATCGGGCAATTCTCGCTTCCCTCTACCGGCTTTAACTCGCAAAGCACGGAGCAGACGGTACAGATCAGCGACACCCAAACCATCAGTCCCACCATGGTGAATGAGACTCGCTTC
The DNA here is from genome assembly GCA_963812855.1 of uncultured Acidobacteriaceae bacterium. GTDB lineage: Bacteria > Acidobacteriota > Terriglobia > Terriglobales > Acidobacteriaceae > Bog-257. Next base: position 266,003 of record CAWEWW010000010.1, read on the forward strand.
CAGTACATTCGGGATAGCGACACCTCGGTTCCGTTAAGTATCGATCCTTCCCTCATCGTGCAAGGTGCGTTTACCGGGGGCGGCAGTTCCAGCGGTACCGTTACCAGCAATCAGGACCACTACGAGCTGCAGAATTACACCTCCATCGCTCATGGCAAGCACTTCATCAAGTTCGGCGGCAGATTGCGGGGAACCCTATTTTCCAGTAATCAGAACTCGGGCTTCAACGGCTCCTATAATTTCTCGTCGATCAACGCGTATCAGATCACCGAGACTGGTCTGCAGGAAGGCCTGACTCCGGCGCAAATTCGGGCCCTGGGCGGAGGCGCCAGCCAGTTTATTCTGGTCGCCGGACAACCGCTCTCCGACGTTTCCATGGTCGATGTGGGCTTGTATGTGGAGGACGAATGGAGACTGCGTCCCAACATCACCCTCAGCGCCGGCTTGCGTTATGAAACCCAAACCGGCATTGCCTATCAAGGCGATTGGGCGCCACGACTGAGCGTGGCCTGGGGTCTGGGACACAATAAAACCGCGCCTAAGACCGTGCTGCGCGGCGGCTATGGCATCTTCTACGATCGTTTCTCGTATGACTATCTACTGCAAGCCGAGCGTTACAACGGAACCACGCAGCAACAATATGTGGTAGCCAATCCCAATTTCTATCCCCTGATTCCGACGCCGGCCGAACTCGCATCCCTTTCCACTACCTCGCCGACCACCTACCAGGTTCAGTCGAACTTGCGCGTGCCTTACACCATGGAAGCGGCGGTGAGCCTGGAGCGTCAAGTCACCAAGAATGCGACTGTCTCGGTTACCTATTTGAATTCGCGGGGAGTGCATCAGCTTTTCTTGCGCAATGCCAACGCGCCTTTGCCCGGCACCTACAATCCGGCGGACCCGACCAGCGGCATTCGGCCCTTTGGCGGCGACAACAACATCTATCAATACAACTCGGGCGGCGTCTTCGAGCAGAACCAGGTGATTGCGAACTTTCGGGTCGCGGTCGGCAACAAGCTATCGCTATTTGGTTTCTACTCGCTGAATTTTGCCAATAGCGATCTCGGCTCCGGCGGCGCGGTTTCGATTTCCTCAGGCGGAGGCGGCGGGGGATTTGGCGGCGCCTTTGGCGGAGGCACCAGTTCTCCCCAGTTCGTGATGAACTCCTACGATCCCATGCAAGATTACGGGCGGGCAGCCTTCGATGTCCGCAACCGGATGTTCATCGGCGGCACTATTTCTCTTCCCTACGCTCTGCGTCTCAGCCCATTCATCATCGCCGACTCCGGGTCGCCCTTTGACATCATTGTCGGCCAGGACCTGAACGGCGACTCGATCTTCAACGATCGACCCGCTCTGGCCACGACCGCCGGGCCCGGTGGCAAAGTCATCGCCACTCCGTACGGCACGTTCAACACCGTGCCTATTCCCGGACAAGTCATCACCCCCATCAACTACGGCACGGGCACCAGTTTGTTCAGCTTGAATTTGCGGCTGAGCAAGACATTCGGTCTGGGACCGAAAGTCGAAGGCCATGGCGGCGGCTCCGGTGGATCGCATGGCCCCGGCGGCGGCGGTGGTCACGGCGGCGGCGGACTCGGGGGTCGCGGCTTAGGCGGAGGTGGGGGCGGTCCATTTATTTTCAGCGGAGAAACCGCCCGCAAATACAACTTGACGTTCAGCGTCAGCGCCCGAAACCTGCTGAACAACGTCAACTATGCGCCGCCCATCGGGAATCTCGACTCGCCGCTGTTTGGCACGTCGAACGCGCTGGCCGGCGCTCCATTTTCTTCCGGCTCAGCCAGCCGGCGTATCGATTTGCAGATGCTGTTCTCGTTCTAGATTAGGAATACGCGAGAGCCAAGTTTGAGGCGCCCATCTACAGGATGCCCCACCCTCGCCGTAACGAAACGATAGGTGGGGCTCTTTTCTGTCTTACTGGCACAACATCCCGTTCAAATGAAACACTGTCGGGTTATTGTTTGTCCCGCTGTAATTGGCATTGAAGCCGATGCCGGTAAGGGTGTCGCCGGGATTGATGATCGGATTCCACGCCGCATTGGTGAGCGTAACGTTCTGCCCGCTCTGCGCGTAATTCGAGTTCCACGCCTGCGTGATCTGCTGATTGCCTGACCACGTCCAGGTTAGAGTCCAGCCATTGATCTGTGCGCTCCCCGTGTTCTTGATCGAGATCGCGCCGGTAAAGCCCGTTCCCCAATCATTCTGGTCGACATAGGTAATGTGGCACCCGCCGGCACCACCCGACAGCGTGGTAGCATGCGCCCGGTTGGAATTGCCCGACTCGCCGGCTGAATCGGCAGCTCTGACAATGTAGTAGTAGGTGGTAGACGGCGATAAACCCGTGTTCGCATAACTGCTCGGTACTACGCCGCTGGCAATACGGTTGGCCGGAGCCGGAAGGAACGTCGGCAGCCGGTTGGCATACACGTTGTAGGTGACGGTGCAGCCCGGCGGCGCCGTCACCGGCATTCCAGCTCAAGTTAATCTGGCTGGAGGAAACCGCCGTCGCCGTGAGGCTGGTGGGCGCCGGGGGCACGCTCTGGCAATTTCCACCTCCGCCGCCAAACTGAATGCTGGCCAGCAACTGCTGCTTGAGCGCGCTGACGGGAGTCGCATCATAGTTGCTGTCCAACAACGCGTAACTGTCTTCTCCGTTGAGCGCCCAATAGGTCCAGTCCATCTGCTGGTTGTTTTGCAGGAACGTCACGATGCTCTGAAACCATTGTCCCTGCGAGCCGGCGACCGAGCTTTCGATATCGCTGCTATTGTTGGTGGTACCGAACTCTCCCACCCACACCGGCGCGACATTGTTGAGACTGAGATACGCCCAGAATCGCGTCCACACCGCCACCAGGCTTTGATACGTGGTGTTGTTATTGAACCAGCTTTGCTGATAGAGATTCGGTCCGTAGTCGTGAGCCGAGTACACCAGTTGGTGATTGAGGTTCAGGGTTACGGGATAGGCTTGGGCGCCTTCCAGATTTCCGCCCCACCAGTCGCAATCGTTGTTGTAGCAGTCGGTGCCTTCCACGAAGATGAGCAAGCTGGGATTGACACTCAGCACGGCATTGCCGCCGCGCTCGGCCGCCAGCCGCCAGTCATAGGCCATCAGACCGCAGCCCCAGCATGATCCGCCGCTTTCGTCATTATGGGGCTCGTTGCGCAAGTCCATTCCAATGACGGTGGGATTATTCAGGTACCTCTCTGTCAGAGTCGTCCAATCGTTGAGCCATGCGCTCTCCGGATACTGCGTGGTGTACCAGAGGCCGTTCGCTTCGGCGCTATTGCCCGCCTCGGAACGGTGATTATCCAGAATGATGTGCAGCCCAATCTGCCCGGCGTAGGCCACAATCTTGTCCAGGATCTGCAGCGAGTTGAGTCCTTGCAGATCGGTGTTAATCGGCCCGCTGCCGTTGTAGTAACTGATATTGGTGGGGATGATGGGCGTCTCCACCATCTGATTCGACAGTGGCATACGAATCAGGTTGTAGCCATTGCTCTTGATAGCGTTCAGGATGTAGTGGTAATCCTGGGCCCACAGCCCATGTACCACTTCGTCGGTGGTTTCGAATCCGTACCAGTTGATCCCGGCGATCCGCACCACATGGCCGCCGGAATCCAGGATTTGATTTCCGCTGGTGTGCCAGTATCCGGTCTGCCCGGCGGCAGATCCCGTCATCAGTCCCACGACAACCGCCAACACTGCCCATCCGGCGCAAAGCATCGGTTTGCGCAAAGTACTTTGCTGCATACGAGCAATCTCCTTTGGTTGTGATAGACCTCGGGTAGACAGACTTCGAGGCCTGACTAATCACTGCATGAACACTTCGAGGGTCGTGGGGAGTTCGTGGTAAAGCGGGCCGATGGCCTTCTCCGCGGATGAAGACAACTGCTGTGTCGAGAGAAAGCCGCTGTTTTGATGTGCACGTTTCCGGCCAGCCTAGACGCCAGCGGAATTCCAGCAATACGGCAAACACATCAAGAAAACGGGGCGAGCTAGCAAGCGTGCGGGCGTGCAGATCTTACATCAATTGGTAGAAATTTCTCCACCCGGCTCGACCCCCGCCGGGCCATAAATTGCTCGGGTGCGACGTCTCACGCTGTGGGATTGAACAGCCGGATCAACCAGAATGCCGCCATGGCCACCATGCCCGACGCCGGAATAGTGATGACCCAGGCCCATACAATGCGCCTGGCCACGCCCCACCGCACTGCGGAAATCCGGTTCGTGGTGCCTACTCCGACGATGGCTCCGGTAATGGTGTGAGTGGTGCTAACCGGGATCCCCGCCAGGGCCGTTCCGAACAGGGTGATGGCGCCCGCTGCCTCGGCGCAGAAGCCGCCCACCGGCTTCAACTTGGTGATCTTCGATCCCATGGTGTGTACGATGCGCCATCCGCCGAAATAAGTGCCCAGGGCGATCGCCGTGTTAGCGCCCAGAATAATGGGCCAGTGCCAGCGTCCCCAGTTGGCGGCAAAATCGCTCCGGCTCATGACACCGGCCGTATAGAGCGCGCCGGCCACAATGCCCATGGTCTTTTGCGCATCGTTGCCACCGTGTCCCAAACTGTAGAATGCGGCCGAGATTAACTGCAGTTTGCGGAAGAGCTTGTCCACCTGGCGCGGCGATTTGCGCTGGAAGATCCACGAAATGGCCACCATAAAACCGTAACCTAACACAAAGCCCATCAGGGGCGCGACCACAATGAAAATCAGCGTCTTGGTCCAGCCGCTCCCAATAATGACTGCCGGCGCGCTACGCCAGCCGCGGAGGATGGCAGCCCGTGCCATGGCCGCTCCGGCGTAACCGCCGATCAGGGCGTGCGACGACGAGGTCGGCAGCCCGAGCAGCCAAGTCACAACGTCCCAGACGATCGCTCCCAGCAGTCCGGCCAGCACCACATACTGCGTAACGATGCTGAGCTGAATCATTCCCTTGCCGATGGTGTTGGCCACTGCCGTACCCAGGATGAAGGCCGCGAGGAAGTTGAAGAATGCCGCCCAAACCACCGCCAAGCGCGGCGAGAGCACGCGGGTGGAAACCACGGTGGCGATACTGTTCGCGGCATCGTGAAATCCGTTCAGAAAGTCGAAAGCCAGCGCAGTTGCGACGGTGATAAGAAGCAGCAGCAGCCCGGTGCTCACGCCTGTACATCCTGGGGTTGATTTGCGATCGCATCCACGGTCTAGCGCCTTAAGCGTTCTTCAAAACGACAGTCTCCAGCACGTTGGCCACGTCTTCAGCTTTGTCGGTAGCGGTTTCCAGAATTTCCAGCAGTTCCTTCAGCTTGATTAGAGTGATCGGATCGTATCCGCCGTCGAAGAGCCGGCCGATGGCTTCCCGGCTCACCTGGTCAGCTTCGTTCTCCAACCGGTTCACTTCCACGCAGTGCTCCAGCAGTTTTCCGTCCTTGTCGAGCAGGGCGACCGCCTTGCCGAGCTCGTGGGTCTGTTTCAAAATGATGTTGGCCAATACCCTGGCCGAGGGCGACGGCGTCACGATCTTGTAGGTGAGCAGCCGGTCACTGGCTCCGTTAATGAAATCCAGCACGTCGTCCAGCGACGACGTCAGGGCAGTGAATGTCTTCGCGATCGAACGGAGTAATGAACGTCTGGTTAAGTTTGATCAGGATGCGGTGGGTCATGTCATCGCCGTGGTGCTCGATTTCCTTGATCTTCTCCACCACGGCCGGCAGCTGCTCATAGTCATAGTGATGCAGGCAATCCGACAGAACTTTTGCCCCCTTGATGAGGTTGTCCGCCACTTCGGCGAACATGTCGAAGAATTTGGTTTCACGCGGGATCAGGCGCACGATCAACGGCTCCGTTGGCTGTCTTGGTTGTCGGGAGATCCATGAAATGTGAATGTACGATTACAGCATGGTTGCAATTGTGTGAACAGCCAACTATCGCACGTGACCTAAAGCAGGGTCAAACCCCACCTCGGAGAGTTGTGGATGTCGTTGAAAGGAAACGGGCAAGCATTCGCCGGGAGGGGATCAAATCGGGAATGCGGCTGGAGACTTTGACCTGGGAGCTGACCGGCGCGGCGTCCGGCTTTCGAAGTGACTCCCACATTGTAGGAGTCAGGAGGACGGGCGCAATCTCGTCCTGGAGGGGCAAATCGGCGCTGATCGGCGGTCGGAGCTTGCTCTTACATTGTCAGATATGAGGGCGGGCCGAGGGGAAGGATATGGGGGTTAGGAGGGGCGACTGTTCGAAACACGCAGGCGGCTACTCCGCCGCCTCGATGCGTTGGGTTCCGGAGCCATACGATTTGCGGATGAAAGCGCTGCCCGACTTATCCGGGATAAGAATCAGATGTTCTCCGGTTGCGGCACAGAACTCGTCGATAGCTCGCTTCGCGCCCTCCCAAAATCCGCTGGAGTAATCGTGCAGCAGAAAGATGGCGCCCGGTTCCATCCGGGGATAGAAGAACTCCAGTCCGCTCTTCATGGGCGCGTAAAGATCGCAATCAAGGCTCACCACGGCGAAACGACGGGCGCGAAATTCGTCGGTCACCGTGTCGGGAAAGTATCCTTTGACAAACTGAACCCCCGCTCGCTCGCCTATGACCGATGCCGTAAGCTCCAGGGACGTGTTCTGGAATTCCCTTCCCTTCTGATGATCAATGCCGGTTATGTCTTTTTCATCGAAGCCTTCGAACGTGTCGAACAACAGGGTTTGTCGTCCGGCCGATGCAGCATAATGAGCCAGCACCGCGGCGGTGTTACCGCGCCAGACGCCGAGCTCTGCAAAATCCCCAGGCACGCCGTCGGCAAGAACCTGTTTAATGTTCAACACAAAGGCCGCCAATCTGGCGGCGTCTCCGCGGTTGCTGCGGTTATGCGCGAAAAATCGTCTGGCTAATCCCCGAAATTCAGGATGGAGATTGAATACGAACAGACTATCTGGCAAGAGGGCGCGATAGGTCGGGGCCGATCTCAGGCGAGGAATGCCACAAAACTGCGCCGCGGCATCCTGGATTCTACATCGCAGGTAGACCGCGATTTCACCGCGCGACTTGCTGCGCAAACGGTCTAGAAGATGAAATGGCGATCGCATGGAATCCTGACGTCAGGTCGCCAAAATGCTGGCTACTGTCGCTCCGACCTGACGTGCCGAGGTTAAGCCCGGCTCTGGGATTTATTTCCGGCCAGTGTTGGAGAGGCAGGCTCGACCAGATTAACTGAAGTCAAATCGCAGAACCGATGCAGGTGGGCCGACCTTGCGGAGGGCATCATGGATCGTGGTGATGCACTGGCGGAGCGACCTGGGGGTGGCGCGGTTCGAGAGCGAGCAACTGGGCCACCACACTTTCCAAAGTGGGCCCGTTCAAATCGGCCTGGGAACAAGCATCGTCACCGATATAGGCGGTTAGACATCCGGCCCGACGGCCGGCTTCGACGTCGATGGTACTGTCTCCAATCATCCACGACTGTTTCAGATCGAGACCGAATTCCAGGGCGGCGGCCCGCAACATGCCTGGTCTGGGTTTGCGACAATCACAGTCGTCCGCGTAGTCGTGAGGGCAGAGGTAGATCTTCTCGATACAGCCACTCGCGCGCCGTACAGCGTCGTGCAAGTATTCGTGCATCACCGCGATGCTCTCCGGAGATACCAGGCCGCGCGCGATGCCGCGCTGGTTAGTAATTAGAAATGTCCGGAATCGATTCTGATTGAGCCGGGCGATGGCATCAAGGGCGCCCGGCAAGATCTTGAAGTGGGACAGATCGGTGATGTAGGACCCTTCCGGAGCCTTTTCATTGATCACACCGTCCCGGTCGAGAAATACAGCTCTATCCGAAGAGCTCATCTTCAATGATCTCACACAGAATATGGCCGACGGTGATATGGGCTTCCTGGATGCGAGGAGTCTCATCCGAAGGCACGCAGAAGCAATAGTCGACCAGGGTTTTTAATCGTCCGCCAGAAGCGCCGGTCAAGGCAACCGTCATCATTCGCTTTTCGCGCGCCATCTCCATGGCTCGAAGTACATTGCTTGAGTTGCCGCTGGTACTTAGTCCTACCGCAACATCCCCCGGGCTTCCGAGCGCCTGCAACTGGCGTGCGAACACAAGGTCAAACGAGTAGTCGTTTCCAATCGCAGTTAACGATGACCCGTTTACGTTGAGAGCTATTGCGGCCAGCGGGGCGCGCTCTCGCAAATACCGGCCCGTCAATTCGGCGGTCAAGTGCTGGGCATCCGCCGCACTGCCGCCATTTCCCAGGAAGAAAATCTTGTGCCCGGCACGCAACGCTTCCGCCATGCGAAGTCCAATCTGCTCGGCAGTGGCCAGCAAGGCCGTATCTGCCAGCATGTGTTGCTTTACCGCAATGCTCTCGGCAATCCGGCGAGACACCCGCGGTTCAGCCTGCACTGGTTTCATGAATTCTCCAGGTCTGAAGACCCTCGTGCGCAAACGCAAACTCGGTGGGAGCGGCGCCCATACTGCGCAGATGAGCGGCAACCTTATGCTTCTTTTCGTATTCGCAATAGAAGATCATGTAGCCGCCGCCGCCCGCCCCGGTGATCTTTCCCCCGATGGCGCCTTTTTTACGCGCTTCCTCATAGAGTTCATCGATGTATGGATTGCTGATCCTCTGCGACATCTTCTTTTTTGCCAGCCACGCACAATGTAAGAGTTCAGCAAACTGCGGCAGTTTATGTGTCAGCAACGCATTCTTCATCGATACCGCTAGTTCCTTCTGCTGTCCCAGGCCGGTCAGCGTGTCTCCCTGCTGGGATACCAGGCGTGACGTCTGGTCGTCGATGATCTGGTCGGAGCGGCGGGTCTTGCCGGTGTAGCAGAGCAGCAGGTTATGCTCAAGCTCGTTTACCGTCGAGCGGTCGATCCGCAAAGGATTGACTACCACGTGATCGGAAAAAAATTCGATGAAATTGAAGCCCCCGAATGCCGCGGCATATTGGTCTTGAAGTCCGCCGTTGATCTTTAAATCTTCACGCTCGATGACATATGCGCTTTGCGCTACTTCATAGCTATCGAGTGGAATGTTCTGATAGTCCCGTACCAACCCCACCAGCGTAACTACCAGCGCCGATGAGGAGCCCAGTCCGGAGCCGGGAGGAGCTTCGCTATGCAGGAAGATTTCCAGCCCGCGGCGATCCGGCAAGGAGAGCCGCTTAATGGCAGCCTTGGCTAGATCGAGGTTACCATCCATCTTCACATCGTCGCCAATATCGAACTCTACTTCTACCCCCAGGTCTGCCGACTCTATCTTGATAATATTGTCCGTTCGCGGCCGCAGGCTTCCCCAGGCAAAGTGGTCGATCGTAACGTTGAGCACGCAGCCATTGTAGAGCGCAGGATAGGGTGGAACATCGGTTCCTCCGCCCGCGAAACTAATTCTCAACGGCGTCTTGGCGCGGAATCTCATTTTCCGGCAAGTTCCTTCAACTCGGTCTGCGCCCTCGCCAGGTCTTCCGGTATTCCGATGTCAATGAAATAGCCCGGGCACGGAAAGGCCTTTAGCCCCCGGAGCTGCAACCGGGGAAGGACTTCTTTCTCCAAAGAAACCGCATGGCCGTCAGGCACAAGGCTCATCACTGTACTCTCAAACAGATAAATGCCGCCATTAATATAGCCGCCGATAGGTTCACCAGATTTCTCCAGAAATGCCTGTACATTTCCCTCATCGTCAATTTCCACTCTGCCGTATCGGCTGGTGTCACGAACCGCCGCTACCGCGATAGTTGCCTGACCTTTACTGAGCATGTGCGCTTTGTATAGTGCGCCGAAATCGGCTTGCAACCAAGAGTCGCCATTCATAGCAACCAGACGAGGCGCCGAAACATATCGCGAATAGGCGAGCCGCAGCGCCCCGGCCGTGCCTAATGGCTCGGTTTCGCGCGAATAGCGGACCGCCATGCCGAACTGGCTGCCATCCCCCAGCCAATCGTGAATCTGCTGGTGCCGATACCCCACGCAAAGCACCACTTGCTCGAAACCGGCGCTGGCCAAGGATGTCAGCAGGTACCAAAGAAAAGGGCGACCACCCACTGGGGCCATGACTTTGGGTCCATCGTCATAAGCCGAGCGCAAACGGGTGCCCAAACCTCCGGCCAGAATAAGCACCGGACATTCCTTCAATTCAGTAGTGCTTGTGGCTCCCGAAATAGGTGGGGCGCTCATGGCCGTAGGACGACGGGTGAAATAGGCACTGGATTCTTACCGCGAGCGCCTATTTGATCTTCGCTGGCGCGTAACTTAGACGTAGATGGATTCCTGCAACAGTGGCGCTAGCGCGCGATTCAGAACCGTGATGCAACGGGCGCGATGATACTTCTCAGCCCGCCGTCTTCCCTGCTCCCGCAACCTATCGCGCACATCGGGCTGCGTACTGACAACACGCATAGCAGAAGCGACGGCGCTCACATCCGCGCAGGGCACACTCAGACCGGCTCCGGCGACCACCTCCGCCAACGATGTCGAATCGCTTACGATGACCGGAGTGCGTACTGCCATGGCCTCCAACGGCGGTGCTCCCAATCCCTCATATTCACTTATTAGAACCAATGCCGTGGCGTTGCGGTACAGTCGCATCAGTTCCGCGTTCGTCAGGCCAGAGTGATAGGTCAAGCGATGCGCTACCTTTAACTGGGCCGCCAACTCTACGATCTCACTCTTCCAACGGTCCGGATAGGCGACGATGACTAACTGCTCGGGAACGACTGCGGCAACTTCTGCGAACGCCTGGACAACGGTCCTTAGGTTTTTGCGGGGCGAGAATGTGCCCACAAACAGGAAATATGGCGCACTCGCAGGCTGCTCCTGAATATGTTTAAGCGGCTCCTCGAAGAGTTCCGGCCTTATTCCCGTACTCGTCACGGCCACGCGTTCAGGGGAAAGGCGATAGGTCTTAATTAATTCTTGCCGGCTGAATTCAGACACGGTCAACACCAGCTCCGTTGACGCCAGTACCTTCGGCAAGACATATCGATAATAATAGTACTGTCTGGGATTCTCCTGGACATATCTCAGCGGCATCAGATCGTGGACCGTGATGATCTGAGGCATTTTCGGCCATACCAGACCTTCTACGCTCGGCGTAATCAACAGTTGCACGCCATCCTTTTTCAGCATAGAAGGAAATGAAGTCTGCAGCCATGCGAACCTTTTGAGATTTGCCAGGCGACTACCGCTAAAACTAAGGCTCTCGGGTGTCTGTCGGAATGTTAGCGTTCCAACATCCTGCAATGGGTTAACCGAAGAGTATACCCAGATGTCATGATCGGTTGCGCCTAGGCCGTCGATCAGGAATTCATTAAAGGTAGCTATGCCATTGTAACGATTACCGCATGCGGTTGCGTTGACGCCTATTCGCATGCCCACTCCACCAGTCCGCGCACCGTTGTCTGTCTTCCGTTCGTCAACTCGCAGGCGCTTGGTAGCATACCGTTAGTAGGCATTTCTGCCGAAGAGGCTGGACCATGCTGTCAAGCAGACAATCCGCATATCGAACCAGAAGCTCCAATTCTGCAGGTAGTACAAATCGTATTCGAAGCGCTTCGATATGGAAGTATCACCGCGCCAGCCATTCACCTGCGCCCAACCGGTAATGCCAACTTTCAAACGGTGGCGAGTATCGTAGTGCGAAATTTCCTCCAGGAACTTCTTCACAAAGTACGGACGCTCCGGACGCGGGCCCACCACACTCATATCCCCCTTCAGTACATTAAAGAACTGCGGAAGTTCGTCTAAGCTGGTTTTTCGCAAGATTCTACCAATCGTGGTTCTTCTGGGATCGTTAGCGGTAGTCCACCTCGTCTCACTCTCCGAGGAGGAGGCTACCTTCATTGTCCGGAACTTATACATGGTGAAGTGTTGCCCGTTAAGGCCGACCCTCTGCTGGCGGAACAGTACCGGGCCGGCTGAAGTCGCCTTGATAAACGCCGCAATCAGTAACATTAACGGACCGGCTACAATCAGAACCAGTAGCGAAAACACCACATCGAAAGTCCGCTTCAAAACAAAATAGGTAGGCGACTCAGCCGGCGTGGTCGACAAGTCCAGCATCTGCATGTCGCCGAACTGAAACAGTCTTTCGCGTAGCAGAGGTATACCGCCTATGTCGATGATGGCCCGTACGGGAGCACACAGCCGCTCCAACGAGCGGAAGAGCGTCGACAGAATAGGTAATCGCTGAGCTGAAACCGCAATTACAACTTCATCAAACGGCAAGCCGATTCCTTTTTCAACGTCGCGAAGTTCGAAAACAGGTAGGTCGGTAACGGCGACCTCCTCATCCGGAATACGAATATGAGCAACAACCTCGGAGGCGGCAAACGGTATTCGCCCCAGGCGAGCCGCAACCCGCCGGGCATAACTATCCGAGCCCACTACTATGATGCGTAGCGGCCTTCGTTGTCGTCGCCAGCCCCGCATCAAGGTGCGGAAGGCAACTCGGGTCAGTACTGTGCCGACGAGCAGGGCGAGCGCGCTGACCGCAAAGAAAACACGCGAGAAATTCTGCTGCCGATAGAAGAAAAGCACGCACAGCAGAACGACGTAAGTAGTGGCACAGGCCGAAACCGCCTTCTTGAGTCCGGTAAACTCCTGGAACAATTCCTCGATGTCGCAGAGGCGATAGCCCTCAGCCGCAATTCCCCAAACCAGTGTTGTCAGTAACCAAGTCGCACCATAGAACCGAGGATCATAGTCTTTCTGCGTCATGGTCTTTTGCAACAGGCCGAACCTTATATAAGCGGCAGTGGCAAATGCCGCCAAGGGCAATAGATACGTCCACAATCGTACATAGAAGCGATACGAGTTAAGTCGCAAGGTCATAGCCGTCCCCCATTTCCGAGCTTCCCGTCACCCCGATCACTGGTGACTGAGAAGCCTCATGAGTTATTCCTAAGGCCCATTCGAACTTAAGCTACAAATAAAGTTGCTGTATCATCCAGACTAGTTGTAAGTACCATATGCCAGGTCCGGGCGAGTACTTTGCTGTAGAACCTCAGCCAGAATCTCCTCGAAGCCAGCCAGAAACTTCTCTGGTGCGAATCTGGCGGCGCGACGGCGGAGTTCACGCTCATCAAAGCTTCGCAGTTCGTACTCTCGGATGGCATTCACCAGACCGTCTACGGTCTCACTACTGTAGAAAACGGCCGTCTTGTCGGTCATAGAGTCGAGCACGCCACCCTTTTTCAATGCAATCACCGGACAGCCGGCAGCAATCGCTTCTACCGGCACAATCCCAAAATCCTCAATTCCCGGAAACAACAAACCCTTGGCTCGCCGATAAGCGTCAGCCAACCCCTCATCGCCAACAAATCCCAGGAACTCTACTTGAGCACCGCAATCGCGGGCCAATTGTTCCAGACGTTTTCTTTCCGGTCCAGAGCCCACGATCTTGAGTTTTCTTCCCAAAGCCGCGCAGGCGCAAATGGCCTCATCCAGACGCTTGTAAGGTGCAAGGGCGCTCACGATTAAATACCAATCCTCGGGCGACCGTACGATGCGGGCGAAGCGCTGTACGTCGACTGGCGGAGGCAAGACTTCGGCCTCACGATCATAGAGTCGTCGTACCCGGTCGGCTACAAATCGTGAATTCGCAATAAACTTGTCGACTCGGTTCACCGTGCGCACGTCATACCACTGCAGCATTCTCGCTATGGACTTAAATACTGAAGCAGAGAGCACCTTTCCCACTCTATGCGGACCGAAATAGTCGTCAAAGCGGTCCCACACATACCGCATGGGTGTGTGGATATAGCAAATGTGGAGAGGACGGCCTTCCCCAGTCTTCCTCACCATAGCCTTAGCCACAGCATGTGACGATGAAATAACTAGATCGGCATCGCTGACTCGGGTCAACTCCGCCATGAGAGGAAAAAGTGGCAGATAGTTACGGTATTTTGATCGTACCAGGGGCAGCCACTGCATAGGGCTGGTATGAATGGTACGTTGGGAGATAGTGTCGCTCACGCTCCCCGGCACATGCAGCAAAGTCCATAAGGGGGCATCGGGGAAACGAGTGCAGAGTAGTTCCAGCACTTTCTCGCCGCCGCGCATGCCCGTCAGCCAGTCGTGAACCAGCGTCACTTTGAGAGCTGCGCTACCTTCGACCGGAGACTTATTCATGCTAGTTCAGAAAACCCTTGTAGACTTCGTAGTGTTTACGGGCGCAGGATTCCCATGAAAAACTAGCTGCCCGTTCGATACCTAGCTTACGCATTGCCAGCCAGTGATCTTGCGAAAACAAGACCCTTTCTAGCGTGCATGCCATCGAGTCGATGTCGCGGGGATCAAAATATGCGGCTGCGGCGCCGCCAACCTCGGGCATTGAGGCGGCCGCCGAACATGCTACCGGCGTACCGCAAGCCATCGATTCAACAATAGGCAGTCCAAATCCTTCCTCGAAGGACGGTAGTACCGTAATCTCCGCGCCCGAATATACCGTCCGCAGCGAGTCGAAAGAAATCTGGGGCACAAAAACAGCCGAGCCATTAAGGCCGCACTCAGTCGCCAGCGTCCGCATTTCGGAATGGCCTGCGGTATCGCCACCGATCATCAGAAGCTTATGTTCGATCTTGCGACGGGAAGCCAAGGTAGCGAAGGCGCGAATCAGTCCTGCAATATTTTTGTGCGGCTTCACATTGCCGACATACAGAACATAGGGGCCCTCAAAACCATAGGTTCTACTGACCTTGAGCCTCGACTCATCATGCGCTTCAGGGAAGAACTGCGGACTTACGCCGTTATACACTACGGTCACCTTCCCGTCGCGCACGCCCAGGTGTTCGATAATTTGGCGCTTTGAATACTCGGAGACGGTAAAGATATGATCGGCATGGGCGGCTGCCAGACCAAGCATCGGCCGAGCATACATACGGCTTTTCCAACTCCTGCGAAAAGTCTCGTCGAGAATGTGAGTCAGATCGTGGATCGACACCAGCATAGCTCCACGGTGGAAAACCGGAGCGTTGTAGTGGGGCACGTGCAGTAGGTCACAATCGCCCGCGGCCCAGGGAATTTCAACTTGCTCCCGGATAGAGTACATTCCAGAGTTCACCACGGTCACCTGGTCACAATATGGTTCCAGAACAGACTTGTACTCTGCCCCCGTCAGGGCTCGCAGATAAATATCACCGCAGGCCTTAAGGCGGGAAATCAGTTGCAACGTATACGTCCCTATACCCGTCGACAGCCAACGGGCGTCGAATACCACGTGGGGCAACTTCGGATGGTCCGATGCGCTATTCAACTGGTCCCAATTCGTGAGAAGATTACTGCAACACCGGCTGCAGAGAAGCCACCGCCACCGGGACGCTCCGTTTCCGGGCCAAGAAATACACCGCCGAAAGCACTACCAATTCGAACTTCAGCGTAGCTACCGCCTGCGTACCCCCCATGTACAGCCACAAGCAGACCCACACCATGGCGGTCACCGAGAGGTAACGAATGGGCAGAAGACCCGAATTCTTCAGGGCGCGCTCGGACCATGCGGCGGCCAGTCCCAGGAGAAATCCGCAAACCACCGGGCCCCAGAACCAGAAGTTCATGAACGCCTCACCGGCTAGCGTAAGTCTCAAGCCGCCAAACGATCTGGATTCTGGGTCAACATTTAAGAGGTTGGCCGTGTAATATACCATGGAGTGTGTGTTCTTCCAGTTGTCGATGAGACCGGGCAAAGGATCGAAGGGCTGAATAAGAGTGGCGCCTTTTAGATACGTACCGTGCATCAACTCCATGACCCATCCCAGATCACGGACCTCGGAAAGCGCCGAGGCCAAACTGCTATAGGCATCATTCTCAGTAAAGCTCAATAAAGCAACTTGGGAAAGAGCGAAGATGACAAACAAAATCAGTAGTGTGATTCCCAGCTTACGATAGTTAATAGGCTTCGACTGTATCAGCAGCGGAATAAGCAAAACGGAAAGGATTGCGGCTCGACGTAGGGGAAGCAAGAGGGCAACCAAACCCACGCTATAAATGAAATAATCAAGTCGCTTTTGCCGCATGATCCACAGCAGTGGCAGGGTGCAGACCAAGGCGTCCGATACCCGTATAACTAGATAAGCATCGGTCGCAGTCTCGCTGCCCAGATACCTCAACTTCCCGATCTCGCCCAGGTTTTGCATGGCTAGATCGACGACCGAGAAGCCAGCGTACAGGTAGAACATCAGGCAAGCTGCAATAAGCACACTGGCCCTTGTGACATTTCTTAAACGGCTTTCGTCTATCGCCAGACTATTGAGCCAGGTTGGCTTCGAAGGATTGGCGAACCGGTACGCGGTGGCCATAGCGAAGAGGCCGAGCGCGATGGCAAACGCCGCCTGGCCAAACCAGATGTCGTGTCCCGTCCCAAGCCAGTAGATAGCACCTTCTCCTTGGGACGCCACCAGATAGCCGATCATGCAATGCAGCGCTGCCAGGAAGAAGAAGGCGGCAAGCAGGCTACGTTTCCAGCAAAGCGAGGCGAGACACAATACACACGCCAACCAAAAGCCAGTGGACGGAAACACCGCAACCAGCAGGATGGAAACCGCAATTAAAGCGAAGGCGGCGGACAAGCGCATGGATTTACGTGTTCAGCATATCGAGCTGAAGGTGGCCAAGTGAGGTTGCGTCGACCTCTATTCGCATTCCGGCTCTACGCTGAGCAGGCCATACATGGGCACCGTTTCGGCAGGCGTTTTGGTTATCACGCATCCGGCTTGCGCGAGCAGGTTCCATAACTCCGTTCCGAAAGCCGCCCAGGCCGCGCCTTCAATTCCGAACCTTGGGATTAGAAGAATTGCCAACACCAGATTCACGACCAAGTTACTGGCTGTGATCTTGGCTAAGGCTGAATACTGTCCGCGGGAATTAATAATCGAGGTTAGAGTGATATTCAGGGTACGAAAGACCAACACCACGGACAAGATTCGCAGGACTGGATAAGCTGTCAAATAGCTACTTCCAAAATGCCGCAGAATTGACTCACCGTAGAAGATCAAGACACCGCCGGCGCAACCTATAAATACGTAAGCCGGCCACATGGACTGCAGCACGGCGCGCGCCAGGTGTTTACGCGCCAAGGACGCATGGTTATGAGATGACAGTATGGTGAATAGACTGATCGAAAAGGCATGCGGAACCATGAGAGCCGGTTCCACCATGCGAAATCCGGCAGCGTAAATTCCCAAGGCGGCGCTACCAATAAACTTGAACACGAAGATATTGTCCAAACGGACATAGAGCAGCACCATGGCCGCCATGATGCCAAGCGGCAGGCTTTCCCGGAAAAGCGAAATGGTCTTAGAAAAATCAAAATCGAAACGCGGCACATGGCTGAGCTTGCGGTAAAGCAGCCCCGCATTAATTAGTTCGCAGGCGGGAAGCAAGCAAATCACAACGGCCAAAGACACATGGGAAAAGATCAACGCGATAGAAGCTAGCAGGTAAATCCCGAAGGCGAGAAGAGTCGCCGGAAAGGCCTCTGACATTTTCAACTGGCTCTGGTAATAGCTGGAAAAGGCTCCCACCAGGTTAGCGGAAAACAGCGACAAGCTGGCGATCGCGCTCAACAGCAAGGTGAGCGACTTGCCCGCCAGGATCACCATAATCGCAAGCGATAAAAGGTAACAAACTGTAGCGGCAACTATTTTGGAGGTGACAATCTGTGCCAGCAGGGCCGTTCGCTCGGACGCATTTTCTTTTGCAAACCTCCGGATCGCAACCGTATCCAGGCCAAATTCCGAAAAGGCCCGGAATATTTCCATCATGGAAATTGCCAACGCCAGCTTTCCGAAAAGAGTAGGACCATACTTGCCGGCAATTAAGAGCAGGACTCCGGCACGGCTGAACCCACTCATCGCGCGGGTGGACACGCCGAAAAATGAATTCGCGATTCCTGCCCTGGCGATCGTCCTTCTGGCTGGCGGAAGGGTCTGGGTTGCGCTCATGAAGATCTCACGAAGGTAAGCCCGGCGGTAGCGGATTACGGTCTGACGAAACGATGCGGCGAAGTTGCAGCAGCAGTAACTTATAAGGATGCCTGGAATCCAGGGCCTCCCAGGCGGTGCTGGCGGTCAACCAGATAATTCCCACGCACAAGGCCAGAATAGTACCCAGGACCACAATCAGAGATCGGGGCGGCCAGGCTTTCCGTTCGGGAGGAATAGCTTCATCGAGCACCTTGATGGTAGGAATTTCCTTGGCCTCTTCTACCTTGGCAAGCTCATATTGCTTAGTAAGCACTTCGTACACTGTCTCATTGATCTTAGCCTGCCGGGCCAGATCATAATAGGTATTGCCCAGCATGGGCAGCTGTTGCAGCGAGGGATACAAAGTCTCGCTGCCAGCCTCCACGTTTGTCGACGGGGCCGTAGCGGAATTTCCACTCAGCGCATTCAACTTGCTTCGCAGTTCCGAGACCCTGGCAGCCGCCGATCGCACGCGCGCATTCTCGGGTCCATAAATCTGTTCCATACCCTTCAGCTCAGATTCCGCGGCAATCAATTCCCCCTGCAAGGTGGAGGCGGCATCGAGCATAGCTTTGCCCTCCACCTGAGGGTCGAAGGTCCGGTTCTTACTGGAGAAACGGCTGAGCTGCAGAGTAGACTCATCCAGTTGTTGCTTGATGCTTGCCAGCCGGCCTTCCAGGAAGATGCGCTCGCGGCGCGCCGAAGAAGTGGTGAGTTGCGACACGCGGCTGTTCAGGTCATCCACATATCCGCGGGCGATCCTTGCAGCCCGGTCGCGATCGGAGTCTTCTACCTTGATAGTGATGATTCCGCTCTTGCGGTCTTCCGAGATGTCGGTGCGACGGGTGAGAACCTTGCGGGCATCTTCATATCTCTTCTTCGAATAGACCTTGCGCAGATCGAAGCGGTTAATCAGATCGTCTTGAACCGTACGGCTGCAAAGAATTCCTATCAGGGTTGCACCGGTGGTGTGCATGCCGAGTAAGTCGCTGGCCAACGTGCCTACGCTATCTCCAGCCTTGGCGGTCAGGGCGCTCAACATGGTGGCGCTCATGCCGGTGGATTGATCGGGCGGCATCAGTCGAGTCACCGACTCGTAACGCACCGGAAGCAGGAAAGCGACAGCCAACGATAGAACGCAGCCCCACAGGATGAAGGCCAGTAGAAGTTTGCGGCGCTTTGCAATCAAGGCGAGAAAACGCACGGCCTTGGAGGCTGCTCCGGAAAGATTCGGCTGTCCGGCTTCGGCGGCCAAATGCAGCGGCTCTAGGGCCGGCGGCTCGGGCATCGATAACTTGGGTAGGTCGCCAATCATGAGAACTTGCGATGGACCATCGCTGTCCGGGTGTGCGATGTTTTACGCCCTGCATGGACAAGCAGCGGGAGCGGCATGGAATCGAAGCAATAGAATGCAGTAACGATCCCCGCAACTAAGCCGGTCTTGGCCGCTTTACGGAAGAGCCGCGGATCCGCCAGCCTGCAAGCGATCAGCCCGAGGCTTCGCCTCCCTCAGTTAGCTGTGGTGTATACCCAATCCTGCGATGGCGGAGAAAGCCTCTGGCCAAAAGGTATATTTTGTCGGCACTCCTACCCCTGCCGCCAATCTCAGTCATGCGCTGATTCGG
Source organism: uncultured Acidobacteriaceae bacterium (assembly GCA_963812855.1). Classification (GTDB taxonomy): domain Bacteria; phylum Acidobacteriota; class Terriglobia; order Terriglobales; family Acidobacteriaceae; genus Bog-257. The sequence continues at coordinate 285,584 of CAWEWW010000010.1, forward strand.
AAACTCGTGTGAACTGGGAGCTCGCGCCTTTGCCATTGGGCGCAGTTCATCTTGTTAAGTTGTTACTTGATGCGACAGCATATGAAGTTCTCTCATCCAGGTCAAGCAAAAAAGTGCTAGTACCGGTCCCTTTGCCGGCTGCCTGGTTCGTTCAAGGAGGCTGGTAAGTTATTGTGATTACGAAGGATTGCCAGCGACCAGCGGCAGTTCGGCTTCTCCGGACTCAAGGCCAACACGGTTGCCACCAAACCAGATTGGCCTTAACCGTAGCGTAATGATTCGGAGCATCGGGGGGCGGCTGGATCTGGGGAATAACTACACTTCCGGCGAAGCCGCTTTCGGGGTATGATTCTGCCGCATTGCGGCGACCATTTTTCAGGTGTTAGGTTATTGGCTCGCGGCAGACTCGACGGGGCGAGAGGCGATCAACTGGGCTGGTGGTTTAGGCCCTGGGTCCAAGCATGCCAGTGAAGCATTGCAGCAAACACTAAGGGGGACTTGATGAATCGCGATAAGATCTACGTGACGGCGATAGCTGCCGTACTGCTTTTCGTTCTTTCTTCACCCGCCGCCGCTTCTCCTAACGTCACCATCTACCCCACGCCTGACAAGTCGCTGCTTTCCGCTGATTACACCCTGCAGGTTGAAGGGCGGGACGTTCCGGTCTACGACCTTAAAGTGGCTCCCGAGGACGTTAACCAGCGCCTCAGCGAAATGAATTATGAGGTGGAACCTGACAAGTATTTCTCCAAAGCCGCCTTTACTTATTTTGATATCAGCGGCAGTGTCCAGGTTGCTGTCACCTATCGCGAGCCGATTACCTCGGCCAAGCTATTGCCCGTTTCTGCCACCACCGTTCCGCTTGCGATTAAAGGCAATACCGTGAGGTTTACTGTGTCCGGACCAGGAAACCTTACGTTGCAAGTAAATAACCAGTTGGTTCAGACGCTCCACATCTTCGCCAATCCAATCGATCCCTCACCGCCCTCTCCCAAAGATCCGAATGTGCTGTTCTTCGGTCCGGGCACCCACCAACTCTCTAACCTGCAGGTGCCGCCCGGAAAAACTATTCTATATTTCGGTCCCGGGATGCATACGCTCGATAATCTGGTCGTCCACGATGGCCAGACAGTCTACATCGCCGGCGGTGCGGTGGTGCGGGCGGTCATACGTCAGGGTGAACCGTTCTCCCAGCTCAAACGCAGCCGCGGAAACGTAACCTTTAATTTGTATAAGCAACCTGCTATCCAGTTGAGTGGATCGGGCATTCGAGTGCGCGGCCGGGGGGTGCTCGATGGCAGCCAAACGCTGGGCAAGTATCTGCTTCGCATGGAAGGCCAGAACATCAGCCTGGAAGGAATCATCTTTCAGGATGCCGGTATCTGGACTATGCCCATGCAGTACTCGGATCATGTGTCCGTTTCGAACGTAAAGCTGCTGGGATATCGAGTGAACTCTGATGGCATGGACATCACCAGTAGTAGCAACGTTACTATTCAGGACTGCTTCATACGTACCTTCGATGACAGCATTACCATCAAGACAATAGCCCGCAACGCCAACAACCCGACCCCGCAGGACGCAGCCCGGAATATTGTAGTGCAGGGAAATGTGTTATGGGTTGAGGGCGCCCACGGCCTCACTATAGGCACCCAGGAGGAGGCCACCGTCAACACGGTTACGTTCAGTAATATCGATATCATCCGTGCCATCGGCCGAACCCCAACCTTAGCCATAGACCAGAGTGGCAGCGCCGAGGTGGGAAATGTTCGCTTTGAAAACATTCGCATTGACGCTTCCGGAAATCCATTCGATAAGGCCGGCGTGAACGACTTCGTGGCTTTGCTGATCTACAAGAACGCGGTTTTCCAGCGGCAGACTGACATAAACCGGCAACTGGGCAAGATGCGGGGCGTGCTTTTTAACAATGTTCAGATCAAAACCTCTCCTACGAGTCCCAAGGTTCGAATTCAGGTGGTGGGAGCAAGCGATACCAGCAATATTCAGGATGTTAAGTTTGACAACGTAACTGTCAATGGCCACCCTCTGTCAAAAGCAAACACGGTGGTCGTGGAGAAGTTTGCCACCCAGGTAACCGGACTACCGTGATGATTGCGTTTGAAACGCTTCGGCAGCGACCGTAGGTCATTGCCGCATCTTTTCGTAGAGTAGATTTCGAGAAATTCCGGCCGATGGTTAGGATCTTTGCCGTCTCAAAGAGGGACCTAGAACCATACTCATGCTAACCAATCAAAGTGTGGGTCTTCCCGGCGGTCCTGCCACAATAGCTAGATTGGTCGATAAATATCGGCCTATTTTGCACTCTCCCATCGAATATGATGACTTTCTTTCGGAAACCGCCCGGGGTAGACCTTCTCATCAGTTTCTCGCCAGCAGCGCGCAAGCCATGTATGGGCGCCAGGTAGCCTTTCTCGCGGCTATCCTGCACGACTATGCCCAAGCACCCGCCAATCAAATCAAAATCCTGGATTGGGGATGCGGCAAAGGTCAGATCACGTACTTGTTACAAGCCCGCGGTTTCGACGTAACCAGTTGTGATGTGGTAAGCACCAACGACGACTCGGCCTTCGGGCAGGAGGTTCCCATCATCCACCTCAAGGGCATACCGGTCGTCCCCCTGGAACACCCCAGCCAGTTACCGTTCGCCGATCAAAGCTTCGATTGCGTAGTTAGCTTCGGCGTACTGGAGCATGTTCAGTCCGATGCCGCCTCCCTGCTGGAAATCCGCCGGATTCTGAAACCGGGAGGTCTATTATTCATAGTTCTACTACCCTATTTCTTATCCTGGACCCAGGCTATCGCCCACCTGCGCGGCATCCACTACCATGATCGTCTCTACAGCCTCCGCCAGCTGCGGCTTTTGGCCGGCAAGTCTAGCTTTCACCTGGCAGCTGCCCGCCATGCTCAACTCTTTCCCAAAAACTCGGTACCGATCGCACTGGACCGGCTCCTGGAACCCGTGGATCGCACCTTGTGCAGATGCACTCCCCTGAAGTATCTGGCCACCAATTTGGAAGCTATTCTGGTAGCAGATTAAGACTGGCAATGCCTCCCTTCGGCCTCCCTAGTCTGGCACATAGGTGGTATTGCTTTAAATACGGTGAGCTAGATAACATCTCCGTCATCTTTCTAACAAATCCGGCAACTGCTCTGGATTTCTAGCCTACTAACGACATTCGCAGGCAGTAGGGAAGGAGTGTTGTGTCTCTATGGCGCTAATCATGTCTCGCCCCGATTGCCTTCGTCGCGTCGCGTCCTGGTCTTCCCGGGTTGCAACCGCGACCGCTTTGCTACTGTTGCTTATTCCCGGCGTGAGCCTCGCCCAGGTGCAGGTTACGACCGCTCACAACAGTAATTCGCGTATGGGCGCGAACATCAACGAAACTATCCTGACCCCTCAACTCCTCAGCGCCGGCGAATTCGGAAAGATTACGGCCTATTCTGTCGATGGGTATATCTACGCCCAGCCGCTCTATCTGCCCAACGTGACTATCCCGGGCCAGGGCGTTCACAACGTGGTCTATGTAGTTACGGAGCACGACAGTGTGTACGCACTGGACGCCGACGCTCAGGTCGCTGGAAACCCGCTCTGGCAAAGGAGCTTCATCGATCCCGCGCACGGAATAACTACGGTTTCTCCCAACGACGTGAATTGCGATGACGGGGTCATCCCCGAAATTGGAATTACCGCCACCCCGGTGATCGACCCCGCCACGAATACGATTTATATACTGGTAGAAACCAAGGAAAATGGTCAGTTTTTCCAGCGTCTGCATGCTCTGGATATCACCACCGGAGCGGAAAAAGGCGCCAGTCCGATCGTTATCAGTGCAACCTATCCGGGCACCGGCGATGGCAGTGTAGGCGGGGTACTTACTTTTGATCCGCTGCTACAGCTAGGTCGTCCCGGCCTACTGCACACCGCCGGAAACATTTTTCTTGCCTGGGCCTCCAACTGTGATAATTCTCCTTTCCATGGTTGGGTTATTTCCTACAATAAATCTACCCTGCAACAAACCGGAGTTTGGGTGACAACGCCCAATGGTGGGTTGGGTGGCGTGTGGATAGGCGGCGCCGGCCTGGCTTCCGATTCTTCCAGCAACCTCTATGTCTCTACCGGCAATGGCACCTTCGATACCTCGGGAAATCCTGCTGACTTCGGCGATAGCATTGTAAAGCTCGTACTGAACGCGCAGGGCCTTGCTTTAAGTGACTACTTTACTCCCTATAACCAGAGTAATCTATCGGGGGCTGATGAGGACGTTGGCTCCGGAGGCGTGCTGGTTCTACCCGATCAGCACGGTGCGCATCCCCATGAACTGATTCAGAGCGGAAAAGAGGGGAGCATCTATGTCGTGGACCGCGACAATATGGGGCACTATAACTCCGAGAATAATTCTCAGATCGTACAAAATATTACCGGCGAGATCGGAGGAATCTTTGGCTCGCCCGCCTATTGGAATAATAATGTTTATTTCGCTGGCGTAACCGACGCCGTGAAAGCATTCAGCCTGACCAATGGACTGCTGTCCTCTGAACCTACGTCGGAGTCTCCGGCAACCTTCGGTTTTCCCAGCCCCACCCCTAGCATCTCGTCCAACGGCAATCGTGACGGGATCGTCTGGGTTCTGCAAACCGATGCCTACCGCAACGGAGGCAGCGAAATTCTCTATGCCTTCGATGCCACGAATCTGGCCAACGAACTCTACAACTCGAGCGACAATTCGATACGCGATAACCCTGGCGGCGCGGTAAAATTCGCAGTCCCAACCATTGCCAACGGCAGAGTTTATGTGGGAGCCGCCGGCCAGCTGAGCGTCTTCGGCCCGATTCCGCCCGAGGTGGCTACCCCGGTTCTTTCGCCCGATGGAGGCACCTATACTTCATCGGCAGTAACGGTCACCATATCTGAATCCACTCCGGGCGCCACCGTCTATTACACAACGGATGGTTCCATTCCCACCACTAACTCTCCGGTATATACGGCTCCCCTCCAGCTAACCGCAACCACAACGCATTAACGCGATGGGGGTGGCTTCCGGATATAGCAATAGCAACATCGCTGCGGCGACTTATACGTTTACGACCGGTGGCGGTGGATTTATCAACTATAGTGAAGGATTTACTTCACCAAGCGGACTAGTTCTGAATGGCGCAGCCAACTTTGACGGCACTCGTCTACGCCTGACTCACGGAGGAACCGGCGAGACTTCGAGCGCCTGGTATGCCGCTCCGGTCAACGTTCAAGCCTTTGTTCAGGACTTTAATTTCCAACTGACGAATCCTCTGGGCGATGGAATCACCTTCGTGATTCAGGGAGTAGGAACCTCCGCTATTGGTCCGGGCGGAGCTGGTCTGGGATATGGCGCGCCCAGCCCCAACGGGCGGGGAGGAATCCCGAATAGTGTGGCCATAAAGTTTGATCTCTACAACAATTACGGCGAAGGCATTAATTCCACCGGTATTTACACCGATGGTGCCTCACCTACCGTGCCGGCCGACGACTTGACTCCTAACGGGGTGGATTTACATAGCGGACATGTGTTCAATGTTCACATGACCTATGACGGAACTACGCTGCACGTGATTATCACCGACACCATGACCTTTCAGCGTTTCGCGATTTCATGGACACTGAATATCCCGCAAACTGTCGGGACTACACTGGCATATATCGGCTTTACCGGTAGCTCTGGGGGCGTTACCGCTATCCAGGAGATATTAAACTGGACCTTTGCTTCGCAAGGTGCGATTAATTATGGCAGCGGATTTACTTCCAAAGGGATAGCGCTAAATGGGTCTGCGGTGCTTAACGGTACCCGCCTGCGGCTGACTGATGGAGATATTGGCGAGATCGCCAGCGCTTGGTATACCAGTAAAGTTAATGTTCAGAGCTTTGCAGAGCAATTTAGCTTCCAGATCACCAATCCTCATGCTGACGGCATGACCTTCACCATCCAAAACTCGAATTCCGGCCTGAGGGTTTTCGGGCCAGGCGGAGCCGGGCTGGGCTACGGGGCGGCTAGTCCGGGAGGCCGCCCTGGAATACCCAACAGCGTTGCCATAAAATTCGATCTCTACAATAACTTTGGAGAAGGAAGTGATTCCACTGGACTCTATGTTGCTGGGGCCTCGCCTACCGTTCCCGCCGCCGATATGACCAGCAGCGGGGTCAACCTGCACAGCGGACATATCTTCGATGTGTGGATAACCTATGATGGGGCAACCTTGAGTGTGCAGATCACCGATACCACAACTCAAGCTACATTTTCCACCTCCTGGCCGATCAATATTCCGGCGACCATCGGGTCCAGCACTGCCTATGTGGGATTCACCGCCGGAACCGGTGGCGCATCCGCGACCCAGGAAGTCCTGAACTGGAGCTTTACCTCCCAGGGAGCCGTAGAGTATGGCGGCGGCTTTACTGCAAGTAATCTGACTCTCAACCACTCCGCCAGTATTAACGGAACCCGGCTACGGCTGACGGACGGTGGAGTGGGCGAGTTTGCCAGTGCCTGGTACGACAATCCGGTGAATGTTCAAGGATTCACCCAGGAGTTCAGCTTCCAGTTGACAAACCCGGTAGCTGACGGCATAACGTTCGCAATCCAGAACGTGAGCACCCAAGCCGCGGGCCCCGGCGGGGCCGGCCTTGGTTATGGAGCACCCGCCCCAAACGGAAATGGCGGAATTGCAAATAGTGTTGCGGTCAAATTCGATCTCTTTAACAACTATGGCGAAGGTATAGACTCTACCGGTCTTTACACCGGTGGCGCTTCTCCAACCATTCCCGCGACCGATATGAGCGGTAGCGGCGTGAACCTGCATAGCGGCGACATATTCAATGTTCGCATGACTTATGATGGAACTACCTTATCCATGCGAGTAACGGATGTCACTACCCAGGCAACCTTCCAGACCTCGTGGCCGATTAATATTCCGCTGACGATTGGTTCGAACACGGCATATGTTGGGTTCACTGGAGGCACAGGCGGGGCGTCGGCAATACAGGATATCCTCTCATGGCTCTATATTCCCTAGTATCGGCTTGGAGTTTGTGCGCTAGGGACTCGCCATGAAGAAAATGGTTCTTGCCCGCACTCTCGCCCTCCTGTCAACGGTCAGCATAGCTTGCATAACCGGGCTGGCGGAAGACAAGTCATGTACTAGTCCCCACCACTATACTGTGATCGCAATTCCTTTGCGACCGGCGGGGATTAACGAATCCGGAGAGGTGGTCGGCGCCAATTCCGCTCATCTGGCCGCCTCCTGGACGGCACAGGATGGGCTGCATGAAATCAGCCTGCCTGTAGGATCTATCAATTCCGATGCCCTTGGGCTCAACAACCATGGACATATTATCGGCGTAGGTCTGAACTTAACTACCAGTCAGCGGCAAGGCTTCCTCTATTTTGATAATAAGTTACACATGCTCTTGGGAAGTCAGGCGAAGCCTTGGGCGATCAATGACGCCAACGAAGTAGTCGGCGAAGCAAAGTTACCGGGCAAGGCAATCAGCAGCGCAGTTTTGTGGAAGAATCAATCCGCTATCGAGCTGGGAGGATGTTGCGGTGGAATGGCGACAGGTATCAATAGCCATGGCCAGGTTATCGGCAACGTCTATGACCAGACGGGCCAGTACCATGCTTTCCTTTGGAGCAAAGCTTCAGGAATGCAACAGATTGGTTCGCCCAAGACCTTTAGTTCCGCTTTAGCGCTCAATGATCACGGAGATGTGCTGGTGCAATCGTTCTCCGCAGGCGTCTTACTCTATCACCAGGGGACGTTCCAGCACCTCGCGCTCTCCTCCAAGCGCCCCAATCATCCCAAAGCGATGAACAATTGTGGCGTCATCGTAGGCGCGTTTGGTCCATTCGGCGACGCTGATCGCGCATTTGTATGGGACGCCGTCAGCGGCTTCCGCGATCTGAATGAACTGATCCCTCCTAAATCCGGTTGGAAGCTGGAAACCGCCACCGCCATCAACGATCGAGGGCAGATTGTAGGCTGGGGCGAACACGACCGAGAAGATGACGCAGGATTTCTGCTGACTCCGGAACCATGACCTCTTCGGAATCCGCTTGGAACCGAAAACGAAGCAGGCCATGGATCCGGAACCGCTTTGTGTCGCAAGATCGACAAGCCTCATCGTCGCGCTGCAACTGCTAGTCGCGACCTCTTCCCTGCCCTTCCGATTCTTATGTTTTGCCAGAGCCGACCAGAGGCCCGAGCTAAGGAAACTCTGATCAAGTGAAAGCGAGGTCCCGCAGCGGCTAGACAGTTTGCCGAAAAAGTCGAAATGAACAGTTGTCGCCGGCTGAAGCCGGCTTCGGATCTCTAAAACAGAGAACTTAGACGCGGACCTGAAGGTTCGCTCTACCCGTTCATCACAATTGCGGAAGTTTTTCAGCAAACTGTAAAGCCGGATGATTCTCGGGTACTTAGCGGACGGCTTGAGGCCGTCCCCTTCAAAGCAAAGCTTACTCAGAGTTTCCCTAAGGCGTGATCTCAAACACTGTCCCGGCAGCGTGAACGCCGCCCTGATAGGTTGTGCCGTACAGGTTGTTCGCGGCATCAAAAGTCAGGCCGGCATAGGGATTCGCACCATCGGCGCCATTCAAGTTGAAGCTATGCAGCACCGTCTCGGTCCAGCCTCCGCCTTCTCTGGGCGCCAGCTCAAAGGCTGCTCCGTAGTTGTGAATGCCGCCAAAGCTGGTCGTGCCATAAAGGTTGCCGGTAGAGTCGACGATCAGTTCAGCCACGGGATAAGCCCCGTCGGAGCCGTTCATGTTGAAGCTATGCAGTATAGTCTCGGTCCAGCCTCCGCCGTCTCGAGGAGTCAACTCGAATACTGTCCCATAGGACAAGTGAATGCCGCCTTCCTCCGTAGTGCCATAAAGATTGCCAGCATTATCGATGACCAGGCCGGCCTCAGGAAAAGCTCCGTCACTGCCGTTCATGTTGAAGCTATGCAGGATGGTCTCCGTCCAGCCTCCGCCTTGGGCAACAGCCAATTCGAAAACCGTTCCGTAGTCGTGAATACCACCTGCGCTGGTTGTACCATAGAGATTGCCGGCTGGGTCAAACACCAGGCCAGCTTCGGGAAGAGCTCCGTCGCTGCCGTTATTGTTGAAGCTGTGCAACACCGTCTCGGTCCATCCCCCACCCTGACGGGGGGCTAACTGGAATACCGCACCGTGGTTGTGAATGCCGCCCTGGTACGTGGTGCCGTAAAGATTGCCATTGGCGTCAAAGACCAAGCCCGAGAAAGGTATCGCTCCGTCGGTGCCACCGCCGAAATTGCGCAGCACGGTCTCGGTCCAATCCCCTCCGCCAGTAGGCGTCAACTCGAATGCGGTTCCGCCATCGTGAATGCCGCCAAAGCTAGTGGTGCCGTAAAGGTTCCCATTCGCATCGAAGATCAGGCCAGCTTCGGGAACGCTTCCGTCGGTGCCGTTGCCAAAGCTATGCAGCACCGTCTCCGTCCAACCTCCGCCCTGGTTGGGCGTCAGCTCGAATACCGTTCCCGCGTTATAAAGGCCGCCATAGCAGGTGGTGCCGTAGAAATTGCCGCTGGCATCCATGATCAGGCCGGCGCAGGGATAAGCCGCCGCCGTGCCGTCATTGTTGAGATTATGTAGAACGGTTTCGCTGGCTGCCGCCGAGGCGGTGGTCGCGAACAAAGCTACAGCGGAGATAGCCAGGACTACCCCTAACCCATGAGAAAGTATTTTGCCGCGCATGAATCTCCCTTAAACAGAATTTCTGTGAACCTGGCCGGTGGTTTTGAAGTGTAAGAAACTAATGGCCGGGAAATTGCCGTGAATTGTATCTGCCATCGCCGAGTAGTACAACCACACCAATGTGCTACCGCAAACCGTCACCGGAGCCGTTATTATCCCGTTGCAACAAGCTGTGAACCTGTCGAAATCGTGTCCGCGAGGTACGACTAGGGATTGTCGGAGCGCAAGGCGTTTTGCTGCCGGCGCGATACTCCATGGACTGGCCAGAAGGTTACTTGCAGTCCGGCGGCGACATTGTTTCTCGGAGTCGGACTTACCAGCGGGAAGTTAAATCGTTCGAACTGTACTATCGGCGAAATCTGAATATCCCGCTTGACCAGCCAATCCACGGTCGCAGATATGTCATTCAAGCCTCCGCCGCCCAGGAAGATAGGATCGTTGTACTGGCGGCGATAGCTTAACTGCAGCTTGTTTTGCCCGGAGAACCAGTAGGTACTCCAAGCCTGAATGCCATCGCCCATGCGGCCAATCCAGCTGCCCATAATCTCGCCATAGGTTCGGTAACCATCGGCATAGTGTTCATTGAAATAATATGGCCCTACTCCGGGATAATTTGGGATATTCGTATAAATTCCTTCTACACGTAAATCCAGATTCGGTAGCTTGGGAAATTGCGGAATATAGAAACCAGGATTCCAGGCAGACTGGACAGGATAGGCGATGGGATTAGGTTCGTCGTTAGCCATGCCGTCCGCATAGACGGTCAACCAATTACGCAAGCCGGGGATGCGGTAAGAAAGATTGAAGCCATTGAAGCGTTTGCCGGGATCGACCGGCTGAGCGTTGCCGTGACTAGACCAGGTGTGCAACCAACTGGCTAATGTGGCCGGCCTGCCCTCGCCCGCCCACATCACTGTAATGGTGACGCCGATCTCGAAATTCGGCGACATTTTCAAAGCCAGCTTGTCTCCCCACATGTAAGGCTGGGGACTCACCACCTGATACCCATTTCCAACCAAGGGAAATTCGGGATAAGGTCCTCGCAGATAATAATAGCCACCTACTCTTCCCACGAAGGCGGTATTGCGAATCATCCCTAGCCAACTTAAAGGACCGGGTAGTTGAAAAGGAGTAAGACGGGTGATCCGCAGCATGGGCATGGCTTCCGCATTATTCGAAAGCATCAGCGATCCGCCCGCGTCAGGTCCCCACTCCAGACTTTGCTGGCCGAATGACATTTGCCAGTTAGCCATATTCAACGCGGCATAGGCTTCGATGGTGTTGAACTGGTTGACGCCGTTAAAGGTGGGAACGGAATTCAGGGGAAGCTCGTCCACACTCGCGATAGCCTGCGCGGTTGCCGGACTATAAGGTGCGATAGAAGCCGAGTGCTGATATTCACCCCTTACGTAAAAAGCTAGCGGACCAGCCTCTGTGCGCATCGAGGCTCCTACGATGCTATTAAATCCCTGGCCATAAGGACGGCCGTAGTCGTTATAGAGAGTCTGGGCAAAATGATAGCTGTCATCCAGCGGCATGCCCATAATTTCGATAGCGCGCGCGTAGGCCGATTCCAACTGCACTCCAACATTCGGAGCGCCTTCCAGATTCGCCAGTTCAATCGCAAACTCCTGCCGCAACTGGCCGATTACCTTGGCAGACTCATTGTTGACCTCGGGATAACCGACGATCTCCTGAGCCTGCAGCGTCAGCCGCGCACACTCCAGCCGGGCCAGGGGACGAATCGCCTGCACATACTTGGGTAGATATCCCAGCGCCTCCAACCGATCTAAAGCCGGATAAACCCAGCTATCCAGGGGAACGTAGGTCGAGCCCATGAAGCCAGGGTCGCGGCCGTCCTGCTCGGGAGACTTCACAAACGTTCCCCAGTTCGAGGGATCGATTTCATGGCCGCTGGCGCGGGCACGATAAATCTGACGTCCCAGGTACCAGCCCAGCGCGCTGCCCAGCAGTGAGTCCGACACCCAATGCTTCTGGCCGATCACGCGGGCCGCGCTGACGCCTGCGGCTGTGCCGTAAGCCAGAAGCTGGGTGAGCCGGCCAGGATATTCGCGAGCAATCACGCTGGCTGCCGCCCAACTGACGGCCGACGTGCTGGAGGGAAAAGAATCGCCGCCCGAAAAGAAATTGCCCCGATCGTCTCCGATGCCGGGGCGCAATCGTCCGGCCATGTACTTGAAGGCGGTGGAGTCGATATAGGCGTCGATAGCGGCTTCGCCCGCCAGGAAGCCGGTCTCGCGCTGGTGCTCGTCGTGGGTCTTCTCTCCCCACAGGAAGAGGCCCGCGCCCGCGCCGATCAGGGCAGCCATTCCGGCATCGGAAGCATTAGCCGCCAGGCTGACGGTGCTGGAGCCTTTAGGCAGATGAGCTTCAATCGCAGTATCGCTGCCCACGAGGATAGAGCTGGCGAAAATTGCGGGGACGATGAAAAACAGGTTGTCCGACCGCATGCGAAACGGAGCGGTAAAGAAGGCTTGCTGATCTTCCAGCAAATTCTTGGGCAGCGCTTTTACCTGGATGACGGTCTGACCATCCTCATCCGCGGCTGCCGCAGACAAGGCGGTGGTTGACGCAGGTTGCGGCGCCGGCGATTGCGCGCCCGCCTTCCCGGTGAACCAGCTGCAGCACAGCAGAATCGTTACCAGGCTCAGCCCGCATGGGGATCGGAATGCCATCTAAAAGTGAACGGCAACCGCAGCGGCAACCGCCAGGTTCGCGATCAGTTGAGCGGTCTCTAGCGTGTTCTTCCAAGCTGACGATCCGCCCAGCGCTTTTTCAGGAACTACCAGAATGTCTCCCGGACGCAACTTGGTGGCGAGAACGCTACCCTTGAACCAGCCGCTTCCCTGCGACGAGACCACCGATCCGTTCGCCCGGATCACGTAGATCGCTTTCTTAAGGGCCAGTTCGGTGGGACCACCCGCCTGGGTCAGGTACCAATCCGCGGTCTTACCCGGCTGATAGGTGATGGCCGTCGGGTTATAGACTTGGCCGTAAGCCAGCACGAAGTTCGGCCGCCGCGGAATGGTAATCACGTCGTCTGCCCGCAAGAAAATGTCGGCGGGCGTATTCTCCCACTCGGAGATGTTGCCGGTAATGGTGATCACCAGCCGTCCGGCGGCGGGTTGCGAGCGCAGCCGGTTGAGAGTCTGCGTTTGCTGCTGCTGTAAGGCTTGCAGTATGGCAGCCTGGTCCTGTCCGGTGCTGGCAGGAGAAAAACTCACCGTGGCCGTCGACGCTTCAATGCGGCGAATCAGTTCCTGGCGTCCGCGCTCTTCCATCTGGCGAACTTCAACCCGTTCCAGCACTGCTCCGGCTGGATACGCCGTACTGCGGAATCCGCCTACGCGCTTCAGCAGCGAACTCAGGCGCTCGCCCTCGTTAATTCCGTATCTGCCGGGAAATTGCACTTCTCCTTTCACCGTGGCCGATCGCCCAATGTCGCTCCATCCCGGGATCTGCAGAATCGTGAGTGTATCGCCCGGCTTGAGCGGCGCGTCAGCAGAAGCATCACCCCCGACTGCGGCGCCAATCTTGATGGTCTGCTGATTGGTTACAACTTGCGCGCCGTTCTGCATCTCATAGCTGGCCAGGTCGGCGACATCGGTGTAGGCGCCCCGACGGAATCCGCCGGCCATTTTCACCAAGCCAGCGGCAGTCATCCCGATGCTCATGGGATACTCCCCGGGCCGCAGAACCTCGCCGTAGATGGTGACCTTGGGGGCATCCATTTCATAGCGCCCAAAGATCCACACCGTATCGAATTGCTGCAGTGGAATGCTTTCGTCTCCCGCCAAGGCGCTGGCCAAGTCAACTTCGATGGTCTGCGGGCGAAAATCGGGAGGCTGCATGCGGATGATTTCCGCGTGATTGGACGGCTCAGGCAAGACTTCCTGATAGGAATGAATCAGGTCGGTGATCTTCATTCCTTCTTTGAACGCGTAGGTGCCCGGGCGATAGACGTGTCCTTGCAGATAAACCGTCTTATCGCTGTATGGCAGGATGGGCGCGATGGAAACGCGGTCGCCGTCCTGCACCGTGAAGGGGCCAATCATCGCGCGCAACGATTTTTGCTCTGCTCCGGGCGCCAGCTTAACATTCAACACCACCCGCTTTTCGTGGGGATCAATGCGCTCCACCTTAATTTCGCCCAGCGCGGCAGCCACGGAAACGCCGCCCGCCATCTCCAGCACGTCCGTGAGTTGCGTCTCGCCCTTCAGCTCATAAATCGCCGGCCGCTTCACCATTCCCGACACCGCGACCAGCGGCCCCACGGGTGGAACCAGAATGGAGTCGCCCGGCTCCAGATGCTCGATGGACTTCCGCACCCCGCGAATCAGCAGGTCGTAGAGATCCATCTCGCTGATGAGTTGATCTCCGCGATAATGCTTCAGCACGCGCAAGGAGCCGGTCGCGGTCGGCCCTCCCGCGGCATACAGCGCATTCAACGGCGTGGACAGCGAGCTGATATCGTAGGCTCCCGGCCGCTGCACATCGCCCACCACATACACTCGGACGGTGTGCAGATGGGTCACCGAAAGTTCCACCCGAGCATCGTGGTATTGCGCGCTGAGCGCCGATTGCACAATCTTCTGCGCCTGTGCAATCGTCAAACCTGAAACCGTAACCGGCCCGGCATCGGGCAGCGACAGCCGGCCTTCGCGATCCACCGGCCGGCTCATGCGCTGCGACACGCCGCCCCAGATATCGATGGTGACGGTGTCTCCCGGCCCCAGCACATAGTCGGCGCCCGCAGGCAGGTCCATCGGGAAGTTGTTCATCCCCACAACGTCGGGGCGAAAGATGTCGGAGCCAAAGCGCTTCAGAGGCTTGGAATATTCGGGGAACTGGGTATACAAATCGCGCGCGGACGGCAGGCTGGGATAAGGATTGGTCTTGGGTAGAGTCTTGGGATTCAACCAGGAATCATCGTAGGGTTGGGTCGTGGGTTGACCCGACCGCGTAGCTCTCTGGCCGGTGCGCGTCCCGGTGGTTCCAGGAACGAGCTCCTCCATCCCCTGGGCGTTGGCTTCCGTGCCCAACAAGCTGCGCGCGTCGTCCTCGGAAATGTATCCCAGCTGAATCAGCGAGCGCACCGCTTCGCTGCGAAACACCGGATCGTTCTGCATGCGATCGACGACCGCCTGATCCGAGATGGTCTGCTCGTCGACCAGGCTGCCTTCGGAACGCAAGCGCTGCACCAGCATCAGCTTCAGCTGCTCCATCACTTCGGGACGATTTTGCAGGAAGTTGCGGATGGCGATAGTTGGTTGCGTTAGCGTTGGCGTTCGTGGCATTCGACCGGTTTTGTCCGGTCGTACTCTGCCCTGTCGCGGGTGAGGGATTCTGCGCATTCTGGCCGCTCGGCTGCGTCTGCTGATTCGGCTGATTCTGATCCTGTGGATTCTGCTGACTCTGCGAGGCTTGCCCTTGCGAGCTCTGCTGGTCTTGCGGGTACTGCGAACCTTGCGGATATTGCGAGCTCTGGTCGCTGCTTTGTCCGCACGCCAGAGCAGCCGAAAAGCAACACCACAGAATCGCAGTAACGACCCGATGCTTCGGAAAACGAAGTTCGCTCATTCAGGGGCTTCTCCGCGTCACAGGGACGCCGTGTGCAAACGCACCTCGACCATCTCAACCATCAATCCAGACTGCTGCGAAAGTAGGAGATAGTGCGCTGCGGCCTACTAGTTTGTGGCGTGATTTACGTGCCCAAAAGATTAGGGCAAGTGGCACCCATCGTCAAGCAAAAAGCCTGGTGGCGATGAGTGCGACGGGGCTGGTGCGATGCCAAGTTTTCCCGCCGCCAACCCGGATCTGTTTCGCGGCCCGAAACGCCTTGGCTCGATCCGTCATCCCTTCTTCCCCTAACGCTCCACCAGCCTTTCCAGGTCCTCGAAGAATGCGGGATAGGAAATCTCGACGCATTCGGCGTGCTGGATGGTCGTCTCGCCCTCGGCCCGCAGCGCGGCGACTGCAAAGGCCATGGCGATGCGGTGATCGTGGAACGTCTCAATCGGCGCGCCGTGCAGATGCTGGCGTCCCGGGATGCGCCAGCCGTCGTCGGTTTGCTCAACTTGCGCCCCCATGGCCTGCAGGTTTTGGGTGACCGCGCTCAACCGATCGGACTCCTTCACCCGCAGCTCGGCCGCGTCGCGCACCTCAACGCCGCCAGCCGTGTAAGGAGCGATGGCCGCCAGGACAGGCAGCTCGTCGATCAGCAGCGCGGTCTGCGCGCCCTCAATGACGACCTTACCGCCGCTGCCCGGGATGAGCGTAATGGTCCCCACCAGTTCGCCATGCTGCTCTTCCACCCGCACCATCGAGGTGCGCGTGCCCATCGCCGCCAGCACATCCAGCAGCGCCGAGCGCGTGGGATTCAGCAGCACGCCGTCGATCACCAGATTCGAGTCAGGAAAGATGGAAGCCGCGCACAGAAAGAACGCAGCGGACGACATATCGCCCGGCACATAGGCTTCCAGCGAATGCAACTGCTGGCCGCCTCGGATGCTGACCACGGTTCGCGTTCTCTCGACTTCAGCGCCAAACGCGCGCAGAGCCAGTTCGCCGTGATCGCGAGTGCGGGCCGGTTCTTCCACCGTGGTCGTGCCGTCGGCCAGCAGTCCGGCAAAGAGCACCGCGGTCTTCACCTGCGCGCTAGCAACCGCCGGGCGATATTCGATGCCATGCAGCTTCGCGCCGCTGATACGCAACGGGGCGCGGTCGCCGGCGGCCGCGCTGATGTGTGCGCCCATCCGGGTGAGCGGCTCAATGATGCGCTTCATCGGCCGCCGCGAAAGCGACTCGTCGCCGATCAGCTCACTGCTGAACGCCTGACCGGCGAGAATGCCCGAGAGCATGCGCATGGTCGACCCGGAATTGCCGCAATCGAGCGCGTCGGCGGGCTGCTTAAGCGATGATCCGCGTCCGTCGATGATCACCGCTCCCTGCTCATCATGTTCGACCGGGCAGCCCAATGCGCGCACGCATCCCAGCGTGCTGGCGCAATCGGCGCCGGGAGCAAAGTTGTCGAAGCGCGAGCGGCCCTTTGGCAAGTGCTGCCAGCATCGCGTAGCGATGGGAGATCGACTTGTCGCCCGGCACGCGCAGGCTACCGAGAATGTTGCGCGCCGGACGGATCACGACTGACTTGGGTTCGACCATGGTTCTTCTTAGGTGACTTTGAAGGGGCGTAGCTTTAGCTACGCCGTAGCAAGCCATTTATGTTTGTCATCCCTCACCGACTTTAGTTGCTGAGGGATCTGCTTTTCCGAGTTTCAAACTGTATAGCTGCTGCACCATCAGCGAGGCTACGCAAACGGTACTCGCGGGCATCTTCCGAACTGTACTATATTCCGGCGCCGCGGAACTCCGCCTCAACACGACGCCGCTACACAGGCTACAATTCCGCACAGGGACTCACGCTTGGACAATAAGGCTATCGCGCACATTTTTTACGAAACCGCCGACCTGATGGAAGTCAACGGCGACGACTCGTTCCGCATCCGCTCCTATCGCCGCGCCGCCGAAGCGCTGGAAGGCTATCCGCAGCAGGTCTCCGAGCTGCTCGACGATCCGAAAAAGCTACTGGGGATTCCCGGCATCGGCAAGGGCATGGCGGCAAACATTCAGGAACTCTCGCGCGAAGGCAAACTGACCCAGCATCAGGAGCTGCTACAGAAGTACCGGCCCAGCATGCTGGAGTTGCTGAAGATCCAGGGCCTCGGCCCGAAAACGATCGCGCTGCTGTGGAGCGCCTTCCAGGTGAGCGATCTCGCCGGCGTGGAAAAGTTAGCCCGCGAAGGCAAGCTGCGCGAACTACCGCGGCTGAGCGAAAAGAGCGAGCAAAAAATCCTGAAGGCCATCGAGGATTATCGCCGCATCTCCGGCCGCTTCCTGCTGGACGAGGCCGACCGCACCGCCGAGAAGCTGACCGAACATCTCAAGCACATTAAAGGAATCGAAAAGATCACGCCTGCCGGATCGCTGCGCCGTGGGCGCGAGACGGTCGGCGATCTGGATGTGTTAATCACCGGAGCATGCTGCGTCGATGACGCGCAGCGTGCCGCCCTGATCGAGGAGATTCTGCGCTTCCCCGGCATCGTTGATGTGCTGGCGAAGGGCGACAACAAGGTCAGCTTCAAATTGCGCAGCGGCATGCAGGTTGACGTGCGCACCTTGCCGCCGGAATCCTATGGCGCGGCGATGCAGTATTTCACCGGCTCCAAGAACCACAATGTGACGCTGCGCCAGCGCGCGTTGAAGATGGGCTACACGCTGAGCGAGTACGGCCTGTCTCGTCTGGACGACAACCAGCGCGTCGCGGGCAAGACGGAGGACGAGATCTACGGCGCGCTCAAGCTGGATTGGATTCCGCCGGAGTTGCGCGAGAGTTGCGGTGAGATCGAAGCCGCCGCCGAGCACAACCTGCCGAAGCTCATCACCGTCGACGATATTCGCGGCGAAGTGCACATGCACACGGTCGAGACCGACGGGCGTTGCACCATCGAGGAGATGGCCGAAGCGGCCAAGGCGCGCGGCTACCAGTACATTGCCATCACCGATCACTCGAAGAACCTGGCCTTCGCCAACGGTCTCGACGACCAACGCGCGGTGCAGCATATCGCGCGCATTCGCGCGGCCAACCAGCAGATTGAGGGTATCAGCATCATGGCTGGAATCGAGGTGGACATCCTGGCCGAAGGCGAGCTCGACCTTTCCGACTCCGTGCTGGAACAGATGGATGTAGTCGTGGCCAGCGTGCATTCGGCATTCAATCAGGAGCCGCAGCAGATGACCGACCGCTTGCTGCGCGCGCTCGAAAACAAGAACACGTCGATCCTGGGACATCCTACGGGGCGCCTGCTGCTGCGCCGCGATGCCTACCCGTTTGACATGGACGCGATCCTGAAGGCGGCCTTGAAGAATAAAGTGGCGATGGAGTTGAACGCGTATCCCGATCGGCTCGACTTGAACGATGTGCATTTGCGTATGGCGCGCGAGCGTGGAGTGAAGATCGTGATCAACACCGACGCGCATCATACTTCGCACTTCGAGAAGATCAAGTATGGGATTCTGCAGGCGCGACGGGGCTGGCTGACGGCGGCGGACGTGCTGAATACGCTGCCGGAAAAAGAGTTTCGCAAGGGAATGGCAAAGCAGGGGTCAGGGGTTGGGGGCTAGGGGCTGGTGGTGGCCCGGCGCTGCGACACAACGATAGGTCAGCGCGCATTACAGGCAAAGGTCTGGTCAGAAGACCAGTGAAATTCTTGCTGAAACAGACAGTTGAAGTTCGCCGGCAACTGACCCCTAACCCCTAACCTCTAGCCCCGAATCGGAGGAATCATGGCTGAGAACGAAGTTCCGAAGCAGCCGGACAAACCAGCCGCGCCGCGGTACGATGCCGGGCACGTGCCCATCACCGAAGAGCTCGATAGCGCCAAGCGGACCTTGCCTCCCGCGGCGCCGGTGGCCATTGCGCTGCTTGTGGTCGCGATCATCCTGGGGATCTTCGCCTACCTCGACCGGGCCAAGCCGCTCGCGCAAGGCGGCATCGACGCCGTGTATTTCAGCCAGCCGGCCAACATGCCGAGCCCGATGATCCTGCTGGAAGTGACGCTGCGCAATGTCGGCGACAAGACTCTCTACATCAAAGATATTTCCGCCAATCTCAAGACCGAGCAGGGCGACCACTCTGACGAGGCCGCCAACGTTAGCGACTTTGATCGCTATCTGAGCGCCTATCCCGATCTGCGCCCGCTCAAGGGAACGCCGCTAGTGGTGGAGACGAAAATCCAGCCCGGCGCCGAGCAGAAAGGGACAGTGCTGGTGTCGTTTCCCGTCACCCAGCAGCAGTTCGACACGCGCAAAGGCTTGAGCGTGACCATCGAGCCCTATGATCAGAGCCCTATTGTGCTGCGCGAGAAGAACGCAACGCTCGCCAAGTAGCCAATGAACATCGTAGTGATTGGCGGAACGCGATTCGTGAAAAAAGCAGATTCCTCGCGGGCTGAAGCCCACTCGGAATGACAAAAATATAGGGCTTGTACGGCGCACCTGAAGGTGCGTCCCTTCAAAGCATGTCGACGATTCTCAACAGCCTGTAAAGCCGTGCCCTTCCACCGAAGCTGCGCTTACGGCGTCACCGGCGTGGGCGCGTTCTTGGGCGTCGAGAGATACCCGGTGATGCTGTTCTTGGTGGCGTTAAACACCACCACCTCGTACAGCAGGTGATCGCGGCCGGTATAGAACTGCAGCGGCTCGCCCACGGTACGATCCTTTTTCTCGATGGTACGATCGTCGGCGATGACGTTCACCGTGAACTTGCTCTTCTTGGGATCAACCTTCTTCAACTGCAGGCTGACGGTCGAGACCGGGGTGCGCGCGCCCTTCTGCAGGGTGAAATCGTAATAGTTGCGTTCGCCCTTGCGCTTCAGCATCTCCAGTTCCGAGTTGTTGTGGGCAATCAATCCGCTCTGCACGCCCAGATCACCCATGGCATGCTCCAGCTTGGCATTGGTTGCAGCCAGATCGCTCTGGGTCTTCTGGATGTCGGTCTTGGCACTGCCGACCTCACTCTTAACCCCGCTGACCTCGCCGCTGACGCTGGCAATTTGTTGGCTCTGCTGATTCTGCGCGGCGGCGAGCTTGGCCGCGGCGGCCTTTTGCAGGTTCTGCTGGCGCTCCAACTCAGCCGCGCGTTCGGCCATCTCCTGCTTGGTGGTGCCGACCTCGGTTGCCAAGGCCTGCTTGAATTCCGACGAAGTAGCGTGAATGCGCTTGCCCAACTCTTCCTGTGCCACCTCCGTCGCCAGTTGCTTCTGCTCCAGGGTCAGGACGCGCGTCCTCATGTCGTACATGAGGTAGAGCGTCGCGATTACGTAAATCGCGGCCGCCGCCAGCAGTACGTATCGCAGAATCGAGCTTTTATCGGAGGCAGGTGGGGAATGATCGAGAGAGGTACTCTCAGCTTCTTCAAACATCAACCGATCCTTTCTGCTGCTTCAATTCTCCGGGAGCAGAAATGCCCTGTCAATCAGCATACGCTGCCAGAGAACCCTCGCCGGTGAACCAGATCACGCACAAGTCATCCCGCAGAAAGCGGAACCAAAATGTCGTAGTACCGTCACTTGTTCTGCAAACCAGCGTGTCCCGGTTCACCTGCGTCGCTGATTAGACGGTGCAAATGGCCAGTTGTAGTGCTTAACTTCCGAAGAGTGCCGCTCCATGGAAGGGCGCCAGCACCAAGGTCAGCACTAGCATGATGACCGCGCCGACGGCCAGCCAGCGGCGTTGCGGGCCGATGTCGGGCCATTGCGGCACGTTGGGATGCCGCATGCCGGTGAATCCCAGGATCAGCGCCCAGACCAGCCATCCCATCCAGAAGAAGACGCCCAGCGGTATGAGTATGGCGATGGTAGCGCGCGTCACCCACTTATGCGCTCGCGGGGCGACCGCGTAGATGATGTGTCCGCCGTCAAACTGGCCGCCCGGCAGCAGGTTCAACGCGGTCGCGAACATGCCCACCCAGGCCGCGATGCCTATCGGGTGCAGATACAGGTTTCGCAGCGGAGCCGTGTTGTGCGTAAAGGGCACGAGTACGTGATGGAAGATGCTGAAGATGAGCGGATAGCCAAACTCCAAGGCCGATTCCGACGCTTCGGCCGGCATCGGCTTGGACAGCGCCAGCCCCCACAGCAGCACCGGCAGCGCAACCAGGAAACCGGCGATTGGTCCGGCGATGCCAATATCGAATAGCGCCTTGCGGGAGCGGATGGGCGACTTGATGCGAATAAGCGCACCGAAGGTGCCGATCAGCGTCGGCGCCGGCACGAAGTAAGGCAGGGTTGCGTAAACCCCATTGCGTTCGGCCAGGATGAAATGCCCGAACTCGTGCGCCAGCAGAATCCCCAGCAGTGTCGCGGAAAACGGAATCCCCATCTTCAGCCGCGCCGGATTCTGCAGGATCCAGTGCACCGGGAAGAGCGGCAGCGCGAACGTATCGGTGGTGAAGGCGGGCAGATCGTGCACGAAGTTGTACTGCAGCCGCGCACCGACCACTAACGTCGTGAGTACAGTCAGCAGCAGCAGCAGAATGTGCAGCCAATAGCGGCCGGCGGCGCGCAGGCGCAGCCACAAAGACTTGCGGATAAGCGCGGACGTCGAAGGTATAAGAAGCCGGCGGCGTGAGATCAGACATCGCTTGGTTTTAATGATAAACGAATGCCGGCGGAAGCAGGCGAGGGCGCCGGTGTCCAGCCAGAGCGCACCTCGGCAACGGCCATCAGTGACCTGGCGGCTACTCGATCGATTGCAGTTCCTTCCCCGGCTTGAAGCGAACCGCCTTGCCGGGCGGAATGTTGACTTCGGCGCCGGTGCGCGGGTTACGCCCAATGCCGGTTTTCCGCGGCCGCACGGTGAAGACGCCGAAGCCGCGCAGCTCAATGCGATCGCCGCGCGCCAGCGACTTCTTCATGCTTTCGAACACGGTCTCGACCGCCATCTCGGCCTTGGTCTTGGTGACGCCGGTCTTGGTGACAACTTCGTTGATCAGATCCAGTTTGATCACAAGTGGCTCCGCTGGGTGCGCTCGCCGGAATCAACGGCTCCGGCCGCAGGCGCTGCTGGGATTCTACCCCACTTCGCAGGACCCACGGTAAGTCTTCTTTCGACTGCGACTTGCAAGCTGATGCGCGAATCGTAGTGAAGCCGGAGGCCATTGTCAACACATCCCGTAATCGCCCTGATAGCTAGCGAGGCTCGGATCTGCTATTTTCCAGCCTCGCGGTAAACAGCGAATCCAAGAGCAAATAACGCAACTCCCAGGGCGATCTGACGCCACTCCATTGGTCGCCGCAGAGTCGCACTCCATGGCGCAAGAATTCCGTAGACGAGAAATCTTACTCCAACCATGAGAACTACCAAGCCGGCCACGTGCCGCAGCATAGTGGTCAGAAGTCTCCGGCTTGGCGGTATGCCAGCGAAGCGCATTGTCTATCCGAGCGCTTCCAGAGTAAACGCTTTGTCAATTTCCTCAGTATTCCGTAAGATGACGTTTTCGCAACAGACCGGTTTGTATCAGGGCACGACTTCAGTCGCGCCGAACGCGGCGGAATCAAACCAGGGCTTTTAGCCCCTGCGTAACGCCCATCAGTGGCTAAAGCCCGTATGCTTCAACGATCAGGCGGCACGGCTAAACAGTTTGCTGACAAACTCGGGAAAGCAGATCCCTCACCGACTAAAGTCGGTGAGGGATGACAAATATAAAGAAGTTGATACGGCGTAGCTAAAGCTACGCCCCTTCAAAATCGCGTTAGGCCGAGTTTTTCAGCAAACTGTAAAGCCATGCCCTGATACAAACCGTTAAAGCCCGTTATCGACAGCCCTCAATCAGGCAAGGGATTTTCGCCCCCAAGGAGCCGCATGTCCATTAAGAGTGACCGTTGGATCCGCAAAATGGCCACGGAGCACGATATGATCAACCCCTTCTCGGAGAAGCAGGTCCGCGAAGGCGTCATTTCCTTTGGTCTCTCGTCCTACGGCTACGATCTGCGGGTCGCCGACGAGTTCAAAATCTTCACCAACGTGAACAGCACCATCGTCGATCCCAAGAAGTTCGACGAGCGCTCCTTCGTCAGCGTGGAATCCGACGTCTGCATCGTGCCGCCCAACTCCTTCGCCCTGGCGCGCTCGGTGGAGTACTTCAAGATCCCACGCGACGTGCTGACCATCTGCGTCGGCAAGTCGACTTACGCGCGCTGCGGCATCATCGTCAACGTCACCCCGTTCGAGCCCGAGTGGGAAGGCTTCGTCACTCTGGAAATCTCCAACACCACGCCACTGCCGGCGCGCATCTACGCCAACGAAGGCCTCTGCCAGATCCTGTTCTTCCAGTCTGACGAAATTTGCGAGACCAGCTACAAGGACAGGAAGGGAAAATATCAGGGACAGAAAGGCATCATGCTGCCCAAGCTGTAGCTCGGATTTCTCGCCGAGCTCAGCGGACTTGAATTAGCGACAACGGTTGACCTTCAGGCGCGGCTTCGAGCCCGCGCGAATACCGATTCCTGCGCCGGCGGCACGAATGCGCCTGAGAGCGACTGGCCACCCTGGCACCGAACGGCCGGCCGCCATCCATCGCAAGAGCTAGTACTGAAAAGCAACCCAAAATTCCAGACAGATTCAGCTTTTTCTGCGCTATAGTACGCCAACATTCTCCAACACAGGTGAGCGCCGAATGGCTTCTGTCACGCAGCCGTTACCTAATCCTTCGCGTAAATGGGCCCGAACCTTTCTGTGGACCTTCATCGGACTGATGATGGCTTACGTTCTGTTCCACAATGAAAGTTTCCTCATTAACCGGGCTGATCCGGTATGGGCCCATTATCAGCCCTTCAAGTGGTGGCTGTTGCCGCACGGCATTGCGGGCGCGTGTGCTCTGTTCCTGGGGCCAATGCAGTTTTCCGATCGGCTGCGGCAGCGCTATCTGAAACTGCACCGCACCATCGGCTGGATCTACGTCGCCGGCGCGTTGATTGTCGCGCCCTTGGGAACCTACATTCAGTTCTTCGAAGAGCGTATGCAGGGACCGCGCTCCTTTACCATGGCGGCAGGCTCCGATGCTGCCATGCTGGTGCTGACCACCGCCATCGCCTTGTTCTTCGTGTTGCGCGGGAACATCCAGCAACATCGGCAATGGATGACCCGCAGCTACGCGGTCGCCCTGGTGTTCCTGGAGGTGCGCCTGATTTCGGGATTGACGGGACTCGACAACAATGACCGGGCCGGGGAAATTATTGTTTGGATGTGCGTGATCTTCGCTGTGCCGCTGGCCGACATTGTTCTCAACTGGCGGGAATTCAAGCGCGGCAAGATAACCCAGGGCAAAGCGGTCGCGAAAGCCGCGTAGAAAGTCAGCTCTTCACCACCGTAGGAGCGAGGCGGAGAAACCGTCGCGCTCTGCCCGGTCGCGGCCCGCTACAAAACTCAGCTCGCGTGGCTGAGTTCTTCCCGGATGACGCGGCGAAGCGTAGCTTCCAGCGGCTCCTGCGCGCGTCGAATATGCTGGCGAAGAGCGTCGTTGATCAGGCGCTGATAATTGCCCCCGCCGGCCAGATTCACCTGCTGCCGGAACCATTCCAGGACATCGTCATCCAGCCGAATCGTAATTCTGGTTTTTCCCTTCGGAACGGAAACCACCGGCCCGCGTTTTGCCTTGGCGAAGCTGTATTCTCGCTTCATGCTTTTCCCTCGTATTCTTGTCTTTCACCCGGGGTTGCAGGCCGCGCCGAAATGACGCTGATCCTGTGTCCTCGCCAGGTGTAAACCACCACCAGCAGTCGGGCTCGCGCATCTATCCCCAGCGTAACCCACCGTTCCTCACCTTCAGCGCTGACATCTCGAATCGTGAGCGCGAAATCGTCTTCCAAAGCAAGGATCGCCTCCGCGAAATCGATACCATGTTTGACAACGTTTCTCGCAGCTTTTGCCGGATCCCACTCGTAATCCACAGGCTACCTCAGTCTATGTACATTTGTACACAAGTGCAACCGTTCGATGTCTGCATGTGTATGTGGACCGCCTGAGGATCGGCCTAAAGACAAGAACCGCGCATTTCGCGCGGTTCGTTTTCACTCTCATCGAGCGCATGCCCTACTTCCGCTGGCCCGCTTCGCTTTCCTTGAACATGTACTTAATGCTGGGTTTGTAAATCAGCAGATTCGACGCGCCGGTGCGATTCACTTTCAGGCAGTATTTGTCGTACCACTCAATGACGCCGTGAATCTCCTCGCCGTCCTGCAGCACCAGGACCATGGGTGTCTTGGTCTGCATTTGCTTCTGATAATAAAAATTTTCGGCGTGGGTTTGTTCCGGCGGCGGAGTCTTTTTGCCGTTGGTTGAGGGACGCTCCGGGCGCTCGCGGCGATCGCCGTCCTGGCGGCGTTCGGCTTCCTGGCGGGGATGATCGTTGCGATTCAGGGCGGGACGGATCAGTTTACGGTTGGCGAACACTTCCGACTCAAGAGCTCGTCCGACGGCAGTGGCATCCATGGAATCTTTCATGGCAGGTTGCTCCTGTGGTCTGCACACCAGCCTTTCGGCGCTTCGTCAACTCGGTTGAGAAAAAAACGGTCTAACACCGCGAGAATCCCTGGCCTGACCGTCCCGAGGTTTTACTAGGTGTGAAGTTAAGCGATACCCTAACACAGGCGCACGCCCAAAACAATTATTCCGCTGCTACTTTGGTGTGACCGGCTCCAGCCCGGTGGCGAAGGTGTCCAACGCCAGGGAGCGCAGCAAATTCCGCCGCAGGCCGCTTTCTACCTCGCCCAGCCGCTGGCTGGCCGCAACCAGCCAGGCAAAATCCAACCCGGAAGCCATCCGTTCCAGTTCCGGCTGGATGTCATGATTGCGCACCAAATCCGCGGTTCCCGACTTCAGGAACAGCAGATCTTCCAGCAGGGCATATAACGTGCGGATTAATTGCTCGATCTTCGCTTTACCTTCAGCGCCGGCGCGATAGGCATCGGTCACCCGGAAAAGCGCGCTGTGATCGGCGGTCCCCATGGCCGGCGCCAGCAGCGCCAGCGCGTCCTGCCGCGCCGCCAGGTATCCGGCCAGATCGAAGCCGCGGGCCCGGCCCAGTCCGCCGCCGCAAACTCGCGCTACCAGCGCGCGCTCCCTGGCCTTCCATTCCGGACGCGTCTGGGCCAGGTACTGCTCCACCTCGGCTGCCGCAATCGGCGCCAGCCGCAGATGCATGCAACGCGAACGGATGGTCGGCAGCAACGCCGTAGGGTTGTCGGTGAGCAGGAAAATGGTCGCAAATTCGGGCGGCTCTTCCAGGATTTTCAGCAGTGAGTTTGCTGCCTCTTTCATGAAATCGGCGTCGCTGAAGATGTAGACGCGCTCCCGGCCCTCCACCGGCTTGTAATAAATCTCGTGAATCACGTGGCGCACCTGGTCGACCTTGACCAGCATCTGGGGCGGGTCGGGCGGGATGATGAGCACGTCAGGATGGGTCTGGACGAACAGCCGGGTTTCGCGCTTGTCGGCCTCGCGCAGATTTTCCCGCGCCTCCACCGCTTCGGCAAAGCGCTCCTCCAGATTGTCGGCCTCGGCGATACGAATGCAGTTGGCGCAGCGGCCACAGAAATCCGGCAGACCATCGCTGCCCGGCCGCTCCAGACAGTTCATCGCTTTCGCAACCATTTGACTGAGCGTGAACTTGCCCGAGCCCTGCGGCCCGGAGAGGATCACCGCATGAGGAAAGTGGTCGTGCGCCAGCATCTCCCGCAGGGTGCGAACCGTCTCCGCATTGCCATGAAAATCAGAAAAGGGCATTCCCAGCTTCTTCCTTTTACCGATTCGAAAGAGTTTCGAAGAGGCGCGGCTCCGGGTCGATCCCTCAAACCTCTGCCGTCCCTACGGGACTCGAACTCAAGTCTCGCACTACCCAGGACTCCGCCTCCGGCTGCGTCCTGGGCTAACTGCCTAACCGCCCTTGCGGGCTCGACCTTCGGCCGGTGTGTGTCCGTCGCCGAATGTTCAAACTGAATACTCGCTTAGCTCTCATGGTCCAGTCCTTATCTCCCGGACAGTAGCCATCATGCCAGGGGCTCTGTTGACGTCGTTTTAGCAGCCTGATTCGCCGAACATTTCCTGCCTGCGACAAACCCGTCCCGCCCTGCGGGACGACTCAGCTCAGCCCAGGACCAGCTCGCCGCAGGCGGGCGCAGTCCTGGGTGACCGTTGGATCAAACCTGCAAGCCCCTTGCAGCGGCGACAGATCCGGATGTCAAAAAAGCCACAGCGCAGGCAAACTCCTTCCCTTTCGAAGCCTATCCTGATCCGGATCCCTGGGCCTGCGCTCCCAGCCGCTCTCTCACCACGCGCACAATTTCCTCACGCACCGTCTCCACTGGCGGACGCGCGTCGATCAGCGCCACCCGTTGCGGCTCGCGCTGCGCGATCGCCAGAAATGTCTGATGTACGCGGGTAAAAAACGCGGCATTCTCTTTCTCGAAGCGGTTCTCGTCCTGGGCAGCATCCTGGTTGCGGCGCCGCGCCCGCTTCACGCTGGACGCCACATCCGAGTCCATCAGGATGGTCAGCTCCGGCCAAAGCCCGCCGCACAACAGCTCATGCAGACGCAGCACCACCTCGCTGCCCAGCTGTCTTCCTCCGCCCTGGTAGGCTTCAGTGGAATCGGTAAAGCGATCGCACAGCACCCACTTCCCTGCTTCCAGCGCCGGCCGGATCACTTCCGCAATCAGCTGCGCCCGGGAGGCAAACATCAACGCCATCTCGGCATGAGGATCCAGTCCCGCGGTACGTGAATTCAGCAGCACTGCCCGAATGCGCTCGCCAATCGCGGTTCCCCCCGGCTCGCGCGCGGTCACGACCTCGATTCCATCTGCCCGCAGCGTTACCGCCAGATTCTCCAGCTGCGTGCTCTTGCCGCACCCGTCCAGCCCTTCGAAGGTGATGAATTTCCCACGCTGCGCCCGCTTGGCCACGCTGGTCATGATATCAGCGGCGCTGGGCGGCGATCAGACTGGCAACGGGCAAACAGTTTTGAGAAAACCGAAAACAGCAGATCCCTCGGCGGCTAAGCCGCCGAGGGATGACAAAAAAAAGAAATTCTTACGGCGCAGCTAAGCCGCGCCCCTTCAAAGGCAGCTTTACCGGGAGCTAATCGAATACCGCACCACGACGCCATCCACGTAGGTCACCTCCACCCGATAGTCCTCGGGCAGATACTCGAAGATCTGCGTCTTCAGGCCTTCTTCCGAAGTGGACTGCGACAGTCTGCCGGCCCAGGCCCAGCAACTGGCTCACTTCTCCGATCTGCATGCCGCGCTTCAGCTGGGTAATGGATGCCGACGGCGTGCCGTTGGCCGGCGCGTTGTTTGCCGGCGGCGCGGGCTGTGCTGTCGCCTGGAAGATGGGCTTCTCGCGCCTGCAAGTCGCCGAAGTCGACGTAATCGGCCAGCAGCTTCATCACCGCGTCGGGCGTGAGCTGATCCTGGGGAATGCTTCCCTGCCAGCGCAGATTGAAGCGCGAGCCGCCGCGGGTGCGCTTGTCGGCAACCTGTTGCGCCTTGAGTTGGCTGGCGATCTGAGCAGCGCGATCGTCGGCTCGCTGCTCGCGCTCGCGCCGGTCGCGCACCCGATCCAGCTCGCGCTGCAAATCGCGCTTGCGCTGGGGATCGCTGGTGTTGCGGATGTCGTTCTCCAGCTGCTTCTCGTAGCTGCTCTTGTCGACGTGGTAGGGCGTTACCGTCGTGCTGCTGTCGTCCCAGAACGTTCCGAAGCCGCCGCCGTCGAGCTGAAACTCGATGAGATTCTTCTTCACGACGATGGTAGTGATGGTGGAGCGGTCGCCGCTGCGAATGGCCGGGCCAAACTGTTTCAGGCGATTGGAATACGCCTTCCAGTCCATGGGATCGTCGCGATCCATGCGCAGATCGACCCCCTGCTGCGTGCCCGGCATGTCGATCTGCAACTTCACCTGCCGACCGACGAAGTAGCTCTGCAAGGCCGACTGTCCGCCGCTTTGCGCCGGCGAGGGCAGAGCCGCAACCGTCATGGCAAACAAAATCGATCAGCGACATTGCAGGCACGCCGAAGCATCTCGATATCCCCTTCGAAGTAATCTGGATAAGAAACCCAAATCGAGCGCAGCGAGTCTAGCACAGCCTAGAGGGACCGCCTGCTGTTTCGTCTCGCAACTCTGGATTATTAGGAGCCGGAAACTTTGATCTTGATCGCCGACAACGATTCGTCGTGGGCTGTATCGCCCGAATAGGTTGCCGTGATCACATGTTCGCCGCTCTCTTCAAACGAGGTTTGGAAGGCAGCCCGGCCTTGCTCGAGCGCCACCGGCCGGCCGGCGTTGATGCCATCCACGGCAAACTGCACCGTGCCGCCCGGCACAGCTTCGGCAGCTTTCGCGCGCACACTCGCTGTCACCGTCACATCGGTAGCCACGTCGATTTTGAGCGCAGGAGTGGTGAGCGTTGTAGTCGTCGGAATTCCCGGTGGCAGAACTTCGATCACGCCCATCATCCCCATGTCTTCATGTTTCAGGATGTGGCAGTGATACAGGAATGTGCCCACAATTTTCGGATCGCGAAAATCCAGGCGCAACTTCACGCTGGGATAAGGCCCCGACTCCGCTCCAGTGCGGCAGATTGATCGTGTCGCGCATGGCGCCATCGGCGGCCGGCTTTCCATCGACCTCAAGCAGCCGAAAATGGAGTTGGTGAATGTGGAAGACATGATCTTCCCGCGCCCGATTCTCCACCACCCAATCCTCCACATCGCCCTCATGCAGAACGATGTTCGGCGGCTGATTCATCCGGTACGCCGCCGGCTGCTGTCCCAACACGGTGATGAAGTAAAAAATCGAGGCATCGGGCTCGAGCGCGTTGGGCGTCATCTGCGAAAAATAAAGCCGGCGCTCGACCACCGGTTCACCTACCTTGCGCCGCCCGTGATCGTTCTCAGCCTGCGTGGCGGCTTCCGGGCGGCGAGGCTCGGTCGCGCGATTATCCGCAAGCACATTGGCGATCGGACGCGCCGGATCGGCGTCGCCCTCCGGACCGGTGTCCCACCGCCGGGTAACCAGCTGCGCTTGCTGCCCCGCCTTCGGAGTATGCACCACGAACTCGGCACGCGCGCCCGGGGGAAGCACGACGTCGGTAGGCTTCACCGCTCGCCCTCTGACCGGCACTCCATCGAGCGCGATCAGTTGCAACGGCTGCGGCTCGCCCGCCAGCAGCAGTTGCAGATCGAGAATGGTGTTGGCCCCGGCATTCACCACCCGCCAGAACTCCTTGCGCGATGCGGCAGTTTCGATGGTCGCCGGCTGGTAGAGGGGATACGTCACTGGAATGTAGTTGATGGAAAGGTCCCAAGCCGGCGCCCGCTCACTCAGACTCTGAAAATCGCTGCGCGTCTGGTCCCGTAGCACGATCACCCGCTGCGGCATGCGGGCCAGCGCGTGGTTCCGCTGCTCGATGCCTTCCACAATCAGCGCGCCCGAAGCCCCGCCCTGCACCTGGCGCTCGCTGTATCCGTGAGGATGCGGATGGTACCAGTACAGCCCCGGCGGCTCATCGCGCGGAATCGTGATCCGGTAGTCGAAGGTCTCGCCCGGCTGGATGATGGTCCGCACCACGTCGTCCTGATGACAGGTGGGCGGAATGTTCAAGCCGTGAAAATGCAGATTGGTGACCGCGGCGCTCATCGGACCGGGCTGGCAATCGCCCCCGGCGGTGGCGCTTGACTCATGCGCACTCGCCGCCTTGGGCTGCGCTAGCAGATCGTTCTGCAGATGAATGATCAGTCGATCGCCGGGATGCACCCGCAGGGTCGGCGCCTCTTGTCCCTGATCGGTCACGTAGCAATAGCGCGGCGGTCCCTGGCCCGTCAGCGTCGGCTCATACCTGAAGTGCAGCGTCACTTCCAGCACGCCGTGCTGGCTGCGCAGCTCGGGCGGATCTTTCACGGTCGAACCGGCCGCATTGCGGGAACAGAGTTGAGCGGCGGGGTTGGCCGGAAAAGCCCAGGCGCGCGGCGCCGCAAGAATCCAGCCTGCGCCCCATAGCGCTAAGACGAAGCCATGCCGTCGCCATCGCGGCAATCTTGCTGGCACATTACCTTGGCGTTGAATTGGGGTGGACCACCGGCGCATGCTGCTGCCACTTCAGAATGCCAGAAACCGCATTTCGTTGTACATCGCGCTGACTTGTTGTTGCAGGCTGATTGTAACCGCCTTCCGCCCCGCAAGATTACCCGCGAAATTCGCGCCCGGTTACAACCATGGCTGGCTTCGATTTTGCCAGAACAATAATGGGCCGCTAGAAACGCAAGCGCGGAAGAATCGCTCCCGTGCTGCGGCTGTACTCGTCGTATTCGGCGCCGAAGGTGCTGAGCATCGCCTGCTCTTCGATCTTGCTCTTGATCTTGAAGCCTGCGAACAGTAGCACGACGGCCACCAACCCGCGCACCTGCCCGCGAGCCAGCGCAGTTCCCAGCATCGCCAGAATCATGCCGGAATAAATGGGATGGCGCACCCAGCGATAAGGGCCGCTGCGCACCAGTTGATGATCCACTTTGACGGTGACCGTGCCACTCCAGTTGCCGCCCAGATAGGCGCGAGCCCACACGGCAAAGGCAATGCCCATCGCCGTAACTGCCACTCCCACCCACG
The DNA here is from genome assembly GCA_963812855.1 of uncultured Acidobacteriaceae bacterium. Classification (GTDB taxonomy): domain Bacteria; phylum Acidobacteriota; class Terriglobia; order Terriglobales; family Acidobacteriaceae; genus Bog-257. The sequence continues at coordinate 317,588 of CAWEWW010000010.1, forward strand.
GCACCCAGGCTGCGGCTGGAACAACGGGGATCAGCAGCCAGGCCCGGGGCACGGTATCGGCAAACATCAGGTAGGCCGCGGCAACCGTCAGCACGGTGTACGAAAGTCGCGACGAAATCCCTTCCCGGCGTTGTACTGCTTTGGTCCGGGTCGCCCAAATCACCCACACCACCAGAAAGGCGATCCACAGGTACTTGCAAATCTGCATTCCGTTCATCGCAACTCCCAACCCATTACGTTAGCGCAGGGCAGAAGGTTCCCGGAAGCCAGGCCGCACCGAAGCAGGCCCACGAATGCCAACCCCGCGACGCTGGAAACCCGCTGGACGGCGGCAATCTGGAATAGTATCTTTGCGATGCAACCATGATCCCATCCGCCGCACAGCCTGCGCGTTGAGGCGCGGGGTCATCGTAGTGCCATCAATCCACAGCCGTTTCAGGGAGCCGGAGTTCATGAAGAAACGAGTATTCGCGGTCGTTGTTCTGAGTCTGTTGGTTTCCACTGTCGCGTTTGCGCAAAAGATCAATATCGATTGGGACCGCAGCGCCAACTTCGCCAACTATCACACCTACATGTGGGAGAAGAGTCCGCATCCCGCCAACGGACTTTGGGGACCGCGCATCGTCGATTCTATCGACAAGCAACTGCAGGCCAAAGGCTGGACCAAGGTCGACTCCAATCCCGACACCTGGGTCGTCTACAGCAACAGCATTCACGATCAGAAATCGGTGGTCGGCACCGGTTATGGCTTCGGGCCTAGTTGGGGCTGGGGCACCGGCTGGGGCGGTCCGGTCACCTACAACACCTATGTTACCAAGCTGGGCACGCTGGTAGTGGAAATAGCGGACGCCAAGGACAAAGAGCTGCTCTGGCGCGGGTCGGCCACCAACACCATCAGCGACAATAGCAACAAGAACATCAACAATCTGGACAAGGCCATTAACAAGCTGTTCCAGAATTTTCCGCCCAAAGCAAAGAAGTAGTTGGCGGGGAAACCCGGACCCAACCTGCGTCTTCCGGGCGCGGGTTGGGTGATCACGCCCGCCTCGCAGCGGAACAAATTTTGGAGGACACGATGAAGTTGCGCCAGTGGTTCCTGGCTTTGGTTGCAGTTGCCAGCCTGTTCAGCGCGGTCAGCGCGCAGGCGCAATGGGTGATGGTGGCGCGGGCGGTCGCCGGACGGGTACAGCAGATGACCAACAAGCCGGCCACCGGCCCCGGCGGCTACGACGTGGCCACCGTCGTCCTGATGGCCAATGCCGACAAGGTGTACGACACTGCCCTGCAAGCCCTGAAGTCGCGCCCCGACCTCACCATCACCAGCAGCGACGCCAAGAGTCGCCAGATCAAATTCTCCAAGGGCGACCAGATCGCCAGCATGCAGGCTACCCCGCTGGGCGACAAGCTGTGCCAGCTGGTCATCGCCTCCAACCTCACCGGCACGCAGCCCGACGCCACCTCGCTGGTGGTGCAAGGCGTGATGAAGGTCTGCGACCAGATGCACGTGGTCTGCACCATGTCAGGCGATTGAAATTCGACGCAGCGGCCGGCTTGTGGAGAGCGGCGCAGCTTTAGCCGCACCGCCGAAAGCGCACGGTTCGACGCATTTTTGAAGGGGCGCACCTTTAGGTGCGCCGCATAAGTCCGTTATTTTTGTCATCACGAACCGGCTTCAGCCGGTGAGGGATCTGCTTTTCGAGTTCCCGGAAAACTGTTTACCCTATGCCTGGGACGACAGCGTTAAATCCCACAATGTCGTACTCCCACAACGTGGCATTGCCCAACCTCACCCGAACCGCAACGGCGAAAACGCGCCAGATCGATATCAGGTCGATGTCCAGTCAACAACTCGCGTCATCACCAACGCGGTAACCGGCGCCAGCAGAATCCCGTCGCGATAATGCCCGGTCGCCGCGTAATACCCGGTTAACGCCGTCTCCCCCAGAATCGGCAACTCGTCGGGCGACCCCGGACGCAGGCCCGCCCAGGCCTCGTGCAGCCGCATCTCCGCCAGGGCGGGCACCACCTTGGCCGCGGCTTCTTGAAAATGCCGCACCGTATCCGGGTCGACTCGCTTGTCGAATCCCGCCTCTTCCACCGTGGCTCCCAGCAGAATGCGCCCATCGCTGCGCGGAATGATGTAGACCTCAGGCGTGCGGATGACGTGCTGAATCAGCGGACCCGCGTTACGCCCGGCCGCTTGTGGCACCAGGCAGGCGATCTGGCCCTTCACCGGACGCGTCGGAATTCCCAGGGGCTTGATCTCCCCGGCCCAGGCACCGGCGCAGTTCACCACTTTGTCTGCGGCATAGAACGACTTGGCGGTGCGCACCCCGGTGGCTCGCCGGCCCAGCACCGCGATCTCGGTAACCGCGGTGCCGGTGACGAAGTCGACTCCCAGCGTCCGCGCCGCTTTCTCCAGCGCCCTGCCCAGCTTGCGGGGATCGATGCTGCTCTCCGGCAGCAGCCAGGCTCCCTGGCGTAAGGCAATCAACGACTCCAGCCGCAACAGCTCGGCGTCGTCGAGCGCTCGCGCCCCGTCACACGCGACCGCTTCGCCTGCTTCGCAGAAGGCGATGGTTCCCTGCTCGCGCAGGTCGGGCGACTGAAACGCCCCGGCGCGCAATTCCCGGACAAACTCCGGATACAGGCGAGCACTGGCCGCTGCCAATTCCCGCAGCGCGGGCGGAGTGCCGGGAGCGCAATGCGCAATCATCCCGCCGGCGGCGTAAGTGGCCTCACGCCAGGGCTCGCCCTTCTCTACCACCAGCACGCCAGCGCCGCTCTGCCGCAAGCGCCAGGCCAGCGACAGGCCAATCACCCCTCCACCAACGATGACAACGTCCCAGGTCTTCACGATTCGATTGTAGTGGGGATTGCCAGACCGGCGCGCACGCGGTCGCAGTTGGTTTCGGTTGGTACGATTTCGCTTGGCACACTCTGATTAAGTCTTGTTTTGCAGGGGACGCCCTTCAGGCCGTAGGTAAAGCCCGCAGAAATCACGCGGCGTTTGTCGCCGCCGGACCTCGCTTTCCCTTGATCAGAGTCGCCTTAGTTCTTGTTACCTGCCGAAATCTTAGGCTGGAAGCGCTCGTCCCAGCCCGATTTTTGCATTCGAACGGCCGTTCGCAATTCGAACCATTTCGGTAAATCTTCCTGATCGCGCCCCGATTTCTTTTGGCTTTCGCCGCCGTTCCTCAGCCCGCGGGACCCCCATAAATGCAGGCTCTGATCCCTGCAATCGAGTGGGCCAGAAGGCCGTGATTTGGCTCACGCGCGACGGTGAGCAGCATAGGCCGCTGTGACCCTTGTCACACCCTCACGTGAGTACACTCACTGCCCCTGGGTATCCGTCTCGGCGATGTTGGTTAGTTACCCGGCGTGCCTCATGCGCCGGACGAAAGCGAGGGGTTTCCGTGAAGCGCTGCGGTCTGGTCTTTCTTGCTGCCTTGTTGCTCTCCCTAGCGGCAGCTGCTCAATCTTCCCCATCTGCGCCCAAGAAACACTCGGCGGCCGCTCCGGCCAAAGCCGCCAAAATGAGCAACGACGATTGCCTCGCCTGTCATAGCGATCCCACGCTCACCAAGGACGAGAACGGCAAGTCGGTCAGCCTGCACGTCGACGACGCCAAGTTCAAGAGCTCGGTACACAGCATTTACGGTTGCACCGATTGCCATACCGACATCAAAGCGTACCCGCACGATCCCGCGCCGGTGAAGCCGGTATGCGCGACCTGCCACGCCGATCAGCAGGCCGCTTACGACCACGGCATCCACGCCTTGGCTGCCAAAGCCGGCAATACCAACGTAGCCAAGTGCCAGGACTGCCATGGCAGCGTGCACGAGATTCTGCCGCCGACCGATCCGCAATCTAAGGTGGCGCGCGCCAATATTCCGCAAACTTGCGGCGCCTGCCACGGACAGAAATTCGTGATGGCCTCCAGCGGCATGAGTTCCGCGCCGTTCACTTCGTATCAGCAGAGCGTGCACGGCAAAGCCGTTGCCGCCGGTTCCGACAAAGCCGCGGTCTGCACCGACTGCCACGGCGAGCACGACATCTTGAGCGCGACCGATCCCAAGTCGCCGATCAACAAGTACAACGTGCCCGCCACTTGCGCAAAATGCCATGCCGACGTGAAAGCCCAGTACGTGCAAAGCATTCACGGTCAGGCCATCGCCCGCGGCAACTGGCAAGCCCCGGTCTGCACCGACTGCCACGGCATTCACACCATCAAGGCTCCTAACGATCCCAACTCTTCGGTGGCCTCGGCCAATGTGCAGAACACCTGCGCCAGCTGCCACGGCAGCGTGAAATTGTCGAGCGAGTTTGGCGTGCCTGGCGGTCGCGTCGCCTCTTATCTGTCGAGCTATCACGGCATGGCGGAAAAAGTGGGATCGACCACGGTGGCCAACTGCGCCAGCTGCCACGGCGTGCATAATATTCTGCCCCCCAGCGATCCGCACTCCACCGTCAATCACGCCAACCTGGCCAAGACGTGCGGGCAATGCCATCCCGGCGCCAACGACAAATTCATCACCAGCAAGGTGCATCTGGACGGCACCGCCAAGGCCGATTTCGGCAGCAAGGTCATCGGCTTTATCAGCCGGATGTACGTCTGGTTGATCGTCTGCGTGATTGGTGGCATGCTGTTGCACAACTTCATCGTCTTCCGCCGCAAGCTGATCCAGCACCGCATTGGACAGCCGCGCATTCTGTTTCGCATGACCCTGGGGCAGCGCGTCCAGCATCTGGCGTTGCTGGCCAGCTTCTTCACCCTGGTGCTCACCGGCTTCGCACTGCGCTATCCGTCCTCGTGGCTGGCCATGATCTTCGTGCACGAGCTGGTGCGCAGCTACATCCACCGCATCGCCGGCGTGGTGCTGATCGCGGTCAGTTTGTATCACGCCTGGTACGTCCTCAAGACTGCCGACGGCCGGCAGCTGATCAAAGACATGCTGCCCGACTGGAAAGACGTCACCGACGCACGTGACGCATTTCTCTACTACCTGGGTTACAGCGAAAACCGGCCCCTGTTCGGCCGCTTCACCTACGCAGAGAAAATGGAGTATTGGGCGCTGGTGTGGGGCATGTTCGTCATGGCCAGCACCGGATTGATGATCTGGTTCAAGGTGGGAGTCGGCGAACGCGTGCCCGGCTGGTGGATCGATGTAGCCATCACCATCCACTTCTACGAGGCCGTCTGGCTACCCTGGCCATCATCGTGTGGCACTTGTACGGGGTGATGTTCGATCCCGACGCGTATCCCATGAACTGGTCCTGGTACGACGGCAAGATGTCGATCGAGCAATACGAGCATGAGCATCCGCTGGACATGGTGGCGCTGCAGAAGGCCAACGGATCTGGGGAAGAAGAGCCGGTCGAAGCTGCCGAAGAGGAGCAGCCCGAGACCACCGGCAGTAAGAAATAAGCCCTGAGGGCAGGAACGAAATCCTGCCCGACGGCTTATCAGAGTTGTATTTTTGGATTTTGGTTGCAGGCAGACTTCACTGTGGTACTTTCGGCAACACTAGGTGCTTGGCACCGGGGTGAGGCGAAGAAGGGATTGCAAAAAATGAGTGAGGACACACAAGCGGTGAATCCTCAGGGTGCTAGTCCGTCCGATTCGCGAAAACTGATTCGAAATCCGATCAGCTTGATTGGCATTGCGTTGGCCGCGGTGGCCTTCATCAACATCCTGTTTCTCTTCCTGATCGATGTTCTGTCCTCCCATCCCAGCCCTTACATCGGAATTCTGGCTTACATGGTGGCGCCGGGATTTCTGGTTCTGGGGCTGATCCTGATTCCCATCGGCATGGCGATTGAGCGCCGCCGTCGGGTTCAGGCCGCGGGCGCACCCGGCCATCTTCCCCGCCTCGACCTGAACAATCCCGCGCAACGCAGCACGGTCGCCTTTGTGCTGGCCTTCGTGGTGATCTTTGCGCTGATGAGCGCCCTGGGCAGCTACAAAGCTTACGAGTTTACCGACTCGGTACAGTTCTGTGGCGAGCTCTGCCACACCGTGATGCATCCGGAATTCACTGCCTATCAGGCTTCACCGCACGCCCGCGTCGCCTGCGTCGATTGCCACGTCGGCTCCGGCGCCAGCTGGTATGTGAAGTCCAAACTCTCCGGTGCGCGCCAGGTTTATTACACCGCACTGGGAACCTATCCGCGGCCGATTCCTACGCCCGTCCACAATCTGCGCCCCGCTCCTGATACCTGCGAACAATGCCACTGGCCGAAGAAATTCTGGGGAGCACAGCTGAAGACCTTCACCCATTTCGGCAGCGACGAGCAGAACACGCCGCGGGTAATTCGCCTTCTCATTAAGACTGGCGGCGGCGATCCGTCGCTGGGCCAGGCCGGCGAAGGCATTCACTGGCACATGAACATTGCCAACAAAATTACCTACTTCGCCACCGACGAGCAGCGGCAGGTGATTCCCTGGGTTCGCGTCGAGGACGCGCAGGGCCACGTCACCGAATACGCCACCAAGGACAATCCTCCGACCCAGGCGCAGATCGACAAAGCCAGCAAGCGCCGTATGGATTGCATCGACTGCCACAATCGTCCGTCGCATGTTTATACGCCGCCTGATCTGTCGGTCGATCGCGGCATCACCGGACGCAGCATCGATCCAACTCTGCCATACATCAAGCAGCAAGGCGTGCAAGTGTTGACCGCCGACTACAAGACTTCCGACGAAGCGCAGCAGGCGATCGCCACGAACATCAACAAGTTCTATCGGGAAAAATATCCGCAGATCGCCTCCAGCAAGGCCGCCAGCATCAACGGCTCCATCGCCGAGTTGCAGCGCATCTATCGCACCACCTTCTTCCCCGACATGAAGGTGAACTGGAAGACCCATCCCAACAATATTGGCCATTTCTATTTCCAGGGCTGCTTCCGCTGCCACGACGGCAATCATGTCAGTAAGGACGGCAAGGTCATCAGCAAGGATTGCAACTCGTGCCACACAGTGATTGAGCAGGTCGAGGGCGGAACCCACATCGCGCAAATTCCCGCGCAAACGTTTAAGCATCCGGTGGATATTGGCGATATCAGCGCCGCCAACTGCTCAGACTGCCACAGCGGAGGCGTGGGGCCATAAGCAAGCTATCAGCCGTCTGCTATCAGCTGTCAGCTAAGAAATATTTGTCATCCTGAGCGCAGACGGCCTGCTTTTGGCCGCCGGAGCCGAGGGACCTGCTGTCCCGACGCGGCGTCCTTGGCTGAATGCTGACGGCTGAGTGCTGACAGCTTCCCCTCCCCGAGTGACGTACGTCACAAGCCCACGTGATGCCACTCACGGCCCCTCGGGTCGTCGAAATCCTATGGTAGAGCCATAGCAACGAGCCGTTGACCGCAAGAGCGGGGGAGAGGAAATCATGAGCGAAGGCAAGGACAGCACTCATCCGGCAGCGAAGAAGCAATACACGCCGCGACTGATCTTCTGGGAAGTGACCAAAGGCTGTAACCTGCGCTGCATTCACTGCCGCGCCACGGCGACCGAACTGATGTCGCCCGCCGATCTGCCGACCGACAAAGCGCTGAACATCATCTCGCAGATCGCCGACTTCGGCAGCCCCATCCTGGTGCTCAGCGGCGGCGAGCCGCTCTACCGGCAAGACATTTTCCACCTCGCCGAGTACGCCACCAGCCGCGGCCTGCGCACTGCGCTGGCCACCAACGGAACGCTGGTGACCCGCGACGTCGCCGAGAAGATCAAGAACGCCGGCATCAAGCGCGTCTCCATCTCGCTGGACGGAGCCGACGCCATCACCCACGATACCTTCCGCGGCATACCCGGGGCTTTCGAAGCTGCGATTTATGGCATGCGCAATCTGCAGCAGCTGGGCGTCTCGGTGCAAATCAACACCACCATCGCGCGCCACAACGCGCATCAGCTGCCCGACGTGCTTGACCTGGCTCGACGCCTGGGCGCCGACGCGCTGCATACCTTCCTCCTGGTTCCGGTCGGCTGCGGCGTCGACATTGCCGCCGAGCAGATGGTTGCTCCGGAAGAATACGAGCGCATGTTGAACTGGTTCTACGATCAATCGCTCGAGGGCGGTATTGAGTTGAAGGCCACCTGTGCGCCCCATTATTTTCGCGTGATGCGGCAGCGTAAAGCCGCCGATCGCATCGCCGGTCGCGAGCATCCTGCACCCGCGCCTTCTCATCCTCACGACATCGGTCCCACCGATATGACCATGCCGGGCTCGACCGGAATCTCCCTGAAGCCGGGTGGTGGGCCGCCGGTCAGGCCACACGGGCCATCCCGTGGCGGCCATCCCGGCGACATGAATGCCATGACCAAGGGCTGCCTGGCGGGAACCGGCGTCTGCTTCATCTCGCATGAGGGCGAAGTCTTCCCTTGCGGTTATCTGCCCGCGATTGCCGGCGATCTGCGCAAGCAAAGCTTCGCCGAAATTTGGAACGACTCCGCCGTCTTCGGGCAACTGCGCGACGACGACAACCTGAAAGGCAAGTGCGGATGCTGCGAGTTCCGCCACGTCTGTATGGGATGCCGCGCCCGCGCCTACGCCGCCAGCGGCGACTTCCTGGCGGAAGAGCCGTTCTGTGTTTACGAGCCGGGAACTTCGAACCAGATGATTCATGCCATCGCCGAGGCCAAGCGGGTCGGCTGAGACTTAAGTCATCGCCGTGACCAGCGCACGGCCCTAGGATTCAGTTATGGCAGCACATGTCGGTAGGTTAGAAAATTCGCGAGTAAGAACCATGGTGGTTCCGCGCGAGCACGGCGCGTGGGGCATGATGCTGGTGCCGCTAGCTACCGGCGCGGTGGTGGCGTTGCGCACCAGCATGAACGGCGGTGCGCTCACACTTTTCATCGTCGCGGCCATGTCCCTGTTTTGGCTTCGCACTCCGGTCGAAAGCTGGCTGGGCACCTCGGCCATCAAAGCGCACACCGCTGAGGAGCGCTCGCTGGTGATGACGGCGATCGTTGGCATCGGTTTGCTGGCGGCGGCTTCGGTCGGGGCTCTGCTGTGGAACGGTCATCACCGCGGCCTGCTGCTGATCGGCGCCATCGCCGCACTTGCCTTCGCGGTACAGGCGGGAGTAAAGAAACTGGGCCGCAAGGGGCGCATGCCGGCGCAGGTGATCGGCGCGGTAGGGCTGACTTCCACGGCTGCGGGCGCTTACTATGTCGCCACCGGGCAACTCGATCACACAGCGATCGCACTGTGGCTGGCCAGTTGGCTGTTTGCCGGAAATCAGATTCACTTTGTGCAGCTACGCATTCGCGCCAGCCGGGCGGCGTCGCTCGACGACAAACTGAAAGCTGGACTTCCCTTCCTGGCCGGCCAAGTTGTACTGCTCGCCGTCCTGCGCGGGGCCAGCACCATCGGCATGTTTCCCCAGATCGCCGCCGTGGCCTTTCTTCCAGTCCTACTCCGTGGGATGTTCTGGTTTGTCCGCGGCCGGCAGCCGCTCGATGTCCACAAGCTGGGCTTCAGCGAACTGGGACAGGCCTTGCTGTTCGGGGCCGTCCTCTGCGTTGCCTTCCTCATTTGAAGGCGGCCTTGCAGGCAAGCCAGGTTGTATACTGCGCCACGAGAAAGGTGGACTGCCTATGCGACCGCTGGCCACACGGATGACCCTCGCCCTGCTGCTCGTCGGAGGTGTCAGTTTCGCAGTTGCGCAACAAGGAAACGCTGCCTCAGCCGCGGGCGCTTCCTCGACCTTCAAGCTAAGCAGTTCCGCGTTTGCCGCCGGATCCGAAATCCCCAGGCAATACAGCTGCAAGGGAGCCGATACCTCGCCGGCGGTGTCCTGGAGCGGCGCGCCGGCCAAGACCGCTGCGTTTGCGCTGATCGTGGATGATCCCGACGCCCCCCACGGCACTTGGGTGCACTGGGTGCTGTGGAATGTGCCGGCCAGCGCGCAAGGCTTGCCCGAAGGCGTTCCGAAACACGATTCGCAGCCCGACGGCTCGCTCCAGGGACGCAACAGTGATGGAAAGGTCGGGTACAACGGACCGTGCCCGCCCTCCGGACAGACACATCGCTACTTCTTCCGCCTCTACGCTCTGAATGGAAGACTCGATCTCGCTCCCGGAGCCGATCGTTCCAGCCTGGACGCAGCCATGCAAGGCCACATCCTGGCGCAAACCGAATACATGGGAACCTTCCACAAATAGCCGTACGGTCGAGATGCCGCTGAAGAGCCTCTCTTCGAAATGACGCAGGGTCGAGCCGGGCTTTAACGCCACTCATAGACCTTTATTTTTTGTCATCACGAACCGGCTTCAGCACGTGAGGGATCTGTTTTTCACCAACGGTTGAGCCGCAGGCAAACTAACAAACATCCAAGTCATCTCACTGATCCGCGTTTTCCCATCTTGCCAGATAGAATGGCTGTTTCGGTTTTCCTGCATGCACGCAAACTGGATCTTCTGGGTAGCGTTCAACGTATTTGTGCTGCTGATGCTGGCGCTCGATCTGGGCGTCTTCCATCGCACCAAGCACGTGGTGCAACTGCGCGAAGCCATCGCCTGGACCCTGCTCTGGATCACTCTGGCCGGCATCTTTGCCGTCTTCATCTACTTTTTCGGACACACCCTGGTTGGCAGCCACACGCGTCCCAACTCGCAACTCTCGCTGGAATTCGTCACCGGCTACCTGATCGAGCAGTCGCTGAGCGTCGACAATCTCTTCATCTTCCTGCTGATCTTTCGCTATTTCGCCGTGCCGGCCGAGTTCCAGCACGAAGTTCTGGTCTGGGGTGTAGTGGGCGCGCTCATCATGCGGGCCATCTTCATCGCCGCCGGCGTAACCCTGCTCAACCGCTTCCATTGGATCGTCTACGTCTTCGGCGCCATTCTGATTTACAGCGGCATCAAGCTGTTCCGGCAGCATGGCGCGGAGATCCATCCCGAGACCAACCCGCTGCTGCGGCTCTTTCGCAAGCTCTTCCGGGTCACCAACGATTACGAAGGCGGCAAGTTCTTTGTCCGTCGCAACGCCCTGACCTACGCCACGCCGCTGGCTCTGGTGCTGATCGTGGTAGAGACTACCGACCTGCTGTTCGCTGTCGATTCCATCCCCGCCGTGCTGGCGGTCACGCGCGAGCCCTTCATTGTGTACACCTCGAATGTTTTCGCGATTATGGGATTGCGATCGCTGTATTTCGCGCTAGCCGGAATGATTGAGGCCTTCCACTTCCTGCATTACGGGCTGTCGCTGATCCTGATCTTCATCGGTGTGAAGATGCTGGCCTCGCACTACATCGATATCCCTATCGGCGTGGCGCTGGGAACGGTGGTGGGGGTGTTGCTAATCTCGATTGCGGCGTCGCTGGTTTTTCCTAAGAAGAAAGCGGCCGCGAGGTAACGCCGGCCGTTTTTGTGATTGAGCCCATTGGGCGCAGAAGACGAGAAGGTTCACGGAGAAGATGGATCTTGTTTCCTCCGATAGTCAGGCCCTTTTGATTGCACCGGCTCGACAATTCGTGCTCTTGTGGACGACGAGGGCTTCGAAAACTTTGACAAGCTCAAAACCTGGGATTCGCTAGTGAGATGTCCAAGCCCAAAATCGAGCCCGAAAGGGCGGTTGCGCGGTTAGCCCAGGACGGAGCCGCAGGCGGAGTCCTGGGTAGGGCGAGAAATATGTCAGAGTCCCGTGGGGACGGCACAGGTTCTCGCACAGGCAGCCCAAACCCTGTCGTGCCTACGGCACTCGATCCTGAAAGATACGCATACCCAGCGCTGAAGCGCTGGGCTAAGCTCTTCCGTCCCACTGCGTGGGACTTGGGTTTCGCCAGTCGTTGCTATCCCACATCATGAGACTTGGTTTGCGGGCTGTCGTTTCTACTTCTCGAGGTTTCTGGATGGCGAACCATGGTTGTTCCAGTTCCCAAGAATTATCAATTCTTACTTATGATTGCTGAGAGAGGGCGATGAGAAAGGTCGAATGCGTAACCCTGATCATTGAAACCGGATATTGTCGCCCCGCACCACGGAATGCTTGCCGTATCGGGCATCGTTCTTCAGAGGATGGTCCAGCCGGTAGTGTGCGCCGCGGCTTTCTTCGCGGGCCAGCGCTGATCGGGCGATCAGCAATCCAGCCTCGACAATGTTGACCGCTTCGTGCGAGCGACGATCGCCACCCGGCGGCGCCTGGCCCCGCATGGCGCGCAATTCCGGGACCACCTGCTGCAAAGCTTTGCCATCGCGCACCACGCCGACCTGCTGCCACATCAGCGACTGCACTTTCTTGATGAACTTCTCGGTCTCGGCCGGCTGCCCGTTACTACTGCTGACCGCGACTGGCGCGCTGACCGCATGCGGGGCGCCGGCGCGCAACTGTTCCCGCATATCCTGGGCCGCCCTGGCTCCATAGACCAGCCCTTCCAGCAGCGAATTGCTGGCCAGCCGATTCGCTCCGTGCACGCCGGTACACGCCACTTCGCCGGCGGCGTACAGTCCGGGCAACGAGGTTTTACCGTAGAGGTCGGTACGCACTCCGCCCATGGCGTAATGCGCCGCCGGCCGGATCGGCACCAGCTCGTCAGCGATGTCGATGTTGTACTGCATGCAGGTGGCGTAAATCATGGGAAAGCGTTTGCGCACCCGCTCGGCATTGAGGTGGGTGAGATCGAGGTAAACCGCAGCATCGGGCCGCTTCACCAGTTCCAGCTCATGCGCGATGGCGCGGGCCACCACATCGCGCGGCGCCAACTCGGCCGCCTCGTGATATTTCAGCATGAAGCGCTGCAGCTCGATATTGCGCAGGTAGGCGCCCTCACCGCGCAGCGCCTCCGACAAAAGAAATCGCGGAGCATTCTTCAAGTACAGCGCCGTAGGATGGAATTGCACAAACTCCATGTCGCTGATCTCGGCACCCGCGCGATAAGCCATGGCCACGCCATCGCCGGTGGCCACCGCGGGATTAGTGGTGTCGCTGTAAACGTGGCCGAGTCCGCCGGTGGCCAGCAGCACCGCGCTGGCATAGATGTCATGCGTCTGTCCGGCCTGGTCGAGCACGCGAACTCCGACCACGCGGCCATCTTCCACTAGCAAATCGGTCGTGAACTCGAACTCGCGGAAGGTGATGGGCATCAGCGCCTTGGCCTTGAGGAAAAGCGCGCGCCCGATCTCGCGGCCGGTGGAGTCGCCGTGGGCGTGCAGCACGCGGTTGCGGCTGTGTGCGCCTTCGCGGGTGAAGGCGATCTTGGCGCCGGCGCGGTCGAACTCGGTGCCCCACTCGATCAGCTCTTCAATGCGCGGCGGACCTTCTTCCACCAGAACGCGCGCCGCCTCTTCGTTGACCAGCCCGTCGCCGGCCTTCAGCGTGTCTTCCAGATGCAGCCGAACCTCATCGTCGTCGCTGAGCGCGGCCGCGATACCGCCTTGCGCATACTGCGTATTCGACTCGGTGACTTCCAGCTTTGCCAGACAAAGTACCCGCCCCGCCGCCGCCAACTCGACCGACGCGCGCAGGCCGGCAATGCCCGCGCCCACCACGATGAAATCGGTTTCTGTAGGGAGAGGCTGCATGACTGGGTTCATGGTAGCACGCAGTCGGAGCGGGGTTGCAGCGATACAGAACCCCGCAGCCAAATAGGGAATGGCTGCCCCTCATGCCACGTCACCCTTCTTCCATTACACTAGAAACTTGACTCGCATCCCGGTTCACACTCCGTCCCGTGCCTACGAAGTGCTGATTGAGCGCGGCCTCCTGGGTTCAACCGCGGCGGCTCTGCGCGAGCTGATCGCGCCGGGCACGCGCGTGTTTGTTCTGACCGCGCCGCCCATTCGCAAGCACTACGGCAGCCTGCTGCGCAAAAGTTTCGCCAAGTCGGGCCACAAGTTCGAACTGCTGGTCATGCCCGATGGGGAAACTTCGAAGACGCTGGGCGAACTGGAAAAGCTCGCGGCTAAGCTGGTGCGATTCGGCGCAGACCGGCAGTCCGTTCTGCTGGCTCTGGGAGGCGGAGTGGTGGGCGACGTGGCCGCCTTCCTGGCGTCAATCTTCATGCGCGGCATTCCGGTGGTGCAGCTTCCGACCACGCTACTGGCACAGGTCGACTCCTCGGTGGGCGGCAAGACCGGGGTGAATCTGAAAGCGGGCAAGAACCTGCTGGGGACGTTTCATCAGCCGCTGGCGGTGCTGGCCGATCCCGATGTGCTGAAGACGCTACCCGAGCGCGAATACCGCTCGGGATTGTTCGAGGCAATGAAATACGGCGTGATTCGCAATCCCGCGATCTTCGAGCTGATGGAGACAAACTGCAACGCGCTGCTACGTCGCGACGGCGCGCTGCTGGAAACCCTAATCACCGAATGCGTCCGGGTGAAAGCTGAGGTGGTGAGCGCCGACGAGCGGGAGAGTGGCGAGCGCCGCATCCTGAATTTCGGACACACCATCGGCCACGCGCTGGAGGCGGAAACGAATTACCGGCGCTTGCTGCACGGCGAAGCCGTGGGTTGGGGCATGATTGCCGCCGCCCTGATCGGCGCCAGCATGCAAATCACCGACCCACAGACGGCCCAGCGGATTTATGAGCTGGTCTTCGCCTACGGGCCGCTGCCGAAGCTGCCGGTCGAGGGCCCGAGCGTGATGAAGCGGCTGCAGTCGGATAAGAAAACGGTGAGCGGCGTCACGCATTTCATTTTGCCCACCAGCATCGGCAAGGTCGAGGTGGTTAATAATGTTCCCGCTCGCACCGCGCTGCAGGCGATCAAAGAAATCCGGTATTTGTCGAAAGCGTAGCGGCAGGCTAAACCCCGGTATTGAGTGAACGGGTTACGGCGCTCCTGAAGCCGCTCCCCTTCAAAATCCAGGTTCACAGGATTCGTTTTCGTGTCTGAGCAGAACAAATCGGCGACCGGCGAACACATTGTGGGCGCGGCTCCGGCGGGCGCGCACGACGAAGCGGCTGCGGCCGACGCGGTGCGCGATATGTTTACCTCCATCGCGCCGCGCTACGATCTGCTGAACCACGTGCTGTCGATGAACATCGATCGGCTGTGGTGGAATCGCACTGCGGGCGTGTTCACCGAAGTGCTGCGCCGTCCGGATGCCCAGGCGCTGGATCTGTGTTGCGGTACCGGCGACATGACCTTCGCCCTGCATCGCCAACTGCGGGGCGCTCCGACCAGGCTGATCGGCGCCGACTTTTCACATGCCATGCTGGTTCGTGCGGAACAGAAATCGGGGGCGCGCGACATTCGCTGGGTCGAAGCCGACGCGCTGAATTTGCCGTTTGCCGCCGGCCAGTTTCAACTGGTGACCTCGGCATTCGGATTTCGCAATCTGGCGAACTACGATCGTGGGCTGTCGGAAATTTATCGCGTCCTCGCCTCCGATGGCGAAGTCGGCATTCTGGATTTCGGCGAACCTAAGGGGCTGATCGGCAAACTCTATCGCGTGTACTTCCGGCGGGTGCTGCCTGCGATCGGGACACTGATCTCCGGAGTGAGCGGGCCGTATGCGTATCTGCCTGCGTCGGTGCAGCGCTTCCCTTCTCCCGACCAGATGCTGGAACGGATGCGCGCCGCCGGTTTTCGCGACGTGTCGTGGACGCCGTATACGTTTGGGATTGCGGGATTATATCGGGGAAAGAAGTAACGGCGAAGAGTTTTGTGAACCCAGGTTAGCGTCCAAACCCAGGACGCGAACCTGGGGCACAGAGCTTTACACGTCCCGGCTACTCCCCGCTATGCGCTGCTCTTCTCTGCGCGCTTGCGTCGTTGCGTCGGATGCACGAACCAGGCGATGGCGATACTGATTACGTAGAGCACGATCATGGGCGCGGCAAAGATGCACATGTTCATGATGTCGGTGGTGGGCGTGATAATCGCGGCGATGATGAAGATCACCAGAATCGAGTAGCGGAAGTTGCGCCACATCCAGCCGGCACTCAAAATTCCCATCAACGCCAGGAAGAACACCAGGATCGGCATCTCGAAGACGATGCCCAGGCCGGCAATGATGGTAAGGAACAGGTCGGTATATTCGCCGACCGTGATCATGGGCGTGAACTGGCCGCTGAAGGTAATGAGGAAATCCAGCGCCGCCGGATAGACCATGCGGTAACCGAAATAGCCGCCCGCCAGAAACAGTCCCACGGTGCTGAACATGAAGGGCAGCACATACCGGCGCTCGTTGCGATACAGGCCGGGCGCGATAAACGCCCACACTTGATAGAGCACGAACGGCGAGGCCACGAAGATCCCGGCCAGAAACGAGATCTTCAGGTACATGTTGAAGGGGTCGGTGGGATTCAGGTAAACCAGTTTCTGGTCGAGGTGATGATTGGCTAGCGCCGCCATGATGGGCTTCTGCATGATGGCGAAGATCCGTTCGTGGAACCACCAGCAGATTCCGAAGCCGGCCACGATGTAAACCGCGCTGTAGACAATTCTCCGCCGCAGCTCCTCCAGGTGCTCGAGGAAGCTCATCCCGGTCATTTCTTCGGAGGCACGCTTCTGGGCGGTTTCGACGACGGGGCTGGGCATGACTTACTCGGCACCCACGGATTTGGCGGGCGCGGACGGCGGCTCGATTAGCGCCGGGGATGGCTGCGCCGGCCCGGAATTGGCATTCATGATCGAGACCAGCTCCTGCTTACCGCGACTCACCGATTCGGTGATCGGCCGCATCACCCGCTCCCAAGGCTGCTCCGGCGGCAGGACCGTGGAGCCGTCCTCCTGCTTTTTGGAGCGCTCTTGCAGTTCGATATTCAGCATCTCGGTTTCGAGCTGATTTTTGAACTCGTTGCTGGCGCGCTTGAACTCGGCCAGGAATTTTCCCAGCTGGCGGCCCAGCTCCGGCAGCTTCTTAGGGCCGACCACGACCAGTGCCAGCACGAAAATGAAAATCATCTCTGGCATGCCGAGGTTCATAGGGTCATCATAATGCGCAAGGCTGGTTTTCACCATGGCCCCTACGCGGCCGGCAGTTGGCATTTGGCAATTAGCACTTGGCCTGACCGCCATGAGCAGCCCGTTTCAGTGGGTGAACCTTCTTCCCCCGGGGACGAACTGCAGGTCCCTCGGATCCACTGCGCTGCGCTGGGGATGACAAGGGTTAAGGTCGTTTGGCTGATAGCTGACGGCTATTGCTAAATGCCAAGTGCTAAATGCCAAGTGCTAATTGCCAACTGCCAGCTGCTGGCCGCCAGCCGCCGCCCTTCCCTGCTTACCATCTCCTCCCTCTACCGTCTCTTACGCAGGCGGGGACTAAACAGATTTCGCACCCTTCATTTCCGGCCAGTCATCCAAGCAGGCAGCTTATTTGCCGGCGCGGGATGGCTGCGGCCTCATGGTATACTGCGGCTAGTTGTCGTAAAGGTGCGCCAGTCTTAACGATGCATCCCCGCCTAGTCGAAGGACACTTACATGGCACGTAGTACCCGTCGCTCCGCCGTTCTCGTTTTCACCATCATTCTTGCGTGTGGTTGTCTGGGCATGCTGTTTGGCCAGCGGCTCACTTCCACCGCCAGCTCGGGCGACGGCGATACCGACATCCGCGACAGCTTGCGCAGTTTCAGCGACGTGTACAAAGTAGTGCAGGAAAACTACGCCGAGCCAGTCGATCCTGACAAGGCGATCTACAACGGCGCAATTCCCGGCATGCTGCGAGTGCTCGATCCCCACTCCAACTTTTTCGATCCCAAGTCCTACGCGGCCCTGCGTGAAGAGCAGCGCGGCAAGTACTACGGTGTGGGCATGCAGGTTGGCCCGCGTAACAACAAGGTCATCGTGATCGCGCCCTTCGCCGGCGCCCCGGCGTATCGCGCCGGTATCCGGCCGGGCGACATCATCATCGCGGTCGATGGCAAGCCTACCGACAACATGAGCACCAGCGACGTAGCCGAGTTGCTCAAAGGGCCCAAGGGCACCACGGTCAAGATCACCATGCTGCGCGAGGGTTCGGATAAGCCGCTGGATTTCACCATCGTGCGCGACGAGATTCCGCGCTACAGCGTGGATGTGCATTTCCTGATTCGTCCGGGCATCGGTTACATACACATTTCCGGCTTCCAGGAAACCACCGAGAAGGAAGTGCGTGACGCGCTCGACGAGTTCGGCGACATTCACGGCCTCATCCTCGATCTGCGGCAGAATCCCGGCGGGCTGCTCAGCGAAGGCGTGGGCGTGGCCGACCAGTTCCTGAAGAAGGGACAGGTCATCGTCTCGCATCACGGGCGCGCTTCGGCCGAGAAGGTTTACAAGGCCAGCAAAGGCAACGGCGGCAAGGACTACCCCATTGTGGTACTGGTCAACCGGGGCACGGCTTCGGCGGCTGAAATTGTGGCCGGCGCCATCCAGGATCATGATCGCGGCCTGATTGCCGGGGAAACCACGTTCGGCAAAGGGTTGGTGCAGACCGTCTATCCGCTGTCGGAGAACACCGGGCTGGCATTGACTACTGCCAAGTACTACACCCCCAGCGGCCGCCTGATTCAGCGCGACTATAACGGAGTTTCGCTGTACGACTATTACTACAATGATCGCGAAAACGGCGACGCCGCCGTGGGCAATCACGAAGTCAAGATGACCGACAGCGGACGCACGGTCTATGGCGGCGGCGGCATCACGCCAGACGTCAAGATTCCCAATCCCAAGACCAATAAGTTTCAAGACACGCTGCTGGAAAAATATGCCTTCTTCAACTTCGCCAAGCATTACGTGATCAACCACAAGGTCAATAAGGATTTTGAAGTCGACGAAGCGGTGATGCAGGAGTTCCGCAAATTCCTCGACGAGCAGAAGATTCCCTTCACCGAAGCCGACCTGGCGCAGAACGGCGATTGGATCCGTACCAACATCAAGGCGGAACTCTTTATCAATGAATTCGGCCAGCAGGAAGGCATGCGGGTTCACGCCGAGCAGGATCCGGAAGTGCAGAAGGCACTGGAGCTTCTGCCCCAGGCCAAGCAGCTGGCGGACAATGCCCGGAAGATCATCGCTCAGCGCAACAACGCGCGCTTGACCGCCTCCCAGCAAAGCGAGGCGCCGGCCAGCAGCCGGTAGGCTTGTTCCACCCTCCACGACTTACCAAGCCCGCTTCGGCGGGCTTTTTCTTTGCGCTAGCAGGCGCAGCCGGGAATCTGTCTGCCATCCATATCGCCTCTAGCCGACTCTTGCCGCAAACTGTAAAGCCCGCTCGCGCGATTCACGAAGCGGCCACTTTGACGCAGACCTTAAGGTCCGCACTACCCCGAACAGTTGGCCTATCCGCCTCTCACAAAGCCGGCTTTCGCCTAGTTCGATTGCTTCTGCTGGTTCGGGATGCGCGCCCCTTTTCCCTGCTGGCTCTCCATGGTTTCGCCGGGACGGAGAAGCGAGGGATGCGACGGCGCCGAAGCCTGCTGCCGATCGACTGAGGCCGGAGGGGAATCCGAACTGGTATTGGACGCTGCAGCCGGTGCGCCCTCGGCCACTGCAGGCGATGCCGCCACGGTCTGCGAGGGCGCGGCTGAGGTTGCCGGCGCGGGGCTCGAAGTCGCCGGCGGAGTTTCCACTGCGGACGAAGCCGTGCCTCCTCCGGGTTGGGTGGTGACGGCGGAGTTGGTTATCGCGCCGGAATCGAAGCTGACTCTCTCGTCAGTTAACTGCTGCAGCTCGCTGTCGTGAGGAGCGGCGAAGAACCAGGTCAACAGGTAGCCTCGGCGCTCGGTAACCGCCATAGCGATCGACAATCGCCGCGACAGCTCATCGTTGGGCACCCGAAATGCTACCGTCCCGTGCAGGACCAGGAAGGTATTGCCGCCGGCCGCAAAAGCCTTGGCGTCGCGCATATCCGTCAGAATCGGATGAGTCAGGCCATATTGCAGCAGAAAGTCCTTGAACGCCTGGCGATCATTAGCGCCCTGGGGAAACTTCATCCCGGGAAAACAGGAGGCGGAAATTGCCGTGACTGTCACTTCGCCAAAATCGTCGTAGGAAATCTGGCCATCGGCTCCCGGCCGCTTGGCCCAGGCGGAAAACAGTGTCCGGCTGCAAGCCTCCAGCAGTCGGCGCTCGGATGCTCCCAAGGTCGGCCGGCCAAAATTCTGCCGGACGCGATCCCGCTCGACTGCCGGCTGGACCGCTCCTTCAGCCTCCAGGGTCCATCCCTGCGGGATGCGGTAACTGAAGCCGAGCTGGGGATTCTCATAGAAGTCGCCGCCAATTTTTCCGGGATCGAGGTGACTGATCGGCGGATCAGCTTGCAACGTAGCTAACTGATGCGAGGAAATCGCCGGCCCATCGTAAGGCCGAGCGTCGGCGTCCAGATGCTGGCGCAAATCGGCGGGCGGGAAAAAAACGACGTGCTGAAACGACGCTTCCAGCTGCTTCAGAAGTTTCTCGTCATGGGCCGCCAGCACCACGCGCAGGATGTAGCCGTCGAGCGTCGTGGCCAGAAGCATGTGCTGTTCCACCCCGCGGCGCGTCTCGAAGAAGTAGAACTGGTGGCCGGAGATCTCAGCCTTGGACAAACCGCGCAGCTCTTCGACGCCGACGTACAGATCCTGGTCGAGCGCAAAACGCATGAGGGCCTTGGCATCCTGATTTTTTCCCTCCGTGGCTAAGGGGACGGCGGCGATCGAGATCTCGGCGTCTGCCGGAGGTGGGCCACCCAGTTCCAACAACTGCAAGTTGCCATCGCGCGAGGCCGGCTGCGGGATGGGCTGCAGGTGCGCTTCCGGCGGAAAGGCAAATTCGAAGTCAAAGTATTGGTTTAGGTAATGCGAGGCAGATAATGAGCCCTGCTCGGGATAGCTGGAGTCTTGCGCTTCCACCGAGGAAGGCGCAGCCGGCTTAGCGGACGACGACTGTGCGCTCAACAATGGAAAGCAGCTGAGCACACTACCTAGCAGCACGGTTAACGCTTTGGTCGGGAAGCCCATCGGAACTTGCGCGCTCGCTATCGTAGCTATTGTTAGCCGTTAGCGGCTAAGAGTCAACGGCCGCGGGACGGGTTGGTTGACTGTTCGGCCCATTACCATCCGGCCGCCCACTCCGCACCCTATTCGACAAATCGCGGGCAAGAGTTCCTGCGGTTTTCGCCAGCTCGTCAGGTACAATCAACATTTTGTGGAGCTTATGGGGCCGAACGCGATGATCCATCGCCACCGTCCCGACGGAGTACGCTTCTGAACCCTGCCCTCATCCTACTTGGCTGCGTGTTGGTGGAACCTCACGGGTTTCGCCACTACCTGCGGTCTCATTTTCTCGACACAACATTCAAGGGCCTGTATCACGCCAATGCCTTCGATATGGGGTTGCTGATTCCCTACTTCGTCGTGCTCATCCTGCTGGCGTTTTACGGGATGCACCGCTATCAGCTGGTCTATCTCTATTACAAGCATCGCAAGAATAAGGTGACCGAGCCGGAGTCGCACTTCGCCGAGTTGCCGCAGGTGACGATCCAGCTGCCCATCTTCAACGAGCAGTACGTCATCGATCGGCTGGTGGACTGCGTTTGCAAGATCGAATACCCGCGCGAGAAGCTGGAAATCCAGGTGCTCGACGATTCCACCGATGAGACGGTGCAGGTAGCCCGCTCGGTGGTCGACCGTTATGCGGCGCTGGGACACAGGATCAGCTATCACCACCGCACCAATCGGGAAGGCTACAAGGCGGGCGCGCTGGATGCCGGGCTAAAGGTTTCCAGCGGAGAGTTCGTCGCCATCTTTGACGCCGACTTTATGCCGACTCCGGAGTGGCTGATGAAGGTGATTCATCACTTCGCCAATCCCGAAATCGGCATGGTGCAGACGCGCTGGACCCACCTGAACCGCAACTACTCGTTTCTCACTGAAGTCGAAGCCATTCTGCTGGACGGCCATTTTATTCTGGAGCACGGCGGCCGGTCGCGCGCGGGGGTGTTCTTCAACTTCAACGGCACCGCGGGAATGTGGCGGCGCAAGGCCATCGACGATGCCGGCGGCTGGGAGCATGACACGCTCACCGAGGACACCGACCTCAGCTACCGCTCGCAACTGAAGGGCTGGAAGTTTCGCTATCTGCAAGATGTCGAGTGCCCGGCCGAGCTGCCCATCGAGATGACCGCGTTCAAGACCCAGCAGGCGCGCTGGGCCAAGGGCCTCATCCAGTGTGCCAAGAAAGATTTGCCGAAGGTGCTGGGCGCCAAGGTTTCCGGGCGCGAGAAGATCGAAGCCTGGTATCACCTGACGGCGAATCTGAGTTATCCCCTGATGATCGTGCTCAGCGTGCTGCTGTTGCCGGCCATGGTCATTCGCTTTTATCAGGGATGGTTTCAGATGTTGTATATCGACATCCCGCTGTTTTTGGCATCGACGTTTTCCATCTCCAGCTTCTACCTGGTGTCGCAGAAGGAACTGTTCCCCGGAAGATGGTATCGGACACTTATATTTCTGCCGGCATTGATGGCGTTGGGCATTGGCCTGACCATCACCAACAGCAAAGCGGTACTGGAAGCGCTGGTGGGCCATCAAAGCGCCTTTGCCCGCACGCCGAAGTATCGCGTGGTCAGCAAACAGGACAAAGCGATAGCCGCCAAGAAATATCGCAAACGCCTGGGCTGGATTCCCTGGATTGAAATGTTGATCGGCGGCTACTTCGCTCTGACCGTGTGGTACGCCGTCGCCAACGAAAACTACATCACCGTTCCCTTCCTGGTGCTGTTCGTTTGGGGGTATTGGTACACCGGGATGATGTCGCTGCTGCAAGGCCGCTTCGACAGCCTGGTAAAAGAGCGCGCCGAAGAGCGCAGCCCCAAGCCGTTCCCGGTAGGCGTGTAGGCTGGATGTTTCCGTCGTGATTGGGAATGAAACGGCCTGTTCCTGAACCTATCCGTAAGAAGTTAGTTTGAGATGCTGCCTATCTCGTCATCCCTGGGCTACCACTTCCTGAGGCTGGAGTATCGTTCCGTCACTTTTCCACTTGCTTACCGAGCCGAGAGCTGCTAAGCTGCCCCCTGCGTTGGCGGAGGTTCGCCTGGCTAGGTGGAAGGAGCAACCATGGGCTATCAAGAGCAATGTGCGACCCAGAATTTCAACACGCTGCTGCGAACGATGACTAAGCTGTTCTGTGCCGCGATCTTGGCTACTACAATTTGGGCGCAGGCCCAGACCCTCACCGTGCTGCACAACTTCACGGGTGGCGCTGATGGAGCAAGTCCCTATGCCGGGCTGACCATGGATGCGGCCGGCAATCTCTATGGCACAGCCAACTCCGGCGGTTACACCGGAGGCTATTGTGGCTCGGGATGTGGAACTGTGTTCAAGTTGACCCACCACGGCTCCGGGTGGACGTTCACCCCGCTGTACGCCTTTAAGGGCGACTCCGGGCTCAGCAATGATCCTGCCAATCCCGGTGCCAGAGTGGTTTTCGGGCCAGACGGCAACCTCTATGGCACGACGATAACAGGTGGCGGCGGGAGGTGTAACTCTTTTGGCGGCTACGGCTGCGGGGCGGCTTTCAAACTCAGTCCCCCCGCTGCTGTCTGCAAAGCCGCTTTCTGCCCGTGGACGGACACCGTCCTTTACAGCGCCGATCACGATAACGGAGAAGAACCTCGGGGCGACGTGGTCTTCGATTCGGCCGGGAACCTATACAGCACGGTGGCTCTCGGCGGCCAGTATGAGGGCGGCTATGTCTTCGAGTTGACGCCTTCGCACGGTGAATGGACAGAGCAGATTGTGTATGCGTTTAACCCGGATCTAGGCGATTGTAATAATCCCATGGCAGGCTTGGTGTTTGATGCTTCCGGCAACCTGTATGGAACCGCGAATACCGGATGCGGGTACGGTGGCGTGTTTCAGTTAGCCCCCTCGGGTTCCGGCTGGACCGAGAATATCCTCCTTATGTTCAACGGCCTTGGCAATGGTGACGGGTCAGAGGCGAATTTGACGCCCGACGGACATGGCAACTTCTACGGCACAACCGTTGGTCTCGGGCCCAACAACGGCGGAACGATTTTCGAACTAACTCCTTCAAACGGAGGCTGGGAATACTCGCTAGTTTACGCTTTCGGCAATGACGGCGACGGTGCCTATCCCACTGCTCCCGTAACCGTGGATGCCAGCGGCAACCTGTACGGCACCACGGGCAGAAGTGGGTCCGTAAACGTCGGGGTAGGCATCGTTTTCAAGCTGACACCCTCCAATGGCGGCTGGACCGAGACTGTGTTGCACAATTTTGACGGAACTGACGGAAAATATCCTTCCAGCAATGTGGTCGTCGATGCGAATGGAAACCTTTATGGCACGACCAACTCGGGCGGAGCGTATGGCTATGGCGTCGTCTGGGAGATCACGCCGTAGGCTGGTTCGGCGATTACTTGTGTTACGGCAATTTTTTCGCCAGCAATATTCTTGCGAGATCGAGCAGCTGTCGCCGATAACCCGTCCGCGCGGCGGACAGCCTATCTAAGCCCAGACAACCGGCTGTCTTACTCGCCGCATCCCCTCCACATAGACCTGCAAGTAAAGCTGGTCGGAGGTCAGGAAATGAAAGCCACGATTGCAATCGCAGTCTTCGCACTCTTCGCATTTGTCGGGTCGCCGTTGGCGACGGCTAGCAGCACCACCCGCAACCTGGATGATCGGGAGGTCACCGGGTGTCTGGAGAAAGGGGCCAACTCCGAGCATTACCAACTCCTGGCTCAGGACGGGAGCACCTGGCAGGTGAAAGACGGGCGCTACGTTAGTCTGGCGCCTTATGTTGGGGAGAGCGTCACCGTGGCCGGCCCGATATCGTCCATTGAAACGCGCGCTACGCCGCAGGCGGACAAGGCACAGAGCAGCAGTACGAATCCGTCGGTGCATGCGGAGAGCCGTTTGACAGTGCTGGACGTGGCCGTGGATAGCCAGAGCTGTCGCCCGTAAGGGGCTTGGGCTGGACCGTAGGTTTGTCGCGCGTCTCTGGTGTGCGGAGCGAATTTTTGCTCCAATGCTGGTATGACTTGCCGAACGCTGGCCCTCATCTCGAGCTCGCTGATATGGTTCAGCGCGATTTGCCCGGCTGCCGATTCCATCGCCTGTCCGCAGACAATCAACACGCGCCAAGAACTGAAAACGCACGTTGGCGGCTGGACTCCGATGCTGGACGAGGGGCCTCACAGCCTTGCCGGCATCACGTTTTATGACGGACCACCGGCAGAAAAAGCTTCTCTGGTCTACGACCGGATGACGCGTGGCAAGGCCGAGCAAACTGCAACCTGGCTGCTTACTCCAGCGAAGGATCGGTCAATCTGGGTGGCCTGCAGCTACGCCGGCACTGCTGTCGAATTGAGCAAGAGTTTGCCGCCTGCAATCGCCACCTGCTCGGTCACCTACGACACGCAGCAGCAAATCGCCGGCCTGCCCATGATCAAGAAAATCGCGTGCCGCTAAGCGGGGTTTCAAAACAGCTGTCTCCTCCTGCAACACTTAGATTGCACTCCCAGGAAATTCGCCGAATTTCGCGGCCAATCTGGGTTAGAATTCGTGACGCCCTGCGGAAAGAGTGCAACTATGGCGATCGACATGGACAGGCTAAACGCTTTTATCGGGCAGTTCGTGGGAGATCTGGGGGCTGCCGTACACGCCGGGATGGTAGTGATTGGCGAGCGACTCGGCCTTTACAAGGCGCTGGCGGCTCATCCCATGACCTCGGCCGAACTGGCTGCTAAAACCGACACCGATGCACGTTATGTGCGGGAGTGGCTGTCCTCGCAAGCGGCGGGCGGCTACGTCACCTACGACGACAAGACGGACAAGTTCAGTCTCAGCGAAGAGCAGGCCTTTGCTTTGGCGAATGAAAACAGCCCGGCCTATCTGCCGGGAGCGTTCCAGCTGGCTCTGGGCTCGCTGGCGGCGGTGCCCCGCATTGCCGATTCGTTTCGCACCGGGGCCGGCATGGGCTGGCACGAACACGATGACGGGGTGTTTCACGGCTGCGAAAAGTTCTTCCGGCCGGGATATGCTGCCAACCTGGTGAGCTCCTGGATTCCCGCGCTGCACGACGTCGGAGGCAAGCTGGAAGCCGGTGCGCGGGTGGCCGATGTGGGCTGCGGAAAAGGCGCTTCCACCATTCTAATGGCCAAGGCATTTCCCCAGTCTCACTTCTTCGGCTTCGACTACCACGATAAATCGATTGAGGCGGCGCGCGAGACCGCCGAGCGTGAAGGAGTCGCCGACCGGGTCAAGTTCGAGGTAGCCAAAGCCAAGGAATATCCGGGAAAGGATTACGACTTCGTTGCGGTATTCGACTGTCTGCACGATATGGGCGATCCCATCGGCGCCGCCGCCCACGTGCGCAAGTCGCTGCGCGACGACGGAACCTGGATGGTGGTCGAGCCCTTCGCCAATGACACGTTGAAGGACAACCTGAATCCGGTGGGCCGGGTCTATTACTCGTTCTCCACACTGCTATGCACGCCCTGTTCGCGCTCACAGGAAGTGGGCCTGTGTCTGGGCGCCCAATCCGGAGAGGCTCGGATACGCGAGGTAATTACCTCGGCTGGATTCAGCCGTTTCCGGCGCGCCACGGAAACGCCCTTCAATATTGTTTATGAGGCTCGGCCCTGAACGGCTATCTTCAACCCATCTCATCAATGATTTCGGTTTGTATCAGGGCACGACCTTCAGTCGTGCCGAACGACGGCCCAATGAGGTTCGGGCTTCAGCCCCTGAGGGCAGATTTCTTGCGCTGAGAATCCCGTCCGTAAGGACGACTCAGTTCAGCCCAGGACGGAGCCGCAGGCGGAGTCCTGGGTCAGGTGGAAGTTGATCCGAGTCCCGTAGGGACGACAGAGGTTCTCACGCAGACACTAAAGTCATACCCTGATATACCCCAGAATGATTAGTGAAATGACTTCTAGCTTTCTGTCGCGTGGGGAAAGTATGCGGCCAGCCGCATAACGGCGTCTGATAAGGTCGGTTTGCGCCGGCGATTCCGTTGCCTTAAGCTGGGCGTCCATGTCCCGAAGCCCAGGTCTTCTGGTACTAACGCTGTGCGCGCTGGGGCTAGCCTCGACGGCGAAGCCGCTCTCGTCGGTCCTCGCTGATACCTATCGGATTGTCCACGTATACCCGCACGACCCGAACGCGTTCACCCAGGGATTGATTTACGCTGACGGTCACTTGTACGAAAGCACCGGCCTCTACGGCAAGTCATCGCTGCGCATGGTCGACCTCAACAGCGGACGCGTGCTGCAAAAGTACGATCTTCCGGCACAGTACTTCGGCGAAGGCCTCACCGATTGGGGAAGCACGCTGATCCAGTTAACCTGGCGATCTCACAAAGGCTTCGTCTATGACCGCTTCAGCTTCGCTTTGCTGCGGACCTTCGACTACCAAGGCGAAGGTTGGGGCCTCACCCACGACGACAAGCAGCTGATTATGAGCGACGGAACCTCGTACCTGCGCTTCCTCGATCCGAAATCGTTTCGCGAGCTCCGGCGCCTTCGGGTTACCGATGAGTCCGGCCACGAGGTCGAGAAGCTGAACGAACTCGAATACATCCACGGAGAAATCTACGCCAACATCTGGCAGAGCAGCACCATCGTCCGCATCTCCCCGCGCAGCGGCAAGGTTTTGGGACAGATCGACCTGAGCGGCATCATCGACAAGGGCGAGCTGGCAAACTCGGATGCCGTGCTCAACGGCATCGCTTACGATCCAGGCGAAAACCGGCTGTTCGTCACCGGGAAGCTGTGGCCCAAGCTGTTCGAGATCCGGGTTGAGCCTCACCAGTAGCGGCGGCCCGCCCTGACAAGGGCCATCGGTAGGTGGATTGGTGGTGTAATGGCCTGATTACGGCAGATACACCAGAGCGCAGAATGTCACCCCCGGAAATTCCTCTTGCTTACCGAGAGGCGTATGGATATATTGTATCGGTATCCAAGGGGAGGGCCGTCTAGCCTTGGAAGTTTATTCTCTTGGCCAGAGGAGACCATGACGCTGTCAAAGCCTGATCGAACTGGTGTTTCGCCGAGCAGAACTGCCATCACCATGGCAATCGTGTTTCTGCTGACCATCCTCGTTACCCAATCAGCGCGGGCACAAACCTACACCGTTCTGCATAACTTCACCGGTGACGATGGGTATCTGCCGGCCAGCACTTTGGTGTTTGACCGCACAGGCAACTTGTATGGAACAACTCAGGCTAGCTATCCCGGTGATGGCACAGTCTTCCAACTCCGGCACATCGGCTCGGGCTGGGTGCTGAACACCCTTCATAGGTTTACCGGATCGGGTGGAGACGGGGACGGAGCCAACCCGGTAGATTACGGGGGGCTGGCATTCGGTCCCGATGGCACTCTCTATGGGACAACCGTAGGCGGTGGACTGGTTCGTGGTGGGGTGACTTTGGGTACCACGTTTCGGATTCAACCTCCTGCATCGTCATGCCGGGCCTCACAGTGTCCCTGGCTGGAGACGGTACTCTATGAATTTGCTGGCCCTCCAAACGATGGCGAGGACCCTACCGGCAACGTCGTCTTCGACTCGGCGGGCAACATCTATGGCACAACGCAAGCGCTAACCGGACCAGCCACAGTTTTCAAGATGACATATTCTTCCGGTGGTTGGACGGAAAGCGTTATTCCTACATCCTATTTAGACCCCTATGCCGGGGTAGTACTCGACTCGTCAGGCAATCTCTATGGGTCCTCAGCCTACGGGGGAGACGGCTCCATCTTCCAACTGGTGCCTTCCGTTTCGGGCTGGACCCAGAATATCCTTCACGTCTTTACCGGATCAGATGGGACAACTCCTATTGGCGGCGTCATTCTTGATCAGTCTGGGAACCTATACGGCTCAACTTCCCATGGCGGCGCTTTGGGCGGTGGAACCGTCTTCGAACTTTCCTTTTCCGGTGGAACCTGGACGCTGAACACGCTCTATAACTTTTCCGGCGGCGGCGGACCTCAAAGCTCTTTGACCATGGATGCAGCCGGCAATCTCTATGGCACAACGGAACGAAGCGGGAATGGCGTCGGGTCGGTCTTTCGCCTCAGCCGGTCCGGGGATGGCTGGACGTTCACCGATCTGCATGACTTTAGCGTCATAGGGAACGGCGGTACCTCTCCCATTGGCGGAGTGACCCTTGATGCAAGCGGCAATCTTTACGGCACGACATCCGAGGGCGGCACAAACGGTGCAGGCCTCGTATGGGAGATTACCCCGTAAGGCTTTCCGGTGGTCAATTGTCAGGAGACCTGGGATGGGAGATCACACCGTAGCCGACCCTTTCAAATTGAGCTTTCTGCGTAAAACTGGCGAAACATCCCCTTAGCGTAAGTAATGCTTTTCCTCACCGCACGCCGTTCGTCCGGTTTTGCAACTCTCAGTCAACCCCGCCCAGCAAAATTGGTTCCCGTCCGCTTGCGTTCTGATATCCTGAATCTCTGTGGTGATCAAAGTTTTCTTTGCGGTTCTGGTGCTGTGCACCGCAGCCGTCGTCGCCGTGGTTCTGGCGATTCATTTCCGCGTCAAGCGGCATCTTCGAGAAGAGGCGTCAACGGCTCCAGGTGCGGGCGGTGCAAAACCTGCGGATACCGCGACCACTTCCGGCGATGGATTTGGCGGAGCGGAGCAACTCATAAACGCCACGGTTCTTCCATCGATTGAGACCGCTGGACCCGGAGAGACCGAAGAAAAGAGTTCTACGCAGTCTTCTTAGCTCGGAGGTAGGCCCTATGTCGAAAGCCGCAATTCATAATCCAATAGGCATTGCTGAACGCCCCTACAGTCTCATCAAGCAGACAGGAATCGTAATTTGCGCCAGCGCAGTCATTGCCGTCTGCGCCCGCCTGATGGTGCCGTTGCCCTTGACGCCGGTGCCGCTCACCCTCGCCAACTTTGGCGTGCTGCTGGTCGGTCTTACCCTGGGCAGCCGCCGGGGATTCGCCGCCGCCGCCCTCTATCTGTCTTGGGGCGCGATGGGATTACCGGTGTTTGCCTCGTCCGGACCGGGGAGTTTTGCCCAGATGTTAGGGCCGACCGGCGGATATTTGTGGGCTTATCCGGTGATTGCGTTCCTGGCCGGCTGGATCGCCGAACATGGTAAGCCCAGCTTCGTCCGCAATCTGGCGGCTGCCACGATCGCCGAGGTCGTTCTGTTTGCTGCCGGCATCAGTTGGCTGGCGATTTTGACCCATAGCTGGCGGCAGGCCGCATTCTTTGGACTGTATCCGTTCCTGTTCGCCGAAGTGTCGAAGGTGATGATTGCGGCAGCGGCGGCCGTTCGCCTGCGCCGCAGCCTGTAGACGTCCGTGGGCTGACGGTGATGTTCCGCAACTTGTATTTCTCGAACCTGGGAAGTTCCGAGTGACTGCACTCTTATGACCGGCAATTCTGGAAAGAGCACTCTCGAAATCAAAGTCGCGCATAGCCCCGACTCCGACGACGCCTTCATGTTTTACGGCATGGCGACCAACAAAATTCGCGTGCCCGGAGTGAAGTTCACCCATACCCTGACCGACATCGAAACCCTGAATCGCAAAGCCCTTGAAGGCTTCTACGACATCACCGCCATCTCCTTCCACGCCTATCCGTACATTCAGGACAAGTACGCCTTGATGCCCACCGGGGGAAGTGTCGGCGAAGGCTACGGGCCGATGATTGTGGCCCCGCGCCACATTCCGCTCGATGAAATCAAGCGGCACAAGATCGCGGTTCCCGGAACCATGACCACCGCCTATCTGACGCTGAAGCTGTTTGCGCCCGAGATTGCAACCGAGGTGGTGCCCTTCGACGACATCATTCCCAAGCTGCTGGAGGGCAAGTACGAAGCCGGGCTGATCATTCATGAAGGCCAGCTCACCTTCAACAAGTCGGGACTGCAAAAGATTGTCGACATGGGCAAGTGGTGGCGCGATCAAACCGGCCTGCCCCTGCCGCTGGGCGGCAACGCCATCCGCCGCGACCTCGGCCCCGAACTCATAGCCTCCTGCTGCACCGCGCTGCGCGACAGCATTCAGTACGCGCTGGACAATCGCGAGGAAGCCCTGCAGTATGCCATGCAGTTTGCCCGCGATCTGGATACGCAGATGGCAGACAAATTCATCGGCATGTACGTCAACGAGCGCACGCTGGATTACGGCAAGGATGGCCGGGAAGCTATCAGTAAATTACTGCAGATGGGCTACGATGCCGGCATCATCACCCAAAAGCCGAATGTGGAGTTTGTCGGCGATTCGGCTACGGCTACCAGCAGCTCGCTTTCCTCGATGGAAGGCTAGGAGAGCTGTAACCTCCGCCGCCCCGCACAGCCTTCCTTTAGAAGCGCATAGCTACTGTTCGACGGTCACGACGGCGCTGGCATTTCCCTGAAAGTTCTGACTGGTGGGCTGGTCCGCAATCACTCCTTGCGCCTGGACTTGATAGCTTCCCGCGATGTCCGGGCCATAGTAGTAGACGCCCGTTACCGTATAGCCAGGCAGCGGAGTCTCCCAGGCCAGCCATCCGTTGGGACAACCGGACATCGCGGGCGCTTCCTGCGCATTCGCCACAACCTCGGTGCAGTCGGTTTGCGACTGATAACCCTGAATGCTCCACGTCATCGTGCTGTAGTACTCAGGAAGGATAGGGGTAGTTTTCGCGCCGATGAAAATCGAAGAATTAACTGCTACCACCGGCGCCGCAGGAGACAGCCTTATCGATAACGGTACGGGATTGGTCGAATTGCTCCCACCACAATTCGTACAGATAAGAATTAAAGCCAGAACAGCCCCTATGAGGATTGCCTTTTTCTGAAATGACAAAGTGGCCTCCAGGTACCAATCTTCGTCACCGCAGAAGATCAGCGTCTGTGACGGTGGTCACGGGGTTGACTGCGTTGGGGCCGCATCTGTCCAAATTTCGGACACGAGGTGTCGGTTCTGCATCATTTCGTCGGAATTGCGGGAGAGGTTTGTGAAAATTTCGCGTCAAGATGTCCAAGGCGTGGCCGTCGCAACTTCGAAGCGATAATCTAGGGCTCATGACTTTGCAGGAATTTCGCGATTCCCTGCTCCGCGACGATCCGCCGCGCGAGCTGAACGTTGCACTGGCAGGTTTGTGGTGGGACGCCAAGGGGGACTGGACGCGCGCCCATGAATCCGCTCAGCAAGACGAAGGCCCGGCAGGCGCATGGGTCCACGCCTATTTGCACCGCAAAGAAGGTGACGCATCCAATGCCGGCTACTGGTATCAGCGAGCCGGCAAGCGCTCTCCGCAACGGTCGCTGGACGAGGAATGGCTCGACATTACCGAAGCGCTGCTGGGCTGAAGGGGCGTAGCTTTAGCTACGCCCTAAGAAGCCCCTGGTTTTGTCATCACGAACCGGCTTCAGGCCGGTGAGGGACCTGCTGTTCGCCGCACCGAAAGCCATCTCCTTACGCCGCACTGTCTCCATCAAGTCGCCAAGCAGAGGCTGTCACGGCTGGATCTTCAGCGGCGCGAGCTGATCGCTCTCAAATTGCCGCCACTGCTGCAGGAACGACGCGGTCGATTGGTTGAGTTTGGGAACGAGCGCGACCACCTGCGTGGTGGGCGCGACATCCACCTCCTGCAACATGTTCAGCACCTGCAGCAACGAGGCGCGCTGAGCGGCCAGGGTTCCGTGGTGCGGCCCGCGTCGAGGAGCGCCTTCCTCTTCCTCCTCTTCCGTTCCCACCAGAGCGTCGAGCTGCTTGGTCAACTCGTCCAGCTTGGCCGCCTGGGCGCCGGTTGCCTTCGCGCGCAAGGCCTTCATCTGCGCTCGAATCGCCGGCAGCTTGGCCGCCATCGCTTGCAGGGTCAGCAAGTCTTCATACATCTGCGCCGAAAGATCGAACTGCTGCTGCAGGCCGGCGACGGAAGTCTTCACCCGCGGATCCATCTGCACCGTGAGCGGCTGGGTGAACTTCCGGCCCTCGACCGTCAGCACCACCGTGTACTTCCCCGGCATGATCCAGGGCGAGGTCGGGACCGGCGCAGTGTTTTCATAAACCGCGGCGATCGGGTATTCCGGCCTGATTCCCGGCACTGGCGCGTAGTGCATGTCCCAGACAAAACGATGGAAGCCGGCCGCGCTCGACAGGTGCTCCGGCGGCCGCACCCAGTAGGTCGGAATCGTCAGTTCAGGATCCGGCGGAGGCACCGGATCGGCACTGGAGAAGCGCCGCACGGTCTTGCCCGAAGCATCCAGAATCTCCAGCGTGACCGGCGCGGACGAGGAAGACTTCAAGTAATAGTTTAAGATTGCCCCGTCCGGCGGATTCTGCCCTGCGGGATAGTCCGGCGGAAGCGGCGTGTCGGTATTGGTGTTCCAGCGCACCCGATAGGTCAGCTCGGGAGCGAACAGGAATGCGTTGCCGGCGATGACCTTGTCGTCCACTTGCCGCAGCGGCGTGATGTCGTCCAGGATCCAGAATCCGCGGCCATGTGTCGCCACGGCAAGATCGTCCCCCTTGATGAGCAGATCGCGAATCGAGGTAGCCGGCATGTTCAGGCGCAGCGATTGCCAGTGATCGCCGTCGTCGAACGAAACGTAGACAGCGCGCTCGGTTCCGGCAAACAGCAGGCCCTTGCGCTGGGGATCTTCGCGCACAGAATTCACGTTTTCGTTAGCCGGAATGCCGTTGACAATCTCCGTCCAGGTCTTGCCCCCATCGCGGGTGCGATAGATGTGCGGACGCAGATCGTCGAGCCGCAGCGTGTTGATGGCGGCGTAAGCGGTCTGCGGATCGGAATGGCTGGCCTCCAGAACAGAAACTTTCTGCCACGCCGACAGCTGCGGCGGCGTGACGTTATTCCAGTTCTTGCCGCCGTCGGTAGTAAGCCAGATGAGTCCGTCGTCAGTGCCTGCCCAGATGCGATTGATGTCGAGCGGCGACGGCGCCAGCGCGTAAATCACGCCGCGCTGCCGGGGCTGCGCCGAAGGCTCATCGCGGAAGATGCCGACCGTGGCCGGCACTTCAAAGGTCTTGCGCGTGAGGTCAGGGCTGATCTGCTTCCAACTCTGTCCGCCGTCGCGCGTGGCCCAGAGGGTGTTAGCGGCAAAGTACATCAGGTGCGGATCGAGCGGCGAGAAGACAATAGGCTCGGTGCGGATGACGCGAAATTCCGGGCGGCGCAGAGGCACGGGCATGATGTTCTGCGCTTGCGTTGTGCGGCGATCGTAGCGCGTCAGCTTGCCGCCGTAAACGATGTCGGGGTCGAGCGGATCGGGTACGACGTAGCCGTATTCTTCCGCCGCCACCGGATGCCAGTCGCGAAACGTGATCTCGCCGTCATTGCCGCGGCTGGCGATGCAGACCGAGCCGCTCTCCTGCTGCCCGCGAGCACAGGCGATAGGGGAACGCGTTGTCGGCATTCACGTGATAAAGCTGCGCCGTGGGCTGGTTGTACCACGAACCCCAGCTCTCGCCGCCGTTGACGGTGACGATCGCGCCCTGGTCACTGGTGAGGATGATGATTTTGGAGTTGTTGGGATTGATCCAGATGTTCTGATAGTCATCGCCGCCGGGCGCGCCGCGAAAGCCGGTCCAGGTCTTGCCGCCGTCGGTCGACTTCCAGGTCACAATGCTGGTGACATAAATGACATCGGGATTCTGGGGATCGATGGCCGGCGTCGGCAAGTCGCCGCCGGGGCCACCGATATCGACCCGCGGGCGCGGATCGGTGGTCACTGTCGACCAGGTCTCACCCGCATCGGCAGAGTGGTAAAACTCGGTCGAGTTATTCTTTCTGGCGACCACGGCAAACAGCTGCCGGGGATCACTCTGCGAAATCGACAGATTGGCCTTGACCATGTCCGGGGAGAGCCCGTTGCTGAGTTGCTTCCAGGTGGCGCCGCCGTCGGTTGACTTGAAGATGCCCGTGTCGGTGCCGTTCCAGCCGCCATTCTCCCACGGACCTTCCCGCGCCTCCCACAATGTGGCATATACGATCTGGGAATTCGAGGGATCGATTTTTACATCCGCGCCGCCCACGTTCTCATTCTTGAAGAGAACCTGCTGGAAGCTCTGTCCGCCGTCGGTGGAGCGGTAGATGCCGCGCTCGGGATTGGGTCCGTAAGGATGTCCGGCGACCGCGACAAACAGGCGGTTGGGGTCGTGCGCGTCGATCGCCATGGCGGAGATTTGCTGGCCGTCGCGCAGCCCCAGGTGGTTCCAGGTGGCGCCGGCGTCGGTCGACTTGTAGATGCCGTCGCCTACCGACAGGTCCGGCCGATGCAGCCCCTCGCCGCTTCCGGCGTAAACAATGTTCGGATCGGAAGGCGAGACCGCGAGAGCCCCGATGGAGCCGGTCGGCTCATGATCGAAGATCGGATTCCAGGTGCGCCCGTAGTCAGTCGTCTTCCACACCCCGCCATTCACCGCAGCCATATAAAACACGCTGGGCTGGCTGGGTATCCCGGCCACAGCATGGGTGCGGCCGCCGCGGAAGGGGCCAACGTTTCGCCACTTCATCTCGGTAAGCAGCGTGGTATCGATCTGCTGCGCGGGAAGTTGAGGAAGGAAGCCAAGAATCGAGAGGAGGGAGAGGAAGAAAACTGCCAGCGAATTTCGCATCATCAATCCATCACCATAATCGAACCACCAGCCTGGCAAACCTGCAGAGCGTCCCCGGAAAGCAGCTGCTGCCGTAGCCCCGTCGTGAAGCGCATCGCGAAAGTGTAATCTATTCGCACCGATCTTGCAGGGTAGAGGACCTCCGATTGAGCCATTGTGTAAGACGTTTTGCGCTTTCCATCGTTATTGTTTTTGCCGCACTTTTTCTGAACATCCGTGCCGCCGGCCAGGCGGTCGCTCCGCAACTGTTCAGCGGATTGCAGTGGCGGCTGATCGGCCCCTTTCGCGGCGGCCGCGCCGCAGCCGTGACCGGCGTACCCGGCGGCGGAGCTACGTTTTACTTTGGCTCGGTTGACGGCGGTGTGTGGAAGACCATCGACGCCGGCGTGAGCTGGAAGCCGATGTTCGAGGGGCAGCCCATCGCCTCGATCGGCGCGCTGGAGGTTGCGCCGTCGGACCCTGACGTCCTTTATGCCGGGACCGGTGAGTCGGACATTCGCTCTGCCCTCAGCTCGGGTGATGGCGTCTACAAGTCCACCGACGGAGGTCAGACGTGGAAGAACGTTGGGCTGCACGACTCGCGGCAGATCAGCCGTATCGTTATCGACCCGCGGAATCCCGACGTGGTTTATGTGGGCGCGCTAGGCCACGCCTACGCCCCCAATGACGAACGCGGCGTCTTCAAGTCCAGCGACGGCGGCAACACCTGGACGCGCGTGTTGGATAAGGGGCCGTCGGTCGGCGTTTCCGATCTTGCCATTGCCGCAGCCGCGCCCAACATCTTGTTCGCAGGTACGTGGAACGCCCATCGTCCGCCCTGGAGCACCTATGCGCCGCTGGCCGGACCGGGCGGCGGGATCTACCGCTCGACTGACAGTGGCGCGACCTGGACGCAACTCACCGGCAACGGCCTGCCCGATGGCGACTGGGGCAGAGTCGGCGTCGCGGTCACGCCCGACGGCAAGCGGGTTTATGCGCTCATCGAGGCCGGCAAGAAATCCGGGCTCTATCGGTCTGACGATGGCGGCGACAGCTGGAGGCTGGAAAACGGTGATGCCCGGCTCACCAGTCGCGGGTGGTACTTCATGGGCATCACCGTCGATCCCAACCATCCCGATGTCATCTACATGCCCAACATCGCGTTGTACCGTTCCGAAGATGGTGGCCGCACCATCTCGATTGTGCGCGGCGCGCCGGGCGGCGACGACTATCACCAGATCTGGGTCGATCCCAAAAATTCCGCGCACCTCATTCTCGGCACCGATCAGGGCACAACCATCAGCCTGAATCGCGGACAGACCTGGTCGTCATGGTTCAACCAGCCGACGGCGCAGTTCTATCACGTCATCACCGACAATGAATTTCCTTACCACGTTTACGGGGCACAGCAGGACACCGGAAGCATTGCCGTACCCAATCGCACCGATCACGGCAACATCACCGGACGCGACTGGTACATGGTGGGCGGCGGCGAAAGTGGCTGGCTGGCGCCCGATCCCACCGATCCCAACATTCTGTATGCCAGCGGAGTTTACGGCAGCGTGGTGCGCTGGGATCGCCGCACCTCGCTGAGCCAGGACATCACGCCGTGGCCCATGCCGAACTTCACCAGCGAAATCAACCAACGCAAGTATCGCGATCCCTGGACGCCGGTGCTGGTGCTTTCGCCGGTGGAAAAGAATGCGCTGTACCTCGGGACGCAATATGTCATGAAGACCACGCGACGGTGGCCTGCACTGGCAGCAGATCAGCCCTGATCTGACCGGGGCGGCAGCCGATGCAACAAGTGCGAAACCGGCAGGCCCGACGACCACGGAGAATGCGAAACAGCGCGGTTACGGCGTGGTCTTCAGCATTGCTCCATCGCCGGTGAAGGCCGAGGAGATTTGGGCGGGCAGCGACACCGGACTGCTGCATCTGACCCGTGACGGCGGCAAGAGCTGGCAGGATGTCACGCCGCCGGGGCTGAGCGACTGGAGCAAGATCGCCATGATCGAGGCTTCGCGCTTCGATCCCGCGGTGGCCTACGTTGCAGTTGACCGTCATCGGCTCGACGATCAGAAGCCCTACCTCTATCGCACTCGCGATTACGGAAAGAGCTGGCAGCCGATCATGGCCGGCATCGGCGATCACTCGTTCGTGAACGCCGTCCGCGAGGATACCCAGAACAAAGGATTGCTGTTTGCGGGAACCGAGCTCGGCATCTATGTCTCCTTCGACGATGGCGACCATTGGCAGCCTCTGCAGCTGAATCTCGCCGGTCACCTCGGTCCGTGACCTTACCATCCACGGCAACGACCTGGTCATCGCGACCCACGGGCGTTCGTTCTGGATCATGGACGACATCACTCCGCTGCGGCAGATCAACCAGCAAACACAGACGGCGAGCGCCACGCTCTATACGCCAGCGACTGCAATTCGCATCGACAACGATGGTTTTCTCGGCAGCCCGTTGCCGCCCGAGGAACCGACCGCGCAGAATCCACCGGATGGCGCCATCGTGGACTACTATCTGCCCTCAGCCGCGAAAGCGGTGAAGCTGGAAATCTTCGATAGCAGCGGCAAGCTGGTGCGGCGATACATGAGTGGTCCGAAAAAGGAGCAGCCGCGTCCGCCGATGGCCATTGCCGAGCGCTGGTTGCCCAAGCCGATCGTGCTGGAGAATTCCGCCGGCGCGACATCGCTTCGTGTGGGATCTGCGCTGGAGCAGTTCGGGCGGAGATGAGGCGACCGAAGAGGATGAGGGCTATGGCGCGCCGCGCGGCCCGCGCGTAGTGCCGGGAACCTATCAGGTGAAGTTGACCGTTGACGGCAACAGCTTCACTCAGCCGTTGCCGGTCGAGATGGATCCGCGGGCGCAGGTCACGACCGCGGAGCTCAACCAGCAGCTGCAAACCGGCCTGGAGATCTTCGGCGAACTTCGCCAGAGCCGCAAAGCCCTGGCCGAGATGGAGTCGGTGAAGAAGCGCCTGGCAGAATTAAAGCCGCAGCTTGCGGCGAAGAACTCCGGCGCGCTGGCGCAAATCGCCAGCCTGGAGGCGGCCATCACAAAAATTCAGAAGGGCGATAAGGCTGCGCCTGGTGAGATAACCGGGTTGGAGTCGGCCAGCACCGGTCTGTCGGCGGCGCTGCGCGTGGTCGAAACCAGCGATCGCACACTGCCCTCGCAGGCCATTGAACTCTATCGCCAATCTGACCAGGCGGCAAAGGCTGGAATCGCCGCCTGGACACAGGTCAAGAGCACCGAGCTAGCCAAGCTCAACCAGGCACTGCAAAAGGCGGGCGCAGGGACGATTCAGATCTCGGAAATCGAGCGCGAATTGGAATACGCGATCTCGCAATAGCGAGCACGCGATTTCATGCCTCGCCCACGGCAGCGCGGCAGGCCATCAGGTTTCATCGGACGCCGCGCCTATCCCGTAGCGACCGCGAAAATACAGCAGCGGAGTGCCTTCGCCCAGGGCAACTTCCTTTACCTCGCCGACAAAAATGGTGTGGTCGCCGGCCGCATAAGCCGCCACCACAGCACAATCCAGATTGGCCAGAACATTCTTAAGTACCGGACGGCCGCTCTTCATCTGCTGATACTCGATGCCCAGCCGGTAGGCCGCATCGGGATTGCGTTCGGGATCGGAAAAAAACTCCGAAAGCGCCTCTTGATCTTCCTTCAAAACATTGACACCGAACTGCCCGCGCTCGCGCAAATGCAAGTAGGTCTCCGCCAGATGATCGACGCACACCAGCACCAGCGGCGGGTGCAGCGAGACCGAGCAGAAAGCGTTGGCCGTCATGCCATGCACGTCGCCCTGCGCCGTCTCCACCGTAATGACGGTGACGCCGCTGGCGAAGCGGCCCAGTGCCGCCCGGAACTCATCGGCCGTAACCAGTTCTTCCATTCCAAGTTGCCAGAAAGTGTTCGCTTAAAATTCCGAAAGCGACTTCAGGCGAAGCCGCAAAGCCACTATACCTGAACGCCTGCGCTTCCTTGCGGTCATGCCAGCCGGTGGTTGCCGCTCAGACTGTCATCCTGAGCGAAGGCGGCACTTCGGCCTCGCAGTCGAACGACCTCTATGCCGCGCGGAGCTGCCGCCTGCAAAGTGTCTCAATTTGCGATAATCTAAGCCACCGCGGCACAAGTCCGTATAAATCGGTCGTGGGGGCCGGATGTATCCTCGGGCATTTCAATATCATCGGGCAAGTTCCTACGCCGAAGCGGCTTCGCTGCTGAGCGAGTTAGGCGAGGACGCTAAGTTCCTGGCCGGCGGGCAGAGTCTCATTCCGCTGATGAAACTGCGTCTGTCCACGCCTCGGCACCTCGTCGACCTCAACTTCATTCCCGAAACTTCCTACGTTCGCAGCAACG
The DNA here is from genome assembly GCA_963812855.1 of uncultured Acidobacteriaceae bacterium. Lineage (GTDB taxonomy): Bacteria > Acidobacteriota > Terriglobia > Terriglobales > Acidobacteriaceae > Bog-257. The sequence goes on from CAWEWW010000010.1 coordinate 357,419, forward strand.
GTTCGTTCAATCTGGGCGCCATGACCCGCCATGCCGACATCGCCGACTCGGCACTGGCGGAACGAATTCCCATCCTTCGCGATTGCGCCGCCGGCATTGCCGATCCGCAGGTGCGACATCTGGGGACCATTGGAGGATCGATTGCGGAAGCCGATCCCACTGGCGATTGGGCCCCCGTGTTGCTGGCCACCGGCGCGACAGTGAGGACGCTCGGACCCGAGGGCGAGCGCCGCATCGATATTCACGATTTCATCCTGGACGCCTATAGCACGGCGTTGCTGCCGGCCGAACTCATCACCGAGATTGCAGTTCCCTGGCCACCGGAACGCAGCGGTGGCGCTTACATTGCGCTGAAGCGTTGCGCACCGGTTTACGCCAGCGCCAGCATCGCGGTACAACTCACCATGAACGACGCCCACACCTGCCGGGACGCTCGCATTTATCTCGGCGTGCTCGGCCTTACTGCGACCCGGGTGACGCGCGGCCGAAGACGTGCTGCGTGGCCACGCGATCACCGCGCAACAGATCGAGAAAGTTCGCGAGGCAGTCATGGACATCGCCGAACCCAACGCCGACATGCGCGGCTCGGCCGAATACAAGCGGCAAGCCGCCGGCGCGCTGGCCAAACTGGCAGTCGAAGCGGCCTTGCGGCGCGCTCGCGGAGAACATGTGGAGGTTTCCCATCTCTATGCCTGAAGAGTATTCCGCGCGTGCGCGTCAGCGCGAAAATCAATGGCAAGCCCTACTCACGCGAGGTCGAGCCGCGCATGCTGCTGGTGCAGTTCCTGCGCGAGGAACTCAGCCTGACCGGCACGCACATTGGCTGCGACACCAGCTACTGCGGCGCTTGCACCGTTCTGCTCAACGGCAAGAGCGTGAAATCGTGCACCGTATTCGCCTTTCAGGCAGACGGCGCTGAGGTGCTCACGGTGGAAGGTCTGGCGAAGGATAAGGAGCTGCATCCCGTACAGCAGGCCTTCAGCGATGCTCATGGCTTCCAGTGCGGCTATTGCACGCCCGGCTTCCTGATGAGCACGCTGCAATTGCTGCAAGAACATCCGCATCCCACAGAGTCAGATATCCGCAAAGGCATTGCCGGCAATACCTGCCGTTGCACCGGATATCAGAATATCTTCAAGGCGATTCGCGCCGCTGCGGCGATGCAGCCCTACAGCCCGGCACCTCCAAAAGCGGAGCCGGTTGCGGAACTCGGATCGAGGAGCTAACCTTGGCCATAACTTTTTCTGGCGATTTCACTAGTCCACGCAGTCTCGACGATGTCTACGATTTTCTCTCCGATCCCAACCAGTTTGGCCCGCTCCTGCCGGATTTTCAAAGCATGACCGTGCAGGACGCGACCCACTTCACGGTGAAGGTCCGCGTCGGGGTGGGCAACATTCGCGGCAGCGCCGAAATCAAGATGGAACTGGCCGAGGCCGCCCGTCCGCATCGCGCGCAATACAAAGGCCAAGGCACCGCGGTGGGCAGCCAGATCACGGTCAGCGCCGGATTTGATCTATCGCCCGCGCCCGAAGGAACCAAAGTCGCCTGGCAGGGCGAGGCCAACATTTTTGGCAAGCTGGCGTCGATGGCCGGCGGCATGCTGGAGCCGCTGGGCCGCAAGAATATCCAGAAGCTGATCGATGGATTACAGAAGGCCCTGGCCGAAGCAACGCCCCTGACCGCCGGAGAAGTAGCGACGCAGGTGCAGGGGCTGGGCACGCCCGTGCCGGAGGCGCTGCAACCGGAAGCGCCCAGGGCGCCAGAGCCGGAGGTGTCTCCGGTAGAAGGACCGGGTATCAGCTTGATGGGTTCCGATGTACCACAGAGTGAGACATCTGCCAATGTGGGAGTCAAACCGACCCCAGCTCCAACGGTGGAAGCGCCGGGTTTCAACCCGGTGGATAAAGATCGTTTCTAAAACGGGCTTCAGCCCCGCGCTAACAAGGATCATGGCGACCACAACTCATAGCCACACCGCCGACTGGGTCGGCCAATCGATCAAGCGCAAGGAAGACGCGCGCCTGGTCCGCGGCAAAGGCAAATTCGTCGACGACATCAAGATGCTGGGCATGCTGCACCTGGTCTTCGTGCGCTCGCCGTATGCACACGCCACCATAACCGACGTCGACATCAGCGAAGCCGAGGCTCTGCCCGGCGTGGTCTGCACGTTGACCGGCGCCGAAGTCTCTAAGCTCGTCGATCCCTTCTTCGAGATCGGTCCCGCACCCAGCAATCAGATTCTCGACTATCCCATGGCGGTCGACCGCGCGCGTTATCAGGGCGAGCCGGTCGCGGCCGTAATTGCCGAAACCGCCGCTATCGCCGAAGATGCCGCCGAGCTGGTGCGCGTGGAATACGATCCGCTGCCTGCGGTCATCGACGCAGAATATGCCGCCAGCGATAAAACCATCCTCCACGCCACCATGGGTACCAACGTGGTCTGGCGCGGCGTCTTCGAATATGGCGACCTGGAGAAAGCTTTTGCCGAGGCGGCGCACGTCATTCACATCGATCATCTGCACATGCATCGTTTCTCCAGCACGCCGCTGGAAAACAATGCCATCATCGCGCAGTGGGACGATAACGACGAGCGGCTCTATTTCTGGAGCAACAATTCCTTTCCCACCATCGGCATTCAGTTGCTGTCGCCCGCGCTGCATCTGCGCATGGACCAGATTCGGGTGCAGACCCACGACATCGGCGGCAGCTTCGGCATCAAGATCACGAATTATCCGCAGATGGCGGTGTGTGCGCTGGCCTCGCGCAAGGCCAATGGCGCGCCGGTGAAGTGGTCGGAGACGCGCTCGGAGCACATGAACTCCAGCGCTCATGGCAACGAGCGCACGTACCGCGACACGCGAGTCGCGCTGGACAAAGACGGGGTCGTCCTGGCTGTCGACTCCAAGCATCTCGACGATTGTGGCGCTTATCCGCGTTACGAGCCGCTGGGCTGCGTGATCTGGTCGCAGGTCACACCGGCCACCTATCGCCTGAAGAATATTCGCATCGACTTCACCCAGGTCGTGACCACCAAGTGTCCCATTGGCCCCAACCGCGGCTATTCGCGCATGCAGCACCTGTGGTTTATGGAGCGCGTCGTCGACATTTGCGCCCATGAGCTGAACATTCCCGGCGATGTAATGCGGCTGCGCAACTACATTCAGCCGGAAGAATTCCCGTACCTTACGCCGAGCGGCTGCGTCTACGATTCGGGGAATTATCCCCGCATGCTGCAAGTTGCGAAAGACCTGATCGGCTGGGACAAGTGGCAAGCCGAGCGCACCAAAGCTTACGCAGAGGGCCGCTGGCTGGGCGTCGGCATTGGCACCACGCTCGATTCGGGGACCAACAATTTCGGGCAGGCGCAGATCGTCAATCCACAGGCTCCGTTCTCCGGCAACTCGCAAGCCGCCGCTGCCAAGCTCGATCTCTATGGCGAAGTCATTGTGGCCGTCGGCTCTGTCCCACAAGGTCAGGGTCATGAGACCACGGTCTCGCAAGTCGTCGCCGACATCCTGAACATTTCTCCGGACCTGGTGAACGTTCGCGTCGGCTTCGATACCGAGCGCAATGTCCATACCGGACACAGTGGGACTTATGCCAGCCAGTTTGCGGTGTCGGGACTATCGGCAGTGAACGGTGCGGCGCGCTTGCTGAAGGCCGAGATCGCAAAGCTGGCGGCTTTCGCTTTGCAAGCCAACGAAGACGACCTGGAGTTCGGGGTGGGCAAGCAGGGGCCCGAAGTTCGCGTGCGCGGCACGGAGAAAGCAATTCCCTACATCGGGCTGGCGAACTTGGCGAACGTCAACACGGCGGTCGTACCCGAGGAGTTGCGCTCGATCACGCTGAACTGCCGCTACACCTGGCGCGCTCCGTTTCGCGTGCCTGACATTGAGAAGAAGTACGGGAATCTGACCCTGACTTACGCCTCGCAACTGCACATCGCGGTCATCGAGATCGATCCCGACACCTACATCCCCAAGATTCTGGATTACGCCGCGGTCGACGATTGCGGCACGGTCATCAATCCCATGATCGTTGAAGGCCAGGTGCATGGCGCCACCGCGCACGGCATCGGGGCCGCGCTGATGGAGAATTGTGCTTACGACGAGAATGGCAACCTGCTGGCATCGACCTTTAGCGACTACACGCCCATCACCGCCATGAACATGCCGAATCTGAAATACGGGAACATCGAGACGCCGTCGCCGCACAGCTACAGCGGCGCCAAGGGCATGGGCGAAGGCGGAGGCGCGCCGCTGCATGCGATCAGCGCTGCGCTGCAGGATGCGCTGTTCCGCGAAGGCATCATCATCGACGACTCGCACAACAACGCCAGTACCTTGTATGAGCTGATACAAGCCAGCCGACGCGCCGAACTCAAGCCCAACGTGACCGTGGAACGAGGTGGGAGTCAGGCGGCCTCAGAGAGACCGCCTGATATCGGATGAGACTGTCCCTTCCCGTCCGGCGCAGTTAGTCCCCGCTCGCTGCATTGGTGATCTGGGCCATCACCTGATTGAGGTTGAAGCTAGCCGGCTTCTGGCGAGGAGGAAATTCCTTGAAGCTGCTCAACCACTGGCCGACGTACGCGGCTGCGGGAACGATCAAGTAAATGCGATCGATGCGCCAATGCGAGTAGTCGATGCCCTCGTATTCGGCCCGCTCGAAGGGATCGGCGCGCAGATCAAATAGCTTGGGCACGCGCAACTGAACGAAAGGCGTCTCCCAAACCGCAAAGCCATGAGCGGGTTGCTCCAGGAACAACATCTTCCAGCGGTTGTAGCGCAAGGCGGCCGGTTCTCCATCATCGGTCCAGTAGAGAAATTCGTGACGCGGGCCTTCCGCCACGGCGCCCTGGAAATAGGGCATGAAGTTATAGCCATCCAGATGGACTTTATAGGTCATGGCGCCTGCCTGGTAGCCGGTTAACAGTTTCTCCTTAACGTCGGGCACGCCCGCCGCGGCCATCAGCGTGGGAACCATGTCCTCATGCGCAGTGATGTCGTTGTATACGGTTCCGGGCTTGACCACCCCGGGCCAGCGGATGACGAAGGGAATGCGGTAGCCACCTTCCCAGCTCGTATTTTTTTCGCCGCGGAAAGGAGTAGTTCCACCGTCAGGCCAACTCATGGCTTCCGCGCCGTTGTCGGTAGTGAAGATGACGATAGTGTTGTCCGCAATGCCGAGGTCATCGATCTTCTTCAAGATCACGCCAATGTCGTCGTCCAGTTGAGTCATGCCTGCGCCGTAGAAACCCTTGTCGTTGACCATGGCCTGGTATTTCGGCGACAGGTGCGTCCAGATGTGCATGCGGGTGGTGTTGTGCCAGATGAAAAACGGCTTCCCCGCTTTGACCGAGCGATCCATATCATCCAGCGTGGCCGCCAGGAACTCCTCATCGGCGGTCTCCATTCTCTTCTTGGTGAGAGGGCCGGTGTCTTCGCACGCTTGCTTGCCCCAGGGGCCGAAGCGCGGGTCGGCGGGCGCAGGATTGTCGGTAGCCGTGGCTTTGCACTTGAAGACGCCGCGCGGCCCGAACTCCGCGGTGAAGCTGGGATTCTTCGGGTAGTCAACGTTTTCCGGTTCTTCCTCGGCGTTCAAGTGATAGAAGTTGCCGAAGAACTCGTCGAAGCCATGCACCGTGGGCAAGAACTCGTTGCGATCCCCCAGATGGTTCTTGCCATTCTGAAACGTCATGTAGCCGAGGGGCTTGAGCAACTCCGCCAGCGTGGGATCCTGCTTCTGCAGTCCGATGGGCGAACCCGGCAAGCCAACCTTGGTCAAGCCGGTGCGAATCGGACTCTGGCCGGTAATGAACGCCGCGCGCCCCGCGGTGCAGCTCTGTTGCGCGTAGTAGTCGGTGAACATCGCACCTTCATGGGCGATACGGTCAATGTTGGGCGTCTTGTAATGCATCATGCCCTGGTTGTAGGCACTCACATTCCAGTAGCCGATGTCGTCGCCGAAGATGACGATGATGTTCGGCTTCTTAGCGGCGGCTGCCTGGGCCGGCGCGGTTATGCCGCCGCCCATCAACAGGCTGGAGACGGCCAGCGCCCCCAGTGCCAGTTTTCTTACGCTTGCTCCCAGATCCATTTGTTCTCCTTGGCAAACTTGGTTTGGGACCGGTTCCCCTTGACTCGCGAGTCGGAGTCAGGAAGGCCGCTCAGGTTTAAGTTGAAGCCGACGCTCAACGCCGTGCTGAAGTGCTGGTCTACGTCCGCTGTGGCTTCTACCGGGTCTAACTCGCAGGCAACCCTTTCGCGGCCTGTCGGGCCTGCCTGGCCTCCATCGCCAGCTTGTAAGCGACGTAGTATTTGTAAATATTGGAAACGTAGGTGACCGTCTCCTGCCCGATGTCTTTGGCGGCAACCAGTTCCACATTGCCGAACCAGACGTTCGGATCCAGACCCATCTCGGAAGTCTCTTTGCGCAGCCTGGCAATGCGATTGGGACCGGCGTTGTAACTGGCGAAGACGAATAAGGTCTTATTGAGACGATTGATCTTCGGATCGTCGAAATAGGTGTCTTCGATATTGCGCAACATCTTGACCCCGGCATGAATGTTGCCGTCCACTGTGTTGACGTTGGGGATGCCGATAGGGGCGGCGGCGGCGTACTTGGGAATGACCTGCATCACGCCCACGGCGCCGCTCCGGTTCTTCTTGCTCTGGTCCAGTAGAGATTCCTGATAGCCTTGCGCCCCGATCATCAGATAGTCGAAGTCGTACTCTCCCGCATATTTCTGCAATAGCGCCAGAATGGTCTGGAACTTCTTCATCTCCTCGGCTGTGGTTGAGTCTTTCACCCACTTGGTGTTTTGCAGATAGCGACGCAGCACGGTGTTGCCGAAGGAAGTTCCCACGGCATGGGATTGCACAAATTCGTCGACCAGCTGCTTGAATTGCGGATTATCTTTACGCATGGCCCAGGCCATCTGCGCCCCGCTGGCGATCACCAGGGCAGGCTGGGGCTGAATCTTGTCGAGCACTTTCGACCACAGGTCGGCGCGCTGTTTAGTGGTTACGGTAGCCGGAATCAATCCGGCGTTCACCATCTGCACCAGATCATCGTCCATCAGGTTCTTGTCGGCGGCCTGGATGTCGATGGGCTTCTTGCCTTCTTTTTCGAGCGACTGATTCACCTTCTGCAGATTTTCGTAGGCCGTGCCCAGCGGGTTGACGTACACCGCTTTTCCGCCCAGGTCGGCCAGGCTGGAGAGGGTGCCGGAATCCGGTCCGGTTACGATGATCTGGCTCACGTCGGTCTGGATCGGGGTGGAAAAGGCAACCCGTTTTTCGCGATCCGGCGTGACCATCAGCCCGGTGGCGATGATGTCTCCCAGACCTGCATGGAGGGCTGCCTCAATCTGATCGGGGCTGACGGGCAGGAAGGTGACCTTCACCTTCAACTTGCCAGTTTTTAACTTATCGTTGGCAAACTTCTGGAACTCTTCCAGCGCCTCGTACATTACACCTCGGGGCTGGCCTTTGTCGTAGAAGAAACCAATCGGGTTGATGATGACTAGCGCGCGAATGTTGCGGCGCTTCACCATGTCATCCAGATCGCCGGTGTAGCGCCCGAAACCGAGGGGCAACTTGACATCGCTGGAGGGTGCAGGCGGCTCGTCGGGCGAAGAAAGTGTTCCAGCAAGAGGGGCAGCCGCCGGCTGCTTACCCGGCTCAGTGGCTGCGGGGGGCGCCGCCGGCTTGCTGCAGGCCAGCAGAGACAACAGGCACAGGAACAGCAGAACGAATATCAGACGTGGGCGAGCCGAAGTCGGCAAGGCAGGCATTGATCTTCTCCGTACCCATCTTATTCAGGGTGTGCGACAGATTGCACCCCTCTTTCATTTCGGCTGGATTCCGTTCCAAGCAGGGCGGCCTTTTCGGACCGCCCGCTGTGAATGTCGCTCCGGTTAATCGCTGGGACCTTTGGACGCCGCCTCGGCCTCGGCCATCCTCTTCGACATCTCCGCCTTGATGGCGTCGAGATTGAAACTCGCGCCCCGCTGCATTGGTGGGTAGTCGAGGAAGGTCTGGATTTCCTTGCCCATTAGCTGCTGGACGAACACGAAGCGCCAGAACTCGTACTTGAACCAATCGAAGTATTGTTGCGCGCCTTCTTTCGTCCCATCGGTGGGCCAGCCTGTACGCTCGAACGGGTCGAGGCGCAGGTTGGTGATGTAGGGCACGTCCGGATGGGTCTTCTCGCCCAGCCAGCCTTGGGGTTGATCGATGAAGCGGAACTTGTAATCGTCAATTCGCACCGCGCCGACCGTGCTTTCCCCGAGGTAGAAGATTTCATGACGCGCGGACTTGCCCTGGCCGGTGATAGCGGCCATCTGGTTGTAGCCATCCAGATGGTTCTTGTAGGTCCGGTCACCGATGGTTTTGCCCTTCAGCAACTCTTCGGTGACATTCGGATTACCGGCTGCGGCGACAAACGTCGGCAGCCAATCCAGACCGGAGAAAATTCCGTTCTGCACCGAATCCGCCGGGACATGCCCGGGCCAGCGAAGAATCGCGGGCACGCGGAAGCCACCCTCGAGAACTGTTCCCTTGGACTGCGCGAACGGCGTCTGACCGCCATCGGGCCAGGTGAAGACTTCGGTGCCGTTGTCGGTGGTGACCACAACGATGGTGTTGTCGTCCACCCCCATATCCTTCAGCTTTTGCATGACGGAGCCGACGATGTCATCAAATTGCGCCATGCCGGCTTCTTCTTCCGACCATCCGTTCTCGGCGTTGCGCAGCGCTTCATACTTCGGGGAGAGGTGGGTGACAATGTGCATGCGGGTCGGGTTGAGCCAGACGAAGAAGGGCTTGTTGTCGGCCTTCGACTTGTCCATGAACTTGAGCGTCAGGTCGAGAATTTCATCGTCCACCGTCTCCATCCGCTTGGGATAGAGCGGGCCGGCGTCCTCAATTTTCTGCTTGCCGACCGGCCCCCAGCGAGGCATGTCCGTGGTGTCATTCTTGTCGGTGGCCCAGCAATGCACCATGTTGCGCGGCCCGACCTGATTCAGCAGATTCTGGGGATAGTTGGGATGCGCCGGGTCTTCCATGGCATCCAGGTGATACAGATAGCCGAAGAACTCATCGAATCCGTGAACGCAGGGAAGGTATTCATTCCTATCGCCAAGATGATTCTTACCGAACTGGCCGGTGGCATAACCCATCGACTTCAGGATCGTAGCCGTGGTGACCGCCTCGGCCGGAATCCCAAGCTTGGCGCCGGCCTGGCCCACGGTGGTCATGCCGGTACGAATCGGCAATTCCCCGGTGATGAAGTTCGCGCGACCCGCCGTGCAACTCGCCTCGGCATAGTAGTCGGTGAACAACATTCCTTCCTTGGCCATCTTGTCGATGTTCGGAGTGGTGCCGGCCATCATGCCGCGATGGTAGGCGCCTATGTTCCACATGCCGATGTCGTCGCCCATGATGACGACAATATTAGGTTGCTTAGGGGTTGCGGCTTGCGACTGAGCCCTCACATTGCCGCCGGCCACGATGCTGGAGACCGCCAACGCGCCCAATGCAAATTTACGAACGCCTGCACCAAAATCCATAACTTCTCCTCATGACGTACCGGTACCTCTCGTTAGTCTGTGCTGGACAGATTGAGTTTCGCTGCCGAGGCATTACGACTGCTGCGGTCAGCGGAATTGCTGAGAATGTCCGCCGCTTTTACGGTTTCTGCGACGACGGCTGATCCGGTTGTTTCAGTTTCTCCTTCGTCATCACTTCTGGTTGCGCCCGCTTTGCCTGGAAAAAGAAAGGCCATTTGTAACCAGGGAATGCCTCATTTCGGGAACGATTGCGACAAGCTTTCCAGATTCTGGGGAACCACGTGAATGAAGCCGTGGCGCGGACTGTCAATGTCAGCTACCAGAAGGAACGAGATGGAGACCACCAAGGGCAAGACCAGAAGCAGGCTAGCTTTCGCCCTGGCGCCCCGCGCCCCGTAGCCGACCAACACGTTGCAGCAGACGGCGATCGCGATCATCAAGCTCCAGGCCGAGGTGGGAATGCGGTTCCACCAGGCCGCCTGGGTGTATCCCTGCGAGTTCAACACGTCATTCATGCCAGCAACCGCCAGGCTGATCACCGGGGTTGGCTGCGCCAGGGCCGGCGCTTGCACAGCAGCCCACATCTCGGCCTGAAGTTGACCTGTGTCCGCATTGATCTGCTGGAGTTCCTCACGATCGCGAGTCTCATAAAACCGAATGCGCAGGCGGGTATATTTCTGAAGCTGGGCCTGCACCTTAGCTGCGTCGGCAGCCGGCAGCAGTCCAGCCCGCACGTACTCAGTGCCGATGGCATTAGCCTCCGCTTCCTCGTAGTTCTTGCGCTGATCGTAACGGCCGACCGCCATCGAGAAGGTAAATCCGATGATGAGGCCCAGCAGAGTGAGGGTAGCCGCCTGCACCACGTTGAAGTCTTCCCGCTCCTCGTCGTGCAAAGGCCGGCGGCGGCGGCAGGCAGCCCCGATCTGTGCCGCAAGCCACAGCAGAGCCACCGAGACCAGAAAAAAATAGCGCGGATAATTCAGCAAGAGTTCTACCTTCGATCTGGCCTCAGACATCATGGAGTCTCCCTGGTCTGGAGGATCGCAGCAATTGGACGGCGCGAAAGGATGTTCTGCCTTCCCCGCCCCACTGTCTTCTCAGTTCAATGCCAAATCTCCTAATACGGCCGCGGAGGCCCGATCAGCGGAGTCTTCACCGGCTTCGCCATGCCGTAGAAGACCACCACGCCCTGCCCAGCGCCTTGAGTTTGTAGTGCTTCATCAACCTTGCCCAGGGCATCCTGATACACCTGCCAGTTGTTGGTCACCCAGACATCTCCAGCAGGACCGATGCCAACGTCAACCATCAACTGCAATCCTCCGCCGACATAGCCACCGGGAGGCGAAATAGCGTCTCCCGTCTTCACCCCCGGCGGGCAATGCTCGGTGCGGAAGCCGCACAATTCCACAATTCCGGCCGACAGCGTGCTGAAGTTGGAGATCCAGACGTTGTCGTTGCCATCCACGGAGGCCGCCCACGGGCCGACGATACCCTTGCCATAGATCGGCGAAAACGGAGCTTCGGTGCCGTCGGGACGCAAGACCGTTATGCTGCCACCTTCGTATCCCGATTTCTCCTCGGTCATCGCAGGCACCAGTACCTTCGTCGCGCGTTGTCCGGCGTCGGGGTCTTTGTCGAAGTTGAACTTAAATGCGGCCAGCACCTCCGCAAACTTCAATGCGCCCTTGGGAGAACTACCCAGTTTGTTCGTGACCCAGACGTTGCCCAGGCTGTCGACGGCGAGGCCGCTGGCGGAGTATCCAACCTTGAAAGTTTCGACTTTGCTGGGGTCGGAAGTGGAGAAACGAACCACGTGGTCCGCGATGGCATTGGTAACCCAGATGCGGTCCTGCTGGTCAATGGCCAGGGCGAACGGCCCGATGAGTTCGCAGGGGTTTTTCAGCGGATCGCCGGTCTTGTTCTGACAGAAAAACTGGACCTTGGACGGGTCACCTTGGGGAAGCTTCACGACCTGGCCCTTAATCAGGTCGACGGTCCAGATATCTCCGCTCGGCGTGGCGATGATGCCCTGCATCTGGCTGATCTGGCGGTTAAAGTTCCAGCCCTCGGCGGGCGACAGAGCTTTGCCGTTCTTGTCGAACTTCGTGATGTTCTGGCCGGTGAAGCTGGTAGCCCAAGCGTTGTCCTGGGCATCGAGGGTCAAGCCGAAACCGGGGCCTGCGATGCCCCCGCCCCGGAAGCCCAAAGGGCTGGGTGAAAGCGGTTTACCGTTGGGCGCGAACTTGGTGAGGCCGCCGGTCCATGAGGCATCCTGGTTTTCTGCCCCGACCGTGAAGTTGTCAGCAACCCAGGCATTGCCCTCGCTGTCGATCATGAGCTTGCCGCCTCCGCTGTAGCCGCCGCCCGTGAACTTGAGGGGAAAGATCCAGGCGCTGGGCGCGAAGGTCAAGTAGGGCAGGAAGGGCGTAGGCCGAAAAAGCTTGCCGGGTTCGAACTTAGGTTGCGGATAGAAGTAGTTCAGCAATTCAAAAACTTTGTCAGCATGGTAGGAAGGATAGCGAACGATGGCCTCGACCGCCGCCAGCGTATCCTTCGGGTAGACGCCCGCGGGAGATGTTGCCACATAAAACAGACTGCTGCAGGCGTCCGGCCTCAACCGGGTGACACACCCCGCCAGAATATTGGATAGCGTGGCGAAGTTGGCCATGGTGGGTGTCTGCGCGCTATTGAGGGCATCCAGAATAGTCGATCCGTAGCCGCCGGTTTCCAGATCCACGAAGTTAGGTACGTTGCCGGCGGCGATTCGCAACTGCAAAGCAGATCCCTTGATCACTGTGCCGTCTATGAACTGGGTATGAGTGACTACCGAAGCGATAGTGGTCATCTCGTCAACCACAACCCGCGCCGGGGGCTTGCTGCCCACAACCGCCAGCAGTGCTATCGCCGAGTTGTTGCCGCCGCCCCGAGCTGCAGGCTCGCCACCCGTTGCTACCACATAGAGACTGGAGTCGACCGGTGCTCCATGGCTGGTGAGTTCAAACCGACCTTCATTGTCGGTCTTTGTCTCCGCAAGTTGCTCGGGCGCGTCGGCACTTGCCGCCCACAACGTCACGGTGGATTGCGCAATGGGGGCGCCTCCGCCCAGCACCTGGCCTTTAATGCTGTCGGCGGCAAACGCGTGGCCCGCAAAGATAAGAACGGCGACGAGGGTGGCGCCCAGGGTTAACTTCATACTGCTTGCAGGAAAATCCATTTTGTTCCCCTAGAAAGACGAATGCGTCGTATTGCAGGCTTTAGCAGCTAAACTTCACAGTTCACAACGATTAGGGGAGGATGGGAACTGTCAGTAGTGACAGGGCCCAGGCTTGCTCTCCCCTAAACGTGAAATGCCCGAGGGTTGGCCGGTGATTCAGAGCGTTCAACCCGCTTCATGATGTCTTGCATGTGGCCGTCGATGTGCTGCCAGAATTTCATCAGGCCGCTGCACAGGTAGTTCAGTCCGGGCTCGCCGTCCGCAGTACGAATCAGGCGGTTCTTCGGACACTCACCGTTGCAGGCGAACCGGTATTTACACTCGCGGCATTGCTGCGGCAGGCTGTCGCGCTTGGCAAAGCCGAATTTTTTCTGTTCTTCGGAAAACACCATACGGGAAATATGCTGTTCCGAGATATTGCCCAGCTTGTATTCGGGATAGACATAGTGGTCACAGGAGTAGACGTTGCCATCGTGCTCCAGGGCCACACCCTTGCCGCAAAAATCGTTGTAGATGCAGAGCTGCGAGTCCCTGCCCATCCATTGCGCCACCGCGGTCTCGAACAGGTTGACGAACACCTTGCCGTAGTCGCGGCGATACCAATCATCCCAGACCTTGCAGAGGAAGTAGCCCCAATCGTCGGGATCGACCGACCAGTCCGTAACCACCGATTCGGGATTGCCCGGATGTGCGGCCGGCGATCCCTGCAGAGGCAGCGTCGCCGGATCCCATTTCTGCGGAGCAACGCTATGAAAGTCCCTGGGCTCGATGCAGGGAATGAATTGCAACTCCCGTGGACGCAGCTCACGGCTGAGGAAGCGGTAAACATCCAGCGGCTTTTTCGCATTCAGGCGATTGATCACCGTCAGGGTGTTGAAGGGAACTTTGTATTTCTGCAGCAGCAGCCCGGCGGCAAAAACTTTGTCGAAGGTAGGCCGGCCGCCTTTGTCGACGCGGAACTGGTCATGCAATTCCGGCGGACCGTCGATGCTCAGCCCCACCAGAAACTTGTGCTCGCTAAGGAAGGCGCACCATTCGTCGTCCAGCAAAGTTCCGTTGGTTTGCAGGTCGTTCTCGATGCGTTGGTTCGGACGCTGATATTTTTTTTCCAGCGCAACCGCTTTCTGAAAGAAACCGACTCCCAGCAACGTGGGCTCGCCCCCCTGCCAGGAAAACACTACTTCCTCGCCGCGCTGGCCTTCGATGTATTGACGAATGTGGGTTTCGAGAATTTCGTCGCTGATCCGGAATTTGCGGTCGCTCCCCAGCAACTGTTCCTTGTGCAGGTAATAGCAATACGTGCAATCCAGGTTACAGATGGCCCCAGTCGGCTTCACCATGGCGTGAAAGCGCGGCCTGGTGCCGGGATAGACGGGCAACGGGGACAACGGATTGGTGGCGTAGCTCATTTGATCTCAGCTTCCAGTCTCGCCTTGCCAGTCTTGCTTACCACCGCAGTCCGCCTATGCGGTCAACGTCCGAGATACGAAGGTGTATCCCCGCAGAGCGTTGTAAATGGCGGGGACCAGGTCGGTCGACATTCGAGCTTTGATAACGTAGCTGGACGCTCCGGCGGAAAATGCCGCGGCCACGAAGTCGCGGTCCTCATGAATGGTGAGGAACACGATCCGGGTCGTACAATTGCACGCCTGCAGCTGTTTGGCGGCTTCGAGTCCGTCCATGATCGGCATGGACAGGTCGATAACCAATACATCGGGATGCAGCATGCGCACCGCATCGATAGCCTGGCGGCCGTCTTCGGCAACGTCAACGACCTCAAATTTCTCGTCTAATATCAGCCGGATTTTCTCGATCACCGCCCGATGATCGTCAGCCAGGACGATTCGAATCTTGGCCACACAGAAGCCCTCTTGATGCCGGTCCACCCAATGGAGCCGGGCACACGTCGTTCCCAATTGTTTCCGGGACGCGACGAGTTGGCTACTGTCACTTGCGACAGTGGTATTACGATTTTGTTGCAACTGTGCAGCTGTCTCACGATCAGCTAGAGGAAATCAGGCCGTGCTTCATGGCGTACTGCACGACCTCGGCGTTGGTGGCAACCCCCAACTCCTCCATGATGCGATATTTGTGAAAACGAACCGTCCGGTGAGTAACGTTCAGAATGTAGGCGATCTCTTTCATGGATTTGCCTTCGGCCAGAAGTTGCAACACCTCGCGCTGCCGATCGGTCAGCTGCCGGGGACGGGTGGCAGCATCCGGATGACGAATGAGCCTTTCATCCATGGCCTGCCGGATCTGGGGAGTGATATACGAAATTCCCTTCAAAGCATCGCTGATGGCTCGCGGCAGTTCGGTCGCGTCCGAGGTCTTTAGCAGGTAAGCGGAAGCGCCGATGCGAAATGCCTCCGCGGCTAACTCGGCGTCGGCATTCATGGTCAGGAAGATGAGCTTGGCATGGGGCAGGAGCTTTTTCATTTCGCGGCCGGCATCCAGCCCGTTCAGCAGGGGCATGCCAATATCCAGGATTACCACGTCTGGCTTAAGTTCCACCGCGGCCTGCAGCAAGGCTCGGCCGTCGCCGACACTGCCTACAACTTCATATTTCGGCTCCAGCAGTTTCTGGAAGGCGGCGCAAAGCATGCGGTGATCGTCGGCCAGCAGGATGCGTACCCGTTGCATATCTGTCTCCGTTACTGTTGTACGGCTTCCCAAGCTGAGTCCGCCGCTGCCTCCGCGGCAGTAGCGAGGGGCACGCGGGCGACAACCTTGGTCCCGCAGCCGGGCTGCGATTCAATCGACAGCGAACCTTTGACCAGATGAATTCGTTCCTGCATGCTGACCAATCCCAACCCACCTTGCTTGCGAGCCGCTTCCAGGTTGAAGCCGGCGCCTTGATCGGTCACCTCCAGCTCCATGCTGTCGGCTGCGCCCAATAAACGGATGCCGAACTCGCGCGTCTCGCTGTGCTTGAACGCATTGTGCAATGCCTCTTGCGCAATACGAAACAGGCAAAGGGAAATCTCCCGGGGTAAGCTGGTCGGCACGTTCTGGTGGGAGAAATTGACGGTCACATCCTGCTGCTTGGAGAATTCGTGGCAGAAGCTGCGCAGGGCGGCGACGATGCCCAGGTAGTCCAGCTTGGTGGAGTGCAGCTTGTGCGACAGCGTCTGCACGTCTCCGGCGATCTCCGAACAATGCCGCCGGATTTCGATGAGCCGATCGCGGGAGCCATTGGCGGTTTGGGACACCTGCTCCAGCTCCAGCGAAAGCAGACTCAGGCGCTGGCATATATCGTCATGCAGTTCGCGGGCGATCCGGGTGCGCTCGCTCTCTTGCGCTTCGATCAGCTTGCCGCTCACTTTTTCCAGGGCTTGTTGCGCCAGTCTCTGGTCGGTAATATCGATAGCCGAGCCGATGAATCCGGCGAAGGTACCGTTGCCGTCGGTCCGCGGTGCGGCCACGTCAAACATCCAGCGATACTCTCCGTCCCGCCGCCGCAGCCGATATTCTTTGGAAAATGGCTCACGGGTTTGCTGCGCGAGCGCGAACGCGCCGGCGACTCTGTGCCGGTCCTCGGGATGAATGTAGTTCATCCAGGTGTCGCCTAACCCGGCCTCCGGATCGCTTCCCGTGAATTCGATCCGCCGCGCACTGACATAGCTGACCTTGCCGTTAAGGTCTGACAGCCAGATCAACGCGGGAGAAGTATCGGCCATGCGGCGGAATCGTTCTTCGCTCTCCCGCAGGCTGGCTTCGATCTTCTGCTTGCGCGTCCGCTGCCGCAGCAAACCGACGATCAGCAGAGCCTGAACGACCAGCAGCACGATACCGGCGAAGATCAGTTTCTCGTAGCGTTCCCAGACCGCCGGCTGCCGGTAGAGGATGAGGGTGTTGGCCGGCAATCTCGACTCGGGAAGATTCCAGCGGCGCAGTTCCCGCCAATCTACCTGCGGACGCACTTGCGTGCCCGGGAGCACGGTCAGCCCGTCCGGATCTTCACCCTCCAGGATGCGGGCCGCCAGCCCCGCCGCTTTGCTTCTCTGCTCGTCGGAGTCGGGATAAGAGCCGCCGATGCCGCCATGATCAAAACAGTAGTTGTGGATGCAGTAGGTCGGGAACTGTTGCGCGATCGCCGCCAGAAGGTCATAGGTGCCGATGACCGTCTGGGTCGACTCCTGCGGAATGAGTTGAAAGAAAATAACCGTATGGCGAGGCAGTTGGGATACCTTCCGCAATAACTGATCCACCGGAAGTCCCACCAGATCGATCACCTTGAGCTGGCCGGCGTGCAGACCAAGCTCCTGATTGGTCAAGCCTAACCAGTACCTCTCGAACTCGGAATCTCCGGCCACCACCGCAACGTTTTTTGTGTCGGGCTGAAGTCGAAGCGCCAGCTCCAACGTGCCTCGAATGTCGGATGGGATGGTGACCCCGGTCACCCCGGACCAAAGTTTGCGGCCCTGAATTCTTCCGGGAGCGACCGACATGAACACGATAGGTACACCGGGAAATATTCGCTCGCGAAACTCTACAGCAAAGCTCAGGGCGGGATAGGAAGCCACGATGACCAGGTCCAGCTTTTGCTTGCCGTAGGTGTCGCGCAAGGTCTTACTCAGGTCATTCTCGTAGCCCGGAGTACGAAATCGTTGCGACTCCAGGTACTCGATGTAGAAGTTGACCGGGGCCGAGCTGCGCGACCGTATCTCCGACTTCAGAGCTTCGGGATCAAAGACTTCCCGCTTCGAGAAGCTATACAACACCAGTACGTTCTTGGGTGAAGGGGAATCGGCGGCATTAGCCAGGGAGCCGGCAATAGCCCAAGTGACTATGCAAACGGTGAAGAACCAGCGGATCGACGACGCGCAGGCGTCGCTGCAGTTGCCACCTCGGGACAGATTCACCACCGCTCTTTCTTGCATAAGGCAACCCACACAACGACCCACTCGTTGAGATTGCCGCTCTATGAAGTTGGAAATCTAGTTACCATTATCGTTTTTTCTCGAAGTTCCACAATGTATATCTCATCGCACCCCTCCGTAAGTAATTGATTCCAGGTGTGGCCTACCGCAAAAGTGGCACGAGTGTTGCCGGGGAACGACCACTGTCACAAGTGACAGTTCCCAGCCCGCGGTTACTGTAGTGAACTGTCAGGGAGGAGATCTTCGCTCTGACGCGGCTGGTTCAAGCTGCGGCGGCGGAGCTAACCGAGTGCGATGGGGCCTCCGACTCGCGGGGTCAGATCGTGTTTGTGGACTTGCCGAAAGATCATCGGCGTTGCCTCAGGGAAAGACCAAGTCCACGCGCGTAACCCGAATCCGGTCCAGGAGTGAGCTGATGAAAGTGTGGAAGATTACCAGAATCGCAGTTCTTGCAACCGTACCGCTGACTGCCCTGCTGCTGGTGACGGCTATGGCGGCTGCACAAAGTGCCGACCTGCAGGGAGTGATCGACGGACGCAGCGGCGCCACCATGACGGTCAAGTCTGCTGACTCGGGCAATGTGGTCGTTTTGCTGACTGACAACACCCAGGTGGAAGAAGTCGAAGGCGGGCTGCATATGCGCAAGAAGCAGATGGCAATGACCGCCCTGGTCCCCGGCTTGCCGGTTCAGGTGAAAGGCTCCTACAACGCGCAGAACCAGTTGGTGGCCGATAACGTCAAGTTCAAAGGCTCCGAGCTGAAGAATGCTCAAGACATTCAAGCCGGCGTGACTCCGGCTGAGCAGCAAATTCAGCAGCAGCAACAGCAGCTCCAACAGACCGAGCAGCAAATCCAGCAACAGCAGGCGGCCATGCAGCAGCAACAGCAGCAGATGGCAGCGGAGCAAGCCAAGATCGACGCCAATAAAGCGGCCATCGCGGCAGCTAACAAACGCTTTGGCGAACTGGGCGAATACAACATCCTGGGCGAAGTGACCGTTCTGTTTGCCAACGGCAAAGTCACCATCGAGCCGCAGTACAAACCCCAACTGCTGCAACTGGCTGAGAAAGCTAAGACCGTCGACGCTTATGTGATTCAGGTAAAGGGTTATGCCTCGGCGGTGGGATCGGCCGCGTTGAATCAGAAGCTCAGCACCGAACGCGCCGACACCGTAACCGACTTCCTGGAACAGCAAGGCCACCTTCCGCTGACCAACATTCTGGCTCCGGGCGCCATGGGCACCAGCCGGCAGGTCGCACCCGATAGCACGACAGAAGGTCAGGCCGACAATCGCCGGGTTGTGGTGCGGATCCTGCAGAACAAAGGCATTGCCGGTAACTAAACCAGCCGCGAAGCACCGCGCGAGGTTGATGCTCCAACATCAACCTCGTTTGGTGCCGGCGGCGCAAGCGAACACTCAATCGGCTCTCGCGGGGGATGGGCGGGATGCAGGAGATTCAATGAGTTGCTGTAGAAAATTTCTTGTGGCCTGTGCCGTGTTGGCGGTGGCCATGTTCTGCCTGCCGGCGGTAGCCCAAGGCCCCTCCGACGCTACCCTCGATCAGCAGCAGACACCCAATGCCCCGGCCCCGCAGCCAACCACCACGGCCGACGATGATGGCTGGCACTTCGCCGTTAGTCCCTATCTCTGGTTTCCGGGACTGTATGGAACCACCGGCGCGCTGGGTCACAATGCCAGCGTGCACGCCGACCCCGGCCAGATCCTTTCGCACTTTCATATCGGGCTGATGGGAAACGTCGAAGCGCGCAAAGGCCACTTTGTCATGCCGGTCGACTTCTTCTGGGTCAAGCTGCAGGCGGATCGCGGCTTGCCGCTGGAGCAGGATTTGAGTTCGATTCAGGTGAAGGTCACCGAGACGATCTTCACTCCCAAAGTTGGCTACCGCATCGTGGATCATGAAAAGGTCAAGATCGATGCTTTGATTGGCCTGCGTTATTGGCACCTGGGCCAGAATCTGAGCTTTCAGCCTTCCGGCCTTCTCAGCAATTATTCGCAGGCGGCGAACTGGGTCGACGGCCTCGCCGGTATGAAATTTGAGTTCGCGCTCTCGCCCAAGACCTTGGTCACGGTTGCCGGGGATGCAGGTGGGGGGGGCGCAGCGGTGGACTATCAGGTGGTCGGCGTGCTCGGCTACCGGATCGGGAAGAAGTGTATCTTACAGGCCGGCTATCGCTATCTGGACGTGAACTATAGCACCAACCCGCCTGCCCTTTTTCTTTTTGACGCACACATGAACGGTGCCCTCATGGGCGTGACTTTCAATCTCAAGTGATCCGTCCGACACCGGCAGTGCGGAATAAACCGGCGCCGGAAATCGATGGCGGACACAACACAAGACGCGCAGCTGGCTAGCGTGTGGTTCCTGGATGTCGTATAGCGGAGGACGAAATTTTTATGAAGAAGATAACAGGTTTGCTTTTTCTCACGGTGGCGCTGGCTCTCGGCGCCTGTGCACAAGACGTTCCCAAGGTCGAAATACCGCTTGGGTTTTCCATGGTCAACGTTCACCCCAATCTTGCTCCCATTACCAGTTTTAATGTCTTCGGCGGGGGCGGTCAGGTCGACTTCAACTTCGGGAATTATTTCGGCATTAAAGCCGACTTCATGGGCTACACGCAGGGTAGCGGCCTGAAGGTGAGCCAAAACGGACAATTCCTAGGAAATGTGAACGGCAATGTCTTCACCTATATGTTTGGTCCCCAGATCAAGAAACATACCGGGGTGTTTCAGCCGTTTGGAGAGGCCCTGTTTGGGGCCGCGCATACCAATCTCTATGGAAACATCTGCAAGTTAGAGGAGGGATGTCGCTCGGGCAGCGGTGACAATAACGGCTTTGCGATGGCATTCGGAGGTGGTATTGACCTCAAAGTCGCAAAACACTTCGCCATCCGCCCGGTGGAAGTGGACTACCTGTTTACCCGCTTCAGTGCGAATCATATTGCCAATTACACGTCCAACCAGAACAACTTCCGCTACTTCGGCGGCTTGGAATTCATGTTCGGCGGAGCGCCGCCGGTACCGGTGACTGCTACCTGTTCCGCATCACCGGCCGAGGTTTGGTCGGGTGATCCGGTGAGCGTCACCATCACCGGAGCCAACTTCAATCCCAAACATACCGTGACCTACGCCTGGACCGGCAACAGCGGCAAGCTGTCGAATGCCAGCGCCCAGACCGCGACCGTCGACACCACCGGCCTGGCGCCGGGAAACTACTCGGCCAGCGGCACGGTCACCGATCCCAAGGAGAAGAAGAACAACACGGCGACCTGCTCGGCGAGCTTCACCATCAAGCAGCCGCAGCCTCCCGCCGTCACCTGCTCAGCGACTCCGAGCACCATCGCCATTGGCGAGCCTGCAACCGTTACCATGACGGCCAGCGATCCCCAGGGATGGCCGCTGACCTATAGCTGGACCAATAGTGGTGGCACCATGAGCGGCAGCGGCACTTCCGTAACGCTCACCGCAACCAACGCCGACGCCGGCAACACCATCACCGCGACCGGTACGGCGACCGATGCACGGGCCAATCTGTCGGCCAGCTGCACCGGCAGCGTCACCGTTCCGGCCGTCAAGTCCTGCGTCAATATCGAGGATTGGGGCGAGTGCACCTTCGAGAAGAACCCCAAGAAGCCGTGGCGCGTGGATAACGACTGCAAGGACACGCTGGACAAACTCTCTCTGCGCTTGCAACAGATGCCTAACGGCAAGCTGGACGTCGTGGGCTATACCAACCAGAAAGAGTCGGTCAACGAGCAGCAATTGGGTGCGCAACGCTCGGTCAACGTTAAGTACTACCTGACCACCGACGGCCCGAACAAGGTTGACGCCAGCCGCGTACAGCCGCGTCAGGGCGGAGCCAACGGTCAGGCCACACACTTCTACTTTGTCCCCGAAGGCACCATGTGCGGCGGGCAGTTGGAAGAAGGTACCGTGGTTGACGAAAACGCAGTGCAGCCG
This sequence comes from uncultured Acidobacteriaceae bacterium, assembly GCA_963812855.1. Taxonomy (GTDB): domain Bacteria; phylum Acidobacteriota; class Terriglobia; order Terriglobales; family Acidobacteriaceae; genus Bog-257. Next base: position 379,072 of record CAWEWW010000010.1, read on the forward strand.
CAGTCGCGCAATGCGCCCGCTCCGGCCAAAAAGAAGAGCCATAAGGCCAAAGCCGCGCCTCCCGCTGCTGCTCCAGCGCAGTAGCTGAGGTGAGGTAGTTCGACTCAAGCCGGTGAGAGGTTCGCCTCTTGCCGGCTTCTTTCTGAGGTGTCCCGCGCGGGTCGCAGGACGAACAAAGCGGTTGCTGCCGGCGCCTCGAAAGTATGCGCTTCAGCGGCTGCGAGTTATGATCTCCCAGAGGGTGCTCTTTCCTTCCACTTCCACCAGGTACACAGACGGGGCTTTCTTTATGCGCGGTAGGGCCGCATGGATTGCAATCTTATTTCTCTGCGTCGGCACGCTGTTCAACCGGGTTGCCGCAGCGTCAGATTGGCAATTGATTGGGCCGGAAGGCGGCAACGTGCGCAGCCTGGCCTACGACCCCGGTGATCCCAACCGTGTCCTGCTGGGAACCAGCTCGGGACAGCTTTTTGTTTCGCAGGACGGGGGAAATTCGTGGGCGTTTCTTGTTCACCTCGGCCCGGGCGACGATTACGTTTTCGACCACATCGTCTTCGATCCCACCCATCCGGCGACCGTGTACGCGGCAGCCTGGGGACTGTTCAACGATAACGACGGCGGCGTCTTCCGCTCTGATGATGGCGGCCGTACCTGGCACGAGTTGATGGGTGTGCACGGCAAATCAATTCGCGCCCTGGCCATGGCCCCCAGCGACCACAACACCCTGGTGATCGGCGCCCTGGATGGAGTGTTCCGCTCCCGTGACGGCGGAGCGACTTGGGAGCGCATCACCCCGGAAAACTCCACGGCCATCGAGAACCATTCCTCGCTGAAGAATTTTGTTTCGGTCGCTATCGATCCGCAAAATCCCGACATCATTTATGCCGGCACGCGCCATCTGCCCTGGAAGACCACCGACGGCGGCGCAACCTGGCACAACCTGAAGGAAGGAATCCTGGACGATTCTGATGTCTTCAGCATCATTGTCGATCCCAAAGTGCCATCGCGGGTTTATGCCAGCGCTTGCTCAGGCATCTACAAGAGCGACGACGGCGCCGAAGTGTTTCACCGGGTGCAGGGCCTGCCGCATTCGGCAATTCGCACTCGGGTCTTGAAGCAGGATCCTCAGCGGCCATCGATTGTTTACGCCGGCACCACGGGCGGCCTTTGGAAGACGGTGGACAGCGGCACCAGGTGGGAGTTGGTTTCCTCAGCCGACCTGATTGTGAATGATGTCCTGATCGATCCTCGCGATCCGAATCGCGTGCTGGTGGCGACCGATATGCAGGGCGTGCTGGCCAGCAACGACGGTTTTGCGCACTACACCAGCTCGAACCGGGGATTCTCTCATCGCCTGGTGGATGCCGTGGTAGTGGACCGCAAGGATCCCAACCGAATCTATGTGGGAGTAGCCAATGACAAGGAGCAGGGCGGCATGTTCCTGTCTGACGATGGCGGCAAGAGTTGGCGGCAATCCAGCCGAGGACTGGCAGGGCGCGACATCTTGAGCTTGCAACAGGCCGACGACGGAGCCCTGTTCGCCGGCACCAATCATGGAATCTTCCGGCTGGAATCGTTAAGCGGTTCCTGGATGCCGGTGAAGATGATTTTAGGGCCCATGCCGGAATCACAAACGGCGGCGGAAGCGCAGCCTGCCAAAAGCAGATCCTCCAAGTCTGCTGCAGCCAATAAGCGCACGGGTAGTCTTGCTAAGAGGAAGGTCCCGGCTGAAGCGGTAATCTCTGCTGCCAATGCGCCGCGAGTACGATCGCTGCAGATCGGGGAGAAGACTTGGTTTGCGGCCACCGATGATGGGTTGTTCGTCAGCATGGACCAGGGAGAGCGTTGGTACGCCCAGGCTGTTGAGGGAGAGCGGGAGTTCAGTGCGGTCAACAGCTACGACGACGGAGCCGTAACCCTGGCCGGTATCAAGGGCGCCTATCTCTCCCGGGACGACGGCAAGACCTGGACCAGCGTCGTACTGCCGAAGTATGTAGGTGGAGTTTACAGCCTGACTTCGACGCCGGGTGCGCTATGGCTGGGCACGCCTCAGGGGGCTCTACGCTCCGCCGACGGGGGACAGACCTGGCAGTACATGCTGGGAGGCCTTCCCAGGAACGACGTTCTGGAGGTCGTGTATGACTCCGTCAGCCAGCGGCTGCTGGCTACGGCGCTGCATTCGCATGCCGTATTCCAGAGCAAAGACGGCGGAAAGAGTTGGCAAAGCACACCTAAGGCGGAAGTCTCCATCCGTACCGCTCTGAATTACAAAGGACGCCTGCTGGTCGCATCTGCCTATAACGGCCTGCTGCTGGAGCAAGCGGACTGAACGGCGGATTGCGAGCTATGAACGGACGAGTCGTCCAATGCCTGCTGGGGGAGCGGTTGTTCCTGCGAAGGCCGATCGATGAATCCGTTAGTGAAAGTCATGCGACCTCACCTCGGCGTCGGTAACATCCACCGCTCCGGCAGCGTAGGCTTCGCGCAGAGGCGCTACTCGAGCCACTTTCACCGAGATCACGCCATCCTGATTTTGCAGGATGCCTTCCAGCAATAAGAATTTCTCCGACACAATCAGAATGCGGTTTTGCTCCAGCAGATCGGGGGTGATGATCGCATTGCCGATTCCGGTCTCGTCCTCCAGGCTGAGAAAGACAAATCCCTTGGCCGTGCCCGGCCTTTGCCGTGCGATCACACAACCTGCCGTCCGCACATAACGGCCATGCGGAAGCTGCGTTAACTCCTGGGCGGAAAGCACACCAGCGCGCTTCAGATCCGCCCGGCGATAGGCCAGGGGATGCGGGCCCACGGTGAGTCCGGTTCCGTGGAAATCGGCTACCAGCCGCTCTTCCGGCGTCATGGGCGCGAGCGGAGAAGCTGCATCCGATTCCGGAATGCTCTCCAGCAGCGGGCCGGCAAAACGTGCGGCACGCTCGGCTTGCCACAGAGCGTCGCGCCGATGGAGACGTTGCTTCTTTCCTGCTTTGCGCGGCAAATTAAGAATTGCGCTCAGATCTTCCTCTTCCCTGTGTCCAATCGAGTTCAGCGCGCCAATCGAAGCCAGCAGCACCAGTTCATTGCGGCGCAACTCGGGAACGCGGTAAGCCAGGTCTGCGATGGATTCGAAGGGACGCTTCTCACGTTCGCTGACGATGGCCTGAGCAGTTTGGTCTCGCAGGCCTTTCGCATACCGAAATCCCATGCGCAGAGCGAAGCCTGGTCCGCAATTATGATTTTGAAGGGGCGCGCCTTCAGGCGTGCCGATAACCGGCTCGTCACAAAGTGGCTTTTGCCACTGAGGGTCTTCTGATATCTCTGCGCCGCTCATCTCCTCCACGGCTAAAGCCGCATGGAACCCGCTCTTACGGCGCGGCTGAAGCCGTGCCCCTTCCTTGCTATCCCACAATGTGGGATTGGCTTCCGGCTCCAGGGTACACGCCCAGTCCGAACAGGTGATGTCAACCGGCCGTACCTTCAGCCCATGGCGCTGCGCATCTTTCACGATGGTCGAGGGATGATAAAACCCCATAGGCTGATTGTTGAGCAGCGCCGCCGTAAACGCCGCCAGGTAATGGCACTTGAGATAAGCACTGGCATAGGCGATCAGGGCAAAACTGGCGGCATGCGACTCCGGAAACCCATAGAGCGCGAATGAGGTGATTGACTGGATAATCTGCTCCTGCGACTCCCCAAGAATGCCGTTGCGCTGCATGCCTTCCCGCAACTTTACCTCGATGTCGCGCATGCGCCTTTCACTGCGCTTGAAACCGAAAGCCCGGCGCAGCTCTTCCGCTTCACCGCCGCTGAAGCCGGCGGCGATCATGGCCATACGCAACAGCTGTTCCTGGAAGAGGGGCACGCCCAGGGTGCGCTTCAAAACCGCTTCGAGCGAAGGATGCGGATAAACCACCTCCTGCCTTCCCTGCCGCCGCATCAGAAAGGGGTTGACCATCTGGCCGACGATGGGTCCGGGGCGGATAATCGCCACCTGTACCACAATGTCGTAGAAGCGTTTAGGCCGCAACCGCGGCAGACAGGACATCTGCGCCCGGCTCTCGATCTGGAACATGCCCACGGTATCGGCCTTCTGCAGGGTGTCATACACTGTGGGATCATCGGCTGGAACCCTGGCCAGATCGACTTCTTCCTGATAGTGGTCGCGGATCAGGGTGATGGACTCTTCCAGCACCGCCATCATGCCCAGCCCCAGCAGGTCGACTTTGACGATGCCCATGTCGGCGCAATCTTCCTTGTCCCACTGCACCACCACGCGGCCAGGCATGGTGGCCGGTTCCAGCGGAACGACAGAATCGAGCTGCCCCTGGCAAATGACCATGCCACCGGAGTGCTGTCCCAAATGCCGGGGCAGGTCCTGCACGGCAACACAAAGCTCGAAGAACAGGCGCATGCGCGGATGCCGCAGGTCGAAGCCGGCATCGCGAAACTGCCGCGCCAGCGTGTCGTCCGGGTCCTTGTACTCCCACGAACTCACCAGCCCGGCCAGACGGTCGAGAGCCTCACCATCAAAGCTGAGCGCCTTGCCCACTTCGCGCGCCGCCGAGCGTCCACGATAGGTGATGACGTTGGCCGTCATGGCTGCGCCCAGCTTGCCGTAGCGCTCGTAGACATATTGAATGGCGCGCTCGCGCTGGTCGCCGCTGGGCAGGTCGAGATCGATGTCGGGCCACTCGCCGCGCTCCTCGGACAGGAAACGCTCGAACAACAATTCCATGCCGACGGGATCGACCGCAGTAATGCCCAGCGAATAGCAGACCGCGCTGTTGGCCGCCGAGCCTCGCCCCTGCACCAGAATGCCGTGATCGCGGCAGTGGCGCACGATGTCCCACACAATAAGGAAGTAGCCCTCCAGATGAAGCTTCCCGATCAGCGCCAGCTCGCGTTCGATCTGTTGTTGCGCTCGCTGCCATAAATTCTTTTGGCCGGGACGTAAGTAACGGTCGCGGGCGCCATCCATGGTTCGTGCCCGCAGAAACGAATTCATGCTTTCGCCATCGGGTGTGGGATAGCGAGGAAATTCGTAGCCCAGTTCGCCTAGGGTGAAAGCCAGCCGCGAGGACAGCTCTACTGTGTTCGCGATAGCCTCCGGCAAGTCGGCGAAGAGCTGCTGCATGGCTTGTGGCGTTTTGATATAGCGTTCGCTATTGCACGCCAGCAGGCGTCCCGCGGTATCGAGCGTGTGATGATGGCGGATGCAGGTGAAGACGTCGAGAATGCGGCGCTCCTCCGGCTTGGCATAGGAAGCACCTTGCGTGGCCAGCAGCGGCAAATGCAGGCTGCGCGCCAGCTCGATTGCCGCCTGGTTGCGCGCTTCCTGGGCGCGGCTGTAGTGACGCTGCAGTTCGACGTGCACATTTTCGCGGCCATAGATCGCAATAAGTTCTTCCAGAGTGCGGCGGGCTGCTTCCCTACCGCCGCTTGCCAGCGCATGAGCCAGCGGGCCTTCGTCTCCCCCGGTAAGACAGATCAGGCCGGCTGCATGTTCGGCGAGATCGGCCGGTAAAGCTGTGGCTTGTACCTGAATGAGCTGCTTTTCATCGGATGTCTCACGTTGTGGTAGTGAGGCAGGATATTTCGGAGCCCGCAACTTCATGCGGGTGATGAGACGGCAAAGATTCTGGTAGCCTTCGCGCGAAGTACAGAGCAGAGGGAGGCGGGGCAATTCGCCGGCGGGAGTTCGCGCTAGCAGCGATGTGATCTCTGCCCCAATGTGTGCCTTCACCTTCAGCTTCTGGGCGGCAAGATGAAATCGCGGCGCGCCATATACTCCATCGCGATCGAGCAAGGCCATCGCCGGCATCTGGTATTGCGCGCAGATCTCGGCCAGTTCCTCGGGAACCGAGGCTCCCTCCAAGAAGCTGAAAGCGGAGCGGGCATGGAGTTCGATGTACATTGAGACAGTTGCCAGCGGCCAGTAGCCAGTGGCCAGTTCAGTCATAGCTGGCGTCGGCAAACCAATGGCCGGTCAGCCGGTCGCGAAAAATCCGATAGAGGGCGAGAGCATTACCCTTACCGCCTGAGGCGCCCGCTTCATTTTCTTTTGCCATGGTTTTGCTATTACGTGCGAATAAGGCTATGTCCCACTCCTCGCGGTCCCAGGGGCCTGAACTTTCCTGGCGGGCGCACTCCTCTTCTCGTTCCCGATTTGCGCTCCACCAATCGCCCGACGATCGCCACGGCCCGGCCGACCAGAGAACGTTTCCTCTCATGAGTTTGGCCCGGCCGGAGCCTTCTGCGATTAAAGTAAGCGGCCGGCCGTTGGACAGATGCACCTGCAGTCGCCAGGCTGGGCGAAAGAGTCGCAACGCAAGGAACTGGCAATCTTTGATATCAGACAGTGCGGGATGCGATATCGGACGGTAATCTCTTTCCCACCTTGTGGCATTTGAGGCGAGCGAAGGAATTGCGAAGCGCTCGACTTGAAAGCTGTCAGGACGATGCTGATCGAGCAGACGTACAATTCCAGACCGCCGCTCGCCCACAATTCCATCAATGCGCGCCAGGGTAATTTCCAGCTTTTCCGCCTCGGGAGTTACCGGAAGAAACAGTCCTCGCTGCGCGGAGCGAGGCGGCGCCGGCTCGGCCTTGATCCATACCTTAATGATGGGCGCGCCCGGAGGATGGGCATCTAAATCCAGTTGCAACAACTTCAAAAATACCTTGCTGTCGCGCATGGAAACCGGCAATCGCAAAGTGCGTATGTAAATTGGCTTATCTCTCACATTGTGGTAGGCAGCGCTCAGCCCAGCTAATTCCCCAAGGGTGGTGGTTTCCTCGTCGGCAACCCGCCGCTCCAGTTGCAGGCGCAATTGGAGTTCCTGCACGGCAAGAGATCGTGCTTCCAACCGGGCACAGAGTTGCTCCAACAGCCGGTTGAGAATGAAGGAAAGCGGCTCCAGGGTTTCGACGGGGAATTCCAGCTCCATCGCCTCTTCGAAGTGCGAAGGCGGTTCGCACAACACCAGCGTACGCAAGCCGCCTCCGCGAGCCAGGCGCTGCAACTGCACTCCCACCCCTCCCAGGCGCGATGCCAAAGCGGGTTCGGGCAAAAGCGCCAGGGCGTGAAAATCCCCTATGCCCCAGCGCTGCAACGTATCGAGCAGCTCTTCACGTTCAGCAGGAGCAAGGGCAAGCTTCGCCGAGGAAAACTCGAAGGCGTCCAGCAGAAGGCGAACCGGCAACGCGCCGAGCCATTGCGGCTCGGCGCCGGTAGGGATGACAGTAATTCCCGCGAAGCCGCGAGCCGCGTGCATGGCGGTGTCGGGATTAGCGGCCAGCGCCAGGTTCGCCTCCAGCCCAACCGCATGGACTCGCCAGGCCAGGTCGTGCGCCATGGCTGCGGGAGCGCCATAGAGACGCTCCAGCCCGGCAAGGTCGAGCAGCAAGGTATCAGGGGCAGTGTCTTCCACGCGGGGGGTGAAGGCGTGTGCAACGTCGAGCAAGGCGGCATGAGCCGAAGTTTCCTGCTCGGAAGAGCGCGGGCGCAGAACTGCAACAGGTGAGGCTCCCGCAAACATCGAAGCCTGCAGCTTGGTCATGCCAACTGCCATTCCCAGCTGGCGAGCCTTGTCGTTGAGCGCGATGACGCGCCCCAGAGGAGGCTTGCCCTCCAGTGCGGCCACGGCTCGTTCGCGCAGCCAGGGATGGGGGCGAACCATCGCCTCCACGGGAAAATCGGGAACATAGATACAGGCAAACATATCGACAATGTTCGTCGTGGAAACAGCCTGTAAAGCTGGTCGGAATAACTCGAGAATAAAAGTCTCTTGCGCCAGCTAGGTAGACTGCGGAAAAAGTCGAGATGAGCAGTCTGCCGCCGGCTGGAGCCAGCTCCGGATATCTGAAATAAAGAACTCAGACGCGAACCTGAAGGTTCGCTCTACGCGTTCATCGCGAATACTGACTTTTTCCGTAGCCTGTAAAGCTGCGCCCCTTCAAAACCACCTCTGGCCGATTTTTAGCGGCCTGCAAAATGGCGTGATGGCAAAGACTGGATGACGCAACAGAAGCACCGTTCCTTCACATCGCGGCGCGCAGCCCAAAGCTGACTCCGGCGGAGTGCGGGGGTCTGCGCTGCGTACACGAGCGCACCACCTCGGCGCGAAAATTCATTCCCCGCAATAACGCGGCGTGGCTAACGGCAGGGTTCTCCGGAAGCTGAATATGGGAGTCCTCGTCATGAGCAAAAATTCCTCCAGCATGAACAGGAGCCTCCCGCTCAGCGGTCGAGCGATGCACTCGCCAGCCGCTCACGGAATCGCGCACCGCTGGAATCGAGTTTGCGTCGTGCAGGGCTGTCATCCGAGCCGAGTCGCGCAAGGCTGCACTCTGCGCCGAGTCCTGCGCGCAAACTTCTTCCGAGCAGAGTTGCAGCACCAGAGACGCGCAGGTTTTAGCCCAAGGCTCCTGTTCCAGCAGTAACAGCACGGTAGCGGTGGGCTCGACCGCGCGGCGAAAACGGAACCACGAAGTCAGCGGCACGCGACGCAAACTTTCCGAGGGAATATCGCCGAGATCCAGCACCACCATGCCGAAGCCGCCTCCCTGGAGAAGCAGGTCGGTCACCTTCAGGACTTGTTCCATCGCGGTGGCGAAGGCGAAGCTGGCGCGCTTCGCACGACCGGAAACATTCTCCTGCGGCCGGCCTTCTTGCTCGCTACAGCGCACCCAAAGCAGCCGGCTCAGGTCGACGCCCGCGCGCTCGGCTGAAGCGGGATCAAAGCTGTCGGTGGCATCCACCAGAGCACAAATTTCCTGGCGGCACGTCGCTCCAGCCAAAGCCGCCAGCATCACACCGGTGCGTCCGGAAGAAGCCGGCCCCGCAATTTCGCTCAGGGCTCCGCGAGGCAAGCCGCCGGTCAATTCGTCGAGCGCGGGCACGCCGATGGGCACCGTTAGCGGCGGCTGGCGCTCACGCAGCAGAAGGGTGGAGGAGAGCCGCTCGTGCAGAGAAGACTCAAGTTGGGCACGAAGGGTGTCAGCAGCCGGCATAAGAACCTCAGGAGGCGGAGCAGTTTCGCTTTTTGTTCGCCTATTGATGAGATTCTGCGCCGGGGAGCCAAGGTTGTCAATACCCCTTGCAAATGGGCTTTTTGAGCGGACACCTGAACGAGTTTTTTCCCTGCTCACCCTGGACTCCGCCGGCGGCTCCCTGCAGTAAGCTCATCCGCTAGTTCATCCCCAGCTGCCAGAACAGGAAGGAATAAATGTCGGTCCACTCTTCCACCAGCTTGGAGATTGGCTTCCCTGCTCCGTGCCCAGCTTTGGGCTCGATGCGCAGCAGAATCGGGTTGGGTCCGCCGTTATCGGCCTGCAATTCGGCGGTCATCTTCTTGGCGTGCATAGGGTCAACCCGCGTGTCAGTGTCGGCAGTCATGAACAGCACGGCGGGATAAGCGGTTCCGGCTTTCACGTGGTGATACGGCGAATACGCATAGAGCCACTTGAACTGCTTCGGATCGGCAGACGAGCCGTACTCCGGAATCCAGAGCTTGGCGATCTGGAAGTTCTGATAGCGCAGCATGTCGAGCAGCGGCACCTGGCAGACGACGGCGCGAAAGAGATCAGGCCGTTGGGTCAGGGCCGCGCCCATCAGCAGGCCGCCGTTGCTGCCGCCGCGAATGGCCAGATGCTCGCGATCGGTGTAGCCCTCCTTCTCCAGATACTCGGCCGCGGCAAAGAAGTCGTCGAACACATTCTGCTTCTTGTCCAACATGCCGGCGCGATGCCAGTCTTCGCCGAATTCGCTGCCGCCGCGCAAGTTTGCCATGGCGAAGATGCCATCGCGATCGAGCCAGGGAAACAGCGTCTTGTTGAACTCGGGTGTCAGGCTGACATTGAAGCCGCCATATGCCGTGAGCAGCGCCGGGCTGTGTCCGGTGAGCTTGAGCCCTTTGCGCATGACCAGGAACATGGGAACGCGCGTGCCGTCTTTCGACCCGTACCAGACCTGCCTGGTCTCGTACTTGCTGGTATCGATGCCGGTCTCGACCGAAGCCCAGACGGTGCTCTTCGCCGAGTCGATGTCGAAGCGATAGATCGTGGTCGGGACGGTGAACGAGGAGAAGAGATAGAACGCGCTGCTGCTGTCGTATTCGCCGCCGATCGAGGAGATGGTGCCCAGGGTCGGCAGTTCCACTTCGCGCAGAGGCATGCCGTCGAGGGCGAAGCGTTTCAGCAGCGAGTGCGCGTTCTGTTCGTAGCGGGCGAAGATCTGGCCGCCGATGATTTGCAGCGAGGTCAGAACGGCGTCGGATTGCGGAATGATTTCGCGCCAGTGCTCGCGCGTGGGCGTAGTGGCCGGAGTCTTGAAGACGCGATAGCGCGGGCCATCTTCGTTGGTCAGGATGTAGAGATCGCCTTTGTAAGGCAGAGCGTAGTAGAGAAACTCTTTGCCGGTGGTGATGCGCAGCGGCGCCGAGTTCGTCGTTACTTCCTTGAGAAAGACCTCGTTCTTGGTCCAGCCCTGCTCAACCATGATGCTGAGCCAGTGGCCATCGTTGGACAGAGCGACGTTGGGCCAGTCCTGCGGATCGCGGCCCTCGCCGAAGATGAGCGGATCTTGTGCGGGATCGCTGCCCAGCGGGTGATAGAAGACATGCCGGTTATACATCTCCTGACCGGCGGCGACGTCGCCCGGCTGGGGATAGCGCGTGTAATAGAAGCCGCTGTCGTCGGGCTTCCAGGCCAGGCTGGCCGCGCGAGTGCGCGCAATCGTGTCGGGCAGCAGCTTGCGGGTCGCGCTCTCGATCACGTGCAGCGTGCTCATCTCCGAGCCGCTCTCCGATGTGCCGTAGGCGACGTACTTGCCGTCGTGCGAGGCATACCACCAGTCGAGCGCGACGGTGCCATCTTTGGAAAGCTGGTTGGCGTCGACCAGCACTTCATCGTGTCCGTCAACGCCTTTGCGAACGTAGAGCACCGGCTGGTTCTGTTTGCCGTCGCGACGAGTGTGGAAGTAGTAGTCGCCGCCGACTTGCGTGTCGCCCAGATTGCCGATCTCGAGCAACTGCTCGATGCGAGCGTGCAGTTGCTCGCGGCCAGGCAGCTTGTCGAGAAGGCTGCGGGTGTAGGCCAGTTGCTCGGCGACCCACTGCTGGGTCTGAGGAGAGCTGCCATCCTCCAGCCAGCGATAGGGGTCGACAATTTTTTGGCCGAAGTAGTCGTCGGTAACAGGCTGCTGGGGGGTTGCAGGCGGCTTAGGAATATTCATCGTCGAGGAATTAGTGGAACTGTGATTCTGCGCCACCGCAGTTGAGGTTAACAGCAATACTGCGGCGAGCGAAATGTGAGTGAGAATATTCAGGCTCATGGAAACGCGCCCAGGCCGTTCGCGGCATCGACGATCAAAGTTGGAGACTCGTCAGCAAGAGCCTAGCAGCTTTGCAGCGCGCGAGCCAGACGCGGCCGCGCACCACGCCAGATGAGAGAGTCGCTCGCGAGACGAAATTCGGCCGAGCCGAATTGGAACAAGATTCTCCTGCATAGGGCCTGGGACTTTGACGCAATTGGCAGCTGCCGCTACAATACAACTACAAATTGCAAGCGCTTTTGACAGCGCACAGACACTCCTCAGTAGCTCAATGGCAGAGCATCCGGCTGTTAACCGGAGGGTTGTAGGTTCGAGTCCTACCTGAGGAGCCATTTCTTTTCTGACACTTACTGAATACTTCCAGCTCCGGCTTCTTCTGGCTTTGGGGACTTTTTGAGGTACCGCCGGGGAGTTTTGGGAAGTTTCACCGACCCGAGCACGTCCGCAGCATCACGCAGAGCTTGATTTCCAATGTGGCCGTAACGCTTCGCCATGCGGATTGCCGTAGCCGCAGACCACCCCATCATGTGAGCGACCACGGGGTAAGGGATGCCAGCTTCCAGCAGCCGAGTAATCGCAGTGTGACGTAGATCGTGGTAGCGGCACTGGAGTCGCGCCGGTTTCTTGCCTTCATCCTTGCTGTTCGATTTCTTCCCCAACGTGTTTTTCTGTTGGCCCCGCTTCGGCGCTGCGGGTTGAGGCTTTTCGGTTTCGCCCTTGAGAATGGCATCCGCACGCTCTCTCGCTTTTTCCCACGCTTCTTTCCAATCGCCAATCGGTCGCGTCGGATCGGTTCCGTAGTAAACCACTGCGCCGGTGAAGCCGAAGCTGTCCTCTTCGCCATTGGCGCCGCACTTCTCGAATGGGAACACGTAATGCTCGGTGTGGCGGTTCGGGAACTGTGCGGCCCACATCTCCAGCACGTTGAGGATTCGCGCATTCAGCTTAAGGACTCTCCCGGTCCCGGTCGGCGTCTTGGACTTGCCGACTGTCAGAGCCTTGCCGACGAAATCTACTTGCTTCCATTGCAGCAGCCGAACCTCGGTGTAACGCATTCCGGTATTAAAGGCCAACATAACAGCGGGATACAGCAATCGGGAGCGGCTCTCAAGACATGCCGAGAGCAAAGCCGCTTCTTCTTCGAGGGTGAGGGCGTGGCCGACATCATCCGAAACGGGGAGCATCCGAACATCCTGCTGAATTTCGGGCCAAACACGATGGCGGCGAAGTATGGCCCGCAGCGTCCCTACTTCCAGATTGACTGTTTTAGGTGATGCGCCTTCCGCTAACCGGGCCTGCTGGTATCGGCTCACGTCCTTCGCCTGTATGTCAGTAACGAGACGCCGCTCGAAATGCGGTGAGAGGTGCTTCAGGTTGTCCCGCTCAATACGCTGCGAGGAAGCGGCGAGCGTAAGGCTCTTGAGTGTAAGCCATTCCTCGGCCGCGACGGAGAATAGCTTGGCGCGATCACGACGCTTGATGCCGTTGTAGCTCTCTTCCAACTCGCGGCGACGCGACTTCTCCGCATCTTTGGCGACGGTCTTGGAGCGCGTCTTGGCGCTCTCGCGGACGCGCTGTCCCTCAAATATGAAGTCGTACCACCAAACTTTCGAGTGCTTGCTGGGCCTATAGACAGACATATCTTCCTTCTTCACTTCCGAGCGGCCTCGCTATCCGGCATGGAGATGAGGGCATAGATGGGGATTCAAAAGCCCACCTTATGCGTGCCGCTACGTATACGTCAAGCGAAAATAGACTAATTGTGACCTGCATCCCGTAAAAGAGTGAGTAAATCACGGCCTCTTCGTACCGCTACGCATGCTATGATTCCGGGATGGTGAAGAAGAAAAAGAACGCAGCAGCCGTGAGCCTGGGTTCTCTCGGTGGAAAAGCACGAGCGCGAAAGTTGAGCAAGGAACAACTCAGCAAAGAGGGCCGGAAGGCGGCGCTTACTAGGTGGGCAAAAGAGAAGCCCGACGCGGCTGGGTAACCCGGTGCAAGAAAAACACTACTCGGAGGTTCCATATCTGGTGTGACCCAGAAACCAAGCACATCCCCATTCTCGCTGACAGCGGGGCAGCAGAAACTTATCGACGCGGTTCTCGACCTGCTGCAATCAGACCTCGCGAAGGCGAATGAATCCCTCAAAGAAACGCTGAATGAGCGCGAGTACCAATGGTGGAGCAGCCTGGAGTCGCTATCCGTGGCACGCGAGAACGCGGAGCACTTTGAAGCATGTATTGGGGCGTGGCGCGTGGCTGTGACCGCGGCTATAACCTCGCGCTTCGAAGCCCTGCTGAATCTCGGTCCGCCTTCGGGTCCTGTTCTCGTTGAATGGGCCAAAGGATTGGTCAATTCGGTTTTGGAGAAAAAGGGGCGACCGCGAGAGGCAATTTCGGGTCTGATGCTGTCATTCGGAAAAGAGGCAGCATTCCCGCCAGGGGTGCTTCCAAGTATGCGATATGACCTCGACGAGGCACTGAACCGACTGTTTCAGCCGGTCGAAACTCAGTTGAACGAAATCAGCCAGCGGGCGTTGGTTGATGCCGCCATAAGAGAGGACCGGGAGCGCACGCCATCGCCTTTACAGAATCAGTTTGTGAAAGAAGGCCAAACCTGGAGCATTGTGTTCAACGGGGAGATCTGTCGGTTACCCGTTGGGCTCGATGGCTTGGCTTACATTTCCGTGCTGCTGGCGAACCCCCTTAAGAAAATTAGGGCAGCCGAGCTGTACAGTTCGATTTCTGCGTCGCCTGTCGTCAGTACACCCTTCGCTGATGCCGTAACCGCCTCCATATCCGAGTACCAAACAGAGACCGAGGATGGGGACCGCGCCAGTGTCTCGCAAGTGTGTTTCGATACCGCCGACACATTAGATTTTCGCGCGCGGAGAGAGTATCAGCGGAGGTCGGATGAACTGGAAAAAGAATGCACATGGTCGCTTGAGGCCGGCGATAAGAAGAAAGCCGCGGATCTGCGACAGGAATATGACTCGATCGAAAGCAACTCAACAGCTTGACTTGGCGAGGCCGATCAAGCCCCTCGATAAAACCAACGAACGCCATCGCCAAACTGTCACGAAGGCGATTCGGCGCGCATACCGAGTGCTTAGACGGGAAGCCCCGAATCTAGCGGACTATCTTCAGAGGTCTGTAACTACTGGCTCAGAGTTCATGTACCGCGATGGCCAGGTACCGTGGACAGTAACTCTCCCCTCTCGCTAGAGCCTCCCTCCAAAATCGACCTCCCAGTGACGTGTCCCGTCACAACTGTGACTTCAGAAGTCACTCCTATGAGGGTAGCAGCGTGTTGCCACTGAACCGCTGCAACCAAGGGAGGTTGGCAGACGATGGCCGAAAATTCGAAAGCGATGATCGGTGCCGGAGATCGCGCTTTGACCTTTCGCGAAGCGCGTGAGCGTTATGGCATTCCAGAGCACAGGCTTCGCCAGTATCGGACAGAGCGAAAAATCGACTTTTTCAAAATGGGCAAAGCGGTATTCGTGTCCGAACGGGGTCTGCTCGCCTTTATGGAGCGTCATCGCGAGGGCGCGCAGGAAGACAGTGCTGTCCAGAACGGCGGTGGTCGATGGTTAGGGACACGCGCATTTCCAGTACCACGCCGCAGAGAGAAATACGCGTGAGCTTAACGTGTTCCCAGCGCAACTCGGAGAAGAAAGCTGTCAAGCTGCTGCGGTTGCCGGTCGCAGCGGACCGGCTGGGCCTAAAGCTTTCAACGCTGAGAGATTGGCGCCTCAAGCGGAAGTACTTGGATTTCGTCGAAATAGGGCGCGCGGTTGCCGTGACGGAAGAGAGCCTCGAACGGCTGATCCAGGCCAACCTGATCCCCGCGCGGGAGGGTTGGTAATGAGCGGCGCTGCATAGGGTTGAACTAGATCCTGCTCGCATCCTTCCCACCTCGCGAGCCGACGGACTCCACGCCGGCCGACCTGAGCATGTTTGAGTGGCTACGCATCCCGGAAGAGTTGTTAGCACAGGCCCACGTCCGCCGGGTCACGGATGCGGAGGGCCACGACCTTACCGGTAGGCGTGAGGGGAACATGGCCGGTATTCTTTTCGACTACCACGACATTCAGACCGGCCGCGTCGTTACGCGCCGACTGCGGCGTGACCACCCAGAATTTGAGGGTGGCAAGCTGGCAAATAAGTACATCAGTGATTATGGCGGTCGCAAGCGGCTCTATCTTCCGCCTGGAGCTGCTGACGCGCTGAAGGACAAGGAAACCGCAATCGTCTTGGTAGAGGCTGAGAAATCATGTCTGGCGCTTACCGCCTTCGCCCGGCGCACTGGCCGCAAGATGCTTTTTGTAGGGATGGGCGGGTGCTATGGCTGGCGGGGCCGGATAGGTAAGGCACTGATGCCGAGCGGCCACCTAGTGGATGAAAAAGGGGCCGTCCGCGGACTTGCGCGTGTGCGATGGCCGGACGGTGTACGTGCTGCTGGACTCCAACGCGGCCACGAGCGCAAACGTGCAGCAGGCCCAGGCTGCGCTCGTCCGCGAACTGGC
>CAWEWW010000011.1:0-508530 GCA_963812855.1 uncultured Acidobacteriaceae bacterium
CAGGTGTCCGGTAAGCGCCGAGTTGATGGCGATCTGGGCAGTCTCGGTGTCACGAATTTCGCCCACCATGATCTTGTCGGGATCGTGACGCAAGATCGAGCGCAGTCCGCGGGCAAAGGTCAGGCCTTCTTCTCGTTGACCGGAATCTGCGTGATGCCGCGGATCTGGTATTCGACCGGATCTTCAATGGTGATGAGCTTGTCTTCGTCGGTCTTGATCTCGTTCAGCGCCGCGTAGAGCGTGGTCGTCTTGCCCGAGCCGGTAGGACCCGTCACCAGCACCATGCCGTAGGGCTCTTAATATAGCGGCGAAACTTGCGCAGATCTTCTTCGCCGAAGCCGACGACGTCGAGCGTCAGCTTGTGAAACTTCTCGCTCATCGATTCTTTATCGAGCACGCGGAGCACCGCGTCTTCGCCATGAATCGACGGCATGATCGAGACGCGGAAGTCGATGGAGCGGCCGTTGTAGCGCACCCGGAAGCGGCCGTCCTGCGGAACGCGGCGCTCGGAGATATCCAACTCGCTCATGACCTTGATACGCGAGATGATGGTGGAGTGATGTTCCTTGGCGATGGGCTGCATCGCCTGTTGCAGAACGCCGTCGATGCGGTACTTGATGACCACCGAATCGTCGCGCGTCTCGATGTGAATATCGCTGGCTCGCCGCTGCAAAGCGGTGAAGATGGTGGTATCAACCAGGCGGATGATCGGACTCTGATCGGTTTCGCCGGTCAGCTTCTCGATCGAGATGGTTTCGTCGCTATTCTCGTCCTCGGTGATAACGTCGAGCGCAAAGTTTTCGCCCGCTTCTTCCAGCACGCGCTGCGACTGCTCCGTCTTCTTCAGAACGTCGGCGATCTGGGAGAAGCGTGGCGACCTTGGTCACGATGCGCCGGCCCAGCAGCAGACTGATCTCGTCGATCATCATCAGCTGGCTGGGATCGGCGATGGCTACAATCAGACGGCCGTCGTCCTTCTCTTCCAAAGGCACGAAGTTGTAGCGGAACATGTAGTCCACTTTGATCTTGCGGAACAATTCGTGCTGGATGTGGAAGTTCTTCAGGTCCACGAACTCGCAGCGATAGCGCCGCGCCAGGTCTTTCCCGTGCTCGACTTCGTCATTGGTGGCAACGCCGCCTACGAAAATTGCTTTTACTTCTGCCATAGGTACTGCTCGCTTCTCGCTTCCTTAGCAATTAGCACTTAGCATTTAGCTCTTAGCAATCGCACATCAGAACGTGCTCCGATAAGATGATCGCTCGACTGATCTAACAAACTTAGCATCTCGACTTCTCTGGGAAATCACAGCGCAGTCTGCGATTTGTATCAGGGCTCGGCTGAAGCCGAGACAAAAGATATAGGCTTTCGCCTGGGCTGCAGCCCCTGTTTTCAGCGGCTAAAGCCGTCATCTTGGAAGCGCAGCTAACGGCAAGACTTGAAGTCGTGCCCTGATACAAATCTCCCGCGGCTCATGCTCACGTTGTCGCGATCTACCAAGTGCCAAATGCTAATTGCCAAATGCTGCCTTAGTGAATTCCTCCAACTCCCATACTAAAGATCGGAAGATACAGCGAGATTAAGACAAACGCCACGACCACGCCCATCACAATCAGGATGACCGGCTCGATCAGAGCCATCGCCGTAGCCAGAGCGTTCTGCACATCTTCCTCGTAGAACTCGGCAATCGAGTTCAGCATCGCCGGCAAAGCGCCGGTCGATTCGCCGACTTCGATCATCTCCACCGACATCTCCGGAAAGACCTTGGTCTCTTCCAGGCTGCGCGCCAGGGTTTGCCCTTCGCGTACCCCGACACCGCGCTGTCGATGCCGTGCGCCATCAGGCGGCTTTGCATGGATTCTCCAGCGGTTTCCAGTGACGGCACCAGCGACAGTCCGCCGGACAAGAGCGTCGAGAGCATGCGGGAAAACACGGCCACCTGATACTTCAGCCAGATGTCGCCGAGCAGCGGGATTTGCAGCTTGAAGCGATCCATCTGCGTGGAGCCGGTTTCGCTTTTCATCCAGCGCCAGAGGAAGAATCCGCCCGCACGACGACCATGGCGACGTAAAGAAAATAATGCTTGGCGTTGACTCCGATAGCCAGCATCGCCGAAGTCATCGGCGGCAGGTCCGACCCGAGCGTGTGGTACAGAGTCGCGAACTGCGGAACCACAAAGGTGATGAGAAACGTCATCATCACCGCCAGCACCACGACCAGCAGCGCGGGATAAACCAGCGACGAGATCAGCTTCTTGCGGAAACTGACGGCCAGACGTTGAAACGCAATATAGCGCCCCATAACTTCCTCAAGATTGCCGCTCTTCTCGCCAGCCAGCAGCGTAGTCGTGTAAACCTTGGGGAAAACTTTTTGCGCCTCGAATGCTTCCGACAGCAACTCGCCGCCGCGCACACGATCGTGCACGTTCTGCAAGACCGAGCGGAAGAACGCATTGCGCTGCCGTTTGATCAGCAGTTCCAGCGACTGAATGATGGGCAGTCCGGCATGGATCAGAGTCACAAACTGCTGATTGAAGATGACGAACTGGTCTTGCTTGATTTTGCGCCGCGGCGGCAAGCGCAGGTCGGCCGACAAAAACCCCTTGGATTTCACCGAATAGACGAAGAAGCCCTGCTGCGCGAAGCGATCGCGGATCTCGGCCTCCGAGGCGCCCTGCTCCAGTTGCTCGAGCACATGCCCTCGCTCGTCGGCCATCTTGATCATGTATTCGGCCATAGTCGAGAAGGTCCCCAAAAGGGGAGGGATTAACGGTAGTCTAACATTCGTAGCTGTCAGCTATCAGCCGTCAGCCATCGGCTCCGAAGCGGATGGATCGCGATGTAATCAGGCCTTATCGCTCTTCGCCGGTCGCCTTTTCGCGATTCGCTTTTAGCTCTTAGCCTTTAGCGAACTCTGATTAAGTATTGCTTCGAAGGGGGCGGCCTTCAGGCCGTCCGTTAAGCACTCGAAAATCATCCGGCTTTAGCCGCTGCGGGCCTCGCTTTCACCTGATCACAGTTTCCTCAGCTCTTAGCAGACAAGCAAGGAAAGACCGCATCGCTTTCCAATCCCGTCGCCTGAACCGGAAATTCGATTGCGATCCTCAAAGCTTTGGCTGAGGGCTGATAGCTGACGGCTGATAGCTAGTTCATGAATTCCGTTCCTGCCACTACCTCCACGCCGGGCGGTGGGATAAAGCGAAATTGCTGGTCTGCTAGTTCGACGTTCTCCTTCTGCTGAAGAAAGCGAAATTCGGTGGTCGAGCCGTCGAATTCCTCGACCACGATGCGCACGATCAAGCCGTCAGGAGCCACTTCCAGCAGAGTTTGCTCTACGCGGTCGCGCATTCCCTTAGGAACGCCTCGCAGCACAACGTCACCGGGGTTGACGGGCTGCTGATCAGGCGCCAGCGAAAGGCCTTCCAGCTCTTTTTCCAGCTTGGTCTTGCCTAGCAGATAGCGCAGCGGAGAACGTAGATCGTCCAGCTGCTTGACCGGCGTTCGGCGCGCCTGATGCTCGCCGGGAACGTAGAACCACGCCGTTTGTCCGTCGCTGAGAAACAACTTGGGGCGAGGCTGATCGTAGTCCCACCGCATGCGGCCCGGCTTCTTCAGGAGTAAGGTGCCGCTCTCGGTGCGAGACATTCCAGCGCCAGTGTAGGTTTCGGTGAAGCGGGCTTCCAGGGAATGCATGTGGTCGTAACGCTGGTCGACTTTGGCAGCGAGAGCGTGAACATCAGTTTGCGCGGAAAGAACGTAGGAGAGTAAGACAAGAAGGGCCGGAATCGCCGGCCACTTCGCAAAACGTGAGATTCCCATGAATGTAGGACGCTCGAGTCCTCAGCCGTGCCTACTGAAGTTCCGGGCTGGTGGCATCGGCAATCCCTGAGGAGCTTTGGCGGATTTCGCCCGTCTCATCGGAGAAGAATCTCCGCTGTCCCGTCGTGCCCACCTGATCCGGCACTGCCGTAATAGTGTAGGAACGAATGGCTCCATTCACCTTTTCGCCGGGAGTATAGGTGAAGGTGTAGCCGCTCTTGCGGCCGCTGGCCAGAGTGTCATCGATGGTGCGCTCGCCCCCACTCTGCGCCGTCCCACCCAAGATCGCTAAATCGGCGGTGAAACCCAGGTCGGGATGACTGCTGGCATAGATCATTTCCGCCTCGTTAATCGCCTTGATGCTGGCGATCGCCGAGGCTTCGTGAGCCGGGATGGTCGACTTGGTGAGTTTCGGGATGGTGAATGCCGCGATGATAAGAATAATGGTAACGACAATCAGCAGTTCGATAAGGGTAAATCCCCGGTCTCGATTACGTCTGCGCATCTGTAAACCTCTCTCGTCCGACTGACGCGTGCTCCGTTCCGCCGATTCGGCATCTTTCGCCGGATAGCTAAGTTCTGAGATTCGGCTTCGGATGCCCGCCAGGGCCGCCCGCGCTTTCCTCGGGGCCAAAACGGAGCCGTTAAGGCGCCGCGGCGTGAGCTGTAGGACCATTCAGATTATTGTGCACGCCCGGACGGATGTCAAAGCATGCGCCCCCGCAGGTTGGACGCGCGGAACTGGAAAATGTCAGAAAGGCCGCTGTTGGCTCTTCGCTTTTCGCCCTTCGCCAGAGGGCCTCGCGTAAGTCCTCCGCGATTTGTCTGGCGTCTCTTCTGCGGCAATGCCGACCCGACGGGAGCGTCGCACAGAATCTTGCGCCAACCTGTGCCTCTGTCATCCTGAGCGGAGGCGCGTCGCTTTTGCGCGCCGGAGTCGAAGGACCGCTATTCCCTTCCCAGATCCTCTGCCGCCCCTGAAGGGGCTCGGCCTCTCAATCTCACCTTACCCAGCGTTGAAACGCTGGGCTATGCTCTCGTCGTCCCACTGCGCGGGACTCGATCCTTGATCGGAAACTACCAGATCTGCGAACCGATAAAAATTCGGCTCCTGGCAAATCCAGATAGGTTGCAGTTTCCTCGCGAACAGCCAAGAGCGAAGAGCGAAAGGCGAACAGCGGCGGCTGTCTCTCAACACGCCAGCGAGTCGCGCGTGACCTTCAGCCCGTTCAGATTGCCCAGGACGGTTACCGCGATCAAGTCCGGCTGAAACAACTCATTGGCCGACTGGATCAAATCCTCCACCGTGACCGCTTGAATGCGTTCGATGATCTCGTCCATGGTAACGAAGTGGTCGTAATACATTTCCTGCCGGGCCAGGTTCGACATGCGCGCCGTGCTTGATTCCAGGCTCAGCATCAGGCTTCCCTTGAGCTGGTCTTTGGCGCGCTTCAGTTCTTCTTCAGAGACGGAATGGTTCTTCAGCTGGCGGAATTCGTTGACGATCGACTGCACTACCTTGGGCGCCGACTCCCGCGAAGTTCCGGCGTAGATCGACAGCAGTCCGGTATCGCGGAAGGGATTCAGCTCGGAGAAGATCGAGTACACCAAACCCTGCTTCTCGCGTACGTTCTGGAACAGCCGCGAGCTCATGCCGCCGCCCAGCAGCGTGTTCAGAATGTAGGTGACGTAGCGCCGGTTGTGGCTGATGGGATAAGACGGCACGCCCACGCAAATCTGTACCTGCTCCAGCGACTTCTTGTTGCGCAGGATAATGCGCGAGTTGATCTTCGGCGGCGTGTCGTGCCAGCCGTTGGAACCGGCGGGCAACGGCCCAAAACGCTGGCTCAGCAGCTCCACGAAATCCTGATGATTCACATGGCCAGCGGCGGAGATGATCATGTTCCCCGGCGCAAACTTGCCGCCGTAATAGGCCAGGATCGCGTCCTGATCGAAGCGCCGGACGGTTTCCTTGGTTCCCAGGATCGGCTTGCCCAGCGGATGGCCCTTGAAAAAGTTCTGGGTGAAGATTTCGTGGACCAGGTAATCGGGATTGTCCTCGTCCATCTTGATCTCTTCCAGAATCACGCCGCGTTCGCGCGTAATCTCCTTGATATCGAAAACCGGATGCAGCACCATATCGCTGAGCACGTCGACCGCGATCGGTAAATGCTCATCCAGAACTTTAATATTGAAGCAGATCGTTTCCTTGCCGGTGAAGGCGTCCATGTTGCCGCCAATGGAATCAACCTGGCGGGCGATGTCTTCGGCCGTGCGATGGCTGGTGCCCTTGAATACCATGTGCTCGACAAAATGGGAAATTCCGTTAACGTTGGGATCTTCGTGACGCGAGCCCGACTTCACCCAGATGCCCATCGAAACCGAGCGAATGTGGTCCATTTGCTCGGTCAGGATGGTGAGGCCGTTTGGCAATACCTCGCGTTGTATGTTGCGCAGTTCTTCAACCATAATGGCGGCTCCAAGCGATCGGACTGCGATCGCTCAGGTTATGAAAATGTGGTTCGGTGCCGTGCGCCTGCAGTCTGGGGACCTGCCGGTTCAATAAGTATGAGCGCGAATAGCAAGTAATGGCGAAAATACCCCGAAGCGACGTCGGGCGAACGGGACTCTAACCAGATAGCATATTGGATGCATGAAGGTGCCGCAATATACCGAACTTTTAGGGCTTTCCCTTCAACAGCTTACGGATGTTGTTGAAAGCCTGGCAGAAAGCCCGTACCGCGCTCGCCAGCTATTTGACGGTCTATACCGCCAAAGGTGGTCTGCGCTGGAGCGCTTTACCACCTTATCGCAGGCTTTCCGGCAGCGCTTGAGCGAGGCGGGATTTGCGGTTGGCTTGCCGCGCATCGAGAAGAAGTTTGTCTCTGTCGACGGAACTGTCCGCTACTTGCTGGCCTTCGCCGACGGGCAAAGCGTCGAGACCGTTTGGATGCCCGAAGGCGATGGCGGCGAGGCCGGCGACGGATCCGAGAGCGGCGACGAGGAACTGGAAGAGCTCGATTCCGCCGCCTTCTGTCATCCCGAGCGAAGCCGAGGGATCTGCGGCTCGCCGCGAGCGGAGCGTTCCTCCATCCAGACGACCCGAGAGCCAAAGACGCTGGCAGCGCGCGACCATCTGCGTCTCCAGCCAGGTTGGCTGCGCGGTCGAGTGCGCCTTCTGCATGACTGCTCTTCTCGGCTTGCACCGCAACCTGAGTGCGGGCGAAATCGTGGGACAGATTCTGGCGGTGCTCAGCGATCAGCAAGTCGAGATGCAGCGCGACCGCGTCAACCTGGTCTTCATGGGACAAGGCGAACCTTTCCTGAACTATGACAACTTCATGCAAGCGGTGCGGCTGCTGGTGGAAGGCGTTGGCATTCCGGCCTCGCGCATGACCGTCTCGACTTCGGGAATCGTGCCGCGCATCGCCGATTTCGCCGCCGAGCCGGTGCGGCCCAAGCTGGCCGTGTCACTCAATGCTCCCAACGAAGCGTTGCGCACGCAGGTCATGCCGATCACGAAGAAGTGGACCATCGAGAAGCTGATTGCAGCCCTGCGCGACTTCCCTCTCCGCAATCGCGAGCGCCTGACCTTTGAGTATGTCCTGCTAGGCGGCGTGAATGATGACGTGCAACACGCGCGCGAGATGGTCGACCTGATTCGCGGCTTGCGGGTCAAGGTGAATCTGATCGCCTTGAATCCCGGGCCGGAAATTCCCTTCGCCACGCCTTCCGACCAGCGCGTGCTCGCCTTCCAGAGCGAGTTGACCCGCGCCGGAATTCCCGCCTTCGTTCGCCGCCCGCGCGGCCGAGATATCTACGCAGCTTGCGGCCAACTCAAGCACACCACCGAATTGGTGCAGCTCGGATCCTGACAGAAAGCTTCGCGGCTTAGCTTTCGCCGCCGTTCGCGGCCTTGGCGCGTCCTCTGGGCATCTTCAAGGTTGGTCCCGCCAAGTCGAAGTCATGCGTAACGTGAGGAACAATCTGTGCGATGTGGAATCGCACTTGTTCTTTGCAGATTCTGCAGGCGGGAAACAGATCGCCGCGAACCGCTACGGCTTCGTGCGGCGCGCGATGACCGAGGTGAATGACGTTGTAGATTCCGGAGATGGGCACCATTTGTCCCGGTTTGTAAGCTCGCAGATCGGAGTTGGCAGCGGACGCCATCATGAACCTTCAAGATGAAATTGGTTTAGCCCACTCGGTTGATTGGTCAGCTCCGGCGGGGAAACGGAGCGCTTCGCTGTCGTCGTTCGCTGTCCACGTTCCATGTCCGAACGCATTATTGGCCACTTTGCTGTTTGTCAGCCTCGATCTCCTGCAGGACGATGCGCAGATCTTCCAAGGTGACGTTTTGGAACCAGAGCAGAATCTGCTCGGCCGTGAGCGGCGTTAGTCCCGGTTTGTCGAGATGCTCGCGCACGCAATTCACAACTTCTTTCAGTACCGCGCGGAACTCGCTTCGATCCACCAAAGGGCCCATGATGTCCTCTTACCCATCGCGCGCGGAACATCTCGCGCCATCGTCTGACGATTGCTGGTCCGCGGCTTCGAATCTCGTCTGCTCCCAAAGCGGCCACTCGACGGCCGCTTCGCGACTTCCAACACGCCTGCAATCTTGTGCTCACACTACAGAAAGGCTGGTTCAACTGAGACAGCATTATGTTTCGGCCAAGTTCAACTTGCGTTTAGAGGTATGGATGCGTTTGAGCGCTAAGAGGTTGTCATCGCCGTTGCCAGGTTCGACCGGACATTTTGAGGGCGGTTTGGCTCGCTGGCGATGCCGGTAAAACAGCGGTCAGCCGCGACGCAACATCTCGCGCTCGACGCCGCATCTGAAAGTAAGATGGAAGACACCAATCTGAAGAGCAAGATACCGCTGCTGAATCGTTACGTGCAGTCGTTGTGCGGGCTTTACAGCCGAATCGCGCGTCAGCTTAACGTGGATCGCTCGTACGTGAGCCGCGTGGCTCGGGGCGAAAGGCATTCGGAAGAGATTGAGCGCGCGCTGAGCAGCGAGTTCACGCGCATCACCGAAGAACAAGCTCCGCAGCAAAACGGATGACGCCGGCGAAATGTCAGTTCCGGGGAACGTCGGCTGTTCGCAACGGGCTCAAGCGTCAAAACCTGAAAGGCCGAGTTCTGTCGGTTTTAGCATCGTACTTTTCCAGCAGAGCTTGCTAGCTAAGTATTGGACTCCCCCCTCCCCATGCTCTGCGTGAATTCCGGTTAAGTTATTGATAACAATGAGGCAACTTGCCACTCCGCAAGACGGCTCCGCGCTAAAATATTCTCCCCATTGGACTTAGCGACTAAAAGTCTGATCTCAAAGGACTTAGCAAGTTTTCGATTCACCGGGAATCAATGACTTACAGACATTCGCGAAATAATCTCGCTAAAAGATTCTTCCCATTGGACTTACAGGTAAAATATTGCAGTAGCGTGACTTAGCACGGTGCCGAAGCCGGTCATTCTCAAATCGAATTGGTGCGATGCCTGCGGTTGTCGGAGTTGGGCAAACTCTGAACATTTGAAAGCCAAGTCCCGCAGCGGCTGAAAGCCGAATGACTTTCGGGCAATTTCAGAGTGGAATATCCGCCTTGAGGGGGCACGCCTTCAGGCGTGCCCAAAAGCTGGGGTGCGAGAAAATCGGCTTTAGCCGCTGAGGGTCGTCCCTCAAGGCCTAAAGGACGAAACCTCGTGTTATTGCCTATCGCTCGCTGCAAGCCGCGACCCTTTCAAGGCAGTTACGGGAACCCAGAGAACTGCTTTAGCGGACAGCCTAAAAGGTCCTGTGTCTGCAGTCATAGTGCCGCTGCTCTGCGGCTCGCATTTCTCTCACTTGGTGCGTGGGCTTATGCCCACGCCTAGCCACATGCCGCCGCTGCGCGGCTAGTCTGGCCGGAATTCGATGTTCTTTTCCCACCGGAAAACTCTTGAGCGGTTGCGACACAACCTCTGAAGGCCGTTCCCTTCAAGACAAGCCTCACCAGCCGGCCTTTCACAGGCATGGTGGAGCGTACGCTCCAACGGCAACCCTACTTGATCACGAAGGTAGCTTGGCGCCACTCGCTTTGTCGCCCTGCCGAATCGGACGCCTGGATTTCGAGCCGGTAAGAGCCCGCTCCCAGTTTTTCGGTTGCCAGCTTCAGTCCAATCGGAATGACCACGTTTCCCGGGATAACCCAATCGGCCGCCCTCATGTGGCCGGTGTTCATCATCAATGTTCCCGTCTTTAGATCGGTAATTCTCACGCTGTAGAAAACGTCAGCTTTGTTCGTCTCAAGAAGAGGCTCGTAGATTTCGAAGTAGACGGAAAGCGGATTGCCTTTCGAAAGGTGCGCATCGGGCATCGGTAAGAATTGGACTTTCTTGCTAACAAGCGGTGTCGGAACAATGGGATTGGGGCGACATCCGTTGCATCACGAAGAATCCAGGATGAATCGCGGAGAACGCTGTTCAATACAACATCGCTAACCGTAAGCGCTCCGGCATCGAGGGGTTGTATCCGCAGTGGCACTGTCGTCCGGCCAAATTTCTTCCCATCTGTAACTGCCACCCGTAGTTCGTATTCTCCGGGTTGTAGTTCGATTTGGGTGTCGAATACAGTTGGGATCGCACCTTTCGCTTTCGGGACTTTCTGAATCACTTTTCCCGCGGCAGTTCTGGCCAACATATCGCACCTAAAAGTGTCTCTAAACTGCGCAGCAAGTTCACCGTTTGTCTTATATACCATTCCAAGAATGTGAACAGCTTCAGCCTCTTGACAAGGGTAGTCCCACAACTGGAATGGAAATCCGAACTGTGTTGCGATCTGCACGGCTGCAGGGGCTTTGGAGTCGTGTACTTCGACAATATAGGTGAAGTCGGCCCCGGGAAGTGCCTGCTCGTTTCCCGACTCCGATCCCGCCATTGGAGACTGGCTGGTGAGAGAAAGCACACCTGAGGACCAAGAGGCGAAGGGCCGGACGGCAGACGTTCATCGCTCCTGGTTTAGATGAGTTGGCAATACGTTGCATTCGCGCGGCAAGCTCTGTCTCCTCCGGTGTGTTTGCCGCGTCAGCCTTTCCTGCAGCGCAGTACTGGGTACGGTTTGTCCAGATGGAGTGATTTGGCACGACTATCTGTATATTGTGGCATTCGCCCGGTTGTAACGTTGGAGGAATATAGCCGATCAAGTAAGCCGTGTAGGGGCTTCGAACTATTCCGCAACAGCCTAATAGAGTTCCCCAGAGTCCATGTGTAGTAGCGTCGAAGCTCCAAGGGTCCGTGGAGGTTGTGACCACTGGAAAGTCAGTCTCTTTGAAGTAATTGATCTCTTGTTCGACGCCATTGTCAAGGACATGAAAGTCTTGAACCTTTAAGCCTCGTGCTGGAGGGGGCACACGCCTAAGGACATTTCTGACACCCGCTCCGCCGTCGGGGTCCGCCGCCAAGGCTCCCTCTGGAATCCAAGAGTCGTCTCCCGTGGTCGTCTTATCCCACACCTCTACTGCGACAATGACTTGCCGCGCGTGAGCATAAAACGTCGGGATTCCAGCAGTCGCATCAACCGACTGGGCTGACTTATCGGCGGTTGAAGGAGCGGCTTGGCTGTTCGCAATCGGCACTCGCACCTGGGTCGAGGCAAAGCACATTGCCACGAGAACAAAAACGGCGACTGCTGCTCCTTTTTTCACCGCGACAAGTGTAGCCGAACAATTCGGTTCCTGAATCGTCATCGCGAGCGAGGACTTGAGGGAGCGCTGAAGCGGAGATATAGGGGTCCTTCGACTACGGTTCGCCAGAGGCGCGAACCTCCGCTCAGGATGACAGACTTAAGGCCCGGCGCAGCCTGCCGTTTGGGGGGAACCCAGCGCTCAAACTTCCTGCAACCCCTGCCCCTCCAGTCACATCTAAACCTTGACAATGATTCACTCAAGTTCTATAGTCGCTGTGATGTAAGGGCTTTTGAATGGATCATCATGCACTTATTTTTCAATAAGTTAGATAAGTTTCAACCCTAAGGAGGGTGGCTGCAATGGCAAAGATTATCGGAATTGACTTGGGCACCACCAACTCGGTGGTCGCCGTCATGGAAGGCGGCGAGCCCAAAGTCATCCCCAACGAAGAAGGTGGGCGGACCACGCCCTCGGTCGTCGGCTTCACCAAGAATGGCGAGCGGCTGGTCGGGCAGGTGGCCAAGCGCCAGGCCATCACCAATCCGGAAAACACCATTTACTCCATCAAGCGCTTCATGGGACGTCGCTACGACGAAGTCAATGAAGAGATGAAGATGGTGCCCTACAAGGTCGTCCAGTCGGGCGATCACGTGGCGATTATGGCGCAGGGCAAGGAATATACCCCGCCGCAGATTTCGGCCATGATTCTGCAGAAGCTGAAGAAGGCTGCGGAAGATTATCTCGGCGAGACGGTCACCGAAGCCGTCATCACCGTGCCGGCGTACTTCAACGACGCGCAGCGGCAGGCGACCAAAGACGCCGGCCAGATCGCCGGTTTGACCGTGAAGCGCATCATCAACGAGCCGACGGCGGCCGCGCTGGCCTACGGGCTCGACAAGAAGAAGGATGAAACCATCGCCGTATACGACTTCGGCGGCGGAACGTTCGACATTTCGATTCTGGAAGTCGGCGAAGGCGTCATCGAGGTGAAGTCCACCAACGGCGACACGCACCTGGGCGGCGACAACATCGACCAGCGCATTGTCGACTGGCTGATCGACGAGTTCAAGAAGGACGAAGGCCTGAACCTGCGCGACAAGGGCAACGAGATGGCGCTGCAGCGTCTGCGGGACGCAGCCGAGCGCGCCAAGATCGAGCTGTCGACCACCATGCAGACCGAAATCAATCTGCCGTTCATCACGGCCGATGCCAGCGGTCCCAAGCACCTGGTGAAGACGCTGACTCGCGGCAAGCTGGAAGAGATGGTGAAGGACATCATCGATCGCTCCATCGGTCCGTGTAAGGCGGCGATCAAGGATGCCGGCATTTCGCCCGACAAGATCAACGAAGTGGTGCTGGTCGGCGGCCAGACGCGTATGCCGCGGATTCAGCAACTGGTGAAAGAGATCTTCGGCAAGGAGCCTCACAAGGGCGTGAATCCCGACGAAGTGGTGGCGATCGGTGCGGCGATTCAGGGTGGCGTGCTGGGCGGCGAGGTGAAAGACCTGCTGCTGCTCGACGTAACTCCGCTGACGCTGTCGATTGAGACCATGGGCGGCGTGGCGACGCAGATGATTCCGCGCAACACGACCATCCCGACCAAGAAGACGGAGATGTTCTCGACGGCGGCCGACAATCAGACGTCGGTTGAGGTGCACGTGATGCAAGGCGAGCGGCCGATGGCGCGCGACAATCGCACCCTGGGCAAGTTCCACCTGACGGGACTGCCTCCGGCGCCGCGCGGTGTGCCGCAGATCGAGGTCACGTTCGACATCGACGCCAACGGCATCTTGAACGTGAACGCGAAAGATATGGCCACGGGTAAGGACCAGAAGATCACGATTACGTCGTCTTCGGGTCTAAGCAAAGACGAGGTCGAGCGCATGGCGAAAGATGCCGACGCTCACGCGGCCGAAGACAAGGCGAAGCGCGATGAGGTGGAAGCGCGCAACCAGCTTGACGGCATGGTCTACAGCATTGAGAAGATGCTGCGCGAACATGGCGACAAGATCAGCGGCCAGGAGCGCAGCGATGTGGAGAATGCTTTGGCCGACGCCAAGAAGGCTCTGGAAGGCACCGACGCGGCGGCCATGAACAAGGCGCGCGAGAACCTGACTTCGGCTTCGCACAAGCTGGCGGAGGCCATGTACAAGGCGACTTCGGCGCAAACGCCTCCGACGGGCGGTCCGGCTCCGGGTGGAGATGGGCAGGCCGCGGGCAGCGAGCCGAAGAAGGACGAAGGCGTGATCGACGCCGAGTACGTGGACGTGGACGAGAAGAAGTAACGGCGCTTGGCGGGTCGTCTGAGACTCGCCGCCGTCATCCTGAGCGAGCGGCAGCGAGTCGAAGGATCGGCGGCAACTAGTTAAAGACGTGAGGGGGCGCGCAAGCGCCCCTGCTCGTAAGCGCTGATTGCGCCAAACCATGCATGGGCGGACCGACGCTTGTGGCACTTCGATGCTGTGTCGACGCCGTGTTGGCAAATGTGTGGATCGCATCGAGCTGAGACCGGGGAATAACCCGAGTCTCGCGAAGCGAGACGGAAGATGATAGCCCAGCGCTTCAGCGCTGGGTAGGGGTGACGACAGAGCGGAGTCCCTTTAGGGACGGCAGACGGAGAGCGGGCCTTCAGGCCCGCGTTGACGAGCACCCATTTGGAATGGGGCTTCAGCCCCGCGGTGACAACAGAAGGAACTCCCCGGATAGAAGGAATACATTGAGATTCGACGTCAACAATCAGCAGTACCTGTTAAGTTTTAACCGCGACGATGGACGGTGGTATCTGGTGACCTCCGGCCTGGATGGCGCGATGAAGGCAATCCCGGTGATCAGCGACGAGTTCGGGTTCGTGGCGAACGTGGTCGTCCCCATGGGCGACAGCGGACAGGCGGGAATTAATTGAATATGGCTGGCGGGTCGGCGGATCGGCGAACACGGTGAGCAGGCACAGCGAACAGTTTCGTGTTGCGAAATGGGTTAGGACAGCGATCAAACCGAGTCCCGCCATGCGGGACGGTAATGATGATAGCCCAGTGCTCTTTAGTCGCTAGCGGGTTGTAGAGCAGTTGATCAGACGTGCCTCGGGCACGCTCGCACAACTCGTTCGGCAAGAGATCTCTGGAACGTAGCGCACTACGGGACTCGAATTTTCTGAGACGCTGCTAAACGTTGACTTTGGGCAGCATGGCTGGCTCATAAGATCGATCATCATTCCGAGGACTTGTCCGCACTCAGCTACTACCCAGCGCTGAAGCGCTGGGCTAACATGCTATCGCGCCTACGGTCGGTTGACAAGTAGAACAGACAGATCCCTCGACTCGCGACCGGTCGACTCGCAAGAACGGCGAGTCGGAAAAACGGGAGGCTGCTCGCTTCGGATGACAATTTCTTTAGAGATGCGTTACGGCGCAGCTTAAGCTGCGCCTGTTCAAACGCACAAAATGCGATGAGTGCGGCATCTGAAAGGCGACAGCAAGGTTGCTAAGACCTAGGAAGCCTGCGATCAAGTGAAAGCGAGGTCCCGCAGCGGCTAAACAGTTTGCTGAAAAAGTCGAAATGAACAGTCGGTCGCCGGCTGAAGCCGGCTCCGGATCTCTAAAATAAAGAGCTCTAGACGCGAACCTGAAGGTTCGCTCTACCCGTTCATCACAATTGCGGAAGTTTTTCAGCAAACTGTAAAGCCGTATGATTTTCGGGTGCTTAACGGACGGCCTGAAGGCCGTCCCCTTCAAAACAAGACTTAAGCAGAGTTTCTAAAAGCTAACGGCTAATAGCCAAAAAGATCATGGCCACCACGCCCAACAAAGACAAAGACTACTACGCCGTCCTTGGCGTGAAGAAGACGGCCTCGGCGGACGACATCCGCAAGGCGTTCCGCAAGCTTGCGCGCAAATATCATCCCGACGTCAATCCCGGAGACAAGGGCGCGGAGGAGAAGTTCAAGACGCTCTCCGAGGCCAACGACGTTCTCAGCGATCCCAAGAAGCGCAAGATTTACGACCAGCTTGGCTTCTACTCCGACAACATCGATCCTGCTGCAGCCGAAGCTTACGGCCGCGGCAGCGGTTTCGGCGCAGGTGGTT
The DNA here is from genome assembly GCA_963812855.1 of uncultured Acidobacteriaceae bacterium. Lineage (GTDB taxonomy): Bacteria > Acidobacteriota > Terriglobia > Terriglobales > Acidobacteriaceae > Bog-257. Next base: position 15,563 of record CAWEWW010000011.1, read on the forward strand.
TCGGCGGCCCAGGGCAAAGCGCCGGTCCGGGCGGCGGATCGCGCACCTACACCCAGGAAGTTCCCTTCGACTTCAGCGGATTCGACTTCAACGATTTCTCCGAAGGCGCGGGCGCAGCGGGGCGGCGAGCCGGCACCGGCGGCGGCTTCCGCGACATCTTTTCCAACATCTTTGGCGGCGGCGGACGCGCCGAGCAGATGCAGCGGCCCGAGCCGGGCAGTGATCTGGAGTACACCGTCAACGTCGGCTTCTGGCAGGCGATCAAGGGCGCCGAGATGCAGCTCACGATTCCCCGCCTCGAAGTGTGCAGCAACTGCCACGGCCAGGGCTACATCGAGAGTCCAGGCCAATGCCCGGAATGTCACGGCAAGGGACAGATCACCCAGAAGAGCGGCAGCATGAAGTTCAATGTGACCTGCCCGCGCTGCGGCGGCACTGGCAAGAACCGCACCGTGTGCCCGGTCTGCCATGGCGAAGGACGCGTGGAGCGCAGCGAGTCGCTGAAGGTGCGCATCAAGCCGGGCACGCGCGACGGCCAGCGCATCCGGCTGCCGGGACGCGGCAATGCGGGAACTATGGGCGCGCCGGCCGGCGATCTCTACATCATCGTGCGGGTGGGAGAACACCCGGTGTTCAAGCGCGAGAGCGATGACATTCACCTGACTGTGCCGGTTGGCGTCACGGAAGCTGCGATGGGCGCGAAGATTGAAGTGCCGACCATCGACGGTCGCGCGCTGTTGAAGATTCCGCCGGGCACACAGCCCGGGCAGAAGCTGCGGCTGCGCGAGAAAGGTGTGCCGTCGGCAGTGACCGAAGGCAAGCGCGGCGATGAGATTGTCGAGATTCGCGTGGTCACACCCAAGGTCAGCGATGAGCGCTCGAAGGAAATTCTTCGCGAGTTGGCGAAGCTGAATCCGGAAGATCCGCGGGAAGAGCTGTGGAAGGAGATCGGAGGATAGCAGTTGGCAGTTAGAGGCTATCTCACAAATTGGTTTGTATCAGGGTGCGCCTTCAGGCGTGCCGAAAGCGGGCAAGACATAGCCAGGCTTCAGACCCTGCCGAGTCTTGGTTTTTGCAGGGGCTAAAGCCCTGACTCTTAAAGCGATTCGTTCGGCACGACTAAAGGTCGTGCCCTGATACGAAGCGAAAAGACTTATGCTAGCCGAAGCCAAGTGGTAAGTGCTAAATGCTAAGTGCTAAGTGCTAAGGAGACTCTGATTAAGTCGCCGCTCATCCCTCAGGGGCTAAAGCCCGATTGATTTCGCGCCGTTACGGCACGGCTGAAGCCGTGCCCTTTCAAAAAACCAGACTTAATCAGAGGCTCCCTAAATGCTGAGTGCTACGAGGTAAGTGCTAAGTGCCAAGTGCTAAGTGCCAAATGCTAAATGCCAACTGCCGCCCATATCGAGACCACGCGGCTTTTGCTGCGGCGTCTGACGCGCGACGATGTGGACGCCATCTTCGCCATCATCGGTGACCCGATCGCGATGCAATACTATCCGCGAACATTTACCCGCGAAGATGCTGCGGAATGGATCGACCGCAATCTGAGCCACTACGAGAAGGATGGCTATGGCTGGCTGGCAATCGTGCTCAAGAGCAGCGGTGAGGTGATTGGGGATTGCGGTCTTTCCTGGCAGCTGGCTGACGAAGAGCCAGTGCTGGAGTTGGGTTATCACTTACGCCGCGATCATTGGGGTCATGGCTACGCAACCGAGGCCGCTCAAGCTTGCATGGAGTATGCCTTTTGCGTGCTGAAGTTGGATCGGCTGGTTTCGCTGATTAAGCCGGAAAATATTCCCTCACGTCGCGTGGCCGAGCGCAACCGAATGTCTGCCGACCGGGAGGTAATGCATGCAGGCGAGCCGCACCTGCTATACGTCATGACGCGGGAGAATTATGGCCAAACGTAAAAAACAAGGCGCCTACATGATCAGCTCCGTGGCGGAAATGTATGGCATCCATCCGCAGACGCTGCGCCTCTACGAGCGCGAAGGGCTGCTGAAGCCGTCGCGTACCGAGGGCAACACGCGTCTGTACACGGACGGCGACCTGGAGCGGCTGGAGTTCATCCTGTCGCTGGCCCGCGACCTGGGAGTCAACATCTCGGGCATCGCCATTATTCTGCAGATGCGCGAGCGTATGGACGAAATGCAGCGTCAGATGGCGGAATTCGTCAGCTATGTGCGCACCGAGGTGATGGCCCGCGCCCAGCATGCCAATGTGGACGCCGCGCGCGGGGCGATTGTGCCCCTGCGGCAATCGATCGTGGTCAAGAAGAAGCAGTGAAGCTAGGGACTAGGGGTTAGATACTAGTTTATGGGAATGGCTTTCATCGCGCGCCAGTTCTTCCTGTCGCCTCCAACCCTATCCTCTAAACCCTGATCCTTAGCCCCTACTTCTGATCTCTAGCCTCTACTTCTTGGCCGTCTTCACCTTCAGTTTCTCCAGCGCTTCGCGTGCCTTCTTGGAGTAGGGGCCATTGGGCAGCATCTTCAGGTAGGCCTCGTAGTTTTCGATGGCGCCGGCCTTGTCGCCGGTCTTATTCAGTACTTCGGCGAGTTTGTAGGTCGCGTCCCCATCATGCGGCTTATACTCCAGCGCTTCCTGATAGCGGCTGATGGCCGCTTTGTAGTTCTCCTGTTTGTAGTAGAAGTCGCCGACCTCGACGTCCTTCATGGCCTTCATGGGATTGTAGGGCGTGAACTCATCGACATCGCTATCGCCCAAGTCGGCCTCGGGATGAGTCTTGGCATCATTGGCCGGCGGCGAGACATCGATCTCCGTCTGCTTACTGGAACTTTCGCCGGCCGGAACGTTATCGGAGCGCGGCGGGCTGGCCCGGTTGTCTTTCGGAGCAGGCGCGGACTTGTCGGTGGGCAGCTGTTCGACCGGAGGCGGAGCCGAGTCTTGCGCTTTCGCGGCGGTGGTCAGCCACAAACAGAAAATTGCGAGGAGAAGATAACGAAACCGCACACCCATATTGTATGTGAACCCGGCCGTCGGGGTGAAGACTCGGGGGGTGGAGCGGCGGGCTATTGGGATGGAGATTGCCTTGCGGTCCAGGCGAGGATGACGGTTTCGTGCCAAATGTGCCGTACCTACGGCACTCGGCTTGATCGGCCCGTTTACCCAGCGCTGAAGCGCTGGGCTAAGCTCTTCCGCGCCTGTGGCGCTGGTTCTTCGCTGCTTCGAAGTCACTGGCGACTCGTAGCCGTTTGGTTCTCAGACTGACCGACTGCCGAAACATACTGTTAGCGGTAAGAGATCAATAGCTTCGAGCCCGGCGTTGGCCTTGTCATTTTCGCCGGACGTGCAGCACCTTTTGAACTTCGGCAACCACGTCGCCGGATTCGTCCTTCACTTCCACCAGGAAGGTGGGCTCATATTTTTCCTGGGTGGTGAGCTTGGTACGAATCTCGTCAAGTTGCTGGTCGGTCAAACGAAATTCCGCCCGAACTCTTCCCTTCCCCGGCTTGCGGAAGCGGATGCTGGCCGCCTTGTCCCATACGATGTAGTCACGGCCCAGGTTATTCATCAGCATCAGCATATAAAACGGATCGGTCATGGAGTATAGCGAGCCGCCGTAGTGGGTGCCGACGTAGTTGCGGTTCCAGAAACGCAGCTTCATCTCCACGTCGACTGCCTTGTTGTCGGGGCTCCATTTGACGCGGATTCCGGCGCCCAGGATGGGAGGCCAGAGGTTGATGGCGCGGATCATCAGGCGCTGGATTTTCGGATTCATGATTGGTTCTGCCCATGATCATAGACTGTGAGGAACGGTTCGCAGAGTTCGATTTGGATCAGGCAGGAACAGCAGATCCCTCACCGACTAAAGCCGGTTCGTGATGACAAGGGTGAAACAGTTTCGCGAGGGGGAACCGCAGGTCCCTCGGCGTGCTGCTGCGCTCCGGCTCGGGAACCAAAGTTGAGTTCGCTCCTTGCTTGTCTTGGGCAGCGTGACAGCGTAGGAGAGATTCTTGGCCGCAACTAGAAAGGCCGCCCCTCGCGGGACGGCCTCTTTCCAAGGGCCTCGAGTGGCCATTGGCTCCGGGCTGAGGGGAGATCGTTAGAACTTAGCGCGGCCGAGCGGTCCGGCCGCGCCTGCGCGTCATTGCCGTTGCATCGGCGCTCGCTGGTTCGGGGGAGGATTCGGATTTCCTGTGGCAGATGAGGCTGACTCGGCCAGGCTATTGGTCATCAGCGTAACATCCACGCGGCGATTCTTGGCTCGTCCCGAGGCGCTGGTGTTCTGCGCCACCGGATTGTCTTTGCCCAGGCCGATCAGGAAAATTTTGTGCGCGGGGACACTGTACTTCTGCGCCAGGTATTGAATCACGGCATCGGCACGGCGCTGGCTGAGCTGATAGTTGTAGTCGGCCTGACCGGTTGAATCGGTGTAGCCCTCTACCTGCAGGATGTAATGCTTCTGACTCTGAATCTGCTGCGCAAAATCATCGAGCTGCTGCTTGTCCTTGCGGGTTAGCTGCGCCTTGTCGAAGGCGAACAGAACCGTGGTGTCGCTGACCGACTTGTAGTTGTCAAGATTCTCCACCGTGCCGGCCAGGCTGGTGACGTGGTTCGACGCCTGGGTAGCATTCTGATTGGCTTGATCGGCGGCTTGTCCGGCTGCCAGCGCCTTCTGGTCGGCGGTTGCAGCCTTGGCGTCCGCCTGAGCGATGCCCTGCTGCGCCCGCGTATCCACGTCGCGAATGTCGCGAGTATTTTTCGCGGTTTGATCATCTAATTCATTAACGTTGTTGATGATCGGCGTGGTCTGCGTGCGAACGTAATTCTTGGTAGCGCAACCTACGGTGAAGGGCAGGATGCCGGCCACCAGCACGGCAGCTGCGGAAAATCGGTTCATGCATTGCTCCTTGCCACTGTCGGCCTGGGCGCGAGCGGTCAGCGCGGGCCTGCGATTGGAAGAGCACGCCGGATGCCATTGCGATCGGGGTTGACGGTAAATCCATAGCTTGCGTTTTCAAAGACTTAGGTTCGCCGCCAGGGATCGAGATTCGACCTGCAGCCGGACGCCGGATAATCCTGACCCGAGGAGTAGAATTTTTACCAGTTGATAACTCCCAGCCAGACGTAAACCGGTGTGACCGATGCGGGTCTGCGACCGGTCTTGCGCCGCTGCTTTGAGTTCCATGGATCTGCACGAAAAAATTCGTACCCTGCCCACCTCGCCCGGCGTGTATCTGTACAAGAACGCCGAGGGGCAAATCATTTACGTCGGCAAGGCCAACAACCTGCGCTCGCGGGTGCGGTCGTATTTTCTGGAGGGCGCGGCGGCCAACGCCAAGACTGGTTCGCTGCTGCGCGAGGCGGTCGATCTCGACTACGTGGTCGTCGACAACGAGAAGGAAGCGCTGGCGCTTGAGAACAACCTGATCAAGCAGAAGAAGCCGCGCTACAACATCCTTCTGCGCGATGACAAGACGTATCCCTACATCAAGCTGACCATCGGCGAGCGGTATCCGCGGGTGTTCCCTACGCGTCGGCTGCGCAAAGACGGCTCGCTGTATTTCGGGCCGTACTTCCCTACCAGCCTGGCCTACCGGCTGGTCGATCTGATTCACCGGCACTTCCTGATTCCCTCGTGCAAGCTTGACCTGAATCGCTATTATCCCCGGCCGTGTTTGCAGTACTACATTGGGCGCTGCCTGGGGCCATGTGTCGAGGGCCTGACTACGCCCGGGCGCTATGCCGAAGCCGTCCATGACGTGAAGCTGTTTCTGGAAGGACGAGGCGCCGATCTCACGCGCTCGTTGCAGCAGCGGATGAATGCCGCCGCCGAGCGCGAGCAGTACGAACTGGCGGCGAAATATCGCGACCTGATCTCGACGGTCACGTTACTGGAGCAGAAGCAGCGCATTGCCGCGGTCGAAGGCGACGATGCCGACGTCTTCGGCTATCACTACGAAAACGAGATGCTGGCGGTGAACCTCTTCCATATGCGCGGCGGCAAGATTGTCGACAAGCGCGAGTTCTTCTGGGAAGACTTCCACCCCAACAGGTCCGAAACCGGGACCTGGCGGGTGCCCCGGACCTCGGCGAACGGCTCGAGGCCGGAGAATTTGATCCCGGCGAATTTTTCTCGTCGCTGCTGAAGCAGATTTATCTCGATCAGCAATATGTGCCGCACACGATTTATGTGCCCGTGGACTTCGAAGACCGGAGTACGCTGGAAGAAATGCTTTCCGAGGGCCAGAAGCGGAAGGTGCAAATCCACGTCCCCCAGCGTGGGGAGAAGCGATCGCTGGTCGATCTGGTGGGGCAGAATGCGAAGCAGGCCTTCGATCAGCGCTTCCGGGTAATGAAGCCGGCAACCAAGGCCATCCAGGAGGCGTTACAGGACGCGCTCATGCTGCCGGAGTTACCGCGACGCATCGAGTGCTTCGACATCTCCCACATCCAGGGAGCGGAGACGGTTGCCTCGATGGTGGTGTGGGAAGACGGCCAGATGAAGAAGTCGGACTATCGCAAGTTCATCATCAAGGGCGTGACTGGAGTGGACGATTTTGCCTCCATGCGCGAGGTGGTCACGCGGCGCTACCGGCGAGTGCTGGAAGCGCAGTCAGCCGCCACGGGCGAGGCGGTGGCTGCCCCGGCCGGCACGGAGAAACAGAAGATGCCAAGCTTGATTTTGATCGACGGCGGCATCGGGCAGCTGCACTCGGCCGCCCAGGCCCTGGAGTCGCTGGGCATCGTGAATCAGCCATTGGCGTCCATCGCGAAGCGGGAAGAGATCATCTATGTACAAGGGCAGGAAGATGACCCGATCGTGCTGGACCGGCATTCTCCGGTGCTACACCTGGTGCAACTGGTGCGCGACGAGGCGCATCGCTTTGCGGTAACCTTTCACCGCAAGCGGCGCGAAATTCGCGATCGCAAGACCGAGCTGCTGGAGATTCCCGGCGTGGGGGAACGCACCACCAAGCGACTGCTGCAGCATTTCGGCAGTCTGCAGGCGGTGAAGGATGCCGATGCCGCGGCCCTGGCCTCGGTGGTGAGCCGTCCGCAAGCCGACGCGATCCTGCGCTATTTTCGGGGAAACGATCCGGTCTCTGAAACGTCTCAAGTTTCAGGGGCGAAATAAGTTCGAGGTAGAGCGATGGATGTGGGTAGAGATTCGAGAATCCGCCTCATTGTTCTTTGTCTGTGCGTCGGCTTAGTGGTATGGGCCGTAGGGTTTGGTTTTGACCGTCTGCTGGCCCGGGACGGCGTGACCCGCACGGATATTCTGCTTACCTCGAACGCCCTGACCGGCATCGTCACCGGTCTCCTGTTTTTTAGCCTCAGCAACAATGAACGGCAGAGGCGCCAACTGGTGCAAGAGCGGCTGCGCACCATTGCCGAGATGAACCATCACATCCGCAATGCTCTGCAGGTCATCGCCTACGCCTCGGCGGCAGAGAATCCTACCGAATCGGTGGAAATGATTCGCAGTTCGGTAGAACGGATTGAGTGGGCCTTGCGCGAGGTGCTCCCCGGACACGTTTCCTCGCCGGCCAGTCCGCCGGAAGCCGTACGACATGAAACCTTACGCGCCGGATAAGCCTGGCGTGGTTGGGTTGGCCGATGAGCCTCACTCCTTAGCCAAGCCGAGCTGTGTCTGCACAGACCGCGCTTGTGTTCTGGCTCGCGAATTCGTACCATCCTGTCTCATACTTCCATTGAGCGTGCTAAGGGAGACGCATGGGCGACGAACTGGATGAACTGAAAGAAGCGGCGGAGCGGGCCAAGGAGAGCCGGAACCTGGCGCCCGTCAGCCTGACCATGGCAATCCTGGCGGTATTTGTCGCCACCGTTTCCCTGCTCGGACATCGCGCCCATACCGAAGAGATCCTGCTGCAGACCCGAGCTACCGACCAGTGGGGCTATTACCAGGCCAAGAACATGCGCCGCAATAATCTGGAGGCGCTGGACGACGTTTTGACCGCGCTGGAAAATACCAAGGCGGAACGCGCCGAGCAGGTGCAGGACCGGTTTCATAAGGAGATTGCCAAGTATCGCGATGAGCAGAAGGAGATTCAGGATGAAGCTCGCGGGCTGGAGACCGAGGTGCAGCAGTCCAGCCGTCGCGCCGATCGCTTCGATCTGGGCGAAGTGTTCCTGGAGATTGCCCTGGTGGTGACCTCGATTACTCTGCTTACCGAGAAGCGGGCCTACTGGTATTTCGGCATGGTTCTAGCGGTAATTGGAATGCTGTGCGCGGCTAGCGGATTCTTGATGCATTGAGGTTGGCGGTCAGGGCTCCCAGCCTTGAGCTCCCACTAACGGCACAAAACGGCAAGGATCGTGAGCCGTAATGGTAGTTTCGCCTCCTAGCTTTCGCACCACTTGTACCTGCTGCTCAAAGCGAGTGCCTACCGGGATGACTAGTCTGCCGCCCTCGGCAAGTTGGGCAACCAGCGCATCGGGAATGCGCGGGGCGGCGGCGGCAACCAGTATCCTGTCGAAGGGCGCTTGCTCCGGCAGTCCAACACTGCCGTCACCTTGGACGACGTGGACGTTGCTGTATCCCAGTTCGGCTAGAACCTGGCGTGCCTTTTCGGCCAGCTCCAGATGACGCTCGACGGTCCACACCTCGGCGACCAACTCGCCAAGAATCGCCGCCTGATATCCGGTCCCGGCGCCGACTTCGAGCACTCGATCCTCCGGGCGCGGAGCGAGCGCTTCGACCATAGCCGCGACAATATAGGGTTGCGAAATGGTTTGTCCTTCGCCGATCGGCAGCGGGTAATCTCCATAGGCGTTGCGGGCGTCCTCGGCGGCGATGAAACGTTCGCGCGGAACTTTGGCCATGGCGGACAGAACTCGCTCATCGCGAATGCCGCGGGCGCGTAGCTGCTCCTCGACCATGCGAGCTCGCTGCTGGGCCAGATCGGGGGCGGAGTCGTTATGGAAGAGACGAGCAAACATGGTGGAAGTGGAAGTAGTTAGTAACTAGCAACTAGCAATTAGCAATTAGCAATTAGTAATTAGTAATTAGTAATTAGTAACCAGCAATTAGCAACTACTAACTACTAACTAGCAACTTAGCAACTAGCTTAGGCCGCGAAGTCGATCTGGGTTGTATCAGGGCGCGACTTTAGTCGTGCCGAATGAAGCCTGTAGAAATCGGGGCTTTAGCCCCTGGACCAACGACCCTCAGGGGCTAAACAGTTGGCTGAAAAACTCGGAAAAGCAGATCCCTCGCCGACTAAAGTCGGTTCGGGATGACAAACATAAAGGAGTGGCTACGGCGCAGCTAAAGCTACGCCCCTTCAGAATCGCCTTAGGCCGAGTTTTTCAGCAAACTGTAAATTCCAAGTCATCGTAGACCGTTCCGTGGCACGCCTGACATAGCCTGCCCTGAGCGTAGCCGAATGGTGCCCTGATACAACCCGAAACTGTTTATCAAAGAGTTGCTAGTTGCTAGTTGCTAGTTGCTAGTTGCTAGTTACTAGTTGCTAGTTACTGGTTACCAGTTGCTCCTACCTGCCAAATGCCAACTGCGGCTTTATCGCTTTCGCTTTCGTATCAACAGATCGAAGCTTACGACACCGTTTTCGTCGCGGATACCCTGGACCGTGTATTCACTATTAATGTTGTATTCGAACTGAATCACTTCCTGCGCCGAGCGGGCCAGGTTGGTGATGTAGGTCAGGGTGATGTTGTTGGAGACTTGCTGTTCCAGGGTGAGGCGCGCGTTGGGATCGTTGTCTGGACCGCCGACGGAAGGATTAATGCGGATGGCGCTCACCCCGAAGATCTTTGACACGCGATTCGAGCTGGCCTGGTTGATGGCCGAACTGAGAATCGCGCCGGAGGCGCTCTCGGCGAATCCCGGGGAGGATGCCCCGCCCGCCATGGCACTCTCCTGTTGGGTGCGACCGAACGCCAGCAGAGAGATAATATCGTCGCTGGAAAGCGGTGGATCGGAGCGATAGGTGGTGTTCAGCCTTTCCAGAGTGCCGTGCAACCCGATGGTGATGTCGTAGTCACGGACGCGCGTGGTGGCTTCCACATCCAGCACCGGATCGATGCGCACCGGATCGAGGAAGGTGATGTCGCCGCGCTCCAGGTGATACTTGGTGCCGCCCAGCTTGATGTCGCCTTCGGCGATATTGATGCGGCCGAGCAGCACGGGCCGTTCCGCCGTTCCCCGCAGACGCAGATCGACATCGCCCGAAAGCTTGGCCAGCGAGGTCTGTACTGTTAGCTCCGGGGTCGAAAGAATGCGTACTTCCAGGTGCAGGTTGTTGAGCGGAGATTTGGGATCGGGGATTCGGGCCGGGGCGCTGGCCTGCGCCAGCATAAACTGCAGATCGCTGGACGGAATCTGGGCAAAGCGGGTGACCGTAACATTGCCGGTCAGAGATGAATTCTGCAGCGTGCCCGCCAGTCGCAACTGCTGATCCGAAGTAACGCTAATGCCCGAATAACGGAAGCGAATCTCTCTTCCGTCGGACGTCAGGTTGAACCCGAGGGTACGTCCGAAAGTAACGAAGCCGGCCAGGGTGACTTGGCCGCCGCCCATCCGTCCGGTAAGTCTTTCGACTTCCAGACGATCTTTGTTGAATACCAGCGTCCCATTGACATCGCCCAGCCCCGCGGGCAGATCAATCATCGAAACCCCGGCGTGAACGATGTCGACTCGTCCCGACAGGATGGGGCTGGTGGCTGTTCCGTAGATGGTGAGATCGATGTTGGAGGTACCGTAGCTGGTGAGATCCGGATCCAAGGTTTCCGCCAGCTTCAGGTTGAGGCTGCCGCTGCCGTGCAAGTCCAGGCGGCGATCGTCTTTGAAGCTGGCACTGCCCGAAAGGGAGAAATGGGTGTCTTCACTGGTCAAGGTGCAGCGCTGAACCGTCACCACCTGATTGGCAAAGCTCAGCTCAACCGGACCATCGCTCTTGAGCGCCACGTGTTCGATCTCCACCGAGAAGTCGTGCACGCTCAAGCTGCCGCTGAGCAGCGCGGGCTCCCGCAGCGGACCACTCAATTGCGCGTGGCCGTTGAGCGAAGCATGCCGGGTGACGCGAGCGCGGATCTCCGCCGGCAGGAAGGGGTTGAAATCGAGATTGGAAAATTGCAGGTTCAGCTTCGCCGGCATGGGGCCTTGCAGATCGATATTGCCGTCGAGCGTGATACTCGCCTTGGTGAAACTGGAGCGCGCGCTGAGTTGCAGTTGTCGGCCATGAGTCGTAGCGTCCGCTTCTACGGCGCCGATGGGCTCTCCATTTAAGACCAGCTTGGCAATTTGCAAATGAGCGTTGCCGACCGGCTGCTCCAGAGTCCCCGATCCCTGGACGGTGAAGTTGGCCACGCCGGCCACTTCCAGATGCGGCGACTGCACCTCGGGTATCTCGGCCAGGTCGATGCTGTGGCCGCTGAGATCGAGCTTCACGCCGTGATGATTGAAGTCGTAGGCGGCGGAGCCGGCAACTACGCCGCGCGCGGCTTGCAGATGGATGTCTTCCAGCTGCACCGCGCGGTTGGCGAAAACCAGATTTGTGGTTAGCAACTTGATCGGGCGGCCGTAGGCCTGGCCATCGGTCAGAGACAGTTGACCGTGTCCATGCGGATTGGCTTCCGTGCCCGCCGCCTGCAAGGTGAAATTCAACTTGCCGCTGACCGGATGGTTAAAGCCTGCAGCCCGCAGCAAGGCGGCGGCATCGGCATTGTGCATCGCAGCCTGCACCTGAAACTGCGAGGTCGCGGTGAAGTTGCCCTTGTCCAAGGTAGTGGTTCCGTCGATATCGAGCTGCGTGCCGCCTTCCTCGATCACCGCGTGGTGCAGGGCAACTTGGGCCTGGGAATATTCTATGTCTCCGGAAAACTGGTCGACGTGGATCCGCTTCGGCTCGACTGGCGGCGGCGGCGGCGAAGCCGAGCTGAGGTGAAGCCAGGATTTGTGTTTTATGGGATTAGCAGCCTGGGTCTTTTGCGTTTCATCCGGCCGCGGAGTTGGAGTGTAGAGATAGGTGAAGTTGGAGATTTGCAAATGGCCGGCGATCTGCGGCGTACGGATTCTGCCATTGAGAGTGCCGGTGAAGCTGGCTGAGCCGCCCAGTTCGACCGGCAGCGGAGCGTTGCCCATGGCCGTCAGCAGTGGCTGAAAATCGCTAAGGCTGGTTACATTGACCGCGAGCTTGAGTGCGGCCGAGGTCGCTCCCAAAGTTCCGCTGGCATCCAGATGGGTGTGCGGCGTAGTCAGATTCAGGGCTGCGAGGTTGATGACGCCGGAGCGCACGTTGTATCGGCCGCGCACGCTGCCGTTTACCGGCAGTTGATTCGCACCCACCTGGGCGGGCGCAGCGATGTCGAGCGCCAGATCGGCAATAGCATCGCTCAACGATCCCTTCCACGACAGATTCACCGTGCCCGCCAGATTGCCTGCGGGATTCAGCTTGTCGAGCGGCAACGCGCGGGTCGACACCATGCGAGCCGATTCCGCCAGCGACAGTCCGCTGACTCGCAGCCGGGCCGAACCTTCCTGGGCCGTGGATGGATTGGTCGCGTTAGCGGACTGCGAAGTGCGGCGTGGTTGGCTTGAAGTCCGGGCCGAGCTCGGCTTGCCCGCGGCCAGCAACTGCCCGGCCGGAGCGGTTGTATTGGCTGCGGGAGCGGTCGACAGCAGGTTCTTGATGTCGGCGTCGCCGTTGATTTGCCCACCCAGCAAGCGAGCCGCTATACGGGTCAGCGCAAGCTGGTTATTGTCGAGCGCGAAATTCGAATTGAGATTGGCCTTGCGCAGGACGACGCCATCGTCCAGGTAATCGATATCGCGCAGGGCAATGCGTCCCCGCGAAGCATAGCCGGCAGCTTCCGAGTACGTCGCGGTCCCGTCCAACAGCATGGTGCCGCCGCGCAACTGATAATCACGAATCACGGCGCCCAGCTGTGCGGCGTTGATGCTGCTGCTATAGCTGAGCTGCACCTGCGGCCGCTCGAAATCCGTGACCGTGCCATTGACCTGAAGCGAGGAGTTTTCCGCTGTAACTTTCAGCTCTTTGAACTCGGCCCGGTTATGCCACAGACTGAACTGCACTTCGGCCTGGGCCGCGACATCGCGAAAGTCCTGATACTTGGCATCGATCTTGCCGACCTGCACGCTGCCGTCATAGCGCTGGGCAACCTGGTTGTAGGTCATGGCCGCGGTAATGTCGTCGGCGGTGAAGTCGAGCGGCATTCTGCGTTCGTTGAGCAGGAGCATGCCGTCGTGAAGATCGGCGCGGGTGATCGCCAGGTCGAACAACTGCTGCACCGGCGAGGTGGTGGACTTGATCTTGGGCTCGGGAGCGTTGGTGCTGCCATCCGGCTGGACGATGATGTGGATGACCGGATGTTGCAGCTCGATTTGCTCCAGGCTGATCTGCCGCTGGAGGAACGAGATGATGTGAATGCGCACTAAGGCGTGATTGATGTGGACGTAGGGTAGCTGGCCGGGAGCCTCCAGGCCGTGGACGGTCAGGCCATCGGCTTCGAAGGCCAGCTGCGACAGGTTCCAATGAAACGCGGCCAGCTCAACCCGGCCGCCGGTCGCGTCTTCTATGGTTGCGATTAACTTGCGGCGCACCAGGTCGGCGAATTGCGGGCTGCGCAAATACCAGCCAAGGCCGATGACGATGGCCAGCAACACGACGCCCGCTGCCGCCCCAATCCAGAGGCGCGTGTGCGAGCGTCGGGTTTTGACTTCGTCAGCCATAACTTAGTTGCCGCCGGAGGCCCGCGCGGAACCGGACGGCGCATTCAGTCCGGGAATCGAGATGGTGCTGTGAATCTCGGCCTGCTGCCGCAGGTTATGCAGCCAGGCATCCAGCAGTTCGTCCATGCGCTGCTGGGTGAGCAGTTCGCGAATTCTGGGCTCGACTTCGCTCAGCGCCAGAGTTTTGCCGCCGTTCTTCTGCCAGTCGGGCAGCAACTGGTTCTGGTAGTAGGCCTCGATTTCGTCGTCCTGAATGTGGATATTGGGACGCAGCCGGACTTCCACAAAGTTCATCACCTGAAATTCGTTGCGCACGTGCTGCTCCAGCACTGGTTCACTCAGGCCATAGCTGGCCAGCAGTTTCTGCCAAGCTTGATCGTCGTCGCCATGGGGAACTTGCGCTCGCAGTTTCGCGATGTCTTGCCGCAATTCTTCGTCGGTGGGCTGCATGTAGGTGGCATTTCCCATCTGCGCCTTCAGCAACTGGCGGTCGATCAGCCGCTGCAGAGCCTGCGCCCGATCCGATTCGGTCACGGCATTGAGCGGCTTTTGTTGCATGAAAGCTTCAAAGCAAACTGCCTCGTTCCAGTCGCTGCGCAGCACCGGCTGGCGATTCACCGTAGCCACGATGCCGTCGATAATTTCGCCGGCAAAGCATGGCAGCAGGCAAACGAGTGACAGCACAAAAAGAAAGCTCGTAATGTGAAAAATTCGCTTCATCAGAAAGTTTGTCCAATACTAAAAAATACGTTAATACGCCGCAGCGACTCGGTCTGACCGGTTTCCTGAATCGGATAGCGGGTGGGATTGAGGGTGTAGCCCATGTCGAAGCGGACCGGACCTACCGGGGTCTTATAGCGAATACCCAGGCCCACGGCTTGAGCGTTATAGCTGAAGTTGCAGGGGATCTTGCTGTTGGGCGGAGCGCAGCTGGCAATCGACTGCTGATTGAAGCGCAGCATGCCGCTGATAATGTGGTTGGCGGTATCGAAGACGTTGCCCATGTCGTGAAAGAAGACGAAGCCCAGATTGTTGCCCACGAAGGGCAGCGCCACCGGAGGGGTGCGTAGCTCGAGATTGTTGACGAACAGGCCCTGGCCGCCGATGGGATATCCCGTCTGGGTATCGCGAGGGCCGGCCTGATTGATGGAGAAGCTGCGCAGCGAATTGCTGCCGCCGGCGAAGAACAATTCCGGCAAAGGAATCTGCGTGGCCTCGACCGGAATGGAGTTGGGGGGCAGATCGTTCAGGTTAATAAAATTGTTGGTGCCATACGGCTTTTCAATGCCGATCTGGGTGCGGCGGGCAAAGACCCAGTTCTTCTTGAACTGATAATAGGTGGAGTTATCGAGTAACACTCGTCCGAAATTGGTTTGCGAGCCCAGAGCGCTGGTCGCCAGACCCAGGTTCGCCGCGTTATAGCTGCCCTTGTGAGGATCGATAGGATCGTCGCGCCTATCGCGCACAAAGGTAAACGTCGGCATGGCGATGAAGACGGGCTTGGAGTACAACGCGATCAACGTAGGATCGATGACCAGACTGTTGGGATCGACCTGCACGCGCTGAAAGGTCAATCCGTACAGCAGCGTGGTAAAGCGGTTATAGCGTTGCTCGGCCTGCAGCGATCCTTCCAGGGTTTCCGAAGCGAAGGTATTGACGTCGGCGGTGTTGTCGTAGAAACCGCTGACAATGAATCGCCAATTCTCCCGGCGGAACAGGCGCGGCGCTTCGTAGCTGACCAAGCCGCGGCGGGTCAGCAAACCAAAGCGAATGCGGAAGGTGAGAGTCTGGTCCTTGCCAAACATGTTCAGGCGAGTGATTTCCAGAATACCGTTGGGACTGACGCCGGTTTTGCCCTGCGGATTCGTGGTGGTAGGCAGATTGCCGGTCGCGAATTCGATGCCTCCGCCGTAGCGGAAGGTCCAGCGCTTGGCTTCCTGCAGGTTGAACAGAACGTCCTTGGAAGGCTCCAGGCCGTCGGGATTCTGCACCGCCATGTCGACTTCGTTGAACAAGCCCAGCGAATACAGGCGGCGCTGCGAAGCCACCATGCGGTTCTGGCTGAGAGGATCGTCGTCGCGAATGCGCATCTGTCGGTTCACAATGTAGGGACGGGTAAAGTCCAAGCCGGTAACGATCACGCGATCGACAAAAACTCGCTGCCCTTCGGTAATCTTGTACAGCACGTCCATGCGTTGCGGCTCGCCCGGAACCGGAGTGGTCGACGACTCAAACTGCACGTCGGGAAATCCCCGGTCGTAATAAAAATAGGTAAGGGCATCGCGGTCGGTGGCAACATTCGCCTCGCTGAATGGTTGGCCGGGCGCGCTGCTCAGCAGGGGATCCAGTTGTGCCGCCGTGAAGCTGTTAGCGCCGGCGAGTTTCACCGCGTTCACCAGGGTTTGCTGACCTTCCACAATCTTGATCACCACCTGCATTTCATTTTTCTTGCCCTCATAGTCGTCCTTCAATTCCGCCGTGACATTGACTTGCAGAAATCCGTTTGCCTGGTAGAGATACTTGATGGAGGCCACGTCATCGTTGACCAGCCGCTGGCTGAAGCGTCCGTTAGGTAAGAGCAGGCTGGAGGGTTCAATGCCCAGCCGCTCACGAATGGCCGCGGTGTCAAAGTACCGGTTTCCTTCAATCTTCACCGACACCAGCTTGTGGCGAATGCCGGGATCGATCTTGTACACGATGTCGAGGTGATTCTGCCCCGGGGCCGAGCGCCGATCCACGTCTACCGCGGCATCGAAATAACCTTTAGTTTGCAGGTAATCGCGTAGATTGCGCCGGCCTTCGTTCAGCAGATCGTCGTCCACCGAGTTTTCCTGATACACCGGGACCAGCTTCTTGAGTTGGCCCTTGCTGATCTTCTCGCCTTCGGTGGCGATGGAGACGGTCGGACCTTCTTCCACCTGGAAGATATAGTCGAGCTGGTTGCTGTCGGCGTGATAGCGCCGGTCGGTCAGAGAAACCTGGGCTTCC
Source organism: uncultured Acidobacteriaceae bacterium (assembly GCA_963812855.1). Classification (GTDB taxonomy): domain Bacteria; phylum Acidobacteriota; class Terriglobia; order Terriglobales; family Acidobacteriaceae; genus Bog-257. The sequence goes on from CAWEWW010000011.1 coordinate 32,253, forward strand.
AGATGCGCGTTCTTCTGGTAATGCGCCCGCAGACGCTCCAAGGCGCGGGTAACGTGGTCGGCCTTCACCTTGTCGCCGGCCTTCAGCTTCGTGAGTTTGCGAACCTGTTGCGGCGGGATACCCGTGTCCCCGTCGATGGTGACCTCACCCACCCGCGCTAACTCGCCCGGGACCACGTGGAAATGTATCGCCATCTGGCTGGTCTCGGGATTGGGCTCCAGTTTGTAGGTGATCGTGGCCTGGTAATATCCGTTGTCAGCCAGCACCTTCTTCATGCGATCGATGGAGCGGGCCACTTTTTCTTCGGCAAAAACCTCTCCCAAATCCAGTTGGCTGGCCGCAATCAGTTGATTCGGCTTAGGGCCGCCCTTTTGCGGCGTACCGTCGACGGTGACCCCGCCGTTGAAGTAGTTCTCGGTAGCATCAAACACCAAGTCGATACTGTTCGGCGCGGCCGGTTCCACCTCGACTTGCAGAGTGGCGAAGCGTCCGGTGGCATAAAGCGCCTGCAGGCTGGCGCGAAGTTTCTCGCGGTCCAGTGGCTCGTTGGTTTTTTGCTCCAGCAGCGAGCGCAGCATGGCAGGATCGGTACCGGCAATGCCCCGGAACTCGACGTCGGCGACGCGCTGGCCCTGATACTTGGCCAGAGCTCCAACCTCCTCGGTCAGGTTGGACTGGGGTAGCGCGGGAGTTTGTCCGTTCTGCGCCGCCAGGGGCGACACGAGCAGGCTCAATAGGACGCAACCAAAAGCGAGCTGGCACCACGATGGAGTGTTTAGCGTCCTCAAACTCTGCCCTTCAGCTAACCCGCTACCCGGCAGACTGCATTCGCAGAGTCCGCCAAGTCATTTTTATCCACGCACTTACATCCTGAGCCGTGCACTCGCGGAAACCTCTCCTGGACTTGCGCCGCGGAAGACGTGGTTTTCGTGGAGTACCTATAATAAACAAGGAACCCATCCTCTGAGCAGGTGTCGCCTTTGGAATTCGCCGAGCGGTACTCCCGCCAAGTTTTGTTTGCGCCCATCGGCGAAGCCGGACAACAGCGGCTGGCCGGGAGCCGGGTGGCGATTGTGGGCTGCGGGGCCACCGGCTCGGCGCTGGCATCGCTGCTGTCACGAGCCGGCTTGGGATACCTGCGCATCGTCGATCGCGATTACGTCGAGCCCAGCAATCTGCAGCGGCAAGTATTGTTCGACGAAGCTGACGCCGCCGAATCGTTACCGAAAGCGATCGCAGCCGCACGCAAGATCAAAAGCTTCAACTCCGAGATCACGGTTGAGCCCCATGCTGCCGATCTGACCCCGGCGAATGTCGCAGAGTTGCTGGGCGATGTCGAGATCGTTCTGGATGGGACGGACAACTTTGAGACGCGCTACCTGATCAACGATTTCGCCGTGAGCCGCGGCGTGCCCTGGATCTATGCTGCCGGTGTCGCCAGTTATGCGGTCACGATGACCGTGCTGCCGGGCGAGACAGCTTGCCTGGCCTGTGTCTTCCCGGATTCACCGCACGGCATGGTGGAAACCTGCGACACCTCCGGCATCCTGAACTCGGCGGTGAACTTCGTGGCCTCCGATCGCCGCGACCGAGGCGATTAAGCTGGCGGTGGGAGCGCGAGACAAGATTCGGCGCACGCTGCTGTCGTATGACGTATGGAGCAATGACTACGCCTCGATCAACACTGACAAGCCAGTAACCGGCTGTCGCTGCTGTCAGCAGCGAGATTTCGTTCACCTCGCCGGCGAAGGGCGTCCGCATATCACGCTGTGTGGGCGAAACTCGGTGCAGATTCACGAACGGCAACGGCCTATCGACTTCTCCGAGATCACGCGGCGACTGACGCCGCACGGCACGGTCCGGCATAACGAGTTCATCCTGCGCTTCTGGCGAGATCCATATGAACTGACGCTCTTCCCCGACGGCCGCGCGATCATCAAAGGCACAACAGACAAGGCGATCGCGAGGAGTTTGTATGCCAGGTATGTGGGATCGTGAGGAAAAGCAGTTGTCAGCATCCAGTTGTCAGTTGTCGGTTTCAACCTGATTCAGTTTCCACATTGGAAACAGAACGGCGCCTACGATCAATCCGATGATTGAATACAAGGCGGCGTTCGTGATGCTGATCACCAGCCAGCCAAAGAGCGCAACGCCCAAAGACGCATTATCGAGAGCCAGCGAGAGCACCGAAGTAGGACAGAGATAAAGCAGGAGGTCAGTGCCTAAGTTGACGCCTATATGTTGAGCAATTGAGTAAGTAGCTAGCAACAGCCATGCGATAACAAACCCGATAACGGCAGATATGAATACGACCCGCAAGCTCTTCTTCAAACGCCGACTCTCGTGTGTTTTGCTGTACCTCCACAACACCGCCGTGATTACGATTAGCCCAACGGTAACGAACCCTATCGAATGAAGTAAGTAGCCGATGTAGCGCATGGAGGTTGCCTGTCCCACGCTCGAAGTTACAACCAAATTGACTTGATGTCATCAAGCCGTTTGCCAGAAGGTCGTGCGATCAACGAGCCGAACCGAGGAAAAATCAAAACGGCGCTACGCTAGCTTGGCTGAATGCTGACGGCTGAGTGCTGACAGCTGCCTCTTCTGATATCTTTGCTGCTCACGTCCCTCGAGGCCTTCTGAATGTCTGCAGTTCAACCGATGCCCGACTCTCGTCCCGAACCCACCAAGTTTTACCGCTGGCTGGTGCTGATGATGGTCAGCCTGGTGATGTTCGGCAATTATTACTTCTATGACGCGCTGGAGCCGCTGGCCAAGCTGCTGCAGGAACAGCTCCACTTCACCGATCAGAATATCGGGCTGCTGAATTCGTTCTATTCCATCGCACCGATTGCCACCGTGCTGATCGGCGGCATCCTCATCGACCGCATCGGCACCCGCAAGGCGCTGCTGATCTTCAGCGTGATCTGCCTGATCGGCTCGGTAATCACCGCGATTGGGGTGACGTTTCCCCTGATGGCCGCGGGCCGCTTCGTCTTCGGCATGGGCGCCGAGTCGCTGGTGGTCGCCGTAACCACAGCGGTGGCCAAATGGTTCAAGGGCAAAGAGCTTAGCTTCGCCCTCGGCATCAATCTGATGATCGCGCGCGGGGGCACCTGGATGGCGCAGAATTCGCCTACCTGGGCCAGGGGCGCTTACAACTCGTGGCAAACTCCCTGGGTGATCGGCGTAGGCTTCGTTAGCTTGTGCGTCATCGGGTCCGTCGGGTACTGGATCCTGGAGGTCCGCGCCGAGCGCACCTCTTCGCTGGGAGCGGCGGGCGAGTCGGACAAGCTGGTGCTGTCGGACGTCAAGCAGTTCGGAGTCTCGTACTGGTATCTGGTGGGCCTGTGCGTGGTCTTCTACTCGGCCATCTTCCCCTTCGAGACCTTCGCGGTGAAATACTTCGTCGACGCCAAAGGCACATCGCTGCAGCTGGGTGGATTTCTGCTCAGCGTGCTCACCGTCTTTACCATGATCGGCACCCCGCTCATCGGCCTGTACTCCGACAAAGTGGGACGTCGCGCCACCATCATGTTGCTGGGCACATTCCTGCTGATCCCGGTGTTTCTGATGATGGCCTACACCCACATCACGCTCTATGTTCCGATGGCGATGCTGGGATTTGCCTTCACCCTGGTGCCGGCGATTATCTGGCCGTCGGTGGCGTATCTGGTCGAGCAGCGCGCTTTGGGCACGGCGCTGGGCTTGATGACTATGGTCCAGAACATGGGACTGGCAGGGATGAACTGGGTGCTGGGCAAAGCCAACGACGTGGCCGGAGCCAGCGCCACCAATCCCGCGGGCTATTTGCCCATGCTGAAGATTTTGACCGTGTTGGGCTTGATCGGATTCGTCCTGGCTTTCCTGCTGCGCCAGCGCGAGCGCGGGCCGCATGGGCACGGGTTGGAGACGATTACGACGGCGTCGCAGGCGTAGCGAGAGGTTGTCGGAAGATTCCAAGAGCTCCGCCGTCCCTACGGGACTCGACTCATTTTCTCCGCCCTACCCAGGACTCCGCCTGCGGCTCCGTCCTGGGCTAACTTCGGAGCCGCCCTTACGGGCTGGATTTTCGGCTGTAATAGGCACTCGCGAAGCACAGGTCCAAGTTCCGTTGAGTCCGGCGCGGCAAACGAGATTGCAGAGAAAAAGGGCGTTCGTCCTGGAGGCTCGCTAGACTAATGCTCCGCCAGGGCCGTAGCCTGCGACCGGATATCCGACGAAAATCATCGCCAATCCTTAAGCCGTTCCCTGCCTGATAGTTACCGCTAAATGCAAATGTTGGCTCTTGGCTGCCGGGGGTTGCGTCCGGAGCCTCGCCCGGCGTAGAATCAAATTGCGACTGAAAAGGTCGCATATTCATCTTAGGACTTGGCACCGATGTTAAAGCTAACCAAGAAGGCCGATTACGGGCTGATTGCCATGCGGCATCTGGCTGAGCACGCTGACTTGGGAGCTTGCAGCGCCAAGGACCTGGCCGAGATGTACACCATGCCGCAGGAGGCGCTGGCCAAGATCCTGCAGAAGCTGACCAAGGCCGGATTGCTGGTCTCGCAGTATGGGACAAACGGCGGCTATATTCTGGCGCGCGATCCCCGGCAGATTAGCGCGTTTGAGGTGATCCGGGCGATTGATGGACCGCTGTTCATCACCTCGTGCAGCACGGCCGACGGCGACTGCGATCAGAGCGACCGGTGTACCGTCCGCGGGCCACTGCGCCGGGTGAGCCGGAGCATCGAAGAAGTTTTAAACCGATTGACGATTTGGGAAATGACCGAGCCCGAGCACGAAGCCGCCGCCGGAGTTAGTAACTCTGGGCTGGACTTCGCAGAAGGCCGAGCAATCATAGGAGATAGCGGAACGATGAGCACCAATCTGGTTTCAGGTAACGGAAACAAGGATGTGAAGCTGCCCATTTACATGGACAACCACGCCACCACGCGGACCGATCCGCGGGTGGTGGAAGAGATGCTGCCCTACTTCACCGAAAACTTCGGCAACGCAGCCAGCCGCAATCATGAGTTCGGCTGGATTGCCGAGCAGGCGGTGGAGCAGGCGCGCGATCGCATTGCCAAGCTGATTGGCGCGACCGCCAAGGAAATCATCTTCACCTCCGGCGCCACCGAGAGCGACAACCTTGCCATCAAGGGCGTCGCCGAGATGTACAAGGAAAAGGGCAATCACATCATCACCCAGGCTATCGAGCACAAAGCCGTGCTCGACACTTGCAAGCGCCTGGAGAAATACGGATTCCGCGTCACTTATCTGCCGGTGCAGAAGGACGGGCGCATCGATCTCGACGACCTGAAGCGGGCCATGGATGACAAGACCATTCTGGTAACGATCATGGCGGCGAACAACGAGATTGGCGCGTTGCAGCCGATTCGCGAAATTGGCGCTCTGTGTCATGAGCGCGGCGTGCTCTTCCATACCGACGCAGTGCAGATCATTGGCAAGGCGCCGTTCAACGTGATTCAGGACAACGTGGATCTGGCGTCGATTTCGGCGCACAAGCTGTATGGACCGAAGGGTGTAGGCGCGTTGTACGTTCGCCGCAAGAATCCGCGCGTGCAATTGGTGGCGCAGATTGACGGCGGCGGCCACGAGCGCGGTATGCGTTCGGGAACGCTGAATGTTCCGGGAATTGTCGGCCTGGGCAAGGCGTGCGCAATTGCCAGCAGCGATATGGCCGAGGAAATGAAGTATCTCTCGGGCCTGCGCGATCGACTGAGGGACAAGATCATGGGCCAGTTGGACGAGGTTTACATCAACGGATCGTGGGAGCATCGCCTGCCGGGCAATTTGAACATCAGCTTCGCGTACGTGGAAGGCGAGTCGCTGCTGATGGGCATCAACGATATTGCAGTTTCCAGCGGTTCGGCATGCACCTCCGCGACGCTGGAGCCATCTTATGTATTGAAGGCTTTGGGCGCGGGCGACGATCTGGCGCACAGCTCGATCCGCTTCGGCCTGGGACGCTTCAATACCGAGGCGGAAGTGGATTACGTGGCCGAGCGCGTGGTGGATACAGTGAAACGGCTGCGCGAGTTGTCGCCGCTGTACGAGATGGCGAAGGAAGGCATCGACTTGACCAAGGTGCAGTGGGCCGCCGAACCGGCGCACTAACGGCTTTGAAGACGCGATGGCTTTGAAAGGGCACGGCTTCAGCGTGAAGCGCTGAGAATTGGCCAGCCCCGCGTTCGCGGTTGAATTTGGTTGAGCAGGATTGAATTGGCTTTGAAAGGGCACGGCTTCAGCCGTGCCGCAGAAGGCGTTGAGAATTGGGCTTCAGCCCCTGCGGGAATTCGTATTTGGATGGAAACCGGAAATCCCTCAGCGGCTAAAGCCGTCATGAAAGAAACAGATTCCGGCACGGCTGAAGCCGTGCCCCTTCAAGACAGAGTTTCGCAACTTAGGAGAAAACAGCATGGCTTACAGTGACAAGGTTCTTGATCATTACACAAATCCCCGCAACGTGGGCTCGCTCGACAAGAACAGCTCGGAAGTGGGGACCGGTCTGGTGGGCGCACCGGAATGCGGCGACGTGATGAAGCTGCAGATCAAGGTGAACCCCACGACCAACATTATCGAGGACGCCAAGTTCAAGACGTTCGGCTGCGGCTCGGCCATTGCCTCGTCTTCGCTGGCTACCGAGTGGGTGAAGGGCAAGACCGTGGACGAAGCGCTGGGCATCAAGAACACCGACATCGTGAAGGAGCTGTCGTTGCCTCCGGTGAAGATTCATTGCTCGGTCTTGGCCGAAGACGCCATCCGCGCCGCCATCGGCGACTGGAAGAAGAAGAATGGCCAGTCGCAGACCAAAGGCCAGCCGCAGAGTGTTGCGGTCGAACAGCGGGCGTAAACTGTAGTTGAGGACCGGCGTGATCGCCGCGAGCGGAAGCGCCGGGAGACAACCATGAGCACGGTCAACATCGAGAGTCCGACGCAAACTCCGGCGCCGGCTGCCAAAGGCATCCAGGTGACGGACAAGGCGCTGGCCCGCATTCGTTCGGCGATGGCGAAGGAAAATATTTCGCCCACCGAAGGCGGCCTGCGCCTGGGAGTGCAGGGTGGGGGCTGTTCGGGATTGAGTTATAACATCCGTTTCGACACGCAGCCGCGCGAACGTGATCGCATTTTTCAATACGACGATGTTCGCGTCTTTGTCGATCCGAAGTCGTTCATCTACCTGCACGGCATGATTCTCGACTACGAAGAGAGTCTGATGCATCAGGGCTTCGTGTTCCAGAATCCGAACGCGAAGAAGGCTTGCGGCTGCGGCAGTTCGTTCTCCTAAGACGGCAGAGAGGCCGATAGCAACGGGGTTTCCCTTGCGGCGAAACTCGGACGCTATTGCTTTGCCTCCGGACAGCAGAGTTCAGGAAAGCAAGCACTATGGCTCAAACCGAGCAGAAAAAACACGAACCCTCCGAAAGCGGCATTCTGGTCATCACCCAAAGTAAGCCGCACACGGCGAATTGCTGGTCGTGCGGAGCCATGCGGGCCGCGCACTTCTGTCAGGAGTGCGGCAAGGTTCAGCCGCCGCTGCCGGCGGATTACTTCAGCTTCTTCGGACTGCCTTACAAGCTCAACCTGGAGCCGAGCAAGCTGGAGCGCGAGTTTTACGGTTTGAGCCGGCATCTGCACCCCGACATCAATGCGGTCAGCAGTCAGGACGAGCAGCGCTGGAGTTTGGAGAAGAGTTCGCAGCTCAACGACGCCTATCGCACCTTGAAAGACCCGATCACGCGAACCGAATATCTGCTGCGTTTGCAGGGCGTACACCTGGAAGAGCAGTCGAAGGCGGCGACCGAAGAGGCGCGACGAACCGGCAAGGCGAAGCAGCAAGTGGTTCCGGCGGATCTGCTGGAACAGGTCTTCGAGCTGAACATGCAGCTGGAAGAGGCTCGCATGAACAAGAAGATGGGCGAGCCGGACCGCAATCTTGAGCGGGAGTTGCAGGACACCAAGATCCAACTGCAGGCGAAATATGATGGCATGATGGTCGAGTTGCACGCGGCCTGGAATGAGTGGGACGCGCTGGTAGATCGCGCCCAGCAAGGTGGCACGGTTCTGGAAGACGATCGCCTGGTGGTGCGCGACAAGATGGTCGACGTGCTGAACCGGCGGAACTATCTGCGGAATCTGCTGCGGGATATTGAGGAAGTGCTGGAGAGCTGAGGTGTCTTCGGGTAGTACGGGCCTTCAGGCCCGCGTTACGGCGATCTCTCCTAGCAAGGGAAGTCGGCTTTCAGCCGAATGCACGGTTGGTGCGGGCATAGGGGTCCTTCGACTCGGCGGCCAAAAACGGGCCGCCTCGCTCAGGATGACAGCGGGTAACGAAGACTAACTCGGGACGCTATTGCTAAGAGCTAACGGCTAAAAGCTAAGAGCCAAGAATGAGCAACGAACGCATAGTCGGAATCGATCTGGGGACCACGAATTCGCTGGTCGCTTATATGGAAGGCGATCGGCCGGTGGTCATTCCCGGCGAGGACGGGTTGAACCTGCTGCCGTCGGTGGTCGCGCTGGACGAAAAGGGGCAGATCGTTGTCGGCAGTGCGGCGCGCAAATATCTGATCGAGACCGCCGACCACGCGGTCTACAGCGTGAAGCGCCTGATGGGCCGCGGCGTTGAAGATGTGCAGGACGAGCTGAAACTCTTCCCTTTCCGCCTGGCCGAAGACCTGGCGCCGGGCGAGGTGTTGCGGATCAAGCTGGGGGACAAGACATTCACTCCGCCGGAGATTTCGGCGTTCATCCTGCGTCAACTGAAGCGCAATGCGGAACGTTATTTCGCTGCGCCAGTTACCAAGGCGGTCATCACCGTGCCTGCGTACTTCAACGATGCGCAGCGGCAGGCCACCAAAGACGCGGGGCGCATCGCGGGACTGGAAGTTTTGCGTCTGGTCAACGAGCCGACGGCGGCGGCGCTGGCTTACGGTCTCGACAAAAAAGAAACAGCTACGGTTGCGGTTTACGACCTGGGCGGCGGGACGTTCGACATTTCCATTCTCAAGCTGCACGAAGGAATCTTCGAAGTTATCGCTACCAACGGCGACACGCATCTGGGCGGCGATGACATCGACAACCTGCTGATCACCATCGCGCTCAGTGATATCGAAGGCGATTTGGGCGTCGATATCCGGCGCAATGCGGAGATCGTGCAAGCGATTCGCAAAGCGGTGATCGAAGCCAAAATCGCGCTGTCGGCGAACGAGAAGACGGTGCTCGATGTCGAACTACCGGGGGGCAAGCGCTATCAGCGCGAGATCACGCGGGCGCAGTTCGAGCAATTGATTCAGCCGGTCATCGACCGCACGGTCGGCGCCGGTGCGGCAGGCGATGAAAGATGCCGGACTGACAGCAAAGCAGATTGATGAAGCCGTGCTGGTGGGCGGATCGACGCGGATTCCGCGGGTGCGCCAGCTGGTCGAAGAGCTTTTCCAGCGCACGCCGCACAGCGATCTGAATCCCGATGAAGTGGTGGCGCTGGGCGCAGCGGTGCAGGCCAACATTCTGGCTGGCGGATCGGAAGCCACGAAAGAAATGCTGCTGCTCGACGTAACGCCGCTGTCACTGGGCATCGAGGCGTTAGGCGGAGTGGTGGCGAAGATCATTCATCGCAACTCGACCATTCCGGCCTCGGCGACCGAGCATTTCACTACCGGCGTGGAAGGTCAGACCAACGTTGCGATTCACGTTTTGCAGGGGGAGCGCGAACTGGCCAAGGATTGCCGCTCGCTGGCGCGCTTCGATCTGCGCGGTATTCCGCCGATGCCGGCGGGACTGCCGCGCATTGAAGTGAAGTTCCTGATCGATGCTAACGGCATTCTGCATGTCTCGGCGCGCGAGCTGCGCAGTGGCAAAGAAGCTGAAATCGAAGTGCAGCCCAGCTACGGCCTGACCGACGAGCAGGTCGAGAACATGATTCTGGAATCGTTCGACAAGGCCGAGGAAGATTTCCAGCAGCGGCAGGTCATTGAAGCCCGCAACGAAGCCGAGACGATGCTGGCTGCGCTGGAGAAAGCGCACAAGAATCCAGCGTGGGGGCAGTTGTCGTCGCAGGAGCGAAGCAATGTCGGCAAGCTGGAAAAGGCTTTGCGCGCAGTGATGCAGGAAGAAGATTATCAGGCGATTCGCAGCGCGATCGACGCGCTGAATCAGGGCACGATGCATTTGGCCGAGTTGATGATGGATTCCGCGGTGGGGGCTGCGTTGAAGGGTCAGAACATGGATACCGCCGATGTGGGTGAGGGGCCGGAGTCGCCGCATCCCATCGCGTCGGCCGAGATCAAGCGGTAAAGAGGGTAGCCATCGGCGAAGCTGTAAGTAGGTTGCGGGATAAGAAAAAAATCAGGACGGGCAAGGCTCCTTGAAGGTACGCCCCTTCAAAGAATGGCGAAGCACAGTTTTCGCGAGCTATAGCGGTCCTTCGACTCGAGTCCGCCCGACCCGCAGGTAGCGGTCGGAAAATAAAGCGGACGCTGCGCTGAGGGATGACAACTAATTGAAGTCTGATCATGATGACAACAAGAGTGTAATCGCACGGCCCTTTCTGATACAACGGTTTGGGTAACGAGGTTTATGGCAGAAGAGAAAGCACAAGGCGGTGGGACGGCAACCGAAGAGGCTCTGGGACCGAATACGATCCGAGTCACGTTCCTTCCCGAAAACAAAACGTTCGAGTTCGAACATGGCAAGCTTCCCTATCAGGACCACGGCAAGCCGGAGTCGATCCTGGACATCGCCATGAATTGCGGGCTGCATCTGGAGCACGCCTGCGGCGGGAACTGCGCCTGCACCACCTGTCACGTGGTGGTCAAGAAGGGCAAAGAGCTGCTCAACGAAATGGACGACGACGAAGCCGACCGGCTCGACATGGCGGCGGATTTGCAGCTCAATTCGCGGCTGGGATGCCAGACCGTGATTGAGAAGCCGGGCGAAGTGGTGGTGGAGATTCCCTCATGGAATCGTAACTACGTTTCGGAAGCAGCAACGCATCACGATTAATGGCTCACATCTTAAGGAGGCTGTGAATAGCTTGCCGCAGGGGCTAAAGCCCCATTGATTTTGCGATGCTTGCCGGCACGGCTTTAGAGTCTGCGTGCAAACCAAAATGTGGATTTGCCAGTGGAATATATCAGCCGAAAATCCCGTCCGTAAGGACGACTCAGTACAGCCCAGGACGGAGCCGCAGGCACAGTCCTGGGTCGGGTGGAAAATTGATCTGAGTCCTGTAGGGACGACAGAGGTTCTCACACAGACCCTGAAGCCGTGCCTTTTCAAAGCCGGAATTTAATCAAAGCTTCTTTAACTATTCGAGGAACCTATGGCTGCTGAGTTGAGATGGGATGACGCGGAAGACATCGCGATCGCGCTGACCGACAAGTTTCCCGAGCAGGATCCGCTGGAAGTGCGCTTCACCGATCTGCATCGCTATGTGACCGAGCTGCCGATTTTTGTCGACGACCCCAAAGCGTCGACCGAAGGCAAGCTGGAGGCGATCCAGATGGCCTGGCACGAAGAGTGGCAGGACCGTCAGGAGTAGCCTGCGCTTACCACAACTCGGTGCTTACATAAGCGCTACCAGAGCTTGGCGAGTCTATTCGCAGCTGCTGACTAGCAACATTGGGAAGGCACGGTTCTAATTAGAAGCCAGGCGCTTTTGATTTGAGCTATGGGCTCTCCAAGCGCCGTAAAATGCAGCGAACAGCCAACCCACAATTTCTCCTGGTCCCATCGGCATCGCCAAGGCAAGCAAAATAAATAATCCAACGCAGACAAAGAAATCTTTCCAGCTCCGGAAGTAAATCGCAATCCCGATGGCGCCGAAGCAGAATCCTAGCGCGAAAGCCGCCCAGGGATTAGCCCGGCTGCTCAACGGAGCCATGCTTTCCACCAGTTTGGACTGGTCATAGGCCTTCTTAGCAGCTTTTCCCCATGCCATTGCGTTGTTGTTATTCATAGTTCCTCCACTGGATAGCTCTATAAAGCGATTTCGCTCGGCAAATTGGTAACGCCAATTTTCACTTTCGTGACTCATCGCATTGGAGTCACGTGCTATATGCCTTGAGATAAAAGCAGTTGGCAGACCAAAGCAGGAGGAGGGAAACAGCCGGCGATAGGTATGTGAGAACGCGGCTTGCGCAGCAGGAAGAGGACAAACGACGTTGCGAAACCGTCTATCCGGTTGGATAGACAACTATCTTTCCGGACTGGCACTGGACGGCAGCCGCCATAGCTGCCGTCCTCTTCGCAATCTATTTTGGTTTAGCGCCGAAGGTAATGCCCAGGCCGGTCGTCAGTTGCAAGTCGTTATCTTTCTTTCCGGCTACCGGTACGCTGTTGTAGATATCGCCGAAGTTCAGGTTCCAGGTCAATGCCCGATAAAACTTGCTAGCTACGCCAAAGGTAAACGTGCCGCGATAGTTTCCGGCGTCATTCAGGTAGGGAAAGAAGTATAGGTTTTCGGTGACTGCCGTATTGGCGGTAAAGTTATGTGCGAACTCCTCGCCCACGGTCGCGTTGATGAAGTTGTTGACTAAGCCGGTTGAATAATTCTCATAGGTGTAGCCTATGCCGCCGAGAATATCCAGGGTCGTAACTTTGGAAGCGATAAGGTGGAATCCCAAGCCGCCGCTGGGGCTGAGGCGCTCGTCCAACAGCTGCAGGTGATCATAGCCGCCGGCAAACAGGCCAAAGCCAAACAGGCGTTTGGTGATGTTGCGGCTGTAGCGAAGCGCGCCGAAGAAGTTATTCGCGCTCGGGGTAGTGATATTGTTCGCAGTACTGGTGGAATACAGCGAGGCCGCCGTGAGGGTCCACTCGTCGGTCGTAGTTTTGCGATCGGCGTTGAATCCCAAGGCAACGTTGGTAGTGTCGGAGTTACCGCGCGCCAAGCCCAAGCCAAAATTGCCGCCGCCCGCCCAGCCTTCCAGAAATCCGGGATGCAGCGACTTCTCATAGGCCGCCTGATCGGCCGGCGAACGAATTACAGCGACGTCGGATAGAGGAATGGTCTGGGCGCCGCTTGTGCTGGTGACGATGATCGAGGCATCCTGTTGGGTTACCGGACCGCTGACCACCTGGTTATTGGTGCGGGTCACGACTAGCGGTTCCGGAGAGGAAAACTGAGCTACCGCAGAGCGATCAATGGTGATGTCGCCGGCGTAGTCGGTTTTGACGGTGAGCTTCTTGTCGTCCATGCTCACGATAGTTCCGGTCAGGCGATCGCCGTTTTTCAAGGTTACTTCTTCGGCACATAAAACCACACAGCAGCAGCAGACCAAGGCAATACAGACACTGATTCTCAACATCTGAAAGCTCTCTTTCCGTTGGTACGGTAAATTTTCTTTAGATTCTGCGAGTAGCTTGCCCCGCGGGAGGCGGCGTGGAATGGCTGGTCGCTCCCGCTCGGTTCACCGGGTTCGTAAACCGATTCTGCAATTCTAATGGCAGTTACGCTTCTTGGCAGTCAGAAAATGTCTTGGCGATGCCAGTCGCTCTATCTGTATAAGCGGGTTGTTGCAATCCGCTGATAGCCGAAAAGGGAGAGCAAGTTTCTGCTTCCTCAACATCGAGCCTGCAAGGCCGCGGCCAGCCAAGCGAATCGTTGGGATCGCAGTAGCGCCGCAAGAGGAAAACAAACGCCTTGCTTACTTCCGGGTAGCAGCGCACAATTAGCGAGCCGTTGTAACGCATTGCGCACTCGGGCTACCTCGCTCCCGAGATAACCCGCCCAATCTTGCCAGAACGATCTTCTCAGACCCCGGCTTTCCTCAAGGCCGGATGGGCCCGGGCCGAACGGCGCGGTTCCTGCTATTAGCCGCGCCACTGACCAAAACGAAACGGGGCGCAGACATGAAACCAAAAAACCTTCTCTGGATGGCAGCAACTGCCAGCCTGTTGATTCTGACCATCGCTAGTTCAACCAAGCCGGCCGCCGCGCAGTTGTCGGCGAGGCCTGAAACCACACGCATAGCGCAACCGCGATCCGAACTCGACCAGCACGCGAAAGCACAAGCGGCGGAGGCCTATGGCCACCTACCGCTTTCCTTCGAGGCGAACCAGGGCCAGACCGATCCGCGAGTGAAGTTTGTGGCACGGGGCGGCGGTTACACGCTGTTTCTGACGGGTGCGGAAACCGTTCTGGCGTTGGATGCGGCGCAACGCAACAAGCAGCGGAAGGGCGCTCGGCCCGAAGCGGTCGTGCAAATGAAGCTGCTGGGTGCAAATCGCGCAGCTGCGGTTAACGGAATCGGCGAGCTACCGGGTAAGAGCAATTACTTCATCGGCAACGACCCCAAGAAGTGGAGAACCAACGTACCAAACTACGCCCGGGTGCAGTACCGGGACATCTATCCCGGCATCGACGTGGTTTACTACGGCAACCAAGGGCAGCTGGAGTATGACTTCCTGGTGGCGCCAGGCTCCGATCCCAAAGCGATCAGATGGAACGTCGACCCAGAGCTCGTGTCCATCGTCAGAGCGCGAAGCAAAGAGATGCCGCTCAAAGTTGACCAGCGCAGCGGCGACCTGGTGGTTGACCTCCGCGGCGCAGAGATTCGATTTCACAAGCCCCTCGCTTATCAAGACCTGCCGGCCGGCAGTGCAGGGTCGAAACTAGGAGGGCGAAAATTCATCGACGCCCATTACGTTTTGGCAGCGAAACACGAGGTGGGAATTCGATTGTCGGCTTACGACCAGACCCAGCCTTTAGTCATCGACCCGGTGGTTTGGTATTCCAGCTATCTGGGGGGCAGCGGTGGGGATCAAGCGGCCGGCATTGCCGTGGATAGCGCAGGGAATGTCTACGTCGCGGGTTTTACCCAGTCCGTCGACTTCCCCAAAATTAATCAGATCGCTGGCGCCTGCCAAGGAGGCTGCGGTAGCGGAGGGGAAGATGCCTTCGTGACCAAAATCAGCGCATCTGGAAAACTGCTGCTTTACTCCAGCTACTTGGGTGGCAGCGGTGGAGATCAGGCAAACGGCCTGGCCGTGGACAGCTCCGGCAATGCTTATCTAACGGGCACGACATACTCGTTCGACTTCCCTCGAGTGCATCAGATCTCGGCTGCCTGCCAGGGCGGTTGCGGCAACGGTAATAATATCGATGCGTTCGTCACCAAGATCAATGCTGCGGGCAACGCCCTGGTTTACTCCAGCTTAGTCGGGGGCGGCGGTGATGACGGCAATGAGTATGGAGGAACTTTCTTTGCCGCCATTGCCATAGATAGCTCCGGTAACGCTTATCTAACCGGGACTACATTCTCGACCGACTTTCCCCGGGTGAACCAGATTCCAGGCGCCTGCCTGGGAAGCTGTGGCCACGGGACGGCTCAGGACGTCTTTGTGACCAAGGTCAATGCTGCGGGCACTGCCCTTGTTTATTCCAGCTATATTGGCAGCAGTGGCAGCGACCTTGCTTTCGGTATCGCCGTGGACCGCTCCGGAAATGCTTATTTGGCCGGCCTCACGTTGTCGAGTGATTTTCCCCGGGTGAACCAAATTCCGGGTGCGTGCAATGGAGCTTGTGGCAACTCACTCAATTACGATGCCTATGTGACCAAGATCAATGCTGCGGGCAGCGCATTGGTCTACTCCAGCTATGTCGGTGGCAGCGACAACGATTCGGCCCGAGGCGTCGCCGTGGACAGTTCGGGCAGTGTTTATCTGGCGGGATCGAGCGGCTCGACCGACTTTCCCGTTGTGAACCAGATCCCGGGCATCTGCGCTGGGTCCTGCGGCGGCTTCGCAACCAAGATCAATGCCGCCGGCAGTGCCCTGGTCTATTCCAGCCAGTTCGGAGGCAGCAACGCTACACAAGCGCACGCCATTGCGGTGGACGGCGTCGGGAATGCCTATGTAACCGGGGAAACCCGATCGTCCGACTTCCCGAAGGTGAACCAGATTCTTGCCGCTTGCCGAGGAGGCTGTGGCAGCGGCGCCAACCAGGATGGCTGGGTAACCAAGTTTAATGCCGCCGGCAGTGCACTGGTTTACTCCAGCTATTTAGGTGGCAGCGGCGACGATAACGGTGGCGCAATCGTGTGCAACGCTAGCGTCGCTGTAGACAGTTCGCAGAATGCCTATTTGAGCGGCTGCACGCTCTCGACCGACTTTCCCCGGGTTCCAAAATCCATTCCCGGCGCCTGCGACGGAAGCTGCGACACTGGCGGAAACGTTGACGCTTTCGTGATGAAGATCTCTCCGTAGCCGAGTCGTATGGTAGCGGTTGGAAAGTATCATCGAGTCGCGCCTCGGGCGGGTGGAACGCGTGGGATGAGTGCCGATGATTTCCTAAATCGTCATCTCACGCGTGTGCTGCTTGGCTCACTCGGCGCGAGGCGAACCGTCAGCCTAACGGTCTAGCCGACCGTGACCGGTTGCGAAGTTTCGATCTTGGCTTCGCGCAGATACTTCGCGGCTTCTTCCGGCGGAGTGGGATTCTGATAAAAACCGGTGCCCCATTCGAAGCCTGCGATCTTGGTGAGGCGAGGCATGAACTCCACGTGCCAGTGATAGTGGTCCATCGGTCCTTCCTGCACCGGTGCGGTGTGGATCACCAGATTGTAGGCAGGATTGTCGAGCACCTGGTCGGCCCGCATCACCAGATTCTTCACCGCTTTCGCCAGGCTCTCGTAAACCTGGGATGAGGAATTCTCGAAAGCCGACTCGTGCCGCTTGGGAAGGATCCAGGTCTCGAACGGAAATCGCGGAGCGTACGGAGCCAGGGTGAGGAACGCGTCATTTTCAGACACTACGCGAATGCCGGCTTCGGTTTCCTGCCGGATGATGTCGCAAAAAACGCAGCGCTCCTTGTAGATGAAGTATTGCTTCGAGCCTTCGATCTCTTCCACCACATGTTTCGGCAGGATGGGCAGCGCGATCAGTTGCGCGTGCGAATGTTCCAGCGTCGCGCCCGCCAATTGCCCATGGTTCTTGAAGATCAGGATGTACTTGAAGCGGCGATCCTTTTTCAGATCGAGGATGCGATCGCGAAACGCCCAGAACACGTCTTCGATGCGCTTCTCCGGAAGATTGCCCAGGGTCACATCGTGTTCGGGAGTTTCCACGATGACCTCGTGAGCGCCGATGCCGTTCATCTTGTCGAACATGCCTTCGGCCTGGCGGTTCAGGTTGCCCTCAATCCCCAGCGCGGGAAACTTGTTGGGAACCACGCGCACGGTCCATCCCTCGCTGTCGCTGGATCCGCCATTGGGGCGGTAAGCCAGCACCTCAGCCGGCGTCTTGCTTTCGTTGCCGGCACAGAATGGGCAGAAGCCGCCCTTCATCCGGGTGGGCTCGCGGGTAAAATCGGTGGGGCGCTTGGCGCGGTCGGTGGAGATGATGACCCATCGTCCAACGATTGGATCTTTCCGTAACTCGGGCACGGCGGACCTTCCCTGAAACTTGAAAACTCTATGGTACCGCTTCTGCACATCGGCGGTCGCCGGGAATTACTTTACCGGCGCCGGAGCCGGCAGGCTACCCACTAATTTTTCCACCTCTGTCATCTCCTTGGGAATGGCGGAGGACAAAATCTCCGGCCCGTTGGCCGTGATCAGGATGGTATCTTCCACCCGGAAGTGCCAGTGCTTATCGGGAAATTCGACGATGGGCTCAACCGTGACGACTTGTCCGGCCTGAATCGGCCCCTTGGGCAGCATCACGTCGTGAGTAGCAAGTCCGACGAAATGACCGGGATAGCCCATCCACTGCGCGCCAACGCCTTCGCGATCGAAAACCTTCTTGCCGGCATCGGCCGCCTGCTCGTAAGTATTGCCGGGCCGCAGCATCGCGATGGTCGCCTTTTGCGATTCCAGGTCGACGTTGTACCACTTAGCCTGCTCGGGGGTGAATTTGCCGTCGATGTTGAAGGTTCGGGTGATATCCATGGTCATGTGATCGAGGTCGGCGGCGAAGTCGAAGACCACAATGCTGCCGGGCGCAATCTCGTCGCGGTTGAAAAAGTAGTGCCAGGTGTTGGCGTGGACCCCAGAGCCGACAATGGCCGGATAAGCCAGGCCCTGCGCTCCGGCGTAGCGGAAGATGTATTCGGCTTCCGCCTCGATCTGGTACTCATACATTTCCGGATGAGCCATGGCGATGGCCTGCTCGTCGCCCAGCGCGCTGATGCGGCCGTTGCGCCGCAGCACTTCAATCTCCTGCGGCCGCTTGATGTTGCGCATCGCGTCCATCGCGCCGGTGATGTCGTGAAACTGGGCGGCTGGATAACGCTCGCGCAGCTTCACCAGCGCATCGCGATCGCCGGGCAGATTCTGGCCATACGGATTGTTGTACTCGGCAGCATAGTCGCGTCCGGTCTCGAAGCGCGCGCCATCGGGCTTGTCGGCAAAGCCGAGCCGCACCCACAGATCATGCTCCACGCCGTTACCGAACAGGAAGCTCAACGCGCCATCCAGGGCAGATAACGGCGCGACCGCAGTGTAGCCCAGTTCCTTCTGCTCATCCTTGGACAGCGATAGCAAGTTCGCGCCGTAGACCTGCACCTCGCGCGGGCTTTGTTGCGGCTCGAAAATCGTAGTCCGCTGGGTGGCAACGTCCATCAGCATAATGGCGCCCGGGATCGGACAGGCCGGTGTAGTAGTAGAAATCGTTGTCTTCGCGATAATGCGTGGCGGGCGGTTCCTGGGTTTTGGCGAACAGCAGCACGTAGCCGGTCTTGAGTTTCGCGGCCAGCTCGGTGCGACGCGCGGCGAACTCCTTGGGGCCGCCGAGATCGTTCATGGCGGTGCGATCGGTGTACTGGGCGGTTGCTAGAACCGCGCAGGTGATGATCAAAAGCAAGAGAGAGATTCGTCGGATCATGGCGTAGGCAGTGTAGACCGTGAAAAGGTCCTACGCAATTCGGATGGAAGGATCGCCGGAACGATAGGGGTCCCTCGACTCCTCGCTGCGCTTCGTCGCTCGGGATGACAGACGTGAGTGTGCGCTCGTCGCCCGGGATGACAGGTCATAGCGCGGGAGAACCGCAGGTCCCTCCGCTCGGACTGAAGTCCTCGGTCGGGATGACAACATTGGTTGGTGGGTCGGGATGACAAAGCATCGCCTGGTGGGGCGGGATGACAAGACATTGCAGAATCGATTTCACAATTTCTCAGCCCTATTTCCTGTTTGTCATCCCGACCGGAGCGAAGCGGAGTGGAGGGACCTGCGGTTCTTCGCCGAGCCTCGAATCCTCGTAAAGGCGAAAGCCTGAACCTTCCGGCCCAGGCTTCATTTCGCTGCAATCGACGCTGTTTATGCGCCGGCCTGTTTTCCTACCGTCGCTGACTTCCTGTGTGGCTTGCCGGCGGTGATGTTGATGCACTCTTCCAGCACCTCCATCGCGATATCGGCCTGCTCCTTCGTGACGATGAGCGGCGGGCAAATGCGAATGGTGTTAGGCCCGCAGCCCAGCAACAGCACGCCGCGCTCGAAAGCCAGCTCGACAATACGGTCGCGCTCGACTCCGCCCTGCGTCTTGGCCTGCTTGTCGGTGACGATTTCCACGCCGATCATCAAGCCGCGTCCGCGAACGTCGCCCACCAGATCGAGCCGCTGCGGCCAATCGGCCATGCGCTCCAGCATGTGACGCCCCACGACTTCGGCATTCTTGATGGCTTCGCGCTCGAGGATATCGATGGTCGCCATCGCCGCCGCGATACTCACCGGATTGCCGCCGAAGGTGGAGGCATGCGAGCCCGGCACCCAATCCATGATTTCGGCCTTCGACATCATGATGCCCAGCGGCATGCCGCTGGCAATGCCCTTGGCGCTGCAGAAGATGTCGGGCTCGACGCCGGTGTGCTGGATGGCCCACCACTTGCCGGTGCGTCCCGCGCCCGATTGCACTTCGTCGGCCACCAGCAGGATGCCGTGCCGGTCGCAGATGCGCCGCAACTCCTGCATGAACACCGTCGGCGCGACCACGTATCCGCCTTCGCCCTGAATGGGCTCGACGAAGATGGCGGCCACTTCCTCGGGCGGCAGCGTGGTCTTGAACAGCTTGTCTTCGATGAAGCGCGCGCAGCCCAGCGCGAAAGCTTCGGCTTCCTCCGGGCTGCCGCCCACACATCCGCGATACACGTCGGGATAACGCACGTGAGTGACGCCGGGAACCAGCGGCGCGAAGCGGCGGCGTTGCTGCGGCTTGGAGGCGGTCAGCGAGAGCGCGCCCATGGTGCGTCCGTGGAAAGCGCCGTAGAAGGCGATGATGTTCTGCCGCTTGGTGTGATAGCGGGCCAGCTTCAGCGCCGCTTCAATGGCTTCCGCGCCGGAGTTGCCGTAGTAAATCTTGTGCGGCCCCTTCATGGGCGCGACCTTTGACAGCCGCTCGCCCAGGGTGACCATGCTCTCGTAGTAGAAGTCGGTGCCCGACATGTGGATCAGCTCGGCAGCCTGCTTCTGGATAGCGGCCACAACTTCGGGATGGCAATGTCCGGTCGAGGTCACGGCAATGCCGGCGGAGAAGTCCAGGAACTCGTTGCCGTCGACATCTTCCACGATCACGCCGCGTCCGCGCTTGGCCACCATGGGATAGGAACGGGTGTAGGAGGGCGAAATGTAGCGTTGATCGCCCTCGAGAACGCGCCGGGCATTGGGTCCGGGCAGAGCGGTCTTGATGTGAGGACCGGCAACGGGAGTAAGCGTATGGGCGGACATGATGTTTTCCTCCGAAAGGCTTGCGGCGCGAGTTGTGCGCCGGAGCTGGTGTCAGCCCGCGAGTGCAGTTGGGTTGAACTGGAACCGCGCGGGAGGCCGACCGGAAAACCAGAGATTAGTCGCCGGAGAAAAGATTGGGACGGGCCATGCAGGGCGCCAGTTTGGAGTCGGCGCGAGAGGAAATAGGCCGCGACCAGATGGCGCGCACGCCCAGACCGCGCCAGGGATTGGCGGCTGAGGTGTTCGGCTTATGCGAACGGCTGGTCAAAGCGACACTCCTGGCTCGATTATAGTCGGCCCGGGAGTCCGCCGTAACCCCCAAAAATCGCCTGAACGAGTGCCTTGGCCAGCTTAAAGTTTTCCTGCCAAACCGGCCTACCAGGGCAACTTTTTCTCATCTACTACCGTCGATAGTAGTATGCTCGCGACAGAGGGCCGGTGTGCCCTCAAGCGGAAGCGCGCATCTCACAAAACGGCCAATCAACCCTCCCGAACGCAGTGGACTCGAAAAGGAGCATTAACGATGGCGAAGAAAGTATCTTTGTGTTTGGCTTCCCTGGCAGTTTTCATCGTGTTTCCCGTGCTGTTGAGCGCACAGGACAACATGGGCATGAGCGGCGGCAAGCAAAGCATGTCGGTCACCGGCTGCCTGAAGCAGGGCTCCGACACCGGCGGTTATTACATCATGGGGCAGGACGGCAAGATGTACGAACTCATGGGCAAGGGCCTGGGCGCTCATGTCGGGCACACCGTGACCGCGACCGGTATGGAGGTAACCCTGCCGCATGCCCAGGAAGAGAAGAAGGAAGCCAGTGAGAAGAAGGAAGCCGGCGCCAGTTCGTATGTCGATATGAAGGTCAGCGAAATAAAGATGGTGAGCACCAGCTGCCAATAGGGCAGGAATAGCGATCCGCACCAAAACGACCCAGCGAGCACAGCTGCGGCAGAGCTGTGCTCATAGTGCTTAGGGAGATTTTTTTCAGAGGCGGTGTGATCAGTTCAGCGGCGCCGGGGTCATGCCCATGAACGTGGTCCCGGTAAACTTTCCGCTGGGATCGAAGTTCCAGGTAAACAATGCGAAGCCCGCGTGGGCGCAGGTGGGGCAGCCGTTGCGCAGGGGATAACCGATCACGAACTGCAATCCGCCGTTGGGACCGGTCTGCGAGTTGGGCCAGGTTTTTCCGTCACGATCGCCGGGGAACAAACCGGCCTTGGGATATTGGTTCTTGAGGTCCTGAAACTGGAAGCTCTGCTGCAGGCCGTTCTGATCGAGCGCTGCCAGATTCTCGGCATTCACGATGGGGGGCTGACCGTTGATCAGCAGCAACCCATGATTGGGGCTGCTGCGTAAAGGATAAGTCACCCAGGCCAAGTCCACCTTTCCTGAGTTGTTGAATTCCGACATGATGCCGACTTCACCGGTCAGCTTGTACAACTGGCGGGTGAATCGCACTGCGTCGGGCGAGGCTCCCGCCTTGGCCATCTGATCGATGAGGCACGGCTCCAGCGGTGTACCGGCCGACTTGTCACAGGCAGCTTGAGCTGTGGCCAAAAAGCCGCTGGGCGGTTGCCAAACTGCTGAAGGGCCGAAATTGCCTGTCCCACTTTGCGGGGCTGCCGATTGCGCCACCGAAATAGTGGCCCAGGTCGCTACCGCCATCAACACTAATACTGGCTTGCGCATACGTCCCTCTTGGTCTGCTTGCCGGGTGAAATGGAGTGTAGCAGACCCGCCGAAACCGATTCCCTGCCCCATCCGCCGGGATAACGAGGCGGTGACGCCCGCACGTCATGCAAACTCATTGCTGACTTTGCTATCCCTGCGGGGGTGGCGGCGGGGGCGCCGACGGCGGCCCATGCGGCCGCTTCAGAAGCTTGGGCGGCGGCGGGGTCGGTATATAGGTTGTGCGCAGGAACTTTCCGCTGGCGTCAAAGTCCCAGCCAAACCGCGCTGCCCCCAGGTGCTTACAGGCGTGGCAGCCTTCAATCAGCGGATAGGTCACGATGAATTGCTGGCCGCCATCGGGCAAGGGTTGCAATCGCGGCCAGGGATCGCTGCCGCTGCGGTCGCCCGGCCAGATGTCTCCGGTGGGATATTGCTTCTTGATCGCCTGGAACATGGGATCGCGCTGCATCGCGGATTGGTCCAGCTTCTTCAAATCGTCGACATCCAGAATCCTGGGGTCGCCATTGACCAGCAACAATCCGTAATTGTCGTTGGCGCGCAGGGGATAGAAAACTTGCGCCGCATCCACCGGGCCGAAGGCTTTGAAGGCCGCCAGAATTCCCACCTGCCCGTCATTTTGCCCGTAGAGCATGCGGGTGAAGCCAAGGGCCGCGGCAGGCGCGCCGGCAGCGGACATCTGGTTGATGAAGCACTCGCCGTAATTGGCCGGATTCGCGGCCTTGTCGCAAGCCGCGTGGGCTTTGGCCAGGAAGTCGCTGGGCGGCTGCCATACCTCTGACGCGCCAATCTTGCCGGCAGCCGGCGCCGGTGCACCGCTTTCCTGGGACCAGCCCGGAGTGGCCATACACCCGCTCAGTAAAATCACGAACAGCAGCGATCTCTTCACCTTAATAATTTTCTCCTTCCAGAATCTGCCGCGGGGATCTCGCGCAACCATCCAGCCATCAGCGCACCAGTATCGCCATTCTGGCTATGGGCAGTCAAACCGAGCCGGAGTGACCAATATCACAGAATCACGGTAGCCCTTCCAGCCATACTGGCGATGCATGGAAACGCGGCAAAGAATGCGAAGCGGCTTGGCGGGAATGCTGATGGCAGCCATTCTTCTTTTAGGCCAGACCGGCTTCACCCTGCCGGCCCTGGCGCATCCGGCAACGCCATGCCGGGCCCAGATGTCGCCGGCTTGCCGGCATACCATGCCGGCGTCGTGCAAGCATCATCCCGCCCGGAGCGCACCCTGTTGCCCCTCACCCTCGAGCGCCCCTGCCTCGGGTGGCATGGATCGGCCGGGATGCTGCACCTTAAGCCGTCAGCCGGCACAACCCTGGGCCTTCCTGATCGTCTCTCGCGCCCCGCTGCCATTGGGATTGAGCGCCGCCGGATCAACCAGCATTGATCCAGATCCGCTGCCGCGTCTCCACCGAGCGCTCCTGGTCGCCGGCTCACCGCCCTGCGTAAAACCCGTCCTCGACCAGAAGGCTGATCTCAGAATTTAGAACTCTGTCCGGCAAGATCTTTTGTGCGGCCGCGCAGCATTATGCGGTCGCGCTGGAATGATCGCGAACTTTCACGGTTCGCCTAACCGGAATTCTGAGGAAATCATGAAATCGAAAGCTCTGGTATTTCTAAGCACAGTCGTCATGGCTCTGGGGCTGATGGCGCAAACCGCAACCCAAGCCACGCCGGCTCCCTCGGGCAATAACGGCAAGGCTTGTGCCTGCTGCAACCATGATCAGGCGGGCGCCAAAACGATGTGCTGCGGCAAGAGTGGCGCATGTTCCAAAGACGGCGCCTGCTGCCAAGGCAAGGACGGCAAGCAGTGCCCGATGATGTCGAAAGACAAAGACGGCAAGACAACCTGCTGCGCCGGCGGCAAGTGCCCCATGATGTCGAAGGAAAAAGGCGCCAGCTGCTGCAGCGGCAAAATGTGCCAGCGTCCGCAAGCCGGCGCATAACAACGCTCGTTATTATTCTTCCTATCGAAGTCGCCAACCTACAATGCCCCGGTTCGCGCCGGGGCATTTTCTTGCGGAAGGTATGCCAGCCCTGCCAGCTATGTCCGGATGGTTCGTTTTCAGCTGGGCAACGGGACAACTTCGCCGATCAGAATGTCCGGCATGCCGTCGTAGAAGTTCTTGATGTCGGCTAGCACCTCGCCCATCTTTGGATCCTGCATTGCGTTCTGCAGGTCGGCAGCCGATTCGAAGTAGCCGGAGAAAATGACCTGGTAGGGCGCCTTGGATCCGTCTCCGGGGGCGGTTACTTTCATCATCTCCGAGCTTTTCATGCCGTACCGGCCCATGACGCTTCCCGCCAACGGCGCATGTTTCGAGAGATAGTAGGCCTCATCGAAGCGTACGCCGGAATGATACAAAACTCTGAGTGCCACCATGGAAGTAACCTCCTGGGCAAAGCTATTTGCAACCGCACCGCGCCTGCCCGCTGTTTCGGCCTTCGTCCAGAGCGAGATTGTACTATCCCGCGCCGGCAAAGCGAGGTTTTCGGCACGCGGCTGTTTCCGGCGCGATTCGGAGTGCGGATTGCTCAGTTGGTATGAAGGGCAACCCGGAGTGCCTCCAGCAGAGCCGTGTCGCTGAATGGCTTGAACAGGCACTCCACCGCGCCCTGTTGGAGCAGTCGCGGACGAACCGTCTTGTCGGTACTGGCGGTAATGAAGATGATCGGAATGTCGCGTCCGCGACGTTTCAATTCCTGCTGCAGGTCGGGTCCGCTCATCCCGGGCATGGCGATGTCAAGCAGCAGGCATCTGGTTTGACCGAGGCAATCGGATGCCAGGAACTCCTCCGGCGAGGAGAAGGTTTGGGCGGCAAAACCGAACTCGGACAACAAATCAGGTAACGACTCGCGCACGGATTCGTCATCATCGACCACTGACACAAGCGGACGTGTGACTGTCATAGACGTTTCATACCGGGGCCCACAGCCGCAGGCGTCGCGCCAAAATTGGAGTATTCGCACTGAGGTTAGTTGGGAAATGCAATGTGCCCGTCAGGGAAAGTCCGATCCGGCTTGCGCAGGGACGATAAGGTTGAACTCGTTTTCCGCGGGCACGTTCCTGGTGGCGCTCCACCCTGCAAGAATGCGCCCTTGCCAGAAGGGTCGTCTATTGTACTTTAGTATCGGTCGGCCTCACTCCGAGCGAGGCAGGCATTGCAGATCGCAAGACCCGGCCTAACCGCCAGCCCTGCTTGTGTCCCAAAGCGACTCGGATAGGGAGCCAAATTTTTGTCGCCGCATCCGCCAGGTCAGGACAGGTCGCGACGACTGGCAGCCTCGATCGCAGCTTCGGCCAGGTGCGGAATCGAGAAGGAAAACGTCGCGCCCGGTCCCTCATTCCGGGTGGCCCATAGACGACCATGATGGCTCTCGATAATGGAGCGGCTGACCGAGAGTCCGATTCCCATACCTTCGTTCTTGGTGGTGTAGAAGGTATCGAAGAGCCGGTCCGCAGCCTGAGGGTCGAACCCGCTGCCGGCGTCTTGCACGCTCAGGCGCACACCTCCGCCTGCTTCGGCCTCGGTGCGCACCAGCAACTGCCGGGGACGATCGTCCACGCTACTCATCGCGTCGGATGCATTGCGGATTAAATTCAGGATGACCTGCTGCAGTTGCACGCGATCGCCCATGATCAGGGGGAGATTGCCGGCCAGTTCAGGCCTTAGGATCACCCGGTTTCTCTGCAGTTCACTCAGCAACAGCGCCATCACTTCTTCCGTGGCCTCATTCAGATCCAGGGGCTCGGGGGTGGTCGCTTTCTTGCTGAAGAGGGCGCGCAATCGATTGATGACATCAGCCGCCCGGTTGCCGTCGCGAATCGTACGCCGCACGGTTTCGCGCGCCCCTTCGACGTTTGGCGGGTCCGCGGCCAGCATTCGCAGGCAGGTACTGGCATTGGTAACGATGCCCGACAAGGGCTGGTTGACTTCGTGTGCGATCGAGGCGGTCAACACACCCAGGCTGGAGATCCGGGCCACGTGGGCCAGCTCGGAGCGGGCTTGACTGAGCGCCTCCTCCGAGGAGCGGCGTTGGGTTACATCCTGAACTGCTCCCACATACTCCAGTTGTCCTTTGCGGTCGCGGACCACGTGCGCGACCATGTTCACATATTTGACCGCGAGGTTGGGCATCAGCAGGCGGTGCTGGAATTCGATGTCGCGGCCGTCGCGTCTGGAGCGTTCGACCGTTTCCTGCAACAGCAGCAGGTCTTCCGGGTGTACCCGGGAATACAATCGCTCTATCGTCTGTGCTGTCCCCTCCTCAAACTCAAAAATTCTATACAGCTGCTCTGAACAGGTGATCTGGTTGGTGGCCACGTGCCAGGAGAAGCTGCCCACCCGCGCCAGGTGCTGGCCTTCTGCCAGGAACGCCTCGCTCCGGCGCAGCTTCTCTTCCGCTTGTTTGCGTTCCGTAATGTCCTCGGAGAGCGCCATAAGGAAGCGCGGCACGCGCTCTGTGCCCGGCACGATCGACACGTTGTTGCGTACCCATACCAGACTGCCGTTTTTGCGCCGGTATCGTTTCTCGATCTGAAATTGCCGGTGCTTGCCGGCCAACAGTTCATCGGTCAGGGTGCGGCTCAATTCGAAATCCGGCTCATAGGTGAGGTCGAGAAACGAGAGTTTCTGCAATTCCGCGGCGGTATAACCCAACATTTCCTGGTACACGGGATTGGTGGCAAGAAATCGACCGCTCAAGTCGGAGAGTGCAACTCCGATCGCTGAGCTCTCAAACACGGAGCGCCAGCGCTCCTCGCTGCGCGCGACCTGAGCGTGCGCCTCACGTAAAGCGTCTTCATTTCGCTTGCGCTGGGTGATGTCGCGCAGGAAGCCGGTGAAAGAGGGTGGCCCGTCCAGCGGGGTACGTATGATGGCCAGCTCCACCGGGAATTCGCTCCCGTCAGCCCGTATGGCGGTCATCTCGATACGCCGGCCGAGCACCCGCGCCTCGCCGGTCGCCAGATAGCGGGCAAACCCTTTGCGGTGCTGCTCCCGCAGGGCCGGGGGAATGATGACGTCTGCCAGATGCTTTCCCAGGACTTGGTCGCGACGGTAGCCGAAGCTCTGCTCGGCGGCCGGATTGAACTCCGAGATGCAGCCTTGGTGATCCATCATCACAATGCAGTCCAGCGCCGAGTCCAGGATGGCTGCCTTGCGAACCTCGCTGCGCTTCAGCTCTCTCTCTTCTTCCCGAAGCCGGTCTTCCACCTGTCGGCGTTCCGCAAGTTCCCGCTGGAGCTCTTGGTTGGCGGCGGCCAACTCGGCAGTTCGTTGCACCACTCGCTGTTCCAGTTCGTCGGCAATCCGCTTCTGTTGGCTGCGGAACCGCGCCTCCTGCAACCCGATCGTGGCCTGATTCGCAGCCACGCTCAGCAAAAGTCTTTCCGTCTGCGACGGGAAATCCGCTCGCCCGGACCCGGCTACGATGACGCCAATTTCCCCCTCCAGCCCCAGGCGCAAAGGCAGCACTGAAATGTCTTCCTCTGTAACCAGGCTAAATGTGCCTGGAGGCCATTTCCGCGGGTCACTTCCCAGGCAGTGTTTGAGCCGTTCGCCGATTTCTTCCGGCCGGCTCACCGGGTTTCCCGAGTGAGCGGTTCGAACCATCTCGACCGGCGCCTCCCCGATCGGATCTTCCAAGCGCACATAGACCAGATCCAGGCGGAGCATCGTCAGCAGCGCACCCAGCAGGGTTTGAACGATCTGGGCCGGATGGCCACCGCTCCACATGGCAGGCAGGGCGAGCACGCTGACCAGATCGTTAATACAGCGCTGCAGGTGCTTGATCTCCCCGGCGGGAGATTGCCCTTGTGATTCTTTCGGCATGCTAGGCCGCCGTCGCAGGGGACGTAGTCCGGCGGGCGCGGCGTTCGCGGATTTCAGGCAGGAACTCTTGCGGCGAAACAAAAAACGGATTCTGCTGCAGAATGCCGCCGATGATGATCATGGGATGGGTGCGCATGATGTCGATCACCGTGTCTCCTCCGAATTTCGAAAGATGGTAGGTACAGATGACGGCGTCCTCATGCCGGCGCCACACATCGTTCACCCGGGACTCGAACTCGATGAGGTCGTCGATATGCGATCGATCCGCCACCGCCCAGTCCATCCGGCAACAAATGCGACTCAGGGGAAAGCCTCCCGGGGCGTTGCCACTAGCCAATTGCTCGAAGGCTTCCAGCATCCGATCCTGGTCGAAACGGCCATCCCGAAGGTAGGCTTCGGTGTTGGTCCGAAGCTCGAACTGGCCGCTCCGCTGGGCAGCTGCGGCGTCGATTCCGGCCGCAGCCAAACGTTGCAGATGGTCCTGATGTTGATCCGGATTAACCACGTGGACCGCCTTGTCGCCGAGCGCGAAACCTTCCTTAATAAATGGAAGCAACACGCGATATTCTTCTTCGTCGCTGTTGAAAAACGCGCAGACATGACGTACTTCGTCAAGCTGGGAGCCGGCAAGGGAAATCGGGTGGGGGGCCTTCTTCACAGTGTTCTCCTCCCTAGGGATCGCCCGTGGCGCGGGCGGAACGTGGGTACCCGACGTTTCTCAGCCATACCGTTTCCGAGAATTCGAACCTTCGCCAATAAGACGAAGGTGAATAAGGGCCGTTAAGCCGACATAGCCGCGGGGACGGCGGGGCGAAGCCGGGCGGCCATTCTCACTAGATCGGCCAGAGAATCGGCCTTCATCTTTTGCATGACCTTGCCGCGATGGGCCTTCACTGTAATCTCACTGATACCCAGTTCCCCGCCAATCTGTTTATTCAACAGGCCCGCGACCACCAAGGTCATAACTTGCCGTTCGCGCGGGGACAGGGAGGCGTAGCACTCGCGCAGGATTCGCATCTCCGCCTCCAAACCAAGGGCAATCCGGCTGCGTTCGAGGGCGGCCCGGATGGCGGTCAACAGCACGTCATCCCCGAATGGCTTGGTCAAGAATTCGACGGCGCCGGCTTTCATGGCCTGGACGGTCATAGGCACGTCCCGGTGGCCGGTAATGAAGATGATCGGCATTTCGGCGCGATCGACCACAATGCGCTTCTGCAGGTCGAGACCGTTGAGGCCGGGAAGAGAGATATCAAGTACCAGGCAGCTGGGTACAACCGCCCGGGGTTGGTCGAGGAATTCCTGCGCGGACGGGAATGTCTCGGGCTGCCAGCCCTCACAGCGGATCAACGCCTCCAGCGACTCGCGCACCGAGATATCGTCATCGACCACGAAAACAATTGGCGTAACCTGCAACATGGGTCGTAACCCCATTCGCGACTAAAGTGCGTGCGTGTCCCAAAGGCATAGGGCAACCCGCACAATTGATGATGACGCCCCACTGTTTGGCAAATTCTAGAACGACAACCCAACACAAATCAACAACTTGAAGATTGCGCCGTATTTCGCAACCCCGGGCACGCGAGATCAGGTTCCGCTAAACAGCCCTCAACCTTCCGGGCGCCGCACCCCGGGTTGCACCCTATACCAAGGTATCGACGATACCATCGTCCAATTGTTCCGCTCCCCGGCTTCTGGTTTCATCAAGTCGCGGCATTCCCGCGCACTGCGCTCAACGAAACGAGGAGGAGGCAGATGAAAATACTGAAAAATTTGCGGCGTTAAGCGCACGCAAGCCAAACACCGGCAGATCGTATCAACCGAACACCGGCCCGGGAATTGTCAAAGGAGGGTAACGGTATGGCCACGGCCGACAGGAACCAGCACCCTATAGTCGATCGAACCGGAGAGGAGCACAAATCGTTTTCCGATTCGGCCTGCGGCGCGCAGACTCACATGGCGGAACGTGAGCTATCTTCCTTCGTCTCTGCGGTGACGAAATTGTATGGTCCAGAGCAGGCCCGGCTTGCGGCGCAAGACTGGCTCGACCAGTCCGAGTTAATCGACAGCCCGCCCTGGTCTACCGGGAGAAATTGGCGCGCCGTCACCATCGCAGCTTCGGCTCGATTGGCTAGATCGATTGAACATGCCGGGAATCGCTAAGCTGCTTCCGGAATCAGACCACTACCAAACGATTCGCCGCGAATCAGGATATTGGAAAGCCTTTCAGCTGTGTCGCGCAACCTGCTGGACGCAGTGGGCGAGCATTTCAGCGACAAAAGAATCACCCGCCTCGGTATTAAACATTGCGTCATACAGGTGGATCTCAGGCCACTTCAGCTTTAGGTATTGCTTGACGAACGCAGCGCGATCTCTATCAATGGTGTCAACGTCGGTTATTGCCTTGTCTTCCGGTGTTCCAGCCGTGATCAGTCTATGGATTTTAAAGTTGCGGGAAGCGTAGAGGAACGTCCGAAACACATCCTTGCGATTGCGCAGGAAATATTGCGAGCCCCGGCCAACGATTACGCAGGGGCCGCCGGAAAGTGCGTGATTGACCACCTGCTCGGAGATGGCAGCGATGCGGCGCGCATCCAGCAGTTCCAGCCGATCCGTCGGCGGCAGGCCTCCCTCGAATGCTCCTCGGAGAAAGGATTTAAAGACGCGATAAGCCGCAGGATCATTTTTCCATTCCCGCTTCTCGACCGCTTGCGGCGTACTGTGAGTCAGACGTGCGATTTCCTGGGTGAGTTCGTGGTCCCACAGCTTCCAACCCAGCAGTTCGGCTAGCTTGGCGGCAATCGCCGAACCGCCGCAGCCAAATTCACGTTCGATCGATACGGCTTGAATCATCATGACAATTCCTAACCCGCCGCAACCTGGCCGCCCGCTCCGGGATCATTCTTCTTCAGGAAAAACGCAAGTACAAACATCACGGAGCAGAGAGCGCCCAAGGTCCAAAAGATGTCCATGTACGACAGTGCGCCGCCTTGTCGATGCACCAGTTCGTAGAACCTGGCAACTGCCTGGTCGTGGGCGTCCACGGCTCGATGCCCGGAGTGCGCGATTTTTGCACTCAGTCCATGGAGCGCCGAACGATAGGCAGGGGAATCGGGAGTGATGTGGCCGACGAGGATTTGCTGGTGATACTGAGCCCGCCGGGCAATCATGGTGGTCACGACCGAAGTTCCGATACTGCCGCCGATGTTGCGCATGAAGTTGATGATGCCGGAGACGGCATTGCCTTTCTCTTCCGGAACTCCGATGTAACCGGCTGCCGTGATGGGGACAAATAGAAATCCAATTCCTACAACTTGGGCGACGCGCAGCCACATCGCAAAACGGAAGCTGACGTACAAATCAATGTTGTGCGCGCAATAGAAGAGTCCAATGGCAAGGCACAGCCATCCCGTCGCGATCAGCCATCTGGCTTGAATCTTTGAGGTAAGCCGGCCAACGATGGGCATCATCACCAGCAAGACAAGTCCGCCGCCGGAGAGGACGAGACCTGCAAGCTCGGCGGTGTAACCCATCAGCGTCTGCAGAAATTCTGGAATCAAGACCAGGGTGCTGAAGAGCATGAAGCCCATCATGAACATCATTAAGTTCGCGGTCGCGAAGTTGAAGCTCTTGAACATGCGAACATCGATGATCGGCTCTTTGCGAAACCATTCCCAGACGACCAGCGTGATAAGACAAACCGCTGCGGTTATCGCCAGGGTGGTGATGAAATGCGAGCCAAACCAATCGTCTTCCTGCCCCTTGTCCAGAAGTATCTGCAGCGAACCTACTCCCAGCGCCAACATGGATATTCCGATGTAGTCCACCCGGATTCCCCCGCGCTTTAAGCGATGGAGGAACGGCGGATCTTCGACCAGGGTGTGAGTCAAGTAAAGCGCGAGGGCCACCACGGGCAGGGTGATGAAAAATATCCAGCGCCAGGAGTAGCTGTCGGTAATCCAGCCTCCCAGCATAGGCCCGACGGTAGGGGCGAGAACTGCCGTAACGCCATAGACAGCAAACGCCTGGCCGCGCTGCTCGGGAGGAAACGTATCGTTGAGAATGGCTTGTGCCATGGGCTGCAATCCACCGCCGCCGATGCCTTGCACAGCTCGAAACAACAGCAATATCGGGAGGCTTGGCGCTAAGCCGCAAAGCAGTGAACTCACCGTGAAAATGGCCAGCGACATCATGAAATACCGCTTGCGGCCGATCACCTCCGCCAGCCATCCGCTGATGGGTAGCACGATCGCGTTGGCGGCGAGATACGAGGTGAGTACCCAGGTGCTGTCGTCGTAGCTGGCTCCCAGGCCTCCGGCGATGTAAGGCAAGGCAACGTTGGCGACGCTGGTGTCCAGAACTTCGATAAACGCTGCCATCGACACGGTGGCGGCAATCGCCCAAGGATTTACCTTGGGGCGCCAGACCACCTGTTCCGATCGGAAGAGTCAGCGTGTGGCGCTCATCGCAAGTAAACTTTCGCCTCAACATTCATGCCCGGGCCGAAGCTGGTGGTCACGATTCTCGCCCGGCTCGAGAACAATCTTTACCGGAACGCGCTGCACGATTTTCACGTAGTTGCCGGTTGCGTTTTCCGGTGGCAGCAAGCTGAAGATGGGTCCCGGTTCCCCCCGCAATGCTGTCCACATGACCGTGGTAGGTGCGGCCGTTCGAGTCGAGGACAACTTCTGCTTTCTGGCCCACGCGCATGTGTTTGAGTTGGGTCTCTTTGAAGTTCGCGGTGATCCACACTTGATCCAGCGGAACCACGGTAAGCATTTGTTCGCCGGGGTCGACATTCAATCCCACCACCACACTCTTCGTCACCTCACCGGTAACCGGAGCAAATATTCTGGTGTATCCCAGGTTGAGCTTCGGCCTGGTCGAGCTCGGCCTGCTTCTGCGCTACGTCGGCAACGGCTGAAAGGGCGTGAGCGCGCGTCGAGGCTACCCGTTGCGGTCCAGCCCGGGCGGATTCATTGCGCGCAATCGCTTCGACGAGCCGGCTGCGCGCCTCCGCGACATTTTGTTCCGCCGCCGCCTTTTCAGCTTTGGCGGCTGCTACTGCAGCAGTGTCCGTTTGGGCCGCGGCTACCGCGTAGTCGTAAGTCTGCTTAGGTACTTCGTCCTTGGCCAGCAAAAGGTGGTAACGCTGGACGTCGTCCTGGGCCTTCACGTTTTGCGCCTCGGATTCCAGGATGCGTGCCTGTGCGGCGGCAACTTGTTTCTCACCGGCGGCGATCGCGGCTTTGGCGTTTTCGATGTCCGACGATGTGTACTTCAGTTGGCTGGCAGTGTCTACCGAGCTAATGGGCACATCGATGTTGAGAGCACGAGCGGAGGCCTCCGCGGTTTCGAGGTTCGCCTGCGCTTTGGCCACCGCGACTTGATAGTCTTTTGGGTCAATCTCTACCAGTGTGGCGCCTTCCTGCACATACTGGTTGTCTCCCACGTGCACCGCTTGCACATAGCCGGAGATTCGAGCGCTCACCGGATAGAGGTGAACATCGACTTGCGCATCGTCGGTGCTCTCGAAACCCGAGAAGTAGTGCCACAGAAAGATGCCGCCGACAAGAACTACCACCACGGCGGCTGCGATAATCCAGCGCTTGCGAGAACGCCGTGTCGGATACACGACGGGCGGCGGCGGGGCGGGACTTTCCGCTGCGGTGTGGGGCGCTGGAGACGATGAGCTTTCCGGACTCTGGGGCGTCTCTTGGTCGGGCATCTTATTGTCCTTTCAAATACAGCGCGTAGTTCGATTCGGCGAAACCGATGGCTCGCGCCAGGGAGATTTTTGCGGTGTTATAGCGGTAAAGGCTGGCGATATACGCGTCGTTGGCATCCGCCAGGGATTCCTGCGCCTGAACCACTTCGATGTTGTCGGTTACGCCCGAGAAGAAGCGATCACGTGATTGCTGCAGGGTCTGAGTGGCGAGCTGGACGGCATGTTTCTCAACGGACACTTCCTGGGCGGTATCTTGCAAGTCAAGAAAAGCGTCACGAACTTCCTGGTCGATACTGGCGCGGAGGTCTTCCAGCCGTTGCCTGGCTCTTGTCAGGAGCGAATCTGCGACCAGGTTATCTCCGTGAACCCTGCCTCCCTGGAAAATGGGGAAGCGGAGCACCCCGAACCCGTCGACTGTGCCATGGCTGTTCCCAGGATTGGTGCCGATATCTCCGTAATCCACAATTGCCGATAGTTCTGGGTAACGCTCGGCTGAAGCAGCCTTCTTTTGCAACTCAGCGGAACGCACTTGCTCGGTCAGGCTTTTATAGTCGGCGCGAGAGGTGTAGGCCTGCTGCAATGCTTCGTCGAGGGTGGAAGTCGTAAGCGGCTGGTAAGCGACTTCTGTGGTTATGTCGAACGCCTGACCGGCCGGAAGACCAATCGCCCGCGCCAGAACCAACTTCTGCTTAGCTAAGTTGTTCCGCGCTACGATCAAACTCTGCTCGCGTTGCTGCAGCTCAACATCGGACCGCAGTACGTCGACCGCAGCCGCCAGCCCGGCTGTGCTTCTGGTCGGTCGTCTGATCGAAGAGCGCTTTCGCAGTGTCGCGCTGAGCTAAAGCGGACTCGACTTGCGACTGGTCGGCAATGACCAGCAGATAATTCGACACAACCACCAGAACAATCAGCTCGCGGGCGTTCTTGTAACTGTATTGCGCCGACTTCACTTGTGCAGCGGAAGACCGGGCGCGCTCAATCGACTCCCAATTGAAGACCGATTGATCAAGGTAAGCCCGGGTGTCGAACACTCCAAACGGACCGGTGACGGGTGGAACGCCGGGGACAGGGACGTTGATGCCTATGGTCGCTTTCAGATCAACCTGGCGAACGCCGAAACTGGTTGCGGTGGTCAGATTGGGCAGCAACGCGCTGAGTGCCTGCCACCGTTCGCCTTGCGCGCCGGAGACTACGTCGCTGGAAAGCAGGCCCCCAAGATTTTGCCGCAGACCACGAGTTACGGCGTCTTCGAGTGAGAGTTGTAACGGCGTTGAACTGGCTGTGCCGGTGGGGACTCCGCCCAGGTAGGGACTCTGCTGCTGTAAATCCGGGGCAGAAGTATCCTGAGCAGCAAAGGTAGCGGCACCGTATGTTCCGTGGGCTCGTAGCACCCGATTCAGACTGTCCGTACAGCGGAGCTGCGGCGAACAGAGCTAGACCGAGGGCGATCAGCGTACAGCAGAACTTCGCACGATCAGCAGTCAGCATCTTCAAAGCTACGAAATTCACAATGCCTTCTCCACCCACCAGATTGAAGGACAGCGAATACGATCCCAGTTGCTGTTAGCTAACTCGTGCGATAAAACCCGGGACGCCTGTTGTCACTACCGGATTGAGCCTCTGTCTAGTCTGAATGCGATTGATTTCGTTAAGCGCCTCTTCCGGAAGGGCAGAGATGTCGAAGTTCTCTCTCGCGCGAGCCGCCGTTTTAGGCGTGGTAAGTACAGCCGTGCCGCGCTGCACCGCCCATGCCAGCAGCACCTGCGCCGGGGTTTTTCCAACTCGTGCGGCGATTGCCGAAATGACTGGATCTTCGAGCAGCCCCGGTTTCATTCCGTGACCCAGTGGGGCGAAAGCCAAAAGAACAATGCCCTTCTGCTTGCAGAATTCCAGAAGCTCCGTTTCCGGCAGATAAGGATGTGACTCTACTTGCACAACCGCTGGCTTGATTCTGCGCGGATTCGTAGATTGGCAAGAGGTCGTTCAAGCTGATGTCCGACAGTCCGATGGCCCGGCATCTGCCGTGGTCAACCAGACTTTCCAGTGCTCTCCAGGTATCGAGCAACGTCACGCCGTTGTCGTAAACGACATTGCCGTTTTGATCTCGCGGGTCCGGTTCGTCTCCCGGTTGAAACGCAAACGGAGTGTGAATGAGATAGAGATCCAGATACTGCAGCCCGAGCCGGTTCAGGCTCGCCTCGAAAGCTGGTTCCACGCGCTCGGGCCGATGATTGGTGTTCCACAACTTCGTGGTGACAAAGATGTCCTCACGCGCGATCCCCCCAGCGGCCATTCCTGCCTGCAACGCCTCGCCTACCTCGCGCTCGTTCCGGTATCGCTCCGCACAATCGAAGTGTCGAAATCCGGCATCCAGTGCGTCTCTGGTGGCAGTGATTGTCTCGGCGGCATCGGGAATCAGGGTGCCAAAGCCGAGTGCGGGTATGTGGCCGCTTCCGTTGTTGAGCGGCATTCTCGTCAGCCGCAGATCAGAAGATTCCGTCATGGCGACACCTCCGTGTCCAGGCTCTGCTGCGGCCTCAGACCGCAGGACAGCGGCACTCCGGCTGTGATCCGCACGATTTCGGTTGCAGTAGACATTGATGCCGGACGCTTGAAAGGGCACATCGACTGAACCGTGTACGCCGTGGCCGCAGCGCGAATATGCTGATTAAGCCAGAGGAACCGGGTTGAAGCTATTAGACGAAGGTATCGACCGATACCTTCGTATCATTCGAAGAAAGGAACGACGGGCAATGCGCAGGTAGCGGTCCGCCAGGAAATATGATTTAGGGCACAGCTTACCGCACCCCGCAAAGAGAGCGATTCGACAGTAGCCCGTAAGCGATTGAAAAGATGGTGAGCACGGAAGGATCGTCCGCTGCGAGAGCTTCGTCAACGCGATCATGGCATAGAGGCTGTCCAGCTCACGTGGGCTCCCGGGACCCCTGCCCCGAAGCACCGTCACCATTCTCGCGGCGTTGTGAAGAGTCAAGAGGGATCTCTGTTTGCAAATCTAAGGACGGACTGAAGACCTACTACACGGCGGGCGACACTCCGCTGGAGGTTCCCGACGACGAGGCACAGCGGCGTTCGGTGGTCTTTGAAATTTCCATTGACAGATCTTTTCTCATACCCTACTATCCCGATGGGATAACTATAGTAGGATATGAAACTCACCTCCCGAAGTGAGTACGCGCTTCTCGCTTTGGTCTACCTGGCGCGACACAAATCCGATGCGGCTGTGTCCGTCGAGACGATCGCGAAGGCGCAGCACATTCCCCAAAAATATCTCGAGCAGATTCTGTTGGCGCTGACTCGCGCCAAGTTCCTCAGCAGTTCCAAAGGCCAGCGCGGCGGGTATCGCCTGGCACGACCGGCGAATAAAATCGCTTTAGCCGACATCATTCGCCTTTTTGACGGAGCGCTTGCGCCCACTGATTCCGTCAGCCGGTACTTTTACGAGTCCACCCCGATTGAAAAAGAGAAGAGCCTGATTCGGCTCTTCAAAGAGATCCGCGACTTCGTGGCCAACAAGCTCGAGAACACGACTCTGGCCGACGTCGCATAAGCATTTTTTGGTTGCAGTTTAATCCTACTATTCCGATAGGACTACATTGATATGATACAGACCATCTCGATTCTCGGCGGGCACGGTAAGACCGGAGAAGCCGAACCAGTCTCGCGCCTGGATCTCCACATGGGCGACGTCGTCAGCATTGTCGGCCCGACCGGATCCGGCAAGACCACGTTTATCAACGACATCGAACTCTTCGCCGACGCGAACACGCCCACCGGCCGGCGCGTGCTGTTCGACGGTGCGCCGCCTCCGGAGGAGTATCGCGACGACCCGGCGCGCAATCCCATCGCGCTCATCACGCAACACACAACCTTTCTTTCCGACTTGCCGGTCGACGAGTTCCTCCATACCCACGCCCGGATCCGATGCAGCGACCCGAAACAGAGGGAAAACGCGGTTGAAGAGACGTTGGCATTTGCCAATCAGCTTACCGGCGAGCCCATTGCTCTGGAGAGTCGGATGACTGAACTTTCCGGCGGGCAGACGCGCGCCCTGCTGATTGCCGACGCAACCATCATCTGCAACACGCCGATTGTCCTGCTCGACGAAGTCGAGAATGCCGGCATCCATCGGACCCGAGCAATCGAACTGTTGCGCCAACATCGCAAGATCTTCATCTTCGTGACCCACGATCCCCGCATCGCGCTCCTTTCCGACTACCGCGTTGTGATGAAAGCCGGGCGCGTCACTCAGGTGCTGCACACGGATGAGGCCGAAAAAAAGCTGGCCCAGGTCGTCAGCCGGCTCGACGATGCCCTTTCCAAGTTGCGCGAACAGATTCGTATGGGCGAGCGGCTTACCGCGGTGGAGGGATGGTCATGAAACTCATTATTGCCGCCGGACCGGCAACCACTGGCAAGACGGCCGTGCTGCGTCACCTTACCGGCAAGCTCCAAGCACTGGGGATGAAGCCTGCCTTTCTGAAAATCGATGTGCAGTACGCGGATGAGGACCAACTGTTCGCCCGTGAGTTCGGCATACCGACGCGGAAGACGTACTCGGGCGAGTTGTGCCCCGATCACTGCAACGTGATGGTGCTGGGCGACGCGCTGGAGTGGGCGCGCAAGATGGGAAGTGACGTGCTGATGGTAGAAACTGCCGGGCTATGCCTGCGCTGTTCTCCGTATGTCGACGGAGGTTTGGGCATCGTGGTCCTCGAAGCGACCAGCGGCATGAACCTACCGCTCAAGGTCGGACCGATGCTGTCGCTGGCCGACGTGGCGGTGGTGACAAAGATCGACCGCGTTTCGCAGGCAGAACGCGAAGTGTTTCGCGCCCGCATCCAGGACGTAGCTCCCAACGTTCGTATCCGCGAGGTAAACGCCCTCTACGGAATCGGGATTGATCCCCTGGTGGCCCATGTCCGCGGACAAGCTGAAGTGGCTGGCACGCTGCTACTGCGCGGCAATCCGCCCATGGGTACGTGCACCATCTGCGTTGGCAAGAAGGAAATTGGCTGGCAAGCGCATTTCGGGGTAGTACGCGCGCTCGATAACGATCTCTTCTACCGGGGAGAATGACCGTGAGCGGCCTGATCTACTTCGACAATTCCGCGACGACCCAGGTCGATGCGCGCGTCTGCTCCGCCATGCAACCATTCCTCGGAGAGGTCTTCGGAAACCCTTCGAGTCTGCATGCGGCCGGACGCGAGGCTCGGGCTGCGGTCGAGCGGGCGCGGCAGCAAACTGCCGCATTGTTCGGTGCGCAGCCCGACGAGATCATCTTTACCGGCAGCGGCACCGAATCCAACAACCTCGCTGTACTGGGGGTCATCGAAGCGCTGGCTGATCCCGGCAGTCATATCATCACCAGCGCCATCGAGCATCCTTCCGTGTTGGAGCCTTGTCGCGTGCTCGCGCGTCGCGGCCTGAAGGTGACGTATCTGGAGCCGGATGAGTTCGGGCTGATCCATCCCGAAAACCTCCGGCACGCGCTTCGTCCCACGACGCGGCTGGTTTCCATCATGTCAGCGAACAACGTGGTGGGAACGGTGCAAGCTGTCAATGAACTGGCGCACATTGCCCATCAGGCAGGCGCAATCTTTCACACCGACGCGGTCCAGGGCGCCGGCAAAGTCCCGCTTAACGTGAATACCGCGCCGATCGATCTGTTGTCGCTCTCGGCACATAAGCTCCACGGCCCGAAAGGAGTGGGCGCGCTGTATGTGCGAAATGGCGTCCGCTTGAAGCCGCTGGTCCATGGAGGCGGCCAGGAACGAGGACTTCGTTCGGCGACCGAGAATGTCGCCGGCATCGTTGGTTTGGGCTGGGCGGCGGAGATAGCCCAAAAGGAAATGGCGGCCGAGGCCTCACGACTCGTCCAGTTGCGCGATCAGCTCATCGATACGATCTCTGGGACGTCAGACAATGCTTATCTCATTGGTCATCGCTATCGCCGCTTGCCGGGACATGTTTGCCTTGGACTTGCAGGCCAGGAAGGCGAGGCCATCAAGCTGGTTTTGGCTCTTGACGAAGCCGGCATAGCGGTTTCGAGCGGCAGCGCCTGCAGCGCTCATCACTCCGGGGAGCCCTCGTACGTTCTTCGCGCAATGGGCTTTGACCTCTTCCGGGCACGCGGTTCGCTGCGCCTTTCTCTCGGCCGGTTCAACACTAAAGCCGAAGTCGAACGTTTTCTAGACGTCTTCCCCTCCGTCACCGCGAGTTTGCGGCAGATCACCACTCGCCGGTCTGAGCCGGCGCCAACCGAGGAGCTACAAACCTACAGAGCAAGGCTATGATTGAGACCACTCAAGTTGTTACCGCCAGCGACCTGCCCGGCCTGGATTGCGGGCTTTGCGGAGTGCGCACCTGCGCCGAGTTTGCTGATCGGCTGCACACCAATCCCAAACTCATCGAACGGTGTATCCACCTGTCGTCTGACACGACGCCGGACGCCAGGCCGGCCTTCAACCCGCTCCCGATCATTCCCACGCAGCAAACAGCGGCGGCCACAGAGCTTGCCCCCGGCTGGCACGACACACTGGGACGCGAGTTCGATTTCTTTCTCGAGCACTTTCCCGAGGACCCGGGACCGCGCGAGATCATGTTGCCTCATAATCCCATCCTGACTCGTGAGCTGAACATCGAGGTAGGCGACATCCTCATCGGCCGGCCTCTCGGCATGTCGTGCGGCTGCCCCATCACACATTGCGGCGTGGTCAGGCAGGTAGACTTGCGCACCGGAGTCATCGTGTGGTGCGTGACCGGCCCGTTGAATCCGCGCCAGAAGGGATTCAAGGACATTGGGTATTACATCGCCGAAGCCTATGAAGGCTTGATAACCGAAAGCCGTGTCGAGATAAAGATCGGGATGCGCTACTACTTCCAACCGCGACTCTGTATGTTGCAATGGCGGCACAGTGGCCTGGTGAACTTCGTGACCCGCGGCAAAGGCGAAATGCAGGTCCGGTTGGAAGGTTTGTGGATCGGCTGATCCGGATGACTATACGTCCTGCAGCGATGAAGTTTTGCTAAGTATGGGTTTGAAAGCCACCACATGAGGGGCCGTGCGTCGGTTGGGTGGATGTATCAGCAGTTGCGCGATTTGAGGTTTGCCGCCCACGGATGTAACGCTTCTCAATTGCGAGTAGCCGCTTCTGACCATTGTGCTGCGTGACACCAACGCATCCGTAAATATTTCCCAGCACGTCATTCGCTCGGTGAGGATCGATCCGCCTGGTCCCGTTGAATCGCACAACGCCCGGCAGTTTCCAACTGCGCCGAAACTTGCCGCCATGCGGAGATTGCCGAGGTATTGAAATAGGCCGCATGCTTGATAAAACGCATGGATCGGAATGGTCAGGACCGGGACGTACGGTGACGCGGCACGGCTGACACGATCGGCTCGCGCCAAGGTCGTAAGCCTGGCGCTTAACTGATTGCAAAGTGATTACCAGCATGGCTAAGTTGTTGAAAGTGTGGTGAGCGCGGAAGGAATCGAACCTTCAACCTACTGATTAAGAGTCAGTTGCTCTGCCAGTTGAGCTACGCGCCCGTTTGTGAGGAAAGCGTTCAGAAGGGCCGCTGTGATTATAGCATTCGCGAGAGGCTGGCTATTTCGTGTAGGACTGACGATTTCACGAGGGGCTCGCGATTTCGCGTTAGGCCGCCGATTTCGCGACCGAGCAGCGTTCTTGGCTGGCTGCAAGCATTAACCCACTCCCGGTTCTCGTCCCGCAGGCGGAACCGGCTATTCGATCTGCACCAGCTGCGCCGTTCCCACCGGAGTTTGCGGCTCGCGAATGGTCTGCGGAGCGCGCCAGTGGTCCATATACGACACTTGATGCACGCACGAAACCGTGCAGTGCGGCGCGCAACCCTTCTCGGTAAGAAATTCGCGCCGGATGTCGGTAACGGAATACTCATGCAGCGGTATTCCGGGATGGCCGCGCTGCTGCGAGCAATAGTGCACCAGCCCGTCCTCGCAGATATAGAGATAGCGAGCCCCAGCCCGGCAGCGCCAGTCGTTGGGCTTGCCGTTGGCAATATTGTTCTGGAACCAGTTAAAGCGCGCGTAATGGTGCTTCTGCAGATTCTTCATCTGGAGAAAGACTTCGCGCTCGACTTCACCCAGCGGTTGAAGCTGTCCCTCGCCGTCATGAATGATGCCGATGGTCGAGGTGAATCCCAATTGCACCGCCCGCCGGCCCACCACCAGCGCATCATGCGGATTGTGGATGCCGCCGCCGACGACCGAATT
Source organism: uncultured Acidobacteriaceae bacterium (assembly GCA_963812855.1). Lineage (GTDB taxonomy): Bacteria > Acidobacteriota > Terriglobia > Terriglobales > Acidobacteriaceae > Bog-257. The sequence goes on from CAWEWW010000011.1 coordinate 74,453, forward strand.
AATGTTCACGTGGAAATCGGCGTGTTCGGCCAGCAGCTGCAGCTTCTTGTCCAGCACCTTCAGCGACTTCTTGGAGACGTCGTCGGGCATCACGTTGTCGATGCTGATCTGCAGATGGTCCAGGCCGGCGCGGTTCAAACGCTTGATGCGGTCCGCCGTCAGCAGATAGCCGTTGGTGATGATGGCGGCCAGAATCGGATGGGTGCGTACATGGGCGATGAGCTCATCCAGCTCGGGATGCAGCAGCGGCTCGCCTCCGCTGAAGGTGATGATCGAGGTACCCAGGCGTGCCAGGTCGTCGATGCGGGCCTTCATCACGTCCACCGGCACCGGTTTGGAAAAATCGTCGTACTCGTTGCAATAGGTGCAGGAGAGATTGCAGCGCCGCATAGGAATAATGTGCGCCAGGATAGGATGGTCGGTAGAGGCCACCCCCTTAGCAATCATTTTCCATTCGCGGGCCCGGCGTTTGTAAGCTACCATGCGCCGGTGCACCCCAGTTGACGGTTTCGACATACTAACCTCTTATCATTACATCACATCCATGGCTGGTAAGGTGAAGCGGCCGCCGTCGTGCGGTCGATTTTGGCCCCTGAGCGGCTTCAGCCTGCATTCAGTGCGTTTCTTTCTGCCACCGTGATCGTGTCCGCTCACCTCGACCCCGCACGGCCGTCACAATGGGTTACAATAATGAATTCAGCCAACCTTTCTGGAGTTCCTAAACCCATGCTTCGATTTCTGCAAAAGCCCGGTCCGATCAAGAAATATGTGCTGGGCGGCATCCTCGTCTTCGTCTGTCTAGCCATGAGCACCTACCTGATTCCCGGCGGCATCGGCGATTACCTGGGCGGCGGTCTTACCGCACAGGGCGTCATCGCCAAGGTCGGCGATCAGGAGATCGGCGTCCAGGACGTAGCCCAACAGGCCCGGCTGATCGGTAAGCAGCAATTCAAGGGCAACATTCCCCCCACCATCATGCCTTATTTGATGCAGCGCGCCGCCCAAGGCCTCATCGTGCAAAAGGCCATTGTCTACGAAGCCGACAAGATGGGTCTGGGCGTGAGCGACGACGAATTGCGGGCCAATCTCCATCAGGGAGAAATGGGGCAGGTGCTGTTCCCGAACGGCAATTTTATTGGTCAGCAAGCCTATGAGGACGTGATCTCCAGCCAATTCAACATCAGTGTGGCGCAGTTTGAACGCGAAGTTAAGGCCGAGATCGCCCAAAGGAAATTGCTGGCCGCGGTCGGCGCATCAGTCACGGTCAGCGACAAGGACGTTGCCGACGAAGTAGCCAAGCAGCTGACCAAGGTGAAGTTTCAGTACGCAGTCCTGACTCTGGACGATGTCAAGAAGGGGATCAACCCCACCGACGCGGAGCTGAAAGCTTTCTACGAACAGAATAAGCAGCAGTACGCCAACTCCATCCCGGAGAAAATCAAGGCGCGCTACATTCTGATCAACACCGACGATCTGGCGGAACAGGTTTCCATCACTCCGGCTGAACTCCAGCAGTACTACAAGGCACATCAGGACGACTATCGCATCCCGGAAACGGTGACCGTGCGTCACATCCTGATTAAGACGCCGACGCCGGATGCCGACGGCAAAGTCGATCAGAAGGCGGTGGACGCGGCCCGCGCCAAAATCGAAGACATCGACAAGCAACTGAAAGCGGGAGCCAGTTTCGCCGACCTGGCCAAGAAGTATTCCGAGGACCCGGGAAGCGCGAAGGATGGTGGCTTGTTGCCGCCGCTCACCCGCGGACGCACCGTGCCCGAATTCGAGAAGGCTGCATTCAATACTCCCGTGGGGCAGACGACGGGAATTATCCGCACCAGCTACGGGTTCCACATCATTCACGTGGAAGCCAAGCAGGATGCGCGACTGAAGCCTCTGGATGAAGTGCAGGCGCAGATCGAGCCGATCCTGAAGAAACAGAAAGCCGCGGCCCAGGCGCAAAGTGTAGCCAGCGCGGTAGAGACACTTTCCCGCACGGCGGGAATGGAGAAGGCTGCCGCCGACCGGCACTTGACCGTCACGACTACTGACTTGATCGCCCAAGTGGACCCGCTCCCCGGCGTTGGGAACGCTCCCGATCTCACCAGTGGGCTGTTTTCTGCCCGTAAGAACGATCCTCCGGCGCTGGTCGCCACTCCGATGGGCTATGCCGTCTATCAGGTGACCGAGATTCAGCCGGCGCAAACTCCCACCTTTGAACAGATCAAGGCGAAGGTGGAAGATCAGTTCCGCGAGCAGCGAGCCGAGACCCTGCTGGGCCAGAAGACGCAGGAATTATCGGACCGCGCCCATGCCGATCATGACTTGGACAAGGCCGCCAAAGAAGTTGGAGCTACGGTTAAGACCAGCGACCTGGTCGATCGCACCTCCCAGGTACCCGATCTGGGCCCCATGACCGGACAGGCTGCTGTCGCCTTCACCTTAAAGACCGGGGAAATCAGCGGTCCCATTCAAGGTGGGCAGAACGGCATTGTGCTCAAGATCGTCGAGGTAGAGCCGCCCACGCCCGAGCAGATCAAGCAAGGCTGGGATAAAGCCAAAGACTCCCTGCTGCAACAGAAGCGCGACGAATATGAGGGTCTCTATGTAGAGAACCTGCGTGCCACTCTGGAAAAGGAAGGCAAGATCAAGATCAACAAGAAAGAGATGGACCACCTGACCTCTACCGAGGGCACATAGTGTCCAGCCCCAAACCACTCTCCGGCCAGCAGTCACACGCTGCTGGCCACCTTTGTTTATGCAGCCGTACCAACCGGTTCTGATCAGCTCACGAATCCACCTGGAACCTTGCTCATGCTTGCACAACGCTCCTCCGGTATCCTGCTACATCCCACCTCGCTGCCCTCAGCGGGCGGGATCGGCGACTTTGGAGCGGCAGCCTACAGCTTTGTCGACTGGCTGGCGGCTGCCAAGCAGACCTCGTGGCAGGTGCTGCCTTTGCAGCCCGTGGGCTCGGGCAACTCGCCCTACTCCTGCACTTCCGCATTCGCCGGCAATGTGCTGATGATCAGCCTGGAGCGGTTGGCGGAGCGCGGCCTGCTCGATCCCCAGGCGGTGGCGGCCATCCCCGATGGAGAGTCGGCGGTCGATTATGCCACCGTGCGCGCGAATAAGATCCCGCTGTTGCGTAAGGCGGCCAGGAATTTTCTGCGCTCGGCCAGCGGCTCTCACCGGGAACGCTATGACCAGTTTTGCCGCGAACATCAATGGTGGCTCGACGACTATGTGCTGTTCAACACTTTGCGCGAAAAATTTCATCGCCGGCCGTGGAACGTGTGGCCCAAAGAAATCGCCCGGCGCGATCCAGAGACCATCGCGCGGCTGAATTCCGAACTCCACGACCGCCTGGAGGAACGCCGCTTCTGGCAGTTTGCCTTCTTCGAGCAGTGGCGCGCGCTGCGCTCCTATTGCACCGAACGCGGCATCCGGGTCATCGGCGACGTGGCCATCTTCGTCAGCTACGACAGCGCCGACGTTTGGACGCATCCCGAGTTGTTTCGCCTGAAGGAAGATCTGTTGCCGGAAGTCGTCGCCGGCGTCCCTCCCGATGCCTTCAGTGAAACCGGCCAGCGCTGGGGCAATCCTTTGTATGACTGGGATGCTCTGCGAGCCGACGGCTACGACTGGTGGATCAAGCGCATGAGCTGGGCGGTCGCCACCTGCGACATCGTTCGCCTCGATCACTTTCGCGGCTTCGAGGCGTATTGGGAGATTCCGGCCGACGAGCCGACCGCGGTCCACGGACACTGGGTCGAGGGGCCGAACGCGGAACTGTTCGACGCCTTGAAGAGCGCGCTGGGCAAGCTGCCTTTCATTGCCGAGGATCTGGGCTACATCACTCCGGAAGTGCATCATCTGCGCAAGAGCCTGGAAATTCCCGGCATGAAGATTCTGCAATTTGGCTTCGGCAATCCCGGCGCTCACGCCTATCTGCCCCATCGCTACGATCCGGACTGCGTGGTCTACACCGGCACCCACGACAACGACACCACGGTGGGCTGGTGGAATTCCGGTGCTACGCCGAAGGAAAAAGAACTAGCCTCGGCGTACCTGGGCATCGGCGCAGACGGAGTCAGTTGGGCGTTCATTCGAGGGGCGCTGACGTCGGTGGCGAATCTCTGCATTATCCCGGTGCAGGACGTGCTCGGGCTGGGCAGCGAGGCGCGAATGAATGTTCCCAGCGAAACCGGCGATCACTGGTCCTGGCGCCTGCGCTCCGATGCGTTGACTCCGGAGCTGGCCAAGAAAATGGCGACCCTGGTTGAGGTCACCGATCGCGATGTGTGTGTTAAGGTGCCGTCACCCGGCGATGAGCAAGGCCAGGGGGAAATTCGCCAGGACTTCGCGGCCTAGCAGCGACTGCCCCGGGCTCAGGATTTCTCCGGTAAAAACGTTGCGCAACGGTCTGCCGATCGCCACCGGCGGCAGCAACAGCTCCGAATCTCCCCACACTCCGCCCAGCGGCGGCTCTTCCCTGCCCTTCATGAGGGTGTAGCTGAAGCGCGGAGCGGCGACGATAATCGTCTCTCCCTGATGCACCCGAGCAAATGCCACCAGGTGCTCTTCCCTGCCATGGATCACCTGCAGCGGGACATAGCTTCCCAGCTGAAACTGCAGCTTGCGGTCGCGTCGTAAATTCAGAGCGCACATGGTGACCCACATCTTGATTCGCCCATCGTGGTAGTTGCGCAGCAATTCCTGACACAGCCCCACCCGGTCGCCGGATTGCTCCCGTGCTCGCAACTCCTCGAGCGCAGCCGCACGCAGATTGAAATCTACCGGCCGGCGATTATCCGGATCAACCAGGCTGAAGTCCCACATTTCCTGCCCCTGGTAAACATCGGGAACCCCGGGGCAAGTCAGCTTCAACAGAGTCTGGGTGAGGGAGTTGAGGGCGCCGAAATACGATACCGTGGGCAGAAATTTTTGCAGTGACTCCCAAAAGAGATTGGGTTTCCCGCGATAGGTCGGGGCAAGTATCATTTCCAGAAAGTCATTGACCCCGGTCACGTACTCGGGGTTCGGATTCAGCCAGCTCACATTGACTTTCGCCTCGTGTACCGCTTTTTCCATGTACTGCTGCAGGCGGCCAAGCAACTCCTTTCGCTGTTCCTCCCCCGTCATCGGCAACGGCCACGCTCCCACCAGGGTCTGATAGAGCAGGTATTCCTCGTTATCGTCCGGCACCGTGCGCCCGTCGGAAAGCTGCGGCTTGCGATTGCGGTTGATGCGCCGCCACTTCATGACCTGCGCGGCCCAGCTGCGCGGCATCTCCGACAGCACGTCCAGACGGGCGCGCACGTCTTCGCTGCGCTTGGTGTCATGGGTTGAGCTGCTGAGCATGGTATGCGGCCAATGCTCGGCCCGCAATTGGTTGGCGCGGTGAAATTCGTCCAGCGAAGTTCCGAAGTTTGCCGGCGAGCCGCCCACTTCGTTGACCGAAATAAATCGCGTGTACACATAGCAGGCGGTATCTTCCAGGCCCTTGGCCATCACCGGTCCGGTGAGCTGCTGGAACTTCAAAGTGAAGTACAAATGCCCGCGATAACCGTAAATCGTCGCCTCGTCATCCTGGGCTTCCAGCAGCAGAATGCCGCGCAGGAAGTCGAACACCGCCGGAGCCAGCGTGGCGTTGCGCCGCTTGGCCAGGTCGATCGCCTGCTGAATGTAGCGGCGATCGGTTTCCTTCACATTGCCCCGCTCGTCAATGTAGGTGCGATAGACCGGGAAGCAGGCGATAGTTTCGCGAATCGCTTCCCGCAGGACGCTGAGGGTGAAATCGCGGGCCCGGCGATCCTGATTGGAGATCTGGTTGAGCATGTGGGTCAGCACGTTGATTTCGCTGGCCAGCGCACGATACATAATCCGCTTCTTGCTCTCATAGATCAGCCGGTCGACGTGGACCTCTGCCCCGATCACGCGATGATAAAGGTCGGTAAACAGCCGCTCATTGCGCTGATCGATCAGGATTCCGTTGACCAGGTTGGCGAAATCGTAGCCCACCGAGCCATCCACCGGCCAATAGGCGGGCAAGTCTTCGCCCGGCTCCAGAATCTTTTCGACCAGCAGATAGAGCGGGGCCTGCTGATTCATCCAGTCATGCTGGGCGAAGGCGCTATGCACCTCCAACTCGATACCATCGGCCGCCAACGGAGGCGAGGGCTGCGTGCCCACACACTGGCTGGCGCCAAACAGCCGCTGCAGCCGCATGAAGTACTGTGTGGGATTCAGCAGGCCGTCAGGATGGTCGAGACGCACGCCGGCGATGAGGTCTTCCGCCAGAAGCTTACGGATCAGCTTGTGAGTTTCCGCGAAGACCCGGGCATTCTCCATGCGCAAGCCGACCAGATCGTTGATGTCAAAAAATCGGCGATAGTTAATCTCCTCCCCCGACACCCGCCAGAACGCCAGCCGGTACACCTGCGCTTCCAGGAACGCGTGCAGCCCATCAAAGCTGTGCCGATCGCCGATCGTTCCGTTCAGCCCGCGCAAGGCTTGCTCCACTTCCGCTCGCACTGCAGCCGATTCCCCGGTCATTCGTTGCAGCTGATCCAGCAGCGGGGGCATGGCCTCATGCCGACGGCGCACTTGTTCGGGATCGGTGACATAGTTGGGCGGCAGCTTGCCGAACGCCACAATCAGCGCCCTCAACTCCATTATGGAGACGGGCAGCTCGGAAGGCCCCGGGCCGGCCAGCGCGCCGAAGATCAAGGGAATGGTTTGGGGATCGACCGGGAAAGTTTTATCGAAGTACTTCACCACAAATCGGCCGCGCTCGAAATGCAGCGTAATATTCCCTTCTTCCAGATCTTCTCCGTACGCCTTGCTCAGAATGGGCACCAGAACCTTGTTGCGCAACTCGGGCTTCAGCGGCTCCCAGTCGATATCGAAAAAATCGGCATACTCTGAAGTGCGCCCGTTCTGCATCACGTCTTGCCACCAGGGATTGGTGCCGTGACCGACTCCCATGTGGTTGGGCACCGTGTCCAGAATGAGACCCATGCCGTTCGCTTTGAGCTCGGCCACCAGATTCTGGAATTCTTCTTCGCTGCCGATCTCCGGATTCAGCTGGTTATGATCGATGATGTCGTAGCCGTGCTGGCTGCCGGCGCGCGCCTTCAAAATTGGCGAAGCATAACAGTGGCTCACCCCTAGCTGGGACAGATAAGGCACCAGCTGGCGCGCGTCGTCGAAGTGAAACCGGTTATTGAATTGCAGCCGGTAGGTCGACAGGGGCCGGGCCGCGTGCTTTACGGCGGCAATGCGCTCAAAGCACTCAGACAATTCCAAAGACTGCACGGTCTGTACCGGCAAGCTGGTCTGCATAGGGGTTTTGGTTTTCGACACGGCGGCGCCCGGGTCGCACACAACGATGAAATTTTAGATGCAAATCAGCGTCCTGGGGCTGTTTGGGGCAGGCTGCTTTACTTAATCGTAAGCGGCGGCGAAAATAAGAGATTGGCATATATACCCAAGCCAGTTCTGTGCAGCCTGCGTTTTTCGCGCGGCGCTGATCAAAAGCGCAACGGCATTCCGCTGCGCTGGTAATTGGAAGGAAAGGACTTTTATGGCCGCCACCGGTGAACTCATCCGCATGATGAATTACGTAGACGACATCGCCGCAACTCTCCGCCGCATCAACGCCAGTCTGTATCTGATTACGGGCGACGAAAAACGCCGCCTGGCTGAATATATGCGCAAATCCGATCCCAACTTCCTTAGCGTGGTCGAGCAACTGGAAAAGGGAGGAGACTAGCTCGATGGCTGAAGTTCGCACGGTTGCAGTCATCGGCGCTGGAATCATGGGTCGCGGCATCGCTCACGCCGCGGCGCTTGGGGGCTATCGCACCATCCTGGAAGATATTCTGCCGACCGCCTTGCGCAAGGCGGAAAACGAGATTCGCACCAATCTCGACAAAGCGGTTGAGCTGGGGAAAGTAACCCAGGCCGACGCCGACCAGGCGCTGGACCGACTGGAATACGCTTCGTCGGTCGAGCAGGCCGCGCGCGAGGCCGACCTGATCATCGAGGCCGTCCCCGAGGAGATGGAATCGAAGATCGAGATCTTCACTCTGCTCGATAAGGTCAGCCGCCCTACTACCATCCTCGCCTCCAACACCTCCTCGCTCAGCGTTACGGAAATCGCTTCGGTGACCTATCGCGCGCCGAAGTGTGTCGGAATGCACTTCTTCAATCCGGTGCACAAAATGAAGCTGCTGGAAATTGTGCGGGCGCTGGAAACCGACGACGATACCCTGGCCGCGGCGGTTGACGTGGGCAAACGAATGCGTAAGGAAGTGGTGGTGATCAAGGAGTCGCCGGGCTTCATCACCAGCCGCATCAATGCCATGATCGGCAACGAAGCGTTCTACATGCTGCAGGAAGGCATCGCGTCTCCGCAGGACATCGACAAGGCGATCAAGCTGGGATTGAATCACCCCATGGGGCCGTTCGAGATGGTCGACCTGGTCGGGCTGGACACGCGACTGCATATTCTTGAGTATCTGCATAAATCGCTAGGCGAGAAATTTCGGCCGGCGCCGCTGATGGTGCAGTACGTGAAAGCCGGGCGACTGGGTCGCAAAGCCGGCCGCGGCGTATATGAATATCCGGGCGAGAGCGCCGGACGCGCCGAAGCCGGGCAGCCGGCCGCCGCAGCCAAAGCGGAAAAGAAATAGCCACGCTCGGCTGACTTGATGGCGTGGGGATTGAGTGCTTGGCTTGCTGACGTGGGGATTGCTCCACACGATTAAAGAACATTTGGGGAAGAGCTTAAGCTGGAGCTAAGACTCATGTGGCTCGGGTGATATCGTCGCAGTTCGAGGCAGGCGGCCTTGGCAAATTTGCATCCCGCATAGGGATCCCGTCCCGCCCTGCGGGACGACTCAGTTTAGCCCAGGACGGAGCCGGAGGCGGAGTCCTGGGTAACCTGGGAAAGAAACCCGAGTCCCGTAGGGACGGCACCGCTTCTCACACGGATGCTTCAGCCCAGCTGGGCTGCAATTTCATGATTGAGTCCCCTCAGTGGCGGCACATGACGATCTCAACCGGCTTTCTGAAACAGAGCTGATAGCGAATTTTGAAGCGCATCCTCATCGTCGGAGCCGGCGCTATCGGCAGCCTCTACGCCGCCCATCTGGCGCGCGTGGCCGAGACCTGGGTCTTCGCTCGCCGCGACGAGCACGCCCGCTCCCTCAATGAGCGCGGCCTTCGCGTCACCGGGCACAACGAATTTCATGCTGACTTGAAGGCCGCAACCGATCCGCGCGAGCTGCCGGAATTCGACTTCGGCATCGTGGCCACCAAGGCCAGCCAGACCCGCGAAGCCTTTGCTCCGGTCGCGCACTTGTTCCCGCAAGGAGCGGTCCTCTCGGCGCAGAACGGTCTGGGCAGCGAAGAGGTTCTGGCCGAGCTGATGCCCTCAGGCTACGTGATTCGCGGCACAACCTTCATGAGCGGCACCCGCTTCGCCGACGACCATGTTCACTACGAACTGAACACCCCAACCTGGATGGGTCCTTTCGAGCCGACAAACACTCCGTTCGCGTTGGTCGAGGAGTTGGCGGCGCTAATCAACGCCTCCGGCCTGAAGGCGGAGGCGCTGCGGGACGCTCGTCCGGCACAGTGGTCGAAGCTGATCTTCAACGCTTCGGTCAACAGCGTTTCGGCGCTGACGGAGCTGCCGCACTCGCCCCACTTCGCGGCAGAAGCCGAATTCAGCGATCTCGGTCACCTCCTCCATCAGCTGATCGAAGAGGGCAAGAGCGTCGCGACGGCGCTAGGCATCGAACTGCACGAAGATCCCTGGGCGATGAATTGCCTGGGCGCGCGAACCAACCATCCGCCGTCGATGCTTTACGACATTCGTCATCATTTAGCCACCGAGGTCGATTTCCTGGGCGGCGCCATCGCTCGCGAGGCCGAACGCGCCGGCGTTCCGGCGCCGCTGCACACCGCGCTCTACCGGCTCATTAAGGCGAAAGAAGCGAGTTGGACGTGGAAGAAGGAGAATGTGCAGGAGGCGGTGGAAGCGAGTCCCGCGTTGCGGGACGAAAGAAGATAGCCCACCGCTTCAGCGGTGGGGCGGCGTGAGAATATAGTTGGAGTGCCTCGGGCACGACACGAACGGGTCGCGAAGAGTTTCTGCCGTCCCCGTGGGACTGGCGGTTTGATAAATGTTGACCCCGCCCTGAAGGGCGGGGCTATCACCTTTTGCGCCCGAGGCGCTCCGGGTATTCACAGCTTAGCCTGCTGACACTTAGAACCATGCCTTATCCGATCGACCACCTGAAACTCGCCCGCGTCCGCGACCTGATGGCCCGCGCCGACCTAGACGCCCTGGTCGTGCGCGCACCTGACAACATCATCTATCTCACCAACTATTGGTGCATGAAGGGCTACGACATCGCGGTATTCCCGCGCGAAGGCGAGCCAACGCTGATCGCCATCGAGCCGCAGGAAGAAGATGCGCGCCGCACCGCCTGGACGCAGGACATCCGCCTGTTCAAGAGCTACGCCGATCGCGATCCCCGGCCGCCGACCTTTCGCTCGCTCGACGTTGCGTTGCAAGTCCTGAAAGAACGCGGCCTGACCGGGCGGATCGGTCTGGAGCTATCGCAGGGCACGCAGAGCGCCGATCGCATGGTGGGCGAGCCGACCACCTGGACGCAGCCGTGGTTCGACGCATTCAAGCCCGTGGCGCGCGAAGTGGTCGACGCTTCCGCGCTGCTGGCCGAAGCTCGCGCCATCAAGACCGATCAGGAAATCGAGCGCATGAAGCTGGCCAATGAACTGGCCGCGCTGGCCATGGAGCATACTTTCGAACGCATTCGTCCGGGGATGAAAGAGAGCGAAGTCGCGGCCATGTTCGAAGGCTTCGTGCATTCCACCGGCATCGGCTTCAAGGGCAAGGTCGAGATGGCGCGGGCCTTCACGCTGGTGTGGTCGGGCAAAGGCATTCGGACTTTCACGGCGACCGGCAACCGTCCGGTGCAGGAGCACGAGCCCACGCTGTTCGAGATCTGGGTTTGCGTCGACGGCTACTGGAACGATCTGACCAAGAATCTTTGCCCGGGCGAGCTGACGCCGGAGTATCACAAGCTGCTCGACTTGCTGCTCAAGGTTTTCCACGAAGCCGCGGCCTTCGCCAAAGATGGCGCCAGCCTGCCCGACCTGGATCGACTGATCCGCGCGCGCATTGCTGAGGGCGGCTATCCCGGACAGCCTTCGCATGCCGTATGCCACGGTGTGGGAGCTCGCGCCCACGAGCCTCCGTATGCCCATCAGGCAGGCACGGGCACGATCCGCAAGGGCATGGTGCTGGCCATCGAGCCGGGAATCTATTGGCCCGGCGGCGGCGGTCTGCGCCTGGAAGACAATTTCTGGATTACCGGCGACGGCAACGAAAAGCTGTGCTCGTTCCCGGACGACTTCCGCCTGCTGAACGCCGCGCATGCGGGAAAGGCCGCACGCTGATGGCAACTCCGCCGGCAAAACCGGACTCGACGACAGCATGAAGGACGCCATCCTCTCTCGCATTCGCGAAGACGAAATCGTCGCCATGTGTTGCGACGTGATCAACATCCCTAGTCCCACAGGCGGGGAGTTGGCCATGGCCGAGTACATGCGTGCTGCATTTCAACAAACTCGGCTTGACGATCACCTGGCAGCAGGTGGAGGACACGCGCGCCAATGTCATCGGCCGCCTCGAAGGCTGCGGCAACGGCCAATGCCTCATGTTCAATGGCCACATGGATACGTCCAACACCGGCGACGAAGATTTCCTCACCGGCATTGGCTACAAGCCGCACGCCGTCGTCAAAGACGGCATGATCTACGGCCTCGGCATTTACAACATGAAGGGCGCGCTGGTGTGCTACGTGCACGCGGTGAAGGCGCTGCTGGAGGCCGGAATCAAGCTGGACGGGCGACGTCATTCTCGGCGCGGTTTGCGGCGAGATCGAGAAGACGCAGTGGGGCGAATTTCAGGGCAAGGAATATCGCGGCTACGGCGCGGGCACGCACTACCTGGTGAATCACGGCGTCCTGCCCGACATGTGCATCCTGGGCGAGCCCACCGACATGCAACTGGTGCTGGAGCACGCGGGCTCGATGTGGGTGCGCTTCGGCCTGACCGGCAACTATGTGCACTCGGCGTTCGCGCCGGGCAAGGAAGATCAGAATGCCATCCGCCGCATGTACGACGTTGTGGGAGAAGTCATGCGCTGGATTCCCGAGTGGCAGGAGCAGGCGCGATGGGCCGGCCGCCCGGGCTTCGTCAATATCGGATGCGTGCAGGCGGGACATCCCTGGCGCGCCAGCCGCACTCCCGAGCGCGCGGATTTGTTTCTCGACGTGCGCGTGCCTCCGACGATGAGCATGACCGACGCTCGCCGCGCGGCGAAAAAGCTGTATCTGACAATGCGGGAGCAACATCCGGAGTATGGCCTGGAGTTCGAAACCTATGTGTCGGTACCGGGCGCGACCATCGACGAGAACCACGCCATGGTGAAGGCCATCGAGCGCAATCATGAACGCATTGTTGGCAAGCCACCGGTGCGCGATACCGTGCTGTGGTGCTCGGACGCGTCGGTGCTGTCGCGCTTTGGCTGTCCCACGGTAAACTACGGTCCATCGAGCGGCCCGCGCGATCACGAAGGCGAGAAGGTCGCGATCAAGACGCTGGTGGATATTACGAAAGTGTATGCGCTGACCGCGGCGGAGATTTGCGGATGAGGAAGCAAGCAGCCAGTTAGCTTTACCGGCTTATGAATCGTTTTGGGGCGTATCAGGGCACGACTTTAGTCGTGCCGAGGATATGCGAACGAAGGTCCGGCTTTAGCCGCTGCAAGAATGCCTCAGGGGCTAAAGCCCAAGTCATTTTAAGGCCCAACGGCACGGCTGAAGCCGTGCCCTGATACAAAACGACTTGTGAGATCCGTTCCGGCACATGTGTTTCAGCAAAGACCACCTCGATGCTAATTGCTATCGCTAATTGCCGGAGCTATGTTGCCCAGCCAGTCCGAAATCCAACGCCGCTACGAGAACATCCGCGCCGCCATGCGCGCGCAGAGCGTCGACGCGCTCATCGTCTGCGGCAATCAGTACGCCGGGTTCGAGGGCGCCGTCTTCTACGCCTCGGGCTTCGAGATCGTTCATCGCTACGTGTACGTCCTCATCCCGCTAAAGGGCGAGCCCACGCTGCTGTTTCCCCAGGAAGCGCGCTGGATCGGCGACAAGAAGAAGCCATTCGTGCAGGAAAAAGTCTGGGCCGAGATTCCCGGCCGCTGGCTGCGCGAGCGCGCCCAGGATGAAGGCTGGAAGCGCGTCGCCGTCTACGGGCTCGACTACATCATGGCCGTGCGCGATTATCGCGAACTGCAGCAAGGCGCGTTCGAACTGGTTCCCTTCGATTTTCATTTCGACATGGCGCGCGCGGTCAAGAGCGAAGAGGAACTGGTCGAAGTCCGCGACTCGATGGACATCATCCACGACGGCTTCTGGGCGCTGCTGGAGGGCTTCGCTCCCGGCAAGACCGAGGCCGAGATCATGGCTCCGGCAGTCGAGGTTTTTTTCGCGCGCGGCGCCGGGCCGCGCATGATGAACATCGTGCTCTCGGGCGAGAACGGCGAAGCCGAAGCGCACTTCAAGGTCCCGGGTCATCGCCGGGTCGGCGAGCGCGACCTGTTGCTCTACTCGCTGGAGATCGCCGGCGCCGGCGGCTACTGGGTCGAGTTCTCGCGCGCGCTCATCGACGGCGAGCCCAGCAAGCGCACCCAGCAGATGGCCGAGGTTTATCCCGAGGCGATGGAGGCCGCGCGCAAGCTGATGCACGACGGCGTGCTCGCTTGCGATGTCCATAAAGTTGTCGCCGACACTTTCGCTCGCCACGGTTTCGCCCTCGGACATCTGTCGGGACACTCGATCGGGACCACCATGATCGAGCATCCGGCGATCGGCGCGAAGAGCCAGATCGAGTTAAAGCAAAACATGATATTTTCCCTGCATCCGCAAGTAGTCGATCAGGATGGCCAGGTCTGCCTTTACACGCAGGACACCTTTCGCGTGGGCCAGACCGAGGCCGAAAACCTGAGCAGCATTCCCTGGAAGTTCTACTCGCCAGCCGACGCCAGAGCGCCGGCCGTCAAGGCAGTGTCCGACCGATGGATTGATGCATGAAGAAAGTTTTGATCGTGGGATGCGGCGCCATCGGCAGCCTGTTTGCCGCGCATCTGGCGAATGGCGGTGAGGTGGAAGTGTACGCCTTCGACGCGTCGCAGGCGCATGTCGATGCGATCAACCGCAACGGGCTGCGACTCTCGGGCGCGGCCGATTTGCACGTGAAGCTGGCGAAGGCCAGCACCGATCCCGCGGAGCTGCCGGTTTGCGACTACGGAGTTGTGGCGACCAAAGCGATTCACACCGGCAGCGCAATCAAGGCGGCGGCGCGCTGCTTCGACTGACAACAGCGCGGTATGCTCGGTGCAAAATGGCGTTGGCAACGAGGAGATCATCGCCCAGCACGTGAAGTACGTGATTCGCGGAACGACCTTTCCTGCCGGACACATTGCCGAGCCGGGGCATGTCGGCTTCGACATCAAGGGCGACACCTGGATCGGCCCATTCGAGCCGACGAATACGCCGATGGAGCGGGTCGAGGAACTGGCCGGCTACATCACGCGCGGGGGCATGAACACGATCCCGTTGGCCGACGCGCGCGGCGCGCAGTGGACCAAGCTGATTTTCAATGCGGCGACCAATCCGGTGGGCGCGCTCACGCGGCTGCATCATGGCGCGGCGACGCGGTTTCCGCCGACCGGCGAACTGTTCGAGGCGCTGATTGAGGAGGGCGAAGCGGTGGCCAAGGCGATGGGGATCGAGCTGCACGGCGATCCGCGAGACTTGGTGGCGAAGGGCGCGAACGCTCCCGGCAAGCACAAGGCCAGCATGTTGCAGGACGCGATTGCCTCGCGCACCACCGAAGTCGATTTCATGAACGGCGCGATCGTGAAGTGGGGCGAGAAGTACGGCGTGCCGACTCCGCTGAATAAGGCGATGTGGGCGCTGATCAAGGGCATGGAGCATTCGTGGACGGAGCCGTAGAAGCTGTCGGCTATCAGCCGTCAGCTCAGGCGAAGCGGGAAGTGCCGTCGCGGCGATAGGGGTCCTTCGACTCCGGCACGCGAAAGAAACGTGCCTCCGCTCAGGATGACAGTGTTGTTACCAGACAGCGATTCTAAAGCTGAGAGCTGACGGCTGACAGCTCACAACTTCCCGAAAGGTATCCTTCATAATGTCCGTTCCCTTCCGTATTGGTGTTCTACAATTGAGCATGGAGCCGTTACAACAAACGGTGCGCATGGCGCAGGCCTGCGACCGCGCCGGCTTCGACATTTTCTGGCTGGCCGAAGCGTATCCCTGGTGGCGCAAGCACGGGATGGAGGCGCGCTCCTCCACCGCGATGACCGCGGTGATCGCCGCCCAGACCCAGAAGATCATCATCGGCTGGGGCATCATCTCGCCCTACACGCGTCATCCGGTGCAGATCGCCATGGAAGCGCGCGTGCTGCAGGATGCCGCTGGCGATGGCCGCTTTCTGCTCGGGCTGGGCGCGTCGAAGATCTTCATGAAAGAGATTGGCGAAGGCGAGAAGGGCAAAGACGTCGGCCCGGCGGTGGTGATGCGCGAAAGCATCGAGATCATCCAGGCCATGCTGGCCGGCAAGGCAGTCGAGTATCACGGCAAGGCTTTCGACGCTATCGCGCCGGCGCTGAAGGATGAAGCGCGCGTGTCGCGCGAGCGCGTGCCGATTTATGTGGGCGCGACCGGGCCGGTGCTGCAAAAGCTGGCAGGATCGCATTCGGACGGATTGCTGACCGCCAGCATCACTACTCCGGACTTTGTGCGCTACGCCCGCGGCAACATGGAAGAGGCGCAAAGCAGGCGGGCAAAGATCCGGCAGCACTCGATCTGGGCGCGGTCATCGTGGGCAGCATTAACCGGGACTCGAAGAAAGGCAAAGAGGGCGCGCGCGAGATGGCGGCGATGTATCTGGCCAACAAGGTGCAGAACATTCGCGGCTCGGCCGACGTGCTGCTGCAGAAAGCCGGGCTCAGCTTCGAGGAGATTGCGCCGATCGCCGACGCCATGGAAAAAGGCGGGCGGAAAGCGGCGGCCCAGGCCGTGACCGACGACGTGCTGAAAAAAGTGTGCGCCATCGCCGGAACGCCCGACGAGTGTTGCGAGCGCATTGCGGAATATCGCCAGGCCGGCTGCAGCAACATCATGCTGGAGATCTGGGGCGACGATCGCGAAGAGCAGGCACAACTGTTCGGCGAGGCGGTGTTGCCGCAATTTCGCTGAGGATGTGGAAGCTAAACCAGTTTCAGGATTGCATTAACCGCCTTGAAAGGGCGCGGCTTCAGCCGCGCCGATCGGCGTTACCTGAGCTCGGCCTTTAGGCCCTGAGGGACGCCCCTCAGCGGCTAAACAGTTTGCTGAAAAACCCGGAAAAGCAGATCCCTCACCGACTAAAGTCGGTTCGGGAGACAAATATAAAGGAGTTGCTACGGCGTAGCTAAAGCTACGCCCCTTCAAAACTTTGTCAGGCTGAGTTTTTCAACAAACTGTAAAGCCGATGTCGCTTCGAGATGACAAGAAAATTCTGCTACGGCGCAGCTAAAGCTGCGCCCCCCTTCAAAATCACCTCAGGCTCGCTCCCTTCCATCCCTACTGCATAGGCAGCGAGTTGTAGGTGCAAGCGTCGCCCTCCTCGATTTCCGTGGGTTGCTCGAAGGCCACGTTCCCTTTCTCAAAGTAAGCGTTCCTGGTGAAATTCACGAACAGATTGTCCGGAGGCACGATCGGCACCGGCGGCGCTTTGAATTCGGCCGGCAGGGTGAAGCTGAAGCCGAAGCACTGCATGCCATTGGGGTTGGCCGGATCGACCGGACAATCCATATCGTTCGGACCCCAGGCACAGTCGGAGTCGTCTGTGCAATCGCTCCCGGGCTTACATCCACAAACGCTGCCGTTGGAAGAGCAATAACTCTGCGGCCGGCAGAACAGCGGCTTGGAAGCGTTAAAGGCAGCGCTCTGTCCAGTCAGATCGACGTTGACGGTGAGAATGGGACCAGTCAGCGTAGGCGTGCCGATGAAGTTGCTGGCAGCGGTGGTAATGGCGTAGTTGTTAGGGTCTAGCCGGATCGGCGTTACATTGAGATCGCTAAGCTTGGCTTTGTCGCCCACGTAGATGTCGTACTTCTGTTTCGTAGTAGCGGTGGCATAGAGGAAGTAGACATAGTAGGTGTGTCCACCCAGAAAAACACTTGGACTAAACGGGTCGGTATCGTACTTGATGCAAATATTCTTGTTCTTGGGATCGGTTTCAAGACACTTCGGGCAGCCTCCCTGCGAAGTACAGTTCTGCGTGGTGTCCATGTAGTACGCCCCATAGTTCAGCGACATGGTGCTGCGCTGCCCCGTGGACTGACCCATCATGCGAATCTGCGGACGGGTCCTGGCGGTTTGTTCGGCAGTGGTCAGGTATTCGCGATACAAGGGGACGCCGCGGCATTTTGAGTTGGTGCAGGCCGACGACCACCGCTTATACATGTCGAGGTCAGGCAGGAAGCATTGCTGGCCGCCTTTCTGGGAGATCGCGCAATCGGCAATGACCGCCGTGCTCAGCCATTCATAAGGACTGGTTCGGGCGGTGAACGGCCGACCCATCGGATTCAGCGGGGTTACGCCTACGTCCGACAGACATTCCGGCGTAGTCAGAGGCGCATTGAAGTAGGAATCTTCATTGATCGAAATGGTAGGACGGGCGACTCCCTTCAGCGCTCCCACCAGGCCGGTCAGCGTACCGTCGTCATCGTTCAGCACGGTTTGGCGGTCGATGGCGTTAAAGTTGGCGCTGAACATGTCGGGGGTGTGAGTACAGTAGCGGTCATCCACCGCATCCTGGTTTTGTTGGAAGGGGTCGTAGTCCCGCGGAGTGATGTCCTTGAACAGAGGTTCGACTACGAAATGGCGGATGTCGACATTCTCGAACCAAAGACCGTGCGAATGGAAGGCCGGCGGATAGTAAAAGCCGTTCGGCTGCTTCCAGGCGATGGCCGCGTTCGGAAGATAACACTCCCCCTCAGTCGCGCCCTGCAAGACGCCTATATTCCAGGCCAGGGGTACGACGCTGGAATAACAGGTTCCGCCCGCGCTGGCATGACAGTCGTCGATGGTTGAGGCATTGATATCCAGGTAAGCGTTGTTTTTCTGTTGCGACGGACCATCGTAGATATTCAACAGCTTCTGTCCAGGATAAACCGGCAGATTAAAGCTGACACCGCCGTCGGCGTATTCGCAATGATCGGTTCCCGCGGTTACCTTGTTATCGCAACCCAGGCCGGATTCCTTGTTAAACGGACCCACATCCGAGGCAAATGGGTTGCCGCCCGGCTCATCGAATTTCTGGGTATGGCCGACGAGGGCGGTGTTCCGCGCCACCATCCATTCTCCCAGGTTCACGTCCGACCGGGTGTATCCGCCGCCGGTAATGAAATTCAAGCCGCCGGTCTGAACGTCAGTGACTGCGCTGTTGGTGACCAGATTCCAGCCTTTGCGCAGCCATACCGCGGCAAAATTCGTCTGGGCGAAGCTAAACGAACTGGTGTAGTGGTCCAGATGGGTGACGGCGCAGGTCTTGTAGGTATCGGCGCCGTCGCAAACGTTGATATTGGGCGAGCAGTCCTTGGCGTTACAAAGGGTCGGATTGTGCACTTCCCCGACGACCGGATAATAGATCTGGAACGGTTGCAGCGGCAGAATGTTCCCCTGCGGACCGGGAGGGGCCGTGGACGGTACTGCCGAAAGTTTCTCCTCACCGGTCCCCTGGACTCCCAGACACTCAGCCGTTTGCCCATTCATCTGGAATGAACTCATGGCCGCTACGCAGGTATTGCCCTTGAAGACGTGCAGGGGCGTAATGCCGGCGCGATTGTAGTTGGTATCCGCGTCGCGCACGATCTGTTGCGAAGCGTAGCCGTCGAAGGTCTGGTACTGCGAGGGACCGCTGACGGCCGTAGGCACCCACCAGTAACAGGCGCCACAGGTGGCCGCGCCGGCCGCGAAATTGTATTCAAAGTCGTTCCAGCCGTTGGTAATCCAGAAAATCGTGGGATGGTTATAGTCGGAGCGGTAGGGCATGTAGTCGTTATTGTGGAAGTCGGGATGGCGCGCCTGATTGTCAGCCAGAATTCCCGGGACTTGCCGCGGGTTCTCTACCGTGTCGTAAATCGCGGCGCGCGCCGAGATACCGATATTGCTGTAAAGCTTGTTGTTGACCTCGGTGGCATCTTCCAGGTAGTAGCCGTGACCAATCGACTCAAAGCCGACATTGCGCGCCAAATACATGCCTTCGGTGGAGTGCAACGTAACCCAGCGGGTCATGGAATCCCAGATGGAGCAGTCCTTGAGATAGTTCAAAGGCTCGGGGGTGGGATCCTTGGTGGTCGGAACCGGCTGCGGTACCTTCCGCAGCATGTGGAAGTGCACCGGGTAGCGGCCCTTCACTCCGCCTTGTCCGAGTTGATAGAACTCCACTCCCTGCACCTGGAAACTGGCCATGCCCTGGCGGGCAATGGTGTGTCCGCCATAATAGTTTTTGGGCTTTTCGGTGAAAGGGTCGGAAGGCAGATTACCCTGCGAGACGACCTGGATGTTGCGATTGAGCAGAGCAACGGCGGCGCGGGTGTCGACGGCGCGATTCACGTCGGGAACGTTAGGATCGTTCTGCGGACCGATCGCAGACGGCAAATCCGAAGGCAGCGGATACTCGGACGCGTTATGTTTTTCCTGTAATCCCGGCTCGGCTAAGGTCAGGCTGGTTCCACCATTGGCATCGGCTGCCAGCGTTACTCTTTCACTGTGCGACGGCAGATAGTCGGTGGTGGTAACGACCACCTGATCGCCGGTCTTCCAGTCGACACCGCGGTTGACGGTTATGTGCGTGGCATCGGTAACTCCGGTAAGCCGCACCCAACTGGTGCCGCTGAAGGCCGGATTACACTCCGTTCCTTCTTTGGTTGGATTGCATTTCTGGCCCTGGGCCAGATAGGTTGCGCCCTTCGATCCGAATAGTTGCAAAACCCCGCCAAAGGAAAGCGCCAGAACTTTGTGGCCGAAGTAAGCCGGATTGCCCGAAGCTCGATCCTGCGAATCCTGAATCTCGTACTGATAGAAACAATCGTCTTCGGGAAGCACCACGCTGTATCCGCTGTAGTGTGTGCAGTCCTGATTTTTCGGCTTAGCCGGCACCGGCGGCGGGTTCTTCATCAAGTTTTCGGCCATGATGGGGTTGGCTGTCCACAATTTGTCGGGAATGCCGCACGGCGCACCTTGCGGCCCTTTCGGGCTGGCGCAGGGTATGCCGGCATCGTCGGGCGCGCCCCAAAGATGAAAGGTCAAGCGTTTCTGGAAAGGCAGAACGTTGGCGGCTTGGCTGGCCTGCGGCAGAAGACCCATCTGAGTGGAGACCGCGATGAGTTTGCCCGGCACCAGCACTCCCGATGTCGGATTAAATGTCCCCTCGATCAGAATCGACTCGGCGTAGAAGTCGATATCGTAATCATCGTGAAAGACGAGCGAGCCGCCGCCGATGATATTGACATTGTGGAAGACGTAGAGCAGCGGGCCTGGACCGGAGGTCGAATTGATGTCGCACTGACCGACCACCAGCAAGTCGGTTTTATAATTCGTCAGCAGGTCGCCGTACGGCTGCAGTGTCTCCGGGCCGTTTTCCCCACATTTCAGCGGGTCGGCCCAACTGGGAGCACTGACAACCAATAGCAACAGGATCAGGACTGAGGCAGCAAGGGTCGAATCCTTAAGCATGCGGAAGAAACTTTTCACAGGGCATCTCCTCTACCTTTGGTGGTTGCCCCGGGTAGCGTGGTCATCCGGCCAGGGTAAGCGGGCAGCACATTTCGGGTCGCAAAACTCGAGGATTCCAGCCAGCGGAAGACTTCGCTGAAAAAAGCTGTATTCGCACTTGAGCTAGGACGACGAGTGGCGTGGCGCGCCATGCATTACTCCAGCACAGAAGTGGGTCCCAAGACGCTACCGGGAAGTAGGGCCAGAGTTTACTACAGCTTCGGATTTGTGTCAGCTAAGAATCTTATTCTGAAACCATTTATTGACCTTTGCGCATGTGGCGCTTTCGTGCCGCATAATTTCGCAAGCTGCAGTTCTGGCCAGGTAGGAACCCTTCGCTTTTCCCAATGTGGGAAGACTAACCCCCAAGTGGTACGCCAATCATATGATCACAATTGACATCACTTTTCTCCGGCGCTATAACCGGAATGTCTGGTAGTTGGGAAGCGCGGTGAAAATCCGCCACTGCCCCGCAACTGTAAGCGCGGAGGTCCGGCCAGCAAGCCACTGGAGCTGACAACTCTGGGAAGGCGGTCCGGGACCGATGAGGCGCAAGTCAGGATTCCGACCAGACACTTACCTGTTGTCCGATTTGGCTGCGATGGGAGGGCCAATCGGCGTCTTGAACGACCCACTCGCTAGGGTCTTCTGGAAAATTGCGGCACGAGCTTTCCCGTCCCAGATGTGACTTGTGCGCGGGATGAAGAATGTCTGCTGACGACGCGAGCCGAAGGATTGTCCTGGTGCTCGGTGGTGTGCGCAGCGGCAAGAGCCGTTACGCCGAGGAATTCGCTAGCCGCGGCAAACGCGTTGCCTTTCTGGCGACCGCCGAAGCCTGTGACGACGAGATGCGCGATCGCATCGCGCGGCATCGTGCCGAGCGGCCGGCGTCGTGGACAACCGTCGAAGCTCCGATTGCGCTGGAAGAAGCGGTGCGGCAATGCGGAAACCAGTTCGACATCATCGTGGTCGACTGCCTGACCGTATGGACTGCCAACCTAATGGAACATGAGGCGTCAGACGCCGAGCGCGTTCTGGCCCACGCCGATCGCCTGGCGCGATCGCTGCGCAGCGTCTCCGGCTCGGTAATCCTGGTTTCCAACGAAGTGGGCAGCGGCATTGTGCCTGCCAACGAGATGGCTCGCACCTATCGCGATCTGCTGGGCGGCATGAACCAGCGCATCGCCGCCGCCGCCGATGAAGTCATCCTGATGGTTGCCGGTTACCCGCTGTTCGTGAAGCAGCCCGAGGAGGCGCGGGCATGAAAGGCTTCGTCGTCGCCGGAACTGCTTCGGGAGTAGGCAAGACCACCATCACGGCGGCGTTGCTGGCTGCTTTGCGGGCCCGCGGTCTGACGGTGCAGCCGTTCAAGTGCGGCCCCGACTACATCGATCCGGCCCATCACAGTGTGCTTGCCGGACGTCCTTCCTACAACCTCGACACCTGGATGTTGCCCACCGCAACCAACCTCGACATCTTCGGCAAAGCCATGCGTCACGCCGATGTGGCCGTGGTGGAAGGGGTGATGGGGCTGTTCGACGGCGTCAATGGAAGTTCGGACGAAGGCAGTACTGCCGAGATCGCCAAGTTGCTGGGCTTACCGGTGGTGCTGGTGGTCGATGCCTCGAATGCGGCCCGCAGCGTGGCCGCGGTGGTGAAAGGCTTTGCCGAGTTCGATCCCCAGATCCGGCTGGCAGGTGTGATCCTCAACGGCGCCGCCGGACCGGTTCATCTCGACTTGCTGCGCCAGGCCATCGCTCCGATCGGCGTGCCGGTGCTGGGCTGGTTTCCCAAGCTGCCGGAACTGAGGCTGCAGGAACGTCATTTGGGATTGGTGACGGCCGGCGAGAAAACCTGGAACCCCGAGCAGGTTGGGCTTCTGATCCGGGCGGTGGAAACTCATCTCGATCTGAATCGTCTACTGGCGAGTTGCGATATTACGGTCGCGCCGGAGGCCGATGGCGACCAGCGGCCGCCGGCTCCCCGCCACCACGGCGGCAGGCGCAACGGAAAAGTTCACATCGGCATCGCCCGGGATCGCGCGTTTTCGTTCTACTACCAATCCTCGCTGGATGCGCTGTGCGCGGCCGGCGCGGAGTTGGTGGAATTCAGTCCGCTGTCGGATACAGTCGTTGCCGGCGATCGCTGGACGGGCTTTATCTGGGCGGAGGGTATCCCGAAGTTTACGCCGAGGAGCTCTCAGAAAATCATTCTTTCCTCGATTCGCTGCGCAAGTTTTCCCGCAGCGGGCACCCGGTGTATGCCGAGTGCGGCGGCTTGATGTACCTGGCCGAAAACTTGCAAACCCGCGACGGGCGGCGTCATCCCATGGCCGCGGTGTTGCCGCTTTCAGTCGAGATGCTGGACCGGCTGGAGGGATTCGGTTACACCGAGGTGCAAGTGCTGGACGATTGCCCCATCGCCGCGCGCGGCACTCGCATGCGCGGGCACAGTTTTCATTACTCGCGCGTAACTCCTACCGGAGACATCCGGCTGCAATACCACACCCGGCGGGTGCTCGCCGGGACGGAACAGCCGGAAGGCTATTGCATCGACAATGTTCTGGCCAGCTACATTCATCTGAGCTTTGCCGCCAATCCGGAAGCGACGGCGCACTTCACCCGGCGCTGCCGCCAGGCCAAGGTGGTGGCGCTATGAGAATGCTGGCGCGATACATCGCATTGCTGCTGGCGTTGACCTCGTGCGCCTGGGCGGTGCGCTGGGAGCGCGACGATACCGGCCGGTCGGTCGCCGTGCCCGATCAGGTTCATCGCGTAGTCAGCCTGTCTCCCAGCCTGACCAACACGGTTTATGCGCTGGGCGCACAGTCGCTTCTGGTGGGCATCACCAACTACACGGTCTATCCGCCCGAGGCGGCGCGGGAGAAGCCTAGCGTCGGCGACGTCGTAGGTCCGTCGCTGGAGAAGATTGTGGCCTTGCATCCTGATCTGGTGCTCGCCCTGCCCGAGTTTAACGGCGCGGCAACCATCGAAGGATTGCAGCGTATCGGCGTTCCGGTTTTTCTGTTCAACACCGGCAATGTAGCCAACATCTACCGCACCGTCGAGTTAGTGGGACGGGTGTTGGGGCGCGATCGCGAAGCCACCGCGCTGATTGCCAGCTTAAAGGCGCGCGAAAATAAAGTTCGCGCCCAGTCCGCCGGCAAGCCCAAACTGACGGTGCTGCTGGTGCTGTCGATCGACCCGTTGATCACGGCCGGACGTAATGCTTTCATCACCGAAATGATCTCAGCCGCCGGGGCCCGGTCGGTGACCGACGATCTTGCCCAGGACTGGCTGCAAATGAATATTGAAGCCATTCTGCCCCGAAAGCCCGATTACATCCTGCTGATGAAAACCGGGCCGGTCAATTTCAAGGACATGCAACAGCGGGCGGGCTGGAAATCGCTGGAAGCGGTGCGCCAGGGCCACGTCATCGTGGTCGACGACCGCATCCAGATCCCCGCTCCGGTGGCCTTTGATGGCTTGGAGGATTTAGCCCGGCAGATCCACGCCGTGCAATCTCACTGAGATGGCATGGACAACCACAACTCGATCCACAGGGT
This sequence comes from uncultured Acidobacteriaceae bacterium, assembly GCA_963812855.1. Taxonomy (GTDB): domain Bacteria; phylum Acidobacteriota; class Terriglobia; order Terriglobales; family Acidobacteriaceae; genus Bog-257. The sequence continues at coordinate 98,967 of CAWEWW010000011.1, forward strand.
GTACGGGAAGCGCGGTGAAATTCCGCCACTGCCCCGCAACTGTAAAGGACAAAGTATCGACCGTCGACAACCACTGCGCCCAGCGGGAAGGTGACGGTCGGGTCCTCAGTCAGGAGACCGGCCCGGTGAGACAACCACGACTCTTCCGAGGGGGAAGGTATGCCACGCATTGTTCACTGTGTTACTGCTGCTGGCGATTTCGATTCCAGCCTGGCCGGCTGAGCCGGCCCTCACCGGTACCGTCACCGATTCCTTAGGCGCGGTGATTCCGGGGGCCACCGTCGTACTCATGCAGGGCGGCAAAGACCTCCGCACCGCTACTACCGACGCCGCCGGAAAATTCCAATTCAAGATCAGCCAGGCCGGGCGTTACGCGGTCCGCGCCGAAGCCAAGACCTTCGCTGCCTCTACCAGCCAGGAAGTGTTTGCCCAGCCGGGACATGGCGTCGACGTCAGCCTCACCCTCTCGCCCTCCGTGGTGGCCCAGAACATTGTGGTCACAGCCACCGGCCTGGAGACGCCGGAGGCGCAGACCGGAACCTCGATCAGCGTCATCAACAGCACCGACCTGAGCACGCGCATCGATTTGCAAGGCGCACTGCGCGATCAGGTGGGCGGACAAACCACGCAGAGTGGTCAAATGGGTGCCCTGACCGCACTCTATGTCCGCGGCGGTCCCAGCGACGCCAATAAAGTTCTGGTCGACGGTATTCCCATCAACGACGTCGGCGGCAATGTTGATTTTTCGTATCTGCAGGCGGATGGCCTGGAGCGAGTGGAATTTCAGCGCGGTCCCAACAGCGCGCTGTATGGTTCCGACGCGCTGGCCAGCGTGGTCAGCATTACTTCGCAGCATGGTGACACGCCGTTGCCGCAGTTCACTTTTGGCTCCGACGGCGGAACCTTTGGCACCTATCACGAAAACGGCAGCGTGGGCGGCTACTGGAAGCGCCTGGATTATTTCAGCGGCTATTCCGGATACGGCACCCAGAACAGCACACCTGACAGCCAGTTCCATCGCGATGTCTACCTGGGCAATCTGGGTTTCCAGATCACTCCGAATACTTTCTTGCGCGCTACCGTGGAACGCGCCGTGGTCGGATACAACTCGGCTAACCAGATTGCCGCTTACGGCATTCCCGATGATGCGTCCGACAATCAGTGGAACACTATGTTCGGCGTTACCCTGGACAATCACGCCAACGATCGCTGGCATAACCTGGTGCGCTATGGCGGAGTGCGCCTGCGTTCGGACTACACCGAGTGGTCGCCCACCGGAATCCCTTTCGATCCCTACGGTCTGGGATATCCCTCGTATTACCTGGGAGCGCCGGTCAATCAGGTTGGCGCCAACGGATACACCATCACGCCGGCGGCGGTAGCGCAAATTCAGCCTTCGCTGGCCGCCCCGGGTCAGGCGATCTTTCAATACGCCGGAGTTTATCCCCAGCCGTCGTCGTACCTGACCAACACCAATTACGTTTATGCCCAGACCGACTATCGGTTCAACGAAAAGCTGACAGCCCTGTTTGCCTTCAATTACACCAATGAAAGTGGGTTTACCTATAACGGATATGAAGGCCAGGAATCTACCGATCGCAACAATTTCAGCTACCTGATGGAAATTCAGGGAGGGCTGTGGAGCCGTCTGTTTTACACCTTAGGCGGAGGAATCGAGAAGAACACGGTATTTGGCGTGGCCGGCACGCCGCGCGCCTCGCTGGCTTATTATCTGGTTCGCCCCGGCAGCAGCGGCATTTTCAGCGGCACCCGGCTGACCTTCAACTTCGCCAAGGGCATTAAAGAGCCCAGCATCTACTACCAGAACAACTCACTGTATGCGCTGCTGAGCAATACCGCGTTGGTTCCCAACGGTCCGGAATTGATCGCGCAATATCACATTCAACCTTTTCTGGCGGAGAATTCGCGCACCTATGACGGCGGCCTGCAGCAGCAATTGTTCGACGGCAAGGCGCGGCTGGCCATCACCTACTTCCACAACGAATTCACCAATCAGGCTGAATTCGTCGACTCGCAGTACCTGACCCAGTTGGGCGTGCCCGAGGCCGTGGCCGAGGCGCAAGGTATCTTCGGAGCCGCGGTCAACACGCTGGACTACCGCGCGCAGGGCGCCGAAGTCAGCTTCCAGTATCAGGTCAATCGGAAGCTGATGGTGCGCGGCGGCTGGACCTACACCGACGCTGTGGTACAGCAGTCATTTGCCAGCAGCGCGCTGGAGCCGGCCATCAACCCGCTGTTTCCCACCATTCCCATCGGAGCTTACTCGCCGCTGGTGGGAGCTCGGCCTTTCCGCATCGCGCCCAACACCGGCTTTGCCGGAGTCGACTGGACTTATCGCCGCCTGTTTGTGTCGGCGATGGGAACTTTCGTCTCCCGCCGCGATGACAGTACCTTTTTGACCGACACCGATTTCGGCAACACCCTGCTGCTGCCCAACCGCAACCTCGATCCCAGCTATCAGAAGATCGATTTGTACGGCAGTTATCAGTTGAAGAAATACCTCAACCTCTATACCTCGATGTCGAACATTCTGAACCAGCACTATCAGGAAGTGTACGGATACCCGGCGCTTCCCTTCACCATCCGGGCCGGCATCAAGCTCACTTTCGGAGGCGAATCGTGGAAGCTGAATTAAGAACGCCGGTGAAACTGAATGCGGCCATCGGGCAAACCATTGCCCGCATCCGGCCCCTCGACGAAGACCGTCGGCGCAAGGCGCAAGCGCATCTGGACTGCCTGACCAAGCCGTTGGGCAGTCTGGGACAACTGGAAGCCGTGGCCGCGCAGTATGTGGCCTGGCGCGAAGAAGAGCCGCCGCGGATCGCCGGTAAGGCGGTGTACGTCTTTGCCGCCGATCACGGCATCACCGACGAGGGAGTCAGCGCTTATCCGCGCGAGGTGACCCAGCAGATGGTGGGCAACTTCCTGAACGGAGGAGCGGCCATCAACGTTCTGGCCCGGCATACGCAGTCTGACATTGTGGTAGTCGATGTAGGGGTCGATGCCGACTTCGATGGCGCTGCCGGGTCTGGTGCATCGCAAGGTGCGGCGCGGAACCCGCAACTTCGCCCGCGAAGCTGCCATGTCGGAAGCCGAGCTGAACGCCGCTTTGCAGGTGGGCATCGATCTGGCCACCGAAGCCGCCGCGCAAGGTCGCACCCTGATCGCCTTGGGCGAGATGGGCATCGGCAACACCAGCGCGGCCACGGCCATCACCGCCGCGCTCACTGGGCGGCCGGTGGCCGAGCTGACCGGGCGGGGCACCGGGCGTTGACGAGCAGCGGCGCGCCTCAAAGTCGCAGATTATCGATAAAGCTTTGCGCTTTCACTTCGGCGATTACCCTGCCACCAGGCCGGACGCGCTCGATGTCCTACGTTGTGTGGGTGGGCTGGAAATTGCCGCCATCGCCGGCATGGTTCTGGGCGCGGCGGCGCATCGTATCGCTGTCGTCATCGACGGATTCATCTGCACGGCGGGCGCAGCAGTGGCGTGCTCGATCGCGCCCGACGCGCGCGGCGCGATCTTTGCCGGACACCTTTCGCAGGAGCCGGGCCATCGCGCCCTGCTCGATCACATGCAGCTGCGCTCGCTGGTGCAACTGGACATGCGACTGGGCGAGGGCACCGGCGCGGTCCTGACCTTCCCGCTCATCGAGGCGGCGGTGCGGATCTACAACGAGATGGCCACCTTCCAATCGGCGGGCGTCAGCGAGGCCAACGAAGCGTGAAGACTTTGCGCCAACTAGCGGCGGCGGTGCAGTTCATGACCCGCATTCCTATGCCTGCCTTCCGCTTCGAGCCCGAGATGGTGCTGGGCGGCGCCAAGTTTTTCCCCCTGATCGGGGCGGTGATCGCACTGGGCGGCATCGGCATTGAACGCGGCTTGCGTTGGCATTTGCCGAAGATGGTCGTTGCCGTGGTCGTACTCGCTTATCTGGTGATCATCACCGGCGGCTTTCACGAAGATGGATTGGCCGATACCGCCGATGCGCTTCGGCGGCGGCTGGACCAAGCCGCGCATGTTGGAGATCATGCACGACAGCCGCATCGGCAGCTTTGGCACGCTGGCTATCTTGTTTGTCGTTGCTGGCGCGCTGGGTGCTGCTCTCTTCCCTGCCCGTGGCGCGCTTCCCGCTCTATCTGCTGACCGCTCACGTTCTGTGCCGCTGGACTACGTTGCCCCTGGGCGCGTTCCTGGAATCGGCGCGTACCGACGGGCTGGGAGCCAAGCTGGCGCACAAGATTCCGCTGGCCTCCGCCGGCATCGGAACGCTGCTGGCATTTGCGATTGCAGGCTGGGCGCTGCGCATGCAGGCTCTGATTCCGATTGCAGCGGTAATCGCCGTCACCGCTGCTCAGCGGCTTGTACTACCGCTCGCAGATTGGTGGCGTCACCGGCGACTGCTTCGGCACGACTAACCAGCTGGCGGAAATCGCGGTTTATGTATGCGGGGTGTGGTCATGAGCCACACCGATACCCAAGTTGTCTCGGCACGCTGCACCCTGATCCTGGTGCGCCACGCGCGCACCGATCTGGCCGGACGTTTCTGCGGCCACACCGATCCGCCGCTGAACCGCGAGGGACTGGCGCAGCTGGCCGACCTGAATCGGCGGCTGAGAAATTATCCGCTCACTCACATTTTCAGCAGCGATCTGCAGCGTACGCGACAGACAGCAGAATCCGTCGCCGAGCGCCGCCAGCTGCCATTAGTTCAGCTCGCTTCTCTCCGTGAGCTTGCCTTCGGGAGCTGGGAGGGATTGGATTGGGACCAAGTCATGGCGCGAGATCCGGTCTACGCGCAAAGGTGGCTGGATCTTCATCCGTCCATCCCCGCTCCCGGAGGAGAGGGTTTCGAGGATTTCCTCCACCGCATTCACGGCGCGATGAACGCCGTTGCCGACCAGGTGGAAGATGGCTGCGCGGTAGTGGTAACTCATGCCGGCGTGATCCGCACTTTTTTAGGCGATCTGGCGCAGCTACGCCACAGCCCGGCTGATTTTTCCAAGTGCGATTACACCTCCTGCTGGGAGGTCTGGCGCCAGCATTGGCAGTGGAATCTTCCGCCGGAAAACCACTTCAGCGTTGGCCTGTCAAGTGACGGCCGACGGCAAATGAGTGATTGAGGACACATCTCTTGGCTGGGCTACAGACATATCGTGACATGAGTGGCAAGCAACGGGCCAAGCCGGGGTCAGTGCCGGGCGGACGGGCGGAAGCTGTGGCGTTAAAGCAGGTCGAAGTCGATCAGGAGAGCAGCCACCAGCTGCCGGAGGCGGGGTTGGGGAGTTCATCGAAGAAGGAAAGCAGAGTCCGGACCAACACCGTCAACCTGATCCTGCTGGTGGCGCTGGTGTTCTCCATTATTTTCGCCACTTGTCTGGGAGCGGTTCGGCTGCCGGTCAGCGAAGTGCTTCGCGCCTTTCTGCACCCGAGCAAGGTCAGCGAGGCAGCCGAGATCATCTTCGCCTTGCGGCTTCCCCGGGTGCTGGCGGCGGCTCTGGTGGGAGCGGCCTTGTCGGCCACCGGCGTTTTGTTTCAAGGCCTGTTTCGCAATCCCCTGGCCGATCCTTTCGTGCTGGGAACCTCGGGCGGCGCGGCCCTGGGCGGGGCGATTGGAATTTTTCTGATCCCCACGCTTTCCTTCGCCGGCTTCGGCGCCACCGCCGTGTTGGCCTTCATCGGTTCGGTGCTGACCATGATCCTGGTGTGGTATCTGGCGCGCAGCAGCGGCGCCTTTGCCATGGAAACTTTGCTGCTGGCCGGCTTCGCCATCGGCACCATGCTGAATGCCGGCACGGTGGTCTTCGAGTTGCGGCAGGAGGCTTCCAGCTCCGGCCTGCGCGTGCTGGCGGCGTGGCTACATGGCCAGCTCGGCATTCCTGCCTGGAGTCAGCTGGCCCTGATCGCGCCACTCACCGTTGTCGCCATCGTACTGTCGCTGCCGGTAGCAGGCCGGCTCAACACGCTCGCCCTGGGCGAAGAGTATGCCTCGCAACTAGGCGTGCATGTGGGCCGGGTGCGCGTGGCCACGGTGATTTTGGGATCGCTGCTAACTGCGGCGGCCGTATCGCTGGGCGGGCTGATCGGCTTCGTGGGACTGCTGGTGCCGCACTTCCTCCGCATCCTGATTGGACCGAATCATGTTCGCTTGTTGCCCGCCGCTGCCTTGGGCGGCGCAACCTTCCTCATCCTGGCAGACACCCTGGCGCGCACCGCTTTCGCGCCCACGGAAATTCCGGTGGGCGTGTTTACCGCGTTTCTGGGCGGCCCGGCTTTTCTTTATCTCTTACATCATCGCTCGCGGGAGTCTGGTCAATGAGCTCCGCCATTCTTGAATTTCGGGATGTTTCGTTTTCGCGCGGTTCACGTCTGCTGCTGGACCGTATGTCCTTCGCCGTCGAGACGCAGGAGATGGTTGCGCTGCTGGGCCCCAACGGTGTGGGCAAGACCACGCTGCTGAAGCTGGCTTCGCGCTTGCTGCAGCCCGGCAATGGGAGCGTATTGCTGCAAGGCAAGCCGCTGGCCGAGTGGTCGCGGCAGCATCTCCCACGCTGTGTGGCTCTGGTGCCGCAGGAACTGGAGCTGCCCTTCAACTTTCGCGTCGAGGAAATCGTTGCCCAGGGCCGGGTGCCTCATCTGCCGCTGTTCGGGGCCACCACCGCTCGCGATCACGAGGCGATCGAAAGCGCCATGGAAGCGGTCGACATCGTGCGACTGCGTGACCGGCCTTACTCGCAGCTGTCGGGCGGCGAACGCCAGCGAGTGAAAATCGCTATCGGCCTGGCCCAGCAGTCCAAGCTCATGCTGCTGGACGAGCCCACCCAGCACCTGGATGTCGGCCGCCAGATCGAATTGATTGCTTTGCTGCGGCGGCTCAACCAGCGCGGCATCACCATCATCGCCGCCGTGCACGACTTGAATCTGGTGGCGGAAAACTTTTCCTCCGTCATCCTGCTCACCCCGGAACCGTCATGGATTGCCGGCTCGGTCTGCGGAAGTTATGCGGCCCGAACTGCTGGGGCGGGCCTTCTGCGTCAGCCAGTCAGACCTGGCTCAATACTGTGTCTCGCCACCTTCGGATGGATTAGCGCAAGTCTGGTAAGGAATTGTTTTGAGGGTACGAATCCGCTACGTGCAAGCCCCCGCCCTGGGCATTGTTCTTTTGTGGTCCGCGATGTTCGCCGCGCAAAATCCCAGCACGTCGTTGCGAGGCATCGTCTCCGACCCCTCCGGCGCCGTCATTTCCAGCGCTCAAGTATCGCTGGTCAACAGCGAGAACGGCTTCGCCTTGAACCACACCACCGACGCCGGCGGCGCTTATCAGTTTCCGCAGATTCCTCCCGGCAACTACACCATCACGGTCGAGGCTGCCGGATTCTCCCGGCAAGCGAAAGCCCTTGAGCTGCTCATCAATCAGCCGGCCACGCTGAACTTCTCGCTGCCGGTAGAAGCGGCGCCGACCACGGTCAGCGTCAGCGGCCAGAGCGCCGGCGTTGAACTCCACCGACGCCACCATGGGCAATGCTTTCGACGCCGCTACCATTGAGGCGCTGCCGGTGGAGGGCGACATTCCCGACCTGCTCAGCCTGCAGCCCGGAGTTCTGTATCTCGGCCTGCATAACGATCAGAGTCACGACAGCCGCAGCGGCAGCACGCTGGGCGCGCGCTCCGATCAGAACAACTCCACCCTCGACGGCCTGGACAACAACGACCAGGTCCGCGGCTACGCCTTTACCGGCGTGCTGCGCTCGACGCTGGATTCGGTGCAGGAATTTCGCGTCAGCACTTCCGGCTTCAACGCCGATACCGGCCGCTCGTCGGGAGCGCAAATCAACATTGCCACCAAGAGCGGCACCAACGATTTCCATGGCAGCGTCTACGGCCGCACCCGCGACCTGATCACTCCGGCCAACGATTGGTTCAACAAGCAAGCGGAGCTGGCGCAGGGCTTGCCCAACATTCCCGGCACACTGGATCGCAGCGCTTACGGCGCGTCGTTCGGCGGTCCCATCAAGAAGAACAAGCTGTTCTTCTTCACCACCTATGAGGGCGAGAAGATCAACGAAAACCAGCAGATGACGATGATCGTGCCTACGGCATCGCTGCGTGCCGGTGAAATGAAGTATCCCAGCACGACCAACGGCGTTACGCAAACCGTCACCCTGACTCCGGCGCAGATCGCGTCGATGGATCCTAACTGCACCGCTAACGGCACCTGCCCCTGGGGACCGGGCGTCGACCCGAATGCGCTCGCCGTGTTCAAGCAGTATCCGCTGCCCAACGGATTTTCCGCCGGCGACGGCCTGAATACCGCGTCCTACACCTGGTCGGCGCCGGCGCCGGCTTCGCTGAATACCACCATCGCCAAGATCGACTATTCGCTGTCCAATCGAAACTGGTTGTTCATCCGCGGCAATCTGCAAGATGACAGCGCACTGGGCGTGCCGCAGTTTCCCGGCCAGCCGGCCAGCTCCACCAACTCGGGCGACAGCAAGGGATTGGCCGTCGGTCTCAACTCCGCCATCTCGGCCAACCTGATGAACAGCCTGCGCTACAGCTACATTCGCCAGGGCTATTCCAGCTACGGCATCGGGCAGGGATCGTACGCAAATTTCTATGGCATGAGCACCATCGACGCGCAGACGCGCACTACCATCGTCGATGTGCCGGTGCAGAACCTGGTCGACGATCTGACCTGGACCAAAGGCCGGCACACGATTCAGTTCGGGGCCAACTATCGGCTCATCCACAATGAGAACGACAGCAATGCTCTGTCGTACAACTCGGCGGTCACAAATTCGTACGCCCTGGTCGATGCCGGGATTGTGGGAGTGGGCGGCAGCCTCGATCCCACCGTGTTCGGCTTTCCCTCGGTCGATAACAGCTTTGCCGGCTCCTACAACTACTCGATGACCAACCTGGCCGGCCTGCTCGACTACGTGACCCGCAGTCGAACTATCGCGTCTCGGCTAACGGGCAAAGCGGCAGCCTGTTGCCCGGCGGGGCGATGATCAACCGCGATTTCAAGAACAACGAATTCGAGTACTACGCGCAGGATTCCTGGCGGATCACCCCGAATCTGACCGTCAGCTATGGCTTGCGCCACAGCTTGTTGCAGACGCCGTACGAGGTCAACGGCCAGCAGGTTTCGCCCACCACCAATCTCTATCAGTGGTTTGAAACTCGCGGCCAGCAGGCCGCGCTGGGCAACAGCGTGCAGCCTTACATTTCTTTTGCGCCGTCGGGACAAGGCCGCGGACTGGCGCCCTACTGGCCCATGCCCAAGGCCGATCTGGCGCCCCACTTCGCGTTTGCCTACTCCCCCAATGTGGGACCAGGCTTCTGGCACAAGCTTTTCGGCAACGCCGGCGACAGCGTGCTGCGCGCCGGTTATGGCAAATATTACGACCATTTCGGCGAAAGCATCGTCAACCTTTTCGACCAGTACGGTTCTTACGGTCTGAGCAACAGCATCACCAATCCGACCAACGTACTGACGCCCGACACCTCGCCGCGCTTTACCGGCGTTCACAACATCCCCGACCTGACCGGGCAGCCGCAGCAGACCGTCAACTATCCGGCGCTATCGCCCACCGATCCGCTGACCACCGGCTTCGCCATCACCCACGGCATCGACAGCCAGATGCAGACGCCCTACGCGCATGTGGTGAATGTTTCCTGGCAGCGGCAACTGCCTGACGGATTTGTGCTGGAAGCCGCGTATCTGGGACGCTTCGGACGGAATCAGTTGCAGCAAATCGATCTGGCGCAGCCGCTGGATTTGGTCGACCCAAAAACCGGGCAGGATTATTTCTCCGCCGCCGCGCAGCTTTCCAAAGACGGTTATGCCGGGCAGACCAATGTCGCGCCTATCCAGTATTTCGAGGACATGTTTCCCGACGCTGCCGGCAACGGCGTGAGCGCCACGCAGAATATCTACAACTCCATCTGGAAATACAACCTGGGCAACGAAACCGGAGCGCTCTACGCGCTCGACATCCTGTGCTATCCGGGATGCGCCGGCAAGACCGGACGCTACTGGCCGACGCAGTTTGCCAGCATGTACAGCTGGGCCTCCATCGGCGACAGCAACTACAACGGCGGCCAGCTGGTGTTGCGCCACGCCATGAGTCACGGCATGCAGATGGAGCTGAGCTACACCTACGCCAAGTCGCTGGACATGGGCTCGGACGACGAGCGCACCGTGTACTCGTCCAGCACCGGCAGCAGCGTGGGCAGCAGCTTCAGCGCGATCCTGAATGCCTGGAATCCGCAGTTGAGCTACGGCCCCTCCGACTACGACATCCGTCACCTGATTACCGGCAGCTGGGTGGTCGACCTGCCTTTCGGCAAAGGCAAATGGCTGGCCAGCCGCTCCAGCACCTGGATGGATCGCGTGATTGGCGGCTGGCAATTGTCGGGCGTGGGCCGCTGGAGCAGCGGGCTGCCCTTCAGCGTCATCAGCGGCGCGGGCTGGGGAACCAACTGGCTGGAGAAAAGCAACATGATCCAGACCGGGCCCATTCAGACCGGCACGAACATCGGCGCCAATGGCGCTCCCAACGCGTTCGCCAATCCCGCGCAGGCTCTGGCCGAGCTGCAAAATCCTTATCCCGGCGAGGCCGGCCAGCGCAACAACTTCCGCGGCGACGGCTACTTCGGCATCGATGCCCGGCTGGCCAAGAACTGGAAAGTTAGCGAGCGCACCGGCCTGCAATTTGCCTGGGATGTTTACAACGTCACCAACTCGGTGCGCTTCGATGTGAATCCGTTGAATTCGCTGCAGAACCTGACCACCAGCGGCTCCTTCGGCGTTTACGGTGCCACCCTGACCACGCCGCGGGTGCAGCAGCTTTCGCTGCGCTTTTCCTTCTAGCGAGCCGCGAGGCCGCATGTCATCTCTGGTGCTATCCCGATTTAAGCCTTGACAACTATGGGGAAATGCCGCGGGATGTTGGTGGAAATCAGGTCAAGCCTGCACGCGATGCCGCTCCATTCCCGTTTCGGGACCAAGGCGCGAATTCTTCTCGTCAAGGCCTAGATTTCTTTTTGGACACTTCCAAACTGAGCATATGATATGACTGAAATGAAAGGCCCGCCTACACCGTTCGCGCAGCTGGATGCCACGGAAAATCTGCACAGTCGCGTGACTCGTGCCTTGGCTTTCCAGGTGATACAGGCCGAGCGGCTTGGCCACCTGATTGCTTTTCCCAACGAAGCGGAATTGTGCAAGCAGCTGGGCGTGAGCCGCAGCATTTTGCGCGAAGCGGTAAAGGTTCTGGAAAACAAGGGGATGGTGCAGGTGCGTCCCCGCTCCGGCACCCGCGCCCGTCCGCGCACGGACTGGAATCAGCTGGACCCCGACATTCTCAACTGGCAGTCGCATCTGAAGCCCGATCCGCGTTTCCTGCGCGATCTGTGCGAAGTGCGCCTGGCGATCGAGCCGATTGCCGCCGGTTTTGCGGCGCTGCGCGCCGATCAGGATGAAATCGCCTTCATCCGGCAGTGTCTGGGGCGGCGGCTGCAGATCCTGGCTGCCCAGGACCTGGAAGGCGCCATCGATGCCGACCTGCGCTATCACACGGCCGTCATCGCCGCTTCGCATAATCCGTTGTTCCAGCAGCTGAACGCCACCATTCACGGACCGTTTCGCGTGGCCCTGTCCTACACCCTGCTTTTGCCGGCGTCGGTGGCATTGGAGTTAGAGGAGTACCGCAAGCTCACGGAAGCCATCGAAGAGCGCAATCCGCTGGCGGCCCGGCGCTCGGCTGAAGAGATTGTCGGCTTCGCCATGCTGGCCGTCGAACAGGTGATTCGCGATCAGGAGATGGCCAAAGACGCTCCCGCATCGTCCCGGCGCACCAGAAAGCCACACGGCATACACATCGCACGATCGAGGCCCGAACCATGAAACTTGCCATATCCGGCAAAGGCGGAGTCGGAAAGTCCACCGTAGCGGGAACCCTGGCTAGACTGTATGCGGCGGACGGTAACCGCGTCCTCGCCGTCGATGCCGACCCAGACGCCAATCTCGCCTCTGCCATCGGATTACCCCCCGCACTCCGTTCTCAGATTCATACCATCTCCACCGAACGCAAGCTGATCGAAGAACGCACCGGAGCCAAGGTGCGCCAGTTCGGCCAGATGTTCAAGATCAATCCCGAAGTCGCCGATATCGCCAGCAAATACGCGGTCCCTTACCAGGGAGTCGACCTGCTGGTGCTGGGCGCGGTGGAACATGCGGCCGGCGGTTGTGCCTGTCCCGAAAGCGTGCTGCTCAAGAGCCTGGTCTCGCACCTGGTGCTGCGCCACGGCGAGGTGGTCATTCTCGATATGGAAGCCGGCATCGAGCACCTGGGGCGCGGCACCGCAATGGGTGTAGACCTGATGATGGTGGTGGTCGAGCCCGGCCAACGCAGTGTCGAGACCGCCGCGCGCGTGCGTCGGATGTCGGCCGATCTGGGCATCAGCCGCTTCGGCGTGGTGCTCAACAAGACTCCCGATCCGGAAGAGGACAGCCGCTGGATCGCCTCGCAGTTCGGCGCCGAGTACCTGCTCGGCACCATTCCCCTGGATGTTCGCATAGCCCAAGCCGACCGCCAGGGACTGGCGCTGGCCGACCTGGGTTATCCCGAGTTACTCAACCCCTTTCGATCGCTTCAGAAAACTTTGCAGTCGTACTGCACCGAGAAGGAGAGCGTGTTATGAGCGTCGAGCCCTGCTGTTTAGCCACCGCCATCGGCAGCCTGCCCCACAAAGATCCGCAGCAGGCCGTCAACGTGGTTCTCGAAAGTATTCCCAACGCACCCATCTGGCCGCAGCTGCCGGCCTTTGGGCTGCATGAACAAATGGAAATCCAGTACAGCGAAGGCATTCCCCGGGTGGTCCTCGATCAGGAAAAGGGCCGCATGTACTTCGACACCACCGGCGACACCAGCGGCGATCTGGCCGAATTTTACGAAAAATTCTGCGCCGACGATCTGGAAGCCTTTCGCATCACCCCCGACTTCTCCAAAGGCATTTATGCCATGGAGGCGGCACTGAAAGCCTCCGGCGGCAAGCGGCCTTTCGTGAAAGTGCAGACCACCGGCCCGCTCAGTGTCGGCCTCAGCATCGTCGATGAGAACAAGCGGGCGATTTACTACAACCCGGAATTCGTGGACGTGGTGGTCAAGGGTATGGCGATGAAGTGTCGCTGGCAGATTCAGAAGTTCAAGGGCTTCGCCGATGACGTCATCTGCTTTGTCGACGAGCCGATTCTGTCGGCCTTCGGATCCTCCACCTATGTCAGCGTGACCCGCGACGACACCGTCGCCAAGCTGGGTGAGGTGATCGACGCGGTTCATGCCGAGGGAGCCATTGCCGGAGTGCACTGCTGCGGCAATACCGAGTGGCCGATCCTGATGGACGCCAATGTCGACATCATCAACTTCGATGCTTTCGATTACGGGGAAACGATTCTGCTGTATCCGGACAACTTCAAAGCTCACCTGAAAGCGGGCAAGCTGCTGGCGGTAGGAATTGTTCCCACCAACAGCGCCAAGATCCATGCCCAGACGGTGGATTCGCTGCGAGACAAATTCTGCGCGCTGATCGAGAAGCTGGCCAAAGCCACGGGGTTGGATACGCAGCAGATTTGCCGGCAGTCGTTTATCACGCCGTCGTGCGGCACCGGCTCGCTGCCGGTGGCCGATGCCGAGCTGGTATTCAAGACGCTGCACGAATTGAGCGGCAAGCTGCGCCAGGAAATCGGCGCTCCGGCATTGGCCGCTACCCACGCTTGAATTGCACGGGCGGTGGGTGGGTGACTTAGCCGGGAGCCTGAGGGGGTTCCCCGGATTCTCCTCATCACTCACCCACCGCCGAGGGACGGGAAGTCATGATTCTGGCAATGACCGGAAAAGGCGGAGTAGGCAAGACTACCCTGTCGGCTCTCACCCTGAGTTGGCTGGCGACGCACGGTGAGTCGCCGGTTCTGGCCGTCGATGCCGACTCCAACGCCAACCTCAACGAGGCCATGGGGGTGGACTACCAGGCCACCGTCGGCGGCATTCGCGAAAGCGCCCGCAAGGAAGCCAACCAAAAAACGGGCGTCTCCAAGCAGGAGTTTCTCGATCTGCGGGTGCAGGCAGCGCTGGTGGAACAGAAAGGCTACGACCTGATCGTGATGGGCCGGCCCGAAGGCCAGGGCTGCTATTGCTTCGCCAACAATGTGCTGCGCGACGTGCTCGACAAGCTGGCGCGCAATTACCGCAACATCGTCATCGACAGCGAGGCCGGGTTGGAGCATATCTCGCGCCGCACTTTGCTTTCCGTCGATTATCTGCTGATTGTTTCCGACTGCACGGTGCGCGGAGTGCGGACCGCAGGACGCATCTCGGCCCTGGCCGATGAAGTTGCCCTGCCCACCAAACAACGCGGACTGATTGTCAATCGCGTGCCCGGAGGATGTCTGCCCGAAGCGATTGCCGAGGCCGTCAAGGCTACCGGACTCACTTTGCTCGCCGCCATTCCCCTGGACCAGGACGTTGCCGCCCTGGACGCGGACGGCGTGCCGGTTTCCACCATTCCGCCGGAAGCTCCGGCGCGAATCGCCATGAACGAATTACTAGCCAGGTTGTTTCAAGCCCCACAGGAGAAACACTGATGGCGACCACGGGTCGAAATGTTTCCAGCCAGCCGGTGTCGATGGATCAGGCCACGATCGATATGGTGCAGATTGCCAACGACACCGCGGTGAGCACGGTCTTTGACCGGTTCCAGCTGCAAAAACCACAATGCAAGTTCGGCACCGACGGGGTGTGTTGCCGCCTGTGTCATATGGGTCCCTGCCGCATTACCCCCAAAGCTCATCTGGGCATCTGCGGCGCCGATGCCGATACCATCACCGCCCGCAACCTGTTGCGCGAGATTGCCGCCGGCACCGCCGCCCACTCCGATCATGGCCGCATGCTGGTGCGCACCTTGAAGAAGGTTTCCACCGGTGAGGCCGGGGAATACAAGATTGTCGATCCCGGCCGCCTGCATGAAGCGGCAAACTTCTTTGAGATCCCCACCGAGGGCAAAGACGATCTGGTCATTGCCGGTGAATTGGCCGACTTCTTTATGACCCAGTTCTCCTTCTCGGAAGGCCCCAATGCCACCCTGAAACTGGCCCCGGAAAAACGCCAGGCACTGTGGCACAAGCTGGACATCAGCCCCAACGGCATCGACTCGGCGGTGGTGGAACTGATGCACCGCACCCACATGGGGGTCGATCACGACTACAAGCACCTGATCCTGGCCGGCTTGAAGTGCAGCCTGGCCGACGGCTGGGTAGGCTCGGCCATCGCTACCACAGTGTCAGACATCCTGTTCGGCACTCCCAAGCCGGTGCGCAGCCGGGTGAACCTGGGCGTGCTGGCTCCGGACAAGGTCAACATTATCGTGCACGGTCATGAGCCCACATTGTCAGAGATGCTGGCGGTGGCCTCGCAGAGCCCGGAACTGCTGGCCTATGCCGAGTCCAAGGGCGCGCACGGCATCAACGTAGCCGGCATCTGCTGCACCGCCAACGAAGTCCTGATGCGTCACGGCCTGCCCATCGTAGGCAACTTCCTGCAACAGGAGCTGGCCATCCTGACCGGCGCCGTCGAAGTCATGGTGATCGATGTGCAGTGCGTGATGCCCTCGCTTTCGCAGGTGACCAAGTGCTTCCACACCAAGCTGGTCTCGACCTCCGAGATTGCCCACACCGGCGAGGCTGAGCAGATCGCCTTCAACGTGCAGAACGGCTACGAGCAGGCTTCCAACCTGATCCGCAAAGCCATCGACAACTATGAGAACCGCGACCAGGCCCGGGTCCACATTCCCAACGAGTCCATGGAACTGGTGGCCGGCTTCTCCAACGAAACCATCTTCCACATGCTGGGCGGGCGTTTCAGAAGCACCTTCCGTCCGCTGAACGATGCCATCATCGATGGCCGCATTCGCGGCGTCTGCGGCATCATCGGCTGCAGCAATCCCAAGGTCATCTCCGATCACGGCCACGTCAAGCTGGCCGAGGAACTGATCAAGCGCAACGTGCTGGTGTTGCAGACCGGCTGCGCCGCTATCGCCTGCGCCAAGGCCGGACTGCTGACGCCGGAAGCGGCGCTGGCCAAAGCCGGCCCGTCCCTGCGCGAAGTCTGCGAGGCGGTGGGCATTCCGCCGGTGCTGCACATGGGCTCCTGCGTCGACAACAGCCGCATTCTGATGGCGGCCACCAACGTTCTGCACGAAGGCGGCCTGGGCGAAGATCTTTCCGACCTGCCGGTGGCCGGCGCCGCCCCGGAGTGGATGAGCGAAAAAGCTGTCGCCATCGGGCACTACTTCGTGGCCAGCGGCTTGTATGTCGTGCTCGGCCATCCCCTGTACGTCGAGGGCAGCAAGAATGTGCACGACTTCCTGTGCGACGAAATGAGCAACATCACCGGCGGCCGTTTCGAATGGGAGCCTGATCCGGTGGTGGCTGCCGACAAGATCCTGGAACACATCGAGAAGAAACGCGATGCGCTCCATATCAACACCCAAAAAGAACGCAAGATGTACGACATGAAATCGAGGCGCGAACTGCAATGAGCAAAATCATCGCATCGTCGGCAATCCGCGGCGCACACCAGATTGTGCGCGACGCGGAAGACTACCTGGCAAAAGCCATTGCGGCCAAAGGCATCGATTGTGCCGTGGGCTTTCCCGATACCGCTTATTCCCTGCCGGTCATCTACTCGCTCTTGGGCGAGCGAGTCGACCGGCTCTCGGACATGCAGAAGATTCTCGATGAGTGCCACCGGCTGCTGCCTCCGGTGCCCAGCGAAAATCTCTGGCTGCCTTATCTGGGCGGCACCCTGGACTCGGGCATCGCTACCCTGTTTGCCTTCGAGATCATCGAAGCCTGCAAATATCTGATCGGCCCCAACCCGATTGACGGCATCTGGCTGGGGGCAGCCAATGACGTCATCATTCGCGAGCGCGGCGTGGAATTCGTCGACGGCTCGGCTCCCGGCTTTGCCGCCATCGTAGGCGCTGCTCCCACGGTGGAGGACGCCGTACGCATCGCCCGCGAGCTGCAGGAGAAAAACCTGTACGTCTTCATGGCCGGTCACAGCCACGGCACCTCATTCTCCGAGCAACTGGCTGAGGCAGGCGTGGAAATGGGCTGGGAAACCCGCCTGGTTCCCTACGGCAAGGAAATCTCGGCCGCCGTCTACGCTCTGGGCTTTGCCAATCGCGTGGCCCTCAGCTTCGGCGGCGTCAAGCCCGGCGACTTTGCCCGCAACCTGAAGTACAACAAGAACCGCACCTTCGCCTTCGTCATGGCGCTGGGCGAAGTTACGGAAGAGAAATACGCGGCGGCGGCCGGCGCCATCAACTACGGCTTCCCCACCATCGCCGATACCGACATCCCGCAAATCCTGCCCACCGGCATCTGCACCTACGAGCACGTGGTTTCGAACGTTCCCATCGATCACATCGTGGAGAAGTGCCTGGAGGTTCGCGGCTGCAAGATCAAAGTCGCGAAGGTTCCCATCCCGGTGGCTTTCGGCGCGGCCTTCGAAGGCGAGCGCATCCGCAAGGAGCAGACCTACGTGGAGTTCGGCGGCAACAAGACGCCGGGCTTCGAGTACGTCACCACCCTCGACATCACCGAGGTGGAAGACGGCAAGATCGAGGTCATCGGTCCGGAGATCGACGACGTGGTGGTCGACCCCAATAGCAGCGAACTGCCGGCTCTGCCCATCGGCATCTGGGTGGAAGTGGCCGGGCGCAAGATGCAGCCCGACTTTGAGCCGATTCTGGAGCGCCAGGTTCATCACATGATCAATGGCGCCGAGGGGATCTGGCACATGGGCCAGCGGGACATCAACTGGATCCGCATCAGCAAAGCCGCCAAGGACAAGGGCTTCAAGATCGCTCATCTGGGCGAAATCCTGCATGCCAAGTTCCTCAACGACTATCCGGCCATCGTCGACAAGGTGCAGGTCAAGATCTTCACCAACCCCCAGGACGTCGAGGAGCGCATCGACATCGCCCGCCACGTCTACCGGGCCCGCAATCTCCGCATGGAGTCGCTCACCGACGAGAGCGTGGACACCTTCTACTCCTGCCTGCTCTGCCAGAGTTTCGCGCCCAATCACGTTTGCGTGATCACGCCCGAACGGCTGGGACTGTGCGGCGCCTACAACTGGCTGGACGGCAAGGCGGCCTACGAGATCGATCCCACCGGCCCCAACCAGCCGCTGATCAAGGGCGAGTGCATCGACCCGGTGCGCGGGCAGTGGGCCAACATCAACGACTACGTCTACGCCAACTCCAAGCAGACCCTGGCGCGCTTCAACGCCTATTCCCTGCTGGAAGATCCCATGACCAGCTGCGGCTGCTTCGAGGCCATCGTGGCCCTGATGCCCGAAGCCAACGGGGTCATGATCGTCAACCGCGAGTACCTGGGCGAGACCCCGGCCGGCATGAAGTTCTCCACCATGGCGAACACGGCCGGCGGCGGCCAGCAGGTGCCCGGCTTCATGGGCGTAGGCAAAGCCTACGTCACCAGCCGTAAGTTCATCTCCGCCGAAGGCGGTATCCGGCGCATCGTCTGGATGCCGAAAGAGCTGAAAGAGTTCCTGCGCGAAGACCTGGACAAAGCCGGCAAGGCGGTAGGCATCGAGAACTTTACCGACCTGATTGCCGATGAGTCGGCGGGCACCGACGTGGCCTCGGTGCAGGCCTTTATGCAAAAGGTCAATCATCCGGCTCTGACGATGTGGGATATTACCACTCCGTCAGAGGAAGCGGCGGCGGTGGATGCCGCCCGCGGCCGGGCAGCCGAATCGGTGGCCGCGGCCGGCGGTTCGACCACTACCGCGACCGAAGCTGCCGTAGCCGTAGCCGAGCCCCCCACGGCATCGCCCGCCGGCGCCCCGCCTGCGAGTACGGCCGGCGCTCCGCCGGTAACGCCTCCGATGGCCAGGCCGGCAGCCGCAGCCGCGTCCGCTGCTGGATCGCCGGCGCCGCAAAGCGATGGCGTAGGAGCTCTGATCGCCTTGCTGGAGCAGCTGCGCCATGCTCCTCCGGCCACCGAAATCCAGCCCGGCATGACGCCCATGCAGCAGATGGCGGTGCTGCAAGCGTCCACGGCCATGCACCTGTTGCATGCCGGCGCCAACATGCTGCTGATGCAAACCGGCATGCTGGCTGCCGCCGCGCCCGGCCTATGCGCCGGTCTCCGACGGCTGCCCGCGCTGCTTCCCGGTCGACGAAGAAACGCCGGAGCAGCAGCGGGTTGCGGTGGTCACGCCGATTGACACGCGCGCCCGAGCCAGCCACCGCCCGGCCCTCCAAGCCGGCGTCGAGCCGGAAGGAGTGGAGCGGCCGATCACCTCGGCGGCAATCGTATTGCCGAAGTCGGTTACCGTAGCTCCGGACAAAGCGAATGTCACGGTGCGCACCATCACTCTGGGCGGCAGTGGCACCCGCACCTCCTCGGTCGTGCTGGGAGGCGCTGAGGTGCTGCCCTTCCGCCATTACGAGGGCAACGTCGGTCACAAACCGGTGATTGCCATGGAAGTGTTGGACAGCCCGCCGAAGTCGTATCCTGACCTGCTGCGCAATGCGTATGGCGATCTGCTGAAAGACCCGCCCGCCATGGCTCGCCATCTGGTGGAGAAGCTGGGCGCCGAGATTATCAGCGTCCGTCTGGCCACCTGCCATCCCGACAACGGCGACCTTTCGCCCGAGGCAGCCGGCGATATCGTCAAGAGCGTTCTGGGCGCGGTAGGCGTGCCCATCATCGTCACCGGCTGCAGCCACTACGAAAAGAACAACGCGCTGATGAAGCACATCGCCTCCACCTTCGCCGGCGAAAACCTGCTGCTGAACTGGGTGGAAACCGACAACTACAAAACCATCGCCGCCACCGTCATGGCCTACAACCATTGCGTAGTGGCGCAAACCCCGATCGACGTCAACATGTGCAAGCAGCTCAACATCCTGCTGACCACCATGGGCGTGCAAGCCGACCACATTCTGGTCGACCCCCTGACCGGCGCGCTGGGCTACGGTCTGGAGTACACCTACTCGGTGATGGAGCGTATCCGGAGTTCGGCCTTTACCGGCGACCCCATGCTGGCTATGCCCATGATCGTCAACACCGGCTTTGAGGTGTCGAAGGTGAAAGAGAGCCGGGCGGCGCGCAAAGACTTCCCCCTGTGGGGCAGCGAAGACGAGCGCGAAGCTCTGCTGGAGATCGCCACCTCGGCGTGTTATCTGAATGCCGGAGCGGACCTGGTGGTGGTGTATCACCCCCTGGCTGCTCGCACTCTCAAGCGCAAGATCGACGAAATGATGTTCTGCGGTAAGTGAGGTGACCACGAAATGGCAATGACTGGTTTACAGATCTTTAAGCTGCTGCCCAAAACCAACTGCGGCGAATGTGGGGTCCCCACTTGCATGGCCTTCGCCATGAAACTGGCCGCGAAGAATGCCGAACTGGCAGCCTGTCCTTACGCTTCGGAAGAAGCCATCAAGACGGTGGGGGCGGCCAGCAAGCCGCCCATCCGGCTGGTGAAAATCGGGCCGCCGGAGGCAGAGGTCCTGGTGGGCAACGAGACGGTGATGTTCCGCCACGACAAGACCTTTGTTCATCCCACCGCCATCGCTATCGCTTTTCCCGACAGCGAGCCGCTCACCGAGCTGGGTCACAAGATCGCCGAGGTGCGCGACTATTGCCTGGAACGGGTAGGCGAGCAGCTGCGGGTCAACCTGATTCTCATCGACAACTTCAGCGAGGAAGTGAAACCCTTCGTCGATCTGGTGAAAGCAGCCGCCGGCGGAGCGGGGGTAGGCATCATCCTGCGCAGCTCCAACCTGGAAGCGCTGGAGGCTGGTCTGAAGGAGCTGGCCGGCAAGCGGCCGCTGATTCACGCCGCCACTCCGGCCAACGCCGACGCGGTTGCCGCCCTGGCATTGAAGTATGAAGCGCCGCTGGTGGCCCGCGCCGCTACCATCGACGAGCTGGTAGCGCTGACTACCAAGCTGGCCGGGCTGGGACTGAAGGACATTGTCCTGGACCTGCCGGCCGACAATCCGGCGGCCACACTGCAATACAACACCATCCTGCGCAAGGCGGCGCTGAAGAATTCCTTCGAGCCGCTGGGCTATCCCATCATCAACTTCGTCACCGCCCTGGACGACGCTTCGGTAGTCGCCGACGCCTCGACTTTCCTGTGCAAGTACGGCTCCATCGTCGTGCTCGACCGGGTGAAGCTGGAAGTTCTGCTGCCGCTGATGATGTTGCGGCAGAACATCTATACCGATCCGCAGAAGCCGATTCAGGTCGATCCCAAGGTCTACCCCATCGGCGAAACCGGCAAGGACTCGCCGGTGCTGGTCACCACCAACTTCTCCCTTACCTACTTCCTGGTTTCGGGCGAAATCGAGAATTCGGGCATTCCGGCGAACCTGCTGGTGGTCGATACCGAAGGCATGAGCGTGCTGACGGGATGGGCCGCGGGCAAGTTCTCGGGCGAAAAAGTGGCCAACGCGGTGAAAGCCAGCGGCCTGGCCGAGATGGGAAAACATCGCGTCATCATTCCCGGCTACGTCTCCCAGATCAGCGGCGAGATCGAGGAAGGCCTGCCCGGCTGGGAAGTGCTGGTCGGTCCGGGAGAATCCTCGGATCTGGGCTCCTTCATGAAGCTGCAAGCCTCGCGGTGAAGCTATGCCCTCGGTTCGCTTCCAGCCCGCCGATGTTGTGGCCGAGGTACCGGCCGGAACGCTGATTCACCAAGCGGCGATCCGGGCCGGCATCCTCGACCTGGAACTGCCCTGCGGCGGCGAGGGCTCCTGTGGTCTGTGCAAGGTGGAACTGGAGGGCCGCGAGACTCCGGTTCTAGCTTGCCAGACCAAAGTCGTGTCTGACATTGTGGTACGGCTTCCCGACCGCGAACAGCCGGGCGCGCGGGTGCTGGGCGACAGCCATCGCCTGATCGATCCCGGCCTGTTACCCGATCGCCGGCATCTCACCCCGCTCTATCATCACCGCCGGCTTAGCGTGCCGCCCGCCTCTATCGACGAGCATTACAGCGACTGGACCCGGCTCACCCGCGAAATCAATCGCGGTAACGGCGGTCTTCCCGTGGCCGGGGAGCTTCCGGTGCTGCGCCAATTGGCCGAATGCCTGCGCGTGGCCAACGGCAAGGTCACCATCGCGGTGGAAGAGTCGGCGGCCGGGCTGCGGGTCCGCCAGATGCAGCCGGATCACCTCCCGCTTCATCCGCTTGGCGTGGCTATCGATATCGGAACCACCACGGTAGCGGTCCAGTTGGTCGATCTGGACGACGGCTCGTTGCTGGCTACCGAGACTTCCTACAACCTGCAGATTCGCCGCGGCGCCGATGTTATCAGCCGCATCGACTACGCCCGCAATCCGGAGCGGCTGGAAGAACTTCGCGGCCTGGTGCTGAAGACTATCAACGACCTGGTCGGGCAACTCGCGGGCAGCGTCTCCATCGAACCGGCTGACATTCACGCCGCGTTTCTGGCCGGCAACACCACCATGATTCATCTGCTGCTGGGTTTGCCGCCACGCTACATACGCGAAGCGCCTTATGTTCCGACGGTCAACTCCGTTCCGGAGTTGCGAGCGCACGATGTCGGCCTGAATATCGATCCCCAGGCTATCGTGGCCTGCGCTCCCGGCGTGGGCAGTTATGTCGGGGGCGACATCACCTCCGGCCTGCTCTGTACCGAGCTGCCTACTAACAATCGCGACGTCTTTCTGTTCATGGACATTGGCACCAACGGCGAGATCGTGATCGGCAATGCCGACTGGATGGTGGCGTGCGCCTGCTCGGCCGGGCCGGCCTTCGAGGGCGCGGGCATCAAGTGCGGCATGCGGGCGGCCGAAGGCGCGATCGAACGCGTCTCGCTCGGCAACGATGGCCAACACCTGGAATACTCCGTCATTGGAGGCGGCAAGCCGGCCGGCATCTGCGGCTCAGGCCTGATCTCGCTGCTGGGCGAATTGTTTCGCCAGGGCGTAATCGATCGCTCCGGACGATTCTTCCAGTCACCCGGTACGGGACGGATCGTGCAGCCCGAAAGCCGTCGCGCCTTTCTGCTGGCCACCGCCGAGCAAACCCGCACCGGCAAGGACCTGGTGATTACCGAAGCCGACCTGGAAAACCTGATCCGCACCAAAGCGGCGATCTACGCGGCCTGCTCGCTGGTGCTGCGAAAATGTCGGTCTCACCTGGGAGGCCGTCGCCCGGGTCTACATCGCGGGTGGTTTCGGACGGTACATGCGGGTGGCGGACGCGGTGTTCATCGGCATGCTGCCTGACTTGCCGCTGGATCGCTTTCGTTATATCGGAAATTCTTCTCTTACCGGCGCCTACATTGCGCTGCTGTCGCGGGAGCATCGCCGCCGCCTGGCGGAGATTGCCTCCCGCATCACCTATGTCGATATGAGCTCCAATCCGCAATACATGGACAGCTATGTTAAGGCTTTGTTCCTTCCCCACACGGATCTGGAGCAGTTTCCAACGGTAGCAGAGACATTCGAGAGTCGAAGGAGGAAAGCATCGTGAAGAATCTTTTGAAGCGGGTCAAGGCGGGCGAGGTCCTCATCTCCGATGGAGCCATGGGAACCTTCCTGCATGCCAAGGGGCTGCAAGGCGGCGAATGCCCCGAATCCTGGTGTGTCAGCCATCCGGAGGCGGTAAAAGACATCGCCCAGGCTTACGTCGACGCCGGGTCCGACCTGGTGGAAACCAACTCGTTCGGCGCCAGCTCGTTCAAGCTGAAGAGTTACGGCTTTGCCGACAAGGTTCACGAGTTCAATGTGGCCGCGGCCAAGCTGGCCAAACAGGCGATGGGCAACAAGGGCTATGTGGCCGCATCGGTAGGGCCGACCGGTCACATCGTGATCGAAGAGGGCGGCGACACCACCGCCGAGCAGCTCTACCAAGCCTTCAAGGCGCAGGTGATTGCTCTGGCCGAAGGCGGCGCCGATGCCATCTGCGTGGAGACCATGTCGTCGGTGGTCGAAGCCGAGCAGGCGGTCAAGGCAGTTAAAGAAAATACTGATCTGCCGGTGATTTGTACCTTCTCCTTCGAACCCGGAATCAAAGGCTTCCGCACCATGATGGGAGTGAAGCCGGAGCGCGCGGCCAAAGCTGCGGCAGCAGCGGGAGCCGACATCGTGGGCGCCAACTGCGGCATGGGCATCTCCAACATGATTGAGATCACCCGCCAGATGCGGGCCGCCGTACCCGACGTCCCCATTCTGGTTCATGCCAACGCCGGTCCGCCGGTGATGGAAAACGGCAAGACGGTGTTCAAAGAATCGCCTGAACTGATGGCGTCGTATGTGGCCGAGCTGGTGCAGGCCGGCGCCAACATTATCGGCGGCTGCTGCGGAACCACTCCGGCCCACATTACCGCCATGGCCAAAGTGGCCCGGGCGCTGCCGGTTCACGCGTAGGACTGAACCACTGCGGTCTCCTGACTAGATCGGCGGCTGTTACAAGCAGCCGCTGATCGTTTCCCCTGTGCCTTGGTACAACCGCTCTGCGCCGCTATGCTCAGCCGGGTTAGGTTGGCTGACGGCGGCTTGTTATGATCCAGGAAAGCTCTATGCATTGGGAAACTTTGCTGGACAGTACCGACTTCCGCCTGCGCCGCTCCGGACGGTTTCTGGTGACCGAGCTGCTCACTCCTCATCGGGTGCTGAGCACCTCGGCCTGCACCGGCGGACAGTCGGAAGCCATACGCTACCTGGTGAATCACCAAAGTTGCGAGGGCTCGGCGCATCATGAGCGTCACGCCTGCATGATGAAGCTGGGGCTGGAAGACTATCATCGCTCGGTTTGCCGGGAGCTCGAGCTTCCCGCCGACTGCGTTGCCAGCATGGGCACCGCGGCCAATATGAACTATGCCACGGTCATGCAACGCGGCGATGATGACCTCACGGTGACGGCTGTCGTAACCGCCGGCGTGCAGGGCAATGCCGCCTGTGCGGGCGATCCCACGACCTGGCGCGAAACCCCGGCGGGCTGCCTGGACACTGCGCTGCAGGCCGGCACCATCAATGCTGTAGTGCTGCTGAGCTGCCCGGTGACCGAGGGCGCTTTGGCGCGAGCCGTAGTCACCATGACAGAAGGCAAAACGGCGGCGTTGCAGCAGCTCGCGGTTCGCAGCCGGTATTCCAACGATCTGGCCACCGGAACCACCACCGACCAGTTTTGCCTGGCCGCTCCCCTGCGAGCGGAAACGCCGCACCGCTTCAGCAGCACCGGCACCAAGCTGGGAGAATACATCGGGACGGCGGTTCGCGACGCCACCCTGGAAGCTCTGCGCTGGCTCAACGGAATGGAGCCCAGCTATACCCGGGGCATCTTTCACGCGCTCGGCCGCTATGGAGTGAAGGAAGACCACTTCGTACAGGAAATGGCGCCCTATCTTAGCGAGAGCAACCTGGAACTGCTGAAGCACAACCGCAACTCGGTTCTCTACGAGCCCCTGGTATCGGCCGCGGCGTACGCCATGGCCAGCATTTTGGATCGCTGCCGCTACGGCGTTTTCCCTCCCGGCACCGCGCAACCGGCATTGCGGCAGCAGGCGGCGTAGCCTGGCGGCCAGTCTGGCGGGACAACTGGACCGTTGGCCGGAGTTTCACCAGGGCCTGGCCGAGGTCGATGTGGAGCAGCCCAAGCGGTTAATCCTGGCGGCCATCGCCCTCGGTTGGTCGAAAAAGTGGTCTTAGAAATTCTGCGTCCGTCCGCGCCGCTTTTGGCTGCAGCCGTCCTGTTGGATCTGCTGGCTGGCGATCCGGTGTACCCGGCTCATCCGGCCCGTCTGATCGGCTGGACGCTCACTCAGTTGGAAAAGCTGCTGCGCGCGCTTAAGCTCGATGGCTATATCGGTGGAGTGCTGCTCTTTCTGCTGCTGGCCGCGCTGTGGTGCGGCGGAACGGCGGCATTGATTCTCGGCCTGGCGCGCTGGAATCATTGGGCCGCGCTCGCGGTGCAAGTCTTCCTGATCTACTCGCTGCTGGCCCTGCGCGACTTGCTGGATCATGGCTGGGCGGTCGAGCAAGCTGCGCGCCAGGGCGACTTGCCCGAAGCCCGCTGCCGGGTCTCGCGCCTGGTAGGCCGGGAAACCGACCGCATGGATCTGGCCGCCTGCCGCCGCGCGGCCATCGAGAGCCTCAGCGAAAATCTTACAGACGGATTCTTGAGTCCCATCTTCTGGTATGCCGTGGCCGGCCTTCCCGGCATCGTGCTCTTTAAGGTCGTCAGTACGATGGATTCCATGGTGGGTTACAAGACGCCGCAGTACCTGCGTTTTGGCTGGTGCGGCGCGCGACTGGACGACCTGATGAACTGGCTGCCGGCGCGGATCAGCTGGCTGCTGATCTCGCTTTGCTCCCTGGCGCTGCCGGGATTTTCCGCAGGCAAAGCGTTGCGCATCGGCTGGCGCCAGCACGCTCTGATGCCGGGACCGAATTCCGGCTGGAGCGAAGCCACCACCGCGGGCGCGATGCAGCGCCGTTTGGTTGGCCAGATCTGGCGGCGCGGCGAGCTGGTGACGGAGCTGTGGCTGGGCGATGCGAACGATCCGCCTGCCGGTGATGACACGGATGTGCGGCGGACATCGATTTTGGTGACTGTCACTGGCCTGAGCGCGACTCTGCTGGCGCTGCTGGCAATTGCCGCCATACACTGAGGAGAGACTGTCTGGCTTTGTTGACATCGTGATGTGCCGCCCCTCAAAGGGGCTCGCAGGTTGATACAACGGTCACCCAGGACTGCGCCCGCCTGCGGCGGGCTGTGTCCTGGGCTAAACTGAGTCGTCCCGCGCAGGGCGGGACGGGATTTTCGCAGGCACGAATCCGTGGCTAACCAGGCTGCCTGAAAGGATGTCAACAGAGCCTGACTGCGGCAAGGAATGAAGGACGGGAAGATATATGAGCAGTATTGCTACCAAGAAGGGCGACGCCGGACAGACCAGCCTCACCGGCGGCGCACGCGTCTCCAAATCGTCGCTGCGAGTGGAAGCCTACGGCACCGTCGATGAAGCCAATTCAGCCATGGGTTTCGCGCGCTCCATTTGCGAAGACGCCAATTTGCGCGAGCGCACCAAGCTTATCCAGCGGGAGCTGTTCAAGGTCGGCTCGGCGCTGGCCACTCCTCCGGAAAATCGCCGCGGAGATCCGCCGCTGAATACCGCGATGATTGACGCGCTCACCGACCAGGTCCATGAGCTGGAGGCCATCGAGGGAATGCTCTCCGACTGGTCGATCCCGGGAGAGCATCCGGCCGCCGCCGCTTACGATGTGGCGCGCACGGTGTGCCGTCGCGCCGAGCGTTGTGTGGTGCGCTTACTCGATGCCGGAGAGGCGGTAGACGCGAACGCTCTGCCCTATCTCAATCGGCTCTCCGATTTGCTGTGGCTGTTTGGCCGCAAGCTGGAGCTGGACGCCGGGGTCAGCGGTTCCCTGCGCGACGCGAATGCCAAGACCGGCCCGCGCTGGTCGCGCGCCTGGTGAAAACAACAGCGTTCCGAAATTTTCGGTCTCGACTGCGAGCCTATGAAGTGACTCGATGACGACTCGCGCCTTAATGATCGGCGGCACCGCCTCGCATGTGGGTAAGAGCTGGATGGCGACCGCCATCTGCCGCTCTCTGCATCGCAAGGGAATTCGCGTGGCTCCCTTCAAGGCGCAGAATATGTCGAACAATTCCTACCCTTGTCCGGGCGGCGGGGAGATTGGACGCGCCCAGGTCGCGCAAGCCCAAGCCTGCGGCCTGGAGCCTGCGCCCGACATGAATCCGATTCTGCTGAAACCTTCAGCCGATGCCACCAGCCAGGTAGTGGTGCAAGGCCAGGTGTGGCGCAACCTCAGCGCCGCCGACTACTACCGGCAGCATGATTTCCTGCTGGGCAAAGTCGAGGAGTCCTACGCTCGTCTGGCGGCACAGTATGAGTTCATCGTCATCGAAGGGGCAGGCAGCATTGCCGAGCTGAATCTGCGCAACCTGGACCTGGTGAATCTTGGCCTGGCCCGTCACTTGAATGTTCCTGTGTTGTTGGTGGCAGACATCGATCGCGGCGGAGTTTTTGCTTCCATCTGCGGCACCATATCTTTACTGGAGCCGGAAGAAGCTGCGCTGGTGCGCGCCTTCGCGGTGAATCGCTTTCGCGGCGATCCGGCTCTCTTCGTCGACGGCGTACAAATCCTGGAGCAGAAATCCGGACGCCCTTGCCTGGGAGTGTTTCCTTTTGTCCACGACGTTGCTTTGGACGAAGAAGACAGCGTCGCTCTGGATCATTGGCAACCGCAGCAGCAAGACGGTCTGGCGATCGCCATCCTGCAGTTCCCCCGGGTTTCCAATCACACCGACTTTCAGCGTCTTAGCAGCGCGTTGTGGATTCAGCGGCCGGTGCGGCGGCAGTTCGATCTGGTGATTCTGCCGGGCAGCAAGAATACGGTGGCTGATCTGCAATGGATGCGGCAGCAGGGGTTCGATCTGTGGTTGCGCGAACAGCATGCCGGCGGCGCTCACATTCTGGGAGTTTGCGGCGGATATCAGATGCTGGGCGAAAGCATCGAGGATCCTGATCATGTGGAGTCGGCTGAGACCTCGGTCGCCGGCCTGGGAATGCTTCCGGTTCGTACCGTGTTGCTGCAGCAGAAAGTTACCCAGCGCGTGACGGCATTAACTCCGAAGCAGCGCAGCTTCGCCGCCTATGAAATCCACATGGGCGAAACCTCGCGACCGGAAAACGCCAAGCCGTTCGCGACGATCGATGGCCGCGCGGAAGGTATTTACCAGGATCGCTGCGCCGGCACCTACCTGCATGGCGCCCTGGACAACCCCGACGTGCTGGAAGAGTGGTTTGGCTTTCGTCCGCCCGAGCCGGTTAGCTACGACGACTCCTACAATCGCCTGGCGGATTGGTTTGAGCGTTGGTCGGACGGCCCCATGTTTGAAAAGCTGTTCCTATCGGATCGGGCGCGCTAAAACTTCTCATTTTTCTTCCACAAAAGTTTGCTTTATTCCCGAATCGGTCTAGCACGGAAGAGATTTTGCTGCACCGCACATATTCTCGTTGACTTCGTTTGACCTGCGCCGCAACATCGAATTGTTGGCCTTATCATATGATGAAAGCCGGTCTGATTTCCTGGATTTTCTACTGCCGGTCCCACCACGGTTTGCATCACTCCTCTCCTCATATTGCGAAGTCAACGGCAACCCTTAATCGAACTCACGGAGAAATGTGTACTCATGACTGACCTAAAACAACTGAATAAAGCGATCGTCGACGGCGATGCGAAAAAGGCGGTTGAGGTCACAAAGGCAGCCCTCGCCGAGGGTGCAAAGCCATTGGATCTCATCCAGAAGCACATGATTCCCGCCATGGACGAAGTGGGCAAGCTCTTCGAAGAAGAAGAGTATTTTGTCCCCGAACTGCTGCTGTCGGGCAGGGCCATGCGCGGGGCGTTCGACCTGATCCGGCCATTAATGGTGGCGCAGGGCGTACAACCCACCGGACGCGTCGTAATCGGAACCGTCCAGGGTGACCTCCACGATATCGGCAAGAACCTGGTGGCGGCCATGCTGGAAGGCGCCGGATTCGAAGTCACGGATCTGGGTGCCGACGTTAAACCGGAGGCATTCGTCGAGGCCGTGAAGGCCAAGAATGCCAACATCGTGGCGTTTTCCGCCATGCTGACCGTAACCATGCCCAAGATGGCGACCACCATCGAAGCCCTGAAGGCTGCCGGCCTGCGTGACCGCGTGAAGGTCATGGTGGGCGGCGCTCCTATCAGCCAGGCTTATTGTGACGAGATTGGCGCCGATGCCTATAGCGACAGCGCTTCGGCTGCAGCCGCCCTGGCTCGCGACATCATGGTGGGCACCACCGTTACCGCCCAGTATCAGGAAAAGGGCGACAAAGCATTAGCCGGAGTCGCGGCCGCCACAAAGGGGACCAAATGACAAAAACAAAGTGCTTCAAAACCTTGGCCGTCTCCAGTCCGCAGGACCTCATTTTTGGTACTTCCCCCCATCCAGTGAACTGCGGCTTTGATCTGACCATCGGAAATGGAACGGTATTTCCGGAAGTCAACTTCACTCTGCCGGTCATGAACATCACCCAGGCCACCTGGCCTGAAGTGCTGGCCCATTACGAAGAAATGGCCACCAACATCCTGAAACGCGCCGTAGCCATGAAGGTACCCGGCATCGTTCTGGAATTCGAGCAACTGCCGCAGATGACCCAAAATCCGGAGTGGGGTGCTGAAATCACCGCTCTGCTGGAACGGCACCTGGCCGAAGCGCACAAAAAGTATGGCTTGCGTGGCGCGGCTCGCATCACCCCGGCCGACATCCGTGGCCCGGCTGGCGTCAAGGGCGTAAAGCCGGTTATGCGTCATGGCGAGTTGTGGGAAAAACTGAGCCGCTCGTTTGATCTGTGCATTGCCGCCGGCGGCGACCTTATGTCCATCGAATCCATCGGTGCGAAAGAAGTCCACGACGAAGGCTTGATGTATGGCGACACGCGCGCCATCGTCTTCTCACTCGGCGTGCTTGCCTGCCGGGATATGACTTGGCTCTGGGACCAGATTGTGGCCAAGTGCGAGAAGAACGGCCATTCGGTGGCCGCCGGCGATACCGCCTGCGGATTCGCCAATACCTCCATGGTGCTGGCGTATCAAAAGATGCTGCCCGATGTCGTCGCGGCGGTTGATCGTGCCATGTGCGGCGTTCGCACCCTGAAGGCTGTCGAGAGCGGCGCTCGCGGACCGTCGAAAGACTGCGGTTACGAGAACCCGATCGTCAAAGCCATCAGCGGCATCCCCATCTCGCAGGAAGGCAAGTCGGCTACCTGCGCGCACTTCAGCCATGTCGGCAATATCTCCGCCAGCATGTGCGATCTGTGGAGCAATGAGTCGGTGCAGAACATCCGTCTGCTGTCCGGCAATGCTCCCGAGGCTTACACCGAGTTGTTGGCCTACGATTGCAAGCTGATGAATATCGCCAACGCTCACAAACAGGGCCACATCTTCCAGTCCTGGATGGTTGAGTCCGATGAGAACGTTACCGCAGTCGGCTCCATTCTAACGCCGGAGTCGGTTTACACCATCGCGAAGGCCATCGTGGCTGAAGATACCGACTACCACCGCACGGTGGCCGCCGGCAAAGCCGCTCTTGGCGTGATTCAGGCCCACGTCGACGGCAAGAAGCTCACCCTGGGCAAGAAAGAACTCCAGTGGCTGGAACGGCTACATAAAGAGTTCGCAGCTCTGCCGAAGGATGAGAATGTCCTGACCGAAGAGATCACCAACACGCTGGGTCATCTGTTCGACCCCGAGTGCTACGGTCTGCCGGTTCACGCCACGGCGAAGTAAGCTGGATTGTCGGTGGTACGCATTTCGGAAATGCCGCCTTGGGCTTCGGGCCTGAGGCGGCGGTTCCCCGCCCTGCCGGCCAATCCCGTATGAGTTCGACGTACTGAAGCACAATGTTTTCTTATAACCAAGGCAGCGGGTGTGTGCGGCAAGGTTCACACCGGCTGCTTTTCTGTTGCGGGCTGATCGATCGCTCGGTAGCGCGATCGTCAGAGCAAGGCGGTCGGGCGCTTTAGCAGGCTGCTGAAAAAGTCGAAATGAGCAGTCTGTTGCCGGCTGAACAGTTTGCTGAAAAACTCGGCCTAAGGCGATTTTGAAGGCGCGCACCTTTAGCTACGCCGTAGCAACTCCTTATATTTGTGATCCCGAACCGACTTTAGTCGGTGAGGGATCTGCTTTCCCGAGTTTCTTAGCAAATTGTGAAGCTGGGTAACGGATATCTCAAACAAAGAACGTAGACGCGAACCTGAAGGTTCGCGCTACCCGTTCCTCACAACTGTGGGAATTTTTCAGCAGCCTGTTGGGGGCCGCGAGATACGGAAAAGAGGCCATGAACTCGCAGGCGGGCATCACGGCCAGGTCAGACAGAGTAGGACAGTGAGCGCGGTCACAGAGTTTTATTCGCAGCCTTCGTAGAATCTCTCCTTAGGCGGTCCATTAGCGTATGCCGGACAACGAAAGCGGTAACCCCAACAAAGTGCGGATTGAGTTGGTTCCCCTGGGAGCAATCCTGGAAGTCGATCGCGGCACCGTACTGGACAATGTGCTGATGACCCGCGGCATGGAATTTCCCTGCGGCGGGTTGGGCACCTGCGGCGGATGCCGGGTGCAAGTCATTGAGGGTCGCCTTGACCCCTCGCCTGAAGATCAGGCTGTGCTATCCCCGCAAGAGGTGGCGGACGGTTGGCGGCTGGCCTGCCGCGCCCACGCGGAATCGCCTTTGAAGCTGAAGGTCGAGCAATGGACCATGCCGGTGTTAACCGACGATACCCAGTTGGTCCGAACCCGGCGTACCGGCCTGGTGATTGCCATCGATCTGGGCACCACCACCATCGTCGCTCAGTTGCTGGATCTGGCTACCGGCAAGCTGCTGGGCCTGCGTACCGGCCTGAATCCGCAAACCATTCAGGGCGCCGACGTGATGAGCCGGGTCCGCTTCGCGCAATCCAGCAATGACCTGACTACCCTGATTCGCGATTTCCTCGGAGCCATGGTTCACGATGTCGCCTCCGGCCGAGAGGAAGAAATCGTTGAAGTGGTGCTGGTCGGCAATACGGTCATGCATCATTTGTTCTGCGGACTCGATACCGAACCGCTCACTCATGTGCCCTTCGCTTCGCCCAACCTTGGCGAGCAGCGGTTCACGGCCGCAGCCCTGGGTTGGCGGCTGCCTGGGTCCGCAGTGATCCGCTTCCTCCCCTGCATCGGAGGCTTTGTCGGATCGGACATTCTGGCCGGCATCGTCGCCGTGGGTCTGCACACCGGCACCGACTTGCGCGCCCTGATCGACCTGGGCACCAATGGAGAAATTTCGCTGGGCAATCGCGATGGAATCCTGTGCGCCTCCACGGCGGCGGGCAGCGCCTTCGAAGCGGGTTCCATCAAGATGGGCATGCGGGCCGCTACCGGAGCAATTTCGCGGGTCTTCCTCAACCACCACGGAATGGAATGCACCGTGATTGGCGAAGTGGAACCGCGCGGCATCTGCGGCAGCGGACTGGTGGATGCGGTAGCTGCCGGACTCGACGGCACCATCATCGGCACCAGCGGCCGGTTTACCACTGGCTCCAAGGAGTTCACGGTCGGCGGCACCATCAAGATCTGGCAGGCGGATGTGCGCGAGCTGCAACTGGCGAAAGGCGCCATCGCCTCCGGCCTGCGCATCCTGCTCGATCGCTGGGGCGCCAGCATCGACGACGTCAAGGAAGTCTTTCTGTCGGGAGCCTTCGGCAATTATGTTCGCGCCGAGAGCGCCGTGCGCATCGGACTCCTGGAGGCCTCGGTCGACAAACTTGTTCCCTCCGGCAATACCGCATTGCGTGGGGCCAAGCTGCTGATCGGCGCCGAAGATTTTCCCATCCTCGATCTCATCGAACACGTCGGACTGGCTTCGGATCCTCACTTTCAAGACCGCTTCGTGGAGTGCATGGCGTTCCCCGACGCCGAAGTCGCCGCCGTGCGGAACCATGTGCTGGAAGGCGCAGCCGTGGTCGGGTAAATATGCGTCTCCTGCTGATCGGTTGCGGGCTGCTGATACGCGAACTGAGCGACGCTATCGTCCGCTCCCCGCATCTGGTGGACGCCAGGTTTCTGCCCGCCGGGCTGCATGATACCGGGGCAAAATCCATGCGCCAACGCCTGCAGCAGGAAATCGATGCCACGGAAACTGCCGACTACGACGCCATCGTTCTGGGCTATGCTCTCTGCGGCATGGGTACTGCCGGGCTTAAGGCGCGAGGCATTCCGCTGGTGGCGCCGAGGGCGCACGATTGCATCACTCTGCTGATGGGCAGTCGTCAGCAATATAGCGACTACTTCAAAGCCAACAACGGGGTTTACTTTCGCTCTGTTGGCTGGATGGAGCGCGGCCGCGAGATGCACGATCAACTCGGCTCGCATGGGCTGAGCCAGGATCGCGATGCACTGATTGCCCGCTACGGCGAGGATGCCGGCCAGTACCTTTACGAAGAAGCCACCCGCTATCGCCGCTCCTACAGCAAGCTGACCTACATCCGCACCGGCTCGGAATTCGACAACCATTTCGCCGGGCAGGCTCAGGCTGAAGCGACCGAACGAAACTGGACCTACGAAGAATTTTCCGGGGACCTGACACTGTTCCACCGGCTGCTGGCCGGCGACTGGCAATCCGATTTTCTGGTCATCCCGCCTGGCCACGAGATCGCCGCGACCTATGACGACGAAATCGTGCGCGTGACCGAGAGCGCTCCACCGAATCGTACGGACGGCGCGAACTAGTAAAAAAAATTTCCCGTTCCCTTTGTTCCCTGCCCGCCCAGCCTCTCCTACACAAATTGTGACATGGTATGATCCACTTACTTTCTAGAAGAGCGGCCGTTACGGCATCCTGGCTAACGAATGTTTCGTTTTCGCGGACCAACAGTCATCATGCTCTGCATGCTGGTTGCGGAAGGCATCGCGTGCGCTCAAAAAGCGCCGGCTGTTCCCGAACATCCTTGGGACGCGTCCTCGGCCAACCAAACCCTCAAGGTGCCCCCGCGACTTGCGCCTGCCCCCACGATTGATCCGGCGAAAACCTACAGCCTGTCGGAGCTGGTCGACATCGCCGAACACAATAATCCCGACACCCGAGTAGCGTGGGAAAATGCCAAGGCCCGGGCCGGCGACCTGGGTATCACCAAGTCGACCCTCTATCCGACCATGGCAGCTGCGGTGCTGGCGGAGACCGCGCGGGTGGGAGTATTCTTTGGGCCTTATTTCGTTCGCCAGACGGTTGAGTCCTATTCGCCTATCTTCATTCTGGATTACACCATCTTCGACCTGCAGCGGTCGCAGCAAATCGCCATCAGCCGGAACAACCTGCTGGCGGCTAATTTTCAGTTCAATGACACCCACCGCCGGATCATCTTTCAGGTGATGAGTGCCTACTACCGGCTGCTCGACGATCAAGGACTGCAAGAGGCTGCGGAAGCCAATCTGAAGAATGCGAGAACCGTGCGGCAGGCAGCGGAAGACAGGCTGCAAAACGGATTAGCCACGTTGCCGGACGTTCTGGAGGCGCGCAGTGCGGAGGCGCAAGCCGATTACGATTTACAGGCTGCTGTGGGCAACACCGAGATTGCCCATGGCGACCTGGCAACCGCGCTCGGCGTCTCGCCCACGGTTCAGTTTCGGGTCGAGAGCATTCACGACATCAAGATGCCGGACAGTATTGTCGATACGGTGGAAACCTCGATCGACAAAGCCTTGGCGCAGCGGCCCGACCTGATGCAGCGGGTTGCTCAGTTGCGAGCGGCAACCGCGGAGGTCAGCTCGGCGAAGAGAGCTTACGCTCCCAAGTTAAGTTTTGATGGGAACGGTGGTGAGGTCCGAGCTTACGGCGTCCAGAACACGCTGCCGGGGGTCTATTCGCCAACCCTGCAGTCGTGGGATGCGGGTCTGACCCTGAGTTGGACTCTGTTTGACGGGCTGGCGCGCGAGAACCGCCTGGCCAAGGCGCACGCCGATCAGAAACAGGCGGAGGCCGATATCGACGCGACTCGCGATCTGGTAGAAAACCAGGTCTGGGCCGCGTACTCGACCGCGCGTACTGCGCTTCGCCAGCAGCGGGCGGCCGCCGCGCTGCTGGAAGCTGCGACCGAGTCGTACAACGCGGCGCTGGAGTCCTACAATTACGGATTGCGCAGCCAGATCGATGTGGTGTCGGCGCAGCGCACTTTGGCGGATGCGCGCAGCGAGGATGTAACCGCCCGCGCGAACCTGCTTACCGGACTAGCGGCGCTGGCTTATCAAACCGGCGATCTACTGTATGGGAAGACTCCCTGATGAAGATAAAGGAGCAACGCGGTGCTAATCATGCCTGCAAAAGAAATGTCCAAACACGGTGGAAGGGCATGGCTTTAGCCGTGCCTGGAAGCGCACGATCGACCTTGGGCTTTAGCCCCGGCCCACCGCGGTTGAAGCCGAATTCCAGCGTTGCCGGATTTCGCCGGACTAAAGCCTGGCGCTTCCACCGTCGAAAGGGCATTCCTTCTCCGGGCATCGGGTGGGGGAGTTTGCTTGGGCTCGCCGCGTGTATTGCGGCGGTGTTGTTGGCGACGGGCTGCTCACGGGCACCGTCGTTCAACATCCTGGGATCGTTTTTCCCGGCATGGCTGCTGTGCGGAATTGTGGGAATCGTGCTGGCGGTTGTCACCCGATTTATCTTCCTGCGCACGAACTTCGAGAAGGAACTGTCGCCGTTGATCCTGGTGTATCCGTGCCTGGCTTTGTTTTATACGTTTACCACCTGGCTGCTGTTCTTCAGCTGAATTGGGAAGAGATCCTATGTTGCCTCAAACCGCCGCCGCTCCGGTTTCGCGCACGCGTCGGGGGACGATCGTCAGCTGGAGCATCGTCGCCGCCGCGCTGATCACCGGTCTGCTGGTGATCCACATAACCGACAAATATCCGCGTACCGATGACGCCGAAGTCTTCGCCAATTTTATCGGCATCGCTCCGCAGGTCGAAGGTCCGCTCGTCTCGCTGCCGGTGCAGGACAACGAGTTTGTTAAGCAGGGCGGCTTGCTGTTTGAGATCGATCCCCGGCCTTACGAATATGCACTGGAGAAGGCGAAGTCGGACCTGAGCACGCTGGAGGGACAGATCGTCGATGAGAGCCGGACGATCGCGTCGCAGCAGAGCGCGGTTGGCGCGGCCCAGGCCTACACGCAGAATGCGGCGGCCAGCGTAAACCACGCAGCGTCAGCGGTCAATGAAGCGCAGGCAAACGTCGAGAGCAGTAAAGCAGAACTGCAGCGATTGCAGGCGGAATACGAATACACGAACAACAACTATCACCGAATTGAGCCGCTGCTCGCGAAACAGTTCGTCACCGTGGATCAGGTCGATCAGGCAAGAACCGCAGTGGTCGCGGGAAAGCAGGCAGTCGACCGGGCGCGCTCGCAGGTGGCCCAGGCCGAGGCGCAGCTGTTATCGGCCAGGGCGGCCTATGATCAGGCGAAGGCCACGCAGAGCCAGAGCCACTCGCAACTGGCGCAGTCGCAACACGGCGTCCTGACGCTGGAGCCGCTGATTGCGCAGCGCCCGGGCAAGGCCGCGATCATCCGCGACGCTGAATACAACCTGAACAATTGCCGCGTCTACGCTCCCTTTGACACGCGCGTAACGAACCTGACGATCTCGCAAGGCGCTTATGCGCACATCGGCCAGCAGATGTTCACGCTGATCGACACGCGGGTGTGGTGGGCGGTAGCGAACTTCCGCGAAACCCAGCTTCGGCATATTCACCCGGGAATGCATGCTGATGTTTATGTGCTGTCGCGTCCCAACGTGCGCTACGACGGCATCGTCGACAGTGTGGGTTTCGGGGTTCAGCCGGACAATACTCTGGTCGGCACGTTCGGTGGAACCGGGCTGCCGGATGTGCAGCGCTCGTTGAACTGGGTGCATCTGGCGACGCGCTTCCCGGTTCGCGTCCGCATTCTGGCTGCCGAGACGGAACCATTTCGCCTGAGCGAATCGGCCGTTGTGGTCATGCGGCCGGACCGTTCCGGAGGCAAGTAGCAGCCATGTCGGCCATGGACCACGCGCTACCGGCGGCGGCAACGAGGTCGCGGACCCTGGACAGCGCGAGCGCCTGGTTCTGGCAATTCCTCAAGTCTGAACTGGCGCCCTATCCGGGGCGAGCCTGGGTGGTGGCTCGCATCACGATCGCCGCCACGCTGACCATGATCGCGGTCATGACGTTCAAATTCCCGTTCGGATTTCTGGGCGCGATTTTCACTTTCTTCCTCAGCCGCGAAAGCCCCAGCCTGACCCTGCGCTCGGGCATTCGAATCGCGGTGATGAACATCGTGGGCATGGCGTACACCATTGTCGGCGTGGCGATGCTGGTGGGCAGCCCCATCACTCATTTCATATGGATCATGATGTCGCTGTTTGTGGCGTTTTATCTGATCCGGGTTTTCACCGATTACTTCAGCGCGGTCGCCTTTGGATTCAGCCTGGCGGGAGCGATACCACTGTGGGACCAAGCCTATCTCACGATTGAGCAGCGCACCGAGAATACGCTGTGGCTGGGCGGTGCGGTGATGATCGGTTCGGCGATCACGGTATTGGTGGAATACGTTTTCCGCCGCGTGCATCCGGTTACTGACGTCACCCAGGGCATCGAGGGCAGACTGCAAGCGGTGGAGGAGTTGCTGCGACGGATTGCCTCGGGCGCGCCGTCGTTTAAGGTCATGGAGGATATCGCGCGGTTTTCGAATGTAGGAACCTCGCGGCTGCGCCGAGCTCTGTTGCGTTCGGGACTGCCCAACCAGTTTGTCGGGCCGATGAACATAGGCGTGGCCCTGGTGGGACAGGTGATCGACATGGCCGCCAGTTTGCAGATCGCGCGCTCGCATCAGTTTTCGGTAGCCGCGCCGGAAGATCGCGAGCGGTGCCGGGTGCTGGCCGATGAGATCGCCGAACTGCAACGTGATCTTAAAGAGCGCCGGCTGCCACAACCCCTTCCCATCCCTACGGAAGCTCAGCCGTCAGGTCTGCCGTTTCTACCCGAGATGGAACGAGAAGTGGCGCTGATGTCGCATACGTTTTCCGGTACCGGCAGCGTGGAACAGCTCTTGCTTCCACCGGTGGCTCCTGAGGCACGGCAACGGCTGTTCGTGCCCGATGCCTTCACTAATCCTGAGTATCTGAAGTTCGCCATCCGGGGAACTTTGGCCACGATGCTGGCTTACGTGATCTACCAGTCCATTGACTGGCCGGGGCTGAGCACAGCGATTGCAACCTGCCTTATTACGGCGCTGACGACCATCGGATCCTCGCGGCAGAAGCAATTTTTGCGTCTGGGAGGCGTGCTGCTGGGCGGCGTCATCTTCGGCATCGGCGCGCAGTGCTTCGTCCTGACTTTTCTTGACTCGATCGCGGGATTCACCATCCTGTTCGTGGTAGTGACGGCAATCTGCGCGTGGATTGGCGTCGCGTCGTCCAGGCTTTCGTACCTGGGAGTACAGGCGGCGCTGGCCTTCTACCTGATCAACCTGCAGGAATTCACTATCCAGTCTTCCCTGGCCGTGGCCCGAGACCGCATGGTGGGAGTAGCCCTGGGCGTGATGTGTATGTGGCTGGTCTTCGATCATCTTTGGGTGAGGAATGCTTTGCAGGAGATGCAGGACTCGTTTGCGCGCAGTCTGCGGTTGCTGGCAGAGATGATTGAACTGGCCGCCGCCCCGGCCCGCCAAGACCAATTTATCGCGGTTGCCAATCGAGCTGTGCAACTGCGCGATCAGATCAACGAGGCGTTCAACACGGTGAAGGCGCAGGCCGATGCTGTGGTCTTTGAGTTCGGGCCGTCACGCCGGCGGAAGCTGACGATTCGTGACGACTTTCGGCGCTGGCAGCCGACCCTCGGCACTCTGATGCAGGCGCAAATCACCGGCTTGCAATATCTTTTCGAGGGGCGATATCCCGAGCTCGCGCCCGGAATCGCAGAGGCATTAGGGACCTTTGCGGAGGATATGGCCACGACGGCGCGCGCCATGTCTGACGAGGTCAGCGGAAAAATTGCCAGCACAGCACCTGACGTGCAGGAGTCTGCCAACCGGCTCAGGGGAGAGATAGAGCAGCACTATGCGGCAATCAGCCAGCCCGTCCCTCCATCTCTAGTCGACATGATCACCATCACGCAGAATCTCGCATCGATCGCAACTCCGCTGTATCTGGACATCCATGCCACGTTTACAGATCCCCAGTTAGCGCTTAGTCACTATCCCGTAATGGAGCCGGGAAAAGCTTAGTCGATGGCGCTGCAACCCGCGCTTCCTGGCCCGGCCCCTCATTTGTTACTGGAACAAAAATTGCGATGTTGAGCCCGGGGCGATTACGTAGCACAATGGAACTTTCGATGCATACATATCTTTGGGGGACCCATGTCAGTTAAGCAGAGCCGTGCCACCGAACCGTCTTTGGAGCTACGCAGAGTTGACCGTCTTACACTCGCATTAATTGGACTGGGAGTGATCTTCGCTTCTCTCGGCCTGGGCGAAGCCGTTTATCGTCTAGCATTCTTCGATTTCGATGGGGCCACCGACCGGCTGCCGATCGAAATGCTGTTTGGGCTGGCATTCGCCTGGCTCACCACGAAGGTAGCCAAGAAAATCTATCAGCATCGCATGGAGACCTCTGCCCGGATCAACTTGATCTGGGACCGGAACCACAAGATCCGTCACGCGGTGGAAGCGATTGCGCCCGTGCCGCATCCCGGGCATCAGCAAGCGATCCGGGTGATTCGTGATGAGGTGGACCGCATCGAGTGGGCCCTGATCGACATCCTGCCGCGGTGACCGCACGCCCGCAACTCAGCCAGGCCGGAGGCCAGGAAATCTGTGGCCCGGAACATCTGGTGGGCGCGAACAAACGATGGATTGAGTCGAGCGACGGCGGCACCGCCCAGCCAGCGCAAGGAGCGCTCAACGTGACCGCGCTACCCCTGCTTCGCCCGCTGCCGCCAGTCCACAGGCATAAGCCCGTCCGATAAGTACGGCACCCGCTCCTAAACAGATTGCCGGCAGAAATCCTCTTGCGCCTCTGACAATTTCCGGCGGCGTTCCGGTGCTATTCTGATAACAACAAACTTGCAACGCCCAGCCGGTTTGGGAGAGCTATCAGCGTGCCTTTGCTGCAGAAACGCGTTGACGATCAGCCGACCCTCTCGCCCCAGATGATGCGCGAGGTGGAAGCGGTTTTTCACGGCCACCTCAAACGCGTGGGCCTGAAGCGCACCGCGCAACGCGATACCATCCTGCGAACCTTTCTCGATACTCGCGATCATCTTTCGACCGACGAGTTGTACCGGTTGGTGAAGAAGCAGGACGACCGCATCGGCTTCACCACCGTGTATCGCACCTTAAAGCTGCTGGCGGAGAGCGGGCTGGCCAGCGAAGTAGCCTTCAACGACGGTATCGCGCGCTACGAGCATCAGTATCAGCGGCGCAATCATCATCACATGGTCTGCACCGCGTGCGGCAGCTCGGTCGAATTCTTCTCTGCCGACATCGAGCGCATC
This sequence comes from uncultured Acidobacteriaceae bacterium, assembly GCA_963812855.1. Classification (GTDB taxonomy): domain Bacteria; phylum Acidobacteriota; class Terriglobia; order Terriglobales; family Acidobacteriaceae; genus Bog-257. Next base: position 140,190 of record CAWEWW010000011.1, read on the forward strand.
GAGCAGGCAGTAGGCCGCAAGCACAAATATCTTCCCACCCGGCATACCTTTCAGATCTACGGCATCTGCGACAAGTGCCAGAAGAAACGCAAGCCGGCGTAGCCCCGGCCGCCGCGGCTGAACAGTTTGCTGAAAAAGTCGAAGTGAACGGTCTGTCGCCGGCTAAAGCCGGCTCCGGATATTGAAAATAAATAACTTAGACGCGAACCTGAAGGTTCGCTCTACCGGTTCATCACAACTGCGGGAGTTTTTCAGCAAACTGTGAAGCCGTTTCTGATAGAGTTCGATTTCCTCGAGCTAAAAGCCGGGGCTTCCGCCGGCTGTACAGCGCTGTTGGAGCCGAGGTCCGTCGAAACATGTCAAATCCAACTTTTTCAGCGTCCGGTTCAGCCGCGGTTGGATATCCCCGCGTCGCGCTTCTGGCCTGCGATCAATTTTGAGCAGCGAGGGTACAGTCTCGGGTAGCGAGACGGGAGAAGATAGCCCAGCGCTTCAGCGCTGGGTAAGCTGCAATTTGTGATCGAGCCCCTTCAGGGGCGGCACAGGTCTTCGCACCAGGAAAATATCGCACCCGACAATATAGATCCCTGCGGAAACTCCGCGCTCGGTCGGGACTACTTCGAATACTCCCAGCGATCGCCAGTCATCACCAGAGTCGCCGTATCGGAAGCGTTGGAACTGAGGGCTGTCGCCAGATCGGGATACGCTGTCTTGATCTCCGCTGAATTGGCCCATCCGGGGACGTTGGCGATTTTGTAGTGATAGGTGACCGCAACGGTTTTCGCGCCAGAGCCATTCGTGCCGGGAGTGGAATTGTCGATCGAAGTTACCTCGCGATTGCCGTAGCAGAAATTTCCATAGCCGGGCTGTGCGGTGTCGGGTGTCCAGCTGCTTCGCCCGCTATCCGACAGGTCGTAATTGTTTACCTGCTTGGAGATGATCAGGATCTTTTTCTCGGCCGTAGTGCGAGTCAGCAGGCCGGCCTGGGTAAGCGCGTCATAGCCTTCGGTCTTGGCGTCGTCGGAGGTGGCAGCCTGCACCGGAAACTTCTTGGGCTCATGCCAGATGCAGGCGGGAAACGCTTTGAAGTGGTCGTTGATGGCAGCCTTGTAAGCAGTGTCGGTGTGGCTGCCGTTGTTGCAGGCGCTGGTGAAAAGCGCCAAAAGTCCCAGGACGAATGCGGCGGTACGAGTTCTTGCGTTCAAGATTTCCTTTCGGTTGGCTGGACGGAGATATGGCTTGCGGACCGACGGGCAGTCGATCCACCCCTCGCCCCAGCTCGGTGGTTAGAGAATGCGCCAAACGTAATGGCCCAGGAACAGCACCAGCAGCAAACATCCCACTCCGCAAAACCAGATGACGAAGTTGGCGGTCATCAGCGGTGACTCGATTTCTTTCTTATTCATAGCGACTCCCCCATGGCGTTCACGAATTAGGTTCGATGCGGGGCGGAAGCCAGAAAGCTGCATGGCTGGGTTGACATCGGTTGTCCGCCTTGCGGATCAGCCAAAGCCCTGGGATTCGGCACCCGGCAGTTACGATATTCAAGATACCTGCGAACACCTGTCGCCCGACGTCATTGCCCGCGGCGCGCTCGCCCGTTTACACTGATCAGTTTGCTTACCCTGTCCCCAACTCCCTTGCCGGACAGGACTCTTACTAACGCGCCCACCCGCGTTTGGAGCTCTCCTATGAAGCGGTTTGCCGCCCTGTTGTGCCTGCTTACGTTTTCTCTCAGCAGCCTCAGCTACGCCGACGAAGGCATGTGGCTGTTCAACGCTTTCCCGAAAGACAAAGTGCAGGCCAAATACGGCTTCGCTCCGGACCAGGCCTGGCTGGATCACGTGCGCCTGTCGTCGGCCCGCGCTCCCAGCGGCTCGTCGTCGTTTATTTCGCCCGAGGGCTTGCTGTTCACCAATCACCACATCGCCCAAGACTGCATCCACGACCTGTCGACCAGCGGCAAAGACTACATGAAAGACGGCTTCTATGCTCCGACCCGGGCGGACGAGGCCAAGTGTCCTGGGGTGGAATTTCTGGTGCTGGAAAACATTGAAGACGTCACCGCCAAGGTGACCGGCGCCGCCAAGCCCGGCATGTCGACCGCCGACGCCGGCAAAGCCCAGCGCGAAGAAATGGGATCGCTGGAAAAAGAATGTTCCACCAACGGCCAGCGCTGCGATGTGGTCACGCTCTATTCGGGCGCGATGTACAACCTGTACAAGTACAAAAAGTACGATGACATCCGGCTGGTGTTTGCGCCGGAATTCTCCATCGCCTTCTTCGGCGGCGATCCCGACAACTTCGAGTATCCCCGCTACGATCTCGACATCTCCTTTTTCCGGGCTTACGAAAACGGCCAGCCGGCCAGAACTCCCGATTACCTGCGGTGGTCGGCGGCGGGCGCCAATCAGGGTGATCTGGTCTTCGTCTCCGGCCATCCCGGCAGCACCGGCCGCCTGCTCACCATGGATCAGCTGGACTTTCTGCGCGACTACCAGTATCCCCTGCGGCTGAATTCCTATACCCAACGCTTGCAGGCGTTGCAGAAATTCAGCGCCCAGTCGGCGGAGAACCAGCGCCAGGCCCAGAGCGATGTCTTCGGTCTGCAGAATTCCTTCAAGGCGGTTACCGGATATCAGGCGGGCTTGAAAGACAAAGAGCTGATGGCGAAGAAGGCCGCCGAGGAGAAAAGTCTGCAGCAGTTTGTCAGCTCCGATCCGCAGCGCCAGCAGGAATTCGGCGATCCCTGGGCCCAGATCGCCAAAGCGGTCGAGGTGCAGAAGCAAATTCTAAAACCGCTGTTCTATCTTGACCTGCTGGGCGGTTTCCGCGGCGACCTGGCGCATTATGCGCGCGACATCGTGCGGGCTGCGGCGGAAAAGCAACTGCCCAGCAACCAGCGTATCCGGGGATATCAGGACTCGCAGCTGCCCACCTTGGAGCAGCGGCTGTTCTCCGACGCGCCCATCTACAAACCCTTGGAGCAGGTGGAGCTGGCCGAGAGCCTGGCAGAAATGCACAGCGTTTTGGGCGCCGACAATGCCGAGGTGCAGAAAGCGCTGGACGGCAAGTCGCCTGACGCGCGCGCCCAGGAGCTGATCGCGGGCACCAAGCTGGACCAGGTTGCCGTTCGCAAGCAGCTCTATGAGGGCGGGCAGGCTGCGGTCGACGCCAGCACCGATCCGCTCATCGTACTGATGCGCCAGATCGATCCCGACGCGCGCGCCGTACACAATCAGGATGAAGACCAGGTGCAGTCGGTACTGCACAGCAGCGGCGGCAGCATTGGCAAGGCGTTGTTTGCGCAGAAGGGATTGTCGGTACCGCCCGATGCGACGTTTACGCTGCGGTTGAGCTATGGCACCATCGCGGGCTATAAGCTCGACGGCAAGAACGTTCCCTGGTTCACCACCATGGGCGGAGCCTACGAACATGCCACCCAGCACGGCAGCCAGCCGCCGTATCAGCTTCCCGAAAGCTGGCTGAAGTACAAGTCGGCTATCAAGCTGACCACGCCGTTCGATACGGTCTCGACTCCCGACATTATCGGCGGCAACTCCGGCAGCCCGGTGATTAACAAGGCAGGCGAAGTGGTGGGGATCATCTTCGACGGCAACATTGAATCGTTAGCCTGGAACTTCCAATACAGCGATACGGTGGCGCGTGCGGTGGAGGTGGATTCGCGGGCGATCCTAGAGGCGCTCAAGAACATCTACCACGCCGATGCCCTGGTGAATGAGATAGTGGCCACCCAGAACGTGATGCCGCATCCGGTGCATCGGGACCTGCGACCGGCGCCCCGATCACAGAAGCAGCAGTAGAGATTGTCGACTCCCACCCTAGCCCAAAATCAGGGCTAGGATGGGGCACCCGTAGGTTTTCGTCGTCTCCCACAAGGTGGGATTCCCGCAGATTTTCGGGATATCCCACGGGGTGGGACATCCGAACGTTTTCCGGCCGCGGCCGCTCTAGGCTGCGGTTGCCGATTTCTGAATGTCCCCGTGCTCCACGTCGCCGGCAATTTGCGAAGCGGTCTGGTGCATCTCGCGATAATGCTTGGGCGTGGCTCCTACCAGGCGGCGAAACACGCTGGTGAAATGGCTCTGGGTTTCGAATCCCACCAGAGTGGCTACTTCGGCCAGAGCGGTACGGCTCTCCCGCAATTGTTCCTGGGCGCGCTCCACCCGCTGCCGCATGACGTACTGATGCGGCGTGGTGCCGGTGCTCATTTTGAACAGCTTGGAGAAGTAATACTGGCTCATGCCAACCGTCTGCGCCAACTCCGACACAGTCAGATCGCGGGCAATGTTCTCCCGGATGTGAGCGAATACGCGCTGCAGGCGGCGGGGCGGCAAGCCTCCCACCACCTCGACCGGGGCCAGGGTCGCACCCAGATAGGCATCCACCACTTCCTGCGCCTGTTCGTCGCCCAGCGAATGCAGCGACAACACCAGAACGTTCATGCCCTCGGCCTTGGCGCCCACATGAGCGGAATAGGCGTCGGCACACAGGGCGGCCCGGACTCCCGGCACCCGGTTGGCGGCCACCGAGGCGCCCACCGCGCGGCTGCTCACGATGATGCCGCGTTCGGCGTCGTGTCGTAGTACGCAAAGCGCCACCTGCTCGGCATAGTCGGAGCGGGATTTGGCTTGTACCGGGGGCGCCGCATCGCTCACCTCATGCCCGGCAGCAATCAGTTTGGCGGCCAGCCGCTCTTTGGCTTCGTGCCCTGCTTCATCGGACGCGATTGCAATTCGCACTTCTTTTCCTCCCTCTCAAATTTGAATAGAGTCACTGGATTGGCACGGACGGCAGGCTTCCTGAACGCCCTCAGCGGGCCGCGCCATCTGTTCCACTAAATATTGGTTCATGACATCCGAACAGCGTAACGTCGCCCCCCGCTGTAATAATCCGTCCAGCACCGCTTGTCCCCGAGTGTCCATAGCCGTCAGGCCACACAGGTCGACCGTCAGTTGCATGCCCTGACCCTGGGCACCGCGTTCCTTACATAAGCGTTGCAGTTCATCCACCCACGGCCCTACCAGCCGGCCTTCCACAATTAACGCGAGCGCTCCCGGGCTTTCCTCCACACTGATCCGCAGCACGAGCCCTCCGCCCACTCTTTGCATTTCGGAGGTGAGAAGGCCGGCGAAACTACCGCCGCCTCATACCTCCGGTCGCCCGGCTGGTGAATCCATCCCCCGGAACCGACTTCCGGCAGAAGCCCTGAAACTTCACCGAACCCGGCGCGCCCTACCTAAGTGCAACCTTGATGCCAATAGCCCGAAAGTTGCAGAGCGGCGGCAATTTCAATCTTGACAAACACTTACCGCAAAGAATAGTTGCGAAATCCGGTCGCCAAAAATTACATGTCAAGTTTCCGATGTCGGAGAGTTGGCGAGCGTGTCGCATTTCCGACACTAAGCCTCCAGCCCGCTGCGGGTGATTCCCAGCTTTTCCATGCGATAGAGCAGCGAGGTGCGCTTCATGCCCAGCTTGACCGCAGCCCCCGCCGGCCCGCCTACCACCCAGTTCGATCTCTCCAGCGCATCGACGATGTGGCCCCGCTCCAGATCGCGCAGGGTGCGGGATTCATCCTCCGCCGCGGGCTTTTCAGTTCGCACCGCCGGCTTCAGCTCTGACAGCGGCGCGCGCAGCTCCCGGTCGCTGCTGAGGATGACGGCGCGCTCGATGAAGTTCTGCAGCTCCCGGACATTGCCCGGCCAGGGGTAATGCGTCATGGCCTCCAGAGTTTCCGCCGGAATGCTTTGCACCGAGCGATTCATGCGGCGGGCATACTTGCTGGTGAAATAACGCGCCAGCAGCGGAATGTCTTCGGTGCGCTCGCGGAGCGGCGGGACCTGCAGGGGAAAGATGTTCAGGCGATAGAACAGATCGCGGCGGAAGCGTCCCTGCGCCACCATCGCGTTCAGGTCCTGATTGGTGGCGGCGATAACCCGGACATCCACCTTCTGGGTCACGGTGCCGCCCAGGCGTTCGAACTCCTGCTCCTGTAGCACGCGCAACAGTTTGGGCTGCAGCTCCAGCGGGATGTCGCCAATCTCGTCGAGGAACAGCGTTCCCAGGTGGGCCAGTTCGAAGCGGCCCACCTTGCGGGCGATGGCTCCGGTGAAGGCGCCTTTCTCATGGCCGAACAGCTCGCTTTCCAGCAAGCCCATCGGTATGGCGGCGCAGTTGATCTTCACGAACGTGCGGCCGCGGCGCGAGCTGCGATCGTGAATGGCGCGCGCGATCAGCTCCTTGCCGGTACCGGTCTCGCCTTCAATCAGCACCGTCGAGGCGGTGGGCGCAACCGTTTCCACCTGGGCCAGCACATGCCGCAGCGGCCCGCTAAACCCCACAATGTCCTCGAAGTCCTGCTCCGCCCGGATTTCGTCTTCCAGGTAAGACTTCTGCTCGACCACCCGGGCTTTACTCTCCGACAGCTTCTGGTGCTCCAGCGCGTTGTTGACCCCGATGGCGATCTGCTGCGCTACTTGCCCCAGAAAGTCGACGTCGGCCTGGGTAAAGGCGTTCCCGGTGCGGCTGCCCAGGGTCAACACTCCCACGCTGTGGCTGGTGCCGCTCAGCCTGAGCGGCAAAACCAGGCTGGAGCAGAGTCCTTCCACATCAGCGATGCGCACGCCGTTGGAATTGGTAAACGGGACGTAGCCCGGACCGCTGCCCACCAGCAAAGGCTGTCCGGTGGTAAAGGCTTTGCCCGGATTCGAATTGGCGATCGACAGCAGCATGTCTTGCTGCAGAAATCCGCGGCCTTGGGGAAAATCGAGGGCGTGGATGCGCAGCATGCCGGCGGTCTGCGCATCGGGCAGCATCAGGCTGGCGGAATCGTGGGCAATCACTCGCCGCAGGCTGGTGGAGAGCGCCTGAAACAGGTCGCGCAGCTCCAGGTTCGACACCACGCTGTTGTTGACTTCCAGCACCAGCTGCAGCCGGTCACGTTCATGGGCCAGCTCTTTCTGCAGCGCCAGGCCCTCCTCGTAATGCAAAGCGTTGTCGAGCGCCACTGCTACCTGCGCCGCAACCAGCGAGGCGAAGGCCAACTCGGTGCTGTCATAGCCGCCTTCTTCGGAGCGGCCCAGGGCCAGCGCTCCCAGCCGTCGATGGGCGGTAGTCAGGGGAAGGCTGCAAAACGATTTCACCTGGTGCTGCTGCAATACTTCAAACGCGCGCGGGAAACGACGAACCTCGTCCAGGGTGGGGAAGTTCAGAACTTCCTGCGCCGCCAACGCGCTTCCCGACGGAGATTCGTTGACCGGGAACTCTACCCCGGCCGAAGCGCTGTGGATCAAAGTGGATTGCAGGATGTGCAGGCGCATCAGGCTGCGCGATTCGTCGTGCAGGGCGACGCTGAGATAATGGAAGCTGAGCAGAGGGTGCAGACACTCGGCCAGCTGATCAAACAGCACGGCCAGGTCGCGGTGGGAGGCAATCACTCGCGACACTTCCATCAGCGCTAGGTATTTGCGAGAGGTTACATCGATTTCAGGGATGACAGTAACTTCAGGCGTCATAGTAAGACGACGAACTGGGCGTCAAGCAAGCCATTACCGGGAAGCCGATTGAGTTGAGACCGGAGGAACTTCGCTGGCGACGCTGAATCAGGCACCTTCAGCGCGCTTCCTTCCCCACTCTAGTTGCCTTTCCCGATAATAAGACCGGGAGTTCCACATTCTTATCCAATTACCCATCCGGAATGTTTAAGTTTTGTTAAGCGCGATCTGAAATGAGGCATTTGACGGTCGCGATACGTTCCCGCAGAGCTGTCGGCCTTCAGGGGGCGCGATCTCGACCGGGCTGGGAACCACGGAACGGCGGCACAAGACTGCAGGCACGGGATGCCTGACCACATCGGGCTGCAGCGAAACCACCGGCTGGCAGTTAGCGCTGGTCAGCCGGCCGGAATTTATCTAATATTCACGGAATTGTGCGGCGGGTTTTCGACGAAGCCGGAATACTGCCTCCCGGATGTAACCAGCGGCCGCTCTGGGCATCAACATTTAGGTCTGCCGCGAGCGGTCTCTTATCGGCTGTCGCCGGCGAGTTTACAATCATTCGATCTGCTTGTAATTCGATCTGCTTGTAAGAGGAGCCTCTCGTGATCTGCAAGAATCCAGCTCCGGGTGCACCGGGCATTGAACCGCGTTGGACGGGAGGCGCCAAAGACGCCGTGGGCACGGCCTACTCCGTCTCCAGCCGCCTGTGGTACACCATCGCCAACGGGATCAACACCGAAGTCTACTATCCCTCCATCGATACGCCACAAATTCGCGATCTGCAATTTCTGATCAGCGACGAGGAAACGTTTTTCCACGGCGAACGCCGCAACACCCTCAGCGAGATTGAGCTGATCGATCCCAACGCCCTGGGCTTCAAGATCACCAACCGCGATCCCGAGGGCCGCTACACCATCGAAAAACAGATCATCGGCGACCCCCACCTGACCTGCCTGCTGGTCCACACCAAGTTCGACGTCGTTCCCGAATGGCGAGGGCGGCTGCACCTGTACGTGCTGTGCGCTCCGCATCTGGGGATCGGCGGCTGGCACAACAACGGAGAGATCGTGGAGGCCAAGGGCCGCCGCTTTCTGCTCGCTTACCGCGATAACACTTACCTGGCCCTGGGCGCTACCTCGCCGTTCAGCAAGCTTTCCTGCGGCTACGTGGGCACCAGCGACGGCTGGACCGATCTGGCCCACAACCTGAAAATGGATTGGGAATATGACTCAGCGACGGACGGCAACCTGGCCCTCACCGGCGAGATTGATCTGACCCACGGCTACGAATTCACCCTGGGATTGTCGTTCGGGCGCAGCCGGCACGCGGTGGGCGCCGGCCTATTTCAATCGCTGTGTATTCCTTTCGCCACCAACGTCAAGAGCTTTGTCGATCAATGGAGCCGTACTCGCAAGCGGCTGGCCGTGATCGACATGAACCGGGGTAAGGTCACGCCCACCCAGTCGTCCCTGTTCGCCCGCAGCATCAATCTGCTGCTGGCGCACGAAGACAAGATCTATCCCGGGGCCATGATCGCCAGCATGAGTATTCCCTGGGGTGAAGACAAGGGCGACGACGAACTGGGCGGCTATCACCTGGTGTGGACGCGCGACATGGTGCACTCGGCCGATGCGCTGATGGCCGCCGGCGATACCACCACTCCGCTGCGCGCCATGATCTATCTGGCCATCGCACAGAATGAGGACGGCGGCTTCTACCAGAATTTCTGGATCGACGGCCGCCCCTACTGGACCGGGGTGCAACTGGACGAAGTTTCCTTCCCCATTCTGCTGGCCTGGCGCTTGTGGAAGCTCAACGCCCTGGGCGAGTTCGATCCCCACGTCACCATCACGCGCGCCTGCAATTACCTCATCCGCAAAGGTCCGGCCACCGCCGAAGAGCGTTGGGAAGAGGCCGGAGGATATTCGCCTTCCACCCTGGCCAGCAACATCGCAGCCCTGATCTGCGCGGCAGAGATGATGGAGGCCCGCGGAGACGAACATACGGCCGACTTTCTGCGCACCTACGCGGATTTCATCGAGTCGCACGTCGAGAAATGGACGGTCACCAATCAGGGCAGCCTGGTGCCGGGAATTCGCCGCCATTACATCCGCATCAATCCCGCGGTGAGCAGCGAAGGGGCGGTCGGCGACGAAGATCCGGATAAGGGCGAATTGCGGCTGGCGAACCAGCAGCCGGGCGAGCGCTCTGTCTATCCCGCCAACGAGATCGTTGATGCCGGCTTCCTGGAACTGGTGCGCTTCGGCATTCGCCAGCCCGGCGATCCGCTGATCGAAGATTCGCTGAAGGTAATCGATGCAGTGTTGAAAGTCGATACCCCCGCCGGGCCTTGCTGGAGACGTTACAACCATGACGGCTACGGCCAGCGCGCCGATGGCACCTCGTTCAAGGTCTGGGGAGTCGGCCGGGCCTGGCCGCTGCTGACCCTGGAGCGCGCTACCTATGAACTGGGCGCGGGCAGAAATATCGATGTCTACCTGCGAGCCATGGAAGGCTTTGCCACCGGCGTCGGGCTGTTCCCCGAACAGATCTGGGACGCGCCCGACATTCCCGAGGAACACATGTTCTTCGGCAAAGCTACCGGCGCCGCCATCCCCTTGTTGTGGGCCCACGCTGAATATGTCACCTTGCTGCGCTCGGTGGTCGAAAACAAAATTTATGACCGCATCAAGCCGGTCGTCGAGCGCTACGGCAACACCCATCCCCGTCGGGCAATCGAAGTATGGAAGATCAATCGCCAGGTCCGCAAAATCGCGCCTGGCACCTTGTTGCGCATCGTGGCCTCATCGCCGTTCATGCTGCACTGGAGCGATGACGAATGGAACACCACGCACGACAGCAGTTCGATACCCACGGCGGTGAAGCTGGAGTATGTCGATCTGGAAATCGATGCGGCGCAAAAAGCGCCGCTGCGTTTCACCTTTTATTGGCCGCTGGATAACCAGTGGCAAGGCAATGACTATGCCGTCGAAATTGAACCCGCAACCCACGCAGCTCCAACCCCCCAGAAAGGCGGTAGCAGGTGAGTAGTCAGGCAGACACTTCCGTTCGTGAGAAAGAACAGGCCGGCGTAAACCATGGGCTTTCCGAGCAGCCGCTGGAACTGCTCTGCATCAACACCATTCGCACCCTGGCCATGGACGCGGTGCAGAAGGCCAACAGCGGACATCCCGGCACGCCCATGGCGCTGGCCCCGCTGGCCTATGTGCTGTGGGACCGTTATCTGCAGCACAATCCACGCAATCCCAAGTGGGCCGGACGCGATCGCTTCATCCTCTCCAACGGCCACGCCTGCATGCTGCTCTATGCCATGCTCTACCTCACCGGCTACGACATGTCGCTCGATGACATCAAGCAGTTTCGCCAGTGGGAGTCGAAGACACCGGGCCATCCTGAGTATCACCACGTGCCCGGGCTCGAAGTCACGACCGGGCCGCTGGGACAAGGCGTCTCCAATTCCGTGGGCATGGCGATTGCGCAGCGCTGGCTGGCCTCGCAGTTCGACAAGAACAGCAATCTTTTCGACTATCGCATCTACGCCATCTGCGGCGATGGCGATCTGATGGAAGGGGTCAGCAACGAAGCGGCTTCGGTCGCCGGACATCTCGGTCTCAATAATCTGATCTGGTTCTACGACAACAACCACATCACCATCGAAGGCCACACCTCGCTGGCCTTCAGCGACGACGTGGCCACGCGCTTCGAGGGCTGGCACTGGAATGTGCAGCGGGTCAGCGACGTGAACGATCTTGGGATGCTCGACGTCGCCATCAAGGCGGCGCAGCGCGAGCCCGACCGGCCATCGCTGATCATCGTCGACAGCCACATCGGCTTTGGATCGCCGCATCGCCAGGACAGCAAGGAAGCGCATGGCGAAGCGCTGGGCGAGGACGAAGTGCGTCTCACCAAGATTGTGTACGGCTGGCCGCCGGATGAGCACTTCCTGGTTCCCGACGCCGCCAAGAATTACATGAGCAAAGCCGTCGAGCGGGGCGCAAAGTGGGAGCAGGCGTGGAATCAGAAGTACGCCGCCTGGGCAAAGCAATCGCCCGAGCTGGCCCAGATGTGGGAGCAGATGTCGAACGCGGAATTGCCCGCCGGTTGGGACAAGGACATTCCATCGTTCCCGGCCGACGGCAAGGGTCTGGCCACGCGCGACTCGAGTAACAAGGTGCAGAACGCGGTGGCGGCCAAGGTGCCCTGGCTGCTGGGCGGCTCGGCCGATCTTTATCCTTCGACCAAGACGCTGATCAAAGACGGCGGCGACTTCGAGAAGGGCAGCTACGGCGGACGCAACTTCCACTTCGGCATTCGCGAGCATGCTATGGGCTCGATCGTCAGCGGCATGGCGCTGTCGTGTCTGCGGCCCTACGGCGCGACGTTCTTTATCTTCTCCGATTACATGCGGCCCACGCTGCGCCTGGCCGCCATGATGCAGCTGCCGGTCATCTACATTTACACCCACGACTCCATCGGCCTGGGCGAAGATGGCCCGACCCATCAGCCCATCGAACACCTGATGTCGATTCGTGCGATTCCGCACATGATCCTGATTCGTCCGGCCGATGCGAATGAAGTTGCCGAGGCCTGGCGCGTAATCATGCCGCTCACCAAGAACCCGGTTTGTCTGGTTCTGACTCGCCAGGGCGTGCCCACGTTCGATCGCAGCAAGTACGCTTCTGCGGCAGGCGTGGCCAAGGGCGCTTATGTTCTCGCCGATTCCGGCGGCACACCTGAAGTCATTCTGATCGGCACGGGCTCGGAAGTTCAGCTCTGCGTCGGCGCCTATGAAAAGCTGACCGCCGATGGCGTGAAGGCGCGCGTCGTCTCCATGCCTTCGTGGGAGCTGTTCCGGCAGCAGTCGGATGCCTACAAGAACGAGGTATTGCCGCCTGCGGTGAAGGCGCGCGTGTCCGTGGAAGCGGGCACGACGTTTGGCTGGCGCGAGCACGTCGGGCCCTACGGCGAGACGGTTGGCCGCGATGACTTTGGGGCGTCGGCGCCGTACAAGACCATCCTGGAGCACTTCGGCTTCACCGTAGACAACGTGGTCGCCAAGGCTCGCGACACCATGAAAAAAGCCAAGTCGTAACCTTGCAGGCGTACGATGGAAGCTCTGGAAGCGCCGATGCACGCCGGTCGGCGCTTGTGCTATCTGGTGCAGGCGTGAAGCCGGTTTTCACCGGTGGAAGCGCAGGCCTTTAGGCCTGCGAACATCCGGCTTTCCCACAATTGGTTTTTACCCCCGGCCTGTTTGCGAGGTGCAAATGAGCAGCGATCCGTTAGTGCCGGCTGAACACGCCGCGCGGGACATCGTCGATCGCCATACGGCTGCGCTGGGCAATTATGAGAGCGACTACCGGGCCTGCCTGCAGCGGCTCGACCAGGAAGGCTTCGCGGCTCGCCTGTGGCGGAAAGATCCCACGCTGTGGGAGGGCGATGCCGAACAAGTCGCCCACTCGCTGGGCTGGCTCAGCGCCGCCGAGAGTATGCAGCCGCAAATCGCCGAGCTGGCTGCCTTCGCCAACGAAATCCGCAACGCTGATTTCGAATCAGTGGTCGTCGTCGGCATGGGTGGCTCCAGCCTGGGAGCCGAAGTGTTCAGCCGCGCCTTTGGCCAGCAGGAGGGATATCCGCAGCTTTACGTGCTCGATTCCACGGTTCCGACGGCGGTTCGCCACCTGGAACAGAAAATCAAAATCGGCAACACGTTGTTTGTGGTGTCGTCAAAGTCGAGCACCACCACCGAGCCCCAACTGTTCCAGCGTTACTTTCATGATCGGGTAAAGCGAATCAAGGGCGATGCTGCCAGCAAGAACTTCATCGCCATCACCGATCCGGAAAGCCCGCTCAGCAAAGAAGCTGCGCACACCCACTTTCGCCGGGTGTGGCTCAACCTGCCCGACATCGGCGGCCGCTACTCGGCGCTGTCCTACTTTGGCATGCTTCCTTTTGCGCTGATGGGCGGTGATGCGAAGGCGCTGCTGGATCGCGCCACGCAAGCCGCGGAGGCTTGTGGAGAGACGATTCCAGCGAAAGATAATCCGGGCGCGCGGCTGGGAGCGGCGCTGGCTACGCTGGCCAAGGCCGGTCGCAACAAGCTGACCCTGATCACGCCTCCGTCGCTCACCGCGCTCGGTCTCTGGATCGAGCAACTGCTGGCCGAGAGCCTGGGCAAAGACGGCAAGGGCATTGTGCCGGTCACTGGCGAGCCGCTGAGCGCGCCGGAAGCTTACGGCGACGATCGCGTCTTCGTTTCTATTCGCACCGGATCGGACGAAGACAGCGAGGTCGTCGCGAAGCTCTCTACCCTCGAGGCCGCGGGCCATCCCGTGCTGCGTCACACCCTGCGCGATGCGCTCGATCTTGGGCAGGAATTCTTCCTGTGGGAGTTCGCCACTGCCATCGCGGGCGCGCTGCAGGGCGTCAATCCATTCGATCAGCCGGACGTGCAGGAATCGAAGGAGAACACCAAGCGACTGCTGGCAGAGTATGCGCAAAACGGTGAGCTGCCGCAGCAAAAGCTGATTATCGCGGAAGAAACATTGCGCGTCTTTGGCGACCCGGAAACCTGCGAAACCCTGCGTCGCGGAGGCTCGTCGATGCAGGCCATCATCACTACGCATTTCGTTCGGCTGAATCGCGGCGATTACTTTGCCATCGCGGCGTTCATCGAAGGGCTCAGCAACTATGATGCCCTGTTGCAACAGATTCGCGGCGTGGTTCGCGACGCGAAAAACGTCGCTACCACGCTCGGTTACGGTCCACGCTTCCTGCATTCCACCGGTCAGTTGCACAAGGGCGGTCCCGACAGCGGTGTGTTTCTGCAGCTCACCTCCGAGGACATCAACGATATCGAAGTGCCGGGCGAGAAGTTCAGCTTCGGGGTGTTGAAGCAGGCACAGGCGATGGGCGATTTCGAAGCGCTGTCCAATCGCCATCGCCGCGTGGTGCGCATGGATCTGGGGCGCGACGTAGAGAAAGGCTTGCGCCGGGTTTTGTCGTTGGTCAAGGAAGCCGTATCGCAAACCAGCAGCGCGGTAGCCGGGGCGCAGAAATAAACGGTCCTGCAATTTGCAGAAAGAATGTCCCACAATTTATGGGATGTCTCGATTTGTATCAGGACACGGCTTCAGCCGTGCCGAAAGGATTGGTTCTGTGTAGGGCTTTACAGTTTGCTGAAAAAGTCGAAATGAACAATCTGTCGCCGGCTGAAGCCGGCTCCGGATGTCCAAAATAAAGAACTTAGACGCGAACCTGAAGGTTCGCTCTACCTGTTCATCACAACTGCGGGAGTTTTTCAGCAAACTGTTTAGCCCCTGTACCTCAGCGGCTAAAGCCGTTCTGTTAAACCGCGGTTACGGCACGACTCGAAGTCGTGCCCTGATACAAATCTGAACCCGCTGACTCATCGGAGTGCCTCTTATCTCTGGTGATTGCGCGCACCGCCAAGCGGTTCAGGGTCATCCAATCGCACTGGAGCGAAATCCTATGAGCACTCTGGTACATCCTGCGCCGCAAAAACTCAAGCAACCGGTTCTGCCCCAGGGCGACTCCTGCCTGGTGGTCATCTTTGGAGCCACCGGCGACCTCACTCGCCGCAAACTCATTCCTGCGCTGTACGACCTCGCCTGTGTAGGCTGCACCAGCCGCAACTTCGAGGTGCTGGGCATCGGCCGCACCAAGCTCGACGACGAGGAGTTCGGCTCGCGTATGCATGAGGGCGCGGCCACCTCGAAAGACGCTCGCAACTTCACCGAGGACGGCTGGAAGGATTTCGCCCAGCGGTTGCATTATCTGCCCGGCGACGCGAGTCATCCGGATTTTTATCCGCAGCTCAAGGCGAAACTTAAGGAGATGCAGAAGAACGGCGCCAGCAAGAACATCCTGTTCTACGTCTCGACTTCGGCATCGCTGGCGCCGCCGATCGTGGAAGGCTTGGGCCAGGCCGGCCTGGCGCGCAATGATGAAGGTTGGACCCGCATCGTTCTGGAAAAACCGTTTGGCCGCGACCTGGCCAGCGCGCAGGAGTTAAACGAAATCGTCTCCCAGGTGTTCGATGAGCCGTCGGTCTACCGCATCGACCACTACCTGGGCAAAGAGACGGTGCAGAACATCATGATGTTCCGCTTCGGCAATTCCATGTTCGAGCCGGTGTGGAACCGCAATTACATCGACTACATCGAGATCACGGCCGCCGAAGCGCTCGGGGTCGAAGGCCGCGGAGCATTTTACGAAGAGACCGGCGCGCTGCGCGACATGGTGGCCAATCATATGCTCCAGCTGCTGATGCTGACCGCGATGGAGCCGCCGGTCAACTTCGACGCCGACGCGGTGCGCGGACATAAAGTGGAAGTGCTGCGCGCCATCCGTCCCATGACAAAAGATGACGTGGCCAAGTTCACGGTACGCGGCCAATACGGGCCGGGCACGATCGACGGCAAAGCTGTGCCGGGTTATCGCCAGGAGCCGGGCGTCAAATCCGATTCGCGGACCGAGACCTATGCCGCCGTCGAGTTCCACGTCGACAACTGGCGCTGGGCGGGAGTTCCCTTTTACGTGCGCGCGGGCAAGCGGCTGGCCACGCAACTGACCGAAATCGCGGTGCACTTCAAGCGCACGCCGCAGGCGCTGTTCTCGCGCGCTCCCGAAGGCGTACACCACAACATCATCACCATGCGCATTCAGCCTAATGAAGGCATCTCGCTCAGCTTCAGCGCCAAGCAGCCCGGCTTGCAGTTTCGCGACATTCGCGTGGATATGGACTTCTCGTACCACGATGCCTTCGGCACCGAAACGCCCGCGGCTTACGAGACGCTACTGCTCGACGTGATGCGCGGTGATGCCACCCTGTTCACCCGGCGCGATGAAGTGGAAGCCGAGTGGCGCATCATCACGCCCATCGAAGAAGCCTGGGCCGAGCTTCCGCCGCCGCAGTTTCCCAACTACGCGGCCGGCAGCGAAGGGCCCAGCGACGCCGACAAGCTGATCAAGTTCGATCGCTTCCGCTGGCGGCCGCTGGTGCATCCGGACGGACAACATTCGTAGTCAGCAAAAACCTGGCTCGGCCGGCGCATGATCATTCTCCTCATGGGCGTTTCCGGCGTGGGCAAGACGACCGTGGGGCAAGCGCTGGCCAAGGATCTCGGCTGCCGCTTTGCCGACGCCGACGACTATCACCCCGCCGCCAACATCGCGAAAATGCACGCCGGCATTGCGCTTACGGATGAAGATCGCGCGCCCTGGCTCGAGGCTCTGCATCAGGCGATTGTGGCGTGGCTGGCAGCGGGCGAGAATGTCGTGCTGGCCTGCTCGGCGCTGAAGGCCGCTTATCGCCAGCAGCTGCTGGTGAGCCCTGAGGTCAAGCTCGTATACTTGCGCGGCAGCATGGAATTGATTACGGCCCGCCTGGCTTCGCGATCCGGCCACTACATGAATCCGCATCTGCTGCGCAGCCAGTTTGACACTCTGGAGGAGCCGGCGAACGCGTTGATTATTCCCGCGGATCTGACTCCGGCCGAGATCGTGGACAAAATTCGCGACGCGCTGGCACTATGATGAACGTTCTCGGCATCTAACCGAAGTTCCTCCATGCCCAATCCTCAAAGAGGCCGCGTGCTGCTGTGGACGCTGGTGGGCCTGCTGCTGGCCGCCTGCGTCGCGTTTGTTGTGCTGCTGACGGTGCCGGCTCCGATTGAGCGCTGGCTGCAAGCCCGGGTTCTGCTGGCCTTGCGCCAGCATTACCAGAGCGACGTCAAGCTGGAAAACCTTCATGTCACGCTGATTCCCGCGTTTCGCGCCACTGCCGAGAACTTCGTGCTGCCCAATCGCGGCGACGGCGAGTTTCCGCCACTCATCACGGTGAAACGAGTCACCATCTATGCCGATGTTTTCGAACTGCTGCGCTCGCCCGCTCACATCGATTGGGTCAAACTGGATGGGCTGGTGATTCACGTTCCTCCCAAGCGCGAGCCCGGAGCGCGCGGGCAGGCAGCGCCGGTGAAATCCAGGACGCACCTAGCGAACTTTGTCATCGATCAGGTTGATGCCGACCATACCGAACTGTACGTGCTGCGCAAGGATCCTAACCGCGAACCGTTGAATTTCGATTTGCGGCGGCTCACTCTGCACAGCGCCGGCATCGGCGAACCGATGGCCTTCAAGGCCGAGCTCACCAATCCCACCCCGCCGGGTTTGATCGAGACCACCGGACATTTCGGGCCGTGGGATTTCGATCAGCCTTCCGACACCCGGGTTAGCGGCCATTACACCTTCCAGCATGCCGATCTGTCGGTGTTCAACGGCATCTCCGGAATGCTGTCGTCGGTGGGCAACTATAACGGCGTGCTGCACAACATCACGGTCGACGGCACCACCGATACTCCCGACTTCCAGCTCGACAGCGGCGGCGGGTCGGTGCACCTGACCACGCAATTCCATGCCATCGTCGATGGCACCAACGGCAACACCTATCTGCAGCCGGTGAAGGCGCACTTCCTCGACTCCGACATCGTGACCAACGGCCAGGTGTCCAGCCGGCCGGGCGACAAGGGGAAAACCATCCTGCTGAACGTCGACATTCAAAAAGCGCGAGTGCAGGACGTGCTGATGCTGGCCGCCAAGTCCGAGCCTCCGGTGCTGACCGGCGGACTCACGCTGAAGGCCTACATGGTGCTGCCGCCGGGAAAAGATCGGGTGCTGCAGCGGATGCTGCTGAGCGGGACGTTCCGGATTTCGGACGCCAGATTCACCACCGACAAAATCAAAAATACCATTGCCGACGTCAGCCGGCGCGGCCAGGGCCGGCCCGATGATATGACGATCACGGACGTGCCGGCGGATTTCGCCGGAGACTTCAATCTGGCCAAAGGCAATCTGAGCTTTGGACAGTTCCGTTTCGTCGTGCCCGGCGTCTTGGCGCAGATGAAGGGCTCTTACGGGCTGCATAGCGAGCGCATTAATTTTGTCGGGGATGTGATGCTGCAGGCGACCGTATCGCAAACCATGAGCGGCCTGAAGCATTGGCTGCTGCTGCCCTTCGATCCGCTGTTTTCCAAACACGGCGCCGGAACCTACCTGCCGGTCGAGATTGCGGGCACGCGCCAGCATCCGGAAGTGCACCTGCAGCTGGATAAGTTGTTCTAGCCACCCTAATTTTCAGGGCCCGCTTCGCAGTTTGCTGAAAAACTCGGCTTAAGGCGATTCGGCCTAAGGCGATTTTGAAGGGGCGTAGCTTTAGCTACACCGTAGCAACTCCTTTTAATTCGTGTTATCGACTGTAGTCGGTGAGGGGCTCGCTCAATTCCCGCTTCAGGACTGCGCCCGCCTCTGGCGGGCTGTGTCCTGGGCTGAGCTGAGTCGTCCCGCGAAGCGGGACGGGGTGGTCGCAGGCGGAACTCTATGACGGACCAGGCTGCCTGAAAGGATGTCAAACCAGGCGTCCTATGATTTACTAGTTACTAGTTACTAGTTGCTAGTTATCCTGCGCGCGGCCTTTCCATTCCCCACCGCGGCCCCGCCAGAACTTCATCGCGGAATGAATCGTCGCTCCCATGTAAAACACAGCGCTGAGCGGCAAGGTCAATGCCCATAGCGGATTCAGCCCGTAGAACCGCACCATCGGAAAATACATCGCACTCATCAACAGGTAAGCCGCGCCACCAATCGCCGCCAGCAGCAATCTGCCGCTGGCCAGCATTGCTAGCGGCAACAGGTACAGCAACGTCATCCCTGCGATCGCGCCCAGCAGCAGCCATGCCGAATGTCGCAACTGATTGAAGGCGGTGCGCGCGATCATATGCTCGATCTCGCCCAACGAGTTGTAGGGCCGCAGGCTGCGAGTCTCGCCGGTCACCCCCAACCAGACTTTGCCCCCGGTGGACTTGACCGCGCGGGCCAGGGCGCAATCGTCGATAATCTCCTGCCGGATAGCGGCGATCCCGCCAATGCGTTCCAGGGCCACAGGACGAATCAGCATGCAGCCGCCGGCCGCGCCCGCAGTCTTACGTCGGGGATCGCGAATCCATTCCGGCGGATAGAGCAGGAAGAAAAAGAATACGAATGCGGGGATGAGAAACTTTTCCGCAAGGCTGCGGCAGTGCAACTTCACCATGAACGAGACCAGATCATAGCCTCCGCTTTCGGCCAGCGCGATCAGCGTCGCCAGGTTGTCGGGCGCGTGCTCGATGTCGGCATCGGTGAGCAGCAGGAATTGCGGATGCAGCGTCAGTGCCTGCTCGATTCCCTGCTGCACCGCCCAGAGCTTACCGGTCCAGCCGTCGGGCAGCGATCGTCCTGCCAGAACGGTCAACTGCTCGGCTTGGGAAAGTTCATTCGCGGCCTGACGCGCAGCCTCGGCGGTGCCGTCCGTACTGTTGTCGTCGACTACGAAGATGCGAAGCGAATCGGCGCAGGTCTGCCGCAGCAGAGAGCGCACCGCCTTGCCGATAACGTCCGCTTCGTTGCGCGCGGGAATGACGACCGCGATCGGAGCGGTAATTTTCGCCGGCGGCAGCTTTGGCGCGCCCAGACGCCGCACCCGCCAGAAGCGGCCATGCCCCAGCACTAAATACAGCCAGGCCAGCAGGCCTATCACCCCGGCGATCGGAATGAAACTAGGCAAGCAGTTCCTTCTTGTCAGCCCCACAGGCCGGTCCTTACCGGCTGGCCAGGCCGCCGGCCGTCTCTCCGCCATCGATCACATAAACCTGTCCGGTGAGATAGGCTGCGTCGTCGGAGGCGAGGAAGGCGAACAGCGCCGCGACTTCCTCCGGCTGGGCATGACGACCGAGAGGAATTTTCCGGTTCACCGCCTCCAGCATCGCTTCGGAATATTCGGCGCGCTGCATCGGCGTCAGTACATATCCTGGCGCCACCGCGTTGACGCGCACCTTGGGAGCCAGCTCCAGCGCCATCGACCGCGTCAGCTCGATCACTCCCGCCTTGCTGGCGTTGTAGTCGGCGTAAAAAGGATGGCCCACCATCCCGTTGGTCGACGCCATATTAAGAATCACGCCGCCGGTGTGTTCCATAAGGTAGCGCGCCGCAATTTGCGCCACGTGGAAGACGCCGCCCAGATTCACCGCCAGAACTCTGTTCCACTCTTCGGGCGTGATATCGCGAAATGCGTGGCGAATGCTGATGCCGGCGTTGTTGATGACGACATCCAGTCCTTCCAGCGCGACCACGGCATTGCCGAAAGCATGCTGCACCTGTTTGTGGTCGGCAACGTCGGCGGGGAAAGTCGCGACGATCCCCGGCAGGCTTTGGCCAATCCGCTCGCAAGCCGCCTGATCGCGGTCGACAATCACCACCCGGGAACCTTCCTCCAGAAAACGCGCGGCGGTAGCAGCGCCGATGCCGCTGGCGCCTCCGGTGATGATCACGCGTTTGCCGTTGAGTCCTCGCATGGGGTGGAAACGCCTGCCTTGAATCGGTCCAAAGCATAACAAACGGCGAGGCTCGCGGTTGCGCCTTCTTGAATCACAGCCACGATTTTTATAACCTGCTACACTTCTGCCGCAAGACGATGACGCAGCACCTTGACCCTCTACGGACCCGGCTGTTCGACGATCCCGAAGGCAAGTTCGTCCACGATGTGGTTCTGGACTCCTGCCGCCGGCACGGCCCCAAGATCGCGATCATCGACACCTCGTGCGTTCCCGAACGCCGAATCACCTACGCCGCCTACGGCGAGATGGCGGAGCTGGCGGCACGCGGCCTGGTGGCTGCCGGCATTCGTCCGGGAGAGATGGTCGGCATCTTCCTGCCCAACTGCTGGGAGTTCGGCGTCGCCTATCATGCGGCCATGCTGGCCGGCGCCACGCCCACTACGCTGAACCCCACCTACCGCGCGCGCGAGGTGCACTATCAGCTGGAAAACTCCGGCGCGGTCGCGCTCATCAGCGATGGCTCGCTGCTCAGTGGAATTGATCTGTCCGGCTTGCCCGACTTGCGCCGGGTCTATACCGTGCGCGCGCCCGGCCCCACTGGGTCGCAGCCCTTCGACACGCTGTTTGAGCCGGCAAGCATGCCGCCTCCGGAGCCGCAACACGATTCCAGACTCACCCTGGCGACGCTTCCCTATTCCAGCGGCACCACCGGAATGCCCAAGGGAGTCATGCTGTCGCATTACAACCTGGTGGCCAATGTTTACCAGACGCTGACGCCGGGAGAGCTGGGCGCCATTGCCGAAGACGAAGTGCTGCTCTGCTTCCTGCCGCTGTATCACATCTATGGCATGACCATCGGACTCAACCTGTCGCTGATGCGCGGCTGCACGGTGGTGTTGATGGCGCGCTTCGATTGCGAGAAGTCGCTCGAGATCATTGCCCAGGAAGGCATCACGCTCACCTTGTGTGTGCCGCCTACGTTGCTGGCCTATTGCCTGGCAGCGGAGCAGGGAAAATTTCCCCGCGACCATATCATGCGCTGGGTCAAGTCGGGCGCAGCGCCGCTGGCGCCGGAGCTGGCCCGCCGCTTCACGGAATCGACCGGCATCCCGATTCGCCAGGGTTATGGCATGACCGAAGCCTCGCCGGTCACCCACATGGGATTTCTGTCGCCGGAGTTGTACCGGCCTGAATCGGTGGGCGCGCCGGTGGCGCAGACCGAGTGCCGCATCGTGAATGAGAAGGAGATCGATGTGGCGCCGGGCGAGCTGGGCGAACTGGTGATGCGCGGTCCGCAATTCATGTTGGGCTACTGGAAGGCCCCCGACGCGACTGCCGCAGTGCTGCGCGATGGCTGGTACTGGAGCGGCGACGTGGTGCGGGCGGATGAGCGCGGTTTGTATTACGTGGTCGATCGCCGCAAGGAGATGATGAAGTACAAAGGCTTTTCGATTGCGCCCGCCGAGGTGGAGAGCGTGTTGCTGGAGCATCCGCTGGTGCGCGATTGCGGCGTGGTGTCGCGGATCGATGCCGCGGGCGAAGAGATTCCCTGCGCCTTTGTCGTGCTGGGCGATCACGAGTGGAGCACGCCGGAAACCGGCAGCATTCTGCAGGCCTTCGTGGCCGAGCGGCTGACCCACTACAAAATGCCGCGCGAAGTCTACTTCGTGCAGAGCCTGCCGCGGACAGCGTCGGGAAAAATTCTGCGGCGCGAACTGCGCAAGCTGGTGTGAGAGATTCACCCCAGAGGCCCGGAGGTCACGGAGCAGAAAGGCGTCAGGGGTTGGCGACACAATCTCTTCAGCCCGAGCGGAGTCCTGCCGTTGGCTGGCAGTAGTGCGCCGACCGCGGAAACTTCTTCAACCTCGGAGCATTTAGGCATACACTTCGTTTCACCGCCCAAGGAGTACGCAGTGAAACTATCTGGCTTGGCTGTGCTCTGTCTGGCTGTTTCGATTACTGGGTTGGCTCAGGATCATCCCTCAGCGTCTACGACTAGCTCTCAAGCTACTCACGCCCCCAAGGCTAGCTGCGTCATTCTCAAGCGGATGGGGCCTGCCGATGAAATTACTAGTCACCTGTACTCATTCGGCTTGCGTGGAAAACAATTCCAGTACGTCGAGGGTAAACTGCCTAAAGGAACTTCTTTCCATGGAAAGCTAACCGACCACGATGTGCGCAATTTGCAGGCAAAGGGAGCAGAGGTCATCATCCTGAATCAAAATTTCACCTCCGCAGAACTGAAGCAGGCAAGGGACGATTGCCGCGTGGAGACAGGCCAGCCACCAAATCAAAATGATGCAAAAGCGACGCCTTCGCAAGCACCATCCGTAACTCCGATTGCTCCAGGTGGGGCAATTAAACCAGTGGCCGCAAAATCTAATCCGCAGGCCTCTTCCACTTCGGAAACCGCAGCGAATTCTGTGCCAAGTCAACCCAACCCGCAGGCAAGCCTGGACATCACTTCCAATCCATCCGGGGCCGACATTTCTGTCGACGGCAACTTCGTGGGAGATACTCCCTCAGAATTGGCAGTCGCCGCCGGGGTTCATACCATTACGATTTCGAAGCATGGGTTTAAGCCTTGGGAACGGAAGCTGACAGTATCGAGCGGGAAGGTTACGGTCGCTGCCGATCTGGAACAATGACTCAACTCACGACGACGATGCCTCTCGGTTCTCCTACTCAAGCAAAACCGGCTTGAGTGGGGACCCAGCTGCCTTAGCCGCTGTAAGAAAGCTGTCCTCGGGGCTGAAGCCCGGGTTGTTGTTGACTCTCTTCGGCATGGCTGATGCCATGCCCTGATACAAAGCGGTTCTTAGAAGATTCCTTCCTTCTCCAGATCTTTCACTACCACCTGCACGACTGCGTTGATGGCCTTGTCCACCTTCTTGGGATTCGGATTGAAGGTGTCGCTGATGCCGGTCCAGACAAATTCGCCTTCGGGCGTGCTGGTGGAGTATAGGTTCGTCTCCACCCGCACGGTCTTGTCTTCGCGCAGATAGTCCGGCGTATAGACTCGCGGGTAGATGGCTCCGTAATAACCATAGAACGAGTTGTAGTAGGGATAAGGAACGGTATAGACCTGTCCGGGAATATAGGTAATATCGTTCTTGACGCTGACCAGCCGCGAGGTTAGCACGGCGTCGATGTGATGCTCGGCAATCTGCGCCTTTAGATAGTTTGGATCCATCTGGGCCGATTTCGGCCGCAGCAGGATGTTATGTCCGGGGACGGCGTGGACTCCATCGCGCGTCAACTGGGCAGCCATCGCATCTTCGAAGTCGGAGCGGATGGCGGGGTTGTCGCTCATGCCGATCACCAGAGACTTTCTTGAAGCGCTGTCCGTTGTAGCTGGGATTCTTCACGCTGGCTACCAGCTTCGTACTCTTGCAGTTCCCTGCTACGGATGCGGCCAGCAAGACTGCCATCACCATCGCCAATCGTCTCAAATGGATTCTCCTTGGAGTTGCGGCGGCACAAAACCGCCTCATCCGGTATACACCATGGATTGCTTCGACGATGGTAGGGCGAGCGACGGGCAAGTTCGCTACGGGGTGATCTCCCATATGACACCATAACCATTCGCGCCTCCTGCAGACGCAGTGCCGTACAAGTTGCCGCCGGCGTCGATGAGCACGCTGCCGTAGGGAACGGCTCCCGCACCGTCCCCGGGAAAGTCGTAGAGATCGGTTTCCGACCAGCCGCCGTTGGAGGGCATCAGCTTGAAAATCGAACCGTATCCGTAAGCGCCGGCCTTGGCGGTGGTGCCGTACAGATTGCCGGCCGCGTCCATGGTCAGGCTGTCATAGGCTCCCGGCAGGTAGGCAGCGCTGGTAAAGCTATAGAGCATATCGTAGCTCCAGTTGCCGTTGGAGGACGTCATTTTGTAAACCGTACCGCCGTTGCCCGGACCGCCGCTGTTGGTAGCTCCGTAAAGATTGCCGGCAGGATCCACCACCACGCCGCCAAAGGGACTGCCTCCGTCGGTTGCGCTCTGAAACGAGTAAAGAGTGTTTTCTGCCCAGCCCGCGCCGGAGGGTGTCAACTGATAGATGGTGCCGTATCCCTGAGCGCCTCCGGCAAACGTTGTGCCGTAGAGGTTGCCGGCAGTATCGAAGACCACGCTGCTGTAGGGCAGCTCGCCATCGCTGGTCCCGCTGAAGGTGTGGATCGCGCTTTCGGTCCAGCTGCCGTTGGGGGACGTGAGTTTGTAAACCACACCTTGGGCGTTGTTCCCGCCAAAGTACGTTGTCCCGTAAATGTTGCCAACTGAGTCGAAGGTGAGGTCGCCATATCCCGGGTTGGCTCCGTCGCCCGATCCGCTGAAGCTATAGAGCACGGCCTCGGTCCAGGGGCAGAGTGAGGAATTACAGGTGGTCGCCGGAGGTCTCAGGTTAAACACGACGCCGCAGCCTTCTCCGCAATTGCGGCCGCCGAATTCAGTGGTGCCGTAGAGTGTCCCGTTCGGGCCAAACACGACTCGGGCGATGGGAGCGTCGCCATCGGTGCGTCCGGTGAAGCTATAGAGCGGACTTAGTACCCATCCCGCGCCCCGGCGTACCAGCTTAAAGACCGTGCCGCGGTTGGAACTTCCACCTTCATAGGTCGTGCCGTAGAGATTTCCGGCTCGATCCATGGTTAAGCCGGCTTCAGGATAGGCCCCGTTCTGGCCGGAGAAGTTGAACAGCACGGTGTAAGTCTGGGCCTTCGCGGATTGGATCAGAGTCAAGGTTAGCGCAAGCACAATTGCTATCGCCAACGGCATGCTGGCAACACGCCGGCTAGTCCGGAGCCATAGCCTGTAGGATTGCCGTTTTGGGGACATGATACTTACCTCCTCGTCAGATGGGCTAAAGTTGTTGCGGTCGACGCGTCAATAGAGATTCAGCGAGCATCGGAGTTAGGCACGAACTCCACCACCCAGATCTCGTCGAACTTTCCTAGAACGCGAGGAGTGTAGGTGGCTTGCGAGTCATAGGTCAGAAGATCGACGATGCGCAACGAAGGCCAGGGAGCCAGCACCAGGAAGCGGGTATGCTCCGGTGCCGCCTTGAGCAGAAACTGCGTGGCTTGGCGCTCGGCTTCGGCATTCAAGGTGCGCGGCAGGGGGACTACCGGGGCACTTACCTTGTAGTAGCTAAGGGGCGCATAGAGTACGCTCTGGCTGGCGACCGCGGGCATAGGTTGAAAGTCAGCTTCGATCAGGGGACTGCACATCAACAGCGGCGCATGGTCATTGGCCGCATTGGCGTCGGCAAAGGCCAGCGATTCCTTCCACGACTCCTCGTGCCTGCGCGAAATAGGCGACGAATAGGCCTGCCCTACGCAGAGCGCTACAAACGCGAAGCAAAACAAACTGCGGAGCGCACGGGAATCGATCAGGCTACACAGCCATCCCCAGCACAAGGCGATGCCGGGGGTTGCTACCAGTAGATAACGCGGGATAAAAACGTGGACTGAGGTAGTCACGCTGACTGCATAGAGACAAAAGATGGGAACCAGCGCCAGGCTGGCGCATAGCAGAAGCTTACCTAACAGCTCGCGCTTGGTAATAAGGAGCTGCCGAGCCACGATGGCGAGAAGAAGAGCGCCGGCCAATACCAGTAGCTGCCCAGTCCCAGGATTCAGCACATCCACCACCGATTTCCATTGCGGCGGGTCGGCGAAGGAGTGCGTCGTCGCGCGTCTGGTAGATGTACCTGAAGCCGCGGCAACACCGGAAGCAGGACGATGGCGAAGCAACCCAACGCAATGCCAATCTGCCGCAGGTCGGTCCGCGGCGAGGGTCGCCCGCGTCAGCAGATAAGAAACCGCCAGTGCCAGCAGAATCATGGAGAAAAGATAGTGGAAATAAAAGATGCCGGCAGCCGCGATTCCCATCAGCGCGGCGTAGCCGGTCTGGCCAGTTTTCATCCAGCGCAAGAACAAGAAAATCGTAAGATTGGTTACCAGTAAGGCAAACGAGTAAGGACGCACATCGATGGCGGCAAACGCAATTCCCCGGGGAAGGATGAAGCATACAGTCGCGATGAGGGCAACGTCCCAGTCGAACAATTCGCGCGCGCAGCGGTAGAAGACGTAAACGGCGGCCAGCATGGCCAGGATCGAGGGAACTCGGAGGACAATCCCCCTGCTGCCGAACAGGGTGTTCGTCAGCCAGAGAATGTAGGCGTAGGCAGCAAACGAATTGCCTTGGATGGATCGCGACCAGATCTGCCGGAAGCCGCCCGCGATCTGCCAGTAGGAGAGGGTCTCATCGGTCCACAAGGGCGCCCGCACCGCCAGGAACCACACAGAAATACAAGCGGCAAGGGCGACACCGTAGGCTGCAACCAGCCAGACATCTGATTTCGGGCGCGCTGTGCCTGGCGCCTCAGGAGACGTAATGGTGGCGGCGTCGAGGGTGGCATTCGTCATGGCCTAAACCTATGCGGAAAACCGGCGCGCCTTATCCCTTCGGTTCGTTGGGAGACGACGCGGTATTTTGCAGCTGCTGGGCCTGGGTGATCAGGTGCTCGACCGCTTCCTTCTGCGGAAAATTGGGATTGAGCTTAAGTAGCGTCTGCCAGGAAGCTACCGCACCTTTCACATCGTTCTTGCCTTGCCACTTGATGATGCCGATGTTGAGTAGCGTCCCCGGGTGTTTGGGATCGTAGGTCAGAGACTTATTCAGTTGGTCCAGAGCGCCGTCCACATCGCCGGTGTAGTACATGCATGAGGCCATGTCGTCGCGAATGGCCACGTTCTTGGGATCGACATCCAAGGCTTTCTGGAAGTAGGTAATCGCTTCCTTGAATTGGTGAGCCGCCTTGTAAGTGAGTGCTGTTTTATTGAGCAGGGCGGCATTCCTGGGGTCGGTCTTGAGTGTGGCCAGCAGAGGCTCAGCCTGCTTGTCGGCCATGTGTTTCATCTCCTCCAGGGTCGGCATAGGCTGTTGTCCCATACCGGCGGTGGGAGCGCTGGCAGCCGGCTGCGCCTGGGCCGCGGCCGGCGCCGCGTGGGCCGAGGTCGCCGAGCCCCGCACCAGGTATCCCACCAGCACTCCGATGACCAGACAAACCACCGCCATGGCATAGGTTTGCGTCACCGACCAGTTGCCCGATGTCTTGCCGCTTTGCTGTGCTTGCTCTTCCATCTCTGCTCCTTCAAACGATCTGGGAAGGTGGGTCACACCAGTGACTCGATAACCTGCAATCTCCGGAAAACGTTTAGTAAAGTGCACACGCTCTGCCAAACTTGCCAAACCCGTAGATCGCAGCTGCCCACGCCTACTCAGTCACTTAGCGGTGTGGGGAGAGAACACTGGCAAGGCTGGGGAGCGTCTTTGTCCCCAGGGTGCGTGTGATTTGGCGCGGCAGCCCGCTTTTCCTGTTCGTCTGAAGCCGGTAATCCGCTCTCGTGCTTGGACTTATTGCGGATCCTCTTTGGAAGGCGACCTGCTTCTCAGGCAGGTATGGATGTGGTTTCTGACGAGTCGCGGCCTCTTCCCACGGCGACCGGCCAAGCGCGCACGGCGAACCATGCAACCATCGGCTTCCTCGACGAGTTGCGGCCGCTCCTGCGTCTGCGCTGGCTGCAGGCGCTGGTGTTGGCCGGCCTCTTGGTCGCGGTGGGAGTCATTGCCTTCAACCTGAAGTTCTCGGTGCTCGATCTGGACATCTGGTGGCATCTGAAGGTGGGCGACTGGATAGTGCAACACGCCGCCGTCCCTCATACCGGCTTGTTCTCGTGGACCGCCGCCGATCGCCCTTGGGTGGCCTACAGTTGGGGCTATGAGTTGCTGCTGTCGCGGGCCTATGCCTGGTTTGGGTTGGTGGGCATCGGCGTCTACGGAACCCTGCTGACTCTGGGCGTTGCCTATTCCATCTACTGGATGGTGAGGCGGCTTTCGGGACGGTTCTGGTTAGCCTGCTTTCTGGCGATCGCAGCCTGCTCGGCATTTCTCTTCAACCTGATGCCGCGGCCGGTTTTCTTTTCCATGATGCTGTTCTGTGTGACGCTGACCTTGGTGTTGGAAGCGAACCGCAGCGGCCGGGTGCAGCTGCTTTACTGGCTGCCGCTGATTTTTGTGCTGTGGGCCAACCTGCACATCCAGTTCATCTACGGGCTGTTTCTGGTGGGCCTGCTGCTGAGTGTGAACCTGATACAGCGGCTGGCCGCATCCCTGGGATGGGCGCCGGCATGGTTGCAAGCCCCTACTCTTCCCTGCTCGACTTTGGCCGCAGTATTTGCCGCCTGTGTCGTAGGGACTTGCATCGGCCCCTATTCCTTCCATCTTTATGGAGTGATTCTGCAGTACTCCCGGGCCAAGGCTCCTTACCGCATGATCATGGAGCTTCAGCCCATCAACTTCCGCGCCTACAGCCACTTCGTGCAACTGCTGTTGATGGGCTACGCCTTCTTCGCGGTCGGCCGCCAGAGCAAGGTTGACGCTTTCAAACTGTTGCTGTTGTCGATTGCCGGCGCGGTGGCTTTTCGTACCATGCGCGATGCCTGGTTCATCTGCATTCCGGCTGTCGCCTGCATTGCGGACACGATTGGGATCACGGGCGAACGCGAGGCTGGCGAAAGCTGGCGGCAGAATCTGGCGGTAGCGGCGCTGGTCGCGATATCGCTGGTAGTTTTTGCCCGCAACACCGACTTTACTACTCGCGGTCTGGACCGCGCCATCAGCAGCTTCCTTCCAGTCAATGCCGTGAACTATCTGCGGCAGCATCCCGTGCCCGGTCCGCTCTACAACACGCTGGACTGGGGCGGCTTTCTCACCTGGTACATGCCGGATCGTCCGGTAGCGATCGATGGCCGCACCGATCTCTACGGCGACGAACTGGTGGATCGTTTCTTCAGCAGCGCCAATGGCGCACCCTCCTACGCCAGCGATCCTTACCTCAATCAGGCAGGCCTGGTCATTCTGCAGCGAAGTAATAACCTGGCGAGCTTATTGCAGTCGGATCCGCGCTTTCAGCTTGGTTTATCAGGATGAGCTGGCGGTGGTGTTCAGTCGTTCCGACTCGGCCGTAGGTTGGGTCGGCCAGGTAGGAGTCGAGCTTCGCGGGAAAGCCGCCTGGAGATGAGCGCGAAGGCTAACCGACAATGGTTGACATCCCGACCTGTGCCGCCCTCCGAGCAGTCCAGGCGAGAACTCTGCCGCCGCTGCGCGGCTGTTTGATGTTTGCGCACCGATTTTGTTCCACGGGGAAATTGGGTTGGCGGTTGCGACACCGCCTCTTAAGGCCTGCTCTGCCGAATCCTTATTAGAAACGTGCAAACTGCCCCACTGGCGGCAGGCTATATAGTTTGCTGAAAAACCCGGAAAGCAGATCCCTCACCGACTAAAGTCGGCTCGGGATGACAAATATAAAAAAGTTGCTACGGCGTAGCTAAAGCTACGCCCGTTCAAAATCGCCTTAGGCCGAGTTCTTCAGCAAACTGTATATCCGGTCTGTATCAATCTTGAAGGCGGCTTAGCGAAGAAGCCATCGGCAGGCGGCAAGGATTTACCGCTTGATGGGAACGGTTGGGACCTTCGACGGACCGTTATTCCTCAGCTGCGCTCCTTGGGTCACGGAGCCGTCGGCATTGTGGGTGGCGCCGTGGCAGACCAGGGCGCAGGTGTTCGTAGTGTGGCTGTAGGAGATGGGAGTGGCACCGTTCGGCGCCACTACGTTGATGTCGAAGTTCACCAGCCGCTCGCCGGAGATGGTGCCGCTCCGGGCGCCCATGCCATGAGCGGTGTGGCATACCGAACAGGAGAAGCCGGCGTTGATGTGCAGGCCGTGCTGGTTCCAGCTGGCGTTGGAAACCACGTTGGTCAGATTATGGCACTTGCCGCACATCGCGTAAGGTCCGTGAATGCTGAGGTTGGGATTGGGGAAGAGATTAGTGATGGGGCCGCCCGGCGTTCCGGCCTGGCTGAATTCGTAATCCCGCTCCAGGATGTGGGTATGGGTTGAGCCATGCGGACCGTTCGGACCGGTCCCGCCAAACTCGCGATTGTCGTCGCTGTTATGGCAGTCGGTGCAGTAGATCTGGTTTCCCATGGCGCGGCCATTGGCCGTGCCTCCGGTTTCGTCAAGCATGGTCTGCAGCAAACTGGGCTGCGGCAGCGCACTGCTGCGAGCGTGGGTTACCGGATGGCTCGAGCTGGCGGTGGCGGCAAACTGAGGAATGACATTCAGCGGATCGTTAGGCACGACGGCTCGAACCGGAAGATATCCGTAGATCGGGTTGGAGACTTTTCCGATGCTGGTGCCGTGGCAGCGCAGGCAGCTCTCGTATTGATTGACCGCCGGATTCACGACGGTAGTGCCGTCGGCGGCGCTGATGCCGGCAATGTCGTTCTGCGAAACTCGAATGACCGGCGGCAGCGAGAAAGTTGTCACCTGCTGCGAGCCGTGTCCGCTGTGACAGTCGACGCAAGTGGCGTGGCGATTGTTGTTGAGCAGCACGGTTTCGGCAGCGTCATGGGTATTGTTTCCCTGCGGGAAGGGATGTCCAACCTTGGAGAACTCGGTGAACACGTTGGCGATGGCCGGAGTCAGGTTCGTGCCTCCGCCGTGGCAACCGATACAGTCCTGCTCATTAGGGCTGTGCAGCAGGCGCGCCGCTCCCAGCCCGTTGTGCGGAGTATGGCAGGAGATGCAAGCGTTGCCCAGCACCGTGCCGTAGCTTCCCAGGTTGGCCTGCAACGATACTTTATTGGTGGCTATGGCGTGGGCGCTCGTGCTCCAGCCGGCCAGCGGATTGACCTGGTTGTTGATGGTGCGATTGGGATCATGACAGGCCAGACACATCTGCGCTTTGGAACTGTCGCGCACCAGAAACTCCTGCGACACCTTGTCGATCGCCTGGACGTGAGCATTGTGGCAAGACGTGCACTCGATGTTTCCGTTGATCAGCTTCACCGCGCCGGTCGGGTCAGCGGTTTTTCCCTGGGCGGCCAGCGAAGCCACCAGGTCAATCGTGTCTTTAATGGGCAATTGCAAACTGAACGGGTGCGAACTTTGCAGGTTTGTGCCGAACACATCCTGGCTGTTCATGGAACCCTTCATGGTGATCTGTCCGGAAACGATAGTATTGCCCACGGCGACGGTTCCATCGTGACAGCTCAGGCACAAGTTGCTGTCGGAGCCCAGTACGGGCTGCTGTCCCTTCTGGTGATAGGTGGTGCTGTTGTAGAGCTGATAGGTGGCTTTGGTCTGGGTCTGGTTCCACAGCGCCCGGCCGCTGGCCAGCCCGGAGTGCGGCGCGTGGCAGTAGAAGCAGGAGCCGGGGCGCGCGCCGGTGATCGGCGACTTGCTACCCGGAGACAGATCGTGGATTCCGATAACGTCGGTGTTAACCTGCGCCGGCGATTGGCTGCCCACCAACATCAGGAGCGCGCCCAGCAGTAGCAACCCACGTCTCACTGGGAACCTCCTCTGGCCGGCTTGGGCAAACCGTAGTAATGGAAAACCTGTACTCTGCGGTTGAAGGAATCCACTACGAAGATGCGATCGTCGCCATCGATGAACAGCCCGGCGGGCAGCTGAAATTCACCTGCGCCGGTGCCGCGATTACCGAAGCTATATAACAGCTCGCCTTGGCGATCGAACACCTGCACCACGCCCCACAGCCCGTCGACCACGTACAGGTCGCCTTCCGAATCGAAGCCTATGCCCTTAGGACGAAACATGGTGCCGGACTGGTCGCCCAGTTGTCCGATGGCATATTGGAATTGTCCGGAACGGTCCAGCACCTGCACCCGGAAGTTCATAGCATCGACCACCGCCAGGTTGTCGCCATGCAGCCGCAGTTCGGTGGGATAGTTAAACTCGTCCGGGCCTTCGCCGTTGCTGCCGATGGTCTGCAACACACTACCTTGCATGTCCATCACGAAGATCTTGTTGCGCAAAGTATCGGTTACGTAGATTCGTTGGGCAGCGGAATCTACCGCGATTCCGGTGGGCCGCTTGAAATAGCCTTCGCCGCCCTTCAGGCTGCCAATGGTTCTCTGAAACTTGCCGTCGGAGTTGAAGATGAATACCTTGCCCGACTCCGAATCGGTCACGTAGATATTGTCCTGGGCATCGACGGCGACGCACTGCGGCGTCAGCATAGGGTCTTTGCCTTTGTCCGCGCGAAACAGGAATTTGTATTTCTGTTCCTTGAAGTCAAAGATGTGTACCCCGTAAGCGCCCGGATCGGTCACGATGATGCGTCCGCGGGAATCGGTGGCGACGCTGTAGGGACGGACCAGAGTGTGGAAGTCAGGCTCGCCGGCTACGAAGTCGAGCACCTTCTTCCAGAAGCCGCGCTTGGGTTCGACCTCGCGCGCGGAGTGGAAGCTGCGCTCGTAGGTGAGCTTGCGGCCGCCCAGCAGCTGCATCTCAGGCGGAGTGGGCTCTGGGAGGAGTTGCTTTTTTTCTTTAGAAGCCGCTACCCCGGCTGTCAGCAACAGCGAGGTGACAATTGCGATCTGGAGTGCCTTCCACAACAAAGCCGGACCCGACCCATCAGAAAAAGTTGAAGTAACGAGAAACACCCACAAAAATCGAATTTAAGTTGCTGGTCGGCAAACCTGAGGCGCTAAAGCCCTGCACCAATCTGCCATAGCCGCCGGTGAGCGTAAGCTTTCTGAACTGGTAGTTGCCGTTCAGGAACGCCTGTTCGTTGTGATTGGCGGAAAACGTCGATCCACTGATAGTGTTGCTGTCGGCGCGGGAAAAACTGGCGCCGATGGACAGACGGCGCACCGGAGTAGCTCCCAACGCGAAGGCATAACCGGAACCGCCGTACAGCAGCAACCACCCCGGCGGAATCGCTCCCGGCGGCAAGTTGATGGGCGGCGTGATCCCGTTTCCACTCAGCAATCCGTATCCATTGCTCTTCGCGTAGCTGGCGCTGAAGGTCAACCGCCTGGCGCCCAGGCTGGTAGAAAAGCTTTCTCCGCCGTTTCCGGTGTTAGGCTGGTTGACGATTGCACTATGGGAGGCGCCGGCACTGGCCGCCCACAACAGTTGCCCGAAGCGGTGCCGCACATTGCCGGAGTAGATGTAGTACGAGTCCATGTAGGTGACCAGGTACGTCTCTACATTCTGGGCATAGCCAAAGCTTCCAGAAACCCCCCAGGAGCCGAAGTTCCGGTTCCAGCCTCCATTGGTCGTGAAGCTGAGGGTGTCACCACTGTGATAATCGGCGGTATTGTCGGACACGTTAAACGCAGCATTCATGGAACCACCCAACAGGGCATGAGTATAGACTGCACCGCCGCCGAACGTGTTGACGCCATAGGACTGCCCCAGGTAGGTCTGCTGTTGACGCTCCACCTGCGCTTGCAATTGCAGGTTAGGGGCAACCACATAACCGGCAAAACCGGTGATGTAAAAGGCATCGGACGAGGTCTGCGATTGCTGGTAAATCCCCCCCGTCTGCACCTGCGAGGTGGTACCGCTGGCCTGCGCCTGGAGCGCGGAATTCGTCTGCGCTGTCCCGGTTGGCACAATCGTCTGATAGAGCGCTCCGGCCAGGTTATTGGTGTAGCCCGTAGCCACCGAAAAGCTCAACTTCGAGGTGGGATTAATTCCGGCAAAGGCGTTTAAGTAGTCGATGTTTCCGTTGAAGGCATAACCAAGGTAATTGGAATCCTCGTAGGAATGTGAATAACTCACCGAGGCCGATCCGTGCATGGGGAGCGTGTGCGACGCACTCACAAACCACGAATCGGTGTTCGAATTGGCGTTCTCCAACACGTTGTCTTCGAATACCTGGGGAATCACCGATTGCGCGGTTCCGATGCTATAGCCGGCGTTCAGGTTGAAGCCTTTGATGGTGTAGTTGGAGCGCAGGTTGAAATTCTTGAAATCGTTGCTGCCATTCTCGCTGGTGCCCAGTACGCTGTAGGCGCTACTGCCATCATTGAAGTTGGCGCTCAAGCTCGGCAAGCCGGGAATAAATGCGCCCCAACCAATATTGAAACCCTGGCCATTGCCTCGGGTGGTGTAGTCCGGAATTCCGGGGATCCCGAAGTTACCTTGGCTGTCCCAGGACTTAGAAAACCCAATCGAACCGGGAAAGTGACTGCCTCCAAAGATGCCGCTGTTGAATTCGAAGCCACTGCTGTTGAACAGGGACCGGGAGGCAGAGTTCTGGGAGGATTGATTGACATAGGGCGCGAAATTGAAGTTAACAAAGTTAGGATTATAAAAGTAGCCGCCTAGCGTGCCACTGCCCCCGAAGTCTACCGAGTGACTGGATTCGATGGTATTACCCCAGTCATCGTTATAGCCTAATTGCGCCACGCCGTTCAGATTGAGGTGAAGGTCGTCGCCTACCTGGAGTTGCGCCGCCGCGGGACAGGCTAGAAAGAGAAGTCCGGCCAAGCAAGCGTATAAGAAAACGACCCGGCGGTTCCAACTCGGGCAAGCTTCTTGGGTAGCCACCCCTTGCCCACGAAACGCATTGCAAACACTCGGGCGCACGGCATCGACCCCTACAGAACTTCTACTTTGGCGGTTTGCCGCAGTTTCTTGTCTAGTGCGGCACGAACATCATTGGTCTTCCGGGCTTGCAGTTGCTTGATCAACTGTGCCTGCACTTCCGCGAACGAGGTCTTGCCCGCCGGAATATGCTTGTTCAGGCGGACAATCGTGTAAACGTTCTCAACCTGAATCAGGTCCGTGATCTGTCCCGGCTGCATGGTCAGAAGCACCTTCACCAGGTTCGGCGGGAGCTTGCTGCGGTCCATCTTGCGGTGATCACCCATCATCACCCGGTAATCGTCCTCCGAGATCTTCTCTGCCAGGATTCCGAATTCCTCATAGGTCTTGGTCGCCTTGGCCTGCTTCAGAGCGTCTTCGGCTTTCTTGCGGGCCTCTTGCATTTGCGCCGGGGTGGCGTTTGGCGGAGGCAGGATGGAAATGGTCTGAATGGCGAAGCCTTCCGGATACTGGAAGATGGCGGGGGTCTTGTCGTAGTAAGCTTTTGCCTCGGCCACCGTAACCGTAGACTTGTTATTCACCTCAGTCTTCAGCAGAGCCTCGATCAACAGC
Organism: uncultured Acidobacteriaceae bacterium; assembly: GCA_963812855.1. Lineage (GTDB taxonomy): Bacteria > Acidobacteriota > Terriglobia > Terriglobales > Acidobacteriaceae > Bog-257. Next base: position 176,154 of record CAWEWW010000011.1, read on the forward strand.
GAGCGGCGAATCTTCTCTTTAACCGCCTGCTCGGAGCCGTTGAATTCGATTTTTACGAAGTTGTTGTATTCCGCCGGGCTGGAGAATTGGCTGCGAAAGTCGGCCTGAGCGCGCGCCAGGCGGTCGGGGGCAATGGTGATCTTGCGCCGCTGCGCCTCCTGATATACCAACTCCTCGAAGATGATCATCTGCATCGCGCCATTGCGAATCTGCGGCTCCATTTCCTGGGGAATGCTTCCGTTGTGTTGGCGCGCATATGGGAAGATGGCGAACATCTCGCGCTGCAAATCGCGGTCGGTAAGCACTGCGCCATTGACCTTGGCTACCGGCTTGCCGGTCACCTGCATGGCCGGGGCGGGCGCGCCGAAGCTGACCGGCTGCGGGGCTAGGCTAGGAGCATGCGAAGCAACTTGGGCGGATGCGGTCGCCAGAGCCAGCAGAACCAATGCGCCGATTGAAATTTTGTACTTCATATCCTCACCCTGAAAAACTGGGGAGAGAGGATCTCTCTCCCCGAGGTTGAAAGCACGATTAGAAAACGGTTCCAGCCGTGCCACCGTTCATTTCGTTGGACTCGCCACCATGGCACTGACGGCAGAATTGAGCCGTCTGATTGGTGAGCGGGTTTGAGTCGGCCGGGTTGTAGGGTGCGCGCACGAAGAACATGGTGTAGTAGCTGCCGGAAGGCAGACCAGACTTGGAGCCTTGCGTGACTTTCACCACGTTCATAAGGTGCTGGTTGTGGCAGGTGGTGCAGGTGACCACCGGCGTACCGTTGTAGTTGCCGGGGCTGACGAAGAAGCCGTAGTTCTGTACGAACTGGTACATCTTCGTGCCTTGGGGATAGGTGATGGCGCCATTGACGATGGTGCAATCCCAGTTGTACTGGCCGCCGCAACCGATGGCTGCGTTCAGGCCTACCGGGTGGTCGTTGAGGTAGTTGCCGACCGTGCTGTGGTCATTGCCCAACAGGGTAGGAATCGTGTTCCAGGTTCCGTACGTGGGTGGCAGCGTCTCGTAGACCGCATTTTTCATCATCGCGCCCTCGGCCAGGTTGCCGTCATGGCAGCTCAGGCATTGGGTGATGTTGACGTCCGGGGTGGTAGCGCTGAGTCCGGGCAGGGTTTCCTGATAGCCACCGCCGCCGAAGCTCAGGGTTTGGCCGACCAGGCCCATGACATCCTGACCCCACAGGGCAATATTGCCCGCGTTGGGATCAGCGTGCTTGGCAGCGCCGTTACCGTAAGCGCCGCTATGAGGAGCGTGACAGGCCGGGCAACCACGGCCGTAGTTCAGGTGAGCGCCCAGTACGTCTGTGGCCGGCGCCGCACCGATCTGCGCTGCCGCAAACGTCGCGACCGCGAAGATGACTAGCGTGATTAACATTGCTTTCTTCATTGAGATCGATCTCCTGATAAAGACTGCGAGCTTGGAAGCCAGGCCCCTTGGCGTCCGCAGTGGTAAGTGCAAGTGGCTGGCCGAAATAGACGTTCGCGCACGGACTCCTCGCATCTACCACAAGCCGTTAAAACTAAGCTTGTTAGGAGTCTTTCCCAGGTTGGAAAACCGGTTGTGATGAGGGTCACACGTGGGTGAAAAGCACCAATCTGAACGGGAATTCCGTGAAAAGTCGCAGCGACTGGCTAAGTGGAGATTTGGCAGAGACTTGCCCAGGGTTACGTAAGCACAGTAGTTCGGGCACGGCCTCGCCTGGTTGCAGGTTCAGCCGTGCCCGGAGGAATTTCTTTGGCGTGCAGGGCCACTCGCGCGGCCTGCGTTGGTTGGCTTACTTCTTCACATCCGAAGTGACCGCGGCTGCTTGAGGCGTTCCGGCCGGCGGAGTAGCCTGGGCTTGCTTGGTCTGGTGACTGGCGGCCTTCTCTTTCTTGAGCTGGTCGGCTTCGGCATCGGTGATGTAACGGAACTGCTGCACCCGTCCCCAGGGATATTGCTCAGAGACAAATATGCGATTGTTCTGGTCGATGGCGATCCCCATCGGGTCGTTGAACTGACCTAGAGCGCGACCCGGTCCGCCGAAGAAACCCAGCAGTTCGCCGTCCGTGGTGTAGGCCTCGACCAACGCCAGGCCGGTATCGACCACCCAGACATGGCCGTCGCTGTCCACCGCGATTCCCTTAGGGCGCTCGAAGCAGCCGATGGCATCACAGTGTTGGCCAAACTGCTTGATGAACTGGCCGTCGGCATCGAAGATTTCCACTCGCCAATTCAAGGTGTCGGTGACATAGACGTTCCCGTCTTTATCGACCGCGACGTCGGTGGGCAAAGCGAATTCTCCCGGGCCGGTTAAGGTGTGCTTCTTGCCGGCAGTGCCAATCTTGCGAATCGGCTTAAGCGTGTCGGCGTCGTACACCAGCACCTGGTCCTGCTGGGTATCGACCACATAGAGCAACCGGTTGTCTTTATCGATGGCCATGCCTACCGGATCCACCAGACCTTTGATCTGGTCCTCGACCTGGTGCTTGGCATTGAAGACCAAAACTTTGCCCAGCTTCCCATCGGAAACGAAGATGCGGCCGTCGTCATCGACGACTACGGCATTGATCAGACCGAAGTGGGCCTCGAAACCGTTACGAATCAGTTCGGTGTCCTTGGTTTCCGTGTTGAAAATGAAGATGGCGCCAACCTTCTGATCGGCCACATAAAGACTCCCCTTCGAATCGACGGACATGCCGTAAGGTCCGAGCAGTTGAAAGGGAAAGTTCTTGTTGGTCACCTTCTCGTCCTGCGACTGAGTGCCGGCGAGGCGGTCCATCCAGGTTTGCTTGGGCTTTTTCTGGGTATTGGTATCCTTCTCGAACTTCATGCCGGCAAAGTAGCTGGTGTAGCGAATGCGCGGAATCTCGGGCGGCGCCGGCCAGACCAGCTTGCTGAGGTCCTGCTGCGGCTTCGGTTCGGCGGGTACCGGAGCGGCGTTTTTCTTCTTGTTGCCGGCGTGCAGCGCGACTGGCGAAGCCAGCGTCAGTCCCCAGGCGAAAAGCAGCACCAGGGCTGCCAAGCGAATACGGCTCGGATTTGCGCAGAGTCCAGACATAGTCACTTTTTCTCCACGGTCTTGGTAAAGTCGAATCGATCTTTGTGGCAGTTATCGCAGAACGTCATGTTGTTCGGCTGGTCGTTCACCAAAAGCTTTGACTGCGCGGACGAATGCGGCTGATGGCAAGTCAGGCAGGTCATGGGAGTCTTGACCTTGCCCGGATTGGCCGGATCCAGCAGATTCGAAACCGGGTGGCCGGCTACCGGATGACCTAGCCCATATTTCAGCGGGATGATGATGGCCTTGTTTTTCTCGAAATAGTCATCGGGCAGCTTCACGCTGCCGTTAAAGATGGTGATCAGGTGTTGGGATTCCAGCTTCTGCGGCTGTGATTCATTGCCGTGACATTCCAGGCAGAGCGAGTTGACATCCTTGGTGCGCAGCAGATGAGCGTTGTCGCCCCCGTGCGGCTCATGGCAGATAGCACAACTCTGCCCGAAGGCCGGCTGATGCAGGTGGGCCTTCTTGAATTGATCGGCCTGATCGCTGTGGCAGGCCAAACAGGCATTCACCGGATCGGGCTGGATGAAGCCCGGAGTCTGCCCGGCATGCGGATTGTGGCAGGTGGTGCAATCTCCCTGCGCGCCCGGATGCTGGACCTTTGCCTTCTCGATATGTTCCGCCTGGTCGCTGTGGCAGGTCACACAGAGTGCTTTAGAATCCGCTTGGGTCAGCACCACCTTGCCGTCTTTCGCCGGAGCGTGGCAGATCTCGCAGGTCTTGTCGGCAAATGGCGGATGAGTGAACTTCTGCATCAGCTTGGCCTGCGCCGACTGGTGCGGATCGTGACATTGCACGCAATTGGCGCTGCCAAAAGGCTGGCCGCGGTGCGCCGTGATCAGGCCGGCGTCCTTGGGATCGTGGCAATCGACGCATAGCGAGGGAGTGCCTTTGGTCAGGTGGTAATCGAACTCCAGCTTGCCACGCTCGCCCGACTTATGGATGGTGTGGCAAGTCTCGCAACCCATGTCGAGCGCCACATGGCGGCTGCCCGTCGCCGGAACATTGAGTCCCTGATTGTGGCAGCTGAGGCAGAGGTTCTGGTCCTTGTCGCCGGAGGTCGGCTTCAAAAGCTGATACTTATTGTCCGACTGATGGGGGTCGTGGCACTTGAGGCAGTCGCGGACGCCCGGAGGATGAACCTCGCCCTTGATGTCGGCCGCGTTCTTGTCGGCGTGGCAGGTGATGCACAGTGCCTGCGGCGTGGGCTGGATCAGCATCACCCGGGTGGCATCCTTGGTCACCCGGATCTCGTGACAGCTGGTGCATCCCATGGCAATGGCCGAGTGAACGTTCTTGCCTTTGGCCTTGTCTTCGTGGCACTCGATGCATTTCGCCGAATCGGTATTCTTGTCCAGAGGAACGGGATGGGTGGCCGCGCTAAGCCAGCTTGCGCTGGTGAGGAGAACCAGACCGACGATCAACCGTACTGCCTTCACTGCAACCTCCACCCCTAGCAGCCTGTAATGTGCACGTCACGTACCGCAGTGACGCAGGTCCGGGATTTCTACGCAAGGTGTTGAGGAGCTTTGCTTTAGATTCGACTTAGCTCGGGCCCGGCAGGGGTAGGAGCCGGCGCCGCAATGGGTTTTCACCCGCAGGTAACGGTGAAATCGCGCAGTAGCCCAAATCGGCGAGGGTAGTGACGTCCTTTGGCCGGCTTTCGGAGAAGCTTCAGGGGCGTCCCAGACTTGGCCTGGCTATTCCGCATTGCAGATTTAGGTCGGATCAAGACCGGAACAGCGCAGGTATCGCGAAGAACCCTCGACGCAGACTCAGGAATGCAAAGCCTCAAGCTTGTTCCACAGAGGTTCGAGCGGAAGTTCCAGCGCTGGATTGGTAACCATCAACGCGTCTACCGGACGCCATGCCTCAAGGCTGCAATCGAATGCGCCACGATGCTGTGGATCAATAACCCAAACGTGAGGAATACCCAGTTTTCGATAGTCCCCTAACCTACGCTCATGGCGGCTTACGCGATCTTCGGGTGAGAGGATTTCCACCACAACCACAGGAGGGCGGGTTAAGACTGCTTCGTAAGGTTCTCCGACACGGAGCACCGCGATATCGGCAACTCGCACCTGCTGAGGAGAAATCTTGATTCGAATCTCAGGATAAGCTTCGAGTCCATATTCTCCCTCGTGTGCCGCGAACCACTTGACAAAGAAGGCCTGCACTGCGGAGTGTTCCTTCTCACCTACGTTGCGCTCCTCCAACTCACCGGCCACATAATCGCAATCCGGCCGATAACTGGATCTAAGATACTGATCCAAAGAGAGTTGTGCAGTGACCATGGACGCTGCCTCGAGGCTGAGTATAACAAAGGACGCTGCACAGAGAGATCGGCCAAGGAAGCCCTCGGTCGCCAGGGCAGCGCAGAATGCGCGCTTTCATCGCCGCAATGGGTGATATGGCTCACCCGGATCACCAGCCTTGCGCTCCACCGCCCGCGCAATTTCTGAGTTAGCAATAACTTACAACTGCACCACCCTGTGGCTCCTGAAGTGCACTTGTCAGTTGCTCACGGGAAGGAGCGCACATGGCCTTCAGCCTTCTATCCATACCAAAACGCATTCATAAGACTCTGTCGAATCTCCGTACCGGGGTGGTGTTGCTGATCCTGGTGGGTGTAGCTTCGGCGCTGGGTACCTTCGTCCTGCAGCGGCCGGCTACCGATCCCGACAAGCTGGTGCGAGCCTATTCCCCGGTGACACTGCTATGGCTGGACCGCCTGGGACTTACCGATGTATTTCACGCCTGGTGGTTCACGGCGTTGCTCGGCCTGGTGAGCCTGAGCATTGTTTTGGTTTCGATCGATCGCTTCCCTAACGCCTGGCGTTTCTACGCGCGTCCTTATCGCAAGACCGATTCGCACTTTCGCTCTGCAATCCAAAACAAGATCGAGTTGCCGATCACCAATACCGAAGATGGATTGAATGCTGCAGAACGGGCCCTGAAGAAATCAGGCTGGCCGGTCGAACGCATCGCCGACAGGAACGAACCCTCCTTGTTCTCTGAACGTCATCGTTTCTCGGTCATGGCGGTGTACATCGTCCACGCCAGCCTGCTTCTCATCTTCGCCGGCGGCATCATCGACGGACTCTTCGGTTTCAACGGCTTCATGGCGCTGCAGAAAGGACAAACCAGCAACGTTATCCAGATGCGTAAGGGCGGGACCCGGCAACTTCCCTTCAGCGTGAAATGCTACGGCGCAGGACAAGAAAATTATGCCGACGGCTCGCCGAAACGCTGGTGGTCGAAGCTGACGGTAGTCGAAGCCGGCCAGGAAACCGAATCGAAAGAGATCGTGGTGAACGATCCCCTGGTGCATCAGGGACTGCGCTTCTATCAAGCCAGCTTCGGGGGCACGGGCAAACTGGACGGGTTAAAGGTCGTGGCCACGCCCGACAATGGGCCTTCGCGCGAAATCACGCTGGCCATGAATGAACCACTGGATCTGGACGCGAACACCAGTGTCACCCTGGCGGAATATATTCCCGACTTCTTCATCCGCGACAACCAGGTCTTCAAACGCTCCGACGATGCGGTCAATCCTGCATTCCGTCTACAGGTGAAGAACAAAGCCACCGGCGAAGACGCCAAGCTGTGGATCTTCCCGGCTTACAACGAGAACGCGCAAGGGCAGAAGACCAACTACAGCTTCCAGTATCGCGACCTGCAGATGGGCTACTACACCGGTCTGGAGGTTTCGCACGAGCCCGGGCAGTGGCTGGTATGGGGCGGCGTCCTGCTGATGGGTGCGGGACTGTTCGTGGCCTTCTACCTGGTCCACATGCGGGTCTGGATTGCCGCCGTGCCGGATGCGCGCGGCCGGCTGGTGCTATGGGTCGGGGGGCAGGCTAACAAGAACCGCGATCGCTTTGAGCAGAAGTTTAACGAACTGGTCGACAACATTCGTACCGAATTAGAAGGCGCATCGGCGATACCGCAGGCAGCGCCAAGAGAACAACCTGAACTCACCTTGGCTGGCGTGAAGTGAAGGATTTAGGGAGAGCGGTGCTTTAGCGCCGCGTCAAGGTGACCACCGGTAGAACGAACCTTTAGGTTCGCGCCAAGGCGAGCAAACAAAATTAGGAGCCGGGCTTCAGCCCGACGGCACGAGGTAAGAAGATGGCAACCCGAGCACGCGTGGTACGCATGGAACAACCTGAGGCGACCGGCGGAAACGCCCTACTCGTTCTGGTTGGACTTTCGGTGGCATTTCTGCTGATTGTGGCTCTACTAGGCGCCGCCAAGGCCGGCGGCAGCCTGTTCAGCGAAAGCAATCTGCTGTATGTGGCCCTCATTTTTTATGCCGGCGCGGGCGCGCTTTACATGGGATTCGGCGTTACCGGCACGACGCGCTATGTGAAATTCGCCTCCATCGCCACGGCAATCGGACTGCTCGCCAACACGTTGGCCATCGCGCATCGCTGGTATCTGTCCGGACGCCCCCCGTTCGCCAGCATCTACGAGATGCTGCTCAGCTTTGTCTGGACAGTCGCTCTGTTGACCCTGGTGGCGGAAAAGAAATTCGGGGTGAAGATCATTGGCAGCATCACCATGCCGCTGGCCGTGGTCTGCGTCATCCTGATGCAACTGCTGCCGTCCGAAGTTCGGCCGCTGGTTCCGGCGCTGCAATCGACCTGGCTGCACGTTCACGTCACTCTGGCCATGTTGGCCTACGCAGCCTGCGCCGTGAGCTTTGCCCTGGCCATGATGTTCCTTATCAAAGATAATTTTAAAACCGAGACATTTCTGGCTTTGACCAGTGCCACCGTCAGCGCCATCTACATCGCAATTGTCGCCACTCGCTTCGAGAAGTGGGGCGGCCTGTCGGTCACCGCCTGGGACGCGCAGGAAAAATCGGATATGTTCCTCGGCCGCGGCATGCGGCTGTTCGTGACCGTACCCGACCTGGGCTGGCTGTTCGTAATCGCCGCCCTGGCAGCTGTCCTTCCCCTCGCGCTGTATGCGGTGGGCCGCGCCAGAAACGACGATTCGTTCTTCGGCACCGCGAACAAGGCGGTCTTCGTCAGCATCCTGTTGCAGATTGTTGTCCTGGCTGCGTTCGCTCTCCGCGTGCGCGACGCCAGTTACCCGTCACCCGACCAGGATGGGCTCTTCCCGACCAGCCTGGCCGCTAGCCCTTTCTTACTTGGTGGCATGGTGACGGGTATTTTTGCTTCCCTGCTGTACCTGATGCTGTTGTGGAGGCGCGTCGACCTGCAAGCCCTGCTGCCCTCCGCCGACACGCTCGATCGGGTGACCTATAAGACCATCTGCATCGCTTTTCCCTTGCTGACTTTCATGATTGCAACCGGCGCCTACTGGGCCAATCGCACCTGGGGATCGTATTGGAGCTGGGATCCGAAGGAGACCTGGGCCGCCATCACCTGGCTGGTCTACGCCGGTTATTTACACATGCGGATCACGAGAGGATGGCGCGGGCGTAGGGCCGCGTACTTCGCCATCCTGGGATTTGGCGTCGTGATCTTCACTTTCCTCGGCGTCACGTATCTGCTTCCCGGCTTACACGCGTACGCCTGAGGAAGACCCAGGGCTGGCCGCCGCGGATCTGAGGAAAAGAAGGCCCCAAAGAATCAGTTCCGTTTCGCCGGCCCTGGATCGAAGCTGTTTGGGACTTAAAGCTGGTGCCGGCGAATGATCGCAAACTTATGACCGCCTCCGCTACAATTCGTACCCCTGATGTTGCCTCGCTTGCCCAGCCGGCACACCCGTCAGCCGAGCCGGTCGGCCGCCAGCGTCACATCAACTGGGCGCTGAAAGCAGTGCTCCCGGTTGCCGCGGTTGTGCTCAATGGGCTGCTGCTGTTTGTTTTGGTTTCCCTGTCGCTGGCAGCCGGCGAGCGGCATGTGGTCATTACGGTTGCCGCCGCGGGTGCTTTCCTGATTTGCGCCGCCGTCATTATGGTACTCGCGGTCTCGGTGCGCCGTCCCATGCTTGAGCTGCAAGATAAGATTGCCCGCGTCCGCCTGGGAGACATGGACGTTTCCGTTAGTTTCGCCGATCGCAATGACGAGATCGGAGACCTGGGCCGCGACTTCAACGACATGGCGGCGCAGTTGAAAGCCGGCCGGGAGGAGATCCAGCATCTTCACCAGACTCAGATGTCGAGGGCCGAACATTTTGCCACTCTCGGCGAACTGGCAGCCGGCCTGGCGCATGAAATCCGTAATCCCCTCGCCGGAATTGCCGGCGTCATCGAAATTGTCAGCCGCGATCTGCCTCCTAACAGCGCGGCCCGTGCGGTCATCAAAGACGCCAAAGAAGAAGCCCTACAGATCAACCGGATTCTGACCGAGTTGCTCGACACCGCCCGGCCCAAGCCGCCGCAATTTCGGGTCAGCGACATCGCAGCCACCGCCGAACATGCCGTCATGTTTGCGCGTCAGCAAGCCATCACCAAACGCATCATGATTGAACTGGACAAGGGCGAGGGCATCCCACCAGTTGAGCACGACCCCAACCAGATTAATCAGGTGCTGTTGAACCTGCTGCTGAATGCCATTCAAGCCATGGACAAGCCGGGCTCGGTTTATGTGTCACTGCAACGCGACCACGACGATGTATTGATCACCGTGGCAGACGAAGGCAAAGGTATTCCGCCCGAAACCCTGCCCAACATCTTCCGTCCCTTCTTCACCACCAAGGGACATGGCACCGGCTTGGGTCTATCCCTGGCGCGACGCATCGTGGAATCGCACGGTGGACAGATCGAAGTCCGCAGCGAAGTCGGTAAAGGAACCCAGTTCGTCATCCGCCTGGGAATCGCCAAGACCGCCGGCGAATAAGTCACACTAACGAAAATGCGGGCAGTCTCTCGTGATCGTCCAGAGACTACCCGCAGTATTGAGTCACAAGGTTGTGTTACGACCAGGTTATGGATAGGTCTAGACTAGTTCAATAGACCGTACATCGCGACCTGGTCCTGGCCACCCACGAAGACGTGACCATCGGCGATGGTTGGAACCACGAACTTGATCGGTACACCCGGGCGATCGCGCTGGGAGTTTTGTTCGGAGTTGTAGAGTTCGTTTGCCAGGTTCGTCGCCGCATAGGCGCGCAGCACGGCGTATAGGCCATCCCCTTCGATGATCCAAACGATGCCGTTACTGGTGCCGTTGGACGAGATGGATGGGGTCGGCCCCGGAAAGTAGATAAGTTCCGGAGATTCGGAAGTAGGAGCGGTACTCAACTGTTGGGCATTAGGGTCATAGGTGAAGGCCTTGAGGTTATCGTTGACGCCTCCAAAATACGCATAATTGTTCCAGAATGCCGGGGCGCCGTAGAGTCCACCAATGGCGTAGGGTAAGGTCTGCACGATCTGATTGTCGTTGCCTTGATTCCAGTGCCCCATATTGTCGCGATTAACCAGGTCGATAGTGCCTTCTTTGCCGGCTTGTACCAGCAGGTGGGGATACTGAGCGCCCGGTTGGTCCGGAAGAAGAGTAAGTCCACCAGAGGCGACATCCATATCGTTGTCCTCCAGTGTCTGCTCATCCCAGGGAGTGAAGTAGTCCATTAAGCGAAAAGCTGCCGCTGGAATAATTCAAGCGCAAGATGCTGTCCCCGAAATCGATCCCTCCCGAACTCCCGGTGAAGTCACCATTGCCGGTAGGGGCATAGATTGAGCCGGTGGAATCTGTCGCCGGTCCCGAGCCGCTAGCCCAGAATCCGCCCTCCTCGCCGTTTGGCGTATCGACAAACACTCCCTCCAGAGCGAGGCTGGTCTTATTGAACGCCATCAGCCAGCCGTGATAGTTGCCGTAATCGCAGTGCGAGGCCCAGGATACAAACACAACGCCATTATCGAGCAGCAATCCCGTCCGCTGACCTTCGTAAAGCGGATCGAAGGTTAGAATCCCGCCCACGGAACCGTTGCCCGTACCCGGCGCGGTCGCCGAGATAACTCGCGGCGCAACCCTTTGCTGACCATTCATGATGTCGAGACCATACAAGGTCTGATAGAACGTGGCGACTTGGGTTCGCACATTGTATTGTTTGGTTAGGGCAACCATATAAATCGTGTTGGTCGCCGTGTCGATGGCGGGAGTGCCGCTGATCCCTATCTCCGGCGTCATATCGCCACAGCCCAGATCGCTGCTCTGGATGGGAGTGACGACAATTTGCGTGTTGGGGCTGCCTAGAAAACTTGTGTGCCAGAGCAGGGCGCCGCTGTTCACATCGTAGGCATAGGCCTGGTCATGTTCGGTCTCAATAAATACCACATTGTGGGATGTTCCCCCGATCATAACGCCCGGAACATATAAGGGCTGGGCGTACACTTGGCCGGTCACCGGGAAGACGGCCACCTTACCGAAGGTCTGGGAGGCGACGTTCTGCAAGGTGAGTTGAGTTTCGTTGGTATTAGCTCCGGAGCGATAGTTGTCGTTGTGATAGGTTGTGACTGCCACTTGCGCCATGCACCACGATCCGCATAGCAGTGCCGCGCACCCAAGGAACACACTACACATGTGTCTCATGCGATAGAGCCATCCTTCTTAGATTTTTTAAAGATGTAGCTGGTGGCGTGGTGTGGCGCGAAAGTGGGGCGATTATCGAACCTATTGGGTTAAGTGGCAATAAGCTGTTTACCTTAGTTCGGCGGCAGTAGGAGAAGTTACGCTTCCCGGCCGTCTATCTCGAGGAGGAAATCATGTTCCCCACCGAACCGGCTCCGGTTTCGCGACACGAAAGCCAAGCTCGCTCGATATTTACGGGGCCCTATGGACTCCGCGCCGGATGGCGCATTTTGCTCTTCTTTACTCTCCTGGCAGCTCTTTTAGGGGCGACTGCGCCCCTGCAGCGCAGGATCATTCAACGATTGGGACACGACTTTAGTGCCCCTAATGTTGCCCTGACTCGCGCTTTCACATTCGGGCTAGTAATTTTGGCTACCTCGATCGTAGGTAAGTTCGAACGCCGGCAACCGGGAGACTATGGACTTCCGGCACGCGGCATGTTGGGCAAGAACTTCTGGATGGGAGCGATATGGGGTTTTGCCATGCTATCGCTCATCATGCTCCTGATGCTGTTCGCCCATGCCTATTCTCCCGGCAGCGCCGCACTATCGCTTTTAGCGATTCTGAAGTATGGGTTGTTATGGGCTGTCGCCTTCCTGATGGTCGGTTTGTTCGAGGAGTTCACCTTCCGTGGCTATCTGCAATTCACTCTGACCTGGGGGCTTGGTTTCTGGCCTGCCACCGGCATCACCTGCGTGCTCTTTGCCTTGGCCCACGGCGGCAACCCTGGAGAGAATTGGGTTGGAATGGTGGAGATCGTCCTGATCGCGTTCTTCTTATGCCTGGCTTTGCGCCGCACCGGCAACCTATGGTTTGCGATTGGCTGGCACATGGCTTTCGATTGGGGGGAGAGCTTTTTCTACTCCACGCCGAACAGCGGCATTTCCGCCGTCGGACACATGCTGAAGGCTTCTCTTAAGGGATCGAAGTGGCTAAGTGGGGGCAGCGTAGGACCCGAAGCTAGTATTTTCGACTTGGTCGTAACCATTGCCGGAATTTTGCTGCTGCTTAAGGTCTATCCGCAGGCGAAATATCCTATGGCTAGTCCCGCATTTGTTCCCGCGCAGCCAGCCAGGGAGTTACCGCCCTCAAATCATGCAGCAAGCTGACCGAGACTACGTCATGAAAAACAAAGCAGTAACAGACCTACTTAGCAGAGTTTTAATTGACACGACATTGCTACAAGCCCTCTCATTAAATGATTTCGGCTTGTATCAGGGAACGGCTTTTAGATGTCACGCAGACACTTAAGACGTGCCCCGACACAAAACCTGCGCGCGGCGATTTATGAGATAGCTGATAGCTTCTAATGAATATCCCGCATTTTGAGAAAACCCAGTACTCCGCCTAGTAAGATGACCAGCATTGCGCCCAGAGCTCCGATCGACTGAGAAAACGAATGGCGTAACGTTTTGCCTTTCTCTAGAGCTGCCGGCTTTTTTTCGCCTTCAGCTCCGCTTACCGCTTCCGGAAGCTGAACCGTGGCTGCGTCCACGCCCTGGCCCTTACCGGAGGGGCAGGAATCCCAGTCGACTCCGAGCAGATAGCCGCAGGGATGTCCCTTAGCTTCATTCACGACGTTGGCCTCAAAGGCCCAGCGCGAGGGAGCAGCATAGCTCAACCATTGCGCCGGCGTGGGCATCTTGTAGATGGCGCGGATGCCGCCGCCTAATACGATCACCGGCAGCAACACCACGGGCAGCAGGGCGATCGCGCTTTCCGTCGTGCTGCTGCGGGCGGAGATAGCCAGACCCAGGGCCGCTCCTACCAGCGACGAGACTATGAGAATCGCCGCCGTCTGCCAATAGTTGCCTTTTAGATGACAGGCGAAGTAAACGATGGTCAGCAGCGTAAGGCACTGGAACACGCACAAGCCCACCAGGACCGCGAACTTGGAGAACACGTAGGACGGCAGCTTTAGGTTGACCATGCGCTCGCGTTGATAGATGGTCCATTCGCCGACAATATCGCGAGCTGCATTGTTGCAACCAAACCAGACGGCAGCCACGATCATCAGAAATTCCAGTCCGACAATGTTGGCTCCCATTTCACCGAAAGCCTGCATAGCTTGCGGAAGCTTGGGATTAACCCCGCTCGCGGGCTCCTTGATGATGCTGTAGACCATCGCGATCAGCACCGCAAATAGCGGCGCTTGCAGCAGAAGAATAATCAGCTGCGCCCGATCGCGAACCTTTAGGACAACGTTGCGGCGCACCAGCATGAGCCACTGCGTAAGTCCGAAGCGGCGGCCGGCGTTGGTGTCCTGATCGCCCGAGGGAGGAACTTTGCCGGCGCGGTCTTCCACGAACTGTTTGCGATAGCGAGAGTTGGCAAAACGCCGGCACCACTCCGCGGTAGGCGCTTTGGAGAGGCCGGTCAGCAACATCTCCGGACTTAATTCCTTTTCCACCGCCGGCGCCTCGACATGGGCGGGCTTGCTGTCCGTAGTCTGGCCTTGGAAAAATTCGATGGAATCCGGATAGGCAGGCCCGAAATAAGCCAGCGCTCCGCAGCCTCCCGCATCACGCGAGATCATGATCAGGTTGTCGAACTTCCGGTAGACGTCGATGCTGGGCTGGTGGATGGTGGTGATGATGGTCTTGCCTTCGCGCGACAAACGCTTCAGCAGATCGACCACTCCCTCGGCATCGTAGGAAGACAGGCCCGAGGTCGGCTCATCCAGAAACAGCACCGGAGTATCGCTGATCAACTCCATGGCAATATTGACGCGCTTGCGCTGCCCGCCGCTCAGCACCTTGCGCTCGGCCGATCCGATGATCGAGTTCTTCTTGTCCAGGATTCCCAGCTCGCTCAGAATCTTGTCAATGCGGTCCTCAATCTCCTGGTCCGACAAGTCGGTCCGCAGCTTGGTGGAAAAATACAGTGCCTCGCGCACGGTAAGTTGGGAGTGCACAATGTCGTCCTGGGGGACGTATCCCAGTTGCTGGCGGAATAAATCGTACGAACGATACAGGTCCGATCCGTTGAACAAGACCTGCCCTTGAGCGGGAGGCGTGTAGCCGTTCAGCGCCTTGAGGAAGGTCGTCTTGCCGGCGCCTGCCGGTCCCATCAGCGCCACTAGTTCGGAGGGATACACGGTCAGCGAAATGGGATCCAACAGCCGCTTGCCGTCAGAGGTATTGACCGTAACCTCGACTGCCTGAATCAAAACGTTGCCCTGATTTTCGCGGCGCTGCAGCGCTCCCGTCTCGGTGAACTGGAAGCGGAAGCTGGCCAGGGCCACTTCCTGACCCGGCGTGATTTTCACTCGCCCGCTGATGCGGATTCCGTCGACAAACGTTCCGTTCAACGAACCTAGATCCTCGACAAAGGTTCCTTCTGCAGTCCGCTTCAGGCGGGCGTGGTGCCAGGAGATCATGGGACTGTCGAGCGGCTGTTCGCACCCGGGATCGCGGCCAATGATGATGGAGTCGCGGGTGAAACTGACCGCTTCGAAAGCCGCTTCGCCGACGGCCGTGCCTTGGTCGGAAAGCAGACGCGAAGCGGAAATCTTGAAGGATGCGAAATAAACGTCGTCGGTGGGAAGGATCACCGCCTCGGTAATGCGATTCTGCAGCTCGTTGATGGCGGTGCCATTGCGCGAGTTCAGGTCTTCCAGGATGTGCTGACCATTGCGCTGCACGATGCGCGCGTGCTCCCAGGAGATCATGGGATAGTCGAGCACCACGTCGGAATCCGGCGAACGGCCGATGCGAATTACGCCCGCCTCGCGGGGGCGCTCGGGTGTAGTGGGACGCGACGACCGATCTGCGGTGGCTGGGCGCGGAGGAAAATCCGCCGTGGCCTGACGCGAAGGCGCGGCCATCTCCATGGTTGCCGTTCGCACCGGCATTTCCACTGTGGCCTGGGGCGGTCGCGACGGCGTGGCTGGCCGCGGAGTGCCATCCGGCCAGGGTAGCGGCACATTCTGTCCCAAGGTGACGCGCTGCTCACGCGAGACGATGACCGGAATGCGGGCCGCGATTCTGATTCCGTCGACGTAGGTTCCGTTGGTAGACCCCATGTCCTCCAGCGTGAACTGGCGCTCATATTGATAGAGGCGGCAGTGGTGACCGGAGACGGTAGGATGGCTGACGACGATGTCGCAAGAATGATCGCTCCCAATCAGCCAGGAAGCGAGCAGCGTTGGCGCAGAAGATGGCATGGATTACCCCGAGTGCGAGCCATCCTACAAGACCTGTCCACCGGGAACAAGTACGGATTGAAATTGCGGAAGTGGATTTCAAGAAATCAAGCCCCCTAACTTCCTACTAAAGTGCATGTCAGGAGTAGCCAAGAGATGTTAGGCAAAGAGAGGACGCGAGTCAGGTTCGCACGAGTTGAACTTCAAGACCCGGTTAAAACCTTGACCCTCAAGTTGGTCGAGCGCATAATTGCGGGCAATACCGGATAATTGAGCAAAATTTTCGCAACTGCTTTCCTCAAGCGGCTCCCAGCTTGAAGGACGAAACTACTGGGCAGTCTCCGAATCATCAGCACCCAAGGAGTCTTACGGTGAGCCAGGAAACCAATCGGCGCATGGGGGATTATGAAATTCTGGGAGAGCTGGGCAGCGGCGGAATGGGCCGGGTCTACCGCGTCCGCAACGTCCTCTCCGACCGCATCGAGGCTATGAAGGTTTTGCTGCCCGACTTGGCCGGGCGGCAGGAACTGGCAGCCCGTTTCTTGCGCGAGATCAAGGTTCTTGCCAGCCTGAACCATCCCAACATCGCCCAACTGCGCACCGCTGTGACCCTCGACAATCAACTGGTCATGATCATGGAGTATGTGGAGGGCACCACCTTGGCCGCGCGCATTGAACGCGGTCCCATCGCGCCGTCCGATGCCCTGAACTATATCGACCAGGTGCTGAATGCATTAAGCTTCGCCCACAATCAACACGTTATCCATCGCGACATCAAGCCTGCCAACATGATGCTGACCCCGCAAGGCGTGGTGAAGCTGATGGATTTTGGCATCGCGCGCTCCGAAGAAGATCGCGGTCTGACCATGACCGGATCGACTCTGGGATCGCTCAGCTACATGTCGCCTGAGCAGACCATGGGCGAAGGCACCGACGCGCGTTCGGACCTGTATTCCGTGGGCGTTTCAGTGTACGAGATGGTGACCGGGCAGCGCCCCTTCCAAGGCGACAGCGATTTCGCAATCATGGCGGCGCAAGTCAAAGAGATGCCTAAGCCGCCAATTGAATTGCAGCCCGGATTGCCGCCCGCGCTGAACGAAATCATCCTCATGGCGATTGCCAAGGATCCGGGACAACGATTCCAGTCGGCCGACGCGTTTCGCAATGCGCTGAGCAACGTGCAACGCTCTGCCCCGGCTTCGCAGCCCGGCACGCGCGGAATGACCATGCTCGACACTCCGGTGCCTTCGGGGATGTTGAGCGATGCGCCCACCGAATCGCGGGCACAATTTGCGGCGCCCATGCCTACGATGCTGGATGCCAAGGTGACGCCTCGCCCCAGCGGGCCGATGGCGACTACGCTCGATGCCAAAGTTACCCCGCGGCCCAGCGGAGCGATGGCCACCATGCTCGACGCCAAGGTCACGCCTCGACCGGGCGGCGCAACCGGCACCATACTCGACGCCAAAGCTACGCCGCGACCCGGTGGCAGTTCAACCGGCACCATGCTGGATGCGCGAGTCACTCCGGTTACGCCACCTCCTCCACCGGCCCGCTCCAGTAGTCGAGGGTTGTACATGGCGCTGGGCGCGGTGGTGATGCTGGCAGGCCTGGTGGCAGCGGCTTTCTATCTGCCCCGGCACAACAAGACCGAAGCGACCACCACGACGGCAACCGACACTACCAAGCCGGTGACGCCCGCTACCCACGCCAACTCCTCCGGTCGCGAAAACTACTACCCCGACTGCACAGTCAGGCGCTGCGGCACTCGCGGCAAACAATGCAAGGGTCCAGAAGGAAGCTGCGCTGGCCGCGCAGGCGACCTTGCGCAAACAGGAACTGATGGCCCGCAACAGCAACATGGGAGCGCCGCCAACGCCGGCTCCCAACGCGGCCCCTGCTCCAACTGCGCCGCCTCCCGACGTTCCTAATCAGGCGCAGATGGATGAGTTGGAACATCAGATCGACCAACTGACCGCCCGGGCCGCTGCCGTAAATAACAGCCTTGACACCATGCAGCGGCAGCAGCAAGCCTCAGGCTACGGAATGCGCGGCGACATCGTCGCTCGCCAGGAGAGCATGAAGCTGAATCTATCGAAAGCGCAGGAGGCTTTTGAGCACCACGATGCCGCTCGCGCCGAACGCTATGCTGCGCTGACCCAGAGCGATCTGCAGACACTGGAACATTTTCTGGGAAGATAGAATTCGCTGGATCGCGCCGAACGCGGATTATTTGTGTGGAGATTCGGGCCGAGCCGCCAGGCTCGGTTGCGGTGTGGTTTGCGCGCGCCTCGCATAGGCCCCCAGCGCATCGTGGATTCGGGGGAAAATGTTTTCTTGCCCAATCACTTCCGTCAGATGGTGGCGGTCCAAGTCGCCTTGCAGAAAGAAAGCCACCCGCGCGAATGCCAGAGTGACTCCGCAATCTGCGAGGTCGTGATGCAGTTGTCGCACCACCCGCGCCGCGGTGTAATCCAGATTGGTGATCGCTTCGGCGTCGACCACCAGCCAGCGAACCGGCGAGGGAGCCGGCCCGACAATATCGCGAATCTGCTCATAGAAAAAGCCGGCGTTGGCGTAGAACAGCGCGGCGCTGAAGCGATACATCACCAACCCCGGCTCGGTAAACGTGCCCGGAACCGCCGGCTTGATCTCCCAGGTTCCACCTTCGGCTGCAACCAGGATTCCAGTATGCGGACGATAGCTGTGACGCACAATCCGCAGCAGCGAAAGAATCATCGCCAATACAATTCCCTGCTCGACGCCAACGAATATCACCACCACCGCTGTGGTCACCGCCAGGTAATATTCGCCCGGGCTCTCCCGCCGGATCTTCTCCAGACCACGTAGATCGATCAGCTTGATGGCGATGATGAACACGATGGCGCCCAGCACACAGCGCGGCAGGTATTGCAGAGGCTTGGTGAGCAAACAGCAACACCAGCGCCACCACCACCGCCGTCGCCACCTGGGCCAACTGGCTCTGGCCGCCCGAGCTTTCGACCATCGCGGTCTGGGTGGGGCTGCCGTTCACTACGAACGTGCCGCTCAGCGCGGCGGACGCGTTGGCGGCAGCCAGGCCAACCAGATCCTCGTTCTCATCGAGCCGTTGCTGGTGGCGCACGGCATAGATCCGCGCGGTGGCTGCGCTCTGCGCCACAATCATCACGAAGCACGATGCCGCGATAGAGATCAGCGGCCCCGTGTCCCGCCAGCGCACGTCTGGTAATCCCAGGTGTGGCAGACCGCCGGCCACCGGGCCGATGACCGTGATTCCGTGGCCGGCAAAATTCCAGATTGCGCTGGCCGCAACCGCGCCCGCTACGGCGATCAGCGGCCCGGGCACCTTGGGCGAGATCCATGCAATGGCGAAAACGCCGGCCACCACCACCGCCGACAGCAGCACCGTGGGCAGATGCACCTGGGCAAGGCCGCGGTAAATCTCAATAAGCTGGCTGACAGTTTTGTGGGATTCGATCTCCAGCCCGAGCATTCCGCCGAACACCGCGATGCCAACCTGAAATCCCACTCCGGTGAGGAAGCCGACCAGCACCGTCTGCGACAGAAAATCCGCCAGGAAGCCCAGCTTGAGAATTCTCGCCAGAAGTAGGAAGCAGGCGGTCAGCAGAGCGACCGCTCCGGCCAGCGCCACGTATCTGGCACTGGCCAGCGGCGCCATGGTCGAGAGCCCGCCTGCGAGGATGGCAGCAGTGGCGGAGTCGGCGGCCACCACCAGGTAGCGCGACGAACCGAACACGGCAAACGCCAGCATGGGTAGCAGCAGCGTATAGAAGCCTGTGACCACGGGCATGCCGGCGATCTTGGTGTAGCCCAGCGCCTGCGGAATGTTCATCGCCGCCAGCTGCACGCCAGCCAACGCATCGCGAATTGCTCCACCGCGACTCAATGGCCGTATACCCTGGAACAACGGCAACCGGTGACGTTGCTGTTTCCCTTCGCTCACTGCTTGTCCTTGGACTCGGCAGGGTTGGCCGGAGTTTGGTTCGGAGCGAGGTTCGGGGGAGCCGGATTATCGCCCAGTTTCTCCTCCTCCAGACGCTCGTTGCGATAAAGCGCGGCAATTTCTGCCCTGGCCGCCGTGCGTAGTTCTTTCTCTTTCTTCTTTTCCTCCCTCCAAATTCTGCGGCGCTCGAAAAACGATGCCGTGCTCGCCCGCTTTTTGGCGTCCAGCCGGCCGGCCCGCTCGGCTTCTCTCTCCTGCGAATGAGCGTTCCAGGCGGCTTTCAACTCGTCGGTGCGCATCGCCCGCTCCTCCATCCGCTCCCCTTCCAGTTGCTCCAGCAGCCGCAGGTGATTGACCACCATGCCGACCAGCGAACTGGTCGTCCAGGCAAAAGTGAACAGGCCGGAGATAGCGATGATAGGACTAATAATGTGCCAGTTCGGCCCGAGATCCACCGTACCGTAACCGAGGGTGGTATAGGCATTAGCGCAGAAGTAAAGCGAGTCGGCCGGGCGCAGAATCAGGCCCATGTGGACCAGCGCGAAGGCCCAGGTGGCAGATCTCGAACAGGTGCAGGCCCATCATCAGAAAAACCGACCAGGCGAAGAGAAATTCGGCGCTCCACACATGGGGGCGGCCGAGGCGCAGGCGCGCTTCGCCACGCCTGTTGATCACCAGAACGCGATGCAGGCTGACGCCGTGAAACAGCACCAGAACAACCAGTATCAGCGAACCGATGCCGAGCGCTGCCAGGGGCTTGAATTCGTCAGGAATCTTGAGCAATAGCGACGAAAGACTGGGCACGGGTTTTCCTCGGTTATCCTTCCAGCGCTGCGACGATAACACTTCCTGCGCTAGGCTTCGATTCCCAGACCGCTTGTATCATCGTCCCGCTAAGAAAAATACTCGAATCTGTGATTTTTTTCCTCTGGCTGCGAATAACAGGATGAAGCGAAATTGCACGGCAGCTGCCGCAAAGGAATCCGATGACCACGCCCGCACTCCAGGATCGATTCCAGGCCCTGGTCGATGAGCATAAGAAGATCCTCTACAAGGTCTGCAACCTGTATTGCAGAAATCGCGACGACCGGGATGACCTTGCCCAGGAGATCGTGGTCCAGCTCTGGCGATCGTTTGCATCCTTCGACGGGCGTTGTCAATTCTCGACCTGGATGTATCGCATTGCCTTGAACGTCGCCATTTCGTTTTACCGCCGCGAGAGCACCCGCGCCCGGCACCTGATTTCGGATAGCGAGCGCCTGCTGAACGCGGTCGACGAAACCGCGACGCAATCCGAAGAATTACAACTGCTGTATCAATTCATCGCCGGGCTGGACCCGCTGAACAAAGCCCTGGTTTTGCTCTATCTGGACGGAAACAGCTATCAGGAAATCGCAAACGTGCTGGGTATCAGCGAAACCAATGTCGCCACCAAGATCAGCCGCTTAAAGAACACCATGAAACAGGAATCCAGCTCACCCACACAGGCTTGAGCCAGGAGCACACCATGATCGAACTGGACGAATTCAAACAGAAGTGGGCGGAACTGGACCGTAAGCTCGACGTCAATATCCGTCTGAACCGCCAGCTGCTGAATGCCACCAAGCTGAACCAGACGCGGTCGTCGCTGAAACGCGTGGCCGCGTATCTAGGAGTCGAACTAGCGATGTGGGTGGTCATCATTGGCGCGCTGGGGAACTTTATCTACCATCACCTTTCGCGGCCGCAGTTTGTCGTGTCCGCAATTGCGCTGGATCTGTACTCGATCGGCATGGTGATTCTGCTAGGACGCCAGATTGCCGCGGCGCTGCAAATCGATTATGGCAAGTCCATCGCCACCATCCAACGGCAGATTGAAGCTCTGCGCGTGCTCCGCATCCGGAACACGCAATGGGCAGTGCTGGTGGGAGTCGTGGTCTGGGTAGCCTTCCTGATTGTCATCTTCCAGGCACTTTTCGGCGTGGACATCTATCAGCCAGCCTGGGTGTGGAGCAACGTCGCGTTCGGACTGGCCCTTATCCCTCTCTGTATCTGGGTATCGAGGAAATTCGGGGATCGCATGGACCGTTCCCCGTTTCTGCAGGCGATCATGCGCAGCCTTGCCGGCTACAACCTGAATGCGGCCGCCGACTTTCTGGCGACGCTAAAGCGATTCGAGGAAGAAAGCCCCGCCCGTTAGGTTGGGTGAGTTACGGACTCGCCTAAGATGTTTGTCATCCCGACCGGAGCGAAGCGCAGAGAGGGATCTGCGGGTCCTCGTCGATTCAGTGAAGGGGAAGCTCCCGTCGAGCCCCATTCGACCACTCCACCAAGGAATGAGGAAACTCATGCTGGAGAAATCGTTTCGCAAATTTCTGGCTGTGGCCGCCGTCTGTCTGCTGACCAGTCAAGTCATGGTAAGCAGCCATCTAGATCTCAAAATGATGCTGAAACGTCTCGATCAGCAACTTATCGCTGCGTCGCCGCACTATCGCAGCTACCGACTGCTTTATGCTTTCATTTGCCTTGTAAATCGCCAGCGCTGCGACCACATCGGAGGCAGTCTGTGAGCTGGTGGTTTCCACTAGCGAGCGCAGGAAATCGATCGACTCCTCCAATCGCGAGGCGGCCATTGCCGCCAGCAGGAGTTTGCGCGACGAGCGGCTCACCGTCCGCTCCCACTTTTCCTTGAGCACCTCGAACGCCGCCGGCAGGCGCGATTCTCCCAACGCCCAGATGGCTGCTTCGGCAGTAGCTTGGTCATCGTCATCGACATATTTCGCCACGAAACTCAGCGACTGCTCCGGAGCGGCTGCAATAAGCCCGGCAAAACACTCGCCCAGGACCTCGGGCTCCTCATCGCCGGTCAGAACCTTTAAGCGAAGCAGCAATGCGCCCGCGTCGCCGCCATTGGAAGCCAAAGCACGAACCGCACCCAGTCTAGCGGGAGGTTCGGGATCGACAAGGAGTTGCACCACCTCGGCCAGCGCATAAGCATAGCGAGTTCGGACCAATCCTTGCGCGCACATCCCTCGCAGCGCAGCTGCGGTATCGACCGGAGGACCGAACGAAGCTTCTCGCTGGATATGCTTCAGACCTTGCAGATAGATTTCGGGCTCGCGGTAGTCCATCTCGTACAACGCGCCCGTGATTTCGGTGACCGCCGCGCAACGCTTGTCGAGCTGCGGCGGATTCTTCATGAACCGGTGAAATGCCGTCACCAGATCGGGCACAAGTTCCGAAAGTCGCAACTCACCCGCAATTTTTGCGGCCTTCGCGACAATCAGATTCGACCGATTGGCAAGGTAGGTGCGGAGTTCTTTGGTGGCAAGCTCGGTAGAAGCTGTGCGCAATCCACTTAGCCGGTTCAACGCAGTTTCAATGGGATCGGATTTCTTCATGGGCTACCTGGTTGACGCGTTGCGCGGGCCGTGGTCGGTCATTAACCACTGGATAAGTTTTTTATCCCGAAGGAAGCGAAGACGGCCTCCCCGCCGAGAGCCGTTTTTGCGCTTGGCGGGGTGTTGGAGCGGAGCGGAGGGACCTGCGGTTTCCCGCGTCGCCAACATGCTCCACGCCCACCGTCTTCCCGTCAAAATACCGGTGCGGCGGCAGCGATTTCCTTGCGGAACCGGCGCGCATCCGGCGAAAACAGTATCGCCGCTACCGCCAGCACTCCTAGCGCAATTCCGAAACTTACCCGCAATGCCGGCGCGCCCTTCATCCAGTACAGAATTCCGCCCATGGCGATCGCAGGGAGCACATACACTGCAGACTTTAGAGTCAATGGACTTCTGCCCGCAAAGATCCAGAAGGCGGCCCAGGCGCAGCCCAGAAACAGCAATTCCGTCAGCGCGGTGGCAAATCCTGCTGCCGTGAAGTTGTAATGACGCAAAGCTACTAGATTGATAGCAGCATTGACCACCAAGGCCGCCGTGCCAATCGCCAGCAACACCTTTTCTTTGCCGGCGGCAAGCAAGGCCCCAGTCAGTACCGTGGTGACACACACTTGTCCCAGACCGACCGCCAGCCAGCGAAATGCGTTCACGCAGGAGAGCGCGCCCTCCAGATAGCGACCCCGATAGAGCACCTGGACCAAATCCGGGGCCAGCAGCGTACCGCCTACCAGCCCGCACGCGCCGATGCCCAAGGCCAGACCACTCGCGCCGCGCACTTGACGCACGAACCGCTCTTTATCTTGGGCCGAGCCGGTCAGTACAGGAATCATCGGCACCATCAACAACCAGGGCAAAAGCAACAAGGGATTGATCGGACGGAAGGCAGCAGCATAGGCGCCCAACTCCTGCTGGCCGCGCAACGCGTAGACGAAGAAGACATCGCAATTGAAATAGACGGTATAGATCAGACTGGCAAGTCCGAAGATTAACGCCGGGCCGGCGAACTCTCTCAGCTTGCGTTCGCGAAAGCCGGGCCGGGGACGATAACCCAACAGGTGCCACGCCAGCGGTAGGGTAAACAGCAAGATCACGGCTTCGCGGGCAACCAGGAGCCAGGCGAACTCTGGTCCGGCGACGGCGAGTCGCTTCAGCACCATGCTTCCGCCCAACACCAGCAATCCCCCGAGAATGTTCAGCAGCGCCGGTCCTCCCTGCGCCTGACGCACCTGGAAGACAGGATCGAGCGCGGCGGGCTCGGTGAACAAGAGGACAATACCCACTCCGAGCAGAACGAAACGCTGGCTTTCGTCCTTCTGCATCAGCGCGAAAATAATCAGCCCGATCGCCAGAACCACACCCGCCGCGCGGCGATAGGCCATCAGGCCTTCCAGAATCGGCCGCTCGCGTTCAGCATCGCGTGTCGTTTCCCGGGCGGCAACGTTGCTCAGGCCCAAGTCCAGGAATTTTCGCGCAAGAATAAAAATGCTGCCGACCAGCGAGAAGAACCCGAATGCCGCGGGCGATAGCTCGCGTGCCAGGTAAATCGTGATCAGCAGCGCGATCGCAAGTTGCGCAAACGCGCTGCCCAGCAGCACTACCTGAGCTACGTTGGGGCTGCGGCGGGTTGGGATGACAATCCGGTAACCCGGATCCGACACGGATTGCGATATTCGGTTGAACCGCGACGGCGTTCTCGAAGGGACCGACATCATACAGGAATCACTTGTCTTCGTCATGAAGCACTCGCGAGATGCCGCGCCCATTCTTCTCGAAAGGTCAGGATACGAATCGTCGAGAGAAAAATATCACAGAGCTCGAATGCGACTGCATTGTCGCCCGAAACTCCCTGCGTTTGCGTTACCATCCTAAGACGGCTTCATTCGCGTATGATCTTCCCACGATCCAGCGGCATCCTCTTGCATCCTACTTCCCTGCCCGGGCCTTATGGCATCGGCGAGCTGGGCGCCCAGGCACACGACTTCGCAGACTTCCTGCACGAATCCGGCCAGCATCTCTGGCAAGTCCTGCCGCTGGGCCCCACCGGCTATGGCGACTCGCCCTACCAATGCTTTTCGGCCTTTGCCGGAAATCCGTTGCTGATCAGCATCGATCGCCTGGTCGAGCGCGGCTATCTCGACGCTCGCGATCTCAAAGACCAGCCTCACTTCCCCACGGACGAAGTCGACTTCGGTGCGGTCATTGCCTGGAAGCTGCCGCTGTTGCGCAAGGCATTTGCGGCGTTCACCCAGCGTGGCAGCGGAGATCGCGCGGAGTTCGATGCGTTTTGCCAGCGGCATTCTTCCTGGCTCGACGAGTTTGCGCTGTTCCTTGCCTTGAAAGATGCTCACGACTTGCTGAACTGGACGGAATGGGAGCCTGCGCTGTCGCTGCGCGAGCCCGCGGCGCTGGAACGGGCGCGTAACGAATTGCGCGACCCGATCGAGTGCAACAAGTTTATCCAGTTTGAATTCGAACGCCAGTGGTGCGATCTGAAGGCCCACTGCACCCGCAACGACATTCGCATCCTGGGCGATCTGCCGATTTACGTGGCCTTCGATAGCGCCGATGTCTGGGCCAATCGGCAATTGTTCGAACTGGATGAGCAGGGGCGGCCGCGAGTCGTCTCCGGCGTACCGCCCGACTACTTCAGCGCCACCGGACAGCTCTGGGGCAACCCGATTTATTGCTGGGACGAGCACGCCCGGAGCGGCTATGCCTGGTGGATCGCCCGCTTCCGGCGCGCGCTGGAGATGCTGGACATGATTCGCCTCGACCACTTTCGCGGCTTCGAGGCTTACTACGAAATTCCTGTGGGCGAAGTGACCGCTGTCAACGGCGCCTGGGTGAAGGGTCCGGGAGCGGTGTTCTTCGAGGCGCTGAAGGAAGCGCTCGGCACCTTGCCAATCGTTGCCGAAAATCTGGGTGTCATCACCCCGCCGGTGGAGGAATTACGCCGGCAGTTTGGATTCCCGGGCATGGCGATTCTGCAGTTCGCCTTCGGCAACGATCCGCAAGCCCCCAACTTCAAGCCGCATAACTATCACCATCCGCTGGTGGCCTACACCGGCACGCACGACAACGACACCGTGGTCGGCTGGTGGAACAGCAAGCCGGGTACGGGCAGCATTCGCACGGCGGACGAGGTAGAAAAGGAACTGGACTATGCGCGCCGCTACCTTAACACCGACGGCAGCGACATCCACTGGGTCATGATTCGCACCTTGATGGCGTCGGTGGCCGATACCGTTCTGTTTCCCCTGCAGGATGTGTTGGGCGTGGGCAGCGAGGGCAGAATGAATCTGCCGGGAAGCTCGTCGGGAAATTGGCGCTGGCGCTTCCGCGAAGAAAAGCTGACGCCGGCGATCAGCACGCGCTTGAAAGAGTGGGCGGAAACCTACGAGCGGTAGCTGAATAAGATCCATGCCTTCACGTGGCCGAGGCCGCGAAAGCGAGTCGAGACGGCTTGACAGTTTGCTGAAAAAGTCGGCCTAAGACGATTTTGAAGGGGCGTAGCTTTAGCTACGCCGTAGCAAGCCCTTTATATTTGTCATCCCGAACCGACTTTAGTCGGTTCGGGATCTGCTTTTCCGACTTTTTCAGCAAACTGTTGAGCCAGCCTACGGAATCTGCGGCTCCAACTTGTCGGTAAATGGGGTAGTGGTGCAATTCAAACTGCACCACTACCGTAAATGGTTATGTTTAGCTAATTCCCGGGCACTTCGATATCATGGTGCGCGGACTGGAGGCTTATGTACTTCGAACAGTTCTACCTGGGATGTTTGGCGCACGCATCGTATCTGTTGGGCTCGGAAGGCGAAGCTGTGGTCATCGATCCGCAGCGTGACGTAGAGATCTATCTGGAAGCCGCGCAAAAACAGAATTTGCAAATCCGTCACATCTTTGAAACGCATTTGCACGCCGATTTCGTCTCCGGTCATAAAGAGCTGGCAGCCCGCACCGGCGCCACCATTTACATCGGCAAGCAGGCAGGCGCCACCTTTCCCCACATCGGGGTCCATGATGGTTTCATATTGCCGGTGGGCAAAATGCGCCTTCAGGTTCTGGAGACTCCCGGACATACTCCGGAAAGCTGCTGCCTGGTCGTCACCGACGAGGAGAAGTCGCAGCAGCCCTGGGCCGTTTTCACCGGCGACACCTTATTCATTGGCGATGTCGGACGGCCCGATCTCTCCAAGACCCACACTCCGCCGGAGCTGGCAGCCCTGATGCACGATTCCCTTCACCAAAAGTTGATGGCGCTGCCCGATGAAGTGCTGGTGTATCCCGCGCACGGGGCCGGTTCGCTGTGCGGCCGCAACATGCGGGCCGAGCGTTCGTCCACGATCGGCACCGAGCGCCTGACCAATTACGCGCTACAAATTAAGGGCCGCGACGAGTTCGTCCGCCAGATGACCTCCAACTTGCCGGCTCGTCCCGATTACTTCCTGGAAGACGCCGCCATCAATCGCGCCGGAGCCGCCAGCATGGCGGAGTTGCCGCAGCTGGTCGCCTATTTCTCCTGCCGAGTTGAAAGCCAGGTTGGAGGGTGGCGCGGTTGCCCTCGATGTTCGACCGTCCGAGCAGTTTGCCGCGGCACACGTGCCGGGGTCCATCAACATCGCGCTGTCGGGTCAGTTTGCTTCTTGGGCCGGAGCCGTTCTTGGGCTTTCGTCGCATCCGGTGCTTATCGCCGACACTGCAGAGCAATTGTCTGAAGCGCGGACTCGCCTGGCGCGAGTCGGCATCGAAGACCTGCCCGGCTATCTCGAGGGCGGTGTCGAGGGATGGAAGCGCGCCGGATTTGAGGTCGCGCAGATCCAGCAGATGACGGTCGAGGAACTGAATCAGCGCCGGCAGCATCGCGACCTGCAGGTGCTGGATGTGCGCCGGCAGGGAGAGTGGGACGCCGGCCACCTTGCCGACGCAGACTGGTATCCCCTCGACCGCTTTAAGGCTGCGCTGCCATCTTTGGATCAGGGAGCGACAGTGGCCGTCCATTGCAAGAGCGGCTATCGCAGCATGATTGCCTGCGGTCTGCTGCAACGCGCAGGCTACAACGTGGTCAACGTAATCGGCGGATTCGATGCCTGGGAGCAGGCGCAGCTGCCGGTTATGTCGGGTGCCGCTGTGGGCGCGTCTTAACCTTCAGCTGTGACCTAAGTCATTTCGCCAATCGCACTGTCCTGTTCAGATATGACAACAGGCTGCAGGGGACGCTTTGCCCAATCGGCAGAGTATCGCTTCTGTTCCCGGCGGCCTGACCAGGAGACGACCAGCTATGGCCGAAATTCACTGTCCGGGACAAGATTTGCGTTATTGGAAGCTCGACGATATTTACGAACTCGACTGTGTTCACTGCGGCGCGCGAATCGAATTTTTCAAAGATGACCCGCGCCGGCTTTGTAAAGCGTGTGGAAAGAGGATGCTGAACCCGCGCAACGATATGTCATGCGCGCAATGGTGCAAGTTCGCGAAAGAATGTTTGGCCAGCCTGGGCGCCGATCCGCCGGAGCATGATTAGGGTAGCGCTGTAGGAATAGCGATGGGATTACCTCATGGAGCCCATGTTCCGGGCACCGTCGAGCCTAGAACATAAATGGCAGAAGCGCTTTGACCCGAGCCTTATAGGCGGGATACTCGTCGGGAAAGTGACTCAGGAGGAGATTTTCTTCCTGCTTCAGCTTGATCCAGAAGCCAATGAAGAAAAGCAAGAGTCCCACGAAGGCAACCAGCAAGCCGGACGCAACAGCGGTGCCCAGCCCCATGAGCAGATGGCTGGTGTAAATGGGATGACGCACGAATCGATACGGGCCGCGTTCCACAAGTTTGTGCCCCTGTTTCAACTCGACGTCTCTGCTCCAATCGCTCCCAAGCGTTTTGCGCGACCAGATGGCCGCGAACAGGCCTGCGGCACAGATCACTACCCCCAAATACTCAGTGCTAACGATATGCGGTATCACCGCATGCCAACCGGATGCACCCATGCCGCAACCAGCAGGATGTAGCCCAGCCAAACTGGCACCCGGGCCTACCTGCCGGACCAGCTTTGGCCTCAGCCACGGGCTTGCTCGAGCGGGCGCTGATATTCCAATACAGGATAAGCAGAACCCAGCAAGCGAGTATCAATAGTCCGGGCAACATAAATCAGACCACGTCCCCAGGCATTTTATCCGGCAACTCTGACCTGCCGGCCGCAAAATCCGTGAGCCCGAGGACGGTTATTTCTTCAATACCCGTGCTCGCCGCCTTCTTCCAGCTTCACCTTGCCGCGAAACATGCGGTAGACAAAGACGAAATACCCGGCTGCCAGTATCATGCCGATCGTCCACCACACCAGGCCCACGCTCAATCCATGGGCGCCGGCGGCGCTGTTAGAAATAGTCAGGTTGTATTGCGAGCCGGTGCTGGCCGGCAGCACGTTGGGGTAGAGCGCGAAGACCGCTCCCACCAGCATGGCGATGATGTAAGTACAGGACGCCAGGAATGCTCCCTTTTCGTTTCGGCGCGAGTGCGCGAAGTACATGAATATCAGGCTGCCGATTACCACCGCGGGCACCAGATATCCGATCGGCCAGCGGGTGTAATTCTCCAGAATGTGGGGAACCGCGTACACGGTCGCGATCAGGCTGAAGATGGTCAGCAGCACCTGCACTGGCCATAACCACGACGCCACATTGCGCGCCCGCTGGTTCAACTCGCCCTCGGTCTTGGTCGCCAGATACAGCGATCCATGAACCACCAGCGTTACCAGCGCGACTACGCCGCACATCACCGTGTACCAGTCGAGGATGCCGTTTTGCGCTCCCACGCGCCAGTTCGTCCAGAGAGCTTCAAAGAAATAGCCGTCAGGATTGAGCGGCACCCCGCGAACCACGTTGCCCAAGGCCGCACCGAAGAAGATGGCCAGCAGAATACTCGACACGCCAAAGATGGTGTCGAAGAAGCCTTTCCAGACTTGCTCCTGGATGTGGGTGCGAAATTCGATGCCGATAGCGCGCAGCATTAGCAGCCACAACACCATCATCAGCGGCAGATAAAATCCGCTGAAGCCCGACGCGTAGAGTTGGGGAAAAGCGAAGTACAGGGTTCCGCCCGCGGCCAGCAGCCACACTTCATTGCCATCCCATACCGGACCGATAGCGCGAATCACCATGCGTCGCTCCTGGTCGGTTTTCGCAATGAAAAGATGGACTGCGCCTGCGCCCAGGTCGAAGCCGTCGAGGACCACATAGATGGCGACCATCACTGCCACAATCATGAACCAGATCGTTGCCATGGCTAGCGCACCTCCACAGAAGTCAGTTGGGCCGCATCGATCTGCCGGCGCAAGTCCGGCGGCAGCGTCGGCTCGGGCCCGTGCTCGATCTCGCGCCGCACCAGGAAGAGGAATAGCACCGAAAGTAGGGTGTACATTCCCAGGAAGCCCAGGAAGCTGAACCAGGCATTACCCGCCGACACCATCTTTGAGTAGCCGTCTACCGTGCGCAGCAGGCCATAGACCAGCCAAGGCTGACGGCCGATTTCGGCTGTCATCCATCCCGCCGTGTTGGCGATGTAGGGAAACGGAAACGCCAGTAGCAGGATCCACAGCATCCAGCGCGCCTCGTAAAGCTTCCTGCGCCATAAGAGAAATGTGGCCAGCGCAGTGATCGCGATGAAGATGGTCCCCAGCCCCACCATGATGTGGTAGGCGTAGTACAGCAGCGGAATGTTCTCCGGCCAATCTTGTTTGGGGACCGCGTTCAGCCCTTTGACCTCGGCACTCCAGCTTCTCCAGGTAAGAAAGCTCAGCATCTTGGGAACCACGATGGGATTATCGATCTTCTGCGCGACCACATCCGGCTGCCCGAGGATGACCAGCGGTGCGCCCGGCTGCGTCTCCCACAGCGCCTCCATCGCGGCCAGTGTGACCGGTTGATTGCGGGCCAGCATGCGGCCCTGGGCGTCGCCGGTGGGAATAATCTGAACTACGCTGACGAACAGCGCCACGATCACGCCCACCCGTACGAAGATGCGTCCCTGATCGACATGCTTCTGGCTGAGCAGATAGAAGGCGCCGACGGCCGTCATTACGAACGTTCCGGTGATAACCGCGCCGCTCATGTTATGCGCGTACTGCCACAAGGCCCAGGGATTCAGCACCAGTTGCCAGAAGCTGCTCAGCTGCACCGAGCCATCGGCCACCCGCTCATAGCCCACCGGATGCTGCATCCAGGCGTCGGTGGCAATGATGAAGTATCCCGACAGCCATGAGCCCAGGAAGACCATCACGGCCGAGAACCAATGCATGCTTTTGGTCAGACGCTTCTCGCCGTACAGAAAGAGTCCCAGAAACGTCGACTCCAGGAAAAAGGCGAACAGGCCTTCCATGGCCAGCGTCTGGCCAATCACGCCTCCGGCAAAGCGCGAGAAGTGCGACCAGTTGGTGCCAAACTGAAATTCCATGGGAATTCCAGTCACCACGCCGATCACGAAGTTGATGCCAAAGATCTTGGCCCAGAAGCGGGCCGCGGCGTCGTAACGATCGTCTTTGGTCTTAAGCGCTAGCGTCTTCAGGATCACGATCAACGGCGCCAGTCCCATGGTCAACTGTGGAAACAGGTAGTGATAGGTCACCGTGAAGGCGAAGTGCAGCCGGTGAATTAAGAGTGCGCTATCCATGCTTGGTCCTCGGATGAAAACACTGCCCCCCAAGATGGGACGGCGGGCAGACGGGCTCGACGGTTTGCACCGGCAGCATTGCAGTTATGGTAGCGGTCAGGGCGAACAGCAAGCTGTGACCGACATCACAGCGGGCTGTGCGTGATACCCTCCGCCCCCGCAGCCGGGTCCGACTCTCTATCCGCTTTGGGTCTAAACTAAGGACGATGCGTCTGCACTCTTCCCGGCGGACTTTTGGCTCTGCTCCTCGGCCTGATCGCCATACTGCCACCGCTTTCCTTGGCAGCTCACGCCCAACAGCGCTCCCTGCGGCTGATCTTGAAGGACGGCTCCTACCAGTCGGTGGTGAAGTACGAGATGCAAGGCGATCGGGTGCACTACCTGAGCGCGGAACGCTACGAGTGGGAGGACGTTCCGGCGTCGCTGATCGATTGGGACGCGACCAACAAGTACAACAACGAACTCAGCAGCGGCAAACTGCACACCCTGGTGGAAACTCCGGAAGAGAAGGAAGAACGCGAAAAAGAAGAGGCCAACTCTCCGCAGATCGCACCGGGCCTGAAGCTGCCCGGCACCGGAGGCGTGTTTCTGTTCGACCAGTTTCAAGGCAAGCCCGAATTGGCCGAGATTGTGCAAAACGGCAGTGAACTGAACAAGGCTGGAAAGAAGAAGAGCGTGCTGCGGTCGGCGATCAACCCGCTGGCGAGTACGAAACAGGCCTTCGAGATCAAGGGTGACCACGCGCAAATTCAATCGCACGTGGCGCGGCCCACCCTCTACATCGACATTGACGAAGGTCCGAGAACTGATATCGCGCCCGCCGATCGATTCCGTTTGGTCAGGACCGAGGTGAAAAAGGATGCGCGGGTCGTGGGAGGCGTAAAGGTCAGCGTCAGCGGCAAAGTCACCGAGCAGCAGAACCTGGCTATTCCTATCGACGTTAGCAAACTGGGGACGGGCGAGTGGCTGAAGCTGGTTCCCAAGCAGGATCTGGCGCCGGGTGAGTATGCGGTGGTCGAGATGCTAAGTCCGGAGGAAATGAATCTCTATGTCTGGGATTTTGGGGTAAATCCCAATGCGCCGGTCAATCCCAATACCTGGCAACCGGTCAGCAAGACAGCGAGCAGCAATTAGCAGTTGGCGATTTGGCGGTTAGAAGCGCGGGCTCGGGACCACGATATCCTATTGCTCCCCCGTGCCCACCAGACCCTGTCCGGCAACGGCGATGTTGTCGCGTCCGGCCTGCTTGACCTGATACATCAGCTCATCGGCCCGATGCACCATGGCCTGCGGGGTGGTGGCGTCGGCCGGATAGCAGGCAATGCCAATGCTGGCCCGCAGCCGCAGCGAGAATCCCTGCCCCGCCAGCCACTCTTTCGTGCGGAACATACTCATCAGGCGGCGCGCCACCAGCAGAGCAGCCTCTTTTCCGGTCTGTGGCAGCAGAATCGCGAACTCATCGCCGCCGTAACGGAAAGCGGCGTCCACCAGACGCAAATTTTCCCGCAGACAAAGTCCCACCTGCCCCAGCAGTTTGCTGCCAATCAGGTGTCCGTATTCGTCATTCACGCCCTTGAAGTGGTCGAGATCGAGGAACAGCAGGCTGAACTCGTAGCCGAAGCGTTCGGAGCGGTGCAATTCCTCCGACAGCACGGTAAACAAGTGGCGGGCGTTGTACAGTCCGGTGCAGTCGTCGGTGATGCTCAGTTCTTGAATGCGATTGACCGCGCGGGCGTTTTCGATGGCAATGGCGGCATAGTCGGCCAGCGCCTGCAGCAGCATCTCGCTGGGCTTGTAAACCTGCATATCGATGTTGACCAGCTGCATGATGCCCAGCACCTTGCCCCCGGTCCGCACCGGCATGCATACCACCGAGGTCGGAGCAGCGAAGAAGTCGTCCTTGGTCGAGGGCTCAATCCGCTCGTCCTGGTTTACGTCCTGAATGACCAGCGGTTCCCCATGCTCAATCACCCAGCGGGCCAGGCTCTCGCCGGTCTTGAACTTCAGCGCATTGACGCTCTCGCATCCCTTGCCCACGGCTACCGTGTAGTACAGGTCCTCGCTGCTCTCATCCAGCATGAGCAGCGACCAGGTGGCCGGCTTAAAGTAAGCCGCCATCTTCTCCAGAATGGTTTGCAGGATGGTGTCGAGGTCCAGCGACGATGTAAGCGCTTTGGCAACATCGTGGAAGATCTTTAGTTCGTACGACTGGCGATCTTTGTCAGTGGCTGCGAACGTCATGCAAGGACCCGGGCGCACAAGTCGTATGCTTGGGCAAAGCGACGAGAGCCGCTACCGCATGGCCCCTGATCGCAAACGGATAGACGGTTACGGCTTGCAAATCACCCTAATATTACAGAAAAACCGCCTCTCAAGCCATCGCTTCGCGTTGATCTCTTTTGAAGCTGCTTTTGGCTACAACCTCGCCGGAGCCGCCAGTCAGCCCTAAGCGCCTGGCCGGGCAACTTTCTCAGCCCTCGATTACAGTAGGGTCATGGACCTGACGATCAATGGCGAGGAAAAGAGTTTTGCCAATTCGCTGTCTCTGGCCCAACTGGTCGAGCAGCTGGGCATGAAAGAGGATCGCGTGGCGGTCGAGCTGAACCGCGAGATCGTGCCCCGCGACCGCTGGGCCGACACGTCGCTAAAGGACGGCGATCGTCTCGAGATCGTGCACTTTGTCGGCGGCGGCTAGGGCCTCGCGGGATTCCGATCACACGCCGCGACCGTTCTTGTGACCGGCCAGCCTGCTAGGGTTGGCTATTGGATTGGCGCCAGCTGAGTCGCCTCATAATCCAGGGAGTCGGCAGGGTGAGATACTCGGCCACCCACTGCGGTGCAACCGTTGCCAGAAAAACCGGCTGCAGACCCTGCTGATAGCGCTGCCGTTTCGGCCCGTCAAATCGCAAGACCCAGGAATCTCCGGTATGGCTGATGGAGCTTCTCTGCAGAGTCTCCAGCCCTATCTTGGCTTCGATTTGTGCTAAGGAAGCTTCCGTAACCTCCTGGCCCGGGGGTACCGTCAACTCGATTTCGAGAAAGGAAGGATTCTCCACAAAGAAGATGGCGCATAGCCGCAGGGACCCATCGCTTGCATTCCAGCCCGCGCCGTTGTACTCGATGCGCCAGCCGGGCTGAGAACTTAACGGCGCGCCCAGGCGATATTCAGCCGGCACATATTCCTTCGGAGTCGACAAGGTTTGTCCGGCCAGAATGTCTTTTATCGGAGGAGCCGCGGACGGCGCCGCGCGTTGAGCGTATGCCATCTCGGCGCCCTGCCATAAGACAAGCACGGCAAACAGTAGGCCAGCTACTTGTCCTGAATATTGCATGCGTTTGCGGAACGGCTCCATGAGCCAACACCAGAGCCCGGTAAGGGCCGCCACAAACGCCGGAGCGAAATCGAGCATATAACGCGAGGCGATCACCGGAACCTTCATGTAGAAAACGAATAGCAGCACGGCGGCGATGAACGACCATAAAATGATTACGAGATAGAGTGACAGCGGCGTCGAAGTGGAAGAATGCCACCACTTCCGCCCTGCCCACATTCCTACTATCCAGGCGAGGGCGATAAATACCGCATAAGAGACGTCGTAGGTGGTGAAGCACATTTCCCGCCAGCGAAGCATAGGCGACTGCCCAGGAAATATTCCGGAAGCATACCAGGCAAGATTATTAAACAATTTATCGAGAAATAAAGCTCCCAGTAATTCGCGGCCTGAACCCAACAGCGATACTTGCTTAAAGGGATAACCAAACCGGGTAAAGTAAACGGAAGGTAGAAGCGCTCCTCCTTGCAAATTCAAACTCTGGCCAAATTCCCAGCCGCTCCCGAAACGCAGGAAGTTGGTGACGAACAGCAGGCCGCCACCAAATACAAACAGCAATACTCCGACAAGTAACCGTGGATTGCCGATAGACTTAACCAGAGTAGCTTGAATGGAGTTGCCTGTGGCTGGCTTCCGAAGATAGCCGGCCATAATGAGCGACGCTATCACGAGCGTCGCAAATCCATAAAAGACTAAGGTAGGGCGGACGAAGCCGACGAGTCCGGCCAGAGCACAGAGGATCCAAAACCTTGACCACCGCGGGTTTCGGGCAAGTTGGATGGTTAAGCATACCAACAGGATGCCCCAGAAATATACGTAGACCATAACTTCTTCGTAGATCAGCATCCGATAGCGAAGCAGGTTAATCAAAGGCGGAAACAGGAGGAATAAGCTTACCGCACCCAGCCCTTTGAACCATTGCCACCGCTTCTCGTCTACTGTTTGCGGCCCTATTCCGGACTCGCTTTGCAATAAAGGTCCTAGCCAGGTACTTAAGACAAAGTAGGCGACGAACCCGATGAAGAGCGCCAGCGCAATAAATTCCGGAAAAGGCGAGAAGCCTAGTAACTTAGCCAAAGCCTCCCAGGGCGACTGCCAGATCGGAATACCTAGTCCCCAAACCTGTTGTACGCTTTGTTGGGACCAGCAAAGGTCGTGAGTTAAGTCGAATGGGTTGTGACTGAGAGCAAGACTACCTCGCAAGAGGGCATCCGTCTGAAAATGAAACCAGGGGCTAGCCGAATCCCACGATTGCCAGGAGACTACTCCGCAGGCAGCCAGAAGCAAGAATGCATACACCAGCGCCACGCAACCCAGCAGCAAGCTCCATCGGGCATGGCGAAACCTGCCTGGAAGTTTGCGGTCTGGCACGACAAGGGCAGGCATAGGTTTAAGGAACGGCCTTACTTTGCAGGTCCGATGGTATGTAATAAAGCCGCAGAGGACCCACGCGTTCCGTGGGAGGCATCCGCTCATACCAGGGATTAGGCAGGTTATCGCGCCTGAGTTGGAACCGGGAAGCTTTAGCGAAAGTTGGACTTATAACATTCCAGCCCGGCGATGGATTGGCATCGTTCACTAACTTAACCGTGGGTAGACCATACCAGGCTTCCAGATAGTCGGAACGCATGACGCCGTCCAGCGTTCCCAGAGTGAATTCCTGCACTCCCAGC
Source organism: uncultured Acidobacteriaceae bacterium (assembly GCA_963812855.1). Lineage (GTDB taxonomy): Bacteria > Acidobacteriota > Terriglobia > Terriglobales > Acidobacteriaceae > Bog-257. The sequence goes on from CAWEWW010000011.1 coordinate 212,906, forward strand.
TGGTGCAGGCGTTGCGAGAGAAACTTCAAATCTTGCCCCCAATCGTAATTGGAGTCGACCAGGATGCGATCGGGATTCTTGCCCGCGAAGCCATTGAAATAGGCCAGATAATCGGGATGATGGACCGCGACGGAGGTGACCATCCACACCAGCAGAACGCCCGCAGTGAGAGTCGAATTCATCGCTGTGCCCGCCCATTGCAGCAGTTGCACCAGCCCCAATGCCGCGATGATGGAAAGTCCAAGGTAGATAGGCTCGATGTGACGGATGCCGATATCAATCCGGCCGAACATTGCTGGTACAAGAATGCCCAGGCTAAAAGCTAACGGAAAAAGATAGATCGGATTACGCCGTTGCCGAAAGCAGACAAAGATCCCCAGCGCCAGCAAAATGAGAAAGGCAATGGGCGTTTTGACCGCCAGCGCTACCGGAAAGTAGTACCACCAGCCGGTCATGCGGAACTCGCCAAACAGATAAGCCCCGTGGCCTCTTTGATCATGCTTCAGGGCATCTAGAATTCCCTGAAAGAACTCCGGAGCCGGCACGCTGAAGCTGAAACCGGGCACGACTCCATAGGAGAACCAGTAGGCCGCCCACATCACCATGATGGTTGCAAAACTGGCAAGCGCAAACGTTGGAATGCGCTGCCGGGTCAAGGCCCGCAATCCGTTCCAGCCAGGCCAGCGCACGGCCAGGTAACACGCCAGCGCCGCCAGCACCGTAAAACCGACATAACCCAGTGCGGTCGCCTTGGAGAGGAACGCCAAAGCCGCGCACAATCCCAGCAGCAGGGCTCTGGGGACATCAGGTTTTTCCGCCCACAGTAAAGTAGCGAAGAAAGCAGCCCCGACGGTAGCTCCTACCGACATATCCGTGGTGGCGACGCCGGCATCGGCCAGCATGGTGGGCAACAAGGTGAACAAAGCTGTCGCCAGCACAGCCGCCGGCTTACCGAAAGCTTGCCAAGTCCAGGCGCAGACCACCAGGCAGGCGATCAGGAAGAACGGCAGATTCCCCAATCGCATGAGGAAGGTAATGCGATCGAAATTCCCCGAATTCGCCAGGATCGCGATTCCCTCTTCCCGCATATTGAGCAGGCCGGTGGGGCGCGCCCCCGCCAGGTACGGCCCCAACGCCTGCGCGGCCCGCGCCAGCGGCGGATTCTGGATGTCGATGGTGTACACGTGATTCGCGACATATTCCATGCCGCAGGCCAGGTGGGCGGGCTCGTCCGCGGTGAGGCTTAACGCGTTGTAGGTTGACACAATGCGCGCGCAGGCAATGCCTACCAGGATGACGCATAGCGCCACGCAGTATTTCTCAAGAAATGGGGCCAGACGAGTTTCCCAGAAACCGGCCTCTGCGGAACGGCCCGACGGCGACAGCCAGGCATGCCTTGGACTGGACTTCCCTATTGGCATGTGAAGATGAGGAACTCCGATTTCGGTGATAGCAGTTTACTGCAAGTCGTTTCGCAGGTTCAGCGGAAAAGCCCTTAGATTCGGGGTAAATGCAGGCCGGACGCGAGTCTGGGGAGCCCTGGCCTCAGGCCACAATACTTTCCGCGCCGCGATATGGCAGAAAAATCGAAAAGCAGGTTCCCGAGCAAGCCGGGTCGACCGAACTGCGCAACAGCACGTGTCCGGCATGTTTATGGATGATGCCCAAGCTGAGCCACAATCCTAGGCCCGAGCCCTTGGTGCCCTTGGTGGTAAAGAAGGCGTCGAACACGCGTTGGCGCAGCTCGGGAGGAATTCCGCGCCCGTTATCGGCAATCAGGATGCGAACCCCTTCGCTTTGCAGGTGGCGCCAATCACGCGAATGCGAGACTCGCAACACAATCTCGCCTCCCGGACCGGAAGCTTCGATGGCGTTGGACAAAATGTTGGAAACCGCCTGCTGCAGAGCTGACGGCAGCCCCCGAATCATCAGGTCCGGCGCAAACTGGCGGCGAACCGAAATCTTGCGCGCCGCAATTTGCGGCCCATACAGCGACAGCACGCTGTCCACCAGTTCGGCCACATTCAAATCGATGGGAGCGGTGGCTTCCCGGTGAAAGGCCAGCGTCTGCTTGGTGATGCGCGAGACCCGAGCCAACTCAGCCGTGGCTTGCGCGATATAAACTTTCAGATCCGCCTCACTGCAACCTTGATCCATCAGGTAAAGCAGATTGCCCACGGCCTCCAATGGATTGTTGATTTCGTGGGCGATGCTGTGCGCCAAACGCCCGGTGGCGGCCAGGCGTTCGCTCATTTTCAGCGCTTCTTCCGCCCGCCGGCTGTCGGTGACATCCGAGACCACGAAGATCGTGCCCGAGGGATTTCCATCCTGGTCGACGATCTGATCGGTCGAGATCACAAACCAGCGTTGATCGGGAGACTCGACCTCCATTCTCTGGCGCTCGGTCGGATAATTGGCGGGGGGCAGGGTGATCTGCAGCGATTCGGCCAGAATGTCGGATAGTTTGTGCCCTTCGATTTCCGAATAGCGCTTCCCGGTCAGCTCCGACATAGCACGATTGCAACGCTGCACGCGGCCTTGCTCATCGAGCAATCCGATCGCCTCGGACAACGAATCAAACGTAACCTGCCACTGGCGCGCCGACAGCCGCGATACGGCCTCGGCTTTGCGCAGCCGCAGCAGCGCCCTCACCGTGGCCAGCAAAACCGGCGGCTCGACCGGCTGGGTCAGATAGGCATCGGCGCCGCCCTCCAGCGACATGACCCGGCTCTCGCTGGTGACGAACGATGCCGAAAGGTGAATGACCGGCAGGCTGCGGGTGAGGGGGTTGCCTTTGATCCGGCGACAGACTTCGTAGCCGGTCATGTCGGGCAAACGAATGTCCAGCAAAACCAGGTCGGGCAGGTCGGCGGCTTTGGCCAGCGCCTCCCGGCCGGTACGAGCTTCCACCACCTCATAGCCCGCGCTCTTGAGAGTCCGGGAAGTGATGTAGCGGTTCTCTTCCCGATCGTCAACCACCAGGATTCTGGCCGGGGTCTCATCCGGCATGACGCTGCTTTCGGGCCGGCAGGACTAGGTTCGCCTTGATCAACAATTCGTGCAACTCCTGGCTGGCGTAGGTTTCATTCAGAATGCGCTTGGGAAAAATGCCTATCGTCTGTCCGCGGATAATTTCCTCTTCTGCACTGTCCAGCGTCTTGGAGCTGTGAATAATCACCGGAATGTCGCGGGTCTGGGACCCGGCGCGAAGCTCCTCCAGAACCTGAAGCCCGGCCATGTCGGGCATCAGGAGATCGAGAAAAATTAAATCGGGCGGCTCCCGGTCAACCAGGGCAAGGGCCTCCCGGCCGCCTCTGGCCTCGAGAATCTGGAAATTCCATTCCGACAATTTCTCGCGCAGCACATAGCGCGATACTTCATTGTCGTCCACCAGGAGCACCTTCTTTCGCGGTTGCCGCCCGGCGACTGAATACAGAGCCGAACAGAAGGTCTCCTGGTCGACCGGCTTTCGTAAGAACTGGTCCGCTCCGTACGAAAGTACTCTACGGGCCTCGTCCATAATGCTGATCACGATAATCGGCACCTCTGCCGTCTGCTCCGCAGATCGCAGCTCGCGCACGTAGTCGGAGCAATTCTGGCCGGCCAGGTACAAGTCAAGGATGATGGCCGCGGGGCGAAGGTTGGTCAGAGACTTGCGGGATTGCTGGAGCGAGGAAACCGTGATCGCCTGGAAATCGGTTTTCTGCAAATAACTCTCATAGACAAATGAGGTTTCAGGATTGTCCTCGACGATCAGGACCGGAAGTTTCCCAGGCTGCAACGGCTCGCTGGTCTGCTCCTGTGCCTGCTCGGCGCCACCGCTCCGGGAATGGATCGGAATCACCGCGTAGAAGCTGGATCCCTTCCCCACCTCACTTTCCACCGACACGCTGCCGCCTAGAAGTTCAGCCAGGTTGCGGCACAACGGCAATCCCAGGCCGGTGCCCTTTACCCGCTCCTGCACGGCGTTTTCGATCTGGGTAAACTCTTTGAAGATCAGCTCCTGGTCGGCAGGCGCGATTCCGATCCCGGTATCTTTCACGGCAAAGATAATCGTGTCCTTCGGGCCCGGCGACGCCGATACGCGGACTTCGCCTTCCAAGGTGAATTTCAATGCATTGGAGATGAAGTTACGCAGAATTTGCGACACCTTACCGTCGTCGGTGTGCATCACCGGCAAGTCCGAGGTGTCTTCGAAGATCAATTCCAGCGAGGTGTCCAGCAACAGCGGCCGCAACATGCCGCGCAGCGCGCCGAACATCTCCTGAATCTCGAACTCCTTCGGCTTGACCGTTACTTTGCCTGCCTCCACCTTGGCCAAATCGAGCAAATCGTTGACTACTTCGTAGAGCTCCTGCGCCGACCGCTGGATGAAGCGAACCTGTTTTTCCTGCTCGCCCGTGAGATCGCCGTCGACCTTCTCCTGCAAAATGCGAGTGAGGGAAATAATGGAGTTCAGGGGCGTGCGAAACTCGTGCGACATGTTGGAGATGAAATTGGTCTTCAACTCCGAGGCGCGCCGCAGGTAATCGGCACGCTCGTCCAGTTCCGCGTAGAGCGCCACTACACCGCGGTTGGTATCTTCCAGTTCGCGATTCAGCAGTGCCAGCTCTTCTTGCCGGGATCGCAAATCGGCCAGCGTCCGCAGCAATTCACGGTTCTGCCGTTCCACTTCCTCAAACGGATTTTGCGGCTCGCGATTATTCAGTTCATCGACCAGCTTCTGGAAGCCGCTGGAGCTCATCACCGGAGCATGCGGCGGCAAGCGCTTGTCCATGGAGACCTGGGTACCGGCCGCGGCACTCTCGATCTGAAAGGAATCCATCAACCGGCGAGTTCCGACGATACCCATACCCAGCCCGGTGTCTGATTTGTAGGAGCCGTCCAGAACCTCGGACAGATTGTCGATTCCCGGCCCGGCGTCGGTTACCACAATCCGTAACGCCGGCGCGGGCTCGCTGTGCAGAGAAAACTCGACCTTACCTTTGCGCGCATAGCGAAAAGCGTTGCGGGCGATTTCAGAGGTCGCGGTGGCGAGGCGAATCTGGTCTTGCCGGTCGAATCCCAGCAGGGCGGCAATTTCGCGGGCCCGCTGCCGCGCCTGCACCACGTCTCGTTCGTAGCGCAACTCCAGCGACAAGATGGTCTGGGACTTCATGCGGCCTCTACCTCGGCACTCTGCCGGACCGCCAGGATGGAAGCGTCATCGCGTCCGCGCTTGAAGTCGCGATACAAAACCCCGGCGATCAAACCCGGATGCCGCTTACGCAGGCCTGCATACTTGCCCAGGTCCCACTGGGTGCTGAGCCCGTCAGAATGCAAAATCAGCAAGGCGTTGGCCGGGAAATCGTATTCCAGTTCGACAGCGTGCGTCATCACGTGGCCAACCGTGCCGTTATGCGAGACCAGGCTCTGCGATTTTCCCTCGCCCACGATGGAGCCGGAGATGTTTCCCACTCCGCAATAGCGAACTTTGTGGGTAGCCCGATTGATCTCGGCAACGCTGGCTACGGCGCCGCGGGTGGCCCGCAGGGCCGCATGCAGCCGATGCACAATTCTCTCCGGAGATTTGTCCCAATTCTCCTGAAACACCGCGATGGCCAGCTCGCTGGCATCCGCGGCCCCCACTCCGTGGCCCAATCCATCCACGGCGAGGCACAGGAAGCGGTCGCCTTGTGTATGGAAGGATAGGCCGTCGCCGCACACCGACTCTCCGTGGATCGGCGCCAGCAGACATCCTACCTCGAAGGCGGAGGTGCCCGCCGGTTTTGAGCGTATCTCCACCAGCCGGGCGAAACATGCGGTGCCGTGGGTGGGGTTGCTATACACGTCGAAGCCGGCAGTCAGGCGGGCTACTGCTCCCAAGCCATTGCCGGGCGTGCCGGCGGTGGAATAGCCGTCTTTGAGCGACTTCTGCAGATCGGCAATGCCCGGGCCTTTGTCCAGCGCATACACGTCGATTCCGCTATTGGGCCCGGTTTGCCAGCCCAGCAACACCATCTCTCCCGAGGCAGCGTGAGCCAGGACGTTTCTGGCCAACTCCATCACCACGATACTCAACTCTCCGGACCGGGTATCGCTCAACCCAAGTTTTTCCGCCAGGCGCGCCGCCGCCCGCCGCGCCTCTCCCAGGTGCGTCGAGTCGGTGATCTTAATGTCGTGCTGGCCCACTATCAAGTTATTTCCACCGCGTAATCGTAACCACCGTACCCTGGCCAGGCTGAGATTGAATTTCAAAGTCGTTGACCAACCGTTTGCTTCCGCTCAATCCCAGACCCAGGCCGCCGCCCGTGGTGTAACCGTCCCGCATCGCCTGCTCGATATCGGCGATGCCCGGTCCCTGATCTTCGAAACGCAGCCGCAACCCCTGGCGTATGCCGTTTTCGACGACCTCGATCCGGCAATTCCCGCCTTTGCCATGCTCCAGCGCATTGCGCGCCAATTCGCTGGCGGCGGTGACAATCTTGGTTTGATCGACCAGGCCGAACTTGAGTTGGACCGACACTTGCCGCACCTTCTGGCGAACCAGAACGATGTCAGATGCCGAGGTGATGGGAATTGCTTCAGACGCCGGCGGAGCCATCATCCTCCTGCATTCCCCGGTGGAAGGTTCCCCGGCTGGCTTGCAGCAGTTCCATGCCCGATTCCACGTTGAGCGCGGTCCTGACCCCGGGCAACGACATGCCCAACTCCACCAGCGTGATGGCCACCGCGGGCTGCATGCCGACCACCACGGTCTCGGCGTCCAACACACGAGCCATGGCGGCAATGTTGGCCAGCATGCGCCCGATGAAGGAATCGACAATCTCCAGCGAGGAGATGTCGATCAGTACTCCGATCGCTCCCGTGCGGGAAATCTGCTCGGTCAGGTCGTCCTGCAGGGTCATGGCCAGCCGATCATGCATGTCGACCTGGATGGTCACCAGCAGATAGCTGCCCATGCGCAAAATCGGAATGCGCTCCATCATGCCTCCTTGGCAGCCGCAGAACGAGGCGTGGCCTCGGAAATCTTGACCACCGTGCGACCACTCTTGCTCAGCGCCAGCGCGAAGGCATCAGACAGTTTCGCTTTGGTGATGACGTCCACCAGATTGATGCCCAGGTGAACGATGGTCTGCGCGATTTGGGGGCGAATTCCGCTGATGATGCAATCGGCTCCCATCAGACGCGCCGCGGTAATGGTCTTGATGAGATGCTGGGCCACCAGGGTGTCTACCGTGGGGACGCCGGTAATATCGATAATTGCGACCTTGGAGTTGGTCTCCACGATCGCTTGCAACAGCGATTCCATCACTACCTGGGTGCGAGCGCTGTCCAGGGTGCCGATCATGGGAAGCGCCAGAATTCCATCCCACAACTTCACCACCGGAGTAGAAAGTTCCAGCAACTCTTCCTGCTGCCGGGCGATCATTTTTTCCTTGGTCGCGATGAAACCTTCGGTGGTCACCAGAGCCAGCTTGTCCAGCAAGGTGGTCACCGTCCAGATCTCTTCGTACTGGGTGTCGGGGTCTTTGGCGAATTCAGTGCGGATGGCGGTGAAGATCGGCTGCTTCAACGACAACACAAACATAGCCGTCTCCCCTGATGTGAAGCCCTGCTGCGCCCGGGAGGCAGCGATGCCCAATAGGGTTTCACGGGTAGGGGCCCATTCCTTGCCAGTGACGTCGGTCACCCCTCCAGCACGCGAAGACTCGGCGATGGAGCTCAATAACTCCGTAGCTTGCTCTTTCAATTCCTTTTCGCCGATCAGATCGGAACGCCCCGATTGCAAAAGATTCTTGCTCCAGCCCTCCAGCACCTGGGCCCGGTGCTTTTGCAACAATTCAGCGATCTTGCTCATGCTTTCCTCCTAAACTCGCCGACTGTCTGTCGGTAAGCAGATCGCTTGCGAGCGATCGACAAAAGAAGCGATTATAACGGAGATCTTAAGGGGCGCTCGGTCGGGAGACCCGGCATTCGCCAGCTTCCGGACTATCAGAAATTCGCCGGCCAACCAGGAGGTGCAGTCAGCATCCACACCGTCCCTCACCGCGTCTGTACGTGCGCAGTATTTGGAAGTCCCACAGATATTGGATGATGGTTAGGGGCAAAGAAGCTGCCTGTACTTTTGACCTAATTTAGCAAGAGCTAAGATGTCAGGCCTTTTCGCAGTTGTCGCTGCCCCCAAACTTCTGCGGCACAAATGTCCGCTTCCACTCCTCGATCTGTTCCCGTGCCTCTTTGACCAGCCGGGAGAACCGCATAGCCAGCTCCCGAATTCGCTCCGACTGCTTGCATTCGATGGACTCGGTCGGAATCAATTCCTTGCCGACTCCAATGGCGGAGGCGCCCGACAAAATGAAGTTGGCCGCGGTTTGCTGATTCACGCCGCCGGCGGCGATCAGCGGAATCTGCGGAAACGACGCCTTCAGCGCCTTGATGTACTTGTCCCCGCCTACCAGGCTGCAAGGAAAAACCTTTACGAAATCAGAGCCGGCCCGCCAAGCGGTCAGTACTTCGGTCGGCGTTAAGGCGCCGGGCAAGACTGCGATATCCTGCTTGGCCGCGAATTCCACAATCTCCAAATCGAATCCGGGAGCCGTCAAGAAAGTTGCGCCGGCCTCGATGCATTTGCGCGCCGTCTCGAGATCGCATACCGTACCCGCGCCCACGACCATCGTAGGATGGTAGCGAACCAGGTGAGCGATCAACTCCACCGCTCCCGGCACGGTCATCGTGATTTCGACAATCGGAATGCCGCCATGCGTGACGGCCTCGGCGGCAAAGTGCGCGTCATCGCCCGACGAGACCCTGATCGCCGGGATAATGCCGATCTTCTTGATCAGGTCACAGACTTCTTCTTTTTTCATGGCTCACGATTCCTTCCTGCTGGACTACAAACTCTGCCGACAGCAGTCCGGCAAAACCGCTCACACCGGTTCGTTCACTTCCGCCGCCGGAAGGTGATCGTCGCTGCGCGCGAACCACACGTAGAGCGTGGGCAAAAGAATGATGCTCATCACCAGGTCGGAGATCAGACCTCCCACGATGACGATGGCAAAAGGACGCTGCGAATCGGATCCGATGCCATGGGAGAGCGCCGCCGGCAGCAGGCCCAGGGTGGCTACCAGCATGGTCATCATGATAGGCCGCAGCCGCAGCACCGCGCCTTCCACCGCGGCTTCTTCAATCGAATAGCCGCGAGCCCGAAGCTGATTGATGTATTCCACCATGATGACGCCGGTCTGCACCGACACGCCAAAGAGCGCCAGGAAGCCGACGCCCGACGAAACGCTGAAGTTGGTATGGGTGATCAGCAACGCCAGCAGCCCGCCGATGCGCGCCATGGCCACGTTGGTGAGGATCAGCAAGCGCCCACTTCATCGATTTGAACATGGTGTAGAGGATGAGGTAGATCATCAGAATGGTCGATGCGGCAGAACCATCAGCAACCGCCGCTCGGAACGCTTCTGATTCTCATACTCGCCCGCCCAGTCGATGGTGTAGCCCTGCGGCAACTTCACTTCGTCGCTGACCTTCTTCATGGCTTCTTCCACGGTGCTGCCCAGGTCCCGGCCGCGCACGCTGAACTTCACCGCTACGTAGCGCGAGTTCTCTTCGCGGTAGATTTCCGAGCCGCCGTCCGCCTCCTTCATCTGTGGTCAAGCTGCGCCAGGGAAACCCGCTCGCCGGTCGGGCGACAAGCAGGCGAATCTTCTCGATCGCCTCCTTGGTGTCTCGATATTCCGGCAGATAGCGCAGCACCAGATCGTAGCGTTGTTCTCCTATCAGTACCTGGGTAAGCGCGTTGCCGCCTACGGCGGTCTGAATCGCGTCCTGCACGTCGGAAACATTGATGCCGTAGCGCGAAGCCTGATCGCGGTCTACGGTGAAGTCGAGATTCGGCTGGCCGATCACGCGAAACACGCCCAGGTCTTCCACCCCGCGAACATTTCGCATCACCTCCGCGATCTCATCGGCCTTCGCTTCCAGAGTTTTCAAATCGTCGCCATAGATCTTCACTGCCAGCGCGCCCTTGACGCCGCTCACCGCTTCTTCCAGATTGTCGGAAATAGGCTGCGAGAAGTTCCAGATCACTCCCGGAATTTTCTCCAACTCGCGGTTCATGGCTGCGATCAGGCGCTCCTTGTCCTGATGGAATACCGGCCGCCACTTTTCCTTCGGCAGCAGGTCGACAAAGTATTCGGTGTTGAAGAAGCCGGTGGTGTCGGTGCCATCGTCCGGCCGCCCGATCTGATTGACGACCTGGGGAACCTCGGGAAACGAGGCCAAGTATCTGGCGGGCCCGGTCGGCGACCTTGCGCGCTCTCCGTCGGTCCGGTGCTGGGAGCCAAGGTGCCGCGCACCCAGATTGCGCCCTCATCCAGATGCGGCAGGAACTCGGAGCCAATGACTCCGCTGAAGGCCAGGTAAGCCGAGAGGATAAGCCGAGCGACAGCCACTCCCACCGTGACCGAGCGATGACGAATGGCCCACCGGACGTCCGTCCGATAGTGAGCCGTCAGGTAATGCATGACCGGGTTCTGCCACTGCCTGGCGCCTTTGCGGAACAGCAGACTGGCCAGCGCCGGGGCCACCAGCATGGAGAAGATCAGTGCGCCAAGCAGGGCAAAGGCCACCGTCCAGGCCATCGGCTTGAACAGTTTTCCCTCGACCCGCTGCAGGGTGAAGATCGGCAGATAGGCGGTGATGATGATGGCGATGGCGTAGAAAACCGGCCGCTGCACCTCGTGCGCGGCTTCGCGAATCCGCTCCAGCAGGGGCCGCGGCGCCTCGTCGGGACGGTTCAGGTGGCGCACGATGTTTTCCACCATCACCACCGCTCCATCCACCACCATGCCGAAATCCAGTGCGCCCAGCGAAAGCAGGTTCGCCGAAATGTGCCGCAAGTCCAGACAGATGGAAGCAAACAGCAAGGCAAACGGAATGGTCAGCGAAACGATAATCGCGCCGCGGATGTTGCCCAGAAAAATAAACAGGATGATCACGACCAGGATCATGCCTTCGGCAAGATTGTGCAGCACGGTGTGCGTGGTGTAGTGCACCAGATCGTCGCGGTCCAGGTAAGGAACAATCTTCACCCCGGGAGGTAGGATGTGATCATTCAGCCGTTGCACCATGGCATGGAGCGATTCCAGCATGGTTGCCGTATCCGCGCCCTTTGCGCAGAAAGACGATGCCCTCGACCACATCGTCGTCGTCCTCCACCACGCCGTCGCCGCGATGGATCGCCTTGCCGATCTGGCCCAGACGAATCTTGGGCCCCTGCGTGACCACCGCAATGTCCTTGACCCGCAGTGCGGTGCCGTTCTGCGTCTTGATTACGGTATTTTCGATGTCGGCGACATTCCTGATCAAGCCCACGGCGCGCACATTGATCTGCTGCGAACCTTGCTCGATGAAGCTGCCCCCGCCGTTCGCATTGCTGTTCGCCAGTTGCTGCTCCACCTGCGCCAGGCTCAGACCGTAGGAGATCAATTTCTCGGGATCGACCCGCACCTGGTATTCGCGGGTAATACCGCCGAACGAGGAATCGTCGACGACATCGGGGACGGACTTGATGTACTTGCTGATCACCCAGTCCTGCAGTGACTTGAGCTCCATTACGTCATACGCCGGATTGGTGCTCTTCAGGGTGTACCAGTACACCGAGCCGATCGGACTGAAGTCGGGACCCATGCTGGCCGAAACGTTCGGCGGAAGCGTCACCTGCGAAAGCCGCTCCAGCACCTTCTGGCGGTCCCAGTCATTGTCGGAGTCGTCGTCGAAGATGAGATTGACCACCGAAAGACCGGCCAGTGAAGAGGAACGGATGTGCTGCAGATGCGGGATTCCGTTCATCTGGATTTCGATCGGTATGGTGACCTGCTGCTCCACTTCTTCGGCGGCTCGGCCCGGCCATTGGGTGATCACCTGCACCCAGGTGTTGGCCACGTCGGGATAGGCCTCGACCGGCAGCTTCTTGAACGCGATGATTCCCCACACAAACAGTAAGAAGGCCAGGCTGAGCACGATGAAGCGGTTGTTCAGCGCAAGATCGACCAGCGACCGAATCATTACTGCTCCACCGTGTTCTGGAATTCCAGCGCATTGGCAATCACCTGCTGCCCCGGCTTAATTCCCGAGGCAAGCTGCTGCATGCCGTTCGGCAGCATCGGGCCGCCCACCACGGCTACGCGCCGGAACTGGTTGTTCTTGTCGGGCACGTAGACCCAATCCCGATCGTGCAGGTGGAGGATGGCGGTTGCGGGAACCGCCGCGTACGTCTCGGGTCGCGAGCCCTGAAAGGTTGCGGTCACGAACATGCCCGGACGCATCAGGCCCGGATTGCGCACTTCAATCCGCACCTTGGCGGTGCGAATGTTCGGATCCAGAATCGGGCCGATGTTGCTGATCACCCCGCTGAAAACCTGGTCGGGATAGGCGTTCAAGCGGATCTCGGCCTTTTCTCCCAGATGAACGTTGGCCAGATCATTTTCATAGACGTCGCATAGAATCCAGACGTGCGACAGATCGGAGATGGTGAACGGATTGGTTGAGCTCAGGCCTTGCACGCCGCCCGCATTGGTCACCTGCTGATCGGTGATCACGCCCGAGATGGGAGCGCGAATTTCCACGATGCCGGTGGGCCGGTCCAGCGTGGGACTGCCCAGCACGTGCAGCTTCTCCGCCGAAGTTTCGACGTCAACCTTCGCTTTTTCGGCCGTGTCCTGCGCCACCTGCAGATCGTTCAGCGAAATAGCGCCGTGATCGTAAAGCTCTTTGGAGCGCTCCAGTTGGGTGCGAGCCAACTGCTCATCGGCAACGGCCTTCCGGTAGTCAGAGAAAGCCCCCGAGATGTCCGCGCTCTGCACCTTCAGCAAGACCTGGCCCTTGGTCACGGTATCGCCAAGCCGAGCGTCAATCTGCACTACCCGGCCCGAAGCCAGAGAAATGACCGGAACGTTGCGGGAAATGTCGGGAGTGACGACCCCGGTCACTTTCAATTCCGGAGCAGCCACATGCGTCACCGCCTCGGTCAGCGCGAAGCGCTCGGGATGCTCGACCGTGAACAGGTTCCGGTCTTCCACCCGCTCGAGTTTCAGCGGCGGGGGCGCTTCGGCTGCGGGATTACTCTTGGGTTCACAGCCTGATTGCGCCAGTCCCAACCCCAAAGCCAGGGCCAGCCATGCCCATCCCGTGCGATTCATTCGATTACCTCTCGTCCCCCGGCCTCGAACTTCGCTTTCACCTCCTGCCAGGTCAGCGCGCTCGCGGCGCAGACATTCTCCAGCAAAGTCGTGGCCGGGAATCGGAGGGGACGCCAGCCGTCTGGGAGCCCGGTACATGAATCCTCCTCGTCCTCATCGCCACGGCACTGGCCCGGATAACGTAAATGCGTCGTCAGCGCGCTGCCCATCAACCCACGCATAAGGATTGCAACTCGCTCCGGCAACGTGCGCCGCCTGGCCCGATCGCAGACCGATCCCTTGAGCTGCAATCTGCGCCCCAGACTCGCCTTTCGTTTTCGTGCATCCCACCGATGGCAGCGGATCTTGTTGCCGTGAAATTGTGAATTCGAATGAATTAAACACACGGTATGTGAACAGACTGTTAAAGCCGGTCAGAATCCCCCTGCCCGGCTCCGGCGAAGCTTCGCTAAAAGACCAAAACAGCGGATCGGCGGAATTGCCTGCCTCACCCCCGCCGGGGGTGGGCCGACCCGATAATTCCCCTTGCCAGCGGGAGCTGATCGATATATCCTCTCTCGGTTACCGAGTATGAAAGCCACGGCTCGATGGCTTCGATTTTGCTGGCCGCGATTTCCGTGGGCAGGATGAAGCGTCCCGCTGATTGCGAAGGAGAACGCAATGACAGTGTTCCGGCAAAATCAAAATCGTACCTATGCCAAGCCAACCGCGGCCCAAGCTGACACCTTCCAATGGCGACTGGACCTACAGCGAGCTTTACGACTTTACCGGCGGCAGCGACGGCTCGGCTCCCCATAGCAACCTGATTCAGGATGCGGAAGGAAATTTCTATGGCACTGCGTCTGCCGGGGGCAGCACCGTCTGCAACGGCGGTTGTGGGGTGATCTTCAAATTCACCCCGTAAGGCGTAAACCCCGCCGCTCTAACCGACTGGGATGGCTTGTACGCTAAAGCATTGCTCAAATCTGTCTTGCAACGCGCCGGCATCGAGGCCGTGGGCTGAGCCGATGGCTACAATCTGGGTCAACCGAGGCCGCTCACCCCACTCATCCTGTAACGAAATATCCACGCGCTTGCCCACCACTTGCAACACGGCGCGACGGTCGGGAGCGTCGCAGGAATACACCACTCCCTTGGCGCGATAAATGTTCGCCGGAAGTTTGGAGGCGGCCGAACGCAACGCTTCCAGCGATAGGGGACGGTCGGTCTGGAAGCTCCAGGTGCTGAAGGTTGCGGGATGGTGCTGATGGCCTTCATGATGGCAGTTTCCGCTAGCGCATTGGTCAACGGGTGCGTGGTCATCCTCCATCTGCGAAGGATCGAAGCGTCCGCTGGAGAGCAGGATTTCCATCGGCACCTCACCCCGGGGCGCCTCGACCAGACGGTAGCGGCCGAAGCGCTGGTCGAGCCACTCCCTGATTCGGCCAACTTCTTCGCGGCCGACCAGGTCCGTTTTACTCAGGATCAGCATGTCCGCGTAGGCGATCTGGCGAGTCTTCAACTCCATCTGCTCGGGCACGGCGAAGATCTGCGACGCGTCCACCAGACACAGGATGCTGTCGAGACGCACATGTCCCCGGAGGCTGGCGTTCATGAAGGTGAAGGCAATTCTTGAAGGATCGGCCACACCACTGGCTTCCAGAAGGATGTACTCGGGCTGTTCGGGGCGCTCGGTGAGTTGCTCTACCGCGGTCAGCATGTCATCCCGCAGGCTGCAACAAATGCAGCCGTTGGCTAAGCTGATGAGATCTCCGCCGGCTTCAACCCCGACCACCAGGTCGGCGTCGATGTTGACCGAGCCAAAGTCGTTCACCATGACCGCGATGCGAAGTCCGTGATCGCCGTTGAGGATACGATTGAGCAGGGTGGTCTTGCCGGCGCCGAGAAACCCGGTGAGCACGGTTATGGGAGTGATCGTGGCATCGGTTCTCGCGTCGTGGTCAATCATGTTCCCTCTTCGCCCTAAGTGGACGGCGGCTTGATTTGGCCGGCCTTCACCTGGCTTCGAAGCCTCGCTTTTGCGGTGTGCTCAAGCCTGTCTAGAGTCGACGGCATGGGATGTACGGGCCACATTCTGCATGTCAGGCCCGGAAACCAAGCGCCAGTTCCGATTGTTCTCGCATTCAAAGAAGCCTTTAAGGTTCGAAAGTCAGCTTCAGCCAGAACATGCCTGCCCGCTCCCTGATTGTACGCGGGTCGAGATGCGGAGTTTTGGGGGAGCGTGGTGCCGTGGTTGACGTGAGTTCGTCGCCGAAGAGCGGGAACGTCGAGCTGCCGCCGGGTTTTCGAGGTGATGACCGGGCCGCGACGACGGGAGCATCTCAAAAGTTGCTTCTCAGAGACAAATACGCCCCAGGAGAGTTAGCCCGCCTGGTAGTGCGTCAGTCTGAGGTCATCCCAAGCAAGCGTCTGCTGCGCGGCCCGGGACCTGGGCGCGCCAATTCGCGCCGGTGCGCGAAAGGGACACATCCTTATTCAAACTGACCCAGTGTCGCCCGCTTCCGTTCATTGACTTACCCTACCTTTAGCCCTAAGATTCAGCGCTAGTGATCGACCAAACGATCTCCCACTACCGCATCCTGAGCAAACTGGGCGGCGGTGGCATGGGCGTGGTGTATAAGGCCGAAGACATTCGCCTGCACCGCTTCGTGGCCCTGAAGTTTCTGCCGGATGAGGTCGCCAGGGATCCACGCTCGCTCAGCCGTTTTCAACGGGAAGCCCAAGCCGCCTCGGCGCTGAACCATCCCAACATCTGCACCATCTACGAAATCGGTCAGGACGGCGACCGCGCCTTCATCGCCATGGAGTTCCTGGAGGGGATGACCCTGGGTGACCGGATCGCGGGAAAGCCGGTCGAGCCCAAGGTCCTGCTGGAATTGGCAATCGAGATTGCCGATGCCCTGGCCGCCGCCCATGGCAAGGGCATCGTGCATCGCGACATCAAGCCGGCGAATATTTTCATCACCGCGGAGGGACACGCCAAACTGCTGGACTTCGGGCTGGCGAAGATTGCCGTCCCCGGCGCTGGCGCGAATCCATCCGCGGTTGCCACCGCCCTCGAACCCGAGGCCCTGACTGGACGCGGTGCGGCGATCGGCACCGTGCCCTACATGTCGCCGGAGCAGGTGAGGGGCGAAGAGCTGGATGCCCGCACCGACCTGTTTTCGTTCGGGGCGGTGCTGTACGAGATGGCCACCGGAATCCCGTCCTTCCGCGGCGACACCTCTGCCCTGGTTGCGGAGGCGATCCTGAATCGGGCGCCGGTTGCGCCCGTGCGCCTGAATCCCGACGTTCCCCCAAAGCTGGAAGAAATCATCACCAAGGCGCTGGAGAAGGACAAGAAGCTGCGCTACCAGTCTGCCGCCGACATTCGCACCGATTTACAGCGGCTGAAGCGCGACTCGGAATCCAGCGCCAGTTCTTTGCTGCTCGAAGCAACATCGCGGCACCGTCCGCAGGAAAAAGCGGTGGCCACTTTACTCCGCGGCAGCAATCGTGGCCGTCGCGTTCGTTGCAGGCGCGCTCTTGCTGCACAGCCGCAAGGCGCACGCTCTTACCGGGACGGATACTATTGTGCTGGCCGACTTCGCCAACTCCACCGGCAATCCCGTGTTCGACGACGCTCTGAAACAGGCGCTCGCAATCTCGTTGCGCCAGTCACCGTTTCTCAAAATCCTCTCGGACCAGCAAGTAAAGGCGACGCTCGGTCTAATGACTCAGCCAGCAAACACGCCGCTAACCCCGGAAATTGCCGGCGAAGTTTGCCAACGCGCGGGTAGCAAAGCCTACATCGCGGGCTCGGTTGCAAGTATTGGCAACGAATACGTGGTCGGACTGAAGGCTGTGAACTGTCAGAGCGGTGACACCCTCGCGCTCGAACAGGTACACGCCGACGGGAAGGAAAAAGTTCTGGATGCGCTGGGTTCGGCGGCCACCAAACTGCGCAGCGAACTCGGCGAATCGCTTAGCTCGGTACAGAAGTTCGATGTGCCGATCGAGCAGGCTACAACCTCCTCTTTGGAAGCGCTGAAAACCTACAGCCTGGGCTCGAAGATCTGGAACGAACAAGGGGAAAGCGCGGCGATCCCATTCTTTAGTAAAGCGATCGAACTCGACCCTAACTTCGCCATGGCCTACTGCCGCCTGGGCGAGATTTACGACATTCTCGGCGAAGCTACCAAGGCCACTGAGTACAACACCAAGGCCTACCAGTTGCGCGATCGCGTGACTGAGGCGGAAAAATACAAGATCTCGACCCAATACTACTTCGCCGTCACCGGCGAGATGGAGAAGGCGAAACAGGCTTCCCAGTTGTGGACCCAGTCTTATCCGAGAGAGACCGAAGCGCACTTAAATCTGGGATTTATTTATGGTGTCTTCGGGAACTATGAGAAAGCGAATGCGGAGACTCTCGAGGCTATTCAGCTTGATCCTGATAACAGCATTGGTTACTCCAATCTGATACAGGGCTACGCTGTCGTCAATCAGTTGGATAAGGCGAAAGCGATGTATCAGGAAACCGTCCGGCGCAAAATCGACAACGGGGGTCCACGCGCTTACATGTACGGAGTTGCATTCCTGGAGCACGACCAGGGAGAGATGGAAAGACAGGCAAAGTGGGCAGCTGATAAGCCCGGGGTAGCGGACTGGTTGCTTTCCTATCAGTCTGATACCGAGGCGTTCTTCGGACGTCTCGCTAAGGCTCGCGAACTCACTCAGCGCGCAGTGCAATATGCCCGCCAGAACGGCCAGAAAGAGACCGCGGCCGGATGGCAGTTGAACGGAGCGCTGCGCGAGGCGGAGTTCGGCAACACGGCCCGCGCTCACGAACAGACCATGGCCGTGTTGGCGTCGGTCCCGGGGGTGGGGGAGCCGGCGGCTCTTGCTCTTGCGCGGGCCGGCGATTCAGCCCGCGCACAGAAATTGGCGGACGAGGAACAAAAGGAGGCCCCCCTCGCCACACTCATGGTCAACTACTGGTGGCCGACCGTTCGTGCGGCTATCGAGATCGATCGCAACAATCCTGCGAAGGCTATCCAGTTTCTGGAGGCCGCGACTCCGATGGAGATGGGCGGGGGAAATGAAATGGAGTGGGGCTACTTGCTTTATCCCGTGTACCTGCGTGGGCAGGCGTATTTGATGCTGCATCAAGGCGCCGAGGCGGCCACCGAATTCCGCAAGTTCATCAATCATCCGAACCTGGTCGGGAACAATCCGCTCTTCGTACTCGCGCATCTCGGCATGGCTCGCGCCTATGCGCTGCAAGGCCAGCGCGACCAATCGCGCGCCGCCTACCAGGATTTCTTCAACCTGTGGAAGGCTGCCGACCCGGACATCCCCATCTACCAACAAGCGAAGGCCGAGTACGCGATACTGCAATAGCCGGGAATGCGGACACTGACGAAGCGAAGCCGCGGTCGCAGTCAAGCCATAGCAGAAGTTGGGTGATTTGCACCATGCTCGTGCGCTCAACCTCAATGACTCGGTAGCTAGAAGGCATATAGGTTGCCGTCGTAGGAGCCGACGTAAACCATCCCCTGGACCACTGCCGGCGAAGACTAGTCGTAAGCAAGCCGAAGCTTACCCCGGACAAATAACGGACACTTGGTGGGTGCGCCGGTAAGTTATTGAAATATGGAGGCCCTGGGCAGAGTCGAACTGCCGACCAACGGTTTAGGAAACCGCTGCTCTATCCATCTGAGCTACAGGGCCGCTCGTCGTAAGAGGCGTGACTGCTCCAGTTTATAGCAATCGGATTCGAGGCGATTGTTTCTGTTGCCCAACTGCGAACAACACCCCGCACGATCTGTCGCAAACTCTCGCCGCTCTTCAGGACTACGGCGTTTCCCTGAGATTTTCGCAGCTGCTCGCTCCCTGGTGCTCGCCCCGTAGCCTAGTAACTAGGCTCGGGTACTGAGGGATTTCCAGCAGTACCTTAGGCTCGTCAAAAGCGGGTTCTGCTTTGCGCCCGTGATAAACTTCCACGCTTCCGTGGGGGGCACTAATGACTGACGCGCAACGAAGTTCGTGTCATGCCATCATCCATACAGCGTCCACTGCCGCCGGGGGCGTGGGTGCCGGCTTGGCGCAAATTCCATTGTCTGATTCCGCGGTGATCATTCCAATACAAATCACCATGGTTGTTTCGTTGGGCAAAGTATTTAACGTCCATATCACCGACTCGGCAGCTAAAGGTGCAATCCTCGGAATGGTGGGCATGTATTTGGGACGTTCAGCTTCACAGCTCTTACTCGGCTGGATACCGGGGTTGGGCAACGCCATCAACGCAGCCACGGCAGCCGGCTTAACCGAAGCTATTGGCTGGGCTATTGCGAAGAAATTCGACCAAGGCGAACTCACGGCCAGCTGAAGACACAATCGGCCGGAGCCGGCCCAATCACTCGCCTGCAGGGTTCGACGTTTAATTTTCGCCTTCGGACCCATACTCGGCGAAATCGGCTCCGGCCTCGCCCGAGGGATGAACCGAGCGACTTCCTTTGCGTCGGTACGTGAAGGTTGCCGTTCCGCCCATTGCGATGAGGCTAGTTCTAAATCGTGTGGCGCTCAGATAGTGTCGAATCTAATTCATAAGAAACCTAATATCGCATTCTTGCCCTTTCGTTAGGTGATGTTCGAAAGTCTCCAGCCGGATAGGGCGATCATAACCTGGCATTTCTCATTTCCTTTTGATGGGTTGGGCGAAGGTTCAGCCCAAGACTTCTGCCCTTCGCAGGACCCGAAGAATGGTTAAGATTTGCAACGAAGGGCCGGGCAATCCCTACGCCCGGCGTTTCCGCGGCATCCAACCGAGATGGCTCTCTTTCTGCCCGCGCATACGCCCTGTCCCTGCGGCCACCTGTCGGAAGAGGAAGCCACGAAGTGGGTAGATCGAAATAGGAAACATTGCTTTTCGGCCTCAGCAACTGTAGCGGGTCACGCCGGGTTCTAGAAACATTGGCTCTGCGAATGACGCCTCGGCGGGTTCCAGGAACCAGGAGTTGAATTCCGAGCCTCGATAGCTGCATCATGCCAGACGCAATGCAAGACAACAGCACTACCTCAAAGCAAAACGACGTTCACGTCCCACCGGATCACCTGCTGCCTCCCTCCACTTCCGGCTCGCCCCCGAAGCGGCGCCACCGCTGGGTCTGGATCGTGGTTCTGCTGTTGTTCGCCGCTTTGTTTTACGTAATCTTGCGGCACGGATCGGGAGCTCCGGCGACCGCGCAATCCGGCGGCCGTCACGCCATGTTCGGCCCGGTACCGGTCACCACGGCTACTGCCAAGTTGGGCAGCATCGGCGTGTACCTGGAGGCGATCGGCACCGTTACCCCGGTCTACACCGATTCGATTACCGCGCAAGTCACCGGCGTCATCACGGCAGTGCATTATCGCGAAGGTCAGCTGGTTCATAAGGGTGACTCGCTGATCGATCTCGACGCCCGACCCTATGAGGCGCAAGTGGTGCAGGCGCAGGGTGCTTTGGAGCGCGATCAGAATCTGCTGGCGGAAGCCCAGATGGATCTGAAGCGCTATCAGGACGCCTGGAAGCGCAACGCCATTCCGCGACAGACTCTCGAAGACCAGGAAAAACTCGTCCTGCAATATCAAGGCACCGTCAAGAACGATCAAGGCACCCTGCAGTATGACCAGGTGCAGGTGGCCTATTGCCACATTACTTCGCCCATCAATGGCCGGGTTGGGCTTCGCCTGGTCGATCCCGGAAATCTGGTCACCGCGAATGGAACAACCGCCCTGCTGGTGATCACGCAGATCC
This sequence comes from uncultured Acidobacteriaceae bacterium, assembly GCA_963812855.1. GTDB lineage: Bacteria > Acidobacteriota > Terriglobia > Terriglobales > Acidobacteriaceae > Bog-257. The sequence goes on from CAWEWW010000011.1 coordinate 233,873, forward strand.
AGCCAATCACGGTGGTTTTCACTCTGGCGGAAGACAATCTGGACGAAGTTGTCACCCAGATGCAGCATGGCAACAAGCTACCGGTCGAAGCCTGGGACCGGCAGATGACGAAACAAATCGCTGCCGGCCAGCTCACCACCACCGACAACCAGATCGATACGGCTACCGGAACCCTTAAGCTGCGCGCGACCTTTCAGAACCAGGACGGTGCCCTGTTTCCCAACCTGTTTGTGAATACCCGCCTGAAGGTGAAGACGCTGGACAACCAGGTGCTCGTACCCTCTTCGGCGGTGCAGCACAACGGCGACGTTGCTTTTGTTTATCTGATCCAGAACGAGCAGGCAAAAATTACCAACGTGAAAACCGGCGTGTCCGATTCGGGCATGGTCGCCGTGCAAGGCATCAAGGCCGGAGATGTGGTTGCCGACAGCAGCTTTGAGAAACTGCAGAACGGTTCCAAGATAACCATCTCGAAAGTGAAGTTGCCTTCCAGTTCCAGCGATGAGAGTACAGCTCCATGAGTCTGAGCCCATCGCGTCCCTTCATTTTGCGGCCCGTGGCCACGTCGCTTTTGATGGCCGCGATTCTGCTGGTGGGAGTGGTCGCCTACACGCAGTTGCCGGTTTCGGCGCTGCCGGAAGTGGACTATCCCACCATTCAGGTGCTCACTCTGTATCCCGGGGCCAGCCCGGACGTGATGGCCAGCACGGTCACGGCTCCGCTGGAACGGCAGTTCGGCGAGATGCAGGGACTCAGCCAGATGACCTCGACCAGTTCCGGGGGCGTCTCGGTAATCGTGCTGCAATTCAATCTCTCGCTGGGCATTGACGTTGCCGAAGAGGAAGTGCAGTCGGCGATCAATGCCGCGCAAAGTTTTCTGCCCGCCGATTTGCCCACGCCGCCGATCTACAACAAAACCAATCCTGCGGACGCTCCGGTTCTCACGTTGGCGATTACTTCGGCCACCATGCCGTTGTCGGAAGTCGAAGACCTGGTCGACACTCGCCTTGCGCCCAAGATTTCGCAACTCAACGGAGTCGGACTGGTCAGCATCAGCGGCGGCCAGAAGCCGGCGATTCGCATCCAGGTCAACCCGGTCGCGCTTTCTTCTTATGGAATCAACATGGAAGATGTGCGGACGGCGCTGATCAATACCAGCGTCAACGCCGCCAAGGGTAACTTCGACGGGCCGCGGCAGGATTACCAGATCGACGCCAACGATCAAATCACCGTCGCCAAAGACTACAAGAACGTGTTGATTGCCTTCCGCAACAACGCGCCGGTTTTCGTCAGAGATGTCGCCAACGTCATCAACGGCGTGGAGAACGATCGGCAAGCGGCCTGGATGAACAAAACGCCGGCCATCATTCTCAACATCCAGCGGCAGCCGGGGGCGAACACCATCGCGGTGGTCAAGGCCATCAAGCAGATCCTGCCCCAGCTGGAGACCAATCTTCCGGCATCGATCAGCGTGACTACGCTCACCGACCTCACCACCAGCATTCAAGCCTCCATCGACGATGTCGAATTCGAGTTGATGGTCACCGTAGGGCTGGTGGTGCTGGTCATTTTCATATTTCTGCGCAGCATTTACGCCACCATCATTCCCAGCGTGGCTGTGCCGCTCTCGCTGATCGGCACCTTTGCCGTGATGTACCTGCTGGGCTACAGCCTGGACAATCTGTCGCTGATGGCGCTCACCATCTCAACCGGATTCGTGGTCGACGACGCCATCGTGATGATCGAAAACATCTCGCGCTTCATTGAGGAAGGAGACCGTCCGCTGGAAGCCGCGCTCAAGGGCGCAGAGCAGATCGGCTTCACCATCGTCTCGCTGACGGTTTCGCTGATCGCCGTGCTGATCCCGCTGCTGTTCATGGGCGACGTGGTCGGAAGGCTGTTCCGCGAATTCGCCGTGACGTTGGCGGTCACCATCATCATCTCCGCCATCGTGTCTTTGACGCTGACCCCGATGATGTCGTCGCGCATCCTGCGTTACCAGCCGGAGCAGCAGCAGACGCGTTTTTATCGCTGGTCCGAGCACGCCTTTGAACGCATGATCGCGTTCTACGGCCGCACCCTGAGGGTCGTGCTCGATCATCAGCCGCTCACGCTTCTGATTGCGGTGGCCACGCTGGTACTGACCGTGCTCCTCTACATCATCATTCCCAAAGGATTCTTCCCGGTGCAGGATACGGGCGTGATTCAGGGAATTTCGCAGGCGCCGGAATCGACGTCGTTTGCGGCCATGTCCCAGAAGCAGCAAGCGCTGGCCAAAGTCATCCTGCAAGATCCCGCGGTCGAAAGCCTCTCCTCGTTCATCGGCGCCGACGGCACCAACACCACCCTTAACAGCGGACGCATGTCCATCAACTTGAAGCCGCTGAATGTGCGCCATATGAGCGCTTCCGATGTGATCCGCCGGCTTTCGCACAGCCTGCAGCAAGTCCAGGGAATCCAGCTCTACATGCAGCCGGTGCAGAACATCACAGTGGATGACCGCGTCAGCCGCACCCAGTACCAGTACACGCTGGAGGATCCCGACAGCAACGAGCTGAACGAATGGACCGACAAGTTCGTCGGCAAGTTGAAAGGGCTCAAGGAAATTGAGGATGTCGCCACCGACCAGCAAACCAACGCGCGCGCGCTCTATCTCTCGATTGATCGGGTGACGGCGTCGCGGCTGGGCATTGCGCCCTACACCATCGACAACACGCTCTATGACGCCTACGGCCAGCGGCAGATCAACACCCTCTACACCCAGCTGAACCAGTACCACGTGATTCTGGAGACACAGCCAAGTTGGCAGCAGACGCCGTCGAACCTCGGCTACCTTTACATCCAGTCGAATGCTTCTTCGGGATCGTCAGGCGCCAGCGCGGTATCTTCCTTTTCTGCGTCGGCCTCGGCCTCGGCCGGCTCCAATGCCACCACGACCTCGGTGCTGTACACGCCCTCGATGGCGACGCTGACACCGCCGGCCACCGCACTGTATGCTTCGCCGCCGGCGCCCGCCCCGAACACCGCTTCCACTTCAACGCCCGCGAATGCGGTACCGCTGAATACCTTCACCCATCTGAAGACGACGACTGAAGCGCTCACCATCAATCATCAGGGACAGTTTCCCGCGGTCACTGTCTCCTTCAATCTGAGCCCGAACGCGGCGCTGGGCGATGCCATCGAGGCAATCGACAAGGTTGCCGGCGACATTCACTTCCCTGCCAGCCTGCAGTCGGATTTCCAGGGGACCGCGGCCGCCTTCAAGAATTCGCTGACCAATGAGCCGCTGCTGATTCTGGCTGCGCTGGTCACGGTCTACATCGTGCTCGGCGTGTTGTATGAAAGCTTCATTCACCCCATCACCATTCTTTCCACTCTGCCTTCAGCCGGCGTGGGAGCGCTGCTGGCGCTCATTCTGTTCCGCCAGAGTCTCAGCGTCGTCGCCATTATCGGCATCATCTTGCTCATCGGCATTGTGAAGAAGAACGGAATTCTGATCGTCGACTTCGCCTTGGAAGCCGAGCGCGAAGAGGGAAAGGACGCGACCGAGGCGATCTACGAAGCCAGCCTGCTGCGTTTCCGCCCGATCATGATGACCACCATGGCCGCGCTGCTGGGCGGACTTCCGCTGGCCCTGGGCCGAGGCCTCGGCTCTGAGCTGCGCCGCCCGCTGGGCATCGCCATTGTCGGCGGATTGCTGGTCAGCCAGGTTCTCACGCTCTATACCACGCCGGTCATCTACATCTTCTTCGACAAGTTGGGCAGGCGCGTCACGGGACGCAAGCCTCGCAGCCTGAATGGCACGCCGGCACCGTCGCCGAAACCGGAGCAGGTATGAACATCTCTGCTCCCTTCATCCATCGCCCAGTAGCCACCACGCTGCTTACTGTCGCTGTGGCGATTGCAGGAGCAGTGGCGTTCGTCCAGCTGCCGGTGGCTCCACTTCCCCAAGTGGATTTTCCCACCATTTCGGTCAACGCCAGCCTGCCCGGCGCCAGCGCGCAAATCATGGCGTCTTCCGTCGCCACTCCGCTGGAGCGGCAGCTGGGCCACATCGCCGACGTCAGCGAGATGACGTCGTCCAGTTCGCTGGGAAGCACGTCCGTCACCCTGCAGTTCGATCTTAGCCGCGACATCGACGGCGCTGCGCGTGATGTTGAAGCCGCCATCAACGCGGCCCGAACCTACCTGCCCACCAACCTGCCGCAGAATCCCTCGTACCGCAAGGTGAATCCCGCCGATTCGCCGATCATGGTCCTGAACCTTACCTCCGACAAGTACGACGTAACCAAGCTCTACGATGAAGCGTCGACCGTGCTGGAACAGAAGCTGTCACAGATTCAGGGGGTGGGCCAGGTCTTCGTCGGCGGCGGCGCCACGCCCTCGGTGCGGGTGGAGGCCAATCCCACCAAGCTGGCCAGCTTCGGTCTTACCCTGGCCAACGTGCAATCGGTTCTGAGCTTGCAGAACACGCTACAGCCCCGAGGCCAGATCTCCAACGACCGCGAAACCCTCGACATCATCACCAACGATCAGATCTCGCATGCCGACGATTACAAGCCTCTGATCGTGGGCTATCACAACGGCAATGCGGTTCGTCTCTCCGACGTCGCCGACGTGGTCGATTCCACGCAAAACATCCGCACCGCCGGCTACATGGACGGAATGAAGTCGGTGGTGGTCATCGTCTTTCGCCAGCCGGGCGCCAACATTATCCAGACGGTGGAGCGCATTTACGCGCAACTGCCGTTTCTGGAGGCGGTGCTGCCGCAAGGCATCCACTTCACCATCACTTTCGATCGCACCACCACCATCCGGGCTTCCGTGCATGACGTCGAGATGACGCTGCTGATCTCCATCTGCCTGGTGGTGGTCATCGTCTTCGTTTTTCTGCGCAGCCCGCGCGCCACCTTTATTCCCGCCGTCGCCGTGCCGGTGTCGCTGATTGGCACCTTCGCCGGAATGTATCTGTTTGGCTTCAGCCTGGACAACCTGTCGCTCATGGCGCTTACCATTTCCACCGGTTTTGTGGTCGACGACGCCATCGTGGTCATGGAAGACATCTCCCGCCATCTGGAAAACGGCATGGACCCTTTCGCCGCCGCCCTCAAAGGCGCGCGCGAAATCGGCTTCACCGTCTTTTCCATCAGCATTTCGCTGATCGCCGTCTTCATCCCCATCCTGATGATGGGCGGCATCGTGGGCCGGCTCTTCCGCGAGTTCGCCATCACCCTTTCGACCGCGATTCTGGTCTCCATGGTGATTTCGCTGACCACAACTCCCACCATGTGCGCCCATCTGCTCAAGGCCCATAAACCGGAAGAGAAGCACAATCGCCTGTACCGTTTGAGCGAGAAATTCTTTGGCGGCATGCTCTCGGTTTATCGCCACTCGTTATCCTGGGCGCTGGAAAATTCCGCTCTGATGCTAATCGTCCTGGCGCTGACCATCGCGTTAAACGTGATCGTCATCATTAAAATTCCCAAGGGATTTTTCCCCACCCAGGACACCGGAGGACTGGTCGGCGGCGTACAAGGGCCGCAGGACGCGTCGTTTCCGTTCATGAATTATTCGATCCTGCAGTTGGTGAAAATCATCAAGGCCGATCCCGCGGTGGCCCACGTCAACGCCTACACCGGCGGCAACGGCGCCAGCAATGGCGGCTTTCTTTACATTGCCCTGAAGCCTCTGAGCGAGCGAAACGCCAGCGCCATGCAGGTGATCAACCGGCTTCGGCCCCAGATGAACCGGCTCCCCATCGCTTCAGCGTTTCTTCAGCCCATCCAGGATGTGCGCATTGGCGGCCGCTCCAGCAACGCCCTGTACCAGTACACAGTTCAATCCGACAACATCCCCGACCTGGCGCACTGGGGTCCAATCCTGTTCGCAAATATCAAGAAGCTGCCCGGCCTGCAGGATGTCAATACCGATCAGCAGAACGGCGGATTGCAGGAATATCTCAACTACGATCGCGTGGCCGCGGCCCGCTTCGGCCAGACGGCCAGCTCACTCGACAGTCTGCTGTATTCAGCGTTCGGGCAGTCCGAAGTCTCGGTGATTTATACCCCGCTCAACCAGTATTACGTGGTGCTGGAAGCGGCGCCGCAGTACTGGCAGTCGCCGGCGGGACTGAATAGCATCTACCTCAACCCAGGCGGTCCGGCATCGTCCAGCGGGAGGGCGGGGATCAACAACATTGCATCCCTGGCGACGGTGAGCAACAATCAAACCGGCACCACGCCGCTGCAGGTCAATCACACCGGCCTGTTCCCTTCAATAACGGTCTCGTTCAACCTGGCGCCCGGCGTCTCCCTCAGCCAGGCCACGCAAGAAGTGCAGCAGATGGAGCAGCGCCTGGGGCTGCCGTCGACCGTGCGCGGCTTCTTCGCCGGAACCTTGCAGGCTTATCAGCAATCGCTTTCCAGCGAGCCCTTGCTGATCCTGACCGCAGTGCTGGCGGTCTACATTGTGCTCGGCATTTTGTACGAGAGCCTGGTGCATCCGCTGACAATTATCTCGACCCTGCCCTCGGCCAGCGTAGGCGCCATGCTGGCGCTGATGCTGTTTCACATGGACCTGAACGTCATCTCCATCATCGGCATCGTGCTGCTGATCGGCATCGTGAAGAAGAACGCCATCATGATGATTGATTTTGCCCTGATGGCCGAGCGCAACGAAGGCAAACGTCCCGCGGACGCGATCTTCGAGGCCTGCATCCTGCGCTTCCGGCCGATTCTGATGACGACCATGGCCGCGATCTTCGGCGCGCTGCCGCTGGCGCTGGGCACCGGCACAGGATCGGAAATGCGACGCCCGCTCGGCATCACCATCGTGGGTGGCTTGCTGCTCAGCCAGCTGATTACGCTTTATACGACGCCGGTGGTTTATCTGACGCTCGATCGTTTGCGTCTGCGGGTGCGGGGCCGCCAGCGCGACAGCTTCCACCCGTCGGCCGAGCCGATTACACCGTGAGCAAGAGATAGGAGAAGGCGAGCGACGAAAGCGAGATCGATATGACGAACTGCAAGCTACCAGCGATCCTTCCGGTGACGGCTGCGGTGGGTTTACTCCTGCTCAGCGGATGTCTGGTTGGACCCAAGTACCATGCGCCCACTCCGCCCACCGCGACCGCGCCCAACTACAAGGAGTCGTCGGTCAATTTCCAGGCCGCCGAAGGCTGGAAGGTCGCCAGCCCGCAGGAGGGCATGCTGCGCGGCAAATGGTGGGAAGTGTTTAAGGATCCGGACCTGAACGCGCTGGAAGACCAGCTGGAAATCAATAATCAAAACATCAAGGAGTATTTCCAGAATTTCATGGAATCTCGCGCTCTGGTAGCCGAGGCGCGTGCTTTATATTGGCCCACGGTCACGGCCGGGCCCTCCTGGACTCGCGCAGAAGTCCTCGGGCACGCTGACCAATTCCACCCAGGCAAACACCGGACAAACCAGCACCCTCATCTCTTTCCCGGTGGACGTTTCCTGGACGCCCGACTTCTGGGGCAAGATCCGCAATCAGGTACGGGAAGGGCAATATGCCGCGCAGGTCAGCGCCGCGGACCTGGAAGTCGAGCGGCTAACCGAGGAAGCCAGCCTGGCGCAATATTATTTCGAAATCCGCGGCCAGGATGCGCTGGAAAAAATTCTGCAGGACACCGTAGTTGCCGATCAGAAGCTGCTGGATCTGACCCAGGCCCTCTACGACACCGGCATTGACGACTACTCTGCGGTGGTAGCTGCCCAGACCACGCTGCAAAGCGCGCAGGCCGCCGCCATCAACGTAGGCGTGGCGCGGGCGCAATATGAACATGCTATCGCGGTGCTGCTGGGCCGCGTGGCCACCGACTTCGCCATCGCCAAGCAGCCTCTGCTCACCACCCCGCCGGCGATTCCGGTGGGCGTGCCGGCACAATTGCTGGAGCGCAGGCCCGATGTCGCGGCCGCCGAGCGTACCCTGGCCGAGGCCAATGCGGTCATCGGCATCGGCTACGGAGCGTTTTTTCCCGACGTGACGCTGTCGGCTTCGGGCGGATTCGAAAGCTCGAATTTCTCCCACTGGTTCACCTGGCCCAGCCGCTTCTGGTCCATCGGTCCGTCCCTCTCGCAAACCCTCTTTAACGGCGGACTCTACCGCGCCGAGCTGCATCAGTACACGGCTATCTACAATGCCGACGTCGCGACTTATCGCCAAACTGTCCTGACCGCCTTCCAGCAAGTCGAGGACTATCTGTCGGGCACGCGCATCTACTCGCAGCAGTTGCTGAGCCAGCAGGCGGCGGTGAAATCCGCGCAGACCCTCCTCGATCTTGAGGTGGGCCGTTACGAGACGGGCATTGATCCATACATCGACGTGGTCACGGCGCAAACCACGCTGCTCACCGATCAGGAAAGCTTGGCGACGGTGCACATTGACCTCATGGTGTCGGCGGTCGACCTGATCGAGGCACTGGGCGGCGGATGGGACACCTCGCAACTGCCCACGCCGTCGCAGGTCTCGCAGAAGACCTCTTCGGCCGATTACAAACTGCAGCACTGAGCGCGAGCGTCTTGAAAAAAATGCCGCGTTGCTGTGATATGGTTCACGCCGGAGGTGAACGTCATGGCCGATCCCATTCAGCACGTTGTGGTGCTGGTCCTGGAAAACCAATCCTTCGATCGCCTGGTCGGATTGACGCCGGGAGTCGACGGGGTCACTCCCCTGGCGTTGCGCAGCAATCCCGACACGCTTCACCATACCCAGGTCGTGCAAAATCCGGCAGCCACGGCGACCGACTACAAGCCCGCGCACATGGACCACGATCCCAAACACGACTACCAGGACGTGCGCCAGCAGATCGGGAGTGGGTGTGCCGGATTCGTGGACAACTTTCTGCACAATTATCCTAAGGGCAATCCGCGGGAAATCATGGCCTACTATGACGCGGGCTACCTGCCTACGTTGAACACCCTGGCTCGTCAGTTCGTGATTTGCGATCGCTGGTTCTGCTCGGTGCCCGGACCGACCTGGGCCAATCGCTTCTTCATCAATACCGGCACCTCGCTGGGACACCTGGACATGCCCAGCCTGGGGCACTTCGATCCGGCGGTGCACAATTACAATCAACCAACGATTTTTGAGCGGCTCTCGGAAGCGTCGCCCAAGGTCGACTGGCGCATTTACTTCCACGACTTTTCCCAAACCGCGCTGCTGACGCAGCAGCGCCACTACGCCGCTAATTATCGCTACATCCATTCCTTCTACGACGATTGCAAAAATGCCGCGACCTTCCCGCAGTATGCCTTTCTGGAGCCAAAATATTTCTGGCCGGAAGAAAACGATCAGCATCCCACCAGCGATATCCGGCGGGCCGACGGGCTGATCGCGCGCGTCTACAATGCCCTGCGTGCGAATGCCGAGCTGTGGAATACGACCCTGTTCGTCATCCTGTACGACGAGCACGGCGGCTTCTATGATCACGTCGATCCCAGCGGGCCGGCCTACAAAGCCAAGGCCGTGCCCCCGGATGCCCACATCTCGCCTGCGCCCGACAACTTTGCCTTCGACCTGTTCGGTCCCCGAGTCGCCGCCGTTTTGGTTTCGCCGTTGTTGGACAGCGGCGTGTTGCATGGAATTTACGATCACACCAGCCTGCTGAAGTACCTCACGCAGAAATGGACTCTGGGGCCGTTGGGCAATCGTACGGCTGCCGCCAACAATTTTGCCGACGAGCTGGTGTGGCGTTCTACGCCGCGGCCGGCGCCGCCGACCACGTTCGCCATCGTCGCTATCCCCGAAGATCCCAAGCCCACGGGGTTGACCGACGGGCAGGAGGCCCTGGTTGCTTTCAGTCGCTATCTGGAGTGGCAGATGGCCCAGCAAACGCCCGCCGGTCCGCAAAAGGAGAGTTTCTTAAAGGGTGTCGGGGAGCGCCTGTTGAGCACGGTGGAGGATGTGACCCAACACGGCGATGTCGCCGCCGAGCGGCTCCGGCTGTTCCTGAATACTCAGGGTGCGGCCTTGCCGCCTCCGGTTGCTCCGCCCAATCCGTCACCGGCGGCGCCGCCCCATGCCTAAACGATCGCCAGAGATTGGTTTGCCGGAAACGCGTTGCCGAGTGCGACCGCATCGCGCCGAATGCGATTGAGCCTTACAATCAGGGTTTCGTCTAAATGCGCGCGCCACTTCGGACTCCATGAGCAATCAGGCTTCTCCAGACACGGTTCTGCGTCTTCCCACTCCTGACGACATGCCTAAGGGGTGGCTCGCCCGCTTTCTGGCTCGCGATAATCTGGCAAAGCTTTCGCACCGGCCCGAGCGCACCTATCCCTGGTATCTGGTGCTCTGGCTGACCGGCGTCGACTATTTTTCCACCCTGGGATATCAGCCGGGGATCGCGCTGCTGGCTGCCGGTGCGCTGGCGGTGCCGGCCACCGCGGTGCTGGTCGCCGTAACCTTATTCGGAGCCGTGCCCATTTACGCGGCGGTAGCGAAACGATCGTATGCCGGACAAGGCTCCATCGCGCTGCTGGAAAATCTGCTTCCCGGCTGGACCGGCAAGATCCTGGTCTTGGTGCTGCTGGGATTTGCCGCCACCGATTTCGTTATCACCATGACGTTGTCGGCGGCCGACGCAGCCCGCCATGCCATTGCCAATCCAATCCTGCATCCCTTTGCCGGCGACTCGCGCATGCGAGTGACCCTCGGTCTGCTGGTCCTGCTGGCAATCGTGTTTATGGCAGGCTTTCGCGAAGCCATCCGCGTCGCCGACTATGTTGCCATTCCCTACCTGGCGTTAAACGTGGTTGTGCTGTTGTGGTGCGGCTGGAAAATCGTGTTTCATCCGGAACTGTTTTCTCATTGGCACGCCGCCCTCTTGAGCCGGCACGCCGACTGGACCGCGATCTTCATTGCCTCGGCCCTGGTGTTTCCCAAGCTGGCGTTGGGTCTGAGCGGATTTGAAACCGGGGTCTCCGTGATGCCCCTGGTCTCGGGCGCCGAGCCCGGAAAAACCGAGGAGACCATCCCCGGCCGCATTCTTGCCACGCGCAAGCTACTGCTCACCGCCGCTCTGCTGATGAGCGTGATGCTGCTGGCTTCCAGTTTTGTCACCGGAGCGCTGATTCCGGAGAGCGCTTACAAAATCGGCGGCCCGGCCGACGGAAGAGCCATCGCTTACCTCGCCCATCTGTATCTGGGAAACGCGTTTGGAACGGTGTACGACATCTCGACCATCCTGATTCTGTGGTTTGCCGGAGCATCGGCCATGGCCGGACTGCTCAACCTGATCCCGCGCTATCTGCCGCGCTTCGGCATGGCGCCCGACTGGGTCGCCTATCAGCGGCCTCTGGTGCTGATGCTGTTGGCGGTCGATATTGTAGTGACGGTAGTTTTCCGGGCTTCGGTTTCGGCGCAGGGAGGCGCCTATGCCACCGGCGTTCTGGTGTTGATGCTGTCGGCGGCGGTGGCGGTCACCATCTCCCTGTGGCGCGAATCCAGCTGGCGCCGGCCGCAAACTTTCTTGCTCCCGTTCTATTTTTTCCTGGTCACCCTGGTCTTCCTGTACACCGCCATCGCGAACGTGGTGGAGCGGCCGGACGGCGCCATCATCGCCAGCATCTTCATCTTCCTGCTGCTCACCCTCAGTGCCCTCAGCCGCGCCCTGCGATCTACCGAGATGCGGGTGTCGAAAGCAACCTTGGTCGATGACGAATCGACCGAAGTATGGAAGACGATTACCGGCAAGAAGGTCAACCTTATCCCCCACCACGTCGCGACGCCGGAAAACCGGGCGCGCCTGACCGAAAAAGTGAGAAAGCATTACCGCATCGAAGGTCCGCTGTGCTTCCTGCACGTCAATCTGCTGGACAATCGCAGCGAGTTCCTGGCGCCGGTGCGGTTGCGGGTGTTTCAGGAAGACGATCACTTCGTGATTGAAGCCTTCGGCGCCGTAGCCATTGCCAACTCCATCGCCTATATCAGCGAATTGCTGGACCCCATCAGCCTTGTGCTGGGACTGACCCGCCGCACTCTGATGAAGCAGTCGTTCGAGTATTTGCTTTTTGGCGAAGGCGAGACCGGCTTGCTGGTTTATTCCATCCTGGTCCGCTACTGGGAGTCGATCAAGCGGACCGCGAACCTGCCGTTGCTGTTGCTGGTGAGCGAATCGGCGTATCTGGACAATCGTGAAGCCGGTAGCGGGAATCTGGCTTAGCCGCTTGCTGAAAAACTCGGCCTAAGGCGATTTTGAAGGGGCGTAGCTTTAGCTACGCCGTAGCCAGTCCTTTATATTTGTCATCCCGAACCGACTTGAGTCGGTGAGGGATCTGCTTTTCCGATTTTTTCAGCAAACTGTTCGGCCGGCGACCCATTGCTCATTTCGACTTTGTCGGCAGTCTGTCTAGCCAGGGCGACTAGCCGCCCGAGTCCGAATCTGACTGATCCGATTTTCGGTTTTTCAGCAAATTGGCGATCGTATCCAGCAGAACGTCGGGCCCCTCGCCCTTTGACAGGAAGCCGTCGGCAAACTCGATCCCGCCAGGCTCGTCGGTCGTGGCCGACACGATGAGGATGGGCACGTCCGCTTTCAACTGCTTCATCTCGCCGGCGGTTTCGGCTCCCGTTTTGTCGGACAAAAAGTGATCGGCAATGACCAGGTCGACGGCATTTTGTTTGAAGAGTTCCAGACCCTCCTCGCCGGAGGAGGCGGTTAAAACGGAGTATCCGGCACTGGCCAGCAGAAGTTTGCGAACTCGCAACGCGATTTCTGCGTCGTCAATACATAAGATCAACGGTAATCGCGAAACCGACGATGCCATAGGGCCCCCACCTGCTAACCGAGTATAGCGCGAGTTGGAATCCGTGAACGCCTCAATTGTGAACCAACGTCGCGCCGGGAGCCGCGGGGACCGGAAATGCTCTTTCGTTTTTTCGTGACCGAAAACGGATAGCCGCTGCTTAATGCCAGGTATATCCCACCATCAATTGCAAATTGGCATTGAGTCCAGGATTATGATTTCCGATCGACGCGTTCGACAGGTGATAGGCCTTCAGCGAGATGTCCCACGAGTTGCGCCCGCTGCCAAAGATTTGCGCGCCAATTTCCGGGCCACTGGTGAAGTTGATCTGCGAAGTGTCGCCGGGCGGAAGATTGTGATTGCTGAACAGCGCCCCGCCCACCGCGGCAAAATAGGGAGCGACCTTGCAGCCGCTGGTGAAGTTCCACTTGAAGACCACCGGATCGACGCCTCCCGCGTACTGGCCGCCCCTGATCCAGTATTCATCGAGCGGAACAATATCGATCGCCATCTCGTAGGTTCCTTTCAGAATGCCGGGGCCATGTTCGCCGGTCAGCACCCGGCCCAGCCGGAAACCCAGTACCAGGTTCCCGGCGTTGGGCGAACTATCGACCGTGTGTCCGCCGCCGATAAACACCCCTTTGTTCCAGCCTGGATGTCGCAGTACATCAACCGGGCTATCGGTGGGAAGTTGAGCCCGCAAGGGTGCGCAGGCCAGGCAGCAGAAGAGAGCAAGCAGGGTGGCTTTGTTCATTGTGCTTTCAAAGGGTAATGGCAAAAGTTAACAGGTTGGGCCGCAGGGACGCAAACCGTGGCGGCAGTTGGCATTTAGCAGTTGGCAGTTGGCAGTTGGCAGTTGGCAATTCGCTGTTAGCTGTTGGCAATCAGCACCTGGCCAGTTGGCCCTTGGCATTTGGCGACCTGCGCCTGGCTGTTGGCACTCGGCACTTGGCACTTGCACCGGCGATTGCCAACCCGATCTTGAGACAGTAGCTTTGTTGACATCCTCGCAGGCAGCCTGGTTCGCGATCTATTTCCTCCCGCGACAAACCCGTCCCGCCCCGCGGGACGACTTAGCTCTTGCCCAGGGCGCAGCCGCAGGCGGAGTCCTGGGGCAGGTGGAAAATTGATCCGAGTCCCGTAGGTGTCTGTGTCGTAGCTCGACTCGAAATGTCATGGTGGAAGAATCGCCGTGGATTCGCCTGGCACCAGCCGCGCAGCGGCGGCTATGAAGTTAGCCCGGGGCGTACCGGGGCCCCAAGCCGCGCCGCTTTTGCGCGGCTTGGGGTGGTTAAGCCCGGGAGAGCGCGAAATTTCACTGAGCCGCAGAGCGGCGACACGGCTACGACACAGACACCGTAGGGACGACAGCAGTTCTCACGCAAACTCTAAAGTCGTGCCCTGACACAAACCCATCGTCTGCGATTTATGAGATAGGTGCTAGTTGCTAGCTGCTGCTAACTGCCAACTGCTAACTGCCAAGTGCCGCCTTCAATCGGAAATACTTTCTCGCCTGGTGCACGTCCCTGGCGATCTGCTCGCGTAGCGCTTCCACCGAGGGAAACTTGATCTCCGGTCGCAGATCGCTTCAGGAAGATCAACTCCAACTCCGTATCCGGCAGCAAGTCGATGGGATGAAAATTCAGCAGGTGGCTTTCAATGGCGAACGATTCGGCGCCGAATGTGGGACGGTTGCCCACATTGGTCACCGCTTCAAAACATTCCCCGCCCACCCGCAGCCAGGTGATGTAGACACCATCGGCGGGCACCAGTTCCTCATAGCGTGCGAGGTTCACGGTGGGCACCGTGTACTTGCGCCCATATCCGCGACCGCGCCCCGGATTGGAAAAGATGCTGAACGGCCGCCCCAGCAGCGCGCGCGCCTTCCCTACTTCCCCACTCGCAATCAGCCGGCGAATCTGGCTGCTGGAAACGTGATGGCCGCGCAGCGATTGCTCGGAGTAGATCCTCACGTCAAAGCCAAACTTGTGTCCCAGATCGGCCAGGGTGTCGACATTACCCTGGGCTTTATGTCCGAAGTGGAAGTTGTATCCCTCGTGCGCTTCGCGGGCATGCAGGGTCTCGGCTATGACCAGCCGGGCAAAGTCTTCCGCCGTCATCAACGACAGGTCGCGAGTAAAAGGCAGCACCAGCACGGCGTCGACTCCGGTTTGCTGCAGCAGTTTCAGCTTGACCGGCAGCGGAGTTAGCAACTTGGGCGCGGCATCGGCCCGCAAGATGCGCAGCGGATGAGGATCGAAGGTCACGACCACGGCCTTGCCGCCCAGGGCGCGGGCCCGCTCTGCCATGTGCCGCACCACTTCCTGGTGGGCGCGATGGACGCCGTCGAAATTTCCCACGCTCACGACGGTGGGACCAAACTGCTGCGGCACTTCTTCCAGGTGGCGAAATATTTGCATGGTTCGTTGTGGGCTGCCGCGGGCGATTGACGCCTGTTAAGAGAACTGTCCTCCCTGGTGGTGGAAGCGCCGGACTTTAAGTCCGGCGAACATTGGGCATGATCGGAAAATGGCTTCAGCCACGGTGGGCCGGGGCTAAAGCCCTTCTTACATTGCGCTCTCTTGGCCCGGCTAAACAGTTTGCTGAAAAATTCGAAATGAACAGTCTGTCGCCGGCTGAAGCCGGCTCCGGATATCCAAAATAAAACTTAGACGCGAACCTGAAGGTTCGCTCTACCCGTTCATCACAACTGCGGGAGTTTTTCAGCAAACTGTAAAGCCGGGCTCTTCCACCGTTCCTTAAGGACATTTCTTTTGCAGTTATCAATGAGCCTCGCTCTTCTCTCAATGAGCGCTGCGTCGCACGCCTAAAGGCCTGCTCTCGCAGCACTCACCCTCTACAAATCGAATTCCAGTTTCAGGCCGTCATGGGCCAGACGCACGTTTTCCGGCAATGCTGCATTGGTCGCCTCATGCGGCAGGTCGTGCGAGATATGGGTGAAGTAGGTGCGCTTGGGCTTCAGCCGATCCACAATCTTCAGCGAATTCTCCACCGTCGAATGGGTGGGATGCGGATGATGGCGCAAGGCATCCAGAAACAGAATATCCAAGCCTTCCAGCTGCGCCAGCGACTCCTCCGGAACGCTGCTGAAGTCGGTAAGATAGGCCGCCGATCCGAAGCGGTAGCCTTCAATCGGAACGTCGCCGTGCAGCACCACCAGCGGCGTAAACGTCGCGCCAAACAGATTCACCGGACCATTGACCGGCTGCAACTCCACTTGCGCCAGACCGCCGTACTTGTAGTCCGCGTCGAAGATGTAGCGGAAAACATTGCGCAAGACTTCCGTCGTCCGCGGCGCTGGCGTACAGCGGAATCTTTCCGCCGCCGGTGACCCGGGGAAAGCTAAGCGGCCGCACGTCGTCGAGCCCGAGAATGTGGTCGGCGTGGCCGTGGGTGTAGAGCACGGCATCGATCTTGCGAATGTGCTCGCGGATGGCCTGCTCGCGAAAGTCGGGCGTGGTGTCGATCAGGACGGTGTGGCCCGGGGTCCGCGGCGCGCCTGTGGTTGGCGCGTGGGAGTGATGGTCGTCCCACTGCACCATCACCGACGGTCGGGTGCGACGGTCGTGCGGATCGGTCGAGGTGCAGACCGCGCAATCGCAGCCGATGGTGGGCACGCCCATCGAGGTCCCACTGCCCAACACCGTGAGCGTAGCTTTCATCAGGCCTTGCCGTCGGCGCCGGGGCCACCCTGTGGAGGTCGGGTGATCAGGTTGGTGACTTCCAGATAAGCCATGCGCAGCTCGTACAGGCAGTTCTGCAGCATGTTCCCCTCGGCCGCGCTGAGATTGCCCTTGGTTTTCTCCTGCAGCAGGGCGAGGGTGTCGATGGTCTGCCGCGCGCCCATCAGATCGACTTCGGGCTTGGCGCCTTGCGGAGCCGCCAGGCCAAGCTGCATCAGCGCGGTCATGTAGATCGAGGCCACAAACTTCTCGAACGTAATCTCGAAGTCCTGCGCGCTGTGCGGCTGACCTTGCTTGCGCATTTCTTTCTCAATGCGCGCGTCAATCTCGCGCGTCGATTCCTTGTAGGCGTCGGCCGAGGCTTGCTGCTCCTGGGCGCTGGGCGCTTCGACGTCCGGCTCTACTGGATCGGCGGTTTCCACCGCAGCAGGCTCGGCGGTGTGATTCTGCGAGGCGCGATCCTGATTGACCTTCTGCTGCGCTTCGTGCCTCTCGCGCTCCCGCTCGGCCCGGCGCTCTTCATCTTCCACCACGTCCTGGCGCAACTCGCCGTCGGTGCCGAACAGACGACGGTCGGTGACTACAAATTCCGGTCGTTTCTCTTTTTCTGGCATAGACTCCATTCACTCGCTGAGGAAACTCTGGTTGAGCCTGGTCTCGAAGGGGACGGCCTTGCTTGCTTTGAAGGGGCGCAGCTTTAGCTGCGCTGTCATGAGCCCTCTTTATTTCCCATCCCCAGCGGGCTTTACAGTTTGCTGAAAAACTCGGCCTAAGGCGATTTTGAAGGGGCGTAGCTTTAGCTGCGCCGTAGCAGCTCCTTTATATTTGTCATCCCGAACCGACTTTAGTCGGTGAGGGATCTGCTTGTCCGAGTTTTTCAGCAAACTGTTTAGCCCGCCAGGAACCTTCTTTTCCGACTCTTTCAGCACACTGTTTAGCCACTGCGAGACCTTGTTTTCACTTGATCAGACTCCCCCAAAAGGAAGTGTTGCGACCGTGGCGCTCTGTCCATTGATGTCGACGGTCGTGCCCGGGGCTGCAACCTCGCGCCGCAGATAGCCCAGCGCCAAAGTTCGCTCGCCGGCGGGAAACGGTATCCGCGCCGCGCTGGTGATCTCGCCAACGTCTTTGTCGGCGGCTCGAACTTTCGCGCCCGGCTGCGGCGGTTCGCCCTGAACTTCGAATCCCACCAAAACCCGATGCACGTTGCCGCGGGAGCGAATGCGCTCCACAATCTCCTGCCCGATGTAGCAGCCCTTACTGAAATTCAAAGCATGCTGCTGGCCCGTCTCCTGCGGCAGATCGCGCTCGCGCAGGTCGACTCCATAACGCGGAACCCCGCGGGCGATGCGGTACAACTCCAACGCCTCGGTGCCGGCGGGCGTGGCTCCGGCGAAGACCAGCGCGTCCCAAACTTTCTCGACATTCTCGGTCGCGATCCAGATTTCATAGCCGTCCATCTGCGGCTGCACGCTGCGCGCGACCGAGATGCCAAGCTCCTGCCAAACCGTGTCGATCACCTGACCGGCTTCGAGTTGCGAAACGTCGATGCCTGCGGCGGTCAAAACTTCGCGCGCTTTGGGACCGGCGATTCCTACGGCGCCCAGTTTGTCGCTGATGTCGGCTACCTCGACATCGTCCATAATGATGTAGCGCTCAAAGATCTCAGCGATGGCAGGCGCCTGCGCGCGATCGGTCGTCACCAGCAAATAGTCGCCGCGGTTGTAGGCGGTCAGGTCTCCCTGATTGCGGCCCTGCGCGTTCAGCAGAAAGCTGTAGACGCCGTGATTCAGCGCCAGATCGCGAATGTTGTTGGTGACCATGCCATTCAGCCAGCGCACCCGGTCTTCCCCGCTCAGCACCAGCTTGGCCTGCCAACTTAAATCGAACAAAGCACTTCCCTGCAGCAACGCGCGAAATTCCCCCGCCGGGTCGCCGTAGGTGGCGGGAGTCTCCGCTCCCCGATAGCTTGCGAGGCGCGCTCCCGAGGCCGTCAGCTTGTCTTGAAACGTGGTTACGCTCATACCGAATATTTGATTATAAGGTCAGGCGGGAAAAGCAGCCATCGGCCGTCAGCTATCAGCACTCAGCCATCAGTCATCAGCCGTCAGTCATCAGCTGTCAGTCATCAGCCGTCAGTCATCAGCCGTCAGGATTCAGCGAAGACCCAGGCTCGCTCTGTTGACATCCCGGCAGGAATGCCAAGGTCGCCAAACGTTAAGCGGCCGAAGATCGAGTCCCGCTCTGCGGGACGGCGACAAGATAGCCCAGCGCTTCAGCGCTGGGTAGACGACCCTTTCATGCTTGAGCCCCTTCAGGGGCGACACCTTAGGACGTCACCAGAGATCCAGCCGGGCTCTTAGCTGTTGCTGTCAGGAAAGTTCTGATTAAGGCGAAGTCCCTCAGCGGCTAAACAGTTTGCTGAAAAAGTCGGAAAAGCAGATCCCTCACCGACTAAAGTCGGTTCGGGATAACAAATATAAAGGAGTTGCTACGGCGTAGCTAAAGCTACGCCCCTTCCAAATCGCCTTAGGCCGAGTTTTTCAGCAAACTGTAAAGCCAAAGTTATTTTGCAGGAAGTTACGGACGGCCTGAAAGGCCGTCCCCTTCATAGAACAACCTCAAGCGGAGTTTCCATAAGCCGCCGCCCAGAGTTCGAGTCGGCTCCGATTACTAGAAGCTAAGAGCTAAAGGCTAAAAGCCGCCCACAACGATTTCTGACAGCTGACGGCCGAAAGCTGACGGCCGAAAGCTGACAGCCGACAGCCGCCTTGCTACTATTTTCCCTGACCATGACAAAGCCCAAACGCATCGCAGTCGTTCCCGGAGACGGTATCGGCAAGGAAGTCATTCCCAACGCGCTCGAAGTGGTTCGCGCCTCGGGCGCCGCCGTCGAGTTCACCAGCTTCGATTGGGGGGCCGACCGCTACCTCATCGACGGCACCACCATTCCCGCCGACGGCTTTCACATGCTGGCGCGCGACTTCGACGCCATCTTCGTCGGCGCGCTCGGCGATCCCCGCGTGCCCACCAACATCCACGCCAAGGAAATTCTGCTGGGCATGCGCTTCAAGATGGACCTCTACGCCAACGTGCGTCCGGTAAAGCTGCTCGACGCTTCGCTCTGTCCGCTGAAGAACGCCACGCCCGACGACATCAACTTCACCGTCATCCGCGAAAATACCGAAGGCGTCTACATGGACATGGGCGGCAACTTCAAGCTGGGTACGCCCGAAGAAGTCGCGACCCAGGAAGACATCAACACCCGCAAGGGCGTGGAGCGCGTGATTCACTTCGCCTTCCAGTACGCGCGCGACCACGGCCGCAAGAAAGTCATGATGTCAGACAAGTCGAATGTGATGACCTACGCCGGCGGCCTGTGGCAGCGCGTCTTCAAGGAAGTGGCGCAGCAGTATCCCGAGATCCAGACGCAGCACATGTACGTCGACGCGCTCTGCCTGCAGATGGTGCGCGACCCGCGCTCGCTCGACGTGATCGTCACCAACAACATGTTTGGCGACATCGTCACCGACCTGGCCGCCGCGCTGCAAGGCGGACTGGGCATGGCCGCCAGCGGCAACATTCATCCCGGGCGCACCTCGATGTTCGAGCCGGTACACGGCTCGGCGCCGCCGATTGCGGGAAAGAACATGGCCAACCCCATGGGCTCGATTCTGACCGCGGCCATGATGCTGGCCCACCTCGGCCTGACCGCCGAAGCGCAGAAGATCGAGAATGCCGTGCTGGAAGCCGTCCGCGAGAAGAAGACAACGGTAGATGTCGGAGGATCGATGGGCACGCGCGAATGTGCTGCCTGGATCGCGGAACGGGTGGCGAGGTAGGTCCGCTTTTCGCTTTTCGCTCTTAGCTTTTAGCTCTTAGCTCTTAGCTCTTAGCTCTTAGCTTTTCGCTCTTAGCTCTTAGCTTTGCTCTTAGCTTTTCGCTCTTAGCTTTTCGCTTTTAGCTTGATTTCGGAAGGGGCGTAGCTTTAGCTACGCCGTCACCGGCCCCTTTTAATTTGTCATCACGAGGCGGCTTCAGCCGCCGAGGGATCTGCTGTTCCGAGGCCTCGCAGAGCCATCCCGGCTCTGGCCTACGAGAAGGCTTTTGCTCCCCGAGGCTCGAACATCTCTAAGTCATTGACTATCGGCGACTAATCGAGCTCTTCCCGATATGGCACTTATAGGCACAAGCGATATGCACTAATTTGCTATATAGATGTAAGTCTAAAGTGGCCATTCCGAGCGTTTGCAGCCCCGCTGAGCGATGTTAACCAACTTGATGCCCCTCCAGGTCGTCCAGCGATTTTGGATCGCTCACAGGGCGTTTAAACGCGAAATTCCAAAATTTGGACACTGCCGACCGCCGGGGCACGCCAATCCATGACCCAAAGCTCCAAGGCCCGCCCAGCGGGACGAAACAAAAAAGCCCACCGTTTCAACGGTGGGTAACCAAATTATGTGAGATTCGAGTCCCCCGGGGACGGCACAGACTTATCCAAGAATGTAACGTGGGTCGTAATCGACCCCTGATTTCCGCAATAGCGCCATCAGTTCCTGTTCGAAGCTACGCTTCTCGTGGTGCCGGGGTTGTTCGGCAATGTAGGCCATCACCGCTCGCTTGTTGGAGGCGCTCACGCTGAAAGCGCCGTATCCCTCCTGCCAGGCAAAACCCGAGCCGTGTTGATTCAGCCAGCGGGAACTATTGCCCTTCAATATCTTCATGGCCTCGGCCAGCGGGGTCGCAGCCGGAAGGGCGATCAGCACATGCAGATGATTGTTCGTTCCTCCGGCGATCAGCAGAGGAATTTTCTTCTCTCGCGCTATGCCCGCCATGTAACGGCACAGGGCGGAGGGATCGGGAATTGAGTCGACACGATCCTTGGTGCTGAAGATGCAATGCACTAGATTGGAGGTAAGCGCATGCGGCATTCCAGAAAGTTAGACGTCCAGCAACCACCTTTTCGGTGATGATGGGCACAGGTCGTTGTGCCGTCCCCGAGGGACTCGACTTCCCTCGCCCGGATACCCACCGTTGAAACGGTGGGCTTTCTTATTCCGTCCCGCGGAGCGGGACTATCGGATTGTCATGCTGAGCGCAGGTTCGCGCGGGCTTGGCGAACCGGAGTCGAAGGACCCCTATTTCCACCAACAAGATCCACGAAGCCTTTACGCCGTCGCCGCCGCCTTCTTCTCTGCCTTGGCTTGTTTCTGCGCCGCCAGCCAGTTGCTTCCGCAAGATTCGTATCCCGGCATCCACGTGCTTTTCCTCCAGCAGAAACGGCGTAAGAAATCGCAGCACGGTGTCCTGGGTCACGTTGATCAGCAAGCCGTTGGCGAGGGCGCCATCCATGATCGGCTTGCCGGGGATATTCAGCTGCAGCGCCTGAATCGCGCCCACGCCGCGCACCTCGGTCGCGATATCGAACTTGTCGACCAACTCGCGCAACTTCAGTGACAAATACTCGCCGACACGCCGCACCCGGGCCAGCAGGTTTTCATCTTCCAGGATCGCCAGATATTCCAGCGCCACCCGGCAGGTCAGCGGACCTCCGCCGAAGGTGGTGCCGTGCTTGCCGGGGGTGATGTGCTGCGCGAAATGCTCTTTCGCCAGAAACGCGCCCAGCGGCAATCCGGCGGCAAGCGGCTTGGCGATGCAGACCACATCCGGCACGACTCCGAAATGATGAAAGGCGAAGAGCTGGCCGGTGCGACCCAGGCCGCATTGAATTTCGTCGAAGATCAGCGCCGCCTGATGTTGATCGGCCAACTCGCGACAGGCCAGCAGGAATTCCGGCGTGGTCTCCTGAATGCCGCCCTCGCCCTGAATGGGTTCCAGCACGATGCCGCAAACTTTTTCGTCCATGGCATTGCGCAGGGCCTCGGCATCGTTGCGCGGCACGAAGCGCACGCCCTCCAGCATGGGATCGAAATCTTTGCGATATTTCGGCTGGCCGGTCAGGGCGAGTGCGCCCATGGTGCGGCCGTGGAAAGAATTGTCGAGCGCGATGACGATCGACTTCTCCGGCCCGCCGGTGGCATGACCGGCAGCGCGCACCAGCTTCAGCGCGCCTTCAATCGCCTCGGTGCCGCTGTTGGAGAAAAACGCGCGATCCATGCCCGAGGCGATGCACAGCTTCTCGGCCAGCAGTCCCTGGTACTCGTTGTAATAGAGGTTGGAGACGTGGATGATCTTGGCCGCCTGGTCGCGAATCACCTTCACGATGCGCGGATGCGCGTGACCCAGCGCGTTGACGCCCAGCCCGGTCAGGAAATCGAGATAGCGCTTGCCCTCGACGTCATAAACGTACACGCCCTTGCCGCGCGCAATGGCCAGCGGATAGCGGGCATAGGTGTTCAGCAGATACTTCTGTTCCCGATCGACAATCTCTTGGTAAGTAGACACGACGATGACCTCGCAAAGACTTTATTGTAACGTGCCGAGGCGAGGCATGAAGCGCGATCAGAAATTGCAGAATGTCCCAATCGTTCTGTATCAGGGCACGGCTTTAGCCGTGCCGAAAAGCCCCCTTTTCCGACTGGGCTTCAGCCCCTGTCCTCAGCGGCTAAAGCCGTCCTCTGCAAGCACAGTTACGGCACGACTGGAAGTCGTGCCCTGATACAAATCGCGCATCCGGCTAGTTATGAGATAGCCTTTAGCTCGCATCAATGGCGTGACCCGCAAATGAAATACGCCAAGTGCAGAGCGGCTGCGACATTGTGGTTGCGGGACAATGCCCGACTTAATCAATGCTTGACATCTTGCAACGATAGACACGACACTCTCGCTTCAGCCGTGACTGCTCAATTCAGGATGACGCCAAATGATCTGGTGGATTGCGATTTTTCTCGTTTTGGCTGTACCCGCCGTAGTAGGGTTTGTAACCAGCCGAAGACAGCGACAGATTGATCGCCGGTACTTCGCTGCGTATCTTGGATTCGGCGCCAGCCTCGTCGCCATCACGATTACTTTCGTCGCTCCTTTTGTAGTTGATCCGCCATACCCCGGTCCCACGCGGCAAGGATTTCTCTTCGTTCTCGGATGTATCTGGTTATTGTCGGAACTATTAACATTCTTCGCGGGGCTTTTTAGCCGCGGGCTTCAACGTGTCGCCCTGGTGGCATTCGCAATCGTCATAGGGGTCCTATATATCGCCATGGCGATTGGCCATTCTGGTTACTAGCCTCGCAAAAACTGATCCTGCCGAAAATCGCCCCGCCAGTGATCGATATCACAGATGTCGGCTCGCTCCTCGCTCTAGACTTTTGGCATATGTTGAGCGAGAAACAATTCCGCGAACGAGCCAAGAGCGAACTCCGCCAGATTGCCAATCAAGTATTGAGCGTGGCTACCGACCGCGACATTTATTGGCGGCTGGAGCGCGAGATCATCCAGCCGAATCCGCAACTGCGCGACGCTCGCAGCGCGTTTCTCGACTTGCTGCGTGGCACCTACGCCGACGCGACTGCCGCGCGCGTGCTTCGCCTGCTCGATGGGCAAGACAGCGCGATCTCGTTGCCCCGGGTGCTGGCGCAACTGGCGAACTATCCCCAGCTGCTGCATGATCGCATTACCGAGCAGCGAATGCGCCGCCGATCAGGCCGCGCTGGCGCAGGCTGCTGCCAACCTGAAGCAGGTGATGCGAGCCGCACTTCGCGCATCATGAGCGGACGTTGTCGGCGCTGGCCGCCACGCATCGCGCCACCGACGCGGCCATCGACCTGATGACTCGACGGTCAAGACGTACTACTGGATTGTGGCCGACAGCTACATCGATCTGGAAGTCCACCAGGCGGAAGATGCGATGGCGATTTTTTCGTCAGCCTGGGCGGTGCCTGTGTTGGCCAAGTGACGACGTCATGGAAGGGGCGTCGCGTCAGCTACCCTGGCAGAACCATTCCGGAAGTGTCGTCACGAACCGGCTTCACAGTTTGCTGAAAAACTCGGCCTAGAACGATTTTGAAGGGGCGTAGCTTTAGCTACGCCGTTGCAAGTCCCTTATGGTTGTCATCCCGAGCCGACTTTAGTCGGTGAGGGATCCGCTGTTTCGACGGGGCGCGGCTTCACAGTTTGCCGAAAAAGTCGAAATGAGCAGTCTGTCGCCGGCTGAAGCCGGCTCCGGATATCCAAAATAAAGAACTTAGACGCGAACCTGAAGGTTCGCTCTACCCGTTCATCACAACTGCGGGAGTTTTTCAGCAAACTGTTCAGCCGCGCCGTCAGAGTCATTCTCGAATTGTCATCGCGAACCGACTGAAGTCGGTTCGCGATGACAAGATATAACGACCCGCAACGGCGCACCTAAAGGTGCGCCCCTTCAAAACCCGCCACCCACGCCGTCCCTACCGCGCCGAAATCAACGCCACGGCCGCCAGCGCTCCCACAATCCCCACGCTCTGCATCGCCGAGATGCGTTCCTTCAACAGCACTCGCGCCAGAATCACCGTGCTGGCCGGATAGAGCGATGACAGCACGGCAGCCACATCCAGCCGGCCGTGCCGGGTGGCCGCGATGAACAGTGCATTGGCGCCGGAGTCGAGAACTCCCGAAAGCACAATCGGAACAGCGGCAGCGCGGATCGAGCGCGAATCGCTGGCCGAGAAGGCCACAATCCCGAACATCAGAACTGAGGACGCGGTGCGCGCTGCTACCAGCGGCCAGAAAACTCCGCCGTGCAAGCCGGCTTGCCGCCCGGAAATCAGCAACACTCCGAACATCACGCCCGCCACCACCGCCAGCCCCAGGCCGCGGCGGGAGTCGATGTCGCCATCGGGGCGGGCAATCAACCAAATGCTCACCACCGCCAGCGCAAATCCGGCTAGCTGCAGGCGGCCGGGCAGGCCTTCGGTGCCCAGGCCGACCAGCACCGGCAAGATGGCGGTGATCACCGACGCCACCGGCGCGACCATGCCCATGCGCCCCCGGGCCAGTCCCTGGTAGAGCGCGGTGACGCCGAATGCGTCGGCCAGTCCGGCAACGATTCCCCAATACAAGGAGGAGTGCGGCGGCATCGGTTCCCGGCTGAGCCCGGCTAGCGCCAGCATGAAAACCAGGCCGCAGATCTGCGCTCCGGCTACCACGCGAAAAACGCTGGCTCGCTTGGTGGCGATGCCGCCGGCAAAGTCGGCTCCGCCCCAAATCCCGGCTGCTCCCAGGCTGAGCCCGGCGCCGGTAACGGTTCCCGAATTCATCGCTTCAGGGTACACGTAAGCCCGGCTTGTCGGGAAAGCCAACACCGCCCTGGCTCACGTTAAGCGAGAAGCTTAGATTTACAACTCCTTCACATAAGGCGGGTTACAAAATATAGGAGCGCGGGTGGTTTGGCTGGTCAGCACGATTTGAAATCTCACAGGAAGATTCCAAAAATAATATTCACTTAGGCCCTGCCGATCTATAATTGCGGAAGCTGTTCAAACACTGAGGGTTAGTTAGTTAGGAAATGCCTGGAACCATGGCATCGAAGTTGCTGAATGAAGAGAGGCCGGTAGACCACAGTCTATCGGTGCGTCTTCCCCATCAGCCACCAGCTCCGATGGTTCGAGACTTACAAACCCGGTTTTTCGCTGTCTTCCTGGCGCTCCTCAGCGTTGCCGCCATCGTTTTCGCTTGGATCAATTTCCAGAAGGAACGGGAAGTTTTTACTCCCTATGATGGCGTTTGGTGGGTAGAAGATGGCGGCCATCTGCGCGCCGAGCGGGTCGATGCCGATGGTCCGGGCCAGAAAGCGGGAATCAAGCCGGGCGACCGGCTGCTGGCCATTGGCGGCCGCGATGTGACCAATGTCGGCGCCGTGGAGCGGCAACTGTATCGCATCGGGGTCTGGTCGAAAGCCGACTACTCGCTGGTCCGGCAAGGCGTGCCGGTAGAAGCGCCGCTGATTCTGGCTCCGGCCGACCGGTCGTTCTACGGCGGATTGCGGCTGATCGCGCTGGTCTACCTGGGCATTGGCCTGTACGTTCTGTTGCGACGCTGGACTGCGCCCAAGAGCGCGCACTTCTACATTTTCTGCCTGGTCTCGTTCATCTTTTATTCGTTCCACTACACCGGCAAGTTCAACGATTTCGACTGGATTGTGTACTGGTCCAACATCGTCGCCTGGCTGCTGCAGCCGGCGCTGTTCCTGCATTTTGCGCTGACCTTCCCGGAGCGCAAGAAGGTGCTGACCGGCCGCCGCTGGCTGATTCCCGCTGGTGTACTTGCCGGGCGCGATTCTGCTGGCCGTACACATCTGCGTGATTACCCTGCTCGAGCCCAGCGAAATCCTGCGCTGGAACCTGGATCGGCTGGAATCGATCTACCTGGCGGCCTATTTTGTGGCCGCGACCTTCACCCTGTGGCACAGCTATCGTCATGCCGAGACGGCGATCCTGCGGCAGCAGATGAAGTGGGTGACGCGCGGAACGATTCTGTCGGTCGCGCCGTTCACGCTGTTCTACATCATCCCTTATCTTTCCGGCGGCGTGCCCAGCCTGGGGATGAAGATTTCGGTGTTGTCGCTGGTGTTTCTGCCGCTGACCTTCGGCTACGCCATCTTCCGCTACCGGCTGATGGATGTGGACCTGATCTTCAAGCGCGGCATGGCCTACACCATCGCGGCCGGCGCGATTACGGCTGCGTATTTCGCCGCGGTAGGCGTGGCCTCGGTGCTGTTCCACCAGAACTTCCCCAGCGCCGGGCCGCTGGGACTGGTGGTCGCCATCGCCGTCACTGCGCTGCTGTTCGATCCCTTCAAGAACTGGGTGCAGGATTACCTGGACAAGTTTTTCTATCGCAAACGTTATGACTACCGGAAGACGCTGATCGAGTTTGGCCGCGATCTGAACTCGGAAACCGATCTGGACAAGATGCTGACCTCGATCGTCGACCGGTTGTCGCGCACGTTGATGGTGGACCGCCTGGCGATCTTCCTGTCCGACCCGGATGCAGCCCGAGCAGTTTGCTTTGGCCAAGTCCTACGGCATCGCCAACACCGGCGGGCTGGATTTCGACTTCCTGCATGTCGAGCGGCCGGAGTGGGAAGCCGGCCACCTGTTCTTCGACAACACCAATCAGGCGGTTCGCGAGACTCCCGAAGCCCGCGACACCATTCGCCGTCTGGAGCTGAACTACTACATCCCCTGCACCGTGATGAATCGCATGATCGCCGTGCTGGGCCTGGGCAAGACCTCGGAAGGCGACTTCCTCTCCAGCGAGGACGTGCAGCTGCTGGAGACGCTGGCCGGCTACATCGGCATCGCGGTGCAGAACGCGCGCCTGTACAAGTCGCTGGAAGAGAAAGCCGGGCAGTACGAGCGGCTGAAGGAGTTCAACGAGAACATCGTCGAATCCATCAGCGTGGGCGTGCTGGCGGTCGATCTGGAAGACCGCATCGAGTCCTGGAACTCGCAGATGGAAGTGATGTTCGCCCTGCCCCGGCTCGAGGCCCTGGGACGGTCGCTGAGCGAAGTGTTGCCGCCGGCGTTTCTGGAAGAGTATTACCGGGTGCGGCCCAGCCAGGGCATCCACAATCTGTACAAGTTCCGGCTGGGCACCACCGCGGGCGATACCCGGGTCACCAACATCGCCATTGCGCCGCTGGTCGCCAAGAACTTCAGCGTCATCGGCCGGCTGATCATCGTCGACGACATCACCGAGCGCATCGATCTGGAATCGCAGCTGACGCAGGCGGAGAAACTGTCGTCCATCGGATTGCTGGCGGCCGGCGTGGCTCATGAGGTGAACACTCCGCTGGCGGTGATCTCCTCCTACGCGCAGATGCTGGCCAAGCAGGTGCACGGCGACGACAAGCAGTCGGTGCTGCTGGAGAAAATTACCAAGCAGACGTTCCGCGCCTCGGAGATCGTCAACAGTCTGCTGAACTTTTCGCGCACCTCGGCGGGCGAATTCGGCGACGTGGATCTCAATCGCGTCATCAAAGATACGTTGACGCTGCTGGAGCATCAGTTCAAGACCGCGCGCATCAAGGTCGAGCAGGACCTGTATCCCGACCTGCCGGCGATCCACGGCAATACCGGCAAACTGCAGCAGGTGTTTCTGAACTTGTTCCTGAACGCCAAAGATGCCATGCCGGGCGGCGGCACGCTGATGATCAGCACCATCAACGGTCACAAGGCGCAGGTGAAAGTTTCCGATACCGGTACCGGAATTGCGCAGGAGCACATTCACCGCATCTACGATCCGTTCTTCACCACCAAGAACAAACCCAAGACCGGTCACAGCGGCGGCACCGGACTGGGGCTGTCGGTAACCTACGGCATCATTCAGGAGCATGCCGGCAAGATCCGGGTCGACAGCGTTCCCGGCCGCGGCACCACCTTCACCATGGAATTCCCATTGCTACGAAAGGCGGTCAGTGCCTGAAGCAACCATAAGTCGAAGCACTCCCGGCGTGGAAGAGTTCTCCTCTCTGGGCTCGGTGCTGATCGTCGATGACGAAGCGGCCATCCGCGAGTCGCTGCAAACCTTGCTGGAGTTTGAAGGCTACTCTGTGGATGTGGCCAACGACGGGCAGGAAGGCCTGACCCGCATTGCCGAGCGTCCCTTCGATCTGGTGCTGCTGGACTTTGCCTTGCCGGAGCGCAACGGCATCGAGATCCTGCGCGACATTCGCGAGCGCGATGCCGAGCTGCCGGTCATCATGATCACCGCCTACGGCACGGTGGAAAACGCCGTCAACGCCATGCAGGCCGGCGCCACCAACTTCATTCAGAAGCCCTGGGACAACGAAAAGCTGCTGGCCGACGTGCGCACCGCGGTGGGCCGCCGCCGCGCGGAAGAAGAAGTCATCCAGCTGAAGCGCGCCCTGAAGCAGCGCTACAACTTCGAGCACATCATCGGCAAAAGCGAGCCCATGCTGCGCATCTTCGATCTGGTGGCCCAGGTCGCGCCCAGCCGCTCGACCATCCTGCTGCAAGGCGAGAGTGGAACCGGCAAGGAGCTGATCGCCAAAGCCATCCACATGAACTCGCCGCGCAAGGACCGCGCGTTTGTGCCGGTGAATACTGGCTCGGTGCCCGGCGATCTGCTGGAGTCCACGCTGTTCGGCCACGTGAAGGGCGCGTTCACCAGCGCTATCGCCAGCAAGAAGGGACTGTTCGAAGTCGCCGACCGCGGAACGCTGTTCCTGGACGAGATCGGCACCATGAGCCTGGAGACCCAGGCCAAGATCCTGCGCGTCCTGCAGGACCGCAAGTTCATGCATCTGGGCGGCATCAACGAGATTCAGGTCGACGTGCGCATTATCGCCGCCACCAATGTCGATCTGCGGCAGCAGGTGAAGGAAGGCAAGTTCCGCGAGGACCTGTTCTATCGGCTGAACGTCATCACCATCGATTTGCCGCCGCTGCGCCAGCGCAAGAATGATATTCCGCTGCTGGTGGAATACTTCATCGTCAAGTTCGCCCAGGAAAACGGCCGGCATCCCCTGCACGTGACCCCGGAAGCGCTGCGTCCGCTGCTCGACTACGACTGGCCAGGCAATGTACGCGAGTTGGAAAACGTGATCGAGCGCGCCGTCGTGCTGGCCACCGGCCCGAGCTTAACCGCCGATCTGCTGCCCGAGAACATGACGGGCCGGGCCAGCAACTTGGCCATCATGGACCACCGTCCCGACGCTTCCCTGTTCGAGATCATCGAAAGCTGCGAACGCCGCATCATCGGCGACATGCTGGAAAAATGCGGCTGGAACCAGACCGAGGCAGCCGACCGCTTCCGCATCCCGCTCTCCACCCTCAATCAGAAGATCAAGCGGCTGAATATCGAGATCAAGAAAAAGGGGCGGGAGAACGGAAGCAGTTAGCAGTTAGCAGTTAGCAGTTGGCAGTTAGCAGTTGGCAGTTAGCAGTTGGCACTTAGGAAGCCTCTGATTTAGTCCCGGCTTTGAAAGGGCATGGCTTCAGCCGTGCCGCAAGCGTCGCAAAATCAAAGGGCTTTCGCCCCTGCGGGACCTCGCGTTAATCAGAGTTTCCTTAGCGCTAGCAGTTGGCACTTGGCGGTTAGCAGTTAGCACTTAGGAAGCCTCTGATTTAGTCCCGGCTTTGAAAGGGCATGGCTTCAGCCGTGCCGCAAGCGTCGCAAAATCAAAGGGCTTTCGCCCCTGCGGGACCTCGCTTTAATCAGAGTTTCCTTAGCATTCAGCCATTCTGATAAACCGCTTCCACCTGCAGGCTCGACCGCAACGCAATGTACGATTCCGGCGTCTGTCTCGAACACTCTCATAATGAATTTTGCTGCCCGATAAAATAGCGGCATGACGGCATCGGACTTCCGTCGGGCATCCCGGCTTATCCTCTTTGATGGCCAGCGGCGAGTATTGCTGTTTCGACATGCAGGAACAAATGGAGCAGCCTTCTGGGCGCCCCCAGGCGGTGGCCTGGAAAACGGCGAGACATTTGAACAGGCAGCTCGGCGCGAGGCCTGCGAAGAATTGGGATTAACTCGCTTCACCCTGAAGCGCCTCTGGGAGCGCGAGACCGACTTCGTATACATCAATCGTCCGGTCCATCAGCACGAGTGGTTTTTTCTGATCGAAGGTGAGCTACCAACCGTCTCCTCTGACGTAACGAAGATTCATGGGCAGGAAGGAATCCTCGAAATGCGGTGGTGGACGACGGCTGAGATTGAGTCGACCAGCGAGCCTGTGTTTCCACGAGAACTCGTCTCAGAATTAAGGAAACTTTCAAACTGACTCCTCCCTATGAATGCCTTAGCAAAGGGCTGAATGCTGAGGGCTGAATCGCTGAATGCTAAATGCTAAATGCTGAATGCTAAGGAACCCCTGATCAAGTAAAAGCCCGGCCCTGCAGCGGCTAGACAGTTTGCTGAAAAACTCCCGCAGTTGTGATGAACCGGTAGAGCGAACCTTCAGGTTCGCGTCCGAGTCCTTTACTTGGATATCCGGAGCCGGCTTCAGCCGGCGACAGACTGTTCATTTCGACTTTTTCAGCAAACTGTAGAGCCGGATGAGTTTTCGAGTTTAACGGACGACCTGAAGTGCCTGTGTGAGAACCGGCGCCGTCCCGATGGTGTTTGTGTCGTAGCCGTGTCGCCGCTCTGCGGCTCAGTGAAATTTCCCACTTCTCCCGGGGCTTAACCACCCCAAGCCGCGCAAAAGCGGCGCGGCTTGGGGACCCCGGTACGCCCC
This sequence comes from uncultured Acidobacteriaceae bacterium, assembly GCA_963812855.1. Lineage (GTDB taxonomy): Bacteria > Acidobacteriota > Terriglobia > Terriglobales > Acidobacteriaceae > Bog-257. The sequence goes on from CAWEWW010000011.1 coordinate 265,489, forward strand.
GGGCTAACTTCATAGCCGCCGCTGCGCGGCTGGTTCCAGGCGGATCCACGGCGATTCTCCCACCATGACATTTCGAGTCGAGCTACGACACAGACACCGATGGGACTCGTATTTATTTCACTCTACCCAGGACTCCGCCTACGGCTCCGTCCTGGGCTAAACTGAGTCGCCCTTACGGGCGGGATTTTCGGTCAATTGATTCCACTCGCAAATCCAAGATCTAGTTCTCAGACAGACTCTGAAGGCGGTCCCCCTTCTAACCAAGCCTTAATCACAGTTTCCTAAGTGCTAAATGCCAAGTGCCAAATGCCGCCTCTCACCCATCACACCGGAACGTGAGTTGCGTCACAGCTTGCCGGTACTAACTCAGAACACAATGGCGGCAGGATGGGTAGCCGTGAAGGGGTGCCTGCCGGGAGGGCAATCATGTCCGAAGACAAGCGGGATGTGCTGGAAGTGTTGCGCTACGAGCTGAATTTCATCGAACAGGGAGGATACGGAAACTGGTATAGCACCCCCTGGGGTCCAGCTTCCATCTTCCAGGATTCGCTCACCTGTCCCAATCATGGCGACCCGACGCGGCCGCATGCCTGTCACGAGTGCCTGCTGTACGATTTCGTGCCTGAGGAATACCGCGGCGACGATGTGCCTTGTCATCATATCCCCCTGACTCGTCATGGAGTTACCGTCGCGACGCCGAATCAGAGTGAAGAAGAGTTGCGGGAGAACGTCAAGCACTGGCTGAAGCGTACCATCGCGAAAATCGAAGCGGATCGCACCAAGCAGGCCTTGTGATTCCTGTCTAGCGTTCATCGGAAACTCCGCACCCGCCAGCGGAGTTTCCCGTTTTGGAACAACTATCGGCTAAGTTGTCGCTTCCGTGTTTCTTCTCCGCGGTTTGCAGGTAGAATGCGGCGATGCCCAGCCCTCCGGAATTTTCCAGCAAACGTGTCTTCACTGCTCTTGATCCGCAAGAGATTTTGCAGGTCGCCGTCCTTATCGAGGAGCGCAATGCCCAGCTCTACCACCGCTTCGCGGAACTGTTCGTGGAATTCGGCGACCCTGAGTCGCTGCAGATCGCAGGGCGTGTTCTGGGAAATGGCAATCGAGGAACGGCGTCACGGTTCCCTGTTGCGGGCCAAGTATTCAGAGCTGTATGGCGGTCAGAGGTGCACCTTGTCCGAAGAGAACCTGGTGGAGTTCATCGAGGTTCCCAGTCTGGAAGATGGCGACTTCTTTGCCGATGAAATTGGCAATTTGGTCAGTGCGCGTGATCGCGCCCTGCAAGTCGCGCTCAAGGCGGAAGCTAGTGCCCTGCATTTCTACTCCGAGCTGGCGGAAAATCGCCAGCCTGGACCGCTGCGGCGCATCTATCAAGAGCTGGCCCAGATGGAAGACGGCCACCTGCGATATCTGGAAGAAAAACTAGAGCAGAACTGCAATCGAAATCCAGCCTGCGATTCTTTGGACGGAAACAGCATTCAGTGAGTGAGAAATCCAGTCAGAGTTGGGCAAGAGTAATTCATGACTTGGAGCTGCCCAGCTCCCGTTGACATCGTTCCGGCCGCCTGGTTCGCCACCATCTCGGGCATGCGACCATCCCGTCCCGACCTAAGCGGGGCGACGTCCGTCCCGCATGCGGGACACGGTTGCCGTGAGGCGGGCGAGAGTCGCAGGGTAAACGAGGCGGTTGAAAAAATCTCTTCCAGCCCTTCAGGGGCGGCACATCAGGATGTCAACCAGGTCAAGCTACTCTTCATGAATCATTCTGGGATGTGTCAGGGCACGACTTGAAGAACCCGACAGGCCATCTCCCGCGCTCTCACGGCTTGCTCAGGTCTGACGGAAACGATTTGAACTCTACCTGCCGCTGCATGGTTTTTTCGGCGCCTTTCGCGTCGGTGGCGTGCTGCACCAGCGTACCCTTCATCACGTGGAAGCCTTCCTGCGCCGGTTGCTTGCCGGATGCGGTGGTGATCACACCAGAGAAGTCGTACCAGATGCCGTGCACCGTTTTCGTGTTGAAGGTCAGATGGTCGCCGGCCAGTGAAGTCTTATCGAAGAACTGGTCAATGAACTGGCCCTTGTCGCTGTCGGTATCTCCGAAGCGCGAGACATAGCCGGAGAGCCTGCCGTCCTCGACCGTAAGCTGGACGAATTCTCCTTCCCGCAAAAAGGTATACGTTCCGGAGAAATCTTCTGCCTGGCTGCTCTTGGCATTGTCCTGAGCTGCGAAAACATGGGTGGGGCCGGCGACGGCGAGGGGCAGCAGGAAACCGGCCAGCGCCAGCCAGAGGGTCGATTTGCGAATCATGATTGCTCCTGTCTCTGGCATCATTGCACGAGGCCGCCCTGCTTGCGAACTAGTATATTTGCGATAGCGGATCGGACCGCGACCGCCCGGCTTTTTCGATATAATCCGAATACCCGCCACGGTAGAGGATGATGTCGGAAGTAACGGCAGCGAGACCCCAGCGCGAAGTGTCCGCCGAAGATACTCCGGTATTTCTGTGCGAACTCGAACCGCGGCAGCGGGTGTTTTTTCGCAACCTGGGCGACCTGGTTTTCCGGCGGGAGCCTCCGCCGGTTGCCGTCACCGCTGAACCGGTTCCCGTCGGCAAAGACTACTTCATTCGCACCGGCATCGCTCCGGTCAGCTTCGCCGAATCGTATGCCTCGCACATTGCCTTGGTCGCGCTGGTGTATCTGATTTGCACCCTGCCGTTTTTCAATCGCTCGCCGCAGTTGAAATCTCCCTTCGACAATACCAAGATCGAGTACTACCCGGTCAGCGAATACCTGCCGCCCATCAACACCGCGCAGAAGGCCGCGATGAAGCCGCGCCACGGCGCTCCCAAGCTGGCCAAGCAGGAGATTCTGTCGGTTCCGCCGAATCCCGACAACACGCACCAGACCATCGTCACGCCGCCCAAGCTCAAGCTCGACCACGACGTGGCGTTGCCCAACATTGTTGCCTGGACGCCGATTCCCGCCGCGCAGCCCATTGCGGCCTCGGCGCGTTCGGTTTCGCAGATGAAGGTTCCGCAATTCGATCCGCAGGTAGTCGGCCCGGCGGCCGACGTGTCGCAGCTCAAAGAGAAGTTGCAATTGCCGACGCTGCCGCAGCCGTCGGTGGTTGCCCCTCCGCTGTCCGCCGATCAGCTGAAGTTACAGCGCGGCGAGCTCAACATGGCCCAGATGACGCCTACGGTGGCGGCGCCCAAGTTGCCGGTGCCGGTGCAACGCGCCAGCGGAGTGGGCGACAGCGGCGCCAAGGCCGTTCCGCCGTCGCCCAACGTGCAGAATCTGCCTACGTCGCAAGGCCAGGGTCAGCTGATCGCGCTGGGATTGAATCCGGCGGACGTGCACGGGCCCATCTCGATGCCCAATGGGAATCGCAGTGGAGAGTTCCATGCTTCGCCCAGCGGCAAGGCCGACGCGCCGGGCACGCCGAACGTGGTGGCCACGGGCACGGCCGATGCCGGCGGCGGACATGGCGCCGGCAAGGGCCCTCCGGGCATCATGGTGGGGGCGGCTCCGCCGGGAGCGAATACTTCTGCTGTTGCGGGAACTCCTGCGCCGGGAGGAACGCTGGCGAAATCAGCGCCAGCCAGCTCGACGAATGCAGAGTTGGAAGCGCGCAAGCGCATAATCGCCGCGGCCATGAAGCCGTCGTTGCCCACCTTTCACGATCGGCCCGCGGCAAGCCCGCCAGCTCCCGCGTTGCCGGAAGATCCGGACCGCAGCATCGAGCAGCGAGTGTTCGGTAACAAGCGCTATTACTCGCTGATCATGAACATGCCCAACCTCAGCTCGGCCACCGGCAGCTGGATCATTCGCTTTGCCGAGCTGAAGCAGACCGACGACAAGAGCGCGCTGACTGCGCCGGTGGTGGTGACCAAGGTTGACCCGGCGTACCCGCCCGACGTTCTGCGCGATCACGTGGAAGGCACGGTCACGCTTTACGCTGTGATTCGCACCGATGGCAGCGTGGCCGATATTCGCGTCCTGGACAGCCTGGACGACCGGCTCGACCAGAACGCGATGCATGCCCTGTCGCTGTGGCACTTCCGCCCGGGTATAAAGAATGGCGAGCCGGTCGCAGTCGAAGCGGTGGTGCAGATTCCGTTTCGGATGAAGCGGCTGCAGTGAGAAGCAGTTGTCAGTTGTCAGTTGTCACTCAGCTTTGAACTGCCGCCTTTGAATCGGATCAGAGTTTCCTATCGCGGCGATTTCCAAAACATCGTGAATCTCTCTCAGGATCGTCATCCCGGCCGAGCGGCTGCACGGGTTGCTGACAAACTCGGCCTGACAAGGTTTTGAAGGGGCGTAGCTTTAGCTACGCCGTAGCAACTTTCTTATTTTTGTCATCACGAACCGGCTTCAGCCGGTGAGGGATCTGCTGTCCTTCGCGGCGCGGAACCGCAGATCCCTCGGCTCGGACTGAAGTCCTCGCCCGGGATGACAGGAATCGGAGCGAACGCGGACAACCACTGACGGCGAACTACCGACAACCGATTGCTCGACTTATCTCATAAATCGTTTGTATCAGGGCACGGCTTCAGCCCTGCCATAAGGAATCAAATATAACCTGGGCTTCAGAGACTGTGTCGCGAGTTAGTGCCGCCGCTCTGCGGCTCGGATTTTTCCCACTGGGTGCGTGGGCTTACGCCCACGCCTAACCCCATGCCGCCGCTGCGCGGCTAGTCTGCCTGGAATACGATGTTCTTTTCCCACCGGAAAACTCTTAAGCGGGTTGCGACACAGTCTCTTCAGCCGCTGAAAGCAGGTCTTGCAGGGGCTGAAGCCCGAATCTCGGTAAGCCGTCGTTCGGCACGACTAAAGTCGTGCCCTGATACAACCCATAATGATTTATGAGATCACAACTAACAACTAACAACTAACAACTAACAACTAACAACTAACAACTAACAACTAACAACTGACAACTGACAACTGACAACTGACAACTGACAACTGACAACTGACAACTGACAACTGACAACTGACAACTGACAACCGACAACCGACTACTGACTACTGCTTCTAGCCTTGGCGAACTCGTCTCCCGGCTTCCAGCCAACCAGACTCGGCTGGTTCGCGGCTTGCCATCCCAGCGCGATGCCAAAGCGCGCCATCACCGCATCGCCGCGGAAATCCATGTCGGGATAGTACTCATCGCTGGGCTGATGGTAGTGGTGGGCCACATAGTCCTGAGCCTGTTGCTCGCCCCACGCACGATCGTGGCCCTGATACTTGTCGCCCTCATCGATAGAAAACGCCGGCACGCCCGCGCGGGCAAAACTGAAATGATCGGAACGGTAGTAATGACCCGCGCCGGGCTGCGAGTCAGGCACGATGGTCAAAGAAAATTGCGACGCTGTCCGCTCGACCACAGGGTAAAAGTTCGTGCGCTCCGCGCCGGAGACGTTGACTTCTTCCGGTACTCCCAGAGTAGGCACATTGTCGTAGTTAAGGTCTAACGTGATCTGGTTCGCCGGGATGGGCGGATGTTTGCCCAGATACTCGGAGCCGCGCAGCCCTTGCTCCTCCGCCGTGACCGCTGCGAAGTAAATGGAGCGCTTGGGCGGCTGATGCACGCTGGCATAGGCCCTCGCAATCTCCAGCAGGATGCCGCAGCCGGTGGCGTTATCCTGCGCGCCATTGTAGATGTTGTCACCCGGCATTCCGGGCACGATGCCCAGGTGGTCATAGTGCGCGGTGTAGACCACGGCCTGCGCCTTCAGTTTGGGATCGGAGCCGGGCAGTTTGGCCAAAACGTTGTTGGAATCAAATTGGCGCACCTGGCTGACCATGTGGGCTTTGAGTTTTGCCGGCAGCACTACCGCTTTGAAGCCCGGCTTCTGCGCCGCGGCAATCATCTCGTCCAGATTCATGCCGCAGGCCTGCGCCAGTTGACGCGCCACGTCGTACTGGATCCACGAAGCCACCGCCAGCTTGGGAGCAGGATCGTTCCGCAAGTAAGCGCGCTCGCCCGACCACGAGTTGCGAACCACGTTCCAGCCATAGCTGGCCATGTCGGTTTTATGGATGAGGATGACACCCGCAGCTCCTTTACGGGCGGCTTCTTCGAATTTGTAGGTCCAGCGGCCGTAATAGGTGAGCGCCCGCCCGGCGAAAAAATTTGGGTCTTCCGAAGGCGGCTCATTTACCAGCATGAGCAGCACCTTGCCCTTCACGTCCACATCCTGGTAGTCGTTCCAGTTGAATTCGGGAGCGTCGATCCCGTAACCCACCCACACAATGTCAGAGTTGATGTTATCCAGCGGCTTGCCGGTTTCATCCATGGCGACAAAGTCTTTGCGGTAGGTCAAATCCATCGGCGCGCCGCGGTTGGGAAGCAGCGTGAGGCTCGAATCCTCCTGGGTAGCGATGCCTTCCAACGGAACCTTCTGCATGTAGGTTCCGTTTTCGCCCGCAGGCTTCAGCCCGTACAGAGCAAACTGGGTGGCAATGTACTCGGCGGCAATGTCGCCTCCGCGCTGTCCGGTGCCGCGGCCTTCCAACAAGTCGCTGGCCAGGAACTTGACGTGGGCGCGAATGTTTTCCGGATTCACGGCGGCCATCGCCTGCTCGGCTGCAGGAGGTAGACCGGCGACGTGGGGCGCGGCCGACTGGGCCGCTTCGGAGGTGCGAGGGGCCTGCGCGGTCAGCAGGCAGGCGAGCAGAATGGTCAGCAGTGAAACGAGTCGCAGTTTGGGCAAGAAGAGTTCTCCCGTCAATCGCGTGCAGTGGCGGAAAAACTCTTCATTTTACGCGATACCAACTCGATAAGCGCTTATAGCCTGTCGAATGCGAATTTGATCCGCGACCGCGGATCAGTTTTTGGAGCCTCAACCGGCACGGAAATCGCGCACGTCATCGCCTTTGTGCCAAAGCGGGGCGGGCGGCTGCCGGCGAAGGGCGGCCAGCTTTTCATTGATTGCCTCGATATCGGCCTTCGACCAGCTCACTGAAGAAATCTCAATCTCGCCGTCCGACGCGATATAGAACAGCGTGGGCACGTTAGTCAGCCCATAGGCATTCGAGACCGCGTAGTCTTTAGGATTGTCGAGTGCGATCGGGAAGCTGATCCCATACTGCTTCAGGAACTTCCGGGTATCGCCTGCATCATTCTGCGAGATGCCGAGGAAGCTGATTTTCGCGTCGTGATTGGCGCGATACATGCGCTCGAAAAACGGGAAAGCGTACTGGCAAGTAGCGCAGCTGATCTTGAAGAATGCCAGCAAAACCGGCCCTTGGCTCAGCGCTTCCTGTAGAGATACCGTGCCACCGTCAATGGTTGGTAGTGTGAAATCCGGGGCGCGTACACCCGCGGGCAATGCAGCCATTCCGTGAATCCTCCGAAATCATTACTTGAACCTATCTTTTATTGCAGAGGCTGAACAGTTTGCTGAAAAACTCGGAAAAGCAGATCCCTCACCGACTAAAGTCGGTTCGGGATGACAAATATAAAGGAGTTGCTACGGCGTAGCCTAAAGCTACGCCCTTCAAAATCTCCTTAGGCCGAGTTTTTCAGCAAACTGTGAAGCCCGCAGCTTGATAGGGTCTCGTTCGGCCCGGCCAAAGTTGGGCCTGACACACCCCAAAAAAGATTTATGAGATGGTCTCTAAGCTTTAGATTCCGCCGGGTTCGACTGCGACTCAAGCTGTAGCCGGCGAAGGATCTTGCGGGTCAGGCCGGTTAACGGCAGCCGCTCCCACTGCCGGCGAGTCAGCCAGCGGCCGTCAGTTTCGAAATCCTGCAACTCAGACGCTGCGACCCCAAAGACTTTAACCTGGTAGTCGGTGTCGGTTATGGAATGTCGCAGTTGGGCCCATGGCTGGTCCCCGTTAACCTGGGACGGAAGGACAGCCGGCAGCTCCCACATATCCGCCATCAGCGAAGCGTCGTGCGGACGCTGCACAAAAAGAATGGCGGAGTTCTTCCGCGCCAGGACATAACACAGGTGCTTGCGCTTTCGCGGAGGCAGCGGCCGCGCCACTTCCGCGCCCCGCGACTGGCAGAAGGCATTCACCGGACACAGCAGACACTGTGGCGCTCGCGGCGTGCACACGGTCGCACCCAGCTCCATCATGGCCTGGTTGAAATCTCCGGCGCGCGCCGGCTCCAGCAGAGCCTGCGCTTGCGTCCAGACCTCTTCCCTGCCGGACGAGCGGCCCAGCAGGCGCTCGACGACCCGCTCCACATTGCCGTCGACCACGGCAACCGCTTCTCCAAACGCGATGCTGGCGATGGCAGCGGCGGTGTAGCGGCCGATTCCCGGAAGCTCAGCCCATGCCTCCGCCGTCTGCGGAAAATTTCCATCGCGCTCGCGGGCGATCACGCTTCGCCGCCTGATGCATGCGCCGGGCACGATGGTAATAGCCCAGTCCGCTCCAGATGGCCAGCACCGACGCTTCGCGACCGGCAGCCAGAGATTCCACGGTTGGAAATCTCTTCATGAAACGGGCGTAGTGGTCGAGCACGGCAGCGACGCGCGTTTGCTGCAGCATGATCTCGGAGACCCACACGCGGTAAGGATGGCGGTCGCGGCGCCAGGGCAGGTCGCGGCGGTGCTGGTCGTACCAGCGCAGCAGCGCGGTGCGAAATCGGCGAAGCTTTGCCGAGTTGAGAGCGAGTTCAAGCCTGCCCATGCAGATGGAATTCTACATGGCTAGCCGGATATGAGCCGCCGGGAAACTCGTCAACCGGCGACCAGGCATTCTGCAGAGCCGCTATTGGCCGGGATCGTGCTGCGGTTCGGGAGCGCCGTGGCGACGCAGCAATTGCGCCAGGTTTTGGGAAAATGCGGAGCGCGGCAGCACCATGTCGCAGCCCGCTTCCTGCGCCTTCATCTTCAAATCGCCCTGAACGTGCGACACGAAGGCAATAATGTTGGTCGCCTTCTTTAGTTTCGCCTTGAGCTTGGGAATCATGCTGAGCGGCTTGGCGGCAACATTGTTCAGGTCGAAGATAATGAGCGACGGCTTCTCGTCGCCGTTCTGCCCCATCTTCTCCTGCAGCTCCTTGTCGGTCTTGACGAACTCGACCTTCACATTCATCTTGCGCGCCGTTTCCTGAATCTTGGCCAGGAAAAACAGATCGTCAACGAAGGCAAAGATGCGAGCGGGCGCGTCCGAAGACATGGGCAAAGGCTCCGGTTCGGGAGGCGCAAACTCCTTGCCCAGCGGCTGATTCATGCGGCCTCCCCGGCCAGGCTTGTGGGTGTTGCCGTTGTTGTTGCCCTGGGCAGCACGATAGCTATGGTCCATGGGCGCGGTGTAGATGCCGCCGCCCAGCGCGCCTTGGCCGGAACGTTGTCCAGGCTTGCGCCCGTGCGGACGGTTCTTGCCCGGGCCATGGCGATGTTGTCCAGGTTGTTGAGGGGCTGCCCCGTGCGTGACGGGTCCACGGCGGCCGCGCCGCCGTCTGCGTCCTTTCCCCCCGGCCGGTCCGGAGGGAGGGTTCGATCCTTGATTCATGCTTCTCTCTTAAAGTTTCACCCGCAGGTTGCGGGATCCCACATTTGTGAACCGCATTTTCTGCCCGCGCAATTACTGTGACGTGGCTGCGGTTAGATACTTTGCTGTAATCGAATCAGTTGCGTCCGTCTGGCGCCCGGAACTTTCGGCGCGAGGAACGCCTGCACGGGAAGTGCGGCGATTGGAGGACGCCTCTATCGTAATCAGTTTCCGGGTCGGAGCGCAAGCGGAAACCTATCACTGGTTAGGATGCACCCTTTCCGTCAAACGGTGTTGTTAATTTTCACGGCCTCAAAATGAATCGATTGCTGTCCAGAGGTGGACAAGCGAGCCTGAACAAAATACCTGCAACAGGGTGACACAAAGTCGCGCTATCCGGCGCGAATCAGCCTTCAGGGCGCCATCTTGAGCAGGGCCTGCAGCGCATCCCAAGCCAGTTGCGCGGCGTGTCCGGAGGCCGGGGGCAGACTTCCCACGGCCCCCACAATGTCGGCCTTCCGGATTTCACGAGCCTGTTGGACCGGCTTCCCCTCGGCCAACTGGGTCATGGCCGAGGCGCAGGCCATGGCCGGCACACAACCCTTGGCGCGGAACCGGATCTCGCCAATCTGGCCATCTTCGATTTTCGCCGATAGCTCGAGAATATCGCCGCAAGCCGGATTCTGGATTTGTACATGAAGATCGGCCCCGGGTAGTTCGCCTGCATTGCGGGGATGCTCGAAATGGTCGAGGAGTTCGGGAGAATACATGCCGGTGAATTCGTACCTGAATAGATTACCAAGCCCGCAGCCCAGATGCTTTCTCCCCTCCGTATAATCGAACAGTCTTGAACACCGAAAATCACACCGTGCGTCGCATTGTCTCTTTACAGCCGAGCGCCACCGTAACCCTGCGCGATCTTGGACTGCTGGATCGGGTTGTGGCCTGCACCAAGTATTGCGTAGATGTTTGTCCGGAAGTTGGAGATGGCTCGCGGGTGATCGTCGCCGATTCGTGGACGGCGCAGGCGGAGCAGATCCTGGCTGCGCGGCCCGACCTGGTGGTGGCGTCAGTTCCCTATCAGACGAGCGCGGTCACGGAAATTTTGAAAGCGAAAGTGCGATTTCTCGGCCTGGCTCCGCGCTCGCTCGCCGACATCTACACCGACATTGCTGCGATTGCCGGAATCATGGGGGAGCAGGAACGCGGCGACACCGTTATCCGCGGAATGCAAAGTCGTATCGAAGAGGTTCGACTACAAACTACAGCGGGGCCAAAGTTTCGAGTTTTCTGTGAAGAGTGGGGAAATCCCATTATCGCGTCGGAACCGTGGGCGGCAGAAATGGTGCAGGCCGCGGGTGGCGAGTTTATCGGCGAGCCCGGCAAGAGCACCACGGCAGAAGCCATTGCCGCAGAGCAGCCCGATATCATTATTGCGGCCTGGTGCGGCGCCGGCGATCGGGTCCCGCTGGAGAAAATTGTGGAGCAGCGCAGCTGGACGAAGCTGGCGGCGGTGCGCAGCGGGCGCGTGTTCTGCATCCAGGATGAGCTGCTGAACACGCCGTCAACCACTCTTATCGGAGGGTTGAATGCCATTGCCTGGGCGCTCCATCCCGACCGTTTCGAGCGGCCCGTCGGAATCCGTCAAATTCAAACCCGGTAATCTCACCGGCTTGTGATAAAACAGGGACTCCCATGCCTACCAGTCAACAACTGCTTGCCAAGGAACTGACTACCCTGGCTGACGCCGCCGAGAGTATCGACGATCTGATGAGCATCATGGTCGGGCGCCTCAAGGAACGGCTGGGCCATTATGATTGGGTCGGTTTCTACATGGTGGAAAAGGGCCGCCTGGGCGAGGATCCGATGCTGGTGATTGGCCCCTACGTAGGAGCGATCACGCCGCACACACGGATTCCACTGAATCAAGGTATCTGCGGCGCGGCCGCCTCATCAGGTCATACCGTGATCGTTGATGACGTTAATGCCGACCCGCGCTACCTGGCGTGTTCGCTGGAAACCAAGTCGGAAATTGTGGTGCCGATACTTGTGAAGGGCGAGGTGGTTGGCGAGTTGGACATCGACAGTCACACCCCGGCGGCCTTCACCGCAGACGACCGTCAACTGGTAGAACATTGCGCCCGGCTGGTGGGCCAATATCTGGAGAAAACCACATGACGGCCGGCCACAGGGGCGACTCGTCGGAGCCAGTGCGATGATCAAGCAAGTGGTCGCCGCCCTGATGATGCGAGGCGAGGAAATCCTCTGCTGCCAGCGGACGGAGTACCAGGCGCTGCCGCTCAAGTGGGAATTTCCCGGCGGAAAGATTGAGCCCGGCGAAGATGCTCCTCAGGCCCTGCGCCGCGAGCTGGACGAGGAGCTGGGCATCTGCGCCGAGATCGGTTCGAAGGTCGCCCAGCTGCAGCATCATTATCAGAACGGCAATGCGGTGGAGCTGCATTTCTTCGTGGTCGAGCAGTATGAAGGAGAATTACAGAACCGCATCTTCCGCGAGATTCGTTGGGTGAACCGGCGCGATTTGCCCAGCCTCGATTTCCTCGACGCCGACCGCTCCCTGGTTCAACAGATCGCCGAGGGCAAGCTGCTTTAGCTGCCGGCGCCACCGGTCACAAACCAGGCAATCGTGAGCCCGATCATAATGATGGTTGTCGCCCACGCGATGAAGTTGAACCAGGTTCCGTTTACATACTTCCCCATCAGCTCGCTCTTGTTCACCAGCAGCAACATGAAGATCAGCACAAACGGCAGAACAACGCCATTCACGACTTGGGAAAGAACAATGATCTTCACCAAAGGAAGGTTGGGCAGCAAGATGATGCCGCCGCCGGCGATAAGCAGCAGCGTGTAGAGCCAGTAGAAGACCTTGGCCTCTCCAAACTTGTGTCCGACGCCGGACTCGAAGCCCAAGCCCTTCGCAGACCGTATACGCCGTCGAGATCGGCAGGATTGAGGCCGCAAACAAGGAAGCATTGAACAATCCAGCCGCAAAAAGAATGTAGGCATACTCGCCCGCTAAAGGCCGCAGCGCCTGGGCCGCATCCGCGCCGTCCCGAATCTGCCGGATGCCATGGACATAGAGGGTGGCCGCGCACGCCACCACGATGAACCAGGCGACCACATCGGTGAACAGGCAGCCCAGGATCACGTCCCAGCGCGAAGCCCTGTACTCGCGAGGAGTAATTCCCTTCTCCACGATTGACGATTGCAGATAGAACTGCATCCAGGGCGCGATGGTGGTTCCCACCACCGCAATGACCATGTAGATGTACGACGATTCGTGGAAGGCGCCGGAGTGCGGCGGCTTGAAAGTTGCGACAAAGGCTTCTTTCCAACTCGGCCCGGCCAGCACGCCCGCAATGATGTAGGCGAAATAGAAAAACGATGCTGCCAGGAAAACTTTCTCCACGCTCTTGTACGTGCCCTTGACTACCAGCAACCAGACGATCAGCGCTGCGCCCGGCACGCTGATGTATTTGGAGATGTGGAACAGCTCCAGGCTGCTGGCCACTCCGGCAAACTCTGAGACCACGTTGCCGAAGTTGGTGATCACCAGCCCCAGCATCATGAAAAACGTGATGCGGAAGCCGTATTCCTCGCGAATGAGATCGCTGAGCCCTTTGCCAGTGACTGCGCCCATGCGCGCCGACATTTCTTGCACGACCACCAGCGCCATCGGTCATGGGGATCATGACCCAGAGCAGCAGGTACCCGAACTGTGCGCCCGCGGCGGAATAGGTGTAAATGCCGCCCGCATCATTGTCGACATTCGCGGTGATGAACCCGGGGCCGATGACGGCCAGGAACATCAGCAGGCGAATTCGCCAAACTCTAATGCGTCGCGTATCAGGCATGGTATCGAGGGCTTACGGTGAGATGCGAAGAACACCCAGAATAAACGCATGTTAGGAAATGCGCCAATCGGGAGGCAGTTGTCAGTGGTCAGTGGTCAGTGGTCAGTGCAACTAGTCGGTAGCGTGGAGTATCGGCGGTATCTCACTTCGGGGAGTTCATCAGGCCCTTGAATTTTTACCTACATCGGCCGCGTCGTCGTGGCGTCGGCGAGCAGCTTCGGATGGGCAAGAACCGAGTCCCGCCTGGCGGGACGGAAGAAGATAGCCCAGCGCTTCAGCGCTGGGTAGGCTACAAAGTTAAAGGTATAGCCCCTTCAGGGGCGACATAGAACCAGAGCGAAGGTGCTCACTTCAAGAGCTGCCGAAAACAGTTGGCCTATCTCCCAAACCGATTGGTTTACTGAGAACTGACAACTGGCTACTGACAACTGGTCTTCACAACTTCGCCCGCAGCATGTTGATCACATCATCGGCCGTAATCACGCCGGTTAGCACGCCTTCCTCATCGATCACGGGCAAGGTGAGCAGGTTGTATTTGTCGAACAACTCGGCCACTTCCCTCTCGTCGGCCCCGGGATGAATCGTGGTCAGGTGGCCGGTGCTGAGCATCATTAAGGGAGTGCCCGGCGGCGCCAGCACAATCTTGGCCAGCGGAACCGATCCCAGAAGCTTTTCCTTCTCCCCAATAAGGAAGATCGTGCTCACACTCTCGATCCCACCTTCGAAGTTGCGCAGCATCTCGATGGCATCTTCCACCTTGGCGCTCGGCCCCAGCGCCATGTAGTCGGTGGTCATGCGTCCGGCGGCGGTGTCTTCTTCGAAGGTCATCAAGCCGGCGACTTCGGCCCGTTCCTCCGGCTCCATTTCCGTGAGGATCTCCTGGGACGCATCCGGATGCATGTCGCCCAGCAGGTCGGCGGCGGCGTCGGGATCCATTTCCTCGACAATGTCGGCGGCGCGGTCCGAGTCCAGCGAACTCAAGATCGCAACCTGCAGCTTGGGATCGATTTCCTCCAGAGTCTCGGCGGCTACTTCCTCGTCCAGAGTCTCGAACACGGCCTCGCGCTCGGCCGGAGCCAGGTCCTCCACGATGTCGGCAATATCGGCAGGATGCAGCTTGGCCAGGCGGTCGAGGGAGATCTTCAGTTTGACGCGCCGGGCCGGATCGATTTCGATGAGATCGACAAACTCCCACGGAATCATCCGGGGAGGAATTCTTTGCAGCAGCAGGTGCAGCGCGGCCGCCGGTACAACGCCTTTCAGTAGACGGCGGACAGCCCCGCGCGCACCCACATCCACCGCTCCAACTTTGAGGACGATATTACCGTTGCCACTCTCCTCGTGAATATCGACATCGTTCACCCGGACAACTTTGCGGCCATGTACGTCGATAATCTGCTGGTCGAGCAGATCACGCTCCAGCAGCAACATGCCTTCGCCGCCGCCGTAGGGGCTCCACTCTTCAGCTGCGGTAGAGATTCGCAGGCCGCCGTTTATCAGGCTGATAGCCTTGGCCGGCACCAGGCGATTGCCGTGGCGCGTTTTCACCACGAAGCCGCTCACCAGGCTGGAATTTTCTTGCGGAACCAGGGTGACTTCGCGCACCTTGCCGGCATGCAAGCCGCTGTTGTCGATCACGGCCGCGCCAATCAGTTCGGAGAGTGCGAGCGAAGGCATTGCAGTCAATATATTCGATGCAGTCTGAATCTTTCAGCGAAATTCGCGTCCGCGACGATTGCGGCCGGATCGGCTGCCCGTTCCGGGAGTCCGTAATCTTTGCGGACTACCTTTCTGTCTGCGAAACTGAAGCATGACTTCGTTTCGCTGTGAAGCCATCCTTTTCGACCTCGACGGCGTGCTGGTCGATTCTACGCAGTGTGTCGCCCGCATCTGGGCAAACTGGGCCCGTGAGCACGGCCTTGATCCGGACTACATTGTCCACGTTACCCACGGCATGCGCACCATCGAACTGGTGCGTCAGGTTGCGCCTCAACTGGACGCTCAAGCGGAGACGGACAAGATCGAACAGCAAGAGCTCAACGACACTGACGGCCTGCTGGTGTTGCCTGGAGCGAAAGAACTGTTGCACGCGCTGCCGCCCGATCGCTACACCATCGTCACGTCCGGCACCCGCCGGCTGGCGATCAGGCGGCTGCAGGTTGCCGGGCTGCCGGTTCCACCTCGCATGATCACAGGCGACGACGTTATCCATGGCAAGCCCAATCCCGAGCCCTATCTGGCGGGAGCGAAGATTCTGGGTCGCGAGCCGCAGCAGTGCCTGGTTTTCGAGGACGCGCCCTCCGGTATCCGCGCCGGCAAAGCTGCCGGAATGACCGTGATCGGGCTCACGACCACCTACCCTCGGGAAGAGTTGACGGGAGCCGATGCAATTGCGGCTTCTCTCGCGGCCGTCCAAGTCAAGACTGAGGCATCCGGGCAACTGGCGGTGACCGTGGAAAGCGCCGGGTAGCGCGAGCGCGCCGGCAAGCGATGTATTTCTGAGGCCTGCCAAGCCTGGGGCCGGCAATGCTCAACGCGCTGAGGCATCTCGCCGGGCACAATCGCGAATCCAACCACACGCACCGCCCATGATTCCGGCAACCGCATACTTGTGTCCGGAACACAGGCGGCAGCTTCGTGCGAGGTCGAAATTCTAATGCCAAGTTTTGTGACCGATGTGGAAGACATTCGCAAGCGCGCCGCCCGGAAGATTGAAGATGGCGCGGTAACGGATTCCTACGAAGGGGACGTCGAGCAAACCATCTCCATCTTGAACGAGGCCCTGGCCACCGAGATTGTGTGCGTGCTGCGTTACATGCACCACTATTTCATGGCGACTGGCGTTCACGGAACCGCAGTCCGCGACGAGTTCAAAGAGCACGCGGATGCGGAGCGCGAACACGCCGACGAGATTGCCGAGCGCATTCAACAGCTGGGCGGCAAGCCTGATTTCAATCCGGCTTCCCTTCTGCAGCGATCGGCGTCGCAGTATGCCGAGGGCAAGACTCTGGCCGACATGATCAAGGAAGATCTGATTGCCGAACGCATCGTCATCGAGGTCTATCAGAAGATGATTCGCCACTTCGCCGACCATGATCCGACCACCCGGGTGCTGATGGAACACATTCTCAGCGAAGAAGAAGAGCACGCCAGCGATCTGTCGGACCTGCTGTTTATCGTCGATCCCCGCAGCGGCGAGACCGAGGGCGAGGATCCGGGCACTCATCCGCTCGACATGCACCACGACGAGCAGTCGCGCCAGCAGCGTGGCAAGCAGCCGAAGGTTCAGGCCGATGCCGGACGCACCAACAGCCAAAGCGGCGAGACGGCCGAATCCGGTCGCGAAAGTAATCCGCAAAAGATGCAGCGCCGCGAACTGGACGTTCCGGCAACTCCGCGCCCGGGCGGAGGTCGAACCGAACCGCAAAAACCCAGCCTGGGCGGCGAGCGTAACGAAGAGGGTGTGGGCAACCTGGTCAGCCGCGACAAAACGCTAATGGAAAGTCCCGAGCGCGGAAAGAATGTTAGCGGAACCGCGCGCAAAGGGAACGGCAAGAATAAAAAGAACAAGAACAGGCGGGCGGCGTAAAGACAGTTGATGCTGGTACTTAACTTAGGTGCTGGGATACGAGGCCTAGGGACGAGATACTTGAGGTAGTCGGTTGACGGTTTCTTGGTTTGACGACTGTTTTGTCGGGGTTGGCTGACCACCGGTGATCGTCGGCAGCTGGATGCATGGGTGCTACGGAAGAACACATCCGACCGATGAACCAGTCTCGCTAAGCGAGACGACAGATGATAGCCCAGCGCTTCAGCGCTGGGAAAGACGAATATAAAGACTAAGTTCCTTCAGGGACGACAGGCCTCACGTCGAACCTGAGGGGATTTTGTATTTTCGACAGCGTCTCTCAAATGGAAACTAATTCCTGATATTGGCGAGCAACTGCTCCACCTCCGCCTTCTTGTCGGCGGTAAGCGGCAACAGCGGCAGGCGCACCGTGCCGCCGAAGAAGCCGTTGTAGTCCATTGCGTATTTGACCCCTGGAATGCTCAGCCCGCCGACGATCCGCTCGGCAGCCTTGGCAATGCGTTCCTGCTTTTCCCGAGCCAGCGCCGCGTCGCCATCTTTCCAGGCTGCATAAATCTCATAGCACGCCGTCGGAGCGCAATCGGCAAAAGCCAGAATCGCGCCGACCGCACCGGCATCCAGCGACGGATGCAGCTTGTGCGCCGCGCCCACCAGCACCTGGAAGCCAACTTCCTTCTGGCGGGTCTTCAAACTGCCCACAACGCTCACTGCTGCGGACGAAGGCGTCGGAGCGGCGGTTCCGGCGAGCGCGCCGACAGTCACCAGTGCTCCTCCCTCGGCACTCGCCGATGCAGCAGCAGCGGCCTTTAGCATGCGGCCGGTGACAGCTTCGAAGGTCTGCGTGACGGTTGCGCTGCGCTGAATGTGGCGCGTGCCCTCTACCATCTTCTGCACTTTTTCGATCGAGCCGGACGACTCCTTGATGCCGATGAGCTTCGGATGCTCGGCGAGCTCGATCACCAGCTCGGCAGGAATGTCGTATCCGGTGGCCTGCGGGAAGTTATAGATGATGACCGGCAGCGGCGAGCGATCGCAGACAAAGCGGTAAAACGCCAGCATGTTCGCCGGATTCGCCATCTGCCCTTTGTAGTAGTGCGGCGTGCGCACCATGGCAATGTCGTAGCCGAGTTCGGCAGCGTATTCGGTCAGATGCAAGGTCTCGATGGCCGATTCGATGCCGGTGCCGGCGATCAGAACTTTGTCGTTAGCGGCAAACTCGCGAGCACACTTCAACACCTCGCGCCGCTCCTCGTCGCTGAGCAGGATGGCTTCGCCGGTCGAACCTTGGACGACGATGCCGGTCACCGGCGTACGCGAATATTGCTCGACATTCTGTTCCAGCTTGCGGAAGTAGATTTTGCCGTCGGGATAGAACGGGGTGGTGATAGGAGGAAAAATTCCGTGTAGAAGCATGATGAAATTATAGGACGGGAGGAAACGTTCAGCACCCAGCATTCAGCATACCGCACTCAGGATTCTGCATTCAGCAGTAAACGCTGACGGTTAAATTTTAGGATTGTCATCATGATCGAGCGAGGGACCTGCTGTTTTGAAGGGGCACGCCTTCAGGCGCGCCTTAAACATCCAGTAAAATCCCGGGCTTTAGCCCCTGAGGGGATTCGATCTGAGAGTGACTTGATAGGAAGCGAGCACAGACTTGCGCTGAATGCTGCCGAATACTGGTGCTGCTCCATACGCTCTGCCGCTTAAAAACGAAGAACCTCGGTGGCTAAAGCCCCAGTTGTTTATGGGTTTCTTCGGCGTGCCTAAAGGCGCGCCCCTTCAAAACAATTCGGGGTGCGGTCGGCTCTGGCCAAATGCTAAATGCCAAGTGCTAATCGCCGCCTCGCCTACTTCGCCGCCGCCTCGCGCTCCACATGTAGCTGCTGCAGCGCGTAAACTTTCACTTCGCCACGTTGCAGAGCAGCGATGCCCTCGCACGCCGCCCGGGCCGCCGATAGCGTAGTGATGGTGGGAATGCGCGCGGTGACGGCGGCACGACGAATCGCCTTCTCGTCGAACCATGGCTCGACGCCGTGCGGGGTATTGATAATCAGATGAATGCGCTCGCCCTTGATCAGGTCGACCACATTCGGCCGCCCTTCTTTAACTTTATAGACTCGCTCAACCTGCAAGCCTGCCTCTTCCAGCAGGCGAGCCGTCCCATGCGTGGCGACAATGCTGAAGCCCATCTCGACAAAGCGCTTGCCTAACTCCGGCATGAAGGGCTTGTCGCGATCGTTGCCGCTCATGAAGATCGTGCCGGCGGTCGGCAGTACTTGTCCGGCTGCGGCTTGCGCCTTGGCAAAAGCTTCGCCAAAGTTGTCGGCCACGCCCATCACTTCGCCGGTCGATTTCATTTCCGGGCCAAGCACGGTGTCGACGCCGGGAAATTTTCCCCAGGGGAATACCGGTGACTTCACGAAATAGAAATTTCCGGTGTCGAGATCGGTGCGGCGCTCGATGTTCTCCGGCAGAAACTCGCGCAGCTTGCGGCCGGTCATCAGGCGGGCAGCAATTTTCGCCAGCGGCACACCTGTCGCCTTGGAAACGTAAGGTACGGTACGCGAGGCGCGCGGATTGACCTCAATCACAAAAACCTTGTCGCGCTGTATCGCGTACTGCACATTCATCAGCCCAACTACTTTCAGCGCGCGCGCCAACTGGAAGGTGTATTCGCGAATCGTGTTCAACAGGTGAGGCGGAATGTCGACCGCAGGCAGCACGCACGACGAATCGCCGGAGTGAATGCCAGCCTCCTCGATATGCTGCATGATGCCGCCGATCACCACGTCTTCGCCGTCGGACAGCGCATCCACATCAATCTCGGTCGCCGCCTCCAGGAAGTGGTCGATCAGCACCGGCCGTTCCTGCGAATATTCCACCGCCTCTTTCATGTAGTGGATGAGCGAGGCATCGTCGTAGGCGAGAACCATGGCGCGCCCGCCCAGCACATACGATGGCCGCACCAGCACCGGATAGCCGACGCGGTTCGCATTGGCCACGGCTTCGTCGACGCTGGCGGCGGTCGCTCCGGGCGGCTGCGGAATCTCGAGTTCCTCCAGCAGCTTGCCAAAGCGGCGGCGATCTTCGGCCAGATCGATGCTCTCCGGAGACGTGCCGATGATGGGCACACCAGCAGCCTTCAGCGGCAGGGCGAGGTTCAGCGGCGTCTGACCGCCAAACTGCACGATCACACCGATCTCCGCTCCGCCGGCAGCCTCGTGCTCGTACACCGCCATTACATCTTCGTAAGTGAGTGGCTCGAAGTAGAGGCGGTCGCTGGTGTCGTAATCGGTGGAGACGGTCTCGGGATTGCAGTTGACCATGATGGTCTCGAAGCCATCGTCACGCAGCGCGAATGCAGCATGGCAGCAGCAATAATCGAACTCGATGCCCTGCCCGATGCGGTTGGGTCCGCTGCCCAGGATGATAACTTTCTTGCGATCGGTGGGCGTCGCTTCGTCTTCTTCCTCGTAGGTCGAGTACATGTACGGCGTGAAACTCTCAAACTCGGCGGCGCAGGTGTCCACCCGCTTGAATACCGGGCGAACGTTGTGTTCCTTGCGCAACTGATGAATCTTCTCGCTGGCCGCGCGGCCATCTTTCAGCTGCAGAGCTTCGCCCAGGCGAGCATCGGAGAAGCCCATGCGCTTGATCTCGCGCAAACGCTCGGCATCGATTGGCTCGGTGCCCAGCTTGGCCTGCACATCGGCAATCTCTTTCAGCTGATGCAGGAACCAGGGATCGATGTTGGTCATTTGCGCGATCTCGCGCACGGTCATTCCCTGCGATAGCGCGTAGCGGATGTATTGCAGCCGCTCCGGGTGCGGCGTCACCAGACGCTTGGTCAGAATGCGCGGCTCAATGTCGTCGGCGGTGGCTTTCCTGCCGGTTTCCATGGAGCGCACGGCTTTCAGCAGCGCCTGTTTGAAGGTGCGGCCGATGGCCATCACTTCGCCGACCGACTTCATCTGCGGGCCGAGCGACTCGTCGGCTCCGGGAAACTTTTCGAACTGCCACTTAGGAATCTTGACGACGACGTAATCGAGGGTCGGCTCAAAACAAGCTGGGGTCTTGCGCGTAATGTCGTTTCTGATTTCGTCGAGCGTGTAGCCGACAGCGAGCTTGGCGGCGATCTTCGCGATGGGGAATCCAGTGGCCTTCGATGCCAATGCCGAGGAGCGCGACACGCGGGGATTCATCTCGATGACCACCATGCGCCCGTTGTGCGGATCGACGGCAAACTGGATATTCGAGCCGCCGGTCTCGACTCCGATCTCGCGAATGACCGCGATGGCGGCATCGCGCATGGCCTGATATTCGCGATCGGTAAGCGTCTGCGCCGGAGCGACGGTGATCGAATCGCCGGTGTGCGTGCCCATGGGATCGAAGTTTTCAATCGAGCAGATGACGATGACGTTGTCGGCCAAGTCGCGCATCAGCTCCAGCTCGTATTCTTTCCAGCCAAGCACCGATTCTTCCAGCAGCACTTCATGGACGGGCGAGAGATCGAGGCCGCGAGCCAGCAACTCCAGCAGCTCTTCGCGGTTGTAAGCGATGCCGCCGCCGGTGCCGCCCAGGGTGAACGACGGCCGCAGGATCACCGGGAAACCGATTTTGCCGCTGAAGTCGATGCCGTCTTTCAGATTGTTGACCAGCGACGACTTCGGCACGTCGAGGCCGATGGCGGTCATGGCGTCTTTGAATAGCAGGCGGTCTTCCGCTTTCTTGATGGCGCCGAGTTGCGCGCCGATGAGCTGCACTCCGTACTTCTCCAGCACGCCGCCATCAGCCAACTCAACCGCCAGGTTCAGGGCCGTCTGTCCGCCGACCGTGGGCAGCAGGGCGAAGACGCCACCCTTGCCACTGGCGGTTAGCATCTCGGCTTCAACCCGGATGATCTCTTCCAAATAGGTGCGGGTGAGCGGCTCGATGTAAGTACGGTCGGCCATCTCCGGATCGGTCATGATGGTGGCCGGATTGGAATTGGCCAGCACCACCTCGTAGCCTTCCGAACTGCAGCGCCTTGCAGGCCTGTGCGCCCGAGTAGTCGAACTCGGCCGACTGGCCAATAACGATCGGCCCGGAGCCGATGATGAGCACTTTCGCGATGTCGTTGCGGCGTGGCATGGATTATGTCTTGGTCACCAAATTCTTTTCGTCAAGAAGCGCTTCAGAGGTACTGACCACTTGTTTTGAATTGTCATCACGAGCGCAGCGAGGGATCTGCTCTTGAAGGGGCACGCCTTTAGGCGCGCCGGCAAGAGGCTGTCTCGATGGCGGCTTTAGCCACTGAGGTACCTCGTCTTTCAAACTGTCGGGGAAAGCGGAGCTGTATGGATAGTCAGCAGCACTGTCCACTAGCTTTCTGCCAACTGGATTGCGCCAGATGTAACCAACAAGGATCTGGTAATCCTCAGCGTCGCGAATGCGGTGATCGGAGAATCCTGTCTGCCAAATCTCCATCGAGGATTCCAGTTCCTTCTTCACTCGAAAGGAAAACCCACCTTTGACGAATTGAACCGCTCGCTCCAAAGTTACCAACGGAGTAATCAGGATGTGGAAGTGTTCGGGCATTAAAACATACTCGTGAAGGAGGTAGGCTCGGCCCCTATAAGAGTGGAGGGTTTCCAAGAACAGCTCGGCCCATCGCTGGTTGCGGAAAAGAGCTCGCCTCTGCCAGGTCTGGGAGGTGACAAAGTAGGTCTGCCCTGCTCTGGTCTGTTGTCGAGTCGGTCTCAAAATCGAAGTCCCTCAGGGGCTAAAGCCCTATTATTTATTGGCTCTTTACGGCGCGCCTAAAGGCGCGCCCCTTCATCTTGGCCTGAAGGCCGCTTATTCCGTTCCCTTGTTACAACCTCCCCCTTCTCAAGCCCGCTTCCTCACTGCCCAGCTCCTTCGTCGGCCTGAAGGCCTCCTCGTGATGACAATTCATTATGGAGAGTTATCGTCCCCGAGACTCCCGACACAGTTCACCCTTTCCACTCCTCCATCATCTTCACAAAATCCTTGAACAGATAATGCGAATCATGCGGGCCGGGAGCGGCCTCGGGATGATACTGCACGCTGAACAGCGGCAGCGATCTGTGCCGCAAACCTTCCAGCGTGTTGTCATTCAAATCGATGTGCGTCAGCTCCACCTCGCTCTGCTTTAGCGAGTCCGGGTCGACAGCGAAGTTGTGATTGTGCGCCGTGATCTCGATTTTGCCGCTCGCCATCTGCTTTACCGGATGGTTGCCGCCATGATGGCCGAATTTCAGCTTGTAGGTCTTGCCACCGAGCGCCAGGCCAATCAGTTGATGCCCGAGACAGATTCCGAAGATCGGGACTTTGCCCATCATGCGCCGGATGTTCTCCTGCGCGTAGGTAACCGGCTCGGGATCGCCCGGGCCATTCGACAGAAACACCCCATCCGGCTTCATCGCCAGCACGTCCTCGGCGCTGGTCGTTGCCGGCACCACCGTCACGTTGCAGCATTCGCCCACCAGGCGGCGAAGGATGTTGTGCTTGATGCCGTAGTCGTAAGCCACGACATGATGCTTGGGCGGCGCGTCTTTCACGCCCACAACCTCGGTGGGCTCGTGCGACCGCACTCCTTCGTCCCACTGATAGACATGCCGCGTGGTGACTTCTTTCGCCAGGTCGGTGCCATCCATCTTCGGGATGGAGCGCGCCTTCGCTACAAGTTTCTCGGCGTCGAACTCCAGCGTAGAGATGACTCCGCGCATCACCCCGTGATCGCGCAGATGGCGCACCAGAGCCCGGGTATCGATCTCGCCCAGCACCGGAATCTTGTAGCGCTCCAGATATTCTTCCGCAACTTCCTGCGAGCGCCAGTTGGAGCTCACGCGCGAAAACTCGCGCACGATCAGGCCCTCGATGTACGGCCGGGTAGCTTCGCTGTCGTCGGAGTTGGTGCCGTAATTGCCGATTTCAGGATTGGTGAGAACTACGATCTGCCCGGCGTAGGAGGGGTCGGTGAAAATTTCCTGATAGCCCGTGATCGAGGTGTTAAAAACAACTTCCCCGTAACATTCACCTTTTGCTCCGTAGCCTTTGCCGTGGAAGATCCTTCCATCTTCCAGCGCAAGGATTGCCTGCATTGCATCTCCGGGGAGTGGATTTTACTGATTTTATCAGGGAATCTGCGCCAGCATAAGAGGAGGGTTGTGGAATTTGCGGGTGCACAAGTTGTCGTGCAACCGACTCTGCGCTGGACCAGGCTGGCCAGCGCCAGCTGCGACAAGCGCCGGCCCGTTGCCACCAAGTCCAGGCGCCGAAGAAGAGGCTGCAGAACCCGAAGAGTCCCTCCCGGTCATTGAAGCTGAGGTTCACGCTCGCCGGCTACTGGCTCAGGCTGCTGTTGTGGTGCGGGGCGTCGCCGGCGGCCCATCATTGGCGGGTTGCCCCGATGGACAATCCGGTGAAAGGGTTGGAGCGGGAATGTGCAGACGCGGCCCTCGCCCAGGGTGGCGATCCTGTCCGGTGCCAGACCGGACGGCAGATCGAGATTCGTCGAGGCGTCGATCACGGGCCCGCGTCTGCGAGCTCATGCCAAGGTCAACAGCCGGCAAATTGCCGGCCAGCCTCCCCAGCTTTAGACGTTAGGGCACACCGGAGTGTGCGGCGTTGGACTGCAGGGCGGCAGATGCGGCGTGTGTGGGGGTTGAATCGGTCCGGGAGGCGGCGGTGGCTGCGGAGGTGGAGGATTGTGTGGACCGACAACCGAGAAACCGCTGAGGGTATTTGCGGCCAGGGTCAAGGCCAGCAGGAATTTCATTGCGGTTTTCATGAGGTTACTCCTTCTTCAAGTAGCGGGTTGGTTTATGGTGGATTTACAGTGAGGTGTACCGTGGGCGCCAGCCCACCTACTGCGCTTCGAAACAACCTGGGATCCCATAACCAAACTTCCGAAATTCTTGTTTCCATTCTCGGCCCTCGCCGTTACTACAAGGCTAGCTACCAACTAAACCAGACTCGTTTCCTTCGATCGCCCTCAGCCATTCAGGGCGCAACCATCGATTCCGGAAAAATTCTGACCGCTGGAGCGGTGCAACATCGGCATGGACCACTCGTCGATGCTGGGATTTGCATCGCTCCGCGCGGTCAAGCTCGGTTCACACCATGGCGTGCGCTACACGCGCCGACGAGAACTGCATTACTTCCGGCTTCACCAGATGCGCGAAGTCCGCGTACCCCAACTTGATCAGCTCATAGTGCGAGCCGGCATTGAAGACAATCTCATGGTCTTCGGTCAGGGTAAGGTCCACATACACCGGGATGCCATACAGGTTGCCGAAGGGCGGCATGGCGCCGGTTTCGCAGTCGGGAAAATGCCGTTTGAATTCGGGTTCGGTGGCCAGTTCCGTAACTTGCACGCCGGTGGCCCGCCGCAGCGCGTCCAGGTCCACCTGATACGACGCCGGCAGCACTGCCATGGCCAGGTCGCCATCCAGTTTGACGATCACCGTCTTGGCCAGCTCGCGGCCGGAGATGTGCGAGATGGCGGCAATGCCCTGCGCGGTGTAAGCCTTGGAGTGGGAGATCACCACGTACTTCACATCATGAGCATCGAGAAACGCCTTCACTTTACTGAGGTGCATAGGGACCCTTCTCCGGACGGATGCACAATCCTGCCGCCCGCCAGGCTCATGTCGTATCGCGCTAAAAATCGTCGGCCCGGCCGCGTCGCCGGTACGGTTACTTGCTCTGCTGGTGGATTGAATTCTGCGCAGGTTGCGCGAACTTCTTTGCGGGCGTTTCTATCATGCAGGCTACCTCCGGGGGTCAGGTACCCTTGTTTACCGTCAGTGTAGTACTGGGCGCGAAGAGCGCAAGTGCAGGCGTCACCAGAGCGGTGTGATAACGCCAATGCGGGAATTGCCGATTCCCTGCGCGTGCGCCAAGTTCGTTCCGCGGCGAACCGCAGGTCCCTCGGCTGCGCTCGGGATGACAAAAGTAGGAGTGGACGCTGCCTTCGGGACAAACGTGAAAGGGTTGAGGAGTAGCCGATAGTTGGACTTCTTAGATTACCGGCTGGCGCACCGGCTCCAACTTCGTATGCTGGCCGGGAGGCTCCATCTTGCCTTCGCGCTCCAGTGATTCCATAGTCGCCAGAATGGTGTTGGTGACCTGCTCGATTCCATTGTCCGAATTCAGCATCAGGTGATACAGGCGGCGGCAGGGCCACTCGGCGTTGAAATATTTGCGGACGAAGGCGGCGCGTTCGCGGTCGATGGTGTCGACCATCTCGCTGGCATCTTTCTCGCTCATCTTCAGCTTGATGAGGCGGCGAATTTTTTTCTCGCGCGATCCGTACACAAACACGTGGAAGGTGTCGCGGCGCTCGCGCAGGATGTAAGGCGCACCCCGGCCCACGATCACGCAGTTCCCTTCCTGGGCTTTCCTCTCGATTACCTGTTGGGCGTGGGCTACTAACTCGTCGGCGTCGAAAACCTTGTCGTCGGAGACGGGCAGCGAGCGCTCATAGCTGCCTCGCCAGAAAACTTTGGCCAGCCGATGAATCAAGGGATCGCACTTCTCTTCCCGCCGGGCCACCGCATTTTCATCCACCGCGGCCAGCTTGGCGATCTCGCAAGTCAATTGCTGGTCCAGCAGCTGCCATCCCTTGTGCCGCGCCAGCTCCGCGGCCACCAGGCTGCCTCCGGCTCCGTACTCGCGCTCCACGGTGATGATCCTGAACATGGCCAACCCTCCCACACCTACGATTTCAGCATAATAACGCTTTTGTCTATACCTGACCTGATGATGCGGCGAGTCTGGGCCGTTGCCCGGCTGGCTCTGACCGGCCTGAGGAACAGACGTTCCGGGATGGCCGGCCGTCAACGCTGTGCGCCTTGTAGCAGGAAAAGCCCGACATCTTTGTTGCAACCAGTTGCAGTCGTAGCAATGCTATCGACATTGTTTTCAGTAGCTTGGCCTGGCATGGGACGTGCACTCGGTAATCGGTTGGAAAACCAGGGGATGGCAGGTTCGGTGGCTCCGCCCAGACAGACCGGCAGGCGCTCCCAGAGAGCCGGCGGCTCCGATCTCAATCTCTCTCGAAATTGTCCCAAGCCTTGCCCCAAGGAGGGTTCTCCCGTGAAGTCAGTCCTCGCTTCGCTCACCTTATTTTGCCTGACAACGATAGCCATTCCGGCCGCGGCGCAAAACATTGTCTATGAGAACGGTCCCATCAATGGACAGGAGTTGGGCTGGACGATCAACTTCGGTTTCATCCTGGGTGACAGCTTCACCATATCCGGCGGCGACACGACCATCACGGGATTCTCCTTCGGGGCGTGGTTGCTGCCCGGCGACGTTCTCACCTCGGTCCAGGCGTCGATCAACTCTGAACCGGCCTTCGGAGGCGCCGGGTACTTTGACGAGACGCTTAGTTTCACTCCGTCCAACTGTTTTACCAACCAATTTGGCTACAACATCTGCACCGAAACTACAACCTTTAACGGTCCGACGTTAGGAAATGGCACTTACTGGCTGACGTTGGATAATGCCATGGTACCCAGCGGCGATCCTGTCTACTGGGATAACAATGGCGGTGCCGGTTGCCACTCGCTGGGCTGCCCCTCGCAGGAATGGCACAACTGGGAAGGAACCTTGCCTTCCGAAGCCTTTACGATCGATGGGACGGTGAACGGTTCAACTCCGGAGCCGGGGAACCTCTTGCTGTTCGCTTCCGGCGTGCTGGGGCTGGGAGGCGTTCTTCGGCGCAAGCTGCTGTAGTCGCGGCTAACCTGCCAATCGGGAGCAAGGGGTTTGCGTCTTGCCGGGCCCGGCTTTTCCGAGGAGGGAGGGTGCCATGCATCGTCTCATCTGAATGGCTCTACGACTCCTCACTCTGTTCTCGATTGCGCTGACCCTTGGGGCGCAGGCACACCCGGTTGCCATCGACGGCACCGTGAACGCAACTCTGGTCCAGCCGTCGCCGCTTCTGAAACCAGCCCCAATCTCCGGTTGCATCTCACCTGCAACCCTGGGTGCTGGTGCCTGCTGACTTTTCCTTGAAAGTATCGGCAGTTCATACGATACTGAGAAACTTTCCTAGTTGAAAGAAAATGCCTTCTAGCCGGGGTGGAGGACTTCTCTGCATGAGCAAGTTTCGTGCTGTCTGCTGGTGGGTAGTTTTGCTTTCTTCTCTAAGCGTGGCGCAAGTCGCGGTCACTACCTTTCACAACGACAACTACCGTTCCGGGAGCAATCCGCACGAGGTTTCGCTTACCTTCGGCAGCGTGTCGGTGGCGCATTTCGGCAAGCTCAAGGTCTTCCCGGTTACCGGCTTCGTCTACGCCCAGCCTCTGTATGTTCCCCGCCTGGTTGTAAGTGGGACATCCCACAATGTGGTATTTATCGCCACCCAACACGACCAGGTCTACGCCTTCGACACGGCCAGCGGCAATCAACTGTGGCACGCCGACTTTCTGCGAAGCTCTAACCCGACAGTGGTGATCAGCACGGTCTCTCCCAGCGATGTCTTGTGTAACAACGTGATACCCGAGATCGGCATCAGCGGAACTCCGGTCATCGATACCAGCAGCGATATCCTGTATGTTCTGGCAGTCAGCAAAGAGTACAACAGCGGCACGCACCTCACCAGCTTTCATCAGCGACTGCACGCCCTCGATCTGGCCAGCGGCCTCGACCGGCTGCCGCCTCACGAGATCACAGCAACGGCGCCCGGCAACGGTACCGGTTCGGTCGGCGGCATCCTTACCTTCGATCCTTTGATTCAGGATCAACGCACCGCTCTGCTGCTGGCGAATGGACAAATCTATGCCGGCTGGGCTTCCTACTGCGATCTGGGAAGCTATCACGGCTGGTTTATGGCGTTCGATAAGACCACGCTGAATCCCAGCGGCGTCTTCGTCGATACGGCCAACGGCTACGAGGGCGGCTTCTGGGCCAGCGGCTCGGGAGCGGCGGCTGACTCCGGCGGATCGATTTATGTTCCCACCGGCAACGGCGACTTCACCGCCAGCGAGGGAGGCAGCGACTTCGGCGACAGTATTTTGCGGCTCATCTGGTCGCAGTCGGGGCTCACGGTCAGCGACTACTTCACGCCCTGGGACCAGCAGACCCTGGACGCCAACGATAGCGATGTGGCCTCGGGAGGAGTGCTGCTGCTTCCCGATCAGCCGGGCTTGCCCCATCCTCATTTGCTGGTGCAGGCTGGCAAAGAGGGCACCATCGACCTGGTCGATCGCGATCAGATGGGGCACTGGCACGCTGGTAATGACGATCAAATCGTACAGACGCTGCCCTACGCGCTGGGTGGAATCTGGGGATCGCCGGCATTCTGGAATAACCACGTCTACTTCAGCGCGTTCAATGATTACCTGAAGGCCTTCGCCTTCGACTCTCATGCCCAACATCTGAGCCCCAGCCCGGTATCCGAAAGCGCGCAGATGTTTTACTACCCCGCACCGGTACCTTCGGTTTCATCCAACGGAACCAACAACGGAATCGTATGGGCAATCGAGACCGACGGCACTTATCAATACAATGCGGTGCTGCACGCTTATATGGCTGGCAACCTGGCAGTCGAGCTGTATAACTCGGAGCAAAATTCCAGTCGCGATCGCGTCGGCCCGGCCGTGAACTATACCGTTCCTACCATTGCCGACGGCCACGTGTTTGTGGGCATACAGAACCAGGTCGTGATGTACGGTCTGCTGCAGGGAGCCGCGGCGGCGACGAGTCGCTGATTGCCGAAACGTCGCCCAGACAGTTTGTTAAGAAAGTCGGGATAGCAGATTCCTCGGCGGCTAAACAGTTTGCTGAAAAACCCGGAACCGCAGATGCCTCACCGGCTGAAGCCGGTTCGGCATGACAACAATAAAGGACTTACTACGGCGTAGCTGAAGCTACGCCCCTTCAAAATCGCGTCGGGCCGAGTTTTTCAGCAAACTGTAAAGCCGCCTCGGAATGACAACCCTAGAGAAATTGCTTCGGCGTAGCTGAAGCTCCGCCCCTGCAAGACTGCTTCCTGGCCGAGTTCTTAGCAGCCTGCTATTCGTCTTGAGCTGTCCTTTTAAGGGCGCGATCGAATGATTGCGACTGGGTTACATTTTGTTAAGTCTTGTAACCCCAGCCATCGCTTGCGCGCCCATCGGGTTAGTACCTACATCCAACGAGGTAAGTGGATTGGAGGTACAAAATTCCATGCGAAACCTACTGCTAGTTAGCCTGCTGCTGGCCTTCAGCGCGGGAGCGGTGGCACAGACATCCCAGCCGTCGCAGTCCAGCCTGGCCACGCCGCCGCAAGCTGCGCAACCGGCGGTTTCCAGCAACGGTCCGGTAGTGCTGGACTATAGCGCGCACTATTCGTCCGGCGATCCGGTCGAGATCGATATTGCCAAGCAGGTGCGTCGTCAGCTGCTGAAGCTGCCTTACTACTCCCTGTTCGACGATCTGGAGTACAGCGTGCAGGGTCGCACCGTGACTTTGAGCGGGGCGGTCACCAACATTCACTCCCAAACCAAGCGCGACGCCGAGTATGCAGTGAAACGTATCGAAGGCGTCGACCGGGTGGTTAACAACATTCAGGTGCTGCCGCCCTCGCCTTTCGACGAGCAGGCGCGCGCCCAGGTATACCGTTCCTTGATGCATACCGCTGGCCTGTCTCGCTACTTCTGGGAGGCATCACCCAGCATTCACATCCTGGTGGATCATCAACGCGTGACCTTGACCGGCTACGTGAATAATGAAGCCGACAAGAACCTGGCCAACATCGCTACCAAAGAGGTTCGCGATGTATTTCAGGTAACCAATAATCTGCAGGTCGTGAAGTAACCTGAAAACAAAGAGTCGGGACGGCGGCCTAGTCGGCCGCCGTTTTTCTTGGCTGACCCTTTGGTGGCACGAAAACCGCCAAATAACGTTTCTCCTGTGACCCTGGTCACACCCTTGCGTTCCCTCGGTTAACTATCATTGGTGAAGTGGCTGGCAGTTTCGCCCGAGTGCCCAAGTCACGAAACGACCTGAACCGGCCCCATGTTTTCATGTTGAAGCTATCTACCTTCGTCCGGGCATTGTGGGGCGCATTGGCTGCGTTGTTGCTCGTCAGCGTGTTTCAGTGGGCGAAGTTTTTCTTCTTCCCGCGCCTCTCGATGGTGGAATCCCATGTCGCCACAGTCCTGTTCTGTACTCTATGCGCTTTTGTTCTGAGCTTGGTCCTATCCCGGTCTGGGCACTCCCGTCGCCAGCTGCTGCGCGATCAGAGGGCCAATCTGGAGGCGCTGGTCCGCCATCTGCCTGGACTAGCCTGCATGGTGGACTCCGACCGAAAATTGGTGCGCTGGAACCCTCGTTTTCAAATCACGCTCGGCTATTCGGCGGACGAACTGGCGGAGATGCCGGCGCCGGAACTCGTTGCCGAGCACTATCGCACTCTGGTTCCCGAAAAAATGGGAGAAGCGTGGACCAAAGGTTATGCGGAAATGGAGGCTGCCTGGCTTACCAAGAGCGGGGAAAGGATCCCCTGCTATCTCACCGGGCTGCGGGTTGTGATTGCCAACCGGCCTTATGTGCTGAGTGTTGGAATCGACATCCGTGAGCAGAAACGCGCGGAGGAAGCGCTGCGCAAGAGCGAGGAAAGTTATCGTCGTTTGCTGGCCAACCTTCCCGATGTGACCTGGACCACCGACCAAACCGGCCGCACCACCTACATGAGTCCGAACGTAGAACAGGTATTTGGCTACACTCCGGAAGAATTTTGCTCGGGTGGTGAGCAACTGTGGTTTAGCCGTATCCATCCCGACGATGTCGATCTGGTACAGCGAGCCTTTGAAGGCTATTTTCGCGGGGATGCCGCCTTCGACGTCGAGTATCGTATTCAACGCCGGGACGGCCGCTGGATTTGGGCGCACGACCGCTCCATCCGCACGCATGTGGAGAATGGCATGGTCTTCGCCGACGGTGTGTTCAGCGACATCACCGAACGCAAGCAGACCGAAGAGGCGCTGCGGAGAAGCGAGGAACTTTACCGCCGGCTGCTGACGAATCTGCCCGACGTTACCTGGACTTGCGACATCCACGGTTGCACCACCTACCTGAGCCCGAACGTGGAAGAGGTCTTCGGCTTTTCCGCGCAGGAAATATGCACCTGGGACACGGAAGGTTGGCGCCGGCACGTCCATCCCGACGACGTACAACGATTCAGCGCAGCTTATCGGGCGTTGTTCCTGGAAAACCGTACCTTCGACCTCGAGTACCGGGTCCAGCGCCAGGACGGCGCATGGGTCTGGGTCCTCAATCGCGCCCTGCGCACCCACCGCCAGAACGGCGCAACCTTCGCCGACGGCGTCATTAGCGACATCACCGAACGCAAGCGGGCCGAGAAAGCAGCGTCCCAGTTGGCGGCCATCGTCGATTCCTGCAGCGATGCCATCATCGGAAAAAGTGCCGACGGAACCATCGTCTCCTGGAACCCGGCCGCGGTAGAAATCTTCGGCTATTCGGTGGAGCAGGCTGTGGGCCAGCACATCTCCATGCTGATTCCTCCCGAACGGCTGCATGAGATGCCGGATGTGCTGGGCAAAATCGAGCGCGGCGAACGGGTGGAACGCTTCGACTCGATTTGCCGGCGCAAAGACGGCAGCCGGTTCGACGTGTCGCTCGGCGTCTTCCCCATCCTGGATAAGATGGGGAGGGTCCTGGGCATCTCCACCATCGTCAACGACATTAGCCTGCGCAAACGGGCGGAGCGGGAATTGCTGCGCGCCAAGGAGGCGGCCGAGGAAGCGGCTCGCGCCAAGGCCGAATTTCTGGCTAATATCAGCCACGAACTTCGTACCCCCATGAACGGAATCCTGGGGATGACCGAGTTAGCGCTGGATACGCACCTCGATGCCGAACAGCGCGAGTATCTGCTCACCGTGCAGTCGTCCGGCAATGCTCTGCTGCGCCTGATCAGCGATCTGCTCGATTTCTCCAAGACCGACTCCGGCGGACTGCAACTGGAATCGCTCCCCTTCAGTCTCTCCGACACCGTCCGGCAGACGGTACGCCCGCTGTTCTTCCAGGCTCAGCAGGTGGGCTTGGATCTATCATGCCAGATCGATTCCGCCATACCGGACGCCGTCATCGGCGACCCCGGCCGCCTGCGCCAGGTATTGGTTAACCTGGTTGGCAACGCTATCAAGTTCACCCACCAGGGCTCCATCGCCGTGGGCGCCATGCGCAAGTCGCGCGGCTCCGGTCAGGTCGAAGTCCTGTTCACGGTCAGCGACAGCGGTATCGGGATTCCGCCGGAGAAGCAAGCCATTATTTTTGATCCTTTCACCCAAGGCAATGGCGGCAGCACGCGAAAGTATGGCGGCACCGGCTTGGGATTGGCGATCTCTTCCCGCCTGGTGCAGATGATGGGCGGCAAACTTACGGTAGATAGCTCGCCGGGCAAGGGCAGCACCTTCAGCTTTACTCTCCGATTCGAACCGGCGGATCGGCCAATTCTTATCGACCACGCCGGCAGCGATTACAAAAGCACGCTTAAAGGAAACGGCTGATTCGGTTGCGACGCAGGGCATCGCCCGGGAATCGCTCTCATGTTCTAATAGCCTCTATGGACTCCCTATCTCCGCCTGCCGCGGGCGCAACCAGGGAGCGATGATTCTGCCTTGCCGTCCTCCCGGAAAAAATCGACGCCGGCCAATAACGCCCAGACCGTCTCCAAGGCCACGCTCAAGCTCCGCCTGCTGAAGCGGCTGAAGTGTACGCTGAAATACGAAAAGCTGGCCTGGACGGCGGGCGCGAAGCTGGTCGCGGGTGTGGACGAAGTTGGCCGCGGCTCGCTGTTTGGGCCGGTGGTGGCGGCGGCGGTAATCCTCGATCCCAGCTATCGGCTGCGCGGGCTGCGCGATTCCAAGTTGCTGGACCGGGAAACCCGGGAGAAGCTGGCGCCGCGCATTCGTGAGCACGCGCTGGCCTGGGCGGTCGCCGCCGTCGATGTCGCCACCATCGACCAGATCAACATTTACTGGGCGTCGAAGCGCGCCATGGAAGAGGCAGTCAGCCTGCTCAACTTGCGGCCCGATCATTTGCTGATCGACGCGCTACGGTTGAACTGCGATTGCCGGCAGACGCCGATCATTCATGGCGACGCGCTGTCGGCCTCGATTGCCGCGGCGTCGATCATTGCCAAGGTCGAACGTGACGCCATGATCAGCGCCTGGGACCCGGTCTTCCCCGAATACCGCCTCGCCTCCAACAAGGGCTACAGCACCCCGCATCACCTGAAAACCCTGCGCGAGAAGGGCCCGACACCGCTGCATCGCCTGTCGTTCGCGCCAGTCTGGACGTCGTCGGCGCCGCAGGAAGTGCTGCAGTTCATGCTGGAGGGGGAGGAAGCAACTCGCAACTAGCAACTAGAAGCTAGCAACTCGCAACTAGCAACTAGAAGCTAGCAACTAGAAGCTATCTCATAAATCGTTTTGGGGTTGTGTCAGGGCCCGACTTCCTGATTCTGTCCAGCAGCGAAGCCTACATTGCGCTCGTTATAGATCAGGCGCCACTTCGTCTCAACCTGCTTCAGCAATGCTCGCGTGCCATCCTCCGAGGCGTCGTCAACGATGATCACCTCGAGATCGCCATAATCCTGGCGATCAAGCACGGCGAAGCACTCGTCCAGGTACTGCGCGCCGAATTCCAGGTGACGATGGTGATGGAGACCATTGAGCCAGTGCGCCTGTTAGGCGCAAGATTCAGTTTAGGTGAGCTGATTAGGAATGGCGATAGAACGGATCCCACTCATTCCAAAATCAGGAATGAGTGGGGCACCCTGCTGTGACCGCTCTGTTTAGGTGATGCTCCCTGACGCGGCACTAGGTGGTGCGATGTGTAATTGCACAAAATGTCGCATGGACTGCCGCTCGACATCAGACAAATTGGTCACGGGCACAATGACAAATGCGCCGGTTTGCAGGTCTAGCAGCATAATTCCACCGCCCTCGCGCCAGCCTTTAAAATTACTCCAAGGCCAAGAACCGGTAGCTCCATTGGGGCCGTTCAACTTTACTCCGTCTTCAACGATGCTAATCGAGTCGGGCAACGTTGAGTTCAATTGATGAAACTCTTTGACCATTCGCTTTCTTGTCCGGTAAACAGTGAAGCCGATAAAAGCAAAAATTATCAACCACAGCAGGCCAATGCGCGACCACTTTGGGTGAGCAGTGCCCAACAAGCCCGCGACAGCAGCCCAAAGCAAAATGCACACCAACGCCAGACCGTACCAATTCGCTAGCAAGAGCTTAAGCCAATACCATTTCGACCTGACCACTCGCCGCACATCATCGAGTTCTTCTTTCGTTAACTTGCCCTTGAATTGCATTCGTATGCCCTAGGAAAAACAAAATAAGCTAATACGCCCCCCGGCCGGAGAGCACGATGGGTATCGTCCGCAAGAAAATCTTGGTGTCGAGCCATAGCGACCAGTTGTCGATGTACTTCAGGTCCAGCTGCATCCAGCGATTGAAGTCGATGTGGTTGCGGCCTTCCAGCACCCACGTGCACGTCAGCCCGGGACGCATGCGCAGCCGCCGTCGCTGCCAATCCTCGTACTGCTCCACTTCCTCCGGTACGGCCGGCCGCGGGCCGACGAACGACATTTCTCCGCAGAAGACATTCCACAGCTGCGGCAACTCGTCGAGCGAGAAGCGGCGCAGCCAGCGCCCCACCGTGCGTGATGCGCGGGTCGTCGCTGATCTTGAATACCGGGCCGTCGAGCTCGTTGAGTTGATGCAGCTCGGCACGCATCTGCTCGGCGTTGTTGATCATGGAGCGAAACTTGTACAGCGTGAAACGGCGGCCGCCCAGCCCGCAGCGGGTCTGCTGGAACAGCACTGGCCCGGGCGAGGTGATGCGAATCATGGCCGCGATGCAAAGCAGCAGAGGCGAAAGCAGCAGCAGGGAAACCAGCGAAAGCACCACATCAAAGATTCTCTTGAAGAACAGCCGTAACTCGCTGTCGGGCGCGCTCGACAGGCTGAGCAGTTGCACCTCGCGGAAATTCTCCAGGTACACCCGCGAATAGGCCGCAGGCAGGAATTCCAGCTGCACCCGGGTGCGGATTCCCAGGTCGGCGCAGTGCTGCATCACCGGCTCCAGCCGGGCCAATTCCTGCAAATTCACCGCAAAGACAATTTCATCCACCACGCGTTTTTGCAGAATGCCGGCGACGGAGTTAAGCGGGTAAACATCGTATCCGCCAAGATTGGCAGTCGGCATATCGCCGGAGTCGGGGTCGACGAAGCCGACCAGCCGCAGCCCCATGCCTCGGCTCTCTTCGATCAGCGTCGCCATCTCGCGCGCCCGCGGTCCGCAGCCTATGATCAGCAGATAGTGATAGCGACCCAGGCGATCGCGCATCCAGGAGACGCCGGAGTAGGAAGCCGCCCGCCCGATCAGCAGCAGCACGAAATCGCAGGCGCCGATCAGCAGAACGTAGGTGCGGCTGACGTCTCCGATGCGGGAGACGAACAGGCCGGCATAGATCACGATCAGCACAATCCCCAACTGGCTGACGATATTCAGGGTGAGCTGGATGGGATTGCTGAGTTCGATGTCGCGATAGAAGCTGGAAAAATAGCCCACCACCGACCACACCAGCAGAAACGCCAGCAGCAAGGGAAGGTAGTGACTGAAAGGATAAATTCCCGGCAGGTGCGCGCTGAAGAACTGAAACTTCACCAGCTGAGTTCGCAGCAGGTAGGCCACGATAAAGGCGACGCAGGTCACCCCCAGATCGTGTAGCAGCGTAATCGTACTAAGAAGCTTGGAACGTCGATCGAACACAATGACTGTTGTTACTTACCGTCGGATGCTTTGCGTAACCCAATCCAGCGGGCTTGCCGGCCGGAGGCGCCAGCCAAACAGGCGCAGAAATGGAGACGGCCTGACGTCGGAATGCGCCTGCATCAGTAACTGTAGCAGGATTTCTCGCCCCCATGCCAGTAGTGTAGGCTAGATAGGAACTGCACCGCGGAAGCGCTGCTCCCACAAATATTTGCGGTCACAAGCCATACTGCCTTTCATGCCATCTGATCGACCAACCTCCTCGGCTGCCATACTTCCAGTTCCACGCGGCGAGCAGAAGTCAACCCGGGTCGCACACTTCCTCGACGGCGCAATTTTCTTTTTCCTCGCACTGTTCGCCATTCTATTGCCGCACTCCATCAAGGGAGCGCAGCACTCGTGGCAAATCGCGTTCTTGCTCTGGCTGATCAAGCTGGCCGTCGAACGCCGCCGCCCCTATCCGCAGCCGCTGTCGGCGCCGCTGCTGGCCTACATCACGCTGAGCGGCATTTCCACCCTGCTCAGTCCCGATCCCAACCTCAGCTGGGATCGCATGAAGATTGTGTGCCTGCTGCTGGTAGGCATCGTGTTCGCGCAAAACCTGCAGCGGCTAAAACAAGTACGCATCCTGGTGTTCCTGCTGATCCTCTCCGGACTGGCCGCTGCCGCCTTCACCGGCTGGCAATATACCTACGGTGTGGGAGTGCGGATCGCCTACATCTGGCCGGCGAATCCGATGTACGCGGCGCACCTTCGGCATGACGACATCCTTACCCGCATCGACGGCAAGACGGTGCACCGCCCGGCCGACCTGGAGCGCCTGGTCGACCAAAGCCCGGCGGGGCACATGTTCCGCATCGACTACGTGCGCGGCTTTCCCTTCCATGCGCGTGAAACTTTTGTCACTCGCGAGGGAATTATGCAGAGCGGCTGGGGCACCGAGCGGCTGAAGTTCGCCCGCGGCCACCCTTTCAAGGCGCAGGGCACGCTGGGCCACTACGTGAATTTCGCCGAGATGCTGATGCAGATCGGCTGCATGACCTGGGCTATGCTGTTGAGCACCGCTCCGCGAAAAACCGGGTTGCAGCTATTGTTTGCCTTCACCTTTGTCGCGTTGACCGCATCGCTCTTTCTCACCGAGACTCGCGCTGCGCTGGGCGGCCTGGCCCTTGGCTGCTTCGTCGCCGCACTGGTACTCGCCGGCAGGCGTTCGCGGATCTGGGCGTGCAGCGTTCTGGTGGTGCTGGTAGTGGCAGCGGCGGCGTGGATCCATCACACTCGCGGCCCGCAGTGGCTGGGCGAACACGATCCCGGCACGCAGTTTCGCACCATGATGTGGGAAGACGGCTTGCGCCTGATACGGCAGCATCCATGGTTCGGCGTGGGCATGGAAACCATTCGCAATCACTGGAGCGAGTGGAATATTCGCGCCTTCACGTTCTTCCACGACGAAAGCCACTTTCACAACGACATGATGCAGATTGCGGTGGAGCGCGGCCTGCCGGCGCTGGCCGCCTGGCTGTGGTTTGTGATCGGCTATTTTATTTTTCTGGCCCGGCTGATTCGCAAGAGCCGCCCGCGCAGTCGCTTCGCCACCGGGGTCGCCGCCGGAGTGTTGGCCAGCTTCGTCGCCTTCCAGACCACCGCGCTGGTGCACTACGACCTGGGCATTGAACCGGTGGCCATGATTCTGTTTTTCTACTTCGGCCTGGCTATCGCGCTGGATCGCATGATCCAGGATCCGGCTGCCGTGGATGTACAGTAGATAGCCAGCGTGAAGCCACCGACCGCTATCCCGACCAGCAACTCGGACGACCCAGCCCATCCCGCCGCCCGGCCGCGTTGGTGGATTCCCGCGATTCTATTAGCACTGTTCGCGCGCAATCGTTATGGTTCATCCAGACGCAATCGTTCACCTACGATGAGCCCGGCCACATCATCGCCGGCCTCCAAGCCTGGCAGCACGGCCAGTTCGAGATGTGGACCGATCATCCTCCGCTCGGCCGTTTCTGGCTGATGCTGCCGCTGGCGCGCGCCCATGTCGCTATCACCTCGGAAGCTTTTGCGCGCGGTTATCGCGTCACCGCCATGCAGCCCGGACCGGAATGGCTGGCGTGGCACACCCGGCCCATGAACACGTTGCTCGGCCTGGCGCTAGGCATCGCGCTGTGGTTGGCAACCCGGCGGCTGTTCTCTGAAGGCGCAGCTAATGTGGCGCTCGCCCTGTTTGCTTTTACCCCATCGTTGATCGCGCACTTCTCGGTCACCACCACCGATGGCATCGGCGCGCTGTTTGTCTTTCTCACCGCCTGTCAGCTGGTGTCGTGGCGCAGGAATCCTAGCCCCTGGCAGACTGCGCTGCTGGGACTGGTGCTGGGCGGGCTTTTGCTGGCCAAGCTCTACACGCCGCCGGAGTTCCTGCTCGCCCTCATGTTGATGCTGGTACTGCGGCGTGAGCGGGGATGGCTTGGCCCGCGCCAATGGAATTGGAAACCGATGCTGGCGGCGCTGGGCATCGCCTTGCTTACCTGGTGGGCCGGCTACCTGTTTCACGTCTCACACCTCACGGTCGGCGACGGTCAAGTGGTCGCGACCTTTCCCCATCGCGAGACGAAAGTTTGGGCGACGAAGTCGAAAGCCCGACTCAATCTGTTTGTCCCGGCGGGAGAATACCTGGAAGGGCTGCGCGAGGTGGCGCTCAGCAACCGCCGCGGCCGCGAGGCGTGGTTTCTGGGGAAAATTTATCCCAAGGGCGGCATCAAGTTTTATTATCCAGTCGCGATCGCGCTGAAGTGGCCCACGATTTTTCTGTTGCTGTTTTTCGCCAGCCTGCTACTCGGTGTGCGCAAAACCTGCCGCGCGCCCGGCGATCTGCTGATCACTTGTTTATTTGGATTGCTATTCTTGCTGTTCGCTTTGCAATCGCACTTCGCCATCGGTGAGCGCCACATTCTGCCGCTCTATCCCTTCGCGCTGCTGCTTGCGGGCGGCATCTGGGAGCACGCCCGGAAACATCGCCTCGGCATGGCCGTCGTGATGCTGGCGCTTTGCCTGAACGCGGCCGACGCCGTGCGCTACGCCCCGGATTACCTGGCCTACTTCAACCTATTCGTGAAGCCGCAGAACAGCTGGCGCCTGCTGACCGACAGCAATCTCGACTGGGGACAGGGCTTGCTGGCGTTGCGCGATTACCAGCGGCAACATCCCACTGAGGAATTGTGGCTGGCCTACTTCGGATCGGTTGATCCCACATTGTATGACATCAAGGCCAAGCCCTTGCCGCCCAACCAGCCGGTGAACGGCAAGATCGTCATCGGCGCCAGTTGCCTGTCGGGACAGGTGCTGGACGACAGCAACAGCTATCGCTGGTTGTGGCCGTATCAGCCGCGGGTAGTGCTGGATCACGCGCTGTGGATGTTCGACACCGGCTCGCACTAGCGACTTAGGCGCGCTCATCTGTCGAGGCTGGTTCTTCCAATCGGAACCGCGCTTTGCTTAGCACTCGCCGGTCAGCAGGTACTGGACGGTGCGCACCAGGTCATGCGGTTCGCCATTCACGTTGAGCACCGCGTCGGCCAGCTGGGCTTCGGCGATGCTGGCCTGGTAGAGCAAGATAATGCGCGGCCGGGGACGCAGGCGAGTCACGGCTTCTTCGATGCGTAAGCGATCGCCGCGATTGATGTGATGGCCGAGCACAACTACACCGACCATCGTCCTCGCCAGTTCCAGCAAAGCTTCCTCTGCCGTAAAAACTGCAAGCACATCGTAGCCGGCCCGGGTCAAGGCTGCCGACCGCCGCGTGGATGGCTCGTCCTTATCGCCAACGAAGAGAATCACTCCGTTAGACAGGAATGGGGAAATTCGAGGCTGTCGATTTGCATTGCCTGGCATGTTGCAACCTTCCTTCGCTGGATCGAGTCGTGAAGCTCATTTCCGAGTGTTTGCGGAAACGCAGATGCACTCGATGAAGCTCAGCAAAGAAGGGCGCTACAGGGTTCGGCGGCGGGCAACGGAGCGGCGGGAGGAGCAAGGGCAACCGGCAGAGCGCGCCA
Organism: uncultured Acidobacteriaceae bacterium; assembly: GCA_963812855.1. GTDB lineage: Bacteria > Acidobacteriota > Terriglobia > Terriglobales > Acidobacteriaceae > Bog-257. The sequence goes on from CAWEWW010000011.1 coordinate 306,276, forward strand.
CCGCCAGGCAATCGGCAGACTACGATGCGCGACCACAACGCGCGAGCACCATGCCAACCCGCACAGGATGAGAGCGGCGATGCGCGCAGCCCGGGTCGTCGTCGGATCGAGATCGACCGCGGGAGAGATGAACACGTAAAGGACTGCAGCCAACGCCAACAAAGCCAGCAGTAAGATCAGCCAACGACGCACCGCTACATTAAAGTCTGGATCATGCAGAACGTCAAGTGATGCGGCCGGCTTTGCGCAAAAATGCCATCGCCTACGACAATCCTCGCTCTGACCGGGGGCTTGCCGGCAAACGCGGTTGCCGCGGCGCTACTTCCCTGCCCCGATGGCGTTCCACTGAAACTGAATCACCTCACCGAAGTGCTGCACCACGAATTGCGCGTTGTGTCCACCAGGATAGATATGGAACTCGTGCGGAATGCCGCGCGAGGTCAGCAGCTTGTCCAACACCTGCGCTCCCTGCTCGAAACCGTAATCGTCGTTGTTGCCCACATCGAAGTAAATCTTCATGCGCTTGAGGCTGGCAGCGCTGTCGGTGCGCGCGAAATAGAAGACGTTATTGCGATCGAAGTAAGCGCGATTGAAGGGCGAGCCGAAGACATCGCCCATCAGGGCGGCGGGAGAGCCGGGCGCACCTGAGCTCATGTCTTTGGGCAGTTCGGGAATCAGCGCCGGCATTTGCGCGCTGACTGCGGCGAACTCAGCCGGAAATTTGAAGGCCAGCCGCAACGCTCCATAGCCTCCCATGGAAATGCCGGTGATGCCGCGGGTCGAGCGCGTGCCCTCGGCGCGATACTTCTTTTCCATCTGGGGCATGAATTCCTTCATGAGGAAGTCTTCATAACGCACCTTGCCGTTCTCGGAGTTGATATCGAAGGTGTGTCCGGCGCTAGGCGCCAGAATCACGAAGTCGCCCACCTTGCCCTGATGGCGCAGGTCGGACACTACGTCCCACCCGCCGAAGTTAAGCAGCGACTGCTCATTGTCGCCCAGCCCGTGGAAGAAATAGAGCACCGGGTAACGGCGCGTCTTGTCCTGATCGAAACTCGGGGGGAGAAACGCGCAATAGCGGACCGGCCGCTTCAGTATCTCTGACCGGATGACCGAACACTCGGCGCGGCCCTGGGCATGGAGCAGCGGGGCAAGCAGGATTGCGAGGCACGCGATCCCCGCCCCCACAGAAAAACGAATCGAGTTCGACTTCAGAACTGGCCTCCAGCGAAACAACGTTTCATTTCTTGATTCTCGAATCGAAGGGATACTTGACACTAGATTCGATGCGCAGACGCGGGGCATCGGCGTGAAGCGGATTGAGTATCACGTTGAACGTGGCCGGAACCAACGCGCTCGGAACCCGCAGCAGGCAGGAGCGCTGCGCGGCAAGCCATTTCGATCCTAATTCGCGCGTTACTTCCACACGAGCGGTCCAATTGCGGGGAAGCTCGTTCGGGTCCAACGCGTCCATCGAAACGACTGCGTCGACCGCAATGCCCAGCAGCGTGTAGTACGGCGGAATGTCGTTGGCGGCGGTATGTACGCAAGTTTCCAGCAGAGCTCCGGCCGGGCTTTCGGCCAGATAGACGACGGGCTGGCCGCACTCGTGCCACCGTCCTGGCGCCCGCAATCCACCCGCGCCCGACAGATCGCGGTGCCGGCTAACGCGCCACAGTACCACTAGACGAACATGCCTTCGTCGATTTGGACCAGCAGTTCTTCGACCAGACGGCTGCCCGTGTCGGTCTTCAACATCTCCAGCGGCGTGCGGCCGCGGAGGCGCGGGTTGGTCCGGCGCAGCCAGACCAAGGCACGGTTGCGCGATTCGTAAACCGACTCAGCTTGCGATAGAACGCGCGCAATGCGCATCACGCGATCCGACTCTTCGACCGTCAGTTTCTCGCGCCGCGACCGGCGATGCTGCAAGGTGCGCAGCGGAATCACCAGGGCATCGATTTCCCCCCGGGTGATGCCGAGAGCGACCAGGCGATGGATGGCGGAGGTGGCCAGCTGGCGCTCGACAATCTCCAGCACCTGCTGGTCGGTCTTGGGAATCGGGATTCCCAGCCAAGCTCCAATCTGTTGATGCAGCACCGACATGCCCTTTACCTCGCTCTACATTATGCCATAGATCAGACGGCAAATTGTAGCCTGGCTCATTCGTATTTCAGCGTCTGCACCGGATCCAGCCGGGCGGCGCGGCTGGCCGGATACAGCCCCGCCAGCAGACTCACCACAATCGAAAACGCGATCGCCGCGCCGATCAGCCAGGGCGGCAGAATCCACACCGCTTCCGAGGGGAGCTGGTGGTGATGCATATAGACGGCCGTTCCCAGGTTGATGGCCTTGCCAATCGCGAAGCCCAGCCCGATGCCCAGGATCCCGCCGAAGAATCCCATCGCTCCGGCTTCGGCGAAGAACAGCCGCTTCACGTCGCGGTCGCTGGCGCCGATGGCCTTCATCACCCCGATCTCGCGCCGCCGCTCCAGCACTGCCATCACCAGCGTATTGATGATGGCCAGCGTAGCCACCGCCAGCGCCAGCGATCCGAAGATGCCGAGGAACAGGTCGAGCACGGTGAAGAAGCGGCGCAAGCTCTTGGTGGCGTCGAGCACCGAAAAGGTACGGAAGCCCATCTTGTTGATCGCGTCCTGCACCTGCGCAACTTTGCCCGGATCTTTGACACGCACGGTGAGCGTCATGTAGGTTTTGCCGCCGCCGCGCAGCGAACTGCGCATGTCGGTGAAGTCCGACATGTTCAGCTTCTCGGTCAAGTCGACAGGCAGAAAGATGCGGCCGCGCGAGACCGTCCGCATGCCGCCGTAGGGCTCTTCGTCGATGATGCCGACCACTTTCAGCGGCTGCGACTTGCGCACGACGGAAAATCCGTAATCGTCACCGGCGTTTGACGAACTGCTGCCTGGCTGCGCGCCGGAAAGTTGCGGACGACCGGCCGCTTCCGAATCCGGCGCCAGCGACTGATGCTCGCCGTAGCGCAGCGTGACCGTCTGGCCGATCAATCCAGCGGGATCTTTGGCATCGAGTTCCTTGGCGAAATCTTTCAGCAGGATCACTTCGTCGGCATCGGAGCGGGAGAAAAACTTGCCTTGCAGATTGTCGAAAGCCTCGTTCTCGCGGGCCGACATCGGCAGTCCGGTGACAAATCCGAAATGCGTTTGATCCTGATAGACAATCTGCCCCATGACGCGCACTTCCGGCTCAACTTCGGTGACGTACTCCAGGTGCGACATCTTGTCGCGCGCGGGCTCATCCAGCACCGGAGCGTTTTCCGGATGCTGGTCTTTCTGATCTTCGTCGCGATCGAAGCCGCGAAAATCCTGCTTGGACGTGACGAACACGGTATCGAACATCCCCGAGCCGGCCAGCCGTTTCGTCGCCAGTTGCTGTAGTCCCACACCGAGGGACAACATGGCCACCAGCGATGCCACTCCCACCGAGATGCCGACAGTCGTCAGGCCATTGCGCAATTTCGATTGCCGCAGATTGCGCACCGCCAGTTCGAACAGGTCGTAGCCTTTCACGCCCGCACCTCCTGCGACAGCAGCTTGCCATCGCCCAGGAAGATGAGGCGCTGGGCAAAGCGTTCGGCAAGCGCGCGCTCGTGCGTGACCATCACCACCGTCATCCCTAACGACAAACTCAAGTCGCGAATGAGGTTCAGAATGTCTTCCCCGGTGCGGCTGTCGAGATTGCCGGTAGGCTCATCGGCCAGCAACAGTGCGGGACGATTGGCCAGTGCTCGCGCCAGAGAGACGCGTTGCTGCTCGCCGCCCGACAGCTCCGACGGCCGATGCTCCATACGCTTGCCCAGTCCCACTCGCTCCAGCGATTCGCGCACGCGCTGGGCGCGCTCGGCGCGATCCACTTCGGCAAAGCGCATCGGAAGCTCCACGTTGTCAGTAATCGTCATGGTGGGGATGAGGTGAAATGCCTGGAAGACCATGCCCACGTCGTTGCGACGATAGGCAGCCAGCTCCTCCGACGACATCTTCGCCAGGTCGCGGCCTTGCACCATCACCGCACCCGAGCTGGGGCGATCCAGGCCGGCCAGCAGATTCAGCAGCGTCGATTTTCCCGAGCCCGATTGGCCCAGCAGAGCTACGAATTCGCCGCGCTCGATGCTGAGCGAAATGCCGTCGACTGCGCGAATCATGCTGCCGCCCATGGGATAGTAGCGGCAAACATTTTCGGTGCGCACCGCCGGCTGGGAAGTTGGGGATGAGTTCATCTGTGCTTGATTCGATGCTGGCATGGTGACGTCGGGCGCAACGGCCCTTATCCAACATACGAAAACGGGAGCTGGTTAGCTCCCGCAAAGCTGTAACGATTTGTAAAGGAGAAGGTAGATCCGACCTTCAGGTCGGCGTCACGCGCCCCTGCAAAAAGCCGAAGCTGCGATAGTCATCGGAGACGACTATCGCAGATTCGGCAGTTCCTCGCCAGGCGGTAACGCGGCGCTAAAGCGCCGCTCTACCCTTTAGCGTTCCACCGCTACGCCCACGGCGTTACCGCCGCCCAGGCACAGCGCGGCGATGCCCTTGTGCGCGTCGCGGCGAATCATCTCGTACAGCAGCGTGGTCAGGATGCGCGCGCCGCTGGCGCCGATGGGATGCCCGAAAGCCACTGCACCGCCATTCACGTTGACCTTGTTGAGGTCGAGTCCCAGCTCGCGGGTGACCGCAAGCGCCGCCACCGAGAACGCCTCGTTGATCTCGTACAGGTCGACGTCCTCGTTCTTCCATCCCGACTTCTTCCACAGCTGGCGAACGGTTTCGACCGGCGTCATCATCACCCACTCGGGAGCCAGCCCACTGGTGGCCTGGGCCACGATGCGCGCCATCGGCTTCAATCCAAGCTCCTTCGCCTGGGCCGCCGACATCAGCACCAACGCCGAAGCACCATCGTTGACGCCCGGTGCGTTACCCGCGGTCACGGTGCCATCTTTCTTGAAGGCCGGCTTCAGACTGCGCAAGGCTTCGATGGTCGAGTCCTCGCGCGGCGACTCATCCTTGCTGAACAGCACCGGCGGCGCGCCCTTCTTCTTCGCCGGCAACTCAACCGGCACGATCTGATCTTTGAAGCGGCACTCGTTCATCGCGCTGATGGCCTTGCGATGCGAGTTCAGCGCGTACTCGTCCTGCTCCTCGCGAGTGATGTGGTACTTCTCGGCGACGTTCTCGCCGGTATTGCCCATGTGGTAATCGTGGTAGGCATCCCACAGTCCATCGTGCACCATGGAATCGACCACCTTCTGATCGCCCAGACGAAATCCCTTGCGCGCGTTCTGCAGCAGATAGGGCGCGTTGGTCATGCTTTCCATGCCGCCGGCTACCACAACGTGGGAGTTGCCGGTCTGGATCGCCTGCTGGCCCAGGGCCACCGCCTTCAATCCCGAGCCGCAAACCTTGTTGATAGTCATGGCGCTGACTTTGTCAGACAGGCCGCCGCCCAGGGCCGCCTGGCGCGCAGGATTCTGTCCCAATCCGGCGGAGACAACGTTGCCCATGATGCATTCGTCCACGCTGTTGGGATCGATGCCGGCGCGCTTGACCGCCTCGCGCACTACGATGGCGCCCAGCTGCGGCGCGGTGAAATCGGAAAGTGAGCCCTGAAATTTTCCTACCGGCGTGCGTACCGCCGACACGATAACCACATCTTCCAGCGATGCCATGAATGCTCAGCTCCTGCGAGGAAATAGTGAATGAACATTATAAGATGGAGCTAGCTTGGGCACGGACGCACAAATCCCGCCTGAAATTCAATCCACCCCCGGCCCGGGCAAACCGCTGCTCGCACCCTGGTGGCACACGATTGTCCTGATCGCCGTGCTGCTGCTGGCTTCGCTCAACGGTACCCGCAGCCAACATCCGCTGGCCGCCGAGAGCAAAGTGCTGCAATACCTGTGGAGCATGACCTGGGAATGGATGCTGGTCGGCTTCGTCTGGCTGGGCATTCGCAAACGTATCCGCCTGCGCGACCTGATCGGCGGACGCTGGGCGTCAGCCGAAGATTTCTTTCTGGACCTGGTGTACGCGGCCGCCTTCTGGTTCTGCGCCCTGGGAGTGCTGGGCGCGGGCGCCAAGCTGATGCATCTGGACCAGGCCGGCAAGATCGAAGCCATGCGCAAGCAACTGGGATTCCTGACCCCGGAAACGAATTTGGAGCTGGCGGTGTGGTTCTGCCTGAGCGCCACCGCCGGCTTCTGCGAAGAGATCATCTTCCGCGGATATCTGCAGCGCCAGTTCGCCGCCCTCGGTCACTCCATGCTCTTCGGCGTGATCATTTCGGCAGTTGTGTTCGGCGCCTCACACGGCTATGAAGGAGTCCCGCGCATGATTCTGATCGGAATTTACGGTTTAATGTTTGGGCTACTCGCGTGGTGGCGAAGGAGCCTGCGGGCTGGAATGATGGCGCATGCATGGCACGACGCGCTCAGCGGCGCAGTTTTGCGGATGCTGAAATAGCCAGTGTTTATGAGGCTCTCACGCACATGCGAAGTTGAGGATGCGATGCCGGCGACACGCGTTAAGAGAGATTTGTCGTGATCAAGATGCGAGGAATCGGCGTGACCCGCTCGCGTTGCACGCACCGCGACGTGCGTTTTTTGCTTGACTATTTTTTTCAATGACTCTATACAACTAACAAATTGCGATGAAATCAATGTCGCGATGTTCCATGACAAATGGAAAGGGAGAATAGAAACAATGGCAACCAAAAAGGCAGCAAAGAAGGCTAAGAAGGCGGCAAAAAAGGCTAAGAAGCACTAACCGCTTTCGACCGTACGAACCGGGGGACGCGCAAGCGTCCCCCTTCGCTTTTGGTATCAATTCACTTTTGCGGAGCGCTGGGCAGGAGAAATAGTCAGCGGCGCTTCCTGCTCCGGACAGATGCTGTGATACGAACAGCGCGCGCACGCTTGGCTGGGCTTGGGATCAAACTCTCCGGCGGCAATCCTGGCGGCCACCACCGCGACCTTGTTCTCCGCTTCCAGAAGCTGTTGCGGCGAGCGCTGCGCCTCCACGGCGATTCCGTTCTGCAGATTGATAAAGACCAGCGCTGCCGGCGTGTGTCCCAGGCTGCGCGCCGCCAGGGCGTAAATCGAAAGCTGCAGGCTATCGTCGGCGTCGTCTTGCGTTTTAGGCTTGCCGGTCTTGTAATCTACGATCTCGACTTCCCCGCTGGGAAGTTGATCGATCCGGTCAAACCTGCCGGTCACCTGGGCTCCGCCGATTTCCACCCGGAAGCGCTTCTCCGTTTCCAGAATCTCGCCGCGCGATCGGCCCAGCTCAGAGCGCAACAGCGCGCTCAGTTGATCGCGGCCATCTTTTTCGTAGAGCGCGCGCTGCAGGGGCTCATCGATCTTCGTCTTCGAAAGCTCGTCCAAGAAACACGCGATGACCGTAGCTTCGTCCGGTGGCCGTCCGGCACGAACCCCATCGAAATAAGCTTTAAGAGCCAGATGCATGGCGCTGCCGAACTGCAAGGCCGCCGACGTCTTCTCCGGCAGATGCCAGTCGTACCTCAGCTTGTAAGCCAGCGGACAATTCTCGTATTGCTGGATGGCGCTGGCGCTCAACGCGTGCCGATGTCCGTCTTCGCGCGCGGGAAGTTGCGTCCACTGGGAAACATTGAGCAGGGGTTCGGCGGCGGCGTGGATGCTCGCGATCGGCTCCGGCTGGAGGACGCGCGCCGCGATGTCGTCCTTCAAGGCCAGCTTGGCGTCCACTAGCTCGCGAATATATCGGGTGGGAATGGGATTCTTGCCTCGCCCCACCTTGCCGCACAGGTACAGCTCGTCCATCGCGCGGGTCATGGACACGTAGAACAAGCGCCGCTCTTCCTGGTCATGCTGAGTCCTGGCGTCGGCGTCAGCGGCCGTATCTTTGCTGCGCAGCTGCCGCGGAAATTCCACGAGCGGCTCTTTGTAATTGCTGGGGAACGATCCGGACGCGGCTCGCGCCACGAACACGCAGGGGAATTCCAGGCCCTTGGCAGCGTGCACGGTCATCAGCTGCACGGCGTCTTCGCGGGGCGCGTTGCCCAGCTCCTGAGGAGCCAGCGCCGCCACCGGATCGTCGTCGTCGGTTTCTTCCAGCAAGGCGCCGCCGGCATCGCCAAACAGGTTTACGTACTCCAGAAACTCTTGCAGTGTTCCCTGCTCCACAATTTGTTTCGGCTTGTTGCTCCAGCGCTCGGCGAAATCGATCAGCCGCCGCAGCGGCATCGACTCCGGCAGGCCAAAATCTCGCTGCGCAATCTTCAGTGCCTCGGCGATGTTGTTCGCAGCGCTGATCAGATCCCGCCGCGCCCGGCGAATCACCTCGATCACCGGCTTGCCGCCGGGAGTTTCCTCCAGCCCCGCCTCGGCGGAAGCGTCTCTGCCGGCCAGCGCCAGTTGCGTGCGAAATTGTTCCGGGTCAACCTGAAACTGGGGCAAGGCAGCCACGCGAAACAGCGCCACCGGTTGCGCCGAGTCCAGAATGCGCAACACCGCCATGGCATCGCGCAACTCCGGCGTGTCGAAAAGATCGACCCCTTTGACCCGCACCGGAATGCCCCGCTGCTGCAGCTCGGCGACAATCCGCTCGCGATAATAGTGGCTGCGATAGAGCACCGCGATCTTGCTCAACTCCATCTCGGGCCGCTCTCGCCGCATGGCCTCAATGGTGTCTGCAATGAAGCTGGCTTCCTGCTCGTAGCTGTTGTAAATCACCGCCTGCACCGGGGGCGAAGTCGCGGCCAGGGTAGCGCTTTCCCGACGCGCGCAGGTAAGCGGTTGCCGCGGCCAGCCGCCGTCGGCAGCCTCCAGGCTGACGATCGCAGGATTGCACTGGATGGCCTGATAGGCGCAGCGCAGGATCGGCGGCGTGGATCGGCGATTCGCCGACATGGTGACTCGCTTCACCCTATCGCCGCCAAAAGTTTTTAGAAACTGGTCGAAGGCGCCGCTGGTGGCGCCGCGAAACTGGTAGATGGCCTGGTCGGGATCGCCGACGGCGAAGACGTTGGCCTCGTGCCCGCCGAGCAGGCTGGCCAACTTGATCTGGGCCACGTTGGAATCCTGAAATTCGTCGATAAGAATAAAGCGCGCGTGCCGCTGCATCCGCTGCAGCACCGACTGCCGGCGGCTGAGCAGATCGACGGCGCGGCTCATGATGTGTCCGAAGGTGCCCAGGCCTTCCTGCTGCAGCAGATTTTCGGCATAGCGGAAGGCGTACGCGACCTCGTGGCAGCGGCCCAGAACTTCCTCGTCCGACATCGCCGCCGCATCCTTCGACTTCACCATACGCGGCAGCGGAATTTCGCCGCGCTCCAACTGCTTCAGGTAAGCGTCGTAGTCGTCAGGCGTGCGCAGCTCGTCATGACAGCTGCTGAAGAAGTCGCGCAGCTCCTTGAGAAATTTTCCCGGGTCGGCCGACTTGATGTAATGCCGCAGCTTCAGCTGCTCCGACCCGGCGGCGAAGCAGCACGAAGAGGTCGTTGTCGTCGAGCAGTTGAAACTTGTTGCCGGCATCGTTCAGCAGTCGATAGCAATACGAATGAAACGTGTGCGCCTGCAGGCCCTTGGCCATCAGCTTGCGCGCCGCTTTGGGCCGGTTCAGTCTCCGGATAGAGCGACTGCTGGCTTTCTTCCGGATACAAGGATGGCCGCGACCCGGTTCATCAACTCGGCGGCAGAGTTGCGAGTGTAGGTGACGGCCAGGATCTCGTCCGGCCGGGCGGCTTCGCTGCGAATGAGATGAGCGATGCGGCGCGCCAGCACCGTGGTCTTGCCCGTACCGGCGCCGGCGACCACCAGCATCGGACCATGCACGTGCTCGATGGCCTGACGCTGCTCGTCAGTAGGGACGAAAGTGTGATGGCCGTTGCTGGACAATGGAAATCTCGACTCGCACGAAGAAAAGGCGAAGATAATATTATCAGGGATCAGCGACTGGAAGGCAAGCGGAAACACAGTATTCAGTAGCCAGCATTCAGTAGCCAGCACTTGGCACTTGGCACTTGGCACTCAGCACTTGGCACTCAGCACTTGGCACTCAGCAATCAGCATTCAGCAATCGGCATGCAATCCCTCGAGCCTCCCATCGATTTGTCATCCCGAGCGAGGACTTTAGTGTCTGCGTGAGAATTAAATTTTGGATTGCGAGTGGAATATATCAGCCGAAAATCCCGTCCGTAAGGACGACTAAGTTCAGCCCAGGACGAAGCCGAAGGCGCAGTCCTGGGTCAGGTGGAAAAATTGATCCTAGTCCTGTAGGGACGACAGAGGTTCTCTCGCAGACACTTCACTCCGAGCCGAGGGACCTGCGATCCTTCGCACCGCGATCAAGTGCGGATCGGGCTGACGCGCTCCAAGGACTGAGTGCTGAATGCTGGCCGCTAGATCTCTGCGCGCGCAATCGCCAGAGCGGCGATGGCGGCGGTTTCGGCGCGAAGAATCGTCTCGCCCAGCGAGGCCGCGATCCATTGCGAGCTTGCGAAACTCTGCAACTCATCCTCGGCCCAGCCGCCCTCGGGGCCAATTGCCAAGGCGAGGGAGGCGACGTCCTGAGAACGCAAGATTTCGGCGAGTCCCACTTCGCGCTCGCTTTCGGCGAGAACGATACGCAGGCTGCCTCGCGGCGGACCGCAGGTCCCTCGACTCGGACTAAAGTCCTCGCTCGGGATGACAGCGGAAGGAGGAGCGTCGTGTTGGTGAATCTGTTCAAGCGCATCTTTCAGTTTGAGCGGATCGGCAATTCCCGGCGGCGCGATCCGGCGCGACTGTTCCGAAGCTTCACGAGCGATCCGTCGCCAGCGCTCCACGCGCTTCTCGGCTGCAATGGCAAGATGCTTTTCGGTGCGACGAGCAATCACCGGAACGATGGTCGTGACGTTCAGCTCGGTACACTTCTCGATCGCCCACTCCATGCGATCAAACTTGAAGACCGCCAGTAGCAACGTAATCGGCACCACCGTCCCGGCGGCAATTTCTTCACCTAGGGCGAACTCGACGCGATCATCGCTGACGCTGGCGACTGTTGCCCGTCGCACCTGCTCCCCGCAAGCAACTTCGAACTCCTGCCCGACTCGCGCCCGCAGGGTTCGCGACAGATGTGCGGCATGCGCCCCAGTCAAGGCGGCACGGTCGGAGGAGAACTCATCGGCAATCCAGCGGCGTCGGGTCATCGGGTGAGCAGCAGCAGAGCGATGGCGATAGCCATGGCGGCATAGACGCCGCCAAACAGGCGATTCTGCCGCGTCAGCGCTTCCTCGTCAAACAGGCGGCTGTTGAGCAGGAACTCCAGCGCCGACACCGAGCCGACCAGCACGATCATGATGAGCCAGCGTTCCTGCCGCATCTGCGCGTGCAGCAGGTAGGGGATGGCGCACAGCGACAAGCCGAGGTAGATCATGCCGCCGATGCGGGCGCGTTTGCGCCGCTTGGGATTCTCGTAGCGCAGCAGGAGGATGCGCGCCAGCTCACGCGGTCGCGCCAGACGCGCCGCCGCCGGCAAGCCGGTCACGATCAGCAAAAACCAGGCGTAGATGTGGAGGGCTTTGTCCAAGGAAGGCCGTTGCTCGGGAGTCGCGATTCGCTTTTAGCTTTTAGCTTTTAGCTTTTAGCTTTTAGCTTTTAGCTTTTAGCTTTTAGCTTTTAGCTTTTAGCTTTTAGCTTCTTAGCTTAGTCTTAGCTTTTAGCTTTTAGCTTTTAGCTCTTAGCTTTTAGCTCTTAGCTTTTAGCTCTTAGCTTTTAGCTCTTAGCTTTTAGCTCTTAGGGAAACTCTGATTAAGTGCTGCTTTGAAGGGGACGGCCTTCAGGCCGTCCGTTAAGTACCCGAAAATCATCCGGCTTTAGCCGCTGCGGGAGCGCGTTTTCACTTGATCAGAGTTTCCTGAGTTCTTAGCCGCAAGAATTCCGTCGCCCCGCGGATCTCGTCCAGGCTAAGCTGCGGATAGGCTACCAACAATTGGGCGACCGTATCTCCATCCGCAATACTGGCGGCAATCACGCTGACCGGTATGCGCGTGCCTTCGATACAGGGATCGCCATGATGAATCGCTGGATCGATGATGATTCTTCGTGCCAAATTGCGTCGCGGCTTATGCCGTCCCTACGGCGTCTGTGCCGTGGCTAGTGTCGCCGCCCTGCGGCTAGTTTCTTTTTCCACTTGATCGGGGGCTAACGCCCCCGCCTAACACCATCTCGCCGCTGCGCGGCTGGTCTGCACGCAATCAAGATCGCTTCTACGAAACCACGCAATCGTTCGTTTGCTAAAGGCTAAGAGCTAAAAGCTAAGAGCCGAAAGCTGAGGAAACTCTGATCAAGTGAAAGCGAAGTCCCCCCAGCGGCTAAAGCCGGATGATTTTCGGATACTTAACGGCCGGCCTCAAGGCCGTCCCCTTCAAAACAAAACTTAATCAGAGTTTCGCTAAGTGCTAAATGCTAACGGCCGTCTACCCGAAGATCTCTTTCACCTTATTCAGCAGCGAGCGGCTGACCGGCTTGTTCTCCACCGAGACTGTGGTGTGCAGCTCCTGCATCAGCTCGCGCTGGCGCTTGCTCAGCTTGCTGGGCGTCTGCACCTTTACCTCGACGAACAAATCGCCGCGGCCGCGCCCGTTCAGCACCGGCACGCCCTGGTTCTTCAGCTTGAAGGTGGCGCCGGTCTGCGTGCCTTCGGGAATCTTCAGGGTCTGATCGTTTTCCAGAGTCGGCACCTGAATCTCTGCGCCCAGCGCCGCCTGCGGAAACGAGATGGGCACCACGCAATACAGATTCTTGCCTTCGCGCTCGAAGAACGAATGCTCCTTGGCATGCAGCACCACGTAGAGATCGCCCGGAGGTCCGCCGAAAACCCCAGCTTCGCCTTCACCCGAATACAGAATGCGTGCGCCTTCCTCGACGCCCGCCGGAACTTTCACCGTGACCGTGCGCTCGCGGTTGATGCGTCCCTGGCCGCGGCACTGATTGCAGGGGTCGACAATCAGCTTGCCCGAGCCGCCGCAGGTGCTGCAGGCGCGGGTGATGGAAAAGAAACCTTGCTGATAGCGCGTCTGCCCGCGGCCACCGCAGGTGGTGCAGTTGATCGGCGCTTTGCCCGGCGCCATGCCGCTTCCCTTGCAGGAGTCGCACTCCTCCAGGCGCCGCACCTGAATCTGCTTGGTGACACCGAAGACCGCTTCCTCGAATTCCAGAGTAAGATCTTCGCGCAGATCGGCGCCGCGCTGGGCGCGCGTACGGCGGCGTCCACCCTGGCCGCCAAACATGTCGCCGAAGCCGAAGATGTCGCCGAAGATATCCTGAAAGTCGGTGAAGACGGTAGCATCGAATCCGCCCGGCCCGCCGCCGGGTCCGCTGGAAACGCCGGCATGCCCGAAGCGGTCGTAACGGGCGCGCTTCTCGCCGTCAGCCAGCACGGCATAAGCCTCGCTGCACTCCTTGAAGCGCTCTTCGGCATCCGGCTTATCGGGATTGCGGTCAGGATGAAATTGCAGCGCCAGCTTGCGATAGGCGCTCTTGATTTCCTGGTCGTTGGCGGTGCGCGAGACGCCAAGCACCTCGTAGTAGTCGCGTTTCACTGTCGTGGCCAGAACCGTTTACCTTCTCAATCTTGATTTATTTGGGATTGCGCGCCACCCGCACCATCGCCGGACGCAGCAGCCGTTCCTTCAACTTGTAGCCGCGCTGCAGTTCGTCGAGCACCTGATTGTCCTCTGCCTCATCGGTGTCGACCATTTGCACCGCCTGATGCAAAGTCGGATCGAACGCCGCGCCCTCCGTTGGTATGGGCTGAACCCCCAGCTTGGCCAGCGCATCGTGAAATTGCTTGTCGATGAGTTCGATGCCCGACTGGAAGTCGTCGAGCGAAGCCGCTCGGGTCTTCACCGCGCGATCCAGACTGTCGAGGATGGGCAGCAGTGTCTTCAGCGCCTCGGCCAAAGCGTATTCGCGATACTCCTGCTGCTCCTTGGCGTTGCGCTTGCGGAAGTTGTCGAACTCGGCCTGCAGCCGCGCCGCGCGATCCAGATAGGCCGCGCGCTCGGCGCGAACTTTCTCCAGCTCAGCTTCCGGGCCGGCAGCCTCTTTGGACGCAGCCGGGTCGGGCGCAGGAAGATTCGTCGTTCTCCGCCGGCGGCAATTCGTGATCCAGCTCCAGGTCGGTGTTGGAGCCTCCATTTTGTTTCTTATATTGCATAGGTCATTCTAAAATCGTGCCGTCCCTACGGGACTCAGCTCTTTTTTCCAGTTTACCCAGCGCTTCCGCGCTGGGCTAATCACTTTCGCCCTTCGGGCTGGGATTCGCACCTCAACATGCTGTTAAGAAACTCGAAAAGCAAATCCCTCACCGGCTGAACCGTTTGCTGAAAAACTCGGAAAAGCAGATCTCTCACCGGCTGAAGCCGGTTCGGGATGACAAATATAAAGGACTTGCCACGGCGTAGCTAAAGCTACGCCCCTTCAAAATCGCCTTCGGCCGAGTTCTTCAGCAAACTGTGAAGCCGGTTCGGGATGACAAACAATAAAACCCTCTTACGGCGCAGCCCCTTCAAAACACCTCAGCTCGAGCTTCCCGCAAGCTTCACGTGGACTCGTCCCACAGTCGATCGAACATGCGCGCGATGTAGGAGACGGCGGTAATCGTATGCTCGTAATCCATGCGAGTCGGACCAATCACGGCCAGCGAACCCATCACCTCGTCGCCCACTCGCGCCGGCTTGCCAATCAGCACAAAATTGTTTAGATGCGGCATAGCGTCTTCCAGACCCACAACTACGCGCACCGCCTCCTGACGCGTATCCAAGTAGGCAGAGAGCAGATCGACCACCCGCTGCTTCTCTTCCAGGGTGGCCAGCAGTTGGCGCAGCCGCTCCTTGTCCTGCTCGGTCAGCACCAAATTTGATGCGCCTTCTACATACACCGACTGGCCCGATCCTTCGCCGGCCAGCGCGCCTTGCGCGTACAACTGCTCTACCGACGACATCATGCGATCGTATTCGCTGCGCTCCTGCTGGATGCGCTTGGCAATTTCGTTGCGCAGCGACTCCATCTCCCAGCCGCGAAAGTTCTGATTGATATAGGCAGCGGCCATGTCGAGATCGCCGGCCGTAAGGTCGTCGGTCAGCCGCAAAACGCGATCGCGCACCAGCCCGTTGCGCATGACCACCACCGCCAGAACCTTCTTGTCGGCCATACGCTGGAAGTAAACATGCTCCAGGGCGTTGCGCTGTCCCGGCGCCGAGCTGACCGCGACTCCCACACCGTGGGAGATCAGCGACAGCACGTGCGAGGTGCGCTCCATGAACTCCTGCACATCCTGAATGCCGTGCAGATTGTCCTGGATCAGGCCCTCGTCGGCGGGCGACAACCGAGCTTCGCCAGTCAACTGTTTTACATAAAAGCGGTAAGCCTGAGTCGTCGGTACGCGTCCAGCCGAGGTGTGTGGCTGATCGAGAAATCCCGCGTCCGCCAGGTCGGCCATGACATTGCGGATGGACGCAGCGCTGAGATTTTCCCGATTGTTGCGTGCCAAAGTACGCGAGCCAACCGGCTCACCGGTAGAGATGTAGGTCTCCACAATGGCCGTTAGAATATCCCGCTCGCGTTTTCCGATGCCCGCCGGTGTGCTCATGATTCCGCTACCCGAGGACTGTAACTTACTCTACCGCAATTATTTATGGGAGCGTCCAGATACAATCCCGCAGCTTTATTCTAGGGAGATGGCAGGGCCCTGTCAAGATTGGCACTCTACCGATTTGAGTGCCAGCCAGCCGGCTTGGTGCCGCCGTCACAGCCCGTATTCGATCTCAAACTCAATCTTGCGCCGCCCTTCTCCAACATGGCCGATACCGAACAGTACTTTTCCTTCGACAACCGAATCGCGTCTTCCACCGCCTTGTGGGTGACGTTGCCGGTGACGCGATAGATCACGCGGATGGAAGTGAAGACTTTGGGGAAGTCTTCGGAGCGTTCCGCGGTGGCGCGGACATCGACGCTGACGAAGGGCTCGCGCTTCTTGCGCAGAATGCTGACCACGTCGCTGGCGGTGCAGGCGCAGAGTGCGATCAGCACCAGCTCGACCGGACTGCTGGCCGACTTCTCGCTACCGGCATCGACCACCAGCGCGTGGCCGCTGGCGGCCTGGCAGACGAACCGGTCGGCATCGCTCCATCGGGCGTAGGCTTCGATCATGGGGGGTGAACCTCGTTGGTCGCTTTCGATTATGCGCACGGTTAGCTCTTAGCTCTTAGCTCTTAGCTGTTAGCTCCTAGCTGTTAGCTCTTAGGGAAACTCTGATTAAGTCTTGCTTTGAAGGGGACGGCCTTCAGGTCGTCCGTTAAGAGCCCAAAAATCATCCGGCTTCAGCCGCTGCGGGGCCGTCGCTTCACTTGCTCAGAGTCTCCTTAGCCCTTAGCATGCGCACAATTCCGTTGGGCAGACGGCTGAGTTAGCAGGAACCTCACTGGCGCCTGCTAAGAGCTAACAGCTAAAAGCTAACAGCTAAAAGCGATCCATCATTGCTGTGGAGGCGGCGGCGGCGTGCCGTTGCCAGTGCCGCTGGTGCCGCCCGTCCCGCTGCTGCTGCCGTCGTGCTTCTCGTAAATCGAGTACTCCGCTTGCGGCCGCTTCAGGCGAATGGTGATTTCCTGGTTGGGCTGATCGATGGCGTAATCGTCGCCAAATGTCTGGAAGCCTTGAGCGATCACCTGGATCCGCATGGTGCCGTAGGGGACGCCGTCGAAATGGGTCTTGCCGTCGGGATCGGTCTTCAGCTCGAAGCCGGCCTTTCCCTGCTTACCCTTCTTGGTCACGAAATGCAGAATCACGGCCGCGTTCCGCACCGGCTTGCCGTTGTCGTCTTTGAGAACCACAAATCCCAGCGACGATTGCGGGCCGTTCTCCTTGTCGCCGGCCGCCAGTGGAAGCGAAACCAGAACCAAAGCAAAGATGGTGAATGCCACACCCAGCATCTTCATAGGCATATTGTAGATGAGGTTTTAGCTCTTGGCTTTTAGCACGAAAAATGCAACGAGCGGGTTGGCTTTGCACTTGTGCCTACGTCCAGGTCATATTTCAATTCTTCATTTGCCATAGATCGAAGCTAAGTTCCCGCACTTGCTAAAGACGTTTGACTGGATTGACATTCTTTCAGGCAGCCTGGTTCGCCATAGATGTCGTGCCCTTTGAAAGCCCCGTCCCGCCCCGCGGGACGACTCAGCTTAGCCCAGGACACAGCCCGCCGGCGGCGGGCGCAGTCCTGGGTTGAAGTTGTAACAAATCTTCAAGCCCCTTTCAGGGGCGACACACATAGGATGGCGACAAAGCCAGATTGGTTCCCGCCAACAGCCGAGAACTACCAAGGCAGGGACGAAACTTAACGGCGCGAGGTCGACGAAACCGTTTTTCCCTGACGGAGCATGAGTGCTATTCGGACGCTGCCGCCGATCACGATCGCTGCCACAATCAGTGCTGATCCCACGTGCATCGCCCCTCCTCAATCCAAACATTCCGAAAAAGAGTTCTCACTTCTGCTAAGGGCTAAAAGCTAAGAGCCAAAAGCTGATCGCTAAGTGCGACCTTCAGTTCTGAAAATCCGGAGTCGCCTGCGCCTGCTTCAGCACCGGAGGCCCCTGGTCCGTCTGGTCCTGGCTGGTCTGCGTCGAACCCGCATTGCTGCTGCCGGAATCCGCCGGAGCCTGCTTCAACGTAGGACTGGCATTGTCATTCGGAGGCTGGCTGGCCTGCGCCGATCCGCCCGAGCCGGACGCGGTGCCGCTGCCGCCGCCGCTGGCCGGAGGCTGCTTCAGGATTGGTCCAGCATCATCCTTCTCATCCTGCGTCGATTGCGCCGAGTCGGTGGCGCCCGGAGCCCGCTTCAGCGTAGGACGGCCGGGGTCTTGCGAACCACTGCCCTGCCCCGAATTTCCCGGATCGCTGCTGCTGTCCGCCGAGGTGCGCTTCAGCAATACCGGACGGCCCGGCTCCGGCTTGGCGCCGCCAATGTGATGCCCGTTCTCCAACATCTCCAGGCGCGCCTTCACCGCCTCGAACTCGCTGGTATCGACCACGTATTCGGCGCGATCGGGCAAGTATTTCCGAATCTCCTCCTGCGCCGCCTCGATGCGTTCAGCATTCATGGGATGAGTCGCAAACGCCTTTGCAATTAGGTTTGGCTTTTTCTTCTCGATCCCCAGCTTCTCGAAGAACTCTACAAACGCCTCCGGATCGTAGCCGCTGGCGTAGTCATATTCCAAGCCGAGCAGGTCGGCTTCGCGCTCGGCATCGCGCGAGAATTTCAAGAAGCCCAGCGGCACCGCCAGGCCGGCCACTTCGCTGATGGCATACGCCACCGGCCCGCCGATGAAGATGAGCGGCACCGACGCCATGTTCCAGATCTGGGCGCGGGTCATGTTCTTGGTGGCATGACGGGCGGCGACGTGCGCGATCTCGTGCGCCATCACTCCGGCCAGCTCGGCTTCATTGTCGGCCGCCAGAATCAATCCGCTGTTCACGTAGAAGAAACCGCCAGGCAGGGCGAAGGCGTTGACCTCTTCGGTATCGAGGACCTTGATGGTGAAGGGCACACGCGCGTCGGAATTGCGCACCAGGTTCTGGCCGATGCGATTGATGTACTCGGTGATGACCGGGTCGGTGACCAGCCGCGCGCTGGCCTCCACTTGCTGCGAGAGCTGGCGTCCCAAAGCTACTTCGCGGTCGAGCGAGTAGAAGTCCAGACCGCTGCCCACGTTGCGCTGCCCAATAAGGTTAACGTTGTATTTCGCCGGCAGTGCCCCGGCTTGGGTCGCGGTTCCATTCGCGGTGGCCGGCGCAGTCGCCTCGGGCTTGGCTGCGGGGGGCGTTGGATTGGCTGTGGCCGCCGAAGCGGTCGTGTCCGGATCCGCAGACGAAGCTTGTTTGCCTGCGGCTTCGATTTGCGCTGCCGTGGGAATTTCTACTGGCGTGGCATCAGGATGGGCCGCGGGCGAAACCTGCGCCTCGCCGGGCGCATTGCTTTGGCTTGCGTTAGCTGGAGCCGGCGTGGCCGATGACGGCGAATTCTGCGCGAAGCCGAATCCCGGCAAGCTGAGAATAGCGGCCAGCGCCAGCGCGATTTTCCACATGCGCACGCAAGACGACGAGGTTCGAACCGCACGGAGGACTGGCACGATCACACCTGTGACTAACTGATTATGCTGCCAAACGCCGCACAATGGGAACTGGAAAGTTCACCACATCCTTAGCAGCTGTAAATAGTTGTTAGAAAGGGTTAGAGACGAGCGCGTGCTGCAGGCATAGATGCGTCCTTCACCAGCCAGGATACCTTTTCGCTTCGTTGCTATCGGCAACTCCGCAGTTAGCGAGGGCGCGATGGCAGATGCCTCACGCGAAAGTGGCTGCGAAGAACCTCGCGGATTTCGCGCAAGGAATTCCCGGAGGTGGGTGTGGGGTAGCTTGGATCGAAATAGCAGGGCAGGAGAGTCTCGCGAAACTTCCATCAAACTAGCCGAACCGCAGAGGGGAAGATAGCGGCAGAGCGACAACATTGTCCTCTCTGCTGTAATCGAAAGCCTCGTGGCGCGCCCAATCCGGGAATCAAGATTCCACCTAGCCGCAGATTGGCCTTCCGACCAACCCAGCGAGGCGTAAAAATTTATTATAACTAGCTTATTTATAATTACATAGCTCGCCAATCAGAGCCTTATGGACAGAATATGAGTGAGTTTTGCTCATATCGGGCTTGACATCCGGCAGCAAAGTCGCCTATATTAGCACTCGTAGCGAGTGAGTGCTAGCAACCGCTTCCCTCCCTCGCGATGCTTCAGTTTATCCCTCATGGTTATGGACTTTGCCGACCGCAGTGCCCAGTATCCGCGCCCAGGCCGGCTAATACCTAACGGAATCCAATTGAATTCTCAAGCTCGAAAGGAGTTCGAAGAATGTCTACCAAGCTGACTCCCCTGCACGACCGCATCGTGGTTCGCCGGATTGAAGAGGGCGAAACCACTCGTGGCGGAATCATTATTCCCGACAGCGCCAAAGAAAAGCCGCAAGAGGGCGAAGTGATCTCCGTAGGCCGGGGCAAGACCAACGACAAAGGCGAAACCTTCCCGCTCGATGTGAAGGCGGGCGATCGCATCCTGTTCGGCAAGTATGCCGGCACCGAGATCACCATCGACGGCGACACGTTCCTGATCATGCGCGAGGAAGAAGTACTGGGCATGCTGGAAGGCGCTGCCAAGGCGAAAGAGCACGCCGCCAAGAAGTAAGAAGCAGTTGTCAGTTGTCGGTTGCCAGTTGTCAGTCAACAGGACTGGAGCTGCCAACCGGGCATCGCGGTTAGGCCGCGAGAAACCCACCGATAACTGGCAAGCAAAAGCTGATAACCAATTTCATTTTGAAGATCAGGTTGGAGCAGGTCGGAAATTGACAACCGGCAACTGACAACCGACAACTAGGAGAAAAAAATGGCAAAGCAGATTCTGCATGGTGAGGAGTCACGCCAGTCGATACTTCGCGGCGTGAATGTTCTGGCCGATGCCGTAAAAGTCACGCTCGGTCCCAAGGGCCGCAATGTCGTGATCGAGAAGAAATTCGGTTCGCCGCTCATTACCAAAGACGGCGTCACCGTAGCCAAGGAAATCGAGCTGAAGGATTCGCTCGAGAACATGGGCGCGCAGATGGTGCGCGAAGTCGCTTCCAAGACTTCCGACGTTGCCGGCGACGGCACCACCACCGCGACCGTTCTGGCCCAGGCCATCTATCGCGAAGGCGTGAAGACCGTGGCCGCCGGCGCCAACCCGATGGCCCTGAAGCGCGGCATCGAGAAGGCCGTGTCAGCGCCATCGTCGGCGTCCAGGACGAAGACGGCAATCGCAAGGGCTCGGCCCTCGACAAGCTGTCGCAGAAAGTTTCCGGCGAGATGATCGCGCAGGTCGGCACCATCTCCGCCAACAACGACGAGACCATCGGCCGCATCATTGCCGAAGCCATGAAGAAGGTCGGCAAAGACGGCGTGATCACGGTGGAAGAAGCCAAGACGATGGAAACCCAGTTGGAAGTCGTCGAAGGCATGCAGTTCGACCGCGGCTACCTGTCGCCCTACTTCGTTACCGATCCGGAGCGCATGGAAGCGGTTCTGGAGAACGCCTACATCCTGATCCACGAAAAGAAAATTTCCTCGATGAAAGACCTGCTGCCTCTGTTGGAGCAGATCGCCAAGGGCGGACGTCCGCTGGTGATCATCGCGGAAGATGTCGAAGGCGAAGCGCTCGCGACTCTGGTAGTCAACAAGCTGCGCGGCACCTTGCAGGTTGCGGCCGTGAAGGCTCCGGGCTTCGGCGATCGCCGCAAAGCCATGCTGCAGGACATCGCTATTCTGACCGGCGGCAAAGCCATCACCGAAGATCTGGGCATCAAGCTGGAGAACGTCCAGGTCCAGGATCTCGGCCAGGCCAAGAAGATCACCATCGACAAAGACAACACCACCATCGTCGAGGGTAAAGGCAAGCCGGGCGACATCGAAGGCCGGGTGAAGGAAATTCGCGGCCAGGTCGAAAAGACCACCAGCGACTACGACCGCGAGAAGTTGCAGGAGCGGTTGGCCAAGCTGGTCGGTGGCGTTGCCGTGATCAAAGTCGGCGCCGCAACCGAAACTGAAATGAAGGAAAAGAAAGCCCGCGTGGAAGACGCGATGCATGCCACCCGCGCTGCGGTGGAAGAAGGCATCGTCCCCGGCGGCGGCGTTGCCCTGTTGCGCTGCGCTGAGGCCATCGAGGGACTGAAGCTGGAAGGCGACGAGAAGATCGGCGCCAACATCGTGCGTCGCGCCCTGGAAGAGCCTCTGCGCCAGATCGTCGGCAATGCCGGCGAAGAAGGTGCGATCGTGGTAGGCAAAATCCGCGAGTCGAAGGAAAACAACTTCGGCTACAACGCGCAGACGGGTGCGTTCGAAGACCTGGTCAAGGCCGGCGTCATCGATCCCACCAAGGTTACGCGTACGGCTCTGCAGAACGCAGGCTCGATCGCGGCCCTGATGCTGACCACCGAAGCTCTGGTGGCCGACATTCCGGAAGACAAGAAGGAACCGGCCATGCCTCACGGCGGCGGCGGCATGGGCGGGATGTACTAAATTGCGGCGCAGTCGCGGGCGTCCGAGCCCGCGGCCGCAATCCTGAGCGAAGGACTTCAGTCCCGAGTCGAAGGAACTAGTAACTAGCAACTAGCTAGAAGCTAAACAACTAAGACACGGGTGCCCCACTCATTCGCGCTTTTCGAATGAGTGGGGTTTTTGACTTTCAAGCTGGCTACAAATCGAGTCGCGCTGGAAGATGACGGTCAAAAGGAAGGGGTGGGCCAGTCGGAGCCGGCCCACCATTGTCACAGGGGAGCGTGACAACCTTGTTTCGCCCGGCGCTACTTGTTGATGTCCTGCTTATCCTGCAGCTTCTTGATCAGGCCTTCTACGCCCGATTTGGCCGGATCGGGCGCGCCCGCCAGAGCCAGCTGCATCTGCTTGGTGGCGTCCGTATAGTTGCCTTCGCTGCAGGCAATGCGAGCCAGCCCGGCATGCGAAAGCCAGTTATTCGGATCCTTCTGGGCCGCTGTCTTAAACACCGCGAACGCTTCCTTCTGCTTGCCGTCGCGTTGCAACTGCCGGCCGTATCCATAGAGCTGCGGAGCCGTGCCCAGCGACAGCGCCTTGTCGCGCGCGGCCGTGGCCTCGCTGCTTTGGCCCAGCGCTTCCAGGATGCGCGACTTGGTCATCTCGTTCTCGAAGCGGTCTTCGTTTCCGATGGAGTTGTCTTCGTACTTCAGCGCCTCTTTCAGGTCAACCTTGTTGTCGACCAAGTAGGTCGCCGCGTCGTCCCAGCCATCCCAGGTATATTGCGACAGACCGCGTAGCTGGTTATGCAGGCTGGCTTCGACCACCTGGGTTACGTCGACCGACACCTTGAACGGCACCGCGACTTTGTCCCAGCTCATGGTGACCACGGCCGAGTCCGGTTGCAGCTGATCGAAGTCGTAGGCCAGCGCATTGTGCAGTTCGGTGGCCTGCGGCTTCACCGTGATCCGCAACGCGTCTTCGTCCTGCTTGTAGCTGAAGCTTCCCCAGGCGGTATGCATCTTGGAGAAAATGACCGTCCACTGATCCTCGCCGGGAATCATGTGCAGGCCGTAGGTTCCGGCGGCCAGCGGCTGGCCATCGATCATGACCGCGTTGGGGAAGGTGATAACGGTGTTTTCGTTGGCGCCGGCACGCCAGACTTGTCCGTAGGGCACCAGGCCTCCCCAGATTTTGCGGCCGTTCGCCAGCGGCCGGGAATAAACGATGGTGATGTCGGTGATCCCGATGCGCTGGGTTACCTCGGCCCGCTGGCTGGCGCGAGGCAGATTCATTTGCGTGGACTGGGCGCTCGACAGGGTCGCAATTAATAGCGCGCAGGGGAGCCAAAGCAGGAAGCGAAGCTTGTGCATAAGAAGCACCTCTCTGGAATGCTTTCGTTCAGGAAGTAAATTTCGCCCGCAGGCAAGTCGGTTCGGAGCTGCCTGCCTTACGAGGCGCTTGGACGCAGACGCTGCGCTCAGGGTAAGCAGGAGAGTGACGAACACGAGGTTCGCGCCGTTGGACTGGCACTGAGCCGGGACGGACGAGCGGAGCACTCGGGCAACCCGACGACATACCCGCATCCCCCGCTGGTGTGATAGACGCTGGCGGAAGCGGCGGAGTATAAAAGTAAGTTGCACCTCCAGCCTGCCTGTCCACGCCAGCCCAAAGGTGCACCTGCCTTTTTCATCTTCTTACCGCGGCCTGAACCGCAAGAGGTATCTTATGTCGACCATCGTAACCGGCCCTAAAGGCCTGGAAGGAATTACGGCGGCAAACTCGGGGATCTGCTACATCGACGGCGATCAAGGCGTCCTGGCCTATCGCGGCATCGACATCCACGAGCTGGCCGATCACTCTACCTTTGAAGAAGTTTGCTACCTGCTGTGGTTCGGGCAGCTGCCCAGCCGCGCCGAGTTGCAGGAGTTGAAGCTGAGCCTGGCTCGCGAGCGCAAGCTCGACGCTTCCATCATCAGCCTGCTGCGCCAGGCGCCCAAGCATGCTCTGCCCATGGACGTGCTGCGCACCATCGTTTCCGCTCTTTCCTACTATGACCCGGAAGAGAAAGTGAACGACCACGAAGCCAATGTGCGCAAGGCGATTCGCGTTACCGCGCAGCTGGCGTATGTGGTCGCCGCCTACGATCGCATTCGCAAAGGCAAGCCGCTGGTCGAGCCCGATCGCTCGCTTTCGCACGCGGGAAATTTTCTGTACATGCTGAACGGCGAAATTCCCAGCGAGACCGCCGAGCGCGCCTTCGATATCGCGCTCATCCTGCACGCCGACCACGAACTGAACGCCTCGACTTTCGCGGCGCGTGTGGTCGCAGCCACGCTGAGCGACATGCATTCGGCCGTCACCGCTGCCATCGGCGCGCTGAAGGGCCCGCTGCACGGCGGCGCCAACGAAGCCGTGTTTCGCATCCTGGAAGCCATCGACGCCTCGGGCGCCGATCCGGTCGACTACATCAAAGGCATGTTTGCGCAAAAGAAAAAGGTTCCCGGATTCGGCCATCGCGTCTATCACACCGAAGATCCCCGGGCCACGCACTTGCGCAAGATGTCGGAAGACCTGGGGCAGTCCAGCGGCAACGCCAAGTGGTTCGACATTTCGCATAAGATCGAGGAGTTCATCGTGGCCGAGCGCAAGCTCAACGCCAATGTAGATTTCTATTCGGCGTCGACCTATCACACCCTGGGCATCGATATCGACCTGTTCACCCCGGTGTTTGCGGTATCGCGGGTATCGGGCTGGACGGCGCACGTGATCGAGCAGCTCAACGACAATCGCCTGATCCGGCCGCGCGCCGATTACCACGGTCCGACCTATCCTAACCACTACGTGGTCATGGAGGCGCGCTAGGGCGATTTTAGGCTGACATTGGCACCTTGGTGTCGTAAATCAAGCAAGATTCGCGTAAGCAGCCTTTCCGTCCCACAGCGGGCCAATCTACAATGGCCATAGGGAGCCTCTAGGCGCTGTTACAGCCATCGCAGCGTACTGGACAGCCTTAGATGCCTCCCCCGGTCTTGCGTGGGCCTAAAACGACGATTGTGCAAAAAGTTGCAACTTTTCCGCGCAGTGCCCTGGCCACCTTATAGCATTTTAGTGTTGAACTGGGATTTATTCGCTCAGATAAGTCGTGCGCCGGGCCTTGAGGTCGGCCTACAGATTTATCGCAGCCTCCGAAGGAGGCGACAGCCGATAGCCCCGTCCTTCAGGACGGGGTAGCTAACCAATAGTGCGGCAAGTGCCTCGGGCACGGCAGGTTTTCAGTTCCAGAGATATTTCGGGTCGAAAGGGATGTGGAAATTTCGAAGCAGGGTGGCTCGGTTGAAATCATTAGAAACAGCCTGGGTTCGCCGCCTATCTCGTGCCAGCGACAACCCCGTCCCGCCCTGCGGGACGACTTAGTTCAGCCCAGGACCCAGCCAGCCGCAGGCGGGCGCTGTCCTGGGTGACAGTTGTATCAAACCTTCCAGCCCCTTGCAGGGGCGGCCCATCAGGATGTCGACCAAGCCATCTCTCCGGACTGAAACCCGGTCGTGCCCAGGGCACTCGGTCATTCATTTCACGCCGACCCCGCCCTGAAGGACGGGGCTATCACCTGTCGCCTCCTTCGGAGGCTGAGATAAATTGGGCTGTCACGAGTTCGACCGGAGTGGGCTACCATCTGTCGCCTCTTGCAGATGAATTAGGATGAGACTTGCCCCGGCAAGAGGCGCTCGCCACATGCACATTCCTGACGGCTACCTGAGTCCCTCCACCTGCGCCGTGCTGTATGTGGGCGCGGCGGCGGGATGGTACTCCGCGCTGCGGCGGCTGAAACGCATGCTGCTGACCCGGGTGGTGCCGCTGATCTCGGTCTTCGCCGCCTTCGCGTTTGTGGTCATGATGTTCAACCTGCCGCTGCCCGGAGGCACCACCGGCCACGCCCTCGGCGTCACCATCGCAACCATCGTGCTCGGGCCCGCCGGCGGAATTCTTTCCATCTCCATCGCGCTGGTCATCCAGGCATTGTTCTTCGGCGACGGCGGCATCAGCACGCTGGGAGCCAACTGCTTCAACATGGCGATCATCGCCTCCCTGGTCGCCTATGCCAGTTACCGGATGATCGCGGCCGGCTCGGGCATTGCCTCGCGGCGTCGCGTTGTAGCGGCAGCCATCGCCGGATATCTGGCGGTGAATGCGGCAGCGCTGGCCGCAGCGTTTGAGTTCGGCATCCAGCCAATGCTTTTTCATGATGCGCACGGCACGCCGCTGTACGCGCCTTATCCGCTCAGCGTCGCTATTCCGGCCATGATGATCGGCCACCTGACATTCGCGGGCCTGGCCGAGGCGGTGATCACGGCCGGCGTCGTGGCTTATCTGCAAGCCGCCGACCCGGCGTTGTTGCGCAGCACCTCGGGGCTCCCGGCCGACGCCGCCGTCGAGTCGTTGACCTTGCGACCAGCCACAGGCTCGCTGCGCACGGCTATGGATCGCCGTGGCGGCGCTGATGCTGCTCACGCCGCTGGGAATTCTGGCCGCGGGGACGGCGTGGGGCGAATGGTCGCCGTCGCAGCTGGCGAAAGCGGCAGCCGTGCAAGCTCCCGCCGCCAGGTCCGTCGACCCGGCGGCGCCGGCAGCGGTTCCCGCCGGCCTCGAGAAGTTGGCGAAGTTATGGACCGCGCCTTTCCCGGCGTACGCGCCCGGGTTCGTCAGGAGCCGTGCCTTCGGCTATTTTCTTTCTGCCATGTTTGCGGTGGGATTTCTGCTGGCCGTCTCGCTGTTCCTGCAACGCTTCCTGGAGCGCCGCCGCCCGACAGGATACCCGGGATGAAACGCGGCTTCCTGGAGTCGACCTTCGTCGGTTTCGCGCGCGTGCTGTCGCGGGCCATGATGTCGGAGGAACTGGCCCGCCGGCGCGGGCTGCTGCAGGCGCTCGATCCGCGGGTGCGAGTGGTGGGACTTTTTTCGCTGGTGCTGGCGGTTACGCTGTCGAAGAAGATCAGCGTGGTGGCGGCGCTGTTCGTTTTGGGGATAGTGATCGCGATGTTCTCGCAGGTCAGCCTGCTGGTGCTGGCCAAACGGGTGTGGCTGGTAGTGTTGGGCTTCACCGGCGTGATCGCCATTCCGGCGACGTTCGTCACTCCGGGCAATCCAGTCGCGACCCTCGGCTTCCTCACGATTACCGAGCAAGGCCTGCGCACCGCCGCCATGCTGATCTTGCGAGTCGAGACTGCGGTCACGTTCACCACGTTGCTGATCCTGTGTACGCCCTGGGCGCATGTGCTCAAAGCTCTGCGCGCCTTCCGTCTTCCCAAAGAAGCCATCGCGATGCTGGCCATGACCCATCGCTACGTATTTCTGCTGGTCGAGACCGCGAGTCAGATGCTGGAATCGCGACGCAGCCGCACCGTCGGCATCTTGCCGCCGGCCGAGCAACGCCGCATGGCGGCCCGCACCGCCGGGGTGCTGCTAAGCAAGAGCATCGAGTTGAGCAACGAAGTCTATCTCGCCATGCAGGCGCGCGGATTTCGCGGCGACGTGCAGATTCTCTCCGACTTCCGCATGGGCGCCTGGGACTATCTGGGACTGGCGGCGTTTCTGCTGGCCGGCAGTGTTGCCGTGTGGATGGGAAGGTGAACCCGACGATGCCGGCACTGTTCCAGCTGCAGGACGCGTGCTTTGAGTACGACGGCATTCCGGCGCTGCGCGGTCTCTCGCTCGACATCGCGCACGGAGAACGCGTCGCCCTGCTGGGCGCGAACGGATCAGGAAAATCGACGCTGCTGCGGATTCTGGATGCGCTGCACTTCGCGTCGAAGGGGTCGGTCGTGTTCGACGGCCAGCGGCTGACGCCCGAACTGTTTCAGGCGGACGATTACGCGCTGGCTTTTCGCCGCCGGGTCGCGCTGGTTTTTCAGAATCCCGACGTGCAGCTTTTCAATCCTACGGTCTTTGACGAGATCGCCTTTGCGCCTTTGCAACTGCAGTGGCCGAAGGAAAAAATTCTGGCCAAGGTCGACGAGGCTCTGGAACTGATGGGCATCGCCCAGCTTGCGCGATCGTCCGCCCTATCGCTTATCGGGCGGAGAGAAGAAGCGGGTGGCGCTGGCCTCGGTGCTGGTGCTCGATCCCGATGTGCTGCTGTTGGACGAGCCCACGGCGACGCTCGATCCCCGCAGCCAGAGCCAGGTAGTCGATCTGATTCAGCAGTGGAAAGGCTCGGCGAAAACGGTGATCACCGCGACGCATCAGCTGGAGATTGTGGAAGACATTGCCGATCGCGTCTTCGTGTTGGAAGAAGGCAAAGTTGCCGCCAGCGGAGCGCCGGCCGAGATTCTTCCTAATCACGAGCTGTTGCTGCGGGCCAACCTGGTTCACGCTCACCGGCATTCGCACGGCACCGTGGTGCACTCGCATCCGCACCTGCACTCGCACGCCAAGCATGAGCATTGACGCGTATCAGCATCGACCCACGGATTTCCTCCCGGCCGGAATCAGATGTACCCAGCCGTGAATCTATCTTCCCATGCCCGAGCTGCCTGACATCACGGTCTACATCGAAGCGCTGCAGACGCGAATTCTTGGCCAGACGCTGGAGCGGGTGCGCATCAGCGGGCCTTCGCTGTTGCGCACCGCCCAGCCGCCGGTCGAGGCCGTCGAAGGCAAGAAGGTGCTGGCATTGCGCCGACTGGGCAAGCGCATCTGCATTGGGCTGGAAGGCGATCTGTGGCTGGTGCTGCACCTGATGATCGCCGGCCGGCTTCATTGGCAGCCGCGCAAAGCGGGCGCGGCGAAGGCGCGCGGGCTGGCGTTCTTCGATTTCAGCAACGGAACTCTGTCGCTGACCGAAGCCGGATCGCGCAAGCGCGCCGCGCTGCATATCGTTGTCGGCGAGGCGGGGCTGCGCGCGCTCGATCCGGGCGGGCTGGAAGTTCTGGAAACCGATCTGGAGCACTTCACCCGGGTGCTGCAATCGGCCAATCACACCTTGAAGCGCGCGCTCACTGATCCGCGATTGTTAAGCGGCATCGGCAACGCTTACTCGGACGAGATCCTGTTTGAGGCGCGCCTGTCTCCCTTCGCCCTGACCCAGAAGCTGACCGCGAGCGAGATCGAGCGGCTGTTCGCGGCCACCCGCCAGCAATTGGGCCAGTGGGTGGAAAATCTGCGCGCCGAATCTGGCGAAAAGTTTCCCGAGAAGGTTACGGCGTTTCGTCCCGGGATGGCGGTGCACGGCCGCTACAAGCAGCCGTGTCCGCGCTGTGGTGCGAAGATCCAGCGCGTTCGCTATGCCAGCAACGAAACCAATTACTGCCCGGATTGCCAGACCGGCGGCAAGCTGCTGGCCGACCGCAGCCTGTCGCGCCTGCTGCGTGAGGATTGGCCGAAAACCGCCGAGGAGTTGGAGTCGCTTACCGCCGATCGCAAAGCGTAGTTGCTAGCGCTATCTCATAAATGCCCGCAGAAAGGTTTTGTATCAGGGCACGTCTTTAGACGTGCCGCAAAGGACCCACCATGACTCGGGCTTTAGCCCCTGAGGTCCGTTTTGCAGGGGCTAAAGCCCGGACCTTGGTAATGCGTCGTTCGGCACGACTCAAGTCGTGCCCTGATACAACCCGGGACGATTTATGAGAGGGCCTCTAGTCGCGGGGTTTAGTTCTAGCCGCACGATGCGGCGCGACCCTACGGAATCACGCCCAGCTGCTTCAGGATCCCGAGCTCATCGGAGCTGCCCCAGCGCTCCACGATCTTGCCGTTTTCAAAACGCGCAATCTGCATACCGCGGGCTTTGATCTTCTTGCCGGTAGGCGGAATGCCCTGCAGCGGACCGTTATGCGTGCCGGTGATGGTATAGGCCATGGCGACGTTGTCGTCGTCGGTCACCAGATAATCCACCGCAACTTCCACGTCGGGAAACGCGGTACGAAGTCCGCTAAAAAAGTGAATGAAGCCCTCCGGTCCCGGGCCTTGATCGGCGGCCGGATCATGATCGACCACGTTGGGCGCGAACACCTCGCGCAGCGCTTCCAGATGTCCGGTCTTGACGGCCTCACCCTGTTTCTGCAGGGCCGCGAGATTCTGCTCTCTGCTCATCGTTTTCTCCTATCGAGTTTTGCGTCGTTGAGGTTTCAGCCTCGGTATCATAAAACAGAGTCATGTGATGTTAATGTTGCGGCCGGCGATTCGCCCGAAAGCCGCGCGCCAACCGCGCCCGCACTATAATCGCTGGAACTTTGGCTCGATCCCGCCTACATCCCCGGAGACGTTTTGCAAAAGTTTGTCATTCTCGCCCTATTTGGTTTATGCAGCCTGCTGATGGACGCGCAAACCCTGTCGCGGATGGCCACCGAGTCGGAAATCCGTTCCCTGCTGGCCGAGCGCATCGATGTGCAGCATCAGAGCGACGCCATCGTGGTTGGCATCATCACCCGGCATGGCCAGCGGGTCATTGGCTTCGGCAAGTTCGATGGGGACCGCGACCCCCGCGTTCCCGACGGCGAAACGGTTTTCGAGATCGGCTCCATTACCAAAGTGTTTACTTCGCTGCTGTTGTCGGAGATGGTGCTGGACGGCGAAGTGAAGCTCAACGATCCGGTTTCGAAGTATCTGCCGCCATCGGTTACCATGCCCACCCGCAACGGCAAGCAGATCACGCTGCTGGATCTTTCCATGCACACCTCCGGCTTGCCGCGCATGCCGTCGAACTTTCAAGTGCGCGACCCCTCCAATCCGTATGCCGATTACGGCACGCAGCAGATGTATGAGTTTCTTGCGCAGTACAAGTTGACCCGCGATCCCGGCTCCAAGTACGACTATTCCAATCTGGGGGCCGCGCTGCTGGGCCAGGTGCTGGCTTTGCGCGCCGGAACCGATTACGCAACCTTGCTGCGCACGCGCATTACCGGTCCGCTGGGGATGAACCACACCACGGTGCGATTGACGCCGGCGGTGAAAACCAATCTGGCTCCCGGCCATACCTATAAGTTGGACAAAGTTGGAAACTGGGACTTCCCCGCCTTTGCCGGAGCCGGCGGCATCCGCTCGACCGCCAACGATCTGCTGATTTTTCTGGCTGCGAACCTGGGCTTCCTCGACTCTGCGCTGCAGCCGGCCATGAAGAAGCAGCTGAGTGTTCACAAGAAAGTCTCGCCCGGAATGGAGATTGCGATGGGCTGGCACATCATCAACAGTCCCGAACCCATGGCCTGGCACAACGGCGGGACGCCAGGCTATCACTCCTGCATCGCGTTTTCTCATCACCGCAAGGTCGGCGTGGTGGTGCTGTCCAACTCCACCAACTCCATCGACGATCTGCTGCAAAAAATTCTGAACTATGCTCCGGTCGGACCGGTGGCCCATGAACCGTTGCCGGTGAGCGCTCCGTAGCCGCTCAGTCCGGTTGGCCGGGGAACGGGCTTCCGCCAGGGTCGCCCCGGGCAGGTCGTCGCGTCAGGAATCGTGCGGCTACATTCCACTCGAAAATACGTGGCAAGAAAATCGCCGGAGGATTATGCTTGCCGCTTGTGCCGGATTCGGGGGGTACCCATTCGTTGCCCCGGTTTCGTCCTGCTCAGTAAAACCTTATGACCGCGGCTCGCGTTAGCAGCCAGGCCGCAAGCCGTGCACGTTTCTCGGAGGCCATATGGCAACCAAAGCCGAAGACCCAGTAAAGACCCACGATCTCAACGACAATCTGGAAACCGATCTGGCGCTGGAGTTTCTGCGCGTGGTCGAAGAGGCAGCCATCGCCTCGGCCAAGACCATGGGCCAGGGCGACCGCAAGCACGCCGATCAGGTGGCCACCGAGGCCATGCGCGGGGTGATGGATTCGGTGCCCATGGATGGCACCATCGTCATCGGCGAAGGCGAACGCGACGAAGCCCCCATGCTTTATATCGGGGAAAAGGTCGGCAAGCACGACGGCGGCGGTTATCCCTCGGTCGACATCGCGGTCGATCCGCTGGAGGGCACCAACCTGTGCGCCACCGGCTCGCCCGGCGCCATCACGGTGCTGGCGGCGTCGGAAAAAGGCGGCCTGCTGCACGCGCCCGACTGCTACATGGAGAAGATCGTGGTCGGCCCCTCCTGCAAGGGCGTGGTCGATCTGGAAGCTCCGGTGGCGCACAACCTTAACGTGATCGCCAAAGTGCTGGACCGCAAGGTGGAAGATCTGGTGATCATCATTCTGGACCGGCCGCGTCATGAGAAGCTGATTGGCGAGATTCGCAAAGCGGGCGCGCGCATCCAGCTGATCTCCGACGGCGATCTTTCCCCCGGCGTCGCTGCTGCCATGCTGGGCTCGGGCGTGCATGCCGTGATGGGAACCGGCGGCGCTCCCGAAGGGGTCATCACCTCGGCCGCGATTCGCTGCCTGAACGGCTACATGGTCGGCCGCCTGGTAGGCTACACTCCGGAGCAAGGCGAGCGCATGAAAGACATGGGCATCGACGATCCGAAGCGTATATATACGGCCGAAGATCTGGCGCCCGGCAAGAACATTATTTTTGCCGCCACCGGAGTCACCGACGGCGCCCTGCTGCGCGGGGTGCGCTTCTTCGGCGACGGCGCGCGCACCACCTCGCTGGTGATGAAGCTTAGCAAAGGCAAAGTACGATTCATCGAGACCATTCATCTGGAGAAACGGGCAGACGCGAAAGTTAGAATTCCCGAACGGTAACGGCCAGGCCGCCGCGGCGCTCCTGACGTGACCGGCCCTTGGCGGTTGCATAGAATGCAGATCGCGAACTGGCAAAACAGTTTGCCGAAGAAGTCGCAGAAGCGGATCCTTGGTTGGCGGTTTGCGGCTGCGAAAGACAGTTTCCGCTAGAAACGGTGGAAAGGCATGGCTTTGGCCCTGCCCTAAGCATGCCATCCGGAAAAGGCTTTTAGCCCGGCTGAACCTGATCGCGGGGAACGGCGCACGCCCACAGAAAATCCTACAGTGCAGCCGCGCCGCAGGAACGGCGCACCACCAGGTGGCAATCCAGCAAAATATCGCGCGCAGGCAGGCGCGGCTGGTTGACGCGATCCAGCATGGCTGCCATCGCCGCCTGCCCTAACTCGCGGCAGGGCTGATGGACGGTGGTCAGCGGGACGGGCAATAGTTTCGCGTATTCAACATCATCGATTCCTACAATGCGCAGGTCTTCCGGAATCTGATATCCCAAGTCAAGGGCAGCCTGCATCAGACCTCCGGCAGTGCGGTCATTGACGCATACGAATGCCTCAGGATGCAGCCGTTGCAGGAGTTGTTTCAGTTCGGCTGGATCGGTTGACTCCAGCCGCTGCACCGAGCTGGCTTGCAGTGGCGCAGCCAAGGAGAACAGGGCTTCGCGGAAGCCGGCGATTCGCGCTTCTACCGATGCGGCGCCATTGCGATATCCGACAAACACCATGCGACGACAACCCAACTTAAGCAGATGCTCGGTGATCAGGTATCCGGCGCGGCGGTGATCGATGGCCACCAGATCGTGATTACTTCTTTGCGGGAAAGGCAGGAAACAACGGTCGAGCAGCACGATCGGAATGCGCGCTTTCTCCAGAGCCTGAACCACCGCACGATTCGTTTCGTCCTTGGCGGCTGTGAGTTCTAAAGGGGCGAAGAACACCCCAGCAACTTTTCGCTCGATGAACTGATAACCCAACTGCAGCGCCTGAGCCTCCTTATTGCTCGGTGCCGGTTCCGTGGTTCCCCAGAGCAGGGCGTGCGATCCGGCCCGCGGGGCAGCCGCGATTCCGTTGCAGATTGGATCGAAAATCTCAGTTTCGCCAAGATCCGGAATCAACAACCCGAAAAGAGCGGCGCTCTTCGCTGCCGGCCGGCTACGCACAAACGTTCCAGAGCCGGCGATCCGTTCCACCAGACCTCGTTCCTGCAATTCGCGGACGGCCCGCCCCACGGTGATGCGGGAGGTCCCAAATTGCCTTACCAGGGCGGACTCGCTGGGAAATCGCTGTCCCGATTTATATTTGCCGGCCAGAATATCTCGCGACAGCAGATCGAAAAGCTGCTGGTATTTGGGGCCGTACTCCTTGGAGAGCTGCTTTCTTCTCACTGGCTGATATTACAGCTTTCATACATTCTATAGCAACTAAGAACAGCTTGACACATCCAAACAAAAAGGCGGGCCGGAGCAGCGATTAGCACCGGTCAGGCGATAAGGAGAATAGCGATGTGGTTGGACGCCCTGGGCTGGACCGCAACCGGCATCTTTTCAACTTCCTACTTTTTCAAGCAGCCCGCAGCTCTGCGCAAAATTCAGGCGGGAGCCGCTCTGCTCTGGGTGGTCTACGGCGTTGCGATTCACTCCGCGCCGGTAGTGGTAGCGAATTTGATTGTCGGCGTAGCCGCCATCTACACCACTTTCCGCGCAGTCTTGCGTCAGAACACAACCGGCAAAGAGATCGTGCAAGCAACGATAGCCGAGGGCGAAATTAGGAGTTAGGACGCCTGGTGGATGGGCAGACGGCGAAAACATTTGGCTGCCCCCAGGGATTGGAATGCCAGAAGAAGCGTATTTTCGACAACCTAGGCGAAGCGGGTGGCGCCGAAAACAGCCTATTACAATCCATCGCGGTCGCTAAGTGGCAATCACTATGCCAGCAAACAGTGGGCGCGCACTGATCCGCAACTTCCTGGTTATCCGCCACAGGCGTATAAGAATTCGGCTCGCCGCAATTGGGATTGGAGTAGGTCTTGTTTTATTTGTAGTTCTCGCGGCAGGTATGTTTGAGACTCATTTCTAGTGCACTCGCCTAGTTTCTTGGGGGATCGAAGCTCAGCGGCCGCCGATCCCCCCAATGATCTTCATCCGCTCTTATCTTGCGACTAGTCCGCTGGTTGACGACAAGACACCTGTCGACAACGACAGCGGCGTCAGCGAGCCATCCAGCGCGATGGAATATCCCTGAATGTTACCGGTTCCCGGTGTAAGAACGTACAAATAGCGCGAGTCGTTGCTGATGGCGGCATCCACTGGAGAACTCCCGGAGCCGGCATTTCCGGCGACAGAGTTCAACAGTTGCAGTGCGCCATTAAAATCGATCGCGTAGGAGGAAACGCTCCCGCTGCCGGTGTTGGTGGTGTAGGCGTAACGTCCATCGCTGGTCAGCACCACCCAGCAGGGCGCGGTTTGATTGTCGGCGGCCGAACCGCTGATCGTCTGCAACATACCGTCGCTGGAAGCGGCGTAGGAAGAGACTGCTCCTGCACCCGGTGCTCCTCCAACCGCGTCAGATACGAACAATTGATTGCGCTTGCCGAAAGCAAAGCCGTAGGGAGTTTGTGCCGCCGAGGGGACTATGGTCGGCCCGCTGGCTATCCCGTTCCGATCCACCGTAAATACATCGATATTGTTGGTGCCCTTTTCGGTCACTACCAGAAGATCTCCGTCGGGATTGAAGCTGATTTCCGCCGGACCTACCGACGCCGCACTTAAATGAAGGCCGCTGACGATAGACGCCAGATGGCCACTGTTATCTACGCTAAAGCCGGCGACGGTATCAGTACCTCCTACCGCTCCCCCGTCGTTGAGGACATAGAGAATATTGTGGTTAACAGTAAGACTGATGGGATTGCTTCCATTGGAAGACGTCACTCCGATCAGGCTGAGCCCTTGTTGTGTAATTCTGAACGTCGACACGTTATTGCTACCCGCATTCACCGCAAACAGGAAAGTGTTACTCTCGTCGATAGCCAGGGCGCCTTGAGTTCCCAAGCCGGCTCCTGTGCCGCTGCCTCCGGTAGGAACCGCTCCTACCGTGACAGAGAACAACTGACCATTCTCCGCCCGGCTAAAAACCAGGATTGCATTGTGGTTACTAGAGTTGGTTTCCGTGTAAACCGCTCCTGCCGCCGTCGCATGGGCTGAGAGACTACTGAATACGACCGCGAAGAGAAATAGCGTGGCAAGACCCAACTTTAATTTCATAATGTCGATCCTTTCAGTGAACGGTTAAGTCATAGTTTGTTAATGGACGAGGTCGGACAACAAGCACAACCAATGCTGCTAAACGGCGGTGTGCCTCTGATGGTTATGTCGCAGTGGAGTGGGGAATCCCCCGACCGAAGGCTTCCGGTAGAAAAGAAAAATGGCAGCTTACGCTGCCAATGCTTTGTTGCTATCGATGGTTGCAGGCCGCATTTATTTACGGCGTGATCTCCCACACCGTACCAACCGCATCTGCGCCTCCGTCGGCGGCAGTCCCATAGAGGTTACCGTTAGCATCGAATATCACACTGCAAAAGAGACCTGCTCCGTCGCTGCCGCCGGTAAAGTCGTGCAACGCCGTATAGGTCCAACTATCGCCCGAGAGTGTTAGCTCGAAGACACTGCCGAGATTGTTCGCGCCATCGCACACCGTCGTACCGTAGAGATTGCCCGCCTCATCCAAAGCGAGAGAACCCTCCGGGCCACAATTTTCCGCTCCCGCAAAACTATAAATTACCGAGAATGTCCAAACGCCATTATCGGAGGGCGTGAGTTGGAAAACGGTACCGCCGCCGCCCGGGCCCCCGGTACTGGTGGCGCCGTAAAGATTACCGCTGGCGTCAAATATCAGGCCGGAGTAAGGACCGCTTCCGTCGCTATCGTTCTGAAAACTGTAAAGAACAGTCTCTTGCCAGCCCGATCCTGCCGAGTAGGTCAGTTCGAAAACTGTGCCGCCGTGATGCGAGCCGCCTCCCCACGTCGTACCATAGAGGTTGCCGGCGTTGTCGAAGATTACGCCATTATAAGGATCGGCTCCGTCGTTGTATAAGAAGGAGTGTAGAACGCTCTCTATCCAGCTGCCACCTGAGGACTTTAGTTCGTAAACAATGCCATAGTTATTACCTCCACCATAGGTAGTCCCGAAGATATCGCCCGCCTGATCAAAAATGAGGTTGCCGTATCCGGGGCCGTATCCGTCAGGAGATCCTTCGAAGAGATAAGACAGGCTTTCAATCCAGGGGCAGAGTGCCGCCTTGCAAACTGTCGCCGCAGGGCTAAGATTGAAGACTGTGCCGAAGCCTCCGTAGCGCGTTGCCTGCGAAGTCGTTCCATAAAGGGTGCCGTTAGGGCCAAAGACTACTCCTCCCAGTGGACCATTCCCGCCTACACTGAGGGTGGAGAGGGAGTTGAGGGTCCAACCGGAGTTCCGATGGGTTAGCTTGTAGACCGCGCCCACCCCATCGCCGCCGCCATAGGTCGTACCGTAGAGGTTTCCTGCTCTATCCAGCGTCAGGCCGGCAAAAGGGTGGGCTCCGTCCTGTCCTCCGGTGAAGGTGTGCAATAGGTTGAACGTTTGCGCCTGTGCCGGTTGGATCATAACCATTATCAGCATCGATGCGATCGCCACCGCAGCTTTTGCTGTGATGTGGTTTAGCCATACAATCTGATGTTGATCCTGGCTTGGTTTTGCCATAGGAATTATCCTTTCGCCCTACACTAAGTGCTTATTGACTACTCCGAGGCCCAAGCTATGGCGTGATCTCAAATACCACGCCACAGAAGGCGCAGCTTTGTAATCCGCCCTGGTACGTCGTTCCGAACAGATTGCCGTTGCTATCCAGAACCAGGCCGCCCTCGGCATTTCCTCCATCGGAGCCGCCAGTGAAGTCGTGCAGGTCGGTATAGATCCATCCGCCATTGGTAGGCGTCAGCTTAAAGACCACGCCTTCTCCGTAGAGTCCGTCGCCCCAGGTAGAGCCGTAGAGATTACCGGCGCTGTCTCGCACCAGGTTTTGCGAAGGTCCCGGCCCAAACCCGCTCAGGTCATAGGCGAGATTGAACGTCCAGTTTCCGCCGGAGGGATTCAGCACGAAAACGGTACCTCCGTTGTTGGCGCCACAGCAGGTGGCTCCATACAGATTGCCCGCGCTGTCCATAATTACCCCGGCTTCGGGTTGAGCGCCGTCGGTTCCGTCGTGAAAGCTATAGAGGGTATGCTCGCTCCAGCCCGCCCCGGAAGGCGTCAACTGGTAAACCGTGCCGCAACCGAAGCCGCCGCAGCCGGGATTTCCACCGGCGCTGGCCGTGCCATAGAGATTGCCGGTAGGATCGAACGTCAGCAGTGACGACGGATACGCTCCGTCTTGTCCGTCGGTAAACGTATAAAGCGTGTCGAATGTCCAGCTGCCATGCGAGGGCATCATCTCGTAGATAACGCCTACCGCATGGCCACCGCCATTCACGTTCGCGCCGTACAAATTTCCGCTGCTGTCGAAGGTAACTCCAGACTGAGGATTACCGCCATCACTGCCTCGCGTGAAGTTGTGCAGGATGGTTTCGTACCACGGGCACGAAACCGAGCGGCATACTGTCGGCGGAGGCTGCAGGTTGAAAACAATGCCATCCCCGTTGCCACCTCCGCCGGCCGTAGTACCGTAAAGACTGCCGTTGGGACCGATGGTCATGCCTCCCCAGGGAAATGATCCGTCCGTTCCGCCGCCAAAGCTATGCAGCAAGGTATAAACGTAGCCGGAACCGGTGCGCTTAAGCTCGTAGGCCGTGCCTCCGTCAAACGTGCCGCCCCATGCCGTGTCTCCGTAAAGATTGCCTTGCCGGTCGACGATCACTCCCGAGATCGGGTGCTGCGAACTATTGTGTCCGGTGAAGGTATAAATCACGTTAAAGGTTTGGGCTTGTGCGGCTGGGATTGCAATGACGATCAATACAAGTGTAATCGCCAACGGTAGTGTCGTTATGACTACCCTGCAGATGTTTCGTCTCATAGGTTCTCCC
This sequence comes from uncultured Acidobacteriaceae bacterium, assembly GCA_963812855.1. Classification (GTDB taxonomy): domain Bacteria; phylum Acidobacteriota; class Terriglobia; order Terriglobales; family Acidobacteriaceae; genus Bog-257. The sequence continues at coordinate 345,103 of CAWEWW010000011.1, forward strand.
TGTCACTCCGGCCAAGAGTTAGTAGCTTGACGGGGTAGCTCGCGGTAGTTACCTATCTAGGGCGTGATCTCGAAGACAACGCCGCAGCCGCCGAATAGGAAGCACTGATTATCGCCGCCAGCTGTGGTTGTACCGTAAAAATTGCCGGCCGGATCCTGGATCAGAGTGGCGGTGGGATAGGCTCCATCGGGGCCATCAGAGAATGTGTGGAGCACGGCCAGATTGCCATTGGTGTCCAACTTGAAAACCACTCCGCAGCCGCCGGGATCGCAGGCATTGAGGTTGCCACCGAAGTAGGTAGCACCATAGAGATTGCCCCCCGCATCCCGGAGCAACCCCGCCGCCGGCCACCAGCCATCGGCCTCTCCCGTGAAGCTGTACAGCACATCCAGATGATTGCTGCTATCCAACTTGAAGATAACGCCGCAGCCGCCATAGCAGTTCTCCCCTGAGAAATTGCCACCTCCCTGCGTCGTACCATAGAGATTACCCGCCTGATCGAACACCGGAGTGTCGGCTGGGTATTCTCCATCGCTGCCACCGCTTCCACCAAAGCTGTACAGCACATTTTCTTGCCTGGTGCTGGGATCCAACTTGTAAATTACCCCATAGCCGGTAATGCCACCGGCATAGGTAGTGCCATAGAGATTGCCGGCCGAATCCTGGATCGCTCCGGCCATCGGCTCAAAGCCATCCGTCCCTCCGTTGAAGCTAAAGAGCACGGTTTCCTGACCCGCGGCATCGACCTTGAAGACGGTTCCATCGAACTGGCCGGCTCCGCCACTCAAGGTGGCACCGTAAAGGTTCCCAGTCGCATCCTGGATTAAATTGCCGACCGGCAGTGCACCGTCAGGCCCGGTGAAGGTATGCAGCACGGTCTCTGTCCACAGACAAGGCACGCTTCGGCAGACTGTGGCTGGCGGAGAAAGTTTAAATACGGTTCCGCAACCTGTCCCTCCACAGAGGCTCAGATCGCCGCCGAACGTCGCGACACCATAGAGTTCGCCTGCCGCATTTCGGAACAGACCTTTCGGATTGGCTCCGTCGGCGCCACCGGTAAAGGTGTAGAGTACGGTTTCGATGCCGTTTGGACTCAGCTTAAAAACCATTCCGCAGCCCGAGCCATTACACAGGTTGAGATTGCCTCCATAGAATGTAGTGCCGTAGAGATTACCCGCAGCATCCCTGACCAGAGCGGCAACGGGATCCGCCCCGTCCGGACCAGTGAACGTATGCAACACGGTGTAGGTCTGCGCCTTCGAGGAGCCGGTGACTACGATCAGCACGAACGCAATCGCGAAAACCATCGCGACAGTCCGGACCAGGTTGCAGGTGTCTTTTTGCATTGCGTGTCACCTCCCATCCAGAGTAGCGGCCGATCAGAGTGGCGGGGCAGGCGCCTCCATTGCCCGTGACTTGTCAAAATATGAAACCGTCGTCGCGGATTCATGACATCTGCACGCTGCCAATGGTTATGTCGTCCGCAACGGAAAATCCCCCCTTGCACTTCCGGGCGGAGGCGGTTATGCTCGGCGGCTTCTGTTGCGGGAGGAATATGCAGCTCAGGCACCTGCCGATAGCATTGCTCCTTTTCTTCGTCTGTAACTGTGCTGTAACTCTGCAAGCTCAGTTTTATGCAGGGGTGTTGGGAGGAGTTGCGACGCTGTCGGGAGATTCGCGCTCGTTACTTGGCTCGAACCCAAGTTTCTCTTCCTACGATCCCAAGAACGGGCCGGCGCTGGAGGTCCTGGTAGGCAGACATCTTTCCAATTACTTCACCCTGCAGGGCGAATATATCTGGAACAGCAACACTCTGATTCTGAGCTCCGTGATGTTGAATAACGGCGGCCAACAGAGTTATCAGGAAAGCAGAAGCAGTTCGCAGCAGAGTGTGATCGGCGACCTGCTCATCTACTTTCGCAAGCGCGGCAGCCGGCTGCGACCTTTTCTCTCGGTTGGCACCGGCTTCGTGCATCTGGGCAGCTCGCAGCAACAGATCAGTCAATTGATCGGTGCGCCGGTGCTACCGCCGCAACACTTCAGCTCCAACCTGGCGGTTCTGCATGTTCCGGTCGGGCTGGACGTGAAACTGGCAAAGGGCTGGGCATTTCGCTACACATTTAGCGAGACCCTGAGCAGCGATCCCATTAGTAATCAGCTGTCGCCGCCCGGGCTGCACAACCTTCAGAACTTCCAGAATCTGTTCGGCATCATCAAGCAATTCTGACTCTAACTCGCCCGGCGTTATGAGTTCTTCAGGGCAACGTAGGGACAACCGGGCCAGTAGATTGGCGGATCTTCGAAGCGTTCGGCCAGCACGCGCGCATGACAAAGGCGGCAGATGTTCAGCGACTTCGTCGTCTCGCCCACGGGCGCGATGCGGACCAGTTGCTCGAAGACGCAGAGCGGTTCTCCGCAGGCATGGATTTCGCTAAGGCTCATCAGAGGACCGTTCTCCGCCTCCTGCAGCATGAGAGCGGAATAGAGCTTTGCCTTGAGGCGCGAGGGCGCCCGCGTCGGTTCGCTCAGATCGGCCTCATCAGCGATGCGCTGAAGAAGTTCTTCCTCACGCGGACTGGCCACGGTTCCACCTCTCTCGAAATTCCGCTCTAGCTCTCGCCAATAATCGTTCGATGGCCTTCTCGGTCTTACCGGTCTTGAGTGCCATGTCGCGCGCCGAGGCTTTCTCCCAGTACCGCCATATCAGCGCCCAACGATAATGCTCGGGCAGATCTCCCATTACCCGCCGGGCGTGTTTTCGTAGCTCATCTCGCTCGAGAATCTGGTGGAAGTCGAGGATCGTCGCCGGTTCGGGCAGATCGGCATCGTTCTCTTCCAGCGGCTCGGGAGCGCGCAGAAGTTGGCGATAATAGTCTTCCACCTTGTGCCGCGCAATTCCCATGACCCAGGCGCGCAATGCACCTTCGCCGCGATATTGAGACAGGCTCTTCCATGCCGCCAGGAAAACCTCCTGCACCAGGTCGTCCACCTGGTCATAGCGCGGAGCCAGGCGGGAGCGCACGTAGCTGTACACTTCGTCGGCACAATGAGCCACAAAGTCCGCCGTCGCTTTGCGATCCTTGCCTAACGCCGCGGCAGCCAGCGCCATATCGCCCGCATCGGCGGGGGTGATGGCAGACAGCGGTCCGGGAACTCCTGGCTCTGGGGGACTCACCTGATTATCCTAATAGCGCGTTTGAAGATGTAGTCGTGGAACAACCGAACTTCCCCCGACCCGGTCACGCTCTGTTCGCAGAACCGGGTGGTTGACCAGGTTTCGCAAGTACCGGTCAAACGAAGGTCACAATTGGGCAGTGAATGTTCAAAAGGGTTCTTGCTAGCAGCCGCGGCGAGTGCTTAAACGCGTTTCGCTGTCGCGGCCGTCATGTATGACTGACAAAGGAGCACGAGTTGCTCTCGCGCTTTGCGGACCGTTGCCGGGGAGAGTCCAGCCTCCAGCAAGGAACGCATCGCGCCTGCCATGGCTGAAAGCATTATGTCGATGGCGAATTTGTCGGGTGGCGACTTGATGTCGGACGCTGTCTCCAGCATCGCCTCAACCGTTTTCCGAGAGCGTTGGTTGATCCGTTTGATCAAGCCGGGGCCACCCGCGTCGACAGCGACCTGGTAGAGGGCCACCGAGATGTCGGCGCGGTCCATCTTGGCGTCGACGAATGCCTCCACCATTTCTCGAATCATCTCGGCTAACGGTTTATGACATGCGCTCCGGCAAGCGGCCTCAACCGTTGCCATTACGTTAGTGAGATGATTTTCCAGCACCGCAAACAGCAGCGACTGCTTATTGGGATAGTACTGATACAGGGTGCCCACCGAGACGCCGGCCCGCTTGGCGACTCGTGTGGTAGTCAATCGCTCAGTTCCATGGCTGAGCAAAACCTGAATAGTCGCCTCCGAAATCGACTCCACCGTGACCGTTGACCTGGCTTGGACGGGCGTCTTTCTTGGCTCAAATGCAACCAAGGCGTCAGCCGGCATATGCGAACTCCAAACCTGAAGAATCCTTCATCTAATGATTGTAGCAAGGAGGAACGGAATGATTGAACAGACTTATCTGGCGGAAGCTTCACGCTGCCCGATACATCGATGACTCTGAACCGCATGGGATACGGTGCGATGCAGCTCGCCGGACCCGGCGTCTGGGGACCACCCCGGGACGTCGATGCCGCCATGGCTGTTCTGCGCGAGGCAGTAGAGTCGGGCGTGAACCACATTGATACCAGCGACTACTATGGGCCGCATGTGACCAATCAGATCATCAAGCAGGCGCTTCATCCCTATCCGGATGGTCTGGTGATCGTCACCAAACTGGGGGTTCGCCGGGGTTCAGACAAGTCCTGGATTCATGCTCTCTCCCGTCAGGAGCTCATCGACGGCGTTCACGACAACTTGAGAAATCTTGGCCTCGATGCGCTCGATATCGTCAATCTCCGGGTTGGAGGAATCATGGAACCCGGCGAGCAATCCATTGAGGAACCGCTGACCGTGCTGGCTGAACTGAAGCGTCAGGGACTGATTCATCATATCGGATTAAGCAACATCACTCCCCAGCAGCTGTCGGAGGCTCAGACCATTAGCGAGATCGTGTGCGTGCAGAATTTCTACAACCTGGCCCGCAGAAACGATGATGCCTTCATCGATGATCTGGCTGCTCAAGGGATCGCTTACGTACCATTTTTCCCCTTGGGAGGCTTCACCCCGTTACAGGCGTCGGAACTCGACTCGTCTGCGGCATCACTGGAAGCTACGCCCATGCAGGTTGCGCTCGCCTGGCTTCTGCAGCGCTCGCCCAACATCTTATTGATTCCCGGAACATCGTCGGTGGCACATCTCCGCGAGAACTTGAAGGCCGCGACGCTTCAGATCCCGGCTGAAGTACTCGGGGATCTCGACGCAATCGGTCGAGGTCAAGGGAGTGCACAAACCCGGTAATAGTTGGGATGGAAATCCGACCGGACCAGGACTGATCACCGATCTTGAGAAAATGCAGTATTTCCAGGCCAATTTATGAGATGGCTTCTAGCAATTTCGCTCTGCATCCCCGGGCCTGCCGTTCTCGTCTAACCAGTTCATTAGGGAATGCAGGTTCCCCTGAGCCAGCGCTACACAGGAATCACCCGCACCGTAGTAGATATTGATGGTTTCTCCGTCGGAACTCATGGTGTGCCCGCACGGAAACACCACGTCATGCACATCCCCTCCGCGCTCATATTCGGTTTCTGGTCCGAAGATCCAGGAATCGCCTCGCAACAAGCAAACTTCCGGCTTTTCAAGGTCAAACAGAGCCAGTCCCACCCGGTATAACGCGCCGGAGGCGGTCTGCTTTACTCCGTGGTATAGGACGAGCCAACCTCTGGGAGTCTGGATAGGCGGGGAGGACAAGCCAATCTTGTTTGCGTCCCACCAGGCGCCTTTGCGCGCTTCCATCATTACCCGATGACTGCCCCAGTGGCGCAGGTCAGGAGAGTAAGAGATCCAGATGTGAGCTCCTAGAGGGGTCATCGGTCGATGGATGAGCGCCCACAGTCCGCCGATCCTATGCGGCAGGAGGGCCGCATCCTTGTCGTCTGCCGGCATGATGACACCGTATCGCTCAAATGTCTGGAAATCCTTGGTTAGAGCCAGAGAAACTCCGGGACCGCCTTTCGAGTATGAGGTGTAGGCTACAGCGTACTGCTGCAGCTCCGGAACAAAGGTGATACGTGGATCCTCAATGCCCCAGAGCTCTTCCGGATATTGATCCGGATCGGGCATCAGGGTTGGCGCGGGATCGATCTTCCATCCGTCTACCCCGTTCGCCGAGCGCGCGGCGCAGAGATGGGAGAGGCCGCGACGATCCTCTATTCGGCACAACAATAGCGTAGTACCATCCGGGAGCAAAGTTGCTCCGGCATTAAATACACTATTGATCCGGTAAGGCCAATCCTTACTAACCAGGATGGGGTTGGCAGGATGCCGACGAAGCAGAGAATCGGTAGTATCGATAGATTCAGTAGAGTCGATGACTAGGTTCATAAGTACTTTCAGAGAACACGAGCTTATATTCCAACATTGCAACGTACTCTATTCGGCGAATACCAGCACTCTACTGTAAGGAGGTATCTGGTGGTTGGGCCTTCTGAAGCTGCCGCATCTCGAGAAGTGCCATTAGGAACGACAGAGTAGACTCTGCTCCTTGATTCTCATTGACCCGGTCAGGATGAATTCCATCCCGACAGCCGCCCGTACTGGCGTCGTATAGAGCGGTTTTCAGGTCATTGTCTCCCAGGAACCAATTGAACGCAGCCCAAGCCTCGGTGCGCCAATGTTCATCTCCAGTTGCACGATAAGCTTGCAGGCACGCAGAGACGGTACCACTGGCCTCTAGTGGCTGCTGATCGAAACGGGCTTTCCCGCCCGCCTTGTGGCAGAAGCCTTGCGAACCTATGGGCACAAAGTGTCCGTTTATCGTACAGCATTGTTGCTTCTCCAGCCATCCCAGTGAGTCAAGGCCGGCCGTGAGCCACTCTTCATCCGAGGTACGCGATCCTGCCAATACCAAGGCCTGGGACAAACGGGCATTAGAGTAAGCCAGGCTATCTTCAAACCAGTTCCAGCCCGGCATGTGGGTGGCTCGATAGAGGTTCAACAATTTATCGGCGAAGATGTCTCTCTGTCGTTGAGCAGACCTGTCGCCGGGAAAGCGATCAAGGTATTGCTGGATTCCAAACAGCGAGAATGCCCACGCCCTGGGGCTGGTAAAATTCAACGCCGCCGGAACCGCCAGTTCCAAAAGCCGTCCGGCCAGGCCTCTCAGACCTTCATCGACTGTCTGATTAATCGCTGTGCCTAGGGCCCATAATGCGCGGCCGTGGCTATCTTCCGATCCCTGTGACTCCTGCCACTGGCGTTCGTAGCTGAGAAAGTTGCGGAATCTCCCGTTGGCAGAGTTAAAGGCAAGCCAGAGAAAAGCTAAGTACCGCGAAGCCAATTTCTTTGCTTCGGCTTCTCCGCCCTCGCCGAGTTGTTCCACCATAATAGAGACGATCAGGGCGCGTGCATTGTCGTCTGTACTGTAGCCCTCATGATGATTGGGAACGGCGAACACGGCATGCTGCAACATTCCGGTGTCGTCGGTCATGCCGGCGAGATGATTCAAGTTCACCGCCGGCAAACTATGCCCTGGATTTGCGACCGCTGAGTTCGGGCTAACCAGGCGAGGGTTCCACATACGCTCAGCTCTAGCTCTCTGAAAGCTGCGCATATAGTCCTTGGCCACGCTTTTCCAAACCATGTTGCGCGAGTATAGATAAGCGCGCTTGCGCATCGCATGCCGCTCGGCCTCATTTTCCAGGAGCTGAATAGTCTGGTCTGCAATTGCATCAGGATCGTTGAATGGAACTATAACGCCGCGGCCCTGGTCGAGGAGCTCGAGGGCATGCCAATAAGGAGTCGAGATGACCGCCTTGCCCGCGCCCAGTGCGTAGGCCAGAGTTCCAGAAACGACCTGCGCCACATTCTTGTAGGGTGTGATGTAGATATCGGCCGAGCCGATGAATTCCATCATCTCCTCAGGGCTCACAAACCGGTTGTGAAATATGACATTCTTCTCAACTCCCAGATCCTGGGCGAGTGACTGCAGCGATTCGCGGTACTTATCCCCTTCGCGCTTCCTGATATGAGGATGAGTTGCGCCCGCGACGATATAAGTAACATTGCTGTTGTGTTCAAGAATGCGGGGTAAAGCTCGTATGACGGTCTCGACGCTCTTATTTGGCGATAGCAAGCCGAAGGTCAATAGTACAGACTGGCCACCAACTCCGAAGCGGTCCTTGTAGAAGTTCGGATCGACGAACGCCAGATTTGGCACTCCATGCGGGATGACATCAATCTTGGCCGCGGGAACCCGGTAGACCTCCTGGAGAAATTGCGCAGAGTGCTGGCTCATCACAATCAGGCGATCGGATAGCTCTGCAATTTCGACCATCACCCGATGTTGGTCAGGGTTCGGTTCGCGTAACACGGTATGAAGCGTGGTTACGATGGGCATGCGCAGGTTCCGCATCAATTCCAGGACGTGGCTCCCGGCTGCGCCGCCGAATATCCCGTATTCGTGCTGCAGGCACACCAGGTCGACATTATTGAAATTAAGGAACTCGGCCGCGCGTTGGTAAGACGATAGCTCCTCTTCAGTCAGTTCGAAGCGAACGCGTTCCGGATAGCCATATTCAGACTCCGGATCATTTACCGGCAGGGCAAATAAACGCTCGGTACCGAACTCGGTGGAGACAGCATCGCACAAGTCGGTTGTAAAGGTGGCGATCCCACACTGCCTGGGCAAATAGTTGCCAATGACAGCAATGCGGCTGGGTAGAGAGAGATTGATCGCCGTGTCAAACGCCTTCGCAGACTTCAGCTCAGACGTATGCGAGAGCGAACCCGAAACTCCCAACGGTTTCTTGAATGGTATTGTCCTCGGCATCGGTAGTGTCTTCGGTAACGACATAGGCCTCTGTCTGTTCCCCACATCTTGATATGTGAACCATCGTGGCGGAGCGACTATGACGCCTCGGCAGGGCACGCGCGTCACGACGCTGCAATTCTTCAATTGCCGGCGTGCCGCAACTGGGCGGGCACACCGGCGTCTCCCCACTACTTGCTTTCGGCAGTCTCGTGGACATTGGCTTTGTTGACGGCGGCACTCACGGCCGCGAGAAATGAATCTGTGCTAGCGGGCGCATGCACCCTGCCCGACAGCGTTTTACGGAAATTGACGTCATTCCCGTAGATGGCCACGGTGGAGTCCTTATCCTGTTGGATCTTAGCTCCATCCACTGCGACTCCGACAAACAGCCCCTTCGTGCGCGAATAGCTCAAGGCCTCGGTATCCATCTTCCAGTCCGTACCGGCCGAAGCGTGTCTTCCCACTGGACCGGCTGTCGCCGACGCTTCGCCACTCAGTTCGAACTTGCTGGAGAGCAGCCCTTGCACACCTTTGTCGTTCATGAACAACATGATGAGATCGACGGACTGAGCGCCCGCCTGGAAGCCAAAGTTTCCGCCACCAATCGAAATGAATGCTGGCGCGCTCCAGCCGTGGGCCGTGCGGCAGGTAACCACACCGCGTCCATGCTCGCCGCCCACGATAAAGCCGCCCTTCGCCATGTCTGGTACCACGGCAATACACTTGGCGCCATTCAGCACTTCTTCTGGAATGCCCTTATCCGGTGCGGCCATGATCTCATTCATCACTACTCCGGCTGACTGCAAGCGCGCCGTGGTTTCTTCCAGGCCCGAACCCGCGAACGCAAAGGGAACGCAGAAAACAGCTAACAAAGCAATTGTGTATTTCTTCATCAAACACTTCCTTTTCGTTTTCAGTCCGCGTGAATCGCGGACAGAATTGTGAGAGGCGATAATCGCCGTAACGGTCAGGCAGTTCTGCGGCCCGTCACCAGGTTGATCACCAGGATCACAACGGCAACGACCAACAAAAGGTGGATCAGACTACCGGCTATGTGAAAGCTGAAGCCGAGTAGCCACAAAATCAAAAGAATGACAATGATTGTCCAGAGCATAGGTGTCTCCGTGGCCTGGTGTGTGGGCTAGATTGTGTGGTCAGACAGCAGGACAGGGTGCGTAGCTATTCCTGCTAAAGTTCAGAGAGGTGCTCGTCTTTTCGCCATGAGCGAAAGGATCTTGAGGTGCGCCAAACCTTATCGGCGAAGGTCAGCTATATCCGGCCTAGCAGCAGCAAAACAACCACAATGACCAGGAGCAAGCCTAACCCACCACTCGGGAAGTAGCCCCAGGAACGGCTGTGATTCCAAGTCGGTAGAGCACCCACCAAAAATAAAACCAGCAGAACAATCAAGATAGTTCCAATCATACGTTTCTCCTCATCTCTAAGAATCCAACGGTGGCCGAGGGCGACTTTCGTGGGCACCCACACGGGCCGGGTTGGCTGCGATCAAGCTCGCGATAGTTGTCAACAGGTTGTGCGGATGCTCTCCCTTGGGGTAAAACCGGTCAGCCATGATGCCGGCCGGAACTGCTTCTCCCTGATAGTCCCCGCTCATTGCGACAATCGAAATCGCAGGATACTGGCGGCGCACATGCGAGATCAGCTCGATGCCGGACATCTGCGGCATACAAAGGTCGGTGACAATCAGGTCGGGCACAGTCCTGGTCATTTGCGACACTGCGTTCACACCGTTTTCCGCCAGAGTCACGTCGTACCCGGCGGATAGTAGAAACATGCCTAAGGACTCCCGAATGCTCGCTTCGTCGTCCACCACGAGAATCTGTGGTTTGGAGCCTTCCGTCATGCGCCCTCCCGGGGATGGCAGATCGAACATCTCACAGCAATACGATGACACGTTCACCGCCTTCCGGTCTGGTCAAAACAGAACACTACGTGGGGGAATGCTATATCGCATTCAACTCGCTATTGAGACGCGTCCTCGTAAAGTAAACTCGGACGTATGACAGTGTTCGCTATCTGACCCGGATATCTGCCATAACCAATCCGAGGAAATGATGCTCAGGCACGCGGTGAGCTATTTTAGACAGAAGCTAATCTTCCAGAGGGGATATGATCATTCAGCTGTTCGTGGGAATTTTGAGGCCCAACTATGAAAACACATTATCTTAGTCTATCCGCGTTTGCCTGTGTCGAGTGCAATGGTCCAGTCATCTCGGGATCCATCGCGACTCGGGAAACGGAAATTCAGCGCGAGACCGACATCCGGCAGATCGGTTCCGTTTGCCTGGCATGCAGAAGGCAGTATGGCTCGTTGCCGACTTCGCGCGCCGTGCGCCACATTGCGCCCTTCGAATGGATCTCGCCAGACCTTGGGGCGAAGAAAGATACCGCGGCGTAGCCAAGATCAGTCGTGGAGAACCACGTTCAGTAACGAGCTGTGTACCTGCATACTGTTGCCATCGTAGGCGACGAATCCGAGCTTCCGGAACCGATTCATGAAAAAGCTGACCCGGGAGCGCGTGGTACCCACCATTTCAGCGAGCGACTCCTGGCTGATCTTAGGAATCACGGTCTCCGGTTTGCTCTCCTTGCCGAAATGAGCCAGCAGCAGAAGTATCCGGGCCAGTCGTTTCTCGCTGGAATTAAAGAGTTGATCGACGAGATCCTCTTCAAACCGAATATTACGGGCCAGCAAATGTGAAACGAACACGTCCGAAAGAGCATGTTCCCGGTGGAGCGCCTCGATCATGGACTTCTTGTCGATTCGCAGAATCGTGCAATCGCTCATAGCTGACGCCGACCCCATGCGAAGCGCCTGCCCCGCCAGACCCCCTTCCCCGAAAAAGCTGCCTTCCCCCAAAACTCCCACCGTTGCCTCTTTCCCGGTCTGCGAGACAACAGTCAGCTTGATCTTCCCTTTTTGCACGTAGAATACTGCATCCGTTGCGCCACCTTGGGCAAAGATGGTCTGATCTTTTTCGAAGTTGAGAATTTTCCGACCGTCCCCGATTGTCGCCAGGAACATCTTCGGATCGAACTTCCGGACGCTCTGTGCTTTCATCTCAGAACCTCTTCTGCTGGACGTGGGGCTCGGCCATTCAGAACTTTGCGCGCATGGAGCCTGACCGAACACGGTATCGTTGTGGTTTATGCTGACTGGCTACCCAGTTGGGGATCACGTCCGGCGTCGTCCTCACAGCTCTTTGTCTGACAGGTAACATAAGCTTACGCGCTTTGGGGGATAAAACAAAGGCCGCTGCTCGCGACCATGGCCGAATGCCATGGGCTGAGGCTGGTTGGAACTCTGAGATTGCTGCGCTATGACTGTCGGCTCGGTTGAGACTGACGGGAATCCTGAAAATGCTGCCGGCGTTTCGCTTTAGCGCCAGGAGTTAGGCACCGCCGTCCATCGCTGAAATGTGGGCAAATACCGTCGTTTGTGGCAGACAATGCATCGCCCGGGGCAGAGAAAAAGGCGAGGCAGCACGACCCTTTCGAGCCAGGTCTCAGCCGGAATGGATCGGAACTGGTCTCCCTTGCAAACTCGGCAGTGGGCGGACAACCAATACATTTGACTCAACACTCTTCTCGGTGTCGAACACCGGCCTTAGCTTTGTCGGCTGGATTCACTGATGAATAGCATATACCGTCCGACATCCCGGTTCCGAATCGACGACTCTCCAACTCTCACTGCGAGGGTAAGAGCTTACCGTTGTTGATCGCGATAGCCTCAGAGGTTAAGCGCAGCGGATTACGTCGCCTGCATTCCTGGAAACAGTATCGGCTAGCTGAACCAGAAATAACTGGTCAACTTTGCTCAGTGGTCAATCCGGCTCAGACAAACACGTTCCCTGGCGTTAACATCAGACCTTGGCTCGTCTTTGTGAGCGGAATTTGGGATTACCCGAAACCCAATGGTTTGATCGGTTCCACTTCATGCTCGGACCTGCGGCACCGGTAGCGAGAAGAACAATGATCTCTACTCCATATTTGCCGGCAGTCGACTCGCTTCAGTTAGACTCCGTACTTGCCGATGCCATCGTTCTTAACTGGAATGACCTGATGCCCGAATCCAAAGCAGGCCTAATTCATATCGAGTATCACGTTGACTGCCACGGGTCAGTCGAGTTCATGAAAGTATGGGCATCTACGACCTGGGGCTACTGGAACCTGATCTGCCAGCAATGGATGCGTGGTGACCCATCTGGTCAAAGTGGGCTCCATTTCAATAACGGCTACAAGTCGGATGGCCTGGCCAAAGCGCTGAATTCAATCATGCAGCAGCAGGAGAAATTCCGGCTGGATACTTTTCCGGGTAGCGATCGCATGATTCAAGTCCAACCTCCAACAGAGGCCGACAAGGCAAAGGCGACCAAGATCATGAATCTCTTCCGTGACCGCTTGGCGGCTTAAGCTAAGGCGGTTGACATCTGAACTAGACAAGCTTAGGGTCAAGAGTGAGTGCATTGCTCCTTTCCTTTTTAAGATTTCCTGATCTAAGTCAGCTATCTTAAGTCGACTCTCTTCTTTCCATCCATCTCTTTGGAACGTGGCAATGCCCGTTCGCACCATGCGAGTTGTGAGTGTGATTGATTCGGTCGACGTCAACTGGCCAGGCCCGGGCTTATCTATTGGGGAGAGCCCCGGGATGCCTGGGTGTGACCTTCTGGCTCGAAGAAAAAGGAGGGCAGTTTCTATGCTAAACCAGATTCAGAGTGGCACGGTGATGATCCAGCAGTCAGGCAGCTTACGGCCGCTTGGAATTGAAAGCGAGTTCTATAGCGACAGTTGGAGCTCATTAGGGCTCGTCGAGAGTTCGGGACTCGATCATAAGGTTCGCGCTGCCGGATGGAAGTTGTTTTTCATGGCTGGCGAGCTAAGAACGGTGGTTCCGGCATGGGGTGGACAGAAGAGTCTGCGCCGCGGCGTACGGCGGCTGCTGGCTCACACTCGCCGACAACATTTCAACTGCCTGGAGGTGACTCACGTATTACGGAAGCGCTTTCTGGGCATTCCATATGTGTCCATCGCGGCACATTCACGCCATATTCAGCAAGGCTCTCAGATTCAGTCGCTGGAACGGCGTGCTGAAGATGGCAGAAATACCGGACCGGAGTAAGTAAGTCTGCCCCGGAATGTCCGGAAAGAATCGCAAATGCAGGCCTGCCCGCAGCTCTAATAGACTGGGGTGGAAATTATGGCAGACTTCCCCGGATTACTGGCCGGCATCGACACGAATCACAAGGAGAACAATGAACTGGGACAATGTAGAAGATAAATGGAAACAACTGACCAGTTCTGCGAAGGAAAACTGGAGCAAGCTTAGCGACCAGGATTTCGAGCAGATATCAGGAAAACGAGAGCAACTGACGAGCAAACTCCAGGAGGTCTACGGAATCACCAGACGAGAGGCTGACAAACAAATCTGGGACTGGGGAAAGACCGTAGAGAACACTCGGAAGACAATTGCGTAATAGCTATCCCCATCCGGTTACGACCTGATGGCAGGCAGATAGTCGATCTACTAATGAATACTCTGGCTCAGATCGCTGCTGCGAGCACGCGAATCGAAAGCGCTCGCAGTTGCCTGTAGCCGCTTTTCTCACGGCTGGCCACGCGCCGTACAGCATCTAACTCGTGGTCGGTGATTGCAAGCATTTCCGCCCAGGTTTCGACGCGTGTTGGTAAATCATTCCCGGCTTTTAGGGCTTGCCGACGGGGATGCCGGAGAGAGAATGAAGGAGCCCAAAGATGTTCCGCAGCCATAAGACTACGGCTATGACCACCACGGCATTCATAATTGACTTAATTGAACTCGCCATAGGGATGAACCGATCTTAGACAACCTGTAACGCTCAAGTCTGTTCATACCTACTCACCCGTCCTCTTTGTTCGGTCCCGTCTGGGTCCGACACTTAACCCTCTGCGCCGCATCCCAGTGCGGGATGTTGTTGCGAATGAACTCGCTGATTAGGCAGATCGAAGGAATTCCGTTCGGATACAACCACGTCCGGAACCAGCGCTCTCGCTCGTCAGTTGTGGTTATATGACCCTGGGGAAGGCAGCTGAGGATGGGGTCCCTTCCGAATTGCCTGTACGGCGTCCGTGAAGGCGAAGATGACCGTAGCCAGCCAAGCATAAGCGATATAGATTCCCCAGTGTTCCATTGGTTCGACCTTCCTATTTCAGAGGTCAGGCTCGCGAACTGCTTTGTACCAGGAAGCCTGCCGCGTTTAGCCAGAGGTTTGTTCGGGAATAAATCGTTGAGCCCCATGAGGATCGATGTGGGAGGCTGCAGTGTCCGTTTCTCCGGTTCCCTGACGGTTGTGACAAAGACCGCAATACCGTTACTGCCTGAAACGGATCGGAGACTATCTCAAATCGTTCGCTATACATATGAATGTGGGGCGGAGCACTGTATCCAAGGTCTTTAATCCTGACGCATGCGTCAATGGCGGCCGTCTCGCTCGCGAAGATACCGATGGCCATTTAGAGATGCGTGACCGGTGCAAAAGCGCCCTCAACTGGAGAGATCGGCCTATGGCACCAGGGACCGAGAAACTGTGTCGCCGCCGTGATGTGGGAGGGCGTCAGAGTTGACTTGCGCCATCTCACACTGCGATTAGCCCTTAGTGTGCGACCTTCTTAAAGCGACTCTATGGGCGTCGCGCTTTTGCTTCTTTTTGGCCCGTAAGAGGTCATCTCGCTTATCGCCGCCGCCGTTGAGCGAAGCGTTCCGTCTTGAGTGCGGTTGTGTCTGTGCAGGTTCATCGCTCTGGTTCGCGATCTCTATTACTGGGGTGATCATATTTTTCCTTTAGGTGTCAGGATGGAGGCACGACCAGCAGCCGCGCCTTAGTGCCCTAGGACAAGGTAACGTTTGTATTGTCCTTCTGCTGAGCAAGAGTGCTCACTGTGGTGCCGCCGCCGGTGCAGCGAACGAGGCCGGAACTCTGTTATTTTGCGTGTAGAAGTTCCATCAGTTCAACCTCGGCTTGGCGCCAATCGTCATCGGGTTGGCTGCCGGCTTTGCCGCGAGATTCGTAGATTTGGTAAGCGCGAGTCCGTATCTCGGCCTCAGAGAAGGTACTTGCTGAATCCTTCCTGGAAGATTGTGGCAGCTTAGAAGGGATAAATGTCTGACTGCCTTGAACTCGTGAATTACGCATTTCGACTCCTGATATCACAACTAAGAGGAGGGTACTCCAGAACAGCTGACCTAGTTCAGGCGGTCTGAATGAGAAGCAGGGCAAACTCTCTCACGTTCGATAGTACGCTGATCCATAAGCGCTGTCCACGCTCTTAGCTGCGATCTTCTGCATTGAACTCAAGCCGGCACTCTCGACAATCGTGTTAGCCTGGCGCCGCATATTACGCATGCTGGGCAAGGTCGTAGCGGAAGTAACCGTTGAGGGAGTTGTCTCGAAAGCATACTTACCCTAGTCAAGATCACCGCAGGCGGCAACAGGTGATCTAAGAAGCTTTAAGATCTCCGAGTGTACTGAATTGACCGGTCGTGGTTCTAGAAACGTGCAATCATCGATCATGGCTAACAAGAACTCTACTAAAGAATCGGAAACAGTCACCCTCAGGCGAATCAAGAAAGAGATGGCGAAACCTCGCATTGCAAAATCTGCCCGGAGAGCGCGACCTGAGATGCTCCGCGTGTTCCCCCTAAGTGGAAGCGAGTGGCCAGGGTTAGCGCGTCCAACGCGTGACCCTCACAGGCTGGTTTCCGGAGACTTCGTGACTTCGGGCCTGGAAAGCGAAAAAGTGCCTAGCGTGGATTAGTCTCGAGTTCTTTTTTCTTCAGACTTCGCTCGCCCAATTAGGTCTCCCATCGCTGGTGGGGGTTGAAGTGCAAGCGATGGCCTCTTGAACCGAACGCAGACAATACTCATGCCATTTTCCATGTGACCTGCTGAGCGTTAGCTAGAACCCCCTGGCCGCTTGCGTTCGGTCACGTCCATCACAGTGCCCACGTACTCTGAAAGATCGTCGGATGGGTTGAAAACGGGCCGAGCTACGACCTGGATGTCCCTAATCTCGCCAGCGGGAAGGACGATTCGGTACTCCAACTCGTACTTAGCCTTCTCACGGGCTGCTGTCTCCGTTGTTTCCCTGACTTTGGTTCGATCATCAGGATGGACGCGCTGCAAGAATGTTTCGAATTGCGGCGGTACGCGCGTTCGCGCTCGGTGACGTCCATCACCGCTCCAACGAACTCTACAGTGTCTGATTCATCGTTGGAGACGCGAGCCACAACGTGGAGATACTTGAGAGAGCCGTCTGGCATCAGCAAGCGATATTCATGCTCAAAGCTCTTTGCGCCCTGCATCGCGCGTTCCACTGTTTGTTGCACGAGCGCCTTATCGTCCGGATGAACCCGCTGGAGAATAAGTTCTATGTTCGGGGTTGCGGTTCGGTCGTATCCGAAGATTCGAAAAGTTTCCTCGGACCAGATGATCTCGCCAGTGGAGGGTTTCCAGCCGAAACTGCCTGTGTGGCTCAGACTCTGCGCCTCAGCCAAATAAGTCTCGCTCCGGCGCAGCGACTCTTCGGCCTTCTTGCGTTCGGCCCTTTGGGTGGCTTCACGTAACGCACGCTGCACGGATGGCACAAGCCTCGACAAGCTCGTCTTCAGAACGAAATCTGTTGCGCCAAGTTTGAGCGCTTCGATCGCCACCTCTTCGCCCAGCGTACCGGAGACAAAGATGAACGGTACCTCGGGGTGGGCTTTCGCTGCGAGCTTCAAGGCTGAAATGCCGTCGAACGAGGGTAGCGTGTAATCCGCAAGAATTAAGTCGATTCCGCCTTGCTCAAGGGAGGCCAGTAGCGCAGCCTCGGTATCGATCCGCGTTACTTCGCACGCAATATCTTCTGTCTCGAGCAGACGCTGAATCAACTCTGTGTCTTTAGGATCGTCTTCGACCGATAAAAGCCGCAATGGTTGCGGAATTCCCATGCCTGACGATACTCACTTTCTTATGCTTGCCGATGGTGGCTCATTAATAATTGCCCAGAAAACACCGCGTTCCTTGATTGCATGCACAAACTCATGAAAGTCAACCGGCTTTACCACATACGCGTTTACTCCAAGTTTGTAGCTTGCCACCATGTCCTTTTCTTCTTTCGAGGAGGTAAGCACAACCACCGTAGCGAAGCACGGGGGAGCGGGCAATCTGCAATTCGAGCCTCGGTCGCGTCATGGCCCTTCACTTTGAATTGCGTCATTTAACGGCGGCAAGTATAACGCGTTCTCGTTTTGCTCCATGCCAGTGCCCCGCAAGAGCCGGCAGTTCGTAGAACGCATCAGCGCCAAGTCGGATGTTATGGAAGCGGGGCAGCATCATTTCACTGGCTCAAACTTTTGGACTCTGCGGCCCCAATCGGTCTCGGCCACATAGACATTGCCTTTGGAATCGACCGCCAGAGTGTGGCCGTGGGTAAATTCACCTACCTGGTGGCCAGGACGCCCGAAGCTTGAGACTACCTCTCCGCTAGCATGGTCGAGAATTTTGACCTGCTCATCGCCTCCGTCGTCCACGTACATGTACCTCTGCCCGCGGTCGGGAGAAAAGCCGATCCACCAGGTGGTGCCCCAATTATCGGGAAGGCTTCTTCCTCTCTTTATCCAGATGTTTTTCTCGAACTTTCTCATCTTATCGAAGACCTGGATCCGAATCGCTGAGTATTTATCGGAGGGTTTCCGTCAATCTGGCGGGGTGAATGAATTGATCGTCGTAGGCCACTGGATCAAACATTGTCGAAATCTCAATTCGCATGGGCAAACTGCCTTGCATCGACGAAGCTGTGAACTGCCAGCTGTCAATGCGCGAACTTCGTGCGCGGCAGAACGCCAGAGGCCATTTTCGATTCTCAGAATGGAAGTTCAGCGCTCGAAGGATAACCATGCTGCTCTCGCCCAACTTTTCCGTCGTATCTCTTTGTTGTTTTGAACAGCTCGAGATGGCCATCACCCGATGAAGGTCTGCATCGCTCACGGAGCGCCTGCATCTCTTGCGGCGACATCGGTTTGAAGCCGCGCGCAATTCCCACGTTCTGGTGCAGCACGTCCAGCGAGTCGATACCGCAAATCGTGGTCGCGACCGGCAGGCTCATGGCATAACGAAGCGCTTCTTCCGCCCTCACGACGCCATACTGGATCGGCTGGCCGTCGCCTCCGAGGCTCTTCATGCCGAGCGCTGCAATCCCCCGCCGCTGCAAGTTCAGGGAGCACCTGCTGCTCGAAGCTGCGATACGTTGCATCAAAACAATTGAGCGGCATTTGGACGGTATCGAATGGGTAATTGTACGCCAGCATTTTCAGATGTATCGCCGGACTCTTATGTCCGGTGAAGCCAACAAAACGTACCTTGCCTTGCTTCTTCGCTTCATCCAGGGCTTCGACCACGCCACCCTTTGCGAAGTGTAGTTCCGGGTCGTTCTCGTAGATGACCTCGTGAATCTGCCATAAGTCCAAATGGTCGGTGCCCAACCGTTTCAGGGACTCCTCCAATTGCTGCATGGCGACCTTCTTATCCCGGCCGTGGGTGCAAACCTTGGTCATCAAGAAAACTTTGTCGCGCCTTCCTTGTAAACCAAGCCCCATCCATTCTTCGCTGCGGTGGTCGTTGTACTCCCATGCGTTGTCGAAAAAAGTGATTCCCGCATCCACCGCCTCGTGAACCAGACGTACGGCTAGATCGCTCGATTGCACTGTCCCGAGGTGATATCCGCCAAGACCAATGATCGAGACTTGTTCGCCCGTTTTTCCGAGCGGCCTGCGAGGAATCTGGTCAGCGCCGCTGTTCGTCATTTGCGGCGGAACTGCAGCCGATACGATTTGGCTGGGCAAGACTGAACTCGCAAGTATTGTCCCAGCAGAGGCCAGGCCTGCTTGAATGAAAGATCGCCGCTCGATTTCGGGAGCTACTTGGAATCGCTCATTTTGTCGATGTTGATCTGCCATGGTTCATCTCCTCGACGTCTCTGGCGTTGTCTCTGGCACCAGCCAGGGGCCGTCCGCCTTTTCCAACATCTCGGTGACCTCTCTTTGCGTGTGATCGAAGGGAAATCCATGCGGCATCCGGGTCATCGGGTTGTCATACCGTAGCGATACTTTGTATGGCTCGAAGCGGCCGTCGGCCGCCGTGGGGGCGCAACGAGCGCGCAAGGTCTCCATCTCGCTCTGAGTCATCGGCTGAAAGCTGCGCACGACACGCAAGTTCTGGTGCAGCACGTCCAGCGAGTCCATGCCGCAAATGGTGGTCACGACGGGGAGGCTCATCGCGTAACGCAACATTTCCTCAGCCTGAACAACGCCGGCTTTTATCCCCCACGCAGTACCGCCCATGCTCTTCATGCCCAGCGCCGCCATGCCTCGCCGATTGACCTCCGGTAGGACCTGCTTCTCAAAGCTGTGGAAGTTGGCGTCGAAGGGATTAAGCGGCATTTGCACGGAGTCGAATGGATAACCGAGTTCGAGCATCTTCAGATGAAATGCAGGATCCTTGTGACCGGTGAAGCCGACGAATCTGACCTTCCCCTCTTTCTTGGCTTGATCAAATGCTTCCAGGACGCCGCCTTTGGCGTAGGCCAACTCCGGGTCGTTGTCGTAAACGATGCCGTGGATCTGCCAGAGGTCCAGATGATCGGTTTGATACCGCCGCAGCGAGTCCTCGAGCATCTGCATGGCTAATTTGCCACTTCGCCCATGGGTGCAGACCTTGGTCATCAGGAACACCTTTTCGCGGCGCCCGTCCCGGAGCGCTCTGCCCAAGATGGTCTCAGTCTTGCCGTTGTAATACTCCCAAGCGTTGTCGAAGAAAGTAATGCCGGCGTCTACTGCCTCATGGACGAGTTGCACCGCCTCGTCCAACGTCGCCACATCGCCGAGATGATGACCACCCACTCCGATCGCGGAAATGTGCACATCCGTGCGCCCGAACTTCCGATAAATCATGTTGCCCCCTTCCTCCATCGACGCTGCTGCCGATTTCCCTGATGCTATAGAGGAGAAGCCCGCGTGCGAGGTTGCCGAAAGACCGGATGTGGCTGCCACGGCACCCGCACCGACTTTAAGAAAGTCCCGTCGAGTTGTGTTCATCACCACGCCTCCTGGCAACCTGCCTGCATGAAATGTGAAATAGTCTACAACTGAACTGATACAAGAAATGCACCAAATGCAAGACACCTGCCAAATGTCGCCGATTGCCGTTCATTGGCTCCTTAGGGAGCGTTTGCAAGTGCGATGGCAGTCCGGACCTCACGCACCCGAAACACCCCGTTCCACCTAGGCGTTCCGGTCCGCAGCCAGAGCCGCTGGGCTTCCGATATGAGATCGCGTGCGAATCTGACGATGCGGGTGCGCGGGACAGCCTCCCGTAGCCTGGTTGTGCAGGACACGATCGTCTGTAACGACCGCCGCCAAAAGCGCCGCGTCGGGCGGATTGCGGTGGCCTTTTCATGACTCGCAATCGATCTGCCTACGCTGAAACCGATTCTCGCCGTTTACTTCCTTGCCAAGCTCGGCAAAGCGATGAAGATCAGCGCCGAACGAGGTGGTCCGTGCGTGGAGCGCCCGCCACCGCCGTCGTGCGCCCGCGGACGCTTCACAACTTCACCGAACACCCCTCGCTTTACCTGATTCCGATAGGGGTTGCACTGAGCCTGGTTTCGATGTGGATATTTGAGCGGCGTGAGAAAGAAAAGCCCGCTTTCCTGGCATCCTGCGCTTACTTGGCACTGATGCTGGCTGGGGCCGCCGCGGCGCTATACCCCGCTTTGCTTCCTTCCAGTGGAGATCCCACTCGTGACATCACCATCTATAACGCGGCGGCGGGCCAGTATGCGTTGCGTGTAGGGCTAATTTGGTGGGGACTCGGCATGTGCCTCGCCGCTGCCTATTTTGGCCTGGTGTACCGGACGTTTCGGGGGAAGGTTCAAAGCGAGACCGCCAGCTCAGCCGAACCTTCGATTACCTAAGAGATAGAGTGCTGGTGATTTTTCATCGCTGGTCCGTGAAAAGATCTGACCTGAGACTAACTGGTGACGGACGAACCGGCTGCAAGGAATAGATTGAACTAATACTGTGCGACTAAGGGCCACCCTTAGTCATCTGAAACGAGGAATTTCTGAAGAAGGAGTTGCCATGTTCCGCTTCCCTTTAACCAAACGACCGCAAGTTTCTCGGGAACCGTTCAGCATGCAGACACTGGCGAAGGCTTCGCGGCTGCGCGGCGCCACTGTCACCGAGAGCATTTGTCCTTACTGCGCCGTCGGCTGCGGGCAACTCATCTTCAGCAAGGGCGGAGAGCTCATCGACATTGAGGGCGATCCTGAGAGTCCCATCAGCGGCGGGCACCTTTGCCCCAAAGGGGCCAATGCCTTCCAACTCGCGGTCAATTCGCATCGCGTCCGCAACGTCTTGTATCGCGCTCCCCATTCCGACCACTGGGAGACCAAGACCCTCGACTGGGCTCTGGACCAGATCGCCCAGCGCGTCAAGGCGACCCGCGACGCCGATTTCACGACGCGCGACGAGCAAGGGCGCTTGCTCAACTCGGTGCGCAGCATCGGCACGCTTGGGCGGGGCAACGATAGACAACGAGGAGAACTACCTCATCAAGAAGCTGTTCGGCGGCGGCCTGGGAGTGGTGTCGATCGAAAACCAGGCACGCATATGACACAGCGCCTCGGTGCCCGGTCTGGGCGCCTCGTTCGGCCGCGGCGCGGCCACCAATTATCAGCAGGACATGGCAAATAGCGATTGCATCCTGTTCATGGGATCGAATATGGCGGAGGCTCACCCTGTCGGCTTTCGCTGGCCCATGGAGGCCAAGGAGAAAGGCGCGACCCTGATCCATGTCGATCCGCGCTTCACCCGCATGTCGGCCGTGTGCGATGTTTACGTGGGCATCCGCTCCGGGAGCGACATTGCCTTCCTCGGCGGCCTGGTGAATTACGTCTTAACCAACGACCGTTGGTTTCACGAATACGTCCTGGCCTACACCAATGCTTCGACGATCATCGAGGAGGGTTTCCAGGATACCGAAGATCTGGCAGGCCTGTTCAGCGGCTTCGACTCACAGGACGACAGCTATGACGCCAAGCAGGGCCATTGGGGCTACGAGAAGTGCGCCGAGAACCAGACGGGGCCGGACGGTGCTGAGACCTCGCCTCAGGCGAAGTACGCTAAAGGCCGGCATGGACTCCACGGCCACGGCCTCGATGGCAATGCCGAAGCGTTCACTTCGCCGTGCAAGGACAGCACAGCCCCAGAGCGCGATCCGACTTTGCAGCATCCTCGCTGCATTATGCAGATCCTGCGTCGGCATTTCGCGCGCTACACGCCGCAGGTCGTCTCTGAGGTATGCGGCTGCACACCGGAAGAGTTTGTGCGGGTGGCGGAATTGCTCTGCACCAACTCCGGACGCGAGCGGACCACCTGCATCGCCTATGCGCTGGGCTGGACGCAGCACACCACCGGCGTGCAGATCATACGCACTGCCGGCATCCTGCAACTGTTGCTCGGCAACGTGGGCCGGCCTGGCGGCGGCATTATGGCCATGCGCGGCCACTCTACCATCCAGGGCGCGACCGACCTCTCGACTCTGTATGACACACTGCCCGGCTACCTGCCGCAACCGGCTGCCTACGACCACACGCACGAGAATTTGAGTTCTTATATCGAGCACGAAGGGATGCCCACCGGCTACTGGGCGAACTTCAGCAAATTCATTGTCAGCCTGCTCAAGGCGTGGTACGGCGACGCAGCCACACCGGATAACGACTTCGGGTTCTCCTGGCTGCCGCGCGTGGACGCCGACTACTCGCAACTGGCCTACTTCGATCGCATGGCAAAGGGTGGGGTGAAAGGCTACTTCCTGGCCGGTCAGAACCCCGCCGGCGGCGGACCCAACGCCGGCCTGCACCGTGCCGGCCTGCGCAACCTCGAGTGGCTGGTGGTTCTCGACTGGTTCGAGACCGAAAGCGCCGTCTTCTGGAAGGACGACCCGAATGCGCCGCCGCCCTCCGAGATCGGGACCGAGGTCTTCTTCATCCCCGCGGCGGCCGCTCCGGAGAAGGAGGGCAGCTTAACCAACACGCAGCGGCTGCTCCAATGGCACAACAAGGCCGTCGATCCGCCCGGCGATTGCCGTTCCGATGCCTGGTTTTTCTACAACCTGGGTAAGCGCCTCAAGCAGCTCTACTCCGGCTCGACCGATCCTAAGGATCAGTCGCTGCTGAACCTCACTTGGGACTATGACTTCGACGAGCCGCCGCGTCTGCCCGATGGAACGCTCAGCCGCATTGCAGGGGAACCGGATCTGAAGAAGGTCCTCATGGAGATAAACGGTCACCGGCTGAATGAAACCGACCCGCGCACCGGGCGGCCTCGTCTGGTGAGCGGCTACTCGGAGTTGAAGGACGACGGCACGACGGCATGCGGCTGCTGGGTCTACAGCGGCGTCTTCCCCGAGCCGGGCCGCAACCGTGCGAACGAACGCAAGATCACGGATAACCCACTCCAACCGGAATGGGGCTTCGCTTGGCCGAACAATGTCCGCATCCTGTACAACCGCGCCTCGGCCGACCCCGACGGGCGACCCTGGTCGGAACGCAAGAAACTGGTCTGGTGGGACTCCGAGAAGCGAAGCTGGGTCGGACTCGACAAACCGGACTTCGAACTGGAAAAGCCGCCCGATTACCAACCGCCTCCCGGCGCGACGGGCATGGCCGCCATCGCCGGCACACAACCTTTCATCACCAAGGCCGACGGACTGGGTTGGCTGTACTCACCCGGCATCAAGGACGGCCCTCTTCCGACGCATTACGAGCCGGTCGAGTCGCCGCTGGGCAACCTGCTCTATCCCAAACACAATACCAACCCGACGGTACGCTTTTTCGAAGGACCGCTGAACCACATCGCCCACACGCCGACGGCCGACTATCCCGTGGTGGCCACGACGTTCCGTCTCACCGAGCATTACCTGAGTGGGCCCATGAGCCGCTTCAATAGCTGGCTCAACGAATTGCAGCCGGAGATGTTCGCCGAGCTGAGCTACGAGCTGGCCGCCGAGCGCGGTATCGTTCACGGCGGCTGGATGACGATCCAAACGGCGCGCGGTCGAATCGAGGCCCGCGCGATGGTGACCCGGCGGCTGCGGCCCTTTGCCGTCGAGGGACGCGTGGTCCACCAGATCGGCCTTCCGTTCCACTGGGCTTTCGCCGGGGAGATCGTCGGCGGCAACGCCAACGACCTGACCGCGCTCTTGGCCGACCCGAACGTGAGCATGCACGAAAGCAAGGCGTTCGCCTGCCAAGTCCATGCCGGGCGGCTCGAAGGCCAGGCTCCGCAACCAACGGTGCCCACAGCGCCCTGGCCGACCCTCGATCCGAGTCCCGGACACGCCGGCCAGCGCCCAACCAGAAGGGAGGATCGGACATGGCAAGTAGAGAAAAGGAACTGTCCGCCTTGCCCCAGACCAGCGATCCGCCGCGCGGCCGACTAGTCGGAACTGGTCGGACGCCTGACCTATCCGTTCCTCCGTGGTGAACCGCCGAAGCCCCATGCCGGCTACTGGCTTTTACACGGACACGACGGTATGCATCGGCTGCAAGGCTTGCGAGGTGGCGTGCAAGCAGTGGAACCAACTACCCTCGGATGGCTTTAACTGGTCCGGCAATAGCTATGACAATACGACGGAGTTGTCGGCGACAACCTGGCGCCACGTGAAGTTCATTGAGCAATTCTTCGACGGATCGTCAAGCAAGCTTGTTGCGATCGACGCGGCGCCCATCGAGCCCGAGCTTAACCGCTGGCTCATGATGAGCGACCATTGCAAGAGCTCCAGTCAAAATCTTGTTTGTCAATATAAATATAAAGGCATAGATCTTTAGCTCCCGCATACTGAGGCCTAGGCCCTCCGTTGTTGTTCCTGATTTCTTTTTTCCGACGCTACCTGGCACTATAAGCCTAGGAGGCATGCTACTCCCGGCGCCCTGAGCAATATAACCATTGCATACTGTCGCGATTACCCTCAACCAGTAACAATAAACTACGGGATAACCAACTGACAGATCGAGCAACTCACCCCGTCCCGAGGCTTTTTGCGCCTGCCTACATTTTTCTGCTGCCTTCTCAAACCGCGAATTCACAAGGGGCAGCTTCCACTTGACGGAATATAGAAAAAAGCCCTGCAACGTCATGGGCATGTTTACTTGTGAGGTATCGTGAGGTTGCTTGTACTTGCCCGACTGGCGGGCACTGGGCCACAGAACAATGTTGTTAACGAAACCGTCCCAGTGATCTTTATTACCCTCTGCCATCTGTAGCGCTACGTCGATCTTTGTCGGTGTCCCGTCGTCGACATTATTTACATTAAGCTGTTGCTTAACGTCCTCGTATGGGCACGCCTGAACTACAATCTGTGTTGGGGCTTTATTGTAGACTTTCTCAACAATTCTTCCAAGTAAGCCCACAATTCCTTTTGCCCAGTTCGCAAAGGTAATTCGCTGGTTCTGCTTGGAGAAGACCGACTCATACAGAATGTGGGTAAGCTCGTCCTTTACGGCGTAGGCAGCCCTCACCGTTTGAAACTCGAGTACATCTGTGACGAGTTCGAAGACCATCCCTGAGTCGGATTCGATCTTCCAGGTTCTTATCTCCCCTCCTCTAAGGGTGATGGTTATCGTCGCAACATCGACATGGGTGAATCCGAATACGGGGCAATTGTGTGAGCAAAACTCTATCTCAAAACCATAGGTATTCGGCTCCAGTTGCTCGCCGCCACTCGCGATGATTACTTGCTTCCCATCGTTTGTTACGTAGGTCGTTGGGTTCGCGCCTTTCGCTTGGGCATGTCGAGGCCTCCCGCCGGCGCACCGAACGCCTGTCGGTACGCTAACCTTCAAGCGGGATTTTCCGCTAGTCGGAATGTATGGAAAATACAGCGTATTCTATGAGACGCATTTTGTGCGCGGCATGTATGGCTCCTGGTCGATTTTGCGGGGACCAAGGTCCGAGTCGTGAGCGTAAGGACGTTCCCAATCGGGATCACTGGCTCCCCTTTCGGCGGCTGGTGTCACCACTGTTCCGATCACGCACCCGGGGCCACACTGGAAGAACGGGCTCGCATTCCTGCTGGAATTGCGGGACAGGCGGCTGCTCGAAGCTTTTCTGAAGGGGCAGGGCAGTATTTCTGACGATCTAGTGTTCCCATCACAGGCGGGTACGCCGATAGCGCCCGATAATATCGCGGTGCGCTACATGAACCCAGCACTCGAAAAAGCTGGCCTACGAAGGTTCCGAGTCCACGACCTTCGCCACACGTTTGGTTCGCTGCTGATACAAGGCGGGGCTTCCTTGGCTTACGTGAAAGATCAGATGGGACACAGCTCCATTCAAGTCACAGTGGACACCTACGGCCATCTCATCCCAGGCGCTGACATCAAGTGGATTGATCGGCTGGACGCGGAAACAAGTCCGAAACCAAACGCAACCCCGGCGCAACCAGAGGAAGTTGAGTCGGACAAAGATTCGCTGGAAGATGCTGAAAAGACTTGGCTGCCCCCCAGGGATTCGAACCCCGATATGCTGATCCAGAGTCAGCTGTCCTGCCGTTGAACGAGGGGGCAGCGCGTGCCGCTACAGTATGCGCGAAAGCGCTACATCGATTGTATGGTCACTGCGAATGGAGCGTCAACCACAGGCGCCGCCAAGCGACAGGTTAGTTCCCGTAACAGGTCTGCAGCCGATTCTCCGGTGGGTCCTCGCCGACAAAAAATTTGATTAATGAAGAAGTGCTACGCGAAGTCGTCAACCCCGTTTCGTTCTGCAAACAAAATGCCCGCCGCAGCGAGCATCGTTGAACGCCGCTTTGAATCTCGCTTTATGCCCGCTCCAGATTCAGAGCGCGCCGGAACGATCCGTGGTCATTCTTGATCTTTTCCTGTAGCAGCATGATGGCGTAGATCAATTGTTCCGGACGCGGCGGGCAGCCGGGAACATACACATCCACCGGTATCCACTGATTGACGCCCTGCACCAGCGCATAATTGTTGAATACGCCGCCCGAGGTTGCACACGCGCCCATCGAGATCACCCACTTGGGCTCAGGCATCTGCATATAAAGCTCGCGAATGACGGGGGCCATCTTCTGCGAGACGCGGCCGGCAATGATCATCAGATCAGACTGCCGGGGCGAAGGGCGAAACACTTCCGCGCCGAAGCGTGCGATATCGAAACGCGACGCGCCCATCGACATCATCTCAATGGCGCAGCAGGCCAGGCCGAAGGTCATGGGCCAGATGGAATTCTTGCGTACCCAGTTCACGACCGCGTCGAGCGAAGCCATGACCACGCCCTCGTGTTGCTGCTCGCCGAAGGTGGCACGAAGAATGGCCCGGCGGCTCTGGTCCGAACCAACCAGATTCTCGAATCGCTCGTGGCCCGACTCAGGATTATCGAAGTGCGGAGGCTGATATTCGGTGGTCATCTCGTCTCTATTATCCCACGTTTTCATAGCCGTAAGACTTGTGTCTGAGCCCGCAATGGCCCACGTGTGAAACCAGAGCACCACCCCGGTGCCGGGTTCGCTGTTTTTCGACAGCTCTACGCTCCCTCCAAGAAAAATAGTGTAGCCGGAATGCAAAGCCGGTATATAGTGTGCCGAACATCGTAGCAACTTGCCATCCGTACCAACCCACGGGCCCTATCCAGAAAAATTCAGAGCAAATGGAGCATTCTCATGCGAGGCAACAGACTTTCCCTCAGTGCCACTGTAATCATTCTCGCGGCAGCTGTGTTTGCGATCAGTGTCGGGGCAGTAGCACAAGATAAGGTGCTGCACAGCTTTGGCGGAAGCGGCGATGGCATCACTCCCATCGGCAACATCGTCTTCGATGCCGCGGGCAACATCTACGGCACCACCAGCAGCGGCGGCGCGGTCTTTGCCGGCACGGTGTTCGAGCTGAAGCAGCGAGGCGACGGGACATGGGTGGACGAGGTACTGCACAGTTTTGGAGAAGGCACGGATGGAGCAAGTCCAGCCGCCGGCCTGATGATGGATGCCAATGGAAACCTTTACGGCACCACGCAAATTGGCGGTCTGCACGGCTACGGCACGGTTTTCGAGATGGAACGCCTGCAAGGAGGAGGCTGGAGGGAAAAGCTGCTGCACAGTTTTCCCTTCAGCGAAACCCAGGCGATGAATCCTGAGTCAGGTCTAGTGATGGATGCTGCGGGCAACCTGTACGGTACCAGCTACAACGGTGGGATTCACGGCTACGGAACCGCCTATGAGTTGTCGCCCAACAGCGATGGCGGATGGACCGAGCGCGTGATTCACAGCTTTAACGATGACGGTCACGACGGATCGCAACCCAAGTCCGGACTGGTGTTCGATGCCCAGGGCAATCTTTATGGCGCGGCGTACCAGGGAGGCATCCACTACTTCGGCGCCGTCTTCGAGCTGTTGCCTCGCGGCGACGGGGCCTGGAACGAGAAGGTGATCCACAGCTTCGGAAATGGTACGGACGGGACCACTCCCCGCAGCGAACTGATCTTCGATGCCGGCGGCAATCTCTACGGCACCACCTATTACGGCGGAATTCATCAGATGGGAACCGCCTACGAACTATCGCCTCGCGGTGACGGCAACTGGACAGAAGGGGTGCTGCACAGCTTTAACGGTGGCGACGGCCAATATCCACAGGCGGCGCTACTTTTGGACTCCAACGGGAACCTATTTGGCACCACACTCCAGGGCGGCATTCACAATGAGGGCACGATCTTCGAGATGTCGCCGGAGGAGAACGGCGACTGGACGGAAACCATTCTCCATAGCTTCAACATCAGCAACGACGCCGCCGGTCCGGCCGGCGCCATGATCATGGATAGCAACGGCAATCTCTACGGAACCACGGAAGGCGGCGGAATCCGCGCCAGTGGTGCAGCCTACGAAATCACGCCATAACCTAACCTTCAGCCTGACTAGTTCGCGTTAGAGCTCCCAGCAAGCCCGCAACGGGTCAGCACTACAGCACATACCGGGTTCGATCAACCGGGCCAAGTTCGGAGACATCTTGGGTTCAGGGAGGAGTTCGCATGAAACGCAGTAGGTTTTTCTCGAAGGTAAACGTAAGGCTGTCCCTCCTGTCCGTCGTCCTGTTAACGGCGAACAGTTGGGCAGCCAGTCATCAGGTGCTGCATAGCTTCACTCCCAACGGAACCGATGCGGCCTTCTTGTACTCCGGACTGATCGTCGACAGTGCCGGCAATCGCTATGGCACCAGCTATTACGGTGGGACATACAACGCGGGCGCGGTTTTCGAATTGTCTCCCCAGCAAGGCGGCGGCTGGACGGAGAAGCTCTTGTACAGCTTCAAGAGCAATGGTAGCGACGGCATCAACCCTCACGCGACCCTGCTGCTCGATATGGCCGGCAATCTTTATGGCACGACGCAAGCCGGCGGCATTCATGACTACGGAACTGCATTTGAGTTGTCGCCCGGCCAGGTCCTCGATTCCGTCGGCAACCTGTATGGCACAACTCGCAGGGCGGCAGCGTGAACAACGGAACGGTGTTCGAAGTCACGCCCTAGCTACTCAATGCTTCGGGCCGTCCAGCGTTGAGTGGACGGCCCTTAAACCTCTCCACTAAACCGTCAGCACAACTTTGCCAAACATTTCGCTTTTGGCGAGATACTCGTGAGCGGCGCGCGTCTCGCTCAACGGGAAAGTGCGATCCACCACTGGCTTCAGTTTGCCGGCAAAGACATGCTTCAGCACTTCGTGCAGCTCACCCATTTCGCCCATGTACGAACCCAGCAGTGAGATTTGCTTGGCGAACAGCACCCGCAAATCCAGACTTGCCTCGTAGCCCGTAGTCGCACCACAGGTAACCAGGGTTCCCCCAGGCTTGAGCGAGCGCAGGCTGTCGGGCCAGGTCGCCAGGCCAACGTGCTCGAAGACGATGTCAACCCCTCGCTTGTTGGTGATGCGCCGCACCTCGTCGGCAATCTTCTGCTGATAGTGATCGATGGTGTAATCGGCGCCCAGTTCGCGAGCCTTGGCCAGCTTACGCTCGTCGCCAGCCGTGGTGATGACCTCCGCGCCCAGCATTTTGCAGATCTGGATGGCAGCCGATCCCACACCCGAACCCGCGCCCAGCACCAATACTGACTGCCCGGCACGCAGATGTGCCCGGCCCAGCAGCATGTGCCACGCCGTCAGGAACACCAGCGGCACGCTGGCGGCGTTCACGAAGTCGAGCGACTCGGGGATGGGGATGACATTCACGCGCGGGACCGCAATCAGTTCGCAGTTGCCACCGTCTACGGTGTTGCCCAGCACCGCAAACTGCGGGCAGAAGTTGTGATGCCCGCTCATACACTGCTCGCAGTGATTGCAAAAAACCATGGGCGCCAGCAGCACACGCGTTCCCGGCTTCACGTCGTTGATGTACTCACCGCTCTCGACCACTTCGCCGGCGATGTCGCTGCCCAGAATGTGCGGCAAGGTAACGCCCCGCAAACCGCCGCGGACGAACAGATCGAGATGGTTCAGAGCACAGGCGCGAATTCGAACCAGCACCTGATCTTTGCGCAGTACCGGATCGGGCGCATCTTCGTACTTCAGAACTTCGGGACCGCCGAATTCATGAATGCGAACCGCCTTCATTGTGCTCTCCTAAATTGCATGTTATGCGACATCGATTGGAGACCCTACATCTACGGGAAGCATCATTCTAATTGACTGTTTTGACTTCGTTGCGCCAGACAGGAATAATCAAGTCCAGTGGACATTTACGAGCAGATCGTGCAGTTGCGCCGGGACGGACGCCGCGGCGCTGTTGCCACCATTACCAATGTTCGCGGCTCGATTCCATCCTTCCAGACCGCGAAGATGCTGGTGCGCGACGACGGTTCCATCGCCGGCACCATCGGCGGCGGCTGCGTCGAAGCCGAGGTCTGGCAGGCAGCCCGCGAGGTGATGGAAGAAGAGAAGCCGCGCTCGCTGACCTTCAACCTGAACAACAATCCCAAGTACGATACCGGCCTGGTCTGCGGCGGCACGCTGGAAATCTTTATCGAGCCCGTGCTGCCGCCGGCGCTGCTCTACATTTTCGGCGCCGGGCACGTCGCCTATAACCTCTACAAAGTCGCCACCATCGCGGGTTTCGAGGTGGTCGATGATCGACGACCGCGAGTCCTACGCCAACCGCGAACGATTTCCCGATGCACGCGAGATCATCGCCGACGACTTCGATACGGTAACCGAGCGGCTGGGTCTATGCGAAGGAGCGTACATCGTCATCGTCACCCGCGGACATCGCGATGACATGCGGGTGCTGCGCTGGGCGGTGAATGCCGGCGCGCGCTATCTGGGCATGATTGGCTCGCGGCGCAAGACCATCTCAATTTACAAAGAGCTGGAGAAGGAAGGGATTCCGACCGAGAAATTTGCCAACGTTCATGCTCCGGTTGGCCTGGAGATTGGGGCGGTCACGCCGGAAGAAATTGCGGTGGCGATCGTTGCCGAGATGATTGCCGAGCGCCGTCACAGCACGGCTACCGTTGCCAGCAAGATGTTTAGGTATCAGTCCAGTCACACGTCGGACCGTGATGAACAGGATGCCGCAGAAGAAGAGGCGGCGCGAAATTCGTAGGCTCTCCCTACCCGATATCGTCTATTGCTTTGTATCAGGGCACGGCTTCAGCCGTGCCGCCGCCACGCCATAATGATTGGGCTTTAGCCCCTGCGGCCTAGTCGTCACGCGGGCCGAGGCCGAGGGACCTGTGGTCCTTCCCGCGCGATTCTACTTCCCCAGCAATTTTTCAATGTCCGGACCAATCCTCTCGGGAGGCGTCGTCGGCGCGTAGCGCTCGATGACCTTGCCATTCTTGTCGACCAGAAACTTGGTGAAGTTCCACTTGATGGAGTCGCCGAGCAGGCCACCCTTTTCGCTCTTTAGAAATTTGTACAGCGGATGTTCGTCACTGCCGTTGACGTCGATCTTCGAGAACAGCGGGAAGTCGACGCCGTAGTTGGTCTCGCAAAAAGTCTTGATCTCGTCATCGGAGCCGGGCTCCTGATGTCCAAACTGATCGCAGGGAAAGGCCAGCAACTCGAAGCCGCGGTCTTTGTACTTCGCATAGATGTCCCGCAGCCCCTTGTATTGCGGGGTGAATCCGCATTTGCTGGCGGTGTTGACGATCAGCAGAACCTTGCCTTTGTAAGCGCTTAACTTCTTTTCTTTGCCGTTGTTAAGCGTTGCGGAAAAATCGTAGAGACCCATGCGAGCTCCTCAAATCCTTTTTCACTACAGAGAACACGGAGATCACGGAGAAATTCAAATCACAAAAATCAAAAGCTTATCGCTGGAAGGGACGACGGCTACCATCACCAAGCAGACGATAAATTCAAGAGAATCTCCGTGCTCTCAGTGTGCTCCGAGCTGAATTTCTAGTATGCTTTCGCGATCACCACTCGTCGATCCACCTCTTCGCCGGTGACGATGCATTTGCCCGGGCCGTCGTATTCGTCGACTGAAGGAATGCAGCGAATCGTGGCCTTGAATTCTTTCATGCGCGCGTCGCAGCGCGGGTCGTCCTTCAGGTGAGCCATGACGAACTTGCCGCCGCCCTTTTCGGCAGTCACATCCTTGAGGATCGACTCTACTTCCTCGATTGAGCTGGCCAGTACCGTGTTCGCCTTCAGCCGTTGCTTGGCGGCGTCATACATATTCTTCTGCATTTCCTCCAGAAGCGCCGGCAGCTTACCGGCAACGTCGGACTGCGGCATCGGCTCTTTGGTTCCGGTATCGCGCCGCTTAAGGACAATGCTGCCTGATGCCAAATCCCGCGGCCCGAGTTCGAGAACTACCGGCACGCCGCGCCGCTCCCAATGAAAGAACTTCGCGCCGGGCGATTGGCCTTCGCGGTCGTCGACTTTCGCGCCAACATCTTTCGCGATGCGGTGCGCGGCCTCCAGCACTTTTTCTTTCTCTTCATCCTTGCGATAGATGGGTACCATGACGGCCTTGGTCGGCGCCAGTTTAGGCGGCAGCACCAGACCCTTGTCGTCGGAGTGGCTCATAATCAGGCCGCCGATCAGGCGCGTGCTGACGCCCCAACTGGTCTGCCAGACGTAATCGAGCTGCCCTTCCTTGCTTTGGAACTGGACGTCGAACGCCTTGCCGAAATTCTGCCCCAGGTCATGACTGGTGCCGGCCTGCAACGCGAAGCCATTCTGCATCATGGCCTCGATACTGTAGCTGTGCAGGGCGCCGGCGAACTTCTCCGACTGCGTCTTCCGGCCTTTGATGACGGGCATGGCCATGACGTTCTCGGCCACGTCGGCGTAGACGTCGAGCATGCGCAGCACTTCCTGCACGGCCTCATCGTGATTAGAGTGCGCGGTGTGGCCTTCCTGCCAGAGGAATTCCGTGGTCCGCAGAAACATGCGCGTGCGCAGCTCCCAGCGAATGATGTTGGCCCACTGATTTACCAGCATGGGCAGATCGCGCCAGCTCTTGATCCACTTGGCGAAGAAGTGGCCAATGATGGTCTCCGAGGTCGGCCGGATCACGTACGGCTCTTCCAGTTGCTTGCCGCCCGCCAGGGTCACCACCGCCAGCTCGGGCGAGAAGCCTTCCACGTGCTCGGCCTCCTTGTGCAAAAAGCTCTGCGGGATCAGCAGCGGGAAGTACATATTCTGATGGCCGGTGGCTTTAAAACGGTCATCGAGCTCGCGCTGCAACAGCTCCCAGACGGCATAGCCGTTGGCCTTGATGACCATGCAGCCCTTGACGATTTCGGCCGGCTCGGCCATGTCGCCTTGCAAAACCACGTCCTGATACCAGGTAGCAAAATCCTGAGTGCGGGCAGTAATAGGAGATTCAGCCATAGATGGATGTAGTGCTTTCTTGAACAGCAGATTTCGTGATCTGTCAGATTAGCAGAATCTGGCAGCGTAAACCGTGACACGAGAGTCGACTCTTCCCGACTTGAGGCCCCTACAACAAGCGATTCTGATTCGCGATGCTGAGCAGACTATCGTCTTAGCCAGTGGTTTAGAGCTCTCCGGTGAGGAACTGGGCGTTGCCGTTGCCGAAGCTCCAGTCGGCGTCGGTGTTGGTGACGATGGAAACCATGACATCGCTCGGCTCGATGCCGCAAC
Source organism: uncultured Acidobacteriaceae bacterium (assembly GCA_963812855.1). Taxonomy (GTDB): domain Bacteria; phylum Acidobacteriota; class Terriglobia; order Terriglobales; family Acidobacteriaceae; genus Bog-257. The sequence continues at coordinate 379,773 of CAWEWW010000011.1, forward strand.
TGCTTTTCAGCTCGCGGCAAAGGTCTTTGTAGAATGCCTGTTTCGCTTCCTGCGCGCGCGGACGACTGGTCACGCTGACGACCACGACGTTCTTCGTTCGCTGAATGCCCAGGCCTGTGTCTTCCACGACAAAGTGCTGTTCAGGGTGCTCTTCATAGATTTGATAGCGGTCGCGTTCGGGAACTTTGAAAGCCGAAAGAACCGCGCGGTGCGTGGCATCGAGAAGTTGTTTGATCTGTTGAGGGTTGCGCCCAGCTAGGGCGTCAATGCGGATAAGGGGCATGAGTCATTCTCCATAAGTTTGCGACCAGGCTGACGGCCTGCCGCTTCACAACTACTTTGCGCCGTTGCTCACCAGCTTGAGAAACTCGGCGTGCACGCGCTTGTCTTCCGATAGCTCGGGGTGGAAGGTCGCGGCCATCACCTTTCCCTTGCGCACCAGCACCGGATAACCATCGCGTTCGGCCAGCACTTCCACATCAGGCCCGACTTCTTCGATGCGCGGAGCGCGGATGAAAACCATTTCCAGCGGCTCGCCGCCCAAGGCCGTGGCAGATTCGACAATGGTGGAGTCGATCTGGCGGCCGTAGGCGTTGCGGCGAATCGTCATGTTAATGGCATTCAGGCCCGGCTGATGAGGGTTCTCCACTTCCCGGGCGAGCATGATCGCACCCGCACAAGTGCCAAAGGTCGGCTTGCTGTGAACGAAGTCGCTCAGCTTCTGAAAAGTCTTCGGGTCAAGAAGCTTGAGGAAGGTGCTCGACTCCCCCCCGGGAATGACGAGGCCGTCGATCCGGTCAAACTCTTCGGCTTTACGCACCAGCACAACTTCCGCTCCCAGCTCTTCCAGCCGGCGGCGGTGGGCATCGAAATCGCCCTGCAGTGCGAGAACGCCGATGATCATAAAGGACGCTATTCGCCGTTCGCTATTCGCTCTTCGCCAGAGATCTCGGCATCATCGTGCCTGCGGTCCGCACGCCTCGAAGGGTCTGCAAAAATGCAGTCAACATCTGGCGAACGCTGGTTACGGCCTTGAGAGTGGCCGCGTACTCTGGTGGGCTCAGGAAATCAAGATCTTTGGCCAGTCGAAGGTGATTTTGTAACTCGCTTGCGGAACCCATGGCTATTTGAACAAAGCGCGCCAGCTCCGCGTCGCCCCACCTCCCACATCCTTCAGCAAGGCTAGCGCCGATAGATGCTGCCGCTCTGCGAATTTGAGATGTCAACCCGAATAACTCTGAACGGGGAAAGCACTCGGTTATCCGGTATGACTTGATGGCGAGAGCATGGGCCTTTTGCCACACCTCAAGCTCCTCATGATTTCTCACCTAAGCCTCCGTTGGCCGTTCTGGCGAAAAGCGAAGAGCGAATGGCGAAAGCGGCCTATCTACCATCCCCGCGTCTGCAGCAGATCCTTTTCCTCGATGGCGCCGACGGCCAGGCCCTTCATGGCTCCGGTCATCTGCTCGCTGACTTCGGCGAGAACCTTGGGATCATCAAAGTGGGTGGTCGCGGTCACGATGGCCTGGGCACGCGACTCGGCTTCTTCGCGTTCGACTTTCGAGGACAAGTCGAGCGGCGTCGCTCCACCCTTCATGAAGATTCCCGAACCGACGAACACGGCCTCGGCTCCCAGCTGCATCATCAGCGAAGCGTCAGCCGGAGTAGCGATGCCGCCGGCGGAGAAATTCGGCACCGGCAGCTTCCCTGCTTTGGCGACGATGCGCACCAACTCATACGGCGCCTGATGGTTCTTGGCGGCGGCAAAAAGCTCTTCTTCGCTCATCACCGTAAGTTGACGCATTTCTTTAACAATCTGCCGCATGTGCTTGACTGCATGGATCACGTCGCCGGTACCGGCTTCGCCCTTGGTGCGGATCATGGCAGCGCCTTCGGCAATCCGCCGCAGCGCTTCGCCCAGGTTGCGCGCGCCGCAAACAAACGGCGTGGTAAAGGCGTGCTTGTCGACGTGATGCTCTTCGTCGGCCGGGGTCAGCACCTCGGACTCGTCAATGTAGTCGACGCCAATCTCCTGCAGGATTTGCGCTTCGGCGAAGTGGCCGATACGGCACTTGGCCATGACTGGAATCGAGACCGTCGCCATGATCTGCTTGATGAGCTTGGGATTGGCCATGCGCGAGACGCCGCCCTCGGCGCGAATGATGGCGGGCACGCGCTCCAGCGCCATGACCGCCGATGCGCCGGCCTTCTCGGCCACCTCGGCCTGCTCGACGCTCATCACGTCCATGATGACGCCGCCCTTCAGCATCTCGGCCAGGCCGGTCTTGAGGCGCAAACTGGTGTTATTACCGTTGTTCTCTGACATAGGACTACTCCCGCTCGCACGCGTGCGCTGACAGGCACTTGGCAGTTGGCAATTAGCAGTTGGCTAAGGCACTGTGGGACAAATGCGGATCGTCCGCGTGCGTTCGAAGTTCTGTTAACCTTCTATTCTACCTTGCGCAAACGCGCGGCGTAACCCCGCTGTAACCTCGCTTGGATTCGGCCGCCGGCAGACTCGATCTTTATACTTGCCACCAGGAGCCGCGGATGACAGCCTGCGAAATCGTGCCGATGACGGAGCAGCATTGGGAGGCCGTGCGCGAGATCTATGCTCAGGGCATTGCAACCGGCAATGCCACGTTCGAACAAACGGTTCCTGAGTGGAAGGACTGGGACGCGCGGCATCTGGCAACTTGCCGACTGGTGGCTTGCTTAGGAGCTGACGTAGTGGCATGGGCGGCACTGAGCCGGGCTTCGACGCGGCGGGTGTATGAAGGCGTAGCCGAAGTTAGCATCTACATCGCAGATCAGGTTCACGGTCAGGGGATAGGCTGGCAGTTAATGGCAGCGCTAGTGGCCGAGTCGGAGCGGAACGGTATCTGGACGTTGCAGGCGGGGATTTTTCCGGAGAACGCCGCCAGCATTCGATTACATCAGAAGGCCGGATTCCGTATCGTAGGCAGGCGCGAAAGAATTGGCTGCATGGACGGACGCTGGCGCGACACCGTGCTGATGGAACGGCGAAGCGCGGTTGTGGGGGTTTAAGAGTCATCCAAGATGTCTCTGGTCTTCGCCGAGATCTAGGTCGCGTCGCTGTGCTCCTTCTTCAAATACTTGGCGAACATGCGCTGAGGGTCGATCTCGATGAATGTTCCCTTGCTCTCGGCCAGGACTTCGTCATTCGCGTTACGAATCTCGGCAGCGTGGATGTGCTCGCGGCCGTTCACGCGCAGCTCCCAGCCCTCAACCGTGAGGGGCGTGGCCAGCGGGACTGGCCGCAGGTAGTCGACTTCCATCCGGCCAGTCAGCGCGATCACGTCGCGGAGCTTGTTGACCTTACCCATGGCCTCGTCAAGGATGGTCGCGATGATACCGCCGTGGGCGTGGCCCGGGGGGCCGACAAAGCGGTCCTCCAGTTGAAAGTGGCAAACAAAACGCTGGCGTTGTTTATCGAGAACAAACTCCAAACGCAGTCCGGCTTGGTTGCCGGGACCACAACCAAAACAGTTATTGGCAATCTGTTCTTTCTTTACCTGGTGACCGTGAACTCGTTCGTGCTGGGCCATGCAACCAAGATGAGGCAGGAATGGCAGAAGATGCAAGTGGTGGAAGATGCTGATCGCTCTTCGCTCTTCGCCATTCGCCAGAAATGTGACCACAAGCGTTTTGGCGAAAAGCGAAGAGCGAGCTGCGAAGGGCGGTCTTCCTATTCCTTCCGTGCCACCAACTCCGCGACGGCTTTGTCTTTGATCGATTCGTGATAGTGCAAAATGCGCAGGCCAGCGAAGGCGCGCAGCAGTTCATTGCTTTCCAGCAGGTGCATGGGATGAGTCGGGCCGCCGCCAAGCCTGAGTTGCTCGCGCGTGTAAGTCTTGAAGATGAGCAAGCCCCCAGGCTTGAGCGCGGCTGTGATTTGCGGAAATAGCGCCCGCTCGAGGTAGAAAAAGTTTAGAACCAAATCGAAGCTCGACACGGCAAGAGGCGTCTCTGTCAGATCTGCCTGCTCGGCAGATATATGCAAGCCCCGTCGCGTGGCCTCAGACTTTGCGATCTCCACGGCGACGGGAGAAATATCGAACAGTGTGGCCTTCCAGCCGCGCTCGGCCAGGAAGATCGCATGTCGGCCCACGCCAGCGGCCAAATCGAGAGCCCGCCCGGGCTGCGGAAAACTGGGCGCAATAAATTCCTCATAGGCGCTGACCAGAAAGGGATCGGGCGTCAGCGAGTGATGCGAGCCTTCGCGGTAGCGGCGATCCCATTCGGTGCGTTCGCGGGTAGTCATAAAATTCTCAGCCGTCAGCTTCAGCCGTCAGCCGTCAGCTATCAGCTATCAGCTATCAGCTATCAGCTAAACGGTAACACTGTCCGTTTTTCCTCATTCCAATGCATCCGGCAGCATCTTGCGTCATTGCTAAGCTTTAACGAAGAGCGAAAAGCGAAAAGCGATTCTTCGCTGACGGCTGATAGCTAACGGCTTAACGCGGTTCAAAACAAACTCGGGTTATTAGGGTTTCCAGAGTCGATCTTGATTTGCTCCTCGGTGTGGCGGCTGGCGTACCAGCAGGGCTTCATGCCGTACTGTGGAAAGAGGGAGTTCGTGCAGCTCACATCATGATCGCCGTAATAATCGTACTCGGTCTTGCCATTCTTCAGTTTCACTGCATAGTAGGTATGAACGGTGACGCTTCCCTCAGCATTACGCGGGGGAATCCCAAAGCGCAGAGAGAGAAAGTCGGCTGTGTAGAGAACGGCAGCAGCGATGACGATAATGATGACGGTGCGTTTCATGGATGCGGCGAATTACCGATCAATTGTAAGTCAGCGCTCGACGGAACGCGGAGTATCGTAACCGTTTTCCGGAGGGCGTATCCCACCTCGACCAGAAAATTTGGTCACAGGGAAGTTGAGTTCCGTGGCGAGCGCGCATCATAATGTCACATAGGGATGTGTGGCACCCACAGCGGCGAGCGGGCCCACCACCTCCAGAAACCAGATCTGGCCACAACATAAGTTGGGCGCGAACCGAGGCGAGCACCGTGAGTCGCGGAATCAGCATTCGAGATCCGAAAACTTCGCAAGGGGGCGGCGGCCGCGGTCCTACGGCCAACTGGCCCGGGGGGTGGGGCGAAGGCGGAGGTCGCGGCGGCGACGATGAGCCCAGTTATGGCGAACGGCTGCGTCGTTACCGGCTGGGCCTGCTGCTGGGTCTATCGTCGGTCGTGATGTTGTTCATCTCGTTCACCACCGCCTATGTGGTGCGCAAAGCTGGCGCGGTTTGGGACCCGGGTCGCAACGACTACCTCAGCAACTGGGTTCCATTGGTGCTGCCTATTCGGATCCTGCTGCTCAATACTTTCATCCTGATATTGAGCAGCATCACTCTGGAGGTCGCGCGCCGCAGGGCAGCACAGGATGTAGCGTTGGCGCCTATCGCCGGGATCCCGGGGATTCGCGTGGATGTGAATCATGCCCTTCCCTGGCTCTGGACCACGATCCTGTTGGGACTGGGCTTTCTGGGCGGCCAGGGCTATGCCTGGTTCGTGCTGGAGCGCAGCAACCTGACGTTCGCCACTAACACCAGCGGCTCATTCTTCTTTATTCTGACCGGAGTTCACGCCGTCCACCTGGTTGGCGGGATCTTCGCGCTGCTTTACGCCGGCATAACCAACTGGCTGCATCGTCCGCCGGAAACCCGCCGCATCGTGATCGACGTGACCGCCTGGTACTGGCACTTCATGGGATTGCTCTGGCTGTACATCTTCGGGCTGCTGTACTTCGCGCGGTAAGCTCTGTGTGCAGCATGGCCGTTCCTACTTGGCGATTCCTCAGACGCTCTTGTGAAGCACCTACTCAACTGCCGTCAGATTTCGTTCGGCTATATTTGGAAACGGGCTAACCTTGAACTTTGCTGCCTTCCGAGCCTGCCACAGGTCATACTGAACCTGCATCTTCAGCCAGAAGTCCGGGGTAGTTCCCAGCGCCGCTGAAAGCCGTAGCGACATGGGGGCGGTAATACCGGCGTGGCCGTTCAAGATTCGAGACAGATGAGCCCGGCTAACGCCCAGACGGGAAGCGGCGTCGCCGACTCTCATGTCGCCGAGATAGTCGCGCAGTACCTCACCGGGATGCGCTGGATTGAAAATCATCTCATTCCCTTTCCGTGGTAGTGCTCATAATGTCTGAAAATTCAGCTCAGGCAGCCCTCAATTTTACCCGCTATAATAAGAAGTTTCGGCAGCCGGATTTAAGCCAATCTGTGAAGGTGGGGTGCCTGCTGCACTTCGCTAGCAACGCCTGCCGGAGCTCTGGGGCCATGTCGAACGAGAGCATTACCGTACGCGGAGCACGCGTCCACAATCTGAAGAACATCGATTTCGAGATTCCGCACAACCAGCTAACGGTGGTAACCGGGGTCTCGGGATCGGGAAAGTCGTCGCTCGCGTTCGATACCATCTACGCTGAGGGCCAGCGGCGCTACGTGGAATCGCTTTCGGCGTACGCTCGCCAATTTCTGGAGCGCATCGAGAAGCCGGATGTCGATGTCATCGACGGCATCGCACCGGCTGTCGCCATCCGCCAGAAGAATACGACACGCAACCCGCGCTCGACAGTCGCCACGGCCACTGAGATTTACGACTACCTGCGCCTGCTGTACGCACGAGTGGGCCGCACTTACTGCTTGAACTGCGGGCAGGAGGTAAAGAAAGACACCGTCGACGAGGTCGCGGACCGCATTCTTGCTCTCGGCGAAGGAACGCGGGTGCAGGTATTCTTCCCGCTGCAATCGCCGCCTCCACCGTCACCGCCGGAGAAGGCGAAAGTGCGCCGAGCGGCGGCCAAGGGAAAGAAGAAAGCGGCAAAGGCGGTCGACGATTCCCTGCTGAAGGAGCGCCTGTTCGAGTTGCGCAAGCGGGGCTACAACCGTCTCTATCAGAACGGTAAGGTGTTCGAGTTCTCTACGCCCGAATCGCTGCTCGATCTTAACTTCGCCCAGCCGGTGCTGGTGCTGATCGATCGCATCTCGGTTTCGCCGGACGCTCGCCTGCGCATCGTCGACTCGGTCGAGCAAGGCTATCGCGAGGCCGGCGAAGTCGTTTTCGAGACGGCGCCGCGCGAAGGCGAGGCGGTCCAGCGACTCCGATTTTCGCAGCGCTTCGAATGCAAGCAGTGCAATATCCGTTACGAAGAACCGGAGCCGCGGCTGTTCTCGTTCAACAACCCATTTGGCGCTTGCCCGCGCTGCCAGGGCTTCGGCAACACCATCGATTTCGACCTGAACCTGGTCATCCCCAATAAGACTCTAACCCTGGCCGAAGGAGCAATCGAGCCCTGGACGAAACCCAAGTACAAGCCACTGGCAACGGAGATGCGCCGCTACGCTCGCGCAGCCGACATCCCTCTCGATGTGCCCTGGCAAGACCTCACCGCCGATCAGCAAAGCTTCATCATCAACGGCGATGAAAAGTTCTGGGGTGTGCGCGGATTTTTCGAGCATCTGGAGCGCAAGAAGTACAAGCTGCACGTCCGTGTTTTTCTCAGCCGCTACCGTGGCTACTCGGTTTGCTCCGATTGCGGCGGCCTGCGGCTGCGGCGGGAAGCGCGGCAGGTGAAAATTGCCGGCAAGGATATTTGTCAGGTATCGGCGATGACCGTGGAAGAGGCAACTCGTTTCTTCGCGCAGGTCGAGCTGACGCGGCAAGAGTCGGACATTGCCAGCAAGCTGCTGGAGGAGATCAATGACCGGCTGCGTTATTTAAACGATGTTGGTCTGGAATATCTGACACTGGACCGGCTGTCCTCAACGCTCTCCGGCGGCGAGGCCCAGCGCATTCAACTGGCGACATCTTTAGGGTCGCGTTTGGTCGGAACCCTGTACGTGCTCGACGAGCCGTCGATCGGACTGCACCACCGTGACACCGCTCGCCTGATTAAGATTTTGCAGGATCTGCGCAACCTGGGCAATACGATTCTGGTGGTCGAGCACGATGCGGACATCATGCGCTCGGCGGACCATATCCTTGATCTCGGGCCGGGCGCGGGCGAAAACGGTGGCCGCATGATTGCCAGCGGCACTTACGACGAGATTCTGCATAACCCGGCTTCTCTGACTGGCCGTTATCTTAGTGGCGAGTTGCGTATTCAGTTGCCGGCGGCGCGCCGCAGCGGCACCGGGCGAAAGATCCAGCTGATCAGTGCGCGCGCCCACAATCTCAAAAAGGTAAATGTGGCGATTCCGCTGGGCATGCTGGTGTGCATCACTGGAGTGTCGGGCTCGGGGAAATCAACTCTGGTACACGATGTGCTTTACACGGCCCTGGCAGCGGACAAGGGGCAGGTCACCGGAGGGCCGCAAGCTGAGGTCGAGCGAGTGGAAGGAGCGGAGTGGATCGACGAGGTGGTGCTGGTCGATCAGTCGCCTATCGGCCGCACGCCCCGCTCCAATCCGGTCACCTATATCAAAGCGTTCGATGCCATCCGCGAGTTGTTTGCTTCTCTGGCGGAGAGCGAAAAACGCGGTTACACGGCCGGACACTTTTCCTTTAACATCCCCGGCGGACGTTGCGAGGCCTGCCAGGGTGATGGCACGGTCACGGTGGAAATGCAGTTCCTGGCCGACGTCGAACTGGTCTGTGAGGAATGCAAGGGCACGCGTTACAAGCCAGAGGTGCTGGAAATCCGTTATCACGGCAAAAACATTCACGACGTGTTAGACCTGACGGTGAAGGAAGCGCTGCACTTCTTTTCCGGTGTGCCCAAGATCGTGGAAAAACTGCGGGCCCTGGAAGAGGTAGGCCTGGGATACTTGCGGCTGGGTCAGTCGGCGACGACCCTCTCGGGCGGCGAGGCCCAACGTATGAAGCTGGCGGCCCACTTGCAGCCCAAATTGCGCGACATCGGGAAGCCGCGCAGCGAGCAGAACAAGCGGCAACCCCGGGTGCTTTACATCTTTGATGAGCCTACCACCGGCCTACATTTTGACGATGTCAGTAAGCTGTTAGCCGCCTTCCGCCGTCTAATCGAGGCAGGTGGATCGATCGTGGTCATCGAGCATAATCTCGACGTGATTAAGATGGCCGACTGGGTAATCGATTTGGGTCCCGAAGGCGGATCGCGTGGCGGCCAAGTGGTCGCAGTGGGACCGCCGGAAGCGATTGCCGGTGAGCCGAACTCCTACACCGGCCAGTGGCTGGCGCAGGTCTTGCCGCGCGATGGCGACGGGTAATCCTATGAAGGTCCGCAAACTTCCGGCGTGGCTTTTGGTGGCAGGTGCTGCGGCGTGCTTCGCTCCAGTCCACCTCCTGGCGCAGGAGAGCAAGCCCACCATTCGGCATCATCGCATTGAGGAAACAGTTCCCGACGACAGCAGCTCGCCCGAAGTCGACCAGGCCGAAACCGCGATGCAGCACAATGATCTGGCCAGCGCCGAAACGCTGCTGCAGAAGGCCGTGACCGCCAAGCCCAACGACTATCGCGCCTGGTTCGACCTGGGATACGTGTACAACGCGACCCAACGCCAGCCCCAGGCAATCGACGCCTATCGCAAGGCCGTCGCGGCCAAGCCGGACGTCTTCGAGTCGAATATGAATCTCGGTCTCCTGCTGGCAAAACAGGGCGATAACGCGGAGGCCGCCAAATATCTAAAGGTCGCAACCCAACTGCAGCCCAGCGCGAATCCCCAGGAAGGACTGGCCCGGGCGTGGCAGGCCCTGGGAAGGGTGGAAGAGAGTGCCGACCCGCAGCAAGCGCTGACGGCGTATGCCGAAGCGGCCAAGCTGAATCCCAAAGATGCCGAGCCTCACCTCTATGCGGCCAAGCTTTATCAGAGGCAGAACCATCTGGACGAAGCGGCGCGCGAGTATCAGGCGGCGGCAGAAATCGACCCGAAATCGCAGGAGGCTCTTAGCCGGCCTGGTGAACCTCGACATCGCACAAAAAAAGTATGCCGACGCCGAGACAACACTGCGCAAGATGCTGGCGGCCGATCCCCAGAACAGCAGCGCGCGGGTCCAATTGGGCCGGGTATTGGCGGCGGAGGGCAAGAACGAGGAAGCCGCACAACAATTCCAAGCCGGCCTGCAGGCGAATCCGGGCGATCCCCATGCCGCCCTCGAGTTGGGCACATTGTATGTGAAGGCCAACAAAAATGCGGATGCGGAGCAACAGTTTCGGCTCGCCCTGCAAGGGCTTCCGCGGGATCCCGAAGTTCACTTCGCTCTAGGATCGCTGTTGATGTACGAGAAGAAATATCCTGAGTCACAACAGGAGCTGCTAATCGCAGTGAAGTTGAAACCTGACTTGGCCGAGGCCTACGGCAATCTCGCCATCGTGGCCGCCGAAAATAAACAGTACCCTCTGGCGTTGCAGGCCTTGGACATCCGGGCAAAATACCTGCCGGAAATTCCGGCCACCTATTTCCTGCGGGCCACGACCTTTGATCACTTGAAAGCCATACCCCAGGCGGTGGAAAATTACCAGCGGTTCCTGGCGGTGGACAACGGCAAATTTCCCGACCAGGAATGGCAGGCGCGCCATAGGTTGATCGCGATCGATCCGAAACACGCGGACAAGTACGAAGTTAAGAAATAATATGCGCTCCCCACTTCGATGTTTGGCGATCGTTCTGGTGCTGGCCGAGCTCGCCCTGGCCGCCAACCAGACCGCATCGGAATTGAAAGCACGTGCCGACGCCGCTCATGGAGGCGAACAGGCCAAACTGTGCCTGGAGTACGCTCGCCGCCAACTGGAGGATGCGAACGCTTTATTCACCGATGGCCAGGTGGACAAAGCGCAATCTGAGGTACGCGAGGCGGTGGATTACGCGCGCAAGGCTGCCGATGCCGCAGCTTCTTCCGGAAAGCAGCTCAAGGAAACCGAAATCAAGTTGCGTAAGTTGGGCGAGCGGATGCATGACGTGGGCGAATCTCTGGCCTTCGAAGACCGGCCGCCGGTTCGCCAGGCGGTGGATGAAATTGAGCAGATCCGCTCTGATCTGCTGGTCCGGATGTGGGGGCCGCAGGCTGAGCCGAAAGGAAAATCTTGATGCTGCGCCGAACCCAATGTGTGGTGTGGCTCGCGCTGCTGCTGCTCTCGTTCTCCCGCTACGGGGCAGCTCAAAAGCGCGATCCATTGAACGAGAAAGAGGTCGACGAGATGCGCGAGTCGGCCGATTGGCCGGACAAACGAATCGAGCTGATGGTGAAATTTGCTCGTGCCCGCATGGCCGCCATCGATCAGCTGCGCTCCGACCCCAAGAGCGCCAAAGACCGCCCCATGCAAATCCACGATCTGCTGGAGGACTTCTCTTCCCTGCTGGACGAGATCGACGACAACATCGACATGTACGCTTCCCACAAAGCCGACATGCGCAAAGGCCTGATGCTGTTGCTGGAGGCGACCAGCGAGTGGCAACTGAAACTACGACAGTTGAAGCAACAGTCTCCGCCGGAAGAACTGGAACAATATTCCTTCGTCCTGGCCAATGCCACCGACGCGGTCAGCGATAACGGCGACGACGCCCGCGATGAGTTGAAGGAGCAGAATGAGCTTGCCAAGCAAAAAAAGCTGACCAAGATCTATTCGGAGCGGCCCGACTGAGCAGCGGGAGCAAAATGCAAAAGGCCGCCAAATTTCCCCCTGTGGCGGCCTTTCCAGTTTTCAAGAACAAAACTACGGGACTGACACTAGCAGAAGCTGAGGCCTGAATTCAATAGTGTCGACACCTTAGTACTTGCCCGTACCTTCCGGGTTACTGCCGACTGCTTCGCATGACGGCCGCCGTGGTAGGTTAATTAAGTCTTGCGAGACAAATTGCACAACATCTTTCAGACAACCTACCGCGAACTCCGGCCGCGCGCTCCGATGCCGGAATTCCGGGTGGAATTTTATCCCTTTGCCAACGTGAACAATACCATCCGCCTGCGTGAGACCGTGGTGCACGTTCGCATTTCTGATCTGCTGGAAGGCGCTCCCCAAGGCGTCATCGAGGCCATCGCCCACATCCTGCTGGCTAAAATCTATCGCAAGCCGATTCAGGCCCTGCACTCCACCCGTTATCGACGCTACGTCTCCAGCCACGACATGAGCGCCAAAGCGCAATTGGTAAGGCAAATGCGCGGACGGAAACGGATCGAGTCTCCACAAGGACAGGTCTACGATCTCGACCAGATTTTCGAAGCGCTGAACCGGCAATTTTTCTTTGGACTCTTAGCCCGGCCACGGATGACCTGGAGTCGTTCGCACTCTCGACACAGCCTGGCGCATTATGATCCGGCGCACAATGCCATCGTGGTCAGTCGCATCTTCGATCAGTCGAGAGTTCCGCTCTACGCTTTGGAGTACATCGTTTATCACGAGATGCTGCACCTGAAGCATCCGGTGAAGCTGCGGGGCAGTCGCCGCTGTGTCCACGGTCCCGAGTTCCAGGCGGAAGAAGGACTGTTTCCCGAACTGGAGAAAGCCAAGGCGTTCCTAAGAATCTTGTGAGCAAAGCCACGCGCGAACAATCGTGCCGCCCGAGGCACAGCCCTCGATTATTCCCCTTTGCCCAGAGCCATTGTGATCAGCGTTTTCTGCTCCAACTCGTGCGCCTTAGTGGAGCCGGTGGCCGGAGTAGAGTTCGCGGTGCGCTTGATGCTGCGCATTCTGGACCCGAAAATTTTCTTGAGCCGTGGCATGACAAAGGACAGAGCTCCCATATTGGCGGGCTCTTCCTGTACCCAGATAAAGTCCGTGGCATTTTGGTAGCGGCCCAAAATCTCGGTAAGCTCAGTTTCCGGGAACGGATACATCTGCTCCAGCGATACGATCGCCGGACCAGCCATCTTCAACTTCTTACGTTCGATTCGGAGTTCCTGTCCGATCTTGCCGGTGCAGAGCAACACCCGCTTGGCGTTCAAAGCAGATTCATCGGGAATAACATTCAAGAAGCGCGGCCGCTCCAGGTCTGCTATCGGTGACAGCGCTTCAGGGTGACGCAACATGCTCTTCGGCGTGAAACAAATCAGCGGCTTGCGCCATTTGCGCAAGACCTGGCGGCGCAGCAGATGGAAATACTGTGCAGCCGTCGAGGGCTGGCAAACCTGCATGTTGTCGCGTGCGCAGAGTTGCAAATAGCGCTCAATACGCGCGCTGGAGTGCTCCGGTCCCTGCCCTTCGTGACCGTGCGGCAGCAGCAGAACCAGGCCGGTCAGCAAGTCCCACTTGTCTTCCCCGGCCACGATAAATTGATCGATGATGATTTGAGCGCCATTGGCAAAGTCGCCAAACTGCGCTTCCCACGCCACCAAAGCCTCCGGATAGTCGCGGGCAAAACCGTATTCGAAGCCCATCACGGCAGCTTCCGATAGCTCGGAGTTGTAGATCTCAACTCGTGCTTGCCCCGGAGCAAGATGGCACAGCGGCACGTATTCTTTCTCGTCAAGGATGTCGATCAGCACGGAATGCCGCTGGTTGAAGGTGCCGCGCCGCGTGTCCTGTCCGCTAAACCGAATCGGCACACCTTCCAGCGCCAGCGATCCCAGGGCCAGGGCCTCTCCCATTCCAAAGTCCAGCGGTCGCTTGCCGTAGCCCATCTCGCGGCGCTGCTCCAGCAGCTTTTGCACCTTGGGATGAATGTGAAAGTCTTCGGGATATTTCGTCAGGCCGTCGGTGATTTCTTGCAGGCGCTGAGCCGTAAGTCCGGTGTCAACTTCGTACTCGGGTCGGTAAGGCCCACCGTGAAACGGCGCCCAATAGCTGGGCAGCTGCCGCATCGGCGGCTTCTTCACCATGCTCTTGCCGGCCTTTTCCGCCGCATCCAGTTCGGCCTGGAACTTCTCCACGTACGGTTGCGGGTCGAGGCCAACGTTCTTGGCGTAAATCTGATAGAGCACCGGATGATCTTTGATCTTGCGATACAAAATCGGCTGGGTAATGGTGGGGTCGTCGACTTCCGAGTGACCATGCCGCCGGAAGCCGATGAGATCGACCACTACGTCCGTACCAAACTCGTAGCGATAGTCCAGAGCCATGCGGCCAGCCCGCACCACAGCATCGGCATCTTCACCATTAACGTGGAAAATGGGTATGGGCAACCGCTTGGCGAGATCGGAGGAGAAGCGGCTGGAATAGGCATCACTCGGATTCGTAGTGAAGCCGATCAGATTGTTGACGATCACGTGCACGGTTCCGCCAACGTTGTAACCGCGCAGGTTGGCGAGGTTGAGAGTCTCGGCAGTGATTCCCTGTCCGGCAAAGGCGGCGTCGCCATGCATGAGAACCGGCAGCACCTTAACTTTTCCGTCACGCCCCAAGCGGGTTTGCTTGGCTCGCGCCCTGCCCAGCGCCACCGGATCAACCGCTTCGAGGTGGCTGGGGTTGGAAACCATGTGGATGCGCACTGGCCGGCCACTGGTCCCGGTATATACCCCGGTCGCGCCAATGTGGTACTTGACGTCGCCGCCGCCTAATACACTGCGGGGATCGACATCCTCGAAGCCGGCAAAAATCTCCGCTGCCGGACGGCTCACAATGTTGATGATGACATTCAGTCGTCCGCGATGGCTCATCGCCAGCACGGCCTGTTCAGCACCTTTTTCCGAGGCCGAATTCAGGATTTCATCCAGCAACGGAATTAGCGCAGTGTTTCCTTCCAACGAATAGCGCTTGGTTCCGATGTAACGGGAGTGAATGGTCTGCTCGAAGACGTCGGCACGCACCAGTTGATCGAGAATCCGACTCCGGTCGACCGTCTCCTGCTGCTCGGCCTCCATTCGCTCCTGGATCCATTGCCGGCGCTCCAGATCGGGGATGTGCATGAACTCCACCCCGATGCTGCCGCTGTAGATGCGCCGGGCCACATCAGCCGCATCGCCGGACGTGTCCAACTCAGGATGAGGCAGGGGGGCGAAGTGCCCTAGTGGATCAAGATTGGCTTGCAGGTAACCCCAGCGGCGGAACGCGTCCATGACCCGTTCCAGCTTCTCGCTGTCAACGTTCATCATTACGGTGGACAAGGATAAGTAGCTCCCGGGCGTGGCTCCCGTCTGCTCGGCGAGCCCGGCCACTGCTAAAAACAACGCTAATAGTTATAGATTCCCTGCCGACCGGAGGGATGCGGCCACCGTCAGGGTGCATCACCGGCGGCAACCGGACCATTCAGTATATAGTGTCGGAGTATTCCAGAGGAGAGCGGCACAGCCTTGCGATATTTGTCACGACGCCAGCCGTAGTCGTTCGCGTTGCCGATTTCATATGAAGCCTTTGTCGGCGCAGGACCGGGTGTTTGTGCTCACGGGCGCCGGAATCAGCGCCGAAAGTGGGCTTCCCACATTTCGCGGGGCCGATGGACTTTGGCGCGGCCACCAGGTGCAGGATGTCGCCACGCCAGAAGCGTTTCGGGCAAATCCTGAACTGGTCTGGCAGTTTTACTCCGAACGTCGCAAGCGGCACGCTGCTGTGTCTGCTAATCCAGCACATTTTGCCTTGGCCGAACTGGAGCGCACCCTGGACGAGCGCTTCTTCCTCTGTACCCAGAACGTCGACTCGCTACACGAACAGGCCGGCTCGCAACGCATCGTGCATATGCATGGGCGGTTGATGCAGACTCGCTGTTCCCGATCAACCTGCCGCACCAAACCCTTTGAGGATGATCGAGCCTATTTGTCGCGGGCGGAAATACCTACCTGCCTCGAGTGCGGATCCTTGCTGCGACCCCACATCTGTTGGTTCGGGGAAGTACCGTTCTCGATGGACCGCATCTTCGAACAACTGCGCATCTGCAGCGTGCTGCTTACGGTCGGGACTTCGGGAGTGGTAGAACCGGCCGCAAGTTTTGTGCGCATGGCCCGAATCAATCGCGCCCGAGCTATTTACATTGGCCCCGAGGAACCGGCCAACCGTCCATTTTTTGATGAAGTAGTGCTGGGAAAAGCAGGAGAAGTGTTGCCCAAGCTGGTGAAAGATCTGGTTTCCAAGCTGGATTAGAAAGACCTCTCGCAGCCGGGGTTATTCGTTCAGTGGACGAGGTGTCCGACGATGTTGTACGCCGCGAACGCCGCGACATAGGCTACGAAGGTCATGTAGGAGAACTGCAGGATCGGCCACTTCCAGCCATTGGTTTCGCGACGAACGACCGCGATGGTCGACATGCACTGCATCGCGAAAGCGAAAAAGACTAGCAGCGCCACCGCTCCGGCAGGCGTGAGTTCGTGCCGCAACGCCGCCTGCAAGTCGGTGGCGTGGCCTTCGGGATCGACGCCATGCAGCGTGCCCAAGGTGGAAATAATTACCTCGCGGGCGGCCATTGAGGTAATCAGGCCGACACCGATTTTCCAGTCAAAGCCCAGAGGCCGGATGACCGGCTCGATCGAGTGTCCTAATTTTGCCACTACACTATCCTGCACCGCCGGCGGCAGCCCATGGTGCATGGGGAAGTTGGTGGCCGCCCACAGCAGTAGCGAAACCAACATGATCACGGTGCCCGCGCGATACAGGAAGGCTTTGCCGCGATCGACCAGTCGCAAACCCAAGCGAGGAGAGCGTGGGCCAGCGATAGGGCGGCATTTCCAGAATGAAGGGCGCGTCCTTGCTCTTCAGGATGGTGGACTTCAGCAAGCGGGCCGTCGCTATCGCCATCAGGAAGCCGAGCACATACAGCCCTAACATCGCCAGGGCGCGGGTACCGAGAAACACGCCCAGCACCGGCCGGTTCGGCAGGAAAGCCGCAATCACCATGGTGTAAACCGGCAGGCGGGCTGAGCAGGTCATGAACGGAGCGACCAGGATGGTTGCCATGCGGTCCCGCTTATTTTCAATGGTGCGCGTGGCCATGATGGCGGGCACGGCGCATGCATAGGCTGATAGCAGCGGAATGAAGCTCTTTCCGTTAAGCCCAACGCGCGACATGGTTTTGTCGGCAATGACCGCTGCCCGTGAAAGATATCCTGAGTCCTCCAGGATTCCGATCACCAGAAACAGCAATAAGATTTGCGGCAGAAAGACCAGGACCGATCCGGTGCCTTTCCAAACGCCATTGATGAGAAGCGACTGAAACATCCCTGGCGGCAGATGATTCCCCAACTGCGCTCCGGTAACATCGAGGAATTTCTGCAGCAAGTTGGAGAGCGGCTGGCCCAAGGCAAAAATCGTCTGAAAGACGCCAATTACAACCAAGGCGAAAATCACCGGGCCCCAGATGCGGTGCAGGAAAATCGCATCCAGCCGTTGCGTCCAGACCGGAGCGGCGGGCCGGCGATACTTCGCATTGGTTCCCACCCGGACAGCCCATTCGCGATAACCGCGCGTACTGCCCACGACCGGGAGTTCGAGCGGTTCGGGTCCAGCGGTGGCCGACGAAAGAAAATTCTGGACCGCGATCATGCCTTCGCCGGTGGTTGCGCTGACCAACGCCACCGGCGTCCCCAACTCGCGCGCCAGCGAAAGCACATCGACCTGGCCCCCTTGCTTGCGCAGCTCGTCCGCCATATTCAGCAGCACCAGCGTGGGAATGCCCAGTGCGATCACCCGCGCGGCCAACACCAGATGACTGTGCAGGTTGGTGGAATTCAGCACCAGGATGACCGCGTCAGGACTCGGCGTGCCCGGCATCTGTCCGGTCAGAACATCGATTGCGACCTTTTCGTCTTCGGACTTCGGAACCAGACTGTAGACTCCCGGCAAATCGATGAGAGCAACCTCTTTGCCGTCGAGATCGCGCACATAACCGGTATGGTGTTCGACGGTTACGCCGGGAAAGTTTCCTACCTTCTGGCGCAGCTTGGTGAGGCGATTGAAAAGTGTGGTTTTGCCGGAATTAGGCGGACCGACGACCGCGATCGTTCGATAAGAGGCGCCGACGGCTGGATCCCGAGGCGAGGCCACCGCATGACAGCTCACCGTGGATGCTCCCATGCATCAGTCTCCAAAGGCCGGCGCTCCAACGAGCTCGACATGGATGTGGCGGGTGAGATCGCGGCGCATGGCTACTTCGGTTCCATCCACCCGATAGACGCGAGGATCGCCGCCCGGGCCGCTACGCAGCACTTTGACTTCCAGGCCGGGAACGAAACCCAGGTTCATCAGATGCTCGGCCACCGGGGGAGCCAATTCAAGTTCGCAGAGGATGGCGCTCTCGCCTACCCGCAGATCGGCCAGGGCGCTGCCCTGAGGCTGGCGCTGCTTCTTACCGCGGCCGAATATGAAGTTGAAAATCATTTTCAATTCCAACTCTATTCTAACTCTTCCTTGTCCCCAGGCAACGACCAAAGTCACAGCCATTTGTGACCTGTGAACATTTTCGGGACGCGGTCCCCCAACCTTCCCAAATTGCGAGATCGACAAGGCTTACACAGCAACGCGGAGCTCCGGACACGTCCTCGTGCTTCCTTTTCACCGTCAGACCACCTACAACTAGCGCGCAACCACTCCCGCTCCATGCCTTTGCTACAGATGCTCGAGCCTTCGCCTTTGGTTCCTTACTCCTGAAGTAAATCATTTCGATCCGGGTCCTGCGGCTCGCCGGCGGACACAGAGCAACATCGGAAAGAAGGATCGATAACTTGACTTGCCATCGTTCTTGTAGCGGAAGAGCATAAAAGCCTGCGAGCGCCGCTGACCTGGGGGAATGAATTCTGGGCGTGCCGTATTCCCAATCAGTGCCGTTGGGGGGACGCTCGAACGGCAGCCCGGGCGCGGCTCAACCAACCGCGGGTCTAGCGGATATTCACTCTGAGGCTGAAAGTCCTGGCCGGTGGCATGTTGTATTCCCACGATCGCCGGCAGATCACCGTTAGGGTAGCCACGCCTGCGGAATTGGCCGACAAGCGCAGAACCTGCATTCCAGATGCGCCCACGGTTTTAGACGACTGCGAACTCCTCACGTAGCTGGATTTCTCCAGCCGCAAAGGAGATGGATCTCCACTCACGGTCCAGCTGTAGCCGGTCGAAGGATTGCTCTTCAGTTTCACGATTAAGCTGGCGCCGGTTGCGAGATCGATGTCCTTGCCGTTGTCCTCTCCGGTCACGGTAACCGACGGAGGCGAGCCTCCCGACGG
Source organism: uncultured Acidobacteriaceae bacterium (assembly GCA_963812855.1). Classification (GTDB taxonomy): domain Bacteria; phylum Acidobacteriota; class Terriglobia; order Terriglobales; family Acidobacteriaceae; genus Bog-257. Next base: position 398,807 of record CAWEWW010000011.1, read on the forward strand.
GTGGGAGCTCTGCCAGGCTTCGGCAGCTTTCCCGACAAAGAGGAAGCAAAAGGCGAGGCTGACGGCGGCTGCGCAACGGGACACAGAAGCCTCCTAGGAGCGGCTGGCCTCGAGATTGATGGTTCGACGAACAATTGTCAATGCAATCCGGAAGTCTGCAGATCGTAACGCGGGTTGCCGACATCCTCGTGGTTCAGGAAGCGGGCATTTCCGTGCCGGCGAGTCGATAGCCCGGCGACTGGATTACTCGGCCGACATTCGTAAATACTGGTCGCCAGAAAAGCAAAGGGAGAGGCCATAGCCCCTCCCCTGTCAGCGGAGGCGATGACAGCCAGGCCCAGAACTACTCCGTATAGGGCTTCCAGGTGCCGTTGCCACCTTCAATCACGACCAGGCTGACCTTCGCAGGGGCCGCACCGTAGAAATCAACCCCGTAAGACTTGATGAGCGTGGCGCGGTCCCAGGTGCTGAAACTCTTAACCAGGCTGCCGGAGGCGTCGAACTCGTCGCCTATACGGTTGGGAACCCACTTCCAGGTGTAATCGACTTGCGCAAGGTGCGGCTTGATCATCGTGATCTTGTCCACCGAAACCAGCTTGCGGATGGCCAGCGGTACCAGGTAGGTCACGCTGCCGTCCGGATTCTTGGCTTTCTGCACGCCCTCGATCCCACTTAGCAGTTTTTCTCCCTCGTTGGTCAAGGTGACATTAAGACCGCCAGCCCCCCGGGGCTTGGTAGTCACGATGCCGGCCTTGGCCAGCAGTTTGTAGTGCGGATCCTGCGGCTTCTCGTTGACGCTGGAGGTTAAGTTTCCGGTGCTGAATCGAATCGTCGCCGCCTCTTGCGAATGCAGCACCTGGTTGATAGTGGTGGTCGCATCCGGAACGGTCAGCACGTCGCGCGCGCTCTTCACGAAGTAATAGACGGTTCCACCAACCACCAGCACCAGCCCGGCAATCAGAATCAGCGGGAAAAAGTTGGTCTGTCTCTCCATCGCGATTTCAGCCGCGAAAAGCTCGGGCTCATTCGTCGCTGGAGGAACCAGTTGGGGCTTGGATTCGTTGGATTTTGGTTCGGTAACGGTCGGCATAGTCGCACCTCCGATTTAACGGCTGTCAACCTGCGCTGGCGCGGCGTTCGTGGTCAGGACAAAAGCCGCGATACAGGGCGCAAGGCGCGTGATCTCCACGCCGGGCTAAGGGCAGCCGCCAATGTCTCCAGTATGAACTTTATGTACCGGGAAGCAGTGAGCCGGATCACTCGCCGATGTGAGCAGCGAACGAAAAGGTAAGAATCGGAGCTAGGGATTGGAGATAGGGCTGCCTTGCATTACCTGGCAAGAGTAGGTCTTCAGCACTAGCCAGATGCTTCTGCCGGGCTGCAGTTGGAGAGCGTCGCGCGCGGCGGGCGTGACGTGTACCTCGAAGTCTGCGCCACAGTTTACCTGAGCGATTATGGTCACATCGCGCTGTTGTAACCCAGCAATGACTCCCGCGAAAACATTACGGGCGCTCAGCCCCTGGGGAGGCGAGGACGCCAGCATGATATCTCCAGCTCGAATTCCGACTCGCAGCGGCTGGGTAGCGTCGATGCGCGACAAAGGAACTTCCAGCTCAAGCATGGAATCCGTGACCCGGCAGGTCATGGTTCCTTGCTCCGGGTGCGCGGCCACAAAGGCGCAGTCGAAGATGTTCTCGAAGCCAGCCAACTGGGCCACCGTCTCCAGCTCAGGACGCTGCAGAACCTGGTGCGGAGAACCGTGGGCGACGACCCGTCCAGCCTCAAGCACGATGACCGTCTCACCCAGCGCGAACACCTCCTGCCGCTGGTGAGTGACGTACAGAATGGGTATCCCGCGCCGGGTATTCCAGGACCGCAAGTCGTCCAGAATCTGTGAGCGGGTGACCGCGTCGAGTGCGGTAAGCGGTTCGTCGAGCAATAGAACCCGGGGTCGGGTGACCAGGGTTCGGGCCAAGGCAACGCGCTGACGTTCGCCTCCTGAAATCTCGTCCGGCCGACGGCGCGCGAGTCCTTGGATCCGAAACGACTGCAGGATTTCCGCGCAGCGAGACTCACGCTCGGCCGCTTTCAACGCTGCCAGTCCATACTGCACGTTCTGTTCAACCGTCATGTGGGGAAACAGGGCCAGCGACTGTAGAAGATAGCCAACACTGCGACGGTTAGACGGCAGGTTCACTCTAGCCGTCGAATCGAACAGAACAGCGTCCCCGATCGCGATCCGGCCGGTTTCAGGAGTTTGCAGCCCGGCGATGCAGTCGAGCAGGGTGGTCTTCCCGGCTCCCGAGGCGCCAAACAGAATCATGAAGCCTTTGGAGGCGGCAAACTCCAGGTCGAGCAAGAATGACGAGTCATGCTCGCCTGAAAAATGCTTTTCAATGCGGACGGTCAACTGTTCTGCCGGAGACGCCGGGCTGCTCATCGCCAACCCCACGCGTTCCATCCGGCGCGACGGCGCAAGCCGTAAAGAATCGCCAGCAGCGCAAAGCATAAAGCCAGCAGAAGCAGAGCCGTTCGGTTAGCAGCAGCGTAATCCAGCGCCTGCACCTGGTCGTATATCAAGATGGAAACGGTGCGGGTTGCGCCCGGAATGTTGCCCCCGATCATGAGTACCACGCCGAACTCGCCCAGGGTATGCGCGAAGCTGAGCACGAAGCCAGTGAGCACCCCCGGCAATCCCAGGGGTAACACGATGCGGCAAAAGCTGCGCCAACCTGAGGCTCCCAGTAGCGCCGAGGCGTCCAGCAGCCGGCGATCGACAGCGGCGAACGAGGTCGCCATTGGTTGTACGGCAAACGGAAGGCTGTAGAATACCGAGCCTACGACCAGTCCTTCAAAAGTAAATGCCAAACCATGACCGGTTATCGACTGATACCAGCGTCCGACCGGGCTCAGCGGCCCAATCGCAACCAGAACATAGAAGCCAAGGACGGTCGGCGGCAATACGATCGGCAACGAAACCACTGCTTCGATGAGGAACTTCCAGCGCTTGCGGGAGAATGCTAGCCAGTACGCAAGCGGGATTCCGACCATCAGCAGGATGACCGAGACCGTGACGGCCAACCGTAGCGTCAGAATAAGTGCCTGCGGGATCATGGGTGTTGAGGGACGCGAAAACCATACTGCTGCAGCACGGTCTTCCCCTCTGGCGAAGTAATGTAATCGATGAAAGCTTGCGCCGCCCGCTTATGTTTGGAGGAAGCCAGAATTACAACGCCCTGTTGCATCTCGGGATAAGCGTCGGCGGGTAGTTCCCAGTACTTGCCCGCGTCCCTCATGGCAGGAGAGACAGCCAGCGAGAGCGCAATCAGTCCCGCCTGTGCATTGCCCGATTGCACGAACTGGGCCGCCTGGCTGACGTTTTCTCCCAAGACTAGCTTGTCCGCAACCCGGTTTTTCAACCCAAAGTGATCTAGGGCGGCCATCGCCGCCCGGCCGTAGGGTGCGTGTTGCGGATTGGCGATCGCAATTCGCCGCACTGCAGGCTGCAGCAGCAAATCCATCTTCAGCTTTTCGGGATCAAGGCTGGAATTGTTCGGGACCCATAGGACCAGATGTCCCACGGCATAGACGCGCAGTGAGGCGTTCTCTACCAGGCCGGCAGCCGCAAGGTTTCTGGGGTAGTCCATGTCCGCGGAAAAGAACACGTCATAAGGCGCTCCGCTTTGGATCTGCGAGTAGAGGTTTCCGGAGGCGCCAAACGATAAGTTCACCTTTTCGCCCGTCTTATGTTCGTAGCGGCCCGCCAAGTCCTTCAAGGCATAGTTCAGGTCGGCCGCGGCCGCCACCGTGATTTGCTCGGCAGCCGCTCCCGGCAGGGACGAGGCGAAGAGTTGAATAAGAAGAATGAGTAAAGTTCTTTTCATGGCTGCAGCCAACCGCCGGCAGCTGTAGGCGCGCCCAGCAAGGCGTTAACCAGCTTACAGGAAATCGGAAATAGTAGACGATTCTACGCGCTTCGGCCGCGCGAATTTGCATTCCCCTACCCGCCGGCGCAGGAGAATTCGGTTGACCTCTCGCACCTGCTCTCCATCGGGCCGGAACTGCTGTCCGCCACTAAAAGGGTGGCTGGCGAGGTAGCTTTGTGCTTTCCCGCTTGACCCTTTTGCGCTTTTCTGTAAGAGTAAGCGCACGCGAGTCTTAAGTGGGGAATTTTGCCATGAAACCGGGCCATCCCACGGTAGAGTTCGATCGCTCCAAACTGATGATACGCATTGAGGTCACGCTCAACGCCGATCCCACGGCCATTAGCCCCGTGGTGGAAGGCATTATGGAGATGGCGCGCCGACTAGAATGCGCAGCCGGCAAAGAATTTGAGATCGAAACCGCCCTCCGCGAAGCTCTAGCCAACGCCATTGTCCACGGCTGCAAGAACGATCCCAGCAAGAAAGTTCAGTGCTGCGTAGGCTGCGATGAGGAGCGCGGCATGCTTATCGTCGTGCGCGACCCCGGCTCCGGCTTCGATCCTTTCGCTATCCCCGATCCCTGCAACGGCGAAAACGTCTATTCCAATCATGGGCGCGGTATCTACCTGATTAACCAGTTGATGGACGAGGTGAAGTTCGAGCGCAACGGCACCGAAATCCACATGCGGAAGTACTAGAACCCTTTACGCAAGCCGGCTTGCCTGTTAACTGGACCCTATCTCATAAATCGCAGACGATGGCTTTGTGCCAGGGCACTCTTCGACTGGCGCTCAGGGCAGGCTATTTCAGACGTGCCTTAAAGTGGCTCACCGTGACTCGGGCTTTACAGTTTGCTGAAAAAGTGGAAATGAACGGTCTGTCGCCGGCTGTAGCCGGCTCCGGATATCCAAAATAAGCAACTTAGACGCGAACCTGAAGGTTCGCTCTACCGGTTCATCACCAACCGCGGAAATTTTCAGCAAGCTGTTTAGCCCTGAGGGCCATTTTTGCAGGGGCTGAAGCCCGAAGCTTAATAGCGCAGCGTTCGGCCCGACTAATGTCGGGCCCTGACACAACCCCAAAACGATTTACGCGATGGCTTCTGGAAGCACACTAATCGCAGAGATGAGCCCGGTACGGAGTGAAATGTCTTAAAGTAAGATTATCTTACTTTTTGAGATAATCTTACTTGTAAGATAAATGGGGCCGGCCCCGCCTCGGGCCTAAAGGACGAAGGCTCCCGGTCTCTCGCCAAGTTCTGCTTGGCCGCCGGCCTCCACGTTGCCATCGATTTTCCTCTGAACTGCTGCTACCCTGAGACGCGCTGCTGAATCCGCGCCCCGGCAAATCCATCCAATCGTTGAGTCGACATCATGAAAATCGGGATAACCTGTTACCCCACGTACGGCGGCAGCGGCGTGGTGGCCACCGAATTAGGCCTGGAGCTGGCGCAGCGCGGCCACCAGGTGCACTTCATTTCTTACTCGCAACCCATCCGCCTGACCGAGCCGCTACCCAACATTCACTATCACGAAGTGGAAGTCTCGCGTTATCCGCTTTTCGAATATCCACCCTACGATCTGGCCCTGGCCACGCGCATGGCGGAAGTTGCCGAGATCTACGAGCTTGACCTGCTGCACGTGCATTACGCCATCCCGCATTCGGTGAGCGCGATGTTGGCTCGACAGATGTTGTGTTGCGACCACGCCCGCAATAGCCGCCGCCTGCCTTATGTCACCACTCTGCATGGCACCGACATCACCCTGGTGGGGGCTGATCCTTCGTATTTGCCGATTACCCGCTTTTCCATCGACCAGAGCGACGGCGTTACTTCAATCTCGAATTACCTGAAGAAACAGACCGTTGAAGTCTTCAATGTCAAGAAGCCGATCGAGGTGATTCCCAACTTCGTAAATTGTGACCTCTACGAGCGCACACCGCAGGTGGTGCAGCAACGCTCGCAATACGCTCAGCCCAACGAGAAGATACTGGTTCACCTCTCCAATTTCCGGCCGGTAAAGCGCATTCCCGATGTGATTGAAATCTTCGATCGCGTGCAGAAGAAGATTCCAGCGCGGCTGTTAATGATCGGCGACGGCCCGGAGCGATCGAGCGCGGAGTGGTTAGCGGTAAAGAAGGGTATCCACAAGAAAGTCGATTTCCTGGGCAAACAGGACCGCATTCACGAGAAGCTCGGGGTCGCCGACGTGATGCTGCTACCCAGCCAGTTGGAATCGTTCGGGCTGGCGGCGCTGGAAGCCATGGCGTGCGAAGTGGTTCCTATCGCTACCAACGAGGGCGGCGTGCCGGAAGTCATCGACCACGGGAAGACCGGATTTCTGGCGAACGTAGGCGACGTGGACACCATGGCCAACGACGCTCTGGAGATCTTGTCCGACGATGCCAGGCTGAAGCAGATGGGTGAGCAGGCTCGGGCCAGCGCCCAGGCGCGCTTTTGCGCCAGCAAGATTATTCCCATGTATGAAAAGTACTACCGCGAAGTTCTGGATCGTTCTTCGTAGATCGCTCCCACTACCGAGCCGCCCATTTCCTCGGCCTGCAGCACGGGCAGGATTAGCCGCACCAGGGTGCCGCGGTTCGGCTGGCTCTCGAAAGCGATCTCCGCCGCATCACCATAAACAACTTGCAGGCGCTCGGTAACGTTCACCATCCCGATGCCGGTGCCGGAGGAGGCACTGGTGCCCTCCTGCGGCATGCCCACGCCGTCGTCCTCGACCTCGATTACCAGGCGGTGACCGGCGTTGCGGCTGCGCAGGTAAATGCTGCCGCCCTCTACCTTGGCCGCGAACCCGTGCTTCACAGCATTTTCTACCAATGGTTGCAGGATCATGCTGGGCACCAGATGATCCAGCGATGTAGGTTCCAACTCTTTCACTACCTTCAGCTTGTCGCGGCCGAAGCGAGCCACCTCGATGTCGAGATAGTCATCGAGAAACTCGAACTCCTCGCGCAGGGGAACAAAGGAATCGCCCTTGCGCAGCAGACGCCGCAAAATGTTTCCCAGCTTCACGATCATCTCCCGCGCAGAGTCGGGATCGCGCCGCACCAGGGAGGAAATCGAGTTCAGGGTATTGAACAGGAAGTGGGGGTTGATCTGGCTCTGCAAGGCTTCCATGCGAGCCTGCAACAGAAGCCGCTCCTGCTGTTCCAGCTTCATTTCGATGCGAACATTGTTCAGCACCTTGAGCGCGATTGCGACCGCCATCACCGTACCCGCATAAATGGCCAGCTTCACCCACCAGTCGGGCGAGTCCAGCGCAAAGATGCGGCGCGGAAAGGCGCGGTGCAGCAGGATGTGAATAAATTCGAGAACAATGATGAGGAAGAAAAATGAGGTCTGCCAGTCAATAAACGACTTGCGAATGCTGCGCCGGATCCAGTGATAGATGCTGAGGTCGAACAGCGGCGAGAACGACCAGATAGCTTCACGCTCGGGCGCGATGTGCCGCAGCATTCCGGCCGCGAAACCCGCCAGTACATACATTGGCATGGTAAGCCACTCGCCCAGCAGCAGCGCCGGCAAGCGAAACCAGGACGCCGCCCAGAGTGCCGGCCAGAGGCCCGGCAATAACGCCGATGAGGATGGCGCCGACGAAGGCGATATCCGCCGCCAGGAAGTTGTGGACCCAGCCACGCACCAGCACGCCCAATGCGATGGGGGTACCGACGATCAAGACAATCTCAAGTTTCTCGGGGAGGTTGCGTTCTTCGCGAAACAGCAGCACCCGAAAGCGCCGCGCTCGTACCAGCACGCTACTGATCGCCGCAGCCACGCCCAGGCGGATCAGTAACGTTACGAGAATGAGCCGTTGGTCCAAGTCAGTTGTCAGTTGTCAGTTGCCAGTTAACGGCGTCCGGCCGTCGGTTATCCGTCGCCACTTGATGATCGTGAAATGCCGGTGGAAGAGCGGACCTTTAGGTCCGCGTAAAGCCCAAATACTTCGGAGCCGGCTTCGGCCGGCGGCACGCTCTCTCATCATGCCGACACACTGATCCAGGGAACCGCATTGCTCTTGTTCGATCAGCTTCAATGACTCCGCTCCGTTACTCTAATCCACTGGCAGCCTTACTAAGCGCCGCCTCTGCCCTTTCCGCATCCGGCGCGCCGCCTTGCGCCATGTCGCGATTGCCGCCTCCGCGCGTGCCTAGCGACTGCACCGTCTGCTTCATCAGCGCGCCCATGTCGTTCGCCAAGCCCGGTGTCTGGGCAAAGACCAGCGACGGCTGCGTCCCTCCACAAGAAAGCAGCGCCACCACCCCCGGCTGCTTGGTCAGTTTCTGTGCCAGCATCTTGATGAAGCCCAGATCGCGTTCCGCGAAATACTGGGTCACCAACTTGCAGCCGCCGCGTTGCTCTGCCCGTTGCAGCATTCGCTCGGCCTGCAACTCGGCGACCTCCTCCAGCAAACGGTGCTGGGCTTTTTGCGTTGCCTTGCTCTCGTCTTGCCACTTGCGAATCTGCTGCGGAACTTCCCAGATGTGAGTGGAAAATAGTCCTGCCGCTTCGGTCAGGATTTCGAAATCGCGCCTGGCAGTGGTCACGGCGCGCCCACCACAGACAAATTCAACCCGCACTCCCTGCTTCACTTTCTCTGTCTTACGAAGTAGGATGCCGCCAATTTGCCCGGTGCTGCGCACGTGGGTTCCACCACAAGCGTTCAAGTCAAAATCGTGAATGTCGATGAGCCGCAGCTTCTCGCGTTGGACCGGCGGAATCTTGCGCACCCCCAGGGCGCGCGCTTCCTCGGCAGTAGCGAAGCGAATCTCCACCAGACGATCTTCGGCAATAATCTCGTTCGCCAGCTTCTCGACGGCCTGCAATTGTTGTGTGCTAACCGACTCCGCCGCCAAGTCAATGGTGCAGCTGTCGTCGCCCATGTGGAAGGAGACAGTCGCCAACCCGTATAGCTTCTCGAAGGCTGCCGACAGGACATGCTGTCCTGAATGCTGCTGCATGTGGTCCCGCCGGCGCTCGGCATCGATCGCGCCGCGTACTTGTATGCCGCATGGCAGAACAGCCGTGTCGGTGTCGACGCAGGTGCAACACCTCTCCAGTGCTTTCGTCCTCGGCGACCTCGCTCACCCGCAGGCGCGGCGCGCCGTTGCGGCTGGCATGACTTCCAGCCATCCGGTATCAAAGACCTGCCCACCGCTGGCAGGATAAAATGCCGACCGGTCGAGGGTTACCGCAACCCGGCCCACTTCGCCGGTGACAGACAGAACTCGTGCTTCAAACTCATGGAGGAAAGAATCGGTGTAGTAAAGACGGTCGGTCAAGGAACCTCGCTCCTGATTGCGATTGCCCTAGGATACCTCTTTGCAACGGCTACATCACCGGCTTGTCCAGGGCCCGAGCGGCTTGCGCGTAGTGCTCCAGAGTTCGCGCGTCGAAGAGCACAAAGCGAACTTCGCGAACATGCACTGCATGTTCCAACGCAGAAGCTACGCTGCTCACCGCAATTTGTGCTGCCTGGTCCACAGGATAGCGGTAAGCGCCGGTGGAAATCGCCGGGAAAGCAATCGATGCCAGCTGCAATTCGTCGGCGATGCGCATGGATTCGCGATGGCAGCTCGCCAGAGTCTGGGGTTCGTCGCGCTTGCCGCCACTCCAGAACGGGCCGACGGTATGGATCACGTAGCGAGCGGCCAGGCGTCCCGCGGAGGTGGCGACCGCCTGTCCAGCGGGAAGCTGTCCGCTGCGTTCCACAATCTGCTTGCACGCTTCCAGAATCGCCGGACCACCCGCACGATGAATCGCGCCATCCACGCCGCCTCCCCCCATTAGCGAAGAGTTGGCGGCATTCACGATGGCGTCGGTCGACTCACGGGTGATGTCGCCGGGACCAGCCACAACCAAAAACCGACCGCCCAACGCTAATCGCAAAATCTCAGGGTTGCCATTCATTTCGGGGGCGCGGAGCGCTTGCTCATCGTACCGCAGATTTCCGCCCTCGGAAGCGGAGATTCCGTTTCTACGGCGTGTTCGGGTTGGTCGAGGCAAAGGTCGGCGGATAGGCAAACTTCTTATCATTGGCATCGATCATGATCTTCTCCCGCAGGGGCGCTCCGGTCGCGAACAAGTCGTGCCCCGCCACTTGCCACGGAACTTTAACTCCCGCGACGGCCGCAATCGTCGGGACCAGGTCGATCAACTGCGCATCCTGGCTGGAAATGCGACCGACCGTCTGTCCCGGCCGCTTGATGAACAATGGCACCGGAAAAATCATGTCGGCGTTGGCCTTGGTCAGAGTGCGTCCGGGCGCTTCCGGCTTCCAACTTACGCCATGGTCGGAGGTCACAATAATCAGCGCGCTGTCGTAGATTCCTGCCTGCTTCAACTGGTCGAGAAATTTGCCCAGTTCGCCATCGACAAACTCGATCTGCTGCAGATAATCGCTGCGTAGGCGTTGCAGCAATGCCGTATGGCCGGCAAATCGTGGATCGAATCCGCTGGGCGACTGCGGGTGAATCTTGCCATCCGCGGTCAGCATGTAGGGCGCATGGGGCAGTTCCAGATGCATGAACTGTAGGGGCGGTTTGACGCCGCGGGAAGCGGCGATCTCATCCAGGAATTCGCGAAAGCGCTGCTGCTCCTGGCGCAGGTCGTCAGCCTGGATCCCGATCACTACCGCCTCCGGCGCCGCCCGCAGCAGATAGAGCTTGGCCACTGCCTTCAACAGGTGGCCCCGCTGCTCGACGCGGGAAGCGTCCGGACAGTGATATTCAGGGTTCGCGCAAAACCGTGTCACCTCTTCGTGAATGGTGATGTCATACTCGGGCGCCAACAGCCGAAACAGGTTGTCGGGATAGGCAGCGTCAGAGGCATCGTTACCCCGGGGAAAGTTTCCGGTCACGATTACGGGAATAGATCGTGTGGTGTACTCAGCGTTGGCGGTGGCATTGTTAAACCACGTGCTGTGCCGGGCCAGGTCGGCAAAATGCGGAAAGCGGGAAGCGTCGATGTTCCCGTTGGGATCGAGTAAAGCCGGCCGGGTGAATTCATCCAGCAGAAGAATAAAGATTGGCGGATGCGGTTTGCCGGTATCGTCGGCTGCAAAGTCGGCGATCGCACTGGCCGGAGCAGCTACCGTGGGCGAGACTTCGTGCCAGGCGTGCCACAGAAACAGCGCCGGAAAGATGATGATGACCGGCGAAAGCACCAGCAGGAAGCGCTCGAATTCCACGCGATACCGAAAGACCAGAACCGCAACCACGGCCAACGGGATCAACAGCAGCAAAGTATTGTGATGAAAGCGGACTACCGGCGATACGTATCGTTTGTGCAACTCCATCAGGAACAGCGTTGCGAAGAGCAGGAACGCGGCACTCAGAACCTTATCTGCCGCCTTTGGCGAAACCCTGTCGACTCCGAGCCACAGCAATGCCAGCCCCGCGGCCGGTAGCAGGTTGAAGCACGCAATAATCAGCAGCAGGTCGAGGTGCGTGACCTGGTTGAGGACGATGAACTCGCGATTGCTTACGATCGCCTGGTAGACCGATTGCGCGAAGGCAAAGGTGGTAAGCGACAGCAGGCCGAGAAAAATCCGTCCGAAGCCTCGCTTTGTAGCGGAGATGGGCATGAGGATGAATCGACTATTGTAGGACCTGGTGAAGCGGTGGTCATCTGGAAGACTCACCCGGTCCTGATATCGGACCTTCTGTAAGATGACTAGCCGTTGGTTCGATCCGTCTCGAGTGCCTCACTCCCCGCTGTGAGGATGGCGATCAAGGCTTTCGTCCTCCCACGCCAGAAATGCGCGAAAAGCCGCTCCGCGATGGCTGTAGCCTGCTTTCTCTTCCGCCGACAATTCCGCGAAGGTCTTGCCAATTTCCGGGAAGTAAAACAGCGGATCGTACCCGAAGCCGTTCGTTCCGCGAGCCGCACGGAGGATGACGCCTTCGGCTTGACCGTGAAAGGTCGCCAGCGTATGCCCATTGCGCGCGGCAGCAATCACGCAAACAAAGTGACCAGTACGGAATTCGTCCGGCACCTCGTGCAACTCGCGCAGAAGACGTGCATTGTTGGCCTCATCATCGGAGTTGCCGGCCTCCACCGGGAGATTGCGTTCAGCAGCAGCATAGCGGGCCGAATGCACGCCGGGGGCTCCAGCTAGAGCATCTACTTCCAATCCTGAGTCGTCGGCGATGACCAATTCTCCTGCGGCATACTTGCTGTAATGCTCGGCCTTCTTGCGAGCGTTAGCCTCGAATGTCGCACCATCTTCAATGACAGGCGGCAGCGACGCAAAATCAGGCAGCGTTTCGATGTGCACATGGTGAACGATGGCTGCTCCCCTAAGGTCGCGTATTTTACCCGAATTGGATGTAGCCACCAGCACCCGTTTCATCGATTTCTCCTGTCCCGTTCAACGTACCAGAATCCGCCGAGAAAGATGAGCGCGACCAGACTGATTCCATCGCCTAGCCACAGATCGGGTGTCCGCACAAAGCGCACGTCCACTTCGCTGTGCCCGGCGGGAAGAGCAAGCACCATGCGGCCACTGAGCTCGTCAGACCCAAGCCCAATCCGGCTGCCGTTCCGCCTCGCCTGCCACGCGGGATAGTTCATCAGGCGCAGCTCAACTTGTAGTGGTTGCGACGACCCAACCGTCAGCTGCTTGCGATAAGTGCTCCAATGCGAGACCCTCGCATAGGCGCCTGCCGGTGGTGCAGCGCCATCTTCGCCCCGCAAGCGAAACTGAGGAAAGTCCGGCTTGATCTCGTAGTTATCGCCGCCGGCCGGAACATATTCATCGGTTCCCGTGTAGCCATAGCCGGTGTGGTAAAGATTCGAAATCATAAAGGGCGTGTCTGCCGGATCACAACGAGCTTGCAGCGTCAGATTGCAGCTCGCAATCAAAGCTGCGAAGAATACGGCATAGAGCCAGGGCTTCCCGCGAAATCGCCCTGCGGCGGCGACAACGAATACTGCATAAGCCGCACTCAGGATCAGCAGCCAGCGCCAGGGGAATTGCACGAAGCGCAGATCCGGCATCAGCCGGTATACCCAGACGCTAACCGGCAGCATCAACGACAGTGACATCACCGTCAGGATCATTAGCGACCACCAAAGCTTTGGCCTGCTCTTGCGCCAGGAGCGGGTGGCAAAGATCGCCAGTGTCGTGACCGCCAGCTCGCCGACGGCAAGCCAGGATAGGTGCCTCAGAAATCTGTCGTGCTGAATCTCGCCCGTCCGGGCAAACAAGAAGTTGTCGCTGGGCCTTACCCCAGCCGAGAGCACTTGTCCCAGCGTGATCCAGTTCTTTTCGTACAGCACAGGCACAATGTAAAACGCGGCGAGCGCCATACCCAGCACGATCGCCCCCGCTCCAAAAAGGAAGACGCGCGAGTTGCGGCGCAGAACCGTCATCGCTGCCAGCAGGACGACAGCCGCATAGGTCATCAGGATTGCTGCTGGAACATTGGTCAGCCAGGCAGCCGCAACCGTCACGGCCAAGGGCAAGAACAGCTGGCGTGCAGGACGATCGCGCACGATCCACAGCACCATCAACGGCAATAGCGGGGCGGCCAGCATCTCGGCGAAAGCGCTGCGGACATAGACCGTCAGCAGCATATAAGGATTGAGTGCGTAAGCTACGGCGATGAGCGTGGCGTCGGGCTCCGAGAACCATTCGCGCGCGCCCGCGTGCATTGCCAAGCCCGCCAGAAATATGGCGCAGATATCGAAAGCCACAGGGACAAATAGCCAGGGCACGACGTTGCCCAGCGCACCGCCCAGTATCCACGAGAGGGGAGGGTAGAAAAGAAAGCGCGGCTCGCCGCTGCCGTAATTTGCCTGCCCCGCCCAGCGTGGATAGACCACCCCTTCGCGCCACTGCTGGGCCACTTCCATCCAGCCGTTCATGTGGAAGCTGAGGTCGTGGCCGCAGGCAATTCCGCGCAGGCTGAACGGCACTACCACGGCCACGGCTGCGATAGCTAACGCGAGGATGGTGCCAGCCTTCACCTGCGAAGCTGCTCGAGCCATGGCTCCCATGTTAATCGCAGAGCAACCTTGGGCCTCACCCGGGATGAAACAGAGGCACCTTTCTATCCAATTGCAGCCACGGCCTATTCAATTCCGCGAACTTCTCCGTTCGTTCATGTTCTTTTAATGCCCGGTTCAACTTCGCTTCACCTGAAGCAAGTATCAAGGTGAAGCCTCAGAATCCATGCCTGAGGATTGGAAAGGGTGAGGAGAACTATGCGTCAGTTTCTGGCATCTACGTTAATGGCGGTCATGACCTTCGGACCGCTCGTGAACGCGAACGCCGCGCCGGTGAAGCCGGCCGTCAAATCGGTAGCCGGCACACCAGCAACTCCCATTCAACACTTAGTGGTCATCTTCCAGGAGAACGTCTCCTTCGACCACTATTTCGCTACCTATCCCAACGCCACCAACCCTCAGGGCGAGCCGCCCTTTAGCGGGCTTCCCAACACTCCTAACGTCAACGGTCTGCTCGGCACCCTGATCACCGCGAATCCGAACCTGAACCCGGGCAACGGAGCGGGAGCTACCAATCCCTTCCGCTTGGACCGCTCGCAGGCGGCGACCGCCGATCAGGACCACGATTACACGCCGGAACAGATGGCCTTCGATGGCGGCCTGATGGACTTGTTCCCAGCGAATACGGGCACGGCCGGTCCGCCTCCGAGTGGCGGAGGCATCGTCGACACGACCGGTCTGACCATGGGCTACTATGACGGTAATACCGTTACTGCCCTGTGGAACTACGCCCAGTATTTCGCCATGAGCGACAACTCGTATGGCACGAACTTCGGCCCCTCCACCGACGGCGCCCTGAACCTAGTCGCGGGTCAGACCAATGGCGTCACCCAGAACGAGAACGGCACCGGCGCCATTATTGCTGACGGGAACGGCGGATACACGCTGATTAGCGATGCCGATCCTATCGGCGACGCCTGCTCCACCACTAGCGGCGAAGTACTTCAGATGGGCGGACAGAACATTGGCGATCTGCTCAATACTGCCGGCGTGAGCTGGGGCTTCTTCGAGGGGGGCTTCGACCTCACGGTCACCAATCCTAATGGGACGACTGGCTGCCACCGCTCGCACACTTCGTCGATCACTGGCCAGAACAAGGCCGACTACATTCCCCATCACCAGCCCTTCCAGTATTACGTTTCCACGCAAAACCTTCAGCACACTCGTCCCACCTCGGTGCAGACGATCGGACAGCAGGGCGACGCCGGCAATCACCAGTACGACACGCATGACTTCTTTGACGCAGTCACCGCAGGAAACTTCCCGGCGGTCAGCTTCCTGAAGGCTCCTGGATATCAGGACGAGCATGCCGGCTATTCGGATCCTCTGGATGGCCAAACCTTCATCGTCGACACCATTAACTTCCTGATGCAGCAGCCGCAATGGTCGACCACGGCGGTGGTCATCAACTACGACGACTCCGACGGCTGGTACGACCATCAACTGGGCCAGATCGTGAACACTTCGCAGACCAGTGCCGACGCGCTTAACGGTGCTGGACACTGCGGCATCGTGTCGCCTTTGCTGGCGGGTATCGACGGCGCCCATGCCCAGGGACGTTGCGGCTACGGTCCGCGCCTTCCTATGCTGGTGATTTCGCCCTACGCCCGGCAGAATTTTGTCGATCACACCATGACCGATCAGTCTTCGATTATCCGTTTTGTCGAGGACAACTGGCTTGGCGGCCAGCGCATCGGAAATGGCTCGTTCGATACCATCGCCAACTCCATCGCCTCCATGATGCAGTTTGGCCAGCCGACCAGTTGCATACGCTACGCCTTGCTGAACGACATGACTGGAGAGGTCACACAAGCCGGCTGCGGCGTAAGATAGTAAATCGCGCAGCAGTCGGTTGACAGCACATTCAACTTCCGGCATTGGATGCAGCCTGGCCTGCATCCAATGCCGTTTTAGGCGTTCTGATTTGGCATACTTAGGTGAGCCTTGAACGCAAGGTGGATCATTGATCTCACGTCGAACTTTTTTGGGCCAATCAGCCGTGCTGGCGGGAAGCACGCTGCTGACTCGATCAGGCGCGCTGTCTGCCATGTCGCACCCCGCGGCAGCGGCGCCAGACACACTGAACGTCAATACGCTCGCAGCTTTCGTCGATCCCCTGCCGCTCCTGCCGGTGGCTAAGCCGGGCGGCATGCGATCCCTGCCTTCGTCTCCCAAGACCAAGCTGCCATATTACCGGCTGGCTGCCCGGCCGATAGAGATGAAGATCCATCGCGACCTCAAGCCGACGCGCTTCTGGTCCTACGGCGATTCAGTGCCTGGACCGACACTTGAGGTGCGCAGCGGCGACGGGATACTGGTCGAATGGGCGAACGAGCTGCCGGAGCAACATTTCCTTCCTATCGACCACCGGCTCCACGGTGCGGAAGCCGACAAGCCGCAAGTGCGAACCGTGGCGCACTTGCATGGGGCATTCGTGCCTCCCGATAGTGATGGCTATCCCGAAGCCTGGATTCCGCCCGGCAAGTCGGTGCTGTACCACTATCCCAATCAGCAGGACCCTGCGATGCTCTGGTATCACGATCACGCCATGGGCATCAATCGGCTCAACATCTACGCCGGGCTGTTTGGTGTGACCTTTGTGCGGGATGCGGTTGAGGATGGGTTGAATCTGCCGCAGGGTAAATACGAAGTACCGCTTACTCTCTTTGATCGGCTCATCACCCCCCAGGGCCAGCTCTACTATCCGATTGCAGCGAAGTCTGGCGCGCCGTGGGTACCGGAAGTTTTCGGGGATGCCATTCTGATCAACGGGAAACTGTTTCCTTATCTTGAAGTGGAACCGCGCAAGTATCGTTTCCGCGTGCTCAACGCTTCGAACGCGCGCTTCTACCATTTGTTGTTGCAGAACGGTCTAACCTTCCAGCAGATTGGAACCGATCAGGGACTGCTGCCGGCGCCGGTGCAAGTCAAAAGCATGATGCTGGCGCCGGGTGAGCGCGTCGATGTCGTAGTCGATTTCAGCAGCAGCCGCGGCGAACAGATTCTTCTCAAGAGCGACTCCTTCAACATCATGCAATTCCGGGTTGCGGCCAACAAGGTCAGCGATCCCAGTTCCCTTCCCGCCCAATTGCGGCCGGTACCCAAAATTGCAGAGTCGGATGCGGTCAGGACCCGTCTGCTCACCCTCGACGAATATCAGAACCTGGCGGCCGAGCCGATTCTGCTGCTGCTGAACGCCACCTACTGGCACGATCCCATTACGGAGAAACCCGCGCTCAACAGCACCGAAATCTGGAGTTTCATCAACCCTACGGATGACACCCATCCTATCCATCTGCATGCCGTGCGCTTCCAGATTCTCGACCGGCAGCACTATGAACCCTGGATCTATCAGACCAAAAAGGAATTTCGGTTTCTGGGACCGCGGGTGCCTCCTGAGCCCAGTGAGGCGGGATGGAAAGACACGGTGCGCGCCGACTCCAAGATGGTGACCCGCATCATCGTACCCTTCAAGGGTTACACCGGACGCTACGTCTGGCACTGCCACATTCTCGAACACGAAGATAACGAAATGATGCGGCCCTACGAGATTGTGGCTGGCTGACGGGGAACCAGTGGGCCGCGCCTGCGGCGCACTATTTTGACCTGGCAGTACAATAGGCGAACCCGTTGGGGTTCGACTCATGAAAATTCAGGATGTTCGCCAGGAGTTCCCGGCGCTGCAGAGCCAGGTCTTTCTCGACTCCGCCTGCGTCAGCCTCGCGCCGCAGCGTGCGATTGAGAAGCTGCGTGCCTTCCTGGATATGACAGCCTATTGCCCGTCCGGCTCCTCTACCCAGCATCATCTCGATATGGATGCGTTGCGCAGTGCGGCGCGGCCGCAGGTGGCAAGGCTGATTAACGCCCACGAAGATGACATTGCGCTGGTCGAGAGCACCACCCAGGGACTAAATCTGGTCGCGAATGCCATCCCTCTACAGCGCGGCGATCGAGTTTTGATCTGCGATCTTGAGTTTCTGGAAGTAGCTGTCCCTTGGGTACAAAAGCGCGATGAAATTGGAATTGCGATCGACACGGTACCCAACCGTGCCGGACAAATCCAGATCGCGGATATCGAGGCGGCAATCACAGCTCGCACCAAGGTCGTCGCAATCAGCTCGGTGCAGTGGAGCAACGGCTTCCGTTGCGACCTCGGCGCGCTGTCACAACTCTGTCGCGAACGTGGGGTATTTCTGATCGTCGACGCGGTGCAGCATATTGGGGCTGTCCCGTTCGACGTGGCGAAGACTCCCGTCGATGCAATTGCCTGCGGTGGACACAAGTGGCTGATGGCGCCTTTTGGCTGCGGCTTTCTGTACCTCAGCAAGGATTTCCGCGCCCGAGTGAAACCTCCCCTGGCGGGCTATCTATCCGTCACCGAGCCGGAGGGTGGCTGGGGCACTTACTTCCGCACCCCGTCCATCGCTCCGGTTCGCGACTACCAGTTCGTCGACGACGCTCGTCGTTGGGAGACAGGCGGAACCGCAAACTATCCCGGTGCAATCGCCTTGGCCGAGTCGGTTGGACTGATCAACGACGTCGGCATCGAAAACGCGGGCGGGCACGTTCTGTCGCTCACCGGCCATCTCATCGACGGCTTGAAACAGCAAGGCATTCAGGTCGTGACACCGGAAGACCGATGCTGTCGTTCGGGCATCGTGACCTTCACCCTCGGCAATGTAGAAGACAACATCGCGCTCACCAACTTTCTGCAGGAACACAAAGTTCTCGTCTCGGTGCGCTACACCTCCGGTGTCGGAGGCGTTCGGGTGTCGTGTCACCTGTTCAATACCGAGACTGATCTCGACCGGTTGCTTGACCGTACCGGCGCCTTCCTTCGCAAGCGCGTGAAGGCGAAAACATAATGGCCGCCAATCCCATTCCTCTTAGCGACCGCCGCGATCAGTTAGTGGAAAACGAGCAGGGCCTGGCGCGCCAACTCAGCGAACGCCAGTTGAGCATGATCGCTATCGGCGGCGCCATCGGCACGGGATTATTCCTGGGCAGTGCGCTTGCCGTGCGTACCGCCGGGCCCGGCGTCATCCTCAGTTACATTTTCGCCTCCGGTATCGCACTGCTGCTGATGTATTGCCTCTCGGAGATGGCGGTCGCCCATCCCACTGCGGGCTCGTTCGGCGTCTACGCCGAGCTGTACCTCTCGCCGTGGGCGGGCTTCGTCGTCCGCTACACCTATTGGGCGGCGCAATCGGTGGCCATCGGCGGAGAAGCCGTCGCGGCCGCGATCTATACCCAGTGGTGGTTTCCTCACACTCCGGCCTGGGCATGGGTGGTCTTCTACTCTGCGGTGCTGATCTTCGTCAACGCGCGCAGCGTCAGTGCCTTCGGCACCTTTGAGTATTGGTTCTCCATGATCAAAGTGAGCGCCATCGTGGTGTTCATCGTCCTGGGCGCGGCGATTCTGCTGGGCATACACCAGCAGCGAGCCATCGGCCTGGAAAACTTTCATGCCCATGGCGGTTTTCTGCCCACCGGATGGCTCGGCGTCTGGCTGTCGCTGTCGTTTGTGATCTACAGCTTCATTGGAACCGAGATTGTCGCAGTGACGGCCGGCGAAGCCAAGGATCCCGAGACGTCCGTTCCGCGCGCCATGCGAACCATGCTGCTGCGGCTGGTCATCTTTTACGTCGGCGCGATTGCCATATTGGTGGGCGTGATCCCCTGGACGCAGATTCAGCCCGGGCAGAACATCACTGTTAGTCCCTTTGTGCGGGTGTTCGACGTAATGCACGTTCCAGCCGCGGCCGGCATCATCAACTTCGTGGTGCTCACCGCGGCGCTGTCCAGCATGAACTGCAATCTATACCTGGCGACCCGCATGATTTTTTCGCTTTCGCGTGGAGGCTATGCGCCAAAGATATTAGGACGCGTGTCGAAGAAGGGTACGCCGATTCCAGCGCTGGTCTTTTCCGCCGTAGGACTGGCAACCGCGACTTTGCTGGCGATTCAGTTCCCAAATTCGGCGTACGTCTATCTGTTTGGCATCGCGCTGTTCGGAGCGCTGTTTGTCTGGCTGATGATTTTCATTACCCATCTGAGTTTTCGCAAGCATTGGCGTGCCAACCGGGGTCGCCGCTTGCCGGTGACGATGCCGCTGTTTCCCTGGACCACCATCCTTGGAGGCACCGCGGTGTTGGCCATCATCATTTCAACGTGGTGGGTAGCCGGCATGCGCCTGACCATGGAAACCGGTATCCCCTGGCTATTGCTGCTCACCGTCCTTTACTACGCGTGGGGACGAAAACGTACCGATGCCAGGTAGCAGAGAGATGCGGAGCGAATGACAAAATCGCGCGACGCTTTCGCACCTCCCTCGAAATTTCGTCGCTAATGTTTTGTTGCTCCACCGAAGCGGCACCAGCGAACTTCAGATTTGTTATCCCGACCGGAGCGAAGCGGAGCGGAGGGACCTGCGGTCTTCCTCGCGGGCCAGAACGCTTCGGACACCTGCCCCGGGTTTATACTGGCCCGCCAACACTTTTCTTCTTCGAGGCGCCATGAAATATCTGTCGCGCATTCTTCTGTTTCTCTCACTCTCTGCAATTCTTACCCTGGCCCAAGGCATGAAATCGACCACTCCTCCAACTACGCAAGCCAACGCGAAGTTCTCCAAAATGACCGACCAGTTTGTGAAGGACTCGCTGGCACTGTCTCCGGTGAATGCGTCGCAGGCCGGCTATCACAAGCATGTCGATCCCAAGACCGGCAAGACCATTGAGCTCGATGCCCAACTCGATGACGTAGGCCCGCAAGGGATGGCTGCGCAGGAGAAGTTCTATCGTGAGTGGCGCCATCGCTTTCAAACCGAGACGCCAATCGCATCCTTGAACCCGGAAGACGCTGCCGACTTCCGCCTGATCGACGATCAGATTGGCCTCAACCTGCTCGAGTTCGAGAAAATCCAGAACTACAAACACAATCCCACGGTGTACGTGGAGCTGCTCGGCAATGGCCTGTTTCTGCCGCTTACCCAGGAATATGCGTCGAAGGAAGTTCGGGTCGGCGATGTGATTTCGCGCATCGGCCAGATTCCACGCTTCCTCGATCAGGCAAAATCGCAGCTCACCGATGCCGACCCCATCTTCATCTCCACGGCGGTCGACGAGAATGAAGGTAACCTCAATCTAGTCGACAGCGTTGCCGGCGAGATTCCCAGCGGCTCGCCGTTGAAAGCCCGGTACGACAATGTGGCACCTGCGGCCAAAAAGGCGCTTAACGATTTCAATGCCTGGATGCAGCACGATCTGGCTAAGCGTCCGACCAACGGCCGCACCTGGCGTCTGGGAGCTGAATGGTACGGTCCTAAGTTCCAATACGTCATGGAGACATCGATCCAGCCGGCGCAATTGCTGACGGAAGCCGAGGCGGAGCTGACCAGGACTCGCGCCGAGATGCTGCAACTGGCACTGCCGCTCTACAAACAGATGTTTCCCGGCCAGGACGACTACGGCAGCCTGCCGTCGCAGGAGCGCGAGAACAAGATTATCGCCGCAGTGCTGAACAAGATCAGCGATGAGCATCCACAACGCGATCAGTTGATTGAAGCGGTGAAGGCGGATCTGGAAGGGATCAAGCAGTTCATCCGCGAAAAAAATATCGTCAGCCTGAGCAGCCGCGACAACCTGAAGGTCATCCCCACGCCAGAATTCGAGCGCGGCATTTACTCGGTCGCGGGATTTCACGGTGCGCCTCCCCTGGAGCCGACCGCAGAAGCGCAGTACTGGGTGACGCCCATCGATCCAAAAATGCCGGAGGCGAAGGCCGAGAGCAAGCTGCGCGAGTACAACAACTACACGTTGAAGTGGCTCACCATTCATGAAGCGCTGCCCGGCCACTACGTGCAGGCCGAACATGCCGACGACGTTCAGCCACCCACGCGGCGTGTGCTGCGCGATCTATTCGGCAATGGGGCCTACGTCGAAGGCTGGGCCGAATACGGCGCCGACGTTATGACGCAGGAGGGCTATCTGGATTTCAGCCCTAAGTTTCACCTGGTGAGGCTGAAGATCTGGCTGCGCGCCGTAGCCAACACCATTCTCGACATCCGCCTCCAGACCATGAACATGACCGATCAGCAGGCTCTCGACTTGATGACCAAAGAATGCTTTCAGACACAAGCGGAAGCTGAAGGCAAGTTGGTACGTGCCAAGTTAAGTTCGACTCAGCTACCTACCTACTTCGTCGGAACGCGCCAATGGTGGGCATTGCGTAAAAAGTATCAAGCAGCCAAGGGCAACAGCTTCACCCTGGAAGAGTTTCACGATCGCGCGCTCGATCAGGGCCCATTGCCGATTGAGTATCTGGAAAAGATCATTCTGCCGGAAGGGAAAAGCAGCAAACTAGTAACTAGTAACTAGTAATTAGCGACTAGCGACTAGAAGGTATCAAGCTCTCTCATAAATCTGTTTTGAAAGGGCACGGCTTCAGCCGTGCCGTATGAGCGGTTTGAACGCTGGGCTTTAGCCCCTGGGGTTAGTCGGACTGGAAGCCCTTCAGGTCCGCGAGCACGCGGCTGGAGGAGGTAGGCTTAGCGGCTAGCAAGCAGCGCGGCCAGGTCTTACCGAATTTGTGAAGATTTGTAAAAACCGAGCTGATTTCGGCAATGCGCTGAACTTTTCCCAGCGGACAACGTCTATACCAGTAACCCAAATCCAAGGTGGGCGCCACAACCCCAACAGAAGTAAATAGGCGCCCACCGCCCTTTTTTGCCGACCTGCAGATCTCCGTTATTCGTCTCCAGTGCAAATCCCAGTCTTTACTTTGTCAGGAAGGAAAGGCGACATATGCCGCGAAACGCTTCCCACGATTAGTCATCCACGTGACCAACCAACCCTTCAGTTTTAGCCACGGCCAACGGTTGATTGGCTGAATTCTCCACCGCATTCGGCGGTACAATAGAACTTGAGTAGTTACTATGCAGTTAACAGTCCTGCAACCGCAAGTTCACCAAGCGCGCTGGTGGGAGACCATGGCTGACGGGCGTCTCCACTGCTACCTTTGCCCGCGGCACTGCCACATTGGAGAAGGCCAGAATGGCTTCTGCTTCATCCGCAAAAATGAAGGCGGGCGGCTCCTGCAACTCGGCTACGGTCGCCCCGCCGCCGTGGCGATGGACCCCATCGAGAAGAAGCCGCTCAACCACTTCTTTCCCGGAACGAAGATTCTCTCTATCGGCACGGCAGGTTGTAATATGGGCTGCTTCTTCTGCCAGAACTGGGACATCTCCAAAGCAAAGTCCGATCAGGTCAATGCGTTAGCGCTAAGCCCTGAAGCAATAGTTGAGTTGGCGCTGGAGCATGGCGCGCCTCATCTTGCCTTCACTTACAACGAGCCGACGATCTGGGGCGAGTACGTCATCGACATCGCTCGCGAAGCCCACGCCGCCGGCCTGAACACGGTCATGGTGTCGAATGGCTACATCACGCGGGAGGCCTTCTTCGACATCTATCGCTACATCGATGCCGCCAATATCGACTTGAAAGCGTTCACCGAGGATTTCTACGGCAAGATCACGCTGACGCATTTACAGCCGGTACTTGAGACTCTCAAGTGGCTGCGGCACGAGACCGGCGTCTGGTTCGAAATCACCAACCTGATCATCCCCACGCTGAACGACGGCGACTCCGAGTTTAAGGAGCTGTGCAACTGGATCCTGGAAAATCTGGGCGACGACGTTCCCCTGCACTTCACCGCATTCCATCCCGATTTCAAACTGCAAGACAAGCCGCCAACGCCGCCTGATACCTTGCATCGCGCTCGCGGCATCGCCATGGGGATGGGAGTGAAGTACGTCTACGAAGGCAACATCTATTCCGCTGGCGCGAACACCGTCTGTCCCAGTTGCAAGCAAGTCGTGATCACCCGCTCCTGGCACTCGGTAATGTCGAATCGGCTGAAAAATGGATGCTGTAGCAACTGCGGTAGACCCATTCCCGGAGTATTCACCCAAGCTGAGGCGGAGAAACGGCAGGGCGTGGGCAGTTGAAAAAATCTGACCACAGAATTTTCGAGGCTGTTTTCTTGAGCTACCGCTCTTCCCTTCCGATCCATTTCGACGCGGACTCGGGCCGGAAGCCAGCCATCTTCGCGAGCAGACGTTCGGGACTTTCGTCATCCAGAACTAGTCGCCGGTTTGGCAGATTTAGAAATCCCTCACGCACCGCCTGATTAAACAATGCTAGCAAAGGTTCGTAGTACCTCTCCACGTTGAAAAGCCCGCAAGGTTTGGACTGGATACCCAGTTGCGACCAGGTCAGGACCTCGCAGAATTCTTCCAGGGTGCCGAATCCGCCGGGCATGGCGATGAAGCCGTCGGACAGGTCAGACATCACCGCCTTACGCTCGTGCATGGAGCTGACAACCCGCAGTTCACTCAATCCGAGATGGCCCACTTCCCGCGCCATCAGCGAATCGGGAATGACACCGATGACGCGGCCGCCGCGCTGCAGAACGGCATCGGCGAGCACGCCCATCAACCCGATGTTGCCGCCGCCATAGACCAGTTCAATATCGCGTTCGACCAGCAAGTTGCCTAGCCGCGCAGCGGCCGTACGATAGGCCAGGCGATTCCCAAGGCTGGAACCGCAGAAGACGCAGATTCTCTCAAAGCGCATAAACAAGCCAAAATCTGTACGCGAGATTAGGAGTGTAACGGAACGAGGTGGCGGCGAGTGGCAAAAGTCCGGCCGGGGGAGGCCTCGGGTCTCCCCTTCAGCCTGCTAAACTAAAGGGGATGCTAGGTGTTAAACAGCCGGGCCCGGCCATCCCCGCCCCTGCCCCGACTAACCCCGTTGCCTCGCCGGAATATCCCGGGGCGGGCGGCTTTTCGCAAGACCGCTTCTGGCTTAGTACCTCCGCCTCATTTCCAGTCTTATCGGCTGTCTGGCTGGCGGCCGCGCTGCTTCGTTTCGGTGCGGCGATGTTGATGACCAGCCCCAGCGTCCTTACCGACGAACTCACCTATTGGTCCATGGCCCGCAGCTTTCATCATGGGATGCACTTTCTCGCATTTAACGTTCGCGCCGATTATCCTTCCCAACTCTATTCCGTTCTGCTCTCCCCTTTGTTCTCCGTAGGCGACGTAAACGTGGTGTATGCGCTGGCGAAGCTGGTTTCCAGCCTGATGTTTTGCTCGGTGATTTTTCCGGCTTACTTTCTTGCCCGGGAAATCTTGGATCAGCACGAGGCATTGGGTGTAGCGCTCTTGAGTCTCCTGATTCCCGGGGGGATTTATACGGCCACGGTAATGACAGAGAACCTGTACTACCCGGCGTTCGTACTAAGCGCCTGGCTTGCCTATCGGGCCTTGTACCGGGGAAAACTAAGGGATGGAATACTGGCGGGGCTTGGATTTGTTCTTGCCTACTATGTAAAACCCCATGTCCTATTTCTGATGGCCGGTTACGGCCTAGCTGTTGCCATCTGGTTCTGTAGCCGATTGACTCGCTCCTATCCCGCGAAGCCGCTTGTGAAGGACGAGTTTGCCGGACTCCTGCGGCGGGGCGTTCCATTCGTGGTCTTTGCGTTCGGATTGCTGATTCGCTATTTCGAGACCAGAAGCTTCACTGATTCCCTGGCGGCTCTGGTTTTTGGCGAATCATATCTGGGAATCCTGGGACTCGACAAGCACCGCATCCCCCTGAGCAGTTTCCTGATCTCCGGAACTTGGCTGTTGACCGTAATGTGGATTTCGACCGCCCTGCTACCTGTGCTGGCTGTTTTCGCCTCGGCATTCCAGTGGAAACGGCTGGGGGAGCAGCAGCGATGGTTCTGGGTGCTTACGGCCTGTACGGCCGGCCTCTTCCTGTTCATGATCACCCGTCACAACGTGCTGAATGACGGAATTCTGCGCACTCATGAGCGATACGTTTTCCAGCTCTCCCCTCTGTTCTTCACCTGGTACTTTGCTTCCCGAAAGCAACTGCCCCTGCGATGGCTGCTGCCGGTAGCCTCGATCATTCTGATTGCAACTTCGGTAGCGATTACGCATTCGTCGAATGTACTCAGCTGGAACAATTCCTCCGATTCTCCGACTCTGAGTGGCCTGTTCTGGATGCATATTCGATATCCGGGCAGGCCGGTAATCCTCGTGGTACTGTTGATCGGTGGCGGCTTGCTATGCCTGTCAGCGCCCTTGTTAAGCCGTAAACCGCTGGCGATCGTGACGATTTGGGCGATCTTTCTTATCGGCTGTAACGCGGGGTGGTACGGCCTTCGACTAAAACTTGTCCAGCCGGAAGTGAGGCGCTTCAATGACCTGGCAGCCTACGTCGGGGCTGTCGTTCCGCGCAATGACGCCATCGGCGTGCTGGAAGATAATATCGATGCCCGCGTTGGGTGGTACGGAAATTTTTGGCTTTCGCAACCGTTTTACTTCTACTTTTGGCAGCAGCATGCTGACTGGTTTGCAGTCGCTGTTACCAGGACTTCCGACGGCTCCTTGAACTTCGGCCAGAACCGTCCCCAATTCCTCCTGGCCTCGGATTCGATTGCTTTGCCTTATGTCGTGGTCCACGATTTTCCCGCGGTGAAGGTCAGGATGTACCTGGTGCCTCCCGGAACGAAATAACGAACGGTGAACCCGATTTCAGAAGCGAGAGATAACGACCGCCGGCTACAGGTGCTAATTATCGTGCCCGCGTTTAATGAAGCCCGTTCGTTGCCCCGGCTTATCGATCGCATCAGATCGCTCTACCCGCTGTATGAGGTCGTGATCATCAACGACGGGTCGTCTGATGATACGGTGCAGGTGGTTGTCGGAACCGGCGCCCGCCTGGTCACGCTGCCCTGCAATCTCGGAATCGGGGGAGCGATGCAGACCGGCTTCCGCATCGCTCGCGATGAAGGCTACGATATCGCGGTTCAAGTCGACGGGGACGGCCAGCACCCAGCCGAGCAGGTTCATCTGCTGGTGGACGCGGTCGCGCAGTCGGGCTGCGATATTGCCATCGGCTCACGCTTTCTCACCGGCAGTGGATATCAATCCACGTTAAGCCGTCGCCTCGGGATACGGATTTTTTCCCTGTGGTTGTCGGCCATTTGCCACACCCGGATAACGGACCCCACGTCGGGTTTCCGCGCTATGAATCGGCGCGCCCTTGAACTGCTCTCGCGCAATTACGCCGAAGACTATCCGGAAGTGGAGGCGGTTCTGGTGGCTCATCGCGCCGGCTTGCGGATTTCCGAGGTCCCGGTGGAGATGTCGGCGCGGGCGGCCGGGGTTTCCAGCATCGGCCGGCTGCGTTCGATCGCCTATATGGTGAAAGTCTCATTGGCCATTCTTATGTGTTCGCTGCGACGCGCCGACGGCGCCCGCTAAGGAGGTACCATGCCCGCTTATGGCCATGCATTAGTGTTTATTACGACCTTGATTGTGTTCTGCTTCGTTCTGTGGCTGGTCCGACGACGCTCCATTGGAGAACGCTTCGCAGTCCTATGGCTGCTAATTTCCGCTTGCCTGCTCCTGGCCTCTTCCCTGGGATATCGCTATCTGTTCGAGATCGCTAAATTCGTTGGGGTACCCTATCCTCCCTCGGCGCTGTTCTTTCTCGCTATTGCCGGGCTCACCTTGCTCATCATTGAACTATTCGCCTGGGTTTCCAAGCTGAATGACCGCACGCGGGTCCTTACGCAACAGCTCGCTATCCTGACCGAGCGTTTCGATCGCGAGCGCCTGCTGGCTGGGGCATCCGGGGCTGCCCAGTAAGATCCAGGTTAGTATTCCGGGGACTCCGGTCCACGCGTCACAATCGGTTGTGACGCGCGCACTTGTTGGATGTGCGGTCGGAATGTTCCGCTGGAGTGTATCGGGAGCAGAGCCTGGAATGCCACAAGGTCTAATCCAAAGCGTGAAGCCTCTATTTATGGCTTCGGCAGCGAATTCCTCGGATCACCTCGGCAGGTGACCGGCAGCACTCGGTAAGGTGCGCAAACTTCGCGTGACACTGGCGTTCAAGGCCCCTCGGAGCAACTCGCATAAGCTCCGGCCGTAACACACGGGGATACGATGTGGAGGACAGGGGGTCGTCGTGCTTACACCATACGGGTTGGACATCATCGAAAGCTGCCTGGCGTGCAAGATGCGGGCAGAACATATCTTTTGCGACTTGCCGCCGGCGGCATTGCAAACTTTCGAAACTATAAAGTATGCCACTGCCTATCCCAAAGGCGCTGTGCTTTTCGTGGAAGGACAAACGCCACGAGGCATTTTTGTATTGTGCAAAGGCCGGGTAAAACTTTCCATCTGTTCGACTGATGGCAAGACGCTGATTCTGAAGATAGCCGAGCCGGGAGAAGTTCTGGGCCTCAGCGCTACGGTGAGCAGCAAGCCTTACGAGCTGACGGCAGAAACCGTGGATCCCTGCCAGGTTAACTTCGTAAAACGCGAAGACTTCCTGCGCTTTCTCAAGGAACATAGTGAAGCCTGTTTGCGGGTCGCCGAGCAACTGAGCGACAAGTACAACTCCGCCTGCCGCGAAATTCGCTCGCTAGGTCTGTCCCACTCCGCCGGAGAGAAACTGGCAAAGCTGCTACTGGAGTGGAGTGCCCGCAACGGGGAAGCCGCCAAGATTGAACCGCGCGTGAAGCTGGCGCTGACCCACGAAGAGATCGCGCAGATGATCGGTACCTCGCGGGAAACGGTAACGCGCCTGTTCGCCGACCTGAAGAAACGGCAAATCGTGCAGGCCAAGGGTTCGACCTTACTGATCCGCAACAAAGCCGCCTTGAAGGCGATGGCGATCACGCAATAGCCTGGATGAAAAATTGCCACTTCGCGACCCGGTCGCGGAAGTGTGCCTCGGCTCGCCTCTACCGAGGCTCGCCATTTGCAGTCATTCCTGTGGTTCACTTTGGTCCTGCCTGTGAATAAGGTCACGAAAACCGGTGACTGCAGTCACTGCGCCGATGCAGTGGAGAGCAGTATTCCTGCTATATGGAGAGCACGATTCAGTCGAGTTGCTTGACTTGCGATTTCCGTCCCGATCGCCTCTTTTGCGACATGCCCGCGGAGTCGTTGAAGGCCTTCGACGAAATCAAATCGCTCG
This sequence comes from uncultured Acidobacteriaceae bacterium, assembly GCA_963812855.1. Taxonomy (GTDB): domain Bacteria; phylum Acidobacteriota; class Terriglobia; order Terriglobales; family Acidobacteriaceae; genus Bog-257. The sequence goes on from CAWEWW010000011.1 coordinate 427,819, forward strand.
GTTCCTTTCCCAGAAGCAGCATCCTGTTCGCCGAAGGGCGGCCGGTCCGCGGCATCTACATCCTATGCGATGGCCGCGCTAAGCTTTCCATCTGTTCCGACACCGGAAAGCGACTGACCCTGCGAGTGGCCGGTCCGGGTGAGGTGCTTGGCTTAGGCGCGACCCTTTCCAACAGCCCTTACGAGATCACTGCCGAGTTGCTGGATAATTCCCAAGTGGTCTTTGTTCGTCGCAAAGACCTGATGAAGTTCTTGCGGGAGCACCGCGAGGTCTGCATGGAAGTGGTGCGCATGCTCAGCCAGGACTTACATGGCGCCTACGAGCGGGTTCGCAGCATCGGAATGATACGTACCCGCCATCCGCGCATTGCGTTTCACTCACGCGCCATGGTGGTTTGAGGTTCAAGAAACTCCGCCGGCACCGATAGGGCAGCTTTTCCGCGGAACGCCTGTAGCAGCTCTACGCTTTTCCGAACCGTTGTTCTGAAAGAAGATTTGCCTTCGCCCACACCTGCGACCGCCTGTATGTGACCCGCGTCACAGAGTTGTTGGTACGCTCATCACAGCCCCTTACGACATCCGCAACCTATCGTGGACAGTACCACTTCATAAGGTTCACGACCGGCCGCTATCTGGCTGGTCCCGGGGGAAAGAAGACGTGAAAACAACTGAATACTCTGCTTCGCCTGCAGCCACCCTTCCTACCAATTCATCGGCGGCCGGCGAAGCCTCGCTGCAGACCTCGCCTAAGGACGAGGGCAGCACTGGAGGCCAGATGTCAAGAGAGAAAGTAACCCTCGATGGCAATGAAGCGGTCGCGCACGTGGCCTACCACGTCAGCGAAATCGCCGCCATCTATCCCATCACGCCTTCGTCGCCGATGGGCGAGTCGTCCGACGCCTGGTCGTCACTGGGCGAGAAGAACATTTGGGGCACGATTCCCAACGTTATCGAGATGCAAAGCGAGGCCGGAGCCGCCGGCGCTTTGCACGGTGCACTGCAAGCTGGCGCCCTGGGTACGACCTTCACCTCGTCCCAAGGCCTGCTGCTGATGATCCCCAATATGTATAAAATCGCCGGCGAGCTGACGCCTACGGTCATTCACGTCGCGGCGCGCGCCATCGCGGCCCAAGCTCTTTCGATCTTCGGCGATCATCAGGATGCGATGTGCGTACGCCCGACCGGGTTCGCCCTGCTGTCGTCGAACTCCGTGCAAGAGGCGATGGACTTGGCGCTGATTGCGCATGCAGCCACCTTGGAGTCGCGAATTCCGTTCCTGCATTTCTTCGACGGCTTCCGCACCTCGCACGAAGTTTCCAAGATCGAACAACTCAGCCTCGACGACATGCGGGCCATGATCGACGATGACCTGGTCCGCGCGCACCGCGAGCGTGCGCTGTCGCCCGATCATCCAGTACTTCGCGGGTCGGCGCAGAATCCCGACGTGTACTTCCAGGGCCGCGAGTCTGTGAATCCGTACTACCTCGCCTGTCCTACCATCGTGCAGAACACGATGGACAAGTTCGCCAAAATTGTCGGCCGCCAATATCGGCTGTTTGAATATGAAGGCGCAGCGGACGCCCAAGCCGTCATCATCGTTATGGGATCGGGCGCGGAAGCGGTTCACGAGACCGTAGACTACCTGACCGCGCAAGGCCGGAAAGTCGGTATGTTAAAGGTTCGCCTCATGCGGCCCTTCTCGGTCGAAGATTTTCTGCAAGCCCTGCCTGCTACGGTGAAGAGCATCGCCGTTCTGGATCGCACCAAAGAGCCCGGAGCTATCGGTGAACCTCTGTATCAAGACGTAATCACCGCGTTGACCGAGGGCTTCACTGCCGGCAAAGCTCCCATGACGACATTCCCCAGAGTCATTGGCGGGCGCTACGGCCTCTCGTCCAAGGAATTTACCCCGGCCATGGTCAACCGCATTTACGAGGAGCTGACCAAGGCCACACCGCACAATCATTTCACTATCGGCATCACGGATGACGTAACCCATACTAGTTTGCCGTACGACGCCGCATTCTCGACCGAAGCGCCGGAGACCGTTCGCGCCATGTTCTACGGGCTGGGAGCCGACGGCACGGTAGGCGCGAACAAGAACACCATCAAGATCATTGGCGAAGAAACTGACCTGAATGTGCAAGGATACTTCGTCTATGACTCCAAGAAATCCGGAGCGGTCACCACCTCACACTTGCGTTTCAGCAAGAAACCGATCCGGTCCACCTATCTGATCTCTCGCGCCAGCTTCGTGGCCTGCCATCAATTCAGCTTCATGGAGCGGCTTGACGTTCTGAAGCCGGCCGATACCGGGGCGGTATTCCTGCTCAACAGCCCTTTCGGCCCCGACGAAGTGTGGGACAATTTGCCGCGTTCCGCGCAGGAAACCATCATCAGGAAGAAGCTGCGCTTCTATGTGATTGACGCCGTGAATGTGGCCCGCGCGGCCGGGATGGGCGGTCGCATCAACACCGTAATGCAGACCTGCTTCTTCGCCATTAGCGGCGTGCTCCCGCGCGCTGACGCCATCGCAGCGATTAAACACTCCATCGAGAAAACCTACGGCAAGCGTGGTGAGTCGGTGGTCCGCAAGAACTTTGCTGCGGTTGATTCGGCCTTGGAAAATTTGCATGAAGTGAAGGTCCCGCAGACGATCACCTCGAACTTCGCGCTGCGGGCTGCGGTCCCGGCTGAGGCTCCGGACTTCGTACGTAACGTGGAAGCGCTCATGATCACCGGCGACGGGGATCAGATTCCGGTCAGTGCCATGCCCATCGACGGCACTTTCCCCACAGGTACCACAAAGTGGGAGAAACGCAATATCGCGCTGGAAATTCCGGTGTGGGACGAGGAGCTTTGCATCCAGTGCGGCAAGTGCGTCATGGTTTGTCCCCACGCCGTCATCCGCGCCAAGGTTTACGATCCCACGGCCATTAATCACATGCCCGAGGGTTTCCAGACCGCGGTTCCCAAGTGGCGTGAGTTCTCCGAGCTGAAGTACACATTGCAGGTTGCTCCCGAAGATTGCACCGGCTGCGGCCTATGCGTCGCCATCTGTCCGGCCAAAAGCAAGAGTGAAGTCAAGCATCGTGCCATTAACATGGAACCTCAACCTGCTTTGCGCGAGCGCTACAATCAGTACTGGAACTACTTCCTGTCGATTCCCGAGTTGTCGCGCGAGAAGCTCTCGCATGGCCAGGTGAAAGACGCGCAACTGCTGGAGCCGCTGTTCGAGTTCTCGGGCGCCTGCTCCGGTTGCGGTGAGACTCCTTACATTTCCACCATGACCCGTTTGTTCGGCGATCGGGCACTGATTGCCAATGCGACAGGCTGCTCGTCGATTTACGGCGGCAACCTGCCTACTACACCGTATACGGTGAACTCCGAAGGTCGCGGCCCAGCGTGGTCTAACTCGCTGTTCGAAGACAACGCCGAGTTCGGCATGGGCATGCGGTTGGCCATCGACAAGCAGAACCAGTACGCGAAAGAGTTGGTCGAGCGGCTGGCGTCAACCATTGGCGAAGAACTTGCCGCCGGGTTGCTGAGCGCGGATCAGTCCACCGAGGAAGGGATCTTTGCCCAGCGCGAACGGGTGAAGGCACTGCGAGAGAAGCTTAGCGGAGATAAATCTCCCGCCGCTAGCGATCTGCTCGCGGTTGCCGATGAGTTGGTGAAGAAGAGCGTATGGATCATCGGCGGCGACGGCTGGGGCTACGACATCGGTTACGGCGGCCTCGATCACGTGCTGGCCTCGACCGCCAACGTCAACATCTTGCTGCTCGACACCGAAGTGTATTCCAACACCGGCGGCCAGATGTCGAAGGCCACGCCGCTGGGCGCGGTGGCCAAGTTCGCCGCCGGCGGCAAACGTACTCCGAAGAAAGACATTGCCATGATGGCCATCAACTATGGCCGCGCCTATGTCGCCCACATCGCCATGGGCGGCAACGACGGCCAAACGATGAAGGCATTGCTGGAAGCCGAAGCCTACGACGGGCCTTCGCTCATCATCGCCTACAGTCACTGCATCGCGCATGGCTATGACATGGTGCACGGCATCGAGCAACAGAAGGCCGCGGTCAACTCCGGTCATTGGCCCCTGTTCCGCTACAATCCAACGCTCGCCAAAGAAGGCAAGAATCCGTTCTTGCTCGACTCGCGCGCGCCCAGCCTTCCCCTGGAGAAGTATATTTACAACGAGACCCGCTATACCATGCTGGTCAACAGCAATCCTGACGAGGCCAAGAAGCTGCTGCAGGCCGCTCAAGAAAACGTCAATGACCGTTGGAAGCTTTATCAACACATGGCTTCGATGAACTTCGACAAAGTCGAAAAGGCATAACCGCGAGGAGCAAAGATGATCGATCTATCCACCAACTATCTGGGATTGAAGCTGAAAAATCCGGTCGTGGTCTCGGCCTCCCCGCTCACCGAAAAGCTGGAGAACTTCGCCCGGCTGGAGGATGCAGGGGCTGCGGCCATCGTCATGTACTCGCTCATGGAGGAGCAGATCGAGGCGGAGAGCGAGAACATTGACAATGCTTTGGAGTACGGCGTCAACAGCTATGCCGAATCCACGTCCTACCTGCCTGACATGCGGAAGTATCACATCGGGCCCGATCGCTACCTCGAACTGTTACGCAAGGGAAAGGCGTCGGTAAAGATTCCCGTCATCGGCAGCCTCAACGGACGCTCGCCGGGAGGCTGGGTTCGCTATTCGGAATACATGGAGCAGGCCGGCGCAGACGCACTTGAGCTGAATATCTTCGACGTTCCCACCGATCCCTCGCTAACCGCGGCAGATCTGGAGACGCGTTACTGCGGCCTGGTGGGGGCCATTCGCAGGAGCGTACACATACCCATCGCCGTGAAGTTGGGGCCCTATTTCACGTCGTGCGCCAATTTTGTCAAAAGCTTGTCCGACGCCGGAGCCGACGGTGTAGTCATCTTCAATCGCTTTTATCAGCCCGATTTCGATCTTGAGGAGCTGGAGGTGATACCGAACCTGGTCCTGAGCAGCCCGCACGAGCTACGCCTGCGGCTGCACTGGGCCGCGATTCTGTACCACCAGGTCGAGACCTATATCGCCATCACTGGCGGGGTCCACGATTCGTCGGATGTGCTGAAATGCATGATGGCCGGCGCGCATGTTGCCATGATGACCTCAGCCCTGCTGAAATACGGCATTGAGCACATCGGAGTGGTGCTGGCGGGGCTGGAACGCTGGATGGAGGAACACGAATACCTTTCGGTGCGCCAGATGCGCGGCAGCATGAGTATGGTAAACGTCGAGCATCCGGCAGCATTCCTTCGCGGCAACTACCTAAAAATGCTGGGCTCCTACACTTGGCGGGAACCCGGCACGGCGCTGACCACGTTCTAGCGGAGGTTTCTCTCCTTAAACGGCAGGGCCGGCTTTCTAGCGGGGGCCGGCCCGGTTTGGGTCTGTCTGTAGCCGCCGCTGCTACGCCTTAGCGCCAGATTCCTCAACTCAACCGATCATGGCCCTTTCATCTTGTCCTTCACGCTCTTGGCCAACTTTTCGATTTGATCGGCTTTCCTGATCACCTCCAGCGACAACGTGTTCTCGTTGCTTTTGTCGACGTACTGCTTGAGCTCTGTTGCCAGTTCCAGCAGTTTCTCGGTGTCCTTCTTCAGTTGCTGCTGACGTTCCAGGTTAGACTTCTTCTGCATCTCCTTGCGCTGCTCGATCTCCCAAGTGTCTTCGCCGGGGCTGGGCGAAGGCGAGACGCTGGGAATTGAGGGCGGCGATGTGGAGGCTTGCGCCGAGCAGTGCAATCCGAACAGAAGAAAAAGTACCGCAGCAGTTAGGACCCTGCACCAGTAGCGTGCGTGATGTGTCGTGGATTTCATAGGCCACCGTGATTATATTCCGCGAATTCGCCGGGCCAGCGACCTGGCCCTGACCTTTTGCCGGATCGGATTTCCTTCCCTGCCGATTGTTATAATCCGCCAGAATGTTGTCTCCAACTCTACCGCGACTGCAAGCGGCAATCCTGGGCCCGCATACCGCCAAAGACAGTGCCCTCCAGATGTTCAACAACTGGAGGGGCGACACCTTCGATTTCGTGCGTCACCAGATCCCGAGGATCGTTGCGGTTCTAATCATCGCTTTCATCCTCACGCGCTTGCTGAAAGCGGCGGCGCGCCACCTCAGCGATCTCAGCACCCACGGAAGTCTGCCGTCAGCCGTCCGTGCCCAACAGTTGCGCACGCTTTCCAGTGTCATCTATAGCGTCGGCGTCTTCATCATTATGTTTCTGGCAGCGATGCAGATCCTGCCGTTGCTCGGCATCAACATGGGGCCGTTGTTGGCCAGCGCGGGTATCGCGGGATTGGCCGTAGGCTTCGGCGCGCAGACGCTGGTTCGCGATTTCATCAACGGTTTTGTCATCCTGGTGGAAAATCAGTACGACATCGGCGATACCATCCGCATCGCCGGAGTGCAGGGCCTGGTGGAAGCCATAACCCTTCGCCGTACAGTATTGCGCGACGGCGACGGGACCGTGCACAACGTGCCCAGCAGTGAAATCAAGGTGGTCAGCAATCTCAGTCGCGACTGGACGCAAGTCGCCCTGCAGGTTTCGGTTTCCTATGCGGTCAACAGCGATCGGGTCATTCAGCTACTGCAGCGGATTGGCCAGGAACTGGCGAGCGACCCCCACTTCGCCAAGATGATTGCAGCCAGCCCTGAGGTGCCCGGCATCGAGAAGGTGAACGGAGACGAGGTGGATTACCTCATGCTGGTGAAGACCAAGCCCGGATCGCAAGATACCGTCCGCCGTGAGCTGCGACAGCGCATCAAAGCCGGCTTCGAAGCGAATCAGATTGCGCCGGGCAATCCCAACCGCGTGTACATGGTCGAACCAGCCAAGCCCAGCTAGAAGGTATCGATCGGCGGTCAACCCGCCTAGCATCTCTGTTCTTTCCTGTTCGCATCTTAATCAAAGAATGCTTGAAAACTTCGCTATCGGCGTGGGATTGCTGGCTCTGCTGATCGTGAGCGAGTACTGCTGGTTTCGCCAGCTCAATCGCCGGCGCGCGGCCTGCATTCTGGGCTGGATAGCTCGAGCCTTTCGTGGCCATGGTTACGTCGGCCCAGTTCGCTGGGACAACTCCTGGTGCTTTCATGTCGAGTTGCGGCTTGGTCCGTCGATATTCCGCCGGGCATCGCTGGCGGTGCGACTGCGGCCTTGCGATCTATGGGGACGGTGGTTGCACCACACTCGCCGAACGCAGGAAACGGTGACCTTCCAGGCCGAGCTCGATGCCAATCCCGAGTTCAACCTTTATACGCTCAAGCATCACTGGCAGGTTCAGACCACCCGGGTTCGGCCCAGCTCGCTGGCCGGCTGGCAACTTGCTAGTCTCGATCCCATGGTGCTCAGCACGCAAGCGGAGGGGCAGAACCAGCGGAGCCATGTGTTCGATACTCTGCTGGCGGCGCGTTCCAGCCAATTCTTGCGGATTGCATTTCGTCGCCAACCTCCGCAACTGGTAGCCTGCGCACCGCTGCAATCGCTGTCTCCGGATGAGCCGGGTGGGGAGATCTTCGTTACCCTGCGGGAGTTGGCAAGCAGCGCGTCTCATTCCGCGCATTAAGAAACTGCCGGCATATCTGCGGTACCTCGAATCCTGGGCGATTTTCGCGAATCCTGCCGCCGCACGAGGTCAACACCCGCATCGGGACTGGCGCGTTACGCTCAATGGGCGGGCTGCCCCAGCGGTCCCGCAACCGCAACAGCGCTGCCGTCAGTCACGATGTAGACCAAGGCGCCCGGCATACGAAGGCCAGCCACGGGGAGTTGAATACAGTACTGCCGCGGCTCAAACTGTAAGCAGTCATACGTATAAGGACTAACAGCCGGGCTCCTACCATTCGCACCACCACCCGCAAGGTCACAGGATTCCCAGGAGTACTTCTATCAGACTCGGAGACGGTTTATCTCGCCGGCTGACCGGTCGCAATCCAAGCTAATTCCTTTATTACTACCAATGGTAGTAGCTATGAGGACAGAGTAGCCTTGTCGAAAATCGAGCACCGGGGCTGAACCTTAGCTGTTACAAGTACTCCGCCTTAGGCTTGGAGGAATCAATCGATGCAGTCAGCACGCAGGTGGTCCCGTCTTCTTAACAGTTCCCTTTTCTTTGTATGTATCATGCTTCTTTTTTCGTGTGATCTGCCTGCGCAGAATTCCACCAGCACATTGCGAGGTGTGGTCGAGGACCAAAGCGGCAGGCGAGTGGTGGGTGCCGAGGTCGTCGTCCGGTTAACCGGATCAGGGTCCTCGATCGCGCGCCAGGCAACGGCAAACGAGCGCGGAGAATTTCGCATTGACGGACTTCTGCCCGGTCCCTATGAGGTAGCGGTTACGGCCAAAGGTTTCGCCGAGGCCACGGCCGATGTAGACACCGCAGTCAGTGTGGTGCGCGATATCACCATTACGCTGAAACCCGCAGCCGGGCATGAAACGGTGAATGTGCAGGGGAAATCTTCCGGGATTACGACCGAAACGCTGGATACGTCGAGCGCGGTACGTGGCGGCGTAGTGGACAGCAAGGACCTGGAAACGTTTCCGCTCCCGGCACGCAGCTTTGCCAATATCGCTTATCTGGTACCCGGAACTGAGCCGGTCGAGCCTTCCGATCCAACCAAGGCGCGCATCACCGCGGTCTCCACCGGCGGAAGCTCAGGCTTGAACAACGAACTGTCGGTTGACGGGGCCGACAACTCCGACGACTGGATCGGCGGATTTCTGCAAAATTTCTCGCCCGATGGCCTGCAGGAATTTGCCGTACGCACCTCGAATGAAGATGCGGATACCGGCTGGACGACTGCCGGGTCGGTCGTGATCACCACCAAGCACGGCACCAATGATTGGCACGGTGATTTTGCTGTCTATGAGCGCGCGGCAGCGCTCAACGCTCGCTTCCCCATTGAGAATCCGGCACAAACCTGCACCAACGGCGTTTGTGTGAACAATCCCAAGCAGCCGTTCTCACGCCAGAACTATGTGGCGACCATTGGCGGTCCCATCGTAAAAAACAAGGTGTGGTTCTTCACCTCGTTCGAGACCGTGCAGGAGGATGCCAGCGTCGCCTATAGCCCCGCCAGCACGGCACAATTTAACGCGCTCTCGCAGTTGGCGGCACAGGGATTGATCACCGGCTCTCCCTATATCGCCAATCCCAACTTTGTTCCGATTCCCTTTCGCGACTATATGGGGACGGTGCGCTTTGACTGGTCGCAATCGCAGAATTCGAGTTGGTTTCTGCGGGCATCGGAAGACAGCTATGTCACCAACAACAACCTGGTGCAGCAGGGCACATTGCCTTCAACCGGTTTGCTTACCCACGACAACTACTGGAATGTGGCTCTCAGCAATACCTATACTTTCAACTCAAACACGGTGGGCACCCTGGTTCTGGATGCCAGCTTATTGCATCTCACCCAGACTCGGAACTCAAATCTAGGATACGCGCTGGCCTTCCCCTTCAGTTCCACAGCGCTGACCATCTCCGGTTTCGAAACCTATGGCGACAATCAATTTGCTACTCCCATTACTTTTTTCCCCGACCTGCGCAATCAGCAGAAATACCAGATCCGCTACGACCTGAGCCACATTATGGGTACGCACGCGCTCAAGTTCGGAGTCGACTTTATTCATGAACCGGTATTGAGCGGGGCGTTTCCTGGCACCGCCGAGACTCTTGCTGCCTACGTCAATAACCCAACCTATTACATACAGAACCCCGGCGTGTTTGGAACCTTCAATCCACAGTGTGTGAACTTCACCGCTTCGGACGGCTCAACCTGCACTTTCACTCCGGCCGGCGACGGCAGCTTTTCGCAGAATGTTCAGCGTATGGCGCTGTACGCCGAGGACTCCTGGCGAGTCACGCCCAAACTCACGGTGAACTACGGCTTGCGCTGGCAGTCGACCTGGGGACTATTCAGTGCTTCGGGCCGAAGTCAGGCCGATAACGCCGCCTACATCACCATGCAGGCATTGCAGATTCCGGTGGTGCCCAGCCTGCCGCAGGATGACCACCACCAGTTCGCGCCGCGCCTGGGGTTCGCTTACTCTGTCGGCGGCAGCGGGAACACGGTAATTCGCGGCGGCTTCGGCATGTACTACGACGATCTGGCACAGAATGGATGGGCAACTGCATTTCAGGGGGTCAACGGCTCCAACTACACCACCGGATCGTGCAGCCTTACTGGAGGCCCGGGCAGTTATGCGCTGGTCGGCTCCGGCTGCCTGCAAGGCGGCAGCGGGGCCACGGGAAATGTGATTGGATCGCCTTACAAAACGCCCTACGCCATTCATATTACCGGCGGCGTGCAGCACGCTTTCAACAATCAATGGCTGGCGAGCGCCGATTACGTATACGAGGACGGCGTTCATGGATACCGCGCTTTCCCCTATACCAGCGGCACCAACTTAACCACTCCACTCATTCCCACGTCAGACCCGAACTACGCGGCGGACCAGGCGAGTGTGGTGCCGAATGTCAATGTGTTCCAGTCTGACAACCGTTCCAAGTACAACGCGCTGATGCTGCATCTGGCAGGGAATATGCGCCGCTTCAACGTGGTCGCGAACTACACGCTTTCCCGGGCGGACACCTGGGGTTGCCTGCTGGGCGAACTGTTTGACTATGTCGATGGCGTTTGCCAACTGCCGAACGGCCAGCTGAATGCTTTCGGACCCGGAGACTATGGACCATCTGGCGAAAACGTTACCAGCCGCTTCGTTCTGGCCTTCACGGCACATATACCTGGTGGATTCGAAATCAGCAGCGTCAATCAGTTCGAGAGCGCCCGTCCCATCACCATTACGAATGCAGACAACACCGCCCGCATCTATGTAAACGGAGTGTACACCAGCCTCGACGAATTCCGCGGCACGCCGTACCTTCAGACAGACCTGCGGGTCACGCGTCCTTTCAAACCCAACGAGCGTTGGACAATCCTGCCATTCGTCGAGTTCTTCAACCTCTTCAACCGTAATAATCCCGGGGCGAACTTCGCAGTCAATGTTGTCCAGCTTCCGGTTCCGGCGGCTCAGATGATTCCAAATCCGGTGACTGGTATTACCAATGTCACCAGCGTTTGCACGAACCCGAGCTGCACCACAACCACGCCGATCACCAGCCTGAACCAACTGGAGATACCAGAGGGCGCGCTGGGTGATTTCTTCGGCCCCGGAACCACCGTGGGCATCCCATTCGCCGCTCAGCTCGGCTTGCGTGTAACCTTTTAAATATTGACCGATTGCAATAAAGAAAGCCGGCCCGCAAAGGCCGGCTTTCCGTCTCTGGCCGGGAACTACTTCTTCAGACTGACGACAAACGTGGAGATGGCATTCACTTGATCCGGTGTCAAGGTCGACATTCCCTTGGTATGGGGCGCTTTTCTACTGGCCGCGCCGTTAGTAAGTAAAGCGGCAATTTGGCTCTGGGTTAAGGACGTTTTCTGCAAGGAAGGCCCGATCTTACCTTCACCCATCGGTCCATGGCATCCGGCGCACTTAGCTTTGTACAGTGCAGCTCCGTCCGCCTGTGCCCAGCCTAAACTCGAAAGTATCGTGCAAGCCGCCAAAATCATGAGATAGCGCTTCATGAAAGAAACTCTCCTTTATCTAGAAAATTGCGGTCCATAGAGTGGCACCGTCGCCTCTCCTGGAAACTACTTGACGCTACAACTTATGTGGGAGTGCGGTTTTTGCTCCCTGCGACCGCTGCAATTGTAGAAGGAATTCTTCAACATGCAACGAAAATCCCCGCAAGCGCCATTTTCAGCATTGTCCGCCACCACCCTATTGTCACTCGGCGGCCCTCAGGCGGCTGCGTTGGTAGAAGAATGAGACCGCGAGCAGGATTGCGCCCAGAACGATGAACGCGACGATGCGATAGCCACGCTGCAGCGTACCAATGTCGAAGAGAAATACCTTGATAACAGTCAGGGCCAGCAGCACGATCGCCTGCCAGCGAAGAACTGCGGAACGCTTCCAGAAACCCATCAGCATCAGCCCACTGCCATAGATCATCCACACGCCCGGAGTAGGTAAACGCCCGAAGGGTAGCCACACTCTGGCGTGCGGGCTCGGAATATGCGGCGCTAAATTGCGGTTGAAAGTACTCGACCACCTCGAAGTGCAGCGCGAACAATGCCAGCAGGTTGATGCCGATAATGGCCGCTCCAGCCCATAGCCGGTCGTGCCGGCCGCCTTCCCTCGTGGCGTAGTAGGCGAGCAAGGCCAAGGCGGCGATCGCCGTCAGATACAACCCGAATCGCGCGTTGATCAAGCAGGGGGGCTGGATCAAAGGAGTCGATTGCCACCAGCCGGGCAACTCCCAGGGCAATGGAGCACGATCCAAGCATACGCAGCAGCATACTTCGGCCGCGATGAGCAGCCCAGAACAGCGCTCCGCCTTCGATGATCCAACCCAGGGTATTCCAGTGGCCCTCTAGTTTTAGAGGAATGGCTATGGTCAGGAAACCGACCCCCAACGCCAGATACAAAGCACCATACAAGGCTCCGGCAATGCCCGCGCGCCGTTGCAACAGGCGGGTAAGAGCAAAAAAGAAGACCGCGATTCCGACCGCCAACCATGCCAACTCAAAGCGGTAATGCTGGACCAGGATGAGATAGCTGGTAGCGAAGTAGAAGCTTGCATCGAGTAGCGCCAACGCGATCATGACGTTGGGGGATGGCCGATCTTCAGCGGTCCGCCGGCCGAGAAACGGTGCTATGGCATACAGCAGAAAGAAAAACGTTGCGAAGGCCAGAGTCGGGGGCAGTTGCGGCTCGGTATAGTAACTTGACGCCCACGCCCCAAACAGCAGAGCGCTACCGACGAAGCTGCCGAGCAGCAAACGCCTCCAGCTTTTTATGGCCACTACCCACACCGTTCCCAGATCCAAAAGCGCCAGATAGATAAACAGCGCCACTTCCTGATTCTGGTTGGTGGAAAGCAAGACGGGTGTGAGAAATCCTCCCAGTAGAGCCAGGGCAGCCAGCAACTCCGCATTTTGCCGTAGCGAGAGCACGGCCGCGGTTGCAGTAATCACCACCATGCCGAAGAAAGCGACGGACGCGGGAATAAGATGGTAAAACTGGGCCGCCGCCCACAATGAGAGGTAGAGCGCACCAATGCCAATGGCGTTGAGTGAAAACGCAAAACCCGAAAACCCTTTGCGGCGAAAACGCTCGCTCCAAAGCAAAATCGCTATGCCGGCAAGGATTCCAATCGTCACCTGGGTTGCGGGTCCGATCCAATTGTTGTCGAAGGCCAGCTTCAGGAAATAAGACAGCCCAACCAGCACCGCGACAATGCCAACCCGATTCAACCACTGTCCGCCGATGCGCGACTCCAGCGAAGTGTCGGGCTTGGGAAGGCCTGCTTGCTTAGCCGCGATCGATGTTGCACGCTCGATTACGGGTTCTCTTGCAGAAGGTACCGAAATCGAAGAGGTACCCGGCACCGCGGTCAAGCTCGCCGCACTCGGTTCCGCATTGGGCTCGATGAGAGGCGTTGCCTGAGCCACCGCTTCTGGCGAACGTGCCGCCAGCAACTCTTCCAGGCGGTAGACCCGGCGGGTGAGTTCCGCCACCTGCTGGCGCAGGCGTTCTAGCTGGTCGGAATGGTTGGGATCGGCCACGCGAGATCGGCTGGTAAGCGCTTACAATACGCGAAAGTCAATCGCAAGCAAAGCTCGGCGACCACGTACTGGAAGGAGACGAATGAAGTTTCATACGGAATATCTGACCTTCAATACCAGAAAACATCGGGAGTACATCCACATTACGCCACAGGTGGAAGAGGCATTGCAAAAGAGTGGTATTCAGGAGGGCATGGTGCTGGTTTCGGCCATGCACATCACGGCCGGAGTGTACGTTAATGACAATGAGAGCGGCCTGATCCATGACATCGACCAGTGGCTGGAGCAGTTGGCGCCGTTTCGCGAGGACTACGAGCATCACCAGACTGGTGAAACCAATGGCGACTCCCACTTGAAGTCTCTATTGGTGCATCACGAAGTCATCGTGCCGGTCACAGCAGGAAAGCTCGATCTCGGCCCCTGGCAGCGAGTGTTCTACGCCGAGTTCGACGGACAACGGAAGAAGCGGCTGGTGATCAAGGTAATGGGGGAATAGGAAGCAACTAGCAAAGGCAACAGCGAAGAATCTGGGCCAACCATGCTGAGACATTTTCCGTACGGAAAGCCAGGACTCCACCACAGGAACAACGGTTTGACTAGTCGCTAGTAACTAGTTGCTCAGAACGTAAACGCCAGTCCACCGCGAACGCTGCGGGCGGACTGGACCAGATATACGGTCTGGCCGTCGGGTCCGACTACCGGCACATATCCCTGAGCAAGCAAATTGCGTAGATCGATCAGCGCTTCCATGTTCCCCGGCATGCCGTGGAAATGCGGTAGCGGCTGGCGCACAAAGAAATTAAGGAAGGGATCGGTCTGTCCCGCCGAAGCGTCGAACAGATCGACCGGAGTCAGGGTTTGCCCGCTGGTCCAGCGGTAAGACGCAATCCAGCGCGTTTTGGAGCGCGGGATGATTCCGTTCAGCTTGAGCGCAGCCGTATGTCTCCAGCCAGGCTGGAAGCTGTTGCTTACTTGACTCCAGTTGATGGCGGGCTGGGCCAGTTCAAGAACGCCGCCGTAGGCGTAATCGATCGTGGCAACCAGATCGTTCGACAGCCTGCGCTGGAAGACGAAGCGGATACCTTGCGCTTGGAGCTCGCCACCGTTATAGCTGAACGTACCCGAGTAAACATCAGGTAGAACATCGCCTGTGTCCACATCACCCACGCCAAGCAATGCCGGATCCTTGATGCGATCGTTAAAATACGCCAGTTGAAACTTGTTAGCTTCCGATCCGCTCCGAAATCGAGACCTCGTGATGATGAGCATTTTCCAGTAACGGCTCACCGCCCACCATGGTCATGCGGGGTCCACTCTCGCTCAAGTCAGCGGGCGCCGAATCGAAACCTTTGCTGGCCCGGGTGTTGGGTTCGGAGGTGGCGTAACGGTACTCCAGAATCGTGTTCGAGGTCAGGTGAAAATCGGCGGTCGCGCCGGGACGGAAGGCGTTGACTTCACGTCCCAGAAACTGAATCGCCTGGGCGTCGCCGCCAACTTGGATATCCAAAAGATCGCCGACTGAAAAGCCGTTGGCGTAGGACATGCCAATCGCTTGCAACGCGCCTCCGCGGGGAGCGGTCTCCGGAGCGGCGAACCTGCGCACAATAACTGCCATCGACTGGCTGTATCCGTCCTCCGAATCGCGGACGTAAGAGGCGCGCATCACCCCGTCGGGGGTGCCGTTGCCATATCCTAAGTCGCCGGCAAAACCCAGCGTGCCGGTATGAAACAGCGACTGCTCGACGTTGAAGGCGGTTCCCAGATCGCCTGGACTACCGTAGCCTTCGCTACCGGCTCCAGCCATAACTGCTAAGGAGCCTTTCAACGACTGATCCTGCTGATCGGTTTCGACTACGATTGCGGAATCACCATCAAAACGCAGAACCGGACGATTGGCCGTAGAACGCAAAGTCCACTTCCAGCTGTCGTCCTCATCATCGCCCTTCTTGAGCGGCGGCAGCATACGGACCGCTTCAAACAGCGTGTTCAGGGTGATATTAACAACCTTGCTGGCGCCCGAGGCAAGCACGACATCCTCGCGCAAAGTAGGCAGGAAAGAAGGCGCAGAAACGTGGACGTCGTAGTTGCCGGGAATAAGCCCGCTAAGGCTAAAAAAGCCCTTGGCGTCGCTGTAGGCCAGCTGAGACTGTCCATTCGCGCTCATCAATTCGACCGTGGCCCCCATCTGGGGCACACCGGCCGAGCTTCTCACGTATCCCGATATTGAACCCGGATTGACCCCAGCCGCCGCCGCTATGCACAGCGAGGCCACCATCACAAAACATGTCAGTAATCGGGTCATCGTTCCAAACCCCCTGTCAGAGGTTTCCGGGAGGAAAATGCCGCAGCCAAACAGTTGACCGCAGTTCCCAAATTTGCCAATTTACTCGACCGCAAAGCGCACCGACGGTGCGATCTGCTGTTTCGAGACGTTGTCGTCGACCTTCACCGTCAGCTTGTAAATACCTGGCTGAAACGCATTCAACGCCAAGCTTTTTTCCAGAGTGAACTGGTCCCCCACATTGCTCATGCTGTCCGTAGACTCGGAGGAGTGGAGCACCGACTGGTTGTTGGCCAGGTTTACGATTTCGTATTCGATTTTGGCCGACGACTTTTTGGTTTTGTCGTCTGGCTGAAGATTATAAACCTGCATCCACAAACTCATGCGCTGATCGCGCTTAAAACTGGCCGGCTTGCCATCCGCCCCGTCCAGGTGAGGATAGGTGAGCTTGGTTTCGCCGATGACGAAGCTGCCGGAACCGACATTCTTGCTGGCAACTTTCTCCATCGTGTCCGACAAAATCATGGACGACGAGGCCAGCTTGTCTTCGTTATATTCCGGAACCATGATGCCGTGGCTCCAGGTGCCTATACGGTCACCGTTGACGTCTTTCACCACGATATCAACGCGATAGCGGCCAGGACGCAGCGGAACCGCTTTCCAGTAAAGCGAAGAGTGCTCCACGGTTTTTTCCAGGAGCTCACTGGGGACATCCACCTGGACGGTATCCTCAAACGTTTGCGCCACTCGTCCAGTGATTCCGGTCACGCGGCCGAAGATATTCACCGTGCCCCGTTGAATACCGTCCTTCGAGACAAAGGTGATGTCTTTGTTCTGCACCTGCAGGGTTATGGGAACCAGAACCGTATCGCCTGTGACCTTCACGTAGTCCGTGCGCACCTCAAAGGGCATCAGGTTGACATTGATTTTGTGGCTCACCACCTCTTCCAAATCTTTGAACTTGACCTGAGGAGGCGCCTGAACCTTGGCCATCATCTCCAGCTTGTCGAACTCTTTGCTATTCTCCAGGCCTTGCACCGGTGAGGCATTGGCGGCGAAGGGATCCATGCGATCAGCCCGGTTGCCCAGACCCATCTGTTCTTGCATGGTGGCGCCGCCTGGGGTGTGCAACAACGCGTCCTTTTCGTTAACGTCGGTAGTCAGGTGATAATCGCCACAGGAACAAGGATCGACAAATTCCAGCTCAACGTTCTGACCAACTCCCTCCAGATACCGGTAGCGCCAATCCTCGTAAGGATACGTGGTGGTGGTACCGCCGCCCTCTTCCTGCGGGCGATCGTACGTGCCCCCTGTCGGATGCGATTCGATTTGATCCGGCGGCCCCCAGATGATGTAAATACGGCCGCGATCTGTCTTCCACCCAGGAAGGCCGGCAGCAAAATGCTCATTGGCATATGCGATGCGGCGATAGTGCTCTTCCTTGTACTCATTTTCGGGAGTATCGGGCGTGGGATCGCGACGCAGCCAGAACTGCTCGATAAACTGATCGCGCTCCTCGTCGTTCGACAGCTGCTTAAAGGCCGCCTTCTCTTCGGGAGTGATAATGTAGACCACATCCTGGCTGAGCCACTTCTTGTAGGTGCTGCTCAACTCCTGCTTCAGAGCCTTGGAGTTGGCCTTCTTCTGCTGTTCAGTCAGGGGACGTTTCAGAGGATCGACTGACTGATCGCTGGTCTGCCCCCCGCCGGCCGGATTACTGCCTGCGCCTGACGAGTCCGTGGTCTTGCTGGATTTATCATCCGAGGAGGGCGCGGAGTTCTGGGCCGCAGATACGGTCGAAAGAGCAAGCGCTGACGACAACATCAAACACCAAGCGAATAGACGTAACTTCATGTGCTGCAAACGACTCCTCGGAGAAACACTTCCGCTCCTCGATTGTAAGTTTTTTGTATCTTCAAAGCAAGAATTGCGGGCCAGAAATGCGCCCGAAACCGGGCTTACGACCTCTTTCCTGACAACCCTCTTTTCGGTCGTAAGTTGCTGACATTAGCACGCCCGAAGGTATAGCAATGGTCAGGCACATTTGGGTTGGTGCTAACGAGACTTCCCGACCAAAAGTTGTGCTCCGAGAAATGCCGGTTCAGCGGCTATAATCGTGAGATCGGGAGAGTCCAAGGAATTGTGGGCCGGATTCCATGACTCCCCGGTCTTCCGCCGGGTTGGCTGCGCCAAGAACGCTTCAACAACGTTGAAGATACTGCTCCCCAAAGGAACCTTCAGCCGTCTCTTTTCGTAATAGATGGCGGGTTCACGTGCGCAACAACTCGATACCGGGATTGAGGTTGGATGAAGAACTGGAAGAAATTCGCGCTGATTGCCGCGGTCGTCTTGGTTTTGCTGGCAATTGTCGGGTTCACGATACAGCAAAGCCGTAAGGGAGTGGTCACAGTCCAAACCGGCAAGGTCGTCCGCGAGGATCTAGCGGCGACGGTGACTGCCTCCGGTGAAATCAAGCCTAAGGTACAGGTAAACATTGGTTCCAACGCGTTCGCTAAAATCACGCACCTGTATGTCAAGGAAGGGGATCGGGTAAAGAAGGGACAAATGTTGGCCGTGCTGGATAACGTGCAGCCGGCGGCCGATGTTTCGGCCGACGATTCGGCCCTGGGTGCGGCGCGCACGGATGCTGTCGCCGCGCAAGCCACGGTTAATACAGAAGCCTCTGACTTGAAGTCAGCGCAAGCGGAGTTGGAACATGCCAAACTCGACTATGATCGCAACAAGGCTCTGTACGACGCCCAATTGATCGCCAAAGCTGACTTCGATACCAAGAAAGCCGCGTACGATACGGCACTGGCACAAGTCGGGATGGTGAAGGCCAAACTGGCGCAGGCGCGGGCTAGTCTGGATTCGGCGCAAGGCCACATCAGTCAAAGTGCCGCCAACCTTCGCCACGCTGCCGATGTGCTCAGCAAAACCGAGTACGAGGCGCCGTTCGACGGAGTCATCACGAACGTCCCGGTGCGCGAAGGTGAAACCGTAGTTCCCGGTATCCAAAACTCGCCGGGCAGCACACTGATGACGATCGCTGACACCTCAATCATTACCGCTGAAGTGCGGGTGGACGAAAGCGACATCGTCAACGTGCAAGCTGGGCCAGCCGGCGGAAGTGACCATCGACGCCATGCCCAAGCAGAAATTCAAAGGAGTAGTGACGGAAATAGGCAGAAATGCCTTGCTGCGCTCCACCGGAGTTTCCACCGCGCAAACCACGTCCAGCGGGCAGGAAGCCAAAGACTTCAAAGTGGTCGTGGCCTTGCAAGATCCGCCTCCCAATCTGCTCCCGGGCCTATCGGCAACAGCGCGCATCACCACGTCCAGGCGCAGTAACGCGCTGGCCATTCCCATTCAAGCCCTCACCATCCGAGTGCGCAGCGAGTTGACGCCGGAGGGCAAAGGCAAGAGCTCTGCGGTACAGGCCGCGGCTCCCAGTGCCGGAAATCCTAAGGAAGAGCTGCAAGGCGTGTTCGTCCTCAAGAACAAAAAGGACGCCGTCTTCGTACCGGTGGCCACCGGGATCAGCGGCACGACCGACATTGAAGTAACCAGTGGGCTGCAGGAAGGCGACGAGATCGTGACCGGCAGTTACAAAGTACTGCGCACGCTCCGCAATGGCGCCAGCGTCAAGGTAGACAACGCGATCAAGCCCAAGGATGACGAATCCTAAACAACGAATTCACCAGCCCTGGAGACAGCACCTTTTACGGGTAACCAGCGGCCGCACGGCAAGGAAGGCGGACTGTCCGAATCCATGACTAACCCGGAGCAGCGACCACCTGAGGAGAAGAGGATGGCAACGGAAGTGGCAAGTTTGGCGGAGCCCGCGACCGTAGTCGCGCCCGACTGCATTATTTGCACGGAAGACCTATGGAAGACCTATGACATGGGATCGGAGCAGCAGGTGCAGGCCTTACGCGGCGTCAACATCCGCATCCAGCGTAACGAGTATGTAGCCATCATGGGTCCATCGGGCTCGGGCAAATCGACGCTAATGAACCTGATTGGCTGTCTGGACACGCCCAGCAAAGGTAATTACTGGCTCAACGGCCAACTGGTCAGCGAACTGGACGACGACGAGCTGGCGCGCATTCGCAACAAAGAGATCGGCTTCGTTTTTCAGACTTTCAATTTGCTGGCGCGCGCTACTTCGCTGCACAACGTCGAATTGCCGCTGATTTATGCGGGCATTCCGGCGGAAGAGCGCATTGAACGCGCCAAGCAAACCCTGGCCTCGGTAGGCATGGACAAGCGCATGAATCACAAGCCCAACGAACTATCAGGCGGCCAGCGGCAGCGGGTCGCCATTGCCCGGGCACTGGTCAACAACCCTTCCATCATTTTGGCCGATGAGCCTACCGGCAACCTCGATTCGCAGACGGGCGTGGAAATCATGGCGCTGTTCGACAACCTGCATCAGCAGGGCAATACCATCGTCCTGGTAACCCACGAACACGACATCGCAGAATACGCTCACCGCGTCATCCATATCCGCGACGGACAAGTCTTCAGCGATCAGAAAACCGCGCGCGCCTAGAAGATATTCCAAAACCAACATTTCGCGCCCGGCTCAGCGCCGGGCGTTTGGCTTTTGGCGGCAAACCGGGTGTACCCTGAAAGCGAGTATTTATCTTTTCCTGAGGCCAATGCCCGTGTTGTCGTTTCGTCGCGTCGTCCTATCGATCGCCTTCCTCATCAACGCAAGTTTCCTGCTGGCGCAATTCCCCGTTGGCATCAATCATTCCGACGATTCCCTGCCCGCGCAGATGCGTGAACTGGTCTCCAAATATTGCCGCACCGAGTATGAGGGCGCGCGGCTCGATACGTCGTCCTGGTCGAAGATTCAGCCCCTGGTCTGGTGGAGAAGCAGTCCGGAATACAGCCAGATCGACGTCATCTCACGCTACGAGGTAGATTCGGAACCAGAGTCGAGTCATGGCAAGTACATGGTTGGCGTGCACTATCGCTTGTTGGGAATTTACGATATGGCCAACGGCTATGTGCCCGAGCCTGCAGGTGCAACGCAGGACGTATCGTTCACGGTCACCAACGAGAATACCGAATGGCGGATTGCCGACGCTGAGAACACCTATCCTCATCCCTCGCGAGCCGCCATGTTGAAGTGGCTGAATGACAAGATCGCCGGCGCGACAGACGCTGCGGCGAAAGCTCGCTATCAGGAAGCGCTGAAGCTCTTGCAGGCGCAATCGGCGTCACCGTTTGCGAAGTAAACCAGATCAGAGAAAGCCTCACGCTTTTCCTGCAAACAACAGAAGCCTCCCGCCAACCCGGGAGGCCCCAATTCCGCTGGTTAATCGAAGCTTTACTGCTGCGCGCCGACCACCGGTGCTCCACCCTTCTGCGCCGACGTGGCTGGTGGCTTCACCGCGAAGAAATCATGATCGTACAGATTGCGGTACATGATACCGGCAAGCTCCGCGGCCTTCGGACCGAAGGTCGGCCGACCACCCTCCAGGAAAACCACCGTCACAATGCGGCCGTATTGCGTGTTGGCAAAGGAACCAAACCAGCCGAAGCGCGTGCCGTCTTTGGAGCAGGTCCCAGTCTTGCCCAGAATCGGCTCCTCGATAAAGTTAGTGCGCAACAAGCGAGCTGTACCGTATTCCACTGCCCCGGACATGCCATCGGAGATTTCCGGAATGAGCGGGCCGATATCCAGCTTGCGCTTCAGTTTAGGAGTAAAGTTCGCCACTTGCTCGGGGGTGGTCGGATGCTGGAGGTAATATAGATTGCCGCCATTGGCAATCGCCGCCATTAAAGCGCCTAGCTGCAAAGGCGTCATGGAGATGCTCTCGCCAAAGGAACACATCTTGCCGACCCCGCCCAGCCGCTCATCCAGCTCGGTCGTGGGATAAATTCCCGGAGATTCGCCGGGGATGTTCAATCCCGCCAATTCACCCAGTCCAAACTGGCGCTCGTAATAACTGAGCTTTTCGAAACCTAGCTTGCGCCCCACGGCCTCAAAATAAGCATTGTTCGACTTCGCCAGGGCGGTGGTCAGGTCAACCTTCCAGTACTTGCCCAGCGGCACCTGGGTATCTTTGGTGATGATGTTTTCGCTCAGCGCGGCCAAGGCCACCGCAACCTTGGTGGTCGAGCACGGTTGAGCGCCTACAGACAGCGCCAGCTTCTGGTTCACCATCGCCAGGATGCGTCCGCTATCGGGATCGATGGCGACGATGGTGCCATTCATACTGCCCAGTGCTTCTAACGCGGCAGCCCGGACCACTGGATCCTCGCCGGCCGTGATATCGCCCTCCACCTGATCGTTGGCAAAGGAACTGACGTAAAAGCGCTCACCGTAGTAGTGGTGTTTCCGGGACACAACCACGTAGTTCGCCGGCGCTTTAGAAGCTGCCACCACGTGCGTGGAGCGATTACGCCTGGCTACGGTTGCGCTGCTGTGCCGCATCCGCGCCATCTTCTTTTGCGCCGTCGCCGTCTCTGTAATGTGATGAGACGACCTGCTATGTGACTTGTGGGCGGTGGCCGTCGGGTGACTGGCGATGGTAGCGGCCCAAGCGCTGGAACAAGCGCACAGCGCCAGCGACGAAATCAGAACGGTAAAGGGGGAGCGCTTTAGCATTGAAATCCCGGGATTCCCTCAACAAAATCAATTCTTGGTTGCCGGAGAACGCTTGCTCCTCCGAGTTTTTCCGATGTTCCCGGTCGTAAGAGCGAGAACTTCATACTAGGGAGTGCGGAGACCAAATTCAACCCGAAACCGCCGCCCGACAGCGAACTCTTATCGTCCTCATCACCCTGATGTCGAAACCCGAAGCTCAGTTGCGGGATACCAACTTTTCGGCTTTTGCCGAGTCGGGCAACCGTTCGTAAGCTCCTGATGATTACTTATCACACTTGCGCCCGAATGTGGTCGTAGCAAGAGTGGTTCCCTTACCAAAGCCGGCCGCTTTGTGCGGCTGCGGGATTCCTGCCCAGTTTGGGTAATTGCGCAGCTTCCCCAGCCAGTCCGACGCAGCAACACTCTTGCCTCTAAGCAGCAGCCAGTATCGAGCCCCCGGGCGAAGTCCAGTCCAGCGCTGGCGCCTTCTCCAGCATATGGTGATGGATGACGAACAGCACCATTTCCAGCCGATCGGAAACGCCCATCTTGTCATAGATCAAGGCCATGGCATTCTTGATCATCTGCTCGCTGGTGCTCAATTGAGTTGCGATCTCACGATACTTGTAACCCTGCACGGCAGCCGCAACGATCTTCAGTTCGCGTTCGGAAAGCTGGGATGCCACCTGCTGTCCAACCAGATCTGCGTGGCGATCCTCGATGACCTGAGTATCCAGGTCACAGCCGCCTCGAGCTAGCCGGCGGACTCCCTCGATTAGCCGTTCGGAGCTAACCGAGCGGCAGAGAACACCTCGTACGCCGAGAGCAACGAGGTTCGTAGCATTTTCCGTTTTGCCAAACAGGATCAACAGAGCGATCCGCCGTTGATTTGTAATCTGGATGAGCCTGTGAAGTTCGGTGGCCACCGGAAGGAAACCGGAGGAGACGATCATCACGCAGGGACGTAATCTTTCGATAGCGTTGAGCAGGTGACCCGGCGAATCGGGCTGCGCAATGATGTGGATGTCTTCTTCCACAGCCAGCAGCTTAGCGATGCCGGCACGGAAGACTGGCTGGTGGTCGGCGATGATCACATTAATCATGCCGGGCTTCCTCTCGGGAGCGATCTAACGCGAGAGGCAGTTCGAGCTTTTCTTTCATTAGTCTTTCTTACCAGCGGCCAGTCACGGTATTCCCTCCTGACGAGTCTTACCAATCAGCAACGCGATGATGTGTCTGTCCCAGCGCCGAAGTGGCCTTGGCGCTTTAGACATAGCAAATTCAAGATGCTGACACACTTTCTGGAGGTTGCTTCTGGCGCTTAGATTGATGCGGAAAAGTCGATCAAAGGTGGGGTGTCGGATTCCAAAGGCGATTTTATGACACGAGAAACTTTTGCCGAAGCGAAGGGTTTAGCTCAATACAACCCTGAGAATGGTCGTGTAAAACGGCTACCCCTCCGATGTGCAACTCGCCCCTGTCCATCGGAGGGGCTCTTTTTTGCCTAAGTAAAAACGCCATCCTTGCGGATGGCGTCCTTCCTCGGATGACTCACAACAAATCGGGCTACGCCCCGGCTTTCACAATCCGCATACCGTAGAACGACCGGTAAACGAAGACGAAGGAAATCGCGAAGAAGATGACAGCCAGGATGTGGGCGAATCCCGATCCTTGCGAGGCCGTCAACTGCACTGCCAGCTCCACGGCCAGCAATCCGAACAGCGTGGTGAACTTGATGATCGGATTCATGGCCACCGATGAGGTGTCTTTGAAGGGATCGCCTACGGTGTCGCCGATGACGGTGGCGTCGTGCAGCGGAGTTCCCTTCTGCTTCAGGTCGACCTCGACAATCTTCTTGGCGTTGTCCCAGGCGCCGCCGGCGTTAGCCATGAACATCGCCTGATACAGACCGAAGGCCGCGATCGAGATCAGGTAGCCGATGAAGAAGAACGGCTCGATGAACGCGAAAGCCAGGGTCACGAAGAAGACTGCCAGGAAGATGTTGAACATGCCTTTCTGCGCGTACTTGGTGCAGATCTCCACGACCTTCTTGCTGTCGGTCACCGACGCCTTCACCACGCCGTCGAGCTTGATGTTGGCTTTGATGAACTCCACCGCGCGATAAGCGCCCGTGGTGACGGCCTGGGTGGAAGCGCCGGTGAACCAGTAGATGATGGCGCCGCCGCTGATCAGGCCGAGCACGAAGGGCGCATGTAGCAGCGAAAGATCGCCGACGTTCTCGGTGAGACCGTGAGTGAGCGCCATGATGATGGAGAAAATCATGGTGGTTGCGCCGACCACGGCCGTGCCGATCAGCACCGGCTTGGCCGTCGCTTTGAAGGTATTGCCTGCGCCGTCGTTCTCTTCCAGCAGATGCTTGGCGCGCTCGAAGTTAACGTCGTAGTTGTAGTCGCGCTTCAATTCGCTCTCGATGTTCGGTACCTGCTCGATCAGCGACAGCTCATATACCGACTGCGCGTTGTCGGTGACCGGACCGTAGGAGTCGACGGCGATGGTTACCGGACCCATGCCGAGGAAGCCGAACGCCACCAGTCCGAAAGCAAAGACGGCCGGAGCCAGCATCAGCGCGCCCAAGCCGAAGGTGCTGACGTAGTAGCCGATCGACATCAGCGCGACCATGGTGAAGCCGAGGTAGTAGCAGGAGAAGTTTCCGGCCACGAAGCCCGACAGGATGCCGAGCGACGCGCCGCCCTCGTCCGCCGAGGTCACGACTTCGCGAACGTGGCGCGACTCGGTCGAGGTGAAGACCTTGACCAGCTCAGGAATAATGGCGCCCGCCAGCGTTCCGCAGGAGATGATGGTCGCCAGCTTCCACCACTGCGTCGAATCGCCGCCCAGGATCGGCACGATCAGATACGACACGATGTAAGTGAGAATGATGGAGATGATCGAAGTCAGCCAGACCAGCGAGGTCAGCGGAGTTTCAAAGTTCATCTCGTCGGCGTTGCCGAAGCGGCCCTTGGCGACAGCTTCGTTTAGGAAGTAAGCCACGGTGCTGGAAACCAGCATCATGATGCGCATGACGAAGATCCAGACCAGCAACTGCACCTGCACGTGAGGATCTTTGACGCCCAGCAGGATGAAGGTGATCAGGGCCACGCCGGTGACGCCGTAAGTTTCGAAGCCGTCGGCGCTGGGGCCAACCGAGTCGCCCGCGTTGTCGCCCGTGCAGTCGGCAATGACGCCGGGGTTGCGCGCGTCGTCTTCCTTGATCTTGAAGACGATCTTCATCAGGTCGGCGCCGATGTCGGCAATCTTGGTGAAGATGCCGCCGGCAATACGCAGCGCAGCCGCGCCCAGCGACTCGCCGATAGCGAAGCCGATGAAGCACTGGCCGGCGTAATCAGCCGGAATGAACAGCAGAATGCAGAGCATGATCAGCAGCTCGACCGAGATCAACATCATGCCGATGCTCATGCCGGCCTTCAGCGGGATGGCGTAAATTGGATAGGGCTTGCCGCGCAATCCGGCAAACGCGGTGCGCGAGTTGGCATAGGTGTTTACGCGAATGCCGAACCAGGCCACGCCGTAGCTGCCGATGATGCCGATGACACTGAACAGCAAGAATGACCGGCAGAGTCACCGCGACCGGCTTGCCGGGCACCGGAGCCAGCCATCCGAAGTAGGCCAGAATGACGACCGCGATGAAGGCCCACAAGATCATCAGGAATTTGCCCTGAGTGACCAGATAGGTTTTGCAGGTTTCGTAGATCAGGTCGGAAATGTCGCCCATGGATTTATGGACCGGCATTTTCTTGAGCTGAAGGCAGATCGCCAGCCCGAACAGCAAGCCGAAGGCGCAGAAGATCAGGCCGATGGTCAGCAGCTTGTGGCCGTCCATGCCGAGAAAGCTGACGGAAGAGAGATCAGGAAGCTGCAAGTTGGCTTCGCCCCCGGCAGTCTCGCTGGGCTGAGCGAAAGCGGCGGAAGCATTCAGCATAAGCAGGGTAAGCGCGGCGGTAAGAAACTTCGCCGGGTTGTTCCGTGGTATGAACGACAGCCGCCGCATTACGGCAAGCCAGGTGTGCATATGATTCCTCCAATGGGGCCGCGCCGTTTGCAGACGAGCAGCGCCCACGAAATGACAGTACGGTTTTTCACTCTGCCGCGGTATCCCGCGGACATCGTTTCCTAGAGATCCTTGACCACCCAACAGGCCGGGCGCGCGCGGAACTCCGCCCCCTGCGCCGTGGCAGCGAGATGAGACCCAGGCATGGACCTGTTGGAATCCCGGAAACGCGCTTCCACTTCAAGACGGAAGTGTTGAGGTTTGGCCGCGTCGGGAACACTTGCACCGGTTTTTGTGCAGTTTAAGGCACACTACCAGCGCAGCACAAAAGGCGAGTTTTTATAACATTTTCGAGGAAGCGGGGTCAATCACACTTCCGGTGGACAGCTTATGGCCGCGTCTCTACGACTTCCGTGCGGACATTTCTCCTCAACCTCAGACACTCTCAGCCTGCAAGGGAATCCCCTTTGCAGTTCGCTTTGGACCCGGCCGCAGCTGCTTGCTGCTGAAGGCGCCGCCACACGTACTGCAGCTCCACTGAACATGAGAGATGGAAGGCTCGTGTGACGCGCGCTGAGGCTGCCAGGCACGCGATAATTCGCCCTTGCAATTGGGGCAGATCATGCCAGTGGCGACCGGCTTCGGTCCACCGGAACAATGCTCGCCCGGGATTCCAGGCTGCTATCGGCGGCAATGCCCAGCACCTTCTTCGCGTGCTTTTTCGCCTTCTCTTCGGTACGGAACCGCTTTGGCTCAAGGCGACTCAGGGTCCCCACCTGAAACTCAACTTGATAATAAGTCATAGCTCTATTGTCTCACCTTAGCGGTCCGAAAGGGTATCCCACTGCCAGCAAATAAGTATGCCGATTACTGTGGCCACCGGACCAAGGAGGGTCCGGTGGCGCCTCCGAACCAGCCCGGTCGGCTGTGACCCGTCACAGATTAGGCGCCTGGAACGAGACAGCATTCAAATGCAGGGCGCACCGATCGATCCAGCTGATTTGTTATAATGCAAGAGCTTTCCGGCGGGGCGCTATCGTCTAGGGGTTAGGACGGAAGATTCTCAATCTTCAAACCCGGGTTCGATTCCCGGTAGCGCTACCAACTTAACCATTCCGTATCAATCACTTGCACCATTCCGTAACACAGCCACGTAAAACGGTGTGACCGGAAATGTGACTAAATGTGACTTTTCCTACTGCGTCAACTGATTCCTCCTCTCAATCGCGTCGCGAATCTGCTTTGTGCCCGGATGGTTGTAGAGCCGCGTGGTATCGATCTTCGCATGCCCCATCGCATCCATGACCGCCATCAGATTCCCCGTGCCCTCCATCGCATCGGTCGAGAAGCGATGCCGAGCACCGTACAACACGACTGATTCAGGCAAACCGGCCAATCGTTTGGCCCGTTCGAATTGCTTCTGCACCGTTTCCAAATGACCCGATTTGGCACGAGCGGAAGGAAATACCCAACCCTCGTTCGCATCGGTTTTGCGCGCCCGCAATGCCGCCCTGACGCGCTGCGTAATGCCGACGAACCGCTTCGACTTGCGAGACTTGCTTCGCGGTACGAAGATCAACTCTCTTTCCCACTTCACGTGCTCCCACCGCATGCGGAAGACTTCTGCCGGCCGCATGCCGGTATCAAGCATGATCATCAGGATATCGCGAAGCGACTGCCAGCCGTAATTGATCGACTTTGGAGCGTGCTTGCTGGTTGGCGTGCGCCCGATCTCAGTCACAGCTAACAGCTTCGCCTCCATCCACGGTTCGATCAGTTCTTCTCGGCCATGTTCTTCAACGAGCTTCACGACTGGCATCGAGCGGATGATTTCCCACTCGTACGCTTTCTTCAGCATGCGTCGAAGAGTGCGCAGAGCATTGTTAGTGTTGGCCGGAGACCGGCCGAGAACAAGCGAGTCGATGTGGTCATGCGTAATGTGATCCAGCCTCCGGCCCACCATGCTCGTCTTTTGCAGCAGTTCCCAGCCGACTCGGTAGTACTTTCTGGTTGGCTCCTTTGGCGGCCGATCCGCCGGCAAGGCATCCAGCCATGAGAAGAAGCGACTTGAGAAATCGGAGAGTGTCGGGACTTTCTTCGATCCCGGCGCCCGTCTATCCTCAAGCAGTTGTGCCAGTACTAACGATTCGACTCTTTTGGCCTCCTGCTGTTTCGAGGTCCTGCATGGCCCCCGATAGCGTTGACCATTAAAGTAGATCGAATAGTACCAACGGTTTTTACGTCTAGTGAGCGACACGGTTTTCCTCCGCAGTCGCTCGAGCCTTAGACACGCAGGTCCTGCGCTGGACGAACGATTCCAGTTCAGCCGCATGATACCGCACCAGCTTGCCCATTTTGATGTAATTCGGACCATCGCCACAATGGCGCCAATATCGAAGGGTGTTGATAGAGACGTTAAAGATCATGGAAACCTGGGTCTCGGTCAAAAGTTCGGGCACCAGCGACATTGCCGGGTTGCCATTACTCTTTTTCATCGCCGCGCCTTTCCCCCTCGACTTTGTGAGGGTTTCAACTGAGGTCTTGCATTCGACCACCTTCACCCATGTCCCGGACGGTTACGGTTGATTGAAGGTCCAGCATCTGACCTGAACATGTGGCGAAATTTGAGCCGTCGGCCGCCCCTCCCTGGCCCGGTGTCGATTCATCATGGTTTCCGATGATCCTGAGTCGCTCGTATGCGCTCCGATTTCATTGAAACCGCAGCATCGCCAGCGTCAGCTTCGCCTGCTAGCAGCCTGTGTTAACTTGAAATCGAATGTCAGTCAAACGGCACTCTCGGGCGAGCAACGCATAGGGTCGGTTGGCCTCTAGGTCGAATCGTTCACGAATCGTGCGGATTCTATAGAAGATGTTGCTTGAGATGTTCTGACAGTAAGATCCCTCTACTCGGTCTTTCGGTCCTGCCTGATGCTGGTATCACAGTCGTCAACCCTATTTTTCACCAATCGCAGTTTGACTAGTACAACCTGGGATTCACGCGAGCCGGCCCCAAGCTCGTGCGGTTTTCACGTTGAACCTCGGCCGAAACGAAGTGCTGATCTCGTTTGTTGAGCTTGGGCTGGCTGACATATCCGAGCGGAGGCGTATCAGGAGCAGGTAGACGCGGCCATTGCCGCGGGCGCGCTTCCTGCGGGGCAGCCGCTGCTGACCGCGGACGTGAAGGACATGATCTCGCAGGAGGTGATGCGGCAGATTGCGCTGGAGAATTCGGAAGCGCAAGCAAATGCCCAGAATCAGGACGTTGATCCCGCCTCCAGCGGCATTGCCCGCATGTTGAGCGACAATCAGACGCATGTGTTCATTGCCGGAACGGATCTCGACCTGGTGGAAGCCTCCGGCCAGGAGTGTGCGATAAGCGAAGGGGATGTGCTGGAAGTCACGCCAGCGCCTCCTGCTAATGCCACCGCGGCGACCGCGACGGTCCTGTGCAGCAAGGGCGGAAAGGAATGCGCGAAGTATGCCCAGGTATCGGTAACCTTCGCCGACTTGCAGGACATGCAGAACTACATGCGGCAGACCATCGATCAGGGGCTCGCAGACCTTCGATCGAAACAGGGTCAAGACGGACTGCCGGTCCCGCCGCCGTCGGCCGACGCGCCGCCGGTTCAGCCGCCCTATGTCGCGGCCGCTCCTCCCCCGGAGCAAAATCTTGCCGCTGAAATCACGCAGCAATCAAAGGAAGCCGACCAGGCAGAGCAACAAGTGGCCAGGGAAGTACGCCCGCCGAATC
Organism: uncultured Acidobacteriaceae bacterium; assembly: GCA_963812855.1. Taxonomy (GTDB): domain Bacteria; phylum Acidobacteriota; class Terriglobia; order Terriglobales; family Acidobacteriaceae; genus Bog-257. The sequence continues at coordinate 458,177 of CAWEWW010000011.1, forward strand.
CTACAGACTTACTCTTCCCTAAGCCATCTTCTCCGTCCGCCCCCATAACGGTCTTAGAGGGACAGACGGTCGATGAAGTGACTGCGGAATTGGGGACTCCCAGGAACGTGGTCGATCTGGGAGCAAAGAAGATCTACGTCTACCCGGATCTGAAGATCATCTTCCAGGCGGGCAAGGTGAGCGACGTGCAGTGATGCGGTTGGGGCGGAACTGGCCCCGCCCTCCCCTACTGCGCTGGATGAAGACTTAATCCCGGCATCGGAAAGTCTTTCCGGTTGTCGCTGATGAGGGTGAGTTTCTCGGTTATGCACACAGCGGCAATCAGCGTATCCGGCAGTGAGAGGGTGATGCCCTTGCGTGCCCATTCATAGCGCAACTCTCCGGCCTTGCGGGCGACGCTGAAGGAGGTTTCCACCTAGATCAGGGTTGAGAAGAACTGCGCGGTAAGCGAGGCTTCGCTTGGCCGCATGCCGGCATACACCTCGCCCACCGTGACGGCGCAGCAGGCCAGCGAATGGCCTTGCGTGATGAGGCTGCGCAACAGCTCCACGCGGCCCGGATTGCGATTGAGCGTGTCAATGAGCACGCTCGTATCGGGGAGGAACACCGTCATTCGGAGGGAGGGTCCCTGTGGGCGGCCTGCCGTTCAAGGCGCTTGTTGCTGTCATCGCGGAGGCTCCGCACCCATGCATAAGCGCCGTCCTTTAATTCCGGGTGGTCATGTTCTTTCCAGATCGGCTGATCGCCATCGAGTATCTGCATCAAGCGCCGCCGCCTGATTTCGTGGTCGAGAATCTCCGTGATCAGACTGCTCCGTTTTCCCTTGCCGACCAGCTTGTCAATTTCGGCGAGAAGTTGCTCGGGAATAAAGACGTGTGCGCGCTTCTGTACCATTGGTGCTTCATAGGGCGAGTGGGTCTAGTCACCCTAGATCCACCATGCACCTCGGTCAAGCACAAAGAGCAGATTACAGCCAATAAGCTCTTGTATGAACCGCAATCAACCGCTCTTCGGAGCGCAATATCGTAGCGAAAGCGTCAGCCTGCTCCAGTGCGAGAATTGGCAAGCCCCATGCATCTGCAACTAATTAGTGATTATCAATAGAGAATTCTCCCTTGAAAGTTGTATAAGCCGCCTTATACTCGCCCCGCTATTAACCAACAGCATGGAGAGTTTATGTCACAAGCGACTGCCCAACGTGCCGCCAATGCCAACGAAGACACCACACAACAGCCGGGAAACCGGCCGGCCCTCAAATACCGCCATGGAGGTCTTGAATTGGCCGTATGGACCAATCAAACGGAAAACGGCACGATGTACAACACGACTATCAGCAACGGCTATAAGGATGACAAAAGCGGCGAGTGGAAACCCACCAGCAGTTACAGCCCAACAGATCTGCTGGTCCTTGCCGAATTCGCCCGTGAAGCTTTCGCCGACATCACCAAACTCAAGCAGCAGGGCCGCGGACGTTCATGATACTCATACGCTCAAAGGAGGCTGCTCAACGGCAGCCTCCTTCCCTTTAATCCTGCACATTTGCCTTGCCCAACAAGGCAATTATTCCTATCCCCGTGACGCCAGCACATTCGCGAATTTTGGTTAGCGATCGCTACTGTTGGCCTTCTCTGACACACTCGTCCTTCTCGCCGCCGTTCAAAGCATTAGTAGACTCTCTGTATTCCATGGGAATATCTGATGGGTCATCCGCGCAACTTTCCACGTTTGCTGACTGCCATGCCATCCCCGCGGAGCCATTTCCAGAGATTCCTTGAGGTTTCACGCCTGCGGCTGGTTTATCAGTGACGCATGTTTGCGGTGATTGATTCCTTTCCGCAAGATTGTGGCAGCAACGCTGCGTTTATGGAATCCCAAACGTCGTTCGGCCCACTAGCATTGCGAAGCTGTATCACTCGCATACTTCGCCCCGACTACTGTGGTGCTGGCGCAACCTGGCAGAACTCCTGCCGGCACGGGTCGGTTCGTGGTCCGCAAGTTACCAGAAAGCGCCGTGGACTAACAAACACTCTTCCCGGCGGACTTTCGCGGACAGATTAGGCCGAGAAAGGACGAGATACAAGGTGAATATTAAGCGCGGCTTCCTTTTATGCCTTCCGGTGACGCTTTTACTGGTGCTGCTTGCGCACTGCGGTTCAAGCGGGTGGTTGTCTTCCGTCCAGGTCAACCCCAGCAGCGCGACTATTCCGGCGACCGGGGATACGGCTCAATTCCAAGCGATCGGAGCATACCAAGCCCCACCCTCAGGCAAGAACATTACGAGTCAAGTAATCTGGTCCTCAAGCGTGCAAAGCATCGCGACGATCAATTCCTCAGGACTGGCCACGGCCGTTAGTCCGGGAACCACGACAATAACCGCGGCTGGCGGAAACGGCTCGGTGGTAGGGACGGCGACCCTAACGGTTGGGACCGGGACCGGCCCATCCCACAACCTCACTTCGTTGACGATTATCCCGGCAACTGGAATCCAGACCGTCAACCTAGTGGGCGAGACTGCACAGTACATCGCCATCGGGAATTTCACGGGCGCTCCTGCGACCGTTGATATGACGGACCAGGTGACATGGTCGTCAAGCGACGTGCGCGTCGCAACTATCAATTCTGCTGGACTCGCAACGGCCGTCGGGAGCTGCCCGACCGGTGGACAAACCACAATCACAGCACTTGCGCCGCCGAGCACTGGAGGCGCTATCACTGGAACGTCGAACTTGACGGTGGCGCAATGCGGCGTAAACAACCTACCCACCTTGACCGTCTACGATGTCGGCCAAGGCACGGGGACAGTTACGAGCATGCCAGCCGGAATCAACTGTGGCTCGGGCGGCGGATGTACAGGAAATTTCGTGCTAAATTCCACGGTCACCCTTACGGCGGTTCCGGCTCCGGGAAATGTCTTCGGTGGATGGTCTGCCAACTGCACGCCAGACACCAGCAGCACCTGCTCGCTGACGATGACGGACAACGCCACGGTGGGTGCCATCTTCAACCTACCATAATGGTGAAGGGACTACGGCCCGCTTTACGGCCACGGCTACCGTGTTTGCCGATGGATATGTCAGCGGCGCACAATTGTCGAATGCGAACGGAGACGACTGGGCCGAGTCATACACCTCACTGGATGGCTGGTCAGCACCGACATCGGGTACAGTGGAAAGAGGAAATGAATCTCTGTTTTGCTTCTTGAACGAAACTACTGACATTGTCGGAATGCTTATTCTGTCTGAACTACAACCCGGAATGCGCCAGCATTGTCGGCATACCAGATAAGTGGAATGGATCGAAGTGGAATCTGATGCCTAACATCGCCAGCTAGCTCTTCGCTCGCCTTCTTAAGAACGGAATAAAAAAGCCGAGAGTCCGGTGATGGAGAACGGGGCGACAAAACCGCTTCGTTGATGATAAAAGCCAACCACCCATCTCTCGTCACTTCAACGGTCATGGCGTGGGCTACCGGGATGAGATCATTTGGCGTTAAGTTGGCGCCTTGTAAAACCTCGAATGGATCGGTTCGGGCTGACGGTTCCTGCGGCAAGATAACAAACATCAACGCACCCCATCCGAGATCCTCTCGAAGCTTACAGCCGTCGAGGAAATCACTGGTAACATCTTCGCCTTCCAGACCAACCCAGTCACGGTTCAGAGAAAGGCAGCTTGCCGGAACCTTCTCGCTGTTCCATGAGCACGGCTGGCTCACCCGCGATTTTGCCAGTAACCTCATCCAGCTTCTGGAAGCATGGAGCCGCGGTGTCGGCAAACTGGCTCCGGTGCTGCCAAGTGGTCGATATTTTGATGAAGCGGCGTTTTTCCAGAAGGCGATCCGGGAACCCGCAGCGCTTGATTACACGCAGTTGGTTCAGTTTGCCGCATTCGTTCTCTACCTGCGCCGCCATGTAGGCAACGTGCAGCCCTCGAGCCTGAACGAGTGGATGCGGGTGGTACGCAACCTGGCCACTAACAGTGAGATTGAGCGGCCAGAGGAGTACGGGCGCAGCCTTGCGGGCCTGCACAAACTTCTGCCTCACAGTGCCGAGATACTTGAGCGCCTTTCGGACACGGACGTCGGGCAGATCGGTTTCAGCCCCCAGCAAGTTCGCGAGGAGGCGCTGAAGGCTAGTCTGATCCTAGCCGATACCGATTGGAGAGATCTCATCGATCGGGCGGAGGAGCATGTTTACTTTTCCGGGCAGATCGAGTTCCTCCTGGATTTCTGTGGGGTCCTCGCACAAACCGAGAAGATGCCGACGAAGTGGGACGGGACAGTGCACGCGAAACTGCAAACGGCCTTTGATGGCTATTTCACTAAGGCGCAGCTTTGTTTTTCTCCTTCCGGTCTGGCGGCTACCAAACCGACGGCCGGACCCCACTTGTGGAAGAGAGCGTTACTTGCCATTGGGGACTATCTTTCTTCCAGCGGCAGCAACTACTCCTTCCTCACTGACCCGCAGAGGAATTGGGACAGCTGGAAGCGATTCCTTCGTGGCGGCACAAGCGGGACGAGGCAATTCCTCAAGATTCTGTGGGACCGAATCGACGCAAACGCGGACATCGAGCCGCAGTTGGAGCAAATCATCACAAGCGCCGCCAGTTTGCAACCATGGCGCGCCGCCATCATCAGGCATCCGGAGGTCATCAGCTACTGTGGGGAGCAAGAGATGCGACGAGGAGGGAATGCCGAGGAGATATACCTCCTCACTAAGAAACAGATGAGCGGGTATCACGCCGAGTTGTTCAGTTACGTTCTCAATTTAGAACTCGCGGATGCCGGGTTTAATCACAATCTCACACCACTTAGACTGCAACCCTATCAATCGGTATACATGAGCGAATTGGAGCCGCACGTGCTTCTCGTGTTCGACCGGTCCAAGCGTCGCGTGAATTTCCTTGTCGAGTCGGCAAAGGGGCAGTTTCGCATTCATACTAGTTGCGCCGAACTAGACGAACTTCCCGAAGTGGAGACCGCCTTGTGTGGTGAGGCAACGTTTGTCAAAGAAGATGAAAAGTTGACGCGATTGGTGCCACGCGCGGACATCCACCAGGTATTGCAGCAGGTGGCCCAGGGCCTCGCAAAGCTGCCTAACCCTAGTTAAATTGCCGACCATGCCGGACAGCGTCGTTCTGAGCGCGCGCGCAGGACCGCGTGGTCGCGCTGTTCACCGACAAGGAGCGGCCCGACTGCCTCGGCTTCCGGGCTTCCTTTCCTGATCTCGTGTTCCCAAAACACTTCTTTATGGAACGTAAGAACTCAAAGGTGGCCGCGTCCCGTTTCCAGCAACTTAGGCGGCTTCCACCAGGCAGGTTTTTGGAACATGCCGTGTACCTCCAACTGAATGCGTGCTGGTTATCTCCCACAATCCTCAGCGATCACCCAAAACCGGCCAATGGTAATCACCTGAAAACCGGCCAACGAGAATAACGTCCGGGACATTGACGCCCGCAGAGGCTTGTAGCCTCCGAGGGCATGGCCAATGTCTTGAACGAAGAGAAGAAACAGCAAGTTATAGCTCTGGGACGGCTGGGCTGGCCGCTGCGGAAGATCCAGCAGGCTACGCGCATCCGTCGTGAAACCGCCAGCCAGTACCTGAAAGCGGCCGGGATTGCGGTGCGTCCGTCCGGAGGTTGGGGGCGGCGGGCGGCAAAACCGGCCAACGAAGTGATCACCGACTTTGGCGCGGAAAAACCGGTCATCGCGGTGCTGACCGACCGCAACGGCAACCCCAACCGCAACAACCTTTCTACTAAGGGAAAAGCAAGAGCCACTTCAAAACCGGCCAAGGAGGTGATTACCGACTCTGAGGTGATCACCGACCTCAAACCATCCCAACCAGACGAAGTGGGCGCTCTTGCCTCGCCGCCCGTGGCGTCTCCGCAGCGCAGTCCCAGCGCCAGTGCCTGCGATCCATACCGGGAGGCCATTGAGCTGGGACTCAGCCGGGGCCGCAATGCGGTGGCGATTTACCAGGACCTGGTGGATGAGTACAGTTTCGCCAGCAGCTACCAGAGTGTGCAGCGCTTCGTGCGCAAGTTGCGTGGCGCGCAAACTCCCGAAGCCCGCGTGGTGATCGTCACTGCGCCTGGTCAGGAAGCACAAGTCGACTACGGCACCGGCCCGATGGTGCGCGATCCCGAAACCCACAAGTATCGGCGTACCCGGCTGTTCGTGATGACGCTGGGCTGCAGCCGGAAAGCCGTTCGACTGCTGACCTTCCGCTCCAGCACCCGCATCTGGGCCGAACTGCATGAACGAGCCTTCCGCCGATTAGGCGGGGCTACTCGTATCGTGGTGCTCGACAATCTGCGCGAGGGCGTGCTGGTCCCCGACATTTACGATCCCGCGCTCAATCCGCTCTACCGCGACGTGCTAGCCCAATACGGCGCGGTCGCCATGCCGTGTCGCATTCAAGATCCAGATCGCAAGGGCAAAGTCGAGGCCGGCGTCGGCCACGCGCAGAAAACCCCGTTGAAAGGTCTGCGCTTCGAGAGTCTGGAAGAGGCCCAAGCCTACCTCGATCGCTGGGAAGAACGCTGGGCAGACACGCGCATCCACGGCACCACCAAACGCCAAGTCGCGGCCATGTTCGCCGAAGAGAAACCGTTCCTACTGCCGCTGCCCGTCGAACCCTTCCGCTATTACCAGTACGGCGAACGCATCGTGCATCTGGACGGCTGCGTCGAAATCGAAGCTGCCTACTATGGCGCTCCACCGGGCTGGATTGGACACCTGCTGCGAGTGCAATGGGATGAGCTGTTTGTCCGGCTACTCGATCCCAAAACCGGCCAACTGCTGCGCGAACATGTGCGCCAGAAACGCGGCTGGTATCGCATCCAGCCCGAAGACCAATCCAAGCGCACTCCGCTGCGCACATCGCAACTGCTGTGGCGCGCCGGTCGCGCCGGCACCCACGTCGGCGCGCTGTGCGAGGCCATCCATCACCAGCAAGGAGAAGTCGGTGTCCGCCGTATCCTCGGCGTTCTCTCTTTAGCCAAGAAGTACGGCGCGGCTGCGGTCGATGAAGCCTGCGCCGCCGCGCTCGATATGGGAGTGCAGGAGTATCGCTTCGTCCGCCGCTATCTGGAACGCTGCCCGCAAGCCCCACTCAGCTTGCAGCAAGTCGATCCCCTGATCCGCGAGCTAGTGCAGTACCGCGACTTCATCAATTACAAAACCAAGGAGATAGAAGAATGAATCTGATCGAACTCGATCGTGCACTCAGACAACTTCGCCTGGGCGGCATGGCAGCCGTGCTGGAGATCCGTCTGCGCCAGGCCCAAGCCGAACCGCTCGCCCCTATCGACCTGCTGTCGTGCCTGGTCTCGGACGAACTCGCCTTACGCGGAGAACGCCTGCTGGAGCGGCGCAAAAAGCAGGCCCAGTTCCGCGACTCGCACAAGACTCTCGACAACTTCGACTTCAACTTCAATAAGAAGATGAATCGCAGCCTGGTCTTCGATCTGGCCGCTGGCGCCTTCATCGCTCGCCACGAAGACGCCCTGTTTCTCGGTCCGCCCGGCACCGGCAAGAGTCACTTGGCCCAGGCCATCGGCCAGGCCGCAATCCAACAGGGCTATCGCGTGCTCTACCGCGAAACTCATACCCTGCTGGATGAGTTGGCCGATGCTACGCTCGATGGCACCCGCAAAGAACACATGGAGTTCCTGGTGACCGTGCCCCTGCTCATCCTCGACGATCTGGGAATGCGCAAGCTTCCGCTTACTGCTGCCGAGGAACTGCTGGAGATCATCATGCGCCGCTACGAACGCGCCAGCACCATGCTGACCTCGAACCGCCCGGTGGAAGACTGGGGCAAACTGCTGGGCGACGCAGCCGCCGTCAGCGCCATGCTCGACCGCCTGCTGCACCACGGACACGTGCTCAAGTGCGGCCCGCGCAGTTGGCGCACCAAAACCGACTTGCCACTACAGGAGGCGGCAGGGTAGAACATTCTCAGTCCTGGACGGCCAATCCCGTTGGCCGGTTTCGAAGTGATAATCGTTGGCCGCTTTTCAAGTGATCACTGAGGACAATTGGAGGAGGTGCAGAGTTGAAGCAGGGAGGGATGTCGGCGCCCCACTATGCGGGGGGCCGGATCTCAGCGTCGTCCAAATGCTTTCTTTGCACTAAGGCGCGGGCTTCTCCGGATGGCGATTGTCCCGCGCGGGCGAAACGACTGGTGGCGTTTCAAGACGAGGAAAAAGAAATCAACCCGGTTCTGTTCGCATACCTGGTCTACGCGAGCAACCTGCGCCTCATGGAGAGGCGGTTTCGGTCGTGGCTGCCGAGGCACAACATAACGCTCGTCGTTGATAACGGAGATGGAGAATGAGTGCACAGGTGATCCGCATAGATTCAGTTTCCGAGCGTGCCTGAAGCATGGAGCGACGGATGCCATGCAGGAAGGCTTCGACAACGCCTTGAACGCGGTGAAGTCGCTGAACGTGTGCCGCGCGTCGGAGATCCGGCTTGCAGTCGAGAACTGGGTAAGTGGGGACATGCTTACAGAAGCGCGGGCGGACTCGCTGTGCAGGTATTACAACGTGGGGCGAGCACCATGATCAGATGCCTTCCTCTTGTTCTTGGATTTCGCAGAGCCCCTATTATAGCGATCCTTTCTTGTGCCCGAGATTCTGCAGGCGTTAATGGTACCAATGGCACCAGGCGAGGGGATAGCATTGAGCGCATAGAGAACAGCAGCTGGGGCTTTCTCGATGACAGTGAGCAAAGTTCGTGCAGAGGCCTCAGGCTTGCGGCGTCCAATTTCCCAATTCTTGACGGAATCCAGGGTAAAACCGAACGTGTCAGAGAAGCACGACTGAGTCATATTCAGGGACTTTCTGATCGTCTTCACGTCGACGTCTTCGGGAACATGGAGTTTGAATCCCTCCTTCTGGCCTGCGAGGAAGGAATCCACGTCATCCAATCCGCTCATGAGTTCGTCAAAAACCGTCTTCATAAAACCCCTCTATTTTTTATAGCTGCTAAAAATTCCATCAGCACGCTTCTTAAGTTTGTTGCGCTCATCCTTCGTCAAGTTGGCCTTCTGGTTCTTGGCAAAAACCGTGATGAGGAAAACGGGAAAGTCCTCATTGCGCAGGATGTAAATGACTCGCGCCCCGCCGCTTTTTCCTTTTCCTTCGAGAGCAAACCGCACTTTCCGAAATCCCCCCGTCCCCGCCATAACGTCACCGCATTCAGGATCGCTTGCCACCATTTTCACTACCTCCGCACGCTCCTCGTCGCTGAGGAGCTTATCAGCGGCTGCGAGGTACGTAGGGGTTTCGACAACGGTGTGCATATTCAATATATACGCCATTGGACACCTTCAGTCAAGAAAAAAAAGGTGTTCATTGGCAGCCAAGGACTTTTTGACCAGCGGTCGGTCGCGCAGGTTGGCGAAGAGGAAAGCAGAAGCTGATAGGAGTGGATAAGAGTTGCCGACAAGCCGGCTCCGGGCGTGTTACAACAAGCCGTATGCCTCGAATCCCGTATCGCGCCACCAACTTCTCGGGCGCCTTCGCATCGATCAACACGGGCAATGGAGAGATTCAAGTGACCTGGGCACAAATTGTCTGGGCGGCGATAACCACCGGAAAAGCTGCTGGAGATGAGTACGCCTACGGAATCTATTCGACTCTGGAACGGTTGCATCGGGCCTCAATGATGCGCGCCTACTTGTTAGAGGCAAGTTCGGGGTTTCTTCGTCAAACCATGCCGTATCGGGTATCGGACCCTTCCGAAAAGACCTCCATTTCCTTTTATCTCGGAATGACTCTAACCAAGCTATTTGCTGAGGTCCTGTTCGGCGTGCCACGCGTGTTGCACTTCGCGATCTATGCGCAGAATTATCAGATCGTGGCTGAACAAGGTGAATCCCGTCCCGACCTCATCGGACTCTCCAGCGGTGGAGATTGGTACGTTTTTGAGGCCAAGGGACGTTCAAACGAATTCGATGGCGAATCGGAGCAGCCTGACCGCGGTTTGCTTACCAGCAGGGGCGGGCTCCATCAGGCTTGTATCCACTGCAATCTGCATGGACTCTAGGTCGCGGGGCTCGGAGGATCGATGATTTCGTCATGTTAATCATGTGAACTGAAGTTAAGGCGCGATCTCACTGGTTCGGCAGATGGAAGGCGTACAGGTTGTGGTCGTAGGAGCCGATATAGACCACCCCATTCGCCACTGCGGGCGACGAATCCACATAGCTGCCGGTGGTGTAGCCCCACAGTTTAGCGCCGGTCGCGGCGTTTAGCGCATAGACGTTGTAGTCGATGGAGCCGACATAGACCACCCCATTCGCCACCGCGGGCGAGGAGTTGACAATGCCGCCGGTGGCGTAGCTCCACAGCTTAGCGCCGGTCGCGGCGTCCAGCGCATAGACGTTGTCGTCGTAGGAGCCGATATAGACGACCCCATTGGCTACCGCGGGCGAGGACCACACATGGAAGCCGGTGGTGTAGCTCCATAGTTTAGCGCCGGTCGAGGCGTTTAGCGCATAGACGTTGTTGTCGAAGGAGCCGACATAGACCACCCCATTCGCCACCGCGGGCGAAGAGTACACGCTACCGCCGGCGGTGTAGCTCCACAGTTCAGCGCCGGTTGAGGCATTCAGCGCATAGACGTTGCCGCCGAAGGAGCCGACATAGACCACCCCATCGGCCACGGCGGGCGAGGAATACACAGTGCTGCCGGTCGTGTAGCTCCATAGTTTAGCGCCGGTCGAGGCGTTCAGCGCATAGACGTTGTTGTCACCGGAGCCGACATAGACCAATCCATTGGCCACAGTGGGCGAGGAATACACGGGCCCGCCGGTGGCGTAGCTCCACAGCTTTGCGCCGGTCGAGGCGTTCAGCGCATAGACGTTGTTGTCCCAAGAACCGACATAGACCTCCCCACTCGCCACCGTGGGCGAGGACTCCACTTTGTTGCCCGTGGTGTAGCTCCACAGTGCAGCGCCAGTCGCGGCGTTCAGCGCATAAACGTTGAAGTCGAAGGAGCCGACATAGACCACCCCATTCGCGACCGCGGGCGAAGAATGCTCGATGACACCCCCCGTCGTGTACTTCCACTCTAGAGCGAGGTTCCCGACCCTGGATGGGCTCAGAATAAACTCATACGGGTTGAAGCCTGTGTGGCTAGGTGCAAAGCGAAACTGCTCCCAATCGACAACAACGTTAGCCAACTCGAACACCGTGCCGCAAGTGTTGCCGTCAGGGCAGGTATTGTGAATGCCGCCCTCAATAGTTGTGCCATAGAGATTGCCGTGAGGATCGAAGATCAAGGCGGCGTCAGGAGCAACTCCGTCCGTGCCATTGCCAAAACTGTGCAACACTGTCTCCGTCCAGCCCCCGCCCTCCCGAGGTGACAACTCGAACACCGTCCCGCATCCAGGCTGGCCGCAGTGAATGCCGCCGGTCTCGGTCGTGCCATAGAGATTGCCGGCAGCGTCGAAGATCAGGCTGGCTTCAGGACCTGCACCATCGGTGCCATTGCCGAAGCTGTGCAGCACCGTTTCGGTGTACCCCCCACCCTCCCTGGGCGACAACTCGAACACCGTGCCGCAACCGGGGTCGTCGCAGGCGTCGTTGTCGTAAATGCCGCCCGCGTAGGTCGTGCCATAGAGATTGCCGGCGGCATCGAAGATCAGGCTGGCCACGGGCCAAATCCCGTCCGTGCCGTTACCAAAACTGTGCAGCACCGTCTCCGTCCAGCCCCCACCCTCCTTGGGCGACAACTCGAAGGCCGTCCCGCAGCCAGCAGGAGCGCAGTTCCCGTCGACGTGAATGCCGCCACGGAAAGTTGTGCCATAGAGATTGCCGGCGCCATCGAGGACCAGGCCGGCATCTGGGTACCATCCGTCCTGGCCGTTGTTGTTAAAGCTGTGCAGCACCGTCTCCGTCCAACCTCCGCTCCCATTCGGCGACAACTCGAAGACCGTCCCGCAGCCAGCGTTGGCGCCGTAATGGCACGGGGTGTGGATACCGCCCGCAAAGCTCGTGCCGTAGAGATTGCCCGCGGCATCGAAAATCAGGCCAGCCTCGGGAAGGGCTCCGTCGCTCCCGTTGTAGTTGAAGTTATGCAGCACCGTTTCCGTCCACCCTCCGCCCTCCCTCGGCGACAACTCGAACACCGTTCCGTAGCCGTGAATGCCGCCAACAGGGGTTGTGCCGTAGAGATTGCCGGCGCCATCGAAGATTAGGCCAGCCACAGGATTTTGCCCGTCCGTGTCGGAGCCAAAGCTGTGCAATATCGTCTCGGTGTAACCCCCGCCCTCCTTGGGCGACAACTCGAATACCGTCCCGCAGGTGGGGCCCCCCTGGCACGCACCGTGAATGCCGCCGAAGTAGGTCGTGCCGTAGAGATTGCCATGGCTGTCCATGACTAGCCCGGCCTGGGGATCCTGCCCGTCCGTGCCGTTGCCGAAGCTGTGCAGCACCGTTTCCTGCTGTGCCGCGCAGGTGCTCGTCACAAACAGGACGACCGCAAAGATCGCCAGTTCCGCCCGCAATCCAAGTCTCTTGCTTTGCACAAGTATCCTCTCTAACATAGAATTTTCCAGGAACATCACCAAGCTTGAACGACATTTCCCTCTGACCAGCCTGGCGACTGCGATCTGAACTCACCTGCGAAGCTAAGGTACGAGCTCGAACACGGTACCGTAGCCATGAATACCACCCACTGCGGTCGTGCCGTAGAGTAAGCCGGCGGGGCCGAAGATCAGGGTACTCTCAGGCATGTAGCCGTCGTTGCCATAGCCAAAGCTGTGCAGAATCGTCTCTCTCCAACCACCGCCCCCTCTGGGCAAAACCTCGAACACCGTCCCATAGCCGTGGATGCCACCGTTCCAGGTCGTGCCGTAGAGATTGCCGAGGCCATCGAAGATCAGGGAGGCTTGGGGATTACGTCCATCTGGGCCATTCTGAAAACTATTCAGGAAGGTTTCAGTCCAGCCACCGCCTTGCCTGGGCGAAAACTCGAAGACGGTTCCGAAGCCGTGAAGGCCACCATAGTAGGTCGTGCCGTAGAGATTGCCGAGACCGTCAAAGATCAGCCCGGCGAGGGGAGTTTGCCCGTCGTTGGGATTGCCGAAGCTATGGAGCACCGTCTCGATCCAGCCCCCGCCCTCTCTCGGAGACAACTGGAAGACCGTACCGCAACCGACATACTGGGCGTACGAGCAGGAGGAATGGATGCCGCCCCCGGCCGTCGTTCCATAGAGATTGCCGGCGCCATCGAAGACGAGACTAGCCTCCGGGCCTTGCCCGTCCGTGCCGCTGCCGAAGCTATGCAGCACTGTTTCCGTCCAGCCGCCACCCTCCCTGGGGGACAACTCGAACACCGTCCCGAAGACGTGAATGCCACCATCACTCGTCGTTCCATAGAGATTCCCGGCTCTATCCAGGATCAGGCTGGCATGGGGGCCAAAGCCGTCGCCATTGTTGCTAAAGCTGTGCAGCACCCTCTCCGTATAATCACCGCCCTCTCGAGGGGATAACTCGAACACCGTCCCGCAGCCGCTGCCGGCGCACGGATGTATGCCGCCAAAGAACGTGGTGCCGTAGAGATTGCCGGCGCCATCGAGAATCAGACTGGTGAAGGGCTCTTGCCCATCCGTGCCGTCAAAGCTGTGCAGCACCGTTTCGGTCCAACCGCCTCCCTGGCGAGGCGATAACTCGAACACCGTCCCCTTGCCATGGATGCCGCCAGTCGCCGTTGTTCCGTAGAGGTTGCCGGCCGCGTCGGCGATCAGCCCGGAGTCGGCATATTCCCCATCCGTACCCCTGCCGAAGCTGTGCAGCACGCTTTCCTGGTCGGCCGCCCAAGTACTGGTCGCAAAGAGTGCGACTGCGAAGATTACCGCCGCACTCAATCGTATAGAAATTCCTTTGCCTTTCATCAAGAGTCCCCCTTGAGCTTTCCTTAAAGCGCTCCCCAAGTTCGGCTGTCCGCGCAGAGTCAGTCAAGGTGTAACTTCAAAAACCGTTCCTGCCTTATAGGTGGCACCCAAGTTGGTCATGCCGTAAAGATTCACATTGGTATCCAGGATCAGGCCGCCCTTGGCATGGATCCCGTCGCCGCTGTTAGTACGGGCCGAAGTTACGCAGGACGGTCTCGCTCCAGTTCGGGATTGGGATTGAGTCCGCACGATCCTTTGGTTGTCAACGGGTTCGTTCATACTGCCGTAGTGTTCGTAGTGCGATCGCAACCATTTCTTGGCCGAACTTTTCAGTTAGGGCCGAAGCGCACGATATAATTCGCGGAATCAACGAACCAAAGGGCGCTGTCAGGTCCAGCGATGATCTCGCCAGGGATTCCGGACGCGGCAGGCGCAGGAACATTGTAGGAGGACAGTTGCTGTGTCTCCTGGAACTGTCCGACGGCACCCGTGGACCCGTTGTACCCAGCGAACCACATCATTTGATCAGGACCGACCGCGATGTTATCCCACGAGATGTTCCAAAGCATCATGACTCCCTGGGTAGTAATTTGGCCGAGACCGGCGGGAGTTCCGGTGAACCAGAGGGCGCCGTCTGCTCCGACGATAATTTCGCCCGGGGTCGGGACGAAACCGAGAGAGCTTGGAATAGGGTATTCGGTGAATTGGCCGGAGGTCGTGATTTTCGCTATCTGCTTAGCCTGCATCTCGGTGAACCACAGCGCTCCGTCTGGACCGGCTACGATACTCCAAGGACTAGAATTCATAGTTGGCACCGGATACTCGGTAATGGTGCCGGAAGTTGAGATTCGACCGATTTTATTAGCCTGAGACTCAGTAAACCAAAGCGCTCCATCCGATCCCGCGGCAATGCATTCCGGAGAGGCCGCTCCCGATAGGGTCTGATACTCGGTGAATTGGCCGGAGGTAGTAACACGTCCGATTTGACTTGCTTGAGTCTCGGCAAACCAGAGGGCCCCGTCGGGGCCAGCCGTGATGCCATTAGGAACCGCGCCAACCGTGGGGATCGCGTACTCGACAATCATGCCCGAAGTTGTGACCCGCCCGATGTTATTTCCGTTATTTTCCGTAAACCATAGAGCGCTATCCGGCCCGATGGCTATGGAGAATGGACTGCTATTGCCCGTTGGTATCGCAAACTCGGAAAACGAGAATTGTGAAGAATTCACGGGCGGCGTTGCAATGGCGAAAACGTTCACCCCGTCTACAGCTGGCAGGGTTGTCGCCGTGTCAGGGGCGGAGTAGCTCTGCGCAACGAGCAATGCGGTGATTTGGCCCGCATTGGCTGGAGCAATCCAACTTGAATCGCTGCTGATATTGATGTTAGTGCCAGTCAGCGGCTGGATGTAGTACTGGTTGGTATAGCTATAGACAAGAACTTCCTTTCCAGCAGTTGAGCCAGCCACCTGACCGTAGACGAGCTGAGTGGTCGGTTCATAAATACTGCCTCCCTGCGGATTGACCGTAGCGGAAAACTGCGTAACTTGGTCGATGCGGATGTTGGGTGCCGATTCCGACCAGGAAGGGAAGGTGTACGATGGCGGATCCGGCTGCATGTAGACGTCAGTCCCAGATTGCTCGCCGAAAAGATAGCCATTGTTGGTTCCCCCGCCGCCAGTACCACCGTTATTACCCTCAGTATTACCTCCGTTTTCCGCTACCGGAGCCACCACAACCCACAAGGCAAGCCACCATCAATAAACTGGCGCAAAGAGTGATTGCGGGCGTACCGATACTAAAGTGCACTCGATGTAAGTTCGCGTTGCGCATAAAGACCATCCTTAGCTCACGAATTCGCCCAAGAGGTTTCATCGCGGCACAAAACTGCGCCGTATTCTATTTGCCGCCGACGTGGGCATTGTTCAACCGAAGGCCATCAGCAGCACCACCGACTAAGAAAGGATCGCTGCCCGCGAACTTGACGGCGGTCGGCATCGGCGCTCCACTACTCCACAAATTCAACACCAGCCCCGCGACTAATGCGTCCCATGCTGGCGCTTGGTCAACCATTGAAATGGAGACAAATGATACGACGAAGCGCGTGAGGACTGATACACAAGTGACGAGGCATCGCGCAACCCTATTTAGATCGAAGAGTTGTTATTGCGTGGCCGGAGCAATCTGCTGAATAAGTGCAGCAGATAGGCCCAACTATCATGAGGAACTGCACTCTACATGATCGAACCCGGGAGAACCTAATTCAGAAAGGGGCCAGAGGTTCTCGTTGATTGCGAAACAATGAACCGAATACCTCGGCGCAGTCAAGACCACGAAAGTGACGATTAGCGTTGATCTCTTCCGGGCTCAACGCCGGCTGTGCCGCTGAAGACTGACGACCTGGAGCAGCGCCTGGCGCGCCTGGAGAGGATGGTGAGCAATCAGGGGCGGACGGTCGCACAGAAATAGCTGATGGGCACGCGTGCATCAATGAGTGAAGGACGCCGAACAGGCTTACGCGGATTCTGCCGGATAACCGGCACGGATTGAGTCAGAGTGATGTTATAGCGGCCCTCCTAGTCGATGCCTTCATGTCTTTCGTAGAAGTAGCTGGCCGCTACCTCAGCACGCCATGGGCGGGAGCGGGGGTAGCGCAAAATATGCTACGCGTACCTACTCACAGCGTATGTCGCATTTTGCGACACACCTGCCTACGGAGGTCTTCTCTGACGACTCCGTCTTTAAAGTGCTATGCTGCGTCTTTCTTCATCTTAAAGCTAATGAACATCGTTCTGAACGAGATTGAGGCCCGCGTGTTGGGCGCTCTGGTGGAAAAGGACATCACGACGCCGGACTACTATCCGTTGTCGCTGAATGCGCTGGTCAATGCCTGCAACCAGAGGAATAACCGCGACCCGGTCATGAATTTGGAAGAGGGCGCGGTTCGCGGCGCGTTGGATGGGTTGCAAGAACACGGGCTGGCCGGTCCGGTCAGCGCAGCTGACAGACGCGTAACCAAGTACGAACACCGCCTGCAGGAGACGTTCAACTTCTCGCGTGGCGAGACCGCTGTTTTGTGCGTGTTGCTGTTGCGCGGGCCTCAGACGCCGGGAGAGCTGCGCGGGCGGACAGAGCGCATGCACCGCTTTGAAGATTTGGATGCGGTGCAATCCAGTCTGCAGAAACTGATGCAACGCGAGCCCCCTCTAGTAGCGGTGTTGCCCAGGCAGCCGGGTACAAAGGAATTCCGTTACGCGCATCTGCTTTCTGGCGAGATGGAGGCGGGGGAACTGCCGTTGCCGCGAATGGTCTCGCCGTCGAGTTCCTCGGCTGACGACGAGCGCGTCAGCCGATTGGAAGAGGCGGTTGTTGGCTTGCAGAATGAGGTTAGTGAACTCAAGCAGCAACTGGCGGAGTTCCGCAAGCAGTTTGATTAAGGACCCCGCTCAGACCGCTACCGACTCACTGGTGGCAAGATGGCTACGTCGCCCTGCCTCCTGGCAAAATCGCCAGCATTGTCACCTACCTTGAAATGCGCCGCTCTCGCCCAATCACCTCCGGCGCGGTCAGAGCTCGTAATTCGTCAGGTCGACCAGCCGGATCGCGATCATACCTTCGAGGCATTCAGAAAAGTCCGGCCTGAGCAGGCGGCGATAACTCGATCGGTTCTGAGCACTCGGGACCATCGTTGGCGACGCTGTTCACACGCTCGCCCACCGGGTAACGTTGCATTCGCGCTGCATCGAACGGCCTGAGCATGTCGGTCGTCTCTGCCAGGTCTCGAAATCCAGGATCAAGCCACAAGTCATAACTCGTAGACGGAAGGATCACCGGCATCCTGTCGTGTACGTCGGCCAGGAGCTGGTTGGGCGTCGTTGTCAGGATTGTGCAGGTTTCCAGAGTCGTTCCGTCTGACCCTCGCCAGCGGTCCCACAGGCCAGCGAAAGCGAACAGTGAATCGTCTTGGAGGCCGAAGTGGAACGCTTGCTTGGCCTTGACTCTGCGCGGCCACTCGTAGAATCCGTCCGCAAGAATCAGACAGCGGCGACGTTGGAGTGACTCTTTGAAGGCTGGCTTCTCCGCGGCAGTCTCCGAGCGCGCATTGATCATCTTGTAGCCAACGCTTGCGTCCCTCGCCCAGTAGGGGACCAATCCCCATCGCATGAGCGAAGCGCGGCGGACGGGCTCATGAGGATCTTGCCGGATGACAGGCACGGTTTGCGTTGGGGCGATGTTATAGCGGGCCTCCCAGTCCATGCCCTCATATTCTGCATAGAAGTAGCTGGCCAAAATCTCAGCACGCCGGGAGAGTCGGTATCGTCCGCACATTGCCATCGATTGTAGCTCTCTGGACACATTTCAAGATGTAGTTGCCGAATCCCCCAGGGTTGCCGACGGCGAACCTCACCGCCGCGGGCTGCCTTTCTAGACCCTTGCGTGGTGGCGAACAAAAGACGAAAATGTTCGACATGACGTTGCGGACGTGCACGGTATCCTGCGAGGACTCGGACGGTCACCAGCATTCCCTGGAAGTAACGGCGGAAACACTCTACGAAGCGGTTGCACAAGCGCTTGCCGCATTCAGGAAGAATGAATGGGTGGGTCAGGTTGGGCGAGGGCATACGATCACGATTCGTGTCCAGCAGCCGGCAATCGAGCACCGGGTTCGTATCTTGGAGTTTGAGAAGTGGCTCGACACAAACGGCAAGTCACCAGCGGAAATGATGCTTAAGTCGCGGCTCCGGTCAATTCTTGGTCGCTAATGCCCTCGCTCAACGCCAAGAACACCTGAGCCAGCCAGCGCGAACGAACCCCATTATGCATCCCCTCCGGTTAACTTTTCTGCCACATCAAAAGTCGAAGAGCGCTGCAACGACCCTTAGTTAACGCTTGAAGGCACCCGGCAAATGGTGCCTTCTGCTTCTTGCCGCGAAACGCGCCTGTTGGAACTGCTTTTTCTCGGCTGTCCCGTCAATCCGAAAATCGTGAGCTGCTGGTAGCTTGCGACGTAGACCTTGCCGTTCGCCACCACCGGAACCAGATTGGCATTGGCTGTGGCGATGGGCCAAAAGCCCGCAATGCCCCGGAAAAGCTGGGCCAGATGGCCATTTTGCAAGTTGTCCGGATCAAACGCATAGAGGAAGATGTTCTGCGGGCTTGCCCTCGAAAGCGCCCAAATGACTGGGTTGAAGGCACCATTCGACGAGATGGTCGTGAAGAAGCCTGCGTCCTGCCGCCCGCCAACGATGATTGGCGAGACACCCACTGCTGTCAACCTTGGAGCGGGCAGCGAGGTGCTGAGCTCCCACACTATAGCGGATCCTGCACCGCTGCTGACCACTCGCGGCGCTCCATCAGTATCGACAAAATAAGACGGCCCACACCAGCACTGCCCGACAGAGTAGCTCCCGAGGACATTGTTCGTAATGGGGGAATATCCGCCCAAGTTGTCTTCGTTCATCAGGAACATCGTCCCGCTCTTGCCAGCCGCCACGGCCAGATGCGGCATGGATCCCATCTGGTCGGGGAGAACCAATACGCCTCCCGAGCCGAAGTCCAGGTCATATAGGTCCAAAGCAGCCTGATTGTTCGGGGTGAACAAATCGAGCACGCTACTGATGTCCGGCGACACTTTCACCACGCTTTCTTGCAGGTTGGTCACTCCATCATAAGTTCCAGATTGCGAATTTCCTGTGGCAAACAGCAGATTGCCGGAATCGTCAGCCGTCAGTCCGTAACCAGACATCCAAATCGAAGAAAGAAAGTACTGATCGCTGGCTTGTGTGTCCAGGAGTTCATTTGAAGGGAGCGGAGCCAACGATGCAGCATTCCATCCCAGCAACCAGCCGCGTGAATAGGTGCCGTACCCATCGCAAAAGCTGCCGAAGCCCGCATATACGTTCCCGTTAGCCAGCAATAGGCCTGGGCGCTGCAGTTGGTAGTTTGCGTTGAAGGTGAACCTCGTGCCGTCGGTCAGCGTATGGGAGGCGTACACAACCTGCGGAAAGACGTTGTCGGCCAGATTGCCCAGATCTAGAGCGTGGAGAAGATATGCCGGCCCGCTCATGCTGCTTATATATGCCATGACGTATAGAGTGTGACTCGTGGCGTCGATCACCGGGGTGGAAGTAATGCCAACATTCCCCGGGGGCCCGCCGCAGCCGACCGGCCCCGTGACGGCAGTCCCAAGATTCCGGCTCCATAGAACGGTTCCGTCATCAGCGTCGATCATATAGACGGTGTTATTGGCGGTAGCTACATACACGACATTGTGCTTACCTTGGTAGTCGCCAGCCGTAACGTTTATGGCATAGACGACTAGTGGTTGAGCATCTACCCTTTCGTCGAGTGATACGGTTTTTAGAAGTCCAAATTGCCCGCTGCTTATAGTTGTGGGCGTGAGCTTACTCTCTGACGGGTTCCAGCCGGTCCGGTAATTATCGTAGTGGTATGTAGTTACAGCCCTAGGGCCAGGAGGATCAATAACCTGGGCGACCAGCCAAGGAGCAATGGACAGGATGAGGAGTGCAACCGCAAGAATTGTCCTCAAATAATGGTAGGCAGCAAACTTGAGTGTCCCTTTGGGTAAAACCAACAGCCGGCAGCCGATGTAGGCTGCTAGTCCTAGCGCAACTAGTTTGACAAGTCTTAGTGCAGCTTTCATAGGAAATACAGATAGGGAACTGTATGCTTGATATCATTAGCCGTCTAGACCACTTACTGGAGTTTCTGAGTATCACTATCAGCTATCGCCGGTCGGGGCGATATGGCACTCGAAGGCATCAACGTCATCCATGTTTCGGCGGCTCCTTGCCGCTCTTTAGGGCCACAACTAACTGAGTGCTGAAGAATGCCGATTGTTCTGGGTTGGAACGTGTGCCAACCGTCGGCTACGGCGGAAGAGGGAACGCAATTACAGGGGGTCATACTAGTTCGCTTCTGCATCGCTCTTCTTATCTTGACCGATGGCTACGTCCCATTAGTTCAATAGGGGCGCAGGAACTTGGAACAATCTGCGACGACGAATAGCGCTTATTTATTGCGGCGGAACGAGGGGCCAGATTGGCGAGGATGATCCCTGCTTTGGAGGTCAGAATATCGTGGGCGGTCTGTGGCAAGCGTAGGATTCTGTCCGCCACTTATAAGCATGCAGTCCGCAGACGGTCCCTAAAAATAACCGGGTTGGGGCCGGCACAGAATAACTAAGCTTGACGGCTGACGATCCGGAGATATAATTCAGCGGTACTTTCTGGCCATGACTTTAGGCAGCTCCCGCTGCCGAGTTTCGAGAGCTACCCTAGGCACGACTCGAAAGCCCGGGCCCCTGCGTGTTGCCCTTGGACCGCATCATTCCTCGCTCCCCGGTCCAATGTGACTTGGCCCCTACTGCAAATGTTGCACCGAGGTGTCTATGCGCCCACAGTCTCTTTCGGTCGTTCCAATTTTCTTGATCGTCTTCGCAGTGGCAGCCGCTCAGGGATCGAACATCGAGCGAAGCCCGGGGCACTTCGCCTCCTTCGGCAATCAATATGTTCTGCCCGCTGCGGTTGATTTCAGCGCCTCGCTCAACTTTCCCTCATCTCCGGACAACTGGCTGGGAGGCACGGGCAACTGGAGCAATGCTGCCGATTGGAGTGCCGGACTGCCAGGCTACGGCAATGACGTTTTCATCAATACCGGCAGCGATAACGTGACCTTAGATATCAGTTTCGGCATCAACTCTCTGACCCTTGGCGGTTCGACGGGCAGCTCGCAGTTGATTGCCGTTGGCAATCCCTACACGCTCACCATCGTCGGAGCGCTCACGATAAATCAGTCAGGCAATTTGTATCTGTCGAATGACAGTATGACGGTGGGGGCTGCCAGGGCGAGTCGACCCTTCATGTCACAGGAGATGCCACTAATAACGGGATGATTGCACTAGATGGAATAGTGACTATGTCGGTATCAGGAACTCTGACGAACGGTTCCGGAGCCTTGATCAATTTGACGGACGACGCCGCCACCCTTTTCGCCGGTAACGTGTCTAATTCCGGAACGATTAGCCTGGGATGCTGCGCCGAAACCTTCCAGGTCAGTGGTGCGCTTCAAAACAGCGGAACAATTTCGACGCTTGTTCAAGCCACGATCCAGGCGGGCAGCTTGACGAATAGCGGATCGATTCAGCTCGATTTCTTGTCAAGCCTCCGAGTCAACGGCGACGTAAATAATTCCGGAACGATCTATACGATGGGAACTGGCTCACTCTCCGCCGACAGTCTCCCATCTTTGTTCGAGTGATTCATCGGTACTACACCGCTGTCCGACTCCTCGAAGATGTGCACGCAGGCAGTACGGCCTTGGCCTTCTCCCGCCGTCCTATGGTCAGCTTCGATCACAGATATCTCCGAGGTCTCCCGGTTCTCGTGCATGAAGTTTCTAGGCGTGCTCTGGGGTCTTTGACTACGCAGGATTGTCCGGGGACTCGCGTTGTCGTTCCCGTCCATGTGGCTTTCCGCACCAGTGTAAGGCGTCAGCATCCTGATTGCGTCTTTTCGGAGCTCAATACCCAGCCCACCTATCCCCTGTTTACGCTTCGCCTCACCCCTCACGGAGCGCGGCGCAAAACTCGGGGCCGAGCGGTTCGCTAGACCTTTCTCGTAAGGCTCTTTCATCCTCTCCTTCATGCCGGTTTATCCCGGCGCACACACTGGCCGACTTGTCGTTACTAATCCCTCCGAGCGCTACGAATGTTGAGACTAGCCGATCTTCACGTTCGCATCGTCTATTCGTGACGCAAGGCGACCATCGGGTCGACCCCTGCGGCCCTGCGGGCCGGTTGCCAGCTGGCCACGAACGCGATGCCGGCCAAGGCAACAGAGGCGGCCAAAAAGGTCAGCGGGTCAATCGGCTGGACACCGAAAAGTAAGCTGCTTAGCGAGCGTGCCAGAACACATGCCCCCACCAGACCAAAGCTGAGGCCGCCTAGTGTGAGCCATGCCGCGCGGGCCAGAACGAGTCTGAGAACTTGTCGCGGCTGAGCGCCCAGGGCAACGCGGACGCCGATCTCGTGCGTCCTCTGGGTCACCCAATACGACATGACGCCATAGATCCCGACCGCCGCCAGCGAGAAAGCAACCGCCGCGAACAGTGCCAGCAGCGACGCATCAAAGCGCTGCGGGCCGACCGAATCTGCCACGCGTTGTTCCATGGTAGCCACGTGGTAGATGGGCTGCTCCTCGTCCAGGTTCTGCACCTCACGTCGAATCGCAGCGATAAGGCTCTCCGGCGCGATCCTGGTACGCACCGCCAACGTTAGAGCCGACGCAGGAAATTGGTCCGTCGAAGTAAAGACGACGGGAACGGGTTGGCGATCCAATCCAATGTAGCGGACGTCCCCCACAACCCCAATGATGGTGAACTGCTGCTGCGGCAAATTTATGGCCGGAGGAAAGATCAAATGTTCTCCGATCGGGTCAGCTCCGGCGAAGAAGCGGCTGGCAAATTCCTGGCTCACGATGGCAACGGGCAAACTGCCCAGCCGGTCTTCCGCCGTGAAAAGACGTCCAGCGCGCAGGGGAACCTGCATGGCGGAAAAGTAATCCGTTGTGACGTGCGACAAAGGCACCGATAGCGACTGATCCGCCGGCAGCGACGGATGATCTTTGACCGTCATGTTTACCGGGCTGGAAAAACCGTAATAGAAAGGCAGGGTCGTGGTGCCGCCGGCCGACTCCACTCCCGGCATGGCCCGCACGGCAGCGAGTAGCTGGTCGAAGAAAGCCTTGCGCTGGGCGAGATCCGGGATATTTTGCTTCCGTCAGCGTGACCTGAACGGTCAGCACATTTCGCGGATTGAAACCTGGACTCACCGCGCGCAGATTGGCGAAGGTGCGAAGCATAAGTCCTGCGCCCATCAGCAGGAGAAAAGCGAACGCCAGCTCCGCGGCCACCAGCACGCTGCCCAGCTTCTGCCGGGCAAGACCGGCTGTGGTTTTTCCTCCTGCTTCACGCAAGGCAATACTCGCGCCAGCCTGAGAGGCGACCAGGGCCGGCGCCAGGCTGAACAGAATGGCCGTCAACAGCGAAACCAGCAGAGTGAAGCAGAGAGCAACCCCATTGAGATGCACATCACCGAAGTAGGCGAGAGTGTCCGGTCGCAGAAGGCGCACGACATTCAGCGTGCCCCAAGCTATCAGCAGCCCCGCCGCCGATCCCAGAGCGGCGAGAAGCAAGCCCTCCGTCAGCAGTTGCCGGACGATGCGGGCATGTCCTGCTCCCAACGCAGAGCGCACCGCAAACTCCCTCTGTCGCGCGGCAGCCCGCGCCAGCAGCAGGTTCGCTATATTGACACAGGCAATCAACAGAACCAGTCCCACTGCGCTCATCAACAGCAACAGTGCCGGACGGGTGTCGCCCACCAGCTGCTGGTGCAGAGGCAGAAGTTGCACCTCCGCTCCTGCCAGTTTTTCCGCGGCAGCCTGCGGATATTGCGGCATAAGCGATTGCGTGATGGTCTGCAGCTCCGCCATCGCCTGCTTCAATGGGATACCTGGTTTCAAGCGCGCCACCACGCTCATGTCATCGCTCTCGCGCTGGCTCCAATCAGGCTTGGTGGGAAGAGGAAGCGGCACGAAGGCATCCGGCTTGAGCTGGCTGGGATAGACAAAGTTCGACGGCAAGATGCCAACGACCAGTGTACTCAGCGTTGTCCAGGCGGAGCGACTTGCCCAGAACATTGGGATTAGCTCCAAAGCGACGGCGCCAGAAGCCATCGCTCAAAATCATGACCCCATGTGCTCCGGGAGCGTCTTCCCGTGGTGAAAAACTGCGTCCCAACGCAGGCTGTATTCCAAGCAGGGAAAAGAAATTCGCGCTCACCTCGGAGCAGCGGTCCAGCCGAACCGGTTCGCCGCCAGTGGCGAGATTGCCATCGCAGAGGTGATCGTCATATGCTGCCATGTCCTCGAAGGAGCGGTTTTGCTCGCGCCAGGTTAGAAATGTTGCTGCCGGGACCAGCGTTGCATCCAGGCGGGGCGCGTACTGCGCGGCCCAAACCAGCCGGCCGGGATCGCGATATGGCAATGGCCGCAACAGCACGGCATGCAGCAAACTGAAGATCGCGGTGTTGGCCCCAATGCCCAGCCCCAGCGTCAGCATGCCCACCAGCGCCACCCCGGGATTGCGCTTGAGAATGCGGGCTCCGAAACGCAAATCGGCAAAGAACCCGGTCAGCCAAGGTAGTTTTTTTCGCATGACAATACCTTTCTCAGGGCCTTCGCTCTAATGATCGGCGCGGGTGTATTCTCCACGAAACTCCGTCGTCCACGTGGCTCCGTTATCGCTCGACTTCTGCCAGGTTTGCTCAACCCGGTTCGCATCGATGCGAACCACCCTGACCTTGTTCAGGACTGTCTCGCCTTTGGGGTCGTGGCTTGCGCCATGGAACTCAGCTATCCCTGACGCAACCTTGCCATCGCTGAAAATATGTACCCGACCCGTGTTGTCTGCGAACATGCCGTACCAGGTCTTTTCTTCCGGACTGTAAGCGAACAGGTTCTCGCCGGAATGGCCTCGGCCTCCGTCCCAGTTCTCCACCAGCAGACATTGATCCAGCGCAAGAGATACCTTGCTGATAGCAGCGCTCGAGCCTCCGGGGGCGGTGACGGTCCAGTTGCCGAGCCAAAAATCTAGCTGGCGGCTCTGCTGATCGGTTGCGCACGGACTAGGGTTCGCCGCCGCAAAGGAAGGGTTGGTCGACCCAAACCAGATTGCCAGCGCGGCCACGAACAGCAAACCTCCACGCCAAGACGAGTGCCGAGTAGTCTTGTCTTCTTGCATGATGTAATTCCTCCCCGATCTAAATGTCTGGCTCTCCTTAGCAGAGAAGCGTTAATTGAGAGTTTCGAAAATCTGATCCGTCGAACTGCGCGAGACGGGCCGCCAGCTCCGACTCCGTTGCCGGCCGTCGCGCGTAAAAGCGAAATGCGCGGGAGTTTTTCTCGATTTCCAGCACCTCAAATCCGGCCAGCTCAAGCCGAGCCGAAACCGTGTCCGGATCGATGGGGACGAGTGTGTCGCCAATGTGGATCATTCGCATTCGCCAGCTTTGCCGGCTGTCACTGCCCACAAAAACCCCTCCCGGTTCGAGAACTCGCCACACTTGAGCGAAGAGCCGATCCTGCAATGCGGTCGAAGACACATGGTGCAGCATGGTGAAGGAAACAACGCTGGAGAATTGTTCATCAGGGAAAGGCATTTCCGTGGCATCGCCGACTACGATACGGACATTTCTGCCGTGCAGGCGTCTCCCCAGCGACTCGGCCAGAGTTGGATCGATTTCGATTGCGGTCAGGCTACGCACCCGTTGTCGCAGCAGTGTCGGTGGTGAGACCAGGTCCGGGACCGAGCTCAAGTACCCGGTCTCCCAACTCGGCGCTTGAGAGCGCCCATGGCACTCGTTGCCGAACTGTTTTTCTCCATCCTGCGGAGCGACAGAGCCAGTGATGTAAGCGGTTCATGTTTCCTCACCCAGGATCACCTTCACTGACACCCATCCTAGGCAATTGCCAGGGCTGCGCACTTCCGTTATTGTGACAATCAATGTCGCAAAAGCGACAAACCGTGATCTTCGATCGCCTGCCCGACCAGCGCTCCCATATCGCTACCCTCACGCACGATTACCCGGCGGGGCATGTCATTCCTTTGCATTTCCATGATCGCGACCAACTCGTCTATGCCTCCCAGGGCGTAATGTCGGTCGCCACTCGGGCGGGGATCTGGGTCGTGCCAACGCTTAGAGCGGTGTGGATACCGACTGGGGTCGCGCACACCATCACCATGTCCGGTAGAGTGGCCATGCGGACTCTTTACTTGAAGGCACGGCTGGCGCGAGTTCTGCCGCGCGACTGTTGCGTGGTGAACGTTTCGCCACTGTTACGGGAACTCATCCTCTATGCGTGCAATTTTCACGCTCTGAAAAAGCGTGTTCCACGGCAGCGGCACTTGATCGACTTGATCGCCGACCAGCTTGAAGCAACCCAGATGGTTCCTCTGCAGCTTCCCCATCTATCGGACCCCAGAGCGCGCCACGTAGCCGAAATTTTGCTGGCCGAACCGGCGAATACTCAAAAGCTGTCGCAGTTGTGCAAAGGGAGTGGCGCTAGCAAGCGCACGGTTGAGAGGCTTTTTCAGGATGAGGTTGGAATGACTTTTGGAAAGTGGCGGCAACAACTCCGACTGATGCACGCGGTGCGGCTTCTGGCCGAAGGAGCCAAGGTGACACATGCCGCGTTGGAAGCCGGGTATAGCACACCTAGTGCCTTCATTTGCATGTTCAAGAAAGTCTTAGGATTTACGCCTGCCCTGTACTTTAAAGCAGGGGCCTAAACTGCCTCTAAGCTCCGGGGTCGAACTGCTCCGACGGGATGACTTCTTCAGTACAAGCGAGTGAACGGGCATACCAAAAGTTCCCAACTGATGGATGACGGGCAATTTGGAAATAACGCGCCCTGAGTGGTCCTGATAACGCCCAGGTGTGTACGGATCTGGTGTGGAGTCAGTCCTGTTGGGGGCTGAATCACCTGGACAAGAAATCGGCGTTCCGTCCTTGTGGCTCAAGAGCCCTGGGTTGGGCATTTTACATCCAACTGGCGGTGCCAATGCGGTTGCCGGACGCTGGCCGACTTGAACGAAGCCGCTATGCGGCGGACGCATTCGCGTGTTGTTGAGCCGGCACTCTCACGGTGATGTGAGCTGGTTTGTGTCGCAGAGGAGGAACGCTCTGTGAACCAACTACGTCAGCTCATGCTTGAGGAGTTGCGCCGCCGCAACTTCGCCGATACAACCATCCGCTCGTACCTCCACGGGGTGGAGCATTTCAGCCGCTATTTCCATCGTCCACCCGATCAGCTTGGCCCTGAGGACATTCGCAAGTATCAGGCGATGCTCTTCACCCAGTTGAAGTTCAGCCCCAACACTGTGATCCTACGGTTGGCTTCGTTGCGCTTCTTCTATATTCACGTGTTGAAGCGCGGCTGGAGTATCGCCGAGACGCCATATCCCAAGAAGGTTCGCCACCTTCCGCAGGTGCTCAGCCAGGAGGAGGTTGCGCGTCTGATTGACGCCGCAGAAAACCCCTTCCACCGCATCCTGCTAATGACGCTTTATGCCACTGGGGCACGTCGCGCAGAAGCCGCGCATCTGAAGATCGGCGATATTGACAGTCAGCGCATGGTGGTCCATATCCGGGGAGGCAAGGGAGGCTTGGACCGAGACGTCATGCTGAGCCCGAAGCTTCTCGAAGCGCTGCGCACTTACTGGCGTGGGCTCAGACGCAAGCCGACTGAATGGCTGTTTCCCGGCAATCGGTGGCATACCGCAAGTTATCCCATCACCACCAAAGTCCTCTGGACTGCCTGTCAGAATGCCGCTGAGCGCGCCGGCTTGGCGCACAAGCACATCCATCCGCACACGCTACGCCACTGCTTCGCTACCCACCTTCTGGAAGCCGGAGCCGACCTGCGCACCATCCAGATCCTGCTCGGCCATCGCGACCTCGAAGTAACTACCGTCTATTTGCATCTCTCCCAACGGCATCTCAGCGCAACCGCCAGCCCGCTCGATGCCCTCACCTTCTCTGCACAAGGAGGACGCAAGCACAGTTCATGAGCCGGCCGCCGCTGGAGGTGGCCGACATCGTTCGCTGTGCTGGACAAGCATTTCTTGAACACAGTCGCAAGTGGATCAACTGGCAACACCAAAAAGTGTTGCTGGCCATCACGCGCTGCCGTACTGCCGCCCTGGGTGGACATCGCGATCAGTGCTCAGACTGCGGACATACCGCCATCTCGTATAACTCGTGCAGAAACCGCCATTGCCCGCGCTGCCAGGGCAACGCGCGCCGGCGCTGGCTCCAGGCGCGGGAACAAGAACTCCTGCCCACTCGCTATGTACACGCCGTCTTCACCTTGCCGCGGGAACTAGCCCCACTCGCATTGCAGAACAAGCGGCTCATCTACAACCTGCTCTTTCATGCCAGCGCCGACACCTTGCTGGAGATCGCTCGCGATCCCCGGCATCTTGGGGCCGAGATAGGCTTCTTCAGCGTGCTCCACAGCTGGAATCAGCGCCTGCAGTTTCATCCCCATGTCCACTGCGTAGTGGCCGCCGGTGGTCTGGCGCCGGATCACTCCCGCTGGATCTCCTCCCGGCGCTCCTTCTTCCTGCCCATCGGCGTGCTCAGCCGTGTCTTCCGCGGCAAGTTCGTCGCCGGACTTCGCAGCGCCTTCCATCGCGGCATGATCCAGTTCCACGGCAACCTCCTGCCCATGGCCGAGCCGCGTGCCTTCGCAGCATGGCTGCGCGTACTGTTCCGCCATGACTGGGTCGTCTACTCGAAACGCCCCTTCGGAGGGCCGGAACATGTGCTGCGCTATCTGGGCGCCTACACCCATCGCGTCGCCATCTCCAACGGCAGGCTGGTCGCTCTCTCCGAGGGCAATGTCATATTCCAATGGCGAGACTCCGCCCATGGCAACACGAAGAGGCTCATGACTCTGGATGTCGAGGAGTTTCTGCGCCGATTCCTGCTTCATCTGCTGCCACCCGGCTTCGTGCGCATCCGCAACTTCGGATTCCTCGCCAACCGGCAACGCGCCACCGCCTGCCGCTCTGCTTCCAACTGCTCCACGGCGCAGAGAACATAACTGCTTCACCGGCATCGCCGCCCACCCACCAGCCTCAGTCGCTATGGAACTGTCCAGTCTGCGGTGGAACCATGCATGTCGTTGAACGGCTCACCGCGGCTCAACTTCTGCTCCGCTCTCCCCCTCAACCCGACCAATGCGCAGCATGAACCTCTATCCACATCGTCGGCCTCTGCTCGTGCTCCGGCACGTACGGAGATCCGTTGTCTCGTCGAGCCCGGAGTGCTCTATTACCTATTTTTTCAGCGTATGCCCGATGCCTCTGTGCAACGCTTCGCCGCTCCAGCAGGGTCTAAAAGCCGCAGATCATACCTATCACACCGCCCCACTTGAACCTCTCCACTCGCTCAGGCCCATTCAAAGTACATAGCCTCCCCCGGGGCGGCTTCCTTCAAGTCGCTGTATCCGAAGCGCCCGGCCAAAGATCATGCGACTGCCGACTGTTCCGCCGGGCGCTTCAGATACAGCACTAAGACTTATAGGGACTGATGGTTGCTTTCGTAGGATTTCGCTAATTTCCTGCACGATTTGAGTCACGCCTAAATCATTCCCGCCGCTAGATTGACTCCATGAGTGCTATACATTCGCAAGCTATTTCTTTCGTGCCCGTCAACTCCTCAACCTGGTTTGTTACGGGAATCAACCGCGGCCTTGGCCGCAGCATTGCCGAAGCCATCCTCGACCGGGGCGGCAGGGTGGCCGGCACGGTTCGCAGACGTACCGATGCGGCGGAGCTTGAGCAGCGGTTCCCCAGCCAACTTTGGGTGGCAGAGTTGGATGTGTCGGATTTAGCCAATATCCCAAAGGTGTTCGACGCAGCTGTGAAGGCAGTCGGTCGAATCCATGCAGTGGTCAGCAATGCGGGCTACAGCCTGCTGGGTGCGGCTGAAGAGCTAGAACTCGACGCGATGCGGCATATCATCGACACGAACCTTCTCGGCTCGATTCAGCTTGCGCGCGCGGCCGTGGCGCACATGCGTCCGCTTGGAGGAGGCCGCATCATCCAGATCTCCAGCGGTGCAGGACAATCCGCCTTCCCAGGACTGTCGCTCTACTGTGCGACCAAGTGGGGCATCGAAGGCTTCTTCGAGGGCCTATCGCAGGAAGTGGCCGGCTTTGGCATCGGGACGACGCTGGCAGAGCCTGGAGCTATCCGTACCAACTTCGGTGGCGCGGGCATTCTTAGCGCAGAGCTTGGCTTATCAGGATGGGCCTGTGGGTATGCTGCGGCAGATGGCGAAGAGAGGCTACGTGGCGCTGGGCGATCCGGTAAAGATGGCGAAGGCAATCGTAGACACGTTTGAAGCGAAGGCTGCGCCGCCCCGGCTGGCGCTGGGAGCGGATGTCTACGGGTACATTAAGGCGGCGCTCGATGCGCGGCTGCAGCAGCTTGAGGCCTTCAAGAATCTTGAAACCGATTGCAATGCAGAGTGAACTCGATACGATGGAGGAGATGGCTGCTATCTCCTCACTTCGAAAAGAAGCCCTGTCGATCCTTCTACGGCACGCCGAGGAGGATCGACTTACCAGGGACGCTCTTCCTGGCCTGCACCTGATGAGGTTCAGTTGGGTGAGCCGACCACTGGTGACGGTGCAATCGATGCGCTGCATGGCCCTGGTGATTCAAGGGGTAAAGACCCTCGATTTCGGCACCACGCACCTCGAGTACGGCGCAGGACAGTTTCTGCTCTCGTCAATAGATATGCCGTCGACCTCCAAAATCCTGAGCGCAACCGGAAGGAGCCCGCTTTTGGCGCTTGCCGTGGAGATTGACTTCGAAGAGTTGAAACAGGTGATCGGTCGATGCGATAAGCTGCCGGCTTCGAGCCCTCAGTCCGCCGTCGACGTGTTTCATGCGGACCCGGATTTATGGGGAGCGGTGATCCGTCTCTTGCGATTACTGGACACGCCACAACACGCAGCCGCGCTGACGCCGCTGATCCGGCAGGAGATTCTGTATCGGTTGCTTGCAGGACCGTCCGGTTCGCGGCTGCTGGAAATCTCCAGGCAGGACAGCCCATCCAATCGCATCGCCCGGGCGCTCGCCTGGTTGCAGAAGCAGTTCACGACGGGCTTCATGGTGGACGATCTTGCTCGCCGTGTTGGGATGAGCCCATCTTCGTTTCATCAGCATTTCAAGGCGATGACAGGAATGACGCCGATTCAATACCAGCGCCGAATACGCCTTCACGAGGCGCGGAAGTTGCTACTGGTGGATTCGCTCGCTATCGGTGAGGCGAGCTATCGCGTTGGTTATCAGAGCCCATCGCAGTTCACCAAGGATTATCGGCAGTGTTTCAGCCGATTGCCAAAGGACGATATCCTGGCGCATGCGACCGAAAGAGTTACTTTTTCGGGCTATTCGCCGGAAGTGTCTTTGTGCTAACAAACCTTCACAGCTTGTGATCATCCCGACCGTGCCATCCTCCGACTTCTGTTCGGAAACACTTTTGTGAACGAGAGGGTCGTAGACCGAGATGATCTGTCCGTCGACTTCCACCGCGAAAGGAATCCACACTTCATCCTCAGCCAGCACTCGAGCGAGTGTCTCAGCAATTGTGGTCTTACCGACTCCTGTCGGACCGTGGAGGAAGATGGAGGTGCCGGAGTTGAGCGCCGTCCCAATCTGCCATAGCGTTTTGCTATCGATTACCAGATGCGCGAAAGCACGCTCCACATCCGGCGGATGGACTTCCACGTTGCGAACGCTTTGTCTGCGAACCTGCTGCACATAAGTCTCTAGAGACACAGGCGCTGCGCCTGCGTATTGGCTCAACGCGAGGAGTTTAACGCTCGCACCCTGCCCTGCGAGGTTATCGCGATGTTAGCCACATTGCCGTGCATTCCCGTTACTTCGCAGAGTTGTCCTGTCCGAAGCCGGCGAAAGAGTTCGTCCGCCACCTCCAAGCTGAGCCGCATGTGTTTCGAAAGATCCAGCACCGAAAAAGGGCCCGACAGGTAGAGAATCTTTAGAGCCAGGTCCTCAAGACCTGTTTGCCGTATGCCGACCTCGGGAACTGATATTGGCCGATGCAGCAGTCCGTTGGCTCCGGGAGAATCACTCCTGTCGAGTTTCTCGTGAAAAGCTCCCATCTCATCAATCATGCAGAATCAACCCAGCCTCCGAGCACGGATCTTGTGATCGCGAGGCGCCTGGCGGCCACAATCGAATTACTTGATTCCCTCACTGTTCCCAAGGCAAGTCTGGTTTACCAAAGTGACCATAGTTGGTCGTACTCCGATAAATCGGACGGAGCAAATTCAGTCGCTCGATGATCGCCGCCGGTCGGAAATCGAATTCGCTCACGAACGCTGCGGCGGCAGCCTCGTCGCCCGTACCGAATGTCTCCACCTTTACGGACGTAGGCTTCTCCACGCCGATCGCGTACGCCACCTGTATCTCAGCTCGCGTTGCTAGTCCCTTCTGGACGATCTGGCGCGCAACGTATCGGCAAAAATATGCAGCACTGCGATCGACTTTCGAGGGATCTTTTCCGCTGAACGCACCTCCGCCATGCCTGGCTGCGCCGCCATATGTGTCGGCAATGATCTTGCGCCCTGTCACCCACAGTCTGCAGAAGGGCGGCCTAGCACAAAGCTACCCGTGGGGTTCACGGCAAATCGAATACCGGAGTGAAACCAATTCCCGAGAGCGCGGGGTGCTAGTACGTGCTGTACATGAGCGGCGATCGCATCGCGCTTGATTTCGGCGCGGTGCTGAGTGGAAACGAGAACATCCGTTACAGCAATGGGAGCGCCGTTGTCGTAGATCACAGAAACCTGAGATTTCGCATCAGGACAGATCCAGCCGTATCTGCCGGACCGCCTGTCCTCGGCGAGTCCCCTCGTCAATGCGTGAGCTAAGACGAGCGGGAGGGGCATCAACGTGGCCGTTTCGGCCGTCGCATAGCCAAACATGATTCCCTGGTCGCCGGCACCTTGTTCGTGTTTCTCATTCTTATCAACATCCACACCTTGCGCGATATCAGAGGATTGGCTGGACACGATCTGCAGCACCCTTACCCCATCAGCATTAAAAGGCGTAGACGGATCGGTATACCCGATTTCGCGAATAGCCTCGCGAGCGACCAGTTCATGATCCACCGTGCCCTCCGACCTGAATTCGCCCCCAATCACAACCGTGCCGTCTTTGCACAATATTTCACAAGCGACGTGCGATGCGGGATCCCGCTCGATGTAAGCATCCAGGATCGAATCGGCAATGTAATCGCAAGACCTTGTCGGGATGTCCCTCCGATACGGATTCAGAACTGAAGGCATGGGTGACTGGTTTCGCGGAAGTAGAGGAAGAAGAGGGAGCCGTTTGTACGGCAATGTCGGCCATGGATGCACACTCCTTAAGTAAATCGCATGCATCAGGAGGTCCCAAATGAAAACCGCCCAGCATCGGGCGGACATTGGAAGAGACTCGCTTCGGAAATTTATTCCGCACATCGAGCTTTCGCTCAGGCACCGTGGCGTCTCCACGACTCGGTTGCCGGGCCCAAATGTCTTTGAGCCACTCCTGATGCTTCCCGCAAAGAGTAGGGGGAAAATACATAGTTGTCAACATCGGATCTTCTACGTAATGCAAACCAGTTCAGTAAAGCAAAGCGCAATGCCTTTTTATCCCACATCCAGCCCTATCGAGTGGATCAATGATGCGCGCGCTGCAAAGACCTTCAGTATTTCTCAAAGTTTGTCTCCTCGCACTTATAGCCGGCCCGCCATCTTTTCAGCGATCCAGTACGCATTGGCAGAAGCCCAAACGCTCCGCATTTCTTGCAGGTGGATTGAATAATAAAGCGATTTTCCACCTTGATGAGAGCAGCAGTGAACTGGCCATCCCTGCCGGATATTTTGCGTTGCAAGCCGATGACTCCTGCAGCGCGACCACCGCACTGTCTTTCACGTTTCCTAACCCAACGCATCGCAACTGATGGCGGTTAAAGAATGTCTCTAACCACAAAGACAGCGTTTAGATTTCTGTGGCCCACAAGCATCTGCAGGGCTTGTAAGTGCGAATTTCTTTCCTCGGCGCTGGTGAGCGCTCTCCTTAAGGCATCGTGTCTGATAGCGTACCGTTGCATATCCTCCGCGATCCGTTCCAGCACATCCGCTTCACATTCCAGCAAGTAGCGTGAAAGGGCTTCATCGGTGTTGCGGGCGAGAACCAATCTGAGGTGAGGGAGGCATAGCGGTGAAAGCAACATACGGTCCTGTGATGCTGCCTGCGCCCGCCTTGTCATCAACGCCTGAACAGCTCTGTCCTCGGCGCTCCAGCGCACGGCGCAAGCTGGGCACTGTGCCGCCGGCAATCTATGATCCAGGCCTTTCATGTCGGCTCCGCTTTGAGCAACTTCCCGCAAGCTTCCTGCGAAACGGGTCAGTAGTGTGGGATAGGAAGTGCACACGCCATGAGGTGAGGTTATTTGCTCGTAGTGCCAGGTATGCAGCGGACAAAAGCCGCCATTTTCGGCGTGGCGCTTTTGCACCTCCGGTCGCGTCGAAAGCTCGTACTGATAGTGCCGCAGGAACTCGATTAGATCTTTCAACACTCTGCCGCAGACTTCGCAAAGGCTACTGGCCCGAAGTCGGAGCACTGGTCGTTTCGTCGACGTGATGCGCGAGCCTTCAGAACCTGGCTGGGCAACAAGGTTTGCGTGAACTTGCTGCTTTAGGGCAACTACCTCGTTCGTGGCTTCTACTAGCTCCGGTCGAGCCGATGCGCCCAGTCCAGCCAAAACGCGGTCGCACATTGAATCTAGGAATAGTTCTGATTTCTGGGTGGTAAGAAACTCCATTAGCTCCTCCTCGAACTGCAGAAGGCCGCTGCTTCGCAGGCTTTCGCTGTCATTCGCTTGCTTGGCTGCCAGCCCATCACGAGCCGAAAGCGAAAAGGGCTTTGGCATCTTCCCACCCAGAACTGTAGAAACAACTCGCTCCGCATACGCGAGAACATCGTCTCGCGATTCTGTAGGGACGGTGTCCTGTTTGTTCAGGACGACAAACACGGCGCGAACGGACGACGAAGCCCGATTCAAAAACCGGATCTCTTCCTCTGTTAGAGGACTTTCGTAACCGGATACCAGAATCAGGACATCGATATCGGGAATAAATTGTTCCGTCGTTTCCGTGTTTTCGAATATCGCCGAGCCGAGTCCCGGGGTATCGACGAAAAAGAACCCGCGCCGGAGAATTTCCGCAGGCAGCTGAATCTCCGCCGATCGAATCCGCTTTCGATTTCCGGGATTGCCCTTCTCGGTGACGTATTCGGAGAGTTCGTTAAGCGATGCCTCTCCGCGCAACCCTCCTCCTTCGTAATCGAGCAACACGCGTTCGCTGGTGCCGTAACGCACTGTCGTGATTACAGAGGTGAGCGGAACGATTCCCGTTGGCAGTCGATCCATGCCTAGGAGGGCGTTCATCAAGGTCGATTTGCCGCGGTTGAAGCGTCCCGCCACTACGACGTTGAAGCGATCTTCTGCCAGACGCGCCAAAACATCGCGCCAGCGATGTTCCGAACCCTTGTCGTGCTCGAAATCGATCGCGCTGCTGAAACGGATAATCTCCGCCAGCCGAAACTTGAACTGCTCATACTCCTTTAAGCCGATCATGGATGCGAGATCGCCTCAACATGCTGGAAGCCGGCTCGGCGGAAGCTGCTGTAACGCAGCAAAGCGTCTTCAATTACCGGAAGAGCAGCCTCCGCTGGTTGTATTTCTTCGACCTCGACTGATTTATGTTCGAGCACGTTATAGTCCTGGAAAAATCGGCGAACCATGAGCAATCGGTGCTGCGGTATGTCGGCCGCCTCATGATAGAGACTGAAGTCGGGGTCAGAAGTTGAAACTGCAATGATTTTGTGATCCTTCTTGCCCGTATCCAACATCGTCATCAGTCCGATCGCCCGGGCTTTGATCACCGTTAACGGGACTACACTCTCCTGACAAAGGACTAAAACGTCGAGCGGGTCATCGTCTTCAGCCAATGTCTGCGGGATAAACCCATAATTGGCCGGATAGTAGACGGCCGAATAGAGGATCCGGTCGACCTTGATTAAGCCCGTCGGCTTATCTAACTCATACTTCACGTTGGACCCGAGGGGAATCTCGATTACCGCTGCGAAGTCTCTGGGTAGGTTTTCTCCAGGGATGACGTCATGCCACGGGTGCATTCTGCCTCCATCTCACGTAAAGCGGATCGGACGAAAAGATTCGCGATCCGCTCGAAACACTTGTATTGGCGCTGTCGGAGAAAACTCTCGGAGGGGGCTCCTGAGTTTCCTCAGGAGTCATCAGCTGCAATTGCGCAGCAGTTAACGGTGGAACTCCTTCACCGTACAGTTATGATAACAAAAAGAACCGCAGTGCGTGTGAGATCAGAGTTGCCGGTTTTAAACGGCGCTCGCGCGTAGCAATCACGCCGGACGCGCTTTCCAGCCTAGCATCAGAAGGCCATATGGCAGTCCGGCCCGTTCTCGCGCTTGACTTCCGCAAGCCTATCGGTTATGAACCACATGTACAACCTGCGCAAAGGGTGAAGGAGTTCACCCAAAACCGCTGTCCTACCTCAGCCGGACAGATGATGACTCCTGACGGGAAAACTCGTCTCGGAGTCATGTCTTCCGCGAGCCTTTTCCCGGAAGATCGATTTAGGAGCGACGTTCCATGGAGAGCGTGCGGGTGTCCGCGTACGGTTTTGCCTACTTTCCCTATTTTATTGATAGCTGCCGCTTCAAAGGCGATTGTTAACCGAACGGTATATGGGTACATGAATGATGCCGGATCGATCAGCTGCGGCCATGAATCATGAAGTCCCGGTCTTTACACGCCTCGCCCTCGAGCGCGGTCTGGCAAGCGGCCCATGCCTGATCTGCGCCGCCGTGCGAGCGTCCGAGCGAAAAAGCATTCACAACTTCCTCTACGAAGGGATGATGTCACCCACTGTGCGCCAGGATTTTCTCCGTAAGGGCGGATTCTGTAGGCGTCATTTTTGGATTGCAAACGAGATCGAAGAAGATTCATGGCAGGCAGGCGGTATCGGGCTGGCGCTCCTCTGTGAAGATCTGCTTCGGGTCGCGGGTGAGAGCTTCAATCTAACCGCTAGCGCATCTCGCCAGAACAAGCGAGCGATCATGCGTCGCGCCCAGCCGGTCATATTCAAGCCCGGATGGCCATGCATGTTCTGTGAAGAAAATACCACGCGAGAATCGTACTTGCTCGAAATCCTGGAAGACTTGCTGGAGGACCCTCAGTTCCAAGCAGTCCTGGAAGGCCGGTCATTATGTGTTTCTCACGCCCAGCTCGCCGCGAGCAAATGGAAGAGCCAATATAACCGCGCGTCCATTGCAGCGGCGCTTCGCACTCAACTGCAGTTGCTGGCCGGTGAGATGCGGGCCTTCATTGACAAACACGACTATCAACATCGGAGCGATCTAAGTAGCGAAGAGGCGCATGCGCTGTGGCGGGCGATTCAGATTCTGGTTGGCTCCGATCAGGGCGTTCATAAGAACGGGGAGCGCTCATGAAAATCGTGGTGATCTCTGATATTCATGCGAATCTCGATGCGCTTATGGCCTTACCCGAAGTTGGTGATGAGCTCTGGGTATTGGGAGATCTCGTTGACTATGGCCCGAATCCGCGCGAGGTCGTGACCCTCCTTCGATCTCGGGCGGAAATCGTCATGAGGGGCAACCACGACCAAGCTGTGGCGTTCGAAGATGATCCACGATGTACGCCGCGATACCGGAAAATGGCGCTCGAAACCCGAGACTTCACCATTCGTGCAATGAATAGGAACTTGACTCGATATCTGCAACAGCTTCCTTTGCACAAGTCTGTCGCACGCGATGGAAAGAAACTTTACTTGTGCCATGCCATACCCTCAGATCCACTTTATGGCTACTGTCCAGAGAACTCCGATCGATGGGTGCAGGAAGTTCAGAAGATCGATGCCGATTTTCTGCTGGTAGGCCACACCCACACGCCGTTCATCCGCATAGCTGGCGCTGCGACGGTAATCAATCCCGGCAGTCTGGGCCAGCCAAGACCGGCAAGCCGGACGCTTGCTACGCCGTTTGGTATGACGATCACTTCGAACTTGAGCAGTTTAGTTACCCCTACAAGGAGACCATACAGAAGTTGGAGCAGTTGCCGGTCTCGCAGGACGTAAAACAGGATCTGGAAACCGTCTTGGTTTCGGGATCGTTGCCGTAATAATCGAAAGAGAGAGCAATCATGTCGATCATAACGAAGTTGCAAGCCCTTGAAATCCTCGACTCACGTGGCAATCCGACCCTTGAGGTAACGGTCCACTTGGACACCGGAGCATCAGGAACGGCAAAAGTTCCCTCCGGCGCATCAACCGGAAAACTTGAGGCGGTGGAGCTCCGCGACGGTGATAAGAAGCGGTTCAATGGCAGAGGAGTTAAGAATGCTATCGGACATGTCGTGGGCGAAATTCAGACCTCCGTAAAGGGTTTCGATGCCTCCGATCAGGTGGGGCTTGACGAGGAGCTAATTCAGCTCGACGGTACGACGAACAAAGCGCGGCTGGGAGCCAATGCGATTCTAGGAGTTTCGGTCGCAGCCGCCAAGGCGGTTGCCAATGAGCGGCGGATTCCGCTTTATCGATACTTTTCCGACCAGCGCGAATATGTCATCCCGGTTCCCGGTCTGAACGTATTGAATGGCGGCAAACATGCTGATAACAACGTCGATTTCCAGGAATTCATGATCGTTCCAGTGGGCGCGCCCAGTTTCGCGGAAGGGTTGCGTGCCGCGGCCGAAACGTTTCACTCCCTGAAAGATACGCTCAAAAGCAAAGGGTACTCGACCAGCGTAGGCGATGAAGGGGGCTTTGCTCCGGCCCTGCGGTCGAACGAAGAGGCAATGGACCTACTGGGCTCTGCTATCACGAAGGCTGGCTATAAACCCGGGCAAGACATCGCCATCAACCTGGACCCTGCCGCCAGCGAGTTCTTCGAGAATGGATTGTACGTTTTCGACAAGTCCGACCATTCGAAGCATAGTCCCACGGAGATGGTTTCACTATGGGAGCAGTGGCTGACGAAGTATCCGGAAATCTACTCTCTAGAAGACGGCCTTGCCGAAGATGACTGGGGAGGCTGGCGTGAACTGACCCAGCGTTTGGGCAGCCGGGTCCAGTTAGTTGGTGACGACATCTTTGTCACCAACCCCGAAATTCTGCAGCGTGGCATTAAGGAAGGAATTGCCAATTCCGTTCTTATCAAGCTGAACCAGATCGGAACGGTGACGGAAACGCTGCGCTGCATCGATCTGGCGCGCAAGAACAATTACACCTGCGTAGTTTCACATCGTTCGGGCGAAACTGATGACACGACGATCGCCGATTTCACGGTCGCGACGGGCGTCGGACAGCTCAAGACCGGCTCGGCATCGCGGGGCGAGCGGGTTGCCAAATACAACCGGCTGCTGGAAATTGAGAGCGAACTGGGAAGCTCGGCTAAGTATGCCGGCCGTGAGGTGTACGCCAAATGGATCGGCGAGGTCGTACATCGGTGATGGCAGAATTCGTGGAACGCGGCACACAGTTGCATCAGGACGAAGCCGAGATCGAGCGTCTGGTGAATGGGCTCTTCTCGCTCACCGAGGGTGATCTGGGAGTCGCTGCTCTGGTGGGCATTGGGGAGCGCGCGATACCGGCTTTGCGCCGCGTTTTGCTTGAAGGGGCGCCCAGCACTGTGTATTTGCCCAGGCAACGAGTAGTGCGGACGCTGGGGGAGTTGGGAGCGTTTTCCGTCTTGAGCGATTATCTTCTGCGAGGCAAGGCCATCCAGGACCCGGATCTTCGTCTGGCCGAAGAGGCGGTCGAGAATACGGCCGCCCGGGAACTGGCTCGTAGCAGATCTGACGAGAACTTTTGTGTTCTTCGTGCTGTCGCCATTGCCAGAAATTTGCCGGGAGCTATTGAGGCCTTAGCCCAGTTTCGCCGTGAGGCGGCGGCGCCAGTGCTGGTGGCGGCACTCGAGAGCGACTTTTCTCGCAATGCAGCGGTGGATGGTATACGCCTCATTCGCAAGGCAGCGATCCCGTATTTGATCGAGAGCGTTCGCTCGCCAGAGCCGTCGCGTAGTGAAGAAAGTCCAACCAGCCTACGTCGACGTCAGGCAGCGATCCGCTTGCTTGCCGAGCAAGAAGTTGAAGCCAATATCTGGCCTTCGCTGGAGTTTCTGTTTCATGAGAGCGATGAATGGCTGCAGTCTTGTGCGGCCAAAATAGCATTTCGGCTGGACCGTACCAAACCCGCGCTGCGCATTCTTCTTAGCCACCTTACCTCGAACGACTGGGTGCTGGTTGATGAAATCGCGGACTTTCTGCGGCAGCACCTATACGCCGTGAGATCGGCCATCCTTCAGGAACTCAGCACCCCCTCGGCTTCGATGTCTTACGAAGGGGCAAAACGCGATCGTTTGCTCCGATGGGTTCTCCGACCGGAAACAGAACCTAAGAGTGGAAAGAATTAGGTGGGCGACGATCACATCACGTTGAACGCGAGCCAGCGGCAGCACTTGCTAGTCACCTGCAAGCACATTGACAAGCTGCTAGGGGATGTGGAAACGACGCTCAACGCCGCCGCATCGAAGACCGTGTTCCCTAATTACGTCAACGATATAACGCCCGTGCAGCGAAAGACGATAGAAGACTACGTTGCTCGGATTCGAGGGCAGCTTTTGCAAGTCTTGGCCGGGCAGGCCTTGGCTCCGGAACAGCCGCGTATCTTGGCGGCTCACTCGATTCACGTCAACCTTACGTTCGTCGACATTGCGATCGCGGAGCTCGCCCCCCACTACATGCGCGGTTACGGTCCCGTGTCGCAGGAGGGGGCTGCCGATCTGAACGGCATCGTTGCCGAGTTGCAGTCGGCCGTCAAAGAACTCCTGCGCTATGTGTTGCGGCCGCGCGCTGGGGACCTGCAAGAAAGAGTTCAAAAGCTGGCTAGCGCAGGATGGGATGTCGAGGCCCTGCAAAAGTTGGCCGACATCATTGATCGGCACGGGTTGACGGAATTCCGCCCCACCATCAGCATGCTGCTTGATTGGGCGGAAGACACGGCACTTGAGATTGCCGTCTTTGGACGCGTCAGCACGGGCAAGTCTTCTTTGCTGAATCATGTGATCGGAGCTGATCTGCTGCCGGTGGGAGTGATGCCGATTACCGCCGTACCCACCCGGATAGGCTACGGCAAGAAACCTCGGGTGAAAGTATGGCGCGAGGGTTTCGGCGTTTCCGAGCTTGGCGTTGAAGAACTATCTTCCTTCGTTGATGAACGTTTGAATCCGGAGAACCGGAAACGCGTGGGAAGAATCCTGGTTTTATATCCCTCGGAGCGGCTGCGCGAAGGCATTATCTTTGTGGACACACCCGGCGTGGGGTCGCTGGCAACAGCCGGAGCAGCAGAAACGCTGGCGTATCTCCCTCGTTGCGATGCCGGGATTGTACTGGTAGACGCTGGATCGACGCTTACGCCCGACGACCTCAGAATCATTAGTGCACTGATCCAGGCTTCCACCCCCACGACCGTTCTTGTAAGCAAAGGTGATCTTCTTTCTCCAGCCAATCTTGAGCAGCAGGTCGCCTACGTTAAGCGGCAGCTGCAAAGCGAGTTCCACATCGAACTGCCGGTAAGGGCAGTAAGTGTTATGCCCAATTGCGCGGCGCTACTTGAGCAATGGTTTACGGAAGAGCTAACGCCCTTGTATGAACGCAAGCAACGCCTTCTACAAGAATCGCTGGCAAGGAAAACACTGCTGGTGGCAGGCGCAGTGCATTCCGCGCTCGAAATGGTTGTATCGTATCCGCGCCTCGCAGGGGAAGACCGGGTGCAACTGGAAGAAATCGATCTCGAGCTACGTCGGAGTGGATTTATCGGTGCTTACACGACGTTTTCGACATTTGAGTATGAGACGCTCAGG
Organism: uncultured Acidobacteriaceae bacterium; assembly: GCA_963812855.1. Lineage (GTDB taxonomy): Bacteria > Acidobacteriota > Terriglobia > Terriglobales > Acidobacteriaceae > Bog-257. Next base: position 500,725 of record CAWEWW010000011.1, read on the forward strand.
GCCATGCAAGAAGGTCAGATTATGACAGGATTCCTGAATGTAGGGCTCAGTCTCGTCGTTGGTTTTACGGCGGTGTGGGCCGGAACCGCTATAGGACGGGTGCTGGTATGAAGGCGCAGTCTGCTCCCCTTTCTCCAGACGTGCCGATTGTTCAAGCGATTACCCGAGGTGTGTGCCCGATCTGCACGCTCATAAGGGCCTTTCAGAACGCAATGGTCGAAGCTCCCCACCATTACTCAGCGACGACGCTATGCAACTTCCACGCATGGTCGCTGGCACATGCGTCCCCTGCAGTCGAGGCGGTACCAATCCTCCGCTCGATGCTGGCCCAGTTTCCAGCCAGACCGATTTCCGAATCGATGGAACTGCACCACTGCGATTGGTGTGGAACTCTTCGCGAACATGAAGACCAAAGGTTCGTGGAATATTCCCGGGAACTGAAGCGTGCTAATTTCCGCAACTGGGTCACTCAATACGGAACTGTCTGTCTCTTTCACGGTCGAAGGTTAGTCAAGATGCTTCCTCCAGCAGAAGCGGAAATGATACGGCAGATGCTCGCCAGCAGTCAGGATGAACTGGAAAAGCAGCTGGCGGCGTTTGAGGTTCGAGCACGAAGAGGAGAAGCAGGGGGTGGCGGACTTCTCGGCCACATAACAGAGTTCCTGGTATCGCAGCGCGGACTGACGCGCTAGGAGCGCACTGGAGGGCAGATGTTAACTACCGGACCAGCGAAAAAGGTGACGGTTTACGTGATGGAAGGCCAGACCTTTCATGGCACGGCCTGTTATGCCGCGATCCTCGACTACCTTTTCTTCCGTGGCATCTCCGATGCCACAGTAACCCGAGGGGTAGCGGGGTTTGGCACCGATCATAAGCTTCACACCAGTCGGCTGGTCGATCTTTCCGACCAGATGCCGATCAAAATCGAGTTTCTCGAAAGTCCTGATCGGGTACAGGAGGTCCTCCCGAAACTGACGGAAATGGCCTGTCACGGCATCATCGAGGTTCACGATACGACTGTGATCAGACCTGTACCGCCGGGGAAGAAACAGCAGCCCAGACTTCCGCCAGTCAAACTAGAAGCGGAAGCCAAAATGATGCGCATTCTGATTGGCGAACATGACAAATGGAACGGCAAACCACTACACACAGCCCTGGTACAGGCATTACGTGCGAACGATATCGCAGGAGTGACCGTTTACCGGGGAATTCTTGGTTATGGCGCCAACCGTCGGATCCACAAGGATTCAACCCTCAACCTGTCGCATGATGCGCCAATCCTGCTTACGGTCGTCGATACTGAGGCGAAGTTGCGCGCCTTCTTCCCAGTTCTCGACCAGATGGTGAATCAAGGTCTGGTCGCCCTCTCTAACGTTGACATAATTAAGTATTCCCATGCTCAGCCGGTGGCGGAAGCAGAGGAGGCGGAGAAATGAAACTTGAAGGCAACGCTAAAATGCTTCGCATTCACTTTGGGGAGGACGACCGTTGGCAAGGCCGTCCACTCTACGAAGCGATCGTCGAACGCTGTCGCAAACTCGATATCGCGGGAGCTACCGTTTATCGCGGCATTGAGGTTACGGCGCCAGCACGATGATCCGTAGGTCCCAAATGTTCCATTTTTCGGCAGATGCCCCGATCCTGATCCAAATCATTGATACAGCAGCAAACATTCAGCGGCTTATTCCGGCTCTGGATGAGATGGTACAGGAAGGATTAATCGCAATGTCGGATGTTGAGGTGATTAAGTACGTACACCAGGAAGGGCAAAGATCGCAGCCGTGATTGAGGATCTCAGAACGCATAATGGCCTCGGAAAGAACGCTGGCCGAACCGCCAGCCGGTCACGACTTTACGGCCGCGATGAGGAACTTGAACAGTTGCGACAACTCGTGGCCGGAAGACAGTCTTTCCTGTTGCATGGACCAACCGGCGTGGGCAAGACTCTCTTGTTGTCACTCGTGGTGCCCGATTTTCCTGACATTCTTTACAGTCCGAGGAATCCAACCCCACAGGCTCTTTACCGTAGCTTGGCGGATCGGCTTCTGGCCGCCGGCCACCCCATATTCGCGAATTCGTGCGCCAATAGCTTGGCGTCTTTGCAGGCGAAGAGCGCCGTGTCGCTCAAAGGATTAGTGCGTGACGTGTTGCTCGATTCAAAGTATCTCGTGGTGTTGGATCACCTGGTGCGCCCGTCGCAGTTACTTGCCCATTCAATTAGTGAACTCATGCTGAATTGGTCGGTTCCGGCAATTACCGTATCACGTTCGGCCCATATGGAGGACGTGGGATTCGTCTTGCCGTTATTTGCCGATCGCAGTGAGAAATTCACTTTGCGCAACTTCGATCTGGAAAACGCTCATATGTTCGCGGCGGAATGGGCAAAGAGAGAAGGGCTGACGGCCGACAATTTGACACAGTTTCTGGAGAAGATAGTCGAGTACAGCGAGGGCAATCCTGGAGCCATAATCCGGATGATCCGACTGGCACAGGATCGCAAGTACTTTCATGCAAACCAGATTAAGACCATTCTCCTTTACATCGACTACAAGATCGCGATGGTAAATCAAATGACAGGTACAAAAGAACCCCAACTGTGAGCGAGAATGCAGAACCTAGAAGACATAGCAATGCGTAATCCGGCTCCAGAAGCCGTCCCCGGAGATGCGCAGGCACTTGTCAGCTTAGCGGAAGTTGCTGAGGCATTAGGGGAAAGTACAACGACTGCCGACGTGCGCCGACTGGTGGGCAGAATTAACGAAGGACGTTTCTTCGTGGCCTGTGTCGGCCAGTTTAAGCGCGGCAAATCCACGCTGCTGGATGCTCTGGTGGGAGAACCGATGTTGCCTACCGCCGTGGTGCCGGTCACTGCCGTGCCCACCGTGTTGCGCTATGGGGCGGAGAGAACTGCTCGCGTCCTAATCGAAAATAAGTGGATCACAATTCGGCCGCTAGATCTTCCGCAGTATGTTTCCGAAGAACTAAATCCCGAGAACAAGAAGCAGGTTGAGGGGGTCGAGGCGTTCTTGCCTTCGCCTCTCTTGGCTTCCGGCATGTGCCTGGTCGATACTCCGGGTATTGGGTCGGTCTTCGCCGGGAATACCGAAACCACAAAGGACTTCATTCCTCAGATTGATGCCGCGATTCTGGTTGTGGGCGCCGACCCTCCGATTTCCGGAGAAGAACCGGCTCTGATCGAGGCCGTAGCCGCAAACGTTGATCAAGTTCTCGTTGTGCTCAACAAGATTGACCGCGTGTCGGCCACCGAGCGCCAACAAGCCTCGGCATTCGCAACCCGGGTGCTTGAGGCGCGTCTCAAGCGGCTGGTTGGACGTATTTACGAAGTCAGCGCGCTGGGCAAGCTGAAGGGCTCCGCCAGCACCGATGACTGGGAGATTCTGGCTAGAGATCTGAATCGTCTGGCAAGCAAATCGGGACAGGCCATGATGCATTCGGCGGGGGAGCGCGGCCTGCGCCGGTTTTCCGATTCCTTGCAGCGCTCGATCGAGGAGCGCGTCCGCGCCCTTAAAGAGCCTATCGCCAATTCGGAGCAGCGAATTGCGAGCCTTCGCCAGACGGTAAGCCAGGCCGAGCAGTCCTTGCGCGATCTGGGAGTGCTATTTTCTGCCGAGCAGATGAGACTCTCCAACACACTCCTGGCGCGGCGCAAGAAGTTCTTCACGCAGAGTTTTCCCGCCGCTTGCGAGGAACTCGAGCGCGAGGCGAGTTCCGTAACTACGAGCTTTGGTCCAAGTCGGCGCCGCGAGCTGATGGCCCTCGCGCAGACGGTCGCCAGACGTCATGTCATGCCCTGGCTCGATGCGGAGGAAGTGCAGGCGGAAGAACTTTACAGCGCGGTCACGGCCCGCTTCGTGAATCTCGTCAACGGGCTTCTGCAGCGGATTTCCGAGGAGCAGTCGGCCGACTTTTCGCATTTGCCAAAGTCGCTAGACTCTGGGCAAGGCTTCCGAACCCGCTCGCGTTTCTTCTTTCACGACATGATCACCATTGCGCAGCCGGCGTCGCCGCTGTTGTTCGGCTTAGACACCTGGATGGGTGTTCTTCGCATCCGCCCCTGGTTCCAAAAGGCCACCACGAATTTTCTGGAGCGGCTACTGGATTCCAATGCTTCGCGGGTTCAGGGGGATGTCGAGCAACGGGTGGTGGAGAGCCGTTCCCGTCTCGAGTCTGACGTACGCAAGCTTCTTCGATGGTAAGCACGTCCGCCGAGCAAGCGCTTTCGAATGCACGAGAGCTGATGGCCGCAGGCACAATTGCTGTACACGACGAGCTTGAGCGGCTCCACAAACTTGGGGAGAAACTCAAAGGGCTTGCTTGCGTTTCATAGGGCCTCACAACGGCCCTCCGTCAATTGGATTTGCGAAGGGTGATCAACTCGACGGCAAAACGGACAAACTTCTCGGCTTCTTCGCGGAGTTCAATGGGAACTGGCACCTTCAGCGAAAGATCGCTGCGCAACCGAATCGCGACGGATCGAAACACATCGTCCCATCTGATATCAGTAACGTTCCGAATCGGCGCCCATGAGGCCCTAAAGCCATACAGCTGGCGGTATCCATCCTTATCATCGGAGAAGAGATGCAACTCCTTTCTGGTCAACACGACTTCAGAGCCAAAGGTCCAGGAGAATTGCTGTCGAAAGAGCCCGGACTTGATCAGCTCTTGAGGCGGCACAAAGAAGCGAAGAAATCGATCGAGTTTAATATGCGAGATCTCCCCGAAGAGAATTGTGGTGTTCCGTGACCCACAACTCGGGTGTGCATACACCGAAAGCCGATCCGCGCCTTCGAGCAGCAGCCTGGGTACGTAGCGCGGCGTTTCAAATCGCGGAACTAACTCTTGCGGTAGAAACAGGGCGTAATCAAAATCCTCGTCAAGCGGGAAGTCCGCCGGCAACTGCAAAGGCTCTTGAACGAGATAGGCAAATGCATACGCCCTTGAATCTACGGTCTGGTCCACGTCGTCATCCATCGGGCAACCGGGTTGGCTTGCTGGAGTCACCGCCGGCGCTGTCGCGGACTTCCTACTGTGACGACGAAATTCCATCCTCCCCTTCCATTGACCTCTGGTAAGCCTCAACTACGTCCTCTGGGTTGCCGTCCGCGATCACCCGGCCGCGGTCCATCACTATAGCTCGATCGGATAAAGCGGTTGAGTAGTGCAGCGAGTGCGTAACGAATAAGATCGTCTTGGCCGCGTCATGAAACCTCGTAATGCGTTCAATGCACTTCTGCTGAAATGGTAAGTCGCCGACCGAGAGGACCTCATCTAGCAGCAGAATGTCGGGATCAACCTCTGTGGCAACTGCAAACGCGAGACGCATATACATGCCCGAGGAATATTGCTCGATCGGAGCGTCAATAAAGCTTCCAAGATCGGCGAATTGAACAATCGGGGCTTCTCGTTCGAGCATCTCGCGCCTGGAGTATCCCATTAGCAAGCCATTCAGCAATATGTTCTCCCTTCCGGTTAGTTCTGGATGAAAGCCTGCCCCAATCTCGATCAGAGGGGCAAGTGTTCCACGTGTCGCAATTTCGCCGGCGGTCGGCTTGTAGACGCCAGCGATCATCTTCAACAATGTGCTCTTGCCCGAACCATTGCGCCCTAGGACGGCGATCGTTTGCCCCTTTGGGATGACGAAAGAAACATCGCGGACGGCCTCAAAGCTGACGCAGCTAGCGGCATGTCGGAGGAAGTTCGCGAAGAGCTCACGCAACGTGTCCGGCCGCTCACGGATGACCCGGAAGCGCTGTGTCGCGTGCTCAAGGCGGATCGCCACAAGATTATCTGCCACCGAGGTTCTGCTGGGCGGTCTGACAAGCAGCCCTGATGTTCCTGCTTGGCGTAGTGATAGAGAAGAAGCGGATTGCAAGCGACGCCCCCGGGGACAACATAATCCGAGAGGTCATCAGCCGAAAAAGTCACATCCGGCGGTTCTGGCGAACCTCATCGCCTCCACCTGCAAATTAACATGTCATCTAGGCCAGTGCCAAGTCCAAGTCCCAGTCCCACGGCGGCCTAAAAAATTCTGGCGCTCAGTCTTTTCCAATCGAAGAATGAGCCTGAAGGGGCAGGCGGAGGCGAGCTGGGAAGCTCCTTTCTGAGTTGGATTTGAAAGAGAGTGTAGCAGCCGCCGAGGCTGTGGGAATGTGGGAATCGCGAAGCGATTTCCAAGCTCTGTGGGAAAGGCCCGCAGGGGCTTTCCCAGAGCGTCATTTCCACAGTCCCACGCCGCCGATTTGCTGCACTTAGGCACGCGCCGCGGGCGGTTTTGACCGGGCGAAGAGCCGGCGTTTGGCTGCTTGCATGCGTCGGGCGGCTTCGGTGTCGCTCATGGTTTGCCGATACGTTTGAGCGTGGCCAGGGTGAGTCCGGGGCGCAGGTACTGTTGTGGTTTCGGTAAGGCCAGCAGCGTTTCCAGCGGGGTTTGATAGCGGCGATAATGGCGGCGTTTGCGGCCTTTGCTCGTCGATCTCCACGTCGGCTTGGGCACAGGGACGGTGGTAGTTCAGATAGGGGTTGAGGTGGGCGGTGTAGAACTGCTGGATGCGGCTCGGCTTGGGCGGCATGCGATATGGCCCCAGCCGATGTGCTTGCGGATCACCGCGCCATTTTTGGTCTCCACCAGGCCGTTGTCGTTGGAGTGCCGCGGGCGGCTTTTGGTCTGCTCGATCAGCAGCTTGTTCAGCAGCTGGGCCACGGTCTGGTTGATGAACTCGCTGCCGTTGTCGGAATGAAAGCCGTGCATCACGAAAGGGAAACTGCCGCCAGCATGGCGTCCAGCACCGGCTCCAGATAGGCCTCGCGAGATGCGGCGGCACGGCCGCCGCGATCTCCCATTGCGTGACTTCATCGACGGCGTTGATGTGGTACACGCCTTTGCCGTCGGCGGTGTCGCCCTGATGCACGGTGTCCACCCGCAGATAGCCGGGACGGCCTTGCGGCTCCGGCTTGCGCCGTTCGCCGATGGCTGACGGCGTGGGCCGCGTCTTTTGTAGTTGCTGCAGCCGTTGCGCGGTAGCGCGGGCTGCGCCGCAGGTTGTACAGATGCGCCGTTGGAGATCGCGGCCAGCCGCTGGAACTCGCGCTTGCCGTATTCCTGAAACTCGCGCTGCAGAATGCGCCGCGTGGCCGGCCCGCTCAGGGTCTCGTGCGCCTCATCGACCTGGGCCAGCAGTTCCACGTCGGCGGGCGTGTAGCGCCGCGGGAATCGGTGCCGACGATCGTCGCCGGGCGGCACCGCCCGCTGGCTACGTAGCGGCCGATCAGGCGCGTGACCTGCGCCCGGCTCAGCCCCGTCATCTTCGCCAATATAGCGCCGCAGCAGACCCCGGGCGGCCCGCCCCTGCCTTGCGAGTACTCCTGCTGGCACAGCAGCCGTTCTATCCAGAGCGTAAACCTCCGCCCGTTTGCTCGCCTCGAATCGAACCTCCTCCGTGGCCCTTAGGAACCCGTCGATCTGTTCCAGACTTAGTTTTTCCGCCTCGTGCACGCTGATCATCCATCCTCAGCATGCCTTCCCCTCCAGGCTCATCTTGTATTGGAAACAAGTCCCTCCTTCAGGCTCATCTTGCATTGGAAAAGACTCGCTCTTGAAAACGGGCGTGCATCCAAGTACAATACAAGGTGACGTGACGGTGAAGGAGTACCACCGTTAACTGCTATCCTTCCTGACGCACCGGATAGCTGATGACTCCTGACAAGGGAACTTGTCTCGGGAGTCGTCAGAGGTGCAACCCTCCTCGAATTCCGAGCCCTCGCAAAATAAGAGCACTGTAGAGTCAC
>CAWEWW010000012.1:0-50212 GCA_963812855.1 uncultured Acidobacteriaceae bacterium
GCCTTTCCGGACAAGTGGCCTTTGGCTTAACTGTTGACTTCGAGTCGCTCTTCGACATATCGCACGTGGAGCTTTCCGGGAATCGGTCCTTCCCGCAGCGCCGAAGCCCGAGAATGGGAAGCCGAATAGGGCGGAACTAGGCAGGCCGACAGCAAGGTCTTGAACGAGCCGCTCACATATTCCAACTGTCGAGCGGCTCGTGCCAGACCATTCGATCAACGAATCGGTGGCCTGCATCCTCTAGCCAGGGTTCGGCTATCAGAAAAGCCGAAACGAGGATCGAAAGCAAGAGGCTCCCGCAAAGGGCCATCAGTACCATCTCCCGCAACGACATTCGGGACAAAGAATCCGAGTGCCGCAGCACGGCAGTCTCATGCTTCCCCGTTTCCCGGGTCTCCTTCTGAGCCGCCCACCTCCGCCATCTCGACGCGATACCGCCCGTCCATCTCCCGATCGATCTCATCGCCATCGTCCTCCTCTTCGTTATCGGCAGCCTGGTCACCCAACGCTGCGAAAGCCGCCCGTTCACGTTTGTCCCGCCGGACGTCCAGCAGTTGTTCTCCAACTGTGTGTTTGGGAGCGAAACAGTATTCGACGTACGCTTCAAAGAGCGACTGATTCCGAATGCCGCGCTTCATCAGATCCCCGTGGTGGTGTTTGTAAAGGTCCTTGAGAGCTTCGGGCGTAATGATGTGGAAGCGTCTTTTTCCCTGGTCGGCGACTGAAGCCTGAAGCCAGTTCTGCTCAATCCAGAAAACGACTTCCGCCTTCCGAACATGCAACGCGCTCGCCAGGCTTTCCACGGAGAATAGATCGCACCGGATTTCACGCAAGCTGAGGCGATTTCTCCTGAGCATATTGCGGATCGCTTTGGGAGTTCGGTCGATCTTCTTTGCGACCTCTTCGATGGAACCCTTAACCAGTTCCTCTCGAACGATCTCCAATTCGGATTCCGTCCATCGTCGGTGATCCTTCCGTCCCTTGATCCCGTGCTGGATGATCAAGCGCCAGCAAGCCTCCTTGGGGCGCCCTGTGTGGCGCTGCAGGCGCACTACAAGTTGCTCGAGTTTGTTGCCTGAAAGCACCTTGGCCTGAGCAGCCATGGCCAAAGCTTCGGGACTCCACTCGCAGGATCGCTCTGGCAATTTGGGGAGAGTTGCCATATGCGCCTCGATTACTGATCTTCCGGTGATCGCCAAGGCCAAGTGTGTGATTGGGTCTGCAGAACCTCTGGAGGAGTCGCTCTCTCAACGCGAAAGCCATGGCTCACGTCGCTAGCAGAAGCGCGATCCGATTCATCGCGTCGAGGACGCCGTCAAACCCCTGATGTCTCGAAATCTCGTGCGGCTTTCCACGGAGGCTTTGTGGAGCCTCCTACTTACTAAAGGCATCTGAAATGGCATCTTGGGGCACGGCTTTATGCGGGAAAGAAAAGATGTTCGCCTATACTACTGTTAAGACGGTGGTTAAATCCCCCCACGGGCAGAAGCTCGCGAATGCCGCCAACAGGTCCTAGCCGGGAAGAGCTGACTTGGAGTTGGGCCTATACGACCGGGCACCCGGCTTCTGATCAGAAATTGGAGGCCGCTGCGAAAGCAGCATGGTCGTACTCTCTCCTGTGCGCACGGACCTACCTAAACGACCTGGATGCGGCACGCGAATTGATGGAGCACGCTGTCCACAATGCATCCCGGTACATTGCGCGTCATCCAGATGCTCCTCCCGAAAAACTCATCGCCCGTATCAAAAGCGTCATTCGCCGCCGGGCGGGACAGCTTTCCGCGAGGCGGAGCCGCGAACTGTCATTTGGGTCGATGCTCGATATGGAATCGCTTCTCGCCGGTGAACTGGAAGCAGAAAAAGGCGTCTTTGCAATTGAATTGCTCTCCCGGATGTCGCCGTTCGCACGGGCCATCGTAAACCGGCGCTGGAACGGATACACCTGGCGAGAGATTGCAGGAGAATTAGAGATGGATCACACGGCGGTCCGTCGTGCATACTTGCGGGAGTTGGAGTCGGTGCTCCAAGGGCTGTCCCGGTCTGGAGATTCCCCGAAATGCGACTGAGCTGGCACCGGTCGTCCCGCGTGGAGGACCGCTTTGAGTCCTGGATTACACAGCAACATCAGCGACGGGTACTCGCCGGGGAAACCACTCCCTCCGGGCCATGTCCGGATGATGCATTCCTCCTGGCGCTCGCCCGGCGGTCCAAAAGCATTGCTCTGTCGGACCCGCGGGTCGATCACGCGGCAACGTGCCCCAACTGCATGAAACGCCTACTGGTGCTCCGGCAGGAGCGCCAATCGTCGAGACGGAAGCTGGCCTGGGCACTTGCAGGCGCGGCGTGCATCGTTCTGGTCGCAGGACTGATCGGGTTGTGGCGATATGAAAGCCGGCAACAAATGCTCGCTCAGGCCTCGCCCGTTGCCGAGACCGTCGATCTCTGGGACGCGGCCACCTACCGCGGCCAGCAACCGGGGCAGTTGCAATCTGTCGAGCTGCCCGCCACGCGCATTCACCTGACGATCATCCTGCCTCGTTTCAGCTTCGCCGGCCAGTACCTCGTGGGGGTCACTCGCGATCAGAACGGAAATGGAGTGGTCGCGGAAGGTGCGGCTCCTACTTCCGGAAACGGGGCTCAGCAGAAGGTTTCCGTCGATCTCGATCTGCGCGGTGCGAAGCCAGGCGCATACTTTCTCTCGACTACACACGAGCAGGACCAGGCAGCGTATTACTATCCGCTGCAGATCAAATGACTTTCCTGTCACAAGAGTGGAATCGCCTCTGAACTTATCTCTTCAACGCATTAGAAATCAATTCCCTCTTTACACGACACAAGTACAGGAAGCAACTTCTCGATTCCGCAGGACGTATTATCCCTAAGATGGACCGAAACGGCTATGCGGCCCGCAAAGACTCGATTGCTCCGTTCAATTGCCGATCTAGTCCGGCTGATGCATCCTCAGATGACCATGGAATGGAAACATCTGGCGTAATCCCGTTGCCCTCGATTTGGGTTCCTTTGGCGCTCACATAGGCGGCAATTGGAATCACCAAACGATAGCCGAAACCAAGTTTGCTGGCTCGCCGCGTCACCAGGCGTCCCGCCGTTTTCATTCCTACGATTGTTGCCAAATGGTTCTCTTGTGCGAATTGTGCAACCATTTCGGCGGCGCCTGCTGTATGTTCGTCAACCAGAATCGAGGTACGACCGTGCCATTCACGCTTTCCGAGGGATTCCGTGTACAAGAAGATCGAGGTCTTACCCAGAAACTTGAATACAAGCGCCGGGAGTGCAAGCTTCGATCGCGGAACCCGGTCAAAGACAGGCAACGATTCCGGAGAAGTATTGCTCAGAGCCATTTCACGGCTCTTGCTGTATCCAATCGGCCGCCGGTCCGGAGTGAGATAGCTCATTAGGGTGAGTCCACCGATGCCGCCGCCCGGATTCCCTCGCATGTCGATGATGAGGCGATCGGCATTCTTGAACCGGCCAGCAAAGATGGAATCGAGTTCATTTGCGAAGTCGATACCGATCGCGCCTGGGAAGAGGCTCACGCGAAGGTAAGAGATGTTACCAGTTTGTGCCCCGGTGGTAAGCGCTGCAGGTTCCGAATACGGGTTGTCTTTGTACTTCGGAGTCGCGGTTTTGAGTGCCAGCCTGAATTCTTCAGGGGGATCGCCGCGTGATACGTCAATGGAGAATTCGTGGTGCATTTCGAAGCTGGGCGCGGCGGGAGCGCCATCGGAGAGCGATGGGCGCACCGGTTCGTCGCCGATTGCCAGGAGAACATCACCAGCCTTGATTCCTGCGCGGTCTGCAACTCCCCCCGGAAGAACGTCCTTGAAGACCCAATGGGGTTCGCCGTCGATAGTTTGGACCGAGAAACTGGCGTTGATTGCATTCGGCGGCGCGATCAAAGTGCGGTTTGACAGTAAGGCAAGCGGGCTGGGTGCCATCTCTGCAAGCATCGCAGCAACCGCTCTTTCAAACGCCGTTTCGGTCTTTGCCTCGACAACCGTCTTACGGTGGTTGTCTACAATTCCTTTCCACACAACCTCATCGAAATTTGGATCGAAATACTTCTCGGAAACCAGCCGCTGAATTTTATCCAGTACTGTTATGCGCTGCGATTGAGAGAGCTCCATAGAAATCCTCGCTTGATCAGAGAGTGCCGGAGGGGTCTCCGACGATCTGTACACCTGCCCAGAAATACGGTGGAAGTCCTTGGTGAAGAAGATCCAACTGCGCGGAACGAAGCGCATCGACCTTCCGTTCGTGCAGAGCAAGCCTGGAGTAAAACGTAGTCATTAGATGCTCGGTAGACTCGTCTTCGACCTCCCATAGGGTCGAGACGACCGAATCGGCGCCAGCTTCAATGAAACCATTCACTATGTTTGCTACATCCGCCTCTCCGACCGGTCCGACTCCGGTGTCGCAAGCGGAAAGCGTGACCAGCTTTGCCCGGATATGGAGTTCGCGGATTTCGCGTACCTGCAACAAACCATCATCCGGACCGTTCGGCTCGGGTGCGAAGATCAATGCGGAGCGATCAGGGTAATCAACGTCGGCGTAGCCATGAAGAGCGAGATGGATAACCTCAGTGCTCTCCGTTGAGAGCTGTTTGAAGCGAGTCTCAGTTGCGTCGGCGCCGAGCAGGATTGTGTTTGGTTTGGGAAGATCACTCGCTATAGTTTCGACCTCTACTTTACTGTAAGGCAGCGGTACGAATTCGCTTCTTTCCGGTCCGTCCACTGCGCGCAGGATCGGATTGCGGTGGTCCGCTTTCTGTGTCCAGGCAGCCACACCGATGTACGGCAATTCTGCCCGTTCTCTTTCTTCCGACTGCAGTTTTAGGAGCTCGTACGCAGTTGAAGATGGCGCCACATCTACCGTGTGAGAGGAAAGAACATAGTTGTTTCTGTTCACCAGCGAAGAGAATGGCAGAAGGTGGAGTTCTCCATCGGGAATGATCACCAGATCAGTCTTCTTTCCATAGTCCTCAATGGGAGCGAGAAGTTCATTGAAGAGTGTCTGTGCGAGCGCCGGATCACTCAGCTTGGCATGAATCTCGTCGCGGTATTTTGTTGCGTTTCCCTCAATCACAGTCCTTGAAGGGAGCGGGTAAGCGTGAACTCCACTCTTCGTGACGGCCAATGCATAGGAGGTTGGATTCGCGAGGATGTACTCGATCAACAACTGATCTGCTGAAAGACCACGCTGAAGTTCAGATAATGCAACAGGATGGACAACCGGGGCGGCGGCTAATCTGCTTGGCCCCAAATTGATCTCGGTTTGGTAGATCGCACTCATCAAAGCGTCGCGCTTCTTCGGGTCATCCGTGTTGATCAGGTCGATGTTGAGCCGCGTCAATTTCTGTTCCTGCGGCGTTGGTGCGTGTAGGGGCTGAGACCTGTGATGCTCAAGTGCTTCGGCCTCCAATCGCCCACGGATCTTCTCCAGAGCCTCAAATGCGGCGTCATAGCGATCCTGCCGGCAAAGTGACGCGAAATACGCCGAGTAGATGTCGCTCATCTCTGCTAACAGTTGACGCTGCATACCTACCGTAGACGCCCGCTCCATCATTGCATCTACAAGAGTGGTGCTCTTTCGATAAAAGCCATCTGCCGCAGTTGAGTTGCCCATTTTATCGAAAATCTTCGCCTTCAGCGCCAGGTTCGCAGGGGCTAGATAGAGTTCATCGGGAATGTTCGTGTTCGCCTGGATCGCGGCGTTAACTGTATCGAGTGCTTCCTGCAACCGTCCGTTATCGAAGTATGTTTCGGCGAGCGCTCCACCAACATCGGTCAGTCCGCGAAAATTGTGCATCCTGGCAGCCAAGCCCAGCGCCGTTTGCATATCGCTGATGGCGGCGTTCTGGTTCCCGAGCTTCGTTTCGATCCGGCCTCGCGACAAATAGAGCTGCGTCTTTTGGCCATCGAACGGTGTGCCCTTGAGACGGTTTAGGCAATCGTTGGCCAGGCGCAATGCTTCCTTATAGCGACCGAGCCCAACGTACGCATCGATCTTGGTGCTCATTGCTAGAGTTGGATAGGCAACCTCCGGATGAGCCTCTGCGATCTTGATTGCCTCATCGAGTGGGATAAGTGCCTCGGTGTAACGACCCACTGCAACCAATCCGGCTCCAAACACGGATGCATACCGAATACGAGCAGCAGGATCCAATTCTGGCTTAGCGAACGTCCATGCAAGGATCACCTTTTTCTTGGCCGTGAGAGCGTCGCCAAGAATGAATTCCGCAATTCCTTGTTCACCGATAGCCCGAGTTGCCAGCTCGTAGTGATGCAATTTCCTTGCAAGCCTTTCGACCTCTTCCCACGTGGCGAGTGCCTGCGCGGCGTCTTGGTTTGTCTGAAGGATTCCGCGCACGGTAAGGATGCGGAGTCGCGTCTCGGGGTCAGATGCACCCGGTTGCGTCAGATCGGTAGTCAAGGACCAGATTGTGGCCGGAATATCCACGGATTGGTCGGGCGGGATCTGGCTCACGGCTGCGTACAGGGCTTTGGCCTGATTACTCTGGGCTCGAAATAGGGATTCGGCATGCTGATACAGTGGCGCAGCTTCTTCCCATCGGTCATTCCATGCAAGCGCATCCGCGCGGAAGAGCAGGTCCTCGGCCGTCCCCGCCGGAACGTGCGGGCGATGCGGCATAACGGCGTAGTAGTAGGCTCCTCCCAGAACGACGATCAATCCTGAAAGGACAAGAGCGATCCGCTTGCCGATTCGGAGAAGTTGCACTCGAGTCATCGCGTCAATAAACCAGCTCTTCGTGAGAGCGAGTGTCGGCAGTCTTCTGCTGCGTTCGGTTGTTGTGAACGGATCGGTCGCCTGCTCAAAGGGAACCGGTGCCAGACCAGATCGGGGGGGAGCCGAAGATCAGCGATGCGATCGCGACTTGCTACTGGAATTGAGCTTCCGATTGCGGCGTGTAATGGCTGGGAGGTTGGCGTTTCATGCGCCGCCACGGGGAGCAGATTGAATCCTAGCTCCTCATATATATAGAAGGGACTGGTCCGGACCTCGATATCAGGCCATGACGAGCCGTCGGCTCGCTTCAGCAGCGCCTCTGGACCATGAGAATTCAGCCGTCGGACGACTTGATACCCGACAACACTCAGCAGGACGGCTAGAAGCAAACCGGCAGCGATGCGAAGGTTGGGGGAAGACGCAATTCGCATGGCGGACCGATCACTTTGGCTTTTATAGTGCCAGATCACCGCCTGGAGATCAATACGTTGACCTTTAATCCATTGTAATTATTACCCTTAGCGGATTCCTGTTGCCTCCTTTGAATCTGACCGAAAGCAATCCACATTGAAGTTTTGTCTTTTGTTCGCCTATACTGGCACTCGTGTTCGACCTTCCGCGAACTCGGCACTGCGACTTCACGATCCGCTGCAAGAAGTGCGCTGAGAACATCCCGGTCCCGGTAGGCACCATGCCGGATTCGTGGATTGCCGCACAGTGTCCGCTGTGCGGAGAGAAGAGAAACTACCTTCCATCGGAGATTTTCCAAGGCAATCTCTCGTACAAACTTGCTCCCAAGCCGGTGCGATCAGTGGTGCTCTAATGGGCGAGATGAAGCGAGCCATTGCGCGCGAGCGAGAGGCCTGGGCGGAGCAAATGCAAGAGCAGACGCGCATGAAGTCGACACTGGTCATTGCCGCGGCGATCATAGCGGCCGTTCGCCTCGCGCGCGACCCGGATATAAGCCACCCTTCTCCCCGTCTCACCGCCGTGGTCTCCGACAGCGTGAACCTGGCGCGCATGATTTTGGATCGAGTGGGCCGACAGTAAGGTGGTAGCCTCGGTTCATGTGCGGACGGTACGGCCGCAGAGCGGACAAGCAGCGGGTCGCAGAGCGGCTTCATGGCCAGCAGGTTACGTTCCGCAGAAGGTTCGCAGGACACGCTCCTCGGGACGGGCAGGCGATGCGTAACTCTCAAGCCCCGGTCTCTCTTTGTATGGGTGAGTGACGGCGTCCAGCAACTCCTCGAACGGCTGGAAGTCCTGCCGCCAGGTGGCCGCATCAAGCGCCGCTTCCACCATGTGGTTGCGCGGAATAAAGACTGGATTCACACGCCGCATCGCGGCAGCGCGCGCCTGCCCGTCTATGGGCTCTTCTATGAGACGCTCGCGCCATTGAACAGACCAGCCGTAATACGCGCTGGGATCGGCGAACAACGTCCGCACTCCCACGTCGCCTTCCGGCGAGGCCGCAGCATCGCACAGCTTGCGAAAGGTCAAAGTGAAGTCAGCGTGGTTGGTTTTCATGTGTTGCAGAAGATCTTCCGCCAGAGCCGCATCTCCTTCGTGCTCCGCAAACAAGCCAAGCTTTCGGCGCAGCCCTGATGTGCGGGCGCTTTGGAACTGCGGCTCGAATGCTCCGAGTGCCCCGTTGGCCAAGGCCACCGCTTTCGCTTCGTCCCCTGTCTCATCTACGAGAACCGGTAGCAATGCTTCGGCCAGCCGCGCCAGATTCCAAAGTGCCGCGCGGTGCTGGTTGCCATATGCGTAGCGTCCGCCATGGTCAATTGAACTGAAGACCGTGGCCGGATCGTAGGCCTCCATGAAGGCGCAGGGGCCGTAATCGATTGTTTCCCCGGAGATCGAAGTGTTATCGGTGTTCATCACGCCATGGATGAAACCGAGCAGCATCCATTGCGCAATCAGTTGCGCCTGTCGGGCGATCACGCCATCGAGTAGCGCACGGTATGGCTGCCTGGCCTGCGCGGCCTCAGGATAGTGCCGTGCAATCGCATAGTCGGCCAGCTCGCGCAGGCCTTCCGTATCACCCCGTGCCGCGAAGTACTGAAACGTGCCCACGCGCAGATGACTTGCCGCCACCCGTGTCAGCACAGCTCCCGGCAATGCTCCATCCCGAAGCACCCGTTCTCCCGTGGTGACGGCTGCCAGTGCCCGGGTGGTGGGCACGCCGAGCGCCGCCATCGCCTCGCTCACAATGTACTCGCGAAGCACGGGCCCGAGCGCGGCTCTGCCGTCGCCGCCACGCGAGAAAGGAGTCCGCCCGGATCCCTTGAGCTGGATGTCGTAGCGCACGCCGTCACGCCCCATCACCTCACCCAGCAGGCTGGTGCGCCCGTCGCCAAGTTGAGAGACGAAGGTCCCGAACTGGTGGCCGGCATAGGCCTGCGCCACGGGCTCGGACCCCTCAGCCACGTGGTTGCCGGCCAGAACCTCAACCCCGTGCTCGCTCCTGAGGGCGTCCGCATCAAGTCCCAGTTCCCGCGCCAGTTCGTCATTCAGCTTCACGAGACGTGGCGCCGCGACCGGTGTGGGATTCAATCGCGCGTAAAAGTGCTCCGGCAACCGCGCATACGTGTTGTCAAAGCCGAAGCGAATCTCCGGGCCAGTCAAAACAACTGTAGCCTGCAGCGAGTTGGGGACGATGTCGGGTGAATCCATTGACTATTGGATGCGAATATGGTGTTTTGGTCGCGTCCTGTCGGCGCGCGGAGTATGACGCCGACGGCAGGGGCTGTTTCCTGTTGCGATGCCAACTTGTCACTGCAGATCTCGCCTATGCCCATCCAGCATCTTCTGCCGAAGATGGTTCACAAGAACCCCCTTGTGACCCCAGCCTTACAAGGCCAACAATGCCAGGGGACGCCCACGCCGCAGCGCCCGCCGCGAAAGCGGCTTGGTACAAACGCCACTTCCAACTTCTTAGTCGTAACCTGAAATGAATCACTCTCCCCGGCTTTCAGAACCTGTCCGCCATGGAGCAGGATAGGCGGCATTCGGCCAGCGTTACCCTCGGCTCGACCCCTTTTCTCCGTTGCACCACCAGTGGACAGCCTGGATGTTGTCCGGATGATCGTCCCGCCACGCTCCGCCCATGCCGCGGGGATTGATGTGGTCGGGCACCACGTCGCCGTACTCGGTGAACCTCTCCTTGCAGAGGGCGCAGAGTCCATTCTGCTCGGCGATCTTCCGGTCGAGGAGCTTCCGCATTTCGCCGTTGGACCGAAGTTCCCGGTATCCCCGGGGATGATGCGGGTCTTCAATGCGCCGAACGCCCATCTGGCGCGTCCGTTTCTCTCTCGGAATTGCTTCTCTGCCTCAGCAGAAGAGAGAGCGGTGAATCGGGCACAGTTGATTACGGCGGAGTCTCATGAAGTTCTCCTGAATGGCTTGGGTGCAATGGTGAAATTGGGATAGGCAGGAAGCGGGATTATCTGCTTCAGCAGCCGGAAACCTCTGAGAAGCCCTTTTTCTCAGGGGCAGTTGTCAGTTCTCAGGAGTCTAGATGCCGAGTCCGGCGGCGGCGTTGCGGGTGAAGATCTCCCCGATGCGGATGTAGCGGGCGAGCATCTCGGCCGACTTGTGGCCGGTCTGGCGCATGATGTCGCGCTCGCTGACTCCGTTCATCGCGGCCTGGGTGACGCATCCTGCGCGCAGCGAGTGGCCGCCCAAAGGCTCCGGCTTCAAACCGGCGCGACTGGCGGCCCGTTTCACGATCCAGCCGACGCAGTCCTTGTGGAGGCCGCGGCGGGAGAGCTTGCCATGGCGGTTGACCCCGCGAAAGACGGCTCCGGCCGTAATGCCCGATTCGGCGAGCCACTGGCGCAGTGTGCGGACCGGGCAAGTCGCCTCCTCCTTCCCAAAGGGAATGCCGACCTTGCGGCCGGCGGCCTCCTGGTCGGTCTTCGAGCGGCGCAGGTCGATGATGAGGCCGTCCTTGGTGAAGGAGAGGTGGGCAAAGTCGATCGCGGCAAGCTCCGAGCGGCGGAAGGCGCCGGCGAAGCCGACTAGCACCAGCGCCCGGTCGCGGAGGCCTGAGAGCGTCTCGGGGCACGCGGCAACGATCCGGCGAATGTCAGCGGTCAGAAGCGGAGCCTTGCCTTCCTGGGCGGTGCCGATCGAGCGGCGGATGCCCTTGAGGGTCTCGCTCACGACGAAGTGATGGCTCGACGAGGGTGAGGCTTCAAACCCTGCCGCCTGGTGAGCCTTGGTGATCGAGGTCAGCCGGCGAGTGATGGTGGCCGCGCGAAGGGAGCCCGCGCGGTCGGCGATGTAGAGGGCGACGGTTGTGGGAGTCGCCGGCAGGTGGGGCAGATTGTGCTCCTTGCAGAACCGGGTGAAGTCCTCGAAGTCGGTTCGGTAGGCGCGCAGGGTGGCGGGGGACTTGGCGGCGTGGATGTAGGCTCGCGCCTTTTCGATCAGGTCTTCGAGGTCGGGGGACCGCGCGGCCAATGAAAGCGTTGGTGGTTGCATGGGGAGAACTCCAGATGGATGAAGGGAATGAGAAGGGGTTTGACGGATTGCCGTATGGCGGTTTGCTTGAGTTGGTCCGTGACCTGATCGCATATACCTACCGCGATTTCATAAGGGCCGCACTCACAATGACCCACCCTAAAACCAATTACACTTAACGCAGAAGTCCGCGTCGGAGGTCGGTGCCATGCCCAGTGAAAGAGAGTTTCTAACCTTACTGCGGCAAGCATTGGAAAACATCCGTGAGGAGCGATTCTTTCAAGACGAGCGGGGCTTTCAAGGCGGTCTTCTTCAGGAATTAAGCAAGTTGGTTGCACATGGCGCGTTTCCGGGAGACCCCATAATCGAACAGGAGTATCAGAAACGCTTGCCTCTGCATAAGATCAGGATTCGGCCGGACATCATTATTCACGTTCCGTTTGAGAGGGGCGTTGCAGAAGGCCGGGATGAGGGGAACTTTGTCGCGATGGAGTTGAAACGGCGCGCGACAACCAAGACAGCCAATGGGGCGTTCGCCAACCTCGCGACAATGAAGGAAGCACTCAAATATCCGCTGACAATCTTTATCAATATAGATTCTGACCAAACACACGCTGCGCTTTGCCCGAAGAGCATTGCCGGGCAGACAGCCTGCTTTGCCGTGCGCATTGAAGACGGAAAATCCGTTGTGCGATTGGAAGAACATGAGTAGCGCTGGCGTTAGTCTGACTCCGGTCGACATCACATGGGTTAAGGCCCATGCGGAGCAAGTGACGCAAGCATTCGGGCCAGAGTTCGCCGCCGCAAGTGACCGTTTTACGCAGGGTCAGGTATTGCTTGACCGTTTCAATGCGGCGATTGAAACGGTTTTGAAGAACGGCAAAGGGCATTTCAGCGCAGTTGATGAGGCCCACAACGAAATTTGTATCGCAAGCGCGCTGCTTGGTAACACACGCCTACGATTCATTCGTCTGGAGTACGAACCGCCCCTACGCGGCTGTGCCAAGACAATTGATTTTCGCGCGACGGCGGACACGGGACAGATCGCATACGTTGATGTGAAGACGATTAAGCCTCAAGCTGCCGACAGGTGGGATCAGTTCGAGAAAGCAACGAAAGAGGGTTGGATCGCGGACAACGTAAATGTGGCCATTGCCGAAGAATGGCTCGGTGGTGAAACCTGGCATGCCTGGTTTGCAGCAAGGGCCAGGATGTTGGAGTACACGCTGGAACTGGAGCGAAAGATTGCCGACGCCAAGCTAGCGGGAGAAAATAAGCTCCTCGTATTGGCGCTTTGCAGCGATGGGTTTCGCTGGCAGCAGGACGGGCTGGAGGATTTTGTCAGCTTCTATTACAACGGCGTCCACCGTAGCGACGACGCCTTCTCCAAGGCCGAGCTGAAGTACATATCGGGTAAGAAAATGACGCTCAACCGGACAATTTCGCAGTTCGCCTATATGAAACGGCCGCAGAGTCAAATTCGCCCAGTGCGACTAAATTGGAACGTCAAACCACCTGGAGATCCTTTTCTCTGATCGGACGAAGCGTCTGGAATTTACGATTTGCGGCCAAATGAACCTCGCTCTTTTCCCCTACCTTCCCAAGCGGCACCACCCCGCACTAGCCGACGACAAATTCTGAGAACATCCCACGGAATTGCGCCGAGGCCCTCTGCAACGTTGAAAAATGAAATCAATCCGTCGGCCGGCAAGTGTTCCAAAACAGCCTCGCGGCTCGGCGAGTTCTCGTCAGCCAGTTGCGAATCATCAAACTCATCGTCGTTCGTGCCAAACAACAAAATTTGGTCACGCCAAATAATGAAATGACTATCGCAGCCGCTCTCCCGCCAAACGGACGGGTATAACGTCACTGCGCCATTCCGGGTTTTGTAAATGCGCCATGCAGGCCCGGCCCTTTGGTCGAGATTAATCGGTAGTTGTTCCCCGCAACCGCATGGGCAAACTAGGAGCAGAAGCCGAGGAACGCCTCGCGTAACCACGACGGCATCACCGGGAGACTTAAGAAGGTTTGCCGCGTCGGTCCGGCTGGACACCTCGCCATGAAGTTTAAGCTTTTTGTCGTTTTTCATCATTGCGACCCTAAAGTAGATATGTCGGGAGAGATCACACCAGGTGCAATCGGGGGCGATCCCGGGGCAGGAACCCCTATGGCAGCGGGAGCGCCAAACGCATTTACCAATATTCGCTCGGCCATGACATAAGCGGCTGCTCTGCGAGATGCCTCCGGCTCGTTTACACCAAGATCCTTACTGGCTTTAATAAGAAGCGCCACGGCAAGGGCAGTCGCGTACTGATTGTCACCGCATTCCCACTGCCGCGCATATCTGCGAATTTGATGCACGCAGGCGAAAAACCAGAACGAAGTGTTCTTGGGGTTAACATGGGCAGGCGAACTCCAGAATGGCTTCTGCATATACAGAGGTTCGATAGATCTCAACCAGTCCCCAATTTCTCGCTTATCATCTCTGAATCCTTCAACAAATAAACTCGCTTCAAGCGTCGCGGCATCAAACACCAATGGGTATTCTTGATGCGCAAAGAAGTCGATCACAATTGCATCTGTGGCCCGCACACGCACGTTGGCGGAATGCAAATCTCCGTGAACGAGACCAACCAGAGTTGGCTTTGTTTGGCATTGCTCAAAAAGTTGCCGTAGCTGGTTCAAATCGCAATTCGTGCCCAACGCCCGCGCTCGATCCAAACGCACCCCCAACTGAGTCTTGGGAAAACGAGAGGCTAAATCGTCGGCAATGGAAGTCTGCTTCTGTTCGAAGACGCGATGCCATCCGAGCAACGTTCGATCAAAGAGGCAAGCTATCGCGCTCGCCGCCCTCCCTTCGCAGGCGCAATCTCGGAGGCTTTCAGACTCTTCAACGTAATCACCGACGATGACGCCCTTCCTCGCTCCTAGACAACACCTCTTAGAGTCAAGATGCGGCCCCAGATGAAACGGAACATAAGGGCGAACTCTGCCTTCGTAGTGTTCAAATTCGGCAAGTATCTTGCGACGACTCCCGATTTTAACGAAATAAGGTTGCGGCCATCGTCCCGCCAAGCCCTGCTCCAGCTCTGCGTGAGCGCGAAAAACAGAGAGCCCCGACCTCCCGCCGCTAACGGGTTCGAGGCATACGTCTGCGCAATCCCAAAAAGCACGACGAATGAGAATCATTTCGTCTTCGGTTAAGCCAGCGCCGTGGTGCGCTTGCTCGCCATTTTGTTGAACTGTGATTTGCAAAGAAGAATTAGGTGCTCGGCCGGAGGGATTTTCGGAAACGACGTTTGCGATCTCCCGCCAGGACACTGAAAAACTGAAGAAGTTAGCGCGTGGAAATGGAGGTAATGAACCAACGGCACCTTGAGCGCTTTGCCATCTGAGCGTTGACGCTTGTTCTGGTGGGAGCCAGGCGGTCCAGATTAAGCGCTTGCTGATTGCATTCGTTATTATTGAAGGGCTATCCGAGAGCGGTTGAGAACCGGGACGCAAAATTATTTGGCAATCGTAATCAAGCAGGCGTGCTGCGTGATTCTTAATGTACTCACCGATCTGAAGAGGCTTTTCCGGGTTCTGGGTGAGCACTGCGGCCGTAATTCCGGCCAGAAAATCAGGCCTCCTGAGGTCGCCATCCGAGCAGCGTGTGACACGATATCCGCGTTCGACAAATGCATCCCTAGCGTCCAGGGGCGGTTCAACACCAAGCCAAGCGACTTCTCTACGTCCGGAAGGGACACCAGTGTTTATCGACATTTATCCCTCGCGCCCGAAGATAGGCCACGAATCCCCGCGGGCAAATGCACCGCGCCGTGAACAAACGTAACAGTCATCCTTGGGAGTCGCACGTACAGCGCGCATAGTGGAAGTGATCGCGTTGTAAAGAACATGCCGAGCTTGCATCGGAATCCCAGTCACAACGGCAAGGAACATCGTGACCGCCAATGAGGATACCGTGCCATTGAGTGACATGACCGCAGGCGCGGGTTCGCGAGTTCCCTGGATGTAGGGGTCGGTTTGCCGTTCAAACGCAGTCATCATGTCCTGACGCACTTGGTTAGGATCAAGCAGACTGCTACATGTGAAACAAGCTAATCCTGGCGCGAGAAGTTGGGCTCGCCCGTAGACGTGCGTCATCGAGCCATCTTTTGCGATTAGCGTTACTCCCATATCGATCAAGGGGATCAGGTATTGGTAGGCGATTTGTTGGAGAACGGCTCTGCTTCCATGAGAATCGGTACAGCCGAACAAGATGTCGGCGTCTCTCAAGCGCCGGGCCGTTTTAGTATCGATCACGTCTTGATCGATGAGCTGTATTATCGCGTCTTTTGCAATAGTTCGGATGTAGCGCGCGGCAATTTCAGTTTTCGGCTTGCCTGTATCGGTTGCGGTCGCATTCGGTACGCGGTTCAGATTGGTTATTTCGATGACATCAGGATCGACAAGAATGAAATCACGTACCCCCAAGTGAACGAGTTCTTGAGCAACAATCGAGCCGGTTCCACCCAAACCAATAATCGCGATTGTCAGCTCTTCCAGTTTCCTTTGGCCTTGCTCCCCGAAAGCCCGGACCTGCCGATCAAACTCCTCGGATGAGACTGCGTTTATTGAGTTGGGGTCAAAAGGAATGTTTCGATTCGCTCCAACGGAGATAATTTTGATCTCATCCGGAGCACCTAGCCGACGTGCCCGCACACCGCCATCGCTGACCACCAATGCGGCGTGGGCAAGGTCAGGATGCCGCCTCTCCAGAAATGCACTTAAATGCTTTTCTCCCGCGTCATCGATTTTGGAAAACAGAGGTGCATCTTCTCCGGGATGGCTATGTGCAAAAATAATGGCGCGATTTTCGCGCTTCGCACGCTTAGTGATCCTTGCGACATAGTCAGGCGTAAGTTCCGCTTCGAGCTTACCAACGCGAGTGTAGTCTGATGACAAAGGCCACTGGATTTCATGCACGAGGAGTCGCAGACTGCCATCGGATCTTGCAGTTTGATTTGCCAGTAGAACCGCGCATTTTTCGGTCTCGCCACCGCATAGCTCCGCCTTGATCGCTGCGTAATCGGCTTCAGCGAGCACAATGTCGATCATTGGAGAGACTCAAATCGTTTCATGATCACCTTGAAATACGTGATGAGCGAGTCCCGATTTGGATTCCAGCTTTGTAAGTGCCAGGAAAACCATGTCAATTGGCGTGGTGGCGTTAGGCCCGGTATCGGGTTCGAATCGTTGGACCCCTGCGGCGTCCCTTCGTTGGCAAGACGGAACTGCCCTGGCTCAACCCAAAAGCAGTCAGGCTGCGCCGAAGGATACCCTGGAGGGGCAACGAACAGCACAGTCACAGAGGGACGATTCCAACCGCTCGGGAGTTTCACGTTTGGAACGGTTACGAGCTGCGCACCAGTTGGTAAGGGCATCACAAATGCATCGGCGTGACTCTGCCGAAGCAAGGCCAGTTGCTCTTCAACGATGGGGTTCATGCGCGTCCAAAGGTGGCGGGCGGAACTGCATAAAAATGCCGTGTCTTCTCGCCATGCTTGAGTTCGACTGCCTCGCCGTCCGAGATGGCACGGTCGGGCTGGTCACCCTCCTCTTCCAGAAACAATTGATACGTGGGTGTGACGCTCGCAATCGCCTTGATTTCCAAGCCGGTCAGCGATGACTTGTCGGTCTCGTATCGCTTTGCATCTACGTAAAAGTGAAATTCCTTCTCATGTTCGCTCATATACCCTCACATTCAGATTGTACAAAATTCAGCAACATACTTGAGTCTCGTCAGCAATCAGAGCACGCTCACCCTTGATCACAACGGACATTGATTTAAGGACAGTAGATTGTCGTTCCAGTCGCCGTCAGCATGCGTTCGAACGTAGGCCACGCGGCCCGCTGGGCGGACAACGCCGACATCCGAGCGCCTGCCGCTGTAGAGATCGAGAACAAAGAATGTGTTAGTTCTACCGTCGATGCTACGGATTACATCTTCGCGGGTCCACTTCCATCCCGCAGTCGGGTTCCCCAGATGCGTGATGTGTTCATGCGGACTCTGCGGATGGGGCTTAGTGATGCAAGTCACTTGAACGTCAGCCATTGCGCTAGTTTCCTTCCTTAAGAGTTGAATTATCCATTCGCGTCATCTAAAGTATGACGAGAGCGTATAGAGCGGGTCGCAAGAAAAAGCGCCTTGCTGGCGCGATCAAAACGTCTTGATTTACTATACGCTTTCGTCTATAGGGTGTCAAGCCATGTCAGCAAAGTTTCCAGACCGCCTCCGAGCCGCGCGTCAGTTGCGGGATTTGAGCCAATCGGATTTGGCACAGAAAGCGGATCTTCAACCATCGGCTGTTTCTCACTTTGAAACGGGGCGGCGCGCCCCTTCCTTCGACAACCTTAAGGCTCTATCCGAGGCGCTTCAGGTCACCACCGATTACCTTCTGGGACGCGTGGATGAACCGGGCATGATGGGGGCCTCCACAGACAAGCTTTTTCGTCATGCAGAAAACATGTCAAGCGACGATCTGGACACATTGACCGGCTTCGCTGAAATGCTTGCAAAGAAGGCTGCGGAGAAGAAGAAGGAGTAAGGTATGGCGCAGCGGGAAGATGGATTTGGCGCTGAGTTGCAGGCGCATGAGGTTCTGAAGAAGCTGGAGTTCTCTTCTCTGCCGGTCAATCCCTTCACGGTGGCCGACCGGCGCGAAATCACCCATCAGGAAAAGCCGGGCCTGACTCCGGGGATATCGGGCTGCCTGATGAAAGTCGGGGACGTATTCGGGATTCTCTACAGCTCTCGCTTCTCGAGCGAGGGATTTAAAAGGTTCAATGTCGCACACGAGCTCGGGCACTACTTTATGCCGGGACATATTGACGCGCTGTTCGGTGCCGGGCAGCAGTTCCATCAATCCGAGAGCGGCTTTACTTCAGATGACAAATACGAACGGGAGGCCGATAGCTTTGCTGCGAGCCTCTTGATGCCGAAGATGCTGTTTAAGACCGCCTGTGGCGAAAACGGGGAAGGGTTATCTGCTATAGAAAACCTGGCCGAATTGTGCGTTACGTCTCTAACTGCAACGGCGATTAGGTATGCAAAGCTCTGTGACGATCCGGTCGCTGTCGTTTGCTCTATGGGGAACCGCATTCAATTTGCGTTCATGTCGAAATCGTTGCAAGACATGCGCGGATTAACCTGGATTCGCAAAGGTTCTGGGCTTCCGGCTGGGACTGCAACAGCAGTGTTTAACAAGGATGAAGAGAACGTCCGCAAGGGAAAGCGCGCGGAGTCCACGTCCACGCTTGATACCTGGTTTGACGGCGGCAGTAACGCAGAGCTTAACGAAGAGGTTGTAGGCCTTGGCGAATATGGCAAAACGCTAACGGTGCTATGGACTGATTCGCTTCCCGAGCCTGAAGAAATAGAAGAGAGCGAGAGCGAAGAGATTGAGGATGAGAACCTTCTGCCCTCGCAACGATGGCGGGAACGCGGGTAGAGTCATCCTATGCGATGACCCGCTTAATGGGTCAGAGATTGGTTAGTTCATTACATCCCTGCCCTACGGGGCGAACGCCAAATGCTGCTGGATGACCGTCACGGCCATAATGTCGAAGATGCCGCCAATGTCAGTGTATTTCGGGTCCGCAAGTTCGTCGTAACGCATGCGTTCATCATAGGTCAACTGGATGTCCTCGTTCACCTGCCCGCGATAGGGACCTTCGAGATAGAGCCGGTCTTCGCGATGCGCTTCAACGGTGCTGCGGATCGCCAGGTCGGCGACCTTCTCTTCTGTGACCTGCCGGATGTAGAGCGCCTCCTCGTCTGTGATATTGAACTTGGCTTTTATCTCCGTGATCATGCCTTGCACGGATACCTTCGCTGGTGGAGGACCCGCACCTTTCTTCCCTTTGCCGGGCTGGAGTTTCACCGGGCCGCCAGTCGTCATCACACCCTGATACTCCACTGCCGCCTTGGTCACTTCCGTTGCGCGAATCAGCTTCATCAGGTCTGAGACAGTTCCCACCTTGATGAGTTGCGGGCCGACGTATTCGGCAAAAGCGGCGAATTCCTGGATCTCCAGCGGGTAGGTGAAGAAGCAAGTTAGAAAGTGGAAACTTTTAACGAACCGTGCCAGCAGATAGACGAATGCTTTTCGGTCTTCCGGATCGGTTAGCTTCTCCTGAAAGCGCGTTCGCAGACTATTCACCTGATATTGCACTTGCGCGTCCGTCCCCGTCTTGATCTGCTTGAGCAGGTCGGCGGCATCCTCCTGCGTGAAGACCCCAGCGGCCAAAATGTCCGCGTGCAGTTTCGGGCAGAGGTCCTGATCCGGTTCGTCGGGTTCGAAAGGCGTGCCCTTCCGATACTTCGTGAAGGCTTTGAGGATTTGCTTGGCATTGTTGGTGAAGTCAACGACCACTACATCCTTTTTGCCGTCGTGGCAGCGATTCAGGCGCGAGACCGTCTGGACGGCATTGCGGTCTACGACCGGTTTGTCGAGAAACATGCCTGCGAGCAATGGTTGGTCGAAGCCGGTCTGGAATTTGTTCGCGACAACCATAATCCGGTAGTCGTCGCCCTCGAATCTCTCCTCGATCAGTTCGCCTGGCTGCAACTCGTTTACGGCGTATTCACTGATGGCCTCATTAGTCTCGGGGTGGACGAAATCCGAGAAGGCATATAGCACCTTATAGTCGGCACCGCGCGTCTTGAGTTTCTCTTTGATGATGTTGAAATACCGCAGTCCAGCTACGCGCGAGGAGGTGACGATCATCGCCTTGGCGCGCCCGCCGACGAGCGGTTTCACATCCTTGTCGAAGATGCGAAGCATCACTTCGGCCTTGTATTGGATCAGGCCGTCGTCCTGGAAGGCGACGTTCTGGAGCGCCTTGGACACGACACCCTTGGGGTAGAGTTTTTCCTCGTCGGGTTTCGGGACGATGGGGCAATGCAGATTGTAGAGTGTCTTGTAGGAAATGATGCTCGCCGCCACGTCCACAATGTAGCCCTCGGCGATGGCCTCCGCCTCGGTATAGGAGTCGAACGGCTTTCCGAACATTGAGACAGTGGCTGGAGACGGCGTGGCCGTGAAGGCAATGAACAACTGATTCAGATCATGCTCGCGGATGACCTTGGCAATCTGCTCTTCGAGATCCTCCTCGGGGGCTTCGTCGTCCGGCTCGCCCTCCTTACGGAACGGTAAGCGGATCGCCGCGCCCATGTGGCCTTCCTGCGAGCGGTGGGCTTCATCGATGAGAAAAGCCACCCGCAGTTTTTTCAACTCCGGGTTCTTCTTCATCTCTTCCAGCACCCAGGCGAACTTCTGCTGAGTGGTGACAATGATTGATTTCCGCTCCTTAAGGAAGCGCGGCAAGTCGTCGGCCTTCTTTGCGATGCCCACCACGTCGTTGAGATGGGTGAACTTCTCGATGTCCTCCCGGATGTTTGTGTCGAGTGATTTGCGGTCAGTGAGAATAAAAGTTATGTCCACCAGCTTCTCGCTGGTGCCGGGCTTGTAAAGACTGTGCAGCCTGTCAGCCAGCCAGCAGATTGATAGGGTCTTGCCACTGCCTGCCGAATGGTCTGCCAGATACTTTTTGCCGATGTCGCCCTGCGCGGTGAAGTGGGCTGTGATGTCCTCCGCCACGCGTCGCACCAGACGGCTTTGGTGATAACGCGGGAAGATTGTGGAGGCCGGACGCTGCGGCTTGTCACCTTCGGCATCCCGTTCGGGCACGCGGACGAGGAAGAACGACAGCGCTTCCAGTAGCAGCTCTTGCGAAAGCACCTCTCGATAAAGGAACTCGACCGGATACTCTTGAGCATTCGTGGGCGTATTGGTCAGCCCCATGTTGTGCCAGCGGAAGTTCTCCTCCCTGCGCGGGTCGGTGGCTGCCATCACGTCGCT
This sequence comes from uncultured Acidobacteriaceae bacterium, assembly GCA_963812855.1. GTDB lineage: Bacteria > Acidobacteriota > Terriglobia > Terriglobales > Acidobacteriaceae > Bog-257. The sequence continues at coordinate 21,144 of CAWEWW010000012.1, forward strand.
AGTGTCGGCGGCGAGGTAGAGGAAGGGATGTTGGAAAATCTTTTTCGTGTGGTCGCGCTTGGTGAATTGGGCTACAGCGTCATGCACGTTCTGGTTGGCCTCATGCTTTAGCTCCATCGCCACGATGGGCAGGCCGTTGAGATAGAGGACAAAATCAATCTCCTGATTCGTCTCGCCGAAGTAGAAGTGCGGGCGAAACGTGATTCGGTTCTCGGCATATTTGGTAGCGGCTGCGCTCGCGGTGGAACGGGGCTTCGGATAGAAAAGCCTAAACTCCAGGCCGCGTACCTTCAAGCCGTGCCGAAGAAGCATCCACAGCGGTGTGCGCTGGAGTTCATTGCGCAGTGCCTTGAAGACTTCCTCCCGTGCGTCCGTGCCGTAATTGTCCACAAGCTGCTTCAACGTGTCGGACTGACTGGCTTTGAGAAAGGCCCAGAGCTGGTCTTCGGCGATGAAATGCTCGGTGTCCGTAATATCAGACTGCTCCAGCACCCCATACTTGTGCTCGCGGACGAGGTAGTCCGCGATGTGCCGCTGAAACGTCAGCTCCGGTATTTTGTTCTTCTTAGCCATGCGCTTTGACTCGGTTCAGGTCCGCATCCGTGATCCGCCGCTGGCCGGTGACGCATTCGTGAATAAGCGACTTGCGGTAGGCAGTGAGAATGGCAATTTGGGATTCGATGCCTGTGGCGATACCCTTCACCTCGGCAAGTTTCTCTTCGAGATAGGCACAGATTGCATCTTGTTCGGCCACGCGGGGCAAAGGAACGGGAAACTCCCCGACCTTGGTTGCATTTGTGCAGGCGAGGTTGGTTGTTTTCTTGCCAGTCGCTTCGAAGTAATCGCGCCCATACTTGGCAGCAGTGAGATAGGCGAGAAACGTCGGCTTCAGTTTATGAAGGAAACATCTCACCGCGAAAATGTGGTTTTGGTGCAGGCAGCCTGGAATCTCACCATTCCACAAATGGCCTCGACCGAGCTTGTCCAGGTCACCGCCCTCCGTCATCAGCACATCGCCGGAACGAAGTTCAACACCCTTCGCTGCACTGGCCGGGAGTTCGATCACAGAAACGTCCGCCAAATCGAGGTAACCGTCCTGCACATTGCCAACGCGCAAGTAAGGGCGTTCGATGAGCGGACCTTCGTATTGCTTGCCGAGGGTAAGTCCGCCCTGAATTTCAGCGATACGTTTCAGACAAACGAGTTTCCAGCCGCGCGGAATCTTGTCCATCCACGCATTGCCAGTGGTCTCGAACGCGACACCTTCTGAGATGCCCTCCGTCACGGCGCGCTGGATAATGGACTTGCCGAGTGTGTCGAGCGTGTCGAGTTGGAGGCGCTTGGCAACGACCGCCGCGTCTATCGCTTCGCAACTCTCATCGAGATACGCTGTAATGCGCTGCTGTTCGGGTAGGGGTGGAAAGGCTACGTGCGTGTTGAGGTAATCGAATGCACGCAGATTCTGGATTCCCGTCGTCTGTTGAACGTGAGGCTTATTTACACCGGAAGAGTAGGCAGCATCAAGCAAGTAAGCAATGAACAACGGATCGAGCGTCGGCCCGCAGTCCGTCTTCGCCATGAAGTTGGAGCAGATCGCATCACAAGAAAGGTTTCTCCCGAGGACGGCGCGACCGACGGGCTTCTGCTCTCCACCACCAGATTTCTCAAGAAGCAGTGTACGTTTCCCAATGAGTCGACCAGTTAGCTTGGAGTTTTTCACGCGGCGAATCGTCAAGCCTTGAGTGGCAACATCAAAACCTCGGATATCTGCAACGCGAATGACGGCAATCTCTACACCCTCATCGTGGGCGTCCGGGTCATCCCCCCATTCGCCGCCGACAATTGCGCCCAGCCGGTCTCGAATCCTATCGATGCGCCATGTTTCAGGCGCTTGGCCGAAAATACTTGTTTCATCTAAATTCAACGCAGAGGTGCTGATCATTTTTCTAAGCCCTCCAGTATCTTCTCCGCATCCCTCTCCAGCTTCCAGAACTGCGCCAGCAGGTCCTTTGCAGGCGGCGGGGGCAGGTAACGGTAAAAGTATTTATTCGGCAGGATTTCGTAGCCAAGAATCGTCTTGCCGTTCTTCTTCGTCTCCTCCCAGCGGATGATCGGCTTGGCGATCTCCCTTTTTAGGAACGCCTCGATATCCTCACCATTTGGAATGTATTCGTCGTCCTGCACGTAGTGCCGGTGGGTCCACTCGATGGCAGACGTTTCCTCGGCGTCGGCCATGGACTCCTTAAACTTTTTCACCGCGTTGTCCTTCGGCTTCACGGTGAACTCGACGGTCTTCTCCTTGCCCTTCGCCTTCATCCGCACGCGGAAGGTCAGATCGCTCTCGTAGAAGTCTTGTTCCTTCTTCACGTTCGCGGCAGTCCACGCCTTATCGTAAGGCTCTGTGATGATGCCAGGCTGGTCCTTCTCATCCGTCTGCCAGAAGACAACGCTCACCTTGTGGTAAGCGAAGTCTTCGCGCTGGAAGATTTTGACGTGCTCGTCAGCGTATCCCCTGCCCCAGCCTTTCTCGTAGCGCTCCTCGACCCACGTGCGGTGCGTATCGGTCATGCGGTTGCGCTTGTTACCAAAGGATTTTGTCTCTTTCTCGAACTGCTGGCGGGCGTCGATGAGCATTACACGGCCCTTGTGGCTCGTGGGCTTGTCGTTCCGCAGCAGCCAGATGTAGGTGAAGATGCCGGTGTTGTAGAAAAGCTGGTCGGGGAGCATGACGATGGCGTCGAGCCAATCGTTCTCCAGTATCCATCGGCGGATCTCGCTCTCGCCGGAGCCACAGTCACCGTTGGAGAGTGGCGAGCCATTGAAGATAATGGCGATGCGGCTGCCGCTCTCTTCAAGGGGCGCCATCTTGGCAAGCATCGTTTGCAGGAAAAGCAACGCACCGTCATTCACGCGCGGCATTCCGGCTTTGTAACGGGTTTTCTCCAGCTTGCGGGCCTCTTTTTCGTAGCCGTCCTTCCCGCCCCAGGTGACGCCGAAGGGCGGATTGCTCAGCATCCGGTGGAACCTCCACTTTGGCTCTGGCCACTGGTCGCCCGGCTCCTTGCTGTGCGAGTCGTGAGGGATAAGTGAGTTGCCAAGGTGGACAGTGGCCTGCCGGTCGTTCTTGATGAGGAGATCAGCCTGACAGACGGCATAGTTCGTAGGGGAAAGCTCCTCCCCGTGGACGGTGACGAATTTCTCGACCCGCATCTTTTCTTCCGGTGTGTCGGCGCGCTCCAGAAGATGCTCCTTCGCCACGGACAACATTCCGCCTGTACCGCTGGCGGGGTCGTAAATTGAGAGATGCCGGTCGGGGAGCGGTATTTTCAGCAACTCGACCATGAGCCTGATTACCTCGCGAGGCGTGAAGTGCTCTCCGGCTTCTTCGCCACTTTGTTCCGAGAAACGTCGGAGCAGCTCCTCGTAGATGTAGCCCATCTCCAGCCCCGAAAGCTGGTCGGGGCCGAGCGCGAGTTCTTTATATTGGCTCAGGATTGGGGCTAGCCGGTTGTTCTTCACCATCAGGCCGATAGTGGCGCGGTAGTTGAAATTCTCGATGATTTCGTCAACATTCTCGGAGAAGCCGTTGATGTAGGCGCGGAAGTTCTCCTCCAAGAGCGCGTGGTCTTCCTCATAGACCTTGCGCAGTGTCCAGCCGGTTTTGTTGGAAAATGGACACTGCTTTGGATTCAGTTCCAATTCCTTGACCAGCTTGGCGAGTTCCTTCTCGGTAAGGTTTGGCCGGTTCTTGAGGACCTCGGCTGCCTTTTTCTCCCGCCAATCGATTAACACGCATTCCAGACGGCGGATGACGATGATCGGCAGGATGACGCTCTGGTATTCGTAAGCTTTGAACTTGCCACGGAGCCGCTCAGCCGATTTCCAGATGTCACCGGCGAGGTTGTCGAGCTTAGGTTTGTTAAGTGAAAGGGCCATAGTTGATCGCGCTGCGGTGTGCAAATATGCAAAATGCACGCAAGCTTGTACCAGACCCGCGTGCGGCTGTCATTTGCCGTAAGACCTATTGATTGTAACCGGATACCTGACCTTATTTTCATCAAGACAAACAACACGAGGGTTGGCCAAGTCGAAGTGCATGTCGCTTCTGGAGCTTCGCAATATCAGACCCGAATCTTTGAGAGCCCAACGACTTTCAATAACGAAAACGATGGCACGTGGCTCATGACTACGTATTCCGCGACCCGTTACACTAGTCTTACTTTTATCAAGACAAACAATACGCCGAATGGCCACGTCGAGGTGCATGTTGCTTCTTGAGTAATCGCAAGGCTCGGGAATGGTCGGATTGAAGCTGTCACTGTTTCGCTGCCAAAGCCAAGTGATATTCCCATTCGCCTCTCAGATTTCCAACCCACAATCCAACCCACAATCCTTGATGTCTTGTACGACTTGCAGGTATTTTGGCAGTCCCCGCGTTGTTGTATGTCATTGAAAACCTTAGTCTGGCGGCGCTGTCACGGCAGAGGTCTAGATGGGCCCCGGACTCACGCCATAAATAGCCGTTCGATCTTGCTTGCTGCTTCGTCCTGAATGCTCGGAAGCCCAGCCTCTGAGAATTGAATCCTCTCAGATGCCGGAATCGCCCCGAATGCACCTAGGCGTTGCTTCCTGTATCCTTTTCGGCTACGATTGACCCCAGAATGGGTACAGCCAGCATACTTTCGAGCACGCTGTTTGGGCGCACGCGCGGTGCGGTGCTGGCCGTTCTGTTTGGGCATGTTGGCGAGTCCTACTACCTAAGACAACTTGCCCGGATGACGGGGATTACACTGGGGCCCGTGCAGCGGGAGTTGCACCAGTTGGTCGAAGCCGGTCTGGTGACCAAAAAGACTCTGGGAACCCAGACCCTCTTTAGCGTCAACGAGGCCAGCCCCATCTTCGCCGAGATGCGGGCCATTGTCGCGAAGACGGTCGGAATCCGCGACATTCTCCTGGCTGCGCTCAGCCCTCTCGCCGCGAATATCGACCTTGCTTTTGTCTATGGCTCCGTGGCGCGTTCGCGTGAGGGCCAGCAAAGCGACGTCGATTTGATGATTGTGGGTGGGGTGCAGTTCGCCGATGTGGTCGACCGAATCGCATACGCACAGAAAACGCTGAACCGCGAGATCAACCCTACGGTTTATACGGCGAATGAGTTCAGGGGCAAGCTGCGCGGCAATTTTCTGAAGACGGTGCTTGGCGAGAACAAGCTCTTTCTGATCGGAGACGAGGATGTCCTTAGAAAACTGGGCCAGTAATCGGTGGCTTGAGAAACTCGGGTCCGATCGGGAGGAGATCGAGCGTCTGCTCGCGAATGCCGACGGGCATCTCGACGACTATCGAAAAGCGGTCGCGAGCGAAATGTCTGCCGATGCGCAACTCAGTCTGGCCTGGGACTCGATCCGTGCTTCCGCGACAGCCGCCTTACGCGCCGCTGGGTACCGGGTTGTCCGCGGCGGAGGCGAGCACTACCGCACGATCGAAGCTCTGGAGTTCTCGATCGATCCGGAGAGAAAGCTCATCCCCAGGCTCGATGCCTTGCGCCGAAAGCGAAATACGGGCGCCTATGACGACTACGGGCTTGTGGCTCAGGGCGAGGCTGATCTCGCAGGCAAACTAGCGGGCGAAGTCCGCAGAGACGTCGAGGACTGGATCCGCAAGAACCACGCCAAGATTACATAAATGCCGATTCGAGGCTCTGTCATCGATGTGTGGGGGAGAAAACTCTCAAAAGCACAATAAAGAAAATTGGCACAATGGCGGATTGCTCCTTCTGCCGAAAGCGTGTGAAGACGATTTCTCTAGATCAGGCTGCGGAAATCTTCGACAAGGTATTCGATCAGAATTTCGTTCGTACGGAGGATGAGCCAACAGGCATGGAATACACGATGAGCAAGGAGAGCGACTACCAATGGGAACGATCCGGTGAAGACATTGTGGAGCTTTTGCAAGAAGTTGGTCACATCGAGCCGGAGGTTGCCGAAAGCATCAGGCAACTATTGGAGGACAAGCACTTTGATTTTGACGAGGCGGCAATGGGTGAGGAGGGCGACTTTGCTCCTGACTCTCGGTATACAGACAGGAAAGTAGAGTCGGATGAGTTTCGGCCAGGATGACAATTATATTGTAAATAATTATAAATAAACAAGATAATTTTCTGATATTATCTGTACGAGTCCTGCACAGCTACAAGGATTCAAGGACTTACAGAAAAAACCTGCACGGAATCTGCACAGAACCAGTCAAACAATGGAGGCGAATATGGCATTCGTCACCGAAAAAGAGGAACTAAAGCCCGGCCTGATTCTCTTCCGGCGCGGCGATGTGGAGCATCGCATGTGGTATTGCCGCATGAAGATGCCGAAGGCCGACCGTTACAAGACGGTTTCGCTCAAAACCTCCGATAAAGAAGCGGCGCGGGAACGCGCCTTCGATCAGGACGCGGACATCCGCTTCCGCATCAAGCATGATGTTCCTGTGTTCAATCGCCCCTTCCGCGAAGTGGGGCGAGAGTATCTGCTGACCCAGGAGGCGCGGGCGCAACGCGGGGAAATCAGCAAGGCGCGTCCTAAGAAGGTTCGCGCCATCATCGAAGGAACTTTAGACCGATATGTAGGTTCCACGCAAGTTCACCTTATTGGAGATGAGCTTTGGGGTGGCTATCCGGCATGGCGGCGGGTGAACGGCGCGGGGCGCAACAAGCGCAACGGCGTTCGGGAGGTCAGCGACGAGATGGCCCAAGCCTTCGCTGACAATGAAGCCGAGCGCCGCACTAAGGTTCAACACACGCTTGGCATCCGGGTTTTGAAACCAATTGAAGTCAAACCTTCCGATGAGCGGGTGGTTCCTTTTATCAGCGATTCCACCATCCGCTTTGAGATGTCCATCTTCGGCGCGGTGATGAATTACGCCATCAAGAAACGCTATGTTCCTGCCAGCCAGCGTTTCGACGAGCGCCCGAAGCTCAAGACGATGCGGCGGGACGAGTTCACGCTGGAGGAATACCGCAAGCTCCACACCGTAGGCCGCAAGTGGATTGGTGAGGCAGATAAGCCGTCAAGCATTTGGTATCGCACTGTCACCTACAACATGATCCTGATTGCCTGCAATACCGGCATGAGGCCAGCGGAGATGAAGAATCTCCGCTGGCGCGACATCATGCCTGCCAAAGACCGCGAGGGACGAGAGATTGTTGTCCTGTTCGTGCAGGGTAAGGGTAAGTCACGCAAGCTGGTTGCCCCCAAGAGTGTTGGAGAGTATTTAGAACGCATCCGCGCAATCTCCAAAGCCACGGAACCGAACGACAGAGTGTTCACCAATGTCACAGGCAAGCCTGCAAAAACTCTCTACGGCAGCTTGATTATCGATCTACTGAACGAAGCGAATTTGCGCGAAGGCACGCAGGGCGTGCCGCGCTCCACGTATTGCTTCCGGCACACCTACGCCACGCTGCGATTGCAAGAAGGCGTGGACGTGTATTTCCTTGCCGAGCAGATGGGCACTTCCGTCCACATGATCGAGGAGCACTACGGGCATGTGAACACCATCAAGCACGCCGACCGCGTATTGCAGGGCATGGCGGGATGGGAACTGCCGCACCCGGAGCCGGATGAGGCCAGGGCCAAGGCATCGAAAGCGGCAGCAACCCGCGATCAGTCCAAGAGAGGTCAGCGCAACAAACCGCGCTGACCGTGAACCTCCCGAAGCCGTTTTTGCCGGAGCCGTGGCGGAGGCAGGCGCAGGGAGGCAATCGTTCCCTGTTCAGCTTGAACTCTTCTCTCTATGAGATTTTTCTGATTTGCCGCTGCCCCGCCGGGGCGTTCTTAGCGGCAAATCTCCGCGCACGAGCCGCCGCTGGCGGCTGTTCTTCGTGCGCTTTGTGCCGAGAAGGGTGCTCCACCTTTCCGCACTCCAACCGCTCGCAATACGGGGTGCTTTCGGCTTCCCGTGGGACCCATGACAGTCGCGTTCCAGTGAGAACGGCACAAGCATGGTGCCGACTTTCGCCTTGCATTCGCCCGCGCTCAGTGCTACTCTGGCGGCGAGGTGCGCTAATGGCGGCAGGGCGAATTATCTACGGGCGGACGCCCAAGCGGAAGCCGAAGCACCGGGGAATCCTATTGCGTGGATTGCCACACGGCCCGACTGGTGCGGGCGAGGGTATCGGCTTTGACCGGAGCATTGAGCTGGAGGGCGAGAAACTGAGGCAGAAGTATCCAAGCCTTTCCGCCCACATAGACGGCGTGGTCGCCGACTTCAAAGAGCGGAACCGTGCCGGGCAGTTCCATGATTGGCTGGATACGATGTTTGAGTTCATTGATGCCGTGGGCAAGCCCCCACCTCGCAAGCGCGTAAATCCCTCGGGCAAATCCGGGTACTACAAGCGGTGAAGTTGAAGGCGTTGGGCTGCTCATCAGGAGTCCCATAAGTGAGGGTTGTCACACACAGGGAATCGACCTACGTTGGCCGCTGCATTTATTGCGGAACGACTCAGGGCAAGCTAACTGAGGAGCACGTCTCTCCGTATGCTCTAAATGGGTGTATTACGCTGGGCGATGCAAGTTGCCAAGACTGCTGTAGAGAGACCACGAAGATCGAAGAGTATGTGCTCCGGCGTATGTGGGGTGCCGCTCGTGCGGAGATGGGCTACCGCACAAGAAACAAGAAAAGCGCGGACGAATTGTATCCCCTCACCGTGGTTCGAAACGGCATCAAATCCACCCGCAAGGTGCCGCTTAAAGATGCGTTGAAGATTATCGAGCTGCCCATTTTCAAGCATCCCGCAATCCTTGGCGGAGGGGTCGCACCGGATCGAATCGAGTGCATTTCTAAAGATCAGTTTGTTCTTGTCGAGAAAAGGGAGGACCTGGCGAAAAGAATTGGCGTTGGCGAAGTGTGCCCACCGGACTTCGACCCAGACATTTTTGCTCGCTTTGTTGCAAAATGCTCTCTTGGCTACGCGGTTGAACGGTACGGGATTGATGCGTTCGAGTCCATCTACGTCCAATCGGCCATACTCGGAAGCGCGAAGAACATTGGACTGTGGGTCGGTTCGCCAGACTTCCGGGAGTTCCCGGTCCGCAAAACCCCAATGTCGGGAGGCTTCAAAATCCTTTTGGACAACGATGTCCTGGTGCGAATCAAACTCTTTCCGCGTTTCGATGGTGCTGAATATGTCACGGTAGTTGGAAAGATGAGACAGTTTCACGCCGATCAGTACCGCCTCATCGTTCATGCCGCCGCCATCGCGCAGAGAGCCGTGGACCTGATTCTCGGCAGCACGTTTGAGGAAGTGAACGAGACAACCGAAAACGCCGGGGATGCCGCTGTCAGCGGCTTCCCCGCAGCCGTTGCAGTGAATATCGCTCCGGCGGTCTACGGCCATGCTCATCTCTGAGCAGTGGCCGGATGCTTTTATGCGTCCACCTGCTATCACCCGCTGCTGTTGTTCAATGCTGAAGGCGATTGCGTGGCCGCGAAACTGCGGCCGGGTAATGTTCACAGCGCCGACGAATGGAAGCAACTCCTGATGCCGGAGGTCGAGCGGTTGCAGAAACTGGGCAAGGAGGTCTGGTTCCGGGCTGACGCGGCCTTTGCCAAGCCTGACATCTACGAAGCATTGGAAGAACGTGGTGCGAAGTACACGATTCGGATTCCGGCCAATGACTGTCTGTTGCGGGACATTGCAGAGTTGCTCATTCGGCCAGTAGGCCGTCCGGGACATAAGCCCGTTGTGTGGTACAAGGGTTTTCTATATCGGGCGGCCAGTTGGACGACGGCGCGGCGGGTAGTGGCAAAAATTGAGCATCATGCCGGGGAATTGTTCCCCCGGCTGGGCTTCATCGTGACCAACACACAGCTCGCGAACCGGAAGGTCGTCCACTTCTACAACCAGCGCGGCAAGGCAGAGCAATGGATCAAGGAGGGCAAGCAGGCGGTAAAGATGACGCGGCTGAGTTGCCATCGGTTCCGGAGCAATGAGGTCCGGTTATGGCTCAGCATTTTGGCCTACAACCTGGGCAACCTGTGGCGGCGGCTGACCCTACCAGCCGGGATCGAAGACTGGTCTCTGACCAGCCTGCAGCAGCGTTTGGTGAAGACGGGCGGGCGGCTGGTGAAGCATGCGCGGTACTACTGGATGATGCTGGCGGAAGGACATTTGACGCGCACACGGTTTGCAGCGATGTTACGCAGGATCGCGTTGTTGCCGCTGCCGGCAAACTGATCGGCTGGCGGCGTTGAGCATAATCCCAATGACAGGAAGAGAAGGAGGGAGAGGTGTCGGAGAAATTGGCGAGGAACGACATCGATAACCTGGGCGAGACTAGGACGGCACGGAATCGCTCGGTTTTTCGACTGCAAATGCAACTTTGGCGTTGCGATTCCACTCGGAGCGGTACAATTGAGGCAAATCGGTCCCCAAAAAGGAGATTCCGGCTATTGTCCGAACCGACGGACACTGAAAGAGATTGGCAAGCCGACCAGAACCATATGGACAAGAAGCCCTTGCACCAACCCCCGGTATTGGTAAGGTCCCGTGGCATGCAGAGCTGAGAGCGGCAACACGATAAGACTCATTGTCAGATCAACCGCGATGCCAAAGAATAATCCGCATACCAATGCGTGCTGAGCCAGGAATTGCAGTCTGCGACTTGCTCCATAATAAACAGCGGCGGCTGTGCAAGCGATCAGGAAGTGCAGGAGGATGCCCAGGATATAGATAGCTGCGCCGCCACGAAAGGCTTGAGACCCAAGGAGACCTCCAGCAACGGCGAGGGGAACTGTCGGGCCAAAAAGTATGCAGGCTTGGGCAAGGTCGAGTGTTCCCGCAACCAGACCGCCAATGGCGATTGCTAACAGAGCCTGCCTTCTTCTCGATTGCATAGGTGCAAATCCTCAACAACCTTGAGACCCATTTCTTGGCTTGCTGAAGGTCGGTGTACACTCATTCCGCCACCTTCCACCTGAATTTCAGCGATAAACGTAACTTCGATTCGACCGGGACGGAAGTCAAAGGTGGCAGACTTCCGCGATTCTGCGATGAGTCGTGCATCTCATGCGCCCAGTCGGTTTCAGCGGAAGAGCTCGATCGTTAGAATGGATGCGTGCCCCAGATTACCCCACAGCGCCGTACTCCTTCTTTTTGGCCCCTCCAGATCGGAGGATGGACGCTTTATGGATTGGCAACAGCCGTCTCTTACATCCCATTTCGTCACATGCGGGAACAGGTGGATTACCAGGTCGCTCTCCTCTGTTCAACCTTTGTGGCCAGCTTCGTTCTGTATGCCTGTTGTCATCTCCTCTGGCGCCGTTCTACCGCGTTAGCTTCTGCCCTTTTTCTATCAGTGGGATTCTCATACATTCTGGGCGTTCTGTGCACTGTTGTCTCGGCTCTGACTGCGCTCCACTTGGTTGAGCCCCAGACACACCTCAGTTGGAGTTTGGTCGCCGCCCAAGCATTCGAAGCTGCGATCATTCTCATCGCATGGAGCGCACTTTACTTCGGGATCAAGCATTACGGTACCGTCGAGGAGCAGAGGGAGAGGTTGTTGGAGTCGGAAGCGACGGCGCGTGAGGCTCAACTTCAGGCGCTCCGTTATCAAATGCAGCCTCATTTTCTGTTTAACACTCTAAATGCCGTCTCGTCGCTCGTCGTAAGCAAACAGCCCGAACGGGCTACCGAGATGATCGCAAAGCTAGCCGCACTACTGCGGAATACCCTCAGCTTCCCAGAGGCTCATGTTGTGACTCTTCGAGAAGAGCTGGCCGTCACAGAGGAATATCTTTCCATTGAACAGGTTCGCTTCGGACCTCGTCTTGCTGTCTCGCTGAGCGTGAGCGCAGAAGCTTATGAGGCACAGGTCCCCAGGTTTCTCTTGCAACCGATTGTAGAGAATGCGATCCGTCATGGCATCGCACGTTGTCCGAATGGTGGAGAGGTCGCAATCAGAGCTTCGGCAAGCGAAGGACGGCTTCGAATCGATATCGAAAATGACCACACGGAAGCCCTGCTGCAGTCGGGTGACAAAGGAAACGGGCTTGGCCTGGCGAATACCAAGACGCGACTAGAAAAACTCTACGGAGAACAAGGAAGCGTTACGACCACCACTGCGCAGAACAATCGGTTCTTAGTCTCGATTCAATTTCCGCTGGCCACGGCGTCATCTATAGTTTCTCAAGGGGCCGGACAATGAACATTCGCGTTCTGGTTGTTGATGATGAGCCGCTAGCTAGAGTTGGCATCACTACACGCTTGAGTGCTTATTCCGACATACTTGTTGTTGGGGAGTGCAGTACCGGCGAGGAGGCGCGCGCGAAGATTCCGCAGGTCTCGCCTGATCTGATTTTTGTCGACGTCGAAATGCCCGGTATTTCCGGATTAGATCTCCTGAGACAGTTGCCTAGAGAGCAAGCCCGGTGCATAGTGTTTCTCACAGCGCATGAGGAATACGCCTTGGATGCGTTCAATGTTGAAGCGCTCGACTATCTCCTTAAGCCAATCGACGACGCGCGATTCGGGGCTTGTATCGAACGTGCACGGCGCATGTTAGCTCTTCACCGGCAGGAGGCAAACTTCGAGCGGCTTTACGGACTTCTAACGTCTCCGGACAGAGAGGACAGTCGGGGTCTGATCAAGCGGTTTCCGGTGCGCCGAGGTAATGAGTTTACCTTCGTTCAGGTCGGTGATGTGGATTGGATTGAGGGGTTGAGTGACTACGCTGGATTGCATGTTGGCGGTAAAACCCACTTAGTCCGTGAACCTCTCACGTCGCTGGAGGCTCGCCTCGACCCGACGCAGTTCGTACGGATTCACCGCTCGACGATCGTCCAGGTGGAGCGCGTTGCACGGATAGATCCATCGGCAAATCGAGACGCAGTTCTAACGCTGCGAGACGGCAAAACCTTGCGTGTGAGCCGAACCTATCGCTCACGTATAGATGAGCTGCTGCATTATTCCCGGTCGGTGGTTCGGCCACAATGCTGATACCATCCCCGGTCGGCTGAGTACAAGGTGCGCTAGCGGCCAAGCAGAATGGAGCGTCCGAATGGAAAACGAATCGGTGGAGCGACGTGGCTCTTCTTGGCGTGATAGCAAATGGCTCATCCCCGTAGAGCTCTTTCTCGCTGTCGGCATCTACGTTGCACGCCAGCATCACATCTTGAAGGTTAGCGCGATACCATATCTGTTGCTCCTTGCATGGGTTTCGCTTCGTCTTCGTGGGGCCCAATGGAGACAGATTGGGTTTACGAGGTATCAGACGTGGACACGGACACTGTTGTATGGATTCGCCTGTGGTGTAGCATTAGAGCTTTTCGATCTGTTTGGCAAGCAGCGACTGCTCACGCGGCTGCTGGGAAGGCCGCCCGACCTATCAAGCTTTCCCGAGGTTCACGGAAATCTGAAGTACGCCCTACTGATCATCGGTCTCACTTGGGTGATCGCAGCATTTGGCGAGGAGCTTTTCTATCGTGGTTACCTGATGAATCGGATGGCCGATCTAGGCAAAGGCTCGCGTACCGCATGGGTTCTGAGTCTAATCCTGACTAGCGTTCTCTTCGGTCTAGCTCACCACCAGCAAGGCTTAACGGGCATCGTCGAAGAAGGGTCAGATGGCCTGATTTTGGGAGTGATCTATCTCGTCTTTCGCAGGAACCTTGCCATTCCGATTGTGGCCCATGGGGTCTGCGATACCATCGATATCGTTCTGCTTTTTCTGGGCACATATCCAAGTTCATAAACGCATGTTTACTCACGATATCGCCTATAGCTCGGTTGGGCAACGAATCGTCGGGGGCGGATCACCGTCCGCCCGTCAACTACTGGTTGGTAAACAGCGCCACGCGCCTCCGGCGCGGATGATGCTGCCTGGGTCCTTTTTTGCGACTCTGGCGGCATCATCATGTTGTGCGCACCGAAGCCGGATAAGATTTATGTCCACATCGCGGCTAAACAGATTTAAGACATCCCATACCGAGGGAGGCACAATGGATCTCACATTGGAGAACCAGCTTCAATCAACCGATAGGCAATAGCCTTCTTCGGCTGTCAATCACTTGAGCTTGACGGGGCCGTGCGCTATCTCATCGGGTAGCGGCTGGCGAACTTTGCCGTTCTGACGAGTTCCAAATGAGCTTTGCATAACGGGGGAGCCGTGCCAGTCAAGCATCCCCAAAAACCGCGCTGCTGGCGCAGCGGAAGGAGGAGCGTCGCGGTAGGGATACGGCTTGCGCCGTACCCCCCGCGCGGATCCGTACGGGCGGATTTCCCGCATACGGCTCTTGCCTTAGGTGGTGACGCGCAGACGGCGCGAAGGATAAGGATGGCAGATACGGACCGGAGGCAGCCAGCGGCGGACGAGCCGGTTCATTCGTTCCCACAGAACGCGACCATGCTGGCTTCTTCTGCACAGCGTTCGATGCCAGAGGTTGCTCACGGTGAAACGAAAATGGGCCATGGCATGACCGTTACCCGGTACTCCGAAATAACGAAAATGCCCGCCCACAACGGACTTCAACCACTTACCGACTTCAGGAACAGGGTCATGCATGCGTCGCCACAACTCGATTTTCACCTGCTGCAGCTTAGCTTGCATGCGTTTGCGAACCGTCTGCCGAAGCACCAGAAACCGTCCCTTCTTCGTCTTCCCCGCAGATGTGCTTGAAGCCGAGAAAATCGAAGGTCTCCGGCTTGCCCAGTCCGGCGCGCTTTCGGTTCGTCGCCGCGTGGCGTCCGAACTCGAACAGGCGCGTCTTTTCCGGGTGCAGTTCCAGTTGGAATTTCGCCATGCGTTCGGCGAGTTCTTTCCAGAACTGTTCGGCTTCGGTCTTGAACTCGAATCCAACCACGATGTCGTCGGCGTAGCGCACCACGATTACATCGCCGCGCGCACGCTTCTTGCGCCATGCTTGGACCCAGAGATCAAAGACGTAATGAAGGTAGATATTCGCCAGCAATGGCGATGCACTTCCGCCCTGCGGCGAGCCCGCCTCCACAAACGTTCGCGTTCCCTTTTCCAGCACGCCCGCGTTCAGCCATTTCTGGATGAGCCGCACGACGCGCCGATCCGCTATCCGATGCTGGAGAAACCGGACCAGCCACTCGTGCGACAGCCGATCAAAGAAGCTGCGCACGTCCAGATCCAGCACCCAGTTCACACGTCGCTCATGGAGTCCACAGAACAAGGCGTCCAGCGCTTTATGCTGGTTGCGCTTTGGCCGGAACCCATAAGAGAAGCCGAGGAAGTCGGTTTCGTAAATCGCGTTGAGCACTTCCACCGTCGCTCGTTGAACAAGCTTGTCTTCGAGCGCCGGGACGCCGAGCGGTCGCTGCCGCCCATCCGCCTTCGGAATGTATACCCTACGCACCGGCTTTGCCCGGTACGCTCCGCGCTTCAGTCTATGGGAGAGGCTCTGGAGATTTTCCTCAAGCGCCTCGCCGTAGTGCCGCCACGTCTCTCCGTCTACACCGGCTGCGGCGTGCCTCTTCAACTGGAAGTAGGCAAACCGCAGAGTTTCGATCCGGTAGATGTGATGCAGCAGAGCGGTGAACTTTGCATCCTTGTTCAATGTTGCCGTTTGTCGTACCTGCGCCAGCTCGCTGGGCGCGTCGACCCGGCTCTGAGTCCGGAACGCGTTTTGCTGGCTCAGGTTCCCCTTGGCCAGACCCCTTCCCTCCATCTCCTCCGCCGCCGTTGTTCTGGTTTTGTTCGGAGACTTCCCCGGTACTATGGGTCTGTCCGACTTCCCGTGTTCGTTCATCATCGTCTTCTGTCCTTGGACTTCCCGATGCGTCCCGAAAACGCTGGCCTTCGGGAGAACCCGGGATCTCTCAACTTCCGTGCAAGATGTGTCCCTACGTGCCAGGGTCACAGACCGCGCAGGACTCCGACCCAGCTTGCGATGGCGCTGGACCGGATGTTGCCTTCCGCGTTGTGTCAGGGCGTCGGCGTCCTGAAGTTAGGGGTATTTCGCGGCTCAATAACCTGGCCCATAGTTCCTCCTGTCTACGCTTCGTATCCGGCCTTACGACCGTGCCCGCAAGACTCGGAGCCGGCGCGGCTTGCTAGGCCTTCGCCGTACGACTCTTTCATTCGCTACATCTTGCCGGATTCGATGCCGACGGCCTTGCCTACTCCACCAGTTGTGGTGGTGCAAGCACGCTGCCTACGGCATCGGGTTGACGCTACGACACGTCACCCCCAAATGGGATGCTGCCGGTAAACCGGCTTGAAATCTTAGGCGGGCGACGTGAACGCACTTTGAATCAGCAGTTTGGTAATGCGTGTATCCGGCGTGGCGACAATGCGTTTACGTGCGTAAACGCGCAGAGCGCCTTACAGCGCCCAATGTGTAAACGCGCTGATAGACAAGGGCTTCCATCATTCGGGCGCTTGACGGGCAAAATCGCAAGGTGCAAGCTATTTTCGAGGCGGGTTTCCCTATGAGCACTCCCCGCATCCCGGCTCCGTTGCAGTCTCCAGCCTCACCAACCAGTGAAGCGCGTCCGGTTCTCCGTGCCAAAACCATTGCAACCAGAGTCACGCCGGAAGAGTTGACGGAGGTAGAAACCGCCGCCGAAGGCGCAGGGAAAACCGTGGCTGAGTGGTTGCGCGAACTGGCCCTGAAAGCCGCGCGGCAACGTCCGGCAGACCCTACCGAGTTGGTACTGGCCGAGGTGTCGGCACTGCGCTACATGCTCCTGAATCTCTTTCACGCGACGGCTCAGGCGAACGCGGAAGGCAAGCACCTGCTACCCGATTCCGTGCTCAAAATCCGTGACCAAGCCAACACTAGGAAACTGGCCGACGCCCGCAAATTGCTTGCGGAGTTTCTGTCCCAGGGGGGACCGGACGGGGGCAAGCAGTGAGCCGCCCCATGCGTTTCCCAAGCCGGACGGGGCGGCTGTTCTGGTTCCTTTTCTGGCTTGCGGTCGGGCCGCTGGTGCTCATCTTCCCGGCTTCGGCATGGCTCTACTGGACACTCACGCCGTTGCAAAAGGTCTACCTCACGACCTATGCCGCCAGCTCTGTTGGGGCGGGGATGCCGCACAGCGAAATGACGATTCGATGGGTGATGAAGACCGCACCCAAGCGGAAGGCGGTTCCCGCTTCCGCCGAGGATGTGGTGTCCGGGCCGGACCCAAAACTGCCCGTCCGCCTCTCGCCCAAAGCTATCGAGGAGGGCTGGCGTGGAGTAGCCTACAGCGCCCCGGAGAAAGTGTTTTCAGACGGTCTCGCCAAAGGATTGCGGGAGTACGTTTATGACGGTGTGAGTGTCTGGTGGTTGTTTGGACGGCCGATGCTCAATAGCCTTGCCGTGTTGATGCTGCTCTATGTGCTCTGGCTCCAGAGGAAGCAGATTTTTGGGCGACGGCGACAACAAGAAGAACGCCACGGACGGAGGACCAAAGGCCCGGAGTTGGCATCAGCTTTGCGGTGGCGTGGCACAAAAACAGACGGCATACGGTTTCGCTTGCATTTCGAGAATCGCCTTTTGCGGTGGCTTCCCTTTGGCCCAAGCTATCGCATCCCGAAGCGACTTGAAGCAAGCCACATTCTGATGATGGGCGACACAGGTTCAGGCAAGTCGAACGCCATCCGGCAGCTTCTCCGTCAGGTTCGGGAGCGCGGAGAGAGCGCCATCGTTTACGACCCGGCAATGGACTTTGTGAGCGAGTTTTACTCGCCCACGCGTGGGGATTTGATTCTCAATCCGCTGGACCAGCGTTGCCCGTATTGGGGGCTAGGCGATGAGATCGACCGCGACGAAACGGCGACGACCATTGCCGCCGCGTTTCTGCCGGAAAGGGAGTACGAGAAAGAGTTTTTCACCGATGGGCCGCGCCGCATACTGGCCCACTTGCTCAAGCGGAGGCCGCAGCCCAGGGACGTTCTGAGGATGATGGCCGACCCCTCACAAATCGAGTTTGCGGTGAAGGGAACGCCATTGGCTGCCTTGCTCGATGCGGGAGCACCAGCACAGCGGGCGGGTGTGCTGGCGAGCTTAAACATGGTGGCCGACTGTCTGGAATTGTTGCCGGAGTGGGAGCATACGAGGCCGACCTTTGCGACGGCGGAGTGGCGCGCGAGCCGGAAGCGTTGGGTGTTTCTGACTTCCGCTCCCGCCTACCGCGCGAAGATTCTGCCGCTTCATTCCGTGTGGCTCGATTTATTCATCCTGCGCATGATGGGCTACTGCGAAGATCAGACGGCAAAACCGGTATGGTTTGTTTTGGACGAGCTGGCGAGCCTCAACAAACTGCCGCAACTCCACACCGCCGTCACGGAAAACCGCAAGTACGGCAATCCCGTTGTGGTGGGCTTTCAGGGCCGCAGCCAGCTTGAAAAACGCTACGGCCAGGACGCCGAGGCCATGCTTTCGCAGCCTGCAACCAAGCTATTTTTCAAGACCACCGAGCCACGCGCCGCCAAGTGGATTTCCGATGCTATCGGGGAAATTGAAGTGGAGCGGTTGAAGGAGTCGCGCAGTATGAGGCTGTTCGGCAGCAGGAAATCGTATGCGATGGAGATTGCGACCAAGCCGTTAGTCATGGCTTCGGAAATCTCCGGCCTCGAACCGTTGCACGGCTTCATCAAGCTTGAGAATAAGGTTGTGCCGGTCCACTTCCAGTTAGCGAAAAAGCGCAGCAAACAACCGGAGTTCATCGAGCGTAAAATGCAGAAGGTTGCGCTCAGGCCGTCACCGCCGACGCAGGCGACGACGGCTCGCGCAGAGCAACCCAAGACGCCGACAGCGGCCCCGGCCGCGCTTCCACTTTTCGATGCGCCCGCTGACCAACCCACGGACAAACCCAAAGAGGCGTTTGTATGGGATGAGAGCAAAGGAATCGACTGATGGCAAACCGCACAGCGTACGTTTTTGTCTTCGATGGTTTTGCAGATTGGGAACCCGCATCCGCCTTGGCTGAGCTGCGGCGAACATTCGGGTTTTCTGTTAAGACCTTCTCTCTCTCGACCAATCCCATTGTGAGCATGGGTGGATTAAAGGTGACACCCGATTTGTCTTTGGAAGAAGTCCGGCCCGAGTTGGCAGGCATCCTCATCCTTCCAGGTGGTGATATGTGGATGGGAGGAGAGATCAAGGGGATTACAGCCCTCATAGAAACCGTCCATCAAGCGGCACGTCCGATTGCTGCGATTTGCGCTGCGACACTGTCCCTGGCACATGCGGGGCTGCTCAACGATCATCGACATACAAGTAACGGAGATGGATTTATCGCCAAATATGTACCCGCATATTGTGGTCATGATTTTTACGTAAAAGCGCCTGCCGTGAGAGACAGAAGTGTAATCACAGCGAACGGTCTTGCTCCGTTTGCCTTTGCAGCAGAAATATTTCGCGCTGTGGCACCCGACCGCGCAAATGACATTGCAACTTACGAAGGGCTTTATTCGCGTGGCCTGCTAGACGATTGAATTTTTCCTCTTGCCTAAGAGTGAGCCTACGATTCTCATAGGCAGGTACGAGACTGCCGCGCAATTATTGAGTCGCCCCATGCTGACGATCTCCAAACCGCTCTCAGCTTCTCAGGTGCGGATGTACCATGAGCGGGAGTTTGCGTCGGAGCGACAGAATTATTGGAGCCGTGACCAGCAAGGGCATAGCGAGTGGCAAGGCAAGCTGGCCGAGCAGTGGGGTTTATCGGGTCCAGTTGGCAATGAACACTTCGCGCGTCTGACCGAAGGGCAGCACCCGCACACGGAAGCGCAGCTTGTTCGCCATCAGGTTTCAAAAACCTATGAGGGAAAATTCGGCAAGGAAGTAACGAGTGTAGAACATCGCGCCGGTTGGGATGCTACGTTCTCCGCGCCGAAGTCAGTCTCTCTCACCGCCCTTGTGGGCGGCGATGAGCGCGTGCGAGAGGCGCATCGGGAGAGTGTGCGTGTCGCCCTGGGGGAGTTGGAGCGGTACACGCAGGCGCGGATCGGCAACGTCCACGCTCCGGAGACAACGGGCAAAGTCGTTGCGGCAACCTTCGAGCACGATACCGCGCGGCCTGTGGACGGCTACGCCGCGCCGCAGCTCCACACCCATGCTGTGATCTTCAACGTCACCGAACGCGACAACGGACAAACTCGCGCTTTACAGCCGCAGGAGCTATTCGCTTCGCAACGCTATGTCACCAGCGTTTACCGTTCCGAGCTGTCGATGCGATTGCAGGGCTTGGGCTACGAACTGGAGCGCGGCAAGCATGGACAGCCGGAGATCAAGGGCTATACGAAAGAGTATCTGGAGGCCAGCAGCCCGCGCCGGGAGCAGATCAAAGACCATCTCCGCGAGATGGGCATAGACGGAGCGGGAGCCGCGCAGGTCGCGGCCCACCGAACGCGGGACAGCAAAGAACTGTTATCGCCAGAACAGGTATTAACGCGGCACCGCGAGCTGGCCGCGCAATACGGACACCAAGCCGACCGGATCGTGGCCGAAGCACGGGCGCATGAACAGCGCCATGTTTACGAACCCGACCGCATCGCGCAGCAGGCCGTTACCTATGCCCGCGATCATCTCTTCGAGCGTTCCGCTGTGCTGGACCGGCGCAACATTTTGGAAGCGGCGCTTAATCGCGGCATGGGAGAAACAACGTATGCCCACATCCGGCAGGAGTTCGCGCAGCGGGCCGCGCGGGGAGAGTTCCGCACCGTCGGTCATGCCGGAACAGAACAGCAGTACACCACCGCCGCAATGCTTCGCATGGAACGTGAAATCGTCACACGGATGCACGAAGGCAATCAGCGCGGGATGAGTGACCCGATGCTGGTTTCTCCGCAGATTCGGATTGCGACGGAAGACCGCCACCCGGAGCTGAATACCTCGCAACGTCAAGCCGTTGACCAAGTGTTTCTCTCCCGCGAAAAGATGGTGGGATTGGATGGCGTTGCCGGTGCGGGCAAGACAACGGCGCTGGCCGTCATCCGTGAAGGCGCGGAGGTGCAAGGGTACAAGGTCGAAGGCTTCGCGCCCACGTCCCGCGCGGCGCAAAAGCTGGCCGACGCAGGCATGGAAACATCGACACTGCAAAAGCATCTTGCGCGCGGTGAGAAGCTGGACACCGGAGAGCGCCGCCTGTATGTGCTCGATGAATCCTCGCTCGCCTCCACCAGACAGATGCACGAGTTTGTGCATCGCCTGCATCCGAATGACCGCGTGTTGCTGGTAGGCGACCGGAGGCAGCATGAGGCGGTCGAGGCCGGGCGTCCCTTCGCGCAGCTTCAGGATGCGGGCATGAAGACAGTCAAACTTGAAGAGATTATCCGTCAGAAAAACCCGGAACTGAAACAGGTGGTCGAACAGCTTGCGCGTGGTGAGGTGCGCGAGGCCGTGCAGGGCTTGGAGCGGCAGGGCCGCGTCCATGAGATTGCAGAGCGTGAGAATCGCATCACCGCAATAGCAAAGGAATATGCGAAGTCACCAGACGGTACGCTGGTGGTCTCCCCTGACAACCGCTCCCGCGTGGAGATCAACTTGGCAATTCGTGCCGAGATGCAGGAGCGCGGCTCAGTCAGTAAAGACGAGCATTCCATTGCGGCGCTTGTGCCGCGCCAAGACCTTACCGGGCCGGAGCGCACATGGGCCGCGCGGTATGAGTTCAACGATGTAGTGCGCTACGCCCGCGCATCGAAAGAGACTGGCATGGAGCGTGGCGAATACGCGCGGGTCAAGAGTGTTGATGCGGAGAAAAACCTGTTGACAGTCGTGCGGGCCAATGGCTCAGAGATGACCTACGATCCACGCCGTCAGCAGGGCGTATCTGTGTACCGGGAAGAACCGCGCAGCTTCGCCGTGGGCGACCGCATACAGTTCACCGCGCCAGCCAATGACTTGAAGATTGCCAACCGCGAATTAGGAACGGTCGAAGCCATCGGCCAGGACGGGCAGATGCGCTTAAAGCTGGACGGAGGCCGTGACGTGCAACTCGATCCACGCGAGCATCCGCATCTCGATCACGGTTATGCGGTGACGAGTCATTCCAGCCAGGGACAGACTGCCGAGCGTGTATTGATCCACGTCGATACCGAGCTGGCCGCGAAAGACCTGCTCAACAGCCGCATGGCTTATGTCGCCGTCTCGCGCGGCGCGGAGGACGCGCAGGTCTACACCAACGACCGCGAGAAGCTGCCGGTAGCATTAGGGCATGACGTATCCCACGAGAGCGCCCATATGCCAGCGATGAAGCCAGAGCAAGCCATCACGACACCGCAGCCGGAGATCGCACCTGTCATAGAACACAGCTACGGCATGGGACATAGCCTGTAACCCTACCTGCCCCGGATAGTAGGAGCGTAGCCCAGCCTGTCCGTGTGTCAATGCCGCAGCCGCTACGCGGTGCCTTCGGCAGCCTTGACACTCGGACCTAGCGGTTGGGCCAAAATCAGCCAGTTATTCCGGGGCAGGTAGGAGAAAACACAAACGCTCTTTGGGCTATGAACCCAAAGAGCGATGGGAAGCTTTCGGTTACTTTTGTTTGCCGACCAGAACGAACTCTCAGCCATCTTCATGAGAAAAACGCGACTGCGCCGCCGATGGAATCCTGCAGTCCGTGGGCCAGCATTCCTGGACGCAGGCTCTTGCGCCAATAGGCAAGCAATCCCAGGAGGTAGCCCTCGACCATGACGACAACCATCGCCTTGCCGTAGTACCCGTGGCCGAGGCCAAAAACCACCCCTTGAAGGATGAGAGCGAACATACGGTTGCCAGTCCACGCGCTGAATTGTTCCGTAAAGTATCCACGGAAGATGAACTCTTCACAAAAGCCGCCGCCCGTCGTTGCAAGAACCAGGAATACAGCAAGCTCGGATAGGGTCTTGGGCGTGAAATTGGCCATGTTGCTATCGGCGTTGCCCCTGACAAAATGCATCAAAAGCCCTACCAGCGGAACTGCTACCACAAGAAATCCGATTGAAATTCCCAAATCTTTGAAGAAACTGCCGAGTGTCTGCCAACGGCCTGAAACTAAACTGCCTATCGAGAGTCCGCGGTGTCTAAGTGCGAGCCAGATCAGAAGCACTTGAAACCACTCTGTCGTGAGGACTGTTAAGTAGCCTGAGAGCCGGGAACTCATGCCTGGCAGATGTGCGTTTGGCAATCCGTGCTGGTACCAGCTTGCGACGGACATTGCAGCTAGCGGCAGCAGCACCAGCGTGGTATGCCACCAGGGTGCGATAGGCTCTCTCGCAGTATCGGCGGACAGTATTGCTTTGCTCGATGACATTGTGTCTTTGTCTCCCCATTTCGTCAGGCATGGACGGAGCTGCTCAGCCCTGATGGCACCGGCAAGTTTGCTTTCACTCGGCAATATCAAATGTAGGCCGGAAACGTAGTTGCGTCCAGTTCATAATATTCACATTTAACTTGCGTGTTACACAACATTCGGTTCATCCTGATTGCAGCGAGGCCTAAACTTGTTTGCTGAACTCGAAGCTCTTGTCGCGGTAGCTGAGACCGGCTCGATGGAGCGGGCCGCCAGCGATCTTCGCCTTACCCCCTCAGCGTTGACTCGAAGGATTCAACGCCTGGAGGTTGAACTTGATGTCGTCCTCCTTGACCGGCACTTCAAGCCTACGAAGCTGACCCAAGCGGGATTCGAGGTTTTAGAGAAAAGCCGCGCTATTCTTTTGTCTTTGAGCGATCTGAAGGCTCCCAAGTCCGGGACAACTCCGGTCGGACCCTTTCGCCTGGGTCTCTCCCACGCTCTGGCGCGGCCAGAAATATCTAAAGTCATTATTGAACTGGGCAAGCAGTTTCCTCTTCTTCAACCCAATATCTGTAACGACATAAGTAGCCAGTTATTGGCACGTTTGCGACTTGGCGAACTGGATGGGGCGCTTATCGTCCTACCCATAGAAACGGCCCTGCCGCACGACCTGACGGGAGTAACGCTCTCGCAGGAAGCCATGCAACTCGTGCAAGCGCGAACTTCGGCCCAGCGAAGACCTTCGAGGTCCTTAGAATTTTATCGGCGGAATTGGGTCCTGAATCCAGCCGGATGTTTGGTGCGAGAAGAGATAAAGAGTCGGGTTGAAAGGTTGGGTGCTTCACTCATGATTGCCGCCGAGCTGCACAATCCTGATTTACAACTCTCGCTCATTGCTGGCAATGTCGGCGTGGGCATGGTGCAAGCCAGATTTCTACAGACACACTTTCTACGCTCTCAACTCAGCATTATTGAGCATCCGAATTTCAATCTATCCATCAGGATCGCCTTCTTTCGCGGAAGGTATCTTGGCACACGCGAGCGAGCCGCTCTCGAGTTTCAACGGATACTGGTGAAACACTTTGCGGATGCTGAAGAGACTCCTCTGCGGATTGTGACAGCCAGAACTTCTTAGGGGACTAATCGCGGGCGATCTCCGCATCCGAGATGCCCCGCTTCGTGAGAACCTGAATTTGTACCCGGTCATCCATGCCCAGGCGTCTGTATCCTGCCATAAAGCACCTCCAGTGGCTTAAGCCACTGGAGGTGCTTTACCCAATTCCTTGAGCTTTTACGACCTTGTTGCACTATCAACTTGAAGAGGGCCCGTAAGTTGCCTGCACAGTTCCTACACAGCCCAAAATAGCCTAATTATCTTCCGAAAAATCAGCATGATATAAAAAACCACTCACCCAGGAAGCATGAGAGCTTTTTCCAAAGCTCCAGCGTGCAGTTGCAGGCTTGGGCCGCCTTACTGCGAGGCAACACCGTTTTGCTCGTTGCCAGGATGTGATTGCGTATCCGGTGAGTACAGGTGGACTTTCTTCTGGCGCAGGAGATGTCGCTCGGCGTGATCGAGTATTTCCTCGCGCGCTTGAGCGTCGATCGCGAACAGCTGATCCGTCAGCCCAACCGCACGCACCGCCCAGCGCAGAGTTTTGGAACGGCCAGACAAAGCATAAACCCTCGCCAGAGAACATGGGTCGGGGAATCAAGGAGTTACCAAGAAAAGGCGAGGCGTTGCTCCAGAAGGAAAGCGCACTTTATTCGACCCGTGTGGGTTGCAACTATGCGATCTTCCGCTGTGCGGCTGTTCTTCTGTCGCCTGTGTTGGGCGTGCCGGTTGGTTCGATCAGAAGTAAATGAGCTTCTGTTCTCGCCCTAGGGCAGTGCTCGACTCCCATTGGCACAACGTAAATCTCTCCGGGGCCGAGCGTGACAACCCGGTCACGCATTTGAATGTCCACTGTTCCTTGCAACACGAGGAAAAAGTCGTCGGTATCATCGTGCTTATGCCAGACGAAGTCGCCATCGACCTTGACTACCATTACATCGAACTTGTTGAACTGAGCGACTGTGCGCGGAGACCAGTGTTCCGAGAACGTCGCTAGCTTTGCTGCCAGATTGATTTTGTCATCCATTTGTCTCTCCCAAATCTGCATTTCCAATGGTATTATTGCCCACTCACGCCGGTGCAGCTCTGTTTTGTGAAACGAAGCGATACCCTTGATGTGCGAAGAATTATGCTGAATCGATGCCCAGGGATGGCCCGTTTCTCTTCAGAAGCGTCGAAGGCGGCCAGCGTGCATAAAGGCGTTTAAATGACCAATAAGCTGTACCACGCGGTCGCAGCTGACGGTGAGAATGGCATCGATCACTTGCCCAGACTACCGATTTTACGGCCACATGAATTGGATCTGTAAACACCGACCGACATTTCGCTACTTATCTGCCGTCGCCGAGCGAATTGGCATTTGGCATTCGTTGGGAGGACTGGTCTCGTTTCCCCAGGCCTGGCTAGCTCAATGCCTTTGCGAGTCGAATGAGTCCTTGCCGTATCGCAAGCTTGTCGAAGCCGCCAAAACCGAGGAGTAACGCATTCGGATCAGGACTTCTCACAGTGAGTCGATCAACGGCGAGTACCTCAATACCCTGGGCCCCCGCCAGCTTTTCCGCCTGTCGTGAAGTCATTTCATTCTTGAGGTACCCGATGGTGTAAAGGCCCGCCCTGACGTTAGAGATCTCAAGCAACCCACTCAGATGTTGCCTGGCTCCGTCCACGAGTGTTGCGATACGCTCCGCATACAGATTCCGCATCCTGCGCAGATGACGTGCGAAATGCCCATATACGATGAAGTCGCAAAGCACCGCCTGGTCAAAGGATGAATTCCGGAAATCGGTTCGGTAGCGAAGACCCAGGAAGGAATCTACTAACGGCGCCGGTAGTACCACATAGCCCACGCGCAAGGCGGGGAACAGCGTCTTGCTGAACGACCCTATGAAGATAACGCTTGAGTGATGATCGAGGCTCTGCAGGGAGGGAATCGGGGGTCCTTCAAACCGGTATTCGCTGTCGTAATCATCTTCGATAACAAAAGCGCCAGCGCGGGAGGCCCAGCTTAGAAGGGCCATCCGCCGCTCCAGCGACATGGTAACCCCCAGCGGGAATTGGTGCGCTGGTGTTACGTAGGCTCCCTTCGCATCCGGACAGAGCTTGATTCCGGCGGAAACAGAGAGGCCATCCTCATTCACCGGTACAGGAATTAGCCTGGCTCCGACATTGTCAAACGCGATTCTGGCTCCGAAATATCCAGGATCCTCCATCCATATCGGGTCGCTCTTTTTCAGGAGGAGCCTTGCCAAAAGATCGAGCGCCTGTTGTATTCCGGAGACGAGAACGATTTGTTCCGCAGTGCATCGCACCCCTCGTGACGTGCGCAAATACTCGGCGATTGCATCGCGAAGTGGCCGATACCCACGCCGGTCAGATTCGTGCTTTAACCATGGCCCAAAAGTACGTGCTCGGTTTGCGGCAATACGTCCCCAAACTTCGGAAGGGAATTCGTCGATGGCCGGAGCTCCGATCCGAAAGGGGCGGGTCCCTTCAACAAAAGCCAGGTCAATCCAAGGCTGCGGCCGCTTATATGTCGTAACGACGCGACGAATGTACGCCGGAATCGTGGTTGCGTGGCGGGCCGGCCGGGGCGCCTTTACACGATTGACCAATGTCCCGAACCCGACACGGGAGGTGACATACCCTTCGGCTTGTAAACGCTCCAGAACGCTAACGACTGTGCCCCGAGAGAGTTCATGTTGCCTGGCGAAATCTCTTGAGGCCGGCAGTCGGGCGCCGGGCGCGAGCCGGCCGTCAAGAATGGCAGAGCGCAGTTCGGCGTACAGCCAGTTGGTCAGAGTCTGATGACGAGCCCGGCTTTTGAGAGTGAGTTCAAATGAGCTGATGGCTTTTGGCATCTCAATGGTCCAATGAGATTGGGCAAAATGGCTCTGTTCGATAAGCCAATGCTGCCATATTATCAGTTTTGAAATCGAGAAGCGCATGTATCGTCGTTGAGCTTTGGCTTCTCCAGGAGTGACTCATGAAGGGAATCATGGAAGATCGACAGTTGCAAGTTGGCGTTTGGTTCTACGGCTTGGGCACCGTTCTGACCGGCATTCTGAATATCGCCTGGGGTGCATTCGATGCATCGCATCAGCCCATCCAGGCTCTGGGCAAGAATCTTCCTGGACAACAGATTCTTGCCTATGTCGCGGGCGTCTGGCTCGTCGCAGCCGGTTTTGCAATCTTGTGGCGGCGAAGCGCAAAGATAGGCGCCGCAGCATCGGCCGTCGTCTATTTGATTTTTGCGGCATTGTGGGTATGTCGGTACTACGCCGGAATTCATGCGCTTGGCTGGCGGATCGACGTCATATTAGGCGTCACTTTCGGGCTCGCACAACAGCTAATGCTGGTCGCTCCGGCAGCAATCGTTTACGCCTCCGTCACTTCACCGGATTCCCTGCTCGAAAAGAGAGCAGCTATTGTCGCACGCTGGATGCTAGGATTGCCTCCTGTCCTCTTCGGCATATTTCATCTCATCGGTAATTTCCGCGTTTCGCGACAATCGTCCCGCACTGGATGTCGTTTGGCTATGTTTGGGCGGGCCTCACCGGAATTGCCTTCATCCTGGCGGGAATTGCAATTTGCGCAGGGATCAAAGATGTCCTAGCGGCAAGACTTCTTGCGTTGATGCTGTTGCTGTTTGAAGGGTTTGTAGAAATACCTCCCATTTTCATCCGCCTGCACGATCTGAGAACATGGGGTGCCGCCGTAGACAATCTTTCTGCGATCGGAGCCTGCTGGATATTCGCCGAGTTTCTCGCGAGTCGCGCAGATCGAGGACGAATTGGCATCGCGAGGACCGTCGGGACGTCGCGCCCCGATCAAGCGGTTGCGTGATTGTGTAACGCGTGGTCGCCGACGGACATCAGGGCTGTCTCAGTCTCGGTAGATGACTGCAGGCCAAACCGCTCTTTGACCGCTGATTGCGCGCAACTGTCGGGATTACTCCTGAAGACGGCACAGTCGGCAACGTGCCGGTTTTACGACCAGGTGGAGCGAACTGATTTGTAAACAATAAAACTTCCATTTTGCATGCTGGCTTCTTCTTGCGCCCGCGTCTGGGCTGATTCGGTCGAGCCAGGAGCCGCAAAATATCACGGTTCACATTGTTTAGAAGTGAGAATGCGCGGATCGAGGTGACAGTTGCTGCTTTGCGGCGCCAGCTCGATTAAGAGCGGAACAAATAGCCGCAAGGAAATCGATATCGAGCTACACGTTGAGTCGATCCAGCTTCTCCTGAAAATATGTTTTCCAACTGTCTGACAATGCTTTTACTGCCATCGCGCGTCGAGCCTGACGAGCATCCTCGGGTCCATATTTCTTCTCCACGTACAATCGGGTGATCTCTGGGAAATGGGGACAGAATCTGGGTCATGACTGAGCAAGATCAATTCGTCCCCCGTACCAACGTCGCCTTCCCGCGTGACGGCTGGAGAAAAGCCTGTCCGCCTGCTCTGGAGAAAGCGCTTGGCCATATCGTCCGACCCGAATCGAATTCCGAGTTTGTAACAGGGAAGTCGGGGCTGAGTGACTATGACCTCCGCGGAGCCGACTGAAAACTGGTCGCCAACATAGATTGAGTCCTCGGCAAGGCCGTCCCGAACTAAGCCCCCAACAGAGAAGTTCTCACCAAAAGAACCGTATGGGAATGAATGGCCTGGAAGTTCCGATTGCCAATACCCGTAATACTCAATGGGGTAGCAGTAGACGGCCTTGTATTCTCCGCCATGCACGGTG
>CAWEWW010000013.1:0-395576 GCA_963812855.1 uncultured Acidobacteriaceae bacterium
TTACCTTCTCGGACCTCGGTCCCCGAGGCTCCAAATGGCTCCATTAAGCGCGCCGAACCCGGGGAATGATGTTCCACACTTCCTCGAAGCTGACTTCTCGACAACCCCCGGAATCCACTTCCGCGACTAGGACATTTTACGACCAAGTGGCGGTGCCAATGCGGTTGCCGGATGCTGGCCGACTTATAAGGACTGATTGCTTTCGTAGGATTTCGCTAATCTCCTGCACGATTTGAGTCACGCCTAAATCGTTCCCGCCGCTAGATTGACTCCATGAGCGCTATACATTCGCAAGCTATTCCTTTCGTGCCCGTCAACTCCTCAACCTGGTTTGTTACGGGAATCAACCGCGGCCTTGGCCGCAGCATTGCCGAAGCCATCCTCAACCGGGGCGGCAGGGTGGCCGGCACGGTTCGCAGACGTACCGATGCGGCGGAGCTTGAGCAGCGGTTCCCTAGCCAACTTTGGGTGGCAGAGTTGGATGTGTCGGATTTAGCCAATATCCCAAAGGTGTTCGACGCAGCCGTGAAGGCACTCGGTCGAATCCACGCCGTGGTCAGCAACGCGGGCTACAGCCTGCTGGGTGCGGCGGAAGAGCTAGAACTCGACGCGATGCGGCATATCGTCGACACGAACCTTCTCGGCTCGATTCAGCTTGCGCGCGCGGCCGTGGCGCACATGCGTCCTCTTGGCGGAGGCCGCATCATCCAGATCTCCAGCGGTGCAGGACAATCCTCCTTCCCAGGACTGTCGCTCTACTGTGCGACCAAGTGGGGCATCGAAGGCTTCTTCGAGAGCCTATCGCAGGAAGTGGCCGGCTTCGGCATCGGGACGACGTTGGTAGAGCCTGGAGCTATCCGTACTGACTTCGGTGGCGCGGGCATTCTTAGCCCGGAGCTTGAGGCTTATCAGGATGGGCCTGTGGGTATGCTGCGGCAGATGGCGAAGAGAGGCTACGTGGCGCCGGGCGATCCGGTAAAGATGGCGAAGGCAATCGTAGACACGTTTGAAGCGGAGGCTGCACCGCCCCGGCTGGCGCTGGGAGCGGATGTCTACGGGTACATTAAGGCGGCGCTCGATGCGCGGCTGGAGCAGCTTGAGGCCTTCAAGAATCTTGAAACCGATTGCAATGCAGAGTGAACTCGATACGATGGAGGAGATGGCGGCTATCTCCTCACTTCGAAAAGAAGCGCGGTCGATCCTTCTGCGGCACGCCGAGGAGGATCGACTTACAAGGGACGCTCTTCCCGGCCTGCACCTGATGAGGTTCGGTTGGGTGAGCCGGCCACTGGTGACGGTGCAATCGATGCGCTGCATGGCCCTGGTGATTCAAGGGGTAAAGACCCTCGATTTCGGCACCACGCACCTCGAGTACGGCGCAGGACAGTTTCTGCTCTCGTCAATCGATATGCCGTCGACCTCCAAAATCCTGAACGCAACCGGAAGGAGCCCGCTGTTGGCGCTTGCAGTGGAGATTGACTTCGAAGAGTTGAAACAGGTGATCGGTCGATGCGATAAGCTGCCGGCTTCGAGCCCTCAGTCCGCCATCGACGTGTTTGATGCGGACGCGGATTTATGGGGAGCGGTGATTCGTCTCTTGCGATTACTGGACACGCCACAACACGCAGCCGCGCTGACGCCGCTGATCCGGCAGGAGATTCTGTATCGGTTGCTTGCCGGACCGTCCGGTTCGCGGCTGCTGGAGATCTCCAGGCAGGACAGCCCATCCAATCGCATTGCCCGGGCGCTCACCTGGCTGCAGAAGCAGTTCACGAAGGGCTTCATGGTGGACGACCTTGCTCGCCGCGTTGGGATGAGTCCATCTTCGTTTCATCAGCATTTCAAGGCGATGACAGGAATGACGCCGATTCAATATCAGCGCCGAATACGCCTTCACGAAGCGCGGAAATTGCTGCTGGTGGATTCGCTCGGTATCGGTGAGGCGAGCTATCGCGTTGGCTATCAGAGCCCATCGCAGTTCACGAAGGATTATCGCCAGTGTTTCAGCCGATTGCCAAAGGACGATATCCTGGCGCATGCGACCGAAAGAGTCACTTTTTCGGGCTATTCGCCGGAAATGTCTTTGCGCTAACAAACCTTCACAGCTTGTGAGCATCGGGACCGTGCCAGTTGTGTCTCCCGCAACGATGGCGAACCCAACTTGGCCTTGTAGTCGGCGTTCCGTTCTTGTGGTGCCTGCCTGCTACTGTGCGGCGACGGCAATCACCCCAAGAATCGCTCGGTGGATGGCGAGCATTCTCGCTCTGTTTCGACCAAGGGGCGGAGGAATTTTGTTGGCCGTGCTGATTTGATAGTGCATAATTCCGAAACTCTGTTTTCTGCGGGAGGATACATGTGGGCTTCTATCCGCCGATGCGGTTGGGTGCTTGTGCTGCTGTTCCTGCTTGGTTTGCTTTTGCCGGTTCGGGGAATGGCTGCCGCAGATGTTCCCTCCGACACGCCAGCCGGCCGAACGCGCACGTACTACATCGCTGCCGAAGAGATTGACTGGAACTACATTCCTGACGGCAAGGACATGATGATGACCCGCGCATTCGACCCTTACGCGCGGGTGTTCACCGAGCACGCCGCCGACCGCATCGGCTGCACGTATCACAAGGCCGTTTTCCGCGAGTACACCGACGATAGTTTTCGAACTCTGAAGCCACGGCCGGCGGAACTGGAGCACATGGGCCTGCTCGGCCCCGTGATTCGTGCCGAGGTCGGCGACACTATCAAGGTCGTTTTCCGGAACAACGCCAGCTTCCCATTCAGTCTGCACCCGCACGGTGTGGCCTATACGCGTGATTCAGAAGGTGCGATGTACGGCGACGGCATGGACCACCCAGAAGCGGACGGCTTGGTTCCACCGGGCAAAACGCACGTGTACACCTGGTTTGCGCGCGAGCAGGCCGGACCGGGCCCGCAGGACGGCAGTTCGGTGGTGTGGATCTACCACTCCCACAATTACGAGCCGAAAGACGTGAATGCCGGACTCATCGGACCTATTGTGATTACCCGCCGCGGGATGGCGCGTCCTGATGGCTCTCCGAAGGATATTGATCACGAATTCTTTGCCCTGTTCATGATTGTGGACGAAAACCAGAGCCAGTATTTGGATCAGAATGTCCGCGCCCATGTCCCCGATCCTGCCAAGCTCAACCGCCTTGAACTGGTACCGGCGGACCCGGATGGCAATGCCGATCTACCGCTCGGACGTGGTTTCGCACTGAGTAACCTCAAATTCACCATCAACGGCTATATGTACGGCAACGGCCCCATCATGACCATGCGCAAGGGCGAGCACGTGCGTTGGTACGTGATGACCATGGGAAACGGTTTCAACTTTCACACTCCGCACTGGCACGGGAATTTGGTGAGCGTTCGTGGTCAATACATGGACGTAATCCCCACCATCGGGCCCGCACAGTTCGTCACCGCCGATATGGTTCCAGATATGGCTGGCACCTGGATGTTCCATTGTCATGTGGACGACCACATGAAGGGCGGCATGCAAACGATGTACAGGGTGCTCGATTCCGGAATAAAGAACACAACGGTGGCGAGCGGTGCAAGCGCGAGCCCCGCGCAGCACCAAAGCAGGTGATTGCACGGCACGTATGACGGTGAGCTACGAGGTGGCCAAACCATTTGATTCTGGTGAAGTGATTCGCTTGCTCGCCGGAGGGTTCAGCACATCTGAGCCCCCGGCGGTCGCGATGGGTCTTTCCATGGAAGAATTCGAGCAATTCCTCGACGCGCTCGCGCTCGCTGTCATTCCGGAGGAACTCACACTCGTTGCACGCAGCGTCGACACAGGAAGGCTGGTTGGAGTTTTGTTGACGGATGACTTCGGCAATCCTCCCGGCATAGACCTGGGTCGGATTAGCCCAAAGTTTCTGCCCATCTTCGCCATGTTGGAGTTGCTTGATGAGCAATTCCGCAAGGAAATGACGATTTGTCGCGGCCAATGGCTTCATTTGTTCATGTTGGCGGTTGACGAAGAATTCGCGGGAAGAGGGATTGGACAAGAACTCATCAAAAGATGTATCGAGAATGGGTATCGACGAGGCTACCGAACGGCGCTGACCGAGGCAACGGGTAGAATTTCACAGCATATATTCCGCAAGAACGGATTTGTTCAGCGCTTTTGCGTACCGTATCGAAGCTTCATGTACGAAGGCAGACTGGTATTCGCTTCTATTCAGGGGCATGAAGGAGCGATGCTTATGGACAGATCACTTGAACCCTGTCCCGCAAGCGGCTCAGGGGCTGCGACGTACGAGTGATTCCCCCGAAGCCTGTTTCTGGCCAACTTCCGGATTGCCAACCATCCGCCACGTATCCGTGAGCACACGAGCGAAAAGTCTCAGCGAGTTCGCCACCACAAGCAGCTCCGCCGGAACTGCCTTGCCGAAAATCGCCCTCAAACAAAAGCCGTGGTTCCCCGACTACCAGCGGGACCGCATGGTCACATCCGCTGCCGCCAATCGTCTGCGCTCCGAGCGAGTAACGGCAAACCCGAAGTTAGCCAGCACAGCGGCGATACCTTACAAAAGAGCCCTTGGGGACATCTGTCCAGAAGTCTGGGAAATATCAGTCCCGCTGGAAACGCCTATGTGTTTGCGGAGCTGGCGCGGAGTCAGTCCTGTTGGAAAGCTAGATCACCTTGACGAGAAGTCGGCGTTCCGTACTTGTGGCGCGACCTGGCGAAGTTATCTAGAGCACGGGATGGCCGTTTCACGTCAACTTGACAGCGAGTCTGTCCAATTTCCGGAAACAGTGGTAGAGCCCTCCTGCGACGCACCTGTGCAGGATTCGGGTGAACTCGTGATATCGCGAACTCCCGGTAGACCTGAGCCGTCAACTTGCGTTATGGCATTTTTCGCTAGCGCGTCGCCTCAGGAAAAATCATCATTTCGCGGGCTGCTGGGTTGTGGCGCTTGTCTGAAGTTGCTGCAGAAGGCCATGAAGGTCCGGCATTCCCCACTGTTCCACGATTCTTCCATCCGCCAAGCGAAAGATGGCCATCTCTTGAATAGTCACCTTCTTCCGAGTGGGGGCGATTCCAGCAAATTCACCCTCTTGAGTGCCCGTCGAAGTAAACCCAATCACAACCTTGTCGCCTTCCGCGATGACGTCATCCACGCGCTCATGCCAGTCGGGAAAAGAACGTCGATGCTGCGCAACTACCTCCTTGATGCCCTGCACACCGCGCCACTCCGGTCCAATCACAAAGTGGCAAACGAAATTAGGAGAATAGAGTGCATCGGCAGTTGCCAGATTCCCCTTGTTCCATATCTCCTGTTCCGCGCGAAGAACTACGGATTTGTTCTGGGACACAGTTCTGGCCTGCCGTGATGCACACCCTCCCAAGATAACGGTGCAAAGCGCAACCAGCACGAGTAGTCGTATGTTCATGAAGATGGTTCTCCTGACGCAAGGTACCTCAACCCATTTAGAACATCAGAGAGCCGGAGGGAGGCCGAACCAATCGCCAATGAGCCTGTGGAAATTGCGAGAAACCCAGTGAAGGCCAGCTGGCGGGTGCTCTGTTTTTGGTCCTCAGTTGCGCACGGCAGCCAGGCGTGCCTTTAGTTCGTCGGCCCAGTTGACCACTATATGCAAGTCGGCCGGCGGAGTCTTACCGCTGGGTTCGATCATGACGAAGTGTTTGCCGTCGGGGAGCAGGCCGTAGTCATGGTGGCTCAACTCAAAGTCGCCCTCGAATAACAGTCGTGGCTTCCCGATGGAGAGGGTCGGCTTGGTTTTCACCTCTGCAGCCATGAATCTCGTAGGCGTGCGGAAATACAGTTCCGATCCATTTGGCGCCCAGACTGGTTGGTGGCCTCCGTCGCTCGATACCTGCATGCGCTCCCCCGGCACGGGATACGCCTGCACATAGACCTCCGTCCGGCCTGACTGCGCGGACGCATAGGCGATCCAGCGGCCATCGGGCGAAAATCGAGCATCGAAGATCCGCGGAATATCAGGGAATATTCGTTTTGGTTGGGCGGCGGACCGCATCGGCAGCAACCAAGTCTCGGCGTTTCCCGTTGCCGGGGAGAAAGTGCTATACACCAATTCACTGCCGTCAGGCGAAAAGGAGTCCGCTTCCGCCCATTCGCTTGTATTGAGTGATTCCGGCGGACTGCCCGCGTCAGCGGGCACAACGTAAAGGCTTTCGAGTGGCCATTCGGGTTATGGTCGGCGAGCTGGCTCGATCGACCGACACGGTATCAGCCAGGTCGAGAGCTTTGGCGAGGCCGAAGTCCAGGATTTTGACTTGTCCCTCCGGCGTCAACTTCACATTCGCGGGCTTCAGGTCGCGATGAACGATTCCGCGCTCGTGCGCGTACTCGAGACCCTCGCAAAGCTGCCTGGCGATCGACAACGCTTCGTCGACAGGTATCGCACCCCCCGCAATGCGATCGGCCAGCGTCTGCCCCTCGACCAGTTCCATCACCAGCGCACGCCGGTGATTCGACTCTTCGAGCCCGTATATGGAGGCAACATTGGGATGATTGAGCGAGGCGAGGACCTTGGCTTCGCGCTCGAAGCGAGCCATGCGTTCGGTGTCGGCAGCAAACGCTTCCGGCAGGACCTTTAACGCTACATCGCGGCCCAGTCGCGTATCGCGGGCACGATACACCTCACCCATGCCGCCCGCTCCCAACGGCGAACGAACCTCATACGGGCCAAGCTTGCTGCCGGAGGCCAGAGTCATCAGTGCGCTAAATTATATCCGCAGCATAGTCTGGCAGGTGTGTTAAGTGTGGATGGAATAGTCGCCAGCCGTCATTCCTCGTTAGCACTAGGAGCGGACCTGTACAAACTGCGGCTGACTGGGTAACGGGCACGCCAGAACCTGACCCGCTGAGAGCCGCGGGTGCGGATGAGACCGGCATCAGCCACGAATTAGGGCGTGCTCAACAGATACAGATCCTGCTGCCCGCCGGGACGCGCATAGATAATGGTTGAGAGGTCGCGCGAAAAATCGTACCCATTTCCGCCATAACTGATGCTGAAAGCAAACGGGACCTTGAATGCCACTTGCAATGGTCCGGTCAGCTTTCCATCTCTCCACGGCTGCCGGTAAATCGTCACGGAACCGCGCGAGGCGACGGCGTACAAGAAGGATCTCTGGTCGGGTGCAAGAACTACTCCGAACGTCACGACGTCGGGAAGCAACTTCGTGCACTTGTTATCGGCAAGCGACACTTGGTACAGGCCGATGCCTTCGAAGGGTTGGATGGTAAGCAGATACTTGTCATCTGAGGTGATGTCCCCGACGAACCCGCATTGGGTGATCACGTGGGCATCTGAGCCATCGACACCCATTTTCCAGATCTGCGGTAAAGGCTGCTGCGGCTTGGTAGTAGCCAAATAGAGTGATTTTGCGTCGCTGGTGAAAGCGGATGACCCAACATAAAGCCCGTTCCACGGAACCTGACGGATATTACTTCCGTCGGCGCCGGCGATATAGAGCTTGACCGGGCCACCCGTGAAATCGGCAAAAGAAAACTGAGTTCCGTCACGCGACCAGGGGCCTGTCGACAAGGTTTCCGACGAAGCCACTTTCACCTTGTTCTTGCCGTCGATATCGGAGATCCACAACTCCTGCTGCTTTGGGCCGGTGGTGACAAGGAACATAACCCGCTTCCCGTCCGGCGAGATATTCGGCTGAGTTGCGGTCTGATCAGAGATATCCACCGATTCTTTGGTTTGCGTGTAGTAGGTGGTCAGGAATCCGGCAGATTTTCCGCTAACGTAGTAGATTCCTCGGCCGTCGGGCCTTGCCATAGGACTGGAATCCGGCCCCGAGCCAAACGTCAATTGGGTCAGAGTTCGGTCGCGCAGGTCGTAGCGCCAGAGATTCCTGATGCCGTTCTCGGTATGACTCAACAGCAGCGATTTTCCCGGCTGATCCCAGGCAAGGATGCCACTGCTGGTGACGGTGCCCAGGTCGGTCGCGGTATGGTTTCCGATATGAATGTCCTGCAGATGCCTGGTGTCCTGGAAGGGCGCACCCGAGATTAACAAAAGGTCGTCGCCGCCGGGATAGGGAAGGATTTGTTGTGGAAACAGCTGCGCGCCATTCGCCTTGAAGATTTCCTCTCCGCCCAATCCCGTGGACGCAGAGCGATAAATTGCAGGGCTCCCTTCCGGGACGTAGAACAGCCACTTTCCATCGAATGAGGGTGCCACCAGGCTAGCGGTCAACACGTGTCTGGGACTACCGCCCAAAGTCGGGACTCCCCAGATGTCGGCCCGTCCCAAGTTGCGCGAGTAGTAAATCTCGGTGCCGTCGGCAGAGAAAGCTTGTACGAACTTGTCGCCCTCATCGCTCGTCAGTTGCAGCGGTTCGCCTCCGGAAGTGAGCATGACGAAAATCTGGATTACGCCGCCCGCAGGAGATGAGAATGCGATGGTATGACCGTCGGGCGAGAGCATTGGGTCGCTGATTGCCTTGTTCCAATGGCTGATCTGGGTAACTTTCCCCGGGACGCGGGCGGTAGTGCGGGGCCAGAAGCGATACGCCGCGAATGCGGCCAGCAAGATTGCGGCACATGCTGCCAGCACAAAATATCGCCGATTCGCAGGCCGGGGCGTGGGCGCCACGGTGGCAACCGTGCCGGAGGAAATCGCGACCGCGGTACCGGAAGACGGTGCGGGCGCGTGGATGCCGAGGTTAGCGGCTGATGCCGCAATTCGTCCCGAACTCGAATCTCTCTGCAGCCGCTTCAGGTCGGAGCGAATCTCGGCTGCCGACTGGCAGCGCAAATCGGGGTCTTTCTCTAGAGCCTTGTTGATGATTCGTTCCAGCTCCGCCGGCAAATCAGGATTCAAACCCACTGCGGGCGTGGGAGTGCGATTCAAGATGGAGTCGAAGATCTCGGCTGTAGTGTCACCGCGGAAAGGCATCTGGCCGGTCGCCATCTCATAGAGCAGGGCGCCAAAAGAAAAAAGATCGGTGCGCGCGTCCAACTCCTTTCCCCGCGCTTGCTCGGGCGACATGTAGGCCACGGTGCCAAGGGCCGCGCCGGGGCTGGTCAGATGCTGCTCGTCAACCGTGCGGGTCATGGTATTGACGGCCGCAGCCTTGCGCGCAGATCCCGCCGGGACGACCTTCGCCAGCCGAAATCCAGGATCTTCGCGTGCCCTCGCCGGGTGACGAAGATATTGGCCGGCTTGATGTCACGGTGCACGATGCCCTCGGCATGCGCGGCATCCAGCGCATCGGAAATCTCAATGGCCAGTGAGAGAAGCATTCCCATGTCCATCGGGCGGTCGTTGATGGCGTGCTTCAACGTCACACCGTCCAGGAACTCCATTGCGATAAAAGCTTCGCCGCCTTCTTCGCCAATGTCGTAAATAGTGCAGATGCCAGGATGGTTCAGCGCCGAGGCGGCCTTCGCCTCACGGCGGAATCGCTCGAGGGCTTGCGCATCCCGAGCTACGTCTTCGGGCAGGAATTTGAGGGCGACGAAGCGGTCCAGGCGGGTGTCCTGCGCTTTATACACCACGCCCATGCCGCCGCCGCCGAGCTTCTCAATGACCCGGTAGTGCGAGATCGTCCGGCCGATCATCAGGCTGGAATCTTAGGACTGGAGGGAGGACAAGTCAATCAACGAAAGGAACTTGCGCGACGCTTTGAAAGTCAGTTAGCGCACAATCCAATAGCACACTCACAGCCCGAGGGCCTGCCAGTTGCTCGCTGGGTCCGCCGATAGGAAAGCGATCCACTTGGACGATAAGTCGGCGACTCACCGATCTGCCCGGTCGTGGGGCAACTCGTGGGCCAACTCCCGAGATACCGGCTCTGGGAAATGTGTGGAACTGTTCACGGCCTAAACCACAATCGGGTCGTGACAGCCACTCGTGGTAGCTTCGCTTTTTGCAAGAATCAAGGGCAATGGCGCGTCATTGGCTTCCCGCTCCCGAGGGATGATCATCTCAACTACCCGATGCTGCGCGTCGCGCTTCGCCTGTAGCCGAGCCTGAGAATAAATCTCCAGTGTGCACCGGCAGTTCGCATGACGCATGAGTTCCTGCACCACTTTCACGTTTTCTCCGTTCGCCATCAGCATGGTCGAAAAGCTGTGCCGGAACGTGTGCCAGCCGATATGCTTCCGAATCCCCGCACGCGCAGCCGCCGGGCGCACCACGCGAGAAAGAAGGATGTCCGGCCAGTACGGGTTCCTGCCCCGACTGTGAGGACTGGCAAATACCCAGTCATTAGGCTGGCCATACGCGCTGTCCTGCTTCCAGGTCCAGAGCTCTGAAGCCAGAGTCAGATCCAACGGCACAGGTTTTCGAGACGCCTCGGTCTTGCAATTGCCCACAACATTCAGATAGATCGAACGCCTCACATCGATTTGCAATCTTTCAAAATCAATGTCTTCCCACTTGAGTGCAAGCAGTTCGCTGCGTCGTAGTCCGGTGGCGGCATCCAGCAGAACCATTACACGAAAGCAGTGATCGAGTTGGAAAAGCAGCGCCCGCAATTCTTCAGGTTCCAGGTACTCTGGGATGGTTTGTCGCTTAGCCCCCTGGCGGACGAGAAGGATGGGGTTCTTGCCCTGCTCCAGCCACTCATATCGGATAGCGTGATTGAAGAGCACGCTCATCACATTGCGGATCTTCGCCTTGGTCGAGGGAGCGAGCGGACCGCCATCGGCGCGCGTCAGTTGACGAAGCCACTGTTCGACAGCAGTGGTGCGAACGGCCCGGATGTTCAAGCTGCCCCACGCGGGCCTGACCCATCTCGCGAGAAAGTTTTTGTACACTGTCCTTGTGGCGTAGGACTTCCCTCCGTCCGATGGATCATCGGTGAGTTCTGTCCTCGTGTAATGATCCACTAAGTCGGAGACCGTAACCAATTGTTCTCGCTGCCGGTTTCGAGCCTCGTTGATGGAGACTCTCAGGCCATTGCTGGCTTGCCAAGCCGCTTCAATATTCGGGTATTGCTGAACGGTTCCGATGACCGCCTTGCGGCGTACTCTGTGCCCTGTAAGTTCGATGGCCCACCAAAGAAATTCCCAGCAGTCCGGTCCCGTCTTGCGATGGCCAAGCCGAAGATATCCTCGTTGGTAGCGTGCTCGCATTTTTCCCTCCTCCGATGAATGTGTACACGGGAGAAAGGGTATGACTGCGAGCATCAGGAGGGCGATCCTACTGTGTTTTCGTTTGTCGCATGACTTGCCATTGGCGTTCGTGCGCACAAGGTGTACGCAAGTTTTCAACCCACAATCCAACCCACAAGAAGCGATGTCTTGTACGACTTGCGTGTACTTAGGCAGTCTCCACGCACTTGTAAGTTGTTGAAAAGCCTATCCGGGCTGGATTGACACGGTAGAGGTCAGGAGTTCGAGTCTCCTCGTGCCTACCATTTCTTTTCATTCAGCTAGAGACCTTTTCGACCTGCTCCAAGGAAACAAATCACCCAAGGCGTCACCCAATATCGTGCCTAAACCACGGGTGAGGTGACCTTTATCGCATCCAGGAATTTGGCCTGAGCGGCGATCTGGGCATTCTAACCGGAATTTCAGGAAAGGGACTTTTTCAACAGCCACGCGATTTTACGCCAGTAATCATTCACCGCCGCCAATGGGTAAGCCGTTGACCTTAGACCTCTGCCTCCCGGCCTCTGTCTCACGGCGTGATTTTCCACACCACGCCCCAGCCATTCGACCCGCCATCCGCCGTGGTGCCGTAGAGATTGCCGCTGGGGTCGAGGGTCACGCCGCCATAGGAGTAGGATCCAGAGCTTCCGGAAAAGTCGTGCAGATCGGTCAGGGTCCAGACGCCGTTGGCGTTGGTCAGCTTGAAGACCATGCCGGCGCCATGTGCGCCCACGTCTTCGGTGGTGCCGTAGAGATTGCCGGCCGCGTCCAGGGTGAGGGCTGCGTTGGGGCCCACTCCGCTGGCGAAGTGATAAAGCACTTGGAAGCTCCAGCCGCCATTGCTGGGCGACAGTTCGTAGACCACGGCGCCATGGGAACCGGCCTGGGTAGCGCCATAAAGATTGCCGGCGGAATCCATGACCAGCCCGCCGTAGGGGAGGCCTCCGTCGGCTCCGTTATCGAAACTGTGCAGCAGAGTCTGTACCCAGCCATACTGCGTGGGACTCAGTTCGTAAACCACGCCGTCACCGCCGGCTCCTCCGATGCTGGTCGTGCCATAAAGATTGCCGGCGCTGTCCATCACGACTCCGGAAATCGGATTTTCGCCGGGAAAACCGGGAGCAAAACCGTTGTAGAGCACGCTCTCCGTCCAGCCGCCGCCGTAGGGAGTCATTTCAAAAACCACGCCGAAGTCGTTTCCGCCTTGGAAAGTGGTGCCATAAAGGTTTCCGGCCTGATCAAAAATTAGCTGCGGCGAATACGGGCCCATGCCATCCGATCCCGCCTGAAAGGCGTACAGCACGGTCTCGTGCCAGGGCGTGAACGGAGAAGGAGGGGTGGTAGGCGGGGGCGTGAGCCGAAAAACCGTACCGCAACCTCCATTGGAGCAATAGGCCCCGCCAAAATAGCCGCCCTCTATAGTGGTGCCGTAAAGCGTGCCATCGGCGGCGATGGTTACCGGGCCGATAGGAGCGCCTCCGTCATACTGTCCTTGAAAATTGTAGAGTGGGTTGAAGATGAAGTTGGCGCCGTAACGAGTGAGCTTGAATACTGTACCGTAGCCCAAGGCGCCAAGTTGCGGAGCGGTGCCATAAAGATTGCCGGCGCGATCGATGGCGAGGGTAGCTTGCGGCCGCGCCCCGTCGGAGCCGCCGGTAAAGTTGTGCAGGACAGCGTAGGTTTGCGCCTGGGCCTGCGCCGGCGCCATCATGATCAGCAAACCCAGCATCGCCAGCGCGAACGCGGGAAGTGCGGGGTGAAAAGGGAAGCGTGGCCGGGTTGTCATGGAATCCTCCGGTAACCAAGATCCGACCCCTCGGTTACCGCCATACTATATGTCTGCCTCCGATCGGTAATCAAGGGAATAGATTGCAGTCCGGCGGCGGACCATACATTCTCGCTCGCTATCTGTCACGCCCGGGCACACCTCAAAAAAACAATTGTGAACCATGCCCGGGACAAAGCATCTGGGATGAAGCGCTTGCGCCGTAATGCGAAATTAAGTTGACTGGCCGGCAGGAGAGCGCAATAGTTGCCCCGCGCTGGCAGTAAAGGAGCGGGCTGGCAGGTCAAGAAACCGCCCTGTCCGGCTTTCGGCGAGGAAAGCTTGGTGTCAAGGAGACTCGCAATGGCAGGTGAAGCGCAAAGTGCAGCTTCGATTTTCGATGTTAAGTGGCCGGCGGGAGCAATTGCGCTCGCGTTGCTAGTCATGTTTGCGGCAACTATCATCGCCGCCCCGGCCGTGCAGGCGCAGACATTCAGCGTCCTTTACAACTTCACCGGAGGGGCGGACGGCTACGCTCCTTAGATGCTGGAGTTACAACGCATCGCATAGACGGCACAGTTTTCAAGCTAAGCCAGGTTAATTCAAGTTGGGTTTTAAGTCCCTTGCACGAATTTGCCGGGGGCAGCGACGGAAACCTTCCATACGGCGGGGTCGTTATCGGCCCAAACGGTGCTTTATATGGCACGACCTTCTATGGCGGTGAAAACAACGGGACAGTGTTCGAATTGAGACCTCCGGCTACAGTTTGCAGGTCGGTACTGTGCTACTGGAACGAAACCGTACTCCACAGCTTTACGGGATCACCGGATGATGGGCAAGGCCCGGCATACGGGAACCTGGCCTTCGATCAAGCGGGAAACATCTACGGCACGACATACTCCGGAGGCATGTATGGCCGCGGGACTGCGTTCGAACTGACCCACTCAGGTGGATCTTGGACGGGGAGCATCCTTCATAGCTTCGGCAACGGTAATGACGGGTTCTACCCATATGCGGGTGTGGTCCTCGATACAGCCGGAAATGTGTACGGAACCACAGTCTACGGAGGAATCGGAGCGGAATGCGAGGATTTCTGCGGAATGGTCTACCAACTCGTGCCTTCCCACGGAGGGTGGATGGAGAATGTGCTGGTTAGCTTCGACTCGGCGCATGAGAGTTACCCGTACGGCAATCTAATCATCGATGATTCCGGCAACCTCTATGGCACCACGTCTGGCGGACAAAATGGACAGGGCGTAGTTTTCAAACTGGCGCCCTCACGCGGAGGGTTCACCTACTCTACGCTCTACACCTTTAGCTCGTACTGCGGATCCTACGGTGGTGTAGCCATGGACCCAGCCGGTAATCTGTTTGGGGCGTGTTATGGCGGCGGCGCTCAGGGAAACGGCTGGATCTACGAGCTGACCGATTGCAGCGAGACGTGCAGGGTGGTCGATCTCCACGACTTCAGCCGTGGCGACGGCGCGCAACCTTACGGCGCGCCGGTGCTCGACGCGAACGGCAATCTCTACGGCACAACGGCTTCCGGAGGTGCGGGGAACTGCAACGGCGACGGCTGCGGCGTGGTCTGGGAGATCACAGGGGGTAACCGACGGGCTTTGGCGCTGAGCCTCTTGCCGTAACATCGCCATAGCACAAGTAACCGGGTCGGGTGCGCCGTTCCGGGATTGCTTGCGCTGTGGACTGATTGCAACAGCCAAGCTCCCTCGACCGGGAATCGGACTCCGATGAAATCCAACGAACCTGCCGAGAAATTGCACCAGGGAACCGCGCTGCGGCTAAGCGTTGGCCTGCTCGAACTCCACGACACCGCCGACCCGCCCAACAACTTGCGTAATTTCAAATTGTTGTTGACCTCGGGTCAGGTACGTGCCACAGTGCGTCCGGCTCAGTGGGAGGTCCTTCATGCTCAGTCGCAATGTCGTCCCCCGCTTCTCCACGGCGCTGGCCTTGGTCGTGGTTGTCTCGCTTGCGAGCTCGGCCATCCGTGCTCAAACCATGGCCGTCCTGCACACCTTCGGCGGACCTGACGGTTCCGACCCCGCGGCTGGCCTGGTCATGGATCGCGGCGGCAATCTCTACGGCACCACCTACATGGGAGGCACAAACGATTATGGAACCGTGTTCAAGCTGTCGCCAGAGCGCGGAAGCTGGATTCTGACCACACTCCACCGCTTCCAGGGAGGCAACGATGGCGCCAACCCCGTAGGACGCGTGGTCTTTGGACCCGATGGCGCTCTTTACGGTACGACCGATCAAGGCGGTATCGCAAACAACGGCACTGTCTTCAGGCTCACTCCACCGGCAACTTCCTGCTCTTCGACGGGATGCCCCTGGACCGAAACCGTGCTCTATGCCTTCACTGGCGGCAGCGATGGAGCTTTCCCGCAAGCTGTCGATCTGGCGTTCGACTCGGCGGGGAACATCTATGGCACCACCTATCTCGGCGGACGGTCTTGCCTGATCTACGGGCAATGTGGCGTTGTCTTCAAACTGGCAAAGTCGGGACAGCATTGGACGGAAACTACCCT
The DNA here is from genome assembly GCA_963812855.1 of uncultured Acidobacteriaceae bacterium. GTDB lineage: Bacteria > Acidobacteriota > Terriglobia > Terriglobales > Acidobacteriaceae > Bog-257. The sequence goes on from CAWEWW010000013.1 coordinate 15,444, forward strand.
GTACGAGTTCTCCGGACAGCCGGATGCCGGTCCTCCAATCGGCGGCGTGGCCTTCGACAGCGCCGGAAATTTGTATGGCACGACGGTCTATGGAGGGGTTTATGACGGAGGTGCGCTGTTCGAACTCTCACCCGCAGGCTCCGGCTGGACCGAGACCGTCCTGCACAGTTTTGGCAACGAACCGGACGGATTCGGCCCTCTCGCAGGCGTGATCATCGACCAGCAGGGAAACATTTTTGGGACCACCAACCAAGGCGGCGCGAGCTACTGTGGAACAGCATTTGAGCTATCACCCAGCGCGGGCGGCTGGACCTACGTTCAACTCACCAGCTTCACCGGGCAACATCAGGGCCCTGCCGCTGTGCCTACCTTGGACGTGAGCGGCAACCTTTTCGGCGGCACCGAGACGGGCGGTGCTAATCAGGCTGGAAACGTGTACGAACTGGTTCCTGACGGTTACGGCAACTGGACCAATCTCGACCTGTTCGACTTTGGCTATGGCCAACTTTACCCGTACGGCCGAGTAGTGATCGGCGCAGTCGTAGTGGATTCGTCAGGTAACGTCTACGGCACCGCAGCGTCGGGGGGAGCGCATGACCTCGGAACGATATGGGAGTACCAAGTGAATTGAGCTAATTGCGCGATGGACATAGTCAAAATAATAAAAATAGTGACTTTCAATAAGACGCTGTCCTCCCCGCCTGCTCAGCCACGCTTGCAGCATGTACGACACCCTCATGCGCAAAGCGCTCGACGAAGCCGGCTAAAATGACGCCCTCGGCTACGGCCTCTACGTTATTGGTTCGGCTCAATTGGTGTTAAATCGCCTTATCACTAGCGATCCGTGTCGATGGCAGAATTGTGTCGCCGGCTGAAGCTGGCTCTCAACAACAATGACAGCAAGATGATTGCCTGAGTGCCTTGGGTTTTCAGCAGCCTTGCTCGGTGATCAACGGAAGCCCCCTATTTCGGCGGCTTTCGCCGCTGGCCAGTTGCGAAGGTCCACTACGCCGCAACCGCTTCGCTCTCCCGCAGAAAACTTCGTCCGCGCTTCTCCGCACCGAAGATCAGCATCAGAGCCAGCACGGCGATCACCACCAGTTCGAACGCGGCCAGCGCCCAGGCATAGCCCAGATGATCGCGCAGGGCAAACTCGACGCGCGGCGTTGACGACGCCAGCAGAATACCGATCTGGTAGGTGAATCCGGGCAATAGCCCGCGCACCGCGTCCGGCGACAGCTCGTTGAGATGCACCGGAATAATTCCCCACGCGCCCTGCACGCCCATCTGCATGACGAACGCGCCTGCGGCCAGCACCGCCAGCGTGCTGCCGAACGCCCAGGCCGGGATCACCAGCAGCGAAACGACGAGCGCCGCCAGCATGCTGTAGCGGCGTCCAATGCGCTCCGACAGCAGGCCGAAGAGAATCGCGCCCACCACCGCTCCGAGGTTGTAGAACATCGCGATGTAAGCCACGGTGTTGGGAGCCACGCCATGCGCGTGCTTCAGGAAGTCGGGATAGAGATCCTGGGTGCCGTGCGACAGGCAGTTCATCAGAAACATCAGTGCGATCAGGTACAGTGATAGCCATTTGTGCTGCCACGCGATGCGCGGCCCATCGATGGTGCGCTCCACCCGATGCTGCTTCCAGGCTTCCGACTCGGGAACCTTCGTGCGGATATACAGCGCCAGCAACGCTGGGATTCCGCCCGCCCAGAACATAGCGCGCCATCCCCAGTTCGGCAAAACCAGCCGCGCGGCCACGGCGGCCAGCAGATAGCCAATGGAATATCCGCTCTGCAGGATGCCGGAGAGCACGCCGCGCCAGCGCACCGGCGCGTGCTCCATGGCCAGCGATGCGCCCACACCCCACTCACCGCCCATGCCGATCCCGAACAGCATTCGCAAGGCGAAGAACGCGGCGTAGTTCGGCGCGAAGCCGCACAGCAGCTCGATCGCGGAAAAGAAGAGCACGTTGACCATCAGCGGACGGCGGCGGCCATAGCGGTCGGCCATCATGCCGAACACCAGCGCGCCAATGGGCCGCATCGCCAGCGTGGCTGTAACCGTCAGGACGATGTCGCTTTTGGAGACGCGGAAATGTTCCGCCAGCGTGTCGAGCAGAAAGATGACGACGAAGAAATCGAAGGCATCGAGGGTCCAGCCCAGAAACCCGGCGCCCATGGCGTGCCAGCGGTCGGCGCTCTCTGCGGAAGCTTCTCTCGGCGGCTCAGTCATCGCGTTCGAGTGAAGGTATCAGACGGTGCTGAGTGAGGCAAAACGGAAGGGGGCATTCGTTCGTCTCGGCCTGCGCCCATTCACCTATAAAAGCGGTAGGCGTTTTACCGCCCGCTTCGAGCAACAAGCTAGTTGCTAGAACCTATCTCATAAATCGTTTCGGTTCGTATCAGGGCACGACTTCTACTCGTGCCGAACAAGTGGGTACAGACCGGGCACATAGTTTACAGAACAGACCGGGGAGATGGTTTACAGATTTAGGTCCGTTCACAAAGGCGTGTAAAAGATGGCATGCCTTGGAAAGTGAGCGGAGTGGTGGGGCAGCATCGCACGCTGGCGGAAGCGACGGCCTCGCCACCGGCGGCCAACCGGCGAGCCCAGCAGCAGGCCTTCGATGAGTTCCGGCGGGAGTATAACCACGAGCGTCCGCATCAGGCGACAAAATGGTTCTGGCCAGCGGACTGGCGGTTCCCCCGGGCAAGCGGATCGTAGGTCTCGCCGCCGGAAAGAACAATCTTCACCGGTACGATCCAGGTCGTGATGAGAGCGGCCTGCCCGCTGGAGGGGTCGTTGCCCACCATCACGGCGACGTTGAAGGCAGCTGCGGTCTACACCTCGAAGATGCGATAGACACTGCCGCCCGGCTGGGTTTGATTGATCGCCATGGCAACGTTGTAGACCGGGCAGCCCGCGGTGGTCTTGCCCTCGGGACTGCCGGCGTGGGCGTGGCCGTGGACGCACCAGATCGGCGCCATGGCGATCGACAACCTCGGCCAGGCGCGAACTGCCCAGGTAGGGATAGATCTCCGGCGGCTCGCCTTTGACCGTGTCGGCAATCGGAGCATAGTGCAACACCACGACGCGTTTGCTGGTGCGAAGCTGCGACAGCGCGCGCTCCAACTTCAGCGCTTCGTCGATAGCGGCCTGCACGAAGGCCTTCACCTCCGGCTCGCCGAAAGCGGTGAGCGCGCCGCGTCCAAAGCCGCCGGGAAATCCCTTGGTGCCGGCGAAGCCGACGCCATCGCGCTCATAGGCGGTGCCGTCCAGAACTTTCACGCCCTCGCCGGTCATCATCTTCATCAGCTCGCCGGAGTGTCCGCTCTCGTAGTCATGATTGCCCAGCACGGCGATGGTGGGGATGCGCAACCGCACCAGAACATTCAGCAGCGACTCCATCTCATCGGGGCGGCCGAAGTTGGTGAGATCGCCGGCCAGCACCAACACGTCGGCTTCTTCGCGCACCCGGTTCAGGTTGTCGCGGACCTTGTCGTGAATCTGCGGGCTGAAATGAAAGTCGGCAATGGCAGCGATTCTCATGCGGGAAAGCTCGGGTAGTGCGGACCTTTCAGGCCCGCGTTAAAGTTGCCGTTTCAAATTTTCGCGCCGGCTGCAGAGGCTGCTGCAAAAATCCGGACCGGCGCGGTTTTGAAGGGGCGTAGCTTTAGCTACGCCGTAGTGAGTCAATTATGTTTGTCATCCCGAGCCGGCTTCAGTCGGCGAGGGATCTGCTTTTCCAGTTTTCAGCAAACTGTTCAGCCGGCGAAATCCCTTCTCTTGCCCACCGCCTCCACAGCCACGTCTCCGCAATCCTGAAATCACTTTTGCGAATCCACCTTCACCGCCTCGGCGATTTTAGGCTCGCGCTGATTACGTTGCTCCTGCAGCAGATTCTCCATGCCCCACTCCTGCACATCGATGGCAAACATTTTTTCGTCGATCAGGCTGCCCCGGAACGCCGGCAACGCGGAATCCGAGTCCAGTTCACGACGCAGCCGCCCCAGCAGATCGTCCCACACTTCCCGCGGCACGAAATATTGCCGGGCGGGATAGACATAGCGAAACAGCACCAGCTCCCACAGCAACAACTCCCAATGATCGCCCACCAGTTGCCGCAGGCGCGCCCAGTCGAGCCGGCCGCGGGTGCCGTGCAGGATGTGTACGATGTCGGCGCCGTCGAAGCGCTCGCGAAAATTGACGAACAGCTTGGAGGCAATCAGCTCTTCGGCGGCCAGCACCCGGGTCGGAACTCCGAGTACCACAGCGTCAGACCCGCGATCGATCCACGATTGGTCGACCACGATAATGGCATTGCTCATGCCGGTGATCAGGTCAACGTAGTAGCCGTCGCGATGCGCCTTGGCCAGCCACACTGGATCGCGAATCTCGGTCTCGAAGCCTTCTTCCTGCAGAAGCCGCAAGGCTTCCGGTACAGCGGCCGCGCACAGGAACAGGTCCAGGTCCTTGGTATCGCGCCAGATGCCGGTATGCTTTTGCAAGGCGAAAGCTCCGGAGACAACGTACGGCACATTCGCCCGATTCAAATGCTGCAACACTTCGCAGAACAGGGCGCGCTGCTCCGGGGGGAAATCAGGAGCCACGGAACTGCTGACCGGCAATTCTTTCTCAGTCGCCACGGCCTTTCGTTGGATGGCAAAAGCGGTGGCAGCGTTGTTGGGCCAGGGGAAAAAGATGGCTCAACACGGAGACTTGGAGAACACGGAGTTTTGCTTGTTTGACCGATTTTCTCGGTGACCTCTGTGCTCTCCGTGGTGAGGTCTTGTCGGGACGATAGAGGACGTTCGGTTCCGCGTCCTGCAGTCGCTGCGCTCAGGATCACAGACATTAGGCGCAGCCGCCTTGCAAACTTCGCCTGGCTCATTGCATCATTCCCAGGACGCGCGAGGAGACGATGGCCAAAGATACCGTGGTCGATGTCGAGGGCAGGCACCTGAAGCTGTCGAACCTGGACAAGGTTCTCTATCCCGAGGCGGGATTCGCCAAGGGCCAGGTCATCGACTATTACGTGCGCATCGCGCCCGTGCTGCTGCCCCACTTGCGCGGCCGGCCGCTGACCATGAAGCGCTATCCCAACGGCGTGAGCGGCCAGTTCTTCTACGAGAAAAATTGTCCCGAGCATCGGCCGGAGTGGGTCGAGACGGCGCGGGTGTGGAGCTCGGGCAATAACAAGTGGATGAACTACTGCATGGTGCAGGACGTAGCCACGCTGGTGTGGGCGGCCAATCTGGCCGACCTGGAGTTGCACACCAGCTTGTCGCTGGGCAAAGACATTCTGCAGCCTACGTTTCTGGTTTTCGATCTCGACCCCGGGCCGCCCGCCAACATTGTGCAGTGTTGCCAGGTGGGACTGTGGGTGCGTGACATCTTCGCCAGTCTGAAGTTGCAGAGTTTCGCCAAGACATCCGGATCGAAAGGCCTGCAGGTTTATGTGCCGCTGAACACCACCGTCACCTACGACCAGACCAAGCCCTTCGCGCACGAGCTGGCACGAATGCTGGAGCGGCAGCATCCGGAACTGGTGGTGTCGGACATGAAGAAGGCGCTGCGCACCGGTAAGGTGCTGGTCGACTGGAGCCAGAACGACGATCACAAGACCACGGTGTGCGTGTACTCACTGCGGGCCAAGGAGCGGCCGACGGTTTCCACTCCGGTGAAATGGGACGAGGTGGAAGCTTGCCTGAAGAAGGGCGATCCCAGCCTGCTGGTCTTTGAAGCCGAGCACGTTCTCGATCGCGCGAAGAAATATGGCGACTTGTTCGAGCCGGTATTGAAGTTGAAGCAGAAGCTGCCGCCGGTGCAGGCGCTGCAAGGCGGCGAAGAGAAGACGGCTTCGATGAAATCGACGTCGCCGGCGAAACCTGTAGCGGCGCAAGCGGAACCGGAGAAGAAAGCGAAGGCCTCGCTGCCGAAAAAGAAATCGGCTGCGAAGCACGCAAGCGGCGTGAAGAAAAGCATCGCGACGAAAAACAATGCCACGCGGGTTAAATCGTCTGGTTCGCGCAAGACAGCGAAGGGGGCCTAGACGGTGCAGTAAACCGGCTCAATCCAAACCCCGCCTTTGGCGATAACGCTTGACCACAATCAAACCAGTCCCGGCTTAAGTGACGAAAGATGATAGCCCGGCTCTTCAGAGTCCGTGTGAGAACTAGATTCTTGGACTTGCGAATGGAATCGATTGACCGAAAATCCCGCCCGTAAGGGCGACTCAGTTTAGCCCAGGACGGAGCCGTAGGTGGAGTCCTGGGTAGAGTGGGAAATAAATCCGAGTCCCGTAGGGACGGCACAAGCCTTTACATGCGCAAATGAGGAACTCTGTGGCCAATGATTCTGAAACCTCAAAGGACAATGCTCCGGCGGACACCTCCAATCTGCCGCTCTATGTCGGCACATCGGGATGGGCCTATACCATCTGGAAGCCCGATTTCTATCCCAAGAACGTAGCCTCGAAAAGTTTTCTGAAGTACTACGCGACCCAGCTCACGGCGGTCGAGGTGAACTACACTTTTCGCCGCAGCCTGTCGGAGAAGGCGGCGACGGGATGGATGGCCGACGTGGGCCCGAACTTCCGCTTCGCGCTGAAGGCCAACCAGTACATTACCCACATCCGCCGGCTGCAGAACGCCGAAGAAGCCATCCAGCGATTTCTGCCGACGTTGCAGCCGCTGGCCGCGCAACTCGGTCCGGTGCTGTTTCAGATGCCGCCGACCGCCAAAGCCGACGTCGCCGTGCTGCGCGATTTTCTGGCGTTGCTGCCGCGGAATTTCAAGGCGGCGTTCGAGTTTCGTCACCCGTCGTGGTTCAACGACGAGGTGTATCAGACCCTGCACGATCGCAACGCGACCCTGTGCGTCGCCGAGACCGAGAAGCTCGACACGCCCGAGGTGCGGACTGCGAATTACATTTATTTCCGCTTCCGCCAGCCCAGCTACTCAGCCGACGATCTGAAAAAGCTGGTCGACCGCGTCAGCCGATGCGTGGCCGACGGCCTGGAAACCTACGCGTTCTTCAAACACGAGGAAGATCCGCGCAGCCCGCACAATGCGGTGCAGGTGCTGCAGGAAGTGCAGCGACGAGTGAGCGGATCGAAGTAGTTGACGGAGAGTTCTCTCACCACGGAGGCACGGAGACCACGGAGGTTTGTTTTCTTTCAGGTTTTCTCCGTGCCCCCTGTGTCTCCGTGGTGAATTCGCAGTGACGCACCTCCATCGCTATTCCCAAGGTCTGAAGGCTGTCCCATACTCAACTCGTGCAGAGTGCCGACCCCAATCTGCGACTGCTGAACTCGTTTCTCGACTACCTGAAGATCGAGAAGGGACTGGCGCCGCTGAGCGTGGCGGCGTACCAGTCGGACCTGAAGCAGTTTTCCGAATTTTTGTTGAAGCGCAAACGCGCGCCGCGGGAGGCGCGGCGACAGGATGTGCGCGACTTTCTCAACGCGCTGCTGTCGAATGGCGTCGACGGCCGCAGTGTAGCGCGCAAGCTTTCGGCGCTGCGGCATTTCTACAAGTATCTGCTGCTCGATCGATACATCACCGTCGATCCGACGTTGAACATCGACTCGCCGCGGCAGTGGAAGGTGCTGCCGAAATCGTTGGCCCGGGATGAAGTCGAGAGTGTGCTGCACGGCCCACCGCGCGCCAAAGACGATCGGGTGACGCAGGCGCTCGCCGGCCGCGACCGCGCCATGCTGGAAGTCTTCTATGCCGGGGCGCTGCGCGTCTCCGAGATTATCAACCTGAAGCTGGAAGATCTGAAGCTCGAACTCGGATATGTTCTAGTCCGCGGCAAGGGCGACAAAGAGCGCATCGTGCCGCTGGGCCGGGCAGCGCAGGAGATCGTGCAGCAATATTTGCAGACCGCGCGGCCGGTGCTGGCGGTGGGGAAGTCGTCGCCGTTTCTGTTTATCGCGCGCGGAGCACGAGGCATCACGCGGCAACGGGTGTGGCAGATGGTGGATGCCGCGTCGGCGCAATCGGCTCGTCATGCCAGCCCGCACATGCTGCGGCACAGTTGCGCCACGCATATGGTGGAGAACGGAGCCGATCTGCGCACGGTGCAGACGATTCTGGGGCACGCCGACATTTCGACCACGCAGGTGTACACGCATCTGGCGCTGGACCGGCTGAATCGGGTGTACCAGCAGCATCACCCGCGCGGTAAGCGGAAAGCAGATCCCTCACCGACTAAAGTCGGTTCGGGATGACAATCATTAATGGGATTCATACGGCGCAGCTGAAGCTACGCCCCTTCAAAACATGTGGCGGCGCCGAGTTTTTCAGCAGCCTGTGAAGCCCTCGGTCGGGATGACAAGTATTAAAGAGCTTAGACGGCGCAGCTAAAGCTACGCCCCTTCAAAACCGAATGACCAAGCGCGGAACCACCATCGTCGAGAAGGCCATCACGAAATTCCTGCGCTCGCTGGCGGAGCGTAATGCCTCGGTGCATACCATCAAGGCGTATCGCACCGATCTGGCGCAGTTCGCCGAATATGTTGGGCCGCAGAGCTGGAGCGACATCGATCACGTTCTGATTCGCGGGTATCTCTCCAATCTCTACGAGCGCGGGCTCAGCAAGACGTCAGTGGCGCGCGCGCTGGCGGCGTTGCGCTCGCTGTACAAGTGGCTGGCGCAGGAGGGCGAGGTCGAGCAGAATCCGGCCGCGCTGGTGGCCACGCCGAAGCTGCCCAAGAAACTGCCGCGCGTGCCGACCATCGAGGAGGTCAACACCGTGCTCGATGCTGAGATGCCGGAGTGCTCGGCATTCAGCGAACGCGATCAGGTGATTCTGGAATTGCTCTACGGCTGCGGCATCCGCAACTCCGAACTGATCGGCATCAATCTCGACGACCTGCACTGGTCGCAGCAGGTGGTGCTGGTGCGCGGCAAAGGCAAGAAGGAACGCTATGTTCCATTCGGCGACTCAGCTGCAGCTGCCGTGCATACGTATCTGCCAGCGCGACAGCGGGTGCTGGGCGAGACCAGGCGCACCGCCGAACGAGCGCTGCTCATCAACCTGCGCGGCTCGCGGCTGACCACGCGCAGCGTCGGGCGCATCGTCAAGCAGATTGCGGTGGCGCGCGGATTGTCGCCCGACGTTCATCCGCATACCTTGCGGCACGCTTTTGGCACGCACATGCTGGAGGAGGGCGCTGACCTGCGCGCCATCCAGGAAATGCTGGGGCACGAGCGGCTGTCGACCACGCAGCGGTACACGCAGCTCACGGTGAAGCATGTGATGGAGGTGTATGACAAGACGCATCCGCATGCCAGTAAGAGCGGGGAGTGATGCGTCGCATGAGCACGGTTCCTCGCGGGCGAACCGCAGGTCCCTCCGCTCGGGCTGAAGCCCTCGGTCGGGATGACAGAAAGGGGGAAGCCCTGGTTGATCTCATAACGAGGTTGGCCCCAAACCGGGTAGTCTGTTTTTTTGCGAAAGGCAGAGGACCCAGAAGGAGCCAACCATGTGGATTATAGGTTGTGATTTTCATTCTGGGTTTCAGCAGGTAGCGATCTTTGACAATCAGACGGGAGAGATCGAGGAGAAGAAGCTGCTCCATCCCGGCGAGGCCACGGAGTTTTATCGTGGCCTGCAGGGAGAAGTGCTGGTGGGGATGGAGTCGGGCTGTCCCTGTCAGTGGTTCCGGCAGCTGTTAGAGGAGTGCGGCCAGCAGCTGTGGATCGGCGATGCAGCGCGCATTCGAGCGGCCGAAACCCGGCAGCAGAAGACGGACCGGCGGGATGCGGAGCTGATCTTGAGGCTGTTGCTGGAGGGGCGGTTTCCGCGGATCTGGGTGCCGACGGAGGGGGAGCGGGACCTGCGGCAGTTGCTGCTGGACCGGCATCATCGCATGCGGCTGCGGACCAAGGTGAAGAACCAGCTGCAGGCGCTGGCGCTGAACCAGGGAGTACAGAGGGGGCGGCGGCTGTGGTCGAGCGAGGGCAGGCAGCAGCTGCAGGAATTGCCCATGCTGGAACACGCCGGGCGGCGGCGCGATCAGTTGCTGAAGTTGTTAACTGAGTTGGACGCGCAGATTCTGGCGCTGGATGCGGTGGTGCGGCGGCAAGCCGAGGGGCGCGACGATGTCCGGCGGCTGATGACCCATCCCGGCGTGGGACCGCAGACGGCGCTGGGCATGGTGCTGACCGTGGGCGAGGTGAATCGCTTCGCCACGAGCAAGCAGGTGGCCAGCTATCTGGGGCTGACCCCACGCGAGCACAGCTCGGGCGGCAAGCAGCGGCTGGGACACATCAGCAAGCAGGGATCTAGCTTTATGCGCTTCCTGCTGGTGGAAGCGGGCCAGACGGCGGTGCGCGGCGATGACGAGTTACAGCGTGCCTATCGCCGGCTGGCCGCTAGAAAAAGCCGGGGCGTGGCCAAGGTGATGGTGGCGCGGCGGCTGGCGGTGAGGTTGTACTGGATGCTCCGCAAGGGATGGACGTACACGCAGGAGGGGCTGCGGGTGCGGCTACGCGAGTTGGCGGCCAGTCGGGTGCGCTACGGATACCGACGCTTGACCGTGTTATTGAAGCGGGAGGGCTGGCCTGTGAATGCTAAACGCATCTACCGACTGTACAGCGAAGAGGGACTGATCGTGCGCACCAGCAAGCGCAAAGAACGGGCACAGCGGCAGCGGATACCTCAGGGATCAGCCATACGACGCAACCAGAAGTGGAGCATGGATTTTGTTGCCCAGCGCTTGGCGGACGGCCGCTGGATTCGGGTGCTGACTGTAGTGGACCAGTTCACGCGAGAGTGCTTGGCATTATTCGCGGATGTTTCCTTGAGTGGGGAGAAAGTCGCAGCGGTGTTGGACAAGGTTGTCGCCGAACGCGGTGCACCGCAGTCGATGACCGTGGACAACGGCAGTGAGTTCGCGAGCAAGGCAGTGGATATCTGGGCATATCAGAACGCAGTCCACTTGGACTTTATCCGACCTGGAAGGCCAGTGGAGAACGGCTACATAGAGAGCTTCAATGGCAGGTTGCGCGATGAGTGCCTGAACGTAGAAGTCTTCTTCACCCTAAGCGATGCTCGCCACAAGTTACGTTTGTGGCGTCAGGACTACAACTATCATCGCCCCCACTCGTCGTTGGGGGATCGAACCCCTGCTGAGTTTGCGGCAACACGAGCGGTTAAAGGAGCTGGAACGGCGTAGCTAAAGCTACGCCCCTTCAAAATCACCCAGCCAAGCTGAGTTTTTCACGCGGGCAAGAGTGGAAAGTGATACGGGGGACGTTCTTACGCGAGGGGAACCGCAGGTCCCTCCGCTCCGCTTCGCTCCGGTCGGGATGACAAAAAGGGGGAAGCCCTGGTCCAGGCGCCTACCGCGTCGCCGCCGCAGTGTGCCTTGACAACCCCAACCTCGTTATAGACGGGATGACAAGAAAGAGGGGCTTCGCGGTTAATCTCGCATGACCACGCCGGGCAGGCGCACCTGGAAGCGCGTGTCGCCGGGAACCGAAGTCACGTGGATCGAGCCATGATGTTTGCGGATGATGCGCATGGTGGTATCCAGTCCCAGCCCGGTCCCTTCCCCGACACCCTTCGTGGTGAAGAACGGTTCGAAGATGCGTGACTGAATGTCGGGCGGGATGCCCGGACCGTTATCGCCAATCTCCACCACTGCCCAATCGCCTTCCGGATAGGTGCGGATGCGCAGCTCGCCCTGGCCGTGCATGGCATCGACCGCGTTGTCGATAATGTTGGTCCATACCTGGTTCAGTTCGCTGCCATAAGAATTCACCAGCAACGGCGTGGGGTTATAGTCGCGCTTGATGGTGACGCCCTTCTTCAGCTTGTGACCCAGGATGGTCAGCGTATTCTCCAGGCCCTTGACGATATCGACATCCTGCACCGGAGCCTGATCCATGTAGGAATATTCCTTGATGGCGCGAACCAGGCCGGAGATTTTGTCGGTGCTGTTCTCCAGTTCGCTCAGCAGGTCGTTGATCTCGACCAGCGCCGAAACCCGCTTCAACGCAGGCTCGGCAACGTTACGCCGCACCGCGTCCATCATGATGTTGAGCGGCTCGGCCATGGCGCCGCACTCCACCAGTGACGAGGCATACTGCCAGCCGTCGTCGATTCCGTGCTTGTGCAGGATGGCTTCGATCTCGTCTTGCAGTTCGCTGGCTTTCAGCGCATCGGTCTCCGGCTCGTCGGTGCAGCAGGTGGATTCGAAGGTCTCGATGGCGGCGCACTCGTCTTCCGTCATCTGGATTTCCTCCAGCTTGCTGACCGAAGCGCGAAAATCTGCCACCACCGTCCGCAAGCGTTCCGCGCTGCGTCGCGCCGCGGCCGCGGGATTGTTCAGTTCGTGCGCCAGGCCGGCAGAAAGCTTGCCCAGCGCGGCCAGACGATCGCGTTGCTGCTCGGCGCGCGTAACTTCGCGAGTCACGGTGCGGGTGCGATCGACCATGATGCCCACCAGCCGCTTGCCCAGTTCAGGCATCTGCCGGACCAGATCGTCAAACAGGGACGCAGGAAAAATAAGCAGCCGCGAATCCTTGACAGCACTACCGGTGGCGGGGAATACCATCATGCGCGAATACGGCAAACTTCCCGACACGCTGCCGGCCGGCGTGGTAAACACAGTTTCGTCGGGGCCGTCGATCCTGGCCTGCAACTCGCCGTCAATCACCACCACCATCTTGTCGGCCGGGTCGCCGGAGTGAACGTAAACCTCTCCGGCGCGCAGGTCGCTTTCGCTGGCGTGCTCCAGAAACCAGTCGAGCTGGTCATCGGGAAGATCGTGAAATACGTCGACGGTGCGCAGCTCATCTCGGGTGATGGGCATGGGTTACACCTTCGCCATGTAGCGATGAACGAATTGCACCGCGATGGCTCCCTCGCCCACTGCCGACGCGACCCGCTTGATGGAGCCGTGACGCACGTCGCCCACCACGAAGACGCCCGGAACGCTGCTCTCCAGCAGGAAGGGCGGGCGATCGACGGTCCAGCCCGGCGGCCGCTTGCCATCTTTCAGCAGATCGGGTCCGGCCATGACGAATCCGCGATCGTCGCGCACCACCGTCTTGCCCAGCCAATCCGTACGCGGCTCCGCGCCAATATAAATGAACATCGCCGTCGCCGGCACGCGCTCCACTTTATTGGTGTCGGTACAGAGCACCGAGATCTCCTCCAGATGCGTGTCTCCGCTCACCTCGACTACCTCGGCATGATTCCATAGCTGCACGTTGGGCGTCTTCTCGATCTGGTCGATCAGGTAGCGCGACATGGTGGCCGCAAGCGATTCGCCGCGCACCAGCATCACCACCTTCTCCGCGTACTGCGCGAAGTTCAGCGCCGCCTGCCCGGCGGAATTCGCACCGCCCACGACGTACACAAGTTCGCCCTTGCAGGCAAGCGCTTCCTGACTCCCGCCGCCGTAGTACACGCCCGCACTTTGCAGACGGTCCATGCCCGGAACGTCCAGCCTGCGCCACTGCACTCCGGTGGCGATCAGCGCAGCGTGACACGAAAGCTCACTGCCATCGGCGAGCTTAAGAATGCGATACGGTCCTTCCACGCGCAGCTCCACCACTTCCTGCGGAGCGATGATCTCCACTCCGAAGCGCTGCGCCTGCATCACCGCGCGTCGCGCCAGGTCGCCGCCGCTCAGGCCGGAAGGGAAGCCAAGATAGTTTTCGATGCGCGAACTCAAGCCCGCCTGTCCGCCAGGAGCCTCGCGATCGATCATCACCGTCTTCAGCCCTTCCGACGCGCCATACACCGCGGCCGCCAATCCTCCCGGCCCGCCGCCGACGATGGCAAAATCGTAGAACTGCGTTTCCGCGCGAGTGCGCAGGCCAATCTTCTCCGCCAACTCCGCCGAGGTCGACTGAAACATGCGGGTACCATCGGGAAACAGAACCAGCGGCAATTTCGCCGCATCCTCGCCGATGGAGGCGATCAGCTGCTTCACCTCCGGATCTTCCGACGACAGCTCAACATCGATCCACTGGTAAGGAACATGATTCCGCGCCAGAAAATCTCGCACCTCATAGGCGCGCGACGACCAGCGCGTTCCCAGCACGCGAATGCCCTCGTACGGCGGGCGGTACGACGCCGACCAGTCTTCCAGCAGATCGTCGATGACCGGATAGAGATGCTGGCTGGGCGGGTCCCACGGCTTCAGGAAAAAATAATTGATGTTGACTTCGTTGATGGCATCGATCGCAGCGCTGGTATCGGCATAGGCGGTCAGCAGCGCCCGCTTGGCGTCGGGATAAATCTGCTTGGCCTCGTTGAGGAAGCCGATGCCATCCATGTGGGGCATGCGTTGATCGGCCAGTAGCAGCGCTACGGCGTCGTTGCGCACCCGCAACTCGCGCAGAATTTTCAGCCCGGCATCGCCCGAATCCGCGCGCAACACCCGGTAATTCTCTCCATAATGCGAGCGCAAGTCGCGCTCAATCGCTTTTAGAACATTGGGATCGTCGTCGACGGTCAACAGTGTTGGTTTGGCCACGCGAGGAACCTTCCCTTCGTTTACGAATCATTGCTGAAAGCCGTTTAGATGAAAAATCGAGGTCACTCGACTCTCACCTGGGGGCCACTGGCGACGAAGTTGGCTGCGGGCGATACGGAATCGGCGACCCGGCGCGCGCTAGCGGGAATCATCCGCCAGGTCACGGCCGCGCTGGTAAGGGCCAGAGCCGCGCAAATCCACATCACCAGCCGGAAGCCGTAGAGAAATGATCCCACGATGAATGAGCGGATCGCGCCGGCCAGGGCCGGATCGACGCCCGCCGGAGGCTGCAGCGCCGCCAGCTTGATTGCATTCGATTGTAGCTCGCTGCGCACGCCCTCGGGGATGGCGCCGCCGGCCAGGCTGCGATTCAGTTGCGCGCCGAATTCCGTGACCATCACCACGCCCAGGACCGCGATGGCCAGCAGCGATGCCACCCGGGCCACTGCATTGTTGATGCCTGACGCCGTCCCTGCTCGATCCTGCGCAATCGAGCCCATCACCACCGTGGTCAGCGGTGCGACGCTGACGGCCATGCCGAATCCGAGCACAATCATGGCCGGGAAAAATGTAGTCCAGTAATTCCCGCCGGTGGAAGGAATCGCGAACAGCAGAAATCCGGCGGCGACGATCACCGGTCCCACAATGAGGGGTAAGCGCGGGCCGTAGTGATCGACCAGGCCACCCGACCAGCGCGACAATAGAAAGACCAGCAGGATCAGCGGCAGCAGCGCGCCTCCGGTGGCCGTGGGGCTGTAGCCTTGCACCTGGATCAGATTCAGCGGCAGCAGGAAAAAGAAAATTCCAATCGCCGCGTACAGGAACAACGTCAGCAAATTAGCGCCGGCAAACGCCCGTGAGCGAAACAGGGTGAGCGGCACCATCGGCCAGGGCGAGCGGGCTTCGATGAACAGGAAGGCGACCAGGCAGACCGCGCCGCCGGCGAGGCTGGCCACGATAAACGGATTGCTCCAACCCAGGCTCGCCGACTCCAGGAAGCCATACACCAGGCCGGCGAGGCTGAGCGTCGCCGTCAGCGCGCCCCAGTCGTCGATTCGCTGCTGCTCGCGGCTGCGGCTTTCGGGAACGCGCCACAACGAGATCACGATCACCGCGATCGCCAGCGGCACATTGAGGAAGAACGCCCAGCGCCACGACCAGTGCTGAATCAGCCAGCCGCCGAGGACCGGGCCAATCGCGGTGGTGATGGCAGTCGAGCCCGACCAGGTGCCGATGGCGCGGCCGCGTTTTCCTTCGGCGAACGATGCGCTGATCAACGCCAGGCTGCCGGGAATCAGGAAGGCCGCGCCCACGCCTTGCACGGCCCGCGCCAGAATCAGTTGCGCGATGTTTGCGGCCAGCCCGCAGAAGGCTGAGGCGGCAGCAAACAGTCCTACTCCACATAGGAACATTCGCCGGCGGCCGAATAAATCTCCCATCGATCCGCCGACCAGGATCAACGCCGCCAGCGTCAGTCCATAGGCTTCGATGATCCATTGCACGTCGACCACGTTGGCGCCGAACGTGGTTTGCAACGCGGGCAGCGCCACGTTGACCACGGTGCTGTCGATGAAGGCCATGCCGGAGGCGAGGATAGTGGCCGCCAGCACCCAGCGTCCGACGGCGTCCGTGCAGGGCGCGGCGGCGGCTCGCGAATCGATGGCAGCTTCGTCGCAGGGAGGTTTCATCTGAACTATGGATGTGCGGCGGGGCCGGATGGCTCCGCAGGCCGCAAGATTTTCCGGATTTTGAAGGGGCGTAGCTTTAGCTGCGCCGTAACTAGCCCTAATATTTCTTGTCATCACGAACCGGCTTCAGCCGGTGAGGGATCTGCTTTTCGTGTTGGTCGTCAACCTGTTCAGCAGCTGCGGAAACAGGCTCTGGCAAACCCGTCGGCACGCGTTTATAATCCGGGCTCCCGCGGAGGATAAGCATTCATGCGCGGCGTGCCTCGCTGGTTGGCAGTGCTGGCCGTAGTCGCGATCGCGTCAGTGGTATGCGCGTTCACCTTGCGCCGTGCCTTGGCACCTGCCACGTTCGTCACGCAACTCTCCGATGGCGCGCTGCCCGCCGACGGTTTCAGCTCCACGGAAGTAACTATCCGCTCCTCGAATGGCCACGATCTGCATGGCTTGCAGGTGCTCGCCGTACCGTCCCACCATGTGGTACTTGAGTCATTGACGATTGACGGCCCCTCGGCCACAGCTTCTCTCCGCGCCGGGGTCCTGTCCGGTGACACTCGCTTGCGACTCACAGCTCCCGGCTTCGCGTCGCAGGAGATCGCGGTCCAGACGACGCCCGATACCAGCGACGCTGTCGGCGACGGCACCCCAGACTTCCTGCGGCTACATGATCCTGCCGACCGGCTGGCGTTTCGTCACTGGTTTACCTTGCTGGCCGAGTCGCAGTATTACCGCGGAAAATCGTTGCCGCCGGAGATTGACGATTGCGCGGCGCTGCTGCGTTTCGCCTATCGCGAAGCCTTCCGCGAACACGATGCCGCCTGGGCACATGGCATGGCTCTGGCCGCTCCTGCGTCGGCGGGCGATATCCAGCAGTATCAGTATCCCTACACGCCGCTGGGAGCAGCGCTGTTTCGCGTGCGCGGCGGAAGCTTTGCCGAAGCTGACCTTCAAGACGGGGCCTTCGCGCAATTCGCCGATGTCGCCAGCCTGTGGCGGCATAACACGTTTCTCGTCGGACGCGCTTTGAGTCGCGCCCGGCCGGGCGACCTGCTGTTCTTTCGCCAGGATGAGGGGCGCATGCCCTACCACGCCATGATCTTTCTGGGCCGCAGCCAGGTCGAGCCGGACAGTGAGCAGTTCGTGGCGTATCACACCGGCCCGACGGGAAAACTGCCCGGCGAGATGCGACGTCTCTCGGTTGCGCAACTGTTGAACTATCCCGACCCCCGCTGGCGGCCGGTGCCGTCCAATCCCGGTTTCCTCGGTATCTATCGTTGGAACATCTTGCGGGGCGGCGAATGATGCGGGCCGCCCGGATTATCCTTGTCGCTCTCGTTTGCTATGCGATGGTCCTGCCGTTGTTCGCCCAGGACGCCGACACCGAATCCTATTTCTCGCTCACCAGCGAACGTACCTACCTTCCCGGCGAGAAGCCGGAAATCTCCGTCAATGCCCACAATGTGGGACAGCTGGAATTCCGCGTCTATCGGGTGAACAACCCGGTGAAATTCTTCAGCCAGATGCAGGAGCTGCACAACTTTGGCGGCCAGGGTCCGGCCATGCCGAAGCAAGCGCATACTTGGCTGGAAAAGTTTCATGCCTGGAAGCATCGCATCTGGGCCATGATTCGCGATTTCATCCGCGCCCAGTTCTCGCCGGATTCGCGCCACCAGATCCGCCTGTGGGAGATGGGCGGCGGCGAAAAGAAACTGGGTCCCAACGTCCAAACCTTCGCGCAAGTCCCGGTGCTCAACCAGCAGCAGGTGGTGTCGGTGTGGAAGTGGGCCGTCCCCGCGCATGAGCAGTGGGAGAGCATGACCGTCGCCGTGCCAGTCAGCGACAAGGGTGTCTACCTGGTCGAGGCGACCGACGGCCGTCTGCGCGCTTACACCATCGTCGTGATCACCGAGGTTGCGATCATCACCAAAGCCGGGCCAGGCCGCCTGATGAGCTTCGTGGTCGATCGCCGCAGCGGCGATCCCATCAGTGGCATGCTGGTGCGGGTGTGGATCGATCAGAAAGAAGTTGCGTCGAAGACTACCGACGCGCAGGGCCTGCTCGACACGCCCATCGACGCCGCCAAGCCGGAGAACGTTGCCGTGCTGGCTACCAGCGCCGACCAGTTCGCCATCAACACGCCGGGCGCGTGGAACCTGGGCAACGCGCCCGACCGCAGTCTGAAAGGCTATACCTACACCGATCGTCCGGTGTATCGGCCCGGCGACACGGTGCACTTCAAGACCATCGTGCGCGCGCAGACCGCGTCTGGCTACAGCGTGCCCCAAGGCCAGGAACTGAGCCTGGAGATGCGCGATCCGCAGACCTACGAGGTGATGTGGACGCAGACGGTGAAGCTCAGCGACATGGGCACGGCAAATTGGAATTACGCGATTCCCGCCGACGCCAAGCTGGGCTCGTATTACCTCTCGATGCAGATGGGCGAGCGCTATGTCGAGGGCACCAACTTTTCCGTCGAGGAGTATAAGAAGCCCGAGTACGCGGTGAAGGTGACGGCGCAAACGCCGCGCGTGCTCGAAGGCCAGCCGATCAAGGCGACCATCGATGCGCGTTACTATTTTGGCGAGCCGGTGGCTAACGCGAAAGTGAAATGGGTGGTCCACACCTCAACCTACTGGCCGATGGGTCGCGACGAAGATGAAGACCAGGCGGACGCCGGCGATCAGGGCGACAACGCCGACGCGCAGGATGACGATAGTTACGGCGGCGATCAGGAGACGGAGCAGAGCGGCACGCTCGACGCGGACGGCAAGCTGCAGATCACGGTGCCTACGCGCGTCGACAGCAAGAAGCAGGACCTGGTCTATCGCATCGAAGCGCGCGTCACTGATGCGGGCAATCGCGAAATCGCCGGCCACGGCTTCGCGCTCGCCACTTACGGCAGCTTCTTCCTGACGGCCGAGCCGAACTCCTATGTCTACAGCAAGGGCAGCACCGCGACCGTCACCATCACCGCGCAGGACTACGACAAGAAGCCGGTGCAAACGTCTTTTCAGGTGCAGATGAATCGCTGGGACTGGCGCAAAGGCGCGGGGCCGGTGGTCACCACGACGCAAGGCCAAACGGATGCCAGCGGCAAGGCGCAGATCAAGCTGGCGATTCCTGACTCCGGCGAATTTCGGGTGCGCGTGTCGGCGACCACGCCCGAGAAGCGCGACATCGAAACGACCGCGTTCCTCTGGGCTCCGGGCGAAAGCGGCTGGTGGAGCGGCCCGGCGCAGGAGCGCGTACAGATCATTCCCGACAAGAAGACTTATCAGCCGGGTGAGACCGCGCACGTGCTGATCGTCACCAGCAAAGAGCCAACCTCGGTACTGGTGACGGCCGAGGGCAACGGACTTTACTCCGGGCAGGTGATCAAGAGCAGCGGCGGGAGCATCACCGTCGAGGTTCCCATCCGGCCGGAGTACGCGCCGAACTTTTATGTTGCGGCGGTTTTCATTCGCGGCAACAAACTCTATCAAGGCTCGAAGAGCCTGAATGTTCCGGCCGACCGCGCATCAGCTCAACGTCCAACTGCTGCCGTCGAAGCCGCAGTATCAGCCGGGCGAAGCTGCCAGCTACACCATCAAGGCCAGCGATTCCAGCGGCAAGCCCATCGCGGCCGAGTTCAGCCTGGGCGTAGTCGACGAGGCGATTTACGCTATCAAGCCCGATACTACAGGCAGCATCCTGAACGCCTTTTACGGCAAAGTATATTCGCAGGTCAGCACCGAGACTTCGCTCAGCTACTACTTCAACGGGCAGGCCGGCAAGCGCAAGATGCAGTTGGCCAAGGTGCGTTCCTCGCGCGCTATGGCGCAACTCAAACCCGAGCGCCTGGTGCAACCGAAGATCCGCAAGGCGTTTCCCGACACCGCCTACTGGGTCGCCGACATTCGCACTGCCAGCAACGGTCAGGCGACGGTGCACTTCGATTATCCCGACGCCATCACTTCGTGGCGTGCTACCACCCGCGGCGTCACCCAGGATACCAAGGTGGGCAGCGCGGTAGAGAACACCATCGTCCGCAAGAACATTATGGTGCGACTGGTGGTGCCGCGCTTCTTCCGCCGCGGCGACGAGATCACGCTCTCGACCATCGTGCAGAATTACCTGCCCGCCGACAAGACGGCGCAAGTCTCGATGCAGTTCGACGGATTGCAAGTGCTCGACGGCGCGCAGCGCAACGTGAACGTTCCCACGCGCGGTCTGGTGAAGGTCGACTACCGCGTGCGGGTGCTGAATGTCGACTCGGCGAAGGTGCTGGGCAAGGCGCTCACCGATGTCGAGAGCGATGCGATGGAGCTGACGCTGCCGGTCGTGCCCCTCGGCGTGAAGCTGGCAATTTCGAAGTCGGGATCGTTTGCCGGCGCGGGCACCAGTGATACTTCGCAGCCGCTGACCTATCCCACAGGCGCGGAGCCGGGCACGCGCAAGCTTACCATCAGCGTGATGCCGTCGATTGCAGGCAGTGTTTTCGCGGCGCTCAGCTATCTCACCTCGTACCCATACGGCTGCACCGAGCAGACCATGTCGAGCTTCCTGCCCGATGTGCTGGTGGCGGACGCGATGCAGAAGCTCGGCGTGAAGTCGAACATCGATCCTGTGACCCTGCACAAACAAGTGCAGGCGGGGCTTGACCGCCTCTACACCTATCAGCACGACGACGGCGGCTGGGGCTGGTGGCAGACCGACGACAGCCATCCTTTCATGACCGCATATGTTCTCGCCGGACTGAGCCAGGCGAAAGCCGCGGGCTTCGATGTGAAGGAAGATGCGACGAACAAAGGCCGCGACTGGCTGCGCGGACAGTTCGATCACTCGCAGAAAGTTCGCACCGACCTTCGCGCTTACATGGCCTACGCGCTGGTGCTGAGCGGCGTGCGCGACAGCGCGGTGGTCGATTCGGTATGGAGCCAGCGGTCGACGTTGACCGCATACGGACAAGCAGTGCTGGGATTGGCGATGCTGGAGCTGAACGACGCTCGCGCGAAGGAATTGACCACGCAGTTGGAAGGCGAAGCCAAGCAGGACGACTCGCAGGCCTGGTGGCCGAGCGACAACAATTACCTGATGGATTTCGCCGGCAGCACCACGGCGGAGTCGACCGCCTACGCGCTAAAGCTCATCAATCGCGCCGACGCCGGCAGCCCGCTGCTGCAGAAGGCTGCGGTGTATCTCGTCAGCCATCGCAGCGAAGGCTACTACTGGGACTCCACCGAGCAGACCGCGATGGTCATCTACGGCCTGACCGACTACCTCGCCCGCACGCAAGAGTTGAAGCCGAATTACAGCGTCGACGTGCAGGTGAACGGCAAGAGCGTGGCCACGAAGAAATTCACCGCAGCCGATGCGCTGGCCGCGGCCACCACGGTCACGCTCAACGACGCCCAGCTTGCGCCAGGAACGAACCAGATTCGCGTGGTGAAGTCGGGCGATGGTCGCGTCTACTGGTCGACGCGCGCCGAGTATTACTCGAACGAATCCAAGGTGGTGAACACCGGCAGCTTCAAGCTGAGCACGGCGCGGCAATACTTCAAGCTAACGCCGCAGCAGAAGGACGGCCGCGTGGTTTATCACCTCGATCCGCTCTCCGGGCCGGTGCAGGTGGGTGACACCCTGGCGGTGCGCATAACCGTGGGCGGCAACGAGTGGAAGTACCTGATGATCGAGGATCCGATTCCGTCGGGCACGGAGTCGATTGCGCGCGACGATTTGTACGAACTCGATCAGCAGCCGGATTGGTGGCAACGCTGGTACAGCGATCGCGAACTGCGCGACGATCGCACCACCTTCTTCAATTTCTACTTCCCGCAGGGTCAGCACGAGTATGTCTATCTGCTGAAGGTGGTGAACCCTGGCATCTTCCACGTGAGTCCCACCAGCGTCGAGCCCATGTATCAGCCGGAGTATCTTTCTACCAGCGACGCGTTAACGGTGACCGTGCAATGACCGCGAAACACAGTGGCGTGGCGAAGCTGTGGCTGCTGAATCTCATCGGCAATGCCTTGCTGCTGGCCGCTGTCTACTTCTGGCTGCTGCTGCCAGATGCACATGGTTGGCAGGTGGCGGCTTCAGGCGTTCTGGCGATCATTGTCGTCTTTTTCGGATTATGGCTGCGCACCGGGACCTTCGCCTACTTCCGAGTTGCAGAGTTTCGCGACCATGCAACTGTGTGGCGGGCGTTTCGTCATGCCCTGCGGCACATGATCGCCTTGGCGATAGTGGCGATACCGTTCGCTGCCCTGGAGTGGTGGCTGCTCTCACTGCGCAAATATGCGCCGCAGTTTGGGGTGTGGTTCTGGCAGAAGGCACCGGCGTTTTTGCGGCTGGGCAGCCCGCGGCAAGTGTTTCACGCCGCTGACTGGCTGCTGTGGCTTCTGATTTGGCTACTGATCCCGGCGGTGTGGTTGCCCATCGCCATGACGGTTGCCGCCGCCGGATTGCGGCTTGCGCGGATGGCGCGCTCCCTGCGGGCGTTGAAGCGAATCGGCTATTGGCTGTGGTTCTGCGGGCTGATGCTGATCGGAGGCTATGTGCCGTATAAGCTGGTGTGGTGGATCCTGGATCTCAGCGATCTGCGCAAGCAGGCCTGGAGCATGGGGCTGCGCTTTCTGGTCGCCTACGTCATTTTGATTTCGGCGTTCGTCGCGCTTCTGCTGGTGGTGGGCTCGCGGGTAGAACGGGAAGATCCGGAAGCGGTCTAGCTCGTTAACATCCTGGCATGTGCCCCGAAAAGTCTGCGCGAGAACCCTGCCGCCGCTCTGCGGCTCGGGAAAATTTCCCGCTCGACCCAGAACTCCGCTCCGCTACGTCCTGGGCTAACGGCAGCACCACCCCTTCGGGGTTCGACTTTCGTGTGCTGTACTTCAGCGCCCAGGACAAAGCTACGTTGTCACCCATACCCCGATGGGGCTCAGGCGAAAGTTTAGCGTCCACCGGTCGAAGACGCAAAATGCATTGCGAACCAAGCTGGCCGAAAGTGTGCCAACCGAGGTCAGTAATCTCTATACTTATGAGTCGAAGCGCAAGAGAAGCCGAGCGCTGCTCAACTCAGTGCGCAGGTAAATCCGCATGCAGCCGGCGAGTTGGCTGCTGAGGAAATTCTGATCAAGTGTGAGAGGTCCCGCAGCGGCTAAAGCCGGGTGATTTTTCGGGTACTTGACGGACGGCCTGAAGGCCGTCCCCTTCAAAACAAGACTTAGTCAGGGTTTCCCTAACGGCTAAGAGCTAAAGGCTAGAGCTAAAGGCTAAGAGCTAAGAGCCGCGAGCGTCCGACGAATCGTAAACGCGGCAAGGGAGTTCCTCCGTGGCCATCGAATCCCCACGTCCGCTGCTGTTAGGACATCGCGGTGTCCGTCCGCTGCCTTGCCTTGGACAGCGCTGGCGCAAATCCAGTCTGCCTCCGGAGAACACGCTGGCTGCCTTCGACTACGCGCTGGCCAATGGCTGCGACGGTTTCGAGTTCGATGTGCGCTACACCCGCGACCGCCGCTCGGTGCTGTGTCACGACGCGGACCTCAATCAGCAGGAAGTGGCGGCGACCGAATATGCCGGGCTGGAACGCCGCTGCGATTATCCTCTGGCCAGCCTTGAGGATGTGCTCCAGCGCTTTGGCCGGACGGCGTATCTCGATATAGAGTTGAAAGTTCCCGGCCACGAAGAAGCCGTGGTCGAGGCGTTGCGAGCGACTCCGCCGCAGCGCGAGTATGTGGTCTCATCGTTCCTTGCCGACGTGCTGCTGCGGCTGCACGACCTGGATGCTTCGGTTCCGCTCGGCTATCTCTGCGAACAGGCGGAGGACGTGGCGCGGTGGACGACGCTGCCCATTGCGGCGCTCATTCCGCGGTATTCGCTGGTCTCGCCGCAGCTGATCGATGAAGTTCATGCCAGCGAGGTGAAGTTGCTGACCTGGACGGTGAATGTCGCGCAGGATATGCTGCGCCTCGCCAACTGGGGAGTGGACGGGATTATCTCCGACGACCCGCGTCTGCTGGCGCGCACGTTTTCGCGACTGACGGAAGCGTAGCCGGGGGCTCATCGTTGGCGTATAAGGCGCAGCGTCGGGTTTCGAAAAAGCAGATCCCTCACCGGCTGAAGCCGGTTCGTGATGACAAAAAAATAAGCAGGTCTTATGGCGTAGCTGAAGCTACGCCCCTTCGGCTATGCCCCTTCAGCACGCCCCTTCAAAACATGTCGAACCCGACTTTTTCCGCAGCCTGTGAAGGCATGCTCCACCCGGCGTCTTTGTATATGACAAGAAACCGATAGCCGTCGGACCGCCTCATCATGCCCGGCTCCCTGCCGTTTTGCGCCGCCGCCACTGGTCATTTAGATTGTCTGTAATGGCGACTACTGGCGAACGATTCGAGCGCGCCGTCTCTATCATGGCGCGACTGCGCGGGCCCGGCGGCTGTCCCTGGGACCGCGAACAAACCTTTGACACCATCAAGCCGTACACCCTGGAAGAAGCCTACGAGGTGGTGGAAGCCATCGACGCACGCGACTGGGATGAGCTGACCGGCGAGCTCGGCGATCTGCTGCTGCAGGTGCTCTTCTACGCGGAAATGGCGGCTGAGGAGAAGCGCTTCTCCATCGACGACGTGCTGGATCGGCTGGCGAACAAGCTGATCGATCGCCATCCCCACGTTTTCGGCGAAGTGAAGGCCGAAACTGCGGGCGAAGTGCTGCGCAACTGGCAGGCGCTGAAAGCCGAGGAGAAAAAGAAACGCGAGCCGTGGTCGGGCGAGGAGAGGCGAGCAACCGCGCGGGATCGTTCCGATGCCGTCCTGGCCGGAGTGTCGTCGAAGACGCCGGCTCTGATGGAGGCGCACAAGATCAGCTCGCGGGTGGCGCACGTGGGATTCGATTGGCCGAACATCGAAGGTCTGTTCCAGAAGCTGAACGAAGAGACCGCGGAGCTGCGCAAGAATCTTGAAGACTATCCCGCGCCCGGTCCGCGGCCGGAGTCGGCGGCGGGCATTGCCGGCGCGCGTGGTGAGAAGATTTCGCCCGAGTTGCGCGCGCGGCTGGAAGATGAAGTAGGCGACCTGTTCTTTGTGCTGGTCAACCTGGCGCGCTATCTCTCGCTCGATCCCGAGTCGGCGCTGCGCAAGACCAATCGCAAATTCCGCCGCCGCTTCGAATATCTGGAAGAGAAGCTGCGCGAGCGGGGCCGCAAGCCGGCCGAAGCCTCGCTCGACGAAATGGAAGTGCTGTGGCAGCAGTCCAAGCAACAGGAACAGCCGTGACGGCCGATGCCATCACCGTGCGCAACTGCTCGGCGCTGGAAGAGTTTCGCGCCTGCGTAGCCCTGCAGAAAGAAGTGTGGGGATTCGCCGACAATGAGCTGGTGCCGCTGAGAATTTTTTCTCTTGCGCCAAGAATCGGCGGGCAGGTGATCGGCGCCTTCGAGGGCGAAACGCTGGTCGGCTTTGCCTTCTCGATCCCCGCCACCCGCAATGGTCACGCGTATCTGCACTCCCACATGCTGGGAGTCAGGAGCGATTATCGCAACAGCGGTCTGGGACGGCGCATCAAGATGTTTCAGCGCGAGGATGCGATCGCGCAAGGCTACGAGCTGATGGAGTGGACCTTCGACCCGCTGGAAATCAAGAATTCCTATTTCAACCTGGAACGGCTGGGAGCGATCGCCCGCCGCTACAACATCAACCAGTACGGCATCACCTCGTCGCCGTTGCAGGGGTTTCTGCCTACCGACCGGCTGGTAGCGGAGTGGTGGCTGAACTCGGATCGGGTTGAGACCCTGCTCAAACAGGGCCAGCGGCCGGCGTTTCATCCGGAGTTCCAGATCGAAGTGCCGGGCGAGATCTACGCCTGGAAGGCGGGAAAGGAAACCCGGCAGAAGGCGGCGGACGTGCAGTTGCGCAATCGGGAACAATTCCTGAAGGCGTTTGCGGGCGGGCTGGCATGCCTGGGGTATGAACGCGACGGGGCCGGCAATGGGACGTTCCTGCTGGGGCGATGGGATGAGAGCCGGTCCTATGGCGGGTAGAGCAGGTCTCCAGGCCGGGTTGCCAGAATCGCGACCTGATCAGGAAGTTAAGTCCCACAATGTATGACATCCCCATTTTATGAAAATTGAAGCCATCACCCTGCGCGAGCTGAAAATTCCTCTGGTGCATTTTTTTGAGACCAGCTTCGGACGCACCTACACGCGCCGCGTTCTGCTCTTCACCCTGCATGGCGACGGTCTCGAAGGCTGGGGCGAGTGCGTGGCCGGGGAAGATCCCTATTACAGCGAGGAGTACATCGAGGGCGCGTGGGATGTGACCGACGCGCTATCTGGCGCCGGCGCTGCTGGGCAAGACGTTCCAGGCGGGGGGCGAAGGTTCCAGCGCTGCTGGGGCGGGTGCGGGAACATCGCATGGCCAAGGCTGCGCTGGAGAACGCGGCCTGGGACGCCGAGGCGCAGGAAAAGGGAATTCCGCTGTGGAAGCTGCTGGGTGGCTCGCAGCGCGAAATTGCCTGCGGCGTCAGCATCGGAATTCAGGATTCGCATGAGCAACTGTTGCAGAAGATCGAAACTGAGCTGGCGGCGGGATATCAACGCATCAAGATCAAGGTAAAGCCGGGATGGGACGTTGAGGTGCTGGAGAAGATCCGGGCGCGCTGGCCCAGGATCACACTGAGCTGCGATGCGAATTCCGCATACACGCTGGTCGACGAAGCACGCCTGAAGAGTTTCGACCGCTTCAAGCTGCTGATGATTGAGCAGCCGCTGTGGGCCGATGATTTTTACTTTCACGCGCGCCTGCAGAAGCAGTTGCAGACGGCGCTCTGCCTTGACGAGGCGATTCGCAGCGCCCGCGATGCCGAAGCCGCGCTGGAATTGGGCGCTTGCCGCATTATCAACATAAAAGTGGGTCGAGTGGGAGGATTCTCCGAGGCGATTGCAGTTCACAATGTCGCCCAACGACTCGGTATTCCGGTGTGGTGCGGGGGGATGCTGGAGTCGGGAATCGGCCGCTCCCACAATGTGGCACTGTCGACACTGCCCAATTTTAAGCTGCCCGGCGATGTCTCCGCGTCAAAGCGCTACTGGAAGCAGGACATCATCGAGCCGGAAGTCGAGGTCTCGGCGCGGGGAACCATCGCCATCGGTGACCAGCCGGGACGAGGTTACGATCTGCGGATGCCGTTGATCGAGGAGTTGACGGTAAGGATAGAAACGTTAAAGGCCTGATGAGTATCGGCAGTCAAACCGCAGGTCCCTCGGCTCGCTTCGCTCGCTCGGATGACAAAAATAAAAAGAGCTACTACGGCGTAGCTAAAGCTACGCCCCTTCAAATCGCCTCCGGCTGAGTCTTCCTGATCGCCTGTGGCGGAGCCTTCCGGCAGAGGGCTACTTGTGGCTGTTCTGCGCTTCCTTCACGCCGCCGCCGTTTTCGGCGACCACTTCATCGCTCTTATGCAGCATGTCGAGGGCCTGGGCGACGGTGAGGTTCGAGGGTATGGGCTGAAAGTCGGTCATGGTCTCGGTCGACCAGATCGTCAACGGCTTGATCATAAGAATCTTGCCGTAGAACTGCAGGGTTTCCTGCACTTCTTCCCAGTGGCCGCCGCCGACATCGCGCTGCACGATAATGAATTTGCCGCCTTTGTAAAGCTTGCCCAGAATTCCCCAGCCGAAATCCACGTCCTTGAATAACGTGCCGTCGATCTTGGCGATGCGCAGGGCATTGCGATCGATCAGCATATCGCCTTCCATGCCCTGATAGACGGCGGTCTCGTGATTGGGCGGATTGAAATTGGGGTTCGGCCTGAACTTCAGATGCACGAGTTCGTCGCCATTGGGCCCGCGCTCGGTGCCAAGGTAGGTGTACAAAAAGGCATCGGGCAGGCTGGTCAACATAACTTCAGCCCGCTTGTCGTCTTCCTTATTGGAGTCCCGCCGTTTACGTCGCGCATCAGGATCGTTAGCGAATTTCTGCAGCCGCTCATTGTCTTTCTGGCGCTGCTCGGGTGTCAGAGGCCGGCCGTTGATGAGCAGGGTGGTGGTCAGGCCGCCGTCTTTGGTACGCAGAATTTCCTTGGTGATGGAATGATCTTTGTACTGGGTCGTGTCCTTAAACATCGCGTAGTACTGAACATCGCTGGCCTTGATTTCATTGTGCGCGGCTTGGCGCACCAGTTCTAACGGGTCGATGTCCGGTTTCTGCTGAGCCTGACCGAAAGCGGCCAGCAGAAACGCGATGAAGGTTAACGCCAGCCCTCGGCGCCACGGATACTCAGCTAAAGCCACAAAACCTCTTCGGGAGAAAATTACCGCTTCTTTCTATCTTAGAACTTCTGTCTATAGTTAGACGGGTCCCCGGCACGCTTCGTTGCTTTATTGACAAGCAGCTTTTCTTTTCTGAGGGATACGGCGCTGTGTTCCGCCGGTTTCCAGTCGTGTTTTCTGGCACTTCCGATGACCTGAGACAGCCGGCGGAGGCTGCGGCCAACTGGTTGATGCGGAATTCGCAGGTCAGCGTCGACGACGGCCGATTGCGATTGCCCCGGGGGTTGATACCATCGGAAAGCGGCCCTGAACATCGCCATTCGGTCCCGTCGACTTGCCATATGCAGCGCAAAGTCATTGCCGAGATGCTCGACGCCGATGGGGGCAGCCCCGCCGAAGTGGCCGCCTCGTTTGTCGATCTCAAGCACATCAATGACTGGTTCGGAGGAACGCGGACCACCATCGATCTGCTGGGCCGGGTTGCGACTGAGGCCAATTGCGGGGAACTGTCTGTGCTGGAAGTTGGCTCGGGAGCCGGCGATGTGCCCCTGGCCGCTAAGTGGGCGCTGGCTGATCGCGGGATTGCGCTGCACGTGACCCTACTGGATCGCATAGGGTCGCATTTGCCGGCGAATGGCACAGCGGCGGTTGCGGGTGATGCTCTGCATTTGCCGTTTCGCGACGACACCTTCGATCTGGTGAGCTCATCGCTGTTCGCCCATCACTTCGAGCCTGGCGAGCTGCGGCAATTAGCACGTGAATCGTTGCGCGTGTGCCGGCGCGCGGTGCTGATCAACGACTTGATTCGCAGCCGCTTGCATCTGGCGCTGGTCTACGCGGGGTTGCCGCTGTTTCGCAGCCCCATCACCTGGCACGATGCGCCCGCCTCGGTGCGCCGGGCTTACACTCGAGATGAAATGCGGACGATGCTGGAAGGCTTGCCAGCACACGGGATCGAGATATCGAGGCATTATCTGTATCGCATGGGAGTGTTGTTGTGGAAGGGGGGAGGGCAGTAACTAGTAACTAGTAAAATCTGTTCGTCGGCAAAGTTGTTGTCCGCTGAAAATAAGCCCCGGTCAGGGGATAAGAAGAATCGACAGGAGGGGTCTAATCTAGTTGCTAGTTGCTAGTTGCTAGTTGCTAGTTGCTAGTTGCTAGTTACTGCTAGTTGCTAGTTGCAGCTACTAGCTTTTAGCGGTCCGCGGCACATTGATTCAAGTTCTTGGGCAAGACCGAGGAGCCCATGTGTTCTTGATTGGTAAAAGCTAAAAGCTAAGAGCTAAAAGCTAGGAGCTCGGGGCCAGTAACGAATCAGAATGGGAGGATGAGCCAGGAAATGACGATTTCTACCGACGAGCGCATGCGGCGGGAGTTCAATGAATGGGCCGAAGCCGGCAAAGGCGAGGAGATGGAGCAGCACCACATCAGCATTACCCAGCAAACACTGGCGCTGATGGGATTGAAGCCGGGGCAGCGCGTGCTCGACCTGGGCTGCGGGGCGGGATGGGCGAGCCGGCTGCTAGCGCAGCTGGTGGGCGGGGGCGAAAGGCCGGGGCAGGTGATCGGGCTGGATGTCTCGGATGAGATGATCCGTCGCGCGCGGGCTAATTCTACCCACTACGACAACCTGATGTTCGTGGTCGGATCAGCGCAGCAAATTCCCTGGGAGGAAAACTTCTTCGACAAGGTGCTCTCGGTGGAATCGTTTTATTACTACGGCGATCAGGAGGGCGCGTTGGCCGAACTGTTTCGGGTGATGGCTCCCGAGGGCGAGCTGTTCATCCTGATCAATCTCTACCGCGACAATCATTACTCGCTGCGCTGGGTGGAGGAGCTGAAGGTCCCGGTGCAGGTGCGTTCGGAGCAGGAGTATATCGATCTGCTGAAAGACCATGCGTTCGAGGACGTGCGGGCAGTGCGGGTGCCTGATCTGACGCCGACGCCGGAGGAGTACAGCGGCAAGTGGTTCAAGAACGCCGAGGAGTTGCGCGACTTCAAGCGGATCGGAGCGCTGCTGTTGATCGCTCGCAAGCCCGACGTGGTTTCGCCGCCCAAGGGGTTTGCGGTGGAATAGAAATGATTGGGCACTGCGTTGACCGTCCTAGCGGGGAAGCCTGAAGTTGGCGAAGAAATCAGAGCGGCGACAATCAGTCCCGCCCGGCGGGACGAAAGATGATAGCCCAGCGCTTCCCGGGGTCCCCAATTCGCGCCGTCGTTGCGCGGATTGGGGTGGTTGAGCGCTGGGTACGCTGGTATTTTCTGATTGAGCCCCTTCAGGGGCGGCACACGCGGAAGTTACCCTGGCCAAGGTGATTCTGGACGCCGAGTAAAGATGGTGGCCGACGCGCGACGGGAAATATCTTCGAGAAGCCTCTGTCGTCTCTACGGGACTCAGCTCGATTTTCCAGCTACCCAGGACTCCGCCTTCGGCTCCGTCCTGGGCTAAGCTATTTCGCCCTTGCGGGCTGGATTTTCGGCTGGTGAAGTCCATCGACTCACTACATGACTCTCTAAACATTGCCTGGCTTTGGCAACCGAGTTCGGCCTCGGCTGGAGATGACAATTTTTCCGGCGAGGATAGAGGTCCTTCGACTCCGCTTCGCTCCGCTCAGGATGACACCTCAAACATCTGATCTGGACGCTGTGCCTGAACGCCGCGCCTGAACGCTGTGCCTGAGCGCCATGCCTGAGCGCTGTGCCTGAACGCTGTGCCTGAGAGCTGTGCCTGAGCGCCATCCCCTGAACGCTGTTCCTGAGCGCTGTCTCCTCGACGCTGTGCTGGGACGCCGTCCCCTGAGCGCCCGAGCGTTCTCAACTTTAGCAACGCTATTCTTCTGACTTATCGCGTGGATGTCAGCTCGGGTTCCGGCACGGCCGTCCCGCGAAGTTTCAGCGCGTGGGTCGAGAGAAAATAAATGATTAGCTGCACCACCGCCGCTCCGCAGGTATCGAGCACCACGTCCTGCCAGCGGCCGGTGCGCGAAGGAATGAACGTCTGGTGGATCTCGTCATAGGAAGCGGTGACGATGGTGAGCAGCATGCCGATGACCACCCACTCCATTCGCCACAGATCGCGCAGACAGGTTCCCCAGGTCCGCGACAACAGCGCCCGCACCCGGTCGCGATTGGTATTGCGCAGGGCGAGAAAAACCAGCGCGCTCAGGATGCCGTAGCCCAGGAAGTGTCCGGTCTTGCGCAACACCTCGTCCAGTTGCGACACGAACGAGGGTTCTACGTGGGGCACCACCGCCGAGATCACTTTGTAGAGCACGGTGGTCGTATTGTTGGCCGAAGCCATGTCGGTCGACTCCAGCCGGATAATTCCCAGCCAGACGACGACCAGCCACCAGTTGCGGACGAGAGATCGAGACGACGGTTTCAACAAAACGGACGCTCCGAGAAAGCAGTTGGCACTGGCACTTGGCACTTAGCACTTAGCTGCTGATGAATGTTGTGATGGCAAAGGCTGTGCGTAGCCGGCCGATGTGAAGCAGGACTGAATGGCAAAGCCAACTGCCAAGTGCTAACTGCCAAATGCCTGTCCCACCCTATTCCACTCGATAGTTCGGCGCCTCGCGAGTAATCATCACGTCGTGAACATGGCTCTCGCGCAAGCCCGCGCCGCTGATGCGCACAAAGCGCGCTTTCTGCTGCAACTCTGCAATGCTGCTGCAGCCGACATATCCCATGCCGCTCTTCACCCCGCCGACCAGTTGATACACGATCATGCCAACCGTGCCGCGATACGGTACGCGGCCTTCGATGCCTTCGGGCACCAGCTTCGCCAGGCGATTGCCTTCGGTGCCGTCCTCCGACAGAACCGGAACCGAAGAGTCGGAATCGGTGGTCTGGAAATAGCGTTCGCTCGAGCCTTGCGCCATCGCCGCCAGCGATCCCATGCCGCGATAAGCCTTGAACGAGCGGCCCTGATAAAGGATGGTCTCGCCCGGACTCTCTTCCGTTCCGGCCAGCAGCGAGCCGATCATCACGCAGTGCGCGCCCGCGGCGATGGCCTTGGTGATGTCTCCGGAATACTTGATGCCGCCGTCGGCGATAACCGATACGCCGCTGTCGCGGACCGCGCGTGCTGCCTCGGCGATCGCGGTGATCTGCGGCACTCCCGCGCCGGTGACAATGCGCGTAGTGCAGATGGATCCAGGACCGATGCCGACCTTGATGCCGTCGGCTCCGGCGCGCGCCAGCTCGCAAGCGCCGTCGAAGGTGCCGACGTTGCCGGCCAGCAGATCGACTTGCGGCAGCGCGGCCTTGATCTTCTGAATCGCCTCGATGACGCGAGTCGAATGTCCGTGAGCGCTGTCGATGGCCAGCAGATCGACTTTGGCGCGAACCAGTTCCTGCGCCCGTTCCAGATAATCGCCGGTCGCGCCGATGGCCGCGCCTACGCGCAGGCGGCCGTGATCGTCCTTGGCCGCCGTGGGATATTTCAGGCGCTTCTGGATGTCCTTGACCGTGATGAGGCCCATCAGGTTATAGCGATCGTCGACCACCAGCAGCTTCTCGATGCGATGCTGGTGCAGAATCGCCTCGGCGTCGGTCAGCGTGGTGCCCACCGGAACCGTGATCAGGTTTTCCTTAGTCATCACTTCGCTGATGGGAATGTCGGTGCGGGTTTCAAAGCGCAGATCGCGATTGGTCAGGATGCCGACCAGCTTTTTGTTCTTGGTGACCGGAACGCCCGAGATGCGATAGCGCCGCATCACTTCCAGCGCGTCGGAGATTTTCTCCTCCGGCGACATGGTGATGGGATCGACGATCATGCCGCTTTCCGAGCGCTTCACCTTGTCGACTTCGGTGGCCTGCTGCTCGATGGTGAGATTGCGGTGGATGATTCCCAGGCCGCCCTGCTGGGCCATGGCGATGGCCATGCGCGACTCGGTCACGGTGTCCATGGCCGCGCTGATCAGGGGCACGCGAAGTTCAATGTTTCGGGTCAGATGGGTGGAGGTGTCGGCCAGCGCGGGTACAACATCCGACTTGCCAGGCAACAGCAACACGTCATCAAAGGTCAACGCCTCGGGCACAGGAAAATGGATCATGATAGCGGTTCCATGGAGGGGGTAAACGTTTATTGTAGAGTTGCGCGGGTGGTAAGGCAAACGGGGAGTGCTCCAGGTTGCAGGCGTCGCGCAGGCGTCAATCTCGCGCGAGAAGGATTGCGGATCAATGTAGCGATTCAACGCATCTATAGCCTGACAGGCTCTGGTTACGAGGCGCCGTCGAAAACCACCGCGGTTCTTGAATACCGGCCGAGTTGGGCGTATATTTACTGAAGTACTGCTGTGTTTTGGGGGTCCTGTCGCTCGCTCCCGGGGTGACGGTTTGACCCGCGCAGATTCGGCGAAGCACATCGGTGGGCGAGAGCCCACTTTTTATTTCCACCCCGTAATCCGCTGTGCACGGCGAGTCCAGGCGGCAGCATGAGCCTGACGGGCGCTCTTTGCTCAATGGCCGCGAACCCGGGAGCAAGGATTTCCGGGAAGACGCAGTTCTCGTGTCTTCAGGGAGTGGAAGAGCCGTTACGGAATACGATGGCTGGAAGCGTTGAGAAAGTTCGGGAGATCGCGGAGCGGGTGGCGCAGTCCAGCGGCTTGGAACTGGTCGATCTGGATTTGCTGGGCGCCGGCAAGGCCCGCATGTTGCGGATTTATATCGACAAGCCCGGCGGCGTGACTCACGAGGATTGCGCCAATTACAGCCGCGAGGTGGGCACGATTTTTGATGTCGAGGATGCGGTGCCGGGTAGCACCTACGTTTTGGAAGTTTCATCGCCGGGGCTGGACCGCAAGCTGTCGAAGCCGGAAGAGTTTCAGCGCTTCGTCGGCAGTCTGGTGAAGTTGATGACCCGCGATCCGGTGAACGGGAACCGGCATTTTGAAGGCAGGCTGAAAGCATTTCACGATGGCCATCTCAGCCTGGAGCTGACGGGCCGCAAGCAGTCGAAGAAGCATCAGGCAGTAGAGGCGGGAACGGAAGTCGAGATCGCGTTCGCCAACGTCGAGAAGGCGAACCTGGTGCCGGAGTTCTAGCGGAGAGCGGCGAGCCCGCAGGGCGAAAGTGATTAGCCCGGGGTGGAAGCCCTGGGTAAGGGAGCACAAAGAACAGAGTCCCGTAGGGACGGTATCGGCGATAGGGGCGAAAGCAGATCCCTCACCGGCTGAAGCCGGTTCGGGATCACAAAATAAGGAAGCTTTACGGCGCACCTGAAGGTGCGCCCCTTCAAAAACGAGGGGATGGGCTTTGCGGCGCAGCTAAAGCTGCGCCCCTTCAAACCCGGATGATGGAAAACAGAATCGGGCCGCGACGCTCGAGCCCGAAGGGCGAAACTAATTAGCCCAGCGCGGAAGCGCTGGGTGCAGACGAATAACGAATTGGAGTCCCTTCAGGGACGACAGAAGCTGCAAGAGCAGATCCCTCACCGGCTGGAGCCGGTTCGGGATGACAAAAATAAATGTTGGTGGACGCGAACCTGAAGGTTCGCTCTACCCGTGGACGCGAACCAGACGGTTCGCTCTACTCAATACATCGCACGCTTATTGCCGCGGTGGCGCGAATAACAAGGTGGCAACGAATTTATGGCGAGTGAACTGTACAACGTAATCGACGCTCTCAGCCGGGAAAAGGGTATCGATCCGCAGATCGTCGTGAGCGCGGTGGAGGATGCGATCGTCGTAGCCACCCGAAAGTATTACAAGACGCAGGAGAACCTGCGCGCCGAACTCGACAAGGAGAGCGGCCAGATTCGCGCCTACGCGGTGCGCTCGATCGTGGAGAGCTCGGATCAGATCGAAGATCCGCTCTCCCAGATCACGCTCGACGATGCCAAGCGCGTCGATCCGGCGGCCGAAGTCGGCGGCGAGTTGCGCACCTACAAGGCAACCGACGTGCTGGGACGCATTGCGGCTCAACTGGCCAAGCAGGTCATCTTCCAGAAGGTGCGCGAGGCCGAACGCGACACGATTTACAACGAGTACATCGGACGCGTCGGGGAAATCATCAACGCCACCATCAAGCGCCAGGAAGGTCAAGACGTCATCGTCGACCTGGGCAAGGCCGAAGGCCGCATGCCGCGCAAAGAACAATCGCGGCTGGAGTCGTTCGCTCCCGGCGAGCGGGCGCGCGTAGTCATCTCGCGCGTCGAGAAAGCCTCGAAGGGACCGCAGGTTGTCGTATCCCGCGCCGTGCCGGAACTGGTGTCGCATCTGTTCCAGACCGAAGTACCCGAGATTTACGACAACACGGTGGTGATTCGCGCCATCGCCCGCGAAGCCGGCGAGCGCACCAAGATTGCCGTGATGTCGAAGGACAAGGATGTCGATCCCGTAGGCGCTTGCGTCGGCATGAAAGGCATGCGCGTGCAATCGATCATCCGCGAGCTGCGCGGCGAGAAGATCGACATCATCGAGTATCACGACGATCCGGTCACCTTCGCCGAGAAAGCGTTGCAGCCTGCGAAGGTCAGCCGCGTCACCGTGCTCGAAGGGCAGGACAAGCATCTGGAAGTCATCGTCGACGACAGCCAACTGTCGCTGGCCATCGGCAAGAAGGGCCAGAACGTTCGTCTGGCCGCCAAACTGCTGGGCTGGAAGATCGACATCAAGAGCGAGGAAGAGAAGCGCCAGGAAGTCGAAGAGCAGATGCGCGGCGTGTTGAACGTAACTACCACTCCGCTGGAGTCGGTGCCTGACCTGGAGCCGAACATCATCGAGAAACTGGTAGCGGCGGGAATCACCACCGTGGAATCGGTCGCCGACATGACCCCGGAACAACTGGAAGAGGTTCCCGGCATCGGCCCCAAGACGGTGGAAAAAATCAGTATTGCAGTCAATAATTATTTTTCCAGTCTGGATGCAGCCGAGGCCGCAACCGCCGAAGAGCCTGCGCTGGCCGATGCCGAAGCGGTGGCTGGCGAAGAAGTGGCGCTGGCCGATGCCGAGGCGGCGGAAACTGGCGAAGGCTCGCCGGAAGAATCCGAAATCGCGAAAGAAGCGGCTGCGGAAGAGACCGAACTGGCAGAAGAGGAAGCTTCTCTGGTCGCTGCTGAGGCGGAAGGCGCCGGCGATGACGAAGAAGGTCCCGACTCGGCCGGCCAGTCCGGCGACATCGAAGGCCTGCCCGACGAGCCGGATGCCGATTCGGAGAGCGTCGAAGAGCTGGTCGAAGAGGGTCAATACTTTGAGGCGGAAGTGGTCGACGGCGTGGAGAATGCTCCGCTGGCCGACGAGGCCGAGCTGACCATTCATGAGCGGCCCGAGACCGAAAACGAGAATGTTCCCGACGAAGAAGAGCCGGGAGAGAAACGTTAGGCCAGAGGCCCGCACTTGGCAGTTAGCCTTTAGCTAAGTGCTAAATGCCAAACGCCATCGGCTATTACAACCTGAACCGTGAGGATGCTATGAACGGGTAACCGGACGGGACATAACGGAGGAAACAGGGCGGAATGCAACATAAGATTCGAATCAATGATCTGGCGAGAGAACTTGAGGTCAAGAGCAAGTCGATCCTCGACGTTCTTCCCAAGGTCGGCGTCACCGAGAAGAAAACGCACTCCAGTTCCATCGAAGAAGATGAAGCCGAGCGCGTTAAGAAATATTTTGCCGAGCAGGCGCCCAGCGGCAGCCGTAGCTCGCGCTCGTCGGCGGCAGCGGCCGATGAATTCAAGCCAAAGATTGACCTGTCGCACATTTCCAAGCCCGGCGATGTGCTGAAGGCCATTACGCAGCGGGCCGCCCAACCTGCCGCGCCTCCGCGTCCAGCAACTCCGCCGAGCCAGGCCACGCCCGCCGCGGCTCGACCTGCCGTCGCTCCGCCGTCAGCCGTTCCGCCGCGGCCGCCGGCTCCGGCTTCTCCTCCCGCTGTGGCCAGCACGCCGCCGGCAGCTCCGCTGGAGCCGCCGAAGCCAGCTCCCCGCTTCATCACGCCGCAGTCGGTCGCGCGACCGCCGGCCGCCATTGTGATTCCACCCAAGCCGCCGGCTCCTCCCGCGGCCCAGCAGATTCACGCACCGTCTGTTTCCGAGGCTGCAAGGCCTTCTGAGGCAACCATCGATAACCAAGTAGCAGTCCTCGAGGAACCTGAAACCGAGCTTGCCGTACCCGAAGCTACGGCGCCCGAGTCCACCATCGCCGTCGAACCTGATGCTCCAGCATCGGTCGCCGCAACTGCTCCGCCGCCGGCTAATCGTATGTCGCCGGCGCGTCCTGGAGCTCCGGCTCCGCCGCCGCCGGCGCAGGGCGGATTGCGATCGCCTTTGCCGGGAATTCCGCCGCGTCCAGGTCAGCCGCAACAGCCCGGCATCAGCGGCACCGGCCCACATACCGCGCCGCGGCGATTGATTGTGCCCCAGACTGGACCGCGTCCGGTCTACACGGCCCCCATCCGTCCACCGGCAGCAGCCACTCCGCCGCGCGGAGCCATGCCGGAGCGCGGCAAGCCGATCTTCCAGCGCCCGCGTCCCGGAGGTCCGCCGATGAGCGGCGCTCCGGGCACTCGCCCGCCGATGCGTCCGGGCGAACGTCGCGGTCCGCATCCTACGCGTTCGGGAGCACCCGGAGCCAGGCCTGGATTTGCCGGCGGTCCCGGAGTTGGAGCTCCGCCTCCGCCCACCGGCCAGCGTCCCATGGGACGTCCGGCGCGGCCCGGTCAGCGTTATGTTCCGCGGGGTGTGAAGGAAGGCCCGATGAAGGGCTTCGTTCCGCCGCCGCGGCTTTCGCTTTCCAGCGAGCCGTTGCCCATCACCCGCAGCATCGAGATTCCGGAAGGCATCAGCGTGAAAGATCTGGCTGAGAAGCTGGGTATTCGCGCCAAGGACCTCATCGCTCGCCTGCTGGCGCGGGGCGTTTTCGCCACCGTCAACCAGACACTCGACTCCGACCTGGCCAGCGACATGGCTCGCCACTTCGGCGCGGAGACTTCGGTCATTACCTTCGAAGAGCAGTTGGCTAAGGACGAAGGTCCCACCGAAGGGGCTAGGGAAGACGGAGCGCAAG
The DNA here is from genome assembly GCA_963812855.1 of uncultured Acidobacteriaceae bacterium. Classification (GTDB taxonomy): domain Bacteria; phylum Acidobacteriota; class Terriglobia; order Terriglobales; family Acidobacteriaceae; genus Bog-257. Next base: position 53,889 of record CAWEWW010000013.1, read on the forward strand.
CGGTCACGAGGCCGCCGGTGGTCACCATCATGGGCCACGTCGATCATGGCAAGACCAGCTTGCTGGATGCCATCCGTTCGACCAATGTAGCTGAAGGCGAAGCCGGTGGCATCACCCAGCACATTGGCGCTTACAAAGTTGCGATCACCGATCCCAACTCGCCGGCCTTTGGACGCGAGATCGTTTTCCTCGACACCCCCGGTCACGAAGCCTTCACCCGCATGCGTGCTCGCGGATCGAAGGTGACCGACATCGTTGTCCTGGTGGTGGCTGCTGACGACGGCGTCATGCCGCAAACTCTGGAAGCCATCGATCACGCCAAGGCCGCCAACGTCCCGATCATTGTTGCGGTCAACAAGATCGACAAACCCGATGCCCTGCCCGAGCGCGTCAAAAAGCAGCTCGCCGATCGCGGCCTGATGCCGGAAGACTGGGGCGGCAGCACGGTGTTCGTTGAAGTTTCCGCCAAGCAGAAGACCAATCTCAATCTGCTGATGGAAATGGTTTGCCTGGTTGCCGACCTGGGCGATCTGAAAGCCGTTCCCGAGCGGCTGGCCAGTGGCACGGTGCTGGAAGCCAAACTCGATCGCGGTCGTGGTCCGGTGGCGACGGTGCTGGTGCAGAACGGTACCTTGCACAACAGCGACAACTTTGTCGTGGGCAACGTGTTCGGAAAAGTGCGCGCCATGTTCAACGATCGCGGCGTCGCCATGGATGCCGCCGGTCCCTCCACTCCGGTAGAAATTCTCGGTCTGGAAGGTTTGCCGCAGGCTGGCGATCAACTGGTCGCGGTGGCCGATCGCGAAAAGGCGCGCGGTATTTCCGAATATCGCGAAGCCAAGGCACGCGAAGCCCAGCTGGCCAAGAGTTCACGCGTCTCGCTGGAAGGTCTGGCTGAGCAGTTGAAGTCGGCGGGGCAGAAAGAACTGTTCATCATCCTGAAGGGCGATGTGCAGGGCTCGGTCGAAGTGCTGGGCGATGTGCTGACCAAGCTGTCGAACGAGCGCGTGAAGATCAATGTCATGCGCGGCAGCGTGGGAGCCATCACCGAGAGCGATGTGCTGCTGGCGTCGGCGTCGAATGCCATCATCATCGGCTTCAACGTGCGGCCCGAACGCAAAGCGCAGGAACTGGCCGAACAGGAGAAAGTCGACATCCGCCTGCACTCGATCATTTACGAAGTGCAGGACGAGATCAAGAAAGCCATGACCGGCCTGCTGGAACCCATCATCAAGGAAACCTATCTGGGACGCGCGGAAGTTCGCGATACCTTCCGGGTTCCCAAGGTCGGCGTGATTGCCGGCTGCCTGGTGATCGACGGCGTGGTCAAACGCGACGCCGAAGTACGCCTGCTGCGCGACAACGTCATGGTCTTCAAAGGCAAAGTCGGCTCGGTGCGGCGCTTCAAGGAAGATGTCAACGAAGTGCGTAACGGCATGGAGTGCGGCATCTCCATCGCCAACTACGGCGACATCAAGGTAGGAGACATCATCGAGGTCTTCGTGACAGAGCGCGTGGCCGCCGAAGCGTTCGTCTAAGGGCAGGGGCTAGGGGTTAGGGGCTAGTCACATGAGTTTCGATGAGCCCTCGACGTCTTGCAGGAAACCGGCTTTGGATCATTGTTGCAGGGGCGCGGCTTCAGCCGCGCCGTTGTGGGCCCCTTAAACCTTGTCATCCCGAGGAGGGCTTCAGCCCGACGAGGGATCTGCTTTTGAATTCTGATGCGGCTGTTGGAATCGCCGCGCGAAATCATCGTCCCGGAACTGAATCCTCCGCAGAGAGGACCCGGTATCCGGGACGTTGTGCAACCAGGCGCGCCGAAGGGAACAAAATGATTGCGTATCTCACGCTGGAGATTCGCATTGAGGCCGCGCACTCCTTGAAGGACAAGCGGCAAGTCGTGCGCAGCGTGAAAGACGGCTTGCGGGCCCACTTCAACGTCGCGGTCGCCGAGCTTGACGCCAGCGATGCCTGGCAACGCGCCACGCTCGGGCGTGGTCAGCATCTCCGACTCGCGAGACTATCTGGACGGTCTGATGCGCAATGTGGAGCGCCATGCCATGCGGGTGGCCAACAATAGCGGTGGCGAGATTACCGATTCGTTCCTGGATTTCCTGAGCGAGGCGGAATTCGGTGGTCGTTTGACCGGGGAACCGTGATGGTTATCACCGTAACCTTGACGAGTAGGCGTATGCTCTAACGTTCAGCTGTTAGCTCTGAGCCTTTAGCTCTTAGCAATCGCTGCATCGGCTTGCTAGCTAAGGAAGCTCTGATCAAGTGAAAGCGAGGTCCTAAACAGGCTGCTGAAAAAGTCGGGAAACCCAGTTGCTGCCGCCGGCTAAAGCCGGCTCTGGATCAAACACAAAGCACTTAGACGCTGGCCTGAAGGCCAGCTCTATCCGATCTTTGAGGTCCAGCGACTTTTTCAGCACCCTCTAAAGCCGCATTGGTTTTCGGGTACTTAACGGACGGCCTGAAGGGTCGTCCCCTTCAAAACAAGTCTTAATCGGAGTTTTCTTAGCTCTTAGCAATCTCTTCGTCGGCCGCCTGCTAAAGGCTAAGAGCTAAAAGCTAAGAGGCTAAGAGCTAAGAGCTAAGAGCTGAATTATGGAGAACCGGGGACAGAAATATCATCGCGACCGGGTCGGCGAAGCGTTGCGGGAAGAAATTGGGGCGCTGGTCGAAGGCGAACTGGGCGATCCGCGGATTGGCCTGGTGAGTGTCAGCGAAGTGCATTTGGCGCCCGGAGGCAAGACGGCGCGAGTGTTCGTCGTCGCCGCCGGCGACGACAGCGAAGCCGAAGAGAGCATCGCCGGGCTGAACGCCGCCCGCGGTTATATCCGGCACGAGCTGACCAGGCGGCTGGGAGTACGGCAAGCGCCGGAAATTGTTTTTGTGCTGGACCGTTCGGAGCAGTACGGCGGCAGAATCGAAGAACTGCTGCATCGAATTCAGAAGAGGAAGAGAGGCACGTAGCCGTTAGCTTTTAGCCATTAGCTTTTAGCTCTTAGCAGTCGGACATCGTGCGATGCATTCTTGCTAAAAGCTAAAAGCTAAAGGCTAAGAGCTAATAGCTAAGGGCGGTTCTCAAATAGGCCATGCTCGACGAAGTACTGAATCAGATCGGTAGAAGGCAAAGGTTCATTCTTACCTCGCACGCCCGGCCTGACGGCGATGCGGTGGGCTCGACTCTGGCTTGTTGCCAGATATTGCGCAGCATGGGCAAGCAGGCCATCGTGGTCCTCAGCGACGGCGTGCCCGGCGTCTACAGCCCGCTTCCATTCAGCGATTCCGTGTTGCAGGACGCGAATCAGGTTCCGGAAGCCGAGGCGGTCATCATCCTGGAATGCGACAGCGTGCAGCGCACTCGCCTTACCGGGTTGGAGCGGCACTACCTCATCAACATCGATCACCACGCCACTGCGCGTCCCTTCGCCGATGTCAATTGGATCGATCCTCATGCTTGCGCGACCGCCGAAATGATTTTCCGGCTGGCGCGCGAGGCGGGCGTGAATATTTCGCCGGAGGTCGCCACCTGCCTGTACACGGCGGTGCTCACCGACACCGGCTCGTTCTGCTTTAACGGCACCACCGAGCGCACGTTTGCGCTGGCACAGGAGTTGGTTCGCTGCGGCGCCGATCCGGTCAGCATCGCGCACAACGTGTATTTTTCCACGCAACTGTCCAAGATGCGCCTGCTGGGAGCGGCCCTCAATGGCTTGCAGCGCGATGGCAGCCTGGCCTGGATGCATGTGGATCGCGAAACCATGGAGCGCTGCGCCGCGACCGAAGAAGATTGCGAAGGTCTGGTGAATTACGCGCTCGCCATCAAGGGAATCGAAGTAGCACTGTTCTTCCGCGAGCAGCCCGACGGCCGTTTTCGGGTGAGCCTGCGCAGCAAGGGAGCAGTGAACGTAGCGGCGGTGGCCCAAGCCTTAGGCGGAGGGGGTCACGAATGCGCCAGCGGTTGCGCCGTGGATGGTCCGCTGGCGGTTGCGACCGACCGTCTGCTCGCCCAGTTGCGGATCAGCGGCTATCAGGCGCACGTGCAATGAGTTTGGGCCGGCACGTTCCGCGTAGGATTTCTGGCAGGTCCATTTCCTTTACAATCGGTGCCACGGACTAACCGATATTGAGGCCTACCGCTCCCAGTCTGAACGATCGCACTCGGCGCTCGACCGACGCCCTCGCGCTCATCGCGTTCTGCGGATTCCTCTTCATTCTTGGATTGCAGATTGTAGGGCTGGTGGGCGCGGACGAGCCCCGCTACGCCCAGGTCGCGCGCGAGATGCTGGCTCGCCACGACTGGGTCACGCCGGTGCTCTATGGGCATCCCTGGCTGGAGAAACCGCCGCTCTACTACTGGTGCGCCATGGTCGCCTACAAGGCGGCCGGCGAGGTGAGCGATACGGCCGCGCGCCTGCCTTCGGCAATTCTTTCCTGTCTGCTGATCGTCTTCATCTTCGTGTGGACACGCCGATTTCGCCGCGGTATGCAGCTTGACGCCGCCCTGATCACGGCGGCTTCCGCCCTCATCATCGGATTCGGACGCAGCGTGTCGACCGACATGCCGCTGGCCGTGATGTTTACCGCGGCCATGCTGTGCTGGTACGGCTGGTATGCCAGCAGCAATCGGGGCTGGCTGCTCGGGTTCTACTTCTTCAGCGGACTGGCGACGCTGGCTAAAGGGCCGGTAGCGGTTCTGCTGGCCGGTCTGATCATTGTGATCTTCGCCGTGCTGCGGCGCGATGGACGGCTGCTGCTGCGCACCCTATGGCCCGTCGGAGTTGCGCTCTACCTGGTTATCACCCTGCCCTGGTTTATCGCAGTGCAGCACGCGAATCCCGAGTTCCTCCGGGTCTTCTTCCTGCAACATAACCTGGAGCGGTTCACGACTAAGCTTTATCACCATCCCCAGCCTTTCTGGTTTTACCTGCCGGTGGCGCTGCTGGCGCTGGTGCCGTGGACGGTGTTCGTGGTCGAAGCGCTGGTGGACGCGATTCGCGACTGGCGCTTCTCGGTGCAGCAGCCGGCCGGACAGGAAGACTTCCGAACCTATCTGACCCTGTGGCTGCTGCTGCCGATTGTGTTCTTCTCGTTCTCGCAATCGAAGCTGCCAGGCTACATTCTGCCGGCAATTCCTGCCGGAACCATTCTGTTGGCCGACTTCATCCGACGGCGCGAAGCGGATGCCCTGAAGCCCAGCGCGTGGATGATCGGGCTGCATGCGGTGGTTTGTGCGGTGGTGCCTGTAGCTGCGCTGATTGTGCCGTTCAAGCTGCTGAAGCTGCCTCTGCCGCGGAACGTGATTATCGTAGCCGCCGCGCTGGCGATCATTACCATTCTTATGCTCTGGTTCACGCTCCAGAATCAGGGCTACCGGGTGCTGCGCTTCGCTACCCTGGTTCCCGTGGTGATTGCCTTTGCCCTGATCCTGCGCGGGACCGCTCCCATCCTCAACATTCTGCAATCGCAGCGTCCGGTAGAAGCCAGACTGGCGCAGACTGAACTTGGCCGGCTCCCTGACATTGCGGTGTATGACGTGTCGCCCGGCGTGGAGTACGGCCTAGGCTTCTACCGCAATCACCCGGTGGCCAGTTACGAACGAAACGAAATTCCTTCCGGCGACCATCTTGTCGTCGCTGCGGCTGGAGCTGGGCCTGAGCTGGCCTATCGGGTGCCTGGACGCCGGGTCGCCCGCTTCGGAGGTTTCGAACTGCAGCATCTCGACTTCTATCTGGTCACCGGGACCGCTACCGGTCCGCAGCACCAATAATCTCTTCGTTCTGATATCAGGCTGGCTTGTCATCCGGTATGCCAGGATTTCGATAATCCTTAGCGGCACCCTATGGTCTGCCCACACGCTTCCTGCTAACATTGCCCGCCTGGCTGTTGCCATAACCGAAGTCGCCAACTCACGGAGGTCTTCTGATGAGCAAGATCGCGATCATTTTTCTTGCGGTAGTCGCACTGGCAGCAGGTGCCGCAGCGCAGGCGCCGCAACAGCCTCTCATCCCCCCGCATGCCCAGAGCGTGAACGTCGTGCTATTTGGTCATTCCTGGATCTACCTGATGCAGGGTTTTCAGCCGTGGGCTTTTCCCAACATTCCCAGTAATCACATCGCCATCAAGGGATATCCGGGCTACACCTGCGCCCAGTTGCTTCCGCTGGTGTCCTCCAACGTTCCTGCTACGACGAACGCAGTCTTTATCATGGCGGCCACCAACGACGTTGCCCAAGGCGTCACCGTTGCCGCTCATATCGCCTGCATGGAAGATATGATTAATCAGCTGATCGCGGAAAATTCGCACATGCTGATCCTGGTTTCTAACGATCCTCCCTTTTGCCTCTCCACCTTTCCGATTTTCGGAGATAAGCGCTCGGTGATTGCGGCCTACAATCGGGCGTATGCTGGCCTTCCCATGCTCTATCCCAACAACGTGCAGCTGGTCGACATGTGGACGCCCATGGTGGACGTGAGTGGCTGGGGACTGGCGAATATGTTTCTCAGCGACGGGGTTCATCCTGGCCCCAACGGAAATGATCTGGTGATGGGTGTCATCCGCGATGCACTGTATTCAGGGCTGGCGCGGTAGGGTGATTCGCGCGAGCGGAATGCTGCTCCGCCAGTGAAGCGATGCGGAACACTTTGCTGCCACCGTATTCTCGATATAAGTGTTAGTGGAAAATGAAGGCTGCACCACAGTCAGGCCAGCCAGCAGCCACCATCGCACCAGAGAAGATATTTTCGGGATGATTAAAATGCCAACTGCAAAGCTTTTGTCAGTAGCGGTTCGCTAATTTAGCAAAGCTGATTGTAAATTTCTCGTGCCCACCCCCAAGAAACTCTTGACCGTCCGCCTTTGGTTGTGGAGAATCACCTTACTTCACTTAATCAGTTCATGAACTGATGAACTGAGCGCCACCGCATCTTCGCAGCTTTGCGACAGCCACGCTGAGCCTGCATCGAACGCCGCTTCAACCGAGACCAATAAGAACGTGAGAGTCGATCGCTTGCGCTCGCCCGGGCCACGCACAGCAATTGCGCCGTGCGGCGCAGGAGCGCTGATATGCCACAGGTGTGCGCGGTTTGTCAGTGATGTGGGGGGTTACGAAAGACCAACTGGCTTGGCTTGTACCTTCGTAACTTTCCGGCCGCGCTCAACCCGAATAGGCTGCTGTTAGTTATGGTCATAAGCCTCCCGGTCAGCGTGCGTATTGATAATCGAAAGCGAACTATCGGAAACCGATGTGATTGGCAACACCAACCTACTCTGGCCGAGAAGGAAGAGAGAGTTAATGAGGAATCATAAGCAGTTTCAGGGTTTGATATGTAGGATTACCCGTTTGGCGGCGAGACCTGCCACGCTGGCATTGATACTTATGCTTGTGTCGATAGGGTTGATAACAGCCAAACCTGCCCAAGCTCAAAGCTATCGCGTCATTCACGACTTTGCCGGCGGACAGGACGGAGCCAGTCCGTTTACCGGGCTGACGATCGATGCCGGAGGCAAGATTTACGGAACGGCGTTCTCCGGTGGCACCCACGGTGGGGGCACAGTTTTTTCCATGAACAGCACCGGAGCCGGGGGGTGGATTCTGAGTCCGTTGTACAGTTTTGCCGGCGGCAGTGACGGAGCCGGACCGGTCACCCGGCTGGCGATCGGGCCGGATGGCGCCCTTTACGGAGCCACCTCGGCCGGCGGCGGAGCCAATTGCATTGACTACAACGGTAACCAGGGTTGCGGCACGGTTTACCAGTTGCGGCCGCCGCTGCGCTCTCCCGCTTCGGCTATCGCTTACTGGAGTCCCAACGTGTTGTTTCGATTTTCCGGCAGCGATGGAGCTTACCCCGAAGGCGATCTCACATTCGATCAAGCCGGAAATATCTACGGTATTGCCATTAACGGAGGAGGTCCGGGCTGGGGCTTAGTTTACGAATTGACCCGTTCCGGCGGAGGCTGGACGGAAGATGTACTGTATCAAGCCCAGAATGACGGTGACGGCCAATATCCCTGGGGCGGTGTGACCTTCGACAGCGCCGGCAACCTCTACGGCGTCTTCTCCCAGAACGGGCCCGCGGGCTACGGTGCGATCTATAAACTGGCGCCATCGGGCGGCAGCTGGAGCGAGAGCACGGTTCATGGTTTCACATATCATGGCAACGACGGAGCGAATCCCCAAGGCGGATTGATTCGCGATTCGGCCGGCAATCTTTATGGCACCACGGTCCACGACCCCACCGGAGGCGGAACTATATTTGAGTTGACTCCGTCGGGCGGCAACTTGTCATTCAACGTTTTGTACGGATTGACCGGCGGCATCGATCTTGGTCCTTACGACAAGCTGGTCATGGATGCGTCCGGCAATCTCTACGGCACAACCTTTGGAGACGGACATTATGGATACGGATCGGTCTTCAAGCTGACCCACTCCGGAGGCAGCTGGAGCTATACCTCGCTGCATGATTTCACCGGCGGCAGCGATGGAGCGAACCCCATGTGCAGTTTGGTATTCGATGCCAGCGGCAATCTGTATGGCACGGCCTCGGGCGGCGGAGCCCATAATGCCGGCGTGGTGTTCCAGATCACACCCTAGAACCCGGTGTCGGCTGACCAAGCCATGGGTTGGTCAACATTACGAACCTTGGAGGCGCGGGCTGAGTTGTAGGGCCCGCGCCGCCATGTTGGTTGTGACTCAACTGCGAGTTCTGCCGGCAGAAGAATTCACATTCTCCCCATTTCTAGCCGCGCCCGCGAGGCTCAGACTCGCCATGCGCCGGATGGGATTCGCTCGGGTGCGGAGCGCTTTGATGCGGGGCGGAGGCATGTTGTGCCGGCGGCTCGCTCGGATGAGGCGCGCTCTGATGCGGCGCTGAAGCATGCTGCGCCGGAGGCCGGCTCGCATGGGGCGCCGGCTCGCTATGGCTGCTGGCGTGAGACGGCGGACGTGACGTTTCCCGCGGAGCTTCCGAAGGAGCAGGATGCCCCATGTTGTGCGCAACCGTCGGGTTGCCGGCATGAGGGGCAGGGGCATTACTGGGGCGCGCCGTGCTTTCACGTTCCGGTGGACGGGGAACACTGTTCTCATGCGGAGCATTGCTCGCCCGCTTCGCCGGCTCGCTACTGTTCACGTGAGCCGGAGGCTGCGGAACTGGACGCTCGGCATTATGGGCAACTGTCGAATTGTTGGCATGGGGAGCTTCCGCATGGGTGGGCGTAGTCTCCCGCGCGGGCGGTCGCGGAACGGGATGCGACGCATTCGCAGTAGTGCTAGGGGGATGCGGGACGCTCGCATTCTCCGGCCCGTGCCCCTTGGCAGCATTGTTCGGTCGAGCGTTGATCGCGGGATTGTTGGTTACCGGGGCGTTTCTCGCGGTCACTACACCGGAGCCATGGAAGGAAGTCGGCTTGGGGGTGGCCGCGATGGTCGGACGGCCGTGATTGACCGACGCCAGTTGCGTGCGATCCGCGGCCGCCATCTGCTCATGCTGGGTCTGTACCGGGGTGGGAGCCACGTGCCTCTCCCGCAGCACATTTTCCTGAGCTGCGGTAGGCCGGGCCCCAAGGCCGCCGTGGCCTCCGTTGTAGCTGACCCGGTTAACCGTGACGTTGTTGACCACCCTGGTGTCGTAGGTATTGTGAATGTTAGTGACATTCACATGATTCACCGAGCGGTTGTAATAGAACTGCCGGTCGCGCCAATACCCGCCGTGATAGCCGTCGCCGGTATAGCCATAACCGTAATTGATACCGCCGTAGAACCCGACCTGCGGGCCCCAGTAACCGGCATGCCAGATATAGGCTGAACCACCCCATCCCCACCAGCCCGGGGTCCACAGAAATCCGACTTGAGGAGCCGGCACCCAGGTTCCCGGTACCCAGAAATAGCCTTCCGGCCCATAAGCCCAGTAGCCTGGCGTCCAGATGTAGCCAGCTCCCGGACATAGTGGCTGGGAATATACCGGCAGGGGAGGGGGAGCAATTCCCACCGAAATGAAGACGCTGCCAAAGGAAACTACCGGTACTACGAGAATTACAACAGCAAGGAGCAACCACCGACTGGAACGCAGGATATCCATCTTGACCCTTTCATGTCCGATCATCCATCGCCCGGCCAGTCGCGTGAAGAGCGGCGAAAACCTTCGCAACCTGGCGCCAGAAGCCGCCTGGCGCCAGGAATTTTTAAACTCTGGTAATTAGTTGGAGCCGAACCGAAGAAAATCAGTTGCTCAGTTTGCTGCGCTGGATCGTGACAAAATTTCTTAGAAGGAGGCAAAATAGAGGCAACCTATTGGCCTACCCATTCTTTTAGAATCGGCCTGCGGGCGATGGGTTTATTTCCAAAAACGCTACTAATTAACTAGCTTGTGGGCGATTGGAATTGTCAGCATTCCGATAGGATGAGAGAATTTACTGCCCTAGCCTGGTAGAGTATCCGCTCCCATACAACTACTACTACTATTAACTTCGGTTTCACAAACGCCGTCCTGTTAGCCGTATTAGGGACGCAGCATCGCCGCAAAATTGATGCGGATTGTGGAACCGCGATTGGATGCAAATCGTATCCCGGTGAAGGGAAGCGATAACCGTCTCGTCGGGACGTTAAGAAATTGGCTATTCTTCTAACATGGAGTGTCTATGAAACCATGGTTCACTAGCAGCATATTCGTTGCACTGGCAGTCTCTCTATGCGGCGCGCAGGGACCAAGCCCCGTGGGTCATCCCTCCCAATCCGCGATGCAGTCCTCGGCTTCGTCCGGCCAGCAACACGGAGTCTTCCAGGTCGAACTGACTAAGACTCTCGACTGCAAGAAGCTGAAGCCGGGCGACATGGTGGAGGCTAAGGTCTTGTCGCAGGTCAACACCCCCAACGGCACCATGATTCCACGCGGGGCCAAGGTCACCGGCCATGTTACCGAGGTGAAGACCCGGTCCAAGGGCGATGCGAATTCGCAACTGGGAATTGTCTTCGACAAAATCAGCCGTCCGGGTGGCGAAGATTTGTCCATGAAGGCGGTGATCCAGGCTCTCGCCCCGAATCCCAACGCCGACGTTACGACTGGCGGCGGTATTGGCTATGGCGGCATGAGCGAAACCATGGAAAAGCCTCTTACCCCCTCGGGCGGCGCGGGTCCCGTGCCGCTGCTGAACGAACAATCCACGGGTGTGCTGGGAATCAAAAACCTGGAACTCGGCTCGGATGGGGTGCTCACGTCCAGTGGTAAAGATATAAAGCTGGATAGCGGGACCCGCGTCCTGCTTAACGCGACGCTATAAGCGCTATCCGGTGAACAAAAGTAATGGGCAGCCGGGTCGGCGGCTGCCCGGCAACAAACCTTCAGCCCCCACCGCCAGGCTTCTCCAGGTTTTCTCGCCCCGGTTTGCCTGATCCTCCCACCCCGCACTAGACTGACTCAGCGCCCTTGGACGACGCGCCTATGGCCGCAACCGTATTTCGCCGTACGCATCAAGTAACTACCGTGGAGATTCTCGATCTCAGGCATTTCTCGTCGACCGACCTGCGCCCTTTGCTCGACGAAGAAGTTGAGACATGGGGCAGCCTGCTGTGTTGGGATTATCGCAGCTCGGCGGAAATGATCCTGCGCTACGTGGATGCGAAGATCCTGCCCGGCTACGCCGCGGTGGAGCGAGGCAGCATTATTGGCTATTCGTTCTTCGTCTACGAAGGCAGCAAAGGGGTGGTGGGCGACCTGTTTGTTTCGCCGCGTCGCAGCGACGCTTCCGGGATCGAGGCGCAGATGGTTGAGCACGTCATTGAGACCTTGCAGCAATCGCCCGGTATCCATCGGGTAGAGGCGCAACTGTTGACTCACCCGACCGGCCACCTGGCCTCCGCCTTCACCTCGTCAGGCTTCCAGCGCTATCGCCGGTTGTTCCTATCGCTAAGATTGCGAGGGGCCGACGCTCCCCAAATGCCGCCGGTGCGCTTGCCCCAGGAGATTCAGATTCGCCACTGGATGGAGCAGGACTATCAGACGGCGGCCGGCGTCATCACCGCTGCTTATCGCGCCCACATTGATTCCGAAATCAACGATCAGTACCGCACGAACGCCGGCTCCATCCGCTTTCTGAACAACATTGTGCGCTTTCCGGGCTGCGGCGTTTTTGATGTGGAATCGTCGTTTGTGGCTATTCATCGGCCGACCAACGCGTTAGTTGGATTGATTCTGTGCTCGCGGGTGAAAGATGACGTGGGTCACGTCACCCAGGTTTGCCTGGTGCCGGAATATCGCCGTCTGGGTATCGGCGAAAACCTTATCGCCTGCACCTATAACTCGCTGCGCGGGCGCAACTTCAACTTGCTGTCGTTGACCGTGACTGAAATGAACCAGCGCGCCGTCGATCTTTACAAGCGCCTGGGCTTCGTCGAATTGAGCGTGTTCGATGCGTTCGTGTGGGAAGGGTGAAAAGCAGGGGCCAGGGGTCAGGGGCTAGTTGTAGTTTCGCTCTTGGCGCGAATCTGCCACTCTCTTGTTGAGGCAGATTGAATCAAGTCCCCGATCGTGATAGGCACCTTGCGATTCCGAAACCACAACGATACAGGATTGAGCGAGGCCTCAGGTCCGAAATGTTCCGAGTAAACTAGGCCTTCTGGTGGGAGGTGGAATTTCTCCGAAAACGCGATCAGCAACTCATAGGCATCGTCACCATCGACGCCCAGATCTTGATTCAAGCGACGGTCCGGCCGTAGTCGATCGGCGGGATTTTCAGCCGTTCTGCAATAAACTCTACTACCGATTCAGACAACGCCGTCGGTGCGTCGGCGTTCATTCTGTAAACTAGCCCCTAATCCCTGACCCCTAGCCCCTGCCGTTAATGTTTGATCGCCCACATCGCCCAGGCGGCGACAATCACTCCGCCAATGAACAGTGCGAAGCAGTAGGCGCCGTAGCGGAACATGTCGCGCGCGGTACTGCGCTGGGTGATGCCGAAGACGGTGGAGGCGCAAAGCGCGAACAGCAGGGCAGCGTTGAAGTGCGAGAGTTCGATGGTCATGGTTTCTTGCCGATCGCGATTTGGTGAGCATCGACGGCGGCGATGATATTCAACAGGCCCGCGACCACGATGTACTTGGTGCCGTAGTCAGCCACGGCACGATGAATATTGCCGATGCCCCAATCCATCATGCGGGCGGCAAAGTACAGCGCCCCCGCGCCCAGGTCGCCGACGAATCCCAGGATGTCGAGCAGGTCTCCGGTGTTAAAGGAATAGACCTTGCCTTGCATGGCGAGGCCGACGAAGAACATGACGAAGACCGACAACATCAGCAGCAAGCCGCGAATGTAACGGCGCTGAATGAAGTGGCCCAGGCCGGGGAGCAGCCATCCCGCCAGGGGTGCAATCGTGGCCATGGAGTTCGACTGCGCCGGCGCCGCTTTGGCCGAGCGCGGCAGGGCAGCTGAGTTTTGCGGATTCGCCATCAGATGAGCACCAACTCGTTCTGGATCCGGCCGGTCACTTCGCCCTTGCCGTTGCGGATCATCATATTGATTTCGCTGCGCACCCCGAATTCCGGCAGGTAAATACCGGGCTCGACCGAGAAACAGGTGTTGGGCAGGATCTCGCGATCGTCCTTGGTTTCCAGATTATCCAGATTCGCGCCATTGCCGTGAATGTCGCTGGTAATCGAGTGCCCAGTGCGATGAATGAAGTATTTGCCCCAGCCTTTGCCGTCGATGAATTCCCGCGTGGCCTTGTCGACTTCCCACCCGCAGATTTTCTGCTTCGCCTCGAAGGCCTGTTGCACGGTGCGAATGCCGGCATCGCGGGCGTCGCGTACGATCTCGAAAATCTCGCGCTGCTGGTCGCTGGGCGTGCCCACCACGCCCGTCCAGGTGATGTCGTAATAAACGGAATCGGGCTCCTTGCGTTTCGCCCAGATGTCGAGCAGCAGGAAATCGCCCTGGCGAATCGGGGCCGAACTGGCCGAACTGGGCTCGTAATGCGGGTCGCCGCTGTGCGCGTTGACGCTCACGTTCGGAGGATCGCAGGTCTCCAGACCTTCGCGGCCGAACGCCTCCATGATCCACTGCTGCATCTCGAACTCGTGTGTACCGCCATTGCGCGCGCGCCGGCCGACTTCCGGAAAGAATGCTGCTACGATTTTGTCGACGCCGTCGCGCGCTTTGAAGTGCGATGCGATTTGCGCGTCGGTGAGAGTAGCTTCGAAACGCGCCACCAGATTTGCCGAGCTGACAATTTGCTTGTCGAAACTGCGCACCAGTTCCAGCATGCCCGCGTCTACCAGCGAGATGTAAGGAATCTGGTTATTCGGCGAATACTGCATGGTCACCTTGTGATAGGGCTGGAGCATGGATTCCAGATTCTTCCACAGCTCCTGCCATGCTGAGTACTCCAGCTTGCTGCCGGGGAGCGAGTCGAGATGATGGCTCTCGATACGGTGAACCAGTTTTACCGGCTCGCCTTTAGCGGGGACGAGGTAGAACCAGCGGCGGGTGACCATCATGCTGGGCGAAAGCCCGAGCACGCGATAAGCGATGGGATCGCGGTGATGGTGGTCGTAGAACAGCCAGCATTCGTGGCCGCCGTCGCGCAGCGCGGCCTGGATTTCGGGAAGATTCATTGCGTGAACTATTGTAAATGAAGGAAGGGCTGCGGTTCGCTCTCCGCTATTCGCTCCTGGCCTGTGGCTCTTAGCTCTTAGCCTTTAGCTGTTAGCTTGCGGATTTCAACTGTCAACTTTTGGCCTGTAGTTTCAGCTGTCATCCTGAGCGGAGCGGCCCGCCTTTGGCCGCGGAGTCGAAGGACCTCTATCCTCGCGCTTCTGTCTTGGCTGGCTTCTTCCCCAGCACTCGCTCGCGCGTGGCTGCCGGCAGCGTCTCGCACGCGGTACGCAGCACCAGCCTCGGCGAACGCTCGCGAATCGTCATCAGGTACTCGATCGTCTGCTCCGGATTAGCTTTGGCCGCTTCGCGCAGCAGCCAGCCCAATCCCTTCCGCACCATATCGTCGTTGTCGCTAAGCAGCATTTCGCTGATGCGCTGGATGTCGTCGAAATTCTTGTGCTGACGGGTGCTGTGGATCAGGCTTACGGCTGCCGCTCGCCGATGCCAGCGATTCTTGGCTTTCGCCCAGCGCGGCGGACGCGACAATAAGGTCGCATCGGTGGCAAGTATGGGTCCGATGAGGTAATGGACCAGCGCGTCGTGATCGGCCCAGCTGCTGATGCGATCCAGCCAGCTCTCAAACAGCTTGAACTCGCGCTTGCCGAACTCGCCTACCACGCCTTGCAGCATCACAACCGCAAAGACTTTCTCTTCCAGCGTGTTTCCGCGAAACAGTTGATCGGCAACTTCCAGCAGGTAGGGTAGATCATGCTCAGCCAGAATGGTTCGCCGAAAACGCACCGCGACCTTGCGCAGTTCCGCCGTGTACCAGCCGCGCGACTTTACTTCATGTTTGAAGAACCACTGCACCTCCTCAACGTGCGGCGCCGAACCGCCATCCTTAAGCACGGTACGAATGTGCCTGGCGATGGAAGCAGGAGTTTTGCTCATGAGGTTTTCGTCGCTACTTCCTTCGGCAGCACGAATCGATCGTAAATCCACAGTAAAACTGCGGTGAGCAGGCCAATCGCCGTGATGACCACCCACATCATTCCCGGCCGATGTTGGACCTCGCCATAGTGGTGGATCAGGAATCCGCCAAAATTTCCGCCGATCAGCGAGCCGATTCCCAGAGGAAGAAAGGCGAATCCCATGTACGTCCCCTGCTGTCCCGAGGGCGCCAGCCGCGAAATGTATTCGTAGTAGCGGGGCGATTGCGTGATTTCGCCAAGGGCGACTACCACCAGGGTCAGGATCACGCCGGTGACGGTGGGCGACAGAATGAGAATGATCCACGCCAGCGCTGTGATCAATGTGCCCAGAATGATGGCGCTGAACGCGCGGATTTTTTGGGTAAAGATATTGATTGCCAGAGTGAGGGAGATCACCACCAGCGGCCCGGTCACCAGCAGGCGCTCGGTATTGGTGAGCGGATTCACGTAATCGTGAACGTAGATGGGCAGGGTAATGAACTCCTGCCAATAGACGATCCAGTAGCCGGTAAAGATCAGCAAAAACAGCATGAAACGTGGATTGGTGACGACGGTCCAGAAGTTTCTGGCGGCTTGCGAGAGGCTGGCCGTCTCGACTTCATCGCTGCGGCGCGGCTCGCGGAAGAACAGCAGGACAGCAATGAACATCAGGAAGACGCTCAGCGCGGCCACGCGAAAGACATTCTCCACCCGCATGTGCTGGTGCACATAGGAAGCCACCAACGGCCCGGCCGCGCCGCCAATATTCACCAGGGTGTAGTAAATGGAGTAGCCGATGGAGCGAACATTTTCCTTGGAGGCGCGCGCGGTGGTTCCCACCACGCTGGGTTTCACCAACGCGATTCCCAGCGCCGGCAAAGCCAAGATGACGGTTGCCAGAGCGATCAGGGGCACGTTGTCACGAATCGGCGCCAGCCAGGGCGCTCCCAACGATCCCAGCAGGAAGTAGGAGCAGCTCAGGATCAGGTAAGCCAGCGAAAGTGCGCGGCGGAAACCCATCCGGTCCGCAACTGTTCCGCCGAAGACCGCCAAGAACCAGACCAATCCGCCGAAGAATCCGGTGAGCGTGCTGGCTTGCTCGACCGGGAAGCGCAGGACCTCGTGGAGATAGCGCGCCAGCGAAGCAAAGGCCGCGTAATAGGAGAGCCGCTCGAACAGCTCGCTGATGTTGGCGACCCAGAAGGGACGCTCGAAGCCGGTGCGAATGTCGCGCCAACGCTGCGCAAAGCTCAATAGGTTCTCCTCGATGAAACAGTTGTCGGTGGCCGGTTCGTCAGTGGTGCGCGTTGGTGCGCGTTATATAACGAATTTCACCACGGAGTTCACGGAGGGCACGGAGTTTAATTGAATGGGTTCTATTGAATGGGTTCTTTTGTTTGATTGTTCTCCGTGATCTCCGTGTCCTCCGTGGTGAAAGAACATCTTCCTTTCCCGCGCCGCTATCCGGCGACGGCCTATTGCCTTCCCAGCCGCGCCCCGACCTCGGCGGCCGACAATCCGCGCACTCGAATCACTTTACTTCGGCTGCTTTCCCCGGCGGCTATCGTAACCGAGGAACGCGATACATTCAAAAGTTCCGCGAAGAATGCAATGCAGGACGTCATTCGCCCGGCCTTCCAGCGGCGGCGCGGTCAGCGCCAGCTTCAGAGCGTCTCCGGACTCGCCGGTGATGGCATTTTTCTTAGCGCGAGGATGCACCTTCACCTGGAAGGTCGCGCCCGACGGGGTGTCGCGCACCGGAATCACGGGTTCGAGCGCTCGCCAAAGATTGCGGTGCCGATGCGCACGCAGGTCGAGCCTTCTTCGATGGCAACTTCGAAGTCGTGCGACATTCCCATGGAGAGCAGGTCGAGCCTAACCGACGGCAGATCGCGCGTAGCTAGCCGATCCCGAAGTTCACGCAGATGACGGAAGTACGGTCGAGCGCCTTCGGGATCGTCGGTGAAAGGAGGTACCGTCATCAGCCCACGAATTCGCAGGTGACTCCATTCGGATGCGCCGGTGAGAATGCGTTCCAATTCAGGCGAGCCCGGATCGAGACCGGCCTTGGCTGCTTCACCTCCGACATTGATCTCGATCAGGACGTCGAGCGTCTTGCCGAGCTTCTGCAGTCGCAGCGTTCAGCCGTTCCGCGAGTTTCGCGGAATCGATAGAGTCTACCGCGTGAAAGATCTCGGCGGCCCTGGCAGCTTTGTTGGATTGCAGGTGGCCGATCATGTGGAATTCGCAGCCGCGCAGAGCGGTCAGAGCCGCAACCTTGTCGGCAAATTCCTGCACGCGATTCTCGCCGAACAAGCGTTGACCTGCTTGGTAGGCCTCGACGATTCGCTCGGCGGGAAAGTTTTTGCTCACAGCCATCAGCGCCACGTCGTCAGCGCTTCGCCCCGAACGCTGACCAGCGCGTTTAATGCGTTCGTGGATGGCTGACAGATTGGCAGCGATGGTCATGCGAAGAGCAATTGTATTCTCGCCTGACTTCGATCCTGATTTATCCGCTTCGTTTCCCGCCCGCAGCGCTTCGTTCGCAATGCCAAGGGCCGCGCTCACTAATCTTTTTTGCCTACCACCGCAATTCCCAGCTCCTTTAACTGGCGCTCGCTCACCGGGGTGGGTGCGTCCACCATCAGGTCGACGGCCTTGGCGGTCTTGGGGAAGGGAATCACTTCACGCAGGCTTTCGGCGCCGGCCAGGATCATGACAATGCGATCCAGACCCAGCGCAATGCCTCCGTGCGGTGGAGTGCCGTATTGCAACGCTTCGAGGAAGAAGCCGAAGCGCGCCTGTTGCTCCTCCGGAGACATGCCCATCGCCTTGAAAATCTTGCTCTGGATGTCCTGGCGATGAATACGTATCGAGCCCGAGCCCAGTTCGGTGCCGTTCAGCACCACGTCGTAGGCCAGCGAACGCACCGCACCCGGATCGCTTTCCAGCTTGTCCATGTCCTCCTCGTGGGGCGAGGTGAAGGGATGATGCGCGGCATTCCAGCGCTGCTCGGTTTCGTCCCATTCGAACATGGGAAAATCCGTGACCCACAGCAGCCGGAAGTTGCCCTGCGCGAACGCGCCGTGCCGCTCGGCATACTTCTGTCCTAGTGAGAGCCGCAGTTGTCCCGCGGCGGAATAGACCGTGTGGGCCTGCTGCCGAGCCTTCGACGGGCTGGCCGGCTCGGTACGCTTCGCACCTGCAACTACGACCAGCAGATCTGCAGCGTTCGGCTTGGCAGACTCGCGAATCTTGGCGACGGCATCGGGGAACGACTTTTCCAGACGCTTGATGTCCTCGAACACCTTGGCATCTTTGCGCTCGCCGAACATCGTCTTGATCTCATCGCGCTCCTTGCGTGAGAGCTCGCCGACTTTCGGAATGACGATGGCGACAATCGGCAGCTCCGGATCAACCTGCAGCGTCTCCAGATTCTCGGGCGCAAAGGCATGGCTGACGTCGGCCATGCAGGGCAGGCGCAGGTCGGGCTTGTCGATGCCGTACAGGCGGATTGCCTGGTCGTAAGTCATCTGCGGAAACGGCGTGTGCAAATCGACTCCGATGGTCGAGAACGCCGCTTTCAGAAAACCTTCGACCGTGTGGAAGACCATCTCCGGACGGGCGAAGCTGATCTCCAGATCGATCTGGGTGAACTCCGGCTGGCGGTCGGCGCGCAAGTCCTCGTCGCGGAAGCAGCGCACGATCTGGAAATACTTGTCGAAGCCCGAGATCATGAGGATCTGCTTGAACAGTTGCGGCGATTGCGGCAGGGCGTAGAACTCGCCCGGGTAGACGCGGCTGGGGACGAGATAGTCGCGCGCGCCCTCGGGCGTGGAGCGCGTCATGAACGGCGTTTCGATCTCATAGAAGCCCTGCGCGTTCAGGTGCTCGCGAATGGCGATTGAAACCTTGTGGCGCAGCTGGATGTTGCGCTGCAAGTCAGGACGGCGCAGGTCGATGTAGCGATACTTCAGCCGCACTTCTTCGTTGGCCAGCACGGTGTCGCTGGGCGAGAAGGGGAGCGTTTTGCAGTCGTTCAGCAGGCGCAGTTCGTCGGCGACAACCTCGATTTCGCCGGTCGGGATGTTCTTGTTGACCGTGCCGGCGTCGCGCAGCTTCACATGGCCGATCACGGCCAGCACAAATTCCGAGCGCACGGCGTTGGCCTTGTCGTGGACGGCGGCGCCGGCGTTGGCCGTGACCACAACCTGGGTGATGCCGCTGCGGTCGCGGAGGTCGAGAAAGATGAGGTTGCCGAGATCGCGGCGGCGGTTCACCCATCCCATGAGCACAACTTTCGAGCCCGCGTCAGAGGCGCGCAGCTCGCCACACATATGAGTCCGTTTCAGATCACCTAAGAAATCGAGCATGAGGTCCTTGAAAGTCATCTTACAAATGATTCTGGTTTGTATCAGGGCACGACTTTCAGTCGTGCCGTCGCGACTCCTCATTTTATGTTGTCATCCCGACCGAGCGGCTTCAGCCGTGAGTGGAGGGACCCGCTGTGTGCCGGCCGACAAGCGGCTCCCTCGACTCCGCTACGCTCCGCTCGGGATGACAATCTTTAATGGGAACGGCTGTTTCTATTTTCGCAGGTATTCGACCAGTTCGGCACGCGGGACTTGTACCTGTTCGCCGGTCGCAAGATTTTTCACCGCGAACTGATTGGCTGCAACTTCATTTTCGCCGACGATCACGAGGTATTTCGCGCCCGCTTTTTCCGCCAGCTCAAACGATTTCTTCAGCCGGAAGTTCTCTTCGCCGAGATCGGCCGCGATGCCATCGCGGCGCAACTGGCGCGCCAGCTTTAAGGCATGGGGGTTCGTCCCGCTGCCCAGCGGAGCGACGAAGGCATCGATCTTCGCAGCCGGGTGCTCGCCCTGCGATTGCAGCGCGAGAATCAGGCGGTCTTCGCCAATAGCAAAGCCGATCCCGGGAGCTTTCGGTCCTTCCAGCGATTCCGAGAGACCATCGTAACGGCCGCCGCCCAAGACCGCGCTCTGCGCACCCAGGCCGCCGTGGGTGAACTCGAACGTCGTGCGGGTGTAGTAGTCGAGTCCGCGCACCATGCGGTCGTTGATGGAATAGGGCACGCCGACCGCGTCGAGCATCGCCTTTACGGCGGCGAAATGCTCGCGGCAAGGCTGGTCGAGATACTCGCTGATCTTGGGCAGCTTCTCGATGATCGGCTGGTCTTCCGGCACTTTGCAGTCCAGCACGCGCAGCGGATTGGTTTCGGCGCGGCGCTGGCAATCGGCGCACATCAGATGCACGACAGGTTTCAACGCTTCGCGCAAAGCCTGGTTGTAACGCGCCCGGTCTTCGGCGCAGCCCACCGAGTTCAGCTGCAAGCTCCAGCCGCTCAAGCCAACTTCGTCGAGCAGCGTCGCCAGCATCTCCAACACTTCTGCATCGCGCGCCGGCGACTCGCTGCCTGCGCTGGGCGGCCCGATGACCTCGGCCCCGATCTGAAAGAACTGCCGATAGCGGCCCTTTTGCGGACGCTCGCGGCGGAACTGCGGTCCGATGTAGTACAGCTTTTGCAGCGTGCCTTTCTTGTCGAGGCCGTGCTCGATGTAGGCGCGCACCACTCCGGCCGTGTTCTCCGGGCGCAACGTCAGCGACTGCGCCTTCTCGCTTTGCGCTCGGGCTTTGTCTTCCCAGGTGAACATCTCTTTCGAGACGATATCGGTCTCTTCGCCTACGCTGCGGGAGAACAGGGCCGTGTCTTCGAAGATGGGAGTGCGGATCTCGTGGAAGTTGTAGCGCGTGAAGACGTCGCGCACCTTGGCCTCGACCCGGTTCCACAGGTCGGTGTCGGGCGGGAGAAGATCGCGAGTTCCGCGGACAGCCTTGATCATAAGCAGTTGCCGGTAGTCAGTCGTCGGTAGTCAGTTTTTTCACCACGGAGCGCACAGAGTTCACGGAGGAAAACGAATCACTGAAAGTCGAACTCATTCCAATCAACTCCGTGCTCTCCGTGTACTCCGTGGTGAAGAATAATTCTGCGGCTGAGAAAAGCAGATCCCTCGCGGGCTGAAGCCCGCTCGCGATGACAAACAAAGGGGGAGCCAACGGCGCGCCTGAAGCTGCGCCCCTTCTAACTACTTGCTCATCTCCGCCAGGTAATTGTTTTTGTAGCCAATATAGTTCTTGCCATAGCGCAGGATCGTTTCCTGGTCCTCATCGGTCAGCGTCTTGCGCAGCTTGCCGGGGACGCCCATCCACAGCGAGCGCGGCTCGACCACCGTGCCTTCGGGAATCAGGGTTCCGGCGGCGATGATCGAGCCGGTGCCGATACGCGCGCCATTCAGGATGACCACTCCCATACCGATGAGGCATTGGTCTTCGACGACGCAACCGTGCAGCGTGACCGAATGGCCGACGGTGACCCAGTCGCCGACAATCACCGGCCACTTGTTCAACATGCCATGCAGTACGCTGCAATCCTGAATGTTGCTGTTGGCGCCCACCCGGATGAAATGCACGTCGCCCCGCAGCACAGCGTTCATCCAGACGCTGGCATTCTGGCCCAGCACAACGTCGCCGATCAGCTGTGCCGACTCGTCGACATAGCAGGTGGGCGGCACGGTCGGACTATGCCCCTGATAAGAGCGAATCATGCTTCCTCGTTCGGAAATCTGCGAAAACCCTCTCCGGCAGTCGGAAAATGGCCGGTCCGGCAGACGCTGAATTCTCAGAATGCGTCCGGCGGAGCGCACCCTGGCGGGAAGGTTATCGACTCAGCAAGTCTTTGAAAATACCATGCCGGGAGCGCCGAGCGAAAGGAAGCGAGTCCGGCCTCGGGGGACGTTCGACCCTTTCGTCAAAGTCGCCCAGTCCGCTTTCGGCCGTCAGCTGAGAGCCGCCGTCTGGGGATAAAGTGCTGTGGAAACAATGACATAGAGCAAACTACCACTTTGTCGGGATATCCAAAGGGGAGCGATTGGAATACAAGGTATCTAGCGTAATTCCGGGACACGGGGAGACCCTCGGCGAGTCCAACGGGTGCAACCGAACAGCAGTGTTATTTGGTAGTTCGCAAGTGGAGACCGAACCGCAATCGGAAACAACGGTGAGTTGGATGAGGGCTCTCGGCCCAAAGACTGTGCTTTGCGTAGATGATGAAAAGATAGGTCTGCGCGTGCGCAAGATCATGCTCGAGAGCCATGGCTTTCGGGTGCTGACCGCCAATAACGGACAGCAGGGGCTCAGTCTGTTTGACGAACACCACATCGATCTGGTGGTGTTGGACTACTACATGCCCGGCTTGAACGGCGGGGATGTAGCCGCCGAAATGCGTCGCCGCCGGCCTAACGTACCCATCATCTTCTTGTCGGCCTATTTCTCTCTTCCCCCGGCTGCCCTGGAGTTGGCGAACGCCTTCATCACCAAGGGCGATCCGCCCGACCTGCTGATCGAAAAGATCCAGGAGCTGGCGTAAGGCATGTTGATACGAATCGCTCTCTCGACTCCCACGTTGTAGCTGTTACAAGCATTCCATTTCATTTGTGATGGCTGCTCGAGGCTGCCGGGGATCGGCTTTACTCGAGAGACTGTCGCTTGCCGTGCCTGGTCCGCTAACCGCCGAAACGAGCGAGGCCAGTTACAATAGAAACAGTGCAAAGCAGGCGCCCAGCGGAGTATGCATTCGATCTCTCGGGTGGAATTCTCTGCCTGGACTTCGCCAATACAGTGAGCCGTCGGCAAGATGACGAGCACCGCAGGGAACATCTTGGCGGCTACGCTGACCTGGTTTCCTTCGCCAGGCAGTCCGGGCTGTTCTCTCACCCGCAGGCCAAGGAACTATGTTCGTATGCGGCGGGCCACTCCAGCCAGGCGCTTCGAGTTTTCCGCAAAGCGATAGGGTTGCGCGAGGCACTTTACCGGGCATTCTCGGCAATCGCTCAGCAGCGCCCGGCCGGGTCCGAGGCCCTGCAAGAAATCAACGAGGCTGTGCTGGAAGCTCTGCAGCATCGCTGTCTCGCGCGCGCCGATGGAGGATATCGCTGGCAATGGTGCGGGGACGAGAAACATCCGCTGGAGCGGATTCTGTGGCCGATAGCACAGTCGGCGGCTGAACTGCTGACCTCTGATCAACTCGGCATCGTGCGGTTCTGCGAGGCCCCGGATTGCGAGTGGCTGTTTCTGGATAACAGCCGCAATCGCAGCCGCCGCTGGTGCGATATGACCAGTTGCGGCAATCGTCAGAAGGCCCGGCGGCATTACCAGCGCGTCCATGGATGATGAGAAGTTGCCAGTGCAGTGATTGTGAAGGGACGCAGGTGCGGGAGAGCCGTCTAGCGAACTCTGATGAAGTGAAAGCGAGGTCGCGCAGCGGCTAAACAGTTTGCTGAAAAACTTGGAAAAGCAGATCCCTCACCGACTAAAGTCGGTGAGGGATGACAAATATAAAGGAGTTGCTACGGCGTAGCTAAAGCTACGCCCCTTCAAAATCGCCTTAGGCCGAGTTTTTCAGCAAACTGTAAAGCCAGATGATTTTTCGGATACTTAACGGACGGCCTGAAGAGACTGTGTCGCAACCGGTAAATGATTTTTGCAGTTGAACAAATGACTCGAATAACCGATCAAAGTAGCCGCAAAGCGGCGAGATGAAGTTAGGCGGGGGCGTCAGCCCCCGCACAAGTGGAAAATTCTGCCAGCCGCAGAGCGGCGACACCACTCGCGACACAGTCTCTGAAGACCGTCCCCTTCAAAACAATCAGAGTTTCCTTCAGCCCTGAACTGTCACCGCCCGGCGATAACTGTGTTCTCCGCCGGCTGCACCAACTGCTCGGGATTGGCGAAGTTGGCTTGCGCCACCCGGATCTGCTCCTTGAAGTTGTCTACCATGTTCTCGTGCAGGCGAACCTCGGTGGGCTTCTTGGCGATGGTCATCTTATCGATCTTGTCCTGCAGGCGCAGCAATCCGTAAAAGAGATTTTCCGGTCGCGGCGGACAGCCCACGACGTACACGTCAACGGGCACGATGCGGTCGACGCCCTGCAGCACGGCGTAGGTATTGAACGGGCCTCCCACCGACGAGCAAGCGCCCATGGAGATGCACCACTTGGGATCGGGCATCTGGTCGTAGATGCGCTTGACCACCGGCGCCATCTTCAGGGTGACGGTTCCGGCCACGATCATCAGATCACTCTGCCGCGGGCTGGGACGAAAAACCTCCGAGCCGAAGCGCGCGATGTCAAAACGCGACGTGGAAGCCGCGATCATCTCGATCGCGCAGCAAGCCAGGCCAAACGTCATGGGCCAAATCGCAGACTTTCGCGCCCAGTTAAAAACGTAATCGACCGTGGTGACCAGAAAGTTCTTCTCGAACTTGTTTTCAATCCAGCCCATGCAATCCCTTCTCTCGATGCCGCATTGTTCAGCGAAATCGCCACCCGGCCAAGCACTGCCGAAGCGAGTGAGTGGGCCTGCGAACAGCAATGCGGTCGCTAACTACCTCTGGCTCTCATCTTCGCTGATCGATGTACCGGGAGGCTGTGACGAGCATCACACTCACCCTTAAGTGTGAGTCTAGGCCGGACCCGAGCGGGTTTCAAGGGAGGCGCAACCGATAAAGTCTGAGAAGAAGCATGGCGGTCGCCGTCGTTTATTTCGGCCCGGCGGAGCGGAGTAATGCTCTGTTGGGCTTCCCCCAAGCTTTGAGGAAAGGGAACTTCAGTGCTGTTCTATCTCCGGAGCGGCGACTCTCTAACAAGTCGGAACTCCGCAGTCAGGCCACGCGCTGCCATTCGGCCTCGAAGGTAGTCTCGACGATCGACTCGCTAACCACAACGTCATCGAACGGAAGCTCGAGGAATCGGACATCCACCCGTGGCTTCTCGGCTGCAACTCCCATGAGCCACGCCAAGCGGTTCTTTACCTTCGAATGCAATGACCGCGTAAGCAGGGGTGCTACTTCCTCGGCGAAAGCTCTACGATTCATCGAAGTCAGGTTGTGGCAATACACTTCGACGCGACAGGCCGCTCTCCGGCGCTCTCGGGGTTGGGACAGAAACTGGATGGTAATTTGATCGCGATCCCAATAGCGGCGAAGGCGCGAGGTACACAGCGTCAAGTCGATAAGCTTTTGGGCTATGTGTCGCTTCTGCGCTATCGAGATTTCCGGCAAGTAAAGTCGTAGGTACGGCATCAGGGGGCCTCCTACTCAATACAAGAGTAAGATGCATTCCGCGTGCCAACAGTCAACTTGCAGGGGATAAAAGACTTACTTGTCTGTAGGGTGGGGGGAACTAAGTAGAATCTTCCCGTGGCCCGAAAATTCCGCCGGTGTTTACGCTCTCACATACTGCCAAAGTGAATCACGAAGCCCTCCGCTTGTGGTATAACTGTTATACCAAATGCGATTCCACTTTGACTCGCGCAAGAGCCAGCGGTTGCGGCAGAACCCCAAGCGCGGAATCGGCTTTGAGGAGGCAGAAGAAATTTTCTCCCACCCATATTTCCTTGACCAACGCTCACACGTTCCCGAGCAGTGCCGGGCAATCGGGTGGGTGGGTGAACGCTTGTATACCCTAATTTTCGAGGTGAGACAGGACCGCGCTGGCGAATACTACCATCTCGTGACTTTATGGAAAGCCAGCAAAGAGGAGCACCGACTTTATGAAGAGCACTCGTGACCCCAAGAACAAAGTTGTTTCCGCGGAAACTATCGCCCAACTGGCCGATCGGGGAGAAGATGTTTCCCGCTTTTTCACCAATAGGGGACGCATGATGCCGCCCATTCAGAGGGTGAATGTCGATTTTACGGCTCCCATGCTCGGCGAACTGGACGATGCCGCCAAGGAGTTGAATATCAGCCGGCAAGCCGTGATTAAGACTTTGGTCCGCCAGGCTCTTGATCAGCGATACCTGGCGCGCAACGCCAATCCCAAGTCGCGGCGAGCCTGAATGGCAAGAAGTCTCCCTACTGCTCGGCGTAATAGCCTTCGCGGGTTTGCACGATGAGGTCTTTGTTGGTGGTGGTCAGCGTAATCTTGTGATAGCCCGCGCCGGCGTCGGCTTTGTCCGGCGTGTAACCCAGGCTGTACTGGTTGCGTAGCTCCTCTTCGATCTGGGCGTAGATCTCATTGATCGGCTGCTTTTTGGAGACTTCGAAGAAGCGTCCGCCGGTTTCCTTGGAAATGCGTTGCAGAACCTTCTTGCCGTCGACCGGTTCGGCGCGCTGGGGATAGCCTCCGCCGCCGCCCGGATATCCCATGCCGCCGTGGCGGCCCATGCCTCCACCCATGCCGCCAAAGCCCTGGTGGCTATAGAAGCCGGAATCGGAATAGAGAATCGAATACACCAGCGTGTTGGCGCGCTGAGCAGTTTCGATGGCGCGGTCGAGGCTGACTTTGCTGCCCTCATCCACACCGTCGGTCAGCAGGATCAGCGCCTTGCGGCCTTCCTGCTTGCGCATCAGTTCATCAGAGGCCAGGAATACCGCGTCATACAATGTGGTACCTCCGCCGCCGCGATGGTGTCCGCCGCCTCCGCCCGGGCCGCCGCCGGGAGAACCCCCGCCGGCCGGTTCGAACTGCGGCATGTCGAGTTTTTCCAAGGCCGCTTCCAACTTCTGGTGCGACGTGGTCAAGTCTTGCAGCAGCTCGATCTCCCAGTCGAAGTGAATCACGAAAGCCTTGTCCTTTTCCGGACGCATCAGGTCATTGAGGAAGCCATAGCTGGCAGTGCGTTCCTGCTCCAGCACGCGGCGCTGGCTCATGCTGGTGTCCACCAGCAGACCCAGGGTGAGCGGCAGGTCGGTTTCCTTGGCGAAATATTTAATGGTTTGCGGGTGGCCGTCCTGCTCCAGCTTGAAGTCGTCCTTGGTCAGGTTATTGACGATCTGGCCGTGTTTGTCGCGAACCGTGGCCAATACGTTCACTACCTTCACGTTCGAAGAAAATGTCGCCGCCGGGGTCGACTCCTGGGTAGGCGTGGAGGCCTGGCTCTGTTGGCTGGAAGAGGGTTGGCTGGACGAGGCCTGCTGGCTGGGCAGGGTAGGGCCGGCTAGCAACAGAAGCATCGCCAGCACCAGCCAGCGTTGCCACATTGCGACGCGCGATCGAACGACCACGGAACTCCTTTTGTCGACGAGAATGTTGCAGATGAATTGCCGGCAAAACTGGGCTGTCGGTTTCATCAGCACAAACCCTATCGAACCACAGAAGTTGCCGGAATAAAAGGCGGGAGAAATATTGGAACGGTCAGCGGAAAAATCGGGAAATAGCCCTCCAGATCCTCTTCGGAGGAAAGCGTCAGGCTTCACCGCTATGGGGCGCTGCGTTGCGCCACAAATCGCCAATCTTTTCCCGTCGTTTACGCCTTAAGTAACATTCTCTTGTGCTAGGCTCAGGTGGTACTCTGATCGCAAGCGACAGGCCATCCGGCGGCTTTCTTCGGACGACAAACGGCGAATCTGCCGGAATAAGGCGTTCAGTTGAGTGCGCTCCTGCGCCGCTGTGTCATACACTGTGAACACCGCTCCAACTAGAAAGAATTAGCAAGTAAATGTCATCTAACGGCTTTCATAGCAGTTCCTCGCGATTCAGCAACATGCGTTCGCTGTTCAGCATGTTTTCCAGCGATCTGGCCATCGATCTGGGAACGGCGAACACCCTGGTTTATGCCCGTGGCAAGGGCATCGTGGTCAACGAGCCCTCCATCGTCGCCATCAACAAAAACACGGGTGAAGTCGAAGCCGTGGGCAAAGAAGCCAAGGAAATGCTTGGCCGCACCCCCGGCAACATCGTCGCCATCAAGCCGATGAAAGACGGCGTCATCGCCGACTTCAAAGTCACCGAGAAGATGCTGAACTACTTCATCCAGAAGGCGCACAACCGCAAGATGCTGGTGCATCCCCGCATCGTAATCGGCGTGCCTTCGGAGATCACGCAGGTGGAAAAGCGTGCGGTCATGGACTCCGCTTATCGCGCCAAGGCCAGCGAAGTGCATCTGGTCGAACAGGCCATGGTGGCCGCGATTGGCGCGGGCCTGCCGATCACCGAGCCCAGCGGCAACATGGTGGTCGATATCGGCGGCGGCACCACTGACATTGCCGTGATCTCGCTCAGCGGCATTGTCTATTCGCGTTCCGTCCGCATGGCCGGCAACCAGATGGACGAGTCGATCATGAATTACCTGAAGCGCAAGTACAACCTGCTGATCGGCGAGCGCACGGCCGAACAGATCAAGATCGAGATCGGCTCTGCCTATCCGCTGGAGCGGCCGCTCACCATGGAGATCAAGGGCCGCAACCTGATCGAGGGCGTGCCCAAGACCATTACTATCGACGACAGCGAGATTCGCGAGTCATTGAGCGAGTGCGTTTCCACGGTGATGAACGCGATCCGCGTCGCTCTGGAGCGTACACCGCCGGAGTTGTCGGCCGACATCAGCGATCGTGGCATTGTGTTGACCGGCGGCGGCGCGCTGCTGAAAAATCTGGATAAGCGCATCCGCGAGGAGACTGGCTTGCCGGTGTCGATTGCCGACGACCCATTGTGCAGCGTGGTTCTGGGCACGGGAAAAATGTTGAGCGACTTCAAGCTGCTGCGCAAAATATCGATTGATTAGCGCGGTGGTGAATCGCAGTCACACCCATTATGAGTTGTCATCACGAGCGCAGCGAGGGATCTGCTTTCTTTCGCCCCGCGCAAAGCTAGAGGAGCACCGGTGACCCGTGACTGGCACTTCTGGGTGTACATCGTGTCCGGCAAATCGCGACGTATTTACACCGGCGTCACGAACGACATTGGCCGGCGAGTGCGAGAGCATAAAGCGGGGTTGATCGAGGGGTTCACGCAACGATACAGAATTAATCGCCTGGTCTACAGCGAAGGGTTTCGCTACATCGATAACGCGATTGAGCGAGAGAAGCAGATCAAAAGCATGGACCGCGCCAAGCGGGTGGCGTTGATCGAAAGTACGAATCCGACTTGGGATGACTTGTCAGAGGAGTGGGGTAAACCAATCGCGCAGCTGAGAGTTTCGGCGAGTGAAAGGAAAGCAGATCCCTCGCTGCGCTCGTGATGACAATTCTTGCTGGGGTCGGCAAATGCATCGTAGAACTGCAAATGCGTCGTAGAACTGCAAATGCATCGTAGAACTGTAGAACTGAAGCAGCGTAGTTTAGCGTAGTTTATGGATACATTCCTAGGCCGCTATAAGAACCTGATTGTGCTGGCGGCCATCCTGTTCGCCCAGATTGTTGCGCTTGCGGTGCAGGTTCGCCGTCCGGCGCAAGAGGGCCAAACCCGTCTCATCCGCCTCTGGGCCATCTCTGCCGTCACTCCAATCGAGAAAGCCGTAGTCCACAGTCAGGAGTGGGTCCAGAACCTCTTTACCAGCTACGCCTATCTGCGCGGCGTTCGCCGGGAAAACCGGCAACTCAAAGCCGAGCTGGATCGCATGAAGATCGACGACGCGCGGCTCAGCGAAGACGCCCTCATGGCGCGGCGTGTCCAGGCTTTATTGGCGTTCAAGGAGCAGTACGTCGACACTACCGTCGCAGCCCAGGTTATAGGCACCAGCGGCAGCGATCAGTCTCGCGTCCTCTACCTCGATAAGGGTTCGAACGACGGTATCAAGACCGACATGGCCGTCATTACCCCGACCGGCATCGTGGGCAAGATCGTGCAGGTATTTCCCGATTCGTCGCAGGTGCTGCCCATCAACGATCAGTTCAGCGGCGTCGGCGCCGCGCTGAAGGACTCGCGTCTGCAGGGCATCCTGAAAGGCGCGGCTAACGGCGCGACTACGCTGCAGTACATCATGAGCGACGAGAAAGTCGTTCCCGGCGAAGAGGTCATTACCAGCGGCGGCGATCGCATCTTCCCCAAAGGCTTGCCGGTGGGCCGAGTAGTTTCGGTCGAGCCGGGCAAGGACCTTTTTCTCAACATTCGGGTGGTGCCCTCCTCGCGGCTGGATCAGCTGGAGGAAGTGCTGGTAGTTACCAAGATCACGGAGAAGATGCCGGACTCGAAAGACCTGGGACCGCTGCGCGCCTCTGACATTTTGGCCGAGCGCCTGCCCACCGTTCCTACCAAGACCGACGTAGATGCTGCAGGCAACCCTAAACCGGGAGCCGCCACACCGGGCGCACCCGGATCGGCTACTTCTTCCGGCGCTCACCCTGCCGCCGGCACGGCAAGCAAGCCAGTCACTGGCTCCGCCGCCAAGGCAGCCAACAAGTCGGCGGGTACGACCACGCCGCGCGCGGCTGCCCCCGGGACGAATTCAGGAACCACCGGAGTTGTGAAGGCGAAGCCTGCGCCCACTCGTCCCGCCGGCACGATTGCGAAACCGTCGAATGGCACGGCTCCGGCGACAACTGCACCTCGAATCCAGTCCGGAGCGACCGACGACGACGATTTGCCCGTCACACCGAAGCAGCCTAGGACCGAGGCTGCTCCCAGCCACAATTCCGAGCCGCCCGCCACTGCTCCCGCAGGAGCGCCGCCCCAGCTATGAGCACCCGGGTCATGCCATTTCGCGGAAGCCTCACCTCAAGGGAGCAGGTCTCGGTTTACGAGTTCAGCTGGGTTGCGATCATTTTCATTCCGCTGGTCGCGGTCCTGATTCAGATCTTCATTCCGGTGAAGGTCAGCTTCCTGCCCATCATCGATCTGCCGTTCATGGTGACGATTTTCTTTGCCACGGCCAGGCGCAATCCCATCAGCGGCTGCATTACCGGCTGCCTGATTGGCCTGACCCAGGACCTGTTCGCCGGTCCCATGCCCATGCATCCCCTGGGTATGTACGGGATTGCCCTGACGGTCATTGGATATCTGGCATCGTCGCTGGGTCTGAAGATCGATGTCGAGAATCCCGGCTCGCGCTTCCTGATCACCTACGTCTTCTTCGTGATCCATCAGGGGGTGTACTTCGGCGTGGCCCACGGCCTGCTGCGCCAGGGTTTGCAATGGAGCTGGAGCCACATCGCGATCTCCGCCCTGGCCAACGCGGTAATCGGCATCTTCGTGTTCAAGTTTCTGGACCGGTTCAAGCAGCGGTAGGCAATCCAATCAGAAAAAGACAGCCGGCGAAACCCCGAACCTTTCACTAAGCCGCCGAATTTGTTCTTTGGTGAAATCGCGCTTGCCATGCAGAACTTCGGAAACGACGCTCTCCGTGCCAAACACTTCTGCCAGGTCTTTCTGACGAAGACCGTGCGCCTCCATCAGGTGACGTAATATCTGGATCGGCTCGGTGTCCGGGACCGGATCGCTTTTCCGCTCGAAGTCTTCGATAAGCACCGCCAGCAGATCAATCAATTTTTCCTCCGCCCGAGTGGGAGATTTCTTGCTGGTCAGCTTTTCCAACCGCCGAAGGTAGGCCTGTTTCTGCTTCTCGTCGCGGATGACCTCGGGCTTGGCATCCAAGAGCAAAGCTGCGTAGTTGCTAGCGGTCGCGTTCATTTTTTCCAATCACTGCGCGTGTACTCACTATGCGTGAGTAATTGTTTGATGAAGATGATCTGCCACCTGTATTCGATTTTGACGATGAGCCGGTAGTGGTTGCCCTTAACGTTAAACACCGTGTATGGAGCCACGAAATCGGCATGGGGATAGACTCTTCTGACATCTGCCAGATTTTGCCAGGATGCATGAGAGGCGATCTTGTACCACTCGGCAATAGGGCCGGCCAGCGACGGATCGTTCGCCACGGCCGTGCGCCATGCGCTTTTGCTGATAACCCTCATTCGCTGCCGGTGGACAACGCTGAAAACCAATCTTACTTCGCAATTTGCGAAGATGCAACGGTAAGGCCAATTATCACTTCGGCCTCGGCGGCAGCCATCCTTGGGAAACGATAGCGGCACCCCCGCTCCCCTTTTTTCCACCGCTCCTCCACCCCGAACCGGACTACAATGGAGGCGAGCTTCCGATCCGCCACTGGTCACCAAATCGAGTGTGTTCTCGCATTGCGCGGCTTCGCCAGGCAGAGCCGACGCCGGAGCGGAATACTCGGCCAGTTTCATAACTTTGCAACCGTAGTGCCGCGAAAGATGTAGTGGATGTTAGGTCGCGACGAAAAAGTCTCTCAGCTCCGGCTCACTGCAGTACAGTACATCCTGCTGGGCATTTTCTTAGTTCTCGCCTTCGGACTGTGGCGCCTGCAAGTGGCCCGCAGCGATTACTACAATAACCTCGCCGAGCAGAACCGCATCAAGCAGGTGCCGATTCTGGCGCCTCGGGGCAAAATCCTCGATCGCGAAGGCCGCATCATCGTCGATAACTATCCTTCATTTTCCGTGCTGCTGATGCGCGATCAGAAACGCGATCTGCAAGCCGATGCCGACAAGATTGCCGCCGGGCTGCACATGCCACCCGATGAGTTGCGCGCGCGCCTGAAGCGTATGGCCGCGGTGCCGGGCTATCAGCCGCTTTTCCTGAAGGACGACATAACGCCCGATGAGTTGGCCTTCATCGAATCGCATAGGGCCGAACTGCCCGAGCTGGACACCATTACGGTTCACCGCCGCTTGTATCCCAAGAACGGCTTCATGGCGCATGTCATTGGCTACGTCGGCCAGGTGAGCGAAGACATGCTGACCCAGCCGCAATGGGAGCTGTACAACCCGGGCGACATCGTTGGTATGTCGGGGGTCGAGCAGTACTACAACGATATTCTGATGGGCCAGAACGGTTATCGCCAGGTGCTGGTCAATAGCCGCGGCAAGGAAGTTGGAACGCTGAAGGATGTGCAGGCCGTGCCCGGCAAGCCGCTCAAGCTCACCATCGATCTTGACCTGCAGATCGCCGCCGAAGAAGCCCTGGAAGGCAAGAACGGCGCGATCATTGCCATGGATCCGCGCAACGGAGAGATTCTCGCGCTGGTGAGCCGGCCGGCATTTGATCCCAACGAATTTGCGGTGCGCATCACCCGCGACGAGTGGAATGCGCTGGTCACCGATCCTAACAAGCCGCTGCTCGATAAAGCGATTCAGGCTCAGCTGGCGCCGGGCTCGACCTTCAAGATTCTGATGTCGGTGGCAGGACTACAGGAGGGCATCGCACAGAAGCTGATCGTCAACTGCGGCGGCGGCGGAACGTTTTACGGACGCTTCTTCAAGTGCGATTCCAAGCACGGCCGCGTCGATATTACCAAGGGCATCTACGAATCCTGCGATACGTATTACTACACCCTGGGCGAGAAGCTGGGCATCAGCCGCATTGCCAAGTATGCCACCGAGTTTGGCTTCGGACAAAAGACGGGCGTCGACTTGCCGCAGGAAGTTTCCGGCGTGATGCCCTCGGAAGAGTGGAAGATCAAGAACTTTAAGCAGAAGTGGTATGCGGGCGAGACCATTTCGGTGAGTATCGGCCAGGGCGCAGTTGCGGTGACGCCCATCCAGTTGGCGCGCGCCATCGGAGCCATCGCCAGCGACGGACATCTGGTTCATCCGCACGTGGCATTTCCGGATCAGTTTCCCCCCGGTTTCAAGCAGGTCTCCACCTACACGGATTCGGTGCAGGTGCCGATGAACCAGGACACCTGGACGACGATCACGGACGCCATGGCGCTGGTGCCGACGATAGGCACGGCCTCGCCGGCGCACATTCACATCGAGGGCGCCGACTTTGCCGGCAAGACAGGCACGGCGCAGACCATCTCCGCCGAGGCGCGCAGCAAGATGGGAGCCAGCGGCAAGTCGAAGTTCAGCGACAACTCGTGGTTTGTGGGCATATCACCGCGGCGTAATCCGGAGATCGTGGTGGCCGTCTTGACCCAGGGCGGAGGCTGGGGTTGGCGTTCAGCTTCGCTGGCCGCCGATGTGATCAAGGCTTACGTGGACAAACAGCGTTTGCGTCAGACGCAAGTGGCCAAGGCCAATGGCGCTCAGCCGGCAGGAACCAAGCAGGCCGAAGTCGCCGCGGTCTGGCATGAGGGCGATTCCAAGAATCCTGACAAGGCGCAGGCCGGCCATTTCACCGTCGCCGCCGACGGCACGCTGAAGCCGGTGAGCAGCGCTCCTGGGGTTGCGGCGGCCGACAAGCCGACTCCCGCTGCCGACCTCGAAGCTACAGAGTCGCGTCCCAAGGTGACTCACCCCGACAGCGATGCTCCAGATCCAGCGGAGACTAAGCCCTCTGAGACGCAGCCCGACCCTGAGCCCGCGCAAAAAACCCCTGCCAAGAAAAAGCCGCCAGCTTCCAGTCCGCCGGTGACTCCGCCAATCGCGGCTCTTCCCGAGAGGAAGCCGTGAGCCGTTACGTCTCGTTTCGCGATTTTGATTGGGTCCTCCTGGTGCTGGTGCTGCTGATTTGCACGCTGGGTGTGGTGGAAATTTACAGCGCTACGTTGAGCACCAAGTTCGCCGGGGTTCATCTCAAGCAGGTGTATTGGATTCTGGGCGGCGTCGCGCTGATGTTCGTGGTCAGCGTGCTGAATTATCAGGTTCTGATTGAGCGCGTGCCGCTGATGTATCTGCTGTCCATCGGCTCGCTACTGGCGGTGGAAGTGTTTGGCAAGAAGTATCTGGGCGCGCGTCGCTGGGTGCAGCTCGGCTCCTTCCACTTTCAGCCATCGGAATGGGTCAAGCTGGTGCTGATTCTGGCCATGGCCAAGTACTTCGCCGACACCAAGTCGGAGTGCACCGCACAAGACATCATCAAAGCCGGAGCCCTGGTGGGAGTGCCTATGTTGATGGTGCTGGCTCAGCCTGACCTGGGGACGGCTCTCACCTACCTGCCCATCGCCATCATGGGGCTGTTCCTGGGAGGAATGAAGGCCAAACATGCCTTGGTCATCCTGGCGATAGGAGCCTTACTAGCGCCGGTGGCCTGGCACGTCCTGAAACCGTACCAGCGCGATCGGCTGACCAGCTTCATCCAGCCCGAGGCCGACTCCCAAGGACACGGGTATCAGGTGATTCAGTCGCTGGTAGCCGTGGGCTCGGGGGGAATTTTCGGCAAGGGAACGGCCCAGGGCAGCCAGACCCAGGGACAATTCCTGCCGGTGCCGCACACCGACTTCATCTTCGCCGCTTTTGCCGAGGAGCATGGATTCATCGGCGCGATGGGCGTTCTCCTGCTATACTTTATCGTGCTGATGCGTCTGATTCAGAACGCTCAGACGGCTCCCGACCGGGCAGGTGCCTTCGTGGTCATGGGCGTGGTTGCGGTTCTGGCATTCCACCTCCTGGTCAACGTAGGAATGGTGGTAGGTCTCATGCCGGTTACGGGTATCCCCTTACCATTAATGAGTTACGGGGGATCGTCAGTACTCTTCATGTTCCTGGCCTTGGGGATTGTGATGAACATCCGCATGCGCCGGTTCGTGAATTGAACCCAGCAGACCACCGAGGTTTAACCTTACGGGCGCCATCGGGGCGCGCAGCCTTGAACAGTCGGCCGCATCCGCCGGGAAGCTCTGGCAAAAGGCATTTTGAGCTTCCGAAGGATGACAACAAGATTACGCTGACCCTCACGTACGAGGGTATACCCCGGCCGCAAGCAGAAAAGGCCGGATAGGATTGCAAGGCACGGAGTCGGAGGCGGGAAACGGCCCCTCAGCAAGAGCTGGGTGCGACGCCACAAACCCCGACAATGTGCTCGATACGGTGCTTAAGATTCCACAAGTTGTAGCTGTACGAATCAGATCGGGTTCCCGCCCGGACGCAAGTCTGGGTGTGTCCCCGCCTAACCACCCGTCCCGTATTCCTGTCCCGCTTTTCGCCGCCTGCGTCCGGTCCAACCGGAGCATCCATGAACAAAGAACTGTACGTGTCCTCTACGCCGCACGAAACCAAAGTGGCGTTGATGGAGGACGACCAACTCGCCGAAGTTTTCTTCGAGCGGGATAACGAATACACCTTAGCCGGATCCATCTACAAAGGCCGGGTCACGCGCGTGCTTCCCGGCATGCAGTCCGCCTTCGTCGACATCGGATTGGAGCGCGATGCGTTCCTCTACGTCTCCGATTTCCTCGAATTGTCGGGCGATGAAGAAGAGGACGAAGAATTCGGCGCCATTCCCGCGCCCCGCGGCGCCATCGAAATAGGCAAGCCGCAACTTCCCGAAGAAACGCAATCCGCTTCAACCCAAACTACCTTCGTTGGACCTGACACCGAAGAAGAATCCGAAACCTTCAACGAAGATTTTTCCGCTTCCGCCGAGGAGCAGTCCGCGGCTGGCGAAGAAGGCGAATCGGCCAATGGCGAAGATCGTGAATCGAAGGAAGGCGCTCGCCGTTGGCGCGGGCGCCGTCGTCGCGGAGGCCGCCGTGGCCGTCCCGATGAACGTGACGCCAAATCCGAACCGACTGCCGAAACGGCCGCTCCGGTAGAGGAGAAACCTGCGCCCCCTCCGCCGCGAGTCGAACCGCGTCACGAAGCACGTCCCCGTGCGGACTACGGTCCGCCTGCCGGCTACACGCCCATCATTCTCCCCGGAGAATCGATCTCGAAGTATCGCAACCTGGCGCAGCCTGTGGCTGAGACGCAGCCGGCCGAGCCAACTGAAGAGCGAGTGGTTCCGGCGGCGGTGGGAGATTTTCCTCCTCCGGAAGCCAATGTCGCGGTTGAGGAGGAGATCGCAGAAGAAGCGGCGCATCTCGATCAGGGCTTTGCGGTCGCCGAGTCCGCGCCGGTCGAAGCACCGGCTGCGGCCAGCGAAGAAGAGTCACAACCTCGCTCCCGGCGAGGGTTCTGGCGCTCGCGCCGCAAGTCGGCCGCGGCGGCGGAATCAGAGGCGGCTGCGGTGGTCGCTCCAGAAACCACCGGGGTCGAAGCCGGAGAAACTGGGGAGGCGCAATCGGCGCAGCATCTGGAAGTTCCGGCTCCCGAGACCGCTGAGATCTCGAGCGAAGCCGTCGCCCCGCCGGAGATTCACCCAGAAACAGCGGCGGTGGTCGAAGTCGAACCCCAGCCTGAAACCGAGTCCCACAATGTGGGATCGCCGGCCGCCACCGAGGAGCCACTTGAGGCCGACTCGCATGCTGCTCCGTTCGTCCAGCACGACGACGCCGATACTCAACGGTTGGCCGCTCCTTCGGTGGCTCCCGAGGGTCGTACCCTGGAGCACGAGGTGCTGGAAGACGAAGAAGCTGAATTTCAGCCGGTTCCCGACGATCTTAGCGCCATGAGCGAAGTGGCCGGCGACGAAGAGCTGGTGCTGGAAGAAGAAACTCTCGACTCCGACAACGGCTACTCGGAACGCTGGATTCCCAAGATCGAAGACGTTGACGAGGACGAAGTGGTTGCCGCGGAAATGCGGGGCGAGAATATCCTGGCCTCCGACGAGGAGGAAGAGGAAGACGACGACGAAGAGAACGAGGAAGTAGAAGAGACTAACGGCCGCGCCGAGGTTCGAGCCTCATCCCCCACTGTGGGATATCAGCAACGGCCGGCCGAGCGTCCCGGTTACGGCCGGCGGGATTCCCGCGATCGCGGCCGCCGCGGCGGTTCGCGCCGCAATTTGCGCGCTCGTCCCAACCACAGCCGCAATCAGCCGCTCATCACCGACCTGCTCAAGGAAGGGCAGGAAGTACTGATTCAAATCGCCAAGGAGCCCATCGGCAAGAAGGGCGCGCGCATCACCAGCCACATCGCGCTGCCCGGCCGCTTCCTGGTCTACATGCCGACGGTCAATCATGTCGGGCGTCTCGCGCAAGATCGCTTCCGACGAGGAGCGCCAGCGCCTGAAGCGCATCGTGACCAGCGAGCGCGAAAACGGGGTGGGCGGATTCATCGTTCGCACCGCCGCCGCCAACATCAAGGAAGACGATCTTCGCGCCGACATCCGCTTCCTCAAGCATCTGTGGGCCGAGATCAAGACCCGGGCCGAGAACAGCAAGTCGCCCGCGCTGATCTATCACGACTTGAACCTGGTGGAGCGGGTGCTGCGCGATCAGGTCAACGCCGACTTCTCCCAGATCTGGGTCGACACCGAAGACGAGTACGAGCGCGTGGTGCGCTTCGCCAATCGCTTCCAGCCGTCGCTGGTCCGGCGCATCAAGCTTTACACCAAAGACACGCCGCTGTTTGAGCAGTTCGGCATTCAGGACGAGATCAACCGCTCGCTGAAGTCGAAGGTGTGGCTGAAGAGCGGCGGCCATATCGTCATCAACCAGACCGAGGCGCTGGTCGCCATCGACGTCAATACCGGCAAGTTTGTGGGCAAGACCCAGCGGCTGGAAGACACCATCGTAAAGGTCAACGTTGATGCCATTAAGGAAATCGTGCGCCAGATTCGGCTGCGCGATCTGGGCGGCATCATCGTTATCGACTTCATCGACATGGACGAGCGCAAGAACCGCCAGAAGGTCATGATGGCGCTGGAGGAAGCGCTGCGCAGCGATCGCGCTCCGTCGAAGGTGCTGCAGTTTAATGACTTCGGATTGGTCGCCATCACCCGCAAACGGGTGAAGCAGTCGCTGGAGCGTACCCTGGGTGAGTCCTGCCCGTATTGCACGGGCGCAGGCTTCGTCAAGTCCGTCACTACGGTGTGCAACGAGCTCTACATCGAGATGCGCAAGATGGCCAAGATCCACGACCTCGACGACATCACGCTACGCGTCAATCCCGAGGTCGCCAAGGCGCTGAAGGCCAACAATGGCAAACTCATCGGCGAATTGGAAGAATTGACGGGCAAGACCGTGCTGGTGAAGAGCGATCCTGCGCTGCACCAGGAGATGTTCGACATTCACTAGCCAGGGAATAGGGATTAGGGGCTAGGGATTAGAAAGCCGGGCGCCAGCCCGGCTTTCTTCTGAAGAATTACCGTAAGCCTGTGCCCCAGGTTTGCCCTGCTGTCGGGCTAACCTGGGTCGCGCCATCACAATTCACTATCCACTACCCGGATGCGCTATCGGCACGTCGAGCATGCCCAACTCCTGCTCGAATGGCAGGAACACCGAGAACGCGGTCCCGCTATTTCCTTCGCGAACCCGGCTGCTTACGTGGATTGTGCCTTCGTGCTTGTCGATAATGCCGCGGCTGACCCACAGTCCCAGTCCCGTCCCCTTCTCGCCCTTGGTGGTATAGAACGGAGCGAAGAGGTTCTTGCGCACGCCCGCCGGAATTCCCGATCCATTGTCGAGCAAGGTGACCCGAACTCCCTTGCGCGTGGGATCGGAGGCCAGGCTGGATTCGCGAGTGCGCAGAATCAGCTTGCCGTTGGCCGGCATGGCGTCCAGGGCATTGCCAATCAGGTTGGAAAAAACCTGCCGCAGCTCGCCCGGAAATCCGCGAACACAGCGATCGGTTTCAAATCGCGTTTCCACGACAATGTGATTTTGCTTGATCTGCGGAGCAAACAGCACCAGCACGCTCTCCAGAACTTCGGTCAGGCTCACGTCCACCGGATTGCGCGCTTCCCGATGGAAGGTGAGCAACTGGCCGGTGATCTGGGCGATGCGGGTTAGTTCATCGCTGGCCATCTGCAGGTATTGCGCCGAGCGCTCGTCTCCGGTCGGTTCATGCTGCAGCAAATAAACCAGGTTGGTCACGGTGTCCAGAGGATTGCGGATCTCGTGCGCGATGGTGGCCGACAGGCGGCCGGCGAGGGTGAGGCGCTCGCTGGCGCGCAGGGTTTGTTCGGTCTGGCGGCGCTGGGTCACGTCGCGGAAGACCACCACCACCCCGCCCACCTCGCTGCGCTCATTGAGAATCGGCGCGCCGGTCAGCTCGATCGGATAGTCCTTTCCCGGAGCGGCTGGTAAGAATCAGGCTATTGGAGAAGCCAACCACGCTTTGCGCGCGCCGCACCACCTCCACCGGGTCCTCGGTCTCGGAGCGCGTCTTCTCATCGCTGATCCGCAACACTTCCCGCAACGGCCGCCCCTGGGCGGCGTCGTACTCCCATTCGGTCAGCCTCTGCGCCACCGGGTTGAGAAAAGACACGTTGCCCGCCTGGTCGGTGGACACGACCGCCTCGCCCAGGCTGTTTAGCGTGGTCTCAAACCGCTCGCGGCTTTCCTTCAGTTGGCGCTGTTGCTCTACCTCGGCCTGGAGGTGGCGTTCGTAGGTGTTGGACAGAGCCATCAACTCGCGCCGGGTTAGGGTGAACAGCAGGGCCGCGATCAGCAAGGAAAGCCCCACGGCGGAGCCGATCACGGCCGCATTCAGAGCGGTCGCCCGGCGTGCGCGTTTCGCCCGCAGCACCTCCTCGCCACCTACGAATTCCCGCTGCTTATTGCGTATATTGGTCATCAACTGCTGTTCGCTGAGGCGCTCGTCAGCCGAGGGCACTGTGCCCCGGGGTTGTGCCAGTTGCTGGTCGGCCCACTGCACCCACTGCACATAAAGATCGCGTAGCTGGCGCAGCCGCACTTGCTGACCAGGATTGTCGGCGGTTAATTCCTGCAGATGGTTGAACTGCTCCGTCACCTTCGACCGGTCATCGTTATACGGTTGAAGAAAGGTCGGGTCGTGGGTGAGGTAGTAGCCGCGAAGACCGGTTTCCATCTCTACGATATTGCGCATCACTTGCCGGGTATTGGCGATGACCTGATCGGAATGATCGACCCAGTGCAGCAAGGCAGTGAACAACAGCATCTCGCCCGCCAGGATAGCGGCCAACAACACCAGCATAACCACGGGGATGGCAACCGTGCGGCGTAGCAGGCTCTGGAAGCTGCGTTGATCCATGGGGGCAAACCGACCCGAGCGAAGGTTAGATGATACCGCAACCTTCCGCTTCCTCAGCACAAGAGGCCCCAGCCAACGGTTGGGGTCGGGGACGCCGTTGCTCCGACTTCTCCCGGTAGCGATTCACGGTAGAAGATTCACGGTAAAATCTGATGAAGGACGCGGCGGCAGGCAAGCATGCGCTTTCGAAGGAAGCATCGTGGTTTGGTAAGCTCCGCGGTCCAATGGAGCAAGCCGGCGCTGGTCACCTGCCTACTACTGGGCATGGCGGTCGCCGCTCAGGGGCCAACGGAAATCAAGCCGGGCTTCAACCTCTTCACCAAACAGCAGGATGTGCAGCTGGGGCAGGAGGCTGCGGCCAAGATTCGCCAGAAGTCGGTCATGGTCAATGATCCGACACTGAATGCCTACGTGAACGCCATCGGCAGGCGCCTGGCGGC
Source organism: uncultured Acidobacteriaceae bacterium (assembly GCA_963812855.1). Classification (GTDB taxonomy): domain Bacteria; phylum Acidobacteriota; class Terriglobia; order Terriglobales; family Acidobacteriaceae; genus Bog-257. Next base: position 95,494 of record CAWEWW010000013.1, read on the forward strand.
GTCACCCGAGGCACGCGATAGCGGCTTCACCTTCAGCTTTGCAGTCGTCGCTGATCCGGCGATCAACGCTTACGCCCTGCCCGGCGGTCCCATGTTCATCAATACCGGACTACTCAAGGCGGTGGACAATGAGGCGCAGCTGGCCGGCGTCATGGGGCACGAAATGTCGCACGTCATTCTGCGCCACGGCACGAACCAGGCATCGAAGGCCAAACTTCTTCAGCTGCCATTGGAACTGGCAGCGCAGATCACCGACAACAAAAGCCTGGTGGGTGAACTGGCGCAACTCGGCATTGGACTAGGGGCCGATAGCGTGCTGCTGAAGTTCTCTCGTACTGACGAAAGTGAAGCTGACCTGATGGGAACACATTTGATGGCCGAAGCCGGCTACAATCCTGCGCAACTGGCCAGGTTCTTCGACAAGCTCAACGCGCAAGACAATGTTGGCGCCCTGGTATTTCTCTCCGACCACCCTAATCCCGACAACCGTTCGCGTGCCATTCGGCAGGAGGCTGCCCGTCTGCCGCGGCGAACCTATGGCTATCAGACCGGCCAATTTCAGCAGATGAAACGCGCCCTGGCTACCATCAAAGAGCCCACACCCAAGTCGAACACACCGTGAGCTGCGCCGTCGACGATTCCGGTCGCACCCCCGCCGGCACGCTTAGACGATATACTTCCCTTACGCCCCATCATGAGAGTGCACAGAAAACGCAGGTTGCTGAATGTTGTTGCCTTTATCTTTTTGTTGCCGCTGATTCAGCGATTCGCTGTCGGGCAGGATGCACCGCAGCCCCAACCTGCGCCGAAGATGGGGCAGTCCAAGCCGGTATCTCCACCTGCGACTTCGCCCACCCCTCCGGCCACGGGTGAGAAGCCGGCGAAGGTTGTTCCCGCCGAAGCGGAACGTCACTTCCACGAAGGAGTGTCGTTCGAACACGACGGCAATGTGGAGAACGCGATCGACGAGTACAAAGAAGCGATCAAGACTTATCCCGGCTACTTTGAGGCGCACTATAACCTGGGGCGTATCTATCTCGATCGCCAGGGTTATGCCGAAGCGATTGCCGAATTCAAGATTGCGGTGCAGCTCAAGCCCGAAGACGCTAACGCCCACAATAATCTGGGGCTGGCGCTCAAGCACAATCGCGATCTCAACGGCGCAATTGTGGAGTATAAGGAAGCGGTGCGACTGAATCCCAAGCTAGCCAGCGCGCAGAACAATCTGGCGAATGTGCTCTACGCCAGGCGCGATTTTAACGGCGCCATCGAGCATTATCGGGCTGCCCTGGAAATCCAGCCCAAGAGCGCCGAGACCCACATGAATCTGGGCAGCGTGCTCGACGATGCCGGCCGGTCCGATGAAGCTATTGCGGAATACAAGCAGGCCATCCTGCTGGAACCCAACAATGCCAGTGCGCATTACAACCTGTCCATCGTCTATCAGAAGAAGAAAGACATGCCAACCGCCATCGCCGAATTGCGGACTGCGGCTAAACTATCGCCTGACTGGCCGACGCCCCACATCATGCTGACCAATCTGCTGAAGGATAGCGATCCCAAGGCGGCTTTCGACGAGTGCATTATTGCCGATGGCCTGACCCATGACGCCAAATTCCATGATGAATGTCTGGAGCTGCAAAAAAAGATTCGTTGAACCCACTTGGCAGCGGCCGCCAGAAACTGGCAACCGATCGTCACCGGCGACATCCAAACATAGAGACCTTCAACCGAAAGATAGGCGCTTTTGCAGATAAAACCGATTCTTCAGACCTGGGGCCGAATCCTTAACGGCCGAGTACCAACTCTTTCCATTGAAATTACGCGCGAGTGTCCTCTGCGCTGTCCGGGATGCTACGCCTACGAGGACGCACACCTGGGAGAGACGAATTTGCGCAGTCTGTCCGACTTCAAGGGCGACGAACTGGTGCGGCGCGTGCTCGCCTTGGTCGATGAGCACCAGCCTCTACATCTTTCTCTGGTCGGCGGCGATCCCCTGGTGCGTTATCGCGAGCTGGAAAAATTGCTGCCCCAACTTTCCCAGCGCGGCATCCACGTCCAGGTGGTGACCAGCGCTTTCCGTCCCATACCGCAGGCCTGGGCCTCGATTCCGCAGCTACGCATCAGCGTTTCCGTGGATGGCTTGCAACCGGAGCACGATGAGCGCCGCAAGCCGGCCACCTATGACCGCATTCTGCGTAACATCGAGGGCCAGCGCGTCGCCATCCACTGCACCATCACCAGCGCCATGATGCAGCGTCCCGGATATCTGCGGGAGTTTCTCGATTTCTGGTCAGCCAACCCGGCAGCGGAGAAAGTCTGGATGAGCATCTTCACGCCGCAGCGGGGCGCGAACCCGGTCGAGTGCCTATCGAGCGAGCAGCGGCAGCAAGTGGTTGCCGATCTGCTGGAGCTGCGCCAGATTTTTCCCAAGCTCGACATGTCGGAAGACACCATGTACGAGTTTCTGACGCCGCCCCAGTCTCCGGCGGATTGCATCTTTGCCCGCACCACGCGGACCATCTCAGCCGACTTGAAGACTCGAGTCGAACCCTGCCAGTTTGGGGGCGATCCGGACTGCTCGCGCTGTGGCTGCATCGCGTCGATGGGACTGGCCGCAATCGGTCATAACAAAGTGGTCGGGTCACTCACCGCAGGGCACATTTTCTTTGCTTCAGCAGCGATTGGCGACGCCTGGAAGCGGGCTAAGGGTCTGGCAGTGCGAGACAACCGGCCTGGGGCCCCTTCGCCTGTAGTTGACGAGGATCGCGATGCGCTGGTGAAGATCGCCAGCTGATTCGAAAGCTTGGCGAAGAGCCGGGCTTTGCGGATAACTGTCGGGAAACGGTGGAAGGCCGCGGCTTCAGCCGTGCCGAGAGCATACGTCTGAAATGGCTTTAGCCCCGGACAACCGTGGTTGAACAGTTTGCTGAAAAACTCGGCCTAAGGCGGTTTTGAAGGGGCGTAGCTTTAGCTACGCCGTAGCAAGTCCTTTATATTGTCATCCCTCACCGACTTTAGTCGGTGAGGGATCTGCTTTTCCGGGTTTTTCAGCAAACTGTGAAGCCATTTTTCATGGCCCCGAATTTCGCCGGGCTGAAAGAGACTGTGTCGCGAGTTAGTGCCGCCGCTCTGCGGCTCGGATTTCTCCCACTGGGTGCGTGGGCTTACGCCCATGCCGCCGCTGCGCGGCTAGTCTGACTGGAATGCGATGTTCGTTTCGCACCGGAAAACTCTTAAGCGGGTTGCGACACAATCACTTAAAGCCCGGCACTTCCACCCGGCATTAGGGCATTCCTTTAGTCGTCAAGAGCCGATCCTTGCCTCGGGGAGCTAAAGTGTGATCCGAGTGGCGAGAGATGAGATGCAGACCTCGAAAGGGCGTGCTCTCCCCATTTCAAAATCGAATTCTCACATCTCCCACAAACACTGGCCGCCGCGATACATCGAGATCAGGCCGTCTTCGCTGATCTTCAACACTGTGCCAAAGTGCGATGCGGCAATGGCGGCGGTGGTGCGACCGCCCTCGACGGTGCGATTCAGCGCTTCCTCGGTAGAGTGGTGATGCAGGATAGCTCCGAAGGCGAGCAGGTTGCCGTCCGGGCAAAGCACCACGGCCCCATCGATCCGAGCTATGTTTTCCAGCACGGTGGCGGGAACGTCGAGGACGCTCTTGTCGCGCAACAGATAGTGCAGCTGGTCCTTGCTGGTGATGCCCTCCATCAGGTCGTCGTGATTGAGATGGTCGAGCAGATCGGGCTGCGAGACCAGCATGTTCGCCGATGCGCGATCGTCGAGCACGACAAACAAGGCGCCACGACGACTCTCCGTAAGGTTGAGCGCCACCGCGAACAGGCGCTCTGCCAGTTGGGCGTTGCCAATAGCGTTCTTCCACAACTCATAGCGATGACGCGCATCCACCAGCCGCCACTTGCCGTCGATAAAGCGAAAAACCGGCACACCGTCGGAGTAAATCTTGATCTCTCCGTTCGGGGAGAGGATGAGACAAATATGGCCGCCGCACAGCGTGGCGCGGCAGTGGTCGCTATATTGCGAGGAGGCGGGCACGGCGAGCGGCAAGTCGCGATAAGGCTCGGCCCAGTCGTGCACGTCAACCAGTTCCGCCAGAAACCCGTTCTGATCAACCAGCGCCAGGGTTCGCAGGCCGTCGCATAAACGATGGAAGCTGCGGATGCCGGTGAGCAGATGGGAATAGCGTAGCGCCCGCTTGGGGGTTTCCGGCGGAATGTGGCAAGGCTCGGGCATGGAGCCGAACAGCAGCACCCCAGTAGCGATGCGCCGGTTCTCGTAGGTACTCATGCTGCTGGTGCGCAAGACTTCGATGGCGTCGGCTACGCGATCGGGCAGGCCGGCAATGGCCTCGGCACTGGTATGCGGCGCGGGGTCGAGAAAGGCGGAGACGAAGCGATCCTCCGGCAGACCGCGAAACAGCTGAAACGTTTGCGCCGCCAAGGCCTGGTTGGTGATGAGTTGATATCGCGCCGACAGCACCATCCCAATGCTGCGCAGCAGGAGGCGTTCGTGATCCGACAGCTTCGAACTGGCACTGAGCGTATAGCCGCTGCCCATCCACTCGAATTCAACCTGGCCGCCGCTGGGAACCGCGCCCAGCAGTCCCGGCATCTGCTCCGCCCCCTCGGAAACCCGATCCAGCGTAGCTCCGGGAAAGAAGTACCGGATACCGTTTTCCAGCAGGTCGCGATATAGTCCGCTAAGGAATCGGGTGCGATTTTTTAGCGACTCGAACGTGATAGAAGAAGCGTCCTTCACTAGCTCCAGATTACATCAAAACCCGATCCGATTTGGCGAGTGGCAGGGGGATTCCCGAGCGTTTCGATCGCTGGAGAACGGCCATCGCTGAGCTGGTTTTGATGTCGCTGAATCCGACCATAGAGGCTGCTGAAAAAATCGACCAGAGCCGGTTTTGAAGGGGCGCAGCTTCAGCCGCGCCGTTGCAAGTCCCTTAAATTTGTCATTCCGAGGCGGCTTAGCCGCCGAGGGATCTGCTGTTCAGACTTTTTCAGCCTGTCTGGGCTTCGCGTACAATGCCGCATCGAGGAACCCATCATGAGTCACGTTGAGAGCGAACGCAACGGTGGTGTGCTGTACCTTGCCATCAATCGTCCGGAAAAGAAGAATGCACTCACCGCGGATATGTACGAGGCGTTGGCCAGCGCGCTGGAACAGGCGGAAGCCGACGACTCGCGTGCGCGTGATTTTGCTGCATGGCAAGGGCGCCGCTTTCACCGCGGGCAACGACCTGGAAGACTTCCTGAAGAAGCCGTGGAAGGGGCAGGCCCTACCGCCGGCGGTACGTTTTATTCACGCCGTGGCTCGCGCCAGCAAACCGCTGATAGCCGCGGTACAGGGACTGGCGGTGGGCGTGGGAACCACCATCCTGTTGCATTGCGACTTGGTGTATGCCGCCGAAGACGCGAAGCTCATGATGCCCTTCATCAATCTCGGCATTGTGCCGGAAGCGGCGTCGACCGTGCTGTTGCCGCTGGCTATCGGACGTCAGCGGGCGGCGGAGTTGTTTATGCTGGGCGCTCGCTTTGAGCGCGCAACGTGCCTACGAGATGGGATTGGTGAATGCCGTGGTCGCTCCTGATGCGTTGCTGGCGACCGCAGCCGCGGCCGCTCAACAGCTGGCTGAAAAGCCTGCGGGAGCGTTGCGAGCCTGCAAGTCTCTGATGACCCGCGGGCAGCAGTCGGAAGTGGAGCGTGCTCTGCGCGAAGAAGTGATGGTCATCTCCGAGCGGCTGGAGTCTCCCGAAACCAAAGAAGCGCTCAGCGCGTTTCTGGAGAAACGCAAGCCCGATTTTTCGCGCTTCCGATAGTTCCGGTGCGCAACGAAACCATTCGCAAACCATTAATTATGGAAGTACTCCAAGCAAGGGAAATGCCGGTGTACGCATTCCCCGCTTGACGCAAGCGCTGGGAAGGATTACCTATGTCTTATCGGCTTCGTGGATGGGGTAGCACGTAAATCAGGTAATGGATAGCGTCATACTTCCTGAGGTGTTTGCGCGGCTGCAGCAGGCGACGGCCAAAGATCCTGCAGTCCTGGCCGACCTCTGCCGGGAATACCTTGCCGAGGCTCGCAACACGCTAGCTCAACTGCAGGAGGCCTTTCAGGTAAAGGATGCGAAGGCATTTCGTGAACGAGCGCATTATCTGAAAGGTAGTAGCTTGATGGTGGGGGCCCAGGAATTGTCGCAAACTTGCGCAACTTTGGAGCGGATGGGTCGCGATTCCGACTTCCGGGGAGCCGAAGCCACGCTGGAACAGACCGCGACCGCCCTGCGTAAGGTGGAAGCGGAATTGAGCAAACAAGTCGGCCCTGCGGTAATTCCGGCCGAAGGATCGGCAGCCTAGAACAGACCATCCCTCAACGTGAGGAAGTAAGATGGCGGTGACTTCAATCAGGGTCCTGATAGCCGACGATCATCCCGTGGTGCGCATTGGCCTGCGCAACATGCTCCAATCCGACAGCCAGATCAAGGTAATTGCCGAGGCTAAGGACGGCGTCGAGGCGTTGCACATGGTGCGCACCTTGCGTCCCGACATCCTGCTGCTGGATCTGGCCATGCCCAAGATGCCGGGCATGGAAGCCCTACGCGAAATGACTGCCGACGGTGGCACCACGCGTACCATCGTGCTCACCGGACAGGTGGAAAAGCGGCAGATTCTGGAAGCGCTGCAGTTGGGCGCGCGCGGCGTGGTGCTGAAAGACGCGATTGTGGCCCATCTTTCGGCCTGCATTCGCGCCGTGATGCAGGGTCAATACTGGCTCGACGGACGCCCGGTGCAGAATCTGGTGCAGGTGCTGCGCGACCTCGCGGCCCAGACCGCGCCGCCGCCGCGCAAGACCTTCGGCCTCACCTCGCGCGAGCTGGAAGTAGTCACCTTGATTACCGAAGGCTCGACCAACAAGCATATCGCCGAGACCTTTGGCATCAGCGAAGAAACCGTGAAGCGCCATCTCACCAACATCTTCAACAAGCTGGGTGTGGGTAACCGGTTAGAGCTGGCACTATTCGCTCTGAATCACAACCTGCTGCCTCCGGCGGCCAGCGCCGATGTTTCCTGACGACATTCGGTTGCGAAATTATTCAAGCTAAATCGCGGAAGATTGAATTAATTTTCCCGTTCCCGTTTTAGCTATCCTCCCGTTACTTTTCTGCTTCTTCCACCAGAAGGTACTTCCCCAACCGCCCGGGGACAGCTAGGTTAAGCAGAGAGTCTTCTATGGACGAAGGTCACAAGTGGGACCCGGTTCTAAATTCCGTTCCTCTGTTGGAAGCCGTTTTGTGCGCGGATTGCGAGATCATCAGCAATAGCGGCGGCGAAGCTTGCGAAGTGTGCGGCAGCCGCTCGTTGCTCAGCCTGGGACGGGTGCTGGGCGGCTGTATTGAGGGCGAACGTGCCACGCTGATTGAGGTGGATTCGAATCATTTCCGTCAGGGATTCACAGTGCTGGTGAATCCGGACGCGGCCGGCGTTCTGCAACGCCGACGGCGAAATGGTAGAGGATGATGCCTGGCCGCAGTTTATAGGCTTGCCTGGACCCGCTGGGTCTGTTCTGTTCCAGAAATTAAGCTTTCCATTCAACTTGCCCTGGCGACTACCTGGTGTCTAGTGTAGTGCGTCATTGAAAGCTTTTCGGCGCGGCGGAACAGTTTGCTGAAAAACTCGGAAAAGCAGATCCCTCACCGACTAAAGTCAGTTCGGGATGACAAATATAAAGGAGTTGCTACGGCGTAGCTAAAGCTACGCCCCTTCAAAATCGCCTCAGGCCGAGTTTTTCAGCAAACTGTACAACCCAAGGGAAAATGATGCTTTTCGGCACCGCTGAAGCCATGCCCTGATACAAACCTCGGAAAAATTATGTGAACAGATTTCCGACGCACTACACTAGAACCTGCCCCAGCATCCTTCTGTTCTAGACCTGCCGGGGGCGTGAAGCACGACTTGGTTCCTTGCAAGCCGAAAGTTGTGTCCTGACACTCAACAATTGGTAGGATGAAAAGAGAGCTCTAATGCTGAGAGGGCTCGGCGGCATCGCTTATTATTCCGAGAGCATCTCAACCCCTTGGCTTATGCCTGGCGCGAAATGTCCGCGTCGAATTCAGCTTCCCACAACTAGTCGCTAACTAGTGTTTTAGAATGTAGTTAGCAGTCGAATACTATGCACCGCCCGGGCAACCAGAATGCTACGGAACTTAGGTCACATTCCGCAATTCTCGGTGATCTCCATCATCGATATTCTGGTTGTGGCGTTCTTGATCTATGAGTTCCTCAAGCTGATCAAGGGGACTCGCGCCATCCCTATGTTGGCCGCGGTGATTCTGCTGGTGGCGGCGTTTTGGCTGGCTCATATCGAGCAACTCAAAACGGTCGACTGGCTGGTTACCACCCTGTTTCCTTACGCAGTCTTTGCGCTAATCGTAGTGTTCGGCGCCGAAATTCGTCATGCTCTGGCGCGCCTGGGCCGCCGCTTGTCGACTTCGCGCGGCGGAGTGTTTGACGGTACCGATAGCTATGAAGACATCGTGCTGGCCGCCGATCATTTTTCGCAGACGGTTACCGGCGCGTTGATTGTTATCGAACGCGAGATCGGCCTGCGCACCTTTATCGAAAGCGGTGTACCGCTCGATGCCAATCTTTCCTACGACCTGCTCATCACCATCTTCCGTCCCAGCGCTCCCTTGCACGACGGCGCGGTCATCATCCAGAAAGGCCGCATCGCTGCCGCCGCCTGCTTCCTGCCGCTGTCGATGAATCCCGTGCTCTCCACCCAATTCGGCACCCGCCATCGCGCTGCCATCGGCATCACCGAAGAGACGGACGCGATTTCGGTGGTAGTTTCGGAAGAAACGGGATCGATCAGCATCGCCGTGGGAGGCGCCATCGAACGCGACATCACGGTGGAATACCTGCGCGAGCGGCTGAGTGAGGTTCTGCGCCGCTACGTGCCGCCGGCAGCGCTGCCGACCACGGTTACCGATCGCGAGATGGCGGCCGAAGATCGCGAAGTCGAGCGCCTGAGCCACGAGAAGGATCTGGCCGACGGAGCGGAGCGCTAATATGGGAGGCGCGATCCGCAATTTCGTCCGCAAATACATCCTCAAGAACCTGCCCTACAAGCTGATCTCGCTGGCCATCGCAGTGATGCTGTGGTGGGCTGTAGGCCGCGATCAGCCTATCGAAATCCCGATAACCGTTCGTCTGGAATTTCGGCACGCGCCAGGCAATCTGGAAATCAGCTCTGACTATCCGTTTGAGGCCCAAGTCACCTTGCGCGGGCCAGAGCGCCTGCTGCAGAATCTGCGGCCGTCGGAAGTGCATGCCGTGCTGAATCTGCGGGAAGCCGCACCCGGGGAGCGCACTTTTGATCTCACTGCCCAGGACATTCACGTGCCCCGCGACGTCAGCGTGGTCCAGATTGTGCCCTCGCAGTTTCACATCAGCTTCGATCGCAGCTTCGAGCGATCGGTGGAAGTGCAGCCGCGTGTGATTGGCACCTTGCTTAGCGGTTATGACATCGCCGGCGTGAGCGCCGATCCCTCCACCATTACCATCGTGGGGCCGGAAAGAAGAGTGCAAGCAATCCAGACGGCCATGACCGATCCGGTGGACGCTACCGGGGTGGTGGGTAAGGCGACATTTACCACCCACGCCTATGTAGCCGATCCCCTGGTGCGGGTGCAAACGCCGGGCCCCATCCACGTCACGGTCAACACGGAAAAGACTACCGCCGGAAAGCCCGGCCAGCCTTAGCGGTACAACCCGAAGCCCGGGCGCCACTTTGCGCCTGATAGGATCGTGGATTGGTCCCCGCTCCGGCGACATCGTGTGAGTGAGCGGGCAGGAGCGAAAACAAAGGATGCGACAGCTATTCGGAACCGACGGAATTCGGAGTGTTGCGGGTGAGTATCCGCTCGACCGGCAAACCGTTTTTGCCATCGGACGCGCCCTGGGGCAGCGCTTGGCCGCTCGGGATGCCAACGCGCGAGTGCTCATCGGTCAGGACACGCGCGAATCCAGCGCCTGGATTAGTTCCGTCCTGGCTGCCGGCCTGGAAACGTCGCACGTCAAAGTGGTGAGTGCCGGTGTCATTACCACGCCCGGTGTCGCCTACCTTACGCGCTCCGATCGCTTCTCCGCCGGCATCGTTATCTCCGCTTCCCACAATCCCTGGCAGGACAATGGCATCAAGATCTTTGGCGCCGACGGCTACAAGCTGTCTGACCAGCTGGAACACGAGATTGAGGCCGACATCTTCTCCCATCTGGAGCAGTTGGCCGAGGGAGCATCTGACGCCGTGGGACATGCGGCGGCGATGCTGCCGGGCGATGAGAAACTGCGTGAACAGTATGCCCAGTGGCTAGCTGGTTTCGTGGCGGCTACTGATTTCGGCAAGCTTCGCGTTCTGGTGGATTGCGCCAACGGCGCCGCCAGCGCGCTCGCGCCCATGGTATTTCGCGATTGCGGAATTGCCGCCGACTTTCTGCACATCGAGCCCAATGGTCGCAACATCAACGCCGGTTGCGGCGCACTCTATCCCGAGCACGTTGCCCAAGCCGTCGCCGCGGCCCAGGGAAAGTACGACCTCGGCATTACCTTTGATGGCGATGCTGACCGCGCCTTGTTCTCCGACGCGCAGGGCCGAGTGGTGAATGGCGACGCTGTCTTGCTGTTAGCCGCGCGCGACATGAAGACCCATGTCCACTTGCACAACGACACGGTGGTGGCGACCACCATGTCGAACATGGGGCTGGAAGCGGCGCTCAAGAGCAGCGGCATTCGCATGTTGCGCGCCCCGGTGGGCGACAAATATGTCTTGGAGCAAATGCTCAAGACCGGCGCCACGCTGGGGGGCGAGCAGTCTGGCCACATCCTGTTTCGCGACGTGGACACCACCACCGGCGACGGCATCCTCACCGCCTTGCGGGTGCTGGAGGTGATCGCTCGAACCGGCACTCCTCTGGCCGAGCTGGTGGCCGACATGAAAGTTTTCCCGCAGGAAATAAAGAACGTTCACGTGCGCGAGAAATTGCCCATGGAAGAAATGGCCGAGGTGATGCAGGCCATCCACGAAGCGGAGCGTGAACTCGATGGCAACGGTCGCGTGGTGGTTCGCTACTCGGGAACCGAGAAGCTGGCGCGGGTGATGATTGAAGCGGAGTCGGAGCAGGCGATGCGCCGCCATACCGACGCTATCGCCCACGCCATTCAACAGGCGATTGGGGTGTAACGGCTTTTACCGCGAAGTCCGCTTTGCATCTGCCAGAATCACGTCAGCCGCCTTCTCTCCAATCATGTAAACCGCGCTCGCGATGAAGAAACCAGGGATGCGCGGGAAGACCGAAGCATCCACCACCCGCAGCCCTTGGGTACCATGCACGCGGAAATCGCTGGACAGTACGCCATTCTGCTCCCGCGGTCCGATAGAGCAAGTGCATGAAGCATGATGTCCCCAGGCGGTGTGCCGGACGTAGTCGCGCAGGTCGGCATCGGATTCCACTTGCTTGCCGGGCGATTCCTCGTCGGCAATTACCCCAATGCTTTCCAGGTGCGCGGTCATCTTGCGCACGAACTTGATTCCGTCGACTACCGAGTCGAGGTCTTGCTCGTGATCCGGCGTGCCATCCTGGAAGTAGCGAAAGTTGATCTCAGGTGTATCGCGCGGGTCGGCCGAACGCAGGGTTACTTCGCCGGCACAGTTGTTGGTGTGCGCCTTCAGTACGGCCCAGGTCAGGTAGTTCAGATGTTCGGCAAACTGGCGTGAATAGCCGGGATAGTAGCCGTCGAAGCGTCCCAGCAGAGCCATGCAGAACAGGTCGGGCAGCGGCCGCTCGGGCGCCGACTTCTTGAACAGCGTGAGCACCGCGCCGTTGGTGATGTAAGGGCCATCGCGTTTGGTTTGCCATTGCTTGAACTGCGGGTCGCTGGCGTCGAACTTCGCATCGCGAAACAGCGCCCACTGGTCGAAGTTCATGCGATGGACTACGCCAGCCTCGTAGCGATCTTGCAGGTTCTTGCCGACGCCGGGCAGGTCGACCTTGACTGGGATACCATGTCGCTCGAGATCGGCCCGCGCTCCGATTCCCGAGAGCATCAGCAACTGCGGCGTATTAAAAGCTCCGCCTGCCAGAATGACCTCACGCGATGCGCGAAGCTCCCGCCGCTCGCCGCCATCGCTGGGCTTGGCCGACGCGTGATACAAACGTTCTCCGCGCAGATACTCCACCCCGACGGCCCGGCCATCGTCGTCGAGAAGCACCTGCGTCACCAGCGCGTTCAATTCGATCCGCAATCGGTTTGGATGTTTCGCAGCCACCGCCAACACGCGTTCCCGAGAACCGTTGCGCGCGTGATGGTGCGTGGTCAGCGGCAGAAAGCGCAGCCCGATCGAATTTTCCTTCACCGTGCGCCAGTCGTTGGGGTCGAGTTGACTCTCCAGCATCCAACGCGCCCGATCCACTTTCTCTCCAATATCTTCAATCGCAACCGCAGCGGAATCGGCGATCACCTCGAATAGTTTGTAATTGCTGAGCGGCATCATGGGGATGGCTTTTTCGGTGTGCAGCCAACCGCGAAAGCCATGACGCGTCGGATTAATCCCCAGCCAGGAAAGCCAGCGATAGGGAAGCCGGTAGTGACAGTTCTCCAGTCGCTGGAAATATCGCCGCATCGTATCCGCGTTCCACGAAGTGTCACCAGTAAGGGTGGCGATGTTGTCCCAATCCGCATCGTGGGGATACACCAGGATCATCGCGTTATGGGCGGTGCATCCGCCCAGCGTTCCGGCTCGCGGATAGAGAATTCCGTCGACGCGCTGGCCGGCGTAGTCGGCTACATATTTCGGATCGCGTTGCTGCGCCTGCTGGTCGCAATAGTGGCGCACGAAGAAATCCCATCGCAGCGCTTCGTTCTCGCTGGCGAAGGCGTGAAATACCGGAACATCGTAGTCGTAGGGAAGCCGGTTGACCTCAGGCTGCGCGGGTTCTCCACCATGCAATTGTCGCGGGTCTCCACCAGCTTCCAGCAGAATGACCGTGTGCCCAGCTTCGGCCAGTCGAGCTGCAACGGTTCCGCCGCCCGCACCGGAACCGACCACGATGTATTCGCAATCTGCCTGCGCGGTAGTTTCCGAGACCATTGCGTATTCTCCCTTGGGATTGACGACTCACAGCTTAACCGAAACTGCTTTGCGGTTCGTAATTCTTCTGCGGGAACGTGAGCAGAGTTCGGGCATCAGCAATGCGATTCCAATCGAAGGCGCTGAGGCACGCGCATCGATGTGCGGCACGGCATTGTTTCTACCGCCTTCTTTACCACTAATATGCTATGGCTGTTGCGAGATGCTTTCGCTATAGTGCTCAACAACGAAACGTACAAACGGGGCGAAATTCGGCCGGCATTCCGTCGCCAGCCTTTGTCGCAGGAGTGAATAATGCCTCCTGTGCTTACCACTTCTGTCCGTTGCATGACTCTTGAAGGCCCCGGCAAACGGTCATCCCCAGGTTGGCAAGGAGCGCTGCCTCATGACTCGATCGACATGTCTGTGGTCCTGGTGCTGTGGGCTGATGCTGGTTTTATCGCTGGTGAGCTGCAGCAAGACTCCGAAACCCGGCGAGGTCCTGGATGAAGCACGCCTGGCGGGGCGTCCGGCAGCGTCATTTCCCGCCGCCGATGAAGATTACTTCCACGACATGGACCAGGATGCGCACGGCGTTCTCGCGCTGACTCCCGACGAGATCAAGGGCCGCAACATGTGGCTGGTGTGGACCGGCGGCAATGATCGCCTGTGGGACGTGATGACGGTCAAGAGTGTCGGGAACTTCGACCTGCTGAAGACCATTTCGTCTTACCCGGGTTTGAAAGCCAGCCGCGATAATCGCTGGAACTATCTGGGATTGGTGAATGAACCTTGCTTTAAGAAAGCCACTGGGCCCGATCCCAATCGATACGGCCTGTGGCTCGACAGCCGGGATCCCAGTTGCCCTCCCGATCCTTTCGAGAACGAGAGCAAGTATCCGGGCGTGAAGGTTGGCGCCCGGGGCCAGAACATTCCGATCGGCTCGTACTACGGATACGCGACCGGCATCGTCGGCTTGCGGCTTTTTCCGAACCCCGCCTTCGACGAGGCGGCTGCCAAGAAGTGGGACCCGAAGCGCTATTACGACGATCCCAGCTATTACAACGATAAGAAACTGGTGCGACCGTATCGCGTCGCGCATGTCATGCGCCTTCTGTCACGTGGGGCCTAATCCGATCAAGCCTCCCGCCGATCCGGAAAATCCCAAGTGGGAGAACTTGTCCTCCAATGTGGGAGCTCAATATTTCTGGATCGATCGCATCTTTGCCTGGCAGTCGGATCCCAGCAGCTTTCCAGTGCAGTTGTTCCGCACATCGCGGCCGGGCACGCTCGATACCTCGCTGGTCTCGAGCGATAACATCAACAATCCTCGCACCATGAATGCGGTTTACGGGCTGCTTCCGCGCCTTGACGTTTCCAAGCGCTGGGGCAAAGAAACGCTGGCTGGAGGCGAGCTCAACAACAAGCAGTTCAACGAATATGTTCACCAGGGACCGTTGATGGCGTTCTTCAATCCGCCGGATACGGTGTACACCGCACGCATCCTGAAAGATGGGTCTGACTCTGTGGGAGCACTGGGAGCGCTCAACCGCGTCTACTTGAACATCGGCCTGTTCAGCGAAGAGTGGCTGCTGCACTTCCGCGCGCTGCTCGGGGGAGAGCCGATTACTCCTATCGAGATTGCGGTCGCCAACAAGAATTCCGCTTACTGGGAAGCTACCGAAGCACAGACGCCCGATATGGCGCTGTTCTTCCTGAAGAGCACCGCTCCGCACTTGCTGAAGGATGCGCCCGGCGGCGACGCCTATCTCACCAAAGACAAGGCCAAGCTGGAGCGCGGCAAGATCGTTTTCGCCGAGCGCTGCGCGCGCTGCCATTCCAGCAAGATTCCCGCAGGCGCTCCGGGAATGGATGCCGGCCAAGGCTGCTCGGGCAAAGATTACCTGAACTGCTGGAACCAGTATTGGGCGTGGACCAAGACCGACGACTTCAAGACCAAGATGCGGGCCATGGTTCAGCAACCCGATTTTCTCGATGGAAATTATCTTTCCACCGACATGCGCGTACCGGTGACTTTGCTGCAGACAAACGCCTGCAGTCCGCTGGCGACCAATGCCATCGCGGACAACGTGTGGGACAATTTTTCCTCGCACACGTACAAAGAGCTACCGTCGGTGGGCACGATCACCTGGTATCACCCGGTAACCGGGCAGGCGCAAACCTACCAGATGCCGGCAGGCGGACGCGGCTACACCCGGCCTGCGTCGCTGATCAGCGCCTGGTCGACGGCGCCGTTTCTGCAGAACAACAGTGTCGGAAAATTCAATGCCAGCCCATCCGTCGCCGCACGCATGGATTCCTTCAACGATTCCATCGAGAAGATGCTTTGGCCGGAGAAGCGCGACAAGGACTCGGTGCTGGGCGACAAGGTTCCGGGCACGATCGATCGCACCACCCAGACCAGCTATCTGCGCGTTCCCTCCGGCTACTTGCCTGATCTGCTGAAACCACTGCAGAGTTTCGGGCAGCGCTACTTCCCCTGGCTGGTGGGCGATGACGGTATTGTGATTGGTCCGATCCCAGCTGGAACGCCGGTTGACCTGCTGGCGAACCTCGATCTGCTGGGCGAGACGACCGGCGTCGAAGACAAGTTGCAGCATCAGAAAAAAGTTGTGGCGCTGCTGCTGAAGATGAAGCACGATCTCGAGAGCCTGCCCCCAGGCGCGAGCGATGAAGAGGCGAAGAAGGTTTTCGCCAATCTGGTCGATCCTCTGCTGGCCGTCAGCAAGTGTCCCGACTTCGTCGTCAATCGCGGCCACTACTTCGGCACCAGCTATTTCAGCGAGGAGCCGCCTCTCAGCGATGACGACAAGCGCGCGCTGATCGAGTACATCAAAACCTTCTAGAGCGCAGTAAACTGATGCGAGGCTGTTCCCGTCGACGGCCGCGGTAAAGATGCCATGGGAAAAGTTGTCGTATGGGTCGGCGTTCTGATCACTCTTACTCTCGCGGTCACGCTGTTCTTGCTGCATCGGTCGCTCGACAGCGGCGTGCCCGACGATGCCAAAGCTGCGGGCAAAACCGTCGCCGACTTTCCTCAAACCGCTTCCCACGCCTTTGACGAGATGGACGGCGGAATCGCCTTAAGCGATGACGAACGTGAAGGCAGAAATACCTGGCTGCTGTGGACGGCCGGCGATCAGGTTTTCTGGGACCGGATGGCCCAGCATGGGCTGGGAACCGTCGACTTGCTGAAGACCATCGACTCTCGCCTGCGGAATTCGCGCTTCAAAGATATGGGGCTGGTCAACCAGCCGGGCTTCGAGAAGGCGGCTCAGCCCGATGAATACGGTCTCTGGCTCGACACCGGCCCGCAGGAAGATGGAGTTGACGCGGCGGTGTACGGAAGACCGTCGGGCATTGTCGGGCTGCGCGTCTATCCCAATCCCAAGTTCGATGACACGGCTCGCAAGCGATGGGATGCGCAACGCTACTACACCGATCCCAGCTACTACAACAATCCGAAACTAGTGCGGCCTTACGTCGTCGGGATGGCGTGCGGATTCTGCCACGTGTCGTTCAATCCGGTGAAGCCGCCCGACGATCCTGAAAAACCTTCGTGGGAGAATCTGTCGTCGACCATTGGTAATCAGTACTTCAACGCCAGTCGCATCTTCGCCAACGGTGCCGCCTCTGACAGCTACGCCTATCAACTCTTTCATTCCTGGGCGCCCGGCACGGTGGATACGTCGTTTATCGCTACCGACAACCTGAACAATCCGAGCAACATGAATTCCATCTACGCGATTCCGGCGCGTATGACGGTGGCGCATGAGGAAGACATCGCCGGCGGAGCGCTGAACTTTCCCGGCGAACAGAAGCGCATGGCGGTGCCGCACGTTCTGAAAGACGGAGCCGACTCCGTGGGACTCATCGGTGCGCTGAGCCGCGTCTACGTCAGCATCGGCGAATACAGCCAGGAATGGTTGCGCGATCACAATGCCCTGGTGGGAGGAATGCCGCAGCGGCCATTCGAGATTGCCAAGGCGTATAAGAACTCCGTCTACTGGCAAGCCACAGCGGGACGCATGCCCAACCTGGCGAAGTTCCTGATGAAGATGCAAGGGCCGAAGCTGGCGGATGCGCCCGGCGGGAAGGCCTATCTCACGCAAGACGACGAAGGTTTTGCAGCGCGGTGAGATCGTCTTCGCGGAGAATTGCGCCAAGTGCCACTCCAGCAAACAGCCGCCGGCCGGAGTCGCCACTACCCAACAGCAATACCTCGACTGGATGAGGAGCCAGGTTCAGCAGCCGGAATTTCTGGACAACAATTTCCTCTCCACCGAGGAGCGCATTCCGGTCGATGTGGTGCGGACCAATGCGGCTCGCGCGCTAGCCACCAATGCCATCCGAGGCCACGTCTGGGACAACTTCTCGTCAGAGACGTACAAGACGCTGCCCTCGGCCGGCGACATCGAGGTTCAGAATCCATTCGACAGCTCGACGCAAAGGTTTCACGCGCCCGGCGGCGGTCCTGGCTATTACCGCGTGCCGTCGCTGATCGGCATCTGGGCGACCGCGCCCTTCCTACATAACAACGCGCTGGGGACTTACACCGGCGACCCTTCCGTCGCCGGTCGCATGCAAGCCTTCGATGACGCGGCTGAAAAATTGCTTTGGCCGGAAAAGCGTCTCGGTCTAGCTTCCGTTCCGCGCACTACGGCTGAAAGCTATATCCAGATTCCTGCGTCTTACCTTCCCGCCGAGTTGCAGACGCTGACCGACGGCGGCTTCCTAAACATCGGTCCGATTCCTGCGGGCACGCCCGTCGATCTGATCGCGAACGCGGATCTGGATCTATCGACTGCGGACAAGGCAGCCGACCGAGTGAAACTCATCGCCAAGAGCTCAAGCCGATCTGCTCCAGATAAAGTTGAAGCACCTGGATGCCGACGCGGCGCAAGCTGTGCTGAAGAATCTCGTTCCCGATCTATTGAAGATCAGCAAGTGTCCGGACTTTGTGGAAGACCGCGGGCACTACTTCGGCACGCAATTGTCCGACAACGACAAACGCGCGCTCATCGAGTACATGAAGACGTTCTGATCGGCCGCGGCCGCTCCGGCTTACAACTTTTCGACCGCATCCAGCACGCACTCGCACAGAGCTTTCCGGCTGGTGACCAGCGCGGAAAAATGTCCTGCCGAAAGCCAGCGCAAGGTGCTTCCGGGCCAGTGCCGATGCAGGCGCTCGGTCTCACTGCGTAGGACATAGCCATCGCGGCTGCAGCCGCCAATCACTGCGGCGTCGGTTCGGACGGGCGAGCCATAGCGCGTGATGTCGGCAGCATCGAAGAAGCGGTGGAGACGCTCTTGCGCCGCGGCGCGTTGCGCCGGTCCTCCGCCCAGACCATCGAAGTCCACGCCCCATGACATCAGTCCACGAGTGTAGATGTTGCTGGCCGATGCGCCCGCGGCCAGCGCCGCACATGCCACCGGAAAGGGCGAAACCGCTGCCGTAATGGCGGCCATGTGTCCACCCATACTGTAGCCGGCGACGGCCAGCCGTTCGTAGTGACCGAGCAACTGCGTGAGCAGTGCCCGCGCTTCCAGAACCATGCCCAGCGCCATCAAGGCCTGATCGCTGACCGTGATCAACGACAGTCCGCCCGGAGTGCGGCGGCGTCCATAGAAAGGATTCTCCACCAGATAGAGGTCAAGGCCGCGCGCGAGCAGGGAACCGAAGACCCGTTCGCGCACGAAATATCCCTCATCGTGGGACCCCGCCAATACAACGCAAGCGCACCGGTTGCCTTCGCGAGACCAGGCGCGCAGATGCACTGCCCGGCTCTCGCGAGGAAGCGAAGTGAGCGGCGAGGCGAAGGTTCCGTCCCGGCGCAAGCTGCCGCCGTGTTTCCTCTCCGAGTGCCACTCCGGGGAAACCGTGCAGGGCGCATCGGCGTCGGAGACCGTCCCCCAAAGACTATCCAGAAACGCTTCGTCGCCCCAGCCTCGCGAAAACATCTTTGAGCGCCGGGACAGCCAGGCGACGAGGACGTCCAGCGGATGCGCTCCTGCAACCACACCTGTGGCCGGCAATCTCCGCCGCAGGCGAGTGATCGTGGGCCGCATTTGGGCAGGCAGATCCATGAAAATTAGCGAAGATGATACCCCAACTGGAGTGGGTTGCACAGGCAACTACGCAACGGCTGGTTTTTCTGCCTGTCCGCCAGCGGACGGCCGAGGTCATGTTCGGACAACTGCCCCCACGGCAACGCTCGGGGACGAAAATCTTTCTCCTTTGCGCATAATGACTTATCGAGGACGCGCCTTTGGTGGAGCGCTTGCTCCCGATTTACTGGGCCGCTTGCGCAGGGCGGCGAATCGGGCAGAGTCCCTTGGTCCTATCGCTGCCTCGGCTGAACAAGTACGAAACTCTTCGTTGACAATACGAATATTTTCGTATATTGTTCTAGCTCATGCGACCTCCAAACATGCAGAAGCCCACCGCCGCCGAACTCGAAATCCTGCGGGTGCTGTGGGAGCGCGGCCCATCCACGGTGCGCGAAGTTTACGAAATCCTGAATGAGCAAAAGGCCATGGGATACACGACCGTGCTGAAGCTGCTGCAGATTATGGCGGCCAAGGGCAGTGTGAAGCGCAATGAAGAGCAGCGGGCGCATGTGTACGAAGCGGTGCAACCGGCCGACAAGACCAAACGGCAGTTTGCCGGCGATGTGTTGCAGCGCGTGTTTGCCGGCTCGGCCAGCGACTTGATGCAGCATGCCCTGGCCGGCCAGCGCACCTCGCGCAAAGAGCTGGACGAACTGCGCCGGGTGCTGGACGACTACGAAAGGAAACTGCGATGACCGATTTGTCCGCCTGGTTCTCTCCTGCTGTAATGCGGCTGCTGGCGTGGGCGCTCTTGCATTTTCTGTGGCAGGGCCTGGTACTCGCAGCTATCTTCGCCGGCCTTATGGCGGTCGCGCGCAGTGCAGCCGCTCGTTATGCGCTGGCAGTTTCGGTCCTGGTCTTAATGGTCGCAGCCCCGATTGCTACTTTTCTGTTTCTGCGGGACTCGGCCTCCAGCGTTCCTCCGGCAATCAGCATGTCTCCAATTACGGCCGCAACGCCGACGGCCGCCAGACCGCCGCAACCGACCTCAACAAAAGCAGCGCCGGGCGGGAGCATTTCGGCCGACACCTTCGTCTGGCTGGTAAGAATCTGGATTGCCGGCGTCATCTTCTTCAGTCTGCGTACCGCCGGCGGCATGCTGGTGGTTGAGCGGCTGCAGCGGCGAAAGGCTGCGCCCGCTGCTGCCAAGCTTTTGCACACCTGTCTCGACTTGCAGCGCAGGCTGGGTATCAAGCGTGCCGTCCGCTTTTGCCAATGCAATGGACTTGACGTTCCCGCGGTCATTGGCTGGTTTCGCCCGGTGGTTCTGCTTCCCATGACGGTGTTGGCCGGCTTGTCGCAAGCGCAACTGGAAGCGGTTATCGCCCACGAGCTGGCGCACATCAAACGTTGGGATTACTTCGTGAATCTCTTCCAGATCGCGGCCGAGACGGTGCTGTTCTACCACCCGGCGGTCTGGTGGGTCAGCCGGCGTATTCGTCTGGAGCGCGAAAACTGCTGCGATGACGCGGCGGTTCAGTTGTGTGGCAACGTCGTGGATTACGCTCGCGCCCTTACGTACATGGAAGGCGGCCGGACCGCTCCGTCGCTGGTGATGGCCGCCAGCGGCAGCCCGCTGGCTGCTCGCGTGATGCGCTTGCTCGGCACCAGAAAGTCCGGAGGCAACGTTGTGGGCACCGGGCTGGCGATCGGCGTAGTTTGTCTGGCCGGAGCTCTATTGATCAGCCAGGCATTCGTTCGAGTCGCCCATGCGGATTTGATCTCCGGCTCGGCGGCAGTGGCCGCTAAGGCCAGCGTTGCTCCGAAAGTTGCTGCCCATCCCGCATTGAGCAGCCCATCGATTCTGCCAGTTCGCACCGTGGTAGCTATCGCACAAACGACGCCCACTGCCATCGCCGTGGCGACACCTGCAACGCCGCCTGCTCCGCCGGCGCCGGCCAGCCCGCCGACGCCAACGCAAGCGACAAGCAACGATCAGGCTCCCAGCCAAGGGTCGTATATCGAAAGCTTGAAGTCGGTCGGCTTGGACAACCTGTCCGTCGATGATCTGGTTGCCATGAAGATTCAGGGCGTCACGGCTGACTACGTGCGCCAACTTCATGACATGGGGCTGAAGCCCGGAGCCGATGACCTGATTGCCATGCGCATTCAAGGAGTTACTCCGGAATACATTCGCGACATGCGCGCGGGCGGTATCACGGCCGGCGCCGACGACTTGGTGGCGATGAAGATTCAGGGCGTGACTCCGGAGTATCTTCACTCCCTGCACGATCTCGGGCTGAAGCCCAACGCGGACGATCTGGTGGCGATGCGCATTCAGAAGGTGACTCCGGAATACATCCGCGACATCCGCGCGCTGGGTTTGAACCCTTCGGCCGATGACCTGATCGCCATGCAGATTCAGGGCGTAACCCCTGCTTATATCAAGGCTCTGTCGGCGGCTGGGATTGCGAAGCTGGATGCCGACGACTATATCGCCGCAAAAATCCAGGGGATTACGCCGGAGTTTGTCGATAAAGCGCGCCAGCACGGATTCCACAACCTCAATCTCGACCAATTGCTCACGCTGAAACGTGCGGGAGTTCTGTAACGCTTGACCGAGGTGGATCATGAAATCGCCGCAGACGAAGATTAGCATTGCACTCCTGATGTTCTGCTTCGCCGGTACCGTGGCATTTTGTGCTGCCCCGGCTTCTACGCGGAGCGGCGACTGGATCATCAAACACTCGGATGTCGCGGGCAAAGTCGACTTCTCCCTGATCGAATCTCATCAGGGCGGACGATCAAGCAGCGAATCCGATTGGCCGCTGAACGCATTTCAAGGGCTGGACACGAGCAAGGCTGGCCGACAGGATGTGCACTTCGCTATCGTGCGCGATGCCGGAAAGTTTGACTGCGAAGGATTCCTGGATAACGGCGAGGGTGCGGGACTGTTTCATTTCTATCCCAACCCGAAGTATCCGGCAGAAATGCAAGCCTTGGGTTTCGCCGGGATAGACGAAGAAAAACAATTCAGCATGGCGATTCAGGATGTGAGCCTGGCATTTGCCAAGGAAATGCAGAACGAACATCTTCAGAATCTCGATGCCGACAAGTTAATCGCGTTCAGAATCTTTGGAGTGAACGCTGCGTTTATCCAGCAATTACGAGCGCAGGGTCTTAAGGCTTCCGATAGCGACAAACTGGTGGCCTTTCGCATCCATGGGGTGACGCCGGAGATGGTCCGGTGCTTGCGTCAAGCTGGGTACAATCCCGACGAAGATACGCTGATTGCCATGAGGATTCACGGCGCCACGCCGGAGTGGATCGAGCAACTGAAGAAGGATGGGTATGACCATGTTTCCCTCGACAATCTGATCGCCTTCCGGATTCACGGAGTGTCTCCCGAGTTTATCGAGAAGCTGAAGAGCCTGGGCTACTCCCATCCCGACCCGGACCAGTTGATTGCGATGAGGATTCACGGAGTGACTCCCCAGTTTATTGCGGATCTGCGATCGCGCGGCATGCAGAATCTCACGATCGATCAGTTGGTGGCTATGAAGATCCACGGCATCGACTGAGAAATCCCTGGTTGCAAAACTCTCACGGCTCGATAATCTCCAACGCCCTCATGATGGGGGTGCAGATGGGAGCGATCGCCTAAAGTGTCGTTGACACATAAGGTTTCTGTTCAGGGATGTGCGGTCTGGCTGTTCGCATGTGAGGTGAATTTGCGAAACACGAATTCCTGGAAGATGCCGCCGACCGCACGGCCGGCGATGCCAACCAGCGCGTTCTGCAGCACCAATCCGCCGCTACGATCGCTCTCAGGATAATACAAAGAAGTAAGACCGCTGGTGGCGAAACTCCCGATGATACCGGAGTAGTTGGGCTGCCAGAGACCATTGTCGCCCTTGCGAATGACTGCATGGCTGAGAGCGTGCACCAGCCGCGAACGCGTTGTGCCGGTACCTTGATAAAAGTAGCGAGGATCCTGTTTCAGCAGAGACGCCAGAACAGCGTCATCGATAAAAGCTCCGGTAACTAACGAGGCGTAACCCACCGAAAAGCGTTTTCCATAGCCTCCGGCCTCTTGTCCAAGCCCACCGTAATCATTGGTAGCCTGTCGAATCCCCGCTAAGGCGCCCACCCCCAGCAAGGTGATGGGATCTGAAATCGATCTCCAGGCAAGCTGAAACTTCTGCCTGGCGTTCAGCGGAGCTGCATCGGGAACATAGCTGACATAAAAATTAGGAACGATGCCGAGCACCCGCTGCTTCTCCTGCTGTTTGATCTGGATCTGCGCCACCTGCTCAGTCGTCAGCCCGACTTGCACCGTCGTCGTCGTGGGCGCAACCTTCAGAACCATCTCAGGCACCAGAAATGCCTGCCCCGACTGTAGCCATCCAGTAAAAGTTCGTGTTTCGAAGCCGGGAGCGGTGATGGTGATTTGAAACGAACCCGGGGCGAGATTGCCAAAAGCAAATTGCCCGTTGTCTCCGGAAGACACTTGCTGCGCTTGCGGCTGATCCGGACGCGTCAGCTGTACCTGGGCTCCCTCGGCGACCGCGCCACCTTGCTCAAGTACGGTGCCAAAAATGCTGCCCCCAGGTTGAGAGCCAGTCTGTCGCGAGGACGCTTCCGGCGCTTGAGAGGTTTGCTGCGACGTCGGGGCAGCACTTTGCTGATGCAAGCCGGATGGCCGCTGGGCGTGAGCTACCGCGACCAACAATAACGTACACGACAGCACCGAAACTGGGAGAGCCCTCACTCTGCCGATGAGATCCATTTCCCGCTCAGCCCTTCTCTTGGCACAGCCCGCGTTTGAACTCTATTGTGAGGTAGACATGCACGATTGAGTGAGATGCCAGTTTAACTAGGATTGCTCGCAGCGTGTGGGAGAAGTTGGAAGTATGACTAACAAGTAATCCAGGTTACGAAAAAGTAATTTAATGTAGTTTGATCGAGGCGAGTTTGGCCAGATCGCTGCAGTCAGGGCTACTCCCACGCGGCCCGGCAGAACCTGCTTGGCTGGACTGCCTTCCGGGAGCGTAGGCAAGCTGTTGTCCTGGGCGCTTCCGAATCTCCCGTCAGGATGGCTCGACTTCGGGCCGTCCTTTTTTGGTTCCGGATCTCAACCTTGGCCACATTTCCGCACCGAAGTACAAGTCACCAATGCAAGGGCTGCTCTAGAATGCCAATAAGAGAACAATTGGGAAGTTACCTTGCCGACAGTTCTTCTAGCCCGGCAACTGCTGACTCCGCTGGAGCGCATCGCCGATGCCGCGCTGGTGATGGAGGATGGGATCATCGCGGCGGTAGGCCCGCGCGAAGCTGTCACCGTTCCTGCTGGCGCCCAAACCATTGATTTTGGCGACTCGATCCTGGCGCCCGGAATGATCGACATCCACGTTCACGGCGGCGCCGGACACGACGTGATGGAAGGTTCCAGCGAAGCCCTGGAGGCCATCGAACGGTTGATGGTTCGCCACGGAGTTACCAGTTATTGTCCGACGACGGTAACCGCGCCGATGGACGAAACTCTGCAGGCATTGGTGGATCTGGCCGCAGCTATGGAAGAGCGGGAGCACTGCGGTTCGGCCGATCCGAGTCGCGCACGTCCCTTGGGCGTTCATCTGGAAGGGCCGTTTCTTAGCCACGCGCGCCGCGGCGTCCATCCCTCGATGCATTTGCAGCCGCCCTCTAGGGAGATCTTCGATCGCATGTGGGATGCTGCCGCCGGACGGGTGCGCATCCTCACCATCGCTCCCGAACTGGAGGGCGCGCTGGACCTGATTAGCGATGCCTCGCGGCGCGGGGTGTGCGTCAGTATTGGTCATTCCAATGCCACTCTGGCGCAAGCCAATGCTGGAATCAAAGCCGGCGCGCGTCACGCGACCCACACCTTCAACGCCATGCGGCGGCTGGAGCACCGCGATGCCGGCCTGCTGGGCGCTATTCTCACCGACCGCGCAGTGACGGCCGACATCATCGCAGACGGACTTCATGTTGAACCGGTCGTGGTCGATCTGTTTCTGCGAGCCAAAGGGGTTGACGGCGCGGTCTTGATTACAGATGGCATCAGCGCTACCGGCATGCCGGATGGCACGTACCGTCTAGGTTCGTTTGAGGTAGAGGTGCGCGACGGCCGCTGCGAGTCGCATGGCAAGCTGGCGGGCAGCGTGTTGACTCTGGATAAGGCGGTTCGCAACGCCATGGCGTTTGCCAAAATCAGCTTGCAAAACAGTATTCAGATGGCGACCCTGAATCCGGCGCGGGTGCTGGGCATGGAAGGGCACAAGGGCAGCTTGCGCGCAGGGGCCGACGCCGATATCGCTGTCTTCTCTCCCGGCGGCGAGGTCTTGCAGACGATTGTCGGCGGCATGCTTAATTCATAGAACAAATCCAGCGACCCTCACGCCGTTTTTGAGCGCATTCACCCGTCACCTCTCCAAGTGACCGTAATCACTGCCCTTGCGGCCATCCTGAGCGAAGGTCAAAGAGGAGAGGTAGATGTTCCTCCCAGCTTTCCTGATTGGCCGCGGCAGGGCCGCACGCCGCCGTGTGCAGCGTGCCTCGCATTGGCGCACCCAGTTTCTGTTCTTGCTGCTGCCGCAACTTTTGCTTGCCGAATCCAGTCAGGCCGGCTCCGCCTCCCACGCAAGTCGCGGATTCGGGGGCGGAATCCTGCTCGGCCTGGTGTTGGCGCTATTGCTAGGGGTTTTGGCGCGGATCAGGGTCAAGCACGGGGAGCGCGAGGCAGGGAAGTGGAAAGAGTTGGCCGATCATCGCGAGTACGAACGCAATCTTGCTCAGCAGGAATTGGTGCGACGGTTGGAAGAGGAGCGCGAACTGGCCAAGGAAAAAATGCAGTTCGAGTCGCAGCTGACCGACTATGAGAAGTATGCCTCGCTGGCCCAGTTGGCCTTGGGCGCGGCGCACGAGATCAACAATCCGCTGCTGGGAATCCTGTCGCACCTGGAACTGGAGTGGCGGGAGGCTAGCGACGAGCGCCGGGAAGAAATCGAACAATGCATTGCGGGAGCCAAGCGCATCTCCTCCGCAGTGCGAGGCTTGCTCGACTACGCGCGCCCGGGTCCACTAACGCTCAGCAAGGTCAATTTGCAGCGGCTTACCAACGAGACCTTGAAGTTCCTGGAGCATCAGCCGATGTTCCGGCAAATCGAATTGCAGAACTGCATTCCCGCAGACCTGCCCAACCTCAGCGCCGATGCCAACCAGTTGTCGCAGATCCTGATGAACCTGCTGCTCAATGCCGCCCAGGCGACCCCGCCGGGTGGGAAGATCACCGATCCTGGCCGACAAAGTGAAGTTTGCCGAGGTGATCGAGCTGCGAGTGCGGGACACCGGCTGCGGAATTCCGGCCGACATCCTGCCCCACGTTTTCGAGCCCTTCTTTACCACCAAGCGCGGCAAGGGAACTGGCTTGGGCTTGAGCATCACCCAAAGTTATGTGCGCAGTCACGGCGGAGACATCTACGTGGAAAGCATTCCGGGAGCCGGGACTACGGTGCGGGTAACGCTGCCCATTCGCCAGGCGGGCAAAATGGTACAGCACAGCGAGGAGGTGATCGCTTAGCCATGGCGCATTCCATCCTGATTGTCGACGACGAAGCGCTCACCTTGCGCACCATCGGACGCGCCCTGGAGACCGAGGGTTACGAAGTGCTGCTTGCCGCCAGTGGCGAAGACGCGCTGAAAACCATCGCCGAGGAAAAGCCGGACCTCGCCCTGCTCGATGTCGTTCTGCCGGGTATCAACGGCATCGAAGTTTTGCGGCAGGCCAAGAAACTCTCACCCGGTACGATCGTGGTGATGATGAGCGCCTATCACATGGTGGATCGCGCCGTCGAAGCCATGAAGCTGGGCGCCTACGACTACCTGATCAAGCCGTTTCACATTGCGGACATGGTCAACACCATCCAGCGCGCCACCGAGATGCTGGCGCTGCGGGTGCGCGTGCACGACACAGTGGAGACCGCCAAGGATCGCTATGATTTCGGGCGAGTCGTTACCCAGAGTCCGGTCATGCGCGAAGTGCTGGAGATGGCCCGCCGGGCGGCGGAGAGCGATCACACCACAATTCTGATTCAAGGCGAAAGCGGGACCGGCAAAGAAGTCCTGGCGAAAGCGATACATTACAACAGTTCGCGAGCCCAGGCCCCGATCGTGGCGCTCAACTGTGCGGCGCTGCCGGATACGTTGCTGGAGAGCGAGCTGTTCGGTTACGAGCCAGGAGCGTTCACCGACGCGCGCCGCCGCAAAGAAGGATTGATCGAGAAAGCCACCGGAGGCACGCTGTTCCTCGACGAGATCGGCAACACGTCGTTCAGTCTGCAAGCCAAGCTGCTGCGCGTGCTGGAGGAGGGAATCTTTCTGCGGCTGGGCGGCACCAAGCCCATCCAGGTAGACGTGCGCATCATCACGGCGACCAACAAGGTGCTAAAAGAGGCGGTCACCAAGGGCGAGTTTCGTGAGGATCTCTACTATCGACTGAATGTACTGCCGCTGTTCATCCCGCCGTTGCGCGAGCGTCGCGAAGACATACTGCCTCTGGCGCTCGACATCATGCAATTCTTCAACAAGGAGCTGAAGAAGAACTTTGTCGGCTTCACTCCGGCTGCCGCTGAGTTACTACAGCGCTATCCCTGGCCGGGAAATATTCGTGAGCTGCGTAACGTCATCGAGCGCACCATGATCCTGTCGAAGGAGAGCGAGATCGACGAAGAGGCTCTGCCCGAAGAGGTTCGCGACTACCACGAAGAGCCGGTACATGAGGAGATGTCGTCGTCGTTCGACCTTTCGCCCACCGGCAATCAATTTGTCAGCTTGCGGGAGTTGGAAGACCGCTACATCCACGAAGTCTTGAACGCCACCGGCCAGAACAAAACTCACGCCGCCCGCATTCTGGGCATCCATCCTACCTCGCTGCTGCGCCGGCTGAAGAAAACACCCGAGTTGGCGTGACTCTTCAATCCACGGTGTTTGCACTACTGCAAAATGCGGCGTAACCCCTGCAAAATGCAGTAGTTGGCAGTCCTTTTTCGGTACTCCTGCGCCTAACCCCTTTAGACCTGCAGCCCCTTTCGGGAAGCGGTTTGCCCTCCGCGTGCACGTGTCAGGGTGGAGCACGATTACCGTGACGACCCTGTCCAAAACGGACCAGCCAAATGTTGATTGGCTCAATCAGGCGCACTCGTTGGATCGTACTCCGCTCCGCGCAACCCATCCGGCTATCGGAGGTTGAGCAGAGCAGGTAAGGAGGCCTTATGTCGATCCTATTTGTCCTGCTTACGTTCCTTCTGATTCTTACGGTCATGTATTTTCGTCGCCCGCAGGATGCGGAAAATACGCTGCAGGTCGCGCCGTCCAAGAGCATCCCGTCGCCCGTCATGCTGAAGAAAGTGGGCTTCGAAGTTCCCGAGGGATATTGCTTCCATCCCGGACACACCTGGGTCATCGACGAAGGCCGGCAGAACGCGCGCGTTGGTATCGATGCTTTCGCCGGCAACTTGTTTGGCAAGATTGATTCCATCGAGCTGTCTGACCTGAATCGCTGGGTGCGGCAGGGACAAAAGCTGTGCACCGTCACGCGCGAGGGGCAAAGCATCGATCTGCTGTCGCCCGTCGAAGGCGTGCTGATCTCGGTGAACCATGAAGTTCTGAAGAACCCCAACCTGGTCATCGACGACCCCTACAAGAATGGCTGGCTGTGCGTGGTCAAAGCTCCGGAGATGACGACCAACGTCAAGAATCTTTTGCAAGGACCAATCGTGTTGCCGTGGATGCAGAACAGCTTGGCCCGCATCGGCGCGATGGTCCAGCAACTTACTCCCGCCCTGGCGCAAGACGGCGGTCTGCCGGTCAAAGGTCTGCTCTTCCAGGTGGACGCCAGTGCCCGCGAGCAACTGGTGAAGGAATTCTTCCTGACGTAGAGCGGAGCGAAAAAGGACACGGAGAACGCCATGGCACAAGAAAAAGCATTACTGATCGACATCAAGCGCTGCATCGGTTGCCTCAGCTGCGAAACGGCGTGCAAACAGCTCCACGGCTTCGGTACTGATCCTGAGCCAACTCTTTCGGACACAGCTTTTACCGTGGTCGAGGCTCGCGGCGACAAGTTCGTTCGCAAGCTCTGTATGCACTGCGAAGATCCAGCCTGCGCCTCGGCCTGTCCGGTGGGCGCGATCGGCAAGACCCCGCTCGGCCCGGTGGTTTACAACGCCGACAAATGTATCGGTTGCCGCTACTGCATGCTGGCCTGCCCCTATCAGGTACCACGCTATCAGTGGACCAAGCTGGCGCCGTTTGTGAAGAAGTGCGACCTGTGTTCGGAGCGAGTGAAGGCCGGCAAATCAACCGCGTGTGCTGAAGCCTGCCCGGTACAAGCTACCGTCTTCGGGAATCGCGACGACCTGATCAACGAGGCTTGGAACCGCATTCGCGGCGACAAGTCGTATGTCCCGCACATTTGGGGAGTCGAGGAACTGGGCGGGGGCAGCGTGCTGTTCGTCTCCGACGTTCCCTTCGAGAAGCTGGGATTCAAGCCCTCTCCCAGCGGCAATCAGCCGATGCCCACACTTACCTCTAGTGCGCTGGGCGACTCGCCCAAAGTCGTCATCATGGGCGGCACCATTCTCTCGGCGCTGTACTGGGTCACACAGCGGCGGCGCGAGGTAGCGCTGGCCGAAGCTGAAGAGAAAGCCACCATCAACAAGATTAAAGGGGAAAGGAGCTAGCCATGATTGCGCGAATCAAATCAGAAATTACGTTATGGCGCGTCATTGTAGCCATCATCTTTGTTACCGGCATTTATGCGACGTATCTTAGATTCTTCGAGGGATTTCGGGCTAGCACCAATCTCAGCGATCAGATGCCATGGGGCTTGTGGGTAGGTCTGGGCACGCTTTGCGGTATCGGACTATCGGCGGCAGGCTTCGGCATCAGCGCCGCGGTCTATCTGCTGGGCATGGAGCGCTATCGTCCGATCCTGCGCGCGGCCATTCTGATCTCATTCCTGGGATACATGACGGTTTGCGTCGGCTATCTCTACGAGATCGGTTTGCCTTGGCGCTTCTGGCATCCCATCGTGATGTGGAATCACCGTTCGGTGCTGTTTGACGTGTGCATCTGCATCATGACGTACACCACGGTGTTGACCTTCGAGTTTGCGCCGGCGCTGATCGAGAAGCTGCCGTGGAAGCATTTTCGCGAAACCATTCTCTACTACCATCACAAAATCCTGATCGGGGTCGTGCTGGCGGGTGTATTGCTCTCCTCGATGCATCAGTCGTACCTGGGCGGATTGTTCCTGATCGCCCGCGGCAAGATTCATCCCCTGTGGTACTCGCAATACATGCATGCCATGTTCTATCTCTCAGCGATTCCCGCGGGTCTGGCCCTCACGGTAATGGCAATTTATCTCTGCATGCGTTCGCTCAACGTGCGTGTCGACTTCAGCATCCTCAGCGACTGCGGGCGCATGATCCAGCTTCTGCTCATCGTTTACGCCTTCTTCAAGGTGCTGGATTTGGTCGCCAATCAGGCTCTTGGTTATGCCTTCCAATGGACTAACGAAGCGGGCTACTTCTGGCTCGAAGCTGTGCTGTTCCTGATCATCCCAATCACCTTGTTGAGTTTCGAGAGCGTGCGCTCGAATCCGGAGAGGCTGTATTGGTCGTGCGCAATCGTGGTCGCGGGATTCATGGTCGATCGCCTGAATGTGTCGATCAACGCCCTGCAGACCGCGATGGGAACCCACTACGTGCCGAAGTGGAGTGAGTTGGCGTCGAGTGTGCTGGTGATTGCCGCCGGTGTGATCGCCTTCCGCTACGCCGTCATCTATCTCGACATTCTTCCTAAGGCAGCGCCTAAACCCGCGAACCGCTGGATGGCGAATGGTGGTCTGCCGGCGCAGGCATAAGCAGTAGGCGTCGTTTCCTCCGAATGATGGGGCCTTGCGTGAGGCAAGGCCCTGGAGGTTTGCCATGAGCACGATCAATCTTCGCGAACTGGGGCTGGTAAGTGGGCATCCTCTCGATGAATTAGCCGGGAATTCCGGGCTGGCTTTGGAGGAAGCAGCAGCCGCGCTTGATCTGGAGTCCTGGATCGTGGAGCGGCTCCGTCATCCCGTCGACGAAACGACCTCCTATCTGCAACTGGTTCGCGATTCCGGCGACGCGATTTGTGTACCGCTGTTTCAGGTGCGGCACAGCGCAACGTTTCGATCCACCATTGGGAGCTTTGCGCTGCGCTCCGATCTTCAACTTCATACCTGCGCAGCGACCGCGATGGAGCGCACCTGGCAGGCGGCATTGCTAGGCCTGCCTCTCGATGGAGCATCCTGTGGTCTGGTCTGCGATCCGGATGAGTTGAGCGAGGGAGAACTGATGCGCTTGCTTACCGCCGCGTCCGGGCGTTTGCGATTGCAGGCGAGAACGCAATCGATTCTTTTCCCGGGCGGCGGCTGCCGGCGAGAGTGCATGGCGAAACTGTTTGTCGAGACTCGGGAAAGTGCCGGCCTGAGCATTGCCGGCAAGCCGGACTGCTTCGGCGGGTTGAATCTCGAGCGCTTCAACGCCGAGGGCATTGCAGCGATTGTTTTCGCGGAGCTTCGACGCTTGGGCAAAGCGCCGGATACGGCCAAGGTCGCGATTCAGGGCTTCGGTCCTTTGGGCCAAGCGGTCAGCGAGCGGCTGGCGAGCGAGGGAGTCAGGCTGGTCGGGCTCAGTGACAACTCGGGAAGTATCTATCGCGCCGACGGTCTGATCCTCGACGATGTTCGCGCTCTTTATAATCGCGAGTCAATCCTGATCGCATATGCCGAGGCGGAACACATCAACCGGGCTGATCTGCTGCGCACAAAATGCGACGCCCTGATTCTCACCTGCGGAACCCACGAAATCCAGGGCAAGAATGGCATCGTGATTTCTGCTCCGCTGGTTGTCGAAGCTGACTGGAAGGCCGTAAGTGATGCCGCCAGATGCGATTTGGCGCAACGAAATGTGCGAGTGATCCCCTGGTCAATCGCGACCGCGGGAGCGCTGCTAGGTGCGTGGTGGGAAGCCTGCGAGATGCAAATTACTTGCAGCCCGAACGACTTACTCACCCGGACCTATGCCGGCGTTGAACACGTGCTGGCCAAGGTCGCCGGCTACTGTGCCGGCAAAGAACAATCGTTGGATCAAGCGGCGCGGCAGCTGGCGCTGGAGCGGGTGGCCCAATGCTGCCGCCTGTGCGGAGCCAAAGACTAGCGTGGGCGGCTATCTCGGACCAGGCCGGAGAGTTATCGAGAGTGGAACGAGAAGGACGCCATCAGTTTATTTTGTCGACAATAACAATCTGGCTATCAGGTCCGCGGCTGGCTGCTAATTCCCAAAAAATGCTTTCCCGCGCCTGTGAAATTCCCGCCGACCGACAAGCAGTTTTGACTGTGACGCCCTTTCCCAAATATGTAAAAGTTTCCTTTCCCGCGAATGGCGAAACAGCTTAAGCCTCCTGTTTTCTTTTCACAGCATTTGGCCCTAACCTTGCATTCCTTACCGTGGCACGGCGCCGATTGCGAAGGTGCACAATCTCGATTAGCGACAGAGGAGATATGACAACTGCGATTAATCCGGGGGTGTACATGCAGGAACGCCGCAGAGCAATTCTCTGCCTCTGTTACGACAGAGATATGCTTCAGGTGCGCCGAATGTTGTTAGAGCATTTTGGCTACCAAGTATTGCCGACCAGTTCGGTCGAAGATGCCAAGACAGTCGCCGGAGATTCATGTCCCGACATGCTACTGATGGATAATAGCCATCCGGGAATTGACTTCGAGCAAGTGGCGGAGCAGGTTAAGCGAGTTTGTCCCACGATGCTGGCGGTGGCGCTTTCTCCCTATTACGGAGTTCGTCTGGGATCCCGTGGCTGGGTTGACCGGTTTGTAGCTCAGGACGACGGCCCCAACGTTTTGATCGCCCAGATTGAGGAGCTGTTCGAACAGCGTGCGGGTGGGCCAAGAAGGCCGGCGATTATGTGATGGAGATCGCTGCCCGAAATACGATTCGTATCTGTACTCCACAATATGCGGGTTAAGCGGCTCGGGGTTCGCCTTTCCGCGTACGACGGCTGGCGCAAAAGCAACCAGAGAGCGTCAGCCAGCGCGCCCCGCAGAATCGCGGTTCGTCCCAAGGTTGTCAGCTGAATCTCAGGGAGCTGCCCGATTCGGCGGACCTTCTCGCGCCCGCACCCCGACAAGCGAGTCTGCGCTTCCACTGCCAAAAATCTCTTGACTCACCCGCCTGTTGAAGCAGAAATCCGAACGCAGGGAAATTGATATCGAAAAGACTCGGTGATCAGATTCCCAAGAGCGGTCACCAAAAGAGGAATCTTCCTGATTTGGAGTTAAAGTGAAACCCGCCTCACCTTCGCCTTTCATTCGTATCCTGTTGAGGGCGCGAGAGGTTAGCGATTAAGGCGCCGGTACCCGCAAGTTGGTTATAGGGTTGCATTTATTCATCACGCCGGCCACAGACAATGAGGGAACACGGCTGGCGGGTGATGACAATGAAATTTCCTGCAAGCCGATTGGCCTTGTACCCACCATCGGTCAACCCGGCGGTTATTTTGTTGGTAGAAGATGAAGCTATCGTGCGTGAGGTGACGCGCGAGGTCCTGGAACACGCGGGTTATCGAGTGCTGCCGTGCAGCGGCTCCGAAGAAGCGCTGCGAACGGTGACCCAGTATCCGGAAAAGATTGACCTGCTGCTCACCGACGTAATCATGCCGGGAATGAACGGAGCCGAGCTGGCGCAACGCTTGCAAAACAGGCAGCCCGATCTAGCGGCCGTCTTCATGTCAGGATATGCGGAGGGCGACGTGGTGCACCAACTGAAACGAAGCTCGGCCATTCACATTCAAAAGCCGTTCACTGTCGGCCTGCTGCTGGCCCGGATCACAGAGGCCTTGGGAGCAGAGGAAGGAAGTCGCTCGCCTGCTGGCCTACCCGGTCTTTCCGCCTAGGTCCGGCTTGGCATTGGACTTGCCGAATTCGGGTGCCGGGACAGCCTTGGGTACAGTGGCGGGAACGTCAGGATTTACTGCCGGGGAGCGAATGGGAGCGGAGAGAATCACAATGTCGACTCGCCGGTTGAGTTGCCGGCCCTTGGCGCTGTCATTGCTGGCGACCGGGTGGAATTCTGCGTAGCCCGCGGCCGAAAGCCGGTCAGCGGAGATGGCATTGTTCTCGATCAGCACTTTCACGATTTCGGTTGCCCGGGCGGTCGACAGTTCCCAGTTGGAGGCGAAGTGGGCGGTGTGAATAGGGATCGTGTCGGTGTGCCCTTCAATCCGCACGGCGCAGGAATACTCCTGCAGGATAACCGCGACGCGGGAAAAAGCCTCCTCGGCGCCAGGCTTGATGGTGGCCGAGCCGCTGTCGAAGAAGCCGACCTCGCGCAGGCTGATGACCAGGCCGTCAGGATCCATACGCAGTGCGGCCTCGTTGCGTTTGATCTCGGCCGCCAGAGCTTTCTCCAATTCGGCTCGAATCGCGTCGAAGTCGAGTTTCTTGTGATTCATCTCGTGCAGTCCGGCGCTGGAATTCAGCAGGCGCGACAAGTTCTGTGCGGGATCGCCCGCGGCGGCCGCGCCGCCACTTGAGGGTTGCTGGGTAGAAGGACCGGACCCGGCGCGAGGCTCGTTTTGGGACATCCCTAATTGCTGGAAAGCGGCTTCGATCGCATTCGACAACTGTACTGCCTTGTGTTTGTCGATCTGCGCCGAGGCGTAAAGGACCACAAAGAAGGCGAACAGCAACGTAACAAAGTCGGCATACGACACCAGCCAGCGTTCATGACTGATGTGAGCGGCGGGCCGGCGGCGGTCCTTCATCGGAAATCCCCTGCCCCAGGCTTGGCTTCCGGCGGAGCATCTTGCAGGAATCCAAATAGTTTGCTCTCCAGCATGCGGGGATTCATGCCCTCGAGAATGGAGACCACTCCCTCCAGGGTCATCTCGCGCACAATCTGCTCTTCCCGGATGCGGAGTCGCAGCTTGCCGGAGCTGGGAAGGAAGAGCAGGTTCGCCGAGCCGACCCCGTAGACCGTAGCCACAAAAGCCACCGCGATACCCTTTCCTACTTCGTTGATGTTGTCCAGATGTTGCATAACCTGGATAAGCCCCAGCACCGCGCCGATGATGCCGATGGTGGGAGCGAATCCGCCGGCCGATTCAAAAACTTTAGGTATGTTGTCCTCATACTCAGACTGGTTATCGATCTCCAGCTGCATCATCTTGCGCAACTCCTCGGGCTCGGTGCCATCGACGGCCAGCATTAAGGATTTCTTGAGAAACGGATCGCGCACGCCCGGCAAGTCGGCATCCAGCGAAATCATTCCATTTCTGCGCGCTTTGTTGGCGAAGAGCACCAGCTGCTTGATCATCTCTTGCGCATCCAACTTCGGTTCGAAGAAAACCTGAATCAGCCGCCGGAAGGCCGAGGCGACCACGGGCATGGGATATTGCAGCAGCACCGCCCCCAGGGTCCCTCCAAATACGATGATGGCTGCCGTGGGCTGCAAAACCTGGGAAAGTTTGCCCCCTTCCAGCAGCAGTCCGCCCACTACCCCGCCTACTCCGACGATAAGTCCCAGGAAGCTGCTTTTATCCACGGTCAGACTCTTCTGTGCTCGGGCCGGGATGGCTGGCCGCGCGATCAAGCCTAAGTCCGGACTGAATTGCCGAGGCGTCCTCGGTTCTAGCCAGCACGGACCGGCGGAAGTCGCGAACCCGCTCGATGACCTGCTCGGTGGTTTCGCGCACCAGCAGCTTCTCTCCGCTCAACAACGTAATAACGGTATCCGGCGCCTGCTCGACATACTTGATGAGGTCGCAGTTGAGGGCCAGGCGTGAATTGTTTAAGCGGGTGAGCTGAATCATGAAGACTCCTCCGCCCGGGGGTGCATCAGCCCACCCATCGGCAAAATTTGCCGGGTGCTTGAGGTGAGGTTGGCAGCCTGCCTGCAAATCATCCCTGAAGTAAGCCTCCGGGTTGGCGGCGATGAGAGCGCTCTAATCCTGCGGGCTAGCAAAAGTGGAAGAAAGAACATGTTCCTGATTGAAAAAGTTGCACTGGAATTAAAGCAGCGGGAGTACCGGGCCGATGGAGTGGGTGAAAAGGCAGAAGGTTCCGCCGGTCAGAAAAACCCCGGCAGCGCACCTGCGGGAACGAACTCGCGTTGAGTTTGGGCAAGGTGGAACCATGAGAGAGGAGCTATCCCATGGCAATCAGTATTCTGAATAACATTCCATCCCTTGCCGCGCAGAACCAGTTGTCGATTACCCAGGCGAACTTGCAGAAGACCCTGGAGCAGTTGGCTTCGGGCTCGCGCATCAACACCGGAGCCGACGATGCCGCCGGCCTGGCTATCGCCGATGGCCTGCAGGCCAACGTCACCGCCCTGACCCAGTCAGCTATGAATGCGAATGAAGGTGTGGGAAAACTGCAGGTCGCCGATGGCGCGCTGTCGCAGGTTACTACCCTGCTGAACCGCGCGGTCACCCTGGCTACCGAGTCGGCCAACGGAACCGTCAATGACGGCTCGCAACGCGAGGCGCTGGATTCGGAATTTCAGTCGATCAAGGCTGAAATCGATCGCATCGGCACCAACACCACCTATAACGGCTCGCAGATCTTCACCGGCGGTCAGACCAACAATAACCAGCTCACCACCGCGGTTACCAACCCGGCTGGAACCGCCAGCCCTATTACCGGCGACATGAAGATCGAGTATTGGGACACTACGCTGGCAACCCCTGCCTATACCACGGTGACCTATGGCGCCTCCACCGGTGACGCCACGGTTGGCGACTTGATTACCGACATCAACGGGTCGGGCAAGGGCCTGGTCGCCACTCTGGACAACACGGGCAACGTTGTGGTCACCGATACCCAGAATCGAGGCTCCTCCACCGACCCTCTGGCCGACGGCGGCTCCACCATTAAGATCAATGGCGACAGTGCGGCCGACACGCTAGCCAACACCACCAACTCCAGCACCATGGACGTGTACCTGAGTGACTCGACGACGGCGGGCAGCAGCAGTATCGGCGTAACCCTGGGTACCTTCGACAGCAGCAACATGAACGGCATCAGCATTTCCAACGACAACCTGCAGACTGCGGGCTCGTCCCAGGCGGCTCTGGTCGACATTAACAACGCGATTTCGCAGGTAGCCGCGTTGCGCGGTTCCATCGGCGCCGGCACCAACCGGCTGCAGGCGGCAAGCAACGTCATGGCCAACCAGACCCAGAACCTGTCGTCCGCGCAAGATGGCATTCAGGCGGCTGATATCACCCAGACGGTAGCCAACTTGACCAAGTATCAGATCCTCAGCCAGACCGGTATCTCCGCCCTGGCGCAGGCTAACCAGATGCAGCAGAGCGTGCTCAAGCTGCTTCAGTAATCGGGACGCCTCTGCCGGCGGCGGATAACCAGCCGCTCCTTTCCGGCAGACTCCGAGTTGCACGGGGGAGAAGGTGGGGCCTTCGGGTCCCCCTTCTCTCCCAGCAAGTTTTCCTGGCCGGAGGTGGCGCGCACGGAAGTTGAGACGATTGTCGGGAAAGGAGCCGTGGCTGAATCATGAGCACTTCCAGCAGCAGCCTTTATGGCAGCACTGTCAGCAGCATCCTCGGCAATGTGAATGATGCTTTCAGTGGTAAGACCTCGGGCATCGACGTAGGCACCATCGTCAGCGAACTGATGGAGGTAGAGCGTCAGCCCGAGACGGTGTGGCAGAACGAGCAGTCCACCATCAGCTCGCAAGTCAGCGCGCTGACCACCATGAACACCCAGCTGTCCGCAGTGGCCACGGACGTGCAAAATCTGCAGGACATCATGGGTGCGTTCAGCCAGATGTCCAGCGCCTCCAGCAACGATGCCCTGGTTTCGGCCAGTGCGGACAACTCGGCGGTTGCCGGTACGCATACCGTCGTAGTCAGCAACCTGGCCACGACTTCCAGCAGTTACTCCGACTACATCCCTTCCGGCAGTTCGTTGGCCGGCGCTGAAATCGACATCCAGTACGGTAGCGATCCAAATAATCCGGTAAGCACGGACACCATCGACATTCCCTCCAGCGACACCACCTTGCAGCAGGCGGCCAGCTACATCAATTCCGGAAGCTATGGTGTGACCGCCAGTGTGACTACCGACTCCACCGGTTCGCGGCTGGTGCTGGCCAGCAAGACTTCAGGGAACGATGGCAATCTCACGGTCAACAGTTCGGCCATCAATTTCACCAGCGCGGTCGGCAAGGATGCCAATTTGACGGTGGACGGAGTGCCGGTCGACAGCAGCACTAACACCGTCACCGGCGCCATCTCGGGCGTGACCCTCAGCTTGGGCAGCGCCGACCCGAACACGTCGGTATTGATTAGCGTGCAACCGGACACCACTACGGCAGCTACCGCGATTCAGACGTTTGTTACCGATTACAACTCCCTGATGAGTTCGATCAACAGCCAATTCACGGTCGACCCTACCACCGGCAACGAAGGTGTTCTGGCGGGCGATAGCATGTTGCGGACGTTGCAAAGCGAGTTGCTGGGACTGGCGGGAACGTCGACCACGGCGGGAGGGCAATACGTCAATCTGCAGTCGATGGGCATCGAGATGCAAGACGACGGTACGCTGCAGGTCGATACCTCGGCCTTGAGCACGGCCTTGAGCAGCGATTATTCCGACGTGCAAAACTTCTTTCAATCGACTTCGCCGGTGGGCTGGGGGTCAACCGTCAACACCCAGCTGCAGCAGATGACGGATCCCACCATAGGCGTGATCTCGGCCGACATTAACGGCCTGAACCAGACCAACAACAGCCTGACGGACGAGATCAACGACTTCGAAGTGCGCATGACGGCCACCCAACAGCAGTTGACCACCCAGTACGACAACCTCAACACGTTGCTGGAGGAGTATCCCATGCAGATGCAGCAGGTGGCGGCGCAGCTGGGCAGCCTGCCCTCGAGCACATCAAGCAGCAGTAGCAGCTAAAAACCTATGAAAACCGTCATCGATCCCAGACAGGTTTATCAGGACAGCGCGGTACGCGGTGCCACGCCGATTGAGTTAGTCGTGCTCCTCTACGATTCCGCCATTGAAGATATGCGGCGGGCATTGGCGGCGATGAAGAAAGGTGAAATCGAAGCCCGCTCAGCCGCCGTGGGGCACGCGCTGATGGTGCTGCAGCAACTGCAGGGCACCCTGGATTTCGAGCGTGGGGGCACGGCCGCCAAGCAGTTCGAACAGTTCTACAGTCTGGTCCGGGCCAAGCTACTGGAGGCCCAGATCCGGAGCTCTCCCGATCTGATGCAGCAGCAAATTCGTTTCCTGTCTGAGGTACGAGACTGCTGGACCCAGGCCAAGAGGCTATTGCAGCCTCATCCGCATCCGGCAACGGCGGCGCCGGGCGAACCCAGCGAAGAGGGAGGTTACACAAGCGAATGGGACGCCTAGATACGAACGAGCGTCTGGAGTTGCTGCGCCGGGCCAATGCCCAGCTCCGGCAGTTCTTCGAGCGTTTCTCCGGGGCTCCGGTGCTGGGAACGGACGAAGAGGTCGAGGCCTTGCTACAGGTGGAACGTAGCTTGCAGTCGGTAGGCGCTTTACTGGGCGACGGCCGGTTGCAGAAGAGCGACGATTCTGAAACTCGTGAGGAAGTGTTCCGCTATCGTGCCAACCTGGTACGCCTGCGCGACGAATTAGCCACGATGCAGCAGTCGGCGGCAGGCTGCCGGGCCCGCCTCGACTCCCGGCAAAAGCATCTGCACGCGGCCCAAGCCTGGTGTGCCGCTTCGCGAGCTGCCGGCTGAGCAAAGCCGCGGGATCGCTGTCCGCCTTTCGCTTTTCGTAGTTCAACATGGATTGCTGCTCGGGATTTGTACGCGACCCCGGACTAGCTAACCTCTGGAGAGTTCTGGTTAGCAAAAAGGGGAAAGGCGAAAAGTGAAAAGTGAAAGTGAAGAGCGGCTACTTGTCCGCCAGTGGACAACGGGTTCTGAAACTGGACGTAGAGCTGCCACCGGAAATCTTCTAGACTCCATAACTCCTGCCTCTACAACATCTTGAGGATAATAGGAGATGGCCTTCAACGTGTACTTTGTGAGTACGACGTAGGAATACCTGCAGTTAATCCCAAAAGCTCTACCCGATCCGTTGCTCCTACGTCTCAATGGGTATGAGGAGGCAGTATGGAGCGCAGATACCTGGTTGCGGCCTTGGCTATGGTAGCGACCTTCGCGGGCTTCTCCCATGGCTTTCGATGTCTGCAGCACCTTTCGATGCTGCACGCAGGACATCTGGACGCGATCGCCAAGGTGCAAACCGACGCTGGGACGGCCGCGGCTGCGATGGCGACGCTTCATACCCGGCTGCGGCCCGGATATCCCGAGGAGGCACAATTACTGGCAGAGATGAATGAACCGATCGCGACCATGGAAGTGCGAGCGGCCCAGCAGATGGCCAAGCAAAACGTTGCCGCCGCCCAATGTGCTCGCGCTACGGCCATGCGGGAAGCGGCCCGCGCTCGCCGGAACGCCATGCGGATGCGCGACCAGATGGTGCGCTCCAACCCTGAGCCGGCTCCGGCTCCAATCTCGATCCAGGTGGATCTATCTGACCAGGTGAATCCGCGGATTGCCGCCAATATGGCGGCGCTGGCCTCGCGCCTGGCAGCCCAGCAGGTGAAGTTGCAGATTGCGGCGAACAAGTTGCAAGCTGCTTCGCTGCGAATTGCCCAGCCGAACATCTCGGTTGTCGACACCGACTACGACGATCAAGACTCAACCAGTGACGCCGCTCGCGCGGGTTGTAATCACCGGACTTCGGAGACAGAACGTATCGCTCGCGAAGCCGTACGCGACGCCATGCGGCAGATTGAGTATTCCTTCAACTCCAAATAGCAGCTTCCGTCACCCAAGAACCAGACAGGCAGA
Source organism: uncultured Acidobacteriaceae bacterium (assembly GCA_963812855.1). GTDB lineage: Bacteria > Acidobacteriota > Terriglobia > Terriglobales > Acidobacteriaceae > Bog-257. The sequence goes on from CAWEWW010000013.1 coordinate 136,733, forward strand.
ACAGGACAGCGGTTGCTGCCCTTTGCCCAACCGGGCTGCCCCCGCAGAGTTCCTCCAGAACCCATTTGCCATCTCACAAACTTCCGATTCGCCGAAGTGCTACACTCGCGGGCGGCAGTGTCTTGAACCCGGTCAGGTGAAGCATGAGCACCAGTGCGATAGTTGAGGCAATTCGGAAAGCCTCGGAGCGTGATCCCCGTCGGGTCGCTTTGATTGCTGGTGCAGAGCAAGTCCGCTTCGCAGAGTTGGTAAGGCGCACACAATCGGCTGCCGCCTCTATCGCAAGCCAGGCTCCCGAGGGCAATGTTGGAATCTTTCTGCCCAACTCGCTGGATTTTCCGCCGCAAGTTTTGGGCGCATTGTGGGCGGGGAAAACAGTTGCGGTTTTGCCCACCCTGGCTCCGATACCCTTATTGAAGCTGATGTTCGCCGAGGCCAAATTGTCGACCGTATTTACCTCGGAAGACTTGGCTCCGCGTCTGGCCGAGGCGGGCGTGCCGTACATCCTGATTGACACCGCTTACCCGTCCGCCCCCGAGTTTGGCCCGCAGTCGCGAGAGGACGAAGCGGCGCTTCTGCTCTATACCTCGGGAACCACCGGACGGCCAAAGGCGGTAGCTCTGAGCGAGCAAAATGTTATTTCAAACGCGGAAGGCTGCATCGCGGCCACGGGTTTCGACGATCGCCAGGTAATGCTGGCGATTCTGCCGCTCTTTCACGCCTATGGTCTGAATGTAACTATCCTGCTGCCGCTGATGGCAGGATCGACCGTGGTCGTGCTGGAGCGCTTTACTCCCCGAGCGGTGTTGGATGCCATCGAACGGCATCGAGTGACGTGCCTGGTTGCCGTGCCCAGCCAATATCGTTTGCTGGCTTTGGATCCCACTCCGTGTGACGCCAGTTCGCTATGGCTCTGCATAGCGGGAGCCGAGCGCCTTCCCGAAACCACGGAGCGCGAGTTTACCGACCGCTTTGGGCATGCCATCTTGCCCGGTTATGGGGTTACCGAGGTTGCTCCCGTCATCTCCTTGAACATCCCGGAAACGAACCATCCTGCCAGTGTGGGCCGTCCGCTGCCGAACCTGAAAGTCACCATCCGTGGCGAAGACGATGGCATTTGTCCCATCGGCGAGATTGGCGAAGTCTGCATCGAGGGGCCCAGTGTAATGCTCGGCTACCGGAACGACCCGGAGGGAACTGCACGCAAACTGCGCAAGGGTGTTTACCATACCGGGGATAAAGGATTCTTCGATTCGGAAGGATATCTTTATCTTGCCGGGCGGGCGGACGAAATGGTAAAGATTGGTGGCGAAAAGGTATATCCGTCCGAGGTCGAGAACGCGTTGGAGCGGATCGACGGAGTGGAGGAAGCTGCAGTCATCGCATTGCCCGATCCCAAGCATGGGCTTCGGCTGCATGCGTTCTTGCAGCGCAAATCTGGCGCCGCGGTCGATGAGGGCAGGCTACGCGCTGCGTGCCGCCAGTTGTTGGAACCGCATAAGATTCCGCGGAGCTTTACGTTTGTCGACAGCCTGCCGCGCACTATCACAGGCAAGACGGACAAACGAAGCTTGACGGCTGCGGCTCCACAATAGAATTATTAGGGAATACGAAAATGAAGCACCACCGTCCTCCCACCTGTCCCAGGTGCAACAGTAACGAAGACGTAAAGCAGATCGCCTACGGACGTCTGCCCTCAGAGGCACCCCGGGACGTCGGTCCCGAGGGTTACGTCTTAGGAGGATGTTGTATCCGGCCAGACAGCCCGGAGTGGTACTGCGATTCCTGCGAAGAAACCTTCGGAACCTGGAGCGAGTCCTGGGGCGAGCCGCTGAGCGACAGAATTCAGTAGGGTGATTTCAGCGCCCAAGAGCTTGTGCTTGAGCGTGCTGCACCTCCGCCACCTAATCCCAAAGTGCATTGCCGCGGCCATGCATGAATTCTGAACGCGGTTTGCGCAACGACTGTCTCTGCCGAGCACTCTATAATGTTCCACCATGCGGATTCCGGTGGCGGCTTCAGTGGTTTTTCTGTGGCTGACGAGCGCGGTGGCCTTTGGCCAATCGCTGCAGATTGCTACGGTGCCTCCGCAGACTGCCATCTTGGGCCAGAGCTATACCTTGCCTCTGGAGGCCACCGGCGGAGCGTTGCCCTACACTTGGCACCTGGAGGGGGGCGAACTTCCTCCGGGGCTCAAACTGCATTCTCATTCGGGCAAGATTTCGGGAGTGCCCACAACCCCGGGTGACTATCACATTACCGTTGTGCTCGTGGACTCGGATGTACCGAAGATGCAAGTGCAGCGCGACATCATCATTCGGGTGATCGCCGGGCTCGCCATCGACTGGAAGGAGCCTCCCGAAGTTCACGGCACGGCGGTTTCCGGGTCGGCCTTGGTGACCAATCAGACGGCACACGATTTTGATCTCACCGTGGTTATCGTTGCCGTAAATAAAATTGGTCGGGCGACGACTTTGGGTTATCAGCACTTCACCCTGGCCTCCCATACGACCAGCCCGGTCATTCTTTTTGGATCCAGTCCGGGGCCGGGAACGTATTACGTTCGTGCGGACGCGGTAGCGCATCGTCCCGGCCATCAACATATCTACCGCGCCGATAAGCAAACCTCGGATCCGCTAAAGGTGACCCAATTCTAGGTAATCCGGTTCGCGGTTTGCAGCCCGACCGGGACCGGAGATAATCATGGACCATCGATCCCGGCAGAAGGAATTTCAGCAATCCCTGGCCGGCAACAAGCTGGACGGGTTTGTGGTTACGCATCCGGCGAACCTTCGTTATCTGTGCGGCTACACCGGCAGCAACGGCTTACTGCTTTTTCTCGATGGGCGACGAACTTTCTTTACCGACGGCCGTTATACCGAGCAGGCGCGTGAGGAAGTAAAGGGTGTACGAATCGTTATCGCCAAGGGGCCGCTGCTGAATGAAGCTGCCAAGCTTTTCGGCAATCCAAGGTCCGCCGCGCTCGGTTTCGAGGCTGATCACACTATGGTTGTGGCTGCCGCCGAGATGCGCAAGCTGGTCCACAAGAAAACCAGTTGGAAGCCGACCTCGGGCCTCATCATGCGTCAGCGCATGCGGAAGGATGCCGACGAGCTGCGGGTCATTCGTGAGGCGGTGCAACTGGGAGCCTCGGTGTATGAGACGACCCTGCCGTCGATTCACCCGGGCGTGAAGGAGTCCGAGGTCGCCAGCAGGTTGGAGTTTGCCGCCCGCGAAGCCGGCGCTGAGGGCATGTCGTTCGACACCATCGTAGCTGCGGGTAAGCGCTCGGCCTTGCCCCACGGCCGCGCCTCCAGCCAGGCCATCCCCAAGCGCGGATTCGTGGTGGTAGATTCGGGGGTCGTGTTGCGCGGTTATTGCTCGGACATGACTCGCACGGTCCATGTGGGAGCAGTGAGCCGGGAAGAACGTGGCTGGTATGAGGCAGTCTTGGCGGCGCAGTTGGCGGGTATCGCCGCCGTAAGGTCCGGCGCGACTGCCGGCGAGGTCGACCACGCGGCGCGCGATGTACTCCGTAAGGCCAAGCTGGACAAGTTTTTCACGCACTCTACCGGTCACGGCGTGGGGCTGGAGATTCATGAACCGCCGCGCCTGGGAAAGCAGCAGGAGGACCTGCTGGAAGCAGGCATGGTCATCACTATCGAGCCCGGAATCTACGTGCGCGGCAAAGGTGGCATTCGCATTGAGGATATGGTGGTGGTCACGACTAACGGTTGTCAGGTGCTGACGCCGATTTCAAAAGAGCTTATTGAGATTTGAACAGCTTCTCGGCTGGTGCGGAAGTCAAGTTGTGACGGCGCCCGGCAGAACATCAACATGCGGAATCCTGAAACCGAATCCCAATCACCGCACACTGCCCAGCCCCATTCGCAACCGATTCGCGCCTACCTGATCGTGCTCGTTCTGGTAATTGCTGTTATTGCGATTTACTCGCCTGTGAACCATTACGATTTCGCCGACGTTGACGACGCGGCCTACCTGACCGACAACCTGCACATCAAGTATGGCCTCGACTGGGATGGGGTGAAGTGGGCGTTTACCACGTTCTATGTCGCGAACTGGCATCCTGTGACCTGGCTCTCTCATGCGGTGGATTGCGAACTGTTTCGCCTGAATCCCGGCCGTCATCACAACATGAATGTGCTGCTGCACGCTCTGGACTGCGTACTTTTGTTCTGGGTCCTGCTGCGGGCCACGGGATACATGGGCCGCAGTGCCATGGTGGCAGGTCTGTTCGCTCTCCATCCCATCAATGTCGAATCGGTGGTCTGGATTGCCGAGCGTAAGAACCTCCTCAGCATGTTGTTCCTCCTGCTGACGCTGGCGGCCTATCGCTGGTACGCGGTTCGGCCTCGCATCGACCGATACCTGCTGGTCGCTGTTTTGTTTGCCCTCGGCTTGATGTCGAAGCCGCAGGTGATTACCCTGCCGTTCGTTCTGCTGTTGTGGGATTACTGGCCGCTCCGGAGGATGTTCGCTGGAACTCCTGCGGATTCTGCGGGGTCAGCCGCCGCGGCTGCGGAGATTCCGCCAAGGAAGCTTTCCTGGCTGATCTTGGAGAAACTCCCGCTGCTCGCGCTTTCGGCCGCCAGCGCGATCATCACCATCAAAGCGCAGCAGGCCGGTGGCGCGATCAATCCTCTGAACTCTTACGGGCTGGCGGTTCGCCTCGAGAACGCGCTCGTCGCTTACGTCACATATATCGCTAAGGCAATCTGGCCGACGCATCTGGCGGCTTTTTATCCCTATACCGCTGGATCGTTGCGCACGGGGCAAGTTGTAGCGAGCGCTCTTTTCCTGCTGGCAGTGACTGCGCTGGTCATCGTAATGCGCCGACGCCGCTACCTGTTGGTCGGTTGGTTGTGGTTCCTGGGGACATTAGTGCCGATGATCGGCGTGGTGCAGGTGGGCGACCAGGCGATGGCCGATCGTTATGCTTATCTACCCTTTCTTGGATTGTTCATCATGATCTGCTGGGGCGTCGCGGACTTGTTCTCCAAGCGGACCGCCAGTAAAGACGACGTGCAGGTGCGCGAGGCTGGCACCGGAAAAGGCCCGTCCAGCATTGTTCTGATCGCCGTAAGCATCGCCGTTCTGGCAACGCTGGCTCTGTTGACGCATCGCCAGATTGGTTATTGGAAAGACGACGTAACCCTGTGGTCGCACGCCGTGCAGGTGACGACCGGCAACCACCAGGCCGAAACCTATCTGGGGCAAGCCTGGTTGCGGCGGGAAAATCCGGACGCTGCGATCCCGCACTTTCAAACCGCAATTGCCATGTATCCCGCCGGCGCCACAGCCTATTTGTTCCTGGGCTACGCCGAGCAACAGCAGGGCAATTTACGGGGGGCGATTGCGCAATACCAGAAAGTGCTCGACGTCACCCAAAGCTACGGTCGAGCGGCGGCCCGGGTGCGAGTGCCAGCGCTACAGAATATGGGCTATGCGTATCGTGCAATCGGAGAATACGCGCGCGGCGAGGAGTGCCTGGAGCAGGCGCAGGAACTGAGCGGCCCATAAACGAGTCGGCAAACTACATTGCGGGAGCTAATCCCAGGATGTGGGAATGCGCTCCACAAATATCAGCGAATTCGGATTCGTTGCCGAAAAGCCAGCGCGGGTAGGCGCAGTGCAGGTGAAACGCTCGTTCGCTCATCACATTATTCCAAAGCGCCTCCAAGGCTAGCGCTCCCGACTTGTTGCCATCCTCCCAAAGGATCGCAACCATCTCTCCGAACACGGTAAGGCCTTGTTCTTTGCTGCTGGCGGCTTTCTTAGACGCAACCAGCAGTTTGCCCAGGGAAGCCATGAACAGTTGGCGTATCGGGAAATCCGTCGACCATGAACATCGCCAACATCTCTTCCGCGTCGCACATCGCGAAGCGGCCTGCCCGGGCGTAATTCCGAACATCGACCTCCAGCCTTTCCAGCGCCTTCATCAATTGCAAGCGATGGGCCGAGGTGGAGATGATCAACACAGAATTGCCGACCAGGAGGCCGGAGCACACCACTCCGCAAAGCCTATCGATCAAGGCTTCGTGGCCGTCATAAAACTGTACGGAATGAACCGGCGCCAGGCTGTCCATGCGTCTACTTTCTACACCATTTGAGAGAAAGATTCACTTACTGCTGATGCTGCCATTGTCGGTTGAGTTGGCTGACCTTTCTAACTTATTTCGGCCTGCACTCCTCAGGACAATGGCCGGACCGCAGAAGGCGACTCCAGCCTGGGAGGGTAGTCTTCAACGAATGGCAAATCGACTTGCTCTGCGCCCGAAGCCAGCAGGCGAGCTACCGCTTCGGTAACGCGCTGTCCGCTAGCGGCGTCGAAACAGGTAAATGCCGGAGAGGAGTTAACCTCGAAACAATACCAACTGCCCCCCGGTGTGCAGCGCAGATCGAGGCCTGCCAGCAACAGATTCATCGATCGGGTCAATCTCCTGCACAAAGCCGCGACCTCATCCGGCAGTTCGCAAGCTTGCATGTCGACCGCCTCGTTTGCGTACCGGTAATCATCTGCGTCCGATGTGATCCTGCAGGCGAAAACTTCATCCCCAACCACATGCGCCCGGTACTCCGTGCCGGGGATATATTCCTGAAACTGGGTTGGACACGAAGCGATGTCGTCGAACCTCTGGCGATGCGCCGGCGTCAGCCGCGACACGATACTGCGAATCCCACTCATCGACTTGTAAATGACCCGGCCATGTTGCTTCCAGAATTCCAGCGCAGCGTCGGGATCGGTGGTGAGCAATGTGTCGGGAATGCGGAAGCCGAGCGACTCGATCCACGCCGCCTGAAAAGGTTTGGAGCCATTCGCCGCCATCGCGCTCGGCCGATTCAGCACCAGCGCCGATGTCATTTCGGCGAACGAAAGCAAAATGTCGTGGACCGCAGAAGCATGACGCCACAACTCGCTCTGCGGACCAGCCCGGACAACGCCAGGCAACTCGCGCCAATCCTGGGGGCGCACATAGATCGCTTTCACCGTGCCCAGATCGATGGTCCGGTCATCGAACCGCAGCCAGCCCTCCCCGCCGGTACCGGCCACCAACTCGACTTCCGTGGACATGATGGCGCGCTGATCGAGCAGCGTTACCGGACAACCGTTTCTCTGGAGCGCATCCCGCACTACGGCAATCGGCGAGTCCGCCGGGAGGCCCCACAACAGAATTGGGTTGGTCTCGGTCACACGCACTGCGCCAGTCTGCTGTGCAGATGCTCCAGGGCGGCGTCCGCAAATCGGAAGTCTGATAGGTCGGGAGAAATATCGGCGCCGACGAAACGGGCGTCGCCCTCGGGGCCGGAAAATCGCGCCGCCAGCAGCTCGACTCCGGCCAAGTCAGCCAGGCGTCGGGCGTGTCGATGCAAAGCAGGGTCGGTCTCGCCGAACACATCCTTGCCAATCACAGTTACCACAGCGGAATCTGCATTCGGCTCCGCTTCAGCTTGGGAATCGCGTGCCACTCGCAGGCGCGCGGGCAGCACTGGAATTCCAGCTTTCGCGGCGACCTGAGCCCATTTTTCCCGTCGCCAGTAGGGTCCGGAAAGGCAGGCCGGCGTCGGCCGATTGAGCACTGGACATTGCAGGCTAAGACGCGACAGCCAGTACAGCAAGAAGGCGGTCATCTCAGCGGCGACATAGGGGCGGTCCTGGGGCCGAATGTCGACCAGTTCTTGTTCCATGACGCAAGGTAAGAGGGTCAGGACACCGGAGATTTCATTCTGCGTCACCCGTCGGCCCCCCACGACTGCGGTGCCACCGTCGCCGCCGCTCAGAGATTGGCGCCATCCTCGTGTCGACAGATCCGGAGCGGTCAATATCCCAACCTCCTCAGCTCCCCAGTGCGCAACCAGGGCGTTGGGGATTGGATCCCAACGATGGGCGACAATGACAATCATGACAATCGATCTCACTCCTTGGTAGGTTCTTCCGTTGGTGGCGATGGACCTACTGCCGGACGTTCTTCCGGACTGATGAACGACTTCTGAGTTCCGGCTTCGGGTTCCTCCTCGGGCATAACCTTGCCCGGAGTCTGCATGGTGACCTTAGCAAGCTCCGCCCCCTTGTTAATCTCGGTTATTTTCTCGGCTATTTTGTCGGCTATCTTGTCCTTAACCAGGATCTTCTTGGCCAGGCCGCTGCCGCTGAGCGGCACATTGAGCGGGCTTCCCGCGGCGTTGTGGCTGATCACCAGTTGGGCAGCTTGCGCTCCCGCAGCGGCAGGCCTGAAGGTAACACTGACACTGCAGGATTGGTTGGGTTGTAAGCTGCCACAGGTACTGGTTTGCGAGAAGCTGGCAGCGTTGGCGCCGGTGATCGCAATACCGGTGACGGTCAGCTGTGCATTGCCGCTGTTGCTCAGGGTTAGAACCAGCAGACCGCTTCCTCCGATCACTACGGTTCCAAAGGCCAGGCTAGTGGCCGAAGCATTGACTGCGGGCACGCCGGGAATTCCGGAACCGGTCAAGGGGACGGTCAAGGGAGTGGGGGCAGCATCGTGTGCGATCACCAGTTGAGCGGTCCGAGCTCCTACCACGGTGGGTTTGAATTGCACCTCGATGGTGCATTGCTGGTTGGGTTGCAGGGTTCCGCTGCCGCCCGCTGCGACGCAGTTGCCGGTTTGCAGATAATCACCTTGCGCACCGCTGGCGCTCGTTATGGTGATGGAGGAGATGGACACTTGCGACGTGCCGCCACTGTTGAGCGTCAAGGTCTGCTGCGCACTGAGGGTGCCGACGGCTTGCACGCCGAAATTCAAGCTGGGGGGCGAAAGCGTCAACACGGGCGCGATGCCGGTGCCGGTCAACGCGATCACCAGGGGAGTACTGTCGGCGTTTTCGGTGATGCTGATTTGGCCGGTCCGCGTGCCTGTGCCGGTCGGAGTAAAGGTCACGCTGATAGTGCAACTCTTGCCCGCGGCTACCGAGCCGCCGCAGGTATTGGTGACAGCAAAGTCGCCGGTCGCGGCGATGCTGTTGATGGTAAGCGTAGCAAGTGCAGGGGTGCCGTTGAAGGTCAGGGTGATGGTCTGCGCCAGGCTGGTTGTGCCGACGTTTTGTGGCGTGGTGAAAGCCAGACTATTGGCCGACAAGGTCACGGCTGGCTGGGAGGTCAGCCAGAACCACATGTTGAAGTCAGCCGAAGCACGGCCGTCGCCACTGCTTCCTTCCGGCACCGCTCCATTCAGAAACATGTTGGGGTTGCCCAGCGCCCAAATCGAGCTGCCTTTCAGATTCAGGTGCGCTAACACCGGCGGACCGCCGATAGGGAATTGAGCCTCCAGGTTGGTTAGGGCCGCAGGGCTCGGAAAAGCCGGCGTCCACTTGATGGTGGAAGATCCCCGGCTGGTCGAACCCACGCTGACCGTCGCCGGCAGGATGAGCGGACTGAAGCCTCCACCATTTGCGACCGGGGCGGGAAGGTCGACGGTCACCGAACAAATGGGACTATTCATCTGGGTAGCAGGTTGGGGAACGATTGCGGGATCGACCGGAGCATCGCAGGCCACGGTGATACCGCTGACCAGGTCTTGAATCGTGCCTGTGCCTCCGTTCTGGATCTGGACATCCTGGAAGTAAACGCCGGCGACATGAATCGCGGGATTTGCCAGTGACGGAAACAGCAGACGGCAATCGGAAGCCGTGGCTCCGCCGGAGAAGTTCACCACGCTCAGACGGCAATAGTGGTGATAGATGCCGAGCGGTGGAGCAGCGGTTAAGGGCTCCACCCATCCGTCGGCGGTGCGGGCGGCAAAGGTCCAGAAATCTCCGGCGCGAAAGCCGTTTCCTGAAAGGTCTGGCCCCAGGTTGAACGTCACCGTAACCCCGTTTTCCAGGATGAGAACCGTTCCCGGTGGCGGAATCGGAATGCCTTGGCGGCCGTTAGCCGCGCCTGCATTGATGGCATCTAAATCCACCCAGAGAGTCGCACCGTCGCTTTGGTAGACTTTGCCGGCCTGGTCCCACCGCTGAATGCGGAGGTTGGTACCGCTCCCGTCCGTCAAACTGGAGGCGGCGACGGGCGAGTCCAAGGTGACGGTTTTCGCGGTCGAGTCTAAGTCGACGATGTTGTGCAACTCCCCACCCTGGCCGCTTAACTCCAGGTAGTCGTCGACAATCTCAATCCAATCACCGATATTGAAACCGAGCACTTGGTCCCGCCCCATGCTTTGGAGGGCGAGTTGGCTGGCGCTGTTGCCGGCAGAGTTGGTAACTGTGGTGACGGCGGTGACCACCGTGGCTACCGAGGCATTGTCGCGCGACCACTTGAACGTCGCTACTGGCGCTGGCGGTGTGGCGCCCGCGAACCCTCCACCCTGATGGATTTCGACGCGATAAAACTGGTTTTCCAAGCCGGTATAACCGGCGGCGGGATTAACCGCGCACGGCCCCGAAGCGGCCAACTGCACGACCCCGGTGGTGATCTGGCTGGGTGAAGGTTGGATCACGTTTCCCCAACTCGACCCCGGGGTGGCGCAGGTCACAGTCTGGTCCACACTCAACAGCTTGACCTGCCATACGATTTGCACACGGCCGGTGGTATCGACACCCACCGCCCTCTCCACCAAGTCCGGGTCTTGCAGGTAAGTGATGTCGCGCTGCCACACGTCCAGATACACCAGAAACGGTCCGCCGGAGGCCGGTATGGGCGGAGCCGCAGGGTAGTACGGCTGTTGGGTGGCATAGTCGAGGCCCACTTCGGCCAAGCCCGGCGTCTGCGATACTCCCGACCACTCGGCCAGCGCGGGATCCCACTGGGCGGTTTTCAGAACTCCATGATTTTCGGCCAGCAAGCCATCCACATAGATTCGTCCCGGACCAATGGAAATGCTGGACGAGCCCGAGGCCGTGATCTTGAACCCGGAGGGCGTCGTGGACGGCACCCCCGAGACTCCGAGGATGTCCAGAGTTCCGGCTTGAATGCGGCGAGCGAATTCGGCCAGCCATTCGTTCCAGTCCGAGTCCAGCTGGACGCGGCCCTGCTGCATCACCACACCGAAATAATCACGCCAAGGACGAAACGTCGAACGGCTTTTGTCGAAACTCATAATGGGCTTCCTTCAAGTTTGATAAGAGATGCCGAATTCCAAGCCGACTGGAAGATACTCGCGCAGACGAGTCAGCAGATCGGTCTCGCGCAGGGGGGCGAGCACGAAGTGAAAAGCTCCCAGCTCGCCACCGTCTTCGGCCCCGCGGCGTATGGAGTCGTCGGTCGACGGCCACAGCTTTCCGTATCCGGGATCGCCGTAGCGCAACGAATAGAACAACGGCTGCGGCGCGCCTTGCGCTTGTGTTACGCATTCGAACTGCCGGGGCACGGCAGCACTGGCCGGTAAGTAGCTGAAGCGCACGCAGCCTTGCTGTTTGCGATCGGCCCACAGCGCCGCGGACCAGGTATCGTTCTGCGCCAGCCAGCTCCAGACGATACTGTCCGACAGCAGCTGGAGCAGGGTTGTGTGGACCTTTCCTACCACGGTGCAGCGCTCGATCGTCAGGCTTCCACCTCCGCTGCTGCCGTCAAGTGCGGCGTAGGCGACTGCGGTGGGCGCGCAGGCGTCCAGAATACTGTCGAGAAAAATTTGCCGTAGCCAGCGGGTGTACCTGCACGGTGCCCACGACGGAACTCTGAACGATCACCTGCAAACCTGGCAGCTCAGCCACCACGGCGGGCTGGCCGCTGAACAGCGCACTGCCTTGCGGAGTTAGGGTCAAGCCGGGGACCAGGGTGCAGTGTTTCACTACCAGTTGAGCCAGTTGGTTCGCGTTTGCATTGGGCGCATGAACCAATGCGGCGGGAATGGGTGCGCCGGCGGAAGGCGGCGCATAGGCGATCAAAAGGCCGTTCAGGTTGAGCGCGCTGCCTGCGCCACCTGATATCGTAATTTCCCCGGCCAAAGCCAAGGTTGGCCGGCAACCGTCGGCCGCTCGCAGCTCCAGGGTTACACCAGCCGGAACCGTGATTTGCAAACCGGGAGAAGTCGCCGAGTTGAGCGGGTAAGTTCCGCTGTCGCCGATTTCGACTGCGACCTGTCCGACTCCGCTTACCGTGCCGGCGAAATTTAAGGCGTCCTGAAGCGTCGAATAGCGGGGAGGATTGGGAGCGACCGGCTTATCGGGAAACGGAAGGACCAAGGTTTCCGTCTGCACCGCAAAACTATCCTGCCGCGGATACTCGCCTCCTCCCATGTCGCCGTTGAAGCCGTAGTAAAAGGACGATTGCAGTTGCGGCGCCGGGGCTCCAGCGGTTGGAAGCGGCGAGATGGGGCTCGCCAGAGCGATGCGGCCTAGCTGCGGATCGATGGCAGCGACCGTAAGACCTCCCGCAGCCGGCAGGTTGCCCCAAGCGCCGTCCTTGCCGGAAAGGTCGCAAATCCGAATCTGGTACGGGCTTAGCAGCGTTCCATTCAGATACAAAGCCAGGCTCTGGTTCTCACCATCGCCGTAATAGACTGTGCCGGCTCCGCTCTGGATGTCCTGGCACAACACGCGGCGACGCAAACGGGCCGGCACGTTCGCCGGCTGCGCAGCTTGGGTAATATCGGAACCTTGGGGAACCGGATTATTGAACAGGGGCATGTCCGCGCCCAGTGGGCTGATCCGGAAGAACTTGCCGCTGCCGTCGACTGCGGTGGCCGATGCCTTGGTCAGGCGGTAGGCATTCAGCGACCACAGGAAAATTCCAATGTTCTGGATGTTGTAGCGGCCTCGCTGCAAGGCGATGTTGCGCACGTCAATCTTGTGAGCGGTGGCATCGAAGCCCGTGTCCTGATAAGCGCCCGCCTTCCAGTTCCGCAAATCGGGCGAGTAGTGATTGTCCAGACGAATGTTCTTCATCGATTGGGCAACGGCCAATACTTTGAAAAACTCGATCGCGTGCGCGCCCCAGCCAGTCACGTCGCGAGCCAGTTGCTCCAGCACCAGGATGGTGCCCTTGCGGCGCCGGAACGAAATCGTATGCGCTACCTCGGCCCGTGGACTGGCGACTGCAGCTGCCACTCCGTGCACCGGTTGGTAGCCAATCAGGTCTCCGATATAGGGAATCACCCATGGAGCGCAGGTTTCGATGAACTGGTCGTCGTATAGCTGATCCAGATCTTCGGCCAGGATCGCTAATTGCTCCTCGACCAGCATCAGCAGGGCCTGCAGAGGCCCGCGCGACTTGGCCTGCAGCGCGCTCAATTGCTGCAGTTGGCTGGGCGTCAGGGTGGAAGCGTCTACGCTCTGCAACTGCTGCAATTGGGCCGCATCCGAAGGACTCAGCAAACTCAGTTGCGCATCCTTCACGCGATAGACCGACGGCAGCAGATCGAAGAGTCTCTGTCCCGGGGTACTCATGACATCACCCCCAAGGTCACGGCGCTGGAATCTGGATTCAGCACCAGAATCTCCGCTGGCGTCGGTTTCTTCGTGGGATCAGCCATCGGAACGTAGGGATAGATCTGGGCAACTGAGGCTGGTGGTTGCGGGCGCCTGAGCCAAAACGCCAATATTCCGCGCCGCCAATCGTTCAGTCTGGCCGCTGACAGCGCGCCGGCTAAGCCCAGGTCGCCGCCGGTGCTGCTGGCGCCCACCAGCAGGCCCTTGACGTTTACTGCCACCACTCCCGGCACTGCCTGGATGACGGTAGCGACCTGGTCTTGCGAAACTCCCTGGCCGAAGCTCCTGGCGGCGAAACCAAACGATCGGTAGAGCGCTTGCAGCACCTGCGCTTTCACCGTGTCCGCGTCATGACTTGGGTCATACTTCAAGTCGGCGGAAAGTCCGAAGAGGGTTTCCACAAACGATACGGCGGTGATCGGAATCAGAGCATCGCCGAAATTCTGCAGCGCTGCCACCAGGTTGACCAGCGTTGGACTGCCTGCCGGCAAAGCGGTTCCGTTCACTCCAGCGACCGTCAGAAACACTCCCCGGCCGGGCCCGCTGGCAATCCACAGGGCGTAGGCCTTGGCGATCCCGGCGAAGTTGCCGGCAAAGTTCTGGTAGTCGGCAAGCGAGACAGCGCGTCCCAAGGTCAGCACGGTCAGGGGAGCGTTGGAGCGCACGTCTCCGATGACCTGGGGATCCTGCCCGCCGGTGGCGGCCTCCGGATTCGTTACCCCGCTGACACCCAGCGGCCGATCGATCAAGGTCGTCAAGCTGTTGGCCGCGACATTGCCCGCCGATCCCAGCCCGATGCGATAGTTGGCCTGAATATTGTTTTGCCCGGTGGGCAACGTAGAGCCTTCCACTCCATCGCCGAAGAGAACCTCGGTGGTGCCACCGGGCTGATTCAGGGTGGCGAACACGGCTTGCGACGGACCTTGCTCGTAGAGGCTGGGCACTTCGCTCCAGGTCACTCCGTTGGCCTGGACTTGTAAGGTGCTTTGTCCGCCCGTCGGTGTAGGCGCCGACACATAGGTGAGCGGCGACTGCCGCAAGGTGAAACTTTGATTAGGTGTGGCCGCGCTGCCATTACCCATGATCTCGCTTACCGAACTGCCGTTGGTAGCCAGAGCCACGTTCGCATTCACCGTGGTGGCATAACGGTCGTAGCAATTGCTCAGCGGCGACACGAGCTGGATTTGCGTGTGAGGATAAGGACTGAGAACTCCAAGCGCTTGCGAGACCAGCGCATATTCGCTGACGTTTGGGTCGGATGCGCCCGATGGCGTCAAGACAAACTGGTTCAGCGCGGCTGAAACCGTTCCGGTTCGTCCGTTGGCGTCCTCCACGCTAAGCGAGACCTGGTTCGCGGACTGGCTCCAATCGGGGAACGATCCATCGCTGTTCAGCGGCGGCGGCCCGGTCAGGGTCAACGTGTCTCCCGGTTTCAGCGACGTCGAATTCGTCCCATCGTCTGGAAGGAACACAAGATTGAAGACGCTGGCCGCCACGCTTATCTTCTGGCGTTTGCCAAACAGCGCCACCACTTGCAGGTTCGCCAAGTCTGGACGCAGATCTTGCAAGTCCAGCAAGCTGCCATAGAGGGGATAATTCAAAGGTTGTTCCGCCACCTGCAATAGGTCGGTTTGTGCCCAAACTTCGGTTCCCTGCAGCGAGAAACCGCCATGCGTGTCCGCCAAGGGAGTAGTGATGTAAGGATCCTGGTAATCCGGCGCGAGTTCGCTGACTTTCCCACTCAAACCGAAGTTGGAGATGGACACGGCATGTGCGTTTTCAACTTTATAGAGCTGGGCATAACGATCGACCTCTTCTCCGCTGACCTGAAAACCGGTGAGCGCGAACCAGCTTTCGGCGACGATCTTGGGATAGGACGTGTCCAAGTCGATTACCAAAGGCGATGTCGAGGTGGGTGAGGAAATCGCGAAATTTTTCCACTGCCAGGGAGTTACGGTGGTATCAATCAGGTTGGGATTGATGGGAGCCAATGGGCTCGCGTTCAAGTTCACAAACAGATTTGGATTGGGCGCGTTGTGGCCGAAAAGCGATGCCTTTTGGCGAAACGCGAAGACCTTCACCGTAGTCCAGGGAGCAAAAAGCTCTCTCCTGATGAAGCGAGAAAACGCGGGCATTTGAGTTAAGCTGCTGGCGTGAGTTAATGCGCTGTCCCACGAGACGTAGGTAAGCTGGCGAACCGTGTCCACGCGTACCTGGTTGAGGACGACCACCGCCCACTTCTCCTGAGTTGGGCTGGGATACCTCTCCTCGAAGATTGGGACCGGCGGTCCCACCTGGCTGGGGTCCCAGGCTTCGCGCTCTGCGCCCAGAAACAGCAGAGCATCTCCGGGTTGCAGCTGAGTCGAGGCGCCGCTGAGATAGATGCCGTTCGTGTTGCTGCCTCGATTTGCGACGCCCGGAAGCGCCAAGTCGTCCGCCGGCACCCAAGGCTGTCCAGTCTGCAAAGGCAATGCATTCCAATCCGCTTTGGCGGAGATGTCGGTGGACGTTTCGAAGGTCTGCGCGGTCTGTCCCTGCGCCGGCACGCTCTGTAGCTGGGTTCCCTTGGGAATGGTGATGGCCGGGGCGGAAGGATCCGGAGCTTGACCGGGTGCGGCCTTCAAGGTGAAAGCCACATACGCCGACGCAGACACTCCGGGAGACGGCCGATACCCAATCAGCCTTGAAAGTTCGATCAGTGATTGCAGCCGTCCGGCGGTCCGCAGATAGCTTTCATTCGCCAGACGCTCCTGATAAAAAGTCAGGATATCGAGAACGATGGCGCTGGCGTCCAGGAATGCGATGGTGAAATCGTCGTCGTCGCGGGTCTGCAGTCCGGCCAGCACCGGATAATCGGAGCTGGAGAGCCGGGCCAGCATCGATTCCTTGAAGCTGGCCCAAGTGCCGGCTCGATAGGCTATCGAAGTCAGCCCCGATAGATTGCTGCGAGGCTGTGGTGTCTGAACGCTAGTTCCAGAGCAGCAGCCGCAGACACAATCGGAAGTTCCAGTGCAACTCATAAGCTCACTCGCAAGCCACTCAATTACGAATCGTCACCAACCACCCATTCACTTTCCACCCTGCATTACCAGCGTCAACTGACCGTGATCGGGAAAACTCGGGTCGTTTTCCAAGCGCGCCACTTGCAAGGTGCCAAGGGGAATCTGTCCCGAAGTTAGATACTGGCTGGAGTTCACTCCCTGCGGCTGGAACTGGGTCGCGGTCACCGAAATGACGCCCGCCACCGATCGCGCCGCGGCGTACACCGGACTCAAGTAAACCGTTTGTCCAAAGGTGAAATTGTCGGGATAGAAAAATCCCTTTTGGCCGTTGGGCAAAATCTGATTACCCAGCACCTGCAACAGAGATCGCTGCACGTCGGCCTGGAAGTAATTCGGGTCCACACAAACTTGCAACGCGATCTGCAACGAAAGATATTGCGGAGATTCCAGCTTTAGGTCGCGGCCCGCCAGCCGGTAGCGTTCTACATTGTTCTTCAGCGTGGTCTGCAAAGCTGGAGTTAAGTTGCCGCCGCCCCGCGGTTCCACCGCGATGAAGATCGAATACCAGCTCCCGGTCCAGCGCAGCGAAGCTACGGCTTGTTCGACCTGCGGATTGGTTTCCGCAATGTCCTCGTAATCCGCCATGGTCACGGATCGTTCCTGCGCCAGAAAGGCTTGTGGCGCTCGGCGGCGAATCTGGTCGTTGGTCTCCGGATCCGTGCCTCCGCTGGCTGCGAGCGGGTTTGTGCAGGTTAGGATCCTGGCGTCACCAGCTGCCAGATGAGAGAGACTTCCGGCTCCCACATTCCCCGCGCTTCCGTTGCCGATCCGATAGTTGGCAACAAACGTTGTGCTTGGCTCAGGCACCATCCCGTTGGTCTGCTCCGAGGTGGAGTTGGGGTCGGCAGGCGTAGCAAAACGCAGGGTTGCGCTACCGTTGGACTCGATTTCCACTACGAAGACCTGGTCCGACTCAGTGTTCTCCAGCAGGTCTTGCTCTGGATTCCAGAGACTTGTGGCTCCGTCAAAAGTTCCTTGCAGCGAAATTTCCGGCACTGCCTCCGCGGGATCGAAGCTCAATAGGTCATGGGCAGAAAGGCTGGGATCGGGAGCTTGCGCCAGGTTCTTGATCGTCACCAGTTGAGAGGACGAGTTAAATTGTCCGCCCATCGTGGCCAAAGAGAGATTGGTGAACTGCTCGACGATAACCTGCGGCGGCACACCTACGCCGCTCGAGGGCGGGCTGTACACCACCGCTAGATCAAAAGCGGCTCCGTCTTCTTCGCTGCCGTTCACCAAAACTCCGAAATCCTGCAGCCAGCCAATCGGACTGGTGGCTTGCACCGTCAGGTAGGTCACTGCCGGGCTGCTCGTGTCCTGCAGATTGATCGCTCCCGTGTTGGAGAGCATGGTGGGCGCCGTGGGAAAGCCCGCCGGAGCGGTCTTGGGAGGGGCATAGCTGGAAGGAACCTGAATCAATCTCGACAGAGTATTGATTTGGGTGACGACGTAGTTGGGATCCGTGGTGGTCAACGAAAGGTTGGGAAAGCTCTCCACCGTGACTTGCTTCCCGATGCCGACCGCCCCACCCGGCGGGTTATAAACCACCGACAGATCGAAGTTGGCAGGAGTGGTCGCATTTTTCGTCACCAGTACGCCGAACAATTGCGGCCAGTCGAGCGGGTCGGCCGCGCCTACCATCAGGCAGACCACACCATCGGAGTCAGTCAAGCTGACCGGATTCACTCCTCCCAGAAGGACCGCTCCCGGCGTGACCGGACTTCCCGCCATGGTCACCGGAACCGCCTGAGTGAGGGGACTGTCGGGCAGCGGCGGCCGGAAACGCACTGGCAAAGGAGTGGGTGCGTTCATCTGACAGCGGTCAGCGGTCGGACTCGGCGGCAACAGGATCCGCGGCGGCGGAACGGTGCCCAGAGTTTTCCCGGAGATCGACAAGCCATGATCGGCTAACACCACGTTGCCATAGACAACGCTGACATCGGTTACCGTGGTTTTGCTGCCGTTAGCATCGGTATAGGTTGACGAAATGCAAACCGGGAAGAGAGGCGCGTCAGCCTGCGACCACTGGATCTCGGTCACCGCAGCGTTGCTGAACAGGGGGTCGACCAGAGGCTGCCCATTCGCACCTCGGATCGCAACCTGGGTCAGCCTGACGGCGCAACGGTGCCGCAGGTCCGCATCCGCGGCATTTCCGGTTTGCGGGCCAAGCACCTCCTGGAAAATCAGCACATCGCCGGGTTGCAGGGTGGGGTACGAACCTTTCAACGTGGCTTCGGTGGCTCCGGCGGGCAGGCAGCAATCTAGCGTTGCCCCAGGTGTAGAACGACATCTGATTGTGTTCCAGGTACAGCAGCGCATCTTGCATGGGCTCGAAAACCTGCACGCCGCTCGACAGCGCAGCTTCCTCGTTGCCGGCGCCCACAGCCAGGCTCGCGGGCATGCCCGGTGCATAGGTATAAAAGCGAGTTAGAGTGCGATCCAGGAAAACTCCCTGGCCCACCGTTCCTCCCACCTGTAATTGAATCCAGGTCCGCGCGTTGCAGCCGTCGTGTACGTGATAGTCGACCAGAAGCGCATGACGCCTGAGCGAGACGCGGCTGCGCGCGGTTTCCAGATAAGCTTCGGTTGCCACCGCGTCCTGCTGATAGCTGAGATGGTCGCCGGCATAAGCGATCAGTTCGGCGAGAACAATGCCCAGATCGGCTTCGCTGCCAGCTCCCCAGTTCGGCAGCAGCTGGTTCAGGCGGTCCAGGATGAGCGTGCGGAAACTGCCGTAGTCCTTGGCCAGGTAGTTGATCGGCGGCGGCGTGAGCGCAGTCTGAGAGCAAGTCGAAGACTGCGGGCCGCAATCGAAATTCGGTCCACACTCAACCTTGAAAGAGAAACTTACTTCGGCCAGCTGCGGGTCGAATCCGGCGAGCACTTCGGTCACGGCGAACGGATCTTCTGCCGCCTGCACCGCGTTGTTAACCAGGCGCAATTGATACGTAGAAAAATCGCCGGCTTTATTGGTGCGGACTACCAGAACATTTGCGGGCAGGGTCGCGAAATATTTTTGTTCCTGGGCGGTGGTTTTCGGAGCCGCAGGCGGCGCGGAGGCGGGCGCGACCCAGACCGCCGCAACCTGGGTGATGCTTTCCCCACCCACGATCAGCAGGTTGCTGGGCGACAAAGAGAAAGTCGTCGGCAGCGCATTCAAACAATAGATCAGCAGAGTCTGCTGCGGCGGACTGCCCAGCGCGGAAGACACTTCCAGTCCCAGCACCTCCAGGTAATCGATGCCGTTAAGGCCGATCGCCGGGTTGGCCAGAATCGCGTTCTTCCGATTTAGGTTGCAGCAACCGTAGATCATGAAGTCGTCCCGAAAGTGAAGGTCTGCACCTGGGTCACGTCCGTGTTGAGCGGAGTGTAGGTTACAGTGACGGTCAGAACAGCCTCCTCGGCAGTGGCGACTACCGACTGCACGGTCACGTAGCCGGCCAGCCATCTTTGCAGCGCAGCTTGCACCGAGAACTGGGTGGCAGCGGCCATCTCCACGCTGTTGGGAGCGAAGGCAAGTTGCAGAAGTCCACTGCCGAAGTCAGGCATGTTCACGCGTTCTCCCGGCGAGGTGAACAGCACCTGCTCCACCAACTGAGTCAGATAATCCTGCAGCGACGCCTCCTGGGTGCGTCCGCGCCCATCGAACTGATAGGGAAAATTAAGATTCATGGCTGCCTCGTTTCCTCAGTTGGCGTCCCAGAGCCTGAACTGACCGCGCTTCGATCGCATCGACATTTCCTCTTCAAGTAGCCAGCACCAGCGTCTGTGCCATCACCGGCACCAGCGGCGTTCCCGTCGGCACGCAGGTCGCCACGCCC
Source organism: uncultured Acidobacteriaceae bacterium (assembly GCA_963812855.1). Lineage (GTDB taxonomy): Bacteria > Acidobacteriota > Terriglobia > Terriglobales > Acidobacteriaceae > Bog-257. The sequence goes on from CAWEWW010000013.1 coordinate 157,017, forward strand.
GTCAGGATGGCCACCGGTTGCCCTTGCGACATCACTTGCACCGCTCCGACTACCCACTGCGCGGTGACGCACGGTCCGTTGCCGGCGGGAGGCACGAAGGCGCAACCTGCGACTGCATAGGGCGCGGCGATGGTCGCGATCGGCATGCCCGACACTAAGACCACCGGGCTGGGCACAGTCGGTATCGCCTGTCCGCCGTGCGCGCAAAGAACAGTTGCTCCCACATGTAAAATCGGTCCGGGCATGGTGCTATGGTCTCCGTCTCGTAAGAATTTCTGCTTGTCCCAGAAACACTCTCCTAGCCGCGATTCCTCCTCACGGCCCTAACACGGTTAACGCGCTGACGTTGATTGCGACGGCCGGGCCGATGAGTGTGATCGTCGCCCCCTGTCCGTTGCTGATATAAATGCCGGTCTCATTCACCACGATCATCGCCCCGCTGGCGCCCTTCAACACGATGCCGCCGGTGACCGGCGTAGGCGGCGCGTCGCTCACCATGATCATGTTCTGCCCCGTGGTCTGGAGCACAATGTTCTGCCCGGGCGGAATCGCGGGCGGAGCGGTAGCGAAGATCGGCACGTCCGCTACCAGTCCCCAGAATCCTCCCGTCCAGATGGGATAGTCCGGATCGCCTTGCTCGAACTCCACCCACACTTGCGAGCCGATCGGCGGCACGATAAAGCATCCTGACTGAATCCCCGCGGCCGGCACGCAAGGCATCGCCCAGCTGGAAGGAATCTCTCCCAGAACGTCCGGCACTTGCACCAGCACCCGGCCAATCTGTTCCGGATCGATGTTCTCCACCACCAGTCCGCGGTACTTGCCGTAGAAATGTTGTGCGCCACCTGTCGAAGAATCGTCGTCGCTCATGGGTTCACCGTATTCACTGTGGAAACCAAACCGTTTCGGGTCAAAGTAAAATCCTGCTTGTACTCACCCCGCTTAATTTTGTGAGTAACGCTCTTCACGTAGTAAAGGCCGTCAAAGGCCGGTCCCGAACCGCGCACGCCCACCAGTTGCCGCGCCTTCAACACTCCGCCGTAGCGAGTGACGCTCAGGCTTCCCACACACGAGACCGCCTCCGCGTTTTGCGCCGCCTTCGCCAAGCCCATCATGATGGCCTGCGGGATGGGCCTCTTGGCCAAGTCGTCGCGGAACGGCGATAGGTCCGGCGGCAGAACATTGGTGGGCAGCGGCGGAATCAACCCCAACGGAGGATTCAACGGCGTAATCGGCGGCAACGGGATCGGAACGCTTACCCCGGTTTCCGAGATGTAGACGTAGACCAGCGGAATCTTGTTCTTCTCCTGATCGAAGGAAAACTGCAAGCTCTCCACGTTGGTATAGGCGTCCATATCCGAGCTCAATGCCGGTTGCACCGGACCCACCTTTACCTGCGGTCCCCAGTAGGCTTTGCTCATGCCGATGGCCGGTCCGGGATCGATATAGAAAACGTAGCCCGCCTGTTCGGCCAGATAGCGAATGTAGTGCAGGTCTGTGCCCTGCTGGCCAGGGATCTGATCGATGGGCAAGGGTACAAAAAGCAAGACGCTGGGAATGACAATGGGCGCGACACCCAAGAATGCGTACTTCAGCAAGATCAGCGCGACCCGGGCTTCGGCTGGCATAGCCGGAAAGGGAAGCCCGCTGAACTTCACCTGATTCATCAAGACGGTGAGGTCTTTTCCCATCAGCGTTAGCGTAGAGTTCGATCCCTTGTCCCCGGGCGCGATATGGTTCTCGGTGATCACGCCGTCGATCAGCACGTTGCTTACGCCGTTGACGATGGCGACAATGACGACTCGCATGAACAGCAGCGGCAGTCCTCCAGTCAGCAGAAACAGAATCTGCAGCGGCGACTGTTTGTCGATGCTGAAGGTGAGTTTGAAGCCGCTTTGGCCCACATCCTCAACCTTCACCTCGACCTCGGCCAGGGCATCCATCACGGCGCGGGGCGGAGTGATGGGAAAGACCGGGCCGATCATCAGCCGCAATTGAACGCTGTCAAGCATTCGGCGCTCCCGGCACTCCCTGGGGCGTGGTGATGTTCAAGACCTTCCCCGGCGTCTCCACTAACTCATTGGGCCGAATCGCGCCGTTGGCATCGCAGATCAGCCAGAACATCAGCGGGTCCCCCAGATACTTGGCCGCTATCATGTCGAGGCGGTCTCCTTGCTTGACCGTATGCGTGGCCACGGTCGAGTAATTCGGAGCGCCGGGTTGCGGCACGATGCGCCGCGCCAGATAGGAAACCATGTTGCCGCTGGGATCGGTGTAGGTCAGCGTGCTGGAGGCGTAGTAGCGGCTGTCGGTCGGAAACGTGACCGGTGGTACCAGCCCCATCTGGATCAGCGCCTGCAAAGGACTCTTCACGGCAAACCTCCCAAGCCCAACACCGAACTGGCGACGTTGGTAACCTTCGCGGCCAGTTGCTCTTTATTCGTAAGATAGGCCATAAACAGCTGACCACCTGGGCTGTCGAAGCCCAGGTCATCGACGTTCAGAACGCGCAAGCCCAGGCTGACCTTGGCTCGTATCGGGTTCAGGTTGGCGTCGAAGGCCTCCTCGGTGATGGAGAATTCGGTGAGCCGCACCGGCACCACCCGGCTCTTGCTCCACACGAACAGCGTGAGCGGCTGCTCCAGCGGAATGATTTCCAGGGTGCCATTGTTGGCCATGTTGTCGTCGGCCATTAGCGTCTCCACTGTGGGGTTGATCAGCATCTCCAGTTGCGCCAGTTGGGGATGCAGGCCGTACTGAATCGCGCTGGGAAACTTCTTGGGAAATTCCAGCTGGTCGGTGGCATCCAGCTCAGCTTCGATCTTGATGGTCTCGACCGCAGGCCCGCGCAAGCGCAGAGCGTCCACGCGCACACCGTCCTGACCGCCCGGCAACGCCTGAATCTGCAGCGTCCGGCTTAGCGAGTCAGGGTTGTATTGCAGCGCAATGATGCTCTGCACCACGGACGTGTCCGGATCCATGGTCACGATGCCACCCTTCACCAACCGCGGCGAATTAGGGAAACCGCTACTCATGGGTCAATCCTCTCCTCGCAAAAGCCGCACGGCGCCCCTCGCTCATGGTTCGCTGCTTTCCACAAAGGCCCGCGCTTTTTCATCCCAGCGCAGCTGGTCGCGACGCGCCTTCAGCCACTCGCTCCAGCGTTCATAGGCGTTCTGGCCCACCGACTCTTGCCACTTTGCTGGTTGGTTCGCAAAGGCATTGACCACACTCGCTTCGTGACCGGTAAGCGAAGCCAACACGACCTCGGCGGCCCACGCTCGTTTAGGATCGCGCAGCAGATTCACCAGTTGTTCGAGTACGCCCACATCGCCGAGCGACATCAGCTTCACCACCTCTGGCGGTCCAGTAACCACCACCCGCCGACCCGCGGTCGGCAGTGGCGCGCGATCCTCGCCCGTGGTGACAAACTCGATCTTCGCGTTGCTCACTCCACTCAGCAATTGCCTCACCTGACTGGATTGGTTTTGCTTACCACTTGCTACGCAGCCATCCAGCAACATCCACAGCGAACACAGCAGGCAAAATGCCCGCCTATTTCGCAAGGCTCTGGTACTCCTCGATGTAGTACTGCTCAGTTGTTTTTCCTCTAATCGTTCCACTGTCGTAGGTTCGCGCCAGAACGTCTTTGACGATATCGTCTTTCGTTTTTCGCCTGTCCTTGAATGACTTGTACTCCGCCAAGTAAAACTCCTGGTCATACCGGTCAAAGTCGTGCGCCTTATGCCCTAGATACTTCGCCTTGGTTTCGAACCAGACCTCGCCCAGCCGCAACATGCCTTCCACTTCTGCTTCGACGTTGTCGTACGCATACTTCTTGGCTGCGACCGCATCGGTTTTTGCACCTGCCGCAGCGGCGGCGTCGAGCGCCGCGAACCTGGGCTGGTGGATTGCATTGTTCAGCTCAAACAGGAAGTCGCTCATCGCCAGCACCGGGGGATCGATGCGGGTCTTAGGCACGTAGACCGAGTGACCACTGGTATAGGCTCTCCCAAGAGTCTTGGATGGCCCGTCCTCGGCGAAGCCCCCGAAGGTAGCTCCGGCATCGAACGCGTCCTTAATCAGCCGCATTGCCGCCGGGTTGGGTTTGATGAGACTGGCGGCGGCGGGAAACTTGGCGGCAAAATCGTCGACCAGCTTCATCTCCGGCTGCGCCGCTGGCTGCTTGGCCGGTTGGCGCCGGAGCGCTGTAACGTTGTCGCGCTCCGGCTGGAGCGTATGGACCAGTTCATGAGCAATGAGCTGGCGGTCAGTCGCCTGTCCCAAAACCATGTCGCGGCCGACGGTGTAAGCTTCCGCTTGCACTGCCCGGGCCGACTCCGCTGCCTGCTTGCCGCTGTGCACGCGAACCCCACCGAGGTCGCGCCCAAATCGCGGCTCGAAAAACTCGCGTGTCGCTTTATCCAGAGGCTGGCCCTCCGAATGCAAAACGTCGTGCACGACTGCAGGCGCCAAGGCAGTTTCGACTGCATCCCCGCGCCGCGGCGACGATGTGTCGCCCGCTTTGCCTTCCACGCTCCCACTGGCTGACGGTGCCGGCGTTCCAACGCTGATTCGCGAAAACGACCAATCCCGATTGGCGGTTCCGCCAGCCATGACCTGGTTAGCCACCCGATCAGCTTCGTGCTCCGAGGAATCGTTAGCTTCTCCGATGCGCAAGCGACCGCGCGCCGGCTTCGCAGTCGACCGCGTGTTGTCGCCCGCGGCTTCGCGTTTTTTCGCGAACGTCGGATACCTCATGGCTTCAAACCTTCGCCCACTGCCCGGGCCACTTGCTTACCGAACTTCCTGCCTCCGGTGGTACCAGCCTCCAGCGGCATTCGTCCCAGCTTCAACACCGGAGTGCGATGCGAGTGCGCCCACTCGGCGCGGGCCGCCGGATCGGACAGCACTTGCGACAATTCCGCCTGCAGCCCTTCGACCAGCGCCTTTCGATGAGCTGGTTCCAGCCCCTTGAACACCAGTCGGTCGATCGTCACTCGCACCCGGCTCATACCCACCCTCGCACTTCCGCCCCGGAGAGCGGGCGCTCGATCTTGTGCGCCTCCAAGCCGGCGGCCTCAGCCAGGTGCGCCATATCCACGGGCTTGCCCGCCTGCGCCGCCAGGAAGGCTGCGTTCAAAGCGATGTTACGAATGTTGCCTCCCGGCACATTGAGCTGGGCCAGCTTCTTCGGGTCGAGGCCTTGCGTCGGGGTCGCAGCCGGGAAAATCCGGCTCCAGATGGCTTCGCGCTGTGCGGCATCGGGAAATGGAAAATGCACGGTGAATCGCAAGCGGCGCTGAAACGCCTTGTCCAACGCGGATTTCAGGTTGGTCGTCAGAATTGCCAGACCCTGATAGGTCTCCATGCGTTGCAGCAGGTAGCCGACCTCGATGTTGGCGTAGCGATCATGGCTGTCCTTCACCTCGCCTCGCTTGCCGAACAGCGCATCCGCCTCGTCGAAGAGCAGCAAGACGCCGCCCTCCTCGGCGGCATCGAAGACTTGCTTCAGATTTTTCTCGGTCTCCCCGATGTACTTGCTGACCACCGCCGAAAGATCGACGCGATACACATCCAATCCCAACTCGTGAGCCACGACTTCAGCGGCCAGCGTCTTCCCGGTGCCGCTTTCTCCGGTGAAGAGTGCGCTGACTCCCAAACCGCGGCGCCCTTTGGCGGAAAATCCCCAGGTCTCGTAAACCTTCATCCGCTGCCGAACTTGTGCGGCCAGGTGCCGCAAGGTTTGTTTCTGCAATTCCGGCAATACCAGATCATCCCAGCCAGCGGAGGGAACAATGCGTTGCGCCAGGTCTTCCAGCTTGGGGCGAGCCAGCGAGCGGCAGGCATTCCATAGATCCTCAGGACGGATTGGCTCTTTGCCGGAAGCTATCAGAGCGCCAGTTGAGAAAATCATTCGCGCGCTTAGACGGAATTGCTCCGATAAATCATCCAGCATCCCGTTGAACCCGGCAGCCGCCGGACCTAGAGCCTGCTGCCAAAGCCGCTTCTGTTCCGGAGGCTGGGGTTTGTTGACCTCGAAGCGGAGGAAGGCTCGATTGAATCGGACCGGCTCGCGGCTGGCCACGATGACGATGCCTTGCAGTCTCTCTGCCAGCCGGCGGGCGGAAGCGCTCAGTCCTTGCGAGCCGCACTGAATCAGCAGAGCGGCCGGTAACAGCAGCGCTTCTCGTTGCCACAGCACAGTGAATTGGTCCAGGTCGGGGCCGATTCCCGGAAAGTCCTCGATGCGCGCCACGAACAACTGCCGTCCGGCCGTTTGCGCCGTCAGGGTGGCAACATCCTCCTGACCGTTGGGGTCGTCGCCGCAAAGATGAATGACCGGTGCATCAGGTTCGTAAGCCTGAACAACTGCGGCAGCATGATCGGACGTTGCCTTATGTTCCGCGGCGATCCATCTGGGAAGCGAACTGGATTGGAGCAGCGATTCAAGTCGCGGATCCAAAATGTTCACGCCCGCCAGATAATGCAGAATCCGCTCATCGATACGCAGGGGCGCGGAGGTGAGGCCGTGGCCGGTTTCCACTTCCAGCAGGCGGAACCGCCGCAAGGGATGCGCTGGTGTTAACGCGCTCCAATGCGGATCGGGGAAGGTCGCCATGGCCAGGCCAAACGTCGCGTAGGGTCGCTGCGCATGACCTTGGGCCTCGGCGCACTGAGCTGCCAGCCTGGAATCCATTTCTACGCCTGCGCATAGCAACAAAACTTGACGCTCGAACCCGCTCAAGCCAAAAAGTTCAGAGAGGCGATCAATGGCCGGAGCTTGCTTCAGAGCTTTTCGCGCCTTCGCAAGGGCGCGCTCAATACGAACTGCAGCAGCGGCCGGCGCGTCAGGTTTCGCTGCCAGCACGTGTTTGAGCCGAGCGAATTCCGCCACCAGATAAGCCTGGTTGGCTTCGATCCACGGGATGGTGGCTTTCTTCGCGCTCATATCTTCACAAAAGGTCCGGTAAATACCGGCGGCGTGACTGACCAATTCACCGTCACCGGGCTCTCCACTCCATCGACCTGCAGGCGAGCCAAATATTGACCCGATGCTAAGGCTGGAAACTGGAAGACAAGCGTGTTCGTCGCTGTCGTCAGAGGCTGGGCGGGAACCGCACTCGAACCCAACGCCAGGGAAACGCTCTGCGTGGTTTGCACATTGGGATTGCAGGTGATGGTCACTAAGCTTCCGGAAGCATTCGTCACCGGCGTGGGTGTGGTCAGTATCGCGGGAGCGATTCCCATGGGCAGGCTGTTGCTGTTCTGCGGCGCGCCGCTGGTGTCGGTGTAGGTCACTGCCACGCTGTAGGCCCCCGCCGGAAGATTGTTCGGCTCATTGGGAACGGTGAAGGAGACGGAGCTATCGCTTACCGGGGTATTCGGAGTGGCTGTGTACTGGATGCCGAGCCGCGGGTTCGACAGCAACACGTGAGTGACCGTGCCCAGACCGGTGCCGCTCAAGATCACCGTATTTCCCTGAGCCGGAGCGGACTGGCCCGCGGGAAGCTGAATCGACTGTAATTGCGCAAACCCAACTCCAAATTGCGCTGCAGGCATGGCTTGCGCCGACACCGTGCGGCTCAAAACCGGCGGGCCGGAAGAACTGGGAAGCTGCGACTCGATCAACACCATCGAAACCTGGAAGCAGTACGTCGGGCGATAGTCAGCTTTCAACGCCGTCCAAAGCCACGCCAGTTCTTCGCGGCCCAGGGTTGAGGGAGTGATCTTGATCATCTCAATCTGCTCGGCCAAACCCGACGAACCCAGCACGGCGGCCAGCGGATTTGTCGAAGGCAGATTGCCGAGCGCGGTGTTGATTTGGCTTCGCGGCAGGACGGCGTTTTCGTGCAGCATCAGGACTGCAAAACCTAGCAGCGCCTCCGCCTGCGTGTCCTCGGAGGCGTAGGCGGTCAGCAGGTAATGCAGATCCAAAGCCAGCGGTGGGTTCTTCAGCCGGGTGCTGCCATCGGCGGCCAGCGACGGCAGGCCTGCATTGCGCCAAGCCGCATTCGGCGAAACCTGGTGCAGGAACAGGTTCACATGCAGCTGGGAGCTGGAACCGGTAGCGAAGTTAGTCTGAGCAATGTCTGGGGCCAGCGCGGAAACCGACACGCCCCCCAGGACGGCGCTGGGATGGTTGTAAACCAGATTGAGGCAGTACTCCAGCGTAGCCGTGACCGCGGCGATGGCGAGGGCATTACTCATCGCGTGCTCCCATTGCTACGCTTGAGGTAGTCATCCAAGCTCACAGGCTTGTGAGTCGGCCTTGCCTCGCGGACCGGAGCCGGCGGCGGCACCGCAACCACTTCAATGCGGCCGATATGAATCTGAATTTCGTCGGGCTCTCGCGGGGCCGGTTCCCGGGTATGCCTTGCTTCATCGCGCGCGTCTTTCCTCTTGGCAGCGGAGGGAATCGCATTCGATGCTGCGGGGAAAACTTCCGGAGTCATACGCCCCAGGTTCTCCGCTAGTAACGGCCGATAAGCATTTCGAGAAACCCTCTCGTTCCGTTCGACTGGCTCGGTGGGGGCCTTGGCCGGCAAGGTGTTGAGCGACGTTCTCCCCTCAGAAGCCGCTTCTAGACTTTCGTTCCGCCGGGCCTCGCCGGAAACCGACGTTGCGGGTGGTAGCGACGAAGCTCGAGAATCCGATGAGCCGGCTTCCGCAGCCGCGTGTTCGACTTCTCCCGGACCCAGATCATTGCGATCGCGTGACCCCGCGTCTTCATAATTCATCCTGAAAGAAGGGATCGCCAGCTTCTCCGTCCGATGTTCCCACGTGCTCACTAACGGCCTGAAGGAGTTTCTGTTGTCGCGGGTCGCATCGACGCTGGCCTGCGGACGCTCCGTGGGCATGGTCAGAGGCTGGAAGGGCACGGCGGGAACTAACGGACCAAGAGCGTCGCCGCGCGAACTTGCGCTGGAAGGCTGCGCCGGAAGGTCAGATCGGACGCCGGAGGACTCGCCTTGTTCCTCGGAGGCCGAGGCTTGGGACTCGATGCCTGTCGTCAGCGAAGTTATATTTTCTTCCGCGAGACTTTGCCGCATCCGGGGATTTGTCGGAGACGAAAACACCGATCCCAACACCGGGCGGATGGCCCGATCCGAGTTGCGCACAGCTGAAGTCAATCGCTGGAGATAGCCGCTCACGTATGCACCATCTCCAGGTAAAGGCCGCGGCGCTGCTCGCTCAACGAGAGGATTTCGTTCTGCGTCCAGCCATACGCCGAAGCTAAAGCGTGGATATCGAAGAGGAGACGCTTGGCGCGCGCTTCGATTTCCGCCCAGAGGAAGGCGGCAATATCCAGTATGGGATTGCATTCCTGCCCGCAAGCAGGACAAGAGAGGTTGAGCACGATCTCAGCCAGGGGATCGGCTGCGGCCATTTTCTGGCCGACTTCCTCCAAATCCTCTTCCGACCAGTTAGTAGATTCCGCGGCATCGAGGCGACAAGCTTCCACGATGCGTATGGCCGCTGACGACGAATCCGTTTCCTGGGCGGCCAGGGCCAAGTCGCGACTGCTAGGAAGGCGAAAGGAACGCCCTTTCACACTAATCGGCCGACTGAAATTTTCTGCTGTGTCCGCCGCGTTTCGTCCAAACGCAAGGCTATCCACCTCAAACTCCATTTTTTCGCCGCATCGATTGCACGTGGTATACCCGTGAAGCCTCGGACCGAAGCAGGCAGAGCGCAATTCCGCCAACGCCTGATTGCGCCGGCCCAACGGCCAGTCGGCCAGGCTTTCATACGACGTCCCCGGGAGCGCGGCACCCAAGACCAGAAGTCCCTGGTCCAGCGGGTGTAAGCCAAATCCCCGTTCCCAGAGGTCGAGAAAATCGGAACTGGAAAGAGCCCTCATATCAAATAGGTAGGTGCATGCAAGTCCGCCGCGCGTATTGCGCAGCCGGCATTGCTGGACTCTCGATCTGCCGTCTCTGCCTCGAAGCGAAGATCGAATACCAGAATTGGGTTATGCGTTCACCGTACTTAGTTTGGGTTCGACCGGTTCCTTGATGCTGGTGTCGCGCTCAAAACCTTCGTTCTCCAACTTAATGTGTTCCACGGCGATGGCATTGGCGTTCGCATCCAGATCCGGCATGGCCTGATATTCGGAAACCCAGCAGCGGTAAATCTTGTAGCCGAGAACCAACTGTCCGGCTTCGTTGTAGAAATCCAGTTGGATGTCTTTGCGGAAGTTTGCCAACGATACTTCCGAGCCGAGCTTGGCGCCGAAATTCCACACCAGGCCAGCCCAGTCGTTGAATCCCCGATCTTGGGTAAGCCCCCGCTCCAGGGTGATGGCTTCGAATTTGTTCCGGCCCGGCGACTTGTGAGAGGTGGAAGGGTCGCCACCCTCGCGGTGCTCCACCACTTCGGTCGTGCGCTTCAGGGCGCTCATCTTACTGCAGCCCAATACATACTTGCCGTCCCATTTCAGCCGGAACTTGAAATTCTTGTAGGGATCTAAACGCGTTGGATTCGCTGGAAACTGCGCCATGAGAATTGCCTCCTTACGATTGGGCCTGTCCGGCCAGCTGTTGGATTTGGATCACCACGAATTCCGCAGGGTACAGCGGAGCGAAACCTACCAGGATGTTTACGATTCCCTGGTCGATGCTGGCCTGGGGATTGTTCTCCGAATCGCACTTGACGAAGTACGCCTGTTGCGGCGTCGTGCCCTGAAAGGCTCCTTGCTGGAACAGGCCTTGCATGAACGAACCAACGTTCAGCAGTATCTGGTTCCACAACGTCGCATCATTCGGTTCGAACACAACCCACTGGGTGCCGGTATACAAACTGGATTCAAGGAACAGGGCCAGCCGCCGGATGGGAACATACTTCCATTCCGAGCCCACCTGATCGTTGCCGCGCAGAGTGCGGGAGCCCCAGATCACGTCGCCATAAACCGGAAAATTGCGCAAGCAGTTGATGCCCTGAACGTTCAGGAAACCGTTCTGGGCGTCGCTGAGGACGGTGGTCAAACTCGCCTCTCCGGTCAAACTGGCATCGATCCCGGCAGGCGCTTTCCATACTCCGCGCGAGGCGTCGGTGGCGGCATATAGACCCGACACAAATCCGCAGGGCGGGAAAGCTCTGGTCACGTTGAGCTGAGGATCGAACACGTTGACCCAGGGGAAATAGAAAGCGGAATTGATCGCGTTGGTTCCGCTGATGCCGGCAGGACCATTTTGCAGAGTTGCAAACGTATCGGCCGATTGACAATCCACGATGAGGAAGGCTCTCTGGCCGTAGCAATAGGCCTGCAGCTCGGCGATGGTCGCCGGATCGATCTCGCCCGGAACGCAGAGGAGATTGAAGATGGGCAGGCTGTCCAGCAAATGAATTCCTCCTCCACTGGCCGTGGGCGAAGCGTTGAGGGCGGTTTCGAAAGCGCCGGGAGTTCCCGGAGTAACCGTGGGCTGTAAGACGCCTCCGTCATTTCCCCCAGCTAACGAAACGCTGGCTTTTCCGGCGGGAACAACCGTTTTCGGTACGCTGGGAGTGTTGGTGAGGGTGAGCGGCGAGGTCGCATTCATACTCGCCGTCAGATAGTTGGATTGCTCGTTGATGATGTTGACCACATACTGCATTTGAGAATCAGTTGGGCTCAACGAGAGATTCGCGAAATTCTCCACCGTCTTTTGGGCCTGAGTGTTGGGATCGGTGTAGATCACCGACAAGCTGAAGCGGGTGTAGTCATCGGGGCGGGGCTGTATTTGTACCGAATAGTTATCGCCCCAGGCGCCAAAATTCACTGCCGATAGAGTCAGGCCTTCGCCGGTACCGGTGGCGATCGTCACCTTGCTGGCTGCGGGGGGCGCGGCGCTGGTATCGAACGTCAGACCAGTGATGTCGACGGAAGCTGCCACGGCCGCGGTGCCCGTGGCCGAGTAAAGTCTGACGATATACGCCTGCTGGCCACCGTTGGCGAAGAATTGATTCACCGCGTAGCCCAGATAGCTGCGCGAATCCAGGCCCCCGAACTGGTTGGCGAAGTCGGACCAACTCTGCACCAGCGTGGCTTGGTTGGTGGGCCCTTGCGCCGCCCAGCCCACGAAGGCGGCAATCGATGTCGCCACCCCGGTGATGGTATGCACCCCGCTGGGAATCTCCTGGATATAGACCCCAGGATAGGTATAGGTCGCCATGATTCAATCCTCCTTACCGTCGCTCGTCAGAAATGGTTATCCCGCCCGGACCGCAAACTATCCCCCGGAGTTTTTCCGAGAGCGATCAAAAGCAGATCGCCTGAACCCCGGAAATCCGTCACCTATTCAGTAGTTTGACTTGCCGCCCCTGCTTTACGCCCGATGAACTCCCGGTCCCAAGTTGGCCACCGGCACAATCACCGTCTGCCTTTGCAGTACTTCTATGACTGCAAACATTCGAGGCACATCACCCGAGTCTGAGAAATCAACGATCGTGCCTTCTACCACCGCTGCATCCGTCCACATTCCTCGAAGCTCCTCCGCACCGGGAAGAAAAACGTCAGAGACTCGAAAGACAACCTTGTCTCCCTTTTGCGTGAGGAACCTCATCTTTCCAATAGCAGAGTGTTTGAGCTTCATGAGTGCAAGCGGTTGGCCAATTCATGGACCCACCATGCCCAGTTCGCCTGCAGAATATGCAGCGATCAGAAACTTGAATTTCAGCTATGACTTAGAGCCGCATCCGGCATGGCGCCGGAGTTGGCATTCACGCCCCAGAAACTTTGGATAGCACCAGCGTGTCTGCACCGATTGGCAGTGTCGCAGGAAACTGACTCGCGGAAGCAGGGAAACGGTGCCGCTAGTAGAAGTTTTGTCTCACTCAATTCGTAGTGATACAAGGAAAGACAACTCCCGCTGCAAGATGTGGCAGTACATCTGACGATGTGGGCAGAGAACTCAGGCAGCCATCACAGGCTAGGAGGTGCCTGCCCGGCTACCAAGCCGATGGGCTCGGATCATGTGATAAAGCGTGCGTTCGCTGGTGCGAAGGCTTTTGGCGACCTCGCGCCGGGTGCGTCCTCCCGTAAGCAACGCGGTGGAGAGCAGGGCCTTCTCCAGCTTTCGAATAGCGTGGGCGTAGGACAATCCGCTGCGCGATATTGCCTCCCATAGATTCTTCGCGGCGTCGGCAATCAGATCCCGATCGTTTTCCGACGACTCGTCTCCAGCCTGCGCCACCCAGTCTTCCAGCTTCAAAGACGTGCCTTCATTCTTGGCGAACAGCATTCGGACCACGGCGTTTTCCAGTTCCCGCACGTTGCCGCCGAAGGACTGCATACGCAGGAAATTCAATAGCTCCTGCTCGACGCTGGTGATCGGGTGGTAGAGGGTTCGATATCTTCCCGCGAAGGCTGACACCAAAGCCGCCAAGTCGTCGGGACGCTCGCGCAGCAGCGGCAGGCGCAGGCGGACGACGTTGAGCCGATAATAAAGGTCCGAGCGAAACCGGCTCTGCGCGACCAGGGGCTGCAGCGGCTGATTGGAGGCTGCGATGATTCGCACGTTGACGGGTACTTCCTGGTCCGAACCCAGCGGGCGCAGCATGCGTCGCTGGATCACGTCCAGCAATTTGGCTTGCACACAAAGCGGTAGCTCGTTGATTTCGTCCAGGAAAAGAGTTCCGTGATTGGCGGCGCGGAATAAACCTGAGCGCTTGCTGATAGCGCCGGTAAAGGCCCCGGCACAGTGGCCGAACAACTCGCTCTCGGCCAGCGATTCGCTGATGGTGCTGCAGTGGGCGGTGACAAAAGGAAAGCTGGAGCGCTTCGGATCAACTCGGTGGATGGCTTGTGCCAGCACCAGCTTGCCGGTGCCAGTCTCGCCCTCCACCAGAACGGTTACGTCGCTGGCCCAAGCTGCTTTGAAGGCCTGTCGCAACACCGGCACCGTAGCGTCGGAGGCGGTTACGAAACCGGCGCAGGCGAAAATCTGCCTCAGCTCATCGTCGGATGCGTCGTGGCGAATCGTAGCAGCCACGGTGAGAGCTCCAGTAGGTAGAGGATTCTTAGGAGCCAACACTATATTCCCGTTATTTGGGCGAGTCAAAAGTTATCAGCCGCTTTCGTTGGAGCGACGCCAGCTCGCGCTGGGTAATGGGCTACTTTGAATCTGGGGGCCTCGTATCCGTCGCCAGTTCTGGCATGATTGCGGCAAATAGCCTTGACTTTGGGTCTTGTGCGGCGTCGAATGGCCGATAAGCCTCACTTGGAAAGAGGGCTTTCCCCCATGAAAATGCGTATTGCTGCATGGTCGCTGCTTGCTCTTTGTCTGACATTGGCTGCCGCGGTTCCCGCCTTTGCCCAAGTCGATATTTACGACAACGGCCCTGTCGATGGACAGGATTTGGGCTGGACCATTAACTCTGGCTTCTCCGTGAGCGACAGCTTTACTCTCACCAACGCCGCCGCCGTAGTCGGTGCGTCGTTCTGGGCTTGGCTGATCCCTGGCGACACCCTCAGCACTGTGGAATTCCAGATTGGTGCAGCACCGTTCGGTAACGAGCTGCTGGACCAGACTCTGAACGTGACTGCCACGAACTGCTTCTCGAACCAGTTCGGCTACAACGTTTGCGATGAAACCGCGACCTTCAACAACGGCGGTATTATTCTGGGTATCGGTACCTACTGGATGACCCTGAGCAATGCTAGCGTACCGAGCGGCGATCCGGCTTACTGGGATATGAACTCCGGCCCGTCGCAGGCCCAGGAAAACACCATCGGAACGATTCCTTCTGAGTCGTTCACGATGTGGGCCGGTGAAATCCACAGTACCACCACCAGCACAACCGGCACGACTCCTGAGCCCGGCAGCATTATGCTGTTCGGTTCTGGCATCCTCAGTCTGGCTGGCGTGCTGCGCCGCAAGCTGTTCTAAGTTTCATCCAACCATTGCTTGAAGGTAAATTCAAAGTAGCGCACTACCCGGCGCCGACCACACTTCCCAAATTCCGGCGCAACGTTCATAATGACTGATTGCCTTGCAGCGCAAGGTCTGCATCGAGGTCAGTCAATGGGCGATCGAGACGATCCAGGTCTAGAGCACATCCAATGAACCAGAAGGAAATCAAAGAACTCATCGAGCTCCTGGTGGAGAAGGACATCACCGAGTTCGAGCTCGAACGCGGCGACATGAAAGTGCACGTGAAGCGGGGCAGCGCCTCCGTAGTACACGTTGCGCCGGCTGTGGCCGCGGTGCAGCCGATTCCGGTCGCGGTTGCGACATCGGCCGCTGCCGGCCCCGCATCTCCGCCCGCCGCCGCAAGCAAGACTTCCACCCTACCGTCAGCCCCGGAGAGCGAAGCCCGGGCTGACGCGGACTTGTTTATCGTGAAGTCGCCGATCGTGGGCACTTACTACGAAGCTCCTTCGCCCGGAACCCCGCCCTTCATCAAAGTGGGTGACACCGTCAAAGAAGGACAGGTGCTCTGCATCATCGAGGCCATGAAGCTGATGAATGAGATCGAGGCGGAGGTATCGGGCGAGATTGCCAAGATGTTTGTCCCTAACGGAAGCCCGGTAGAGTACGGAATGCCGCTGTTCGGCATTCGCCAACAATAGTCGCATGCCTCGAGCTGGCCGTTGCCAATCCATATTCCATGTTTAAGAAAATTCTAGTTGCGAACCGTGGGGAGATTGCCCTGCGGGTCATTTGCGCCTGTAAGGAACTCGGCATCAAAGCGGTGGCCATCTATAGCGAAGCCGACCGCAACTCGCTGCATGTGCGTTTTGCCGACGAAGCCATCTGCATTGGGCCGCCTCGCCTGCAGGAAAGCTATCTCAACATTCCCGCAGTGATCAGCGCGGCTGAAATCGCCAATGTGGATGCGGTGCATCCTGGCTACGGTCTGCTGAGTGAGAACGCCAATTTCGCCGAAGTCGCGCAGGCCTGCGGAATCAAGTTCATCGGCCCCCCGCCCGAAGTCACGCGGCTGATGGGGGAGAAGGAAAAAGCGCGCGCCACCATGAAGAAGGAAGGCGTGCCCATCCTGCCGGGCTCGGACGGAATCATCGCGTCCGCGGACGAGGCGGTGGAGTGGGCGCGCAGCGTCGGCTTCCCCGTGATCGTAAAAGCCTCGGCCGGAGGCGGTGGGCGCGGCATGCGCGTCATTCGCGATGAGCAGGAGCTGCCAAACTTGTTTCACTCCGCCCAGTCGGAGGCGGCCGCCGCGTTTGGCAACGGCGATCTCTACATGGAGAAGTTCATCGAGCGCCCGCGGCACATCGAGTTTCAGGTGCTGGCCGATGAGCACGGCAACGTTATGAGCCTGGGCGAGCGCGAGTGCAGCATCCAGCGCCGTCACCAGAAACTGGTGGAAGAGGCGCCGTCGGTAAAAGTTACGCCCGAGCTGCGCGAACGCATCGGCGGCATCCTGGTCAAGACGCTCGGCAATATCGGCTACATGAACGCCGGGACGGTCGAGTTCCTCATGGATGAGGACGGCAGCTTGCACTTCATCGAGATGAACACCCGCATCCAGGTCGAGCATCCGGTAACCGAGATGACCACCGACGTGGATCTGGTGAAGTCGCAGATCATGATTGCCGCCGGAGCGAAGCTGAGCGATATCATCACGCAGCCGGTCTACTTTCGCGGCCACGCTATCGAGTGCCGTATCAATGCCGAGCATCCTGAGCGCTTCACGCCGTCAGCCGGGAAGATCACGGTGTTCAACATTCCGGGAGGCACCGGGGTTCGCGTCGACACAGCCGCTTATGCCGAAGGCGTCATTCCGCCTTATTACGATTCGCTGATTGCGAAGCTGGTGGTTCGTGGACGCGATCGCGCCGAGGCCATCTCGCGCATGTCGCGGGCGCTGGACATGTTCGTGGTGGAAGGTATCTATACCAGCATTCCGCTGCATAAGCAAATCATGGCCGATCCCGACTTCCGCGCCGGCAACTTCGACACCAAGTTCATGGAGCGCTTTTTAGCCCAGGTAAAGATGCTGCCAAGTAATGCGTTTTCTTTCACCACGGAGACACGGAGAGCACGGAGAAACAGAAAGCGGTGATTCCCGTTTCGGGCTGTCGAGAATGCTGGATTCACCCGCTAGTTCTTATGGGCTCGACGGCCTTCTTGTTCGGTCGTAGAATTGATTGAAAGCCCGTCTTTAGACGGATTCGCATCTGCTGGACTTTGATGCTGACATCCTTCGAGGTAAAAGAATGACGGCTGACCGGAAGCTGCTGACCATCATAGACTGTGTTGCAATCATTGCCTCGCCTTTTGTTCTTTGGTTTGCCCTGTACGCTACCGCCCGGTGGACATCTTACAGCTTGCGTCCAACTCTGAGGTGGATAAGGCTAGTTCGATGGGCCTCATGGTTCGCGGGATTGGTTGCGTTCATCATTCCTATGTTCTACGACCGCTTTGCTTCAATCTATGGAACACCGGCAATCCTGTTTTCTTTGGGTCTGCGCTTTCCAGAAAAATGGGTCACACGGCGGTTTGCCCCAGAGTTGTTGGAGGCTGCCAATCCTGCTGGAGGCTGGTGGTCGAGCAAAACCGCGCAATAGAAAATCGACCAGGACATCCTCCGTGCTCTCCGTGTCCTCCGTGGTGAAATATTCTTAGACCAATGAACCTACCCAAGCTCTACGCCATCGTCGATGTTTCCTGTTTTGCTGCGCCGCTGCGCACCACCGCTGCCATCGTGGACTATGCCCGGGAACTCGCCGCCGGCGGCGCGACTCTCATTCAATACCGCAACAAGGTTGGCACCACGCGCGAGATGCTGAGCCATGCTCGAGAACTCCGCCGTGCACTCGGCGAAGGCGTCACCCTGATCATGAACGACCGCGCCGACATCTGCATTGCCGCCGAATTCGAAGGCGTACATGTCGGCCAGGACGATCTTTCGCCCGAGGGAGCGCGTACAGTGATCGGCACCAGTCGCATCCTCGGCGTGTCGACGCACAACCTGGAACAACTCAAGGAAGCCGATGCTGGTCCGGCGGATTACATCGCTTACGGCCCGGTATTTCCTACTTCGGGGAAGCGCAATCCCGATCCCGTGGTTGGACTGGAGGGCATTCGAGCCGCCCGAGCTGCTACCAAGAAACCGCTAGTCGCCATCGGCGGCATCACCCGTGCCAATGCGCGTTCGGTGATCGATGCCGGAGCCGATTCGGTCGCGGTGATCTCCGATCTGCTCAGCTCGCCCACCAAAGTTGCTGCAGAATTCTTGCGGACGTTGGTATAAGCTGACGAGCAGTCGGCTAAGTAACGACTGCCGGAAGTCGCCGTCAAAACAGTAAGGGTCGGGCAGCGCGGGCATGGACAGTCTGCATCGGAAATCGAATTCACGATTCGCAAATGCGGCCGGCCAGTCTGAAATCGAGCCCGTAAGAGCGGCTTCGCCTTTAGAGACTGTGTCGCAACCCAAGAGGAAAACTTGTGGTGGAACAAAGGGTGGAATGACCAATCAAACTAGCCGCAACGCGGCGAGATGAAGTTAGCCGGGCGGCGTAAGCCCCCGGTCAAGTGGGAGATTATTGTGAGCCGCAGAGCGGCGACACCGGTTGCGACACAGTCTCTTTAGCCCAGGACGTAGCCGCAGGCAGAGTCCTGGGTGGAATGCAAAACAACCCGAGTCCCTTCAGGGACGACAGAGGTTCCGGAATGCCGCCGGCTGAACAGGTTGCTGAAAAACTCGGGAAAGCAGATCCCTCACCGACTAAAGTCGGTGAGGGATAACAAATATAAAGGAGGGCTACGGCGTAGCTAAAGCTACGCCCCTTCAAAATCGCCTTAGGCCGACTTTTTCAGCAAACTGTGAAGCCGGCTCAGAAACCTCAATAATGACGCGGACGCGGCGCTAAAGCGCCGCTCTACCTGAGCATGAATCACGCGAGGCTCATTGGCCACTGAACTGAAGACCGTATCCCTCACCTCCGGCGAAAGTGAGTTCGTCAAAGGCTTGGGCCTGACCAGCGCCACCACGCTGGTCATGGGCTCCATGATCGGCTCGGGCATCTTTATTGTGTCGGCCGAAATCGCCCGCCTGGTCGATTCTCCGGTGCTGTTGATCGGCGCGTGGCTGGTGACTGGATTTCTCACCATCACCGGCGCCCTCGCCTACGGAGAACTGGCGGCCATGATGCCCCACGCCGGCGGCCAGTATGTCTACTTGCGCGAATCGCTCGGCTCCCTGTGGGGATTCCTCTACGGCTGGACATTATTTCTGGTCGTTCAAACCGGAACCATCGCCGCTGTCGGCATCGCCTTCGGAAAGTTTCTCGGCATCTTCTTTCCTTCGGTCTCGTCGACGCATTGGCTCATCCACATTGCACACGTGCCGCCCATCCCGCTTGGCCCTATGGTTCTGGGCAACATGGATGTCGGCCTGAACACCCAAAATCTCGCCGCCATTCTGCTGGTGATTTTCCTCTCGGTGCTGAACGTCTTCGGCGTGCGCACCGGTGCCGCCGTGCAGAACGTATTTACCGTAGCCAAAACGGCAGCGCTGCTCGGCTTGGTGCTGCTGGGCATTTTCGTCGGGCGCAACGCACAGGCAATCGCGGCCAACTTCGGCGCAAACTTCTGGCGCAATGCGGGATGGCACGCGTTGCATCCGGTACAGGTCGGTGTCGGCGGCCCGATCGCACTGGTCGGGACGCTAACGATTCTTGCCGTCGCGCAGGTGGGATCGCTGTTTTCGTCGGACGCGTGGAACAACATCACCTTCACCGCCGCTGAGGTTCGCAATCCTCAACGCAATTTGCCCTTGGCGCTGGTGCTCGGAACCGGCGCGGTGACGCTGCTCTACGTGCTGGCCAACTTTGTATACCTCAGTGTGCTGCCGCTTCACGGCGATGCTCACGGAGCCACCATCCTGGCGCGCGGCATCCAGCACGCCTCAGAAGAACGTGTCGCCACCGCCGTCATCGAGCAGATCTTCGGGGCCGGCGGCGCCAAGATTATGGCGGCCGCGATTCTGGTCTCCACCTTCGGCTGCAACAATGGATTGATTCTGGCGGGCGCGCGGGTTTATTACGCCATGGCCAAGGATGGGCTGTTCTTCCGCGGAGCCGCTAAGCTCCATCCCAAGTACCGCACTCCGGCGCACTCGCTGATGATGCAGTGCATCTGGACTTGTATTTTGTGTATCTCCGGCAGCTACAGCCAGCTTCTCGACTACATCATCTTTGCAGTGCTGGTGTTTTATATCCTGACCATCGCCGGGCTGTTCGTGCTACGGGTTAAGCGGCCGGACGAGCCACGGCCCTATCGCGCCATCGGATATCCCGTGCTGCCCGCAATGTATATTTTGATCGCTACCTTTATTGATGTAGTCTTATTGCGTTACAAGCCACAATACACTTGGCCCGGCCTCATCATCGTTCTGCTCGGGATCCCGGTGTATTTTCTGTGGTCGAAGCGCAACCCGCAAGCGAGTGCGCGAGCCTAGTTGTAGAGAAGAGGCGAATCGGAATGGCCGATCTGTTGAAGTGCAAACCTCTCGACATGTTGATGCGCGAGGCATCCGAGACGGGGGAACATAGTCTTAAGCGGGCCCTGGGTCCAATCAACCTTATTACTCTTGGCATTGGCGCAATTATTGGCGCGGGAATTTTCGTGCTTACCGGATCGGCAGCCGCAAAGTATGCCGGACCGGCGATCGTGCTTTCCTTCATCCTCTCGGGCATTGCTTGCGTTTTTGCGGGACTGTGCTACGCGGAGTTTGCCTCGCTGATTCCCATCGCCGGCTCGGCCTATACCTACGGCTACGCCACCTTGGGAGAGTTGTTCGCCTGGATCATCGGCTGGGACCTCATTCTGGAGTACGCTTTCGGAGCAGCGACCGTGGCTTCCGGCTGGAGCGGCTACCTGCTGAGTTTTCTGGAGGACTTCGGAATTCGAATCCCTCCGCGCCTGACGCTGGCGCCTAGCGAAAAGCTTGTGTTCTACGGTGGCCACTGGGAGCACCTGGAGCGCATCAAGGACATGCTTCAGGCGCAGCACATCAATCCCAATACCCTGCCGCAACAGACCGGCTTGTTCAACCTGGTGGCATTTCTGGCCATCGTCGGCGTGACCCTTCTGCTGGTGGTCGGGATCAAGGAATCGGCCAACTTCAATTCCACGATTGTTATCGTCAAAGTCTTCATCGTGCTCATGTTCATTGTCATTGCCGGTATGTTCGCACTGAAGCATCCTGCCCTTGTCAGCGCCAACTGGCACCCCTTTATTCCGCCCAACGTTACCGGGAAGTTCGGACAATACGGTTGGTCTGGAATTGCGCGTGGCGCCAGCGTCATCTTTTTTGCGTACATCGGATTCGACGCGGTTTCCACGGCAGCGCAGGAAGCACGAAATCCTCAGAAAGACATGCCGTTCGGCATCCTTGGTTCGCTGGTCATCTGTACCGTCTTGTACATCCTGGTGGCGGGTCTGCTGACCGGAATTGTTCCTTACACGGATCTGAATGTCTCTGATCCGGTTGCGCTGGGAATCGATGCCACCGGAGTGATATGGGCGCGATTCCTGGTGAAACTGGGCGCCATCTTCGGACTGGCCACGGTGATGCTGGTCATGTTGTTGGGACAGTCGCGCGTGTTCTACTCCATGTCGCGCGACGGGCTGCTGCCCGAGTGGGCCGGCGCGGTTCATCCGCGGTTCCGCACGCCCTGGATCTCGACCCTGCTCGTGGGAGGATTTGTGGCAATCTTCGCCTCCGTCATTCCCATCGAAATTCTGGGCGAACTGGTGAGCATCGGTACCTTGCTGGCGTTCGTGATTGTATGTTTCGGAGTCTGGATCCTGCGGGTGCGTCGTCCCGAACTGCATCGGCCGTTCAAGACGCCCTGGGTGCCGCTGGTCCCGATTCTGGGCATCCTGGTCTCGCTTGGCTTGATGGCCAGCCTGCCCAAGGATACCTGGATTCGCCTGATCGTGTGGCTCATCATCGGCATGGTCATCTACTTCACCTACAGTCGCCATCACAGCCGGGTACAAAAACTTGTGCCGGATAAAGTGGAAGTCGCCGGCGACTGACCTTGCGTTATCGAATTGCAGAACGCCTTCCTGAGGGAGGGCGTTTTTGTTGCGCCCCGCGTCTGCTGGAAGAATCGGCGAAAAGATCCCTTGCTTCACCGGCGGATGTCCGCTATTTTGGGTCTCCCTAAGGAGGCGCCCATGTTGCGCAAGCTCCCGCCTGCGGCCTATTTGCTGGCTCTCATCTGTTTTCTTCTGCCCTTCGTCGAGGTCTCGTGCAATGGACAAAAAGTAGTTTCTCTGACCGGCTTGCAACTGCTGGCCGGACCGCAAATAGGCGACGGGAGCGGAATGTTCGCACAGCGCAAACACCAGGCCAAGCCGGAGACCTCCGTAGTGGTTGCTTTTGTCGCCGGCATCGCCGGACTCGTACTCTCGGTCTTGAAGCAACGCAGGACCGACATCTTTGCAGGCGTCTGCGGCATCCTCGCTGGGGGCGCTTTGCTTGAGTTGCAACAGTCCATCTTGTCCGGCGCTCCTCCACAGGCCATGGGGCTGATCCAGGTTCAGTATGAGCCGGCGTACTTCCTCAGCGTGTTGCTGTTCTTTGCCGGCGCAGCGGTTGCGTTCTACGTCTCCTTTACCCAGCACCGCGAAGCTGCCGCGAGGGTTCCGGTGCTGGCTGCTCCGTATCCCGCACCTTCTCCGCCCGTCAGTCCACCGATGTTGCAAGCGAGTGTCTCTCATACTGCGCCGAGCCATCCGCAAACCGTCATCATGCCTCCTCCGCTTTCGCCCGCATCGAGCTTGCGCTTCTGCCCGCGTTGCGGCCAGCAACTTGCCGCCGATGCCCGCTTTTGCCCCAAGTGCGGATCGGCGCAACCCTAAATCGCGAAACCGATTTAGCGCGCCCGTTGCCGCCGCGTGACGGGCGTTTTCTTTTTGACGGCGGCTCTGGTTGAATGGAGGCACGATGAAGGCCTTCTTCAACCTGAAGCTGACGTTTCTGGCGCTGGTGGCGCTGGTCCTGATCGGCATGGCCGGATTCCACTTCATGGAAGGCTGGTCGTGGTTCGACGGCTTTTACATGGTGCTGACCACCATTACCACCATCGGCTACGGCGAACTCCATCACTCTCTCACCTGCGGGCCGCATCTTCAACACGTTCATCATCATCGCTGGGGTCGCTCTGGTGTTGCTCTTCTTCGGAGGCGCGACCCAGGCGCTGCTGGAATTCGAGCTACAATCGGTTTTCGGCAGGAGACGCATGGACCGCGAGATCAGCCGATTGTCGGAACACTTCATCCTCTGCGGCGCCGGACGCGTTGGCCGCAGCGCGGCGCGGGAACTGGCCCGCAAACCGCTGCCGTTCGTCGTCATTGACACCGACGCCGCCAAGCTGGCGCGTTACTCCGACGAAGGCTGGCTCACGCTGGTCGGCGACGCCACCCACGCGCACGTTCTGCGGCAGGCGCACATCGAAAGCGCTCGCGGTTTGGTCGCCGCCACGACCACCGATGCCATCAACGTCTACATCATTCTGACCGCGCGCAGCCTGAACCCGAAGCTGAAGATCATTGCCCGGGCCAGCGAGGAAGAAGCTGAGAAGCATCTGCTCACCGCCGGCGCCGATCGCGTGGTCTCGCCCTACAACTTCGCCGGATATCGCATTGCCCAAACTTTCATGCGCCCGCACGTGGTCGATTTCTTCGACACCGCGATGAACCAACAAAAGCCGCTGGAAATCGAGGAGGTGCAGGTCCAGCCGCGTTCGCGCGTCGCCGGCCAGACATTGGAAAGCTCGCGCATCCGGCAGGAGATGGGTGTGATCGTGCTCGCCATCAAAGGAGAAGATTCTCATATGCGCTTCAATCCACCGCCCGACGAAATGATCCACGAAGGCGATCACCTGATCGCCATGGGCGAGCCCGAAGGTCTGCGGCGGCTGGAACAGTCGGCCACGGAGCGCGCATGAAGATCACCACCGCGGCGGAGATGCGCGAGATCGATCGCGTCACCAGCGAACGTTTTGGCGTCCCCTCGCTCACCTTGATGGAAACTGCAGGTAGCGCGATTGCGGATTTCATTCTGCAAAATCATACCCACGCCAATCGCGTCACCGTGCTCTGCGGCAAGGGCAACAACGGGGGCGACGGCTTTGTCGTTGCCCGCAAGCTGCATCGCGCCGGCCGCGTAGTGGAGGTGCTGCTGCTGGGCTCGCGCACCGAGTTGAAAGGCGACGCGCTCACCATGTTCGAGCGCCTCCCGCTGCGTCCCATCGAGGTGACCAACCAGCCCGAGTTGGACGAGCCGAGCGCAGCCTGGCCAATTGCGATCTGCTGGTCGACGCGATTCTGGGAACCGGCTTTCGTCCGCCGGTCACCGGCCTATACGCCGAGGCTATCGCGGTGATGAATGGCAGCGGCAAGCCGGTCATCGCGGTCGACATTCCGTCGGGGGCCGACTCCGACTCCATGATCCCGCAGAAAGCCGACGGAATTGCTCGCGCTGACGCCATCGTTACCTTCACCGCGCCGCGCCCGGCGCATGTCTTCGGCAATCTCACCCGCGGGCCAATCATGGTTGCTCCTATCGGTTCGCCGCCTGAGGCCATCGTTTCGGCCTTGAATCTCGAGGTCACGACGCCCCACGATTTTGCTGCGCTGCTGGCTCCTCGTCCGCGCGACAGCAACAAAGGTTCGTACGGCCACGCCCTGATCGTCGGCGGCTCGTTCGGCAAGTCGGGAGCCGCGGCCATGGCTGGGATGGCTGCGCTGCGCGCCGGTGCGGGACTCAGCACGGTCGCTACTCCGGGTCGCGTGCTCACCAGCGTTGCCGCCTTTGCCGCCGAGTTGATGACCGAGCCTCTGCCGGAAACGGCGGTAGGTTCGATCAGCCTGGCTGCCGCGCAGAGCGGACGCTTTGCCGATCTGACCAAACCGATGACCGTGGTCGCCATCGGCCCGGGCATCGGCCGCAATCCGGAGACGGTGCAGTTCGTTCACGAAGCCGTGCACCAGACCAAGGTTCCGCTGGTGGTCGATGCCGACGGACTGAACGCCTTCGAGGGCCAAACCAATCTGCTCGACGGCCGCCGGCGTCCTCTGGTGCTCACGCCGCATCCCGGTGAAATGTCGCGGCTGGCGGGCATCTCCATCAAGGCAGTACAGGCCGACCGGCTAAACGTCGCGCGCAAGTTTTCGCGTGACCATGGCCTGGTTCTGGTGCTGAAGGGCAATCGCACCATCATCGCCTTGCCTAACGGGAGCGCCTGGGTGAATCCGACGGGCAATCCCGGGATGGCCACCGGAGGCACCGGTGACATCCTTACCGGCATGACCGCGGGCATCCTCGCGCAGATGCCGAACGACTACGCGCGCGCCGCGATTGCTGCAGTCTACCTGCACGGGCTGGCCGGCGACGTGGCCGCCAAAGCCATGGGCGAGCACTCGCTGGTCGCTACCGATCTGTTGGCAGGATTGCCGGAGGCCTTCCGCCGGGCAAGCGAGTGGGCGAGCGAGAAGGTTGCGAGGATCGGCTGAGACCCCCTCCCCTCTTTTTTAAAGTATCTATTATGAATACTTTGCCTCCAAAGTATTCCATTTAAGAGACTTCAACGACGTCGCAAGCCTAATATTATGAATACTTTACAGAAATCGCCCTAAAGTATTGAAAACAAAGTAACAACATTCAAAGTATTCTGAACTAACGATTTAGTGTGTTTCGTGAACTACGGAAGGAGTGCCGAGGGACGGCCTTGGAGTGACCGCGCACCTGATTGAGTTATCAAAGATCATCTCCTCAAGCGCCTACGCTCGGGAGAAGTTCGGCGGCGGAATCTAATTCCCCACTCTTAATCTAGAGGAGAGCTCTGCCCCCGCGAAACGATAATCGTCGCGCCAGAAAACTAAAGTAACCAGCGGTCTCTGACGTAAAAAGGTCTATCGTGAATCCTGAGTTGGAGCATGAGCCATTTCTCGCCATGTTTACTTCGGTCCACGTAGTTCGAAGTCTTAGCAAACTGTTTCTGTCACTGGCACCGATGTATCACTCAATGACACCCGACACCTGCTAATTGCCAACTGCCAAGGGCCTGCGACTCCCCTGCTAGAATGTTCCGTCCTGCACCGATGAACCCGCACGATCACATCACGCACTCGGCCGAAGAGACGATGGCGCTGGGGCGCAAGCTGGCTCCCACGCTGAAGGACGCGCGCATGGTGATCCTGCGCGGCGACCTGGGCACCGGCAAGACGACGCTGGTGAAGGGCATCGCCGAAGGCCTGCAGGCCGCCTCGCAAGACGACGTCACCAGCCCTACTTTCACTCTCATTCACGAATACCGCGGCCCCGAGGTCAACCTCTACCACGTCGATCTGTACCGCATCGACACCCCGCGCGAGTTGGACACGCTAGGCCTCGACGAACTGTTCGCCGAGGAAGGAAATCTGGTGCTGCTGGAGTGGGGCGAAAAATTCCCTCGCTTCGAAAAGGAGCGCGACGTGGAAATCGTCATCGAGCGGCGGGGGGACCAGGAGCGGAAGATTGTGGTGAAGCGGAAGTAAAAGGCCGACATCCGAACAAGCACGTCGGCCTGACCGCGATGGTCGTCCCGCGAGGATGACCGGGCTAGTGACCATTCGCGTTACTCAGTAGGAAGACATCGTTGCCGGCAAGCTGCGGTGACGAGGACGTAATCACGCCGCCAAAGATAGGTCATCATGTTCGTGACAGGGGCGTACACGGCTGTCAGCTGGGCCCTAGGGGCCGGGAAGTACACGGAAGATGAGGCGATCTCCATCCACGCGGGGTCGCCTCCAAGCCCGTTCGCGTTCGCGAGAACCCATGTATCCCCGAAGAGACCGACGTTGCTGCCTCCGCCAAATATCGTCATGCGGTTGGTTCCGGGGTCATACGTTGCGCTGTTGCCATTTCTGGCCGCCGGAAAAGTTCCCGTAGGAGAAAGTTGTGTCCACGAAGGAGCTCCACCGGAGCCGTTGGCGTTCGAGAGCACCCAAACGTCATTGAAATCAGTTCCACTCCCATTGGCGCCACCAAATAGGATGAATTCGTTGCTCGTCGAATCGTAAACCACGCTCTGTGAGACTTGTCGTGGTCCAGGTCCTCCCGAGGGTGAAAGTTGCGTCCAGGTTGGAGTCCCGCCAATGCCGTTTGCGTTAGAAAGAACCCAGAAGTCACTAAACGTCGTCGAGAAGCAGTCATTTCCACCGTATATCATCAGCGTGTTCGACGTTGGGTCATAGACGCCTCCCTGTGCATACCTTGGCGCTGGCGGGCCGCCGGCAGGACTTAGCTGGGTCCAGGCCGAACCCCCGCCGATTCCGTTAGCATTCGTCAAGACCCAAACATCATTCACGCACGGGGATGAGCGTCCCTCGGCACCTCCGAACACGATCATTCGGTTGCTTCCAGAGTCATACCCACTGAATGGCCAAATTTGGTGCTGGTGGAGCGCCTGTGGCGCGAACCAGAGACCAGTTCAGCCCGCTGCCTCCTAGAGTGCTAGTGGGAGGAACGAGCCGCCAAACGTCATTCAGATTCTGCTGCGAGTTTGTGCCGTAGGGAAAGCCTCCAAACACGATCATGCGGCTCGTCGATGGGTCGAGCACGGCAGAATGGTAATAGCGCGGGAGGGGTCCATTTGGACTCCAACTCTGTGCTGCAGCACTCTGCGCGAACGTTCCCAACAAAAATAGTAAACACGAAGTAGCGAAAATCTTTTTCATATTGTCTCCTCCTGCGTAATGTGTCTTAATTGCCCCAACTGTTTCCACAACTCCTTCATAAATCGATCTCCTTCGCCCTGCGCTTGGAAATCCAGTTCTAGATAGTCAGAATACTTATGCCTTTTGAGTGCCCTATTTCGTATTCGCAAGTAACTTGGCCGAATCTTCGTCGGCGTCGGCTCGAAAAACAATGGAAAAACTCTGAAATATTTGTGAAAATGAAGTTTTCCCCTTACGCCTCGCTCATTCAGATTGAAGAGAAAGTTCTCAGTGATCCACTTTGGCCCTTTTCGGATGGATGCCGAGCGGCAGACTCTCTGGCGATACGGACAATTGGTTCCGATAGGCCCAAAGGTAGTCAAAACCCTCGCCATCTTGGTGTCGAACAAGGATCAAGTTGTGTTGAAGGATGAGCTCATCCGCCAGGTTTGGGGTGAGACAGTTGTCGAGGAAAATAGTCTAGCCCACAACATCTCTATTCTTCGCAAGTTCCTGAAGACAGATTCCACCGGAGCCTACATCATCGAAACTGTTCCCCGGCGGGGTTACCGCTTTCGTGAGATATTGCCGGAGTCGACGCTGGCGGCAAGACTGCCAATATCGACATCGCCCGGCTGTGTTCTTGAAAACGCAGGAGCAAGTTTGCCCGACGCGGCCCGGGATATCCCGCTAAAAAACCAGATACCCAGGACTCCTAAGACTTTTTGCCGAAGACGTCTTGCGTGGGGAATCGCCGGGATCGCTCTAGTAGTAGGAATTGCCAGTGGACTTTGGACCGGTATTCGCTACCGTTCAACTGAGGCCGCTGATGAGACGCCAGCCTTTGAAACCCCCGTAACTTCGCTCGCAATTCTCCCCTACCGCAACCGTTCAGGTGACCCGTCGCAGGACTGGATGGCGCTCGCTGTCCCCGAGGCATTGCATTTTGACCTTAATGGGGCTAAGCACTTACGGCTTGTTCCGGCTGACCGCTTGCAACAGGTCCTACGTGATCTACAGGTAACTCCGAAGTCGTCACCGGACGATACGGCTCTACAAAATATTGCCCAACTCAGCCATGCCGACAGCCTCGTTTTCGGTCAATACCAGAAGGTCGGGCAGGAGATTCGGATCGATTCCACTGTGCTGGATTTCAGCCCCTATCGCCGTTTGGAGATTAGAACACTCGTCAACGGTGAAAAAGATATGGATGCGGCCGTCGACTCGCTATCCGGGGAGATGCGTAGCGAGGTCGGGCTTTCGCCCTCGGCCTTACAGGAAGCCGAGAAGCATGCTCTTCATTTCCCGGTGCTTGCAGTTCGAGCCTTCGACGATGGAGAGAGATTGGCGGCAGCGGGCAGCGATGCGCAAGCGGTCCATGAGTTCCAGGTGGCGATTAATCAAAAACCGGATTTTGCTCTGGCGTATTCGAATCTGGCCGAGGCCTATGCGAGCCGCGGTGAATACGAGAAGGCAGACCAGGCATCGCACAAGGCAGTTGAGCTTAGTGCTAATCTTTCCCCACAAGATCGTTATCTGATCAAAGCAACAGACGCGCGTATCAAGGACGAGGTTGCAGGAATTTCCGCATATCGACAACCGGCAACTACCGGCTTTCGCTTGAGGTTGATAGATTATGTTCTTTGGATAGCAGCCCCGATCTTACAGGTCTTGATATTGGTGTCAATGTTTAGACGCGGTCTTAGCCGCGAACTTTCGTCGTTTTTCACCTATAATGTTGTTCAGGTCCTTGCGGTGGTGGTTCTCTACTTTATTTATCCGCGGTCGTACAGGGCTTATTTCTATTCGTACTATGCAAATATCGCATTGTCGGCAGTAGTCTGCCTTTGGGTTTTGTACCAGGGCGCCTCGCTCTTGCTTCAGCGTGATCCTAATCTGCGCGATAAGCAGGTTACCGCCTTTCGTACGGTGGCATTGATTGCCTCATTGGGAGTTATTCTCTGGATAGTGCTGCGCTCTTATTCGAACCATAATGACCCGGCGATCTCTGTAATCCTTCTTTTGGAGCATTCCGTACGATGGGCACAGTGCGCTTCGCTCGTCATCATACTCGCCCTCAGAAAACGCCTTCGAATTTCGGGCGGGGGAATGCTATTTGGGGTTACATTGGGGTTTGCGTTGTATGCCGCGGTGACCAGTGGGGGGCCGACTGCCATGTCGCACAGGCTTTTTCACATGCACACATTGATGTATGTCAACAGCGCCTCATATATCTTGGCTTGTCTCATATGGCTGATGTACACAGTGGCGAGTCCACGTGGCTCTGTGACTGGGAATAGTAGTCTAGACATGGAGTACTACCCAACAACTTCGCAGACTACCCACTTCAAACCGGCCCTTCACCCGTATCTTAAAACCCCATAATGTTGTACCCGCAATCGACATAAATCGTCTCGCCCGTAATTCCGCTGGAAGCGTCGCTGGCCAGAAACACGGCGGTCGACGCCACTTCCTTTACGTCCACGTTGCGTTGCAGGGGAGCGCGTTCGGCCTGAGCGCCCAGCATCTCGCCGAAGCCGGAGATGCCGCGCGCGGCCAAAGTCTTGATAGGGCCGGCGGAAATGGCGTTGACCCGAATCTTGTTCTTTCCCAGGTCATAGGCCAGGTAGCGCACGCTTGCCTCCAGCGCCGCCTTGGCCACGCCCATCACGTTGTATTTCGGCACCACTTTTTCCGCGCCGTAATAGGTCATGGTCATGATGCTGCCGCCGTCGGTCATCAGCGGACGGGCGGCGTTGGCCAGTGCGACCAGTGAGTAGACGCTGATGTCGAGTGCAATGCGAAAGCCCTCGCGGCTGGTGGTGACGAATTCGCCTTTCAGTTCCTCGGCGGGAGCGAAGGCCACGCTGTGCACCAGGGCATCGAGTTTGCCGTAGCGTGTCTTCAGCTGCTCGAAGAGTTGGGCAATTTCCTCGTCGCGCGAGACATCACACTGAAAGGCTTGGGCATTCGGCAGCGCGGCAATCAGGTCGTCGGCTTCCTGTTTCAGGCGCTCGTTCTGGTAGGTGATGGCCAGCTGCGCTCCGGCCTGCTGCATCTGCTGCGCAATCGCCCAGGCAATGCTGCGCTTGTTGGCTACGCCAAAGACTGCCACCGTCCGTCCCTCTAAGCTGTTCGACATTCGTCCTCTTCCTCCTGCCATCGTCAAACGATTGAGAATATCAGCCGCCGCGCCGGAATGTCTTGGGAGCAGGTGCGAGCTGTGGCCGGAAGCTATGCGATATCAGCCACAAAAGTTGTACCCGGCAGGCAATTTTTCCATGTCGAAACGCGCAATTCTGCTTCCATTGGCTTGCCGATTGGGGCTATACTCGGCTCCGCTCCTCGCTCCCGGGGCAAGCGTGCCGATTGCCTTATGCTGGACGCGCTGCTTGCGACGCCGCCGGATCGCGGAGGCCCAGGAACTTCGCCTGCGGGCGAATTCGCGCCCTTTTAGTCCACGATCTTTCAGGAGGCACTATGGCGACGATCCGGGATCTCCTCAGCAATCGCACCATCCACTACGTTCAACCCAATCAGACGGTATTCGAGGCTGCCAGCTACATGGTGGATTGCAACGTCGGCGCCGTGCCGGTGCTGGAAGACACCAAACTGGTGGGTATCTTCTCGGAGCGCGACATCATGCGGCGCGTGGTCACCGAGGGGCGCAACCCGCTGACCACTCACATCGCCGACGTGATGAGCACCGATCTGCGCACCGTGACTCCCAGCACCAGTTCGGAAGAAGCCATGTGCGTGATGCAGAGCAACGGGGTTCGCCATCTGCCGGTGTGCGAAGGCACCACGCTGGTCGGCTTTCTCTCGCTGCGCGATCTGCTGCGCTGTCATCTGGACGAGAAGTCGGGCGAGGCGGATATGATGCGCGCCTACATTCAGACCTCGAGCTAGCCGGCGGTCTGTCCCAGTTCGGAATGGAGACGCGGCTCGGCATGCTGCTGCCGTAGACGCGCTCGCGCTGCGGTGTACACTGGCGCTGTTCCGCCATGAGCCTGTCTGGAGTAATCGACGACCTCCGCAAGATTGCCGGACGTGACGCCGTTCTCGACCGCCCCGAAGACCTGATGTTGTACGAGTACGATGCGGGCATTCGCAAGAGCACGCCCGGCGCCGTCGTCTTCCCGCAAAATACGCAGCAGGTTTCGCAGATCATGCGGATGGCCTCGACGGCCCGCATTCCGGTGGTCGCTCGCGGCGCGGGAACGGGGTTGAGCGGCGGCGCGATTTCGCAAGCCGGCGGCATTGTTATCGGATTCTCGCGCATGAACCGCATCCTCGAAGTCGATGCGGAGAATCAGCGCGCGGTGGTGCAGCCCGGGGTAGTGAATCTACAGCTCTCCGAGCAGGTCTCGCATCTTGGGCTGTACTTCGCGCCCGATCCTTCCAGCCAGAAGGCTTGCACTATCGGCGGCAACGTTGCCGAAAATTCCGGCGGACCGCACACCTTGATGCACGGAGTCACGGTGAATCACGTGACTGGGGTGGAAGTCGTCATGCCTAACGGGGACCTCGTGCAATTCGGCGGCAAGGCGGCCGAGTCCGGCGGCTACGACCTGACGGGGTTCTTCGTGGGCTCGGAAGGCACGGTCGGCATCGCCACCGCCATTACGGTGAAGTTGCTGCGCAAGCCGGAACTGGCTGCAACATTGCTCGGTATTTTCGAATCGATTGACGATGCGGCCCGCACTGTCTCCGCAATCACCGCTGCGGGGATTACGCCGGCGGCGCTGGAAATGCTCGACGGCTGGACGCTGCGTACCGTCGAAGCCTTCTGCCACGCGGGCTATCCGCTGGATGCCGGAGCGGTGCTGCTGATCGAACTGGAAGGCCTGCGCGAGGCTGTGGAAGAGCAGGCGGCTGCGGTGAGCGAAGTTTGCCTCCAGCAGAAGGCACGCGAGGTGCGTCGCGCCAAGAACGACGAAGAACGGGCGCTGTTGTGGAAGGGCCGCAAGCTGGCTTTCGCGGCGTTGGGGCGGGTTACTCCTTCGTATTACACGCAGGACGGCGTTGTGCCGCGCAGCCGGATTCCTGCCGTGCTGCAGCATATCGGCGAGGTCGCGAAGAAACACGACCTCATCATCGGCAACATCTTTCACGCCGGAGACGGCAACCTGCATCCGCTGATCCTGTTCGATATGCGCAATGCCGAGCAGTTCCGGCACGTGCTGGCGGCCAGCGAAGAGATCTTGCGCTACTGCATCGACGTAGGCGGATCCATCACCGGTGAGCATGGCGTGGGGATGGAAAAGCGCGACCTGATGCCGCTGCTGTTCAGCGAAGAAGATCTGGACGTCATGATGAGCCTGCGGAATGCCTTCAACGGACACGAGATCCTGAATCCGCAGAAAATGCTGCCTACGCCGCGCATGTGCCGGGAGATCGCCGGCCCATCGCAGAATGCCGTGTTGGCGCGGGAGGGAATGTGAGCACGGTCGGCGCGACCACGCGATTCGGTCGCGAACTGCGCGCCATCTGCGGCGCCGAGCACGTTGTCGAAGAACCGGTTGAGCTGCATCGCAGGCTCATCCTGGGAGTTGCTCCGGGAATTGCGGTGACTCCTGCGTCGGCCGAGGAAATCGCTTCGGTGCTGCGTTTCGCCAATCAGCACGGGTTGAGTGTCGTTCCCGCCGGAGGTTTTACCCGGCAGCAGAGTGGTAACCTGCCGCCTCAGGTTGACGTGCTTCTGTACACTGCGCGATTGACGGATGTGGAGCATTACGATCCTGGTGACCTCACCGTCGGCATCGGAGCTGGTTGCACAGTTGCGCAACTGTGTGACATGGTGGGCGCGCATGGATTGCTCTTCGCCGGCGATGCAGCCGTGCCGGAGCGTTCCACCGTCGGCGGATTGCTGGCCACGGGAATGGCTGGTCCCTTGCGACAAGGTTACGGCGGACTGCGCGATTACTGTATCGGTATCAAGTTTGTGACCGGCGATGGCCGCAAGGCTAAAGGCGGCGGCCGGGTGGTGAAGAACGTTGCCGGCTACGACTTGATGAAGCTGCTGATCGGCAGCCAGGGAACTCTGGCGATCATTACCGGAGCCAGCTTCAAGTTATTTCCCGCGCCGCGGCAGACGCGGACGTTTGTTGCGGAGTTTACCGGTCCCGCCGAAGCTATTGATTTTCGCAATCGCGTGCTGCGCTCGCCGCTGTCGCCGATTTGCCTGGAACTGGTTTCGCCTGGCGCGGCAGCTCTCTCGCCCTCGGGCAAGGAATCAGCTGCGTGGTCGATATATGTTCGCGCTGCCGGGAGCGATGCCGTGCTGGCGCGTTATCGTACGGAGTTGGGGACGGCCGTGACCCGTGAGATCGAAGAGCAAAGCGAACGCGATCTGTGGCGAGCACTCTCTGACTTTTCGCATAACGTTGTGGAGCGGCATCCGCGCTGTCTGCTGATCTCGCTGGCGCTGCCGCTGAGCGAGGTTCAGCCAGTACTCGCGGAATTAACGAACGCCGCTGAATCGAACGGCTTGGCAGTCGCGGCGATCGGAAGGGTCGGAGTCGGGCATCTGCTGGCAGGGCTGTGGCCCGCGCCGGGCGCTGAAGTCACCCTGGTGAATTTCATCAACGCTGTTTCCGCGCTGCGCAATCGCTTGCCACGCGATGCCAGCATGGCGGTGCTGCAGTGTCCACCCGAAGCGCGCCACCACGTCACCGCTTGGGGGCCGACGCCGACCGATCTTGAAAGCATGCGGGCAGTGAAGCGTGCGCTCGATCCCAAAGACATTCTGAATCGCGGGAGGTTTTTCTTCTGAGCTTTGAAACCCCAACCGTCGACAAGGCCGTCTCAAATTTCTCCGCCGGGAGAGAGGCCCACCTGGGAGCTGTACTCCAAGTGCGTGCATTGCGGACTGTGTCTTGACCAGTGCCCCACCTATCGCGTACTGGGCACGGAAATGGATTCGCCGCGCGGCCGCATCTATCAAATGTTGCAGGTGGACGCGGGCCGGCTGGCGCTGGGAGATTCGTTCGTAACCCACATCGACCGCTGCCTGGGCTGCCTGAATTGCCAGACGGCATGTCCTTCCGGTGTTCAGTACGGAAGTCTGCTGGAGCGCACCCGCTCGCAGATTGAGGAAAACTATCGACGTCCCTGGCTGGCTCGCAGACTGCGCCATCACTTTTATGGCCAATTGCTGCCGTCGTTCGACAAGCTGGCGCGATCGGCCAGGCTGCTGCGCTTCTATCAGCGCTCTGGCCTGCAAAGCCTGGCCCGGGGAGCGGGTTGCTGAAGCTTTTGGGGATTGCCGATCTTGACGCTCTGTCGCCGCGTATCGAAAGCGACTTCTCATTTCGCGATCTGGGGAAGACGTATCCGGCGGAAGGCGGGCTACGTGGCCGGGTGGCTTTGCTCATCGGCTGCGTCAGCAGTGTGGCTTTTGCGGAATTGAATCGGGCGACGATTCGCGTGCTCAACCAGAACGGCATCGAGGTCTCGATTCCTTCCGGGCAAAGCTGTTGCGGCGCCTTGCATGCTCATGCCGGATTGCTGGACATGGCTCGCGCCCAGGCTCGCAAGAATATCGACGCCATGCTGAGCCCGGAATTCGACGCCATTGTGAGCAACGCCGCCGGCTGCGGCGCGACGTTGAAGGAATACGCCGGACTGCTGGAACACGATCCGAAATATGCCGAGCGGGCTCAGAAGTTCGCGGCCAAGGTTCGCGATGTGACCGAATATCTGGGCGAGGTAGGTTTGATCAGCCCAAACGCCGGCTGAATGCCCGGCGTTACTTATTCCGATCCCTGCCATCTGGCGCACGCGCAAGGCGTCCGCAAACAGCCGCGTGAATTGTTGAAGACGATTGGAGCGCAGCTGGTCGAAATGCCGCGCGCCGATTCCTGCTGCGGCAGTGCCGGTGTTTATAACGTGGTACAAAACGAGATCTCGATGAAGATTCTCGACGAGAAGATGGAGTACGTGGCCATGGTCGAACCGGAGATCGTCGTAACAGCGAATGTGGGCTGCATGTTGCAGTTGGCGGCAGGGGCCAGGCGCAAAGGGGTGACGGCGGAAGTGGTGCACGTGATCGAATTGTTGGATCGAGCGTATTAGAGGGTGGAGCGCTGAGCTTTTTTAAGCCCGGCGAAATCGGACACAATCAGAAATGGCTACAGCCCCACGGTTGTCCGGCTAGAATCCCTTCCAGATGGCCCGCTCCCGGGCAGGACTAGATCGATTTCACAGTGACTGTATCTGCTCTGAAGGGGCACGCCTTCAGGCGTGCCGAAAGGCTGGGCGCAAGACATCGGCTTTTTAGCCCCTGAGAGGCGTCCCTCAGGGCCTAAAGGCCGAGCTCGTGTAGGGCTGATCGGCGCCGCTGAAGCCGTGCCCTTTCAAGGCGGATACAGCAACTCAGAAACTGCTCTAAACAGGTGTGGAAAACAAAAACAGATCCCTCACCGGCTGAAAGCCGGTGAGGGATGACAAGAATAAAGGGCTTGTACGGCGCACCTAAAGGTGCGCCCCTTCAAACGCGCGTCCAATCCAACTCTTTTTGCAGCCTCTAAAGCCGTGCCCTTCCACCGTTGCCTGCGGACACCTTCTCTGCTCTGCCTGGAGTAATCACTTCTTATCCAGCAGCGATTGCCGCTCGCAGCGCCGCCGACAACTCTTCCGCCGTGGTGACCGGTGGCTGGCAACTGAAGTTCGTGCACAGAAATCGCAAACGACTTCTTCTCCTTCAGCCCGGGCAAGTTGGGAACTGTCTCGGCCAGCACCGCGGGCAAGTTTTGCGCCACCGCTTCGCTGTCGGTCAGGTGCACCACCGACTTGTTGACCGCGAAGGGCGCGATCGCAGCTTTCAGCAACGCCTCCGCTGCGGGATCGTTTCCGACGACCACAACCTGGGTATGCGGCCGCGACATCCAGGTCGCGGCGATGCCATACGTCCCGGCGTAAATTCCAAACTGCTCGGCCGCGCCGGCAAAGACCTCCAGCGTGTCTTCGGCTTTGTCGCGATAGGTCGCGTCATTAGTGTAGGCATGCAGCCGCAGCAGCGCAATCGCCGCACTGGGATTTCCGGCGGGAGTCGGCGCATCCTGAAACGGCTTGCGGCGCGCCGACAACGCGCCCAGCTGCAACTTTTCTTCCAACGAAGCTTCGGTATCGAAGAAGCCGCCCGAAGTCGCATCGCCGAAGCGGCGAATCATCTGGTCGGCAATCTGTTGGGCGAAGTTGAAATAGCTGATCGCGCCCGTGACTTCATAGGCATCGAGGCAAGCGAGCGCGGTGAAGGCGTAGTCGTCGAGCAAGGCGCGCACAAATCTCTTCTCAGCATTTGGATCGGCGTAGGCGATCACGTGCGCCAGCCCGCGCTCCTTGTCCCAGGCTTCCGCTAAAATGCGGTCCAGCGAACGCAACGCGAACTTGCGCGCGTCCTCCAATCCCAGCACCTGCGCTGCCTGCAGGTAAGCAGAGACGCACATGGCATTCCAGTTCACGTAGACCGTCTTGTCGACAAACGGAGTCGGCCGCCGCAGCCGCGCCGCATAAAGCTTGGTCTTGGCCGAAGCCAGCAGATCGAGCGCTTTGGAAATATCGACTCCCATGCGCGAGGCAACTTCTTCCGGCAGCGCCCGCACCCATAACACATTCTTGGAGTGATCGTGCTGCATCTCGCCGAGTTCTTCAATGTCGTAGTGCAGCGCCGCCGCTTCAAACTCTTCTTCGCTCAGGACTGCCTGGGCTTCGGCGCGCGTCCAGGTGAAGTAGTCGCCGTCGTCGTCCAGATTGATGTCGGCATCTTGCGAGGCGTAGAAGCCGCCGTGCTCGCGATCGCTCAGCCACTCGTCCATCCAGCGCACGATGTCGCGGGCTACATGAGCGTAGAACTCGAAGCCGAAGACCTGGTAGCCGTGCACGTAGTTTTTGAGCAACTCGGAATTGTCGTACGCCATTTTCTCGAAGTGGGGCACGGTCCAGGTTTCGTCCACCGAGTAGCGATGGAAGCCGCCGGCCAGCTGGTCATAGACACCGCCTTGCGCCATCTTGGTCAGCGTGGTGGTGATGACCGTGGCTACGCGTTCCTCGCGGGTGCGGACGTACCAGTCCAGCAGAAGATCGAGGGAAGCGGGATGGGGAAACTTGGGCGCGCTGCCGAAGCCGCCATTTTTATCGTCGAAGATGGGCATTGCCGACTGCACCATCACGCCTACGATGCGCGGCGAAAAATCCATGTTGTGCCCGGCGAAACCTTCCGCGTTAGCCAGTACCAGCATGGCCTCATCCGCGGATTTCAGCACCTCATCGCGGCGATCGCGATAGGCGTCGGAGATGGCCAGCAGAATCTTCTTGAAGCTGGGACGTCCCCACTGATCGACCGGCGGAAAATACGTGCCGCCGTAGAACGGATGCCCGTCGGGCGTGAGGAAAACGGTGAGCGGCCAACCGCCGGTGCCGGAGATAGCCGAGACCGCGAGCTGGTAGCGGCTGTCGACGTCGGGGCGTTCGTCGCGATCCACTTTTACAGCAATGAAATTCCGATTGATGATCTCGGCCACTTCGGCGCTCTCGTACGATTCGCGGTCCATGACGTGGCACCAGTGACACCATACCGCACCGATGTCGAGCAGCACCGGCTTGTTCTCGCGTTTCGCTTCGGCGAAAGCTTCCTCCCCCCACTCGTGCCAGCGGATCGGCTGGTGCATGGCAGAACGCAGATAGGCGGAGGAGGCGCGCGCTAAGGAATTCGTGGCTTCAGACATGAGGATTCAGTCTAGCAGGATCAGCGTTAGGGCTTGAACTAAGCCGGATGGCTGCGGCGATTGGATAAACTGTATGTGCCGCGCCGACGACCTGGCGCGACAAACCTTGAACGAGGATGCCGCTGGTGAAGAGTCAGGAAGCTCTAAGAAAAATTACGAAGGGTGTGACGAAATTCCAAGCCGAAATCTATCCCGCACAGAGCGAGCTCTTTAAAGATTTGAAGGACCACCAGAGTCCGATTGCGATGTTCTTCACTTGCGCTGATTCGCGCATCCTTCCCAACGTGCTGACGCAGACGGGGCCAGGAGAGATTTTTACCGAGCGTACGCCGGGCAACATCGTTCCCAGGTACAGCGATCACGTCGGTGGCGTAACCGCAAGCGTGGAGTTCGCAGTTTTGGCGCTGCATGTGCCGTTGATCATCGTGTGCGGACATACGGATTGCGGCGTAGTGAAGGCGCTTGCCAATCCTGAGCGAGCCAACGGCATGCCGGCGCTGCAAAACTGGATGCGGCATGCGTTTGATTCGCGGGAGCGGTTGTTGCGGGAACATCCGAATGTTTCCGAGGAAGAGAAGATGCAGCTGCTCACCGAATACAACGTTTTGACCCAGCTGGAGAATCTGAAGACGCATCCTGCCGTGGCCTCGCGGTTGTTGAGCGGAGAGCTCGAGATTCGGGGTTGGATCTATGACATCGGCGATGGTTCGGTGCGGGAGGCGGATCCCGAGTCGGGGAAGTTTGAGGCGCTGGGGGGCGCTGCACCGGGATAGAGATGGGGGGCAGCACCTGAACAGCAGATCCCTCGGCGGCTAAACAGTTTGCTGAAAAACTCGGGATGACAAATATAAAGGAGTTGCTACGGCGTAGCTAAAGCTACGCCCCTTCAAAATCGCCTTAGGCGGATTTTTTCAGCAGCCTGTAAAGCCGCCTCAGGATGACAAATTTAAGGGGCTGTAATGGCGCAGCTGAAGCTGCGCCCCTTCAAGAAACCATCTGGCCCCTTCATCTCCTCACTTTGCTACGAAGATGACTACGCTGCGAGCCTTCACTGGATAGCTTTCCTGCGAGAGCAGCGGGAATTCCTGGCCGTCTTCGGCGATGTCCTGGGGCGACGCCTGTGCGGTATCGACCAGGCGAAACCACTCGCGCTCGCCAATCTGCGGCAACTCAAAGTCCAGATCGCCGGAATATGCATTGGCGATGAAGTGGAGGTCATCGCGCGCGCCGCCATCATGCAACTGGGTAAGCTGCATGGCCAGCGTCCGCGACTCGTCGCCCCAGTCGGGCTTCACGCGCTTGGTGCCGTGCCAGGTGATGTGGAAGCCGCCTTCGCCGTTCAACTGAAAACTGTCGCGGCGCAGCAGGGAGCAGCGCTTGCG
This sequence comes from uncultured Acidobacteriaceae bacterium, assembly GCA_963812855.1. GTDB lineage: Bacteria > Acidobacteriota > Terriglobia > Terriglobales > Acidobacteriaceae > Bog-257. The sequence goes on from CAWEWW010000013.1 coordinate 196,785, forward strand.
GAAGGCGATCATGAGCTGAAAGAAGCGCAGCAGGCCGGCGTTGCTTTCGGCCATGCGCCAATCCAGCCAGCTGACTTCGTTGTCCTGGCAATAGGCGTTGTTGTTGCCCTGTTGCGTACGGCCAATCTCGTCGCCGGAGAGAATCATGGGGACGCCGTGCGCGACGAGCAGAATCGCTGCGAAGTTCTTGCGTTGACGGGCGCGCAGTTCGTTGACCGCGGCGTCGTCGGTCGGGCCCTCAAAGCCGCAATTCCAGCTGTCATTCGCGTTGTTGCCGTCGGAGTTATTGTCGCCGTTCGCCAGATTGTGCTTCTCGTTGTAGGAGACCAGATCGTTCAAGGTGAAGCCGTCGTGGCAAGTCACGAAGTTGATGCTGTGATAAGGTTCGCGCGCGCTGGTTAAATACAGATCGGGGCTTCCTAACAGCCGGGTCGCCAGCGGCGAGGTCATGCCGGCGTCGCCTTTTACGAACTTGCGAATGTCGTCACGGTACTTGCCGTTCCACTCCGCCCACCGTCCCCAGGAAGGAAGAGTACCGACCTGGTAGAGTCCCGCCGCATCCCACGCTTCGGCGATCAGCTTGGTGTTGGCCAGCACCGGATCGTACGCCAGGCTCTCCAGTAGCGGAGGCTTGCTCAGCACCGAACCATCCTGCCCGCGGCCAAGAATCGACGCCAGATCGAAGCGGAAGCCGTCGACGTGCATTTCCATCACCCAGTAACGCAGGCAATCGACAATGAAGTCGCGCACCACTGGGTTGTTGCAGTTCACCGTGTTGCCGCAGCCGGTGAAGTCTTTGTAGTCCCCGGCGGCATCGAGGATGTAATAGGTGGGGTTGTCGATCCCGCGGAACGACCAGGTCGGCCCGGTGGCATCGCCCTCAGCGGTGTGATTGAAGACCATGTCGAGGATGACTTCAATGCCCGCCTGATGCAGGCTGCGGACCAGGGACTTGAACTCGCGAACCTGTTCGCCATCCGCCAGATTGGAGGAGTAGGCAGTATTGGGCGCGAAGAACGCCGTCGGCTGATAGCCCCAAAGATTGCGCAGCGGCTCCTTGGTAAAAGGATTCACGCGGTCGGTGTCAGACTCCTCAAACTCGTTGACCGGAAGCAGTTCGACCGCGGTCACTCCCAGCTTCTTGAGATAGGGAATTTTCTCGATGATGGCGGCGAAGGTGCCGGGATTAGCCACTCCCGACGAGGGATGCCGGGTGAAGCTGCGCACGTGCATCTCGTAGATGATGCTGTCGACCAGGGGAAGGTTGAGCGGTTGATCGTGATCCCAGTCGAAGTGGTTCTCCACCACCACGCCATTGCGGTACGGCCGGGTTCCGGGCTTGTAGGCATCCCACGCGCCGCCATGCGACAGCACGCGCGCGTAAGGATCCAGGAGCACTTCACCGGGATTAAAGCGATAGATCCTGGGATCGGGATTGGGCTGCATGTCGAAGCGATAGCCATACTGAATGCCCGCGTCCAGACCTTCCACGAAGGCGTGCCATACCTGACCGGTGCGGTTGGAACGAGGATCGAGCGGAAGCTCGACAAAAGGATCGGCCTCGCCGGGCTGAAACAACACCAGCGTGCAGGAAGTGGCGTGCTTGGAAAAGATGGAGAAATTCACCCCCTTGCGTTTCAAGGAGGCGCCGAAGGGAAGAGGAACTCCGTGGGCTACAGGATAGCCGGCAGCGGCGGTAACAGAGGACTTTTTCGGCGCGCTTTTGGCGCCAACCTTAAGTGGCATAGATGTCGCCCATTGTGCGCCATCTGCGGCGAGTTCGAATAGCAGAAAATTGCGGAAATCTGCGAAAGCGAACCGAAATCCAGTCCCGGCCGGAGGGGAAGAGGCGATTTTGAAGGGGCGTAGCTTGAGCTACGCCATAGCAAGGCCTCTATTTTTGTAATCCCGAACCGAACTTTAGTCGGTGAGAGAACGGCGGTTCCAGCCCAGCCGACTATAAGACCTAAGGAAACGCTGATCAAGTGAAAGCGAGGTTCCCCGAGCGGCTAAACAGTTTGCTGAAAAGGAAAAGCGAGATCCTCGACTAAAAGTCGGTTCGGGGGGCCGGATGATTTTCGGGTACTTAACGGACGGCCTGAAGGTCGTCCCCTTCAAAGAAGATTAAATCAGAGTTTCCCTAACGCGATCGACGTGATGCCGATTTATGAGATAGGCCTCGCGCTAGTTTGTATCTGGCCGCACCAAGTGGCGCGCGATGTGCGCGTAGAGATCGATCGCGTCGAGCAACTGCTGCTTCTCGATGTATTCGCCGTCGGTGTGGGCGACATGAATCGAGCCCGGACCGATGAGCAGCGGCCGTCCCCAACGGGTGAGTGCGGGAATGTCGGTGGTGAAAGCCGCGACCATGGTTTCGATGCCGGGAACCGTGCCCAGCTCCAGGTAAGGAATCTCCAGCCTGAAGTGAGCCTCGGCTTTTCCGGCGACCGCGTCGGCAATCTGTTGGCGTAATTCTTCCGCCGGGCCCACAAGGCGAAATAGTAATTGCGCCACCGCGCGATCCGGAATCACATTCGGAGCGCGGCCGCCTTCAATCTGCCCGATGTTTAACGTGCAGGGGCCGGCTTTGGGATTCGTCGGTAGCTTGAGCTGGCGAACCTTCTGCAGCGCGTCCAGAAGTTTCTCGATCGCCGACTCGCCTAGCTCGGGATAGGCCGAGTGCGCCATCTTGCCGTGCGCCACCAGCTCGACACGCAACGTTCCCTTCGATGCGACTGCCAACCGGTTTTCCGTGGGCTCGCCGTTGATCAGAAATTTCACTCCGCGTGGCTGTTGATTGGCCGTCTGCGCGCCCTGGCTGTCCCGCTCCTCTCCCACCAGAAAGAGCAAGCCGACGTGAATGCCTTCCGCCTTCAACTTCTCGGCCGCTGCGATCTGGGCCACGATGATGCCCTTGGCGTCGCACGAGCCGCGACCGTAGATGCGGTCGGCCGTCTCGGACGAGGAAATGAATGGCGGCACGGTGTCCATGTGAGTGGAGAGCGCCAGCTCAGGCGTTGGATGTCCCGGTGTCGTCGCCCATACGTTGAAGCGATCGTCTTCAACCGGAATGCGCTCGACCTGGTAGCCGAGCTGGGTTAGTTCCGCGGCGAGCGTCTGGCCCACAGCAGCTTCCATTCCGGTGGTGGACTCGATGTCCATGAGCTTGCGGGTAAGAGCGAAAACGTCCATGGCAGCAGAATAGATGATTTTCAGAATTCACCACAGAGACACAGAGGCACGGAGACTTGAAGAGATTTGGAATAGCGCCGCCACATTGGCTTCGCCAGCTTTTCCTATCTTAGCCGGGCCGCGGAACCTCGCCAGTTAACGCAATTGGTTGGGTAACGAGAGATCGAAGGCTACTACGAATTGTGGCGGCGCCAGCAGATGCAGTTTTGCCCGGCCCCGCATCACTTTCCGCTTGACAGACAACCGTTTAGGAGTAGGATACGTCCCAAGTGGTACAAAGTGGGATGGAGTGGTAAGAAATCCCGCCCCGTGGGAGCAATTGAGTCGAAGATGGTTTCATCGCCCCAAACGCCATGCAACCGGTTCGCAAATACCCGTGGGGGGCTTTGATGTTGACCTCCGTTGTGCGAGTTGAAGCTAAGGCCGAGCGCTATGTTTCGCGGCACCCATTTAACCCGGCTGGACGACAAAGGGCGTCTCAAGATGCCCGCGGAATTCAAGCGCGTGATCGACGAGAACTTCAGCGCGCAATTCTACATCACCAGCTGGGATGGCAAGAGTGCCAAAGTGTATCCCATGCAAGCTTGGGAGGAGATCGAGCGCAAGCTGGCGGCGCTGCCCGAAATGCACAAGACCAAGCAGAAATTTCTGGAGCGTACCAGTTACTACGGACAGGTCGTGGATTTCGATGGGCAAGGCCGCTTGCTGATGCCGCAGATTCTGCGCGATACCGCGAATCTCAAAGGCGAGGTTGCGGTGATGGGCAACTTGAAGCACCTGGTGGTGCGCAATGCCGACGAGCTCCGCAAGGCCGTGGCGGAACCTTTCACCGAGGAAGATGAAACCATCCTCAGCGGATTGGGCATTTAGGGCGGCGGAGTTTTCGGGTTCCATTCGCGATCTCGGAATGGGAGTGAATGGACGACGGATTTGCAGAAGCGAACAGCGCCCCTGGGCGCGGACATGGTGAGAGTCGATTTAGCCATGTGCCAGTTCTTTTAAAACCAGCGATCGAATTCCTGGCCGTACGGCGCGGCGGGACCTATATCGACGCCACCCTGGGCTTAGGCGGACACAGTTGGGAAATTGCAAAACACCTGGGCGCACAAGGTCATTTGATTGGCTTCGATAAGGACCCGGCAGCGTTGGAACGGACGCGCGAGCGGCTGAGCGAAGCCGCCAGAAGAGATGGCAGGCGACTGGCCGAAGGTTGAGCTGATCCATGCGTCTTTCGCCGAAGTGGCAGAGCATGTGGCGGCAGCCTCGGTGGATGGATTGCTTGCCGATGTGGGTGTCAGCTCCATGCAACTGGAGAACGCAGAGCGCGGATTTAGTTTTCAGGCAGACGGGCCTTTAGATATGCGGATGAATCCGCTGTCGGGGCTGACTGCCGAACAAGTGGTAAACCGCTTCGACGAGCGCGAGCTTGCCGACGCGATTTACGAATTCGGTGAGGAAAGGAGGTCGCGGAGAATCGCCAGAGCCATTGTTCGGGCGCGGCCGATTCACACTACCGCACAACTGGCGGAGGTGATTTCGGCCGCGGCCCGGCCAATGAACCAGGCTGAGAGGCGCATTCATCCGGCGACCAAGACTTTCCAGGCACTCCGAATTCTGGTGAACCGTGAACTGGACGACCTGCGAGCGCTGCTGAGTGCAGACGCTGCGCCGCAGGTGCTGAAGCCGGGCGGCAGGTTAGTAGTGATCAGCTTCCACTCGCTGGAGGATCGCATCGTGAAAGATGCCCTGCGAGATGGCGCGCGCGACGGGGTTTATCGCGCCTTGACCAAAAAGCCGGTGACCGCCGACGAAGAAGAGATCGAGCGCAATCCGCGGTCGCGCAGTGCGAAGTTGCGAGCCGCCGAGCGGGTGTAGGGATCGGGTAGTGCTGGTCTTTTAGGCCAGCTTGCAGGGATTGCATTGCGATCCTGAGCCGGCTTTACAGGTCGCTGAAAAAGTCGGAAAAGCAGATCTCTCACCGACTAAAGTCGGTTCGGGATGACAAATATATAAGGAGTTGCTACGGCGTAGCTAAAGCTACGCCCCTTCAACATCGCCTTGGGCCGAGTTTTTCAGCAAACTGTTTAGCCGACGGCAGATCGGTGCAAGGTGAGTTCGTTGAGTTGCGAAATTCAGCAACTATCCGCAGTAGAGATCAACGCGCTGCGGAAAAAGCTGTGAAGAATGTGAATAAGTTCAGGGCCCCTGAAATTCGGCCCCTTCGTTTATAAGCCGGACGATGGCGAAGCGGTGACGCGGTCTGGCAGGAGAAAGAAATGGCAGCCGGAGTTCTTTACCCAACCATGTTGCAAGCGAGTGAGTGGAGCGACCACGCGGCGGCCCAGCCGCGCGGCATGTTCATCGGCACGCCGGAGATCTACTTCACCAAGCGCATCGACAACTCACGCGTCGCAAAAGTCACCGATCCGAAGCGCCGCCGCGAGATGGTGACGTTCGGCATTACTCTGGCCATGCTGTTCTTGCTGGTAATGGTGTACTTGTGGCAGCACTTCAGCGCCATCGAGTACGGCTACAAGATTGAGCAGCTGAAGCTGGAGCGCGACACCATTTCCGAGTCGAACCGTGCGTTGAGCCTGGAAGAAGCTTCGCTGAAGGACTTGTCGCGCATCGACCGCATGGCCCGCGAGTTGGGCATGCAGCGCCCGGTCGACGGACAATGGCAGCCCATGGATACGGCGACCACCGACCCGGCCACGCCGGTCATGGCGAGGGTAAATGGAATATCCGTGGTGTCGGCTTTGCAGTGAGTCAAGCTAGGTTATAGAGAATTCGCAGGTGGTCAACCGGCGGTCCGGAAATGGACCGCCTTCGCCGCGTAGAGCGGACAGATCTCTGTTGTTTACTCCCTACGGCGCGGCTGAAGCCGTGCCCTGATACAAAACGATTTATGAGATAGCTTTTAGTAAGACAACGGCCGCACTTCAAGAAATCAACGGCAACAGCCGAATCACTACCGAACGGAGTAGCCAAGGGAATGCGGGCGAGCGCTCCTAAGACGCCAAGTCGAAGACTCTACATCTTTGCGGCGCTGCTTTTCCTTTGGATCCTCGCAATCTGCTTCCGCCTGTACCGGCTGCAGGTGGTCAAGTACGGCGACTTTGTGCTGCGGGCGCAGCGTCAGCAGAACCGCACCATTCCCACCGAACCGCGCCGCGGCAATATCTATGATCGCGACGGCTACGCCCTGGCCATGTCGATTGACGTGGATTCGGTGTTCGCCGTGCCCAGCGAAATTCACGACCAGGAAACGACGGCGGTGCTGCTGGGCAAAGTGCTGGACATGGATCCGCAGGAGATCGTGGCCCGGCTGCAGTCGTCGCGCAATTTCGCCTACATCAAGCGCAAGATCGACGGCGAGACCAGCAACCGGGTTCGCGAGTTGAACCTGCGCGGCATTTATTTCCGCAAAGAACCGAAACGCTTTTATCCCAAGCGCGAACTGGCGGCGCAGGTGCTCGGCTACGTCGGCATGGACGATGAAGGCCTGGGCGGGCTGGAGCGGGAATTTGACGACGATCTGCGCGGTATTCCGGGTCAGGAGCTGATCTCGATTGACGCCCGGCGCAAGTGGTTCAGCCGGGTAGAGCGGCCGCCCGATCCCGGGCAGAATCTGGTGCTGACCATCGACCAGACCATCCAGTACATCGCCGAGACCGAACTGGAAAAAGGCATGGAGGACACCAAGGCGATCGCGGGCACCGTGGTGGTGGAAAATCCGCGTACCGGCGAAATCCTGGCTCTGGCGAACCGGCCCACGTTCAATCCCAATGTCTTTAACAACGTTCCGGCCGAGTCGCTGAAGGACCGCGCGGTCAGTGATATCTATGAACCCGGCTCGGTATTCAAGATTGTGACGTACTCCGCGGCCATCGATCAGCACGTGGTGACGCCGGACGATCACATCGATTGCCAGCACGGCTCCATTGACGTGTTCGGCATGAAGATTCACGATCACGAGAGTCTGGGCGTCGTAACCATTGCCGAAGCTCTGGCGCATTCCAGTGACGTGGCCGCCATCAAGGTCGGCATGAAGCTGGGCGACCAGCGGCTGTATCACTACATTCACGATTACGGCTTCGGGCAACAGACGGGGATCGAGTTGCCGGGCGAGACGCGGGGACTAGCCAAGCCGGTCAATCGCTGGTCGAAAGTATCGATCGGCGCCATCTCCATGGGACAGGAGATTGGGGTCACGCCGCTGCAAACCATTTCGCTGATCTCGACCATTGCCAATGACGGGGTATATACGCCGCCCCGCATCGTGGCTGGCGAGCTGCCGCCGGACAGTAAAGCGCTGCCGGTGGTCTTTCATCCCGCGCAACAGCATCGCGTGGTTTCGACCATGACCGCGGCCGAGATGAAGAAGATGATGGAAGGCGTGGTGCTGTTCGGAACGGCGCGCCGGGCAATTCTGGATGGCTACACCGTGGCCGGAAAGACGGGCACCGCGCAGAAGGTTGACCCGGCAACCGGCGCTTACTCCAAGACGAAGTATGTGGCGTCGTTCATCGGATTTGCGCCGGTGAATACGCCGGCGATCACCATTGCCGTAATCCTGGATTCGCCGGTGGGACTGCATCAGGGCGGGCAGGTTTGTGCGCCGGTGTTTAAACGAATTGCGATGCAGGTGCTGGAATACCTGCACGTGCCGCACGATCTGGATGTGAAGAGTACGCAGCGGCAGACGTTGCTGGCATCGACTAAGGACAGTGATTTGACGGATGAATCGCCCGATCACCTGGGAGCTCCGCTGCAGGACGACAGTGCTCCTGCCTCGACTAACCAGGCAGCGACAACTACGGCGAAGCCCGCGAGTGGAAACGGCACTGCTCAAATGGCGGCAGCCCAACACCCCGAGACGAAATCGCCAGCGGCTTCCAGAACCGAAATAGCGCAAGCCGCGCCTCCGCCGGCAGCGCCGACCGGACAATCGGCTGCGAATGGCACGGTCGTTCTAGATGTGGACAGCGGAGTGGTGGTGCCGTCGTTCCTGGGCAAGGCGCTGCGTTCGGCAGTGGAAACGGCGCAGCAGTCGGGGCTGGAGATCAATGCCATTGGCAGCGGGGTGGCCCGCGAGCAATGGCCGGCGCCCGGCAGCCACCTGGCGTCGGGACAACACATCACGGTGCGATTTACGCATTGAGTAGAAACTTCGAAGCGAACGTAGGAATCTCCCAGGACCGAGGTATTGACGCAGGTAATTATAGGATTTGGAAGCCCGGAAGTCGTACTGCCTTCCGGTCGAAGGTGACAGTTTGTGAGCAGCCGGCTTGGGCGTTGATGGCGCCGATAAGAGCATCGGCAAACGAGCCATAGCCCTCCCACAGCGCGATCAAAGCAGTGGCGACCGCTGCTTCGTGTTCCACGACTAGCGTGTCGGCCTGTAGCACCCGCTCCAGCACAGCGGCAATTTCTTTTTCGGTGAGGCCATAGGCGCGCTTCAGCACCCATATCGTCTCTGCCAAGGCAACAATACTAATGAACCCTGGGGTTTGCTCGGTCAGGTGCCCTTCGATAAGGATAGTGGCTTTGCGGCTTTGCACTGGGTCGTCCTGCGCACAGTACCGCACCAAGATGTTGGTATCGAGGCCAATCATTTTCGCTTGAGGCGGCGCAACCTCTCCGAGGCGCCCGCGGCGATGGCCTCGTCCATTTCCTCAAGCGTCACCTGCCGCCGGGCTTTGACAATGCCTCGTAACGCGGAAACCGGAATCTTGGGCAAGAGGACCACGGTGCCATCGGGATGCACGAAGAACTTGACTTTGTCGCCCGGCTTCAGGTGCAGGTGTTCGCGAATGGCCTTGGGAATCGTCATTTGCCCTTTAATGGTGAGTGCAGATTCCATAAAACCTCCATTACTTTTTATAAAATGTAATACCATGTTCCTTACATGTCAATCTCGCCAACTATAATGCGGGTAGAATGAACTTCCTCGAGCTGTTGGATGGGGCGGAATATGTCGCCCAGCAGGGGGATCCGCCCATTGCCGGGCTGGACTACGACAGCCGGCGGGTGAAGCCGGGCTGGTGTTTCGTGGCTATGCGTGGCGAAACCACCGACGGCAATCAGCATATCGATGCCGCCCTGCAGGCAGGAGCCGCGGCCATCGTCAGCGACTCCTTGCCCCCTCGGCCGGGTGTGGCCTGGGCGCAGGTGGTACACGGACGCCGTGCTCTGGCCCGCTTGAGCGCCAACTTCTATGGCCGTCCTGCCGAGCGGCTCTTCATCACCGGAATCACCGGCACCAACGGCAAGACCACGACGAGTTTTCTGTTGAATGCCATGCTGCGCAAGGGCGGCCGCAAGACCGCGCTGGTGGGTACGGTGCAGTATCGCATCGAGGAGGAAACATATCCTGCTCCGCACACTACTCCCGAGGCGCTGGAGCTGAATCAATTCTTCGCGCGCGCCGTGGCGGCGGGATGTACCGAGGCGGTGATGGAGGTTTCCTCGCACGCACTGGAGCAGCAACGTACCTACGGTATTCCTTTTGATGTGGCCGTCTTCACCAATCTGACCCGCGATCATCTCGACTATCACGGCACCATGGAAAACTACTTCGCCTCGAAGACAATTCTCTTCCGGGGATCGGGCACGGAGCCGCCCAGAGCCGCGGTCATCAACCTGGAAGATGAATACGGCCAGCGCTTGATCAAGCTATGCAAGAAGCAGGCAGAGCTGATTACCTACGGTATGAACAGTGGCGACTTCCACGCCAAGGATGTCAGCATCGAAGCGAATGGGACCCGGTTCACGTTAGTGGCGCCTAGCGGTGAATATCCTATCTGGAGCCCGCTGTTGGGGCGGGTGAATGTCTTCAACCTGCTGGCCGCGTCGGCCGCGGCCTATGCTCGCAATGTCGAGCCGAGTGCGATCGCCGAAGCCGCCTATGAGTTGAACCGGGTCGCAGGACGCTTCGAGCGAGTCGACGTGGGCCAGCCCTTCACCGTCATCGTGGACTACGCCCACACCGACGACGCGTTGGGCAACCTGACCGCGCTGGCCCGGGACTTTGTGGCACAGCGGGGAGGAGCAGGCCGGGTCATCACGGTTTTCGGATGCGGCGGCGACCGCGACCGCAGCAAGCGGCCGTTGATGGGCGAGGCGGCCGGATCGGGCAGCGACTTCGTGATCCTGACCAGCGACAATCCGCGCAGTGAAAACCCGCTCGACATCATGAACGACGCCCTGCCCGGTTTGCAGCGCAGCGGCGCCAAGTATGTGCTGGAACCGGATCGCCGAAAGGCGATTGCGTTGGCCGTTCACGAAGCGCAACCGGGCGACATCGTGCTGATCGCAGGCAAGGGGCACGAGAAGGTTCAGGTCACCGGCACGGGCCCAATACCCTTCGACGACATCGACGTGGCGCTGGCGGCATTACACGCAGCCGGATACGGAACTGCCCAGGCGCAGTCGGCGAAATCATGAAACTAAGCCTTGAGCGTGCTGCCGAATTCCTGCAGGCCACCGGCGAGTTCAATCCCTCAGCCATCGCCGCGGGTTATTCCATCGATTCGCGAACCTTGCAACCCGGCGAGTTGTTCTTCGCGGTGCGCGGCGAGCGGCTGGATGGACACGAGTATGTCGAAGCCGCGCTGTCCAAAGGCGCCGTGGCTGCTGTGGTGGAACATGGTCAGCTATCGCGATTTCCGTCGAAGATGCGATTGCTGGTCGTCGCCGATTCGTTGACGGCTCTGCAGAATTTGGGCGCGGCCGTGCGTCGGCTGTGGGGCAAACCACTGATCGGCGTGACCGGCTCGGCGGGGAAGACGACCACCAAGGAAGCAATTGCGCATGTGCTGGGCACGCAGCATCGGGTGCTGAAATCGCAGGGCAATCTGAATAATCATTTTGGCATGCCGCTGCAGTTGCTCAAGCTGGAGCCCGAGCACGACATCGCGGTGATCGAGATGGGCATGTCACATGCCGGAGAGATAACGGCGCTGGCCAAGCTGGCGGCGCCCGACTGCGGTGTGGTGACCATGGTGGCGCCGGTGCATCTGGAGTTTTTCGACTCGATCGCGGCCATTGCACGCGCCAAGTACGAGTTGATCGAATCGCTGCATGCCGGCGGCATTGCGGTGCTCAATGCCGATGACGAATACGTCTCGCAGTTCGGACGCGACTTTCATGGCCGGGTGGTTACGTTCGGTCTTCACCAGCCCGCCGAGGTCTCGGCCGAGAATATTGAATCGCGTGGCCCGCTGGGCTCGGCGTTCGACATTGTTGCCGATGGCGAGCGGGCGCGGGCGAAGCTGCCGCTGCTGGGCGAGCACAACATTTACAACGCCCTCGCCGCCGTGGCTGTAGGTTTGCAGTATGGCGTGCCCCTGCAGACGGCGGCGGAATCACTGGCCACGTTATCAGCTGGTGACAAGCGCGGAGAAATTCTGCACATCGGCGGAGCCACCGTCATTAACGATTGCTACAATTCGAATCCGAAGGCTCTGGACAGCATGGTGCGATCGCTGGCGGAGATTCCAGCCCAGCGGCGCATAGTTGTTGCCGGCGAGATGCTGGAGCTTGGCCGCGGCGGCGGAAGCGATGCATCGCGAAGCCGGTCAGCACATGGCACAGGCGGGGATCGATGTGCTGCTTGGGGTTCGCGGGCTGGCAGAGGCCATCGTCGAAGGAGCGAAGACGGCAGGGATGCAGGCCGAATTTGTGCCCACGCCGGAAGAGGCGGGCCAGTGGTTGCGCCGCGAGGTTAAGCCGGGCGATGTGGTGCTGTTAAAAGCTTCGCGCGGCGTGCGATTGGAACGCGCCTTGGAGATCTGGGTCGGTAAAGAAACTGGCAGCTCAGAGGGCACAGCGAACGGTGTGCCCCTGCAAAGTTAGGAACGGGGAAGAATTTGCTCTATTGGCTGCTGTATCAGAAGGGATTCGTCGTCTTTCATATCGGCCCGTTCCGAATCTTTCGCTATCTGACGTTTCGCACTGCTTTCGCCAGTCTCACTGCGCTATTCATCGGCCTCATCATCGGCCCGGCGGTCATTCACCGGCTGCGTGAATTTCAGATCGGGCAGTACATTCGCGAGGACGGCCCCAAAGCCCATCAGCAGAAAGCCGGTACACCGACCATGGGCGGCGTTCTCATCGTTGTGGGCATGCTGATTCCCACGCTGCTATGGGCTGACCTCGGTAATCGCTTTGTCTGGATCGCCATGGTGGCGACGCTGGCCTTTGGAGCCATTGGATTCGCTGATGATTATCTGAAAGTCGTGCACCGCCGCAACCTGGGCTTAACCGCGCGGGCCAAACTGTTCTACCAGTTTCTGGCAGCCCTTGCCGTGGGAGGCACGCTGAGCGCCCTGGAAACCCATGGCCTGTATTCGACCCGCCTGATCGTGCCCTTCCTAAAGCATTTCCGCCCCGACCTGGTTATCAGCAGGCTGCATCACGGATATCTGTCGCCGCTGGCGTTCTTGCCGTTCCTGGCGTTTGTCTCCATCGTCATCGTGGGATCGAGCAATGCGGTGAACCTGACCGACGGTCTCGACGGTCTGGCGGTCGGGTGCACGGTGATTGCGGCCGGCGCGCTCACGGTGCTCACCTACGTCAGCGGACATGCGGTGTTTGCCGACTATCTTGAGCTCTCGAAGATGCCCCAGGTTTCAGAGGTGACCATCTTCTGCGGGTCGATGGTCGGCTCGGCCATCGGCTTCCTCTGGTACAACGCGCATCCGGCGGAGATCTTCATGGGCGATGTGGGCTCACTGGCGCTGGGCGGAGCGATTGGCACGGTCGCAGTGATCATCAAGCAGGAACTGTTGCTGCCGTTTATCGGCGGGATCTTCGTGATCGAGGCACTGTCGGTGATTCTGCAGGTGGGATCGTACAAGCTGCGCAAGAAGCGCATCTTCAAGATGGCGCCCATCCACCATCACTTCGAGTTGCTGGGCTGGAGCGAGTCCAAGGTGATTGTGCGCTTCTGGATTGCGTCGCTGGTGTTTGCACTCTTTGCTCTCACCACCTTGAAGTTACGGTAAGCGCACGAAGAACGTGGCACAATGGCGGGTTGCGGCCGAATCATGTTCTCAACCTGACGGGACTTCGAGGGCTAAACAGTTTGCTGAAAAACTCGGAACCGCAGATGCCTCACCGGCTGAAGCCGGTTCGGCATGACAAGAATAAAGGGCTTACTAAGGCGTAGCTAAAGCTACGCCCCTTCAAAATCGCGTCGGGCCGAGTTTTTCAGCAAGCTGTAAAGCCATTTTCGGACGGCCTGAAGGCCGTCCGCTTCGAAGAACGGATTTCTGTCCGCTGGGAAGAACGGATTTTAGATCGGTGCTCGCTTAAAGGCGCAAAGTCGATGATGGACGTTAAGGGCAAACGCGTGCTGGTGGTAGGGCTGGGCAAATCCGGCGTAGCCAGCGCTTTGTTCCTGGAAGGACGCGGAGCGCGAGTTGCCGTTTCCGATGCCAAGTCGCCGGAACTGCTGCGCGAGGAAATTCCTGTTCTGCTGGATCACGGCATCAGCGTTGAGACCGGGCAGCACGGCGAGCGCACCTTTCGCGATCAGGATTTGATTGTGGTCAGCCCGGGGGTGCCGTTCGACGTTCCGCAGCTGGTGCAGGCCAGGGCTCGCGGCATTGCGGTGATCGGCGAAGTGGAACTGGCAGCCCGATTCCTGAAAGGCCACATCGTCGCCATTACCGGCTCCAACGGCAAGACAACAACCACGACTCTGGCGGGCGACATTCTCGCAGCCGGCGGTCGTAAGACTTTGGTTGGCGGAAACATCGGTACGCCTGCCATCAGTCTGGTCGATCAGTCGACGGACGATGCCTGGATTGTGCTGGAGATCAGCAGCTTCCAATTGGAGACGATCGAAACCTTCCATCCCCGTATCGCAGTGGTGCTGAACATCACGCCTGACCATCTGGACCGGCACCATACGTTTGAGAATTACGCGGCTGCGAAAGCGCGAATCTTCGAGAACCAGACCGCGGAGGACTTCGTGGTCCTCAACGCCGACAACGACGCGTGTGCCGAGGCTGCCTCGAAGGCCAAGCCGCCGGCGCGGTGGTTCAGCCGTCTGACCGAGGTAGGGAGCGGCGCCTTCGTGCGCGATCAGCAGATTATCTGGCGCGATGAAAAGGGCGATTGCGAAATCATGCCGGTCAGTGAGATCGCGCTTAAGGGTGCGCACAACGTGGAGAATGTTCTGGCGGCAGTGTGTGTGGGCATGCTGGCCGGAGTCGAGCCGGCGAAAATCCGCAGCGCGGTTGCGGCTTTCAAGGCGGTGGAGCATCGCCTGGAATACGTGGCCACAGTTCGGGGCGTTGAGTATTACAACGATTCCAAAGCGACGAATGTCGATGCGACCATCAAGGCGCTGGAGTCGTTTCCCGGACGCATTCACCTCATCCTGGGCGGCAAGGACAAAGGCAGCGATTACAGCGTGCTCAACTCGCTGCTGAAAGAGCGGGTGAAGCGGGTGTACACGATTGGGGCGGCCGCGGCGAAGATTGAGTCGCAAGCCAGCGGAGCCGAGATGGTCAGCGCGGGAACGCTGGAGGCAGCGGTCAGGCGCGCCAGTGAGGCGGCGACCGCGGGCGATATCGTTCTCCTGGCTCCAGCGTGTGCCAGTTTCGATCAGTTCGACAGCTACGAACATCGCGGCCAGGCGTTCAAAGATCTGGTGCGGCAGTTGGCGGCAAGGAAGCAGGAGCGCGAGGGCGTGGAGAGCGGCGCTCCTGGAGGCGATTCTTAAATGGCCAAACGCGTGAGCGTCGACAAGTGGCTGTTCACGGTAACCCTGGTACTGGTCTTCATCGGGCTGGTCATGGTCTTCAGCGCCTCGGCGGTGATGGCCAAGGAACGCTTCGGATCGCCCTACGGATTTCTGGTGCGCCAGATGGCGTGGGCCGCGGCCGGCCTGCTGGCCATGATCGTGATCATGAATGTCGACTACAAGCAGTTCCGCCGGCCGCCGGTGGTGTTTACGTTTCTTGGCATTACATCGCTGCTGCTGATTGCCGTTTTTCTGTTTCGCGATTCGCACAACACGCATCGCTGGATCAAGTTTGCCGGCTTATCCTTTCAGCCTTCGGAGGTCGCCAAGCCGGCCCTGATTTTGTATCTCGCATATTTCCTGGAGTCGCGCTGGCAGCAAATCACGGACTGGAAGAATGTGTTGATCCCGGCTGCGGCGCCGACCATTCTGTTTGCGCTGCTCATCGTGAAAGAGCCTGACCTGGGCACGGCGATTGCTTGCGTGGCGATCTCCGCCGCGGTGCTGTTCGTAGCCGGGATGAATATGAAGTATCTCTGGTACGCACTGGCCGGCTCGCTGCTGCCGCTGTACTTCCTGATTGTCCGCGTGCCCTGGCGATGGGCTCGGGTGCAGGCCTTCATCGACCCATTCAAGGATCCGCAGGGGAAGGGATTTCACATCATTCAATCGATGATTGCGGTGAGCACCGGCGGCCTGACCGGCCTGGGCTTGATGGAAGGTAAGCAGAAGCTGTTCTACTTGCCCGAACCGCATACCGACTTCATCTTCGCGGTTACGGCGGAAGAGTTGGGAATGTGGGGCTCGCTGCTGGTGGTTTCGCTATTCGGCATCTTCCTGTATCGCGGCATCCGCACGGCCCTGCGCACCGACGACATGTTCGGGAAATTTCTGGCTACCGGCATCACGGCAATGGTGGTGGTGCAGGCGCTGTTCAACATCAGCGTGGTGCTGGCCATGATGCCGGCGAAAGGCATTCCCCTGCCGTTCATCTCCTACGGCGGCTCGTCGCTGTTCATCACCCTCGCCAGCGTCGGACTTCTGCTCAACATCTCCCAGCAAGCGGAATAGCTATGCGCGTGATCGTGGCAGGAGGCGGCACGGGCGGGCACGTGATTCCTGCCTTAGCCATTGCGCAGGAGCTGCGTTCGCGCTATGACGCCGAGGTGATCTTCATTGGAACGTCGCGCGGCATCGAGACGCGCCTGGTGCCGGCTGCCGGGTTCGAATTGCAACTCATCGAGGTGGGCGGGCTCAACCGCGTCGATTTCGCCACCCGGCTGAAGACGGTGCTGGATCTGCCGCGCGCCGTGATGACTTCGGCAAAAGTGATTCGCGAATTTCGTCCCGACGTGATGGTTGGGGTGGGGGGCTACGCATCCGGACCGGCCATGCTGGCGGCGGCGATGATGAACATCCCGACAGTCGCCTTCGAGCCGAATGTGGTTCCGGGATTCGCCAATCGGATCGTGGCGCCTACGGTGAAGGCAGCTGCGGTGCACTTCGAGAAGACCTGCCATTACTTCCGCAACTGCCATGTCACCGGCGTACCGGTGAGGCGCGAGTTCTTTAACGTGCCTCGGCGACCGAAAGATGCGCAGCCGACCTTGCTGGTTTTCGGCGGCAGCCAGGGAGCGCATGCCATCAACCAAGCGATGTTGCAGGCTTTGCCGGCGCTGATGGAAGCTGTGCCGTCGATTTACGTGATTCATCAGACGGGCGAGCGAGATTATCCCGAAGCGCAAGCGGCATATCTGCGAGCCATGCCGGCGGCCGAGGTGTCGCCGTTTATCGACGACATGCCGGGAGCTTTCGCGCGCGCTGACCTGGTGCTCTGCCGCTCCGGCGCCAGCACGGTAGCGGAAATTGCGGCCGCAGGCAAGCCCGCCATCTTTGTTCCGTTGCCCACCGCCGCTGACGATCATCAGCGCCACAACGCGGCTACGCTGGCCAGTGGTGGCGCAGCGCGTTTATTGCCGCAGTCGGAACTCACCCCCGAACGGCTGGTAGCGGAAATCGCGTCTCTGCTGCGCGACCGCGCCGGTTTGGCGAGGATGTCGGAAGCGGCGCGCGGCTTTGCCCATCCCGATGCAGCTGCTAAGATTGCGTCTCTTGCGGCGCGGGTGGCTGGCGTCGCCAGCCGGCACGCGATAGCCTAAAGATATCTCTCCCCATGTTTGCGAAAATTCAGCGGGTACATTTCGTGGGCATTGGCGGCATCGGCATGAGTGGAATTGCCGAGGTGCTGCTCAATCTCGGATACCAAGTTTCCGGTTCCGATCGTAAGCCCTCGGCGGTGACGGCGCGCCTGGCCGGAATGGGAGCGATCATCTGCGGCGAGCATCTGGCGGAGAATGTCGACGGGCGCCGACGTGGTGATCGTCAGCTCGGCGATCAAATCCGACAACGCTGAGGTTATCGCTGCACACCAGCAGCATATTCCCGTGATCCAGCGAGCCGAGATGCTGGCCGAGCTGATGCGGCTGAAGTACGGGATCGCCGTAGCCGGCATGCACGGCAAGACCACGACCACGTCGATGGTGGCGGCGGTGCTGGCGGCGGGAGGACTCGATCCCACGGTGGTGGTGGGGGGACGGGTTGATGCCATGGGCTCGAACGCGCGGCTGGGCAAGTCGCAGTACCTGCTGGCGGAAGCGGACGAAAGCGATCGCTCGTTCCTCAAGTTGTCGCCGATACTGGCGGTGGTGACCAACATCGATCGCGAGCACATGGACACCTACCGCGACATGGAAGACGTGGAGCAGACTTTTCTGCAGTTCATGAACTCGGTGCCGTTCTATGGCATGGTCGTCGCCTGCAGCGATAACGACGACCTGCGACGGCTGCTGGCTGGAGTTCAGCGGAGAACCGTCACTTACGGTACACACGAGGGTTCGGATTTTTGCATCTCCAACATGCAGTGTGGGCCGTCTCGCGAGAGCGCGGCTCTCAGCAGCTTTCAGGTCAGCTATAAGGGCGACGACCTGGGACGATTTCGTCTGCGGGTTCCCGGCGCCCACAACGTTAGAAATGCCACAGCGGCGATTGCGGTTGGACTGGGACTGGATGTTCCGGTGGACGAGATTCGCCGCGCGCTGGAAAACTTCAACGGCGTGGATCGCCGTTTCCAGTTGCTGGGAAGCGCCAACGGCGTAAGTGTCATCGACGATTACGGACATCATCCCACCGAGATTCTGGCCACTCTGGCAGCGGCGCGGCAGTGCGGCTTCAACAAGGTTCATGTCATCTTCCAACCACACCGCTATACCCGGACGCAGTTGCTGATGGATGACTTTGCCACCGCCTTTCGCGATGCCGATTCCGTGCTGGTGCTCGATATCTACGCCGCCAGCGAAGCCCCAATCCCGGGAATTACGGGAGAGTCACTGGCGAATCGCATCACCGAAGCCGGTGGACAGGAAGCGCTGTACGTCCCTTCGTTTGCCGAGGCGGTGGAGCTGGCAACCGGCGCAGCCGCGGCGGGAGATATGATCCTGACGCTGGGCGCGGGAAGCATCTGGCAGCTGGGGCCGCAGGTGTTGGAAGAGTTGGAGAGGCGCGTCTCGAAAAGCGTAGGAATGACAAATGCAAAAGACTGAACGATGAAGGATACCCTGCAATTGATCAACGAGATGCAAACCAACGGTGTGATTGGCAAGTACGCCATTGGCGGTGCCGTGGGAGCCACTTTTTATCTTGAACCTTCCGCGACTCTCGATGTGGATATCTTCGTGGTACTGCCGACCGTTGCGGGCGGTTCGCTCCTCACCGTTACTCCCATCTATGAGTATCTGACAGCCCGCGGTTGCCAGATCGAAGGGGCGCATATTACGGTCGGCACGTGGCCGGTACAATTCTTGCCTGTCAGCGACGGTCTAGAGAAGGAGGCACTGGATGAAGCCGTCCAGACTGAAGTAGAAGGGGTTAGAACCTGGGTCATGACGGCTGAACACCTGCTTGCTATCGCTCTACGCACAGGTCGCTCCAAGGACCATGCGCGCATTCTGCAATTTCTGGAGAGCGAAGCCCTCGACCAAGACAAGTTACAAGGTATCCTGGTCCGCCATAAATTGGTTCCGAGGTGGGAGCAGTTTCGAACCAAGTATCTGGAGACGTAGTCGTGGACAAACAGGACAGACGAAAGCGCTTGGCATCGCTGAGTTTCACGGAAAAGATCAAGATCCTGGAAAAGTTGCGCGACCGAAGCCTGACGATTGCCGCCAGCGGGCTCAGGAAGCGGGAACCCACGAAGTAAGTCGACAGCCGCAATTGTGCAGCTCTGCTTGAGGGCTGAGCGAACGAAAGATGTTCTTCTTATTGGTAGTGTCGTGTTTCGTCGTCGGAGCCGCCGTCATTGCCGCAACCATTGCGATGACTATCTGGTGTGCCACGGGGAGTGGAGTGTAGGGCCTACCCCAGGATCTCCTCCTTGCGTTTACCTTTGTGGTTCCTGTTCTCTCCCATCGTTATCTAAGGTCAAAAGCGTCTCCTGAATCCCGAAGAAAACAGTTATAGTGAGGCGAATAGCCTGAAGTTGTAGGGGTTTTCACCCGGTTTTCATGGCGCGAAAGAACTCATCGACCATCGCGGACGAGGAACTCGAAGCCACAGCGAGCGAAGCCGCGCGCAAGAACGATCTTGAGGACTCGCCGCTGGACGCGCGCATGCTCGACCTCGACGACGAGGCTGAGTCGCCGTTTCTGCGCGGGCAGAAGCGAGTTCCGGTGCGCCGGGGAGCCCTGCCGCGCAACGCCGCCAGCCGGGTCAAGCTTGCTCTGATCGTGATCGTGGTGGTGACGGTCGCAGGGGCTATCTGGATCACGCTTCACCGCTACGCGACGCAATCCTGGCGTTTCCGCCTCGATTCCAGCGACAACATCACCATCTCCGGCAACGACAACGTCAGCCGCTCGCAAATCCTGGACGTCCTGGCCAGTGACATCGATCGCAACCTTTTCTTTGTGCCATTGGATCAGCGCCAGAAGCAGTTGGAGCAGATTCCCTGGGTGCAGTCGGCATCGGTGATGCGCCTACTTCCCAACCGGTTGAAGATTGTGATCCACGAGCGGACTCCGGTGGCGTTTGTCGAGATCGATTCCCATATCGAGCTGATCGACGCCGGCGGCGTCATCATGGACCTGCCCGCGAACCAGTCGGGGAAATATTCGTTTCCCGTGATCGTGGGGATAGCCGACGCCGATCCACCGTCCACCCGCGCGGCGCGCATGAAGATCTACAGCCAGCTGATCAGAGAGCTGGACGCAAGCGGGGCGCACTATTCCGCCAGTCTCAGCGACGTCGATCTTTCCGATCCCGACGACGTGAAGGCTACGGTTACCGATCCTAATGGAGCGGTACTGGTGCACTTGGGATCGTCCGATTTTCTGGAGCGCTTCAAGGTTTACGTGGCTCACGTGCAGGAATGGCGAACCCAATTCCAGAAGCTGGAGTCGGTGGATTTGCGCTACCAGCACCAGGTGATCGTCAACCCCGATTCCACTAGCGCCAATGCGAAGATGAACGCCGAGGCGGGAAGTAGCTCGGAGGCGGCAGCGGAAGGCCCGTCGCCGAACAAGAAAGCTGTGGCAGCGAAGAAAACCAAGAAGCACACTTAAACCATGGGAAGTCAAACGGAAAACCTGCTCGCGGTAATCGACGTCGGTAGCGCGAAAACATGCGTTATCGTCGCCGAAGTGAATGACTACGCTCTGCGCTATCGCGGCCACGGCATCTCCGATTCGCGAGGCATGCGCAAGGGCGTGATTGCCGATCTGGACAAGGCGGTGGACTCCATCAAGAAGGCGGTGGAAGAAGCCGAGAATGTGGCCCAGGCTCCGGTGGAGCATGCGGTGGTCGGCGTAGCCGGCTCGCACATTCGCGGCATCAATAGCCATGGCGGCATCAGCTTGGGGTCGCGCTCGCGCGAGATCAGCCGCGACGATGTGCGTCTGGCGGTGGAGAAGGCGCGCAGCATTTCCATGCCCGAGGATCGTGATGCCCTGCACCTGTTGCCGCAGGAGTTCATCCTGGATGGCCAGGGCGGAGTGCGCGATCCGGCCGGGCTGATGGGACGGAAGCTTGAAGTCCGCGTGCACATCGTAACTGGCGGAGCGACCGCGACCCAGAACGTGGTCTCGGCGGTGAACCGAGCCGGGATTCACGTGGACGACACAGTCTTCGAAGCGCTGGCCTGTGCCGACTCGGTACTGCAAACCGATGAGCGCGAACTGGGTGTTTGCCTGGTCGATATCGGGGCTGGATCGACCGACCTGATCGTGTATTACGAAGGCGTGGTGATCCACACCGGAGCGATACCGATCGGCGGCGACCACTTTACCAACGATGTAGGCGTGGGTTTCCGCACGCCTATACCCGACGCCGAAAGCATCAAGAAGATGTTCGGTTGCGCCATCGTCACCCGCATCCCCGAAGGCAACGAGATTGAGGTGCCTTCGGTGGGCGACCGGCCGTCGCGATTGCTGCAGCAGCGCATGTTGGGCGAGATTCTGGAGCCGCGCGCGCGGGAGCTGATGGAATTGCTGCGCGATCATCTGCGGCAGGCGGGAATCGCAGAATTGCTGGGCGCGGGGCTGGTATTCACCGGCGGCGGGTCGCGCCTGAATGGTTTGCTGGAAGTAGCGGATGACATTCTGCGGCGGCCGGTGCGCCAGGGATATCCGGTGCCCATTGCCAAGCTGCCGTCGAACTTGTTGGAGCCGGAGTTTGGGACCGCGATCGGCATGGTTTTGTACGGGCATCGGGCGCGGCAGGCGAGGATGAATCTGGATCGAGGGCTGGGAGCGAAGATCAAAGCGTTGTTTGCCCGGCAAGGGGCATAGGAGATTTCAGTGGGGACGGTGAGCCGTATGGGCCGCTCAAAGAAGGCAAAAGCAGATCCCTTGCCGGCTGAAGCCGGCTCGTGATGACAACAATAAAAGGAACTGAACGGCGCACCTGAAGGTGCGCCCCTTCAAAAAACACATCGACTTCACACGGGGTAGAGATGATTGAAGATTTCAACGACAAAAGCCAGCCGGAAAGCGACATTCGCATTCACTTCAACGAAGAGCTGCTGAATAGCGCCAAGATCAAAGTTATCGGGGTGGGCGGCGGCGGCGGCAATGCGGTCAACCGCATGATCGAGTCCCACCTGGAAGGGGTGGAGTTCGTGGTCGCCAACACCGATCTGCAGGCGCTCAAGGGATGCAAGGCGCCAGTCAAGATCCAGCTGGGGGTCAAGCTGACCAATGGCCTCGGCGCGGGCGCCAATCCCGAAGTCGGGCGCAAAGCTGCGCTGGAAGACGCCGACAAGATCATCGAGGCGCTGGAAGGCGCGGACATGGTCTTCGTGACCACCGGTCTGGGTGGAGGCACCGGCACCGGCGCGGCGCCGATCATCGCCTCGCTAGCGACCGAGATGGGCGCGTTGACCGTCGCGGTCGTGACCAAGCCGTTCGCATTTGAAGGCAAGCGCAGGCAGAACCAGGCAGAGCGCGGCCTGCAGGAGCTGATCGACTCGGTCGATACCACGGTTGTGATCCCGAACGAGAAGCTGCTGGCCGTGGCCAAAGATGCGGGCTTCTTCGAGTCGTTCCGCGTGGCTGACGACATTCTGCGCCAGGCGGTGCAGGGCATTTCCGACATCATCACCATTCCCGGTATCATCAACCGCGACTTCGCCGACGTGAAAACCATTATGGCCGGCATGGGCTACGCGGTGATGGGCACGGCCACGGCGAAGGGCGAAGGGCGGGCGACGGCGGCAGCGCAGGCCGCGATTGCTTCTCCGCTACTGGAAGCGGGAGCCATTGACGGCGCGCGCGGCATCCTGATCAACATTACGGGATCGAGTTCGCTGCGGCTGGCCGAGGTGAACGAAGCGTCGACCATCATCCAGAGTGCTGCTCACGAGGACGCCAACATCATCTTCGGTGCCGTGCTCGACGAGAAGATGAAGGACGACGTGAAGATCACCGTGATCGCAACCGGCTTTAAGGAGCTGCATCGCAAGCACGAGCAGCCGGACTCGGCGGTAGCTCTACAGAGCGCGCGGGCCGCTGCGGCCAGTGTGCATGCTACCTATGAAGTTCCCGCAATGCGCGAGCCTCAGCCGGCAAGAACCGTGGCCAGGCCGGAGCCGGCGAAGCCAGCCGAGCCGGAGATACGGGCCGCAGAACGTCCGCGCATTCCGTACGTTCCCGACAACCTCGACGATATCGATTCCGAGATTGTTCGTCATGCCGAGCCGGTGGAAGACTTTCCCGACCCCAGAATTGCGGCGGCCCTGGACGCGACGCAAGAAGTCGCGCCCATGGATACCACCACTAGCAGCGTCGAGATCAACTACGATGCCGACGATCTGGAGATTCCAGCGTTCCTGCGGAAGCGGGGCGACAGCTAAATAGTTTGGCAAGAAACTCGGGAAAGCAGATCCCTCACTGGCTAAAGCCAGTTCGTGATGACAAAGAGTAAGAAGCGCGCTATGGCTACGGGATGGCTTGCGGCCGTTGCGCCATCAATTCTTCGAAGCGCTTGTCGGTGCGCAGGTTGGCAAATTCGGAATCGGTGTAAACCTTGTTGATGTATTTGTAGCCGTCTTCCATGGCTTTGCGCAGGTATTCCAGCGACTGATCGAAGTTACCGGCCTGGGCGTACATCTTGGCCACCATGAAGGAGAAGGCTGCGCGATCTTCGGGCGAAGTGGCTTGCGCCATGATGCCGGTGCGCGACACGCGGTTGAAGATGTCGGGATCGAGGGTGAAGGCAGCCTTGTAGGCTTGTGCGGCGCGCACATAGTCGTGTTTGCCGAAGTACGAGGATCCCATGTTGTACTGGAAGACGGCGTCGGTGGGCCGCAACCTCAAGGCCTTCGTGTAGTACTTAATTGCCTTGTCATACTTCTTTTCCATCTGCTCGATGTAGCCGCGGTTGTTATAGCCTTCAGGGGCACGCCTGTCGATCTTGATGGCGTGATCGAAGCACTTGGCCGCCTGCTGGGGATGTTGCAGCAGCAGATACGACATGCCTTCTTTGTTCCACAGCAGGGCACTGGGTTGCTTCTTCAGGGCAGCATTGTAGTAATCGATGGAGTCGAGGAAGCGTTTCTGCGCCCGCAATTCATCGCCTTGAATCTCCAGCTGCTGTGCGGAGGCGCTGTCATCTGGAATGGGTGGCGGCAAGGCTATCTGAGGGTTCGAGGCGAGCTGAGCGGTTAAGGCCGGAGTGCAAATTGCAAAAGCCAGCAAAGCGATAACGCTGCAGTTGAGTAAAAGAATCCGCGACCTTAGGTGCCGAGCCATGGCCGACCTCCAACTCCCGGTCCTGCTTGCCTACCGCGGTAGACGCGGTACGGGACACCAAGAGCCCCTACTGTCACATATTAGACTTATTTCGGGTTGGTATTGTTCCCATTCTCTGTCGTGCCAGTCCCGCTATTCTGCTGTTCATCCCCGCCGTCTCCCCGGCCGAAGAGTTTGCTGAAAAATCCCTTCTTCTTTTTCCTCGCCTGCGCCTGGGGAGCAGTCTGCGGATCGCCGGGCGGCGATGCTTGCGTAGGAGTACTGCTGGCCGCCGATTGTACCGGGCCATTAGTGGTTGGGGGCGGAGCCGCCACGGCAGGCGAACCCAGGCCAAAGATCTTGGTGAAGAAGCCGCGATGATCGCCGTAGGCCTGGTCACAGGTTTCCTTCGGCTCGGTGCCGGCGATGAAGGCGACGGTGTAGTCCTCGGGGCACGAGGGCGTTGCCAGGCGGTTGGTTACTTTGTCCAGCTGGACTTGCACTACGCCTGAGGGTTGGGGAAAATCCTTAGCGTCGGCGTACTGCGGCAGCTTGACTGCGCGCTTCATGAATTCGGCCCAGATGGGAGCGGCTGCCGCGCCACCAGCCAGCTTGATGTCGGTGTAATCGTCGTTGCCCACCCAGACAATGCACAGCAGATTGGTGGTGTATCCGGCGAACCAGGCGTCATGCGAAGTGCCGGTCTTGCCCGCTGCAGGCGGTTCAAATCCGCGGGCGCGCACCGGATAACCGGTGCCGCTGTTGATGACCGCCTCCATCATGGTGGTCATCACATAAGCCACGCGCGGGTCGAGCACGTTCTTGCTGTCGTCGTGATAGTTGTCGAGCACCGCGCCCCGGGCATCGCGCACCGACTTGACCATGATGGGCGACATTCGGGTACCACCGTTGGCGAAGACCGTATAAGCCCCGGCCATTTCAATCGGGGTGGCGTCATAGGCGCCCAGCGCAATTGCCGGCGTTGCGTGTACGCTGGTGATTCCCGCCGCCTTGGCCAGCGCCGCAACCTTCTCGAAGCCGACCTCCTGGCCCAGCCGCACGGTCGCGTTGTTCAGCGACTCCGCCAGGGCGTAGCGGGCAGTGACTTCGCCGTGGAAGTTCTCATGATAGTTGCGCGGCTCGTAAACCTGGTCGCCGCCAATGGCGATGCTGACTTGCGAATCGTCGATCAGGCTGGCGGGGGTAAACACGCCATCGGAGTTGGTTACGACGCCGGTGTTGGGATCGGAGCTGGTATTGGCGAACATCGCCTGTCCGGTGACCGCGGTATTGACGGCTGCGGCATAAACGAAGGGCTTGAAGATTGACCCGGTGGGACGCTTGGCAAGGGCGTGGTCCAGTTGGCTCATTCCGTAATTGCGGCCGCCTACCAGCGCCAGCACTTCGCCGGTGTGGGGATCGATGGCCACTAGTGCGACCTGCGGCAGGGGGCCGGTCTCGACCTTGACCTCCGTTTTCGCATCTTTACCCGTGCCGGTCTTGATCTTGTGGGTTCGCCTCTTTTCGACCAGCTCGTCGACCTGCTTCATGCCTTCATCGACGGCTTCGGCGGCGGCGCGCTGCAGGTCAGGATCGATCGTGGTGTAGATTCGCAGTGCGTGATCGTTCAACTCGCTTTCACTGAACTGGCCCGAGAGCTGGTCCTTCACCAGGTCGACAAAATAGGGAGCGTCGCTGGCTTCTACGTTCGGCGTGGCCAGCTTCATGGGAGCGGCCTTGGCGCGGTCAGCTTGCTCGCGCGTAATGGCCCCGGTTTCCACCATGGAATCGAGCACCAGGTTGCGGCGCTCCAACGCGCGCTTGGGGTACTTGTACGGGGAAAGATAGTTCGGCCGCTGAATCATGCCCGCCAGCAGGGCAGCCTCAGGCAGCGTCAGATTTTTGACGTCCTTGTTGAAGTAGGCATGTGACGCTTCGCCGAATCCGTTGATGGTGAACGAACCCCGCTGGCCCAGGTACACCTCATTGGCGTACATCTCGAAGATGCGTTGCTTGGAGAATTTCTGTTCCAGCTCGATGGCGATCATCATCTCGATCAGCTTGCGCTTTACCGTCTTTTCCGGAGTCAGGAAGAATCCGCGCGACAGCTGCATGGTCAGCGTGGAACCGCCCTGCCCGTGGCGGCCTTCGCGGATATCCACCGCCGCTGCCTCGACCAGACGCCAATAGTTCACGCCGCCGTGCTGGAAGAAGCGGCGGTCTTCGATGGCCAGCACCGCGTTCACCAGAACCGGCGGGACGTCCTGAAACTTAATGAGCTCGCGTTTGGAGCGGTCCTGGCCTTCAAACAGCGCGGTCACCAGTTGCGGCTCCAGTTCGTATGCCTCCAGGTCCTGGCTGTTGCCTCCAGCCTCGGCGATGGAGGCGACTCTGCCGTCGCGGAAGCGAATCACCGCGGCATCGATTCCGTGGAATGACTGCGGGCCGGGAACGACCTGGATGCCGTTAGAGAGGAACTGGTAGTGTCCGATGGGCGAGTCGGGACTCTTGCGCTCTTCGCTGTAGCCGGCGCGGCGAAGATCGGCGGCGACCTCCTCGGCGTCCAGCTTCTCGCCTACGGAAACCGTCTTCGGCCGGGCATAGATTTTGGCCGCGTTGCTGAAGACGCCGCCGGCCATGCGGCGATCGACCAGGCGGTCGTATTTGACATAGAAATACGTGAAGGCGCCCAGGACGATGACGCAGGCGATCAGGAAGCCGGCGAAGAACAGCTTGACCATGGGATCGCGGGTGGAAAAATGGCGGATCCGGGCCGGTCTAGCCGGAGGGCGCATCTTGCTTTGCGACGTGCCCCGGGGAACTGGCCGACGATCAGATACTTTTAGCTTGATTGCCACGTTTATGGATACGCAGAGAAGCCGCTAGGGTCTTCCACCCCGCCGCGCGCAAGAAACCACCCGCGCCAGGGACCCCGGTCTTGAGAATAAGACGGCAAATTGGCGTCTTTCGTTATCTTAGATGCCGTTTTACCGGAGGAAATCCTCGCCATCCCGGCCTGCCATCGTGGGCACCACGCAAGACCCAGGCGCAATTGCGGCAGCGCCCGCGCAGACCAAGGGTAAAGGACAACAGCCAAAGCAGACTTTATTGTAAAGCAGAGGTGGGCCCAGGCGTTAGCCAAGTAAGTGTAAGGTCAATGGCGCGTCTGTGCCGGACCAGTCGCCGGTTAGTGGAGGAGATGCGGCAAACGGACCGGTGGATGGCATCGATAAAAGGCGGCCTGGGCGGGGAGTTTGGTGTATATTGCGTGGGCTCAGGATTGGAGGAAGGGATGAAGCAAATCAGGTTAACGCTGCTGATTCTCGGTTGTTTTGCGATCGGAAGCCTATGCGCACAGGACGCCCAGGAAAAGAGCTCGTCGGGAAGCTCAACCGCCGTGGCCGGGGAACCCAGTTCGCAGGAAATGCGTGACGCCGTGCAAGCCAAACTCGACGCCTACAACGACACCATGAAGCGGAAAATTGATGCCTGCCGGAGTGGCGACGTCCAAGGCAATCCCGTCCTGGCGGCGCAATGTCTGGCGGTCTATGCCGGGGGCAGCAACGGCAAAAGCGATTACATGATCAAGATCACCAAGTTCAAGAAGATCGCATGTGCCAGTGCCCAGTCGGTAGGAAAGCCCGGCTATAACTGCGACTACGTCCTGAACCTGTCGGAGAACACGCCGGCCTTGCTGGGGGCACTGGGAATCACCACCCGATCGGGCGGGAATACCAAGGGACGGTTCGTCCATGAGGAAGACAGCTGGACGCTGATTACCGACACCGATTAGTCAAGCTTTTGCGATCGATCTCAGGCAATGGTGAAAAGGAGACACGTTGCATGCGTCGAGCCCGGCTGTTGTGGATGACCCTGGCGGTAGCGATATGCGCAGTTCTGGGCGCCAGCGATGCGGCGGCGCAATCCTGGTG
This sequence comes from uncultured Acidobacteriaceae bacterium, assembly GCA_963812855.1. Lineage (GTDB taxonomy): Bacteria > Acidobacteriota > Terriglobia > Terriglobales > Acidobacteriaceae > Bog-257. The sequence goes on from CAWEWW010000013.1 coordinate 224,945, forward strand.
GGTGCAGAGCGCCGACTACGGCGCCGGCAATCAGCGGCAGGATGTGACCAACACGGTTCGCCGCCTGGTCAATGGTCCGAACTTCCGAGTCAACAACAAGAATCTGGGCGCCGATCCCGCCGTGGGCCGGGACAAGACCCTGCGCATCGTGGCCAAGGACGGCAACGGCAACGTGCGCGATTTCCATTACAAAGAGGGACAAACGGTAAACGCCCAGATGTTTACCGGGGGGCCTAGCTCGGGACGGCCGGGCTGGGGAGGGGGTCCGGGAGGTCCGGGCTGGGGTGGCGGCGGGAATTCCGGGCTACGCATCACCTCGGCCATGTGGGGCCTGGGATCGCGCCAGCAAGACGTCACTAACCGGTTGCAAAGCATGGTACGCAACAACCAGCTTTCTGTCGGAGTTACGCCGAAGACGATGGGCGGCGACCCGGTGGTCGGGGCTACCAAGATGCTGACCGTCAATTACAACTGGGGTGGCAGGAATCTGAGAAAAGTCGCCGCCGAGAACACGGTGCTGAATCTGCCGTGAAGGGTATTGCGATCGGATGGTTGCGGCTTTAACGTCGTGGTGGCTTTGGCCGATAGAGTCAGCAGAGCACTGCGACGATTGCCATGATCAGCTTAAAGCGATACCTGGATGCCTCCTCCGGCGAGACCTACCTCCGCATTCTGGCGCTGCTGGCAGACCTTGCAGCCCAGCAACCGGTCGACATCGATCATAGACAATGCGAACGCTTCCAAAGCGAGATAGCTCGTATTCAGGCCCGCTTCAGCGGCGAGCCCAAGAGCGAGCAGTTACCGCTGGCGGCGGGGGCAATCGGCCAGGCGCTGGCGGCGTATAACCAGACCGTCACCGACTTCGTGCACCGCCAGGGCAGCGAGTTGCAGAATATGATCTCCATGTTGACTGCGACCATCATGTCGCTGGGATCGGGCAGCGAACTTTCCACCCGGAATCTGGGCGTCATCGAGACGCAGCTGAAAAGCGCCTCCGCGTTGGACGATATTCGGTCCCTGCGAGTGCGCCTGCAGGAGTGCCTCAACCATGTCCGCGAAGAAGCCCAGCGGCAACGCGACGAGACCAAAATCAGCATTGACAGCCTGAGGCACGAGCTGGCTTCTTCGCGCAACCGGCTGCAGCATCACGGCGTTACCGCTACCACGGATCCGGTTACCGGACTGGCCGTCCGTTCGGCCGCCGAAGCGGCCATTCATGAGGCGGCGGATGCGCCCGGCAGCCAATATGTCATGGTGGCTGTGCTGGGAAAGATGCAGGCTATCAACTCGCGCTTCGGTTATGTGGTGGGGGATGAAGTGTTGTGCGAATTTGCCGCCCGCATTGCCGGCCGGCTGTGCAGCAATGCCGCCTTCTATCGCTGGAGCGGGCCTACCATCCTCGGCCTGCTGCAACGTACGGAGCCGCTGCATGTTATTCGCACCGAGGTATCCCGGGTGGCCGAGATACCTATTTCCAGGTCGCTCACCGGTTTGCAGAATGCCTTCATAACCACTTCGCCCGCCTGGATGGTTTTGCCGGTGGCTCCGCCGGCGGCTGATCTTATCCTGCAGATCGACAAGTTCGTCAGCCAGCAGGCTCCTCCGGAGCGCACTGCCGCATAACGCGCATCACATCGGCGAGAGTAACCGCCAAATGCCAGAGAATCTCTGATTAAGTCCGGCTTTGAAAGGGCACGGCTTTGGCCGCGCCGCATACCTCGCAAAATCAACGGGGCCTTTTGGCTCCGGCTGCAAGATCGGCAAGTTATATAGAGTTTCCCTAGCGCAGCGCTTCGGCTAGCTTGCCGCTGGCGATCAGGCCGGCCACCTTCGCGAAGTCGGGAGCGAAGATGCGGTCTTCGGTAATGGGAGGCGAGACCGAACGGATCGCCGCCAAGGCAGACTTAGCCCGTTTGCTGCTCTCCAGCGGCGCCCGGAAATCCAGTGCCTGCGCCGCTGCCAGCGCCTCAATCGCCAAGACGTTGCGGGTGTTGGTGACGACCTGCAGCAGCTTGTTCGCAGCTATCATACCCATGGAGACAAAGTCTTCCTTGTTGCCCGAGGTGGTGATGGAGTCAACCGAGGCGGGATGGGACAGCACTTTGTTTTCGCTGACCAGCGCCGCCGCCGTGACTTGCGGCATCATGAATCCTGAGTTCAGGCCGGCTCCGGGCGCCAGAAACGCCGGCAGGCCTTCATTGAGCGCGGGATTCACCAGTCGCTCCAGGCGACGTTCCGAAATGCCGGCCAGCGCGCTGAGTGCGATGGCCAGGAAATCGAGCGCGAAAGCCAGCGGCTGGCCGTGGAAGTTGCCTCCCGAGAGAATGACGCCGGGAACGGTCGCTCCCACCGCGCGTTTCGGCGCACCCACTTTCTTCTCTTCGGGGAAGACCAGGGGATTGTCGACCGCCGAGTTCATCTCAATCTCAAACACCTGGCGGCAGTGCGTGAGCGTATCGCGCACTGCGCCATGCACCTGCGGCATGCAACGCAGCGAGTAGGCATCCTGCACCTTCTGGCAGTCCAGATGCGACTCGCGAATCACGCTACCTTCCAGCATACGGCGCAGGTTCTCGGCCACCAGCAACTGCCCGGAGTGCGGCCGGGCTTTGTGAATGCGCTCGTCGAAAGCGACATCGGTGCCCTTCAGGGCATCCAGCGTGAGCGCGCCGATGACGTCGGCCGTGTCGGCCAGAATGTAGGCCTGCAACACCACCAGCAGTCCGATGGCCAGCATGCCCTGGGTGCCGTTGATCAGCGAGATCGACTCCTTGGCCTCCAGGCTCACCGCTTTGATGTCGCTGCGCTTGAGGGCCTCGGCCGACGGCATGCGTTTGCCCTGGTAGACGGCTTCGCCCTCGGCGATCAGCACCAGGGCAAGATGCGATAAGGGAGCGAGATCGCCGCTGGCGCCCACGCTGCCTTGCGAAGGGATGACGGGATGCACCCCGCGGTTTACCATGTCGCACAAGGTGTCGATGATGAGCGGCCGCACGCCAGAGAAGCCCTTGGCCAGCGAGTTGGCGCGCAGCAGGATCATGGCGCGGGTCACGTCTTCGGCCAGCGGTTCGCCCACGCCTACCGCGTGCGAGCGCAGCAGGTTGACCTGCAGCTTGCGAATGTCCTGATGGGAAATGTGTAAGTCGGCCAGATGACCGACGCCGGTGTTCACGGCATAAGCCACGCGCTCGTCTTCCACCAGGCTGTCGACCACGGCGCGGGCGCGATCCATGGCCTGGCGTGCTTCGGGTTGCAGCAAGACCGGGCGGCGCTCATAAACCACCTGCCGCACATTTTCCAGGGTGAGATCGTTGCCGTTAATGTGTAGAGCTTGCATGGCCTCTCAAGTGTGCCACAGCGAGCGGGGAGCCGCTTAGACGCAGGCTGCAACGAAGTGATTTCTCGGCTAGCTTTTGCCGGCAGCCTTCCGAAATGACACCAGATACTTCTGGGGAAGAGGCATGCGCTTAAACGCCCCGTCCACTACCAGATGGATGCTCTCGCCCTCGGCCAGCAAGGCGCCATCTTCCTGCCGAACCACGTCGTAACCGAAGTGCAGCAACGAATCGCGAACCTTCAGCAGCCGGGTGCGCAGGGTAATCAAGTCATCGTAACGGGCGGGAGTCTTAAACCGGCAGCGCACATCTACCACCGCCAAATTGGTGCCATCCTGCTCTTCCATCTCGCGATAGGTAAAGCCCAGTTGGCGCAGCATTTCCACCCGCCCCACCTCGAACCAGACAATATAGTTCGAGTGGTAGACCACGCCCATCTGGTCGGTCTCGGCATAACGCACCCGCAGATTGGCTTCAAACACCTCAGACTGAATCGCGGCTCGCGCTGGCAAGGCTTCGGATTTCAAACTCGGCACCCATCAAAACACCCGGCGGACGCAAGTACGAATCGCACTGCGCCCGCCAAAGCTCAACGCCGGAGGAATGTTCCGGTCGTTACTTAGAGGCCGGTTTCGCGGTTGTGGTGGCCGCCGTGCCGGCAGTCGCGGGGGTGGGAGCGTTCTTCACCAACTGCCCCTTCTTGACTTCGCCATTGGCGATCAGCTTGCCGTCGGCGTAATAGTCATTGAACTGCGCCGGCAGCAACACGCCCGGACTGCGGCGGAACTCATAGTGCAGGTGCGGAGCCGGCGAAGCGCCGCTGTTTCCGCACTCGCCGAGTACATCACCTGCCTTGACCTTGTCGTCCAACTTTACCTTGAGGCTGTTCTGCTTAAGGTGATTGATCATGGAAAACTCGCCGTTGCCGTGGGAGATGATGACCACGTTTCCGTCGGGCGAATCCTGGGTGTTCTTGCCCGGATCGTTGTCATCGTAACCGGCCTCAGCTTTGATCACGGTTCCGTCGGCCGGAGCCAAAACGGGCTGACCGAAGCAATAGTAATCGGAGTTCTTGCTGCCTGCCCCACCGTATCCGGAAAACAGCCGGCCATTCTTGGTGTAGACAAAATCCATGGCAAAACGCAGCTCGTCAGAGCCGGCATAGGCATTGTCAAACGGAGTGCGACCGCCCTGATACACCAGCCACTCGCCCTCGAAAGGCAGCCTCAATTTGGCTTCGTCGGTATAGCCGGCATAACGGCCTTCGGAGATCGGAGGTTCCGGACCGACGGTGAACATGTCCACTTCGCCACGTTGATTGATGGTGATGGTGGTGATCACCGGAACTCTGACATTGCTGAACTGGGAAAGGCGAGAATACACCGTGTCGGGCGCCATCACGTAAGGAACAATGTTCTCGGCCAGTACTTTGGTCTCAGCGCCCATGCGTTCGCGCATTTTCTTGTTGGCTTCGGAGTACTTGACCTCACTGGTGGCACGTTTTTTCAAGCCGGGAGACAGGGTGGCCCAAAACGCGCTCGACTGCACATTGTTGAACATCTCAAAAATCTGCCGGGCCCGAGCTTCGGCGGCCTTGCTCATGACCGGATAAGGTCCGCTCATGACCGGTGGAACTGTTTCTTGCTCCAGGGAGCTGCTAGGTTGATCTTGGGAAGCGCTGGGTTGAGAGGGGCTGGCTCCAGATTTTGCCGGCGGGGTCGATTGCTGGGCCAGCGCCAGCGTGGATAAGAACGACATTGCAATAAAGATTGCAACCATGGATTGCACACGAAATCTCATCATCATCTCCCTGTGTTCGCTGCGGTTTGCCCTTCTCAGCCGAGAGCCCCGCGTCGTGAAATGTTCTGTTTTCCAACCCGCGTTTGCGTACGACAGCCGCAGCCTACTGTCTTTCGAGTCTCCAAAGCGGATAAATGCTCGAAGAGAGGCATTGTATCAAGAGAAGCCGACATGCTGCTGTGCCGGCGCAGGTGATCGCCCGGGTTCCCGCGCAGAACCGCCGCAGTTGGCCCTCATGCCTGGTTGCCGCACGCTGAGCAAGCCGGTCTACTTTCCCGTCCAGCGGGGGCTGCGCTTCTCCAGGAACGAGCCTACGCCCTCCTGAAAATCGGCTGTAGCGCGGATACGCGCGTTTTCTTCCACCGCAGCGGCAATCTGCCGGGCCAGCGCATCGGAGGAGATATTGTTGAGCAGGCGCTTGGTCGCCAGCAGAGACGACGGGCTGTTCTGCAACAAAGTGGCTGCCAGCTCGCGAGTCCGATCTAGAACTTTCTCTGGAGCCACAATTTCGTTGACCAGCCCCAGGCGAAATGCTTCCTCCGCGCCGATGATCCGTCCGGTAAGCAGCAGATCGCGCGCCTGCTTCTCGCCGATCTGGCGCAGCAAGAACGTCGAAACAATGGCTGGGACGAATCCGATGCGCACCTCGGTATAGCCGAACTTGGCTTCGCTGGAGGCCAAGGTGAAATCGCACAAAGTTGCCACGCCGCAGCCCCCGGCAATGGCCGGCCCGTTCACGGCGGCTATCGTGACCTTGGGAAACTCGTAGAGCGTGCGGAACAGCAGCGCCATGGTGGCCGAGTCGGAATGGTTCTCCTCCGGAGTGCGGCCGGTGATCGAACGCAGGTTGTCGAGATCCATGCCGGAGCAAAATGCCTTGCCCGCACCAGTAACAATCAGGATCTGTGCCGAGGAGGACTCGACTTCCGCCAGGGCGCGCAGCAGGTCGCCGATCAACTCGTAGCTGATGGCATTGCGTTTGTCCGGACGATTCAGGGTGACGGTCGCGACCGGACCATCGTAGGCGAGCAGCAGCGTGGAATAAGTGTGCATCGGTTCTTTTTTGAATGCTAAGGAACCTTTGATTAACCTAATCAGAGCTTCCCTAACAGCTAATCGCTAAGAGCCAGGTGGCGAACAGCGAAAAGCGAACAGCGGCTTCCCTCACATTTTCGGGCCGCTAAACCGGTCGCCAATCTCGCCCGCCAAACGTAATACTTCGCTAATCGGCTTGCGGATCGGCAACTCGGCGCCGCGACTTCTCAAAGCCTCCAGCAGCGTCTCGGTCGGGATGTTGCCCACCAGCACATCCTGTGCGAAAGGACAGCCTCCCAGCCCCCCAATGGCGGAGTCAAACCGCCGGCATCCCACATCGTAGGCGGCCAGAACTTTAGCCGCGGCATCGTCGGGCCGGCTGTGCAGATGCACCCCAATCTCGACTCCGTCGAACCTTTCCAGCACCGGGCCCAGCAAGTCGGCGATCTGCTGCGAGGTTGCCAGTCCCACGGTGTCGGCCAGCGAGATCGCCTGCAAATCCATGTCCGCAAGCAGGCCGACGCCTTCGACCAACTCGTCAGCATTCCACAGGTCACCATAAGGATTGCCGAAGGCCATCGAAATGTAGACCACGGTGTCGAGGCCGGCATCGTCGGCTTTCTGCTTCACCTTTTCCAGCATATCCAGATTCTCTTCCAGCGTCTGGTTTTGATTGTTCTTGAGAAAGGTAGGCGAAAGCGAGTAGGGGAAGCCGAGGGTTTGGACTGAATCGGTAGCGATGGCGCGTTCGGCGCCGCGTTCGTTGACCACGATGCCGATGATCTCGACGTCATCGGGAGGATCGAGCTCGCTGAGAACATTCTCCGAGTCGGCCATCTGCGGCACCGCCTTGGGCGAGACAAACGACACGGCGTCGATGTTCTTGAATCCGGCGGCGATCAGCGCTTTTAGATATTCAACCTTGATGGACGTAGGGATCTGTCCACGCAAGCCTTGCCAGGCGTCGCGGGGACATTCGATGAGTTTGATGGAAGAAGTCATTAGCAATTAGCGATTAGCCAAAGCCCGTTCCGGGCTTTCCTGAGTCATTCACGACGGCCGCTCAACAGCAGATGTACCCGGTTCGGATCATCAGAATTGACGATCTCCACAGGTCTGCCCTTGATGTCGCTGATCGCGACCGGTCCAAATGACGCCGTTCGGCTGTCCCAAGAATAATCGCGGTTATCGCCTGCAACAAAGATTTGACCGGCCGGTACCGTCAGAGGGCCGAAAGTCGAGACCGAGCTGTCGGGCCCCGAGTGCTGAACATCAGGCTCTTTTAGAATAACCCCGTTTACTAGGATTACATTGTTACGCCCTTCAACGGTGTCGCCAGTGATCGCGATTACACGCTTGATGAGCATCACTCCGCCATGTTCAAAGACGATCAAGTCCCCACGCGACGGTCGAAACAGTCCCATCTCAACGGTGAAGCGCTCACCCTTTCTAAGAGTAGGCTCCATCGATGTATTAGGCTGCGCAAACGTTTTCTGGCGGCTACACGACAAAGTGCAAATGAGGACCGCACTTACTAGCACTACAAGGATTCTCGTGCGTCGCATAATCGGCCTAAATGATCGATCACGGTTGAAACAGGCGATCTCATGAGTAGCACGAAGCGGAATCGCGTTCGGCTGCTGCGCCTGATGGCTGAGAACTGACAACTGACAACCGGCAACTGCTCTACGTCTGCAACACTCCCACGCTGAACTTCGGCACGTCGGGATTCAGCGCCGCCGCCTCCAGCGCGGTGATAATCGCCTCCCGCGTTTCCGCCGGATCGATGATCTTGTCGATCCACAGCCGAGCTGCACCATAACGCGGATCCATCTGCTCGTCATACGTAGCTTTCACTTCGTCGTACAGCTTCTTGCGATCTTCTTCGCTCAACTTGGTGCCGCCGCGCTCCAGTTGCTTGATCTTGATTTCCACCAGAGTTGCCGCAGCCGAAGCGCCGCTCATCACTGCGTATTTTGCCGTCGGCCAGGCGAAAACGAAGCGCGGATCGTAAGCCTTCCCGCACATGGCGTAATGTCCCGCACCGAACGAGCCGCCGATAATCACCGAAATCTTCGGCACCACGGAGTTCGAAACCGCATTCACCATCTTCGCGCCAGCACGAATGATGCCGCTCCATTCCGCATCGCGGCCGACCATGAATCCGTTGACGTCGTGCAGAAAGATGAGCGGCACCAGGTTCTGGTTGCAATCCATGATGAAGCGGGCTGCCTTCTCCGCCGACTCGGTATAAATGACCCCGCCAAATTCCATGCGCTTGTTGCCGGCGTGGTCCACTTGCTGCACATGTGTCTTCTGATTGGCCACGATGCCCACGGCGAAGCCGCCAATGCGCGCGTAGCCGCACAGCACCGTCTCGCCGTACTCGGCTTTGTACTCGCTGAACTGGCTGTCGTCGACGATGCGGGCAATGATCTCCTTCATGTCGTACTGGCGACCGGGATCGCTGTCGTAGACGCCGTAGATTTCGTCGACCGCGTAGCGGGGCTGCACCGTTTGTTTGCGATCGAAAACGCCCAGCTGCCGATTGCCCATCTTATCGACCAGTTGCCGGATGCGCGTGATGCAGGCCTGATCGTCGGGCTCGCGAAAATCGACGGTGCCGCTGATCTGCGAGTGCATCTTGGCCCCGCCTAATTCTTCGGCAGAATACTTTGCGCCGATGGCTGCCTGCACCAGCGCTGGCCCGGCGAGAAACAACCCGCTGCCTTCGGTCATCAGAATGTGATCGCACATCAGCGGCAGATAGGCGCCGCCGGCCACGCACATGCCCATGATGGCGGCAATCTGCGGAATCCCCATGGCCGACATGACAGCGTTGTTGCGGAAGACGCGGCCAAAATCGTCGGTGTCGGGAAAAACATCTTCCTGTAGCGGCAAAAATACCCCGGCGGAGTCGACCAGATAGATCGTGGGAATGTGGTTCTCGATGGCGATGTTCTGGGCGCGGATGACCTTCTTGGCGGTCATTGGGAAAAATGCGCCGGCCTTCACCGTGGCGTCGTTGACAATGAGCATGACCAGCCGGCCTTCGACTCGCGCCAGCCCGGTGACCACGCCCGCCGACGGCGCGCCGCCCCACTCTTCATACATGCCCCAGGCGACGTAGGAGCCAAGCTCGAAGAACTCCGTGCCCGGATCGATGAGCAACCCGATGCGTTCGCGCGCGGTCAGGCGCCCTTTCTTGTGCTGCGACTCGATGGCCTTGTCGCCGCCGCCCTGCTGGATGATCTCTTGGTCATTGCGCATCTGCGTGACCAGTTCGGCCACGGCTTTCTGGTTGCGCTCGAAGCGGGACGAGTCGGTCTTCACCTTGCTGTGGAACTCAGAGCGGCGATCCGGAGTGCTGGCGATGTTCGGTCATATTTGGTCAGGAGCAAACTATCCACGATAAAGCAGGCAAGCGCGGAGGCGCAAACGCGGAAAGGCGTATTCACCACCCTTCGGCTGCGCTCAGGGCAGGCTCCGGCACGGAGGACACGGAGAAGATTAGGTCAAGTCGGTCGAGAAAACGTATCGGACCTGAGTGAGGAGACATCTTGAGCTGAGACCGAAGGTTTCCCAGTTCTGGGAGCTAGGGTAGAATGCGATTCCCCAGCGCTTTGAAGGGGCGCCCCTTCAGGTGCGCCGATAGTGCTTCAATTTGTAATTCGAGCCGGCTTCACAGTTTGCTGAAAAACTCGGGAAAGCAGATCCCTCACCGACTAAAGTCGGTGAGGGATGACAAATATAAAGGAGTTGCTACGGCGTAGCTAAGGCTACGCCCCTTCAAAATCGCCTTAGGCCGAGTTTTTCAGCAAACTATTCAGCCGGCGACACCTTTAAGCGTGGGCTGGCTAGCCCGCAACGCCAGAAACTGAGAACAGCTATAGCCCCACGGCAAACGCGACGATGGTTCTGCCTCGCCGCCCGGTGATCCGTTCCAACTCCTCCACCAACGCGGCCTCCACGCCTTCAGGATCAACCTCCATCTCGCAGGCGGCAATTTGCTCATCGCTGGCACCGTGGTAACACAGTTCGCAAACGCCGAGGCCGTCTTCGGATCGCACCGGAGGGCCAAACACGCGGCAGGTCATGGGACGGGCTGCATACAAGTCGCAAGCCCCGGTTAACGGATCGAGCAACGGACACGGTTCGTCATTGGCGAATTCATCGAATCGGGCCGCCGCCTCGCCTTCGTCCAAAATGCCGGTCGCGGGATTACCAGGAAAATCTGCACCCAGCCGGGCCATCGAGGCGCGAGCCCGTTCGCGAATCTGTGCTGCACGTTCGGGATCGGTCAGTTCCAGCTCGACGAGTCCCTGCTGCAGTCGAATGGCGTCAAGCTGGTTGATGGCGAAGACTCCCATGCAGCACTGCGTGCATCCCAATTTGCAGACCAGCCACTCGCCGCTGCGGCGCGCAGTGTCAGCCAGGGCTGAGTCTATGATCTGCACGAGTAGTTGATCACCGGGTGGAAGCGGGACGCGCATGGCAAGAGGATAACCCAGGTGCGTGCGACAAAGATTCTCGGAGATGCGTACCTGCCGCCGGCTGAAGAGTTAGCCGAAAAACTGGGAACCGCAGGATCACAAATTTAAAGGACTGGCAACGGCGCAGCTGAAGCTGTGCCCCTTCAAAACTGGCTCCGACCGAGTTTTTCAGCAAACTGTAAAGCCGACTAGGGAGGAAAATGAGAATCTTCCTATGGGTACCTAAAAGCCACGCCCCTTCAAAGAATGGCTGACGGCTGAAAGCTGACGGCTGAAAGCTGATGGCTGAAAGCTGACGGCTGACGGCTACTAATTCGGCGGTCCCAGGTAGCGATAGTCGCCGAAGCCGAGGATGAGATAGCCGATGCCGCCAAAAAGGAACAGCAAGAAGAAACCGAACATGGCGCTCTGCCCGAAAGCTCGAGCGATATCGATGGCCACCACAATCCCGATCACGACGTTCACCACCGGAATGAAGCACAACAGCAGCCACCATCCCGGACGGCCGGCGATTTTCAAAATGATGTAGGCGTTATAGATGGGAATCAGGACGGCCCAACCCGGCTGCCCCGCCTTCTCAAATACCTTCCAGCCGCCAATGATGACGATGAGCAGCACGGCCAACCCGAACAGCAGAAAGCCGCCGCTAAAAAATGGACCGCCGGGATTTCTGTACTGGAACAGCCACAGCGCCATCGCAATGGTCGACATCGTCGTAGCCTCGTTGTCTCTGGGAAAGAGGAGTGCATTGTCCCCGAAAGACCGGGCTTATGCAAGACAATAGAAAGCCGGGTGGGCTCGAACCGAGTCACTACCGGAGCCCGGCACAACCGCTCGGTCAACCGCGCTTCAAGTCAGCAAGCCCTCTCCAGCGCCGCAGCCAGAGGATCGTCGGCAATCGCGTCCACCAGTCCAATCTCGAGTGCGCGTGAAGCGTGAACTTTTTCCGCGGCCAGAAACATTTGCAGTGCTCGAGCCTTGCCGATCAGCCGCGGCAGACGCTGCGTACCTCCCCAGCCGGTGATGAGGCCAAGCGCCGCGCCACGATGTCCAAACAACGCGTGTGGGCCGGCGATCCGGCGATCGCAGGACAGCGCGAGATCCAGCCCGCCTCCCATACAGTAGCCGTAGATCGCGGCGATGGTGGGAGCGGGGAACTGCGCGACCGCATTCATCAGCCGCTGCCCCATGTGGGCGAAGCGAAAGGCTTCCGGGCCGGTGAGGGCCGCGATTTCGTTGAGGTCGGCGCCAGCAGAGAAGAAATGAGCGTTACCGGTAAGGACCAGGCGCGATGGAGGATCACTCGCCAACCCTTCCACTGCGGCGGTGAGCGCCTGCACTCGGGCGCGCGTGAGGCGATTGGTGCCGTCGCCGGAAATCAGCCGCAAGACCACGGCATCGCCGCGCGACTCGATCGCATAAAGCTCTTCCTGGAGCGTGGAATTCACGGAGGTTCAGGTTAACAAACTACCGGCGGCTGCTGCGGTCGGACCAGACGCCAGGTTTGAGTTTACGTTCCTGCGGGGAAAAGGATTAAGATGTCCGCAACTCGCCTGACGGGGTTACCACTATGTCGTCGGAAGCAAATCGCTCCTCGTTCTCTCGCCGGTCGTTCCTGCAACTTTCCGCGGCAGCCTCCGCGGCGCTGGCCTTTCGGGTCGTAACCGAGCCAGAGCTGGCGCTGGCCGCGCTGCCCAACGTAGCTAAAGATAGCGCGGTCATGATCAACGCCAACGAGAATCCGCTTGGCCCGTGCGCCGCGGCCCGTGAAGCGCTGGTCCCCATCATTGCGCAAGGCGGACGCTACCGCTTCGAACTGAGCCGCGACCTGGTCAAGTTCTACGCGCAAAGCATCGGCGTTCCCGAGGACTACGTCAGCATCTTCCCCGGATCGAGCAATCCATTGCACTACACGGTAATGGAATTCTGCTCGCCTAGCGCCAGCTTCGTCACCGCCGATCCCAGCTACGAAGCCGGCATGCACGCGGCTGACGGCGCGGGCGCGCGAGTGGTGAAAGTTCCGCTCACCAAGACCTACGCGCACGACGTCCGTGCCATGGTTGCCGCCGCACCCGATGCCGGCGTGTTGTACATCTGCAGCCCCAACAATCCCACGGGCACATTGACCAGCCACGCGGATGTGGAGTGGCTGCTGGCGAACAAGCCGAAGAAATCGGTGGTGCTGGTCGACGAAGCCTACATTCACTTCTGCGATGCGCCTTCGACGATCGATCTGGCGAAAGCGGGCAAGGACATCGTCGTCCTGCGTACCTTCTCCAAGCTCTATGGAATGGCTGGACTGCGCTGCGGCTTCGCCATTGCCCGTCCCGATGTGATAGAGAAGCTGGAAAGTTATGGCGGCGGCAATCCCATGCCGGTGGCGGGCGTGGTGGCGGCCTCGGCCAGCCTGCAAGATCCGCAACTGGTAGGCGATCGCAAGCGCATCAATGCCGAGGTGCGCAGCCAGGTTTTCGCCTGGCTCGATCGCAACGGCTACACGTACATTCCTTCGGTCTCCAACTGCTTCATGCTCAATACCGGGCGGCCGGCAAAAGAGGCGATCGCGGCGATGGCCCAGCAGAACGTCATGATTGGACGAGTGTGGCCGGTGATGCCAACTTATTCCCGTATCACCGTGGGAACTCCGGAAGAGATGGAACGCTTTCAGGTCGCGTTTAAGAAAGTCATGAGCGGCGAGGTTACAGGGAGCTTGAAGGGAAATACCGGGCTGCCGGAACAGCATCTCGACGGCTACGTATTGCGGGCCTGACCGGCGGCGGACAATCGAATCCTGCGACGGTTTGCTGACGCCCAGCGTGAACCGTAAACCGAAAAGGCGCAGCGTTAGCCGTGCCGTCGTCGACCCTTGGCGCCAGCCTCTAATTTGTCATCACGAGTCGGGCTTCAGCCCGGCGAGGGATCTGTTTTTGATCTTGGCGGAGCGATTCGCTTAACGGCTAGCCGGCACTCCGCGCGATTTCACATTAGTGCGGATGAACTCGATGATGGAATCCATCGGTGTCCCCGGCTGAAACACTGCCGCCACCCCGGCTTTCTTCAGGGCTTCAATGTCCTGATCGGGAATGATGCCACCCACCAGCAACAACACGTCGTCCATCTGATTCTGCTTCAGCAGATCCAGCACGCGAGGCACGATGGCGTTGTGCGCGCCTGACAGAATGCTGAGGCCAATGACGTCCACATCCTCCTGCAGCGAGGCGTTGACCACCATTTCTGGCGTCTGGCGCAGGCCGGTGTAAATCACTTCCATGCCGGCATCGCGCAGGGCGCGGGCAATGACTTTGGCGCCGCGGTCGTGGCCGTCGAGGCCGGGCTTGGCAACAAGTACTCGGATTTTGCGGTCTGGGGACATAAGTTAGCTCATGGCTGTTAGCCTTTAGCTCTTAGCAAGCCGTCAGCAATCAGCTGTCAGCTCTCAGCCAAAGATCGTAGATCTGTTACTGCGCGGCGGATTCGGGTGCGAATATCACCCTGTTTCCGCCGGACAAAGAATCATAAACCCTGGGCGAGAAGTTGGTAAGTGAGCGCCGACACAAGGCGAAGTTTGACAATGTGACACAACAGGTGTCACATTACAGCTATGCCATCCATGAACATGCGTCAGTTGCGGGACACGCGTCGGTTGAAAGCCTGGTTGCAGGCCGGAAAGACGATCGAACTGCGTGAGCGGGATCGCGTCATCGGGCGTATCGTGCCGGAAACGTCGCTCGAACCGCCCCGGGAAGTGCCGGATTTCGAGGCACGCGCGAAAAAGATATTTGGGGACCGTATTCTCCCAGGAGCAGATCTGCTCATTGAACAACGGAGAAGAGCACGCTATTGAGCATCTACGTGGACTCGAGTTTCTTCGTCTCCATCTACCTCCGCGACCGCCATTTCGCAGAAGCCAAGCGTAACATTTCGCAACCCGCCCGAATTTGGTTAACCCCTCTTCATCGGGCAGAATGGGCCCACTCTGTCGGGCAGCACGTTTTTCTGCAAAAGATTTCCGCTGACCAGGCGCAGACCGTCTGTGCCGACTTCGAGCGCGATCGCGCGTCACGGTTTTGGCTCGAGGTAAGTGTGCCGGAAATGGCGTTCGAACGCTGTGCTAGCCTGGCTCAGCAGTACGCGACTCGACTGAGTTCCGCAACCCTAGACACCCTGCATGTTGCTTCCGCCCTGGAATTAGGCGCTGAGCGGTTTTGGACCTTCGACGAGCGGCAGGCGAAGCTGGCGAAGGCAGTGGGTCTGAAAACCTGAAGCTGGAGTTCTATTCGTTTGGCTGAAAGCTGACGGCTGAAAACCTGATACCAGACTGCTCACGCAAACGCCGTCTCCGTGTACTCGCCATAGACCTCGCGCAAAGCGTCGCAGATTTCGCCGACCGTCGCGTAAGCCTTTACCGCTTCCACAATGAACGGCATGGTATTGGCGGGCGAGATCTGGCCTTTGTCGCCGGCCTGTGGCTCCTGCGCCGCGGCATGCTTCAGAGCACCAAGGCGGCGGTGGACTTCGTCATTCGAGCGGCGAGCGCGCAAGGCGTTGAGTTTTTTTGTCTGCGCCTGCGCAACCTCTTCCCCGATGTAGAGAATGTGGGGCGATGGCTCGTCGACCACGAACTCGTTGGCGCCGACCGTGATTTTTTCGCGCGCCTCGGTGGCGCGCTGGAACTGGTAGCTGGCCTCGGCAATTTCCTTTTGCGGATAACCTTTCTCGATGGCCGCAACCATGCCGCCCATGGCGTCGAGTTTGTCGAAATAATCAAACGCACCGTTTTCCATGTCGAGCGTTAGTCGCTCAACAAAGTACGAGCCGCCGAGAGGATCGACCGTCTGCGCTACGCCTGACTCATAGGCAATGATCTGCTGGGTGCGCAGCGCGATGCGCACCGCTTCTTCCGTGGGCAGCGCCAGCGCTTCGTCGTAACTGTCGGTGTGCAGAGATTGCGTTCCGCCCAGCACTCCAGCCAGCGCCTGAATCGCGACGCGAGCGATGTTGTTCATCGGCTGCTGCGCGGTCAGCGAGACGCCCGCGGTCTGAGTGTGGAAGCGCATCAGCCAGCTACGCTGATTCTTGGCGCCGAAGCGGTCCTTCATCAGGCGATACCAGATTTTGCGCGCGGCGCGATACTTGGCAATCTCCTCGAAGAAATCGTTGTGCGCGTTGAAGAAGAAGCTGAGGCGCGGGCCGAACTCGTCGACATCGAGGCCGCGCCGCCGCGCCCACTCGACATACTCGACTCCGTCATAAACGGTGAATGCCAACTCCTGCAGCGCGGTCGAGCCGGCTTCGCGAATGTGATAGCCGCTGATGGATATGGTGTTGAAGCGCGGCGTGAACTTGGAGCCAAACTCGAAAGTGTCGATCACCAGCCGCATCGACGGCGCCGGCGGATAGATGTATTCCTTCTGCGCGATGTATTCCTTCAGAATGTCGTTCTGGATGGTGCCGGAAATCTTCTTCCAGTCCGCGCCCTGCTTCTCGGCGACCGCCAGATACATCGCCCACAGGATCGACGCGGGCGAGTTGATGGTCATCGAAACCGTGGTCTTCTCCAGATCGATGCCGTCGAACAGGATCTCCATGTCTTCCAGCGAATCGATGGCGACGCCGCACTTGCCGACCTCGCCTTCGCTGAAGGGATGGTCGCTGTCGTAGCCCATCAGCGTCGGCAGATCGAAAGCGACCGACAGGCCCTGGCCGCCGTGCGCCAGCAGATACTTGTAGCGCTGGTTCGTCTCCTCGGGCGAAGCGAAGCCCGAGAACTGGCGCATGGTCCACATCTTGCCGCGATAGCCGGAGGCGTGAATGCCGCGGGTGTACGGCGGCTGGCCGGGATAGTTCAGGTATTCGTCGTACTTCCAGTCTTCGGGCAGATCGGCGGGCGTGTACAGGCGGCGAATCGGCAGGCCCGAGATGGTGGTGTAGCGCGCGTCGCCGTGCTCATCGATATTGATGCCGGTGGGCGCGCCGATGGGCTTCTCCGGAGCCTTCTCCAGCGTAGGCGCGAGCGTCTTCTCCGCCCACTGCTTCTCGGACTCGGACGGATGACGGCCCGCTTCAAGCAGATCGGTTACTGGCGATTCGGACAGAACTTTCCCATCGGACTTGCGGCTGTTGGCCATGAGCTACCCCACAGTAAGACGAACCCTCCATGCTAGTAGATGCGAGGGAAGGGAGCAAGGCGGGAGCCGCACGGTCTTCACCGGCTCCAAGAGGTTCCGTTATCCCAGTTGATGCGGCCGGCATTGTTCACCAACGTTCCGTTGATGGTCTGGCCGTTCCAGTTAGCGGTGATGTTTCGGGAATCCAGAAAACGTCCTCGCGCGGTTTGGCCGCTTTCGTTAGTAAAGGTGAGGCTCTTGTTGTTCTGACTGATCGAGCAGGCCTGATTGTGATTGCCACTCCGGTACCAGGTGCCCTGCAGATTGGGCAGCCGGCCGTGATAGCCGCCTCCGCCGCCACCGCCCCCGCCGCTGTTGCAGCGCGCCCAGAAGGTTCCATTGGACCAGTTGATGCGGCTGCCGTCGGAGTTCAGGGTGCCGGTGACGAATTGCCACTGGGGTGCGACGATCGTGTTCTGGTCTGTCCCCCGATAATTCGCTATGGAGGACGAGCCTTGCTCATTGGTAACCGTCAGGGAGAAACCGCTGGCGCTGATCGAAGCCGGCTTGTTGCGGTCGCCCTGGGCGCACCACTGACCGAGGAAGGCCGAATTCTGATTGAACTGTGGCGGAGCGGCGTGCGCCGAAATCGCCAGCAGAGGCAAGCCCGCACCCAGAATAGCGATACACAAAAGACGCCGAGCCCGAACGATCCGAGTCGAGTTCATGAGCCCTCCATAGGTTTTGTCATACGGTCTGGAGATCGACGTGGCGCGGCCCATTGTATCTCGACTTGTGGGCTCTCAGAGCTTCAAATTGCGGCTTCGTTCCCACGCTTTCGCGTACTTCCAGCTCACGTAATTCGCGTGGTAAAGATGCAGCAGCAGGCCTTCGCGGCCGTCGAGGAAGCCTCCGCGCAGGACGTAGTTGTAGAGAAACGTCAGGCGCGGGCGGATCACGATATCGAGGAAGCTGAATCCAACGGGACGATTGCCGGCCACGGCCATCTCCGCGCCCAGCGACGAGTAACGATTCATGTGCTCCAGGTAGCTTTCGAGCGTGGGATAAGCGTGATGCAGAAGATGATTCTGTCAGCTTCGCCGTCGGACCGCTTATCTTGATGTCTTCGTGTACGAGGCGATCTTCGAATTTGCCTGCACCGCGGCGAAAGAGGCGTAGCTTGGGATCGGGATAGAAGCCGCCATGGCGAATCCAGCGGGCGAGGAAGAAGTTCTTGCGCGGGATCCAGAAGCCTGTCGGCAGAGGGATTCGCCGAGAGCGTCTGCCGGATTTCGTCTGGCCAGCGCGGGTTCGACTTCCTCGTCAGCATCGAGCGAGAGGACCCAGTCGCCGCGTGGCTTTCTGCAGTGCGGAATTCTTCTGGGCGGCGAATCCTTTCCATTCTTCTACGAAGAATTTCGCATGGAAGGACTCGGCGATTTCGCGGGTGCGATCGGTCGAGCCGGAATCGACGATGACGATTTCGTCCGCCCACGTCACGCTTTGCAACGTGCGCGCGAGGTTGGATTCCTCGTTCTTCGTGATGATGACGATGGAGAGGCTCAAGCAGACCATGCTAACCGCAAGCGCTGGCGGCGGGAAGAAGAAACGCCGTCCGCCGGCGTCAAGACCCAGTTATCGTTGGCGATAAGGCGGATATTCCATCAGGTACAAGAACGATTTACTTCTGGATTGCCCGACGATCCGGGATTGGCAGCACGAGCCACAAGAGTGAGTCGGTTAGGGGGACTCTTCTGAGCTTGATCGAATTTTAGAATCCCCCGGGGGCTTTTGGGGCGAAAATATATTCGACCTGTATAGGTGACAGGTAATTTCTGCTTGATCGGCATTAGCGATGTCAGATGAAAGAATGGTCAGGTGCCTCCACGAGTTTGCGAAAGGCCGCTATCCTCAATAAACTCATCCTCGCGTCTTTATTTTGATTTGATTTCGATTTCACTACGATTTCCTGAGTAGCCACCCATCGCATGAGACTGGTTACGTTTCTCGACAAATCCGCACGCCCGCGTATTGGCGCCTTGACTCCCGAGGGCCGTATCGCCGACCTCAACGCCGCCGCTAAACTCTATCTTCGCGAAAGCGAAAACGATCCGGCCTGCCGCCGCATGGCCGACGCGCGCGTTCCGCCCGACATGCGCCTGCTGTTCGAAGGCGGCGATCGCAGCCTGGATGCCGCCCGCGCGGCGCTGGATTTCGTCATCGCTCAAAAGCCGGATGCCGGCGTCGACGGCGAGCCGGTTTTCTTTCGCCGCGAAGAAATTCGCCTGAAGGCGCCGATCATTCCCAAGAAGTTTTTCCATACAGCAGGCAATTTTCGCGAGCATCATCACGAGGCGGAAAAAGCCGGCTTCTCCCATCCCGTGCTGCCCTGGATCGTTTTCTTCCAGAATGTCGATGCCATCATTGGTCCCGACGAGCCGGTGATCTTTCCGCCGCATCTCACCCAGGAGCTGGACTACGAGCTGGAACTGGCCATCGTGGTCAAGAAGTCGGGCAGGCACTTCGACGCCAAGCAGGCTCCGGACTACGTGGGCGGCTTCGTGATTTTTAACGACATCACCGCGCGCGACATCCAGCGCAACGAGATGAAGTCGGGCGTGTTCAGTTTCTGCAAAGGCATCGATTCGTTCTGCCCGCTGGGGCCGCACATCGTGACCGCCGACGAGATCAAGGATCCGCAGAACCTGGCTATGGAGTTGCGCGTGAACGGTGAGTCGCGGCAGCGCTCTCATAGCAGCAAAATGTCGGTGACGATTCCGGAAATCCTGGCGCACTACTCGGCGATGGGATACAGCGCCGGCGACGTGGTTTCGACCGGAACGGTGTCGGGCGTGGCAGCTTTCAGCGCCGATCCCAAAGCGTGGTTCCTGAAGCCGGGCGATGTGATGGAGTGCGAGATCGAGCAGATCGGGGTGCTGCGCAATCCGGTGATCGCGTGGGAGCAGGCCTACGGCGGTGGAAGCGCCGGGCTTTAAGCCCGGCGAAACGGATGACAAATTTAGGGGACTTATGACGGCGCAGCTAAAGCTGCGCTCCTTCAAATCAAGTTATTCCGGGCTTTTCAGCAGCCTCTGGAAGTCGTGCCCCGATACAAATCGTTTTTCCGGGCGACGAATTGCAGGAAGTGATGTCATGAGCAATCTCGCAGGCAAAATTTGGACCAGCGAACTCAACTCGCGGCCTGATGTTCGTCCAAACTTTGACCGCTCGCGCACCATTCGCTTTTACGACACCACGCTGCGCGACGGCGAGCAGACGGTCGGCGTCATCTTCAGTCCGCAGCAGAAGCTGGAAATTGCCCAGCAGCTTGACGAGCTCGGCGTGGGGCGAATCGAAGCCGGCTTCCCTAAGGTATCCGCCGAAGACGGAGAATCGATCTCACTCATCCTGAAAGCCGGCATGAAGCACTCAGAAGTCTGGGGATTTGCGCGTGCCACGCGCGGCGATGTGGAAGAGTTAGTCCGGCTGGGGCTGCAGGCCACGGTAATCGAGGTGCCCACCAGCGACATCAAGCTAGGGCCTATGGCATCACACGCGAGCAGGCAGTGCAACGCGCGACCGATGCTATCCGCTACGCGACGGAGAATGGCATTCGGGTCGCGTTCTTCGGCGTCGACGGTTCGCGCGCCGATCTGGAATTTCTGCAGCACGTTTATTCCGCCGCCATCGAGGCGGGAGCGAAAGAAGCTGTGCTGGTCGACACCATTGGCGTCTGCACGCCGGAGGCGGCCGAGTTCCTGGTGCGCTGGGCGAAGGATTGGATGGGCAACGACGTTCCTATCCATTGGCACGGTCACAACGATTTTGGCCTCGGAACGGCTGTCGCCATCGCCGCGGTTCGGGGAGGCGCGACCTGGATTCACGGCACCATCAACGGCATGGGCGAGCGCGCCGGCAACGCCGACATCGCCGAAGTAGCGCTGGCGCTGCAATGCCTCTATGACGTGCCAGTCGAGATGAAGCTGGAACGCATCCGCGAAGTGTCGGAGGTGGTGCGGCGAGCAGGGAAGTATGAGCTGGAAGGTTGGAAGCCGCTGATCGGCGACAATCTCTTCCTGCGCGAGAGCGGCGCGGTGGCCAGCCAGTTCCACATTCCCGAAGCGATCGAGCCCTACGCTGCCGAACTCGTTGGTGCGACCCGCGGCGTGGTGCTGGGCAAGAAGAGCGGGCTCGACAGTATTCGCTTGAAAGCGGAAGAGCTGGGCTTGGATGTTCCCGAGTCGCGGCGGCCGGCCATTTTAGCCGTGGTCAAACGCGAAGCTATTGCGAAGGGCGGGCTGGTCAGCGACAACGAATTTCGCGCCATTGTGCGGGGAGCCCTGGCCTCCTGAAATTGCAAAGGGCGGCCCCTAAGCCGCCCTTGCTATAAGCATTTTGCGCTCGCCGGTTTACTGCACCAAGATGTGCGTGGCCTTGTCGCCTGCGAAGGTCATTTGTTTTAGAACCCGCTCGTTCTTGGCGTTGGTGGTGTATTCCTGTTCAGTGCGTTCGGCTTTGGCTTGCAAGGGAACAAGATTGCAGTTGGCCTTGGCTTCCGCTTTCTTCCCTCCGATTTGCTTAAAAATCATGACGTGCGTCTGACCGCTCATTTCGTGAGTCACGTTGTAATCGCCCGCCGGCAGCAGCGTGCCACCTACCAGGGTAGGCGCGGTAAAGTTGATGGTCTGCTTGTCGGCAATTCCCATCGGATTGTCTTTCGCAGCCAAGAACGCGGTGCAGGCGAATACCATGACTGCCGCCGCTAGAAACGCGACGGTCCGCTTCTGAAAGTACATAGTTCCTCCAAGAAATCCCGCAAACGCGGGTATGAAACCAACTTTAGTGTAGGACGGCGGCCACAAATCGGCGGTGAGGCCAGTCACAGGCAGCGGTGAAGCGGTTCATGCAGCATCTGGGCGGCGTTCGCATCCAATAACGGGACAAACATTAGGCGTTTATCCTGCGCCTCTGCCGGAGGTGGCAGGTCAACTGATAAAATCAAACGAGCTAACAGCCACAAACTATGAGTCATTCGTTGAAGTTTCGCCCGCAACTCCAACTGTGCGTGTGGTGTCTATTGATCGCTGGCTCTTTGAGCGCACAGACATCGCAAGCCCCTTCCTCCGGCGAGCAGCCGTCCAATCGGCAATCGTTGGTGAGCATCAGCGGAACCGTCGTCGATCAGGCCGGGGCCGTCGCGGTGGGCGCGAAGGTGCAAATCACGCTGAAAGATCAGCCTCCGAAACCGGATGTATTGTCAGGTGACAATGGCCAGTTTTCCTTTTCCGATCTTGCGCCAGGCCCTTTTCAGCTGACAGTGAGCGCACCGGGTTTTGAAACCAAACTGGTTTCCGGAATTGTGAATCCGGGTCAGGCTTTCATTGTTCCCGCCATCGTGCTCACCGTCGCTGCCGCCACGACGAATGTGAACGTCGGACTTTCGCAAGCTGAAGTTGCCCAGGAAGAGGTTAAGGAGCAGGAGAAGCAGCGCGTCCTAGGCATCTTCCCGAACTTTTACACCACGTATGTACCCGATCCGGCGCCTTTGGCCCCGAAGCAGAAGTTCTCGCTGGCCTGGAAATCGACTACCGATCCCATCAGCATTGTCGGCGTCGGATTCTTGGCCGGTATTTATCAAGCCAGCGATGAGTTAGGCGGATACGGGCAAGGTGCGGCAGGCTATGGCAGGCGGTTCGGCGCGCTTTACGGCGACGTTTTTTTTGGCACATTTATCGATAGCGCGATTCTGCCATCTCTGCTGAAACAAGATCCGCGCTATTTCTACAAGGGGACGGGCACGACCAAGTCGCGGATTCTCTATGCGCTGCGGAATGCCATCATCTGCAAGGGCGACAACAAGCAGTGGCAGCTGAATTACTCCACCATCGTCGGCAGCTTTGCCACCGCCGGGCTCTCCTATACGTATTACCCGGCCAGCGATCGCGGCGGGACATTGCTGGTGGAGACAGCGTTGATCAGAATTGCCGAAGGCAGCGTTGCCGGACTTTTCCAGGAATTCGTGATTCCGCACTTGACGCCGCGTCTGAAGAGTCACCCTGCGCCACCGCAGCAGCCTTGATAGTTTGCTGAAAACCTGGGAGCAGCAGATCCCTCACCGGCTGAAGCCGGTTCGGGTCACAAAAATTAAAGACTTGCTACGGCGTAGCTAAAGCTACGCCCCTTCAAAATCGCGTCAGGCCGAGTTTTTCAGCAAACTGCTAAGCCGGAAGCGGGCGGAGAAATCGCTGCTCCCGGACCTGGTTGTTACGCGGCTTCCTTCTGCCGGGGCAGCGAGAGCTGACTCCGCTTCAATTGGCCGATAGAACCTCTTCGACTTCGGAAGCAGCCTCGGATTCTGTTTTCCCCGCAGACGATTGGGCAGGCTCCGGGACAGACTCCTTCTCGGGAGACGATGGCTTGGCTTCCTCGGGAGCCAGTTCCCGGAGCAGCACCACGGAGCGGCCGGCCACTTCCAGCGCTCCATCCAGCGCCGTATCGCGGAAAGGCTGATCCAGGTCGTCGGTATTCATCGCCAGCTTCCAGCCGCGATTCAAGGGCGACTGCGGCAGGGTGAAGGTGACGCCTTCCGCCGATGAGTTGAGCAAGATGAGAAACGAATCATCGACAATGGGCTCGCCCAGTTCGTCGATCTCGTTCAGGGTGTTGCCGTTGAACAGCAACGCCAGGCTGCGCATCCAACCCGTGTTCCACTGCTCCTGCGTCATTTCCTGGCCATCGGGCTGGTACCAGGCAATATCTTTGAGCGACGAATGACGGACCTCGCGGTCCTGGTAGAACTTGCGTCGCCGCAGGTTGGGATGCAGGCGGCGAAACTCGATCAGACCGCGAGTAAATTCCAGCAGCTTCGTCTTGCGCTCATCAAGATTCCAGTCGCACCAACTGATGGGATTGTCCTGACAGTAAGCGTTGTTGTTGCCCTTCTGGGTGCGGCAGATCTCGTCGCCGCCGCACAGCATAGGCACGCCCTGCGACAGAAACAGAGTCGCCAACAGATTGCGCTTTTGCCGCTCGCGCGCCGCCAGGATCGCAGGATCGTCGGTCGGTCCCTCGACGCCCATATTCCAGGAGTAGTTATCGTTGGCGCCGTCCTGATTGTTCTCGCCGTTGGCTTCGTTGTGCTTCTCGTTGTAGCTGACCAGATCCTCCAGGGTGAAGCCGTCGTGCGCGGTGACGAAATTGATGCTGGCGTACGGCCGGCGCCCGTCATGCTGGTAAAGATCGCTGCTGCCAGCCAGGCGATAGCCGAGATCGGAGAGTTGGCCTTCGTCGCCCTTCCAGTAGCGCCGCACCGTGTCGCGATATTTCCCGTTCCACTCCGCCCACAGCACCGGGAAATTGCCCACCTGATAGCCGCCGCTGCCTACATCCCAGGGCTCGGCAATCAGCTTGGTCTGGGAGATGATCGGGTCCTGGTGAATGATGTCGAAGAACGCGGCCAGCCGGTCCACATCGTGCAGCTCGCGCGCCAGCGCGGCAGCCAGGTCAAAGCGGAAGCCGTCCACGTGCATCTCGGTGACCCAGTAGCGCAGGCTGTCCATGATCAGCTTGAGCACCTGCGGATGACGCACATTCAAGCTGTTGCCGGTCCCGGTGTAATCCATGTAGTAGCGCGGGTTCTCGGGCACCAGCTTGTAATATGTAGGATTGTCGATGCCGCGGAAGCTGAGCATGGGGCCGAGCTGATTGCCTTCGGCAGTGTGGTTGTAAACCACGTCGAGGATGACCTCGATGCCCTCGCGATGCAGGGCCTTCACCATGGCCTTGAATTCCGGGACCTGGGCGTCGGTGGAGGAATATTCCGAGTGCGGGCTGAAGTAGTTCAGGGTGTTGTAGCCCCAATAATTGCGCAAGCCGCGGTCAACGAGTGCCTTGTCGTGTACGAATTGGTGGACCGGCATTAGTTCCACCGCGGTGATGCCAAGCTTCTTCAGATACTTCAGCGCGGGCGGCGAGGCCAGCCCGGCATAGGTTCCGCGCAAATCGTGGGGAATGTGCTCGTTCAGAATGCTGAAGCCGCGCACATGCATCTCGTAAATCACCGAGTCGCTCAGCGGAATCTGCGGCGGACGATCGTGCGCCCAGTCGAAGTACGGGCTGACCACAACTCCCTTGGGCATGCCGGAAGCACTGTCGCGGCGATCGATGGTGAGGTCGGCATTGTCGCCACCGAAGCGGTAGGGATAAATGGGCCGCTCCCAGTCGATCTGTCCGCTGATCGCCCGGGCGTAGGGATCGATCAGCAGCTTGGCCGGATTAAATCGCAGACCGTTGGCCGGATCCCAGGGACCGTACACCCGGTAGCCGTAAAGCTGTCCCGGCTGCAGGCCGGGAACATAGGCGTGCCACACGAAGGCAGTCTGTTCGCGGAGTTGAATGCGCTCGGTTTCGCGCCGGCCGCGATGGTCGTAGAGCCCCAGCTCGACCTTGGTTGCGTGCTCGGAATACAGAGCGAAGTTGACACCGGTTCCATCCCAAGTGGCGCCCAGAGGGTAGGGTTTGCCCGGCAGACAGCGACGTTCCATCTGTCCTCCAAATCCAGTTTAGCTTGGATGCACAGATGGGCCGCCGGATTGCTTATTTCGGTAAGCAGGAAATGTGAATCGGCAAATGCGGCGGAGTTTCACCGGGAACCAGACGGCGCAACGTAGCCTTTTTCCCCGTGGCCGCATCCTACCATTCAGCTATGCGCCCACCACAGATTGGGAAATGCGCGAATCCTGGGTGTCAAGTCGAATTCAAGCGGCTGGGTACGGGCAAAATCTATACCCTGCCGGTGTCGCAGCCGCAAGCTTGGGGACTGCCTGCCCACAGCAAGCAAAAAGTGGTGTGGTTGTGCGCCAAATGCGCACTGACCAAAGAAGTGGAATTCGACCGCGAACGCTTTCAGATACAGGTGGTCAGCCGGCAGCGGGTCCACCGGCAAACGGCGTGAGCCAGCGGCAGGCGCCTATACTCCAAAACCCATCTGGCTCTTTTGGCATCCTTGCAGGAAGCTTGGTTCGCCATTTATTTCGTCCGGCGATAACCCGTCCCGCTCCGCGGGACGACTCAGCTTAGCCCAGGACTCAGCCCGCCTTAGGCAGGCGCAGTCCTGGGTGGTCGTCCGAGAAAACCTGCCAGCCCCTTGGAGGGG
Organism: uncultured Acidobacteriaceae bacterium; assembly: GCA_963812855.1. Lineage (GTDB taxonomy): Bacteria > Acidobacteriota > Terriglobia > Terriglobales > Acidobacteriaceae > Bog-257. The sequence goes on from CAWEWW010000013.1 coordinate 250,869, forward strand.
CGACACATGAGGATGTCAACCAAGCCAACCTATCTCATCAATCAATAGCGCATTGATTTATATCTAGGTCTGGTTTGGCCTGGCGACAAGCCACTCGGTTCGTCCGGGTCGCAAATCGCGGCCCTCGCGATTTAGATAGCTGGCCTCCGTCTGCCATCCTCGAGTGTCGCCCTTGAAGGCACTCAATCATGAAATTGCAGCGTCCCAGCGCTGAAGAGTCGGGATGAGAGCCCTCTGCCGTCCCTACGGGACTCAGATCAATTACCTAACTAACCCAGGACTCCGCTCCCCACCCCAATTCGCGCAACGGCGGCGCGAATTGGAGACCCCGGCTTCGCTGCGTCCTGGGCTAAGGGCAGGACCACCCCTTCGGGGTTCGATCTTCGTGCGCTTTACTTCACGCCTCAGGATGCCGAAGTTCGTTATATGTTACGGTTGTCCTTCAAAAGCCAAGCCCCCACCATCCTGCGGTTCGGGGCTAGCCCGCGGCCCGGGCTTCAAATCTCCAGCCGAACCTCGCATTTGGAATCAACCAGATCTGATTGCAGATGAAAGACTAGCGCATCCGCAGTTATACTTCTGCAACGCGCCCACTAGTCCGGGCTTGGAACTCCCATGGTTTCGCGACCGCAATCCCTCGGCGAGCAGGACCTGCGCGATCTCGGCTTTGGCGCCGTCGTATCGCGGGAGAGTCACCAGCGCCTGCTGAATCGCGACGGCAGCTTCAATGTCGAGCGCCGGGGCCTGGGCTTTCTGGCCTCCCTCAGTGTGTACCACCTCCTGCTTACCATGTCGTGGACGCGATTCCTGCTGCTGGGCGTTGCCAGCTACATTATTGCGAACGCAGTCTTTGCTATTGCCTACCTGGCTTGCGGGGCTAACGCCATTATCAACACCGCTCCGGGAACGACGCTGCCCGCGTTCTGGCGGGACTTTTTCTTCAGCGTGGAAACCCTGTCAACTATCGGGTACGGCAATATCGTGCCGGTTGGTGCGGCTCCCAACATCGTGGTTACCATCGAAGCCCTGGCCGGCCTGATGGGATTTGCCATCGCTACCGGCCTGGTGTTTGCTCGCTTTTCCCGGCCCACGGCGAACATCCTGTTCAGCAGCCACGCGGTAGTCGCGCCTTACCAGAACCTGACTGCGTTGGAATTTCGCGTGGCCAATGCGCGCTCCAATGAACTGATCGAGGTGGGCGCCAAGGTCATGCTCAGCCGCTTCGAGCATGTGGACGGAGTGCACACCCGGCGCTATTACCCGCTGGCGCTGGAACGCGACAGCGTAGTCTTTCTGCCCTTAGCCTGGACCGTCGTGCATCCCATCGACGAACAGAGTCCGCTGCACGGGGAAACTTCTGAATCGCTGCAAAAATCGAGCGCCGAGATTCTGGTATTGTTGAAAGCTTTTGACGAGACTTTTTCCACTATCGTACAAACTCGCACCTCCTACACCTTTGACGATGTGGTATGGGGAGCGCGGTTTGCCAATGCGTTTATGGCCGACGCGGCCGAGCGTTTCGCCAAGAGCGCCCGTGCCCGCAGTAACGACAAGGTGGCTATCGATATGCGGCTGTTCGATATTATCGAGCCGGTCGTGGATCGATTAAATCGTTGAATATCCCCCGCCGCTCCCGCACAATAGCTCGGGACCATTCGCCCGATTCTTCGCGAGGGCACTTTTCTGGAGTTAGCGGTTCGGCGGCAACGCTGGCGGTTTGTGTCTGCCCGCGCCCACACACAAACAAATGGAGGAACTATGGCTGAAGCACTTGTTAGCGGCATCAAGAAGGCCTCTGGCTGGTCCATCGCACTCGGCATCCTGATGATCATTGTTGGAATCATCGCCATGCTGGCTCCCTGGGAATCTGGGTTGGTCATTACCTTAATCGTAGGCTGGTGCGCCATCTTCAACGGCGTTGCCCAGATCATCTTCGGCTTCCGCACCCACGGCGGCTGGCACATACTTCTGGAAGTTGTCCTGGGGATCATCTACATAATCGCCGGAGTTTATCTGCTGATGCATCCCCGCGCCGGCTTGCTGGCACTCACCTTATTGCTCGCGTCGTTCCTGCTGGTGTACGGCATCTTTGCCCTGGTACTGGCTTTCCAGATGAAACCGCGCCAGGGCTGGGGATGGGTGCTGTTCGACGGCATCATCACCCTTCTGCTGGGCGTCCTGATCTGGTTCCATTGGCCCTGGAACTCGGCCTGGGTCGTAGGTACGCTGTTTGGCATCAGCATTTTCATCTCTGGCATAACCCGTCTCATGCTGTCGTTGGCGGTCCGGCGGATCTCCACCCAGGCGGCCTGAGCACCGAGGTTGTAACTGCGCGATCGGCGCAACTTGAATTGCACCGCAAGCCGCTGTTTATCTTGCCGATCCCCCGTCGGTGCGAAATGCAAGGCGAGGGATCGGTCTTACACCGTGGGATAAATCGCGATCCGAGCTTCTCCCGCGTTCCCGTCGGTCGTAGTCTTGCGAGACCCGCCTCCCGGATTACTTTTTGCGAAGTGGAACCCGCTCACGGAGTCCAACCCTATTTCGCCGTCTTGCATCTAGTGTTGAATGTCGCGTGGACCCGCACGATCCCGTCCCGCTCCTGCCCTGTTGTATCCCACTCTGGATTCAGCCCGTAAGGCAGCGGGGAAGTGCCGCGCTTGTGATCTGTGGAAGTGTGCGACGCAGACGGTGTTCGGCGAAGGGGCTGCCGATGCGCGAGTCATGCTGATCGGCGAACAGCCGGGCGATAAGGAAGACGTGGAAGGGAAACCGTTTGTCGGGCCCGCAGGCGCTCTTCTCAACAAGGCTCTGGCGGAAGCCGGCATTGATCGCAACTTGACCTATGTGACTAATACCGTGAAGCATTTTAAGTGGGAGCCTCGCGGGAAGCGACGGATTCACAAGAAGCCCAACTCCCTGGAGATTGCTGCCTGCCGTTCCTGGCTTGACTTGGAGATCGAATTGGTGAACCCTGACATTGTGGTATGTCTGGGGGCAACCGCGGCACAGGCGCTTTTGGGAAGTAATTTTCGGGTTACCCGGCAGCGCGGCCGGCTTCTATGTCTTGCCGCCGGGCGGCAGGTGCTGGCCACGGTTCATCCTTCGTCGATTCTGCGCGCCGTCGATGACGCCGCCCGTCACCGGGACTTTGAGCTTTTCGTGCGGGACCTGGGAGTGGCGGCGGCTGTTTTAGCGGGGAGTACTCAGCAGATTTAGCCGTGACCAAAACGTTCGTTCGGTTCATACTGGTTCATCTGAGAAAGCGGATACCAGGGTCACCTGACGGTTTTGTGGAGTGAGGTCGTGTCGCCCGAGTTAGCCCAAATTCGCCGCGAAGTGGAGCAACTGGCACGCGAGGCTTCTGAAAGCGGCTGGCTGCAGGCGCCGGCGGGGAAGTGGAGTTGCGCGGTTATCTTCGAGCATCTTCGCCTCAGCTATACCGGCACCTCGAAGGGACTGCAGATTGCCATGGAACGGGGACGCCCGCTGGGAAGCAAGCCTACTCTGACCCAGCGGGTTAAGACTTTTTTCGTCACCAAGCTGGGATTCATGCCGTCGGGTCGGGTTGCTCCTTTGCCCACAACTCCGAAGAACGGTTTGCCCTTGGATTCCTTACGGCGGCTGTTTGACGCCCTGGTGGCCATGGATGCCACGTTGTCAGACGCCGAACGGCGCTTCGGCAGCCAAGTGAAATTGCTCGACCACCCGTTTATCGGCCCGCTAAACGCCAAGGAGTGGCGTCAATTTCACCGTGCGCACGCCCGGCATCACTTGAAGCAGGCGGCCGAGCGTCTTCGCCGGCAACGATCCGCAGATCTGATCGCCAGCTAGGTTACTGAAACATCCCCAGATAGGCACGCCAAGCGGGCTGCCCGACCAACATGGCAGCCAGGGAACAAACTCCCAGAAAAACTCCGAAAGGAATCTCGCGGTGAAAGAAGGTTCCAACTCCTCCCGCACTTTCTTCTTCTTTGGTTCGATCAGCCGAGTGCGAGCCTCCGGCTTCCCAGGCCAACAGGAAGATGGCATAGATCACCGCCAGCACCGGCGCGGTGAAGATCACAAAAAGTGTAAGTTTCAGACCGAGGAAAGCGCCCGACATCGCGATAAGGGCGATGTCGCCGAAGCCCATGCCGTGCTTCTTGCGAACGAGGTAGTACAAGCCCCAGGCAACATACAGGAAACCCGCGCCCACGGCGGCTCCCAGCGCCGAGTCGAGCAGGGAGAGCGGGCCGACGCCAGGCAAATGCTTGCCGTACACGATCAGCAGAAACTGTGTGCCGGCACTGTCCACGCCCGCTAGCCAGGAGAAGGCCAATCCCAAAGCGATGCCCGGGTAGGTAAACTCGCGCGGCAGCAAGCCGGTCTCTGCGTCCATGAAGATGAGTCCGACGGTTAGAAAACTGAAGACGCAGAATTTCAGCGTCAGCCAGGTCAGCCCGAAATAGACAAAGCAGGCGACAAACAAAACTCCCGTGGACAACTCGACCGCGGGATAGCGCCAGGGAATGTGCCAGCCGCAATCGCGGCAACGGCCGCGGAGGATCAGCCAGCTTACCAGCGGAATGTTGTCGTACCAGCGAATGACGGCGTTGCAGGCGGGGCAGTGTGATCGCGGCGCCACCACCGACTCATCGTGCGGAATGCGGCTGATGCAAACATTCAGGAAGCTGCCGAAGGCCAGTCCGGCTACGAAGAGCACGCATTCCAGGAAGCGATCCAAGGGGTTGGGTTGCAGTCCTCTCTTACGGCGGATGAAAGCCCCAGCAGTCGCTCGCGGGCTCACGGTGCGCGTTTACGAAACGCAGAACCGTGTGTTTGTCGACAGACGACCGTAGTGAGGATATCGCAGCCGCGCCGGGCAGGGTAGGAGTCTGAAGACTAGACGGTCGCAGCCTCGATTCGCCGTCCTCCGCTGCTCACCCCGGAGGAAACTAACCACTCCGGCGTCTGGAACCGCGCGAGACCTGGGGCCCCCGAAGATCAGGAGAGCGGAGTCCGCCCGGCGTAATGGTCGCTCGAATTCTTCGGAATCACGACCAGCGAATTGATGGTCTGGAAATTGAGTACGGCTTCCTGACCCAGCTTGATCTGCTGACCTTTTTTGGCGGCTGCGACTCCAGTGCCGGCTCCCGCGCCGCTGGCCGCTCCGATCGCCGCGCCTCGGCCGCCGCCGATAATGCCGCCCAGAACTGCGCCTGCCACGGTACCGACGCCGATTTTGGTTGCGGTGCTCTTACCCTCGCCTTTGCCGGACCGAGTCCACTGGTTGGTCTGAATGTTGTAGGTCTTACCGTTCACGGTCACCGAAGTGAGCTCCAGGGTGAGGACGGAATTTCCCGCGAAGCGTCCAGCGCTCTTCACATCGGCCACCCGGCCAACTACGTCCGCGCCGGATGGAATTACGGTTTCGCCATTAATGACGATGGGCGTGCTGAGCGTACCGCGGAAGGTGTCACCCACCTGATTGCGCTCTGAATCGAGCTGATCGTTGAGGCGCACCGATAACTGGGTACCCGCCGGGATCGTGACTTTCTGAGGCGCGGTGGCGGAGGAGGCGGCGGAGCCGGAGTTGGAGCGGGCGCGGGCGCCGCGGGCTGTTCCGAGGGGAACGGCGGTGCCGGTGGCAGCGGCGCGGACTGGGCTACTTGCTCCTCATTGTTCGGCTTGTGATGACGGCGCGCCGGCTTCTTCTTGACCGGCGCTGGAAGCGGTGCTGGCGCCGGCGGTGGAGTAGCCTGCGCTTGCTGCACCTGCAGGTTGTTGACCACCGTCTTGACCCCGTCAATGGTGGCCGCATCGCTGGCCGCTGCGGCGCGCTCGGTGTCGCTGGTGACATCGCCGCTCAGCGTGACCACGCCGTTCGCAGCCTGCACACCGATCTGGCGGCTTTGAATCGCCGCATCGCTATAGATTTTGGTTTGAACGTCGGTGGCGACTTGAGAGTCGCTGCGGACTTCTTTCCTGGAACATCCCGCCAACAGGGCGAGGCTTACCGCCAAGACTCCAGCAAAATACAGGGGCCCCTTAGTTCTCATTGCTGCTCATTCCCCTTGATCGATATTCCCAAATGGTAAACACGACCACCGCGAAGTTGTCGCGTAATCAGCGCAAATTAGGCGGCTCACTATGAGACGCGACACCCTGGGCAACGAAAGCAGCGCGTTGCCGACCGGGGGCAAGAAATCGTTCGCGATGAGGTGGCTTGGGCCGGCACCCCAGGACCTATGTGGCGCAGTTTGACATCCTGATGTGCCGCCCCCGCAAGGGCTGAAAGATCTGATACAAGACTACCCAGGAATGAGCCCACCTGCGGCGGGCTATGTCCTGGACTAAACTGAGTCGTCCCGCAGGGCGGGACGGGGTGGTCGCCGGCGCGAGACGAGTGGCGAAACAGGCTGTATGAAACAATGTCAACAGAGCCAGCTCGCCTGAGAACCGGTGCCGTCGCTATTACCACCACCCAACGAGATCGTGATCACCATCAACTTTCGGCAAACCTGCGATCTCCCGCGGCTAGCTCGGGGGCTCCGTCAGCCGGTTATTGATGGCAAACAGTGCCAGCTCCAGCCGGCTGGCAACTCCGACCTTATCAAAAATATTGGTCAGGTGATGCTTGACCGTGTCTTCGCTGAGAGTGAACTTGCGGGCGATTTCCTTGTTGCTCAATCCGGCAACAATGGTGGTGAGAATGTCCATCTCGCGCTTGGTCAGTCCGTAGTTGCGCGGCGGCTTCTCGCCCGACGGATTGGTGCGCATGAAGTCGACAATGTCGCCCACAGCTTCGCGCCCGATCCAGTACTGACCGGCCATCACGGTGCGGATGGCTTTCATCAGCAACTGGGTGGCAGCCTCTTTCATCACCACCCCGCGGGCGCCCATCTGCAGCGCTTGCACGATTTCCAGGCGCTCCACCGCTGCGGTAAGCACAATGATCTTGGTGTGCAGTCCCTCGCCGTTGGCCGACAAATCGCGCAGCACGTCCATCCCCGGTACCCGGGGCATGGCCAAGTCAAGCAAGAGGATGTCGGGACTCAGCTCCTTGGTTTGAGCAACGGCTTCGGCGCCGTCGGCAGCTTCGCCCACGACCTCCAGTTCGGGCTCGGCCTCCAGCAGGCGGCGCAAGCCGTCGCGAAAAATGGTGTGGTCATCGGCAATGATGATGCGCACTGACGGCTCCTTCTTATCCATACGCTTCGTATCCTTTCTGCGGAATGGTAATTTCCAACCTCGATCCATGGCCCGGCGTCGATTCGATCACCATATCTCCCCCTACTGCCCGGACTCGTTCCTTGATGACGGCCGGCCCCTTGCGCAGGTCGTCCAACTCCCTCAGGGTGAAACGTCCAGCAAACGGGAAGCCGTTACCGTCATCATTGACCACCAGCTTCCACAGACCATCCTGGGCTCCGAAGCGCACCACGGCGGATTGCGCGCCGCTGTGCTTGCGGATATTCACCAAGCTCTCCTGCACCACTCGCGCTAACTCGCGGCAGGTGGCGGCGGGGAGGGTCACTTCCTGCAACTCTGAAATGAAGCGTACGGCGACGCCGGTATCTCTGGAGAAACGTTCCACGAGTTCCGCAATAAAGTCAAGCAATTGGTGCGGCCCGATATCGACCGGCCGCATGGTCTGCATCAGCTCACGCAGATTCAGAACCTCGTGGCGCAGCAACTCCTGTATGCGTTCCAACTCCGCTGCCAGGCGAGCATCGCTGGTGGCGCGCCGCCGCAGCACGTCCACTTGCATCTCGATACTGATCAACGACTGGATGGCCGTGTCGTGCAGCTCGCGCGCCACCCGGGCGCGCTCGGTGACGCCCGCCCGCGAGCGAAAGCCCTGGAACAGATAGACCGAGTACAGAGCCGGAGCCAGTTGCCGCATCAGGTTTTGCACGAAGCGCAGTTCATGCTCGCGTTCGCGGCCCAGCTTGGCATTCAACAAGACGAAGCGGCCGTACCAGTCGCGTCCCATCTCGTGGCTGACCACCAGAACCGAATTGGTACCGGAAACCGGCATCTCTAAATGCTTCAAGTGCGCCGGCTCCAGTCGACGCCCTTCTTCATCCAGGGCGGTAATAGAAGTTTTGGCTTGCTGGTTTTCACGACGCATGAAGAAGGTGTGCGGATAATCCCACATCATCTCGGCGTCTCTGTCGGCGGGAGGAACTTCCTGCACTTGTACCGTGGGATGGGCGGTTGACGGTACCTCCCAGCGAAACGCCCGTCCGGTGCTGCTTTGGGCGACCACTTCGTAAACCGCTCCACCCTGGAAGACATTTGCCAGCGCGGAGAGGATGTTCTGCAAGGCCACGGCAAAACGATTGCCAATGCGTGCCAGATAAAGCAGCCGATTGGTAAAGGCGATCTCGGCGCGCAACTCCTTCTCGGTTTCCGCCAGAAATCCCAGCAGACCGCCTGCCATCAAGACGAATCCGCAACGCATCAGCAACCGGGACGGTTCGACCGGAGTAAACAGCAAATCCCGCAACGTCGCCGGACCGCGCGCCACGATGATTGCCTGAAACAACAGCAGGGCTGCGCTGATCAAAGCAGTCGCCATGGTCTCCACGAATCCCCAGCGAAAAGCGGCCGCAATCATGGCAAATAAGAAAAGCACGAAAAAGGCACTGTTGGGTGCTTCGGCAAAAAGACACAGCAGAGTCGGCCATCCGACGTCGTTCACCTGCGCGGCGATTACGAAGTTTCGACTGGGCTCGCCGCCCATCTGCAGTTTCACTAGCAGCACCAGGCTGGCAATCGCATAAGCCAGCAACAACAACAGTCCCACCCGGTAATGGGTCACAACTCCGGCCGGGTGAATCACCCAAGCGACCAGCGACGTTAGTGCCAGGAGCAGCCGCGAATAGCCCAAGACCCGCTCGACGCGCAGGTCTTCCTGCTTGAGTCCCGAGATTCGCAGCCGGGACAGAAATCTGGGCGCAAAAGTATGCGACAGCAAAAACGTATCCTTCGTACAGCAAACGCTGGTCGGGCGGTGGCATGATTATGACACGAAAGCGCTATAAGGCAACTAAGTTTCCACTTTGTAATCCACTTCTGGGTCGCCGTGGGCCGCCAAAGGTGCTACGCGGTTCATCGGTCACGCGTTCTGGTGACAAAACTCACTGCGGTCCGGGCCGAATGAAGTTACGTTTAAGCTTGCGGTTACAGGAGTTTGGGCTCAAGATGGCGTCGCGAAATCACGCGGGCTTTCGAGCGATTCTGCCGCGATCGGAGACGAATTCGTCTTCCCCACTCGCCCTTCGCCTGGATTTGCAGAAATTGTGTGCCGGCAGGAGGAACAGAAAATGAACTCGAACGTATGGTCGAGAGCAGTGGTCAGCGTTGCCGTTCTCGCCTTGGCTTCGTCCCTGGGCTGGGCCCAGGCCGCGAGCAAGGCGGGCCCCAAATATGACGTGGCCAGCGAAGTTAAAGTGAAGGGCGTGATCGAGGATATCCGTGATGTCCCGGGCACGATGCAGGGAACGCAACTGTTGGTGAAGACCGACACGAAAACCGTTCAGGTTTACGTAGGTCCGGGGGATTTCCTGAAAGAGATCGAGGTGTCGTTCAACAAGGGCGACCAGATTAACGTGGTGGGCGCGCAAGCGCCGAATTCCGCTGAGGAAATCATCCTGGCGCGCGAAATTACCGTGGGTAGCAACACTTTCACCCTACGTGACGATAAGGGCATTCCCGTCTGGTCGGGATGGAAACCCGCGAAAGCAAACGGCAAGTAAGCCGGCCGCTCGCGCCATAATGGATTTGTAACCGGGCAGGCGGACCCGTGCCGCCTGCCTTGTACTACCACCTCACCCAGTCCTTACTTTTCGATCCGCAAGAATTCTCCGGTTGTGGCATTGACGGCGACACGCAGCTTGGCTTCATCGGCGCTGCTGCCATAAATGACGTGCCATACCAGTTCGTTATTGGACGCATCCCAATCGAGGATGAAAACCACCGGTTGTTTGGCATCTTTCTTGAGCAGCTTATCGCCGCCGTGTTCTTGCGCAATTTGATAGGCCGCGTCGCTGTCGGTCTTGAGGAACCCGATGTTAAACGGTTGGGTGGAGGTGTTGCTGGGATTCCAGGTGTCCTCGGCGGAGAAGCTGATGCCCGGCTCGGGGGCATCGGGTCCGACCAGCCCCGACCACACAAACATCTTCATCATGCGCTTGGCCGGCGAGGCAAACGAAGCTCGCCACAGGCCGGCTTTGCCATCAGGTTCGGCGGTTCCGGGCGTGAACTGCGATTGCAAACGGAAGGGCGTGGCATCGGCGGCCCATCCGCGGGCAGAGAGATACATCTTCTGAAATGCGGCACGGGCCGTTTCGAACTCGGGTTGCTTGGGCGCAGGCTTGGCCGCGGTTGCGGATTCGTTCTGCTTGGTGGTGGGAGTGCTGGACGAGCATCCAGCCAAGATCAGGAGAGCAAGACAGGGGACGACGAACTTTCTCATGAACCCTCGAGAGTCAGCATTTGGCAGTTAGCACTTGGCACTTGGCCGTAAGAGTGGGTCAGCCGCTAACGACGCTGCATGGACCCTATTGGTTGTAACAGCAATACAGATGTGGATTCGCTAAGCCTAGTTGCTATTGGCCAAATGCTAAATGCCAAGTGCCAACTGCCGCTTTACCGCGCCAGTAGAGCAACGCCCCCGGCGACGAATGCGGCAGCCAGCCAGCGGCGATGGTCCACGCGCTCCTTCAGGAACAGTTTGGCAGCGAACGCGTTGGCGATGAAGGTCAGCGATGCCGATGCCGGCCCCACCACGCTCACATCGTCCCACGACAACGTGACCAGCAGGCTGAAGAAGGCCAGCGCCATAAACAGCAAGCCCAGCATAAAGCGCGAACTGGAGACCACGCGCCTGACTACCTGCAACATACCGCCCGAGCGCCGGATGGCGCCCAGGTCGCCGATTTCTTTCATGGCTCGCGCTTGCAGCACGTCCCCGGCAGTTGCGGTGACCACGATGGAGGCGATGCCTGCCCATGCGGCTGCGCTGCTCATGCGTCGCTCTCGCACCTTCTCGTTCAAGGCGATTCCCGCAGCCGGGGATTGACGACCGTCGGCCGCAGAATGCGATTCAGCTTCGAGATGCGTGGTCAGCGATGGTCCGGTGGCGACAAATCCCACCCCGGCGGTGATCAGCGCAATCCCCAGCCAATGAGCGACCGTGACATTTTCATGGAGCAAAAGACTGGCTAACAGCGCGGTCAGCACATAGCCGAATGCCGTGGCGGGTAAGACATACGTTAGATCGGCCCAAGAAAGCGCGGAGAGATAACTGCAGAAGAAGAGGATGAGCAGGGCAATGCCGCCCAGGACCCAGGGATTCAACAGGGCCAGCAATAGCCGCGTCCAATTGCCGCTGGTGACTGGCCCGAAGTCTCTCATGCCCCGGGCGAGGCACACGTTGCCGCTGGATCCGAAGATCACCACGGCGAGCAGGATTAGATACTTGCGAAAGGTCACGCCTAGCCCTCTAGGCGCTGACTGGTTCGGCAGTTTCGGATTTGGCCTCAGTGTTCGCAGTTCCCGCCGGTGGCGGCGGAGGCATGGCCGAACCTTGCTGCTTGCGCGTTTCTTTCACGGAGCGATTGCGGGCTGCACGCAGCTTGAGAAACGACTTGGCTTCGGTGTAGAGACGCTTGCGGTCGGTAGAGTTAAAGGCCGCCCGCTTCACGATGCGGAAGATCGCCTTCGGCCGGAAATAGTATTCATCGTAGAAGCGATGCACCATCTCCAGAATGTAGTCGCGCGAGATGCCGGGATACTCGATCATCGCGACCTGATGACCCATCTCGTCCACCATCTGCGCGCCTTCATTCAGGATGAAGCCATTGGCCTTAGCGTAGTCGTAAAGCTCAGTTCCAGGATAAGCGTGTGCCAGCGATACCTGAATGGTCTCGACGTCCAGTTCTTTGGCGAAGTCGATAGTGCGGCGAATGGTTTCCTTGGTCTCGCCCGGCAGGCCGAGGATGAAATCGCCGTGAACGACCAGCCCCAGCTTCTTGCAGTCGCGGGTGAAGTCGCGCGCGCGCTCAACCGTGGCGCCCTTCTTGATGTTCTTCAGAATCTGCTGATCGCCGGATTCGTAGCCTACGATCAGAAGCCGGCATCCGGCTTCCTTCATCGCCTTCAGCGTCTCGTAATCGGTGGTGACGCGCGAGGTGCACGACCAGGTCAGATTCAGCGGCTTCAGCTTGGAGCACAGCTCGATGGTGCGAGCCTTCTGGATGTTGAAGGTGTCGTCGTCGAAGAAAAATTCCTTTACCCAGGGCCAGTACTGCTTTGGCCTTCGCCATCTCGGCGGCAACTGCATCGGACGAGCGCTTGCGCCAGGGATGACCGCTCAAGGTCTGCGGCCACAGGCAGAAGGTGCATTGCGCCGGGCAGCCGCGCGTGGTGTACAGCGAAACGAAGGGATAGAGCAGGAACGGCACGTTATAACGGCGGGGATCGATATCACGCTTGTAGACATCGACCACATCGGGCAGCGCATCGAGATCGGCGACCGCCGGACGGTCCGCGTTGTGCACGATCGTCCCATTGGGACCGCGATACGAGATGCCCAGAATTTCGTTCAGCGGCTTGCCGTTGGCGTACTCGACCGTGGCGTAATCGAATTCCCGGCGCACGATGAAATCCAGCGCCGTGCCTTCCTGGAGCGACGCTTCCGGCAGCGTGGTAACGTGCGGGCCGACGAAGGCGATTTTCAGCTTAGGATTGGCTGCCTTCATGGCAGCGGCCAGCTTGATGTCCCCCTGAAATCCCGGCGTGCTGGTGAAGAGCACCAGAAACTCGAACTCTTTGCCGATCTGGATGGTCTCGGCGGCATTCACCTTGTGCGGAGAGGCGTCCAGCAGACGCGAGCCCTCCAGCATTCCGGCCGGGTAGGCGAGCCATACCGGATACCAGTAAGACTCGATTTCGCGGGTGGCTGGCCAGCGCGAACTGGCGCCACCATCATAGTTCTCGAAAGAAGGGGGATTGAGAAATAGCGTTTTCAAAGGCATAGTCTTAATCACTATCGTACCATCTGATGAATGCTCACGGAACTACTTGAGATTCTTTAAGTTAGATGTATTTCCTGGTGCGCAGCGAGTGGTAGCTTATTGCGGCGGAATGGCCCAATTCTCCAGTTCGCCGGTAAGCCGCAGCAACTGCTAATTCCGCCCGGCTCAGCTCAAATTCGGCATCGAAATAGGCTGCGTGCTTGTCGTCGGTATCCAATTCGGCATTTTGCTGGTCGCGGGTATTGGCGTTTCCGGTTTGCACCCGGCCCTTGACCGCTTCCAGATCGCCTTGCGAAACCTCCCACTCCAGTTTGGCCACGTCACGCGCCGCCGAAAGCTGGCGCAACGAGCGCTGAAGCTTCAGTGCGTCCTCGCTGACCTTGTTCTTGGTCAGGTCGACTTGCTTCTGGGCGATTTGCGCGTCGGCATCGGCCTCTTGCGCCTTAGCCTTCTGCACCGAATTGAAGATAGGGAACCTTATGTTCAGGCCGCCGCTGAAGTTGTTGGCCGTGTAGTTGCGGTAGTAGAGATCGTAGTTGTTGTACTTCGCCAGATAAGCGTATTGCGAAGCCAGATCGACGGTCGGCATGGTCAGCGCCTTGTGCTCACCTTGCGCGCGAGCTTTTGCTGCCGCTACTTTCTGCTCCGCAAGCTTCACATCCAGGCTGTTGCTCACCGCTCGTGCCGCCAGGTCGTCATCCTGCGAGATCGACCGGCATCTGCGGCACGGAGTTCGGCTCGACGGCGATCTGAGCGGCCGGCAAGTTCAGCAACTTCGACAGATGCTCGCGCAGCACGTCGGATTGGTCCTCGCGCCTCGGCGATTCTCAGGCGGATGCGCGCCGTCACCAGCTGGCTCCGGGTGACCTCGAGCTTGCTGTCCACACCTTCCTGCAAGCGCTGCTCGCTGACGAACTGCGCCTTTCTGGCGGCGCCTTGCGCTTCGTTCGAGGCCTCGATTTTACCCGTGAGCTGAGCCAGCTGCGCATAGGTCAGCGCCGTATCCAGAATCACGGCATCGCGCTTGTCCTGAACGTCCAGCGAGGTCGCATGCCAGTCGATTTTTGCCGCCTTGATGAATTGACGCAGCGACAGATTGAACAATGACTGGGCGGAGTTGAAATTCACCACCGAGGGCGCCGAGCCTTCCAGCGTAAGCGGAAATCCATAGGAGTAGCCGAGGCCGGAGCCGATGGTGATCTGGGGAATGTAATTGGCCCGCATTTCTTCGTAGGCCTTGCGGGCTCGCCACTGGTTAATGGCGGCGATGCCCATGACGCCGCTGTTTTGCAGCGCCAACTCGACTGCGTTACGGAAGGGAATGGGAGCGACAGGTGGGTCAACCGTTATGCGCCAGAGCCGGAATCGTCAGCAACCCGCAGGCAAGCGCGGCGACTTGGACGTATCTGGCGAGCGAATTGAGCTTCATCCTGGAACGTGGATCATGGAACGCCGGGGTTTTGCTCGCATCCCGTGCTCGACACCCCCATGACGCCAAGACATCCTATTACTGTACGTGACTCAAAGCTTTCCTGGCGGGAATGAATCCGGAGGCCAGGGAAAGAGAAGCCTGGTATTCGGCGGCTGCGCCCGCGCTGTTCCCCATTTTCTCGTTAAGCTGTCCCAGCAGATAATGAGCATGAAAGGCGGGAGCGCCTTCAACCAACTGGCCCGACGACAAATACTTCTGCAAGTCTTGCACTGCTCCAGGAAAGTCGCGACTACTCAAATACAGTTCGCGAGCGGCATCGAAATACGAAACAGCCGGCTTGCCGGGCTGCGCCAGCGCGCTCTGCACCGCCTTCTGCATATCGTCCAGGCGTCCGCATTTGCGGTAGAACGCGGCTAATTCCAGCCACGCGTCGGCGGGATTCTTCGCGTCCTTGATGCCGGCCCGCAGCTGGCTCTCAGCCTCGTTATATTGTTTCTGTTTCTCGGCCACCCGCGCCAGAATCAGATGCGCCTTCGCCAAATCATACTTAGCCACTTGCTCGGCTTGTGCCTGCGCCTTGGCGAAGCCACCGCCCATGATCGCGGGGGCTTCGGTGTAATACTGCGCCAGATCGACCCGGGCGGGAACGTTGGTGGGATCCAGTTGCACGGCGCGCTCGAACTCGCTCTTGGCCTTGCGCGCCAGTCCGGCCGCGGCCAGGGGATTGGAGTCTCCGGCCTTGCGTCCGTACGCCCGCGCCAACCACAAATGATAGTTGGCATTGCCGGGCTCAAGGCTGACCGCGCGCTCCCCGTACTTCACCGCGTCGTCCCACTGCTCCATGGCAAAGTAGGCGCGTGACAATTGATTGAGCGATTCGGCATCGTCGCGATTGGACAACACGCTTACCGCCTCGTTCATGCGGCCCAGAGACAGCAGTTGCGTTGCCTCCGGATCGGCAACGCTGCTGGCAGCCACTCCGAAGAGCAGCAGAAAGGCAATCAAGAATTTGGTCACAACAAGCTTCATGGAGTCGCTGGTTTTACCTGCATCCCACTGTGCAGGGATTGCATGTTAAGCGCTCCCAATGCCAGTGTCGCATCGTCGGAGAGACCCTTGGTCACTTCGACCCTGGTTAAGTTTGCCACGGAAGTGTTCACGTCGCGCCGTCTTAATTCGCCGTTCACTACTTGGAAAACATATTGCCCCTCGGCATCCTGATGGATGGCCTCACGGGGCACAGTCAAAGCATTTTCCTGGCGGGCCGTCACCACGGCGACACTTACGTTGGTATTGGGCAGCAGCTTCAGGTCATTATTCTCGATAACGCAAGTTACTTCGCCCACGGTGCGCGTTCCGTGCTGTACCACGGTTGTCGGCAGGGTCTCCAACGTACCCTTCCAAACTCGCCCGGGAAGCGCGTCCCAGGTGACTTCGACCGGATTGTCCGGGACGCAGTTTGCCGATTTCGGGCTCGTCAATGAAGGCACGCACTCGCACTTTATGCAAATCCGCGACTTGTACCAACAAATCGCCGGCATTGACGAAGGCTCCGTCGCGCACCGGCAGCGAATACACCAGGCCGGCCCGGGGAGCGGTGATGTTGGAGTTCTTCAGCAGCTCCTGCGCGGCTTGCAGCGAGGCTTGAGCTTCCGTCTTTTGCGCCTCGACATGTCCCACTTGCGCTTGCGAATAGCGGCCTTTCAACTTTTGCTGCAGCAGGTGGACATCGGAATCGGCGACGCGCAGGCGGTCCTTGGCCGCGTCCACTTCGGCCTGCGAGGCCGCTCCGGTTTGCAGCAAGCGCTGCATCGCCTGATAGTTCCGCTCGGCCACATCGCGATCGGCCTGCGCCTTCACCAGACGCATTGCGCGTGTTCAGCAGTTCTTCCGGCGTGCCACCGTTCTGCACCGCGTTGACGTCGACGTCCGCGCCTTTCAGTTGCGCCTCGGCCCGGGCAGCCTGCAAGCGGGCATCGGCATCTTCCAGTCGCAGAAGCAATTGTCCGGGCTTCACCCAGGTACCCTGCTGCACATAAATCTTTTTCACCGTGGTGGCGGTGGGAGCGTAAGCCTGAAAGTTGTCGAGCGCCTCGATTTTGCCATTGGTGGCGATACTGGCCGTGATGGTTTCACGGTCGGCGTGGCCGATTCGGATTGCCACCTGCGAACGATGTAAAGAAACGAATGCAGCCAGCACCACCACCGCCAGAATTAAGGCAACGATGATGATCCAGGTTAACGTTCCGTTTTTGCGGCGGTGGCCGTTTTCAGATGCGGCTGCCATTTTTTCTCGAAACTATAAGTATAACGTAGAGCATGACTTCCACAGCATTACCCTTGTGTAATGCTGGTGTCACCACGGAGGTCTCATTTCCAATTCTTCGGCCCGCTTTCCGACGCCCTGCCTATCTGATGCCCCAGCCCGCTTGAAGACGCAGCCGAACTCGTCTTGACGCAGCCTCGGCGCGGAGTTTATTCATCCCATTAGCCCAATCGGTCGAGCAAGCATCTCGGGAAACTCATGCGTCTCAGGGTGTGCAAGCGAATCGTCGTCGGCGTCACCAAAGACGTGGTGAACAATAACATTCTGTTATTCGCCGCCGCTTTGTCCTACTACTTTGTCCTGGCCTTCTTTCCGGCGCTGGTTGCGCTGGCGGCGTTGGTAGCCTATTTGCCCATCCCGAATTTGCTGAATGCCATCATCACCGTGATGGCCCGCGTCGCCCCTCCGGAAAGCATGGCTCTGATCCTGCGCACCGCTAACGACGTATTGTCGCCCAGCCGTGGAGCCCTGCTCTCAGCCGGCCTGGTGGGAACCTTGTGGACCTGCTCCAGCGGCTTTTCCGCCGCGATTGAGGCCTTGAACGTTGCCTATGACGTTCCCGAGACCCGGCCGTTTTGGAAGACTCGCCTGCTGTCGCTGGAACTCACGCTTTCTGGTCGGAACCCTGGTGACCGTCGCGCTGGTCTTCATCATGGTTGGTCCACGCTTCGGCGAATTTCTAGCTACCTACTTTGGAATGACCCACGCCTTCGCGGTGTTCTGGCCGATCTTGCGTTACCTGGTCGTCGTCATCTTCATCGTGGTCGCTGTCGAAGCGCTGTACTTTAGGGCTCCTAATTTACAGCAGCGCTTCGTCTCGACGCTGCCGGGAGCGATTGTAGCCGTCGTGGGCTGGATTTTCCTGTCGGATGGCCTGAGCTTTTACTTCGGCAGTTTCGCCCACTTGAATCGGACCTACGGCGCACTGGGCGGCGGCATTGCATTGCTGATCTGGTTGTACTGGGGCGCGTTCCTGATTCTGCTGGGGGCGGAGCTGAACTCCGAAATCCTGCACCAGCCAGAGAGCTCGCCGGCGCTGGAACCGCCTCCAGCGGAGAAGGTCGAGCCGGTCACGAAGCCGGCCTCCACGTCTGCTCCCGAAGCGGATGCGGTTCAACCGGCGGAGCCGCGCGCGCCGCTACAATAGAAGCATGGCAAAGAGTCAGCGCTACACTCCGGAACATGCCGAGTCCGGGTTGGACGCCAAGTTTCCCGAGATTGAGACTTGGCCGAACCAGTTTCCCAACTATGAAATCGTCATCGACATTCCTGAATTCACCTCGGTCTGTCCCAAGACTGGGCTGCCCGATTTCGGTACGCTGTGGATCCGCTACATGCCGGATAAAGATTGCCTGGAGCTGAAATCTCTGAAGGAATACCTGAACTGCTATCGCAACCTCGGCATCTTCCAGGAGAACATCGTCAATCGCGTGCTGGAAGATGTTGTGCGGGCCACCAAGCCCAAGTGGGCCGAGGTGAAAGGCGAGTTCCGCCCGCGCGGCGGCATCGGGACGGTCGTGATCGCGCGCTATCCTCGGCCGAAGAAATAAGACCTTTTCACCACAGAGGACACGGAGCGCACGGAGAAGACATTAAAGAAAAACCTTCCTGGGTCTGGCTTTGCTGAATTCTTCACCCAGCCGGGTTCGCGAGATATTTCCTGGCTGCGGCAAACCCGTCCCGCCGGCGGGACGACTCAGCTCAGCCCAGGACACAGCCTGCCGCAGGCGGGCGCAGTCCTGGGTGGTCGATGAATCAACCTACAAGCCCCTTCAGGGGCGACACCTCAAGATGTCAACAGGCCCACACCGCTTCTGGTGCGGTCAATCAGAGGTTCGTTCCAGAATGTCTGCTATGTCGACGGCGGGCAACCGCAGATCCCTCCGCTTCGCTTCGCTCCGGTTGATCTCATAACGAGGTTGGCCCCAAACCGGGTAGTCTGTTTTTTTGCGAAAAGGCAGAGGACCCAGAAGGAGCCAACCATGTGGATTATAGGTTGTGATTTTCATTCTGGGTTTCAGCAGGTAGCGATCTTTGACAATCAGACGGGAGAGATCGAGGAGAAGAAGCTGCTCCATCCCGCCCAGGCCGCAGAGTTTTATCGTGGCCTGCAGGGGGAAGTGCGAGTGGGGATGGAGTCGGGCTGTCCCAGCCAGTGGTTCCGGCGGTTGTTGCAGGAGTGCGGGCATCAGCTGTGGATCGGCGATGCGGCGCGCATTCGAGCCGCCGAAACCCGGCAGCAGAAGACGGACCGGCGGGATGCGGAGCTGATCTTGAAGCTGCTGCTGGAGGGGCGGTTTCCGCGCATCTGGGTACCGACGGAGGGGGAGCGCGATCTGCGGCAGTTGCTGCTGGACCGGCATCATCGCATGCGGCTGCGGACCAAGGTGAAGAACCAGCTGCAGGCCCTGGCGCTGAACCAGGGAGTGCAGAAAGGGCGGCGGCTGTGGTCGAGCGAGGGCCGGCAGCAGCTGCAGGAATTGCCCATGCTGGAACACGCCGGGCGGCGGCGCGATCAGTTGCTGAAGTTGTTAACTGAGTTGGACGCGCAGATTCTGGCCCTGGACGGGGTGGTGCGGCGGCAAGCCGAGGGGCGCGACGATGTCCGGCGGCTGATGACCCATCCCGGCGTGGGACCGCAGACGGCGCTGGGCATGGTGCTGACCGTGGGCGAAGTGAGTCGCTTCGGCACGAGTAAGCAGGTGGCCAGCTATCTGGGGCTGACGCCGCGCGAGCACAGCTCGGGCGGGCGAGCAGCGGCTGGGACACATCAGCAAGCAGGGATCCAGCTTTATGCGTTTCCTGCTGGTGGAAGCGGGCCAGACGGCGGTGCGCGGCGATGAGCAGTTAAAGCGTGCTTACCGCCGGCTGGCCGCCAAAAAAAGCCGTGGCGTGGCCAAGGTGATGGTGGCGCGGCGGCTGGCGGTGAGGTTGTACTGGATGCTCCGCAAGGGTTGGACGTATGCGGAGCTGGCACGTCATGCGGGTAAGCCCGGGTCATTCCGTGGGGAGCAGTAGGGCCCCGTCCGATTGTTTGGGCAGCCCGCCTCCCCGGTAGCGGGGAGTTCGCAGTGGAGAATCATGGTCGCAGTGGGTGACCGAATAGATGGAGGGTGGGGCCAGCGAGCCGCCACCTAACGATTCCAAAGCAGACGGGTCCTCGATGCCGATTTCGCAAAAAGCAAAACCACCCCAAGGTCAAAAGCCAAGGCGCTGGGGAATAAGGAAAGTCAAAAACCAGGCGCCTACCGCGTCGCCGCCGCAGTGTGCCTTGACAACCCCAACCTCGTTATAGACGGGATGACAAGTAAAAACTCCGTGCCCTCCGTGCCTCCGTGGTGAATCTCCAGCCTCGCAGCTAGTCAGTCCCTTCACGCCGCGTTCCGAAATACTTGCGCACGCCGATGGTGTTGTATTGTCCCCACGGTCCATTGGGTCCAAGCCATGCGGGACCTAGCGGCTGATCGCGCGATCCGAAGCGCTGGATTTGCGGATGGTTGGTGTAGCGGAACTGGAAGCGCTTTGGCAGGTCGACAGCCACACCCCAGTCGTACTCCATGCCGATGCCGCTCCACGACCAGGTGTAGAGCGTTTGCGGGAGGTTTTTTCCGAAGAGGAAATTGGGGTCGAAGAAGAACATCACGCGGCGGAAGATAGTTTGTCCGATAGGCCGCAATTCGATGGTTCCGGCGAGTTGATAACGGGCGAAGGCGCTACAGGGCGCGTTGACGCCGCCGTATTGCGGTGCGCCGGCATTGGCCGCGCACAGGTTGGGATCGATTTCGTTATGCGGCGGCGCGAGATCGAACTCGGCCCAGCCCCAATACCAATCCTTGGGAAACCACATTCGCTCTTGGGGTGCGGACGAGGGTGCCGATGGCGAAGTTGTCGCGGTTTGCGACGCCGTGGTCTGCGAGTTCTGGGTGGTGACGGTCTGCGAGGTTTGCGCCAGCAGGGCGCAGGAAAATATAAGTGCCAAAAGAAACGGCAGCAGGCGCTTCATGTAGCCTCCGCAAAATTTGTGATTGCCGGGAATGCTTTAGCTGAGAAGGGTGGCCCAGCCTCGCGCAGAACCGCCTCGCCGCGCGGTTACGCGGGCCGGACTGCTAAGCTGTTGACCGTACTCCTCGCCGTCACACAGCATATTCCGAACCTGCGCTGCTGCGGAAGTATTTTTACAAACCGCACATCGTCCTGAAGCCGGCAGCATGTTATCCTCCGCGCACCCATGTTTGCCCAACACAACGCCCGCAGTGCGTTGCTGCTGCTTACGGCGCTGAATTTTCTGAACTACATCGACCGCAATGTGCTGTTCGCGGTACAGCCCCTGGTGCAGAAGGAGTTTCACCTCGACGACGCGCAGATCGGCTTTCTGACCTCAGCCTTCTTCGTTTGCTATATGGTGGCCGCCCCGTTGATCGCTCCTCTGGCCGATCGCTATCCGCGCAAATGGATTATGGCCGCGGGCGCGTTCGTGTGGAGCATCGCTACGCTGCTGAGTGCAGTCACCCACACCTACGACGAACTGCTGCTGCGCCACGTGATCGTCGGCATTGGCGAGGCAACCTTCGTCGCCATTTCACCGGCATTCCTCTCCGACCTGTTTCCGGAGAATATTCGCGGCCGGGTTATGGGCTTCTTCTACCTGGCGACGCCGGTCGGCAGCGCTTTGGGCTACATCATCGGCGGATACCTAGGCCAGCGGTACGGCTGGCGCGCGCCCTTCATGGTGTCGGCGCTGCCCGGACTGCTGCTGGCGTTCGGCTTGCTAGCGCTGCGTGAGCCGGTGCGCGGCGCCAGCGACCACCTGGCCGATAGCGTCGAGCGTGGCTCGGTCAGGGGGTTGTTCCGCAACAAGGCGTACTGGACGATTACGCTGGGCGCAGCCATGATGACCTTTGCCATCGGTGGGCTGCAGGTCTGGATGCCGACGTTCTTGACCCGCGTCCGCCACGTTCCCCTGGACCATGCGAACACCGTGTTTGGAGGAATGACTGTGGTCTCCGGCACCGTGGCCACGCTGCTTGGAGGATGGCTGGGCGATCGCCTGCTGCGGCGCACGCCGGCTGCTTACCAGATGGTATCGGCTGTTGGCATGGCACTGTCGATTCCGGCCATCGTGCTTGCAATTTATTTTCCCGGCCCGACCATGTACCCGGCGATTTTCCTGGGCGAATTCTTCCTGCTGCTGAATACTGCTCCGCTGAATGCCGCGTTGGTGAATTCGGTGAGTGCGCGCATTCGTGCTACCGCTCTGGCGGTGAATATCTTCACCATCCACCTGCTGGGTGACGCGTTTTCGCCCACCCTGATCGGCTACATCTCCGATCGAACTAATCTGGAGACGGGACTGACAGCCATGGTGGTAGCGGTGGCGTTGTCGGCGATTGTGCTGTTTTACGGAATGCGCTTCGCGCCGGTGATTGGTAGGGAGCAACTGGAAACCAGCAGTTAGCACTTGGCATTTAGCACTTAGCCGTTAGCACCTAGCCTTTGGTTTTTGCCAAGTGCTAAGTGCTACTTGCCAAGTGCTGTCTTATTTCGTCGGCTCCATGTGCAGCGCGTTGTTGAAGCGGTTGAAATAATTGAACAGCCCGATCGCCGCCAGCAGTTCGATGATCTCGCCTTCGTCGTAATACTGACGCAATTCGTTCCAGAAAGCGTCATCCACGCTATTGGAATCGCGCGTGGACCGCTCCGCCAACTCCAGCGCCGCCTTTTCGGCATCGGTAAAGTCCGAGCGCTGGCGAAAGTTCGCCAGATCGTTAAGCTGATCCTCGCTCCAGCCCAGCCGCCTTGCCAAGGCGGTGTGTGAGGCCATTCAATATTCGCACTGGTTGATTTGCGAGGTGCGGACGATGACCAGTTCCTTCAGCTTGGTAGGTACGGTGCCGGTATTCATTACCGCACGGAAGTGCGCAATCATGGTGCGGAAGATCTCCGGCCGATGCGCCACGGTGCGAAACATGTTAGGGACGTTGCCGCGTTCCTGCAGATAGACGTCGTAAATCTTTCCCGTCTCCTCGTCCACCTGGTGTTTATCGAGTCGCGATATACGAGGCATGATAAGTGAATTGTAGACCACTGCGCCGGCGCCGGCGCGTTAGCGAATTCCTTAAGATGCGAAGGGCGAATGGCGAATCGCGAGGAGCGGCCATCGTCCAACGCAGCAACGCCCTTCCACGCGGACGCGGAAGGGCGTTCGAGACTGTATTGCTAGCGGCAGACTTAGGAGCTGGCTACTTGGCGAAAGCGCCGATGGCCGCAGCCTCGTCGTCCTTCACGTCAAATACGGTATACAACTTGGTGATCTGCAGCAGGTCATGCACCTTCTTGGTCAGGTTCAGCAGTTTCAGTTCGCCGCCCTGGTTGCGCACCGAGGTAAAGGCGCTGACCAGTTCGCCGATGCCCGAGCTATCGATGTAGCTGACATCGCCCAGATTCAGCAGAATCTTTTTCTGCCCTTTGCCCAGCAGGTCTTTAATGGTGTCGCGCAACACCACGCTGCCTTCGCCCAGAGTGATACGGCCACTCAAGTCGACGATGGTGACGCCATCTACCTGCCGCGTGCTCGCTTTCATGCTCACGTGGAAGCCTCCTAGCGGTCCAGTTCCTTGCTCTGGAGCCGCTTGATCAAAGTAATTTCAGTGCCGGGATTCAGTTTACGAAAACGGACCTCGTCCATGAAGGCCCGCATTAAGAATATGCCACGGCCCGACTCTTTCAAAAGATTCTCCGGGGCCAGCGGATCGGGCACCTCGTCCGGAATAAATCCCCTGCCTTCGTCGGTGATGGTGACGATCAACTCCTGCCCGTTCTGCTCGAAGGTTAAATTAACCCGCTTGGCCGGATCATACGCGTTGCCATGCAGGATGGCGTTGATCATGGCCTCCCGTACGGCCATGGAGACTCCGCCTCGCGTGTCTTCGTCCAAGCCCGCCTGCGACGCGATCTGATCGGCCATTTCTTCGGCCTTATTCACGCTTTCCAGCGTGGACTCCATCCGGTACGAAACGCGTTGTGGCGCCGTCATCAAGGGACTCGTTTGGTCGAGGTCTCATCAGCTTCCGCCACTCAGGGCACGGAATCTTCAAGAATGGAGCAGTTTGCCCTTTCGCGAGGTACTTGTCAACGCGCGGCTGCCCCAGTCCGGAAATTCACAAGGCGATTTTCCATTTGGGAAGCGCCGGGTAATTCGCCGCCGCAGCGTGTCCCGGGGGCGGCTGGGCTAGATCACAGCCTGACTGCTCGGGTTAACCACCGCGTGTCCTTCACCTTATTCCCAACAGGGGAGCGCGGCTTGCCGAAAGGCGAAGCGGCAGGTAAAATTAGAACGAACGTTCGAAGAAAACGGGATTCCGCCCCTCGCCGCTTCCCGTCTGTCATCAGCCTTATGTCCGCCTCGACCCCATCCCGTGCTCTCGACACCCGCTTCGACCGCCGTCTGGCCGAGATTCTCGACTATGCCACCGAGATCTTCGCAGAAAAAGGTTATGAAGGCGCCTCCATGCGCGACCTTTCGCGCTTGAGCGGGATCTCACTGGCTGGCCTCTATTACTATTTCGAGTCCAAAGAAAAGCTGCTGTACTTTATTCAACAGCACACCTTTACCACGATTATTGAGCGCTTGCATAAGCGCCTGGCGGTCGCGACCGATCCCGAAGCCCGCATCCGCATCTTTGTCCGCAATCATATCGATTACTCGGTGGCCAAGACCAAGGCCATGAAGGTGTTGTCGCATGAAGACGACGTATTGAAGAACGGTTACGGTGCGGAGTTGTCGGCGACCAAACGCGAGTATTACCGCATCTGCGTGGGACTGGTCGAAGACTTGGCCAAGGCCGAGGGGCTGAAATCTGTAGGATCCAAGGCGGCCACAGGCACTGGCATCAGTACTCGTACCGCCGTGATGGGCTTATTCGGGATGATGAACTGGCTCTACACCTGGTACAACCCGCGGGTCGATCCGGATGCCGAGGTCCTGGCGCGGGAGATGAGCGACATCTTTCTGCGTGGCATCCGTTCCGGGAAAGCGACGGGCAAGCCGGGAGGCGTGCCGACGGAAACGGAAACCGCGGGCCGGTCAAAGAAAAAAACAAGTTCGTCTAAAGAAGTCGCTTCGTTGGCCAAAAGCCGAAGCTAAGCACGTGAGAGCCAGGAGAGGAAGTTCCAGCCATGGGTAGCGCCCAGCCAGCCGCGACCGGAGAGAAACAATTGATCCACTACCGCACCGACGCGGGCATAGCGGTGATTGAGATCAACGATCCGCCGGCCAATACCTACAGCTATGAGATGAACCGCCAGCTGGACGATGCCATCCTGCAGGCGCGAATGGACATTGACGTCCATGTGATGGTGCTGACCGGCGCAGGCGAAAAGTTTTTCTCGGCGGGCGCCAATATCCAGATGCTGACCGAAGTGGATCCTACATTCAAGTACTACTTCTGCCTGCATGCCAATGAGACTTTGTTGCGGCTGGAGAACACTCCCAAGCTAGTGATCGCGGCGTTGAACGGACATTGCGTGGGCGGAGGGCTGGAGATTGCCCTGGCCGCCGATCTGCGCGTCGCCCGCAAAGATGCCGGCAAGATCGGGCTGCCGGAAGTCAATCTGGGCGTGCTGCCGGGAACCGGTGGAACCCAGCGCCTGTCGCGGCTTTTGGGAAAGTCGAAAGCGATTGAGCTGATGGTGACTGGCAAAACATTTTCTTTCGATGAGGCGAAACAGCTTGGGCTGGTAAACGAAATCTTCGAGCGGGATAACTTCATGGAGCGCGTAATGGAGTACGCCCGCCAGTTCTGTCCTCCCAACAAAGCGGCCAAGGCGGTAGGGCGGATCAAGCGAGCGGTGCAGGCCGGCTGGGAGATTCCGCTGGAAGCCGGACTCGCCCTGGAGCGGGAAAATCAACAACTGCTGTTTGAGAGCGAAGACGCGAAGGAAGGTCTGGCCGCTTATGTAGAGAAGCGTCCGGCGAAGTTCAGGGGGAAGTAGTCGCGAGGAAGGGGCGCTGCTTTAGCTGCGCCGTGAGCGGCTTTACTTTGTCATCACGAACCGGCTTCAGCCGGTGAGGGATCTGCTTTTCGCAACCCCGCGTCATAGGTCGCATAATGAGTTCGGCCACAAACAATTCGAGCTTCACCCGCATCGCGGTCGAGATGCAACCTCCGGCGGCCCGGATTGTGTTGAAGAATCCCCCGCTGAATGTCATCGACGTGGCGATGATGGAGGAGCTGCGAGCCGTCCTGGAACAGATCGAAGCGCGGCCGGAGATCAGCGTTATTGTTTTTGCCGGTTCGGAGCGGGCTTTTTCCAGCGGAGTCGACATTGAGGCACACACGCCCGACAAAGTTCGGGAGATGCTGACCGCTTTTCACAGCGTGATTCGATCGGTGGTCGACAGCAGCAAGCTAACCATCGCCAGCGTTCGCCGGCACTGCCTGGGCGGGGGAGCGGAGCTGGCCTTGATGTGCGACATTGTGTATGCGTCGCAGGATTCGGTGTGGGGATTTCCGGAGATCAAGCTGGCCTGCTATCCGCCGGTGGCGAGTATTGCGTTATCTGCCATTGTGGGACAGAAGCTGGCGGCCGAGTTGATTTTGACGGGGCGAACGCTGTCGGGTGAAGAAGCTTGGGCCGCGAAATTGGTGAACGGGTTGGCCAACGACCCGGAAACCCTGGTTTCGGAATGTGTGCAGCGGGTTTCGCAGTTGAGCTCGAAGGCGATTGCGATCGCCAAGAAGGCTTTGTACTCGTGGGATGCGATCCACTTCGATAAAGGCCTGGCACGTGCCGAGCAAATCTATTTCGACGACCTGATGAAGACTGCCGACGCACAGGAAGGCATCGCGGCGTTTATGGAGCGCCGCCGGCCGAATTGGGTAGGGAAGTGAATGGGGATGGATTACGAGATCTCGCCGGAAGAACTGAAGCCGCTGCTTGATGTCGAGTCTGACGTTGTGGTACTCGACGTTCGTGAGCCGTGGGAGTTTGAACGTCGCCGAACTGCAGGGCAGCAAGCACATTCCGATGGGCGATGTTCCGGCGCGCTTCAATCAGGAACTCGATCCGGAGGATCACATCGTTGTCGTTTGCCACCACGGTGTGCGGTCAATGAATGTCACCGCGTGGCTGCGGCAGCAGGGATTTGAGAAGGTGCAATCGTTGCGCGGAGGAATCGATCGTTGGGCAAGAGAGATCGATCCCAAGGTGCCAATTTACTAAAGCAGCAGTTAGCAGTTGGCACTTGGCTCAAGTTTGATCGGCAGGCTAACTGCCAAATGCTAATTGCTAATTGCAGGTTTACCTTATGAAAAAACAGTTAATCGAACTCCGCGTCAACCGACGCACCTACGAACTGGCGCTCGAGCCCAGCAAATTGCTGCTCGATGTTTTGCGCCAGGACCTCGATCTCACCGGCTCCAAGCGCGGCTGTGACGATTCTTCCTGCGGCGCTTGTACCGTCCAGGTTGACGGCGTGCCCATGCTGGCCTGCACCATGCTGGCGGCCAGTTGCGAAGGACAGGAGATCACCACCGTCGAAGGCGTTGCCGATCACGGCAGTTTGGCAGCCTTGCAGAAGGCTTACGGAGATTTTGGCGGCTCGCAGTGCGGTTTCTGCACACCGGGATTCATGATGACCGTGAAGTGGCTGCTCGCCAACAACCCCGAGCCCAGCGAAGCCGAAATTCGCGAGGCCCTCAGCAGCAATCTGTGCCGCTGCACGGGCTATTCGCAGATGTACCAGGCGGTGCGCGCGGCGATTGATGCCGAACAAAAAGGTATAAAGCAAGAGTTAGTGGGGGCGAAGTAATCGATGAGCGACTTTTCTGTTATCGGCAAGCCGATCGCCATGATCGACGCTGCGGGCAAGACCACCGGGGCCGGCAAGTATGCCGACGATTTCAGCATGCCCGGCATGCTGGTGGGAAAGATTCTGCATTCGCCCTATCCGCACGCGCGCATCCGGAGCATCGACACCTCGCGCGCCAAAGCGCTCGACGGAGTGGTCGCGGTTGTGACCGGCGAAGACGCACCGAATCCGTACGGCATTCTTCCGGTCGGCCATGATGAGACTGCTCTGGCGGTGGAAAAAGTGCGTTACGTGGGTGATCATGTCGCGTGTGTTGCGGCCGTAACGGAAGAGATTGCCGAGGCCGCCCTTGAGTTGATTGACGTGGAATATGAGCCGCTGCCCGCCTACTTCGATCCGGAACAGTCGATGAAGGCCGAAACTGATCTGATTCACGAAAACCGTCCGCAGAACATCGAAAAGGACTATCACCACGTTTTTGGCGATCCGGAGAAAGGCTTCGCCGATGCCGACTATGTTGCCGAGGGGCGCTACATCGCCAACGAAGTGACGCATGCGGCGATGGAACCGCACTGTACGCTGGCGAATTTCGAACTCGATCCGCACACCGGAAACCTGGGACGTCTGACAGTGTGGTCCTCCACGCAGGTCCCGTACTATCTGCAGCACAAACTTTCTCTGGTGCTGGAGTTGCCGATGTCGCAGATTCGGGTGATCAAGCCGCTGGTTGGCGGCGGCTTCGGGGGCAAGAGCGAAATCATTCCCCTGGAGATCATTGCTGCGGTTGCGGCGCGCGCTGCCAAGGCGCCAGTGAAGATCACCTACACGCGCGAGGAGGTTTTCTGGGCGCACCGCGGACGGCCACGCACCATCATCGATCTGAAGACCGGCGTGAAGAACGATGGCCGCGTAACGTCTGTGGCCTCCAAAGTCATTCAGGATGGCGGAGCTTACTGCTCCTACGGTGTGGTAACCATCCTTTATTCCGGTGCGTTGCTGGGCGCACTGTACGACATTCCCAACATTCGTTACGACGGCTATCGCGTGCTGACCAACAAGCCGGCCTGCGGCGCCATGCGCGGACACGGTACCGTCAACGTGCGTTTTGCGTTCGAGTCGCAGATGGATGAAATTTCGGCGACGCTCGGGCTCGATCCCGCCGAAGTGCGGCGAGTCAATCTGTTGAAGCCGCCGACGGTGACAGTGAATGGTCTGCGCGTGTTGAGCTACGGCCTGCCCGAGTGCATCGAGCAGGTGGTGACGCGGTCAGGTTGGAACGAGCGCCGAGGCAACTTGCCCAAGGGACGCGGGCTCGGAGTCGCTTGCAGCCATTATGTAAGCGGCGCGGCGAACAGTATCATTCGCTCCGACATGCCGCATTCGACGGTGAACATCAAGATCGATCGCGATGGCGGCGTGGTGGTCTACACCGGCGCGTCGGAGATCGGGCAAGGCTCCGACACCATGACCGCGCAGGTTGTGGCCGAGGTGCTGGGATGCGAGTTGGCGCGCGTGCGAGTGATCGCCGCGGACACTGACCTGACGCCGATCGATCTGGGATCGTACTCCAGTCGTGTGACTTTTATGGCGGGCAACGCGGCTCTACGCGCGGCGCAGGATGTGAAGAAGAACATTGTCAGTGCTGCCGCCAAGCGTATGAATTGCGCGCCGGAAGACGTGATCATGCGGAATGACCGCGTATACAAACGGGGCACCGTCGGCGACAGCGATCTCGGCGAACCGGGTATGCCGGAGCAGAAAGAGTTGGCGGCCAGTGGCCGCGTCGACGGCCAGATTCTTCGCGGCTCGGTTCTGCAGACGCGCAAGGAAGAGGGCCCCAAGGAGCAGATGAGCTTCGAGGAAGCGGTGGTTTCGGCTATCGATTTTCACGGCGCGCTGACTGGAACAGGATCGTATGCTCCGCCTATGGCGGCGCGCGGCGGCAAGCACAAAGGCGGAGGCGTCGGGCCGTCGCCAGCTTATTCGTATTCGGCCCAGGTTGCCGATGTCAGCGTTGATGAAGAGACCGGCGAGGTGACCGTGCACAAGATTTGGGCGGCGCATGACTGTGGTCGGGCGCTGAATCCAGTAGCCGTGGAAGGCCAGGTCATCGGGTCGGTGTGGATGGGGCTCGGCCAGGCGCTGGAAGAGGAGATGGTGTGGAAAGACGGCCTGCTGATGAATCCAGGCCTGCTGGAGTATCGCAGTCCTTCGTCGGAGGAGTCGCCCGACATCGAGTGCATCATCGTCGAAAGCATTGACCCTGAGGGCCCGTTTGGCGCAAAGGAAGCTGGCGAAGGATCATTGGCCGCGACCATTCCCGCGATTTCGAACGCGATCTACGACGCTGTGGGAGTCCGACTGCGTGAGGCTCCATTTACTCCGGAGCGGATTCTGTCGGCGTTACGGGCTAAGAAGGGACTGAAGCGAATCGAGATGACCGAATCCGTCGATCCGACGGCGCCGATGACGTTCCGCGAACATGGAGGCTCGCTTTGGTTCCGAGGCAAGGGGCCGGCGAGACATCCACTTGACCCAGCCCGCCAAGGTACGGACGCCGGTTCGCCAGTGGGAGGTGAGCTGTGAGCTTGCCCAGCTTCCAACTATTGCGTCCGAAGACGATCGACGATGCCGTCTCCCTGATGGCGAAACACCAGGGCGAGGTAAAGATTGTTGCCGGCGGCACTGACCTGTTGCCTTCGATGAAGCAAAAGTTGTTTACCCCGGCCTATGTGCTCGATTTACGCGGCGTTCGCGAGCTTCGCGGCATTCGCAACCTGTCCGGTGACGGAATCGAGATTGGAGCCATGACCCCCCTGAGTGCCATCGAACACTCGGCGGTAATCCGGAAGGACTATCCGGTGCTCTACCACGCAGTAAAGACCGTGGCTTCGCCGGTGTTGCGCAATATGGGAACGCTGGGCGGAAATGTCTGTCTGGATACTCGTTGTCTGTGGTACAACCAGTCGCTGTTGTGGCGCAAGAGTTGCGGCTTCTGTCTGAAGAAAGACGGCGACCTGTGCCACGTTGCTCCGGGTGGAAAGTTCTGCTGGGCGGCCTTTTCCGGCGATACGCCTCCGGCGATGCTGTGTCTGGGAGCCGAGCTTGAGATTGCCGGGCCAAACGGATTACGGCGTACCCCACTGTCGGACTTCTACGTGAACGATGGCATTGTACGGCTGCATCTTGGCGGCGAACGAGATTGTGACTCGTGTCTATCTGCCTGAGGCCGCAGCCGGATGGCGCGGAAGTTATCAGAAGCTGCGGGTTCGTGGGAGTATTGATTATCCCCTGGCCGGTGTGGCCGTGGCGCTCAAGATGAAATCCGGGCACGTTGAGGATGCGCGGGTCGCAATTACGGCCCTGAATCCGGCGCCATTCCTGGTGAAGGACGCGGATGCCCACCTTGTGGGAGTCGTTCCCAGCGACGAGATCGCGGAAAGGATTGGCGATCTGGCGGCAAGGACGGCAAAGCCGCTGACTACGTCGGCGCTCACGCCGGAATATCGGCGCGAGATGGTTCGGGTGTTCACAAAACGCGCGGTGATGGCGGCGGCAAATTGAAGCTGTGAGCACGCCGAGTATGGATGCTGGTGATGCCGACAAACCGCAGTGTCCCTCGGCTTCGCTCAGGACGACAAATTAAATGGGGAATGTCCGACTCCAAGAGTGAAGAAACCTTGGTCGGGGTGGTGATGGCCGTCTTAACGATCCACTAACCACTATTCACTATCCACTCAATATGATCACAGACTGCCACGTTCACATTCAGCCACTCGAGCTGTTCAAGCCGGAAGCGCTGGCCCTGATGAAGAAGTCGCGTAAGGACTTCGATCTGGTGGCGGAGTATTGCCGTTCCCCGAAAGCATTCCTGAAACATCTCGACGCGATTGGCGTGGATCGTGCGGTACTGATCAACTACGTCGCACCCGAGGTGATTGGCTTTACGCCGGCAGTCAATGAGTTCATTGTCAATTATGTGAAGGAAGATCCGCGACGGCTGATTCCGTGTGGCAGCGTGCATCCGCGGCACACCACCAACGTCCTCGCCGATATGGAGCAGATCGTCCGGCTGGGCATCAAGCTGATCAAGATCCATCCGCCGCACCAGTTGCTCTATCCCAACGATTATGTGAACGGTGTCAAGGAACTGGAGATCATTTATCGTGCGGCCGAAGCCAACGGCATTCCGATCATGGTGCACACCGGCACATCGATTTTTCCTGGGGCACGCAACAAGTTTGGTGATCCAATTTATGTGGACGACGTGGCCGTCGATTTTCCCCGGCTGAAAATTCTGCTGGCGCACGGTGGGCGTCCCCTGTGGATGGACACGGCGTTCTTCCTGGTTCGCCGTCACCGCAATGTGTTTCTCGACATCAGCGGCATTCCTCCCAAGACGCTGTTGAAATATTTTCCCCGCCTGGAAGAGATCGCACACAAAACGCTGTTTGGCACCGACTGGCCGGGACCGGGTGTGCCAGAGATTGAGAAGAACCTGGCCGAGTTTCGCGCGCTGCCGCTCAGCGAAGCCGCAAAAGAGCAGATTCTCACCACGACGGCCCTGGAAATCTGGCCATGAATGCCCTCGTCCGTAGCCGTTAATCAAAATCAATGTCAGTTGAGCCAGCCGCTAGCAGGCTGTGCGGGCGATGTCGTTCGCGCCGGGATCTACCACTCCGGCGGCGGTTTTGATGGCCGCCCAAAGCTCGTCATGTCCGAAGCGAGTTTTCGCTGAAAAGGCGATCATCTGATCCGGAGCGACCTGGAGCTGTTCTGCCAGTTTCGGCAAAGAAGCGCGCAACTGGTTACTGGAGATGCGGTCGGCTTTGGTCGCAACCACCAGGAAGTTACGTCCTCTGTGGCGGAGCCAGTCCAGCAGCTGCAGGTCGAGTTCCTGGGGACGGATGGTGACATCCACTAACGCCAAACACAGCACCAGCGACTCCCGCTTTTCCAGGTAAGGATTGATGAAGTGGGCCCACTGCGCCGTGACTTCCTTGGGAACGCGCGCGTAGCCGTAGCCGGGCAAATCGGCGAAGACAAAGTCGGGATGCGGCTTGCCCGGACGTCGCACCTGGAAAAAGTTGATGGTTTGGGTGCGGCCGGGAGTGTTGCTGGTCTTGGCGATTTTGCTGCCCACAAGCGAATTGATCAGGCTCGACTTACCGACGTTGGAGCGGCCTACGAAGGCGATCTCGGGCGCGCCGGCCGGGGGAAATTGCCTGGGCTCGGCAGCGGACGTCACAAAGCGCGTCAACACCTTCATACCTTCAATATCGCTGGACTGGGAAGAAAGTGCAAGAGGCACGGTTTGCGAGCAGCACTTCTGTGATGTGCCGCCTTTTCCGCAGTTTGCGTTTGAATTCTGCAGCCTGCCCCGCTTTCACAATTTGTTGACGGAACCTTTTCCCGCCTCGTCCGTATATAGCCTCAGAAGTTGATCCGGAGTAAGCCATAAGGCACCCCGGGCG
Source organism: uncultured Acidobacteriaceae bacterium (assembly GCA_963812855.1). Classification (GTDB taxonomy): domain Bacteria; phylum Acidobacteriota; class Terriglobia; order Terriglobales; family Acidobacteriaceae; genus Bog-257. The sequence continues at coordinate 283,939 of CAWEWW010000013.1, forward strand.
CAACCCGCTTCTTGAAGGAGAAACAACATGGACGCGAAATATAACTGGCTGATCGACAACGCAGCGATCCGCGTCACCCTGAATACGGTGGCGCTTGCGCTCTGGATCGCCATGGCTGTGGGATTGCTCGAACTGGCGTCGAAAGTCTGAATGAGAGATGTACCCCGCGCGAGTCGAGTCGCGCACTGACAAGACATCCGGTAGGGGCTTTGCCGCCGCCGGATGGAAATGCGAAACCCCGCTACCCCCTCCAGCGGGGTTTCGTGTGTCGAGCGATTGACACTGGCGGTTTGGGAAGATGGAGCCAGGTCAACCAAAAAAGTGCCCACCGCGTTCGTCGACACGGTGGGCGTTGTTCTTTCTATCGACCGCTCCAGCGACGCACTAGCTACGGGTGGTTTCCACTTCGCGCAGACGAGCGGCTTTGCCCCGCAGCGCACGCAGGTAGTACAGCTTGGCCCGGCGGACATGCGCCGAGCGCAACACTTCGATCTTGTCGATGACCTTCGAGTTGGTGGGGAAGATGCGTTCCACGCCCTGGCCAAAGCTCATCTTGCGGACGGTGAAGCTGGGCTGCGAGCCATGGCTCTTGGAGATGACGACGCCTTCGAACGCCTGCAGACGTTCCTTGTCGCCCTCCTTGATCTTTACATGGACCCGGACAGTGTCGCCGGGCTTGAAGTCAGGGAGATCGGTGCGCCGCGTCTTAGCGAGTAGACGGTCAATAATCGGTGAGTTCGACATAATTCATTTTCCTTCCATAGGGCACGCCTCGCGGCGGCGAAAATAGCAACTAGCTCTTAGCATTTGGCACTTGGCAATTAGCATTTAGCTCTTGGCCTTCGATCTCTCAATCCTTCGACCACAGTCGTCCCGCGTGAGACGTTCCTTACTGTTGTCCGGCGTGACCCGATCTTGTCATCCCGACCGAGGACTTTAGTCCGAGCGGAGGGACGTGCGGTTTCTTCGTGCGGCGACGATCTGCCCAGCCTCACGCACATTCTTCGGCTTCGATCTCGGCCAGCAGCCTGCGATCTTCCTTACTCAATTCCGCCTCCCGCAACAGATCCGGCCGATTGCGGAGCGTCTTGCGCAGCGCACAACGGCGCCGCCACTTCCGAATCTCATCGTGGTTCCCGTTCACCAGTACTTCGGGAACCGGCATCCCGCGAAACTCGGCCGGACGCGTGTAGTGCGGATAGTCCAGCAATCCGCCGGAACCACAGGTCGAACTCGGAGGCTCACCCGCAATCTTTGCGCCAGTGTCGGACGCATTCGCGGTAAACGACTCCTGCTGCGACGAGGCCGCGTTGCCCAGCGCTCCCGGAACTAGCCGCGCCATCGCGTCCACGATGAGCGCCGCACCCAACTCGCCGCCGCTCAAGACAAAGTCGCCAATCGAAATCTCGCGATCGGCGAGATGCTCGCTCACCCGCTCGTCCACACCTTCGTAGCGCCCGCAGATCAGCATGACTCGCCCGCGGCTCATCATCTGCTGTGCAACCGACTGCGTGAACAACTCGCCTTGCGGCGACAGCAGGATCACGGTTTCGCGCGCCGCCTTGCTGATTCGTTCCTGGCGCGGCGTTACCTGCAGCGACTCCAGGCATTCGAAGATAGGCTCAGGCTTCAAGACCATGCCTTCGCCGCCGCCGAATGGCCGATCGTCCACCGTGCGATGACGGTCGTGGGTGAACGTTCGCAGATCGTGGATGCCAATTTCAATGAGCCCGGACTCGCGTGCCCGGCGCACAATGCCGTAATCCAGTGGCCCGCGAAAAAAGTCCGGAAAAATCGTAAGAATCTCGAACTTCATTTGGGCCACGCCAATTCAAATCGCACTCGATTTGAAGGGGCACGGCTTCAGCCGCGCCGTCAACACGCAGAAACCATTCAGGGCTTTAGCCCCTGGAGGAACCCGTACGGGACAGCGCCGGAGACCGAATCTCCTCAGGGGCTGAAGCCCGATATTCCCTCGCCTCACCGGCCCAGCTAAAGCCGGGCTCTTTCAAACCGTCAAATGTTACTTTCTCTTGCGCCGCTCGCCGGCCGATCTTGCTTCATCGGCTTCGGACTTCTGGCGCTGCTTCTCGTCGTTGCTCAACGGCGCATCCAAATCCAGCAGCCCTTCGGGCAATTCCATGTCGATGCGTTTGCCGGCAACATCAAACTTCTTCACAAACTCTTCCGCGAAGGGAACCAGCACTTCGTTCTGCACCGCACAAACCGGCAACTTCACCACCAGCAGCGGAGCTTCGCCGGCCCCAAACTGCACTTCGCTGACGCGTCCCAGGAAGCGCTGTCCGCCATTGATCCAGACATCGCTCCCTACGATCTCGCTGACGTACTCGGCGCCCGGCTCCAACTTCGTGCGCTGTTCGCTTGGGACCTGCACTTCCCACCCCTTCAACTGCCCGGCGTCGCTGATACTGTCCACCCCGGCGAATTTCAGCACTACGCCGCCCTTGTGGAACCAGTGCTCCTGCAACTGCAATTCACGGCGGCTGCCATCGGGCGCCAATCCCGACAATTGCCGGCGTTCCTCGAAACGCTCCGGAAAGTCGGTGTGCAACTCAGCCATAACTTCGCCGCGCCGGCCCTGCGGCCCCAGCACGCGGGCGACAGTGATGAACTCGGCGGCTATTCCACAATCTCCAGCTGATAGCGCTTACGGGTGCGCAGGGCGGCCGAATGCACAATGGTTCGCAGGCTGCGTGCCGTTCGTCCCTGACGGCCGATCACGCGGCCCAGATCGCTCTCCGCCACAATCAGCTCCAGCACTGTCTGGCCATTTTCTTCAAAGGGCTCGACCTCTACCTCGTCGGGGACTTCGACGATTGCCTTGGCCAGAATCTCCACCAGGGCAACCATATTGGGCGCGGTATCTGCCATGCTTTGAGCTCCTGTAATCAGGCTGCGACGCACTGCGATCTTACGCTGCGCTCGGCTCCTCAGTCGTCGGAGTGGGCGTTAGCGGAGCCAGTGGCGGCGCGCTGGCCGGAGCCTTCTCCACCAGCTTGCGGACGCGATCCGACATCTGGGCGCCCTTGCCCTTCCAATAATCGATGCGCTCGCGCTTCAGTTCCACGGTAGCGGGATTAGTCCGCGGGTTATAGGTGCCAACCACTTCCACCGAGCGGCCATCGCGCGCCCGATCCTTCTCGATCACGACAATGCGGTAATGGGGCTGCTTGCGCGCACCACGCCGCGATAAACGAATCATCAACACAGAGAATGGTTTCCTTTCCTGCTAGTGAGTGACCACGAAGCGGAACCGCTTCCCGATCCATAGAATTCGGGGACGGGGACGTTCGCCGCGTGGCTGCAACTTTTCCTCAGGTGAGAACCGGGCCCCGCCAGGCAAGAGTTACGCGCCAGGTGGGATACAGTGGGTGCTCCAGCGATCAACCACCCCGCCAAGCGCAAATTCGGCGCTTTTCGGGGACCCCGGCGTCGCTACCACACCCCAATGAACGCAGCAAAGGCGTTCACTGGACCTCACATACTTTGAGGCAACAACTCATTCATTATTGCGGATATGCCGTGGTTTGGCAAGGGAGCGACTGAAATGTCCTGGGTCATTTTGAAGTCCAAGGGTGCGGACCATGAAAGAGTTAAGACACTAGCCGGCGATAAATCAAAGGCACGTAGCGAAATACAGGGCAGGATCAAAGCCAGACAGATCAGGGCGATCGACGAAGGGAAGCGATGCAGATGGAAGATAGTGTAAATAGTTATGCCGATGAGCACACCCAGCATGAACAGATGCAGCAACAGGGCCACGAACACAGAACGTAGCGACTGCGCCTCCAGCAAGCGAACATCCCATCCGCGATGCAGAAAGTCAAAGGATTCGAACAGTCGGCTCATTGGGCCAGATTATAACGCTAGCCCAGGTTCTCTCGCGGCATTTTTCGGGATAGGGCATTCCCAACTTCCTGCCCGGAATAAAACTCGTATGCTGGCGGCTGGGCGCACGATGTGACACGATATATCCATGGCAAAGCGCAACCTTCGCATCATCAAGCGAGTCCGGAACATTCCCATCGTTGGCACCTGCGAGTTCTGCAACATGCAGTTTCACTTTGAGCCCCACCCGCACAGTCAACCCTCCGAAGGACAGGCAGCGATTCAGCAGCAGTTCAACGCGCACCAGTGCAAAGTTGAAGCCGCCAGTGAGGAGCCTAAAGAAGCAGAATGAGTGTTCAAATGGTCGCGAACCGATATATGTAAGGCGAACGAAAAGAAGCCAGCGGCTAAAGCCCATTTTTCTTTTGCATCCTTGCGGCACGGCTGAAGCCGTGCCCTGATACAAACCGTCGCTCTAGACCGTTGCTCTGAAGTCAAACTTGGATTTCATAATTCTGGGGAGCCAATCGCAACAACCAACATAGGTCATGCTCAAACTTCTCTGCATTACGGCTCATCCCGACGACGAAGCCGGCGCCTTTGGCGGGACGTTGCTGCTCTATGGTGAACGTGGGGTGGAAACCTCCGTGGTTTGTCTGACTGCCGGAACCGCGGCGCGCAATCGCGGAATGGCGCGTAGCAATGAAGAGCTTGCCCAACTGCGCCGCGTGGAATTTGCCGCGTCTTGCAAAGTGCTGAAGGTAGCGCATGGCGAGGTGCTCGATTATCCAGATAGCAAACTTGACCGGGCGGACTTGTATTACGTTGTAGGAGACCTAGTGCTTCGCATACGCAAACTGCGGCCGCACGTCATCGTGACCTTCGGTCCGGACGGCGGACTCACCGGCCACCTCGATCACGCCATGGCGGGCACGTTTGCGACGATGGCCTTTGAGTGGGCTGGCCGTCCCGATCGTTATCCCGAACAACTGGAGCGAGGGCTAAAGCCGCATCGCGCGCAGAAGCTTTATTACTACACTTCGGATTTCCTGCTCGACGATCGCCAACCCATCGCGCCGCCGACCGTCACCGCGCGTATCGAAGTGGGCGAAGAGCGCTTCGAGAAAAAGCACCAGGCCTTCCAGCAGCACACGACCCAGAAGCCTCTATTTGAGCGGGTGAAGAAGAACCTTCGCCAGGGTGCCGGCGCAGTGGAGATGTATCACCTGGCGGCCACGCGCGATCCCCACGAAGCGAAGTTCGAGACGGATCTGTTTGAAGGCGTGGTAGAGGAATAAAGTCCGGGAAAATGCAGTTCCGTCCCGGCCGTTGAACAGCAGGTCCTTCCACTCCGCTGCCCCGCGGTCGGGATGACAAGTCAGTGTGGGTAACCCGTTCCTCCCTACTCGTCCCGGAGCGTCTTCATAGGATCGACTTTCGTCGCGCGATAGGCGGGCAGTGTGCTGGCCAGCAATCCCACGCCCGTCATCACTACCGCTACCGTGCTGAACGTTGCCAAGTCGCGAGCGCTGACCCCGTAAATTACGCTCGACAGCACTCGTCCCAAGGCTAGCGCGCCGGCAAGACCGATGGCCACGCCAATCATGGTTGGCTTCATGCCTTGCAGGACGACCATGCGCAGCACGTCCTCAATCTGCGCGCCCAGTGCCATGCGAATACCGATCTCGCGCACCCTCCGTCTTACAGCATAGGACAGCACGCTGTAGATTCCGACCGCGGCGAGCAACAGCGCCAGTCCGGCGAACGAGGTCAGCAGCAGCATGGTAAATCGCTGTTGCAGGAGGGAATCGTCGATTGTGTCCTGCATGGTTTTGATGTGCAGCAGCGGAACTTCGGGATCGACTTTGTGGACAGCATTGGTGATCGCGGAGACCACGCTCAAGGGATTTCCCTGCGCCCGCACCGCCAGGGTGAGCCCGAACGATTCCCACTGACCATCCCGCGAGACCGAAAGTTGTGCCAGTGGCAGGTACAGCGCTGCGGAGGAACGAGTCTGGCTCAGCGCATCCATTTTTACGTCACCCACCACGCCAACCACAACCCGAGTAATGTCAGGGAAAAAGTACAGAGTGAGGTGCTTGCCTATGGGATCTTCATTTGGCCAGAACTGCCGCGCCATGGACTGGCTGATCAGGACCGCTGCTGGGCGGCCGGCCACGTCGGAGTCGCTGAACTCGCGTCCGCGGATAAGCGGTATGCGCATCGTGCTCATGTAGCCGGGCGTGATGACGGGCACATCCACTTCCGGCAGATCGGCCATCGGCAACACGGGACGGCCCTCCACCTGAACGGGCTGATGGGAACCATGATTATCGAGGGGCAGATGGTTGATGAGCCCGGCTGACTGAACGCCGGGCAGCACGCGGACGCGATCGAGAACGCGGTTGAAGAAGTTGATCTGTTCAGCCGGAGTGGCAAATTTGTTCGACGCGATGGACAAGTCCATGGTCACGACATGGTCCGCATCGAAGCCAGGATTGACAGCGTGCAGCACCCCCAAGCTGCGAATCAGCAGGCCGGCGCCAATCAATAGCATCAGCGAGAGCGCAACCTCGCAGACCACCAGCACGCTGCGCGTACGGTTTCCGGCGGAATCCGAAGCGGTGCGGCCAAGGCCTTGCTTCAGTGCCTCGCTCACATCTTTTTTGATCAGGCGCAGGGCCGGCAGCAGACCGGCGGCCAATCCAGTTAGCAGTGAGATGCCCAACGTGAACGCCAAAACCCAGCCGTCCAGCCCGATCTCGCTGGATCGCGGCAACTGCTGCGGAAGAAACTTCACCATCAGGACCATGCCGTAGTGGGCAAGAACCAGACCCAAGGCTCCGCCGGCAACGGCGAGCAGCACCGTCTCCGACAGCACTTGTTGCAGCAAGCGTCGGCGGCTGGCGCCCAATGCGCTGCGGATCGCGACTTCCTTGCGCCGCGAAAAAGTTTTCGCCAGCACCAGATTGGCGACATTGGCGCAAGCAATCAGCAGAACGAACGCCACCGCGCCCAACAAAATCAGCAACGCCGGACGCACATCGCCCACCAGGTCTTCGCGCAGAGAAACCGCAGTGGCGCCCCAGCCTTTGTCCTCTTTGGGGTATTGCTCGGCCAGTCGACTCGAGATGGTGTCCAACTCAGCTCGCGCTTGCTGCAAGGTGACGCCAGGCTTCAGGCGCGCCACTACCCCATAGTTGTGATCGTCGCGGATGGCCCTCTCCGCTCCGCTCCACGCCAAAGGCTTCCACATCTGCGGCGCCGTGTCGGGATCGCTATCTACCGGGAACTCAAAGCCCGGCTTCATCACTCCGACCACCGTGTACGCTTGCCCATTCAACTGAATGTTCTTGCCGACGATGTCAGGGTTGCTGCCGAAGTGGCTCTTCCAGAAACCGTAGCTCAGGACAACTTCATGATCGCGACCCGGCTCGACGTCGCCGTCGAGAAACATGCGGCCTAGCAGCGGCTGGGCGTGCAGGATAGAGAACAAGCCGCTGGTAGCCGCGACCACCCGAGTCGACTCGGGCTGTCCGGTGCCCGTCAGGTTATAACGGCCGAAGCCATAGGCCGACATGCCTTCGAAGCTGTGGGCCTGGCTGCGCCAGTCAAGGAAGTTCGCCGGCGAAACCGTGAAGAGCGGAATGCCCGGAAAACTTGCCTGCGGCGGCACATGCCAGAGATGCACCAGGCGATCGGGCTGATCAAACGGCAGCGGCTTCAGCAGCACAGCATTCACCACGCTGAAAATTGCCGTGTTGGCACCAATGCCAAGCGCCAGCACAAGCACCGCGACGGCGGTGAAACCCGGACTCTTGCGCAGCACTCGCCAGGCATAGCGAGCGTCTTGACCCAGATTTGTCATTAGCAATTTCCTCCGGACGCGGGCGAGAGGCGAGTTACAGTCTTGGCCGCCAGTAAAGTTGCAGTCGTGGGGCCAAGGTGAGGCTATCGTTAACTATAAGAAAACATAAGGGATGAAGAAAGATGGCGGCCTGAAAGTTAGACCCCGAATGTTCGTACCCGGACATAGTGTCCAGAGGCGGAGCCCGGAAGCACGGCGGCGCGTTCCCAGCGCTCGAAAATTCTCACGAAGAAAAGTGAATCGCCCTCGATAAAAGATATATCTTATGTTATATCTTGAGATATATTGTAAGAGGAGAAAACAGGATGAACACCGAACAAGAAAACTTTGAACGCACTGGACATAGTCACTGCGGCGGACATCACCGCCATGGACAAACGGAATTTGCCGGTCCACGTGGCTGGTTTGATCGACGGTTTGCCGGATGGCGGGAAAGGGGAGAGTCGAGGCATGGCGGTTTCGGCGGAGGTCGGGAGCGAGGCTTCGGCCGCGGCGGCGAACGGCTATTCGACGCGGGCGATGTAAGGCTGGTCGTTCTCAAACTGCTTTCCGAGCAACCCAGCTATGGATATCAACTGATCAAGACCATGGAGCAGCGCCTGGGGGGCGGCTACACACCCAGCGCGGGCGTGATCTATCCGACGTTAACCATGCTGGAGGAAGAAGGGCTGGCATCGGCATCGACCTCGGAGAACAAGAAGATCTACACGGTAACTCCGGAAGGAACTGAGTACCTTCAGGCCAATAAACAGCGCATCGACGAATTGTTCGAGCGCCTGGATGTTGCCGGACGGGGCTTCCGGCGCGGCCGGTCTCCGGAGATCATGCGAGCCTTTATGAATTTGCGCGGCGCGGTCGCGGTGCGTCTGCATCGCGAGAGCGTGACCCCCGAGCAGATCCAGAAAATCACCGAAGCCATCAACGCCGCAGCCAAGGCGATCGACGAGTTGTGACTTCATTCCCAGGCCGCCCACCCCGGTCTCGAGAGACGCCAGACCGGGGCCACCCTCCGGATCGGCGGCCTGATTTTTCCGCATCAGTAGAGCGACATTAGGCATCCGACGAGGAATGCCACAGCACGAGCCGGAAACGATTCAGGTCGGTCGCAGGGTGATCCTGCAGGGGTTGTCGCACGTCGAAGATATTGTCTACGTCGGGCTAGGCGTGCTGCTTACCATCGCCGCGCTTACTTTGCTGATGGGCGCCTTAAAGACTTCGATACTGGCCTTATGGCAGCACCAGTTCCTGGCGCAGGCTATCCATTTGTTGGACCAGATTCTGCTGATCCTTCTGGTGGTCGAGCTGCTCTACACCGTGCAAGTATCGTTTCGCGAGCATGGATTGCTCGCTGAACCCTTCCTGGTCGTTGCCCTGATTTCCGTGATCCGGAGAATTCTGGTTCTCACCGCGGAACTTCCGACCCTGTCCGCGTCCAGCGAAAGCGTCTTCCATCACGCCGTCATGGAATTGGGGCTGCTCGCGTTCATGGTCTTACTGCTGGTGTCGTCGCTGATCCTGCTGCAGCGGCAAAGCCGGGCCCATGATGCCGAGCAGAAACCTGCCGCCTAGAAGCAGCGGCGCCTCTCCCAAAGACGCGCGAAGCGGCTCCGACCAATGTTTTCACACGATCAGCGTGGTTGCCCGGATCACGCTGAAAGGTAGGATGACCTTTGATCGGGTGGCCGGACTTATCTAGAATTGCCTGTCATACCGAACCAAGCTGCGTGCGGAGCTTACAATGCGGACCTTTTGCCCAAAGGCATTGCTGATCCTATGGACGTTCATCGCCGTAGTCGCGAGCGGCGCCTGCTTCGCACAACAGCCGCAACCGGAACGGCCGCCCGACAACGTGCAAGGCAGCTGGACGATTTACTCCAAGAACATCAACAACGGGGAGACGGTGCAGAAGTTCGTGCACATCAACCAGAACGGCCATCAGCTGACAGGAAATTTTCGCGGACCCAATCAGTCCGGGAGAATTCAGGGCTTTGTGAACGGGCACCACATCGAATTCAGCACGCTGACGCGGACCGTACTGACCTTTCGCGGCCAGATTGAGGGCAATCAAATGTCCGGACTGTATGGCATCCATGGCCGCCACGCGGAGTGGCGAGCGGTGCGCGTGAATTGAGTCTTGCCAATTCTCAGGTAGGAAGGACTCTGTTCTGTTGCCGAAAAGATAGCCGTTGGATTCCAGCGGCCCGCGGTGCGCCAGATGACAAACTACATGCGGGGAAACCGAACTACTCCAGAGCTTCCGGCTCCAGCGCGATGCTCTTCTCGCCGGCCGCTTTCTTTTCCCAATATTTGCGGACCCAGGCTTCCCAGCTTCTACCGGCGGCAGTGTCGCGTCCGCTGAAGGCCAGGGCGGCAATGTCGGAGTAGGGAATGGAAATCTTCTGCTGCGAATCCTTGGGAATGAGCCGCACGACAGATTGGGCCAGGGTCGCGCCGTTGCGCCGGTCGAAGATGTAGCCTTCCACACGCGAGCCGTCTTTGCGTGTGATAGTCACATCGCCGCGATAATCGAAGGCCTGCTCCAGCGCCTCACGCAAGTCGGCTTCGCTGGCGAGTTCTGGAATCCAGCCCTCGATCTGCTGGCGATCCCGCCCGTCGACGACTTCAAGGTGGTCGACCGTCAAGTTGTGTTGTGGTTCGCTCATGATTCGCCATTCGCCTTTCGCTAAATTCATATTCACCACGGAGACACGGAGCACACGGAGGTAGATCAACTGATTTTTCAAATGCGCGTTGACGATCCAAGTCCGTGACGCTCAAGTCCAGCAGCTGCGGTTAACAAGAGAGCGACCGAGAGGAACTTATAAAGCTGAGTGTTGTTGTGCAATACTTTGCTCCAAGATCCCACAAAGTGTAGCTGAATGCCAAAGTAAAGAAGCATAATGACGAGAGATAAAGCCGTGCTGGTTCGTGCGTATCGGAAGCCTAACAGGGCAACCGGCAAAGTAAATAAAGGAGCGCCAACCAAGCAGAATTCAGTGAAGTTCCGAAATCCAAACACAAGATAGCCTCCGAAAGACACGAAAGAGATATATGCCGCGATACAAGAAGCAATCAGAACTAGGAGATTTTTTAGTTGTGGAAGTGTTGGCATAACTCCGCATCAAAGAGCTCGATTCGATTTTCTCCGTGACCTCCGTGTCTCCGTGGTGAAAAAAGCTGTTTACTTCGCCTCGCCGATCTGCACCAGCGGATTGTAGGCATGTACTGGCCGCGTCTCTTCTTTCAGCATGGCTAGCGCTTCGTCATCTTTGTACTTGCTGGAGAACGTCGCGCGCACCGTGGCCAGAAATCCATTGAGCGATCCAAACGTATCGTTCACGGCCGAGGCTTCGTATCCACTGTGCACCATGCAATTGGCGCACTTGGGATTGCCCGACTCGGTGCCGTACTGAGTTCCACTCGGTCTCGCGCATCAGCTCTTCGAAGGTGTCGGCGTAGCCGTCCTGCAACAGGTAGCAAGGCTTCTGCCAGCCGAAGAGGTTGAAGGTCGGCATGCCCCACGGCGTGCAGGGATAGTCGCGCTTGCCCATCAGGAATTCCAGGAACAGCGGCGACTGGTTGAACACCCAGCTCTTCTTGCGATTGGCCAGCATGGCGCGGAACAGGCGCCGGGTGCGCGCGCGTCCCAGGAAATGCTTCTGGTCGGGCGCCTTGTCGTAGGAGTAGCCGGGCGAGAGCATCATGCCCTCGACGCCCAGCTCCATCATCTGGTCGAAGAATTCGCGCACGCTGTTCGGATCGGCGCCGTCGAAGAGCGTGGTGTTCGTGGTGACGCGGAAGCCGCGGCGCAGCGCTTCCTTCATGCCGTCGAGCGCGAGGTCGAATCCGCCTTCGCGGCAGACCGAGAAGTCGTGATGCTCGCGCTCGCCGTCGACATGCACGGAGAACGTCAGGTACTTGCTGGGCGTGAACAGGTCAATCTTTTCCTTGAGCAGCAGCGCGTTGGTGCAGAGGTAAATGTACTTCTTGCGCGCCACCAGTCCCTCGACGATCTCCTTGATCTGAGGATGCATCAGCGGCTCGCCGCCGGGGATGGACACCATGGGCGCGCCACATTCGTCGACCGCGCGGAAGCATTCCTCGGGCGAGAGGTTCTGCTTGAGCACATGCGCGGGATACTGGATCTTGCCGCAGCCGGCGCAGGCCAGGTTGCAGCGGAACAGCGGCTCCAGCATCAGCACCAGCGGATAGCGCTTGCGACCCTTGATGCGTTGCTTCAGGACGTACGTCGCGACCGTCCACATCTGCGAAACTGGTACACCCATGCGGTAAGACCTCGTAAGAAGCTGTCGGCCGTCAGCAATCAGCCGTCAGCTAAATCGCTGTTCGTTGTTCGCCATTCGCTCTTCGCTTCCGAGCAACATGATCTCGTTTGTCATCTGTCATCCTGAGCGCAGCAACCGAAGGGAGCGGAGTCGAAGGACCCCTATTTCCGCTACGATCCGGGCGTAACAAGAACGCGAACTCTCATTCGCTTTTATAGCCCTCCCGTGCCATAATGTCAATGTCTTAGCGTCTTAGTACGACAAGTACGGTGAAGGCTCCCACCCGAGCCGCCCCGCGGTGAAAAGCGAATTGAGCCCGGCGCACGAACGGAGGGAAGCTAATCGAAAGGTGAACCGAACCTCGTAGCGGTGACAGCGACGCAAATGTCTGACCACAACCAGCCCGTTTCGTTAGCACCTGAGGCCACCTCATCTGCTCGCCGCACGCCGGTTCAGTCCCGCAGCCAGCTCACGGTGCAGCGCGTGCTCGACGCGGCCAGCTCACTCCTCCAACAGATGCCGCTGGAAGACGTGACCACTACGCGCATTGCCGCCGAGGCCGGCCTCTCGATTGGCGGGCTCTACCGCTTTTTTCCCGACAAGCAGACCATCATCGACGCCATCGCCGTGCGCCACGTCGAGCAGTTTCGCGCTTCGCTGGAAGAGTCGGTGATGAAGGTTTTGGAGCGCGAGTTCGCCAACCTGGAAACCTTCGATCCGGCCAAGATTCTGGACAGCGTGGTCGATGCCTACATCGTTTATCTCGACGCGCACCCTGACTTCCGCACCATTTCTTTCGGGCGCTACATCAGCGCCGCAACCAAGGAACGTGAAGCATCCCCCAATGTCGGGCTACCGGCGCTGTTGAAGAATTTCATGCTGGAACGGCTGGGGATTTCCAACACGCCCGAGCTCGATCTGATGCTGCGCATTGTGAGCGAGGCTGGCGAGCGCCTGATCGCCTACGCCTACGAGCAGCCCACCCGCGAAGAGCGCGACCGCATCATCGCCGAGATGAAGAAGATGCTGGCGGGATATTTGTTCAGATAAGCAAGAACGACTCCACCGTCCAAAGCTCGCCTGACGCGATTTGCAACTCGAAAGAGCACGCTTTCCACGACTCACCCAAGAATTGTCATCCTGTTCCATCGACTCACCTTCAATTTTGTCATCCTGTGCGAAGACTTTAGGCCGAGTCGAAGCATTCCTATACGCGGCAGTCAGCTCATGTCGAAACCGTTCTACTTGCCTGCGTGAGCCGACTTGCCAAGTTGTGCTAGGCTAATTTCCTTCACGCGTCCGTGGTGCCGATTGGATTCTTCGATCCGCGATATGAAGAACCGGGGGTCCTCCGGGTTCACGGTATCGGATATTCCATCGGACAAGATCAACCCGTAAAGTCGCGCTTTGCTCGTGGCCGTGAGCGTGGCATTTTCAGCTTCCATGCGCGCGGTATTAAACATCCACCAGTTATGGCGGCCGCGCAAGCCCATGTTATCGGCGGGCGCTCCTAACTCTTCGCGATGGTACCAAACGTCGACGTGGGGGTCGTCAGTTAGCGCAGCACCTCGCTCAGTCAGTTCATCCGCATCAGCAAGCATCGCTGCCCGCGCCTCCGCGGTAGGTTCCAGAATGAGCAGCCTTACCTGCGCGTGTAGCCGCAAGCAGCTTTCGGCGAACAAAATCTCGTCTCCCGTAGTACCCGCACAGATCGCCAAATCTCCTTCGCCGATCTCCCAATCCTTGAGAATTCGATCCAGTTGATATTGCATGTCGGGGATATTTTCTTGCGAAAACCTGTCCTCGTCTTTGAACGATTTCTGGCAGGAGTAGCCAAAATACACACATACTCGCCGCCACTGTCGCGGACTACCTAACTTCTCCAATGCTTTCTCAACGATCACCATCGTGGGGTCGATAATCTTAAGGTTAAACCGCAATCGCTGCAAAACATCCGTACGCTCCTTAAGAAGTTGGAGGTTAAAGCGCGTGGCCGAAGGAACCGAGCACGCCTGCTCCACCGCTTGGAGTGTTTTTGTTTTATTGCCGTTAATCAGTTCGAGGCCTGCAAGGGCCACCTCGCTCCAGAAACGAGTTTCGTCATCCCCGGCCGGATCGGTTTTCAGCTTGGCCGAATTAGCCGCATAACGAACTACCGTTGCAAGCTCCTTCCGATCAAAAATCAGCGGGGGAAAGTCGATCTTATGGGAAAGATTTTCTGCAATTGCCAACAGTAGCAAGGCATTGTAACCGCCAAGGAACAATTCAGGATGGCCTTGTTGCGCTTGGAAGAAAAACCGAGCGGCGGAGAGCAATAAATCAATTGCGTCTTTCGCACGCTCACGTTGACCCGGGTCATCTTTATTTTCCGGGTTTTTCCACTTTAGATACCAGGCTAAGCGGTGAATGAATCCCATAGTAAGTTGTACCTGGGGATCATCTTCGTTCTTCTTCGATATACTCTGTATCCACTCCTCAGGTTGTTGGGCCTGCCCATTCATAGCGTAAACAATCCCTAGGTAGAGTTGCGCCTGGAGATCGTCGGGACTCAACTGAAGAATGTCTTTCAGGACTTCCTCAGCCGCGTCGAAGTGCCAAAGCCCGATCAAAGCTCGCGCCGCATCCCATAAAATCTTGCATCGATGCACGCGGGTGGGAGCATCGGTTGCAATGGTCAAAATATGACCGGGCAAATCGCGGCGCTGGGCCTCCTGAACCCGTTTTTGCCAGTCGCTTTGCAGCGACCCGAAATACCGTGCTCGGGAGGTGTCGATATCTTCCCAGTTAGGAGGTTTCAGCCCGGGTAGGTGCGAATACACAGGGCTATCCGTCGTCTGGACTTCAGAGGCAAGAGCACGGGCAAACGTAGCTGCTAGCCCTTCAACCGCTTTCGTGACCTCGGGGTGGTCACAACCGCTTGCGTGCGTTCCGTTGTTGTTGGTATTAAGAAACAGCTTGCCGTCGTATCGGAAGCTGCGATCAGGCGCTACGTCGAAGGGGCGCTGGGGTGACCAGTTCCCATCAATAATGAAAGTCCCACGCGGACAGATGCCGTCACGAATTCCCAGTTCATAGTATACGTTCGGGTTCAAGATGGATAAATCTGCAACCACCAGGTCAGCGGTAACCAGCTCAAAAAACATATCCGTCCGAATATCTCCCGCTGAAACTTCCTTATCTGCGCGAAAAGGTTGACAGCCAACCTTCTTAAGAGCAGGTGCGACCAGGCTTTCGTAAACTTTTTCGAAATCTACAGTCTGGGAGAGCGATCCAAGGGAATGGCTGGCTGGCGAAATGTTCACTTCTTTGCCAAAGGGCATGACGACAAAAGCACGCAATATCACAACAACCTCCATAATTGTCTGAGCTGTCAACGAGGGAGCGACTGGCCTAATTGTCTATTGCGTGGGAGCGATCGGGGCACAATCATACACCAACTATCGCCAAGTTGGCGCAAACTTTTATTGCTTGTCGGATTATCGGGCGCGATAGGTTCGAAACCTAGCATCACCATTCTTTACAGTTAGAAACCCGCCAGACTCGGAATGCTCGGGAGGCCTATAAGTGAGGGATAATGATTCACATGGGTTGAGTTTGGGGTAGCATTCCCCGCCTGGATAGCCGGTTCCACCTTACGTCGCCTGCTGTTCCAGGTTCGCCTCCCTCTCTTGGACGCTGACCTGTGCAAGGTAGTGTTGGGCATCGTCCTCGCCTGCGAGACCATGGGTTCTTCCGCACCCTTTTATTGTGCAATCATTCCGTCACCCCACCAGCCGCGATCTCCCCCAGTTCCCAATACTTCTTCAGAAGCGTGTTGGGAACTTCTACCTGTTTCCCGCTGATCATCGATTTCAGCTGCAGCGCATTCACCGCGGCCTTGCCCTCGAAATGATTATTGGCGATAACAAACGTCTTCTGCGCCTTCTCGCCGATAGCGTCAATGCGAGTCTTCCATCCGCGAAGTTCGGGATCGGTGTAGAGATAGTTGTAGCGGTCGTTGCGCGAGTCGCTGTCGAACCACTGATCGTAGTTGCGTCCGTGCAGTCGCACGTAGGCCATCGGTGCGGTCACATGCTCGCTCGGGGTCACAGCCTTGCCCAGCTTGGGCTGGTCGATATTGCAGAAGGCGACGCCCTTCTCAGCGAAGTAACGCAGCGTGCCTTCGTTGGTCCAGCCGTTGTGGCGCACTTCCACCACCAGGGGGAACTGCTTGAACTTTTCGATCACGCTGTCGAGGTGCATGCGATTGGGACCCGTGTTCTTGAACGAAATCGGAAACTGGATGAGCACCGCGCCCAAGGTTCCTTCGGCGGCCAGCGACTCGAATCCCTCCCGCGCCAGGCGCTCGTCTTCGTCAGTGGCGCGGATGGTCTCGGCCGAGGTGCTCTGCATCACCGGGATGGGGGAGTGCGTGAACGCGCGATTCAGCTTGGCGGTAAACAGGAACGCCGGATTTACCGCCCGCGCCATGCGGCTCCACAGCTTGCCCCATTCCGGCTTGACGTGGCCATAGAACGAAGTGTTTATCTCCAGCACGTCGAAGTAGCGCGCCATGAATTCCACCGGGTGCTGTGACTTCTTGATCTGCGCCGGATACACGATCCCTTCCCAGTCTTTGTATGACCAGCCCGCGGTGCCGACGTAGATTTGAGGCGTTTCTGCCATCTCGAAACCGAGGTTAGCACACGGCGGGCGGCGGAGGCCGATGCGCAAAATCGGACCGGACCGTTAAAAATCTCCGCTGTGACTGTCGTCACATCAGGATGTGACGTTAGCCATCGTGTCCCCGGCTCCTCCGCGGTATTTCTAGTTGCGTAAGGCAAATTCATTCTGTCGGGAAGCAGAGATGATCGACCTTAAGAAGAAGTGCTGGCGCGAAAAAGTGACCGCGGAAATCACCGTGGCCCACATGCTGCAATTTGCCAGAGAGTTGGGCAGCAACCTGAGCGCGGACGAAGTAGCCGCGTTCCTCAACGAAAAAGGACGGGCCCAGGGCATCTGGACCCACATGATGCAGGCAGGCGAAGACTACATCAAGTCGAGCCTGCAAGTGAGCGGAGTTGGGCTTCCTAAGGTGAAGCGAAGCGTGCAACCATCGCCCCTGCTTCACTAAATATTCATAACCATAGCAAGGGACGTAGAGTCAGCGTCCATTTCATATCCGCAAGCAGACATTCCTATCCAATCAACTCCTCCGGGGTGGCTCAGGCTGGAAGCGAAGTAAGCTCCCAGCCTGTACCCGGGCGGCAGTCACCACTCTATCGTGAGCGTGCCATTTGGAGGCGTGCGATGCTGCCGGCCGGGGAACGGCTCCCGCCATCTCATCCGGTATCCTAGGGACTTGCCTTGTAAGAACGCGGAACATCTTAGAAAGCGGACAGACATCATGAACGTACTCATCCTCAATTCCGGAAGTTCCAGCCTGAAGTTTCAGGTGATTGCCACCGACCTCGACCGCATCCAGCAACACAAAGACGATCGACTGTGTAAAGGCGAAGTGGAGCGTATTGGCGGAGAGGCGATCGTTACCTTTCAGGCCGGCCAGCAACCCCGGCGGAAGTTTACCGCTCCGCTGCGCAACATCTCCGGCGCGCTGGATTACCTGGTGCGATACATCGCTTCTGACGAGTCGGGCGTTACCGCAATCCAGAGCTCGGCCGACATCAACGCCGTGGGCCATCGCGTGGTGCATGGTGGTGAAGTGTTTTCTGAGTCGGCCATCATCACCGACAAGGTGCTGCAGGATATCGAGGATTGCATCGATCTGGCGCCGCTGCACAATCCCAACAACATCCGCGGCATCCAGGCGGCGCGCGAGTTGTTCGGCAAAAAACTGCCGCAGGTGGCCGTCTTCGATACCGCATTCCATCACTCGCTGCCCGAGGTGGCTTACCTGTACGCGGTGCCGTATCACCTCTACCGGCAGCATCGCATCCGGCGCTACGGATTCCATGGAACCTCGCACCGTTATGTCGCCTATCGCTATCGGGCGCTGCGCGGGTTAACCCGGGAGCAGACGCACGTCATCACCTTGCATCTGGGCAACGGCTGTTCGGCGGATGCCATCCGCGGAGGCGCCTCGGTGGATACTTCCATGGGCATGACGCCGCTGGAAGGGCTGGTGATGGGTACGCGGTCGGGCGACATCGATCCCGCGATCGTGAATTTGATTGCCATCAAGGAAGGCCTCTCCACGCAGGAGGTCGAGACCCTGTTGAATACGCAGTCCGGCTTGCTGGGCGTGTCCGGCCTCAGCAACGACATGCGCATCCTGCAATCGGAGCTGAAAGAGCATGACGACCGGCGAGTGCGGCTGGCCATCGATGTGTTCTGCTACCGGGCGCGAAAATATATTGGCGCGTTTCTGGCATGCATGGGCGGCGCCGACGCCGTGGTTTTCACCGGCGGCATCGGCGAAAACTCGCCACAAATTCGTGCCGGAATCTGTGAAGGATTGCAGTGGGCGGGTCTACAACTGGACGATGCGCGCAATCGGGAGACGAATGGCCGCGAAGGCAAGATCAGCAGCGACGACTCCCGCCTGCAGGCATACGTAATTCCCACCGACGAAGAGCTGCTGATCGCGCGCGACACGGTGCGCTGCATTCTGGGGGAGCCGCATCCGTCGTAATTCGCCCTAGTACGGCCATCTCCAGTCCGCGACGTCGGGCTTATCGATGCCGTGTTCGTGCGCATAATTGCGGCACTCCATCTGCAAATTGCGGAAGCTCTCCTTGGCGTGGCCTCCGATTCTCTGCAGCTTCGGCACGCGGTCGATGGCGTCCATCGCCAGGCTGAAGCGGTCGATGTTGTTGTTGATCGCCAGCTCCAGCGGCGTATTGATGTTGCCTTTTTCCTTGTAGCCGCGCACATGAATATTGGCGTGGTTGGTGCGGCGATAGGCCAGCCGATGGATCAGCCAGGGATAGCCGTGGAAGTTGAAGATGACCGGCTTGTCGACGGTGAACAGCGAATCGAAATCCCAGTCGGTCAGTCCGTGAGGATGTTCGGTGCTGGGTTGCAGCTTGAACAAGATCAACAACATTAATGAAGCGGATTTTGATGTCGGGAAAAGCTTCGCGCAACAGCACGGTCGCGGCCAGCGCTTCCTGGGTGGGGATGTCGCCGGCCGAAGCCATTACCAGGTCAGGCTCGCCGCCTTCGTCGTTGCTGGCCCAGTCCCAAATGCCGATGCCTTTGGTGCAGTGGTTGATCGCCGCCTGCATGTCCATGAACTGCAGGTGCAACTGCTTGTCGCTGACGATCACGTTCACGTAGTTCACGCTGCGCAGGCAATGGTCGGCGACCGAGAGCAGGGAATTGACGTCGGGCGGAAGATAGATGCGCGTGACCGCCGCGCTCTTGTTGAGCACCACGTCGAGGAAACCGGGATCCTGGTGGGTGAAGCCGTTGTGATCCTGCCGCCAGACGGTGGAAGTGATCAGCAGATTCAGGGAAGCGATATCGGCGCGCCACGACAGGTTGCTCGAGATCTCCAGCCATTTCGCGTGCTGGTTGAACATGGAGTCGATGACGTGCACAAAGGCTTCGTACGATGAGAGGAAGCCGTGGCGGCCGGTGAGCAGATAGCCTTCCAGCATGCCTTCCATGGTGTGCTCGCTCAACATCTCCAGCACCCGGCCATCGGTCGCGAGTTCGCCCCCATCGCTGTCTTCGGGGAAGTACTCTTCGATCCAGAACTTCTTGCTGACTTCGTAGATGGCGTCGAGCTTGTTGGACGTAGTTTCGTCAGGGCCGAAGACGCGGAAGGTGTGCATATTGCGCTTCATCACGTCGCGCAGGAAGTTGCCGAGCGGCCGGGTGTTCTCCGCCATGATCGTCCCCGGTTTGTCGACGCTGCAACCGTATTCGCGGAAGTCGGGCAGACGCAGCGCTTTCTTCAGCGTGCCGCCGTTGGCGTGAGGATTGGCGCTCATGCGGCGAGTGCCGGTGGGCGCCAGAGCCTTCAGTTCGGCAATTAGTTTTCCGTCGGCATCGAACAGCTCTTCCGGCTTCTGGGCCCGCATCCAGCTCTCCAGAATGCGAAGCTGCTCAGGATCCTTCTTCACATCCGGCAAGCGGAACCTGATGGGCGCGCCAGAAGCCTTCCAGGCGGTGGCCTTCGACTTCCTGTGGAGCAGTCCAGCCTTTCGGCGAACGCAGCACGATCATCGGCCAGCGCGGCCGACTCGGCGCCTTGGCGGAAGCCGAGCGCCGAGCATCGGTTTTGTATTGATTGATCTCCAGCAGGCAATGCTCGGCAGTTGCCGCCATTGCCTGATGCATGCTCTCGGGATCGGAGCCCTCAACGAAGTACGGCGTCCAGCCATATCCGCGCAGCAGGCTCTCCAATTCGTCGTGGCTGATGCGCGCCAGCAGGGTCGGATTGTTGATCTTGTAGCCGTTGAGATGAAGGATGGGCAGTACCGCACCATCGCGCGCCGGATTCAGGAACTTGTTGACGTGCCACGCCGTCGCCAGCGGTCCAGTCTCGGATTCTCCGTCACCGACGACCACCGCGACGATCAGGTCGGGATTGTCGAAAGCCGCGCCGCAGGCGTGCGAAAGCGAGTAGCCGAGTTCGCCGCCTTCGTGGATCGAACCCGGCGTCTCCGGCGTGCAATGGCTGCCGATGCCGCCCGGAAAGGAGAACTGCTTGAAGAACTCGCGCAGCCCTTCGTAATCTTCGCCTTTCTCGGGATAGATCTCGGAATAAGTGCCTTCGAGATATCCCGGCCCGAGAACGCCGGGAGCACCATGTCCCGGCCCGGCCAGGAAGATCATGTCCTGATCGTATTTCTTGATCAAGCGGCTGAGATGGATGTAGAGGAAGGAAAGTCCCGGACTCGATCCCCAATGTCCCAGCAGACGATTCTTGATGTGCTCGACCCGCAGCGGCTCGCGCAGCAGCGGATTGTCGTACAGGTAAATCATTCCCAGGCTGAGGTAGTTGCAGGCGCGCCAATAAGCGATGGTCTTGCGCAGCTCATCGGCGCTAAGCGGAGCGCCTTGGATGGTGGAACGGGCTTTGCCGTACGCGCTCAAAGCAAGAACTTCCGAGTCGGCGGTGGGAGTCGAGGTGGTCATGAGGAGGAACTCCTTACATGGTTAGGATGGCCGTGCTTCCATAAGTAGGATAAGCCGGCGAAGATACGTTGGCGAGCGTACGTGAAGGAAATCGGCAGGTTGTCATGCATCTTTAATCTTGGGGCGAGGTGGAAGCGCCAGGCTTTAAGAGACTGTGTCGCAACCGGAAATAAAGTTTTCTAGTGGAACAAACAGATGGAATAACCAGTCAGACTAGCCGCAACGCGGCGGCATGGGGTTAGGCGTGGGCGTAAGCCCACGCACCCAGTGGGAGAAATCCGAGCCGCAGAGCGGCGGCACTAACTCGCGACACAGTCTCTTAAAGCCCCTTTTCAGATCGTATGTTCCCGGTAAGGCTAGCGCCGGGTTCTTCCACCGTTTGCTGAAACCGTGGCAACCCCACGTTGTGGCAGCTATGACTGCAGTGTTGACACGGGCTGCTCGACGTGAGGTGTTTCTGCATTGCGGTGCCGGCGCACATAAACCAACAGCAAGATCGCCGAGAAAGTTGCGAGGATGAGATATGCCCACGGAATTGCCATGCCGTTTGCGGGTCTTATGACCTGTAGTGGAAGCGAAAAGTCGGCGCTGGCAGAGTTTCGCTGGACCGCGATATGCAGTGTCCAGTCTCCGGCCGTGGGCAAGTCCAGCTCTGCCGACTGTAGCAACTGGTTGTCGGAATCTGCGGTGCCGGCGCGCGCGGGCATGGTTCCCTGCGAATCCTGGGCTCGCCGCGCGCTGAGATCGACTGTCGCATCCAGCAAGGTTTCCGCCGTATCGCGATCCTGAACCAGCACGCTGAAGCTTGCTGGCCCAGCCTCGAACTCTCCCGGCTGGGCAAACACTGCTACCGCGAACCGGCCCGCCTGCTGCTGCAACCGCACGACTTGATCGTCGTCATCGTTGGACGATCCCGACGCAAGCGCCGCAAGACCAATGCCCGCGATGGCAAACAGCACCGCAAACCAAACAGCCTCGACAGCGCGCCTGCTCAACCGGCGCCGCAAGAAACCAGTGGCGAACGAGAAGCGTTGCGGGGCGGCAAACACCGCATCCAGCCACACCGACTTCAGCTTGCGGGCGGGCAACTTCTCGTGCGGCGACGGCCGCCGTTGCAAGCACTCGACAGCGATGAGGATCGCGGGCACCATGTAGGCCATCGAACCCAGCACCCACATGATGGCGCCCGCGGCCGCTTGATCGTGCTGGGCGGAGAAGCCGAACAGGCTGGGCTGAGTGGCGTAGGAGGGATAGAGCACGCCATCGGAGAAAACCAGAATCGCCGACAGTGCTGTGTTCTGCAGGTCGGCCACTAGCAGATACGGCACCATGGCCCATCGCGGCCACTGCGCGTGGCTGGGCCAGGGCTGAATCACCGGCCACCAGAACAGCAGCGAGGTCAGGAAGAAGCAGGCATGTTCCACCTCGTGCCACGAGCTCGACCCCAAAGCCAGCTCGTAAAGTCTGGGCGTATGCCAGGCAAACATCGCGCCGCCCATCAGCAGCATGGCCACAATAGGATGGGTCAGAGCATTTCCCACGCGCTGTGCCGGTCGCCAATTCAGGAACGGTCCGGCAAACTCGCGGGCAGCAAAGATCGGCAGGCCGCGCACCAGGGGAATGAGCGGCGCGCCCAGCAGGATAAGCGGAGGCGCCACCATCATCAGGATCATGTGCTGCACCATGTGAGCCGTGAGCACAAATCCGGAGAAGGTATCCAGGGGCGAGGCCAGCGCAATCCAAAGCGACAGCAGCCCAAGCAGAAAGCTGATGGCGCGCCAGGCCGGCAGAAAGGGAAGCCCGGCGCGGCGCAGCATAAGCCAACCGCGCAGATAAACCAGAGCCGTGAGTGCAAGGAGAAACGTCGCGGCCGGAGGAATCGACCACGACAGCAAAACGGCTTGATAGATGGGCTGCATGGCTCGCCAGCCGAACCGGCCAATCAGGAGTCTGACTTGGTCTCAGCCCCCGATGCGGATGGCCCTTTAGCGTCTTCGCCGCCATCGTCGTTCCAGTCTATTTTCTCCTGGCTGAAGCGGTCGAGTACCTGGTCGCCTTTGACTTTGCCGAAATAATCCCACGCCCATTCCACGAAAGCCTCGACCTTGGCGCGGGTAGTCGACAAGAGCGCGGCGTGCACGCCGATCCAGGCAGCGAAGGCGATGGGACCTTGGAGTTCATGGCGGTGCTCGCCCACTTCAGCGATGGCTGCACTGCGGCCGATCATCGCCATGATGCCTTTGTCGAAATAGTCGAATGGCTTTTTGGGCTCGTCTTCGATCTCGGCTGCAATGTTGCGTGCGCACCACTTACCCGCCTGCTCAGCCACCGACGCCAGCTGGGGCAAGATGTCGCCCTGTTTGCCGGAGATGTTGGCGTAGTCTCCCAAAGCGTATACCTGAGGAAACCCCGGCACAGTCAGATCGGGCTGCACATCGATGCGTCCCCCATGTCCCGGTCGAATGCCGCCGTTCAGCGCTAACGTCGAGGCCCGCAGACCTCCCGCCCAAATCACTGTGTGCGTAGGGATTCGTCTTCCATCGGACAGCACCACGAAACCTTCGCCAACCTCTTTTACCGCCATCCCGAGGTGGATGTTCACGCCCCGCTCTTGCAGCATTTTGGCGGCGTAAGCCTGGGCCTTGGGCGAAAAGGCGCTCAGCACCGAGTGTCCCATGTCGACCACATGGATGCCCGCCTGATTCAGAGGAAGGTTGGGATATTCCTCTTTCAGCGAGCGGTGGAGCATGTCGCCTAAAGTGCCCGCCATTTCCGTACCCGTGGCTCCGGCGCCCACCAGCACGAAGTTCAGGGCTCCTTTGGCGACCAACGATGGATCGCGGTCGGCAGCTTCCAGCACAGCCAGGATGCGCGAACGCAGCAACTCGGCGTCATGCAGCGAGTACAGGGGGTAGCTGTATTGATCTGCGCCGGGTGTGCCGAAGAAGTTGGCTTGCGAGCCCGCCGCCAGCACCAGGAAATCGCCGTGATAGGTTTGTCCCTGCTCGGTGACCACGGTGCGAGTGGTGAGATCGGCGGAGACAATCTTCCCCATCTTCGCCTCGACGTTGGGATGCTTGACCAGGATATTGCGCAAGCTGTAGGCAACGTTGCTGGGCGCCAGAAATCCCGCCGCCACCTGATAGAGCAAGGGCTGGAATTGCTGATAGTTATTCTTGTCGATCAGAGTGATGCGGATCTCCGGATGCGCTGCCAGTTTGCGGGCGCAGTTTAATCCGGCAAAACCTCCGCCAACGATGACCACATGCTTCACGGGTTCGGCTCACTTTCGCGGACTTGTATTTCAGCTCAGGAGAGATACACGCGTCTTAGCACTTTACAGGCGAGCGGGCACTGCAAACAACTGAGAAAAATACTAGTAGCAATCCCCGGTGGATTCGGCTAGAAAGACACGTAACCCTTGCACCAGAGACTGGTTGCGTCTGTAATTCGCTGAAGCTTGAGCAGGAGTGTGTCAATGCCAACCGGACCCGAGCGCTACCGTCGCGGAAACGCAGCGGCGCACGCAACACTATGCAACCCTGCAGTCACATCGCGATCCCGAATCTTGCGGTATACCCTTTGGCTGGGTTTGGTGGTGCTGGCGCTATTGCTGACGGCTTGCGAAAAGAAAGAAGAAGCGGCCAAGCCGGGACCTCCCGAGGTCGGGGTGGTAGCGCCCTTGCAGCAGGACGTTCCTATCTACGAGGAATGGGTGGCGCAACTGCAGGGGCCGGTCAATGCCGAGATCACTCCTAAGGTGCAAGGCTACCTGCTGCGGCAGGATTATCAGAACGGCTACTTCGTCAAGAAGGGACAACTGCTGTTTGATCTGGATCCTCGGCAATATCAGGCCGCCGTCGATCAAGCCAAGGCGGATGTGGCCGTAGCCGAAGCCAACCTGACCCGCGTGCAGGCGGACGTGGCTCGCGACACGCCGCTGGCGGCGCAGAGTGCCATCCCGCAAAAGCAGCTGGACAACGATGTCGCCGAGCAGGCCTCGTGGGAAGCGCAGCTGAAGGCCAAGAATGCGGCGCTGCAGAATGCCGAGCTGAATCTGGGATGGACCAAGGTCTATTCCCCCATCGATGGCATCGCGGGCGTGTCGAACTCGCAGATCGGTGACCTGGTGGGCACGGCAACCAAGATGACCACCGTGTCGCAGGTGAATCCCATCTGGGCATACTTCAATATCAGCGAACGGAACTTCCTGGAAATCGCCCCCAACATCACCCAGATCATCACCGGCAAGGCTAACGTCTCGACGTTAAACTCCAAGCCCATTGAATATATCCAGGCCAACGATGTTACCTACCCGGCGAAAGGCCAGTTCGTTTATGTGAACCGCCAGGTTGGCACTCAGACGGGCACTATACAGGTAGCGGCACAGTTCTCCAATCCCGATGCTTTGCTGCGTCCCGGTGGTTTTGGCCGGATTCGCATCCAGACCGGGGTCGACAAAGGGGCGCTGCTGGTTCCCCAAGCCGCGGTTACCCAGGTGCAATCGATGTACTTGCTGGCCGTCGTCACTCCGGACAATAAAGCCGTATTCCGCCCGGTGAAACCGGGCGAGCGGGTTGGTACCAACTGGATCATTAGCGAAGGCTTACAGCCCGGGGAGCGAGTGGTAGTGGATGGGCTGCTGAAGTTGCAGATGGCTGCGGCCCAGGCGCCGGAGCTGGCCAAGACCGGCATTCCCGTGGTCGCGAAACCTTACGTTCCTCCCACCACCCCGGCGGCAGGGGGCAACTAACCATGCCCAAATTCTTCATCAACCGGCCCATCGTGGCCATGTGTATTTCCATCCTGATGGTTCTGGTCGGGGTGGTGTCCATGCTTAGTCTGCCGACGGCGCAATTCCCCAACATCGCCGATCCCCAGATTCAGGTGCTGGCAACCTATCCCGGCGCGGACGCGCAAACCGTTGCGGAGTCGGTGGCCACTCCGATCGAGCAGCAAATGTCGGGCGTCTCCGGCATGAATTACATGTACTCCACCAGCGCCAGCAACGGCCTGATGACGCTGACGGTTGACTTTGCCCTGGGAACCAATGCCAATACCGATCAGATCCTGGCCCAGATGCGGCAGGGACAGGCCAACTCGCAACTGCCTAGCGCAGTCATTAACTCTGGCGTGACGGTACAGCAGTCGACCTCATCGCCGCTGATGCTAATCGCGCTTTCGTCGCCGAACGGGACTTACGACAATATTTTTCTGGCTAATTACGCCTTCATCAATCTGAACTATGCGTTGACTCGCTTGCCGGGCATCGCTTCCGTATCGGTATTCGGAGCCGGCCAGTACTCCATGCGCATCTGGGTAAACCCGGACACGCTGGCCAATCTCAGCGTTACGGTTCCTGAAATCATCAGTGCCGTTCAGGCGCAGAACACGGTAAATCCGGCGGGCCAGATCGGTGGAGCCCCAGTCCCTCCCGGACAGACGTTCACCTATAACGTGCGCGCACCGGGCCGCCTGACCACGCCTGAAGAGTTCGGCCAGATCATTATTCGTGCCACACCGGAGGGCGGCGTGCTGCGCCTGAAGGACGTGGCGCGGGTGGAGTTGGGAGCGCAGAACTACAACCTGGAAGGCCGTTTCAATGGAAAGCCTGCGGCCCTGCTGGGTATCTACCTCACTCCCGGCGCCAACGCCCTGCAAACTGCCGGCGAAGTTCGCAAGTTCATGGAGGAAGCCAAGGGCCGGTTCCCACAGGACCTGTCGTATTCCGTTCCCCTCGATACCACGCTGGCCATCACCGCCGGAATTGACGAGATCAGGAAGACCTTGTTCGAAGCGTTAGGCCTGGTCATTCTGGTGGTCTACATCTTCCTGCAGGGCTGGCGAGCCACGTTGATCCCGCTGCTGGCGGTTCCGGTCTCGCTGATCGGCGCATTCATCGTATTTCCGATTCTCGGGTTTTCCATCAACACGCTTTCGCTCTTCGGCCTGGTGCTGGCCATCGGATTGGTGGTGGACGATGCGATTGTCGTGGTGGAGGCGGTCGAGCACCACATCGAGGAAGGGATGACTCCGCACGATGCCGCGCAGAAGGCGATGGAAGAGGTATCCGGCCCGGTGGTTGCCATCGCCCTGATTCTTGCGGCCGTCTTTATCCCGACGGCGTTCGTTCCCGGCATTACCGGCCAGCTCTATCAGCAGTTTGCGGTCACCATTGCGGTTTCGGTGCTGTTCTCGGCTTTCAACGCGTTGTCGTTGAGTCCGGCCTTATCCGCCATGTTGTTGCGTCCGAAAAAAGAAGCTCGCGGGCCGCTGGGGGCGTTCTTCCGCTGGTTCAACCGGGTGTTTGGCCGAGCCACCGATGGATACGTCGGTGCTTGTCGTCACTTGATTCACAAAGCTGGATTCGCCTTTATCCTGCTGGGCATTCTGTGCGTGGGCGCCGGCTTCTTCGGCTCCAAAGTTCCCGGCAGCTTCCTGCCCGATGAAGATCAGGGATACGTTTTCGCGGCTCTGCAGCTGCCGGATGCGTCCTCGCTGCAGCGGTCTTCGGAGGCGGCCCGGCAGGTCGAGAAAATCATCATGGACACGCCCGGCGTCGAGAACGTGAGCTCGGTGCTGGGATATAGCCTGCTCAGCGGTGTGCAGACTACCTACAGCTCGTTCTTCTTCGTCTCATTCAAGCCCTGGCACGAGCGCAAGACTCCGGAAACCAGTTACGACGGAATCAAACTTCACCTGGCGCGGGCGCTCTCTCAAGTCAGTTCCGGACTCGCCTTTGCCTTTCCGCCCCCCGCCATTCTCGGCGTCGGAACGTCAGGCGGGTTCACCTTCATTCTGGAAGACCGATCCGGCAGCGGTACCGACTTCCTGGCCAAAAACACCCAGGCATTCATGGCCGAGGCCCGCAAGCGTCCAGAGCTGACCGGCGTCATGACCACCGCTCTGTTCGGCGTGCCGCAGGTTGGGGTGAACGTCGACAAAGCAAAGATACTCACGCAGCAGATCAATCTGAGCAATGTGTATCAAACGCTGCAAGCCTTCATGGGCGGAGCCTTGGTGAACTACTACAACCAGTTTGGGTTGCAGTGGCAAGTTTGGGTACAGGCCGAAGGCAAGTTTCGAACCAATGTGGACAATCTGGGCAAGTTCTACGTGAGGAATGCGGCGGGAGATATGGTGCCGCTCAGCACCTTAACCAGCACGTATTCGCGCAGCGGCACCGAGTTTGTCATGCGCCAGAACTTGTACCAGTGCGTGCAAATCAACGGCTCGGCTGCTCCGGGCTACAGTTCCGGCCAGGCCATGGCAGCCCTGGAGGACGTCTTCAAGAAGACCATGCCGACCCAGATGGGCTATGACTGGAGCGGCATGTCGTACCAGCAGCAAAAAGCTGCCCAAGGCGTCAGTCCCACCACCATTTTCAGCTTGTCGTTTTTGGTGGTGTTCCTGATCATGGCGGCGCAATACGAGAGCTGGACACTGCCCTTCTCGGTGCTGCTGGGCGTTCCCATCGCAGTCTTTGGAGCGTTTGTCGCGCTCTACTTCCGCAAGCTCGACAACGATGTGTACGCGCAGATTGGTCTGGTCATGCTGATCGGCCTGTCGGCCAAGAACGCCATTCTGATCGTCGAGTTCGCCAAGATGGAGTATGACAAAGGCGCAACTCTGATCGACGCATCGCTGACCGGAGCAAAGCTGCGGTTACGACCCATCCTGATGACCGCCTTCGCCTTCATCCTGGGCTGCGTGCCGTTGTGGGTGGCCACCGGCGCCGGCGGTATCTCGCGGCAAGTGCTGGGATCGGTGGTGATCGGCGGAATGCTGGCTTCCACCATTCTGGCCATCTTCTTCATCCCGGTTTCGTTCGACGTGGTCGAGCGCTTCGGCTTGTTCTTGTCGGGAGGCAAGAAAAAAGAGGGGCCGCCCAAGACAGATGGGCCGGCGGTCGACCCTAAAGGAGTTGGACATGACTAAGGTGAGAACCTTCACTGTCGTCGTGTTGCTACTCTCGCTCGGCGCTTGCAAGCTTGGTCCCAATTACCAGCGTCCGCCGCTGACCGTTCCCGATCAATATCGCGGACTGGCTCCCGATGCCTCCACCCAGCAGACCCCGGATGCGGACCAGTTTGCCGAAATGAAGTGGTGGACCGTCTTTCAGGATGAGACGTTGCAGGCCCTGATCAAGGAGTCGCTGGCCAACAACTACGACATGCGCATTGCGGCTACTCACATTCTGCAAGCCAGCGCCAATCTGGGCATCACCCGCGCCAACCAGTTTCCCCAGGTCGGCGGCACGTTCGGGGTCACCAACCAGCAGGCAACCCCGCTCTACACCGGCTCGCCGACCTTCGATACCGCCGGGTTGCAGTTGAACTACATCGTCGACTTCTGGGGGCAATATCGCCGCGCTACCGAAGCTGCCCGCGCGGTTCTGCTCTCCACGGTCTATGCGCGGGATGTGGTGCAGACGACCTTGATCTCGCTGGTGGCCAGCGATTACTTCCTGCTTCGCCAATACGATGCTCAGCTGAGGTACTCGCAGGACTCGGTCGACGCCTACACCGGAATTCTTAAGCTGAATACGATCAAGTACAAAGGTGGCGACGCGGCGATTACTGATGTCTATCAGGCGCAGGTGCTGGTGCAACAGGCCCAGGCTGAGGTGATCACTCTGCAGCAATCGATCGAGCAGACCGAGAACAACATCAGCATCCTGCTGGGCAAAAATCCGGAACCGATCGCTCGCGGCCTGCCTCTGATCGAGCAGCCGCACCTGCCGGAGGTGCCAGCCGGATTGCCCTCGGCGCTGCTGCAGCGCCGGCCCGACGTGCGCCGCGACGAGGAAAGTCTGGTTGCGGCCAACGCCAATGTCGGCGTTGCCAAGGCAGCCTTCTTTCCGCAGATTTCCCTGACTGGCCAGTTTGGCGCACAAAGCGTTTCCATCGCCAGTTTCCTGGAGGGCCCGGCGACGTTCTGGGCGGTGGGCGGCCAGATTGCTCAGCCAATCTTCGAAGGCGGCCGTATTCGCAGCGGCTATCGCCTGGCCTGGGCCCAACGCGATCAGGCCGAACTGGTCTACAAGCAAACTGTGCTGCAGGCATTTGGCGATGTTTCCAACAGCCTGGTCGGATACAGCGATTCACGCAAGTACCGCATGAAGTTGGAAGAGCAAGCCGCCACCTATAAAGAGACGGCGCGCCTGGCCAATGTCCGCTTCCAGGGCGGTGTTACCAGCTTTCTGGAAGTCCTGGTGACCGAGCAGGATTACTTTGCCGCCGAGCTAAACGTCTCCCAGGCCTGGTATTTCGAATTGCAGAACTACGTTCAGCTCTACCAGGCACTGGGCGGAGGCTGGGACCAGCACTAACCGGAAATCTATCCTCACGCACGCGTAGAATGGGCTGGTCCCTGTCCTCGGGCCTGACTCCCATGACGCTCTTGAATTCGCGCGTGATCCGCATTGTGAGCGCCAGCGTTCTTGGCGGAATCCTGATCGGCGTGGTCGGTGGCGCCTTCCGCTACCTGCTCATCACCTCCGACAATCTGCGCGGCAGCTTGATCGCCTGGGCTCATCGCTGGCCGCATGTTGGTTGGCTGCTGCCCATCGCGCTCGGCGCCGGCGGAGCCTGGCTGGCCCGACTTCTGGTGTTGAAGTTTGCTTTGACGGCTGAAGGCAGCGGCGTGCAACGCGTCGAGGCGGTGTTCAGCGGCGAAGCCAAACCGGCTTCCGCCAGCATCGTTCCGGTAAAGTTTTTCGGCGGAATGCATTGCCATGGGATCCGGCCTGGCCCTGGGCCGCGAAGGGCCCACCGTCCAGATGGGCGCCTCTTTCGGCTCCTGGGTCTCTCGCTTCCTGCTGAAAGACGACGAAGATCGCCGTGTGGTCGACGCCGCCAGCGCCGGGGCCGGGCTCGCCGTGGCTTTTAACGCTCCCATCGGCGGCTCCATCTTCGTCTTCGAGGAACTGACCAGCAGCTTTACTCCCTGGTTGCTCATCTCTACCCTGGCTGCGGCTACGGTGGCGGTGTGGCTGATGCGGGTCATGCTGGGCAATGCCCTTGACTTTCGCGTGCCCCAAGTCAGTCCCACGGAAACCTGGAACAAATGGCCTTTTCTCGCACTAGGTGCGCTGTTGGGCTTAACCGGGGCGATCTACAACGCCGCTATCATGGGATTGCTTCGTATCTCCGACAAGATCTCCAATATCTCGTCGCTGCAGCGCGCCGCGATCATCGGGGCGGTAGTGGGATTGATGGCCTGGTTTGTCCCGGCTATGGTGGGAGGCGGTGACACGCTGACCCAGGTGGTTCTGTCGAATCAATTCACCTTGGCGAGCCTGATCACGATATTTCTGGTACGTTTCGCGCTCGGCCCCTGGTCCTATGCGGCTGGGGCTCCGGGAGGGATATTTGCCCCGTTGCTATTATTGGGAGCCTCTTCAGGAGCGCTCTTTGCGGGATTGGTGAATCACTTCCTGCCGCACCAGAATGTCTCTGCGGTGGCCTGCGCGATCGTGGGGATGGGCGCACTGTTTTCCGCCAGCGTACGTGCTCCTCTAACCGGCATCGTGTTAACGGTGGAAATGACCGGCCGCGCCGATCTGACGCTGGGCTTGCTGGGCGCTTCCCTGACGGCGATGGTGGTAGCGATGCTGCTGCAAAGCGAGCCCATCTATGAGAGCCTGAAAAGGCGCATGCTGTCGCAAACAACCGTGACTCCACGCAGAGTTGATGTCGGAGTCCAGCGTCCGGCCTGAGCCACGCTGCCTGTGGGGTATTGGCGGCAAACGCAACAGTCCAAGAATTGTGATCCCGCGAGAGCCCAATCCCTCAACGATGTCATCTCCGGGCGAGCGTACTCCCTCAACTTTGTCATCTCGAGCGAGCTATTCCATCAAAATTGTCATCCCGAGCGAGCGTAGCGAGCCGAGGGACCTGCGGTGCGCTTGCGGTGGCAGAATATTCACAGCCCGGCGACCCTGAGCGTCGCCGTCATGCGGTGTTGCTTTCCCGGGGCCAGTTCCACGGCAAAATCTCCGACATTGCTAGTCTCTATACACAGCATCTGCTTCCACTGGTCTCCCGCGAGGTCTGCCAACTTGCGGGCTCCCTGCACCCAGGGATTCCACACCACCGTGGTCTGCGAATTCTGCTTCGTAACCTGTATCTGACGATGTAAGACCGGATCGCTCAACGTCAGCGGATGCCGGGTGTCCAGATAGACGCGGTCGGTTTCCGAATCGATCACCACGTCACCTTGCTGGACCTTTTTGCGAAACGAGTCAGTCTTATCCAGATAGGCAGTGCGGTCCAACCCTGACACTGTGGCCCGGGCCACATCTCCTACTCTGTGGTAGGCATGCATCGCCTCCTCGAAACGCGCAGCAGTCGATCCCGGGTTGGTCATCACCAGCTCCAGCACCAGTTCAGCGCCGAACGTTGCCCGATGAAGCAGACGGAAATCTGCAGGCCACCACTTCTTCGTGTCCGCATCGCTGGCGGTAGACATGCTGACTGTAACCGCGTCGCCAGTCTGTTCGATCGACTCCAACTGCCACGACTTCGTGCGCACAAATCCATGGGCCGGAGCATGCGGATCATCCGCTTTATCGCCAAACCACGGGAAGCAGATGGGAACGCCTCCACGAATCGCATGGCCATCAGCCCAAAGCGAATTTGCCGAGACGAAAAGAACGTCCTGCTTGCCGGCTGGTTGCCACGATGTGACGTGGCCGCCGTGAAGGTACATTTCTCCCGCGGCCGAGGGAGCGCCGACTTGCACCATCGGCAAACCGCCTTTCCCCTCGACCACCTGGGCGATGTCCGGGATGCCAAACCTGCGATTGAGATCAGCTAAAGTAGGGGTCATTGTCATCCGTGCTCCTGTGCAAGGGGGATCGGGAAGCGGTGCTGCCTGATGTCGAATGTATTGCATGACTTCGGGGTTGTCGAGGGAGTCCGGGCGCATTTGCGAGGCATCCAATGGAGTGCCAGCCGCATTTGTTACTGTGGGATGAATTACACTTCGGCCCGGGCGTTGTATAGTGTCGCGAGTGCTCTTTATCGCTTCCGGAACTGCAATCTGATCTGCGGCCATTGTGGGTTCCCACTGGAACTTTTGCCAGTTGAACGACTGGGGGCCTGCTGTTAGTTTCAAAACCTATCGATTTTTTGAGGTGACGTAAATGAAAGCGACGCAAGCTTTGCATGACCTGGGCCAGAGCCTCTGGCTGGACAACATCACGCGCGACCTCCTGGACACGGGGACGCTGAAGGGCTACATCGACGAGCTGTCGGTGACCGGGCTCACGTCGAATCCCACCATCTTCGACCAAGCCATCGGCAAGAGCGCTTCCTACGATGCGTCCATTCAGGAGAAAGCCAGCCAGGAGAAATCCAGTGACGCCCTGTTTTTTGATCTGGCGCTGGAGGACCTGACGCGTGCTGCCGATCTTTTCCGCGCGATCTATGACCAGACGCAGGGTGTCGATGGCTGGGTTTCGCTGGAAGTTTCACCGACGCTGGCGTACGACACCAGCAGCACCTTGGCAGCGGCCAAAGATCTGCACGCCCGGGCCGCGCGTCCGAATCTGTTTATCAAGATTCCGGGTACCAAAGAAGGCTTGCCGGCGATTGAAGAAGCCATCTTCGCCGGAGTCTCCATCAATGTCACCCTGCTGTTCTCGCGCGAACAGTATCTTGCGGCAGCTGACGCTTACGCGCGCGGTGTCGAGCGCCGCATTGCCGCCGGGTTGCCAACCAACGTCGGCTCGGTAGCGTCGGTGTTCATCAGCCGTTGGGATGTTGCCGTCGCCAATAAGGTTCCCGACGAGTTGCGCGACAAGCTGGGCATCGCGATTGCCCAGCGCACCTACAAGGCCTATTACGATCTGCTGGCCACGCCGCGGTGGAAGGCCATCGCCAGCGCCGGTTATAATCCGCAGCGCTTACTATTAGCCAGTACCGGGACGAAAGACCCGAAGGCATCCGACATCCTTTACATCAAAGCGCTGGCTGCTCCCAACACCGTTAACACCATGCCCGAGGGAACGCTAAAGGCATTTGCCGATCACGGCGAGTTGGTCGGCGTGATGCCCACCGACGGCGGTGACTGCGAGCAGGTGCTGGCGCAATTCGGCAAGGCTGGAGTGGATGTCGATGCCCTGGCCACGCAGCTGCAGGTGGAAGGCGCCAAGTCGTTCGTCAAGTCCTGGGAGGACCTGATGCGCGTCATTGAGTCCAAGAGCGCGGTGCTCACGAAGGCAGTCTAGACGGCAAGCAGCTTCGTATCACGGAGCGGCCTCGGCCATGCTGCAGACCGCCTCTAAAAGGGGGCTGAACAGTTTGCTGAAAAATTCGGTCTGGCGTTGTTTTGAAGGGGCGTAGCTTTAGCTACGCCGTAACAACCCCTTTGTTTGTCATCCCGAACCCGGCTTCAGCCGGTGAGGGATCTGCTTTTAGAGTTTTTCAGTAAACTGTTTAGCCCCGGGTCGACAATTCATATGAACGAGGAGTGATCGAATGCAACTAGGAATGGTGGGATTAGGACGGATGGGCGCCAACATGGTGCGGCGCCTGATGAAGGCGGGCCACGAATGCGTGGTCTTCGATATGTTCCCCAAGGCGGTCGAGGAACTGGTCAAAGAAAAAGCTGTAGGCGCCTCCTCTCTGCAGGACTTCGTCAAAAAGCTCAGTAAGCCTCGCGCCATTTGGCTGATGGTTCCCGCAGCGGCTGTGGATGAAACCATCGCCGGAATCGTCCCCTATTTGGAGCCGGGTGACATCCTGATCGATGGCGGCAATTCTTATTACATTGACGACATTCGCCGCGCCAAGGATCTGGCGCCGAAGCAGATTCACTACGTGGACGTCGGCACCAGCGGCGGCGTCTGGGGTCTGGAGCGCGGATACTGCATGATGATCGGCGGTCCGCAGGCGGCGGTGCAGCATCTCGATCCTATCTTCAAGACCTTGGCGCCGGGCAAGGGCAACATCGATCGCACCCCTGGCCGCGAGAAGATGGGCGGTACCGCCGAAGATGGTTATCTGCATTGCGGGCCCAACGGCGGGGGACACTTCGTCAAGATGGTGCACAACGGCATCGAGTACGGCATCATGGCTGCTTATGCCGAGGGGCTGAACGTCATCAAGTCCGCCAACATCGGCAAGCAGAAAGGCGAGATCGATGCCGAAACCACGCCGCTCCGCGATCCGGAACACTATCAGTACGACTTCAATCTGCCCGACGTGGCCGAGGTTTGGCGGCGCGGCAGTGTGATCGCCTCCTGGCTGCTGGATTTGACGGCTTCCGCCTTGGCCGGCGATCCGCAGCTGGCGAAATTTGCCGGCCGGGTCTCGGATTCCGGCGAAGGCCGCTGGACCATCAAAGCCGGCATCGACGAAGCCGTGCCGACTCCGGTGCTCACCACCGCACTCTACGAACGGTTCAGCTCGCGCAATCAGGCCGATTTTGCCGACAAGCTTTTGTCTGCCATGCGCTATGAATTCGGCGGCCACTTGGAGAAGCCGGCGGAGAAGTAAGGCCGCTACGTTTGGGCAGCCTACATGGTCGCTCAGCCTTCGGAAACTTAGTCTTTGAAGGGGCGCGCCTTCAGGCGCGCCGTACAACCGCATCATTTTGTCATCCCTCGGCGGCTTCAGCCGCCGAGGGATCTGCTGTTCAGTTCCAACAAATGGGAGAAACGATGCAGATTGAAATTCTTGCCGATGCCGACGCTGTAGCCAAACGTGCCGCCGCCACCATTGCCGCCGATGCTCGCGCCGCGGTAGCTGCGCGCGGGCGTTTCATCATGGCGGTCAGCGGCGGTCATGGCCCTTGGGTGATGCTGCGCGAACTGGCCAATGAAGAAGTACCCTGGGCCAACGTTCACGTTTTTCAGATCGACGAGCGCATCGCACCGGCCGGAGATCCCGATCGCAACCTCACCCATCTGCGGGCCAGCCTGCTGGAACATGCTCCGCTCCCACAGGAGCAGATTTATGCCATGCCGGTAGAGATGCCGGACCCGGAAGCGGCGGCCAAGCAATATGCCCAAATCCTGGAGCAGGTGGCCGGCAAGCCGCCGGTGCTCGACCTGGCGCATCTTGGCCTGGGTCCGGACGGCCACACGGCGTCGCTGGTTCCCAACGATCCCGTGCTCAAGGTTACCGACGCCGATGTGGGACTCACCGGCGTCTACATGGGCCGCCGCCGGATGACGCTGACCTATCCGGTGATCAATCGCTCGCGCCGGATTCTGTGGCTGGTAACCGGAGCAGAGAAGGTGAGTGCTGTGGCAAAGCTTCGGGCTGCCGATCCATCCGTCCCCGCCGGCCGCATCAGCCAGACACAAGCGCTGTTGCTGGCCGACCGGGCCGCGGCCGGGCAGTAAAATTCATAGCCGTGGCTTGGGCCTACCAGTACATACAGCCGACGATTAACACGCTGCTGGCTTCCTATCACGGGTCGGGCCCAACCGCGCCCACCTGCCCGCCCACCGACTACGACACCATCTGGACCATAAAGCTCGACGCCCATGGAAACCTGACCGTGAACAACTCTCTGTGTGAAGGCATCGATGCCACGTCGTTGCCAGCCATGCCTCCGCAATTCTGAGCGCGCCGCCATGCATTCAGGATTGGGAATCTCCTTTTTCTGGACTTGCGCGCTGAATTCAGCGCGCATTTTTGCTGCATATCACTGCCTAGCGATCATGGCCGGCATGAAATGAGGTGAGAGAGAACTCACCCCTATGACGAACCAACTCGCGATCCTGCGGCTATCATCTTTAGCGCTTAGCTTGACCCTGCTGGCCGGATGCGGCGGCTCTGCCCGGCCCGACCCCCCAGTGCCGCCGACTCCCGCTCCGCTCAGCGCCTCTAACGTTAACTTGATCTTCGTAGTCAGCGAAGATTTGTCGTATCAAGCCACCGGCGACGTTAATCCCAAGACGGCAAACCTTACCAACCGAGGTTTAAACCGCTCGCTGCAGATGGCAACTTTCCTAAATCAAAAAGTACTGGGGACGAAAAATGTAACCGGCGTCTACACTCTGGAACCGATGACCCATTTGCAGACTGCCAGCCGACTTCCCGACATGGCGGCTTTTGAGACCATGCAGCAGTTCGCCATGCTGAATCAGATGACCTTGTCCGAGGTGGGGAAGCCTCCGTACACCACCAACAGCTATGCGCTCAATGCATCGTATGGGCCGGGATCGGTACCCGGCGGAGTAGCGACCCCAACCCCGTTGTTCCCCTGCACAGATTGCCAGGGCCTCGATTTCAAAGATCAGGCAAGCAACAACGAGAGCCTGGTAAGCGGTATCATCAAAGCAGGCCAGCCTGGCTTCTATGTCTTCTCGGCGCCGTGGGAGACCATCGGCAGCCTGCTGATCAGGATCAACCAGCAAGAAGGCTACAACTTGGCTGTTCCGGCAACCTATGCCGGTCCCAACTACGTTTATGCGATCTCGATTACAGCGTCGCAGAGCGCCGCGCTGGTCACCTACAATAGCAATCTGAATCCGCTTTCCACCTATCCTGTGCTGCCCGCGCCCCCCATCGTCACCGCGCCCTGCAACGGCCAGCCGCACTTCAGCATCGTGGTGACCGGTGGCGAGGGAGGCGCGGTGAATCCGGCGGGCATCAACACCAACGAAACCGTTTACTGGATTCGCCACGCTGAGGCGCATCCCAAGAGTTGGTATGAAGACGGCAACTATGTCGGGACCGGGCAGTGGCGCGCGCTCGATCTTCCCAATGCCCTCCACGGGAAAATCAGCCCTCAAGTGGTCTATTCGATCGACCCAGCCCAGATCCTTCCCGGCAGCGAAGGCCCCTCCGGTCAGTCCTCCTGGTCGTACGTTAGGCCTTCCTTGACTGTCGAACCATACGCGATCGCCACCGGCTTGCCCTACAACTTGGCTGCCAGCTTTGACATGATCGATCAGAACCCGCCGCAGCTGTCCACGGTGGCCAGCGACTTCTTCTTTACTGGCGGCAGATTCTCCAATCAGACGTTATTGGTGGCCTGGGAGCACGATCACATTCCGCCGACCATCAACGCACTGCTGGCCAGCTATCATGGCAGCAACCGGCCGGCGCCGAATTGGCCTGACTCCGACTACGACACCATCTGGACGGCGAAGCTCGACGCCCACGGCAACGTGACCGTAAGCAACGCGCTGTGCGAAGGCATCGATTCCACATCGTTACCGCTCACGCCGCCGCAGTTCTAAACGCGTTATCTTCGACGGGATCGAATGTAAATCTCCCATGAATATTGCTCGAATTTGGGTAACAAAAAGTTGGGTGAGCACAGCCCACCTGCTTCCGTTGATCTCGGATTGGTGATAGCTTCATTCTCGTCCGAACCGTCGTTCTACCGGTTGCAGTCTTGTCAGGAGATCACTGTCTTGCCTACCAGCGAAGTCAGCAACAACAACGTCTATGACCTGATTGTCGTGGGCAGCGGCCCCGCCGGGCAGAAGGCGGCCATTTGCGCAGCCAAGCTGCGCAAGAAAGTTGCAGTAGTCGAGCGCAAGCGCACCATCGGCGGAGTCTGCGTTCATACCGGGACCATCCCCAGCAAGACGTTTCGCGAAGCCATTCTCTACCTGAGCGGATTACGGCAGCGCACGTTTTACGGGCGCGGGTACGCGTTGAAAGAAAACATCTCCATGCAAGATCTGGTCTTTCGCGCTGACTCGGTGATGGCACGCGAGATTGAGGTGATCAAGGCGCAACTGCGGCGCAATCGAGTTACGGTTTACGAGGGCAACGCGCGCTTCCTCGACCAGCACAGCATGGAAGTGGCCAGCGACGAAGGCTACACCTTGTTGCGCGGCAATAATTTCGTCATCGCCTGCGGCACACGTCCGGCGCACAGCTCCGACATTCCCATCGACGGCAAACGCATCTTCGATTCCGACCAGGTGCATGAGTTGGAGGAATTACCGCGCGAGTTGATTGTGGTGGGAGCGGGAATCATCGGACTGGAATATGCCTCCATGTTCGCCGCCCTGGGCGTGAAGGTTACGCTGCTCGATCAGCGGTCCATACTGCTGGATTTTGTCGATCACGAAGTGGTCGAGAGCCTCTGTTTCCAGCTCCGGCAACTGGGAACGGTTTTCCGCTTAGGCGAAAAAGTTGTACAGGTGGGCATCGATGACGAACGCGATCGCGTCTTCGCCAAATTGGAGAGCGGCAAAACGGTGCATGGCGCTGCCTTGCTCTATGCCGTCGGCCGCCAGGCCAACAGCGATCAGCTGAATCTGGAATCGATCGGGCTGGTGCCCGACGGTCGCGGCAAGCTGATCGTCGACGAGAATTTCAAGACCTCGATTCCGCACATCTACGCCGCCGGTGATGTGATCGGATTTCCGGCCTTGGCCAGCACCTCGATGGAGCAGGGAAGACTGGCCAGCTGCCACATCTTCGGCGTAGCCGGCAGCATTCCTCCCAACCTCATTCCCTACGGCGTTTACACCATTCCTGAGATTTCCATGGTGGGCGCAACTGAGGAGCAGCTCACCCGTGACAAGATTCCCTACGAAAGTGGCATCTCGCGCTATGCGGAACTGGCCAAGGGCCAGATGCTGGGTGACGACCAGGGATTCCTAAAGCTCCTGTTCGATCCCAGCAGCCTGAAGCTGCTGGGAGTTCACATTATCGGGGAACGTGCCGCCGAGATCGTACACATTGGGCAAGCCGTGCTGACCATGGGCGGCACCATCGAATACTTCCGCGACACCGTGTTCAACTATCCCACGTTGGCGGAGGCCTACAAAGTGGCAGCGCTGGACGGAATCAACAAACTGTAAGCCATCTATCCTATGCTGTGGTACTTCTAGGCGGCCCTTTGGCGCTGCCGCATCACCCGGATTCGTTCCAGCATTCCCACAATCGCCTGCGCCTGGTTGCGAATGATCCCCAGAACATCGTCCGGCAGCTGGTTATCGCGGATGTACTTGTCGTACTGGTCCTTGGCATAGCTGTCGCCGGTTTCCATGGACGACAGGATAGCGTCGTCGCCTCCGCCCAGATTAGCCTTGAGATCGGTCCAGCCGCGATGGATCGCGCCCAACGCGCTACCTGAGCGGTCCACGTCGGCTTTCCCCCAGCGTACGGCCTCATTTTCCAGATCGCCGGCAAACTTGGCCCGCTCCAGACTTACTTCGTTCAGAAAGTTCTTCAGTTGCGGATCCTTGGCGTGCTCAGCGCCATCACGATATCCGTTTTGACCGTCACGGCAGACTTCACTCAGCTTCTGCAGCGCATCCACTATGTGCTTTTTGTCCGACATCCACTCGCCTCCTGGGTTCGTTCTTTCGGCAAACGATGATTGGATGGCGAGAGACCGTCGCGGGTTGGCGTAGCCTTTCGGCCGACCGGCCACGCAAAGGTCGGACTTGACTTCCAACCTTAGGAGAGCTAGCCTTGTTGGTGGCGAATAAAAAGCGAAACTCATGCATCCCTCGCTGCTTCAGATCGCTGACGAAGACTCCCCATCGTTGGTGGGCATCGCCAAACTCGCAGCCCAGGGTGAATCGATTCGCCAAGGGCACC
This sequence comes from uncultured Acidobacteriaceae bacterium, assembly GCA_963812855.1. Classification (GTDB taxonomy): domain Bacteria; phylum Acidobacteriota; class Terriglobia; order Terriglobales; family Acidobacteriaceae; genus Bog-257. The sequence continues at coordinate 324,561 of CAWEWW010000013.1, forward strand.
TGGTGGAGTACTTCACCCTGCCGGCGCGTTCGCTACTTAACCGTTGCACCTCAGCCCGCGTGCCTTTTACCTGGACGATTAACCCCTATCGCGGTTGCGAATTTGCCTGTAAGTACTGCTACGCGCGCTACACCCACGAGTTTATGGAGATGCGCGACGGGGCGGACTTCGAGCGCAAAATCTACGTGAAGCAGCAAACCGCCTGGCTGCTACGGCAGGATCTGCGCAAGGTGAAACGCGGCGAGGAGATCGCCATTGGCACCGCGACCGATCCCTACCAGCCGGCGGAAAAGCGCTTCGAGATCACCCGCGGCATCCTGGAGGAAATGGCCGAGCATCATGGCCTGAAGATTGGAATTGTCACCAAGTCGGACCTGATCCGCAGAGACATCGAACTACTGCGCCGCGTGGCCGAGCACAATTCTCTATTCCTGAACCTGACCATCACCACGCTCAACACGCAACTGGCCCGCATTCTGGAGCCGCGCGCGCCCCGCCCTGATCTGCGGCTGGAGGCGGTTCGGGAATTATGCGCTGCGGGTCTGAACGCCGGGGTGATCTGCGCGCCGGTGCTGCCGGGAATTACCGATTCGCCGGCCGCGCTCGATGCCCTGGTACGCGCCACCAAAGAAGCGGGAGGGAAGTACATTTATGCCAATCCGCTCTTCCTCAAGCCATGTTCGGCCAGCGTGTTCCTGCCATTCCTGGAGAAGGAGTTTCCGCAACTGGTGGAGGAATATCGCAAGCGCTACAGCGAGCGGGCGTTTATCAGCAAGGCTTACAGCAAGCGTCTGGCGGAATTGATCGCGCGTTTGCGCAAGAAGCATGGCATCAGCCGGGAATTTCGATCGCGCAGCGAAAGCGCCCATCCGCCGGTGGTCGAGGACGAGCAGATGCAATTGTTCGGGTAGGGGCAGTGTCGGCTGAGTCCGCAGAGTCCGCTCAATAGCGAGCACGCCTGCTGCAATAAGCCGGTCCGGGGAAGAACTAGTTCCACTTTCTCGAATGCAACCCTGCTGCAGCCCCTCCCTTCGAACGGTGCCGCGCATCACAGACAACCTGCCCCCTATGCGTTAGCTTGGACTGTAATAACGGAGGTGTCGTATGGCAGCTCCCTGGGCCCATCGCTACGCGCAACGTACTAAGACCGCCAAATGTTCCGTAATCCGCGAGCTGTTGAAGCTGACGCAGCGTCCCGAGGTTATCTCCTTCGCGGGCGGCCTGCCGGCGCCAGAGGTTTTTCCGGTGGCGCGTTTTCAGGAGGCCTGTAAACGGGTCCTGGCAACTCAGTCGACGACGGCGCTGCAATACGGCCCCACCGAAGGCTATCTTCCGCTGCGCGAGCTAATCGTGACCCAGATGGCGCGCTACGGCGTTCGAGCCACAGTCGACAACATTCTGGTCACCTCGGGTTCGCAGCAAGCGCTGGACCTGATTGCCAAGCTGCTCATCAATCGTGGTGACCGCATCCTGGTGGAATCACCCACCTATCTGGGAGCGCTGCAGGCTTTCGACCTGATGGGCGCCGAATATGTCACCGTGCCCATTGATCATGACGGTCTGCAAACCTGCAATATGGAGGAAGCGTTGCGGTCCGGGCCGAAGTTCATGTACATCCTGCCGAACTTTCAGAACCCGGGCGGGGTAACGCTTTCGCGCCCGCGTCGAGATCAACTGGTGCTGCTCTCCGATAAGTACGGCATTCCCATTGTCGAGGACGATCCCTACGGTCAGCTGCGCTATGAAGGCGAACACATCACGCCGCTAGTGGTGCTGGACCGCACCAACTTGCTGCGCGACAGTTCGTACAAGCTGGGCAACGTGATTTATCTGAGCACGTTCTCCAAAGTGTTGGCGCCGGGCTTGCGGCTGGGCTGGATCGTGGCGCCGCCAGACGTAGTGCTTCATCTGGTGCAGTTGAAACAATGTGCCGATCTGCATACCAGCATGTTCGGCCAGATGGTCGCCTACGAGGTGGCGCGCGACGGCTTCCTCGAGGAGCATGTGAAGCTGATCCGCAGCACTTATAAGGAGCGCCGCGACGCCATGCTGGCCGCCTTGCACGACTTCTTCCCGCCCGAGGTTTCGTGGACGCATCCGCAGGGCGGGCTGTTCCTGTGGGTCAGCATGCCCCCGGGAGTGGATTCCTCGCGCCTGCTGGACTCGGCTTTGCGGCAGGATGTGGCCTTCGTGCCCGGTGAGCCATTCTTCCCCAACGGCGATACCGGCTCGCACATGCGGCTGAACTTCTCCAACGCCAAGCCCGAGCAGATTCGCGAAGGCGTTCGCCGACTGTCAATCGCCGTGGCTCACGAATTGGAGCACCGGACAGCGGGCGTCCTGGTCTGATGACCACTGAGCGGAAGAACTCAGCGTTGCCTGCCTGCGCCAGCCGCGACCATCTCGTAACCGTCTCATGCCGACTTGCCAATCAATCTCCTGGCGTCGTCGCTTGCTTCGGCCGCTTTAGTTTCAAGTGATTTTGGGATGGAAGATTCGGAGGAGAACAATGCGCCCAGTCCCTCCACCAGGGTAGGGTGCGTGAGGACGGCATCGCGCAGCGCGGTATAGGGCAGGCCAGCGATCATCGCAATCTGAACCGCAGACATAATCTCGCCTGCGCTGACGCCCAAAGCCGTAAATCCCAGAATCCGATCACCATCGACCTCTACCAGGGCCTTCAGAAATCCTCGCGTCTCAGAAAGCGTGCGCGCGCGCAGCACTTCGTCCATCGGAATCTTGAACACCCGGTACGGAATGCCCTGCTGTTTAGCTTCACCCTCACTGAGGCCGATGCGGGCAAACTCCGGGTCCGTGAACAGGCAGAACGGAACTTGCCTGCCCGTGGTCACGCGGTTACCACCGGTGATGTTGTCGTGGACAACCCGAAAATCGTCAACACTGATGTGGGTAAACTGCGGGCTGCCTGCCACTTCGCCGATCGCCCAAACCCCGGGCGCCGTGGTCTGCAGCCGCTCGTTCACCTTAAGGTATCCGCGATCGGTCAGTTCAACGCCAGCCAGTTCCAGGCCAAGCCCCTCGGTGTTTGGAGTCCGGCCTGCCGCCACCAGCAAATGAGTTCCCTCCAGGGTCTTCTCGACTCCCTTTTGGTCGAGGACGATCTTCACCGATTGACCCGATTTTCCCAATACTTGCTTGACGTGTGCATCCAGGATGGTGTCGATGCCCTCATCCTCGAGCAGGGTCCGAAGCGCTTCACACACATCCTGATCTTCTCGATTCATCAGCCGCTCATTACGATCAATCACCGATACCCTGCTGCCGAATCGACGCATCGCCTGAGACAGTTCGATTCCGACGTAGCCGCCTCCGATCACAAGCAGATGTTCGGGAACCTCACCGAGTTCGAGGGCCTCGATATGCGTCATGGGTTGCGCTTCGGTAAGGCCCGGAATTGGCTCTAGTGAAGCGTGCGTGCCGGTGCTGATAATTACATTGGTCCCACGCAGTTGACGACTGCTTCCATCGGGCAGCGTGACCTGCAAAGTTCTCGGGCCCAGGAAGCGTCCGGATCCGAGAATGAGCTCCGCTCCAGTGTGCTGGTAAATATCGAGATACATTTCGTTCAGGCCCGACACCATCTTGCGTTTGCGGTTTCGAACCGCGGACATATCAACGGTGAAGCCGTCACGCGCGATACCGAATTCCTGGCTGCGCCGAACGTACGATGCAACCTTGGCACTGTGAATGATGTTCTTGCTGGGCAGGCACGCAATGTTCGGACACGAACCGCCGATGTATTTGCGGTCGACAACTGCGACCCGCTGCCCTTGCCTGGCAAACGTCCAGGCAGCGATGGTTGATCCCGTGCCGCCGCCAAGAATGACAAGATCGAATTCTTCCGGTTCGGTCTTTCCGACTAAGTGGGCTGATGAAATGTCTTCTGTGCTATTCATGCGGCTTTCCCCTTTTAAGCGACTGGCTCACTCGTTTGCATTGATGTGACGAGTTGGATCGCGGATGCAGGTTAGAGAAGGAGTCTGTAGCCACTGCATCTCGTTCGACTGAGGAATTGTGGGGCTGGGTGATTCCGTGGTGAGGTATGCGACGTTTGTTATTAGCGTGTTGCAGTTTTGCGCAAAAAATGGAGAACACCCTTGCGAATTTGCGGCGGCCAGCATGCCGAAAATTGGAGCAAGTTCCGCGGGGACTACGAGCTATCGGTAAACTTTCGAATTTGTTTGCGAACGAACGAAACGAAATCCGCCGCTTCCCCAAGCTGTTCGACTGGGACGGGGACATTTAGCGAGAAATCGCCTCGTAAACGAATCGCGATCGACTGCTGGGCGGCGCTCAAGTCGATGTCCACAAGGTTCGCAAGCGGCACCCATGCAGCTCGGAAGCCGTAAAGCTGCCGGTAGCCATCCTTCTCGTCGGAAAACACATACAACTCGTTACGGGTCACAACAATCTCGAAACCAAAGGTCCACCAGGACTCTTGGCCGAATAACCGGGACTTTTTCATCTCCCGTGACGGCACATAGAAACGAGTTACAACTTTTTCCGGATCGACCTGCAAGGTGGCTTCGATCTGCGCGAATTTGTAGCCTGGCTCGGGGCCAAAAGCTCGCGGATTGCAACCCAGGGAAGCGGTAAAGATTGTAAGCAAGTGTTGCTGAACGGGTCCCAGAAAATCGCCGATATATTCTTCGTCACGACCATGAAAGGGCAAGGTGAGCGTCGCTTGGGATGCGAAAAATGTCAAACAACAGTCAGCCATAAATCGCTCGAGCTCAAGATAGGAGACGCCGGTAAAAGGAATCGTGATCTTGCCCAAGCCGGAACTCGGGTGCGAATACACGGTCAGTCGATCCGGGAATAACAGCACGAGCCTGGGCACATAGCGAGGGACCTCAAACCGCGGGACCGACTCCTTAGGCAGGAACAGGGCAAGCTCGAAGTCGTGCTCCACGGGGAAATCCGCGGGCAGTTGCGAAGGTTCCTGGATGAGATAGGCAAAGGCGTATGCCCGAGAATCTACGGGCGGCTTCTCGTCGTTAGCCGCAGAGCTGTCGGGTGCGCCTGATTGAGCCCGTTCCGGATTCACCCCGGCTACTCTGCTGTGACGGCGAGAACGCAATTTCTGTCAGTCCTCTCTGCCAAGTTTCAAACTACACCTTCGCAGCTATTTATTCTGCCAGACTCCACTCACATCCCTTATGGCTTACCCCGGTGCACTGAACGGCCGCGGAAAGCTTTTCTCAGGAGCAGGCGACTCGCGTGCCAGAGAGACATGACCTATACTTGCGCGAAACCGCCATCCACAAACAATTCTGTTCCGGCAACGTAGCTGCTGTCGTCGGAGGCGAGAAACACTACGGCCTTCGCGATCTCTTCCGGGGTACCGAGTCGACCGAGGGGAACTAAGCTGGAAATCATCTGCAAGCGCTGCTGGCCGGTTTCCGTGGAAGCCAACAGGTCGCTCAGTCCGGGCGTATCGATGGACCCGGGACTCACCGCGTTCACGCGGATGCGGCGGTCCTTCAGATCGGTGGTCCAAGTACGGGCGAAGGAACGGAGAGCTGCTTTGGTGGCGCTATACACGCTGTTGATCGGCAAACCTTTACTTCCCACAATCGACGAATTCAAGATGATCGAGGAACCGTCGCGCAGCAGCAGAAGCGCCTTCTGCACAGTGAACAGTACGCCCTTTACATTGATGTTGAAGGTCTTGTCATAGAGTTCCTCGGTGATTGTGCCCAGGGCGGCAAACCTTGCCACCCCGGCATTGGCGAACACGATATCGAGCCCGCCTTTTTCCTGTTTGATTTGCGCGAACAGCCGGTCAAGATCTCCCAGGCTCGACACGTCACCTTGTACGCCCGTCACATTTGTCCCGATGTCATTTACCGCCGCGGCCAATTCCTTATCGCGGCGGCCGGTTATGAAGACATAGGCACCTTCCTTAACGAATTGCTTTGCCGTCGCAAGTCCGATGCCGCTACTGCCGCCGGTGATGAGTGCGATTTTCCCTTCCAGTTTTCCCATGAATCCCTCCCTGGCACATCAATCTGATTGCCGGGAAGGCCAGTCGGTCGCAGGGAACACGGAAAGCCCGCTACTTTTCGGTTATTGGGCTGCTGAGAAAAAATCCGCGATAAACAAAAGCGCGACCGAGGCCGCGCTTTCAAGAACTCCAATTGGATCGCAAGTTAATCGGTAACCGGGAACTGCCGCTACCCAGCTTTCTCCATCAGAGGAAGACTGACATTGCGCTTCTCGACCATCTCGCGAGTGACTTCGAATTCCTTGATACGCTTTTGGCCAGGCAAGGCGTACATCAGGTCAAGCATTAATTCTTCCAGAATCATACGCAGTCCGCGGGCGCCAACTTTGCGGGACATGGCTTCGCGCGAGATGCAGCGCAGCGCGTCATCGGTGAACCGAAGTTTGACATTCTCGAATTCGAACAGCCGCTGATATTGCTTGACGATGGCGTTTTTTGGCTTGGTGAGAATTTCGATCAGAGCATCTTCGTCCAGGTCGCTGAGCACGCCCACCACCGGGAGACGGCCAACAAATTCGGGGATCAGTCCAAACTTGATCAGGTCCTGCGGTTCGACCTGGGCCAACAACTCGGTATCGCGCTTGTTGCTCTCGGTGAAAGCAGCTTCCTTGGCTTCGTCGGTGCGGAAGCCCATGGAACGTTTGCCCAGACGGCGGCCGATGATGCGTTCCAATCCCACGAACGCTCCGCCGCAAATGAACAGGATGTTGGTGGTGTCGACCGGAGTGAACTCCTGGTGCGGATGCTTGCGGCCGCCCTGCGGAGGAACGTTGGCGACCGTGCCTTCCAGGATTTTCAGCAGCGCCTGCTGCACGCCTTCGCCCGAGACATCGCGCGTGATGGACGGGTTCTCATCCTTGCGGCCGATCTTGTCGACCTCATCGATGTAGATGATGCCAGTCTGGGCGCGGGCCACATCGCCATCGGCGGCCTGCAAAAGCTTGAGGATGATGTTCTCGACATCCTCGCCAACGTAACCCGCTTCGGTGAGCGTGGTGGCATCGACAATGGCAAAAGGAACGTCGAGCATCTTGGCCAGGGTCTGCGCCAGTAGCGTTTTGCCCGTGCCGGTCGGACCGATCAGCATGATGTTCGACTTGGCAAGTTCGACTTCGCCGCCGCGCTGCCGGTTCATGTAGACGCGCTTGTAATGGTTGTAAACCGCGACGGCCAGCTTCTTTTTCGTTTGCTGTTGGCCGATGACGTACTCGTCGAGGAATGCTTTGACCTCAGCTGGCTTGGGCAACTGATTCGGCGTCGCGGCCGGCTGGGATTCGGAGCGATCGTCTTCCAGAATCGAGTTGCAGACGGCAACGCATTCATCGCAGATGTAGGCGCGCGGGTAGTCGGTGGGCGACGAGATCAGCTTGGCGACAGCGTCCTGTGACTTGTGGCAAAACGAACAGCGAAGTACTTCATCGGAACCGGTTCTGGTTCTCACGCAAAAAACTCCTTCATTCCGCACGCTCCGGCCGGGATTCGCTCCCGATCCGTTTTCCCCGTTCGCTCACATCCGGGAGGAGCCGTGCTACCCCTTTGAGCAGCCGCCACTATCGGCCATCGGCAACCGCTCGCGAACCCTTGAGTGCCTTGCACCGTGAACTCATTGAACCACAATTCCGGACGCCGCAACGTACCGTTCGTGCAATATTGAGTACAACTTTGGAGGCAGCCAACGAAAAATTTTCCGCCTTAGTCAAGAATTAAGCCGCCCGCCTTATTTGTGCTTGAAAATAATGTCGTCGATGATCCCGTATTCCTTCCCTTGCTGGGCATTCATGATGAAGTCGCGCTCCACATCCCGCTCGACTTTCTCCAGGCGCTGGCCGCTGTGTTTGGAGAGCAACTGGCTGGTGATCTCGCGCATGCGCAAAATTTCGCGGGCGTGAATGTCGATGTCGGTGGCCTGTCCCGACAATCCCGACATGAGCGGCTGGTGAATCAGGATTCGCGATGTGGGCAGGGCAAACCGCTTCTTCGCCGCGCCTGAGGCCAGCAGCAGCGCGGCCATGCTGGCGGCCTGGCCGATGCAGATAGTGGTGACATCGGGCCGGATGAATTGCATTGTGTCGTAAATCGCCATGCCGGCAGTAATTGAACCACCGGGCGAGTTGATATACAACGAGATGTCCTTCTCCGGGTCTTCTGCCTCCAGGAAGAGCATCTGGGCAATGATCAGGTTGGCGACATTATCGTCAATAGGAGTGCCAAGAAAAATGATATTGTCCCGCAACAGGCGGGAATAAATGTCGTAGGCCCGCTCGCCCCTGCTGGTCTGCTCAATCACCATGGGCACAAGCATTATTGGTTGCTCCTTTGCACTTGGTTATTCCTGCTCCCGGAAGCCGGTCGTGCGCTGCGGGAGATTTCGCCAGCAGGGTGTCAATCGCGAAAACGCGTTCGGCCGCTCCTGCCAATCGCCTTTGCCTGCCCACACTTCTTCCCGCGGGACGAAGCAGGGGAATGGAAGTACAGGCCGCCTTATGCGGACCTGCGATATAGAGATTCCAAAGTCCTCTCGTTGCGGATGCGATGCCGAATTCTATCCAGCCCCCCATCCTGCGTCAAACGAGCGCGTACCTGCTCGAGGGGCTGCTTTGACTGGTGGGCCAGCGCCTCGATCTCGCGCTCGACTTCCTCGTCGCTCACCTCAATTTTTTCTTCGTCGGCAATCTGTTCCAGAATCAACGATGCCTTCACCTCCCGCAACGCAGCTTCCCGCTGCCCAGCACGCAGGCGACCCAGATCCATCCGCTTCATGTCCTCAGTCTTCATCCCTTGCGCCGCCAAGGCACGCAAACCTCGCTCCAAACGAAGGTCGATCTGGTCGTTCAACATGGCTTCGGGAACCGGGAAATCGTTGCGCTTAACCAGTTCCTCGACCAATTTGTCTTTGCCCTGATGCTCGGCTTCGTGTTCTTTCTCGGCCTTCATGTTTTCGCGTAAGCGGGTGCGGAGATCGTCGAGAGTATTGAAGTCGGCACTCAGCTCCTTGGCGAAGTCGTCGTTTAGTTCGGGAACGCTGCGAGTCTTGATGCCCTTAACATTAACTTCGTAGGTCATTGATTTGCCGGCCAGTCGCTTGTCGGCAAAGTCGTCGGCATACTTGACATCGAAGGTGCGCTGTTCGCCGGCTTTGGCGCCGCGTAAATTCTCCGAGAACTCGGGAATCGTGTTTTGGCCGCCGATCTCGACCATGATCTCGTCCACTTCGACCGGTTTGGAGTCGGCGTCCTGCTCTGCTTCTTTCGGTGTCCCTTTGAAGCCAGCCACGGCGAAATCACCGTCAGCCAATGGACGATCCTCCTCCACCGCGGTGTAGGTGGCATGCTGGTCGCGCAAATTGTTCAGCGCGTTCTGCACGTCCTCGTCGGTGACATTGGTGTCGATCGTGGTGACGCGGATGTCATCGTAGGGAGCGACTTTGAATTCAGGCAAGATCTCGAAGGACGCTTTGAATTTCAACGGCTCGCCTTCGTGGATGTGAAGGTCGGTAACCCGGGGTTGAGAAACCGGAGCCAGATTTTGTTTCTTGGCTTCTTCCCGGAAGTAGCGGGGAACCAGCGAGTCGACAATCTCGCTCTTAATATCGTCAGCGAAGCGCTGGCGAACCATGGAGGCCGGCACCTTGCCTTTGCGGAAGCCCGGCACGCGCGCCAGCTTCTGATAGCGGTTCACGATGCTTTCGGTTTCGGTTTTCACTACGTCAGCAGGAATCTCGATGGCAAGTTCGCGCTGACAGGGATTGGATTGTTCGGTGGAACTGGTGTCGGGAGTAGTTGTATCGGTAGTCAATGAAGTGCCTTTAGAACTGAATAGGGCCGTGTTCGACCCGGATATAATCGGTGATCCATATCTGGCGAAACCGGACGCCCTGGGCCAGGCCCCGGATGAGCAGCCACCAAAGGCCGCAATTGTCGCCACCTTAAGTTTATGAGAGCGCTGCGGAGCGGTCAAACTGGAGGCTTGTGCCAAGGCCGCTTTTTTCGCAGATTGAAATCTTACTGGAGCTAAATTTGCGACTTCATCCCGCGCAGGGGGCGTCCGCGGCAGCGAGCGCATTTTGCGACCGAGTGCTGGCGGAGGGCTGATCGAAGGGGTCGAGTAACCCGATGGAGCGCACTTGATTGATCTCAACCCAAGTCTTACGCCACCGCGCAACCACGCACTTATCCAGACGGGTTCCAGCTGGGGGAAATCCAAAGCCGTCATAGAACCACAGGATATTGTCGCGGAGCGCCTGGTCCATGTGATTGAAATTGTCGTAGGCTAACTCGTCCAGCAACTCACGGTAGGTCGCATCGGCCAGGGGATATTGCCCGCGTTTGGTCGGCTTGCCGGTGTCCAGATTGATTTCCGGCGTTTGCAGATCGTGCTCGCCCACCTCCTTCAGCGCCTTGCCGTATTGAGTCACGGTCTGATCGACGCTTTTGAAGTAGAGGTTCTCGGTCCTGGGTGTCGGTTCCTTAAAATCAATCGCGTGAAGTGGTCCCACCTTGGGCACGATTTTGAACAACATCGCCATCAGGTGCGCTCCCGGTCCCGGCTGCTGGTAGCCCGAGCCCCAGCTTTTCTGATAATCGGCCTTCGACAAGTGATACAGAAAGCGCTGCTGATTGAAATTCGGAATCTCTTGCCGCAGCTGATCTCCCTTGGCGACCAAAGCTACCTTGGTCATCTCGGGAATGATCTCGCTCACGCTGCGGCGATAAGTATTGATGGCCAACTGCTCATGCGGCATCACGTCGGTGAGTTTGAGGCCATAGGTGTCGTAGAAGGCACGCTCCAGCAGCGGAGTCGCCACCTGGAAGCCGATAAAGTTATGGTAGTCCTCGGGTGCGTACCGCCCTTTGGCCACCTGCAAGACATCGAATCCGAACTCGGTGCGGATGTGGGCCTTGTGATCCACGTCGTAAGGCACCGCAGGGCCGTAGAGTTTCGCTAGTTCCGGATAGTCGATTCCGACCGACAAGTTGATGTAGGGATGGCCATTGATATCGGAGATGTAATGGGAGAGCGCTCCCAGGGCGAACGCATACTCGTCAAGATTCTGTGAGTCGTTAATCAGCGCTTGTACGAAGTCCCCGGTGCGAACGTAATGTGCAAGATCGCTGAAAACGTGGTTGCCGAACGGATAGTAGCCGATGTCTTGTATGACGCTTCCGCCATAGGCGTAAGCGTGTGCCTTCAGCAGATCGTCGGGAGTAGCGTTGGGAAAGCGCTTCAGCAACAGAGCCTTGATCTGTTGGTTCCACAGCAGATCGATAATCTCTTCATGAGTCAGTACAGAATAGGCGTTGCATGCCGGCACTAAGGCGACGACGCAAATCATCAGTAGCGCGCAAAGTTTCGCCGCAGAGGCACGCCCAGTCTGCAATGTCATCAAGCTTTCTTGCCAGGAACCATCAGATCCGGCCGAGCAATAACAAGATCACCAGGATCACCAGGACCAATCCCAGTCCACTCGAGGGATAATAGCCCCAGCCGCGACTGTACGGCCAGGCGGGAAACGAGCCCACCGACAGCAACAACAGGATTACCAGCAGAATAATCAGCATAACGTTTCCAGGCTCCTTGATTGTTTCAGTTGCTGTCCGAATTCGTGTGCAGCAATAGATTAGAAGCCGTTTTCCGCTGGGAAGATGCCTGAGCCTGCTTGAGCTTCAGGAAGCGTCAAGTTTACTGTGAAGTGCCTTCAGATAATTGTCGATGGTGGCGGTGTAGCCCTGCAGGTAGCGCGAGACAAAGCGAAAGATGGGGTTATAAATCTCGCCGTTCTCCGTAATCGTCAGGGTCGAGCCGTGAGCAGCCGGCGTGATTTGGTAGGTCCAGGTGCCGCCGAAAGGAAGGTGGGGATCGGCGATGCGCGTGATCAGTTTTGAGGGTGGATCGGACTCGACTACTTCGTAGGTTATCTTCTCCCCATGGCGGCCGTACTCTCTCCACTTTCGCGGTTGCGACGGGGCCGAGAGGATTTCATAGCGTTCGACCTCGGGCCGCCAGGTTGGTGGTCCGGAGATGACATCCCAAAGTTGCTGAGGGGATTGCCGGAATTCCGTCGTCCTCACCGCGATGTGAGCCACGGGCAGCTGCGACCCCAGCAATGCAATCAGCCCGACCACGCCGGCCAGAATCAGCAATACGATTCCAATCGATTTCACCATAAGGCGTGTTTCCCTTCTTTCAGCCTAGGAGCCAGGATGAGGCAGTCTAGGTTACCGCGCCTTGTGCGGGGCAAGTAACTGCGACGGTAATGGACGGACGCACCAGCCGCTAGAATGAGGAACATGCCCTCGGCACTCGCTATCCTCCACAATGAAGTAGTTCGTTGCACCCGTTGTCCGCGGCTGGTGGCCTATCGCGAGCAGGTTGGCCGGGAGAAGCGCCGCGCTTATCGCGATTGCGACTATTGGGCGCGACCCGTTCCCGGCTTCGGAGATCCGCACGCACGGGTCCTGATCCTTGGACTGGCTCCGGGAGCGCATGGCTCTAATCGCACGGGCAGACCCTTCACCGGGGATGCCTCGGGCAAATTCATGTATCCCATCCTGTATAAAGTCGGATTTGCGTCGCAGCCCAACGCCGATCATCGCGACGACGGACTGAAGCTGCTCGACTGTTACATTACGGCGGCGGTTCGCTGCGCTCCGCCCGACAATAAGCCTTTGCCCTCGGAGCTGGCCAACTGCGCGCCCTTCCTTGACCGGGAGCTGGCAGCGTTAAAGGATGTGCGAGTCGTGGTGGCGCTGGGGAAAATCGGTTTCGACGCCTATCTGAACTACCTGAAGCGCAATGGCGTGGTGCAGAGCAGAGCGGAATATAAATTTGGCCATGCGGCGCATTATGCCTTGCCGAGCGGGATCGTGCTGTTGGCCTCCTACCATCCCTCGAATCAGAACACGGCTACGGGGAAACTGACTGCCGCAATGTTTGAAGCCATTTTCTGCCAGGCTAAGAAGATTGCGACACGAACAGACAAGAAAAGGATCGTCGGTTGACAAGCGACGGCGGCAGTGTCACGATTCGCACGCCAAGGGATTTCGGAGCAGGAGGAAATCGATGGGTAGCAAGAGTAAAGTTGCCATGCTGATAGGCGCGTGCGTTGTCATCTTCGCGGCATTGGCCGCCTCGGCCGCGGAGCGCTCATACCAGTCGGCCATAGGAACCTGGAAGCTGGACGTTGCGAAGTCATCGTATGGAAAAATGATGCCCGCACCACAGTTCGAACAGTTGGTGATCACTGCCGACAATGCGGAGACTTACAAATGGAGCCTTGTCGGTACCGAGGGCCACGGCACGACTTTTGCTTCGTCTTACGATGGTCCCATCGACGGCCAAGATCACCCTATCAAGAGCAGTGAAAGCGCCAGCGTGATTGCCTACTCCCGAACTCCGTCCGGCGGGCTGCGATGGGTGGTGAAAGACCAAGGCGGCACCGTGATCGAAAAAGCCACGCGTTGGCTTTCGTCCGACGGCAAGACCTTGACGGTCAAGGGAACGGCAAATTTTTCCGGCGGTGCGCTGTTTATTTCAGTCTTTGAGAAGGTCCAGTAACCTCCCACTGCTTCTTGGACGCTAAGTAACCAGGGTCACGGAACCGGAGCCTAGATCGTAATAGCCGGCCACTACTTTCAATTTGTTTTCTTTCACCAGGCCGGAGATGACGGTCGACGCTTCGCTCAACAAGGTCGCCTGGATCTTGGCGTTCGCCTTGGTTGCCGCTTCCAGATTGCTTCCTGCCTGGTCGATGGCGGGCTGGATATGCGGGAACAGCGCGCTGATCTGGCCCGGGACTTCTTTGCCTTGTATCGCCGCCTTCACTGCTCCGCAGCCGGAGTGACCCATCACCAGAATCACTTTTGTCCCCAACACCACCGCCCCATATTCCAGGCTGGCGATAATCTCCGGCGTAATCACATTGCCTGCAACTCTGGTTACAAAAATATGTCCAATCGTCTGATCGAAAACCAGCTCGACGGGCACGCGCGAGTCCGCACAGGACAGGACAGCAGCGAAAGGCTCCTGCTTTTCGACCGTGTGTTGCTTCAAAATATCCAGATCGTGCTCGTGAGCGGTCAGGCGATTGCTGGTAAACCGCTTGTTGCCGTCCATCAACTCGGTTAACGCCGCGTCGGGCGTAAGCGCGGACTGAGCCCACATTGTGGGCGGAATCGTAAACTCCATACCGCCGGCTACCAATCCGGCAACCGCTCCGGTTAATCCCATCCGTAAGAACTTCCGTCTCGAAGGTGTCTGGTTCGGGGTAAGCAGAGGATTCATTGCCATCGTCCTTGTTGGTGCAATTTGCACGGCGCAGTATACACCGGGTGGTGACGAATCGGTATTTCAAGGAGCTGCGGTTCGCGCCTGACCGATTGGCAGGCAAAGCTCCCAGCGACAAAGTTACCGGCGAGAAATCAGACCGAATTCGCTGTGTTATAGGCTGCGATCCGATCTTCCGAAGCGTCGACAATAGGTGGGACACGATGTGCAATAATGGCGGCGCTATGAGACCCCGAATACTCCCTCTCTATCCTCTTCTAATCGCATTCGTACTATTTCTTTCAGGTTTGTCGGGCTTCGCCCAATCCTCAACTGCAACTCCCTCCTCACCAACGCAAAAGCCGGCCCCGAATACAGCTCAAAAACCATCCCCAAAAACGGACGACGCGATGGAGCTTGTAAAACAAGGCGAAAAACTCAACGCCGCCGGCAAGCCGGAAGAGGCCTTGGCCCTCTACCAGCGAGCGCTGGAGCTGTCTCCCAATCTCTACCAGGCGGAATTGTTCACTGGCGTAGCGCTGGATCTCGAAGGCAAGTATGCCGAGGCCAGGCAGCATCTGGGCAAGGCCATCGAACTCGCCTCGGATGCGGAAACTACGCAGGCCCTGCGCGTCATGGCAGTTTCCTACGCCTTCGATCACAACACTGAAGAGGCGTCGAAGTATGAGCGTCGCGCCTTCGACTTGCAAGTTACCTGGCAGAAATACGAAGACGCCGCCGCCACTGCCAACGAACTGGCGCGCATCTATCTGGAGTCTGGAGATCTGGACAATGCTTTCCAGTGGTACCAGACCGGCAAGCTAACCGGCCTGCGCAAACCAAACCTCACCCAGGCAGAAAAGGATCTCTGGGCATTTCGCTGGGAGGCAGCGATGGCACGAATCGCCGCCCGGCGTGGCCAGAAAGAGCAGGCGCAACAACATCTGGCGGCGGCGAAAGCGCTACTCGATGCAGGAGGCAATCCTGACCAGCTGCGCTTCTACCCCTACCTCGCGGGATATGTCGCCTTATATACCGGCGACTACGCCACGGCCATCAAGCAACTGCAGCAGGCGGACCAGAGAGATCCCTTTGTCCTCAGCCTGGAAGCGCAGACCTACGAGAAGCTGGGGGATAAAGCGCACGCCAGGGATTATTACGAGAAGGTTATGAGCATCAACCTGCACAACCCCTCTAACGCGTTTGCCCGGCCTCTAGCGCGGGAGAAGCTGGCGGCCATGGGTGCCGGGGAAACCGCGCCGCAGCCGTCGTGACGAAGTGTCCGTCTGACGTAATTCCCGATCGTTTGAATTATTCCAGTTCGTCCGCCAGGCGCTGGACCGTGTGTTCGACCTTGATTTCCGCGCCGTCTTTGTCCAAACCGCCGCGAATTTGCATCACGCAACCCGGACAGTCCATGACCACCAGGGCTGTTCCCGTCTTCTTGATATTGTCGAGTTTGCGCTCCAGGATGGGGGCGGAGATTTCGGGCAGCTTCAGCGAATACGATCCACCCATCCCGCAGCACATGTCGGATTCATACATCTCAGCGATCTCGTAGCCCGCTTTGGTCAGTAGTTCGCGCGGCTGCTCCGCGACATGCAGGGTCCGCTTCAGATGGCAGGAGTCGTGGTAGGTCACCTTGCCCAGATGCTGGCCTTGCTTGAACGTCAGCCGGCCTGCGTCAACCAGCTTCTTCACCAGCGTGGATAGGTCGGTGACTTTCGCGGCGAGTTCCTGCGCTCGAGGGATCGCATCGGTCTGGCCCAGGCTCTCGAAGGTACTGATGAAATCGTGCTTCAGCGCTACCGTGCAAGTCGGACAAGCCGACACGACGTACTCGACATCCTGCTCGAGCAGAGCGTTGATATTGTCGGTAGCATTCTGCGCTGCCACCTCGTAGGCGCCGCTGTAACGAGCCGGAGCTCCGCAGCAGGTCTGGCCTTCGGGGAAGACGACTTCGATTCCGGCCTTGTTCAGGATCTTGACCAGAGCTTCGCCCATCTCGGGGTAAGCAAAGTCGATGAGGCATCCGGAGTAAAATGCGGCCTTCTCTTTGCACTTGGGTTGCGTGATCTGCTTGAACTTGTCTCGGAAAGGAACATCGGCGATCGCCGGCAGACTGCGGAACTCGGTCATGTCGGAGAGGAAAAACGGCAGGTGCCGGATGAAGCCGTCCTTGGCGAGCGGTTTCTGAGCGAGCGATGCGGTGCGCAGCATGGAGTGAAACAGTCGCCGATTATTCACCACCGAGAAGATCGCCTTTTGCGCTAGCGGCTGTCCTTTTTCGACCGCGAGCCGCCGGCGCAGTTCAAGAATCAGTCCGGGAATATCGATCTTGCCGGGGCACACCTGGGTGCAGTTACCGCACTGAATGCAGAGGCTCTGAATCTCATCTGACGATTTCAGCGCGTCGAACCACGCGGTGAGGATGGTTCCAATGCCTCCGGTATAAACCTTGCCGAAGACGTGGCCGCCGACCAGCCGAAATACCGGACACACGTTGAGGCAGGACGCGCAGCGAATGCATTGCAGGGCCTGCTTGAACTTGGGATCCTGCGACATCTCTGTACGGCGGTTGTCCATCAGGATGATGTGCAACTGCTTAGGCGTGCCGTCGGTGTTGGGTACGGGCCCGCTGATGATCGATACGTAGCTGGTAAGCAACTGGGCGGTCGCGCTGCGCGGCAACGCGGTCAGCACCGGGACGACATCGGCAAACTCGGCCATCAGCTTCTCGATGCCAACGATGGCAACGTGAATCTTGGGCAGCGTCGTCACCAGCCGAGCGTTGCCTTCATTGGTGATGATGACCAGGCTCCCGGTTTCGGCGACGGCGATGTTCGCACCGGTGATGCCCATCTCGGCGCTAAGAAACTTCGTGCGAAGCTTGCCGCGGGCGAACTTGACCAGCTTGGGGATGTCGGGCGTTTGGCCCGGCTCGACCTGTTCGTTGAAGACCTCCGTGACTTCTTCCTTGGTCATGTGGATGGCGGGCATCACCATGTGCGACGGCGTCTGCCCCGCCAGTTGAATGATCCACTCACCCAGATCGGTCTCGCGAACCTCCAGCCCGGCCTTTTCCAGGTAGGGGTTGAGGTGAATTTCCTCCGACGCCATCGACTTCGACTTGACCACGGTCTTCACGCCGTTCTGACGTGCGAGATCGAGGATGTATTCGCGAACCCTGGCGGGATCGTTGGTGCGAAATACCTTGGTGCCGCGCGCCTCGGCCTGCTGCGTGAACTGCTCTGCCAACTCGTCCAGATGCGAGGCTGCGTAGCCTTTGCGGTCAGCGATCTGAGTGCGCACGCCTTCGAAGTCGATACCTTCATAGGCCTTCTCGCGGCTGATGCGATAGGCCTCAGAGAAGCGGCCCAGGGCTCCGGTGAGATTGGGATTGTGCAGTGCGGTCTTGATGGAGTCGCGGAATTCTTTGCGCATCAGTTCACCCCTGCGATTTCGTTGACGAACACCTGATCCACGAAAACAATGATGAGTTTTTCCGGGCCGTGCACGCCGATGGTGAGCACGCGTTCGATGTCGGCGGTGCGGCTGGGTCCGGTGATGAACGAGATGTAGTTGGTTTGCTCGGGGCGGATACGGGTGAAGACCGCTGGCAGATCAGGCACAATCCGGCTGGTTTGCACAATACCGATGTGTATGTTGGGAAGCGTCGACACCAGACGGCGGTCGACCGGGGCTGCGTCCTGAACCAGTGAGCCGGTGTTGGCTATGGCCCAATCCAGTTGGCTGATTCCCACCTTCGAAGCGGCAGCTTGCTCGCGGGTGACGTCGAAGGTCAGACCGGGAACCTGCTCGCAAATTCGCTGTCGATCTACTCCGCTCAAGAAAGGACAGTCGGCCCACACAGCGTAGAACTGTGGTGAGTCCATCACCCCGGCCGATTGCAGATATTGCACGATGAAGTCGAGGGCTTCGCTTTTTTGTGGGAAGCGATGAACTTCGGCGCTCACAGCCTCCGCGCGAAGTTTGAAGCTGTCGAAGATGGCGGGCATATCGAAAATCCTCTTTGAAGGGCATGCCTTCATTGCAGCCACGAAAAGAATCGCCACCGCTTCGGTGGAAGAGCCGGCCTTGAGCCCGGGGATATAGGCACTCACCAAGATCGGCTTCAGCGCGTGCCCGGGGCTGAACCCGTTTTCCGATCCTCGATAAGGCGCGGCTAAAAAGCCGTGCCCTTCTACCATGTTCCTATGACGCAGCTACAGCGGTGTCCCTTTCAGCTCCCTCAATGCACCACGAAGTGCGTGAACGGTGCGACATAGGCCATCAGAAAGACGAAGACACCGACCAGAGCAGCCAGCGCCAGGCTATGCCAGAAGACGTAGCGCAATATGTCTCCCTCGTGGCCATACCACTGCGTCGCCGTACTGGCGACCACGATGCTTTGCGCATCGATCATCTTGCCCATCACCCCACCCGTGGTGTTGGCCGCGGACATGAGCACCGGCGAGACATTGACCTGCTGCGCCGTGATCTTCTGCAAGCTGCCGAAGAGCACGTTGGAAGAAGTATCGGACCCGGTAAGGGCGACTCCCAACCAGCCGAGCAGGGTACCGAAGAAGGGGTACAGATGTCCGGTTCGGGCGAAAGTGAGTCCCAGCGTGGCATCCAGTCCCGAATAGCGGGTCATGAAGCCGATGGCGAGCATAGCCGCTATGGTCAGCAGGGAGAAGCGCACCTTCATGATGGTTCGGCCGTAGATGGAAAAGATCTTCGAGATACTGAGCCCCATCAGCAGGCCCGAGATGATAGCCGCCAGCAGAATGCCGCTGCCGGTCGCGCTTACCCAGTTCAGGCCAAAGACCGCAGGTTCCTTGGCGGGCTTAGTCACGACCGGCGGAACGCGAAACACCAGGTTGTTAAGGCCGGTGACCGGGAACTGCGGATTGGTGATCTTGCTGGGCGGCGTGTGCCAACCGGCCATCGAAGTAAAGGTTTTCTCGGGGGTGTTCATCATCTTCTTCACGGTCTGGGTTCCCCACAGGAAAACGATGACGCTGAGAATGACCCAGGGCACCCAGGCGCGGGTAACTTCGGAGCGGCTGAAGCCATGCGAAGCCCGGTGCTCGGTTTTGGCTGCTTCGCCTTCGAATGTCCAAACCCGTTTGGGATGCCAGACGAACAGGAAGCCAACCAGGCAGGCCATCGAAACGACCGACGAGATGATGTTAGCCAGCCAGGGGCCGTGCAAGTTCGATACCAGGAGTTGCGGTATCGCATACGAGACGCCGGCAACCAGGATAGCCGGCCAAACTTCCAGCATGGCCGACCAACCGACGAAGGCACAGATCAGCCAGAATGGCACCAGGACGCAAAACGGGGTCAGAATGCGTCCCGCCATCGCTCCTAACGTCACCTCGCTGAAGCCAGTCACTTTGGCCAGCGCGACGATCGGGATGCCGAGGGCACCAAAGGCTACTGGCGCTGTGTTGGCAATCAACGACAGCCCGGAAGCCTGCAGGGGTCTAAAGCCCAGACCGATCAAAATTGCCGCAGTCACGGCCACGGGAGTTCCGAAACCGGCGGCGCCTTCAAAGAACGCGCCAAAGCAGAAGGCGATCAGCAGCAGTTGCAGACGGCGGTCCTGGGTGATGCCCGTCATGCTGTGTTGCAGCACGTTGAAGCATCCTGCCTCGACGGTGAGCTGATACATGAAGATCACGTTCAGCACAATCCAGCCGATGGGGAACAGGCCGTATCCGGCGCCATAGACCGCGGTGACGCCCGCTAGTCGAGCCGGCATGTGGAAGCCGAAGATCGCGACCAGTAGCGCGGTGGCAAGACCCATCAGAGCCGCGTAGTGCGCTTTCACGTGGCCGAGGGCGAGGCTCCCGAGCAGCACCACCACTGGCAGCGCAGCAATCAAGGTCGAGAGCCACCAATGTCCGGTGGGATCGTATCCCTGCGGCCAGGGAGCAGTTAGGGCGGGAATCCGGAGAATGATGACGGCGGCAATGGCCGCAATGATTAGGACGACCGCCGATGCCAGTGGATTGCTGGAGGGCGGACCCGCTTTCGGTGGTGCGTTGACCGGAGGCGGAGCGATTGTGGTACTCATGCGATGCTCACCGATGTCTGCCAGCCTGTGGCAGGCCTTTCCTCAGGGTTTGCCGTTTTGGGGAACCGGGGCCGGACAGCGGTGAGACAGGGTTTATGAAAGGTATGATGAGTAGCCCCACCGCTGTGGTTATGACGAATGAAAACAGACGAGATTTGTCTAGCGCGGCGCAGGATGACAGATTGAGTTGGGCCGCTGATCATGATTCGAGGCCTCGCCTGCCATCCTTCCTGAACATTTCCGGCCAACCTTGGCCGACCGTTTGCGCGCTGTAGTTGCACGATCTTCAGCAACCCGGCAGCTTTACCGCTTCTTCCTTCTCCGGCCTGCTGGATGCCTCTACCGGAATCGGAACTTCCTGCAAGGCCTTGTAGCAGCGTCTAATTTGAGCTGGGAAAAGTTTCACCGCCCGCCCTCCCAGCCTGAATCCTGCTAGCACCGGCGGCCGACTGGGCGGCAAATCTTTCGGGTTCGACCGGCGTTCCGAGATGGCAAGGATTCAAATTGACGACCCCGGACAACGATGCCAAAACAGCACGTTAGGACGGAAGACAACATATAGCGAGTGATTCAGATCACGATGCTTTGTGATGGATGACGTGCGGGCTGCACTTTCGGGTGCATCTTGACTTCGCTGTGACACCATCATTTAATGCAGCGATTGGCTTCTTCCATGGCTCTGTCGCAGACCGCATGAGTCGCGAGATGGCAGGCAGAGAACCGGACAACGAGGTTCGGGCCAAAGGCCGAACAGTGTGGCAATTCAGGCTGCTGCGCGACTTCATTTCGTGCCACAGGTCGGTAGAGACGTCTAGGCGGAGCGGGGGAAACACATGTCCACATCGGGCTCGATGGGTTTTTCCGGAGGCAATCCGGACGCACTCTCGAGACAACAAGCCACCCAAGTAAAGTACTTTCTCTCGGGTCTGGCGCTGCTGCTGGCGAGCGCCTTGATCTGGCCGGCGTTGGGGCGGGGCTTGGAGAACCTCCAGTTCATGCCGCACTCCTTCTGCTATTTAGGCAACCGGACGCTGATCACCACGCACCTGGCCGCCGATCTGCTGATCGGAGTCGCCTACGTGGTTATCTCGCTGACCCTGATTTACCTGGTTCGCGCCAGCCAGGGAGGGATCCCATTTCACTGGATGTTGCTGGCGTTCGGGACGTTCATCATCGCCTGTGGCGCGACCCACTTCATGGAGGCCGTCACCCTGTGGTATCCGATTTATTGGACATCGGCGTACGTGAAGGTGGTAACCGCAGCAGCGTCGGTGGCTACCGCCATCGCGCTTCCCATGGCCATGCCCAACATTCTCACCCACATCGAAACCCTGCGCCATTCGGAGTCACGGGAAATGGCCCTGCGGAAGGCGAACGAGGATTTGAGCGCCGCCAATGAAAAGCTGCAGGAATTAGATCGGCTGCGCCGGCGCTTCCTGGCTCAGACCGCTGCGAATATCGGGGACTGGGAATGGGACATTCACACCGGACGGGTCCGCTGGTCCCAGGAAGTGGAGCACATGCACGGATTTGGCCGCGGAACCTTCCAGGGTGAGTTCAAGGAGTGGCTTAGCACGGTTCATCCGGATGACCGTGAGCGCACGCAAGCGACTATAGCGGCAGCGATAGAGAAAAGGTCGGATTATGATGTCGAGTATCGTACGATCTGGCCCGACGGCAATGTCTATTGGATAGCCGGACGCGGCGCCGTCGAATACAGCAACAGCGGCGAGGCTCTGCGCATGGTCGGAATGTGCATGGACATTACCGGCCGCAGGCGTACCGAAGAGGCTCTCCGCAAGAGCGAGAAACTGGCCGCAGCGGGCCGGTTGGCCGCAACTATCGCCCACGAAATCAACAATCCTCTTGAAGCCGTGACCAACCTTCTATTTCTTGCCCGGACCGACCGATCAGGCGAGTCCCATAAAGACTTGCTTGACTTGGCGGACCGCGAACTGCAACGGGTAGGCCACATCACTCGCCAAACTCTGGGCTTCTATCGCGAGACCTCTTCGCCGGTGATGCTTGACCTATCGGAGATTCTGAAGAGCGTGATGGATATTTTTCAGGGCAAGCTCGGAGGCAAGAAAATCAAGGTCGGGATCGAGGCCAAGCACGGGGTTTATGTCTCGGGTATACCAGGAGAACTAAGGCAGGTGTTCTCCAACCTGCTGAACAATGCCATTGACGCCTCGCCTACCGGCTCCGAGATCCGCATTCGAATCAAGCAGGCCGGCACAGCTGTCCGGGTCACCATCGCCGACCGGGGTGCCGGCATCGCTAAGAATGTCCGGGCCCAGATCTTCGAACCATTCTTCACCACGAAGAAGGACGTAGGCACCGGGCTGGGGCTGTGGGTCTGCAAACAAATTGTCGAGAATCACGCCGGCACCATCCGTTTTCGCAGCCGTTTCGGTGGCGAGGGCACAGGAACTGTGTTTGTGGTCAAATTAATCACCGACCAAGCGGGACAGCACACCACCGCTTGAGCACCAGGCGGGGGCAGTTTTGCCGGCGCTCACTTCTGCTGGGCTCCGGTCAGCATGGTCAGAAGCATGATCACGTCGGTGCGGGCGTATATGGCGTGCGGCAGGTTGGCTTCCATGAACACCCAGGAGCCGGCGGAAAGTTCCTTCTCCTCTCCGTCGAGAGTTACACGCGCGTCCCCATTCACAATCTGGAGTATGGCCGGTACTGCCGCTGTGTGCTGCGACAGCTCCTGACCGCCGGCAAAGCCGAAGAGGACGATTTTGATCCGATCGTCGCGGTGCAGCGTGCGGCTGAGGGTACCGTCCTGGGGAATTTCCACTTCCTGCAATAAATTCTGAACCACTACATAATTGGCCACGCGTTTCCTCCCTCGTCGAGAACATCATAACCGGAGAGGATTTGCCGGTGAGGCTAGCCGCAATCAAGGCAAATGTACGTCGGGGGGATACGGATCCGGACGGTGCCGGATTTTTCGCCACACTATCGGAGCAAACTCGCTAAACGCGTTGGAGAGGGCGCGTCCTCCGAAGCCTTCCGCCGAGCGGATCATGGCGTGCTGCCAATCGGATTCGCTGGGCTCGCGCCAGGTGTTAGAGAGAAAGTTGTTGCCGAAGACCGCTACATATCGGGCGTACGCGAGGTGGCGCTCCCCGTCAGGATGATAGGCGCGGAAGGTGAGATCAAGGATGTTCTTGGCGCGCTCTCCGAGCGAGGCGTGAACGGTGTGAAAGTAGCGCGGATCTTCGCCCCAGGCCGCTCCCAACGAAGCCTCAATGGCATTGCCCGTAGATATGCCGGTCAAGCGCATACCGTAGCGGTCGCCGAAGCCCGCCCAGTGGGTACCGTATTCGTGCGGGCTGTTGGTGGCCGTTCCATAGCCTGCGCTAAACAGACCTGCGGTCAGGCTGCGCGGACCGACCGTCGATCGGATGAACCATTCCAGCCGCCCCTTGGGGGTAATGGGAGGATAGGCGGCTGGTGATCGCGGGACCGCACGGAGGTAATGGGCGACATCGTCTTTGGGCTGCAGGAACTGCGCCCCTGGCGACTGGCTGGTTTGCGCGGACGCTGCCGAAAATAGCCCGCATACGGCAATTGAGCAGAACAGGAACGGTTGCACGACTGTTGTGACACATCTCATGTCGATTTGCGTGACCCTCTTGCGAACAATGGATTCTTTTCTGATCGTCTGGGCCATGAGATGCAATTTTAACCGTTGGCGGCCAGGCCGGCGGCCCCAAGTCGACTGGTCAATGGTAAGGATAAAAAACGAAGAACAACAGGGACAGTGCAGTAAGCACCCACAATCCCGGTTTCAAGTGGCTTACCTTCCCACCTACCAGCTTGCAAATCGGGTAGAGGACAAATCCGGCACAGATTCCGATGGCGATGTTAAAGGTGAACGCCATGAGCGAGACTACGGCGAAGGCCGGGATGGATTCGGTGAAGTCAGAGAAATCAATGCGTGTGATCGGGGCTAACATGAAGAGGCCCACAAGGATGAGTGCCGGACCATAAGCCTGGGCGGGAACGGCGGAAACAAACGGCGAAAAGAACAGAGTCAGCAGGAAACAGGTTCCCGTGACCAGCACGGTGAACCCGGTACGCCCGCCCGCCTCGATGCCGGTGGCCGACTCAACGAAAGCGCCCGCAGTGGTGGTTCCCAATACTGGAGCAACACACGTGGTGATCGCGTCGACCAGCATAGGGCGTTCGATGTGCGGCAACTGTCCCGCTTCGTCCAGAAAACCGGCTCGGGCCGAGACGCCGATCAAGGTGCCCATGGTATCCACAAACGCCATGATGAAGAGGGTAAGTACCACGGGAAATGCTCGCCAGGTAAGGGCTCCGCGGAAGTCGAGCTGCCAGAGAATCGGCGCGAGGCTGGGAGGAACGCTGACTAGTCCATGAGGCGGCGGGACGACGCGGGTAGCGAAGGCGACGATGGCGGTAATGACGATGCCCAGCAGAATGGCGCCGGGAACCTTGCGGATGATCAGCGCCGCTAACAACACGAAGCCGAACATGGCCACCAGGGCGGGATGGGCGGTGAGTTGAGCGGCCTTCACTGGAGCCCCCGGAACTCCGAGAGTGACCAGGCCCGACTGGTTCAGGCCAATGAAGGTCAGGAACAGACCAATGCCCACAGCGAAGCTATAGCGCAGAGATGTGGGCACGCCTTCGACCACCCATTGCCGCAGGTGAAGCAGCGTCATCAACACAAACAACCCGCCCGCGATGAAGATGGCGGCCAGCGCGGTCTGCCAGCGGAATCCCAGCAGCTTGCAGACGGTAAAAGCGATGAAGGCATTTTCGCCCATGTACGGGGCGACGCCGAAAGGGCGGTTAGCGTACAGCGCCATGAAATAACAGCCAAACGCGGCGGTTAGTACTGTGGCCACGAAAGAGGGGCCCGTGGGAATTCCGGCGACGGAGAGGATCGCCGGATTCACCACCACGATGTAAGACATGGTAGTGAAGGTGGTCAGGCCGGCGATCAGTTCCCGGCCAAGAGTGGTTTGGTGAGTCTCAAAATCGAATAGCGCGATCAGCCCTCTCAACTTGCTCTCCGGCGAGGACCTGCGGGCCTCGAACGAATAGCCCGATGATAACAAGGCAAGGTTTCACCTTCAGTGATCCCCGTCGCCATCCCCCAAGGATGCCATCTCCGAGGCTTAGGCAATTGCGCTTTGGTTGGCTTTGTCGAACACTCTTCGACCAGTCGCAAGTCTTAACTGGTCTGTAACCCGCTTCCCAATAATTGCAACAATCTGCATCTGCGTTGACAATGTCAAGCCTAAGTCAATGATTGTAGGACGACTAGGTTGGAGGCGGAAGTGCTTATACTACGGGTGCAACCTAGGCTCTCAGCTACAACTCCGGAGGAAACATGCGACTCAAAACCCTGCTGGTCGTCGTCGCTCTGGCAGTTTGTGTAAGTGTTAGTGCGCCGAAGACCTTCGCTCAGAACCTTCTCACCAATGGCAGCTTCGAGACCGGTGACTTTACAGGCTGGAACACCGGTGGCAATTTCGAAGACACCGAGGTGGTAAGTGGAGCTTTTGACCAATACACCGGTGCCGAAGACGGCAATTTCTATGTCGTGATGGGGCCGGTAGGCAGTGACGGAACGATGGGTCAGACCTTTTCTGACCATGCTGGAACCCAGTACCGTTCAGTTTCTGGTTTGCCGCTGTTGGCGACAATCCCAGCGACTTTAGTGCCTATTGGGATGGCACTTCAGTTCTGAGTCTGACGAATCCGACCACAGGAGGCGTTTGGACGCAGTACCTGTTCACCGAAACAGGAACGGGCAGCGACAGCATCTCGTTCAGTTTCCGGGATGATCCTGCGTTCATGGCCTTGGACAATGTTGTCGTGTCGTCGTCTTCAACTTCCACCACCACCGGAACCACTCCCGAGCCCAGCAGTTTGATCTTACTGGGAACCGGCGTATTGGGATTGGGTGGATTCGCGCGCCGCAAGCTGATGAAGTAGCTTCGGCAATTCGAATTGTGATTTAGACATAACGCTTGAGGCACCCCTGTCGGGTGCCTCTGCTTTTTGGCCAAATGCCTCCGACCCTCCCTCCCCTTAGCGAAATCAACACCCGCACATCTCAGAGCCGGCATGGACTTTGCCGCGAGATAGAATTCGGAGGCAGTGTCTGACCCCATCGAACCCGAAGCCGTAGCGGCCATTTCGAAGGTGCAGTTTCGCGATGCCGAAGCCGCGTCGCGCAGCCTGGCCCGAATTCGGCAAATCGTGTCGCCGGCAGTTTACCAGTCGCTGGAACCCCTGCTGCTCACCTCTCCCAATCCTGACGCAGCGATCAATCAGTTCGAACGACTGGCCGAGGCAGCTTCGTCAGAGCTGCTCCGCATGCTCGATAAACATATCTCGCTGGTCCACTACGCCATTGTCGTTTTCGGCTACAGCTCCTGGTTAGGTGACACGCTGATTCATAATCCTGACCTGTTCCACGGCTTCGTGCGAGAGCAGAGCCTGGACCGCACGCGGTCGCGTGAGGAGTTGCAGGAAAGCTTCGCCCGCATGCGTTCGCGCTCGTTTGAAACCGATACCGCCGCCTTGCTGGCGCGGTTCAAACGACGCGAGTACATCCGCATCATGCTGCGTGACGTCCTCGGGATTGCGACCCTGGCCGAGACCACGGCGGAAATCTCGGCGCTGGCTGACGGGCTGATCGAAGAAGCTTTTCGCGAAGCCGACGCCCAACTCCAGCACCGCTTCGGCACCCCTCAGCGGCTGGACCCGGAAGGCCGGGTCGTGGACGCGCGTTTTGCCGTGCTCTCGCTGGGCAAGCTGGGCGGCAATGAACTGAACTACAGCTCCGATATCGACTTGCTGTACCTCTACGACGGAGGCACGGAACTGCCGGGCGCAGAAATCTCCAATCGTGAATACTTCATTCGCCTGGCGCAGCAGACCACCGAGCTGTTGTCGCGACACACCCGCGACGGACCGGTATTTCGCATCGATCTGCGGTTGCGCCCGCAAGGCGGAGAAGGCGAGCCGGCGGTGCCGCTGCCTCACGCCATTCACTATTACTCCCATGTGGCCCATGATTGGGAGTTGCAGGCCATGATTAAGGCGCGCCATTCAGCCGGTGATTTGGGCTTGGCTCGCGAGCTGGTTCGTGCCGTCCAGCCATACGTGTATCGTCCTGAGCTGAACTTCGTTGCCATTAAGACGGCGTTGGAGACGCGGGAAAAGATCGGCAGCCATCGCCGCCGAAGCTTGCTGAAACAGCCGGCGCAAAGTGGCATCGATGTGAAGCTCGATCGCGGAGGGATTCGCGATATTGAGTTTCTGGTGCAGTGTCTGCAGCGGGTCTACGGAGGCGGTGAATCGTGGCTGCGGTCGCGAGGCACCTTGTTTGCCTTGCAGAAGCTGCATGACAAGGAACATATCAGCGGGAAGGACTTTCACAATCTCACCAACGCCTACGAGTTCCTGCGCAATCTGGAGCATCGCCTGCAACTGCGGCAGGGGCAACAGACGCATCGCCTGCCCGAGTCGCCAGCCGAGTTGCATTCTCTGGCGCGCAGCCTTACTCGCGAGGGCACGGCCGCGCCCTCGCCGGGAGAATTTCTGGCGCACGTGCAACGCCGGATGTCGGCAGTCGCGGAAATCTATCAGCGGGTCATCTACCGTGAGCAGAGTCAGGATCAGACCGCGCTGGAGTTCCAGTTGCGACCCGAGATCGCGGCCACCCATGAGAACTCCTACAGCCAGATGATGCAGCGGCTGGCCGTTGACTCGCCGCGATTGCGCGACATCGCTGCCCGGGGCGATCTTTCGCAACATGCCCGGCGCAATCTGGATCGCTTCCTTAGCTCGGCGGGCACGAGCTCCGAGCGCTACGGCGCCGTTTTGCGTTCCCCTGAGCCGGTAGAGCGGGCCCTGACCATTTTCGAATTCAGCGAATATCTGACCGACATCCTGGTTCGCCATCCGGCGGAAGTTTCTCTGCTCGAAAATATCGAAACCCGTTCCGCTCCCGGTGAGCAAGATATGTTTGCAGCCGACGCGCCGGAAGGAAGCGTTCATGAAGATCCGGTATTCGCCTACCTGGCGCAGAAAACGGTGGATCGCTCCGAGGCCATGTCGATCTTGCGACGGCATTACCGGCGGCGCGCGTTTCTTTCCGGTGCGCTCGACTTGTTCCAGTTGCGCGGAGTGTCTGATTCGCTGAGCGACAACACCAACGCGGCCGACGCGGCCATCCAGGCAGCACTCGCCATCGCCATCTCTGACTCCGGCTTCAGCGTGATGGGACTGGGCCGGTTGGGGACGCGTGAGTTCGATTTGCTGTCCGACGCGGACGTGCTGTTCGTCTGCGGTGAGGGTTGCAGCAAGGAAGATGTACGCCGCGTCGCCGAGCGCCTGATGGAAGCACTGACCGCTTATACCCGGGACGGAACGGTCTTTCCCGTGGACGCGCGCTTGCGCCCGCATGGCCGCGAGGGCGAGCTGATCGTAACTCCCGCGCAGCTGGCTGCCTACTTCAAGGATGAGGCCCAGCCCTGGGAGGCATTGACCTACCTGAAACTGCGCTACGTTGCCGGCGATCGCGAAGTCGCGAACCGGGCGCTGCAAGCAACCCATTTCGGCATCGCCGAGGTAGCGAAGCGGACGGACTTCGAATCGCACTTGGGCGAGGTTCGTAACCGTTTGGAACGCAGCGAAGCCCCGCCCAACTTTAAGACTGGTGCTGGCGGCATCTATGACCTGGATTATCTGGCAGGCTCATTACAGGCGCGGCATCAGCTTTGGCTTACGGGCAGTTTGCAGGCGCGCCTGCAATTACTCCGCGACCATGGTTTGCTGGACGCCGAAGAGCACGCGCAGCTGACCGATAGCACTCAATTCCTGCGGGCAGTTGAGCATGTGATTCGCCTGGTGACGGGGCGCCCGCGCAAATGGTTGCCGGTTGCGGAGCATCCGCGGCGCGCGGTACGCAAACTGCTGTGGGGCGTCCTGGGTGCCCATGACGGTTTCGATCCCGAGATCCGCCTGGCGGAAGTGATGCGATTGACCCGCCAGATTTATCTCAAACACGTCGGCAACAAGGGAAGGGTTCTTTCTTAGGCGCCCCAACATTACTGCACAGGGTCATCCTTAAAGGAGGTGAAAGCCGAACGGCTCACACAGAAGTGGGAGGTCCAGTCCGGGGTTTCCATTGAACCTCACACTGGCTGGTGATAACGTTAATGGGTTCGGGAACAACGGATAGGCACTTTCTGATCCGGACGCGAGGCCCGCAGTGGCGGGTCGCTAGAGGATGGGCGCAAGTCGCAGTCATCATAACGATTCAGGCTCCGGCGTACCGCTTTCACTGCTTTTCCACTTCCCGGCACATGGCTGTTTACAGCTTGGGGTCCTTTCTACCTACACTCTTCGAGGTGCCTTGTGGCGGCTTCTTATAATGGAATTCCTTTGCCCTCCTGCGGGACCAAGATTACATACGACGGTAAGCTGGTTATTCCCGACAATCCCATCATTCCTTTCATCGAAGGTGACGGCACCGGACGCGACATCTGGAAAGCGTCGGTACGAGTCTTCGATGCGGCAGTCGAAATCGCTTACGGCGGCAAGCGCCGCGTAGCCTGGTATGAAGTCTTCGCCGGCGAGAAAGCCATGGACCGCTTCAAGACCTGGCTGCCCGATGACACGGTCGCAGCTTTCCGCGAGTTGCGGGTCGGCATCAAGGGGCCACTGACTACTCCCGTCGGCGGCGGTATTCGCTCGCTGAACGTAGCCCTGCGGCAGATCCTCGATCTCTATGCCTGCGTGCGTCCGGTGAAGTACTACCAAGGAATCCCCTCGCCGGTGAAGAATCCTCACCGCATGAACATGGTCATTTTCCGCGAGAATACCGAAGACGTTTACGCGGGCATCGAGTGGAAGCAAGGTACGGCGCAAGCCAAAGAGTTGATCGACTTCATCAATACCAGGATGTTGGCGGGGACCAATAAGCGGGTTCGTGAGGACTCGGGCATCGGCATCAAGCCCATCTCCATCACTGCGACTAAGCGCCTGGTGCGGATGGCTATCAAGTACGCGCTGGATAACAAGCGCAAGTCGGTGACCCTGGTGCACAAGGGCAACATCCAGAAATTCACCGAGGGCGCCTTCCGCGAGTGGGGCTATGAACTGGCGACCCAGGAGTTCCGTGACCAGGTCATTACCGAACGGGAGAGCTGGATTGTCGACAACCTTGATCGGAATCCCGGCCTGGCGGTGGAAGATAATGCCAAGATGGTCGAGCCGGGATTGGAATTTGCGCCCCAGGATTTCCGCGATTCTCTGTACAAAGAAGTGAACGGCGTGCTCGACAGCATCTATGCCAGCCACGGTCACGGCGTATGGAAGTCAAAGCTGATGATCAACGACCGCATCGCCGACAGCATCTTTCAGCAGATTGTCACTCGTCCCGACGAATACGCGGTGCTGGCCACGCCAAACCTGAACGGCGATTACATTTCCGACGCTGCGGCGGCGCAAGTCGGCGGACTGGGCATCGCTCCGGGCGGTAATATCGGCGACGAGCACGCGATCTTCGAGGCGACACATGGCACCGCGCCCAAGTATGCTGACAAGGACGTCATCAATCCAGGGTCGGTCATCCTGTCGGGAGTCATGATGTTCGAGTTCATGGGCTGGCACGAGGCGGCCCGGCTGATCGAGGATTCTCTGGAGCACACCATCCGGCAGAAAAAGGTGACCTACGATTTCGAACGTATGCTGGAAGGCGCCACCAAGGTGAAGACCAGCGAGTTCGCGTCGCATATGATCCAGAACATGGCGCCGGTCGAGGCTTTGGCGAAGTAGACGGATCGCGAGGCTGGTCGTAGAAGCCTCCTACAACCCTTGTGGCCATTTTGTCTCTTAGCTTTCAGCTTTCAGCCGTCAGCTAAAACCATGGCACGCGTCTGCAGCACCCGCACGGGCTTTCGGGCGTTCTTCGGGCCCGCCGCGGCAACTCTGATTTTCTTAACTGACAGCTGACAGCCGACGGCTGAAAGCTTACTTATACTGTGAGGACTCATGCGTAAAAAAGTAACGGTCGTTGGTTCGGGAAATGTGGGCGCCACGGCGGCCCACTGGCTGGCGTCAAAGGAACAGGCCGATGTCGTTCTCATCGACATTATCGAGGGTGTACCACAAGGTAAGGGTCTCGATCTGCTTCAGGCGATGCCCATCGAGAAGCGCGACTCCTATGTCCTGGGCACGAATGATTACGCTGACACCGCCAACTCCGACATTGTGGTAATCACGGCCGGCATCCCACGCAAGCCGGGAATGAGCCGCGATGACCTGCTCCACACTAACTATAAGATCATGAGCGATGTAGTCGGCAAGGTGGTCCAGTACTCGCCGAATTGCATTCTCATCATCGTCTCCAACCCGCTGGACGCCATGGCGCAGGCCGCCTACAAGCTGAGCGGCTTCTCCCGCAATCGGGTGATCGGCATGGCCGGCATTCTGGATTCGGCGCGCTTCCGAACCTTCATCGCTCGCGAGCTGGATGTCTCGGTGGAAAATGTAACCGCGTTCGTGCTCGGCGGTCACGGCGACACTATGGTTCCGTTGCCCCGCTATTCGACCGTCGCCGGAATTCCGATTACCGAGCTTATGGACCAGGCTACGATCGATCGTCTGGTACAACGCACGCGTGACGGTGGCGCCGAGATCGTCAAGCACCTGAAAACGGGCAGCGCTTACTATGCTCCCTCGGCCGCGGTTGCCGAGATGGTGGAAGCCATCCTCAAAGACAAGAAGAAGATTGTCCCCTGCGCTGCCTATCTGGAAGGCGAGTACGGCATCAGCGGATTGTTCGTGGGCGTACCCTGCAAGCTGGGCTCCAACGGCATCGAGAAGATCATCGAGATCAAGCTGACGCCGGAAGAGAAAGCCGCCCTGCAAAAGAGTGCCGACTCGGTGAAGGAGTTGGTGGGCGTGATTGGAGTCTAAATCTCTTCGGTTTGACGACCCAGAATCCCGCCTGAAAGGGCGGGATTTTGTTTGCCACCGTCAATCAACTTGAGCATGTCCTTCGCACTACCGCCCAGTAGGCCGCCAGAGTCTCCCCCAGCGGGCCCTGTCGCGCGCCGCACAAAGCTCCAAGCGAGCGCAGCAGCATGCCTTTGATTATCGCCAGGCGAAGAACGAGTACCTGCGTCGCGGAGAAATGCTTGTGGGCGTAGCGCAGCATGTTGCTGTACCAGAAGAGTTGCTTGTCGCGAAACGACAGCTGTCCCACGCTGTGAGCGCCACGATGGCGGAAGCGCGCGGCCGGGCAGTAGAAGATCTTGTCGCCGTGATCAAGCAGGCGCTTGCAGAGGTCGACATCCTCGAACCACACCGGAAAGAATTGTTCGTCAAAGCCCCCAACGGCCTCCCAGCCTGTGCGGGTCACCGCCAGACAAGCTCCGGCTGGCTGCTCGACCTCCTGCGGTTGGGAATAGTCGGCATCCAGACAACGATAGCGACGGTTCACCGGATTGCCCGGCCAGAGCTGATTCACAAGCAGTACCTCACAAAGCAGCGGCCCCAGAGTTGCCACTTGCCGAAAGGCAAAACCGCGGGCGGGCTGGTCGTCGTTTTCAAGAAGGGCGCCACCGGCCGCACTCGCTTGAGTCGCTTGAATACACTGCAACAAGGCGGTCACGGCCCCGGGCTCAGCAATCGCGTCGGGATTGAGGATGAGAAAGACGTCGCCACCGGCCTCGCGCGCTCCCTGGTTTACGGCCGCGCCAAAGCCGCAATTTTCCGGGTTGGCGATGAGCCGGACCGGATGCCAGGCCACGAACTCCTCCACCTGCCGCACGCTGTCGTCCTGGGAGGCATTGTCGACTACGATGATCTCGCAGGCCTCATGGGTCAGGGCTTCCAGGCAGGCGCTAATGGCCGCACCGGAGTTGTAGGTCACGACAATAGCGGAGCAACGCAGCATAGTAGAAGGAAGCACGCATTATAATCGTCGATCGTGCTGTAGGAGCGAATCGTAGCCTTGTAGTTGGGTGGGAGAAAACTTGCAGATTAGCGAGACATCACTTCCCGGTGTATTCGTCCTTAGGCCCCGCGTGTTCGAAGACCCGCGTGGCTTCTTCCTGGAAACCTATCGGCAGAACGTTCTGGCCGAGGCGGGTATTCGCGAGACCTTTGTCCAGGACAATCACTCGCACTCCTCACGCGGGGTGCTGCGCGGATTGCATTATCAGCTGCGCAACCCGCAGGCCAAGCTCTGCCGGGTGACGCTGGGCGAGGTTCTGGACGTCGCCGTGGATGTGCGCGCCGGGTCGCCAAACTTCGGCAAGTGGGTCAGCGTAGTGTTGTCGGACAAGAACCATGCCCAGATTTATATTCCCAAAGGTTTCGCGCATGGTTTTGTCGTGCGATCCGAGACCTGCGACTTCCTCTACAAATGCAGCGATTATTTCGACGCCAGCGACGATCGAGGTGTGCTATGGAACGATCCGCAGATCGGCATCGACTGGGAGATGCCTGATCCCATATTGTCGGACAAAGACAAGCGCTACCTGCCGCTGGCGCAGATCGCACCGGACCAACTGCCGAGGTACCAGCCATGAGTCTAAGACTGCTGATAACCGGTTGCAACGGACAGGTAGGTTGGCACTTGCAGCGCACCCTCGCGCCAATGGGCGAGGTGACGGCAATCGACATTGAGCAAGTGGACTTAACCGATGCACAGGCCGTCTCCCGCACAGTTCGCGAGATTGCGCCTGACATTGTGGTCAACGCAGCCGCTTACACCGCCGTGGATAAAGCAGAGAGCGAGGCGGAATTGGCGCGGGCCATCAACGTAGGCGCTCCCGCGCAAATCGCCGAAGAATGCCACCGCTCGGGGGCGTTGCTGGTTCACTATTCCACCGATTATGTGTACGACGGTAGTAAGCCGACCCCCTACGATGAGCGAGACACCACAGGTCCTCTGAGCATTTACGGTGAGACCAAGCTCGCCGGTGATCAGGCCATCCAGGCCAGCGGCTGCGCGCACATCATCTTGCGCACCACGTGGGTTTATGACATTCGGGGCAAGAACTTCCTGCGTACCGTGATTCGATTGGCGCAGGAGAAGGAAGAGCTGCGCATCGTCGGCGACCAATACGGCGCACCCACCTGGGCCCGCGGTCTGGCCGAAGCCACCAGCATCATCCTGGGCCGCTGCCTGGAACACAAGAGCGAAACCGGGGAGTGGCGTACCGGCATCTTCCATCTCACCGCGAGCGGGCAGACATCGTGGGCGGGTTTTGCGCAAGCCATTCTGGAAGACTATGCTGCCTTTCGCCCGTCCGAGGGCTCCGGCGAGTTCGGAGCACCGCTGAAGACGCAGACGGTGTCAGCGATTACAACCGCGGAGTATCCTACGCCCGCGCGCCGGCCACGCAATTCGGTGCTCTCCAACGCTCAGG
Organism: uncultured Acidobacteriaceae bacterium; assembly: GCA_963812855.1. Lineage (GTDB taxonomy): Bacteria > Acidobacteriota > Terriglobia > Terriglobales > Acidobacteriaceae > Bog-257. The sequence goes on from CAWEWW010000013.1 coordinate 359,386, forward strand.
TGCAAACCACTTTTGGCATCAAGATGCCGGACTGGCGTGACCAGCTGCGGCTTGCCATGCAGGATGCCCTTCGCCGATAATCTTGAGTTACCGGCTGTAACAAGCTTTATCTGGATTGCGCGTTTGGGCAGCGCTTTCGCAAAATCCCTTAGCGAAGGCGCCGGCAAAATTCTGTACTTCGCGCTGTTCCGGCAAATGAACGGAGACCTATGAAGGGTATCGTCCTGGCGGGCGGAATTGGCTCGCGCCTGTCGCCACTGACTCGTGTAACCAATAAGCACCTGCTCCCGGTGTATGACAAGCCCATGATCTTTTATCCGCTGCAGATTCTGGTGGACGCGGGTATTCGCGACATCCTCATCGTCACCGGCGGCCACAATGCGGGCGACTTCCTGCGCCTGCTGCAGAATGGCAAGGAGTTCGGGCTGCAGCAGTTGAGCTTCGCATATCAGGAAGGCGAAGCCGGCATCGCCGATGCGCTGCGCCTGGCCGAACCCTGGGCCAAGGGCGACAACATCTGCGTAGTGTTGGGCGACAACATCATTGAAGGCGACATCAAGGATGCCGCTACCAAGTTCGAAAAGCTGGAAAAGGGCGCGATGGTCATGCTGAAAGAGGTGACCGATCCGGAACGCTTTGGTGTGCCGGTCTTCCAAAACGAACGCATTGTTCGCATCGAAGAGAAGCCGAAAAAGCCGCAGTCATCCTACGCAGTGATTGGAGTTTATTTTTACGATGTCAGCGTTTTTGACCGTATCCGCCGCCTGAAGCCATCGGGCCGGGGCGAATACGAGATCACCGACGTCAACAACAGCTACATCGAAGAAGGCTCGCTGCATCATAGTTTGCTGGACGGCTGGTGGACCGACGCGGGTACGTTTGAATCGCTGTGGCACGCCAGCAACATGGTGCGCGAAAAAGTACTTCGCAGCGCAGAAGTTGCTACGACGGTGCGTGGCGCATGAAGCTACTGGTCACGGGCGGCGCGGGATTCATTGGCTCCAACTTCGTTCATCGCACGCTGGCAAAGCATCCCGAATGGAAGCTGGTAGTGCTTGACAAGCTTACCTACGCCGGCAACCTCAAGAACCTGGAACCGGAGTTGGGTGAGGGACGTTGCGCCTTTGTGCAGATGGATATCTGCGATCGCGGCGTGCTGGAACAGGTGCGCGGCTGCGATGCGGTGATTCACTTTGCCGCGGAGAGCCACGTCGATCGCAGCATTGAGGATGCGTCGGCCTTCGTGCGCACCAATGTAGATGGCACGCACAACCTGCTGCAGGCGTGCCGCGAAGCTGGGGTACCGCGATTTGTTCACGTCAGCACCGATGAGGTGTACGGCAGCCTGGGCGAGGAAGGGTTGTTTTCAGAAGACTCGCCGCTGCAGCCCAACAGTCCCTACGCCGCGACCAAAGCATCTTCCGACCTTCTGGTGCTGGCCTACGTGCGCACGCATAAGTTTCCCGGGCTGGTTACGCGCTGCTCGAATAACTACGGGCCGTATCAGTTTCCGGAGAAATTTATTCCGCTGATGATCGCGCAAGCGATGGCGGGCGAGCGCCTGCCGGTGTACGGCAAGGGCAGCAATGTTCGCGACTGGGTCCATGTTGACGATCATTGCGCCGCCCTGGGCGTGGTATTGCAGCAGGGCCGCGAAGGCGAGGTGTATAACATCGGCGGCGGCTGCGAGATGCGAAATCTCGAAGTTGCCAAGCTGATCCTGAAAGCGCTGGGCAGATCCGAAAGTCTGATCCAGTTCGTTACCGATCGTCCGGGACATGACTTGCGCTATGCGATCAACTGCGAAAAACTGGGCCACGAGTTCGGATGGCAGCCGCAGGTGCAATTCGATCAAGGTCTGGCGGACACGATCAACTGGTATCGCGACAATCAGCAATGGCTGAATGATGTCCGCAGCGGCCAATATCGCGACTACTTCCAAAAGCACTACGTGCAGCGCGAGAAGACCTTCGCCCAGTAATCGACGAGACATCCCTGACTTGCACGCCGTGATCCGACCTTCGGCTTATCGCCAAAAGGTTGCCCGGTGGTTTGTGGCCCGGAGAGTCGCTCCGAGAAAACCCTACCTGCGAAATTGCCGTCACATAGTCGAGCACGTATGAGCAGAAGCCCGTGGCGAGTGACCAAGGAGGGAGATATGCACAAACTGACGACGGCTTTGCTGGGCATCGCTTTGTCTTTACCGGCAATAGCAGCGGCCCAGAATAGTCCACAGCAGCAGGACAAGAAAAACACGCAGCAGGAACAGAATCAAGCGGCCATGACCGACGAGATGGGCGGGAACACCATGCCCAGGCACACCATGTTGGGCACCGTCAGCAATAACGGAAAGAATTTTACCAGCGACAACAAGGTCTATCTGGTCAACAATCCCAAGGAGCTGAAGAACTACGATAATCAGTCTGTGTCGGTGGAGTTCCTGTTTAATACCGACAACAACACGATTCACATCCTCTCCGCATCTCCAGCGCCTAACCAGTAAGGCTTCAGAAGCTACAGCCGTGGCTGGACTTCAGCCGGCGCATAAGCGTTCCATTCCTGCCGTCGCCCGTTCGACGGCAGGACTTTTTTTGGATTGAGGCTCACGTACAATCTGGCTATGCAGCAAGTCGACCAGGCCCGGACTAGCCCGGAAGCGGCCACCATGAAGGGTGCGGTGCTGGGCCTGATCCTGCACGATGTCTGCGAGGAGATCCGACTGGAGGAATTGCGCCAGATTCTTGGCGCCAAGCGGGTTGAGCCCAGCTTCAAACACGCCACTCCCGAATACGTCCGCTTCGAGAAACCGCCGGTTGTCGAACAGCTTGAGCCGGTCGTCCTGAGCAATGGCGAGACACTCAAGCTGCAGATCAAGTATTACGATTACGGCGTCATCAGCGTGCTGCTGGAGCGGGAATTCGTGGGGACTTGGAGCCAATTGGTGCAATTAGCCGCGCGTTGGGTTCCGAATCCTGAATTGGAGAAGCAGGCGCAGCAGATTATTCGCGGGCGTTTGGAAAAGATTGCGCCTGCGGTCGTGCGCCTTTACACCGACTGGCTGAGTGAGGATTACTATATTTTCTTGTTAACCGAGGTGCCGGGGAATCCGCAAGGATTCGATTTGTCCGGTGCGCATGGTCCCGAGATTGCCCAGATCTTGCGGGGCGAACAGTGCTCCTTGGCTCGTAGCATCAACGATGACGTGCTGCAGTCCAGTCTTTTCTACTATCCCAACGATCTGGTGGTAGTGGGCTGGAATGCGGCGTTGTTGTACGACACGCCTGCGGGGGCCGAGACTTCGATCCTGATTCTGGAGTACGCTAACTCGCAATTGCTCGAGTTTCGCCACTACGATGAGTGGCTCACGCGCGAGTTGGCCGGGGTCTACGCGTCGTTGAAAAAGCCTGCCGGAATTTTGCGGCGTTGGAGGATGCGGGCCGAAGCCCTGCGCCTGAACAGCATCACCGTCGAGGTGACCGAACTGGTCGAACGCTCCGATACTGCCATCAAGTTCGTGAGCGACATGTACTCGGCCCGTCTGTACCGGATGGCAGCGGCCAAAGTCGGCGTCCCGGAATATAAGAACCTGGTCAACGAAAAGCTTCGTATCGCCGAAGGGCTGTATCGCTCCCTCATCGATGAATTTCACCAAAGCCGGGGATTCGTGCTGGAGGTAATGGTGGTGATCATCCTGGTCATCGAGTTGGTGTATCTGTTTCGGGGAAAGTACTAAGGTCGTTACAGAAACGATGCCATCGTGAAATGCCGGGAGCCAAGTTCGCCGTGCCCGCCTCTCGTGCTACCCTGCAGTGCAGGATTTTCAACTCATGAACCGACCCTGGCTTGCGTTTCTTTTGCTTCTTCCGACCCTATGTCGTCCGGTTAACGCCGCAGCTCAGGCGATGGCTCCTGCTCCCCAAAATTCTGAGGTGGCGGCCGCCGATCAACTCTTTGTTTCCGGAAATCTGGCGGAAGCCGCAACGAAATACCAGGCGATCGTCAATACCAATCCCATGGTGGTTGCGGCGCAGGTTGGCCTGATCCGCACCTATCTAATCCAGCAAAAACTTGACGAAGCCCAGGCGGCCGCAAACGCTGCCTTGGCTGTGCTGCCCAACGCTCCTTTGCTGCTGACGACCATGGGCGATCTGCAATTTCGTCTGGGCAAAATCCCTGACGCGGAGCGGTTATACCTCAAGGCGAGGAGCATCGATCCCAAAGATCCCGCGCCCTATCTGGGCTTGACTCGGGTGTATAGCTCCTATTCGCTGTATCGCCGCGCCTACGATCAGATGAATCGGGCTCGCGAACTTGCTCCCAACGATTTTGCGGTACAGATGCTCTGGCTGCAATCGCTTCCCTGGAACGATCGCATCGCCGCGGTGCAATCCTATCTGGCTGGCCCCGGGGTGCAGAATCCGCAAGTGGCCAGGCCGTTGCGGCAGTATCTGGAGTTCTTACAGAGAAACTCCGACACCATGGGGCAGCACCCTTGCCGGCTGGCGAGCAAGGTGGAGGAGACCAATACGAAACTGTACGCGATACCGCGGGCCGGCATGCAGTTAGGGGCGTCCGGCCTGGTGGTGAAGCTGAACAAGCAGGAGATGCACCTGGCAGTCGACACCGGAGCTGATGGCATCCTGATCGGACGAGCGGCGGCGGAGCGGGCCGGTCTGAAGCGTCTGGCCTATCGTCCCGTTGCCGGTATGGGCGATAGCGGCTCGCAAGGTGGCTATACCGCGGTGGCCGATCAGATTAAGGTTGGCGATCTGGAATTCGAAGACTGCGTGGTGCGGGTCACGGACGCGGCGGCTCCCATCGCGAATCAGGATGGCCTGATCGGGACCGACGTCTTCCGCTCCTACCTGATCGACATCGATATTCCCGGAGCCAAGCTGCGGTTATCCCCGCTTCCCAAGCGCCCGAATGAGCCGGTGGCGCCCCCCACGCTGCAAACCACACCGCAGGCGACTCCGGAGCTCGACAGCGCTATCCTGGCCGCTTCTCTGCCGAAAGATGCCTACGTTGCGCCCGAAATGGCAAACTGGACCAAGGTCTACCGGCTCAAACACATTCTCCTGATTCCCACGCTGGTGGATAGCGTTGGCCCATTGCTATTCATGATTGACACCGGTTCGTTTAGTAACGTGCTCTCCACCCAAGCAGCGCGTGAAGTTACCCAGGTCCGCTCTGATCCGACGAGCCAGTTGAGAGGATTAAGCGGGAGTGTGGCTCATGTCTATCGTGCCGACAAAGCGAACTTGCAGTTCGGCCGCTACGAGCAGCAGAACCAGGACATCGTGACGTTTGATATGACAACGATTTCCAAGAACACGGGCACCGAGGTCTCAGGCATCCTGGGCTTCGCCATGCTGCGTATCTTGCAGATCAGAATCGACTATCGCGACGGCCTGGTCGATTTTCTCTACGATCCCCATCATTTGCCCAAGGAAATTCATATCGGCAAATAGTTTTGGGAAATCCGGGTCACGGCTTGCAGAACTTCGTGCACCCCATACAATGGTTGCCGAATCCAATTTCCGGTTGTTCTTTTACGGTTGGTCTCAAAACCGCAAGGAGATTTTATGTCCGCTTCGATTCCCGAAAACTATCTTGACCTCTTCAAGAAAAAAGCCTTCGGCAGCTTAACCACTCTGATGCCCGATGGCAGCCCTCAAACCACGCCGGTGTGGGTGGATTACGTGGACGGCAAAGTTCTGGTCAACTCCGCTTTGGGCCGCCAGAAGGACAAGAACGTCCGCAAGGATCCCCGCGTGGCTATCACGCTGATTGATCCCGATAATCCCTACCGTTACCTCGAGGTGCGCGGGAAGGTCAGCGAGATCACCCAGGACGGCGCCGACAAGTTAATCGACAAGCTCTCCAAGAAATACCTGGACAAAGACAAGTACCCCTTCGCAGAGCCCGGCGAGCAACGTGTCATCTACAAGATTGACCCGGTGCGCGTCATCCCGCACGGATAAGCTGACGGTTGCGCGATAGGACAAGTGGGCAGTGGCCGGAGGCGGGTAAGCCCCAGCGGCTTGGCGCGAGAGATCGAAGTTGTTGGTCTGTGCCGCGTCCTGGGCGTTCCCGCGGCCGGCCGTTGCTGTCTACGGCTGATCCGCGGTTACCAATCGCGGATGGCCACTGGCTGCCTCTGTTTTCCAAGGCACGGAAAATTGCCGCTCGATTTTCTCGCGATAGCACGGACCGGAGTTGTAGGTACAGAACGGATACAGCTTGCCGTCGGGCGTTGCGTAGTGGATCACGCAGCGTTTCACCCGCTCAATGTCGTAGTTGTAGGCATCCTGAAAATGCATGCCCGCCACCAGCAGCGTGCGATAGGTGAAGGTGCCGTCCTTGCCATCCCGGCCCAGCTTCTTGTTAGTCATGCCCTGCAAAGTTTGCAGGAACTTGGTGAAGCTCAGTCCCGGCGGCGCTAGCTCGCGGCTTGAAATGCTTTTGCAGCTTGTTCCAGGCCTTCATCTTGCTGTAGAGCTTGAAGCGAGCCTTGCCGGCCGAGCGCGACAACTCTTCCATGTCCTGCAGCATGTTCGGCACATCGACGAACTGGGTGATCGGCACGGCCTGCTTCGATTTCTCATCGACAAAGAAATAAGTCCCCAGCGAGCAATGCGGGTGCGACGAGATGGTCGGCACTCCGGTGCCGCGCAGCGCCGCCGTCAGCTTCGAGAAGGGCGTAACGCAGGCCAGCGGAAACCAGTCTGCACGCGGATCGGTAATGCCGGTTTGTTCGCTGACACAGCGCGCCAGATCGGACAGGGTAAAGCGCTTGGCCAGCAGCTCATGTTTGGCGATGCGTCCGGTAAACGCCACCGGCTGAAAGCTGATGCCGGAGACGGTGTCGATATTCTCAATCGCCACCCGAACGATGTCGCCAATCTGGTGGTCGTTGAGACCCTTCACGATGGTCGGCACGAAGACGATCTTCATGCCGGTAGCCCGGCAATTCTCGATCACCTTCATCTTGGTCTCAAGCAGCGCTTTCCCGCGCACGCGAAGGTAGATGTCGTCCGTCACACCGTCGAATTGCAGGTAGAGCGTGGCCAGTCCAGCCTCTTTTGCCTTCTGTGCGAATTCAAGATTCGCCAACTCGATGCCGTTGGTCGCAGCTTGAATATGGGTGAATCCCATCTCGCGCGCCATGGTGAGAATTTCGAAGAATTGCGGATGGACCGTCGGCTCGCCGCCGGAGAATTGCACCACGCGCCCATCCACTGGACGCTCGCCGCGCAACGTCGCCAGCATGCCGCGAATCTGTTCCAGATCAGGCTCATATAGATAGCCCGCGGTGTTGGCATTGGCGAAGCATACTGGACACGTCAGATTGCAGCGGTTGGTGAGATCGACGTTGGCCAACGCGGTGTGAGAAGTATGCATGCCGCACAGACCACAATCGTCAGGACAGGACTTGCCACCTTCTACCTGCGGATTCGACAGGCCAAGATTGTCGCCGAAGTTCCACTCCTCCATCTTGAGATAGAGCTCGACGTCGCTGAACACGATGTCGCGGAACTCGCCATGCTCGACGCAGCGCTTCTGCATGACAACTTTGCCGTCTTCGGCGAAGATGTCGGCCAGGATCACCTTATTGCATTCCGGGCAGAGCGATTCGGTCTGCTTCGGCAGACCTTTTTGCAACGGCTGGATGGGCGCGCCGGTGTAAGTAACTTCCGGCTGCAGGATGTGGAGTCCAGGGCGCTTGGATGGCGACGAACGATGGCTCGGAGTGTCGCTGGGCAACGTTGGGGAACTGTAACTTCCGGCGAAAACGTCTGGGTGCTCACAGTCTTAATCACCTCGGAGAGTGGAATGGGCGCGACGGCGGATGAATGGAAATGTAGTAAAGGGATAGGAAAGACACACCGCCGCGCTCCTCATGCTGAAATTGTCGTCCCTATGAGTAACGCGCGCAGTGCTCTGTCTCACGCGTGTGAGTGAAGCGGGTCGGCAGTGAACGGCTGTATCCGAGTTTGGACGGCTTAAATCAAGCCGTGAACGGAGGCGGCTTTTTGCGAACTACTTCGATTCGCTACAGGTGTCGATCACGATCTCGATGCGGCGGTTCTTCTGCCTGCCCTCAGGATCGTCCGAGCCATCCGGCCTGGTATTGGGAGCAACCGGATTGCGCTGGCCGAGTCCTTCGATCGGCGTGCCCTCCGGCACGTATCCATGATTCACCAGCCAGCCTCGCACCGTGATGGCCCGCTTCTCGCTGAGCATCTGAGTATAGCTGTCGGAACCCGCGGCATCGGTGAAACTTTCGATGCGTACCGGATGCTTGCCGGCCTTCGCAATCATCGGCCCCAGCGCATTCAGGGTTTGGCTTGCATCCGGATTCAAGGTCCAACGCCTGGGCTGGAAAAGCGCGTCATCAGCGACGGTCAACGTGGTGGAGCATTTTGCGTCCACCTGCTGGATCGCCCCGGCACCCTTCACGATGGGCGGACCCGAAGCCTTAGGCTGGGCGGCCCGAGGCTCGTTGATGGGCGCAGTCTGCACCGTGTCCTGGGATGACTGCGTCTGAAGGACTGCGCAAGCTATGCTCACCCCCACAAGGAAGATAGAAGCTAATGCGATTCGAGCAAAGTGCGAGACCAAGATGAAAAAAATACGAGCGAACATGAGATTCCTACGTTGACTTGCCATGAATCGGACGAGAACGATGACAGCTCGAACTTAGACGACAAGACGATGACTCTACAATTCTATCCGGCTCTGTCGACGCCCGGGCAGAAAGGTCGAGGTTGGGGACGATTAGGACGGACGACGATCGAGTCCCGCCCTGCGGGACGGCGACAAGATAGCCCAGTGCTTCAGCACTGGGTAGGCTGCCGGTCTGAAATTTGAGCCCCCTTTAGGGGCGGCACACCGGGAACCCGGCAGAATACTCACAGCCTTGAACCGGGACTGACTGCCAGGCAGAACTCACCCCCGTCTCTTTCGGCACAGCTTCAACTTGCCTCCGCGGCGTAGAATCATGTGCGTCTTTCCAAGTGCAATCCAACTGGCCAGGAGGTCCCCATGGGCAAGAACTCCAAGAAGAAGCATGCAGGCAACTTCGCACTGGAGGCGATCGACGATCCTGCGAAGAAGGGAAGCGCCGCTCCAGAGTTCACCAAGAAGGATTACGAACGCGAAATGGCTCGGCTACAGGTTGAGCTGGTCAAGTTGCAGGATTGGGTGAAGGCGACCAAAGCGCGGGTAGTGATCTTGTTTGAAGGCCGCGACGCCGCGGGCAAGGGTGGAGTCATCCGGCGCATCACCGAACGCGTCAGTCCGCGAGTATTTCGCGTGGTCGCGATGCCGGCTCCGACCGAACGCGAGAAGAGCCAGATTTACTGGCAGCGTTATATCGAGCATCTGCCGTCGGGGGGAGAAGTCGTTATCTTCGATCGCAGCTGGTATAACCGCGCCGGGGTCGAGTACGTAATGGGCTTCTGCAATAAGGAGCAATACCAGAAGTTCCTGCAAGGCTGTCCGCAGGTCGAAGCCAGCCTCATCTCCGACGGAATCACTTTGCTGAAGTATTGGCTCGAAGTCAGCGAGAAGGAACAGCATCGCCGCTTCCAGCAGCGCATCAAGGATCCGACCAAACGCTGGAAGCTCAGCCCCATGGATCTGGAATCGCATCGCCGCTGGTACGACTACTCGCGCGCTCGTGACGCCATGCTGGCTGCGACTGATACAGCGCTGGCTCCGTGGTACATCGTTCCGTCCGATGACAAGAAACGCGCCCGGCTCAACTGCATTGCCGATATATTGAGCCGGATTCCGTACGAGGAGACTCCCTACACGCCACCCAAGCTGCCTCCGCGCCAGAAACCGAAGGGCTACGAGGAGCCGAGACTGCAACACCAGCACGTCGCGCAGCGGTGGTGAGCACGCAGTGGATAGTGGATAGAAGCCAGATGGCTTGTTGGCATTCTTATATTAAGATATGACTGCATTTCTTGGCGGTCACGTTTCGCCAGGCGGGAATCGAGTCCCGCGTTGCGGGACGGGAAGAAGATAGCCCAGCGCTTCAGCGCTGGGTAGACTGCATTCAATGGTTGAGCCCCTTCAGGGGCGGCACATGAGGGACCCATCTGGCTTGAGTTTTTGCGAAGACCGCAGCTCCCTCCGCTCGGACTGAAGTCCTCGGTCGGGATGACAATCTCGCAGGATCGAAAGCTGTAGTGCCAAACAAAACCGGCCGCATGCGCGACCGGCTCTTAACGATCCATTCACGATCCACGAACTAATCTCCGTACACCGCTTCCCGCTCTTCCACCGCTGGCTCGGCCGGCTTAATCCCGCCAATGTTGCCTAGCGGTACGAAGCCATCCTGGCTGACCGGCTTTTCGCCCAGCACATGCTCCTTGTAGAGCGCCAGCATGCGGGCCTTCTCGGCTTCTGCCTTTACCTTCGCGTCGCGTGCCTCGAACTTCTCCTGACGCGCGTTCTTGGCGATGCCCAGTTTGTCGAGTGTGTCGTTGGCCTCGGCGTGCACGTGCTCGTCGACCAGCCTCAGCGTGTGCTCCGTGGTGTCAAGATTGACCTTCTTGCCGCCGGCAAAGATCTCGTGACGTCCGTGCTCTTCGTACCACTTTGTCAGAGTCGCCGTCATGTGCATCTTCTCTACGATATTGCGCCAGCCCACACCGGTGTTGTAAGCGCAGAAGCTGATCTCGCCTTCCTGCGTGGCGTAGGGAATGATGCACTGCTCGGTGCGGCGGAAATCGTAGTTGAACAGGTCCTGGAACCACATGCCGGCCACGAACAGGAAGTTCCAGCGATCGCGGCGGCGCTTCTCAATGTCAGTCTCGGTGCGGTCGCCGCTGACCTTGCCGTAGCTCTTGCCGGTCGCGCCGAAGGTCTTGTCGAACTTCTTCAGCAGATCGGCAAACTTGAAGTGCGTCGGCGACTTGAACGGATCGTAATTCTTCAGCAGCGCCAGGGTCATGCCGGCAATCGACATCCACTTGCCGCGGGCCGCATCGTTTACCTTCGCAATATCTTTCGCGATGGTGTCGCCGTTGAGGAAGGCCGTCACCGGAACCGCTTCCTTGGTTTCCTTGTCGATCATGACGGCCATGCCGACGCCGCAATTGGGATGGCAACCGCAGCTCAGCGATCCCCAATCCTTGTCGGGACCGTGAACCAGGTCGGCCCAATCGGAAAAAGTGCTCATGAACGAGATGGGGAACCAGTCGCGGGTGGGCTCGCCCAGGCCTGTCTGATTCTTCACGTCGTGCGCCAAATGAGACAGGGTATAGCGCTGCGCCTGGCGGCGTTCGTCGGTGATAGCCTCGTCGCGTCCGGTGAACGAAACCGGCTGGAACGACAGGAACGAGATGCGCTTGGGATTGTCGAGCGCGAACTGAATGATGCGTCCCACCTGCTCGTTGTTGAGATCGTTGACGATGGTGACCACCGGCACAATCTCGACGCCGGCCTTGTGCAGGTTCTCGATCGCCTGCAACTTCACGTCAAACAGATTGCCGACCAGGCGATGCGAGTTGGCAGCATTGCCGATGCCGTCGAACTGGAGATACGCATAGCGCAGACCCGCTTCGAACGCTTGCTTGGCGAACTCAGGACTCTTGGCAAACTCGATGCCGTTGGTCGCCGCCTGCACGCTGTTGTAGCCAACTTTGCGCGAGTAAGCCACCGCGTCGAGGAAGTAGGGCGACAGCGTAGGCTCGCCGCCGGAGAACTGCACTGACATCTGGCGCCGCGGCTTGATGGTGATGGCGTTGTCGAGCATGGTCTTGATCTCGTCCCACGTCAGCTCATGCACGAAGCCAACCTGGTTGGCGTCCATGAAGCAGGGGTCGCACATCATGTTGCAGCGGTTGGTCAGGTCGATGGTCAGCACCGATCCGCGGCCGTGCAGCACGGTGCTCGAGCCGTGATGATGCAGCTTCTCATCGTTGTGGGCGCGAATGTCGCGGCCGGGGAAGACGTCTTCCAGGTGCTTGAAGAACGCAGTGTCCATGGCCATCACGTCTTCGAAGTGGCCGTGGATGGGGCAATCCTTCACCATCAGGATCTTGCCGTCGCGCTCGATGATCTGCGCCTTGATCTCGCCGGCCTTCTCGTTCATCAACACTTCGACGGGCAGCTTGCCGTCGAAGAATCTGCTGACGAATTTCAGGGACGCACTTGGGGCAGAGCGAATCAGTCGCGCGCGGCCAGCCCAGCGGCGGCTTGGATTTCTGGTAAGACTTGAGCAACGGCTTATCGGACCACTTGGGCGTAAACGAAGGATTGGGATGATACTGTTCAGTTTGTCGAAGACCACCCACGCGCCCTTGGCCGCAACGGTGACAGCCTTTTCAACATACTTAATCGGTTTATGCATTTACGCCTCTAAAGTTAGGATGATGGTTGACCCACCCCACGTGGGCCGAACCCGATACTTGTTTCCACTTATAGGGTAATAACCCGACGCGGAAAGGGCCAAGCAGGATGGGCTAAACGGGCGGATTTAGCGGCTCAGCGGGTGTGTAGCACATTGAATGGTGACCTACATCACAGGCCTATGTTATTGAAAAACAAAGCTCTGGACACATTTCCAGCCGGCATCCCCGACCCGGTACCTTAGGACGATTTCCATTGGTAGGCATTCGGCTGTGGCAATCCCACGTGCGCCAGGACGCGATTGACGTATTCGTGGGCAATCTCGTCGAGGGAAGCCGGGCGAAAGTAGAACGCGGGAATCACCGGGAAGATCGTCGCGCCGGCCTCGGCAGCCAGGGTCATGTTGCGCAGATGAATGCGATTGAAAGGAGTCTCGCGCACGCAGAGGATCAGCGGCCTGCGCTCCTTGAGACAAACATCGGCGGCGCGCTCGATAAGCTGGATCGCCATGCCGTTGGCAATTCGCGCCAACGTTCCCATGCTGCAGGGCAGCACGATCATGGCGTCGGTTGCGTAAGAACCGCTGGCGACGTTAGCGCCGATGTCTGCATTGTTTTGCTGCTGGAATTTGGTGGACGCGCGCCCCAGCAGCTTGGCTACGATTTCGTTTCGACCGGTCACCCCCAAGCTCTTCCGCCATCACCCGCAGGCCGCTGTCGGAGACGATGAGGTTGACGGTCCCGACCCGCTCATCCTGTTCGAGCGCGTTCAGCAAATGTCTGGGGAAGATCGAACCGCTGGCGCCAGTGATGGCGACGGTCAGGATTCGAGGAGTTGGGTTGGCCGGTGAGAGCATTTAAGTCTCGTGCTCGACAACAGACAATCGAGCCTTCTCATCGTACCATTGTGTTTCTCGTCGTACTTGACACGCGAAACCTGAAACTCGAAACTGCTCCACCATGAACTCCGAAGCCATCAAGAAACTCTTCGACCAGGTGAAGCGCGGCCAGCTCTCGTCTGACGAAGCGGTGCAGCAGTTGCGGCATCTGCCGTTCGAAGACCTGGGTTTCGCCAACGTAGATCACCACCGCGCCCTGCGCGTGGGCATGCCCGAAGTCATCTTCGGTCCGGGAAAGACTCCGCCACATCTGGCAGAGATTTTTGCGCGGCTGGGACAGCACGGCCAAAATGTTCTGGCTACCAGAGTGACGCCGGAGCAGGTCCGCGCGGTGAAACGCAAGTTCCGCGAAGCTGAGTTCCACGAACTGGCGCGCGCCATCACCCTAACACGCGATGAGACGGTTTACGGCAAGGGAAAGATCGTGGTGGTCTCGGCCGGGACAAGCGACATTCCCGTCGCTGAAGAAGCGCTGGTCACGGCGCAGGTCATGGGCAACCAGATCCAGCATGTTTACGATGTCGGGCGTCGCCGGCATTCATCGCCTGCTGGCGCGGCGGGAGGTGCTGACCGAGGCCCGCGTCATCATAGTCTGCGCCGGAATGGAAGGCGCGCTGCCCAGCGTCGTCGGAGGCCTGGTTGGCGTTCCGGTTATCGCGGTGCCCACCAGTGTAGGTTACGGAGCGTCGTACCAGGGCATTGCCGCGCTGCTGGGAATGCTGAACTCCTGCGCGTCCAACGTGACCGTCGTCAACATCGATAACGGTTTCGGCGCGGGCTATGTAGCGTCGATCATTAATCGGCTAGAGTAGAAAGCCAGGGCTTAGGGGCTAGGGGTCAGGGATTAGATCTTAGCTGTCAAGACACGACAACTCTGTTGATAATTGGAGGATACCCCTCATCCCTGCCTCTAATCCCTAGCCCCCTAGCCCTTCCTTCCCGAACACCCGCTTGAAAATCTTGTCCACATTCCGCAGCGGGCGCTGCAGATCAAACGCGTGCTCCAGCGTCTCGCGCTTCACCTTCGCCGTGATCTCGGGATCGCTCATGATCAAGTCTCGGAAATTCAGGTCGTCCTTCCAGGCGCGCATGGCATTCGTTTGCACCAGCCGGTAGGCATCTTCGCGCAGCACGCCCGCCTCCACTAGGTCGAGCAGCAATTGCCCGCTGAACACCAGGCCGCCCGTCGACTCAAGGTTCTTGATCATGCGCTTGGGATAGACCAGCAGCGTGTCGATGAGGTTCGTGGTCTTATGCAGCAAGTAGTCCACCAGGATGGTCGAATCGGGCAGGATCACTCGCTCCACCGACGAATGCGAGATGTCGCGCTCGTGCCACAGGGCGACATTCTCCAGCGCGGCCTGGGCGTTGGAACGCACCACGCGTGCCAGCCCGCTGATCTGCTCGCAGGTAACCGGATTGCGCTTGTGCGGCATCGCCGATGAGCCCTTCTGCTTTTCGCTGAAATATTCTTCGGCCTCGCGAACTTCGGTGCGCTGCAGATGGCGAATCTCGGTGGCAATCTTGTCCAGCGTCGACGCGATGACCGCCAGGGTTGCAACATAGAAGGCGTGCCGGTCGCGTTGGATCACCTGTGACGAAACTGCCGCGACGTTCAAGCCCAGCCGCTTGCAGATTGCCTCTTCGTACTCCGGCTCCAGATGCGCGGCATTTCCCACCGCGCCTGACAACTTGCCCACTCGCATCTGCTCTGCCGCCATCTCGAAGCGCTCGATGTCGCGCTGCATTTCCGAGTACCAGTTGGCCAGCTTCAGTCCGAAAGTGATCGGTTCGGCGTGGATGCCGTGGGTGCGGCCGATGGCGGGAGTGTCCTTGAATTCCCACGCCCGCCGCTCCAAAACGTCGCGCAGCTTTTGCAGGTCTTCGCGGATGATGGCCGATGCCTGCTTCACCAGCAAAGCTTGGGCGGTGTCGACCACGTCGTTCGAGGTCAGCCCATAGTGCAGCCAGCGCGACTCGGGACCGACCTTCTCGGCGACCGCAGTGGTGAAGGCGATCACGTCGTGCTTCACCTCGGCTTCAATTTGATTGATGCGCGCGACATCAAATCCAGCCTTCTCGCGGATGGCCTGGGCCGCCGATTGCGGCACGATTCCAGATTCGGCGAGGGTTTCCGTCGCGGCCAATTCCACATCCAGCCAGGTGCGGAACTTGTTTTCATCACTCCAGATGCGGCCCATCTCGGGGCGGGTATAGCGGGCGATCACAGGGAGGCTCCTTTTGATGACAGCGAAACTCAATATTGTACAGGGAGGGGCGTGGGGCGGTATTCGGCGTTCGCTTCACTCGGCACCTGGCTCGGGGCCTTAGGGAAACGTCGCGCAGGGGCTAAAGGGACTGCTGAAAAAGTCGGGAAAGCAGATCCCTCGTCGGCCTGAAGGCCTCCTCGGGATGACAAATAAAGGGTTTGCACGGCGCGCCTGAAGGTGCGCCCCTTCAAAACGGTCGAATGCCTGACTCTTCAGCAAGCTAAAAGCCGGCAGAGCAAAAAGTGAATCGCGCCCTCTGGAAGTTACATCGTATTACGATATAATCGTATTACGACCTATGACGAACCACAACGACGTAAAGCCGTCTGACTACCTGGCCCTGGCCGAGTTCCGTTACCAGATCCGCCGGTTCGTGCGTTTCAGCGAAGACGCAGCGCGCCAAAGCGGCATCGAGCCGCAACACCACCAGCTCATGCTGGCCATCAAGGGCAAGCCTGATGGGGAAGAGCCGCGCATCGCCTATCTTGCCGAGCGCCTGCAGATCCAGCATCACAGCGCGGTCGAGCTGGTCGACCGGCTGGTGAAGAAGGGCCTGATCACGCGCACCCGCGGCGACGAGGACCGGCGCGAGGTGCATGTGCAACTCACCGCGCGGGGCGAGCGCATTCTTCACGAGCTCACCACTAACATGCGGTCGGAGTTGCGTTCGTCGGCGCCGGCGCTGGTCGCGGCGTTGCGCAAGCTTACGCCTCGCGCCAGGGCTGGCGCAGCGACGCGTCGGCGTCCACGTGCGACGCAAAAAGAAGGAGCACAGCGATGACCAACCGCACCGAGACCTTGGGCGTCGATGGCCTGAATCCGCTGCACCCCGAGCCTGCACGCAACCCGGTGGCGATTGGCGAAGAGGCGAAGTTTCGCACCGGAATCGTCTCGCTGCTGGCCGCGCTCATTGGCGTCTTGGCCGGGGTCATCGCCTACCTGCTGTACAACCTGATCGGCTTATTCACCAACATCTTCTTCTATCACCGGGTTTCGTTCGCGTTCGTCAGTGCGCGCAACAATCACCTCGGCCTGATGGTCATCCTCACGCCAGTGATTGGCGGCATCATCGTGGGCATCATGGCGCGTTACGGCTCCGACAAGATTCGCGGCCACGGCATCCCAGAAGCCATGGAAGCGGTGCTGGTCAATCGCAGCCGCATCGAACCCAAGGTTGCGATCCTGAAGCCGCTGTCGGCGGCGATTGCCATTGGGACGGGCGGACCGTTTGGCGCCGAGGGCCCAATCATCCAGACCGGTGGCGCGGTAGGATCTCTGGTCGGCCAACTGATGCATACCACCGCGGCGGAGCGTAAGGTGCTGTTGGCCAGCGGAGCGGCGGCGGGCATGGCCGCGACGTTCAGTACTCCTATCGCCGGCGTTATCCTGGCCATCGAACTTCTGCTTTTCGAGTTCAAGTCGCGATCGTTTATTCCCCTGGTGATTGCCAGCACGTTAGCCACTAGCGTTCACTTTCAGCTGATGGGACGAGGACCCATGTTTCAGGTGGGCCAGCTCGACTTCGGCCTGCCGCATGCTCTGCCGTATTACCTGGTGCTGGGTGTGCTCTGCGGAATCGCGGCCCTGGGGTTCAGCAAATCCCTGTATTGGGTGGAAGACCAGTTCGCGAAGCTGCCGATTCACGATATGTGGTGGCCGGCGATCGGCGCCCTGGGACTTGGCATCATTGGATATTTTGTGCCCCGCGTATTAGGCGTGGGATACGACACCATCTCCGACATTCTGAACACCCGGATGCTGCTGGGCGCGCTGCTGGCGGTGATGATCTTCAAGTCGGCAGCGCTGGTGATTTCGCTGGGCTCGGGAACGTCCGGCGGCTTGCTGGCTCCGATGTTCATGGCCAGCGCGGCCATGGGTTCGGCCTTCGCCATGATCGTGGACAAAGTCTGGCCTGCGGCTCATCTTTCGCCGGGAGCATTCGCGCTGGTAGCCATGGGCGCGGTATTTGGAGCGGCATCGCGCGCGGCCTTCACCTTCATCATCTTCGCCTTCGAGATTACCCGCGATTACAACTCGGTGCTGCCACTGATGCTGGTCACGGTCATCGCCGATGCGATTGCCGTGCGCTACGCCAAGAACTCCATCATGACCGAGAAACTGGCACGGCGAGGCCTGCACATTCATCAGGACTACGAACCTGATGTGTTGCAGCAGGTGACGGTCGGCGAAACCATGTCGAAGGACTTCGACGCAGTGCCGGCAGCGATGCGGGTTGCCGAGCTGACGGAGCGAATTGCTAAACATGATCCGGCAGTGACCCGGCACCAGGGAGTTTTCATCCTCGATAGCAGTGGGAAGTTGGTAGGCATCATCACCCGGGCTGACATCATGCGCGCACTGGAAAAAGATCCTTCGGGCAACCTGAGCGTCTCTGAGGCCGGATCACGCAACCCGGCGGTTACCTACCCAGACGAGGTGCTTTACGACGCAGCGGCACGGATGCTGCGCGCCAATGTCGGGCGGCTGCCGGTCGTCACGCGTGAAGATCCGCAGCAGGTGGTCGGTTATCTGGGAAGATCGGGCATCATGGCCGCGCGGCTGCGGCGGTTAGAAGATGAGTATGTGCGCGAACCGGGCTGGGTAGGAGCGAGCAAGCGGCCGGCCCCTGGTTGAACCCTCTATCCCTCGTCAACCAAGCCCAGCAGTTGAGACATCTCTTCGTACAAAAAGCCTTCGCCGGGACGGTAGGGCTGGACCCATTTGCCATCAATCACGAATTGCGGAATAGCGCGCTTGCCGGTATGGCGAATGACTTCCTCGGCGGCGCCGGGCGTCGATTCAATGTCGATGTCGGTGTACGAGACATTGTTTTTGTCGAGAAAGCGCTTGGCCGCCCGACAGTCGGGACACCACGAAGCCGAGTAGACCAGTAACTGCATGGTTATTAGATTAACAAAGCTCGGAATTCAAGCAGAGGACCCGACTGAAGAAGCCGGTAATGACGATAGCAAAAAGGCCCGCACGCGGGCGGGCCTCAGGATCTGCAATCGGACCGGTTACTGATGGGCGGTCGGAGCCTGTTCGGCCGTGGGAGGCAGCGCCGGAATGCTGGGCTCCTCATCGGTGACCTCAGGCAGGGGCCGCTCTAAGGCGTAGCTCAGCACATCGTCCATGGTGTTGACGAAGCGCAGCTTCATGACATTGCGCAAGTTCTCCGGCACATCGGCCAAATCCTTTTCGTTATCGGCGGGCAGCAGGACTTCCATGATGCCGGCGCGATGGGCGGCCAGCAACTTTTCCTTCAATCCGCCGATTGGCAGCACTTTACCGCGCAAAGTGATCTCTCCGGTCATCGCGATATCGCGCCGCACTGGGATGTGGCTCAGTGCGCTGGCAATTGCCGTCGCCATGGTGATGCCGGCCGACGGGCCATCCTTGGGGATCGCGCCTTCGGGCACATGCACGTGAATGTCGAGGTTGCGATAGAAGTCGCGCGGCAATCCCAGGCGATGAGCGCGGGAGCGAACATACGACATGGCGGCCTGGGCCGACTCCTGCATCACGTCGCCCAGCTTGCCAGTCAGCGTGAGCTTGCCCTTGCCATCGACCGTGGCGACTTCGGTAGTCAGAATCGAGCCGCCGACTTCGGTCCACGCCAGGCCGGTAACCAGGCCAACCTCGCTGCGCTCGTGAACTTCGCTGTCGCGGAACTTCATCACCCCCAGGTAGTCATTCACGTTATCCGCGGTGAGCGATACGGTGTACTTGTCACCTTCCTTCACCACCTTGCGCGCGACCTTGCGGCAGATGTTGCCGATCTCGCGCTCCAGGTTGCGGACGCCGGCTTCGCGCGTGTAATTGCGGATTACCGTGGTTAGGGCCTCGTCGGTGAAAACAATGTTCTCCTCGGTCAGACCGGTCTGCTGGCGCTGCTTGCGTACCAGATACTGCTTGGCGATCTCGACCTTTTCCGGCTCGGTGTAGCCGTGCAGCCGCAGCACTTCCATGCGGTCTTGCAGCGCCGGCGGGATGGTGTGCAGCACGTTCGCGGTAGCGATGAAAAACACCTGCGAAAGGTCGTACTCCACGTCGAGATAGTGATCGACGAACATGAAGTTCTGTTCGGGATCGAGCACTTCCAGCAACGCGGCTGACGGATCGCCACGGAAGTCCATCGACATCTTGTCGACTTCGTCGAGCATGAAGACCGGATTCTTGGTGCCGGCCTTCTTCATCATCTGGATGATCTGGCCGGGCAACGCGCCGATGTAGGTGCGACGATGGCCGCGCACTTCGGCTTCATCGCGCACCCCGCCCAGCGACATGCGAACGAACTTGCGCCCTGTCGCTTTGGCAATGCTCATGCCGAGCGAAGTCTTGCCGACTCCCGGAGGTCCGACGAAGCACAGGATCGAGCCCTTTGGATTCTTCACCAGTTGCCGGACGGCCAGGAACTCAAGGATGCGCTCCTTGATCTTCTCCAACCCATAGTGATCTTCGTTCAGCGTTTTCTCGGCAATATCGATATTGCGGATTTCTTTGGAGCGCTTCTTCCACGGCACCGCCAGCAGCCAGTCGAGATAATTGCGGGAAACCGTTGACTCGGCCGACATGGGTGGCATGGCTTCCAGCTTCTTCAGCTCCTGCAGCGCCTTCTCATGAACCTCGCGTGACATACCGGCGGCATCGATCTTCTTTTTTAGTTCGTCGAACTCGCTCTTCTCGCCGCGGCCCAGTTCCTTCTGGATCGCCTTGATCTTCTCGTTGAGGTAGTACTCCTTCTGAGCCCTCTCCATCTGCCGCTTGACCCGCGACTGGATGGTGCGATCCATGTTCAGCTTTTCGATCTCAACGTCGAGCACGTCGCCGATACGGTTCAGGCGCTCGGCCGGATCGAAGATTTCCAGCAGTTCCTGTTTTTCTTCGATGGAGAGCTGCAGATTGGCAGCAATGGTGTCGGTAAGCTTGGCCGGATCGTCATTGCGAACCGCGGCAATCATGGTCTCGTAGTTGAGCGACTGGCAAAGCTTCACATACTGCTCGAAGAGACCGGTCACCCGCTGCATGCTGGCTTCGATCTGCGGCGTCGGCTCGGCAGAATACTTGGCGGTGCGCACCGTGGATTCGAAATAGCCGTCGGTATCGACGACCTGCAGGATCTTGCCTCGCTCCAGGCCTTCCACCAGGACCTTGATGTTGCCGTCGGGCAGCTTCAGGCTCTGGACGATGTTGACGATGGTGCCGACCTGGTAAATCTCGTTGGGCTTGGGCTCGTCGATACTGGCATCATGCTGGGTGGCCAGGAAGATCTT
Source organism: uncultured Acidobacteriaceae bacterium (assembly GCA_963812855.1). Lineage (GTDB taxonomy): Bacteria > Acidobacteriota > Terriglobia > Terriglobales > Acidobacteriaceae > Bog-257. The sequence continues at coordinate 380,196 of CAWEWW010000013.1, forward strand.
CTTATCGCTGGCCAGCGCCTCTTCCAACGCGCGCACGCTGGACTCCCGTCCAACCACGAACGGCGTCATCATGTAGGGAAAGATGACGACATCACGGATCGGCATCATGGGGAGTTTTTTGGTCTCGAATTTCTCGCGCTGCGTCACTTAAAACCGCCTTATCGTTCAGAGCCCGTCAAGCTGCTCTGGGGAGAGAAAAGAAAATGAATATCGTTTCTGCCGGTCTCCGACGCCAGTCGCCCTTGCAGCGACCGTATCGACCCTAAGAATATCATGCAAGGGAAGAGGGCAGAAGCCAACAAAGTCCCGTGTCGTGAACAATTTCCCTCGCGAACGCCAGCGATCGCCGGAGGCGGAAGCTATCACCTTAGATCATTTTCGGGGGGAGCTATGTAACTTTGATGCTCACCTGCCCGATTGGATTCGGGCGACCCCGAAGCACGCCGGCTCCCACAGGAAGAGCTTCCCAAAGATGGAAAGCTCGCGGATAAACCCGGTTGGGCCGATCTTCCCACCTACAAGCGGCAATGAAACCACACTTCGAACCGGGCCACGGTTGGCAAACCTCATCGAGCCGGAGGGCGCTGCCATACCCAAAACGTGCCTTTGAGATCTGTGCGCGTAACTGCCGTGTAAAGTTATACTTACCGCACCACCGCGAAAGAATTCGTTTCGAGGCGCGGATGGCGGCCCGAAAGGCCAGTCGCCTGTGATCTTGACCCAGACCGCGATTTCCGCAGTCAGTACTTTGTCACCGGCGGCATCGAAGAGGCACTGAGACTCGCAAACCAGCAGCGGGCGACAAGGCTGTCAAGATCGGAGAAGGTGCTTCCACTGCGCGGCAGTGTCTGCGAGCCGGATTCATCGATTCCCTGCGGTTGGCGCTTGCACTCGTTCTACTCGGTCAAGAGAAGTTTTGTTGACCGATCTCAACCTGCCTGCGCTTGGATTTTATGTGACAGAGCACGCGGCCACACCGCTGAGCGCCAACCGCATTGAACGCCAATCGTCAAAATGTGCTGCCATCCAACTGTCCGGGAAAATATCCGCCGTTTGAGCTTTCCGGCTTGTCGTCCTTGTCTTTTCCCCACGTCCAGTACATGCCCACATAGGCATAGTTCTCCGTTTGTCCGGCCACGGAGTGACCGTAGCAGAACAGGAACTGCTGGCCGGGGTGTTCTTTGAAGTGGTAGTAGCCCCCTACGTCGATCAAGGTGGAGGCCTCCGTCTGCGGCGTTGCGCTACCCTCCCCTCCATGCGCGAACACCTCCGCACCCAGTTCGAGCCTGTCGTTGAGTTTCTTCTTCACCAGCCATCCGGTGTAAAAAAAGTTGCGGTACCCAATTTGCGGCACTACCTGATAGCCGGCGCCGCCGTCAAGGGTCCAGGCCCCAATGTTCTTTTGCAGCCAGATCGGTAGCTTGTACCAGACCTTGCCTACACCCAGGCCTTTGGCTGCGTTCCCGGTGGGCATTTCGAACATGGTGAAGCTGCCGATCTGCGGAACGTGTTTACCCTCTTTGATAAATGCAATCTTCACCCCCAGCTCCATGTCCGTCAGGCCAAACTCAGTCGGCCCGCTTCCACTTGGCAGATATACAGGATTATTGAGCGGTGCTACTACGCCCCAGGGCAAGATCGCGTGCACTTGGACCCGAGGCAGCGCGCCCCAGTTGAACTCGAAAGCCGGACCCGAAGAGTCCATCTCAACCGGCGTGCCGTCCGCCGAGCCAAAGATGTAGAACTCGTAGTGGTGCAGGTCCACGGGCACGGGATCGTCGGTCTGGTACGGTGGTCCCTGCGCCCAAAGTTTCGACCCTGTCAGCATGACCAGAAAGAGAAGCGCTGCGGTGACCCAACTGTGCCGAAGGTTCATCAAGGTAGGTTGTGGCATGAAAAATGGCCGGACCATGCGACCTGGCTCGGGCTCGGCTTTGACAGATGCAGTCAGGAAAAGAAACTCCTCTCCCGGTCGGCTAAAACGTTCGCGAGGTAGTGGGTCAGTTTGAAGAAGGATGCGTGCCTTTCGCGCACCGGCGCGAATCGGTACGCCCAGATCCCTCGCTGCGCAACCGACGCTTGCTCCAATTGCAATCAGCAGCGTAGGCGCATCGGCCACCCGTCCCAGCCGCCAGGCCACTGCTCCCATCCAGGCGAGCGATCCGACCACCCCACCATCCATCATGGACGTGAGCATCACCGACTTCCGGGTTCTTGCCACCACCACTCCGCTCATTCCAACAAACAGAAAAGTCGGCGCAAAGATTCCACTGGTCGCGACGATCGGCCCCGAGCTCCGCCGATGATGTAAACGATAAACGTTGCCGTAGTAAACACAACAGCGAATCCTGGGAACAGGCGCAGAAGTTGTGGGCAATTCGCTTTTTCGTTGTTCTCCGGGGTGATGCTTTCCGACGTCAAAACTCAAGCCGGGCTTGCAATGCGATCATTCGCGGACTGCTGTCGCCACCCAGTCCAACTCCCAGCAATCCGGTGGGTGGAGATGTAGTGTAGGTCAGGGCGCCGAAGCCGGTTTGGGTGGATGGCTTACCCGGTACGCCGGCCAGCACGATGCTGGGAAGACCGAAGTTAGGATGGTTGAACAAATTGAAGAACTGCGCGTCGAGCCGCAGTCGCACGTGCTCGTTCAGCGAAAACCACTTGCTGATATAGAGATCGTTCCAGAAGAAGTCGGGACCGCGCAGCGCGTTCCGGCCGAGATTTCCGAATTGGCAATTCTGCACCGAATTCCCTCCGTTGCACATTCCTGTCGCCGGATCGACCGCGGAAACAAACGCGTTGGGGTTCAGCCACTGAATCGTCCCGGGTTGGGTCACGCCTGGGATGTTGCAGTTGCGGCAATAGGGATCAGCTCCGGGCAGCAGACTGGCAAACTCCGGCCCACCACCCTGCACGATACCGTTTCCGTTGGCCGAGTAGGGCGTGCTGACTACCGAGAACGGCAGCCCGCTGTGCCAGAACACCGTCCCCGAAACCTGCCAGCCGTTCAGGGCATAGCCCAGCTCGCGGCTGCGCACTTTGAGCGGGAGGTTGTACACATATTGTCCGGTCAGATTATGACGAACGTCGTAGTCACAGGAGGCGTAGTTGCGGCCGAGTTCTCCCGGCAGAGGAGACAGAATGCCTCCTGCCGAGAATTGCAGGAATCCGCCATTGGAAACCTCGTCGAGACAGTGGCTCCAGGTGTAATTGATCTGACCTTGCAAGCCATGTCCCAGGCGCTTCATCGCCGTCAGCTGCAGACCGTTGTAATTACCGTTGGCGCCGGTCGATAACTGCGTGACCGCACCGAATCTCGGGTCGATCGGCTGCCCATAGGGAAAGGGAGCAAAGCATCCGAGACATACAGTCTGGTAGCCATTGACCTGCGTGAGGTAGGGCTGATTGACCGAGCGCGTTCCCACATACTGAGCCTTCACGCTGCCTGTGTTTCCGAATTGATGCTCCATGCCCAGGCTCCACTCCATGAAGTAAGGCGGATGCAGCTTGCCCTCGGGAACGGCGGTGATGGCCACCGGAGGAAGACAGGTGGCCGAGTTCGACAGCGGGGACGCACAAGAAAGCTGCCCCTGGGAGAACCCTGCATTAAAACGCTGGTTCGCCGCGATAGTGGCGTCGATGGCGCTATTGGGCACGCCGGGCGCGAGGGCCGTCCCCCCGACGGTCCCCAGCAAACCGCCCTGAAATGTCTGAACGTAAGGCGGGTTCACTCCCACCAGGTCGGCAACGCTGCCCGGCAAAATGTCGCTGAAGACGCCGAAGCCTGCGCGCAACACCGAGTTCGGCTCGAACTGCCATGCAAACGCGGTCCGGGGTTGCAGAATCGCCAACGGCGTGGACGCGAAGACATTGCCCAGGTTGGTTTGAATCGCATCGTTGAGCGGCTGGTTGACATTGTGCGAAATGGAATAGAACGAACCGTCGAGACGAGCGATCTGGTCGTGCGGGTTCAGGGGGTTGGAATTGAAGGTATCGCGCAGCCCAAATGTCCAGGTTAGGGTTCGCGTCATTCTCCAGGTGTCCTGCGCGTAGAAATCCAGGTTGAGAAAATTGAAAGGCTCATTGGGCGACGTGGGAAATGTTTTGCTGGCGGTGGATGCCACTCCATAAATGAATTGCGGCAGCGTTGTGTAGGTGACGGTGGGCACCGAACCCTCCCCGAAGTCGTAGTCGTTCAGCCGGAAGATCCGGGTGTTGGTGCCGAACCGAAGTTCGTGGGCGCCATGACTCCAGGCCAGGTTGTCGTTGATGAAGAAGCGAGTAGCCCGCCTGCCTTGCACCCAGGTGTTGTCCAGCCCGCCCAGGGTGGTGAATGGAGCATTCGCACCGCTGCCCTGCAGCACGATGGGGAAAGCGGCGAGAGTCTGCGCAAAGTTAGCCGGGCTGAACAGACTCTCGTACCAGGAAAATGCGGGATTGAAATAGTTGACCACGTTTTGCGAGAAAACATGGGTGTATCCCGCTGCGAACGAATAGAGCGGCTGCGACGAGATCGAGTTGAAAATCGGATTGATAGGATCCGTGTAAGCCGCTTGCAGGCCCGTGTCCGCTTGAAAGCGAAACCACGCGGTGTCGTTCGGGTTGAGGTTGTAGTCGATGCGGGCGGTCTGCACCTGCTCGCTATCGTCGCTGGAGTGGGAAACGCCCTGCCGATCGGCGCAGCCGTCTCCATTGGGGGGATCGCCGGAAACGGGCGCGCCGCCCGAATTGAATGGACAGCCCAGCACGGCGAGCGGCGTGCCACTGGTGTTCCGATATAGAGAGAACATCTTCTGGTAGAACGGCACCAGCTGTGGAGCCGGCGCGTAGTGAGAGCCGGTCACGGAATCGGTTCCACCCAGGGGAAGTTGCTGCAAGACGTATTGCTGGAATGCGGCAGTAGGCACAGTCACGGTCGTATAGATCGGCAATGCAATCCGCACCCACTCGCTGTCGAAGAAAAAGAACAGCTTGTCGGGGATGATTGGGCCGCCCAGACTGCCCCCGAAATGGTTCACGGTGGAACCCGGTTTGGTGTTCCCGGCGGTAGCGTTGGTGAAGTAATCGGCCGCGTTCAGCACCGCTCCGTTCCACAGTTCGTACAGATTTCCATGAAACTGGTTGGTGCCGGATTTGGTAACGTAGTTGACCTGCGAAGCTCCATACCGGCCCAGGTCGACGGAATATGAAAGCGTATTCACAGTCACTTCCGAAATTGAATTCAGTCCGAGCACCAGATTCGTGGCCAGCCCACTATTCAGGTTAGTGAGCGGATCGTTGGTCTCCAGTCCGTCGACGATGTATCCGTTGGAGAGAGCGGGAAGGCCGTTGAATTCCACGTTGCCATACCCGTTGCTGCTGCCCACAAAGTCGTTGCCGCTGCCCGCGGTGTTGATCAGGGCTCCTGGCGCGAACTGCAAGGGATAGGTCATGTCGCCACCTGGATTCGGCAGGTTCTCCAGCGCCTGGGCATTCAATGTCGTGGAGGTATTGGCGTCGCTGGGGTTGATGATTGGCGCTTCCCCACGGACGTCTACCGACTGCTTCGACTGCGCCACTTGCAGAGTGAGGTTGACTGTCTGTTTCTGACCTAAACCGGAAAACACATTTTCCGCCTGCTGCGGCTCGAAGCCCGGCGCTTCGACGCGCACGGTGTATGCTCCCGGCTTAAGTTGCGGAAAGTTGAAGCGCCCGGCATCGTCGGTTTTCGCCGTGCGCTTCAAGCCCGTCTCCTGATTCACCACGGTCACTGTGACACCCGGAACCGCCGCGTTGGTCGAGTCCGTAACCTGGCCCAGAATCGCGCTGGTGGTTTCTCCCTGCCCTAGCAGTCCAGTTGAAAGAAGCAATACAAAAGCGGCAGCGGCAAGACCAAGTACGATCCGGCCACACGCGCCTCGCCCAGCATTCGTTTTCACCATGTATACCCCACTTTTCAAGGCAAGCCCCGCCCTGGCTCAGCCGTGATGCTAAAGCAGGATACACTACATGATGTTAACTGCAGTAAATATTTAGATAGAAATCATGCTTTGGAAACCCATATCTTCTCGGCGGCCGGCGTCCCCAGCCGGATATGGCGTTTCTCGACCGCCAGGGAAAGCGTGCCGTCGTAGTTTCGGGCTTCGAGCGCGATGCGAACCCCGGGACGGATGCCTTCTTTCTCAAAGAACTCCAGCAGCTTGCGGTCGCGCTCGTAAACGCTGACCACCGCGTAGTTTGAGCCGGGATGAGACTCGCTCAATAGGAGCAATCCCCGCTTGCGGCGTTCTGCCGGGCTGCGCAAAGCCAGACCATTGCCGTGTGGGCAGGTGTCTTTGCGCCCTAATTTATCCAGCAACTTCTTCTCAAACGCCGGCGAGACAGCGTGTTCCAGGCGTTCGGCCTCGTCGTGGATTTCGTACCAGGGCATGCCAAAGATCTCCGACAACATTCTTTCGACCAGGTGATGGCGCACGATGGTCCGTTCGGCGATCTCCCGGCCCGGCGCGGTCAGACTAATGTGGCCGTCGCTTTTAACCGCGACCAGGCCGTCCTTGGACAGGCGTTTCAGGGCGAAGGTGACGGCCGGTCGAGTCACCGAGAGCCAATGCGCCAGGGTGGCCGGGATTACGGTTTGGCCTTCCGCCTCGGCTTCCGCAATGGCCTTAAGATAGTCTTCTTTCGAGATAGTGATCACGGTTGCGGGAAACCTCAATAAATAGGAGCAGTCTAGCACTCATCGGGTCCAGCGATTTATGAGGTAACCCTAGTAGTCCTTGTCCCCAGGAAGCTACCTGACTGGTGGCTTGGGCTCTTTGGTTATCTCGCACCGAGACTCGGTGCCACCTTTGGTTCTTCAAGTGGGGACACCGAGCTTTGGCAGCAGCCAACGTGTCAGAACCACGTAGCCGACAATAATCGCGACCCAGAATATCCAAGAAGGCATAGCTTCTCCCCGCCGAGGGGCACGCTCGAAGTCACGCGATCAGCTCAGCCTCCGCGGCCACCCGGTACTCGATTAGAGGATCCTTCCGCGAACCTCTCGATATCGGAAACAGTCGAGGAGGTGATCGTTTACCATGCCGACCGCCTGCATGTACGCATAGACAACGGTCGAGCCAACAAAACCGAATCCCCGGTGTTTGAGATCTTTGCTGAATGCATCCGACTCAGGAGAGATGGAGGGAATCTGCCGCATTGACTTCCACCGATTGACTTTGGGGCGTCCAGCGACGAAGCGCCAGCAATAGGCGTCGAAACTTCCCGCCTCTTCCTGAATTGTAAGAAACGCTCGCGCGTTGCGTACGGCTGCTTCGATTTTCAGCCGGTTACGAATGATCGCGGGATCCAATGTGAGCTTCTGAATTCGTTTCTCGGTATATCGTGCCACCTTTTGGGGGTCGAACTCGTTGAATGCCCGCCGATAGCCTTCGCGTTTCTTGAGCACGATCGACCAACTGAGTCCCGCTTGCGCCGCCTCCAGCACGAGGAACTCGAAATGTTTCCGGTCATCGTGGACCGGCACTCCCCATTCGCTATCGTGATATTGGACCATGAGCGGATTATCCAGGCTGACCCAGGCACATCGTTTGGTAGTCATAAGCGCTTTCACCCTGCAGACTCTCGCGGAACAGTCTCGATCTACAAGTCTACGTCCCGAGCGACAGCGAGAGTGTACAGCTTCCGTAGGGCGCCGAAAGACAGGTCATCGTGTCATATCAGCAAATCGCATTCAGCTGGCAACAACGAGGCCACCGGCAGCACGAAGGACCTCTCCGCACATTAGGAACTGCGCTAAAGGACGAAAGCGGCGGAAGGCCCGTCGCTTTCTACTGGTTAAGCTATTTAAAATAAAGTATTGGTGGAGGCGGCGGGAGTTGAACTATTCAAGCCATTGATTCCACGTAAGTTATTGGTTCAATAGAGGCGAGAAGTGCCAAAAAGGCCAGTTTGCCGGGTCGGCGGTACAAAAACGGTACAAATTTTGTGTGAGTAGGAAGTCATTCTCGACCGCATGATTATTTACTGGTCCAAACGCGAATAGCGTACCACGGTTATGGTTCGTCTACATTACTCTTTGGGCTGGGTAGTCTCGGTCGACAATACTGTCCACTCAATGTCGCGGCCCTCCTGCGCGTCAAACCATACAAAGACTTCCGAAGTTTGGCGTGCTGCTCTGACGTAAGCTTCAGCCAGATATCTCCTCACTTTTTCCTGATTGCCTCTTCGAGCTGTTGGCGACCGGCGAACGTTTAGGCTCCGCAACGCCACACTTCCTAAGACAAGACTTGGGGACAAAGGTCCCAATCCACATCTACGAGTAGGCGTCATACGTCAAGATGAAAGCAGGGCATTCGTTAACACTGGCCGCCTTCCCAAGATGATCCAGTCGATCCGGTGACCTTCGTTTAAACGCTCTCCGCAGGACCGTCCCGCTTCTCGACCACCGGGGAGCGCAGACTCTCCCATGAGGCTTTCCAGCGTCCGTCCCTTTTGTCCTTGACTCGAGCAAGTTGGGATTCTTTTGCAGAGCGTTGTGCCAGAAACAGAAATGACATCTCGCATGAGAGTGGTGACTGCACGGGCGAGGATCCCGATGCCTTTCGAACCGAGTTGCACGAACCTGAAGAGCACCCGTAAGGAACGCGTGATAATCCCGTTTACCACGCAGTCGGGGCTAGCGGGCAGGCAGCCGCTGATCGAGCGAGGCGGCGATTCGATGCAGCAACCCTGTATGCGACAGCTTCCGAGTTTTCGTTTATCTACGCGGCTACTGCCGAATCCGCAGTTGCAGTTTAGGAGTTCCGCTCGTGGCGCTATCCTGGGGTCGGCTGATCAAGTAGTGCAGGATTGCTACGAGCGATCCGCATCAGAATCATGTTTTTGATGCTCCGCTTGGCAGGGCTGCGATTCAGATATATTCGTCTCTCGCGCCGCGGTTCCGTTTTGTCCGCACGAGATCGAACATACTCTGCGCTCGCCCCAGTGGGCGATCGGCTTGGGGCTCCTCGCTATTTCCACGCCATTCCTTATCTGCTGCATGGGAATTGCCATACAGAGTCTCCGATCTACCCCGAAATAACACCTGTGTCTGAAACCTTTACGAGTGTCGACCCCTCCCATACTGCGGGAGAAAAAACCGATGTCCACGTTCCGCAGTATCACTCCGAGTGAGGCCACTGGTCCCGAACAAGCAGCTTTCTATTGGTCTTCAGCGCAAGCTGGATCTGGTCACGAACCTGGCGCAGAAGTTGGCTGCTTCGCCTGTCGCGCTTAAGGCATACCTCGGCCTTGGCGCCCCCCTGAGCGAAGGCAAGCTGAATAGTTAAGCAGCGCGAGCATGGCGGTTGTGATCGCGTATACCGACCAGTGCGACTACTGCCTGTCCGCGCACAACATTCTGGGCTCAAGTGCCAATCTTGTCGGACAACTGGCTCACCACGTGCGTCTTTGACTCGGCGAAAGGTGAATTATGAACAAACTTCCTTCTAATGCAACGATCGTTCTGGTGCACGCCGCGTGGGCGGACGCATCCTCGTGGTCTGCAGTGATCGGCCCACTACTAAAGGCGGGCATTAAGGTCATCGCTGCCCAGATTCCAATGACTTCGCTGTCTGACGATGTGGCTGCCTTGAAAGTGGCTCTGGAAAGGGCGGGCGAGGGACCAATCCTCCTAGTCTCTCACTCTTACTCCGGCGGCGTGATAACCGCCCTCGAAAGTGACAGCCGGGTCCGAGGCCTGGCCTATGTGGCAGCTATGCCCCCAGCAGAGGGAGAAACAGTGGCGGACTTGTTCTTTCGAGAGCCTCCACACGAAAAAGCTCCCCATCTGGAACCCGACGGTCATGGTCTCTTATGGATGTCGGAGGAAGGAATGAAGAAAGCGGTCGGCCACCGGGCCACGGCGGAGCAAAACGAAATCAGGATAGCAGCACAACGCCCGATAGCCATGAAGTGTCTTGGCGAAGCGATACAGACTCCAGCATGGAGGACGAAGCCTTCGTGGTATCTACTGGCTGAAGATGATCGTATGTTCAGCCCAAAAACACAACGTTTTGTAGCCGACCGCATGGGCGCACAGGTCCGTTCGTACGATGTAGATCATGCTCCTCAGATCTCGTCGCCTGCGACCGTCGTAGAGTTCGTGCTGGAAGCGGCCAGTGCGCTGCTCTCGCGTACAAACAATCAGATTGACAATAAGGAGAACCACATGACTACGTACCAGCATGCCACCATCGAGGGTCACAAGATCTTCTACCGCGAGGCCGGCTCGACCACGAATCCGACGATCGTTCTGCTTCATGGCTTTCCGTCGTCGTCGCACATGTTCCGGGAGCTTATCCCGCAGCTCGCCAGCCACTTCCACGTTGTCGCACCGGACTACCTCGGCTTCGGCTACAGCGATGCTCCCGCGGCGAACCACTTTCAATACAACTTCGATAACATCACCGCGCAGATCGAGGAGCTACTCTTCAACACACTGGGCCTGAAGAAGTTCAGCATCTACGTGCAGGATTACGGCGCGCCCGTCGGTTTCCGCATTGCCTCGCGTCATCCGGAAGCGATCGAAGGCATCGTCGTGCAGAACGGCAATGCTTACGTGGAAGGCATTAGCGCTGCCTTCGAGCCGATGAAGCCTTTCTGGGCGAATCGTAACGCGGAGACGGAGAAGGCGCCGCGCACGCTGCTGACCAGGCAGACGACGATCTTCGAGTACACGCATGGTGCCAAAAACGTGGCGGCGGTGAGCCCGGACAGCTACACCTTCGACCAGGCGCTGCTGGACCGACCCGGCAATGACGCTATTCAACTCGACCTCCTTCACAACTACACCTCGAACCTGGCGCTCTACGACGCGTGGCACGAATACTTCCGCATGCACCAGCCGCGCACGCTCATCGTGTGGGGGCAGAACGATCCCTTCTTCATCGTGCCGGGAGCACAGGCGTTCCTGCGTGACCTGCCCAAAGCGGAGCTGCACCTGATCGATGGTGGCCATTTTCTGCTGGAAGAGCACAGCGAATTCGTCGCAGGCAAGATCATCGGCTTCCTGGCGAAAGGGCAGAAGACGGGGGCGGGCAAATGACCACCTCTGCCATCAACCGGGCCCTTAGCAGTGGGCCGCAGCCGGGAGCGCGCACGTTGCTCGTCTCTCGCGCCATCCTCTACGCCACGCTGGTGGTTGGAGTGCTCGATGCGTCCGATGGCGTCGTCTTCCTCGGTCTGCACGGCCAGAACCCGATCCAGGTGCTGCAGTACATCGCGAGCAGTCTGCTGGGCCCACGGTCCTTCTCTGACGGGCTTGCAAGTGCGGGCCTTGGCCTCGTCCTGCATTTCGCCATCGCGCTCGTAGTCGCAACGATCTATATCCTTGCGAGCCGACGCGTCGCTGTATTGCGTACGCAGTGGGTGCTCGTGGGACTGCTGTATGGCGCTGCCGTGTGGGCAGTCATGAACCTGTTGGTGTTGCCGCTCACTGCGGTCGCGCACGGCCCGATCGCGACTGCGGCGTTGGTCAACGGCCTCATCGGGCATGCTCTGTTCGTCGGCCTGCCCAGCGCGTTCTTCGCGAAGAAGGTGAAGGCGGCGGCATGAACGGCCTTGCGGAGCACCACCTTCTCGATTCAAAAGGAAAATTTCAGTGAACCGTCTATCGAAATACGTTTTGCGGCTACCCTTTTTGCCGGGACGGTACAAGCCGCGCCACTCCCTTCGACTAACGCTACGACGACCTATCATCGCTTGCAGGTCGACGGCGTCGAGATTTTTTACCGGGAAGCCGGCCCTGAGAACGCCCCAACCATCGTGCTCTTGCATGGCTTCCCGTCTTCTTCGCGTGAGTTTGACACGCTCATTCCCTTGCTCGCGACGAAATATCATCTGATCGCTCCGGATTATCCCGGATTCGGTCTGAGCGACGCGCCCTCGCCAACCGCCTACCCTTACACGTTCGATCATCTTGCCCAGACGATGAGCGATTTTCTGGAGAAGTTGAAGGTCGTGCGGTACACCTTGTACCTCCACGATTACGGCGCACCGATCGGCTTCCGCATCATTCTGGCGCACCCTGATCAACTGCATGCGCTCATCACTCAAAACGGCAACATCTACAAAGCGGGCCTTGGAGCCAAATGGACCAAGATCGCGGAATACTGGGCGGATCCAAAGGCTCATCCTGAGGTGCTTAACACTTTTCTTTCGTTCGAGGCCACCAAGGAGCGGCACGTTGCCGGCACGTCCCATCCGGACCGCTACGATCCGGATACCTGGATCAGCGAGTATGCAGATCTGTCGCGGCCCGGTCAGCGCGAGATCCAAGGGGACCTGCTCTACGACTACCGTACCAATGTTGCGTCCTACCCAAAATGGCAGGCCTGGCTCCGCGACCACCAAACCCCGACCCTCGTGGTCTGGGGCGAGCACGACCCCTCCTTCATCGCGCCGGGTGCGGAAGCCTTCAGGCGCGATCTTCCCAATGCGGAAATCCACCTACTCGACGCTGGGCACTTCGCACTGGACGAAAAGACTGACGAGATAGCAGACCTGATCCTCCAGTTCATGGCCAAACATCCCAGATGAGGCCGGGGTCACGAGCATCGCATACGGACTCGCGTCATCAGCAGCGTCGAAACGGCAGGAGCGAGTTGGGCTTCCGTAGCTGTAGGTATTGCGCTGGCCGGTGCGTCCGCCCTTGCGGCTCGGATCGCGGAGCAGATCGAAGGACGCAAGTTACTTCTGGTGTCCATCACATGGAGACGACGAATGACAAACCCCGCTGAAATTGTTCGCAGCTTTTACGACAAGCTGAAGGCTGGAGATGCTCCCGGTGCGCTGGGCCTGATGGCCCACGACATCGAATGGATCGCGATGTGGCATTACAAGGTAAACGGCCGTGGCCCGGAGCGTGTCGCTGAAGGCTTGTTCAAGCCACTGATGGCGGAATGGTCAAGTTTTGCGCTTGACCCCGCCGAGTTCATCGTGGACGGTGACACCGTGGTATCCCTCGGCCGCTTCACCGGGGTGCACGGGACAACCGGTAAGCTGGTCGAAGCCGGCTATGCGCATATCTGGACGGTGAAGGACGGCAAGATCACACGCTTCCGCCAGTACATCGATACGCTGGCAATCGCCGAGGCGCGCCGGTCATGAGCTTGCCGCTGCTCTTCACTCAATATCCGACCGAGCACATGTGATTACAGTATTCGGCCGACGGTGGAAGTTCGGGATGCTGCCAGCTGAGGATGAAACGAATACCTCATGACCCGGTCTTTCGATCGAGTTTCAGAGCCGTGATGCGCGAAGCCAAGGTTGTCGGCTTCATCCCAAGCAATGCCGCGGCTCCGCCCGGTCCGAAGATTTTGCCGCCAGATTGCTTCAGCGCAGCCGCGATGCCCTCGCGTTCCTGGCGCTTCAATTCGTTGCGCGTCATCAGCGCGGGCTTCGAAACCACGTGAGCAGGCACCTGAGGAGCGCCAGTTGGATTCGGCTCTGCGATGTCGAAGTGCAGATGGCCTCCTCGGGAAAGAATGATTGCGCGTTCAACGGTGTTTTGAAGTTCGCGCACGTTACCAGGCCAGTCGTTGTCAGTGAGCTGACTCATCGCAGCCTGGGAGATTGTCGGTGCGGGACGGTTCAACCGCCGGGTGCTTTGCGCCAGGAAGTATCTCACCAACGGCGGAATGTCGTCGCGGCGTTCGCGCAAGGGCGGGACCTCAATCGGAAAAACGCTTAAGCGATAGAAAAGATCCTGCCGGAAGCGGCCGGCATCAACCTCTTTCTTCAGATCGCGATTGGTCGCCGCGATAATGCGAACATTGACCTTGCGGGTGCGTGTGTCGCCGACGCGCTCCAGTTCTTGCTCCTGCAACACGCGCAACAGTTTTGCCTGCATGGCGAAGGGCACTTCGCCAATTTCGTCAAGGAATAGGGTGCCACCGTCAGCCAATTCGAAGCGGCCTGGCTTATCTTTTAGCGCGCCTGTGAACGCCCCCTTCACGTGACCGAAGAATTCGCTCTCGAACAGGCCTTCGGGCACAGCGCTGCAATTGAGCTTAATGAGGGCGCGGCTGTTTCTGGTGCTGTGGTCGTGCACCGCACGGGCGACGAGTTCCTTACCCGTACCGCTTTCCCCAGTGACCAGCACCGACACATCCGTCGGTGCGACAAGCTGAATTTGCTGCTTCACCTTTCTAAGACCGGCACTCTCACCGATAAGGTCACCGAAGTTGTGTTCGCTGCGGATTTCTTCCCACAGGTAGGCGTTCTGGTCTTGGAGCCGGGTCTGTTCCTGCTCCATCAGCACACGGTCGGTAATGTCAATGAACATCGTGCGGGTGTAATCGCCGCCGGCGGCGGGCTTCGACCACCACTGTACCCATACTGGGTTGCCGTTGTCCTTACGACGCATTTCGAGCACTACGCCGCTGGTATCGGTGCCGCGTCCAATAGATTCGAGCGCCCCGCTCAGGCGGCGCTGCGCGTCGGATGTCTCGGGCACGAGAGACCTTCCGAAGGTCCCGGCGACCTCTTCAGGTTTAAGACCGAGGATCCTCATCGCGGTCTGGTTAGCCTGGATAAAGCGAGAATCCAGACCCTCATGAACGTAGGCGATCGGGGCCTCGTCGAAGAGATCACGGAAGCGCTCCTCGCTCTGCCCGAGCGCTTCGTTGGCGTAGCGCAGTTGCTCACCCATGCTGTGCTCGACCTCTTCGGCAAGCTTGCGGGCGGCCAATCGTAATTCCATCTGATCCATGACCAGCGCCGCCAACTTCTTGAGCATCTCCGCCTCGTCCGGCGCGAGTTCTCGGGGCACCCGATCGATAACGCTGAGCGTACCCAGATTGAAACCGTCATGCGTACGCAGCGGTGCGGCCGCATAAAACCGAACAGCAAGAGCTCCTACCACCAGCGGGTTGTGTTGCGCGCGCGGATCGTGTGCAGCGTCGCGCACGTAATGTACCTCCGGCGAAAAAATCGCTGACGCGCACAGCCCCGCGTGGCGCCCGACCTCCCGATCTTCGACGCCGTGATGAGATTTGAACCATATGCGGTCTTGATCCACCAAGCTAACCAGCGCTATCGGCACTCGGAACAAGCCTGCGGCTAATTCCGCGATCCGATCGAAGGCGCCGTCCGACGGGGTATCCAGGATGCGATACCTCCGCAGCGCCTGCAATCGCTCTGGTTCGTCTTTTGGCAGTAAGGGCTTCACGAGGCTTTGTCAAGATTACTACGAATTGTCGTAGCAGGCCAGACGATAAATCGTAATTAACGAAAGTTCGTAGCTCTGCAACCCACTCGTAGAAAAAACTAAACTAATACTTTTCAATGGTTTAGCGTGACCAATCCGCTTGGCACTAAGCGTGATTAAGAAGTACTAGCGATGTCTCAAATTGCGGCGGC
>CAWEWW010000014.1:0-10861 GCA_963812855.1 uncultured Acidobacteriaceae bacterium
TCTTCGGCCAATGCAACGGCGAGATCAGCGCTGGTGGAGAGCTGACACCCGGCTCAGTCGACGACTCACAGTTCCTCTATGACATTGGCGACGCTCCGCCCTGTGTCGCCTGTGGCGGGTTGATGAGACCCAATGGAACTTGCTATACGTGCATCAATTGCGGTCAAACCAGCGGTTGCTCGTGAATGTCTGGGTTGCAACTGACTCCGCATGAGGGTCCTGTGAGTTGGCAGTGCTGGAAATGCGCCTCGGGCTGTTGGCAACAGTTGACGCCCGAATTTTTGAATACTTGGCGACATATCGGTACTGATCTGATCACTCAGGAGAATCGAGAGCCTTCCCCGGTCCCCAAATGCGAGCGAGGGACAGGGGGCACCCTCGTTGTGGTTTGTAAGGTGAGCGGGACCGGAGCCACCAGCCCACAGGTAAAATGGCTTCAAGGGATATTAAGACGGCACGTGGTAGGAGTAGACTGCTGTCAACCGGCAACGGCAAGAGGAGAACACTAATCATGCTCAAATTTTTGCTCAGTCCCGGCACCAGCAGTGTGCTACGGTCGCGGGGCGAACCGTCCTTCACAACGGCGGGAGAGCGGTAAAGACTGAGCCGCCGTTCGTTTATTTGCTAAGCGGTGAGCGGACGCGCCTCCGCAGACACGTGGTGCGAAAGAGTCGATTTGTCGGCTTCGACGGCGACCGCAGATTGGAGCGTCTGCCGAGGGCTGCTCTCCGTTGGGCGGTCTTGGACTACTCTCAACGTCGAGTGACCGAGGGGCTGGTCAGTGGGTGGAGAATATACTGGAGGACTCAATGCACATCACCAGCAGCCTCGGTATTAACAGTGTCGCCCTTGGCATCGATGTGAAGGAACTACCGGAAATAGACCCAAAAGCTGCACCAGTGAGGAGTGGTGAGCATTACGTGTATGTTCACCGTGACAGCAACGGCAAAATCAATTATGTGGGCAAAGGGATTGACCAACGTGCGTGGTCTACAGACCGCCACCCTGTATGGCCGCTGGCTCGAATAGCTGCAAGCGCAGCTTAGAATCTAGTTCGTGGCTGCTTGTCGAGTATCCCCAACTTCATCGAAATTTCGTAGAGTTCGTCTACATGCTTCTTCAGTGGTGCCCAACCCTTTTTGCTCCGCTCCCTGAGTTCGTGGGCTATTCGCTCAACATCGAGATGTAGTTGGCAGAGTTCAGAAAATGGAGATTTGACCGGCTCAGGTTTTTTCATTCCACCATGGTACGTCGCTCCGCCGCTATTTTTGCCAAGTGTTTTGCTACCCGCAAAAGAAAGCCGGGGAGCGAAACCTCAGCTTCTCCACATTTGTCAATCGTCTTAAATCGCCGTTTCCTTGAGAGTCACTGTCACATCTCCAGTGGACACATCGTCACTGTTTGGCCTGTTCCAGTTCCGCGCTCAGGTGAACCGTGCCGCCTGTGACATTGAGCGTCCTGCTCCAGTCGATAAAGCCCTTCTTCTTGACGGCGATTTGGTGACTCCCAGCGGCTACTGCCACGGTGGACGGCGTGTTGCCAACAAACGCACCATCAATCTCAATGTCTGCGCCGGGAACACTTGACTCGATATTAAGGTCTGCTGTTAAACCAGCAGCGGAAGCGGCGGGAAGATAAGGGGAAACCGAAGTGCGCGACAACAGGTAGTCAACATGCACTCGCATTAGGTGGGCTTTTCTTGGCGGGTCAGCTAAGCGAACAACCTCAAGCCACACAGGCCTATTGAAGACAATATCTACAAACATGTCCTTGGCCTTTTCGACGTCTCCATTCGTGGCTGACAAGCACTTCGGCCAGTGTTCTTGCAGGTCCTTCTTTCGCTCTCGTAAATGAATTTCATCCTTAATAAACTTCGCAGACTGGACGTTTGGAAATTTCTCTAAGAAAGACCAGACCATGTGCGAATCCTCCTCAATTCTCGGTTTACAGTTGCGGTTGAGGTTAGAGCGGTAACTCAATCGCTAAGGCCGTCTATCCTCTTTTGGATGATTTCGGTGTGTTTCTTGGCTTGTTGGAGAGCGATGTCCTTCACATCTCCGGCGTCATAGTGACTCATTGTCACACCGGCTTTGCCCAAGGCGGCAATTAGCACACTCTGGTTTGCTTGGAGTTCTTGGATTTCAGCAAGAAGCCCAGAACAGATGTCTTGTACGGTCGTAGTCTTCATCGTGTCCTCCAGAAGCTGAAACTGGTTTCCGACTAGCGTGATGTCCTATTCGTGCATTGCTGTTCAGAATTTGACCAAGAGTAGACCGCCCGTATCTTCCTCCAACTCGCTTCCGTGGATGACTGCGAGGACTGCTTCAGTGAATTCAACATATTGCGAACTTCCAACGATGGAGCCGGGGAAGAGATGACCAGCATAGAAAGTATTCGAGTCTAACGGTGGAAAGGCATCGCGGTCGATGTCCTTGTTCGGCCCCACGTTGGTAGTTGCTTGAAAGAATTCTCCAGTCTTCTTAACTTTCGTTTTGATGGACATTCCGCATTTCCTCTCGCCCGGATTATAGGTCGTCCCGCTTAAAATGCAACGATGACCGCGAAATTGACGGCTCCCAAGCCACTAGATAAGTCACCAGCCGCGACGACCTGATTGTGTGACGTTTCAGATGGCAAGGCATCGGGATATGTCGCACGAAGCATGTAGTCGGCACAATGCGACGTGTCCGGTCTGCGGTCACTAGCTTCCATCAAACTCAATAGAAGCTTGCCATCGCTGCATCCCAGCCTTCGTTTTGAATTGTAGTCAAGGTCAGAAAATTAGCATCATAGGTTCCTTGAGTCGTGACGATTTTGTCTTCCACGCAAAAATAGTTGGAGGAACAAAAGCGAGGGTTGAACCCTGAGCCCGCTGCCAAGTTCACGTCAGCAACGGCGACACCCAAAATCAGTTCGTTTGCGTGGTTTGTCGCGACACTGCCGGAACTCACAGTCATGCCACTGGTGCCGCCAGTGGTGCTTGTAACATCGAAATTCCCAACATTTGAATATTCGAGGATTGCCATCGCGAACTGGTCCGCATTTGCATAGCTAACTGTGACTGTGACTGAAAGAGTGTTGGCACCAGTCACGTTTGGTGCGGCATAAATCCAACCTGCCCAGTCATTACTGTCAATAGAAGATGTCTGCACTATAGGAACGTAGGCATTGCCAGCGGAATCCGTGACAGATACGATACTTGAACCCGGTGCGAAGTTCCACCAAAAGGCCACTGCAACTAAGTCTCCGCTCTTTACAGGGCTCGTGAACGTTGCAGTATATTTTGACGCCGGATTGTTCACAGTGCTTTGCGACGTAAAGTTGGATGACTGAACAAAACTAATATTGCCTGAAGACGAGGACCCCGATGCCTTGTTTGCAATGAAAACATTGCCCGAAGTGGCGGATGACATACCCGCGAGAAGTTGACGTGTGACTCCATCTGACAATAAGTAGTCTACTGCCACACCAGTTTGCGTTTGGTTCGGCAGTAAGCATGGACTGCCCCCATACTTGATGGTGAAGTCAAAAAAGTTGCTCCCGGACGAATCAGGTGTCACTGTTCCAGAAAAAGTGCAACCCTGACTTGAACCTGTAAATGTTCCGCTTGCCGCAACTGTCACTTCTGCTGCCGCATTTCCGAAGAGATAGCCAGTCCACGTGCCGGTAATATTTGAGAGCAGCGCAGGTGTGCCAAATGTGTATACGCTGTTTGCAAGTGGAGTGCCGCTGAAAGTCACATTCGCGTTACCAGTCTCCGATACGGTGCCGCTGATACTCGAACCAACCACATAAGTTGCGCTAACGGAACCCGTATAGGTAGCGCCCGTGTAGTAGTAATCCGTCACAGTGGCCGTGTACTTGCCATTGGTGTATGTCCCTTGTCCGGTAATCATCCCTTGCACTGTAAATACGTTGCCGCTACTCGTGCCGTAGAGAGCATAGAAAGTGCTATTTGGCAGGATGATGCTCTCGAACGTTTCCCCGGTAGAGGTTGCGCCCGAGTACACGCCTTGCGGGGAGCCTTGTGTCACCGGGGGTGGCGTGGTTCCTCCACCACCACTGCTGCCGCTTCCTCCGCAGCCAACTAGGTTCATCACCGCAAAGATGAGTACGAAGAACATTTTGCGCGTCATGTGAGGCCTTTCATCAAACTTGCTTTCGGGCTGCATGTTTGCGGAAATGGACGGCTCCTCGTGGAAGCCCGTCTACCACTCCTGAGCAACAGTGGCCGGGGAATCCCAGGGTTTTGTTGTTCTAAACATCATAACCCCAGCAGAATGTGCTTTCGCGAAAAGGTTGCGGGTGCCCACGGTCCCTCGCTTTTGGGGACCGTGGAGACCACCATCTCAACCGGCCGGGATTTATCGCGATCGGTCCCCTTAAACGCCGTTGTGGCCAGGATGGAATCTAGATTTACGCAAAATCGCCAACCCGCGCGTTGACCGCCAATCCGGCGACTGGCCATTTTGGCTGGAACGCCTACCTTTGAGTATGACCGCCTCTGCAATTGGTCCGCAACGGTTGATCGAACGCAGGACTGCGCCTCAACTGCACCCCACACTCCCCATTCCACCTCTAACTCAAATGCGCCAAGGAGATCTTGATTTATGAGCAGCCTGAAAGTGGAAGCCCTGCATCGCGAGTTCTTCTACAACGGAACCCGCATCCCCGATCCCGCTCCCAACTTGACTGTCGAACAGGTGCGAGAATTACTAACGCCGTCCCACCCCGAAATTGCTACGGCGACACTGGCGGGGCCGGAGGACACTGGAGACGCCCTTCGTTATACGTTCAGCCGGGCCATCGGCAGCAAGGGCTGATCCTGAGACTCCGAGCAGTGTCCGGTTGCGATCTTCTCCCGCGCCCCTGTTCGGCGCCTGCTTTGCATGGGAGTTGGTTGCTACCCGAATCATCGAAACAAGGCGGCACATTATGAAGAACAGGAAAGCCGATCAGACCCACCTGCTCGCGGAACTCCGTCGGCTTGAGCGCAAGCCGCCCAAGAGAGCCGACCGGCTCATCGCGAGGCATCTGAAATGCGAAGAGTCTCAAAGCCTGACGCACGCCGTCGCGGAAGCGGCCAGGAGATCATCGTCCGGCACGATGCCGGTTCTCGAAGCACCAAGCGAACTGCTGCCGCCACTGATATAGCACTGCTGGGCCAAGGTTGCGGTGAAAGCCTTCCGTACCTCCGCCGCATCCCCACAAGCTATCGCCTGGAGACAAACGGCGAGCGCCTCTACCGTCTTTGCACGGCGCTGGTGGAGCGGAATCTCGCCGACGAAAGGCTCTGGCATAAGACAGGCAAGGTCGCTGTGGTCTTCGCGCGAAGCGCTATCCAGAAGCTGATTGAGGAGTTTTCCGGCGGCGCGCTCACAGACAAGGTCGACTATTGCTTTGAAGTCAGGGACGACCTCGGGACAGGTTATTGGCGGGGCGGAGCTCTTGGCGAAGGCAAGCTGATGGCCGCGTTCGAGCTCCAGGCCTGCGGCTACCTCAAGATCGGAGCTGCGCTGGACGCGCTCGAAGAGCAGGAGCGATTCCTCGGAGCGGCGTTACTACTACCTTTTGCGGGGATCGCTCTACCGCTGGATTCGCATCTACGACCACACAGACGCCGAGTGCTACAACGAACAACTGCATGATTGGATGGAGCAGGACGAGCCCGAGAGCCGGGATGCCTACGAGTTCCCGGCGGTCGATGAGGCGATTCCGGAGCCCGTCCGGACCGCGAAGGACTGGACATATCCCAGCGCACGTAGGCTGCTGCGAAGGCATCTTCAGGGGCCGCATTCCGTGTGGATTCAGAAGCTGCTGACGCTTCATCGGCTGTCGCGGTTGAAGGGCCAGGTCATGCGCTTCGAGGGAGAATACGACGACCCGCCGGTGCCGAGCCTCTTGCTGGTCTTCCGTGAGAATGACGCGATTCAGGCGTGCTTCGATCATGAGTCAGAACGCTATAACGAGACGACCAATGAGCCGTCCTGCGCGGTCTGCTTTCGGCCGGAAGTCGGCGAAGAGTTCGACGCGGCACTTCGCACGATGGCGATCTTTCTCAGAATCAACATGGAGCTTGCCGGTCTGATTACCCTGCTGAGCGGCATTGAGGAGGAGACTCATGCAGGTCAACGTGAGCATCGGACAGAACCATCACTTCGCGCTGCATGAAGCCCTGCTGATCTATCGGTCGACGGAACACCAGAACGGCAGCTTCGGAAATACGTTCATCACCCACCACGAAGTGAACGCAGAGAATCGCGCCAAGCAACCAACACTTGGTCCGGCAAAGACACTGACCATCGAGTTTGTTCAGTCGCTGGTCCAATCCCTGGGAGGCCGGGTGCATGCGGAGTTTCTTCCTGAGAGCGTGCTCGCGCGCACCGAGCGGCTGATTGCCTGGTGGACGCCGCCACAGAAACGCCCGATGTTCTTCGGAACGACGCAGGGCGACATGGGCGGAATGAATGGCGCGATCTTCCCGCAGCCCGCTCTCGTCTGGCTGGCGATGGATCACTCGCTCTCGATCCGGGCGCTCAAGAAGAATCGCCGCCCCGCGGCCGATACCAAGCTTTGTGTGGCTCCCTACTGGAATGTGTACGACTCAGGGAGCGTCTGCCTTGGATCGATGCGGGCTCCCGATGCCTCCACAGTCGCCTCCATTCCGCAGTGGGAACAGAGCTTTTATGAAAGCGAGTTTACGCATGGCAATGTGGGGAGGTTGACGCGGCATCCGGACGGCTTCGAGGGGCTGTGGAAGGAACTCGCTGGCAAAGAGGACTTTCCCATCGACTCGCTGATCGAGTTGCCGGAAACGGTGGGGGAGTTCTTGTCTGGAAAGAGGCGCGGCCATGATCGTTGAACACGCTCTCCCGAAGTCATTGTGCCGCAGAGGGCAACCGCTCCGCGTGCTGGTTATCGGCGCGGGAGGCAATGGGAGCGCGGTGCTGCTCGGCCTACCCTATCTCCACCAGGCGATGAAGGTGTGGGGCCATACAGGAGGTCTCCATGTGATGCTAGTGGATGGGGATCTCGTGTCAGAAACCAATTGCGTCCGCCAGCCGTTTGCATCTGCCGATGTCGGACTGAACAAGGCTGTTGTCCTGATCAACCGGGTCAATCTCTTCTGGGGTCTGAGGTGGCAGGCGCACCCGGAACACTTTCACAAGGATTCGCTGAGAACCAATTCGGCGGGCCCTCAACTGGTTATTGGCTGCGTCGATACACGGGCGGCGCGGCAGGCCATCCAGTCCGCAGTCACGCGAGCGAATGACAGCACCGTCTACTGGCTCGACCTCGGCAACAATGCAAGCAGCGGTCAATATGTGCTCGGCCAGCCGTTGAACGCCGCAAACCACCGCAGCGCGGTCCGGTTGAGAACCATTGCAGAACTCTATCCGGAGATTGCGGATACGGAAGCAGGCGAGGACCCGCTGCCCAGTTGCAGCGCGGCAGAGGCTCTCGAACGGCAGGAGCCATTCATCAATCAGGTGTTGGCGACAAGTGCGCTGGCGATGCTGGCGCGCCTCTTTCGCTACGGTGTCCTCACCCATCACGGTGCCTTCTACAACGCTTCAACAGGTCGGACGAGTGTATTGGGGGTAGATCCCGATCTCTGGAAAAAGATACAGAGGCGCACTCACAGAACTTCATTGGTCGCGCGCAAGAAGCTGAGATAATGTCTCGCATACAGGTGGACCATGAAGCAATCTCCCGTCGACCCGGTGTTGGCCCTCGAAGCCAAGATGATCGTTGCGCTGGCCTTCCGAAATGGTCCCATTGAGGGGCTGCACACGGGAAAGGTCTGTCCGACCTGCAGTGCCGACAGCGGCTATTCCCGAATCTCCCAAGAGGAGATGAAAGGGATCATGAAAGCAGCCGTAAACACGGTCTACTCACTATTGTGGAAGAAAGAAAACGACGGTGAGGCATATGCCAAGTCCCTTCTCCTGGGAGCAAGATACACCGAGCGCTGGGACGACCCCGAACAATAACCATCCAATCGACAGTTTCATTCTCACAGGAAGGTGTATCCATGTTCAAAGAACTGGGTCCACTGCTTCGGCAGAGGACCGTCGTGATGATCCTTACGCGTCTGGAGGACGACACCATCCGCGTCAATGTCATTCCCCGCAAGCTCAACGAAAGCGAAAACGATGCGCTCACCACTCCTCTTAGCTTGGCTGGCACGGCTGAAGATCTTGACGCCGAGCTGCCTTCCGCGCTGGTCCAGTTTGTCGGCGCCCATCTCGAGCTGAGGAACACGCTTGAAACCGCCAAGGACCAGATGGCGGCGGCGGCCAAGGCCGCAAAAGCTGATGCCCGTTCGAAAACGGCAGCGAAGACTGTGCCGGTCCGGGCAGAGCCAGCGGGGTCCGAGACAAAGAAGCCAGGGAACGCGGCGCCCAAGCCTGCCGAGCCCAGGAAACAGGAGCCGGCACGCAATGCCAGCCTCTTTGACAGTGGACCGTCGCCAGAGTCTGCTCCCTTGCCCTCGTCGGATACGGACGAGGAAGAGGAGATTCTTGCCGAAGCCGATGATGAGCCAACGGACGAGCCCGATGACTTGGATGAGGCCGCCTAAGCGGCCCGTCCTTGCCCAATGAGCCTTGGCCGCGGGGACACTCAGCCAAATCGCCGGCGGGCAAATCCGAACCGGGTTTCGCGGGAACCAACCAGCGAGAAGGAGTTCTTATGGCTAATTGGTATGGCACCGCTCGCAGCAACTACTTTCGCGTGAAAGACAAAGACGCATTTCTCAAATGGGCCGATGGTCGTGGGCTTGGCGTATTCAAGAAGGAAGACAGTGCAGATTTATTCGCGATTTACGGCGGCGAAAGCGCGGACGACGGTTCCTGGCCCAGCTATGACGTCGAAGGCGATACGGAGATCGATTTGGTTACTGAGCTTGCCCAACATCTTCCCAAAGGTCAGATTGCCGTCCTGATGGAAATCGGCGCAGAGAAGTTGAGGTACTTGACTGGCGTGGCGATTGCAGTCAATCACAAGGGGCGAGTCGTAGGGCTTACGCTCAACGACATTTATCGCAAAGCTTCGCGCATATTTCGGGTTGCGGAGAGTGAGATCACCCAGGCTACCTATTGATTCGGCGGGATCGGGTGGACCATCGAAGGAATCAAGGAAAGAGCGACAGTTCCGTGCCCTCGCTCGAATCGTGGAAGTTGCTCAGGCCGACACCCACGAGGCGAAATGTCTGCTTGGGGTCCAGAGTTATTTTGTCCCGTAGAGACAGAGCGATCTGCGTCAGCTCTTCGCAGGAGTTGGGCGGCGAGGGCGGTGTCTGACTTCGCGTAAGGACGTGAAACTGGGCTGTCTTCAACTTTAAGACCACGGTGCGCGGGATTCTTGATTCCTTGCGGGAGGCGAGCCAGGTTTTTTCGGCAAGATGGCGGATCATTGGCTCGGTGTCGGCCAGCAATACATCCTGCTCGAACGTATCCTCGGCGGAGATCGACTGGGTTGGCCGGTTGGGTACGACGGGGCTATCGTCGATTCCCCTCGCCAATTCGTAGAGGCGTTGCCCGTAGCGGCCGAAATGTGTTCTCAGCTCTTCGAGAGCCCGAGCGCGTATCTCTCCGACCGAACGCAATCCAAGCTTCGCAAGCTTCTCCTCCGTCACCTTGCCGACTCCTGGAATGCGGCCGACAGGCAAGGGCGTGAGGAAGTCTTCTACTTCGGCGGGTTGGATTACAAACAACCCATTTGGCTTTCGCCAATCGGAGGCGATCTTCGCCAGGAACTTGTTGGGGGCAACGCCGGCCGAAGCGGTCAGGTTCAGCTCTTCGCGGATTTGCTGCCGGATGGTGCTGGCGACCTTTGTGGCTGTGGCAAGCCCGATCTTGTTTTCGGTGACATCGAGATAGGCTTCATCGAGTGACAGCGGTTCAATCAGGTCGGTGTGCCGGAGGAAGATCTCGCGTACCGCACGTGAAACCGCTCTGTAGCGTGTAAAGTCCGGAGGAATAAAGACAGACTCCGGGCACAGGCGCTCGGCATGCGTCGCCGCCATGGCCGAGCGTACTCCGAAGCGCCTGGCTTCATACGAGGCCGCGCAGACAACCGAGCGCTTTCCACGCCACGCCACGACAACAGGCTTGCCGCGCAGTTCCGGGTTATCCCGCTGCTCGACCGAGGCATAGAACGCGTCCATGTCGGCGTGAATTATTTTCCGCCCGCTCATCCTGCATTCATGGTAGGCCGCCAGCGCGGACCGTTGCCTGTGTATCTGCCGTAACGCCTTACAGGCTTGGCTCCATTTCATTCCGCCAAATTTTCGACTCCACAACCGAAACCGGAGGTTCAGGACGATGGACTTTGTCTTCCATGATGGCGGACGCGCGGCTGCCGGCTACAAAGGCATGACTGGAGATTGTGTGACCCGATCGATTGCGATTGCTACGGGAAGGACGTACCAGGAGGTCTATGACGCCCTCAACCAGCGAGCACATGCGGAGCGCGCAGGCAAACGCAAAAGGAAACGGTCGAGCAGCCGAACTGGCGTGTTTCGCCGGACCTATCAACACTATCTGGAATCGCTCGGATGGCGATGGATCTCAACGATGTCAATTGGTTCTGGATGCCGGGTTCATCTGCGTGCGTCAGAGCTTCCGCCAGGTTCGCTCATCGTCAAGGTATCGCGGCACCTCACCGCGGTGATCGACGGCGTCCTCTATGACACCCACAACTGCTCGCGCAATGGAACGCGCTGCGTCTATGGCTACTTTTCGCGGCCGTAACGCATCGCTGGCGCCCGCTTAAAGAAAACTTCAGGGTCATTCTCCAACCTCAATCCTCAAAGGAAATTCCATGAAACCATCGAAGCTCTACGAGGCACTTCATG
>CAWEWW010000015.1:0-9456 GCA_963812855.1 uncultured Acidobacteriaceae bacterium
GCCAATACAAGGCTTTCTGGGTCTCTTGGGCATGACGAGCATACTGGTTCTCGTGGTAGTGAACACTCGCGTGGAGCCCTTCGTCAAGGCGCTCAAGGGCTGCGAAGTCTGTCATTCGATCCAGTGTGATTTCAATCAGGTCAACGCCCACGGTGTCGCTCATACTGCTGTATACGAGATCATACGGCGTTCGGCAACTCTGATACCAACGAGATTAACCATCTGCGTGGGCTTCGGGGCGGATTCGCCAAGGGAAGTCGGATAGTCTCTGGGAGTCCGAGCGCCCTAGCCACATCCTGAACTCCGGCGAGATCGGCGTATCCCCCGAGCATTCCATCAAGGCTGTTAGCCAATGAATCCGAGGAAGGCCCCTGGGGTTGATACTTGCGATTGACGCGGTTCGAGTGGGCACTGGAATTGGTACTTTGGGTCCGGGTGACAGTCGATTCACGGACGTCTCATACGGCTGTAAGCCTCTGTGATTGCGTTCTTGACCCGCCCTCTCGCGAAGGACTTATAGTCGTTGACTTGGCGCAATACCGGCGAGCTCGCTGTCCCCAGGATTCGGACGGAACGCTGTATATAAGTCCAGAATGTCCATTTGGTGTACTCACTTCCTGGGAAGTCGAAATCTCCAACCCTACCGAACTTCTTAAAGAGCACGTTGTAGTTGAACGAGTCAACTAGTTCTTTCATGTTTGAATTCGGATTGAAAAGCACGTGATTCTTGGCCATCCGCTGTGAAATCTCGGCAATTTTCCTTCGGAATCCGGAGAACGTGCTATTGCGAAGGAAGATTCTCTTTCCGTCATATCGGAATCCAAGGTACTCCAGTCCGTCTGCTCCCCCGGTGGGTCCGATATTCGTAGCGATTTGGTCATGTTCATCGGAGAGCTTCCTGTATGAGTAGACTTGAGTCTTCTTCCCTTTGATTCTCAGCCTAGGCGCTGTGCTACCTAGGCTGGAGTCTACCAATTGAAGCATCTCGTCCCATCGGGCATCAGAACCCGGAAGAATAATTAATATGTCGTCTGAATATCGGAAATATCTGCCCCCGATCGACCTGACAGCATTGCTCAACTTCGCGTCGAAGTCGATCATGTAAAGATTGGCGAGCAGGTCTGAGATGGGCGATCCTTGGGGAATCCCCCAGGGATTGCAGTTCGACTTAACCTTGTCCGCGAGCTTCTGCCTGAAAACTTGCGGGGTACAGATTTGAGTTGGGAAAGCCTTCTTGCTGACAAGGTACTTGATTCGTTTTTGTTCGCCGGCGGCTTGTGCCTCACCTATTAGTCCAAGTTCCCTATAAGCGAGATCCTTCTCGATCCACGAATATTGCGTTACCGCCCTAAAGACTGCAAAGTGGTCCAAAGGGAGCGGATACTTTGAGGCAGGATCACACTGCCCAAGGAGCCGGGACCAAGTTCGTTTTATGTGGCAATGTTCTAGGTTTTCGAAGAATTCCTCTATGTCGAGAGCGATCGCACAGCAGTTGCCGAGCCCTCGAATCAACTGGAATGCTTCGGACGCGAAGTGAATATTGCATTTTCCGCTCTTTCTTCCAGGAATGGGAATGTGTCGGTAGGCTAGGACGCATTCTTCCAGCATCAGACGTCGAAGCTCGCTTTCGTACAGAGGATAAAGCAACTGCCGGTAGTGAGAGTAAATGTACGAGTCCCGTCGTGCTGCGTACCTAATCTTGCGCCTTTTTTCGTTTGGTCGCACACCCTTGGGAGCGAACTTCGACCATCCTTGAACCCACTGGAGAAAAGGGTAGAAGGGGTGGCGCGAAACTAGGGCGGGGTCAGAAACTATCTTCTCAGCCTCAGCCTTTGAGAGCAGGGCATCGAAGTGTGGATAGGTTTTTATTTGGGTTCCCTTCATCGATGGTTCCTCGACAAAATGGAAGGGACTTTCGAGAGCGGATGCAGACTCGTGGCGGCCTCATGTCAACGTCCGCACCCGCACTGTTGCTTGCTGGCCCGCATGTTCAACTCGGCGCGGTACATTGTGGCCTGGATCACTGTGATCCTGGACTCAATGGGCTGCGCCGCCGAGGTCCGAATGAACCTACTTGACGCTTTCAAGCGGTGCTCCCCTACCCCCAAGCCGCACGGCTCTTCGAAGTGGATATCGATACAATACCACAAAACGAGACTGCAAATGTTGAAGGTGCGCGCATATTGGGTTCGTTTCGATTACGGCCCAATATCTTGTGGTTCTGGCGAAGAACGCAAGTGTGCGTGCCCTCCTTATCAAAGGTATGCGGGGGGTTAGTCTTTAAGAATTTGCATCTGACTCCGACCAGACAGGCAGGAAGAGGATTTGGGCCTTGGGAGAGCGTGGGAGGCATTTAACCTGGCACTGGGACTGGATGCCAAATGGCCTAGACGCCAATGCCGACTTCCATCCCTGGGGTGCGCGCAGTTTGCGGCGACTGCGCGACATCCTCTTGCATCGGAGAAATGGCTCTCTCCGGCTTATGCGCACTTTCGTGCGAGATGTCTCGACTGAGAGCCTCTTTCAATGTGCTGCGATCATTCGTGAATATCTGTGCATCCCATTGGCCGCGTGAGACGGAAACATAGGCCATGCGGTTGTTGAGCAGATCCTTGGCACCGAGTTCCGTGTCAACGTGGATGAGAACGCGGTCGGCGGTTTGGCCCTGGCCCGAATAGCTGGTGACAGCATAACCGTGGTCGAGATGCGGATGACGCTGCGGGTCGAAACTCATTTCGCGTCCATTGTCCAACTTGAGAGTCATGGCTCCATTCGGTGAGATGCGTTCGATGCTGCCAAGCTCTCGATTTGCAATCTTCAACTCCTGGTTGGGCGCAGTGAACTGGATGCGGTCGCCGACGGAGAATGCGCGCTCCTGCTCCCGATAGACCGAAACTCCCATCTGCCGGCGCGGGTCATACGTTTGCTCGGTTCCATCCACGCGTATCACGGTCAGCAAGTTGTTTTTTGAGTCGATGCTCGCTACGCGAGTGTACTCGCCCTTCTCGATGCCCGTTTCTTGAGAGCCGCGCGAGTATCGCAGAATGTCATTCACCTGATATTGCTGCGCCCAAGTCCGATCCGCGCCGGTCATCTCCTGACGCGGTACAAGCGTGATCAAAGAGTGCTCGGCGCGGTTCACAACCCCGCGAGATTGCAACTCTTCATGAATCCGTTGATTGATTTCGGTACGAGACCGGTTGTCGGGCGAGACGACCAGCGTGCTTTCAGGCGAGCGAGCATACTCCCGAGCGATGGCGTCGATGCGCTCTCCACGGCCCGTTATCTCATGAACTCGCCCCTGGCGGTCAAGGCTCGACAATGCCGTTCCAACATCTCCCCGCGCCAACTCCTCCACAGCACGTTTCAACTCCGGGTCTCGCTGCCGGACGATTTCATCGAGCTTCGCCGTCTTCATACCTGCTTCCTGGAGTTGCGCGAAGGGACGACCCGCTTCAACCGCCTCATGCTGGCGTGTGTCGCCGACCAATAGCACTCGGTCATTTGGATGTAACCGCACAATGAACTCGTGCATCTGGCGGGTTGAGGCTAATGAAGATTCATCCAGCACGTAAAGCTTGCGTTCGCCGGTGTCAGGCTGTTCTCCTCGCGCAAGGTGCCGCTGCAGCGTCGATGTTTCGATCCCAGCTTCGGCGAGCTTTTGCGCAGCACGAGACGTGGGTGCGAATCCCTCTACTCTGTAGCCTTCCGCTTCGGCACCTTCACGGACGACTGCCAGCGCCGTCGTCTTCCCGGCTCCAGCGACTCCATCGATCCCAACGATTTTTTCGCGAGACTGAAAAACCTCATCGACCGCCTGGCGCTGCGAAACATTCAACTCCGGGTGACGTTTCTCGATGCCAATGCGTTGCTCTTGTGAAACCAGCATTGGGTCGTGCGGTCCACGCACGTTGCCCTCTTGCATCCGGCTAATGATTTCTTTTTCTAGCCGGACCATTTCCGCGGTCGTATATTGTGGGGCTGCCCGCCCTGCATCATCTTCGAGCTTCCGGAATTCGCCATTCTCCACACGTCGCTCAAACTCTTCGCGCGCCTGCCCGAAGCTCAACTTCCCCATGCCGCGATCCAACACGGATTGCAAGATGCTTCGCTCGTCCTGAACGGCGGAACGCTCAAAGGTGTGATTTCGAGCATACGTTACCGCCTGCTGCATCACCTTTTCAGGGTTCTCCGCACGATGGAGACTATGCTCTCTTGCCTGCGCTACCACACGGTCGGCCTGGTGGCCAAACTGGGCAGCCAGTTCCCGATGGCGTTGCAATACCTCCTGAGGTGAGTGCAATTCCTTGTTGTCCCGCGTTCGATGCGCTGCGACCTGAGCGGCGCCTGCGCCATCCCTCCCGATCTCCTGCAAGTGTTCTTTAATTTGCTCACGGCGAGGACTCGACGCGTCAAGATACTCCTGGGTATAGCCTTTGATTTCTGGCTGTCCGTGCTTGCCTGTTTGGATCTCGTATCCCAACCTTTGGAGCCGAATTGCAAGCTCAGAGCGATACACACTCGTCACATAATGCTGGGACTGGAAGAGGCTTCGCTCCTGGAGTGCGCGGGTTTGGCCGTTCTCGCGCTCGGTGACATTGAAGATGACAGCATGGGTGTGTAGTTGCGGCGCCGCGTATCCCTCAACCGGCCGAGCCGTGTCGTGCTCGAAGGTCGCTGCAACAAATCTGCCGGTGGTCTCAGGCGCGTGGACGTTTCCAATGCGGGCCTGCGTGTACCGCTCTAACTCACCCAATGCGACGCGAACACTTTCGCGGTGGGCATCGCGCACGCGGTCATCTCCGCCCACGAGTGCAGTGAGTGATACGGACTTGGGTGCTGAAAATGTCGCGTCCCATCCGGCGCGATGCTCCGCACTGGTGATCTGCTTGCCGTGCTCATTCTCGTAAGTTCGAGCGGGCTGATGTTTGACAAGCTGCGCACCGCTCTCAGGGTGCCGCCCCTCACTCAAATGGGCAAAGTGATCGGCCCGGACCGGCCCGATAAGGTTCCATTCCTCTGCAAGTTTGCCCTGCCACTCGCTGTTCGCCCGCTGGTCACGGCTCCAGTAGTTCTGCTCCTTTGAAGCGAATTCACGCGAGTGGTAGGTTTGCGCCTGTCCCGAGGACAGTGCTTTCGAGATGGTTAGCATGCCCTTTCAACTCCAAATTGCGCGGCAGCATCTCTCAACTGCCCGCCGGCTCAACCAGCAATTGGATTCAGTCAATCCACTCCGATTCATCCCAGACCGTCTGTTCGGCATTCACGACTTTAGGTTGCGAAGCTCCCGGAAATAAGCCTTGCCTTCTGGCAGGCCTCTTTGGAGCTTCTGTCGCAGCAATTGATTCGGATGTTGGCTGGGATGCCGGTGCCTTCACCAGTTCGGGGCGTGGAGTAGGCGGCGGTGTGCGCTCCAGAAATGCCGGCTGTCGCTCGATTACGGCTACATACGGGAATCGAACGGATGCGACTCGGTTCTCCTGTTTAATGTAGCCGTGAAGCGGTTCCAGACCAGCGATCTCAGACGCCATGACCAATGGCTTCGTTGCAATCTCCAACGTGTATTGCTTGTTCAGGGGGAGCAAGCTGGCCTTTCGCGACTCTTTGAGGCGCTCGACCTCGATCTCGCCTATTGCATCTGAAACCCACTTCGCCGCATGCGGTTCCGTGGTTTTGAGAAAGATCTTCGTCGCCGGCTGGGACAGCATGGCCTCTGCATCTTTTCCGTAGCGCTTCTCAAGCTGGCTACGGCCCTGGAAACCGAGCACAACGGGGTTGCCAGACTTCCGAGCTTCTGTGACCGCCGTATGAAGTTGTGGCAACTTGTTGAGACTGGCAAGCTCGTCCAGAACAAACCATACCGGCTTGGTCCGATGGAGGGACGGCTCCATTGTGCGGAGAATCAGCATGTCAAGCCACGCGCTATGCAACGGGAGGATTTTTTGGCGGGAAGCTGGCCTCGACGTGAGAAAGACCCATTGTCGTCTCTCGACGTTCCAACCTCCAGACGAGAAGACTGTCCGGCTCCCTTCCCTTGATGGCAGTTGCTCCAAGCTCTCGGCAATCATGTTGAAGGACGAAAGAACACCGCCGCGCTGCGCTGGCGCACCAGGGTCCAGAAATGCCGCATACGGCGTCCCTTTCACCATGCGCTCGATTTCCGCCGGTTTGCTCATCCATTCGACAAGCTGCTGAGGGCTTGGGTGGCGCCGCATCAGAAATGTAAATATCCGCCGCGGGGCATCCGTAAAATATTCCTTTTCGTAATCCTTGTCAGGGAAGAGCGCCGCCGCCATCGCAGTGTTCCCGTCATCAGAATTCGACTCATCCGCGATGTCCCAGTAGGGGCAACGACGATCGAGCGGATTGAGAATCACGTCGCCCCGTTCGGCCGAGTAGAACTCTGGCGTGAACTCAAGAGCGGGATCGTAGACAATGGCTGTTTCTTGCCGTTCACTCACTTGGCGGAGAATCTGGCGCATGGCCGAAGTCTTCCCGCTGCCACTGTCGCCCATAATAAGGATGTGGTTTGGTTCAAGGTTTCGTCGGATCGCAAGGTATGGCGAATCCAGATTCGGAATCAGTTTGCTGAACGAACCGAGCAGACTGCTTTCCCCGCGCAATTGAAAGCGGATACCGTCGGGCTGCAATTTTGAATTCCATTCCGCAGCGGTCACCAATTCCGGCCCCTTGGTTCGACGGCCATGACGCTCTTCGTGCCTTGACTGTGCTCTCCCTCTTCGCCTGATCGTAACCACCGCCGCGATCAATACAGACAATCCGAGAAGACAGACCAGTGCAGGCTTCGCCATCACCCAACGGTATCCGACACCGTTGTAGAAGTTCTTTCGTAAAATCTGCTCCACCTGGGCCGAATTGATCCGCTGTTCGGGGCTCTCCTCGATTCCGGTCCAGCCGTCTTTGAGTGCGGCTTGCGACAGTCGAACTGGCAGCTTTCCATTCTGAGCGAACAGCGCATCGGGCTCCGTAAGAAGCGCTCGCTGTCGTCCGGGAGCCGTTTTGTATAGCCAGTTGACCGGGGTGGTGGCACCAGGAATCTTTGCGGTCTCCCCGCTCTCTACGTAAGTCAGCAAGTAGTACCGCTGGAGCGGGGGCTCGACCAGAACAAACGACACTAGGAGGGGCAGGATGGGCAGACCAAAGACAATGCCCAGAATGATGAAGACGAACCACAATGAGCGGCGGGGGAACCGCATTGGTCTCATGGTTTGACCTCCGACACTTTCCCATTTTTGGCACCCCGCCGGCTGGCGAGGAATTCCTCTGCCTTTTGTTGTTTGATTGAATCCGCGTAGGCGGACATCTTCCTGACCGACTCTTCTGTCAGAGGCCCCTTGGATGCGGACGCAAAGAGGTTCAGGACAAGCGTCCGGATCGCCATCAATTCAGCCAGCAAGACAGGATCGGTCCGGTCCACCGGCGAAGTTCGAGCCTGGGCAAGGGCCGCATCCCGCAGCCACTCGGAGACCTTCTTCCCGGTGCGCGCGGCAGCCGCTTCAACCTCGGCAAACTCCGCCTCGGTGATGCGTGTGGCGATGGACTTGGCACGAAAAGTCTCGGCTGCCCGAGCGGCAGGAGCCGCTGGCGGAATCACGGTAGGCGGTCTGGTCTCGGGGGAAGACATCAGTCAGGCGCCTTATTTGCAACCTACGCCCGGTCTCCTGTCAATGTCAAACCCCACCGATGTAAACTCTTCCATCCAAAGATGTTCACGCTCGTGAACAGAACACCACACAGCGCTGGAGGATTGTTTACGCAGGTGAACACGTCGCGCTAAGTGATTCGAATTGCGAACGTTCGCAAACGTAAACTCGGGACGGCAGCCAGCACCCCGTTGGGGATGACGTGTCACCTTTCACCCGCTGCGCAGCAGCGCGACTGTAATCCGCAAGCGAGTCGGACTCGCCGGCGGGCGAGATGAAATGGAGCAACGCGCCGACACTCCGGGAACAGGATCGCGTGCCGCTTCGCACTGCCGGCGGCACTTGCCCGTCGGGTGGGGAAACATGACGCCCCGGCGCTTTTCTGGGGCATCGCTTAAGGGCGGGTAGACGGGCTCGGGACAAATCTCTTCGGTGCGCCGAACCGCGTCACTGGGTTGCCGGACCGGCCATGAACGAGTTTGCCACAATACGCGCACTGACAACCGGCAACGCCGAGCTTCCTGCCGAGAGCGGTTCGGCGCTGCCCGTCGGGTGGGCCAGAGATGACGCTCCTGCCCTCAGGCAGGAGCATCGAACGAGGGTGGGAAGACGGGCAGGCGGGCGAAAAAATGCGGAGCCTGTACAGGGCCAGGCTCCGCCGAGTGCTTTCTTTGGCTGACGATTATGCGGCGGTCTTCTTAACAGTTTTGGCCTCCGGCTTGGCTGGCGGTTTCGGCTCCGGCTTAGCAGCCTTTCTCGCCTTGTCTTTCGCGGCGAACTCCTGCTTTACCTTGAGGGCCACGGCATCGGTGTCGATCCCGTAGACTTGGGCGGCGACGCGAAGCATCTTTCCGCCGTCTGCCTGGGTTCTGGCCGATAGCAAAATTACGGCTTCGACAACCAGCTTTCCGATAGTTCCTTCGTCGGCCTTGCGGACAAAAGCTCCTAAAAGTTTGGCGACGGATTCTCCTTCTTTAGCCTTGATGCTCCGATTCCGTGCGACCATCTCCAGCCGTTTTTCGTCCAGCAAGGGGAAGGTTGCGGTATTCAGTCGCGGTGTTTGTGTTCATTGGTTGCTCTCCTTTGAGCGGTTGGGACGGGCGGGGAGTTGAGCGGACGGCGCGGAGCCGTCCGCATCGTCAATGTCGCGGCTAGCTGGCTTGCGCCAGTTCCGCAACGGTTTCGTTCTCTTGGGTGGGTTCTTCCGGTTGAATGGCGGCGAGAATGACAGCGGAGGTACGCTGGATGACTTCAAGGCTTTCTGCCAAGAGTGCGGCGTTGCCCGCGTACATCTGGATGTAATCGCTCGAAGCGGTTCCCATCTCCAGCCCAACGCTCTGGCCAACGATGAAGGCTACTGCCTCGGCTTCGGTTTCGCGCACGGTCGCGGTGGTCATGGTGCGGCGTTCGGCCTTGTGTAAAAGCTCATGCGCCGTTTCGTGAACCAGTGTCGTGAACTCCTCCGCCTTCGACTGGCCGGGAAGTAGAGCGATCTTGCCACCATAGGAGACGCCCAAGGCCGGGGCGATTTTCTCGTTGAACTCCAGCGTTATGCTTTGCTGTGCAAGGAACGCAATCAGACGGTCTAGGTGAGCGCCCACTTCGCCGGTAATGTTGTGCTCGAATTCGGGCAAGTCTTCGCCCTCGGTCTGCGCCACATCGAACACATAAACTGCACGGAACCCGATTAGCATGGGCTGAGGCTTGGCGCTGGCGTCGCGGTCCTGCTCGGCGTCGTCCTTCTTCCGCCGGTATCCGATCATCGGCGCGAGAATCTGGATGCCTTTCTCGC
>CAWEWW010000016.1:0-19301 GCA_963812855.1 uncultured Acidobacteriaceae bacterium
TCATCGCGCGCCGCACGAAGCCGTAGCGGTTCGCGGCAATCTGTTTCCCGCCTGCAGAATCTGCAAAGAACAAGTGCGATTCCACATCGCACAGATTGTTCCTCACGTTACGCATGACTTCGACTTGGCGGGACCAACCTTGAAGATGCCCAAAGGACGCGCCAAGGCCGCGAACGGCAGCGAAAGCTAAGCCGCGAAGCTTTCTGTCAGGATCTCAGCTGAACCAGTTCGGTGGTGTGCTTGAGCTGGCCACAGGCCGCGTAGATATCTCGGCCGCGAGGACGGCGAACGAAGGTGGGAATTCCGGCTCGGGTGAACACGCTCTGAAAGGCGAGGACGCGATCGTCGGAAGGCATGGCGAAGGGGATCTCCGGCCCGGGATTCGAGGCGATCAGATTCACCTTGGCCCGCAAGCCGCGAATCAGGTCGACCATCTCGCGCGCATGTTGCACATCATCGTTCACGCCGCCCAGCAGAACATACTCAAAGGTCAGCCGCTCGCGATTGCGGAGCGGGAAGTCGCGCAGAGCTGCAATCAGCTTCTCGATGGTCCACTTCTTCGTAATCGGCATCACCTGCGTGCGCAACGCTTCGTTAGGAGCATTCAGCGAAACGGCCAGCTTGGGTCGAACCGGCTCGGCGCCGAAATCGGCGATGCGCGGCACGATGCCCGAAGTCGAGACGGTCATGCGCGATTCCGGAATGCCGACGCCTTCCACCAGCAGCCGCACCGCTTGCATGAAGTTGTCATAGTTCAGGAAAGGTTCGCCTTGTCCCATGAAGACCAGGTTGACGCGGTCGCGCTGCATCTCGACTTGCTGGTCGCTGAGCACCGCCAGAATCTGGCCCACGATTTCGCCCGCAGTCAGGTTGCGGTGCAAGCCGAGAAGAGCAGTCATGCAGAAGGCGCACTCGACGGCGCAGCCGACCTGGCTGGAGACGCAGATGGTCGCGCGCTGCCAGCGTCTTTGGCTCTCGGGTCGTTTGGATGGAGGAACGCTCCGCTCGCGGCGAACCGCAGATCCCTCGGCTTCGCTCGGGATGACAGCGGCGGCGAGAATCGAGCTCTTCCAATTCCTCGTCGCCGCTTTCCGATCCGTCGCCGGCCTCGCCGCCATCGCCTTCGGGCATCCAGACGGTCTCGACGCTTTGCCCGTCGGCGAAAGCCAGCAGGTAGCGGACAGTTCCGTCGACAGAGACAAACTTCTTCTCGATGCGCGGCAAGCCAACCGCAAATCCCGACTCGCTCAAGCGCTGCCGGAAAGCTTGCGATAAGGTGGTAAAGCGCTCCAACGCAGACCACCTTTGGCGGTATAGACCGTCAAATAGCTGGCGAGCGCGGTACGGGCTTTCTGCCAGGCTTTCAACAACATCCGTAAGCTGTTGAAGGGAAAGCCCTAAAAGTTCGGTATATTGCGGCACGCTTCATGCATCCAATATGCTATCTGGTTAGAGTCCCGTTCGCCCGACGTCGCTTCGGGGTATTTTCGCCATTACTTGCTATTCGCGCTCATACTTATTGAACCGGCAGGTCCCCAGACTGCAGGCGCACGGCACCGAACCACATTTTCATAACCTGAGCGATCGCAGTCCGATCGCTTGGAGCCGCCATTATGGTTGAAGAACTGCGCAACATACAACGCGAGGTATTGCCAAACGGCCTCACCATCCTGACCGAGCAAATGGACCACATTCGCTCGGTTTCGATGGGCATCTGGGTGAAGTCGGGCTCGCGTCACGAAGATCCCAACGTTAACGGAATTTCCCATTTTGTCGAGCACATGGTATTCAAGGGCACCAGCCATCGCACGGCCGAAGATATCGCCCGCCAGGTCGATTCCATTGGCGGCAACATGGACGCCTTCACCGGCAAGGAAACGATCTGCTTCAATATTAAAGTTCTGGATGAGCATTTACCCATCGCGGTCGACGTGCTCAGCGATATGGTGCTGCATCCGGTTTTCGATATCAAGGAGATTACACGCGAACGCGGCGTGATTCTGGAAGAGATCAAGATGGACGAGGACAATCCCGATTACCTGGTCCACGAAATCTTCACCCAGAACTTTTTCAAGGGCCATCCGCTGGGCAAGCCGATCCTGGGAACCAAGGAAACCGTCCGGCGCTTCGATCAGGACGCGATCCTGGCCTATTACGGCGGCAAGTTTGCGCCGGGGAACATGATCATTTCCGCCGCTGGCCATGTGAATCATCAGGATTTCGTGGAGCTGCTGAGCCAGCGTTTTGGGCCGTTGCCCGCCGGTTCCAACGGCTGGCACGACACGCCGCCGAAGATCAACTCGCGCATTATCCTGCGCAACAAGAAGTCGCTGGAGCAGGTACAGATTTGCGTGGGCGTGCCGTCGTATCCCATCAGCCACAACCGGCGCTACGTCACCTACATTCTGAACACGCTGCTGGGCGGCGGCATGAGCTCGCGGCTGTTCCAGAACGTACGCGAGAAGCAGGGTTTGGTGTACTCGATCTTCTCCGAGCTGAATCCCTTCCGCGATACCGGACTGCTGTCGATCTACGCCGGAACTTCGCGGGAGTCGGCGCCCAAAGTGGTGCAGTCGATCGTCAACGAATTCCGCCAGCTGAAGAACCATTCCGTCTCCGAAGAAGAACTGAAGCGCGCCAAAGACCAGCTCAAGGGAAGCCTGATGCTGAGCCTGGAATCAAGCACGGCGCGCATGTCGAACCTGGCCCGGCAGGAAATGTATTACGACCACTTCGTTACCATGGACGAGATCATCGAACGCATTCAAGCGGTCACGGTGGAGGATTTGATCCAGTCGGCCAATGAGCTGTTTCAGCCGGACTTGATCGCGGTAACCGTCCTGGGCAATCTGAACGGGCTGAAGGTCACGCGCGACTCGCTGGCGTGTTGAGAGACAGCCGCGCTTCGCTGTTCGCCTTTCGCTCTTCGCTTTTTGGCGGCTCGCGAAAACCTGCAAGCTACCTGGATTTTCCAGGAGACGAGCCTATATAAAAACTCTGATTAAGTCTTGTTTGAAGGGGACGGCCTTTAGAGACTGTGTCGCAACCCGCTTAAGAGTTTTCTGGTGGGAAACGAACATCGAATGCCCGCCAGACTAGACTAGCCGCGCAGCGGCGGCATGGGGTTAGGCGTGGGCGTAAGCCCACGCACCCAGTGGGAAAAATCCGAGCCGCAGAGCGGCGGCACTAACTCGCGACACAGTCTCTTTAGGCCGTCCGTTAAGTACCCGAATTCATCCGGCTTTAGCCGCTGCGGGACGTCGCTTTCACTTGATCAGAGTTTCCTTATCGGTTCGCAGCTCGGTTGGTTCCTATCAAAGATCGAGTCCTGCGCAGCAGGATGGAAGAGCATAGCCCAGCGTTTCAACGCTGGGTAAGGTGAGATTGAGAGGCCGAGCCCCTTCAGGGGCGGCAGAGGATCTGGGAAGGGAATAGCGGTCCTTCGACTCCGGCGCGCAAAAGCGACGCGCCTCCGCTCAGGATGACAGAGGCACAGGTTGGCGCAAGATTCTGTGCGACGCTCCCGTCGGGTCGGCATTGCCGCAGAAGAGACGCCAGACAAATCGCGGAGGACTTACGCGAGGCCCTCTGGCGAGGGCGAAAAGCGAAGAGCCAACAGCGGCGCTTCCTGACATTTTCCAGTTCCGCGCGTCCAACCTGCGGGGGCGCATGCTTTGACATCCGTCCGGGCGTGCACAATAATCTGAATGGTCCTACAGCTCACGCCGCGGCGCCTTAACGGCTCCGTTTTGGCCCCGAGGAAAGCGCGGGCGGCCCTGGCGGGCATCCGAAGCCGAATCTCAGAACTTAGCTATCCGGCGAAAGAATGCCGAATCGGCGGAACGGAGCACGCGTCAGTCGGACGAGAGAGGTTTACAGATGCGCAGACGTAATCGAGACCGGGGATTTACCCTTATCGAACTGTTGATTGTCGTTACCATTATTCTTATCATCGCGGCATTCACCATCCCGAAACTTACCAAGTCGACCATCCCGGCTCACGAAGCCTCGGCCATCGCCAGTATTAAGGCGGTTAGCGAAGCGGAAATGATTTACGCCAGCAGCCATCCCGACCTGGGTTTCACCAATGATTTAGCGATGTTGGGCGGCACGGCGCAGAGTGGGGGCGAGCGCACCATCGATGACACCTTGGCGAGCGGCCGCAAGAGCGGCTACACCTTCACCTACACTCCCGGCGAAAAGGTGAATGGAGCGATTCGTTCCTACACCATTACGGCAGTGCCGGATCAGGTGGGCACAACCGGGCAGCGCCGATTCTTCTCCGACGAGACGGGCGAAATCCGCCAGAGCTCCTCAGGGATTGCGGATGCTACCAGCCCGGAGTTGCAGTAGACACGGCTGAGGACTCGAGCGTCCTACATTCATGGGAATCTCACGTTTTGCGAAGTGGCCGGCGATTCCGGCCCTTCTTGTCTTACTCTCCTCCGTTCTTTCCGCGCAAACCGATGTTCACGCTCTAGCTGCCAAGGTTGACCAGCGTTACGACCACATCCATTCGCTGGAAGCCCGCTTCACCGAAACCTACACTGGCGCTGGAATGTCTCGCACCGAGAGCGGCACCTTACTCCTCAAGAAGCCGGGCCGTATGCGGTGGGACTACGATCAGCCGCGTCCCAAGTTATTTCTCAGCGACGGACAAACGGCGTGGTTCTATGTTCCCGGCGAGCATCAGGCGCGCCGCACGCCGGTCAAGCAGCTGGACGATCTACGTTCTCCGTTGCGCTATCTGCTAGGCAAGACCAAGCTGGAAAAGGAGCTGGAAGGCTTGTCGCTGGCGCCCGACCAGCAGCCCGTCAACCCCGGTGACGTGGTGCTACGAGGCGTTCCTAAGGGAATGCGCGATCGCGTGGAACAAACCCTGCTGGAAGTGGCGCCTGATGGTTTGATTGTGCGCATCGTGATCGAAGAACTCGACGGTTCGACGACGGAATTTCGCTTTCTTCAGCAGAAGGAGAACGTCGAACTAGCAGACCAGCAATTTCACTTTGTCCCGCCGCCCGGTGTGGAGGTAGTGGCGGGGACGGAATTCATGAACTAGCTATCAGCCGTCAGCCAAAGCTTGAGGATCGCAATCGAAAATCCGGTTCAGGCGACGGGATTGGAAAGCGATGCGGTCTTTCCCTGCTTGTCTGCTAAGAGCTGAGGAAACTGTGATCAGGTGAAAGCGAGGCCCGCAGCGGCTAAAGCCGGATGATTTTCGAGTGCTTAACGGAAGGCCTGAAGGCCGTCCCCTTCGAAGCAATACTTAATCAGAGTTCGCTAAAGGCTGGGAGCTAGGAGTGAATCGCGAAAAGGCGACCGGCGAAGAGCGATAAGGCCTGATTACAACGCGATCCATCCGCTTCGGAGCTGATGGCTGACGGCTGATAGCTGACAGCTACGGATGTTAGACTACGGTTAACCCCTCCCCTTTTGGGGACTTTCTCGACTATGGCCGAATACATGATCAAGATGGCCGACGAGCGCGGGCATGTGCTCGAGCAGTTGGAGCAGGGCACCTCGGAGGCCGAGATCCGCGATCGCTTCGCGCAGCAGGGCTTTTTCGTCTATTCGGTGAAGTCCAAGGGGTTCTTGTCGGCCGACCTGCGCTTGCCGACCCGGCGCAAAATCAGGCAAGACCAGTTTGTCATCTTCAATCAGCAATTTGTGACTCTAATCCACGCCGGATTGCCCATCATTCAGTCCCTGGAACTGCTGATCAAACGCCAGCGCAATGCCTTCTTCCGCTCGGTATTGCAGAACGTACACGAACGGGTGCGCGGCGGCGAGTTGCTGTCGGAAGCCTTCGAGGCGCAAAACGTTTTCCCTAAGGTTTACACGACCACGCTTCTGGCCGGCGAGAAGAGCGGCAACCTCGAGGAAGTGATGGGGCGCTACATTGCGTTTCAACGCCTCTCCGTCAGTTTCCGCAAGAAGCTGATCGCGTCGCTGGTTTATCCCGCGCTGCTGGTCGTGGTGCTGGCGGTGATGATGACCTTTCTCATCACCTTTGTCGTTCCCCAGTTTGCCAATCTGTATCACACGCTGGGCTCGGATTTGCCACCCATGACCTCGGCCATGCTGGCTATCGGAGTCAACGCCAAGCATTATTTTCTTTACGCCGCCGTGGTCATCGTGGCGGGCGGATTCCTGATCTGGCGCTGGATGAAAAGTGAAGCCGGCTCCACGCAGATGGACCGCTTCAAACTGCGAATCCCGCTGCTGGGTGACATCTGGCTGAAGTATCAGGTGGCCGTCTTCTCCCGCATGTTGTCGACGCTGTTGTCCGGCGGATTGTCGCTGGTGCCTTCGCTGCAAACCGCCGGAGAATCCATGCAAAGCCATCTGATGGCGCACGGCATTGACAGCGCGGTCATCGGGGTACGCGAAGGTCAAACCCTGGCGCACAGTCTGGAAGAGACCAAGGTGTTTCCCGAGATGTCGGTGGAGATGATCGAAGTCGGCGAGTCCACGGGCGCGTTGCCGGCCATGCTGAACTCGATTGCCGAGTTCTACGAAGAGGATGTGCAGAACGCATTGGCGACGGCGATGGCTCTGATCGAGCCAGTCATCCTGATCGTGATGGGCGTGGTCGTGGCGTTCGTCTTAATCTCTCTGTACCTTCCGATCTTTAGTATGGGAGTTGGGGGGATTCATTAGGCAGCATTTGGCAATTAGCATTTGGCACTTGGTAGACCGCGACAACCTGAGGATGAACCGCGGGAGATTTGTATCAGGGCACGACTTCAAGTCGTGCCGTTAGCGCCTTCCAAGAGGACGGCTTTAGCCGCTGAAGACAGGGGCTAAAGCCCAGGCGAAAGGGAATCTTTTGGCTCGGCTAAAGCCGAGCCCTGATACAAATCACAGCTGGTTGTGACTTCTCGGATGAGTCGAGAGCTGGTTTGTTAGATCAGTCGAGCAATCATGTCATCGGAGCACGGTCTGATGTGCGATTGCTAAGAGCTAAAGGCTAAGAGCTAATAAAGCGAAAAGCGAAAAGCGAAAAGCGAGCAGTATCTATGGCAGAAGCGAAGGCAATTTTCGTAGGCGGCATCGCGACCAGTGACGAGGTCGAGCACGGTAAAGACCTGGCCCGGCGCTATCGCTGCGAGTTCGTCGATCTGAAGAACTTTCACATCCAGCACGAGTTGTTTCGCAAGATCAAAGTGGACTACATGTTCCGCTACAACTTCGTGCCTTTGGAAGAGAAGGACGACGGCCGGCTGATTGTAGCCATCGCCGATCCCAGCCAGCTGATGATGATCGACGAAATCAGCCTGCTGCTGGGCCGGCGCATCGTGACCAAGGTCGCCACCCTCACCCAGATCGCCGACGTTCTGAAGAAGACGGAGCAGTCGCAGCGCGTGCTGGAAGAAGCCGGCGAGAATTTTGCGCTCGACGTGATCACCGAGGATGAGAATAGCGACGAGACCATCTCGATCGAGAAGCTGACCGGCGAAACCGATCAGAGTCCGATCATCCGCCTGGTCGATACCACCATCTTCACTGCCTTGCAGCGGCGAGCCAGCGATATTCACATCGAGACCCGCGACGACTCGGTGGTCATCAAGTACCGCATCGACGGCGTGCTGCAGCAGGCGATGCAGCCCATCGCCAAGGAACATCACTCGACCATCATTTCCCGTATCAAGGTCATGAGCGAGTTGGATATTTCCGAGCGCCGCGTTCCCCAGGACGGACGTTTCCGGGTGCGCTACAACGGACGCTCCATCGACTTCCGCGTATCGATCATGCCCTCCATTCACGGCGAAGACGCGGTGCTCCGCGTACTCGATAAAGAATCGATGAGTGAAAAGTTTCACAAGCTGACCCTCGACGTGGTCGGCTTCGGCGAAGAGGATCTGCGCAAGTTCCGCCGCTATATTAAAGAGCCGTACGGCATGGTGCTGGTGACGGGGCCGACCGGATCGGGCAAG
Organism: uncultured Acidobacteriaceae bacterium; assembly: GCA_963812855.1. GTDB lineage: Bacteria > Acidobacteriota > Terriglobia > Terriglobales > Acidobacteriaceae > Bog-257. The sequence continues at coordinate 7,938 of CAWEWW010000016.1, forward strand.
ACGACAACGCTCTACGCGGCGCTGAATGAGATCAAGACCGACGAAGACAAGCTGATCACGATTGAGGATCCGGTCGAATATCAGATTCGCGGCATTACGCAGATCCCGGTCAACGAGAAGAAAGGCCTGACCTTTGCCCGCGGGCTGCGTTCGATCCTGCGTCACGATCCCGACAAGATCATGGTGGGCGAAATCCGCGACACCGAGACGGCGCAGATTGCCATCAACTCGGCCCTGACCGGACACCTGGTATTCACCACCGTCCACGCCAACAACGTGGTTGACGTACTGGGACGCTTCCTCAACATGGGGGTTGAGGCCTACAACTTTGTGTCGGCGTTGAACTGCATTCTGGCGCAGCGGTTGGTGCGACTGATCTGCGAATTCTGCAAGAAGGAAGTTTTCTACTCGGCCGAGGAGCTAGAGGCCAGCGGCATGGATCCGAAAGAGTGGGCGAGCATTCCGTTCTACGAAGGCGAAGGCTGCATTGAATGCTCGGGCACCGGATTCCGGGGAAGAACCGCGATCCACGAACTGCTGGAGTTGACCGACAACGTGCGCGAGATGATTCTGGCCAAGAAGCCGAGCAGCGAGATCCGGCGCACCGCCAAGGAAGAGGGAATGCATTTCCTTCGCGAGTCGGCCCTTGATAGAGTGAAACGTGGCTTGACCACGCTGAAAGAGATCAACAAGGTAACGTTCATCGAGACGACCAGGTAGGGCAGCAGTTGGCAATTAGCATTTGGCACTTGGCAAATGCCGGAGGCTAGGAACCGGCTTGCAATAGCGTTAGCCTTGAGGCTGGCGTTGATGCGACTCCGCATACAGCCTTTGTCTTGGGCTAACGGCTAAGTGCTAAATGCCAAGTGCAGATTCTTATGGCAGAAACTCACATTTCGCGTCCTCGAGTTGCCTGCGAAGTCAGCGCCGATCGGGTAGTCACGGCGCGGGCCGGCGAAGGAGGCAAGACTCTGGAAGCCGCGGTGACGAAAACGCTGCCCGAAGGCGCGCTCACACCCGGACTGCAGCAGGCTAACGTCAACGCGCGCGACGCGTTGGTGGCAGCCCTGCGCGATTCGCTGACGCCGGTAGCGGGACGCGCGCGCGACATTTGCCTGGTGATTCCCGACGCTACCACGCGGGTCATGCTGCTTGATATGGAGACGCTTCCGGAAAAACCGCAGGACGCCGATGCCGTGGTCCGCTTCCGGTTGAAGAAATCGTTGCCGTTCGATGTCGACCAATCGGCGGTGTCGTTCGATCGGCAAGGGACGGCGAATCCCATGCGAGTGGTTGCCGCGGTCACGCCGCGCAACGTGCTGGAAGAGTATGAGTCTCTGGTCCGCGATGCGGGCTACAACCCTGGCTCGGTGCTGCCCTCGATGCTGGCGGCGCTGGGCGTGGTCGACGCCTCGCGTCCGACCATGGTGATCAAGGTGGAGCACGGTACTACAACCTTCGCCATCGTCGATCAGAATCAGCTGCTGCTGTATCGCGCTTTGGAAAACGGTGGAACCGCGGTAACCGGGGAGTCGCTGGTGGACGACGTTAATACCTCGCTGGTGTACTTCGAGGATCGCTACACCGTAGGCGTGGATCGCGTGCTGGTAGCCGGAGTGCACTCGGTGCAGGACCTGCAAGAGGCGCTGAATGCCAGCTCCAGCATTCGCGTGGAAGAGCTGGTTTCCACTCTGATGTCGGGCGGCGCGGCGGCCGGCAATGTGCCGCGATCGGCTCTGGCTGGAGTTACGGGGGCCCTGGTTTCCTGATGCGTCTCAACATCAATCTCGCCAGCCAGCCCTATGAAGTTGCGCGGCAATATCGCCAACGCATGACGATGGTCATTGGCGCTCTGGGCCTGGCCGCGGTGCTGCTGCTGGGCTATATCATTTATCAGCGCGTTCATTCCCGCAGCATCCTGCGGCAACTGGCCGACGTGCAAGGGCAAATCGACGGACTGGAACGCGAAGAGGCGCAGGCGCGTGCCATTCTTAACAAGCCGGCAAACCGCGTGGTGGCTGATCAGTCGGACTTTCTCAACGAACTGTTTGCCCGCAAGGCGCTCTCCTGGACTCGCATCTTTACCGAGATGGAGCGGATCGTGCCGCCCGAGTTACACGTCGTATCGATGAAGCCGGAGTACACCAAGACCAACGATCTGGTGCTGCACATGGTAGTAGCGACGGATTCCCGCGAGCGCGCCGTGGAATTGGTGCGCCACCTGGAGAAGTCGAATCATTTCCGGCAGCCGCAAGTGGTGGCGGAAACCGTGGTGGCCAACACCAGCGCGCAGGCGGCGGGGTCGGGCAATATCCAGTTCGACATCGCTGCGATTTATATTCCGGGCGCACAGGAGGACGTGGCTGTCGATAGCGACGAGAAAGCGGCCGAGAAGGCTGGCCAGCCCGCGACTCCGACAGCTCCCAGCAAAGGCGCGGCTGTGCCGGCAAATAGCCGGAGGATGGTGCCGAACGGCACGGCGCCGGCCAGCGTGAACGCAGCCCAGAATCTTCCTCCGCGTGCGAACCGCCAGAGGGAACACTGATGGCCAGCATTCGCGAGACGCGCAAGAAACTGATGCCGGTGGTGGTGGCGCTGGTCGTCCTCGATCTGGCGTGCATCGGATATCTGTTCTCTCCGGCAGGACGCTCGCGCCAGGCTCTGCAGCGCGAGTACCACCAGCTGCGCATTCGGCTGGCGGCCAAGCAGCAGGAAGTTCTTCCTACCCGCGGCATGGACCAGAAATTGAAGCAGGCGTCGAAAGATATCAATGGCTTTTATGATCATCGTCTGCCCGCTCGCTATTCGGCGATCTCGGACGAACTGGGCAAGATCGCCGGCGACACCGGAGTCCATTACTCGGGAGTGAAGTATGACGAAAAGGAAGCGCCTATTGCAGGGCTGCGCAAGCTGAATATCGAGATCGCGCTCTCCGGCAACTATTTGCAAGAGGTAAAGTTTATTAATGCGCTGGAGCGGGACCCGATGTTTTTCCTGATCGACGGAGTAGCCCTGGGCGAACAGCAGGGCAACGTTCGTTTGCAATTGAAGCTGGAAACCTATCTGCGCTCGGGAGCGGCCGCGTCGTGAAGCTGGGCACGGAAGACAAGAAGAAGACCATCATCGCCGGCGTCCTGTTGGTTGGGGCCGTGATCCTGGTGATCCACGCTTTTTCCGGTGGCGATCAGGACAGCGCCGCACCGGCACCGGCTCCGGTGGCATCGGCGGCCGGCTCGGCGTCTTCGGCCAAACATGGCGGCACAGGTGGCAGAGGTTCCTACCTGCTGCTGGCCCATTCGCTGGATCCTACCCTGCGTTTCGATCTCCTGAAGTCAAGTGAGGATGTGACCTACACCGGCAACGGACGCGACATCTTCCACTCGCAGCCTGCACCGCCGCCCGACATTCCCCAGCCTGCTCCTCCGGACGTGACCCCGCAGGGGCCGCAGGCGCCGCCGCCTCCGCCGCCCATCGACTTAAAGTTTTACGGGTTTGAAGGCCCCAAGAACGGCAGTAAACGCATCTTTCTATTAAAGGGCGAGGATATTTTCCTGGCCAAGGAAGGCGATATTGTCGACCGGCGGTACAAGATCATGCACATTGGCCCGAATTCGGTGGAAGTGCAGGATGTGCTGACCAACAACACGCAAACCATCCCGCTCACGGGATAGCCGGTTAGCAGCCGGGAAGTACGAGTTGAAGTGCAGTATGCAGCAGAATTGTAGCAATCGGGCAGGGCAGGGGACCGGCGAATTCGAGAGCTCGTCGTCGCGCCGGCAGCGGGACGGCGGCTTCTTGCTGCTGGCTATCCTGCTGATGATGGCCATGATGATTATCGCCGCGACTATCGTGGCGCCTCGCGTAGTGCAGCAGATCAAGCGCGACCGCGAGGAGGAGATGATCCATCGCGGCACCGAATACGCCCGCGCCATTAAGAAGTACTACAAGAAATTTGGCAGCTATCCCACCACTCTGGAACAGCTGGACAACACCAATCAGATTCGCTTTCTCCGCAAACGTTATAAGGATCCGCTGACTAAGGATGGCAAGTGGAAGCTGCTCAACTACGGCGACATTGCCATGCTGCTGAATACGGCTGGGCCCGGGACTCCGGCGGCATCTTTGGCGGGACAAAACGGGTTGACGCCCGGCGGCGCCATAGTTCCGGGCGGGGCTTCGGCCGGGTCAGCAACTCCGTATTCCAGTTCGCAGCAACAGCAGTCGAATCCCTTCGCGCCCGGCTTCGCCTCACCGTCTTCGCAAGGGAACCAGGATCCCAACGTGGTCGCTTCCCCTAACCAAAACCAGACGGTTGGTACCCAGTCGAGTTCGGCGAACAGCGCCACCGGAAGCCAGCCGGGAAGCGCGGCCTTCGGGCAGAGCGGAGCGTTGGGCAGCAATCAACCCGGCTCCAATCCCGCAGGCAATTCGCCTTTTGGGCAGAACACGACCGGGGGAGCGCAGACGTTTGGCGGAGGGGCAATCGTCGGGGTGGCCAGCATGAGCAAAGATCCCACCATCCGGATTTACAACAAGAAGAAGACCTACAACGAGTGGCAGTTCATCTATAACCCGATGATGGACGTGCAGAACGTCCTGCTGCGCGGCCCTTATCAGCCGACGACCATCGGCGGAGCGCAGATCGGAACTCCTGCCAGCCAGATGAATGGTCAACAATCGAATGGGACTTTTGGTCAGCAGCAGAACAGCTTCGGCCAACAGCAGAACGGCTTCGGGCAACAGCCAGGTGGATTTGGTCAACAGCCCAACACGCCGCAATCGCCTGGCGGCAACTTCCCCTCGCAGCAGAATCAGCAACAGTAGAAAGCGCGTTCAGCCGTTAGCCACCCGTTTTCCTGACTCCAGGCCCGCCACCGCCCGCATCATTGCTGCCTTCGATTCCGCGGCGAATCGCTTTTGCAATCGGCGTGCCGATGCGCAACCGATGCGGGCCAGCAATTGATGAGGACGCGAAAAAGCCAGCAGCTCATACCACACGTCGTCGGACTCACGGTTCCATTCCACCAGAAAGCGTTCCTCCCCGGATGCTGCGTGATCGGGGAGCGTCCCGTAGGCAAAGCCGAAACGCCGGACCGGGCCGTCTTCTTCCATGACATAAACGATGCGGCATGCATTCAGCCAGTAGCAGCCCATGTGGTGCGCGACCACGGCAACATTCTGGTTCGGGGCAATGGAAGTGGTTGGCCAATACAGGCGCACCCATTGCAGATTGAACATTTCCCAGCTCTGAAGGGCTGCGACGGCTCGCGCCCAGGTTTGCGGTCCCGAGCCCAGACGCACCCAATTGTGATCGACCTTAAAGCCGGGGGGCGGTGACTGGCGGGTTGCGCCAACCTCCGCGTAGGTGTAGTCCGAATCGGCGGCGCGAGCCAGAAACTGTCGAACCTGCTTATCCGAAGGTTGAGAGAAAGACAACATCGTAGGTGAATTGTTTGAACGAGAAGTGGTCGGCGAATTCCGATAGATTTCCAGTAGTGGGCTAATTCCACTACCAAATTTCTTTTCGATAGCTATCCACTATCCACACCACTGCCCACTGTTTGGTAAACTCCGCCAGCAACTGTAAACGCTGGCGCGCGTGGCCGCTGTCAATCGCGTAGGCGGCTAGAGGCACAGCGTCATTGATGTGGTCGGCGTGTCCGGCGGCGACCAGCGCAGCGGCTGCATTGAGCAGCACCACATCGCGTCGGCTGGAGCGTTCGCCATCCAGGATGGCGCGAATCATAGCCGCGTTTTGCTGGGCATCGCCGCCGGCGATTTCTTCCAGCGGAGCCCGACGCAAACCAAAATCCTCGGGCGCGACCTCATAGACATGTACCTGACTGTTGCGTACTTCCGCAACTTTGCTGGGGCCGGTGATGGTGATCTCGTCCAGTCCATCACGTCCGTGGACCACCAGCGCGCGCCGTAGCCCCAGTTCGCTTAATGCCTCGGCCAGTTTCTCCACCAGATCGGCAGAGTAAACTCCCACCACCTGCGCCGAAGATCGCGCCGGATTGGTGAGCGGCCCCAGCAAGTTAAAGACGGTGCGCAGCCGCAGCTCCCGGCGCGCAGGTTGAACATACTTCATCGCCGAATGCATCGCGGGCGCATACAGGAAAGCGATGCCGGTCTGGCGCAGGCAGGCGGCAATGCGCTCCGGCGGTAGAGCGATGTTGACGCCCAGCGCCTCCATCACGTCAGCCGAACCGCACCTGGAACTGATGCTGCGGTTGCCGTGCTTCGCCACCCGCACTCCGGCGCCGGCAATTACCAGAGCGGTTGCGGTCGAGATGTTGAAGGTGCCGCTGGTGTCGCCGCCGGTGCCGCAGGTATCCACCAGCGCATCGCGCCCGGTGCCGCTGAGATCGAGCGCCTCGCCGTCTTCGTCTTTCAAAGGCGTAGCTTCGTCGCGGATGGCCTGGGCGAAGCCAACGATTTCCTCCACCGTTTCGCCCTTCATGTGCAGCCCGACCAGCAAGGCGCCGATCTGCGCATCGGTAGCCTCGCCGTGCAGAATTTCCGACATGACTTCGCGCGCTTCCTCGCGAGTCAGCGATGCGCGATGGTTGGCGATTTTGTGCAGGGCGTCGAGAATCATGGGACAAAGGCGCTGTCAGCTCTCAGCCGTCAGCTATCAGTTGCTAGATTAGCATTCTGCGCATTCCTTCTCGAACGAACGCGGACGGATTGCCGAATGACTTCGGAAATCCATACTAGAACGTGCGATATTGGTAGAGTGAAGTTTAGAACTCCCAGTTTTCTGGCTGCGCTTCTGTTGCTGTTGTTTATTTTGGGCAGCGCAGCGGGAGCGCCTGCGCAGGCGCCACGAACGGCCTATCTGGGCATGGATCGCAACGACTATCCGGGCGATGCCATCATGATGACGCTGCGCAAGACGTTTGTCTTCACCGGATACTGGCTGAATAATCCTCCCGGCGCGAATCGAAACACGTGGCAGGGTAAGCGCAAGCAGCTGCATGCGATGGGCTACGGGTTCCTGCTGTTGTTTAACGGCCGCGAATATGCGCAGTTGAAAGCTTCGGGTAATGCGGCGCGGGTGGGCGCCAACGATGCGGATCAGGCTGTGCGGTCCGCGCAGCGGGAAGGTTTTCCCCGCGGTTCGATTCTGTTTCTCGATCAGGAACAAGGCGGCCGCATGTTGCCCGAGCAGCGCGCCTACATTCATGCCTGGGTCGACGGCGTCACCCGGGGCGGTTATCGCGCGGGAGTTTATTGCTCGGGCATTGCCTTTCACGAATCGGCCACGGTGTCGGTGGTGACTGCCAACGATATTCGCGACAATGCCGGTAAGCGCGAGATCCGGTTCTTCGTCAGCAACGATCAGTGCGCGCCGTCGCCGGGTTGCGTGTTTCCCCAGCCGCCTCCGAGTCCGGCCGACAGCGGAGTGTCATTTGCCGATGTGTGGCAGTTCGCGCAGTCACCGCGGCGACCGGAGATGACCGCCTCCTGCAAGCAAACTTACGCGGCCGATGGAAATTGCTATCCGCCAGGCGTGTCGCCCGCTTCCGGTGTGCATGTCGACGTGGATACGGCAAACTCCGCCGATCCCTCGCACGCCAGGACTCCGTAATTTTCATGGAAGGTCACCACACGATTTCGCCGGAAGAAATTCAACACGCGGCCTGGTTGCTGCGTGCCGGAAAGCTGGTGGCATTTCCCACGGAGACGGTTTACGGCCTGGGGGCGAACGCGCTGGACGGGGAAGCGGTGGCTCGGATTTTCGCAGCCAAAGGCAGGCCACAAACCAGCCCCATCATTGTGCACGTCAGCAGTATGGAGATGGCGCGCCAGGTGGTTTCGGAATGGCCGCAGCCGGCGGAATCACTGGCGCAGAAATTCTGGCCCGGTCCGCTCACGCTAGTGCTGAAGAAACAGGCTGCTGTCCCCGATCTGGTGACAGCCGGTTTGGATACGGTCGGCGTGCGCATGCCCGCGCATCCAGTCGCGCTGGCGCTCATCGAAGCCGCGCAGGTTCCGGTGGCCGCGCCCAGCGCGAACCGCTTCACCCAATTTTCGCCCACCACGGCTGAGCATGTTCGCCAGAGCCTAGGCGATCGCGTGGATTACATCCTGGATGGCGGGCCGTGCACCGTGGGAATCGAGTCCACAGTGCTGTCGTTGGCTGGAGGTCGCCTGTCCTGCTGCGGCCGGGCGGGATTTCGCGGCAGCAGATCGAGCGGCTGATCGGACCGGTCATCCTGCAGACGCAGGCTACGACTGAGGCACATCCGTCGCCGGGCATGCATCCGCGACACTACAGTCCGCGGACGCAGTTGTTGCTGGTACACGCGGGCAGGCTACCCGAGTCCGGAAGCGGAGCCTATCTGCAGCTGGGGCAATCGCCGGGAAGGCGGGTGCACGAAGTTGTGCTCATGCCCTCCGATGCCGCGCAATATGCCTCGCGGCTTTATCGCGTGCTGCATGAGCTGGATGCGCACGGCTACGACTGGATTGCGGTGGACGCTCCGCCGGAAACTCCCGAGTGGGAGGCGGTGCTTGACCGCTTGCGCCGTGCGGCAACACCGTAAGTCCGGAATTTAGCAACCACATTCATCGCCATGCTACAGTCGAAACCTTGATCAGCCGTTCTGCCGCCTGTTGACCACCACGCCTCCCAACTCGAAACCAGCGACACACTCGCCGGGACTGCTCCGGCAAGTCGGACTGTTCGACGCCACCATGCTGGTGATGGGCGGCATTGTCGGCGCGGGCATTTTCATCAATCCCTATGTCGTCGCCCAGCAGCTGCACACCCCGTTGCTCATCCTGGGAGTGTGGATCGCCGGCGGCGTGGTGGCCATGCTGGGCGCGTTCGTTTACGCGGAATTGGCGGCGCGAAGGCCGGAAGTCGGCGGGCAATATGCCTACTTGCGCGAGGCGTTTCATCCGGCCGCGGGTTTTCTTTACGGATGGGTGCTGTTGCTGGTGATTCAGACCGGAGGCATGGCCGCGGTCACCGTAACCTTCGCCCGCTATCTGCTGGAACTCACCGGCTGGATGATACCGGAGCGCGTGATCGTGGTGGTCACCATTGCGCTGCTGACCCTCATCAACTGCCTTGGGGTGAAACTGGGCAGCCGAGTGCAGAGCGTACTGATGCTACTGAAGATTGCCGCCATCGCGGGACTGATTGGCGCGGGACTGTTCCTGGTGCGGTCGCCGCATCCCCTGCTGCATCCGGTACTCGATCGCCCACCGTCGCTTGACCTGCTGACCGCGGTGGGGGCGGCGATGGTTCCGGTGCTGTTTGCCTTTGGCGGATGGCAGACCTCGAATTTCATTGCCGAAGAGGTGAAGGAGCCGCGCAAGAATCTGTCGCGCGCGCTGGTGATGGGCGTGGCCGGAGTGATTGTGCTTTATGTCGGGGTGAACTTTGTTTGCGTGCGCACGCTGGGACCGCAAGGGCTGGCCAATACGCGAGTTCCGGCCACCGCAGTCATGCGGGTGGCGATGGGCGATACCGGAGCGCGGCTGATCGCACTGGGCATAGCCGTATCGACCCTGGGATTTCTGAGCCAGTCGGTCCTGACCGCGCCGCGCGTTTATTTCGCCATGGCGCGCGACGGGCTCTTTTTTCGCAGCGTGGCCAAAGTGACCGAGCACACCCACGTTCCGGTGGTCGCGATTATCCTGCAAAGTGTGTGGACGATTGTGGTCGCTTTGTCGGGACGCTACGAGCAGATTCTGAATTACGTGGTGTCGATGGACTTCCTGTTCTTCGGCCTGACGGGCGCAAGCCTGTTTGTGTTTCGCCGCCGGGAAGCTGCGACGACGAAACTCGCGACCCCAGGATATCGCGCGCCCGGGCACCCTTACACCACCGGAATCTTCGTGTTGGTATCGTGGCTGGTCGTGATCAATACCATTTATAAATACCCGGCGAATAGCTTGCTGGGCATGGCGATTTTGCTGCTGGGGCTGCCGGTGTATGCCTTCTGGGCGTCGAAACAAAAGCAGGAGGAACGGAAAATCTGATGCCATCTCGTACCCATAGTGGTTCGCCCTACATGCAGTTTGCCAAGCTACGGTCGGCCGCCAAGTACAATCTGGCGACCAGCGGCATCATGAGTTATCCGCTGGCCGAGCTGCCGGTGAAGCTGGAGGACTTGGAAATTAGCGGCCCCACTCTCTACGGCTATGCGCCTCTGAAGGAGCGGCTGGCGCGCAGAAACGGCGTTACGCCAGAATGCGTGGTGACGGTTGCGGGTACATCGATGGCCAATCATCTGGCGATGGCGGCGACGCTGGAGCCGGGCGAGGAAGCTCTGGTGGAGCATCCGACCTACGAGTTGCTGGTGACCACTCTGCAATATCTCGGTGTAACCGTGCGCTACTTCGAGCGGCGGATGGAGGATGGGTTTCGCGTCGATCCGGCCGAGGTCGAGCGGCAGATGACACCGCAGACGCGGCTGATCGTTCTTACCAATCTGCATAATCCGACCAGCGCGTACATCGATGAAGCAGCTCTGCGCGCGGTTGGCGAGCTGGCAAAGAAGCGCGGCGCCCGCGTACTGGTGGACGAGGTATACCTGGAAGCTCTGTATGAACAGCGGCCGCGCCCGGCGATCCACCTGGGCGAGCAATTTCTGGTGACCAGCAGCTTGACCAAGGCGTACGGCCTGAGCGGCTTGCGTTGCGGATGGGTGCTGGCCAATCCGGAACTGACCCAGCGCATGTGGCACATCAACGATCTGTACGGCGTGAATGCGGCGTTTCCGGCGGATCTGCTGAGCGTGATCGCGCTCGACAATCTCGATCGGGTGGCTGCTCGCGCCCAGCGACTGCTGGAGGCGAACCGTCCAATCCTGAATGCGTTCCTACAATCGCGCGATGACCTTGAATATTTCCTGCCGGAGTTCGGCACCGTCGCGTTTCCCAGGTTGAAGTCGGGCAGCGTGGACGATCTTGATCGCCTGCTGCGCGAGAAATACGAGGCCAGCGTCGTTCCTGGAAGTTACTTTGACATGCCGCAACATTTTCGCGTTGGGATTGGCGGCGATCCCGAGATGACGCGGATCGCTTTTGACCGCCTGGCAACGGCGCTGGATGAATTGCGGCAATGACGGATGGGCCGCACCGGTCGTTTTCGCGGCGACCAATGGGAACTGCAACCTGGTTTTCATAGCGAGGCGGACGTGGAGTCCTAATCTGATTTGAAATTAGGACAGCGCCAGGCGGAGCGACCGTTTTTCGCAGCGCCGACTAGTTTGTATAATAGGCAAGGCTGGCGTAGGAATCTGCCGGCACCCGTGGTTCCTTTCCAACTTGGGGCTATAGCTCAGCTGGGAGAGCGCATCGTTCGCAACGATGAGGTCGTCGGTTCGATCCCGACTAGCTCCA
>CAWEWW010000017.1:0-243786 GCA_963812855.1 uncultured Acidobacteriaceae bacterium
CGAGGCCACCAAGGAGCGGCACGTTGCCGGCACGTCCCATCCGGACCGCTACGATCCGGATACCTGGATCAGCGAGTATGCAGATCTGTCGCGGCCCGGTCAGCGCGAGATCCAAGGGGACCTGCTCTACGACTACCGTACCAATGTTGCGTCCTACCCAAAATGGCAGGCCTGGCTCCGGGACCACCAAACCCCGACCGTCGTAGTCTGGGGCGAGCACGACCCCTCCTTCATCGCGCCGGGAGCGGAAGCCTTCAGGCGCGATCTTCCCAATGCGGAAATCCACCTACTCGACGCTGGGCACTTCGCACTGGATGAACGGACTGATGAGATAGCCGACCTGATCCTCCAGTTCATGGCCAAACATCACAGATGAGGCCGGGGTCACCAGCATCGCATACGGACTCGCGTCATCAGCAGCGTCGAAACGGCAGGAGCGAGTTGGGCTTCCGTAGCTGTAGGTATTGCGCTGGCCGGTGCGTCCGCCCTTGCGGCTCGGATCGCGGAGCAGATCGAAGGACGCAAGTTACTTCTGGTGTCCATCACATGGAGACGACGAATGACAAACCCCGCTGAAATTGTTCGCAGCTTTTACGACAAGCTGAAGGCTGGAGATGCTCCCGGTGCGCTGGGCCTGATGGCCCACGACATCGAATGGATCGCGATGTGGCATTACAAGGTAAACGGCCGTGGCCCGGAGCGTGTCGCTGAAGGCTTGTTCAAGCCACTAATGGCGGAATGGTCAAGTTTTGCGCTTGACCCCGCCGAGTTCATCATGGACGGTGACACCGTGGTATCCCTCGGCCGCTTCACCGGGGTGCACGGGACAACCGGTAAGCATGCCGAAGCCGGCTATGCGCATATCTGGACGGTGAAGGACGGCAAGATCACACGCTTCCGCCAATACATCGATACGCTGGCAATCGCTGAGGCGCGCCGGTCATGAGCCTGCCGCTGCCTTCATTCAATATCCAACCGAGCACATCAACTACAGTACTCGGGCCCATGGAACTTAGGGATGCCTGTAGCGGAGGATGCAACGAATCCTCATAACCCGGTCTTTCGATCGATTTTCAGAGCCGCGATGCGCGAAGCCAAGGTTGTCGGCTTCATCCCAAGCAATTCCGCGGCTCCGCCCGGTCCAAAGATTTTGCCGCCAGATTGCTTCAGCGCAGCCGCGATGCCCTCGCGTTCCTGGCGCTTCAATTCGTTGCGCGTCATCAGCGCGGGCTTCGAAACCACGTGAGCAGGCACCTGAGGAGCGCCAGTTGGATGCGGCTCTGCGATGTCGAAGTGCAGATGGCCTCCTCGGGAAAGAATGATTGCGCGTTCAACGGTGTTTTGAAGTTCGCGCACGTTACCAGGCCAGTCGTTGTCAGTGAGCTGACTCATCGCAGCCTGGGAGATTGTCGGTGCGGGACGGTTCAACCGCCGGGTGCCTTGCGCCAGGAAGTATCTCACCAACGGCGGAATGTCGTCGCGGCGTTCGCGCAAGGGCGGGACCTCAATCGGAAAAACGCTTAAGCGATAGAAAAGATCCTGCCGGAAGCGGCCGGCATCAACCTCTTTCTTCAGATCGCGATTGGTCGCCGCGATAATGCGAACATTGACCTTGCGGGTGCGTGTGTCGCCGACGCGCTCCAGTTCTTGCTCCTGCAACACGCGCAACAGTTTTGCCTGCATGGCGGAGGGCACTTCGCCAATTTCGTCAAGGAATAGGGTGCCACCGTCAGCCAATTCGAAGCGGCCTGGCTTGTCTTTGAGCGCGCCTGTGAAGGCACCCTTCACGTGGCCGAAGAATTCGCTCTCGAACAGGCCTTCGGGCACAGCGCTGCAATTCAGTTTAATGAGGGCGCGGTTGTTTCTGGTGCTGTGGTCGTGGACCGCACGGGCGACGAGCTCCTTGCCTGTGCCGCTTTCTCCAGTGACCAGCACCGAGACATCCGTCGGTGCGACGAGTTGAATTTGCTGCTTCACCTTTCTAAGACCGGCACTCTCACCGACAAGGTCACCGAAGTTGTGTTCGCTGCGGATTTCTTCCCACAGGTAGGCGTTCTGGTCCTGGAGCCGGGTCTGTTCCTGCTCCATCAGCACACGGTCCGTGATGTCAATGAACATCGTGCGGGTGTAATCGCCGCCGGCGGCAGGCTTCGACCACCACTGTACCCATACTGGGTTGCCGTTGTCTTTACGACGCATTTCGAGCACTACGCCGCTGGTATCGGTGCCGCGTCCGATAGATTCGAGCGCCCCGCTCAGGCGGCGCTGCGCGTCGGATGTCTCGGGCACGAGAGACCTTCCGAAGGTCCCGGCGACCTCTTCGGGTTTAAGACCGAGGATCCTCATCGCTGTTTGGTTAGCCTGGATAAAGCGAGAATCCAGACCCTCATGAACGTAGGCGATCGGGGCCTCGTCGAAGAGATCACGGAAGCGCTCCTCGCTCTGCCCGAGCGCTTCGTTGGCGTAGCGCAGTTGCTCACCCATGCTGTGCTCGACCTCTTCGGCAAGCTTGCGGGCGGCCAATCGTAATTCCATCTGATCCATGACCAGCGCCGCCAACTTCTTGAGCATCTCCGCCTCGTCCGGCGCGAGTTCTCGGGGCACCCGATCGATAACGCTGAGCGTACCCAGATTGAAACCGTCATGCGTACGCAGCGGTGCGGCCGCATAAAACCGAACAGCAAGAGCTCCTACCACCAGCGGGTTGTGTTGCGCGCGCGGATCGTGTGCAGCGTCGCGCACGTAATGTACCTCCGGCGAAAAAATCGCTGACGCGCACAGCCCCGCGTGGCGCCCGACCTCCCGATCTTCGATGCCGTGATGAGATTTGAACCATATGCGGTCTTGATCCACCAAGCTAACCAGCGCTATCGGCACTCGGAACAAGCCTGCGGCTAATTCCGCGATGCGATCGAAGGCGCCGTCCGACGGGGTATCCAGGATGCGATACCTCCGCAGCGCCTGCAATCGCTCTGGTTCGTCTTTTGGCAGTAAGGGCTTCACGAGGCTTTGTCAAGATTACTACGAATTGTCGTAGCAGGCCAGACGATAAATCGTAATTAACGAAAGTTCGTAGCTCTGCAACCCACTCGTAGAAAAAACTAAACTAATACTTTTCAATGGTTTAGCGTGACCAATCCGCTTGGCACTAAGCGTGATTAAGAAGTACTAGCGATGTCTCAAATTGCGGCGGCGAAAGCCAAAGCAGTCAATGAAAGAGGGAACGTGAACCGCATCATTCAACTGGACCCGGCACGCGTGACCGGCAAGACCAAAGAACTCTTCGACGACGTGCAAGCCAAGTGGGGCGCAGTGCCTAACGTTTTCCGTGTGCTCGGCAATGCCCCCGCCGCACTGGAGGGCTATCTCAACTTCGACCGGGCGCTCGCCGCCGGAAGTTTCAATGGCAAGATCCGCGAGCAAATCGCCCTTGCCGTCGCCGAGAGCAACTTGTGCAGTTACTGTTTGAGCGCGCACACGTTCATTGGTGACAGAGCTGGCTTGACAAGGAAAGAAATTGCCGACGCAGGTCGCGCGGTCGCGGCGACAACCGAGACTGAAGCCATCCTGAAACTGGCGCGAGACATCGTCGTGCAGCGCGGCGAAATCAGCGACGCCGACCTGGAACGTGCACGCGCCTCCGGTCTGACAGATGGCAAGGTTGTTGAGACCGTCGCTAATGTCGCGCTGAACATTTTTACGAACTACATAAACCACGTAGCCCGCACCGTGGTGGACTTCGCCGAAGTGAAAGCCGGCGAAGGCGGAGAAGATTGGAGATGAGAAATGAGCAAAATGGAACCAGTAGTACGTCCTAGTCATTCTTCTGGTGGCATCGGTTCCGCAGTTGCGAGACAGTTGTCAGGTCACGGCGATTCGCTCGTCGTGGACTATTCTGCGAGCCGGACAACGGCAGAGCAAAGAACAACAGATCCCTTAGAGGTCGCGGAGGACCCGGATGCCGCTTTAGTTGCCGGCGCCCAAGGCGGCGACTTGGAGGCATTCGAAGAATTGGCCCGCCGTCACAGTCGGTTGATTTATCGAGCTTTGGTGGCGATTCTCGGCGACCGGGACGAGGCGGAGGATGCAACGCAAGATGCATTTTTGAGTGCGTTCCGGCACATCGCAGGATTTCAAGGACGCTCGAGATTCTCTACCTGGCTTGTGAGTATCGCCAGGAATGAAGCGCTACAACGCTTGCGGCGCCGGAAGCACACGGAGAGCCTCGATGCATTTGAACACGGCGAGGAGCACGACTTCCTCCCTCGCCAGGTAAGAGCGTGGCAGGACGACCCCGAACAGCTCTATTCGAAGGCGGAAATTAGACAGATCGTTGAGCGCGGGATTTTGCAGCTTTCGACTAAATATCGAGTAGTTGTAATGCTCCGGGACGTGGAGCAGCTCTCGACGGACGACGTTGCCCGCAAGCTAGGGATAAGCGTCGCAGCTGTGAAAACACGCCTTCTCAGGGGCCGCTTGATGTTGCGAGAATGGCTATCGCCTTACTTCGCACGCGACGTCACGAGAGTTGCCGGATGATCACGCGCGAAGAGTCCTTCGTTGAAATGGAAGAGTGGCGAATTGACCGCGAAAAGAGGTGATTGTGATGATTCCGACGGGTCCCATCCGCATCCTGAGCGTGGAAGACCGTCCGGTCTTTCGCGAAGGCGTGGCCGCGATCATGAGGTTGAAAAAGACTCACGATATTGCTCCAAGGCTGAGATCCGGCGTATCGTTGAGCAAGGAATTTGCAGCTTTCCACCAAGTATCGTGTTGTGGTGATGCTCCGCGATGTCGAGCGGCTTTCGACGCTTGAAGTCGGCCGCAGTCAAGGCTGACCGTCTCTACGGTGAAGACTCGCCTGCTCAGAGGACGCGTAGTGTTGCGGGAGTTGCTATCGCCTTACCTATCATGGAATGCCGAGAGAATTGATCGATGATCACGTGCGAAGAATTCTTCACTGAGTTCGGAGACTATCTTGAGAATCGGGTCTCACCGGAAGTCCGTACGGAGCTCGAGCAGCATCGGCATCATTGCCGGGAGTGTCATGTTTTGTACGACTCCACGTTTAAAGCGATCAAGATCGTCGCCGAGAGTAACTCCTTCGAATTGCCTCAAAGCGTTTCCGACCCGATTATCGACCGCGTTATGGCGAAGTTGCAGGCCGACCAGAAATAAAACTCTCCCAATCACCTGTTCTCCACTCCGCATGCATTCGCTTTGAATCGCTTTCCGGACGTCAATGCGCACGCCCTATCGTGGAAACGCGAAACGAATGGTGAGAGCGTCAAGAGAGAAGTCCTTCGCTTTAAACGCTTGGTCGCCGCAGTTTTTTTTCGCATTGATGTAGCCTTCGCACCCCGACCTCACTCCTATTGCCTGTAAACGCTGAGCGCCCGCGGGTGCTCAATCAAAAGCTGAGCACAAAGGGGAAATCAATATGATTCGCAACATCAAGATAGCGTTGGCACTCGCTGCGTTGGCATTCACAGTCGGGTCGCTGCCCACGGTGTACGCGCAGGACAGCATGAAGCATGAGAGCGAAGCTAAGACCCTTGAAACAGGCACTTTCCACGGCGACGTCCACAAGACTTCAGGCCGAGCCACGATCTATCAGGAAAAAGACGGAAAGCTGGTTCTTCGCCTGACAAACTTCAAAACGTCCAACGGCCCCGATGTGCACGTGATTCTCATAGCGGCCAAGGACGCGAATGACAATGCAAATTTCCTGAAGAGCGACACGGAGCGAGTTGAGCTCGGCAGCCTAAAAGGAAACGAAGGGGATCAGAACTACGAAATCCCAAATGGCACCGACCTGGGCAAATTCCAAACAGTGTCGATCTACTGCGAGCGGTTCAACGCGAACTTCGGCGCTGCGCCTCTGGAAAAGTTCTAACACTCAGATCGACCTCAATGGAAATCGGGCAGGTGGGCCTGCCCGATTCACCAGAAGGAGAACAAACCATGAAATCCCCCGAAAGATCCTGGCTATGGCGTCGGAGATGGATATTGGCTTCGGTTGTTACCCCGCTTCTTTTCGCGGCTTGGTGGGCCTTCCGTCCCGAAAAGCTTTGGACAAACAACAAGGTCAGCGAGGCTGCGCCGTTCAGTTCGACCACCGATCCTCAACCGCTCTACACCGGTCGACTCGAAGGCAAGGCGCACCCAACGAGCGGCCGAGCAACGATCTACAAAACCCCTGGCGGTAAGCAAGAGTACTTACGACTGACAGATTTCATGACTTCGAACGGTCCCGACGTTCACGTCCTCCTGGCGCGTAGTGATGACCCGAACCTTAATCAGGAGATTGTGAAAAGTCATCTTGATAGCGTTGAACTTGGGCCCCTAAAAGGAAACCAGGGAGATCAGAATTACGATCTGCCCGCATCTGTCGATTTACAGAAATACAACGCGATCGTCATTTACTGCGAGAGATTCCACGCAGTCTTCGGAGTCGCCACGCTCGAACCGTTTTGATGGAGTTTGTTGAATTTATGAACGTCAGCCAAAACACCCGGATCCTGATTCTAGGCGGAGGATTCGCTGGGCTTCATGCAGCGATGCGCCTGGACGACACTCTGGCTCGCGCCCCCGATGTCGAAATCACGATGATCAATCGCGACAACTTTTTTCTGTTCACTCCGATGCTGCATGAAGTGGCAGCCAGCGATTTGGACCTCAGCAATATCGTCAGCCCTGTGCGGCAACTGCTGAAGCGAGTTCATTTCTTTGCGGGCGAAGTTGAATCGATCGACCTGGAGCGCAAGCTGGTCAGAGTTTCTCATGGTTTTAATTGTCACTATCACGATCTGCCCTATGACCATGTAGTGATCGGCATCGGATCAATCACTAATTTCTTCGATATTCCGGGCTTGAAAGAACGCGCCCTAACCATGAAGTCGCTGGGAGATGCCATCCACCTTCGCAATCGGCTAATCGCGCTGCTGGAAGAGGCGGACACGGAATGTTGTGCTGATATTCGAGGACCGCTGCTCACCTTTGTGGTGGCAGGCGGAGGCTTCGCGGGAGTGGAGACTGTTGCGGCGATCAACGATTTCGTCCGGCACGCGGTGCGTTACTACCCGAACCTGCGTGAAGATATGTTGCGTGTGGTTTTGGTTCACCCGGGTGCGGTAATTCTGCCCGAACTCGGCGACAAACTCGGACGATACGCCCAAGAAAAGCTCGCCAAACGAGGCGTGGAAGTTCGCGTGCAGACTCGGGTTGCGATGCTTACCGAAAAAGGAGTCGAGCTCAGCACAGGTCAAATGATAGAGTCCGCTGCTCTCATCTGGACAGCGGGCACTTCTCCTAACCCTGTGCTGGCAGAGCTTCCCTGCGAGAAGGAGCACGGGCGCTTAAAGGTAAACGACATGCTACAGGCAAGCTGGCCAGGTGTTTGGGCGTTGGGGGACTGCGCAGTCGTGCCCGATGGGAAGACGGGCAACTCCTACCCGCCGACGGCGCAGCACGCACTGCGGGAGGGCAAGGTGGTCGCTCACAATCTGACTGTGTCGGTGCGCGGTGGGACGATGAAGCCATTCTCGTTCTCGACCATTGGCCAATTGGCGGCCATCGGGCGACGCACGGGCGTGGCCAATATCTTAGGCATTAATTTTTCCGGCTTTGCGGCGTGGTGGCTTTGGAGAACCATTTATTTGAGCAAACTGCCAAGATTTGAAAAGAAATTGCGAGTCGCCTTGGACTGGACGTTGGATCTGCTCTTCGGCAAGGACTTGGTGCAATTTCAAACTTTCCGCGCCCCGACTATCTCGATAGCAGAAGAAGCTATGGGAAAGAGGTCATCGATAGTATCGCCCGCCGATTGACGGCGATGACTAATACGCCTGGAGACTCACAAGTTCTGCAAGTGCAGTTTGTTTAGTGGTTTCGTTGCAAAGCGATGCGGCACAGGTTTGGCAACAATTGAGAAGGAGAGATCGCCAGAAGGGCTAAAACGGCCCCATTATCCAATGGAAGGCTGCGATAAATCGAAGATCGGTCGAGATACCCTCGACCTTGGAGTCGAGGAGACCGCGATCTGCAATACCCGGCAAGCCTTCAATTTCATCGCATTCTTTCTTTGCGCATTCGTGATCGGAGGACGTCGCCTAGATGCCCTGGTGGGCACCTCTCGGTGGATTGGGGGGTGCAAGTCTATGCCGGTCTGACATTAGTAAATCGGGTCGGCACAGGACTCCGATGACGGCGGATGGAGAGGCTTTGATTTCTCTGGAACGCGAAAGCGCGGCATCCAGAAATCGCGTCCTTGTGGCCGATGACAACGCCGACATGAGGCAGTATCTTAAGCGGCTGCTCAAAGAGTTTTACGAGGTGGAGACGGTTTCGAATGGTGCGGAGGCGTTGGATGCGATCCGCCGGCAAATGCCGGATCTTGTGCTGAGCGACGTGATGATGCCGGTCATGGATGGTATGGCGCTTCTGAGCTCGATTCGCGAAAACCCTATCATGGCCTCGATGCCCGTCATCCTCCTGTCGGCGCGCGCGGGAGAAGAAGCACAGGTGGAAGGCCTTGACACGGGTGCGGATGATTATCTAATCAAACCGTTCTCGGCACGACAGCTGATTGCGCGAGTTTCAGCCGCACTGAAGATCGCGCAACTGCGGGCGACATCAGAGACGCTTATTCGCGAGGAACGAACCAGGCTCCTGGAGGTGCTTCAGCAGGCACCGGCGTTTTTTGCGCTATTGCAAGGACCAGATCATGTCATCACTTTGGTCAATTCTTTGTATTTGCGCCTCATTAACAATCGCGACGTTATTGGACAGCCAGTGCGAATCGCGCTGCCCGATGCTGCCGAACAAGGCTATATTGAAATCCTTGATCGGGTATTTAAGGGCGAGCCATACGTTGGGATCGGTTCCCGTTACGATGTGTTTGCAGGGGAAGACGTGCCTCCCGATCAGCGCTACCTAGACTTTATTTATCAGCCGCTCCGCGAAGCTAACGGAAATGTCTCCGGGATTATTGTGCTTGGAGTCGATGTAACCGACAGGAAAATGGCTCAGGATGCACTCCTGCGGTCTGAAAAGCTGGCAGCTGCAGGACTCTTGGCAAGCTCCAGCGCTCACGAAATCAACAACCCCTTAGAGGCGGTCACAAACCTCCTGTTCTTGGCAACGAATGCCGCCGTTAGTCCTGCTGCCAAGGAATTCCTGGAGACTGCGGACAATGAGTTAAAGCGCGTTGCAGCAGTCGTCACGAAGACGCTGCAATTCCATAGGCAATATTCAACGCCGTTGCCGGTCCACATTGATTCCCTGATGGACAGTACACTTTCGCTTTATCAGAGCAGGATCGTTCAAGCAAGAATTGCCATCGAACGACGCAGCCGAACATCTCCCTCTATTGCTTGCCTCGATGGAGAAGTCCGACAGGTGTTAAATAATCTAGTCGGAAATGCGATCGATGCCATGACGACGCAGGGTGGCCGCCTCCTGGTTCGCACTCGATCAGCGACGCACTGCACCACGGGCAGGCGCGGAGTGCTCGTAACTGTGGCGGATACGGGGCCGGGAATCTCTCGACACAATTTATCCAAGATTTTCGAGCCGTTCTTTTCGACGAAAGGCGAGCAAGGAACGGGCCTGGGACTGTGGATAAGCAAAGAGATTATTGAGCGACATCGGGGTGTTCTTCGGGTCAAATCCAGAGAGGCAGAAACCTGCCATGGTACTGTCTTTACACTCTTTATGCCGTTGCGACCGATAGACGCCCGAATCGAAGCCAGTCAACCACCCCCTCATAACTGACCGCGCTGGTCGTGATGTCTGCATGCCAGCGCCCCAAATTTGATCAATTCCAGTGCTGCAGTCATGATTAGTCCCTGACGACGCGCCAGTGTCCGGGAATATCCACTTGGACGGTGAGTCGGCAAGTCGTCCTTGTGACCAGGACCTCCAAGACGATGGGTTCGGCGTTATATGGCAACTTGGAGCCATAGCCGACCTGACCGGGTGGAAAGTGACTCGGCCTGTTCTCGTCATTTGAGATTTCGCTGAAGCTAGTGAACACAATGTGACTCATCGGGACGACTTCACACCTGTGGGCGAAATAAGCTGAACGGCAGCTATTCGGCGAGGAGCGCGCCCAAGAACTCTATGCTGGGCTAGGAGAAGTGCTTTCCTCATTCATCCCGGCCTGGAGGATAGCGCGCATGAACTAGCTATGAGGCCGTTGCTCCAACCGCAGCTGTCTATCTCTTCAAAATTAATCACAAGGGCCAATGACTCTTCGAAAGTCGTCAGCGAATTCGTGAGGACACTAAGCGGAAGTTTGGATTTACCTCGTCGCATCCAACTCGACGTGCCCATTCCGATGGAGGCTTCATGATCGGCTATCTCAGACTGAGCGAGGGACGACTTACACGTTCAGGACTTCGGATGAGTAGCGGGCGGGACCCCTCGTTGGGCCTCCGCGACGTGCCTGGAAAAAAGCAAAACTGGCCGCCGAGTTTGCTCTTCATATCGACCACCTGTTTGCGCGCATGCAACGTCTCAATACATACGAAGCAAAGACGAACGCCATGACGAGGATCGGATCAAATTTATCCCAAGTACTTCCACCGCGATTCAGCTGTGAGTAGAAAGCGAGTAAGAGATTGATCGCGAGGCCAGCATAAACCCACTGTGTTAATCGAGGCACATTGGGAATCAAGAGGCCCACGCCACCAACGATGTGGGTCACGCCAATCAGAGGGATGATATAAAGTGGGTATCCGAGCAGCTGATTGCCCATCCTCCATTCGCCGGGATCGTGAACTAGATATAACCTTCCGAAGTACACCCAAATGAAGGCGACAAGGCCGGTTATTAACATCGCGGCTATTTGAGTTGCTCGACCTGCCCGTGCGGGTTTATCTATCGTGTATTCAGCTTTCATATGAAAAGCGATCCTCTTCTGCGGTTTAAATGGTTTAAATCGTTCTGCAATAAGTCGGCTAGCGCCGCAGTTCCCAAGGAACTGCGGCTGATTCTGCTTGCCCTGGACTTACGCCTTGACCGCGTTTTTTGCAGCCGCAAACACATCGTGTGCGGACGTCGTTCCCGCTACGTGCTCCGTACCCGCGATTCCGAGGTCCATCCATCCCGCGTTCACGCTCTCAAACATTTCTTCGGCAGGCCCAGTGTGGCCTTTCGGGATACCGAACTGCTCGAATGCTTCTGCCCAGCCTGCACGCGGGACTGCAAAGGCTTTTACATCGAGTGTCAGGACTTCACCCAATTGTCCGGCTACTTCATCCGCGCTTACCATCGAACCCAGCTCGATCACGCGATGCCCTGACCACGCCGGCCCGGTCAGAAGCGTTGCCACCTCTGCGCCGATGTCGTCTGATGCGACCATTGTCGATTTCCGGTTTGTCGGATTGTAGAAGACCGGCAGTGTTCCGCCCTGGGCGGCCTGTAAGCCGAAAAGAAAGTTTTCGAAAAAACCGCCTGCGCGCACAAATGCGACCGGGGATGGCAGGCTGCGAAAACCCTGCTCCAAGAGTGATAAGGCCGTGATCATCCCCAGACCGCTTGTTCTATTCGCGCCCATCGACGAGAGCGCTACCACCCGCGACGGCGCTACCTTTGTCATTGCCTCGACATAGTTCGCAATCACGCCCTTTGCTTCTCTGTAATCAGGCGAGGGTGCCCATACAGCCGGCAACATAACAAATGCGCCCTCAACACCTTTGAGCGCCGCCGCTATGGCTGTCGCATCGTTCCAGTCTCCATCCACCAACTCCACGCCTTGTTCTGCCCACTTCGCCGCTTTCTCGCGATTGCGCACAAGCGCTCGCACCTGTTTGCCTTGGGTCAGCAGATGGCGCGCGGTGGCGCCCCCAACGTTTCCAGTAATGCCCATGACTAAATACATGCTCGTCTCTCCTTGTTAGAGCGAAAGTGATGCTCTGCTGCGAACGCCAGAGCTTGTGAGTTGCGCCACTAGCACTCTGCTAGTCCCGTGGGTTTCCACAGTTATCTGTCGCATGAATCGGTACAGGCCTTTCCACAGCCGATCGGATCGCCTCGATGAGAGAGGTGGTTGATCTTTGCGGAGGCCTTGCTATGTGGTCGTCACTGTCACGGCCTGACGCACATACCGGCTGCTTTCCAGTTGCTGCACCATGAAGGCGGCCAGATCGGCCCGCCCGATTTTGTGCGCCTTCTCGCCGCCCTCCGTGCTCAGCACCCTGGCGACGCCGGTCTTCTCACCGTCGGTCAACATCGGCGGCCGCACGAGCGTCCAGTCAAGGTTGCTGCCTTCGATCTCTGCCTCCATGCCCGCCTTGTCTACCAGCAGACCCCGCAGAAATGTCCTCATAAGCAGGTGCTCGTTGAAAAAGCCGGCGTTCTTGACGCTCTCGCCCGCACCCACCACCGAAATCTTCAGCAGCCGCCGCACGCCGTTGCGCCGCATCGCGTCCACAATATTGTGTGCCGCGCTCGTTTCCATCGTCGTCACTTTCCACGGCGTCTTGCCGCCCAGCGCGTCGATCACCGCATCCTGTCCGGCGACCGCAACGTCGACCGCGGCCGCGTCCTGCACGTCGCCCGCAACAACTCTGACTTTCGCCTTCTTGTACTGCGCGGCACCGCGCACGAAAGCCGTCACCTCATGTCCGGCCGCCAGCGCCTCATTTACCAGCGCTTCTCCGCTCTTGCCCGCTGCTCCAATCACTAGAACTTTCATCGCATTCTCCTTTTGCCTCGTATCTGGGCGCCCACCCAAAATGAGCAACCTGACTATTAGAGGCTCAGCAAAACCATCGGTTGCAAAATAATCAGTGGTTACTAAACCACTGGATGTAAATCAACAAGCGGTCGCATAAATCGCCAAAAGGGGCTAGGCTATTGAAGTGACGTCCACATCACCAAGTCGCCGGGTAGAGCGCAAGGAGAGGTTGCGGGGCGAAATCCTTGCGGCTGCAGGTAAAATGTTCGCCGATCGCGGTTACGAAGCCGTGACGCTTCGCGCGATCGCTAAAGAGATCGGTTATACGCACGCCGTGATCTACCAGCATTTTCCGGACAAATCACACATCCTTGCCGAGTTAAGCCGCGAGACGATCGGGCTGATGATTCAGAACTTCGACGCGATTGCCGCTAAACATCTAGCACCGAAAGAGCGCCTTTTTGCGACTTCACGCGGCTTGATTCAATTCTGCATTGCCCATCCGCAGCAGTTCCGCAACGTCTTCTTCGGGCCGGAGAACCGAAACGGCGTCCGCGCTGGACAATACATCAACGACCTTGGCGCGCCGTTGTTCGGACGTTTCGTGCAGCTCTTTTTCGAGGTTGCCAAAGATGAAGGATTGCCAAATAGGGATGACATAGTGATAGCCCACACCTGGTGGTTTACGATCTTTGGCCTCGCCACACTCTTTGTTATCCAAGGGGTGGTGCCTGACTTGCCTGACCGGATTCTCGTGATCGAGCAAACGATCGCAACGCTTTGGGCGGGCGTCAAGGCTGTTCCGCGTTTGCCGAAGAGCGCAATCACTAAGCGATCCGGACGATCCAGTGCCTCGAAGCAATAACAGCTTCTATCTACTTAGGAGTCGTTGAAGGTATGCTCGTGGAGTACCAGCGCGGAACACGGCATTTTCCTGCTAAATGCGCACGTCGCCGGGAGAGTTCTCGTTGTACGCCAAAACGCCAAGTCACTCGTTGACGGCGTGCATTTCACATGGACGAAAGTCGGCAACTCGTAGAAGCGCCTCACCCATTACAGACCCCTGAGAAACCGGCTTGTAGGAAGTCAAGCTTAACCGGGCGCGGCAAGGTCCATCAATCGGAATCGCCCAGATATGAACCTCGGAAGCGAGATTCAAGACGCGGCATAGTATCCCTCGAGGGTGTGGATCTGGTGCTAGGGACCCAGGAGTTCCCTGTGCTCATTTCCCAGCG
This sequence comes from uncultured Acidobacteriaceae bacterium, assembly GCA_963812855.1. Classification (GTDB taxonomy): domain Bacteria; phylum Acidobacteriota; class Terriglobia; order Terriglobales; family Acidobacteriaceae; genus Bog-257. The sequence continues at coordinate 13,918 of CAWEWW010000017.1, forward strand.
AAATTTGTACCGCGTTTTGTAGGTCAGCCGCGACTTTCACCACTGATTGCAAATCCTGATCGGAGACTACACCCGCAACGTCGTAAGTGGACCGGTTCCTCTTGTTGCTCAGGACCTTCAGTTTCTGGATAAATGCTCGACCGTTTGGAAGGGTAAATTCGAGAGATTCGAAGGTCTTGACATGATGTCCGGCTTGGGTAGACGTGCGAAAGCCGGCGGCCCGAAGTGCGGCTGTTGCAGCCGCGAGTGCGGAATTGAAGGCTGCGATAAATCGAAGGTCGGTCGAGATAGCCTCGACCTTGGAGTCGAGAAGGCCGCGATCTGCAATACCCAGCAAGCCTTCAATTTCATCGCGGCTGGTCGCTTCTCGTTTGAGCCAGCCGTACTCCACCCATTTTTCTAAGCTCATCCTCATCTCCCAATAAGAAGACCTTTTCACCCTGCATTACTGCGTTCAGAAAATGGTTTCCGCTGCTTACCTTAGCCTTGTACTCGCGGCTTGAGTAGACCGTAGGATTCACCGTGCGACCGAGCGAAGCCTCGAGGTTGCCTAGGTGCGCGACGACCTCATCGAGGGTAACTTTACCAACTATCATCAAGTCGACGTCGCTGTCCGCCTTTTCTTCCTGACGTGCAATTGAACCATACACAAACGCTACAGCGATTCGGTTCGCCAGTGGCTCTAGGGCTGAGCTCAAGACACGAAAAATCCCTACAGTCTTTGCGACAAGAGCACGCATCTCTCCGAACACGGGGCTGTTTCGGTTTGCCTGATAGAAGACCTGGTTTCCTACGCCTGAGCGATTGATCAATCCCACTTCCGATAACTTCGCCAGCTCGCGCTGCACCGCGCCTACGCTGGTGCCAAGATGGCGTGCGACCTCGCGGACGTAAAAAGATTCATCTATGTGGCCGTAAAGCAAGGCCAAGATGCCCCCACGAGTCTGGCCGAACAGCACATTTCCTAGAGAGTCGACTGTTGTTCTCATTCCGAGAACAATCGTACTCAAACTGAGAACAAAGTCAAGACGTTAACTTGGCGATTCTACGCTTACGGAGTCTGAATCAGACAAGGAAAGCGGCGGAAGATCCGCCGCTGTAGTCGAGTTAAGATATTGAAACTAAAGTACTTGTGGGGGCGACGGGAGTTGAACTATTCAAGCCATTGATTATACGTAAGTTATTGGTTTCACTAGAGGCGAGAAGTGCCAAAAAGGCCAGTTTGCCGGGTCGGCGGTACAAAAACGGTACAAATTCCGCCACGCGTCAGCCCCGATGCGTCAGGTGTAATCGTCAACGCTAAAGCCACGTCAGGTCGGCTAAAGCATACTCGATTTCAGGCTCAACGTCGCACGTGTTCCGCGTCTCCCTGTTAACGGGAGATAGTTCGATGTCGACTAATGCCATCAATGAATGTCATCCTATGCAATTCCTTCGAACGGCTCTCCGAAGATGAACCAAGTGGTAGCCACCCCGGGACAATGACCCTGCTTTTGTTCACAAGCCCAAGGAGGCCCAGCGCTGTTTGTTTATACCCGCCACACGTCAGATTGCGACCACCGCGACGACCCGAAATACCGCCGTTGCCACTGCCCCAAATGGATCGATGGATATGTGGACAACCAACGTTTGCGCCAGTCTGCGAAGACGCGCAGTTGGGAAAAAGCTGAGCTGACAGCCCGCTCAATTCAGGAGGCGGCTGATCCGATGAAGGCCGCGCAGCCAGTCATCACGACCATCGAGGATGCAATCGACGCCTATGTTGCCGACGAGAAGGGTCGCAATCTCGCGAAGGAAACGACCAAGCAATCGAAAACGCTCTTCGAGAAACAACTGCTTCCCTGGGCGAAGCACCGGGGGCTCATTCGGCTTCGCGATGTCACTGCCCCAGAACTCGTCAACTTCCGCGCGACTTGGGGAAATAACGGTTTGACTGCAAACCGTAAGCTGTCCCGACTGGCCGGCTTCTTTGCGTTCTGCATTCAAAACGGTTGGTTGACTGAGAATCCCGCCGCGAGAGTGAAACGCTCAAGCGTCGGCTCACTTCCGACGGGGTGGTTTCCCAAAACTGAGTTTCAACGGATCATTGACGCAACCTACGCATACGGAGACTGGCGTGGAGGTCGCGATTTCCATTAGCGTTGAGTTATCCGCGCGGGGACGTGCCCTGCCACCCACGAGCAACGAGTTGTCACACTCCGAAAATAGCATTAAAGTGCCCACTTCGTACCCGCCATCACACACCAACGTGACCATAATCACGACATTCTTTAGCGCTAGCTGATAGTTATAAGGTGATCCAAGCTGAGGCAAGTAGCGTGCCCCATTTGAGCCCATGGACGCTCTATCTGTCTTCGCAGACCTCGCCCGCGCTCTCGAGCGGATGGAGCCAACGAACAGCTTCTTCGACTAGCGCCTGTCAGATGAGTTGTTCGGCGAACGTCTATGCGCCACAGTCATTGGCCTACGCTGTTTATTTCGTCACTGGTGTTGCTGACCTGTCCTTTGCAAGGTCAAACGTCCGTACAACCGAGTAACCCGGGCGACCCTGCATCCTCAGTAACTCAACCGCAAGCGCTTCCACTGCAAAACCGTCCCGGCTTGCTCGACGGACCCGGGAGTCCGCTGGGATCTCTTCGCCAGCGTGGAATCGACCTGACCGTCACCTACACCGAGTTCGGACAGGGTCTGACCGCCGGCGACGGCAATCATACCTGGCGCATGGGCGGGAAGATGCTTGGGAAGATGGTGCTGGACGGCGCCAAGCTCCACCTCTGGAAAGGCTTCTCCATCAACTTGACCGGCGAGTTGAACGACGGAGCCAACGTAAACGGCATGGGTGGTTCCGTTCTCATCCAGAACACGGCACTGGCGTTCCCTCAGGATGTAGGGACAGGCGGCGATCTGGCGCTCAATGTTACTCAGCGATTTGGCGAGAGAGTATCCCTCAGCATTGGCAAGTTCGACATGATTAATGCTCCTTCGCGCACGCCCATTCTGGGCGGAGGAGGCCTCGACACTTTCTGGAATATCGCTTTCGCAGCGCCGCCCAGCGGAGTGTTGCCGCCCTATATGACTGGCGGGAATCTCAGCATCAGCACCAAGCCGGGGACGTTCACGTTCATGCTTTATGATCCGACGAATGCTCAGCAGAAGGCCGGGCTCAACGGGTGGGGCACGCAAGGCATTACGGGCAGGATTTCGGCACGTTTCCCGGCAAAGATTCGTGGCCTGCAGGGCTTCCACACTTTCACTTTCGCGGCGTCCAGTCAGACCGGCTTTGATCTTGAAGACATTCCGCAGCTAGTTCTCCCTCCTGAGTCACAAAAAATACTAAGTGCAAAAACTGGTTATTACTTCGGAAGCTATGCGGTTCAGCAATACTTCCAGCAAGACAAGAGCCGGCCGGGAAACGGGTGGGGCCTGTTTGCCCAAGCCTCGATCTCCGACGCTAATCCAAACCCCTTGGCAGGAAATCTCCTCCTCGGTCTTGGCGGAACTGGATTCTTGCGGAAGCGGCCGTTCGATCGCGCTGGTATCGGCTACTTTCGTTACTTCCTCAGCGACACCCTCAAGCGCGGCCTCGAAAACACAATCGATTTCAAGCTAGGCGACGAGCAAGGCATGGAGGCTTTCTACAACTTCGCCGTGGTTCGATGGTTTCGCATCGCTGCTGATCTTCAGGTGATTGAGCCAGGTAATCGAAGTTTCGGTACCGAGGTTTATGCCGGAGTCAGCGGGCAAGTGAGGTTTTGAGAGGACGCAGAGCATATGAAGAGTAGCCGCTGCCGGATTGTGAGTCAACGAAAGAGGACGGTAGTGATGGGCACCGAATCCGCAAGAGTATTAAGAGGTAGTCCGTCACTGTGGCTAGTGGCGATAGCTTTGTTTGGTCTGGCTTGTTCAGTAAGTCTGGCCCAATCGCAAGACCAGACTCCTCAGCCAGCGGCAACCCAAATGAACTCAACGGAAGCCGCCGATGAAGCTTTGCTCAAAGCCGTTCAAAATCCCGTAGCGGACCTAATCAGCGTTCCCATCCAGAACAACATCAATCCCGGAATTGCGCCATACGGGCGCGTCCAGAATGTAATCAGCCTGCAACCCGTTATCCCTCTGAACCTCGGCGAGAACTGGATGCTTATCACCCGCATCATCCAGCCCATCGTTTGGCAGCCATATCCCGACCAGAAGAGCGGCGGTGTATTTGGCCTGGGAGACATGAATCCAAGCTTTTTCCTAGCTCCGAAGAACCCCGGCGCGGTGATCTGGGGAGCCGGTCCGGCCGTCGTGATCCCTACCGCTACCAGCCAGATGCTCGGCCAGGGAAAGCTGGACTTTGGTCCGTCGGCGGTTGTGCTCGCGCAACCAGGCCCATGGACGGTCGGCGCGTTGGTCAGCAACGTTTGGTCAGTGGCGGGGTCGGGTGGACGCCCTCCGGTCAATCGCATGGCTTTGCAGTATTTTATGGTCTACAACCTGCCGCACGACTGGTACCTGAACTCGTCGCCCACGATAACCGCCGACTGGCGCGCCACTGCCGGCAATGTGTGGACTGTGCCATTTGGGTTGGGAGTCGGAAGGCTCGTAAATATCGGCCAGGCGCCGATGGATTTCTCGGCGACCTTCTATGGCAATGCGACGACGCCGGCCGGCATGCCCACCTGGTCGATGAGTTTCCAAGTCACATTGCTGTTTCCTAAAGGCAGTAAGTAGCAGTAAGTGTCAGGCCGGGAGGAAAACATGGCGTGGCTTTACCTGGTGGCCGCTGGGCTGTTGGAGATCGGTTGGCCGGTCGGCATCAAGCTGGCAGAAAACCCTGATCGGCGGATTGCCGGCATTGTGACCGCCGTATTGTTCATGGCGGGAAGCGGCACGTGCCTGTGGGTCGCCCAGAAGCAGATACCCATGGGAACCGCCTATGCCGTCTGGACTGGCATCGGCGCGGTGGGCACGTTGCTGACTGGAATCTGGTTTTATGGCGAACCGGCAAATGTGATGCGCCTTGGTTCGGCCGCTCTCATTGTGACGGGCATCGTCGGTTTGAAATTGGCCCATGGATAAATGCAGCAAAGCATAGTTACGTTTTCTTGACCTAAGAGATTGGAAGGCACTCCCATGAAGTCGGTTCACAAACTCGCTACTTGCGTCGCGTTATTCGCAGCCATCGTTGGCATGGCTGCCGTCTCGGCTCTTGCGGCTGACAAGGCCGATTACGTTTTCAAGAACGGCGCGATCTACACCCTCGACAGCAAGAATCCCACAGCCCAGGCGATTGCCATCACGGGCAAACACATTTCCTACGTCGGAACCAACGAAGGCGTTCAGGCGTTCGTCGGCGACAAGACGCAGGTCATCGATCTCAAAGGTCAGATGCTGCTGCCGGGGTTCGTCGATTCGCATATTCACCCCGCCAATGCGCTAATGGCGGAAGGCGCCGACTTGCAGACCAACTCACTTGAGCAGTTGCTGGCATCTTTGAAGAAGTGGGCCGACGCTCACCCTGATGCTAAGGTGATCCGAGGTTATGGATGGCGCTATTCTCTGTTTCCGGCCACTGGACCGACGAAAGCAGACTTAGACAGACTATTCCCCGACCGCCCGGTGATTCTCTTTCCCAACGACGGCCACAGCGCCTGGGTCAACAGCAAGGCGCTTGAGTTGGCCGGAGTGAATGCCTCAACTCCTGATCCCGTTCCCGGCTTCAGCTGGTACCAGCGCGACCCGAAGACCAACGAACCGACAGGCTGGCTGGTGGAAGTTGCGGCCATGAAAGCTGTGTTCTTCAAACTGCAGCCGCCCTTGATTGAGTCAACTCTTGACGCGATGAAGACCAGACTGCCGGATTTCTCGGCAGCGGGCATTACGGCCGTCTTTGAGGCGGGAATAGTCGCCATACCCACCGAAGCCGGCATGGACGGTTACCAGAATCTAGAAAAAGAAAACAAACTGCCAGTTCGGGTGGTCGCCAGCTACTACTGGAACAATCCCGAGATAAAGGACCCGGCTGGAATCGCACTTCAGTTGCGCGACAAGTACAACTCCGAACTGGTGCAACTCAAGGCCCTGAAGATCAACGTAGATGGGGGTGAAGCCCAGCATACCGCGGTCATGCTCAAGCCTTATGCCGATCGGCCGGGATTCCACGGTGATTTTCTGCTCGACCCCAAACTCGTCAGCGCAGCTGTAATGAAGGCGCGGGCAAACGGACTTGATACACACTGCCACTGCTACGGCGACGGTGGAATAGCTGCCTACCTTAATGCGGTTGAGGCTGCGGAGAAGGCCTATCCCAACAGCCCATCTCGCCACACCGCGGCGCACGCACTGTTCCTGACCGATGAAGAGGTGGAACGCATGGCAAAGCTGAACGTCACTATGCAGACATCGGGACAGTCGTTCGATCCGAATCCGAGCATGAGGCTCTCGACGGACATCCTGGGCGAGGATGTTGTGTTTACGGAATACGGTCGCGTCAATTCGGTCCTCAAGGCCGGAGGCCGCGTCGCGTTGGGCGCCGACTGGCCCTCCGCGGGCTACAACTCGACTTATCGCCCGCTTGAAGCAATCCAGATCGTGATTACGCGAGCCATCCTGCCGCAGTACGGCGACCTGCAGTTCACGCCCATTATGCCGCCAGTAAACGAGCGCCTCACGCTGGACCAGGCACTCAAAGCCTACACGCTCGACTCCGCGTACGTGTTGGACCTGGAGAAACAAATCGGCTCTCTCGAGGTCGGCAAGCTGGCCGACATCGTTGTGCTGGAGAAAGACCTGTACAAAATTCCGCCCTCCGACATCAGCACGACGAAGGTGAAACTGACCATGATGAATGGAAGGTTGACGTACCAGGCCGGAGTAGGCAACTAGAGCGAAGTTAAGCATCCCGCTCAGAGCGAATAAAGGAAGAAGCGATATGAATCCTATCATTAAGCGTATTACTCAAGTCGTTTTCGCAATCGTCATCTTGGGGATGTTCGTATGCCCAGCAGTGGCCACCGACAAAGCAGACTACGTTTTCAAGAATGGTGCGATCTATACCATTGACGCAAAGAATCCTACAGCTCAGGCGATTGCCGTAACGGGCAAACACATTTCCTACGTCGGGAGCAACGACGGCGTGCAGCCGTTCATCGGCGACAAGACGCAGGTCATTGATCTAAAAGGTCAGATGCTGCTGCCGGGATTCGTCGATTCGCATATTCACCCGATGCTAGCGATGTTCGCGGGAGGCGCCGATTTGCAGTACGACTCCATCGGAGAGGTGCTGGCATCCGTAAGGAAATGGGCTGACGCCAATCCCGATGCTCCAGTGATTCGCGGCTATGGCTGGCGCTATACCCTGTTTCCCACCACTGGCCCGACTAAAGATGCTTTGGACAAAGCATTTCCTGACCGCCCCGTGCTTCTGGTTGCCATCGATGTGCACAGCGCTTGGATCAACAGCAAAGCGATGGAGCTTGCAGGCGTGAACGCCAAGACTCCTGATCCGGTGCCCGGCTTCAGCTACTTCCAGAAGGACCCCAAGACCGGCGAACCTACCGGTTGGGTGGTTGAAACTCCAGCGGAACAAGCCGTGCTGGCCAAACTGACGCCTCCTACGCCCGAGGCTCAGATTGCTGAGGCGGCAGAGTTGTTGCCAAAGTTGTCGGCGGCAGGCATCACGGCTGTGTTTGAAGCCGGCATCGCAACCATGCCCGCCGAGACGGGATACGACGGCTATCAGCAATTAGAGAAAGAAAATAAGCTGCCGGTGAGGGTGGTAGGCACTTACTACTGGAACAATCCTGAGGTAAAGGACCCGGTCGCAAGCGTGCTGAAGCTGCGGAACCAGTACAACTCAGAACTGGTGCAGGCTAAAACGTTAAAAATCATGATGGATGGCGGCGAGGCCCAGCACACCGCAGTTCTTCTCAAACCTTATTACGACCGCCCAGGTTTCAATGCGCAATATCAGCTCAGTCCCGAGCTTGTAGAGGCCGCTGTCCTCAAAGCACAGCAGAACGGAGTGGACACGCATTGTCACTGTTACGGGGATGCCGCCATTCGCACTTACCTGGACATCGTGGCCAAAGCCGAGAAGCAATATCCCAACAGCCCTTCGCGGCACACCATCGCGCATTCGCTGCTGATCACCGACCAGGACGTACCGCGCTTCAAAGAACTCAATGTCACGATGCAGACTTCGCCGCAGTGGATCACGCCTGACCCGTATAGCGAAAAAGTCACACAGATTCTCGGGAACGAGGTGGTTAACACCGAATGGGCACGCATGAACTCAGTATCGAAGGCGGGAGGCCGTATGGCATTCGGGTCCGACTGGCCAGCGGCAGGCTACTTCTCAAGTTATCGTCCTCTGGACGCAATACAGGTAGCTTTGACACGCGCCATTCTGCCGCAATACGAGAAGATTCAATTCACGCCCATCATGCCGCCGGCGAACGAGCGCATTACCCTGGACCAGGCGCTCAAGGCATACACGCTCGGCTCGGCATACGTGTTGGACCTGGAGAAGCAGATTGGCTCTCTCGAAGTCGGCAAACTCGCCGATATCGTTGTGCTGGAGAAAGACCTGTACAAGATTCCTCCGGCCGACATCAGCACCACGAAGGTAAAGCTGACCATGATGAACGGCAAGGTGACCTATAAAGCGCAATAGACCCCAGTAGACGATCTGTGGAGGCTCACTCGTTCCGACTGCCGGAGCGAGTGGGGCTGACCGCGCAAAGCAGGGCGGGACTTTGAGGGTTCCTTGGAGCACGGAGAAAACCATGAAATGGAGAAGGTGTGCGGCGGCACTGGCGTTATTCGTCAGTACGGTTGGCATTCAACTCACCGCTCAAGAAGCGGCTCACCTAGGACAGGCTGCGAAACCAACGGAGGATTCGTGGCTGAAAGATCCGATCACGAACTGCGCGGTCTGGGGGAGCGATCTCCGTGGCGACAATCTCATCAGCTGGTCAGGTGATTGCCACGATGGCAAGGCGACCGGTACAGGAGTGTTGAGTTGGATTCATGACGGCAAACTTGCCGGGCGGTACTCGGGCCCGATGGTGGACGGGAAAGCGCAAGGTCTCGGCACCATCGACTTCTGGCTAGACAATCAGTACCTCCACTATGAGGGCAGCTTCCTCAACAGCAAGCTGGATGGCTGGGGTAACGTCCGCTGGCCTGATGGCAGTCACCTCGAAGGCGAATTCAAGGATGACGCTCCCAGCGGCCTCGTACAGTACAAGGCCGCGAACGGATCGAGCTACGCAGGTGAGGTCAAAAACGAATTAGCCGATGGCCAGGGTCACCACATTCTGCCCGACAAGGAGGAGTATTACGGACAGTTCCGCCAGGGCAAGAGAGAGGGTGAAGGTGTCCTACTTTTGCCCAACGGCGACATCTTCACAGGCAGCTTCCGCAATGACCAACCCAGCGGAACAGGAAAGCTCCAACTGGCAAGTGGAATCGTATACGAAGGTCCTTTTGTCAACGGCCTTCCCGCAGGAGAGGGAAAAGTTCTTACTCCGGACGGCGATACTGGGCGCGGTCAATTCGTGAACGGTTACCCAGAAGGCAAGCTCGCCTTCACGCGCAAAGATGGTTCTAAATTTGATCAGTACTGGAGTAATGGAAAGCAGGTCGCGAAATGAAAAAGTTAGCTCTAGTACTGTTGATTGGTTTGTGTGTTGTCGGTCTGCCACTGGAGGCGCAGATCTTCGAAGGGGGATTTGCGGGGGCGTTATCCGGAGCAATGCTGGGTTCGCTTGTCGGCGGCAGATCGGGGGCAGCCTGGGGCGCTGCAATCGGCGGCGGCGTTGGAATGATTGAAAGTGCAAATGAACGCGATCGCCAGAACGAGGCTCAAGCTGCGTTCAGGCGGCAGCAACAGGAGCGGGCCACTTGGGAGCGCGAAGACCGGCGCCGCCGACAACAAGAGATGGCGGCTCTTGCTGCCAAACAGGAATGCTGTGCGCCGAAGTCAGTCGCGATTACTCCCACATCGACAAACGCCGCCCCTTCGGCCGACACGTTGATTGTGCTCGAAACGAAGAAGTCACTGGTTCGCATGGGATACGATCCCGGACCAATAGACAATCAGCTCAACCCTCAAACTGTTGAAGAAATCAAGGAATATGAGGTCAAGTACAGTTTGCTGGTGACGGGCAGGCCGTCGCAGGAGCTGCTGAAGCATATGTTGCAGCACGGGGGTTAAAGGAAAACTGCCTAGTGCGGCCGTGGCAGATTGAGCGCCGGTCTGCTTCGGACAAACAGGCAAGAACCCGCTTTGGCACGCGAAAAACGTGCGCGGATTCTCTGCCTTTCCGCTTGCTTCGGCGCGCGCGCCTCTATCGAGCAGGTGGTGGGAGGTGTCAATTGGCGGAGCTGATAAACCGTCCTCATCCCGAGTACACTCGGAAATCTGAAAACATAAGCATCTGCAACGGCTGTGGCGAAATGCTTCAGGCGAGTAACGAGGTTTGTTTGAAAATCGCCGAGAACATTCACCAGCAGTTCTGTACAAGATCACCAGAGATTCCATCAAAGAACGGGACTTGAAATCTCGTGGCTTGGGGCCCACTTTAGGGCGCGGCTCTCGACGGAACTAGCGAAGGATGCTGGGTTAGAGTTCTTGCTATAACGTCACTTGGTAACTAGCCGCCCGCCGCCGTTTATGAACTCGGCGTGTCCCTGCTGAAGTAACTTTCCGGAACGAATTGCTTGTCAGGAAACCTTCTAGAAGGCGGAAGCCTTGATACCGTGGTTCTCCTTCAACGATTCTCCTGAGCTGCTGGAGGGACACGATCAGAAGGCAGGTGGACGCAAGACGGCAACAGCGCGCCGGGATCGGATTCTCAGTAGGTCGAGAGGAGCCCTCCCTTCGGCCCCGCACTTGCACTCACTCACACTCATCGTAGCTGACCAATGGATCTTTCCATCCTCGTTCCACAACGAGCGGTCCAGGCTCCGGACGTGTTCGATTCTGTCACGAGCGCCGCAATCCTCGTGGGATCGCGCGGGCAACCTATATAGATTCTATTAGCAAAGCTGAGCTGCGGCAGGCAAGCTAGACTCGGGGTGCAGAGCCCAAGCAGTCACCCTGGCGAATACTAACATTAAGCGCTCCGCCGAACTGACTTCGGCGCTTTTCGCTTAGACCTTTTGTCCCCGCTGTCAAAAACCTCCCAAGCCATGCGAACGTTTGCAGCAAGTTGGTCCTGTCGCGCCTTTACCCAAGGCGCGTAGTGCTTCTCCGTGATCTTCACGCTCTTGTGGCCAAGCAGGATTGAAACTTGTTCAAGAGGTACGCCGGCAAGGAGCATTTCGACAGCGAAGGTGTCCCGAAACATGTGAGGATGACAACGCTTGGGGGAACCGTCATCCCGTCGAATGTTCGAAATGTTGAAGAGTCGACGGAAGCTCCGCTGCCAGTTGCCGACCACCGACTTTGGAGAGCCGTTTCCTGACCAAAAGAAGTACCTTGGATTAGGGGAAGGGCCGGGTGGAATATTCCTCAGGGACTCTGCTACATCGTGCGGCAGCGGAACATATACGGGATTGCCTGTTTTCGCGCGATAAAGAAACAGTTCGTCTTTGTCATTCAGGCGGCGTCGTTCCAGTGTGACCGCGTCTCTGATCGCCAGACCGCTCCAGCGCATCAGCAGGATCAGGATCCGAAGTCGAGTGGCTTGATTGCGGCACTCCAGCCATCCCTTCGGCTGGTAAATGTAAGTTGAATCGACAATCAGATCGAACTCTGATTTTGGAAAGTAATCCGTGGGCGGGCCTTCCGCTCGGATTCGACCCAACAGAGCCGCGGGATTGGACTTGATCCAGCCGAGGCGCATGCAGTAATAGAAAAACCCGACCAACCGTTCCTGTTTTTTTTCTTGGCAAGGGGTCCGTCCGTCCACGTGTCGCGGAACGCCTCAAGATCAGCGGTGGTGATATCAGCCAGGTGTTGGAATCCCGCCGATGAAGCCCAGTGTGAGAATTGCTTTTGAAAGATCGTCGTCAGCTTGTCGAGGGTGGATTCAGCGAGATTCTCATTGCGCTTGCTGGCAAGGAATCGTTTCACTGCATCCTTGACGCTAATGGGCTCGGAAGTCCGGCTTGGCGCTTCGCCGGTGCGGATCGCGGCCGCGCGCTGTTCCGCCTCCTCTTCGAGTTGTCTGCGTTTGTCTTCTGCCTTTTCCCAGCTCCGAGTGTCGGCTGTCTGGCGAATTGTAGAACCGCTTAGGACTCCACGAATCCACTTAGGACAACGGCAGCGCTTCCAGAACCGGTCAGATTTCTTGGGGCAATCGGATATGTGGCGGGCGTAAACGAATAGAGCCAAACCGTACCTCTTTGTACCGCCTGCCGAGCCGGCGGTACAAAAACGGTACAATATTTTGGTCTAGTTTGTAAACACCTTAGAATCAGTAGCTTAAGATGGTGGAGGCGGCGGGAGTTGAACTTTTGCGCTGCATTGAAAACAGGTAACTTACTGACCTTCAAGGACCGCGAGAAACGCCAAACACTCGAAAGTGGGCAAATCGTTGACCGTGTATTGACCACACGAAGGGCGCGACCCTCGCGCCGTGCTCGGCAAGTCATTCATGAATAGATGAACCGTTCCCGCTCGCTCTCGGCGCTCCGATTGTTTGGATGGATAAGTCGAGTGAACGCGCCGGATTACTTCCTGTTTGCCGACCAACCGATAGTTGTCGAGACCACTCATTGCAGTGACGTTTCTGGAGACTAATGCGCTTCGCGTTTTAGCGCGGACGACTCCGAATACAATGATGAAGAGGCGACAATGGGAGTCAAGAGTGGGGCAGGTGCGGCAGTTTCCTCCGGCGCAGAGTACCAGGCGCGGGTGGCTGCTTATCTGATCGCTTGCTGCCTTTGCGAAATGCCGATCGGTGCATTCGATCTGGCGAAGCTCGCGAGCATTAGTTTCGAGACCGCGGCGAGTGTAGACGATATAAATCTCACGTTCGTTGAAGGCCAGCGCAATTACATTCAAGTAAAGAAGGCGATACAGTTTTCGGTTTCGTCGAAGTCCGAGTTCCAGAGCGTGCTCAAGCAGTTCGTCGCGCAACACGCCGATCCGACGACTTTGGCGTCTTCGTACACTCTGGTGACTGGAAGCGGATCGTCACGAAAGGTGACTACCGAGATGAAGGCAGCACTCGACGCATTTCGCCTCGGCGATGAAGAAAGCTTTCGGAGGGACCAGCCGAAGGAGAGCGTCGGCATCATCGACGAGCTGCTCACATCTATTCGAGGGCTTATCGTAGGCGTGAGTGCCGAGGATCAAGAACAAACCGCAAATCATATCTTGCGACGGATGCATGTGTTGGTGTTGGACCTCGATCCTAATTCGACTCTTGAGCACGCGATTGTTCTACTTCTAACGTCGCAGTCCTACGTAATTGGGCGCGAGCTATGGGGAAGGCTAATCACAGATTCGCTAAACGATGCGACACACCGGCATACGATAGTGGTAGATCAACTGCGTTCTCGATATGAGAAATTTCGATTGGCAAAAGTACCGCCGACACCGGCCACAGAAGCTCAGTTTCTTCGTTCTATCATTAAGGACATCCCGCTAGCGACGGGAAAAGAGGTTGTGTTTGGCCGCTTCGCGGATCAGCAAGGTAAGTCGATCACAGATAGTGACTTTGCCCTTGTTGAGTTTCACAGGTTCGACGGCGAGTGCAAAGAGCGCCTCGTTTTCAAAGATAGACAGTGCGTGCTCGCCAACGGACTACGAATCGAACTCGAACACCGCACAAGTACTTACGTAGGCATGGAAAGATTCCTGGCTTCGCACACTGATCTGACTGCGGGAAAGTCCGTCGTGATAATCCCTTCCAATGATGGAGACGAAGACGTCGAGAAGTCACTGTGTGCCGAGCATCGCCGGCAGATCCTTCAGTCCTCGCACAAAACGAGTACCGACTCCCTGACGTGTATACATTGCGGTAAGCCAATCAGTTCTGCCTCGGCGGAACTCATCGAATTCTCGCGAAATGGTCAGCCGGAAATTGGCTTGGTCCATACTGAATGCACTCGTGCGGATGACCGCGTGGTCGGGAAGATTGAATGTGAGTTTTTCGATAAGCATGATTTTCTCAAGAATTTCGACGTCAACCTGTGGTTCCACGCCATTCAGAGGGGGCAGGGTTTCTTGAATGCAGGCGAAATACGGCCTGGTGCCACTTTCTTATGGGGTGGCGTCAGGTCTGGTTTGCTTCAGGGAGGCTATATCGGCGAGATGGCACTTGTCGGAGGCGACATTGAGTACGTTCATCAGCGCGGTGCAATCCACCGATTGAGGAAGGACGAGGCGGAGGTGACTGTGGCCGAGTTCAACGAGATGATTCGCCAAGCCCGTGTGGACGGAGATCCATATTGTGTCAGTGACCAAAGCAAGACATTCGGAAAGCGTTCCTTGCTTCTGAAAATGCTTGGCATTTCTGAGACCCTGCGCGAGATCGCCACAACACGTGTGGTTGAGTACGACCAGAAAATCGCAGACCGTTACGCGCTATGGGAAACCTGGTACGCTCCTATGGCCTTTCTTGTGGCCCCAGAAGAGGAAGCAGTCATTCATTTTGATGGACGCGTTCCGCTCATTTCCGATCCAATAAAGCTGGACCGCTTCGTCGAAAACTGGAAATCTGTGGGCTTGACGATTGCACCGCATGAACTCGATATCCTCGACACTGACCGGAAATTCGATGAGTTTGTCGAAACGGTCACGACGGACGGCATGCAGGTAGTCATCGATCCGGTCTTTAGCAAAGTGGATGGGAAGATCTACATGACATCGGGACACAGACTTGTGCCGATAGAAGAGCTCTCGAAGGGATCAAATTAGCGAGGTTGAGAAATTGATTCGCTTGACTAATACTGGGTGACGGGCCATCAGGAAGTAATCCGCTTAACGCGCGAGGAGGCGTACTGTCACGGCAGACAAGTAAGCGCTGAACTGATTGGTACTTGGAGGATTGAAATTAGCGGGCTGCGGCCCGCTAATTTACGTGTAAGTTATTGAAAATAAATATATTGGTGGAGGCGGCGGGAGTTGAACCCGCGTCCGAAAATGTTGTCAGCAAAGAGCCTACATACTTAGTCACGTTCATGCGCCGGAGTTACCCGGCACTCTCGCCGGCCACGCTCAGAGCGGACAAGAAACGCAGCCGACCAACCTGATAATCTCGCCGCAAACTCACAGGTGGAGAGTTCGAAGCCAGCTCACTGTGCGACGCCCTTTCCCAGCCCATGAGCAAAGCCGAGGAGGACGGCAACTTAATTAATTAAGCTGCGTATGCCAGGTTTTGGTTGGCAATTGTGTTTTTGCACACGATTACGGATGCATGCACTCCGGTATGCCTCTTTACCGCAATCACTTCCGTCGAAGCCGTGACGCCCCCGTTAGTGACCACGATCAACTTCAACTCTACCAGCCAGGGCAGAGAAGTCAACCGCACCTCATATAGATGCTCCCTCGGTGACCAGCGACTCCGCTGCCAGTCTACCGCCGTGCGCCACCGCCCCCACCACCGCCGCCACCGCCCGAGTGTCCGCCGCCACCGCCTCCGCCGCCCGAGTACGACGAATGGCCTCCTCCACCTGAGTAGCCTCCATGCGAACCTCCACCGCCGGAGTTCGGGTTGCGGCTGCCATAGCTCGCTGAGCGCGTGGATTCGCCTGGCCCGCGCGCCGAGGCCACAGTGCTGCCATGTTCGGGCGCGTTCACCCCGCCAAACGCCGGACTATGGACTGCCATACTCTCTACTCCACGCTGATCCATGTGGTTTGAAATGTGACTCAGGTTTCCCAGCGTCTCGCGCGGTACGCCCAGTCCGGCGGAGTCTCTTCGCACCATGAAGTGATTTGTATTGTTCACGCCAGAGGCCGCCGGAGGCCTGTGATTGACCGTGATTACGGTCGGCGTGCCCGAGGGTTGGGCAGGAGGCCGCGGAATAGGCACGAGCGGATATCGTGGCGGCAAACGCGGCGCGCTCCTCGGGTAGCGTGGCGGATTCTGAATACTTCGCCAGGTTCCATGCGGCCGCCATCCCCACCCGTAGGGCGAACAGTACTGCCAGCGTCCATAGTGATACGGTGTCCAACCCCACGGGTACGGCGACACCCACGAGTATCCCCCGTTTGGGTAATAAACCCAGGATCCGTTAGCGAACGGATCCCACGTCGCGCTGGCAAAATATGGACGCCAAATCCTTCCGCAGTCGCCCGCATTGACGAACTTGCCGTAATAATTCATGTCGGCGATACCGTAGCCGTGGGTGGCCACACCGTAGGATCCTAGCTTGGCATACGACTGGTGATACGCGGCCGCGGCTTCGTCCCAGTCATCGTAGGGCGCCGGCACGTTTTTCACGACGATGACCTTCGCCGGCATCTCGTAGACGAAATTCACCGTCCGCCGTTTCTCCACGGCCGTCAGTCCCGAGGTCGCTACGATTTGCGCCTTGCCCTTCAAGATCGCCAAACTTGCGCCTTGGTCGATGACGTACAAGCGAACCCGGCTGCCCGGATCGAGAACCGCTTTCTGATGTCCGAAGGTAAGGGTGAAGTTATGACTCGCCGTGCGCGCCAGATCCACATAAATCGCGCCCTTGTCGACGTTCACCGTAGTCTGCTTGACGCCAGAGGACGCAAGCTCGAGCTGGGTGAATTCGATGATCGTGTCGGGAGTCATGCGCAACGTGCTGTCATCTTCGAACTCGATTTCGGCGAGGCCTGCCCGGGTTCGCAGCTCGGTGCCTTGTGTGATGGGCAGATTCAGCAGCGCATTCTCGTAGCTATCGCCGACATTTCGATAGACGTCGACCTGGCCGGTCACCTCGCTGAGACGCACTGCACGGACCTGCGTATCCCCAATCTTGGAAGAGGGCCCGATGGCGATCTCCCAATTCTGGTTTGGACTATTCTGGGTTTGAGTGTCGGAAGCTGCTTGTTGTGCGGGGGAAGCGGGGACAAGAAGAATAGCTAACCCCGCGGCCAGCGTGGCAAGGATACCGGCTTTCATGGTCCGCCTCCTGAATGAGGGCCCGGAAACGAAAACCTTTCACTACGTAATAGACCGCACTTCACGGATTCAGGCGGTTAAGTACTGTGTCTCCAAAGTTAAGATTGGTAACGCCACCGGAGCAGGCGGTCCCGGAATGGTGCATCCCGGCAGCCGCTAGATCATCCAAACCTTTGCTTGCCTGTTAGTCTCATAGCAGTGGCACCAATGGCCGAATCCATGATCCGATTGGCTGTAACCGGCTTTACTGCACTTTTCGAGCTCGCTGTGATGTGCCGGGATGAACGACGCTGTTGTCGGGAGACCATCTCGTGATCCCCGACTGCATCTCCTTCAACGCCATCCCGCACACCACGCGACTGTTCAGCGATTTCCTTTCCTACGCGCCCGAAATCCGCAGATTCTATCCGACTCAACCCGATGCCGCGCACCTTGCCGCGTTTGCCAAATCAGTTCCGCGCGATCCGGTTCGCCAGGCTCGCGTAGCGGATGCGCTGGAGAAGCAGAATCGCGCCTGGGGAGCGTCGGGGGCGACCCTGCGGAATATTCAGCGGCTCCGCGACGGCGCATTCGCCGTGGTTACGGGTCAGCAGGTGGGACTTTTCGGCGGCCCGCTACTTTCTCTGCTGAAAGCCGCGTCGGTATTGGCGCTGGCGAAACAGGTGGAAGAGTTGGGCGTCGAGTGTGTTCCTGTCTTCTGGCTGGCCACCGAAGATCATGACCTTGCCGAAGTAAACCAGGCTCTGCTGCTCACGCACGATTTCGGGCTCGCTCCGTTCAGCGCTGCAACCCGAGGGCTGGCGGGCGCGCCCGTCGCGACCATCCAATTCGCCGAAGGCGCCAACGATCTGGTGAGCAAGGCTGCAGACTTGCTCGGTGAATCGCTGGCGGCCGACTATCTGCGCGAGAGCTATGTCGAGGGCGAAACCTTTTCCAATGCTTACGCTAAGCTTTATGCCCGCATGTTTAGCGGGTCTGATCACGGCCTGATTTTTCTGGATCCCGCCGATCCCGAGCTGCACCGAATTGCCGCTCCGCTGTTTGTCGACGCGGTACGCCGGGCCGGCGAGCTGGACGACGCTCTGCTGGCTCGTAATCGCGAATTGCACGCGGCGCAATATCACGAGCAAGTGAAAGTTACCGGCGAGTCGACTCCGCTGTTTGCGCTGGTCGAGGGAGTGCGCGTTCCCATCCATCGCGCCAACGGCCAGTTCTCCATCGCTCGCGAGCGCCTGTCGGGCGAGGAGTTGCAGCGTCGCATTGAGCAAGCTCCGGAAAGTTTCAATGCCAATGTCCTGTTACGTCCGGTGTTGCAGGATTACTGGCTGCCCACGCTGGGCTACATCGGCGGGCCGGCCGAGGTCGCCTACTTCGCCCAGGTGGGCGTGGTGTACGAAAAACTGTTGGGGCGGATTACGCCGATTCTTTCCCGCCTCAGCGCTACCCTGATCGAGCCGCGTATTGAGCGGCTGCTCACCAAGTATGAAGTCGAACTGCCGGAGCTTTTTCACGGTGAATGCCAACTGCGCGATTGCCTGGCCACACGTTCGCTTCCAGCCGATTTGAAGCAAAACTTTGCCGCGGGAAAACAGGCCGTTAACGAGGTAATGGAACGAATGAGCGGGTCTTTGCGGAAGCTGGATCCTACTCTGGTGGAAGCCGCGGGACGGGCCGCCAACAAGATGCAGTATCAGATCAATCGACTGGAGAAGCGTGCTGCCCAGGCTGAGTTGCGGCGTACGGAAGTTTTGACCCGGCACGCGGCGCAAATCGAGAACTCACTTTATCCCGAGAAGGCGCTGCAGGAACGCGAAATCGCCGGTCTGTATTTCTATGCCAAGTACGGCCCGCCATTGATCGATCAGCTCATCCAGCTGGCGCAGGCTCGTTGTCCGGAGCATAAAGTGCTCGTGCTTTCCAGCTAGAACGCGCGGCTGCCTCACCAGGACTTTCAGCAATCCCGCACGGAGAAGCCGCGGTCGGAACTCGAGAAATTATTTCGCTACCGTCAGCACTCAAAGGGCGCGCGAAGTGTAGAGCAAGTAGACGCCCAGAACCGCGCCGAACAAAGCTGTCACGATGCCTAGAACCGTAATAATTCCCCCGGCAGGCGCGAAGCCTCCGCTTTCTAATCGCCGGCGAGTGTTGCGATAGCGCAGCAGCGCGGCCAGGGACAGAAAGATTCCGAAGAGCATAAATGCCAGTCCAATGGCCAGGGACATTCCACTTTCCTGCGTCGATCGGTTCTGCACGCTCAGCAATTCGCGAAGCGTGATTCCGAATTTGGCCACCACAAATCCGAAGACAACCACGCTGATACTGGTCCGGATCCAGGCCAGAAACGTGCGCTCGTTGGCCAGATGATCGCTGCTTTCCGAAGGCATAGGCAGGTCCTCAACGCCATCTTACAATGCCGTTTGAGGAAAGCTCTGTCCGGTCCGGAGCCCGGCTCAACCGTTGAACGCAAAGTCGTTTTTTCTACTGTTTGGGCGCTGGCGTGGTGTTGGCCGGCGGCTGCGTCCCCGATGGCGGCGCGTTGTCCTTGGAGATCTCCTGGCCGTCGTAGGTGATTCGCGACTTCGCGCCAAACCGCTTGTAGTTGGTGTATTTCACCTTCTGGACCACGTGAACATCGCCGGTGGAGAAGTGCAACACGTCGTCGACTTTGGTGTAGGCAGGGAACCAATACTGATTGTCGATCAGAGTTCGCCAGGTGGTGAACTTGGGAAACAGGTTTTCGCCTTCGCCGTGTTTCTTGCCCACTCCAATGTCGGGAACGTTCTTGCCGTAGGATTTCACGATCTGAAAATCGTGATCGTCCACCCAGATGCGACCCTGGAAGTAGCGCTTATTCTTTTCGATCTGCTTGGGCGCAATATCGAAGACGTAAGTCCCCAGTTCGTCTTCCCGCTGCTTGCCGACGTAGAGAATCTGGTACTCGGGAATTTCGTCGCTGGTCAGCACGAAAGGCATACGATGGCGGATGTCATCGAAGTCTTCCCGGGTCATGGTAATGCCGACCAGGGTGGACTCCGGGGCGAACACTACGTGTTCGATGCGGTTGCCTTTGTCATCGAACAACACGTCCTCGACTTCGTGATAGTCGCCGTTCACCGTATCTCCGTCCAGCGTCTCCACCAGCACATCCTGGCGATAGGTGTACTGGTCGCGCGCAATTTTGAACTGCTTTTCCTTGGCGGCAAATTTCTGGATGATCTCGTCAACCGTAATACCTTGCGGTTGCGAAGGATCGAGCGGCCCCTCGCCACGTTGATCGGCTATAGCCGGAACCGCGAGGCATAAGGTCAGCAGGGCAAAACCCAGAGCGAGGAGAGAAAGACGGAATGACGGGTACTTCATGGGTGGTGGTCCTGGCATCTATTGTATTCGATGCCGGCAGCCCGCGACACAACCGAGCCAAAGTGGACCGCCCCGATTCCATTTTTCCGTCAGCAGGAATGTATAACAGAAGGCGCGCGGGAACCGGGCGCGCCTCTGCCAAAAGCCACCGCGGCTGGTCTATTCGCCAAAGTGGACGACCAGCCCGGTTGAAACCCGCAGGTTATTTTGCGTGGCGCTGAAGTGGGTGCTCCGCAGCCAGTCCAGTTGAGCAGCGCGCAGCGCGAAGCGGCCCTTGAGCGGCATATCGAGTCCGCCGCCCACGGCCATGGCAAACGCCGAGTTGGTTACCGAACCTCCGATCAACGACTCATGAATGCGATCCACGCCAAACAACACATGAGCATACGGCGTGAAATGCGCGGTACGCAGGCTTACGGTTGGACCGAAAAGAAAACTGTAGTCATTGGCGCTCAGGGTAAACGGCGAGCCGTAATAGCCGCCGAAATCGGCGGTCGCGCCCAGCCAATGAGTCACATTGTAGGTGCCCTGTCCATTCCAGCCGTTCAGGCTGTAGCGGCCGGCCAATCCAGAAGTGCTGCCGTTAAAATAGGAATATCCGCCAAAAAGATCGACCTTTGAAGAGCTTTGCTGCGCGCTGGCCCACAAACTGCCCAGCATAAGCAGGGTTAGAAGCAAGGTAATTTTTCGCATCATTGGTATAACTCCCTTCACGAGCAAACTGGTCCCTCTTTAACTATCGGCAAGGTTCTGTGGAACCTGATGGCAAATCGCATTCCGCCTGAGACACACCTATCCGCTCGCTTCCAGAGCATGCTCCGGAGCCTTGTGCCCTGGCTGGTCGCAGAAGTCGAACCCAGACGGGATCTCAATTGCCGCAACGGTTGCCGGAACCGGCGCGCCGCGGACCGGTGGACTGCGCTCGGCATCAGTCGCCGATCGAGTGACTGGTTATGTGTGGAAACATGAAACCGCTAGGCAGGTTGCGTCCAGGCGGTCAAAAGCGGCCCAAACCATCGCCGACCGAGGCATGCAGCCGAGTGGTGTGCTCTATCCTTCCGACGTCTGCGGCGGCTCCTCGGCTCTGAATCCGTAGGGACAGTGACGGCAACCTGACTGGCAACAAAATCCCCGTTTCTGCAGATAGACGGCGGTGAAAACCAGGAAGCCGTTTTCCCGGTAGTAGTCGACGCCCTCGATTAATTCGTCGGGCATCACTGCGCGGCGGCCTCGGGCGCAGCTCTAAGGTCGTCGTCTTTTTCCAGAATGCTGGGGCGCTCTGTGGCTTCGACCGCAATGCCGTCGCGGAAGCTGACGTACTTGCCCGAGATTGCCGGCACGCGCTCGCCGGGAACGATGATGCCGACCAGGTTCAGCGGATCAGCCGCCGAGATGGTTATGGTCTCTCCGCTGACCGCCAGGTTGCGCATGGCGCGCAGCGACTCGACAGCCTCGGGCAGGGCGAACTGCTCACCCAGGAATCCGCTGACGAAGCGTCCGCCGCGCACTTCGCCGCGATCTTCCAGACGCCGGAAGGCAATCAGGAGTTCACGCCACTTCGGCAGGTTTGACTCGCGCGCCAACATTTCGCGAAAGACGACGCCATAGCGGCGCAGCAGCATCCAGCAGGTAGCCTCGGCCACTTTGCTGCGATCGGAGCCTTCTGCCGGATACAGCAAGGACCAGCGCCCGGGCGTATGCCGCGGCCGCGCCGACCTGCCCGATCCTTGTCCCAGGCGGCGCTTAGGATTGATGAGCGAGCGCAGATTATCGAAGCCGTCGGCGGTCACCATCCCGGCCGCCACCAACTCCCACAGAGCAGTTTCGATCTCAGCTTTCAGCTTGCCCGTGCCGCGCACGATGTCGGCGAAGAACGAGGCACCTCGGCGGCGCAGGAACTCCAGCACCGCGCGCGCGCTTTCGCTGAGCACGCGCTCGAAACCTGCTTCATCTTCGGCGCGAGGCTGCATCCAATCCGATTCCTCGCGGACAAAGAAGGTGATGGGCGCAACGCTGGTAGGAACCACGCGCCGCCGGCCTTCGTGCGAATCCTCCAGCGTAGCCGGATGCGGCGACAACCTTCCCCAGCCCACGGCTCCGGTCAGGCAAAGCTGATCGAGCGCCGCCGGATCGTAGTTGTTGATGCGCGAAGCCAGAACCTGCTTCTCCCAGGCATTGGCAGGAATTTCGAAACCCTGCAACTGTCGTACCGCTTCCAGCAAGCCGCGCTCGCCGCTCAACTGCGACTGCGGAGCCAGATGCTGCCAGCGCAGCAGCCAGCGCATGAATTGCGCCGGCGTTACCGGCTCAACCTGCTTGCGCAGAGTGGCAACCGTAAGGTGATGAATGCGAGCCAGCAGCCGGCGCTCGCACCACTCCACACTCTGTGACTCAGTGTGATCGATATCGTGGTGGGTGCCCCATCCTCGTCGTCCGTCTTTGGCGACAGGGTGGGAATTCAGTCCTGTGAAATCTCCCCGCAGAATCGATCCCGCAGCTTCCAGCCGGAGCAGAGCTTTCTCGACATCTGACATTGTCAGACCTAGCCAGTACGCCAGCGCGTTCGCGGTGATTGGTCCGGTGTGCATTATCCAGCCCGTCACCAGGGCGAGCACCGCATCATCGCGCGATGCTGTGTTTGACGGCAGGTCGGGCGGCGCGACCTCAAACTCAGCCTCCGGGAAAATGAGCGCGAAATCTTTGGCCCGCTCGGAGGCGACGCAATAATTGCGCTCGGTCGCGCGGTTGTTTGGGTAGAGCGAACCTTCAGGTTCGCGTCCCCCGCCCTCATTATTGTTTTCTTCGGGTTTTAGCCCGCCGCCGGCTAAAGCCGGCTGTTCAAAAGAGGGCCCGCCGGACGCAGCCCGGAGGCGCTGCTCTACCGAAATCGATCCACTGATTAATGGCTGCTGCACAGAGACCTTCGCCCGCACCACCCGCCAGCCTTCCATCAACTCGGCAACCAGGGGAGACCAACTTGCGATCGCTTCCTGCCAATCCTCATCGGCAATTTCTTCCGGTAGCGCAACCAGGGTTTGCAGGGTATCGTGCAGTTCGTCGCTGTCGCGAACGTCGGGACGGGCTTCTTCGCGCACCCGCGCAATCGCTTGCTGGTCGAGTCGGCCAACTTCGTTGAGCACCGCCTCCGGCAACATGCGTCGCATCTGGACTGCACGCGCGCGGCGCTCTTCCAGCGGAGCGTCGTCGAGGAAAGCATAAGGATTCGCGTTCAGAATCTCGTGCGAGAACTGCGACGGCACGGGCGTGTCGACCGCCAGGCAGCGAATCGCACCGCTGCGAATGCCTTCCAGCACGCGGCGCAGGCCGTCAATGTCCATCGCTTCGGTGAGGACATCTTTCATGACTTCCTCGACCAGCGGGTGATCGGGAATCTGAATGTCGCCGACAATATTCTCCTGACAGGCGGCCACGTCGGGAAATACCGACGCGAGGAGGTCGTCGCTGCGGATCCGCTGAATCTGCGGAGGGACTTTCTTGCCGCCCATGAAGCGCAGCAGGGCCAGCGAGCGGTTCGCATCCCAACGCCAACGAGTCGCAAAGATGGGCGAAGCCAGCGCCGCCTGCTCCAGAATTTCCTGCACCGTTTCCGTCTGCAAATAGTGAAAGACGTCACTCAGCGGAAAGCTGTGCTGTTCGGCTAAGGCAATGTTCAATCCGTTGTCAGTTGCAGCTGCCTGCAACTCAAAGTTAAAGGAGCGGCAGAATCGCTTGCGCAGCGCCAGTCCCCAGGCTTTGTTGACGCGGCCTCCGAAGGGCGCGTGGATGATGAGCTGCATCCCGCCGCCTTCGTCGAAGAAGCGTTCGGCGATGATGGTCTGCGTGGTGGGGACATCGCCCAGCACGGCGCGGCCGGTCACGATGTACTCGACCACCTGTTCGGCGCCGGCATCGTCGAGGCCGCATTCGTCTTTCAGCCAGGCAACGGCATTTTGGACCTCCGGCGATGACTCAAGGCCGCGCAGCCGAATTCGCGGCTGAACCGGGAGATCGCCGCCGGCTGAAGCCGGCTCTGAAACCTTTGACGTCGTGCTGGACGCAGCCCTAAAGGGCCGCTCTACCCGAACATTGCCAGACTTGGAACCGGTCTTGGAGCTTCGCTCTACTCGAACGTCTCGATCGCTCGGCGCCGTGCTGAAGTTTGCCTCTACGGCCATGCTCGCGAGAAGCTCCGGATTGGCCGGCACCGGCAACGGCGCCGTATTCGGCGTGAGATCGCTTACCCGCTGGCGTAACTCTGCCACATGCAGCGACAGCTCATCGGTTCGCGCAGGAGCCTCGCCGCGCCAGAAGGGAATCGTCGGCGGAGCGCCGTGAGCATCCTCGACCACCAAACGCCCCGAGTTCGACTCCACGCGGCGAATCCGCCACGAGGTGTTGCCCAGCAGCATGATATCGCCGGCGTTGCTTTCGACCGCGAAGTCCTCATCGACGGTCCCGACCACGATCTCCTCGGGCTGGGCCAGCACCGTGTATAACGCAGTCTCCGGAATTGCGCCGCCGCTGGTGATGGCTGCCAGTCGCGCTCCGCGTCGTGCCCGCAAGCGGCGGTTCACCATGTCGCGAAACAGGTACGCGCCATAGCGGCCACGTTTGGCCGCGATGCCCTGCGAAAGCATTTCCAGAATGCGCTCATATTGTTCGCGCTTCAGATCGCGATAAGGATAGGCGCGGCGCACGCACTCGAACAGCGCGTCTTCATCCCAATCTTCGCAAGCGCACATGGCGACGATCTGCTGCGCCAGAATGTCGAGCGGCGCCGGCGGAATCTGCAGACGATCGAGATCGCCCTGACGAATAGCGCGAACCGCGGCCGCACACTCCAGCAGGTCGTCGCGCGTGGTGGCGAAGAGGCGGCCTTTAGGCACAGCTCCGCGCCAGTGACCGGCGCGGCCCACGCGTTGCAGGGTGACAGCGATCGAGCGCGGCGAGTTAATCTGGCAGACCAGATCGACCGTGCCGATATCGATGCCCAGTTCCAGCGAAGCGGTCGCCACCAGCAAACAAATCTCGCCATTCTTCAGCCGGCGTTCGGCGTTGAGACGTAGCTTGCGGGCCAAACTACCGTGATGCGCCGCGACCTGGTCCTCGCCGATGCGTTCGCCCAGGTGCAGTGCCACGCGCTCCGCCAGCCGCCGCGTGTTGACGAAGACCAGCGTCGAACGGTGCTGCAACGCCAGCTCGGCAATGCGATCGTAGATCTCACCCCACATCTCGTTGGTGGCGATGGGTCCCAGTTCGGAAGGTGGCACTTCCACGGCAAGATCGAGCTTGCGACGATGGCCGATATTCACCACTGCCGGCGCTGGTCGTCCCGCACCGGTGAGGAAATGGGCAACTTCTTCGATCGGCTTTTGCGTGGCCGACAATCCAATCCGCGTGGGCCGATTCGCAAGCAGGTCAAGCCGTTCGAGAGAAAGCGCAAGATGCGAGCCGCGCTTGTCGTCGGCAACGGCGTGAATCTCGTCGACGATTACCGTCTCGATGTGGCTGAGAATCGTGCGGCTGCTGTTGGCGGTCAGAAGGATATACAGCGACTCGGGCGTGGTGACCAGGATGTGCGGCGGGCGCTTCAGCATCTCGCGCCGCTCTTTCATCAGCGTGTCGCCGCTGCGGACGGCGGTGCGAATCTCGGGCATCAACAGGCCGCGCTCGGCGGCCAGTGCCAGGATTTCGCCCAGCGGACCTTCGAGATTCTTCTGGATATCGTTGCCCAGCGCTTTCAGCGGCGAGACGTAGAGAACTTCGGTAGAGTCGCGCAGCGAGCCGTCGAGTGCCTTTCGCACCAGGCGATCAATGCAGATCAGAAAGGCTGCGAGCGTTTTGCCGGAACCTGTGGGAGCCGAGATAAGAGTTGTGCGACCGGCGAGAATCTCCGGCCAGCCTTGCTCCTGCGGCTCGGTTGGCGTGCCAAAGCGGCCGATGAACCACTCGGCAACCAGCGGATGCGCCCAGGCCAAAGCAACCGGAATTTCCCCCACAGCCATGTTTAGTATTCTAGCAGGTGTTCGCCAATTGTTCGCCACGGAAAGGCCGCTGTTCGCTCTTCGCCTTTCGCTTGGGGCTCTTAGCTTTTAGCCTTTAGCTCTTAGCAGGCTCGTCGCAACTCGTCATTATTGACATGCTGCAAGAGGCATTTCGCTTTCTACGGCAGCAAGGTGAAAGGCACTCATGGACGCGCGAATTGCGTACTGCCCTTTTTGGCTAAGAGCTAAGAGCTAACAGCTAAAAGCCCAAGCGCAGCGAATCACAAGTAGCGAACAACGCTTACTGCTACACTTTTCCCCATGTCCGATGAGCGCGCGCAGAAGATCAAACTCATGCTGTTCGATGTCGACGGCGTGATGACCGATGGCACGATATTCCTGTTTCCCGCCGCCGACGGGAACGCTGGCCAGAACACTCGCGACCGTCGCGAACGGCTGGCTGACCAAGGCGGTTTTGGAATCGCCAGCCATCGTGTGATCGAGGCCAAAGGATTCAACGCGCACGATGGTGCAGGCTTTTCTCTGGCGCGGCTGGGCGGGCTGAAAACCGGCATCATCACCAAGCGCATCTCCGAAACCGTTGCCCTGCGCGCCCGCGATTTGAAGATTGAGCATGTGTATCAGGGCCAGCATGACAAGGCCGCTGCGTTTTACCAGATCCTGCAGAAAGAAGGACTGCAGCCGGAGCAGGTTTGTTATGTCGGCGACGACGTGATCGATCTGCCGGTGATGCGGCTCTGCGGTCTGGCGATCGCGGTGAAGAACTCGCGCCCGGAAGTGATTCGCGAGTCCCACTATGTGACACCTCATGAAGGCGGCAAGGGCGCAGTCCGCGATGCCATCGAATACGTATTGCGCGAGCAGGGACAACTGGAACGCGTGATCGAGGAATACATACACGCGCGCAGCTCCGATTCGCTGCAGAAAGCGTGAGCGCGCGGAGTCGTCCCGATCGTAGAATTTCAGGCGAGCCAGTTTTACAGGGTGCTGAAAAATTCGAAACAGCAGATCCCTCACCGGCTGAAGCCGGTTCGGGATGACAAGATAAAGAGCTTCATACGGCGTAGCTGAAGCTACGCCCCTTCAAAGTCGAATCGAGTTTTTCAGCAAAACTAGCTCAATCGGCATTACTTGGAGGCCGCCGATTGCGCTCCTTTCAGCACGATCACCAGCACACGCCCGTCCGACTGAATATTTCCGCCCGTCGCGGTTTTGGTCAATTTGATGGGATTGCTTCGGGTCATGTAGTCCATCGCATAAACCTGGCCTGCCTGCTGCAGCGTCGCGCCGATGAAGTCGCGTTCGTTATCCACGTCCTGATCGATCTTGTGGGTGATCGCGTTGGCCGAACGCTGATCCTTCTCGATGCCAATATCGTGCGTCCCCGCGCCGATCCACAATGGCTGACCATCGGGGCCCTTGTAGGGCGCCTGCCAGATGCGGAAATGATTACGCTGCGCGGCAACCATTACTGCCTCCGCGCGCTCATAGCCGAAGTCCTGCGAGCGTCCAAACAGATACAACAGGCTCATGGGAACCGCAACGTAAATGTTTTTCTGCAGCGTCGCCACCAGCGCGCTCACCACGGCGTCGGTGTTGGTTTTGTCGGCGACGATCCAGCCCGCCGCCTTCAGCGCGTTGGTCACCTGCTGCTGGCTTCCGACGATAACGAAGTTGACCAGGTCTCCAGGATTTCCACCCTGCGCCTGATCAGTCACGCGATAGGGCGTCTTAGCGTTGAGCTCGGCGAATAGCGGCTTGAAATCGTACTTGCCCTGGCTGGCGGCGGCTCCACTCGCGGTCGCCGTACTGCTGGCGGTGCGATCGATGTGAACTTCGTACTTGCCATCCGGCGTCTGGGTGGAATCCTGATTGATGCCCAGATACAGCCGGCCGGCAATGGGCGCCTGCAGGGTTCCATCCGCGCCGATGAAAAAGGGCGTAGCGGCGTCGCTATTGCCGATGCGGCCCACCAGAGCGCCGCGGCCGGCGCTGGGCACCATCAGAGCGCGCAAGGTATCGACCCAGCCCCGCGCCGCGCCGGCGGCGGTTATGCCGGAGTTGTTGCCCATATTGACGGTACCGGTCGCGGTGATGTGCAGCTTGTCGCCGGTTTGCACATCCATTCCGGTGTCAAGCCACTGCGGGCTGCCGCTGACCGTCACATTGAGGCTGGTCGCGCTGGCGGTGCTGGCGGCTACAGGCAGAGCCAATGCAGTGCCGGACAAAAACACGGATACAACGCCGAGAGCTGCTGCAATCAAGATGGGACGTGCAAGTTTCATCGCACCACGAGACACTCCTCCAAGAGTATAACCACGCGAGCCTCGCAAGGTTGCGGCCAGGAATGCAGTGCGCGCCCGGCTCACCGCTGCGCGTCGCTGAACATGAACTTGCCTAAGTACATGGGATACGACTTGGGCGGCGTGGCCTTGGCGGTATCGACCGGATAAGGTCCCTGGGTCAGGGTAGGAAATCCCCAGATATCGCCGCTGCGCATGTCGATAACAACCTTGCCGTACATTTGCGCGGTTCCGTCAGGCTTGCGCAGCATGGTATAGCCCGGCTCGACGTAGAAGGGATAACCCTCTTCGACTTGCGCCCGCACCGGCGCCGGATGAACCAGCGGACGGAATACCAGCGCTCCCAAAAGAATTGCGATCACCACCAGTAGTGCTTTCGTTAAGCGATCCAGCTTCATTCGAGCCTCCTCGGCACAACCTGAACTCGCGCTTGATTTCAACTTGCGTCCCCAAGTCCGAGTATTCCTTACTTTGCCGTCCTACAGCCGCGAAGGGGTTTGCGGTCTCGTGTCGAGTCGGGTAACTCGAGCTCCAACTATCGCCCACCCCCCTCCCCCATAAAAATTGCAAAGTATTCAAAACACTAGGCCCAGATAGGGAAAGTATTCAATCCAAGGACTTTACGGGCAAAGTATTAGAAACAAATAAGTTGGGCGGTTTGCCCGTCTCGTCTCATTTCTAACCTATTGAAAACACACGGCGGCAAATCTAGTTAAGACGCGGCATTACGCCAAAGTATTCCGAATAAACCATTTAGCTAGGAAATCAGCACCCCGATCTTCTCATCCATAGCCTATGCAGTTTGCAAAGAACTCAGGGCTTCGCCAACCCATAAGGGTCCGGGGGGAAGCCGTTGGCACACTAAGCCCAACATAGCAGCGTAACCCATGGGCAGAAGTTGTCAAGATTACGAAAGGACTACCGGGGTGTATTGTCCTTTCGTAACCTCGAGGGAAAGGACTGAGGACCGCCGCTGGATATTCGCGGCTGACAACCGCCTCGGGCGTGCTCTCCCAAACCATGCCGTATCCAAAACGCTCCTCCCCGGGCAGCACCGTAGGGATCGCCGTTTGCGCTCGACCAGCTAGAGTTCGACGCGAGCCGCTACATCGAACTTCGAATAATACTTCTTCACATCCTCCGGCCCATACTTCTCCCTGAATTTCTCCACCACCGACTTCACCGTCTTGGAGTCCGTAATCGGAATTGCCTTGAACTTTCCTTCCTTGCCGCGCGCCGAGATGTGGATCTCCGGCTTGTGCAGGACGTTCTTGTACCACTGCGTGTCGGAGCCCTGCACCGGCAACAGGAAAAGCGTGTCGCCTTCCATAACGAACCAGACGGGAATAGAAATGGGACGGCCCGATTTCCGGCCGGTCACCGTGATATGGATTTCCCGGTAACGAGTCAGACGGTCCTTGAGGCTGTCCGGCGAGCTGGCCATAGCATTTTCCTCCTACGGAAATAGGGAAAGGGTGCGTCGGCGCGTGAGCAGCCGAAACTCGCTTGAGATTTTACTCCCCGTATCAGACCTGGAGTGGGCCACCGGTGTCCATGGGTAGACGGAATCTTAGAATCCCGGCCGGCTTCACAGGCCGCTGGAAAACTCCCGCAGTCGCGAGGAACGGGTAGAGCGAACCTTCAGGTTCGCGTCCAAGTTCTCTCTTAGATACTCGGAGCCGGCTTTCAGCCGGCGACACTCTCATGTTTTGACGACTGTCATCCTGAGCGGAGGAGCGCCCGCCTTTGGCGCGCCGCAGTCGAAGGATCTGCGGTTCGCCCGAGCCGCGAAAATCGCCGCACATCGAATACGCCCTGGATATCGGCAGGACAGAGCCCGGAGGGCGGAAGTGAAGTTAGCCGGGCGGCGTCTCTGAAGCCCCCGCCTGGTGCCCCAGAGCCTGCCCCTGAGCTTGGCGAAGGGTTCGGCCCCGCTTCTGGCCTAACCTGGGGCCTTCATGATCATGAGCTTTTCTACCGCAGCGCGTCTTCTACTTCGCTGAGCCAGTCGGGGCGCTTCAGGAGTTCGCGAGGTTTGGGGCCGTCGGCGGCGCCGACGATGCCGTCGCGCTCCATCAGGTCGATGAGGTGGGCGGCGCGGCCGTAGCCGATGCGCAGACGCCGCTGCAGCAGGGAAGTCGAAGCCTTGCCGTATTCCAGTACGATGCGCACCGCATCCTGGAAGAGCTCGTCGTTGTCGTCTTCGGCCGAGCCGCTGACTCCGCCGCCTTCGGACTCGCCATCCTCGCGCGGAGCCTCCAGGAACTTCTCCTGATACTGCGCCGTGCCTTGCGAGCGCCAGAACTCAACTACCGCGGCGATTTCTTTCTCGGTAACGAAGGGAGCGTGCACGCGATGCACGCGGGCCGAGCCGTTGGGCAGGTAGAGCATGTCGCCGCGTCCCAGCAGAGCTTCGGCGCCGTTGGCGTCGAGAATGGTGCGCGAGTCGATCTTGGTAGCCACCCGGAACGACATGCGGGCCGGGAAGTTCGCCTTGATCAGGCCGGTGATCACGTCGACCGAAGGCCGCTGCGTGGCCAGCACCAGGTGAATGCCGACGGCGCGCGCCATCTGCGCCAGGCGCGTGATCGATGCTTCGACGTTTTGCCCGTCGAGCATCATCAGGTCGGCCAACTCGTCGATGATGATGACGATGTACGGCAGCGGACGCGAGTCCTCGTCGCCTTCATCGAACAGGCTGGCGGTGCTGCCGTCGAACAGGCGATTGTACTGATCGATATTGCGCACGCCTTTTGCGGCGAGCACCTTCAGGCGGCGCTCCATTTCGCGCACCGCGTTACGTAGTGCGTTCGACGCCAGCTTGGGTTCGGTGATGATCGGCGTGTGCAGATGCGGGATGCCTTCGTAGTTGCCCAGCTCCAGCCGCTTGGGATCGACCAGGATCATGCGAACCTCGTGCGGCGTGGCCTTGTACAGGATGGACATGATGAAGGCGTTGATGGCCACGCTCTTGCCCGATCCGGTTGAGCCGGCGATCAGCAAGTGCGGCATGGAATTGAGATCGGCGGTGACGATGCGGCCGTTGATGTCTTTGCCCAGCGCCAGCGTGAGCTTCGACTTGGTGCCGAGAAACTCCTGCGCTTCGACCACCTCGCGCAGCCAGATGGTTTCGCGCTCGTGATTGGGCACCTGAATGCCGACCGTCGATTTGCCGGCCATGCGCTCGATGAGAATGCTCTCGGCGCGCAGGGCCAGGCAGAGATCGTCGCAGAGGCCGGTGACGCGGCTGTACTTGATGCCCGCTTCGGGCTTGAACTCGAAGGTGGTCACCACCGGGCCGGGATTGATCTGGACGACTTGTCCGCGGACGTCGAATTCGCCGCACTTTTCCGCCAGCACCTGCGCCAGGTTCTTGAGTTCGAGCTCGTTGATGGCGCTGTGCTCGTCAGGCCGGTGCAGCAGCGCGGTCGACGGCAGCTTGTAAGTGCCAGCCAGCCGAGGCATCGTGGTCTTGCCGGTAGGCGTGGTATCGGCACGCGCGGTGACAGCGATCTCTTCGGCGGGAGCTGCCTCGTCCTGCGTCTCCGGCTCGTCCGGCTGGCGGTCGCCTTCGAACATGCGCTCGATGCCGGTCTTGCCGCCGGTGGAACGAGCAGCTTGCGGCAGCGGAGCAGGCGCAGCGGCAGGCTGCGGAACTGTGGGTTCTTCCGCGGGCGCGATGTAACGCTTGGGAACCAGTTGCGCGGTTACGACCGGCTTGGCGTTAGCCGCGGCGGCGCGCTTCTTTTCCAGGTCCTTGGCCGCGCGCTTGCGAGCGCGTTCCATGCGCCAGTCGGCGACAGCGATCCAGCGCGGCATAGACAAAGCCAAAGCGCGTCTGCGACCAGATCCGGATGGCACCGAAGGAGAATGCCGTCGAAAGATACAGCGCTACGGCGATCACGGCCACGCAGATCAGGTAGGCGCCGACCAGGTTGAAGTAATGAATCAGCGCATCGGCGACAATGCGGCCCAGCAGTCCCTCGGAGGGAATCACGCCCTTCCAGCGCACGCTCCAGGGCAGCAGTCCGATGAAGCCGGCGAGGAAAGTTATCAGCGCAGCCGCGCCGATGGTCTTGGCATAAGGCGATTGAATGGGCCGCGAGCGAAACCAGCGCAGCGAATACATCGCCAGGAAGGCCGGAATCAGAAACGCAGAGACGCCGAAGATCTGCAGCGCCAGGTCGGCGACCAGTGCACCGAAGACGCCAATCCAATTGTGCGCCGGACGTCCGGCCAGCGCAGTCGCTGCGGTGTTCAGCGAAGGATCGAGCGGGGAGTAGGAAACCAGGGCGAGGACCAGGAGGACCGCGAAGACGAACAGCAGGAAGCCGATCAGCTCATTGAGCCGCCGGTTGGCCGTCGGAGTGAATGCGCGCGAACCGATATTCATTTTGGCGTTCGATCGTTTTGCCGGAGCGCGCTTGCGAGGACTCATGTCTGCTCCATCCAGCGCAGGCAGACACTGACCTCGAACGCGCCGTGAAGGGTAGCGCGTGATCC
The DNA here is from genome assembly GCA_963812855.1 of uncultured Acidobacteriaceae bacterium. GTDB lineage: Bacteria > Acidobacteriota > Terriglobia > Terriglobales > Acidobacteriaceae > Bog-257. Next base: position 47,124 of record CAWEWW010000017.1, read on the forward strand.
GGAAAAATGACCGATGCGGGTTTGCCCATCGGCGCCGCTGCCGGCCCGATGGAGCTGCACATATGCCAGAGCCAAAGTGATTATCCCAAAAAGGCGAGCTACCGCGCTGGAAAATAAAACCTTAACCGTTGCCGAAGTAGTATCCCCCAAAACCAGCTGTCCGTGGTCGGTAGCCAGTTGTGAGTAAGGCGGGTAGTCAGGATGCGCTGCCAGCCAGCTACGTTCCTCGGTGGCGATGACACAAAACTCACCCATGCACGCGACTGATCCACCACAGCACCGCGGCGCCCACGATGATGCGGTAAATAGCGAATACCGTGAAGCCGCGGGTGCGCACCCAGTTCATGAACCAGGCGACGACGCCGTAAGCCACTACGAAAGAGACGACGAAGCCGATGATGAGCACAATCCACGAATGCGCATCGCTGGGCATGGAGCCGATCGCACTCGGTTCGCCATGATGCGGCCGCATCGATTTGAACAGGTCGTAGAAGGTGGCGACCACCATGGTCGGAATCGAGAGGAAGAAGGAAAACTCCAGCGCTGCCGGGCGGCTCATGCCGGCCAGCTCGCCGCCGGTGATGGTCGACATCGAGCGCGAAGTGCCGGGGAAGACCGCCGAGAAGATCTGGCAGAAGCCGATCCACACCGCCTGGCCGACCGACATCTGCTCCATGTCCTCGGTGAGCTTGCCGCGGGCGAAGGCTTTGTGCTGCGAGCGTTCGTAGACGGCGTCGACAATCCACATAATCACACCGCCGACGATCAGAGACACTCCCATGATTTCCAGGCTCTCAAGATGCTTGCCGATAACCTTGGTCAACAGGAACGCCGGTATCGCGGTCACCACAAAAGCGATCAGGGTGAGGCTCAGGGGATGGGTCAGGATGGTGCGATCGCCGCGCTTGCCCTGAGGGAAGTCGCCGACGAACTCGACAATGCGGTTCCAGAAATAAATCGGCAGGCAGAGAATTGCGCCCAATTGGATGACGATGGAGAACATCTTCCAGTAACCATTACCCAGGTCAATGCCCAGCAGCGACTCGCTAATGCGCAAGTGTGCAGTTGAGCTGACCGGAAGAAATTCGGTTAGGCCTTCGATAATCCCCAGAACCACGGACAATAAATAGTCGTTCAATTGGCCTCCGCCAGGTGCCGTTAAACTCGAAAGTTACCGCAAGGGCAGTTTGCGCTAGAAGCTACTCTGCCGTCCCTACGGGACTCAGTCTCGTTTTCCGACTTACCCAGCACTGCGCCTGCGGCTCCGTGCTGGGCTAAGCTCTTCCGCGCCTATGGCGCTCGTTTCTCAAGGTTCGTATTCCGCTATCGAAACACGAAGTTAGTTCCCACGCAGATTTCAAAGACGTGATTTTGGTGAGCAGTTTGAATGCGGCTGAAGGACGGACTACCCCACCTGCTGACAGCACCCGCTCAAGGACTGTTTCCCAAAAACTAACCGCAAATCTTCAGCCCAGCTTCACTATTCCACAGTGTTACCCCAGGTTGGGATTTTGTTCGTCACCATATATACCAGACGCTCGGCCCGATTGGACCAGTCGGTGTCGTTGGGGTATTGCGCAATTAGCTTCTTGGCAACATTCAGCGAGCGGGCGGCCGACTCGTCGGCCTTCTTTTGCTGATTGTCGGTTTGGTAAATCGTAATCAGGGCAGAGTAGCGCCAGGCCGCTTTGTAAAGGGCTTCCGGCGTTTTGGGCGACTGGGGATGCTCGTCGGCATACTTGACGTAGATCGCGGCTTCCATCTCCGGACACTTGGCCAGCGCTTCCCAGTCGCCGCACAACTTGTTGTCGATCAGGTGATAGGCGGCGAGGTCGGCCCACTTGGTGCGAGGAAATTTTTTCATCACCTGGCGCATGTGCTGTTCATCGATCTGGGCCCGCATATCGGGATCGCGCAGCTTGGCCGAGGGCCGCGAGAATACGTCGGCGGCATCGATCTGCCAGCGGATATCGGCGGCGCGGTAGAGCGACTCGGCCGCCAGCGGCGAGGAGGGAAAATATTCGGCGATGCGGGCATAGAGCCGCAAAGCGTCTTGCGCGGCCCCGCGGCGTCCGTCGCGATGACTGGCTTCCATTTCGCAATCGAAGGCCTCGCCAAACAGAATCTTGTCGCCGTCAGGAGTGGTGGTGAGGATGATTCCCTTGTCGACCATCCAGCCGGTGACGTTGCGATCGCCTTCGTTCTCCGGATCGGGGCTCACCTCGACGGTACCAACCACGTTGACCCAGCCGGGAGTCCGCTCCATGACGGCCACTTCGCGGCCGCGGCTGATATTCGACATCTTGGCCGAGGCGGTATTGGGAGCGACGTAAATCACGCCTTCGCGCAGCATGACGCCGCGCTCAATCGCAAAGGCCGAGACGGAAGCCAGAATCACAAATAAGCAAGCTGAACTGCGAATCACCGGTGTACCACCTTGTACTACTACACTGTGAGACTATGACACTGTCGTAGTCTCTTCGTTTAAGATCTGGGCCAGCAACTGCGGCTCGACATTGCCGCCGCTGACCACGGCCACCGCCTGCTGCGACGGCGGCAATTCGTTCTTATGAAAGAGCCACGCGGCGAAAGTGACGGCCCCACTGGCTTCGGCCACGATGCGGGCGTTGCCGGCCAGGCGCCGCATGGCGGTACGAATCTCATCTTCCGTTACCGTAACAATGTTGTCGACAAATTGCCGGATGTGCGCAAAGTTGATGGGGCCGACCGACTGGGTGCGCAGGCCGTCAGCCAGCGTGCTGGAGACGCGCTCGGCGGACAGCGAGACGATCTCTCCCTTACGAAAGCTCTGCTGTGCGTCGTTGGCGAGTTCTGGCTCGACGCCAATGATTTTGGCGCGCGAACCGCTGAGCTTTAGAGCAGCCGAAATTCCGCTAATCAGTCCACCGCCTCCGGTCGGCACCAGCACCAGATCAACCTCGGGACAGTCCTCCAGAATTTCCAGCCCGATGGTGCCTTGGCCGGCGATGATCTGCTCGTCGTTGTAAGGAGGCACGATCACGTAGCCATGCTGGCGCGCCAACTCCTCGGCTTTTTGCATGCGCTCGGCGCTGGCTGGACCAACCGTAACAATCTCCGCCCCTAGAGCGGCGGTGCTTTCCATTTTGAGGCGGGGCGCATTGCGCGGCATCACGATGACCGCCTTCACTCCCAACGCGCGGGCCGCGTAGGCAACGCCCTGGGCATGATTGCCGCTGGAATAGGAGATCACGCCGTGCCCGCGTTCTTGCTCGGTAAGGCTGGCGATCTTGTTGTAGGCGCCGCGCAGCTTGAAAGATCCGACGGGCTGCAGGCTTTCCGGCTTCAGCCAGAGCTGGCCGCCGGCGACCTTGGAATCTTTTTTCGTCTCGTCGCCGGGCCGGATGGGCGGAGGGAAATAGGCGATGAGCGGCGTGCGCGCTGCAACTCCGCGCAATCGCTGCTGAGCTTGCCTGATGTCTTCCAGTGTCACCATGCCTGCATCACCACACGCACCCGGCAGCTGAGAATAACCGCGCTGTTGCCGGGGCGAGCCACATCCCGGCGGGCAAAACCGGACCTTTGCCGCCCGCCGTGCTTCGCGCCTCGTGGATCATCGATGCCATCCAGTGTACAAGCGCCAGCCGTTCGCGCAAATTGATCTTGCTGCCAAAATCCACATGTCCGATGGCCGGGCTGATCAGCGCCGCCACCAGATATTGTTTGGGGATGTCGCGCTCCAGCCACAGCATCTCGGTGGGCGGAATGATGGGATCGTCGGCGCCGTGTAGGAGCAGCACCGGCACCTGCAGAAAGCGCAGATGACCGGCCGGCGAGGCCGCCGCCAACTGATCGCTGCGTTTGTCGATCTCGCTAAGGACGGCGGGGGCCAGGCTGGCCCGCTGCTTGTGATAAATGTCCTGCATGATCTGCTGACCGGCAGGCGTCAGGGTTTTGGTCAGGGCTTCGGAGGCTTTTCCATTTCCCGACAGCAGTAGCTTGAGGGCCTTATGCGCCGTCGGCGCGTCTTGAGGAGCAAAGAAATCCTGCGGCTCATCGTAAATCACGATCAGGGGACCGTACTCGTGCGGCGTCAGGTGCTCGACTGAGCCGTCGGGGCGCACGGCTTCGTCGGTAGCGAAGAAGCGTAGCACATGCGCCAGGTCATAGTAGCCGCCGATGGACGCGACCCAGGCGATGGACGGCGCATATTGCGGATCGCTGGCGGCGAGCAACGCTAAGCCCCCCGAAAAGCTGATGGCCAGGATACCGACCTTGGGCGCGTTGAGCTGCTGCGCGAAACTCTGTGCGGCGGTGCCGATGAGGTCGGCCGATTCGCCCCGTACCCGATAGTCGGCGAGGCCCGGTACCAGAGGCGTCATGACGAAGTAGCCGCTGGCCGCCAGCGAACGCGCGAAAGCGACCAGCCGGGGCTCGTTGATGCCGAGCTCATGCATGCCGGGGACGACCATGATGCCGGGCGCGAACCCGATTCCGCGCGGCAGGTAGAGGCGCGCGGGAATTGGCTTACCGCGGAAGTTGAAGGTCGTATCGTGGGCATCGACGGGATGGACTTCGTAGTTGGCGATCCAGCCGGTGGCGCCCGGATCGGAAATGCGATCGAGCAGGGAAGCCGCTCGCAGATAGTCCTGGGCGATGGGATAGAGCAGGGCCACGGCGATGGGAAGCAGCAGCAGAACCCAGGCCAGCAGCCGGGCTTTGCGGGAGGGGCTACGACCTTGCCAGGGAACCGTGGTCATGGGAGGGCAAGACTAGTCGGGAGACGGTTTGGGCCAGCCGTTCTACGACGGTTCTGGCGTCGTGGCAAATCGGGTTAACTCGCGCGCAGTTCTTGCACGCGCAGACGACGCACCTTGATTTTGCTCTCGTTCTTTCTAGCTGCTGCAAGATCAAAAGCAAGCTGCATCCCCAACCAGGTTTCCGGTGTGCTGCCAAATGCTTTAGTGAGCCGAATCGCCATTTCCGGACTGATTCCGGACTTACCATTCACAATGTTGTTGAGCGCTTGCCGGGTTACGCCCAGTACCTTCGCGCCTTCCGTGACGGAAAGGCCTAAAGGTTCAAGGCAGTCATGGCGGACGATCCGGCCTGGATGCACCGGGTTTTTTATAGGCATGACACTTTGTCCTTCCTGACGATCATCGCCTTCTAGTGGTAGTCGATCAGCTCCACATCAAAAACATCCGTTCCTTCAAAGCTAAACGTGATTCGCCAATTAGCCCGCACGGTTACCGCCCACACTCCCTTCCGATCGCCTTTGAGCTGGTGCAGCCGGAATTGCGGAAGATCCAAAGCTTCTGGGCTGGCAGCAGCGTCGAGGACCGTCAGGATTCGTTCAACCGTTTCCAACAGATCGGGGCGAATTCCACCACGGTCGCCGCGCTCATAGAGCCGCTTCAGGCCGCGGTGTTTAAAGTTCCGGATCACTCAGCAGTGTAAGGTGACAAGTGTCAGTTGTCAACCGAGAAAGCGATCAGGCCGAGCCTGCGAACGGCGACCCATTGGCGAGATTGCGTCTTACACTTCCAGAATGACCGGCATAATCAGCGGCCGTCGCGAGGTGTTCTTCACGATGAAACGCTTCAGGTCCTGGCGAATTTTTTCCTTGATCATGCCGTAGTCGCCCTTTTCTTCGTCGCTGGAAGACTCCAGCGTATTCATCACCGTGCGGCGAGCCTGGTCCAGGAAGCCGTCCTCCTCGCTCATGCTGGCTCCGAAGCCGCGCATCACGATCTCCGGAGAACTCTCCACCTTGCCGGTCAGCTTGTTGATGGCGATGATGGGCAGCACGATGCCGTCTTCGCTGAGGTGCCGGCGGTCGCGAATCACCAGGTCCTCGACCATCTCGCCCGAGGAATTGGAATCGATGCAGACGCGGCCGACATTGATCTTGCCTGCTTTGCGAGCACCCAGTTCGTCGAACTCGAGGATGTCGCCGCTCTCGATCATGATCACTTTGCCGACCGAGCTGTGCATGGCTCCCGCCATCTCGGCGTGCAGTTTGAGTTGCCGGTATTCGCCGTGAATCGGGATGAAGTACTGCGGCTTGACCAGGTTGATGATCAGCTTCAGCTCTTCCTGGCTGGCGTGTCCGCTGACGTGCACCGGCGGCGACGAACCGTCGTCGTAGATCACATGTGCGTCGCGACGGAACAGATGGTCGACCACGCGATAAATCGCCTTCTCATTCCCGGGAATAATTCGGGACGACAATACCACGGTGTCGCCGGGCTGGATGCGGGCGTGCTTGTGATTGTCGACAGCAGCGCGGGACAGCGCCGACATGGGCTCGCCTTGGGTGCCGCTGATCAGCACGCAAACTTTTTCCGGCGGGAAGTCGCGAATCTGCGCGGGATGAATCAGCAGCCCGTCGGGCACATCGAGATAGCCCAGATCCTGCGCGATCTCGGCGGACTCCATCATCGAGCGCCCCACCAGCGAAACCTTACGGCCGTTCTCGAAGGCCTGATCGATGGTCAGCTTAATGCGATGAATCGACGACGAGAAGCAGGTGATGAACAGACGGCGTTCGGCGCGAGAGAAGATTTCCTGGAAGCGCGCACGAACCGCGCGTTCGCTGGGCGTGTAGCCCTTGCGCTCCACGTTCGTCGAATCCTGAAACAGCGCCAGCACACCTTCCTTGCCGTACTCGGCAAAGGCGTGCAAGTCGAAGAGGCGATTGTCGGTAGGCGTCGGATCGACCTTGAAGTCGCCGGTGTGAATCAGAATGCCCAGCGGCGTGTGAATCGCCAGGGCCACGCAATCCACCAGGCTGTGGGTGACGTGGATGGGATTGATGGTGAATGGCCCGATCTTGAAGCGCTCGCCCGGCTTGATCTCGTTGAGCACGGCATCGTCGAGCAGGCCGTGCTCTTCCAGCTTGCCTTCCACATAAGCCAGCGTAAATTCGGTGCCGTATACCGGCACGTTCAGCTCAGAGAGCAGCCAGGGCAGTGCGCCGATGTGGTCTTCGTGACCATGGGTCAGCACCACCGCCCGCACATGAGCGCGGTTCTCGATCAGGTAAGAGAGATCGGGAACGACAATGTCGACGCCAAGCAATTCGGCTTCGGGGAACATGAGTCCGGCATCGATAACAATGATGTCATCGCCCCAGCGAATGGCCATGCAGTTCATGCCGAATTCGCCGAGTCCACCGAGAGGTACAACCTGAAGTTTTCCTGTGGGCATCTGCAATTCTCGATGCTAGCACAGGAAGCGAGCTGAGATTTACAGGCGCGATGCCGAATGCGGGCGCTCGCGCCTATACTGGAACAGTCAACCATGCGACATGACGAGCGAAAATCCTGGCTGCGGCGGCGCTTGGAAGGCGCCATCCGCAATGCCTTCCTGAAGGCCTACGACACCATCAAAGTCGATCCCCAGAACTACCTGCAACATTTGCGGATGGCTTATAACCTTCCGGCGCTTACCTATGACGGGGTGTATTCGGTCAATCCCGAGATTCTCGATCGCATTGCCGAAGACACTATTCGCGCCCACATGCGCATGGCCGCTGCCGAGGGCGCGGGGCTGGGGCTGGGCGGACTGTTCACCATGTTGCCCGATCTCGGCATCCTGGCGGGCATCACCCTGCGTATGATTCAGAAGCTAAGCTTGCTCTACGGCTTTGCCTACAATACCGAGCAGGAAGAAGCCGAGCTGTGGGTAGCCGCGGCCAGCGCCGCCGGAGTCGACATCAGCCGCGAACTGGTGGAGAAGCAGTTCGTGTCGAAGTTCGTGCCGCGCGTAATCCAGCGTATCGCGGTCAGCGCCAGCGCCGAGATTGTGGAGAAGTGGACGGCACGGCTGATTCCGCTGGTCAGCTCAGTGATCGGAGCGGGCTTGAACTATTACTTCGTGAAGATCTGGGGCGAGCGCGCGGTGGCGCACTTCCGGCAGAAGCATCTGGAAGTTCGGCGGACCAAGAATGCCATTCTGCTGCCCGCAAGTCGAAACTAAGAACTTGCGGGCTCGATCTGCGCCATCAGTTTTTCTCGCCCGCGCCGGCGGAGCATACCGAGGAAGGTCAGACCCACCGGGATCAGGAAGAAAATGAAGCCTGCCATTCCGGCCGAGTTGCTGGGAAGAATCGCCGCGACCACGGCACATAGGGAGCCGATCGCAAACTGCATGCCGCTTTCCAGCATGGTGGTATGAGTGTCGAAGACTTCCAGCCGATTCAGATCCAACGTCTGCGCCTGACGGAGAGCATTCCAGTACAGCAGAACAAAAATCAGGTAGACCGTGGCATATCCCAGTCCGTAAATGATCATCAGCTGGGCGCTTTGCTGAGGTTCAATCCAATGAATCGGCTTGCCGTCGGGAGCGACCATTGCCGCATCCCTGGTCATTTCGCTGAACATGCCGGTGAACAGGAATTTCAAGGGATAGGTGTAGAACAGCATGACGAATAACAGCACGAAATTCAGCGTCGCGGTGATGCCGTCGTCCAGACCGTAGCGGCGAAAGAAGTTGTGGTGCTGCCACCACACCAGGGCGAAGATTGAAAAGCAGACTGCAAACGGCAAAAAGCCACGCATGTCCGTCAGCAAATCGGTAAAGGTGCGCGGAACCGCCAGCGAAACCACCAGCAAGGTAAGCGAGAAGCCGAAGACCACGTCGCTGAAAGCTTCGATGCGAGAGACTTCACGGCTGCGCTGCCGAAACTCTCCGTCGGCAGGTTTCTTGCTGCTGGCAAGTTTTTGGGGCATGGAGTCGTCTCCGAAATCGTTCTACTGTAGCGCGTCGGCGACCACGGGAGAAGGTGCCTCGGTGTTGAATTCTCCCTCCCACTTGGCCATGACGACAGCGGCCAGACAATTTCCCAGCACATTGACTGCGGTACGTCCCATATCCAGCAGTTGATCGACGCCAAGCAGGAGAAATACCGGCTCGGTGGGAAGTCCGGTGGAGCTGGCCGTGGCCAGCAGAATGACCAGTGCCGCGCGCGAGACGCCGGCTACGCCTTTGCTGGTGAGCATGAGGGTCAGCATGATCATGAGCTGCTGCCCCAGGGACAGATGGATGCCGGATACCTGCGCTACGAAAATTGCCGCGACCGACAAGATAGAGCGAGCTGCCGGTGAGGTTGAAGCTGTAACCGGTGGGAATGACGAAAGCCACGATCTGCCGGGGAACGCCCATGGCCTCCATCTCTTCCATGGCGCGGGGAAGCGCGGCCTCTGAGCTGGCAGTGCCGAAGGCGATGGTAACCGGCTCGGCTACGGCTTTGATAAAGGTGCGCAGCGGAACGCGGAAGATCAAGGCTATGGGCAGCAGCACTCCGAGGATGAAGACGATCAGCGTGGCATATAGCGTAAGCAACAGCTTCAGCAGACTGCCCAGCACGGCCAATCCGGTATGTCCCACAGTGTAGGCTACGGCCGCGCCTACGCCGAGCGGCGCCATGTACATCACCAGGTTGGTGAACTTGAACATGACTTCGCTCAGGCTTTCGCAGAAGGCCAGCATGGGTCGTCGCTTGGGCTCGCTGATCATGGCCAGCGCGATAGCGAAAATCAGGCTGAAGACCACCACTTGCAGCACCGCTCCGTCGGCCACCGACTTGGCGATGTTCTCAGGAAAGACATGCAGGATGGTGTCTTCGCCGCTGAGTTTGCTGACGCTGGAGGTATCGGCACTGGGGGTCGCCGGCAAGTGAACTCCTACGCCGGCCTTGCTCAGATTGATGGCGCCGAGGCCGAGAAAAATCGCGATGGTGGTGACGATCTCGAAGAAGAGGATGGAGCGAAGTCCCAGCCGTCCCACTTGCCGCAGATTGGAATGACCCGCAATGCCGACGACCAGCGTCCCGAACAACAGTGGCGCAATGATGGTCTTGATCAGCCGCAGGAAGATGAGCGCCAGCACGCGCAGATGCGTGGCGACGTTAGGGAAGTCGTGGCCAATCTCGGCGCCCAGCAGCATGGCAATGAAGATCCATGCGGTGAGGGTTCGCCGCAGGCAGCCATAAACCACAAGTGCAGCCAGTGCGATCCAGCGCAGGACAGGGAAGAACAGTGCAGCAGATGGGCCGCTCATCCTCCAGCAAAGCAAAGCGGCCAGAGCGGCAACTGCCGCGACGAGAAGCATCAAATTCTGGCGATAATGGGCTAAAGGCATAGAAGCCTTACTTATATTTCAATTCTTTCCCTAGCTTCAGGCTTGCGGGGAAAGGTTTTCGATTTCTTTACGTCGGAGATAGTCTAAAGCGATCCTCCTCCATTCCGAACCGCTTGGCCCATCCCGAATTACGCGGGCGAAAAACTCGTCAGCGGCTTTGAAGTTTTGGCTTTGAAACTCTAAGATGCCGGACCGGCATTGCGCTTCTGTCGTCAGCTCCGCATCTGGTCCGTTTGAGGCTGCGAGGAACGCACATTTTGCGTCGTCGTTGCATGCTCGAAGAAACGAGTAAGCGATCCCGAGGTATAACTGAACTCTCTGCTGTTCACCCGTTCCGCGTCTCAGCAAGTCTTCAAGGATCGGAATCCCCGCTTCGAATTGGCGCGCTGCAACCAAAGCGAAACCCAAACGCTGGCGTACATCGTCATGTAGATCCTCGTGTTCAGGCGCAGTGAGGACATCGGAGTAGTTAACAAGCAGAGCGCTAAATGCGTTCGCTGCCTCTTGGTATTGTCGCGATAATGCGAAGATTGCCGCTTCCAGAAAGTCCGCGTGAAGACGCGGGATTCTTTCTGGGGCGGGAAGACAACTTCGCGCTTGATCAAGCAAGGCCCTTGCCTCGTCCGGCGATTCCATGAAAGTTTTGCAATTGGCCATATTCAAGAGTAAGGCAAACTTCTCATCTGCCTCGGTAGCGACGTGGAGCATGGAACGTAATTCGTCATAAGCCTGGAGCGGTTGTCCATTATCACGTTTGCGGATTGCCTCCTGAAAACGAAGATCATCCATAAGCTTAGCCTCTGCCATTCTCAATGAACGCCAGAATAATTCTTATGCCCTGCAGGAACGGCAAAACGACTTTTGCTACCGCAAAATGTCCTCTAGCTCAACGCCGCGATCAGTGCGCTCATCGCGATATTTCACGATGACCGGAGTATAGAGCGACAATCCCCACTCCGCGGCTTTGCCTTTGGTGATAGCGCGCGAGCCGGGGACGACCACCGCTCCCGGAGGAACGCGAAGCGGTTCGGTGGCCGAAGCGCGATAAATCTCGCCGGTCACGGTGTCGAACAGCGGAGTGGAGCGGGTCAGAATCACGCCCGCTCCCAACACCGCGCGCGCGCCCACCTGCGTTCCTTCGTAGACGCCGCAGTTGCCGCCGATCAGCACGTCATCTTCGATGATCACCGGCGAGGCATTGATCGGTTCGAGCACGCCGCCGATCTGCGCCGCGGCGCTGATGTGTACCCGCTTGCCGACCTGCGCACACGAGCCCACCAGAGCGTGCGAATCGACCATGGAGCCTTCATCAACATAGGCTCCGACATTGATGAACATGGGAGGCATGCACACCACGGACGATGCGACATAAGCGCCGCTGCGCACCGACGAGCCGCCGGGAATAACGCGCACCTGCTCGCTGGCGGCGAAGTGGCGCGTGGGATAGGTATCTTTGTCGACGAAGGAAAGCACGCGCGGGTCGCCGCTCTCCGCCAGCTTGCCGATGCGGAAGCCAAGCAGGATGCCTTGCTTCACCCAGGCATTGGTGCGCCACACGCCGTCGGCCTTCTCAGCCGCGCGGATTGTGCCCGCCGACAAGGCATCGCGGAATTGCACAAAAATATCGTTCGCGTCGGGGGCTTTCGCGGCGTCCGGCCCCAGAGCGTAGAGGCGCTCGACTTCACGCTGAAGTTCCTGCATGGCGGGCAGTATAACCGTTGCCTGCGGCGGGCTCCACTGCGAGTTGCAGGCTGACGGAATCCAGCGCTCAACAACCAGCATTTGTCAGGCAGAAGTCTTTGCGTCAGTGAGCTACCGACCGGCCCTGCAGCAGGCCCACGTCGGTTGCCACTTTTTCCAGCTTGGCGCGGTTTTCCAGCTTCATAGGGACCAGCGGCAGGCGATAGTTTTCTTTCAGGCGGCCCATCATCGCCAGCACCGCCTTCGCCGGACCGGGATTCGATTCGATGAAGTTGGCTTGCATCAGGGGCAGATACTTGCGGAAAAGTTGGCGCGCCGTGTCCCACTTGTTGGCCAGCGCGGCGCCGGTGAGGCGAGTCATCTCGGCGGGGATTTCGTTCGACACCACAGAGATGATTCCCACTCCGCCCAGTCCGATGACTGCCAGAGTGATCGCATCGTCGCCGGAGAAAACCAGGAAGTCCTCGGGCACCGCGGCGCAGACTTCCGCAATCTGGGAGATGTTGCCGCTGGCCTCTTTCACGCCGGCGATGTTGGGAATTTCCGCCAGGCGAAGCAGAGTGGACGTCTCGATATTGGTGCCGGTGCGGCCGGCAATGTTGTAGAGGATCAGCGGCTTGGTCGAAGCTTCGGCAATCGCCTTGAAATGCTGGTAAACGCCTTCCTGCGTGGGCTTGTTGTAGTACGGAGTCGCGGTCAGGATGTAATCGACGCCGGAGCGCGCCGAAATTTCTTTCGTTTTCGTCACGGCCTCGCTAGTGTTGTTGGAGGTCGCGCCTGCCATGATGGGCACGCGGCCGCCTGCGGTCTCGATGGTCAGGTCGACGACGCGCAGCCACTCGTCGTGCGACAAGGTCGGCGTCTCGCCGGTGGTGCCGCAGGGCACCAGAAAGTCGATGCCCGACTCCACCTGCCAGCGCACCAGTTCGCGCAGCGCGGCTTCGTCAACGCTGCCATCCTGCTTAAAGGGAGTGACCAGGGCGGTCCCACATCCACGCAATCTCATGTGAGCAGGATAATCCCCCCAGTGAGGAATCTCAAAAAAGAGGTTTTGCTCGCCGAAACAGGAAAGTCCCGCCGGGGCTAAAAGCCCAATCTACAGTCAGGCGTTGCGGACGGCCTGAAGAGACTGTGTCGCGAGTGGTGTCGCCGCTCTGCGGCTCGGCAGAATTTTCCACTTGTGCGGGGGCTGACGCCCCCGCCTAACTTCATCTCGCCGCTTTGCGGCTACTTTGATCGGTTATTCGAGTCATTTGTTCCACCGCAAAAATCATTTACCGGTTGCGACACAGTCCCTGAAGGCCGTCCCCTTCAAGGCGTTTGCCTCCGACCGTGCGCTCCGGGCTGGTGCATGCTGCGTTGCTCAATTTCTCTTGCCGTTATGTCGCGGGTTACAATCGCCATCATCCATGAGCCGCAACAGGGCAAGACTTCGTACCGTTATCTTGCTTTCGGCGATCGCCGCTATGGCGTCCGCCGGGTTCTCGCAGACAACCTCGCAACCTAAGATGGTCGAGCTGTCGCCGTTTGAGGTGGTAGGAATTGCGGCCAGCACCAACAACGCCAAGGAAGCCGGCCCGGACGCCATCATCGGCAAGATGTGGCATCGCTTCCGAAGTGAAGACCTGTTCGACAAGATTCCCGGCCGCGTCGATCCATCCATTTACGCCGTCTACACCGACTACGCCAGCGATGCCAATGGTCAATACACGATTATTCTTGGGGCGAAGGTAAAGCCGGTTCCGAACCCTGCGATTCCGAATGGCATGGTGGTGAAAACCGTCCCGGCCGGGCGCTATGCGGTCTTCACTTCCGAGCGCGGGCCGGTGGCAAAAGTTGCGGTCGCGACCTGGAAACAAGTCTGGGCGTACTTCGCATCGCCGCAAAATGGACAGCGCGCTTATCAAGCCGACTTCGAGGTGTACGACGAGCGCGCCTCCGATCCCAACAACGCGCAAGTCGACATCTATGTGGGAGTGAAATAAGTCGAGCTACTTCGCGTTCAGCAGCTGGATCGTTTCCAGCACCACGTCGCCGGTGATGGCCAGCGACTGCGGGCTCAGCTTGTCGATCGTATCCTCGGGCGTGTGCCAGAACACGTTGTGGTAGCCGTAATCGAAGTCGATGATGTCGACCACCGGCACGCCAACCTTGGAAAACGGAATGTGGTCGTCTCCCATGGCAGCGCTCATGCGGAAGAAGTGGGACTGATACCCGAGATTGGTGGCTGCCTGGTAGACCATGTCGTTCAGCCACGGAGTTGAGTTGGTGTCCTTGAGGATGTCGAGGTCGGCGTCGCCGATCATATCGACCAGAAGGAACGCCTTGATCTTTTTCGCGGTGCCGTCCTGCTGCCATTTCTGGGCCAGCTGCCGCGAGCCGTAGACGCTGTCGGTGTCGGTCCAGTTGACGAACGCCTCTTCGCCGTCGGTCCACACCAGCCAGATGCTGTAGCCGTCGAGCGGCTTGCCGCGAAACTGGTCGGCCAGGGCCAGCAGCAGGGCGGTGGAAGAGCCGCCGTCGTTGGCGCCCACAAACTTGGGCTGGGAATAGAGCGTGTCATAATGCCCGGCCACGACGATGATGCCGTCTTTCTTGCCGGGAAATTTCGCGATGATGTTGTTGATGGGAAACTTGCCCACCGGCGTTTGCGCGGTGAACTTGTCCTGCTCGACATCAACGCCTTTCAGCTTGCCTAGGATGTATTGCTCCAGCTTGGTGTGCGCCGGACTTCCCGGCGGACGCGATCCGAAGGCGACGACCTCTTTCACATACTGCATGATGTGCTCGCCGTTGAGGTTGGGCTTGGGAGCGCTCGGCGCAGAGTCGGCGGAGGGCGTCGCGGCCGGCATGGCGCTAGTGGCTGCCGCAGGCTTGACATCAGCCGATGCGGCTGAGGGTGTCGGTTGCGACTTATCGCAACTGACGGTGACAGCGAAAAGTGCAAGCAGCGAAGCCGCGGCGATGCAGGAAGACAAGTTGCGGAAGAGGTTCATGCTGCCAGCTATTGTAAATGGCCTCGCGGAGTCACGGCAGATGCCCAGAGGCCGCCACAATCGAAGGGTCAGCGTCAATCCGGATGCTCGATTCGGTGATGCCCAGTGCAATTGTCATCACGAGCGCAGCGCGGGATCTGGTTTTCACCGCCGCCAAAGCAGATTCCTCGCGCCAAAATCTGGCGCTCGTAATGACAATTCATAAAACCAACCGGCAAAACAAAACGACCGCCCCGAAGAGCGGCCATCCATGTCTCAGCTAGTTGCTAGAGCCTATCTCATAAATCGTTTCGTATCAGGGCACGGCTTCAGCCGTGCCATAAGGAGTCAAATATAACCTGGGCTTCAGCCCCTGAGAGTAGGTCTTGCAGGGGCTGAAGCCCGGAGCTTAATAGCGTATCGTTCGGCCCGACTAAAGTCGGGCCCTGACACAACCCCAAAACGATTTATGAGATGGCTTCTAGTTGCTTCCTATCCCGCCACCTCTTCCAGTTGCTTCTGGTCGATGTCGAAGTTCGAATACACATGCTCCACATCATCCTGATCTTCCAGGGCTTCCAGCAACCGGATCATGGTGCTCGCCTGGTGGCCTTCCAGCTTGGTGTAGTTCTGCGGGACCATGCCGACCTCCGCCACCTCGGGAGTGATGCCGGCCTTCTTCACCGCCTCCAGCACCTGCTCATACACGGAGGGGTCGCAGAGAATTTCCCAGCTCTCGCCATCGTCCTTCAGATCGTCGGCGCCGGCCTCCAGCACCAGGTTCATCAGGTCATCTTCCTTGGCTGCCGACTTGGCGATGACGATGTCGCCCTTCTTCTGGAACATCCAGGCCACCGAGCCCGCCTCTCCCATGTTCCCGCCGTTCTTGGAGAAGGCGTGCCGCATCTCGCTGACCGTGCGATTGCGATTGTCAGTCGACACTTCGACCAGGATGGCCACGCCGCCCGGCCCGTAGCCTTCAAACGTGATCTCCTCATACGAGACGCCGGGCAACTCGCCGGTACCGCGCTGGATGGCGCGCTTGATGTTGTCGGCCGGCATGTTCTCGGCCTTGGCCGCCGCCACCGCGCCCCGCAGCCGGGGATTCTTTTCCGGGTCACCACCGCTCTTGGCCGCGATGGTGATTTCCTTAATTAGGCGCGTGAAAATCTTGCCGCGCTTGGCGTCCAGCGCGCCCTTCTTGTGCTTGATTGTTGCCCATTTGGAATGGCCTGACATGCGGGAACCTCGGATGTTGAATAATTTCGGATGAGTATCGACTGATGCCGCACGCTGTCGGTTGGACACGACAAGACGTCCGCTCGGAAACAGTGCGGGCAATCCGAAATTATATCCCGGGGCTCAAGCCGCAGTCGAGCGCGGAATCCGCCGTCCCCAACCAGACGGCAGATCCCTTGCACGGTTCCAGATCCCGGTCTTACTTCGCCTGGTCCGCGCTAGCAGCGGCGGCGGCGGCCATTTTTTCCTGGTGCTCTTTAGCCCGGCGCTCCAGGTCGGCCGGCGAAACGTCCTCGACATGGGTGGCGATCCACCAGTTGTTGCCCTGCGAGTCGGTGACTCCACCGTGCCGGTCGCCGTAGAACTGGGTTTGCGGCTCGCTGAGCGACGTGCCGCCGGCGGCCAGCGCCTGCTTGTAAACAGCGTCGCAGTCTTCGACATACACATAGAAGTTGGCTGGCCGCGCCTTCCATTGGTCATGACTGCTGCCGAGCATTACGATCGAGTTGCCGACCTTCACTTCCGCATGTTGGACATTGCCCTTGTCATCGCGCATGGCGAAGCTTTCCTGCGCGTCGAACGCCTTCTTCAGGAAGTCGATCACCGCGCCCGCGTTGTCGACTGTAATGTAGGGCGTAACCGTGTGGTATCCCTCGGGAATTGCTTTGACTGCCATGGCTGTGCTCCTTGCGATTGAAATTCGTGCTGCCGAACCGTCTTGCCGTTCGGATTTATATGACGATACTGACGTGCCAACCGGTGGTCCGTCTGGTAAAAATTTGACTTTAGTATGTTTCAAGAACCCTTTGCCATTGTTGCCCGGGATGAACCCCGCTCCACCATCCACTCCCTAAGCTTTCAGCAACCTGTAAAGCTCGCGCCCCTGACGCCTATCGCACGACCTCCACCAGCAGCACCCAGGCTCCGACGATACCGGCTACGAAGGAAAAGATGAATCCCGGTACCAACCAATAAATTCCCCCGGAAATGCCGAGCAGCAGCAGTATGGCAGCCACGCAGAATGGAAGCGTAGCCAACTGGGTCAGCACCGCCCGATAGATAAACCACGACCAGGGATGGCCCGTCCGCACTCGCAGGTAACGGCGCTGCACCACCATTTGCGCTATCCACGAGGTCAAACCAATCAGCAGAATTTCGATGGCCAGCAGCTTCGCCGGCTGTTGCGGCACCAGCGCCACGATAGACACAAAGAACACATTCAGAAATTCCAGAATCGATTCCCCGGCGCGTCCCGGCAGGCCAGGGAATGCCATAATCCTATTCAGGTTGATGGACACGGCGACAAACACCAGTCCGGTCAGCGTCGCCGCCGCGCTTGCCTGTACTGCCAGCAAAGTGTTCCATTGCGCGATGGAATAGGGTTCCAAACTCTCGACCATCTTTTTATCTCATCAGCTATTATTTTGTCGTCTTCCACAGGCCAATCGTGTTGCCATCGGGATCGGCGAACCAGGAAAATTGACCTTGTGGAATGGTGATCACCGGCAGCAGAGCCTTGCCGCCCAGGGCAACCGCTTTATCGAGGTAGGCCTGCACATCATCCACCTCAATGTAGACCGTCACGTAATTGTGCGGCTCGTGCCCCAGCGAGGTGATATGTCCATCGATGCCCATGGCCGCGGCAGTGTCAATCATGGTTGCCGGGCCCGACTCCTGCGTGCTCCAGTCGAACAGCTTGCTGAAGAACTCCGCGGTGCGCGCCTTATCGCGGCAACCGATCTCAAAATGCACAACTGGACGCCCCATCCTCATTCTCCTGTAGAAACGTTCGGGCATTGTATCGCGACGAGCGCGGCCGAGGGATCTGCGTTTTCGCTTTTCACGATCCACGATCCACGAATCTGTCGTCCCGAGCGCAGCCGAGGGATCTGCGGTCCCTCCATCCCGCGATGATCATCTTTAAGCTGGTTTACAATCCAAGCGCACCAATATTCTTCTCGGAGTCGACACTCAATTCATGCTAATGCTTTCCCGGGCGCTTGCTTCTGCCTTGCTCTTTCCCGCTCTTCTGATGGCCCAGGCGGGCCCTCCGGCGAAGTCGCCACCGCCGAAATCCAAAGCTTCCGCAAACCAAAGCTGGCGCGCCATCCACGACTCGGCCATCATCATCGATACCCACGCCGATACCCCCGGACGTTTCGTCGACGAGAATTTCGATCTTTCCCAACCCGCCGGCACCGGCTACATGGATTTCAACGAGATCAAGGCCGGCAATCTGGGCGCCGAATTCTTTTCCATCTGGGTCGAACCCAAGGCCAATAAAGGCCATGAAGCCAAGCGCGCTCTCGACATGATCGACTCGGTCTACGAGCAGGCACGCCGCCATCCCGACAAGATGATGATGGCCTTCAGCACCCAGGACATCCTGACCGCGCATCGCGACCATAAGTTCGCCGCGCTGCTCGGCGTGGAAGGCGGGCACGCCATCGAAGGCGACATCCGCATCCTGCGCGACTATTACCGACTGGGTGTGCGCTACATGACGCTCACCTGGTCCAACACCAACGACATTGGCGACTCCAGCGGCGACATGGACGACAAGAGCATCCAGCATCACGGCGGCTTGACGCCGTTTGGACGCGACGTGGTGGCCGAGATGAACCGCCTGGGCATGATGGTCGACATCTCGCACGTGGCCGACAGCACGTTCTACCAGGCGCTGGCTCTGAGCAAAGCGCCGGTGATCGCCTCGCACTCGTCGTCGCGCGCCCTGACCAACGCCCCGCGCAATATGACTGACGACATGCTAAAGGCGCTGGCGGCCAAGAATGGCGTGGCGCAGGTCAACTTCTATTGCGCCTTCGTCTCGGAGAAGTATCGCGAAACGGCTCATCAACTGGCCGAGCAGCACGATCCGGACTACGGGGCGGTGCAGGCGCTGTTCATCAAGCCGATGACGCCGGAGGTGAAGCAGCAACTGGAGGAGGCCAAAGCGCGACTGGCGCCCAAGCTGCCGCGGCCACCGCTGAGCGATCTCATCGACCATATCGATCACATGGTGAAAGTTGCCGGGGTGGATCACGTTGGGCTGGGCTCGGATTTTGACGGCATCGACTGCTCGCCGCAAGGGCTCGACTCGGTGGCCGATCTGCCGAAAATTACCGAGGCGCTATACGCGCGGGGCTACAAGGCCGCAGATCTTGATAAGATTCTAGGCGGCAATCTGCTGCGGGTCTTCGGCGATGTGGAGAAAGTCTCGCAGCAGATGCAGGCGGAAGGCAAGTAGTAGATAGTGGATAGTGGTTAGTGGATAGTGAACGGCAACCAATTACACAAACTATCCACTAATCACTATCCACTGCCCTTGGAGGTTCTCATGCGCAATCTATGGACCGCACTTCTTTGTCTCAGCTTAACCGGCTTCGCCATGGCCCAGACAACCGGCAGCACCACCTCGCAGCAGCATGCCACCACCGAGAAGAATGCTCAGGCGGTGCAGGAGCCTACGGCCATTATCGAAACTACGGAAGGCAACATTACCTGCACGCTGTTTCCCGATAAAGCGCCGCTGACCGTGGCCAATTTCATCGGTCTGGCGACGGGTACCAAGGAGTGGAAGGATCCCAAGACCGGCAAGATGATGAAAGGCGTCCCACTCTACAACGGAACTATCTTCCATCGCGTGATCCCCAACTTCATGATCCAGGGCGGCGATCCGGCGGGCAATGGATCGGGCGATCCGGGCTATAGCTTCAAGGACGAGTTCAGCCCCGACCTTACCTTCGATCAGCCTGGCCGACTGGCGATGGCCAACAGCGGGCCCAACACGAATGGTTCGCAGTTCTTTATTACTGAAGTTCCCACGCCGCACCTGAACAACCATCACACCATCTTTGGCCAATGCCAGGATATCGACGTAATCAAGAAGATCGCTCGCCTGGCAACGGATCCGCGTAATGATCGTCCTTACGATCCGCCGAAGATTATTCGCATCAAGATCACCGATCCGCGTCATCCGGCAAAGGCTGGGACCACCCACAAGAGCACGGGAAGCGGTACTGCGGCCCCGAAGAGTACGCCGCCGAGTCAGTAACCCAGGAATTGTCGGACGCCAGGAGCACTCTTCGCGGGAACAAAGCGGCGGCGCCACCTTCCTTCCTCTGCTACGAGGATGAACGTGGCGCCGTTGAGGCCCTCACCTCTTTGGTTAAGCATGAGCCCTAAGTTCCGGCGACAACGTAACTGACCGTACAGCCGGCGCTGTAGTCGATGGCACGGATGATGATGGGCGTGTTGGTGGTCTTGGCTTGCAGCAGCAGGTTGTACTGCTCCATGTAACCTAACTGGGTCGAAGGAAGCGTGAAATACACACCAGACGTCAGGGAGCAATCGAGTCCCGCGCTGCCGCCGACCATGCTGATGTAGACGACCGGCTGGTTACCGCTACTGGTCACGTACACGCGAGCGATCTGGCCCGAGCACGAGTTGGCATTACAGGTCGCCGCCGTCGCAGGGAGCGCCATGGTGATAGCTACCGCGACAAAAAGGGCCAACTTCATCAGGGTAGAACTCTGCTTTTTCATCTGATCCTCCTTAGGCAACGTGGTCTGGGGTTGGACTGCGACTGCGTTGGTGTGCTGTTTGCTGTTCTGCGATTTCATGGTGACCTCCTTATGGTCATAGGTTGCGGCGAAGATCTGTAGGACCGGCGCCTGGGTTTCAGCGGGATTGCTTTCTAGTTCTGGCGTAGGGTTCGGTTCCCGGGAGCGGGATGGTTGCCCCCGCCCTCGGGATCTCCCCTTTACGAAAGTGGCCGGCTGGTTGTGCCCGTTTCCGCTTTCGTGAGGGCACAATGCGCCGATTCGCCCGTACGATCAATACTTGTCAGGTGATTTGGAGGTAAGTTGGAGATCAGTAGGTAAGTACTTGAAAAGCGGACGACTAGCGCAATGTGTCAGTAACCGGAAGAGAAAGTCGTGGGAGACATACGGACCGTACAATTGAGTTGGCGATCAGCTTTCCCAGAGGCAATCCGTCAATACTAATAGATGCTTGTGAAGCATGGCTTAGGTAGTGAAGTCTTGTGAGTTAACCTCTTTCTAAAATAGGATCGTTCTCGGGCTTGAAATGCGACAGGGGATGACAGGGAGATTCGCCTGAGGCCGAATGTTCAATAAAAAAGCGCTCCCGTTAAGGAGCGCTTCCGCTTGGGTGTTGGTTTGTCTAGTACCGTTTGTCAGCCAGACCTACCGCGGAGATCCAATGTCTTGGAACCAGATGCCAGCCTGTGCAAGAAGAGTAGCAAATGATATCGGGCTACCATTGCGACGGTCCAGACTTAGGATTGTGCCCCGGGGTTTTCATGGATAACCTAGGTGTGGCAGCGATGTTGAGACAGATGGGAGCAACTTCTTCGCGTAGTTGCTCCCAACTTAGGGTAGTGTAGCTTTCTGGACTTGTCACCGCGAGCAGCTGGTGCAGCCGGCCCTGGCCGGGGCTACAAGCGTAGAGAAGGATCCGGCCCCGCCGAGCGTAAAGTATGTACCGGAGCTAGCCACGCTGAATTGAAGCGCGGGGCTGTTGTTCTCCCAGGTCCAAGTAGAGTTGCTGCCGCCGGAACCGTTGTTGGTGACGAAGACGGCGTCCCACTCGGTTACTAGCCTTCCGTGGTAATAGGCGGCGCAAGGTGAAAGAGTTGAGGTGTATCCCAGGACCCAACTGGCGCCGTTGTAATACCAGACTCCATTACAGTTGATGTAGTCGATGTCAGGCAGTAAGTGTTGTATGTCTCCAGAATCGAATTGGCTGGAAGAGGCAAGGTACATTTCAGTCACATTTCCGCCCGGCGACACGGACATCGACTTGGTTATCGTCCATGGAACCCCCGAGAGCGAGCCGGAGGAGGAAACAGTCCACGTCTGAGTCGAAGGATTCAAGCTTCCGGTCGCAGTTAAAGTCATAGGTTGTCCTAAGTACGTAGCGCCGGGAGCGAGGGAGAAAGCAAAAGTGCTGCCCGAAGGGTCGATAGAGCTGGCATAGTTCAGCGGAGAGTTAGGATCAACGCCGAAGCTGTTTGCCAGGAATGCAGCATCGTCTCCTTGGGTTTGGATCATGATCTGCGCCGCCGATGCCACCGGATTGAAAGGGGTGGCCGCATGAGCAGTTTGCGAGAGTACGGAACAGCCCAGGGCAAGAGCCAGGGCAAATAAACAGATTCGAGCCCGCATAGTTGCACGGTTTGGCTGGAGGAGGGTGGTGGTTGGTTGAAGAGTGACTCCGCTATTCGTGCTGGTTGGCGATCTGGGTTTTCATGGTGACCTCCTTGTGGTCATAGGTTGTGGCGGCGAGGTTGAGTACAGATAGGAGCAACTTCTCCGCGTTCGTTGCTCCTGACTATGGTCGATAGAGATAGCTAAACTTTCACTGCGAGTTCCAGCAGACCTATCGCCATCACCAGCCATAGAGCGAAGCCCATGGCGTTGAGCGATACTCGAATCGCGAAGCTGTCGATCAGTCGGTTATATTGGGAATCCATAAAGCCTCTTTTCAAGTTGCGGCGACCGTCCGAACTGGATAGGTCGCATGGTTTTGCGAGAAACGATTGGATGCGCAGCTAACATTTCCCGGTTGACATCCGAGCCCCCAAAACTTTTCCTCGGGGCCGGGAGCACGAGAGGAACCTGCTCCCTGGCGCGAGCGGGCTTTGTCACTTCCCGCCTGCGTGCGGCTGGCTCCGCCCCGAATTCAAGATCAGCGTCAAGAACGGTCCCGAAGGCGGCGGGCATGGGGAGACCGATTGGTCGGGGCCAAAGCTTCCCTCGCCCGGCTTCCGTGGGGCGTCAGCGCCAGCCGGAGCGTTGTCATTGAGAAGGCGTATAGCATCG
The DNA here is from genome assembly GCA_963812855.1 of uncultured Acidobacteriaceae bacterium. Lineage (GTDB taxonomy): Bacteria > Acidobacteriota > Terriglobia > Terriglobales > Acidobacteriaceae > Bog-257. The sequence goes on from CAWEWW010000017.1 coordinate 70,009, forward strand.
CTGGTGGCCTTGCCTCGTTGCGACGAGGCCAAAACGATCAGGGTCAGGAATGGTCCCAACGTGGTTGCTTTGGTGTAGACCTTTTGCGACTTCATGCTGTCCTCCTTCTTTGGCTGCTACTGCCGATCTAGGTCGCTTGGCCGGAATTGCTTCCCGGGGGCGGGCTTGTTTGCCACGCCCTCGGGATCTCCCCTTGACGAAGGCGGTCGGCTGGTTGTGCTCCGTTTTTCCGCTTTCGTGAGGGCACAATGCGCCGCCCCGGTCAGGCGATCAATACTTGCCAGATGATTTGGAGATAAGTTCCAGGTCAGTGACTAAGCGACTGAGAAGTCGACGGTTAGCGCAGGATGTCAGTAGAGAAAACAATGCTCGATGGGAGGGCGGGCGTTATATAATCGCGCCCACTTCCTTTTGATAGGTGCCACTTATTGGCCGCCACGCAGAAACTTCTTCGATTTGGCAGCTTCGAGCTAAACCTCGCAACTGAAGAACTGCGTAAGAACGGACTTCCACTCAAGCTGTCGCCGCAACCCTTTCGAATTCTGGCACTGCTCGCCGGCCAGGCTGGGCAGATCGTCACTCGGGAAGAAATCCGGCAGCAAGTCTGGGGCGGCGAAACCTATGTCGACTTCGAGCACGGGATGAACCAGTGCATCAAGCAGATCCGCACTGCGCTTGGAGACAACACCGACAACCCCATTTATATCGAGACACTTCCCCGGCGGGGCTACCGTTTTCTGGCGCCGGTCACGTCGAAGACGGTCGAGGCGCAGCCCAAAGTAGTCGAGTCGCAGTCGGGGATTAGCAGAATGCTGCCGGCGATTTTGGGACGCGCGCGGGTTGCGCGGGAAGGTGCCACCGAGGAGACGGTTCCGCCAGCCGCTTATGTGGGGACTAACGACATCGCAGTTCCGGCTGCGACGGCGGCCGCCGCCCCCGCGCTGACACCAACGCCCGCTGCAGTCGTATCAGCCGCGCCGGCGGCAGCCCCTATTCCTCAAGGGCTGCCGAAAGCGGGATACCGGAATTGGCTTCGCATCGCCTTCGTGACGGTCGTGCTTGTCGCGTTGGTGGGGGGCATCATTTACTGGCACTCGCAACGAGCCAACGCGCTCACCGAAAAAGATAGCGTCGTCCTCTCTGATTTCACCAACACCACCGGGGACAGCGTTTTCGATGACACCTTAAAGCAGGGTCTGTCGGTACAGCTTGAGCAATCGCCTTTTCTTGACGTGGTGGCAGAGCCCCGGGTGAACCACACCTTGCAGCTGATGGGACGCCAGCCGGGTGATCGGCTAACCCCGGAAATTACTCGCGAGGTGTGCCAGCGTTTAGGCAGCAAGGCGATGATCGCGGGCTCGATTGCATTGTTGGGCAGCCAATACGTGATTGGTCTGACTGCCGTGAACTGTGAGACGGGAGACGTGCTGGCCGAGGCGCAGGAGCAGGCGCCAGGCAAGGAAGCGGTGCTCAAAGCTCTGGACGCGGCAGTGGTTACTTTGCGGCGTAAGCTGGGCGAATCGCTCAACTCGCTGCAGAAGTACGCCACGCCGGTGGAGGAAGCAACTACTCCGTCGCTGGAGGCTCTGAAAGCCTACACCTTGGGACGGAAGACGCAGTTTCTGAAAGGCAATACCGCCGCTCTTCCTTTCTATCAGCGGGCAGTGGAACTGGACCCGAATTTCGCTATGCCCTACGCCGGCATGGCCTTGACCTACTACGACCTCAGCGAGCCGCAGCGGGCAGCAGAGAACGTGCGCAAAGCTTATGACCTGCGGCAGAAGGTGACCGAACGCGAGCGTTTCTACATCGAGACAAACTACTTCCTGGTGGGCACCGGAGAGTTGGAGAAAGCGGCGCAGATTTATGAGCAGTGGCAGCAGGTCTACCCCCGGGATTATGTGCCTCACATGAATCTCGCGTTCATTTACGGAACCATGGGGAACCTCGACAAAGCCTTGGTGGAAGTACAGGAAGCGGTGCGCTTGGAGCCGAATAACGGGCCGGTCTATCTCAACCTCGGCCTAACCTATGCCAGCCTGAACCGGTTTGAGGAAGCGAAGGCAGTCTACCAAGAGGCAGAGCAGCGCAAGTTGCAGGGCGAGGCCTTGCTGCAGGGCCGCTACTGGTTGGCTTTCCTGGAAGGCGACAATGTCCAGATGGCGCAGATGGTCGCGGCGTCGATCGGCAAGCCGGGCATGGAGGGTGCACTGTTGGCCTCGAACGCGGATACCCAAGGCTGGTATGGAAAATTGCGTGATGCGCATGAACTGACTCGGCGAGCGATGGATTCAGCCAAGTCGAACGACGCCAAAGAAACGGCTGCCACGTATCAAGCATTAGCGGCGTTGCGCGAAGTCGAATCTGGAAACCGGGAGCAGGCGCAGGCGGACGCAGAGGCGGCGCTAAAGCTGGCGCCCAACCGCGACGTGCGGGTTATGGCAGCGCTGGCGCTGGCTCGGGCCGGAGACACTGCCGGGGCGGAGAAGCTGGCTACCGAACTCGACCAGGAATTTCCGCTGGACACCATGGTCCAGAGATATTGGCTGCCTACCGTTGGAGCGGCGATCGCCTTGCAGAAGAATGACCCCAACCGCGCCCTGGAGTTATTGCAAACCTCGACTCCGATCGAACTTGGCCAACCCGCGGCCAGTGCCGCGGTCTTCCTGTGCCCGGTTTATGTGCGCGGAGAAGCCTATCTGATGTTGCACGACGGCAGCGCGGCGGCAGCGGAATTCCAGAAGTTCATCGATCACCGGGGGATGGTGGTCAACTTTCCCTGGGGAGCGATGGCCCGTCTGGGCTTGGCCCGTGCCTACGCGCAGCAGGGCAACCAGCTGAAGGCTCGCGCCACTTATCAGGATTTCCTCGCTCTCTGGAAAAACGCCGATCCCGACGTTCCCCTGTTGAAGCAAGCTAAAGCCGAATACGCCAAGCTTCAACCGGAGAGCGAACAGTAGCAAAGCTTCGCAGTATTTCTCTCCATTTTCATCGTCCTGCAATCAGCCTTGGGCATACTGAAAACATCAAACTAATCATAAGCAAGCCCACGAAGCAGCCTCGATGCACGGATGAGGCGAGGAATCCTTGTAGGACGGTATATGTTGAGAGTTGATGTCCAAAGCGCGCCGGAGGCCGTGAAGCTTCTCTGCACCGGTCGAATCGTGCTGGGCGTGGAAGCTGAAACCCTGCGCTGCCTTGCGACCGCGCGCCCGGAACGATGTTTGATCCTGGATCTGCGTGCGGTTCACGCGATTGATGCAGCCGGACTGGGGCTGCTGGCCGAATTGCATTGCTGGACTCGCGAACGAAACGGACAGTTGACCATTGCGAATCCTTCGCTCCCGGTGCGCCGGCTCCTGATCCTGAGTCGTCTGCAAGCGGCTCTAACAATTTCCTATTCCGCCGCCGAAGCCGCTGCGGCAGGCCAAGCTAGCGACGACGACGAACAGCAGCAAGCCATGACCGCATAATATGGAGGCCATCCTATTGCCCGACGGAGGTCAGTCCCTGGACCTGAACACGATCTCGCAAGAGTTCGTCTTCACCGGCGATTCGGCTTCCATGGCAGCCGCCCGGGACCACATGATGGATTTCATCCGCGAACACTGCTCCGGCGAACAGGAAGAAATCGACATTTTCCTCGCCCTGCAGGAGGCGCTGGCCAACGCTGTGCTGCATGGCTGTCAGGGCGATCCCAGTGCCATAGTTCGCGCTTGGGTGGAAATCGATCCGGCTACGATTAGCATCGTCATCCGCGATCCGGGAGCGGGATTCGATCACCAAAGGCTGACCAACTGCGCTCCTGATGGAGTGAACCTTAGCGAGCACGGCCGGGGAATCTGCATGATGCGCAGCTTGATGGACGAGGTTAGTTTCCAGCGCGGAGGCTCCGAAGTACACCTGACCAAGCACCGCTCCGCCAGCCTATAATTCACCCCGCAGATTCCCGGCAATCAGCTTCCCCCTGCCAGCCCTCTGGAATATAGTTACGGAACTGGCTGCGGTCCGTTCCCATGCATGCAAGCAAACGCAAGCTCCTGCTCATCGCGCTGACCATCTTGACTCTGGTGGCGCTCGCCGCCTTTCTGTTCACGCGGAAGGCCGAAGCTCCCAGGATTTTCGCTCGCGAAGCCAAGGTTGCGTCGGCGCCGGCTCCGGTAGTCGATCAGACGCCGTTCCGCACGGCAACCAGCTTGCAAACCATCGCCAGCACTGCGCCTGAGCAGGAACTGGCGCTGGAGGCGGTTCACCTCGCTGACCGCGATGTGGACATGGCGTTCGCCTCGGCTCTGCAAAAGGCCAAAGAAACGCCGCCCGCACAGAACCAGCAGACGGCGGAGATCAACAGCCGGATTCTGTATCTCGAAGGCAGGCTGGAGGCGGAACAGCGAGAGGTCGCTCGGCTGACCAAACTGGCGGCCAACCCCGGCAAGAACGATGCCACGGTCATTCAGCAGCAGCTGGAAATCGCGCAGGCGCAGGTTGAGCTGTTGCAAGACGGCGTCGAGGATGCCAAGCAGGACCTGGTGCGGGCCGGCGGCGATCCCGAGGCCTTGATCCAGCGCGAACTGGAACAGCATGAAGGCCTGCAGCACGGTAGTAACGCTGCTTCGACTCCTGCCGCCAAGCCGGCGACCTTCGAGCCTGAAGGAAATCTGCTCTCGCAGTTCCGCACCTGGCAGCGCTTGCACGAAAATCGGAAACGGCTGATCGACGCGCAGCAACAAGCCAAGGAGGCGGTCAAGTCGCTGACCCAGAAACACGAAGCGCTGGAGCAAGGCCTGAGCGACAGCTTAAAGAAGGTCGATTCCGATGGGCAGGCCGGCTCTACCTCCGTTACGCCCGCGGCGCCCGCCAGCACGGAAAGCCAGCACGCAGCCAAGCTCGCCAAGATCAATAAGCTTTCGCAAAAGACCAAGACGATGTCGTCGTACGACAAGCGCATCGATCTGGAAAAGCAGCTGGCCGGTATCTACGGCGACTGGTCCGGCATTCTGGATGGTCAACTCAGGCAAACTTTGCACGCGATTGTGCAATCGCTGTTATTGATTCTGCTGGCGCTGCTGGGGCTCGCCTTAGTCGAAGGAGCGATCGAGCGCTTCTACGTCAAACTAGGTCCCGACCGCCGGCGGCTGGGAACGACTCGGCTGGCGCTGCGGTTTGTCTCGCAGATGCTCGGCGTACTGGTCGTGCTGCTGGTCGCGTTCGGACCGCCCAGCCAACTCTCCACGGTGCTGGCGTTGGCAGGCGCGGGCCTGACGGTCGCGCTGAAAGATTTTATTGTCGCCTTCTTTGGCTGGTTTGTGCTGATGGGCCGCAACGGAATTCGCGTGGGCGACTGGGTGGAAATTGGAGGCATCGGGGGCGAGGTGATGGAGATTGGGCTGCTCCGCACCATCCTGCTGGAAACCGGAAACTGGAATGACGCCGGCCATCCCACGGGGCGCCGCGTTTCGTTCGTGAACAGCTTCGCGGTGGAAGGGCATTACTTCAACTTCACCACCGCTGGACAGTGGTTGTGGGATGAGTTGGATATTCTGATTCCCGCCGGCGAAGATCCTTACGAGCTTACCAACTCGGTTCTGAAGCTGGTGACCGAGCAGACTCAAGCCGACATCGCGGCGGCCGAACAGGAATGGCAGCGCGTCACCCACAACTCCGCGGTGCAGACCTTCTCTGCCGTGCCGGCCATCGAGGTGCGGCCCACCAATCTGGGAGTGAATCTGGTGGTGCGCTACATTGTTCACGCCCACAGCCGTCACGAAGTGCGCACCCGGCTGTATCAGGCGATCGTGGAATTACTGCACAGCAAGAAGATTGCCCAGGTTGCGAACCTGAGCGCCACTGCCAATTCGTAGCCCCGAAAATCTGCGTCCGCGTTACCCTTGCTTCTTGGCCGCTGCCTGCGGCTTGCTCACCAGTTCGCGAACGTTCTCGCGCTTCTTCTGCTTGGCCTTGCGAAGCCGGTGCTCCCGGGACTTGTCTCCATTGCGATAGGACATGCATTACACCTCGCTTGGATGGTACAGCATTTCCTGTACGGCTGCGCCGGTCGCGCTGTATGCGAAAGGGCCGAAGAGTTCTCCGGCCCCTTGCACATCACTTAGGGAAGTGCGATCGACTACAAGCTATCTTATGTATGATCTCGGTTTGTATCAGGGCACGACCTTTAGTCGTGCCGAACGACGGCCAACCGAGTTTCGGGCTTCAGCCCCTGCAAAAACAGGCCTTCAGGGGCTAGAAGAGACTGGGCTGAACTGAGTCGTCCTTACGGACGGGGTTTTCGGTTGATATATTCCACGCGCAAATCCAAAATTTAATTCTCACGCAGGCACTAAAGACGTGCCCCAATACAAAACCTGTGCGCGGCGACTCATGAGACAGTCTCTAATACGTGCGATCAACCCAGACTGAAGCGTTGCTCCACTGGTGATCACAGTCCTCAGCTTTCACCACGATAGTGTGAATTCCGATGCTGGTGGAAATCCAGGCCTGGAACGAGGGTCCGCCGGCCACCGTCTTGACCAGATTTCCGTCCAGGTAGACCTGATATTCGATGATGGCGCCGTTAGGACTCATGGCTTGCGCGATGAGGTTGGTCGCCGGACCGGCATGCTGGCCATTGTAGGGTGAGGTGATCTGCACCCGCGGAGTTCCTGACGTCACCGTATAAGTCACGCCCGCCGACATATTATTCAGGATGCTGGGCTGCCCGACCGCTTTGACGAACACTTTGTAGGTTCCGGGGGCGAAGCCGAAAAGAGCCAGGTTGAGCGAGTGAGTGCCGACGGCGTAATCACCCAGCGACATCAGGTTTTGCCCATCAGTGGAGATATAAGCCGTGTAGTGATCCAGCGTCGACTCGCTGGGCACACTCCAGTTCAAGGTTTGTCCGCTGACGCTGGCCGTGATGGTCAGACAGTTGTCGATGCCGCTTTGGATCTCGGTGCCTTCTTCATAATCGTGCCAGGTCACGACCTGCACGGCATCCAGCCTGCCGGTATAGGCGCGCACCGCCGCCCAGGAGTCCAGCCAGGTCTTGCCACACAATTGCTGGATGTGACGTCCGCCCGGAGGCGCCCAGTTGGCCACGATATCGTTGAAACCCTTCCAGGTGGAAGCCCAGTTCTTCTTGGATGGGTGCTGGTTGGCGATCTGCAAGAAGTATTGCGTGTAGTCCAGCCCTTCGTAGCCTGGCTGCAGGGGATCTTTGGGCGATAGCCATCCGTAAGCGCCGATGGTGTAGCCGTTGCTGAAGGCGCCAGCATTCTCGAAGATCCACTCCAGATCGGTATTGTTGTTTTCGATCGTCGTCCAGTTGATGTTGTAGTTTTCCATGCCGAACTGGGTCACGATCGTCTTCCCATTGCTATTGCGGATCGCTGCCTGCGAGCTGAAGTAGCCCTTCTGGCGCGCGAAGGCGATGAGATTCAGCACCGCCTGGGTTGCTGAACAACTGGGATAGCAGGAAAACCACTCGATCGCGCCTTGATCGATCATCAAGGCAAAACTCAGCGTCGACTGCTGCTCCATCTGCGTCTTCAGGACCTCAGTCGCGCCTTCCTCATAGCTTCCCGGCCCATACCAGTCGACGATGACGCCGTCGAACCCGCGGCTGGTCAAGTCGGTGATCTCGCGCGTGACCTGATTGGGATCCTGCGAGCTGTATCCGATGTTGGGATGCGTGCCGTGTACCCAATAAGGAATGTAGGTGGTATAGATCTTGGCCCCTTGTTGCGACGGCGATAGCAGATTATGAACATCAACCTTGCTTATGTTGCTGGCTTTCAGGTCGCCATTGTCCACGCACTGACCGTTGGTGACAGTAGTAATTTCACATCCCGGAAAGGAGTTGGCAGCGGAGGTGTTGTTGGTGGTTTCGGCGGTTAAGGTAGTGTTGGGAACAATCGACTGATGTTCAAAAACGTGCGTAGCTTGGGCGAAAACTGGCAGGCTGGACAGCAGACACACAAAGAGCGTTACTCGCAGGGTAGACATCAAGGAACTCCCGATTGCCTGGGGGGTCGTCACCAGGCAGGTTGTAATGGGCCCGCACAGACGTGGAGAGAGACGCGGCGAGTATAGGGTCTAGCGCGGCCGAGGTGTCCCCCATCAATCCCTGAGCTGTGGCCAGTTTTTTTACCTAGGTATCCCACCCAAGTGGGAGCAAAGGCTCTAGGGTGATTGACTTGCAAGCCTCAGGTCCCGGCCGATCAGGAGCTTGCTGGGGAGCTGGCTTTAGCCCTTGGAAGAGTTGCAGCCCAGCCGGACGCGGCCGGAATGCCGGCTTCTGGAGCGGCTGTGCACGGCAGTTTTCAGCTGTTCGATTTCCGCGAGCTGACGTGCAGCCATTTCCTGCACCAGCTCCAGGACCGTTTTCTGCTTGGTTTCGCCAATCTGGATGAGTTGCATGAACCGGAGATTAGTCGATAGCGGCTTGGCGATCATCCCCCGGGGGTCGCATGGTCACTACCACATCAGGCGTAGAAGGCTGGTAGGGCGATTGAGGTTCGTGGATGCCGGGAATCGTACCTGCTGAACCAGTCTTCCGATCGCGTCGCGATGTTAGAATTTTTCTCGCAGCCCGTTTCCATTCCACCGCGAACTTCCCGCTACCGGCTTCGTAGTCGCCGGTAGCCCGCTCGACCTCTATGTGTGCGCAGGCTAAACCCGCCAGACGAACGTCGTTGCCTCCGCTCGTCGCCCTCACCGGCTTCATGGCGGCTGGCAAGAGCACGGTGGGTCGCACTCTGGGAGCCTGCTGCACTGGAGCTCCTTCGATCTGGATTACGAGATCGAATGCCGCCACCAGCTGCGCGTCCGCGAAATCTTTGAGCGACACGGCGAGCCTCATTTTCGCGAACTGGAGACCGAGGCGCTGCGCACGTTGCTGGAAAGCGCATCAGTCCCGACCGTGATTGCTCTGGGAGGCGGGACCTTCGTGCAAGCGCAAAATGCCGAGCTGTTACGGACCTATCGAGCCCACGTGGTGTTTCTGGAGAGCGATGTCAAGCACCTGTTGCAGCGCTGCTTGACTGCCGGCGCACGCTGTGCGGAGAATCCCCGGCCGCTGGCCCGGAACCCGGAAGCGTTCTTCGCTCTCTATGCTGAGCGCCTGCCATCGTACCGCAAGGCGAAACTGACGGTGAACACCGAGAGCAAGAGCGCCGAACAAGTAGCGCGAGAGATTGCCGCGATCCTGAAGCTGGCTCGTTCCTCGCGCCGATGATTTGGTTGTGCGGGAAGGCGCCTCGATTCTCCTGGGTCCGCGCCGTCCGTGGCTCAGCTCAGACGTGATATAACTTGATTTTTCATACCAAAATGTCACAGCCGAAAATCCCTATCGGAATTCTTGGCGCTACCGGAGTGGTCGGTCAGCGCTTCATCCAAATGCTCGAAGGCCATCCCTGGTTCGAGGTGGAGTGGCTGGCCGCCTCCGATCGCTCTGCCGGTCAGAAATACGGCGATGCCGTGCGCTGGCGCCTCAAGACGCCCATCCCCGACCGCGTGCGCAAGATGACGGTGTCGAATGCTGCGCCCGACGGCGCGCCGCGGGTCATTTTCGCCGCCCTCGATGCCGGCATCGCTCGCGAGTTGGAACCGCTGTTTGCTACCGCCGGGTGCGCCGTGGTGAGCAATTCCAGCGCGTTTCGCATGCAGCCGAATGTCCCGCTGGTGATTCCCGAGGTCAATGCCGATCATCTCGTCTTGATCGAGCAGCAGTGCTGGCGAAAAGATTCGGGCGGCTACATCGTCACCAATCCCAACTGCTCGGCGATCGGCCTGGTGGTGGCGCTCGCTCCCTTGCATCGGAAGTTCGGCATTGAGTCGCTGTTCGTTACTACCATGCAGGCGGTCAGCGGCGCCGGATATCCCGGCGTGGCTTCGCTCGATATTCTGGGCAACGTGATCCCTTACATCGCCAAAGAAGAAGAGAAGATGGAAGAGGAGACGCGTAAGCTGCTGGGACAATTGGACGGCGATCACGTGCAGGATGCCGGCTTCAGTATGACCGCGCATTGCAACCGGGTCGCGGTAGAAGACGGGCACACCGAGTCGGTGTCGGTAAAGCTGAAGCAGAAAGTCACGCGCGAGGAGATCATTGCCGCGCTGACCGAGTTTCAGTCGACGCCGCAACACCTGCAATTGCCGCTGGCTCCGGCGCAGCCGATTGTTTATGACCATGCCCCTGACCGTCCGCAGCCGCGTTTTGATCTGGATCGCGGTAAAGGGATGACGGTGAGCGTCGGCCGGCTGCGGCCTTGCGGCGTGCTGGATTACAAGTTCACCGTGCTGTCGCACAACACCATTCGCGGCGCGGCGGGCGCGGCATTGCTCAACGCCGAACTGCTGAAAGTTCAGGGCCTGTTGCCGTGATCGTCATGAAGTTCGGGGGCACGTCGGTGGAAAACGCCGCTGCCATCGATCGCGTTGCCAGCATCGTGAAATCGCGCCTGCCCGAGCGGCCTTTCGTCGTGGTCAGCGCCATGGCCAAGGTGACCGACCAGTTGCTGGCCATGGCCGCTGCTGCCGGAAAAGGCGACCGCGAACAGGCTCTCGACATCTGCCGCAGCCTGCGCGAGCGCCACTACCTTACCGCCGGCGAACTGCTGGGCACCGGCCTGCACACTGAACTGCATACCGAACTCGGCTCCGAATTCGATGCGCTGGACGAACTTCTGCGCGGCATCTCGGCGGTGGGCGAACTCACGCCCCGCACCTCCGACTATGTCGTTTCCTACGGCGAACGCCTGTCGAGCATGATCATCACCGCTGCCTTTCTGGCGCGCGAGCTTCCCGCAAACCTGGTGGATGCCCGGCAGGTGATCATTACCGATGCGCAGCACAGCCGCGCCGTGCCCCAGGTAGACGAGATTAACGATCGTCTGCACGACCAGGTCAGGCCGCTGCTCGAGCAGCAACGGGTGCCGATCATGGGCGGCTTCGTGGGCGCAACGCGCGAAGGGACGACCACTACCATCGGTCGCGGTGGCTCCGACTTTTCCGCGGCGCTAGTCGGCGCCGGGCTGAATGCCGAACGAATCGAGATCTGGACCGACGTCGACGGCATGAAGACCACTGACCCGCGGATCTGTCCCGACGCCCGCCGCATCAAGCTCATCAGCTTCGAGGAGGCGGCCGAGCTGGCTTACTTCGGCGCCAAGGTACTGCATCCCGCAACCGTATTGCCGGCGGTCGAGAAAAACATTCCAGTGCTGGTGCTGAACTCGCGCAATCCATCGAATCAGGGCACCCGCATTCTGTCGCACACTCCCCGTTCGCATTCTCTGTTCAAAGCCATCGCCGCTAAGACCCGCATCACCGTGGTCGAGATTGTGGCTGCACGCATGTTGATGGCGCATGGCTTCCTCGCCAAGGTCTTTGAGATTTTCGCCCGCCATCAGTGCGCCGTCGACGTGGTGTCGACGTCGGAGGTCAGCATCTCGCTGACTGTCGACTCCAACGAAGCGATTCCGCAAATCGCTGCCGACCTGGAAAAGCTGGCATTCGTGAAGTATTCCGGACGCAAAGCAATCGTGTGCCTGGTTGGCGAGAATCTGCGCGACACCCCGGGTGTGGCCGCGCGAATTTTCGAGGCCATTCGCGATATCAATGTGCGCATGATTTCGCAGGGCGCGTCGGAGATCAACCTCACTTTCGTCATTGATGAAGCCGATGTGCCCGAAGCCGTGCGCAGGCTGCATGCCAAGTTTTTCGCAGAGGTAGATCCCGAGGTGTTCGATTGAGCAAGCGCTCGCTAAACCTGATTGTTCTGGGACCGGGCAAAACCGGATCGCTGGTGGCCGAAGTGGCGCGCGAGCGCGGGCACCAGGTGCAAAGCATCGATGCCGACGTAAACTTGAACGCCGCGTGGCTCACATCCGAAAATCTCCGCGATGTGGATGTGGCCATCGATTTCACGGAGCCGGACGCGGTTTTAGCAAATATCGCAGCTTGCATCCGGGCGCGCAAAGCCATGGTAGTCGGAACTACTGGCTGGTATAGCGAGATAGAACGCATCCGCGGGGAAGTTGAACAAGCAGGCAGCGGCTTTGTCTTCGGGGCAAACTTTTCTTACGGTGTCAATCTTTTCCTCCAGATCGTACGAGCTGCCGCGCCCGCCCTCACGCACGGTTACAGCGGACACATCACCGAAATCCATCACATCCACAAAAAAGACGCGCCCTCGGGAACCGCTGCGACCCTGCAGCGTGTTCTGGAACAAGCTGCCGGGGTGCGCGTCGACATTACTTCCGAACGCGAAGGCGAGGTGCCCGGTGTGCACACGCTGGAGCTGAATTCCGCGGGCGACCGCATTATGCTGACCCACGAGGCGAAGTCGCGCCGAACCTTTGCCGAAGGCGCGGTGCTCGCGGCCGAATGGGTCGCCGGCAAGACCGGGTTTTACGAGTTCAAGGATATTTTTGCGCAGCTGTAAGAAGATTCTTCACCACAGAGGCACAGAGGACACGGAGAAGATTATTCCTTGAAGCAGAAATCTCCGCAGGACAGGGTGGAAGGGCACGGCTTTACAGTCTGCTGAAAAACTCGGCCTAAAGCGATTTTGAAGGGGCGTAACTTTAGCTACGCCGTAGCAATTCCTTTATATTTTGTCATCACGAACCGGCTTCAGCCGGTGAGGGATCTGCTTTTCCAACCTTTTCAGCAGCCTTTTTAGCCGCGAAAGCGTTCAACAGAAAAATGGCTTTAAACCTCGGCCACCGTGGCTGAAGCCATTCCCTAGATTGTCCTATTTCACCGGGCTTAAGCCCGGCGCTTCCACCCCTGATAGTGGAAACGCGAGACTATCGATTGCACGGTTAAGCCATATCCCTCCTGAAGCCGAACACGATATCCTGTCTCCATGGATCGTGAGACTTCCGACAGTTTTTCGCTGGATGTTGTGGTGATCGGCGCAGGCCCAACCGGGCTGGCGTGCGGCATCGATGCCAAGCGCGCCGGGCTGACCGTGACCAATATCGACAAGGGCTGTCTGGTCAATTCGCTGTTCAACTATCCCAGCAACATGACGTTCTTCACCACGCCCGAGCTGCTGGAGATTGGCGACATTCCCTTTTCCAGCCCCAACCAGAAGCCCACGCGGCAAGAAGCCTTGGAGTATTACCGCAAAGTGTCGGAGCACTACCAGCTCGACGTCCGGCAGTACGAGCCGGTATTGCAAGTCGAGGGCAGTGACAACCATTTCATCGTTCATACCACGAACTTGCACGGCCACAAGCGCAAATATCATGCCCGCAAGCTGATTCTTGCCACCGGGTATTATGACCGCCCCAACTATATGAACATTCCGGGCGAGGAACTTGCCCAAGGTCATGCACTACTACCGCGAGCCGCATCCTTTCTTCGGGCTGAACGTGCTGATTGTCGGGGCAAAGAATTCGGCCGCGATTGCGGCGCTGGAATTATGGCGTCACGGGGCGCACGTGACCATGGTGCATCGCGGGCCGGGAATCAGTCCGTCGGTGAAGTACTGGATCAAGCCTGACATCGAGAACCGCATCAAGGCCGGACAGGTGAACGCCTACTTCAACACCAAGGTACGCGAGATCACGCTGGAGCACGTGGTGCTGGACACATCCCGATGGGGAAGTGACGCTGGAAAATGATTACGTGTTCGCCCTGACTGGATACCATCCGGATTTCGAGTTTCTATGCGGGCTGGGCATCCAATTGAGCGGCGAGGCCGATAAGCGGCCGGTGGTCGATCGGCAAACCCTGGAGAGCAATGTCCCGGGAATTTATCTGGCGGGCGTGATCGTCGCCGGCATTCGCACCAGCGAGATCTTCATCGAGAACGGACGCTTCCACGGGCAGATGATTGCCGCCGATTTGAAGCAGAAGCTGCGGGCGGACGCGGTGACCGCGTAAGTCCGGGTTAACTGCCGTTCACCACGGAGGCACGGAGGGCACGGCGGATTCTCGATCTGATTTGCTCCGTGATCTCGGTGATCTCCGTGGTGAAATCAACCTACCACGCCGACAAGCTGACGTTGTCCAGCCACACCGAATAGGGATCCTGCCGGTAGTCTCCATCCATCTGGAAAGCGACGTTGACATCGTTTCCGTTCCAGCCCTGCTGCGGGTTGTAATACTTGTCGACCGTGCCCACATTGCCATCCAGGGTCACGCTGATGTAGTGCACCTGCCCATTCACCCGCTCGATCTGCCAGGTGAGATGATGCCACGTATTGGCCGACACTGTGGGACACGGCACCGAGGTCGTCTCCCAATGTTCGCTCTCGGGATTCCAAATGTCCCAATAGCCCGAGTCCTTGTAACTGCACTCGCTGCCCCAGGTGTAGCGCGTGCCGTTCATGCTTTGATTGACGTCGAACTCCAGCGCCTCGGGCGAGTTGGGATCTTGCAGGTAGAAGTAAAGGTCGTAAACGAAATGCGTGGGCGTGCTGTTGGGGCCGAACGACTTCCACCACAGCGCGTTCGAGTACTGCGTGGGGCCGCCCAGCTTAAATAGCGATGACTTGCCGCTCAGCGAGGGTGTCGCCTGGTTCGGGGTCATGCTGGAGGTGGCATTGCCCAGTCCGCTGGCGCACGGCTTGCCATTGAGCTCGGCCGTACACCAATCCCAGCCGGGCAGCGTTTGTACCGCCGAGGTAACTTGAGCTCCTTGAGGAACGCCCGGCGGCAGAGCCGGCGAGGGCGCAGGCGCCGGTGTGGGCGCCGGACTCGATCCGCTGGGCTGCGTGCCCGAGCCGGAGGGGGACGAGCCAGAGGATCCTGCGGGCTGTGGCGCCGGGTCTGGCGTCGGCGGCAACAGGGAAGACGACGCTGTGTTTCCGCCGCAGCCGGTCAGCCAAAGCATTCCGAACAGGATAAGAGCTGCAAGAGTTATTGATTTGCGAGGGGGAGAAAATGGTGGGCAACGAAACCGCGAGGCAAACCGAAACTCCATGCTAACCGTACTCCATATTCTCAGGGGATTGCAGACGACGGCGGCAAATCATGCGGCAGGGACAAAGCTCGATTATAGGGGGCCTGCGCTTCAGCGACCTTACGCAAGACCCCTTACATACTGGGGAAAATTGCCGTAATCCTTTAACTGCCAGGGCTAGTTCCGGCGAACTAAGCAGGGTAGGTTTCGAAAAGACTGGCACACTAAGCGGAGGATGAAGTCAGGTAGGCTGGGGAAATGCACAGTGCTCGGGCGAAAGCATGCGCGCTTTCACCGAAAAAACTACGAAGCAGTATTCGAAAAACAAGCTCTATTGGATGGTGATCTTTTCTCCTCCCAGTTGTTGGGAGATCAGACGCGAAACCAATTCCTTGAGTCCCTCGCCGGTCTTAAGCAGGACGAAGTCATTCTTCTCGTCGGACCAGTCAAGTTTGAAACTGGTGGACAACGCCGAGATCCAGATCTGGCGCACCGGAGCGTTGGGTGAGATGACGAACCTGCCCGGCGGCTCATCGAAGCTGATGTGCAGCGCGCCGGAGTTCTCTTCCACTTCAAAATCGGCGTCGCCCTCGGCGGCGTATAGACTGCGCTTGAGTTGTTCCAGCGATGCATCGGCATGACGGCGGAAAGCTTGATCGTCCATGGAATGATTATAAGGCGAGCGCCATTCGGTTTTCGCCATTGGTGGGTTGTCCCACATCCAGGTACTTCGAGTCTTTGGCGAATAGCGAATAGCGAAAAGCGGCATGGCCTACTTGCAGGTGTTCACGCCGCGCTCAATGGCAGTGCCTTCCTCGTAGTCATTCCAGGTTTCGATCATGAGGAAGGGAAGCGGGCGCTGTTGATCGTAGTAACGGCGAAACAGTCGCAGGGTGTCGTTGAACGTCGCACCGCAACGGCCGCTCATTTTGCGGTTCCGGCTCCAGCTGGCCTGGGAGTCGTCGAACCCGGGCCAGGCCCCGCCGATCGCGATCTTGTTGGGATAGTCGGCGATCATGGTCTTGTAGAAGTTGTCGAGATAGTCCTCGCCCCAATTGCTGCCGTTGGCTTGCCAGCCCTGCTTGCCGGGGTTGACCCAGGCGTAAAAGCCGTCGAAGGCATCGGCATATTGCCGGTTGATGTCCTTGAAGATCAGCAGCGGCGGAGTCTCCCAGCCGTTGGCCGTCTGCCGCACTTTGTTCCAGTCGACGCGGGCGCCCTTGGGAAAGATGAAGATCATCGGCCGCCCTCCATAATCCAGATAAGCGTCGCGCGGCACCACCGCTTGCGGGCCGATATAGCGCTCGTAGGCGTACTGCAGATCGGCGATTACGGCATCGGTTTCGGCGCCCGGCTCGGTGTCGTTCTCGTCGTACATCAGCGCAACCTTGAAATTCTTCTCGGCGGCAACCTGCTGCAGCAAGGTGTAGGCCTTGTCTTCGAAGTCGTGATGCTGCCCGTACCAATTCACCACAAACGCCGAGATGCCGAGCTGCTTGGCCTGGTCAATCTGCTTCTCCATCACTACCCGATCCTGCGACGAGTAGCCCACGTTGATGTGTCCGGGCTGCCCGAACCAGGGCAGATAGACGGCGAGCATTACTGGATCACCCGAGCCGCCAACAAAGCTATTGGGCGCAAGTGTGGCGTGAAGATCGGTGCGGTGACAGCCCGCGCCCAGGAGCAAGCTGGCGAGGATTGCCGGCAACAGGAGCCGGCGAAGATGAACTTTGGTATCGAACATGTAACGTGGTTTTTGGATCAAGAGCGTTGGATGTAAGACAGCCGGTTGCCAGTTGCCAGTGGGCGGGATCTTCATAGGGACCGGCGGCAGCGCACTCTCCCCATCATGGCGGCCTTGGCCACCGGATTCGACGAGGCGGAGAAAAGTTGCAGAGCGGTCAGAAGTGACGGCGGAGGTCGGCAAAGCTTTCAACCTGCAACAGACGGCCATCGCCGGCGGGGGGAAGGACTTCGCCGCGCTCCAGCATCCAGGTATTGTGATGGGGAACGAAGACGGCGTGCAGACCAGCCTCGAGCGCCGGATTGATGTCAGACTTGGGGCTGTTGCCAATCATCCAGGTAATATCTGGCCGCAAGCCATATTTTTCGACAACGCCGCGATAGGTAGTAGCGTCTTTTTCGGCGAGGACTTCGATAGCGGCGAAGTGCTGCTTTAATCCGGAGCGCTCGAGCTTGCCGGTTTGTTCGGTGACGTTGCCCTTGGTAACCAGGAAGAGGCGATGCCGTTGCGCCAGATCGGCCAGCGTCTCGGGAACCTCGGGCAGAATCTCCATGGGATGCTCGGCAATGGCATACGCAAAACCGCGAATAGTGTCGTGCAGCGCAGGCGTTAGCGGCTCGACGGAAAGCTGTTCGAAACACTTGACCAGGGCGAGGGCAAAGCTGTCCATGCCATAGCCGTGCTGGCGAATGTTTTCGCGCTCCACATCGTAGAGCACCTCGCGCACCTGGTCGGGCGTGTACTCGTGGTGATTCAGAAATGAAATGAAGTTGGCGATGGCGCGCTCGAAGTACACGTTGTTCTCCCACAGCGTGTCATCAGCGTCGATCAGCAGGTTTTGGCCGGGAACAGCGCGAGGGGAGACAGGATGCATAGCTGTCTATCTTAAACAGTTTGCTCCCGGTTTTTCCCCACGATCTGATTTCGGGGAGGCTTTTGCAGTTTCGACAATCCGGCCCGGCAACGGGTAAAATCAGCGACAGCACTCCATGCAGCTGAAATCCGCAATTGCCGCCACCCTGATGTTGATTCTGCTGTGCGGATCCTCGCTGGCGTCGGGTTGCGAGCTGTTATGCTGCTTTTCGCCTTCGCATCCGGCTAAGTCGCTTTCGGTTTCTTGCGATCCAGGTGCAGCACGCGCCGCATCGGCGGACGGGGGCGCTTCCGCCGTGAGCATGGCTCATTCGCATTGCGGCCACGCCATGGCGCGACACGGTGACGCGATCACCCAACATTTCGAGGACGCCTCCCGGTGCGCAACTTCGCCTTGCCTGCGGGCTGAGATGCTGTCGTCTTCGTTGAGCGCGAAGAATAGCGCCCAAATCGAACGTCAGCGGATAGTATTGGTCACGCTACTCCCGGTGCCGCATTCTCCCGGCCAATCTTGCGCTCGCATCAAACGCAAAGGCACTCGACCGCAGTTCTCCAGCGTCGATCCGCTCTCAGTAGCTCTTCGGATTTAAATCCCCGCCCCACTCCGCTCCACCTTTGCTGAGAACTCAAACTGCAACTTTTGCAAGTATGCAGCTTGAGCCGCTCCTGCCGCGCTTCCATCGTTGGTGATCCAAACCGGACTCCGGCGATGAAGGATCTGCGCTGGCGAGTTTCAGCGTGCTGTCTCCATTCAAGAAGTTTCGAGTCGATCGGATTGTGAGTTGATTATGAACAGCAGGCGTTCCTTCCTGGGTCGTGCGCTGGCCTTTGGCGCTGGTGCGTTGTCGCTTCCTCATCTCGTTACCGCTGAGCCGCAGGATGATGGTCGTTCGCGGCCCTCCGCGAAGCGCCAGACCAACCGGCAGTCTGTCGGCGGCCCGCCAGTCAGCGTTATCGCGCCGGATATTCCCAAGTTGCCCTACACCATGGATGGCGGGGTGAAAGTGTTTCATCTGGTCGCCGAGCCGGTGAAGCGTGAGCTGATGCCGGGCCGTGTGATCGACGTCTGGGGCTACAACGGCGTCTGCCCGGGGCCGACCATCGAAGCCAATCGCGGCGATCGCGTGCGCATCCTCCTCGACAATCACCTGCCCGAGCCGACCACCATGCATTGGCACGGGCTGGAGATTCCCATCCAGATGGACGGCATGCCCTACATCAGCCAGAAACCCATTGCGCCCGGCGGCCGTTTCGTCTACGAGTTCACCCTCGAACAGGACGGAACGTTCTTCTATCACTCGCATGGGGCGATGCAGGAGATGATGGGCATGATCGGATTGTTCATCCTGCATCCCCGGCAGGAATACGCACCGCGCGTCGATCACGATTTCGGCATTGTCTTGCAGGAGTGGGCGCTGCTGCCCAACAACTCTATCCCCAACACTGCGAGCATGGAATTCAACTGGCTGACCTTGAACGGCAAAGTGGGGCCGGCAACTACGCCGCTAGTGGTGCGCCAGGGCAATCGAGTCCGCATTCGCATGGTGAATATGGGGATGGACCATCACCCGATTCACCTCCACGGGCACACCTTCGTGGTCACCGGAAGCGAGGCCGGGCGCCAGCCGGAGTCGACCTGGGGTCCGGGAAACACGGTGCTGGTGGGAGTGGCGCAGGCTCGCGATATCGAGTTTGTTGCCAATAATCCCGGCGACTGGATGATTCACTGCCACCTGCCGCACCACATGATGAACAGCATGATGGACCTGCTGAGCGAGCGGGCGGTTTCAACTACCCCGCTGTCAGAGAAGCAAGCCGCAGAGCAAATGGAACTGATGATGTCGCGGGGTCAGCCGATGGAGATGGCTCCTGCCGCGGCGACGGCGATCGCTCCCGCTGCCGGGAAAGTGCCTGGCTTTCCCCAGGACGGGCTGATGGAGATGACGATGGACCAGTCCGCCGGGAAGGCTGCGGAGTTCATGGAACTTCCGCCCGGCTGGTCGACCGGCATGCAAGGGATGATGACCCTGCTGCGCATCATGCCACCGCAGCAATATGACCGTTACCTGGCGGCCAGGAGCTATCACAATGTGGGAGAAGTCCAATGAAAACTCCGCATGCGATCCCAGCCGGCCTCGCTCTTCTTCTGCTGCTCTCGCTCGCCGCTTCGGGGCAGCAGAGCACGCCTGACATGTCCCACGGTGGTCAGCCGGCGCAGGCTGGGTCTGGCAGTATGCCGGGGATGCAGATGCCCATGTCTCACCAGCTGCAGCCCAGTTCTTTGCCGCCGATCGGCGAGTCAACCGAGCCGGGCAGCGGTCCGGTCTACCGCCTGGCCGACCTGGAGGCGAAGGCGTTGCAAGCGAATCCCACAATGTCGGAGTCACAGGCCAAGGTTCGTTCCGCTCAAGCGCGCCAGCAACAAGCTGGCCTGTGGCCGAATCCCACAGTGGGGTACCTGGGGGATGAGATCGCCGGCGGGGCCGGGGTGAATGGTGGGCGGCAGGGCGGCTTTGTCGAGCAAACCATTGTTTTGGGGCGCAAACTCTACCTGGCGCAGCAGGTGGCAGGGTCGGATGCGAAGATTGCTGAGCTAGGAAAGGCAGAGCAGCGTTACCGGGTGGAGAATGCGGTGCGGTCAGCCTATTTCCAAACCCTGGCGGCGCAGGAGCTGGCCGCGCTCGCAGATCAATATGTAAAGCTCTCGAGCGATGCGTTGCAGACGGCGCAGCGCTTGCGCAACATTGGAGCGCGCGACGAATCCGAAGTCGCCATGGCTGAAATTGAACTGGAGCGAGCCAGGCTGGCGGCGAAGGTTCAACAAACCCATCTGCAGGAGGAATGGGAAAATCTGCGCAGCGTGATTGGCGATCCGTCGCTGCCCGCCGGACAGCTGACAGAAAAACTGGATGCCGATCTTCCTCGCTTGGACAGCCGGCAGTTGGTGAGCGCGTTGCTTGCCGAAAGTCCCGCCATCAAGATGGCGAACGAAGACGTGGCGCGGTCGGAAGCCGCGGCACTGGCAGCCCGGCGCCAGCCGGTGCCCGACTTGCAGATCCGCGCCGGTCTGGAACAGAACCTGGAAACCAACGACCTGACCGGCAAGCCCTATGGCCTGGAGGGCTTCGCGGAGGTGCGGGTGCAGCTGCCGATCTTCAATCGCAATCAGGGGAACGTAGCCGCGGCCAATGCCGAGCTGGAGCGTTCGCGGGCCGAAATCCGGCGGGTGGAGTTGCAGCTCCGGCAGCAGGCAGCAATAGCGGTGGAACAGTATCGGGCGGCGCAGGCGACGGTCGACAGCTATCAGAGAGAGATTCTGCCGCGCACCCAGCGCCTTTACGATATGCAGCTCAACGCTTGGGGCCGAATGGCGCTTTCGTATCCGCAGGTTTTGCTGGCGCAGCAAAATCTATACGCCACGCAGGCGGAATATATTCACGCCTTGCAAGAGCTGCGAACCAGTGCGGTCGCGCTCAGCGGATTCCTTCTCAGCGACGGCTTGGCAATGCCAGCGTCGGGTGTGAGTCAGCCGCTGCGACAGACGAATCTTCCCGGAGTGGTCGGGCAGCCACAGTGAGTTTCTCGGAAATCGTCTGGACGCTGACCGCAGTAGCGCTGGTAGCCAACTATCTTCGCGCGCGCAAGGCGTCGGGCGTGGACCCCATCATGGCTTTGCGGGAAGTAAGCTTTAAAGCAGCTCCAGGCGACTGATTCCTGGTTGACATACCAGTCGGGTTACAGCTAGGATTGCAAGTATCCTAGCTGCATGCCCGCAACCGGAGACACTCGCGAGGAAATCTGGCCATAAACGAAGCAGCGCGACCGAAAAAAGAGTTGACGAAACTCTGTATCTGTCCGGCAAACGGCGGGGCGCGATTCTGCGAGAAGAAGTATGGTACCAGTCCGGCAAGGTTGTGAAATATAGCTTGGCTTACATAAATCCGCGACTTTGCGGGGTCGATAACGGTCGCGTGCTTGGCTACGATAATAGCCACTCTCATCATCACCGCCATTTCATGGGACAAGTCGAAGGGATCGAATTTCGTGGTTACGAAGCGTTACTGCTTCGCTTTCAGCGTGAGCTCGAAGAGCTCTGGAGGAAAGAAGATGAAAAACGCTAAGCTACGCGTCGCCTCAGACGGGGTGAACGGATACTTCGACCGGGCGCGAGAACGAGCTCGTAGACTGGACCGCGGGGAAAAACTAGCGCCGTCGCTGATTATCTCTTTTGAAGACCCGAGTGACATGATGCGGGTGCTCTCTGCCGAAAGGATTCGCCTCCTGCGTCTTGCCAAACAGAAGCCAATGGCGGTGTCGGAGCTAGCGGGCGGACTGAAGCGTGACCCGCGCGCCGTGAGTCGCGATGTGGACTTGCTGGAGGAATTCGGACTCCTGCGCAGCCGCTATGAGATAAATCCCGGCCATGGAAAGAGACGCATCATCCATCCCCGCGCCCACCGGTATCAGTTGGAGGCGGCAATCTGAGAGACGGCGTTACAGTCGGGTGCGACAAGTCTCGCCAGCAGTAGATTCGGATGAGGAAAACAAATGGGGAGCGTCGTCGCTCCCCTTCTTCGCTGCGCTGTTTAATTTCTTGATCAGTTGCTGTACAACAGGACGCCTTCCGTCTTCTCCTCGCCGACCGGGCGATAGAAGAGTTGATCGCGGTCGAGGTAGACCTCGATGAAGGCCGGCCGCTGCTCGAAGGTGCCCTGAATCAGCGCTTCCGACAGTGGGTCCTCGATGTACTTCTGCAGAGCGCGCCGCAACGGACGAGCACCGTAAGTGCGATCCACGACGGTTTTGTCGAGGATCCACTTGCGCGCTTCTTCCGTTACCGTGACCGTGATCGAGCGCTGTGCCAGGTTCGTGTTCAGGTGTTGCACCATCAGTTCCACGATCTGGATCAGGTCGACTTCGGTCAGGGCGTTGAAGATGATGACCTCGTCAAGCCGGTTCAGGAACTCGGGGTTGAAGGTTCGCTTTACCTCGTTCCGCACCATGTCTTCGACCTTGGTCGAGGTGTTCTCGTCGAGCTCAGACTGGAAGCCCATGCCGGTGCGCTTCTGCAGGTGCCGCGCGCCGATGTTCGAGGTCATGATGATGATGGCGTTCTTGAAGTCCACCGTGTTGCCCAAACCATCCGTGAGCTGACCGTCTTCAAACACCTGCAACAGGATGTTGAACAGGTCAGGATGCGCCTTCTCCACTTCGTCTAGCAGCACGACGGAATAGGGCGCGCGCTTCACGCGCTCGGTCAACTGGCCGCCCTCCTCGTAGCCGACGTATCCCGGAGGCGAGCCAATCAGCTTGGAAACCGAATGCTTCTCCATGAACTCCGACATATCGAAGCGGACCAGCGACTTCTCGCTGCCGAACATGAACTGCGCCAGGGTGCGAGCCACTTCAGTTTTGCCGACGCCGGTGGGGCCGAGGAAGAGAAACGAACCGATGGGGCGGTTGGGACTCTTCAGCCCAGCACGCGAGCGGCGAATGGCGCGGGCCAGCGCCGAGATAGCGCGGTCCTGCGAGATCACCCGCTTGTGCAGCTCTTCTTCAATGCGCAGCAGCTTCTGGCTTTCTTCTTCCTTGATGGACGCGATGGGAACGCCAGTCCAGCGCGAGACTACGTCCTCGATGTCCTCGCGGCCGACCACGCCAGTCGAGGACTCATCGAGATGATATTTTTCGCGCAGGGCGCGCAGGTTCTCGCGCTCTTTGCGCTCCTCGTCGGAGTAGAAGCGGGCTTTCTCAAATTCATGGTTCGCGATGGCATTTTCCATGCGATGCACGATGAACTTGATCCGCTTCTGCACCTCGGTGATGTCCTCGGGCAGGGAAGTCTGGCGAAGCTTTACGCGCGCGCCGGCCTCATCGACCAGGTCGATGGCCTTGTCGGGCAGAAAGCGATCGGGCAGATAGCGGTTGGAGTGCGAGACGGAGAACGTAATCGCGTCGTCGGTGTAGCTGACTGCATGAAACTTCTCGTAGCGCTCCTTGATGCCGAATAGAATCTTGACCGCGTCGGCTTCGCTCGGCGGCGGAACTTTGACGGCCTGGAAGCGGCGTTCCAACGAGCGATCTTTCTCGATTGACTTGCGATACTCGCCCGGCGTAGTTGCGCCAATGCATTGAATCTCGCCGCGCGATAATGCCGGCTTCAAGATGTTGGCAGCATCGAGCGAACCTTCCGCCGATCCCGCGCCCACCAGCGTGTGCAGCTCGTCGATAAAGATGATGGAATTCTGCGACTCCATCAGCTCTTTCATGATGGTTTTCAGCCGCTCTTCAAATTGACCGCGATATTTAGTGCCGGCCACGATGAGCGAGAGGTCAAGCGCCAGGATGCGCTTGTCCGCCAGGAACGACGGTACTTCGCCGTCGGCGATGCGCTGCGCCAGACCTTCGACGATGGCAGTCTTGCCCACGCCGGGCTCGCCAATCAGCACCGGATTGTTCTTGGTGCGGCGGCAGAGAATCTGGATGACCCGCTCCAGCTCGCCATCACGGCCGACCAGCGGATCGAGTTGGTTGTCCATCGCGGCCTGAGTCAGGTCGCGAGAAAACTCGGAAAGCAGCGACGACTCGCGAGAACGCTGCGACGGCTGCGCCTTCTCCTGCGAGGTGCGCGCCAATTCCTCCCGAATGGTGGATAGTCGCAAACCGCGCTCGTGCAGAATTTCAGCGGCGAAGCATTTCTCTTCGCGCAACAGCCCCAGCAACAGGTGCTCGGTACCGATGTGCTTGTGCGACAGCCGCTCAGCCTCCTCGGCGGCATACGCCAGCACCCGCTTGCACTCATTGCTCAGGGGCAGGTCCACGGAAGTGGAGACCTTCTCCCGAATGGTAGTGTGTCCCTCAATCTGTTTCCGGATGGACTCGACCGAAGCATGGGACCGAAGGAACCGATTTGTCAGCGCTTTGTCCTCGCGCAACAAACCAAGCAGCAGATGCTCCGTCTCAATGTACGGAGAACCGAACTGGCTGGCTTCGTAGCGCGCGAAGAAAATTACGCGCCGGGCCTTTTCCGTGTACCGTTCAAACATGGAACCTCTCCAGGAACTCTAAGGGAATGGTTTCTCCCGATAAAGCTCCATCTCCTGACTCTCCCCAACCGCACTGGTCCGCAGAGCAAGCAACTGGGACCACAATAAGGACCGCATAGGTCCCGTACTACTACAAACCCGACTTCGTCCCGCGCGTTGCTTAGGCTGACAACGACTGCGGGGACACCTCGACCACCCGGCCACGTTCCAGACGCAGCACCCGGTCGCAGCGACGCGCAAACCCAAGATTGTGAGTAACGATGAGCGAGGTCAGACGATAGTCGCGATGTAACCTGGCGATCAAATTAAAAACCGCTTCCGCAGTCCGGTTGTCCAAGTCCCCCGTAGGCTCGTCTGCCATCAGGATCTTGGGCCTGGTGATCAAGGCGCGGGCCAGCGCCACCCGCTGCTGCTCTCCCCCAGACAACTCGCCGGATCGATGACTGGCACGGTCCGCCAAACCCACTTCCTGCAACCAGTCTAGACCCTGCTGCTCCGCCTCGCGCTTGCCGGTGCCACGCATCAGCAATGGCATGGCCACATTTTCCAGGGCGCTGAATTCGGGCAGCAGGTAATGAAACTGCCAGACAAACCCAAGCTCGCGGCTGCGAAATTCTGCGGCACCTTCTTCAGAGAGCCTTCCCAAGTCGAGTTGGGCGAAGTATACGTCACCTTCCGAAGCCCTATCAAGCACTCCGAGTATATGCAGGAGGGTACTCTTTCCGGTACCTGACTCGCCGACGATGGCCAGCATTTCCCCGGTCTCGACCTGCAACGACAAATTCTCAAAGAGCACTAAATCCGAATCGCCCGAGCGAAAAACCTTCTTCAAGTTTACCGCTCGTAACAGCACGTCTTGACCAGTTGGATGCAGGAGCGCTCCCGCGCGTTACAAATTCCGGCCAACACATTGTAACCACGCCCCTTTCGGGAATAGGTTACAGGCCTCGGCCTAAGAGAATTAGAACATGTCTTGGGCTGGAAGTCAGCGAATTTGGTGCGGGGGGCGAGGAGAAATTCGCCGCCACCTGGTTGCAACGAATCCGTTGAAAAGAGAGGGAGATCAATTATTAGAAGCCATCTCATAACCGAAACGCTTCCGCCGCGAGTAACCTCAGGGGCTAAAGCCCGCATTCAAACAGGTCGTACGGCACGGCTGAAAGCCGTGCCCCTTCAAAACCGTTTGATCAGATAGCTTAGATGGCTTCTGGGTAGATTCTATCGCCCGCGCAGCTCTCTAAGCCACGCCGCGATTCCTTTCTTGCCGGACGGTATTCCCGGCGTTCCGATCCCGCGATATTTCGCGAAGGGACTTTCTGTCGTCTTGATCTCCCCCCGGTCTTCGAGGGCCTTCGCGTGAGAACGAGCGCGGGACTCGGGCGACATTTTAGCTCGCAGTGCGTTAAAATTTCTTGCCACTTGCGTTCTCCATTCTGCCTACTCGTATCTTAGCGCTTCGGCCGGCAGCACGCCTGCGGCGGACCAGGATGGATACAACGTAGCGATGAACGACACTCCGATGGCCACCAACGCCACCAGCAGGCCGTCCATAGGCCTTGGAGCGAAGGGCACGTAGTCGATGGAGTACACCTCGGCGGAGAGCGCGAACAGATGATAGTGGCCGCCCGCCCATGATAGCGTGAAGCCCACGATCAGCCCCAGCACGGTGCCGATCACGCCGATCAGCAATCCCTGATAGATGAAGATGCGCCGAATCTGCCGCCGCTTGGCGCCCATCGAGACCAGCACCGCGATGTCGCGGGTCTTCTCCATCACCATCATGATCAGCGAGATAAGAATATTGAGCGCGGCCACGAAGACAATCAGGCCGATGGTGATAAAGGTGACAATGCGCTCCAGCCGCAGGGCGTGGAACAGCGCGCGGTTCTGCTCCATCCAGTTGGTCGACATGAAGCCCTTGCCCGCCTCCGCTTCCAGCTTCTGGCCGATCACGCCCGCCTGGTAGATGTCGTCGACCTTGAATTCGAGAACGGAAACCACGTCGGCGAGATCGAACAGGCGCTGCGCGTCAGACAGGCGAATGAAGGCCCAGGTGTTGTCGTAGTCGAAGAAGCCGGAGGCGAAAGATGCCGGTCACCTTAAAGCGCTTGTATTTGGGGACGATGCCGAAGGGCGTCAGCTCGCCTTGCGGGCTGGTGATGGTGACCACCGAGCCGACGCTGGCGCCTAACTCGTCGGCCAGATCTTTGCCCAGAATGATGGGCGGCAGGGAAGCGGGAGCAGTGGAGGACGATTCGGACTGGTCGTCGCTGGGGGTCGAAGCTGCGGCCGGAGTTTCGTCCAGAGATGCCGCGGAGCCTTGCTTGATCGAATCAAGAATCGCGCTGACCCTGCGCTCGTCCTGAGGAATGATGCCCTTCAGCACCGCGCCTTGCGCCCGCGCTCCACGCGAGATCAGCACCTGCTCATAGATGGCAGGCGCTCCGGCGACGACGTGCGGCTGCTTGTCGAGCTGCGAGAGCAGTTGCTCCCAGTTGCGAATGCCATCGCTTTGGACGCGCAGCAGGTTGATGTGCGAGGTCGAGCCCAGCAGCCGGTCTTGCAAGTCCTGGCGGAAGCCGTTGTTGATAGCCAGCGCGATGATGAGCGAGGCCACGCCTGCAGCTACTCCGATGATGGAGATGATGGTGATGACGCCGATGACGGCCTGGCGCCGCTTGGCTCGCAGATAACGCGCTGCTACGAAGAGTTCGAATTGCATCCGGAAAAGCTCGGCGAAAACTCATTGTAGCGAAATGAGAGACACGATTAGAGCTGGTTTCATAGATAGCTCCAAAAACAGCCGCGGCTTCAGCTGTGGCGTCACCAGCCCTACCAAACATGGGCCTTATCCCCAGAGGCTTGCCGGCAGCTGCTTCTTTGAAACAGGCTGCCTCCGTTGACATCCTGACAGAAAGGTCGAGGTTGCGAATAGTTTAGGACGTGCGACGAGCGAGTCCCGCCCCAGCGGGACGGCGACAAGATAGCCCAGCGCTTCAGCGCTGGGAAGGTTGCAATTTTGAAGTTGAGCCCCTTCAGGGGCGGCACGTCAGGAATTCAACAGAGCCAAACATGCTCTAGCGAGTGAAACGTGGAATGACCGCTGGAACCGTTCGTCGATAGGCGCGATAGCTCTCGCCGAAGCGTGCTTCCAACTCGCGATCTTCGATTCGGATCATCACGAAGCCGGTGATGATGGCGAATGCGGCCAAGGCATATAGCGCCACCAATCCTGTCCCCAGACACCAGCCGAAGACCTCGCACAAGTGTCCGAGATAAATCGGATGCCGCACACGCGCGCGAATTCCCGTGGTCACCAACTCCTGACGATGGCGTTGCGGTTCCAACTCGGCGAGGCCGGAGACCTGCGCGCGATCGAAACTCTTGAACGCTGCCGAGTAGATCGTGAAGCCCGCTAGAAAGAGGATGGCTGCCGGCGCCCAGGCAAACCAGTGCTCGTAGAAGTGAGCCAGGCGAAACGGCCACAGGATCAGAAAGGTGATGGCGATGAAGAATCCCCACACAGGGAGGATGAGCGCGTAAGCGTGGCGGCCGCGTTTGCGCCAGCGCTCGATGAAGGGATGCACCACCAGCCAGAACAGGGGAATGGTGCCGTAGACGGAGCAGGCCAGCAGGGCGAGGAGATCGATGAGGGAGCGAAGAGTCATTTACCCGAAATAGAGAAGCCTTGTGCGATGGAGAGCCGCAGATCCCTCGTCGGCCTGAAGGCCTCCTCGGGATGACAATTAATAAGGATCAACCGGCGCAGCTAAAGCTGCGCCCCTTCAAAGCAACGGATGCGGCCTACCTGTTCAGTCCGGCTCGTGCTTCGCGTGAAAAGCCGCGACCTCATCGCCCTGCGGGCACATTCACCGTCACCTTGGCGATGCCCATGTTCTCGAAGCGGTCGTAGACCCGCACAACAATGGTATGTTCGCCGGCAGCGCTGGCTGACGCTCGATTCGCGGTAGCTGCTGTCGTCGCGGTTCCCGCTTCGCTTTCAGCGGCCGGCACCGGCACCTTGAAATCGTAGTTCTCCGTCTTCGAATCCGAAATCTGGCCTACCGGCTCGACCAGTTGCCAGTCGTCGGCGTCGATGGAATATTCGGCATGGCCGATGGGCGAGAAGCTATCGATGGCGCGCAAGCTGACGCGAATCTGGTTGCCTTCGACCTTCGCGCTCAAGCCTTCGATGTGCGGCGGCGTGTTGTCCACTTCAAAGCGCGGACTCACGGCCTCGCCGGTCAGTGCGTCCTCGGCCGACCGCGACGGCGAATCCGACGCGACCACGCGGATGGTGTAGCCGCCGTCGGGAAACAGGTCAGAGTCGAGATTCACAAACCGCTCGTCCACATCCTCGCGCAGCAGCTTCCAGCGGGTCTCGCCATCGCCGCGATAGTAGACGTCATACACCAGCGTGTCATCATTGTCGTCGTGCGCCTTCCACTTCACCGCGATGGAATGCTTGTCCTTAATGGTAGGCAGCGGCATTTCGTAAGCGGCCGTGGCCGCGCTTTCCGGCTCGCTATGGGTGCCGGCGGGAACGCGGGAGCCGACCATCACCGTGACGTTCTCCACTTCCGGGGCCACGTTTTTCGGCAAGTAATTAATGAGCACGCTGTCGATCACCGGCATGGGGCTGCCCGGCTGCAGCACCGCCTTCCACTGGATAAATCGCGCTGAGGGAGCGTCGATCGGCAGATCTTTCTGCAAATCGACTTTCTTCCACGGACTCCAGTTGCGATCGGGATTGTCGACATTGCCACTGCGCGCGAACAGACTAACGTTCCCGCTGCCGCGCACCTCCACGCGTCCCCAGCGAGAAAAATTCTTGGCGTCGAAGACATCGCTCTCATAAGTGCCTTCGCTGACCGCATTGGGGCCTAGCAAAAACACTTTGCCCAGATTGCTGGTAGCGGCGTACAAGCCGCCTTTGGGCGCGGGCGCGAAGGCGGTGACCTGATTGGCGCTGGCTTCCACCAGATCGGTGTACTGATTGCCCAGGATGACGTAGATGCGTCCGCGATTTCCGGTGCCGGCCAGCAAACGTCCTTCGTGGTCGAAGACCAGCGCGTAGACCAGATCTTCGCGCGACGACCAGATGGTTTTCGGCGAGCCGTCGGGCACCAGCCGATAAATCTCCGAGCCGCCAATGTTGGTGACACTAGGATAAGGAATCGCGGTGAAGGTCGGCGCCGAGGTAGCGGCGGGAGGATTGGCAGGATTTGCGGGCGCCAGGGGCGGAACCGTGACTACGGTGCCGATGGTTGGAACCGTCACCACGCCTACGCCTTGAACGGGCGCCACACCGCGTTTCTCACCGGCGCCGGCGGCGTAAATACTTCCATCGCGGTCGACGGCCAGCGCAGTGATCTCCTTCTTGGGCGCGCTGTACAGCACGAAGCCTTCGCCCTGGGGCGAGATGCGATAGATCAGCCCGCTGCCGTCGGTGCCGGCGATCAGGTTGCCCTGATTGTCGAAGGCCAGCGCACGGATCTGCGCCTCGTCGCTCTTAAAGAAGAGACTGCCGTTGCCGCTGCGATCGACGCGAAAGATCTCGCCCCGATCGCCGGTGCCGATGTAAAGCTGTCCCTGGCGATCCAGCGCCAGCGCCCAGATATATTTTGTCTTGGGATCGAAGACGACGCTGGCGCTATAGCTGGAATCGACGGCGACGGAGGATGGTGGATTCTCGCCCGCCGGACCGGGCTTTGCGCCCTCTTGCGCGGCAGCGACTTCGGCGGTGGTATGTCCTTCGGGAGTTTTGCCCGGAGCCGGGCCGCCGTGCACGATCTTGTACACCTTGCCGTCCGGAGACGTGGCAGCGTAGATAGCGCCGGAATGGTTGTCGACCACCAGCGCCTGCACCTGCAGCTCTTGCGGCGCAAAGATGATGCGAGCTTTGCCATCGGGCGTGAGTTTGTAGACGCGCGCCGGCGATCCGGCAGCGGCGTAGGCATTGCCCTCATTGTCGGACGCCAGGTCCCACAGAAACGTAGACGGCGAGGTGTAGAGCGCGGTGAACGAGGGGGCGAGCGTGAGATTGCCCTGGCTGTTGATGGCGACGCCGTGCGCCGTACCCTTTTCGAAATCGTCGTACTTGGTTTGTTCCCAGGTGCGCGTGGCTTGTGCCCAGCAGATTGCAGCCAGCAAAGGGCACAAGAGCGCCAGTCGAAGCAGTTTCATCGTATGTCCTGAATGGGTGCTTGCCGTGAATGAGGCTGCGGTACCGTTGGCTTGGCAGCGATCAGTCGAATGGATTCTCCACCACGATCCCAAAATACTTCTGACCGGCGTTCAAGTCCTCTGACCAGATGCGTTTGCATCCAGCTCGCTCGGCGGCGGCCACTATCATGCCATCATACAAGTGCAGGCCGTATTCGTCGCGGGCCTCCACCGCGCGCCGGACGGTATCGCCATCGGTAGCGACCAGCTTGATGGGGCCCAGCGCATCCAGCAAGGCGATTACATCTTTCGCCCGCGCAGGAGGACTCAACTTATGGAGCAGGGTGGAGGCAAATTCCGCCAGCACCTGAGTGGAGATGACGATCTCTCCCAGAAGCGCTTTGCGGATGAGATCCTGGGCAACCCGCCGCTTGCGAGCATCGGTCACATCATAGCCATAGAGCAGCACATTGGTATCGAGGAAGTCAGGAGCGGGCATGCAGGTCTTCCCGTTTCCAGTTTCGCCGGCCCAGCTTGACCTGGAAGCGCGCGAAGCTTCGTTCCAAGGCTTCGCGCTCGCGGCGGCGGCGTCCGGAGACCGAATTTTCGGCCGCCAATTTCTGTAGATATTCGCGCACCATGCCGGTTAGGGTAGTGTCCTGTTCGACGGCAATTTTGCGCACTTCTTTAATCAGGTCGTCGTCCAGGGAAAGCGTAATGTTCATGTCCACATAATAAGGGAAACCCTTATTCCGTGCAATATGATCGGCCCTATCGTCATTCCATGGCCATTAAGAGTTGCAATTCAGTTCCATGGGCGATCTGGAGGAGCAGCTTCACCGCTGAGCTGCTCCTCCCGCATTGCTTCGACGAAGAGCTCTGGAAACTTTGGAGCGGGGCGGAGAAGTTAGACCGCCCCGCTCCTTGACGGCGGTCCGCAACGTGCTGTTTGGCAACGAGGAACACGGCCGCCGAACTTGCCAGTCTGAGATCACCACGCTGATCCTCCTCATACTTCTGCGACCGAGACCCTGTCTCCTTCAGCGACCGCGGGCCAGCGCCGGCAAAGGAGCCAGTAAGCGCTTGGCCTCGCGTGCATCAAAGTGCGGCTGGGTGGCAATCAGCGTTTCCATGGCAGCGATATCGAGCGCGCTGGCGCCCACCTGGAAGGCGTACACCTGGGCGTTTTCGCCGCTCAATAACGGAGAAAACGTGGGGTGTTCGAACAGAAATCGGGCGAACTTTTCCAACTGGTTCGGTTGCATGGTTGCCGGGCTTTTCATGGCAATACTCCTTGCCTTCCCCTTGCTATCCGCTTCCGGAGGGCGTCTTGCCGTCCGCCCCCGGAAGCGTGTGGCTGAGCAATGGATTGGGCTGACGCTCAATCTTCCGTCTCAATTGCGGGCAGAATGCGCCGCGTTAGCCGACCGGTTCAATGGTTGGCGGCTGATTCGGAGATGAGTTCCGGATGATCGGCTAAATGGCTGACGCCAAATCGCTTGCGCGAGCCCATGTTCGGCGGGAACAGGCGTGCGAGCTGGAATTCGTGAGCATCCCGTGCCCCGGGCCGGCGGCGGCGACTTTACAGGACTCCGGTGCGGGCGTAGTATTCCCATCCGATGGAGATGGTGGCCGATGAAGTGTGTGCGAGCTGTGGCAACGCCCGCTTGCCCGACGGCAGATTCTGTCTCTTTTGCGGAGACCTGCTGGCCGAGTCGTCCCTTGAGGCCGCCGGGCGCGCTCCCTCGTCCAGGATCCGTCTGAACTCCGTGCCCTCTACGCCCGACACCGTCGAGTACGCAGGTTTCTGGCTGCGGGTGTGGGCCGGTGCCATCGACGTTTGCCTGGAAGCGCTGGGAGCCCTGCTTCTCACCTTGGCCATCGATTACGGACTGCGCCGTTTTGGCCGCCTGCTGGGAATCTCGCCCTTCATCTCCAAAGTCGCCACCGGCATGGCCTTCATCATGATCCTGGCGGTCGGCTCGTGGCTGTACTGCGCGTTTGCCGAAAGCTCTTCCTGGCGAGCGACCGTGGGCAAACGTCTGCTGGGTCTGCAAGTGGTTACTTCCGAGGGCGACAAGATCTCGTTTGGACAAGCCACGGTTCGCCACCTGATGAAATTTCTTTCCCTGTTCTGCCTGACCATCGGCTTCATGATGTCGGGCTGGACCAAGCGCCGCCAGGCGCTGCACGACATTCCGAGCGACTGCCTCGTCATCCGCGTTCCCGGGAAAAGCTTCTCGCTGCTGGGTTGCTGAATACCGTTGCTGAATACCCAGGTGCAGGAAACGCCGATACCGAGTTTGCCGGATCAACCTGGCCCACCTATCACGAACCTTCTTAATGCGGACCTGAAGGCCCGCACTCCTCGAACGGAGCGGCCCTCACTTATGGCGTAAAATCAAGCATAGATGTTTCAGTCCTTAGCTCAGGTACGTAAGTGGCTGGTGGTCGGAGTGTGTGTACTCGTTGCCATCGTCACCCTTTCGTACTGGATCGCCCGCTCCCGGGTCGGTCCCACCTTGCATAACGTTCCCTCCAAGCTAGGATTCGACATTCAGCAGACCAGCGACGGCTTTTCGCTTTCCAAGTCCGAGGCCGGCCGCACCATCTACACCATTCGCGCTTCCAAGGCAGTGCAGTTCAAGCAGGGTGGCCACGCCGATCTGCGCAACGTACACATTGTGGTGTACGGACGCACCCACGATCGCTTTGACCAGATCTACGGCAATCAGTTCACCTACGATCCGCAGAGTGGCGAGATCAAGGCCATCGGGGAAGTGCATATTGATTTGCAGGGCAACGCGGAAGGCCCGCTAAAGCCGGACCAGGCTCAGCCCGCCGAACTGAAAAACCCGGTTCATCTGCTGACGCGCTCCCTGACGTTTAATCAAAAGACCGGCATTGCCGAGACTGACGAAGTCGTGGACTTCCGCACCGAGCAGGCCACCGGCTCAGCCAAGGGCGCCTACTACGACTCCAAGAGCAACGAGCTGCAGTTGAAGTCGGACGTGCACATCGTCACCACCGGCAACCATCCGGCCACCATCACCGGCACCAGCGGGCTGATCCAGAAAGTGCCGCGCCAGGCGATCCTGCTGAACGCTCAGATCGAGCAGCCCGATCGCACCTTGACCGCCGACCAGGCGACGCTGCTGTTCGAGCCGGATAACACGGTGCAACACGTAATTGCCGAAGGGAACGTGCATATTCAAGTGCGCGGCGTCACCGTTATCGACGTGGTCGGCCCCCGCGGCGATCTGAACATGGGCCCCAAGAACTCGATCCAGCAGGCTATCTTGTCGGGCGGAGCCAAGTTCGACACCCACGGCGCCAGCGTGGCTCACGGTTCGGCCGACACTTTCGTTATCGACTTCGAGGACCAGAACCAGCCGTCGCGTTTTCACATGATCAAGAACGCCCGTATGCGGCAGGATCCGCAGCCCCAGAAGTCGGGCACCAGCGGTCAGCCCATGGAGATTGCCGCCGACCAGCTGGATTTCCAGTTAGCGAACGGAAACCAGATCAAGACCGGCGACACGCTGGGCAAGGCTTCCATCACCATCCTGCCCAAACCCGCAGCCTCGCGGCCGGCGAAGAACGCGTCGAATAGCGGCGAGGACATGGAGCAACTCGACCACGGTAGCCACCGCCGGCAAGTTCCATTCCACCTTCGACGACAACAATCGCCTGCAGACGCTGCACGGCTGGCCGAATTCGCGCATCGTTTCCACCACGCCCGGTCAACCCGACAAGGTCAGCACGGCCGACAAACTGGATGTGACCTTCTCCCCCGACGGCGGCGTCGAGAAGCTGATCCAGACCGGCAACTTCGAGTATCACGAAGCCTCGGGCAATCCGGCCGCGGGTGGACGAGATGCCTATGCCGATGTGGCAACCTACACCCCGAGCGACCAGATCCTGGTGCTGACCGGATCGCCCCGGGTGGTCGACGGCGGCATGACCACGACCGCGATCCATGTGCGCATGAATCGCCAGACCGGCGAAGGCTTTGCCGACGACGACGTCAAGACTACCTACAGTGAGTTGAAGCCGCAGCCTAACGGAGCGCTGCTGGCGAACTCAGATCCCATCCATGTCACCGCCCAGCATATGACTGCGTTCAAGCAGCCTGGCATTGCGCATTACACCGGCAATGTACGGCTGTGGCAGTCGGCCAACGTAATTCGCGCTCCCAAGATCGACTTCGATAATGAAAAGCGCTCGGTGTTCGCCTTCTCGGACCCATCGCAGAAGGTTTCCAGCCTGTTCGTGCAGCAGGCGCAGGATGGCAAGATCACGCCGGTGGACATTACCGCTGACAAGTTGACTTACATTGACGAAGAACGGGTGGCGCGCTACACCGGCAATGTGCTCGCCAAGACGACAACCGGCACGGTCAGCACGCAGCAGTTGGACATCTACCTGAAGGAAGCGGAGGCCGGGCCGGCAGCCACCACCGCCTCGGCGCGGAAGCCGGTGCAGCAGAAGGGGCCGTCGCTGCCGGGCTCCGACCAGCCCAGCAAGATCGATCACATGGTAGCCACCGGAAGAGTGGTGGTGACCGAACCGAACCGTCGCGCCGTCGGCGACAAACTGGTGTATACGGCCGACGACGGCAAGTATCTCCTAACCGGACGATCGCCTAGCATTTTTGATGCCGAACGGGGCACAGTTTGGGGCGATTCGTTGACTTTCTACAGTCACGATGATAGGGTGCTGGTGGAGAGTAAACGCTCTTCCCCCACCATTACACGCGCACGTACCACGAAGTAAATGCAGACGTTATCAGCGGATGAGATCGGCAAAAGTTACCGTGGTCGCAGGGTCGTCAACGGGGTTAGCGTTCATGTCCGGCAGGGCGAGGTAGTTGGGCTACTAGGCCCCAACGGCGCCGGCAAAACTACCAGTTTCTACATTATCGTCGGACTGATTCCCTCCGACACCGGCCGCGTCCTGATTGATGGCCAGGACATCACCGATGTGCCGATGTATCTGCGGGCGCGGAATCATGGCATCAGTTATCTGCCGCAGGAGCCGTCGATTTTTCGCAAGCTGACGGTTGAGGACAACATCCTGGCGGTGCTGGAAGCGCAGTCGATGTCGTGGCACGAGCGCCGCGAACGAACTGAGAAGCTGATCGACCAGTTAGGTCTGGGCGTCATTCGCAAGAATCGCGGCTATGCGTTGTCTGGGGGCGAGCGGCGCAGAGTCGAGATCGCGCGTTGCCTCTGCATCTCGCCGTCGTTTATTTTGCTGGACGAGCCCTTTTCTGGGATTGATCCCATCGCAGTACTGGATCTGCAGAAAATCATTTTTGATTTGAAAGCAAGTGGCATCGGAGTGCTGGTCACGGATCATAATGTACGGGAGACGTTGTCGGTGACCGATCGGGCTTACATTATTAACGAAGGAAGAATTTTCCGGACCGGCACGCCGGAACAGCTGGGCAATGATGTGGAAGTGAAGCGAGTTTACTTAGGCGAGAGCTTCTCGTTGGTTTAGAATTCAGAACAGGGATTGATCCCCAGGGTTCCTTTCCATGGCCTTATTGCAGCCCAAGTTAAACCTCAAAGTTTCGCAGAAGCAGATTCTGACCCCTGGGCTTGTGCAAATGGTCAGCGTGTTGGCGCTCAACAAACTTGAGCTGGCCGACATGATCAATGCTGAGTTGACGGAGAACCCGGTGCTGGAGGAACTGGAGAATTCGGTTCCCCTGCTGGACGAAGTTTCCGCCCGCGAAGAAAAGATGGAGCGCGACAGCTCGGCGGCAGCGCAGGAAGAGCAGCCGGCGGCTACCACGCAAGAGAAAGATCCTTTCGAAGAAATCGATTTCGGCTCCTTCTTCTCCGAATATCTCGATCCCGGACTCCGTACCTCTATCGAAATGGAAGAGAGCGAGAAACCCTCGTTCGAAAACTTCCTCTCCAAGCCCAGCACCTTGACCGATCACCTGATGTGGCAGCTGGGATCGCTGCACGTCAACGAAGATGTGTATCGGGCGGCCGAGCTGGTCATCGGCAATCTGAATGAGGAAGGCTATCTGACGGCTACGGACGACGAGTTGCTCGGCCTGGCCAATGCCGAGGCCAACGCGCCGCCGGCCGAGCCCGTCTCCTCCAACGGAACCGATCCGTTAGCAGCAGCAGCAGCGAGTCCGGCGCCCGCCGTCGGAGATCAGACCGAACCTGAAATCTCGGTTTCCAGCATAGCTGTCGCCGAGGAAGATTTCTCTGCCGGTGTGCTGAGCGAGATAACGCCGCAGAATGGCGCTCCCGAGGTGCGGCGGCCCACCCTGGTGCCTCCGCGGACAGTGCCGGCGCGGGTTCCGTTCAGCCGCGACGCCTTGCGCGAAGCCATCGACGTGGTCAAGCAGATGGACCCCATCGGAGTCGGGGCGCGCGATTTGCGGGAATGCCTGCTGGCGCAGCTGTACGATCTGAAGCGCATCGATCGCAAGAACGGCAACGGCAATCACGTGGCTGAGATGGAAGCGCTGGACGATGCCATCGTGCTGGTCGACCAGCATCTGCACGCGCTGCAGAACAAGCATTACAAAGAAGTGGCCAAAGCCATGAATCGGCCGCTGGAAGCGGTGATGAGCGCGATGGACTTCATTCGCACCCTCGATCCGCGGCCGGGGTTGCGCTACAACAAGGCGGAGACCCGGCTGATCGAGCCGGATGTGGCCTTTATCAAGCAGGGCGACGAATACCTGGTCATGATGAATGACGAAGAGGTTCCGCAGTTGCGCTTGAATCCCTCCTATCGCAAGCTGCTGAGCCGCGATGTGGCCGAAAAAGATGTGCGCAACTACGTCAAGGAGCGCTACAAGTCGGCCATCCAGCTGATCAAGAATATCGAGCAGCGCAAGCAGACGATTCTGCGGGTCTGCTACTCCATCCTGGACCGGCAGCGCGACTTCCTCGATCACGGCATCGATATGCTGAAGCCCATGATGATCAAGGAAGTGGCGGAGGAGATCGGCGTACATCCCTCCACCGTCAGCCGGGCCGTGGCTAACAAGTACGCCCACACTCCGCAAGGCGTCTTCGAACTCCGCTACTTCTTCAGCGAGAGCGTCAACGGGCCTGAGGGCAGCGGCACCTCGCTGCTGATTCTCAAGCGCCGGGTCAAGAAGCTCATCGAGGAAGAAGATCCAGCCAGGCCGTTGACCGACGAGCAGATCACCCGCATCCTCCAGTCGCAGGGCATCCAGGTCACTCGCCGCACGGTCGCGAAGTACAGGGAAGATATGCGCATCCCGAGCACCCACCAGCGCAGAGTAAAGAACTAGCTGCTGTAACCGGCGCTTACGGTCGGGGCCCTGCCGCAGTCGAAGGTGACAGGGATTCAAATCTGACTAATGCCGTAGTGGTGAAAACCGCCGCAGCCACAGCGATCATCTGACAATCAGGCTGGGGCGAGGAGGGAGCTCAATGACAGTAGAGTATTTTGGCCGGCAGTATGAAATCACTCCCGCCGTTCGTGATGAGGTCGAATCGGGCCTCACCAAACTCACCAAAATCCTGGGTGACAACTTTCAAGAGCAAGGTCATCTTGACGGTGGAAAAACATCGCCACATCGCGGAAATTACGGTAAACCGTCGGCGCGGCCACGTGGTCGGCCTGGCCGAGGCCACTGACATGATCGCCGCCATCAACCAGGCGCTGGAGCACATCGAGACCCAGGTGCTGCGCACCAACGGACGCCGCCGCAATACCACCCGTAAGCCGAAGGACAAAGGCTGGAAGGCGCCGGTCGAGGCCGATGCCGAGATGCAGATTGCCGTAGGCGCTACCTCGGCCACCGCGGTTCCGGTGGTGGTGCACAAATTTCCCGCTATCGCCCGCACCACCGAGGCGCACCTGGTGCCCAACAGCGAGGCGGTGGCCATGCGTCCCATGACAGTGGAGGAAGCGGTGAAGGAATGCGAATTCCGCGACCGCGAGGTGTTCGTCTTTCGCGACGGCAAAGGCAAAGTGAAGGTCTTGCACCGTCGCAAGGACGGCAAGATCGAGCTGATCGAAGTGCCGTAGCCGAAAACGCAAGCGTAGAAAAGCAGGGGCGTCCAAGGGGCGCCCCTTTTGTATTGCGCCTTAGTATGCACCCTGTATTGCACCCTGGCTCTGTTGACATTCTTTTCAGGCAGCTTGGTTCGCCGCCAATCTCGTGCCGGCGAGAATCCCGTCCCGCCCTGCGGGACGACTCAGTTCTTGTGCCTGCGAGAATCCCGTCCCGCCCTGCGGGACGACTCAGTCTTGTGCCTGCGAAATCCCGTCCCGCCTTGCGGGACGACTCGTTAGCCCAGGACCAGCCCGCAGGCGGGCGCAGTCCTGGGTAGTCATTGAATCAAACCTTCCAGCCCCTTTCAGGGGCGACAGAAGGCATGTCAACCAAGCTGGCTCACTTCGCAATTCAGTTTGTCTTATATTCGGACACCTACTATCGTGCGCGGACAGCACGACCTTCAAGTCCGCGATTGCACGGGTAGAGCGGACCTTCAGGTCCGCGTCAACGTCGCTACTTTCACCCCCGAGCCGGCTTCAGCCGGCGGCACCTCTGGCATTCGATATTTTTCTGCAGGCTCGAAATTCACGACATGCTATTCAAATCCTGTCCCATCTCCAGGTCTGGTTCGACCGCCGATGTGTCCGGGACCTGACACAATTCTTTCCATAAGTTGACTATTCAGTAAGCCGTCTTTGCGGCGGCGTCGCACATCTAATTCGGCAGGATGAGAACAGCAGGGTTGCCCGTCCTATCGAACCATGGCAGCAAACAACTCCACGGGCGCTGTTTCCATCTTATTCACACTGCCTGACGTGATTCACCCATCAGGCTGGCAAGTTGGCACTACTATGAAGACCGGATTGAACGCTACCCTGGACCCGACGCAGCGCAGCAATGACGCGTTGGAGTTCGAAACCGCATTACGGCGAAAGATTGTCGGGCAGGATACGGCAGTGGAAAAAGTCGCCGAGCTCTATCAGATGTATCTGGCGGGCTTGAACGCGCCCGGCCGCCCGGTGGGCAACCTGCTGTTCCTCGGCCCCACCGGTTCCGGCAAGACGCGCGTGGTGGAAGCGATGGCGGAGGCGCTGTTCGGCGATCCACACGCCTGCATCAAGATCGACTGCGCCGAGTTCCAGCACTCGCACGAGATTGCCAAGCTGGTGGGCTCGCCGCCCGGATATCTCGGGCATCGCGAGACTCATCCGGTGCTGACCCAGGAAGCGCTCAATCAGTGGCACACGGAAAAGCTGAAGCTCTCCATCCTGCTGTTCGACGAAATCGAGAAAGCTTCCGACGCGCTGTGGCAGCTGCTGCTCGGCATTCTCGACAAAGCTACGCTGACCCTGGGGGACAATCGCCGGGTCGACCTGTCGCAGTGCGTGATTGTGATGACCTCGAACCTGGGCGCGGCCGAGATGAACGAGATGATCAACGGCACCATGGGCTTTGCCCAGACGCCGGCGCAGATGGACACGCGGCTGGACGACAAGATCAATCGCGCCGCGGTAGAGGCGGCGCGCCGCAAATTTTCGCCCGAGTTCATGAACCGCATCGACAAGATCGTGGTCTTTCGCATGTTGCGGGCTGAGCACTTGGAACAGATTCTGGAGATCGAGCTGGGCCTGGTGCAGCAGCGCATTCTGCAAGCCACCGGCAACAATCAGTTTGTGTTCAGCTGCACCCCGGCGGTGAAGCAGTTCTTGCTGGTCGAAGGGACGGACTTGAAGTACGGCGCGCGGCATTTGAAACGCGCCATCGAACGCAACATCGTGTTTCCCCTGGCCAACCTGGTGGCCACCGGACAGGTAAAGCTGGGCGACTTCATTCGCATCGACATGAACGACACCGGAAAGTTGACGTTCGTAAAAGAAGCGGAAGGCGCGCTGGTTCCCGTCCTGCTGGAGCGCTATGGACCGGAGGCCAACGCCCACGCCGCCGCTGCCTCCAAAGGCGGGAAGATTGCTGCCAGCGGACGAGGCCGCGAGGTGGGAACGGCGTCGTCGCTCGACCGGAAGTAAGTTTCAGCAGCGCTTACGTAGCCAGCAGGTAAGCGACGGTGTCGAGCAAGACGCTCGTTGGTTCGCCTTTCGCCAGGAATCCATCCGCGAACTCAAGGCCCTCGGGTTTTTCGAAGGCGGCCGACATGATGAGAATGGGAACTTCGGGTTTCAGTTCCCTCATTTCTTTGGCGATCTCTGTCCCTGTCTTGCCGCTCAGGAAGTGGTCGGCGATAACTAACCGGACGCGATTCTGCTTGAAAAGCTCCAGGCCTACTTCACCCGAGCTTGCGGTTAGCACATCATAGCCTTCGCTGCCGAGCAGGATCTCTCTGACCCGGAGCGCGATGTCAGCGTCGTCAATGCACAAGATGAGCGGACGCGGTGTGGCCGCGATTGCGGAAACCGAGTTCATGGCCGTTCCTTTATCTTCCCGCGAAAACCATGCGGGGGTATGGGTGGCCGGTCTATGCGCCGGCTAATTTGTGAATGGCAGCCATATTCTGGATCAGGAGGGTAGAGCCCTGAAGCTCTGCTATATGCTGCTTGCGCAGAGTCGCCAGAGTGCGCGTGACTGTCTCCCGCGACATGCCGATGATTTGCGCGATCTCATCATGAGTCAAGGCCACCTTGATTCCGTGCGCTGTGGCCACGCCGGAATCGTCTTGTGACCAATCCAGCATCAGGCGGGCAACTCGCTGCGAAGCTGAGCTCATGGTGAACGAGCGTAGTTGCGCGTAGGCCTGCTGGCAATCGCGGCTCAGCTGTATTGCGGCCTGCATACAGGCGTCCCCATGTTGCGTGAGAAATCTGAGAAAATCGTCGCCTCTGACAAAGTTGAGTTGGCACGGTTGGCCCGTTTCCGCAGTCGTCTCATGCGGGATACCAGAGAGGGTTGCGTTCAACCCTAATACTTCTCCTGGCTGAGAAACCTTCAATATGAGAGTGTGGCCGTCACTCGAATTGGCCGACAATTTCACCCTGCCTTTACAGAGAATGTAGATACCGCGACATGTTTGCCCTTCGACGAACAGGGTGGCGCCGGCAGGATGCACGAGGGTGAACTTCAAGGGTTGGAAGGCTTCCATTGCGGATTTTGGCAATCGGCAGAAAAAGCCCTCTGCGCACAGGTTGCAGGAGAGACAGTTCTCGACTAGTTCCATTCCGTACGGTGAAAGCATCGCCATCCTCCCCGTCGGGGAGCCCCATGTAGCGCAGAGCCGGTGGCAGGGATGAAGGGAGCCCCAGTTTACACGGGTGGGCCGCCTACCACCGGCGCAGTCATTTATCAGGGGAGAATAGCGAGTTCAATAGGGCGACATCTGTTCAAAATTGCTCACTTTCGCCCCGTTGGCCGTGCGCTTGTACAGTCCAGGGGAATTGGATTTCGAGCTGCCGCGTTGGGTGATTACTTTCCGCCCGCGGCATCCTTGGGTATCGTCTCGCCTACCCAATAGCCGGTGCGGGCAGTCACCACCAGATCGCTGCGATCGGCAACTACCACGCGCAAAGAATGTTGTCCCAGCGACAACTTCTTCGGCGTGAAGCTCAGCAGATACTGATTGAAGAAATGATTGTTGACGCCGGCCAGCTCCTGCTCCAGCGTCTTTTCGTCGTGGAACGGAAGATATTCTCCCCCCGACATCGCCGCAACCGTCTGGGGCACATTGTCTTTCGCTGACCTCACCAGATCAGAAAAGACACCCAGAAGATTGATGGGATGATCGCTCGGATCGGCAACGTCCTGGCCGAGTTTGGAAGCTGTGCTCTGGGAATAGGTCGCGCTGTAGATGAGGATGTTACTGCGCTCCAGCTGGCGCATGACCTCGGGAATGGTAGCTCGGCTGCCGTCATCGTTGGCGCCGCTCACCAGAAACAGCACCTTGCGGTTGGAAGGCGGCCGGGAATCGAGCAGCTGCGCGGAATAGGCGATAGCATCCAGCACGGCTGACCCGTAGGTTCCGGGAGCGATCTGGTTGAGCGCTTTGGTCGCCTGATCGAGATTCGCGGTGAAATCCTGCTTCAACTGCGGCTTGTCGTCGAAGGCCACGATGGCGACCTCGCCTCTGCCTTCTCCCACAATGGGGTACAGCAGGCTGCCCAGCCGCCGCACCTTGTCCAGAGTTCCATCGGCCGAATGTCCTTTCTGGACGGCCACCACGACCGAGGTTTGCGCTGCCGGGGCGTCTTCATCCAGGTGGATCTTCTGTTGGACGCCGTTGTCGTAGACGGAGAAGTCGGCAGCCGTAAGCCCAAACACCGGCTCGCCGGCAGTGTTAGTAACCAGCGTGGGCACCAGAACCACACTGGTGCCGCCGTGCAGGGTCACCTCTTGCGCAACTGCGAGGGTCAAAAAAGAAGTGCTAAGAAGAACCGCCACCGCCAGCTGAAACCGACCGCTCCGACGCCTTGTTCTCACTTCACTATTAACCCGGCAGCGGGACTTAGTTCCAAATTTTCAGCCACTGCGGTCCTAGGATGGCGGGGGCGGCGCAGGCGGTGCGCTTTCCGCTGGAGGCTCATCTGTGGAAGCCGGCATATCCCGCTGCGGGGGCAGCGGATAGTATCCGTGCTTGGCA
Organism: uncultured Acidobacteriaceae bacterium; assembly: GCA_963812855.1. Taxonomy (GTDB): domain Bacteria; phylum Acidobacteriota; class Terriglobia; order Terriglobales; family Acidobacteriaceae; genus Bog-257. The sequence continues at coordinate 113,344 of CAWEWW010000017.1, forward strand.
AAGACTTCCAGGCCGGGACGCTTCACCCGCACTTCGATGTCGCGATAATTGCTGGAAGGTCTCTGGGTGGTGTTGTAACCCAAGGTGTATTGATTGCGGGCTTCCATGGTAATGCGTTGATAAGCGCTCTCGATCGACTCCTTGGAGAACTCGTCCAGCACATCGCCGCCGGTGGCGTTGGTATAGCGGGGCAAGACGTTGGTGTAGCCAAAGCCGGGAATGCGGGCCTTGGCAACCTTGTTATAGAGCGGCATGGCGGCGGTGTCGACGCCGATGGCGTAGACCGCGATGCCGTCGGTCAGCAGCACTTTCAGCACCTGGCTGTAACTGGCGCGACTGCCGTACTCCTGGCCGTCGCTGATGACGAAAATAATCTTGCGATTCGCCGCGGGCCGGTGGGCCAGTTCCTGCGCTGCCATCAGGATGGCATCGTTCAGCACGTGATATTCCTTGTTGGGGGTGATGACCGGATTAGTGCCGGGCATCGGCTTGCCGTTGGTATAAGGTCCGGACCCAAACGGGCCGCCCACCACCGAGGCTCCGGCATTGGCGCCGGTATCATCGCGAATCCGCTGCAGCGCCAATTCCATGCGCGTGGTGTTGCCGAAATCCTGACGCTTGTTGACCGTGTTGCCGTAGGTGAACACAGCCACTTCGTCGAACGGACCGAAGGCGCCGCCCAACGCGGCAAAGGTCTGGTTGATCTTCCTCAGCACCGGCTCCTGCAAGCCTTGATCGATAATCAGCGCCGCCGACAGCGGAAACGGATCGCTGGTAAACAGCGTGAGTTTCTGCAGCGTCCCGTCCTCATAAATGCTGAAATCCTTAGCCAGCAGGCCGTCGACCAGCTTGCCCTCGTCGTCCTTCACCGTGACCGGTACGGTTACGAAGCTGACCGTTTTCTGCAGGGTCATCAGTTCGTCGCGCCCGCTGCCGCCGCCGTTGGGAACGCTGCCCGGGGGCACGGTCTTGATCTCCTGCGAGCCGGGAGGAGGAGGCGGATTGTTCTGGCCGGCTCCGGTTTGTCCGGGCTCGCGAGGATTTGACGGCTGCTCGGGGTTTTCACTGGAGGACGAAGACCCTTGGTTGTCCGGCGCGCCCGACGCTGGCACATTCACATTAGGCGCCGGTGCATTGTTCTGGGGCGCTGGAGCGTCCGGCAGCTTCTGCTGCTGGGGCATGGCGTAGACTGCGGCGAAGGCGAGGATCGCCACCAGCAGGGCGCCTCTCATCCAAGAGCTCAATCGGCGATTGAACATCGGTATGTGTCGTCTCCCAGGTTCCCAGAACTCTCGACAGTATAACCGCACCGGGGCAACCTGGCAGCTTTCGTCGCTGGTTACCATCGCCGTACATTACAATGGATGCATCCCAAAGGAAGAGAAGCTATGCGGTTCCATCGGTTTCCCCACTTCGCCCCCCTGGTTGGCTTAATCCTGGCCTTATGTCTGGGTTTGGCAGCACAATCGCAAAATCCGCCCGCTCAAGACCAGCAAACCCCGCCTCCCGCCGGCGATGACAACTTGCAGACCTTCAAGGCCGAGGTCAACGTGGTCAACTTGTTCTTCAACGTCAAGGACAAGCACGGCATGCTGATCCCGAACCTGACCAAAGACGACTTTCAGGTGATGGAAGACGGCAAGCCGCAGACCATCAAGTATTTCTCGGCTGAATCGAATCAGCCCCTGACCCTGGGAATCATGATCGATACCAGCGCCAGCCAGACGCGGGTGCTGGAGATCGAGCAGGAGTCTTGCGCCGAATTCCTGCATGCGGTGCTGCGCGATAAGGATCTGGCCTTCGTCATCAACTTCGATGTCGATGTCGATCTGGACCAGGACTTCACCAACAACGTGCGCGACCTGACCCGCGCGCTGAATAAAATGCAGATCAATGCCGGCGTCGGCGGCGGCCCGCCGGGATTGGGCGGCGGCCCCATTCCCACCGTGCCCCGCGGAACCTTGCTCTACGATGCCATCTACCTGGGCGCGAATGAGAAGCTGAAGAACGAAGTGGGACGCAAGGCCATGATTATCTTCACCGATGGCGAAGATGAAGGCAGCCGCTTGCGGATTCAGGACGCCATTGAAGCTGCGCAAAAGGCGGATACCATTTGCTACGTGATCCTGATCGCCGATCGCGGATTTTATGGCGGCTTCGGCTATAGCGGCGACAGTGATATGCGCAAACTGGCGGAACAGACCGGAGGCCGCGTCATCGAGGTAGGCAACAAGCAGGACAAGTTGAAGCAGGCCTTCGATCAGATCCAGAACGAGCTGCGCAGCCAATACAATCTGGGGTACACACCCACCAATAGCAAGCTCGACGGCTCCTATCGCAAAATCCAGATCCACCCCAAAGGCGACTATAAGATCCAGGCGCGGCAAGGCTACTATGCCATGGCCAAAGACTAGAGCAGGGGATAGAGGTTCGTGGTTCGTGGATCGTGGATCGTTGATCGTTGATCGTTAATTGCTAAGGGTTCGTCCTTAGGGAAAACTCTGATTAAGCCCCGGTTTTGAAAGGGCACGGCTTCAGCCGTGCCGCAAGCAGCAAGAAATTAACGAGGCTTCAGCCGCTGGGGCAAGTTAGATCTTAATCGTTAGGGGGCTTCTGATTAAGCGTTGTTTGGAAGGGACGGCCTTCAGAGACTGTGTCGCAACCGGTAAATGAATTTTGCGGTGGAACAAATGACTCGAATAACCGATCAAAGTAGCCGCAAAGCGGCGAGATGAAGTTAGGCGGGGGCGTCAGCCCCCGCACAAGTGGAAAATTCTGCCCAGCCGCAGAGCGGCGACACCCCTCGCGACACAGTCTCTTCAGGCCGTCCGTTAAGTACCCGAAAATCATCCGGCTTCACAATTTGCTGAAAAACTCGGCCTAAGGCGATTTTGCAGGGGCGTAGCTTTAGCTACGCCGTAGCAACTCCTTTATATTTGCCTTCCCGAGCCGACTTTAGTCGGTGGGATTCTGCTTTTCCGGGTTTTTCAGCAAACTGTTTAGCCGCCGCGGGACCTCGCCGTCACTTCATCAGGGTTTCCTCAGCAAGTAGGGGGTGGCCGCCCCTTCAAGGGGCTTTGAGGCTTGATATAACGACCTCCCAGGACTGCGCCTGCCTGCGGCAGGCTGTGTCCTGGGCTAAACCGAGTCGTCCCGCAGAACGGGACGGGATGGTTGCGCACCATCGAGGTAGGCCTACCAAGACGCGATCCCTCTTCAGGCAGGCTTCCCGGCAGAGCCGACACCCTGCGAGACCTCAATTCCCAATACGCACAAAAAAACGGAGGTCCCTTCCGGGACCTCCGTCTGATTGGCTCGCGCTCTAGGGCTTGGCGGGCATGTACATCATGTCGCCCGGCTTGCCGGTTTCCACCTTGTAATCCGACGGCACCTGGAACAGCGAAGCATCCGGTTCAGACCGGGTCACGCTGGTGACGTTGCTGGTCACCGTGCCCATCATAGGATCGGTGTGGGTCATGCTGATCGGAATCTGCAGGTCGGTCGAAACCCAGCGCTCGGTCACCACCGAGATAGCCTTGGCATTGCCGATCTGTCCGGCCGGGATGGTGCGGGTCACCCGGGTTCCGGTAGCTTGCAGGCCGAGGATGGTTTTCGTGCCCAGCGACTCGCTGGTCACATTCTCCCCAGCCCTGGTCCGCGGCTCTCCCTCAAATCCGGCCGGCGGCTTGGGCGGACGCAGCGGCATCTGGTGCGCCACCTTGGTCTGGGGATTCAGCATGTAGCGATAGCCCGCCACCGGATCGGTGATGATGATCATGGTCCGCTTGCTGGCTCCCGTAGCCGGCGTATTCAGCTCGAACTCGATTTCCCGGCGGACCCGGCCCTGCGCGTCGCGATACACCGTGCTCTGGTTGTCGGTGTGGATGGTATTGCCGTCCGCCAATGTGGTATCCCGGGTGGTATCGATGACGGCCGTCATGGGCTCGCCGGTAACTACTTTGCGGCCCTCGCCGATCTCCTCATGAAAAAATCCTCCCCCAAATCCCGGACCTTGCATGGTGACCATCATGCCCGGCCCTCCGGGCGGCGGCGGAGGCGGCGGCCCGGGTTCAGTCTGCGCGGCCGAGATCGCCGACAATCCTACAATCAACGATCCCAGTGACAACCACCTGAAAATGGCGCGAATGCTTACAGTCTTGCTCGAAATCATAGGTTCATCCCCATTCTTGCTTCTTGAATTTCACTTCGCATGGTAATGACGACATTCAGCCCGGCCAATATCGGCATCAGTTGACGATGCGAACCGCCCGTACCACTCCGTCGTACCCAACCACCACGTCGGCAATCTGCGGTTGCGAATCCTGGCCTGCAGGCGAGGGCAATTCCATCCGCACTACCTGCGAGTCGCTGCCACAGCTCAAGGGATCACAGAACATTAAGGCAATGTAGCCTTCGTCGGCATTGCTGGTTGCCACCTCGGCCGCTGGCTGCGCGGCGACGGTTGTCGGCTTCGCGGCCGGCGAAGGTTGCCGCTGAATCGGGTTGTGAACCGCAGCCGGCGGCTCGACCGCACTCGACTCCGTGGCCGCGGCCAGTTCCGCGGGCTCGGCCGTGACCGGCTTCTGCGCAGCCGGCATTAGGCTTGCGGGACTGGCCGCAGTCTGCGCTGGCTGGGTCTTAGAGCGTTGCAGAAGGTGGGTTCCCAGGAAAACTCCCACTCCGATGGCGGCCGCCACCGCGGCATACGCGCCGATCTCGAAGAAGCGGCTCAACCGTATAGCCAACGGCGTGAAGCGCGCATCGGCCTCGGGCACAGGCTCGGAGCGGCTCGCCACTCGCTGCGGGTACAACAGCAGCTCGGGCAGCAGCGGTCCGGCGAAATTCCTTGAGCAGCGCCTGTTCCACCCGGGGACCAGCCCCGAGGCCGGCAGACTCTGTCTGCAGCGTCCGTAGCGACGACGCCAGGGAACGCTGTTTCCCCAGCCAGGCTCCGCAACTGTCGCAGCCGGCCGCATGACTCAGGATGGAATCATCCGGGGCGTGTCCCAACTCCCACAACGTCAGAGCCGCTGCACTATGTTTGAACTCACGGCATGTCATGATATGCACCTCGCCGTCACACTGGTCATCCCCGGAGCGGCCGCCGCCGAATGTTGCAGCTTCTTGCTCAGCATGTCGTGCGCCCGGTGCAGCCGCGAGCGGATCGTGCCGATGGCACATCCCATTGCCACGGCCGCGTCCGCATAGCTCAACTCCTGCAGATCGCACAACACCACCACCTCGCGATAGTGCTCGGGCAGGGAAAGCACCGCCTTCCACACGGCCACCGAAGTTTGCCGCCGGGCGATGCCTTCGCTGGGATCGCTTTCCACCATCAGCGAAGCGGCTTCGTCTTCCACCGGACTGCTCAACATCATCTCCGGATAATTCCGCTCCAGCGCCCGCCGCACGTAGTTCCGCGCGACTCCGAACAGATACGCTCCCAGCGCGCCCCGTTCGGCGTCAAAGTCCTGGCCGCGCTGCAGCAGGAACATGAAGACATCTTGCGTCACTTCTTCGGCGATCTGCGAGGATCCGCTCATATGCAGAGCAAAGCGAAAGATCGGCCCTTGCCGCCTGCGATACAGGGCGGTGAACGCATCTTCATCTCCGGCTAGCGTCTGCCGCAGCAGCTGCTCATCGGTTAAATCGGTCAGCAACGTCACCTCAGGGGTGAACCTGATCTTGTTTCCGTCCTTGATTCACCCAAACGAAACGTAAAGTTCCGTAAAGTTTGGCCGTCCAGGGGGAGATTTGGCGGTCCTTTGGCAAGCCATATGCCTATCTTATTTGTCTGCACAACTTCCGAACATAGGTATCAAGGATTGACTTGACACCCGATTGCAACTAGAGCAAAATCTCCTCGCGCTAACCAAGGCAAGCCCCAGCGCTCTCCGTCAGCCAGCAATCGACAACTACCACCCGGGTTCCTTCGGAGCGCCGGAGGTGGGGAGGTTTGGCATGGCATCCCTATCCGGGTCAAGCAGCTGGTCTGGCCCGCCCGGCCCGCTTCAGATTGCGATTGCTCCAGCCTCAATCATAGTCCTGACTGCGCCAGCCGTCGCGCAGACGTTTACCGTTCATTTAACCCAAGACACAGTCTGCATTAGCCAAAAGGAGCGCATCAGATGAGGGAAAAAGGAGCAGGCAAGTTTCTGGCATATCTGCCTATCGCGACCCTGGCTGTCGTACTGGTAATGGGACTGGCTTTGCCCTCCCCAGCCCAAACCTTCAGCGTGATTCACAACTTCGACAGCGGCGCGGGCGGCGCCAATCCCTATGCCGGAGTCACTATCGATCGCGCCGGCAACTTGTATGGCACCACACGCAACGGAGGTGCGGGCGTGTGCAGCACCTGCGGCGTCGTCTACAAGCTAGCCCATTCCGGCGCGGGCTGGATCCAGACGCCCCTCTATGAGTTCCAGGGAATCGCCCAAGGTGACGGGCAGCAACCTGTGGCCCGGGTGATTTTTGGCCCCGACGGAGCACTCTACGGCACCACCAGCGCGGGAGGCTCGGCGTCAGCGGGAACGGCTTTCCGCTTGACGCCATCGCCCACCACCTGCCGCAGCACGGCTTGTCCTTGGAATGAAACCGTGCTGCACGCCTTCACGAACCTGCCCGACGGCGCCTTCCCCGGTATGGGCGATGTCACCTTCGATGCCGCGGGCAATCTTTACGGCACGACCGTGGAGGGCGGCAGCGATCTGCAGGACTGCGATGACCTGTCTTGTGGCACGGTCTATAAGTTAACGCATAGCGGAGGCAGTTGGAGCGAAAGCGTTTACCCGTTGGCCATCGGATCCGCGCCCGGATTCTGGCCGCAAGCCGGCGTCATCTTCGACAGCGCCGGAAATCTTTATGGCACCGTCACCAATACTTCTGGCGGCGTTTTCGTGGGAATTCCGGCCAATGGCCAATTCAACTTCGGCACGGTGTACAACTTTCTTTTCATGCCGCAGTACGATCCAGCGGGTGGATTGATCTTCGATGCTGCCGGCAATCTGTATGGCACCACCGCGGGCGGCGGCACCAGCAATGGCGGTACGGTGTTCGAGTTGGTGCGCTCCGGTGGAAGCTGGAACTTCACCGTGCTGTACAACCTGGTAGGTTCCGGCAGCGTGTATAACCCCGGCCCCGAAGCCGCCCTGACCATGGACGCCGCGGGCAATCTGTACGGCACCACTTACGCCGACGGCCCCAACAACTGCGGCTCAGTCTTCAAATTGGCGCCATCGAATGGCAGCTGGACCTACACCTCGCTGCACGACTTCAGCTGTGGCGATGACGGGGAATTTCCCATCAGCAACGTCAGCTTCGACGCCGCCGGCAATCTGTACGGCACCACCGAATCCGGAGGCGCCAACGGTACCGGCGTGGTGTGGGAGATCGTGCCATAAGGCAGTTGTCAGTTGCCAGTTGCCAGTTGTCAGTAAGTCAGTTGCCAGCCTCGATATCGGAGTTGATGGGCTGCCAATGTCAGCTCCGGCGGTATTTTGACTCCGACCTGAATTTACATCTTGCTTACCGAGTAGAGCGCGCGTAAGGTTGCAGACGCGGCTCTCGACATCACCCGGAAGGCACCAAGCGCCAGCCTAGCCGCAAGGAGTCGATCTCATGCACGGTAACAGAACCCACTCGACGTATCTATCCATCGTGGCTGCGATCCTCTGGATGATGGCGCTCGCGCTGCCATCGCAAGCTCAGACCTTCACCGTTCTGCACACCTTCACCGGAGGACAGGATGGAGCCGCGCCGGGAAGTCCGACGCTCGACCGAGCGGGATCTCTCTACGGTACAACTGGACGCGGTGCGGTTAACAACCCCAATTGCTACGAGGGATGCGGCACTATCTTCAAGATGACCCATCAGGGTGCTGGCTGGTTGCTGAGTACGCTGTATGCCTTTACCGGCAATGCCGATGGCGGAGGCTCGTGGCAGCCGGTGACCTTCGGCCCGGATGGGACACTATATGGCGTGACCGATGAAATTCACGACAATGGCGGAACTGTATTTCGGTTGCAGCCTCCCGTTGCCTCTTGCCGCAGCTCTGCCTGTCCCTGGACGGAAACGGTGCTGTTCAGCACGCCCGGTGGTTTCACCGGAATCGATCCCCTCGCTCCGCTAATTTTTGACAGTGCGGGCAACATTTATGGTGCGATGTACTCCGGTGGGCGTGGCGGTGTGGGATATGCCTATGAATTAGTGAAATCCGACGGCTGGGGACAACAGATGTTGCACCAATTTACGGGAGGAGCAGAAGGAGGGACACCCGGCACCAATCTGATCCTCGACAGCCAGGGCAATCTTTATGGCGCCGCGGAGTTCGGAGGAGCCAACAACTACGGAACCGTTTTTCAGCTTGCCCCGCAGCGCGGCTGGCAGGGAACGGCTCTGTACAATTTCCAGAATTTGAGCGACGGATCACGCCCGATGGGCGACTTGATCCAGGACAATGCCGGCAATTTCTATGGCACCTGCGAGTACGGCGGCCAAGGTAGCGGAACAGTATGGGAACTATCCCCCGGTAACGGCGGTTGGACACTGACCACCCTGTATCAATTTGCCGAGGATGGAACTTCGAACGGTGTAACCATGGATCAGGCCGGCAACCTCTATGGGACCACATTTCGCGGGGGTGCCAACGGCGTGGGGAACGTCTTCAAACTGTCCCCCGGAGATGGCGGTTGGACCTACACCTCGCTACACGATTTCACCGGCGGCAGTGACGGAGCAAACCCCATCGGCCTGGTCACCATCGACCCGCAAGGCAATGTATATGGCACGGCATTATTCGGGGGACAAACCGGCGGCAACGTATGCAGCACTTATGGCTGCGGCACGGTCTGGGAGATCACGCCGTAAGGCAGTTGCAGTAGCCAGTTGTCAGTTCAGAGGTGGGCGGGATCTGAAGCTCACATATAATACTTTAGTGCCATATTATCGACGAATTGCAGCAAGCGGATTCCGGGACAGGTTTTGGGCTCTTGTGGGAGTGCCCCGTAATCGCGCAGAGAAGCCATCTGGCTGGCTCTCGGGGTGTGGGAGACCCTGCAGGCTGTCCGAGTCGCCTGGAGGCCGTTAAAACGTCAATTGTGCAAAAGTTTGCACATCTATCTTGCGGGATAGCCAGCGCGGTAGAATCACTTATGTGCTATAAGATTCGGGCGAGCGTTCCTAATACCCCGCTACAGCGCCGGTGAGTAGTCGCTGCCGTAGTCCGCGGTGTTCTCGTCGCCCACCTCGGCGAAGCTGAATTGCTTGCTGACGCCGTCGTAGATCTTGCCATCCACTTCGATATAGGGATAGACAAAGTAGTTCAGCGGCGGGCCATCCTGCTTGGGCGACAAGGTAATGTCGCGGCCGGTAGAAAACTGCACCCGATTTACGTCGATGCTGCCAAAGAAGTAATTCTCTTTCTGCTTCGCCTTCCAGGCTTCGGAGATGTCGACCGGAACCCATCCGATATTGCGGGCAAAGAATTCAGCCCAGCAGTGATAGCCGGGGATGTCGCCCTGCTCTTTGCCTTCGGGCAGGGGAAAACCGATATCGAAGCGGGCGGGAATGTCGTCGGAGCGCATCATGCCGATGAAGACGGAATGGAAGTCGGTACAGTTGCCGTGCTTGGAATCGCAAGCCCAGACGGCGTCGCCGCGTCCCCAACCGGTGCCGGTTTTGTCGTAGCGCATGGTCGCGAACAGGTAATCGTAAGCCGCCTTAGCTTTGGCTACCGTGCCGGGCTGCCCGGCGGTCACTTTGTCGGCCAGTTCCTTGATCTGGCCATTGGTGGGGACCAGCTTGTCGGGTTCGACGTAGCGCTGCATGGAGGCCAGCACCACGCCCGGCTTGGTGTCTTTTTGTTCCAGTTGAGCGTAGTCGCCGCGCGAATACTCGCGGCGCGTGACCTCATATTCCAGCTTGAACTCCGCCGTGGTCTGCGCCGGATTGTGAATCTCGGCATAGAGGATCTGGTTGCCGTACTCCGACTCTTCGGTCATCCGGGTCTGCACCGGAGCTTTCACGTCCAGCAGCTTCACGGTTTGATGTTCGTCGGTGTGCGCCACCGGCACCCACACCCGCACCAGCTTGGTGCCGCTGGGAATGTCTTTCACGGTGAAAGAATAAGTGAAGCGAAACTTGCGCGTGGGCGGGCTGAATTTCTTTTCCGGAGCAGTGCCGGGCTTGTCGGCAGTTTGCGCGGCCAAAGTAGAAACTGCGAAGCAGGCCAGCATCAGCAACGAAAGAGCGCGAAGCTTCATGGGTACAACCTCTGCCAACCTTGGATGTAGCTGGACCGAACCGGGTCGCGCAATTTATCGCACGCGCTTTACAAAGAGGGACCCACAGGTCCAGCATGAACTTAGGGCGGTACGGCCGGTTCGCTGAGCCGGGCTGCCCCAATCAGGAGGCACTATTATGGTAAGTATTCCTAAGTATGTCCAAGATTTTCTGCCGGGCAAGCTGGCCTGGGTGGCAACCGCTTCCCAACAGGGAGAGCCCAACGTTACTCCTAAAGGCACACTCAAACTGATGGACGAGAATCACGTGCTGTTCTCCGACTTGTTTTCCCTGAAGACCCGAAAGAATCTGCTGGAGAATAATCGGGTCGCGGTCACGGTGGTCGATGCCGCCACGGCCAAGGGCTATCAAATCAAGGGAACCGCGGAGGTGGTCGACTCCGGCTCGCTGTTCGATGAGACCAGCAAACAGCTGCAGAGTTCGCCCCAGGGTCTGCCGCCGCTGCATCACGTGGTGAAGATCACGGTCGATGCCGTGTTCGATCAGTCGGTCGGACCGGAGGCGGGCAAACAAATCGCCTAGCGCGGTCGGTCGGGCGCTTCATGCGGGCTTACTTTGCTGTAGCCGCTGGCTGTGTCGAAGGAGCTACCGCAAAAGCGTGTTGAATCAGTTTTGATCGCGATCCCACTCATTCGAAAACCGCGAATGAGTGGGGCACCCCTGCAACGAATCCTCTGTGGTTGGGAGATATCGCTATGCCCGCGTCACCGCCGGCGGCGTGAGCTTCGCGGCCAGGAACAACCCGGTGGCGATAGCGGCAAAGAACAGCCCGCAGCCCAGGGTAATCAGCGGAACGGCGAAGAAGCGGCGGTTCCAGCCGGCGCCGATGCGGGCGTCGGACGGATTCCGCGGATTGTAACGGATGGCGCGGCGGCTGCCCACGGGATAATCGGCCGCGCGGCGCACCGTTTCTTCGTAATTGCTGCTTTGAAAACTGGACAGCTCAGAGGTGATGGGCTGGCCGTTCACTACGTAGACAATTTTCAACTGCGCGGCATAGAGCTGGTCATGCTTGGCGGTGGGCAGCGTGACTACCTGGCTGCGCAGGATCTGCGCCTGCCGCACCGGCCAGGAGCGCACCACCTGAGCTTGTCCCCAGAAAAACGGCAGGCTGAGGATGGCGAAAATGCCGCCTACAACCAGGCAGGCGACACCGAGAAATTGCAGGACACCGGAGGGACGGGATGCCTGGGAGGAAGACGCTGCGAGAGCTGAATGTTTATTGATCGTCACAAGCTTCTATTTGGAGAGTCCAAGGCCTTGTATCAGGGCACGGCTTCAGCCGTGCCGTACGACGTCAAGAATAATTGGGCTTCAGCCCCTGAAGGGGTCGATTTCTGCAGGGGCTAAAGCCCCGACTTATGGTGTTGAGTTCGGCACGACCAAGGTCGTGCCCTGATACAAAGCAATTCCTCTGCGAGACGAGTTGTAGCTAGCACCGCGCCGGGCCCCATTTTGCCGGCGGAACGTGACCGATTCTTCCTCCCGTACCTCACTTCCCGCGCTCCATCTCCTTCAGCTCGTCGTCAACCTTTTTCATGCGCAGCAGAATTCGTCCCAGATATCCGAGATAAACCACCCAGGCGACAATGTAGGCGGTTTTCAAGAAGGCAATCGGATTCATCGCGACACTCCTTTCAGCGCGGCTTGGGCATGCGCCGACTCCAGCGCCTGCTCCTGCATCTCCAACTTGTAGCGCAGCCATACATACAGAATTCCCAGCACGGTGAAGGCCGTCAGATTGATGAGGAAGACATGCAGCATCGCCGGAGCCAGGCCGGAATTCTCGCCGCCGCCCATCACCGGGGAAGGATGCTGGGTGCGAAACCAGCGAATCGAAAAATACACCAGCGGCACATCGGCGAAACCAAAGACGGCAAAGACCGCGGCGATTACCTGGGTTTGTCCTCCAGCGGCGAAGCGCCGCAGCACCAGGTAGCTGACGTAGATCAGCCACAGCACCAGCGTGCTGGTCAGGCGCGCATCCCAGGTCCACCAGATGCCCCACACTGGCCGCGCCCACAGCGGTCCAGTAATTAGCAGCACCGCGCAATACACCACGCCTACTTCGGCCGACGCGGCGGCCAAGGCGTCACTTGCCGCAGTGCGCTTCCACAAGTACCAGATCGAGGCCAGGAAGTTGACGCCGAAGCACAACATGCCCACCCAGCCCGAGGGCACGTGGTAATAGAAAATGCGTTGCACGTCGCCCATAGTCTGCTCGGTCGGAGCGATGACCAACGCGAGATAGCTGGTGTATCCGAGCAATCCCAGCGTAATCAGAATCGAAATGGTTGCGAGTTTTTTCATTCGGCGTTTAACACAGTCTCAAACAACAGCAGGCAAATTAAAGTGAACACGATATCGTAAACCGTCAGCAGCTTCATCCAGAAGTCGGGCGAAGCCTCGCCGGTCAGAATCGACGTGGTCGCGTCCACCATCCCCAGCAGCGCGGGAATCGTAATCGGGAACAGCAGAAGCGGCAGCATGATCTCGCGGTTGCGGGTGCGGATCGAGAGCCCGGCGAAGAACGTTCCATTCACCACCAGCGCCCAGGTCCCCAACAGCGCCACCACAATCAACTGCCACACCGGCCCGATGGAGCGCAGCTCGTAGAACACCACGAACAGCGGCGTCATCAGCACTTCCAGGATGACCACAAACAGAAAGTTGCCGAAAGCCTTGGCCAGGAACAGCGCATTCGGCGGCGCCGGCGAAACGCGATAGGCGTCCAGCACCTGATTGCGCAGCTCGCGCGCCCAAGTCTGATTCAGCGCGACCACGGCGGCGAACAGGAACGCGACCCAGATCAGGCCGCCGGCGATGCGGCGCGACTCCTCCGCCGTGGGATTGAAGGCGAAGCTGAAGATCACCACCACCAGCAGCGCGAAGAACAGCATGGAGTTGATGGCGTCTTTGGAGCGCCACTCCATGCGCAGGTCTTTGACCAGCGTCGCGCGCGTCACTCCCAGCGTCGTCATCGGCTGGTCCTCATTGCGGAGTCGGAGACAGGCTGGCGCGCGACTTCCTCGCGGGAGACGATCTGCCCGGCAGACATGTGCACGAACTCGTCGGCCACGTTCTCCATGAGCGGCGCCTGATGGGTGACCAGCAGAATCGTCTTGCCCTGATCGCGGACCTGTCCCAGCACCGCGGCCATGTCGTGAGCCGAGCGGACGTCCACATTGGAGAACGGTTCGTCGAGCAACATCAGTTCGGGATTGTGCAGCACTGCGCGGGCCAGCGACAACCGCTGCCGCATGCCTTGCGAGTACTGCCCCACGCGGCGCGTTAACTCCGGATCGAGGCCGACCATGCGCATCGCACTTACGCCGGCTTCGTCGTCATGAATTCCGTACAAGCCGGCAAAGTAGCGCAGATTCTCCATGCCGCTCAGTTCGTCATACAGCAGCGGCGCGTGCCCCATGTAGCCGACGCGATGCGCCACCTCGCGAACGGTCTTGGTCCCCAATACAGTAAAGCTGCCTTGGCTCGGTTCCATCAATCCGGCGACCACGCGCAGCAGGGTACTCTTGCCCGCGCCGTTGTCGCCCAGCACAACGTACAGCCGGCCGGGCGCGAAGCTGGCCGAAATGCCGCGCAGGGCGGCAAAGCGGCCAAAAAATTTCACCAGATTTTCCAGGACGATCACAGGCGGAGAGGATGGCGGGGTTGCGATCAATGCTGCCTTTAGTGAGGCGGTCTAGGATAGAGCGGCGCTTTCGCCTCGCGTCGAAGTGTTATGTTGCCAGGCTGCTGGAAAACTCGCAGTCTTGATGAACAGGTAGAGCGAACCTTCAGGTTCGCGCTTAAGTTTATTCCAGATATCCGTAGCCGGCTTCAGCCGGCGACAGAGTGCTCATTGCGACCTTTTCGTTGGCTCAGCTGTTTTCAGGAAACTGCAGAGCCACGTTCGAATGTCGACTGCACCGCCGCCGCCAACCCCTGGTGCCGCCGGCTGGGAAATCATAAATGAGCACTAGACGCTGGCCTCGGAAGAGTCTATGTGAGAAACTCTGGCGTCCCTACGGGACTCGGGCCAATTTTCCACTTGCCCCAGCATTCCGCCTGCGGCTCCATGCTGGGCTAAGCTCTTCCGCGCCTGCGGCGCTCGTTTCTTTGCGGTTCACAGTCCACTGCCGAATTGCAAACTTAGTTCTCACGAGACTCGACTGCCGAATTGCAAACTTAGTTCTCATGCAGACTCCACTGCCGAATCGCAAACTCAGTTCTCACGAGACGCGACTGCCGAATCGCAAACTTAGTTCTCATGCAGACTCCGACTGCCGAATCGCAAACTTAGTTCTCATGCAGACTCCAAAAGCCAGCTCTAGCTATGCTTCCCGGATTACTGCCCCATCGCCGCACTGCCACTCAACGCCGCCTTCTGCGCATTGCCTGGCACCGCCGGAGTAGCGCCCGGCTGGTCGGGCTGTTTCGGCGCGTACTTGGAGGCGCACTTGGCTTGAATGTTGGTGGCGTGGAAGACGCCGTCGCGGCCAAACTTGCCTTCGGCCAGAGCCTGCGCATTATCTTTGAACGTATCCGGCGGAGTTTCGCTGCCGTTGTATACCACCGGCAAAGTGCGGTCCTGCTCCACCAGCAGGAACTCCATATGCGTTCCCTGGCGCCTGATCGATCCGGGCTGAACGTTGCCGGCCACGCGCAAACGCTTGCTGTAAGCGCCGTTGCCCATGCCGTTCAGTTCCTTGATAGTGACGTAGTAGCTCTTGCTGTCCTGGACGCCGGTGTAAGCCAGATAACCCAGGGCGATGAGGATGACGGCCATCACACCGCCGAAGCGTAGATATCTGCGTCCCTGTTCCGACATGGAAGAATGCTCCTTGGAATGCAGATCGGCAGGAGACGGGAGGCGCCAGGCCTCATACCCGCTTCCGGTCGATAGGGGTTAAAGTCCGGCAACCCGAAACCGTAGGGTTTCGATCGCCGGGGCTCTACCCGGAATGCAGTTGCAAGGATAGCGCCTTTGCCCTCACAGCGCCATGTGACTTTAGTCACATAGAGGCGGGTTAAGCGGCGCCGCGCCGGCGCTCGGCCACCGCCAGGCTGGCTTTGACCAGCGCGATGAGCTCGGGCGGCGGTAAAGGCTTTGGCCGGAAGACTACTTCCATCCCAGCGTATTCGGATTCGGCCTCGGCCAACCCGCTTAACACGATGACCGGCAGCCAGTCATTAGCGGCGCGAATTTGCCGCACCAGTTCGGAGCCGCTGCAACCCGGCATCAGGTGATCGGTGACCACCACCCCAATGCGGTCGCGCAGCACCCGCAGCGTGGCCAGCGCGCTTTCCGCCGTGGTGGCGATGGCAACCTGGAAGCCGGCGTTACGCAGAACTGCTTCGCGAACGCTCAGCTGCAAAGGGTTGTCGTCGATCAGCAGAACCTGGCTTGGACTAGTCACGCTTGATTTTCGCTTAGATTTCCCAACCGCCGCAAACGCCAGATGCAACGGCATTGCATCCTAGCGCAATTGGCCGGAAAGCGCAAAACTTACTCATGGGAGGTGAAAAGACAGCAGCAGAGAATCGGCGGTGCTCCGTGGTCAAAGCAGGAGTATCCCATCTACTCACAACCCACTACCAACCTAAGACTCGGCCCGAAATCCATCACTCCTTTGAGATTAAGCCGTACGCTGCTGACCGCAAATCTCATCTACGGCGCGAAGCCAGTCCTGCTCGGGCGATCCGCCATGTCCGCCGCGCTGCAGGTACAACTCGTAAGCCCGTACCCGGATTTTCTCCTCCAGATTGGGCGAACTCACGGCTTTGCTAGCAATTTCGGGGGACGCGACCACCGTCTGCGCGACTGCGGCGCCATTCCCGTTTTCCGGATGAACTCCATTTCCGGTGCTGGAGGTGGCTTTGCGAGTCCGCTTCTTGGAGGTCGTAGTTTCTTTGTCCCGAGGTGCTTTCGGCATCGTACTTTGCTCCTACTTTCACAGATTTTGCATCCGGTCCGCGCTCAACCAGGAAGGTCGCGGCCTGATGACGTACTTCCACTATAACTAACTTGCCGGGCTTTTGGGGCGCGAAAGTGCCGATTTCCCACGATTTTCATCAACTCGATTCATCCTGTTGCGGCTGATCTCATTCCCAGATAAGTCGCTACCATTTCTCGACTTAATCGTGTCCAATAAATAGCGTAACCGGCTTTTCCCGGAACCAAGTTTGCTATCGCCCCGTATATCAAAGTGAGTTGGTGTCGGTGCTAGTCCCATGATGTTTTTCGAGACACTGCGGCAGATGTTGCGCACTTTATGGGCGCACAAGCTGCGTTCCTTCCTCACCATGTTCGGCATTGCCTGGGGAGTGGGTTCGCTGTTGCTGCTGGTGGGGCTGGGCGAAGGATTTCGCTCCGGCAACCGGCGGGAATTGAACTCGCTGGGCGAAGACATCATGTTCGTTTTTCCCGGCCGCGCTCCCGCTGTCGCCGGCAATATGAGTTCCGGTCGCGCCTATAACCTTACCGACCAGGATTACCAAGACATCCAGCATGAGGCTCCGCACGTACGGATTGCCGCTCCGGTGTTGTCGCGTATGGATATTCGCGAGGTCAGCGACTATGGCAACACCAACGGCGAAGTCAGCGGCGTGCCTCCCCACTACAATGCGATTCGTTACTTACCCTTGGCCGCCGGCCGCTGGCTGAACCAGGATGACGAATCGCAGCGCCGCCTGGTCGCCGTGCTGGGCGACGAGATGCTGAAGAACCTGTTTCCCGGCCGGCCGGCGGTGGGCAATACCATCCTGCTGGACGGCATCCGCTTCCAGGTGATCGGGGTGGTGCAGCGGGTGGGACATGGCGACGATAATTCCACCAATAATCGCGTCTTCCTTCCCTTTACTACCATGCGCGAGTTCTTTCCCTTGACCAAGGACGGACAAGAGGACGCGGTCTCATTCATTAACTACCGGCCCCGGGTTCGTGAGGAGCACGGCTTGGCTCGGGAAGAAGTACGGAAGATCATTGCCCGCAATCATGGCTTCGACTGGCATAACGAAGACGCCTTCGAGGATTGGGACACTATCAAGAATTCCGAAACCGTCAGCAAGATCTTCGACGCCATGGACCTGTTTCTCGGCGGAGTAGGGCTGGTGACCTTGACCCTGGGCGCCATCGGCATCATCAACATCATGCTGGTCGCGGTCAGCGAGCGCACCCGCGAGATTGGCTTGCGCAAAGCGCTGGGCGCGACCAATCGCAGCATCCTGATGCAGTTTTTTCTGGAAGGCGCGTTTCTTACCTTGATGAGCGGCGGCATCGGCATGGGCGGCGCTGCGCTGCTCATGGCCGCCATGAGCGGAGTCGGCGCGGTGCCGGGCTTCGATCCGCCGACCATGTCGTTTATGTCGGCCACGCTGGCTATCGGTACCCTGGCCATCGCCGGAATCGTGGCCGGAATTTATCCCGCGCGCAAGGCTGCCATGTTGCAACCGGTGGACGCGCTGAGGGCGGAGTAGTCATGGTCAGTGATCTGCTATCGCAAGCTTACGAAGCCATGCGCTTCAATCGCCGCCGCACCACCCTCACCATGCTGGGCATGGCCTGGGGCATCGCCACCGTGGTGCTGCTGATGGCCTATGGAGCCGGATTCGGCCGCGCCATTGAAGTGATTTTTGCCAACTGGGGCACGCGCATCATCGGCGTCTTTCCCGGCCGCACCTCGATGCAGGCCGGGGGGCAAAAGGCGGGCACGCAGATCAAGTTCACCATTGACGACGTCGACCGCATCATCAATGCCGCGCCCCTGGTCAATCGCATTACTCCGCTCGAAGAAAAAGACGTCACCGTGCAGCGCGATGTTCGCACCTACACGCTGCCTATCAACGGCGTCTATCCCAACATCTTCAAGATCCTGGCTTTGAATCTCGCCCAGGGCCGCTTGCTGAACGAAGACGACGAATCCTCGCGCGGGCGCGTGGCGGTGATCAGCTCCGATGCCAAGCTCAAGCTGTTTTCCGGCGAGTATGCACTGGGCCAGCACATACGCATCGAGGGCATCAGCTACACCGTGATCGGCGTGCTCACCCCGCACATGCAGGAGGGCGACGACAGCGTCAACAAGACGATTTACATCCCCTACAGCACCATGAGCGACTTCAAGGACACGCACTACCTTGACGGCATCTGGATGTCGTACGAAGGCAACGACTATGAGCTGGTCGAGAAACAAGTGCGCTCGGTGCTGGCGCAGCAGTACAACTTCAATCCCGACGACAAGCGCGCTGTCTTCCTCTACAACATGATGAAGCAGCTGAAACAGTTTCAGATCATCACCGCCGGGCTGCAGGTGTTGCTGGCCTTCATTGGCACCTTGACCCTGGGTATCGGCGGGGTGGGACTGATGAACATCATGCTGGTGTCGGTGACCCAGCGGACGCGCGAGATCGGCGTGGAGAAGGCGCTGGGCGGGCGTCGCCGCGATATTCTGTTCCAATTTCTGGCCGAGGCGCTGGCGATTACTTTCGTGGGCGGGATCTGTGGAATCATCCTGGCCTACGCGGTGTCGATCGGAGTGGGGCGCATCACGTTCTATAGCGCGGTGGCCAAGAATGCCGAAGCCGCGGATATCCGGCTCATCATCAATCCCACGATCGTGATTGTGGCGACGATTATTCTGACGTTTGTGGGCTTGATCAGCGGAATGCTGCCGGCGATCAAAGCCTCGCGCCTCGATCCCATTGAAGCGCTGCGCTACGAATAGGAAAGCGGCTGTCAGCTGTCAGCTTTCAGCCGTATGCTAAGGCTCACTCCTCGCTCTAACCCATCGTTTGGGCTTGGGCGGGGTCTTTGCAAATAAGCGACGTAGAAATTCAGTGCCCCACCGACCCCTATCCACTACTCTCCCTAGCCACTGCCGTACAATCTCCCGATGACCTGTTCTCGCCTGGAGCGCGTGCAACAGCAGTTGCGGCTTTACGAGCATCCGCTGGTGGAGTTCGACGCTCGCGCCAAAGGCGAAGCGGTGGAGTTGATTATCCGGCCGCGTTTTAGCGATCCGCCGGTGCATACCTACTATTTCGATTTGCATCCCCGCGACCTGGACGATGCGCAGTTTGAATGGACCCTGCAGCGCATGGTCTTCGATTGCCTGCACGATTACCTGGTCGAGATGTTTATTCGCACCCCGCAGCATCGCAAGGAGCATCAGCAAATGGAGCGCGAAGGTAAGCTGTGATCCCAGATCCGTCGCAATCCGGCGCACCTGATGGGTCCAGCCTGCGCGAACGCATTGCCGAGGAAATCCGGCGCTGCGGCCCCATTTCGTTCTCGCGCTACATGGAGCTTTGCCTGTATGAGCCCGAGCTGGGCTACTATTCGCGGGCGCGTGAGCAATTCGGCAAGGCCGGAGATTTCTACACCTCCAGCGATGTTCATGCCGTGTTTGGCCGGCTGCTGGCGCGGCAGTTCGAGCAGATGTGGCGGGTGCTGGATTCGCCCCAGCGGATCGATGTGATCGAACTCGGCCCGGGGCGCGGACTGTTTGCGCGCGATGTGCTCGACTGGTCTGCCCGGCAGTTTCCGGATTTCGCTCGCGCGCTGCATTATGCGCTGGTCGAGCAATCGCCGCATCTGCGCGAAAAGTTGCGCGAGCGATTGGCGGAGCACATTGCGGCAGGGAAGTGTGAGGTATTTGAATCGCTGGAGGAGGCCGCATCGGTCTCCCACTCTTTCGCCAACGAAAGGCGACAGGATGGGGCACCCACTATGTCGGGAAGAGGCGCAACTTTAGCTGCGCCGTCAGAGCGCCTTTCTTTTTGTCATTCCGAGCGGGTTTCAGCCCGCGAGGAATCTGCTTTAGCGTCCGCCAATACCGCTCCAGGCGACAACCTGATCCTGTTTGCTAATGAGTTTTTTGACGCCCTGCCGGTGGAAGTCATCGATCATCGCGGCGCAGTGCGGGTCGGCATCGAGAACAGTCGCTTCGTCGAGACGTTCGTCGCTCCCTCTGCGGCCGAAGCGGAGTTTCTCGACCGCTATGGGATTCATCCTGACGCAGACGAGCGGGTGGAGGCGCCGCTCGTATCGCTGGCCTGGATGGAGCGCATCGCCGGCGTCTTCCAGAATCGCCGTGGATTTGCGGTGCTCATCGATTACGGCTACACCCGCGAGGAGCAGCTGGCCGGCCGGCATCGCGACACCATCATGACGTATCGCCAACACACCGCCGGCCCATCGCCCTACGAAGCTCCCGGCGAGCAGGACATCACCGCTCACGTGAACTTCACCGCCTTGCGTGCCCGTGGCGTCGATCGTGGACTCGATCCTCTGGCGCTGCTTACGCAGTCGCAGTTCCTCCTGGGCATTGGCGAGGAGACGCAGTTTGCCGATGCCTTTCAGGATTGCCGGCTGCCGCAGGAGCAGGCCAAGGTCGCTCTGCAGCTCAAGCACTTGATCAGTCCGTCGGGGATGGGCGAAACGTTTCAGGTGCTGGTGATGTCCCACAATGTGGGAAAAGAAAAAGCCGCGGGGCTGGGAGGAATGAAGCTGGCGCGCTAGGATTCAGAACTACGTTGTCAATCCGTCGAAAGGGTCTGAGCTCACGATTTAACTGCCATTCCAGCCGGGCCTTCGGATTTCTCTACAACTTGTCGTTAACTTGTCATGCCGACCGAGGGCTTCAGCTCACTTCAAAACTTGTCATCCCGACCGAGGGCTTCAGCCCGAGCGGAGGGACCTGCGGTCTCTTCGAGGCGTGATCAATCTCACAGATTCAAACCAAAATGGATGAGACGATCTCTGTGTGAGAGAACATCGCTACGCCGTATACATCATGGCCAGCCGATCGCATAACTTCTATGTGGGTGTGACGAATGACATCGCCAGGCGCGTACGCGAACATAAGAACCACACGTTCGAGGGGTTCACTGCAAAATACAACATTGATCGTTTAGTGTGGTATGAGATCCGCGGCGACATCCAAGTCGCCATCGCGCGTGAGAAGCAAATCAAGCGCTGGCGTAGAGAAAAGAAGATTAACTTGATCGAGTTGCTGAATCCGGCCTGGCAGGACTTGTCGGAAGAGTGGGGAAAACCGATCCTGCCGCTGCCGGCGAACCGCAGGTCCCTCCGCTCGGGCTGAAGCCCTCGGTCGGGATGACAAATTTTAAGGGAAGCTGAAGCCCTCGGTCGGGATAGAAAATTGTAGCGGGGGCTCAAGCTCCACGCTCGGACCAATTTCAAAGGCAGCTCAAGCCCTCGGGCGGAATGACAATCTTCAGGAAGAAGCCTCCTACATTCCCGGCTTATCGCTGCTGCTCTGCGGTTGATAGGGGCTTGACAGGTACTTTCGCGCGGTATCCAACGCGTTCTGGGTGTTGTCGTTGGTCTGCAACGCCTGGCGATACTCGTTGGTGGCACGCTCGCGTTGACCGGTCAGGTCGAAGATCATGCCCAGCTGGATATGGCTCCAAACCTCGGTCCAGCGCGGCTCGCCGTCGCCGTTGAGCGATTCGCGATAAGCGTTGGCCGCCGACTGATAGTTGTGCTGCAGGAAGAACACTTCCGCAATCCGGTAGTGGGCCAGCGAGCTGTTGCGGTTGATGTCGAGCGCTTTCTGAAATTCCTTCAGCGCCTCGGTCAGGTCGCCCTGTTCCACGTCCTGCTGGCCGCGCATGATGGAGGTGCGCACCTGCAAGTCGGTCGAGTTCTGCAGGACATTGTTGTTGGGATCGATGCTGATACGCCGCGGCTTGCCGAAGGTCTCGATGGCGTAGGCCGAGTTCGTGCCCTCGACCTCAACTTTTTGGGTCACGGTCTTGCCGTCGGTATCCACGCGCAGTTCCACCGGCATACGAAACAAGTCCATATCCTGCGAAATCTCGCCTACCACGCGGAAGCCCTTCTGGGTGCGATACACGGTGTACTTGTTCTTGAACTCGGGCGCTCCGGTCGAGTCCAGCCACTGGGTGAAGAACCAGTTGAGCTGCTGCCCCGAGGCCTGCTCCGCAATTTTGCGGAAGTCGTCGACCGTGACCGACTTGCCCGAATACTGCGACACAAAGGTGCGCATCGTCTTATCGTAAGCTTCTTCGCCGATGACCCAGCCCAGCATCTCCAGGATCATTCCGCCTTTGTCGGTGACCAGCGATTGGAACTCAGGCGAGAAGGTGTCGAGCTTGCCGACATCGGCCAGCGGCACCGAAACATAGGCCAACGCGCCCACCGACATATCTTTGGTCACTTCCTGAAAGCCGGCCTCGCCGGCGACGTGCTCGACATAAAGCGCTTCGGAATAGCGCGCCGCGCCATCGTTCAGCCACCAGTCGTCCTTGGTTGCCGGGCTGACCATGGTTCCGAACCACTGATGCGCGATGGTGTTGGCCAGCAGCCGGTAGTCACCCTTCTCGGTGAAATGCCGTCCGGCGATGGCGGCAATCTCCGGAGCCCACGCCGAGGGCACGGTGTCGTTGGGCAACTCCACCACGCTAAGTTTCTGGCCGAACGGCGGCCCATAGGTCGTGGTAAAGAAGAAAAACTCTTTCACTGCGGTGTCGGCATATTGCGAGGCCACGGCCTTGTGTTCCGGAGTGGTGTACACCGTAATGTCCAGGCCGCCTTCGCTGCTCTTGGTCGCGACATACTTGCCGATCAGGATGGTCCCCGGAAAGCTTGGCCGATCTTCATAGGTGAAGGTGAAGGTTTGTCCGCCGGCGGGAGTTGCCAACCGCGTGAGCCCGCCCTGCGCTGATCCCTTATGAGTTGCCGGCGCGCCTTCCTCGACCTCGGGTCCGGGCGCACTGCTCTGTTTGCCGCTGCCGATCACGGTGTAGCCGGCAGGAACGCTGACGCTGATGGTCGCGGTAAATCGATTGGTGCCGTAACCCACCATGGGGAACCAGCGTCCGGAGTAAAGCAGGTAGGTGATGGGATCGCCAACGTAGGCCAGCTTCAATCCTTGCACCGGGCTGTCATCACCGGATTGCAGCGCTCCCTCATATTCGAAGATGAGCGTGTCGCTGCTGCCCTTGGTCAAGCCGTTGGGCAACGCGATGCGCACGGTCGAATCCTGGCTGACGCGTTCGACCGATAGAGTTTGTCCGTTGGTGTCGATCACGCGCGTCGGCCGCAGATCGTTGTGCAGCTCGAAGGTCGCAATGTTGATGTCTTCCAGCGCGGTGAACTTGACGCGAGCCTGGGCTTTCAGCTGGTGAGTTTGCGGCGAGACGACCGCATGGATGATGTAGTCGTTGACCTGGATGCGCGGCTTCTCGGCGGCGAAGCAAGTTGCGGCCAGGGCAAACACAGCTAGCGCGAGAACGAAGGATCGCCGGAGGTTGAGGCTGCGGCGCAAACGAAGTTGGAGTTGATTGCCACATCCGGCGGCAGGTTGTGAATAGCTTTGCCTGGCGGAGAGAACTCGTGCTTTGCTGGTCACCATAGGCTGATTTCGACCTAACTAATGATACAAGGAAAGCTGCAGTCGGACGCTCAAGCCCGCTGTTCCATTATGGAAAGTACGGCTTGGGCCGCCCTTTCGGATGCGCTGCCGCCCGCCTCGTGGGAAGCTAACCTTTGCCTGACTTCGCCAAATCCTGCGATCATGGCCGCGCGGGCCGCGCCTTCGGGAATGATCCGGCACAATTCAGCGCAGACCCGTTGCGGCGTGCAATCTGTCTGCACCAGCTCGGGAACTACATCGTGCTCGGCGATCAGGTTTACCATGGCGAACCGGTCCACTTTTACTAGACGGCGGCCCAGCGCCCAGGTGAGCGGCGCAACCTTATAGACCATGGCGAAAGGTGTCCCGATCAGCGAGGCTTCCAGGGTCGAGGTGCCGCTGGCCACGGCAGCCGCCCGGGCGTGCAGCAGGGTCGCGCGCGCGTCGCGAGTGAAGGTAATCGGCGGTCCCGAATAGCCGCGCAAGAACGAGGCGACCCAATCCGCCTGCAGGGTGGAAGCCACAGGCACTGTGTAAACGTACTGGGGGCCGAGAAGTTGCGCTGCCTGCAACAGCGTAGGGAAGATCCGCGACACCTCGCCCTGCCGGCTGCCGGGCAACAACGCGATCCACTGGCGCGCCGGGTCGAGCTTGTACTCGCTGGCAAACTGCTCGCGGGTCACGCTGGGGGCGGGCAGGTCGGCCAGCGGATGGCCGACGAATTTCGCCGCAATGCCGCGCTGGCGATAAAACTTTTCTTCGAAGGGAAAGATCACCAGCATCTGGCGAACATATTTCCGCACGCGCTCAATGCGGCGCTGCTTCCACGCCCACAGTTGCGGGCTGACGTAGTAGATCACCGGCACGCCGCGCTGGTGCAGTTCGCGGGCCAGGCGCAGGTTAAAGTCGGGGAAGTCGATGAGCACAGCGGCGTCAGGCCGGCGACGTTCCGCCTCGCGGACGACCTGCCGAAACCGGCGATAAATCGTAGGAATGTGCTTGACGACCTCGACGATGCCGACCTCGGCAATCTCTCGCGCATCGACCAGCAGATCGCAGCCTGCGGCGCGCATCTGGTCGCCGCCCACTCCGAAGAACTCGATGTCGGTCGCAGGATCGGTTTGGGAGACTTGCCGCCGCAAAGCCTCGATCAGCTCTGCGCCGTAGAATTCGCCGGAGGCTTCGCCCGCCGAGATCAGAATTCGCACCAATAAATTATGACAGGTGGGGACGGAGGAGCTGTCAGCCGTCAGCTATGAGCTAGACCGTAAGTAAGCCGGTGCGGGGGCTGAAGCCCTGATACGAACCAAAATTACCCTGAGCCGGGCTTTGAGCGGGTGGTCTAATCGCCGCCGGCCACGGCCACCGCCGGCTGGGCTGCCTGCTGTTTTTGCCGATGCGTGAACTTGATCGCCGACGACATCTCCTGCGACGGCTTCTCGATGATCTGATACAGAATCCACGCCGCCCATGCCGAAGCAGCCACGCCTATCACGTCCAGTATTCCGATATAGCGGCTGGAATAGGGCAGCCAATGCGAGAGCACACCAATGACGCCGACCCCGATGGGCAGGTGTATGAGGTAGAGCGAGTAGCTCACATCGCCTACCCGATCCATGGCGTGGCTGTGGAAGTGGGACAGCGCGATCAGCATCGCGGTGGCCACCGCAACCACCACCACCATCCAGCCCAGCGGTCGCTGGATGGCCAGAATCACCGCGGCGATCAATCCCAGCATCTCACCCAGTCCGATAATGCGCGAGCGGTACTGGAAGACTAAGACGCCGATCAGAAATACCGGCAGGTGATGGAAGATGAGCCGGTTGTTGTAGGGAAATGCGAAGAACAGCGCCATCATGCCGGCCACCCCGATAAAACGGAGCAGCTTGGTTGGGGCGGCCAGCAGGGGAAAGGTCAGCCCCACCAGCAGGTACCACTGCAACTCAATCGCCAGCGTCCAGTAGGCCACGTTGATCCAGCGCACGTGAAACAGGTCGTTCAGGTAGCCGAGATGGAGCAGCAGATCGCGGCCGGTCACCGTCATGTGCGGGATGTGAAAGGTGGGCACCAGCACAAAGTTGGTGACCAGGATGGTGATGGCGATCGATGCCAGATACGGCGGGTACAGCCGCACATTGCGTTTCAGCAGGAACTTGGGATACTCGCGCAGGGCGTAGCGCGAGCGCAGCAGGCTCCAGGGAATGATAAATCCGGAGATTACAAAGAAAATGTCGACGCCAAGGTAGCCGTACTTTCCCGACATGCCCAGGTACTTGCCTTGTCCGGCCACAAAGTGGCCCCAGGCGACGGCCAGCGCCGCGAACGCCCGCAGTGCGTTGACGATGCCAATTCGCTGATTGGGGTTAGAAATCTGCACTTTACAGCCATGTTACATGGCCGCCTCCAGGTTCCGTCAATCAAACATCACGTAATCTGGTGATCGCGGGCCTGGTAGGCGAGGCTCATCGGCTCGCCCACACCAGCCAATCCAGCCGGCGAATCGCACTGGGTGCCAGACGCTTCCCACACGCTTGTGTCCCGCTAACAGCACGTTTTTGCGATTGACGCCACGCCGTAGCTGTGTGAAAGTCCAGCTACTCACCTGTCCTACTTTGTGGCATTCCTTGCGCATGGCTGAAAAACGCCGTGGGCAAGGCATCGCGACTTGAGCGCCAAGCTCCTGGAGCCTTGCTGCATCCGGCCCAGAGTTTGGCAGTGTCTGCGCTACTGGAGAATCTGGTATGAGGCTTCCCTTCGTCTGTCTAGCCCTGGCCGGCCCGGCGACGGCGGGCGCACTCATCACTCAGGACCGTTCTTCCCAGGCCGCGGGCGCGATTCATTACCAGTAGTAGCCTCCCGCCGGTTGCGGCGGCGGCAATCATCCCGGCTTTTTAAATGAGCGGAGGAGAAAGAAATATGAACAGTAAGTTGTGGAGGGGTTTTGCAGTAGTGTGCGGTCTCGCCCTGGTTGTGATTTCGGCGTTGCCGGCCGCGGCTCAGATGGCCGACGGTAAGGGAAAGCCGCCGATGTACACCTACGTCAGTCTGTGGAATATTCCTCGAGCCCAGTGGGCGGAAATGGCGAAGGCCGATGCCGCCGACAAGGCTACCCTCGATCAGGCGATGAGCAGCGGCGCGATTGTCGGGTACGGCAATGATGTGAATCTGGTGCATCAGCCCGACGGCTTTACCCACGACGAATGGTGGTCGTCGATGTCGATGGCGGGTGTGCTGAATGTGCTGGACCAGTTCTACAAATCAGGCAGCGCGGTTTCGCCGGTGCTGGAAAGTTCGACCAAACATGCCGACGCTATTTTTGTCAGCCGCCACTACAACTGGCACTCCGGATCGTGGAAGGGTCTGTACACGCACGGCGGTTCCTACAAGCTGAAGGCCGATGCGCCGGACGATGCCGTCGATACCCTGAGCAATAACCTGGTGGTACCGGTGCTGGAGAAACTGCTGGCCGACGGAACTATCCACGAGTACGAAATCGACACGGAAGCGGTCCATACCTCGGCCCCTGGGACCTTCTGGATCTTCTACATCGCGGCCAACGCCGACGGCATCGACAAGGTCAATGCTGCGGTCATGGCAGCAATCAAAGCGAATCCGTTGGGCGGCGTCGCGTTCGATTCCATGATCGATTTCACCGCCCATCGCGACGATCTGGATCGCACCGACGCGACGTATAAATGAGCCGGGTTCAGTACAAGAGGTAGTTAACCGCGCAGGAAATCGAGTCATTCACCACGGAGGACATGGAGGACACGGAGAGGAAGAATGGGACGAAAGCTCGGTGCACTCCCTGTCTCCGTCGTGAATGGTCGTTTCGCCAAGTGTCGGCGCTAGGTGCGGATAAAACAACAGTCGTTTTTTGGGGTGTATCAAGCCCGGCGCTTCCACCGTGTGCTCCGCGTCCCCGTGGTGAAATCAGTCGTCGGCCGAGACGCGCATCATATCGGCGCTGACCGGAACGGAGACGGCCGGAAGAATTTCCTGGTCCTTGTATTGCAGCTGATAGAGCTTCCAATAAATCCCATGCTGCGCCAGCAGTTGCTGATGCGAGCCGATCTCCCGCACCTTTCCCTTGTGCATGACGATGATCGTGTTGGCTCGCTGGATAGTGCTCAACCGGTGGGCAATGATGATCGAGGTGCGGCCCTCGACCATGCGGGTCAGCGCCTCGCGCACCCGAAACTCGGTTTCGGTGTCGACGCTGGAGGTGGCTTCATCGAGCACCAGAATTTTGGGGCTGTGGGCCAGCGCGCGCGCAAACGAGATCAGCTGCTTCTGCCCGGTTGACAGCGTGCTGCCGCGTTCGCGGACCTCCTCATCGAAGCCGCCCGGCAGCGAGCGAATGAAGTCGGCCACGTTGACTTGCTCGGCAGCATTTTCCACCGCCTCATCTTCGATCCAGCGCGAGCCCAGGCGAATGTTGGCGGCCACGGTTCCGGAAAACAGGAACGGGTCCTGCAACACCACGCCATAGCGTCGCCGCAGATCGTTCAAATCCATGTCGCGGATATCGACGCCATCGATGCGGATGGCGCCCTTCTGTACATCGTAGAAACGCAACAGGAGCGAGATGATGGTGGTCTTACCGGCGCCGGTGTGGCCGACGATAGCTACGGTTTCGCCCGGCTCAATGGTGAACGACACATCGCGCAGGATCCAGTCGTATTCCGGCTCAGCGTCGGGACTTTCGGGGACCACCGCGACCTTCAGCTTCTCGCCCTTGCTGGCCGCTTCTTCCGCGGCCTGCGCCAGGGTGCGATAGGCGAACCACACGTGATCGAATTCGATGCGGCCTGCTCCATGCGGTACTTTGGGTACGGCAGGGGTGACGATTTCCGCGGGCGTGTCCAGCAGTTTGAAGATGCGTTCGCTGGACGCCATGGCCGATTGCAGAATGTTGTACTTCTCGCTCAAGTCCTGGATAGGACGGAAGAAGCGCTGCGCATATTGCATGAACGCCACCAGCACGCCCAGGGTCACCAGGTTGCGCACCACCTGGTTGCCGCCGAACCACACCACGCACGCGATGGCCGTCGCCGACAGCACTTCCACCACCGGGTAATAGATGGCGTGCGCCAGGATCGCATCCTTGAACGCGTCCATGTGGGTGCGATTGATCGTCTCGAAGCGCTCGTAGGACCGCTTCTCGCGATTGAAAAGTTGCAGAACAACGATGCCGGTTACGTGTTCCTGCAGATAGGCATTGATCTTGGCGATGGCGACACGAATCCGGCGGTAGCTCTCGCGCACTTTGCGGCGGAAGATCGAGGTGGCGTAGAAAATGAGCGGCAGCACGGCAAAGGTGATCAGCGCCAACCGCCAGCTCATGTTCAGCATGATGATCAGAATGCCCAGCAGCACGAATACGTCTTCGACGATCGAGACCACACCGGCAGTGAACATTTCGTTCAGCGCGTCTACGTCGCTGGTGACGCGGGTGACCAGACGGCCGACCGGATTCTTGTCGAAGAACGAGATGTGCAAGCGCTGCAGATGGCGAAAGATTTGGCTGCGCAGATCGAACATCACCTTCTGCCCGCTCCACTGCATGATGTAGGTCTGGGTGAACTCGAGCAGGAAACTGAACAGCAGCAGGCCAACGTACATGCCCGCGATCTGGGCAATGCCGGTCAGCGGATTGCGGCTGAGGAAGCGGTCAAGCAGCGAGTGCGCTTCGGTGTGACTGGCCAGATACTTGTCGATGGCGACTTTGGTGAGGTAAGGCCCCAGAACGTCGGCGCCGGCCTTTAGCACGATGGCGACCAGCGCCACCGAGACCTGCCAGCGATATTTGTGCAGATAGGTGAGCAGACGCCGCATCAACCGGGCGTCGTATGCCTTGCCTAATACCTCTTCTTCCTGGATTGCCATGGGCCTGATTCAATTGTAACCAGTGGAAGTCATATAGACGAGAATGGGAGGAGGGAGGATGGAAAAGTTAGAGAGCGGCTGGATGGATTTATCCATTGCCTCCCGCCCAGCTTTTCCATATTCTGGAAGACATGGACGTAGAGCTCACTCCGGACCAACAGGCTTTTGCCCGCCGGGCGATTGACAGCGGAAGACTTCGCTCAGAGCAGGACGCTGTGCAGGAGGCGCTAGCTTTATGGGAAGAACGCGAGCGGCAACGCATCGAGTTTCTGCTTACTCTCGATGAAGCCAAGGCTTCGCTCAGTGGTGGAGTCGGCCGCATCCTAACGCAGGAATCCATGCACCAACTCGCCGGCGAAGTGAAAGAACGGGGACGCGCCCGGCTTCTCGCCGAACTCACCGTCTCCCGCTAATGGCACATCGGGTCGCGCCCCGCGCCGAAGCAGACTTGGACGACATCTGGTATTACGTCGCCAGGGCAAGTGGGAGCATCGAGATTGCCAACCGCCTCATTGATACCATCACCGACCGTTTTGTCGCCCTCGCCAGCTTTCCCTACATAGGACGCGCCCGCGACGAAGACCTGGGCGCGGGCTGCCGCACTGTACCGGTAGGCGAGTACGTCATTGTTTACTGCGTCGAAAACGACAATGTGCTAATTCTTCGTGTCGTGCATGGTCGCCGTGACTTGGAAACCTTGTTCGGCCACTAAGCCTCAGCCGCTTTGTGTCCCAGGTTCGCCCCTCCGTTGGGCTAACCTGGGATCACGGCAGTGGTCAATCAGATTTAGGTGATCTTCCGCAGCACCAGGGCCGAGTTCTTCGATCCGAACGCTATGCAATTGCACACCGCGTGTTCGATGTCGACCTGCCGCCCGGCTTCCGGGACGTAATCCAAATCACACTCGGGATCGGGCTTTTCCAGGTTGATGGTCGGCGGGATCTGGCGATGATGCATTGCAATTAATGTGGCAGCGATCCCAGCCGCGCCGCACGCACCTTGGGGATGCCCAATCTGCGATTTCAAGCTCGACATCGGGGTGCGGTAGGCTTTGTCGCCCAGCGCCAGCTTCAGGGCTCGCGTCTCGATGCGATCGTTGAGTTGGGTTGAGGTGCCGTGCAAGTTCACGTAGCTGATGTCATTCGCCATGACCCCGGCATCTTCCATCGCCATCTGTATGGCGCGCGCCGGTTCCTCGCCGCACTCCTGCAGGCGGACGCGATGAAAGGCTTCGCAGGTCGAGCCATAACCGGCGACTTCGGCCAGGATTTTCGCACCCCGGGCTCGGGCATGTTCGTACTCTTCCAGGAAGAACATCCAGGAACCTTCGGCGACTACGAAGCCGTCGCGGTCGGCCGAAAACGGCCGCGAAGCCCGCTCTGGCTGATCGTTCCATGACGCCGTCATGATCTTCATCAGGGTGAAGCCCTTCATGATCCCGGGCGCGATGGGAGCATCGACGCCGCCCACCAGCATCATGGGCAGAAAGCCAAACTGGATTTGCCGCAGCGCATAGCCGAACGCGTCGGTCGACGAGGTGCAGCCGGTGGTGATCACGTGGCTCAGGCCGCGCAGTCCGAAGCGCATGCTGATCTCGCTGGAAAGCGTGCCCATGGTGCCGCTAGGAATGCAGAACAAGCTGACCTGTTTCACTTTGCCGGTCAGCCACAGGCGGACCTGCTCCTCGGAGAATTCCTGCGCGCCGCCGCCCGAGCCCAGCACTACGCCGATTTCACGTTGTTGCTCCAGCGAAAGGGTTGACGTCTCGATGCCGGCGTCGCGCAGCGCCTCGGTTGACGCCGCCAGCGCCAGGGGCACCACGCGCGACACGTGTTTACGCTCATGGGCGTCGACCCATGCGAGTTCGTCGAACCCCTGAATCTCGCCGGCGATTTGCACCGGCAACGAGCTCGGATCGAAGCTGGCGATGTGCTTGACGCCGCTGGTTCCTGCAAGGATGGCTCGGCAAAAGGCCTCATTGCCGATGCCGTTCGGGCTGACCACGCCCATTCCGGTGATGACCACGCGCTTTTTCATAAAGAAGAAGTAACTAGCAACGAGTAACTTAGCAATCAGCTTTCAACCATCGGCTTGAACGATCTACCTGTCGTCCCCAGCAGCAACGTCCCTGCGTATCTTTGTCATCCCCGTCATCCCCAGCGGAGCCGAGGGATCTGCGGTCCGTCGCCTCGCCACAACCTTCGCATTCGTGCGGCCCGTTTTGATATATTCGCCGGCCGCCCTCTGACGTTGGACAAGTCTTTGATGCTATCAGCTAATTGCCCTGTGCAAGGTGCCAACTGCTAATTGCCAAGTGCCAAATGCCAAAAGCCAAGTGCCAAGAGCCACTCGCCCCCCTGCTACTCTAGTACCGGGAAGGACATTGGGCGAGCCGCTTGTCAGTAGGAATTTACATTTCCGTGCCGTTTTGCCGCACCAAGTGCAGCTTCTGCAACTTCGCCTCCGGGGTATTTTCGCGCGCGGTGTTTGATCGATACGTCGCGCAAGTGTGCTCTGAAATTGCGGCGGCGGAGACGATTGCGCAGCAACTCGGCGGCAGCTTCGAGCGGCGGGCGGACTCGATCTACCTGGGCGGCGGCACTCCCTCGGTGCTGGCGGCCGATCAGCTCGAGCGCTTGTTTGACGCGGTGCGCGCGAACTTCGAGGTCGATCGCGCGGCCGAGATCACGGTGGAATGTGCGCCCGGCACAATCAGCGACGAGATTCTGGCAACGCTGCTCCACTGCGGCGTCAATCGGGTGAGCCTGGGCGTGCAGTCGTTTGTCGACCAGGAATGCTCGTCGGTCGGACGGCTGCACACCCGGGCCATCACCTTGGCCGAAATCGCCCGCCTGCGCGCCGGCGGCATTGGCAACATCAGCGTCGATCTCATTGCGGGGCTGCCGCATCAGACGCCGGAGAGTTGGGACGTTTCGTTGGGCGAGACGCTGGCCACCGGCGTGCCGCATGTCAGCGTTTACATGCTGGAGGTTGACGAAGACTCCCGCCTGGGCAACGAACTGCTGGCCGGTGGCAGCCGTTATCACGCGCACCATGTTCCGGATGACGATCTCATTGCCGATTTGTACCTGGTCGCCTGTGAACGGTTGGGAGCGGCGGGCGTTGAACAGTACGAGATCTCCAACTTTGCGCGGCCGGTAACCCATGGTATCGGCTTGTGGCACTCGCGGCATAACCGTAAATACTGGACTCGGCAACCGTATCTGGGATTTGGGGTGGATGCGCATTCGATGCTGCCGGCTGATTCTGCGTTGGCATCGCAAGGGGTTGACGCCGTACGCTTCGCGACTCCCGACTCTCTGGAGGGCTACTCGGCTGGCGGGATTCAGCTGAATCCAGTCGCATCTCGAGTGTCGCAGCTGCAGGCATCGCGAACGCTGGTGGATGCGCAGGCGGCGCTGGAAGAAAGCTTCTTTCTTGGATTGCGGCTCAATCGTGGAATTTCACTGGACGAACTCAGAAGTAAGTTCGGATGCGAGGTGGTCGATAGGTATCGACCCATCATTGCCGAGCTAATCGAAGATGGTTTGCTGGAGAACGTTGGCGGTCGGCGATGTCTCACGGCACGAGGACGTTTGCTATCGAACGAAGTATTTGCGCACTTCCTGCAAGACAAGAGTGCTCACCGCAGAGACGCCGCGGCACAGAGGTAGTAGAGACGAGTTGGGATTATTTTGGTTGGGATCATTTTGGTTCGCTGGATCAGGGTACAGCCGTACAGTTGTCGTCGCGTTAAGAATTGTCATCACGAGCGAAGCGAGGGATCTGCTTCTTGCCCGGACAACGAAAAGCAGATTCCTCGCGCCCAAAGTCAGGCGCTCGTAATGACAATTCAGCCTGGGCGATTCATGCCACCGTCCACGCTTCCATCCCAGGAGTTCCTCCGTGTCTGCGTGGTGAATTCTTTCCGCTCTGATTACACTAGATTCCATGTACACCTCTGCTCCTGAATCCGACGTCAAGCCGAGTAAGCAGTCCGCCCCAGCCATCGATTTGCGCAGCGACACCGTTACCAAGCCGTCGCCGGAGATGCGGCGTGCCATGTTCGAAGCCGAGGTTGGGGACGATGTTTATGCCGAAGACCCGACCATCAATCGGCTGGAGAAGCGGGCGGCGGAAATCTTTGGCCGGGAGGCCGCGCTGTTTGTGCCCAGCGGCACCATGGGCAACCAGATCGCGGTCAAGCTGCACACCCATCATGGGCAGGAGGTCATCTGCGAGGAGCGCGGTCACGTCTTCAACTACGAGATGGCGATGATGGCGCACTTCTCCGGCGTGGTGCCGCGCACGGTCTGGGCCGAGGACGGCATCGTCACCTGGGAGCACGTCCAGGCGAAGCTCAAGACCAAGAGCTATCATGCCGCCAAGACCGGCCTGGTTTCGCTGGAGAATACCCACAACATGGCGGGTGGCACGGTCACGCCGCCGGCCGTGTTTAACGAAGTTTGCGACAACACCCATAGCGCCGGATTGCCGGTGCATCTGGATGGGGCGCGGGTGTTCAATGCCGCGGTCGCGTTGGGAATTCCGGTGGCCGAGCTGACCGCCAAAGCCGATACCGTGACGTTCTGCTTGTCGAAGGGATTGGGGGCGCCGGTAGGCTCGTTGCTGGTGGGCAGCGCTGAGCTGATGGACCGCGCCCGCATTTACCGCAAGGCGCTCGGCGGCGGCATGCGGCAGGCCGGAATTCTGGCGGCGGCTGGGCTGATCGCGCTGGAGCAAGGCCCGCAGAAGCTGGCCCAGGATCATGCTAATGCGAAATTTCTGGCCGAAGGTTTAGCGAAAATCCCGGGCATCAAAATCGATCCGGCGAAAGTTCAAAGCAACATTCTGATCTGCGATGTCTCGGGGACCGGGCTTACTTCGGGGGAGTTGTCCCAGAAGCTTGCCGGGAGTCGGGTTCTGGCCAACGGAGTCGGACCGCAGCTGATTCGCTTTGTTACTCACCTCGATGTAAGCCGCGAGCAGTGCGCCCGGGCGTTGGACGCCATTGCCGCAATCTGCCGGAGTTGACCGCAGGGCGCTGCCGATGGAATTGCCACTCAGCTAAGCAAAGCCACAACCGTAGGGCGAACTCTGCTTATGGTCGCGATGACAGTCGCGACCTCTGCCGGTTTTCCGAATCTTGCTACCAAAAACAGAATCGTAGTTGCACGACCATCCATTATTCCATAGCTGATTGTCGAAATCCTGCCTAGCCGTTTAATCGAAGCAATGAGTTACAAGCTTTCTCGGTTTGGCGACGGGAATGCGACAAAGGAGCCCAATTCAGTAGGGCGATTTGAGCTTGGGGTGAATCGCTGTGCCAAACTGCGGAGTGGTTGGCGTAGCGCCACACAACTTCTTTCCGACGCGTAGGGGAACCACCGGTTGCCATCAGGAGCAGCTCGCGGTGGCTTCTCTTTCCAGGGCACAAATATTGTCAGTAGTGTCCCGCAGCCAGGCCAGCTGCGGTATTCGTTAGCGACATCGACAGCGGTTGTTCACGAGCTTGACCTCCCGGCTGGGAGTATCAAGCGTTTCGGGGCGAACCGGCTCAGGTTGACATCCTGCTTCTCACCGAAAGGAGAAGGTGCATGACGCGTATGAATGCTACTTACAGGTATGAAAGGCTACCTTTAACCGCAGCACTGGCGATTCTTCTTCTGCTGCCCTCCAACCTGCTGGGACAATCCACGATATCGACCGGAAACATCAATGGACTCGTAACCGACGCCACCGATGCCGCCGTAGCTGGCGCGAAAGTGACCATCACGCGCGTCGACACCGGAGTTGCCACCGTGGTGACCACCAATGGCAGCGGCTTTTACAACTCCGGCTCCATCACTCCGGGAACCTACCTGGTCAGAGTCGAGGTCAAGGGGTTCGAAACCTCCGAGACCAGGGTGCTGGCTAAGATTGGCAATAACAGCGCAGTCAATTTCAAGCTGAAGGTGGGCTCGGAAGCGACGACGGTCAGCGTGGAGGCCACGGCGGCCGGCGTCAACACCGAGCAGACATCGGTACAAGGCGTGCTGACGGCCCAGCAGATCGAGAACTTGCCGGTCAACGGCCGCAACTTTCTTGATCTGGCGCAGCTGGAGCCGGGAGTGCAAATCCAGGATGGCACCAACTTCGACCCGACGAAGATCGGATATCAGTCGATCTCGTTTGGCGGCCGCTTCGGTCGGACGGCCCGCATTCAGGTGGATGGCACCGACATTTCCGACGAAACCGTGGGCACGACCACCGGCAACATCTCGGCTGACTCGATTCAGGAGTTCCAGATCGCGCAGTCCACCATGGATCTTTCCAACGATCTGAGTTCCTCAGGCGTGGTGAACGTTTCCACCAAGTCGGGAACCAATACCATCCACGGCGACGCCTACGAGTATTATCGCAGCAGCAACGTCGACGCCTCGCTGCCGAAGCCGGCGGGATTCGACGATCCCAACTATCATCGCAATCAATATGGAG
Organism: uncultured Acidobacteriaceae bacterium; assembly: GCA_963812855.1. GTDB lineage: Bacteria > Acidobacteriota > Terriglobia > Terriglobales > Acidobacteriaceae > Bog-257. Next base: position 149,409 of record CAWEWW010000017.1, read on the forward strand.
GCACGGTAGGCGGCGCCTTCATCAAGGACAAACTGTTCTTCTTTGCCGAGGGAGACAGCACGAATCAGAGCCTGTTTGTGCCGGTCGAATATGCTCCCCCCTTCAATACCTTCTCGGGCGGATTCAATTCGCCGTATAAGAATCCCAACGCGCTGGGCAGAATCGATTTCGTGGCGCCCCACAATATTAAGTTGTTTTTCCGCTACAGCTATTCGCAGATTAATGCGGAAGGTACATTCTTTTCGGATAGCTTGCAGGTTTATCAATCGAATAACTACTCGCGCAACTATGTGGGAGGAGCCGACTTCACTACCGGCGCCTGGACGCATAGCTTCCGCTTCAGCTATCTGAAATTCCAGAACGGCATTGTGGACGGCGTGATTGGCAGCGACTTGCCGCTGGCCAATTTCCCCGGCAACGGCCAATACCTCAACCTGGAGGCGGCTAATGGGCCTTCCACCGGACCGAACCTGCTGGCGCCGCAAGGTACTCCGCAGAGCGATAAGCAGGTTAAGTACGACGGTTCCAAGACTGTAGGCAGGCACATCCTTCGCTACGGGGTGGACTACAACCACATCCAGGGCGGCGGTTTCGCCAAGTTCTTCTCTCTGGCGCCGCAAGTGGTGACTAACATTCTCCCGGGAGACGCGGCCTTCGCTGCCGCCGGACCATTTCCCGGCGGAGCCGGCAATCTTCTTAACTACCCGGTGGAAGAGGTTGTGATGGGCAATGGCCAAGGCTTTTCTACCACCCAACCTGCATTCGGATTTCCCGCCGGAGGATTAGGGCCCGACAACCGTTTGGGACTCTACATAGCCGACACCTGGAAGATGTTTTCCAACTTCACGGTGAACCTGGGCTTGCGCTACGACCGCGACACCGGCCGTACCGACAGCGACCTGCCTGGTCTGTCCTTCCTCAACAATGTATTACCCAACTATCCCAATCTAGGGGCGCCGATTCCTAACCCCAACCTGAATTTCGGCCCCTCGCTGGGAATCGCCTGGGACCCGTGGAAAAACGGCAAAACGGCGATTCGCGCCGGCATCGGCTTGTACTACGAGAACGTGATCTTTAATAACGTTCTCTTCGACCGCCCGCTGCGTCTGCCCACCGGCGCATTTCTTCAGACCGCCGTGCCTTGCGACTTCGGACCGATCGCCAATGCCTTCGGCGGTCTTCCCCAACTGCAATCCAGCGCGGCCGAGTGTGGCACCAATAACTCGCCCATTCGGATTGGGAATGCGGGGAGCGCCATCGCTACCTTGCAGCAGCAATATCAGTCGCTGTCGCCCTTCAACCTCAACTCTCCCAACCCCGGTTATCTGCTGAATTTCATGGGATCCACCAACTTCCCCAGCGGCCTGTTTGCTCCGGACTATAAGACGCCGCGTTCGACCCAGATCAATGTCGGCATCCAGCGCGAACTCAGTCCGGGCGTGGTTCTTACCGTGGACTACGTGCGCAATGTCACTACCGGATTGCCCCTGGACGTGGACCTGAACCACACTGGTGATGTGAAGTACTTCAACAAGGCGAATGCTATTACGGCGATCAACAATACGCTGGCAGCGTGTGGCGCAACCACCATTAACCAGGCGATTGCCTCCTGTGCCGGCTTACACCCTGGGGGCGGCGGCGCCACCATCGCCGATTTCGCCAGCTTCGGTCTGGACTCTCAGGGCGATCAGGGCGGCCCGTGCCCGACCGGCTGCGCCTTCGGCGGTCTGAACCCGAGTCAACCGTCGATGGCCTTCCTGGTTCCGGCGGGAATTTCCAAATACAACGCACTGGATGTCAAGCTGGTTTACCAGAAGCTCAACCCATTCAAGGGGCTTCACGGTTTGAACGCCCAGATCTCCTACTCCTACTCGTCGTTCCGGAACTCAGGCGGCGGTCCGGGAGTCAGCGGTGTACCCGGTGAGATTGCCAACAGCGATCAGGATTTCATCGTTCCCGCCCTGGACAATGACAATCCCAACAAATATTTTGGGCCTTCGCTGCTGGATCGTCCCAATCAGTTCTCGTTCGGAATTGTGGGCAGCCTGCCCTGGAACTTCCAGGTTTCCTTCATCGGCCACTTCGATGAATCGTTGCCGGTTCCCATCATCGTGCCGGGTAGTGGAGCGGGAGCCATCTTCCAGACAGACTTCTCGGGCGATGGAACCACGCAGGATCCGCTTCCGGGCACCAAGAACGGAGCCTTTGGACGCCAGGTGAACGGCGGCACCATCAATCAGTTGCTCACGATTTACAACAACAACTATGGCAATCAGCCCACGCCGGCTGGACAAACCCTGGTCAACAATGGCCTGTTCACAACCAGCCAGTTGCAGCAACTGGGTGCCGTGGCTCCCTGCATTGCGGGAGGGGCTATCAACAGCCCGAACTGCACCTTGCAGTTTGCTCCCCCGGGACAAGTCAACCTGGGAACGCTGCGGGCTTTTGATCTGAAGTTGAGCTGGAATTACAAAGTCGAGATGAAGAGCCACGTCATTACTTTTCAACCGGGCGTGGGCTTCTACAACCTGTTCAACTTCGCTAACTTTGACTTGCCGCCTAACGCACTAACCGGCGGCTTGACCGGAGGTGCGGGCACCATCAACGGCACCACGCAGGCGACTCGTATTACCAACCGGGTGGGCGCGGGAACCGGCGTGTTCAATCTGGGCGCGCCACGGGCCATGGAATTCGGTATGCGCATCGCATTCTAGGGCTTGTCAAAACGCGGGTGATCGACGCTGATCATCGGTCACCCGGTCGGAGGGCGATGGAGAAGGGCGCTCGCAGTTTGAGCGCCTTTTTTCCTGGATGCTAGAAGCCATCCATAAATGATTTTGGTTTGTATCAGAGCACGACCTTTCGAGCTTGCATGCGAACCAAATTTTGGATTTGCGAGTGGAATGTATCAGCCAAAAAATCCCGTCCGTAAGGACGACTCAGTTCAGCCCAGGACGGAGCCGCAGGCGTAGTCCTGGGTCAGGTGAAAAATTGATCTGAGTCCTGCAGGGACGACAGACGTGCCTGACACAAAACCTTTGTGCGGCGATTGATGAGATACCTTCTGGCAAAGAATGCTTGCCTGAGCGTAATCCTCGGTCGCGAGGGAGCGGTGAATTGTCTGACCCGCGACCGACTGCTCGTCCCGCGCGCGGCTTCTGCGGTATCTTTTAGACACGGGATGCTGCCCGCGATGGCACCGCCAGCCCAATCTCAAACTCCAGAAAAGGGATCTCACGTGAACTTGCCCGATGCCGGTTTCCGCTTCCACCATTTAGGCGTAGCCGTGGCCGATCTCGAGAAATCGATTCCTATCTATCGCGATCTCTTCGGCTATGAACTGATTTCCGGGCCATTCACCGATCCCAACCAGAAGGTGGTTGTCTGCTTCCTCAGCCGTGGCGCCGGCGACATGGTCATCGAACTGGTAATGCCGAGCGGTCCGGACTCGCCGGTGATGCGCACTCTCAACCAGGGCGGCAGCGCTTACCACGTTTGCTACGAAGTTCTCGACATGGAAGCGGCGTTGAAGCACCTGAAGACGCATCGCTGCGGTGTCCTAAGCCCACCCATCCCGGCAGTAGCGTTTGAAGGAAGGCCGATTGCGTGGCTCTCGACTCCGACCCGGCAGCTGATTGAGTTGGTCCAGGCGGCCTAGCCGGTTGCGCTGAGGTAGCTGGAAGCCATCGCGCTATAGGGTGCCTGGGCTTCTCGCAACAGCCGGTCCAGGGTGGGACCGAAGTTAGGATCGTCCTCAAACGAGAGATGGTCGCCTTCGAAGACTTCGCAGGCGATGCCTCCGCCTGCGATCGGGCCCCAGCCAAGGTAATAATCCTCGTAGGGTTCCACCATTCCAGTCTTGGCGCGCAGCACCGTAATTTTCCCAGGATAGCGAGTGGGAAGGTAGGCTTCAACGGCCGTCTGAGTAGCAATGCGTACCCGCTCCAGGGTCTTGATGAACTCCGTCTTCTCCTGACCTTCGGCCAGCGTAGGACGAGCAGGCTCGGGTTGGGTTTCATTCTTGGGCGGAGAAAACAGCATCGCCAGCGCGCTTGCGGCATGTTTGTACAAAGCCCTTACGGCATATCCCAGATTCGTCGGCCACTCTCGAACCGGTAGCCGGCGGAAGCGGGCAAGGCCGGTGAGCAAGCGCCGCAATAGGAACCGCAGATTGCGATACATCAGGTCTGGCTTGGAAAGAGTTCGGCCAAATGCCAGATTGTAGGTGTCGAACATCGCCAGGAAGGCGACGGTTTCGCCTTGCGCGTGAAGCTGCTGCGCCATTTCCAATGCCAGCACGCCTCCATACGAACCGCCGCCCAGATAGTACGGACCGTTCGGCTGGAGCGTGCGAACCTCCGACACGAACAGTGCGGCGATATCCGACGCCTTGTCCATGGTCGGCGAGCCATCCAGTCCGGGAGCCTGCAGGCACCAGAACGGCTGATCGTCGGGTAGGCTGACCGCAATCGTGCTCAGGCTTACTACGTTGCCGCCTGCGCCGGGAACCACAAAGAAGTTGGGACGCGAGCCCGTGGTGCGCACCGGAACCAGGCAGTGGAACTTGGCTTTCCCTTTCTCGATGTATTTGGCGAATTGATCTACGGTAGGCGCTTCAACTACCGCGCTCAGGGTGAGATGGTCGGCCTCGAAGGTCTCGATGATGCGCATCAGCAGCTCGACACTCTTGAGCGAATCGCCACCCAAATCGAAGAAGCTATCGTGAATACCGACCTCGGGCAGGCCTAAAACTTCAGCCCAAATCGCGCTTAGCTTTCGCTCCGTATCGTTGCGGGGAGCGCCTCGATGGGCGGCAGCGCTAATAGTTGAAACAGTGCTTTCGGCGCCTGGTTCCGCGCTAGATCGCGTGCGAACCTCGCGCTCGATCTGCTCAGGCGTAGCCAGGCTGGTTGCGATGCGACCGTAATCGCAGCTATCCGGCGCGCTGGCCACGGATTTTTCTTCGCGAACAACATCGGCATAGGAGATGGGGCGGTAAACCAGTTGCGCCGCATCCGTGGCCTTCATGCGGAAGATCTCGACACCGTCCGTGCCCTGCTCTCGGGTTGCGGGCAGATTCTCCAGGAAGCGCAGCGCCGGTGCGTTTTTCTTGGTGGCCTGAAAACGCAGCCAGACTTCCGGCAGATTTTCGCGCAGCGCAATATCGCCCAAGTGACGCACGATCTGGTGCTCTACTCCGCGGCCCAACGCCCGGCAACTCAACAGAAACGAATCCACGTTGAGCGCTGTCGCAGCGAACGAGTACAGCACCGCTCCCACATTGCCGTAGTCGCCAAAGCGGTCCGAGGCTGCGATGGTGATGCATTGCAGGGAGCCCGAATCCAGCTGGGTCTTCAGCTCCGACTCGCCGCGCCGGATGGTCGTGGTGTTGAATTGATTGGTGCGTTGCGTGAGCTGCGAAACTCTGGTCAGCATTTCCGGCCGGAACTGCTCGATGGTGACCCGAAGATCGAGCTCGGCGATAAAATCTTCCAGGCTCCTGGCCTCGCGCAAGACTTGATTGCGGGCTTTCTCCTGCTGATAGCTTTGGCTACGCTTCTCATCCTCGGCCGTCACTTGCGTCCGATCGAAGGGCCAGAAGTGTTGCAAGGCCGGAAGAATCTCTGACGAATTGTCCGGCAGACATAGAGTTCGAATCTGCGGCAGATGGCTTTCAACTTCGGCAATCTCTTTGGGACTGTCGTCGATGAAGATGAAGCTCTCTGCGCCTAGCGACAGCTCAGCCGCCAGCGCATCGAGGTTCGCCGGCTTAGGATCCCAATTGATGCGCCAGGCGACAAAATGCTCCTGCTTGAGCACCATCTCCGGCCGCCGGAACACTTCCCAGGCGTCGTCTTCGTTATTCTTGCTGGCCAGCGCCAGCAACATGCCCTGGGCTCGCTGATTCAGCAGGAATCGCTGCATCGCGACGCGATTGGCATCGATCTTCACGCCCTCCGCACCATCTTCGCCAACCACTCCCTCCCACAATGTATTGTCCAGGTCGAGCACGATCACTTTCGACGGCGTCCGCCGCAGACAATCGATCTTGCGAACGATTGCGGTGGCAATCGCCGCAAAATACTCGGCGGTATAGGGGATGTGCGCAAGCTCGTCACTGAGCGGCGAATCGTAATTCGCCACCGGATAGAGGAGCCGCTGTTCGGAAGCGGAAATGAAATGAGCGTGTCCCAGCCCTGCGAGAGCGGCCGACAAATCCTGGTCCAGTTGCGCCACCAGTTCCGTCGTGCCGGCCTCTTTGAAAAACGCGGGCGAGCCCAGGCAAGACAACACAATGAGCGGCACAGACATGTGAGCCCGGGTGATGGCCTGGATCAGCGACCGGCCATTTTTTTCAATGACCGCGAAATTCCCCAGATCCTGCCAGCGCAGAAGGATTACGTTGGCGCCGTCGCGGTTCTTGGCAAAAGAGCTGTTTGGATCGAGAAGTGACTGAAAGATCTGATTGAAAGGCGCAAACTCGATGTCCAGCGGGCGCCCGATTTCCCGGCCCCAGAATTCCAGAAACGGCTGAATCGGCTCGGCCGTAAAACTCGCACTGATTGACAGGGTCCCACTCATAACGCCAATTCTCTTTGCCTAGCTAGGATGTACGGCAGCGGCCAATCCAGAACTATCCTAAATCCACTTGGCATTGCCGGATTATCGTTACAGGCTGGCTGGCTCGGTCGCTCGACAAGGATAAAGGAATGCAAGCTTTCTTTCAGCCCCGCAAGCATCCCACTATTATTACCTATCGAGGGATTGCCACAGCACCATTTCTTCAGATCTTCATCGCGCCGGTTGCGGACAAACGGTGTATACTCCCCCTGCCGGAACGCCAGAAATGGCGAGTTCCGGGGTTACCACTCTGTCAGACACCCCGCATTTTCAATTTCAGAGGCAGGAGAAAAAAATGTCGAATCATTTCACGGGACTCAGTCTCGGTCCTCCTCTTGGAGACCAAAGACTCGACCTATGCGATCTCTACGCATTCCAGGCGCCTGCGGACCCGTCGCGGACCGTACTCATCCTCAATGCAAATCCGAGAGCCGACGCGCTGCATCCCGACGCCATTTACCGGCTCGCCATCGATAATGATGGCGACTATTTGAACGACATCGCGTTCAGCTATGTGTTCTCGCCACCGCAAAACGGCAAGCAGACGGTCAGTGTTTTTGTCGCCAAAGGCGCAGAATCCCGCTCGGTAGAGGCGGTCGGGAAAAAGATTATCGCCGACGCCGAGGTTTCCTTCGGCCCTAGCCCCAACATCATCAAGTCCGGCGACTACACCTTCTTCGCCGGCAGCCGCAGCGACGCTTTCTTTTTCGACTATGACGGCATCAAGAATCTGTTCGACACCAAGGGCGGCAGAAACTTTACCGCGCCCCACCTGGGCGGCAAGTCGCCCTGGACCGGTGTCGATTCGAATACCGAAGCCAATGTGTTCTCGACCGTGATCGAGCTGCCGACCAGTGAGATCGGCCCCAATCCCCAGATCCACATCTGGGGACGATGCAGTGTACGCCGCGATGGCAAGCTGCTGCATGTCGATCGCGCCGGCCATCCTTCGGTCAGCAGCTTCTTCAATACGGACGAGACCAAAGAGGAGTACAACGCCAGCGAGCCGGTCAACGATCGTAAGCGCTGGACCGATCAGTTCGTCCACTTGATGGGGCATACCGGCAATTACACCCGCGAGGAAGCTATCGCCGCCATCGACACCGAGGGCCTGCTGCCCGACATGCTGACCTTCAATTCAGCGAAGCCGGCAAAGTATCCCAACGGCCGCGTCTTTACCGACGATGTTATTAATTACCGCCTGGCGTTTCTGACAAAAAATGAATGTCCGCCTACCGGCCTCAAGCCGCACACCGACATTCTCAAGGAGTTTCCGTACATCGGCACACCGCATCCGCAAAAGAGCTAGTGGCGTGCGCGACCGATTTGGTGGTCAGCCTTTCGACAAATGCTGCCCCTGTGTCGCTTCGCGAGCGGGGGCAGCAGGAATATCGTGTTTGATTGACTCTGTGGCTGATAGGGGCCCGGGCGCAGAGTTCCGCCCTGGTTCTTCGAGGCGAATGCCCGTAACGCTGCCAGCGAAATCAGGTTATCGAGCTACGCAGTGACCGCTCCACCTTTCTGCGATGTTGATGTATCTTTTTGACGGGCTAGCGAATCTTCATTTGCGTGGGAAGTGAATTCCGGACGCGCGACGCCCAGCGGTGAGGCAGGCGCGACGGACTGTTCAGGGGATGTCGTTTGCAAACCAATCCAGTTTCTGATGTGCTCGAATTCCTCTTTCACAGCGGCTGGACCACGCTGGTCTTTTGGCTCTTGCTGTTGGGCAGCGTTGTGGGTGCAGTTATGAATCTGCGGCAGGACCAGAGGCAGAGGTCAGCCGGCAACGTCTGGAACTGGCTAGCCCGCTTGTTTATCGGCGCCCTCTGGTGGCAGCAATCGTTATGGAAGATCCCTCCGACGTATACCGATCAGCCCAATGGTTCGGGTGGCCTGCGTTATTGGATGGGCGAGATGGCGAAGTATGCCAGCAGCAATCTGCAGCAGAACTTTGTGAAGGGCGTGGTCTTGCCGCACTTCTATTTCTTTGCTCCCCAGGTTTATTTGTCGGAAGTTCTGATTGCGACGACCCTCATGCTCGGTTTGTTCAGCCGTCTGGGCGCCCTGGTGGGAACGGTCATGGCCCTCAATCTATGGCTGGGACTTTATCGCTCGCCTTCCGAGTGGCCGTGGACCTACTTCTTCCTTTTGGTAATTCAGATCACGTTTCTGATTTATCCACCGGGACGGAGTTTGGGGTTCGACGCACTCTTGCTGCGACGCCAGCGAACGAATGCCGACCAGGGATTGTGGGCGCGGTTGGTTCGAATTCTGACCTAGAAGAATTCTGATTACTTGCCTGCTAAGTCCCCCAGCTAGTTGTTCTACACTGGCTCTGAAATCCGCGGTCGCCGGTGAGTACATGGGGCCGCCGGTTCGATTGCGTAACACATGGATCCATCCACCAAGCTCGGAGAAGGCTTTCGGCAGGATGCGGAGAAATACTCCGCTTACCTGGAGACTCCTGAAGGGCGGTTGCGGACCGACCTCGCCTTCGCCGGCCTGCGAGAATTCCTGCCTGTTCCGTCCTCAATAAGACCGTTGCGAGCTTTGGATATTGGAGGTGGAACCGGCGCGGGCGCGGTACGGCTGGCCGGCCTGGGTGCCGAGGTAACCGTGCTGGATTCTTCTGCTGCGATGTTGGAGATGGCGAAGCTCACCGCTAGCGAAGCCGGCTTCACCGGAGACATCATACTGCGCTGCGGTGATGCTGCCGAAGCGGAAGAGTTGTTTCCCGGCGATAGCTTCGACGTCGTGCTCTGCCACAACGTGCTGGAGTATGTCAACGATCCGGACGCCGTAATCGCGGGCGCCGCGCGGCTGCTGCGGAGAGATTCGCCGTCCCTAATTTCAATCCTGGTGCGCAACCGGGCGGGCGAAGTATTGAAAGCTGCCATTCAAGCCGGCGACTTAGTCTCTGCTGAACGCGCTCTTACCGCCGGTTGCGTGGTGGAATCGCTTTACGGCGGTCAGGTGCGTCTTTTCACTCCCGACCACTTCCAAACGACATTCGAGGAGGCATCGCTGGACGTAATAGCCAGGCGTGGCGTACGTGTGCTTGCGGATTACCTGCCGTCGAAAATCGATCGCGGAGCCGACTATGAGCAGATTTTCGAGTTGGAGCGCAAACTAGGCGGGTGCCCGGAGTTTGCCGCAGTTGCGCGTTACACCCACCATCTCCTGCGCCGAAAGGAGAGCAGCGATGAGTAGCTCAACCGGCTCGCCCGCGCGCGATGAAATCCGCGAAGTCGCAGCGAAGGGCGGGATCTCGCTGGGCCTGGGACTCACCAACGAGTGCGATCTTGCCTGCGCGTTCTGCTATCGCGATCCCACTCGCGCTGACCGTCTGTCTCTGGAACAGGTGAAGTCTGTGCTGGAGAGAATGCCCGTCCGCTCGGTGAACCTGGGCACGGGTGAGAGCGGCATGCATCCGGATTTCAAGCGCATTTTGGCTTACTTGCGCACCCGGCCAGTCAAACTCACCATGACCTCGAATGGCCATAGCGTTGAAGTGTTAGAGGATGATGAGTTGCGCGCCTTTCACGACATCGAGTTTTCTCTGGATTACCCCACGCGAGAGGAACAGGATGCGCAGCGCGGAGCGGGCAACTGGGACCTCATCCAACGGCAGGCGCGACGCTGCCGGCTTCTAGGCGTGCCGGTAACCATTGTTGCGGTAATGATGAAGTCAAATTATCTGCGCCTGGTTGAGGTGGCCGGAGTGGCCAAGGAATTCGCGGCACCGCTGCGCATCAATGTCTACCAGGCCGTGCGCTCCGATGTTTACGCGCTGACCTATGAGGAGTACTGGGAGGGGTTTCGGCGCCTGTTCGCACAAACCGATGTCATCGATATCGGAGAACCCCTGGTCCGAGCCATCGCCGGTCTGCCGCCGCGCGCCGGAGGATGTGGGATCAGCACGGTCCGACTGACGCCGCGAGCCACCACACAACCTTGCGTTTACTGGCCTGGACCCGGCAGACCGCTCTCCGAGCTAATCGCCATGGGGGTTGACCTGGTGAACACGCCGCCTTTCCTGGAGGCCCGCAGCCTGCCGGAGGCTTGCAAGCCTTGCGAGTTTCGCGATTCCTGTCACGGCGGTTGTGCCGGCCGGCGGCAGCTCCAGAGTGCGCTGGAGGAGCCAGATTGCTACTGTCCAATTGTCCGCGGCCAGCGGCCAAGCCTGGAGATCCGCATGGCTGCGGCGCGCGATCTGCCGAAGATGGGCAGCTCCTGCACCACGGTCGTGATCGCCCGTGAACCGGGCGATTGATTCTCTAGCAGGCTGCTGAAAAAGTTGGAAATGAGCCGTCTGTCGCCGGCTCCGAATCTCTAAATTAAAGAACTTAAACGCGAACCTGAAGGTTCGCTCTACCCGTTCATTACGACGGCGGGAGTTTTTCTGCAGCCTGCTAATGCAGCATTAGCCCGATTACAACTAGCCCGACTCCGGCTGCAGTACTCACAAAAGACAGGTGCCAGAACAGCATTAGCTCGGTTAGCAGGGCAACCGAACAGAGCACGATGGACACTTCCAGAAACAGTCCCGCGGTTTCGAAGTAGCTGGATTTGCGACCTTGCAGGGCGGAATCTTTCTCCAGGCTTTGGGCCATCACGCGGGCATTGTCAGAGTCCTTTTTCTGGCCTTCGTAGAGTTTGTGAAATTCGTCAGCTGCTGGCTGGTTAGCTTGCAACTGGGCCAGCCGCTCATCGCCCATGTAGATGCGTGAATTCGTATCGTTGGAATGGGTAAACGCCCACCAGTCGGCAGTCTTGGTCTCGATGATAATTTTGTAGGTGTTGGCGTTGTTGCCCAGCATGGTTGCGATGGCCAGGAAAACGGCAACCAGCGCGGTGGTCAAACCAATTCTCTTTTGCTGGGCGCCGTGAGCTTTCTCCACCTGCTCGAGGAGGTGATCGAGTTCGGGCTGACTCATGCCGACAAAAGTAGCACAGGGTTGACCGCCAAGAAAGCTGACTACTTCGGCATTCGTTCGGTCTTGCTGGAGTTGGGCGGAACGGCGTCGCTCCTGTCCGAAGTTCTTGACCTCGAGGTCCAGGCGATCCGCACGAACGTCATCAGAATTCTAGCGCCGGCAACCACTCCGGCCTTGAGATTACCTGAGACCTTCGACTGACCTCCGGTACGACGGCGATGGTCCACCGGAACCTCAAGGATGCGCAGCCCAGCTTCGGCCGCGCGCATTTGCATCTCCAGGTTCCAGCCATAGGTTTCCTCGCGCATTGGCAATTGAGCCAGAGCGTCACGGCGAATGGCTCGGAACGGACACATGTCGGTGTAACGCACTCCATAGACCAGCCGGATGAGAACTCCCGCCAACCAGCCGGCCAGCAACTGCTGCCCCGTCATGCTTCCCGGTTCGCGCTTTCCGCGAATGCGGGAGCCGATCACGAAATCGTGTGTGTTCGCGAGCAGGGGACCGACGATGCGATCCATGAGTTCCGGGCAATCGCTGCCGTCTCCATCCAGGAATACGATGATGTCTGTGCCGGTGCTCGCAGCTGTTTGGCCGGCGCGGCAAGCGCGTCCGTATCCTCGCTGCGGCTCTTGTACGACGCGGGCGCCCGCGCTTCGCGCCTGCTCCCCGGTGCGGTCGGTGCTCCCATTGTCCACCACGATGATTTCATTGACCTGCTGGCAGGCAATCGCGCGTACCACGCCGGCAATGGATTCTTCTTCGTTAAGGGCGGGGAGAACGACAGCAATCCGGGGCCGTGGCATTCCGGAATTGTCCGTGGGCTGGTTAGGCATTTGCATCAAGAATGAGGTTCAGAGGCTCCAGCGCAGCCCGCAATTTGCGCAAGCCTTAGGCGGATCTTCGCTCAACAGGGCGCGGCGGAATTCCTGATAGCGTTCGCCGTTCCAGATTTCGCGCAGAGTGCCCTGGGTAGCATCACCCAGCGTGAAGCTGTCATAGCCACGCAGCGAGAAAGGAGCAATACAACACGGGATAGCGCGCCCGTGCGCGGTGAAGTACATCAGCGTCCAAGGCCGGCGGCACAGTGACCAGGGACGGTCGGCCCCGCCTTTCTTCAAACTGCTGCCCGGTTCGGTCGCCCCCGAGGCATTGAAACTCACACCCAGAGTCCGCGCCAGCTCTTCCGCTTCCCGGATCAGCCGGTCCTCATCCGTGTCCATATGCTCAAACAACGACGACGCCGGTCGTGCCAATCCTTGTCCTTCAGGGAAGTAGACCAGGCGCTGCAGATAAACTTCCTCCACTCCGAGATCATGAGCCAGTCGGACAAAGGCCGGCAATTGGGGGAGAGTCTCTCGCAAGCCGGTGATCCAAAGAGAGACGCGAGGCTTGGTCAACTTCTGCTGCCGCTGATGCCGGGTAAATTCGCGGACATTTTTCACAATGCGGTCGAACCTATCCAGGCCGCGGACGATCTTGAAGGTCGCAGGCTCAGCCGCGTCGAGCGAGACCCGCAGCTCATCCAGTCCGGCTTCGATCAGCTCGTCGCCCTTGCGGCGATTCAGCAACGTGCCATTGGTGTTGAATAGAACGTAGGTGCCGCGATCTTTGAGATAGCGGATCATCTTCGGCAACTCACGCACCATCATGGGCTCGCCAACCCCATGCAGCACCACGCGCTCGATGCGGGGAAACTGGTCCACAATTTGCGTGAACAGCTCCCAACTCATATCGGCCGGCGGCTCCAACTCCTCGAAGGTGCGGGGACAAGTGCCGCAAGGAAGATTGCAACGGTTGGTGGTTTCCAGATAAAGACAGACTGGGTCGTTTTTGACGATGATCCTAAGTGCAGGGTCAGCGCGTTCAAAGTACAGGTTCGGCGCACGCCCGGATTTGGAAGTGTCAATTGACACAGCTTACCCCCGCGCCGGCGGAATCTTTCGCCCGAGTACGAATTCGGCCCGATAAGGCGGACACGAGTATGAGCAGGGCAAGCGGCACATACAGCAGAGTGTTCAATCGAAACAACATGGTTCCGGTCTCGCCCAGCAACGTTTCGTAAAGTATAAAGCTGACTACGGTCAAGTAGAGCATCGGCGCATAAGGAACCATGGTCAACAGGAGTAGCAGCCACGCAAAGTACCAGGGATAATGTGGCGATACCAAGACGTAGAGAACCATGACAAACAGCACGCCGTTCTTTATCCAGCCACCGGTTGCGTTAGAGCGGAACACCAGCCAGGCCGCCATGGCTAGAACGATCAGGATTGACATCGCCAGGTACGCGGCCGGGCCAAAGCGGTAACCCAGCATGTGCTGCATAAGATTCAATAGGTAAATACTCCAACCCTGTCGCAGTCCTTCCTCTTGCACATAGCCCGGCAAATAACCAAACACGCCTGCACCGACACCCAGGTATGGCGCATATCCCGCTACCATGGTCAGTCCGAATGCTGCCGGCATCTTCCAATCCCAACGGCGGTAGAGCACGGGAAACAACATGGCCGGATAGAGCTTGACCAGAGTCGCAGCTGCTAATGTGATGCCCGTGAGGACAGGGAAGTTACGCTTTCGCGCCCAGAGCGCCAACGCCACCAGTGCGATCGCTGCCGCATCGATATGGCCGCTGCCCGCGAACTCCCACACGGTCAGCGGATGCCAGGCGTAAATCAGGACGCGCTCGGCGGGCAGTCCACAAAGTGCAAGCAGACGCAGGAGCAGCCAGACGGCTACTGCCTCGCAGGCCACCATGCACGCCTTCATCCAGGTTACCGATTCGCTGACCCGGGTTATGGCCAGGAACAGCATCTGGGCCAGCGGGGGATAAATCGTGTGAGCGTAGTCGCGGCGGTTAATGTGGGGATAGATCCGGCCATCGCGGAGAGATTGCAACGCAGGGTCCGCGGGAATGAAACGGTAGGGATTGATGCCCGCGTTTTGTACCCGACCGTCCCAAACGTAGCGGTAGATATCGTCGGAGAGGTAGGGAGGAGCGAAAAGGGCAACCAGCCGTAGCAGGGCGGCGAAAATGAGTACGGTGGCCAGACGGTGCGGCCCCGCTCCGTCCCGCAGCACCAGCCAGACTGCTATCAAATAAATAACGCCTTGGGCCAGAGCGATGGCAACGAACCCGGAGAGATTGTCATGTCGTTGCTGGTAGCGCCCCACCCAACTCAACCCGACCAGAACGCAGCCGAGAAAAGTTAGCGCAATCCAGCGGCGCATCAGACGGCCTGCTCTGCGGCGGAAAGGCTGAACCCAAGTCTCGGACCGGCGCCGTTTCTGATCAACTGGCCAAGATATTGCCGAGTGTGAGGCGCGCTGTAGCCCGGAGCCTCATCGGCCGGCGCGCTGCCCCGTCCGGAAAACAGTTCCGCGCATAAGCGCCGGAGGGAGCCCACATCGTCTATGTCGTACCACACGGGAAGCAGCGTGGTTTCAAGGCGGATTTCGGCCGCCCGCTCCAGGGTTTGCGAAAGCACTCTCTCCGTACTCCAGTTGATCTCCTCGAAGAGCCGACGGTGAGGCCGCTTCAGTCCGATGAGGTAGTAGCCGCCATCTTCCGCTTCGCCCAGGACAACTCGATCGCCAGGCTGCCGCAGGATGTTTACCGCCTGTTGCAATAGCGCAGATGGCAGGGTCGGACTGTCGGCGTTGATCAAGCACACGGCCTGGTATCTCGACAACAGCAGGTCTTCCGTCGCATGAAGCAGTCGCTCGCCCAGGTCTGCTCCTCGCTGCGCCAATAACTGAAAGCCGGGCGGCAAAACTCCATCGAACGCGGACTCCTCACCCACCGGCGTGTATGCAGCGAAGCCATGAACCCCATCCGCATTCGCCAGTTGAGCGATGTTTCCGCTTATGTCACGTAGAAAACACGTGCTCAGAGCGACAGCTTCTCCGGGTGTGAGCGGGGGCACAAGACGAGTCTTGACGTCGCCCAATCGCGGCGCCTTGACCATCACGGCAAGAGCGCAAGCGCCATTGGGCACATTCTGCTGAGCGTTGGGATCGAGGATTGGGTAACCGTGTGGCACGCCGCTAACATCCTAAATTAAGAGATCGCATCGTCAACGAAACACCGGTTCCTGGTTCAGGACCCTTGGGCAGGTTATCTCAACGATGCTCTGATCTTGGAAAATATAGTTTCAGTTCCGCAGCCGAATACAGGGTGGCCGGGTGCAGTAAATCATGAGTGGCTGAGACGGTGTCGGCAGTGCCCGAATTGTCTTACCCCGGCATAAACATAAAAGTGGTATACAATCGGTGCTGTTTTTCACGAGAACCAGCAAATTCGCGATAGAAACCAAGCTACTTAGGCTTTCGGGGGGTGATGAAATGCTAGGGAAAAGATTCTCCATCGGATTGAAGATGGCCCTGACAATGTTTACCTTGACTCTGTTGGTGGCGAGTTCCTGGGCGACACCCCACGAAAGTGTTTTGCATAGCTTCAACAACAACGGCGCAGATGGGGTTAACCCTTATGCTGGGCTGATCTTCGATGCCGCGGGCAATCTGTACGGCACAACCGTCGAGGGCGGCATTCACAACTTAGGCACCGTGTTCGAGTTGACGCCCACGCAGGGCGGAGGCTGGACGGAAACCGTTCTGCATAGCTTCGGTCGCGGAACGGACGGGGCCGGTCCCTACGCCAGCCTGATCTTCGACGGCGCAGGCAATCTCTACGGTACGACCCAACTGGGCGGTATTCACAACGGCGGGACGGTGTTCGAGTTGACGCCCATGCAGAGGCGGGGGCTGGACCGAGACCGTGCTGCACAGCTTCAACGACAATGGCGCGGACGGAGCTTATCCTTTAGCCGGCCTGATCTTCGATGCCGCCGGCAATCTCTACGGCACTACGCAACAGGGCGGTATTCACTCCTGCAAAGGCAAAACTTGCGGGACGGTGTTCGAGATGACGCCCCGAGAAGGCGGGGGCTGGACCGAGAGCGTGCTGCATAGCTTCGGCAACGGCACGGATGGGGTTAATCCTCAGGGCAGCCTGATCAGCGATGCCTCCGGCAATCTGTATGGCACAACTTATCAAGGGGGCATTCACTCCGAAGGAACGGTGTTCGAGATGACGCCCCGAGAAGGCGGAGGCTGGACGGAGACTGTGCTGCACAGTTTCGGCAGCGGCACCGATGGGGTTAGTCCCAACGCCACCCTGATCGTCGATGCGACCGGGAATCTTTACAGCACGACCATCGCAGGCGGGATTCACAACGGCGGAACGGGGTTCGAGCTATCGCCCCAGGAGGGCGGAGGCTGGACGGAGACGGTGCTGCATAGCTTCGGCAACGGGACCGACGGGGCCAATCCCCAGGCCGGTCTGGTCATCGATGCCGCCGGAAATCTCTACGGCACGGCCATTACGGGCGGGATTCACAGTGACGGCGCGGTATTCGAGTTGTCTCCCCAAGAGGGCGGGGGCTGGGCGGAGACCGTGCTGCATAGTTTCGGCAACGGAGCCGACGGCATTAGCCCCTACGCCGGCCTGATCATGGATGCCGCCGGGAATCTCTATGGCACAACCATCGCAGGCGGCACTCACGCGGACGGCACGGTGTTCGAGATCGCGCCTTAGCCCGGCGAAGCGGGTAACAGCGGCCCAAAGTTTCAAACTACACTCAGCACCTCAGCTGGAGAAGTCCTAAGCGCACACCTGAACTAGCGCATACCGCTGGGCTTCTCTCGTAGTAGAAGAGAGGGGTCAAGGCTGCGACCGACTTCCATCTTCAGCATCCAAATCTTGCAGTGTTGGGACCACCCAGGAATATTCCTCTGGCTGGACGGCCGAGAACTCTTCCTGTTGGCCGGCATGTGAGGGCATCCGGGGCTTCGCCGATGCGAACTGCAGCAACTGAGGTCGCAGCCGATGGTTACTCCTCCGCTTCCCCTGGTTGTGTTCCTTGCACAAGTCGATCTGACCGTAAAGGGATGGTACGTTGGCGGCGTCCGGGAATCCTTATGCTAGCTATTCTGCTCTGTAAGGCCGCGTTTAGACTCAGCTCTGATCGATCGATAACCCAGTTTCCTCACACCGTCTGGACCGCCAAGGACGGGGCTCCTGCTGCAATTCTGTCGATCGCGCAGACCGCCGCTGGCTATCTCTGGCTGGGCACCTTGAGTGGCCTTTTCCGCTAGTAACAGTGAGGGAAGTCTGGAACCGCAGTTGTTATCACCAGGTTTCTATCCACATAACCACTCAAAGTAGAAGGTCCCGGTTTCACATCGGGCCATGCCATCGAGGTGCAAAGATAAAAACCACAAATCGAAAGTATGCGGGCATCTCCGCTGTATCCAACGAACGCGGAGTGATCTCTGCGGTGGCCGTCGATCAACGAGGAGGATCGCTCCAGAAAATGCTTGCCGCAGCTGGACATGCAACCGTTGCGGATTCGCCGGAGCAGAGATTCTCGCGGGCTTGGCAGCCCTCTACGCCTTCCGTACCGAACAGGCGGTGACGCCACTCACGCTGGCCGTATGGCAGAGACGCGATCTTTCAACCGGGCATCGATGAACGCTCTCCACGGTCTCTGATTTCTTCCAGCACAGAGAACTACGATATGCCCACGGTTACACCAAACGGAAAGTGGCTGCTCTATACCGGCCAGGGAGACGGCATGCCTCCGCACCGCTTCTTTGAACTTCTGTGGAGTTCGCCTCCAGGGCCATGGCAAATGCGACGAAGATCTGCTTCTGCAATCACCGCGGCCCAGCTCTGCCGCTTTGCTGAGGCGTTTCCGGCGATCTGGATCTGGCGCTGGTGATTCGCTACCGTTTTCTTTTAGCCAGTTCCGCTTCGTATGCCGCCTGAACCTTCTGCATTGCAACCATGCGCGCAGATTTCGTCGGGCGCCGGCCCTTTTTGGGGGCGCTTGACTTCGGAAGATGGGTTTCGCGAAGTTCAGCCATAAATTCTGCCCTCAGCTTCGGTCCTCCCTCTTCCAGGACCTGAGCTAGAAACCTCAGCCTGGAGGCCGGCAAATACTTGTGCCCCCATGCATTCATCTCCATCAGAAGAGGAAGCAATTGAATGCCTCTTTCGGTAAGACTGTAGATGGCTTTTTGTTTATGGCTGGGGTCTTGCGACTTGACGATAATCCCTTGCTTGACAAGTCTTTGCAGACGATCGGCCAGAATATTCGAGGCTATTCCTTCCAGCGACTTGGTCAGGAGCTCGCGAAAATGCCTGCGGTTCATGAACATCAAGTCGCGGATGACGAGCAGAGTCCACTGATCGCCAAACGTTTCGACCATTCGGTTCATGACGCACTCTGACCTGTGATCGTTGCGCACTCGGTCTCTACTCGGGCTGGGCATTCCTTGCCTGGAAAGATTGTACAACCGGTTGCATATCCTCGCGTTCTCTGCTGCCGCTATGATTTGGAGCGTTCCTTGCCTTGAAAGTGGTTGTACAACTAGTTGCATATAAGAACTGGTTGTATTACACAATCAGATTCTGGTCTCCTTCCCTTTTCCATAGAATTGGCATGGCTAAAGTTTTGTTTCCTGTAGATGTGCGTCGGCTTTCCGCAATCAAAACCGCGAACCCACCTGATCCCAATCATGCTTTGGTGCAAATCGGACTACCCCGCGAGGGCTCCATCCCGGGGTTCATTCATGCCGTAACGAAAGCTGAGTTAGGCCGCCGGTAGCGGAGGTTGATGGCAGCTCGAGTGCTTTCGTACACGGCATGCACTGAACACCACACGCTTCCCCAGGCCAATAACAGAACAACCAAACACCAGTCACTGCTTCCAAGGAGTTCCAGCATGACCACGCATTTCAAATCAACTCAGGAGGAGTTATGAATCGACTGCAGCTGTGGAAAGTAATAAGTGTCGTAAGTGTCCTACTTCTTGCATGTGGTTTCGCCAGCGCTCAACACATCACCACCTTCGAGGCTCCGGGCGCAGGCACAAGCTCCGGGCAGGGATCCTCGGGCATAAGTATCAACCTGGAGGGGGCGGTTCTGGGATTCTATGCTGACTCAAACAACGTGGTTCACACCTTCCTGTGCGTTTCGGGCTGCACATCGCCTCGCACCTTCACTACTTTTGAGGCTCCGGGCGCAGGCACAGCCGACGTCGGTAACAACTGTTTCGTTCCCCAAACTTGCCAGGGCACTTACGCTTTCAGCAACAACCCGCTTGGGGTGATTACCGGTTTCTACCGTGACTCCAGCAACGTGATTCACGGCTACGTGACCGCTCCGCCGTACCGGAACTTCACCACCTTGAACGAGCCGGACGCGGGCACCAGCGCCAACCAGGGCACTTTCGCGACCAGCGTCAACCTGGAAGGGGATGTCTCCGGAAACTACACTGACGCGAGCGGTGTGTCGCACGGCTTCGTGACCGCCCCGCCATATACCACCTACACCTCATACGATCCCCCAGGCTCCACGTTCACCCTTACCTCAGCGGCGCTCGGCATCAACCTGGAAGGGGCGCTCACAGGCGAGTACTTTGACGCGAGCGGCGTGGCCCACGGCTACGTGCGCGCTGCGAATGGCACTTTCACCGAATTCAACGTGACGGGCGCAGGCACCGGCTCCGGCCAGGGCACCGAGAGCTCAGGCATCAACGACGTGGGGATGATCACGGGACCTTACATTGATGCGAACGGCGTGGCCCACGGCTACGTGCGCCTTGCGAACGGCGACATCACCACCTTCGACGTTGCGGGGGCGGGAACAGGCTCCGGCCAAGGCACCGAGCCTGAGGGCAACACCCTGTTCGGGTTGGTTACGGGAAATTACATCGACTCGAGCGGTGTGAATCACGGCTTCGTGCGGAGTCCTTCCGGCGAAATCACCACCTTCGACGCTCCGGGGGCGTCAAGAAACCCCGCTCAGGAGGGCACCATTCCGCAAACCCCCAACCTGTTTGGGCAGATCGCCGGATTCCTTCAAGACGCGAACGGGGTGTTTCACGGCTTCCTGCGGACCCCATAGGCCCGCTCTGGGTAAACAGGTATCACCAGTCGACGGTCAATTCTGCGACACCGGGACCTAGGAAACCTGGATGTCCGATTGGGGGAGGCAGGGGTGTCGTATCACTGCCTCTCCCGACCTCGACACGCAGTTTCCTGCCAGTGCCAACCTCTGGAAGGTCTGTGTCAGGGCAGGTGTGGTCGCGAAGCTAAAACCTAGCTCATAAATCGTTCGGTATCAGGGCGCGGCTTCAGCGGTGCCATAAAGAGTCAAATATAACCTGGGCTTCAGCCACTGAGAGCAGGTCTTGCAGGGGCTAAAAGCCGCGAGAGCTTTTTCTGCACCGCGTTCGACAGGGCGACTAAAGTCGCGTGCAACCTTATACAACCCAAATGATTTATGAGAGGGCCTGTAGTTAAGCAAGCCGCAGCCGGGCTGGTGAAGGCCAGTCCCGGGTCGTGCCCGGGAAAACCGCCGTTACTCTGCTCGCGTCATAAAGTCGGTCCTCCGGAATTTGGTAAGTCGAGCTCTTTCCGATCCAGGTAGCGTCAGCGCCTGCTCTTTACCTGCCAGGACTCGAGCCTAACAATCTCTCAGATCGGTAAGCAAGTGGGAACCGGAACCAGGTGGATTCATCGAAACCGATAAGACTGTAGCGCGGCCCCAGATACTCGGAATACTGCCGTCGGCCGGCAGGATCGGGCATCGCGGCAGATGCCCCGGCCATCGTAGTCTTGAGAGCCAATTAGACCCTGGGGGATTCATCATGAAAGCAGTTAGCTACCAAGGCCCACGGAAAGTCTCCGTGGCAGAACATCCGAAACCCAAAATCAAGTCTCCGACCGATGCCATTCTCCGGGTCACTACCAGCGGTATTTGCGGCAGCGATCTTCATATGTACGAGGGCCGGACTCCTTTGAAAAAGGGGACGGTCGTGGGCCATGAAATCATGGGAGTCATTGACCAGGTGGGAGAGGCCGTCAACAGCATCAAGGAAGGCGACAGGGTAGTGTTGCCCTTCAACATTGCCTGCGGATTTTGCTTCAACTGTCATCGCGGTTACACGAATGCCTGTTTAACCATGAATCCGGAAGGCGCTTCAGCCGGTTACGGCTACGCCGGCATGGGCCCCTATCAGGGTGGCCAGGCCGAGAGCCATCATGATTAAAGAACTGCTGGAGCGCTGGCCGCTGATTCATCAGCTGCGTACGGGCGCCGACGGGACCGGGGCGGAAGCCATGAGCCCTCACACCCGGAACCTGTTGACCAAGCATCACGACGCCGAGTTTACCCGCTCCATCTGTCCCTACTGCGGCGTCGGCTGCGGACAGATGGTTTTTCACAAAGACGGTGAGCTGATCTCCATTGAAGGAGATCCCGGCTCTCCCATCTCGCGCGGACATCTCTGTCCTAAGGGCGCCGATACCTACGAACTGCATACTCATCCCGCCCGCTTGACCACGGTGAAGTATCGCCCGCCGTTTGCTAAAGCATGGCAGGAACTGGATCTGGAAACTGCCATGAACATGGTCGCCGACCGGCTATGGGAGAGCCGTCAACGGACCTTCGTCGAGGAGCAGGATGGCGAGAAGGTAATGCACACCAAGGCGGTCGCCCACCTGGGCGGGGCGACTTTGGATAACGAAGAAAACTACCTGATCAAGAAACTGTTCTGCGGAGGCTTGGGCATGGTTTGCATCAGCAACCAGGCCCGGATATGACACAGCTCCACCGTGCCCGGTCTGGGCACATCGTTGGGCCGCGGCGGCGCCACCACCGCACTGACCGACCTGGAAAATGCTGACGCGATTCTTATCATGGGATCGTCGATGGCCGAAAACCATCCGGTGGGCTTCCAGTGGGTCATGGCAGCGCGTGAACGCGGCGCCACCATTATTCACGTCGACCCTCGCTTCACCCGCACCTCGGCGATGGCCGATATCTGGGTACCCTTGCGTGCCGGCACCGACATTCTCTTCCTGGGCGGACTGATTCATTACGCGCTGGAGAATGACAAGTACTTCCGCGAGTACGTCCAGCACTATACGAATGCGCCCATGATCGTCCGCGAGGATTTTCGCGATACCGAAGACCTGGGCGGCATCTTTTCCGGCTGGAACCAGCAGGAGAAAAAGTACAACCCTGATTCCTGGCGCTACCAAGGGTCGCCCAAAAAAGAGTCGGGCGGCGAGCAGCCCGGTCACTCAAAAGCCGACGGCGGCCATGGCAAGGACCGCGGTGGCGAAGCCGGACATACCAGCGAATATGAGGCCGATCCGACGCTGCAACATCCGCGCTGTGTGTTCCAGATTCTGCGGAAACATTTTGAGCGCTACACGCCAGAGCTCATCGAACAACATGCCGGCGTTCCCAAGCAGCTATTCCTCAAAGTCGCCCAAGCCTTTTGCAATGCCTCTGGCCCGGAGAAGACCGGAGCGATCTGCTATGCCGTGGGATGGACGCAGCATTCCAAAGGAGTGCAAATCATCCGCTCGGCGGCGATTCTGCAATTGCTGCTGGGCAACATAGGGCGGCCGGGCGGGGGAATTCTCGCTCTGCGCGGACATGCCTCGATACAAGGTTCTACCGATATTCCCACGTTGTATGACATTCTGCCGGGCTATCTGCCCATGCCGTTTTTCGAGAAGGATGCCAACGATTTCAAGAGCTACATCGAGAAGCACCAGGCGGACGCCGGCTTATGGTCAAACTTCGACAAGTACTTCGTCAGCCTGATGAAGTCGTGGTATGGCCAGAACGCGACGGAAGAGAACAGCTGGTGCTTCGATTACATGCCGCGCGTTACCGGCGATCACTCGCACTTCGGTTACTGGCTCGACATGCAGGACGGCAAGATGGAAGGGCTGTTCATCATGGGACAGAACCCGGCCGTGGGCGCTTCCAATGCGCGCTTGCAACGCCATGCGATGTCGAAGCTCAAGTGGCTGGTCGTCCGCGACATGGTGGAAGTGGAAAGCGCTTCGTGGTGGTACAACTCGCCCGAGGTCAAACGCGGGGAATTAAACCCGGAAGAGATTGCGACGGAAGTGTTTCTGTTCCCCGCTGCCGGTTCGGCGGAGAAAGACGGTTGCCAGACCAACACCCAACGGCTGGTGCAGTATCGCACCAAGGCGGTTGATCCTCCGGGGGACGCGCGCAGCGAGACTTGGTTCATGCATCACCTGGCGCGGCGTCTGAAGGCAAAGGCTGCCGCCGATCCCAGTGCGCGTAATGCGCCCTTAAACGCGTTGCATTGGCCCTATGGAACGCATGGATTACGCAATGAGCCGAACGTCGGCGAGATCTTGAAAGAGATCAACGGCCGCGACTTGACCAGCGGTGAACTGCTCGAGAGCTACAAGAAACTCAAGAAGGATGGCACCACGGCATCGGGCTGCTGGATCTACTGCGGCATCTATCCCCAGGAACATCTGAACAAAGCGAATCAACGGGAGTCGCAGGATTATCTCGGTCATGGTTGGGGATTCTCCTGGCCCAACGACATCCGGATACTTTATAACCGTTGCTCGGCGCGTCCCGACGGCAAGCCCTGGAGCGAGCGCAAGAAATTGGTTTGGTGGGATGAAGAAAAGAAGGAATGGACCGGTTTGGACGTGCCCGACTTCGACAAGAAGAAACCGCCTGACTATCAGCCCGCACCTGGAGCAAAGGGCATGGAAGCCATTGCCGGCGACAAGCCGTTCATCCTGCATCCGGATGGTGTGGGCTGGCTGTTTGTCACCAGCGGATTGAAAGACGGCCCTCTGCCTACGCATTACGAGCCGCTGGAGTCGCTGTTCGGCAATGCGCTGTATCCCAAACACGCTGACAATCCCGCGGCAGATCGAAAAGAGCGGCCCGACAACCCTATGCGCGACCGCAGGACGAGCGCTTCCCCTATGTGTTGTCGACCTACCGGCTGACCGAGCATCACACCGCCGGAGGGATGTCGCGAACCTTATCGCACCTGGCCGAGCTGCAGCCGGAACTGTTCTGCGAGGTTTCACCGGAACTGGCAGGAGAGATCGGCTTGGACCATGGCGAGTGGGCCACCATTACCACGCCCCGCGCGCTGGTGGAAGCTCGCGTGATGGTGACCCCTCGCATGCGGCCTCTGTGGGTTGAGGGACGCACCGTGCACCAGGTTGGATTGCCTTATCACTGGGGTTACAACGGCGCTGTGACGGGCGATGTTGTCAACGACTTGCTAGCCATCTCAGAGGAGCCAAACGTGCGGATCATGGAGACCAAAGCATTGGTCTGCGACATTGAGCCGGGCCGCCGCAGCCGCGGGCCGGCGATGCTGACACAATTGCGGGAAAAGTTGGAGCAACCGGCATGAGCGCCACGGTTACAGGATTTCTCACTGATTCAACTCTGTGCATTGGCTGCAAGGCTTGTGAGGTGGCCTGCAAGGAGTGGAATGGCGTTTCCGAAGATGGACTGAACTGGTCCGGAAACTCCTACGACAATACCGGCGCGCTGGGGCATTCTACCTGGAGGCATGTGAAGTTTGTGGAAGGCAAGCCGGACCCGGGTTGGGGTGGCAATGCCGGAGAGCACATGTCGTGGGAGTTCTCCTCTGACGTTTGTAAGCATTGTGAAGTCGCTGGATGTCTGGAAGCCTGCCCCACCGGCGCAATTGTCCGCACCGAGTTCGGGGGCGTTTTCATTCAGCCCGATGTCTGCAATGGTTGCGGCTACTGCGTCGTGTCCTGTCCCTTCGGAGTCGTGCAACGCAAGCCGGACGATGGTCGGGTTTTCAAATGCACATTCTGCTACGACCGGCAGAAAGCGGGACTGCCTCCGGCCTGTGCGCAGGCGTGTCCCACGGAGTCGATCAAGTTTGGACCGCTGGAGCAGCTGCGCGTCAACGCGCAGGAGCGCATGCAGGAATTGCGGAGCCGTGGCATGGAGGATGCGCAGCTTTACGATCCGCAGGACAGCAGCGTGGGCGGCACGCATGCCATGTTTATCGTGCGTGGCGATCCCCGCCAATACAATCTGCCTCCTAAGCCGGAAGTGCCGACGAGCTATCTGAGAGCAGGCTGGACCGGCTCGGCTGTTGCGGCAGGGCTACTTTTATTCGGCAGCATCTTCGCTTTTCTGGGGAGTCCGAGACGATGAGCGATCCAAGTCAGATCCCTGCGTCCGACGATTTACGCGAAGCGCGTTTGTTCGAAATTCGCCGCCAGGCCGAGTCGAAGGGCCGCCTGGAGGTAGTCGGTATTCGGCCGGCAGGCGCACCGTTTCCGGTTGCCTCGCCCGAGACCGGCTACTATGGCCTTCCTCTGCTTAAGCAGCCCGCATGGACCTGGCAGATTCCTTTGTATTTCTTCGCCGGCGGGGCTGCGGGATCGGCTGCGGTCATCGGCCCAGTGGCGCGCTGGATCGGTCGCGATCGCGGTTTGGCACGCGACTGCCGTTATATCGCAGCTGTCGGTACAGCGGCCTCCACGGCGCTGCTTATATCTGACTTGGGACGGCCAGCGCGCTTCCTGGCCATGATGCGCGTTTTCAAGAAGCAGAGTCCCATGTCGGTTGGGGCGTGGATCCTGGCCGCATTCGGCACATCTGCTGCCGCTTCAGCCTTTGCGGAAATGCTGGATCAACGCTTCCCATGGTTGCCGCTACGAATTGTTGGCAATCTGTCGGAAGGTATTTCAGGGGTTGCCGGCCTGCCGTTTTCCAACTACACGGGCGTGCTGATCGGGGCCAGCGTAATCCCGGTGTGGAACGAGAATGTCGGAACGCTGCCCATTCATTTCGGTATGTCGGGACTAAGTTCGGCGGTTTCAATCCTCGAATTGATGGGACATGAGAATCGGGCATTGAACACTCTTGGGATGGGCGCCGCAGCAATTGAGACGCTCGAAGGGCTTCACCTCGAGAACACGCGCAAACCTGCGACGGATCCGCTGAGGCGCGGACGTAGCGGCCTGATCACCCGGCTCGGCGGTGTCATGAGCGGGCCGGTTCCGCTGCTATTGCGAATTGCAGCCGGTTTTGCGGCACCACGCCGCTCCCGCCAGATTCGTCGCGCGGCTGCCATTTCGAGCATCGCCGGTTCCATGTTGACTCGCATCGGGTGGATACAAGCTGGTCATGCGTCCGCGGCAAACTGGCGGCTACCTTTGGGAAACTAACAGGCCGCTAACTGCAGACCCCATCTCCGGCTTTCCACTTGCTCCGAAGTTTGCAGACTTCCCCCAAACGTCGGTTGAGGCCGCCGGCGAAAATCTGGTGCCCACCATTTTAGAAAAGCGCGCACAGATCATTTCGCAGGAAGAACGCTGGAAAACGCGTCAACCATCCGTTCAACTGGGCCGGTAGTTAGGGACCACGGACTGGGTTGCTGGAATACGTGTAGGGAGCCGCGCTTGTCCAGGACTTCATAGCTACTGGTGCCGTCTTTTTCCCGGAAGAAGCGAATCGTCACGATGGCCCGACCCACGTGCAGATTGCTGAGCGTGATCTCGGGCAGCCAATCCGGTAGATGCGGGTCGACGAACAGCGCATGCAATGGTGCGTAAGGATAAATTCCCAGCATGCACTGAATGATGGTGAAGATGGCCGAGGAGGACCACGCCTGCGGCCAGTTCGTCTTGGGATACATCGCAGGAAACGGATGCTGCAGGTCGCGCTGGTGTCCGGAAAATACTTCGGGCAAGCGATGGAAATCAAAGAGCGCGGCGGCTTCGAACATGCCGCGCGCAATCTTCTCCAGGGCAGCGTGCAGTCCATAGCGCATGAAGCCCATGGCGAAGGAACCGTGCTCCACCGGCCACACCGTGCCGCGATGATAACTGAACGGATTGAACGCAGGATGCTGCGCCGAGAGCGTTCGCACGCCCCATCCGCTGAACATATCTTCGGCCAGCAAACGGTCGACCGTTCGCTCCACCAGCGACTCATCGACAATGCCGCAGGCGACGCAGTGGCCGGGATTGGACGCGATGGAGCGGATCTGCCGCTTCTTCGCGTCGAGCCCCATAGCGAAGAAGCCTTCCCGCTCCATCCAAAAAACTTCATTGAAGCGCTTCTTCAGCTCCTTCGCCTGGTGGTAAAGCTGCTTGGATTCGTCTTTGCGATCGAGCCACCACAGCATCTCCGCCATGTGGAGTTTTGAGACGTAGACGAACGCCTGCTCCTCGCAAGTCGCAATCGGCGGCTCGACCACGGTGCCGTCGGCGTAGACAATTGCATCTCCTGAATCCTTCCATCCCTGATTCTTGACGCCCTGCGTCGAGCGAGTGAGGTATTCGTAGAAGCCGTCGCCGTCGAGATCGGCCCAATTGTCTTTCCAGCGGAGCGCGTCGAGTGCAGGGTCGATCAGCGGACGAATCAGCTCCTTGTCGCCAGTCCAGTGCCAGAGATGCGCGAGCACCACGGGATAAAAGCCCGAGGTCGTAGCCGAGCCGTAATAACGCGCGCGCGGATTGAATCCCAGCTTGGCCAGCAGTCCGGTGTGAGCTTCATGCAGCATGCGACCGGGCTGCTCGTCGCGCCAATCGTCGACAACTTTACCTTGCAGACCGGCGATCACCGGCAAGGTGCCGCGCATCATTTGCGAGCTGACAACCGCAGCCTCCCAGCCAACGGTGAGCGTGTCACGTCCGAAGAGTGCAACGTAGATGGGGATTCCCGCGGCTGGAACCCAGGCGTCTGGATTGCGATCGAGATCGTGCAGCCGCAGGGCCACGAGGTCGCGCTTGGCTTGCTCAAGGGCGCCAACCACGACAGTTGCCAAGGTCCTGCTTTCCGGGGCAGTGAACGTTGTGGCCTGGTCCAGAAATGCCGCGCGACTGACGTCCCAAGGATTACTGGTTGGTTGAAACGCGTAACAGTCATACAGCGGGAACGCAGGCTCGTCTTCCACCTGCGGATGCATGCGAATGCAGGTGTGCCACGATTGGAACGGCAGGAGCGATACATGGAAGGAGATGCAGTTGTCCGAATAGCGTGGCGGGGAGCCGCATTTGGCGATTTCGATGACAATCGATCGATGGATGCTGGGGTCACCAACATCGCCCTGGTGCTCATAATGGTGGTGAGCGACGTAGTCGAACAGGAGTTCCCAATTGCCCTGTTGGTTGCGACGCCAGGAACGGGTGAGTTCTCCGAACTGGCGACGCTGCTGGGTTGTCTCCTCCTGATCCGCAAAGTCGGCGTCCACTTCCAGGTTGAGTTCGAACTCGGTTGGCTTCTGAGTGAAATTCGTGAGATCGACATCTTCGTGAACACCATATCCCACCGAGCGCGAGAGCCGCACTTCCACCGATTTCTCCGAGGCTTCCGACATTTCTCCGCTGCCTCGATCGTTCCCGCCATGAGCCAAGTTCGGTGGAACCTGAATGTAGTAGCCGAGCCAGGAGTGCTGCTCGACATTGGACAAGGCGACCGCGTGCGGCTCCGCGCCGTCGATGAGCCAGCGATAACGGGAAAGCATGCGGGTCTGGTGTACGAAAAGACCGTTCGCCGTTTCCGGTGAGATAAATCCGTTCAGGTTGGTGGACAGAACGCTGCGTCCCTGGCTGACTTGAAAGCTGTCTTCCCGCGGATGAAGTCGTATCAGTCGCGGTTCGACGCGAAGATCGGATTTCGGACTGTGGTTGCCATTTCGATTCGACATTGCTAGAACTCATCCCATAAATCGTTTCGGTTCGTATCAGGGCGCGACCTTTAGTCGTGCCGAACAAGTAGCAGTAACGGTCTGGGCTTCAGCCCCTGCAAACTTAGGCTCGGCAGGGGCTAAAGCCCAGCCACAACTTGCCCACCTTCGGCACGTCTGAAGACGTGCCCTGATACAAAGCGATTTATGAGATCGCTTCTGATAAAACCGCTAGGCCGCCTTCTTGAGTTGCGGTGATTCGGGACGCGAGGTAGCTTTGACCGTCCCGTAAGCTGCCGCGAGCGCCCCCACAGCTGCGGCCGCGATCCATTTCCAATTCGTCTCCGCCAACAGCTCCAAGCTCCGATCGCGGGCGCGACGATCAAACGTTCCGTGAGCGCCGTGGTCGCCAGGTACAGGCTTCCACAGATTGTTGGGGCGATTGGGATCGTCGCGGCCGTCATACTGCTGCGACTCATAACCGGTGCGGGCTAGATAATGATCGGCGAAAGAAGGCGCAATCTTGTTGCCCACTACCGCCTCCACCACCGACCACGCTGCGAAATACTCGCGCTTCGCGGGATGATGAGCCGCATAGTAAATCGCGCGGGCCGCAACTTCGGGCTGGTAGATCGGAGGCACAGGCTGCGCTTTGTGCGGCAGCCGGCTCTTCACCCAGCCGAACTGTGGAGTGTTCAGCGCCGGCATCTGCACCATCGTCGTCTGCACCTTGCTGTGGTCGTGCAACAGCTCCGTGCGCAGCGATTCAAAGAATCCCAGCACTGCGTGCTTGGAAGCGCAATAGGCCGCCTGCAAGGGAATGCTGCGGTAAGCCAGCGCCGATCCGACATGGACAATCGTCCCTCGGTCACGCGGCAACATGCGTTTCAACGCCGCTAACGTTCCATACACATATCCCAGGTAAGTCACCTGCGTGACCCGCTCGAACTCCTCGGCAGTCATCTCTTTGATGGGCGAGAAGACGGAGGTCATCGCATCGTTGATCCAGATGTCGATGGGGCCAAGCTTC
Source organism: uncultured Acidobacteriaceae bacterium (assembly GCA_963812855.1). Taxonomy (GTDB): domain Bacteria; phylum Acidobacteriota; class Terriglobia; order Terriglobales; family Acidobacteriaceae; genus Bog-257. The sequence continues at coordinate 179,555 of CAWEWW010000017.1, forward strand.
TTTTCCACCCGTTGCGCGGCATCTTCCACCGCTTCTGCGTCGGCTACATCGGCAGGCAGGACAAGGGCTTTGCCGCCCATCGACTCGACCTCGCGCCGCGCTCCCTCCAGACCATCCTTGCCGCGGGCGACGAGGCCGATCCACGCGCCATGTTTGGCAAATTCGCGAACCGTGGCGCGTCCCACTCCGGCGGACGCGCCCGTAATCACCACAACTTCTGCTTTTTTCTTCATCCTTCACACTCCTATACCAGTTCGCGAACTTTGTCTGAGGCTACGGTGAGGGCAATCTTGCTGCGATTCGGCTCGCCGCGAGCCAGCGATTGAGCAAATTTCAGCGCCTGGTCCGCCTTGACTCTTCCCGGTAACGGCGGCTCGAACGGATCAACCACTGCCTCCAGGATTGCCGGGCCAGGTGCGCTGAGAAACTGCTCGACAGTTTGGCTGCAGTTCTTCGGATCGTCGACGCTGTAGCCCACGCCACCGCAGGCATGTGCAAAAGCAACGAAATCGATGGGGCCAAGGTCCACGCCGAACTCCGGGTTGCCCAGAAACACCATCTGCTCCCACTTGATCTGTCCCAGGGTATTGTTCTTGATGATGACGACCTTGATCGGCAGCTTGTATTTCACAGCCGTGGAGAAATCGGCCATCAACATGGAGAAACCACCATCGCCGACGAATGCGACACACTGCCGGTCAGGATAGGCAAGCTGCGCAGCAAGCGTATAGGGCAATCCCGGCGCCATAGTGGCCAGATTGCCGGAGAGGCTGTACATCTGGCCTTTCTTGACCGGAATCTCGCGCGCCCACCAAGTCGCGATCGTGCCGCTGTCGCAACTGACGATGGCATCGTTGCGCAGATGCTTGCCCAGTTCCCAGGCAACAACCTGAGGCTTCATTGGCTTGTCCATCCGCGTGGCTCGGGTCTCTACCACCTGCCACCAATCCTTCATTCCGGACTGCGCCATTTCGAGAAAGCCGCGATCGTCTTTCTTCTTCAGTAATGGAAGCAGGTTCTCCAGCACCGTGCGGCTGTCGCCAACCAGTCCGACGTCGACCGGAAAACGCAATCCGATCCGCATCGGATTGATATCGATCTGTACGCCCTTGGCTTGGTCGGGCTTGGGAAGAAATTCGAGATACGGGAATGACGTGCCGACCATTAATAGCGTGTCGCATTTCTCCATCACGTCCTGCGATGGCGCGGTGCCGAGCAGTCCGATCGAGCCAGTGGTGTAAGGACTATCATCGGGAACGACCGCTTTGCCCAGCAGTGGTTTGGCGATTGGCGCGCCCAGCAACTCCGCGATTTGTTCAAGTTGCTCTCCGCAGCCTAATGCGCCGCGGCCTGCCAGGATCGCAACCTTTTTCCCGGAATTCAGGATGTCCGCTGCTTGCTGAAGCTGCGACTGATCGGGGATTTTGTAACTGCGCGTGCGAACGTCGCTGGTGTGGCCCGGAATATTTCGCTTCGAACGCTCGCGCTTCTTCACTTCCTGGTCCTGAAAGTCGACAGGAATGGTAATGTGCGCTACGCCACCGTAGGAAATCGCAGTGCGACATGCCAGATCGATGACATTCTCAACATGCGTGGCTCCCATGATGCGCTCGTTGTAAACGCAGACATCCATATAAAGTTTGTCGAGCGCCACATCCTGCTGGGTGTGAGTTCCGATCAGGTCGTGGAATTGCAGGCCGGTGATAGCCAACACCGGCGCACCATCCATCTTCGCGTCGTAGAGGCCATTCAACAGGTGGATTCCACCGGGGCCGGAGGTGGCGAGGCAGACACCGAGTTTCCCGGTGTATTTGGCGTAGCCGCAGGCCATGAATGCGGCGGTTTCTTCATGGCGCACATGAATAAAGCGAATTTTGTCCTGGCGCGTGCGTAGCGCTTCCATGATGCCGTTAATACCGTCTCCGGGCAGCCCGAAGATCATTTCGACACCCCAATCGATCAGCGATTCCACCAGCACATCTGAAGTATTCACGATGGCGATTCCTTTCTTAGGATTACGGGTTTGCGTTTTGGTCGTTCTCTCACATGGATGCCATGGGTCGCTGTGCTGTTTGCTGAATAGCCAGACTTCTGAATTTCAGATCACAGAAAATGCATAGAGAAGAGCGGAAGCTACGTTTTTTTAGCGGCTCTGTACGTTCATGAAAACTCCAAGGCAGCGCTCCGGAATTGGGATAACCTCGCCTGCGTGGTCGTCATCACTACTAATAGTGTGATCTCAAGAATCCGGGCTAATCGTTTTCATCAACACGTGAGGATTCCATGAGGAGCCGCTCTTATCAGGTGCCTCTGGAACGCACCGCTGTCTCGACTTACACCGTGCCGACGGATTTACCCGAATCGGACGGAACGTTGGAATGGAACAGCACGACGCTGGTGCTGGTGCAGGCCACGGCAGCGGGCAAAGTCGGCCTGGGTTACACGTATGCGGATTCGGCGGTCGCCACGCTAATTCAGGATTTCCTGGCGAAGTTACTGATTGGGACGGATGCGATGAGCCCGGCATCGGCGTATGGTTCGATGTGGCGAAGAATCCGTAACCTCGGACGACCGGGAATCTGCTCGATGGCCATTTCAGCGGTGGATTGCGCGCTCTGGGATTTGAAAGCGAAATTGCTGGAATTGCCGCTGGTTACGCTGCTGGGTCAGGTCCGAGAGGGAGCGCCGATCTATGGCAGTGGCGGATTTACTTCCTATTCCGATCATCAGCTTGCGGCACAACTCGGCGGATGGGTAAGCGAAGGCATTCCGCGAGTGAAGATGAAGATTGGCCGCGACGCCAAGCGAGACGTGCAGCGCGTGGGTGTCGCCCGTGACGCCATCGGGCCTTCCGCCGAGTTGTTTGTCGACGCAAATGGCGCTTACCGCCGGAAGCAGGCTCTCGCGCAGGCGGAAGTTTTTGCCGAATACAAGGTGAGCTGGTTCGAGGAGCCGGTATCGTCCGACGATCTGGAAGGTTTGCGGCTGCTTCGCGACCGTGCGCCCGCCGTAATGGATATCGCTGCCGGCGAATACGGATACGACATTTTCTATTTCCGTCGCATGCTGGCGGCGGGCGCCGTGGACGTGCAGCAGGCGGATATTACGCGCTGCGGCGGCGTGACTGCCTTTCTGCAGGTGGGCGCATTATGCGAAGCGTATAACCTGCCGCTGTCCGGCCACACCGCCCCGGCGCTCCACACGCACGTGGGTTGCGCGATACCGGCTTTTCAAAATCTGGAATATTTTCATGATCACGTTCGCATCGAACGCATGTTCTTCGACGGTTTTCCGGAGCTGCGGGGCGGCCAGTTGCGGCCTGATCTGTCGCGTCCGGGAATTGGATTGGAGCTAAAACGCGCGGATGCGAAGCGCTATGCCGCATGAGGGAGCAATCATGTCTGTCAGCAAAGATACCCTGATTTCACCCGACGAATTAAAACAGTCCACGAGAATACCGGATCGCGGTTGGCCTGACGGCGCCGACATCGACGAACTCGAAGCTGAGTTACGAGCGAATGTCGAAGGCGAGGTCCGCTTCGATCCCGGCAGCAAAGCGATGTATGCGGTTGATGCCTCGAATTACCGGCAGGTGCCGATCGGAGTGGTCATTCCGCGCACGAAAGAAGATGTGGTGCATGCCATCGCTACCTGCCGAAAATTGGGCGCGCCTGTCCTGTCGCGCGGCGGAGGGACCAGCCTCGCCGGTCAGTGCTGCAATGTCGCGGTGGTCATCGACTGGTCAAAATACATGCACGGCGTTCTGGAGCTGAATACCTCCGAGCGCTGGGCGCGAGTGTTGCCGGGAACGGTCTGCGATGAGTTGCGCGACCGGGCGATGCACGAAAGCGATAAGTTGCTGACCTGGGGACCTGATCCGGCGACGCACAACCATTGCTGTTTTGGAGGCATGATCGGCAACAACTCCTGCGGCGCCCACGCGCAGATGGCCGGCAAAACGGAGGAAAACATAGAAGCGCTGGAGGTGCTGCTGTACGACGGCACCCGCATGAACGTCGGATGGATGAACGAGGCGGAGATGGAGCAATCGATCCGGCAGGGCGGACGAACCGGCGACATCTATCGTCAACCTCAAATCGCTGCGCGAGCATTACGCCGATCTCATTCGTGACAGGTATCCCCAGATCCCGCGGCGCGTCTCCGGTTACAACCTGAACGAGTTGCTCCCGAACGAGGACGGGCGATTCAACATCGCGCGGGCGCTTGTGGGCAGCGAAGGCACGCTGGTCACGGTGCTCGAAGCGAAATGCAAGCTGATCGATGCCCGAGCGCAACGGGTAATCCTGATGCTCGGTTATGCCGACGTGTACGAGGCGGCCGATGATGTCACGCGCATCACGCCATTCCAGCCGACGGCGCTGGAGGGCAGCGATTACCGCATGTATCAGAACATCGAAAAGAAAGGCGGTCCGAACCGGCGCTTCCTGGGCATGATGCCCGACGGCAAAGGCTGGCTGATGGCGGAGTTTGGCGCCGACAATAAAGAGGAGGCGCTGGAGACCGCACATCGCGTCATGGAAATGCTAAAGAGCGGCTCGCGAGCGCCGAGCATGAAGCTCTTCACCGAAAAAGAGGACATGGCGCATCTGTGGGAGATACGCGAGGCCGGGTTGGGCGCGACCGCCTTCGTTCCCGGCGAACGCACCACGTGGCCGGGATGGGAAGATTCAGCCGTGGCGCCGGAGAAGCTCGGTGGATATCTGCGCGACCTGCGCACGCTGTATCAGAAGTATGAATACAATCCGTCACTCTATGGCCACTTTGGCCAGGGCTGTATTCATTGCCGGGTGGATTTCGATGTCACCAGTGAGCCGGGAATCAGGAAGTGGCGCTCGTTCATGGAAGAGGCGACGGATCTGTGCGCAAAATACGGTGGCAGCTTCAGTGGCGAGCACGGCGATGGGCAGTCGCGGGCAGAGTTCTTGTACAAGATGTTCGGCGACGAACTGCTCCAGGCATTTCGCGAGTTCAAGTCGATCTGGGATCCGGATTGGAAGATGAATCCGGGCAAAGTGGTTGAGCCTTATCGCATGGACGAGAATCTGCGGCTCGGCGCCAACTACAAGCCGTGGGAGCCGGAGACCCACTTTCAATGGCCGGAGGATGGCGGCAGCTTCGCTCATGCCACTCTGCGTTGTGTCGGGGTCGGCAAATGCCGTCGCAAAAGCGGTAAGACTGCCGAAGACGACACGATGTGTCCCAGCTTCATGGTGACGCACGATGAACGTAACACCACCCGCGGACGGGCTCATCATTTGTGGGAGATGCTGCACGGTGATGTGATCACGAACGGCTGGCGGGATGAAAGTGTCAAGCAGTCGCTCGACCTTTGTCTGGCCTGCAAAGGCTGCAAAGGCGATTGCCCGGTCAACGTGGACATGGCGACGTATAAGGCGGAGTTTCTTTCGCATTACTGGGAGGGACGGCTGCGTCCGCGGTACGCTTATGCCTTCGGCTTGATTGATCAGTGGTCGCGCCTGGCATCCATCGCACCGGGATTCGTGAACCTGTTCACCCAGCTGCCGGTGCTAAGCACGGTCGCCAAGAAAATTGCCGGAATGCCGATGGGACGTGAGATTCCCGCGTTTGCCCCTGAAAGTTTCAAGTCGTGGTTTAAGAAACGCCCGCTCCGTAATCAAGGCCAGCCGGCGGTCATTCTCTGGCCTGACACTTTTAACAATTACTTTCTTCCGGAGACTGCGCAGGCTGCGGCCGAGGTGTTGGAACACTTCGGATATCAGGTCCAGGTTCCGATGCAGCACCTATGCTGCGGACGTCCTTTGTACGATTACGGCTTTCTGGATCGTGCAAAGGACTACCTCAACCGAATTCTGGAGGCACTTGCCGATGAGATTGATGCCGGCACGCCGATGGTGGTGCTGGAGCCCAGTTGCTGTGCGGTATTTCGCGACGAACTGAACGGCCTGATGCCAGAGTCACGGCGGGCCCATCGATTGATGGAGAACACCTTCACGCTGGCCGAATTCCTGGAAAAGAAGGTGAAGGATTACGATCCGCCCAAGCTGAGCCGCAAAGCCGTCGTGCAGGCGCACTGTCATCACAAGGCAATCATGCGCCTCTATGACGATGAAGCGGTAATGAAGAAGATGGGCCTCGACTTCCAGATGCTGAATGCAGGCTGTTGCGGCATGGCTGGCTCGTTTGGATTCGAGGAAGACAAATATGACATCTCGCTGAAATGTGGCGAGCGTGCGCTTTTCCCGGCGGTGCGCAAGACCGGGCTTTCGACGCTGGTGATGGCCGATGGCTTCAGCTGCCGGGAACAGATTCAGCAAGACACGCCGCGTCACGCGCTGCACCTTGCCGAAGTGATGCATTTGGCGATGGACGAAGGTGACGGCGCTCGCCAGATGTATCCGGAAACAGAAATCGTCTCTCGGCGAAAGGCGGGCCAGCGCCGATCGATGAGGCGTGCCCTCATTGCTTCGGTCTCTCTGGCTCTTATGGGCGGAGCGTTCCTGTGGCTCAGGAGACGTTAATCCAACACGTCAAAAAGTAAGACTGAAAAATGAAGAGACGCTGCCACCGCATGGAACGCGAAGGCTGTCATTTAGGTAGGCGTGTTAGGTACATGAGTAGATAACGCCAACCAGAGGACGAAGGGCCCCCTTCCTCGCGTCCTCCATTACGCTCCATTACGGCCAGTCTTCGCCTGCGTCATCGATTCGCCGGGCGAAGAAGTTCGATGGGATATCCCGAGGCGAGGTGTTGGATTGAGTCTCAACCATCTCGGGAATGCCGCACGAAACAGCTGCCGAAACTGGCCAGCCATGCCACCGAACTTTGGTTAAGCGGGATGACTTTCTTTAGTTTCTATCGGAACACCGTGAGGCTACTATTCTGGCGGTGATACGGTTTAGCCAAGAGCGGCAACCGGCCCCACAGCAGCAGCGCTCTTTCCCCTGAGTTTATCCTCCGTGCATTGGCCGCTTGATGTTGGGCTACTCGCAGGGCTCCGGGGCTTCGATCTAATCAAACTCGCCATTACAACGAATCCACGCGCTGGGTCGGGCGTCGTGCCCGCCAGCGTGGGGTTCGATGCCGGGATCATGATCCCGCAGTTTACTAAACAATGGTCGTCGCGGCTGTCCTAGCCAGTTATAAAGGATGCTGCGTGCGACTCTTCGCGCCTGAGGCTGCGCTGGAGCGAACCAACAGATATGACACATTCAGCCAAACACGTCATCACCCCAACGTTTGTCTTTCGCCACAGGCAATGCTAGCTAGTCGGTTTCGTTTCCGGTCGCTGTCTCGCAACCTTTTTCAGAATGCCGTCTCAGATCATCGAGCGATTCGATGTTGACCGCATTCAGGATTGAGACCACGCCCATAATGTCGTTACTTCTCTTCCTCGGGAAGTCTTAGACCGAGATCTCCGTAGATCAGAGGCCGAAGAATTCCGTCGATGGTGTGCCAGGCATTTTCGTTAGGGTCGGAATTAGGAGATGTCCAGTCTGCCGGTATACCAAACCCCTGCGGCAGTTCCACCGTTGCGTTCCAGATATCGACCGGTGCGATCGCGGCTTCGGCTGCGTTATAGGCATAAACCAGGGACGCTTGCATGATCGTAATGTCTCGGCCAATGCGATACCGCGGAAACGGAAGCACGTTGGGGGTAATGATGAAGGCCGAGGGGAAGTAAGCGTGTTCCAATGCGATCGTGTTATTCAAACACCTCATGAAAGTGGACACCGGAACACCGTGAGCGGCGTCGTCCTCGCCGGTCCAGTTGAGAATCAAAGTGGGTGTAGGGCGGCTTCGTTGCACCCAGGCGAGCAACGAAGGCAACTGCACGTAGACCATATTGCAGGTGAGGCTGTCAAAGGTAAGTCCGCCAATCCAGTCGCTGGCTGGGATAGCTGGATAATCCTGTTGCTGATAGGGCCGTTGTGACCCGCCCAACGAATTACCAATGGGGAGGATTGTCTGAGCGAAAACCGGAGCACTAAGAATGAGAGCAAGTAAAGCGATGGTGCAAGATTTCATGACTGCGCCTCCTGGCGCGTGATGGCTTTAGATATGAGGCAGGTACATGTGACCTTTTCCAGGCATCGGTCGCGAGTAGGGCTTTGCAAAGTTCCGCGCTGGCCTGGTTGCGGAGATCGCGGGGCGCGCCCCGGTGTAACGCTCCACAACCCCGCAAGCAGTCGCATCAGCGCTGCATCGTCCTGGCAGCATCGCGGCGTTGGCCGCCGAGCATGTCAAATGCAACTCGCATGCCAATTTCGATTAAGAGAGACCAACCACCGCGCCACGTCGCGACGATCTGAGGGTAGGCGGCACTTAGCTCAAACGGCACCGCCATCTGTGGGGGGGATCACGGCGCAAGTTTAGTGTCTTGCAGCATCACGGTCGTAAGCAGGGCGCACCCTGGACAAATACGCAATGGCCGCGCGCGCCACAGGGGTGTGGAGATAGCATGCTTTTCGCAAAGCTGCGCTCGCCCGTAGAGTTAATCAGCATTCCTCAATTCGGGTCACCGTCAGACGAATCATGGTTGAGCGGCAATAAGTAAAGATATACAGACACGGGCAAGAACATTGGAGCGCAGCCCGCCTTCAGTAGAAGCACACTTCTTCGAAGAAGACGTCTTGTCCATCAGGGGGAGTCTCATCCTAACGTCTACCCATTTAGAGTCCTGCAGGACCCGGGGAATAATTGTTTGGATGGCTAAGATTCTTTCCAGGTCGAAATTCATCTCAGGCAGCAATAACGCAGTCGGCCCCAGCTTATCCGCTTGTCACCAGTCCCTATGATCCAGGTCACTGGAACCTTGGCCACTCGCCAATGAAAATAAGGATTGATCTCCTCCGGAGGTGTTCAAATGGCCACCACGGTTTCCCGAGTGCGATCCGAAACTCTGCGCACCCTGCCTGACGACAACGTTCGCCAGATTCTCTGGCGTTTTGCCGACCGCTACGACTTGCAGATGCTGGTGCAGTCCGCCCGTGAGGTGGCACGCGGTCCGGTGGCGCGACTGGTGGCTCAGGGGCTGCGCGGCACCCACGAGTGGACCGCCGAAAAGGCCACATTGCTGGAGGCATTCGACCAGTCCGGCATCACCGCGGTATTTATGGATCCCGAACAGGGCGGCTACCTGGCCGGCCCGAAGAATCTCGCGCTGGCGCTGACCGCGTTCGAACTCGCCTGGGTAGACGCAGGAGCCGCCACCTGCAGCCTCGCCGGCTGCCTGGCGCTGGCCCCCATACATGAGCGCGGCACGGCGGAACAGCAAGCCAGGTACATGTCACTCGCAATCCCGCCGGTTGCGGGAGAGGACCGCCAACAGTTGCGCGGAGCGTTCTGCCTCACCGAGCCGATTCCCTACGTTGGGGTGGATACCGGCATCTTGAATGGAAAGCTGCGGGTAGAGAAGTGGACCGATGGTGAAGAGCCTCTGCTGCGCGTGGAAAAACGCGGGCGATTCATCACCAACATGGGATTCGCGAATTTTGTGACTGCCGCTGTGGACTCAGGCGACGATCGCATCAAGGGATCCTGCATCGTCATCATCGAAGAGAGCGATCCCGGCGTCTTCGACCGTGGCACCCCGACGCGCAAACTGGTGCACCAGCTTTCCTCCACCTGTGATCCGATTTTCAACGTGACCGTGCCGGCCAGCCGGATCGTCGGCGGTTACACGGTGAAAGATGGCACCATCATTCCCAACTACAGCCACAGTGAGGTGATCGAAGCGGTCTTCAAACGCACGCGGGTAACTGTGGCGCTCATGAGTTCGGCCAAGCTGTTGTCTGCGATTGAGCCGATCATTCGTTATCAGCGTGGACGCTTCCGCGGATCGGAGCAGGCGAAGGCTGGAATGTTGCGTTACGAACTCGGCCTGCAACAGCGCCAGGACGCGCTGCATCGCCTGGTCAGTTTGTGGGCAGTCGGCGAGGCGGGCGCTTCCCTGGGCTTCGCCGCGGCGCGCTTGTGCGACGAAATGGATATCCTGGAGCGCGAGAAGAACGAGATTCTCGCCAGTAAGGGCGTGGGCCGCGGCCGATCGGAGTTGAAGTTCTTCCGCGACGTAAATAAGTCGGCAATCGAACTGTTGCGGCAGGAAGGCCAGCCGCCCGAGCAACACGTCGGTGGCTGCTACGAAGATTTGAAGGCCGATCCGCTGGTACGGTTCGCCTTGAAAGATGCGGTTTCGAACGTGTTGTGTCCGGCTTGCAAGTTGTGGAACACCGGCACCGGCTCCGCTGCAATGCGCGAGGCGCTGAGCCTGATGGGCGGATACGGGATCACCGAGGATTGTCCCGGCTTCCTCACCTACAAGTGGATGGACACGCAACTGGAAGCCACTTACGAAGGTCCCGAGGCGGTGCAGCGGCGCAACCTCAGCGTCACCATGACCAACGAACTCTTCCTGGCGCAGTTCAAGCACTGGATTCTGGAGATGCGCCGGATCGCAGAGCATCGCCCCGGCACCGGGGCATGCTCGCTGGCCACCGCGATGCAGTTGTGGCTGTGGACGTTCAACCATCTGCAAGTCGCGACCGACGCCGATGGGGGCGCGCTGTATCAGAGCGCACGCCAGGGCGTTACTTTTCCGCTGGCCGATGCACTGTGCTGGCTGCTGGCTGCGCGGCAGCAAACGCTCGATCTGATCGAGTTGGAAACACGCGGTCCGGAGAATCCGGTGCTGGCTGAGGGCCTGGAAGGAACGCTGAACTTCTTCACCGATCTGTGCCACATCCAGGCCGCACGGGCCGCGGGAGAAGTTGGCCGCATCTGCGCCGAACTGGTCTTTGGATACAACCGCCATCCTGCGTGGGACGAAGAAGGTTACAAGGGCTGCTATCACAGCGACGAACTGGATTCGCTCGAAGGCCTGATCCCGGGCATCGCTGCCTTGGCCACGGACGTAGTCGGAAGCGATGATTCACATCCGATCAAAGCCGGGCCCTGCGCCTCGTGCCTCGGATTGGAAGGATTTCAGCGCTTGCGCAGCAAACTGGATGGCTGCCTGACGGGCGCGCAGTTGTCTAAGGACCGCGCTGCGGAAGCGATCTCGAAAGTGATGATCCCCGAAGCGCTGGACTATCCGCGTTAAGGAATGTGATTGAGCACGCCTGAACAATTCGCGGTTGAGCGCACCGCCATGGCCGTCGATATCGCCTGCGTTGGCTTCGGTCCCGCGATGGGCGGCTTCCTGACCACGCTCTCGCGGCAACTGTTGAACGACGATGGCAGCCCTGCGATCGAGAGCAGCACGATGCCCGGCATGCCGCTGCAAGTCATCTGCTGTGAGCGCGCCGATGACATCGGCTTTGGCGTCTCGGGCGTGGTGACGCGGGCGCGCGGTATTCGCGCCAGCTTCCCCGACCTTGATCCCGCACAGATTCCGATGGCGACCGCGGTTTCCAGCGAGAAGCTGGTCTATCTGCTCGATCCCACTGGCGCCAGCCGTCGCTCGTTGGCTTTGCGAACCGGCGATCGCTTCCTGCGGGCGTTTCGCCGCTTGCTGCGCGTCAAACACAATGCGCTCGAACTGCCCTTCACTCCCAGCTTCCTGCACAAAAAGGATGGGCTGGTGCTTTCCATTGGGCAATTCAATCAGTGGGTCGGCTCGCACGTGCTCTCCAGCGGCACGGTGCAAATCTGGCCAGGGATGCCGGTGAGCGAAGCGCTGATCGAGGACCAGAAAGTTCTAGGTGTGCGTATGCTCGATCAGGGGGTGGATCGCGCCGGCAATCCGGAAGCTGGCTTCACTCCGGGAATGGATATTCACGCCGCGCTGACGGTGGTCGGGGATGGGCCGGTTGGAGCGGTGAGTCGTGACATTGATCGCCGCATCGGAATGCCCGTAGGGAACGAGGTGCGCGAGTGGGCCGTCGGCATGAAGTTCGTCATTGAGCTTCGGCCAGACGTTGAACTTCAGCCCGGCACCGTGCTGCACACCTTCGGTTTTCCCGAGCCGGAGATGTTTGGCTTCTTCTACGTACATCCCGGCGGCGTGGCGTCGGTCGGCATCTTTGTTCCTTCGTGGTTCGACTGCCCGACGCGCACCGCCTATCGATATTTGCAGCACTACATTCAGCACCCTTATCTCTGGCGCCATCTCGCAGGCGGCAGGCTGCGCTCGTGGGGCGCGAAGTCGCTGCAGGAATCGGGCAAGCGCGGTGAGCCCTTCCTGGCAGGCGACGGCTATGCGCGAATCGGTGAGTCCTCCGGCAGTACAAATGTGCTGACTGGCTCTGGAGTCGATGAAGCATGGACCACCGGCGTGCTGCTGGCCGAAGGCGTTATCGAGCTTCTGCAAGCGGGCAAGCCGTTCACGCGTGAGAACCTGGCGCAGGCGTACGAGCAGCGTCGCCGCAACAGCTGGCTGGAGAGCGAAGCCCACATTGCGGAGAAATCGCGTGACGGCTTTCAGCGCGGCGTGGTGACTGGCCTGATCGGAATGGCTGTTTCTGCCTTCAGCAACGGACGGCTCTCTCTGGGCAGCCATCCTGCGAACCCTACGGAGCGTCTGGTGTCGTTGGCTGAGTTCTATCGCGGCAAGTTCACGCAGCAGGAAATTACAACGATTCAGCATGATTGCGAACTCCGCGGCGCGTCTGCCCATGATCCGCTGATGGACCGCTGCGGCTGGCCCGCGATCGAGTACGACGGCTCGCTACTGGTCTCGCATCAGGATGTGCTGCTGATGGGCGGCAAGGTCCAGGCTACTGCGGGATACGCCGACCACGTTGTGTTCCGCGACCTGGAAGTCTGCCGCAGCTGCGGTAATAAATTGTGCGTGGAGATGTGTTCCGGGCAGGCCATTACCCGGAGCCTCGAAGGCGTGCCCAGCTTCGACCGCGAGAAGTGCATTTTTTGCGGCGCCTGTATGTGGAACTGTCCGGAAACCGTAGATGGCCAAACCAACCTGGAGTTCCACGCCGGCGTTGGCGGACTGCACTCGGCCGAGAATTGACCAGAATTTTCGCAAGGAACCTAGATAAAGATGAGCACTCTTTTTCAAGTTGTCGTCTGCGCCAGTGTCGTGCCCGATCCGTTGCAGACCCTGGAACCGGTGAGCGGACCAACCGGTCCGTCGCTGAAGAATGAAATGATGCTGCCTGCCATTCTTGATCCGTGGGCGGCGCATGCGCTGTATGAGGGAGCAAACCTGGTCAAGAAGGCTGCCGGCAGCGCGCTCTGGCTGGTGAGCGTGGCGCCCAAGGCCAAGCTCCAGCAGGTGATGATGACCGTGGCGCAGAAGGTTCCGTTGCAACTTGTGGCCGTGGATGGTCCTTCCAGCGGCTTCGCTGATGCACAGCAGACCGCGACCGCATTGGCGACGGCGATCCGCAACATCCCCGGCATCGATCTATGCAGGCTGCTGTTGTTCGGGGGATGGGAGTCTGCCAGCCGCAGCGCTGGGGTCACTCTGCAACTGGTGGGCGAGCACCTCGGCATCGTCGATCAGTTCCAGGGTGTCGATGCCATCATCCCCAAGGACGATGGTTCGTTTGAAGTGCTGGAGCGTATCGAAGGCGCGCGCCATCAGGTGTCGCGGTGTGCCGGCGCTCCGGCGGTGTTGGGATGGGCGACCGGCAGTCTGGGCGAACCGCGCAACGATCCCCAGGTGGGCATGGCGAACATGCGAGCCATCATGCCGGCGTTGCAGCGCGCCGTTGCCGCAAAAATTACGCCCGACGGTCTGCAGTATGCCAGTGTCGCCACGCCGAAACAGCAACGCGAAACCCGCATCGTGAAGGACATGGCCGCCGACCAGATCGCGAACGAAATCGTGCAGTGGATCAAGCAGGAGTAACGCAAACATGGACAACATTCTCTTTCTGGCGCACACCGAAGCCGACGGCACGCTGAATAAGACAGCGCTGGAGACACTGAGCTCCGCGATCGAACTGAAGCAGTCGCTCAACGGAGTTCTCGAGGTCGCGCTTTACGGCGTGCAGGTTCAGCCTGCGGCCAATTCGATTGCCGCCTGTGGCGCGACCCGCTTTCTTGCGGTCTGCGGAGAGGCCTTTGCCGATGCCCGCTTTGCCACCGATGCCGCGGCGTGCGAAGCGCTGGTCCGGGCGTCAGGTGCGACCATCGTAATTGCCGCTGCTACTTCTCGTAACGCGCGGGTAATGGCAGCCGTCGCGTATCGATTGGGAGGATGCCTGGATACGCACATCACCGGCGTCGTGGCTTCATCCGGCATACCGACGGTGACCCGGTGGTTCTATCGCCAGCGGATCGAAGCGTCGCTAACCCGCACACAGCGTCCCTGGATTCTGCTGCTCGATCCCGGCTCGCGTCCCGCATGGGAGGGCGAGCCTGGTTCTGCCTCGCCTCAGCTGATCGATGTTCCGCTGCCTGATACTCTGCTCCGCACCAGGGTCCAGGGTGTAGTCACGCCGCCGGCGGACCAGCAGACGATTCGTGCTGATGCCGATCTGCTGTTCGTTGCGGGCGCAGGATGGACGAAAAAACAGAAAGATGGCCAGACGCACGTGCCTGAGGCGGAAACCATCATTGTGGATTTTCTGCGAAATTCCAAAGCGTCGCTAGGTGGAAGTAAATCGCTGGTCGATCTCAGTGGCGAGAATCAATCCGCTTTGCGCTTCATGACGCACCTCAACCAGGTAGGGCAAACTGGCTCATCGCCTCGCCATCCCAAGGGCTTGGCTGCCTGCTGCCATGGCGAGGAGCCGCACACGGTCGGCTGGCGTTTCATTGGCGAACGGCGCGCGATCAATCTCGATCCCAACTGCGGATGGGCGCGCGGTAAAGCCGATGTGCTTTACGTCGCCGACGCCTTCGAAGTGATGTCGAAGGTCAATGCGATGCTCAACGCAGATCACGTTGCCCTGTGACCGGTGGCGAGAGTGTCCTAATTTAGGACACCGCCGGTGTAGCGCTTCCATGCGATGAGAGACATGCACCCCATCAGAGATTCCCCCCGTCCATTCCAGGTGAATCGTGTGATGATGGTAGAGACGGGTTACCGCAGATTGACTGCTGGTAATCCCGGTAGAAAGGATTCGCAGTATGCAGCGCACGATTGAAGTTACGGAATTGGTGCTTAGAGACGCGCATCAGAGCCTGCTGGCCACTCGCATGGCCATGGAGGACATGCTTCCTGCCTGCGAAGACCTCGACAATGCGGGCTATTGGTCGTTGGAGTGCTGGGGAGGAGCGACATTTGACGCCTGCATCCGCTTTCTGAACGAAGACCCCTGGGAGCGGCTCCGAACTTTTCGGAAGCTACTGCCCAAGTCGCGCCTTCAGATGCTGTTGCGCGGCCAGAACCTGCTGGGCTATCGCCATTATGAGGATGGGGTGGTCGAGCGCTTCGTGGAGAAATCTGTTGCCGCCGGCATTGACGTATTCCGTATCTTCGACGCCTTGAATGATCTGCGCAACCTTCGCACCAGCGTCGCTGCAGTGAAGAAGACGGGCAAGCATGCGCAGGGAACCATCTCCTATACCACCAGTCCGGTTCACACCATTCCCGCATTCGTCGAAATGGCGCAACGACTGAAGGAAATGGGCTGCGATTCGATATGTATTAAAGACATGGCCGGACTGCTAAAGCCGCAGGCTGCCTACGATCTGGTAAGGGGCATTAAGGCAAGATGCGGTGAGGACACGTTGGTACACCTGCACGCGCACGCGACTACCGGGGTCACGTTGGTTTCCTACATGAAGGCCATTGAAGCTGGATGCGATATCGTGGACACGGCCGTCAGTTCGATGTCGCTGGGCGCCGGGCATAATCCTACGGAAAGCCTGATCGAAATGCTGGAGGGCACAGGCTTCAACACCCGGCTGGATGCGAAGCGAATTCTGCGAGTCAAGGAACACTTTGCCAAGATCAAACCGCGCTATCGCGAGTTCCTCAGCGAGTTTAGTGGCGTGGATACCGAGATTTTCAAGAGCCAGATCCCGGGCGGCATGATCTCCAACATGGAGAGCCAACTCAGAGGGCAAAGCGCATCCGACCGGCTGCAGGAGGTGTTGGCCGAGGTGCCCAAGGTGCGCCAGGATGCCGGATATCCTCCGCTGGTGACGCCTTCCAGTCAAATCGTCGGTACACAAGCTGTCTTCAATGTACTCATGGGCCGTTACAAAGTCCTGACCGGTGAGTTTGCCGATCTGATGCTGGGCTATTACGGAAGCACTTTGGGCCAGAAGAACCCCGAGGTGGTGAAAAAGGCTGAGGAACACGCCAAGAAACCAACCATCCAGGTACGTCCGGCCGACTTGCTGAAACCTGAATGGGAACATCTGCGCTCCCAGGCGTTGGCCATCGAAGGGTGCAACGGAAGCGATGAAGACGTATTGACCTATGCGATGTTTCCCCAGGTAGCGCCCAAGTTCTTCAAAACCCGTTCTGAAGGTCCCAGGAATCTGGGAAAGGATCCGGGCAAAGCTGCCCCGGCCCAGCCCCCGGCAGCGGCTAAGGCCGCGGCGGTGAACGGCCAACCTGATTCCGGTTCTACCGTGAAGTATGTCATAACCCTCGACGGCCGGGAGCACAACGTAACCGTCGCGCCCGTGGGGTAGCGATCCATCAGCAGGAGGCATTTCCAATGCCCTGCCGGAGGTGTAATGGCAACACCACTTGATGAAACGAAAAGCAAGCGCAAGCACAAAACGCTGAACGACCACATGGGCGAGCTTAGGGCGAAACGAGCACGC
This sequence comes from uncultured Acidobacteriaceae bacterium, assembly GCA_963812855.1. Taxonomy (GTDB): domain Bacteria; phylum Acidobacteriota; class Terriglobia; order Terriglobales; family Acidobacteriaceae; genus Bog-257. The sequence continues at coordinate 196,244 of CAWEWW010000017.1, forward strand.
ATTCAGCTGGGCGGAGGCCAGGGGCGAATCGACAAACAGCATGCTGCCGGCAAGCTTTCCGCTCGGGAACGCATCGCCAAACTGGTCGACCCTAATAGCTTTCAGGAAATCGGCCTTTTCGCCGAGCATCGCTCCACCTATTTCGGCATGGCCGAGAAAGAGATGCCCGCTGACGGCGTGGTTACGGGCTGTGCCACGGTGGACGGCCGGCTGATTCATCTGGCCAGCCAGGATTTCACGGTGGCGGGTGGAGCTGCCGGCGAGGTCCACAGCCTGAAGATTGCCGACATGATGCAGCTTTCGCTCAAAACCGGAAGTCCATTCGTCTTCATCAATGATTCCGGCGGAGCTCGGGTACAGGAAGGCATTGATAGCCTCTCCGGATATGGCCGGATTTTCTACAACAATGTTGTCCTGTCCGGTACCGTGCCCCAGATTTCGCTGATCTGCGGTCCCTGCGCCGGCGGCGCTGCTTACAGCCCGGCGCTCACCGATTTCATCATCCAGACCTTGCAATCGCAAATGTTCATTACCGGGCCTCAAGTCATCAAGCAAGTCACCGGGGAGAATGTTACGGCCGAGGCGCTGGGCGGTCCGGGCGCTCAGATGAATAACTCGGGCGTGGTCCACCTGATCGCCCAGAACGACGAAGATGCCCTTTATCTTTGCCGCCGATTGCTGAGTTTTATGCCTGCCAATAACCTGGAAGACCCGCCGCGCCTTCCCTTCAATTTGCCCATTGAAGAAGATCTGGAAATGAATAACCTCTTGCCGGAGGATGCCAAGATCGGCTACGACGTGCGAACCGTGATCGTGCGAGTCTTGGACTACCAGGATTTTCTCGAAATCCAGCCGGGGTTTGCTCCAAATATCGTGGTGGGTTTCGGCAGGCTGCAAGGCAGGCCGGTGGGTGTGATCGCCAACCAACCAAACGTTCTGGCCGGAGCGCTGGACATCAACGCCTCCGATAAAGCGGCCCGCTTCGTGCGCTTCTGCAACGCTTTCAACATTCCACTGCTGACCTTTGTGGATGTCCCAGGGTTTCTGCCCGGAGTACAACAGGAATACGGTGGCATCATTCGTCACGGTGCCAAGATGCTATTTGCCTACTCGGCTGCGACCGTCCCTAAAATAACGGTGATTCTTCGGAAGGCCTACGGAGGTGCCTATCTTGCCATGTGTGGCAAAGACTTGGGAGCCGACCGCGTGATCGCCTGGCCCACGGCCGAGATCGCGGTAATGGGCGCCGAGGGAGCGGCGGAGATTGTATTTCGAAAGGAAATCGATTCTGCTGAAGATAAGCCGGCGCGCCGGAAGGAACTAATTGAAACCTATCGCAAGACGTTTGCCAACCCTTATAGGGCAGCGGGCAGGCGGCTGGTCGATGACATCATTGAGCCGTCGATGACTCGCAAATACTTGGTGCAAGCGCTGGAAGCGCTGCATGCCAAGAGAGAATTGCGGCCACCGAAGAAACATGGACTGATTCCGCTCTAATCAAGCTTCTGCTGATCAGGGAAGAGTTTCTTCCATGTCAGACCGGCTGCAGGGACTACGGTTATGAATACTTCGAAGACAGATTCGGAAGGGCCGGCCAGCGGAACAGAGTTGGCCCGCCTTAAGCAGGAAGTGACTGCGCTCGCCAATTCCCTGGAAAAACTGCGGGAGCAATTGGGCGATCAATCAAGATTACTTGCCGGTGTTCTGGCTCGTCTGGATGCGGCGGCTCCGCAAGGTGCGCCGCAGACGCACGTCTCGACTGCGATCGATGTCGCAACCGCAGCGCAAAGTGTCGTTAGCCCAGAACTCCTGATCGTCATAGCGGCTGCGGTGACTTCGTTTCTCGGCAAGAAAGTGCGAATTCGTTCCGCCAAAATGTTGCAGTCTCCTTACGAGATCATCAATCCATGGGCGCAGCAAGGGCGAGTAACAGTTCAGGCGTCCCATCACCCGCGAACCACTTGAGTTGGCGGAGATTGCCCGTAGCGGAGATAAAGGAGTCGAGCATTGAAGCTGAAAATCGGGATTGACGACAAGGAGTATGTGGTCGACATCGAGGTACTCGAAGACGACACCGCGACCGGAAATTATCTGCCTCCACATGGGCCGCCCACCACCGTACGGCCCGTGGTAGTGCCGACCACGGCAGTGGGTTTGCCGGCTTTGGACCCGAACGTCGATGAAGCGAAAGTCTGTCGCAGTCCGGTGGCGGGAGTGGCGATTAAGGTGAGCGTTCAGCCCGGACAGGAGCTACAAAGCAATGACCTGATGATGGTCCTGGAAGCGATGAAGATGGAGACGAACATCAGCGCTCCCATTTCCGGCAAGGTCAAGAAGGTCAACATTGCGGAAGGAGACGGTGTGAAGCTCAACCAAGTACTGGTCGAGTTCGAGTAACCTGGACGGAGCAGCCCTTACTGCCCGCTGGAGCCGAATCCCTTCGCGCCCCGGGAAGCCTGGTTTAACGCTCCTTCCGATACTTCGCCCGCCAGCCAACGATGTTCCAGCAATTGCGCGATCTTGTCGCCTTTGCGGACCGCATAAGGTTCATCGCTGAGATTCTCCAGCAGCACGATCAGCTCGCCGCGGTAGCCTGCATCAATCACCCCGGCATTGCACATCAGACGTTTCTTAGCCAGTCCCGAGCGGGTCTTTACGATCCCTCCGGCCGCCGGTACGAACTCAATGGCGATTCCGGTGGGAACTCCCGCGGCGCCGTGCGCGGCAATGGTGACATCCTCGGCAGCATACAGATCGTAGCCAATATCCTCTTCCGGGTGGGCAACGGTCGGCAGAACGGCGTCAGGTGATAGCCTTTTGACTTTAAGCATCGATATTCATTGTGCCAGATGTGCCGGTGGACAATGAATTTCGATCGATGACTTCGACCGCGAATTTTGACCGCAGGAGTGCATTCGATGAGCCTATCCGCCGATCCCGCCATGCCCGTTCGCTTCCTCGATGAAGCTGCCGTCCGGCGAGCGTTGAAGCTGGAACAACTCATTCCGGCCATGGAGCGGGCGCTCGCCGACTTTTCCAGCGGACGAGTGCTGCAGCCGGTTCGCAGCATGGTTACGGTTCCGGAACACCACGGCTTCATGGGCCTGATGCCCGCGGTCTACGGCGACGTTATGGGGGCCAAGCTGGTCAATCTTTATCCCGACAACGGCGCGCGCGGCTTGCCCACCCATCTGGCGATGATCGTGCTCTTTCGCGCCGAGACAGGCGAGCCGCTGGCGGTGATGGACGGCCGTTTGATTACGGAGTTGCGCACCGCGGCTGTATCGGCGGTTGCGACCAGGCTGCTGTCGTCTCCAAACGCCAAGATCCTGGCGATTCTGGGCAGCGGAGTCCAGGCGCGGGCGCACTTCCAGGCGCTCTCCCTAGTGCGGAAATTTGACGCGGTTCGGGTTTGGAGCCGGAACTCGCAGCATGCCCAGGCCCTGGCTGCAGAGATTGGCGCAACTGCGATGCCCGCCGAAGATGCGGTGCGGGGCGCCGATGTGGTGGTCACCGTAACCAACGCGGCCGAGCCGGTTCTGCGCGGAGCCTGGCTGAAATGCGGCGCGCTAGTCAACGCGGTTGGCGCCGTCGGACCCAAGCGGCGCGAGCTGGACGACGATGCCATGCGGGGAGCGGTGATCGTTGACTCGCGCGCAGCTGCCCTGCAGGAGTCAGGCGACGTGTTGCTCGCGGGAGCGCAAGATTTACGCGGAGCTGGGTGAATTGCTGGCCGGAGTGAAGCCCAAGCCGCAAGCGGAGATTACAGTGTTCAAGTCGCTAGGACTGGCAGTGGAGGATATTGCCGCCGCCAAGCTGGTGCTGGAGGAACTGGCCCGCGCGGACTGACGAAAACCGCCACGTTCGGCTACAACTTAGCTTAAGCGCCGCGTTCGCTGCAACCACGAAACCGCGTGAGTCCTCCGCTCATAAGAATGAAACCAGATCCTCATATTCCACAACCATGGCAAGGCTGAACACCCGCACTGCACCGACACCGCCTTTCTGCGGAGGCCAGCGCCAAGCTTACTGGCCGCCCAGAAAGTACGCTCCGTATTTGCGTCCCATGCGATAGCTCAGCCGGGCGTGGCAGCGATAAGCGGCGTCGGCCTTCTGCCGAAACTCCAGCACCACGATCTCGCCGACATTCAGTTGCGCTTCCGTCTCGAAAGCCACTCCGCTCTCGCTCAGGTCGGTACAAGTGGCGTCGTCGGAGCGCTCCATCAGCAACCCGCAGCTCAGGATGCGCAACGGAATCCGCAAGGCAATACGCTCGCGCCCTCGCCGATCGAACACCGGTGGCAGTTCGGCGGGGACATCGCCGGCATGAATCTGCACATTCTTCATTCAGGGCTGCCCTCATTCCTCAGTCAACATCAGCCTGACAAGGAAGCTATCGGCGGGCAAGGCAAAATCTCCAGCAGCCCCGAACGGAAGACGTCCCACATTCCCTATCTGGAAAAGTTTCAATTTGAGCATTTCTGCGGGCCCTCCTCTACAATGCCAAGCATGAGCCCGACCTCCGAAGAGTTGCTGCGCCCGCGCGATGCCGCAGTTGTGCTGGGCATCAGCTATGCCAGCCTGAAGCAGTGGATTTACAAGGGCAAGCTGCGCACGGTGAAAACGGCGGGCGGGCATCATCGCATCCCGCAGAGCGAGATCGACCGCTACCTGTTTAAGTCGCTGGGCAAGCAGCCGGCCGAGAGCCGGGCCAACTTCCGCACCATCAGCGGACGCAATCAGCTGGTGGGCCGCATTGTCGAAGTTCGCATCGAAGGCCTGCTGGCGCAGATCAAGCTCTCCATCGGCGGCCAGCACATCACCTCTATCATCACCGCCGACGCCGCCCGCGAAATGCAGCTCAAGCGCGGCGACAAGGCGGCCGCGCTGGTGAAGTCGACAGAAGTCATGATCGTTCGGGTGTAGCCGAACAGCGATAAAGTAGAGCTCGCCCCGCCTGCCGGAAAAGTTGGGGTCGCTGATTACCGTCTAACCCAGGAATGCAGCCCAGCAGGATCGCTTGCCATCCGCTATTTTCTGGAGATGCCAGGTTACCGCGTGGACAGGTCCGTCCTAGGACCCATTCTTTCGGAGCGTCGGCGCCAGCGTGTCTCCACGGCGAGCCACGGCACGCCGAGGTAGGAATCTGCCACCACCCAGGCGCCGGCGGTCAGCGCCGCAGAGACGACGGTCTCGCTCCATTGGAAGGCGTCTTTGGAGCCGGCCGCCACGATGGGTACCCACACCAGCAGCGTGAACATGCCGATCTGCAAAGCCGAGAGCGCGGCTGCCAGCCGGGAATACACTCCGATGAGCACTGCCACACCCGCCGCGATGAAGGCGCAGCCGGTGAAACTTACCCAGGCCACATGCCATGGCAGCCAGCCAGGCACCAGCCCGGCGGTCTGTTGGAGATAAATGAAGTGAGCCACTCCGAAGGGGATCAAGGCCAGGCCGTAGAGCATTCTCGCGTTGCGCAGACCCCGGTCGCCGGTGGCGAAACCCAGGCGCCGCGTGTCCCAGTTCGCGGCGAACCAGACATACAGCACCCAAGCGGCCGCAGCCATCACCGCGATCTTGCAGGCTGCCCACCAATAGTCGACCGTGGGCGTGAGGAAAATACCGGGCAGTCGCAACAGCAGCAACCAAAGCAGAAGATAGGCGAGCAACAGCCGGGCAGCGGCGGCGGCTGTGCGTTGCCAAAGCAGGCCCAGGCCACATGCCAGGAAGATGATGGCGCACAAATAGGACAGTGCAGACAGAGCCTGGGGTATCGGCTGCCATACCGAGACGTAATCGCCTTTGAACAGGCCCAGGAATCCCATGGCGATTATGGTCGCCGCAAAGACCGCATGACCCGGGCTTGCGAGGCGCATTGCCCTATCCTCCGGCGGTATTCCGGTTCATCAAGCACTGGCATCCCTTACGCACCAGATGCCGTTTCTGTGCGCATGCCGGACCCGCTAATTGTACCGGGGAATAGCGACGTTAAGTTTCCGGTCCGCCGCCGTTGGGGTCATGCGAATCGCCGAACAGGGGCACCTTTCATCAACTGCATACAGGCGCAACCGTTTCGTCCTGCCTTGTTTTCGCTTGTAGCAGAGAGCCGTTCGCACAGTCTCCAAATCAAAGGCCAAGAACCCGGCCTTGTATCGGATGAGCGCCAAGCTATCTGAATCGGGATCGCCCGGATTAGGTGTAATGGTTTTATCGCCAGTAATCGGCTTGCAGCCTTTGCCGGGCAGATTTCGGCGTATATATCCACAGCTAGGAGGACGAGCTTAACCCTTCGCAGAACCCTACGGCTTTTTCTTCTCGGCCGCCTCCACTGCTTTTCTAAACTCGGCGACAGCTTCGATCTTTGGCGATTGGAGCGCGTCCTTTGCCGTCTAGACCCATGCCGGCGGCTCGTCAAGAGGATATTGGGTCGCGTCGCGGCTGCCGTCACCGGGTAGGGGCTGGCGTCCACGGTAGACTTCCAAAAGGTCGTCCGCCGAGCCGACCTCGGAGCCGAGCCGGGGCTGCGAACTTATCTGTGAGGAGTTGGTTTGGCTGAGCGTAGGGTTTTGACCGCGATGAACTCCAATGTTTACTCCGGAATCGAGAGGGCCGACGGTCACCGGACTCGGCCCTATAGGCCCCCCTATGGTGGCCGCCTGAGCGTGGCCCTTGCGAACAACCATGATCAGGTCGGCGACTCCGGCATCGGCTACTACCTGATATCTTCCCCATGCCCGCATAGCATTTTGCACTTCCAGACGCGAGCGCTGGTTCTCTTGTGAATCCTCAGCTGCCTGCGAAGGATAAGCGACCACGGCAATGGTTCGCGCATTCAGAATGTCCTGCTGGTAGGTCTGGGGGATGGGTTGTTGTTGCGCATCTGCAACCGTCGCCAGAAGGACAAAAGCCACGAAGGCCAATACTCGCTTCATAAGTCCCCCACTTTGCTTTCTCGTCGCACCCCAATGTAACGACCTGTTCTGCGTAAACCCTCTATCACGTCAGACGTTTCGCGCCAGATTGCTGTTGATAACCTTATCGTAACGAATCCTGAGCCCTGGGTTCGGCCGATCCGCTGCTAAATGACATCGGTTCGGCAATCGATGGTTTGAACGCGTTTAACTTCCTAGATGGCCGGGTGCCCGGAAGTATCATAGGGCAAGGAGCAGGGAACCGTGACCAAGCGTCTACCGCAGGTTCATAGTCAGCTCGGCCGAGCCGCTGTCCAGATCTTTACCGCTAACGATCACATCAACCAGATTCTGATCGAACAGCTTGATCCTGCCGCCTGGGCAGCCAAACCACCCGCCAAGACCCGCAGTATTGCGGCGATCTTCACCCACCTCCATAATGTTCGCTGCAAGTGGATTAGGCTGACCGCTCCGCACTTGAAGGTTCCACCCCAGCTCAGCCGCGCGCGCTGCACGCCGCGGCAGGCCCGTGCGGCCTTGGCTGAGAGCGCTGCCGGCTGTGTCGAGATGCTGGCCGAAGCGCTGGGCGACACTCGCGGCCGCGTCCCAACCTTTTGCAGAGACGGCTGGGCCCGGCCGTGGCCGGTTGGCCCGGAAATGCTGTGCTACATGCTGGCTCACGAAGCTCACCATCGCGGGCAGGTGTGTATGCTCGCCCATTTGCTCGGACACCCGCTGCCCAAGGAACTGGGCTACAGGATCTGGAACTGGGAGGCGTTATGGAAAGAGTCTGGCTCGCCTGCCGGACCCGGCGGCGATTCTCAGACCATCCATGCCCGGACTCGAAGCAGGAGCATCCCTTCCAGGACGCCATCGTAGCGTGATGATTATGGCCTCTTAAATCGGGATGAGTTGGTACCCTTCGTAAACGGCAAGGGCGTTATTTTCTTTCCCTGCAGCTGTCGTCTACCGGAACACGGTTATGTTGGGACCGGTATGCCCAATGGTTCCGGACTGGCCGTGAGCTCTTTGAAATCGATGTAGTTTGACTGGGAGGTGATTTCCCGACCTAAGAGCGATAAGGGGAGAAGGTTCCTGCAGCTGATGCCTGGGATAGCATCTTTGGCTGACCCGATCAACTTACCGGAGTTCAGCAGCAGAGGAGAAAAGCGGGTGACCAGCCGAGCACTGGCCACCCGAGCCGCTTACGGTAAGTAGTAGCGGAAGGAGGTAAAGAACATGTTGTCGACAGCTGACGGATTGGCGCCCGGAGGTGCCGGCGTTTTAGTACCCATTCCAGCCCAAGCCGTCTTGGTCACGTAAGAGTACTGCAGGCCCATCTGCAGCCTGCCCTTCGGACCGTTGTAAGGCTTGTACCAGAAGCCCAGCGTGCCTTCCCAGATGTCCTTGGTGTCGCCGTTACAGTTGGCGAGTCCACCCGGGCTGTAGCCGGTGCTGAACGCCGTCCCGGGCAGGGTCTCGGCCCCGCAACCGGTGTTGTTGAACAGAACCGAGCCGTAGCCCACCGGAGCTCCCTTGGCGTTCAGGAAGGCGGTGCGGTCGTCGTACTCGATACCGCCATTGCCATACCAATCCCATTTCGGAGAGTGGTATTCCAGAGTGAGCAGACCTTGATAGTTGAGGATGGGAGCCAACGTGCCGTTCGGGCGAACCGTCGCATCCGGCAGCCCAGCGGTTCCGTAGCGTGCCACGCCATGGCCTCCCAAAGCATGGGCGCCGAAGTCAAGATGCTTCTGGAAGAAGGACCAGCGGGCGTTCGCACCCAGACCACCAACCCAGGTCGAGTTGTTATAGGCCCCAGCTGCGGTGGGCGTAGGTGCTCCCGCGTTGGGGAAGATGCGATCGCGGAACTGGCTGACGATACCTAGGATTTCGTAGTGCCCGAATCCCGGTTGGAAGGCTAGCTTGCCAATAAAATCGGGAGACGGATTGTAGGAGTAACTGGCCAGGGGTGAGCAAGTCGTGACCGGAGCGCCCGCAGCATTGACGCTGGTCGAGCAGCCGCTGACCCCGCCGTTATACAAGCCTCCTCCATTACCCGCCTGACCAATCAGGTAGTTGTTGGAGTTGCCGTGCGAGGTAATGGTTTCCTGGGCGTCCTCCACCGACAAGCCGAACCACACCTTATTACTGAGGTCCTTTACGACACGGAATCCATACTGCCGAGCCCAGCTGAAGCCGACGGTATACTGCGGGTCAATCGTCATAGGCAAAGCTTCCGTGCGGTTGTCCTCGCCCATCTTGGTTTCCGTTACCAAGCTCCACATCTGACCGCCCGTAAAGCTCCAGCCGTTGTTTAACGCGGCCTGTGCCCAAGCCTGCCGTTGACGGAGGGTGTAGGAGTTGCTCTCGTTGTTGTTGGAGGTTACGCCCGCCGACAGGAAGTCGGCTTCCACGTAGCCCGTCATCTTCATGTCGTCCAGCTTGCCCTGCGCCAACATCGAAATACGCGACTGACGGCCGGAGCCGAAGAACTCGGACATGTGGGCTTGAGAGGCGCCGAAGTACGGAATTGAGTTAAACGGCGTATTGATATCGGCTCCCAGTGCACGCTGCCGCCACACCGTTTCTGCCGCCAGGAAGCCGCCCGGAGTGATGGTGATTCCCTTGTAGTGGATGGCCAGTGGACTCTCCAGGCCGGAAACTCGCTTCTGAGTTTCTTGCAGCTCGTTGACCGTATTGCCGGAGACGGTTTTCAAGTCGGCAACGTCATGCTGCAGTCCGCTGATCTGGTCGGCACTAGCCGTGCTCTGCGAGTTGGCCGCGGCGTTAGCGGCCTGTTGCGCTGCTTGCGCCGCCGATTCCGCCTGGCCTACCTGCTGTTGCAACGTCTGAATGGCCTGATCGCGGGTTTGAATTTGCTGTTGTAGTTGCTGGATCTGCTGCTGCTGGGCAGAGATCGCATCCTTCATGTCCTCCAGTTGCTTCGAAACCGGTGCCGAACTGCTGCGATGTGTCGGCTTCGGTTTCGATTGTTGGGAATCGGTCTGCGCGAATACGCTCGTCGTCATCAGGACCGCGAGCGCTAAAGTCAGTTGTGATTTCATTTCTTCTCCTGAAAGCGCAATTCGGGCGGAATGAATCTACAACAAAAGGGCAAACCCCGCACCGGGTACAAGCCGTGGAAATTGGAAGTGACAGTCCAGCGAAATCCTAAGGAGACAAAGTTAAAGGTTCGTGAATGCAGAGTGAAAGTTCCGCGAATAACCGGGCTGCAATCGCGTGGAAATTGCAGAGGCGTGGGCAGATAGACAAAATGCTGGTTGATCCGCCGCCGGAGTCGGCAACGAATTTTTTTGGGCAATGCGGTTTCATCTTCCTGTAATATCCGTCCTCTATGCTGGCTGCGACGGGTCGACGCGGCCGGAACGACGCGCCGGGTAAGTTCTGCGCGCGAGGCAACAGTCGGTTGCAACACATTTGGACGATCTGCAAAAACTACGGACGGAGGGAGTCATGCGAAACGTTGTGCCGAACAAACGGTTTGGGGTAGTGCTTGCCGCCTTTTTGATTGCAGTTAGCGTCTTATTTTTCGCCGGCAGCGCGCTGGCACAGTCCAGTGCCGGCTCTGCGTCGGGCCAGGACCTCATCCAAAACGTTAAGGCAGTCTATTTTCCCTTCAACATCTACAACCGCGTGGTCGATCCCGCTCCGCTGCAGTCGGACGCCGAATGGCTGAAGCAGCATACCAACGGTCAGCTGTGGATCCAGGGATATGCCGACATTCGCGGCGATATTTTTTACAACCTGGTACTTTCCTATCGGCGCGCGCAATTCGTGAAGTCGAAGCTGGTACAAAGCGGAGTTGACGAATCGCGTATCGGTTTCGCCACGGGTTGGGGCAAGCTCTATCCGGTTTGCCAGGCAACCGACGACAGCTGCTACCAGCAACAGCGCCGCGTGGACATTGTGCCACCTGACACAATGTAGGACATGGGGCGCCGCTAAGGCTGCGGGCAGGGAATGTGCGCTTCAGGCTGAAGCAACCGTCGCTGGGGAGAAAGTAAGCAGAGAATTGGCGGTGCGGGTGTGAATCCGACGTGGCGATTTCCATTTCGTGATTAGGCGCCCATGCTTTTGCCGACCCTGAACGCGGGTAACAAGCCCCAGCATCGCGAGACTAACCGCAAGAACGCGAGAGGCTTCTGCGCCGCAGGTTTGGCGAAGCTCCTCTCGCGTTGTTATAATTCGTTTGCCGCAGCAACCCTTCACTAGCGACTCTCGCTCCGTGGCCAGGTAGCTCAGCTGGTAGAGCGCAGCCCTGAAAAGGCTGGCGTCGGCGGTTCGATTCCGTCCCTGGCCACCATTAACTTCAACGACTTAGCAGCAGCCAGAAACATACAGTGTTAGCCTCGCGAACTATTTGCGAACATTGCTTTCGCATTGTCGTTCGCAGGCTCCATCAGTTTCCACATCTCGCGTGCAGTGCTGCCCGTCCGCGCGATGTGCTTCCGGGCCAGCTTGGCGTAACGCTCCGTCATCTTGATATTCGAATGACCGAGTATCTTCGCCAACTCGTAAAGATCGCCGCCGTTCATCATGTACCACGATGCAAAAGTGTGCCGCAGATCGTGAAAGCGGAAGTCTTCGATTTTTGCCCTATCGAGCAAGTCTTCGAAGCTTTTCCGAACACACTGTCTGCCGCTCACCGCATCCTCATCCGGCGGGAAAATCCTGTCTTCACCGACCATGGCCGGGTAACGCTTCAGCTCGGCAGCCAGTTCGGGGGACATCGGGACGTAACGCATCTTGCCGCCCTTCAGCTTTGACCGAACCGCCAGCAACCCTTCGGAGAACATCACATCGGTCCATTTCAAACCGAAGATTTCAGATGATCTCATCCCCGTGGTCAGCGCGCAAAGAACTACCATCCGCAGGCGGAAGAACGTCTTGTTGATGACAGGAGCGCCCCATCCCCGCGTATTCTTCTGGTAGATCTTCTCGTCGGCTGTCCGTTTTAACCTGACAAGCTCCTCTTCGCTCAGGAACCGATCACGCTGATCATCAGGCCGTTTCACCTCGACCTGATCCGCAGGGTTAACGCCAATACCCGTTTCCCTCGACCAGATCTTGGCGGCCTTGCCCATCATGTGGTGCATGACGTTGAAATGCCGTACAGCCGTCCCCGGCGACAACTTATGCACCACAATCAGCTTTTCGTACCAAGCGGCGATGGCATTTCCATCGACCTCCCGAACGAACAACCGGCCCAGTTCCGCCCGAATGCCTTCCAGCACGCTTCTTTCACGGCTTGCTGAACGCTTCTTCATTCCGTACTGCGCCCGGTACCGGTCAATCAGCGCCGACATCCGGAAGTTCACCTCGCGCTTGATATCGAGATGCCGATTCTCGTCTCGGACCGACATCTTCTTGCGCTCGATCTTCCGGGCCAGTTCAAAAGACCCGTGGACCCGAACGCTCTTGTTGCGGCCCGCTTCTCTCCAACGTACTTCGAACAACTGCTCTGCTTTTCTGTGAATAGACAATTGGCTTCTCCCTTAATCAATGGTTTCGATTGTGTGCTCGTCGATGTAGCGCTCTAGCGCCTTCACATCGAATCGCAACGCTCGACCAACCTTGACGCAGGGAAGATCCCGCAACCGAGCCTTTTTGTAGACAGTGTCCACTTCTAGGCGTAGGAATTGGGCAGCCTCCCTGACATTCAGGAGCCGCCTACCGATGCCTCCATTTAACACCATGTCGGGTTGTTCTTTGTGAAACATCTTCGTCTCACTCTCTGTCGTGCCCATGATTCAAAGGTCTCAAGTTTTGTCTAAGTGGACGGTCACCGTGACCATAAGAGCTTGAAAGCAAGAACTCCAAGACTTCCTGAGCGTGGACTGATAGCTTCGAGATATGCGATCACACGGGGATCCGTATCAGAAATGGGTCCTGCTCCAGTTGTTGCCACGAGGACATACAACAGGAACCATCATGAGAACGGAGAAATGCGATTCGACTACAAAATGCGCCCGGGCGTCCTGCCTCACACGAACGGGTTCAACCTGATGACTGCACTAGGACTAATGCCGTTGTTGAACCCAGGTGGAGGCGGCCGTGGCAACTTCTAACCCGACAATCCGGACTCGGCCGGCACGTTCCAACTCCTCGATGATTCACCTAAATTCCCTCGGACCCATGGGTGATAGGAAGGCAAGCGCTCGCTGCCAAAACGACCGGGGACGGAGGTTCGTTTGACTGATAGGGATTTATTCTATATTGTATAGATAATGTCTGATCGCAATTCCCTCGGCGAATTCGAGCACATCATTCTACTGGCACTTCTGCGGCTGGAAGATCGAGCCTATGGCGTCACCGTGCGGCAAGAAATCGAATTGCGCACGAAACGCGAGGTGTCAATCGGTGCCGTCTATGCCACGCTCGATCGTCTGGAGTCAAAAGGGTACGTCAAGTCCCATCTCGGCGATCCGACGCCAGAACGTGGCGGACGTTCGAAGCGCTTCTTTCGTGTCACGACAAAGGGAGTCGCGGCTGTCAACCGCACACAACGCGCACTCCTGAGCATGACCGAAGGCCTCGACCTCATTCGGAGCTACTCATGACATCCCAAGCAGATTTCGTTCGGCCGCCACGCATTGCCACTTGGCTCGTCAAGCTGTTCGCCTCTGTCGAAGGAGAATCGATCTTAGGGGACCTGATTGAGGAATATTCCGACCTCGCCTTGAAATCAGGACTCGCGTTTGCCCGACGCTGGTACTGGCGACAAGCCGTGAAGACGATCGCGCATCTCGGCGGCACCGGATTCCGTACCGCACCGTGGTCGATCGCAGCCGCCGTAGTCGGAGGATTTGTACTGCATCACTTCGTCGCTAGAGTGCCAGACAAGATATTGTCGGCCGTTACAGACAGGTATCTTGCATTCTGGTCGACCCACTTCAACGCGTACAGCTGGATGCTAAACGGAATGTTCATCGAACACCTTATCGGGTCGATGTTCGTTGGATGTGTCGTCGCGCTGGTGTCAAAGAGGGGGATGATCGCCACCATGACGCTAGCTCTGGTCTTTTGCATCTTGATTAGCGCTGGTGTTGTATGGCTCGCAACGCATCGGGCTATGGATGTTGCGTGGATGCTGTCGTCATGCGCTGATCCGGTCGCGATCGTTGTTCGCGGAGCAATCGTGCGAACGCAGAGATCAGGAGCGACACCCATGCCTTCGGATGCGTAATTCAGACGCGATAATTGCTGGATAACTCCTACCGTGTCAATCTGGACTTAATAGGCTTTACAACGACTTACAAGACTGCGGGAACTGCCTAAGAACACGCAAGTCGCACAAGGCATCCTATTTTGTTGGTTGGGTTGTTGGTTGGAAGAACTCGCCTTAGAGCTAAGAAAGCTTTCGAACTCTACAAACAAAACAGGCCGACCCTAGTCAGCCTGTCGGAGCAGAGATTTTAATGGCCCGGTACTACAACCGCTTTTTGCCTGACTTCTTTGCTGCTGCCCAGCGTTTCCGCATAGCTTCCGCGATCCGCTTACGAGCCGCCGCAGACATGCCGCGGCGACGCGCTGGGGTTGATGTCTTACCGCCTCCCGGAGGACGGCCGCGCCGCCTACGGACGCTATTACCCGGCCCGGCGTCTCCTCCCAATGCGCGAATGGCCATATCAATCCTGTCGCGCTCTTGCCTGAGTTGTCGAACAATCTCCTCAATGTTCATGCGCGTATCTTAGCAGGTCAGTTATTGAGCTGGTCTTCTAGCGTCAGTGTCTTAGCGACAGCTTTGTGGCTCGAAAGCAGTCAGGTTAGGTCTCGTTGCTTGACTCCGATTTCGACCACGGTCCTCCCGGTGGCCATGTCCCCTGCTCCGGGTGTTCGTCTTCTCCCAATGTCACCAGCGGCATCACAAATCGTTCTATCTCCCCTACCGCTTCCTGCAGAGTGATCGCTTGCACGTAGGATCGGTTCTTTTCGAGGAAGCCAAGCCACTGCTGTTTTTTCGCTTCGTTATCGTAGAACTCCGGCGTGAAGACGGTAGGCATGGATACTGGAAGCGCTGTTTTCCTACGAGCAAACGTGTTCGTAATTGCTTCACGAAGAAGTTTGCCTTGGAAGGCAAAGAGCCGCGCCAGCATTCGCACGTCATGGATGTCTTTCATGCGGCTGTTAGCAATGCCCAGTTTCACCATCGCCTCGAACTTCTCGGCCACTACCGTCTCACGTGGATAGGTGAGCAGCACGGGCGGGGGGTTCTCCAGAATAACCGGGAATGCCGTCTCCGCCGGCGCCGGAGTAACCGTGTCTCCGAAGGCAATATCCATCTGCATCGGGATGCGGGCGTTTTCGAGCCGGCCGATGAAGCTCACGCGCACTCCTTCATAGTCCGCATTTTCCTTGATGCGCTCCGCAGTTACCGTTTTCGGGTCAAAGGCCAGGCCGTCGTCGGGAACGGGTGTTGTACAGATCTCCTTGAAGATTTCTGCAAAGCGGGCCGGGTCGCTGTCGCCCTTGGAAAGAAAATCCGCGTCTCGGGTGGGGCGGTATCGCTCATCCGTCCAAAGCTCGAAAAGCAAGGCTCCCTTCAGCACGAAGAGGTCTCGGTGCGGTGACTGGCTGATCCGGTAGAGCACGCGCTCCAGTGCGTATTTCGTGAGCAGCAGCCCGAAATCCTCTTTGCGCGCGCGCGCAAGGTTCAGCAGGCGCTGCCTCACCGATGCAGCGACGTTCACAATGTCCTTGCTCACGAGAGCGACTCCATGTAGGGGCGCATCACGTTCGCAACCCGGCAGACTTTCGCCGCCTTCCAAAGATCGTCCATCGTCGCCTTCCGTTGCCGCACCGCCTCGCGCAGCGCCTGGATGGCGAGATCCGTCCCTACCCTGCCCTTGAGTTTGAAGCAGTCGGCCACCGTTTTTGCCGCGCTATAGACACGGATTTTGCCGTCCTCAATCATCGGCTCGGTGATGCCGAACGCAAAGGACTCCGGCGAAAAACGAACGGCACGCACCGGTGGGTAGTCCGTCCGCGGTCTCCAGCTGTCGCGTTTGACGGCAATCCATACCTCGTGGGGATTTTCTGTCGTCAGTTCGTGATAGCGCAGCGCCGAGGAGAGGCAGATGACGCCGTGCGGTATTTTCTTGCACGCCTCGACCAGCGTCCGGTGCTCTGTCACGGGCGCCTGGGGCGAACTGTACAGCCCCCGCCCTACCCGTTCAAGCTTGCCGGCCTGGACCAGCCGCCCGAGGTAATTGCGCGGAACCCCCAGCGCATCCAGGTCCTTGCCGGCTATAACCGCCTGCTTCTTCGCGAGTTGCAGGATTCGCTCCATGTCCGTTTGCATAGGGTGAATGTACCAAAACCTCCCTCGTTGTCAATATCTGGGGAGGTTTTAATACATGGGCTGCCTGCCCTTCGATTTTCTGTCGATGCTCCTTTATCACTGTCTCACCTTGTTCCCTTATCGACCATGATCCCCCGATTGTCAGATCGTGCCCTACCTCACTGAGATATCGGATAGCCATCCGATAGCCGACCAGTAGTAACCTGACGGCAGCCAGCTTACTAATAGAAATCGGTGGGCTATCCAGTATCAGAAGGCTATCCGACATCGGAAAGCTATCCGTTCACTATCAGATATCGGAAGGCTATCCATTAGCTTTCTGAATACACTTGAGTATCGACAAGATGTCGGCTATAGTCCGCGCACAATCCACAACATTTTGTGTTCTGCCATGCCGACCATAGTATTTGCAAGTCCAAAAGGTGGCGTCGGCAAATCTACGGCCGCCGTATTGCTCGCAACTGAACTTGCCGGCTTCGGGGCGGCCGTGACGATGATCGACGCCGATCCGAACAAACCTCTCTCACAATGGGCAAAGCGGCCCGGCAAGCCCAAGAATCTCACCGTTCTTGCCGATGTGGCGGAAGATTCCATTATCGACACGATTGAATCCGTAGCGCTCCAGACGACTTTCGTCATCGTTGACCTTGAGGGGACAGCCTCGATGATGGTTGGGTACGCCATGAGCCGCGCCGATCTCGTCATCATTCCCGTGCAGGGGTCGCATCTTGACGCGACCGAAGCCACAAAGGCCATTAAGCTCGTACGGGCACAAGAACGCGTATTCAAGCGCACCATCCGCTACACCATCTTGTTCACCCGCACAAGCTCTGCCATCCGAACCCGAACACTCCAGAGCATCGAGGCGGAATTCGCCGCGAATAACATTCCCATGCTCAATACGCAGCTCAGTGAGCGCGATGCCTACCGCGCGTTGTTCGCGTTTGGCGGCACGCTCTCGGCACTTGATCCGGCGCAGGTTTCCAATATCGCCGCCGCTTTGCTTAACGCGCGTGTTTTTACCCAGGAGGTTGTGACCATGCTTAAAGCCCATGCGCCCGCAGCCAAGGCGGAAGAGGTCGCCTGATGACGCAGCGGGCCAGCATTTTCGAAGATACCCTCGAAGTGGACGTGAGTGATTTTTCGCCCAAGAAAAAATCCGATACCAAAGCGCCGACACAGGAGCAGGTCAGGGCGGTCGCAGAGGCAGCCAACTTCCCAAGTCGCCAGGCACGGGACGTGTCGGCGGCGGCGGCGGCGGCGAAATCCAAAACGAAACGCGAGCCTCGCGTACACCGAACCGGCCGCAACGTGCAGTTCAACGTCAAAGCTTCACAGGAAACCATTGAGGCCTTCTACGCGGTGACAGACGCACAACGAAGGGTGGGTCCTGGGATATACGCTGGAGCGGGCCATTGCCGCACTCAAGCGCGAGCTGGAAACCGAAGCATGAGCCAGGGCCTCCCGGTTTTACAATCCCCAGTTTGATCTCTTCCTGCCGACCATCGTTGATCTGCGGTTTCGCGACCAGAAAGATACGATGGAGCGTCCGTTTTTTTCGCTGTCCAAGTCGAAACGGATGAAACCCATCGAGTACAGGAACGAGAATGACGGCATATTCGTTACCGTGCAGCCGCACCAGGACTATGGCATGGCGACCATCTGGGACGCCGATATCCTGATCTGGGCAGCCTCAGTCCTGTGCGACATGAGGAACCGCGGCACCAATGACGTACCGCGTGAGCTCAAATTCCAGCCCTATGACCTCTTAAGGGCCATCAGCCGACCGACGGGCGGCAAGGACTATGCCCAGCTGCGCGATTCACTCGAACGGCTCAAAACGACGGTGGTGACCACCAATATCCGCGTCAAGCGCAGCCAGAAAAACACGATGTTCAGCTGGATTGATGGCTGGGAAGACCTCATCGACTCGCAAACCAAGGAGAGTAGGGGGCTCACGCTGACCGTCTCGGACTGGTTTCATCGGGGTGTCATGGAAGACGGCGGGCTGCTTTCGATTGACCCGGCGTATTTTTCCATCACGGGCGGGCGGGAGCGCTGGCTATACCGTGTGGCGCGAAAACATGCCGGCGGCAACGGCGCGAATGGTTTTGCGATCTCCATGCCGGTACTGTTTGAGAAATCCGGTGCGGAAGGCACGTATCGCCGATTCAAGTTCGAGATGCTCCGCGTCGTACAGCGCAACGATCTGCCCGGATTTTTCCTGTCGGTGCGGGAGAGCAGCGCAGGAGAGCCTCTCATTCACATGGTGAAGAGTGAACACGCAGGGGAGGGGGTAGCCCAGAATTTTCAGTCCCAGCCAAAGAGAGATCCTCGCCCGGCACAGAGTCAAACCAAGCCGATACCGGCCCGAGCCCTGCCGCTGCTTAATCCCATCATGCGCAACCTGTCGGACTGGACCATCATGAGCATACGCTGCGATTTTCCGGGCTGGGACATTTACATGCTCAAAGCCGAGTTTGATGATTGGCTGGACGAAGATCCGGCGCGCAACCCCGTGGATTATGAGAAAGCGTTTTACGGTTTTGTCCGCCAGTCACCACGAGCGCAACCGCCACCAGTTGGTTTCCGAGCGTTCCTGATACCCCGACAAAAGGGCCTGTCCCGAATAAGGAATCATTAAATATCAATGGCTTGGTTTTAGGGTTTCGGGGTATCAGGAACGCTTGAACGAGGAAACGAGCGGATGAGCCGCCGACCTGTGGATAACGTACTGATCCGATAACACAATCATCGGGGGATCAGGAACAAACTGTCGGGTTATCGGGAACATTTGCCTCGGGGAATCAGGAACAATTCCTCGGGGTATCGGGAACATCGTCACCACGCAAGTCATTGATGCGCAGAATTTTTCAGACCTTCCCAAACTCCCTAACTCTTTTAACAGATCTATTTAACATCTCTAACAGCAAAACCGTTCCCGATACCCCGAACAAACCACCTCATCTGGAAGCTCAAGCCCATCCAGGGCTTTCGCTTCCCAAGGAAGGGACACCCTTCCTTGACTAGCCCGAAATGAAACACGGCGGGGGTATTAGTGATTCGCCTTCAGGCTTTGCTTGCAAGACTTCATACCTACCACTATCGTCTCGGCGCTCCTTTCGTGAGTAGCTTTTCAGCAAGAGGCTATTCGTGCAAGGGGAACGCGAGTGCCGAATCTCGACGAAGCATTCAGGATGCTCGACACATTCGCCAGCGTCGGGGTTACTCACTTCGACCTGACGTATATCGACATTGACGGTGAGAAACGCGGATTCCGGCCAAAACAATCGCTTGCGCAACTCAAAAACTCCCTGCCCAAACTCTTTCCAGGCGCCGAAGCCCGCTGCAATAACATCATCATCCGACCGCATAGCGGCAAAGCGCATCTGGTTCAGCTCGATGACCTCGACCAGGCCGCACTCAGCAGAGTAGGGGAGGCCGCTTTCCTCACGCTGCAAACGAGCCCAGGCAATCATCAGGTGTGGATTGCGGTATCTGGACTGGATAACGTCGCCGATGCCAAAGACTTTGCCCGTAGGCTTCGCAAAGGGGCAGGGGCCGACCCAACAGCCTCGGGAGCAACCCGCGTCGCCGGCACCACGAATTACAAACGCAAGTATGAACCGGATTTCCCGACAGTTACTATCCTTGCCTCTGCCCCCGGCCGTGTTGCGACACCGGCACAGCTTGAGGGTCTGGGGTTGATAGCCCCGCCCGAGCCAGCAAGGCATCCGTTCGTTGTACCCCTTCGAGTTTCTCGCCGGCATGAAGCAGCGATACGCGCTCGCAGGTGGCCTGACTACCAGCGCTGTCTTGAAAACGCTCCCCCGAATCACGGCAACACCGGTCCAGACGTGAGCCGCGCCGACTTTGCATGGTGCATGACTGCACTCGACTGGGGATGGAATATCGAGGAAACGGCCGCGCGGCTGATGGAGGTTAGCTCTAAGGCGCGCGAGAACGGCGAGCGGTACGCCGCCCTCACTGCTCAGAACGCCGCAGCGGCAGTGGAGAGAAACGCGCAAAGGAAGGGCAGGGGGTGAGCCTGCAGTACGGCCTCCGGCGAGTTGTTCGACCAACGGATTCATGGAAAAACTTGCAATCAAGCATGACATCACTATGATGTCATCATGCACCGCAAGTCACAAAATCGAGCGCCAAAGCAATCGACGACGGCCCGGGTGCCAGTGACCGTACGTCTCCCAGAAAAGGTCGTGCAGCAAATCGACGCAGAACTTGATCAGCGGGATATACCGTTATCGCGCAATAATTGGCTGCTGGAAGCAGCTCTTGAAAAGCTGCGAAGGAACGGCACAGGAGGGTCCTATGGCACGCAGTGACCTTCTTATTTCGCTCGTTCAAGCCGGAAACACCGGCGACAAGAGAGGATTTCGAACGGTAACCGAGGCGATTATTGCCGAGGAGCGCGCGAAGCGTCATGATGTCTTGGCTGACAGACTCCTTAAGGCGATTACGCCCAACGGAAATGGGAATGGAAACGGTATGCACAGCGGAGCAGTAATGCCCATCGATTCCTATAGCAAAGGACGCGATTTCATCTCCGAAATCATCCCGCGACGGCGTATTGAAGATCTCGTCTTGTCAGCCGAGGCTCGCGCAGGGCTCTGCGAGCTTATCGAGGAGCAGCACCGTGCTGACATTTTGCGGGCGCACGGCCTTGAGCCGCGTAGTCGGGTGTTACTCGTAGGTCCTCCAGGAACAGGCAAGACGACGGTCGCAGAAGCGCTTGCCGAGGCGGTTGCCGTTCCACTTTTCGTGGTTCGCTATGAGGCAATCATTGGCAGCTACTTAGGCGAAACGGCCTCGCGCCTCAAACGGGTATTTGATTATGTGCGAACGACGCCGTGTGTCCTGTTCTTCGACGAGTTCGATGCCATTGGCAAAGAGCGTGGGGACATTCATGAAACCGGCGAAATCAAGCGCGTCGTCACATCGCTTCTCATGCAGGTAGATGAACTACCGAGCTATACGATTGTCATCGCGGCCACTAATCATCCCGAGCTACTCGACCGCGCCGCGTGGCGGAGATTCCAGCTCCGTTTGAATCTCCCACTGCCCACGCCCAAGCATCTCGCGGATTTTATTGGCGGGTTCCTGACGCGATTTGGCGATAACCCGGGGCAATCGTTTGCCTCTATTGCGAAAGCTCTCGGTAAAATCAGTTATGCCGAAGCAGAGGAGTTTTGTCTGGATCTACGCCGACGGCAGGTGCTGGTTGCGGGAGAAAAGCCCCTGAAAGCCATAGTGGCTCAGCAACTGAGCCAATGGACGTCCCAAACAAGAGCAAAACGGACTCCACAAAAAGGGGAGAGTAATGCCAGAACGTCCTCTGCTGCGTCTCCCAAACCCTAATACAGCCGAAGTGCCAGGGGGTACTCGCTCCGTGCCAAATCTTCGCAAGCCGACAAAGGGGCGGCAGCGAGATCGATTTGCTCCAGTATTTGACCGTCTCCAGACCGTTCTTTCGCGCCCGGGGGAGCCCATTGAGCTGCAAGAAGATCCGACTGCGCTTGCGCCGGAGCGCGTCATCGTTTTCGAAATCGGCGGCACTGTTCAGAATTTTCTGAAAGCCCTGGCCAAGGTCGACGGTCTTGAATTCATGGCTGAATTAGAGACTGAGTTCGTACCGAGCGAAGACTTCGCAGTCACTAAGAAAGGTCGGGATGTGGCTGGTAGGGAAGTTCCTGGCCGTCTTTACCTTGCCATGCCGGACCTACAGGCGTTGCGGCAACTGGTAGCGCTATGGGAGCGTTGGAAGAATGACCAACCTCTCGATAGGGGCTATGCGCCAATAGCCAATCTCTTTTCCCAGCTCCATGATTTGCGGCCTTGGGGACCTCAGGACCGCATTCCCCAGGACACGCAAGATTATTGGCGTGACGAGATCGCTCGTAATCCCAATCGACCGGTGCGGTCGGAGATCGAACTCTGGTATCGCGGAAATGATGCGCGACGACGCATGGCTTCGGCTGCCATTCGAGCGGCTATTGCTGAGGCAGGAGGCCAGGTGGTTCATGAATCGGCCATCGAGGACATCGCGTATCACGGCCTTCTCGCTGACATCCCATCGGCCTACGTAGAAGCTCTGATGGCGCTGCAAGCGGTTAAACTGGCCTTAGCGGATGAAGTGATGTTTCTGCGTCCGCAGAGCATTCTGCTTGACCCTTCCGATGTTGAGCCCGTTACCGATGCTGCATTGGGCGGAGATCGCCCTGCGAATGCTCCGCCCTTAGGAGCGCCGATTGCGGCCATGTTGGACGGAATGCCGGTCCAGGCCCATACGCTCCTTGTCAACCGCATCATCATCGATGACCCGGACGATATCCAGGCCCGAGCGCTTGTTTCCCAGCGAGTGCATGGAACCGCGATGGCTTCACTGATCTTGCATGGGGACCGCCGTGACCCAGGTGTACTGTTGCCACGTCCGCTCTACGTGCGACCGCTCATGATCACTAACGAACACGGGATCGAGCAAACGGAGAACGACAAGCTTCTGATCGATACGATTTACCGCTCAATCCTGCGCATCAAGGGCACGGAGGCTCAAGAGGGAACCGCGCCCACGGTATTCCTGATCAACCTCTCAATGGGCGATGTCCGCCGTCCGTTCTCCGGAGTCATGAGTCCGCTTGCTCGCCTGCTCGATTTTCTCGCTGACAAGTACGGGCTCCTCTTTCTCGTCAGCGGAGGTAATATTCCGAGTCCTTTGGAGATTGCCGACTTTACTAGTTGGACGGCGTTTGAACAGGCGACGCCCGAGCAACGTGAGCGGGCCGTCATAAAGTCCCTGAACAACGCAAAGCATGAGCGGACGATTCTTTCTCCAGCTGAGGCACTCAATGTTCTGACGATAGGGGCTCGCCATCACGACAACGTGGCAAACCGGCCAGTAGCCTTCAACGTGGTTGATCCTTTCCAAGACGATACACTTCCCAACATCACTTCCGGCCTCGGTCTTGGGTATCGCCGAATGATTAAGCCCGAGCTCTATGTATCGGGCGGACGAGAATATGTGAGGGTGCAGGGTACGGGCGACCGTCTTACAGTCGTTGCGAGTCAACCCCGACATCTCTATGGCTTAAGTTCGGCCGCACCAGACTCTTTAGGGCAGGGTCGTCTAGATCAGGTTGCGCTGATCGCAGGAACCAGCCCGGCAACGGCTTTGGCAACGCGGTCTTCCGCCCAGATATTCGAGTCTCTTATGGACAGGGATGGCGGGTCCCTGCTTGCAGACATTGATCCGCTCTACTATGCCGTTGTGGTCAAGGCCCTGCTTCTCCATTCGACCCGCTGGAGCGGAAACGATGATTTGCTCAAAGAGATTTGCGGTCCTGACGACCGCCGTAGGCACGTTGAGAGGGCGGACAATTCAGCCCGCTTCATAGGATATGGCATACCCAACATTGCCACAGTCATTGAATGTTCCGACAACCGAGCAACTCTAGCCGGTTACGGGATTCTTCAGACTGATAGCGCGCATAGCTATCTCATCCCGCTGCCTCAATGTTTGGAGCGCGTCACCGACCCACGTTCGCTTTCTATCACTCTTGCATGGACTTCGCCGATCAAACCAGGTCACCAAAACTATCGCTGCATTAAGATGGAAGCCGCTCCAGATACTCCCATGCAGGCCTTGGGTATTCAACGGGGCAGGAGCCAGCCCGCCGATGCTTCGGTCAAACGAGGTAGCATCTTCCATGAGCATTTCGAAGGTGATTCCGCCGTGGCGTTTTTGAATGACGGGCATCTTGCGTTGCGTGTTTGGTGCAAGGAAGACGCAGGTGCGACGGACGGCGCGATGGTTCGCTACGGTATTGCAGTCACAATCGAAGCGGGCACCGCTCTACCGATCTATCAGGAAATCCAGCAACGTCTGCGGATTGCCCCGCGTCCATAAAAAACTACAGACAGGAGTAGCTCATTGTCCGAAATTGTTGACCGTCTCAAGGCCTTCGTTGAATACGCCCAGCCCCTCGGAGATGACAAGGGTGAAGCACAGGTCTTCTGTGACCGGTTGTTCAAAGCTTTCGGGCACGACGGATACAAAGAGGCTGGAGCCACACTAGAGGCTCGTGTCGCTAAGAAGGGAGCGAAGGGTAAGAAGTTCATTGACCTCATTTGGAAACCGCGACATCTGCTTGAGATGAAGAGTGCCGGAGAGAATCTTAAGCTCCACTACCAACAAGCCTTCGACTACTGGATAGCAGCCGTTCCCAACCGGCCTCGGTACGTCGTCCTGTGTAATTTCAAAGAGTTCTGGATCTATGATTTCGATAAGCAGCTGGATCAACCACTTGACCGGGTACCGCTCAAAGACCTTCCACAACGATACAGCGCCCTCAACTTCCTCTTTCCTAATAGTCCAAAACCGATTTTCCATAACGATTTGGAACCTGTTTCGCGGGAAGCCGCCGATCAGATGGCCGCGCTTTTCCGCCACCTTGTCAAACGACCTGGAACCGCAATGATTCTCATACCCGCTGCAGAGCTGCAAAGATGACTTTTCAGACGGGTCGGTCTGACGTGTGCTTCCCTCGTTAGATGGTTTTACTCCGGTTTGCAAACGACCGGATTGCCCTGACATTCAGCTTCAATCCAGTTGTAACTATTCTGCGCGTTCTGTGGATCGTCTTTGCAGCTGACGGAAGAAGCCGGTGAATCATAAGTGAAGCTATTTTCGTCCTCGGGTTGGGGAACATAGGTCCCAATACACGCGTACCAGTGATACGGCAAGGTTTTTTGTCCAATGGAGAAAGATCGGTTAGCCCGCAAGGCCAAGGTGATGCCCTTGCCTCCAGGCTGGACGAATCGAAAGACTGTATCCGGACCGCAATTGGTGGCCACGTATATGTTTTCTCGACTGTCGGGGGTTACCTTAAGACATGAGTTGCCCGGAGTCATGTCGTTCAAAGCTGCTGGCACCAACTGTGGAATCGGCAACTGCACAACGGCGAGAGACCGCGGCTCCCTGCAGCCCGCTACTGGCCCGTCAATGAATGGCCGATAGTAGGGCGCACCCGACTTCTTGGACCAGTTAGCGGGAGGAGTCGCGGGACAGACCTGCACGTTGACGAACTGACAGGTGGCCGGGAACTCATTCTGTGCTCCGGCTTTTGCAAAGACCTCAAAGTCCTGCGTTTCTGATTGCCCTTGTGAAAGCTGCCTGCCAAGTTCATTGGGCTTGAATTCGTTACCCTTGTTGCTGGTGGAGACCAGATTGTAGCGGATCGCCATTCTTTTCCCGCCGTCCTCGTTGGTCACCACGACGTGAAGCTGGGAGGCCACCTGAACTCCCGCAAGGTTTTTTCTGGGAATAGGAGTGCATCGAAACGAAACGCCGTTGACTACAGCACCTGCCGCAAGGTTACCGCTCGCTGCGCTCGCGTTCCCCAGCTGCCAATTCGACGATGCGGATTCATCCTGCTTAACGCCTATGCCGTTCCGACCCGTCTGCGTGAGTGCGACGGAGGCCACCGAATCTCCGTGGTTGGCCGCGAAGGTAAGCAAGGTCACTGCTTTCGAAGTATCTCGAGGCACATTCGTACCATTGAGATACATCTCTCCGAGTAAGGCGGAACTTCTCACATCTCCGGCCGCTGCTCCCTGCTGCAGCCACTTCACGCCCGCTGCCTTATCAGCGGGCGGTGCCAGGTAAATCTGCCCTATAAACGATGCAGCTTCTACACAGCCGCGCTTCCACGCCTCCTGGGCTGCCTGCAACGCCTTTTGCCGGTTCGCCGGGACTTGTTGGTCCCCGTTCCGGTATACAGAGGCTACGTGCATCAGTCCCTGCTGATAGGCGTGATTTAGTTGAGGATCTCTGTTCACCTCGGCCACTGCCGCACGTGTCGTAATGATCTTGCGCTGGGCGGAGCTACTCCCCTTGGAAACGGCGAGTGTGTACCACCCAATGGCCTTGGAGCGCAGCAGCGGGGTGCCTTCGAGATAAGCGAACTGGAGGGGAATGTTGAACTTTGAAAAGTCCGTGCTCTTCGAAAGGATGCGATCGTCATTTGCCTCGGAAGCAAGCACATCGGCGATGGCTTCGATGTGGGATGCGGAACATCGCACCGCACAGAGATGCAGCAATTGTGTATGCACGGAAGGTGTGAAGATTTCCGCAGCAGTGGTGGCGAGCGGGACGATGCTGTTGAAATAATCTCGAATCGGCGGTGCCTCATTGTCCGAAGGCGCCATGTAAAGCAAGTCGTACGCAAAAGGAGGTATCCAGTCGAACGTGCTGGGACTGTTGTACTTTGCGTCCATCATGGTCGTGACATCCAAGCTCTCTATGCTGAATGCATATAAAACCCCAGTCCAGGTGCCGGTGACTTTGGCACGAACTAATGCGCGGTTCAACCATTTGTCGGCTTCCGTAAGGTTGCCGCGCCGATAGGCTTGATCCGCGAACTGCCTGCATGCCGACATCAGGAGGTTTGTGGCATAGCCGTCCGGATCGGTCGGGGCGTTCTCAAGCTCGCCGAGAAGGCTCTGCAAACGTAGCCGATCTGCTGGATTGGAACTTGTACTCCAGAAGCGGATCAAAGCTGTGATGCCGTCCTGCGAGCCTAGGGATGCAGCCTTGAGCCCCCACTGAATGCGCTCCTCGCGGCTTTCCACAGCTTCAGGTATGTGTAGGTTCCAGCCCTTGTCATTTGCCAGTAAATCCATGGCTCCAAGGCCGCCTTGGCCGGCCGCCTGTCGTAGTAATTCCACACCATCTCGGGTAGCTCCCATGGACAAGTAGCACATCGCGATATCGAACATAACGCCCGGATTTTTGTGGGGGAGAGCCTGCAGCCGCCGCAGTTGCTCCGAGATGGTGCACGGCACTTTGCCGTCGCAGGACTTGGCAAGCGCCCATTGTGCGATTGGATCTCCGCGCTGCGCAGATCTCTGCAGTTCAGCAACAAATTTGGACGGCTCGACAGAAGGATCAGGCGACAGCAAGCCGGAAGGGTCAAGCGACACCGGATTTCCATCTACGACGATGTACTGGCCGGCATCATTGAAGATTGGATAGCGGCGAATGATCTTTTCTAATCCGTAGGTAGGCACACATACTGTGACAGATAGCAGGATGGCGAATTCGGCCGTAAATTTCAGGGAAGGGAACCCACAAGACACCTTAAAGTACTTTCTCATTTTCATTGCTGAGCGCTCGGAGCGCCGTGATTGTCGTCCCCCGACCCAGTTCCGCTAGAGCTTAAGTGTAGAGCAGGACTCCGTCCAGGATCGAGACAATAAAACCGGAATTTCCTTTTTGGCTTTGAAAACGCAAACATAGTACACCCGTCTGGCCTGTTCGCAACACCGTAAAACGACTTTCCTTCGGGAGCACTCCCGGCGATCTGCCATCCGCAGCCGCACAGCCCGAAATGGCCCGGATTCCGCCCGCTTTTGCAACACTTCTCCTTACCCCACCCGCTGTAGCCAGATCCCGAGCGGCGGACTTCGACCAGCGCTATCCCGTCGGTATCGGTAGCAGCGCGATCCGGCCTAGCATCGCCCCGAACCGCCGCCGCGTCAGATGCCCTTCTGCCAGCAATAGCCAGTAGTAGCGGGCATGTTTCACCAGCCGTCCTCCGGTCTTCACCAGCCGTTGTTGCAAGCTGGTCAGCGACCAATTCTCGATTCGCTTGGGTAACGCCAGCCGCCGCCACAGATTCCCCAGGTTGTAGGCCAACAGGCTCAGCGCCAGCCGCACTTGGTTCGAGCGAAAACGGTGACAGGAGAGGCGGGTCATCTTCACCGCTTGCTTCCCCTCTTTGATCCACTGCTCCGCCGTGCCCCGTTTGTTGTAGAACCGCACTACCGCCCGGCTCGGGGTCTCCAAGTTGGGGTCATCGCAGAGGATGTCCCTAAAGTCACGCTAAGGCTTTTGTCAAGAGACATTGCGCAAACGAGCGTTTACGCAACGACAACTGCAACAACGGAAAAACAATGACTTGCGCATTGCTCAACCCGATTGCCAAATGACTTTGATTGGCAACAGTGAAAAAGGCGCAGGAATCGTGCTTCTAAAAAGGGTCTTGTCTCAGATGCTTTTGCTTCTTAGCGTGAACCTGGAAACAAATTCTGCGATGACCCTAAAATGCTGCAGCGGCAGTGGAGAAAAACGGGCAAAGGAAGGGCAGGGGATGAACCAGCAGATCGAGCTCTCGTTTTCCCTTACTCTGCGCTTTTCGCGACGGCAATAGCTTTCGCCAGAAGTGATGCGATGAAGTTCTGAAAATTGAGTTCGGCGCTCGGCTCCCTATAACCACCCATAGCGCCCTCGGTTGCATTGGACATCAGAAAGCAAGCGGCATCGTACAAGCGCTCACGCACGAGTTTAGTGAGAAGGATTTCATAACGCTTCGCGTAAGATGCTTCTCTAAACTCCGGGAAGACTTTGAAGTGTGGCTCCCGGGCGCGTACGGGATTCACTGAGCCGGGTGCTTCCTCGAGGAGCATCAGATATCCAAGCCACGGCCTAGCAGAAGGCTTAAAAGCCTCCTCCCGGTAGGCAGCCCAAATGTCTACAGCGCTCCCGATCGCCTCTTCAGTTCGGTTGTTGTAGTTGTTACCAAACGACCCAACCTGTGATTTGAACTCGATGCCGGCGAGGAGCTTGCCATCCGAGACGATGAGCAGATCCCATTTCTTCTCTGGCCGATACCAGCCTGGAATTTCGACATATTTCTCGCAATAAACGTGCGCTTTCGCGACGCCACTCTCGCACAGAAGGTCACGGACAAGATTGACAAACCCGTTCATTTGGGCGCCCCCGGTAACAGCAGAGCGCGCGCCTGCATCTTTAGCTTCCGGATGTGCTGCCTTGCTTTTGAGCCTGTGTTTCGCGCGTATTCCAGAAATGCCTGATGGCAGCTTGAAGCCGCTTATCCAGTTCGGGGGCGAGGCTCATGCGGTGCTTCTCGGCTTTCGCACGTCGACTCGTGTGTCGCTGAACAGCGATGCGGTCTCATTGACGATCCGTTTATGCGCCTCATCGAAATAGTGCCCATCCACCTCGAAGCCCACGCTGTTACGTCCCGTTCTTGCCGCAGCAACCGTTGTTGTACCCGTTCCCAAAAATGGATCGAGGACGGTATCTCCAACGAAGCTGAACATGCGTATCAGTCGCTCGGCCAACTCAACAGGGTAAGGGGCAGGGTGGTGGCGTGTTGAAGCGCCGGTGAGTCCGGTCCATATCTGTTGGAACCATTCCTTGTGGTTGTCCCCTGAGATGACGCTCAACACTCGAGCTGGGAGGTCGGGTGTACGGTATCCTCCCGGCTTACGCTGCATCAGAATGAATTCGATGTCGTTCTTGATGACAGAATTGGGTTCATAGGGCTTTCCCAGAAAACTCGACCCATTCTCGACCTCGTACACGGCATTTGAAATCTTGTGCCAGATAATCGGCGCCAGATTGTCAAAGCCGAGTTTGCGACAGTGCTCCTGAATCGAGGCGTGAAGGGGTACTACAGTGTGGCGGCCGTTGTTCTTTCGGCGCGACAGACACACGTCGCCCACAACACAAATCAGCCGCCCCCCTTGAACGAGAGCGCGGAAGCAATGTTCCCAGACTTTGTCGAGCTCCTTAACAAATCCTTCGTATTCGTCAATATGTCCGAGCTGCCCCTCGGAGTCCCGATATTCCTTAAGGGTCCAGTACGGGGGGGACGTAACAACCAGGTGGACAGAGCCATCGGGCAAGTTTTTCATGTTCCGCGCGTCGCCCAGGTTCAAGCTGTGCCGAGTCGGAATTCTGCGGACGGCTTCGTCGATGAGCTTAACCAAATGCTTGTTTTTGGCGATGCGCGGGATGTCGGTCTGTGGGTCCTTGAGCGGAAAGATTCCGGCGACACTTTTCCTGCTTTGCCGATCGCCAGGAAAATCCTGCCCTGCGTGATGCCAGCCTGTGCGGCCCATTCATCCAGTGCGGCTTTCACCCAGGCTGGAATCGGCACCGTGCGGATATGGCCGCCCTTGCCGATCAGATCCACGATCGCCCAGTGCCCCTGGCGCATCTGAACGTCGGCTAGCTCAAGGCCGACCAGCTCCGATCGGCGCAAGCCGCAACCAAACAGCATGGCGAGCATGGCATAGTCGCGCTTAGCCCGAAGGCTGAGCCCACCGGCATGCTTGAGAACCTCCGAGCATTGCTCGACCGTCAGCCAGTTGCCGGAGCGAAACCCGAGCTGCTTCACACCTTTCACGCGGCTGATTCCGGCCGCCAGTTCGGGGCTCAGCAGCCCAGAGTCAGCGGCTTCATGAGCCAGGCGACGCACGGCTGCGAGCTGCTGATTGATCGTGTTCGCGGCCAAACCGCGGGATTCCAAGTGCATGCGATAACGCACGACCACGATGCGGTTGAAGGCCAGGCGAGGCTCCGAGCAGTACCAGGTGATGAATTGGTCGATGGCGTACTCATAAACCCGGCGTGAGGTCGGCGAAGTAAGGCTGTTCAGCACCGCCAGCTTGGAATGGTCCAGATCCGGTAACCGGAGCACGGTGCGACGATAGTTCGGTTTGCATTTCCTCCTGCGCATGGCCGACGGCCTCCTGTGCCGCAGAATCGGGACTACGGCACGCAGCGCAGGAATTGCAACTTGGAGCAGGTAGGGACTGAGATTAGCATGATAAGCGCTATGGCCTTCCATGAGAAGGCCGGTCGCAGTCAAGTTTGTCTTCCTAAATTCCACCTTTACTTTCTTAGCGGCGGATTTTTCAGAGCGGCCCGGAGCGGTCAAGGGCGCGCTCTGCGCGGCGTAAGCGAACCCTTGACGGCGAGGACCGCTCTGGGACCATGCCGCGAGAAAGAAAGGTGGTCGATGGTCTGTTGTGCCTTCCTGTGCTGCCTTGCGTGTAGACCAACCAAGCCCATTGCTACCGCCGTACTGTCGCCACCCTTCCATCCGCACTCTTGGTGAGCGATATTCGCTCGGTGCAAGTTGGGTGTTCTCGTTTCAGCCGGTGCTGCCACCTGTTTAGCGACCTGTCTTCCATCGTCAAGGATAGAAGTGGGCCAGGCCATAGACGCAGTCACCGGAACTCGGCTTTGGGCTTCTGCTGGTACTTCGGTCAACTATGCTGGTGCCAACATCGTGCGATTCGTATTGCGCAGCGGTTCGTAGACTTCTCCACCTACCCACAGCCGATGCAAGAGGACTGCTAGTTTGCGTGCAGTCGCAATGATGGCTCGTTTCTTTCCATTCTTCCCGCCGCGCTCGGCCAGCCTCAGCCCCCAGCGTCGCAGATCACTATCTACTCCAAACGGCCCGAGTATGGGATGCGCCCCTTGCACCAACAACGTTCGCAGATACGGATCACCTTCTTTGCTGCGGTATATGGCCCTGCAAGCCCGTGCGCGATGTGGTGGAGGAAATTGCCTCGCCGCAGATCGCCATCGGTATGCGTGTTGCCGTTTACAACTCTCGCGGTGCGCACGCTCGCGGCGAAGGCGGTGATCAAGAACGCGAGATAGCAGAGAAATTCAGGAACTGGGCACGACAGTTAGTATCCAGCTATCCATACGTGGCGAATCTGATTGAGCAGATCGCGAGCGGATACGAGCACGATGCTATGCGTGAGGACTCAGAAACCGCAGTCCGACGCAGGCTGAGGCGCTAGACTATCCACTTGTTGGCGTATCTGATTCCAACGCGTGTCAGCAACATCCCAAGTCAGCCCGGCTGCTATCGCGTCTTCTGGACTGAATTTCAGCACGTCGTCAGCGAGTGAACGCGGTATCACTTCGGGAGGTGATGTCCGTCAGGTCCTCAATCTCAAAACGGCGCGGCCCGTCAAGCCCCGGCTCTATTGTGATTCGATACTCGCGCTGGTATGCAAAGCAAGAGCGCTTCCGAAACCTGCCGGTCTCTCCCGAGTATCCTGACTCATCGTAGTATTTGATCAAGTTAGCGTGAAGGTTTAGTCCTTGCCTACTTGCCGCAGAAACTACTCTGTCAAGAAACTCCTGCGTGTCAGTGAAGAGCACAAAGTGGTCCCCGAACCACTCATGCCCATCCGGGAAGATCGGCCCAACGATTGGTTCTGTGACTATGCACATGCAAAAAATG
The DNA here is from genome assembly GCA_963812855.1 of uncultured Acidobacteriaceae bacterium. GTDB lineage: Bacteria > Acidobacteriota > Terriglobia > Terriglobales > Acidobacteriaceae > Bog-257. Next base: position 228,571 of record CAWEWW010000017.1, read on the forward strand.
TTGCAGGCCGACGTTCGCTTTCGCCCGATGCGGACGGGACCAACTAGACCCTGAGGGTCAACCCGGTGCGGGCCGACCCCGGGCACCTGGGGTTCAATAATGAAATGGCGTACATGCTGCGGTTGAAGAATAGCGTCGGTGCCCTCGAATGGGTCACCGCGCGCCCTGTCCTCCTCTAGCTTGTTGAAGTAGTCCAAGGTATTCATGTGCAGGAGCCCCTTCCGCAACATTTCCAGGTGCTCCCTTTTCCCGAGCTTTAGCAGAATCGCGCACTGTTCACCGCTCTTCGTCTTCAGACCCATAACTAGCGTCCCTTTGCCAAAGAACCCTTCGCTTTCGCTCAGATAAAGCGTACATCCTCAGCATGTTCGCAAGGAATCGCGAATGGAGCAGAAATAAGGACGGGGACAAAGCGCTTCTTACACACTGCCGTAAGAGTTCTCAGATCGTTAGCCTTTCCTCTGCCAACTTGCTTCTCCTGCCCGAAAGTCCTCTGCGCACGGAGGCCAACCTGCGGAAGTTCTGGCAGGCCCTCCGGCAAATGGAAGAGCGTCCGGAGGCAGCACGGATCCTGCGGGAGGCGCCTGCGTTTCGATCCGCGGTTGAGAATCAATGGACGGTGAATCGAAAGCAGGTCGCGAACGAACTCGGGCGGATGCTACGCATCCGAATTCCACGATACCAAGTGAATGTTCTTACCACCCATCCCGAGATCCCGACCGGGTACGCGGTACCCCAACTACACGCAATCTGTTGGGGACATCGAGAAGAGTTTAAGACCTACCATTCTGTTTATTTGGCCCATGAGCTTTTGCATTTTGTCCTACAATTCGACGATCGCGAAATAAGCCACGCCATGGTTGAACTGATCGCTGACGACGAGTTGCGTCTTAGACTCAACAAGACTGGGCGCTATTTTCAATATCCCGGTCATGCGCGATTGCTACCAATCAAGAAGAAACTACTGCCGCATTGGCAGCGATACCTCAGCAGGAAAAGGGGCACCATTGTGACATTCTTGCGGGAATGCCAACGGTTCATCTGATTTTAGGGATTGCATTGGTGTGCTCAACGTGTTATATGACCTCGTCTGAAGGCGCAGGTGCGGGACGCAGCCGCTACGATACCGTTTTGTGCACATTTTTTCTTATGACTCGCGCATTCCGGTTGGTGTATAGTTGCACAGATTTTTCGGGCCCCTGCAATCCCCAGCCCACTTTCGTTAAATCGCTCCAGGAAGGAAACCCGTCAGCATGATGCCGAATTCCAGAACTCAAACAACATGCTGGAAACCTTCACCGTGTTCGACGATGGCAACACCCGGGTCTCGGAGTGCGGCTTGTTTTACACACCGCCCGGCCTTCCAAGAAAGGCTACTGGCTGTCCGGTCACCTTCGGCTGGACAGCCAGATTCTCCCGCATGAGGGATACCATCATGAAGAAATTGATCGTGCTGGTTCTGGTTGCTGAAGCCTTGGTTTTACAGGTTCAGGCGCAAGTAGCTACTTCGGTCCAAGTCCTGTCCTCCGATCCATCCAGCCCCGCGGCAGGGACCATCTGGCTGAATACTGGAACCGTTGCCCTGCCATTTGGACGCCTTAGCTTCTCAAATACGGCTAACCAGTTGGGGCGTTTGACATTCATGACCGATCTGGACTTTATGGACGCCGCCAGCGCCGGTTCGGCACGCGCGTCGCTGGGCAACACGGCTCAGTTTTCCTCTACGCCTTTCTCCATTGTATGTTTTGGCGATTCCCATTGCGCAGGTATTCTGCCCACTGCCTACCTACCCGGCACGACCGATGGCGAAGTCATAATGTTGCCGCTGCGGCAAAAACTGCAAGCCGCTTACGGATCTTCAGGCGTGGGCTTTGTAACGGCCTGTAGCCTCATGGGGTGTGCCAAGCATCCACTACCGTACGGCGTCAGCTTTAGTATCATGGGCGGTTGGCACTACGAGCTTCTTAGCGGAGGACCGCCATTTGGACTGGACGATGCTGATATGATCTCTCCTACGATGCTTCCCGCCACGATCACTCTAAGCTGTGAAGACTGTGATGAGATCGAGATGTTCTTTAAGCAGCAAACGGGACAAGGAACGTTCAGTTATACTGTCGACGGCGGATCTCCTAGCTCGGTCAACCTAAACGTAGGTGCTCAACCCACGCTATACAACCTCGACACGGGAGTACTTACAAATCGTGGGTACCATTGGATTGTCATTACCGTGACGAGTACGCCTGCGACCGTCGCGTATGGAGGCGGCTATGTCAAACTCAACAAGAACGGAGTACAGGTCAACAACGCAGGCCTAGGTTCCTCCACAGCCGCAGACAACGCTTTACCATTTGTCAACTTTAACGTCATAGCGACTGCAGAACTCCAAGCTCTTAACCCCAACCTAATCCTCATAGCGGCGACGGGGTCAAACGAGTGCACTGGCGGTATTCCAGTAACAACATTCGCAGCCAATTTGCACAGTCTCTATCAGGACCTAGTTCTTGCTGCTAGTCCGACCAATCCGGCGTTCGCATTCGTTACCGGTCCAGATGAGGTCCCTAGCTCGGGTTGCACAAGCCTATCGAGTCCCGGCAGCTACTCTGACGCAATCCGGACCGAGGCCTTGACTGATGGAGTACCAGTCATTGATCTGAACAAGACTTTTTCGCCCTATGGCGCAGTGCAGATAATGCTCAGTGGTGGCACATGCTACAACAGTACTGCGCCTCCACACCTTAACGTCGCATGTGGCGACGCGGCGAGCAATATCATAATTCCGTTTATTACCGGGGCGCAGGCACCTCACCCGTCTAGCATGGCTTTGGATATGCGTGACTCTGGCGTTGCCGGAAATTGCAAGGCCAGTGTCACCGGAGCAATGCAATACCTCGCCACCGTCAAGTCTGGCGGCACCTGCTCCACGGCTTCACTTACCAACTATTCTCTGCCGACATTCCCATGTGAGTCCTACAACTGTTCTACCGCTGGAGCTTACGTCAACATTTGTGAGCTTGGCATATGTCAAGTGATGTTCGATAGCTTCGCCGCCGCCACTCAGGGGGATTCCGTAGTTCTATCGAGGACCACGGCTGGAGAGTACAGGGATACCGGAAGCACGAATGATCCTGTGCCTACATCAGGTTGCGAATGGGTTATGGGCTATGTTGTGAACGCCGGCCCCAGTGGGGGCGGCTTGGGGTCGATTGACGTGACGGGTGCTCATGAAGTTTGCGCGAGCTTTACCACTTCTCCCCGGATGGTTTATTCCGGCTCCCAATCCGTGACCTTGTCCACGACGACGGGTACAATTGCGGGAAGTACCGTGACCTTGGTTCCCGCCGCGCCCGCAAACGAAACGTATATGGTATCGATTCAGACTGCGGAAACAGGCGTTGGGGGTGGAACCTGCACGATACAGGGTACCGTGGGCGCGCAGCTATTCTGGACTGACGCGGACACGGGCATATCCGTCAACTCTTCATCGAACAACAATGCACAGGTGGGAAGCCAAACCGGCATTTTGTACACTGCGACCAATGCCGCGGCTGCGACCATAACCGGCGCTCAAGTATGGCGCGGAGTTACCAATACCATTACGGTAGCGTCGGGAGACTCTCTAACATACTCGGTGTATCAGGTGACGCCAAGTTCAAACAATTGCTCGCCTTTGCCGGTGATGAAATATCGGGCCGTGGTGCTCGACTTAGGCTCGTTCTAATGTATACGCGCGTTATTCGGTGAAGCGAATGGAGTAGAAAACATCCCGCCCCTGACCGTCCTTCCAGGTTTGGATGATGGTGTGCTTATCCGTCAGCGCGACCGACTTTAAAAACGCGGGACCGATGGGAAACCATGTGTACTCCGACGAATGCACAAGGTAGATGTGGTTTGGATCTTTCGGCAACGACGAAAGCTCGAAGCCTCGCATTTTCCCAACCGGCTCCTCGAGTTGCGGCTTGTCAGTGAGAAAAAGTAGCTGCTCGTTGAAGCCCCAGTCCAAGCTGACGATTGTGAGGTCACTTTGACCTTTGACCTGCTCTGCAAATTTCGCCAGGGCGTTGCTCCACCAGCCTCGTCCACCCGTCTCACGGATTAATTGCTGCGTCTTGGAGATGGCCAGCGTTTGCCATAACACCAACGCAGCAAACGCGACTGCCAGGAAGCCCCGAGCGAGGCTAGTCCTGCCTTTTAAACTCGACACTTGCCGCCACAAACTAACTGCAGCCACAGCAATAATTAAATGGGGAAAAGGAAAGACTAAAGTCGAATGGTGAATCCGAACGGCTCCCGGCAATAGCAGCACGCCAACCGTGATAAACCCGCATGCCAGCAGCAAGAATATTTGCAGACGTCGCTCAATCCCCGGCCGGTGATAAATCACATTTACCACCAATATGAGGCTCGCGACAAGGACCACGGCTCCGAAGGGCGTCCACACCGGCGCCGGCTTCTTGTACATTTCGCCGAATCGCCCGCCCGCAGCTATCATCCGGTAGAAATAAGACCCATCATACATAGTCCACATAGTGTGCAGCTTGTTGCTCAACTGGCCGGCACGGCTGGGGAACTGGCGCGATAATCCGAAGCCAAGAACCCCAGGTAACATCATGATCATGGGAGCGGCGGCGATAAGAAAACCGAGGCCAGCTAGAATGATTATCGTCGGGCGGGAGCGAACGAAAGAAACAAGCGGTTGGGCGTAGGCGCAAGCGGCAGCCAGCAGAGTGCCGATCAGAATAATTCCGAAGTCAACCTTGTTAAAAAAACCCAAGCCGAAGATTATCCCGGCAAGAAATGCGTAACGCTCTTTGCCCCGTTGCCACGCTACGACCGCAAAGAAAAACCCCATGAAGCGGCACAACAAAGCCGGGACAGCGGAGCCCCAATCCAAGAAACCGAGGAAAAAGAAAGTGGGATCGAGTGCGAGCAATACTCCGGCGATGCCCGCGATCCAGAGCCCCGCCATCCTTCTTGTCCACAGCATGAAGAACAAGAGCCCGACCAGATTCCAAGCAACACTCGTTAAGCGCAATACTGGCAGACTGGGGCCGAAGACCTGGAACGCTGGGATCAAGAGCCAACTTTTCACGGCGCCAAGATACGCTTGGACAAAAACTGGAAACGGGCGGCCAAGAATTTCGACGGTTACGTTTCCAGCCATATGCGCCCCGTGTGTGTTTCCGGTTACAAAATCCTTTGCCATACCGGCAAAAACCGTTTCGTCGTAGAAAGGCCCCGGAACTGCGGTGTTCAGCCTTCCGAGCCACAGCGTTGCGGCGCTCAGTGCCAACCATACGCCTAGAAGAATAAGAACTTCACGCGAATGCAGGCTGGTAGCATATCTCGATTCAGAATCTTCTAATGTCATTGGGTATTTCCGTTTGGCTCGCAGCAGCCCGTAAGTTAAGGACCGCAACACACTATACCTTTCTCCATCTTCATCTGCTATGGCTATCCTCCTACCTCATGGTACGCGCCGAGACCATCACCAACGCAGAGCCTCCACTATATATTTGGAATCTCGGCCCAACTTCCCGCATGTCCTCGGCCGTCAATACTCTCTAAGAAATTCCGACGCACGCCGCTTTTGTGCCTATCGAATTCTTGCGTTTTTAACGTTGGTGTTGTTGACAACCAACCACTTTCACAGTATATTCTGGCCGCGTCGTTTTAGGTCGGGATAGCGGCTCTTCCCGGAATATCAGATCCCATCGATTATGAAAACCTTTGGAGGGGAACTGTGAAATCTTCGCCACTGCTTCGCATCTTGACCGTCGCCGTAGCGCTTATGGACGGTATCATTCTTGCGCAGGGACCTCCAACGTGTCCTGACCAAGGCACATGGTCTACGCTTAGTTTTTCTTCCCAAAACGGAGGTAACGGAGGAAACATCGATACCCCGATCCTCCTTACCGATGGGAGAGTGATGGCGCAGTACGCCGGCTATGGCACCCCGTCCGGGAATCCCTATCAGGATTGGTATGCGCTGACGCCTGATGCTACAGGCAATTATGTCACTGGAACATGGAGCGAGTTGGCTTCGCTCTATGACGTCTGGATGACTCCTTTTCAATACGGACCTTACGCCTTCGCGCCTGCGGTTTTGCCCGATGGAAAAGTGATCGTCCAAGGAGGGGAACGCAATCCTGCTGGCGGAGGTGATGAAGTGAATCTGGGCGCTATCTATGATCCCTTTCATAACCTTTGGAGTCCGTTGCAACCCCCGCCCAACTGGCCCGCTATTGGGGACGCACAGAGCGTCGTTCTGGCGAACGGAATCTATATGGTAGCTGCATGCGGCTCCGGCAATCTCCCACCTTGCGACACGGGATCTCATGAGTACGCTTTCGAGCAAGCTTTGTTGGATGAAAGTAGCGGAACTTGGGTCATTGTGAACAGTAACAAGTTGGACCGTAATTCCGAGGAGGGATACACATTACTTCCCGGAGGAAATGTTTTGACTGTTGATATCAACACCGGTTTAGGATACCCGACCTATGAAATTTACACTCCAGGTCCCGGTCTAACTGCCGGGACATGGAATAATTACGCCAATATGCCCTACCAACTGTATGGAAACGTTCCTGGATTTGGCGATATTGGGCCGGCAATATTGTTGCCCAACGGCAACGTGCTTGGCACCGGGACAATTCTTTCGCTGGCTGCCCAAACCTCCGGAATTACAGCTATTTACCATCCCAGTGCCCAGACTTGGTCGGCAGGTCCGGTTTTTCCTATGGAGACATTTAACGGTCTACAGTACGGAGAAGGGATGGGCGACGAGACAGCGGTCTTGCTGCCGAACGGCAATGTATTCTTAGCTGCACACGATGACCCGCTGAATAACTATTTCTTTTACGAGTATAATCCTGCGGTCGGCACCCAAGGCGCCCTCTGTACCGTCAACGGCGCCCCATCTTCTCTAGCTACTAACGCCACAAACGAGCAAACGAAGATGCTGCTTCTTCCAACAGGTCAGGTATTTCTAACGAGCTCAGCTTATGGCCATGCCAATCCAGGTCCCTACTACTACATCTACACTCCCGCCGTTCCGCAGATCAATCCAGCATGGCCTCCGACCATCTCGTCTATCCCGAACGGGAATCATCTCGTTCTCGGAAGTACTAACAACCTAATAAATGGTACTCAGTTTAACGGCTTCTCGCAGGCCGGCATGCAAGGTGACGATTATCAGAGTGCTACCAATTACCCGCTCGTACAGATTACCGACTCAAGCAACCAAGTCCTCTATGCCCGTACACATGGGCATAGCACAATGGGGGTTGCCACAGGAATCACTCCTACGTACACATATTTCGATGTCCCTACTAACTTGCAGCTTGGTCAAGGCACTCTAGTGGTTATCGCCAATGGAATTGCGTCAATTCCGCAACCAGTGACGATTTGTAATAGTGGCGGAAGCTGCCAGCCGCAGGCGCCGACGAAGTACTCGGCGTCCGCTTCAGGCTCCCGGCGACGTCATCAGTAGCTCGCAATCGGAGTACGCGTTTTCGGTCGGTAGCCGAGGGCATCTCCTGTGTCGGAGCGCATTTAGTGGACCTATCGTTTGCTGGATTACTCAGATTAATCTGCTGGTGCAAGTAGGTGGCTGAGGTGCAGATCTAGTTTAGATGGCATATAACTACCACGGGCATCGATCAAAAGCTTCTGCGACGTAGCATGTCCTGACATCCAACCTCGTCTTTCTCTTGCGTCGAGTCTGGAAACTATATAGGGAAGATTTCCACGGGTAGGATCACCGATGAGAAGACGCGAGTTCTTGCAGGCGGTTGTATCTGCATCGGCTAGTATTTTGGATGTTGGTCGTGCGGCGGAATTTCCCTTTTACCTCGTTTCCTCTATTGAAGGACTGTCCCGGGCGTCCCTCACGACCTCGACATTGAATAACCCTTTAAGCTCTGGGGCATTAACTCCCTATGTTGACCCACTGTCTATTCCGCCGACGCTCCAGCTCGTCCCAGGACACACCGTTAGCGTCCGAATGCGCGAGTGCCGCCAGAAGGTTCACCGCGACCTCAAGCCTACCTCGGTCTGGGGATATAACGGAATGTGGCCTGGGCCGACTTTCACGGTTAAGAGAGGAGAACCGCTAACGGTGCAGTGGAGCAGTGAACTCCCCACCCGTCATTTCTTGCCAATCGACCCGACACTTCACGGGGCGGAAAGCAGTCTCCCCGAAGTTCGGACTGTTGTACACCTGCATGGCGCCCAGGTAATGCCCGAAAGCGACGGTTATCCTGAGGCATGGTTCACCTCTGACGGCAAGACTGGTGCCTCTTACGTCGATGCTCCCTATCAATATCCTAACAGCCAAGTTGCGGCTACTTTGTGGTATCACGATCATGCGATGGGTATTAATCGGCTCAACATATATGCAGGACTTGCTGGTTTCTACCTGATTCAGGATGAGCAGGAGGGACATCTTAACTTGCCGGGTGGTCTTTACGATATTCCACTAATGATCCAGGACCGCACATTCAATCCTGACGGTTCTTTGTTCTATCCGGTCGTGCGCAACTGTTCGCATCCTGTCTGGACACCGGAATTCTTTGAAGATGCTGGCTGCGTCAGCAATGGTACGCATCCGGTTTGGGTCCAGGAATTCTTCGGAGACGTTAACTGTGTTAACGGAAAAGTTGCTCCTTTCCTGGAGGTCGAACCCCGCAAATACCGATTCCGACTACTTAACGCAGCCAATTGCCGTTTTTATCATCTCAGTCTCGTGCCGGCAGACGAATGCGGCAATGTCGTGGGGAATTCTACCGATGCACCCATATTTCATCAGATTGGCAGCGATAGTGGCCTGTTTACTGCTCCTCTACCATCCCAGTATCTGATGATATCCCCAGGGGAGCGGTTTGACGTAGTTATTGATTTCAGCCAGCACAAAGGAATGAATTTGGCGCTTCTTAACAATGCGGCGGCCCCATCCCCTTGGGGCGGCCAACTTGTCGCTCGTGACGTTATGCTCTTCAAAGTTAAGAAGCCATTATCTGGGACAGACACTTCCGAACTTCCTAACACGCTCGTTCCTATTTCACCGCTGACGCAGGCGGAGGCCATCCGCGAGCGCGTTCTTTCGATCACGGAGATGGCTCGTCCGTCTGATGGTTCCACGTTTATCGGCCTTTTGGGAGATAAGTATTGGAGCGACCCAGTCACCGAAAATCCAAGAGCCGGATCGACCGAGATTTGGTCTTTTGTGAACACGACGGAGGATGTCCACCCAATACATATTCACTTAGTCCGATTCCAAGTGTTGAACCGACAGTTTTTTGACGTGAATAAGTATCGCCAAAGTAGTGAACTGACTTACTGGGGTGCTCCGAGGGAGCCAGAAGCTAATGAGCGTTTGGCATGGAAGGACACTGTTAAGACTTATCCGGATACAGTCACGCGGGTGATTGCCAAGTTTGAACTGCCTGCTACGGCGAAGGTAGCCACCGGCAAGGCTTTTCGGTATGTGTGGCATTGCCATATGCTTGAACATGAGGACAACGAGATGATGAGGCCGTACGATGTCATCTCGTAGATTTGTGTTGGCGGCGTAGCGATTTCTGATGCCACGGCCGCACCCGAGCGGCGCATTCCGGTGAACCCAGCAGTAAAGAGGCTGACCACTGCGGACTCGTTCGCATGGAGTTTTGACGAGGGAAAAGCGCCAGGGAAACTCGTAAGACCCGTGCAAGTTTGCGAAGTGCCAGGTCGGCAAAGGCCGAAGGATAGCCCTTCGAATTTAGCTTGGCAGGTGCACCTTGGAACGGCCGCGGATCAGTCGCGACGGTAGGCCGAAAATTGGCTAAGTGCTCAACACGTGCCGCTCTTGCGCATTGACGCTCAGCCAACTACACTTTTAAATGGCCTCTCGGCGTCGCGTGTTCGTTCACCCGGGCCCACGTCTAGCCGCGATATATGATGGCGTTATTCAACGCCTGAACGACTTTCACGATATAGTCAGCGTCATGGCTATTCAACGGCTTAGCTTCTCCCGATGCGCTGTGCAGTAGCACGTGATATGTAGGTCTACGTTTCAGAAACCACCACACACCAGCGGCGGCCACGAAGAGTCCAAAGAAGACTCCCCACGTACCTCGCAGTCCTTGCGCGCAGCCACCGAGTGAAAGGAGCAGCCCCAAGATAAAGACGGCGATAGGTCCCTTGTTTGAAGGCGGTTCCGCAAAAGAGGTAACCGATGTTACTCCGTAAGCGTCCGGTCTTGGCCGCCTGTACTGACGGCTAACGCCGCGAGATCATCACCTGAACACTACAGGGTGCGAGGTGATGGTGGACGGATCAGGAATCGCAAAAGTAGACGGGCTGAAGCGGCAGCGGCGCAGCATCGCGGAGAAGCGCAAGATCGTGGAGCAGGCGACGCTGCCTGGCGCATCGGTGGCGGCGGTGGCGCGGCAAAACGGAGTTAACGCCAACATGGTGCATTACTGGCGCAACCTCTATCGTCAGGGCCGGTTGGGGGAGAAGAAGAACGACAGCATCCGTCTGCTGCCGGTGAGGATTAGCGAAAGTGCCGCGCCTCCGGTGCTGGAACCGGAGGCGGCGTTGTCTCCGACTACTTCCGTAGTATCCGCTCCCATCCCAGGCAACATCTACATCGAGTTTCCCAAGATACACCTGCGGATAGAGAGAGGCGCCGATGCCGCGCTGTTGCGTGTAGTGCTGGAGTCGCTCGGGCGATGATGACCTCAGTGATCACTTGAAAAGCGGCCAACGATTATCACTTCAAAACCGGCCAACGGAAGTAGCCGGTCCGGGACCAGTTTGTTTTACCCTGCCGCCTCCTGTGGTGGCAAGTCGGTTTTGGTGCGCCAGCTTCGCGGACCGCACTTGAGCAGGTGTCCGTGGTGCAGCAGGCGGTCGAGCATGGCGCTGACGGCGGCTGCGTCGCCCAGCAGTTTGCCCCAGTCTTCCACCGGACGGTTGGAGGTGAGCATGGTGCTGTTGCGCTCGTAACGGCGCATGATGATCTCCAGCAGTTCTTCGGCGGCGGTGAGAGGCAGCTTGCGCATGCCCAGATCGTCGAGGATGAGCAGGGGCACAGTCACCAGGAACTCCATGTGTTCTTTGCGCGTGCCGTCGAGAGTGGCTTCGGCCAGTTCATCGAGCAAGGTATGGGTCTCGCGGTAGAGCACCCGGTAACCCTGTTGAATCGCGGCGTGGCCGATGGCCTGGGCTAAGTGACTCTTGCCGGTGCCCGGCGGACCTAAGAACAAGGCGTCTTCGTGGCGAGCGATGAAAGCACCGGTGGCCAGATCGAAGACCAGGCTGCGATTCATCTTCTTATTGAAGTTGAAGTCGAAGTTGTCGAGAGTCTTGTGCGAGTCGCGGAACTGAGCCTGTTTTTTCCGTCGCTCCAGCAGGCGTTCGCCGCGCAAGGCGAGTTCGTCAGAGACCAGGCACGACAGCAGGTCGATAGGGGCGAGCGGTTCGCTTTGCGCCTGGCGCAGACGGATCTCCAGCACGGCGGCCATGCCGCCCAGGCGAAGTTGTTTGAGGGCACGATCGAGTTCGATCAGATTCATTCTTCTATCTCCTTGGTTCTGTAGTTGATGAAGTCGCGGTACTGCACTAGCTCGCGGATCAGGGGATCGACTTGCTGCAAACTGAGCGGGGCTTGCGGACAGCGTTCCAGATAGCGGCGCACGAAGCGGTATTCCTGCACTCCCATATCGAGTGCGGCGGCGCAGGCTTCATCGACCGCAGCCGCGCCGTACTTCTTGGCTAGGGAGAGGACGCCGAGGATGCGGCGCACGCCGACCTCTCCCTGCTGGCGATGAATGGCCTCGCAGAGCGTGCCGATGTGCGCGCCGGCGCGACCGGCGCGCCACAGCAGTTGCGAAGTGCGCAGCGGGGTGCGTTTGGAGTGGTCCTCGGGCTTGATGCGATACCAGCCGCGTTTCTGGCGCACATGTTCGCGCAGCAGTTGGCCGGTTTTGGGATCGAGCAGCCGGACAAACAGCTCATCCCATTGCACTCGCAGCATGCGCCCGATCCAGCCCGGCGGGGCGCCATAGTAAGCGGCTTCGACTTCGACGCAGCCGTCCAGATGCACGATGCGTTCGCCGTACTGGTAATAGCGGAAGGGTTCGACGGGCAGCGGCAGCAGGAACGGCTTCTCTTCGGTGAACATGGCCACGACTTGGCGTTTGGTGGTGCCGTGGATGCGCGTGTCAGCCCAGCGTTCTTCCCAGCGATCGAGGTAGGCTTGGGCTTCTTCCAGACTCTCGAAGCGCAGACCTTTCAACGGCGTTTTCTGCGCGTGGCCGACACCGGCCTCGACTTTGCCCTTGCGATCTGGATCTTGAATGCGACATGGCATGGCGACCGCGCCGTAGTGGGCAAGGACATCGCGATAGAGCGGATTGAGCGCGGGATCGTAAATGTCGGGGACGAGCACGCCCTCGCGCAGATTGTCGAGCACCACGATGCGAGTAGCCCCGCCTAATCGACGGAAGGCTCGTTCATGCAGTTCGGCCCAGATGCGGGTGCTGGAGCGGAAGGTCAGCAGTCGAACGGCTTTCCGGCTGCAGCCCAGCGTCATCACGAACAGCCGGGTGCGCCGATACTTGTGGGTTTCGGGATCGCGCACCATCGGGCCGGTACCGTAATCGACTTGCGCTTCCTGGCCGGGAGCGGTGACGATCACCGCGCGGGCTTCGGGCGCTTGCGCGCCACGCAACTTGCGCACGAAGCGCTGCACGCTCTGGTAGCTACTGGCGAAGCTGTACTCATCCACCAGGTCCTGGTAGATCGCCACGGCATTGCGGCCCCGGCTGAGTCCTAACTCAATGGCCTCGCGGTAAGGCTCGCAGGCGCTGGCGCTGGGACTGCGCTGTGGAGACGCCACTGGCGCTGAGGCAAGAGCACCCACGTCCTCTGGTTGGGATGGGTTGGAGTTGGTGATCACCTCAGAGTCGGTAATCACCTCATTGGCCGGTTTTGAAGTTGGTTTTGCTTTTCCCTTCGTGGAAAGGTTTTCGGGGTTGGTGTTGGGGTTGCAGTTGGGGGTGGTGGTCGCCGGAATGGCCGGTTTTCCCGCGCCAAAGTCGGTGATCACCTCGTTGGCCGGTTTTGCCGCCCGCCGCCCCCAGCCTCCCGGCGGACGCACCCCAATCCCGGCTGCTTTCAGGTACTGACTGGCGGTTTCACGACGGATGAGCGTAGCCTGCTGGATCTTCCGCAGCGGCCAGCCCAGCCGTCCCAGAGCTATAACTTGCTGTTTCTTCTCTTCGTTCAAGACGTTGGCCATGCCCTCGGAGGCTACAGGCCTCTGCGGGCGTCAACGTCCCGGACGCTATTCTCGTTGGCCGGTTTTCAGGTGATTACCATTGGCCGGTTTTGGGTGATCGCTGAGGATGATGACCCTGCCTCCGAAGACGCAGATATGGATTGCGGCCGGCGTGACCGACATGCGGCGTGGCTTCGATGGGCTGAGTGCATTGGTGCAGACGAAGCTAGAGCAGACTCCGTTCTCAGGGCACGTGTTTGTCTTCCGCGGCCGGCGCGGCGATCTGATTAAAGTGTTGTGGTGGGATGGCGATGGTGCGCCGTGATGGCGCAAGGAGGTAGGAGGATGAAGTAACTACTATCTCGAACGCTTGCTGGTTTTCGACCGGCGGTTGTAATGCCGCCTCATCCCCAGAGAGCGTGGGATGAAAGGGGGCCGAAAAGCTCGACCGGGTGTCGCCGGTGGGGTGCCATCAGCAGATCGGCCTTAACTGTACCGGGTGCGGTCCATCAACTGCAAGCCGGGCTACCGCAGTGTCCATGGCGAGTCAACGAAGTGTGCGCAAGACGCCTCTGTATTTATCCTACAACGCCTCCGTGGATGTGATGGCATCGGAGGAAGACAGCGATTCGAGGTAGCAAAGCTCAGTCACTCTTTGCCACTGGGTGCGATTAAACGCACTCGAAACGAGCCAGCTCTCATTGCTCGTTTTCCACATCGCCAGGGGTACAGCACACCGCCTAACGGCACATAGGTTGAGAATCGGAACACGGGAACTCGATCGCATCTGCTCAGTGTGAGCTGAGCTAGCCGCGACGACCGGAGAAGGATGGCATCGAGGGCGGAGCTTCCGTAGTAGTCGGGGCGCGGGAAAGCCGCGTACATGGCGAAGGGGAGCAGGAAGAAGATGAGTTTTGCACGACGGAGAAGCGATCTGTGGACACGGATCATCAGGCTGATGAGGCTTGGGTACTCGGCATTCAACGCAAACTCTATCAGTGGAGCAAGGCAAACCCTGACGACGGTTGGCGGGACTTGTGGAATTGGGTTACCGATCTCCGCAACCTTCGCCATGCTTGGCTGCGCGTTGCCTCGAACAAAGGCAAACGTTCAGCCGGTGTCGACGGGATGACGGTGGGACGCATCCGAGCCAAGATTGGCGAACAGCGTTTTCTGGAAGGGCTACGTGCCGAACTGCGCTCGGGCGCATATCGACCAAGTCCGTCCCGACGCAAGCTGATTCCTAAGCGCGGAAAACCGGGGAAGTACCGACCCCTGGGCATTCCCACAGTCAAAGATCGCGTTCTACAAGGCGCGATCAAGAACCTCTTGGAGCCTATCTTCGAGGCCCAGTTCTGGCATGTCTCTTACGGGTTTCGACCCGGCCGAGGCAGTCATGGAGCCTTGGAGTATATCCGGCGAGCTATCCTTCCCCGCGCATGCGCGGCGGATGGACGGCGACACCGACTGCCATACGACTGGATCATCGAAGGGGACATTAAGGGCTGCTTCGACAACATCGGCCATCATCACCTCATGGATAAAGCTACGCGAGCGCGTCGCTGACCGCAAGGTGACGAGACTGATCGGGCAGTTTCTGAAAGCCGGGGTTCTGTCTGAGGAACAGTTCCTCCGCACGGAAACCGGTACGCCCCAAGGCGGTATCATCTCTCCGCTACTGGCCAACATCGCACTCAGCGACATCGAAGCCAGATATGCGAGGTGGGTGGACCACCGTACGAAGATTCAATCACGCCGTACTTGCGAGCGGCGTGGCGGCGGCACATCGGCGCACGCAATCGAGACAGGGCGGCAGGTCGTCTAGTCTTCTTGCCAGTGCGCTATGCCGACGACTTTGTGGTTCTCATCTCAGGCAGCAAGGCGGATGCCATCGCTGAAAAAGAAGCGTTGGCGGAAGACCTGCGTCGGACAATGGGACTGGAGTTGTCACC
>CAWEWW010000018.1:0-1125419 GCA_963812855.1 uncultured Acidobacteriaceae bacterium
CCAGGTGCCCAACCCCGTCATAGAGGCGATGGTGGGACCGGCGCCTCTATCTGCGAAAGCCCCCGCGGGCACTTCAGCTCCAACGCACTCCCCATCGCAACGCAGCCTTCCAACTGAGGCAGGCATGTACATAGCAGCCGCGAACGGTAACGCAAAGATCCTCGGACAGGTCGTTACTTTTGATCGGACTGGCAGCCTATTTGTTAGCTGGGTGACCGTCGGTATCAAGGCGAGGCATGGAAACGTACAACTGCCGGGAGAACACTCCCAGACTGTCGTTGAGGGGCAGCCGGTCTTCTACTTCATGCCCCTTAAGCAACAGGCCGACGCAGGAGTCGATGCGGGAGACTTGGTTCTGATTCGCCTCGAAGAAAAGGCAAGCCGTAGACAGTTTGAGATTAGCGCCACGGGTGACTGGCGGGCGAGTTCTGGAATCTCGATCACGCATCAAGTTCAACTCGTGCGATCTGAAGGAGGCAGAGGGGATTTACAGGGTTACGCCTATCGCCGGACTTTCTAAAGGAGAATATGCACTCTACATAAGGCGCGGCGATGGGTTGTCGGCATACGTGTACGACTTCTCTAGCGATGGCGAGCAGGCGCGCTGAGATGCTTGGCGACAAACCGTCTCGGGCGGTAGGATTGAAAATCTTCGATTCTCAGCGACGAGATCGGTTGGGAGAGATTTCAAAGATCATCCCCGGGGATCAACATTCGGGGCCTCACGGAGGCACGCCGTTCGCGTTCGTACTAGAAGTACTGCGCCCTCCGGAAGTTCCCTGGCAAGCAAGATTCGCGGTGTCCGCAAAACGTTCCGCCTCCTCCGGCGAGTTCACGTTGAACCGATACGTCCCACTCGCCGAGTCGATAGTGACTATTTCGCGCCGTTGCCCCACTCGTTTGATCTGGTCGCAGGACCACCTAATGTTCTCTACCTGCGGAAATGCCTCAAATTCGATCCGGTGAGGTGAGATGTACAGCTTCCCCTCTAGATGAAGCGGAACTCCCTTGCTCCCGCCGTCCAATCGGGCACGGAAACTCGAGCCCGATTGCGCGGATGTGCAGAGGCTTAAGATTATGACCAGACCTAACGACAGAAGCTTTCGAGCGGGCATTCGGAATCCTCAGATATAGGAATTGACTGCTTCTAAATGCTCCCTGCCAGGCGGCTCCCTGAACATAAGCCGAGGACGGGAGATTATGCGCTTTAGTGGCCCGCAGAAGCCATCGGCAGCCTATCCGAGAAACTTGAAGCCAGCTTTAATTTTGCGTGAAGATTCGACTACGGGTCGAAAAGTAAGGGGGCCGCCCTCATCTACAGCCCCTCCTGGCTCTCACGGAATGACCCTGCTGAGACATCTGAGAACCATTGGCTAAGATGTCGAAATCCCAAGCGACAGACGATCTACGGTCAATCTCGTTTCTACCGCGAAAATGGAAATTGGCACTGCCTGGTGACCGAGGAAGCATGATACCAACGGGGGATTGCCAACCTTTCCGACGCGGAGTATTCCTTGCTCCATGGCGCGAGCATTCAGGTTCGACGATGCGCCGACACGCGACGAAGAAGAGTACCAGCGCGTTCCCCAAGGCCGTCCCGAAGATCCCGCCCAATTTCTCAAACGGTGAAGTCCTGCAGGTAGCGCCCAGTCTGGCCGGAGAGGGCTGAGCCCCGTTAGCTCCTCTCAAGCCTTCCGTTGGTTTCGGAGTATACCAGGCCCACCGATGATGCGAAACGCATTCCTAGGGCCTGTGTTCATCCAGCAACGAGGGGTTTTGGGTAGCATCACAAAGTTGCGTTGCCGAACTTCGCGTGACACCAGCAATGGAAGCCGGTATTGCAGATCACGCTTGGAGTGTGAGAGACTTCTTTCTTAAGGCGCGTGTCAATCTAGATGCAAGGCCGCCGCTAGAGAAACGTGACCGTTCTGGCGTCGGTGACCTAGAACTCCTGAAACGATGTCTTTGGCATCATCCTGTGGAAGGGTGTCGCTCTGGCGATTCGACGACCGGAGATTGGCGCTTCCGCAAACCGGGCAGGTTAGGGATTTCAAGCTTGGCCTTTTTCCATAACTTTGGAGGATGCCTCAAGGCCAACACGCAGTCTGTTCAATCTTGCACACTCGCCAATTTAGGGCTTCTTCCCGTTTAGGATCATCTTATCTACGGCGATCAGTCGCCGATCCAAGTGAGATTGTTTGCGAGGACCTCCTACGGAAAGCTCGCACCTCTTACCAGGGATTGCGCCGCATGTAGGGCAGGGTTCCTTCAGGGCTTCGGCTTCCATCAAATTGCTGGATTGCATTCGGGCATTGTTGGCCTGACCGAAGGAGAAAGTCTGGTCAATGTTGAACACTTGTTTTCCATCAGCGCAACTTTAGACACTACCGAATCAAGCGGACTTCAACAGCCCACGGTCTTCGCTTTCCACCCCATCGCAAGGGAACCGCCTGCCCGATAAGTTGCGGCGACGCGCATTGGCACCACAAACACCGGACACTTCCAGAATGTAATCGCCAGTCATGTAATAAACCGTGTGCCCGTTCAGGCGAATAGTTTCCTTCGTTCCCATCCGAGTCGCCTTTCCAGTTCTAGAAACAGCCCAGCTCTCGCTACGGCCAGCAGTCCGGCATCAGGTCAGCTTTCTGAGACGACCAGCCAGGAAAGGACAACCGCTCGCGGTACCAATGGGAAAAGGCCTTGCGGGATCGCTGTAAATAGCGCGTTGCGTAACTCTGGCTGCAGCCGGGCCGTCTGATGCGCCAAGTGGCGATGCCAACAGAACCTAGACCTCTCCTGATCTGCCCCTCATGCCGATGCACGAGAACGTGCTTTGTGAACGCTGCGTCGACAGAGGGTTTTTCAGAAGCAAAGAACGGCTGATTGCACGCCGAGCAGCGTTTCAGATAGCCGTCGGTAATCAAATGTGGTAGAAGAAGTTTAGCTTTTTCCATGAGCTAGGATTACGCCTTCACTCCTCTGGCTCATACCGGCGAACGAAGGCCCGTGTTCCGAGGGCTACGCGATGTTCCGGCGTGGCATCGAGGAACTCCAAGGGATAAGCCAATATAGATTCCCCGTCGTCACCGTGTCTGTGCAACATTGCACACGGTCGCGCATCATGGGCCCGGTATCTAACCTGGCGGCTCTCTCCGGGCATTCGGTAGCGCTCCAACCCGTGGGGGGCCCAGCGGGCTACGGCACGAAACGGCGACCTTTCGTACGCCGAGGTTCGTGAAAAGGGGATTTGAGGATGGATCTCCAGACCAGAGTAGAGGTACAAAAGGTGATCCGTGGAGAGTCTCTGGCCGAAAACATCTGGGCGGGTGTGCTTGACTTCGTCTAACCCACAGTCTATGCGCTATGTTTCGGGCTGTCCGTCTGGTACCGAACCCAAATAGTGCGAAATTCCCTGGTATTTAGGGCACCCCGGCGGGAGTATAAGACACCAGCACGCAAAGGCCCTAGTCTTTCTCGCCTGAAGAGGGGAGCAGTTGAGCAATCAACTGCTCAAGTGCTTTAACTGTTTCGCGGGTAGCGTCGAATTTAAGCGATGCCAGTATTTCCCGCGTATATTGAGCGAGCTTATCCTGCATATCTGTCCGGCGAGTTCGATGGTGACTTGCTCCAGTGCAATCAAATGCGCCCGAACCAGCAATAGATGCCTCTCTTGCTCAATCACAAGCTGAATAAGACCAACGAGTTGCATGTCGCTCAACGGCATAGGCTACCCGATTTTATTACCGTCCTTCTCCGCCGGAAGAACCTCGTTTCCCTCATCATTCCGTCTCTTCCTCCCCCCCCCCCATAATCAGGGCCGACAAGGGATAGTCAGCACCCAACCCGGGGTCGAAGCTGTGAAGTACCTTTTCCTGGTCAGTCGCCCAAGTGCTGTTCACTAATATGATCAGCGAAAGTATGGTCAAGGCCGCTTTCAATCGGAGTACGAATCTCTTGCCTGGCATAGCTCCTCCGATAATTCTGTCTTTGATCCGAATATAATCCAATAAATACGCGCCACCTCTCGGTGCTGTAAGGGTTTCCCGCACCATCCGCAATCAGTTCGGCGTAGGGTTGAGTAGCATTCGAGGCCCGCTCTACCCGATACAACAACACCCCTAAACGACTGTAGCGTAGAGATTAGGGGCCGACCTCAGATACCGTTCCCGCGTTGTAAGGGCCGCCTCCGGCGTTTGTCGTGCCGTAGAGGTTGCCCACATTGTCCAGGATCAGGCTGCCTAATGGAGAATTGCCATCTTCCCCAAACAGCGGCCCGAAGTTATGCAGAATGGTCTCGCTCCAACCGCCGCCTTGCATGGGTGTCATCTTGAAGACCGCACCGGTGTTGTTTACGCCACCGTTGTAGGTCGCACCGTAGAGATTACCCGCTCCGTCGAAGACAAGACCAGCTTCGGGAAAGGTGCCATCCGCTCCGTTGCCAAAGCTATGCAGCACTCGTTCGTCCCAGCCTCCGGTGCCGTTGGGAAATAACTCGAACGCAGTCCCGGCGTTATGGATACCGCCGTCGAGCGTTGTACCATAGAGATTACCCGCATTATCGAAAACCAGCCCAGCGAGGGGCATACTGCCATCCTCAATTTCAAAATTGCCAAAGCTATGCAAGAGCTTTTCTGCCCAGCCTCCGCTGCCGTTGGGCGAAACCTCGAACGCCGTTCCACCGGTGCTATAAATACCGCCAATAAACGTCGTGCCATAGAGATTGCCGGCGGCATCTATCACCAGGGCGCTTCTCGGAAAGGTGCCGTCCTGGTTCATTACATTAAAGTTGAAGCTGTGTACCACAGTCTCTGTCCAACCCCCGCCCTGTCGGGGCGACAGTTCGAAAACTGTGCCGCAGCCGCCAAAGCCACCCAGGCAGGTGCCGTCATGGATACCGCCGTCGAAGGTCGTGCCGTAGAGATTGCCGTGTGCATCAAACACGAGGCCGCCCTCGGGAGTTGCCCCGTCCGTTCCTCTGCCGAAACTGTGGAGGATCGTTGCGGTCCAACCACCGCCTTGGCTGGGCGACAATTCAAACGCCGTTCCTCCACTGTGAATCCCGCCTGCAGCGGTGGTGCCGTAGAGGTTACCGGCGCTATCGAAGATCAAAGTGGAAAACGGAGCAGCTCCGTCGGTAGCAAAGCCGAAGTTGTGAAGGATTTTTTCCGTCCACGTTCCATCACCGTTCGGCATCAGCTCAAATACTGTGCCGCCGTCGTAGGCACCACCAGCGGAAGTCGTACCGTACAGATTACCGGCCGAATCGGCAACCAAGGCGCCGTAGTTCGGATTCGCGCCATCGGCGCCATTGAAGTCGAAGCTGTATAGTGCCGCGATTGTCCAGTTTCCGTCCTGCTGCGGCGACAGTTCGAAAATGGTTCCTACAGCGTGATCACCGCCCAAGCTGGTTGTGCTGTAAAGGTTCCCGGAAGCATCCAGGACAAGCGCTCCATAGGGACCGGCGCCGTATGGGCCGGTGACGTCGAAGCTACGAAGGACGGTCTCCGTCCATCCGCCTCCTTGTCGGGGCGACAACTTGAATGCCGTCCCATAGCCGTGAATCCCACCGTTGGCGGTCGTGCCATACAGGTTGCTATTGACATCCAAAATGAGAGCAGCATACGGGAATTGGCCGTCCGTTCCATTGCCGAAGCTGTGCAGCACTATCTCGGTGTAGCCCCCGCCCTGTCTAGGCGATAGTTCAAATATGGTTCCGCAACCTTGGCCGCCGACACAGGAATGGATGCCGCCATACTGGGTCGTGCCATAGAGATTGCCGGCAGCATCGAGGATCAGCCCAGCTTGTGGCGAAAAACCATCGATACCGTTGAAGTTGAAGCTGTGCAGGACGGTCTCTGTCCAGCCCCCGCCTTGTCTTGGCGATAACTCAAAGACTGTGCCGTCGTAATGAATGCCGCCATAATTGGTTGTACCATAAAGATTGCCGGCGGAATCCGAGACCAAACTGGAATAAGGATTCGCTCCGTCAGCGCCGTCGACTTCGTTGAAACTATGCAGGACAGTTTCCGTCCAGCCGCCGCCCTGTCTGAGTGACAACTCGAACGCCGTGCCAGACCCATGAATCCCACCATTGATCGTCGTGCCATAGAGGTTGCCGTGGGCATCCGATACCAAGCCGGAATTCGGTCCGAATCCATCTGTGCCGCCACCGAAGCTGTGCAGAACGGTCTCGGCCCAGCTTCCATCTTGCTGGGGCGAGAGTTCGAATGCCGTTCCACCATAGCTGTGACTGCCGCCCTGAAGCGTGGTACCGTACAGATTGCCCGAGGCGTCAATTACCAAACCGCCTTCGAGAGAAGTGCCATCGCGGCCATTGGGTTGGAAGCTGTACAGCACCTTCTCCGTCCAGCCCCCGCTCTCATTCGGCGACAACTCGAAGACTGCGCCCGCGTTGTAGGCGCCGCCAGAAGAACTCGTGCCGTAATAGTTTCCCGCGCGATCAACCGTCAGCCCAGCAAGAGATGCTACTCCGTCTGAGCCGCTGGGTGCGAAGCTGTGAAGCACCTGATGGGCCGCCGCCCAGGCGCCACTCGCAACAAAGGCGACGGCGAAGATCGCTGCCGCCCTCATCCAAACAATCATTCCATTACCTTCAACACTATTAGCTCTCAAGAAAACCCTCTAGACCGGAATTTGCTTTTTTGTTCTCGGAAACGGCACCATAATACACTCGGCTCGGCTGTTGCCGATATCGTGAAACGATTTTCTTCGGGAGCCCTCCCGACGGTCTGCTATCCGCCGCAGCACAGCCCAAAATTGCCCCATTTGCGGGCCTACTTTTGCAAATCGGCGGCCAGGCGCCGAGCTAGGGGACATCTCTTCTTGCTCCTTTTTTTGTTTGCGCCAAAGGCCCCAGGACTTGGTTTTCGGACCTGACGATCGGGCAATCTCCCTGATTGCAGAGAATGTACTGCGGAACGCAGATTTGAGAGTGGTTGGCCCATCGAATAAGCTCGACTAGCACAGCCGGACGAAATCGTGGGTGCGAACATACAAAGGTTGAAGGACATGAAAGCTGCATTCGGAACTACGTACTTCGGCGCGCGACCATCTCATCAGGACATAACGATGCCCCGTTCCAAGCTTCGGAAGGCCTGCCACCCAACCGCATCATTACTAGTGCTTCCATGCCTGCTGCTGCCGGCCCTCGTCGCCCAAAACCCGACCTCGCACGTCGTCCACCGCCCGCCGGCAACGTCAGAGCCTACTAACTCCCCATCCAGCAATTTTGACCCCACCGGCGAGGCGCAGCTTGTCGACTTGATCAACCAGGCTCGCGTTGCCCAGGGGCTTGCCCTATTGACGGTCGATACTCGTCTGACCGGGCCGGCGCGAAAACATACAGAGCTGATGGTGCAGCATTCGGCGCTGTCGCATCAGTTCGACGGCGAGGCTGCGATGCCACAGCGCTTTGCCGACGCAGGCTGCCCTCGGACCGCGAGGGCGAGAACGTCGATCTCGATCAGAACGTCCCGGCGGCTCATCAGGCGCTAATGGATTCGCCCCTGCATCGCCGCAACCTTCTCGATCCCGATTACAACGTGGTGGGCGTCGGCATCCTGCGCCGCGGCGGAAACATTTATGTTACCGAGGACTTCGCACGGCGGCTGTCGGAGTA
Organism: uncultured Acidobacteriaceae bacterium; assembly: GCA_963812855.1. GTDB lineage: Bacteria > Acidobacteriota > Terriglobia > Terriglobales > Acidobacteriaceae > Bog-257. The sequence continues at coordinate 7,640 of CAWEWW010000018.1, forward strand.
TTCGGAACCGCAGGCGGAAGCAGCGTTGCAAAGCGCCATCGAGCATTACGTGCGTTCGGTTGGACTCCAAGTTCCAGCGCGCAAACCCGAACCTCGGTTGCGGCACATGGCGTGCGACATGGCTCTAAACGATGCGCTGAATAACCAGGCTGCGGCACAGCTGCCGGGAGCTCACGAGGTCATGGTGTGGACGGCGGGCGATCCGGGCAAACTGTCCGATCAGGTAAAGAAGCGGCTGTCGCAGGCCGTGCCTTCCGGGTATGCGCTGGGAGCTTGCTTCGCCCCCAGCGTGAGCCATCCTGGAGGCTTGTATTGGTTAGTAATGCTCCCGGTATCCCCTTGGGTGGTGCGGGTCTTCGATGCGTTGCACACCCATCTTTATTGTTGCTCTGCGTTGGTGGCAGGTGGTTTTTCGACCACAGCAATAACGCGACCGGTGGATTGGACAGAATTCATTGCGGCGGAGCCTCATGGCCTGCCCCTCCCTGGGCATTTTGTGAAAGCCGTTGGTTTAAGTGAGAAATCAGAGCTAGAGAAGGCTGCACCGCCAAGCGGCTGCTACAATGCCTGCCCGAGAGGAAGCATGCCGAACCTGACTGGTGTAGTACGGCAGTTAAGAGAAGGGAACAAAGCGGGTCGCTGAAAGAGCCCGGGAAATGCGGCAGCGGAGCACTGAAGGTTCCAGGTGGTCTCGGCACTTTCCCTGAGTTCAGGAACACGGTCGGACGTGTCCCACAGGAAACAGGCGGCTGTGCTGGCAGTTGTTGCAAAGGAATAGCCGCGGCCTCGCATCCGAGTTGGGCCAAAGCGAGGATGTAAGACCCGGCAAATACTCCCAATCGAAGAAGTACGTCGCTCTCGTTGAGGCGCAGCATGAACGTAACCGGATTTCTTGCTGGTCTTCCCGCATTGCTTGGGGTCGTGGGATTTATCGCCTACCAGATTCTCCAGCACTTCGGAAAGCCCAACGCTATTGTCAGCGCAATCGTGCAGAAACTTCGCCTCGCCGCGCCCGAAAGAGTGCCCGATCAGCGCCTCACCGCCGGTTCCGTCGATCGACTTCTGCGCCGAGACGACGGCCTGAGGCGCATCATTTCCGAACAGGACTTCGTCTTATTAAAGAAAGTCCTGAATCAGCAGTTCGTAACCGCGATCCTTGTGTACCTGCTCTGCGGCGGGCTCTGCGTATTTGGTGTGTTGCAATATGTGAAACAACAAAACACAACCAAGGTCACCGACATCGCCGTGAGCGGACCCGGTGGCGAGCATACGTTGGTCGATCTCGACCCTATCGCCGTGAATTGGAAGAGCGAAGGGGAGTCTCAGCAGCTTCGGGTGTATCTCGAAAACATTCTCGATCACGGACGCAGTAAGACCTATACCGTTGGGTCCGAGAGCCCAAGAGTCAATATCAAGTCCCGTTGATTTCATTGCCTTTCCCCGCAACAAACCGGCAAGAACCTCGCAGGATTAGGCCGATTCTGCACTCAAGTTGCACGTTACCGACGAACCGACGTGGTTTCATCCCCCATAGGGAGAGCAGACTGTAACAAGTTCATATTCGCGCGGCGGGCGCTGATCCCTTCTCGAAAAGCCAGCACCGGGAAATGCACCGACTGCAAACTCATTGTTACTGCCGATCTTGATGCTTGAATCCTATAATCGGGGCAAGTGCCAACCATCTCAAGCTCATGCTCCGTGCGTTGGTCCTACCGAAAGCCAGTACCGGAGTCAAGAGCCATCACATTACAGTTGCCGGAGAAACTTAGATGGAGATTCCATCTTGGGCGAAACAAGTCGTAGATCGCTTCGACGCAAAAACCGAACCCCACAGTGAAATTGAGATAGCCGAGGCATTGTCAAATGAGCGAGCGGCTCACGGCGATCTCAGCGATGAAGACTGGAAGGGCTTCTTGGCAGAAAACTCAGCTTTTTATTTCCGAGAGATTCGCGAAGGGGTAAGCATTTGGGGTACTTACTTCGCACCAATGATGGAATTTACTCAGGGAGAGACTACGGTTCGCGTTCCTGACATCTCGCAGCTCGACGCTGGAACAATCGTGTATTGGGAGGAACGAGCCATGGTCGCCAAGAACCCGATGATGAAGGCACGATACGCTGATGCGGCATGGGATTTGGCAAAGGTTATCGCAGACAGGAAGCCAAACTACAAGTGTGCCTTATTAGCGATAGATGGTTACGTTGAGGCCGCTGACCTTCATCTCTACAAAATGGAGATTGAGCCCGTTCACTGGCTCGCACGTGCACTTCATCTCGCTCGGTGTATCGGAGACTCGGGTCGAATCCAGAGGGTCGTCGATGCGATGTTCGCTCTCTATCAGGAAACCCTGCAACCTAAGCTGGTTGGGATCTGGATTTTCTTATTCGACAATCTCTACGGGGACCGAAAACTCATATCGGTATCGCAGGAGGCAAAGATTATCAATGACCTTGAAGCCATGCTGATGAGGGTGACTACGGCGGGCGACCCAAATGAGTTCGATCCGTATGGCGCACAAGCGGCCGCCGAACGCTTGGTTCAGCACTACAAGAAGCAGGGTGACTCTAGCAACGTTCAGCGGGTTTTGAAGGTGTATGGTGATGCGTTTGTCGCTTTGGCGGAGAAGGCGAATCCCATGCTCGCGATGGCATGGCTGCAACCTGTCATCGAGAGATACGAACAGGAGGGCATGAAAGGCGAAGCCGAGGAACTCCGACTCATGCAGATTAAGAAGGGCGAAAACATCGCCTCGGATATGAAGCAGTACTCTGCAGAGGTCAATGTAACGAAGAAAGACTTTGACGATCTTGTTAGCAGGCTCCTGGTAAGGGGCGATCTTACTGCGACCCTGAACAATGTCGCCACTTACTTCATCCCAAGCGTAAATAGGGCGATGAAGATGGTGGCCGAACTCAAGACTGTTGCGCCGTTTCTCGGCATGATTCCGATTACGGTTGTAGATCGTACTGGACGCCCGGTGGCACAAGTCGGCAGCGATGATGATGATGAGGGTCGACTGCTTCAGCAGCTTGCTCAGACCATCGGTTTCTATCAGCCCTTCTTATCGTATGTCATTAAGGAAGTGATGACCGAGTTCCAAGCGAGCGTTGATGACATTCTTGCTGTTTTATATCGCTCCCCGCTCTTTCTGGAAAGCCGCCGCTCAATCCTAAGAGATGGACTGTCGGCGTACATATCGAAAGATCACTTGAAAGCCATACACGTTCTTGTACCGCAGATAGAAGAAATGTTACGTACGCTGCTCGCTCTAATGGGCATACCGCCACAGAAGAGCGTTCCTCGCCATCCGGGTATTACGGACGTTAAGAATATGAATGACGCTCTCGGCGATCCACGAGTGCAGGAAGTGTTGACGGAAAACGTACGGAGATATCTGACGGTTTTCTATATCGACAGGCGAGGAATGAATCTCAGGAACGATCTAGCCCATGGACTCGTCTCAGTTGAGGCGTTCAATCAGCCTCTGGCCGACGGAGTATTCCATACTCTCCTCGTATTGAGCCTCATGCAAAAGAAACAAACGGCAACCGTAGAATAGACAACTCCGCTCGCCACCTCAGCATTGGCGTTGGCATGGTCGGTCCGTCGACCGAGCGCCGCAACTGTTACCCCCACTAGCTCAGTTACCGACAGAGAGGGGGACGAGTGCCGATCGACGACATCGCCGAGCGTTGCGACCGGGCACAAGCGGCCGTTTTCCCACGGAGGAACTTGAGGCTAAATAGGGCGCGAGAATTTGAGACAGTAGCCACTAGCTAGCCAACGTGTGTTTTTATCTGCGGAAGTGCTTTTCGCTAGGTTTTACGCATGTGCGGTGCAGCTTGCGGGCTGTGAATTGAACATGGCGTTGACTTGCTGCGCTGCCGTAGCAACAATCATGTGTGAGCGAAAACCTGCGATCTGACTACAACCTAGCAAAAGGACGTGCGACAGAGTGCAGGAAACGGCAGGAGATGCTCGACGGAGTACTTGCGCACGAGCGCAAGGAAAAGGCAGGAGGTTAAAACAAACATGGACCCAGAGTTAGAGAAGAAGATCAAGCGAGTAGAGCCAACGAAAGCGGCGAGCAAGCGGCTATACGATCAGCCGCTGCGGGTGCTGCGCCGCGGTGTCGATCGCAAGATGAAAGGCTTTCCGAAGAGGCGGTACCGGTCCGAGGCGGAGGAGATTTTCTTCTGTATCCGCTGGGACGAGGCATGGCAGCAATTCCTGGAGCGCAACAGCGACGGTCGGTTCAAGTACAAGAATGCATTTGAACTGGCGTCCGCGCTCGCGGTAGGAATCAACGCCCAGGTGCGCAAGCACCGTGCAGGGTACATATATTCCGCGATTGGCCCGGTCTCCGCGAGCGACAAGACGAAGAAAGTGCCTTACCTCGGTGACTGGGACATGCTGCGCTCACAGACCTTCCTCGGCGAGATGAAGAAAGATAGCCTGCTGTTCGGCTCGCCGCGCATGAAGGTGATGCGAGAGGCGATGCGCAAGCATATCGACGTGCTGGAGACTGCAAAGGCTTGCGCTGAGACTCTGCTGTCATGGGTCGCGCGCTACGAGATGTGGAGCCAGCAAGTCGACGAGCACTACGGCTACAAGGTCCTTGACCCGAAGTTGTCGGCGGCAGCCAACAAGAAACGCTTCGCCGAGTACACAGCGCTGCAGCGCAGCCTACACCAGTGGCAGGCCGAAGCAGTCGAGCATGTGCTGCGCTGCTACGGCGTCGGCAAGGATGACGTTTCGCTGCTTGCGCAGATGATGGTCGCGGCGATGAAGCCGCGGCTCGGCGACGACGCGACACTGATGATGCTAGCCAACTTGAGCGGCGCAAAGGTAATCGACGGAAAACTGATGGGTGGTGGCGTCGGCGAGCAACCCGACCGCGACGACCCATACAGCAACAAGACGCTTAAGCTCATCATGGGTTCGTTCCTCGAGAAGGCGGCGGTTTATAAGATGCCGCAGCCGGGCGTGCACATCGACGGCGTCCCGACGAGGACGAGCAGGCATCGCCGCGCGAGCAGATTAAGAAGGCGGTGCGCGAGATGATGCCGGAACGCGGAAGCAAGAAGATTCAGTGACGCGGCGGTCGGCACATCCACGGCAATGCAGGTTCCGGCTAATAGATGGAGGACAAAGTCGTCGGCCAATGAGTTTTGCGTCCCTCGTGTGACCGACCGCTCATAGTGCTCTGTGTCAGATCATCGGATCGCGGACAAAGACGGCGCGCGCGGTACGAAGCGGCGCAGAGCGAGTTGGAAGGCGCGGCTATGGCGTGATCTCGAACGCCGTCCCGCCGCCATGAATGCCGCCTTGGTACGTCGTGCCGTAGAGATTGCCGGCGGCATCAAAGATCAGGGCGGCATAGGGGTTCTGCCCATCCGTGCCATTGCCAAAGCTGTGCAGCACCGTCTCCGTCCACCCTCCGCCCTCTCGGGGCGACAACTCGAACGCCGTGCCTAGTCCATGAATGCCGCCTCTGACAGTCGTGCCGTAGAGATTGCCGGCGGCATCGAAGATCAGGCCGGCGTAGGGGTTCTGCCCGTCCGTGCCGTTGCCGAAGCTGTGCAGCACCGTCTCCGTCCAGCCTCCGCCCTCTCGGGGCGACAACTCGAACACTGTGCCATAGTCCATGAATGCCGCCGTCGTCGGTCGTGCCGTAGAGATTGCCGGCGGTATCGAAGATCAGGCCGGCGCGCGGGGTGATTGCCCGTCGGTGCCGTTGCCGAAGCTATGCAGCACCGTCTCCGTCCAGCCGCCGCCCCCCTTGGGCGACAACTCGAACACGGTCCCAAGGCCATGAATGCCGCCATCCGTCGGTCGTGCCGTAGAGATTGCCGGCGGCATCGAAGATCAGGCCAGCGTACGGGGCGCTTCCGTCCGTGCCGTCGCCGAAGCTGTGCAGGACCGTCTCCGTCCAGCCTCCGCTCCCGTTGGGCGACAACTCGAACACCGTCCCGCCGCCATGAATGCCGCCTTCGACGGTTGTGCCGTAGAGATTGCCGGCGGCATCGAAGATCAGGCCGGCGTAGGGGCTAATGCCCGTCCGTGCCGTTGCCGAAGCTGTGCAGCACCGTCTCCGTCCAGCCGCCGCCCTCTCTGGGCGACAACTCGAACACCGTCCCGGAGAACTGATGAATGCCGCCATTGAAGGTCGTGCCGTAGAGATTGCCGGCAGCATCGAGGACCAGGCCGGCTCCTTCGGGATACCAACCGTCCGTGCCGTTGCCGAAGCTGTGCAGCACCGTCTCCGTCCAGCCGCCGCTCTCGTCTGGGCGACATCTCGAACACGGCCCCGAAGCTATGAATGCCGCCTTCATCGCTCGTGCCATAGAAATTGCCGGCGGCATCCAGGATCAGTCCGGCGAGCGGACGAAAACCGTCCGCGCCGTTGAAGCTGTGCAGTACCGTCTCGTGCTGTGCCGCGCAGGTGCCTGTCACAAACATGATCATGGCAAAGACTGCCAATGCCGCTCCCAGTCCCAGGGTAGATCTACCCTCTGGCATAACTTTCTCCTCGCCGGCGCAACAACTGTCGTAACCCAGGTTGGGCCCGGTTCCAACCGTAAACTGAAATTTCCGTTTTAGTTAACAACAGCCCCGCACTATACACCCCTCCCGCGATTTCAGCGCATATTTCTTGTGTTTGGCCGGGCCCAAGGCCTGGGAAGGATCCAGGCGTGGCCAACGCGAGTCCATGACTGCTGGCCCCGTCCTTCAGATCCGATTTTGATGGACACCCCACCCCCGTTGTTGGCCTGGATCGATTTCCGGGTCCCACAGCCTCAGCGATCCCGCCGTAAGTGACAGCACCGCGATCCGCCGCACCATACTCCCAAAGAGCTGCCTCGTCAGATGGCTCTCCGCCACCAAGAGCCAGTAGTAGCGGGCATGTTTCACCAGCCGTCCGCCCGTCTTCACCAGCCGTTGCTGTAAACTCGTGAGCGACCAGTTCTCGATTCGGTTTGGTAACGCCAGCCGCCTCCACAAATTGCCCAAGTTGTAAGCCAGCAAGCTCAGCGCTAGTCGCACTTGGTTTGGGCGGAAACGGTGACAAGAAAAGCAGGTCATCTTTACAGCCTGCTTGCCTTCCTTGATCCATTGCTCGGCGGTTCCCCGCTTGTTGTAGAAGCGCACCGCCGCCCGACTCGGCATCTCCAGGTTAGTCACGATGCATCCGACTCGCGGGAACAACTCCCCGAAGTGGAACTCCACCGCCGCGCATGAAGGTGATGCGAGAGGCGGTCCGCAAGCACATCGACGTCACGCATACCGCAAAGGAAATGGCTGAAGTTCTGCTCGGCTGGCTGGCGCGCTGCGAAGCGTGGGCGCGGCAAGTCGACGAGTACTTCGAGTACAAGGTCTTCGACAAGAAGCTGTCGCTGGCGGCGAACAAGAAGCGGTTCGCGGAGTACACCAAGCTGCAGGAAGCTCTGCATACAGCTTCGATAAGTACCATCGAGCAAATCCTGAACTGCTACGGCGTCGGCAAGGGTGGCATGGACCTGCTCGCACAGCTGATGGTCGCGAGCAAGCTGCAGGGGCAGGCGAACGCTCGCGCCTACGAGACGATACTCGCGGGGCTAAGCGGCGTCGGCCCGCTCGACGCCAAGACGATGGGCGGTGGAGTCGCAGAGCCTGCGAACTGCCACTCGCAAGACCCGTACGACAACCCGACGTTGAAGCTGATCATGGGCTCGTTCCTGGAGAAGGCGGCGGTCTACAAGATGCCGCAGCCGGACGTCCACATCGACGGCGTGCCGGACGAGGACGACCAGGCGTCGCCGCGCGAGCACATCAAGAAGGCGGTCAGCGACATGCTGCTGGACGGCGAAAGTAAGAAAATCCAGTGAAAAAAGCGGTCGCAGGATGGAGACCCATCCCAACTGACGCAAGTAGCGGGCCGCTGGTCAGCTTGGACGAAGTAAGCTGCGGACTTGGGCCACATTTGCGATATAACAGCCTTAAAATCAAGCGGTTGAGGGTGAATGCCTTTTCGGGCTAGGGAGCGCCCAAATCGCCCCGTAGCGCGATTCTGAGGCCTTTGTCGCGCTTATCGGACGGCGAAATGACGAGGTTTTGGGCTGAAGCGGCAATTCTGCTGCGAATGTACCGCATCTCGGCCGGGACGTTGCGCGAAGTATTCTCGGCCAGCAGCCAGCCCGGCACACCCAAACACTGGGAGCGATAATTTGTTGCCCTACGTCGGCTTCATCGTCTTGCGCACGACGATTGTCAGCAAAAGTCTGACCGGGGCGCGCCCAAAAAATAGACAACTTAGGAATTGAATTCTTCTGCTCCTGCACTTATGCTTGGCGCGGGGACACGGACCCATGCCGATCCGGATTGCTCATATCAGCGACCCTCATTTTGGGTCTGCCAATCAGCAACAGGTTTGGCAGCCAGTCGCCGTACATCTCCGCGCGGAAGCGCTCCACTTTCTGGTGGTAACGGGTGACACGGCTGACTCTCCGAAACGCAAGTTCTTCGATGACGCGCACAACGCTTTCGAGGCTCTGCAAGTCCCCTACCTGGTCGTCCCTGGCAATCATGATCGCTTCACAAAGGGAAACAATATCCTGAACAAGTTGGTTCGTCAGCTCAGCGACCCCTCGGAGTACTTCGATCAGGTATTCCAGGGCCTCGTGGCTGTTCCCGACTCAGTCGCCACAAGGCCTCTCGCTGACGCGGCTTATCGTCGGACACTTCGCATCGTCGGCATCGACTCGAGCCGGCACGCAGACTTCTTCGCTAGAGGCTATGTGCTCCCGAAGGACATGCTGTCCGCGGCGAAGACGATGAGCGGCTCGACAGGATCCGACCTCAAAATTGCGCTTGTCCACCACCACCTCTTGGCTGTCCGGGCGCTCGAGGAGGCACGCCAGGGTCGGCTCGCGTCGCTCGCGGAGGTCACGACCCTTGTGAACGCAGGGTCAGTTCTCGAGTCTTTCTCGGTGAAAGAGGTAAGTCTGGTTCTGCATGGTCACGAGCACGCGTTCAACTGCGCTTGGTATGCTTCTGCAAGTTCGAACAACAGCTCCACCTGTGTGATCGGCGCCGACTCGATCACAGGAAACGACTCGCTCGAAGGCTGCAGCATAGATCGGGCTGGCTACAACCTCATCGAGTTACACGAGGACGGGAGTGTAACGCTCGAAGCTCGCAGATGGACGGGAGGGACTTTCCAGCATCATTTCACCACAACCCTCTTCAGCGGCGTTCCTGTTCCCCATGTGGAAGCGGCCTTCTCGGACGACCAGATGCTCGAGCGGCTTAAGAGTGCAACGTCGGTAAGGATGCTCATCATGCGTTCGGAAAGCTTTTTCCGAAAGCAGGCGGCTTTGTTGCTTCAGTGGATGGAGCAGCGCAGACTGAGCGTCGAGGTATTGCTGCCCGATCCGAACAATAAGGTCCTGATGGAACAGCTCCAGACGGTATACAACATCGATGCTCTCGGCCTCGCCACCTCAATTGTAAAAGTGGTTAATCTGTTGCGCGACCAGATCTACAATAAGCTCACGGACCCACGGCTGTTATCCCTATCCTTTCACCAGTGCTATCCGGTCTACTCGGCGTATCTCTTCGATGAACAAGAGTTGTGGTACTTCCCATACCATTACAGGGCGAACGCTCCCGACAAAGCCCCTATTTTCATCTATCCCCACGCGACCGAGCTGTCCGTTTACAAGGACTTCAAGGGTATGCCGTCCAAGCTGGTGAATCTGTCGCAGCCGCTCGTTCTCGGCGTGTCGCCCCCACCCGTGTCGCCCTCACCTTAGCGCTAGCAGGAGAGCAGCCCTTGGTCGATAAAGCCCTTGAACGCGAGGTAGCGGCAAAACTCCGTAGCTTGCTCACGGAAAACGCCGACCTTGCATCTGAGGTACACGATGCGCTTGCGCTCGGCGAGGCGGTCGTCTTCGGGGGTTGGGTGCGCGACACCGTTCATTCAATCGTTCACGGGGAGGTCCTGCACTCGCGTGATTTCGATATTGTGGTGCAGGGGACACTGCCGCGAAGTACGGGTGCGGAAACCAATCATTTTGGAGGACGCCGTTCGAGTCTTCCCGACGGACTTTCGATCGACTGTTGGGAACTTGCGCGCACCCTCGCGTTCACTCGTGGGGTTTTTCCGTCCTCCTTTCCTAACCTATTGCGTTCGACCGTGTATCGTCTGAATGGGTGCTACGTCGACTTACGGGAGTTCCATCTCCGAAGCGAAGGGGCGATTGAGGACATCCGGAACCGGCGAATCTGGTTCAACTGCAAGGAGTACTATCAGGACGTATTTCCAGAGTATCAAGCATTCCGCGCCATCGATCTGGGAGATCGGCTCGGATATGCGCTTGATGACGATGTTGCACGCTTCGTCGCCGCCACACTTAGGAAGGCCGGGCCACAGCGGTTCGCGTGCGAAGTGCGCGAGCACCGCCGACACGAGTCTGTGGAACGGCTCGATCGCCTTTTTCGAGCCTACGTCGGTTGAATGGAATTGCCACAATCCTCTGTTGGCGCTTCTACTGAGAGACCGCATCTAATCGGCGAAATTCAAACCAACAGAACCCTTGGTAAATGAATATCTTGTGGCTGAGTGTTGCGTACTATCAACCGGAGCGCGAACGCGAACCGTTTTACGCGCTATCCTAATCACCCGCCAACCGAGCGCGCCACGTATGATCTGGAAGCCAGACGGCCCAGAGGCAGAGCAGAGCACGCTCCCGAAGCGCAGGAATGCACTATGGATTGTGCAAAATCGTGGATTTTCGCGGAGGATACGTTTCCACGCGTTTCCACGATCCGGTAGCACATCCACATGGCCACAGCTCGGTGGACGCACCATATCGCATGCCATCGCAATTTCCACGCATTCCAGCCGCATATCAGTCGCCACAACAACGGAAATGATGAAGTCTGTAGGGCGTAGCGCGACAAAGGATGGCTGTAAACTTCAGATAACCCATGTCCAAGAACAGCCAGCGCGGTCGGAAGGATCACTATGTCCCTCGTGGATATCTCCGTGGCTTTATCGATCCCGCTCGCGAAAACCTTGCCAAACCGTTCTGGAAGTACGACCTTGAGACCAAGAGTTGGTCGATGGAAAGTCCCGGCTCCGTTGGGTGGGAACGCGGCTTCTACGACTACGCCGAAGCACATCCCGATCTCGTCCATCCTGACGAAACATTCAACAAATTCGAGCGCGACTTTTCTTCGGTCAGAGACCATATGCTGCGGCGAAAATTCAAGGGTTGGGTGAAGCAGCACAAATCGTTCTTTCTTAGCTACGTGCAAATGATGCGCGCCAGGTCGCCAATGTTCATCGAGCAGCAAACAGCACAGAACCGTAACGCTCGTGGCGTCACAGTTACCGCAGTCGGGCCCGGCAATGTGATCAGTGTTGACTCGCTGGAACTGCGGCCACCGACTGAGACATTTGTACGGAACAGAACCCTTACCCAGATGCGCGAGGAAGTCGAAAAGGGACCTGACTGGATGGAGGAATTCAACTGGTGCTTGCGATATACACGGTCAGTCGAAGATCCATTCGTAACGGGCGATCAGCCGCTTGTCGTCGAAGGTTTCGTTCAAGACCTTGCACAAGCTATCCGTCAGCACGACACATTAATCTACTTTCCGATTTGCTGGCAGGCCTGTCTCGTCGGCAGTCGTGATCGATTCCATGAAGGCACAGACGAAGCTACGCCCGACTTCCTGCGGCATGTGCGTGGGATGTTCGTGCGGTCGTCGAAGGGATATGTGATCTCTCCGCATCAACTGGCGGATGACATGTTCGAGCGATGATTGTTATGGCCGTTGGTTTATCATCTGGGGTTGACGATGCCACCAACCATATTCTTCCGAAATCTCTTTTTTGAAAAAGGTCTCGACGTGCTAACGCACCGCTTTCCGCATGGCGTTGTGTATTTCTCTGCGGACCGTTGGTTCTATTCAGGTGTCAATTTTGGCGGGGCTGTGCGACAGGTTCCACTCAATCAGCCCGGGATTGCCACGTTGAAAAACTGGATTGTCGTGACTTTCGGAGACCAGGAGCCGCAGGAGACGGACTACATACCGGGGACCGCTTACAGACGCATCGCTTGGCCCCTGAGCACTTCCGGAAACCTGAACGCCACGATTGACGCGGACGCGATGACGCAGTCCTTTGTGGCGCTGAAAATTCTGCTTACGAAGATGCAAGACATTTTCGAAACGGTCGAACCGGGACCGTTAAACCTGCAGGCACACGGCCACAAAATTCGAGAACTACTATTGCTCGCGGCAATGGAAGTTGAGGCGTCGTGGGTTGCTGTTCTGAAGGCGAACGGTTATGTTGGAGACCGCCTCACGACAAACGACTACGTGAAGCTGTTGGGGCCAATGCTTCTGGACAGCTATTCGCTAACATTGAAGTCGTGTCCTGGCTTTCCGACTGCAGCTCCATTCAAAGGTTGGAATGCGCAAATGCCGACCAAATCCTTGGGGTGGTATGACGCCTACAACCAAACCAAACACAACCGCGAGGAATGCCTTCACGTCGCCACGCTCGAACGAGCCGTCAATGCCGTGCAGGCCGCAGCGATTATGTTTCTTGCCCAATTCCGGAATAGCCACAGCACAGGCGACCAAAGATATAGCCTGCTGGAAAACGTCTTTCATCTTGTGACGGACTTCTCTCTGTATCCCACGGCCCGCTATATCCCGAATTGCAAGGAAGGCACAAAGGCTTGGGAATGGGAAATGCTGGATTACCCGTTTCCACCGGCGTGAACGGGAGACATCCGTAAGGTCTTTTTTCGCCACTGCCCATGGTGTAGTGTGTTGACGACGGCAATAGCGACTGTCGCGACACGGGTGTTAGGTCAGCCGGTTCGTCGGTATCGAGGATGTAGCAACTCTGATTCAGACGGCGAGTACGTCAATTCTCGAAGAAACTATTCAATGCGGCTCGTCCATCGACGATGTCAAATTGCGCGCTCTGTGCCGTCTCTTACTCCTGGCAGATATAAATCAAGGTGTCTCAGGGGACGATTCTGTCGAGTCGCATCTATCGAGCTAGAGGTGCACGGCAGTCTGCGCGCCCCGGAAAGCGGCATAGAAGTCTTGCGAAGCATTGTCGAATCTGCATAAGCGGAAGCATGTTCTAAAGCGTGTCCTTCAGTAGGGTGACTTAGAATAGATGCATGTGGCAAGGTCCATTCCTGCTTTTTGACAAGTCGACCCTCAAAAGCCTGAAAGCCTCATCTTCGGCGAGGCGGTTCGCCATTGCGGTGAGCTGTCTTGCGGTTCTGGTGATTGGAGCCGCGCTTGTCTGGAAGAGGAAGCGACGCATGAATCTCGCTCTGCCTATACTCACATTCGACACTGGCCCTCACAACCGGCTGATGGAGGACGGCACCGATTCAGACCGCTTTTTTGCGGGCATCAGGTCGCGATATTTCTTCCGTCTCTCCGGGTTGAGTTACGAAGAACTGATGGCGACGCTCAATGCCGACAAGCGCCGTGCCTTCTGGGAAGATTGCCGCAAACTGAAAAGCGGCCCATGGGACTGTCTCAGCCCGCATTACGAGATTCTGCGCCTCCTCATTGTGGCACACGCACAGGCGCGGGCAGATTTCAGGTGGCTGTCCGTTGATGTCAGATCGCGGAACTGAACCACGAGATTAGTGCTGGACAGTTCATCGGCGACGACGAATTGTCGAAGCAGCAATGGCAGGAACAAAAGGCGTCTCTCGATGGTTGGAGGGATATGTGGAGCGGTCTTCGACCCAAGCTAGATTCAGCGTTCATGGCAGAAGGTAAACTGCGCCCGAAGACGTTCGGCGAAGCATACAACGAGTATGGCCCTCGCTTGTTGCCTTCCATCGGCAAGCTGCTGTATGACGGTGGTCTCAGAGCGGATGCAAGGCTGCGAGAAGAAGTTATCGAGCCAGACACGGATATCGAGATAGTGAAGGACTTCATCGATAACTGCCCACCTTTTCGCGCCCTCCTATGTGCTTCTCTGATGTCCTGGTACCAGCACTCCGCACGGGACGAAGATGGCGAACGATTTAAAGCGGGTCGCAACGACCTCTTCATGGCACTCTATCTGCCATACTGTGATACTTTCGTTACCTCCGAGAAATATGCCGAGCAGGAGCGGAGCCTTAGAAAAATCGCCTCGATACTCGGCCTGAGGACAGAGGTTCTCTCGTACGACGCTTTTATCAGTCGCCTCTGACGGCGCGTACACTGTACGCATCACGTAATCTGCACGTGTTTCCCGCCACGCCGTTGGATAAAGACATCTGTCCAAGAAGGCTCTGTAGTCCTGTGACGTCGAGATACAGGTTATGATCCCGAAAGAGATCCGAGCGGTCATGGGCTGGACGGGTCTGAAGCTACAACAGCTATTCCAGTCGATCTGTCAACACCGCAGTTACGGTGTGATCTCCCAAACCGCGCCGTAACCGTAATCCCCACCTTGTGATGCAGTACCGTAGATGTTGCTGCTGCCGTCGAGTGTGACATTACCGACTGGGAATTCTCCATCAGCATATCCGCTAAAGTCGTGTAGGCTGGTATAGCTCCATCCACTGCCAGAGGGCGTCAACTTGAAAACCGCCCCTAGTCCGTAAGCGCCACCGCCATAAGTGGTGCCATACAGATTGCCGCTCGCGTCCAATGTTACTGCCCCTGAAGGCCCTGCGTAACCTAAGCCGCTACTTAAGGCATAGAGCACAGTTTCTGTCCAAGTGCCGTTAGGTTGAGGTACTACTTCAAAGACTGTGCCTCCATTCTGGACGCCGCCGTTGGAAGTGGTGCCATAAAGATCGCCCACCATGTCGATTGTAAGTCCAGCCACAGGGTTACATCCGTCTCCAGCGTTAGGATTAAAGACGTGAAGTGTGCTCTCCGTCCAGCCAGAGCCCGAGGGCGCCAACCGAAAAACGGTGCCGCAATTGTAAGTGCTACCACTATAGGTGGTACCATACAGGTTGCCGACTCTATCAAACACTACTCCACCATAGGCTGCACTTCCGTCATTGCCACCGGTGAAGCTATAGATGATACTTTCCGTCCACTGACCTCGACCAGATAGCGTGAGCTTGTAGATAATTCCGCATCCTAAACCGTTACAATCGCCCACCCCTCCCGCTTCGGTAGTTCCGTAGATATTCCCGCTTGAGTCGAAAACTAGATCGCCGCAACACGGAAAAGCTCCATCGCTGCCACCCGTGAAACTATAAAGTAAGGGCTCCGTCCAAAAACAAAAGGCACTCTTGCAGATTTGGTTCGGCGGTGCAAGCTGGAAAGCCGTGCCGCAACCATTTCCGCCGTTGCATTGGCCTGGCCCTCCGATTGGGGTCGTGCCATAGATACGACCAACATCATCAATACTTACACCATTCTCTGGAGTGCTCCCGTCGTTGCCCCCCATAAAAGTGTAAAGCGGAACGAGTAGCCAGCCGCCGTTCTTATGACTCATTTTGAAAACCAAGCCGTGGCCATTGACTCCTCCGCCTCCTGCCGTGGTGCCGTAGAGATTTCCTGCCCTGTCCATGCTAAGGCCCGCCCAAGGCACTGCTCCGTCCTGCCCATTAGCAAACTCATGTAGTGGCACGAAACTCTGTGCTCGTGTCAATTGCGATAGCGCAAGTGTGACCACAAGCAAGAAATAATTAGCAATGACGCGGAAGGCCTGCATAAGAAACTCCTTCTGACAGGGCGACTCATCAAACTTGGCCGATGGTTGGGATTGTGCTTTCCGGCTTAGACGCTGTCAAGTTTTATGTCATGTGCACGTTAGAACTGGAGTGGAGGCGGAAATCGCGCTGAGCTTTGGAGAGATCTTAGGGGATATGAGCAAACCGGCTACAGCACGGCAGGATCACTCTTGGCTAATCAGAGTGCGACAGTCGCTAGCGGCCTCAGGTACTTGCGGTGCATCAGAAGTTTGTTGGCTTTACATTCGACTTTCCCGCAGGCCGCCTTTGGCGACGACGCCCAACTCTTACCCGACACGACCTGCACCCGAGAGCGCTGTATTCGTCGGAGGAATAAACAAGTGGCGATGACGGACTCAGGCTAACCACTCGACCGGCCTCGGGGCGGTCCCAGTAGGCTGATCCAGGGCGGTAAGTGCCTAGAACTTAGTTGCAACCACCTGCAGTCGTAGCAATTCTATCGATACTGTTTTGAATGACTTGGACTGGTATCGAAAGTGCACTCGGTAACCGCCAAAGGGACCACGGGGATGTTCCGGTTGCTCCGCCGGACGGCTGGTCAGTGCCCACATAGAAATGGACGGCTGCGATTCTGATCCCTTCGTTACAACGCCAAGGCTAAATCTCGAGGAGGGTTTCTCTCGTGAAATCGATCCTAGCTTCGCTCACACTTCTTTGTTTGCTACTGATGGCCATTCCTGCCATGGCGCAAAGTGTCGTCTACGAAAACGGGCCCATCAATGGCGAAGGACTCGGCTGGACGATCAACTTCGGATTCCTCGTGGGCGACTCTTTTACCGTAGCCAACCCGAGCAGCACCATCACCGGAATCAGCTTCGGCGCCTGGCTCATCCCCGGCGACGTTCTCACCTCGGCCGAGGTCTGGATCAATTCCGAGCCGTTCCTGGATGGCACGACCTACTTCGATGAGACGCTCAGCTTCACTCCGTCCAACTGCTTTATCAACAATTATGGATACAACATCTGCACCGAAACCGCGACCTTCAACGGTCCAACGCTGAGTCAAGGTGTGTATTGGCTGACTTTAGGAAACGCCATGGTTCCGAGCGGCGACCCGGTTTACTGGGACAATAACGGTGGCGTGGGCTGCCACTCCGTGGGATGCCCTTCGCTAACTTGGTACAACGAGGGCACCATCCCTTCGGAGGCATTCACCGTCGATGGCACGGCAACCTCGTCCACCGGTTCAACTCCGGAGCCCGGTAGCATCCTGCTGTTCGCGTCCGGCTTGCTGGGCGTAGCTGGTCTATTGCGCCGGAAGCTCTATTGACAGAGCGGCCCGGACCGGGCAACAATCCAGCCGTCTGGTCGGGCCCTCGGCTGCAGCCGCCGGTCTCCCGGAAGGAGTATGCCATGCATCGTCTCATCGCCAGGGCGCTGCCACTGTTAGTCCTGTTTTTGATTGCGCTAACCGCTGGTGTACGAGCCCAGACCTACACCGTGATTCACACCTTCACCGGCGGAGCTGATGGAGCGAATCCCATCGCCGGCTTGACGATTGATCATGCCGGCAATCTTTATGGCACAACCTTCTCCGGCGGAGGAGGCCCCTGCACGAATATTTACGGGGCAACGGGATGCGGGGCCGTTTTCAAGCTGACTCGCGCCGGCTCTGGCTGGACGCTCGCGCCGCTCTATGACTTTCAGGGAGTGTTCGACGGCGGCGGTCCCTGGAGCGGGGTAGTTTTAGGTCCGGACGGCAGGCTGTACGGTACAGCCGCAGCGGGAGGCATGAACCGGTGCGGAACGTTTCTGAATCTCAATGGCTGTGGCGTGGTTTATAGTTTGACGCCCCCGGCCAGAACCTGCTCCCGAACATCGTGCCTTTGGACGGAAGTTCCGATCTATTCGTTTATCAGCGGCGTTGATGGATCGAATCCGTTGGGCTCGGTCGTGTTTGATGCCGCAGGTAACCTCTACGGCACGACGATCTACGGTAACAGCTTCGTCTACAAGCTCACGCCGAACCATGGCGGCTGGCTGGAGAGCACGCTCTACGACTTCGACTACATCCTGGATGGCAATCTTCCGATCGCCGGAGTGACATTCGACAGCGCAGGCAATCTCTACGGCACCACCTCCAGCGGAGGAAGAGTTGGCGTGGGCACGGTTTTCCAACTGAGTCCAACCGGAGACGGATGGACGGAAAGTACGCTGCACTACTTTCAGGGCGGAGACGACGGCGGCGTGCCATGGGCTGGGCTTACGCTCGATCAACATGGGAATCTCTTCGGCGCTACCAGCTGCGGCACGGTTTTTGAGCTGACTCCTGCCGGCGGCGGCTGGAGCTACTCCGAGATCTATAACTTCAACTCGGGGGGGTGCGGAGCAGGGCCCAATGGCAATCTCGTCCTGGATGCTGCGGGAAATGTCTACGGCACAACCTGGGATGCGGCATTTAAGCTGACGCCGTCGAATGGCAGCTGGAACTACACCATGCTGCACGACTTTGACAATGGCACGGGCGGGTCCACAGCCTACGGCGGCTTGGTTTTCGACGCGAACGGCAATCTCTACGGGACCGCGTATTACGGCGGCACGGGAACGGCATGCGCAGGCGGCTGCGGTGTCGTCTTCGAGATCACGCCGTAAAGGTTCAAGAACAATTGGAGTAGGGAGAATCTACCCAAGGATCGTTTACGCCACTCGAAGTAAGACGGGAAGGAAGGGGCATCCCAATGCGTCGTCTCATCTGTACGGCTCTACGTCTCGTCACCCTGTTCTTGATTGCCCTAACCGTTGGTGCGCACGCCCAGACCTACACCGTGATTCACGATTTCACGGGTGGCGCGGGAGGAAGCCAGCCATTTGCCGGCCTGACCCTCGACCGCGGGGGAAACTTGTATGGGACGGTTTATAACGGCGGAGTCGGCAACTGTGTCTGGGGTTACGGCTTCGGTTGCGGCTTCGTGTTCAAACTGTCAAAGAACGGCTCGGCCTGGCTGTTGACTCCGCTCCATGTCTTTGTCGGAGAAGATGGAGCTTTCCCCGCGGGCAACGTCGTTTTCGGTCCCAATGGCAGCCTGTACGGTATGACGGACGGTGGAGAAAGCGGCTACGACAGGTGCAGCGACGGATGCGGAGAGGTCTATAACCTCAGGCCGCCTCAGACCGCTTGCAATACGGTTCCCTGCTACTGGACGGCAACCGTCCTCTACGGGTTCAACGGCAGCGACGATGGCGGTTTTCCATCCTACGCAGGTCCGGTGTTCGACCCAGCCGGTAATCTCTACGGGACCACACCCTATTTTGGCGCGGGCAACGACGGAGTGGTTTTCAAGTTGACGCCCTCCCATGGTACATGGACGCAAAGCGTCATCCATACTTTTCGCGGCTCCGACGGCGCTAATCCCAGGGGCGGCGTGATTCTAGACGCGAGCGGAAACCTCTATGGGACGTGTGAGTACGGCGGATCGTTTGGCCAAGGGAATGTCTTCGAACTAACTTCCTCGGGAGCGGACTGGACGGCGAGTACTCTCTATTCCTTCGAAGATGGAATCAACGGTAGCGTACCGATCGGCGGACTGGTTTTCAATCCATCGGGCGATCTTTACGGCACCACAGTTGTTGGGGGTGAAGGGGATGGTGGCACGGTGTTTGAGCTGTCGCCCCTGAACGGAAATTGGGCGTTCACTTTGCTTTACAGCTTTGTCTTTCCCGGAGGTGGCGGCGCACCCTATGACAGTCTGGTTATGGACGCTGCCGGTAATCTGTACGGCACGACACTCAGTGGCGGCGCTTACGCATATGGTTCGGTTTTCAAGCTGACGCCGGCGAACGGCGGGTGGACCTACACCGATCTTCACGATTTCACCGGTGGCGACGATGGGGGTGTTCCCCGCGGCGGTGTGACATTGGATTCAAGCGGCAATCTATATGGAACTGCTCCTGAAGGTGGAGCGTACGGCTACGGTGTCGTCTGGGAGATCACGCCATAGCGTTCCACAAACCCCGTTCCAGCGGCCAGCCACCGTCCCTAAAACACAGAACCGAGCGCAGGACCGTTTTCACGTTCCAGAAGCATTGTTTACCGCGAAGTTGCCTGAGAAAGAAGAACTTCGCCGAATCGCAGCCATTCTGACGACGCAGAAAGCAAAGAGCACAGGCGCACTAGGCGACTTGTAGAGGCCGATCTGTTCTTGGCTGAGTGATTGCCGATTGCGCCAGAGCTTAGCTACGGCGCAAGTTCCCACACTGTTTTGCGGAGTGTCAGTTTGACGTATAGTCTAACTAGACGTCAACCATGAGGCGAAATTCCGTCAGGCTAGACTTGATATCTGTTTTTCTTGACATCTGTCCTCCGATGGTCTAGAGTTCATCCTGACACTTAGTTTGGAGGTCGAGATGATGACCGCAGCGGCCGCAGCACGAAAGCACAGCAAGCGAATCGCATACATTCGCGTTTCCTCGGTTGACCAGCATACAGATCGGCAGCTTGAGAGCATCAAGAGCGTATCGCCAGACAAGGTATTCACTGACAAGTGCAGCGGCAAGGACACGAAGCGCCCGCAGCTTGAGGCGATGCTTTCTTACATCCGTGAGGGTGACACGCTGGTGGTTCATTCGCTCGACAGGCTGGGACGCAGCCTGGACGATCTGCGCAAGGTTGTCACTGACCTTAACAGCCGTGGCGTCGTGGTTCAGTTCCTCAAAGAGAATTTGACGTTCGCTGGTGATGATAGCGATACCTCGCTGAGCAAGCTCATGTTCAACATGCTGGGTGCGTTTGCTGAGTTCGAGCGGTCGCTGATAAGGGAACGCCAGCGCGAGGGAATCGCCGCGGCTAAGAAGAAAGGCGTATATCGGGGACGCAAGCCATCCCTGACGGCTGAACGGGCTAGCGATCTGCGCAAGCGGGCAGCATCTGGGGAAAAGAAAGCCGCCCTAGCGCGAGAGTTTGGCATCAGTCGAGAGACACTGTATCAGTACCTACGCGCGTAAACTACGCCACGCCGATTCGCCGCACAGCTTGGCTAGCAGCTGTATGATCTGATTGGACGGTAGAAATAATGCCCCAAGGGCGACGGAGCGAACGATGAATCTTCTGGATGGGCTGGACTACTTCAAGACTTGCTCCGACTCCGACTGGCAGTTCACTTTACGAGTTGAGAAGTCCGCAGCTGAAGTGGTGACGTTCGTCTCGCGCCAAGACGATCGGCCCAGCCGCGTGCACTCGCCGCCGCGCATAATCTATTGATTGAGATAGAAAAGTGGAAGGCGATGTGCCTCAAACAACGGATGGGCAATGCCGAACAGAATTCACCACAGGATGTGTGGGATGCGTTTCGCGGCGCATTGAACACCCGCAACGACCGCGACGCCATCTTCTCGATTATGCGCCTCAAGGTCTTCGGATCATCTCGGGATGAGGAGACGCGCCAGCGGCGGGCTAAGGTAGCAACCGCTGTGCTTAGGTTCCTAAAACCCAACGACTGGGGTGTCGTAGATTGGAGAACAGTCGCGATGCTTGGACTGCTGAAAAAAACTAATGGGAATGTGGATCAAGCCTTGGTGCTGGCGAAGAAAAAGCTCGCTGCTGAACTTCGTGAGTTGCTCGACATTAGTTGCTCGACATTGTTGATGAACAGTCGGCATGTGAGGAGAACCAGAAATACAGGGCCCTGCGAACAGGGCCTTTTGAAAGGACTGTTGACGTTGAAATGGCAATATTCGGGCTCTCACTGATGGCGTGGCCAATGAAGGGATAAAGCCCGGTTTTTGCCGACAGAGTTGCAGCACTGCCCCTTGGGCGCAACGTGGGCGACCTAGCGCGGTTTCCGGCCGCTTTGGGCGGCGCGCCGGACGCGCCAAATCAACGACTTCAAGCGTAAACGTCAGAGGAATGGTTGACGGTTTGTGTGTCTGACCTGTTCGATGTCTGGCGCTACTACAGCTTCGCGTATTCGGCCTTGGCTTGTTTGTAGATGGGGATGTCGGGGTCGGCGTCTTTCCAAAGGGTGAGGAAATTCTGATACGCGGTGCGGGCTTTTTCGCGGGCGGCGGGATCTTTGGCGGCGTCGAGAGCGTAAGCGCGAGCCAGTCCGAGACGGGCCAGCGCTCCCCAGTGAAAGTTCCCCACCAGGCCGTAGTGATCGATGAATTTCTGAAATTCCGCTGCCGCCGCGTTGCCATCGTGCAGCATGAGATAGGCTTCTCCGCGCAAATAGACTGGGCACAGGAATACGTCGACCTGACGTGGGTTGGCCGAGTTCGATCGGGCTCCCCACCTTTCAACAGTTCTATTGCCCGATCGGGATCTTTGCGCTCCAAGGCGACGGCCGCTCGGATAGTTGGCAGCCAATACCTCTGGACCAGTGTCCAGCGGGAACGTGTTGTCGAGTTCGGCAGCCAGCTTCTCCGCGCGCTGCGTATCGCCGGCCCGGGCCAGCGCCAGAGCCGCCATCTCCCGCACATCGCGGTTCGGGGCCAGCTTCAGTGCCGCATCCGCGTCGGCACGGGCCTGCGTTCCGGTTTCCCGATTCCACTTCGCGCAGCGCCGCCGCTGCCTGATAGGCTGCGGCAGTCTCTTTGGCGTCGTTGTGCTGGGCTGAGTCCATCGCCCGCCGAGTCAGTTCGCGGGCGTTCTTCAACCTGCCGTACCAGGCCTCCGTGTCCGCTTGCGTGGCTAGCATGAAGTCTTCCATGCCCGGCTTGCCCATGGCGGCCGCTGCCGTCTGCGCCATCTGTGCCGTGTCGCCCTTCAGAAAAGCCAAGCAGATAACGGCTCGCCAGCAGTTCTCGCCCTCCAGCTTGCGCTCCTCCGCCTGCTTGTACACCGTCTCCGCCTCGTCCAGCCGGTTGAGGTCTATCATAAGCGGCCGCCGACGTTGGCATAATTGGTCCCATCATTCGGTTCAGGCGCAGCATCTGCCGGGTATTGCTCCAATGCCTTCTCGTAGTTTCCCAAGCTTCCCGTAAATAAATCCCAGGCTCGCATAAGGGCAAACGGTCTCTCGGGTAGGTCTGCTGCCACAACTCGAAACGTCTGCGACGCTTTCTCCAGTTCTCCGGTCACGTTCAGATAGTAGTTTGCCTCGATAGAGAACCGTTCCCGCTCACTCACCTTTTCTCGCAGCTCATAAGCCTTGCGTGCATTTTCCGCCGCCCGACCGGCCTCGCCGAGGTTACTGTAGGTGATCGCCATGGCGATGTAGGCCATGGCGAAGTTGGGATCGAGTTCTACTGCTCGCTTGTAGAAAGGCAGGGCGGCTGCGTCCCCTTTCGTGAACTCGTCTTTGTCCCAGGCTGTAGGCTTTCAGAGCCTCCAGGGATGGCGTGGTGGCTTCTCCAGCGGAGTGTCGTACTTCTGCACCGAACTCAGCGACTCGCCCAGCTTGCTCCGCAAAGCTGATCGCTGCCGCTGTCCAAAGCCTTAGCACCGCCTCCTTGCTCGCCGCCTGCTCCTGCGCTTCCGCCAGCACGTCTCCCGTATTGCAGTTCACCGCCTTCAGGCCAATCACGTACTGGTTGCCCAACGCGGCAATCGAGCCGGTCAGCATGGCCTTGCTGCCGGTACGCTGGCAGACATCGCGCATCACGGCGGGCGTCGGTCGGTCACCGGCTGGAACGCCCCATCAGCTTCAAGAGTCCGTTTACCTTGTCGCTCGGAGATCACGTCGAGGAAGGGCGACTGCTCCAACTGGACCTCAGTCCTTGCTTCAACGTGTCGTCGAATACCGGCGTCGCCGGTCTTGTTATCAAAGTCGGCCAGGACGATGGTGTCTTTGTCGGTGAGCGGTCTGTCTTGACGGTGGCGAAGGTAGAGAGTACCGGCAACCAGCGCAGCCACCAGATTAGAAGATGCCAGGAACCAGCACTTTCCAGAGCTTCTTGCTGCGAGGTGCAGGAACTTCCAAGGCGTCGCATTCGGTCGCTGTCCGTGTCCCGCTTTAACCGATGCAGGTCAGCTTTCATCTCCGAGGCATGCTGATAACGGAGGTTCCGGATTCTTCTCCAGGGCCTTATTGATGATTTCTTCCAGCTTGGGCGGCAGATCGGGATTCAACCGCACTGGGGGAACAGGTGTTTTGTGAAGGATGGAGTCGGAGATCGCGCCCGAACTGTCGCCTCGGAAAGGCAGCGCGCCGGTCGCCATTTCGTAGAGCACGATTCCGAAGGAGAACAAGTCGGTGCGGGCATCCAACTCCTTACCTAGCACTTGCTCTGGCGACATGTAGGCGACCGTTCCCAAAGGACTGCCAGGGCTGGTCAGGTGCTCTTCGCTGAGGGCGGTGGCTGGGGTGATTTCCACCCCGACCGCCTCGGCTTTCCGCGGGTGCTCACCTTGGCGAGTCCGAAGTCAAGGATCTTCGCGTGGCCAAGCTTTGTTACGAAGATGTTTGCTGGTTTGATGTCGCGATGGATGATGCCCGCGCCGTGCGCCGCTTCCAAACCGTCCGCAGTATCGAGGCCGACCATGGAGCAACGTCTCGAGTTCCAAAGGTCTACCGGCAATTCGGTGCTTTAAGGTCACGCCATCCAGGAACTCCATTGCGATGAAAGCCTTACCATCCTGTTCCCCGATGTCGTGGATGGTGCAGATGTTGGGATGATTCAGAGCAGAGGCCGCCTCTGCCTCACGCCGGAACCGCGCCAGCGTCTGGGGGTCTCGGGCAACGTCTTCGGGCAAGAAACTTGAGAGCAACAAAGCGGTGAAGACGAGTGTCTTCTGCCTTGTACACTACACCCATGCCGCCGCCGCCAAGCTTCTCGAGCACGCGATAATGCGAAATCTGTTGGCCTGTCAGCTTCCCCGGGAGCGGCTTTGAACCCAAAGCAGCAGCCGCCACCGTTTGCATCCTGGTTGCTTTTACCCTGGATTGTCTCGAGGAGGTCGGACTGTAGCCACTGCACCGGTACCAGGAGCCTGTAGCCCAGGCGTGGCAGGGTTTCAATGTATTTGGGCTTGTCCGGAGAATCGCTCAGGGCCCGCCGCAAGTTCTTGACGGCTGCATTGATGCTGTGGTCGAAATCCACTATCGTATCATTCGGCCAAAGCTTGCTTTTTATCTCTTCCCTGGTCGATACTTCACTGCCGTGTTCAAGAAGCAGCAGCAGCACCCTGTAAGGCTGCTCCTGAAGCAGAACGGTTTGACTTTCAGTGCGTAGTTCTCGCGTCTTCACATTCAGTTCGAAGACCCCGAATCGAACACGGGATGGAGACGAGGGCGGCAGTGGGCTTTCCATCGTTGCGGCAAAGTTTACTCTGGCTGGCTTACCGGATTTCCAGTACAGATTTCGTTAACGCCGCGATCAGGTTGGGCTCCTGGGCTTATCTTCTGGTCCTCCGAAATCATTGCTAACCAAATACTTATCCGTTTCACCTCCAAATCACATTCATTTCACCTCAGTTGCATTGACAGGCCCGCGCGTGGGCGCAGACTCCCTCGCACATCGAACAAACCTTCGATAAGGAGAACATCATGGCCGAGCTATGGGAATACACACCTTGGGCTTGCCACATCAGTCGGCGAGCAAGCGTCGGGTTGGCATTGTGGTTGCGTTTGCGCTGACCTTCGCGGTGTCGCAGTTTGCACAAGCCCAGACATATACCGTGATTCACAACTTCACTGGTGAAGACGGAGCAGACCCCCTTGCGGGTTTAACGATTGACCGAGGAGGAAAACTATACGGAACGACTTATGCGGTGGTGCTGGCTATGGAACGGTGTATAGTTGGCCCACAATGGTTCCAGCTGGAACTTAAATTCGTTGTATAGTTTTACTGGGGGCAGCGACGGTGCTCGTCCTTACGGCAGGGTAACATTCGGTCGGAACGGTACTCTTTATGGCACCACTCCCAAGGAGGCAATAACATTTGCGTAGCGGTTGCGGCACGGTCTTCAATCTGAAACCCCCACCAATGCGACTTGCGGGACTGCCCCTTGCCCACGGGCGGAAACCGTACTCTATCGTTTCACTGGCACGGATGGAGCAGGGCCAAGCGGTGATCTTGTCTTCGATCAAGCAGGTAATCTCTACGGGACGACGTTTATAGGTGGTGGGATGGGCGGTAACGATGGTGCCGGCGGTTGTCTACAAATTGACGACGGCAGGGGTGGAGACCGTCCTTTTTGACTTCCCTGAGACCGGTTGCACCGTCGGGGCAGATCCCTTTGGCGGCGTGATATTCGACACCACTGGTAACCTTTATGGTACGACCCGTTCCACTGGTGCGTTTGGCTGCGGCAACGGCGTAGTCTTTCAGTTGTCGCCCTCAGGACCCCCATGGATCGAGAATGTGCTCTACACGTTTCAGAATGGTAGCGATGGAGGTCTTCCTTTTGCCGGGCTGATCAGCGATCAGAGGGGCAACCTCTATGGAGCCACCAGTAGCGGGGGCCAGGGCGGCGGTGGCACGGTATTCCAGATGATGCCTCCGGGTGGTAGCTGGACGTTCGATACCCTTTACGGCTTCACTGGTTCCGGAGGTCCCCAAGGCAACCTGATCATGGATCAAGCTGGTAATCTTTACGGGACGACAGTTAGCGATGGTGCTCACGGCTTTGGATCAGTTTTCAAGCTGACACCGACCGGCGGCACGTGGACTTACACGTCGCTGTACGACTTTACCGGTGGTAACGATGGAGCAAATCCGTATAGCAACCTGGTATTCGACGCCAGTGGCAATCTTTACGGCACGGCCTCCGCGGGCGGCACAGGTCCAGCCTGTAGCGGGGGCTGCGGGGTGGTCTTTGAGATCACGCCATAGCTCAAGCTCTGCGGGTCCAGTCCACAGGGGCCGGCATCCGGTTTGGGTGTCGGCCTTTTTCGATCCACCACGCGATTACTCCGATGTAGTCGGCAAATATGAAACTATGCGGTTGTTGTCGCAAAATCGCATTCAGGCTAACAACTCCTCGCTTGAGTCCATGAATGCTGGGCGACCCACGGAGCGGGAGTAAGGTCTTGGAGGCGCTGTTCAGCACCATAGTTACTGCTCCGGTTTTTCTTCGGCGGTCACGCTACGTAGCTAAAAAGCCAACGGCTGCGATGATCTTACCAGCCGCTTTCATCGATCGCTGAGCGAAGCGATTAACACGCCGCAACGTAAACTGTACTGAGCGCATAATCTTACGCATCAAGCGTCCAGCAACCAGAAGTTCGACGCGATCCCCCAAAATCATGCTCCGCTTGCTGCTTCATCCACAATTTCTTCTGCTCAAGTTCGCGCAGGTTCACGTTACGGCCATCGAGCTTGAATTGCGTCAGGGCATAAAACGACTTTGCCGCCAGCATGGCGGTAGTCGCCGGCCTGTGGATCATGTTGGTGCCGGACTCCTCGCCATTCAACTAGGGTTCAGCCATGCCGATCACGCGCCGGTTCCGCGAGAAATGACCTCGGCCTTTTGGCGCCGAAAACTCGTCACTGATTCGTCACTAAAACCATCGGGATTTCATGCATCCTGGGGGCTTGTGTCATGCGGAAAAGCAAGACGAGCAAAGGGTTTAGGGTTGTGACTTCAAATTTCACACGGTGGTATTCGTCGATCTGACTCAAACTGATTCTTAGGTTTTCGCTAGCTGCACTTTCTCCATCGCCCTCTTGAACGACTCAGTCTTGCGCGCCTGATTGAACACCTTGAACGCCCGTTCCTGCCCTTTCGCCGCGATCTTCTTGGAAATCATGATCGGCCGCCAAGGGTGAGAGCCTATGCAGAGCGACAGGGCTTCCGACGTGACGAGCTTCCCGACCGATAGGTTGAACCAAATGCCGGGCACGGTGAACATGAAGTTGCGATAGGTGTCCTTCATCAGCTCCTCGGGATTATTGAAGCCAATGTAGGCCACGTCCGGAGGGCTGAGCACGGCCGCGAGCGCCATGTTCGCCGGAAAGGGCGCCTCGCCCTTTAGATAGAGCCGAACCTTGTCGGAGTAGGGGCCGAGTTTAATCATCGGCTCGCCCTCGCCTCCCCGCCATGAATGAATCGACGCTTTCCAGAAGATCCCCATGGCGAAATGCGCGATCTTGTCCGCGTCAATTAGCGGATTCTCGGTGGCGCAAAACACCCTGCAATCGCCCTCGTCGAAAATCGGTTGCCCGCTTACGACGAGATCGTACGGCGGATATTTCTTCTCGTAGGCTGCAAGCTTCGAGTTCATCCACGATTCACCGTTCTTGTTCAGTATGTCTTCGCAGTCCTTGCACAGAAGCGGATGCTGGATCTCGCGCGAGCTTGAATACACGGCGTCGGAAGAGATCACGATCGGCTGCTCGCCGCCGCTTCCGTAACAGTAGTCATAGAGGGCGTTGGGGATGAAATGACTGCTCTCCAGCACCTTAGTTTCGAGGCACATCTTGCAGATGCCGGTCGTTCTTGCCATAACCAATTCTCCCACAGTGAAGGAATCCGAAATGCAGAAGCTGATACTCGAGGTCGAACATCGTAGTAATTGCCGTGCCCTCGGGCGACAGATTTTCGCTCGTCATTGCGGCCATCTGACCTTATGCTGTCAGAAGGACAGTGGAGAAAACAGTGGCGGGACGCGTTGAAAACCTGAAGCCTTGGAAGGCCGGGTGAACGCCTTCTGTGGCACTATGCCTTTCCGAGTGAAAAGGTCGGGGCAAAGGAGGCGTGATGCTGGCCATTAGACCCGGCCCACCCAAAACAACAAGCGCGAGAAGGAACGTATCCAGCTACTCCGGTTACGCCAAGCCGACCAAAGCGAATTCGAGAAGATTACAGAAGTGGCGATGGATCTTCACTTCGCGCAGTCACGCGGCCAGGATTTCTATCTCGTCATCGGCGGCCGCGCCGGCATCATTCTCAACGAAAAGACTTTTGGCGAGCCCAGCGACGATCTTGTCGGCCAGCCCTGGATGGGACGCGGCATGCCCTCGGGGGAACGCATAGCGGCTTTTGAGTATTGGTTGGGCCGCTTGAACGAGGCGCCGACCCTGACGGCGGCTACTCCGCTTCAGGCATGGTTGTCTTTCTGGAGCGTGTTCAGCCCGATCACGTCGAATATCCCCTTGCCTCCCACACTTCCTCGTCCTAGCTGGATTTACGGACGCCTTCCGTTTTCAACCACAACCTACCCGGAAACGATCATCTACCGCTGGGAAGCTTTTCCAACGAGCAGGCGAATTAACCGCACTGCGAACCCTCCGACCATAGCAGCCGACACTTATGCGTCGCCGGCATCGGAAGTCCCTTTCGCGCTCACGGGTTTTGCCGCGCTAGCGCGCTTTGCACTACCCAATCTCCTGCCCGCGTGCTTTCGATGGGAACTGCAGCCAGTGGCAGGCACGAAGCTCGAATGCGGCGCATCCGTTCCACTTTATGGTCAGTCGGGAGGCGGAGTCGAAGTGAAATTTGCAAGTCCCGCCAAGAACAGATGCCCGATTGCAGATCCGGTGGTGCTGCCAGCGCTGTAGAAACTGCCGGACGATCAATCGCAATCAAGTAACCATGTCCGGTTCTGCTTCGAATTACCGCCACGGGTTCCCCTGTTTGAAAACCTCCAACGCCCCCAAGCGGCAAACGCGAAGGTTATTGCAAATAGGAGACTTGAAACGAATGCCTCTCCGCGGCGGCGCGGGCCCATCACTTGAATCCCGACGTTCTTACCGACTTCAAGCGCTCCTCGCGTTCGAAAAATAGGACAAAGGCTTCTTATAAAGGGCAGCCAACAACTGAAGTTCCACGACGTCCACTCGCCGTTCTCCTGACTCGCATTTCGAAATGAACGATTGCGGAACTCCGAGGCGCTCTGCCGCCTGTATTTGCGTTAGCCCCGCACTCGTTCGAGCAGCACGAAGCCGCAACAAAAACTGCTGATACTCCCGGCGATACTGCCTTCGATTCAGGCCGCTCCTAGCCAGAATGCACTGGACAGCCCTGTGTAACGCGATGATTACAAATATCCCAAAATAGGATATTGACATTGACGCCCCGCCTTCTAGAATCAGCTGCTGTCCAAAAGGTACTTCGTGCGAGTGCCCACATTTATCTCCGAGTAGGGCGGCAATGACCAGCGATGACGCGGTAAAGTGTCCGGAGTGCGGTTCGGCTCAAGTCCACGCCGAGAAGCGCGGATGGCGGTTGACCACTGGCTTCTTGGGGAGTGGCAAGATTGTGCTGACTTGCCTAAAGTGCGGCCATTCGTTCAGGCCGGGAGATTATGCGACGTATTCCGCCGCCGAGAAACACGACACGCGAGTGGGATGCCTCGTCCTCGCTGCAATAGCGATCGTTTGTTATCTGCTATCGAAGGCGTGCTACGTCAAGTAGGAATTAGTGAGAGGGCAATGAACACCGAAAGGAGAGTTTTTCATCGCGCCGAAGGGTTCGTTGTGAGTGAAGTTCACGTGTGGGCACTGCAGGTCAGGATATTGGGCTCGGAGGATGAGTAGTTCTCGAGTTCTCGTGGTGTAATCGTCGCCCACCATGTGGTGGGAATTTCCTGTGAAGCGAGATTTCCATGACGTGAAGTCGGTTGCGTTCCAATGCAAGAACCGTCGGTGCGCGACTCGTCCCTTATTGCAGTTGCGGGCCCTTGAGCTTCTGATAAACCGCGCTTGGTGTCAGACGAGTTTTGCTGCCCTTAATGCACATCTCACCTGCCTCGTTTTCTTCAAGCAGGCCACAACATATGTAGGCCAAGACGACCAGGCGGGCAATTGTGGCTTTTCCTATCTTGGGAAACTTGTGACGCAGAATAATCGCGATCTTCAGCTGAAGGTCGCGGTCCCAAATCGCGCAGCGTGCTAACGCTCTCAACGCGCTTACGTGACACACGTTCTTCAGAACTTCTCTTCTCGGCAGTGCTGATGTAGCCCACAGCACTGGAATCGCCTGGAATCGACTGTGCAGAGAACGCAGAAAATGCTATCCGTCCGAAAATACCGGAATTGGGCAGACTCTCCGCAGCCTCGTCGAATTCTGCGGCGTTGGCGGCGAGCACTTTTCCCCAGAACTGATGCACCCCCAGCTCGAAGCCAGCAGTAGCGAAAGTTATCTGGTCTGCTGCGGCTTCGAGGGACTCGCAAATAGGTTCCGCCGCACGAGACGAGAACACGCGATACCGTCTCGCAGACATTCTCAGTTCCTTTTCAATTTCGCGTAGGAGAGTCTGGGTGCGCCCAAAGTCCCGATTCGTTCTTATTGCCCACTTTTTGACCCGCTCACATTCTTTTGCCACCTCAACAATATCTGCTCTAAAGCGTCCCGGGCCGCAAGCTGCCTCAACATAACGAAACTTGTGTAACTCCCGGATTGCCGAAACAGATTCCCATTCACTCGGGAAACGGTCTCTGCGCGCTCTGACGGCTGCGCACCATTTGGCGTCAAACTCCGGTTGGGTCACTGGCACGCCCCGATTCTTACGGGCAATGACCCAGGAAACAAGAACAAAATGCGTTGTAATAAGAACTTGCCGGCTGCCACAGAACGTCGATGTGCTCAGTTTGCTGACTCGGAAGCTCTTCCGCCTTTGGCAGGACGGCAACGACCGCTCAAACAGGAGGAAGAACAATGCGAAAAGGCACCGGAATTTCTTATCAAGAAAAAGAAGTAGCGATGCGCGAGCACCTGGAAAACGCCGCGTCTCGAATGCAAAAAATGTGGCGTTTGGGAAGCGCTTACCGGGGGGAAATGGACGCGATCATGCGGGTAGCTGACTACGAGGTCGACCAACGCAAACTTTTCAACGTGGTCTATGAAATCGCTCTTGCCGAAGACGCGCTGCATGACGCTATTGAAAAAACTCTGGCCAAACTCCTTCGGCAACCAAAGTCAGCCCGCTCTCGAAGATTGTGGCTTAGAGAAGGACCGGGGCGGGTGTAAAACGATCAGACGATCAACTCTATGAAAACTGGCAAATGCTCTTCTATGTTGGACTGGGCATTCTTGTACGCGGAGCGCAGCTGTCCCGTTTTTCCATGCTCACCGCATGGCAAGCGGCCGCTCACGCCCCACGGCTTCAAAGATGCCACCACTGATCCAACTCAAATCCGCCGCTGGTGGAAGCAATGGCCAGATGCCAACATCGGCATACCCACTGGCAAGGCATCGGGGCTTCTGGCTCTCGATGTCGACCCGCGAAATGGGGGCTTTGAATCGTTGGAGGCTCTCTATGCGCTCCGCAAGAGGCCAAAACCGCTATGCAGATTACCGGTGGTGGCGGGTTGCACATTTTCCTCCAAGATCCCGGCAGCATGAGGTGCATAAAGCCGGCTCCAGGCATTGATGTGAAGGCTGATGGCGGGTACATCATCGCGCCCCCGTCGGTTCACCCTAGCGGGAAACGATATCGGTGGGTAGAGGGTAGAAGCCTAGCGGATCTGCAGCCTGCTAAGGTACCTGACTGGCTGCTCAGTGAAATGAACTCAAGGGGCCGCCGGAGCACAACGGCTACGACAAGAGACTCGGAAGTTTGGAGTGTAGGGGAGCGAAACGGCCGCCTTACCTCATTGGCAGGGACCATGCGGTGGCGCGGCATGTCGCAGGAGGCGATTGAAGCGGCGCTCTTGGAAGAGAATCAGGAACGTTGCGATCCCCCACTGGATGAAGACGAAATCCAGCGCATTGCGGCAAGCGTAAGTCGTTATGAACCGGGCAAGCCGCCAACCAGCGCTCCGTCGGGCTGGCCAACTCCGCTTAACGAGGACGCATTTCACGGTGTAGCTGGCGAGCTAGTTCGAATGATTGAGCCGCACTCGGAGGCGGACCCGGCTGCGCTCCTGATTCAGTGCCTCGTCGCAGCCGGCAACTTCATTGGTCGGACTGTTCACTTTTATGCAGAGGCTGACCAACACTACACAAACTTGTTTTCGGTAATCGTCGGACGCACAGCAAAAGGCAGAAAAGGCACGTCGCTGGGGCATATTCAGCGCGTTTTCGCTGAGGTAGACCCTGCATGGAGTTCGGCCAGGACCGTGGGCGGCCTTTCCACCGGGGAGGGCCTCATTTTTGTAGTCAGGGATGAAGTACGAGAGCGCAAAGAGATTCGTGAAAAGAAACGAATTACCGCGTATAGGGAGGTAGTCACTGATCCTGGTGTCACTGATAAGCGCTTGCTGGTGGTTGAACCCGAATTTGCTCGAGTCCTGCAGGTTTGTGAACGCGAAACTAACACACTTTCGGCCGTCATTCGCCAGAGTTGGGATTCAGGGTCGCTCCGCATCATTACAAAGAACAAACCAGCATCTGCGACTGGGGCTCACATTTCCATCATTGCACACATCACCAAAGATGAATTGCGTCGCCTGCTGACGACCACTGCGGTTGCAAACGGATTTGCGAACAGATTCCTATGGGTTTGCGCCTCCCGGTCGAAAATGCTCCCCGACGGCGGACGAGTCGACAAGGTGGATTTTGAACCGCTTATCAAGAAGCTGCGTGACGCCGGCACGTTTGCAACAGAACTACGTGAAGTGCGGCGCAGCAAGCAGGCGCGTGCGCTCTGGCATGAGGTCTATGAGGAGCTGAGCACTGGCAAGCCGGGCCTTTTGGGTTGCGTTACCTCGCGAGCGGAGCCGCAGGTTATGCGCTTGGCTTGTGTCTACGCGGTCCTCGATTGCTCGCCCGCAATTCGTGTTGCACATCTGCGTGCAGCCCTTGAAGTCTGGCGCTACTCCGAACAGTCCGGAAGGTTTCTCTTTGGTGATGCGGTCGGCGACTGGACAGCCGACAAAATCCTTCGTGCGCTCCGTCAGCAAACACAAGGATTAACACGCAACGCCATTAGGGAACTTTTCAATCGTGACAAGTCGTCAACCGAAATTGAACGAGCCCTGGGGTTGCTCCAGGAGAATGGCCTGGCGCGCATGGTGACGGAGCAGACCGGCAAGCGTGGGCGGCCATGTGAGCGTATGGTCTGCCTTATAGAATGCCGCCAAAAACGCGGTAATAGGAAAGGAGCCTTAAGTCTCGGCCATCAGGCATTTACCGCGTTTACCGCGTAGCCAATGCTGGGCATTACAGAGAAGCGTGTGGTTGAATGAGCGTACCTGCTACAATCCCGGACCGAAGGGCAATGGGTCAACGGGCCGAAAGAGGTATCAATGGCCCGAAGACGCTACCAGAAGGGGAGTCTGCTTCCCAAGAGTCGGACTTCCCAAGAATGGGCTCTGGGTTGGCAGGTGGCGCGAGGACGTGATTCAGCCAGACGGAACAATCAGTCGACCGTACAAATGGGAGGTGCTGGGTACCATCCAGGACTGTCCCACACGTAAGCTTGCTCTGCGCGAACTGGAAGCCCGTCTCTCAACCATCAACAGTCCAACAGTACCGTGCACGGCCCACCGCCAGATTTGCGGAGTTTGCAAATCGGTGGGACGCAACGGTGCTTACCCAACACAAACGCAGTACACAACAGTCCACCCGAAGTGAGTTGCGGAAATGGCTGCTGCCGCAATTGGGCAAGTGTGGCGCTCAAGGATGTGGACGGCCAGCGACTGCAGGCATTCGTTTCAAACTGCCAATGCAGTCCGAAGACCATCCGGAATCTTGTGGCGACACTTCGCATGATGTGGAATAGCGCCCGGTCGTGGGGTTACGTGGCCCACAATCCTTTTGACGGGCTGGTGCTTCCCAAGCGGGGATTGGTGCAATACGTTTGCGTTCTCACTGGAGGAAATCAGGCGCATCGTTGAATCAGCCAACGAACCCTACAAAACGTTCTACGCAATTCTGGCCGAGACTGGCATCAGGGGCGGCGAGATTTGTGCGCTTCGGGTTGTCGACCTGGACTTGGAGAGGACGTCATTTGCGTCGCACAAAGCGTGTGGCAAGGCCAAATTCAGACGGTGAAATCGCAAAGGCAATCGCCGTTTTCCGATCTCTCCTGAATTGTGCAGCACATCTGGGATATTCCTGAAAGGCTTGGCGACCGAACGACGCAGGCTTGTGTTCGCGACACAAAACGGTACGCCCTGGGATCACGGTTTGGTCCGCAAGCGGAAGTTTCACCCACTGCTGAAGAAGCTGGGTATCCCGCAATGTGGCTTCCATGCTTTCCGGCACGGAAACGCAACCTTGTTGGACCAAATCGGCGCACCCATGGCGGTTCGGCAGAATCGGCTTGGTCATGCTGACGCGCAAACCACGATGGGCTACACGCACGTGGTCACGGCAGACGAACGCAGAATTGCAGATGAACTTGGGAGAATTCTGCACGCTACTGCACGCAGTGAACAAGAAAAAGGCCCAGCACCGAGAATGCTGAGCCTTTCGATTCAATAAGTTAGTTGGTTGCGGGGGGTGGATTTGAACCACCGACCTTTGGGTTATGAGCCGGACTGTCACATTTTGTCCTGAGGACTACCA
Source organism: uncultured Acidobacteriaceae bacterium (assembly GCA_963812855.1). GTDB lineage: Bacteria > Acidobacteriota > Terriglobia > Terriglobales > Acidobacteriaceae > Bog-257. The sequence goes on from CAWEWW010000018.1 coordinate 42,648, forward strand.
GGGCATTCGAACAGTTCGGGAAAAGGGCGGCCGCGATGGCTTTCGCGTAGTTCTGGAGACCCCTGATCACGTCTTTACATCGGAGGAATTCGATTTGATCGTGGGCGTCCAGCTGCTCTTAGTGGCGGATCCCAGGAAAGCGACGCTTGCCGCCATGATCGACAACACCCTGGTCCAGGGATATACATACGAAGCACAAGTTGTGCTGCCACAAAAGAAAAGCCTGACACCGGTCGTGTTCGGCGGAACTATTGCAAGCGAGGAGGATTGGCCGCTGAAGCACCCGGATTCCATCGACTGGCAATCCGCTAAGATTGTGTTCCTCTCGCCGGCGCAGGACCGAAGTATCGTTCGTCCTTCCTTTCTGATCGATCAGAGTCTCGGCGTGCCACCGTCGCGGGAACAGCCGAAATGCGGCCCGTGACTCCTCCGCTGATGCCTTGCTCCTCGAAGGCGCCGGGCTTGACCACACCTGACGGCCCGCCTACCATCTGCCAGAGACAGGCTGTGTTCAATATGGCCTCTAAGTAGCCCATTTGGCAGACCTGTCTGTCCTAGCGAGAGTTCCCATGCGTGGCATTCCCGTGAAGCCGGCCCAGCCGCTCCGCCGAGCACTCTTTCTGCCGCACGGTGATCAGTTCGCCTGGCGAATCGCTTCTGTCGCAGTCAGTCTCGTCTCGGTCGCTCTCATTGTGGTGACTCTTGGGTACAAGCTCCGAGGAACTGAACCGCCGTCGGTCCTGCTCCTCGCTCTGCTCTCCGCTTTCGCTATCGTGGTGCTGCTTCTGTCCAAGTTCCTCCACCTTGCCTACCATGAGCAGACCCAGACCGCAGGCGCTCTCGATACGACCGAGCGCGAATTTCAGTCCATCTTCGAAAATGCGCTCGATGCGATTCTCATCCTCGATGACCACGCCGTCTGCCGCGAAGCAAATCCCGCAGCGGAAAAACTTTTCGGGGTGCAGCGTCAGAAACTGATCGGCCAATCGATCCATCGGTTCTACAAGGATTCAAGCCAATTTATAGGGTCATGGGAACGGCTTCTCGCCGAGAAGTTTCTACAGGGGGACGCAGAGCTGGTGAGAGCCGGCCAATCGCCCGTTTTTGTCGAGTTCACAGCCAAGGCCGACTGTCTTCCGGGCCAACATGTGATGATTCTGCGCGATATCACCCAGCGCCGGCGAGCCCAGCTGTCGCTTCTCGAAAGCGAGGAACGGTTTCAGCAGATGGCGCAGGAACATCCAGGAGATCTTCTGGATGATTGACGCCGACACCAAGCATGCTCTTTATGTCAACCAGGCCTACGAGACGATTACCGGCCGCTCCTGTGAATCTCTGGTAGAGAATCCTTCTTCTTACGAAGATCTGATCCACTCCGAAGACCGGGTCCATGTGCTCGCGAAACTCGACGAAGCCACCCGAAGCGGCCAGTTCAATGAAAGGTTTCGAATCCTCCGCCCTGGAGGTGAAGTGCGCTGGGTCTGGGTGCGCGGATTTCCGGTGCGGGACGCCACAGGTACGATTCGCCGGCTGGTGGGAACTGCGCTGGAAATCACCGCGCAGAAGCAAGCGGAAGAGCAGGTCGCAACGAATCTTGCCATGGCCAAAACGGCATGGGCCGAAGCCGAGGCCTTGCGCAAGGCAACTCTCGCGTTAACGCAAGACCTTCGTATGGATTCGGTTATGGACACTCTCCTTCGGTCCCTGGCAGAACTTGTCCCGTACACCTGCGCACGCGTGCTGATACCGGAAGGCGGTCCCCATGTGCTTGCGCTCGGCGAACAGCTGTTCCCCGAGCCTGCGGACAAGTCCTCACCGGCTTCCCCTGACCCTTAGTGCGGAAAAATCTCCATTCCTGGAGCGAATACTGGCGGACCGGCAAAGTGTGTTGCTGTCCGACACAAGAAATCAAGAAGGATGGCAGACCTTCAACGGCCACGAGCACTTACGTTCTTGGCTTTCCGTGCCACTATTTGCCTCTGATGAGTACCAGGGATTTCTTTCCGTGGGGCATTCTGATCCCGACCGGTTTACGCAGGAACATCTACGGCGTGCTCAATTGCTGGCGATTCCCGCCGCTGCCGCAATTCAAAATGCTCGCCTTTACGCGCGGGCTGAGATCTATGGAGAAGAGCTTGAAAAGCGCATCGCCGACTTGCATCAGGCAGAAACCGCCTTGGCGCAGTCCGAAGGAACTCGGAGGGCTTCCGAGGAGACCTTTCAGAAGGTATTTCGTTTCAGCCCAATTCCCTTCTCCATCACGACCCTTGACGAAGGACGTTTCATCGAGGTAAATGCGGCTTTCGAAAATCGTTACGGTTACTCGCGCGATGAATTGATAGGGAGCACTGTGCATGAGGTGGCGATTTGGGACGATCCGGCAGATCGGGCGCTCATGATTGCTCAGCTCAACCAGGGTGGCCCAGTGCGAAACGTCATCACGAGGATTCACACGAAGTCCGGGGAGATCAAGGTCATAACTTATTCCGCTGATCGAATCCAATTCGAGGGCAAGCCGTGCGTTCTTGCCGTCTCAGAAGAGATTCTTCGGTCTCGACCCACACCAAAGCAACTGATCCCGACTAGCCTCCGGGCCCCCGCGACAGCAATCCATATCCAGATCCGATCCTGGCGAGAGTCCGTCACCTCGCGCGTCTCTTGCCCGGAACCAAGTCCCTCCAGAACCAAACTCTCAAACTTGACTGTCGAACTCATCGCTGCCCGGAATTCCGACCACAAAAAAGAAAAATACCCACTCAGTACAGAAATTACGTCAGCATGATTTCCGTCCTGGAGCTTTGAACGTGCGGGGCGAATATCAGGATCGTGCTGGCGAATCGGAAGGAAAGACCGCGTTCTCCGGAAATAACTCTGGCCCTCACGTGGAATTCCGCCTCAATAGGCGGAAAGAAGGGCAATTAGCACGGCCCATATCTCAAGACATTAGCACTGGAAGTGATGAATGAAACAGCTGAAAGATCATGATGGACCGTCACTTGGAGGACTGAAGTCGCACGCGTCTACCGAGGCGGTAATTGACCGCGCTATGTCTGGTTCGCCTTGGCGCTGCGTATTTTGCCCGGAATTCCGACCACCCTGACGGTCCGACGCGATCCTCAATCCGCAAGCCGGGCACAAAATTGTCGGCTGAAGATCCAGGGGCCAAACAGTGCGTTATTCGATGAAGCAGGCAGTTTGGGCACTGGCGGTTAGCTCGATCTCGATCATCGTCTTGTGCCAGGCCGAAGTCGCCCCACACCGCTTCATCCGCTTTTAGGGTTTTTGTATGCGCAGTACCACCGGAGCTAAATCCAACATCAACCGGCGATTGCTTCCTGCTATCGACCAGTTGCTGATTGCTGGAATCAAGCTCGGACCGGCGAAAAAGCAGGAGGCGATCAACACGATCTTGCAACTCGCTCCGGGGTGGACACGTGGAGGTTGCTGGCGGCGCATCCGTTACTTGCGAAAGACCTCCGAGCTTGCGGCTCTTGGGCAAACCAAGTCACGCGGCGAGCTAGGAAAGACCGCCGTTATCGCGGCCGTTCGACGAACTTCCTCTCATCCCTGGACTCCGGCAGATGATGACAAGCTATTGAACTTGGTTGGGTACGAAACAGTGAAGAAGATTGCTCAGCGCCTTGGTCGTTCCGAACGCGCCGTTCGCTTCCGGGTCGGAGCGCTCGGGATGAGCGCCCGGGTGAGCGACGGGTGGTCACAGCGGGCGTTGCGAAAGTTGTTGCGCGTAAGCCCCGCCAGACTCAGGCACCTGATCGGCGGCGGCCTGCTGAGGGTGCGTGATTCGCGCATCACCCCAAGCTCGTTAGCGGCATTCTGCGGCAAGAATCGTTTGTGTTTGGAGCCCTCCACTATCGAGAGAATCACCGCTGCTTTGGCAAACGGTGACGACGCATATTCCTGGGAGCGTGTGGCAGACCTTCTAGGTATAACGGTCGCCCAGGTACAGAACCTGATTTGTGGCGGCCAGCTAAAGGTCCTTGATATGTTCGTTACCGACAGATCCTTTGAGGAGTTTTGCAAAAAGCACGGAGGTGAGTTGAATTTGGCGCTAATAGATCCGGCAACCGCAAAGTGGTTGGTGAACGAATATGCCGTAACGAAACCGACTGCTGAGAGTTGGACAGTCTCTCGCGCCCAAAAGCACGCATTGGTAATCAGGGCATGTCACTGCGGAAGGGAGATCGCGGGTAATGCATACTTCCGGCATGTCAAAATTTGCCAGGCCGCGATCACATCGCCACTTCGAGATGCCGGCTAAACTGACCTTCGAGTCTCTAAGGCACCACAAGGGCGAGCCATGACTGTGCTGGGTTGAGGCGAACTTGTTATCCGAGAGTCGCGCAGGAGCCGAGTCTTGAGGCGGCAGCACCTGAATTCAGCAATCATCAGGACGCCGCCGTGTTCTTGTTCTTCTCTACTTCCTTGGCTTCATCAATACCGGTACGCGCGTCTCAAGCAGTCGGGGCTCATGCCTTACGCTTGGGAGCCGCCTTTCCGTGCCAAGTCGCCCAACGCTTCTTCATCGCTTTGGAGATGCGCTTGCGTGCGGCTGCGCTCATACGACGACGCTTCTTACCAGCCGTCGGCACTGCCGCTTTTGCCTTGGGGGGACGTCCGCGGCGCGATGGAGACGATGAGGTGAGTCCTTCAAGCGCGGAGATGGCCTGGTCAATGCGATTACGTTCGACCTTGAGATCTGAAACTAGGGGTTGGATGTCCATGGAGGCCTTTCGAATCATGCGTTGAGCATTGTAGCAGTCGAGCCTTAAGTCCAGACGGAGCTTGGCTCGTCTAGAACGTGCGGAACCCTTGGGCTTGTTAGCGTGGTTAGTCGTCGAGGTCAACGTAAGCATCGGCATCCCTACGCCAGTCTTCAAATGACGGATATGGCTCGGGCTTCTGTGAACTCCAGACCTCATCGCAGCGGTCGGCATATTCCATGGTGCGGATCGCCCGCGGATGGTTTCGCGCCCCGATGAGAATGGCGTCGAACCAGCCTCCAGCCTTCGCGTCCTGGAAATAGTGGTCAGCGATCCAAAGCATCAACCCCTGCCAACGTTGGGAGGCACGTCTGGAAGCATCTTGTTCCCGCCGCCCCTTGACGATGCCGTCCAAAAACCCAGGGCAGCGACGTTCAATCTCTCTCACCACTTTTGTAGGAAGATCAGGGTAGCCCTCCAACGCTGCTCGGGCCCAGTAGGCAAGAGCTTCGTAATCCATATAATGACCAACGGCCTCAGCGAGGCGATCAGAACTCACGGGCTTCGGGGACGATCTCGATTTTCGCTCACTGGCTAAAAGATGGGATGTCTCGTCACGTTCCGCAGCAATGCCCTTCCAGTCTTCGAATGATGGATACTGAACCGGCTTGGCTCTCTTCCACTTTTCAACGCACTCCGACCAGCAGACCTCGGCTCGCTGATAGCGAGGATCTCTTATTGCGTAATAGGTAATCGCGTTGAACCAGCCTTCCCTCTTGGCAAACTCAAAAATGTGTTCATCAATCCAATCCTCCAAGCGAAGAGGAAGGGGTCTATTCCTGGCTGCTTTGCCTGTCAATTCGGCTTCGGTTTGAAGAAAACTGGGGCAGCGATTATTCAGAGTCTCAGCCAGCCAGTCAGGAACCCGCCCTTCGACTTCGAGGATCGAGCGGACCCATAGGTTGAACTCCTGCCAGTCGACGTATTGATTGCGAGCCTCGTATAAGCGCCGCCAAGGGATACGTCGAGACTCATCATCGGCGCGCTGTCGGGCGATTCGCTGAAGTTGCAGTGCTGAATTGCGCATGAGTAAATTCTTGTCTTCTGCAAGCCGCAGTATCGAAGATGCAGAATTGCGTGCTCTCGGATGTCGTTTCGAGGTGCGCTGCCGTACTAGTTTAGTCGATTACGCTGCCGGTACAAGTGGCCAGCAACCTACAGCACCCGAAATGGTAGACCGTTTGCGCAAAAGAACAGGCTGGCAACCACTGTGGGAACCAAGACACATGGTCGGCTGCTGAACGGGGCGCATTTAATGTCGGTTACGCCTATATCTTGGGATTGCCCGTTGCTGGGTATCTGACTGACCTGGAGGGGTAGGCTATTGGAAAGCAATGGGATCGTTCCAGCCGTGTCTATTGAAGTGTCACGCGGGGTGCTGCGGGAAAGCAGGGACACCCAATTGGAGAAAGCGGTCGAGGTCATCAGAAGTTGCAGCGAGACTCGACATTGAGTTCCGATCATATGAAGGCTGTCTTACAATTGCTTGGTCCCGAAAGATTAAGCTGTTCGCTGACTCCCCAGCACCCGTGCACAAGGTAGTGTTGGGTAGGCCTGCTTCTTGGGTGGAGGACCTTCCTCCTGACTTCCATTCTGTTTGAGAAGAGCCTCCCTCTCGACATGGTCGTCCCTAGAATCGGCGGGGTTTCCGACGGGCCGTTGTCGGAATTCGTTCGCCAGGTTTGATGACGTGAGCCGACAAGAGCGTTTGCGGAAAGTCTTTCGGATTTAGCGTCACGATGAAATCGGCTCGGCCAGCTTCAGCGCAACCGCAGAAGGGATCGTCTCCCGGATCAGGAGAGATGTTTGGAAGAGCAGAGGCTAGGACAAGCTCTGCCTCCTCTCGCAGCAGATTGACTATCTTTCCAATAAGTTGACGGCGGACGCCCAGTCTTTCCAACACTCGCTTATACTCAAGAAGGATCTCATCGCTCACCAGCCAGACAAATGTGTCCCCCTCGATCCAATCCTGGAGCAGTTTGGCGCTTGGATTTTTGGGAGCAGTCTCCGGAGACTTCAGTCCCGCGATTCCCGCTACCAAGACGGACGTATCGACAACGCCTCTAGGCCGTTTTCTTTTTTGTGCGGGCAACGACGGTGATCTCCGGCAGCTTTTTTCGTCCCGAGCGGTTGTCACGAACGGCTTTCAGAATCCCTTCCTCCGAGATGGCACCCAGATCAGTGCTGGCCTTCTGAAGGTTCCGCAAGAGATCTTTCTTCCAGCCAGTTCTCTTCCGACCTTTAGGAAGATCCTTATAAGCCGAGGCTAGAGGAATCTGGTCTTTCAATTCCCTAGCCAAAGAGCGAACCGGAATTTTAATTTCTACGGCATCTGTGCCATTGACCGGGCGAGAGCGGAGGCAGACGTCTCCCAGATCGGTCATTTTGCCTTTGCCGAGACTCTTTGAAAACACCTCCGTGAATCTGGCCAGGAGATCACTGGAACTACCGAGGGTTTCCTTGAGATAAAAAGCCACTTTCGCTTCCAGCAGGAGATTCGTGTCAAACCAGCACACACTGTTGCGGCGCACAGGACGGATGACCCCGAGCTGTACCAGGTTTTGAAGGTCTTTCGGCGGCACTCCCAGTACGGCGCTGGCCTGCTTGAGTTTGACTGTAAGGCTTTGCATTTTGATCAACCATCTAAACTTTAGATGGTTATTTGATGGAAATCAAGGGCTAAAAAATCACACCAACTGATCTTGGATCGGCAGATATTCCAACTTCAAGGTAGCATGTCCGAAGAAGAAGTCACCTCTCAGATGTCAGAACGGACATCCATAGTCTGCCGGGCGTGCCTAGTGAAGAAAAGCTGAGTACGAGATGAACTAACCTCAGTTTTGACTAACAAATGCTGCTTCGATGAGTGCTGCGTCGCCGTCCTTCCCGTCGGGCGGGTTCAGTGACTTTAGTTCGTGCGAAGAAAAAGGCTTCATTTCGAGTTCTACCGCGTCTGGGAGTTCAGCCTCGGCTCCTTTAGCCGATCCGAGTTGCTTGAGCTTTCGCGATTTCGCGACGATGTACCGGTCCAGTCCTGGAATGGCTTCGTTGTAGGCCTTGACCGTGGATTTAAGCCGATCTCCCACTGTCGACATGTGCGACGCAAATCGGGCGATCTCCTCATAGAGTTCCGTGCCAACCTTGCTGATCTCCTCTGCGCTCTTATTGAGCCGCTCTTGATCGAGGACGTAACGGATTGCCTTGAGGAGCGGAATCAGGGTCATCGGGTTCGAGATGAACACCCGTTTCTCACTCGCTTCGCGAATCAACTCCGCTTCGTCCCGAATGGCCGCATGGTACATGCCGTCGTGTGGAATAAAGAGGATAACGCAATCTAAACCCTCGTACCGCCGCCAGTATTCCTTGGCCGAGAGCGCTTTAACGTGCGCCTTCAACGCCTTCGAGTGAATCTCGGCAAGAAGCGACTTCCGGGCTTCGTCCTCGGTGCTCGCATACGCAATATACGACTCCATAAGGTTCTTGCTGTCGATGATCAGCTTTCGGCCCTTCGGCAAGTTAACAATTGCATCGGTCCGTTGACGGCCTCCGTCCTCTGCGTCAGTGGTGTGCTGAAGGATAAAGTCGATTTCGGCCTCCAGGCCGGCATTTTCGAGTGCGTTCTCAAGTGTCATCTCGCCCCAACTACCCCTGACGACGGGCTTGCGAAGAGCATTCGTGAGTGACTCGCTGGCTCCCGCCAACCGCTTCACCTGGTCGTCGAGGAGCGCTTCGGCCGTTGAGCGGGCGAGATTACTGTCTTCGACGTGTTTGTCCAGCCGCTTGATAGTCTCTTCGACCGGCTTCAGCATTTTCTCGATGTGTTCATGGTGCAACGCAACATCGGAAAGCGCCTTCTGATCGTGCTTCTCGATAATTCCGTCGGCCGTACGGATGAGCAGTGCCGTGGCGTCTTTTAGGGTATCCGCTGAGAGTGCCTTGAACTCAGTTGTAAGCGCTTCTCGCGCCTGTGCTATAAACTCATTCAACTTCGCGATCTGCTCGTCCTTGGCCTTAACGATCCCTGTTTGTGCTTCCCTTTCCTTTGCAACCATCTCGGCTGCACGTCTGTCTGCGGCTGCGGCGTCTTTTACCGCTTCGGCTTTTTCGCGGTCGAGAACCTGAATCTGGCTCTGCAGGGACTGAATCTGCGAGTCTCGCTCAAGGAGCGCCGCTTTCATTTCTTCCACGCGCGTCGCCTCGTTTTGAAACCGCCCCTTCTCCTCTAGTGCGAGCTTCAGTTCGTCGGCGAGTTCTCGCGATCTCTGTTCCGATTCCCTTGCTTTTGTTTTTGCCTCGTCCTCACGTCCCCTGGTTTCGTCGATCGATTTACGCAGTTCTTCCTGCCGAGCTTCGAAATCGGTTTTAGCATTGGATAGCGCCAGCCGCGTTTCGACAAGTTCACCGTTCAACACGTCTGCCTGTAACTGCGCTTGTCTGCGCGCCACGTGATAGGTTATGAATCCTACAATGGCGGACAGTAGAATTGCGGAGATTAGGGTAGGGACCATGATGGCGCCTCGGTTCGCTTCCCTACATTGGCGTCGTCCGAAGTCCCTGTCGGTGACGGTCATCACGGCTTGAGGTGCGATTCCCTCTCAAGCCGCCGCCAGAAATCATCCGTAATGCTTCGTGTTTAAAAATCGGCGGAGGACCGAAACTCAACACCCCTTTTCTGGATGCTCTAATGCCATTATTGTCACCTCAAAGCTGCCGATTACCACCTACTGCGATTGTTAGGGAGTTTTCTGTAAATCTCATCACGTTGTCGTCCTTATCCAGGGGCACCCATCTGGAATTACCGCCTGACTCACGCGCCAAATCGGGAAGTGAACCGCACATCGATTTCTCCTCGCCGCAGTAGACCCGCCAAAGCTCCTACAATGAAATCAGCTTGATCGCATTGTGGCATTCGAGCGCACGATAAACGGTGATCGCCCATGGCGCTAGCACAACAGGCTTCTCTCGCGACGATATCTCCCATCGCCGCTGAGCTCTCCGGCAACGAGGCCCTTCGCTTATTGGAGATCATTCGCGATTGTTACTCGGTGACGAACATAGAAAGCCTTGAGCGCCGGATCTTTGCCGGTGTCATGGATCTCATTCCGTTTGAATTCGGGGGCGCGACCCTCTCCCTGAGCGACAACTCTCCCTGCGGGCTCAAGCATAAACAGACGTTTGAAATCACCATGCCGCACGAGTTTCGGATCGAGTACGAAAGGGGGCAGCACTTTCCGAGCGATACGGTTGCCGTTGAGAACTACCGCAGCTTTCAGCCGCAGTACTGGTCGGAGGCTGACCGCGTTCACCTGCTGCCGAACAGTGGCACGCGAAAGCGTCTACTTATGGGTAAGTCCACCCTCACGCTTATGAGCGACTTTGGTCTACGCGGCGGCTTCACCATCGGTTGTGCGCCATCGGCCCGGGATGACAACGCCAGCTTCTGCTACTTCCTGGGTCGGTCGATGCGCTTCGAGGCGCGCAGCATTGCGATTCTGGAGCACATCGGGCCGCACTTGCACCAGGCGCTAGTGCGCACCGCTGGAGATGCCCACTCTGCCAAAGGTCACAACTTCGCCATATCCAACCGCGAGAAGGAAGTCCTCTATTGGTTGCGCGACGGCAAAAGCTCGTGGGACATCTCGGCGATTCTCGGCATCAGCGAGCGCACCGTGAACTTTCACGTGTACAACATCATGCAAAAGTTGGGGGCGCAGAACCGTTCGCAGGCCGTGGCGCTGGCGCTGTACGCAGGTCTGATTCCTCTGGAGTAGACTCACGTACTCTCTTCCACTTTGGCTGTCACCTGTCAGTTCTTACAGGTGACAGTATGCCGCGCGCGTGCGATGTTGCAGATGCATGCGACAAGCCTCACAAGGGCTACTGCCAAATATTGGTCCATGAACCCCGCGGGGATTTTTGAACCACGCGTCGAGGCCGTCTTCGACGCACGAGAGCCAGCGAACTCTCGCGTTCATTCGCAATAAACGAGCTCTTATTCGGACCATGAATCGGGAGAAGCCCAGGTGAGTGCCGCCGCTGTAATTCAACGGAAAGAGAGGCCCTCTTTATGCATGGACCGTTGTTCGGCGAATTCATTGGGACCATGGTTTTGGTTTTGTTAGGCGACGGAGTATGCGCCAACGTCAGCCTAAAGGATTCCAAAGGCCAGGGTTCAGGCTGGATCGTGATTACCACTGGTTGGGGACTGGCTGTCATGGCGGGCGTCTTCGTGGCCGTGGCCTGCGGAAGCCCGGGCGCGAACCTGAATCCCGCAGTGACGCTGGCGGTCGCGATCCTCACCCACAACTGGGCGAATGTGATTCCTTTCTGGGTAGCGCAATGTGCGGGAGCTTTTGTCGGCGCCGGGCTGGTGTGGCTGGCGTATCTGCCACTCTGGCGCGCCACCGATAGTCAGGCGGCGAAGCTGGGCGTGTTCTCCACCGGTCCGGCGATTCGCAATCTGCCCGAGAACACGCTGACGGAAATTATCGCGACCACGGTTCTGGTAGTCGTCGGCTTTGCCTTCGGCGCATCGTCGATTTCGCCGACGGGTTTGCCTCCGGGCTTCTCTCCCTACCTGTGGGGCATGCTGGTCTGGGTGCTCGGCCTGTGTCTGGGCGGGCCTACGGGTTACGCCATGAATCCGGCGCGTGACTTCGGACCACGGCTAGCTCACGCGGTCCTGCCGATTGCCGGCAAGGGATCGTCGGATTGGGGCTACGCGATGGTGCCGATTGTTGGACCGCTGTTGGGAGGAGTTGTTGGAGCATCTGTGATTCGCGTGTGTGGTTATTAGACAACCATGAAAAGTGGTGAAGCAAGGGTTGCGGTTGGCTGATTCCGGTGGCGTCATCTCGGGTCCTGGCCAGCCGCAACGACATTCTTGGCTTACTGCGGAAGGAGACCTTGTGAGTGTATTGACGAAAGACCCAGTGAAACTCGACTTGGCAGGAGCCTTTACGATGCCTGCCGTTTCACCCATGATCCCGCCGCCACCTTATCGCTATAAGGGCACCAAAGCCCTGAACATTCTCTTCAACACCGACCCAGAGGTCGCGCAAAAACTCGTGCCGGCGCCGCTGCAGGCCGCGCCCAATCAGCCGCTGATCTTCTACATCGGGCATTTTCAGTTAGCCGACTTCGAGGCCACCTACAACGAAGCCGGGCTACTGGTTCCTGTGACATGCGAAGGCCGGTCCGCGGGGCTATTCGCCGTCGTCCTGTACCTGGATAAGGCCAACCCCATCGTCGGCGGCCGCGAGATCTATGGCTGGCCGAAGAAGGACGCCGACGAAATTCTCTTCCATGAGGACACGGGAAAGTTGATCGCGCGCGTCACGCGCTACGGCAAGCCGATCATCACAGCCACGTTCGAGGCGCAGCAACGTGTCGAGAAGATTCCGGCGCGGCCCAACGACATGTTCTACATGCTGAAGCACATCCCGTCGATCGAAAAGGACGCTGCGCCCGAAGTGCTGAAATTGAACGCCATGGTGATCACACCCGATGTCATCACCGAGATGCACACCGGTAAATCCACCCTGCAGTTCGGCGAATCGCCGTTCGATTCGTTCCTCATGAACATTCCCGTCGGCGACATCGTTTACGCCGAGCTAATCGTTCACGACTTCACCCTGGGATTCGGCGAGGTTGTGGTCGACTATCTCGACCGGAAGTAGAAGCTCATGTTCACATAAGACAGCCGCAATATTCATTATGGACCGGTTAATTGGGGGTAAATCTCATGAATAGACTGCAAGACAAGGTAGCCATCATTACGGGCGGAGCCAGCGGCATCGGCGAAGCGGCCGTGCGCATATTTGCACGCGAAGGGGCACGGATTGTGATCGCGGACATTCAGGAAGAGAAAGGCAAGGCGCTGGCGAAAGAAGTTGGCGACCGTGCGTTCTTCCAGAAGACCGACGTCTCCAGCGAAGCTGAGATACAGCATCTGGTTCAGACGGCAGTTCGGCGTTTCGGGCGCCTGGACTGCCTGTACAACAATGCCGGCTTCGGATTCGCAACCCGCTCGATCACCGAAACTCCGGTCGAGGAATTCGATACCGAGATTGCGGTTCTGCTGCGCAGTACCTTTCTCGGCATTAAGCACGCTGGCGCGATCATGAAGAACCAGGGAAGTGGGACGATCATGAACACGTCGAGCGTCGCCGGGATCGCCGGAGGCTATGCATGCCAGGCCTACAGCGCGGCAAAGGCCGGCGTGGTCAGCCTGACGCAATGCACGGCGCTGGAGTTGGGCGAGTCCGGCATCCGGGTGAACTGCATTTGTCCGGGCAACATCACCACGCCGATTTTCGTGCGCGGGATTCCGCTCACTCCGGAGGAGGAAAAGCAATCGCTCACGACGGTCGCCGCCGCGCTGTCGCACAACCCGCTGCGGCGCTCTGGTACCCCGGACGACGTGGCCAATCTCGCCTTGTGGCTGGCGAGCGATGACTCCAGCTTCGTGACCGGGCAGGCGATCGTGGTAGACGGCGGGATGACGGTCGGACTCAACTGGTCGGACATGCAAGCCTGGGCCAACGCACTCTATGGGAAGTTGGCGCAAGATTTCCCGGCAGCGTTCGCGAAAATGGCCGTGAGTTGAAACGATGTGCCACGGGGGCCGCTGCGGCGAAACCCGGCCCCCCGCGGACCGCAGATGCCCCCATTCCCTTCGGGTACCTGTGATCCGGTACGATCTCGCTGTACTCAGCAAATTCCTTGGGCAGACGGCGCATTTTCCGTCCTGCTCTGCGACCTTTCGGTTTAGCAGCTTGCGCATCTCAGCGGCTGATCGCAGCTCCCGATATCCTCTCGGATGGTGGGAATCGTCGATTTGCTGCACGCCAAACCGCAGTCTGCGCTCCCTTTGTGTCACTTTCCGGCTGCCGCAGAACAGTGAATGATGAATTGGACGATACTCATTGCGCCGTAGTTTCAAGGCACACCACCCGCGGAACAGTCACTTCCCTTCCCCAGTTCGGAAATGGATTACGGGATGAAGTCTTGAACTCCAGAATCAGGTCGCGCACCTGATGCCGGCGCTCCAACAATTTGCTCAATAACGCTTCGAGTTCCTGAGGAGCAGAGCCGTACCACTCGGGAGGGATCTCCTCGATCAGAGACCACAACGAGGTCTCGGAGAAATCTTCGACCCTGCTCAGCCACGGCTCGAAGCAGCCCCAGCCTGTGACGTCTCGGTATACGTCATTACGCCCAAAGACCCCACGCAGAGGGGCATCGGGAAAGCTCCATTCGCCGGCATTAAAGCAATACCCCTGATCGATGAAGCTAGCAGTGAATCTGCGTTCACGCTGCCGCTTCCAGAAGGCGGCCTGCCGTCCATCGGCGTTACAGGTCCACTTGTCGAAAGCGAGTATTCCCGCGAACTCGTTCCGGTTGCGGACCCGGTCCATCAGTCCCTCTGGCAAATAGTCATACACTTGGCCTTCATCGGGTGAGACAACATGCTTTGAGCCAAAGGACAGTCCGGCAGCCGGAGCAATCTGCCTGCCACAGAATTCAATGCGCAACTCTGGGGTGTTTTCGATAAGCCAGGGATCTACCAGCACGATCGCAGGCTCGGGAACCGACAGGCCGATCATCTGAGCCAAGCGGGTGCCTAGCCACTCATTGGTGAGCACTCGAGTGTGCTGGGGATTGTTTAGAAATTTGACGACGTAGTAGTTCCCGTCGGCGCACCACATGATCTGGCTTTGGGCGCCACCGCGCATCCGGCGGATGTGTTGAACGGCCTCGGTTGGCATGGAGGTGTCCCTATAAACAGCGCGTTAACAGCTGCGGTCAGCGTTTCTGAATAGGCAGGACTCGGACTGACCTTGATGGACCAGATCCGGCTGGCTGTATCCTTTATCCGAGGTCCGCTATGAAGTTCCAGCAGTTCTCATTTGGGCAGATTCGGATCGATGGGATTGAGTACGGCTATGACGTGGTGATCGACCGAGGCAAGGTGGGCAAACGGAAGAAGAAAGCTTCCAAGAGGTTTCGCGAGGCTTTTGGACACACGCCTCTCTCTCTGGAAGAGAATATCCCTTGGAAATGCCATCACTTGGTGGTCGGCACGGGCGAAGGAGCACTACCAGTGATGGATGAGGTCAAACGTGAGGCTATGCGGCGCAAGATTGAATTGCTCATCCTCCCAACGGAAGAAGCCGTGAAGCTCTTGAATCGGCGCTCCAAAAGCACCAACGCTATTCTCCATGTGACATGTTGAGCGGCGGAATGTGCCGAACCGATGCTGACATTCTGTTACACGTCGAAGAACTCATCCAAGGAACGCGAGGCAGTGAGCGACGACAGCGGCCTTTCGTCGTCAGCTGCGCGGCTGCGCAACATAGAACAGCACGGCGAAGTAGTGACAGGTGCTTCCGGCAAGTACAAATAAATGCCAGAACGCATGGAAGTACGACAGGCGGTCGAGAGCATAGAAGACGATGCCCGCGGTATAGAACAGTCCGCCCAGCGCAATCCAGAAGATGCCGTGCCATGTGAGAGCGAGCAGTAAAGGGCGCATCGCAAACACGACCAGCCAGCCCATTCCGAGATACACGACGACCGACGCGATGGCGAAGCGTTCTATTGCAAAACTCTTGAATACAATTCCCAGGATGGCAAGGCTCCACACAATGGCGAACAGAAACCATGGCGGAGCATGGCGACGTACTCGGCTGGATTCCGCCGCAAGGCGGGATGACCGCGTTCCCCTGGCTGCTGAGCGGCAAGAACGCCCGCCCGTTCTGTCAGGCCGCCGCCGAGCGCGGAATCCTGCTGGCTCCCGGCGATTGCTTCGATGCGCCCTCCCATTTCCGTCTCGGTTTTGCGGCCGTCGGGGACAATTTCTCGAAGGCGCTCGACCGCTTCGGAGCCTTCGTAAAGAGCTGGTCGGCAAGAATGGTCACAGCATGACCTGAACTTGCTGCGACGCGATCAACAGTAATTAAAGTGTTGTCGTTCCGACGCGGAGCGAAGTGGATTTGGAGCAAATCTGCTTCTCAGCTTGTGCCTGAAAATCGCGAACCTTTTCTAAGAGTGGCGTTCAAATACGGGCATTGCCAAGGCGTTCTCAAATGTGATGCTAAGCGAAATCCCTTTCCGAACATTCATGACAAGCGCCGGCCGAAAACAAGTAAGGCAGTCGCCATGCGTCTTCTCTCGCACGCTGGGATAAACAATTCCTGTTGATCCTCGCACCAGAAGCACCCGCGCAAGCCTCTGCGAGGGAGCATAGCTGTTCGGTGCTAAACAATGGCGAAATCCCGAAGCTTTTCGAATGTCGTGGAATTCGGCCCGAAAATCGGCCAAGTATTCGACATACTCGAAGGTCTCAGCATGTGGCCAGTTGATTTCTTGAAGCTCTCGCCCGCGATGAAATGCCACTTCTGCTTGCGAGGTCTCAAGCTGAAACGCTGCGTACCACGCTCCCCGCTCCGAGCCATTGAACCGACTGCCGCCGGGATGAGCATACGTAAACGCCGCATTCACGATGTGGGCGTAGGAAACTCCGAATACCAGTTCACGGATTCCGACGCCGGGCAGCAGACCCGACTCTCCTAGGACACGATTGTCCGTCGAGCGCTCCAGTTCCGTGAGAGTACTCAAGTCACTTTCGTCGTCAGTCAGTCTCGATAGTGGACCTTGTTCTTCTTGTGCGTACTTGCTCGGAACCAATCTGTGGGTGTCGTCCTGCCGAAGTTGAGTGAGAGGCGGCAGTTTCATCCGGCGACCCTGCGCGCGTCCACAAGCTGTCGCACCCGCATCATCGCGGGCTGGCCGCCTTTGACCATGTAGGCGAGAGGGGTTTCGCCGGCAAACATCGGATTGGTGTTGGGCAGCGAGATCCAGGCATCCGCCAGCTTTTGGCTGTACAGGGTATTCAGAGCCTTGAAGATTCCGACCAGAAGCGACACTCGGGTTAAACGATCCTGATCCAGGGACGTCTTTGTGTGGCCGGCTTTCGCCTGGTAGAAAGCTCCATTGGAGATTCCGCCCAGCAGCTGCTTGGCTTCCTCGTCGCGAACCCTCCAGGCGGCGGTGATCTCGAAGAATGCCTTACGTGCCGCAGGACTCAGGCGCTTTTGGACCTGCTTGTTGGACAGATCCGCCGGCAAGTCCGCCGTAAAGCCGACAACTGGTTGGGACAGTACTGCCATGTGTGTTATTCTCCTGCTGCGGAGTATTATACCTCCGAATATGGAGAAGCGAAGGCCAAAAGTGTCAGCCTCGGGCGCTAGCCTTGACTATTCGCCTTTTCTTCGCCTACATTGTTTCTTATGCCAGAAGAAAAGGAGCGCGGTGCTTTGCTGATTGCCGCATCCCTGATCGCGGCCATCCGGCTTCGAGGCGAGCCGATTCAACCCAGCCCGAAGCTGAGGGCGACTATTTACGATTCGGTTCAATTAGCGGTGCTGGTGTGGCGGGAGATACAGGGACACCGCGGCGCACCACTAAACTAGCGGAGCAGCTTCGGAGAGTTGAGATGGTGGCTTACTTCAGCCCAGAACTGTTCACGCTTTTGCGGCAGCTAAAGCGGCACAACGATCGCGAGTGGTTCGCCAAGAACAAAGCGCGATACCAAACTTCCCTTGTCGAGCCGGCGCTCTTATTTATCGGCGACTTTGCGCCTCATCTGTACGAAATCAGTTCCCTCTTTGTCGCTGATGCCCGCCCCAGCCGCGGCTCCCTGTTCCGTATCTATCGCGACACGCGCTTCTCGCCCGACAAACGTCCATTCAAAACGCACGTTGGTATTCGCTTCTCTCATTCCAGCGGCAAGGATGCTCATGCGCCAGTCTTCTATCTACATCTCGAACCGGACAATTGCTTTGCGGCAGCGGGTATTTGGCATCCGGACAATCGGGCCCTGACCAAAGTGCGTACCGCTATTGTGCGCGATACGGAGCAGTGGGCCAGGGTTCGCGACAAACTGACACTTGAGGGCGAAAAACTCTCGAGGCCGCCCCGTGGCTTTGATCCAAGTCATCCCTTTATCAACGACCTCAAGATGAAGGATTTTGTCTCGTCCGTCGTGCTTACCGAGAAACAGATCTGCAGCGCCAATTTAATGCGCGACTTCATCTCGGCATGCCGGAAGATGTCACCGCTGGTCGAGTTCACCACGAAAGCTTTGGGCCTGAAATTCTAGGCGGGTACTGCACGAATGCTTGACGCAGAGTTGCTAAAGTCGGTTGCCGCCCAGCTGATGACGAGCACTTTCATAAGCATAAATGGCAAGTCTGAACCCGTCCGGCGAACAGGTACTCAGCGGTTGAAAACTGCATCCTTCAGCGTCGAAGGGCACAAATACCAGGCTATTGAACAGAACCCCGAGAAGCCAAGCCGATGGGGACAGTTCGCACGGAGCGGTCATCAGGTCGTGCAGTTTAAGGACGCCGAGCGCAACAAGTTTGTGGCAGTTGTGGTCGATGACGAGGTTACGTTCTACAGTGCTAGCAAGCAACGGTCCTGATGCCCGTCCCGCGGAAAGCAATACTATTCGTGCTACTCGAAAAGAACCGGCTGTGCAGCAGCGTCTGCGGGTTCCTGAAAGTTGCTCAGACCAACGCCAACAAGCCGATAGAGTTGCTGCGGACCAAGATCAACCCGCTCTCGCAACTTCAAGGCGATGTCTGTCAATTCCTCGCAGGAGGAGGGTGGGGAGTCTGGTGTATGGCTTCGAGTGATGAATCTTGAACTCGCTTGTCTTCAGCTTGAGGACAACCGTGCGTGCCATCCGTGGTTCTTTGCGCGAAGCAGACCAAAGCTTTTCTGCAAGGCGCCGGATCATTGGCTCGGTTTCTGGCAACAGCACGTCGTGCTCAAAAGTATCCTCGACGGATATCGATTGTGTCGGCCTGTCAGGGACAACTGGATTATCGTCGATACCGAGTGACAAGCTCGTGCAGACGCTGACCATAGCGGCCGAAGTGCTGTTCGAGTACGGGCCAAGTCGAGAGCTCGTAGGTCGCTCACCGTCTGTGCCCCAAGTTTCGCCAGCTTCTCTCCCGTAACTTTGCCGACGCCAGGCAAGCGTCCAACCGGCAATGGCAGCAGAAACGCGTCTATGTCCTCGGGCTGGATGACAAACAGGCCATCAGGTTTGCGCCAGTCAGAGGCGAGCTTTGCCAAGAACTTGTTGGGCGCAACTCCCGCAGAAGCGGTCAGATTCAATTCCTCGCGAATTTGTCGCCGGATGGTGCGCGCCACCAGGGTAGCTGTCGCCAAGCCGGTCTTGTTCTCGGTGACGTTGAGATATGCTTCGTCCAGAGACAGTGGTTCTATCAGGTCGGTATGGCGCTTGAAGATCTCCCGCACGCTGCGTGAGACCTGACGGTAGCGTGTGAAATCCGGAGGCACGAAGACCGCATCGGGACACAAGCGTTCCGCTCGTTTTGCTGGCATGGCCGAATGCACACCGAAGCTCCTCGCCTCGTACGAAGCGGCGCAGACGACAGAGCGGTTGCCCAGCCAAGCAACGATCACGGGCTTGCCGCGCAGCTGCGGATCATCGCGCTGCTCGACCGAAGCGTAAAACGCGTCCATGTCCACGTGGATGATTTTTCGCACAATCTTCTGGCAACAATACTATTCTGGGTCCCAGAACGGGGCGAACGCGTATCGGGCGGATCGTTAACTGTCGTTGCGATAAATTCTAGAGATGCATGCAGCTGTCCTGGCCTCGAACTTCTATTCCGCACTCGCGATTTCTGTTCTCTTCCTGCATGCGCTGTTCATCTTGTGGGTTGTTTTCGGTGCCTTGCTGACACGCTCGCGCCCGATTCTTCGCTGGCTGCATGTCGGTTCTCTTGTGTGGGGAATCCTTACGGAACTGCTTCCCTGGCCGTGTCCTTTGACTGTGCTGGAGAACTGGCTCGAAGGCAACGCCGGAGTCGAGCCTGCCCAAGGCGGGTTCCTGCTCTACTACCTGGACAAGCTGGTCTATCCGGATATTTCTTCAACCATGCTAACGATTGCGGCGGTAATCATCTGCGCTCTGAATCTTGCGTTCTATGGCCGGCAAGTCCGGATCGCAGGGAGGGCCGGACCATCGGATTAGAATTGGATCGCAGGAGTCAGTGATGTGTGGCCGCTATCGTCTGTCCAGACGTAAACAATTGATCACGGAATACTTCGAGACCGACAACGAAGTCGCTTGGGAGCCTCGCTATAACATTGCCCCCTCGCAGCCTGTCGGAATTATTCGCCAGGATCCATCCAGGCCAGAGCGGCACTTCTCGCTAGCTCGCTGGGGCTTGATTCCGTCCTGGGCCACAGACGCCAGTATCGGATTCAAGACGATCAATGCCCGCGCCGAGACGGTCGCAAGTAAGCCCGCCTTCCGCGATGCCTTCATAAGCCGTCGGTGCTTGCTTCCTGCGGACGGGTTTTTTGAGTGGCGCCGCAGCGGGAGAGAAAAACAGCCGTTTCACTTCGGCATGCAGGACGATTCACTGTTTGCATTTGCCGGGCGGTGGGATCGATGGAGGGACCCGGCGGGCGCAGTGATTGAGTCTTGCTCGATTCTAACTACCACTCCGAACTTGCTGCTGGCGGACATACACGACCGAATGCCGGTAATTCTCCGCCAGGAAAACTACGATCTATGGCTCCATCCTGGTTTCAAGGATGTGAAGGCGCTTGCGGAGATTTTGGCACCGTTTGACGCAACGCAGATGAGGAGCTTTCCGGTCAGCACAAGAATTAACGCGGTGGCGAACGATGACCGGGATTGCGTCGCGCCGTGGCAAAGTTCGCTTCCAGCTCAGAGCGCCCTCTTCGGGTAGTACAGCGGCTCATCCTTCACGGGCCTGCTTGGTCATCTCGACGAAAATCTCTCTAGTTTGTGACGGATCGTGAACTTCCCGCAAGAATGCGATCCGAGTTCCCTTCATGCCATCCTGGGTTTTCAGTCGCAGGTGGAAGCCTAGGCGATCAACCGCAGTCATCTCCGCCTGCTGTGCTTCGATGCCGGCAAACCGTTTGGCGACGAGGATTAGCGCATCTTTGTGGTCGGCGTTCATGTGTTGAATGATGTCTCGGTGGTCGTTAGCCAGCGGGTCGGCTTGCGATTGAGAGTAGTCCGAAGCAGCCACTCATCCCATCACTCCAAAACCGCCCACGTAATAAACGTCGATTACATCCAGGCGATAAAAGAAGAAGTCCTCGAAATCAACCCAGTACTTGCTATCTGGGTAGCCTGTCAGATAAATCGCACGGGCGTCCGCCAACTCCGGCTCCGGCATTTTGAGGGCACTTCCTATCAATCTGACTCTGGATGAGCCGAGTGCGTCGCCGCTCGCGTCGGGTTCGGTCACGAACAGGCTGGCGCGCGGATCGGCTTGCAGATTCTGCGTATGCATGGCCATCGTGCTGACGAGGAAAATTGGGCGACCCTGCTCGTCAAGGCCGTAAGGCATCAAAGATCCGAAGGGGAAACCCGGCTGTTTACGCGACAGGGTCGAGAGACTGCCGATGCGGTCCGAGTGCATCAACGTGCGTGCTCTCTCGGCGAACGACGGCCCAGGCACTGCAGGTTGACTGCTCGTCGCGCCACTCGCGTGTTTCCCGTAGGATGAGGAAGACATTGGTGATCACCCCCGGCTATTCAACGATTCACAGGCCGCTGCCCGGTTGGGCGCCTGCCGAAGGCTGCAGAAATGTGGCAACCAAATTCACTGCTAAACCGGTTACTGCCGCAAGTTCAAGAATAGCGGAATAAGGCAGCCAGGCCCACGCCGCCGGCAGGATTTCCTGGTAAGCAAGGACTTCAGCGCCGACACGCACCGTGCATCCCAGAGACAGAAATAGGAGACCCACAAACATAAGTCTCGGGCTAAACAGTAGTCTCATTCCCGAAAACGCAGGCAGCACTCGCTGACCGATGCAAAACACCATCATCGCGACAAATCCCACGGTCAGCGCGTGACGTGAAGCTCCCCAAATGCCCGCTGGATCTGTCGCGTTTGCCGCCCAGATGCCGAGCCCCGCCGCAACCAGAAGCCAGATATAGGCACTCCGCACAAAGAAAGGAAAGCTGCTGTGGATGCCCTTCGTCTTGGCAGCTTTTTCCGGTTGAGCAAAAATGCGTAGCGCGATCATCGCCAGCAGAGATGAGCCTAATAACAATGCTGTTGTGACGCGGAAGAAACCAGCCAGTGCCAACCCAATTCCTGTCACTTGAACCGCAATCGCGGCTCCCAACATCCGGTTATGAGGCAGGCGTGTGCCGAGAAAAACCGGCAGCCACTTTGCGTTGAAGCCCCATACAAAAGGCACCATGAATCCCCATGCAGCCACTATCAGGAAGCGTTGATCAAAGTTGGGCGGAAACGCAGGTCCATCGGATCGAAAGGCAAGCCACAGGCAAGCTCCCAGATTGAGCACGAGCGTTGCGAGCAGCCCGACGGTTCCAGCAATCACCACCCAGACCCATGTCTCCAGCCTGGTTTTGCCGCTGTCTTCCGGTTTATGTTGCGAGACCGCGCGAAAGAAAATCAGGAAAGCCGCAAGTTCCATCGCAGCAGAAGCTGGCAGAAGGGTGCGCCAATGCCAGAGATACACATTTGCGGCCCACCGTAGCAGCACACCCGCCATCCAGAGAGTACCCGAAATCCACGCCAGCCGAAGGGCGAAGGGTTTTATTCCGCCGCGCAACTTCGGAATCGAGTAGTAGCCGATGCCGAGGATAAAGCTGCCGATCCAGCCCAGCACCTGGGCGTGGCCGTGTGCCTGAATCCACGTAGGTGAAATGCTATCCGCGGCACGGCGTCCGCTGATGGAGATGAGATTCCACACTCCTAGGAACGTCCCGGGCAGGAGCATGAACAACAGACCGCCCGATATAAAAAAGATCAACAGTCGTGACAGCTGCAGTTCGCGAGTGCGGGTGCGTTCGAAGATCTGGACGGGGGTTTCCGGTTCGGCGCCGGACACGAAAGGTAGCTGTGAACGATTCATCTAGATTTACGGCCCCCAAGGATGCGACTTGCGCTCAGTGTCCACTGAAGAGGCTGCCTACTCCCCGTGCGCATCGCGATCAAAGCGAAACACATATCGCAGCAGTCCAGCATTGATCAGGAGTAAGACGGTTGAGCCGGCGGCTGCGGGAACCAGAGTTGTGTAGGCTCCGCTGAGCAGAGCTTCCATCGACACAGTCAGCAGCCAGAGTTGCAGCACAACCGCAGCCCCCACAAGTGCAAGCATGGCCGAGAAAAGGGTCGTTCCTTGCCGTCGCAGACTCATACAACCTCCATGCCGACGGCAAATAGTTGATCGCCTCTCTGCTCCAGTTGCACCCGTGGCAAGGGCCGCGTCGGCGGACCGGCGATCGGCTGGCCTGCCAGATTGAACAGTCCATGGTGGCATGGGCAGAACAGACCATTCTCCGCCGTGTCATACACCACGGCGCACGACAGATGCGTGCATACCTGCGAGTAGGCAACCAGCTTTCCTTCGGGCGTGCAGACGGCGATACAGGGATCCGCATTCGTGGGATAACGAAACAACATCGAGGACCCGCTCTGTTCCAGAGATGCGGCTGAGCCAATGTTGCGTTCCACGTGAGAACCCCGATGCAGTAGCCTGCTGGCAACGACTGTCGCCCAGTTCGCGGACGCCAGCAACAGGGACCCTAAAGTGAGAAATTTCACCATCTCGCGCCGGGTTACGTAATGGTCGCCTTCCCACTCGATGGGAAAGTCCTGGCGCCACTTGGGCGTTGCTTTCGCCTTGCATCCTGCGCAGCCTTGTTCTTGATCTTGAGTATTCATCCCACGTTCTCCAACATGAGTGCTACGTCATAGGGGTCTTCGGACAAGGCGGACGGCGTCGGCGAAATCTGAATCAACCCGACATTCACCCGTTCCACCTCGCGTGGCACGATCACGAACACTTTTGTTGTCACTTCTTCCTTACCGAACTTCCAGCGGTTGATGGCAACGCCCCGCCGCGTGCGCTGAATCTCTTCCGCGGTAGCGAAGGTCAGCGCCTGGGAGGGGCAAACCGTGGCGCACATCGGCTTCTTGTCTACGCTGGTGCGGTCGTAGCACATGTCGCATTTCATCATCTGGTCGATCTCGACCTGGTACTTGGGAACCCCGAACGGGCACGACAGCACGCAGTTGGAGCAACCGATGCAACGCGGCTTCAGGGAGCTTTGCACCACGCCATCGGGCGTTTTCTTGATCGCGTCGGCCGGGCATACCCGCGCACAGACCGGATCTTCGCAGTGCATGCAGACTTGCGGGGCGGTCTGCACGCTCTCACGGCGCTGGATGGTTTCCAAGTGAATCATCGAGGCGCCGCGGTGGGTGTCGCACTCGGCGCAGGCCTGCACGCATGACTCGCATCCAATGCACCGGGAATAGTCGATGTAGAAGGCGCGCTCGCTCACCGAATACCTCCGGCCTCGGTTTCCAGGCGAGCAATGGCATCGATCGGTTGGTCAGTCTTGGAAACGCGAACCGCGCAGATCTTGAACTCCGGAATATTTGACACAGGATCAATGGCGCGAATCGTCAAGTTGTTGGCCGAGCGGTCAAGCGGCCAGTGGTAGGGAATGAACACAGTGTCGGGCCGGATCGTCTTCACGACCTGCGCCCGGACAACGACACTTCCGCGGCGGCTTTCGACCTTGACGAAGTCGCCATCCTGAACGCCGTATCTGTCGGCGAGCCTCGGATGCATTTCGCAAAACGGCTGGGGACACTGGTCCAGTAATGCGCCGATTCGGCGAGTCTGCGTGCCGGAGAGGAAGTGCGACACGACACGTCCGGTGGTGAGGATGATCGGATATTCATCGTCTGGCATCTCGGCCGACGGCCGCCACTCAATGGGAATGAAATGCGCCTTGCCATCAGGGTGTCCGAACTTGCCGCCCTCATAGAGGCGCGGTGTACCTGGGTGGCCGACCTCCGGACACGGCCAGAAGATTCCATTGCTCTCGTCAATGCGATCCCACGTGATCCCGTAATAGTCGGAGACACCACCCTTGGAGGCAACTCGCAATTCCTCGAACATATCGCGCGGCGACGAGTAGTTGAAATTGTCGCCATGTCCGAGCCGATTGGCAATCTCGCAGATGATCTTCCAGTCTTCGCGCGCTTCACCGGGTGGGTTCACGACCTTGCGGTGATGGATAACACGGCCTTCGACATTAGTCGTCGTGCCTTCGTCTTCTTCCATCAGCGAGCCGGCAAGCACGATGTCGGCATAGCGGGCGGTCTCGGAGAGGAAAAACTCAATGTTGACGTAGAACTCCAACTTCTCGAGCGCAGCCCGCACGTAATTCGCGTCTGGAAGCGAAACCGTAGGATTAAAACAAATGGAGATCAGCCCCTTGATCTTGCCTTCGTGAATGGCCTCGACGAGCGGAACAGCAGAAAGGCCCTTGCCGGGAATTGACTCTTCCGGTACACCCCACACGCCAGCAATGTATTTCCGATGCTCCGGGTTCGAGACGTCACGTGCGCCGGGCAACTGATCACACTTTTGTCCCTGCTCGCGGGCACCCTGTCCGTTGCCCTGGCCGGTAATCATTGCGTAGCCGCAGCCTTCACGGCCGATACGTCCGCTGGCAATCACCAGGTTGATTGCCGCGATACAGTTGTCCACCCCTTTCGTGTGGTGCTCGATGCCGCGCGCATGTAGCAGAAAGCTGGTGCGAGCGGGTCCCCACATTTCGGCAGCGCGAATGATCATCTCCGGCGGAACCCCGGCGATCTTGGCGGAGTATTCAGGCGTGTACTTCTTTACTGCCTCAGCCACCTGCTCGAAATCGGTCGTATGCTGCGCGATGAATTCGCGGTCGATCCAGCCGCGCTCGATCATGATGTGCAGCATCCCGTTAAAGATCCCGATATCGCCGCCGGAACGTACTGGGATGAAGAGATCAGCGTTGCGGGCAATCGGAGTCATGCGGGGATCGAGAATGATCAGCTTGGCGCCGTTTTCGCGTGCCTGCCACAGATAGTCGGTGGTAATTGGGGCGCATTCCGCAATGTTCGCGCCTGCAACCAGAATCACTTTGGCTTTGGGAATGTCGGACCAGGGATTGGCGCTGCGATCGATACCAAAGACCTTCTTTGACGCCGCGCCCGCGGAAACCATGCACAGCCGGCCGTTATAGTCGATGTTAGCGGTGCGCAACGCCACTCGCGCAAACTTACCCATCAGGTAAGCCTTCTCATTCGTCAGCGAAGCGCCCGTCAGCACCGCGAATGAGTCGTTGCCGTACGCCTGCTGAATGCGCTGAATCTCGCTGACCACTCGGCTGAGCGCCGCATCCCACCCGATGGGCTCGAAGCCCTTTCCCGGGACGCGCTGCAGCGGATGCTTGAGACGGTCGGGATGCTCGTCCTGCATGTAGCGCTTTACGCCTTTGGGACACAGCTTTCCCTGGTTGAAGGGAAAATCCTCCCAGGGCTCCCACCCGACAATCTTGTTGTCGCGCACCCGCAACTGAATTCCACATTGCTGTCCGCAGAAGCAGCAATGGGTCTTGATCATCTTGTCTTCTTCTTCGGAAGCCACCCAGCCGCCGGCAGGAATGCGGTTAAGAGTCGGCCCGAACTGCTTTACCAATTCCGGTATGTCAACGGGAAGTCTTGCCATAGGTCAAAAGCTTTCCAAGCGCTCGCGCTCCGCACCGACTGTTCTCCACATCGCATCTTGCGTTAGGGCAAGATTCTTGCGTCTGCATTGCGGACATACATCCTGATAGTGCGTGCCGTCGTCCATCCGATACTGAATTCCGAGAGCGCTTTGCACTGCTTTCAAATCGCCGATCTGCAGTCCGCTTGCGAACGGCGCCGCGCACCGCGCACACATTGCTGCTCCGTCTTCTTCTCCTGCGCGCTTGTAGAAATCGATGCCCATCTGAGCCGGACGTTGAAAGATGTGGAAGAACTTGCCAAATGGCAGATAGAGCAAAGTGAAGATCACGGTGACGGCGTGCAGCTGTGAGAGGAAGACGTAATAGAGGCCCCGCATGAG
Source organism: uncultured Acidobacteriaceae bacterium (assembly GCA_963812855.1). Taxonomy (GTDB): domain Bacteria; phylum Acidobacteriota; class Terriglobia; order Terriglobales; family Acidobacteriaceae; genus Bog-257. The sequence continues at coordinate 69,440 of CAWEWW010000018.1, forward strand.
GTGCGTGGACACCGTGAGGAACAACCCGGTTACAGAAATCGCGAACAGCAGAATGAGCGGCAACAGATCATTCGAAAATTGTTGCACGCTCATTGCGCCGCGGTCTCGTCCACGCCGCCACATCGCTGTGAAGACTCCGATCAGGACCATCACCGCACAGATGTCGAGGATATTGAATGCTAAGGGCGCAATCAGGCTGTCCAGCGGGAAGCTGCCGACGTGGATGCCAAAAACGAATGCGCGATAGATTGCTTGATTGTCCGGGGCGGTTTCGAAGCGTATCCAGCCAAACGACAAAGGAAAGGTAACAGCCGCGGCGATCAGGCAGCCCCACGCAAGAAACCAATGCGCGGTCCAGCGCGTCTTGGAGCGGCGCTCGATGAAGCGTTGCAGCACGACGTTGTTCCACAAAATGCCTGCGAGGTGAGCGAGGTTTCCCGGCAATCTGGCGGGTTGCAGGAATATCTGCCATCCGCGAAACCAGTAGAGACGGGTGGGAGGACGGCGCAGCCACATCGAGTAGCGATAGCCCAGACCAAAGGCCGAGAACACAGTGGCTCCGGCATAGGAGACCAGCGCAGGATCAAAGTCCTTGAAGCCCCGGCTGCCGACCACGATGCCGACGATTACCGCCGTCGCGGCGATCATGCCCCAGGCTAGAGCATGCGCGGTGTCCGAACCCCGCAGCGAAAGATCAACCGGCTTAAGACTCTTCATTGCTTAATTTGTAGCCAAAGCAATTCTGGGCGAACGCATGCTTAGCAGCAAAACCATCAGGCAAGCGAGGGCGAAGACGCTAAGCAACACAAAGCCAAGGGTGAACGATCCGGTTTGCTGTTTGATGACGCCGAGCAGGAGCGGCGGGAAGAATCCGCCAAGTCCGCCCGCCGCGCCAACCAGTCCGGTGACTGAGCCCACGGAGCGGGGAAAGTATTCGGGGACCAGTTTGAAGACGGCTCCGTTGCCCAGCCCGATCGATGCTGCCATGCCCAGCGCCCCGATTGTAAAAGTCGACATCAGTGGACAAGCCAGAAAAAAGGCAAACATCGCGGTTGCCGGGAAAACCCACTGGAGAATGGTGCGGCCGCCAATCTTGTCGGCCAGCACTCCGCCCACGGGACGCAGGGCCGTTGCCAGCACCACGAATCCAGCCGTGCGGAACCCGGCATCCTGCGGCGTAAGTTTGAATACTTCGGTCAGAAGTGTAGGCAGGTAAACCGCCATGGCCACGAAGCCGCCAAAGGTAAGGAAGTAGTAGAGGCTCAGCACCCAGCTGCGTCTATCGTTCAAAGGCCGCGCGATCTCGGCAAACGATTTGGCTGGCACGCGATTGGGAGCATTGCGAGCCATGCTGGCGAAGATCACCAGCCACACAGTGAGCAGTACACCGAAGGTCCAGAAGCCCCATTTGAATCCTACCGCCGCGGCAAGCACCGGCGAACCATAAGCCGCCAGTGATTGCCCAATATTCCCGGCCCCATAAACGCCCAGAGCGAAGCCTTGGCGTTCCGGTGGATACCATCCATTCACAAAGGCTACTCCGACCGAGAAGCTGGCAAGTGCGATGCCGATCAGAAATCCATAGCTCAGAAGCTGACCGTAACTGCTGACCCCACCCATCAGAAATGCAGGGATGATCGCGAGCACCATCACAACGCTAAAAACGATGCGGCCACCAAAGCGGTCGGTAAGAATGCCCAAGGGAATTCGTCCCAGGGAACCCAGCAGCACTGGAAGGGCTATAGCGACGCTCTTTTGCACCGGGGTCAGCGCCATGTGCCGGCTGATGATCGGCATCATTGCCGACATTGATCCAAAGACAGCAAAGCATAAGGCAAATGCGCCGGTACCCAACGCGAGCTGAAGTTTGGCGGAAGTCGGCTCTGACATAGAATTCGTTCTGGTCATCTTACTCCGGGACCATCTTTGGATATCCGTACAATAATGAACACTTTATCGACTTCTGGTTTACGAAGGGAGCGCTGGATACATTCTCCACGGCTCTCGGGACTTTCTAGTTGGTGATGGCAGAGCTTTCGTATTCAAGCAAGCGCCTTTCGCCTTGCAGAGCTCGGAGCGGAGTCAGATCCTGCGTCAATTCGACGGTTCCTAGATAGTGTCCATCCGGCGCACGAACCGCGAAGTAGCGGACATGAACAAATTTGCCCTGAAAATTAATCCAGAACTCAGCTACGTTTTGCCGCCCGGCTTTGAAGTCACTCAGGATCTGGTCAACCGTCGCCACACTTCTGGGTGGATGGCAGTTATGCACTTTGCGTCCGATGATGGCTTTGCTGCGTGCGAAGACGCGGTCTGGGCCTTCCGTAAAGAAGGCCACACGGTCACCAGCGTCTACGAAGGTGAGATCGAGTGGCAGCGTGCCGAAGATCCCAACTAGTTGCTCCAAACTTACATTGCCGGTGGGCAACATAAGAGCTCCGGTGTGAGGGACGTTGATTGATTCAGCCGTTACTGAGACAGCAGGCACATAACCCTGTTGCGGTTCAACGATGCACCAGCCATACTTGGGAGAGGCTAACCATATCTCTGCCCACTCATCTTCCGACAGTGTCTCCAACGACATGGGAAGGAGTATGTTCTCTTCCTTGTAGATCATTTCCCCCACGGCGTTGAGAGCGGCGTTGGCTGCGTTCAGCAATGCCGGCTTCCATTCTTCGGTCGCGGTTGAAACCGTTTGAAGACTCTGTCCCAGCTGTTTCAGCAAGCCGCGGACTTCGTCGTCCTTGGCCCACATCACCTTCGAGGGACCGGCGATGCCATGCCGCTCCAGGCAGGAAAACAATGCGTGTTCCTTCCGCTGATAATGCTTGTCAATGTCCATCAGATCGTTGAACCACTGGCGAAGGCGAAGCACAATCGGAGCGGGATCGCTGGTTTCAGACAGGGCCTGCAATTCGGCGAGGCCCGTCTTCATTAGGGCGATCACGTTGCGCACAGCTTCGTTTTCTCCGCGGAAGGTATCGACTGGATGTCCCGGAGCAATATCTTTGCGGATTGGGATCTGGACCAGCACGTCGCGCGTGACTTGCGAGTGGAGGTCGCACATCGACCGGACTTCCTCTACGGGCATACCCTCGGCCATTAATTCCTGTTCCATAGCCATGATTTCGGAAGCGTCGGTTTGCTTCACGATCTCACGCATCTGGCGTTGCACTGCTTCGGGCGGATTTCCCGCGTGCAAGTGCTTGATGATGTCCTTCAACACTCGAATCCGGTTGGCTTTGTTATCGATCACTTCACTCATCGCGCGCTCCTTTAAATTTCAAGAGTACTCACGCGAACGAGGCAAGTAGATGACTTAAGTCACACTTATGCTTATTCGCCGACATAAAGCTCTCATCAGCCGCCTGAAGTTGTGCGTCGACCGCCCAGCCATCCGTTCTCGCGAACATGCTCTTCGTCAAGTCGCCGCATGCGCGCCATCATGATTTCGGATCGTCCAAGATATCCGACACTCCGTGTAGGGTCTTCACGCTTTACTACAGGCATTCGGCCAATATTGGCGCGCAACATTCTGGCGGTGGCGTCGTACAAAACTTCGTCGGGATACGTCACCACCAGAGAGCGCGTTCCTGCTTCGAGTACGGTCATCTCTTCTGAGCGCGGCTGGCCCAGCGAGCGCACCATGTCTCCATAGGTTACGATGCCCGCCAGAGCGCGATTCTCGTCCACAATGAATAGTGCCCGGTGTTTTGTAACCGATGGATCGTGCCGCCCGATCCGTTCCGCCAGCTCCAGCAAGCGCATGGTCGCCGGCACGGTGTCGAATGACTCCGACATCGTGTCTCGGACCAGCACCTGTTGCAGCACGTCGGCTTCGTAATCCTGGGCGATCCGCAGCCCGCGTCGCGCCAGCTTCTCGGTCATGATCGAGTTCTTCGCATAACGCACCGCTATGGCGTCGGCGATAACGGTTACCAGCATCAAAGGCGCACCGAGTTGTAATCACGCGTGATTTCGAAGGCGAAGATGATAAAGGTGAAGGCAGCTCGCGACGCAGCGCCAAAGACCGCGCCCATCGCCACCAGCGCGAAGGCTCCGGGAGATAACCCGGCGGCCGGCCAAACCCTATCCACGATCATCGCGAACGCCGAGCCCATGGCTGCACTGGCCATGAACATAGGAGCCAGTAAGCCGCCGGATGTGCCCGAACCCAGGGAAATCACCAGTGCCGCCGATTTAAAGATCATCACCGCCAATAGCGCGCCCAACACCATCCTCGTATTCAGAATGTCCGAGATGGTGTCGTAGCCCACGCCCAGGACCCGCGGCACGAAATAGCCGATTATGCCGAGTCCGAGCGCCCCGATGGCCGGCCACCACATCTGCGGTACCGGCAGCTTTTCAAACTGATCTTCGATCCAATAGAGGCTGCGGCTGAAAGCTAACGCGGCGATACCACTTTGCGCTCCGCAGCGGTGGTGTGCATCAACTGGCCAACCAGCGACCCCACCGCACCGCCTGTCTGGATAATTGGTCCTTCAGCGCCGAATGGGCCGCCCGTGCCGATGGCTATTGCCGCTGAGATAGGCTTCAGGATCGCAACCTTAGGCTCGATCCGGCTGCGGTTCACTAACACGGCTTCCATAGCTTCTGGAATTCCGTGACCTCGAATCTTGTCGGAGCCGTAACGGGCCATGATTCCAACGATGATGCCGCCGATCACCGGCGTGACGATTACCAGCAGACCTAGATGATTATTGCGAGCGCTGGTGAAGGCGAACGACCAGCGGTGGAAGAAAAAGATGTTGGTGAACAGACCGATAAGATTGTACAGCAGAAATGCGATGACGCCCGCCGCCAATCCAATGAATGCAGCCAGCAACGAGACCAGGCCAACGCGGAACTTGGCGTCTGGGAGCGGAGCGATCGGTGCATCTTCAATTGGATGGCGTGGGTTTACCCCGTCTGTGCCGAGGGTTTCTGCGAATTCCTCCACGGCTTATTCCTTTTTCCTGACGCGGCTCAGGTGAGCCTGGTTGCTTCCTGGCCGGCGAGCGATCAGCTTGCTCACCGCCCCTACCAGTGCCACGGCCGTCGAGCGCAGTTCGTCACGGTGATAGATTGTGAGATCTTTAAGAATGCGCTGCCCACGCCTCGTTAAACGCACAGTAACCTCACGGCGATCTTTCCTGTCACGATGCCGCTCGACCAGACCTTTTTCCGCCAGTCGCCCTACTAGTTCCACAATGCTGTTGTGATGCAGTTGCAATCGTTCTGCGAGATCGGCAACGCGTGCCCGCATGCCGGCAGGCATGCCCTTCACCGCAAGCATTAGCTGATGGTGTTGTGGTTCGATACCTGCGCTGCGGGCGGCGTCCTCACTGAAGCGCAGGAAGCGGCGGATCTGATAACGGAACTCAGCCAGCGCGCGGTAGTCAGAAAGCGACAGCTCCTCAGGGACGTTCATAAGCTGCCAAGCTACATAATATCGTAATACGATATATCGTTAAATCAGCTTATGAATTGGATGTTCGCACGAAACGGTGCCCTCGCTGCCGGCCTGGCCTACCGGCCCAGGGAGGCGGGGTGTTGCTGCTGTCCGGCGGCGGGCACCAGTTGTAGGTAGACTTGCTTCGGAAGTTCGGTGTTCCAGTGATTGGTGTACTTGGCATAGCCGACCAATCCGAAGAAGATGATCGCGATCCCTGCGGCCATGCTCCAGGCCGGAATCGCGTGACGCTTCCGCAATCCTGCCGGCACGCTCATGGTCAAAGCATCTTTCGCGGGGCAGATGGCCACACACTCCAGGCACCCGGTGCACTCGGCGGAGCGGATCTGGATCAGTTTGTCGACGGGCAGCGCTGACGGGCACGCTTTTGCGCACTTGGCACAGTCGATGCAGGTGCTCAGGTTGCGCGTGATTCGTGCTGGGCTAAACAGCGAGACCAATCCCAGGAATGCTCCGTAGGGACACAGATAGCGGCACCAGAAGTTCTGCACAAAGATGGAAGCAAACACTATCGCCAACAGAACCAATGCTGTCGTCAGGCCCAGGTAGCGAAAGAAATTCAACATCCTCACGTCGACAACGAGGGCATATGGGCTGCCCAGGAATTCGGCGATGGCAGCTGCTGACATAGTCGCTACCGCGTAGGCGAAGAAACCCAACAGCATGTATTTCAGCGAGCGCAGTGCGATGTCTGCCCAACGCGGCAACTGAAAATTACGGTGGAAAGTGGCGCGGCCCAGCTTCCACAGATATTCAGAAACCGTTCCCACTGGACACAGCCAACTGCAGAACGATTTGCGGAACACTACCGACATCACCAGGAATGCCACGAACAGGAAGAACCCGGCAGCATGAACTTGTGGCAATTGCCGGGTAACCAGAAAATACTTCAACTGCATCAAGCCTTCGATGGGCAGCCAGCCCTCGACTCCGGCTGGACGCGAGACTTCCAACCCACGACCTCCGCTTTCTGCCCAGCGCACCCAAAGATAGAACTGCACCCCGATCCAGGCGTTCAGCGCCACCAGGAAGAGTTGAGCGCCCAATCGCAGCGGCTGCGAATACTCGTGATCATCGCGTCGAACCAGCTTCTTACGGACTGGTTTGGAAATTGATCCAGCCTCGACCAGAAAAGGCAACGTGACTCCAGGAGCCTTGCGAACCCCATCCCGAACGGCAACTGCGGATCCCGCACTGCTTTGCGATACTGCTGGCACCATTACGTCCTCTCACCTTCACGTTATGAGAAGAGTGGGTCGCGACCTATGACTTACGTCACACCCACTCAACCTATTCGGCACAAAATCGCCTCCCCCGACGTGTCTGTGTCGTAGATGCAATTCGCGCTGGGCGGTGGAACAAACCGTCGCGTTTGGGATCGAACCAGCCGCGCAGCGGCGACATTTGTGTTATCCGCGGGCGTGAGCCCGCGCTGAAGTCGGAAAAGCGATTGAGCCGCGGAGCGGCGGCACAGCTACGACACAGACAGTCCGATAGACAGATAGCTGCCCCAACCGGATACTATCGGTCATCGCTTGGCTTCCATGGCGACGGCGCGGGGAAAGAGAATGTTGTTCTCTAAATGGATGTGCTGGTGCAGGTCGGACTCAAAGTCTTGCAGCGCCTGATACAGCGTGCGATAGCTGATGCATGCGTCTTCGGGAGCCCTGTAGTCGGTGGTGACGTGGCGCAGCGCACGCAGAGCTTCGCCGGCTCCATCGTGTTCTTGCATCATCATGCGTACTGGGTTCGCCACCGTCCCGAACATCGCTGGAGGAGCGGGCTCGCCCGCCATTACGCTCTCTTCCATGCGCGATATGTAGGGGAAAAGCATCTGCTCTTCCTTCATCAGATGGACTCTCAACTCCTCAGCCAGCGTGGAGAAGACTTGTTGCACCTGGAGCAGTTCCGGATGATTGCTCCCATGGACACCAACTACTTTTGCGGCTAACACCTGGATTCGCGGGCTCTCCTCGCGCACAAAAACATGATGGGCGCTGGTGATGTGAAGAATCAGGTCAGCCAGCAACTGGTTTTGCCAGTCCTTGCTGCTGTCCCGTTGCGCGGATGTCAGGCCGTTCTCCAGGCGTGCGAGGGCTTCATCAATCGAGATGTGGGCTTCAGCGCAAGCTTGGCCCAGGGTGCGGCTGCCGCCGCAGCAATAGTCGATTCCGAGCTTTTCGAACTCACGCGTGGCGCTGGGCATCTCGGCGGCGATCTCGCCTACGGTTGTGGTCGCTGTCAGGGTCATTTCTAGTTCCTCCTGCGAGTTCTGAACATTGTCCGGTTCCCGCCTTCAACTGAAGACTAGTTGCCCTGCCACACCGCAGCTATGACTTCTGTCACGGCCAGCCGAAATTGTGGAGTTCGAGAGAGATATCTCGTGCTGAGACTTTGGTCACTGCACTCGCGGCGTGCAGTTGCTGAAATGTCTGTCTGAATCCTGAGGAACTTTCGATCTTTTCAGGACGGCCCTACCTCGTCATCTGGAGAACCTAACCTCCGGAAGCCTCCAGTTCCTGCTCCAGGCGCTTCAGCGATGGAATCTCCAGCGCGCGATTGTCAACCTGGATCAGTCCTTCGGCCTGTAGCCGGCTGAGATTACGCGACACCAGCTCGCGGACGGTGCCGATCTGTGCTGCCAATTCGCTATTGTTCGACGGCAGGGTCAAGGAAATAGCATCGGGGCCGTTATTGCGAACACCTTCGGTTTTACCCAGGCGCACCAGAAGTGCGATGAGTCGATGCCTGACGGTCGTGAACGAAAGCTCCTCGATGATGCCGACCAGTCGCCGCAGACGTCCGCCAACAACCGCCAGCACTTTGAGGGCAACGTCGGGATGCTGCATACAGAGTGTCTGGAAACTCTGGCGGCTGAAGAACAGGAGTGTGCTGTCGCTGACCGATTGGGCTGAAGCAGGATAGTTTCCGCCGTCAAAGACAGGTAGCTCGGCGATTGAGCTGCCCGGCCCGTCAATTGAAAGCACGTGCTCCCGTCCCCCGGCGGAGCTCTTGAAGATTCGAACGTTCCCTGACTTAACCACATATAAGCCAGTACACACATCGCCTTCACTAAAGATGAGTTCGCCAGAGGCATACTTGCGCTGCCCGAGATGAGAGGTGAGAAACGCGAACTCCTGCTCCGACAAGCTGGAAAATATGGATACGCTTTTGAGTATGGCGAGCGTCGCTGCTTCCTGCTCTGTAGGCATAGCGAAGATTTTACGCGACCAACTTGAGGTGAGCTCCGATTGGCAGTCGGTCCAACTCAATTCCGGGGAGAAGGCTCATTACCAACGGGAATAACGCCTTCGTCACTTGCTGGGAAATCGCCTCCCTATGAACTGGGTGCCCGCATGAGCCGGAGCTGATCGGACGTTGAATCCCCGACATGCACTGGTCGCCTGTTTGTGGGGCGAGTCACAGATCAAACGGGAGTAACCCCCCGGACGAAAGCTCGTTTCAAAAATTTCACAAACGGCCGGAAGGGGTCAATTGACGAGATCACGCCGGCCGGGGATTCAATTTGTAAACCGTGTGTTTCCTCTGACACTTACGTTGTAATCTGTGAAGATGGCACTGCAGATTACGCACTTCCCCTCCTGCTGAGCGATCGAGCGATCTTTCGGTTCAGCAGCTTTCGCATCTCAGCCGACGACCGGAGTTCACGATACCCCCTCGGGTGATCTGGATCGTCGATGCGCTGGACACCAGGCTGAAATCTGCGTTCTTTCCGCGCCTGCTCCCGACCGCAGCAGAAGAGTGATTTGTGGATTGGGCAGTATTCATTCCGGCGGAGTTTCACGGAATTCCTCCTGAGTGGCGTTAATTGGCTTTTGCCGGCTATAGTCCGATGCGCAGTTCCAACTCCTGGCTCTTAACCCTAAGGATAGTAAGGAGGGCGTCAGGCGGAACCGCGCATCGACATTTATGTTGGGGATTACGAAGGGCGCACTGATTGCAGGAATCCCGCCAACTTCGCAGTAGCCTTGTACTGAGGAATTGGATCCAGTTCCTTGAACGCACTGGTGAATGCGTTCGACAGGCTCCACATGGTTCGCGCCTGAAACTCCTCATGCACGGGCTGAAAGTACAGATCGTGTACTCGCCGGGCCAAATGCTTCGGAAATCCAGTTTCGTCCTCGATGAATGCCTGGTAGATCAGCAGCTTCGCCGAAGCCGCTGACAGCTGCAGGGCCTGCCATTCCCCGACTTGTTGCTTTAGCGGCCCGAAGTTCCGTTGCATCCGGTCGACACCGATGGCCAGGCTGTCTTCGAGGGAGAAGTGCTTAGAGTGCTTTGCCAAGACGGGGGTATATTCCCCGTGAAACGCGAGGTTCTCGCAAACGAAGACTCTCAGGCCGACAGTGCATGACAGTCGAAAGCTCTTGTCATGGCTATTCCGCAGGCCGATGGCGAAACGGCATCCGTCGAAACCGGAACTCAGGTCCATCACCCCGAACATCTTCATGCCGTCCGCGGATACCGCGTACTCCTCCCGGACAACACCAATCTGTCGGAAGCTAAGCGCTTCGATCAGCTTCTCCACCACGGCGATGTGGGGAATGGGTTTGTGGGTTGCTGTGGCCGCTGGCGTCGCCACTCGGGCAAGTTCCTCCCGGGTCAGCTTTGTGCCGTAGGAGCACAGCGTCATCGTCGGAGCGGGCGCGGGAATCGGGGTTGTTAAGACCCCAACTGGCTGCTCCTGCTCAATAACGTTCGTCTCTTGCATCGCATTTCCTCCAAATGGAAATCGGGCGAGGCAGCAGACGACTGAGTCGGCCGCTCTCCCGAGTGAGTTGTGCCGCTTCCGGCGGTCCGGCGCCCGACATCATCAGACGTCTTCGTCTGTGCAATTGGGCAATTACATGACTTTGTTGTTCAGGCTGCGCGCACCAACCCGTTGGTAATGAGATCAAGGAACCAGAGTTGGTCCACTTTGCGCAGATCAATGTCCGTGGGGTGTTCGAGGATGAAACGGCGGACGTCCTTCTCTTGGATGAGGTAGCTGTCTCCGTTCTGCTGCTCAGTTCTTGCGGTACCACGAAGCTTGGCTTTCAAATGCCCGCTTTTGATCCAGCGTGTTACGGCATGAGGATCGATCCCCAGAGCTTGCGCAAGGCTACAGGCGGAATAGAAGCTCCCGTCGTGCTTGAACCGCATTCGTTTCAACTTGAGGTGAATTCCGGTTACGGTGCGTGCGTAGCCGGCGGCCTTCAGCTTCAGCCGAATGCGTTCATCGCTCATCCACGCATACCGCGCCGATATCTCCAGCTCAGGCTCGCTCCAGGGCAGTTCTTTCGTACGGGCCAGCCCCAGCTCACGAGCACGCTTCTTCAAGGCCCAATGCGGCATGCCGACTTTCTTGGCCAATAGCCGGATGCCTGGGCGCGCCTTCGCGTCTGGAGCATTGAGATAGATTTCTCGGACGAGCTGATCGATCTGGTCAGTGAAGATGTACTTGCGTCGGCCGTAGGCCCTGGGGCGGGACGTGTCGCGGTATTTCCCGAGCGTCAGGTGGACTTTGGGCGAACAGTCAAGGCGTATGTTCTGGATTGTCATCTCTTCCATATGTTTCTCTCGAGGGGGCGGGCAGCCGTCAGCAAGTGCCCAGCAACCTGTGGTCGGTGCACAGCTCATATCAGGAGGGCTCAATTCGCGTAGTAATTTGCGGGAACGCTGCCTCTATCCCGCTGAGATCGCAGATTCAGCCGCTAGTGCGCTGAGAGGATTCGCTTGGGGCTCATCCGAGCTGCGGGACGAGCGGCGCGGGTACTTGATCTTGCGTCCGCATGAGGGGCAGACGAGTGTATGCGCCGGCTGGATGCCGTAAGCCGCGATCTTTCGATACAAAGTGGTCTTGCCGATGCCGAGGATTTTGGCGGCTTGGAGTTTGTCCCCTCGGCACTTCGCCAGAGCCTTATTGATGGTGATCCTCTCCACTTCGGAGAGGTCAAGCGGCTCTTCTGGGAGTGATGCTGTTAGATCATCCATTGCCCGGTGGCAGGATTCGTTGCCGAGCTGGTAAGCGCGTTCGGCCAGTTCGATGGGCACGATCATACCGCTTGCCAATGATCTGATCAGGGCCTGAATGCGCAGGTGATCCGTTTGCGGGAGTTGAGTAACTGCTGGTAATGACATGGGTGCTGGTCCTTTTCGGTCAGTATTTAAAGGGACGGTTGAAGGCGTATCCGGCCAGACGCGGGCTGATTTGGAGCTCGCTAACGAAGCCCTGTAGCAGAACGGTTCAGACAGAGTGAGATACTTACTTCGCAGGCGGCGGGTTCGTAGAGTTGTTGTCAGAAGAGCGACAATTGGCCGGGCGCTGTAGGTTTGCGCGGATGGCGTGGCACAGTGGCGGCTTCCAAGAGGGCAGCACCAGGGATCCGCTCGATCGTCAACGGCAGTGTTGCAATGACCTCGACCTCCGCTTGCTCAATCGAGGGGTTCTCAGGTTCTTCCTCTGCCGGTGCCGACGTCGAGGGCCGCAGCTGCTGGACGCTTCGCCAGATACTGAATCGGCTGATTCCCCGATCCCCTTGTTCTCCACCAGCTCACGCGCCATCGCCGTGAGCATGTCGTCATCTCCGTCGATTGCCTGGAGACCTTCGGAAGCAAACTTCCCCTCCATGGCCAACGCTACCAGGAGTTTCTTCCCCATCAAGCGGAGACAGACTTCCTGCATCGTTCCCTTGTAGGCAAAGAACTTCACCTCCACCGGGCGTCTCTGTCCGATGCGCCATGACCGGCGGCTGGACTGGCGCAAGGTGTGCAGCGAATAGCCCGTCTCGTGAAACAGGATGGTCGGAAAGTCCAGCAGATCCAGCCCGGTCTCAACGATCTTGGGATGGCAGATTGCGACATCGATTCCACGGCGCAGCTGCTCACGGTACCAGGCTTCCCGCCTGTGAGTGGGAACGCTGGCCCGCAGGATCGCTGCCCGTATTCCCTCAGCGCGAAATAGCTGTTCCAGCCGTTCGATAACGTCGTGCTTGTTGGTGTAGACCGCAAAGACCTGGCACTTGCGGCCGCGTGCGAGCTGGGCTTTCACTTCTTCGATCAGCGCTCGCTCTTTGGCGTAGGTCTCGTTCTTGTCCAGATCAACCGTTTCGGCGATGACAAAGCTCTCGCGGCACTTGGTTTCCGGGTCGAATTCAGACCCGTACAGAGTGCCAAAACCATACGGATGGTCCGGCCAGGCCAGCAGAGCGTTCAGCATGGTGCTGGCCACGCTGCTGTTTCCGCGATGCTCCTTCAGGCAGGCAGTGATCTCCTCTTCGAGTTCCTCATAAGCACGTCTTCAGCGGCTCTTCCATCGCCACCGGCACGACTTCCTCCCGATAGCTTGGCAAACCGTCCGAGATGTCCTCCAGGCCAATGAACGCGCAGTGGTCCATCAGATACTTGCCGAACAGCAGCGGCGAGGCGCCGGGTTTGCGCTTGATCGTGACCGTCTTCTTGGTTTTCCTGGAGCAGGCGTTGTCTTCGACCGTGATGCGCTCAATGGTCTCGATCACGCCGAAGTCGCGCGTGAAGCGTTCCCGCCCGGCGGAGCCCCATTCGTAGCCGTCCTCGGTCATGCGCTTGGCATCGGTGCGGAACAGGGTGTTGAACAGATCATCCGCATAGCCAGAAAGCAGGGTCCCCGTCAGTCCCAGGAACCGTCGTGCCGTTTTGTTGAGCACTCCGAGAGCATTGCCCTGGGCCGTGTCGCCGGCCAGTTGGTGAATCTCATCCGCAATGGCGTAATCCCACCATTCCGGCATGTAGCGCCCCATGTATTCCGCCGGCGCCATGCGCGCAATCTTGTTGCTGTCGGCCTGCCAGAGCGCGGAGTATTTGGTGTTCCCTGCCTTCGAGTCCTCCACGATCTCGTGCAGGCGCTTCTTCTCGAAATCGAGCGCGCTCAGCCGCACCCCATCCGTCTCGACAGGACAACCGGTGTCCGGATTCGTAAGCGACCCGAGGTATCTTCCGGAACGGCTCTTGCCGTAACAGTGCTTCCAGAAATACGAGAGCTTGGCTTTCTCTCGGCCAATGCAGAAGATCGTGGTCCCGGGACAGACTCTGCGCCAGCCTTTACGTCCCAGACGCCGCAATTCAGCCAGCGAGGTGTGCAGGCCCTCACGCACGATCTCACCGCGGCGCAGCCGGACTTCGTTGATGCCATGCGGCTGTGTCGGATCTCCGCCATTGCGCATGTCGTCGATCAGAAACACCCGCACCTGGGGCAGCGTTAGAAAGGTTTCCCGCGCCCACTTCTCGACCAGGTGCGGTGGCGCCATGACCAAGCCCGAAAACGGTCTTGCCGGCGCTATGCACCAACATGCTTCCCAGAGCGATAAGCGTCTTGCCCGCACCGCACTCCGCCACAACATTGGCGTTGCGAGCCAACTGCCATCGCTTGCTCACGCCCATGATTGCCAGGGTTTGAGCTGGATACGGAACACGCACCATCCGGGAAAGCAGTGGAGACGGAGCTTCGTCGGCGCCATGCAGGGCCGGGTACGACGAGAGAATCCGTTCTCCGATCTCGTCAGAGTGAGTCGTCAGATACGTCGTGAATCGTGTCTAAGCTCTGCATGGATTTCTCCGGACAGGAGTTGTGGGAACAACCGGCATTCAGTAACGCTGAAGAAGGGTGGGGGCGACTGTAAGGCACAAAGCGAGCCCGTTCGATGGCGGGTGTAACGCCTATGCGTCAGAATGGAGGAGATGAAGCTGGAAGTGGATTGCTACTCCGGGCGGACGGCGGACGAAAGGCCGGTTCGATTTCGGCTTGAGGATTGCCAGTACATGGTCGAGGAAGTACTCGACCAGTGGTACGGCCCGCAGGATGCCTTTTACAAAGTCCGCGCGGATGACGGCAATCTCTACATCCTGCGCCGGGAAACATCGACGCCCGACGGACCTTGGCATCTGGAGTCGTTCCGGCAACTGCCCCGAGAGAGCTGAGTCTGGAAGTCGATCGCCTGGGTCGGTTAGAGCTGAAAGGGGGAGCGTGCTCCGATCACGCTGCCGGTGCGGCATGTCGCCCTTCGGCTTGTCTAATGGATGCGGCCATCAGTTCATCCTGGAGCAACCTGTTCACAACCGCATCGATAGTACTCATGACAATCCGCACCGTCTGGCGTTCCGATTCGAGCCTTTCGGCGAGTTCGCTGTTGCCGTCAATCAGAGCATCTGTTGTGTGCACGCCAATCTCGGAGATGGAGGAGCGCAGCACCTGCTTAAGCCGCGACGCAAGCTCACGCCTTACGCTATGCCGGTGATGGGCAATGGCCGAGAAGGATTCTGTTATGGTCGCGTCCAGCGCATGAATCATCGATTCTCGCGATCCGCTCAGGAGGTTTGGCCGCAGCTGTTCATCGGGGTGCGTAGCCGATGCCTGGGCAAGTTCATTTCGTGCCCGCGTCAGCAGCCCAGCAAACAGGGCAAGGCGATCACCGCGCCCTGCCCAATCGGCAATCAATTCTTCAAGAGGCTCTCGCTTGACGGTTACGTATGCGCAATCGCGGTCCGCCTCAACAAGGTCCGTGAGTACGCCATCCAAGGCGTTCATCGTTTATCTCCATTTATGGGTCGGGATTCTCAGGCGGCGTTATGCTCCGGCGCACCACTTGTGCTGGTGCTAGGAATCGTGGCGAGTTGGTTGGCCGTGGTTATTCGAAGAGCAGACCACGTGAGGGCTTCACCGGTTAGTGTCGGTATTAGGCGATTCTCTTAACGAGCTGGACGGCCGGCCATTCAACCGGGCCGTTCTGGGCTGGAAAAAGGAGTTGCCGATTCCGGTTTTGGATAGCGAGGCGTGGCGGTTAGAACAACCGAGTTAGTTTGGATTCCGCTTCAGGTCCTTCAGGTCGCTGCTACGGCCTAGAGCCTGTTTGTTCGCCACGAGGTCGTCTACGGAAATAAAATGCACGGGAACTCCGAAGAACGTGCTTGCAACCCTTCTTTTCCACGCATCGGGGAACTCGACGCCGGTGATTTCAGTCAGAATGTCAATCCTGACCGGCGCAATTCCAATCTGATACACCACCTGCTTGTCGGTGAATGTCTCCGCAGTAATCCCGTCGTGCTCCAGGGGAGCTCCAAACTTCTTGAGCGCCCCGACCACCCGAAGGGAATTCTGCGGCGAGTGGTGCACCCAGACGTCAAGATCTTTGGTGTAACGTGGCTCGCCGTACTTCATGACCGCGAAGCCGCCGACAATCAAATATTCAACCTCGAACTCGTTGAAGATTTGTAACAGTTCTCTGTAGTGTGGGTTTTCTGCCATGGCTGATTTCCTCAGCTAATTCCACCAGTTCCCATGCAGCCGCAAAGATGGCTTCGTCTCCCTGCTCCTGCCAAAACTCGATGTCGAACGAGCGGTCCGGAAACTGACGCTCCACCAGTCGTGTTTTCCATCCCGAATTGTGAGGAATGCTCATTTCTCCTCTTCGAATCGGTCCTTAAGATTATCAGGATATCAGGCTGAAGGGCCGCGACTTTGTCAGTACATGGTCGAGGAGGTCCTTGACCAGTGGTACGGCCCACAGGATGCCTTTTACAAAGTACGCGCGGACGACGGCAATCTCTATATCCTGCGCCGGGAAACATCGGAGCCTGACGGGCCTTGGCATCTGGTGTTGTTCCGGCAACTGCCGCGGAGTTGAAGGGTAGCGGTTGATCATATCTGTGCCATTGAATTTCTCCTGCCGTCGGCTCCCGCTTTGACACGAAACACCTTCGCGCGAGTGTGGAACGACGTGTTCGACTTTTGCGTGGGGTAGTTCGCTATGGCTTCGTCCGGTAAATGATGGTCTTGGCGCCATCTTCGGTAATCTTAAAGTCCGATGGCACGGTGAATAACGACGGGTCAGGCTCCCCGCGTTGGATGTTGGTCAGCTTGAAGGTCTGCTCGCCCATTCTCGGATCGTTCCTCTTGCTCAGAACAATCGTCTTGAGTTCAGGCGAAGTCCATACCTCGGTGACAATGCTGATGGGCCGGTCATTGCCGATCTTACCGGCGGGAATGGTTTGCGTGGTGCGCACTCCAGTCACCTGCACACCTTCCATGGTTTGCGAGCCAAGGTCCTCCGTGTTGACTTGGGCGTCGTCCTCGATTGCTATGCGTTTCTGCAGCACCATCGGCGGTGGCGGCAGATCGGCCGGGGAAAGACCACTCGCGGTGTGCATAACAAATGTGCTGGTGGTTACTGCGGTGCCCGGCACACTGGTTCCACCTGGCGGCATCGGGTTTTTCCACGCCGTCTTGTCGGTCAGATTCAAGGTGTAAGAGGTACCCGCCACAGGATCCTGGAGGAAGACGAGATGCGGGGCGTCGGCGGCGGAAAGGTTGCCAATTGCTGGCAAGGGAGCATCCTGCCGCGTGCGGCCCTGAGAGTCCCGCGCTGTCGAACCGCTGCTGCTTTGGGTGATGTGAGTGCCATCGGCGAGTGTTTGCACGGATTCGTTGGTAATCGTTGCGGAATAGGGCGCCCCTTTCACCGCAGCGCCGGGACCGCCGATTGCACCGAAGGCAATTGCGCTCGCGGGGCCAGCGGTTTGAAAGGTTACGTTTCCACCATCTTGAGCGATTGCGCAGCAGGACGCCGCCAAAATAAGAATCAAGGTACGTTTCATGGCTGGGTCGTTCTCCTTTTCAATCCAAGAATCATGGTTGCAAACGGAGTCCTTGAACTGATCCATCTGCAAGACTTAAGTTTGCGACGAAGTTAACCCCCTCCGGAACCGCGCCGGGAGGGAACATTACGTCGCCTGGGATGGCGATCTGGATGGCGGGCTCAGCCACCGCCCAAGTCGCGGTCTGAGTTTTCCTATGGGCGGCAGTGTGTCGCCGCTGAACTGGGTTGGGCGCATTGGTCCCAGTTTTCGGGGCGATCGGCGTACGAGCCTCTGCCACTCGCGGAATAACCGGAACCGGTTGGACTGAGCGCGGCAGTGACGCCAGCACCAGCACAACGGCCGCCACCGCGGCGGCCCCTGCCACGACGGGTACCCAGCGCGGGAGTTTGCGATGTATCTTTGTCACCATCGCAGTCTCCAGCATTACATTGCAGTAGGCGGCGAATCCGCGGCTCACGTCCTCATAAGCGGCTACGCGCTCGCGGCATTCCGCGCAACCCCGAACGTGCAGTCCCAGCACCGCGGCTTCGTTCGCCTCGAGTTCGCAGTCCATCCAGGCAATCAGACGTCCTGAAAAGTCACACATTGCATTTCTCCGCTAGCTTCTTGACTGCGCGCTCCACCGTGTCGCCCACCGTTGAAGTTGGAATCCCCAGCACTTCGCCGATTTCGCGATATCGCAATCCTTCCGCGCGCAGCATGAGGCACTCCCGTTCCGGCGCAGCCAAGGAGCGGATCGCCTTATCCAGCCGATGAAACTTCTCCTTTGCCAGCACCGTCTGCTCCGGCGTCGCCGCGTGCGAAATCAAGTCGAAGCCTGGATCAAGAGGGCCGCCGAGGCGCCGGGCATAGCTTTTCTGACAATTCCGGGCGCGGTTATGGGCGACGCGAAACAGCCAGCTGCGAATGTTTTCCTGCGACCCGCCCGCGGACAGGTGCTTATGCATGCTAAGAAAAGTATCTTGTACTACATCCTGTGCTTCCTCGCTCGAGAGCCCGAGACCGGCCAGATATCGAAGCAGGGGTTTACGCAGTTCGCGATACAGGGCGGTGGCCTCGCACGAATCGGTCGCAAAGCGCGCGAGCGGCAGGTTTAACGAGAAAGAATCGCCACTCATAAGGTCCCTGACATCGCGCCTCTATTTATAGAACATTTGAGGGTTGGGATTTTCCGGGGGGCCTAGAACGTTTTGCTCGAAAGGGCTGATTCTGGAAGCTGACGGTCGTCGTCTTGCCGCTTCGTCCACTGCGGCTTAGAGACTGACCACCTTCAATCCTCCTCCGGCAACATGAACGTCATCACGGGCTCGCCGTCATCGCCTGGCCCAGAAACCGCCTTCAGCGTTACCAGTCGTATCCCCTCTGGCCCACTCCTGGCGGTCGCGTCGATCCTCTCGTTTGACCACAGGGCGGGATCTGCAACGATGCAGTAGAAGTCGAACAGCAGGTTGCACGGGTCAATACGTCTGGCCGAGACTGTCCCCTTGACGGCGGCATGAAACATCCAAACCACGTCCCAGAAGCGACCCTCCAAACTCTGTCCTGGCGGCAGGTTTGCCTCCTGGTCTGTTGGCCACACGTAGCGATGAAATACGGTAGCGGTCATCGCCAGCGGCCACTTCAGAAGCTGGGTACGCATCTCGCCCATTGGCGCTTGCTCGCAATCGACCAGGATGCCGTCCTCAATTGCTTGTTGGCGTGTGTAAACGCTAATTACTTCGACAGATTCGTCTCCGGAGCACGCCGGCTGATGATGGCCGCTCATGCCTCCGCACGACGCACAAATGCGGTCGCCAGTATGTAGCAACGCCATAAGTCAGGTCCTCCTAGAACTGTTCTGAATGTGGGTCGTAGCTCAGCCGCACGAATGGTCGGCTCTCCGCGGCAGTCAGTGGATGCGGCTCTTCCTAATCAGGCAGTCTTCTTGACAATCTGGATTGCAGGCCATTCGACTGGGCCGTTCTGGTCTGGAAAACGGAGTTGCCGATTTCTTAGACCCCTTGCGAGCAGCGCCAGCAGGCGCTTTCGCGTGGCTTGGATCGCGACACCTACGTATCCAAACCCGGGAAGAGGCTGTATCCGCTTCTGCTGTTGCAGTTGCGAAATTATCCACGGGCCCCATTCCGGCGTGCCGGGCAGGCCATAGTGACTCACCAGCGAGGACCAGATAAACGAATTGTCGTCGCTGATCAGGAGCAGCTTCCCATCCGAAGTTGCATCCGCCAATTCCTGCGAGCAACTTACAAGATGTCTCAGTGGCCGCTTCCGGCCGGGAACCACGATGGAGCCTCGGAAGCACAGCGGCTTCTCGCCAAGCGAGACGATACTCTCAGTACCGTGAGGATCTACAACGCTAAATGAGTCACCGTTGGCAAAGGCGGCAGCCAGGGCGCCGATCTCCACGTCGCCTCCAACTACTGAAACCAAGTGGGCTTTGCCTCGCTCCTCTCCCACAAAGGCATCCAGGAAAACGCGAAGGTTGGTTGCTGTCTTTTCTGAACGGCGGCGATAAACGAGTTTGCCGAAGCGTTCATGAGCGTTCTTCATCACCGAGCTCTCTTTCGTTGTTCCTCTTGGGCGACGATCTAATGAATGACAGTTGGAGTGTCACGCATGAAGATTTCTGGAAAGACTCTGAGGGCGGGGGGCGGAGAGGGGCGAGCTGAGTACTGGTCGGTGTTCGTTGTGTTCAGAGTTCCCGAAGAAATAACTCGACCCGGTCGGTCGTCCAGGTCGCGATGCCGCTACCAAAGAAGTCTTGATCCTCGGTCCAGATCGGAAGGCTGAGGAGCAATGCTACCGCTGCAACTGGCCAATCGTCAGGGTCGCGAGGAAGGACGCGCGAGCGGGCGATTTCTTGGTAGTCCTCGTATAGGCTTTTGTCTACGGGCTGAACTATGAGGCGGATTTGGTCAAGCACAGACAGCGCAAGATCTACATCGAAGCGTCGGCGCGTGGAAATGTCGGGGATGTATTTCCGCGCGTCCTGAAAACATACGTCCGGAGCATAAAAGTTGGCTTGGTCCTCGTAAGCTTCCAGAATCTGTCGGACCCGTTGCCCGAAGACCGCGCGCAACAGGATATTGGCGTCCAACACCAGGCCCTTGCGCGCGGTCATTTCTTCTTACCCGCGCGCCAGACCTTGAAGTCTGCAAGAATCTCGTCCTCGGAAATCCCTTCACTAGCAAGCACTTGCTGCAAGCGAGAGGCGGCTTCTTTGAGAGCTGCTCGCTCCGTCTCCGCCCGTGTATGTCGGGCAGGAATGTAGTAGCCAACGGTATCGCCGTGCCGCGTGATCGCCACAGGCACGTCGCTCTCCAGGAGATAGCTAGCCAGCTTCTCTCGAAATTCGCGGATCCCGACCTTCAACGCTTCCATGCCTCAGCCTCGCTGTGTACGTATGTGTACACAACTACAATATCACTTCGTCGCCCTGACATTCAAGCAGTACCCCGCCGTCCGCTGGCGTCTATTCGTCGGAGGATTTGCTAGGAGCCAGCTCCTTGGTCTCCTTCAACTCGATGATCTGGCCACTCTCATAGGCGAGGGTCAGCTCGTGGCTGAACCGTTCCCGCTTGCGAATGATGGTTTCCCCCTCGGCTTCACCTTCCTCGTTGAACTCATCGACGTACTTCACTGATCGCCAGTGGGCGATGTGACGCGTCTCGCCTTCCCCGAAGAAGCCGTTGAGCATGCCGCTGCAGGCCAGCAGACCAACGTGGCCTTTGTGTAGCGGCGTCACCGGTCGGCCCGTCATCTTCTGCTGCTTGCGGACCAGAATGCCGCGGGCGTTCTGCATCGCCACAGAGCGCTGCAGCGCATCCTCAATCGCATCCAACGGCAGTCCCGTGTAAGTGATCGTCGCGGGAGACGACGGTGGAATCGCATACCGCTCCACAACCTCTTGGTTGAGCACGGGAAGCAGATGTGGCTTGTACGCAATCCGGAGCAGGTCATCTGCTCCTTTGGGTTCGCCGCGCAGATGCGCTTTCTTTCGTCTGCCGAACACCACGACCTGGTTGAAGCGGACAGACTCCGGATGTCCGAGTCGAAAGACGCAAATCCGATCAAACTGGCTGGCCAGTAAACGTGCGCACGTGCCGACTGCGGGGGCCGGAACAACGAACACCAGCACGCCCTCGCTGGTCACCCAGCGATAGCAGTGTTCGAGGAACACCATCTCCATCCTGATGTTACTGTGCGGCCCAAACTCGCTGTCATACGGCGGATTCAGATACAGGAGCGAGCAGCATTCCGCTGGTACTCGGCACTCAAACGCACTGCCGTGGACGGTCGCAATTCCCATCTCAGTGGCTGCTGCAGCTCTGTCCGCATCGAGTTCAATGCCGGCCAAGTGGGCGCCAGTATCCTTGGTGATCTCAAGCAAGGCCGTACCGTCGCCGGCACACGGATCGATGGCCGAGTAAGGCGCAGAGGACATGAGCAAGGCGCGGATGTTTCGGGCTTCCTCTACCGGCAAGGGATAGTAACCGAGTTTGAGGCGACCAGCATTTCTCATTTCTTCCTCCACGGCATAAGACTTATCGAGGGGTTGCTAAAGCTGGGCGGATCTCACACCGCAATCGGCTCTCCCTTGGCCTCGCTCGGGCAAGGTGTCGACCGTTCCATGGTCCAATTCGGAAAAGGGTTTCTGCTGGAACTCCTGAAGTCTTCGATTAGCTGACGGACTCTGCTGCGGCGCTCCAACAAGCAATCCAGCAAGCGTTGCAGTTCGTCGCGTTCGCCATACCACTCGCATGGGATCTCGTCCGCAATGCCCTGCAGTTGCCGCGCGGGGAATCTCTCGATCCGCGAGAGCCAAGGTTCAAAGTCGTTCCAAGATTCGATCCGCTCATAGACATCATTGAGCCCGTACACTCCCCGTAGCGGAGCGTCGGGGAAACTCCACTCGCCGGCATTGAAGCAGTAGCCAAAATCGATGAAGCTGGCGTTGTATTTCCGCTCGCGCATCTCTTTGTGGAATACCACCTGCCGGCCATCGGCATTGCAGGTCCACTTATCAAAAGCCAGCAGGCCAGCAAACTCCCTCAAGTTTCTGACCCGCCCAAGCATTGTCCCTGGCAGCCAGTCCAAGACCTCGCCAGTCACCAGGGCAGAACCAAACTGAAGCCCTGGGCGCGCTGCAACCGCCCGGCCAGCCAGGGTGAAGGTAATTTGCTGCTCAAGGATCGTCTTTTCATCCACGAGAATAATGACCGGCTCCGGCACGCTGAGCCCGATCATCCGCGCCAGTCTGCAGGCCAAGTAGTCATTGGCCAGTACCCTGGTGCATTGTGGGTTGCCCTGGAGCTTGACCACATACTTTTTGCCGTCATCGGCCAGCATGATTCGCGCTTGCGAGCCGCCGCGAACCTGAGAGATGTGTGCGACTGCCTTGATAGACACGTTGCCGACTCCGTATGTTTTGTGTGGAGGTTTGTTGCGGACGCCATTTCTGGCTGGGTTCAGGGAGCGGAGGGCACACGTATCCGTGTGCCCTCGCATTCTGGTAGCGGTGGTGGTTAGGCTGCGTGGTGTTGGTCGGAACCAGCGAGTTCTTCGAGGCCGAAGACCACGTGTTGCAAAGTCTTCATGTCCGAAATCTCGCCTAAAGGCGGGGCTTGGAGCTTGGCCAGAAGCGCCTCGACCGTCTTGGCGTCGAGCCGCTTGGTGACGGCTTCTAATCGCGTGAAACCGCGTGCTGCGGATTCGAGCATCTGCAGGACGGTTCGCTTAACGGCGGGGTCACGGATCAACTTTGGCTGGTTGGCACGTCCGCACTCGCGCAGGATGTTGCGGTACAACACTGTGCCGACAGTCCTTTCCAGGCACAGAATGCGCGCATCGAGATCGTCGCCGTTGGCTCCGCTCGCGCGGCCTTTGCTGTCTCCGGCGTGAGTGTGGCCATTGTCGGAAAGCCTTGGGGATCCGCTCCCGTTGGTTTGGCTTCGTCCATTTGCGCCGTTGGACGCTGCAGCGGCGCTGCCGTTGCCATTCCTACCCGAAGGCCGCATCCCCTTGCGCCAGTTCTCTGGAAGCGCCCAGGCGAACAACGCGGGTGTTCTCACCGGCTGGCGGTTCTGGTCCAGATCAACCCAAACAGCTTGGATATCGTAGAAATACCGGCCAAGACCAAAGCACGAACACGCGCGCTTAAAGGCCTGCGCATCGGCTGACGTCATGCCGTTATCATCGTCGGCCCATTCTTCTCCGGTCCCCGCGTGCGACCCAATGCCAAGGACTGTGACCGTGCATGTGACCAGCACCTTACCCGAGACGATGCTCTCGCCCTTCTTTACGCGGGTGATATTGGTCATCGTCTCCACCTTGTACTCACGGGTCCAGCCCTGTGGTGTAAAGAGCGCGTTCAGCCGGTCAGTGTAGGCGCGAGAATCGGCATACGGCACGATCTGGCCGCGTTTCTTGTCGTTGGTTGTGTTGGTAACCCGCCACCGGACTTGGTCGGGTGAAAACGGGACCTCAAGCTCCAAGAGGAGCTTATTCACATCCAGTCCCGAAGAAGATGTAGTTGTGTCTTCTATTGGCATGGCGAGGCACCCTCCTTCAGGTACCTGAGGATTTGTTGAAGCTCAGTTGTGATTTGAGGAATACGAACTCTATGTTGGCGGGATTCGGGTCTAGTCGCGAGGCCCACTGATCGCTTCGGGTTGCGTCTCAAACGACAACCTTACAAGCTCTCAACACCTTCGATGTGCCATTATGGATGCGGGATCCGCAGATCGCGGCTTATTGCCGCTGCTTATACTCCTCCCTCTCTTCGGCGCGCAAAATATCTGACGAGTGAAACAGCGGATACTTCGATTGAAGCGGTAGCAGAACAACAGGAGACGATGATGTATTACAGCAAAGGCAACTACGAAGCATTTGCACGTCCGCGTAAGCCTGCAAATATCGAGACCAAGTCCGCTTATCTCGTGGGCGGCGGTCTGTCTTCATTGGCGGCTGCCGCCTTTCTCGTCCGCGATGGCCATATGGCCGGCGATCGCATCACGATCCTAGAGGCATCGACTATTGGAGGTGGCGCGCTGGACGGCGGCGGGAACGCAGAGACCGGCTGGTTGATCCGCGGCGGCCGCGAAATGGAGGACCACTTCGAGTGTCTCTGGGATCTCTACCGATCGATCCCTTCTCTGGAGATTGAAGGCGCCTCGGTGCTCGACGAATTTTACTGGCTCAATAAAGACGATCCAAATCGTTCGTTGCAGCGAGCCACAATCGAGCGAGGTCAGGATGCGAAGACCGGAATCGACTTCACGCTTACCTCAAAAGGGCGCAGGGAGATTATCGAACTCATTCTTGCGCTTCCCGAACAGCTCTACGATAAGCGAATCAATGAAGTATTCGGCAAGGATGTCTTCGACTCCAACTTCTGGCTCTACTGGCGAACGATGTTTGCCTTCGAGGAGTGGCACAGCGCACTGGAGATGAAGCTCTATCTTCAGCGCTTCATTCATCACATCGATGGTCTGCCTGACTTCAGCACTCTAAAGTTCACCAAGTACAACCAGTACGAATCTCTGGTCCTGCCCCTGACCACCTGGCTGCGTCAGCAGGGCGTCAAGGTTATGTTCGATACACAAGTGATGAACGTCGTTTTCGATATTCAACCCGATCACAAGGTCGCCCGGCGGATCGAGTGGATTCAGAACAAACAACAAGGCGGGATTGATCTTACCGTAGACGATCTGGTCTTCGTGACGAATGGCTCGCTGGTGGAGAACTCCGATTGGGGGGACCATCATACGCCTGCGAGATTTGACACCATCGTCCACGATGGGGGTAGCTGGCATCTTTGGCGAAATATCGCAGCCCAGGACCCGTCGTTCGGAAGGCCGGACAAGTTCTGCACCAGGACAGAGGAATCTCAGTGGGCTTCCGCCACGATAACGACGCTCGACCCTCGGATACCCGCTTATATTGAGAAAATCGCGAAGCGGCCAACCAGGACAGGCAAGGTGGTAACAGGCGGCATCGTTACGGTGCGCGATTCGTCATGGCTCCTAAGCTGGACGGTCAACCGTCAGCCACACTTCAAACAGCAGCCCGCGGATCAAACCGTCGTATGGTTCTATGCGCTCTTCACCGACCGGCCCGGAGACTATGTCAAAAAGCCGATGCGAAACTGCACGGGCGATGAGATTACAAAGGAATGGCTCTACCATCTTGGCGTGCCTCTTGATGAGATCGATCAACTGGCCGCCGACGGCGCCATCACGCGTCCTTGCATGATGCCCTTCATCACTGCCTTCTTCCTGACGCGCAACGGCACTGACCGGCCAAAGGTCGTGCCCGATGGAGTGAAGAACTTCGCCTTCATCGGCCAGTTCGCAGAATCGACACGAGACTGCATCTTTACAACGGAATACTCCGTCCGGACGGCAATGGAAGCGGTGTATCAGCTCCTCAACATAGAGCGTGGAGTTCCTGAGGTGTTCGGTTCCATCTACGATGTCCGCGAACTCATTAAGTCGACGGTGTTCCTGCGCGACCGTGAGAAGTTGCCAATACCATTGTTTGCCAAACACTGGGTGGAAAAGACGGCCATCGGACGGTTGCTTGAGGAGTACGGACTTATCTGAGCTATTCTACGGGCTCACATACGATATGATTTGCTTCGAATGTCACTTGACGACACCAGTGCATAGCACAAGTATCGAAATACAGGGACGAGGAATTTATATCGTTTGTCAGAACGGCACGTCCTGGTCCGTCACTATTGTCTCGTCGTAGGTGCCGCTCGTAGCCTCCGCAAGTCCGCTGCCCTTCGAATCCAGGAACTCGACCCGGTCGACATAGACGAGATCCCTATATTGTTTGGCACCGGTTTGCTTGTCGTCCCAAGACTCCGTCCGCTTGCGGCCTTCTACGTAGACGCGGGAGCCCTTGAGTAGGTGTTCGCCGACGATCTCTGCACGGCGACCGAAGGCCTTTATGGCAAACCACTCCGTGTGCTCTTGTGGCTCGCCTTCTCTATTCTTCCACCGTTCGGTGGAAGCGACGGAGAACTGTGCGATGGCCGTACCCTGTTGGCTGTACTTCACCTCAGGATCACAGCCGAGATTTCCGATCAACATTACTTTCTGCATCGTGTTGCTTGACTCGGAGCACAAAATAGCAGTGACTGCCACTTGATGCTTCAAATGCCTCCTCTTTTGTATTTCGAAACGTGTTGGTGCATGCAGCCTTGTGATAATAAGGATCCGGTCGCTGCGGACGACTGACCGCGCACCGGCGGTAACCGCCTAGAGTTGCTGGAGTTCTTGTTCGGTTCGGAGCGACAAACCGTGCGGTCATCAAGAAACGTGCACGTGGAACTTGTTGTTTGAGCGTGTGAACGGTTCCACTATGTCCCTTCGGGCGGCGGGGTCGGGACTTGGTGTTTCGTCATAACTTGCTGTGCGCGGGCATTTTCGTCTTGCAGTTGTCAGCATTCCGCAAATCAACGTCGGATGTAAAACGGTGCGAACCTTCATGGTGCATGGCTAAGACCTACTTCTGCAGGCCGGGGCGCAGAACCGTTTCGATGAATGCGCGCACGCCGTCGAATACGATATCCATTTCTTTCGGGAGCTCGCACTCTTCAGCCAATACCTCGAACTTCTTTCCCCAGTCAGATGGTGGAGGCAGCAAGGGCGATGAGAATACATGTGTTCCTCTCCTCTGAAAGGTCAGGAGCACTGCTTCTTGGACCCGCTCCTCGAGGAGTCCGCCGAATTCGACCAAGAGCGCCATATCTACCAAGTCTTTCACCCGGCTGTTTGCGCTACTCCGTGGGAGTGTATAAGCATGGAGTTTCTCGGCAAATTGCTGTTCACGCGGAATCATTTGCACGCGCAGGCTCTTGATGCCGGCAAAGTCCAGCCAGTCCCTGCACTCGATGGTATCCATTGGCTGCATCACTGCGTCGCCGATTCCGGCATCGAGATGGAATCGAGAAAAGATTCGCCCATCCATTCTTGCCTCGACAGGGTACCGGGCACCCCCGTAGGGCGCGGCCTCCAAGTCCATAACGGGAGAACCGATTCTGTATTCGAACCAATCCCCCAGGGAAATGCTAGCGGCGCTCTGCAGCATCTCGCGAACCGCCCGGCTCACGTTGGCCTGGCCAGTTGCAGCAACAACTGTCTGTACACTGAGGTCGATGTCGATGGTGGAGCGCGCAGTCTTGAAACGAAGCTCTAGCGCATATCCGCCCTTGAGTGCCCAGGGTGCAGGTTCAACCTGAAATAATCTCGCCAGTAGTCGGTCAAATGAAACTTGCCTCCGGAGACGGTTTACGTCCATCTGTTCCGTCTGCGAGATACGCTTTAGGCGCTCCTCGAGTGCTCTTCGGAAGGCACCAGCGGTCGCGTATGCTCTTGGTTCGTCCATCAGGCCACCCGTTGCAGAACTTCTTCAAGAAGCTTGCGCTCGGGAACCGCAAGTTGCGCACTACGGATCTGTTGACGAGTAATCAGTCCGCGCTGGAGAGCTTGTCGCAGAGCCTGGCGAATGAAACGGCGCTCCACCGTATCCGCGTCCACCAGATCCAGAATCGTGCGCAGGGGCCGGGTGAATTTAAAACCCTGTGCCGTTTCCACATCGGTTGCAGGAAGGTCGGCAAAATGCAGTACGAGAACTCCCGGGATCTCGCCGTTGCGGCGGAAGTGCGGGGGAACCGTCATATGTAGTTGGGAGGGGTTCAGATCCGAGAGATCATGGAGGCTCAGTGCGGTTTGGTGGCTGTAGATACCCTCAGTCTCCTGGTTCCGGTTTCTGGACCAAAGAGACCAAAGCACGAGATCGGGGCGGTCCGCTGGTGGAAATTGCACGAGCCGGTAGATGCCGCGGTGCTCGCGCACCCAGTTGCCTGCTTGCACATGATAGGGGTGTGTGTTTTCCGCGAATCCCGCAGCCTTGGCCTGCTTGGTAGTGAAAAAACCTTGCTGCGCCTCGGCGATCTCATACAGACGATGGGAAGCTTCTCGATGCGATTGAGCCATAACACAATACTACAACTTATTTGAGTAGTTATTCAAGACCGCGCTGAACTTCGTTTTTCGGAGGGGGGCTTCGAGGCTCTCTGTTGCGTCAGTTTGCGCGCTTTCCGAATCTTCCGGAGTGTCGTTTCCTCATCAATGAACTGATCTGCGCGGGCTGCGACCTTCCGACGCAGCGCGGCGCTGAGCTTCTTAATGATATCGTTTACGTTCCTGGCCACCGTCCACCTTCCTTTATTCGACTGCGATGGGTTCAGATGGGCACAGACCTATTACAACCTGCCGTTCAATCGTAGAAACTTCCACGAGTGAATGCAGACGTCGGCACCCTCGGCAATTTCTCCGAACCCTCCGCGATTGAATTCAGCATCGCATGCAGCTCCTCGACTGACAGGTTCCCCCGTCGCTGCGAGCGGGTCGTCATCGCTTCCCGAAGGAGGACTCCGGCATACTCTTCTAACCCGATGCCTCGCACCATGGCTTCTGCGGCAAGAAACTCCATGGCTTCCGCGTTGAGTTCAAGTTGGATTCTCATAGTTTCGGTGTTCTTGAAAGAGGAGTCGAATCTCAAGTAGTACCCCTCATCTTGACCTTCTTGTACCCCAGCGGCTTCGTCCCAGACCAGGGCTGTATCGGCAACCGGTCCGCTTGCGGATGGGTAGACGCGTGGACTCCTGCATATTCCACCATCTCGCGCGTCAGCGCAGGGTACCCTTCCAATATCTCGTCGATCGGCGTCCCCTGTTCGATCATGTCAGCAACCAGGCAAACGGGGATTCTCGTCCCACGAAACACCGGCGTGCCCGCCATCGTCTCAGGGTCGGACTGGACCATGCCTGAGGCCCTCTCTGGATTTTGACTCCTGCGGTTCACTTTCCTTCTAGCCTCGACACTCAAATGGGCTCTCTGCGTCAACATGCGCTGCGCAAGATGCGTAACGCAACACGCATAATTTTAGCGCTATTTGTCGCGCCCAGCGCGCTCCAACATCGCGGCTTGCTACGAACACCCACTCGTACTCCCACACGTCATGCAGCGGTAGCATGTGCCGCTCCGTACCATTAGCGAACCGCAGATGTTGCAGGCAGGCGCATCTCCGAATTGCACGAATTCACCGAGCGCTTCCACCGCTCCTTTCCCATTCGGGGGCGGCGTGGCGGGAATGGACACTGGACGGGACTCGAACAGTTCTCCCTGCTCCTTTGTGAGAAACTTGAGCTCCATCCAACGGAAGAGGTAATCCATCAGTGATGTGGCATAACCGATCTTTGGGTTCCCTGACCAGCCGCTGGGCTCAAAGCGCGTGTGACTGAATTTGGCGCAGAGCACCTCGAGCGGCACCCCGTGCTGCAAAGCAAGTGAAACGAGGGTCGCAATCGAATCCATGAGCCCGGAGATCGTCGAACCCTCCTTCGCCATCCGGACGAAGATCTCTCCTGGTGACCCATCGTCGTACACGCCAACGGTGAGATACCCCTCCTGGCCCGCGATGGAAAAGTGATGGGTGATTGCTCGCCGTTCATCTGGTAGGCGCCGGCGCAGCGCGCGCACGAGTTCTGAGCTTGTACCTCCGATCTCTGCGGGCACGGGCCGATCCGGTTGGCCTATCCTTCGGTCGCGTCGCTTCGTTTTCATTGATCGCAATGACTTGCTTTACTGCTGACATCCACAACCTCCCTTATTGCTGGCCTTTCCGCGGCTGCCTTGTCGTCCCCGCGTGAATTCTTTTGTAGACCGCATACCAATCGGAGGCGATTTCTCGTTGTGCCTCAGCTAACGGCAGGGCGCCAGAACAGACTTGATGGTGCAGGTAGTCTTCGACCTCGTCCTTCTCACTCGCCCCTGGGAAGACGTTCCGAGGTTGCGGCCAGAGATTGGTCTCGCAGTTCGGACATCCGCCCAGTTCCAGGGGTATAAGGTGATCAAGTTCGTAATCGTGTATGTTGCCCCTAACCCCGTAAACCCGCATGAGCTGGTGTTTCATCGCATTGGTGTACTCGAACGGCGGCCTGACGCTCGCCGTGTAGCCTGGCCGACAGATGGTGTTTCTGATATTGCTTTGAGTAACGCGCGGATCCGTTGCTCCTGGCGTCAGGTCGTGGCGCGGCAACACTCCAGGCGGCAGGTTCGCTTGTGCCGATCCGCTTTGGGGATGATCCTTGGTTATCCCAGAAGACGGTTCAGGAGTTCTGCGTTTCCGGCCGAATGCATATGCCAAAGGCTCTCGCGTCGGTAGGACCCGTAGTGGCTCAGTAGGTAAGAGCTAAGAACGAGCAGTAGCAGCAGACGCAGGAGAAATCTCATGGTCGCTCGCGCAGTGAGATGGTCTCGGAGGCGGGTTCCTCTCTGCGCGCCTCCTCTCCCCGACATCGGGCATCGCACCCGCGATTAAATGCAAAGATTACAAGCGGGGTGCCGGACAGAGCCCCAATGAATGCCGCGCCCGGAGTCAGGTGCAGACCGTTTCCAATGCATACGAACAGAAAAACAAACAAGCAGATGACCAGAGCGTAGTTCTTCAGTCTTCCATGCATGTCCCCTCCACTCCTTTCATGCCACCTCGGCTGCAAGCACGGTTTCCTCGCTGTTTTGACTTCCGGGTACGCCGCTTTCGACCCGTATTTTTTCTTCATTCGATGCTCTGGAAAAATGACAATGCGAACAGCCGATGCAATTCACCGCCCTTGTGATGGCGCGGATCGCTTCTTGAAAACGTTTTGGGATTGCAATTTCTTCACCGGCCAGTGAGTAAAACGTCGGCAATACAGCACCGGCTTCGCTCTTGTTCTTTCCGGACAGGTCCAGTTCCAGCCGCCCGTGAATGCCGCGGAACAGAACCTTTGTTTCTAGCAGAGGTCGCTTGCCGTCGCTTACCTCTCCCGGCCAATGCCGGGTAATCAGGAGTTCGTAGGTTCGTTCCTTGCGCAGCATCTCGATCCTCACCAGCACCGGCGCCACGACGACCGCATGAAGACCGTTCACTCCGATTGCCTCTACCGGATGCAGACACTCGATTGCCTGACCATCCTCTCGTGCAAAGGTCACGTATCGCCCCAAGTCGCCGACCGCCCCACCGGATTCCAGCCCACGCACTACATAGCGTTTCGCCAAGTGCTGGTGTTCCAGGCTCACGGGCGAATGGGCAAAGATTCCTCGTTCTTTCAACACTCGCAACGCCTGCCGAGAGAGCCTGAGCCCCACTTGGTCGAACAATCGCTTCTGCTTCATGCCAGCAACACTCTCCTTCTTCTTATGCAGAACTCCGAACGCGAATCGGGCAGCCGAGGGCAGCGCGAATCATCTCTTTGGTGCAGCCCGCCCAGCATTTGTAAAAGCGTGGGTCCTCAATCAGGATGGCCAGGTTATCGCCGCTCCGGTCGTGGCCAGAATCCGCGCAGGATGGACAGCGCGTGATGTAATTCCTTCCAACCTTCCGCACAGCACCAACATGCGCCAGGATGCGAAAGTCCGACTCGCTTCGCTCACGCCTACGGTCGAGGTAGAGTGTTCCTGCCGGGTGTCGGGGAAGCTACTGCCGTAGGACGCTCCTTTCCGGCAATGAACCTCCGCAGTTCTTCTTCGGTGACTTTCCGCAGACGGTTCAGGTAAGCGATCTGGTCCTCCAGTGTGTAATCGGCTCCGTAAAACCAAAATCTGCGGTTGGCGCCGCGGTGAATTCCCAGCGGACCGCGAATCGCGTTGCCGAACTCGCCGGCTCCTATGGCATCGTGCTTCGGAAATACCTCGATGCCGTCCGCCAAGCCCGCGCCCTTCACCGGCACTCCCAATCTCAGAGCAAGATCATGGATGTAGATTCGGCACTCCTTCGCCAGCAAGGGCGTTGCCAGGAAGATCCAAAGGTGCCCCCCTCGTTTGCTCATCTCCAGCGCCGGCTCCACCTTGTCCTGTGTCAGGTGGTACTGCAGCTTCAGCAGGTCCTCCATGGAGTTCCTGTAGTCGGCGTCGATGGCGACCCACTTACAGCGTTGGGTCGAGGGGTTGATGGCATACAGGCCCACCGTAATCTTGCCTTCCAAGTGCTGGCGGATGGTTTCATCGGTCAGCATCAGCGGCGTGTCTGCTCCTCTTTTGCTTGGCCGGAAGTAGTAGTGCCGCCCGGTTTCCGGGTGCGGCCGCATCGACTGCATCGTGTACGCACGGCGGTTCACGAAAAGCCTTTGGTAATCCTCGACGACTTGCCGAGTTGCCCTGATTGTCGTTGCCATTGACCTGTCACCTCCTTCTGGCAACTTCGCGAGTCCTCGCGCTCATCTTCGCCCATTTCCCCACCCGGTTTTCGCATGTGGGTGTTGGTAGATAACCCGGAATATTTTTTCTGTCAAACGGCCGCTTCAGGCCGCATTCCGGGCATTACTACCCACCGCAACCCGGCGCGCCAAAGTCCCGGACGCTCAATGAGATCGAGGAAGTTACAGTCCTTCAGGAGCACTTCAAGCTGCGCTACGCTGTACCCGCCGAATTGTTCGTCCTCGAAGTCGACGGCGTACCAGGTTCCTTTCTTGCAGTCCAGTACGTAGACAGCCCCAGAATCCGGGTCTCCGGCACGAGCAAGAACAGCAGAACCGACGCCGGTAGTTCGATCCAGCGAACGATCTCGACGTTTTCGGTGACCTTCAAAAGTGCGGCCATCGCTGATTGCAGATCGGCTCCAGGGTCAACCTGCACAAGAGGTTCAATCATCATTCGTCCAAACATCGCAGTTATCCTTTCTGGGCAGTCCGCCCAGGTTGTCTTGCGTGGAAGGTAAAGACGGCAATAGTGGCGCACACTTCAGCTCGCGACGTGAGACAGCAGCCGGGTTAAGCGTCCTGTCTTGTTGGAAGATTCCCTATATATAAAGATGCAATTCTCAAGCTTAGATTGGTCATTACCGGGCGGTGGCGCTGAATCGCAATTCTTGAGGGTCGGCGACCATCCAGTAGCAATCCACCAGACGCCCAAAGCGGGACAGCATCAGTTCGCCAGAAGCGGTGTTCTCGTCGAGTGACATCCCAAGTAGATCATCCCGAATTGGGGCGGACACATTCGTGAACGCTCGCCGACTCAGCGGTATCAAGCTGGTTCCCGTGATAGACCCCAGCGGATGCTGGGGTCCGTTGCGATGTGGCCAACTCAGCCGTGACGGTATGGAGTGGTGGATGGCTCGACCGGGAAGGGTCGGAGAATAAAGTCGTCGCAGTAAGCAATTTGAGCGAGGTTTGTATCCCGGGGGCTGTAGCCGATGGCTGGGCCGATCAAAGTGTGGACTGTAAACTTCGGATCGGATTTGTCTTTCGCGATGGTGAGTTCGATATACGGAACGATGCGGGTCCGCCCTTCGCGCAGGCGGATAGGTCTCTTAGTAAGATCCACGGGTTCCGATACTAGCCTCCATTCAGACTCCCTGACGAACTCAGGATGTTTGATGAGGGGAGCGAGCGTGTCGAATATTCTTACCGCTTCGTGGACGAGGTTGAGCGTTTCTTGATAATCCGATCCACCCGCTGTATGTGTAGCTCGATGAACCCGTAATCCATGAAGTAGGCTGTCGACGAACTGCTGGCATAAGGATGCGCTGTGCGCCTCATCGTAGATGCACTTGTACAGATTAAAGCGCGTGTCTGTGTTCTTAGCAATCGCGGCGACGAGCCTCTCTGAGTTGGAACCGAGTGCAAAGCTTCCTGAGCTCGCTCCGTATGCGCGCCATTGGCTCAGCTCATTCTTCTCGGCTGACAAGGAGGCTACGAAGACAGGTCGTGTGACATTGCTGCCGATGCACTCGCAGAGGAGATTCAGCATCTCGTGCTCTTCTCGGTTTACTGCACTGGATCGAACGCTGTTGACGCCTCGCAGGACAAGATGCCTGGCATATCGCATCTCCGATGCGTCGTTCAGGTAGTCAGTATTTGTTGCCCAGAGCCTTCCCGACCGAAAGATCCCAAGAAATCCAGCGGCGTTCGTATAGTGCCAGAGGATGGCTGGCGGCGACGCTGTTTGGTCCTCAAGAAAACCGCTTACGAGCTTCTCCAGCGCGCCAATGGTCTTCACCTGGAATCTCCTCTTTCAGTCCTGATTCGCTTGAATTGTACCGTTTCAGGAGGCGAATTGGATTGTGCTGGGTAGCAGTAGGAATGGTCGAGAGCGACTGCTCTGCTCACGCTCCTTGCGCTTTCCCGCCGCTTTCTCCTGTAAACAGCAGCTCGGTTTAGATTCAGAACTTAGCTGCGGGTGCGATCGAGCCCCACAAGGCGACTTTGCAGTACCAATATCGAAGTATTCCGCGTGTTCTCGGCTCGGCAATTGAGCAACATGTCGGAGCAGTGCGGCCTATCTTAGGCGGCCAATGGAAACGCCGGCGCTATACCCATTAGGAGTACTCTTGGATTGCTATGCTGTTGGATTTAGCAAAGGTGCGAGATGAGGAAGAAGCACTGATCGTGCTCCTCGCGACTCTTGCATGCGTCGGTGTTGTTGTTGGACAAGCTATTCTCAGATGGCGACGGAAAGAAAGGGGAACCGTCATGGCCGAGACAATCGAAACGGCACTCGAATACAACAAGGGTGCGCTGGCCGTTGTGTGGTCGCAACTTTCCGGCGCAACTGTACCGTCGAGTCCGCGCTTTGACATAGTGTGGGCATACACCTTAATCGCACTGAAGCATCATGAAGGCATCTATGCGCTGGTTGGTCAGAACTTGATGGCACCAGCTTTCGCGTTGTTACGCTCACAGATCGAGACTGCATATCGTGGATTGTGGATAAACTTGATTGCGACGGATGAACAGGTGAACGCAATTCGCGAACACGACGCAGAGCCATTTCCAAGATTCCGTCAGATGGCAGCAGATCTTGACTCTAGCTATGGTGCTGCTGGATGGCTTTAGAGTTTTGCAGACCATTGGGCTGAACTGAATGGATACCCGCACTCGGGACTACTACAGTTGGCCCGACAATTCCGCGACGATGGCAAGGTTGGTCCCAACTATTCAGATGATATGGTGATTGAACTTCTCGTGACTTCGGGGACCGCGTCGATTGGCTGCATTGTTCCAACCTTCAGAGCAATGGGGCTTAACGATAAAGCCGCTGCTTTGGAACAATGGCTTTCAGATCATCCTTTCTACAAGAAGGTTGAAGTACCAACAAACTGAGGACATTCCTGCATGAAACTGAACGATGTGCTTGAAATGGAACCGCTGAGTAAAGCCCTTCAACGCACACTAAGACTCGCACATGAGCATGGGGCCGGCGAACTAGCAACATGGCTTCAACTGGAGATTGGCGGCTACTACGACTCCAACAGCGCCATGAATAGCAGCATCACCGTTCCGAAGTATCGGACCATTGTAGGCGCACACTTTAACATTTATGGGCAGCATTTGCAGCTTCGGCCTGACCTGTCTTTTGTCAATGAAATGCGTCTCCGTGAAGGTGTGGAAGCTCTTGAATCTCTGAGAGATTCAAGACATACAGTTGTGCTGCAAGACCCTACAATGATTGGGCTGATAGCGCAACACCTGAAGGTTGAAGTTGCTACGTTTCATTTTCACAGCGTTGAGCTCGTCCAAGTGCTGTCTCAGATTCGCGCAGAATTGTTCAGCAAAGCGCAAGCATTGGCAAATGCGCCGCCGAAAAAGGAGACGACCAAGGGCGCAGACAACGGAGAGATAGTGATGCTCAAGCCGAACATTCACGGGATCGGCATTGACCTTCGCGCACTCTGGCGAAAGGCAACGCGCGGAAAAGACGAGAACTGAGTATTCTTCGGAGGGTCGTATAAGCAATGGACAAATTAGGCGCGTGAGGTATCGCACCACCAGTAGAAGATTGCCTAGCTAAGAAACCGCGCGTTCGGAGTTGGTGTGGAGGGGAGCCAATTCCGTTCAGATCAGTCCCGAAAAACGCGCTAGCATTCGTCGACTCCGGGTTTTCTAATCCATGCACGCACAACCAACTCCCATCTGCCGGCGCACCAGTTTGTGCAACTCGCGCGCACACTCGCGTGCAACTACCGGGACACCGAACGGAAACCAACGCGTACCAGACACAAGCATTGGTCCACCTCGGCTGCACACGATGCGTCCCGACGAGGCGCGCCAGTGTCACAGGAGTTCGGTCGTTTCTCGGAGATAGAGGATCTTAACAGGGTATAGTCAACCGATAACTGGGGGGATATCAGCAGGTTGCAAGGGATCAATTCACGCCAATTCCACTCTAATCCCACTTCAAACCCACGGCAATAGGTAAATCGGGCTCCATTTTACGAAGCAGATGTCCGCCATCCACTCGGACGGGAGAGGCCATGCTTTAGCACGGCGAGAAAGATGGTGGACACAGGCGAGTGATTGCTTTGGACTGACAAGCAAAGGCCCTTAGTGAGGAAATCCTGCCGTAGGCCGAAGTAAACGGGCCGGCGGCAGCCTTCGAACTTCTTTACGAGGAATAGCAACAGGTCATAATTCGAAACAAGATACAAGAAATGGCGAAGGTCGGTCTCAGCTTGGATCCTCTTCTGGATCGCCAGGTATCGCACGTTCGCTTTTTGGGTGCGTTCATACTCGAGGGCAAACCGGTATTCGTGCTCGTCAACGCGAACCGCGACCACTGCGTCATAATCCTTCACGAATCCAATGCCCGTGAATTCGTTACGCGACCGGATGTCAGACTCAGGCGTCCAACGAACGAGTGTGCGGCTATACTTCAGCGCAAGGTGAATGTCATTTAACTCCAGAGCGTGTTGCACGTGACCGTTGGACTCTTTGTCCGGGTCTGTGGACCCAGAGTAATACTCTCCTCGGCCAACCAATTCCGACGCTCCAGCTCGGGATATCGAATACACCAAGCCGCGGTTCATGGTTGGAATCTCGTGCCGCACTAGCAGGTCGTGTGCCAGCAACCGTCGTAGGCGGTTGTCAAACGCATTGCGTGACGACGCGCAGTAGTCCAGCTTAATAAATTCGTACAACTGAGCGGGCGTGACGAAACTGCTGTGCAGCACACGGCGGAGCAGCGGGTAATCCCGTGTCTCACTCAGCGCGATCATGCCTTTCCGATACCGCATGGAATTCACTCCTGCTATACGGATGCCAGCACAAGCTGTGCAACCCATGGCCGCCGCGCTTCCGGTTCCAGGACGAAGCGGCCCAACTCCGTTTGAATCCAACTGCGCGCCGGCATCAACAGCATGGCTTCCTGCTGGTCGTGACATTCGCTCAACGAAATGAGCCAAGTGTCGGCTGACCGCCAATCAGTCCCGCCAATCGCAAGCTTGCCAACCAGCTGGGCCCGCGCCACTACCAGAAAACCATCCGGTTTCTTTGGAGCGTTCAAGAGCCGCTTGAAAAGGAGTTTGTTTTGTCCCTGCCATACGCACGGTTCCGCGCATTCAAACACACGACCAATCATTCGCAAGGGACGGTTCGGATCGAAGCCGCCACGTCCGTTGAACCGGGCGTAGCCGACGATCTGGGGCCGCTGGCGTATTGTTCCGGCGATGTCGATGCCGGTTGTGTTGTAGTAGACGCCTCTTGCGAAGCGCCGCGGATCATCCGTGTTCTTGCCGAACCGCCGACGCCACACGCTGCCGAAGCCTGTCACCGCAACTAACACTCTGCTAAGCACCTTTCAGCCGCCGGTTCTCCCGACGCTCCGCGTAAAGTTGCTCCTGTAGATTGTTGATGAGCTGCACTACCTTCGGATCTGCCGCGCTCATATCGACGGGACCGGCCACGACGTGATTTGGATCGGCCTTTTTCGCAATCGCGTCAAGACGCAAAGACATCTCTGCTATCAACTTTTCCTTCTCCTGCAGGTCACGTTTGGCCAAATCTCTTTCACGTTTATAAGAGTCCCTCTCGTCGGTGACGG
Source organism: uncultured Acidobacteriaceae bacterium (assembly GCA_963812855.1). Classification (GTDB taxonomy): domain Bacteria; phylum Acidobacteriota; class Terriglobia; order Terriglobales; family Acidobacteriaceae; genus Bog-257. Next base: position 107,411 of record CAWEWW010000018.1, read on the forward strand.
AATCCAGTACGCTCCTGAGGTTGTTCGCATCCGAATCTGGTCCCGGGATGGACATGCCATGGTCGGCCGCCTCGATCGCCCGGTTGCAGCGTTCAATGTGGTCGTTGTACTTCTGGATCGCCTCGCGTGCCACACCCCGGGAATATGTGTCGTGGTTGTACAAGTCCGTCATCATCTCCGCCGTTATCCACATGGCGCGACGGTGGTCCATCCCTTGTTTGGTGTACAGCATGGCCATGATCAGCAGCGCAATCGTCGTGCCCAGGCTGTACTTGAAGTATGGGTTGCGCACGCTCTCATCGAGGAACACTTGACGGCGTTCTTCCATCCACGCGCCGTAATCGAAACTGTTGGGATTGAACTGCTTGAGCAGGAACTCGTACCAGGTGTTCCCCCGCTGGTACATCGGATGGGCAGCCTGCGTTCGTGGCCGGACGTCGGGCTGCACCTGTTGCTGCCCATGGGATGTTCTTTGAGGTTGCCGCTCTTGCTGTGCGATTGCCGAACCGACCGTCATCAGCCCGACCACTGCAAGTGCGACTATCGCGAGCGTTCGCTTCATAGGCGTGTCAACATTTCCTTATCCACGACGCGCAAACCGCTTGGTCGCTGCCAGTTCAGGCGTTTTGAACCGTAGGTTTGCTCCGGTGGATTGCTCCACAGATTCCAACATTCGCGGGTACAACTTCGGCTCGAAGTTTGGGAATGTGACATCCTGTGGCGGACGAACATGCAGTAACTGGTGCAGCGTGCCGCGCGTGTCGTCCGTCATGAGAATCTCCATCTGTCCCTTGGGGAGATTCTTGATGTGTTCATCGAGAGCGCGAGTCTCGCGATCTTCGCTCTCCGTGGCCCGATCGGTAGCCTCGTATTTCTCATACCCGAACATGCGCCAGCGGTGCATCGATACGCTGCGTCGTGTCACCGTGTGCTCCGCCGAAGCCCGCAGGAAATATCGGGCTGTCTCTTCGTCGCGAGTGCGCAACGTCAGGGTCGTATTGGGCGCCGAGGTCACGTCTTCCTTAAAGCCCCGGCCAACCTGCATGAGTTGCGACAGACTCTGCATCGAGAACAGGAACGCGGTGTGGGTGCCGCGGGCTGTCTGCAGAATCTGTGCGAAGTTGCGGTATCCGAATGGCGCAAACTCATCCAGCACCACGCTGAACATCGGGCGGTTGGTGCGCCGCCGCTGCTCCTCACTTTCGTACCGTTTGCCGACAACCAGTTGCAGGTTCTGCAAGAGCATCTTCCCTAAAGCTCGCACCGGTTCGGTGTTCTTGTTGACATTCAATGTTACGAACAGGATCAGCTCCTGCTCGATCACTTCGTCCAGCGACAGCAGTTCCTCGTACGGGCCGGTGATCACGCTCAGCTCATCGTCAAGGAAGGTCATGCACTCGTTGACCAAACCCTGAATCTTCGGCACACGCTCGCGATCGCCGAACGACTGGTAAAGGTTCTTCACCGACATTTCGAAGTTCAGGCGGCGCTGTACAGGGATGGATGGTTCGTGTTCCAAGCGGTGGCGCGCCTTCTCGACCTGTTCCCGCAGCACGTGTTCGTCAATTGCAATGACGAGCACGTCGTAGAAATTGAACTTCTGGCCGGTGTGCACCAGCACGCGGACGATATCGGCCAGGTAGTTCAACTGATGCTTGGCGAAGAACTCGTCATGCAGATTGAAGGAGCCGAAAACCATGTTGACGACAGACATGTAGTCCTCGTCGCTGCAGTAGAACGGGTTATACCGGACAGAAATATCCGGGCGCGCGGGATTCAGAACTCGTAGCTGATGCAATCGTCCGGCACGATGCACATGCGGCAGAAGGTCATAGAAGAACTCGAGATCGCCCTTGCCATCAAAGATCACCATCGGCAACCGGTGTGGATCCTTCGGGGTGCCGACGACTCGCGCCATGTCCTGCGTAATGATGTTCTTTAGGAGTGTGGTCTTGCCGGATCCGGTCATGCCGAGCACAATGCCCTGCATGACGCGCACTCGGTCCGGCCAGTACCAAGGTTTACCGTGGATGTCGTAGCCAAGAACCACGGCGGCTTGCTTCCAGGCTTCGGCCGTGAACTGTTCGTCCAGTTTGCGGGAGACAACCATCGGTGGATGTGGCCACTGCTTCTCCCGCCTAGAACGTGCGGTGGCAATCAGGATGGTAGAGCCGACGATCGCCAAGCTGCCCAGAGCCAGATAGCAGGCCAACTCGGCAATCTGGCGGTTCGTGAAGAAGAAACGCTCGCGGGCCACGTACCAGGTGAACCAGCAGACTGCCATGAGAACGAGGGCAACCACGATCTCCATGCTTTCCAGAACTGGTGGATTCTGCTGGCGGTCGACGTACGAGTCGCGCATCATTGCACCGCCGTCACCACGCGATCCAGGTAGACTGCACACATCTGCACCATAGCTACTGCTACTACCCATCGCCAGAGGTGCACAAATGCCCGTCGATTGTGCAGACAATCATCAATGTCCCAAGTCGTGCGTGGTACCAGCATTAGGACGATTCGATAAATGAGTGCGGCCACTGCTCCCAGCAGCCAGCATTGGGGCAAGGTGGCTGCCGTCCATTGGCCGACAAGGCTGGCCTGTGTCCCCGAGTGAACGCGCGCGGTGCCGGGCAACCACAGCCAGTACACACACGCACCTTCCAGCGTGATGGCCAGTAGCATCGCAGCGAAGAAAACGAATGTCTCAATCTGGCGAAGGGTTGATGTCGTGTCTTTAGGGTTGCGAATCTCCGTGTTTTCCATAGGTCCCTGCCTCTCAATGCCTTTTCATCTTTGGGCTCAACACCCAGCGCATCAGAAACCCCAGAACGCCGCAAAACACAAAACCGCACGAGAGGCCCAAGTGAAAGGCGTTGTTCTCTGGCCGGCACAGATACAGCCAAGCCAGCCGAGCCAAGCCGAACATTAGGAAAGCCCAAAAGAGAAACTCCCAGTCGCGAATCAGCTCTTGTGCATCGCTGGCCACCTCGCGTGGGGCGGGAGGTCTCACGCCATTCGCATCGGCCTCGTCATTCATACTCGTCGCCTTACAGCAGGTTGTTGAAATAACTGAAACAGCCAAACACTAGAGCGGACACCAGACAGGACAGCACAAACCAACGCCTGGGTGGCCTCGTGGCTTTCGCGTCAAACGGGTTGGCCACTTCGAACATTGCATCGCATATGGCTTTATTCAAGCCAATGTCTGGGCGATTGCGCACATATTGCCGCAGCGCGATGTAAACCGTTTTGACGACGACCCGATCCATCATGTGTCCGCCTCTGTTTGTGCTTCACTTTCTATCGCACGAGAAATGCGGCAATCTGAGTCTGGCGGCCATTGCTCAACCCGTCTTCCGATTGCTTGGCACTGGGAAACTGAAAACGCAGGACTGTGGGTTGTGTGCCGGACGTCATCGCGAGCGCCACCACACCAACTGCCTCCTGCCCGGGAGCAACCTGTGCTGTCTGCGGTTGTCCATCCAACACCTTTACCGGCGTCTCTTGTTTGATCTTGAGTTTGGCGGCTTGCTCATCGCCCAACTGCGAGTTTTGGAGACCATATAGAGACTGAGAGGACCGCACCCCGTCCAACTGGTACACCGAGGGAGTCTCAATGGTGTAGGCTTCGGCGCTGTGGTTGGACACGGTGTAGCGGATCAGCAGGCGGCCATCTTTCTCATACAGGTCGCTGATCCAAACCTCGACCGGTTTCGACGTCCGCTGCTTATGAGCCAGTATCCGGACCGGCTTTCCCGCGAGCAGTAGTTCGGTGATCGACGGCGAAGCCGGGGCCGGAGAACTCGTATTTGCCGGTTTCACGGGTTCTGCATTGTGCACCGGCTTCTGGTCGACGGCAAAGTCCATGGTCGCCACTGACTCGGCGGGCTCCAGTTCGTAGTTCAGGCGCTGGCTTGCCGTCCAGATGAAAAGGTTGGTTGCGGCATCGGCTTCCGTGGGCTGCACAAATACCTTGTTTTCCCGCCACTCGACTTTGAACGAAGGGCTCCCAGCGGCCACCTCAATGACCGGGTCGCTGACCTCGATGACAGTGAGGTGGTTGAGTGCGGTCTTCAGATGCACTATGCGGGTGCGGTCACTGGTTTCGGTTCCAATCTTCTGGGCAACAAGTGGGACAACGGTTGCTGCCAGCACTAGCAGAGTCGCCGCGATACGTTTCATAGCTCGCTTCCTTCACCTTTGCTTCCTTCCGGGTGAAGCCCAGGAGACTTCTGGGGAAAGTCTCCTGGACGGTTGTGGTTAATTGGTTTCAAGCAGCGGAACAACACCTCTGTTGGGGAGTTGCGGCCGCCGTTGAGTATCGGGAAAAGTCACCTTCCCGTTGCGTACTTCGCTGCGTCCCGCCTTGATCGGGAACTTCCGGACTCGCTCCAGAACCACGGGCGAGCCTTTCTCGTCGCGCTCGGTGAACACTTCCCCCGACCTTGTAACTTGCGCTATAAAGATCAGGCGTTCAACGATCTGGCCATTGGTTTGTGTGAAGGGTTGAACCAGGAAGATCCGGCCTTCCGAGTCGATTTCCACTTCGCCGTCGCACAGACTGGGAACTTCCACGGTGATTGGACGGCCACCGGTGCGCTCCGCGACCTGATTGACGACTTCTTGCGGAAAGCTATAGAACACGATCGATCCGGTCCCGGTCACCGCGGTCGGGTCCGGGGACGTCCGTCTTTCCCTGCAAACGATGGCGTGCAAGGCTGACAGATAGGACAATCGAGTTCCATTCTTGCTGCTACTCCATTTCTGGAGCCCGTTTACCAGCGCCTTCAGCTCTTCTCCCGCCTGTTTTTCGTAAGCGTTCAAGGCAGCGGAAGCCTGGTTGCGCCGGAAGAAGAGCTGCTTGCGAGCCTCGGCGTCCTGCTTATTCGCCTCGATATCCGCATTAGCTTTTTCCAGGTCAGCGACGAGCTGTTGACGCCGACCCATAATTTCGGTCACGCGGCTCCCGTAGTATCGGTTGACCACGAAGCACTCCTGATAGATCTCCGGGGTGAAGCTCTGTCCTCCGATTACTCCCCGGAAATCGCTCAAGCGCGCCGTGGCGGCACTGCCGAAGAACCGCCCCAGTTCCTTGCGGATGAAGTTGTAGAGTTTCCCGACCTTATCGTTGGCATCGACCTCGAGATGCTGGTCCATGTCTTCGATCCGTCGTTTCTGTTTCAGCTTCAGCCAAGGCGCTGTGGGAACGTCGTTGCGGATGTTGCGGATGACCTCCTGATCGGGTTGGGTACCGTGCTTCAGTTGATCCAGCGCATTCTGAAGCTGGTCCACCAGTTCCCGTGCCAGGTCTGGCCTTCCTTTGGCCAGGCACGAGGTCTTCAAATCAGTTATGGCACCGATCTGATTTCCGCGGGCCTGCATTGAAACTTGCGGAAGGTTCCACCATGGACTCGGAGGTTTCGGGTTTTTCGTCTTAACGGCAGAGTGTTGTTCCTCGTAGGCGAACCGGTCTGCGACGAACCGTGGAAAACGGTTGTCCTCGACCAGGCAAACCAAATCGAAGTCGAAGTCACCGCCGTTTCTGGAAGCGGTTTCCGAATGAAGGACCAGCGTGCCTCTCAGCTGCAGTTGCTCCGTAGCAACGGCAGCGACACTTTCCGTCGAAAGCTGGCATCCACGTTGTTCGAGGTGCTGCGCCAACAGGCGAACGGTGTCCTCCATTGAGAGGATTTCGGCTGGCAGGAGGTCTTCTTTCATCCGGATGGGATAACGCACGACCAGACCACGCCGGCAACTTGATTCGGCGATAGCGCTGGTCTTTGGGATCCAATCCGAACCGCAGACCACTTGTCCTTCATGCAGGAAGAGGTAGCCATCGTCTGCGAGCGCGAACCCGGGAAGATGGAAGCCGCCACTGGTGCAGAGGCGATACGCCCATTTCATCAGCACCCGCTGGAGGTGATGCTGAATGAACGGATGCCTCAACATGTACCCGGTAGCGTCGGCAATCAGAGCTGCCTGCGCCACCGTGTATTCGTTCGAGGTGTAGTCAGGATCGGTTTCTTCGCCGGGCTCCAGTACTCGTTGACTCTCTTGCGTGCCCAGCAACTGAAACAGCTCCGTGAAGTTGTTCGCGTCGAAGGCCTGCCGCACTTTCTCGATTTGGCCGAGAGCGTACGGTTTGATTTCCAGTTCAATCGAGTCTTCCGGCGCGTGTTCCAGCAGGGTGTAACTCGAATTGAATTCGAGGTTGCGGGAGATGTCTCGAAAGCCGACGAACACTGGTCCACGGAAGGTGTGTGCCTGACGATCTCCCATGAGCGATCGAATCGTCCGCAACACCTTTCCCTGGTACTTGGGCTTCACGCACGATCTGGGCAGAATGATGTCCGCATCGAGATGCCGGGCAACTTCATCCGCCATGACCTTGAATGCGCCCTTCGCCTGGGTCTTATCGAATGCAAGGCGAAACTGATAGAAGCGATGCGCCCCGATCTGCCTGCCATGAATCCTGCGCTTCGCCTGTTCAACCAGCACCGCCTCCTCGTCCTCGGTTAACGGATGTTCCTGCTGCTCTTCAGATCGTTCGGCGATCCGTTGCGCGTGCAGTCTCTCCCTTTCCCTGGCCAGAAGTTCGGACTGGTGCTTTTGCTGGAGTTTCCGGAACAACGACTGTGAGATCCATCCTCGGCAGTCATTGGTGCCGAATTCATGATCATCGACCACCATGACGCGGCAATCTGGCACCTCGACGAGAACCTTGCACGAGGACACCAGGATTCCGAGGTAGGTGATGGCGGCCTGCGGCGAGAAGCGAAACCTCTCAGCAAGCTTCTTTTCGAAGGAACTCTCGACCGCGTAGAACTTACCGTTCTTTGCGCTGCCGCTAGCTCCAACCAAGCTGTAGCGAATGCCATCAATCTCGATTCGGGTGAGCGCTTGCTCGACCATCGCCTGCTCGCAGGAATCCAGGGGTTCCGTCGGCACGTCAACCGTGGCGACGTGAATTCCCGGATAGAGCCCCTGCAAGAGGCTGTTCGTGAGTTGCGCTTCCCGATCCAGTTTCATGGTCTTCTTCGATACATTTCCGTTACGGTCAAGTTCGAACGCCAACACCAGGTTGACGCCGCAGTTCGTAGCATTTGGCATTGCGAATCTCCTTTAAGCTGTCGAGCAAGGACAGCCGGAGGAGACGGCTCGTGCCAGTCTCTTCGCTGCCCTTGCCGAAAACCGAACCAAAAGATTTCGGCCAGGCAGCTAAGCGCCGGCCAACACGAGTTGTCGTTGCTACGCCTTGTTAGTCCTCACTGCGTCAGGATTCCAGTAGCTTCTGGAGCATTGCCGTAGCCCGCTCAAGAAACCGCGTAACCTGCGCAGCCTGGACCATAACCACTCTCCTAATGCCCACAGCCAACACAGCACAGCCGTGAGCAGAAAAGGCAAAAGTGCTCCCATCAGCAAATCCGAAATGCTCAGGGGCACATACTGAAAGTGCTGCCGGACCAACACGAAAAGTTCAAACAGCAGAATTGGTCCGCAGACTTTCGCTACAGTGAAGAACCAACGTCGGAACAGCACCCGAAACCGTTGCTTCACCATCTCTTCCTCCTTTTCTCTCCGCGTGGTGCCAGAACGGAAAGGAGGGCGCTCGCGCGGTCCCTTCGCGTCCTGGTCGAAAACGTTGTCGGTTCCCGGCCGGGCTCGCGAAACGAACCAGACCAGCACTCAACCGCAATCAGCTTGCGGATCGCTCACCAACAGATCAACATCATCTGTAAATGAAGCCAGTGCCATAAAAAATCCTAGACTCTACTTGCCGTTGACGGCTTCTTTGTTCAGTTGCGGCTTCCTTCCCGCAAAATCCGGCACTACACGAAACTCCTGAACCTCGTAGTAGGTGACCCCCAAGCGGAGCGCTTCGACCAGCGCTTCGCCCTCGCTCGTCACCTCCCGATCCAACGCCGGTGTGCCGTCGGCACCGTTTGCCTTGGCGAGGAAATAGCGCGCGTTTCCGTTGGCTTCCTCGTCCGAGTTGGTACGAGAACGTCTTGTTCGGGTTACTGTTGTTTCGGTGCCGCCGTCAGTCCTGGTCGCTTTTTCGGTCGGAACGGTATCCGCGGTTGTACTTGTCATCCTCGACTCCTATTGCCTGAAACCCTTGTCAACTTGCGCGTTGCCACTGCCGGATGCATCAGATTGCCTCTGGCTGGATCCTTCTACTTGTCGAGCTCGCTATTTTGTTCAAGCCCGTTGTTCCGCTCACCGACCATTTGCTGTTCGGAGTACTCAGCCACCAGCAGTCCGCTGGGATTGAATTCACTTCGCCGCTCCTCGACCAGTCGTATGTTGTACTGACCAACAATGCGGTCCGTCACCTCCGCACCGCTCTTGACCTTGTGTACTTCCTTGACTCCGAACACGACGTAATCCCACGGCCCGTTCTTGGTGCGTTCGATCGAGCGAATTCGGAGGTCCGAAATGATATGCCCTTCCTGGATCGTGCCCACCGTATCGTCGTCGCGCAGCTTGTTCAGGGTGAAGGTCCGCAGGTTGTTCGTCATCATGTTCAGCGACTCGGCAAGATTGCGCGGCGCGGAATCCGGGGTGTAGGAGAGGTAGTGCTCGAGGAACCGTCGTACGACGGCCTTGCCTTCCAAGTCAGTTGGCGCGACACCCTCGGAGAGGGGTGCGTCCGGGTCCGCCGCTTGTGCAGACAACATCATCGCCATCTGGGAGGTCCGGTCGTGCCTTGCGCCACCACCCACCACCACTGCATTTCCATCCTTATCAACGCGGATGACTGTGGGGGGCTGGATGCGGACATAGATGGCGAGGCCAAGCGAGCTGAGGGCAATCGCTGCAAACAAGATCGCCAGGAACATGGCGCGATTGGCGTATGCCCGCAACATGCCATCGTGTTCGTAATACCTGGTGAAACTGGCAACCTCTGGTGCATCTCTGTGCGACTTTGGCGTTTTCATTGTTCTGCACCCATCCCTGCCCAACGCATGGTTCTGCCAATCGCGTGCCCGGCTTGCCAAGCCGCGAAACCGGCAAGGCTGTGGCCGTTATTGCTGCGGCCTGATTGCACGGCAACGGAAGGAGATTCGTTGCCGCCCTGTGGAGTGGACGACGTTGGATTAGTGGAGGGGGCCTCACTACTGGCAGACCCTGCGGCAACGGCTCCACTATTGACTCCATCGGAACTTGGCGGTGTGGGTGGTCTCGAATCGCCGCTCAGGGCGCCACCACCAGCATTCAGCGTCTGCACGCCTCCACCGGTTCCTTGGCCGACCGCCTCGCTGCCTTGACTGGGAGCACCGGAAGTACCGGACGGGGGAGATGGCGGTCCCCCGGATGGAGCCTGCTGCCCTGCGGCTAGACCACCTCCGCCGGCGAATGCCAATCCCGACGCAACAGCTCCCGCAGTCATTGCTCCGCTAATCACGGTCATCAGGGTGCTGCCGACGTCACCACGAACGATGCGGCTCGCGATGAAAGGAATGAGGGCGACCATGATCGACAGCAGTAGACTTGCGAGACTCATCACGATCATCTGGCTGGAGCCTTGAAACGCTTGCAGAAACGAACCGTTAAACTGCATCGGGTTGGTGATCTGCAGCGCCGACATCAGCGATTGCAGAATTGCATACAGCAGGCCCCAGCACTGAAAGATCATCATGTTCACGAAGTAGGTTCTGCCCAATTGCCCAAGCCCGCGCGATGGGATCAACGCGAGAACAAAGGGTCCGACCACATACAAAATCGCTCCGTACAGGGCGTAAAAGAGCGTGAAAAGGGTGTAGGTAAAAGGGAGAATTAAGTAACCGACCAGCGTAATCAGCCCAGCAACGATGGCCGAGGCGCCACCAGTAACTAGGTTCCACAACGAAGAAAACCAATTGGGGTTTGAGTTCCACGCCTGAGAGAGGCTGTTTCCCCAAGCCTTGATGACATCGACTCCTCCAGAGAGGTTATAGATGCCGTCGGCCACCCCGTTGAACATGGTGTTCATGGCACGAAAGGCACTCGGGTAATTCAGGAACACCAATCCCAGGACCAAGTACTTGACTGCGGCTACGCCGAGGAGCCTTACGTCCCCGCCGTTGCTATAGGCTTCATAGACTGACCACAACAGACTGAGGATGAGAATGACCTCGGCGATTTGCAGAACAGCCGCAGTGATCCCTTGCTGGTCGATACCGTTCAATCCGGTCTGTAGCAGCTGTTCGAAGTAAAAACTTGGCATAACATCTTCCCCTATTCGTGACTCACTGGTGCTGCATCAGATTGGCCAGAGCCTGGCGAAGGCTGGTGGTGTTCGTTGCCCCCATCTTGATGTCGGCGCTGGCATTGGCAAGATCGATTGAGCGCAAGCGCATTAGGTCTGCCGTAGCCGACTGCGTGTAGGCGTTCGCCCGGATCAGCCATGCATCCGCCTGGGCTTCAATAATGGGAGCGCTGCCGGGAGCCGCAGTCTGAATGCTCTGGTTGAGCTGATTTGCCGCCTGAAGTTCCAGATCCGCCAAAGCATCAATCTCAATGGCTCGCTTCATCGCGGCCTTGGCGGCCGCGTCTGTCATATCCACCATGTTCAGCACTTCTGGTGACGCAGCAGTGGGCGCCGGAACCGGGCCATACAGGGCGGCATATGCGCCCGATGTTTGAACAATCTGATTCGGGTTGCGTGAAAGCAGCACCTGCTCCAGTTGTTGCGAGAGAGGCAATGTGGCACTGTTGACCGGTATGTGCATCAGATTCTGGATCTGGAGGAAGTTTCCTTCCAGAAGGCCGACCAGGCTTCTCGCCTGGTTGATCAGCTTCTGTGGCCAGACCACGGCCTGCTGGAACTGCTGCATGGACTGGTCTACGCCCAGAATCTGATTCAACCCTCCGCCAATCACCTTGGTTAGCGCCGACTGAATGCTCGACAATCCTGCTACCAGTAGCGCGCAGCAAGGATCGAGGCCGAACTGTGCCCTGGCGGGCCACGGCGTGGTGAAGACTAGAACCAGAGCCAAAATCGCCGCACGGATTTTGTGACTGAACACCCAGTTCTTAGTACTCTTGAGCAGATCTGTGATTCTCTTCATCTTCACCCTCTGTTTCCTCCTACTGGTGCAGCAACAGGTTGACGAGAACTCCGCGCAGCTCGGTCGTGTTGGCGGCGTTCTCTTTGCGAAGCGTGTTGCGATGTGCGATCCGTGCTGCCTCCTGGCGCAATTCAGCAGCCAGCAGCTTTTGCGTCAGGGCTTGGGCGTGAATGCTGGAGCTGATCGCCGTCGCGGTTAGGAACGGTGCAGAACCTGGCGCTGTCTGGCTGGCAGAATTCTCGATCGTGTCCGCCGATTGAAGTTCTATATCCGTTGCCTGGTCGCCAGCCTTCAACGTCTTCAGGTTGTCGAGAGCCAGAGCATCATCCATGTCGGACATGGCACGGTCCCCTGGATTCGCGGTGGTTTCAACTGGGATCGCGCCATAGACATTTGCAAACGTCGCCGTCAAACCCGGGAAATTGTTCACCTGGTGGTCCCGAATGTCGGCCTCCAGCGCTTGCGGGTTGGGCAAGGTGGCGCTGTTGAGCCTTATATGGAAGATATTGCTCATCAGGTTGCGGTACTGCCCGATCATCTGCATGACCTGCGCCCTGGCCTGATCGATCAGCTTCTGCGGCCACACCACCAACTGTTGCAGGTTGTTCAGCGTGGTCCGCACCGTGTTGATCGAGGTCAACGCTGTTTGAATCACCCCATTGATCACATTGAGGACCGCTTGGATGGCCCCTAATATCCCGATTTGCGCTTGGGCCGGCTGCGGCGCTCCCACGAGGGTCACAACCATGACTCCAGCCAGGGTCAACGCCACTAGTCGCCGCCGGTTCTGGACTGCCGCCACCAGGCAGGCAAACGGTGGCGAAAAGCGCCATGTACAAAAGAGCCTGCATCGTCTTCATCCTCCTGAGGCCACTTAAGGTCTTGAGTTTTCGCCGTTTCCTTCCTCGACTCCGGCCGTGACGCGGGCCAATCGATTCACCTCGCCAGAGACCTCTTCCAGAAGCGGCGAAACATCCGCTAAGCCCTGGGGGAACCTGCTAGCCAACTCCTGATAGCACCCCAACAGCGGCCTTCCTTCATGTTTCTGTAAGAACCACGCGCGGTATTTCCTCTCCCGCGGGAACGTCGTGCATATCCAGTAAGACAGTGGCGTAGGCACGATTCGAATTGTCTGAGTCGTCTCGGCCTTCTCCCCAATCACCAGCAGCACCTCCGCGCTGCGCCCTTTTCGTGGAGCGCCGAAGCCCTTCACCTGGTTCACCGCTACCGGATTCAGGTTGAGGTGGTTGACCATCGCTGTCACATCTCCGGGCTGTTGCCCGATGATCTTCGTGCTGGCGTTTTTCAGGATTCCGGGCCCGTGAACACGCGGTTGAAACTCCGTGCCCACGAAATCTTCGACCGTCTGGCTGATGCCCCATACGCTTGAATTGCGCTTGCGGGCCGTGCGGTAAAGTTGCACAACTTCAGGCGCCAGCGCCGGTGAGTCCAGCAGGAACCAGCACTCGTCCAGTACCGTGATGCTGGGACGTCCGTTTTTCCCGGTTGCGCGAGCAGACATGGCAGTCGCAATCAGCATGCTCATCGCCGTCTCAAGCCGGGGGTCGGAGCTGAGTCCTTCGACGTTGAAGAACAGCCAGTCGCTATCCAGGCGCATCGTGGTTGGTTGGTCAAACAGCCTGGCGTAGATGCCGCCTTCGGTCCATGACCGAAGTTTGATCGCCGCCAGGTGTGCCTCATCGATCGTGCGTTGCATCTTCTCAGCGTCACGCCAGTTGGCGAGTTCCTCCCGCAAATCGTTGAAGGTCGGTATCGGGTTGGAATAGCGAATTGAGCAGCGCTTGTAGACTCGTGTAATCGCGTCAGTAAGTACGTTGTCCAGCAACGACGTGTCCGTGTCATGGCTGTCGCCGAGCATGTGCCGCGTCAGGTTCTTCAGAAATGCCGTCTTTTCGTTGCTCGGAGCAGTCTCGCCTACCGGGAGATCCCATGGATTCAGGGTCTCTCTACCATCGAGATCGACATTGATCACACGCCCGCCCATCAGATCAACCAGCGGTTCGTAAGAGTCCCCTCGCTCCAGAATCGACACCAGTGGACAGGCACGGGCCATCATCAACAGCTTGAGTTGCGCGAGGAACGTCTTGCCTCCGCCGCTTTTCGCCATGATGAGCATGTTGGCGTCGCCCAGCCCGGAATCGAACGGCGAGAACGGTATGAGCTGGCGATAGGGAGTTTCAAACAGCATCAACGGAGAATTCGGAGTCCCTCTCCACGGCATCTCCACCGGCAACAGGTCGGCTGCGTGCAGAGTGAGAACATCTCTTTCCCGCTTATTGATCTCGCCCAGTCCGGGAAGACCGGAAAAGAAGAACCGCTTTTGCGCCAGCGTCTCCGGAATTCCGCGTGCGCCGTTCATGCGCGCGATGGCGTGCAGTACCCGCTGACGGCGATCGGCAAGAATCCTTTCCGCGGCTTCCGCTTCGAAGCGGCTCCGTGCCGGCCGTGAGGTGCGGACGGCAATGGTCAGGCTGAGCTGGCAGGATTTCAACGAGCTCGAGATAAGCTCCTGCAAAACCTTGATGAGCTGATGCTCCGCCACTTGAGCGTCTACATTGAGCCGGAACCCACCGTGGATGTCCTTCTGTGCCGCCGTCATTTTGCGCAGGCGGCTCTTGTATTGCTTCACTGCCTTGGCTTGATCGGGAAGAACAACCTCCGCGTTGATGATGATCGGAAAGTCCATCACCACCAACTCCCGCAACACTCCTGGGAAGGTGGCGTCTGGAAGGTCTTTCAGGCTGATGAACGAGTAGAGCAACCCGCCGATCTTGAGATGCTCATCCAGTTCGTCCTCGATGTTGACGCTCGCCATCTGGCTTCGCGCACTGTCATACACCAACGATTCTCTCGGAGGAACGAATGGCTTTTTGTCATTTACCAGAGGATTGAGGGCTCGCTTAAGCTCCAGGAAGATGTCGTTCTGCGTCAGCCGCTCGATCCTCATGCCCGTGGCTTGCAGTGTGGCCTCAACTCCGGACATGAGGCTGTTGAACTCGGCGACCAGGTCCTCATGCTCGCGCCGGCTGCGCTCGATGCACTTGCTGGCAGACATGCTGAAGCTCCCACCGCGCACCTTCTTTTTCCACTCGAACTCCGGTGACTGGTGATGGATGCGTGGGTCCCAGATGAAGTAAAAGTGCAACATGTGCTGCAGGTAATAGCCCTCAGCGTTCTTCTTCGACCAGGCGTCGGACTGTTCGCGATCGACTGCCTGCAAAACCGCACTGGAATTTAGTTGTTCGTGGTTGTAGCGTGAGATCAAACCTCCATCGCCTTCGGCAATCTCAAATCGAACTTGCAAACGCATGGATCGTTCAGGCAGAGAGCGAATCAGAGCTTCCAACGCCAACTTCGTCCGGTTCCGCTCCTCGTCGCTCGCGAAGTAGGAGTGAATGCCGCTCGCCCTATATCCGGCAACAAATGAACCGTTGAGCTGGATCAACAGATTGTCGGTGAGATCACGGACTTTCAGTTGCTCACACAGCGGCGGTTGAGCCAATGATTTCTGGTACTGTTCCGTCGTTAGCGGCATTCCTTGCTCCCTAGTCCTTGATGTATTCGCGGTTTAGTTCCCGGTCCCGCTCCAGCGCCGAATAAACATGAGGCCTGACATGGAACAGCACCCAATCCTGCAGATAGCCACGCTGCTTGCCGTACTTGAAGAGCATCAGCGCTGGCACGCTGAAAATCGGCACCAGGTACTGCAGCACCATGTTCATCGGCACACCGAACATCTCGCGGTTCAGGAACCTTCCGCAGATGTTCATCACGACCGCCACCGCAAGGATGGCAAACAAATCCTCTGCTTCCAGTCCGAGGAAGGTAACTCTGGTTCGCAAGTTGCGGTATATCGGTGTTACGTCAAGCGCCATCTGTTTCTCTCCTAACGAACCCCTCCGGTTCCTTGGTTGACGAAAAATTCAGCCAGCCGAAGCAGGCCTGAAACCATCAGGCACAGAGCCGCCGTTACAAAGTGGCGTAGCCAGCCGCTGGTGGGATGAACCAGCGAGAAGATTCCCAAACGCAACGCCATTGCGGCGACCTGGGAAGCTGCGTACACAGGCAAAATGACGTTCGCTACCCAGTCGATCAGAGTCCGGATCGATATCCAGTACAGATCAGGGTTGTTCCATGCCGCCTGCGAAGCGAAAGTCTCAAACGCTCGCGTCAACCCTGAAACCAGCAGACAGGCCAAGGCTCCGTACATGCTGTGCGAGAAGTCCTGCCCCTTGGAAAACTGCAGAATGGCGATGACGATGAAGGCCGAGGCAATCGTGGGCATGATTACGTTGCCCATCCAGTTCGCCAGATGAAGGATTCCGTTATCGAACGTCATGTTTCCGAGATTCATGCGCACTCCTACATCATCGAAACCAGCAGCTTCCAAATAGCGGAAACCGTTAGCAGGGCCAGCGCCACAGCGACAAGCCTCATGAACGGCTTTCTTGTCGCGAAGTTCAGGATCGCTCCCACCAGAGCCAGTACGGCAGCGATCGGCATAATCGTTCCGACCAGGTGATTCCACAGGCTGTCCAACACATCGACAGTCGCGTATTGCGTTCCCGTGTTGTAGCTCCGCAGCAGGTTGTAAGTAGTCTGCGTGCCCAACAGGAACATGGCTGCCAGGATCGATGGCAGCGGATGATCTCCAGAGGCAGCGTCCAGGATGGCGCGCAACACCAGAAACGCCGCCAATGTCGGCACTAGTCGCTGTACCACGAAGTTGGTCACGAATTGCGCTAGGTCGGTTTGAAAGCTCGCGAGCCACCCCGTGGCGATCCCTCCACCTGGCAAAGGAACGGGTACTCCAAACGAGGTGAACCAGCTGAGCAGGGGTTGAAGGGTCAAGAACACGACTGCCCAGAACATCCACTTGGTGAACCCTCCGCCGACGGCAAACGTCATTGTTCCCTCGCGGCGCAGACTGACGCCGGCAATCACTAGCGACAGTACTGCGGCTGACGGCGCGAGCAAGAGCAGGACCGAGATAATGTCGTTGAGCAGCTGCGGCGTTGTCATGGGTCTTATTCCTGAGACTTACCTGCACAAAAACTATCCTGGTTGGTGGCAGCCCGCATTGCCTCTCTGCTGTTGCGGGCTGCCTGTTTCGGTTTGCGCCTCCTTCTCCTTGAGGCATGGCTAAGTTATGCCTCCGGTCCCGTTCGTGATCCAGAACTCGACCAGACGTGTGACACCTGACACCAACAACAGGGCGCCAGCGGCGAACAACCACCGGGCAAAGCCGCGTCCGGTTAGCCAGGACACGACGGCGCCCACGACTGCACCACCTGCGCCGACAGGTGCGATCACGTTGCCGATCCAGTTGATCAGGTTCAGGAAGCTACCTTCCGGTTGGGCACCAGTCTCTCCCTGAACCGCTACGTTGAATTGCGGACTTTGGCCGAGGTTCTGCGCCACGACAAACTGCGCGATGACCAGCAGCATGACCGCCAGCACGACCAGGTATTTCTTCCATCCTGGATCTGTTTCAAATTTCCTCACCCAAGATTTCTCCTTTCCTAAGCTGGTCGATTGCCTAGCCGCCCGCCGAAATGGTGGTGGAAAAGCGATCGATGTGCGAGCGAAAGTAAGGTGGAAATGAAATGCTGTCAAACGGACGCGAATTCGGCGGAGGTGAAAGATTGCGGCACTGAGGAAGGGGCGATATTTAGAGCGGAAGCATACCGACTGGGGATTCGAACTGCTCGGCTATTGCAAGCCGGTATTGTGCAATTGAGCCATGCCCCCGCGAACCCGCTCGGTGGCCCTTTCGAAATCAGCGCAGTTCAGGGGTGGCAGTTGGTCGCTATTGGCAATTCGATCGAAGGCCATGCGCTTTGCAGCCATACAAATCGCACGGAGATCCGCAGGAGCCAGTCCGTTCAGCCGCTTGGCAATGTCCTCAATGGTTAGTCCCGCTTCCAGTCGAATCCCCTTGAGGTAGAGCCCGAGTAGTTGCACTCTCAGCGCAGGGTCGGGAGGCGGAATCAGAATTTTCTCAGAGAACCGCCCGCCTCGGAGTACTCGAGGATCGATGTTTTCCGGATGATTGGTCGTGCCCACCAGAAACACATTGTTCTCCGGTTGCAAGCTGCTGATTTCTGTAAGAAATTGTTCCACGAGCTGAACATCGTGCTGAGCCAGGTAGCGGTCGTTCGCGGGCAACAGCCCATCCATTTCATCGAGAAAGATGATTGCCGGGCTGTGTTCCTTGGCGCGCTCGAAAACCGCGGCCACATGCTTAACCGAATCTCCGACGCCTCCGCCCAGAACGCTGGCAGCAGTTAGTGGATAGAAACTGCGCTTGGTTTGGCTTGCGATCAGGGTTGCAATCAAGGTTTTTCCTGTCCCAGGCGGACCGATCAACAACAGCCCTGTCGGGATCTGCAGTCCCAACGAATGAGTTCGCGTCGGGTCTTCGAGTAGGCGAATGATGGACTTTAAGTCTTGCTGGACGGATTCCCCGATGATGACATCGTTCCATTCCACGCGTTCTAGGTTTGGCCGGTCCTTACCGCCGTTTCCGTCCATGGCCCGCTGCAAATCCTTTGCTTCGATCTTTCGGTTGTCCGTCAGCGCGTAATTTGCTGCCTGGTCTACCAAGGCGCGCAATTTCGCCGCACTGGCTCCCGGCGTCTGGCGTGCGAATTCCTGCAAGTCGAAGCGTTTCCACGGTTTCTTGCTGAGCTGTGCTTCCAGAATCTTCACTCGCGTGGTTTCGTCTGGAAGATCGACACGCACTTTTATGTCAAATCTCCCTTCGCGAATTAACGCTTCATCGAGGCCGTCCAGGCGGTTGGTCGCGGCCATCAGCACGAATCCGCTGATCGTGCGGTATTGGTCGATCGCGCTCATCAGGGCCATGGTGATGTTATTGAACTCACGTCCCGCCCCGCCCGGGTCGCTGATGGCGTCCTGTCGACCGCCTCCAAGCGAGTCGATCTCATCGATAAAGAAAAGCACAGGCTTGCGGGCTGCTGCTTGAGCGAATACTCCCTGTATGTTCTCGCCAGTCGCTCCGATCCAGCGGGTAAGCAATTTTGGAGCGGATACGTATTCAAAGTTCAGCTCGAACTCGGCAGCGGTCGCTCTTGCGAGGAAGGTTTTTCCGGTGCCGCGCGGGCCGTACAAGAGGATTCCATTTCTCACCAGCCCGTAACGTTCGTATTTTTCAGAATTCAGATGCCCCTGCACGACCTGGCGGACTTGTTCCTTTGCCTCTTCCATGCCGCCGAGATCGGCGAACCGCTCCGCTGGCACATTACGAATCGCCTCGACCGGTCGGGGTGCCGGTCGCTGAACGGGGCTGCTGACGGTCGCGAGAGCCCTCTTTTGATTGGGCTTGGACAACAGAATCTTCAGAAACGAAACGATCAAACCGATAGGGGTCAGTCCTAGAAGCAGAATCCACACCACGGTAAAGGCTGGAGATGCCTTGCTGACCTTGATGGCCGGTTCCCACACAAGTGAGGCTAGCAAGCCAAGCGCGATTAGGCTTGCCACTGCAAGACTCAGCAGCTTCTTGATGAACATTGGGGCGTTGCGGAGGGGACCCCGTATGGTACTTATCAACACGAGCGCTCCGAGCCACAGCACCGGCGTGTTGAGGAACCATTCTTGAGGCAAGCGCGCCACTTCATCACCAATCGGCATGGAGACCAGCGTTAAGCGGAATTGTGTCTCCCGCCGTCCTGACAGAGCTTTAATTTAGCTCATCTCAAGGCTTGGTCGCTGGGTTATGAAGTCGGTGTTGGAAGGGGCGGGGTGATCCAAATACAGCAAATCGCGAGCGCGAAAAGCCTTAGCTGACTCTTCAGTGAATGTTTATGTCGTGAGCCTGGACCTTGATCGTCAGAAGCGAAATCCCTTGTTGCCGCAATGCATTACGCTTCCGAACAACAAACTCCTCGTCATAGGGAGTGGCCAGGCTGGAATCCAGCCTGGCCAGGCAAGCCTCCATCTTGCCGAGTTCGACACCCCAGTTTCCCGGAACAAAACCTCCTTTCTCTTCCTTCAGGTAACAATTGCCCGCGTCATCCAAGTACAGGTAAGTGCGGGTGATCCCGTGCTTGTAGTGATTAATCCCGTTGACTCGACCCACGAACATGAATCCCATGCATCTTGCCCTGCCCAGCCGGTTTTCCAAAGGAGCCCAATTCGGTTCCACTTTGCATCGCCTTTCATTGCTGCGGCTGCGGTTGGATCGCCGCTTGACTACTGGCTTGGGTATAGAGATCGTTGATCTCGCTTCTTAACTGCATCAACTGGCGAAGCTCTTCCAGAGTCGGCATCCCGCCAGCGAAGCCGGAGGTACTGGTTCCAGCGGTTCGCGTTCCAGATGTCGCGCTCCCATGGTCCGAAGACGGTTTCTGGACGACGATGTAAAACCGCGTGTTGCCCGGCAGGGTAACTACCAGATTCTGATTGAACGCCAGGCCGTCTAACTCTTCTTGTCCTGCGGTCGCGACATTGTCGGCCAGGCGCTCTCGCATCAGGGTATTGGGGGAAATCAGGAAGCCGGAGCTTGAACCTTGCGGACCGACCAGATACGACGCCATTGTCCCCATCCCGGTTAGGGTGCGCACCAAAAACTTCGTGCCAGTCTTTTTACCGGAAACGTCGCCCTTGAGCGGTCCGAAATTCAAGCTCATGGCCGAGGCATCGATCTTTTCGGTCGTCCCGTCGGGCATCTCCACTTGGCTGAATTGAATGCCCACATAGCCGGACGGATTCACCTGCGTCAGGCGGCCTAAAACCTTCGACCCTGCCGCCAGCACGATCTGTCCGTTGCGCTCGTAGTTGTATTCAACAACCGCCACAACTGGGGCGGCGACTGCTGAACTCACCGGCGTTTGCAGTCGCGCCACCAGTCGGGTGCCAGCCGCAAGCGCCAGGGTTTCCTCCGTGTCCTCAGGCGAGTTCGACCGGAGCGTCGGTTTGATTTCCGTCGAACGCACGAATACCAGCGAGGGCTTTTTCAGGTCGGCGGATGAGTCCGATGACGATGACGGCGGATTGGGGGTGGTAGTGCCCGCTCCCACGGAAGGGTCAGAGAAATCGACCTTGCTCAGCGCATAATCCTGCGGGGGTTTGGCTTGGGTCGCGGCGGCAGTTGGCCTGGGCGCCATGGCGGTTCGCGAGGTCCGGTCGATATCTTCCGGCGTCAATTGGCCGGCCAGCGCTGGATCTGTGGAACGCACATCCGCACTCAGCATCGGAGTTGCCGATTTCGTCGGATCGATGTTCTCCTGTCCCGGTGTAACTTTGCGGCCCAGACTGGCATCGCCACGTGGGTTCTCTCCGGGCAGCGCAATCTTGTTCTTCGGGTGGGAGAAGACACCGAAGAAAAGCAACAGCAGTGCCACGCAAACTCCGACGAGCAGGAACAGCGATTTGCTCTTGTCACGGCCGAGTTCCTGTCGGCTCTCTGTCGGCTTCTGCTGCCGTCGTGCTTTGTCGAAAGCAGTCCGGAAAGCTTCGCGCCAGTTTCCTTTGCGAGTTTCCTCCGGCGCGGACTCCTCGTTGGCTATTTCCGCCTCCGGAGGTGTTGGAGCTGTGTTCAGTTTCTTGTTCGTTTCCTCACTGAGCATGGTTGGCTGCCTCCCGCAGTGTGCTGACTCCAAAACCGATGGGCGCCAAGGCCGGTTTGTCTACCGCGCCGGACTCCGCCATTTGCAAGAACAACGTTTCCATCGACCGCTTGTAAGGAGGACGCTCAAACAGCACCACGCCGTCGGCGCGTTCCCCGGGTCCGATTCGCCGCCGGCTCAGGCGGAAATCGATCACCGCCAATTGCTCCGCCGTGGACCAATGCTCGTGCTTGATCAGTTTTCCTGACTTGTCTTTGCCGCCTAACTGAATCTGCGGAGGCATCAGCAAGATCGCGTGCTTGCTGGTGTTCACGACCGAGAACAGAACAATCACTTGTTCGCCGCCATCGAGAACTTCGCTGATGCCCGCCCGCAGGCGATCCCCCTTCACATCGTCGCCTTCCATCCGCTCGCCATAAAGCACAGGCATGGGAGCCTGTTTCTGGCGTTCCAGCAAGCTGTCGAGAGAGTCCGGTTTGGGTTCGGACGGCACTGTTTCCACCGGAGAGTTGGCCGTAGTAAGTGAGGCGGGTAACAAGGCAGCACTCGATTCTGCAGAACCTGAGGCGGCCGAAGTGGTTGGAGCCTGCGCCTTCGATACGCTGGCGGTCTGTGCTACTAGTGCGAAAGGAACGGCGTCGGGCTCGACCAGAAAGCCGCCGGATGGCTGGTATCGCAGCAGGAAATCAACCTTCGCTGAGTTCGGGCCCTCGCCACGGCTAACCAGGAGAAAGCTGATCTGGCGGCCTCTCGCAGTGGAAATCAGCAAGTTACTCTCGGCATGTTCGTTGGTTAGGGCCTTGACGAACACTAGCTCTGGCTCATGCTCGGAATGTTCCACCTGAAACAGCGCCGGGTCTCCCACCACGACTGAGTTCACCGGCTCGGGCACCCGGATCGCGGTTACAAAATGTGCCGCAAGTTCGATCGCCGTGATCTTGCTGTCCGCCGTGGGTTTGGTGCGAACCTGCGGATCGATGGTTGTTTGTTGTGCCGTCGCCGTTGCGGTTAGTACCGACAGCGAGAGCCAGCCGAAAACTAGAGCGTTTCTCATCCGTCACCTCAACTTTTGCTTCTGCCGCACCAACTCGCTCTGTGCCCTAAGCACTCGTCGTCAGACGATACCGATGCGCGACCCGTTTCACATAGCTCTGGACGTCAGGCAAGGAATATTCCAGTCCCCGCGAAGAGATCGGGTATTCGCCGACGTAGTAGGCTGCGGTGATCAATCGGAGATCCCCGTTGAACTTCTGTTTGAGCCAGGCAAGATACGCGACTCCGCCGCGAATGTTCTCCTGCACCAGAAACCGATTTCGCACGCCAAACCGCACCGCTGTCCTCGGCATCAACTGCATGATCCCGGCAGCGCCCTTATTCGATACCGCATATGGATTCCATCCCGACTCTTCGTCGATGATCGCCGCCACCAACTCAACCGGCACCTGGTAGACAGCGGCGTAATGCTCAGCCCACCTTGCTAACAAGTTTCGTGGTGGGCTTGCATCACGCGCTTGCGCTCTTGCGGTTCCCACCAACAGCACAAGAAGACATGCCATGGCCCACTTCACGCCACTGCCTCCATATGCGCGGCCGACAAGTCCGCTCTTTCTTCGGCCGCCATCAACTCGTCGCGATAGCGCTTCGAATCGGCGACCAAGCCCTCAAACCCGGCACGCAGTAGTAATCGTTTTCGATCGGCTTCAGTCTTGGCTAACAGCGGCAACAGCAAATCCCGTTGCTCATGCGAAATTTCTCCGACCTCCAAGATTTTCAGCGCCTGCGCTAGGTCGAGCATCTCGGCGATCGAGGGCGGCTTTTCCATGTTCCAACCGCGCAGAGCGTATGCCAGACCAGCCAGTTGCCCCCGCAGGCGCAAGCTTTCACTGCTGCTCCGGATCGCCAGGATTTCTCTCTCACGCTCGACCGATGGATATTCAAACCGCAGATAAAAGCAGCGCCGCCGTAAAGGGTCGCCCAAACGTCGTTCTTCGTTCGAACTCAGGACGACGAAGGGAACGGTCGTGGCCTGAACCGTTCCAAGCTTCGGGACCGTGATCTGCCATGCGCTTAGAACCTCTAGGAGTAAGGCCTCGATTTCGTGGTCGACCTTGTCGATTTCGTCGACCAGAAGCACGCATGGCTGGGTTTCGTAGCGCAGCGCGCGCAATAGCGGCCCTTCCGCAAAGAAGTCCAGCGAGTGCAGCCGGCCCCGGATCCGGTTCCAGTCCCGGTCAAGATTGTCAGCTTGAGTGTCCAGGAAGAGCTTCTGCAGTGCCTCATCGAATTTCCCGATGACCTTCTCTTCCGTGATTCCCACATAGCACTGAAGGCGTTCAACCACCGTATTGGCCGCCGCAGCTACGGCGTATGCGAGTTCCGTCTTACCACATCCCGGCGGACCTTCCACCAGCAGTGGCTTGCGCATACGGGCCGCAAGATACACCACCTCCAGCGTGACCGGATCGATGATGTAGCGTGCCGCACGAAGCTTCGTAGCGAGTTCGCTTGCAGACGAGAACACGTCAGCTTCCTTCCGGCGTGAAAACTACACCAGAACCATCTCTCTTGCATTTGCGTTTGCGGGTTTTTGTGGGTAGTTAAGCACCCGATGCGTTGCTTCACTTCAACGGAGATTGGAAAGGTTGGCGGCTCGCTCCTTAGGTTAAGACGATGATTCTGTTTTCCCAGCCGCCGCATGCCCAGAGCGGTGACGCCCCGCGCAGATCGCGAAACCCAGAAATCGGAGTTTGATTTCACCGATCACAGTTTGACTGGGCTCCTCGTTCCAGGAGTTACGCCTGCAGGCGACCGGCAGGTCGGGGGTCGGACCGTCCGTCGGCGCAGGAGATCATTCGCAAGATGCTCGCCATCCTTATTTCACCAATTGCAACCTGACTGTCAGCGAGAGTCCCTTCGCTTTTGGCGCTGGGAGTCAGCAGCGCGGCGAATCGTCCCTGGGAACTCCATCGCCAAAGGTTTCTTACCGAATGCATTTTGACTGGTGTGTCGGCATCTTGTCTCGCGCCTAATATCCCTCACGTTGGGCGGGCAGGCTCCCCGCACGGAATGCACCAACTTTTTCTCACCAATCGCATTTTGATTGGCAGCCCCTGGCTTCCGTCCTCGACGCGCGATCGGGCAGCACCGCCTCGGAACCCGGCCAGAGGACCGATCACCGCCTTTCTCGCGTCCATTGGAAACTACGATTATTCGGTGTGGGGCGCCCCTCACGACTCTGCACCCAACTTTTTCTCCCCGATCGCACTTTAACTGGGCGCGCAATTCCCCGCCTTCTCAGCGGCGCTATTGTTGGACTTATGTCCGACACAATCACCGAATCAAAGGACGTTTTGACAGTGAAGAGGTTTAGCACTACAAGTACCCTCTGTGACGACCGCTCCCATTGTGCTCAGCAACGTGCTAGCCGAACTTGCCCTACGGCAGCTGCCGTGTGGAGGCTGGGCTGCTCTTGCATCCTCTTCACAGCCAGCAATTGAACCGACGTGCTACGCCGCGCTGGCGCTTGGCTCGATGCCTGTAGGCGACATCGAGCGTGCTCAAGACTTTCTGCTTCGCATGCAGAATCCTAATGGCAGTTGGCCAGTCGTCCCCGGAGACGATCAAGAGGGTGGCTGGATCACTTCGCTGGCTGTCATGGCCCTTTGCGATCTGGTACCGGCAATACCCGCCAGATTGCAGGGCTTCCGCTGGCTGCTGAACTGCTCCGGCAAGGAATCGAACTGGTTTTGGAAATGGAAGTTTCGCACCGCCGACCGCCACGTCCGTTTCGATCCCGACAAGTATGGCTGGCCATGGTTCCCGGATACGCTCAGCTGGGTCGTTCCCACCGCATTCGCGATTCTTGCTCTAAACCAGATCCCTTGCTCTTGCGGTGGTCTTGAGCGCATCCCTTTACGGGTCGATTGCGGCATCCAGATGCTTTTTGATCGTGCCTGTCCTGGCGGAGGATGGAATGCGGGTAACAGCGTCGTCTATGAGTGCCCCATGGCGCCACACGTCGACGATACGGCGATTGCTCTCTTGGCATTGAGTGATCGAAGACAGCACCCGGTTGTACAAGGCGCAGTACAGTATTTGGAACACATTGCTCCAACCCTTACGGCGCCTTGGAGCCTCGCTTGGTCAATCCTCGCGCTCGCCGCTCACCGCCGGCCGATTGCTCCGCTTCACGATTCTCTGCCGGCACTTTCTGATCTCTCAAGTACAGAAGACACCGGCACACTGGCGTTGGCCTGCCTCGCTCTTGACTACAGCCGGGCCTTGTCAGCTCTCGGGGTGACCATTTGAGTGTTACCCGTCGAGATTTTCTTATTGGGAGCGCCGCTCTGGCGGCTGGCACAGCGGTCGCGGCTCCCTTTCTTCTACCTAGGCACCATTCCGATCAACGACTAAAGCGATCTCGAGTTGCGGTCCTCCATGCACAGCAATACTCCCAAGAGCTCGACCAGGTCATTGCCGCAGGTCTTCGCCTCTTCTCAATCAATGTGCTAGGTAAGACCGTGGTACTCAAGCCCAACTTGGTCGATTACATTCCAGGCGATGCAATCAACACTCACCCCTTGCTGGTCCTTGCCGCGGCCGAATCGTTCCGCCAGCTAGGCGCCAAATCCGTGTTGGTAGCAGAGGGACCAGGACATCAACGAGACACACAGCTGGTGCTTTCCCAGAATGGTTATGAGCAGTATCTTCGAGACGAAAAGCTCCGATTCGTCGATTTGAATCGCGACGAACTGATTCGTGTGCCGCTACGCGCGAGCTATACCGGCATGAGGGATCTCTGGCTGCCCCGGACTGTGCTGGAGGCCGATTTCCTGGTCTCCATGCCAAAGATCAAAGCCCATCACTGGTCCGGTGTCACGCTCAGTATGAAGAACATGTTCGGCGTCGTGCCGGGTGCAAGATACGGATGGCCGAAGAATATTCTCCACTGGAAGGGGATTCAGGAGAGCATCCTTGATCTGTGTGCAACCGTTCCCATCCGCTTCGTTATTGCTGACGGGATCGTGGCGATGGAAGGCAACGGGCCTCTCAACGGCAGCCCTCGTGCTCTAGGGAAGATCGTGCTTGCAGATGATCCGGTAGCTGCCGACGCAACCTGCGCACGATTGATGGGATTTCATCCCGAGCGAGTCAGTCATATTCGCGAGGGCGCGAGATTCCTTGGCAACGCTTCTCTTGCACTCATCGACCAGCTTGGAGAAATCATCGATCCGCCGACGAAGCCCTTCCAGGTGGTCCCGGGGTTCCGGCACCTTTATAGGCCGTGACACGAACTTGTTTGCTCATATGTGAGCAGAAGGGGAGGAGTCGTTGCGAGCACATTGGTCCGGAACCAAGCCTCGTCTGGAGCCTGCGAGGCCTTATTGGAACTACGAAGACATAGGTGTCTTTCTCCTGGTTGTCGTTCTGCTTGGTTCGGTCCTGCGCTTTCTCGTCCGCTTTCGTCTTTTCCAGCGCTCCGAACTCACTGATCCAAGCTTCGGCTTGCAGTTCGCGGTGGTCGCGTCTTTGAGCCTGGCATTGTATTTGGTTCTCAAATTCCGCCATCATCAACCGGTGTTGCAGCCATTGGGTTGGGTCTGGCCGCCCACGGCTTATATCGTTGCCGCTGTGGTGGGAGGGGTTTCGTTTGCCTCAGGGGTTCCGCTCTACCTCCGCTTTCGCAATCAGAGCACGCAGGCCATGCCGATCATTGAAATTCTGGTACTCGGCTTTGTGCTCGGACCAATCCTTGAGGAGTCGATTCCGAGGATGTTTACTGCCCGTTTTGGCCCGCACTATCGGCAACCCAGCGGCAGTGATTTTGACCGCTCTTCTGTTTGCGTTGTTTCACCAGCCATCCAACCTGGCGCATTGGGTATCGTTTACCGCGACCGGTGCGGCTTATGGTTGGATCCGGGTGGCTTCGCGCTCCACCACCGCCGGGGCGCTTATGCATGCAACCTACAACTTGGCTGTCTGTCTTTTCGCCACGTTTTGACCTGCGGCCCGTTTGGCGGATACCGAGTCTCAGAGCGTCGTTTGTTCAGTTGTGTGCCAAGAATTAATTGTTCAGTCCGGTGTGACTAAAATGTGACTTTTATAGCCACCAATCCCCATAAATAGCCAACACTTGACTGCGCTACGGACAGACCTGCGTGTCTTTGGCTGGAGCGAATTGATTTGTATTCAACTAGTTGGCAGAATGGCGTAAGGTAGGGCTATCCGGGCTCCAAGATTCTCAATCTTCAAACCCGGGTTCGATTCCCGGTAGCGCTACCAACTCTTCTTTTTCAGCTTCTTGTGGCTCCAAACCATTGAATAACATGCATGTTGCTGTGGTTCGATAACCTCCGTTGATATACTCCACGCCTTCAGGAAAAAGAACCCTCTGGAAACGCTGTTTCTGGTCTAATGACGCGGTTTTCCAAAGGTTCGATGCGTTTAGCAACACGTTCATCGCGAACTCGATAATGTCCTCTGCGTCGATGGTCTCAAGGGAGGCTTCCGCAGTTCCATCTCAGCCAAAGTGAGATCGGAGAGCAGGGCTGGTTTCATTCGTTGGTATGTCTCAAGGTCTATCGCTTTCTGATATATGAACGCATCCTCCAGCTTGTCCCTATTGCTGCGGAGTTCGCGGAGTTTGCGCTCAAGGGCAGCTTGCGACTCGATAGCGTCGCCCTGCTTTGCCTTCAGCACATCTAGGATCACCTCACGGAACAGAGCGACGTACTCTGGCTGAGGCTGGAGTTTCTTTAGCAGATCAATAAATTCGGCCTCGAAGTTCTCTTTGGATGCTCGCGTGCACCCGTCCTGGCAGTGATAATACGCATAACGTCTGGTTCTGCCAGTCGACCAGCTCCCCGTAAGCGGCTCTCCGCATTCTCCGCATCGCACGAAATGCCGGAGCGGAAAATCCTGATTGTTGCGCAGGTGCGGGGTGATTGTCGGACGCCTCCCGTTGAGTATCATCTGCACTTTGCCAAAGACCTCCTCACTGACAATCGGCTGATGCCGTGCTGGGACATCAATCCCGCAAGACACCGATGCGGCCAGCATAAACAGGTTTCCGTAGCGTCTTCTCGAATGTTTGCTGGCTAACCGCTCTCCCTTTTTTTGTTCGCAGTCCTCGCGTCGTAACCTCGCGCAAAACCCGCTGACGCGTGTATAAACCAGTTGAGAACCGCTCGAATGCCCACCTGACAAGGTCTGCACGTTGAGGGTCGGGAATCATTGTCTTGTTCCCCTCGGTGTCCTTTGCAGCCATGTATCCCAGGGGACGAGTTGAAGGGCCGCAGAGAGAAAAGCAAAAGAAATGGAACACCATTCTCTCCTCTGGTTTCATCTCGATTGACGAACGCGTTACTGGACGATTCTTCTGACGGACGATAAGCGACTGGACGGCACTGACCACCGCACAGACGCGAAGATGTCAAATGGGGAGACATCAGAGAATCGAATTGCATTTGAGCTGTCAGAACGCAAGAGCGGTGAAGACAGGAAACTTGAGGAAGATGCCCTAGCTAGGTTCCCACGCTAAAGCTCCTCGCAGAACCAAAGGAACTGCACAAAAACCCATCCGAATTTCCACGTTGCGCACCTACGAAACAAACGATTCGTCCGACTGTGAACCGCTGCACACAATCAACTGTTTGTGTGCACACTTTGATTGACACGTAATCGCGCATAGCGCATGGTGAACGCATGGCAAACGAAAGGCAATGCGCGTTGCGCTCTACGCTAGGGTTTCCACCAAGATGGCAGGCAGGACACACAGAACCAACTCCAGCAGTTGCGCTCCTTCAGACTGACCAGCTTTATCAGCGCGTCAGCACTGATAATCCGAAAACTCCAGGCATGTCTTGACCCTCGCACTTGCGCCTCAAGATCACCTGTGTCCTGCCGCCCCACGACTAGCAGAACAGACGAGTCCATCGGCACCTCACCTTCTGCGATCAGCTGTTCACGATAGCCACCAATAGTGTCCAGATTGATTCGGTACGCATCCGTCGTCTTCACCTCCACAACGACGACGTGGCCGTCTGGGGCCGTCCAGAGACCATCGAAGCCGATCTTGTTACTTCTCCCCTGGTATAACCCGTTTCTTACAACGTAGTCGAGTCGGCGACCCAGTTCGTTCACCAAGTCCTGCAAAACCATTCCGCTGCGATCAAAGGCAACTTGGAGACACGATTGAACATACTTGGAAAGGTTCTCGCTCTTCGCGATTGGAGATATTCCCGAAAATCTGCAGAGGTCTCGGAGTCGTCAGACAGCTTTCCGTTCCCACACAGGGTCACGATTTGCTGAACAAATAGCGACCGCTATCTCCTGTCATCTCCGACACTTCCAAAAATCCATAATTTCACCGTGACACGTAATATCGCTCCAAAGTGTGAGACAGGGGTCACACCTGGCGGGGCGCGATGCCAACCAGAATCGTGAGGACCAGCAGCGGTGCGACGCCAACCAGGATCGTGGAACCAGCGGGGCGCGATCCGCACGTCTCCTCATGAAGGCCCGCTCGACCCGGCCGACGCGGCGCCGAAACATTGAGTGCCTGGGCTCGGCCCATTACACCTCTTTCAGCTCCACGCCTTCCTCCGCCATCTCCTCCTGCGGCGACGACTCGCGCAACTGCTGAACTGTATCGACGATCCGCTTGATGACATAATCGACTTCCGCTTCTGTGTTGAAGCGGCCGATGCCGAAGCGAATCGAGCAGTTCCCCAACTCCGGACCAACCCCGAGCGCCTTCATAACGTAGGAGGGCTCGGGGGTGGCCGAGGTGCAAGCCGAGCCGCTGGACAGCGCCACGTCGTTAATCGCCATCAGCAGCGTCTCGCCTTTGATATGCGCGAAGCTGATGTTGATATTGCCAGGCAGGCGATGTTCCAGGGAGCCGTTGATATAGCACTCGTCGACTTGGCTCATGATGCCATCCTTCAGTCGGTCCCGCAGCGCGGCCAGACGCACAGACTCTTCTTCCATCTCAGCGCGGGCAATCTCGCACGCCTTGCTTAGGCCGACGATACCGGTGACGTTCAGTGTTCCAGACCGCATGCCGTTCTCATGACCGCCGCCATCGATCTGTGCCACCAGTTGGACGCGCGGATTCTTGCGGCGCACATAGAGCGCACCCACGCCTTTGGGGCCATAGAGCTTGTGCGCCGAGATCGACGCCAGATCAACCATGTCCTCATTGACCTTGAACGGCACCTTGCCGACAGCCTGGACCGCATCGGTGTGGAAGAGCACACCACGCTCATGGCAGAGCGTCCCAATCTCGCGGATGGGCTGCAGCACGCCGATCTCGTTATTGGCGGTCATGATGGTGACCAGGATGGTCTGGTCATCTATGGCCGCCTTCAACTCGTCGAGCGAGATACGGCCGTCCTTCTGCACCGGTAGATAGGTCACGCGAAAGCCGTGTTTCTCCAGCCACTGGCAGCTGTCGAGCACGGCCTTGTGCTCGGTGACCTGGGTGATGATGTGGTTGCCCTTCTCGCGATACATCTCGGCCACGCCCTTGATGGCAAGGTTGTCGCTCTCGGTAGCGCCCGAGGTGAAGATAATTTCCTTCGAAGTGGAGCCGATTAATTTGGCAACCTGGCCGCGCGCCTCCGCTACGGTCTGCTCGGCCGTCCAGCCGAACTCGTGATTGCGGCTGGCGGCGTTTCCGTAGGTCTCGGTAAAGTGGGGAAGCATCGCCTCCAACACGCGCGGATCGCAACGCGTAGTGGCCTGGTTGTCCATGTAGATGGGCAGCTTAAGATTATTTCCGTCGGTACTCATCGTTCGGTATTCTCCTTAGCACGCAGCCGATCTGCATCAGTTCCAAGTTGGCGAACTCCGGCTGTGTCAAATTTCAAATCGTTAATTGGCTTAGAACTTCCTCGAAGGTGCGGCCGACCTTGCGCAGCGGCTCGCGGCATCGTGCAGCGCGAACTCTGGTCGCAGTCATGCTCCGTGGAACTACATGAGGTTATGAATAGCGGACCTTCGATGGCCCGAATGATTTCCCAAGCGGTAATTTTGTGTGGATTGTGCGCCAGTATGTAGCCGCCGTTGATGTCGTGTTGCGAGAGCAGCAAGCCTGGCTTGGTCGGGCACTGGAGGTTCTTTCCCAGAACCCCCTGCGGCATGCCGTAGAGCTCGGCTAAGTCCTTGGCGCTAGCGGGACCGATGTCGGCAGGCTGTGCCAGGTGCCGCATGGCGATCAGGCCATAGGCGGCCTTTGTGGTCAGCTTTAACATGCCCTGCTGAATGGCGACTACTTGCGCCGCCCCTTGATTTTACGCGTGTGAAATTAGAGACGACGGGAAAGTGGGGGTAGGGATTGACGCTTTTGTGGGAGTGGTTCCGGAATGGGAAGGAATACAGTCAAGCATTCAGTCATCGTGCCTCGATGCTGTCGCCCAACCAGAGCAAGAGCGTTCTTTGCTGGCGCGGAGTGGAGGCACCTGCGGTTTGGTCGGACCAGCAGAATCGGTTTTCATGCGGGTTCGGAGGGTTTTGTTGGGGAGTGTCCCTTCGGAAGTGAAGTCTCGTGAAGTCTGAATCTGCCAGCAGCTACTTGCATCTTATATTTCGATAAGTGTAGAATCATAGAATAAAGAGCGGGATATGAAAACGAATGACTTTCTCGATGAAGACGAACTGCTTCCCGACGACGTTCTCGACAAACTCGCGGAAGCGCTCCCTGACGGTTGTATGTATTGCCAGGTCCGCAATGGGGAAGACTTGTTCTTCGGGGAAACGGAGTGACCATGCGAAAGACTGATCCCGAGACGATCACAAAGTTTGCTGACATGCTCGCTGCGCTGGGCACGGAACCACGGTTGCGTATTATGCGCCTGCTCTTGTCTGCCCATCCCGAGGGGATGATCGTGGGCGATATCGGGAGTGAGTTAAACATTCCCAGTTCGACGCTCTCACACCACTTGGAGAAGCTGAAGCATGAGGATCTGGTGAACGTGCGACGCGAAGGTACGTTCCTTTGGTATTCGGCCAATACGGAAGGGCTGCAGGAGTTGCTCGGATTTCTCTATGCCGAGTGCTGTGGGCGCAACAAGGTAATCAAACCTGAACAAATTGTCACGATCAGTAAATAGGAGACTCTGATGAGCACGGAGAATATCAAGGAAGTGGTGAAAGAGAAGTATGGACAGGCCGCCCAGCGCGTCAGTTCTGGCTCTTCCTGCTGCGCGAGCACTGTCCTCTCGGATGGATGTTGCGACCCGATCACCAGCAACCTCTACGACAGCATTCAAACCGGCCAGATACCGGAAGAAGCAGTGCGCGCTTCTCTAGGCTGTGGCAATCCCACCCTGCTGGCCCAGCTTAAGGAAGGCGAGACGGTACTGGATCTAGGCTCCGGAGGCGGCATCGATGTGCTGTTGTCCGCAAAGCGGGTTGGGCCGACTGGCAAGGCGTACGGGCTGGACATGACCGACGAGATGTTGGCCCTGGCGCGCGAGAATCAGCGCAAGGCCGGAGTTGCGAACGTCGAGTTTCTCAAAGGAGAGATCGAAAACATCCCACTACCCGATAACTCCGTGGACGTGATCATCTCGAACTGCGTCATCAACCTGTCTGCCGATAAGAGTAAGGTGCTGCGCGAAGCCTTCCGGGTGCTAAAGCCCGGCGGCAGGTTCGCCGTCTCCGATGTCGTGCTGCGCGGTGACGTCCCCGCCGAAGTACGTGACAGTGTGCTGCTGTGGGTAGGCTGCATTGCAGGCGCTTTGCAGGACAAGGAGTACGAATCCAAGCTGGCGGAAGCCGGTTTCGAGTCGATCGAGATCGAACCCACCCGAATTTACAAGGTGGAAGATGCGCGTGCCTTCCTCACCGGCGAGGGCATTGACGTGGACGCGATCGCGCCGCAAGTCGACGGCAAGTTCATGAGTGCGTTCGTCAGGGCAACCAAACCACCGCAAGCGTGCTGTGGACCGCAATGCTGCGCACCAGTGGGCCAGTCATGACAAAGCGGGTATCAGATTGAGGCGTTTTGCTGAGCCAGTGATCTTCTAGGAGTCCTTCCGGAACAGATCGCTGGCTCATAAGAACCTCGTGATGACGGAACCCCCCCATCGATCTATCTTTCGATCGATCTATTCTTATGTCTTGATGTCTTGCGCGCGATTCCGCCGCCAGGCAGTACAGACATCGGCCCAACCTCGGAGCCGTGTCTCCGCGTAATGCCCGTTTCGGAATTCGAATCACCCTCCCACGTGACGCCAGTCACAGCATAAGCTCACAGGCGGAATATTATATGTACATACGCTTATGCGAATACACAAACATTCTGATTCGGCTGCTGGAGCAGGTTAAGAATCCTGAGGCGTGTCGGTTCGGCTACCGCCTCAAGTACTTGAGCGAGGGAATTCTTATCGTCGGTTATCTATTCAACCTAATCATGTAGCGCAGGCACGAGAATCCCAGTTTCGTGCTCGTCGCGTCCTGACAAAGGAGAATCAAGTGGACATCGAAATCAAAGTACTTGGACCGGGCTGTGGCAGTTGCAAACGCCTCTATGCGGAAGCCCAAAAGGCAGTCGATCAGTTTGGGTCGCCGGCCACAATTACCAAAGTAGAAGACATCAAGGACATCATGGCCTACAAGATCCTGGCCACGCCTGCACTGGTTATTAACGGCGAAATAAAGTCGGCGGGTCGAATTCCCAGTGCCGCCGAGATCACAACCTGGCTGGCAACCGCAGCTATGAGCCAAGAAGCCGGTAGTGCGCGGTAGCAAGGACTGACTATGCCGGGGCCAAGTGAAGTAGTTGATGTTGCCGTTCTAGGCGGCGGACCAGCCGGATATGTTGCAGCTTTAGTTGCGGCGCAGCGCGGTGCTCGCGTCACTTTGATTGAGCGGCAGCGGATAGGTGGCACCTGCCTGAACATTGGCTGCATACCAACGAAGGCTCTCGCGACCTCAGCCGATATGTTGGTGCGGTGCCGAAGGGCTCAAGAGTTTGGGTTGTTTATCCCAAAGGTATCAGCGGACATACCAGCACTGATGACCTACAAACAGGCTTCGGTAGATCAACTGGTGGGTGGCGTAGAGCATTTGTTGCGAGAGCGCAGGGTCACGGTGGTGAGCGGTGAGGCCAGATTCGAGCGCCCCGGCCTTCTCTCGGTGATGCAGACCGGCCGACGCTTCGAGATCGCGGCGAACCATATCGTACTTGCGCCTGGATCTCTGCCTAGCGAGCCGCCGATAGAAGGATGCGATCTGCCCAACGTCATTACCAGTACGGAAGCTCTCACTTTCGATATGGTTCCTGCTCGGCTCGTCGTAGTTGGAGGCGGGGTAATTGGTTTGGAGTTTGCTTGCATTTACGAGGCGCTTGGTTCAAAGGTGACCGTCTTGGAGATGGCTCCGAACCTGCTGCCCGGCGCGACGGACGACGCAATCGCCAAGCGTCTCCAGTTGATACTGAGGCGTCGCGGACTATCGATTCAAACCGGCGCCGCGGTGGCGAGAATTGCAAGAGATAGGGATGCGCTCAAGGTCTACGCCGGTGAGAAGGTGTTCGACGCTGACAAGGTCCTGATTGCCGCCGGACGACAGCCGAACACCTCAGACATCAATTCCAGAAACCTCGGGTTGCGCATGTCCAACTCGGCGATCGCGGTGGATGATCGCATGGCTACGAACCTCCCGAATACGTGGGCAATCGGCGATGCTGTCGGCGGTTGGATGCTGGCTCATAAGGCCATGGTTGAAGGGCGGGTAGTCGCCGAGAACATCACCGGAGGACAGCGCCGTGTGGATTATCGATCCGTTCCGAACGTGATCTTCACTCGGCCAGAGATCGCGAGCGTTGGCCTGACGGAGGCACAGGCACGCTCAACCGGTCTGAATATCAAAGTATCGCAATTCCAATTCTCGGCCAATCCCAGGGCCCGCATTCTCGGTGAGACAGAAGGTATTGTGCGGCTGATCTGCGAGTCCGAAAGCGGCCGGGTGCTAGGTGTGCATATTCTAGGACCACATGCGACCGACCTCATTGCCGAAGGCGCGTTGGCTGTCCAATTGGGGGCTACCGCCGATGACCTGGCTTGGACAACGCATGCGCACCCCACGTTGCCGGAAGCCATGCTTGAGGCCGCACTTGGG
Source organism: uncultured Acidobacteriaceae bacterium (assembly GCA_963812855.1). Classification (GTDB taxonomy): domain Bacteria; phylum Acidobacteriota; class Terriglobia; order Terriglobales; family Acidobacteriaceae; genus Bog-257. Next base: position 142,206 of record CAWEWW010000018.1, read on the forward strand.
TTTCGAGACGCTGCCATTCACATGCAGTCACGATAGGAGATGAAATGCCGGAGTACCTGCAAACGACAATCGACAAATTCACTTTTCGAGTTGCCACGGACCGTTTCTACGCTCCTGAGGGCATATGGATACTGCCGGCTGACTCGCCTCCGACGCGCGTAAGGATCGGGGTCACCGACTTTTTTCAGCAGCATAACGGGGACGTTGCCTTCGTTAACGTGAAGAACACCGGAACCAACCTGAACCCTGGTGCGGAGTTCGCAGAGATCGAAACGATGAAGGTCAACATAGGTGTCCACTCGCCGGTTGCAGGAGTGATCGGCGCGACGAATCCTGCCTTTGAGTTGACCCCTGAAATCATCAACAAAGATCCGTACGGAGCCGGCTGGATCATCGAAGTCAACGCTTCGAACTGGGAAGTGGATCGAGCGAAATTGCTTGATGCAGCGAACTATCTTTCAGTCATGCAGTCGCAAGCGGAGGAGGAGTTGAGATCATGAGCAAAACCAACAAGGCGGTGACCATCGTACCGTGCAGCGGGATTGGCAAATCGCTGGGCAGTGTCACGCGGGAAGCAGCCTACGAGCTTTGCGACACATTACGGCCGGACGATACGCGGCTGGTCGCACTTTCCAAACTTGTCCTCGGCGACGCCGAGGCCCGTGACCTGGTACGCAGCCAGCCGACCGTCACAATCGACGGTTGCAAGCTGATGTGCGCAGCGAAACTCGTCAAGCTCAGCGATGGCGCGCCAGCCCGCGAGATCGCGGTATTCGATGTATTCCGTAATCATAAAGGGCACAAGCCGGAGGGAATCGCGGAACTGAACGAAGCTGGTAAACAACTCGCCCGGACAATTGCAACCGAGATCTCGGACGAGCTGGAAACAATTCTTTCGCAACATGAAGGAGGACTCCATGCCTGATCTTCCAGAACGCAAAGTTGGCATCATTGCGTGCTCCGGCGAGGAACTTGCGGTAGGAACCGTGTCGAGACTTGCGGCATTGAAGGTATTGCACGAAAAGCGCCCGGGAAAGACCGTTACGATCTGCTTGCCGCTGTTCCTGGCCGGCGGCGAAGGCGATCGCGCGTTCGCCCGCTTTCATCCGACCATCACGGTCGACGGCTGCGAACTGCGCTGCGCTGCGCGCGGCACAGAGATGTACTCGGGAAAGCCGACGGCAATCATCGTTGTCAGCGAACTCGCGGCTGAGCACAATTTGGGATTGATCGACGGGCGCCGCAATCTGAATGATGCCGGTCTGAAGGCGGTTGAGTTCACCGCCGAGCGCATTACGTCCCTTGTGGATGATGTGCTGGCGCGTCCGGCCAGGCCGCTGGTTTCGATCAGTGCGCCCGCGGTGACGGAGCAGCCAACGATTGTGGGCTGCTCCTGCGGCTCCGGCGTGCCCGTACAGAAAATCACAATCGACGGTCAAATCGTGGAGTTCCTGGCATTGCCGCTTATCTTTGCAAGCCTGCGCGAACGTGGCCTGACTCCCGAGAGTGCCGGGGACATTCTCCTGGCAGACGTGGCGATCTACAACTCGATACCTGAGGAGCTGAAATCCAGCTACAGGGAGGCGATCCTCCGGGAATACAGCGCTTTCTGGAACGGAGGCAAGAAATGAGTCGAACCGCAACGTATCACACCACCGTGCGCTGGACCGGCGAGCACTGGGGGCAGTTGGAGATGGGCAACGGGCCCGAGATGAAGTTTTCCGCCCCTCCCGATGCCCACGGTCACCCAGGTGTATTGACGCCGGAGGACGCATTCGTGGCCTCCGCAAATACCTGTGTGATGATGATGTTTCTCTGGGCAGCAGAACGTTTTCAACTCGGACTACTGTCCTATGAATGCCGCACCGAAGGAACCAAGTTGATTGAGCTGGACCGTACCGAGATCTTCACCAAACTTCACTTCCGCCCGGTAATCCGGGTGGCTCGGGGGAATGAGCGGAAAGAGGTGGTGGAAGGACGAATTCGTCGTGCCGTGCAGGCGGCGCAGAAGTACAGTCTCGTTGCCAACTCGGTGAAATCTGAAATCGTGGTCGAGCCAGAAATCATCGTCGAAGACATCAAGCACGTCGCTACGGCAGTGACCGAACTGGCTTGATCGTTTGACTGTGCCATCCGGGTATCACTCCATGATGCCCGAGTGACGTGCCTAGCAGGGCGTGTCTGTGCTGGAAGGTCGGCGGGGGAATCGAAGTCGACAAAACGAGATGAGCAATCAAATGAATGATGCATTACTCAAGGTTAGTGCGCAGGACCGCGTGCGGATGGAGAAGATAGTGATCGACCGCGACGGCGAGGACGCGATTGCGCTGGTGAAACAGTGGTTGGAGATCGTCGCCCGGGCGGGACGTAGTGGAATGCAATCGCATCTGGACAGCGGAGCGCCGCAATAACGCTGCAGGAAAGGGCTTCCCCCTCCAACCCTGACTCCAAATTGCGCGTGATGCAGGTCTCAGTCGGCCGCTACTTTGCTTGTGTCGACCCCGAGTCCCTGGCAGATCTCAAGCAGTGCGTTGCGTAAGGCGGCGTGTTCCTCGGTGAATATGGGGCGACACTGCGATGGCGCGGCCTCTCCCTGCCAAAGGCTTACCGCGAAGGCCATACAGGTCTGTTCGCCACACTCTCGGCAATTGGTGCGAGGAAGTCTCTTGTAGATTTCCAACGCGGGTGGCTTGAAGCGCTGCACATACAACGGGGTGATAGTTTTGCGTTTTGCCCAGGTACGATTTACCAGCAGGCGAATCTTCTCTAGCGTGTTCCAGGAGTCGATCAGGTTATCGGCTTTTCCGATGGCGATTCTCCGTGAATACAGCGTGACCATGCGTGACGCCATCCATGAAAGCTAAGGGTGCCCGGGCCAGCGTTAAAGCAGGCTCTGGGCATCGTGCTGTTGATATAGGGAAGAACTTCCGTGAGATCGCCCGTCAAATGGGCGGTAAGCCGGACGCGCTCTTGATCGGCCATACATGGGCCAAAGAACATGATTACGGCTTCGCCGAAAACGTCATTCTCGAACGCTTGTGGAGGTTCTTCAGGTACAGCCATCAACGCGGGAAAATACTCAGTCCATCCAGAACAGGTGATGCTACGGTCACCATGAAGTGCTCCCAGTGCGCTGGTGCCGCAGAGCAGCGCCGAAACGCCCACCCGCGAATATCCTGGCTCGGGCGACACGACTTCGAATGGCAATTCCAGTCGCAAGAATAGGGCTTGTGCTTTCTCGAATTCGCGTCGCCGGGAGAATACCGCGATCCGATCGATAGCTGAGTCTTCGCTACTCATAATATCGTTCCGCTGCTCATGCCTCTTACGGGTACTGCTACAGGACCAGACTAATCGCAGCTAAATAGTAAGATAATATGACCAGAATAGCTTGTGACACGATGGGCGGAACTGAGCCTCAGTTCCAATCCGGAACTCAGGTCAGATTAGCTGTACTTTTATTCGAGATTCATCTTGTACTCCGGCTGCATAAATGCCCGGGATGTTGGTCTGCATCGACGCGTCTACCTGGATGGCGCGGGCTTGGAATCGCAGCCACTGAATGACGCAAGCCCAAGGAATAGTGAAAGCAGAACAAGTCCAGTCCGAAACGGCCCTGCGCCGAAGCGACATTCGTTCGCTTTCCGTAACGTGGTGACAGTTAGCCTGGACATTTGCGCTTAGCGGCGGCCCGGGCACTACGAATCACAAAAACTGTGACCCAAACCACGGAAGGCATGCTAACATATGTTTATTCGTGTAGACGGATATATATGTTAATTTTCTGTTACAGCGCAATTCTGGGAGATGAAGTGGATGTCGAAGATTCAGGTATTTGATCCTGCCATGTGTTGTTCGACCGGCGTGTGCGGTCCGGCTGTCGATCCCGTACTGCCTCAGTTCGCAGCTGACTTAGAATGGCTGAAATCGAAGGGAGTTGAGGTGGAGCGCTTCAACCTTGCCCAACAGGTTGCAGATTTTGTGGCAAATCCTCTCGTCAAGCAGACGCTCAACTCAAAAGGCACGAAGTGCCTGCCGCTGATCCTGGTTGACGGAGAGCTGAAGTCGGAGGGCAGTTATCCCACGCGCGAACAACTCGGAACGTTCACATCGATACCGTATGAGCCCGGTCCGAAAGTCAAAGTGCGCAGTAGCGACCTGGTGGGCATCGGCAATGCCGGAGTCACGAAATGAAGCTGCCTGGGCCTCTTACGCGCAATCTGCTCTTTACGGGCAAGGGCGGTGTCGGCAAGACATCTGTCGCTTGCGCGACTGCGATTGGATTAGCCGACGAAGGCAAACGCGTACTCCTGGTCAGCACAGACCCGGCTTCCAATCTGGACGAAGTTCTGGCGTCCCCTCTCGGTATGCATCCAACCCCAATCGAGGCCGTACCGGGTCTGTTTGCCATGAACGTCGATCCCCAGCAGGCCGCGAAAGAGTATCGCGAACGAGTTGTGGGGCCATATCGAGATCTGTTGCCTGAAGCTGCCGTGAACAGCATCGAGGAACAACTCTCCGGCGCTTGCACGGTCGAAATTGCGGCGTTTGATGAATTCGCAAAGCTTCTCGGTGACGCGCACGTGACCGCGGACTACGACTACGTGATCTTCGACACCGCGCCGACGGGACACACGCTTCGTCTGTTGCAGCTTCCAGCGGCGTGGTCCGGGTTCATCGAGACGAACGTGGGCGGAACTTCGTGTCTGGGACCTCTCGCTGGCTTACAGAATCAGAAGCAGTTATACGAGAAGACCCTCAAAGCGCTGAGCGACGCACGACACCACCACTGTTTACCTCGTCACTCGGCCCGAGCGGTCGGCCTTTGCGGAAGCGGACCGCACGCGAAGGGAACTTGAGGCGTTAGGGCTCCGAAATCAGCAGCTGATCGTGAACGGAGTTTTCCACGCTGCGTCACAGGCTGAGTCGATCGCCGCTGCTATGGAACAAAGACAGAAGACCGCGATTGCCGAAATGCCTGCTGGTCTGAAGCAATTAAAGACTACAGTTGTGCCGTTAGCAGCGCACTCCCTGGTAGGCGTTGAAGCGGTGCGGAAGCTAGGCGAAGAGTTGCCCCTTGATCGATCTCCCGCGGCGCAGGTCTCCAATCCAAGCGAACCCACGCCCGGCCTTGCGGAGTTGCTATCGCAGCTCGCCGCATCAGGCAAGGGCGTCATTATGACCATGGGCAAAGGTGGCGTCGGCAAGACCACGGTCGCTGCCGCCATCGCCGTACAACTTGCCCAACTCGGCAACGACGTCCTGCTCACCACGACCGATCCAGCCGCTCACATCGCCATGTCGTTGGGCGAGCCCGTGCCGCGCCTGCGGGTTGGGCGAATCGATCCTGAAGCGGAAACTCGCGCTTACACCGCCGAGGTTATGGACGAGAGCGGACGCGACCTCGACGAAAAGGGCAGAGCCCTTCTGGAAGAGGACCTACGCTCGCCGTGCACCGAGGAGATCGCCGTCTTCCGCGCTTTTGCCCGAAGTGTGGACGAAGGAAATAACGGTTTCGTCGTGATCGATACCGCACCGACTGGCCACACCTTGCTGCTGTTGGACGCCGCCGAAGCCTATCACCGCGACGTTGCCCGAAACCTCAGTAACATTCCCGATTCGGTGAGGCGCTTGCTGCCGCAGTTGCGCGATCCGGAGTTCAGTAGGATTCTGATCGTCACGCTGCCGGAAGCGACTCCCGTACATGAGGCCGCTCGCCTTCAGGAAGATCTTAAGCGCGCCCGCATCACACCCTTCGGGTGGGTGGTGAATCAGAGTCTGTTGGCAACGGGAACGGAAGACCCGATTCTCTCCTCCCGTGCCCAGATAGAGAATCGCTACATCGAGGAAGTCAAAACTCTCACGGGCAAAGCCTTCCTGGTTCCGTGGCAGCCGGAAGCTCCGGTCGGAGCCAAGGCGTTGCTCGGAATGTGTGCGTCGAATGCACCTGAATCCATCGAGGTAAACAATTGAAGGAATTAGAGCAATACTTCAAAGCGTTGGGAGACAGTAACCGCCTGCGCATCCTCAACCTGCTACTGCACGGTGAACTGTGTGTCTGCGACATCCAGTACGTGCTACAGACAACTCAGCCGCTGGTCTCGCGGCACCTCGCATATCTGAAGAACTCCGGAATGGTAATTGATCGGCGAGAAGGATATCGCATGTACTACCGCCTCTCAGATCAACGCCCGGCGCTTAGCAGACCGCTTTTTGAGTTCTTACGTAGCGCATTCAAGTCCGAGGAAGCAGTTACAAGAGGACACCGTCCGGCTTAAGGAAGCGATCATGTGTGGAGGATGCACGGTCAGCGAGTGGCGGCCGTATTCCGCCCTCCAGAAACCTCGTTCACAGCGTGCAGTTGTTCGCGAAACGGCAAGAGCGTAATTTCACTGAAAAATCAAGGTGGATGCTATGCAAGGTCGTTACAATGTGCTGTTTCTCTGTACGGGCAACTCCGCCCGTTCGATCATGGCCGAAGCCATTATGAAACGTAAGGGCGTCCCCAATTTCGTCGCACATAGCGCCGGTAGCCACCCGGCCGGATTCGTGCACCCTGAGGCGCTGAAACAACTGGAATCGGCACGCTTGCCCACCCAAGGGCTTCGCAGCAAGAGCTGGGAGGAGTTCTCGAAGCCAGATGCGCCAAAGCTGGACTTCGTATTCACCGTCTGCGATAACGCCGCGAAGGAGATCTGCCCTGTGTGGCCAGGACAGCCGCTGACCGCCCACTGGGGGATTCCCGATCCAGCCGCAGTACAAGGCACTGACGACGAGGTGTCTCGAGCATTTCGTGAAGCATTCATGATGCTTGATCGCCGCATCAGCCTCTTTCTCTGCCTTCCTCTGACGAGCCTAGATCGTCTTGCGATTCAGAAAGAGATTGATCGTATCGGTCACGAATGAGGGTAAGCCTCCAGCGGCGGATCGTGTCAGAGTTTCTAGGGACTGCGTTGCTGCTGGCCGCAGTTGTCGGTTCGGGAATTAATTATGGGCGAGCGACTATCCGGTGGCAACGTAGCGATCGCACTGCTGGCGAACACCATTGCCAGCGGCGCAGCGCTGGTGGCCCTTATCCTTACGTTCGGTTCGATATCCGGCGCTCATTTTAATCCTGCTGGGACGCTCGCTGACGCCTCGCAGCGAGGACTTCCTTGGCCAGAAGTACCTGCTTATCTGATTGCTCAGATTACAGGAGCCTTTGTTGGCGTGGCTGTCGCTCACTTAATGTTCCGGGAGCCACTGTTTTCCGCATCACAGCATGCGCGTAGTGGCGCTGCCCAACTTTTCAGCGAATTCGGGGCCTCGTTTGGGTTGCTCTCGGTCATTTGGGGTTGCGTACGCACGCGCAGCTCATTTGTACCTTTCGCGGTCGGCGCCTGCTTATTGGTTTACTGCTTCGCCCTCGTTTGCGAACCCCGCCGTAACCCTGGCTGCTTCCGCGAGCAACACACTTGCGGGAATTCGGCCAACGGACGTACCCGGCTTTGTCGCCGCTCATCTCCTTGGTGCATTTGCTGCCGCCGCATTGTTTCGGTGGCTGGTACCGACGCTTTCTTCAGAGGCGTCGGATGTTCTTGTTCCACATGAGGAAAAGGAAAACGTGAAATATGGACGGTAAGAGACGGGTGCTCATTTTGTGCACGGGTAATTCCGCGCGAAGCCAAATGGCTGAGGGGCTGCTTAAGAACATAGCGGGAGATCGATTTGAGGTGTTCAGCGCCGGCACGAAGCCAGTCGGCTTGAATCCAAACGCTATCATGGCGCTCAAGGAAATCGGTATCGACATTTCAGCTAACCGCTCTAAGTCAGTCGACGAATTTGTTGGGCAGCACTTCGACTATGTGATTACCGTCTGTGACAACGCTAAGGAATCGTGCCCAATCTTTCCCGGTGAGGGCCAAAGAATCCACCACGGTTTCACCGATCCCGCTGCGGCGTCAACCGCCGAACAACCGGAGTTATTTCGGCGCACGCGCGATGAGATAAGCGTCTGGTTAAAAGAACTTGTATCAGATGTTTCGAGGAGATCTGCCCTCGTGTAGGTCACTATGACGGCAGGGCTCAGGACGGTTCTGAAGAGATGAAGGAACGATACTTCCTTTGATCAGTTCAACGGTTTTTCGGACGGCTCGCCCCACGATGAGTGAGGTCTTGGCTGATGGCTGGCCCAGATAGTCCAGAGCAACGTTGCAACTAGAAGTACCGCGATCAAGACCCAAGCTAAAATATTTAGTGCCGCTCGAAAACGGCTATTTGAATCTCTGACCATCTCGACGGATTATCGCACTTCCATCTCCGAGTCGCCCTAGTTATCTGCGAGACTCTGTTTCTCGCGACCCTTGTGCGCGCATGGTGTTTGACCAGGTCGAAAAGCCACAGGACTGAGCGCGCTGACATGAAACAGCGGATCGAGAAGAAGCCGCCGTCGAAGCTGTGCCTGCCAGAAGGGGCCGACTTGCCAACTTTCCCCAAGTTGCGTCGACTTTCTCCGAGTTTCCGCGACTGCTCCGCGACGACTCCGTGACACAAGACGAGCGTTCCGCGAGCCCTCGCGGAGCAGGCGGTGAATCCTCCGCGAGCATTCCGAGCGTGCTCTCGGAGGACTCCGTGAGAGGAATGGAATGGAGCGGAAAAGGAGCGGAAATCTAGGCGCAATCCATCCATTGTGTGACCTCCATCACAGAGTTGTTTGCTTCACTTTCACTGAAAAATAGCGCTTTCCTCCGCACTAGGACGCGATAAGGTCCATCTCCTCGTAGGCACGTTCGCCGTGCAGCGATTGGTCGAGGCCTAAGGTTTCGCTGGAGGCGTCGACTCTGACTGGCGTAAAGCGATTGATGATGGCCAGCATCGCGTAGGTAAAACCGAACGCCCACAGCGACGAAAACACCACCGCAACCGTTTGCTTGAAGAGGAAGATGGGGTTGCCGTGGAGCAGACCATTGACGCCTTCGGGATTGAAGGTCTGGTCGGCAAACACGCCCAACAAAATGATCCCGAGCATGCCGCCCACACCGTGGACGCCCCAGACGTCGAGCGCGTCGTCCCATTTCAACTTGTTCTTCAACTCGACTGCGAAATAGCACACCACTCCCGCAGCCAGGCCGATCACAACGGCCGCTCCGGGCGACACAAAACCGGCGGCGGGAGTGACCGTGGCCAGGCCGGCGACGGCGCCCGTGAGCAGTCCAAGCAGCTTGGGCTTTTTCTCGCGGGACCAGGCGACGATCAGCCAGGCGATTGCAGCAAACGATGCGGCCAAGTCGGTATTGAGGAAGGCGACGGCGGTGACCGAATCAACCCGCATCTGGCTGCCGGCGTTGAAGCCATACCACCCGAACCATAGCAGGCCGGTACCGAGCGCCACCATTGGAATGCTATGCAAGCCGGCCTCGACCACGCGGCGGCGTCCGACATACAGCACGGAGGCGAGCGCGGCCATGCCGGCAATGTTGTGGACTACGATGCCGCCGGCGAAATCCTTGACGCCCCACTGCGCCAGCAAGCCGCCTCCCCACACCATGTGCACAAAGGGAAAGTAGACCAGCGTCAGCCATGCGGTGAGAAACAGCATGTAGGCCTTAAAGGTCACGCGATTGGTGAACGCGCCCGAGATCAATGCAGGAGTAATGATGGCGAACATCATTTGATAGGCGATGAAGACGATAGCCGGAATGGTCGGATTGGGCGAGGCGCTCATCAAGTTGGTGTTGCGCAGCAGGAACTGATGGCTGTCGCCGATAATGCCATGCCAGTCGCCGCTGAAGCAGAGCGAGTAGCCGTAGAGGTACCAGATCACCGTCGTCCAACCCATCGACACAAAACTCTGCATCATGATGGCGAGGACGTTCTTGCGGCCCACCAGGCCGCCATAAAAAAATGCCAGGCCGGGAGTCATTAACATCACCAGACTGGCACACAAAATCATGAACCCGGTATTACCGGTATCTAAATGCAGCATAGGACCTCCACAGGCAGGGACAGTCTGCGCGCAACCGGGCCCTCGGCGCAAGTACCAGATGTGCTTGAGATCAGCAAGCGCTTATGGAGCCTAAGGACTCCAGACGTGGAGAAGGCCCTGCAATCGAAGCGACAGGCTGGCTGGCAAGCTTGGATATAGCGAGATTCCTCGTTCAGCGAATTCGGGTTTCGAAAAACGCGCCCGTTGTCATTCTCTCCCAGAGCTTGGGTGGTGCGAGACCAGAGGCACCCACATCGCCTTCACCCAGGTCTCAAAACCAGCGAGACACGCGGCACTCATCCACGCGTGCCCTCTTCCGTTATGCGTTGAACCCTAGTCATTGCGCGGCTCGTCGCTGCGAAGCTGCTAGACGAAGGTTGTGACAGCGGGAGACCCCAGCCCGATTGGGTCAACGCTTGGATAAGTAAAGTAGTTTGGGTTTCTCCATACACCTTGAACAAGTCGCGAAGGCATCCCTGCATGACAAAATATGAGTTATATATCTCGATGGTCTCTCAGATGTTAGCCGGGAAGTTGCTCGGTGGTCCGGTAGCGTACTGCGGCTCCGAAGCAACATTTACCCAAATCTGCGGAACACCTCAGATGGCTTACGGTTTCAATCCGATAACCGTCATCTTCCTGGTTATGTTCTGCACGTATTGGTCGACCGCAAGAGTCGTCTCCTCGGCGGTCCAGCCTAACAACTCGGCCATCAGCGGGCCGACCACCGGCGCAGCTTGAATGGAAGCCTTCCAACTGAACAATTGCATTCCGATACGTCGGGCCAGCATGTCTTCAACGGTCAACGCCATCTCCCGCTGCACGCAGTAGACTACTTCCGCCTGAATCTGCGGCATACCGGGAATGACCGCTGCGGCATAGCGCGGATCCTGTTTGGCAATGTCGAGCACCCGGAAGGAAGCCGTGCCGAACTTCTCCGCCAGATGCCGGGCTGTTGCCGGCCCGACCCCGAACTCTGACACCAGAAGTCGCCAGAACTCCGGCCCGTAACCTTCCGCTCCGTGGAGCCTATGCTGCTCGGTTCGACAGGGAATCAGCGGCTTCCCCAGATATCCCAGCGCCATGTCGATGCCGTCCTGAGCCATAGCTCGATACGTCGTCCACTTGCCGCCAAGCACGCTGATCAAGCCGCTCTCCTCCTCCATTTCGACCTCGTGGTCGCGAATCAGCTTCTTGGTATCGAGAGCATTCTTGGATCTCACCAGTGGCCGCATGCCGGCATATGCGCTGACGATCTGGTCGACTTTAAACGGGGGCACGATGTAGCGATTCAAATGACGCAGCAGATACTCCGCTTCAGCTCGCGTCGCGATCATTTCGTCGCCCACGTGCGCTTCGTCGTCGGTTGTCCCCACCAGGAAGCGGCCCAGCCACGGAATGGCGAAGATCACTCTTCCGTCGTCCGTCTCGGGAATCAGGATCGCGTCTTTCGTGTCTTCTTTGTCCAGCGGCAGAAGAATATGCACACCCTTGCTCTGACGCAGGCGCGGCGCGATGCCCGGCTTCGCCATCTCCCGGATATGATCGGAGAACGGTCCGGTGGCGTTCACGAATGCTCGAGCCTGAATCTTGAATCTGCGGTGGGAGGGGAGATCTTCAACCTCGGCTCGATTGAGCCTTCCTCCGGCATCTTTTTCCAATCCGACTACCCGCGTGTAATTGACAGCCAAGCCGCCTTCATCGGAGAACGATTTGATCAAGGCCATGGCGAATCGAGCATCGTCAAACTGTCCGTCACCATAAGCCACCGTGCCCACCAGCCTGTCCGGCTTGAGCATTGGCATCCGCTTCACCGACTCTGCGACCGAACGATACTTACTGGGAAACAGGTTGCCCTTGCCGGCAATCAGGTCGTACATCTTCATCCCGACCCTGAAGTACAAGATGTCCTTGCGGCTATAGCACGGGACAAGTAGCTCCAACGAGTGAGCCAGAAACGGGGCGTTGTCCAGCATAATCCGGCGCTCGTGCAGAGCTCGCCGTACCACGTGATACTGTCCCGCATCCAGATCCTGCACGGCCTGCTGCAGGTAGCGCACCCCTCCGTGGACAAGCTTGGTCGCCGCGCTGGAGGTTGCCGAGGCGTAATCTCCTGCCTCAACCAGAACCGTTTTCAGACCACGCAACTGAGCATCCAAGGCACAACCTGACCCCGTCGCCCCGCCGCCAATTACGCATACATCGAACGTCCCGCCTTCGACCTGCTGCAATACCTCGGTGCGGCTCTTCATGGATTTTCCCCTTTTCGTTTCAAGTAAGCGGTTGACCGCGAGCGGCAACGGGTCTCGGAATGCCTCGAGATGTGTTCCAGCGATAGCAAGCTTGCCAGATCGTGATTGAAAACTATGGTGGAGGCGGCGGAACGTAAACCAAACGTAGGTCTTTAGTACCTGTAAGCTGATTCCCCCAAAATGACAGAAGCGCGAAAGGTGCCGAAATGCCGAGTCCTATCGTCGTCTCTCCCTTAATGCCTGAAGCGTAACCTTGTTTGTCCCGCAGATCTACTGACCGATCGCTGCTAGTATCTCCAGCTCATATCTGCTCCAGCCGGTGCCGTCTTCTCGATCCGCTGCATGATCTGCGGCAGGTACATCGTGTTGTAGTGCAAGCGGGAGTAGGCGTTCGGCAGGTTAGGGTCACCGTTCCAGCAGTGCTCGGCTCGCGCGCCGTACTTCACTTCGCCCTGGTAGGGAACACCATGGCCTGGAGTGCCTGTCGTTTTCAGGAAGTCCTCCATGAGGTAGACGGCGTCATTGAGAAAGTAGGTGTCATCGGAGCCGACATAGATATGGAGCTTGCCCTGCAGCTTCGGTCCGAGGATGCTCCAGTTGCGCTGCAGGATCGCGTCCAAGTCATAGTGGTCATGCCAGTAATCCGCCGTCTGGTGATCGATCTCGCCCGTCTGCTTATCGAAGATCGGCTGCGGATAACCGTCTGCGCCGACCGGTCCATACACAGCCTGCCAGATATCAAACTGTTCGCCCGATCGACCGTGATCGCCGAGCGCAGCCTCGTAGGCGATATTGGCGCGCACTGAAATCAGAGTGTGTCCCAGATAGTCGCGCATCGCCGGCTGCTCAACCTGTTTGTTGGCGCCCTGCAGGTAAAAGATGTTCGGTTGGTGGTAAAGATCTGTCGTCATGTAGGCGTGGAAGTCGACTGGGTCGGGGCAAGCCACAAACGCCCCGTTGTAATGGTCTGGATAAAACATCTGCACCGCCAAACTTTCCCATCCGCCGGTTGAACCGCCATACAGAAATCGCGCCCATCCCTGTCCTATGCCACGGAACTTCTTCTCCACTGCAGGCATCAACTCGGTCTCAATCGCATCCCCGTACGGCCCAAGATTTGCGGAGTTCACCGCATACGAGTCGTCGTAATAGGGGTTGGCATGTTGAATCTGGATGACCAGAACGCGCGGAAAGCCGGGGCTGATCCACTTCTTGTACTCCTCGTATGCTTCCTGCTGCTGAATCCGGTTGTAGCCCGCTAGATGGAACCGGTACGAGTAATCAGGCTTGAGATTGGGATCGGGCGGAGTCGTCCGAAAGTCATCGAACCGGGTGGGAAAATGTCCCTCAAAAACCATCTCAGGATAATGAGCACCGGGATGCTCGTCGAATCCTTCTGGCACCAGTACGATCGCTGACAGGAACATTGGCCGCCCCCAGAACCTGGTCAACAACTCACTCTGGATACGCAGATGGCGGACATACTTGGTATCTGGCTCTGGGGGAATGGGCGCAATGACCTTGTCGAGCGAGATGTTGATTGGCGGTGCTCCGGGACCGATATGTATCTTTTGCGGCGCGCTGTAGAGGTTACCGGGAGCCAGATTCCAGTGCTGTCCCTCGCCGCGGTCCGGCGCAAGTTTGATTGTCTTAGCGTCGCTCCTGTGAAAGGTTTCGTAGATGTTCAAGACCGCTTGGGCGGTGTAGTCGCCCGGAGGCACATCTTTGATCGATCGGATCGGGTAACCCGCAGCGTTTCCGTCTATCGTAACCCCTTCGCCCGGCCTCAGGCCGTCAACGGTAACTCCAAAAACCATCTGCGAACGCGGCGTGTCGTCAATCTGCATGCGCGGCTCCTGGCTCGGATCGTTCGAGAGCAGGAACAGCATGCGACCGTCCAGCGGCTTTGCAGACATGACCGGCGGAAAGCTGACGGTGATGGTTTGCGCGCTAAGCATCGGCGCAAGCGAAGCAAGTAGAATTACACACACTGAAAAGAGACGCATAGGCTTCTCGCCAGTAGGCTCCCTAATGGTTGACTACGCTAATAGTAATGCTGCTCGGATACTGTTGTGAATGATGCACCTGGTTGTGCGCGATCACTGCCGTAGTCTCATCGTAGTTATTGCCACCGGTGTTCAGGTTCCGGTCGAAGCGCGGAAAGTTACTGCTGCTGACCTCAACTCGCATTCTGTGACCCGGCGCAAAGTAGTTGCTAATCTGCATTGGCTGCAGTGTCACTTTATACACCTTGCCCTTTTCCATCCAGACCGGGGGTTTGTCGTAGCCCTCCCGGTAGCGCACGCGTTGAATGTTGTCAGAGAGGTTGTAGGCAGTGCCGTCCGGCAGCACGTCAATCAGCTTGATGGTAAAGTCAGTGTCTTTGGCATCGCTGGAGACGTACAACGTAACGTCGATAGGCCCGCTGACCTCCAGGCCTTGCTGCAGCGGTTCGGTACTGTAGACCAGAACGTCGTTACGGGTCTCCATTGGCCGTTGATCGAGCGCTCCCGGCTTGAAAGTTGAACCCATGCAACAGAAGCCACCGCCGTAGGTCAGCACCGGGTTCATTGGATCGTAGACCAGCTTGTCCGGCTGGTCATTGGCTGTCGCCGTCGTGGTCAAGATGCCATCGCCGTACATGGTGTTTGCATGTCCGCCGCTGGAGAAGTAATAGCTAACCGGCTTTGCTCCCGCGGGCGGCCAGGTATCCGATGTTTGCCACTGGTTGCTGCCCATCGTGTAATAGCGAACCTTTGGGGTCTTCTCCAGGATGCCGTTCTGCTCGCCCTTCAGAAAATAGTCGAACCAGCCGTAGGTTAAGGCGTCGTAATCAAAGCGCGCGTCGCCCATACTGCGCTCGCCGACGACCGTGTCTTCGGTGGCACGCTTGTAGGCGCAGTGGCCGACGGGCGCGATGACAGCATATTGTTCGTTGGCGATCTCCGGCCGAGCCGTTTGTCGCACGAAGTTGTACGCGGCCAGATTGGGCCCGATGCTTACGTCGTACCAACTCATCATCCACAAGCCGGGGATGTTGATTTTCATGCTGTCGTTCCACAACCCGCCCTTGTACCAGGCTGGATCGTTGGGTGTGCGCGCAATCATATTGCCGTGCGTCACGCCGGGAGTCACACTGGCGAAGATGCCATCACCTGCGCCAACCGCCATTAGGATGTCCTTTTCCGGCAGATGCCAAATAGCCTTTGACCAGTCGACCGCCGGTTCGTGAGGATTCAGGTCGTATGATTTGGCGGCGATGACCAGGTCTTGCTGGGAGGTTCCCTCGGGAAACATGGGGCGTGCGCCGGTTTGAAATCCGTAGTCGCGCAGCCACATCATGAACAGCATTTGCACGGCCCCGCCGCGAAACCAGTTGCCTTGCTCGTAATAAGGACCAATGCGTCCCACGCCGGCGCCAAACCCCATGGGAATGAACGTCGCGAGAGCCTTGTTGCCCCGCGCGGCCACCGCCAATTGCCACTCTGCCGTCGAAGAGCAGCCGATCAGCCCGACTTTGCCGTTCGACCAGGGTTGCGAGGTCATCCAGTCCAGTTCGTCATCGGAATCGGTAAGCGGCGGCCCCAGAATGTCGTAGTCGCCCTCGGAAAAATAGCGTCCGCGCTCGTTGATCTCGACGTAGGCATAGCCACGTTTGACGGCATCTACTACGGATTTCATATCGCGTGGTGCACCCAAGTCGACGTCCCAGAAGTTAAAGTTGTAGGGCGTGCGTACAAAAATGACCGGGTATTTCTTCGATTCGTCTTTCGGACGGTAGATATCGGCCTGCATGCGCTTGCCGTCACGCATGGAAACCATCACCTTGCGCTCGATAATGGCAATCGATTCCAGCTCTTTCTCCGTTGCCTCCCTTTGCGCGATCAAAGCGGCATCGGATTGCCTGGTCTGTGCACCGGCCAGAGGTGCCTGAGAACTCACAAATGAAGCGGTAATGGCGAGAATCGCCAGCAGCCGGCCAACAGTCCGTAGTTGGAATCGTTGCATTCCTTGTCGTCCTCCTATTACATAAACCTGCGACCGGATTTGTTAGGGAATTGCTCGAAATGCTTCATGACATATATTCCATTCGCAGGGGAAGATCAAACAGAGCCATTCGGACCAGAACCGCCAGCCGACCATGGGTACGATGCACGTGGGCTTTACTCAACAATCTCGACCGCGTGGTGATCGGCATGGGTTCAAGATCGACTTCCGTTTCATCCCACAAAGTCGGTTGCTGTGACGGAACGGTGTCGTAGACGGGTTTCACTTCGAGGACGCAAAGAAAAGCACTTAGCGATTGCGAGTGGCCTCGAAAATCGCGGTTTGCAAGCCTCCGAAGCCCTTAATGGAGTGCCAATGGAGTGTCTGAGCGCGGCCGTCTAGGGAATGCGGTTGAGTGAGATGCTTTCCTAAACACCCTCAAATTCCCACACTGTCCGATGCAGACTCCGCCGATCGGGCCACTAAGGCGGATTCGGCGTGTTGGAGGTTAGATTTACTGCTCCTCGCGAGAAGAGTTCGATCTCCCCTGCGCAGCATCACAAAACCGATTCTGGTTGCTAGGAGCACGTGACCATGATTCGCCGTCGCACTATCGCTGCTTCATGCGTCGCTATGTCAGCCTTATTCGTGTGCCTGTGCACCTACGCTCAGGAAGCCAGTTCACCGGGTGGTATCCAGCGAAAGCTAACGGCAGAGTATTCCCTGACCAAAGTTACCAGCGATAAAACCGACATTGTGACGGCAGGCGCCGTGCTGGTACTTGAGAAGGATAACTTGCTCATGTACGCCGTAACCTCGGAAATAGCGCCGGTGAATACCTACAAGAATGGCAAGATCTCTCATGGCATTTATGACGCAGCAAAGAAGTGTACCGTCTGCGCGTTCGTGCCGTGGCTGCCGCCGCTGGCATCAAAAGCGTCCAAGATAGACCAACGGACATTCTTCTCCGGGGAAAAGTTCTGGGTGACGGAGATTGAAGCGCGCGACGACAGCATCGTGTTTGACTTGTTGAGCGATCCTTACGATGACATGCGCTACGACGCGCAACTCAAATTTCCCTTTCCAAAGGGCTCGAGGCCCTCGGGCGATGCGTTCTTGAGCACAGTCTCCGATGTGATCAAAGTTCAGCCGGATCCGGTGGATCACCGGCAGCCAGTGTCGGCGCCCCAACCGCCGCAGGGTACTGAGCAGCAACAGGTACAGACCTCTATGCCGCCGATAGCGGCGCCGCCGCCACCACCCGATGCGGCTCCGGCTGCTCCCAAGACGATTGAGCAAGGACAGACAAAGGAAGTGGTAGTGGCGATCTTAGGTCAGCCGTCCAAGGTGATCAAGCTGGGGACTAAAGAGGTTGATGTTTACCCCGACATAAAAGTCACATACATGAATGACAAGGTCGCCGATGTTCAGTAGTCGGGCCTGCAAGTCGATGCTGCATATTTTGCGGGCGGAAACGAAAATGGTAGGTTGCTATGAACACTGCATTGACTCACGTAGCTAAGGGCACTCGATACCTGGCTGTAATCGCGGTCGTTGTAGGATGTGTAGGCATCACGCGCGCCAGTGACCCGAAGAAGTCTTCCTCTGCTTCGACATCGGCCCCAGCGAAGCCTGCGGCGGCGCCAGCCAAGCCGGGGGGCAGCAACCCCGCAGGCACAGCCAACCATTCGGGCGCGCCCGGAGGAAATCACAGTTCGACCACGAGCAGCACCTATCATGGCCCGACGACGAATGGCGCATATCACAGACCGACCACAGGTGGTACTTCTCACGGTCCCATGGCGAACGGGCCGACGACCAGCAATCCTGGCCCGAAAACTACCACGACGGCAGGTAGCGGGCCACATCCCGCGACAAGCAATACTTATGGACGCGTATCACCGACGAAGCCGACCGCCGGCACGGTCTCCGGCAGCCCACGAGCGAGCCGTCCAATTCCTGCGGGAAGCACGCAGAAGCAGACGGCGAATGGCAATACCATCACCACGCGCGCCAACGGTAAACCGAGTGATGTGCATGTCGCCAGCAAGAACATGGATATTCACAATGGACTGAACGGAAGCCGTACGGTCTCCGTGGAGCGCGCCGACCATTCTCGCGCGGTGGCTATGAGAGGGGAACGGGGATATGTCGAGCGAGGCTATCGCTACCATGATCATGATTTCGGCCGCCGAAGCTATTACTACCACGGCCGCTACTATGATCATTACTATCGTGGGTACTATTACCGCGGCTATCCGGTCAATGTTTATGCCTCGGCTTACTACTATGCTCCTGGCTTTTATGGTGGGCCTATAATCCATGGCCTGCGCCGGTTGTATATTCGTGGGGATGGGGAGGCAATCCCTGGTATACCTACTATGGTCCTTACTGGGCGCCCTACCCGGTCTATCCGAGTGCTGCGTACTGGTTGACCGACTACATGATCTCCACCTCGCTGCCCCGAACTCGCCAGGAAAATGTTGGCTGGTTTGATGTCACGATGAATGATCCCTTTGCGGTGCGCAGCCTCCAGTCCCGCCAACACCTGCAGCGCAATATCCAGCGCTTCATCCAACGGCAGCGCCGTGTGATCGGCCGAGGCCCGGGCAAGACGATCGCGGAGCGTCTCGCCTTCCAACAACTGCATGACCAGGAACGGCCGCTCTTCATGCTCTTCAACTTCGTAGATCGTGCAGATGTTGGGATGATCCAGTGACGATGCCGTTCGGGCCTCGCGCTCGAAACGTTGCAGCGCGGTCGGGTCCCACGCTAATTCTTCCGGTAGAAACTTGAGCGCTACCTGGCGACCCAGCTTCAGGTCCTCGGCCTTGAACACCAGGCCCATACCGCCGCCGCCGATCACCTCCAGCACTCGATAGTGCGAGACTTTCCTGCCGATCAGGCTGGCGAAGTCAATCTGCGTCGCAGCAGGCAGGCCGTCCCCTGAAGACTCGTCATTGCCACTTCTTATCCATTCCACTGGCACCATCAATCGATAGCCACGCCGCGGTATGGTTTCGATGTACTTCGGTTCATCCCCAGAGTCACCCAACGCACGGCGCAACACCTTGATGGCCGTGTTGATACCGTGCTCGAAGTCCACCACGGTATCGCCGGGCCAGAGCTTCTTCTGGAGTTCCTCGCGTGTGACCAGTCGTTCTCGGCGCTCGACCAGGATCAGCAGCACCCGGAATGGCTTCTCCGCCAGACGAATGGTCTGGCCGCCGCCGCGAAGTTCTCCAGTCTTGAGATCGAACTCGAACTCGGCAAAGCGAACCCGGCCTGGCAAGGTCTGGGGCATGGGATAGTTGCCGGAGTGTACTACCGGTAATCGGAGAGTTCCAAGCGAAGTTTGTAGGAATAAGGCAACAGTAGCATAACTATTCGAGAGTATTGCCGAGATTAATCGATCCTTTCGAACCGATAACGGTTTTGTGGCCGTCATCTGGAGGCTGAAGAATCAGGAGCTTGCCGCCACTCACCTGCGCCTCACCCACAACTCACCTCCGGTGCATTGCTTGGCGCAGCGTTATGACATACAGTCGCCCGCGTTACGAACGCGGGAGTTTTCGATCCCGTTGAACCTTAGGACAGGAGACCGATTATGACGGGCCCATTGCGCTCTCGGTGTACCACTGTTGGTCCGGCAATCGCTAACTTTGACAACCCAACCATCGACCCAATCGGCGTCCTTGGAGGCCAGCCTCGGTCGCAAGCGGCTTGTCGATGTTCACGAAAGTTTTGGACTAAAGGAGGACGACTTATGAGAAGCAATAGGCTTTCCATCCGACTGACGGGGGCGTTGGCGATCCTTGCCATGGCCCTGCTTGTCACCAGAATTGCGGCCAGCCAGGAGCAGGTGCTGCACAGCTTCGGCAACGGCACCGACGGGCAGTTTCCCTACGCCAGCCTCATCAGCGATGGCGCGGGCAATCTCTACGGCACAACTTTTCAGGGCGGCATTTACAACGCTCCTTACGGATGCGGAACGGTATTCGAGTTGACGCCCAATGGCAGTGGCAGCTGGACGGAGAAACTGCTACGCAGTTTTAACTGCGACTCGGACGGGGCCAGTCCAAACGCCAACCTGCTGCTGGACGCTGCTGGAAATCTGTACGGCACCACCACCTATGGCGGCCTAAATAACGCCGGGGTAGTGTTCGAGTTGTCGCCACCACAGGGCGGCGGGTGGACGGAAACGGTGCTGCATACCTTTGGTAACGGCATGGACGGGGCCAATCCCTACTCTGGCCTGATCTTCGATGCCGCCGGTAATCTCTACGGCACGACGAGCGGGGGCGGCATTCACTACTGGGGGACAGTGTTCGAGTTGTCGACCGCAGGAGGCGGGAGCTGGACGGAGAAGGTACTGCACAGCTTCAACGATAACGGCACGGACGCGGCTGAACCCTACGCCGGCCTGGCCATGGATCGTTACGGCATTCTCTACGGGACGACCCCCTTTGGAGGGATTCACTACGCCGGCGCTGTGTTTGATTTGGTGCCGCAAATGAATGGAGGTTGGCAGGAGCAGGTGCTGCACAGCTTCGGCAACGGCGCCGATGGGAAATTTCCCTATGGTGGCTTGGTCGTAGATCTCCTCCAAAATGTCTATGGCACGACTAGGGGAGGCGGGATTCACACCTGCAACAACATCCCTAACAGCTGCGGGACGGTGTTCGAGATCTCGGGCTCCACGGAGACGGTGCTGCATACCTTTGGAAACGGCAACGACGGGGCTAATCCCTATGCCGGCCTGATTATGGATGAGCACACCGGCAATTTGTATGGCACGACCGTCTTTGGCGGTATTCACGGCAGCGGGACAGCGTTCGAGTTCACGCCCAACGGGAGTGGGGGCTGGACAGAAACTGTGCTGCGTAGTTTTGGCAGCGGCACGGACGGGGCTGACCCCTATGCGGGATTAATCCTCGATGCCAACGGCAATTTGTACGGCACAACTGAGCTTGGCGGCATTCACCTCTGCTCTGGCGAAGGATGCGGGACGGTGTTTGAGATCACGCCGTAGGTTCACTTGAGATCAAACGAAGGATTCCAAAATACGACGAAAAGTCGAGAGGAAAATCTAATGAAAGCTATAGCTACTACCCTGGCAACACTAGCGCTGGCACTGTGCCTGTCGCTTACGGCCGGGTTATTGAGCTGAGCGGCGGTCCGCCGCAGACAGAACGGCAAGAAGTTACGGAGAATTTTTTTGGGCAGAGCGTATCAGACCCTTATCGTTGGCTGGAAAACTTGCACGACCTCAAGGTCGAGCAATGGCTCAGAGCTCAGGACGACTATACCCGCTGCATCCTGGCCACCATCCCGGGCCGCGCGAAGTTCCTAACCAGGGTCAAGGCTCTTGACATGGCCGGCGCCAAAGTTCGAAAGGCCCAGGTATGGGGTGGTAAGACTTTTTATCTGAAGACCGAGGCAGGCGCCGATAACGCTAAGCTATACGTACAGGATTCCGCCGGATCCCCTGAGCGATTGCTCGTGAATCCCGAACTACTTACGAAAGGCAGGGTACATTATTCGATCGACTATTTTCGACCCTCGCTCGACGCCAGCCGCTCGACGGCACGTTTCTTCCTTGCAGG
The DNA here is from genome assembly GCA_963812855.1 of uncultured Acidobacteriaceae bacterium. GTDB lineage: Bacteria > Acidobacteriota > Terriglobia > Terriglobales > Acidobacteriaceae > Bog-257. The sequence goes on from CAWEWW010000018.1 coordinate 164,015, forward strand.
CCTGGATCCGCCGAAAGCTCGAAGAAAACCTTAAGCAGGCAGCATGAACTGTTCTGTCGTTGATAATTCGATACACAAACGGGTAGATTTATCCTGCCACTCGCAATCTCGGACGGATACGGTCAAAACGAAGTACAGCAAGAAGCAGCTGCCTCTCGATCCGGCCCTGGTCGCCATGCTTCAGGATTGGCGCCGGATGTCAGAATTCAACAAAGATGACGATTGGGTATGGGCTAGTCCGTATGTAGCCGGGGAGATGCCCTATTACCCAAACGCAATCCAGTTCAACTACATCCGACCCGCAGGCAAGAAGGCCGGTTTAGGCGACAGCATCGGCTGGCACACGTTCCGTCACACCTACCGGGCGTGGCTGGATCAAACCAAAGCACCGATGGCGGTACAGAAAGATCTCATGCGGCATGCTTCCATCTCGACAACTATGAACGTGTATGGCTGCTCGATGCCGGAACCGATGCGTGAGGCCAACAGCGAGGTAGTTAAGTTTGGTGATCCACTGATTGCTGTTAATGGAGTGCCAGTGGAGTGCCGCCAGTTGTAAGTTATTGAAAATATGGCGGAGAGACAGGGATTCGAACCCTGGGTACCCTTTCGAGTACACACGCTTTCCAAGCGTGCGCCTTCAGCCACTCGGCCATCTCTCCGTCTAAATCAATAGGTTACGCGGACTAGCTCCCTAAAAGGTAACACGCCTAGGGAGGGCCGCCATGAGTCAGTTTACCGAATTTCTCCGTGAACGCCGCTACCTTCACAACGTATCGCCCGCCACCATTTCTTGGTACACACACGCGCTCAAGTGGCTGCCTTCGGAATCGCCCACACAAGATGAGCTGAAAGACACTGTGCTGCGAATGCGAGAAAAGGGGCTAAAGGAAACCGGATGCAATGCTGTCATCCGCGCGGTCAATTCCTATCTGCACTGGAACAGTGGAGCAGAACGAAAGTGCGGCTCGGGCTGTAGTCATCCGCGAATCGCTCAATTGAAAGAGCCGCAGAACGTTATTGCCCACTCTCACCGAGGTCCAAGTCAAGCTGCTTGTGAACTGGAAGCCCAAGCCAAACAATTTCTATCAGCGGCGGTTGCATCTACTCGCTCTCTTGCTGCTGGATACTGGCTGCCGGATTACGGAGGCCCTGACGTTGCGAGTCTGCGACGTGGACATGGATAACATGCTTATCACGCTAGACGGCAAGGGCCGCAAGCAACGCATTGTGCCGTTCTCATTCGCGCTGCGGAAGGCCCATTTACACCGCTTTATTGCGGACTTTGGTCGCAAACCGGAGTCCCTACTGATTGCGACGCGGAGAGAACGAAACCCCGTTCGCCGCATCACGGCTCTACGCAGCATCAAGCTACTCTGTGAGCGACTCGGATTTCCACCGCCCAGGTCGCACGCTGCACAGTTTCAGGCATTCTTTTGCGCTGTTCTATTTGCGGCGCGGCGGGTCAGTGTTCCATCTGCAAAAGGTGCTCGGGCATAGCACGCTTGAGATGACACGGCGATACGCGAATCTTGTGACGGCGGACCTACAGGCCGTGCACGAGAGAGTGAGCCTCCTTAGTCACTGCTGATAGGAATAGCACGGTCAGACAATCAGCGCGAGGGTTTCCCAAAATGCGAAAACTTGCGCTGATTGCTTTTGTTCTGTTTCTCTGGACGGCATCAACTTCGCTGGCTCAAGATGCTGTTCCGGGCGAAATACTGAATCGGACAATTTTCATAAAGGCTGGCAACGAGGCCGGGACCGCATTCGAAGTCGATTACCGGGGCAAGCTGTATCTTGTCACTGCGCGGCACGTGGTCGCGGGCCTTCCCGCAAGCAACGCCACTATCCAAATCTGGCAAGACGAGCAGTGGAAAGACTACAAGACTGTTAAGACGCTCTTTCCCGCTTCGAGCAGTGTTGACATTGCGGTGTTCGAGACTGATGAAAAGGTTTCAGCGCCCTACCAGATTCAGCCTTGTGATGAGAGCTGTGGCACTATGGGTCAGCAGCTCTGGTTTTTAGGCTATCCCTTTGGTATCTCCAGTCATTTCCGGAACAGAGAAAACGAGCGCCCTTCATGAAGAGAGGCACGTTGTCGGCAATTGAACGCGACTGCCCCGGACGCCGTTGTTGTTTACCTTGATGGATTCAACAACCCCGGATTTTCCGGGGTGGCCCGGTGGTCCTTTGGGATTTTTCCAGTCACACTTACAAGATTCTTGCAGTAGTACAGGGGTACAGAGAGGATTCCGCTAAGGTGCTTGTCAACGGGCAGCACGTGGATACGCCGCTTCTGGTCAACACCGGCATTGTCACCGCATACAGCATCAAGCACGCCATGAAAGCAATCGAGGAAAGTCAAAAGCCGCCATCGCCACCGAAATGATTGCCCCCTGTAAGAGCGCGCCGAACTGCTTGGGCACAGCACGCTTGGGATGACGCGCCGCTACGCAAACCTTGTGAAGGCGGACCTGCAGGGGTCCAAGAGCGGGTGAGCCTTCTATCTAGTCGCGCGGCAGGAGGCGTTTTTAAGTCACGGCGGGAACGAGAGATTGGCGATTTCACGCCAGCTTCCTACACTCGAATTCGGCAGTCAGGCCGGAGATTAGCTTTCTGTAAACTTCAGCGCCCGGCGATTGGTCAGTCTGCGGCGGTTTGGCCTCTCCTAGAAATCGGGCAAAGCCCCCATAAAACAAGAATTCCACGCGCATTTTCTCGACTATCTTGTTGAAACGCTGTTGATGCTGTTCTCTTCGAAAGTAGGCAGGCTTGTTGAGCAAGAATGATGTCAGGTTCTCTTTGGCGATGGCCTCCTTGAGCTTCGCCATATCTTCGAATCGCGGTCGAAACATTCCCGCAAAGGGGTTCGACCCCAGGAGTATGAGATAGTGCTCTTGCTGCTGGCCTTGCTTAATTTCGACTGCTAGACACAGCAAAGCGTATTTCAATACCTGGTCAACGCTGCACTTGGCTTTGACCTTCATTTCGATAGAGACCACCTTAGCTTCGGACACGAAAAGGAAGTCGGGTTGCATTGCGCCCGCCAACTTAAACTCGGTATCAACTTCACGTCCGTGCATCCAAAAGTCACCACGAAAATCCTCACCAAATATCTCCTCAAAAAACTCCCTCCGAAGAGCATCAGGCGCGAGCAGGAAGAACTGCCGGATATTATGGTTGAGGATAATCTCACTCTTTCGCAGGTGTTTCTTGACATCTTCTGCACGGCTAGCCTTCTTGACAACCTTGGCAAGTGCCTCCAATTCGGCAGTGCTCTCCCTCTTTGGGAAAATATGCTGCGGTTCCCAGTAGAAAAACTCTAGGGCTTCGTAAAAGCTATCGAGCCAGTTCGATTCCATATTCCCCCTGTGCAGTGACGGGTCAGCTTCAACTGCTCTGATGCCTAACGACCAGACTACTATTCAAGCCGAGTGTGTCTGGCCTTAACAGCTTATCGCAACCGATCCCCATGCTCTGGATGCCGCGAGGGGGAGGGGAGGGTCAAATCTTGAGCACATACCGCGAAAAGAGCGCCGCAATCCATTTTCCTACGTGAACGCCAAATTTCCGAATTTGGGAAATTTCTCGTTCACGGAGGAAAAACATCTGCCGAGGGCTATTTGGAGTCAGTGCCGGACATTCTTGACCGCCCTCCCCGGCGCGTGTGTGGGTGGGTACGACTACTCACGGAATTTAGAGTAGTAGTACTGATAACACAATCGTAGGTAAAACCTCTTGTGTCCAGTGTTTTCAGCAGGTTGCGAGCCGCGCAAGTAGCGTTTCCATCGGTACACACACACCTGATTTTGAGCGTGTGCGTACCGATGATTTTGACAATTTTGGGTTATGTGACTACCGCCTCAAGCTCCTCAGCGGCATCTTCGAAGTCGCTCAGTGCGGGGCAGCCGTTTCTGAGCCAGTCGAAAATGAAGACACGGCGATGCTCCGCAGCAAAGTGAAGCGTAGGTAAGTTAAAAGAGGGGTCAGCGGGTTTCCCGGTGCTTTGCTCAAGAACAATGGATGTGAGGAGCGGCAGTTCGTTTTGCTGACAGTACGCTAGAATCTTCCCCAACGGCCTTGTCATCGTCCATCGGGGAAGTCCCGTCATCTTCGCCATCATGTCGTAGCTGAGCACTTGCTGGGTTCTCGCGGCCTGCACGAGCACAGACCAAAATTGCATAGCTCTTTTGGGCATTTGTCATCTGGTTTATCCTCTGCGGCGGCCAGAGTTGTTGCATCGTCGCAAAGATATATACCGGGTTTTTGAGGACTCCCGAAACCTCTTTAGAAACATCAGTTGACCGTCTGTGCCTCCGGGAATGCCCGGTAGTATTTCCCGTTGGACCGCGTGACCTTTGCCTTCCTTTGCCGCACGATTTTTCCAGTCGAAAAACAGATTGCGATTGCCAAAGCCCGGCTGATAGCTTAATTTCCTCACCCGGCTGGACTGCGCTGAAGATGCGCTGCTCAATGCGGTCAATCGCTTTCAGTTCTGGCACGGCTTGTGGCTCCGTTGTCAAAACCAACCCCTCCGGTTGCCACTCGAAAAACAGGGTTTCAGTGCGTCCATTCCGCGTCAACACCGTGCACCGCCGGACAGGAGTTTGGGTCATCATCGTTGTTCAAATGCCATGAGCACCACGGTTTCAACCTTGCGAGCCAAAGCCGCACTTCCGAAAAGCGAGTCACGGCCAAAGTATTTGTTGTCCTTGCCGCGTTGCTTTGGGCTGCCCACCGTGCCAAGCACTGCGACATCCCGCCGGGTAGCAATGCGCTGCAAGCCGTCAATCACCGGCCCTACAACCTCCATCTTGTTCGGGTCCGTAATCCAGAGGTCCAGGCCCTCAATGAACCAACATTCAACGCCCGGCTCCCGTTCAATGGCAGCCTCCAAAGCCTCGGCGGGTGGATGTGATTGCTGCTCTGAGGTCAACCGGATGACACGCTGAATGGCTTCTGAGGACAGCCCCAAGGACTTCACTGTGCGCTGCATCGCTTTCTTGGAACGGTCATGCAACAACACACGATAGTCGCGTGGCTTCGCACTCGTGCCCGAATACGTCCGTCGCCCTTGCGAATTTTCTCAAGCAAGCGGCATTGCCCATGACGTTTTACCAGCACCAGATGACCCGCCAATGAGAGAGACTTCGCCCTTCGGAAACCAACCTTCGTGCATTGGCTTCCGGGAGCGCATCAACAAGATACTCCGTTGGTCCGTCATCTTCGATAGGGTCATCATCACTGCTGTCAAAAACCGGCGTCGCCCTTCGATGGCCTTCAAGATCGTGAGCCTGAGCGGTAGTCCGAGCGTTCCCACTTCTCCCGATACAGCGCCGGATTGCACGAAACTCAGCGTCAATCTTGAAAACGTCATTGTGAACAACGCCGGGCCAGGAAACTGCATAACGCCAAGTCCGCCGGGCTGTGGTCACCGTCATAATCGCTCATGTCACCGGCCATCAACTTGCGGAATCGCTCTTCCTCACCGAGAGGGAGCGAGATAGTTAGGCCGCTTTCGCGGTGGCCTTGCAAGAGCCGATCATAAAGCGAAATGACTTGCTCTTGACGGTCCATCAGGTCATTGAGGCGTTTTGTTCAAATGCCGGGCCGTGAATACGTGAAGTAATAGCCGTCAGACTTGACCTCAACGGCCTTGCAGCCCAAGGATAAGGCTTCTTGAGTCCAGGTCCAGGCAGCTTGCCGATGCCAAGCACGTGGCAGCCGGTCCCCGATGGGGAGTATTCGCCATAACTGTCCAGGCCAATGACAATCTCGCGTGATTCGGGCGTGAATTTTCCGCGTGACCGCATCACAGCATCCGTCAATGTCAACTCCCCAGACGACACCGTCACCCGAGCACAAGCCCGATACCGGAGAACTGTGAAGCAAGCGCCGCACATTCCGTGTAGCTGTGCCACGTGGCGGGATTATTCGCCATTGCCTTGCGTCCGCTCGGTTGATACGGAACCTTGGTCAGTTTTTCGTGGACTGTTTCCAACCGCCAGAAGACCCAACGGCGCTCTTGCTCCAACGCATCGAAGGTCATGGCTACCGGCCTTCCGTGTGGATGTCGGGTCTGCGATTCGCGGCATGATTGACCACATGCGGACTGCTAGGCCGCCATCCATTCTCAATCGCGGTGCCGTCCGCCCATTGCAACCGTCTCGCGTAGTTCTTGGGGCGCTTGTCCGGGGCAGGTTCAATGTCAGTGCCAAAAATCGCGTCCTCCTTTGATTTGCGAAATTCGGCGCATCCGTTGAACTCGGGATGCAGGATGGTGATGGCCCGGCCATAGAAAGGCGCGGCATGGTCATTCATCTTGAACGTATCGCCCGGTCCCTTTTCCATTTCGAGCTTCCATCTGCAGTATTGCCAAAGCGAGTTATACGAAAACGCCTTGAAGCCGTGTTCAATGCGTAGCTGAATCTCTTGCACAAGGAAGTCCAGGACCTCCGGGTGCTTCTTGTGAAATTCGTGGAAGGCTCGCAATTCGCGATGATTTTTGGAACGTGCTACCAGCTCATCAATTGGGTCCATCATGTTGAACACTCCAGGTTGAAAATTGGGGCGGCTGCTATCTCCCCTACAGCAACAGCCCCGTTTTCCAGCGGTTTTCAATTCAGCAGTACGCTAGAGACTGCCGCTAGCTCCCCCCGCACACGGTTTTATGATCTTGGCGCGCCGTGTGCGAGGCCCCGCTAGCTAGGGAGGAAAGGCCGCGCCGGACATTGGCTAGGTAGCCGCCACGTTGTACGCCTGGATGGCGGCGGAACGCCGGACCCGGCCATCCACGCGCCGGAATCCGAGCAACGCTATCTGGCCCTGCGTTGCGAGAGGCTGGTCTAGGATTTTCACGTTGATGCCACTTCCGCCACGGTCCCCGATCACATAACCCTGGAGGAAGTCACCGAACAGAACTGGTGTGTGACCACGGGCCGCCGTGGGCATACTGGCGGAGTAGTACACCGGATATCCGTGCAGAAAGTCCTGCTTCCCTTCGCGGGTCCAGACAGGGGAAAACAAGTTTGCCTGTGCCTGTGCCTTGCGGATGATGACCGACGTTGCACGGGACATCAGCCAACTGGCGTTGGGGTGATAGACCGCGTTCAAGGTAGCCAGAATGTCCAAGGTGCCGGTGATGCTAACCATGTTGCCAGCGGCATCGGGTTCCTCGGTCACGCCGGTGCCGGTGTTGCCGATAAGGCCCTGTGCCTGCCCGGTCCCGGTGCCGGTGACGAACCACGCTTCCTCAAGCATCTGGACTGCGAGGATGAGGTCCGTGATACAGAAGCTCTGGAACGCCGGAACGTCTTGGGCCAACTCCCATGAGATGGTTTCGAGGTTGCCCACCATGAACGCGGACAAGGTGAACTGCTCCAAGGTCGGGTCAGCCTCAACGAAGGCGGCATTCTCCGCTTTCGCGGAAGCATTACCGAATGCCCCTTTCCGAGGGATGCGAATGTCCATGGTTGTGGGGATGACTTTCGAGATTTGCCGCACGGCCATTTCATTAGGCGCAAGCGGGACAATCTGGTCATCCACGATGGACGGGACAACGTAGCCGCCAGCCGGGTTAGACCCTTCGTACAAAGCGGCTGAAACGTTCTTGCCGCCCGATTGGACCCACTCATAGAAAGCCTGCGGGTAGTCTTCCGAGAAAGTCACCTTCGTGTTTTTCTCGAATCCGCGAGGGCCGCCGCCCGTGCCGCCGGTGATGAGCCGACCGTTGGTAAACAATTTGTGCATCGTGTTGAGTTTTTCGTGACTCTCAATCTGCGGATTCAGCGCCTTGACTGCGGTCATACAGTTGTCCACATCGTAAGACTCTTCCGCCGTGAGTTCCCGGTGAGCCGTCTCCGCCGCTGCGAGGATGGCTTCGGACTTGCGGAGCGCCTGTGCCCTCTGCTTCAACATTTCTTGATACTGCATGTGGTGCCTCATTTCGTTTTGAGTTACCGCCCGCCGTTTCGCCCGGTCACGTGCCCGGCATCACGGCTGTTCGGTTTGCTGACATTCCCGCGCATCCAAAACCCGTTGTAGGGCGAGCTAGCGCGAGGTGACCCCGGACCTTTTTATCCAGGGCAGCTCATCAAACTTTGGGCGGTGGGGGACGCATTCACCGCCCGCGCCGCGCGATAATCTGCGAGGCATTCCAAACTTGTTGTGTCCTCCGGCTCCGCGACCAACTCACGCGCTGTGTCCCGGCTCAAGCCATACGAGCGCATCAGGAAGTCCGCCATAAGATCAGCCACGGGGGTCTTCCAGCGCGTGCAGCTTCGTGATGAAGGGCAACCAATCACCCTTCGCCTTGGGCGTGGCTACGCCCGCTGTCAAACGCGAAAGTGCCCATCCCGCGATACACTCAGCGGGCGTGTGCGTGGGCTTGCCCCGCTCCAGAAGTTGCAGCTCCCTAACCATGTCCAGCCGCTCGTATTCCATTCCCGTGTTCCCCGTTTAATTGCGTGTGTCCGGCAGATTCCACAAGCGCTCAAGCCAATCCGTTGAAGAGCGTTGCCGCTTGATTTTCCCGGCTACGCGCTCAGCAAAATCCCAAGCTGCCCGCATCATCACGTCCAGGCCCTCCGGGTTTGTTGGGTCGAACTTCGCGCAACACTGCCCATTACTCACGGCCATAACACCGCAGTAGGCGAAGCCCTTTGCCGCCGCCTCTGCTGTGGCCGCGTCGTTAATCGGGCCGTCAAGAAAGATGAGAATGAACTCTTCGCCCCGTCCCAAGACTGCGGCGGGACATTCACCGTCAAAAACCATTTGCTGTTCTGCGTCCATGCGGACATATAAACACGGACTCTTAGGGAGTAGGAACCGAGAGTTCCCACGGGACTCGGACGAGTTTCTGCAAGTGGTGTGTGAGAATCAATTTATAAATCGTGAGTTAGTACCGAAGCGGGAAATGTATAACTCAAAAAGTGCTTGACATAAGTTTTCCTAGGAAATAGCGACAACTGTGTACGGTTTAATGCTACTGTCGGAGGACTCGCACGTGAAGATGTCTTGTGGTTCCTAGGATATGCCCGTACTTTTTGAGTCGGACACGGTTGTCCATTTTCCCCTTGACGTATACACACTCCAGGAGCGGTGTTTGCAGTAGAGGCAGAACTCAGCGGAAAAGGTCTTATACGTGCCGTCGCATGTGTGCCCGGAGCAAGCCGCGATATCACGGATTGCTTGGTTATTAGGGCAGAGGTGGTAATGCTCGCCCCGGACGCCGCATATCTCGCACGGCGGCGTTATGTGGTCCAGGATGTCAAGGACAGCTTCTTCTTCGCTGATAGCTTCAGTCCGCCAATCGGCGGAGTGACGGTCCCCTCCGTTGCTTCACGCTCCGGGGCGTCCCGGATAATCCGGCGTGCGGCGTGTGCGCTACGGACGGGCACGTCAAAAAGTTTGGCTGCTTGCTCCAGGGATACCCGATCAGTTGGTGATACCGCCAACTGGTTGGACCTCCGGTCGCCGCCATTGGTGAGGTTGGCAAGCTGGCGGCGGCGAATGCCCGCTGCCCCGCGTCCATGTGACGCCGGACTCAACTCTTCCAGGTCGCACTAACCAGCGCGTCTAGCCGGTCCTGCTCCGTTGTGGTCACGCTGCGATGCCAGAGCCATCTATTTCTTCCTCCTCTGGGCTTTGAACAACTGGTTTCGGTGCTCTATAATGAAAGACGAGCGGACACGCTCACGGAGGTGCACTTTGAACAAGCTAATAAAGTGGCTTGCTCCATACCTTGTGATAGTGTCCCGATGCAGGTTCGTGCAGGTAGCAAACGGGATTTAGTGTACTGCCCGCGCTGTGCGACGGGAAACTTGCTGCTTTGCCGCTGGCTTAAGACAGTGCATCGTGTTGTACTGAGCGACTTTCTGACGGGTCACCCCCGGGTGCTCATTGCGTAGACTTGAGAGGTGTCGCGGCCTCTGCACAGAACAGTGGAACAGAAAGTCTATCAGGGACCGAACTTGCGAACACAGCCGTAGGGAAGGTGCCGCAGCCTGCGCTTCATGACCGCAGGAAGGGACCGGAACCCACCGTTAAGGGGCCGGATTCAGTAGCTACGCAATAGCTAGGAATCCGGCCCTGAAACTTTTGGCGGGCATCGCGCTATCCCTTCCACGTGGCACTGACCAGCGGTCTAGCCGGTCCTGCCGCCCCTTTACCCACTTCGCATAATGGCGCTCTGTGGTGGTCACGCTTCAATGCCCAAGCAGCGATACGCCGTTCCGGTGCTGCCCCGCGCACACCGGCTGATGAAAAACACGATGATGAGGCTTAGCAGTCCTTGCCCTGAAAAGGCACACGCTTTACAATTTCACTGGGAGTCAGCGATTCACGTAAACTATTGAATTTAAATGGCGGAGAGACAGGGATTCGAACCCTGGGTACCCTTTCGAGTACACACGCTTTCCAAGCGTGCGCCTTCAGCCACTCGGCCATCTCTCCGTCGGGAAAGGCGTTTGCAGAAGCACCCGGAAGCAGCGCCGATCTATTGTAGCGTATGGTAGGTCAAAGCTTCGAATCCGGCTGTTCTCCAGTGATTCTAATTTCACGAAATCAGCGCAGCACCAGCGAACAGCAAAACCGGGCCCAGCTTCTGACCCCTAGTTCCGGTAGCCCCGACAACTACTTATCTTCTTTGAGTTGCTCCGCCAGGTAGTTGCCGATACCCATTTCGCTGATGGCGTGCAGTTGGGCTTCGAGCCAGTCGATGTGCTCCTCTTCGTCGGTGAGGATCTGCTCGGCCAGATCGCGCGAGGCGTTGTCGCCCTGCGCTACGCAGAGTTTGATGCCGTCGTTCAGCCGCTTCACGGCATCCAACTCGAGCTGTAAGTCGTTCTTGAATTGCTCCTCGACGGTGGCTCCGACATTAATCTTGAAATAGTCGGTCATGTTGGGTGTTCCGTCCAGAAACAGAATGCGCTCCATGCATTTTTCGGCATGAACCATTTCCTCGATCGATTCTTTTTTTACCTTTTTGCCCAGCCGCGCATAGCCCCAGTTGTCACACATTTCTGCGTGCAAGAAATATTGATTGATGGCAGTCAACTCCGCCTTCAAAACCTGGTTCAGGAACGCAATAACTTTAGGATCGCCTTTCATTTCGCCTCGCAAACCTTAGATTCAATGACAGCGCAACCGCTCCTGGGCGCAAGATAAAGGTATATTTGGGTTGCTACTCCATTGTAGCCGGGCGGAGGGGCGCTGCCTAACGAAAAGACGCGACCGCCGTGGGCTCGTCATCCTCGACTTCAAAGATGGTGTACAGCTTGGTGATCTGAAGCAGATTGTGGACATTCTTGCTGAGGTTCATCAATTTGAGCGTGCCCCCGTGATTGCGGACCGAGGTGTAGCAGCTCATCAATTCCCCGACGCCGGCGCTATCGATGTGGCGAACATCGCGCAAGTTGAGCAGGATGTTTTTGTAGTCGGAGTCGGCCAGTCCGCGGACGACATTGCGAACCACGTCGGTTCCCTCGCCGAGCCGCAGCTCGCCGATGATGTCCACGATGACCACGTTATCCACCAGTCGCGTACTGGTTTTGATTGTCACAATGTCAGCCCCTGTCGCCGGGTGGGATTTGCCCCACTTGACCCGTCGGAACAGACCGGGCAAGCGCCTTATGGTACAACGTAGGCCAATTCCAGGGAAACAAAAAGGCGAAGGCTAAGGTTTTCCTTCTGGATTTCGGCCTATTTCATTTTGAACAGCGCGACCAGGAGGAACACCGCCTCGGCGGTAGCCAGCGAAATCCAGATTTTCCGCCGGAAGCGGGTGCGGACAATGTCGCGGGTCAACTGCATGCGGGCAGCCAGAAGGCCTGGATGCGCGGGCGGTGCGGCGGGGGTTGCCGGCTCGGCCGTCATCTGATAGCTGGCAAAGACGGGCTCCGATTGCGGCGCATCGGGCACAAAGACCTTCGGCCCGGAAAGCAGGGTCGACCAATCCAGGATCTGCAGGCTCGATTCGGCGCCAAAGGCTGCCACCGGCTGTGAGGTCAGGTCGAGGGGAGCCAGCCTCTCTGGCGAGAGCCGATCGCGGATATTCTGCAGCAGCGAGTCCCACCAGCCGTGGCTCAGTTCATCGCCTAACAACTCGCCCACATCCACGGGCTGCGATTCCAGTTGCAGCGGAGGCAGCGTCTCAGGAGAAATCACGTCGCCCAGGTTGCTGAACACCGTGCGATACCAAGGCAGATTGAGCAGATCCCCTTCCAGGATGCCGACGTCAACCGGCTTCGACGTCAACTGCAAGGGCGGCAGGCGCTCCGGGGCAAAGCGGTCGGCAAAGTTGATCAGCAGCGAGCGCCAGAGGGAAATTTCCAGTCCCTCGGGCGGAGAAAAGTCGAGATCGAACATTCCGTTAACCTTGCGCTCCTTATCGCTTGGCAGTCGCGGTTGCGGCGTTGCTCTCCTTCACCGTGTAATCCGGTGGAATGAGGAACAACTGAGGGTTAGGCTCAGCGCGCACGATATCGACCAGCTTCATACTATTATGACCCGACTGACCGTCATCCGTCTCGTTCAGCACCACGACTTGCAGGTCGCGCGAGTACCAGGAATCGCTAACGGAAACGATGGGCTCGGTATTGCCCATCGCACCGGCAGAAATGGTGCGCGTGGTCTTGGTTCCCACCGCCTCCACACCCTCGATCGACTTTGCGCCCAGAGACTCCGTCTTAGCCGCGGCTCCAGCACTGGCACCGGAGTGCTCGGTCTGGATCTTCATCGGGGGACCGGATGGTTGCCCGGAGTCGTTGAGCGGAGTTGCCATCACCATGGTTCCATGTTTCGGCGCCAAGGCTACATCGCTGGTAGCAGCGGCTGGTCCGGTGTGCGTAACCGTGGCAATTTTGTTCCGCGGATCGAGATGGGTCACCGTATGCTGCACCGGATCTAGAATCGTGACTCGCAGAAATTGCTCGCCTCCGTTGCCCGGGGTCGCGAATTCGGTTTCGGTGCGTACCCGTCCCTGATCGTCGCGATAAACCTTGCCCCGGGTCTCCCGATGAATATGATTGCCATTGCCGAGCACCCGGTCGTACTGGGTGATCACCACCGCCGAAAAGGGCGCGTTCTTGATGGTGGTTGGAATCACCGGAGCGTTCGCCGGAAGGGGACCGCCGGGTGCAGCTCCGACAATCTGCGCGTTTACCATCCCCGCCAACGGCAGGAGCAAGAATCCCAGAGCAATGCGTCGCAGTCGCATGAAAATCCTCTTGCTGCAGCCGGCATTGCAAACCCACACGATCTTTTGCCGTCTCAAGCAGCACTGCAACTATACCTCACCGGCACTCTGGTTGAGGAGGGCGAAGGACCTAAGTGCTTAATAGTGGATCGATGGGTAGGCAGAAAGGGCCCGCAGTGTTTTCGCAGGTTTTTTACATTCGTGCGATGGGGCATCGGCATACGGCGAGCGTGGAACGGGCGAAGCAGCGATCCGCCCGTCGTCCCGCCCATCATCTTATTCAGTAGTTTCCATCACCTCTGGTGGCTCGCCCTCGTCCGGCTCGATGGCAAATTCCTGCCGTGGTTCTTCCGCCGGAAGTGACTCTCCCTCTTTTTTCTTAAGACGCACCACGGTGATCTTGGCGAATCCTTCTTCGAACTTCGGCGGGCGCAGCTTATTCGCCATGCGCTGCATGACGTCCTCGGGAACATTGCGCTCGCGGCGATGATTGCGCTCCATACACACTTCCGGCGGCACGTCGAAAAAGACGGCATGTGCCTCGTAACCGAAATCGTTGGCCAGCTTGATCCAGCTGCGGCGCTCATGCGCGGAAAGATTGGTCGCGTCCAGGTAATTCCAGGGACGCCTCGCCAGCAGGCGGGCCCGAAGCATGGTGCGCAGAGTGGAAAATACCAGGTCCTGATACCGCTGCTCGGTGACATCGTCGAACAGCAGAATGCGCACCATATCGCTGGACAGCGGCAAAATATTGTGGCGCTTGAACCAGGTGCTCTTGCCCGAGCCGGGAAGTCCTATCGAGAGGACGACTGCACCCTTCGGCTTTTGGGCAGATCGTGCCGGCGGAGGCGCGGCCGGTTCGGCCGCTTCGCTGGGAACTTCGGCCTCGGCAGCTTCGCCGGTGGGACCACCTGGCCGGGGAAGCGCAGGAGGCTGCCCGGGCACTGGCTGGCGGCTTCCCCGCCCGCGACGGCCGCGACGGCGGTTACGGTCACGCCTTTGTTGCGGCGGCTCTTCTCCACCGCCAGTCTCGGCGACCGGCTGAGACTCTGGTAATTCAGCCTCGTCGGGCTGCGCCTCAAAATCGGGCTGTCGGCTCTCGTTCCCGCTTTCCTCGGAAATCGGGTCGGGAAACTTGGGTTGCAACGGAGCGGGATTATCCTGCCCCGACTTTTCGCCTGGCGGTTTGCGGCGCTTGCCGCGGTCACGCATCCATCTGCGCATGATGCACTTTTAACACGCTTCCCTAGGCCGGAGCAATCTGTCATCTTCCCCTTTGGTGGCAGAAGGTCATTCGCGATTGTGATCTGCAGCATTGCCTCGCCCTAGCGCGAATGCTACGATTCTCTGTTTCATTCATTATTCTGCTCGTGGTTGTGCGCGTAGTATCAAGTTTCTGCATGACGACGAAATTTTTTTAGCGAGGCAATATGGCAATCAAAGTAGGTATCAACGGCTTCGGGCGCATCGGGCGCAACATTCTTCGCACCGCACTCACCGACTCTAACCTGGAATTCGTCGCGGTCAACGATCTTACCGATCCGAAGACGCTCGCTCATCTGCTGAAATACGACTCCATCCTGGGCAACCTGCCCAACCAGATTTCCGCGGGCGCGGACTTCATCACCGTCGACGGCAAGAACATCAAGGTTTTCGCCGAGAAAGATCCCTCCAAGCTGGATTGGGAATCGGTCGGCGCACAAGTCGTGATCGAAGCCACCGGCAAGTTCACCAAAGCCGAGCTGGCCAAACAGCATCTCCGCGGTCCGGTGAAGAAGGTCATCATTACCGCTCCGGCCACCAACGAAGACATCACCATCGTGCTGGGAGTGAATGAGGGCCAGTACGATCCGGCCAAGCACAACATTATTTCCAACGCCTCCTGTACCACCAACTGCCTCGCTCCCATCGCGAAGGTAATTCACGATAATTTCAAAATCGTCTGCGGGACCATGACCACCATTCACTCCTACACCAACGATCAGGTCATCCTGGACTTCCCGCACAAGGATCTGCGCCGCGCCCGGGCGGCTGGGCTTTCCATGATTCCCACTTCGACCGGAGCGGCCAAGGCGCTGCGCCTGGTGATTCCCGATCTGCAGGGCAAGCTCGATGGCTTCTCCATGCGGGTGCCGACGCCCAACGTTTCCGTGGTCGACCTGGTGGTATTCGTCGAAAAGAAGACGACGGTGGAAGAAGTGAATAATGCCCTGAAGGCTGCGTCGGAAGCAGGTCCGCTGAAGGGCTATCTGGGATATGAGACGGCGGAGTTGGTCTCCATCGACTATCGCGGCGATGCTCGCTCCTCCATCGTCGACGCTCCCATGACGCGTGTAGTGGGCGGCAATTGCGTGAAGGTAATCTCCTGGTACGACAACGAGTGGGGATACTCTTGCCGTGTCCGCGACCTGATTCACTATCTCGGCCAAAAGGGACTGTAAGAGAGGAACTAGGGACTAGGGATTAGTTTGTTCTAGCTAGCCCCTAATCCCTAACCCCTGACAACTGGTGCATGCCATGTCGAAGTTATCGATTCGTGATCTACCGCTGAACAATAAGCGAGTTTTCATGCGGGTCGACTTCAATGTCCCGCTCGACGACGGCCGCGTCATGGATGACACTCGCATCCGCGAGACGCTGCCCACCATTGAGTACGCGCTGCGTCACGGCGCGCGCCTCATCCTGGCCTCTCATCTCGGACGTCCCAAAGGCAAGCCCAATCCCAAGATGAGCCTGAAGCCGGTAGCCGAGCGGCTGCGCATTCTTATCGACGATGTGCTGCGCCGCGGCGAGAACGTCGGCTTCTCGCCCGACTGCATCGGGGTGCAGGCCGAGGAGATGGCCGAGAAGCTGGAACGTGGGCAGTCGTTGCTGCTGGAGAATCTGCGCTTCCATCCTGAAGAGGAAGCCAACGATGCCGCCTTTGCCCAGAAGCTGGGCAAGCTTTGCGACTACTACGTGAACGATGCGTTCGGCTCGGCGCATCGCGCCCACGCTTCCACCGAAGGCATTACGCACTTCGTGGAGAAAAGCGCTGCCGGCTTGCTGATGGAGAAGGAACTTGAGTACCTGGGCAAAGCGCTCTCGCATCCGCAAAAGCCGTTTGTCGCGATTCTTGGCGGCGCCAAGGTTAGCGACAAAATCGGCGTCATTAAGCACCTGATGACCAAGGTAGATGCGCTGATTGTCGGCGGTGGGATGGCGTACACCTTCTTGAAAGCGCAGGGACAAGAGATTGGCAAGTCGCTGCTGGAAGCCGACAAGCTTGATCTTGCCAAACAAATTCTGGCCGAGGCCAAGTCCCACAATGTCAGATTCCTGCTGCCGGTCGATCACGTGGTGGCCGACAAAATGGAGGCGGGCGCCCGTATCCAGCATATCGGCGAAGGCCAGCCGATTCCGGCCGACATGATGGCGCTCGACATCGGACCGGCAACCATCGAGCTGTTCTCCGACGAAATCGGAGCTGCTCGTACCATCGTCTGGAATGGCCCTATGGGCGTCTTCGAAATCGAAGCCTTCGCCAAGGGCACCAAGAAGATTGCTCATGCGGTGGCCGATAACGGCGCGGCGCTTTCGATTGTCGGCGGCGGCGACAGCGTAGCCGCAGTCAAGAACGCAGGCGTGGCCGATAAGATCACCCACATCTCGACCGGCGGCGGCGCGTCGCTGGAATTTCTGGAAGGCAAAAAACTGCCGGGAGTCGAGGCGCTGAGCAACAAGTAAAACCTTGCACATTGTCTCGCCCAGACCGATGGTCGCGTAACGGGCCCATCTGCTCCGCGTCGAAAATACTCGACCGCCGAGATGATTCCAATATAATCAAGATGTGTTGACCAACGAAGACAAGCAGTGGATTCGCGAACAACTCGAGAAAGTTGAAACTACATTGCTCACCGAGTTTCACAAGTGGGCCTCCCCTGTGGAGTTGCGTCAGCGGAGCCACGCCGCCGCTTTACGTGCGCTGGACGCCGAAGTGGAATCCCTTGCAGATCGGCTGAAGAACCTGGAAGGCCGATAAGGCGATACAGGGCCGCTGCCACATCTCGACCGGCGGCGCGTCGCTGGAGTTTCTGGAAGGCAAGAAGCTTCCCGGGGTCGAGGCGCTCAGCAACAAGTAGGGCTTGTAGCACCTCGACGGATCCCTGAGTCTTTCGGGAAAGCACATGTTTCGGCTTGGGCTCCGGGGAAATCGGCCGGCTAGTCCGAAAAATCAGTGAGCTTCAGAAACCGCGCAAACTGTTGAGGCAGTTCTTTGAAATGACGATCCAGAATGTCGCGTCTCGCCGAATTCAGTCTTAACTCTCTCTCCGCAAGCTCTCTCCGAACTTGGGGATCATTCATAGGGCCGTGGTCCCTCTTCATACTTTCGCAAGCGGCCATGTTGTCGAGGACTCCAGCCTGTACCTGCTCGCATAATTGATCCAGGTATCCATGGATTCCAGGACCGAGCAAGAACACTGCCTCGAGACGCGCAATGTTCGCTTTCCGGAGCGCAGCCCCGATCTCGCTAACGCTGCTTGAGTGGAGAGCCAACAGGAGGTCCCGAAAGACGGTATAAATAGCGAACCGGCGATCATATAAATCATGGCGCAACTTCTCCTTCGCAAGACGTACTTGCCACCTGTTAAACCATAACGCGGCTATGGCGACGGCTACCGGCGAACCTAGGGCTTTAGCCCATTCAAGGGCAACTTGGGAATTCGAAACAACGGGGGCACTCGGAGCAATAAAGAACATATTCGGAACCGCCTGAACCCTAAGTCTTGTCGCGCTTGTACTCATCAAACGCCTCCAGATATCGATCGATGTCCTTCTTCCGCAAGTAATACGGCGTCGACAACCTTAGCTTCGACGGCTCGCCGCCGCGAATGCGGATCTTCTTCGTCTTCCACAACCAGTCTTCCAGCTGCATACGTTTGATCGGCGGAACATTCACTGTCGTAATGGCGCAGCGCAACTTCGGATCTGGCGAGGTCCACGACTCCGCACCGCGTTTCGTCATCTCTGCGAGCATGTGGTCGCCCAACTCGCGATGCCTCTGCTCGATCCGAGCCATGCCAATCTCATTGGCCAGCTGAATCGCAGCGCGCAATCCGCACAGCGACGGCACATTCGACGATCCAATCCGCTGGAAGCGTTCGGCGCGCAACTGCTTCTCATCCCAACCTTCGGTCGCAATCGTGTTCCACAGGTAATCGATCACTTCATTGCGTACATAGAGGTAGCCCGATCCCTTGGGCGCCTGCAGCCACTTGTGCGGGCTGGAACTGTACATGTCGCAGCCAAGATCGTGCAGGTCGAGCTGCATCATGCCGGTGACGTGGGCACCGTCGACCGCCGACAGGATGTGCTTGGAACGCGCCAAAGCGCATAACTCCTTCGCCGGCAGAACTACGCCGGTGACCGTCGTGATGTGACTGAAGAAGATGATCCGGGTGCGCGGCGTGATGGCGTCGTTGAACAGGTTTAGCACTTGCGGCGTGTCCGTGACGGGCTTAGGTAGAGCGACTTTCTTCACGATGATGCCGTAGCGCTTGGCCTTCAATTGCCACGGCTGCTCTCCGCCGGGATGCTCCTGGTCGGTCATCAGCACTTCGTCGCCGGGCTTCATCTCGATGCCATTGGCGATGTAGCTGTTGGCTTCGGTGGCATTGCGCAGCAGCGCAATCTCGTCACGGGTGCAGCCCACAAACGCCGCCAGTGGATCGCGAAACTCGTTCCACGGCCCGTATCCCCAGATGGGATAATCCTCGGGATCGGTCTCGTCCAGCTTCTCGGTCGAGGTGTAGCCGTCGAACACGGCGCGCAGAACCGGCGCCGGACTCGATCCCACTGTGCCGTTGTTCAGGTAGATCTCGTCCTCAGGGATGAGGAATTGCTTGCGCAACTCGGTCCAGTAGCCTTCCTGGTCGCTGACGAACAGCTTGGGATCGGGCAGCGACGACGGCATGTTCTGCAGTTGCGCGAACAGGTCATTGCGAAAAGCGAGGGCGGCGGCGAATCCGGCACTAGCGGTAAGAAAGCGGCGACGATCCAGCAAGAGCACCTCCGGCACAGCGAAGGCGACATCTTACACCCAAGGCGGCTGACCAGCGGCGTTGCAAACATGCCATGAGCAACTGGAGAGGCCGCTGAAAAAGTCCGAAAAAGGATTCCTCGCGGGCTGAACAGTTTGCTGAAAAACTCGGCCTAAGGCGATTTTGCAGGGGCGTAGCTTTAGCAACCCGGTAGCAACTCCTTTATATTTGTCGTCCCGAACCGACTTTAGTCGGTGAGGGATCTGCTTTCCCGAGTTTTTCAGCAAACTGCGGCGATAAACCACTCCGGCAGGGCGAAGTGACGACTCCAGCTACTGCACGTCCGCGGCCTCTGTGGCAGCCTTCGGTACCTCGGCCCGGAGCAACAAGCCGCTGCCGGCACGCACTTCAACATGCTTCTGCGACCCCAGAACAATGTTCCCTACCGGATCGGTTGAGCCGTCATACACGATCACCAAATCCTTGCCGTAGCCATACGCTCCGCACGCGTAGGGCGAGAACACCCAGAGCGCGCCGGTGGTTCCCGGCTGGTCGACCCGGCCTCCACAGCCCGGATTCAGATCGCCGCTGAAGCGCACCATCCGTCCCCACGACTTCTCCGGGTTATCGGGGCGGAAAGCAGCATCGCCGCCAACCGGGGCCAGCATCACCGCGCTGCGGGGAGTGGTATCCGGTTCAAAGAACGGCACCTGGGCGTCCTGCACCGCCATCATGCTGGCGAGAGCGCGCAGGTTGGCCTTGAAAGGCACTTCCTGGCCGCGAAACACAATGTGGTCAAACTGTATGGCGATCCACGCCGGGGAAACACCATTGCCGGGATGAACTTGATCGACATGGCCAAAGACCTTGGCGCCGGCAGGAATATTCCCTTCCGCCAGAGGAACCGATTCCATCACTTTTCCCCTGATCTGCTGACCGGGGTGGGCCTTGGCAGAATCGACCGTCATGGTCAACATGACCGGAATCACCGTACCCGCCGGTATCTCCTCTGCAAGTACGAACGACGAGGTGGCCAGAAGCGCAGCGGCAAGCATGCGTAAAACACCGCATAAGTTTCTCCTCAATCAGCGACGGCGAAGCAGATGATCGGCGCACAATAACAGTCGGTGCTGCGGCTACGATACACCTGCGTGGTTACGCTTACCGATGTCGCAAACCCCACTTAGACAGGCTCAGTCCGGCTCAAACCAATACCGTGACAACCACTTCCTACGCGTTGCGTTCGGGGCGATTGCCGTGCTTGGGCGTGGATTATATCTCGAAATCAACGACGCAACAGATGTCTTACACAACAAAAAAGCTGCCGGTTTTTACCCCGGCAGCAAGTGTTGAATTTTGCAACAGTATGATCGCCCGATCTACGGCAGGTAGAAGCGGATTGAGGTTAGACCCACTGCGTCGCTTCCCGTAGGAGATCCGCCCTTCACGGCCGACCAGCTATTGCGGGAAATGTACTCAAACTGCATACCATACTGCAGTCGGCCGAAGGGACCCGAGTAGATCCGGTACCATAGGCCGCCGGTCGCATCCCAGAGGTTCTTGTTCTGCGCTCCGCAGGCCGCTCCGCCTTCGGGAACAACTTCCACGTCGCAGTTCGTATTGTTGACCAGGTAGGAGCCGTAGCCGGCCGGCACCAGCTCGCCCTTCGACAAGGTGGAGAATGCCTCTTTGCCGACATACTGATCGCCGCCATAAACGAAAACGTCGAGCTTCGGCGAGGGATGGAATTCAAAACCGGCCAATGAGTTGATGGCAGGTAGCGGAACGATATTTCCATTCGGCTCCAAAGTCACATCGGGCTGGGCCGCTGCATTGTAACGGCCAGTGCCTTTGCCGGCGAGACCTTCGAAGACGAAGTCGATCTTCTGTGCCCAATTCCTATTGTTAGAACTCACCAGTTTGCTGGATCCGATCGGCAGGATCATACCCCAGCCCAGTCCGCCGCCGGCAGTAACGTTGGTGTTGCCCGTAGCGTCTGCCGTGGACGCGATGCGATCACGGAAGATGCTTACCAGGCCTTTGATTTCATAGTGCCCGTAGCCCGGCTCAAACGCCAGTTTGCCGATGAAGTCGGGAGCCAGATCGGTGGACATACCGGTAGCGCTGCCCGCCAGGTAGTTCAAGGTGCTGGAGTTGGGACTGAGAGCGTTGGTGCTGGTGGAGAAACCCATCAGGTTGGCCGGGGTGAAGCTGCTGGCCACCGTGGTCTGCGCGCCGGAAACTTCAAATGCGCCCCACACTTTGTTATTCCAGTCTTTAGTAATGCGAACCGCATTCTGGCGCGCATAGCTGTAGCCCACAACGTAGCTGCCTTCTATCGTGGTAGGAATGAACTCAGACCGGGTCGCGATACCTTTGCGATCCGTGGTCATCAAGCTCCAGAACTGGCCGGCCGTGAAAGTCACGCCGTTCTTGAACTCCGCCTGCATCCACAACTGACGCATGCGGGGGTTGAAGCTGTTGGTCTCAACATAATTGGCCGTCGGAGCCTGGCCCAGGAAGTCCATCTCAAAGTACCCGGTTAGCTTGGTGCTACCGGTCATACCCGTAGCTACCAGGATGGGCCGGGAACCACGCGCGCTGGCGCGAAATTCCGACAAGTTGGAGTTAGCCACGCCGCTCAAAGGCACGGCGCCGAAGTTGGTGGTGATGTCGGCATTCTCGTTATGCCCGCGCACCAGGAAGGTCGATTCCAGCCAGCCACCGGGGGTGATGGTCAACCCCTTATAGTGAATGGCTAGCGGGTTCTCCAGCGCGTCTACCGACTTTTTGTTCGCCAGCAGAGCGTTGGCCGTAGCCTGGGTGGTGCTCTGCAGATCGGTTACGGTGGTATGCAGGCTGTTCACCCCATCCTGAGCCGAGGCAGCTTGTTGGGTCGCTTGCTGCACCGAGCTCTGGAGAGTCTGACCTTGCTGCTGCACTTGCTGTGTCAGTTGAGTGTTAGTCTGCTGCAGCTGTTGAATCTGACTTTGTTGTTGCTGGATCTGGGTCTGTTGCTGCGTGAGTTGATTCGTCAACTTCTGTAGTTGTTCCTCAACTGTCGGCTTCTTCGCCGCAGTCTTCTTGGTTGTAGTCTTTTTGTCGGTGGGGGTTGAGGTTGTACCGCTCTGGCCTGCAGCGCTAACAAAAGCTGTACTCAGGCAAACGGTGGCTACCAGGACAAGTACTAGGACACGGAAGGAATATCGCATCGTCGCCTCCAGAAATAACGGCGCAATTCCGTTCCAGATGGGAGAGCCTGGAGTCACTGGGATTAAAACCTATAATCCCACCTGTGGATTTGGCCTGGGAAGGACTCTACGAGATAAGGAAACCACCCGAGGCGGACGTACCTCACGCTCGGGTGTGACAAACAGCACAACAACTTTGTGATAAAGCGAGGGACGGAAATCCCGCGCAGTACTGTAAATAGCGTGGTTCGAGCTAATTCAGGGTACGGTTCCAATCGGAGAAACCACACAATGCAACTTTAGTGGTAAGAGATACGGAATCGTGGTTTGGTCCTGAATTGTAGTATGCGTTCGCCTTAGTTCCAGCTTGATTCGAAATGCTTCGGCGCAATAGGGTCTTAATGTTTGTCCATCACAAGCAGAGGTGACATATGCCGCCGGTCTTTCCTGGCGCGGCATGTTACATCTAGGTTCCATTGCGGCCTATTTCTTCTTCCAGGAGCACTCCATGCCGGAGCAGCAACAGTTATCCAAAGATACTAAGATGGCCATGACGTCCCAATTCCTGGGATTCATGCTGGATGCCTATGACATGGCGCTGGTGCTGGTCATGGCTCCTATCCTTGTCAAAGTTTTTGTTTCACCCAAGGGCAGCGCAGCCTGGCAATACATTGTCATCGTATTTACTTATTCCATTACGATGGCGGCGCGGCCGATCGGATCGGCAGTATTCGGACGTTTCGCCGACAAAATAGGACGTCGGGTCCTTTTGATCTTCACCATCGGCGGCGTGGGTGTGATGTCATTGCTGGGAGGTTTCCTGCCTACCTATGCGCAGATTGGCGTCTGGTCCTACGTTATCTTCTGCGTTCTCCGCTTGTTTATGGGAATCTTCTTCGGAGGGGAATATGCCGTAGGTCACACCTTTGCCATCGAATATGCTCCCCAGAAAAAGCGCGGCGCCATCGGCGGCTTTATCCAATCGGGATTCCCCCTAGGTTACGTCTTCGGCTCGCTGGTCTTCGCCCTGGTCTCCTTCCTTACCACTAAGGAAACCATGCTGGCCTATGGCTGGCGAATCGTGTTCATGACCGGAGTGGTTCCGGTTTTCCTGGCGCTCTACATTCGGAAGAACCTTAACGAGTCGCCCGAATTCGAGAAGGCCAAGGCGCGGGGAAGTATCGAGAAGTCTCCTTTCTTAAATCTATTCAAGCGACCACAGTTGTTCGAATTCCTGCAGGTCTTCTTCTTTATGACCGGCTTGTTCCTTACCGACTATTCCGTCTATGGGTTCCTGCCCAACATCCTTACCCTGAAGGGACGGGGCTTCAACACCACGACCTATAGTTTGATTTACGGGTTCGCCCTGTTTATGGCATTTCTAGGCTATAACTTTTATGGCTGGTTGTCGGACCGGACCGGCAGGAAAATCCTTACCCAGTGGTATTGCGTTTTCCTGGTAGTATTCGGCATTCCTGTCTTCTACGTTCTGTATCATGCAGCAATCCAGAGGAATCTCTGGCTGGCGATCTTGGGCTGTGTGATGGCAGCCATGCTCAAGCTGGCTTGGGGCGTGGTTCCGGCTTACCTGTGCGAGCGCTTTCCCACCAAGCGGCGCGCGGCCGGCGTAGGTTTTGGATACTCCTCGGGAGCGCTGTTGGGAGCCTGGTTCAGCGTTTATGTCTGGTGGGCCCACAAGATCCCGTTCATAGCGGCTATCGAGAAGCAGGATATGTGGCTATCTCCGGCAGTGATTCTGACCGTCGGCGCAATTATGACCTTCGTCAGCCTGCTCTATTCACCCGAGACCAAGCATCTCCATCTGGATGAAGTAGGAGAGAAAGAACGCGCGTCGGATGCCGCCAAAGCGGCTGCTGCCGAGGCGGTACTCGTATCTTAAGATGGAAGTTAACTTTTCTTGATGGTCATGCCCGGACTACTTCGCCTTCCGTCTTCGGAAACACTGAGCAGGGCCTGCCGGTCCGGCTATGGCGAGATGAAGAATTACCTCCTCCAGCCGTCGGGGTACATTCGCCTCGGCGGCTAAGCATCCCTTCAACCTAATAAGGACCTTCGATTTAAATAGTGATGGGGCGCGGGCTTCGTTCCTGACGGAATCTTGCAATCCGGAATGGATAAGGCATTGCCTGATCCATCGGGTTCACCTCGTCTGGCCGGAGGCAACGCCTTCCGGCAATCGTCACTTCCGTCTGCAATTGATTTCTACCTTCAAGGGGCCGGCGTTTCCCATGGTCGTAGGTATCGGGTGGCCGCGGCAGGCAGAGTGCTGCGACCTGGACGTCTTAGCCGATTTGCGCGATTAAGTTCGAGCCCGCGCTCGCTTTCGGGGAACTTTTGGTCCCCAAAGGCGAAATATGGGGCAGACAGGCCGGAAGCACAGAGATGGTTGTGCGCTGGCCGCGGCAAGGCTTTCACAAATCTTTACCCTGTCGTTACTAGACTTTACCGTCAACTTCCCGTTCGTGGGGTTTCAACCATTGACAGACGAACTGTCAAAAAGGAGAGGATACATGAAGACCAAGTTTTGTGGCGTTGCCTTGCTGGCGTTGATGCTTTGCGGCACGGGAATGCTGTCGTACGCACAAGGGCCTGGCGAGTGGGGGGGGCATGGCTTCGGCTTTGGGCGTATGGCCACCGCGCTCAACCTGACGCAGGCCCAGAAGGAACAGATCAAGACCATGGCACAGGCGCAGAAGGCCACCACCCGTCCGTTAATGCAGCAGATGGCGCAGATTCGCATCTCGATGCTGAATGCGACCGCCGGCGGCGCCTACAACCAAGCCACCGTACAGTCGCTGGCCACGCAGCAGGCGCAGATTATGGCCCAGTTGACCGTGCAGCGGGAGGCCTTCCGGAGCCAGATCTATAACCAGGTGCTGACCGCGCAGCAGAAAGCCACCGCCGACCAGCTGCGGCAGAACGAGATCGCTCAGATCAACCAGCACCTGCAGTCGGCAACGCAGGCAAACGCCGAGCCGACCGAATAGTAACCGGCACGAACCATCAATCTCGGAGGCTCCTTTCAAGGGTCGGGAGCCTTCGATTCGGCGGTCCGCCACCACGGACCGCCTTCATTCTTGCTGACGCCCACGCCGGGGGAAAGTCGACCCGACACACCGCGTCGCTCCGGGAGACCCGCAGCCGTCTTCTCGTCAGCCTCAGGGCGGCGTCACTTCCCTGCCAGCCCCAACTCTCCGGCTACATTCTTCATCGCCTCGATGCAGAATGTGATGTGCTCGTCCAGATCGACTCCCAGATCGGCCGCGCCGTTGACAATGTCGTCGCGGCTGACCGAGCGGGCGAAGGCTTTGTCCTTCATCCGCTTGCGTACCGACTTAGCGTCTACCTCGGCCAGGGACTTGTTGGGCTTGACCAGCGCCGTTGCCGTAATGAAGCCGGCCAGTTCATCGCAGGCAAACAGCGTTTTTTCCAGAGCCGATTCGCGGGGCACGCCCGAATAGTTGGCGTGCGACAAAATCGCCCGGCGAATCTCGTCGGAGTAGCCGCGTTCTTTGAGGATCTCGCTACCCTTGAAGGGATGGTCGTCGGCGCTAGGGTATTTCTCGTAGTCGAAGTCATGGATCAGGCCCACCACGCCCCACAAGTCCTCGTCGCCTCCGAGTTTGCGAGCGTAGGCGCGCAGACACGCCTCCACCGCCAAAGCGTGTTTACGCAAACTTTCCGACTGGGTGAACTCAGTTAGTAAACACCACGCGTCGCTGCGATTCATTCCGTGTTTCTCCCGAATTTGTCTGGGTTTCTTCCGTTTTGTTGGGTCGCGGCTGTGGAATTTGCACAGCTTTCCGGGTTTTCAACCGACAATGTACTTGACTCGAGCTGCGCAAATGCCGCAAAGTACGCATACGTTTGATTGTAGTGCCCTGCTCTGGCACTCCCGCAACCTGAATGGCTACGACTCTCGCACCGGTAGATTCCCGGGAAGTGGTGAGATGCGACCAGTGCCATCTCGTCCAGTTTAGAACCGTCAACAATCTTTGCCGCCGCTGCCGCACCTCTTTGGATGAGGACGAGCCGGAGCCGATCTTCACGCCGGAGTTGCAGCTAGCGGAACCGGAGGAATCCAGCCGCTCGGAAGTGCAGGTGGCCAAGGCAATTCGCAGCTTGCGCCAGCGCGGTGGCTTGAGCCAGCGTCAGTTGGCGTTGCGCATGGGCGTGCCTCGCACCTACGTCTCCAAGATCGAGAACGAGAAAGCCACTCCGACATTGTCGTCTCTCGCCCGCCTGGCGCAGGCGCTGGAGGTCAGCGTGCCTGATTTGCTGCGGGCTTGCGGCCCCTCGCGCGACGACGAAATCAACGAACTGATGGCCGATCCCTTCCTGGCGGAACTGGTGGAGTTCACCTCCAAGCTGAACGCCATGCAGCTATCGAGTGTGCTGACCCAGGTGCGGGATATGGTCATGCATCCTCGCCGCGGGGCGTAGTTCTTGCTGAGTTTCAACCTGCGCGGTTAGATTCCGTCTCGACGTGCGCAATCCGGCGCGCGTGGGTGATGGAAGCCGTGTGAACCTAACACCGACCGGAAGATGCCGAGGCCCACTGCCTCGGCATTCTTCTTGGATCGATTCTGCAAGGGGCGATTTCTCAACCACTACTCTGACCGGTACAAAAATTCTTGTAACGAGCATCGGCAGTAAAGTGACAAGCGATATGCAGTTAACGCCAACAGCCTATTCAGGCCCGAGTCGCCGTCACACTCACCAGTGACCGCCCTGTCTGGTTCGTTGCAACCCCGTGTGCCCTGTGCTACTTTCAAGGATGGTTAGAGGTACGCTTTGCGCGCACAAGTGCCCGCTGGGCTGAACCGCAAAGAGGCCGAGATTTATGCCCGCCTCGATCCGGAGCGGCTGCCCCACCACATCGCTATCATCATGGACGGCAACGGCCGCTGGGCCAAACGCCGCCATCTGCCTCGCATCGCGGGGCACCGCTCCGGTGTGGCCTCGGTACGCTCGACCGTTGAAACTGCCGCCCGCTTGAAAATTTCCGCGCTCACTCTTTATTCCTTCTCGGCAGAAAACTGGAAGCGTCCCAAAGGCGAAGTGGAGTTCCTGATGAACCTGCTGCGCCGCTATCTGAAGATGGAGCTGCCTACGCTGATGGAGAACAACATCCGGCTGCAATACATTGGCCGGCAGCAGGAGCTTCCGCAAGAGGTGCAGGAGCGCATGGCCTGGGCGCGCGAGATGACCGAGCGCAACACCGGCATGGTGCTCACCTTGGCGCTTAATTACGGCTCGCGCACGGAGCTGGTTGACTGCTTCAATTCGCTGGTGCGCGAGGCGTCGCGCAATGGCGGCATCGAGCACCTGAAGGTCGACGAGCGCGCCATCGCGCGTCACCTCTATACCAACGGTCTGCCCGACCTCGATCTGGTCATTCGCACCAGCGGCGAAATGCGGCTCAGCAACTTCCTGCTGTGGCAGGTTGCCTACTCCGAAATCTACGTTACTGAGACGCTGTGGCCCGACTTTCGCGGCACCCAGTTGCTGGAGGCCATCGAAGCATTCCAAAAGCGCGAGCGCCGCTTCGGAGGCCTGACCACCGACAACGGAAACGCCTCGTGAAGCGCGTTCTAACCGCAGTTATCCTGATACCAATCGTTGTGCTGGCGCTGTTCAAGGCGCCCTTGTGGCTGTTTAGCCTGCTGGTGCTGGGTGTGGCGCTGCTGGCGGCGCGGGAGTATTTCGATATCGCCGAGGCTACGGGGTTCAGACCATTTCGGGGGTTAAGCTACTTGTTTCTAGTGCTGACCTTTGTGGTTGTGTGGGGGCTCTCATCGCCGATCGATCCTGGCGGCCCAGGAAATGAATTTGCTTCAATCATTTTTTTCTATGGCATACCGCCGATAGTGTTGGGCGCTCCCCTCCTCTTTATGCTGGACTCTATGCGTCGTCAAGAGTTGTCGCAGGCATTGCCTGACGCCGCCGTCTCGTATCTGGTGCTGCCATATGCTGGATTCACGCTTGCACTACTTCCGCTCATGCGAACGACCCCAAGCGGCCCGGTTTATCTGCTCTTTCTAATGCTTCTTGTGTGGTCGGGCGACATCACGGCTTACTACGTCGGACGTGCCGTCGGGAAACACAAACTGGCGCCACGCGTCAGCCCTGGAAAGACTTGGGAAGGCGCAATCGCGTCAACCATCGGCTCGGTGATCGTTGCAGCCATGCTTTTTCACTTCTCTTCCGCGGTTGTCTCTGGACTGGTGCGGATTGGCCTTCTTCAAAAGCCATTCAAGCTGTTCGGACCTGAGACAGGAATAGATGCGCGTCCACTTGTGTCCATCCCATTCGTATATACCTTGATTTTTCCCATTTTCGTAAATGTTGCGGCGCAACTGGGAGACCTCTTCGAGTCTGCGATCAAAAGAGGCGCAGGGGTGAAGGACTCCGGCACGCTTCTTCCCGGCCACGGGGGCGTCCTGGACAGGATTGATGCACTGCTATTCGCGCTTCCTGTTGGGTTTCTCTTCTTCGCAGTACGGTGACCTCTAAACAGCCGGCGTCGTTCGTTGCAGCCCGTAGGGCGAAACAATCGTAGCCCAGCACGTGAGTGCTGGGGAAATGTGCGCTAAAAATTCCGAGCCCCTTCGGGGGCGACACGGTTTTGTGCCGTCCCTAACGGGACTACGCCCGTCACACAATGTCTACCCAGGACTCACGTCCTGGGCTAGGATTGTGCGCCCTGCGGGCTTGAAGGGATTTCCCGGCATCTCAAGCGAGCATCATGCGCATGGGTTGCAACTTGCGTGTGAAAGGATTCAATACCAGGCCGAGCTCTTCGAGGGTGATGGCTCCGAGTAGCGCCTCGTCGCCGGGTTCGCCGAGAATGACAGGCGTATGTCCCTCGCCTTCCGGAAGCTGAAGATGGCATTCGGAAACGCCTCGCTCGATCGGCGTTCCGTCAGCCAGGCTGAAGACGACCGTGCGCTTGGGTTTCAATTCCAGCAACTTCGACTCTTCCGCCGGAACGAGCGTATAGGTCGCGCCGCTGTCGACGAGAAACCTCATTCTGGCTTGTTTCCCGGTTGGGCCGGTGAGCAGGCCTTCCATGTACGTAAGCCCCATTGCGAAACTCCTTGTCGGCGGATGTAACGCATGACTTGCTTCCGCCCCTTAAGGATACAAGAGTGCACGGCCCTGCGCGTAAGACAATCGATCACCTTCAACCGCTTCGTGGGATACTACATTGAGTATCATGAAACGCATCGCCATCCTCGGTTCCACTGGCTCTATCGGCCGGAGTACGCTCAGCATTGTCGAGAGCTTTCCTGATCGCTTCTCCGTCGTCAGCATGGCGGCAGGCAACAATGTCGAGTTGGCGTTCGAGCAGGCGCGCCGCTGGCGTCCGCAGATTCTGTCGATGGCGAATCCCAAGGCTGCCGACCAATTGCAGAGCAAGTTAAAACAAGCTGGACTTGCCAGCGCAATCGAAGTAACGCACGGCTCGACGGGCACGGTGAAAGTCTCGACTCATACGGACGCGGACTTTGTAGTGAGCGCTATCGTCGGGGTCGCTGGACTGGAAGCCACGTACGAAGCGGTCAAGGCCGGCAAATCCATAGGCTTAGCCAACAAGGAATGCCTGGTTGCTGCCGGCGATTTGATCACCGCCGAGGCCCGCCGCCAAGGCAAGCCGCTGCTGCCGATCGACAGCGAGCACAATGCCATTCACCAATGCATGCGCGGCGGCCGACAGCAACGAAGTGCAGCGCATCTGGCTGACCGCTTCGGGCGGTCCATTTTTTCATACCCCGGCCAGCGATTTCTCCAAGATTACGGTGGAGCAGGCGCTCAATCACCCGACCTGGAAGATGGGCAGGCGCATTACCATCGATTCGGCGACCCTGATGAACAAAGGCTTCGAGGTGATCGAAGCTTGCCGTCTCTTCGATATGCCGCCCGAGCCAGATCAGCGTGCTGGTTCATCCCCAAAGCACGGTTCACTCCATGGTCGAGTTCATCGATGGCAGCCTGCTTGCTCAAATCTCAGTCACGGATATGCGACTGCCGATCTTATACGCGCTGACTTATCCCGACCGCATCGAGTCTGACCTGCGCTTCCCGGTCCAGGAGCTGCGGCGGCTGGATTTCAGTCCGCCGGACCTGGAGAAATTTCCTTGCTTACGTTTGGCTTACGAGGCAGTCGAAGCGGGAGGCGCCAAAACGATTGCCCTGAATGCGGCGGACGAGGTCGCGGTGGCGGCATTCCTCGAAGGTAGTATTGGGTTTGTGGAAATTCCGGCTACAATAGAGGCGATTGTTCGTGAAACGCCGGCCCGGGTACCGGAATCTATAGAACAGGTATTGAGCATGGACGAGGACGCGCGCCTGCGGGCGCAACAGCGAGTCCAAGCTCTGGCTCAGGGAAAATCCGTTATCCCGGCGACTCGACACTAGCAACTCCCCAAGTAGAAGAGGTCTATGGAATCGTTCCTGATTGCGGTGGTCGCAATGGCCGTCGTGCTCGGCATCATGATCCTGGTGCACGAGTTCGGCCACTATGCTGCCGCCAAGTGGTTTGGCGTCCGGGTGGACGTGTTTTCGATCGGCTTTGGCAAGCGTCTGGCGGGCTTTAAGCGCGGCGATACCGACTATCGCATCAGCGCCTTGCCGCTGGGCGGATACGTGAAGATGGCGGGGGAGAATCCGCTGGAATCGCGCAGCGGCGCCCCTGATGAATTCATGTCGCATCCGCGCTGGCAGCGCTTCGTGATTGCGATTGCCGGTCCGGCGATGAACATCCTGCTGGCCATCGCGCTACTCACCGGCGTGTTCATGGTGCACTACGAGCATCCTCTCTACCTGGACGAGCCGGCCGTGATCGGCTGGGTGATGGACGATTCCCCGGCAGCCAAGTCGGGCATCGAGCAAGGCGATCGTATCGTACGCATTGACGGCGAGCAGAATCCCACCTGGGAAGACGTGATGCTGAAGGTGTTGATCAGCCCCAAGCAATCCGTCGAGGTTGCGGTTCAGCGCGGCAATGACGTTCTGGAGAAAAAGATTCGGCCCGATGCCGAGGGGTCGGAACAGTACGGTAACGTCGGCTGGCTGCCTGAGCAACCGGTGATCGTAACCGAACTCGAACCAGATATGCCCGCCGCCAAGGCCGGCATCCAGTTGGGTGACGATCTGGTGTCGGTCAACGGTACCCCGATACACTCAGTATTCTCGATGATCCACTTTTTGCAGCAAAATGGCGGCAAGCCGGTGGACGTCGTAGCCATCCGCAACGGCCAGCATCTCAACTTTAACGTGACTCCGGTCCAGACCGATGATGGCGGCCAGAAGGCCTACCGTCTGGGCTTTCGCGCGGAACCGGTGCGGGTCGACAAACTGCCGTTTGCCAAGGCGCTGGATCGTTCTCTGGACCAGAACAAGAAATTTTCTTTGCTGATGGTCGATCTCATCCACAAGATGGTGGAGCGCAAGGTTTCGATCAAGCAGTTGGATGGCCCGATCGGGATCGCGCGCGCCTCCGGAGACGCAGCGCGTCAGCCGGGCTGGACTCCGCTGCTTAGCCTGATGGCCATGATCAGCCTGAACCTTGGCATCCTCAATCTTCTGCCCATTCCGATTCTCGACGGCGGCATCATCATGCTGCTCATCGTGGAATCGATTATGCGGCGGGATATCAGCTTGCGCATCAAAGAACGCATTTACCAAACTGCGTTCGTGTTCCTGGTACTGTTCTTTGTGGTCGTTATCTATAACGATCTGATGAAGGCTCTGCCGGGACTGGCGCAGCGTCTGCCCTAGGGCGACCCGCTCTATTGGAAGAGTTGATGGGACGTACCGAGCGTCCCATTTTTGTTGCGCGGCAGTGAGACGTTATCGCTGTTTTCGGCCTGCTGCGTTTGCAGTCTCGGTCTCTTGCGGCGGATTGCCTTGCAGCAGTTCATGACACTGTTTCAGAAAGGGCTCGGCTGCCGATTCCCCGGAGGCTACTGCCCGCAGCAACAGCTTGTACGCCAGGGAATAATCGTGCGGCGTGCTCTTCCCGGACATGTAAATACGCGCTTCGTTCACCAGCGCTCGTGACGAACCTTGCGCCGCGGCCTTTTCGAACCAGCGTATTGCCTCCGCCTCATCGGCCTGAACACCTTGCCCCAGCATGTACATCGCGCCAAGATTGGATTGCGCGATGGCGAAGCCCTGCTCGGCGGCTTTGCTGTACCAGAACACGGCCAGTTGCTGGTCGCGAATCACGCCTTGTCCATACTGGTGCACGTATCCCAGATTGCTTTGGGCTTGGGCGTCGCCTTGGCGCGCTGCCACTTCGTACCATTTGGCAGCCTGTTCCAAGTCGCGGGGCACACCTTTGCCGGCCTGGTACAGATTCCCCAGATTGCACTGCGCCGGTACATACCCTAACGCGGCGGCTTTCTGGTACCACTCGGCCGCCTGCACGAAGCTCTGGGCGACTCCACGCCCCTGCTCATAGAGCAGGCCCAGATGATGTTGCACCTCAACATTGTTCTGTAGTGCTGCCTTGCGATACCAACGAATCGCCTGGGCCAGATCTTGCTGAACGTGGATGCCCTCCTCGTAGGCTACCGCTAGTGCCGCTTCCGCCCCAGGGTCGCCCCGCCGGGCCTGATCTCGCAGCTGATCGAATTGCTTTTCGGTTAACTTTGTCAGTTGTTCTTTGGCAGTGTTGCCTCCCTCGGCTACGGCTGCCGCAACCATCAGCGAACAGCCCACGACCAGAAACAACCCCACCTCGCCCCAATACTTGCGAATGGCCATACGCCCCTCCAGCTCAAAAGCCACATCGCTTGCTAAGTTGGAGGCAGTCTAGTCTGGGGTTAACCGTAATGCCAGAAAAATGTCGCCGTTTTTGACCAAAGTTGTAGCGGGATTGAAAATCCTTACTTTGGCCGGGTTCGCAGGACCACAAAATCAAAAGGCTCCCCGTGGCGGAGAGCCTTCCGAACCGTATGTCTGCAAATCAGTTGAATGATTGCGAACTGGAGCCGTCGTTACGCTTCAAGGTTGGACGATCATCGTCGGGCTGGCTTCCACTACCGGTGCTGCTGCCATTGCCATTGTCGCTGGGATTGTCGGCGGTGGCGCGCCGCAGGGTTGGGCGATCTTTGTTGTCCTTATCGTTCTGCACCTTGTGACGATTTTCCAGTGACGCCAAGCGAGCCTTCACCTGATCAAATTCCGAGGTGTCGACAATGTATTCTTCGCGCGGCGGCAATACCGTCCGCATTTCATTTTGCGCGGCTGCAACCCGATCAGGGGTCATGGGGTGAGAAGCAAAAGCCTTAGCCAGCGTGCCCGGCTTCTTCTTTTCCTGCGCCTCAATCTTCTCGAAGAACGAGATAAACGATTGCGGATCGTAGCCCGCCTTGTACATATATTCCATGCCCAGGAAATCGGCTTCGGCCTCAAAGTTGCGCGAGAACTTCATGAAGGCCAAGGG
This sequence comes from uncultured Acidobacteriaceae bacterium, assembly GCA_963812855.1. Classification (GTDB taxonomy): domain Bacteria; phylum Acidobacteriota; class Terriglobia; order Terriglobales; family Acidobacteriaceae; genus Bog-257. The sequence goes on from CAWEWW010000018.1 coordinate 197,900, forward strand.
CACACCGATCCCCATAGCAGCCTGCGTTCCTTCGTAAACCGCCCAGCCGCCGGGCACGAAGATCAGAGGAATGCTGGCCAGGTTCACGATGTTGCTGCGGGTCTGTTCCCGGGCTACGTGACAGGCGGCGACGTGGCCGATTTCATGCGCCATAACCCCCGCCAACTCGGCCTCATTGTCGGCCGCAAGGATTAGGCCGGAATTCACATAGAAAAAACCACCAGGCAAGGCGAATGCGTTGACTTCGTCGGTATCGATGACCTTGATGGTGAAAGGAACTTTGGCATCGGAGTTCCGCACCAGGTTCTGTCCAATGCGGTTTATATATTCCGTGACCACCGGATCGGTCACCATCTTGGCGCCGTGCTCCACCATCTGGGAATACTGGCGGCCCATGGCCACCTGCTTGTCGAGCGAGTACCAGTTCCCCATGCCCTTGTTGCATCCGACGTTGCGATTGCCGATGGCGTCGATGTTATCGAGCGTGTTTTTCGGGGGAGCATTTTTATCTGGCTTATCAGGCAGGTATTGACCGTCGGAGCCGGACGAACTTTGCGAGGTACTCTGGCTGGTAGAGTCGGGCGAACTCGATCCCTGTGCGGGCGAACTCTGGCTCTGCGCTATGCCGCACGGAACCAACAGCATGGCGAGAGCGCCGAAACAGAGAAAACGCGATGCGGAACGCATGATGTACACCTTCTTGGGCTCGATCCGGCGCGAGAGACACGCTGCCTCGGGAGCCCTTGGCCCTGTCTAATAAACCCAAATCTGGCCAGCCTGTTGCCCGGCCACAGCTTCTATTCTCGTCCCCTTTGGGAGCAAAGTCCACCGGATATCTCAGTGTATGGACGGTCTCCAGACTAAGATGTAACAGTCCTCATGAAGGGTTCCAGAATTCTGCCTTTCGAGTTTCAAATTCTTAGGGTTAGAGCGCGATTCCAGAGCTCTCTGCGTTGCCAACTTTGAGGCTGCTTTGGTCCGACGATGAGTCCTGCCCCCTGCATCCCTGACCTACCGTGGTACACTTTTCCATACATCCTGTATGGCTCAAATTCAGCGCAGAAAAACGTATACCGCAGTTGTAGGCGGAGTTCGCGTCGGTTCTGATGCACCAATTGTGGTGCAGTCCATGACCAACACCGACACTGCCGACATTGATGGCACCATCCGCCAGTGTATGGCCCTGGCCCGCGCCGGCTCCGAACTGGTGCGCGTCACCGTCAACAACGATGCCGCCGCCGAAGCTGTGCCGCATATCGTTGACGGCCTGGACCGCCTGGGCGTGCCGGTGCCGATCATCGGCGACTTTCACTACAACGGCCACATCCTGCTGAAGAAATATCCGGCCTGCGCGCGGACGCTGGCCAAGTACCGCATCAACCCTGGCAACGTCTCCATCGGCAAGAAGGACGACAACAATTTCCGCGCCATGATCGAAGTGGCCATCGAGAACGACAAGCCGGTGCGCATTGGCGTCAACTGGGGCTCGCTGGACCAGTCGCTGCTGACCCGGTTGATGGACGCCAACTCGAAGCTCGACGAGCCGAAAGACGCACGCGACGTGACCATGGAAGCCATGGTGCAAAGCGCGCTGCGCTCGGCCGAACTGGCCGTCAGCTACGGCATGAGGCCGGAGCAGATCATCCTGAGCGCGAAAGTCAGCGGCGTGCAGGACTTGATCGACGTCTATCGCGAGCTGGCCAGCCGCTGCCAGTATCCGCTTCATCTTGGCCTGACCGAGGCCGGCATGGGCGCCAAAGGCATCGTCAGCAGCACGGCAGCGCTGGGCGTCGTCCTGCAGGAAGGCATTGGCGACACCATTCGCGTCTCGCTCACGCCCGCTCCCAACGGCGATCGCACCGAAGAGGTCACGGTCGCGCAGCAGATTCTGCAGTCCATGGGCATCCGCAGCTTCACCCCGCAAGTCACCGCATGTCCCGGCTGCGGGCGCACCACCAGCACCTTCTTTCAGGAGATGGCGGAGCAGATTCAGGGCTATCTGCGCGACCAGATGCCGATCTGGAAGACGCGCTATTCCGGTGTGGAAGAGATGAAAGTTGCGGTGATGGGTTGCGTCGTCAACGGCCCCGGTGAGTCGAAGCACTCCAATATCGGCATCTCACTACCCGGAACCTTCGAGGAGCCGAAAGCCCCCGTTTATGTGGATGGCCGCCTGATGCTGACCCTGAAGGGCGATCACATCGTGGCCGAGTTCATCAAGATCGTCGACGACTACGTTGACTCGCACTATGCCGCCAAGGATAAGCAACTGGTGACAATCGGCAGCTAGCGAAGGGACTCGCTTTTCGCTTTTGTCCTTATTGGTTTTGACTCTGCGCTTTTCCTGATTTGTCATCCCGACCGGAGCGAAGCGGAGCGGAGGGACCTGCGGTTCCCCCGCGAGGAGCGACCGCCGGCGACAAAACCTTCTCTTCCCGTTTGCTCTTCACGAAACAATAATTCTAAGCACCTGCCGTTCCATAAATTCATCAGCCCATACCCTCCCCTCCTCCGTCCTGCCTCGTCCGCGACTGAAGTTCAGCGCAACACCTTTTCTCTGACACGCAAGCGAATCGCTCTCGACCGGGCGCGGCGGCTTAGGACAGACAATTAAGAACTGCCCCGCACATTCCGCAATCACCAATCCTCGCCCCGGGTTTGACTTTCCTACCCGGACGCGGGCACAATTTTGCCCTGAGCGTTTCGTACAAAGGAGACTACGATGGCAGAGTCTGGAGAAAAAAGTTGTGCTCATGAGCCGTGCCTGTGCACGGTTCCGGCAGGGCAGAAATATTGCAGCGATTTTTGCCGCGATGCCGGATCGAAAGAGGTCGAGATCGCTTGCCAGTGCGATCATCCGGCGTGTCCGCTAGCGTAAGTGCGAACCTCGCGGTTCGCTGAGAAATTGAATCGCCGTGAAGCCGGGGTTGGCCGCTCCGGCTTCTTTTTCCACATCTGAGAGTTCTTTCTTAGCCGCCAGTTAGAGCGGGCGCTTTTTGCATCACTCTGAAAAACCGTTCCAGCATTTCTCTCGCTGCGTGGAGACTTTGCGTCCCTTCCACTATGGAACGTTCGCCTCCGCGCTGGCGAACACGCAGCAATGCAATGGGGCTATCCCGTTTCGGGAACAATCAATTTGGGGAAAGATGGATTGTCCGCGCAAAGGTCACAGCCCACAGCCTTACGCGACGGTAAACTGAAACAACAAGCTCAGGATTCTGACCAAACCGCTACCTGGGATTCAGGATTGAATCCTTTGTCGAGTTTGCTGCAGACCGGGCCTCAAATTCCCAACTCGCTAGTCGGTAGCCATGAAACTTAGAACCCTCAACGACGTTTTCTTCATCCTGGTCGAGCGCAATAGCGATCGCCTCATGCTGACTCGCGAAGGCGATACCTGGCGACCCATCTCTGCCCTGCAGCTAAGGAGTTGGGTCTACGCCACGGCGCGACAGTTGCAGTCCTGGGGTATCAAGAAAGGCGACCGCGTCATCATCCTGAGCGAGAACCGGCCGGAGTGGGCCGTCGCTGATTTCGCTACGCTGTTGCTGGGCGCGGTGGATGTCCCCATCTATGCCACCCAGACCAGCGAGCAGTGTCTGTTTGTGGCGCAGAATTCAGAAGCGCGCGTGGCATTCGTCTCCACCCGTCAGCAATACGAGAAGATCGCCGCTATCCGGCAACAGACCAGCATCGAGTATGTCGTCATCATGGACGATGCGCCGGAGTTGACCGCGGCCGTACCCATGCAATCGTTCTTGCGCGACGCACCTTTGGATAACGATCTCGAGTTGGAAGCGCTCGGCCGGCTGGCCGAGCCCGACGATCTGGCCACTCTGATCTACACCTCGGGTACGACCGGCACGCCCAAGGGCGTCATGCTCACCCATGGCAACCTCGCGTCCAACCTGAATGTCTCGCTCGACATGTACGAGTTGGACAAGGACGACCTCTGCGTGTCTTTCCTGCCGTTGTCGCATGTGACCGCCCGGCACCTGGACTATGCGCTGTTCAACATCGGCGTACCGCTGGCCTACTGCCCCAACATCGACGACTTGCCACGCACCATGCTGGAAGTTCACCCCACCATCATCGTGGCCGTGCCTCGGGTTTACGAGAAAATTTACAACAAGGTGCAGTACGCATCTCACGGCTTGAAGCACTCGCTGATCAAATGGGCTCTGTCGGTCGGCGCCGCCAATCGTGAAACTGTCCTGCGCGGCGAAACTCCAAAATCCATCTCCTGGAAGCTGGCCAACGCCCTGGTGTTCTCCAAAGTCCGCCACGGTCTGGGAGGCCGAGCTCGTATTTTCGTCTCCGGTGGCGCGCCTCTGGGACGCGAGATTGCCACCTGGTATGCCGACATCGGAATCCGCATTCACGAAGGCTACGGCCTGACGGAGACCTCTCCCGTGATCGCTGTCAATAACCCGATTAACCATCGTCTGGGCACGGTAGGCAAGCCGCTGCCGAATATCGAGGTTCGCATCGCCGAGGACGGCGAGCTGCTGGTTCGCGGCCCATCCATCTTCACGGGCTACTGGAAAATGCCGGAGGAATCGGCCGCCGTGTTTGAAGAGGACTGGTTCAAGACGGGCGACATCGCGACCCTGGATGAAGATGGTTATCTCTCAATCACCGACCGCAAGAAGGATCTGATCAAAACATCAGGCGGCAAATTCATTGCTCCGCAGCCGATCGAGAATTCGCTCAAGGTGAACCAGTTCATCAGCGAAGCCGCGCTTCTGGGCGACCGGCGGCGCTTCCCTGCCGTGCTCATCATCCCCAGTTTTCCTGACTTGGAAGAATGGGCGCGCCATCATGGGGTGAAGTTCTCAACCCGCAAGGAACTGGTGAAGTCGCACCAGGTGCAATCGCTGTATCAGGGAATCGTGGAAGAGATGAATCAAAACCTGGCGCAATTCGAGAAGCTAAAGCGAGTACTGGTTGTTTCTGACGAACTCAGCATCGCCGATGGCACCCTGACTCCCAGCATGAAGCTGCGCCGCCGCAACCTGGTCGACCGCTACAAGAAAGAAATCGACGCGCTCTACGCCGAAGCCGAATCGCATCAACGCGCGCCGACCGCTACTCGGCGGTGAACCTAGAAACTTCCACCTGAAAAGGCTAATCGGCAGGCCGCTGATCCGGTCCGGCCCTGTGCTACGCTCTTGTCAGAAACTTCCATTCAAGCCAATCGCTGCACGGGGAGGCTACTCGGCAATGCCGGACGGCAAGAATTACCTGTTCGCTTCGTTCGTGCACCGGGACAGCGCGGCTGTCGCACCTGTCGTGAAGGCTCTCCGCGACGAACTACGGAAGCGGATGCTAGACGTGGATGTATGGGTACAGAATGACAAACTGACTCCCGGCGAACGATGGGAAGCCCAGATTGCGAGCGCGCTTCGCGACTCCATCGGCCTGCTGGCATTCGTCTCGGCCTCGATGCCGGAAGAATCTTTTGCGGCGCGGGAGATAAACCTCTTTACGTCGGAGCTATCCGACCGGATGGTTTTCCCGATCATTCTCGAACCCAGTGCTTCCCTGCCGTTCGCGCTGAGACGTTATCAGGCTCTGAATGCCAGTAACCCGGAGGACATTGGCCACGCAGCCCGGGCTATCGCAGACATCACGAAAGACTATCTAGAATCCCATGCGGGGCGTTCCCCGGTATCGCCGGAGGCCGTTCCAATCGCTGCTGCGATCATTGCGGACAGCGTACGAGGGGTGAGGCCGGCCTCAAGCGCAACCACAAAACCTCCCGATTCTGTGTTCCTGGTTCACGGCCACGATAGCAAGCGATTGGAGGAAGTGCAGGCCTACCTCGCCGGCCTTGGAGTGAAGGCCATCGTGCTCTCCAAAATTACCGGGCCGTCTCAATCTCTCTTTCAGAAATTTCTTCAGTTCTCGAAGGATGTGCGATTTGCCATTGTATTGCTGACCGCGGATGATCTGGGCGCTTCCAGAATTCAATATGGAGCCGATGGCGTTGGGGTGAACGCGCTTCAGTTCCGAGCGCGCCAAAACGTGATTCTCGAACTCGGGTTTTTCTACGGATACCTAGGATGGGAGAACGTCTTCGTCATATCCGCTCAGCCCGACAAGGTCTATCCCAACTTTGAGCCTCCCTCTGATCTCGCAGGCGTGGTGTTTGACGCCATCGACGATCCCAGTTGGCAATCCTCGTTGAGCAGAAAATTAAGCGAGGCCGGATTTCAGCTCTTGCCTTCCTCCTGACGCGGAGCGAATACCGGAACCTCCCTATTCCGCCCTCAGCGCTTCCACCAGATCGACCATACGTATATACGTTGTAGATACATCTGGTATACTATGTATCCTCAGTGAGGCACCGCGTCATGAAGACACAGATGGTCAAATGGGGAAACAGTCTTGCTGTCCGAATTCCCAAGCCGGTGATCGAGCAGGCCAGGTTGAAGGAAGGCGACTTTCTCGAGATTGAAGCGGCCGCCGAGGGCCGCCTGGAACTGCGGCGCGCTAGCAAGACGCCAACACTGGCTCAGTTGGTGGCGCAGATTACTCCGGAGAACCGCTATTCGGAGATCTCCACCGGCGAGGAAGTGGGGAAGGAAATCGTTGAATGGTGACTCCGTACGTCCCCGACGCTGGAGAGATCGTGATGATGCATTTCGATCCCCAAATCGGTCGCGAGCAAGCCAAGCGCCGGCCGGCCTTGGTGCTCACCGATCAGCGATACAACCGGGCCAGCGGGTTGGCAATCGTTTGTCCGCTGACCAGTAAGCGGAAGCCTTACCCTTTCGCGCTACCGGTTACCGTCGGCAAGGTCGAAGGCGCCGTTCTGGTCGACCAATTGAAGAGCATGGATTGGGCGGGCCGCAAAGCGACTTTTCACTCTCAAGCTGATCCCGCACTGGTCAACAAGGTTCGTCAATATCTCGCAGTTCTGCTAGGGATTCGTTGAGGACAATCGAAATCACTCAATCGGCTCGACTGCGATTCTCGGTTCGGCGGGCGTCTTGCGATCCGGCCGCTGCACCAGGATGGTCGCCGCCAGAACCACCGCGATGCCCATCACCTGGATTGGTGAGACCAACTCTCCCAGAGTGATGGCTGTCAGCAGAATCGCCCACACCGGCTCCAGACAGGCGGTCACGATGGCACGCGTGGGATCGAGATGCTGTAATCCAGCGAAGTACAGGGAGAACGGGATAAGCATCGACGCGATAGAGAACACCAGCATGAACAACCACTGGCCGCCACTGTAATGCTGAGCGACGATCTTCCAAGGCGGATTCAATAGCTGCCAGAAGACACTTGCGCCCAACAGCGAATACACCAGCACCGTCCAGCGCTCGTAGATCTGTACCAGGTGCTGTCCGTAAACGTTGTAGAACGCGAACGAAATCGCCGCCAACTCCGCCGCGATCACTCCGATGGTGTTGAAGCGCGCTCCGGAAAGCGTTAGCCACGGAAAGCCGCGTTGCGCGGCCACCTCGCCCACGGCCAAGGCACAGCCGATCACCGCCAGAACGACTCCGCTGATGCGCAGCGGCGTCGCCCGCTGCAATCTCCGGACCAGCATGTAAAGCAGCACCCACACCGGCGCCACATACTGCAGCACAATGGCCGTCGCGACGGTCGTCTTCTCGATCGCGAAATAATAGAAGTAGTTCGAAGCCGCCAGCCCTAGAATTCCCAGCAGGAAGAATTGCAGCAGGTGGCTCCGCCGCACCCGCAGTGCCGATCGCTTCTTCAGCGCGAGAATCGGCGCCAGGATAAGCAGTGCGATGGTGCTACGGCTTTGGGCCAGAACCAGAGGATCGATCGGGGCTAAAACATGGGTTCCACCGGTGAATCTTCCAGTGAACATGGCTCGACCCATGGCGGCGGCCAGCCCCCAGAAGAAGGTCGCAGCAGCGATGTACAAATATCCGCGAGTGGGATGAGTGAAGGATTGCTGATTCGAAAGGTATGGCTGTTCGCGTGAATCTTGCGTGTGGTCTCTATCCACGATCCATTAGGCACTAACCACTTTCTTCAGTCGGCCAGCGCGCCCTGGCTGTGGGAGGAACGCAGCACCCGATCGACGGTATAGGGCGCCCGCTTCGACGGCTCGTGGAAGTGCCGGACCTGCAGCTCGCCCAGCAGTCCCAGCGCAATCAACTGCACGCCGGCCACGATCAGCACGGCGGCAAACACCAGCAGCGGTCCATGCTCGTCCATCACGTTCTTGCCGCGGACAAACTTCTCCACAATCATCCACATCGCGATCAGCGAGCCACTCATCGCGCCCAGCGCGCCCACGCTACCGAAGAAGTGCAACGGCCGCGACATGTATTTCAGCAGAAATCGAATCGTGATCAGGTCGAAGAAGACGCGGAAGGTACGCGAGATGCCATAGTGCGATTCGCCGCGCTCGCGGTTCACGTTGCGGATCGGAATTTCGCAAATCGTCGCGCCGTAAGCCGATGCCAGCGCCGGAATAAAGCGGTGCAACTCGCCATACAGCGGGACTTCCTGCACTACTTCGCGGCGATAGGCTTTGAACGTCGTACCAAAATCGTGCAGCTCCACTCCGCTCAGCTTGGCCATCAGCCAATTGGCGACCTTCGACGGAATCCGCCGCAGAACGAAGTTGTCGATGCGCTGTTTGCGCCAGCCGCTGACGATGTCATACCCCTCCCGCAGCTTCTGCAGGAACATGGGAATGTCGTGGGGATCGTGCTGCAAGTCGCCGTCCATGGCAATGACGTACTCGCCCTCGGCATGATCGAAACCAGCCGCCAGTGCCGAGGTCTGTCCGAAATTGCGGCGCAGCTTGACCACTACGACCCGGCGGTCGACGGCTGCGATCTGCTGCAACATCCAGAATGTGTTGTCGTGGCTGCCGTCCTCAACGAAGACCAGTTCGAACGGCTCGCCGGCCGCTTCCATGACAACTTTCAGTCGATCATAGAGTTCGGTGACGTTTTCTTCTTCGTTGTGAAACGGTACGACGATGGAGTACTTGAGCACAGGCTTTTAATTATACCGTCCCGTCGTTGCAATTTGGATGGACATTTCTAACCCGGACTTTCGCCTACGAATGAATAAACCCCAGGGAAGGCATTTCGACTCACACCAGAAAGCCCATAGCAATGTGGACGAGCCTCAGCTGCCAGCGGTTGCAATATGTTTTAAAATCCTGGCCATCCCTGTCTGAAACACGTGCCGCGGCGTAATCAGGCTGACTACCAGGTGACCGTCTGCCGCAAAGTCATAGAAATGCCCCGGTTGCACTAGCACTCCCGTCGCCTGCAGCAGCGCGATGGCCAGTTCCTCGTCGGATCCGGTCACCGGAACCCGCAGCACGGCATACCAGCCGCCCTCTACGTCGAGCCGGCGGCAAAATTTCTGGGACGATAGTTGGGCGTCGAGTTCTATCAGGTTTTCCCTGATGCGCCGGGACAACTGTGCCTGGATGCTGCGCCGTTCTTCCAGCATGGTGGGTATCGCCCACTGTACCGGCGCATTCATCGAGAGATACGTGTCGGCAATAACCTCCAGCTTGGCCAAGGCCTCGGCCTTCAGAGGTTCCGGCCCGCTGAGGGCGACCCAGGCCACCTTCATCTGCGGCAACCCGGAAATCTTCGACAACCCGCTCAGCGTGAACGTGAGTGCATCACGGTTCGCGGCGAAGGTGAGTGGCATTGCTTCGGCCAACGAGTAGTCGAGAAAAACTTCGTCCGCGATGATCGCCAGATTGTTGGCGGCGCAAATCCGGTTGAGGTCGATCGCCTCGGACCGCTTCACATAAGAACCGGTGGGATTATTGGGGTGGACAACCAGCACGGCACGGCATTTGCTTCCGGACGTGTTCGCCTTTTCGATTGCAGCCTGGAGCGAAGGAAAATCCATCTGCCATCCGTGGTCATAAATCAACTCGTAAGGAAAAAGCTTTACATCCTGGATTTCCGCGAGGAAGTCGAACAGCGGATAGCTCGGGGTGGGAACCAGCACCGCATCTCCCGGATCGCACAACAAGCGAAAGACAAAGGAGTACGCTTCACTCGTGCTGGTCGTAAGAATCAGGTCGTCAGGAGAGACCGAACTTCCGCGTTCGGCGTAATAGCCGGCAACCGCCTCGCGAGCCGTAAGCAACCCCTTCGGCTGCGGGTCGTAACTCAACGCCTCGGGGCAGGAGAGCGAGCCGCAGCAAGTCCTCCTCGCGATAGCGCAATCCGATGGTGGTTGGGTTGGAAGCCGTGAGGTCGAGCACTTCCCTGCCCGCCAGGCGATAAGCCTCGAGCTCCTGTGTGTAGCGATTCGTGGCGAGATCCCACGATGTACGCCGGGCAAAGAAGCTGTGCATTCAGGCATGATAACGGAAGCTGTTCGACTGAAGCGGACCAGATATTGGCTGGGGTAGTCCCGTAGGCTCCGGCGTTTTTGGGACGGACTTAAAGGCGGTCCCCTTCAACGGAATGACTTCATATCCAGCGTCGCCCTATTTCGCCACCGCGGCGAACAAGTCCGACTTCAGCAGAGCTTCAAAGCGCTGATCGTCGGCCTTGAAATGCATCTGGAGAAGATCGTTGGAGCTATCCACCGTAGTGTTCTCCAGGGCCAGTTTCTCCGTGGGCGTACCGCTCATCTTGCGGTACAGGACGCCTGCCTTCAGCAGTCCTGACAAAGTACCAGCGGTAACCGAATCCGAGGTCTTCACGGTCAGGTCAAAGGTCACGCCGTTGGTAAAATCCATCACGTAATCGGAGGCCAGCAGGCGCTTCTTGATCACATCATAATCAGCCAGAGACGCCGCCTGTCCCAAGGCCGACCGCATCATATACTGCGTACCTTTCTGATCCAGCACGCTCCACACCGGCGAATCCTGCACGCTGGTGATCAAATCGTTGATGGTGTTGTTCGTCTGTACGGATTCGGCGCCATTGTCACGCACATCGATCGCGCCTTTAAGGGCCGCATTCTCGCCAAATAAAATAGTCCCCGGATCGAGAAAGACCATCTGCATTCCCGAGCCCATCGGGTAGAGGTACGACAGCAGATACTTTTCCGGCTTGATCTTCTTCGCCCGCATCTTCTGCAGAAATTCCTTCTGCTTGAACGGCCCTTGCGCAAGGCCGATTCCGTACAATGTTCCTTTCGCCCCGCGATAGCTGACAAAAGTAAGCTGCTCCACGTCCTTATCCGGATCGATACCGGCGCCCTTAAGCGCGGTCTCAAATTGCTTAATACTGTCGGGCAGGATGCGGTCGCGCAGAGCCAAGGCCGACTGCGAGTTGCGCAGCGACGGGTAGTCGACCGAGATGATCTGTTGCACCGCGGAAGGAACTACGGCGCGAGCGCTACTGCTCAAGGGCGCGGCGAAAACCGGCAGGCATAGTGCGCCGCCCAGGAAAAGGCAGGTAAGGAACTGCTTCATAGTCACCATTCTACTCAACAATGCCAGCAAAGATGCCCGATTCTAGCTCTTTGTTGCATCCGACTAGCCGCCAGAAACGCCGGGTACGGTTTAGACGCCATTGTTCCGTAAAGATGAGCCGGCACGACTTCGACATAATTCTGTCGCAGCAGATCTGCGGCGTCACTAGTTCTTGCTAACTCCGCACCGCCGTTACCCTCTGCTTCACATCGGCTAAGAACGCCTCATCCTTAATGTCATTCAGGTTAATCTCCACATTCGCCAGTGCGCCGTCGGCGGCAGCCCGCGCCAGTGATACTCCTACGCGTCAGATCGGAGGCCATCCGCGGATTCGTCATCGGCCGCAGCGACTCGATAATCTGCCGCACTTCCCTGGCGCGCTCGGCCACCACCAGTGGGATCAGTGTCGCCTTCTTGGTCGCGGCCTCGACCTCGGCCTGCGCTTCAGGATGTTCCTTCGCCTTCTTGAAAGCTGCCATCACTTCGTTGAACGACTCGGCATCGGCGTCGATCGCCGCTTTGAACTGCTCGCGCAACTCGGCCAGCCGCGCCAGCGCATCACTCAGCTCGCGCTCATATTGCACATAGGCTTTCTTGCCCCGCGACATGCCGGCGACCATGCTGCCCAACGCCGCTGCCATCGCTGCGGTTGCCGCCGATGCACTGCCTCCTCCGGGCGCCGCCGTCGGCGCCGCCAGTTGCTCGACAAAAGGCTCGACTCCGGCGCGAATTCCGCCCACCGCCATCTTGCCGGTCATCACCGCAACCAGCCGGTTCTCCAGAATCAGCGATGAATCGAAATTCTCGATCTGCAAAAACCACTCGGCCGCGTCTTCCAGCGCCTTCTTCGGAATCAGACCGACAATCTCGCTCGACAGCGGCATCACTCCGTAGCGCGCGGCCTCGCGCTTAACGTACTCGTAGACCCGAGCGATCGGCGTCTGATCGGTATCGGTCAGGTTCATGGAAACCTGGGCCAGCCCGCGCACACCCACGCCCATCCCTTTCACATAACGCAGGCCGCCATTCGAGAAGCGCACAGCTTTGCCAATCTTCTTCGCAATCTCGACCTCCGGCGTGTTGAGATAGACGTTGTACGCGACCAGAAACTTGCGCGCGCCCACGATGGTCGCACCTGCCGTGGGATGCAGCGCAGCTTCGCCGAAGTCTGGCTTGCGCGTCGGGTTCGTCTTCACCTCTTCGCGAATGCCTTCGAACTGCCCGCGGCGCACGTTCTCCAGATTCTGGCGCTCCGGCGTCTGGGCGGCGGCCTCGTACAAGTAGACCGGGACCTTCCACCGCTTCCAGATCTCTTCCCCCACGCGCCGGGCGATGGCTACGCAGTCTTCCAAACTCACGCCTTCGATGGGGATGAACGGAATGACGTCAGCAGCGCCCAGCCGGGGATGGGCTCCGGTGTGCTTGGTGAGGTCGATGAGTTCGGCGGCCTTGCCAACACCGCGAATAGCGGCCTCGGCCACGTTGACCGGATCGCCCACCAGGGTGATCACGCAGCGGTTATGGTCGGCGTCCATCTCCCGGTCGAGCAGATAGACACCATCCATTTTCATGGCTTCGATAATGGCGTCGACTTTGGCCTGGTCGCGCCCTTCAGAAAAGTTGGGTACACATTCGACGAGTGCGGGCATAAGGATCAGGATAAAACATGGCGTGGCATTGCCGCAGGGTCTCACTCGCTTAGTTGGCGTTTCAGATCACGTCTGGTCACTCGAAGAGATCGCCACGCTGTCGGACGCCGCTACGGTTCAAGCAAAGCACGGCCCTCACAAGAAGAGGGCATGTTAAACGTGGGGGCTGAGCGGAGATGCACTGTTTTCACGGTACCCCATCCTTACGTCTGCCATACGGCTCCGGTCAGCCCCCAACGAACGAAAGTATATCGCTGATTTCAAAACTGAGACACGACCCGCGCTGCGATCGAAGAAGATCGCGGTGTGCGGCTAGCCGGCCGGATGCATTAATCTGTTGGCGCGCTGTAAGCTACAAGATCGCGATCATTTGGAGGGTTTCATGAGAGAGTCGGGTCTACGTAACAAAGCCGTCATCGTCACTGGCGGAGCCAGCGGTATCGGCCGCGCTACCGCATTGCGCTTCGCTCAGGAAGGTGCGCGCGTCGCCGCCTGGGATGTCAATGACAGTGCTGCCGAAGCCTTGCTGCAGGAACTGAAAGATGCCGGCGCCGCCGAGGCACTGTTCCGCAAGGTGAACGTGACGGACGCAGCCTCAGTAAAGGCTGCGGTGGACGAAGTTATCGACGGCTGGAAGCGCGTCGACGTGCTGGTGAACAACGCCGGCATCCTGCGCGATGGCCTGCTGGTGAAGGTGAAGGATGGCGCCGTAGTTTCCAGCATGAGCGATGAGCAGTTCGACGCCGTAATCAATGTCAACCTCAAGGGCGTCTTCGTCTGCACCCGCGCGGTCGTGCCACACATGATTGCCGGTGGAGGCGGAGTTGTGCTGAACGCCTCGTCGGTCGTCGGACTCTACGGCAACTTCGGCCAGACCAACTATATCGCCACGAAGGCCGCCGTCATCGGCATGACTAAGACCTGGGCGCGCGAACTGGGACGCCACCAGATACGCGTAAACGCCGTAGCCCCGGGCTACATCGGCACGGAAATGGTCAAGCAGATGCCCGAGAAGATTCTGGATGTCATGGTTTCGCACACGCCTCTGGGACGGCTGGGCAAGCCGGAAGAAATCGCCGACGCCTATTGCTGGCTGGCTTCTGACGGCGCCGCTTTTATCACCGGCGCCGTGCTGTCTGTGGATGGTGGAGTGGTGGTGGGAACGTAGAGAGAACTGCAAAGCGCTTGGTGGTGTCTTTCCCAGCTGGACGGGCCCGCTTCGTTCCCATTGAGGCGCAGTGCGCATCAGCGCCAGGAAACTGGGAAAAGCTGCCCGGCGGCGGCGGATGATACGGGAATGCCCACAAGCTGCAATGCCCGCGCCAGCTGAGGATCGGCGCCCGCCGCCAACTCCTCCGGACTGGGCAGCAGCATTTCATCAGGCACGACGCCATGGTGTTCAAGACTGTTGCCGTCGGTCATCTTGAGATCGGCCACCGTAACCTCGACCCCATAGGGCAGGTCGGAGCCGAGAAGAGCGCCTTGCGAAAACGGAAAGGTTCGAGCTTCCATGACGGCTCCGGCGGATTGATCCCCCACTACGGTTCCACGCTTCTCCAATTGCACGACTCGGGCAAACAACTCAGCTGCCGAGGCTGAACCACTGTCCACCAGCACCACCAGCTTGCCCGAAAAAGCATGCCCTCCGCGGGACTTGGCTACAAAAGGCTTGGCGCTCTTTCTTTCGGTTCGATCACCAATCTTCACGTCGCGATCGAAAACACCGCCCAACAGCCGCGCTAGATTCTCCTCAGCTCCTCCGGGATTGCCGCGCAGGTCGATCACTACGGCTTTGTGACCATTGGCTTTGTGAAGAAATGCGTCGATCTGTTCATCCGTCAACAGGAAACGCGGCAGTTTCCAAATCAATACGTCTCCCTGCTCGATGGTACGGGGGCGATTGCGTTCTTCTTCATTTTGCGATTGCCGGATCACGTTCCACATGTCGAAACCGTTACTGAAGTCATAGGTCTTGGGAAGCTTATGTACCTGCGACATAACAGTGAGTTCTCGCGGCAGCCCTCCCGGACTTACTACCACCAACTTCATCCCCGCGCGCGGAGACAAGGTATGAAAGGCATAGTTGAGCTTCCACCAGTTTGCGCGGGTGGGACGGAAGCCTTCGATCGCCACCACCTGATCTCCCGGCTTCAGTCCCTTTGCGACAGCATCCGAGCCTTGTTTCACCGTAGTGACAAAACAGTTCTCCCCGATGAAGGATGTTTCCCATCCTTCTTCGACCAGATAAGGCCGCGGAGGCGGCAGAAAAAAGGTGTGGGAGTCGTTCAGTCCGTCCAGCATCCAGGCGATGATCCCCAAGGCATCGCTGACCGTTTCTGCCTTGTGAATTTTCTGGACAGCTTCTCGGTATCGAGATTCGAAGTCCACGCCGTGAAAGGTAGGGTCGTAATACTCTTTGTAAACCTTATCGTGGACATCACTCAACATCTGCAAGGCTTGATCCCTTTGCAGAGAACTCATGACGTCGGATGATTTTTTCTCGGCAGCCGGCAACGTGGTGGCCATTGAGCACAGCAGGATGGCGACACCTGCGGCTAGAGTGCAGCCTGTGGCGCGGGTCATAGCGGCAAACTACACCACAATATCCGCGGGCACAATCGGTTTTGTCACTCATGACTGTTCATGCCGCGGCGGAAACTTAGTCAGAGTAATGCGGCCACTGATTACTCTACCGGGCTATCTATCCAGATACATCGCCGGGCGAAAACTCATCGACATAGCACCACATCCAGGCCTCTCCTGGCTCGATGGAGCGAATCAACGGATGCTTCGCTCTATGGAAGTGCTTGGTGGCATGCTTGTTCTTGGACGAGTCACAACAACCGACGTGACCGCATTCCAGGCACAGCCGCAGATGGACCCAGGTATCGCCTAACTCGACGCACTCCGGGCACACGCGGACATCGGTGTTAGTGAACTTGATCGACTTAAGATGAGTACACTTCTCAGCCATGTGAACCTTCCTTCCGTCAGCGCTCCAGATTTTTCCGATCCCACTGGGCCAGATTGGCGGCAGCTTCGTAGGTGCTCTGCAAGAACTTCAGCAGCGCCTGCTTGGGAGAATCGGCGGTGCGAACATCGTCGTACATCACAAGAAACTCTTTCATTTGGGGATGGTAGAAAGCGCTCTGGGGATGCACCGGTTGTTCCGCATACCCGGGGGGCTCGGGCGCGGCATAGGAATAAAATGCCGGGCCCTTGATATCTCCGCCGCCCGGCCAGAATCCCGCACTGCTGACCTCATGCGAGTAGGCCTCGCGGGTGACCGGATCCGCTCCCGGCCGCTCCGGCGCACGTCTGCCGGAAAAGCGAGTGACGGCCAGATCGAAGCTTCCCCAGAAAAAATGCACTGGGCTCACTTTGCCCAGGAATGGCGCCCTGAATTCCTTAAATACGCTATCAACCCACGTCATGATGTGCCAGAACGTGCGGGCCGATTCCGCGTCGTAGGAGGCATGCGTGGTGTCTTTCTCGAACGGAATGGGATCGGGAATCTCGCACGGGGTGGTCCAGATCTTCACCGGAAATCCCAGATCCGACAGAGCCGCCATATAGGATTGGTAAAACTCGGCAACGGTCTGTGGCCGCAGAGCGAGCCTGCGATGCTCTCCCTCGCAATCGTCGAGCAGCAGCGTGTGCTCGATGAAGTCGAAGCTCACTTCCACAGTGCGGTCGCCATACGGCATGGGAGAGGTTGTCAGTCCGCTCGTGGTGAGGTAGAGCGGCACATTCCACCAGTGATTCACCAGCGGGGTTAGCTCCAAACGCGTCTTGCCGACAATCTGCGTCCACATGTGCAGCGTCGCCAAAGTATCTTTCCAGGAATCAACCGGCAACGCCGGCAAGCCCTCGCCTCCGGAACCGACGTGTCCAGGCTCGATCGTCATCCATCACCTCCCCACCGGCTAATTACTTTAACCGATTTTGATTAGTGGCATCAGCCGAGCTCTTTTATTTCTCCCGAACGAAAACGCCGACCGCGTTGGCGATCGGCGCTGGTGAACCCTGGATGGACCCTGAGGCTGGTTGGCGACCGAGTCCATCCCTATTTGCGGCAGGGCACCGGTAACGATGCCGCAGCCGCAACTCTTACCGTTTATTCCCTCCAAAGCTGAACAAGTCCGTCAGGTCGCCGATCGCCGGAGCATTCGACGGAGCATACGGATTGGTCACGCTGGGAATCGGGTTAGGCAGGTTATCGCGGCTGCGGTCGGTGATCGGAGGCAGCTGCCAGTTGTACTCGATGAACTTCAGAATCGAGACGTGATCGTTGTACTGGTGCGAGATGTGGCCCGCCGAAGTATAGGGCGAAACCAGGATCATGGGGATGCGAGTGCCGTCACCGAAGTAGTCGACCGGCTCAACGTATCCGGAGTCATAGTAGCCGCCGCCCTCGTCGAAGGTGATGAAGATGGCCGTACTCTGCCACAGCGAAGGATTAGCCTGCACTGCGTCCACAATCTTCTTGGCGAATCCCTCGAACAGGTCCAGCTTCGAGGAAGCTGGATGCCCGTCAACGAATCCGCTGGGCTTCACGTACGACACCGCTGGCAGGTTGCCGCTGGCGATATCGGCATAAAGGTCAGTGGTGTCCTTCAGGTGCGCGGTGCGAACCGCGGCGTTGGTCATGATCGAAGTGGAATACTGGAAGAAATTACAGATGTTGCAATAGGCATCCAGCGGATTCTGGAAATACTTGTCCTGCACGTAACGGTTCCATTGGTCGCCATAGTACTTCCAGGAGATGTTGTACTGCAGCAACTCATCGCCAATGTTCCGCACCGTAGACGGCGGAATGGTAAATACGGTATTGGCATTGTTATTGTCGGTGTAAGCGTTGGTACCGTCGCCAAAGTAGCCGGGGTTGTAGTTGTTCAGGATGTACCAGTGCCCGGCGGCGCACTTGGGATCGACCTCATAAGGCAGAGAGGCAAGGTAGTTTTGTACCGGGAAGACGCCGGGAGCGTCGGAATCGGAGCAGTTACTGTAAGAGCCGCCGCCGTAGGACGGAGAGCCATAGGAACCGCCGCCATAACCGTCCTCGCTAAACCAGTTATTGGTATTAGGTTGGGCGTTGGGATTCTCAATCTCATCCACGATGCCCTGGTTCAAGGAGCCTTGCCCAACCACTTGGTTATGCGGAGGCTGCATGGGGTGTCCATTGCCGTCGCTGAACCACATGGCGTCGCCGGTTCCCATCATGATGTGGTTGGCGCCGGTGCCGCCCATCACGGCCTGATGGTAGTTGTCGCTCATGGCATAGTTGTCTGCCAGATACTTCAGATACGGCGCGTCGCCTTGTTGAACGTTGTAGAACGACATGGAGGTTGCGCCTTCACCCGTGGTCGCATTGTTGAAACCGTGAGGCTGCGGCAGTCCATTGTTGCCTGCTCCTATCGTCACTTCAACCCAGGGAAAGGTATCGGCGCTGCAACCGCTGGGATTGGCCAGCGTGATGTAACCGGCATTGCAATCCATTTGCTGCCACATCTGATAGAAGCGATGTACCGGACTATTGTCGTAGGCATCGTAGGGATGAGACACCGGGTTGGTGAGTTGAAACGGTCCCGGGGGCAGGTTGAACACGTTGCGGATGCGGATATCGGGCTGACCACCCTGCAAACCCGTGCCACCCGTCAACAGGTACTGGTAATAGGCGAGCGACAATCCGTTTTCAGCCTGCAGCGCCTGAGCCAGGTTCCGGAAGTAGGGCACCGTGGGCCCTCCCACCAGCGGCGTCGGCAGATTGCCGTAGAGCGTCTTGCCACCGGGGCTGATCTGGTAACCCTCACTGTTGGTATCCACCGCCGAGAACTGGTTGGCGATAGCATAGTTCGGTCCGGGAGTACCATCGGCGCGGACGATACCTTCCGACAGCAAATTGTTGACTGTCTGGCCTTGCGCCGGTTGATAGGTCGCGAAGATGTGATCGAAGGTGCGGTTCTCACCAATGATAACGATCACGTGCTGAATAGGCGTTTGGGTCGCGGAGTGCTGGGCCGACGGAGCCGTCTCGGCACTCATGGGCAGGGTAGAACTCAGCAGCGCAAGCGCACTGGCTATAGCGGTAGCGCGCCACTTCTTAGGCGTAAGATGCAGGGTCATACCTTCCTCCGAACAGAAAGGTACGGGTTTCAGAAGCTGCCAGGGTAAATGCCCGATCAAAAGCAGATGAAATGACTGTTGCACAAATTCTGCAACGAACAACTGAGCCCAGGACGACGGCAGCCCAAAAGAAGTTCAACCAGCGGAATGCCGTTTCCTGGTTTTTAGTTCGGCTCCAGCTGAATTGACGAAATTGTAATACCATCGCTCATTTGATGTTTGGCTCTTAACCCGGGAGGACCAGGCTCAATGCACCACTCTCTGCTACGAACCTTTTGCCTTGCCATCGCTGCATTCCTGTTTGCTTCGCCGGCGGGCGCGCAAACTCCGGCAAATCATGGCATGACCAAGCTACGCTTTGAAGTTTCACTTCCACCAGAGCCGAACCCCAAGCCGATCGACGGGCGGGTTTACGTCTTACTATCCACCAACGACAAAGCTGAGCCGCGCTTTCAAATTAACTACAGTCCCGAAACTCAGCAATTCTTTGGCGTGGATGTCGATGGGTTGACACCGGGGAAGCCGGCGATTGTGGACGCAGCAGCGGTGGGCTACCCCGCCGAGAACCTGGCTGCCATTCCCGCCGGCGACTACTACGTCCAGGGGCTACTCAACGTATATGAGACCTATCATCTGGCCAATGGCTACACCGTAAAGCTGGCTCCCGATCGCGGCGAAGGCCAGCAGTGGAATCGTAAGCCGGGCAATCTCTATAGCAAGCCGGTAAAGGTTCACGTTGATCCCGCACAGGGTGGCACGATCAAGCTCTCACTTACCGAGAAAATTCCTCCCGTCGACGAACCTAAGGACACAAAGTACGTCAAGCATCTCAAGATCAAGAGCGAGTTGCTAACCAAGTTTTGGGGAACCCCGGTTTACATCGGAGCTATTGTTCTATTGCCCGAAGGGTTCGACGAACATCCCGCCGCGCATTACCCACTCTTTGTCTATCAGAGTCACTACTCGCATGACTTTCGCGCGGTAGTTGATTGGCGGGATACACCTCCCACCGCGCAAATGACTGGCCGCGAGCGTTTGCGGGCTACCTATGCATACAAGTTCTACCAGGATTGGACCTCGGGACGCCTGCCGCACGTGTTGCTGTTGCAAATCCAGCATGCCAACCCTTACTTCGATGATTCTTACGCAGTGAATTCCGCCAATCTGGGACCTTACGGCGATGCCATCACGCAAGAGGTCATTCCCGAGGTCGAAAAACAGTTTCGTGGCATCGGGCAAGGCTGGGCGCGCGCCACCTATGGCGGTTCGACCGGAGGGTGGGAAGCTGCGGCCATGCAGATCTTCTACCCGACATTCTTTAATGACGCATTTATTTTGTGCCCCGATCCGGTAGACTTTCGCGCCTTCCAGACGGTCAATCTATACGACGACGACAATGCTCTGTGGATTAAGAGCAACTGGGGCAAGGTTCCGCGTCCGGGCGAGCGCAAGACCGATGGCGCTCTGGTGACTACGATGGACCGGATGAATCGTTACGAACTTGTTATCGGAACCCATGGTCGCTCGACCGAGCAGTTCGACATTTGGCAGGCGGTGTTCAGCCCGCCCGGAGCCGATGGTTATCCTAAGCCGATCTGGAATCCACTGACGGGTGTCATCGATCATGATGTGGCGAATTATTGGAAGGAACACTACGATCTGCGCTACATCCTGCAGCGCGATTGGAAGACTCTCGGCCCGAACCTGGTAGGCAAGCTGCACTTCGCGGTCGGCGACATGGACTCCTACTATCTGAACAATGCTGTTCACTTGATGCAGGATTTCCTGGAGACCACCAACTATCCCTACTATGCGGGCGACTTCGACTACGGTCCGGGCCGTCCGCATTGCTATACCGGTAAGGACGACTTGCCAGCGGCAGAGGCTGGGTTGACTTTGAATCAGCGCGTTATCAGCAAGGCCGTGGGGCGTATGCTGCAGACCGCGCCCGCAGGAGCTGATACGAGTAGTTGGAAGTACTAGCAGTTTGCTGAAAAAGTCGGCTAAAGCACTTTCGAGGTTGCTGTAGCCGCCTTGAAAGGGCGCGGCTTCAGCCGCGCCGATCGGGGCTGCACGAGCTCGGCCTTTAGGCCCTGAGGGACTTCCCTAAGCGGCTAAACCGATGTCTTGCACCCAGCTTTTTCGGCACGCCTGAACAGGCTGCGGAAAAACTCCCGCGGTCGTGATGAACGGGTAGAGCGAACCTTCAGGTTCGCGTTTAAGCCCTTTATTTTAGATATCCGGAGCCGGCTTCAGCCGGCGACAGACTGCTCACTTCGACTTTTTCAGCAGCCTGTGAAGGCGTGCCTTTTCCAAGCGGATACAGCCACTATGAAATTGCTTTAGAGGCGGTTTTGAAGGGGCGTAGCTTTAGCTACACCGTAGCAGCTCCTTTATTCTTGTCATCCCTTACCGGCTTCAGCCGGTGAGGGATCTGCGGTTCCACGTCAACAAGCTGCCTGAGCTAAGGTATTAATTCCGAGAAGTTCTTGCTAAGACGTTTCCTCGGCCAACTTGTGTACCACTTTTCGCTTCGGTGTGGTCGTGATCACGACCACACTGACTAGCACCAGTAACATCCCCAGTAGCGTTCGCGGGCCCACCGTTTCGCCGCCAAGAAAATACCCCAGCGCCACGGCAACAACAGGATTCACGTACGCATAAGTACCTACTTTAGTCGGAGACTCGTGATGGATGAGCCAGACGTAGGCGGTGAAGGCGATAATCGATCCCGCAATGGTCAGGTATGCGAGCGCTATCCATGCTCCGCGCGAAACCGCTTGCGGATGGAATCCACGGAACTCGCCCAGCGCGCCTGCGGTCAACGTCAGCAATACGCCTCCACAGAGCATCTGCGTTCCCGAACTCATGGCCTTGGAAGCGGGCAGCGGCAGCTTGCGGGTAAGTGCGGAAGCCACCGACCAACTGATTGCCGCCACGATCAAAGCGACAGCGCCGGCGCGATCGATAGGTGCCTCACCCAGACTCAGCGAGGGGTTCACCAGAACGGCTACGCCGCCCATGCCCACCAATAGAGCCACGGCAAGGCGGACGGTAAGCTTCTGTGTTCCGAGAATCAAAATCTCCGAGAGCGTCATGAACAGGGGAATGGTTGCCAGCATGACGGCGGCAACGCCCGAGGGCACGCGCCGCTCTGCCCAGAAAAGCAGACCATAGTCGAGCACGAAAATCAGTACCGCCAGCAGCGTCGCGGATAACCATTCCCGGCGCGTCGGCGAACGGGTGCCCTTGGCCCGCATCCAGAGATATAGGGCGCCTCCGGCAAGAAGAAAGCGCATACCGGCCAGCAGAAACGGAGGAACTTCTCGCACGCCAATGCGGATGGCGAGAAAGGTGGAACCCCAGACGAAGTACACGATGCCGAAGGCCAGCAGAATTTTCCAGGTAGGTGGGCGGCTGGCCAGATCCATCGCAGGCTCCGTGCGGGCAACAGGAATCAAACCCGGCTTACGTCAGTAGATCATTGCAGCGGACCTGCCGGCCCGGGATTCGGTATCGGAAATTCTTATGCTAGGGAAAAGTTTCGTTTATCTCAGCGAAACCGGATCAGCAGGTTCCTAACAAACAACGAAAGCGTAGGGTCCGCATTACCCAACGTCGCTCTATCGCCGCCGCTCTTCTCATTTTGCCGGCGGTGGAACGTATTTCACGCCCAGCTGATCCAACAGGAAGGAGAATACATCGGCTTCCTGCTCGATCTCCTCGTTCAGTCCGGTGCCGATCCCGTGTCCGGCATTCGACGAAGTGCGCAGCAGGATCGGATGGGCCGAACCATTGGCCGCCTGCAGCCGCGCCGTCATCTTGCGCGAATTCATGGGATTCACCCGATGATCATTTTCGCCGGTTAGAAACAGCACTGCCGGATAGCTGGCGCCATCTTCCACATGATGATAAGGCGAGTAGGCGAACAGAGCTTTGAACTGCTCCGGATCTTTCACCGTCCCGAACTCGGTGGTATTGAAAGCGCCGTTGGGATCGAGTTCCACGCGCAGCATGTCGTAAATGCCGACAAACGAAACTACCGCGCGGAACAGATCGGGCCGTTGGGTGAGGACGGCGCCCATCAGCAGGCCGCCATTGCTGCCTCCCAGGATGGCCAGGTGTGCCGGAGAGCTGTAGTTGTGCTGAATGAGGTATTCGGCGCAGGCAATGAAATCGTCAAACACGTTTTGTTTGTGGGTGAGATTTCCCGCCCGATGCCATTCTTCCCCGTACTCACCTCCGCCGCGTAAGTTTGCGATAGCGTAGATCCCGCCCTGGTCCAGCCACACCCGCCCGAACACTCCCACGAAGCCCGGCGTCATGCTGATGTTGTAGCCGCCGTAGCCTTCCAGCAGGGTGGGATTCTTGCCATCGAGGCGGGCATTCTTGCGCCGGATGATATTGATCGGAACCCGCGTCCCGTCCTTGGAGACAGCGAATGCCCGCACCACCTCGGCATCGTCGAACTTGATGGGCGAGGTTGCGGACATGGCGGTGCGTTCCGCCTGTCGATTCGATGATTGGTAGCTGTACCAGGCAGAGGGCTCAAGATAAGTGGAAACCTCGTACAACAAATTGTCGCCTTCGGTGTGGGCGATTTCGCTTACTGCGGATATGGCCGGCGCGGGCAGCGTGCCGACTTCATGGCCCTGATGATCGAAGATGCGGACCCGCGAGGGTCCGCCCACCATGTCGCGCACATACAGTCGGGTGACGGTGGGCACAATTGCGTTGATGGAGGCGCGAGAGGTGTCGTCCGCACCGACTCCCGAGCTTTGGGGAATGATGAGCTGGGCCTTGGCCAGCGTCAAATCCGTCAGCGGCAACCGCAACACCTGGCCGCGAGGTGCGTCTTTGCGCGAGAGCAGGTACAGCGCGGCGTCACCGTCGGTGCCTAGTTTGACGGAAACGATTCCATCGTCAAAGCGGGTTATCTGCGTCCAGTGACCGGAGGAGTTCATCAGGTAGTCGGCGAACTGACCGCCGTCGCCGTTGGCTACAGTCGCCAGCAGCCACTGTCCGTCATCGCTGGCGTGCAGCTGAACTTCGGCAATGCGAGGAAAATCCTTGCCAATGACGTATGTGTCCTGCTTGCTGTCGGTGCCCAGCTTGTGAAAATAAACTTGCTGATAAAAGTTGGCGTCGTCGGCCGGACGCTCGTTGCCCTGCGGATAGCGGGTGTAGTAGAAGCCGCTTCCATCCTTGTTCCAGTCAATGCTGCCGCCGCCGGTGGCGAAGTTCACCCGCGGGACGCGATCCGGCAATTCTTTTCCGCTGGCGACTTCGAAGACATGAGCCGTGCCATCTTCCGAGCCGCCTTCGGAAAGCGAAACCGCGACCAGCTTGCCATCCAGGGAAGGCACATAGAAATCAATAGCAACGGAGCCGCCGTTCGGCATCGCGTTCGGATCGACCACCGCCTTCTCCCCGCCGGGCCTGTCGGGAGAAGGCAACGTCACCAGGAAGGCCTGCTGCTTGGGCGGCTGTGCCTTCATCGCAAACAAAACTCCGCCGCGCTCTCTCACCTCGAAGTACTGGCCCGAGGTGGCCGTGATCATGTGTTCCAGTTGCTGTTTGATGGCCGCCCGCTCCGGCAAGTGATCCAGATATTCGCGAGTGCGGGCGTTCTCCGCCGCGCTCCATTGCTTGACCGCGGGATCGTTCCAATCCTCCAGCCAGCGGTAATCGTCGATCACCTTCACTCCCTGATAGGTGTCGGTGACCGGATGTTTTGGCGTGGGCGGCGGAGCGGGAATGTTCGCAGCCTGGCCGACGGCAAAAATCGCCAGAAGGACGGTAGTGCAGAGGAGAGCAAAACGACACTGGTAGCGTCTAAGCATCAGAACGCCTTTCGAATCGGAGATGAATGCGGCCCAGGATTATATCCTGCCGCCCGGCTGCGATAGACAGATACGGATGCGCAACCACTTAAGGTCCCACATGATCCAAGTTTTTGTTGCCCTATTGGACAGCAAAAACAACCCGGATTTCGCTGCCCAGAAAGAGCTATCCTCGCGCCCACCAAGGGGCACCGGCGTTAAGTTTCGCTTCAGCTTTCCGTGTAGATTTGACCTGCATCTATATAAAAAGTAAGCGCGAAACAGATTTGCAGGTCCAGGGTTTATAGGTATGGCAGCCGAGATGGTAAATCGCGTGCTGCGCTGTAAGGAAGTTCGCCTCGAAGGGCACGATACGTGGTAGGGTCTGAGAGGCGACAGGAGATTGAAAATGAGATCACGGCGGCGGTTGGAATGCGTTTTCGCAGCGCTGCTGTTCGTTACCCTGCTGGCTGGAAGCGTCCTGGCGCAAGATCAGGACACGGCTCAACTGCCGGGACCGGCCAATATTCCCGTACAACAACAAGCTGACCCCGGGCAACAAGGCGATCCCGGACAGGGCGCACCGCAGCAGCAGGACCCTCCCGGCCGCGTAGCCCGCGTGCAGTACATGTCGGGCCAGGTTTCAATGCAACCGGGCGGAGTGAACGACTGGATCGCCGCCAGCATGAATCGGCCGCTCACCACGGCTGACCGGGTTTGGACCGACAAGGATTCCCGCGCCGAATTGAACGTCGGCGACGGTTTCATCCGCATGAATTCGGAAACCAGCCTGACGTTGACCAATGTCAGCGACGGTACGGTACAGATGGAACTGGATCAGGGCACCTTGAGCCTGACGGTTCGCCATCTGGAAAAAGGCGAGATCTACGAAGTCGATACTCCCAACTTTGCCTTCACGGTGATGAAGACGGGCGTGTACCGCTTCGACGTGTATCCCAATCAGGATGAGAGCTGGATCACGGTGCGTAACGGTTACGGCGAGGCAACCGGCAAAGGGCCGGCAGTTCGCGTGAACTCCGGCATGCAGGTGCGCTTCCGCGCCGACAATTCCCTGCAGCACACGGCCTACTCCGCGCCCGCGCGCGACGGCTTTGAAGACTGGGCCCAGGTGCGCGACAAGCGGCTCGACGATTCGCTGTCCGCGCGCTATGTTTCGCCCGGCGTGATTGGCTATCAGGATCTGGACGCTTATGGTCACTGGGAACAGGCGCCTACCTACGGCGCGGTGTGGGTGCCGAATTCCGTGCCCGTGGGTTGGGCGCCATATCGCTTCGGACACTGGGTGTGGATTGCCCCCTGGGGATGGACCTGGGTTGACGATCAGCCCTGGGGATTCGCTCCCTTCCATTATGGCCGCTGGGTCTATTACGGCGGAGGCTGGGGCTGGGCGCCCGGTCCGTATGGCGGCTATTGGAATCCCTACTATGCGCCCGCGCTGGTCGGTTGGATCGGCGGCGGCGGTTTCGGCGTAGGCTTTGGCGTTGGCTGGGGCGGAGGCTGGGGCTTCGGTATCGGCGTAGGCTTCGGTTGGTATCCGCTAGGCTGGGGCCAGCCGTTCTATCCCCGCTATTGTGGATGGGGACGCGGTGGTTGGTATCGCGGCGGCGGTTACGTCAGCAATGCGTACCTACGCAATGTCAACCTTACGAATACGCGTATCAACAACATCAACAACGTTACGAACAACTACTACCACAACAATTTTGGCAGCATCCGTAATACCGACGCGGTTATGAGAAACGGTGTGACTTCAGCGTCCCGAGCGGCTTTCACCTCAGGAGCGGCTGTCAACAAAGTAGGAGGAGCTGTACCCGCCTCCGCACTTGGCAAAGCACAGCCCCTGAGTGCGGCTAACATCAACCCGACCCGGTCGTCCGTCCTGGGCGGACAAACGCCGCGCACCAGTGGGGTTCCGGCCTCGACGGCGGGCCGCAGTGTGGTTACCAACGCACGGCCTCCTGCCGGACCGGCCAGATTTGGCAGCAACGAGACTGCGGTGGCGCACGCCAACAGTGCTCCGGCCGCAAACCACGGATTCAATACGGAAGCATCGCGTGGAACCTCCGGCAATGTTGGAGCAGCGCAAAATGCTGCCCATTCGTCGGCCAGTGGCAACAACGAAATCGCCCACGCCACTGCTCCGGCGAATCCGGCTGGCGCAGGACACTACGTTCCGCGTCCGCCTTCGGCGGGTGGGATGGCTACCTCCAACCACGGCGTGAACTCCTCGGCCGCTGCCGGATCTGCCACCCACAATGTTCCCCGGCCCCCGGCGAGCAATGACAACTTTGCCCGCCCGAACGCCAACAGCAGCTACGGTCGCCCGACGACGGCCACGGGACAAAACAATGGCGCTGGTGTGAACAATAGCCAGCGCTACGGGACGAACAGCTCCGCGCCGCGCTCGTCGCAGACGACTCCGCCTAGCCGTTCGACGGAAACGCCGCGGTACTCGAGTCCCGCGCACCAGTCCGCTCCGCAGGGATCGCACGGCAGCAGTTCCTCCAGCGGACATAACAGTGCGATGTCGGTGCCGCGGCCTCCCTCGGGATACTCGTATCACGCGGCTCCGACCTACACTGCGTCCTCGGCGTACGGAGCGGGTCGGCCGTCCTTCGGCAACTCGTATGGCGGCAGCCGCAGTTCGTATCCCAGTTCGAGCTACAGCGGCTCGGGCCGCAGTTCCTATCCCAGCTACGGGTCAAACCGCAGTTCGTATTCGGGCTACGGCTCTGGCCGCAGCTATAGCTCCGCGCCGGCCTACTCTGCTCGGAGCTACGGCGCCAGCCCGGCATATTCAGGGCGCAGTTCTGGCTCGAATTCGGCGCCCCACTACTCCGCCCCACACTACTCCGGCGGCAGCGGCGGCGGTTATCACGGCGGCGGTGGCAGCTCACATAGCAGTGGCGGAGGCGGCCATTCCGGCGGCGGACACGGACGCTAATCCTCAGCTTTGAGCTTACGAACCTGGGCGGCTGGCAACGGCCGCCCGTTTTCTTGCGCAATAGCCTGTCTGTGTCGCGCAGCCGTGTCGGTTGTGACGGCTGAACGTCGCCAAACCTCGCCGCAGCTTATAATCGAACCGTGACCGATTCCAAAGTCAGAAAGGTAGCCGAGGCCAACTTCCCCACCCGCTGGGGACAGTTTCGGATCTACGGCTTTGAAGCCGAGCCGCAAGCCCCGACGAACGGCTCATCGGCTGGAGCTAACGGGCTAGCGAAGAACCAGGGCGTCAAAGAAGCCGCTGTGGCTCTGGTTATGGGCGACGTTCATTCGGCGCCTCCGCTGGTACGCATCCATTCGCAATGCCTTACCGGCGACGTCTTTCACTCCATGCGCTGCGACTGCCGGCAGCAACTGGAGCTGGCGCTGTCGATGATCACCGAAGCCGGCGCCGGCATCCTGGTCTATGAGCAGCAGGAGGGCCGCGGCATCGGGCTGATGGCCAAGCTGCAGGCCTACGAACTGCAGGACAAAGGTCTGGACACGGTCGAGGCCAACAATGAACTCGGCTACGACAATGACTATCGCGAGTACAAGCTTCCTGCCGAGATGCTGCGTCAGTTAGGGGTCAAGGAAGTCCGCCTCATCTCCAACAATCCCGACAAGGTCGCTGCCCTGGAGAAGGCCGGAATTAAGGTGGTGGAGCGCGTCTCCGCCGAGGTCGAACCCTACGAATACTCCGAAGCTTACCTGCGCACCAAAAAAGAGAAGATGGGGCATCTGTTCAGCGGGTGGTAAGCTCTCCGAGTGCAACAGAAACCTCTAGACCATCTGACGTGGACTGGGATCGACGACGCTGTGCCAACCTTTCGTTGTTGAGAAAAGTTGTAGTTAGCGCTTCAATTCTCCTTCTAGAGCTGCGTGATTCTTCACTGGCAAATTCTTCATCGCCGCCCTGGCCAGAGCCACATAAACTTCCCTCGCCTGCGGCAGCTTCTTCAGCTCGGCCAGATGTTTGCGCACCGTGGCCACATCGCCGCGCACCAGCGGCCCGCTGAAGGCCGAGGCGGCATCGCGCTTCAGATAGTTATGCAGCGTCTGCCACAGCAGCGGCACCATGATCGGCTTGATGTCCCGGCGGCGAATACCCGCAGCCAAGGCTACCTCCTCCAGCGACGCCATCAGCGCAATGACCAGCGGCGAGGCAAAGCTGCCAAAGACGTGATACAGCACTTTGTTCTGCTTCCTGATGGAGAACGCCTCTCCGCCGAGTTGCTCGACAATCGACCTGGCAACCGCTATAGCGGCCGCGTCGCCTTCCAGTGCGAAGGCTACCCCAGCCGTCTGCGGCGCCGCTCCGCGCACGAAAGTCATCATGGGATGCGCCGACGCCACGCGCGCGCCCATTTCCCGCAAAGGCGCAAGTTCATCGCTGGTGAGGGCTCCGCTGGAATGCAGCGCGATCTTCCCTTTCCATTCCTGGGATCGCGCCAGGTTTCGGGCCACCCCGGCGATGGCGTCGTCAGGAACGGTGATCCAGACAACGTCGGTGTCGAGCGGATGCTTGCCCAATTCCACCAGCCGCGCCTTTACCCGCCGCGCCAGAGCTTTGGTAGCCTGCGTAGCGGAACTCTTCTTCCGCACAGCGATGAATCGCACATCATATCCGGCGGAGGCCAAAGTCTCGGCCAGCGCGCTACCGAGATTACCCGGCCCGACAATACTGATTGTTGGTCGATCGCTGGAACGCTTCGGTTGGGGCACGGCGGGCAGAATAGCAGATTCGCGCCATAGGAATCGCGGCCCGCTCTGCCTTATATTGATTGTCATGCCAACCAGCAAGCGTGCTACCCGCCAATCGACGTCCGCCAAACCGTCTCCAGCCAGCAAGAAGCCGTCGGGACTCAAGGTCCTCTCCTCCAAAGTCGTCTACCAGGGGCCGGTCTTCCGCGTGACCTCCGACCGGGTTCGGGAGCCGAATGGGGTCACGGCCCAGCGCGACGTGGTTCGCCATTCCGGATCGGTGGTCATCCTGGCAGTCGATGAGTCCATGCTGGAGCCGCAGGTTCTGCTGGAGCGCCAATACCGCTATGCCGCGCAGGACTATCTCTGGGAGCTGCCGGCCGGCCGGATCGATCCCGGCGAAACCCCTTTGGCCGGGGGCAAGCGGGAGTTGTTGGAGGAAACCGGATATCGCGCCCGGGAGTGGAAGCGCGCGTTGTCCTTCTACGCCAGTCCCGGATTCGTCGAGGAAACCATGACCATTTATCTGGCCCGCGGACTGACCGCCGGCAAAGCTCAACCCGAAGCTGACGAGCGTATCGAGTACCACCTCGTCCCTCTCACCCGGGTGGTCGAAATGGTTTTATCCGGCAAGATACGCGATGGCAAGACCATCGCCGGGGTGCTATGGCTGGCCGAGTGGTTGAGGCACGCTTGATGACAAAGGCTATCGAAAAACCCAACCAAAATGCGGCTATCAGCTATATACTCTGTTGACAACACCACTTACCGGGAGCAGACTTGAAGGTAAGTAGTTCAAGCAGGCTCCGACCACCGTGCCAATGGTTCGCGCTGGCTATCGCCATTTCCAGACTTTGGCTTCTGGGCTCAACCTGATTGACTCAAATTAAGACCGGCGCCCTCGGGGGTGGGGGTGCTGTTGGGCTTTGCCCGGAGGAAGAACGAACGTGAGAATGAAAGGAACCGTGAAGTGGTTCAATAACGCAAAAGGCTTTGGCTTTATCGGCCGTGAGGATGGCAGCGCGGATGTGTTCGTGCATTACAGCGCGATCAGCACCGAGGGTTACAAGAGTCTGCAGGAAGGCGATCAAGTGGAATTCGAGATTGTCGAAGGTCAAAAGGGACCTCAGGCGGGAAACGTCACCCGGATCCAGTAAACCTTTCTTGCCTTAATAGAAAAAGCCCAGCCACCAGGTTGGGCTTTTTGCTTGGGGCAGTCGCCACGAACCGCAGTCAGGATACTTAGTGCTAAGGCCTGATTTCGCCATCGGGCCGCCAAGCTCTTTGCGGTGAACCCAATGACTCTGGATTGTGTTAACCCGTGCGCTCGGCCTCATTGGGGCGGCAGACGGAAAGCGTCCACGTTCCCGTTCTCGGACCCGGCGTACACCACACCGTTGGCCACTGCCGGTGAAGACTGGACGCGTGAGAATAATCCTGTCTCGTACTGCCAAAGGAGTGCTCCGGTGCTTGCGTTCAAGGCGTACAGGTTACCGTCGCCGGAGCCGACGTACACCACGCCGTTCGCCACCGCCGGCGAAGACTCGACGGCACTTCCCGTCGTGTACCCCCACAGCAGTGTTCCGGTGCTTGCGTTCAAGGCGTATAGGTTACTGTCGTCGGACCCGACGTATACAACGCCGTCCGCCACTGCTGGCGAAGAATCGACGACCCCCCCGGTCATGTACTTCCACAGCAGTGCTCCAGTGCTTGCGTTCAACGCGTACAAGTTATTGTCGTTGGACCCGACGTACACCACGCCGTTCGCCAGCGCCGGCGATGAATCGACGTCCCCCCCGGTCATGTACTTCCACAGCAGCGCTCCAGTGCTTGCGTTCAATGCGTACAAGTTATGGTTGTCGGACCCGACGTACACTACGCCGTTCGCCACCGCCGGCGATGAAAGAAAAATAAGCCCTGTCCCGTACCTCCACAACAATGCTCCGGTGCTTGCGTTCAAGGCCCACAGGTTACCCTCGTTGGACCCGACGTACACCACACCGTTCGCCACCGTTGGCGAAGACTCGACGTAATACCCCATCGTGTGGTTCCACAGCAGGGTTCCGGTGCTTGCGTTCAAGGCGTACAAGTTATGGTCGTCGCAGCCGACGTACACCACTCCGTTCGCCACCGCCGGCGATGAAATGAAGTCATCCCCCGTCGTGTACCTCCACCGCAGTGTTCCGGTGTTGGCATTAATGGCATATAGACTACCGTCAGGTTCCACGGAGCCGACGTACACCACTCCGTTGGCCACCGCCGGCGAAGAATACGCGATTCCCGGCCCCGCACTGTAAGTCCAATCTAGAACGAGATTCCCAACCGTGGCGGGGCCCAAAACAAACTCATAGGGGTTAAACCCGGTGTGGCAAAGGTCGGAGCGAAACTGCGGCCAATCGATAACCGCCTTTGTGTGTGGCCCGCTGCACGGTTGTTGTGCGGTAGCTGTCGAACCAATCACAACGAGTAGCACCAAAAGACAGTTGGCTGTTATTTTCATATCCTTACCTCGGATTTGAATTTTGGCCCAAGATAGGAGGCAAGTGTACAACCTATCCCTCTGCTCTTGTGCTTTCGTTTTGTCTTTTCATCGCCAGCGCCGCCAAGCGTTCAGGATGGCGCAGCCTAGGCCAGATGTTAGCGATAACTGTCACAATATCGCCATCTCACAAGTTATGCGATGATGTCAGACCACAGAATCGTAATTCGCCGAGCAACCGCGGCCGATGCGCCAGCAATTCTGAATTGCCTTGCTGTAGCTTTTGAACCTTATCGCGCCAGCTATACTCCGGGCGCTTACCTCGACACCGTACTCACGGCGGAAACGATCGCGCAACGACTTGAGTCGATGCAGGTCCTGGTCGCGGTAGTGACGGATGAACAAGTTATTGGCACGATAGCTTGCGCGATGTCAGCCGGAGCAGAAGGTCACCTGCGCGGCATGGCCGTGCAGCCGAAATGGCAAGGGCGAGGTGTGGCCGAAAAGCTCTTGCGCTTTGCCGAAGTTAGATTGACGAGGCAAACTTGCTCCCGCATCACCCTCGACACCACCGAGCCCCTGCTGCGGGCGATGCGATTCTACGAAAAGCATGGCTATCGCCGCTCCGGAAAAACCGTGGATTTCTTCGGAATGCCGCTGCACGAGTACGTGAAGCAGATCTCTCGACGGCTGAAGCCGCCTCGGGAGGACAAAATGTAAGGGACCTGCAACCGCGCAGCTGAAGCTGCGCCCCTTCAAAACTGCCTTTCGCCGAGTTTTTCAGCGGCCAGCGGAAGCCGCCTCCGGACGTTGAAAAGGAGCCTTAACGCGGACCTGAAGGTCCGCACTCCAAACCGGGTGAATAAGCGAGGAGCGAACAGCGAAGAGCGGGCTTTCTACGCTCCGCAGCACTTTTTGTACTTCTTGCCGCTGCCGCAGGGACAAGGATCGTTGCGGCCCACCTTGTCTCCGCGAACCACCTGCTGCACCGTACCGGCTTCGCCTGAGCCGGCCATGCGCGCCTGCTCCAGCTCGCGACGCTTGCGGCGCTGGAAGGCTTCTTCCATGTCGTCCATGGAAGTCACCGCCCGCGTCGACCGCCGCGGAGACTGCCCGTTGCCGCCGGCTGCCGGCACCGGCACACCCTGCCCACCGGTCCCGCCGTCCGTCGGTCCGCCGCTGCTGTAAAGCGCCGCCCCGTCGTCCCGGCGCTCGATCACCTGCATGAGATACAGGTAGCGAACGGTTTCTTCCTCGAAGCGTTCCATCATGGCTTCGAACATGTCGAACGACTCGCGCTTGTACTCCACCAGCGGATCGTGCTGGCCATAGCCGCGCAGCCCGATGCCTTCGCGCAAGTGGTCCATCGACAGCAAGTGGTCTTTCCACTGCTGGTCGAGCACGCTCAGCATGATGATGCGCTCGTGATGGCGCATGGCATCGGGACCGATCAGCGCCTCTTTGGCGTCGTAGCGCTCTTTCAGCTTTTCGAAAATCGCGTCGCCCAGTTCCTGGCGATTGAGATTCTCCGCCTCGACCCCTTCGGCCGCGATGTCTACGCCAAAGCGGGTGAAGACCTGGTTCTTGAGGCTCTTGATGTCCCAGTCTTCGGCCCGGGTATCTTTGCCGGCGTACTTGTCGAGCAGGCCGCCCAGAATATCGCGGACGTAATCTTCGAGGATCAGTGCCTTCTGGTCGAGTCCCTCCAGCAGTTGCCGGCGTAGCCCGTAAACCGCCTGGCGCTGCTTGTTCATCACATCGTCGTACTCGAGCAGATGTTTGCGGGCCTCGAAGTTCTGTGCCTCCACCGCTTTCTGGGAGCCCTCGATCCGCTTGGTGATCATCTTCGATTCGATGGGCACGCCCTCGTCCATGCCCAGCCGCTGGAGAAGGTTGGAGATCCACTCCTTGGCGAAGATGCGCATCAGGTCGTCTTCCAGCGACAGATAGAAACGCGAGGCGCCGGGATCGCCCTGGCGGCCGGCGCGGCCTCGCAGCTGATTGTCAATGCGGCGCGCCTCGTGACGTTCGGTGCCAAAGATAAACAGACCGCCCAGCCCAATCACCTCGTCGTGTTCGGCGTCGGTGAACTGCTTGAAGCGCTGAAAGGTTTCGTTCCACTTGGCGGTGTCGACCTTATATTCGTTGCCGCCGTAGTAGAAATAGGAGACCGTCGGATCGTCCGGCTTGGCCGACACTTCACCGGCAACCACTTTCAATTGCTGCGCCAAGCCTTTTTTCAGGCATTCCTGCTTGGCCATGAACTCGGCATTACCGCCCAGCAGAATATCGGTACCGCGACCGGCCATGTTCGTGGCAATGGTGATCGCGCCCTTGCGGCCGGCCTGGGCCACGATCTCAGCTTCCTTCTCGTGATACTTCGCGTTCAGGACGACGTGCTTGATGCCCTTCTTCTTGAGCAGCTCGGAGAGGCGTTCGGACTTTTCGACCGAGGTCGTACCCACCAACACCGGCTGTCCCGTTTCGGCCAGCCGCTGGATCTCATCCGCCGCAGCGAAGTATTTCTCCTTCTCGGTGCGATACACCACATCGGAGTTCTCGATGCGCAGCAGCGGCTTGTTGGTCGGAATCACCACGACTTCGAGCTTGTAAATATTGTCGAACTCGGCCGCTTCGGTTTCGGCCGTACCGGTCATGCCGGCCAGCTTCTTGTACATGCGGAAATAATTCTGGAAGGTAACCGTGGCGAGGGTCTGATTCTCGCGCTCGATCTTTACGTTCTCTTTCGCTTCCACGGCCTGGTGCAGGCCATCGGACCAGCGGCGTCCCGGCATCAGGCGCCCGGTGAACTCGTCGACGATGAGGACTTCGCCGTCTTTCACCACGTACTCGACATCGCGCCGGTAAAGTGCGTGCGCCTTAATGCCCGTCTCCACGTGGTGCTTCAGGTCCCAGTTCTCCGGATCGGCGATATTGCCGATGCCCAGCAGCCGCTCGACCTTTTCCCATCCCGTGTCGGTAACCGTGATGGTGCGATGCTTTTCGTCCACCACGAAGTCGCCGGTCAGGACCTTATCCTCGCCCAGACCCTTCTCGATCTCCTCGCCCATTTCCAGTTGCG
The DNA here is from genome assembly GCA_963812855.1 of uncultured Acidobacteriaceae bacterium. Lineage (GTDB taxonomy): Bacteria > Acidobacteriota > Terriglobia > Terriglobales > Acidobacteriaceae > Bog-257. The sequence goes on from CAWEWW010000018.1 coordinate 233,166, forward strand.
GGATGATGCGATTGACCTTGTAATACTTGTCGGTCGATTCCTCGCTTTGTCCACTGATGATGAGCGGGGTCCGCGCCTCGTCGATCAGGATCGAATCCACTTCGTCGACGATGGAGAAGTTATGGCCGCGCTGCACGCAATCGTTCAAGTCGAACTTCATGTTGTCGCGCAGGTAGTCGAAGCCGAACTCATTATTGGTGCCGTAAGTGACGTCGGCAGCGTAAGCTTCGCGGCGCTGGACGTCGTCCAGATCATGCACGATGACGCCCACGCTGAGGCCGAGGAAGGTATAAAGCTTGCCCATCCACTCCGAGTCGCGCTTGGCCAGGTAATCGTTCACCGTGATCACGTGAACCCCGCGGCCGGAAAGCGCATTGAGGTATACCGGCAAGGTAGCCACCAGAGTTTTACCTTCACCGGTCTTCATCTCGGCGATCTTGCCCTGGTGCAGCACGACGCCGCCCACCATTTGCACGTCGAAGTGGCGCATCTGCAACACCCGCCAGCCGCCCTCCCGCACTACGGCGAAGGCCTCGGGCAGAATCTCGTCGAGTACGGCTTTGAGCTCCCGGTCCTTCTCTTCGGCATCTTCGATGGGGTCGACGCGTTCGCGAATGCGCTGGCGAAACTCTTCGGTCTTGGCGCGCAGCTGATCGTCAGTCAGCGGTTTGATGGCCGGCTCGAGGGCGTTGATCTGCTCGACCAGCGGCATAATGCGCTTGATCTCGCGTTCGTTGCTGGTGCCGAATACCTTGGCGACAACTTTGTTAAACAATGCTGTATTCCTTGAGGGACGGTGGTTAGGAGCGCAGGTCCCGCGAGCGGAGATTCACTCCGGCCAGATACACCTCACCCATTAAAAGGCTAACACATTGGATGCCCGCTGGAGGATGAAGTCGCATGAGGAAAACGGTTGCGCAAGCCACTGGTTGTGCAATGTTCGGCGCGGTGCTGGCGGGCTGGTCCTTCTGGAAAAGCGCCGACATGAAAATATCCTTGTTTCCAGACGTTGCCTCTCATAAACTAGACTAAGTTAGTTTAGTTTATTTTGCCATGAAGAAAGTCAACATCCATCAGGCGAAGACCCAGCTTTCCAAGCTCGTTGCGGACGCCAGTAAAGGCGAGCCCTTCATCATTGCCAAGGCGGGCAAACCCGTCGTCAAAGTCATGCCGCTCAAAGCGCCCACCGCTGCACAGGTTCGTCGCCTCGGCTTCATGGCGGGGCAATTCACCGTGCCCGATGACTTCGACCGCATGAACCAAAGCGAGATCGAACGCCTGTTCGCCGGCAAAGCATGAAATTTCTCCTCGACACGCATGTTCTACTCTGGGCAGCGGCCGAACCGGCGCGGCTCTCCAGCAGTGTACGTCGAATGCTGAATGACGCGGACAATGAGCTGCTGTTCAGCCCGGCCTCGCTCTGGGAGGTTGTCAGCAAGCGAGGTCTGGGCCGAAAAGACTTCCAAGCTGATGCGCGCCTGCTGCGCCGGGGATTGCTGGACAACGGCTACCACGAATTGCCGATTATCAGCGACCACGTGGTTGCGGTGGATGGCTTGCCGCCAATTCACAAGGATCCGTTCGACCGCCTGCTGGTGGCCCAGGCTGCCGTGGAAGGCGTAACTCTGCTTACCCTCGATGCCAAAGTCGCGCAGTATCCCGGACCGATTCGAAGGCTATGAGTTGGCTCCCAACACCTTCGGCCCCGAAAACAGAAATTGCTCTGGTGGCTGTTGCCTTGCAGGCCTGAAGAACACACCGTGCTTGACACTCTTCCGGTAAACTAGAGTGTTGTGCGCATCCTTACCCGTTACATCCTGAAGGAGGTTAGCTCGCACGCTCTGCTGGGCGTGGCGCTCTTCACCTTCATTATCTTCATGCGCGACCTGGGACGGCTGCTGGAGTTGGTGGTCCGCAACAGCGCGCCTTTGCCTAGCGTGGCGGAAATCTTCCTGTACACGCTGCCGGCGACATTCACCATCACCTTGCCCATGGGTGTTCTGGTAGGCATCCTGGTTGGCCTCAGCCGTATGGCGGCGGACAGCGAAGTCACGGCCATCCGGGCCAGCGGCATGGGCGTGGGGATGTTTGTCCGGTCAATTTCCATCTTTGCCATTGGCGCGCTCATGCTGGGCCTGCTTAACAGCATTGTGGTGGCGCCTAAGTCGGCCACCGCGCTCGATCGTTTGCAAGATCATTTGAAGTCGTCGCAGGCTTCCTTCGAAGTCCAACCCCGGGTCTTCTACGAGGACTTCAAGAACATCGTGTTGTATGTACAGGACGCGATTCCCTCCAACGGCAGGGCGCTGTGGCGCGGCATATTTCTGGCTGATGTCAGCGATCCGGCTTCTCCCAAGGTGACGCTGGCGGAACGCGGCGCCCTGATCAGCGACTCGCCTCAGAACCTGCGCTTTCATCTGGAAGACGGCACCCAGCAGGAACTGGTACCGAACGCCAAAGATCAATACAACATCACGACCTTCGACAACACGGATATGCCGATCGCGGTGCCCGGCAATGACGAGCGGCCGCACGATCTTCTGCCGGTGCCGGAATTAACCCTGCATGAACTGCTCAGCAATGCCGCCCGCGAGCGGCAGAATGCCACCAAGGTCAGGCTGTCCGATCCCGGCACCTACAATTACGACCTCATCAAAGCGCGATATTACGAGATCGAGTTTCATCGCCGCTTTGCCCTGCCTACGGCTTGCCTGGTGTTGGCGATGGTGGGCATCCCGCTCGGCCTGTCCGCGCGCAAAGGCGGCAAGAGCACCGGCTTCGTGCTCACTATCCTGCTGGTCGTGGTGTATTACTTCTTCTCCATGATTGGGGTGCAGATGGCGCGCCAGGGAAAAATGTCTCCCTGGTTTGGCGCTTGGATGGGCAACATCTTCTTCTTTGTCTGCGGACTGATCCTGCTCTGGCGCGTGGATCGCATGCCCATCGAGATCGCCAACCTGACCGCGGGATGGAAATTGCTGTTGCAGAAATTGCAGGCTTTGGGTACGCGCCGCCGGCAATTTGCCAGCTCCCAGGTTTCAGCCGAATCGTCGCAACACCGGCGCCGCTTCAGCGCCCGCTTCCCGTTGATTCTCGACGACATGATTCTGCGGGATTTCGCGCTGTATCTCACCTTGATCCTGGCGACCTTTCTGGTACTCGCGCTGGTGTTCACCTTCTTTGAATTGCTTACCGACATCGTGCGCAACAAGGTGCCGGTGGTGATGCTGGCCGAGTATCTGTGGAACCTCAGTCCTTCGCTCATCTACCTGATGGCTCCGATGGCTGTGCTGCTGGCCGTGCTTATTACCTTCGGCTTAATGGAAAAATCCAGCGAGCTGATCGCGATGAAAGCTTCGGGGTTCAGCATCTACCGCGCCACCCTTCCAGTCATCGTATTGAGCGCCTTGTTCGCGGTCGGCCTGTTTACCTTCGATCAGCTTTACATCCCGCACACCAACCGCGAGCAGGAAATCCTACGCAACGAAATCAAAGGGAAACCGCCGCAAACCTATCTGCAGGCTGATCGCAAATGGATTTTCGGGCAGAACAACGAAATTTATTATTACCGCGTCTTCGATCCCGACCTTAACTCTTTCGGCGGTATTTCCATCTTCGAGTTCGATCCCAACACGTTTCAGCTGACGCGCCGCATCCATGCCGAACATGCGCATTGGGAAAACCGTCTGCAAAAGTGGGTGTTTGAACAAGGCTGGGTGCGAACCCTGCATGGCGCCTCGATTCAGGATTACCGGACCTTTGACGTGGCTACATTTAACGAGCTGCATGAAGATCCCAGTTACTTCAAGAAGGAAGTCAAGCAGTCGTCGGAGATGAACTACGACGAACTGCGCAAGTATATCGACGACCTGCAGCAAAGCGGATTCGACACGGTAAGGCTGAAAGTGCAGTTGCAGAAGAAGATAGCCTTCCCGCTGATCACGCTGGTCATGGCGGTGCTGGCGATTCCCTTCGCGGCCTCGGGACGTCGCGGCGGCGCGCTGGTCGGAGTCGCGGTCGCGCTGGCGATTGCAGTCGTCTACTGGGTTACGTCGGGATTATTCGAGGCCATGGGCGATGCCAATCAGCTTCCGGCAATCATGGCGGCCTGGGCTCCGGATTTTATCTTTGCACTCGCAGGCGGATACTTGTTGTTGCGCGTGCCGACCTAGGAAGCAGCTTTGTCGGTGGTCAGTGATTTGGTTGTTGGTTGTCAGCGGGCAATTTGCTGTTTGCCGTTCGCCTTTCGCTGTTCGCCAGATCATGAACTGTCATCCTGAGTGAAGCCGCGGTGCATTTCGCGCCAGAGTTAGAGAGGCTGAGTGAAAACGAGAAGGTGGATTCGCGAACGAGATATAGCTCCCGAAAATCGAGCCCGAAAGGGCGGCTGCGAAGTTAGCCCAGGACGGAGCCGCAGGCGGAGTCCTGGGTAAAGCCAGAACGGTTCCGAGTCCCGTGGGGACGGCAGATGTTTTCACCTGCCCCTTTGGGCTTTGGCGGGCGGGTTGGCACGTCATGAGCATTGGTCTACCCACTGCGACTGGAATCGACGTGTAGCGCAGGATCATCTAACCGATTTCTCCTGCTGAAAACTGATGGCTGACAGCTGAAAATCATGTTCAAGAATCTAAGCCCGCTGTTTCCCTATCTGCGCAAGTACCGCTCGACCTTCCTCATCGGCGGTTTGTGCGTGCTGTGTAACAACGGGGTCTGGATTCTGTTCCCTCTGATCATTCGCCGGGCAATCGACGATCTGAATCGCGGCGTCACTCATCACAAGCTGCTGACCTATTCGCTGGAACTGTTGGCCGTAGCCGGCGCAAAGGCAATCTTTCAATACCTGACCCGCTGGATCCTGATCGGGGTCTCCCGCGAAATCGAATTCGATCTGCGCAACGACTTGTTTGCCCATCTCGAGCGGCTTTCCTATAGCTTCTATCAGCGCACCCGGACCGGCGACATCATGGCCCGCGCCACCAACGATCTGAATGCGGTACGCATGTTGGTCGGTCCGGGCATCATGTACACGGCCAACACCATCGTGTTCACCGCCGGCGCGCTGATCTTCATGTTGAGTATCAGTCCCAGGCTGACGCTCTTCGCCTTCGCGCCGTTGCCCATCTTCAGCATCGTGGTGCAGTACTTCGGCGCCCGCATCCATGAGCGCTTCGAACGTATTCAGGCCATGTTCTCCGACATCTCGGCCCGCGCGCAGGAAAACTTTTCCGGTGCCCGGCTGATTCGGGCCTACGTGCAGGAAGAGGCGGAGATCGAAAACTTCGAGCGCGACAACACCGAATACATCGGGCGCAGTCTGAAGCTGGTTCGCCTGATGGGAATGTTGTGGCCGACCCTGGAGACGCTGCTGGGCGTGGCCGTCGTTATCGTGCTCTGGGTAGGCGGCCGTGAAGTGTTGCAGCATCGCATTACTGTGGGCAGCTTCGTGGCCTTCAACACCTACATGATGCAATTGATGTGGCCCATCATCGCCTTGGGATGGGTGATCAACATTTTCCAGCGCGGCACCGCTTCGGTGCTCCGCATTCACAACATTTTGTCGGAGCAGCCGGAAATCACCGATGCTGCTGTGGATGCCCCATCCTCGTCGCCCGTAGCTGGCGACAGGGTGGGAGCGACAATTCCCAGCGATGTTCAGGGCGATATCGAGTTTCGGAACCTTAGCTTCCACTACGGCAACACGATTGTCGCGGCCGAACGGCGCAACGGTCGCGTCGCACGGCGATGAAGAAGTACTGAAGGGTGTGAGCCTGCAGGTTCCCGCCGGGACCAGCCTGGCGATCGTGGGACCGACAGGATCGGGAAAGTCGACGCTGGTGTCTCTGATCCCGCGCATTTATGATGCCGAGCCGGGAATGGTGCTGATCGATGGCCGGCCGATCCGCGAATTTCCGCTTACCGTTCTGCGAAAAAATATTGGCTTTGTTCCGCAGGAAACGTTTCTGTTCAGCGATACGATTCGTGACAACATCGCCTTCGGCGCCGAGAACGCGACCGACGCCGATGTACGGCGCGCTGCGGAAGCCGCCAGCATCGCTGATGAAATCGAAAACTTTCCCGACGGCTACAACACGCTGGTGGGCGAACGCGGCCTGACGCTTTCCGGCGGACAAAAACAGCGCACCGCGATTGCCCGCGCCCTGATTCGCAGCCCGCGCATTCTGATTCTGGATGACGCGCTGGCCAGCGTCGACACTCACACCGAAGACCGCATCCTGAATCATCTGCGCGAGATCATGCAGGGCCGAACTACGATTTTCATCTCGCATCGGGTCTCGACCGTGCGCAACGCCGATCGCATCGCCGTTCTGCACGATGGCCAGATCGTCGAGTACGGCACGCATGACGAGTTGATCGAGCGCGACGGCTATTACACGGAGCTGTACAACAAGCAGTTGCTGGAAGAAGAGCTGGAAACGGTTTGAGGGTTTACTAGCCTCTAGTCCCCAGCCCCTGATCCCTGTATGTTCACCGACTCTCATTGCCATCTCGAAAACAAGCGCTTCGATTCTGACCGTGCCGACGTCTTCGCCCGCGCGCTGGCAGCCGGTGTCACGACAATGCTGGCCATCGGCAACGGCGACGGTCCGGGAACCGGCACGCTCGACTGCGCCATTAAACTCGCACAGCAACAGGAGAACGTTTACGCGACCGTCGGCATTCATCCGCACGAAGCCGAACTCGCCAAGCCAGCGGACTTCGACGAACTGGAGCGCCTGGCGCGCGATCCCAAAGTCATCGCCTGGGGCGAAATCGGGCTTGACTACTTTTACGATCACTCGCCGCGCGATATTCAACAACGCGTCTTTGTTCAGCAGCTCGACATGGCGCGAGCGGCCAAGTTGCCCATCATCATTCACTGCCGTCCATCCGACAACAGCGAAAACGCCTGGGACGACTTGCTGGGGCTGCTTCGCCAGCATTGGGCATCGAGCGGTCTGAAAGGCGTTTTGCATTGTTTCACCGGTTCGCTCGATCATGCGCGCGCAGCGCTCGATCTCGAATTCAATCTCTCCTTTGCCGGCAACATCACGTATCCCAAAGCCCAGAACATTCGCGACGCTGCCGCAATGGCGCCGCTCGACCGCATCTTTATCGAGACCGATTCGCCTTATCTGGCTCCGATTCCGCATCGCGGCAAACGCAACGAGCCGGCATTCGTCGTCGAAGTCGCTCGCCAGATCGGAACCTTGCGCGGCCTTTCCGCCGAGGAGGCCGGCCTGCAAACCTCCGGCAACTTCGACAATTTTTTTGGCCTGCCAAAGCCGACCGTGCTCTCGCCTGCCGGCTAGCGCGCCGCCGATACTGGTTTTGCAGCAGATTCCGCGCCTCTCTTGTTACACTGACATTTATGGCTGAATCATTCGACGTAGTCAGTAAGGTCGACTTGCAGGAAGTTTCCAACGCCATCCAACAGGCGTTGAAGGAAATCCACACTCGCTACGACTTGAAGGACTCGAAATCCGACATCAAAATGGACGAGAAGGAAGCGCTGGTGCTCACGTCCGCCGACGAGTTCAAGCTGAAGGCAGTGAACGACGTGCTGCAAAGCAAGCTGGTCAAGCGCGGCGTGCCGCTAAAGGCCTTTACGTACGAGGCCATTGAGCCGGCCGCGGGTTCGACGGTGCGCCAGCGCATCACCATGCAGCAAGGTATCCCGATCGAGAAGGCGCGCGAGATCGTCAAGCTCATCAAGAACTCGAAGAAGAAGGTGCAAGCTGCCATCCAGGGCGACCTGGTTCGCGTCAGCGGCAAGGACCGCGATACACTGCAGGAAATCATCGCGCTTCTGAAGCAAAGCGATTTCGGCATCGACATGCAATTCACCAACTATCGATCCAACTGACGGGACAGACACGTTTGAATACCGTAACCCGCAATGCCAAAGAAGTTTTTGACCTGTTGCACGACGACCTCGCGGCCATCGAACGCGAGTTCGGACGCGACACGGTTTCCGGCGTGCGGGCCATTACCGAGATCGGCGAATACCTTCGCGCCGGTGGCGGCAAGCGCCTGCGTCCTGCGCTGCTTCTGCTTTCCTGCAAGCTGATGAACTACACCGGCCAAGGCGCCATCAAACTGGGCGCCGTGGTCGAGATCATCCACACTGCAACTCTGGTCCACGACGACATCATCGATGAGGCCGAGACCCGCCGCGGGCGTCCTGCCGCCAATACGCAGTGGGGCAATTCCAAGTGCGTGCTCGCCGGCGACTGGCTCTACATGCAGGCGTTCAAGATTGCAGTCCAGGAACGCAACTTCCATATCCTCGATGCACTCATCGACCTGACGCAGGCGATGGTTGAAGGCGAACTGCTCCAGATCGAGCGGTTGGGAAAAGCCATCTCGCTGGACGAGCACTTCGAACTGATCTTCCGCAAGACGGCTTGCCTGTTTTCGGTGTGCATGAAGCTGGGCGGAATTCTTGCCGGGTCCAGCGATGCTGACCAGAATCGCCTGGCGGAGTACGGCCGCAATCTCGGCATGGCTTTTCAGATTGTCGACGACGTGCTCGATCTGACTGCCTCCGAGGAGGTTTTAGGCAAACCTGTGGCCAGCGATCTGCGCGAAGGTAAAGCCACCATGGCCGTGCTGCATGCCTTGGAGCGCTGCACTCCAGCGGAGCGCGATACCATTCTGTCAGTCCTCAGCAATGGCGGTTTCAACGGCATTACTCCGGCCGACATTGTTGCCATCCTGAATCGCCACGGGTCGATCGACGCTGCTTACGCTCTAGCCGTCGATTTCTCCAACAAAGCTCGCGAAGCCATCTGCACCTTCCCTGACTCCGAAATCAAGCGCGTTCTCTTGTGGGTCCCGGAATTTGTCGTACAACGGGAAAGCTAGTGGAGTCAGCCCAGCAAATCGAACGATAAAGTGATGGGATCTCCAGCCTTCCTCAAGGCCCCCCCTCCCCCCAAAATCCGGATCAACTGCTCCTCTGCTTTCAATACTTTACGGACCATCTTCGCAAAGTCCTAAAAACAATGGAGTTAGGAGGCCCGCAAGTGTCCTGTTTTGAATACTTTGCTAAAGTCCTCAAAATACTGGAGTTAAGTGGCAAGTTAAGGCGTTTATTTGCAAGACTTTAGCCGGGACGCATCGCTGTCGCCATCTTTCATTATCAAAGAGCAAGACGCCGGCTAATGAAAAATGTCACTGGCCGACGCACGGACCTAGTCCGCTCAAGCTATCAGCCTATGTCGGCAGTAGGGTTCGACACACCGAAAAACGACATCCGGAAAAACGAAAGTAACCGAACCGTCCTAAATTGGGACGAGGGGAGTACGGCACCGCGGGAGGGCGCTTTACCTGCTCTGGGGGAAGGCCGACAGCTAAGGAAACTCTGATCCAGAGAAAGCGATTTCCCGCAGCGGCTGGAAGCCAGATGATTTTTCAATTCTTAACCGACGGCCTGAAGAGAGTTGTCGCACCTGCCGTCTCTACAGAACTCGGGTTTATTTCCGCCCGCCCCCAGGGCTTACGCGTCTGCGTGAGAACCTCTGTCGTCCCTACGGTGTCTGTATCGTAGCCGTGTCGCCGCTCTGCGGCTCAGTCAAATTTTCCACTTCTCCCGGGGCTTAACCACCCCAAGCCGCGCAAAAGCGGCGCGGCTTGGGGACCCCGGTACGCCCCGGGCTAACTTCATAGCCGCCGCTGCGCGGCTGGTTCCTGGCGGATCCACGGCGATTCTCCCACCATGACATTTCGAGTCGAGCTACGACACAGACACCTAGAGCTCGGATTGGCGTATTCCTTGGAAGTTCTTTTCCGACCGCAATTTTTCAATTCCAGTCGCGACGCAGCCTCTGAAACCGTCTCCTTCAAAACAAGCTTAATCAGAGTTTCCCTAACCGCTGTACCTCGCCGGCGAACCGCGCACCGTGATTCAGCGACAATCTGTTCTACACTCTTTCCATGGCCGCACCTCAGGAAATCGAAATCAAATTTCTCATACCCGACCTGAAGGCCCTGGAGAAGACGTTGCGCGAACTGGGCTTTCGCGAAGAGACTCCCTCCACCCACGAGGTCAACACGCTCTACGATCTGCCCGGGCAGAAGCTGCGCCGCAAGGGAGAGCTGCTGCGTCTGCGCGACTATGGCGGCAAATGGAAACTCACGCACAAGGCCAAGGTGCAAGGCGGCCGGCATAAGTCGCGCGGGGAGTTGGAAACCGGGGTCGCCGATGGACACAGGATGGACGCGATTCTGCTTGCGTTGGGCTTCTCGCCTTCCTTTGTCTATGAGAAGTTTCGTTCCGAATGGAGCGATGGTGAAGGTCAGGTCGTCCTGGATCACACCCCAATTGGCAACGTTGCCGAGATCGAAGGCAAGTCGCGCTGGATCGATCGCACCGCTCGCGCTTTGGGCATCGATGGCGAGAACTACATCACGAAATCGTATGCTGAACTTTTCTTCGATTGGAAACGTAGAACTAAAAGCAAGGCAATGAATATGACGTTTCGAGAGTGCGGAAAGACAGGGGCTAGGAAAACTCTGATCAAGCGAAAGCGAGGTCCCGCAGCGGCTAAAGCCGGATAATTTGGGGGTACTTAACGGACGGCCTGAAAGGCCGTCCCCTTCAAAACAAGACTTAGTCTCTGGGAGATAGTGGTTATTTTCAAATAAGAGGTTCGTCGAGGAAAATGCCGCGAACGAAACTCAGTCGTGGCCCTCGATGCAAAGTTCCGCGGAAGCCTACGCCGGCTCCGGAGTTTAGACCTTGCCGGGCCTGAACCGGAGCCGGAAGCGGCGACACAACCAAGGCTGACTCGCATCTTAAGAACACAGTACCGCGGGAACGCTGGTTTTTGATTAGCGATGGAAGCCTCTGAGAAACAGCACAGAACAATATTAGCCCAAGGGTGTAAGACTAGCCTGAAGACCTCTGTCGTCCCTACGGGACTCCAACTTACTTTCCACTTTACCCAGGACTCCGCCTGCGGCTCCGTCCTGGGCTAACTACTGAGCCGCCCTTGCGGGCTCGACCTTCGGCCGATATACACACTCGCCAAATGAAATGTTTTCGCATGTGTCGGTTGACATCGTGATTTGTCGTCACTGCACGCGGCCTTGGTGTTTGAGAACGACTACCCAATCCGCCTCCGTCCTGGGCGAACTGCCTAGCCGCCCTTACGGGCTCGATTTTGGACTGACATGCTCGGTCGCGAAGCAAGCATTCAATTCTTTCGCACAGACACCCACTCATAGGTCGGAGGAGACCGATCTCGCAAACAAGAATCCCGTAGCGATAGAGCAGGTTTGTTGCGCTTGCGTCTATCGCCGATACTCTTTCGGCTCCGGTCCCTTCTCTAACGTTTCGCGGTCCCAGATCAGGCCTTCCCGGGTATAGTTTGCCATCTCGAAATCCTGAGTTAATTCCAGGGCATCGACCGGACAGGCATCTTCGCAAAGTCCACAGAACATGCAGCGGCTGAGATCGTAGATAAAAAAAGTGAGTTCCTTGCGGCGGGTTTTCTCATTGCGCTCACTGCCCAAGATAATCAGGTGTTCCGGACACGCCAGAGCGCACAGATCGCAGGCAATACACAACGTTTCGTTGGTCTCGGGATGATTGTTCAGCCGCGGGGCACCCCGGTAGCGCTCCGCCACCTGCGGCCGCTGCAGCGGATACTGCTCGGTATACACGTTCTTCGGATCTTGATTGCGGAACGTTACCTTCAGTCCCTTGATCAAGTCCACAAACAACATCTTGCGAAGAACGGCATTCATCCTCAACCCTCGATTTGGGGGAAGTGTAGCACAGGGTCAGAAAGGCTGCTGACCCTGCTTCTTGAGTAACAGCACCGCCTATTTGTCTGGCGGCACCTGAGTCGGCGGCTGGGAATTTCCCTCGTGCCCCAATCGGCAACTGCCGGCGACATCGCGGACATCGGAAACCTGAACCCCGTTGGGAGCAGGCGCTGCCGATTGCTGGGCAGGTCCTCCGGCCTGATTTTCGACGCCGGTAATCTCGATCTCATGACCGACTTTCGACTGCAGCAGGTTGTCGCTGCCCATCAGTTTGTACTGCATGCCGTTCTGATCGGTCAGCGTGAAGTTGCCGGGCGAGCCGGTCAAGCAGCCTCGGATCACGGTGCTTTGCGGATTTGTGGATTCCGCAGCCGAGCGAGGAGGCAGCTCCCGTCCGCCCAGGTTAGCTCCGCTGCCCGGCGTATCCTGGGCGCCGGCCAAAGCTGCGACCAACAATAAGGACGAAATCAGCATAAAGATTCTGGTCATGTTCTCGGCTCCTCTTGAAGATTTGTCGATCCCCCTGCCAGCCCGGCAGCCAATAGTTTTGTCGAACTCTTTGCGTATTAACTTAGAACCTCTGCGAAGCCTCTGGGTTTTCTGCGCGAACGTCTGGACACGGGCTATCGCTCTTGTCCGTCCGGTACACTGAATTACGATGACCAATTCCAACTTCGACTGGTGGAATTTCGACGCGTACTTGTTCGACATCGACGGCACGCTGGTGAATTCGCACGGACGCGTACATTACGAGTCCTTCCACACGGCCCTGCGCGAGGTCTACGGATGCGAGGGGCGTATCGATCCGGTGCCGATACACGGCAACACCGATATCGGTATCCTGCGGGCGGCTCTGGAATATCACGGCAAAGTTCCACCCGATTTTGAAGCTCGCCTGCCGGCCGCGTTCGAGTTGATGTGCGCGGAAGTGGAACGCAATGCCGAGCGTATGAAAGTGCAAGCCTGTCCCGCGATTCGCGCTCTGCTGGAAACTCTGCATCATCGCGGCAAGCTGATCGGCGTGGTGACCGGGAACCTGGAAAGCGTCGGCTGGCTTAAGTTGGAGCGGGGAGGCTTGCGGCAATTCTTCGACTTCGGTTCGTTCAGCGATCAGCGGGAAAAACGGGAAGACATTTTTCGCCGCGGCGTCGAACTGGCGCGCGAACTTCGTGGGCCGCAAACCCGGGTCTGCTTCATTGGAGATACGCCCAGCGATGTCCGGGCTGCCGCCCATCTGCGATTGCCGGTGCTGGCGGTCGCTACCGGCATCTTCTCGGTGGAAGAGCTGGCAGCGCAGTCGCCCAGCTGTTGTGTAAGCAGCTGCGCGGAATTACTCTCTTTGGCCTGAGAGGCGACAAGGTCGACTGCGGTCGCTTACAATTTCCCTACGCATGCGTTTTCTCGCTGGAATATGGGTCTGGCTCGCGATGGCGAGTTTGCTGGCGGCCCAGCAGACTGCTCCGCCCAGCGCAGCTTCGAGCCCGCCAGCGGCAGCAGCGCAGAGCGCGTCGCCGCAAAGTGCATCGCCAGCCGCTGCTTCTTCGTCCCCAGAGCAGAATACGGTGACCGCCCCGGCGGGCCAGAGTTCGCCCGCGCCCCAGCACAGCGCGGCTGCCGCCGAGGCGCCCACTACATCGCCGGCAATTCCTCCGCCCACTCATCGCGAGATGGTGGAAGCGAAGCGGCAATTCAAAGCGGGAGTGAAGTTGAAATCGAAAGGCGATCTGGACGCTGCCTTCGACAAATTCTCCAGCGCTTCTGAACTTGATCCGCGGAATATCAATTACCTCACCGCGCGCGAGTTTGCCCGCGAGGAGCTGGCAACCAACGCTCTGAAGCAAGGCAACAAGGCGATGCTCGCGGGCAACGACATTGTGGCCATGGCGGAATTCCGGCGGGCGCTGGAATACGATCCCACCAACGATTACGCGCTGCAACGGCTGCGCGATTCCATTCCCGAGAACGAACAGCCGGCGCAACCGGTCAGCGTGGTCGAACAGTCGATGCCGGTTCAGCTGCAGCCCGCGGCGGCGCATCAGGATTTCCACTTCCGCGGAGACGCTCGCACCCTGTTGACCCAGGTCGCCCACGCTTACGGCATCACGACACAGTTTGACGATTCGGTACAAACCCGGCGGGTGCACTTCGACATTCAAGACGTAAACTTTGCCACCGCGATGGAAGCGGCTAACGATGTAACCAAGACATTCTGGGTTCCACTGTCAGCCAAACAAATCCTCGTGCTGAAAGACACGGTAGAGAACCACCGCAACTTCGAGCGCATGGGGCTACGCACGTTTTTCATTCCCGAGCTGACCGACCAGCAGCTCACGGAAATGACTAACTCGCTACGCGTGTTGCTGAATCTCCGCTTCATCTCCTCCGACAAGGCGGAATCGGCGATTACGATTCGCGCCGAGCTGCCCGTGCTCGAAGCCGCGGATCTGTTGATCAAGAGCCTCACCACCGGCCGGGCCGAAGCGCTTCTTGACATTCGTGTTTTTGCCGTCAGCAGCAGCGTGGCCCGGCAACTGGGGACGGCTTTGCCCACGCAGTTCACGCTGTTCAATATCAGTCCGGCGCTGCTGGCCGGCCTGGGCGCCGGCGCTAGCAACCTGATCAATCAGCTGATTTCGTCCGGCGGCATCAATCAGGCCAACTCCACCGCCGTCTCGGCATTATTGGGGCAGTTGCAGAATTCCACCACCGGTTCTCTGCTGACCACACCTTTCGTGACCTTCGGCGGAGGGCTTACCCTGTTTGGCCTGAATGCGGGCGGAGTTGGATTGACGCCCACCTTCAGTTTGAATGAGTCCGACATTCGCGATCTGGAACACGTGACTTTACGCGCCTCGCAAAACGATGCTGCGGTGATGAAAATCGGCGAGCGCTATCCTATCGTGAATGCCACCTTCGCTCCCATCTACAACTCGGCCGCGATCTCGCAGGTAGTGGGCAATCAGAGCTACATCGCTCCCTTTCCTTCCTTCCAGTTCGAAGATCTCGGCCTGATCCTGAAAGCTACTCCCTTTATCCATTACGACCAGGACGTCACCTTGAAGCTGGAGCTGCAGCTCCGCTCTCTGGGGACGACCAGCAACAACGGTATTCCTATCATCAACAACCGCGAATATAGCGGCATCATCACGGTGAAAAATGGCGAGTCCAGCGTGATGACCGGCCTGATTTCGATTGACGACACCCGCGGCATCACCGGCTACCCGTTCCTCGGCCGCGTTCCCGGCCTTAATTATGCGAGCGCATTGCATAACAAGAATGTGGAAGACGACGAGTTGCTGGTGGTGATCACGCCGCACATCCTGCGCCTGCCGGTCCGAAATTCGGTTGCCGTGCGATTGCCTCCCAACCACTAAAAACGGCGGCCCGCAGGCCGCCGCCGCATGGTTCCTCCCGGCAAGTTACTTGGCCGGGTTGGCAAGCTCATAATCCACCATAGATTTCACTGCATCGTAAGGCGCGCTGGTGTTGGAGAACCCAACCAGCCTGCGTCCATTGATGAAGAACGTCGGCGTGCTGGTCACATCCAGCTTCTGCCCCAAAGCCATGGATTCGCGAACCCGCTTCTCCGTCTCCGGCTTGGCCACACAGGCCGCGACGGCATCGGGATCGCCGCCCGAGTCCTTCACATAGCCCTTCAGCATCTGATCCACGTTCTGCTCGTTGACTTCGGACTGATGGTCGTAAACCGTGGCGATGAATTTCCATGCCGCCTCATTATTCTGCCGGCCCAGGCAATCCAGATACTTTGCACCGGTGAGCGCCCACTTGTGGATCTGCTCCAGCGGATAGTTCTGGAAGATCAACCTGACTTTGGGCTCTTCTTCCATCAGCTTGGTGATGTTAGGCTGCGCCGCCTTGCAGGCCGGACACTCCAGATCGCCGAACTCGACGATGGTAATCGCCGCATCCTGTGGCCCATGCGAGGGGCCATTCGCCGCTTTCAGATCCTGACGCATAGCGGCGAATGGATCGGCTCCAAATGGCATGAGGTCGCCGGTGAAGGCATACTTCTGATCCGGAGTAACGTAGATCCGGGTGACCTGCTGGCCTTTTGGGGTGCTGAAAACTACCGTCGCCTCCGTGATTCCTGCCGCTTCCGAGGGCTTGATCTCGGCAACTTTCCAACTCAGGTCGCTGTCCCAGCCAAACATCTTCTTCAGAAACTCATTCACGGTAGCTTCCGAAGGCTGCGACGGGTTGGCGGCGCTGGACGTTGCGGTTGCCGCTTTGGCGGGAGGGTTCGCCTTGGCCGTGCCCGCGGCTTGCGCTGCAGCGATATTTGCCAACGCCAGAACGGCGGTCAAGATTACAGTTATGCGAAGATTCATGGTTCCTTTCGTGAAGAGCGGCCCGACGGCCGCTGGCAATTAGCCGTTAGCATTTAGCACTTAGCCAAAGCGCCCGAAGCATAATGTCTAGGGGTTGGCCAGACCGGGTTCGCTAATCTGATACTTCCTAATTACCAAGTGCTAAGTGCCAACTGCTAAATGCTGCCTTCTCTACATCTCTTGCTTGGCCGCGATGGGATAGCGGCGGCCAAATCCGAATGCTTTCTCTGAGATTTTTACTCCTGGGGCGGCCTGCTGCCGCTTGTATTCGCTTCGATCTACCATACACGCCACCTTGTGGACCAGTTCCGGGTCGTAGCCGCGCGCGGCAGCAATCGCGTCCGGAGCCTGGTTGTCCTCGATGTAATCTTCCAGAATGTTGTCGAGCACATCATAGGGCGGCAGCGAATCGCTGTCTTTCTGGCCGGGACGTAACTCCGCCGATGGTGCCTTATCGATGGTAGCTTGCGGAATCAAGGGCGCTCGCGAGTTTACATAGTTCGCCAGGCGATACACAAGCGTCTTGGGCACATCGGAGATGACCGCCAGCCCGCCGCACATATCGCCGTACAACGTGCAATAGCCCACGGCAATCTCCGACTTGTTGCCCGTGGTCAACAGCAACGCTCCGAACTTGTTCGACATGGCCATCATCAGTGAACCGCGAATGCGGGCTTGAATGTTTTCTTCGGTGACATCAGGTTGCCGTCCGGCGAACACCGGACCGAGACCGCGCAAATAAGAATCGAAAATGTTAGCGATGGGGACCATTTGGAACGGAATGCCCAGGTTGCGCGCCAGTTGCGCGGCATCATCGATGCTTCCCGGCGACGAGTAGGGTCCCGGCATGCCCACGCCGACCACGTTCTCGCGTCCCAAGGCATCGACCGCAATGCAAGCCGTTAGCGCCGAATCGATCCCGCCGCTCAATCCCAGCACCGCTCGCCGAAATCCGCATTTGTAAACGTAGTCGCGCGTGCCCAGCACCAGCGCGGCGTAGGCGCTGGCTTCCAGACTTTCCTCGCGAACCCGCATATCACCGGTTAGCGAATCGGTGTCAAAACAAATCAGATCTTCTTCGAATGACTTGGCCTGCGCAATCACTTCCCCGTCCGGTCCCAGCACCAGACTGGAACCGTCGAACACCAGGCTATCGTTGCCGCCAACCTGATTCACCATGGCCACGGGAACACGATATTTTCGGGCGATCGCGGCCAGCATATCGCGGCGCAACTCCCGCTTGCGCAGGTAAAAGGGTGAGGCAGAAATGTTGAGCACAATTTTTCCGCCCGCGCCAACCAACTCTTCCACCGGATCAACACCGTACAGCCTGCGATCCCAGAAGTGTTTATCGTTCCAGGCATCTTCGCAAATGGTCAGAGCCATCGGTCGATCGTCGAGCGCTACCAATTGTTGATGCTCAGCGGGCGCAAAATTTCGCATTTCATCGAAGACGTCATAGGTAGGCAACAATCGCTTCGATTGCACGAAGGCGATTTTCCCATCGCGCAGCAGAGCCGCCGAATTCAATACTGATTTGCCGGTTGACGAGTGCGCCGGAGTCACCAGGCCGCAGATGACGGCGATGCCTGGCGTCTCTCGCGCGATGATTTCCGCCGTTTCCCAGTTGCGTCTGACGAACCAGGAACGCTCGACCAAATCTCGCGGGGGATAACCGCAAATCGACAGTTCTGGAAACAGGATGAGTTCGACGCCGCCGCTGCGGGCGCGTCGCGCATATTCAATGATCTTGGCAGAGTTACCGGAAAAATCGCCAACGGTAGTATTGATCTGGCCGAGTGCAATCCTCACCCTACCAGTGTAAAGGGGCCCTGTGGAACACGCCAAATCGCCAACTTAGATCCCAGCTATATTCCAGTGAGGCGGCGCGCCCCCGGGAGAATTGGTAGGTGTCGTGTCGACGGCAGGCGGATACGGCGTATTCGGCATGTTACTGCCCTGCGGATATTCCGGCTGCTCACCCGGCCGGCGCAGAGTGGGAGCGAGGGTGGGACCGTTGGCCGGTTTGTCGTCCGGCTTCTTATCGGCCACCTCCGTCTCGGTCGATTTCAAATCAACTTCTTTTTCGGTGCGAACAATTTTCTGCCCATCGACGGTCATGATTTCCAACCGCGAAACCAGTTGCCCCTGGAAGCGCACAAACTGGACCTCCTGCGGCGGAGTACCGTAGATCCATTCTTCGTATTCCGCTCCACTGTCATCCCGATCGCGGATTTTCTGGCCCGGCCGGCCCACGGCGTAGATCACCATTTCCCGGTCCATCCCCACTAGAACTTTATGGTTCTTGATCGCATCCTGCACCTTGGGGGGCAACGTCTTCTCGTAGGCCTCAGCTTCGGTGAGTGCTTTGAAGTCGAAAACCGGACTCAGCAGGTCGCGCACCTGATCGCCGGTCAGCTCGGGCACGTACTTGTCGAATTCCAGAGTCAGCTGCGAGCCCTTGGCCTCCAGGCTCTGCGGAGCGCCCCCTAGCGGGGTGGTCGATCCTCCGGCGCCGATAGAAACATGCTGATACCACTTCTCATGCTTCTTGGGGCCGCCGTTGATTTCCAGGACAATCGATTTCTCTTTGACGATGACGTTGGTGATGATGACGCGATCGCCGGGTTTGGCCGCCAGCCCGTGCTCCGCGATCAACGATGCGATCTGCTGGTCGCTGGGCGTAACCACTCCTTTCTTGATTTGCAGGCCGCGGTCGCCCAGGGGAAACGGATGGCGCACATAGACGCGTTCCGCGGTCAGATCGCGTATGACTTCCAGACGGTCTTGCGGCGTCATTTTGTCCGACGGAGAATTAGCTGATGACTTGGTGTTGTCGGCGCAGACGGGCAAGGCTACCAGCAAAGCGGCCGTTGCCAAGAGCGAAAGACAGAGGCGATTCATGGGAAACCCCGGATTTGCCTGCATTATATGCCTATTCGAGGGGCCGCTGCAGGCTAGCCCTTGGTATGCGAGAAGTTGTCGTGCAACGCAGGTCGCGGCGCGCGCACGGCTGCGGGCTGAGACAATTTTCCCAGCGGCAACTGCCACACGATCAGAATCCCCAGCAGGATGGCGCCTGCACATACGGCGCCGGCTTCCACTCCGTAACTGCCTCCGGTGACCCACCAGGGCCCGGTGGCCGTGGTGCGGGCGTAGACGTTAAAGAATCGAAAACCGCTGACCGGCAGGCCAAAGACCGACCCTAAGGTTGCATTCCATCCGAAGTGAATACCCCAGGGAAGCCACAGCGATCGGGTACGCAGGTAAGCAATCGAAAGCAGAATGCCGATCAGGATGGTGTTGACGACACCCCAGCGGCCGGCGCCCGGATTCAACAGATGTAACAGGCCATACAGGACCGAGAAGACCGCGATCGCTCCCAGGGCGCCAATTGCCTTTTCCAGATGCTGGAAGGGATAGCCGCGAAACATCAGTTCTTCCGCCAGAGACCCGGCGAGCAACACCACGATCACCACGCCAACCTTGGGAAGGATGAGCCAGCCGTGGTCGAAGGCAATTTTGGTGTGTCCCCAGAAATGAATGGGCACCACGGTCAGCACCGTGAGAAGACAGCCGATCACTGCACCGGTGAGAAAGTGCTTCACCCAGCCCTTCACCCGGGGCAGTCCCTGAGCGGCCAGACGATGGTCCTCAATGTGGTCGCCGACGGTCAGCAACCACACGAAAATCCCCACCAGCAGCAGGCACAACAAGCAGCGAAAGACCAGTTCGAAAAGGAAGATGCGGCTGCCGACCACGTCGGCGGCAATGTGGCCCGATATGACAAACGCAATCGCCGAGAGAACAGCTGAGAAGACAAAGGCCCAAACTGGCTGTAATTTTCCCGTGTCGGTCGTGAACATTCTTATGCCTTCACTACTTCCGGGTTCGTAATTAAGGGGAAGTCGAGTCCCTGGCGAGCCACGCGGAAATCCAGCGGCTCTCCGCCGTGCTGGCGGACGGCGTGCTCCACTCGCGGCCGCGTTCCGGGCTCGACCAGAACAATGACGCAGCCGCCTCCTCCCGCGCCGCAAACCTTGGCCGCCCGTCCCCCGTTTTGCCTGGCCACCTCAATCAGCTTATCAATTAATGGGGTGGCGATGCCGGGCGCGTTGGTGCGCCGCAACTTCCATTCCGCATTCATCAGCTCTTCAACTTCGTCCCACCGCTGGTTAGCCAGAGCGTGATGCATGCCTTGCGCGATGCGCGAGATCTCGGAGAAATTCTGAATCACGCGCTGGTCGCCGTTAATGTGTTGCTTGAAGACCTCCCAGTTATTGATTCCGGATTGCCGCGGCGCGCCGGTATAAAACAAGCACAGCCGCCGCTCCATTTCGTCCCAGGGAACGGCAATGCTTTCCCGCCTGACTCCGTCCACCTCGAGATGAATGGCATTCACTCCGCCATACATCGCAGGATAGTAGTCCTGGCAGCCGGTGGGAACCCGAATGAGCTGGGCCTCAACATTTTGCGCGATCACGCGAATCTGCTCGATGGGAATATCGCGGCCGGCAAAGCGAGCCAAGGCCGCAGCGCTGGCAATCATCAGAGCCGAGGAGCCGGAAATTCCGGCGCCCGCCGGCGACTCCGAGAATGTTTCCAGCACGAATCCGCCTGCAGGCTGGAAGAAGCGCACCAGATAAGCTGCCAGCGCATGCCGGTAAGCCTTGGCCGCCAGCAGGGCATCAAGGTTGTCGAAGCTTTCCTCCCGTGACGTATCGTACGATCGCAGATCGATTCTCTGCCCCGCTTGGGGCGTAATCCGGCAGGCCGTCAAAACGCGGAGTGCAACATTGACGCTGACCGCGCCGGGATGAAACAGGTAAAGCGGCCAGATGTCGAGCGTGCCGCCGGCCAGATCGGCGCGACAGGGCGCGGTCGTGACAATTCCCCGCTCGCCGCTTTTCGATATAAATTGCTCCAGCGATCGCATTTACGATTCAGCCCCTGTCGATGACGCCTGGCACAAAGTTGAGCTTCCCTTCCGGTTGTTTGAGGACAGCTCCGCTGCTGCTTGGCAGTCCGCACAATGATCCAGCAAGAGTTGGGCGGCGCGAAGAGAAGCTGCGCCAGTGCCCTGGTCCGAATGTGGGAGCGGATTCATGGCGAACGCGTCCGCTGCGACGGACGGGACTTTCATTGTAGCGCGCCGGACGGCAGCTCATAGCTGGCGATAGCTGATCAGCTCGATGCCGGCTCGTTGCAACAGCTGTTTCGCGTCAGGCGAGGTCAGCAGACGCAACTCCTGCTGGCGCGACTGGCGTAAGCGGGTCGAAACCTGGTCGAGCTCAGCATCGTTGTATCCGGGATGAGTGACCAGCTCCCACGTGCCCTCGGGCATGCTCTCGACGATGGCGGCGAAGAGATTCAGGTCGAGGACGCCGGTCACCAGCACGCCCAGTGATCCGTCGGTCGTGCGCAAGCCGTGGGCCGCCACCTCCCGCCGGAATTCCGCCGCGAAACTGCGCAGCACATTCAATTGCGCAAACCGCTTCCAGGCTTGCCGGGTTCGAACCAGGCTACTGAATGGCAGCGGCCATATCTGGCCGAACGGATTGCGCACTGCCGGCACATTTCGCGCTCGGGCCGCGCGCAACAGTGGGCGCAGCACCGCCGGAAACATGTGCGCGTGCTTGTGGGTGTCGAAATGCGAAAGCTGTACGCCGGCCCGCTGAATGCGCTCCATCTGCGCGGTCGCCTCAGCTTCGATATCGTCAGGATTCAGCTTGTGGCGTAGAGACGCAATCACGAACTGGTTCAGGCTGCTGCGAAATCGTTTACCCTTGCCGGCTTCCGATTGCAGCAGGCTGGGCACGCGGCTGGCCGGCAATAGAGGTTCGCCGTCGAGCAGGACTACGTGGCAGCCAACGCTGAAAGCCCTTCCGTCGGCTTCCGTGGCGCGCGCCATTTCCGCCGCCTGGTCGAAGGCGCCGGCGTTGGCCATCAGCGTCGCCGAGGTTACGATGCCGCCCTCACGCGCTTCCACGATGGCGCGATTGATCCCCGAGGTCAGGCCAAAATCATCGGCATTGACAATCAACCGGCGCACCGCTTCAGTTTAGCAAGCAGGGCGCATACAAGCCGTGCAGACATGGTGGCTCAATTCAGCGCACGGCCGCGACCGCATGGATGAGCAAGGGAAACTGTGATGAAGTCTTGTTTTGAAGGGGACGGCCTTCAGAGACTGTGTCGCGAGTGGTGTCGCCGCTCTGCGGCTCGGCAGAATTTCCCACTTGTGCGGGGGCTGACGCCCCCGCCTAACTTCATCCCGCCGCGTTGCGGCTAGTCTGACTGGTTATTCCAGCTGTTTGTTCCACTAGAAAACTTTTCTCTCCGGTTGCGACACAGTCTGTTCAGGCCGTCCGTTAAGTACCTGAAAATCATCCGGCTTTTAGCCGCTCCGGGACCTCGCTTTTACTTGATCAGACCTTCCCTGACCGTTCACCGGCGAAACAACAAGCCGTCGCCGATCAACCCCAATCCTAGGCGGTCTTCAGATTGCGGAAGGAGGGGCGTTCGCCTTCTCCCAGATAGGTTTTGATCTTATCCAGAAGCGCGGGAAACATTTGTTCTTTGGGCAGACAGGCATTCACGTCCTTGCCGCCGTCAATGCAACCGTAGCCGGTGATCATAATGACGGGAATGTCCGGGTGAGTGGCGTGCACCTGCCTGGCAAGATCAAGTCCATTCATTCCGTCCATGCGAAAATCGGTCACCAGAATGTCGAATTTCTCGCGATTAAATTTGTCCAGCGCGTCTTGGCCGTTGTAGGCGCTCACCGCCCGGTAGCCTTGCATTTCCAGAATCTCGCAGCTTAACCGGGCCAGCACCTCGTGGTCGTCTACAAAGAGAATTGCCTTCATTGCACACCTGTTTCTTTCGTTGCGGCGCGATACTCCACGGGCTATAAGGTTGGTTTCGCCGGGAGGACGAAAAGATGCCCAAGCGCAAAAGTTTCGCCCAGATTATCGGGGCTGGATTCATGCCCCGGGCCCCATTCGATTGGCGTCAGGCCGGCCTTCTTAATGGCCGCGGCCCGGCTCTGGAGGTTTGACCACGCTAACTCAGTCATGTACAGTCAAACAGTTGATTCTGTTCTAGTAAGCTCCTTCGGAGCCGGCAACCGGGGGCGGTTAGCTCAGCTGGTTAGAGCGCCTGCCTTACAAGCAGGAGGTCGCAGGTTCGAACCCTGCACTGCCCACCACTAAAAGTCTGCCGTTGTCCCCAGCCGCCTGCCAACTCCTGCCGCAGGTTGGCTTATCCCTATCAATTGCCCATTCGTCCAGACCTATCCGCTCGTTCGCTGCGGGCGATGTTCTGATTGGTCGCCATAGAGATTTCGCGAGCCGGTGCGTCGCAAATCACGCCCTCCTATGATGCGCGTCACCGCACGTTGTTTATGTCTGGAATCTACTGAAGATACCTTCGCAAACCGCTGGGGACCGCTCCGGCGACGAGATAAACCAGAGAAGATCACGAGACCCAAGAAAGGGATTTAGATCATGAGTCTTAGCCAGCTTGCCCGGTCCATTCGGGAGTCGGCGACCCTCAAGCTGAATGAAACCGCGGCCCTGCTGCGCGACAAGGGAGAGCCCATCATTCACCTGGGAGGCGGCGAGCCCAAGAGTAAGGCGCCCATGGATGCGGTGATCAACTGCGCGGCCCTGCTGAACACGGGAGAGATCCGCTACACCCCGCCGGACGGGATTCCGGCGCTGAAGAAAGCCATCATTCGCTATACCGAAGAGCATTACAACAAGCTGGTTTCGGCCGACAACGTGATCGCCTCCGGCGGCGCCAAGCAGGCGCTGATGGTGCTGCTGCACGCCATCCTCGATCCCAAGGAAGAGGTGATTTTCCCCGCTCCCTACTGGGTCAGCTATCCCGAGATGGTGAAGCTGGCGGGCGGCATTCCGGTGCCGGTTACGGCCGAGGACGGAACCTTCTGTCCCACAATGCGGGAGATGGCCGATGCCTGCGGCTCCTACACCAAGGCCATCATCCTGAACAGCCCCAATAATCCTTCCGGAGCGGTGTACTCCGAAGGCTTCATCGAGGAGATGGTGGAGTTCTGCGAGAAGCGCAGCATTTATCTCATCATGGACGACATCTACAACCGGCTGGTCTTCGACGGCAAGAAAGCGGCCATCGCCTACGACTTTATGAAGGCGCCGCTGGAGCAATCGAAGCTGGTGGTGATCAACGGCGTTTCGAAGATGTATGCCATGACCGGCTTCCGCATCGGCTGGGCGATCGGCAATGCAGCGGCTGATCGAGGCCATGGCGACCATCCAGTCGCAGCAGACTTCGGGACCGTCGTCACCCTCGCAATGGGCAGCGGTGGGCGCGCTTAACGGGGTGCAGTCCTCGGCTGAGAGCCTGCGCATAACCCTGCAGAACAATCGCAACGTGATGATGGAACGCCTGCGCGCTTTCGACGGAGTGCAGGTTCGCGAGCCGCAAGGCACGTTTTACTGCTTCCCCGATTTCAGCGCCTACATGAAGGATTCGCAGAAGCTGTCGAACTTCCTGCTGGAGAAAGTACGCGTCGTGACCGTGCCGGGCAAAGAGTTCGGCTTTGAAGGACATCTGCGGCTGAGTTACTGCGGCACGATCCGCGAGATCACCGAAGGCCTGGACCGCATCAAGTGGGCCATCGATCCCACGTCGGCCAACGAACTCTATCTGGGCGAGCGCAAGCTTACGAGGGATTGGCTATGAACCTTAACCTCGATGTGCAATCGCCCGCGGTAAAAGAGGCTGGCAAGCTGGCCAGCGCCTACGGACTGGCGAATCATGGGCTGGTGAATTTGCGGCGGGTCTACTGGAATCTGCCCACGCCGGCGCTATATGAGGAGAGCATCTTCCGCTCCGAAGGCAGCATGTCGCACCTGGGTCCGCTGGTGGTGAGCACCGGCAAGCACACGGCGCGCGCCGCGGCCGATAAGTTCGTGGTGCGCGAGCAATCCACCGAAGAGAAGATCTGGTGGGGACAGTACAACCGTCCCTTCAATGGAGAGAATTTCAGCGCGCTGCTGGCGCGGCTGCAAGGCTACCTGCAGGGGCGCGACGTTTTCGTGCAGGACGTGATGGCGGGCGCCGATCCCGAGTACAGCATCCCTGTACGCATCATCACGCAGAAAGCGTGGCACAGCTTGTTTGCCCGCACCATGCTGCAGAAGCTTCGCGGTGAAGATGCATTTCGGCGGCATGTGCCGGAATTCACCGTGATTGCCGCGCCTGGCTTTCAGGCTTCGCCCATGGTCGACGGCACGCGTTCGGAAGCGTTCATCATTCTGAACTTCCGCGAACGGCTGGCGATTATCGGCGGCACCAATTACGCCGGCGAGATCAAGAAGACGGTTTTCACCGTGCTGAATTTTCTGTTGCCGCTCGAGGGCGTGCTGTCGATGCACTGCTCGGCCAACGTCGGCGCCGATGGCGATGTCGCTATCTTCTTTGGACTGTCGGGCACGGGCAAGACGACGCTCTCCGCCGACCCGGCTCGCCACCTGATCGGCGACGACGAGCATGGCTGGAGCGACAACGGCGTCTTCAACTTCGAAGATGGCTGCTACGCCAAAGTGATCCGTCTATCCGAAGAGGCCGAGCCAGAGATTTACGCCTGCACCCGGCGCTTCGGCACGGTGCTGGAGAATGTCAGCTTCGATCCGGTCTCGCGTCGTCTGGATTTGAACGACTACAGCGTGACGGAGAACACGCGCGCCGCGTATCCGCTTTCCTACATTGCAAATCATCAGCCGGAGAAGCGTGCCGGACATCCCAAGAACGTTATCTTCCTGACTTGCGATGCTTCGGGAGTGATGCCGCCGATTTCCAAACTCAGCCCCGATCAGGCCATCTATCACTTCATTTCCGGCTACACCAGCAAGATTGCCGGCACCGAAGTCGGCTTGGGCGTGGAACCGGAGATGACCTTCAGCACCTGCTTCGGCGGACCGTTCATGGTGCATCATCCGCTGGCCTACGCGGAGCTGCTGAAGCAGAAGATCCAGAAGCACGGCGCGCATGTTTGGCTGGTGAACACCGGCTGGACCGGCGGACCGTTCGGCATCGGCAAGCGCATCAGCATTCGTTACACCCGCGCTCTGCTGAATGCCGCGCTCAACGGATCGCTGCTGACCGTCGGTTATAAGCAGGATCCGGTGTTCGGCTTTGAGGTGCCGACGGAATGCGAAGGCGTGCCCTCGCAGATTCTGGATCCGGCGAACACCTGGCCCAGCCGCGAGCAATATTTCGATAAGTACGATGCGCTGGCTGCCCGCTTCATCGAAAACTTCAAGCTGATGATGGCCGAGTGTCCGGAACATATTCTGGAAGCCGGGCCGAAACGGTTGGTGGCAGAAACGGTTCGCTAAACGCGGGTTTGACGCTGGCGGCACTCAGCACCGGGATGATTGCTGCCGGCCCAAAATGCACAGCGCGTTGGCCGCCGGTAGAATGCAAGGCATGCGATGGTTATCGATTCTCACCGTTTGCCTGGGGTTGTCCGCGTCCGCATTTCCGGCCAACCAGCCTTCCGATCTGGCGCAAACGCTCTCTGAAGTTTCCGCCGCCTATGCCAAGCTGCAGCCACAATCCATCCGCCCCGCCGAGGGATTCATCAAGTACGACTATCTGATCCCGGCCGGCTATTACAAACAAATGTGGGACTGGGACGGCTTCTTTATCGGCAACCATCTGGCGCAGCAAAGTCCCGAGCAAGCAAAGTATCTGAAGTGGTGGGTGTTGGATTTTGCGGGCGCCATCGACCAGGATGGCTACGTTGCCGGCTGCATCACGACCAAGGGTCCGCGTCCACTGATGGGCAAGTTCGCCATGAAGCCTTTCCTGGCCCAGGGAGCACTGATCGCCTCGGAGCGCATGGGCGACTACACCTGGGTGCAGCCGGTGTGGGAGAGCCTGCGCAAGGTCATCACCTATCGTGAGCAGACGCAGTTCGATCCGAAGTATGGTCTGTTCTTCTGGGAGAATGCAATTTCATCAGGCGCGGATAACAACGTCGCGCTCACCAATGACGACAAAGACAAGAGCGCCATCCTGGCCACCGACATCTCGACCTTCCAGCTGCGCGAGTACCAGGCCATGGCGCAGCTCGCCGACCAGCTCGGGCATCCCGACCAGGCCGCCGAGTATCGCCAGAAAGCCGCTGCACTAAAAGCGGCGATGCTGAAGCACATGTGGTTTCCGCGGGAGTCGATGTTCTACAACCTCCGGCGCGATACCGGGAAGCCGGTAAAGCGAATCAGCTATTCCAACTTCGTTCCGCTCATCGACGATATTCTGCCGGAAAAGAGTGCGCAGGAAATGATTCGCCGCTACCTGTGGAATAAGCAGTACATGCTCGCGCCCTACGGAATCCGCAGTCTCTCCAAGCAGGACCCGGACTACAACAACATCAGCGAAATCGTTCCCTATTCCAACTGGCAGGGTCCGATCTGGATCAACGCAAATTATCTCGACTACATCGCGCTCCAGCGCTACGGCTTCCATAAAGAGGCGGCGGAGTTGTCGGGCATTCTGGGCCGCATGGTGGTGGCCGACATCAAGAAATGGGGCTCGATGCACGAGTGCTACGACGCGGAAACCGGGCTGGGTCTGGCGCCGACTCCGGAGCAGTCGGAGAACCACGTGTTCACAGGCTTCGTGGGCTGGAACCTGCTGGCGCAAGACATGCTGGAATGCGAAGTGAGGGGCCAATGCGACTTTCTGCGCTGGTATGGGGTGAAGCAGAAAGGGTAGGTTGATGGCCTCCAGATCGCTCGTATCATGCTAACCATCGACCGGGGTTTCGATAGAGCGATATCACTCTAAGACCGCAACCACCGACCACCGGAGCAGCGGAAGTCGTTCGACGGCGATCTCTGCCATGTTGAGGTCCGGCTCACTTACTCGCAGCCGTGCTGGCCGGAGCAGTGGCGGGCGTAGCGGCGGGCACGGGATCGGGCAAAGGCCATACCACCGAGACGAACCAAGCTACCGCCAGTCCAACCACGCAGCCAAACAGAACTTCGGACATGCGGCGTACCCCGGCCTGCAGACCGTGGCGCCGGGAGTGATATTCCAGTCCCGCGGCGATGACGAAGGCGGCAGTAATCGGCGCCTGTCGCCACATGGTGGGAATGCGAATCACGTAGGTGGAGAGCAAGACGGTCACTGCCATGGCCGCCGGAAGCATGATGACGCGAGTGCCTCCCACGGCGATGAAGAGAAGTCCAACGGCGCAGCCCACCATTGCATTAATCATGCGGGAGCGAAAGGTGAGGATGGCCTGCTTCATCAGCGGATCGCTGGTGGCAACCATGGAGCTGATGGCCCAGATGGGATTAGCCTCGGCCAGTTCGTGAACGCAAATCCAGAGCACCGCGGTGGCCAGGAAGATGCTTACCGCGTAGTGGATGCCGTGCATGTCGCCCTTGAAACGATCGAGAACTTTCATTCGCCCGTCCGGCTGTCATTTGTGTCAAATCTTGCTGCAGACATGCAGAGATTCTAGCCGCATCGCCAAAAACTGTAACCCGCAAAATCGGAGGGATCCAAAGCGATTTCAAGTAGGAGGATGCCGAGCGGGCCGGACGCGAATTGTTGCGGAGCATCCAAGGCCATGCGTAATTGTCGGATCTAACCCTTAGCAGCGTCCTTGGCGGCCTTCATTACGGTTTTGGCCATGCGGTTCTCGCCCGCCCAGTACAGGCTTATCTCGTGACCGTCGGGATCGTTCAGATAGGCGTGGCGCCATCCCCAGGGCATCATGCGCGGCAGCTGGGTGATGTAGAAGCCTTTTCGCTGGAGCTTAGTACAGAAGTCGTCGAGCTCGCGAACCTCAAAGTACAGACGCACTCCGTCGCTGGCCACGGAAACGCCCGGCCCGGCCTGATGCAGCGCGATGGTTCCGTCACCGCCGGGGGCGCGCAGGCGTGCGTACACCGGAATACCCTCATAGCGAAAATCTTCGATCAGCTTGAATCCCATCAAGTCGCGGTAGAAAGCCATGCCGCGGGCTACGTCTTTCACGTAGATCATGGCGTGGTTGAAACTGAGTTTGCCCTCATCCGCAGCAGGCGCCGGCGACATAACGGCCGGGGATTTGGCTGGCTTGAGCGGCTTGGCCGCCCGAGGTTTGGCAGGCCTGGCTGCCGCCCGCTTGACGGATTTGTTGCCGGCAAGCTTGGCGGAGCGCGAAGCGCCAGGCTTCTTGGCTTTCGTTGCAGATCTCTGGGTGGAAGCTTTCTTCTTCATAGCATTGCCAGGCTCTGAGGTCCTGATCGAGCGGCGCAAGTATGGTGGGGCAGAAAACAATTGTCAAGCGCCTCGACTTCCCGCCTGCCAAACCCACTCTTACCTCCAAGACGGGGTCAGCTGCCTCCGCAAAGCCGGAGCAAAACACCAGCCGGTGGATTCGTACCTATTTCCCGACATGGATATTGGAGAGAGTGTTGAGAAGTCCAAACACCTTCAGCAACCAGAGCACGACCGCTATCACCACTACGGCATTCAGGATCGACTTGATCGAGCCTGCCATAGGGATGAAACGATTGACCAGCCACAACAGGATTCCCACCACGATCAG
This sequence comes from uncultured Acidobacteriaceae bacterium, assembly GCA_963812855.1. Taxonomy (GTDB): domain Bacteria; phylum Acidobacteriota; class Terriglobia; order Terriglobales; family Acidobacteriaceae; genus Bog-257. The sequence continues at coordinate 262,881 of CAWEWW010000018.1, forward strand.
AGTCACAATGACTTGCAACAACGGCATGCTGTTTTCACCTTTCTGTAACTCCGGCGCAGACTGCGACGGACTCGCACAACCCACTGTCGAACCGGGCGTAGTTCAAGATTCACGCCGGGCACTGCAAAAGCTCAGTCACGCTCGCACATGCCCGGTAAGACAATAGCATCTCAACTCAGATCCGGCGGAGGAAGAGTTTCCGCACCGGAGGGTTCGGCATGCCATCGCCTGACAATGGGTATGATGCAAGTTTTTGCCTGGCGACATTCGTCAGGCCGAAAGACTGGATTTTGTAGCTGTTGCCGCCAGATCTGGGCCCATCGTGAGGCGGTGAGTTCGGAGTGGCCGCCCGCAGGGTGCGGAGGAGGCGTGCTCAAGTTATTTATCCGAGATCGCTGGTCATGATGAATAGCGGTTTCATCTCGAAGCTTTTGTAGCGAGGCCGAAGCCGCTCGGCGTTGTACTGCTCTTTCACATTCACGACTTTCTTGCTCGATACCACCACGTCGATGGGAACATTGTCGTAGCGGCCATTTCTTAAGACCACCAGTCGCCCATGAACGTTGGTGAGCAGCAGATCCAGGGCGAGATTGCCGTAAGCCATGGGCACGATGGAGTCGATGGCATCGGGATCGCCGCAGCGCACCAGATAGCCCAGGCTCTGACTCATCACGTCAAGCACCTTGCCGGAGTTGTACTTGGCGGAAATTTCCTTCACTCTGTCTGCAACCAGAGACCCGATCCCTCCCAGCTTTTTATGCCCGAAGGCGTCGGTGGCGTCATGCTCGAAGATCATCGCGTCCCCTTCGAAGGTCGCTCCTTCCGACACCAATACGGTCGAGTACTTGCTGGGATTCTTGCGCCGATCTTTGACCAGCAGTTCGGTCAGGGTATCGATGTTGAACTTGTGCTCGGGAATCACGCAACGGTTTGCCGCTCCTACCATAGTGGGCAGCATGGCGGTGAAGCCCGCATAGCGGCCAAATACCTCCAGCACCAGGATGCGTTCGTGCGAGCCCGCCGAGGTGCGCAGCCGGTTTGCCATTTCGATGATGCGGGTCACACAGGTGCTGAAGCCGATGCAATAATCGGTTCCCGGCACGTCGTTGTCCATGGTCTTCGGGATGGCGACCACCTTCACCCCTTCCTGGTACAACCGCACTCCGTAACTGAGCGTGTCATCGCCGCCAATCGGGATCAGGCAATTAATTTTCAGCCACTCCAGGTTCTTCAGTACCTCGGCGGTCAGATCGTTTCGCTCAGCCTTATAGGTTTCAACTAGATGGGCTGGCACATTGTCCTTCTTGACCCGGCCCGGGTTGGTGCGCGAGGTGTGAAGGAAAGTACCGCCGGTACGGCCGGCGCGGTTGACCAGTTCTTCGGTCAGATGCTGATAATTGTCGGTATTGTCATAGTCTTTGTCGCGGACCATATCGACCAGGCTGGCCCAGCCGCGCCGCAGTCCGATCACTTCATAGCCCTCGCGCAATGCCCGGATGGTGACTGCACGGATGGCCGGATTCAGGCCCGGCACATCGCCGCCTCCAGTTAGAATTCCAATGACGCCTTTCTTGCCGTTACCGCTTGCCATGATGAAGTCCTCTATGAATCGCGCATGACGCTTGAACTATTAGTGTAGCCGGAGGTCGTTGGTCACACCAAACCCGGGCTGGAATTCGGCGGAGAACCAGGCGCTCTTCGCCACGCCGATGCTGGGGCAAACTCACATCTGGCAAAAACTTGAAACCGGGCGAAACCGCAGAGGCCCACGTATACTGGAGCAATGCCGAACCCAAGGCTTTTATTTGTCGATGACGAGGCGGGGATTCGCCTCACCTTATCTGCCATCCTGAAACAGAAAGGATTCGAGGTTACCGTCGCCGCATCCGTGCCGGAAGCACTGGAAATTATCGGAGAGCAAAAATTCGATGTGCTTTTGTCGGACCTGAATATCGGAGAGCCGGGAGACGGGTTTACGGTGGTGAGCGCCATGCGGCGCATCCAGCCCGAGGCAGCTACGTTCATCCTTACTGGCTACCCCGATTTCGAATCAGCGTTGCAGGCCATCCGCAGTCAGGTTGACGACTATTTCACCAAGCCAGCCGACATCAACGTGCTGGTCGACCGGATGATGAAACGCCTCAATGGGATGAAACTCGCCGGCCCTCCTCTGCCCCTTCGCCGGGTTTCCGACATCCTGCGGGACAATGCTGCGGTGATCTGCGAACAGTGGCTGCAGTGGGTGCTGGCCAACCCGGAATTGGCGGCGATTCCTCTATCGCACGAGCAACGCACCGATCACATTCCCGGCGTTCTCAATGAACTGATTGAACGAGTGGACCGGGAGTCGCAGGCCGTCAGCGAGGCCGCAGTCAGTGCGGCTGAAAAGCATGGCACCACCCGATGTAAGCAGGGTTATTCCATTCCCCAGGTGCTGCTGGAAGCGCATCTTTTGCAGCGCGCCATTACCTCGACGGTGCAAAACAATCTGCTGGGAATCGATCTGAGTCACTTGATCGCTGATCTGGTGGAAATCGGCGAGAGCCTCGGCTTCCTCCTCGAAGTATCGGTGAGAGCCTACCAGGCTGCCTGTCTGGAGCAAACGGCTAAGGCCGGCCGTTAGTTGGTCCCGACTCGTTTTGGTCGAAGAGATGAATCGCAACGAGTCATCCGGGGACACTAATCTCTATTCTCTACCTCGTGCTTCGTCGCGCTCCATCTGCCGCTGCGCTTCCGCTATGGCTTCCTGAGGATCGCGGCCGGTGACAGCTTTGTACCACGCCGGATGATGGGTCCAGGCCCAGGCCTCGCTTACCGTGCCTTGGGTCATCGCCTGAATCGTTCCCGGCTCGCCAAACGTGCTGAGGTAAATGTGGAAGAAGATGCCGAACAGCATGATCAGCGCTGAGACGTCATGGATAACGTAGGAGATGGCAACGGCGACCCGTCCGAAGATTTCCGGAAACCACATCATGACGCCGGTGATCAGGTAAGCGATGGAGCCGCAGACGATTTCCCAGAACATCAGCTTCTGGCCGCCGTTAAAGAAGCCGGTCTCCGGAGATTCCGTCGAATCGCTGCGAATAATGTACTTCCTGATGTGCTTCATCCAGCGCGAATCGGCGGGCGTCCATTTCATCACCTGCAGCCAATTGATGGCCTGCAAGGCAAAGAAGAAGACGAAACCGAGGCCGAACCAGGGATGCAGGAACCGGGTCATGGCTCCGCCGCCGAATAGCGGGGTAAAAAACCGGAAAATCCAGGGCAGATAAATACCAAAGCCTGAAAGCAGCGCCAGGAAAAAGAAGATGCCGACCATCCAGTGGAGAAAACGTGTGTACACCGGATGCCGCAGCAGTTCGCCCACGTACACCACGGTCTTGCCCAGGCGATCGATGGCGTTGGGACGATGAATGAAACGATCGGCGGAGGTCGCCATCCTAGTTCTCCCTTCCCACGTCCGGCGGCACGATTTCTTTTACCGGCGGAGTCGGATGCGTGCGCAACGGCCCCTCGAAGACGTAATGCATTACCACGCCCACAAAGCCCAGCATGGCGCCGACCAGTCCAATCGGCTTAAAGATGTCTTTCCAAATGGTGAAACTGAGAGGAATGCGCGGCTTGGCCGGCAAGTTGCCATAGTGCTCCGGCTTGGTGATGTCGTGCAGAACATAAATGACGTGCGTGCCGCCAATCGTGTCGGGGTCGTAGACACCCGCGTCTTTGAATCCCGACACATCGCGCAGTTGCGTGGCCCGCTTTTCGGCCAGAAACTTCATATCGTCCTTGGTGCCAAAGTGCAGGCAGCCCGTCGGACAAGCCTTGATGCACGCCGGTTCCAGGCCAGCTCCTACTCTGTCAGAGCACAAGGTACACTTGTAAACCTTCTTGGTGTTGGGATTGAACTTCGGAATATTGAACGGACAACCGGAGACACAGAACTGGCAGCCGATACAGTTTTCCTGCTGAAAATCGACGATGCCGTTCTCGTATTGCACGATGGCGCCGTCGGCCGGACAGGCCCGCAGGCAGCCCGGATCGGCGCAGTGCATGCACTGATGCTTGCGCATCAGCCAGGCAAAGCTGCCGTCGGCGTGCTCATCTTCGTTGAACTTGATCAGGTTCCAGTAATTCCAGTCGGTGTCGGGCATGGTCTGGTAGGTATTGTCGAAGTAGGTCTCCTGGAACGGCATGTCGTTCCACTCAACGCAAGCTACCTCACAGGCCTTACAACCGATGCAGGTGGTGGTGTCAATCAGCTTGCAAACCTTGTCCTGGCGCTGTGTACCCGCGCCAGGGATCGGTCCGGGATGGGCCGAGATTTGCTGGATTCGTAGTGTGCTGCGATCGCTCATCTCCTGCCCTCTCTCTCCATCCTTCTGTTTTGAAGGGGCACGCCCTTCCGGCGTGCCGTTAACAGCCGAAATTCAGTCGGCTTTAGCCGCTGAGGAAAAGTCCCTCAGGGGCTAAAGGCCAAGATCCAACAACCCTGTCGCGGCACGGCTGAAGCCGTGCCCTTTCCAAGCCTCGATGTCAAAACCGGGTCTAAAGACCCATTCCGAGTTAGCGGCGTGACGCGGCGCTGAAGCACCGCTCTAGTACGATCTTCCAACCACCTGCACTTAGACCTTCGTCAATTTCACCAGGAATCCCTTGAATTCCGGGGTGTAAGCGTTGGGGTCGATAACCGTCGGCGTCAGGCGATTGGCCGGCATCAGCGACGTTCGGCCCTCGCTTTCGGAAATTCCCTTGAAGCCCCAATGGATCGGCACCCCGATCTGATAGAGCTTCTTGCCGTCGACGTTCATCGCCTTGATGCGTTTAGTGACCATGGCCTTGGCGATGTAGTCGGCGCGAATGCTGCTGACCTTGACCTTCTCGCCGCCACGAATGCCCATCTCGTCGGCCAGTTCGGCGGGAATCTCGACGAACGGCTCCGGCACCAGTTGCACATTCATGGGATTATTTTTCGTCCAGTAGTGATAGTGCTCCGTGAGGCGGTACGTGGTGCAGACGATGTTGTAGCCTTCATCCCGCTTGGCGTACTTATCCAGCGGCGTGTTGAACTTTTTCACTACCGGATTATTCGACTGATCGGGGTGAAGCGGATTCGCGATGGGGCTCTCGATGGGCTCGTAGTGCTCCGGGAAAGGACCATCGGTGACCGCGCCGATGGGGACGAAGATGCGGCCCACGCCTTCCGGGTTCATGATGAACGGCCCCATGTGTTCTTCCGGCTTAGAGTCGGGCTTGAAGTCAGGGACATCGTTGCCCACCCACTTGCCGGCAGTCTCGTTCCACCACACCTGCTTGCGTGAAGGATCGTAGGGTTTGCCGGTGAGATCGCAGGAGGCGCGGTTATACAGCACGCGCCGGTTCGCGGGCCACGACCAGCCCCAGTTCTGGTAAATGCCCAGGCCGGACGGATCATCGGTACCGCGGCGCTGCATCATCGGGCCAGCCTCGGTCCACGATCCGCAGTAGAGCCAGTTGCCTGAGGTTGTCGTGCCGTCATCGCGCAGCGCGGCGAAGCCGGGTATTTGTTGTCCAGCTTTCAACGAGAGATTGGTCTTCTCGTCGCTGATGTCGGCGGTTGCCTTGCCGTTAATCTCCTTGGCCACCTCTGCCAATGAGGGGTGGTCGGGGAGCGTATAGCTCCAGGATGCGTTCAGGATAGGATCGGGGAACTTGCCGCCCTCCTTCTTGTAGAGCTCGCGAATCTTCAAATAGATCTGCGCCAGGATGTCCTGATCGAGCCGGCAAATGCCCGGCGGCGGCAGTGCGGCGTTCTTCCACTGCAGCCAGCGCGCCGAGTTCACCATGGTCCCATCTTTCTCCGCGAAGCCCGCGCCGGGCAGTCGGTAGACGGTGGTGTTGATCTGCTTCATCTCCTCAGCTGTGGTGCCGGGCGCCTCCCAGAAGGCGCTGGTCTCGTCGGGATAGATCTCGCAAACCACCAGGAAGTCGGCCTTCTTCAGGGCATCGATGTTCTTCTTGGAGTCGGGACCGATCATTACGCCGTTCATGCCAAAGGCGAAAAATCCTTTCACCTTGCCTTCGTACATGTCGTTCCAGTTTTCCACCCAGGAGTATTTGCGATCGATCTTGGGCAAATAGTTGAAGGCGAAATCGTTCTCTTTCGTCGCCGCCGGCCCGTACATGGCCTTCAGGAACGACACGGTGAACTTGGGTGTGTTCGACCAGTAGTTGAACGACTCCCAGTCGCCGGGCTTCGACGGCTTCGGAGTGACGCGCTCAAGGTAGGTCTTCAGGTCTTTGTCAGCCGGTGTGGGCATCTTCAGATAACCGGGCAGAATGTCGAAAATGCCGGCCATGTCGGTTGCGCCCTGAATGTTGGAGTGTCCGCGCAAAGCATTCACGCCGCCGCCGGCGCGGCCCACGTTTCCCATCAGCAATTGCAGCATCGCCGCGGTGCGGATGATCTGGGTGCCGAAGCTGTGTTGGGTCCAGCCCACGGCGTAGATGACCGTTGCCACCTTCTTCATGTCTCCATCTTTGCGGACGGAGGTGAACAGGTCCCATGCCTTAAGAAGCTGCGCTTGGGGAATGCCGGTGATGCGCTCCACCATCTCCGGGGTGTAGCGCGAATATTGCTGCTTCAGCAGTTGATAGACGCAGCGCGGATTTTGTAGCGAGAGATCGTAGGCGACATTCGGGGGAAGCGATGGAGGCGGAATCGGACCACCACCCATGCCCTTCGCCCCTGCCGGTCCCTGCGCCTGATAACCCTGGCCCTCGGGAGGATTGTGGGTGTTGCTGCCCTGTGATCCGGAAGCAGCGCCGCCTTGCGGCTCGTGTCCGATGGGTGCATTCTGGGTTGCCGGAGCGGCGCCCGCGGCAGCTACGGCCTTGCCGGTTTCGTTTCCGCCTTCCTGATAATTCCACGTGCTCTTGTTGTAAGTCTTGGTGCCTTCATCGAAGCCCGAGAACAGCCCGTCTTCCGGAAGCTTGAAACCGTCTTTAATGATGAACGCAGCATTGGTGTAGTTGACCAGATATTCATGCGCGACACGATTGTTCGCGATCGCGTAACTGATCAACCCGCCCAGGAAGGCGATGTCGGAGCCGGCGCGAATCTGACAGAACAGGTCGGCTTGCGATGCGGTGCGGGTGAAACGTGGATCGACAACGATCGTTTTGGCGTCGCGGTTGCGCTTCGCCTCTACCGCCCACTTGAATCCGCAAGGATGGTTCTCGGCGGGATTGCCTCCCATGATCAACATCATGTCGGTGTTCTTGATGTCGATCCAGCCATTGGTCATGGCGCCGCGTCCGAAAGTTGGTCCCAAACTTGAGACCGTGGGGCCGTGTCAAACCCGCGCCTGGTTTTCCAGGCGCACCACCCCCATCGAGCGCATGGTCTTGACCACCAGATAATTGAACTCGTTCGTATCGGTACAGCCGCCGGTAAACGAGATCGACTCAAAGCGGTTCACGGTATTGCCCTTGGCGTCGGTCTCCACAAAGGTTTCGTCACGCGTCTTCTTGGTCCACACCGCGATCTCGTCGATGGCCTGGTCCCACGAGATGTCGTCCCAGTGGTCTGAGCCCGGCCGCCGTACCTGCGGCTTCAGCAGCCGCCGATCGTTTTGAATGTCCTGCTGCAGCGATGAGCCCTTGGGACACAGTGTGCCGCGGTTGATGGGATGATCGGGATCGCCCTCCACGTGCACGACCTGCGGAGTGACGTTCTTGGCTTTGTCGCCAATGGTGTGGATGATTACCCCGCAACTGACCGCGCAGTAGGGACAGGTGCTGCGCGTCTCGGTCGTTCGTGAAATCTTGAGCGACTGAGCCTGCGCATGCAGCGGTGTGAGATCGAACCCAAAGACGGAAAATCCTACAGCGCCCGCCAGGCCCGTCTTGACGAATGTACGTCGGGAAACATCCATTACGCAGTCCTCCATGACCGAAGACCCACGGTTGAAGATGGCAAGAGAGACGACGATAGGAATTCAAGGTGACGCCGAGTTGAGACGGCGAAGGCTTGCATGATCAAGTTCCAGTTCTGGAACCCCACAACTTGTCGGAAAGGCAGGAGGCCATCCGATAGCTACGCAGCCTACACCCCGCCAAACAAGTGGTCAATAGATGGGGATGTTAATAAACGATTACAACGGCGATCGCGTTCGTTTTCCGACAAATCCTGCGTTCTCCGTTTTCGGCCGGCCGACCATGACCCGTCCCGGCTTCTTGTCAAACTGGCACGAACCTGCGCAGGCAACTTAGCTGGCAGGGCGCGTAGCTTTCGTTCCTCCCCCGCTCCGCCATACAATGACCACATCATCTCCGGAATCCATTCATGACCCCTGCAGTCGTGCTTGTCACAGTAATCGCCTTTTTCCTCGGTGTCGCCCTGGCGTGGCTGGCGGCAAAATCCAGGTCCTCGGCTCTGGCCGAACGGAGCAGCGGCCTGGAGCGCGAACTCGCCGCCGCGCAAGCGACCCTGCAGCGGCAGGCGGCCGAGATGCAATCGCTGGCTGCCGCTAAATCGGCTCTGGACGCCACTCTTGCCGCTGAACGCCGCAATGCAGACGACAAACTGCGCCTGCTTGCGGAAGCCAGTGACGAGCTGAAATCTCAATTCAAGGCCTTGGCCGCGTCGGCCCTGGAAAACAACAATACAAACTTCCTGCAGCTTGCCAACAGCGTTTTGCGCAACTACCAGACGCAAGCTGCCGGAGACCTGGCGCAGAAGGAGCAGGCGGTCAAGAATTTGGTCGAGCCGATTGCCCAGTCGCTGGCCGGAATGAATCAGCAAATCCAATCGCTGGAGCAGGCGCGCAGCCAGGCCTACGGAGCGCTCACTTCCAAGTCGCGTCGCTGCTGGATACCCAGAAAGCGCTGCAGACGGAGACTGGCAATCTGGTGAAGGCCTTGCGCGAGCCGCAGGCGCGCGGACGCTGGGGCGAATTGCAATTGCATCGCGTGCTGGAACTGGCCGGCATGCTGGAATACTGCGACTTCAAAGAGCAGCTCTCCTTTAACGATGACGAGCGCCGCTTCCGTCCCGATGTCATTGTCGACCTGCCCGGTGGAAAGCAGGTGGTGGTGGACGCGAAGGTTCCGCTGGCTGCCTATCTTGCCGCGCTGGAGGCTCCTGACGATCTGACGCGCAAGGCTCGCCTGACCGACCACGCTCGCCAGGTGCGGCAACATATCGATTCGCTCGCCAGCCGGAACTATTGGGCTCGCCTGCCTTGCACGCCGGAGTTTGTGGTGTTGTTCCTTCCCGGCGAAGTTTTCTTCCGGGCGGCCATGGACACCGACGCCGAGCTGATCGAATACGGCGTGAGCCAGAAGGTCATTGTGACCTCGCCGACCACGCTGATCGCTTTGCTCAAAGCGGTGGCTTACGGCTGGAACCAGAAAAACCTGGCCGAGAGCGCTCGCAAAATCAGCGATGCCGGACGCGTTCTGTACGAACGCCTTTGCACCATGACGGGATACCTGGAAGACCTGGGAAAGAAACTGGGCGGCGCAGTGAAGTCTTACAACGAGATGCTGGCTTCGGTGGAGCGGCGCGTGTTGCCCATCGCCCGCAAGTTCCCCGAACTCGATCGCTCCCTGGCTGCCGAATCGCTACCCGAGCCCGAACAGTTGGAGAGAACGCCGCGTGAGTTGGAAGCTCAGGATTGGCAAGAGACCGTCGAAGAGCCTGAGCTGCCTTTCATGGATGAGGAGGCGGATCGCGCCAAGGCATAGTCGCCCAACCGCCGTCCGTCTTTAATCTCTCGCCAGGATATTCACGCTGGCCGCGTCTTGCCCAACCGGCCGCTCCTCGTGCAATTCCACCACCTGCTGGTGCAGGATCCGGCTCAGCTCTTTCCTGTTTCCTTCGGGTGCGACCGGTTCACCGAAAACAATGTGGGCGCGAATCGATTTCTTGCTCAGCAGATTGAACACATGCGGCAGGAAGGTCATGTCTCCCCACCAGCAGACTTCCTGGCCTGCATCTCCGTCCACCAGTTCGTAGCGAACGCTGGCGGGTGTGACCGGTACGCTGGCATCGATCGCCGGCTGCAACATGGTCGAATGAAAGCGCAGGACGCGGCTCCCATCGGTGGTCGTGCCTTCGGGAAACAGAACCACCGGCACTCCGCTATCCAGACTCTTGCCGACATTCACGTTCGCCCGGGCGGCGTCACTCCGGTCATGCCGTTTCACAAAGACGCTGCCGGCCCAAGTGGCGTACCGCCCGAAGATCGGCCAGTCGGCGACGTCCGCTTTTGAAATGAACACACAGGGAACCGCGGCGCTATAGACGAGAATGTCCAGATAGCTCAGGTGATTGCTGACGATGAGACCCCGCTGAGGGCGGTGTCCCTCGACCGACAGCTGAACGTCGATCGACCTCAATCCGCGGGCACAAGTTTCGTTCAGCCACTGCGCGCATTCCGCACGCGACGCCCGCGGCCGCAGTTTGCGGTGCTCCCACAGTCCGTAGAAGACAGCCACGGTCAGCAATAACAGTCTGCGCAGCCGCCTGGTTTGCCGTGCTATGTGATTGCCCATCGGAGGGAGGCGCCCCGAGCGCCTGCTTGAAGTCTACACAAACGGGACCTTACCGGGTCTTGGGCAACGCGCTGACGGGCTTGGCGCAAATACAACGTGGAGAGTGCGCCTTGGCCTTGAATGAGAAGCACTGGAGGGAAGTCAGCCGCCCCGTCGAGGACGGCTCTCCGGATGCTAGTGTGTCGAGTCAGAGGTCCGTTGCATAATTCGCGCCCGCTTTGTCGAGGGGGAACCGCAGGTCCCTCCGCTCCGCTTCGCTGCGGTCGGGATGACAAACAATGTAAGGAATCACTGACTCACCCCACTAGCGGGTCTTTGTCGGCAGCCACACGAAGCTGTAAATCGACGAGGAGAACATTTGCGTCGGTGCTAAATCAATTATGCCGACGATCGCTAGTTGTGAGTTTGAAAACTGACCCACTACCCGGCGATGGGAGATTAGCTTTTGACACTGATTCCGAGCGGCTGCTAGTATCAGATGTTCGAGCGAAAGCTTTCCCACCACGCCAGCGTCCCCGTCGTCTAGCCCGGCCTAGGACATCGCCCTTTCACGGCGGTAACACGGGTTCAAATCCCGTCGGGGACGCCAAGATTCCAAAGCAGTTACGAAGCTCGACCGTGTCACCTGAGAACCCGTGACACGACGATGTTGGAAGCCGCTGAGCTACGCCGCACTAGGCGGTCCGAACCACGTGGTTAGCGCATCAGCGGGACCCGCCTGAGTTAGGTCTCCCACCCAGGCTACCTATCCGTCGGGCCGCACCAAAACGGCGGTAAGAGCCGTAACCGCCCCGATGGCCGGAAGCCCCCACGTAGCCACGTATTTGGCGTCGATCAACGGAACGCGATCCGCCCAGGGGAGGCGGGACTCGCCTGTCGCTTTTTCGGCTGCGGCTGCTCTTGCCAAGGAAATAAAGTGTGTCGATCCCGCTTTACGAAAATCGATCACGGCCGGCGGGAGTCGCCGCGAAAAATGCTGAGGAAGCCAAGCCACGTTAGCCAAGCCTACTTCATTGGCTGAACCGATACCGCTGGGCTAATCTACTGCTATGTCCGCAGCGGTGGAACAGGCCAAAGGCGCCGCATTATCGAATTCTGCTTCAGAAAACTATCGCTGCAGTCGCTCCCGGAGAGCCTTCAGCTCAACATTTAACCCCTCCGGCAGGTGGTCGCCGAAACGTGCGAAGTGCTCCTTGATTAAGGGCACCTCGGTCAGCCATCCCTCGATATCAACACTTAGCAACTCCGCCACAGTTGCGGGCGTCAACGAAAGTCCCTTGGTATCGAGATCGGCCACCTCGGGAACCAGCCCAATCGGGGTTTCCTTCGCATGAACTTTGCCGTCGCAGCGTTCAAAGATCCACTTCAGCACGCGGCTATTTTCGCCGTAACCCGGCCATAGGAACTTGCCATCGCGATCCTGGCGGAACCAGTTGACGTAGAAAATCCGGGGCAGCCTCAATGCACTGGAAAGTGCTCCCATCTGGAGCCAATGCGCAAAATAATCGCCCATGTGGTAGCCGCAAAACGGCAGCATGGCCATCGGATCACGGCGTAACTGGCCTACCTTTCCAGCCATTGCGGCGGTGGTCTCGCTGCTGACGGTTGCGCCCAGGAAAGTGCCGTGCTGCCAGTTAAAAGCCTCGGTGACCAAGGGAACCACGCCCGCGCGTCGTCCACCAAAGAGAATGGCATCGATGGGCACGCCATTCGGATTTTCCCATTCGGGGGCGATCACCGGACACTGCTTGGCGGGAGCGGTAAAGCGCGCATTCGGATGTGCCGCCTTTCGTCCGGAGTCCGGTGTCCAGGGCCGACGCAGCCAGTCGACTAACGCGGCTGGCTTCGGATCGGTCATTCCCTCCCACCAAACGTCGCCGTCCAGCGTCATGGCGCAATTGGTGAAGATGCAGTTCCGGTTTACGGTGAGCATGGCGTTGGCGTTCGACTTCGTGCTGGTGCCGGGCGCAACTCCGAAGAAGCCGTACTCGGGATTGATAGCGTACAGCCGGCCGTCCGTTCCAAACTTCATCCAGGCGATATCATCGCCTATGACTTCCACCTTCCAGCCGGGAATGGTCGGGATCATCATCGACAAGTTGGTCTTGCCACAAGCCGAAGGAAAAGCACCCGTCATGTACTTTGCCTGACCCGACGGGCTGATCAGCTTCAGAATCAGCATGTGCTCGGCCATCCAGCCTTCGTCGCGGGCTTGCACGGAGGCAATGCGCAAGGCGTGACACTTCTTCGCTAACAGCGCATTGCCGCCATAGCCGGAACCGTACGACCAGACTTCACGCGTCTCCGGAAAATGGCAGATGTACTTCTGCTCGGCATTGCAGCGCCAGGTGGCGTCCGGCTGATTGGGCCCGAGCGGCGCGCCGACCGAGTGTAGTCCGCGCACAAACTCGCCGTCTTCACCAAGGACCTCGAGCACTCGGCTGCCCACCCTGGTCATAATGTGCATGCTGGCGACAACGTAGGCCGAATCGGTGAGTTCCACTCCGATTTTCGCAATGGGCGAACCGATCGGACCCAGGCTGTAAGGAACGACGTACAGGGTTCGACCGACCATGGAGCCGGCAAACAGCCCGGCCAGCCGCTGTTTCATCTTCGCCGGATCTTCCCAATTATTGGTGGGACCGGCCGCTTCCTTGGTCTGTGAGCAGATAAATGTTTGTTCCTCTACCCGGGCAACATCAGCGGGATCTGAGCGGACCAGTACGCTGTTTGGCCGCTTGGCGGAGTCAAGCGGAATCGCGGTTCCGGTGAGCACGAGCAGGCGCAGGACGTCGCGGTATTCTTCGGGCGAACCGTCGCACCAGTGCACCCGATCGGGTTTGCACATCTGCGCCATTTCTTCGACCCAGCGTTCCAACTTGTCGTGCCTTGGACGACTCGCGGCTGCCTCAACTTCGATGAAGGTACTGGCCATGGTGAATGTTTCTCCGTGGAACAAACCCTGGATTGCAATCCTGCTTGCTGATCATGGTTGACGCATACGGAAAACATAGTTTATCCGATTAATGCGTGGGCATCATAGGGCCTTTCCAGCTGGCAAAGATTGTTCCGTTCACCCAGGGTTACGGGGCGAACAGGCTGGTTTTGCAATTTCCGCTACCGTATGGTGACAAAGTAGTACGCGCTCATGGCCACGCCGATAGCGATCACCACACGCCGCACTTTGAGGGATCGGCCTTTTGCGCATAGTGCGCCCCGAACCAGCCTCCGGTCAGGAGCCCGCAATCATCACCAAACAGTAAGGCCAAAACACAGGTATGGCGAAAACAAAGTTGACGACTGCCGCGGCTGTGATCACTACGGCCAGTAATGTCTTGATCGCGCCCATGGCATGGATGTCGCGCATGCCCAATGCGGCCAGCATTGTTTAATGTTCCAGCGATTCCCACAGCGGAAAACAAGAAGAGCGCTTGGCCGAAGTGCAACTGTCAAGCTATGCCAGTGAGTACTGCGCCCTCTCTCGGATTCGTTCGGATCCTTTCAGGCGACCCATCCTGCAGCGTGCCTGGCGCAAGCACCAGCATCGGCTTGGTCAAGCTCTAACACAAAATCAATGTATCGATTGAAGAGATAGGTCGTAGTGGGAGTCTGGTCTATCTGGCTGTCTCCGAATTGCCTACACCACACTTCACGCCGATCTTCGCGGCAATGCCGGAAACTCGTGCATAGGATGCCAGCCGGTCCTTGTGTTCATAGGTGTCGGTCACCACAATCACTTCATTGGCGCCGGTCTCGTCTACCAGCTTTTCCAATCCTGCCTGCACGGTGGAATTGGAGCCTACGAGCGCCGCTTTCGACTTGCTCTCCACCGCAGCTTGTTCCTGGTCATCCCAAAGGCCATCCATCGAATCGACCGGAGGCAATAGCTCGACCGACTGATTTCGGATCAGCCGTAGAAATCGTTGTTGCGGAGTAGTAAAGAGTCTGCGGGCAGCCGCGTCAGTCTCCGCCGCAATTAACTGCACAGCCATCATCAGGTAAGGGCTGTGTAATTCCGGGCTGGGCCGGAACTGTTCACGATAGAAGCGCGCAGCTTCATACATAGAATCAGGAGCAAAATGGGCGGCGAATGCGAAGGGCATTCCCAAGCCAGCCGCCAGTTGTGCGCTGAAGCCGCTCGAGCCCAGCAAGGTGATAGGAACATTGCTGCCTTGGCCAGGAATCGCTTTTACCGCTTGTCCCGGATGCTCCGGTCCTAAGTAGGTTCGAAGTTCCTCGAGCAAGGCGGGAAAATCTTCTCCGTTCTGCCGCAGGTCTCGCCGCAGAGCCAACATGGTGTGGAAGTCACCACCGGGCGCCCGGCCGAGTCCCAAGTCGATGCGTCCCGGGTAGAGAGCCTCCAGAGTGCCAAACTGCTCGGCGACAATGAGGGGCGCATGGTTTGGCAACATCACTCCGCCGCTGCCCACTCGAATCGTCTTCGTGGCTGAGGCTACATGGCCGATCAGCAGCGAAGTGGCCGAGCAAGCCAAGCCTGCGATGGAGTGATGTTCTGCCAGCCAAAAACGTTTGTAACCTAGCTGCTCTACATGCTGCGCGAGATCCACAGATCGAGCGATGGCTTGACCTGCCCGCTCACCCGGCTTCATCCCTACCAGATCAAGTACCGAAACTGCCAAACCATTACTCATGAAAAATTAGATGAGACAACGATGCGGACGGTGCGGCGTCGCAGACCACCTGTGATTCGCCTGCGATTGCCAGACGTCGCTAGTTTAAAGGCGAATGCTATTGCCAACCTCCGCCCAAAGCTTGATATAGATCCACCAGAGCAAGAAGTTCGTTCCCTTCGGCTTGTGCCAGTCCTAACTCGGCAGAGAAAGCGTTGGTTTCGTTGGTTAAGACCTCCAGGTAATCGGTGGTGCCGGCGTTGAAGCGCTGATGTGACAGTTGAGCGGCGCCCTCGGCTGAATCGAGCAGGTGTTGCTGCTGAATTCTGAATTCCCGATCCTTGCGATACCCAACCAGCGCGTTGGAGACATCGCGAAAAGCCCCCTGAATGGTCTGTTGATAGCTCAGTAGCATCTGCTCATGCTGCGCTTCGGAGAGTCGCACGCCGGATTTGAGCCTCCCTCCCTCGAAGATTGGCTGAGTAAACGATCCTGCTAAACTCCACAGACCCGCCGGGCCGGTGAAGAGATCCGTGAGCGATGGACTCTCGTAGCCGGCCGTTCCGGTCAGCGAAATCTGCGGGAAGTAAGCGGCCTTGGCGACCCCGATCTGCGCATTGGCCGCGACCAGATTCTCTTCGGCTTCCCGAATGTCCGGACGCCGCTCCAGTAAGGACGAGGGCAGGCCGGCCGGAACATCCGGCGAGTGGGGTTGCTCGGTCAGGGTCAGTCCCCGCGGAATGTCGCCAGGGTTTTTTCCCAGAAGTATGCTGATGGCATTTTCCTCTTGGGCAATTTGCCGCTCGAAGTCCGGAATTTCGGTGGCAGCGGTGTACACCAATTGCTCGGACTGGCGCACGTCTAACAACGAGTTGATGCCGTGTTGCTCCAGCGTCTGCGTCAGCTCCAACGACTCCTTGCGAGAAGCAAAGGTTCGCTTCGAAATTTCCAGTTCGAGGTCCAACTGCCGAAGCGTGAAGTAGTCGGCGGCCACGTCGGAGACCAGAGTCGAAATGACTGCTTTCTGGGCCCACTCATTGGCGAGCAAATTCGCTCGCGCCGCTTCGGTCGCGCGGCGATACTTTCCCCAGAAATCCGGATTCCACGACGCCGACGCGGTGAGCGAACCCTGGGTCACCTCATAGGCAGGAATCGGCCCGATGGCCGGCTCCTGCTGGCTGTTTATGTTGCCGCCGACCCCGACGGAAGGAAACTGATCGGCGCGCGTGATTCCCAGCTGCGCCTGTGCCTGGAGAACTCGAGTAGCCGCGATGCGCACATCATAGTTGTTCTTGAGGGCGGTGCGGATCAGGCCTTGCAGCTGCGGATCCTGAAACACTTCCCACCACTTCTCATCACCTAACGACTGCGCAGCCGGCTCGGTCGTGTGCTGTCCAGGTGCCGCCTGCGAGCCTTCGTTATAGGACTTATCCGATGCGTCGGGCGCTACGCCACGGTAGTCGCCGGGTACGTCAACGCTCGGCCGCTTGTAATTCGGCCCGACGGTGCAACCGGTCAACCCGCTCAAGCCCAGCAGAAGCGCGGCGAGATAAACATAGTGATGCCTCAAGCTTTGACTCATGGTGACTAATCTCCGTGCCCTTCCTGCATCACCAGCACAGGATGCTCCGAAAGCACTGGCTTGCGGGTAGAGCGTAGGAAGGAAACCCGGTCCAGCACCTTCTCCTGAAATTCCTCAAGATAGAGATAGATGGCCGGTGTAATAAATAAAGTGATGAACTGGGAAACGATGAGCCCACCAACCACGACTAACCCTAGTGGCCGGCGGGAGGCGCCATCGGCGCCATATCCCAGCGCAATAGGCAGCGCGCCGAGCAGCGCCGCTGCCGTCGTCATCATGATGGGACGAAAACGCTCCAGGCTGGCATCGTGGATAGCCTGGTCATCCGCGACTCCCTGCCGCACCCGCTGCTCGGCGAAATCGACGATCATGATCCCGTTCTTCTTTACGATTCCCATCAACATGAACATTCCTATATAGGCGTAGAGCGAAGCTTCCGCTCCGAACAACCACAGCGTTAGCAATCCGCCCAGCAGAGCTACCGGCAAAGACGACAGCACCGTAATGGGGTGCAAGTAGCTCTCGTAAAGAATCGCCAGGATCACGTACATGACGAAGACCGCAACCAGCATCAGGGTCGCCAGATCGGAAACCGTATTGCGGAAGATCAGAGCTTCACCCTGGAGCTGCCCCTGGACGCCTGGCGGCAAGATTTCCTTCGCCGTCTGTTCGACATACTGCGTCGCGGGGCCGATTGCGTATCCGGGCTTCAGGTTGAAAAACATGGTCACGCTGGTGAATTGATTGATGTGATTGACCGCCTGCGGCCCGATGACCGGGTGCCAGCTGGTAACCGCGTTCAGCGGGATCATGCGCTGACCATCGTCGCTCTTGATGTAAAGCTTGCTCAGATCCTGCGGGTCCGAGCGCTGGTCGTCGGCCGCTTCCAGAATCACCTGGTACTGATCGGTAGCCTTCTTGATCAGATAGCTGTAGTTCTGGGAATAAGCGTCGTGCAGCAGCGAAAGAATCCGGGTTTCGGAGACGCCATAGAGCTTCGCTTGATCGCGCAGAATGTCAACCTGCAGGTTGGGCGTGTGGTTGTAAAGATCCGAGTTCACGAACAGGAACCCGGGATACTGGTGCATCTTGGCCATCATCTTGCCGGCAACGTCATACACCTGGTTAGGATCGATGCCGGAGAGGGCGTAGGCGAACTGACCCTGCGTGTTGGCGGTCGCGCCCGTGCTGATCTCGAGCACTGGATTCGGCTGCAGGAAGGCCACGGTGCCGGGGATCGTACTCATGACCTGACCCATGAGTTGCCCCGCTACCTTGTCGATTGGCGGCCGCTGCGAGGGATCTTTCAGGAACACAATCAGCATGATCTGATTGGCTCCCAGGTAAGTGGCGTTCCCGCTCATGGTGAACGTGCTGCGCACTGCGGGATTTGCCTTCAGGATTTTCTCTGCCTGGCTTTGATAAGCGTGCATCTGGGCGGGAGACGATCCTTCTTGCGCAACCATCACGCCGCGGATGAACGAACTGTCACCTACCGGAAGAAAGGCCTTCGGAACGATATAAAAGAAGAAGGCGGTTCCGGCCAGACACACTACCCAGGTCACGGCGGAGATCCAGCGATTGCGCAGGAAGAACCACAACGAACGCCCGTAGACATCCAATACTCGATGCTCGATGGCGCCGAAGCCACGCTCCATCCAGGTCTTTTTCGCGCCCTTACCGCGCTGGCTCAGCAGCCGCGAAGTCATCAGCGGAGTGAGCGTCAGGGAAACCAATCCACTCGCTAAGATCGAGATCACGATGGTGATCGAGAACTCACGGAAGATGCGCCCCATCAGCCCGCTCATCAACACCAGCGGCAGGAACACGGCTGCCAGCGAAAGCGTCATGGCCATAATGGTGAAGCTGATTTCTTTGGCCGACTCCAGTGACGCCTCAAACGCATTCATCCCCTCTTCCATCAGGCGGACAGTGTTTTCCAGAAACACGATGGCGTCGTCGACCAGAAATCCAATGGCCAGCGTCAGCGCCATGAGGGAAAGATTGTCGAGGCTATAGCCCAACAATCGCATGGCGATGAAGGTCAGTAACAGCGACAGAGGTAAGGCGACAGCGGGAATCAGCGTGTCCGTGGCTCGGCCGAGGAAGATGAAAATCACTAGAACGACCAGTCCGAACGCGATGTACAGCGTGGTCTGCACGTCTTTGATGCTGCCCACGATGGTCTGCGAGCGGTCATAAGCCGAGACCAGCAGAACCGAGCTGGGAAGCTCGGATTGAATGCTCGGCAGCACCTCGCGTACGGACTTGGAAACGTCAACCGCATTGGCGCCGGCGCGCCGGAACACCGCGACCACCACGGTTGCGCCCGGCTGGGGATATCCTCGCGCCCAGAAGCGCATGTCAATGCGCTCGTCCTGCACGCCTTGCTTGGCGGTGGCCACATCTTTCAGGTAGACAGGCGCGCCATTAGTTTGGCCGACGATAAGGTCGTCGTACTGCTCGGCGGTGCGTCAACTGTCCCTGCGGCTGCAGCAAGAAAGTGCGGTGGGGGCCGTCAAACTGCCCCGCGCCGGTGTAGCTGGTCCCGTTCTTGATCGCGTTGGTCAGATCTTCCAGCGTGATATTGCGAATCGCCATGGCCGACGGATCGGCTTTGATGCGCACCGCCGACTGCGTGCCGTACACCGCAACCTGGCTGACGCCGGGCAGAATACTGAGCCGCTCGCTCACCTGGGTGTTGGCGTAATCGTAGAGCTGCCCCTCGGTAACCGTGTCGCTCACCAGCACCAGGTACATAATCGGCTGATCATTCGGGTTGGTCTTGGTAAATGTGGGAGGGCTGGGCAGATCGACGGGGAGCTGTCCCTGGGCGCGGGTGATGGCTGCCTGCACATCGGTGGCAGCGCCATCCAGGCTCTTCGACAAATCAAATTGCAGTACGAAGTTGGTGTGTCCCTGCGTGTTGTTCGAGGTCACCAGCTCGAGACCGGGAATCTGCATGAACTGGCGCTCCAGCGGCGTGGCAACGTTATTCGCCATCGTCTCCGGAGTAGCGCCCGGATAATTCACCTGCACCTGGATCACCGGGTAGTCGACAGCCGGCAGATCGCTCACCGGCAGCTGAAAATAGGCGACCAGCCCAAACAGAATGACCGAGACGCTCAGCGCAACCGTCATTACCGGACGGCGAATGAAAAGTTCGGAAAGATTCACGAGTGCGCTCCTGCAGCCTGGTTCGTCTTGCTGTTGGCGTTCGAACTCGGCTGTGCAGCGGACGCGCGCATCTATCGCGCACTTTGCCCCCCGGACGAACCAACATCTGCCCGGTGAGCACCACCTGTTCGTCTGCGGCGACGCCTTGCGTCACCACCACCTGATCGCCCTGGCGCTGGCCGAGCTTGACCGGCCGGAGTTCTGCGGTGGAGTCAGGTTTGACCACGTAAACGAAGGGCCCTTTTTGGCTGATCTGCGCTGCCTGATTCGGAATCAGAACCGCTGCTTTTTCCGTGGCCAACACGAGCTTGACATCCACGAACTGACCCGGCCAGAAATGGCGATCGGCATTGTTCAGCGTGGCGCGCAGGTTAACCGTGCCGCTGCCGTTCTGCACGGCGTTATCCAGAAACTCGACCCGGCCATTTCTGCCTGCGTTCGCGGGATCGGAGGGAAGTCGAACCACCGCTGTGAGCGCGCCACGCGACATCTGTCGTTGAACTTCCGGCAGATCGCTCTCGGTAACCGTAAAGTTGGCATAGATGGGATCGAGCCGCTGAATGGACAGCAAGGAAGTGGAGTTGGCCTGCACCACGTTGCCTACATCCACCAGGCGAGCCCCGGCTCGGCCGTCGATGGGAGAGTGAATGTAGCAATACTCGAGGTTGAGCTGCGCCGTCTCCAGGCTGGCTTGCGCGGATTCCACTTGCGCCTGATCGACATCGACGGCATTCTTCTTGGTGTCGTAGTCCTGTTGCGATATGGCTTTGGTCCCGATCACTTCCTGATCGCGAGCGAATTGAATCTTCGCCAGATCGAGTGCCGCCTTCGCCTGCGCCAGCGCCGCTTTCGCCGCGTCAACCTGCGCCTGGTAAGGACGCGGATCGATGACAAACAACAGTTGCCCCTGCTTCAGATTCTCGCCGTCCTGGAAATGCCTTTCGGTGATGCGCCCTCCCACTTGCGGCGTCACCGTGACCGACTCAAAGGCGCTGTTCCTTCCGATTTCGTCCAGATACTTGGGAACATCCTGGGCTGTCGCCTTGACCACGGTAACCAAGGGCGGCGGCATGGCCGGCGCAGCCTGCACATTGCCTCGGCCGCAGGCCGTGACCGTCAACAGCGTCAACAAGCACGCCGGCAAAAGCCAAATGCCGCTTACCAAACATCGCGTTCGTTTTCTCGCTCGTCCTCATTACTTCCCTCACCTGAAAAACTTGGTTATGACGAAACCGTCAATTGCGAAACCGCCTCGAACGGCAAGATGGATCTGAAACCCGGATGCAGTGCTGGCTCAGTTGAGCTGTCAGTAGCCGCCTCCCTGGGTAGCGTGGCTAGTTTTCCAATTTGCTGCAAGGCGCGGCCTCGGGCTGCCATCACCTCGTCGCGAGTGCAACCCAGCAGCAGCGCACACTCCTGATCGGAGTAGTGCTCTAGCACTGACATCACAAACGCAAACCGGTCGAAGGCAGCAAGCGCGACGACAGCGCTCATCTCCGCTGGCGCGGTCCCGGCATGCCACTGCGATGCCGTCGCGTCCGGAGCTTGACGTACTGGTGTCTGTTGGCGCCGGCCGCACCATTTGAATCGCGTTGTGAATGATGGTGCGCCGCGCCCAGGAGTCCGCCCATTCCTTGAACACTCGATTGCTTCTGGCCGAGTCCTCGAGACCACGGACAAAACATTCCTCGGCCATGCGACGATCCGCGGTCAGGAGGAAGGACAGCAGGTAAAAATGTGTCATGTTCTTCTCGAAGATCCCGCAGAAGTCCTCGCCCCCCGCGCGCTGCGCGTCCTGATGATGATTCGCTTCTCTTGCACCGAGCACGTTTACCTCCGTCGTATGGTTAAAAGGTCTGCAAAATCAAAGACGTTTGACCAGCTGAAAATCGACACCCAAGCACCTCATCGATATTTCGGATTCGCCTGCCGTGATCCGAACGGGGTTCAGCGTTTGGCCCGGCATTGTTGAGCAAGCTGCTTCAACACATGTTTCGTGAGCACGCCGCCGCAGGAGAACTTCGCACCTTCTCTCATCAGCCTGAAAAGCATGTTCTGCCCGTCGAGACTGATAAGCGTTACGTTGGCCAGGTCGATCACTAACTTCCGCCCCTGCAGCTGATCCCCGGCCTTTCGCCAGGCGGTCTCCAGCTCGGCGGTCCAAGGGTCAACCAGTCTGCCTTCCAGAACTAGCCTTCGCTGACTACGTGACTCAACGACTGATATCTTGAACATCGCGTGTTCGTCTCACGCAAATGAATAGAGCAATGGGCCTGCCAATGAGGAAGTGCTGTCGCAGGTCCGCAACTCGTTGAATCGGAGGAAGAACAAAGAAACAGTCGGCAGGCAGGTGTCGAGAAGTGTCGAGGGTTACGTCGACAATTGTCGATGTCGGCAACAGCACAAACGCAAGCGAGTCGCAGCCGCGACTGGCCTGACAAGCTGCGAACGGAAACATCCCGTCGGCTTGGGGGATTCTGGTTTTAGGCGGGAAGAAGTGAGACCACACACTGCGAGTGTTTCCGCCGGTGCGCTCAGAGAATCAGTAGACTTTACGGGGGTCGATGCCCAGTTTCTTCATACGTGAGATTAGTGTCGTGCGCTTCAACCCCATGCGTTCGGCCGCACCCGAGGGGCCAGCAACGCGGCCCTTGGTGTCTTTCAAGATGCGCAGAATCTCGTCGCGTTCGCCGGCTCCTCTTACATCGACGACCGCGGCGGCGTTGTCATCGCTGCCCAGTTCGCTAATCGGCACCTGGAGCGCCGGACCGTGCGTCAGAATTACCGAACGCTCAATGAAGTTTTCCAGCTCGCGAATATTACCTGGCCAGCGCCAGCTCGCCAGCTTCTTCATGACCGCGGCGGGGATGGATTCAATCTGCTTTTCCATACGGCGACCATATTTTTGCGCGAAGTAGCGCACCAGCAGAGGTATGTCTTCCGGACGTTCCCGCAAGGGTGGAATGCGGATGGGAAAGACGTTCAGCCGATAATACAAGTCGGCGCGAAATTCGCGGTTCTCGATCATCTTGCCTAGATCACGATTGGTTGCCGCCACCAATCGCACATCCACTTTCTTGGTACGGGTACTGCCCAGACGCTCAAACTCGCGTTCTTGCAAGGCGCGCAGCAGCTTGGGCTGGATCTCGAGGGGAATGTCGCCAACTTCGTCGAGGAAGAGCGTCCCTTGGTCCGCCAGTTCGAGCCGCCCGATCTTCTGCGAAATCGCGCCGGTGAACGCCCCGCGCTCGTGTCCAAAGAGCTCACTTTCCAGCAGTCCGGTCGGAATCGCGGCGCAATTAACTTTCACGAAGGTCCGGTCTTTTCGCCGGCTGCGATCATGGATGGCGCGAGCGATCAGTTCTTTTCCCGTGCCGGTCTCGCCCAGCATCAACACGGTTGAGTCGCTGGGAGCCACGGTGTCTACCAGATTAAGGACGTGGCGAAGAGCTGAACTTTGACCCACGATGCCTTCGAAATCCATCTCGCCGCGCAGTTCGTCTTCCAGGTACAGCTTCTCCTGAGCCAGCCTGTCTTTCAGATCAGCGATCTCGCGATAGGCAAGCGCATTTTCCACCCCGATAGCCACCTGATTCGCAACTTGAATCAGGAAGGCGACCTCATCCTTGTCGAAGGCGTTTTCTTCGCGCTTGGCAACTGCCAGGATTCCGAGTAAGCGATTTCTGCTGATCAGGGGTATATCGCAGAAGGAGTTCAGGCCTTCACCAGCCGCCTTGCGGTACATTTCCGGCGGCATGGTGATCGGATCGAGGCGGTTGATGACCATCGGCTTGCCGCTCTTGAATGAGTCCCCCGGCATGGTTCCTTCGATCGGAACCAGAGAGCCTTCGGTGAATACCCCCCGGCTCTCGGGATAATCCAGCGCGTGCACCCGCAAATGCGTTCCATCTCCGTCCACCAGCATGACAGCCGCCGCATCGCAAGCCATGACGCGACGCACACTGCCTGAGGCAGCGTGCAGCAGGTCGTTGAACTCAAGATTGGAAACCACCTGATTGGTAAGGTCGAGAATGAGCTTAAGCTGATCTTGAACCCGCTGAGACACGTAGAAGTTCACGGCGGCGTCGATTGCCAAGCCGATCTGCTGTGCTACCAGGCGCAAGAAACGAATCTCTTCGTCATCGTAGGCATTGGGATAAAACCTTCCCAGACTGAGGACACCCAGATGGCGCGATCCCCTGGTCAGCGGGAGCGAGCAGGTCGATGCAATGCCGAGCTTAGCGAGGAACGCCCGATATTCCTGGAATCGTGTCTCTCGGTTCCAGTCGGCGATAACCTGAGGCTGGCCGGACTCGCGGGCCCGTCGGATGGGGGAGTCCCCCAGCGAAATGACACCATCGAACGGACTATCCAGTGTCTTGCCGTTCGCTTCCAGCACGCTCCAGCAGGGGGCACTCGTCTCTTTGTCAAACGCCACTACATGGAGATAGTCAAACGGCGTGACTTCGTGCAATTGCTTGACCAGCGTTTCCGATGCGGAGTTGCAATCGCTGCAAGTGGCAATCGCGTTGGCCGCCTGCAGTAACGCTAGATAACGGTCCTCCTCGATTCGTGGTGGAATTGACGCTGCTGCTGCGACCATAAAGACCCATCCCAATTGGTTTGGCTATCTTACCGTTTGCATTTGCGTCTGGATCCTGGCTGGTTCCTCTGATCCGTCTGGCCGACGAGCCAATGCATGTTTCATGTGATGCGAGCACAACAGAGAAGGCTTCGGAAACTGTTGAAGGGTTTGCAGTTTGTCGAAGCACTGAAAGGTGATTCCGGGGCTGCCGTCCCAGATAGTTGAATGCCTGGGCCGCCAGCTACTTCCCCGTCCAACACGCAGGCCGCTTTTCGAGAAACGCCGAGATGCCCTCCTGGGCGTCGGCGGCGAGCGCATTCATGCTCATGACTTCCTTCGCGTAGGCATAGGCTTTGGGTTGGTCCAGATCAATCTGGGTGTAGAAGGCTTGCTTGCCCAACGCCACGGTCAGCGAACTAGCTTCGGCAATGCGCGCGGCCAGTTTGCGGCTCTGCTCGGCCAGTTCGGCAGCCGGAACGACCAGGTTGATCAGCCCCCACTCCGCCGCCGTTGGCGCGTCAATCATCTCGCCGGTCAGCAGCATTTGCAGTGCCCGCTTGCGTCCGATCGCCCGGCTCAGAGCCACCATCGGAGTGGTGCAGAATAATCCAATTTTGACGCCTGGGGTCGCAAACGCCGCCTGATCCGACGCTACGGCTAAATCGCAGGTCGCCACCAATTGACATCCGGCTGCGGTCGCGATGCCTTGCACTTCTGCGATCACCGGCTGAGGAATCGATTGCACACGCGTCATGAGTTCGGTGCAGACATCGAACACCTGGCGATATTCGTTGATGTCTCGTCCCACCATCTCACTCAAGTCATGCCCCGAGGAAAAGACCTTACCCGCGGCTCGCAACAGCACCACCCGCAATGCGCGGTCTCGGCCAATTTCAGTGAGGCACTCGATTAGCTCGGTCATCAACTCCAGTGATAGCGCATTGCGCCGCTGCGGCCGGTTCAAGGTCACAATGGCGATCTTCTCCTTCCTTCTCGAACAGAATGTTGGTGTACTTGGCAATCGTTGTAGTCGATGATTCAGTCATCACGAAACTCCTTCTCCGGCAGGCGACTTTTGGCGGAGCAAATTCTTGCGGATCTTCCCGGTTGAGGTTTTAGGCAAAGCACCGAAGTGTATTGCCTTCGGGCATTTAAAGTGGGCGAGACGCTCGCGGCAGAATTCGATCAACTCCTGGTCGCTGACTGCAGCGCCTTCTCGCAGCAGCACGTAAGCATGAGGTACCTCGCCCCACTTTTCGTCATGCCGGGCAACAATCGCCACCTCCAGTACTTCCGGATGCTCATACAGCACGCGCTCCACTTCGAGCGACGAGATATTCTCTCCGCCGGAAATAATAATGTCCTTGGCACGGTCCCGCACCTCGATATAACCATCCGGATGCATCACCGCCAAATCTCCGGAGTGAAACCAGCCGCCCCGGAATGCGGTCGCAGTTGCCTCGGGATCGCGGTAGTAACCCAGCATCACATTGTTGCCGCGCATGACGACCTCGCCCACGGTTACGGCGTCAGCCGGAACATCATGCATGTCTTCATCCACCACCCGCATGTCGGTCCCAAACACCACGTACGGCACGCCCTGCCGCGCCTTCAGCAGGGCACGCTTTTCCAGCGGCGCATCATCCCAGTCCGTGTGCCACGCGCAAACCGAGTGAGGCCCATAGGTCTCGGTGAGTCCGTAAACGTGAGTCATTTCGATACCGACGGCATCGGCTGCCCGGAGCACGGCTGGCGGCGGGGGCGCAGCAGCCACCATCATTTTGATTCCAGCGCCGAAACGAATTCCGTGCTGCGAGCAGTATTCGGTAAGGGTGCGCACTACGATTGGCGCGCCACAGAGGTGGGTCACGCCCTTCCCGCTCGATTAGCTTGACCGCGCGTTCGGCGTTTACTTCCGGCAGACATATGTGCCTTGCTCCGACCGCCGTGACCGCCCAGGGAAAACACCAGCCATTGCAGTGAAACATGGGTAGCGTCCACAGATAAACCGATCGGTACGACAGCCCATGTTCGATTACTTCTCCTATAGCGTTGAGGTACGCGCCGCGGTGGGTATACATCACGCCCTTCGGGATGCCGGTGGTGCCGCTGGTGTAGTTGATGGAAATGACATCTTCCTCGCCGGGCGCACGCGGCACAACCGGATCTACGCCTTCGCTGAGAAAAGACTCGTAATCAGGGACGATCCGCTCCATCTGTGGGATCTCAGCAGAACGCGACTCTAACGGCGCCACCAGATCAGCATCGCCCAGCAGGATTTTGGCGCCACTGTGGTGCAGAATGGTGGCCAACTCGCTGCATTGCAGCCGAATATTGAGGGGGACCAGCACTGCGCCAATGAGCGGAACTGCGAAGTGCGCTTCCAGGGGCAGCAGTCCGTTGCGCGCCAGCACAGCCACCCGATCTCCCGCTGCCACGCCGCTCCGCTGCAAGGCCGCTCCGCACGATTGCACCCTATGCAGCATCTCGGAGTAGGTTACGCGGCGCTCCCCATCAACCGCTGCTATGCAGTCGCGGTAGGCGGAGGCGGAGCGGGAAAGGAACTCCAAGGGAGTAAGCGCCGAGATCATGACTGCACCCTGCGTTGTGGTATTAAGGCGCAGATTATATATCGGGGCTGGCGGCAGGTCTGTGATGTCCGACTATAAGGCAAGGAATCGGACTACTCGAGGGAGTTAATGGTCACATCGTACCAGCCTCAATCCGAGCACTGGAGAGACCAATGCTCGAGACCGTCAATGCGACTTGCCGGCGGGGTAGGTCTGCAAACTGGCATCATAGGCGGCTCGGGCGATGCGAGCGATTACTTGCTCGCGCGTAGCCTGGTCTGCAGTTGAATCTGTTACGAACACGGCAATCGCCATTCGCCGCCCGTCCGGTAGCGAGATGAGCCCTATGTCGTTGGTGGCGTGCGCCACTCCATGGTCCACGTCGGAGGTGCCTGACTTGTGGGCGACACGCGTTCCGAGGGGGAGATCACCATCCAGACGCTGGGTAGGAACAGCTGGTGTCATCCAGGCTAACAGCAACTGGGTATGTTCCGCGGTGAGCGGCGAGCGGTCGCTGATTCTGCGCAACAACTGAACTGCTCCCGCCGGCTCGAACCAGTTTCGGTATTGCGCTGACACGTCATGATGAAGCTCGGCTTCATTATCCTGCAGATGGAAGCCGCGAATCCCCAGTCCGGCGATATAGGTATCGACCGTTTGCGGGCCTCCCACCAGGCGCAGCAGAATGTCGGCCGCGACGTTGTCGCTCAACGAGACAGTCAGCCGGAGCAACTCGCGCAAGGGCACATCCACGTCGGCATTGGGATATTGATCCTGCAGAGGACTGTACACGTGCGGCAGGATACGGTCCTGGGGCAGGAATCGTACCGACTGGTCCAGCCCGAGCCTGCCTTGCTCCACCTGGTGCAGAACTGCCAGCGCAAGCGGCAGCTTGAAGACTGACTGCATGGGCGGTTTCGCGTTCGGATTAAGATCGCAATTCAGTGCCGAGCCCGGCAACGAACAGGCCACGGCCACTTTGCCCCGCGCCTCCCCGGCGATGGCACGAATCTGTTGCTGCAGAGGCTGCTGTGCAACCGCGGTTATGACCAAGAGAATAAATAGCAGACCTAGTCGCATGTGTCTTGAGTATAGAAATTGCCATACAACTGGCAAATGTCGACGCTGATTCAGGTACAAGCGGATTCCGGGCCTCTGTACCCCAGCAGACATTTTCTATCGGCCCCGCAGTCGGTGACCTGGAGCAGTTATGAAGCGAAGGTTTCTTGTGGCTCAAGATAGCTAAATTGGGACGAAAGGCGATCGTGGTTGATTAGCTGGGCGAGATTTGTTTCTCCGCTGCCTCAAACGGACCTTCACGAAATCTGATTCGAAGACCCTCCCGTAGCTTGACATTAAACGTCGCGGCGCCGACCCATTCCAAAAACCTCATCCTGGTGATGGCGGTCACCGACAGACGTGTAAACGTTGGAATAGTTTTAATCGTCACAGTTAGGTCTGCCATGGACTGCACCCACAAGGAGGATGTACTACATGAATTCCGCAATTCTTGAATCTGAAATCGACCTGCGTGAGGAGATTAAAGGACACTCCATCGCCAAGCCGGAACCAATGGGCAAGATTACAACTTCAATTTTTCCCGGCCGTTACGTGCAAGGCGTGAATGCGCTGCAATCGCTGCCCGAGGAGGTAGGCAGGCTGGGCACCAAGGCCCTGGCCATCGTCGATCCGGCCGTAGAGAAACTGGTCGCTGGCCAACTCAAGTCAGCTGACGGCGTAAGCTTCCTGGCCCACCGTTTCTGCGGTGAGTGCTGCGATCCTGAGATCGAGCGCCTGTCGGCGGTAGCTCGCGCCGAGGCTTGCAATGTGATCGTCGGCATCGGCGGTGGCAAGTCTCTGGACACCGCCAAAGCGGTGGGACATGGTCTGGGCAAACCCGTAGCTATCGTGCCCACACTCGCCTCCACCGACGCGCCCTGCAGCGCGTTGTCGGTGATCTACACTCCGCAAGGCGCATTTGCGCGCTATCTGGTATTACCGCGTAATCCCGACGTGGTTCTGGTGGATACGGCGTTGATCGCCCAGGCGCCGGTCCGCTTCCTGGTCTCCGGCATGGGAGACGCGCTTTCCACCTGGTTCGAAGCCGAGGACTGCCACATCAAACAGGCGGGCAACATGACCGGAAGGCTGGGCTCGATGTCTGCGTTTGCGTTGGCCCGGCTCTGCTACGACACACTACTCGACTACGGCACAGCGGCCAAGCTGGCTTGCGAGCAGAAAGTCGTGACCCCGGCGCTGGACCACATCATCGAAGCCAACACGCTGTTGAGCGGACTGGGATTTGAAAGCGGCGGCCTCTCCGGAGCGCACGCCATTCACAATGGCTTGACCATCCTGGACGAGACGCATCACTACTGGCATGGCGAGAAGGTCGCGATCGGCACACAGGCGCTGCTGCTGCTGACCGACCGGCCGCCTAAGGTGATCGACGAAGTATTTGATTTCTGCGAAGCGGTCGACTTGCCTATGACCCTTGCCCAGATCGGCCTGGCCAACGTATCGGACGAGAAACTGCTGGCAGTGGCTACGGCAGCCTGTGCACCGGGAGAGACGATTCACAATGCGCCGTGTGAGATTACGCCCAAGCGGGTGTTTGCCGCGCTGAAGGCGGCGGATGCGGAAGGCCGCGCTCGCCTGAACTAATTCGGCTGAAACGGTTGGCTTTCTGTAGCTTTTACAATGATTTCCGAGTGGAATCTCAGCCGTCACTTCAACCAACGTTACGATGAAATGCCGGAGCCCCGGAGCTCCGGCAATCTTATTGGTGCCAAGTCGGCCCTATGCTCGGAACACGCTTGGCCACTTCCGAAGATTCAGACGTGCCTCCATGCGGCAACACAGATCACAGGATCATGTGTTCGCCGGCATAGCTGGTTGTTCATTCGAAAGACTAGACTTATCGGGAAAAGTGGAGGCACGTGTGCTCGACAATCTGTTTCAGCCCATGCACCTGCTGGTGATTCTCTTCATTGCCCTGCTGGTCTTTGGACCGAAGAAGCTACCGGAACTGGGCAAAGGCCTGGGAGAAGGAATCAGGAGCTTCAAAGAGTCTCTGAACGGGACGCCCGACAAGCCGGAAGAGAAGGAACCCGTCGAGAAGTAGTGCAGAACCGAGCAGCGACGCCGGAGGTTACGGGCAATGCCGATTATTTGTACGCCCTGCCGCACGCTCTGTGTCTTGTTCTAACCCATGCGGCAAAATTTCTACCCGCTGCGCGGTTTTGCCGTGGATGAGAACGTGCCGCAATACGTTGTTCGCTAGACCACAATTTCACAGGTTCCGATCAATACCAGCAGAGCACCAGATATCACGCCGGCAAGACTGCCCAGCCAGCGTCTTCCGCACTGCTGACCGGCGGCAATGCCGGCGGAAATCGTAGCCAGGCTGATCAGAAACACGAGAATTACGGTCAGCGCCAGACTTAAGTCCATCACTCCGGCAGCTGCACCGTTGACCAGGTTATTTGGTGTCAGGGCCAAACCCAGGAGGACGGCCTCGGCGGGATCAATCTGTCCAGACAAATCACCGTCTGCAGAAAGAGGGTTAACCCGGATGGTATGGACCTTGGCCAGATAGCTCGCTCCGAGATTCGGTGTCGATGTGGCGAAGCCTTGCCGGGTGCCATCACGCCGGTAAATTGCCAGGGCTTCCCTGATCATCACCCAAAGACCCATGCCAATGAGGAGTCCGCCGGCCAACAGACTGGCAAGGCCCTGATGCAAAAGCTTGCCCACAGCATGTCCGCAGAGCATCGAGGCAAGAGTACCGGTAGCAGTAATGGCAGCGATCAGCAGGTTGGAAGCCAACGGCACCCGCGTCTTGCGAATTCCGTAGGCAACCCCTACCCCCACATTGTCGAGGTTACTCGCCAGCGCCAGCATGATCGCCGAAAGAACAGGCGAGTAACTCATACCAGCACCACGGCTCCATCCGAGAGCCAGCCTGTGCAGCGATACAGATCTTTGCTCCCAGGTCCATTCATCCCCGGCAACTCCAGACTCAAATAATGCGGAACGACTCGACCAGGCTGCAGCGCCGCTGCCGGGTAAAGGTGCGAGCGGATGTGAGACCTTCTCCGGTGGGACCGGCGATGGTGAAGGAGGTGTGACCTTCACCGCCGAGCCCGATACCCGCATACGACGGACCGTTCTTCACGAAGATGGTGGTCTGCACCGCGCGCGCGAAGGCGGTCATGTATTCGATATGATTGGAGTGCATGAGCGCGGTGTGCCGGTTACCCTGCTCAACCTTGACCGCGAACTCGATTCCCTCCCAAACATCTTTCACCCGCACGATGGGCATCACCGGCATCATCTGCTCCAGCCAAACCAGCGGGTGGTCGCGATGCGCTTCAAAAATCGCCAGCCGATATTGCTCGCCCAGCTCGATGCCGATCTCGCGCAGAATCACTTGCACGTCTTTGCCGATATAGGCGGGATTGATCTTGCGTTCGGGCAGGACAACAAGCTTGGTGACCTTGTCCGCTTCTTCCGGGGTCAACAGGTAGGCTTTGCCGGTCTCCTGCATGAACTTGATGAGGGAGTCCGCCACCTCTTCCACCACGATGGTTTCTTTTTCGCAGGTGCAGAAGATGTTGTTGTTGATGCTGGCGCCGTTCACAATAGATTGTGCGGCCTTGCGAATGCTGGCGGTTTCGTCGACCAGAACCGGAGGATTGCCGGCTCCAGCTCCGATGGCTTTCTTGCCGGAGCGAAGCACGATGTTCACCACCGGCCGGCCGCCGGTCGCAACCAGCATTTGAATCTTGGGATGCTCGATCACCTGCTTTGCGGTTTCCAGATTGGGCTCGCGAACCGATGCCACCAGGCCACGTGGTCCGCCGGCACTGACAATCGCGCGGTGCAGGACCTGCAACATTTGCGTGCTGGTTTGCTGGGCACTGGGATGGGGATTGAAGACTACCGCATTTCCCGCTGAGATCATGCTGATGCTGTTGTTGATCAGCGTCCCGGTGGGATTGGTAATCGGAGTGAGAGCGCCGATGACTCCGACCGGGGCGTACTCCAGCAACATTAAACCGTGGTCGCCGCTATGGGCAGTCGGCTGTATGTCTTCCACTCCAGGAGTTTTGGTGGCGCACAGGATGTTCTCGCGGACCTTGTCCTCATAGCGTCCCAGATGGGTCTCTTTGACTGCCATGGCGGACAGCGTCTCGTTATTCGCCAGAACCGCTTCGCGAATGGACGCAATAATCGCCTTGCGATCGTTCAAGGGTCATCGTGATCAGCTTCTTCTGGGCCGCCACGGCTGCTTCTACGGCGTGATCGACAGTATCGAAAAGGCCGTCATCGTCTTGTGGGGCCGGGCCCGCTTCCAGTCCTGACAACTCCTCGAAGATCTTCGTGACCAGATCGTTAATGAGTCCCTCAGTGGTGGTCTCCATCAGAATTCCTCCATAACTTCAAATGTAGCGAGCCTTCAGCCAATGTCGGCAAGGCCGAAGCTCAGGCCCGCAGTAATCTCAATCTCTTCTCTTCCCTCGCGATGACTACTGCCTCAGAGCTGGCTTCTCTGCCGCTTAATATCAACGCAGACCAGCCAGCCGCGGTAAGAACTCTTCATGCCAGCGCCAGTACGACAGCGCCGGTGAGAACGTCGACGGTGTCTCTCGATAGCGCCGGGCTGCTTTGCACAAACGCTCGCTGTACTTCCTCGCGGATTCGCCCGAGGATCGGCGACTCCAGGCCAACGTGTGCCGGAGAAAACCCGTCAATCTTTCGCGCCCAACTTTCTATCTCTTGCAGCGTTCTTACCGCCGGCAGCGCCACTTGGACGTCCTGTTCCACCGTGCCGCCGCTGACCCCGATCGCGCCCACAACTTCACCGTCCAGGCACAGGGGCAGCCCGCCACCAAACAAAACAATTCGCCCCTGGTGAGTGTGTTGTATTCCGTACAGAGCCTGACCGGGCTGAGCCAGCTTTCCAACTTCGTCGGTCGGCATACGCAGCGACGCCGCCGTGTAGGCCTTCGAAACCGCCAGCTCCGTGCTCACCGGCAGGGCTCCATCCATGCGGGTAAACATCTGCAAGCCGCCTTCGGCGTCGACGATTGCCACGGCCATGGGCACACCTAAGTTCCCTGCCTCCGCTTCGGCGGCATGGACCAGGATCTCGGCGACCACATAGGGAAGTTTCATGGCTCCATCCTTATCTCGAAACGCCGGCGGTCACTTCGTGAACTGCGTTTTCCACGACAAACATGACTTCCAGCGACCAGGCCAGCACAAACAAGAAGTCCGAAAGCCGGTTGAAGTAGGTGATCAGCTCGTCGTATCGTCTGGCCTGGCGATTCACCATCACGATCATGCGCTCGCCTCTGCGGCATACCGTGCGGGCTACATGGACCGCAGCGCTGTCCGGCGATCGTCCCGGGACGATGAAGCCATGCGGCTGACCATACAGTTCCGTATATTTGTCGATAAGGCCCTCGAGCTTCGTGGTGTCCGCGGCCCCCAGCCGCCGCTTAAGACGCAATAGGCCAATTCTGTTTGAAGCCAGCTCAGCACACGCGATGGAAATGTTCTGCTGGATCTCGAGGATTATCGAGCGCCCAGACTCGTCGTGAGTCAGAGCCCGGGCCAGTCCAAGGTTCGCCTGCAACTCATCGAGCGTGCCGTAGGTCTGGACCCGCAGATCGTCCTTGAATACTTTCTCGCCGCCAAACAGACTGGTCTGCCCGAGGTCACCCTTGCGGGTGTAGATCTTTGTTTCCGTTTGCTTAGTCGGTTCAGTTCTCATGAAAGACATCTCCAGCGAAAACCCGGCAGCTACCCACTCACATCCATCTGGTCAATAATGCCGACAATCGTCGCGTCAACCGGCGCATCAGGATTGTCCGTAGCTTTACGCGCGCCGCTCCCCAGAGTCAGCAGCACCAGTTCCCCCACACCTGCACCCACGGCATCGACGGCCACGATGGGATAACCCTGAGCCGCTTGCAGGTGAGGGTCCAGAGGCTGGACAATCTGAATCTTGCTGCCCACCAGCCGCTCGTGTTTGCGAGAGGCCACTATGGTTCCGATAACTCGTCCGATGATCATGTCGATCGTTCCTTCTTGGTCCTTTCAGACATTCACGAACTCATCCTGCGTCAGAGAGATTCCATGCTTCCTCGCCAAATCGCGGGCGAAGGGCGTGGTCCTTGCTCCATTGGAACGACATCCGGTTGGCACCTGAACGAAAGGCCGCCAGGATGTCAGCTGAGGTAATGATTTTGCTGTGATAAGGCTGTGGGGTTTGATGATTGACATTGGCGCCTGCCCGGGCATGGACAGCCGCATGGTTGACCGTCTGAGGCGGTCTCTGGCAAGTGCACAATCGACGGCCGCACCCAAGCCGGCAATGTCAGTCAACATGCAGCCGTAGCCCGCGATGCTTTGCAGGCGCTCGCGAATGGCGTGCGCAAGCAGCGGACTTCCCTGGTCGAACCCGAGTTCTCCCCGGCCCGCTTCCGC
Organism: uncultured Acidobacteriaceae bacterium; assembly: GCA_963812855.1. Taxonomy (GTDB): domain Bacteria; phylum Acidobacteriota; class Terriglobia; order Terriglobales; family Acidobacteriaceae; genus Bog-257. The sequence continues at coordinate 297,459 of CAWEWW010000018.1, forward strand.
CGGATCGACTCCATTTTGTGCGATGACGACAGGCTTTCCCAGAAACAGTCCATGCAAAAGGAGGTTAGCGGGAAGATTGTCGGCAATCAGCAAAGAGAGCTTGGAGAGCGAGTTGACACTGAGCAAGGGCACGACTACCGCACGAGCCTCTTTCAGGTCGTGCAACCAGTGGGAGGCATCGAAGGGCACGATTTCAGGAAAACCTTCCAGTTGTTGTCGCGCTATTGCACCGTATAACTGCTCGGCCGCCTCCGAAAAAACCAGCTGCACCTGGAACCCGCTCAGGATCAGGGAACGAACCTGCGCCAACGCCTCGCTGAACCCCACGGTTGCGGCGGTGAACACGACGACAATCCGTCCTCGCATGCCATCGGCACCGATTCTGGGCAGCAATCGCCTGAGTACTTCAGCAACCACTCTTCGAAGCTGTTCTTCTTCTTTCATGACGATTGGCTACTGCTCCCATTCCTGCCATTGGAGCCGGAAGACGTCTGGGGGCTGGGCCGACTGATCCGGCGTGCGCCCAGTTCGGGAGCGGTCAGTGCCTTTGAATTGTTGACGCAGCTCAGAGCAATCCCCAATGGCGTCACCAGCAGGGGATTTACCGGAAGCGCAACCGGCAATCCAGTCTCTTCCTCCATCACTTCCTGAATTCCGGGGAAGCAGCTCGTGCCTCCGACCAGATACAACGTGCTCACCGAATGTCCCCGGAGGTGTTGGTTTACGATGCTGGCCATCTTCTGAAATACCGGCCGCACCAGGGGAAAGATCTCGCGCTGTCTGGCAGGATCGGTCTTGATTCGTTCCGCTTCGTCGACATCGATCTTGTAATTACCGGCCAGCACCAGATCGAGATGTGTCCCGCCGGTGGCCTCATCGGCGGTGTAGATGGCTTGTCCATCGTGAATGACAGAAATCCCGGTGGTGCCCCCGCCGATATCCACCACCGCACCCTCGGAGATTTCCAACACTTGCGCAGCCGCGGTCGGCTCATCGATCATCCCGATGACTTCCAGGTCCGCCGCATACAAAACGTTTCCTACCGCTCTGGCGTTTTGCCCCACCGTGCCCGGGGGATACGCTCCCGCTGCCTGGCGAATTGGAAATCCCGCAGCCCGGATGAGGTTGACCTGTTCCCGAAGCAGCTTGATCGCCTGCAGGTAGTCCAGCACCAGACCGTCGCGAATGCTCGACCGGCTGCGGGTCAGGGCACCGGCCACCGGAGTTCCATCCGCAGTAACCACCGCAGTCACGATGTAAGCAGTCCCCAGGTCAACGCCGGCGAACAGTGCGCCCCCATTCGTCTCGCTCGGCTGCAAGGCGAGGGCAGCTTCAAAGTCCGTCAAACGTTGATTGGCCGAGTCTTTAATCGTCACTGCGATCTCCGCGATCTAAGGTTCAATGATTGCCCGCCAGCAACCTACCTTCCGGCGAGGCAAGCTCCGAACAAAGAAATAAAAAGAGACGCGGCCTACTACGCCGCCACCTCTCTTCCGATCATGCTGAGAATGGCACTCTCCGCTGCCTGAGCCGCCCGTGCCACGTCCGCCTCTTTCCCGCCAAGGTAGAGACGCCCGACTGCGCCGAATGCCCGGCAATCGACCAGAGTGACCTGCGCATTCTTCTCCGCCTCATTGGCGGCCAGTGTGATATAGCCCGCAGGCGCAACCTCCAGGATGTACATGTCCTGCCCGGCGATCAGCACCGAGCAGAGGCGCGACACGTTCACCATCTGGGCATGGTAGTCATTGACCTTGTGGATGATTTGCGAGTTGAGAATCTTGGGCTTTACCCGCTCTTCGATCGACATGCCCAGCGACCGCAGGGCGGCGTCGCCGGCATACTTAACGTCTGCCTGGGCTTTGGAATGAAGTTCCAGAACTCCGAAATGGCGCTCCACCACCATCAGTCCGGGACGGACATTGGCCGCCTTGAGAGAGGCATCCGCGACCTGATTGATCAGCAGTCCCGGTGCAATCTCTATCAGCACCGAAGCCATTCCTACCACAGGAAGATAGCCTCGCATGTTCGCTCCCAGGTAGGCAGCGAATTGGGGCTGTAGTCGATCGAGATACACATAAGCACGAAGCTCTACCATGGCGTTCTCCTTAGTAAGTCAACCCTTATTAGGCATGAAGTAAAAAGCGTTTCTAGAAACCTCAGTTCCGCAATTCAGTAATGGACCCGGGCGGAGGTCTAGCTTCCCGCTCGCGTCAGCTGTGCCTTTCGTTTACTTTTCTTCTTAGAAGCTTTCTTGCCGGGCTCTTCCGGTGGAATCGCAGAGGAAGCGGCCGTACCAACCCTTGGTTCCACCGGAGGTGGCTGTTCGATATCCGCCTCGCGGAAGTCCTCTGACACTGCTGCCACCACCGGCCTGACTTCCGCTGCTTCCGCTTGTACTGGCGCCGGGGTAGGCTCCCCGACCGGGATTACCGGCAAAGGTTTAACTTCCGGACTGGGCGCCGGCAAGGTCGGCTCTTTTTCGGCTCTGGCTGTGCTAAAGGAGGTTGACGTCTGCACAGCCTTGCGCACCTGGCGATCAGGCCGAGGAATTACATGCTTAGAGACGACCTTGCCTACGCGGGCGGCCGCTGCCGCGCCGGCATCGACAGCCACGCGCACTGCAGCTACATCGCCCAAAAACATCACCGTAATCAATCCGGCTCGAACCGTCTGGCAGCCGATACATGTAACGTTGGCTGCTTTCGATCCGGCATCGGCTGCTTCGATCGCTGGGGTGATTCCCCAAGTCTCAATCATTCCCAGGCTTCCGGTTTCCATAACGTGCCTCATCTTTGGGCCAGCAGTTCCCGCACGACTCGCGCCACCAGGTCCGCCATCTGGTTCGAGTCTCGCAAAGACTGTTCCGCGGGCGAATCACTCGGCTCACTGGTTTCTAGTTCAGCTTGAAAAATCAGCGGCTCTCCCTTAACCAGCCGGGCGGCATTCGCTCCCAGGAGCCGAAGTTGCGTGGCAGTGACATGCTGGGTGTGAAAAGTGAAGAGTGGCCGCTCGAGGGGAAGGTCACGGTGATGCAGAACAATCAGTCCCTCAGCGCCGTTCACCCCAATCCCGACATTGAGCGGCGACATTTGCGCAGCCTCTTTGCCCAAGGCTGCTGCGGTCGCCGCGGCAGCAGGAGAAATCTCCGCCGGAATTCCTTCTTCTTCCAGCCCCTCCAGCACGATCTGGATTTGGCCTTGATTCGGTTCAACAACCTGAATCCGCACCGTGGGCCGCCGTTCCTCCGCCATTGGGGAATATTCAGGCATACACTTCGCTCTTCAACTGTTGCGCGAACTGTTGTGCATACGCCAACACCAGCCCGGTCGCCACTGCATTACGGGGACCTTCGGTGCCGCGTACGTTAGCTCTGCCGGTGACTACGCCATACTCCAAAAGCGCATCCGAAATCATCTTGGGAATCTCAAAGTCCAGCCCCGAGCCTCCCACCAACACCACGAAACTAATCAGCCGGATGTTCCCCGCCGGCGCCACTCTCTCCAGAGCGCGCAACGCATTACGGACAAACACCTTCTTCTTAGCCTGTTGCCGCACGGCCACGATCTTGGACAACAGTTCCTTGGTCTCCAGCGGTATCGGTCCGTTGTCTCCCAGCACCACTACTCGTCCAAAGAAGCGCGGATCAAGCGGCTGATGAAAAAATTGCACTGAGCCGTCTTCGTGGCGCATGTGGAACAGGGTCTCCACTTTGGCCAAGGGATGCTTTTTGATTTCCTCGGCCAACTCGTGATCTTCCAGGCCCAGTTCGGTATCGATCAGGAGTGTGACCATGTCACCGGCGCCCGCCAGGTGAATGCTGCGGATCTCACCCGCCTCATTAATGATGGAGGCGTCGGTGGAACCTCCGCCGAGGTCCAGGGTGGCGACCGGAGGCCGAGTGCCGGGCGTGGTCAAGGCACCGCGAATCGCCATATCGGCCTCGACCCCGCCTACGATCGTGGTTACGCCGATTTCCTCTTCGAGCTTTCTGGCCAGCCGCTGCATGGGAAGTTTCTGCGTCTGGACCATCGCGGCTAGACCGACCGCGTTGCCCATTGCATATTCGCCGGCGAGGCTGCCCAGCACCTGCTGCGGCTTGAAGGTATCGACGGCGATGATGTCTTGCACGCGCACGGCGCTCACCGGCTGATCGGTGAGATCGGCCATAACCTTGCGCACTTGCTCGAACATTCCGCCGACATTGGTTCCAGGCTCGGCCTGAATTTCCTCCAGCGGACAGATGGTCGCCAGTTTCATCATGATGGCGTCGGCGCCTTCTTCCACTGGTACTTCAATCTTTTGCCGATGCCCGATGAGGGTGATCTTGCCGGCGGGAATGCGGCGCTCTTCAATGTCGCCCTTGGGAGTCTTGATCACCACCGCGCTGCGCGTGCCCATCAGGGCGCGAGCTACCGGAACCACCCGGCGGGTTTCGTCCGGATCGAGACAAAACAGAGTGGCAATGTCATAAGGATTGGAAAGCTTTTCGATGGTACGGCCAGGCCGTGCGACTTCAATAGCAGCCGGCATACCCATCGGTACGCGGTCGATGTACTTGACCTCGTCTACGATCGGGATAGGCTCGTCCAAGCGGTTGTTGATGAGCACGCCATCGTCTTTCTGTACGATGGCGCCGGAAATCTTGATTCCCCGGGAACGAGCGGCGTTCAGTTGTGCGGCAGCATCCTTGAATTCCACCGTGCCGGGAATGATCGCAATGCGAGGCTCGCGATCGACAGGCAGGGTGGCCAGTTCCTGCAGACTGATGGTGCGGCCCTGTCCTAATCCTTGACCACCCGGGGTCGAGGGATTGTGCCCGATCATCGCCGATTCGGTGATGACCGTCTCGGTAATGGTCTCCATGGCAATATCGCCAATGACCGGAGTAGCTTCGTTCAGCAATACGACGTCAAGCTGATTGCGCCGCAGACCGGCAGGCTTGAGCGCCTGGTCAAGGGCCTCGATAATACCCATCGCATTACGCAGAGTGCCCTTGATCCCGACGGTTCTAACCAAGGCACTGGACAGAAATCGAAGGCCACCGCTGCCTCCAATTTCTGCCACTGCCACTTCGGTCGTATTATTTCCGACATCTACTCCAGCGATATGAGCCATGTCCCTGCTACTCAGGTTCTGGATTTACTTCTTGATGCGGTTGCGTTTCTCATAGACCTTCACGGCTTCGCGAACCAGCGCCGCGCAGATCTTTGCCTGGTATTTCGTCTCCAGTTCGTTGGCGATATCAAGCAATTCCTGCTTGGTGCAACGATAGGGACGCAGACAGTTGTAGATTTCCAACACGCGTTCGTCGGGAATCCGGGTCATTTCCGCGGCCCGCCGCAAGTTGCGCGCCAGGTGAGGTCGCCCGGCACTCTCTGCAATCTGGGCCTGATACTCCAGAGTTTCAGGGCGGATTTTTACGTCGTCAAAAGTGAGCTTCCCAGAAGTCGCTTTTTCCAACGTAATATCGTCAAGACTTAGGCCGGTCGCCGACCGCACCAGGTCCGGGCGCTTGCGGCTAAGAGGAAAGTCGTTCTTAGCATCAAGTTTTCCGGCGGCCTTGGTTAAGGTCGTAGTCCCGCCATTGGATCCGTTCGACTCGCCGAGCGATGCCATCGCACGTTTGACGGCTTCGGCAATGAGCTCGGGAGAAATAGCGATTGTTTGTTGAGCCATGAATAGTTCTCCTTCGTCAGCCTAACGCTGTAGCGAGACTTCCGTACTTGGCATGTCGGGCTTCACGTATTGGGTTTCTTTGTTGTGGAGCAAGGCAGCCAAGCCCTGATATCTGGGTCGAGCCATGGGATCGTTGCGCACCGGCACCGGCGTCGGCCGCTCTCCCTTGGCATATTTCGCAGCGTTGCGGCCCATGGCGCGGAATGTCTCCCGCTCCACCAGAGGGCACTGAGGAAATAGCTCGAGATTCTGCAGTGGAGCCAGGTCTTTCTGATGAATGACCGACGTTCCCCGGCAAATAATCCCGACGCCTACTCCGGAACCGCTCAGCTTGGCAGCTTCATGTCCGATAAATCCAACATCGGCTGTCTTGTTGACCCGGACCAAACGTGCCTTGAGCCCTTCTTCTTCCACTCCCGCCATAACTTCTTTCAGCACTTCGCTGTGGGGGATGTTAAGAATAGTCTTAGTCATCGCCTTGCCAAACGCCGGCGGCAATCCGATGACCACCTCGTTCCTGTCGGTCCCACATTTTGCTGTCCCCAGTTCCTTGAAGGAGAGGGGGGCAACCTGTTCTTCCTGGCGAGCCACCGTCGACCCGTCTTTCTGCATCTGCTGCAGGACTTCCAGGATGACCTGTTTCACCATTTCTTCTGTTATCTTCATTTTCTCCAACCCTCCCGATCTAGATGTCCTCAGGACTGATGGCCTGCGGGATATTCTTCAACAAATCCCAGCGTGCTCCCGTGAGCCGGTATCCGGTGCCCGGTCCCTCGTAATCGTTGGGGTCGTTGACCGCACTCAACACGTCAAAGTTGTTGTTGAAGAGCGCCGATGTGTGGAGATAATCCCCGGAAACCTTGCCTTTCAGCATGGTCAGGACCGAGTCGGCTACATCCGTAAAGCCGTGCTTCGCCAGAGCTCGTACCACATCCAGACCATTGGTTCCACGCTTCATCATCTCGTCAATTCCCCGCAGATCATCGGGAACGTTGCGAACGCCAATATCCTTGCTGCCGTGAGCGTAGGTGACGTCTTCCACTTCCTTATCGGTAATGGGAGGCAGTCCCAGCTCCTCAAAGACGGCCTGCAAGGCGCGTGCGGCTTTGTTGCGAACAGCGATTACATCGGCTTCGGTCACCGGCTGCAATCCTCCGTCCACCTGTAAGTCGCGCTGTAGCACCAGGTAGTCGTCATAGTCGTCGACATCATGAGTTGAGCCGGCGAACATGTTGTCGTAGTTCGGTTCCGCAGCATAGCCGGAGAAGATATAGTCGGTTCCCGGCAGGAACTGCATCAGCATGCGGGCGGTATTGCGGATGGGAGAATGGGTGAAAGTCTGATCGTTACCCGAAGCTACCTCCAGGTCCATCAGAACCGTAGCTACATTCTCGGCCAGGACGGTGCGAATTCCGCCAGGTACAGATCCGGGCACACCGATACAGCTGATGGAACCGTTCTGCAATCCCTGCACTCCCGCGCCCTTGGTGACCATGATGCAGCGAATTTCCAGGTACAGCATCGACTTGCCTTCCGCATATCCCATCTGCACTTCCGAGCCGGTGCCCGAGGTGTAGCGCATCTTGAGTCCGCGGGAAGCATAAGCCGAAGCCAGGAAAGACTTGGACCATGGGGTATCGTCGCCATCCACAAACACCTGCTCGGTGCCATAGACGGAGACGGTTTCCGCATAGTGAGTGAGACCGCGCATTCCCATGACCAGCTCGGCTGCTTCTTCCACCGCACACTGGGAAAGGATTCCCGGCCGTCCGGTCTGTCCTCCTACCAGAAGTGCCAGAGCGTTCATGGGAGCGTAGCGAGCCACTCCAACGGTAGTTTCAATTTCGCTGAACCCACGGAATCCGGCCTCAGCCGCATCGGCCGCCAGTAACGGCGCCGAATCTTTGAGGTTGGTCACGTGAGCCTGGTTGGCGGGGGTACGACGCGGCCGCAGCTTCTGCATGGCCATCATCAGTTCCACCACGTTAAGTTGTTTCAGAACGTTCAGGATTTTGGCCGGCGTCATGCCAACCGACAGGCGGACAATTTTGCAGCGCGGAACGTTAATGTCCACCAGCCAGCGGGCGAACTCCGTGGAATCAATTGCCATTGCTTCTTCGGCAACCGACTTGTCGATGCAATGGTCGGCAATGAAGGTATCGATAAAGTCGAAATCTTCACGGCGCTTCCCATCCAGTTCGACGATGTTGCCGTTCTCAATCTTGATTCCCGGCGCTGGGTCGTTGGGGCTGTCCATAGCGACCAGGCCCACTTCCACCCATTCCTTAATGAAGCCGTCCTTGTTGACTGGACGCTCGGCGAGCACTTCGAAGCGTTTTTGTCTCTTAGCCATCGATGGACTCCCTTAAATGTATGGTGTTCCGGTTGCCGACTTAGGCGGCTGTCCCCAGGCGCCAAGCAGTTTATTACCAACTTCACGGCCTGCAATGACTGCCTGCCGCACCGCTCCCGAGTCACCCGTAACCCAGATAAATACTTCGTTGGTCAGGCTGGTTCCCTTCTTGGGGGAGGCGAATCCCAGAACCTCGACATCCGCCGCCTTGACCGCGGTATCAATCATGAGCATGCCGATGACGGCAGGTGCGCCCAGAATGAGTCCAAAAGCCCGGCCCTCCGGAGCTCCCAGAGCGTACTTCAACACCTTGCTGGCTCGGGCACTGTATTGGTTCTCGGTATAGCCCTGATCATTGGCATACACGTCGCCGAAATACTTGGGCAGCGCTTCCAGGGTTACTTCCACCGCACGGCGAGCGTCGGAGACATCCTCGGCGCCGAAGACGATCAGGTTTCCGTGACCGGCGCCGCCTTTGGTGTCTCGGGGCATCTCGACCATGATGATTTCGGTGTTGGTGGCTTTGATGGCTTCGTCAGCTGCCATCAGATGAGGACCGGCTCCCGTCCGGCCACCGATGACACCGATGGAACGGAACTTGGGGTCGAAGCCAATCAGCTTGTGGATAACAGGGTCCAGGTTGGCGATGACGATGCCTTGGGTATCGCCCATGCCAACTCCGACATATTCTGTTAACGACACAATATCGGCCACTGCCGGTGCATGATGGTTGGCTCCGTTCGAGGTGCTTGGTTTTTCGGCACCATTGGAACCAACCCGCTTCATTACTTCATGTAAAACTTGATCGATCAGTTGTTCTTGCATCGACTAATACCTCCACGTGGTATCGAACTGCGTGATCTGGAAAGGTTCTCATGCATCCACGAGGCTGGACACGGTGGTCTCAAACCCCTGCGGCAGTACTTTCTCGACGTCCTGATGCGGTCTGGGGATGACGTGCACGGACACTACTTCTCCAACCTTCTGAGCAGCAACCGCACCAGCGTCGGTAGCAGCCTTAACCGCCCCTACGTCACCACGGACCATTGCGGTGATCAAACCGGCCCCTATCTTTACCTGGCCGATCAGAGTCACGTTGGCCGCCTTCACCATGGCATCAGCCGCTTCAATACTGGCGACCAGGCCACGCGTTTCGATCATTCCTAATGCCTCTTTGGTCATTGCTAATTCCTCCTTAAAACGATTGGTAATTACAAATAAGCGAGGCCGTCCCCGATAGGTGTTGGATTACTTCACGGCGGCCGCGAAAGCAACGTCAGCTTAACCTCCAAGACCACCGAACTTACCGCACTCTTGCCAATAACCGGCTCTATCCTTAGTTATTGGCTATTCATCGATACTTATTACTCACCCTCTAGATAAGAGTTACGCGAAGTATGCTTGCATCCGCATAGTTCCCGTCGTAACTCGTATCCGTGAACCAACTACTAGACTCACAACTAAGAAAGGTCGCTTGCCTGACTACTAATAGCTAACGGTCGCGCCAATTCCTATTTGCAGTAATGCGTCCGGTCATGGATATTCGTTCGTACTGCGTGAGGCGCACCGATCGCTTGCGGATCAGAACTACCAGAACCTTTACTAACTCTTAAGTGATTGCCGGCCCATCTCTTCATTCAGGCACAGTTGAGGGACGAATAGAGCGCTCCCTAACCTGCTAGCAGCCACACGCTCTACAATTCTTAGCTGGTGCTGCCGACTAAGGAGGGACACTTCAACCCTGGGCGTCACCAGCACGATGGATCACCTACTGCTATGCGGCCGATTGCAATTGCACTTGCGTCTGGTGGAGAGCTCGTCGCCGAACTACTTGAGGGTACGACGCCGCGTATCTCTGGTCGTTAACACAAGCTAGGTTAAGCTACGATGCAGCTTGTACACCTGTCAGTGACGGCAGTCGCATCGACGTGTGACATTTGGGCACGAATCGCTGCGGGGTCTGATTAAGAGGGGCTCTATAGCGATTTCAATAGGCAGCATTCCGCCAACAGTTCGTCCGCAGCCTCCTGGGACTTAGGCAGGGGCGGAAACGGAAGATTCTTGATGATCCGTAGCACAAGAGCGGAAGCAGCCTTACCCGAAGTACTGGAAGTCTTTCCAGAATGCCGGCCAGCCTTGCTTGGGCGGCCCGCAGACGAAAATGTCGGGGTGGTCCTCGGTCTCCTCGTTCTTGATGTGATAGGGATTCCAGGTGTGACCGGCCAGCCTGCAGGATTGGAAGCTCTCGTCCATGTACTCGCGGTCCAGACCGATCACGATCACCGTCTGGGGCGCGGGATTACCATAGCCGCGATACCAGAAGGAATTAATCCCGCTGATCGCCCGCGGCAGACCATAAGCCGGACCATAGAGGTTGATAGCCCCGGCTTCTCCGTAGTTCGTGCCGATGATGCCGAGATGCGACCTCTCTTCTGGAGTCAGCGTGTCGCGAATCCTGGCCACTTCTTGCGCCAGCTCCGGCCAGCCTATTTGTTCGCGGAAGTCGCCTTGCACCCTGTTGGCGATCGCCCACCAGCGAGAGTTGAGCGGCGCGGAGGGCAACCATAGTGCAAGGTTAAGAAGAACCTCGACCGCCAGCGCCGTCCACACCGCCCAACGGATCGTCATCGCCCAGCCACGCCGCATGGCGGCCAGCCAGCGCTCTCCCCACACCGACCCAGCCGCATACAACATGGGATACGCCGGGCCCATGTAGTACCAGCGCCCTTTTGCGCTGGTGAACAGCGCCAGCGTCACCACATACATCCAGCCAAGAACCCGGAAGCGCTTGCCGGCACTCGCCACCAGGCAGAAGTAGAGACCGGCCAGAGCCAGCGGAAAACGAAGCCCCGTCAGTACCAACTGTTGGGGAAGGAAGTATTCGGTCCGGCCCTGACGCACATCGCGGGCATGAATGTGGCGGAGAAAATCGAGCGACACGAAACTGTGCTGCGCCTGCCACAGCAAGTTAGGCAGCCATAGCAGGATAGAAATCGCCACCCCGATCCACAGCCACTTGCTCTTCAGATAGCGTCGCGCATCGGTGAGCAGCACCCCGGCAACGATCGCCAGCACGAAGAAGCCGATGGTGTACTTCGAGAGCATGCCGAAGCCGATGCTGGCTCCAATCGCTACCCACCAGCGCGGGTCGCCGGAGGTGAGCAGCCGAACCATGAAGTACGCCGCCAGCACCCAGGCCAGGCAATCGAATGCTACGTACTGCATCTCGTATCCGCCGCCCAGGCAAAATGGCAGAGCCGCCGCAGCGGCGACCAACTGCGCTCCGCGGCGACCGCCCATCTCGCGCGCCATCAGTCCCGTCAGCACTACCGTAATCGCCTGCGCCAGCGCGGCAAAGAACCGGAAGCCACGTAGCGAAGTGCCGAACAGTTCCAGCGAAATCCGTCCGAAGAAAGGCGTAACCGGCGGATAAGCGGGATAACCCCACGCCAGATGCCGGGCATCTTCCAGCGTCGCCAACTCGTCGCGCTGAAATCCGTAACGGTTCCCGAGAAGCATGTGCACAACGACTGTGGCGAGAGCGATATAACACAGAATCGCCGTATCACTAACCCAGACGGACCGCGCCGACGCAGTCAAACGGCGGTCGTCCTCATGTATCCGCACGACTGCGTCAGGTTCCATAAAGGCCAGTAGGCATGCTATTTCCCGCCGGCGGCAGGAGCAGTCGCCTGGGGATTCAGTAGCGCGCGCAATACGGCAACCTCTGATTCGATGGCCGTCTTCAAGCTCGGTTCCATGTCTGGCGCGAATAACGGTGAGTGGTTGGAAGGCAGGCTAACTCCCTTGGCCTGCGCCTCCTTAAACTGCTGCGGATTGGCCACGCCCAGCTGGTAATAGAACGACGGAACACCAGCGGTCTCGAACTCCGAATAGTCCTCCGAAGCCATGCTGGGAGAGGCAGTAACTACATTGTCGGCGCCCAGCGCCTGTCGCAAGGTGGCACTCAGTTCCTCGGCCAGCCGGGGATCGTTGTACATCGCCTTGGTCGACTCCACTTCTTCCACCAGCGGAGCTTTGGGCGCTCCAGCCGCTTCGGCTTCGCCCTTGGCGACGCGCTCAATGGAAGCGAGCAGATGCTTGCGTACCGCGTCCGAATACGAACGCACAGTGAGACCGAGATGAACCTCATCGGGAATGATGTTGTTCTTGGTGCCACCCTGAATGTAGCCAACCGTGATCACCGCCGGATCTCCCGGCTTGATCTCGCGCGACACGATGGTCTGCAGGCTCAAAACAATTTTGGCAGCGATGACAATGGGATCGATGGTGGACTCGGGCATAGCACCATGCCCGCCGCGGCCGTAGATGGTGATGTTGATCGTGTCGGAGTTGGAGGAAACATATCCGGACAGGACGCCAACCGTACCCGCAGGAAGTCCATTCGTGGTGTGCAGCGCCACCCCCGCCGACGGCTTGGGGAAGCGCGTGAACAGTCCATCGGCAATCATGGCTTTGGCGCCCATCGCCCGCTCCTCGGCCGGCTGTCCAATCAGCATCAAGGTTCCGTGCCACTGATCTTTGGTCTTGGCCATAATTTCGGCCGTACCGACCAGAGCGGCCATGTGGATGTCGTGCCCGCAGGCGTGCATAACCGGAACATCGTGACCGGCGTCGTCTTTGGTGGTGACATGGCTGGCGTAGGGCAGCCCCGTCTTCTCTGCTACCGGAAGCGCATCCAGTTCTGTGCGCAACAGGATGACCGGTCCGTTGCCGTTATGCAGAATGGCGACGATACCGGTGCCGCCAACGTTCTCGGTTACGTCGTAGCCGAGTTGGCGCAGCTGCTTCGCCAGCATCGTCGCCGTGTTCACTTCATGCAGCGACAGTTCGGGATGCTCGTGCAGATCGACGTAAAGCGCCTGTGCCTGAGGGTAAACCGACTGTACTTGGGCGGCGAGTGCGTCGCCGGACGCCGGAGTCTGCGCCGCAACTCCCGCGGCAGATGCAAGTAGCAATAAGCCGCAGCAAAAACTATTGAATGGCATCCGTGCATTGTCGCCTGCACAGAAGGAAAGGTAAATCTCAAACTGCGTACCGCTCCCCAAATACCGTCTCTAGACTTCGAGCGTGTAGCGGTTGGCAGCGAGCCGATACATTCGCCGCCATACCAGGCGATTCACCGTCACCACCACCAGAGCCATCACGATGGTCGAACCCAGCAGCAACGCAAAATTGCCCGAGTCGGTGGCGCGCGAGATGGTCGCGCCCAGGCCCACGGTCGTGTAGGTTTGTTCCTTCAGCCGGAAATACTCGGCGACGATGCTGGCGTTCCAGGCGCCGCCCGAAGCGGTGACCAGGCCGGTTACTAGATAAGGGAAAATTCCCGGCAGAATCAGCTTGCGCCAGCGCATGCCGCGGGTGAACTTGAACATCGCCGAAGCTTCCTTCAAGTCGGTCGGAATCGCCATGGCGCCGGCGATGACGTTGAACAGGATGTACCACTGCGTTCCCAGCAGCAGCAGGACAATCGATCCCAGACCAAGTCCGCCGCCGATCCGGATGAGCAAGAGCAGCACAATGGGAAACAGCGCCGTCGCCGGAACCGAGGCCGCGATCTGCGCCAGGGGCTGCGCAATGCGCGCCAGCTTGGGATTGAAGCCGATGGCCACTCCCGCCGGAATCGTCCACAGCGAGCCAACAATCAGCGCGATCATCACCCGCGCGAAGGTCGCTCCTGTGCCTTCCAGAATCTGGCGGTAGTCGGAGGTGTTCAGTCCGGCGAGCATGATCGCAGCCCGCGCCACCGCATAGAAAACCGCCATTACCGCCAGCGACGCAATCGCGCGTCCCGTCCAAACTTTCCAGGTCGCCGTCGGAGCTTCTTCCCGCTCCGGGTCAAATTCGCGGGCAAAGTGCAGCGCCAGCCGCTCGCGAATAGGATTGATCACCCGCTTGCGCAAGCGGATCAGCAGTCGCGAGCCTTGAATCAAATCGAGGAACCATGACTGCGGCGCGTCGGTGCTCTCCACCTGCTCCATCTTGAACTTCTCGGCCCAGGCAATGACCGGTCGCCACACGATTTGATCGAGCAGCACGATTACCAGAATCATGGTTCCGACGCCCCACAGAATCGCTTGCGTGTCACCCGCACTAGCCGCGGTTTGCAAATACGAACCCAGCCCCGGCAGACGAAAGTCGAGCGAACCCAGTACAAACATCTCGCAGGCCATCAGGAAGAACCAGCCGCCGGCGACCGACATCATCGAGTTCCACACCAGCCCGATCGCCGCGTAGGGCAGCTCGAATTGCATGAAGCGCTGATACCAGTTGAAGCGATAGATTTTGGCGGCCTCCCGCATGTCGCGCGGAATGCTCTTCAGCGAGGAGTAGAAACTGAACGCCATGTTCCACACCTGGCCGGTGAAGATCAGCAGGATCGCGCCCATCTCCACCCCGATCTGATGATGCGGGAACAGCGCCACCATGGCCAGCATCACACCGGGCAGGAAGCTCAACACCGGAATCGATTGCAGAATGTCGAGCAGCGGAATCATGATGCGCTCGGCCCGTGGGTTGTAAGCGGCCACGTAACCGTATACCAGAGTGAAGGCCAGCGACAGAATGTAGGCAACTGTGATCCGCAGCAACGAATACGCCGCGTAAAGCGGAAGCTTGGTGGGATCGCGCGAAATCACCACGTGCGGATTGAAGGGACCGAACCAGGTGCGCGCCAGCACCAGAATCGCGTAGAACACCGACAGCCCGGCGGCGAAGAGGAAGAAGTCAGTCAGCACCGACCAGGTTTGCGCCGGCAGCAGCGACCACGGGCCCTTGCCTAGAATGCGGACTGGTTGCCAGGTGCCGCGCGCCATCAGGCCTCGCTCGCGGCCGGCAGCACGTCGGCGTCTTCTCGGTGGAAGAGCCGGCCGTTTTCGGAATCGTAATCGAAGATCTCGGCGTAGCGGCCCCAGTTCAAAGCGGTCTGGAACTGGCGCTCGACTTCATCGGAGCTGAAATGTTCGTCCAGGATATCGCGGAAGAATTCCTCGCCGATAGCGTGATCGCGTTTGGCGTGCAAGGTGTTCTCGATCAGCCGCAGGATGGCGACGTTCTTCAGCGCCGCGTCGCGAAACAGCTTCTTCTGCGTCTGAATGTCAGCCTCGCCAAACTTGCGGCCCTCCGGCGTGATCTCCACATCGCCCTCGCGCAACATCGCGAAGCCCAACATAACGGAAGCTTCCACGATAGGAAGAATATCGTCCACATCCATCGCCAGTTCGTCGGCCAGCTTGTAGAGATCGTCGCGTCCGCCGCGGTCGGCCAGCAACTCCATGAAGCCTGCGATGCCACCCGGCCGGGCGTGCGGCAGCATTTGAAATTTGTTGCGCTGGCGCGGCTGGCCATTGCCCGACGCCGGCGCCTTGCCCGGCACCGCGGCTTCTTCCTGCGGACGGGTCAGCGTCTTGTAGATGTAATCGACGTAAGCCAGAAAGCGAGGCGACTTGCGATCGCGATACTGCGGAATATCGATTTCGAAGTCAGAGCGGATGCGCGCCGGATTGCGGCCCAGCACGATCACCCGATCGGCCAGCAGCACGGCCTCCTCAATGTTGTGCGTCACAATAAAGATCGCCGTCGTCGGCATCTTCTTGCTCAGCCACAGCTCGAGCAATTCAGAGCGTAAATTTTCGGCCGTGAGCACGTCGAGCGCGGAAAACGGCTCGTCCATGAACAGCACTTCCGGCTCGACCACCAGAGCGCGCGCGAATCCTACGCGCTGCTTCATTCCGCCCGACAGCTCCTTGGGATAAGCCGTCTCGAAGCCGTCGAGACCGACGGTGTCGATCATCTTCAGGGCCCGCTTGTGGCGCTCAATGGCGCCCACACCGCGCGCGATCAGCGGAGCTTCCACGTTGTCCAGCACCGTAAGCCAGGGGAAGAGAGCAAAACTTTGAAACACGATGGACACGTTGGGAATCTGCCCATCCATCATCTTGCCGTGCCACAAGACATGGCCGGACGAGGGTTTCGACAACCCGGTCAACATGCGCAGCAACGTGGATTTGCCCGAGCCCGACGGTCCCAGCAGGGCAACAATCTTGCCGGGAGACACACTCAGGTCGGTAGGCGCAATCACCTCAATACGATTGCCGTCCGGCTGGGGATAATATTTTTC
This sequence comes from uncultured Acidobacteriaceae bacterium, assembly GCA_963812855.1. Taxonomy (GTDB): domain Bacteria; phylum Acidobacteriota; class Terriglobia; order Terriglobales; family Acidobacteriaceae; genus Bog-257. The sequence continues at coordinate 313,631 of CAWEWW010000018.1, forward strand.
CACCCCGCGGGCTTCGATGATGGCCTCGGCCAACGTTGCCTCTCCTCGTCGTTCGGTTTATTCAGTCTAGGGGCAGTTGCGGATAGTAACAACTGTCAACGCGCTCGCGATTGTGAAAGGAAGGTAAATTTGCCGCAAAACCGGCGCGCCAGTGTGATGGCGCTCGCAGCATGGCCTCACTCGATTGTCATCCCGACCGGGGCGAAGCGAAGCGGAGGGATCTGCGGTTCATTCGTACTATTTAGGTACCATCTCATAGACCGCTCTTGGTGGGTCACGGCACAACTTGACAGGCCGCTGAAAAAGTCGGAAAGGCAGATTCCTCGCGGGCTGAAGCCCACGAGGAACGAAAAAAATAAAAGGCTCGTACGGCGCACCTAAAGGTGCGCCCCTTCAAAAACAGGCCGAACCCGACTTTTTCAGCGGCCTGTTGAGTCGTGTCGAACGACACACTGACAGGTGGTTATTTCTTCGCCAGCGGGCTCACATCGTCCAGCGCCAGATTCACCTCCAGCACATTGACGCGGGGCTCACCGAGAAATCCCAGCTGGCGTCCGTAAGTGTGCCGCGCGATGATTTGCCGCACCTGGTCCTCGCCGAGTCCACGCTCTCGAGCCAGTCGCGGCACCTGAAACTCAGCCGCCGCAGGCGTGATGTCGGGATCCAATCCCGAAGCTGAGGTAGTCACCAAATCGATCGGAACCAGCTTGCCGGGATTCTCTTTCTGCAGTATCGCGACATCGCTATTCACCCGATCAATCAGTTTCTGATTGGTAGGAGCAAGATTCGTTCCCCCGGAGTTTGCGGCGTCATAACCATTACCTGCCGCCGACGGCCGCGAATGCAAATATCCTGGCCCGGTAAACGCCTGCCCGATAATTCTCGATCCCACTATCTCGCCGTGCCGGGTGATAAGTTGGCCGTTGGCCTTGTCGTGAAACATCACCTGCGCCAGCCCGGTTATCACCAGCGGATAGATAATTCCCAGCAACACGGTCGTAACCAGCGTCATCAGGATTGCGATCTTCAGATTCTGCTTCATAATTCCTTCCTACCCCGAATTCCTTATTCACCACGGAGAACACGGAGGCCACGGAGTTTTGATTTCATTTCCCAATGCTCCGCCGTTTATTGCGCACAAATCTTACAGGGCCGACCGGCACTCATCGTCAGAAAGCTAATGTCCATCAGAAGGACACAGCGGTCTAACATTTTTCCTCTCTTCCCTCCGTGTCCTCCGTGTGCTCCGTGGTGAAAAAGTCTTTACGCCAGCTTCACGCCGGTGATCAGCATGTCGATCAGCTTGATTCCGATGAAGGGCACGATAATTCCGCCCACGCCGTAAATCCACAGGTTGCGGCGCAACAGCGCGGCCGCACTCATGGGACGATACTTCACCCCGCGCAGCGCCAGCGGAATCAGCGCAATGATAATGACGGCGTTGAAGATCACCGCCGACAGGATCGCCGACTGCGGCGTCCGCAGATGCATGATGTTCAGCGCATTCAGCACCGGAAACGTCCCGGCAAACATCGCCGGAATGATGGCAAAATATTTCGCCACATCGTTGGCGATGGAGAACGTGGTCAGCGAGCCGCGCGTCATCAGCAACTGTTTGCCGATGGCGACCACTTCGATCAGCTTGGTGGGATTGGAATCCAGGTCGACCATGTTGCCGGCTTCCTTGGCCGCCTGCGTTCCCGTATTCATGGCCACACCCACATCGGCCTGGGCCAACGCGGGGGCGTCGTTGGTGCCGTCGCCGGTCATCGCCACCAGCTTGCCTTGCGACTGCTCGCGGCGAATCAGATCCATCTTGTCCTTGGGCGTTGCTTCGGCGAGAAAGTCGTCAACGCCGGCTTCGCGCGCGATGGCTGCCGCGGTCAGCGGATTGTCGCCAGTGATCATGACGGTCTTGATTCCGATGGAGCGCAACTGATCGAAGCGCTCGCGCATGCCACCTTTCACGATGTCCTTCAGATGAATCACGCCCAGCGCTCTTCCTTTTTCCGCCACCACCAACGGCGTGCCACCGGAGTGCGCAATCAACTCGACGCTGGCTTGCACTTCAGGCGGCATCGCACTGCCATTCGCAGCCAGATACTTCGTGATCGCGTCCACCGCGCCCTTGCGAATCTGGTTGCCATTCATGTTGACGCCCGACATGCGGGTCTGCGCGGTGAAGGGAACGAACTCCATTTCGTGCGAGCTGAGTTCCCGCCCGCGCAGACCATACTTTTCCTTCGCCAGCACAACAATGGAGCGGCCTTCTGGCGTTTCGTCCGCCAGCGACGAAAGCTGCGAAGCATCGGCCATCTCAGCCTCGCTCACACCCGGAGCGGCGATAAACTCCGATGCCTGGCGATTGCCCAGGGTGATGGTTCCGGTCTTGTCGAGCAGCAGCGTATCGACGTCGCCCGCTGCTTCCACCGCCCGGCCCGACATCGCCAGCACGTTATGCTGAATCAGTCGATCCATGCCTGCGATGCCAATCGCCGAAAGTAGGCCGCCGATGGTCGTGGGAATCAGGCAGACCAGCAGCGACACCAACACGAACACCGACTGCGGCGCGCCCGAGTAAATCGCGAACGGCTGCAAGGTCACCACCGCCAGCAAAAAGATGATGGTCAATCCGGCCAGCAGAATGTTGAGCGCAATTTCGTTGGGTGTCTTCTGCCGCTCTGCGCCTTCCACCAGCGCAATCATGCGGTCCAGGAAAGTCTCTCCCGGATTCGAAGTCACCTTCACTCTGATTTCGTCGGAGAGCACGCGCGTGCCGCCGGTTACGGCCGAACGGTCGCCGCCGGCTTCGCGAATGACCGGCGCCGACTCGCCGGTGATGGCCGACTCATCCACCGAAGCGACGCCTTCCACGATCTCGCCATCGGAGGGCACGAACTCGCCCGCCACAACCCGAACCATATCTCCAGCCCGCAGCTTCGAGCTGGGTATTTTCTCGATCTGGCCATCCTCACGAATGCGGTTAGCGATCGTTTCCGAACGCGCCTTGCGCAGGGTATCGGCTTGCGCTTTTCCCCGGCCTTCGGCCATAGCTTCGGCGAAGTTGGCGAACAGCACGGTGAACCACAGCCATAGCGTGATCTGCAGATTGAACAGGAACGCTCCGCCGCCGCGAACCAGTAGCACCGTGGTGATCACGCTTCCGATCTCGACCACGAACATCACCGGATTGCCCATCATGTGCCGCGGATCCAACTTCACGAACGAGTCCACGATGGCCCGGCCAACGATCTTGCCTTCCCAGATAGCTTTCTTCGAACTCTTGCTTGCCATGTCTACATTCCTCAGAACGTCTTACCAGCCGCCATCAGCAGGTGCTCAAGAATCGGCCCCAGACTCAGTGCGGGGAAAAATGTCAGCGCGCCGACGATGATGATCACTCCGATCAGCAGCGCGCTGAACAGCGGCGTGGTCACCGGAAAAGTCCCCAGCGACGGCGGAACATACTTCTTCTGCGCCAGATTTCCGGCGATGGCCAGCATGGGGATAATCATGAAGAAGCGGCCGACCAGCATGGTGAAACCGCCCACGGTGTTGTACCAGAGCGTGTTGGTATTGAGCCCCGCGAAGGCTGAGCCGTTATTGCCAGCCTGGGAGGTGAACGAATAGAGGATTTCGGTAAACCCGTGCGGCCCCGGATTGAGGATGCTGGAGGTACCAAACCCTTGTACTGAGGAAATCGCGGTGAACACCAGAATCACCAGCGGGAAGACCAGCGCCACCAGCATCGCCATCTTCACGTCGTAAGCTTCGATCTTCTTGCCCAGATATTCCGGCGTGCGGCCCACCATGAGTCCCGCGATAAACACTGCCAGCACCACATAAATCAGGATGCCGTACATGCCCGCGCCTACGCCGCCGAAGATCACCTCGCTTAGCATGATGTTCACCAGCGGCACCATTCCGCCCAGTGGCGTAAACGAGTCATGCCAGCTGTTGATGGCGCCGCAACTGGCGTCAGTGGTGACGGTGGCAAACAGCGCGGAGTTGGCGATACCGAACCGCACCTCTTTGCCTTCCATGTTGCCGCCCGCCTGGGTTGCGGTCACTTGCTGATTGACTCCGTGCAGCAGAGGATTGCCGCGAGCCTCAGCCCAGTACGCGGTCGTGACTCCGGCCAGAAACAGAATCGCCATGGCTCCCCACACCGCCCAACCGTGAGCTTGCGAGCCGGTCATGCGGCCCAGCGTGTACGTCAGTCCAGCGGAGATCGCGAAGATGGTGAATAGCTCGATCAGGTTCGACAGCGGATCGGGATTCTCGAAGGGATGCGAGCTGTTGGCGTTAAAAAATCCGCCACCGTTGGTGCCCCACTCCTTGATAATCTCCTGCGAGGCTACCGGTCCCTCCGCAATGGTCTGCGTGGTCACCGTGTCCATCACCGGCTTGCCATTGGCATCGACGGCAGGCTTGCCATCGCCGTTCACATGCTGCACCTGCTGCGGTTCCACCAGCTTCACGGAGTCGTAGGGCTTCAGGTTTTGCACCACGCCTTGCGAGACCAGAACCAGCGCCCCGACAATGCAGAAGGGCAGCAGCACCCACAGGCAGGAGCGCACCATGTCGACCCAGAAATTTCCGATGGTCTTCATCTGCCGCCGCGCAATGCCGCGAATGAACGCGATCGCCAGCGCGATGCCGGTCGCCGCGGAAGCGAAGTTGTGGTAAGCGAGGCCGGCCATCTGGGTGAAGTAGCTCATGGTCGACTCGCCCGAATACGACTGCCAATTCGTATTGGTGGTGAACGAGGCCGCCGTGTTGAACGCCAGGTGCGCCGGCGACACTGCCCCGAACTTCTGCGGATTCAGCGGCAGAAAGCCCTGCACGCGCTGCATGAGATAGAGCAGCAGCATCGAGACCAGGCTGAACAGCAACATGGCAAAGGCGTACTCGGTCCACTTCATCTCGTAGTCTTCGTCCACGCCGGTCAACCGGTAGAGCAGGCGCTCAACCGGACGCAAGACCGGGTCCATGAAGGTCCGCTCACGATTGAATACGTGGGTCAGAAAAACCCCCATCGGCTTGGTGACCGCGAGGATCAGCGCCAGAAAGATCGCGATTTGAAACCATCCATTGCTGGTCATGTCAGAACTTCTCCGGCCGCAACAGCGCGTAGAACAGATAGATCATGGTCAGCGCGCAGATGACCATCATGACGATGGATTGTGTGTGCATGGGTCCCCCTTACTTGATCCGGTCGCAGAAGTGAACGTACCCCAGCGACAGCACGAAGAAAGCAATCGTGATTGCGACAAATACCAGGTCTTGCATTTCCAACTCCCGGAGCCAGTTTCGGATCAGGCTCCTTGTGTGCGGTTCAAAGTGTGCAGCTCAAAGTGTGCGGCTCAAGCGCCGCCCGCGCCTTAGAACAAAACCATCATGGCTCCGGTCATACGGTTTTCGCTCTTCACCAGATCGGGGTACCAGCCAGGGACGACCGAACCCAGCGCGCCGGTATTGCCACCCGGCGGCGTTACTCCTCCTGGCCCGGAGAAGTAGGGCACGCTCGCTGCGCGATGGTTGTATTCCATTCGAAACGTAAGGTACTGGCTGGGCATGTAGTCGACTGTGGCCGAGACGTCCCAGCCCTTGAAGGGATCGCCCGGATTTTCCGTGAAGTACGGCGTTCCCGAGATTGCGGTGGCGCCATTAATCGGGGGCAGCAGTACCAGGTAGCGACCGGGATTGTTAATCTGGCCGCCGCCTAAGGTCAGCCCGTAAAGATTCTTGTGAAACCACAGCCGGTTGTAAATCATGTAGCCGATAAAACTTTGTTTCGGTCCTTTAGCAGAGTCGCCGGCGCAACTGACACCCCCACCATGTTCGCATCCCAGGTCGCCGGTGAAGGAAAACGCCGCCATGTCCATGAAGCGGGAGGGATTCTGGTAGTACTTCACCTCAATGCTGTCGTCGGTGTGATAGCGCACCCGGCCGGGGATCCCGAGAGCGTCCTCACCCAATGCATATTGGTTTCCGGTGAAAGAAAACCAGCCGTTCGGCCGCCATAGAATTTGTCCGCCGACGCCGGGGCGATGGTTGAAACGCCCGTAGGACTGCCAGCCGTTGATCAGCCAGGGCTCGATTTTCAGATGCTGGTTGGGAAAGATCTGTACTCGCATTCCGTTAAAAAACCACGGCGTGTTCGAAGAGACATACGATGGCTGATAAGCCCAGTTATCGAAGTTGTAGTAACTGAACAGGCCGACATAAGACACGAAGATACCGGCCTGGATGTTGATCCCATCCAACGCGTCGATGTGATATCCGGCGTAAGCTTCCGAGACGTAGCGGTAGGCGTCGGCCAGGTCCCACTGACCACGCGCCGGGCTGGCATCATTGCGCGGCGTGGTTTCCGAGTACATGCCGAACTGCGTCATCAGGCGAGCCTGGACGTTGTCCCAATGGAAGTCGCCGCCCACGCCGAGCTGCGTCACCTGGAATTCATTGGCCCGAAAAATCTCGCTGGAGCCGCTGATGGTGTCATCCTGGGGATGATTGAAATCGTAGACATAGTCCACGTCCGCACGGATCTCCGGAGTAAAGAATTTGGTATCGAAGGGAACTTCTTTAATGCGCGGCGTACCGTTCAGCCAGGTGAAATCGGCGAAGGAAAACGGCGCCGGCTTTTCTGAACTTTGCGGCGTAGCCAAGGCGGACTCGGCCGGCACCGAGGCGGGCGCGGCCTGTTCCCCCACTTCGTGCGCGAGGCCCGCAGCCTTCGAGGTCATAGGCGCTCCGTCGGCAGCCCGGTCATTGAGCTGCTTCTCCAACTGATCGATGCGTTTCTGCATGGCCTCCAGCTGCTTGGCGACAGCCGGAGGAATCGACTGGTCAGCGGCATCGGACTGCGCCGCGGCCGTTGGGCCGCTCGCCGACTGGGCCCGCGTGATCAGCGGCAACATCATGGTCGCAATTAGCAAGATCGCTGCGCTACGGCGATGTTGCTCAACGAAACGCGCCATCTGCTCTTCCAGATGAACAAAGAAACGCCGGCCCGCAGGCGAATCCACCGCTTGCGATTCCGCAGCCTTGCGGACTACTGACACTTTTCCCGGCTTATGTTTCGAGGGGAAACACCCCGCGAAGAAAATTCCGAAGAACACTACACTCACTGCGCAGATGAAAAAGAAGAGTGTCGCCATAAACTTCCTTTCGCACACCCCGGCGTGCGCGTTTTTCCAACCCAGCTGATTGGAGCATTCCGCTAGTAAACTTCCGCTAAGGATTCCGTAAGTTTTTCGTAAAGGTGCTAGAGCGGGAATTGTGAAAGGCAAACAAATGCCGGACCGCAGGCGACTTGCGATCCGGCACACTCCGGCAGACCAGAGGATCGCTAGGCAGGCAGCTCTCTACGGTTTTACCACCCGCAGATTATTGGTCACGTTAAAAACCGATGGAACCTGCTTCACGCGCATGGTGCAGAGCCCTTTGTCGGTTTCGTTATTCACCACGCCTTCCAGCGTGACGTTGCCGTTCTTCACGATGATGTGAATGGGCGGTATCGAAAGGTTGGCATACTTAAACAGTGGGCCATAGTTATAGATCGCCCGGTAGACTTGCTCGCGGATCCGCTGGTCCATAGGGGAAGGCGGAAGCACTTCAATGTTATTGATGACTTTCTCCACGCCCTCCACCCGCTTCACCACATTGGCCGCGTCGGGCTTCAGGATGGAGTTCGCCACTTGCCCTTCCAGAATCACCGTGCGCCCCTGCAGCCGGAACGCCAGGTTGTCGAACACCCCGTAGTACGGCAACATGATCAACTCATGGCGGATCTCTCGGACCAGCTTGTCCTGGCTCTGCGGCGATAGTGCCTCGTCCGCCGGCTGCTCTCCCTGGCTGCCGCTGGGCGGCGTCTGGACCGATTGTTTGGACTGCGGCGGTTGCGCCGATTGTGCGCTCGCCAAGCCGCTCAGACCCAGGAACAGCACCATAATCGTTGCCATTATCTCTTGCGTCTTGCGCATGTATCCTCCTTGCCGATACAAACTTTACACCAACTCCTCCGGAAGCGGTCTCACTGCCCAAGCGAAGTCAATACGATGCCGAGCGGCCCTGCCGCTTGCTAAGAAATTCGGCCCGACGCGATTTTGAAGGGGCGTAGCTTTAGCTACGCCGTAGTAGGTCCTTTCTTTTTGTCATCCCGAACCGGCTTCAGCCGGTGAGGGATCTGCGGTTCCGCGTTTTTCAGCAAACTGTCTAGCCGTCGCCCCAATGGTTCCGGCCTTGGTCGTTCCTCGGCAATCGAACGCAGGCGCGCGTATCATCTCACAAATATAAGATATGAAAACCGACTCGCTGATAGCTTCTCCCGGCACGCTCATCCGGCTCGACGACTTCGATCCTGGCTTCACCGGCAAATATAAATCCCACACTCATGCCAAGAGCAAGCTTCGCGACAATGTCGACCGGCTCAGTCAGTATCAGGACCTGCTCTATTCCGACCATACCTACAGTTTGCTGATCGTGTTGCAAGCCATGGATGCGGCCGGCAAAGATGGCACCATAAAACACGTGATGTCGGGAGTCAATCCCGAAGGCTGCGATGTGTTCAGCTTCAAACAGCCGTCCCCGGAGGAACTCGATCACGATTTCCTGTGGAGAGCCTACGGCCAGCTTCCCCGCCGAGGCCACATTGGTATCTTCAATCGCTCTTACTACGAGGAGGTGCTGGTCGTTCGAGTTCATCCCCAACTGCTGGTCAACGAACGGCTGCCGGGATTTCGCGGCGCTAGCCAGGAATTCTGGGAGCAGCGCTTCCAATCCATCCTCGATTTCGAACGTCACCTGCATCGCAACGGCACCGTGATTCTCAAGTTTTTCCTGCACCTCTCCAAGGGCGAACAACAGAAGCGTCTGTTGAAGCGCATGGACGATCCCAGCAAGAACTGGAAATTTTCTCCCGCCGATTTGCACGAACGGCTCTGCTGGGACGATTACATGCACGCCTATGAAGACATGATCAACCACACCAGCACCCCGCAGGCTCCCTGGTACATTATTCCCGCCGACCATAAGTGGTTCACGCATCTGACGGTGTCAGATATCATCGTCGAGACCCTGCAGCGGCTGAATTTGAAATACCCCTCCATCACCGCCACCCAGCGCAGGCAGCTACTGAAAGGCCGCCGGGCGCTGTTGCACGGCAAGGCACGTTAGCCGAAATCCGCGCCCACAGCCCGTTTCCAGCCATCCGCCCCGCCGGTACCGGCAAAAGAATTTGCTCCCCTTTCAGGGCCGGAAATGGTTTAATTTCCCTCCGAGCAAAAAGCTAAATTGGCTGCCGTCGGAAGGAGGGTTGTCCTGCGCTGTCAGGGTACTTTCGTGCACCGCTCTGTAACCTTAATTAGGTGCACCCTCCTGCTCGCGGCCAGCCTGCTGAGCGCCTGCCCGGCCCGGATGCTGGCGCAGGAGCAGAGCGCCAGCCCTGATCTGCTGACCATCGATCAGGCCATCAGCACGGCGGTGGCCAACAATCGCGACCTGAAGATCGTCTCCCTCAACGTGGACAGCTCCAAAGACAAAGTGCTGGCCGCCAAGACCAGGCGTCTGCCCTCGTTCAACTTCTACGCTTTCGCCTCGCAACTGCTCTCGCCCATCAGCTTCGATGTTCCGGCGGGCCAGTTCGGCAGCTATCCCGGAATCGGGCCCATCCCGGCCACCAACACCGATATCACCACCCCCAGCAAGCCAACGGCTTACATCTTCGCCACTGCATCGCAGCCGCTTCTGACCTTGTACAAGATCAACCTGCACGTACACGGCGAGCAGTTATCCGTTGAGCAAGCGGTGCAACAGCTTCGCGCGGAAAAAAACGACGTGGTCAACGATGTCCGTCAGGCGTATTACTCCGTGGTAGAGATTCAAAACGTGATTGACGCCACTGAGGCGAGTATCAAGCAATATGAAGAGCTGGATCGCATCTCCAACGACTACGTCAAGGAGAAGGTCGTTCTGCTCTCCGAGAGCCTGGAAGTGAAGGCCAAGCTGGCGCAGGAGCGGCTGCAGTTGATGCAGGACCAGGACAAGCTGCAAACCGCGAAGGAAACGCTAAATAACCTTCTGGGACGCGATCTCAGCATCGACTTTCGAGCTGCGGAGGACAAGGAGTTGTCTCCGGCTGAGACCGATCTGAAAGGCGCGCAGGCCTTGGCTTTGGCGCAAAATCCCACCATCAAGGAAGCCGAGATCAAAATCCAGCAGGCCGACAATGTCAGACGTCTGGCCAAGTCCGAGTTCATTCCCGACCTGGCCGCTTCCTTTCACTATATTTCCCCCTTTGGCGTAAATTTTGTTCCTACCAACATCATGGGTCTGGGGATCGAGTTCAGCTGGGAACCCTTTGATTGGGGGCGTCGCAAAGATGTGGTCAACGAGAAGACCATCGCGGTCGAGCAGAGCAAGTTGAATCTCGATCAGACCAAGGCGAATGTCCTGGTCAATCTGGACAAGCAGTTCCGCGCCCTGCAGGAGGCGCGCATGGCGGTGGATGTGGCCACCTTCCAACAGTCGGCTTCACGGGAAAAACTGCGTGAGGTGACGCAACAGTTCGAGCAGAAAACAGCCCTGTTGCGCGATGTGCTGCAACAGCAGGCTGCGGTGGAAAAAGCGAATTCCGATTACAACGAGGCGATCGCCTCCTTCTGGACGGCCAAGGCCAACTTCCAGAAGGCCATTGGCGAGGATTAGCGATGAGGATGTCAGGAAAACACAAACCACGGCAGCAGCTCGCCGCCTTTTCTCTGGCGATGGTCGCGGTGATCGCCGGCCTACAGACAGCCTGTGTCCACCAGGAGGCCGCCCAGTCGCCGCCCGCGCCGGTACGCACCGCGGTAGTTCATACCATCGATACCGGCTCGGCGAATACATACTCGGCCAACATCCAGCCCTATCAGCAGGTCGACTTGTCGTTCAAGTCGAACGGCTACCTGGTCAGCATTCGCCAGGTGCACGATGCCAATGGTCACGTTCGCAACATTGATCAGGGCGACTACGTGACTAAGGGAACCGTGCTGGCCACGGTGCAGCAGGACGATTTCCAGCAGAAGCTAGACCAAGCCAAGGCCCAGCTGGCGCGCGCGCAAGCCGAGCATGAGCGCGCCGCCTTGTCCTTCAAGCGCATATCGGTGCTCTACAAGGAAGGCGCCGCCACGCAGCCCGACTTCGATGACACTCGCGCTCAGGACCAAAGCACGCAAGCCGCGGTTGACGGCGCGACCGCCTCGGTCGCCGAAGCCCAACTCGCTCTCAGCTACTGCGAATTGCGCGCGCCATTTGATTCCTGGGTGCTGAAGCGGAATGTGGATGTGGGAACCCTGGTCGGGCCGGCTACCAATGGTTTCACACTGGCCGACACCCGAACGGTGAAAGCTGTCTTCGGCGTTCCCGACACCGCGATCGGCAAGATCAAGTTGGGCAGTCCGCAGACCGTCACTACAGAAGCCTTGCCCAACGGCTTTTCCGGACACGTGACCGCGATCTCTGCCGCGGCCGATCCCAAGAGCCGCGTGTACTCGGTCGAGGTGCGCATCGACAATCCACAAAACTTGCTGAAGTCGGGCATGATCGCGTCCATCACCATCGGCACACCATCGCCGGAGGGAAGAGTCGCCGTGATCCCGATCAGCTCGGTAGTGCGCAGCCATTCCAATCCAAATGGATTTGCGGTCTTCGTGACCGAGGGTACGGGCGACACGGTAAGGGTCCACAGCCAGGATGTCACGCTGGGGAACACCTACGGCAACCAGATCGCGGTGCGCAGCGGAGTCAACGTGGGTGATCGCGTGGTCACCTCGGGCACCAACATAATCAAGAACGGCGACCAGGTGCGCATCATTCCGTGAATGGTGACAGTTTCAGAAATTTGATGTCGGGAAGGGTGGAGCAGGCCGTGAACAGGCTGCATTCCGGTGACGGTTAAGGCTCAGGTAGAGCTGGCCTTCCGTGCGCGCGTGAGAGCGAGGCCGCGTGCTGGGCGGTGGAGTACAGCGCACGAAGATCGAACCCCGAAGGGGTGGCCTTGCCCTTAGCCCAGGACGCAGCCGCAGGCGGAGTCCTGGGTAGGTTGTGAAATAAATCCGAGTCCCGTAGGGACGGCAGGGGCTCTGCAATCCAGAGACACAATGTCGATCCATAACAAGTCCGACGCTGAGATTATCGCCACCACCCACAACGTGGCCCGGTTCTTCACCGAGCACCGGCAGGTGGCGATGATTCTGCTGCTGGCAACCTTCTTCTGGGGCTCGTACGGCTATCACAAGATGCCCAAGCGCAAGGACCCGGATATTCCGGTGCGCGTCGCCGCGGCGCAGTGCCAATGGCCGGGCGCTACCGCCGAACAGGTCGAGCAACTGGTCACCCGTCCTATCGAGCAGGCGGCCGCGCAAAACACCACCATCCGCCCCTCCAGCCCGTCCAACTTCGGCATCCGCTCGCTCAGCTTTCCCGGGCTCTCGGTGGTCTACATCCAACTGGACGACAACGTAAAGGATAAGGAAAAGCAATTCAGCGACATCAATCTCAAGCTGAATCAGCTGCAACTGCCGCGCGGCGCCGGTCCGATTCAATTCAACAGCAACTTCGGTGACACCGCCGCGCTGATGCTCACCGTGGCCAGCCCCAACGTGAATCCCACCGAGGTCGCGCTGCGGGCGATTGCCATCCGCAAAGCCATCGAGTCGGCGCGCGCTGCCCTGCCTCGAAACGCGCCGCAACCGCGGGTCAGCGTCATCTATGCCTTTCCGCTATCGGTGGCGGCGGGACCGGTGCGCACCAACTTTGAGAGCATCGTGGAAATTGCCCGCCGCAACGGCACGCTGCGGGATCTTCACTTTTTCGACGGCCCGGGATACGTCGGCCTCGACGCCAGTACCACACTGGATGACGCTACTATTCGCCAGCGCGGCGAGCAGCTGATCAAGAACAATCTTCACCAATCTCAGCTGTATCCCGACGCCTGGGCGCCCGCCATCATTCGCGACCCGGCAAACACCGAGGCGGAGCTGGCCAAAGTTGCCGGCGCGAAATATTCTTACCGCCAGCTCGACAATTACACCGACCTGATTCAGCGCACCCTGCAAGGCGTTCCGGAAACCTCGACCGTCACCCGCTCCGGCGTGTTGCAGGAACAGATTTATCTCGACTACTCTCAACAGCGGCTCGCCCAGTACGGTTACGATCCGTCAAAGCTCAAAGACATCCTCAACGCCCAGAACATTACGCTGCCGGCGGGCTCGCTGGAGGTCGGCCCGCAGGACCTGGTAATCAATCCTTCCGGCTTATTTCCCGATGCCCCCGCCATCGGCAACGTCATCATCGGCGTGTCGTCCTCCAACAGCCCGGTCTACTTGCGCGATCTGGTCGACATCTCGCGCACCTATCAAAGTCCGCCAACCTTCCTGAATTATCTGACCTGGCGCGACCCGCGCGGAGAGTGGGTGCGCAGCCGTGCAATCTCGGTGGCTATCAACATGCGATCGGGTCAGCAAATCGATCTCTTCGGCCGCCACGTACAGGAAAAGCTAGACAGCCTCAAGTCCTACCTGCCCGACGACCTGGTCATGGTCCCCACCTCCAGCCAGCCGCTGCAGGTGAAAGAGCAGATCAGCCTGTTTATGGACGCGCTGTATGAAGCCATCGCGCTGGTGGTCATCGTCTCGTTGATCGGCTTCTGGGAGTGGCGCTCCGCCGTGCTGATGGCATTGTCGATTCCGATCACCCTGGCCATGACGTTCGGCACCATCTACGTGCTCGGCATCGATGTGCAGCAGGTGTCGGTGGCCTCGCTGATCATCGCCCTGGGGCTACTGGTGGACGATCCGGTAGTAGCCGGCGACGCCATCAAGCGCATGCTGGCCGAAGGACAACCGCGCCTCATCGCGCCCTGGCTGGGTCCGACCAGGATTGCCACCGCCATCATGTACGCCACCATTACCAACATCGTGGCCTACCTTCCCTTCCTCATGATCACCGGAACCACGGGCGAGTTCATTTACAGCCTGCCCATCGTGATGACGGTGGCCCTGGTCTGTTCCCGCCTGGCTTCGATGACGTTTATTCCGCTGCTGGGCTACTACCTGCTCCGCCCCGACAAGAAGCCGGAAGCGCCCATCGCCGTGCGCCGCACCACCGGCTTCACCGGCCAGTACGCCCGGCTCGCAAAGTTTGCCATCGAGCATCGCTGGAAGGTGGCTATCGGCTCCCTGGCGTTCCTGCTGCTGGGAGCGTATCTGTTCTCTCATTTGAAAACATCGTTCTTCCCTGACGACGTCCAGTATTGGTCCTACATCGATGTCTGGCTACCGAACGACGCCAACTTCGACGCCACCAATCAGGCCGCACAGGGAGTGGAGCAGATCATTCGCGAACAAGCCGCCGAGTGGGGCAGGAAGCATCCCGACAAGAACGGCAATCCCACCGAAATTTTGAAGTACGTAACTACCTGGGTCGGAGGAGGCAGTCCTCGCTTCTGGTTCTCGGTGTCGCCGCAGCCCAAGCAACTGAACTACGCGCAGGTTCTGGTGCAACTGACCGACAAAGAACTGACGCCGGAGTTCGTCAACCAGGTGCAACCCGTGCTCACTGCGAAACTGCCTGGGGTCCGTTGCGACTATCGCCAGCTGCAAACCACGCCGGTGAACTATCCGGTGGAGATTCGCGTCATCAGCGAAGCGGATGTGAGCACTTCGCAAAGTGCGCGTGACATTAATGAGCTGCGCCGCCTGGCCTCCCAGGTGGAAGACATTGTTCGCTCCGCCAACGAAGCCCGCCGCGTGCGCAACGAATGGCAGAAAGAAAGTTTTCAGGTCACGCTCAACATCGATCCCGACCGCGCCAATCTGGCCGGCATCACCAACATGGACGTGGCCAACTCGGCCACCGGAGCCATGAGCGGCAGCACCGTAACTACGCTGCAAGACGGCGACAAGAACATTCCGGTCGTGGCCCGCCTGCAGCTGAACGAGCGCGCTAAGCTCTCCGACATTCAGAACCTCTACGTGTACTCATCATCTTCCGGGGACAATACCAAGATTCCGCTGGTCCAGGTCTCCGACATCCAGAACAGCATGATGACGAATCGCATCGTTCGCATCGACCACTTTCGCGAGATGTCGATCTATGCATTCCCTGCCCCCGGTCACCTGGCTTCGGAGATCACCAGCGTCGCCCTGCCCAAGCTGCGCGAATTCCAGAAGACCATGCCTCCCGGCTACACCGTGACCGTGGGCGGCGAGTACAACAAACAGCAGGACGGCTTCCGCAATCTGACCATCGTGCTCGGCATTTCCGTGTTGTCGATTTACCTGGCGCTGCTGTTTCAGTTCAACAACGCGATCAAGCCGCTGCTGGTCTTCGCGGCCGCGCCTTACGGGGTGGCCGGCGCCATCTACGGGCTGGCGGTCATGCATACCTCGTTCGGCTTCATGGCGTTTTTGGGAATCGCCAGCCTGATCGGCGTGATCGTCAGTCACGTGATCGTGCTGTTCGACTTCATCGAAGAGCGGCATGCCTTGGGCGAGCCCTTCGAGGAGGCGGTGATCGATGCCGGAATCATCCGCCTGCGTCCGGTGATGATTACGGTCAGCGCGACCGTGCTGGCACTGTTCCCGCTGGCGATGCATGGCGGTCCGTTGTGGCAGCCGCTATGCTATGCGCAGATCGGCGGGCTCACGGTCGCAACATTCATCACGCTGCTGATGGTGCCAGTGTTGTACGCGATCTTCGTCCTCGATCTGAAGATCCTGACTTGGGACGCGAAGCAGAAAGAAGCGAAGGACCAGGGACATGGGCCGGCCGCCACACCAGCCCCCGCACCAGCCCAGAGCTGATTGAAGCGAGGTGAATTGATATGAATCCATCGCGACGCACTTTCATCTGTCTGTTCTGTCTTTGTTCCTGCTTGGCGGTTGCGCAACAGGATACTCATGGGAGCAGCACCAAGCCAGCCGCGACGGCTTCGGCAACAGCGGGGAGTCACAACATCACGCTAGACGTTGTGGTCAGCGATCAAACGGGCCGCACGGTGCCGAATCTGCAGCAGCAGAACTTCACCCTGCGGGACGATAAGCAGCCGCAAAAGCTGACCTCTTTTCAGGCGGTGCAAAATCCGGCTGCGACCCCGGATCCGCCGGTCGAAGTCGTGCTGGTGATCGATGAAGTCAACACGTCGTTTCATGACGTGGCCTTCGTGCGGCAACAGGCGGAAAAGTTCCTGAGCCAAAACGACGGCAAACTGGCCTACCCGGTATCGCTGGTCTTCTTCTCCCTGACGGGAGCGGCCGGCGGCACGCCTTCGCGCGATGGCAAGGCTCTGATTGCAGAATTCAATCAGCATGAGTCGGCGCTGCGCGGCGCCACTCGCTCCCAGGGACTCGAAGGCGCGGTTCAGCGGGTCAATTTGTCGGTTCGTACCCTTGGGCAATTGATCGACTATCAAATACCGCGGCCGGGAAGAAAGCTGGTGATCTGGATTAGTCCGGGTTGGAGCATTCTTTCTACTCCGCGGGTGGAGCTGAGCACCAAGGACCAGCAAGGGCTGTTCCAGTCCATCGTGGGAATTTCAGCCGGAATGCGACGCGCGCGCCTCACGCTGTACAACGTCAGTCCGACCGGCAGCGGCGGCGGAGTTCTGAAGTCTTACTACAAGGACTTCATCAAGGGCGTGAAGAACCCAAACCAGGTGCGTATCGGCAACCTGGCACTGCAGGTTTTCGCTTACCAGAGTGGCGGCCTGGTGCTGAATTCCAGCAACGATCTGGCGGGCGAGATGCAAACTTGTGTCGACGACGCGAACGCCTTTTACCTGCTCTCCTTCGAGGGCGCGATCGCTGACGGCCCGAACGAGTATCACGCGCTCGAAGTTACCGTCGACAAGCCTGGTCTGGACGTGCGCACCCGCTCCGGCTACTATGCTCAGCCGGAGCAAACGCACCGACCTTGATCCGTCAAAGTTTGCGATGGCGCGGTCAGGCTCTTTTTATCAAGCGGGTAAGTCCCACCAGAATTACCGCGCCAATGAAGGCCACGATGATGGAGCCGATCATCCCGCCCCCGCGCCAGATTCCTAACATGCCGAAGAGCCAGCCGCCCACGATTCCCCCCAGGATACCGAGGATAATGTCCACGATGACGCCGTAGCCACCACCCTTCATCACCTGCCCGGCAAGCCAGCCCGCCACCAACCCCACAATGATCCATGCGATAAATCCCATGATCCCCTCCGGGTTTGCGTTTCTGATAATGCGCCACAGACTCTACTCGACCGCCGCCGCTTGCGCAATGTTTCTCTTCGCCGCCGCTGCAGATTTCCTGAAAGCTCGCCCCGGTCCCCCGATCTCTCCTTCGAAAAGCTTTCCACCTTATAATCAATGGGAAGTTGACATCAGGCTCGCTCTCGATTTTTACCGCCCAACCCAACCTTTGAGGAATTCATGGCCACACTGATCGACGCCATCAACGTCAAGCGTAAGACGTTTTTCGAGTTTGAAAACACTCCATTTCACTGCCTGGAAGCGGAGGTCACGACTCCCTCGGCCCGCGGCGCTCAGACCCTGGTGCGCCTGAAGATGCGCAACCTGCTTACCAGCGCCGTCTTCGAGAAGACCTTCAAGGCCAGCGACAAGTTCAAGGAGCCCGATCTGCAGATCGGCCCCGCCTCCTACCTGTATAGCGACAAAGAGGGCTCGCATTTTCTCGATCAGGAAAGCTACGAGACCATCACCCTCAGCGACGAGATAATCGGCGACGCCTCCGACTTCCTGGTCGAGGGCGGCATGATCGAGCTGCATCGCTACAACGGCAATCCCATCGGCATCGAACTGCCGGTGCAGGTTGAGTTGGAAGTGGTCTACAGCGAGCCCGGCGCGCGCGGCGACTCCTCCAGCGGCAGCGTGACCAAGCTGGCCCGGCTCGAGACCGGCATGGAAATCCGCGTTCCCCTCTTCATCAAGGAAGGCGAGAAGGTCAAAGTATCGACCGAGACGCGCGAGTTTGCCGGCCGGGCCTGAGTTTGCTCGGGTTTGATAACTCATGCCGAACTGCGACTTCTCAGGCTACCCGCCGTTGTAAGTCCGCCAGATTGGCGCCTCTCGATCTACGGCAGCAGCCTAATTCTGGGTTATACTGCGCCCCAGCAGAACCTTCCTCGAAGCCGGCGCATCAATGTAGCTTTGTGCGGTTTTCTTGCTGAACGCCCATGACTGAGACCCTGCAATTCGTGGTGCAGTACGGCTATGCCCTGCTGTTTGGCTGGGTGCTGATCGAGCAGGGCGGCCTGCCGGTGCTGGCTACACCTTTGCTGCTGGCGGCCGGGGCGCTCGCCGGACAGCACCGGATGAGCCTGCCCCTGGTGGTGCTGGCCGGAACGGCAGGCTGCCTGGGCGCCGACATCTTCTGGTACCACTTCGGTCAGCGCCGGGGCGCCATCGTCCTCAATCTTCTCTGCCGCATCTCGATGGAGCCTGACTCCTGCGTCCGCCGCACCGAGACCACCTTCAGCAAGTACGGCGCGCGTACCCTGCTGATCTGTAAGTTTGTTCCCGGCTTGAACACGGCCGCGCCCGCGCTGGCCGGCATGGTGAGCGTTCCTTATCACCGCTTCCTGCTCTTCGATGTGCTGGGCGCGTTGCTGTGGACCACCGGCTACGCGACCCTGGGCTTTATCTTCAGCAAGCAACTGGATCGCGTCGCCGCCGACGCTCACATGCTGGGCGGCGGCTTCCTGATCCTGTTCGCCACCGGCGTGGTGGCCTACGTGTTGTATCGCTGGCGCGAACGCGAGCGGTTCATCGCGGAGGTTAAAGGCGATCGCATCACTCCGGATGAGCTGAAGCATCAGCTGGAGTCGGGCGAACACGTCGAGATCATCGACCTGCGTCATCCCCTGGATGTGCTGACCGATCCCAGAACGTTGCCCGGAGCCGTCCAGATCTCGCCCGAAGACCTGCAGAAGCGCAGCAACGAAATCACCCACGACGGCGAGATCGTCCTCTTCTGTACTTGACCGAACGAAGCGACCAGCGCCCGGGTGGCGCTGCAACTCAGGAAGTTGGGGATCCGTGGGGTGCGGCCGCTGCTGGGCGGCTTTCATGAATGGAAGCAGCTGGGCTTTCCTCTGGTGGACGTGAACCCGAACCCAGAGCCGTCGACTGCCCCTCCGCTAACCGCGCAGGGGTCAGCCGTAACCCATGCCATAAGGCGCGGGGTTTTTATAGGGCAATGCTTACAGGCCGAAAACTCGCTCCGATGATTTTGAAGGGGCGTAGCTTTAGCTACGCCATAGCAACTCCTTTATATTTGTCATCCCGAACCGGCTTCAGCCGGTGAGGGATCTGCTTTTCCGGGTTCGCAGCAACCGCGAAGGCCGCTCCTTATCTCGCCGTCATCCAGCGGATAGACGGCTAATCCGCAACCTGCTTGCTCTCGGCTTCGGGAGCAACTTCGGCGGCCGGAAGCACTTCCCCATTGACCTTGACCGCCGCAACCACAGTGCGCACCGGAGCTTTCACCGCCCGGGCTTTGCTCTCGAACGGACCGATATGCCAGATATCGTGCGAGTACTCCAGAATGGTGCGATCGCTGGAGAACTTGCCGATGCGGGCGACATTGAGAACCGCCTTGCGCCACCAGGTTTCCTGGTTCAAGTACTCGCCCTCGATCAACTGCTGGGTCTCCACATACGCCGGGAAGTCGGCGATATGGAAGTAGCGGTCGCCGCGATGGACCAGCTCGTCGAAGATCCAGCGGAACAGGCCATGCTCGTTGGGGCAGAAGCGGTCGGAGGCCAGCGCGTCCATCACCTCGCGCACCGACTCGTCGCTGTCGTAACGTTCGCGCGGATTGTACGACCCTTTCAACTGCATCTCGTGAATCTCTTCGGCCCGCAGCCCGAAGATGTAGATGTTGTCTTCGCCTACTTCTTCGGCAATCTCGATGTTGGCGCCGTCGTAGGTGCCGATGGTCAGCGCGCCATTCATCGCCAGCTTCATGTTGCCGGTGCCCGACGCTTCCATCCCGGCCATGGAAATCTGCTCGCTCAGATCGGCGGCGGGAATAATCAGCTGCGCCAGCGACACCCGATAGTCGGGCAGGAAGGCAATCTTGATCAGGTCTTTCGCCTTCTCGTCATTGTTCACCACATCCGCCACACTGTGGATCAGCTTGATGATCTGCTTGGCCGCCCAATATCCCGGGGCAGCCTTGCCGGCGAAGATGTAGGTGCGCGGCACCTGCGGCATCTCGCCCCGTTCCACAATGCCCAGATAGTCGTGGATCAGGCCCATCACATTCAGCAACTGCCGCTTGTATTCGTGAATGCGCTTGATCTGCACATCGAACATCGAATCCGAATCGACCGCTACCCCGGTGAGGTCCTGAATCGTGCTGGCCAGCTTCAGCTTGTTCTGCCGCTTTACCTCCTTGAACGCCTCGCGAAATTCTTCGTCTTCGGCGAAAGGCTCCAGGTCGCGCAGCTTGCGCAGGTCGGTGATCCACTTGTTTTCGTCGAGCGTCCGGCTGATCAAGTCGGTGAGGCCTTCGTTGGCCTTCATCAGCCAGCGCCGCGGCGCCACGCCGTTGGTCTTGTTGTTGAACTTCTCCGGCCAGATCTGGGCGAATTCCGGCACCAGCGAGTTGACGATCAGGTCGCTGTGCAACTTGGAGACGCCGTTGACGGAGTGGCTTCCCACCATGCACAGGTGCGCCATGCGAACTTGTTTTTCGTAGCCCTCTTCGATGATCGACATCCGGCGCAGCTTCTCATCGTCGAGGAACGAGTACTGCTTCATCTCCCGCAAGAACTTGTGGTTGATGTTGAAGATGATCAGCATGTGCCGCGGCAAAACCTTCTCCAGCAGCGGCACCGACCACTTCTCCAGCGCTTCCGGCAGCAGCGTGTGATTGGTGTAAGCCAGCGTCTGCTGGGTGATCTCCCAGGCGTCGTCCCAGGCCAGCTGATCTTCATCCAGCAGGATGCGCATCAGCTCGGCCACCGCCAGCGAGGGATGGGTGTCGTTCATCTGGATGGCGACTTTGGCCGGCAGCATCTCGATTTTCTTGTGCTGCTGGCGGAAGCGGCGCATCAGGTCGCCGATAGCGCAGGCCACCAGAAAGTACTCCTGCACCAGCCGCAGCTCCTTGCCGCTCATCACCGAGTCGGAGGGATACAGCACCCGCGAAATGTTTTCCGACGCGATCTTCTGCTCGACCGCGCGAATGTAATCGCCGCGATTGAAAATCTCGATGTCGAAATCTTCCGAAGCGCGCGCGGTAAACAGCCGCAGCCAGTTCACCGTCTGCCCCAGATAACCGACAATCGGCATGTCGGTCGGTATGCCTTCCACGATCTTCGGGTTCGTCCAGGGCTGCTTCAGGCCGTCTTCGGCATCGAGCCCACCGCTCTCCACCCGGCCGTACATCGGGATGTTGACCACCTCTTCCGGATGCTCGATCTGAAAGGGAGTTCCGTTGGCCTTCCAGCGGTCGGGCTTCTCCCGCTGAAAGCCGTTGAAGATCTCCTGCCGGAAGAGGCCGTATTCGTAATCGATGCCGTAACCGAAGCCCGGCATTCCCAAGGTCGCCAGCGATTCCAGGAAGCAAGCCGCCAGTCGGCCCAGGCCTCCGTTGCCCAGCCCGGCATCGGTCTCGCTTTCCAGCACCTCGTCGAGGCTGACGCCGAAGCCGGCCAGCACCTCCCGGCACATGTCCTCGACGCGCAGGTTCGACAGGTTGTCGCCCAGCGACCGGCCCATCAGGAATTCCATCGACAGGTAGTAGAGCTTCTTCGAATCCTTATGGCGATAGCGCGATTCGGTCTCCAGCATGCGGTCGACGATGCGGTCGCGAATCGCCAGGGAAACCGGCTTCAGATAGTCGGCCGGCTTCAGCTCCGAGGTAGGACGGACCAGGGTGTAACGGACGTGCCGCAGTATGGCTTCGCGTAAGACTTCAGCGGGCCGGACCTGCGAAAGAAATTCAGGGGATGACATAGACAATGGCGGCCTGTACGCTCCGAACTACCGATCTCCTGGCGAGCTATCCCTCTGCCTTTGGGGGTTTAGCAGGAGGGCGATTGACTCCGCGGAGCATACCATCGTCGTTGCACGCCGCCGCGAGAGAACGTCTCCTCGCCCGGCGTCAACCCCGACCCTGCCCTCTGGCTCATTCTACTGCCAACCACCCGCCCTGAGAACAATTCAATTGCACAAGGTGGCTCCTCGGATAACTTCGGCAGGACCGCACCGGGACATTACCCTGCGGCCTGCCTTGATGCCCTAAGCACAACAGCTTCACCACGGAGGCACGGAGGACACGGAGATTTGGGGGATTTTCTGCCGATGAATTTGGCCGTCCCACAGGCTGGCAAAACTCGGCCCTAGCTGATTTGAAGGGGCGCAGCTTTAGCTGCGCCGTAGGAGCCCTTTATTTTTATCTTCCCGAGGCGGCTTCGCAGTTTGCTGAAAAACTCGGCAAGGCGGTTTTGAAGGGGCGCAGCTTTAGCTGCGCCGTAGGAGCCCTTTATTTTGTCATCCCGAGGCGGCTTCAGCCGCCGAGAGATCTGCCGCCGACGATGCAGAGCCGGTTTTTTCGCCAATCTTGCTCGTGTACTCCGTACCTGCGTGGTGAATCTTCATTCCGCCAGACTGCGCTCCATCCTGGGCAATACCGCCCGCAGTAGCGCCAGGAACTTTCCTCGCACCTGCTCGCCCGTCTCCAGCACTTCTTCGGCGGTGATCTTTTCCCCGGTCATGCCGGCCGCCATGTTGGTCACGCAGGAAATCGCCAGCACCTCCATACCCACATGCCGGGCGGCGATCACCTCCGGCACCGTGGACATCCCTACCAGATCGGCGCCAATGACCCGCAGAAACCGGATCTCCGCCGGCGTTTCGAAGCTCGGCCCAGTCACCGCTGCGTACACGCCCTCGAAAACGCTTCCGCCCAGCCGTTGCGATTCTTCCTGTGCAAAGCGGCGAAATTCCGCGTTGTAAGCATCGGTCATGTCCGGATGCCGCAGGCCCAGCCGATCGTCGTTCGGCCCGACCAGCGGATTCTGCCCTTGCAGGTTGATGTGATCGCGTAGCACCACCAGCGCGCCTTTGCCGTATACGGGATTGATCCCGCCGGCGGCATTGGTCAGCACCATCGCCTTCACGCCCATGCGGGCCAGCACCCGCACCGGAAAGGCGACCTGCTGTGCCGAATAGCCTTCGTAGAGGTGAACCCGTCCCTGCATCACCGCCAGCGGCAGCCGGCCGAGCGTGCCCATGACCATCTGGCCGGCGTGGCCGATGGCTGTGCTGCGAGGAAAGTTGGGAATCTCTTCGAAAGGGATGCGGGCGGCGTTGGCCAGCTCGTCGGCGAAGCTGCCCAGCCCCGAACCCAGCACCACCCCGATCCGGGGTCTCAGCGGCGTGCGGCCCAGAATCTGTCCGGCGGCCTCTTCGACGCGAAGGAACTGGTCCGGGGCAGTATCTGGCATGGTCTTAGCTAGAGAAGTCGCCTGCAAAGCAAAAAAGCCAGATAGGCGCTATCGCTTATCTGACTCTAATACCATCATAGCACATTGGGGACCCTTCTGGCCACGAAATCCGGACTTTATATCTCCATTGCAATCAGGCAGCTACAGCTAACTGTTGCATTTCACCCTATTGACATGTAAAAGCTACGCGTCCAAGTAGACAAGTCGTACAACTACGCCTATAACTAGACTTCCCTCATTGATTTATGCCTTATTTTTCACACGCTTCCAGGTATTTCTCCACTTCCAGCGCCGCCATGCAGCCAGTTCCCGCAGCGGTTACGGCTTGGCGATAATGCCGGTCGGCAACGTCGCCGCTGATGAAGACTCCCGGCACTCGCGACCCGACGTTGTCCCGGGGAACCAGATACCCCTCGCCGTCGCGATCCAGTTGATCGCCCACGAAATCGGCATTCGGGGTGTGGCCGATACCCAGAAACATCGCGCTGGCCGGCAGGTCCCACTGTTCGCCGGTTTTCAGGTTGCGCAGGCGCAAGCCGGTCACTTCCTTCTTTTCCACGTCGAGCACATCGTCGACCACGGTGTCGGTGAGGAACTCGATCTTGCAGTGCTGGCGCGCGCGATCGAGCATGATCTTGGAGGCACGAAACTCCCCGCGTCGATGAATCAGCGTCACCTTCGAGGCGAAGCGGGTCAGGAACAACGCTTCCTCCATCGCCGAGTCGCCGCCGCCGATGACGGCAATCTCCTTGCCCGAGAAGAAAAACCCGTCGCAGGTGGCGCAGGAAGAAACGCCGTGACCGATCAGCGCCTGCTCGTTCGGCAGCCCCAGCCAGCGCGCCGAGGCTCCGCTGGCGATAATGAGCGTCCGGCTCAGCAAAGTCTCGCGGCCCAGATTCACCTCGATCGGCCTCTTGCCCAGGTCCTGGCTCTTCTGGCTGAGATCAACGCTAACGACATGCCCGGGCATGAACTCCGCTCCGAAGCGCGCCGCCTGCTGCTTCATGTTGTCGATCAGCTCCGGGCCCTTGAATCCCTTCGGGAAAGCCAGGGAAATTCTCCACCAGTGTAGTGATGGAGAGCTGGCCGCCGGGTTCGTGGCCTTCGATGACCAGGGGACGAAGATTGGC
Source organism: uncultured Acidobacteriaceae bacterium (assembly GCA_963812855.1). Lineage (GTDB taxonomy): Bacteria > Acidobacteriota > Terriglobia > Terriglobales > Acidobacteriaceae > Bog-257. The sequence continues at coordinate 338,258 of CAWEWW010000018.1, forward strand.
GCGCGCCGCGTAAATCGCGGCCGTCAGCCCGGAGCAGCCGGAGCCGATGATAATCACATCACGAACATTTGCAGACATAGGATTCGGTTTGATTCTCCAACTCGCCAGAAGATGCAACCGGCGCGGCGACACGCTGGCTCGCCCGTATCAGCTTCTTTCTCAGGAATTTAACAGTGTGCTTCAGCCTTCCGGATTCTACCAAGTGCTCCAACTTTGCGAAACGGCTAGAATCGTGGGATGGCAAAACTCACTCTGGTATATGGCATGCGTCTGCTGCCTTCCGAGGAAGTAGCCGAGGTGGGCGAAGGTACCATCAAGCTCAAGAACGGGCGGGAGGCTCACGTGGCGCTGCATTTGCTCGAAGGCTCCAAGGATGACATCGAGAAGCAGTTGCGGCAAAGCGTGGAAGCCTTCTTCGACCTCTATCCTGAGATCTGAGGCGGGCGACTGAAAAAACTACGTCGCAATCGACATGTTTTCTGACGGCTGATAGCTGACGGCTGACAGCTTTTTTCATGGCTCTGTCGCTTCCCAACTCGACCGATGTGCGCGCGTTTATCCGGCGAACGCTTCATCCCCGAAGCAAACTGGGGCGCACGACGCTGTGGTTCGGCTACCTGGCGGTGGGGCTGGAGGTGTTGAAACTTATCACCCGTTCCCCCGCCGGCACTTTGCTGAGCGGTTGGGCCACTTTCCTCTCCTACGTCTTCGTCATTTTCGCCCTACTGCTTGGCTTCCGCGCGTTGCGCAAGCATTTGATGTGGCGGCTGCGCAACCGGCTGATCGTCACCTACGTTTTCATCGGAGTCATTCCGGTCATCCTGCTGGTGATGATGGCCCTGCTGGCCGGGTACCTGTTCGCCGGGCAATTCGCCACCTATGTCGCCATGTCCGATCTGCAGTCGGAGCTGCACCATCTGGAGGCGACCAACAAATCCTTGCTGACCCAGTTTCGCAGTCTGGCGCGCGCCGGCAATTTGAATCCGCAGCTGGCGGCTGAAATCGCCAGCGCCTCCGACGAGAACTTTCGCCATCGCTCGGTTACCGTTTGGGATGACGACAAGAGTTTCGTGCTGGCGGAACCGGGGCGGCGATCGGCGGCAACGCCGATTAAGCCCTCGCCCGCGGTCGGTGGAGACTTTGCCGGCTTCGTGATCGACAACAACCAGGTGCAACTGCGCGCCGTGAAGCAGGTGAACGAAGGCACTCACCGGCTGACCGTGATTTCGAATATGCCGGTCACCCCGGAACTTCTGCGGCTGGCTGCCTCGGAGCTGGGATCGGTAACCCTGTTCACGCCCGACCTGGGCGTCCATCCCCAGACCGGTGCTGCTGCGAACTCTTCGGGCTCATCGTCCAAGTCCGGAGGCAATCATGTCACCACCAAGTTCGGCGGCCAGACGGTAACGGTCAGCACTTCCAGGCGCCAGACCGGGTTGAGGCCGGAACCGTGCCGGCGCCGGCCAACAGTTTCGATATCCACTTTCCCTTTGCCACCCGCTTTAACGCTATCGACTGGCGCACCGGAGCGCAGGAGAGCGGGCTGCTGCTGGTCGACACCCGGCCCTCCCTGCTGTATGGCACGCTGTTCAGCAGCCTGGGAGAGAATGCCGGCATATTCATCCAGGCGCTGCTCGGCATCGGCATTTTCTTCGGCGTCATCGAGCTCATCGCGCTGATTATCGGCGGACGTCTTACTCGCAGCGTCACTCGCTCGGTAGCCGAGTTGTACAGCGCGACCCAATATGTGAATCAGGGTGAGCTGCAGCATCGCATTCAGATCAGAAGCCGCGATCAGATGGCGGCGCTGGAGCAGTCATTCAACTCCATGACCCAGTCGCTGGGCAACCTGATCGCCGAGCAGAAAGAGAAGCAGCGGCTGGAAGGCGAACTGGCCATCGCCCACGAAGTGCAGGCGCTGCTGTTCCCCGCCGATCTGAGCGGCCTGCGCTCGCTGGAGGTCCACGGCGTTTGCCGTCCGGCGCGCACCGTCAGCGGCGACTACTACGATTTCATTCCCCTGCGCGAAGAGCGGATCATGCTGGCCTTGGGCGACATTAGCGGCAAGGGAATTTCAGCGGCACTGTTGATGGCCACCGTCCACGCCTTCGTTCGCGCCTACTCGCTGGAGCCGGAGCGCACCCTGGCTTCGGTCGCGATCGGCGCGGGAGTGTCGGAGAGCAGCGTGCTGGCCATGCATTGCCGCGGCAACAGTGATGGCGACGCTGAACTTTCTCCCGGGCTCTTGATGGCCACGCTGAATTATCAGCTCTTCCGCAGCACGCCGCCGGAGAAGTACGCCACCATGTTCCTGGGCTGCTACGATGCGCGCTCGCGCTCGTTGACCTATTCCAACGCCGGGCATCTGCCTCCCCTGGTGCTGGGCAGCAATGGAAATTTCACTCGCCTGGAAACTTCAGGCACCGTGGTGGGATTGTTCGACGGCATGACCTACAGTGAAAGTGCGGTCGCGCTGGAGCCGGGTGATATTTTTGTGGCTTATAGCGACGGCATCACTGAGCCGGAAAACGAATTCGGCGAGTTCGGCGAAGAGCGGCTGATCGAATTGATCCAACGGCACCGCGACCAATCGCTTTCGCGGATCAGCGACGTCGGTGACCGGCGCGGTCACCGACTGGATCGCCGGCGGCGAGCAGCCCGACGACATCACGCTGGTGCTGGCGCGGGCGCGATAGAACCGCCTCGCGGTGGTGTATAAAAGCTGAGTAGGGCAGGCTTTCTGAGTAGGGCGCGCTTTCAAGGTGGAAGCGCCGGGCTTTATAGTTTGCTGAGAAACTCGGCCTAAGGCGATTTTGAAGGGGCGTAGCTTTAGCTACGCCGCAGCAACTCCTTTATATTTGTCATCCCGAACCGGCTTCAGCCGGTGAGGGATCTGCTTTCGATTTTGCTGGCAGCCGGCGCCTGCTCGATCCCGAATCGCGAAAGAATTGAACCCGGCAAAGGATGATCGTCTTCTCATGACACTGGCCAAACACTCACAAGACATCACCCAGTTCCGGCAGCAGATTCAGCAGAGCTACGATGCCTTCAAAGCCAAGGGCCTCCAGCTCAACCTGACCCGCGGCAAGCCGTCGGCGGCCCAGCTCGACCTGAGCACCGAATTGCTGGTGCTTCCCGGCCCCGCCGACTTCCGCGACGAGGCCGGCACCGACTGCCGCAACTACGGAAATCTTCAGGGCATCCCGGAAGTGCGACGTCTTTTCGCCGGCATGTTGGGTGCTCCGCCAGAACAAGTCGTAGTCGGCAACAACTCCAGCCTGTCGACCATGCACGATGCCGTAATGTATTCCCTGCTGAAAGGCACCTCTGACAGTGTGGGACCCTGGTCGCGGCCGGGAGAGATTGCCTTTCTGTGCGCCGTCCCCGGTTACGACCGGCACTTCCGCATCTGCGAAGACTACGGCATCCGCATGATCACGGTGCCCATGCGCGACGACGGCCCCGACATGGACCAGGTCGAGCGTCTGGTGGCAGAGGACGCGACCATTAAGGCCATGTGGTGCGTTCCCAAGTACAGCAATCCCACCGGCGCGGTTTATTCCGACCAGGTCATCGAGCGGCTGGCTGCGATGAAGACCGCGGCTCCCGACTTCCGGCTCTATTGGGACAACGCCTACGCGGTCCATCATCTGACCGACGAAGCCATCGAGATCGCCAACGTGATTGAGTTGTGCGCCCGGCACGAACATGCGAACCGTCCTTTCGTCTTTGCCTCGACTTCGAAGATCACGCTGGCCGGCGCCGGGCTGTCGCTGTTCGCCTCGTCGTCGGAAAACGTCAAGTGGTGGCTGGCCCGACTGGTGCCGCGCACCATCGGTCCCGACAAGATCAACCAGTTGCGCCATGTTCGTTTCCTGAAAGACCAAGCCGGCATTCTGGCTTTGATGGAGAAGCATCGCGCCATCATCGCGCCGAAATTCCAGAAGGTGCTCGGCACTTTCGATCAGAAGCTGGCCCACATCGCCGACGTGGAATGGACGCGGCCCAAGGGCGGATACTTCATCACCCTCGATGTTCCTAAGGGCTGCGCCCAGCGGGTCGTCGCGCTGGCCAAAGAAGCGGGCGTTGAGTTGACGCCGGCGGGAGCAACCCATCCTTACGGAAAAGATCCCGACGACCGCACCCTGCGCATTGCGCCGACGTTCCCCAAGTTGTCCGAAGTCGCCGACGCAGCCGAGGGCGTTGCCCTATGCGTGCTGCTGGCCGTCGCCGAGAAAGCTGAGGTCAACATGGCGAGGGCGCAGTATGAGCAGGCCGAGGCTGGCGAAGAACTCCGGAATGGCGGCGCCGGCCCCATAGATCGGAAGCGGCATGGCTCCGTCATAGCTGCTACATTTACGTTTATGCCCGCCGCCCGCGAGCCTTCTCTCGCCGACCCGCCAAGCAAGCGGTCCGCAGTATCTCTTGGTGAGATCTCGCGCGGGCACGCAGTCCTTCTCCTGGCTTTGTTAACCATCGCCGGCGCATGGCTGCGCCTGTCGCATCTGGGCAGCAAAAGCCTCTGGATGGATGAGGGCGCAACCGTCGCCCTGGCGCGCGCTTCGTGGCAGCACTTCGCCTGGGTGTGGTGGCATGGCGAAGCCAATCTGCAAACCATCTACTTCCTGCTGATGCGCGCCTGGATTCACCTGGGCCTAAGCGAAGCCTGGCTTCGGCTACCCTCGGCGCTGTTCGGCATCGCATCCATCCCGTTGATTTTCGTGGTCGCGCGCAGGTTCATGGCGACCGCACCCGCCCTGGCTGCCGCGGCTCTGCTAACGTTCAGTCCCACGCACGTCTCCTACTCGCAGGAAGCCCGCAGCTACACGCTGACCATCCTGCTGGTGCTGCTGTCGACTTATGTTTTCGTGCAGGCTGTCGACTCGGGCCGGCGGCGAGACTGGGGGCTGTGGACCGCAGTTGGAATTCTCGCCTTCTATAGCCACGACTTTGCCGCACTGGTGCTGGTGGCGCAAGCCTGCTCGTTGTTCTTCAGGCCGAAGCCTGCGCCCTGGCGGCCGGTAATCATATGCGGCACGGTGATTCTGCTGGCGGCGCTGCCCGGCCTGACCTACGTTTTCCGAGCCTCTCCGGAGAACCTGCACTTCGTGTGGATGCCGCGACCGAGCGCGAAGGAATTCTGGCATCTGGCCATGTTCTTTGGCGGAGGCGGCATAAAACTTTTCGTTGCTCTGATCTTGTGGATCGGGGGGCTGCAGGCGATTCTGCAAGCTCGCCGGCGCGTTGCAAGCGTCGAAGAATTTTGGCAAGGGATGTTGATTCTGTTGTGGGCAGTTGTGCCCGTGGCCATCACCGCGCTGATTTCGCTGCTGCATCCCATGTTCCTGCAGCGCTACATGATTTTCTCTCTGCCTGCGACCATCCTGCTGGCGGCCTTGGGAATGCAGGTCCTCGAGCGCTGGCATATCGGGCTGCTGCTGGTGATCGCCCTGTGCGCCATGTCGCTGCCAACCATCATCGGCGACTACCACAAGCCCCGCGAAGATTGGCGCAGCGCCAGCAACACGATTCTCTCGTCGGCTTCGCCAGGCGATGCCGTGGTCTTCTTTCCTTTCTACACGCGCGTCATGCTCGACTACTATCGCGATCGCTACTCCGGGAATCCGGCCGCGGTCCAGGTTTTCGCGCCTCCGTACTACGCTGGCGGAGACGATGTCCGTACCCTGGTGAAAGTGCTGGATGCGAATCCGCATCAATTCCCCCACGTGTGGGTGGTGGTGTTTGGAACAGATTCGCAGATGGACAGCTTCGATTACGGCGCGGTAGCGGATGAAAAGCTGCGCTCCATTTTCGGCGCGCCGGCAGTAAGAAAGTTCGCCGACATTCACGTCCTGGAATTCGGCCGGTAAAGCAGGATAGTATTTCGCGACTCAGAATCAAAACCCGGAATTACCACGGAGACACAGAGGTCACGGAGAGGAACGTCTGGAAAAAGAATTCTCCGTGTCCTCCGTGCCTCCGTGGTGAACTCATTTTTCCCCGGCGACAGCCACCGGCGTCGGCAGAAATCGATATCCCACTCCCCGCACCGTCAACAGATGCTGGGGATGCGACGGGTCCTTCTCGATATACTTCCTCAGCCGCACGATAAAGTTATCGATGGCGCGCGTGTCCGTGTCTTCGTGCAAACCCCACACTTCCTCGAGAATCGATTTACGGGAAACAATTTTGCCGCTCTTGCGGATGAGATGGCGCAGCAGCTCGGCCTCCATCAAGGTCAGGCGAAAGACCTTGCCGTTGGCGCGCAGCTCCAGCGTGCCGAAGTCGACCTGCTTATCGTCAAACACATAAACATCGAACTCGCGCAGCGACCCGGCCTCGCTCGGTTCGGCAACCCGCGCATCGGCCGGCGGATCGGTCAGCAGCGTGCGCCCCCAATCGCGGCGACGCAACAGGCCGCGAATGCGCGCCAGCAGAATCGCCAGATCGAAGGGCTTGGGCAAATAGTCGTCGGCGCCCGACTCAAAGCCCTTCAACACATCTTCCGGACTGCCGCGCGCCGTGAGCATCAGCAGAGGAATGTAGTTGCTGGCCTTGCGCAGCTCGGTGGCCACCGCAAAGCCGTCCTTGCCGGGCAGCATCACATCCAGCACCAGCAAGTCGAACTCGCTGTGTTCTTGCAGCAACAGTTCCAGAGCTGTTTCGCCGTCGCCGACAACCCGGGTGGGATATCCCTCGGCCTCCAGGTTGAACTTCAGCCCGCGCGCCAGATGCTCTTCGTCTTCGACCAGCAGAATTTCTCTCACTGCGAGTTCCTCGGCAACTGAATGGTAATTGTGCTGCCATGGCCCGAGCCGTCGCTCTCGGCATAGGCGTTGCCGCCGTGGCGGCGCGCGATGGCGCGCACGATAAACAGCCCCAGGCCGCTGCCCTTCACCTGCGAGGCGCCCGGCGTCAGCACCCGATAGAAGCGTTTGAAGACGCGCTTCAACTCGCCCCGGGGGATGCCGACACCATTATCCTGCACGCGAATTTCCACGTGCTCCAGGTCGGGGGTGACCGCGGCAACCCGTATGCACGGATCCTTGGGCGAGTACTTCACGGCATTGTCGAGCACGTTGCCGAGGGCGGTGAACAACTCGTCGCGATCGCCCATCACCGTCAACTGCTCGGCGGGCCGGCCGTCGCGCGACCAATCCAAAGCCTCGGCCGATAGGTGATGCCGCGAACGCGCCAGATCGATAGCGTCCTGCACCAGCGGTCCGATTGCAACTTGCGCCCGCGAAAGCAGCGCGTTCTTCTGCACCACGCGTGCCGCGCGCAGCACGCCGTCGACCGTGCCCATCAGGCGCTGCGTGTCTTCCAGCATGACTTGATAAAACTCGCGCCGCTGCTCCTCGTCAACGTTGCGCTTTTGCAGCGTCTCCAGATACAGCCGGATGGAGGTGATCGGCGTCTTTAGCTCATGCGTGACGGCATTCAGGAAGCTGTCTTGCTGCTCGTTGCGGCGCACCTCGCGCACCAGAAAAATCGTGTTCAGGATCACGCCGGCGATGATGAAGCAAAAGAAAATGACGCCGAGAATGAGAGGAACAATCTCGCGCCAGTTGAGAATGATCCAACTGGTGCTGAGCACGGTGGCCGCCGCCGCAATGCATACCCCCAGCGTGATGAAAAACGCGATAGTGGTTTTGCGGCTGGTGATGCGCATCGGCATGACGCGGTCAGGATAGCAGGAAGCAGTTGTCCGTTGTCAGTTGCCAGTTGTCGGTTGTCGGTAGTAGTCAGTTGTCAGTAGTTGTCAGTGGTCAGTGGTCAGCGGTCAGTGGTCAGCGGTCAGTGGTCAGCGGTCAGTGGTCAGTGGTCAGAAAGGCCTTGTACATCGATGTCGCATAGATTTGTATCAGGGCCTGGCTTTAGCCAGGCCGACAAGCTCGGTTTTTAGCCGGGCTTCAGCCCCTGCAAAAACGCTTCAGGGGCTGACCCGTGCGCGTGAGAACCCTGCCGCCGCTCCGCGGCTCGCATCCATTTCCAACTTGACCCAGGACTGCGCCCGCCGGTGGCGGGCTAGTCCTGGGCTGAGCTGAGTCGTCCCGCAAGGCGGGACGGGGTTATCGCAAGCAAGAAAGGTATACCGCACCAAGCTGCCTGATAACCAAGCTGCCTGATAACGATATCAACCGGAGCCAGATGGTCCCCCTCTTTTCCCCACCGCCGCAGGTGCAACACAAATCCCGGCGACCGGCGCCGGACCGCTGTTAGCTGACAACTGACAACCGACAACTGCTCACCGCAATCCGGCTTGCGCCAGCATCGCCAGAAACTGCCGCTGGGTTCGCATATCGATCGACTGCGCCACCAGCTTCCCTTCGCGGTCATACACAAAGCTCTTCGGGATCCCTTCGACCTGGAAGAGGTTGTTCACCTTGTTGCCCGGGTCAAGCAGTATGGGATAGGTGATCTTCTGCTCGGCGATGAACGGGGGGACCTTGGCGGTTTCTTCATCCTCGGAAACCGCGAGGATCACGAAACCCTGATCCTGGAAGCGATTGTAGAGCGCCTCCAGATCGGGCATTTCTTTGCGGCACGGCGGGCACCAGGTCGCCCAAAAGTTCACCAGCACCACCTTGCCCTTCAGATCTTTCAGCGTCCACGTCTTGCCCTGCAGATCAGTCAGCGTGAAGTTGGCCTGCTGGCGGTTGGCATCATCGGCTTCCAGCTCGGCCATGGCTGCCTTGTAGGGCGGCGAATCCAGCGACACCTCGACATGCTCGTAGCGCACCAGTTGCGCCAGCTCGCCATAGGCCGCCGCCGCGGTCTTGCTTTGCGGATCGGGCGGCGCCTGCTGTAACGCGCCCGCCAGGGTGGTGGCTACTTCCTGCAAAGTGTCGTGGCCGAAGTCGCCCTCGGTAGCGCGGCTTGCGAGATAGACCGCCAGTTCCAGCTTGCCCGGCGTTGCCGGCAGGGGGCGGATCTCCAGCGCAATGTCCTTGGTAGTGCGAGCCCGCACGTCGTCGGGCAAGCTGCGCAGAGTCTTGATCTGCTCGAAGATCGGCTTTTCCTGCGGGCTCCACTTCGTTTCCTGGGCGAGGAGAGTCGACGGAACAACCATCGCGAACGTCAAGACAAATCCTAGAACCAGCGCGCGCTGGGCAACGCGGCCGCCGAAGTGCCGCAGGCAAGAACTCATTGAATTTCCACCTCGCAGAACATTGTATTCTGTGCGCGCGGCAGATTCGCGGCTGAGCAGACTCGGGAGTTGTGCGGCGCCCGAATATAGAATGGGGACCTTGCGCAATTCGGCCGATCCGCATACAACAGCAGAACGCCGTTGCGGCTCTAAACTATTTCGCGGCCTGCCGCGGCGTATCGTTTGAGGTGACCCATGCAAAACTGGAAAAAGGCAGTTATCTTCGGATCCATTGGCGCCGGCGCGGTACTGGTGCTGACCGGCCGCCGGCCGGTAGGAATGGCGGTCGCCGCCGCGGGCCTGGCCGTGCTGGCTTCGGAGTATCCCGAGAAGTTTGAGGCGGTGTGGGAGAACGCTCCCGACTACCTGCAAAAGGGAATTCAGATTTTCGGCACGCTGCAAAAGCTGGGCGAAGGCTTCGCCGAGGAAGCCGAGCGGCGCAGCGTCAAGGCCTGGCGTGACGTTCGCGAGGAGTACGGCTCCTAAGCGGCGCCCACTGCTCAGGCTTGTGATATGGCCTGTTCACGACAGTTATCACAAACTTGCGTTTCAAAGGGGCGTAACCTACTGCAGTTGTTCGCACCTGTCCTAAGTATCGGCGTGATCGGATGAAGACTGCCCGGATTGTTTACGTGGTCGTTTCTGTTCTTGCCGCAACAACCTGGGGGCAACGACGACACTCCTGCCCGAACGGACCTCACACCCTCTATTCGCAAAATGCGATGACGCTTGACAGTGCAATAACGCATCCTGTCCGTGTCTCCTCGCCGGACGCGCAGAAAGTTGTGCGGGTCAGTACTGTGATGGACGATCCGAAGGCACCTGACGGTTGGCGAATGGATTTAACGGTGAAAAGCGCAGGGAAGACCTACAAGACGAGTCTACCCGGTTTTAATGGTGAGTTGGCATGGTCACCCGACTCCAAAGCGTTCGCGGTAACGCTTACGACGGGAGGTGGAAGTCTCGGCTCACGGGTGTATGTGTTCTTTGTGCAGCCAAATGGGCTGCGAAGGATCGACGTTTCGGAGCCTATCGAGAAACATTTCGGCCACCCTGTTCAATGCGAAATCAAGATTGCTCCGAATACGGGTTTCATCGGTTGGCAGAAGGACTCTTCAACGTTGCTGGTAGCCGCAGAGGTAGTCCCAGTAAGTATCTGTCATTGCATGGGAGCTTATCGGGTTTACGAAATGAGATTGCCTAGCGCGACCATCGCTGGCACTATGGCGCAAGCGCAAGCCAAGAAGCAGCTTTGGACGTTATTGGGCTGCGAACTGCGTGACGCCGATGATAGCTGTGATTTGCTGTTGCGGCATGAGGATCGGCCCGTTCAGCCGGACAAGGCAGTGTCGGACACTCAATGATGCGTTTGTTGTTGAGAAATCGCCATTACGCAACTGATCCGGTTCCGAGAGTCCTCTGCAGATCGCGTGCGTAATGGGCCTTCCCTCGCCAACGATGCAACTTGCCAGCATAGGTCAGAGTTGCTGACAAACCCTCGTTGCCTGTGCCGGGCTGGCCTACTCAATTCCTAATTGTTTGCGGGCGTCGGGGCTGAGCCGCTCCGGCGTCCACTGCGGATACCACACGATGTTGACCGTGGCATTGCCCACGCCGGGCATTTGGAGCAAGCGCTGCTTCACCTGATCGCTGATCGAGCCTTGCGACGGGCAGCCCTGCGTGGTCAGCGTCATTTCAACTTCGACGTCCTCGCCTTCAAGGTTTTGCACTTCCGTCGGCTTCACCCGAACTTCGTAGATCAGACCAAGATCGACGATGTTCACCGGAATTTCCGGGTCATAACATTCTTTGAGTGCTGAGATAACTTCTTCCTGGGTTACGGGCATTCCATCCTCGCTGCTTCTAGTTTAAAGGAAGACGTGCATACCCGTCGCGCGGCGCGGTTCCAGGTCGTGCGCAATTTCAAAGGGGCGCACCACCCGATTCCAGAGCGTCTTATGGTGGCGCGGCGTCAGCCGCGACGTACAGCAGGTGGAAGCGCCGGGCTTTAGTCCGGCGAAATCTAACTCCATCAGAAACGGCTTCAGCCGCGGTTGCCCAGACCTAAAGTGTCTGCGTGAGAACTTCCGTCGTCCCTACGGGACTCGGATCACTTTTCCACCTGACCCAGGACTGCGCCTGCGGCTCCGTCCTGGGCTGAATTAAGTCGTCCTTACGGACGGGATTTTCGACCGATATATTCCACTCGCAAATCCAAAATTTAGTTCTCACACAGTCTCTAAAACCCTTTCCAGATGGCACGCTTACGGCACGGCTAAAGCCATGCCCTTCCACTGCTTCTTGCGACATTGCTTTCCCTGAATCGCAGCGCGGAGTCCACGAAGCGCGGACCGCGATGGATGGTTTCGATGCGGCGCTGGTGCTCGGCATTGCTGGGCGCGGCCCAACCGTTATCCTGCTCCACGATGCGCACAATCGCCAGTGGCCCACTGAAAGTCGCGGCTGGCGGGCTATCCTCCGCAGTCGCATCCTTCTGCCAAACTCGCGCCAGCACTCCACCGCGGATGGTCGACGACACCCGGGGAGCATCTCCGGTAGCGATCACCACTCCGCGATCGGCATTTTCCGCGGGAGTTAAAGCTACGAATCGCGCGCTCAGTACTTGCTGGTCGAAGCTGCCGAAGACGAACTGGAACACCTCGGAATGCTCCGCGATTCCTCCATCGCCGGCGTAGTGCACCACGTATTCCTGGTCCAGCACATCGCCGGGCGCGAGGCTAGTGCTCATAACCGCGGTTCGGCCGGGATCGCTTTTGATCGCATCGGTCGTACCATCGGCGTGAATGATGCGCAGGTCGAGCACCTGAGCGCCGAGTGGAATGTCTTGCCTGACCGCCCCGGCTTCCCGGGGATCGAGCAAGCGCGTCGCGGTGTGGACGTAGAGCGACACGCTGCCATCGGGCCGCGCGATGGCCACATGATCGTCGAGCAGGACCACCGCCGATCCGGCAAATTCTTTCGTCGCCCTCTGACGAGCCGCCGGCAGCGCGTCGCGACGGTACGGCAGGTAGAATTCCGCCGCCGCGTTTTCACCGGCAGCTTCTGCTTCGCCGGCAGCCAGGCGATGATAATTCTCCGCATTGGGAGCGACTCGCAGCCATTCGGCCGCGGCCCGTTGTGCGGCGGCATCGTCGCCTGCCAATTGCAACTCGCGCACCAGCATCGATCGCGCGGAGCGATTCAACGGCGCAGCCGCAAGCAAGCGCTGCAACGATTGCGCTGCCTGCGAATGCCTTCCCTGCTCGGCCAGCGATTGCGCGTAATCGGTCGACTCGGGCGCGCAGCCATTCAGCTTCTGTCGAGCAGCGTCAGCTTCCGCGGGACGCCCATGCGCGCCGTAGAACCTGATGGCAGCTTGCAGTCCTTCGCACGAGGGATGAACGGCCAGACGCCGCGACCAGATCTCCGCCGCAACGCTGCCGGCCGGATCGTCGTCTCCAGGATCGCCGGTCTGCGCCGAGGCCAGAATCTCCAGCGCAGCGACACTTGCTGGCTGGCCGGCGAGAACCCGTCGCGACAATTTCGCTGCTTCCGGTAAGTCGCCATCTCGCAAGGCGATCTGGGCCAGGCCGATATCGCCGGCCAGCGCGGCGGGCGCGAGCGATAGCAGATTCGACCAGGCTGCGACGGCGTCCGAGCCCGCAGGAGACAGCTGCATCAACGATTGCGCCAGCAGAAATTGCAGCGCCGCCGATCGACTCGTCGAGGAGACAGCTACGATCTGCTGAGCTGCGGTGCGATATTCTCCGGAGGCGTAGCGTTCCGCGGCCAACTCGTAGGCCAGCTCCTGCGAAGAGAGATTGCTTCGCACGGCCATGTGGACATCGGCCAGCGCCGGCGAAATCGAAATTCGCCGTGGCGGAGCCGAACCAGCAAACGTAATCAACACTCGATGCGGACCGGCCAGCACGTCGAAGTCAGCCGCCAGGTGCTCGCGCTGCTCGGTCGGCGAGCCAGCCTGGTGCAGCACGCGCTGGCCGTCGACGAAAACCTCCAGCGCGCTACCGCCTTGCACCTGCAACGTCCAGGTGCCCGGCGTGAGCGAGGCAAAATGGGAGGCCGCATAATAAGTCCCACGATGTGGGAGATAATCCGGCAACTGGATCCGGCCATCGGGAAACTGAAAATTCTCGACCGCATGATTCCGATACGAGATCTGCCACAGGTCGTCGCCCGGCGCCATCGGACTTGGCTCGAAATCCAGCAAGGCATGCCGTCCCAGCGGGCCGACTATGCGCCAGTCGGTCAGTACGCCCGCGGCCCGCGACCAAGCGTACGGATCGAGACCGGGAACGCCGTCCATGGCCGCGTCCAGCAACGCCGCATCAAGATCAGGCCAACTCACTGGCGAGCTCGCCAGCAGCGACCGCACTTGCGGAATAAGGTTGCGGAATTGCGGCGTGTTGGCCGCCGACCGCCGGATGCGTGCTGCGGCCAGCCGCACTCGCGGATCGTCCGGCGCAGACACGCCCAGCTCGCACAACCTGATCGCTGCATCCGACATCGCCGCATCGTCCGCCTGCATGGCGGCGACTTCCATCTGCACGAAGAGCGCTTCCCCGTCGCGCGGATAGCGTCGCCGGGCGCGATCGGCCAGGGCGCGGGCGCGGCTCAGGTTAGAGTGCACGAATAGCGCTTCCGCCGCCGCACGCGATAAGGCCGAGTCCGGCAAAGGCATCGCCGGGCGCGCGGAAGGCCCGGCGGACGGACCGACGCGGCTGGTAGTTTCGGAACGCGTGATGTCGGGAGCAGTTTCGTGAGTCAAGCCAGCCAGGGTTGCGTCTTGCGCCGAGGCGGACGAGATTAACCAGATCGTAAGCAGGCCAAACCAAATCGGAAGTGAGCGCTTCATGTTGGAACAGGTTTCCCGGTCGTGCCGGCGGAGAAAACTTTTTCCCGCCTACCAGTGGCGGGACTCCACTATCCACGTTCAGGGATTACCAGCAGCGTAGCTCAGAAAAACCGGGTTGCGAAGCGGGTTTTCGCCTGAGATCTACAACTTTTAGGTGTGCTTGATGCCGTAAGGTCTACGGGCGGCCTGACCACGCGCTCAAGTGTGAGGGCGCGATTGCAATCGCGTGTCGGCTCCTCCTGATGAAGGCGCGCAGCAACCCGCTTCAACAGGTATACTTTTTGCACCCGTGCCCACCAAACTACAAGAGATCATCAGCAATACTCGCCGCCAGGTCGCCGCTGCCAAAGCGTCGGCGGATGTGCGCGCGCTGGGCGTGGCCGCGGGGCAACATCAGCCCAGAGGATTCCGCAACGCCCTGCAGTCGGCAGCGCGCCGCGGCATCGCTGTGATCGCGGAGTTGAAGAAAGCTTCACCCTCGAAAGGACTGATTCGCGCCGATTTTCCCGGTGGCCGAGCTGGCGCGGGAGTTGGAGAATGCTGGCGCTACGGCGCTTTCGGTGCTCACCGACGAGCGGTATTTTCAAGGCTCGCTGCAGAATCTGGAGCTCGCCTCGCAGGCGACCCGGCTGCCTTGTGTGCGGAAAGATTTCATGGTCGACGAATTTCAGCTGCTGGAAGCCCGGGCGCACGGAGCCGATGCGGTCCTGCTGATTGTCGCCGCACTCGATCAAGCCGAGCTCAGCGGGCTGTACCAACGCGCGCGCGAACTGGAGCTCGACGTTCTGTGTGAAGTACACGACGCGATGGAATTGCAGCGCGCTCTTGACGCCGGCTGCGAAACCATCGGGGTCAACAATCGCAATCTGCACACCTTTCAGGTCGACCTGAACACCTCGTTGCAATTGGCCGAACTGATGCCGGCTGGCGTGCTGAAGGTCGCCGAAAGCGGCATCGAAAGTGGGGACGACATCGCACGACTGCGACAAGCCGGCTTCGATGCGTTTCTGATTGGCGAATCGTTGATGCGGGCCGCATCTCCGGGCGAAGCCTTGCGCACCCTGCTGACCCAGTCGGTAGCGGCAACCTGATGTCTGCGGGGACGTGGCGCTCATGACCTGGATCAAGATCTGCGGCACGACCAGCCTGACCGACGCTGAGTTGAGCGTGTCTTGTGGCGCCGACGCGTTAGGGTTCATTTTCGCTGAGAGCCCGCGCCGGATCGATTTGGTGTTGGCGGCCGAAATCATAGGCGCGTTGCCGGCGGACGTAGAGAAGATTGGCGTGTTCGTAAACGAATCGCCAGCCCGCGTAGGCGAGATTGCTGCGCGGGTCGGATTGACCGGGGTGCAGTTACAAGGCGATGAATCGGCGGCACAGCTGCCGGAGTTTCGTCAGGCGCTGGGCAATCGCAGAATCATCAAGACAGTGCAGGCGAGTCGATTGCTTGCCGAGGGACAGGACGGGTGGGCGCCAAACTTAAGATCGCCTGGCAACATCGATGCGGTGTTGCTCGATTCGGGATCGGCCGCAAAGCCGGGCGGGACGGGCATTCCCTTCGATTGGGAAAAAGCGTTGCCGCTGGCGCGAACGATTCAGTCGGCCGTTCCGCTGATTGTCGCTGGAGGTTTGAATCCGCAGAATGTTGGTGAGGCGTTGCGATTGTTTCATCCCTGGGGAGTGGATGTGGTCTCCGGCGTGGAGCGCGAACCGGGGAAGAAAGATGAAGTCAAGTTGCGAGAATTTATCGCAGCGGTGCGGCAGCAACCAGCCGGGTGAGGTAGGTTGAGACCATGACCATGGAAGACATGAGCAGCACGCAAATTTCGCCGCCCAGCGCGATTCCAGCCGGGGAAAACAAGCCGCCAAAACCGGCGCGCGCGGTCGCAGGCCGCTTCGGCGCCTATGGCGGACGCTATGTTCCCGAAACCTTGATGGCGGCCTTGCAGGAGCTGGAAGCGGCATACGCTGATGCGCGCAAAGACAAGACATTCCGCGACGAGTATCACCGCTTGCTGGCTGATTTCGCTGGTCGTCCGACGCCGCTGTTCCTGGCCGAGCGGCTGACGAAAGAGTTAGGCGGCGCCAAAATTTATCTCAAGCGCGAAGACCTGCTGCACACCGGCGCGCACAAAATCAACAACTGCATCGGACAGGCGCTGCTGGCGCGCCGCATGGGAAAGCATCGCATCATCGCCGAGACCGGCGCGGGCCAGCACGGTGTCGCCACTGCAACCGTGTGCGCGCTGTTCGGCATGGAGTGCGTCGTCTACATGGGCACCGAAGACATGCGGCGGCAGGAGCTGAACGTCTTCCGCATGCGGCTGCTGGGTGCCGAAGTGCGCGGCGTGGAGTCGGGTTCGCGCACACTGAAAGACGCCATCAATGAGGCCATGCGCGATTGGGTCACCAACGTTCGCACTACGCATTACCTGCTGGGCAGCGTGCTGGGAGCGCATCCTTATCCCACCATGGTGCGCGACTTCCACCGCGTCATCGGCCAGGAAGCGCGCAAGCAGATCCTGAAAGCCGAAGGGCGTCTGCCGTCGGCGGTGATCGCCTGCGTGGGCGGCGGCTCCAATGCCATCGGCGCATTCTATGAGTTCATCAAGGATCCCGAGGTGAAGCTAATCGGCGTCGAAGCCGGTGGGCGTGGACATGCCCTGGGCGAACATGCGGCGCGCTTCGATGGCGGAGGTCCGGGAGTGTTACAAGGTACGTATTCGTATGTACTGCAGGACCCGGCCGGGCAGATCGCGTTAACCCACTCGGTGTCCGCCGGGCTCGACTATCCCGCGATTGGTCCTGAACACGCGTTGCTGCATGACCAAGGCCGCGCGGAATATGTGTCGGCGACCGATCAGGAAGCGCTGGATGCTTGCCAGAAGCTGGCGCGACTGGAAGGCATCATTCCGGCGCTGGAGTCGGCGCATGCTGTCGCGGAATGCATCAAGCGGGCTCCCACAATGAGGGAGTCTGACATTGTGATAGTGAATGTGAGCGGTCGCGGGGATAAGGACATTGGAATTCTGCGGGAGAACCTGCAGTTCTGAGCGCGTGCGCCTCAGGGTGCCAAGAACAAAGAGCAGATCCCTCACCGGCTGAAGCCGGTTCGGGATGACAAAATAGAAGGAGTTTATTACGGCGCAGGCTAAAGCTGCGGCTTTTCAAACCGATGGCAATCCGATTCAAGAAACGGCCTGGCCTGGTGGCCTACATCACCTGCGGTGATCCTGACCTCGAGCACTTCGCGTGAAGTCGCGTTGGCGGCAATCGCGGCCGGCGCCGACGTCATTGAGCTAGGCGTGCCCTTCAGCGATCCGGTGGCGGATGGGCCGGTCATCCAGCGGGCCAGTGAACGCGCGCTGGCGCACGGCACAAACCTGGCCGGCGTTCTGGAGCTGGCGCGGCAGATCCGGCAACAGTCCGATGCCGGGCTCATCGTCTTTTCTTACTTGAATCCCATCCTACAGTTTGGGCTGGAAAAGTTTTGTGCCACCGCTTCTGAAGCTGGGGCTGACGGCGCACTGGTGACCGATCTTCCGCTGGAAGAAGCCGGCGACTATCTGCAGGCGATGAAGGCGCACAAACTCGCGCCGGTATTTCTCGCCGCTCCCACCAGTACCGATCAACGGCTGCGGGCCATCGCCAAACACTCGCGCGGCTTCGTATATGCCATCTCGCGTACCGGCATCACCGGAACCCGGCAGGAAGTGGCCAGCGACGCGCGGTCCCTGGTCGAACGCTTGCGGGCCTACACCAAGTTGCCGATTGCGGTGGGTTTTGGCGTCTCCACCCCGGAGCAGTTCGCCGAGGTCGGCAGCTTTGCGGATGCGGCAGTAATTGGCAGCGCCATTGTTCAGCGGATTGAACAAAACCCCGGGCGGGAAGCGGCGGCTGTGGCACAATTCATATCTTCCCTCACCGCGACCGCACGACAGGCCGGAGCGAGTTCGTAAACGGAAGACAACTTCACCACGGAGGCACGGAGTACCCGGAGAACCGTTGTCTTGTTTTCTCCGCGTTTCCAATGCCGGGCGGAAGTGAAGACGAAAAGCACTTATGGACATCGCGGATTGGCGCAAGAAAATTGACGATCTGGACCACAAGCTGGTGCAACTGATCAACGAGCGCGCCACCTGCGCGGTCGAGATCGGCAAGCTCAAGCGCAACTCGGCGATGCCGGTGTACGAGCCAGACCGCGAGCGCATCATCTTCGACAACATCGCGCAGATGAATCACGGCCCGTTGTCGCAGATTCAATTGCGCCAGGTGTACGAGCGCCTGATTGACGTGATGCGGCAGATCCAACGCGAAGAGATGACGCCGGCGGAGGCGAGTGACGAAGAAGCGACGGAGTTGGAGCCGAACGACTGAACTGAGTGGTCATTGGAGAGCTCCGAAAGGATAGCGGTCCTTCGACTACGGCGGTCGCAAAAGCAGCGCCCGCCTACGCTCAGGATGACAGCACGTAAAAGGAATACAGTCCGGGGAAAGGGCTGATAGCTGATGGCTAATAGCTGAAAGCTGACCCCCGAAAGGCGAAGAGCGTAAGAATCATGATTGTTGCGATGTGGGAGACGGCGAGCGAAGACCAGATTCAGGGCGTAACCGATCACCTGATGAAGATGGGCTTTGCGGTGCATCGCACTACGGGTGCGCGACAAAGCGTGTTGGCGGCGGTGGGCAAGCGCATCGACTTCGACATCCGCGAACTCGAAGTGCTGCCCGGGCGTGCAAACGGTACATCGCATCAGCGCGCCCTACAAGCTGGTAGGGCGAACGTTTCGCGCCGAGGGGACGATCGTGCGGCTGGCGAACGGGGTCGAGGTCGGCGGCAAAGAAGTCGTCGTGATGGCCGGCCCCTGCTCGGTGGAATCGCGCGAACAGATCTTCGCTGCCGCCGAGATCGTCAAGCGGGCGGGCGCGAAAGTCTTGCGGGGCGGCGCTTTCAAGCCGCGCAGTTCTCCCTACACGTTTCAGGGCCTGGGTGAGGACGCGCTCAAATTGCTGCGCGAAGCCGGCGACCGCTCCGGGCTGATGGTGATCAGCGAGGTCATGGAGATTTCCCAGATCGAGCTCATGATGCCCTACGTCGACATCTTTCAGGTGGGCGCGCGCAACATGCAGAACTTCAATCTACTGCGCGAACTGGGCAAGGTGCGGAAGCCGGTGCTGGTGAAGCGCGGCATCGCGGCGACCATCGAAGAACTGCTGCTGTCGGCCGAATACATCATGTCCGGCGGCAACTATCAGGTGATCTTGTGCGAGCGCGGGATTCGCACCTTCGAGACTTACACGCGTAACACGCTCGACATCTCGGCCATACCCGTTGTGCACAAGCTGTCACATCTACCCATCACGTCCGATCCGTCGCACGGAACGGGATTGCGCGACAAGGTTGCCCCCATGGCATGCGCTTCGGTGGCTGCGGGGGCGGACGCGCTGCTCATCGAGGTGCATCCCTCGCCCGACGAAGCGCTGTCGGACGGCGCGCAGTCGCTGTTTCCCGAGCAGTTTGCCGAGCTGATGGATCAGTTGCGCATGATTGCGCCGGCGGTCGGACGTACGATTTAGGCGAATGCGGCTCAGGTGAAAGCTTATTTCGTGAGTCGTCCGGTTTGTATCAGGGCTCGGCTTCAGCCGAGCCGAATAAGGCGAGAGAGGATTAGGGCTTTAGCCCCGGTAGAGCACGGAGCCCTCAGGGGCTAAAGTCCCGGGATCCTAATTATGCGATTACGGCACGGCTAAAGCCGTGCCCTGATCACAAGGCTGAAGTCATGTACGCTGTGAAGGCGTATTCCAGCATGACCGCCATACAATAGCCGGTCGAACCGCATTTCATCATGCCTATCCGGCAAATCACGATTGTGGGTACGGGCCTGATCGGCGGCTCGCTGGGGCTGGCGCTGCGCCAGGCGGGATTCTCCGGAACCATCGTGGGCTGCGATAAACCCGAGATCGTGGATGCGGCCATAACTCGCGGAGCCATTGATCGCGGCGGGTCGGATCCGCGCGAAGCCGCCCTTGAGTCTGACGTTGTGGTACTGGCAACTCCGGTGGGCGCGATCCTGTCGCTGTTCGAGCGGCTGGCGCCTACCCTGGGTCCGGGCACGCTGCTCACCGATACCGGCAGCACCAAAGAGCAGGTGGTGGAACGCGCGCGCGTGGTGCTGGGCGATCAGGCGGGAGAACGCATCCTGCCGGGCCATCCCATGGCCGGCAAGGAGCATGGTGGGATTGAACATGCCGACGCGAATTTGTTTCGCGGCGCGGTCTGGCTGATCACTCCCATCACTCCGGATCAGCCTTACACGCAGCGGCAGCAGGAGTATCTGGGATTGCTGCACTCGATCGGCGCGCGCGTGATCTCCACCGAACCGGAGCGGCACGACCGACTGTGCGCCTGGATCAGCCATCTGCCGCAGATGATGGCCACCGCTCTGGCGTCGATGTTGCGCGAGGAACTGGGGGATGATGAAAAAGTGGCGCAGGTTGGCGGTCGCGCGTTGCGCGAGATGACGCGCATTGCGCATAGTCCCTACTCGATGTGGCGGGATATTGCGCTCACTAATACCCAGAACATCGACGAGGCGCTACAACGCTTCGAGCAGCAATTGGCGCATCTGCGGGAGAACCTGCGCGGGCCGGGGCTGCGGGAGATGTTTGAGAGCGCGAATAAATTCGGAGAGAAGCAGTAGGCAGTTGGCAGTTGTCGGTGGCCAGTAGTCAGTTGTCGGTTGTCGGTTGTCAGTTGTCAGTTGTCAACCGTGGTCAGCGGTCAGATGCCATTAGGCAGCGATCAGTGGTAAGTGGTCAGTTGAAAATTGTCATCACGAGCGCAGCGAGGGATCTGCTTTCCGACGGTGCGCAAGAAAGCAGATTCCTCGCGCCAAACCCTGGCGCTCGTAATGACAATTTAAAATTAGTCCGGCTGGCGCAAAAATGTCGACACCGGGGCGATGCCACGCGGAGGGAACTTCTTTCACCGACAACCGACAACCGACAACTGACAACCGACAACCGACAACTGACAACCGGTTTTCGGTACAATCGCCGGTCGGAATCAAAATCTTATGCCAATGAACAAGGTAGTTGCGAACGCCGATGAGGCCGTGCACGACATTCATGACGGCGCCACGCTTATGGTTGGGGGCTTCGGGCTGTGCGGCATTCCCGAGAACCTGATCCGCGCGCTGGTCAAGAAGGGCGTGAAGAACATTCACACCATCAGCAACAATGTCGGGGTCGACGACTTTGGCCTCGGACTGATGCTTGCCGCCGGGCAAATCGTTTCACACAAAGGCAGCTACGTCGGCGAGAACCGGATGCTGGAGGAGATGGTGCTGACCGGACGCATCGATCTGGAACTGATTCCCCAAGGCACGCTGGCGGAACGCATTCGGGCTGGCGGCGCGGGCATTCCGGCCTTCTACACGCCGACCGGGTTCGGCACGGTGGTCGCCGAGGGCAAAGAGACGCGCGAGTTTGCCGGACGTCCTTACGTGCTGGAGCGGGCGCTGAAAGCCGACTTCGCGCTGATCAAGGCGTGGAAGGGCGATCGCTGGGGAAATCTGGTGTATCGCAAGACGGCACAGAATTTTAATCCCATGATGGCTACCGCGGCGAAGGTGACGATCGTCGAAGTTGAGCATCTGGTTGAGCCGGGCGAGATTGTGCCGGAACAGATTCATACGCCGAGTGTGTACGTGCAGCGCATTTTTCAGGGGACGGAGTACGAGAAGCGGATCGAGCGGCGGACGGTGCGGAAGGCTTAGCTGAAAGGTAGTAGCGGCCGCTTCAGAGCGAAAAGCAGATCCCTCGTCGGCCTGAAGGCCTCCTCGGGATGACAATTTAATTAAGAGTTGCAGGGTCGGCGCACCTGAAGGTGCGCCCCTTCAAAAACGCATCGAACCCGACTTTTCAGCGCCCTGTAAAGTCGGCTCGCGATGACAATTGAGCAGGAGCACCAATGGCAACGTCTCCGAATATTGGAAAGCAGAAAGACACCGAAAAGCGCGACCGCATCGTGCGGCGCGTGGCTCGGGAGTTGCGCGACGGGTATTACGTCAACCTTGGCATCGGCATGCCGACGCTGGTGGCCAACTGTGTGCCTCCGGGAATTGAAGTTGTGCTGCAAAGCGAGAACGGGATGCTGGGAGTCGGTCCTTATCCTGCGGCCGGCGAGGAAGACGGCGACCTGATCAATGCTGGAAAAGAAACCGTGAGCGAGTTGCCGGGCACCGCTTTCTTCTCCAGCGCCGAATCGTTTGCCATGATTCGCGGCGGGCACATCGATCTGAGCGTGCTGGGCGCGATGGAAGTGGACGAAGACGGCAATCTTGCCAACTGGATGATCCCGGGCAAGATGGTCAAGGGCATGGGCGGCGCCATGGACTTGGTGGCCAGCGCGAAGCGCGTGATCGTGGCCATGGAGCACACCACGCGCGACGGCGCTCCCAAGATTTTGAAGCATTGCACCCTGCCCATCACCGGATTGCGGGTGGTGCATAACATTGTCACCGAGATGGCGTGCATCCGGGTGACGCAGAGCGGCCTGGTGCTGGAGGAGATGGCGCCCGGGTTGACGGTGGACGACGTGCAGCGCGCCACCGAGGCGCCGCTGATCGTCAGCCCGGAGTTGAAGACGATGGAGTTCTGAACGGTGGCGAGCGAATTGTTCGCGGTTTGGTTAGCGAGCATCTAGTGTTGGCTGAAGACTGGCGCTCTCGAAGTGTCGTCCCTGAAGGGACTCGAATTCATTTCTTGGCTTACCCCGGGCTTCCGCCCGGGGCTAATATAATGCCGCTCCGGCGGAGCTGAATGGTCGCGAGAGGAAGGTATTCCTCCGCCACAACGATTGCGAGAACGAAGCCCTCTCCGCCACGATGATTGCGAGAACGAAGCACTGCTCCGCCACGATGATTGCGAGAACGAAGCACTGCTCTGCCACCGTGATCGCGAGAACGAAGCCCTCTCCGCCACAAAATTCTCAGGCTACTGGACGGAAAGGACATTAAGCTTGAGCCCCACCCTCCGGTGCTGTGCCAGTTCTTAACGAAATCGGGAAAATACCCATCCTCCGATGAATGCTCCGAATCAGTTGCTATCTAAATAAACAAAGGGCGCGACCGGTGCGCCCTTGTTTCTTCTACTGACCTGCTTGTTAAACCGTGACCGGCTGCTTGACCGCTACCGGAACTGGCGTCAGCCAGTTGAAGCGGTCTTCGGCGGTGCCGTTCACAATACCGTAGAACTGCTTGCGCACTGCCTTGGTGATGGGGCCGACCAGGCCGTGGCCGACGGTAATCTTGTCGACCGAGCGAATCGGCGTGATCTCGGCCGCGGTGCCGCTGAA
The DNA here is from genome assembly GCA_963812855.1 of uncultured Acidobacteriaceae bacterium. GTDB lineage: Bacteria > Acidobacteriota > Terriglobia > Terriglobales > Acidobacteriaceae > Bog-257. The sequence goes on from CAWEWW010000018.1 coordinate 361,640, forward strand.
GAACACTTCGTCGGCAATGTAGAGCATCTCCCGCGGAATGATCTGCTCGATCAGCGGAATGTCGAGCTCGTGAGCGATGTGCAGCACCGAGTTGCGGGTAATACCGGGCAGCACACTGTTGCCCAACGGCGGAGTGTAGATGCGGTCTTTGTGCACCACAAAAATGTTTTCGCCCGAGCCCTCGCTGACGTAGCCATTGACGTCGAGGGCGATGCCTTCGCTATAGCCGTTGACGATGGCTTCCATCTTGATGAGCTGCGAGTTCATGTAGTTGGCGCCGGCCTTGGCCATGGTCGGCATGGTGTTGGGCGCCAGACGGGTCCAGGAGGAAACGCAAACGTCGACGCCGTCCTCACAATCGGCGGCGCCCAGGTACTTGCCCCACTCGTAATTGGCGATGTACACCTCGGTAGGCGAGTTGAAAGGATTGACGCCGACCTGCCCGTACCCGCGCAACACGATGGGGCGGATGTAGCAAGGCGAAACCTTATTGGCAGCTACCAGGTCAACGGTAGCCTGATAGAGTTCGTCGAGCGAAAAGTCCAGGTCGATGCGATAGATCTTGCAGGACTGGAGCAGGCGAAGGGTATGATCCCGCAAGCGAAAAATGGCGGGGCCCTTGGGCGTCTGATAGCAGCGAATTCCCTCGAATACCGATGAGCCGTAGTTGACCACGTGCGACATCACGTGGATTTTGGCTGCATCCCAGGGAACCAGGTGACCATTGTGCCAAACGAACTCACTTGCCTTAATGGCCATTCCGATCTCCTTCAAAAGCGGAGTAGTAGAAATTTGTTAGGCTGCGGGCCCAAAGATGTTGCGCACCGGAGTCGCTTCCCACTCGCCGGCGATTGGTGAAGGTTCACCATAAGGGAATTCAGCTTAACTGGAGATTATATCCGAGGAGCGCAACCCCAAAACTACCCATTTTTCGGTTTTCGGTCCGCAGTGACCAACCCTACAGGAATGGATGCGGAGCGCAGCCGCGAGGGTACGAAAATCGTGCGAAATCCTGCAAGCACCGCCCTAATTTCGCGGGGCCGTGGCATTTACAATGGCCGCTAACGTTGCTTCCGTCCGGGGAAACCTATATCCGCAGCTATCACCTTTGCGTCGTCGGTTTTGGCAAGGTGGGCAAGGCTTTCGTCGGCCTCCTGCTGAGAAAGCGGCAGGAGCTCGCCAGCCGGTACGGGATTGGGTGGCGCGTGACTGGTGTGGCCTCGCGGCGGCTGGGATGGCTGGCGGCGCCGGAAGGATTTACTCCGGAGAGAATTCTGGCGGAGGATTTCTCCGAAGCCGATAAAGCTGCCGACGTTCGCGAATGGCTACGCTTGGGCAAAGCCGACGCGCTGTTTGAGACAACTTCGCTGAATGCCACCACCGGCCAGCCGGCGACGGACTATCTGCGCGCGGCTTTGGAAAACGGCGCCCACGCCATTAGCGCCAACAAGGGGCCGGTGGTCCACGCTTACCACGAGCTGACGAAGTTGGCTGCGGCCCAGGGGCGGCGATTTCTGTTCGAGTCGGCAGTGATGGATGGAGTGCCGATTTTTTCTCTCTTCCGCGAAGCCATGCCGGCGGTCGAGGTCCGTGGATTCCGCGGCGTGCTGAATTCCACCACCAACGTAATTCTCGAAGGCATGGAATCGGGGATGAGCTTCGACGATTCCCTCGTCCAGGCGCAACAGCTAGGCGTTGCCGAGTCCGATCCCAGCGACGACATCGAAGGGATTGATGCCGCCGTCAAGGTGGTTGCCCTGGCCAACGTGCTGATGGATGCCAATCTCAAACTGGACGACGTGCGGCGGCAGGGTATCCGCGGTATCGAGGCCGACCAGTTGCGCCAGGCACGGGCGAGCGGCGAAGTCTGGAAGTTGGTCTGCGCCGCTAGGCGCGAGACGGATGGGCAAGTCGCGGCGTCGGTTCGGCCAGAGCGGCTCGAGCTTTCCGATCCGCTGGCACTGGTGCAGGGAACGTCGTCGGTCATCAGTTTCGAGACCGACGTTCTGCCTCAGCTTATCATCACCGAGCAGGACCCGAGCCTGGAAACTACCGCCTACGGGCTGCTCGCGGATTTCCTCACCGCAGTTAGAAATTCCTAGGGAAAGTTGTCACTGCTGCCCGGGCTGCAAAGTTTGCCGAAAAGCTGGAGAAGCAGATCCCTCACCGGCTGAAGCGGTTCGTGATGACAAATATAAAGGGCTTGCTACGGCGCAGCTAAAGCTACGCCCCTTCAAAATCGCCTTAGGCCGAGTTCTTCAGCAAACACTGAAGCCGGTTCGGGAGGACAAATATAAAGGAGTTGCTACGGCGTAGCTAAAGCTACGCCCCTTCAAAATCGCCTGAGGCCGAGTTCTTCAGCAAACGGTGAATCCGGTTCGTAACGACAAATCCAAAGAACTTGCCGTGGCGTACCCCTACCCTGGTGTCCGATCTCCTATCGAATCAGATACAGCCGCTTATCCGAAGGGATAGCCGTTCGGCGGCGCTGCGGTCGCATTCCTCCGTACGCAGCGATCCAGCCGTTGCATCGCGGGCACTTAGCCAAACCTGAGCGCCATTGCTCGCGCCCCTCAACATGGACGAAGGATTGCACTACTACCTGCATTCCAGTTGTTCCGTAAGGTCCAACGACTCGGCCACATCAGTAACCATCGCTTCTCACCGCATGGGCCTGCGGAAGACTGAAACCCGGTTCCGTGCGCCAGGCGTTCTCAGGGGCGGGCGCGTCGGGAACCTGTCAAGGAGAAAATCATGGCTACCGCAACCAAGTCTGTACCGGCAATGCAAGGTTACAAGCTGGGCAAACAGCCGGTGAAACACGATCCTCGCACTCTGCAGTTTGGAGCGTATTTGAAACAGGGGCTGGCCCCGCCGCCGGCGTCGAAGTCGTGGGCCGCGAAAATTCCGGCCACGGGCTGGGGCATGATGGACAACGATAAGTACGGCGACTGCACCTGTGCGGCGGCCGGACACATGATCATGGAATGGAGCGCCAACACCGGGAAAGAAGTGGTGGTCCCCGACGCCGACGTTCTGGCGTTTTATAACCACTTTGCCCACGGCCATGCCGACGCCGGCGCCAACATGCTCGACGTGTTGAACTATTGGCGCAAGCAGGGCCTGGACAAGCACAAGGTCGTCGCCTTTGCCGCCCTGGAGCTGAAGACCGATATTCAGGCAAAGGACGCGGTCAATCTGTTCGGCGCCTGCTACATCGGCGTGGCTCTGCCCGACTTTGCGGTCGCTCCCGATAAGGATCCGCTGAAGATCCCGTGGGTGGTGCCTGCCAAAGGGCCGGTGGGCAATGCCGCGCCGAACCAGAATAACGGACACTGCATTCCCGCCGTCGGCTATGACGAGCGCAACCTGTATATCGTGACCTGGGGCCAGTTGAAAGCGATGAGCTGGCAGTTTTACAACGCCTACGCCGAAGAGGCTTATGCCGTGCTCGGTCACGACTGGTTCAACACTAAGCTGGGTGGCAAAGCCCCGAGCGGCTTCGACCTGGCGACTTTGCAGCAGGACCTGAAGGAGATCGCAAGCTAATGCACACCGCAGCTACGAAAGCGAAAGTCAAAGCAGCGGCGGAACCGTCGGCGGCGAAGGTTGCCGCCGCGGTTGAATCCATGCCCGATCTGTCGCGGCACATCATCATGTTTGACCGCGAAGATCCTGCTACCTACTCGCCGCACACCCTTCCCCCGGCAGCGATCATGGGCGCCGAGGCGCGAGCCCCGATTCCCTGGCCGAAAGGCGCAGCTCCTACGCCGCAACCGATGGCGAAGAAGCCAGCAGCCTCGGCGGCGCTGCCCAAATGCGAATATGTAATCGTGACCTGGACCGTGGAAGAAGCCAAGTGTCTTGCCGATACATTGACTCCGGGATATCCCAGCAAGACGGCCTGGTACGAGTACGCTCACAATTTCCAAAGTGAATTCGCGTCCCTGATCCGTCACGGCGCTCCGGCTTCCGAGAGCCAGCGGCTGGGGAGTTATTTCCTCACCAGCATTGCCGGCAAGAGTGTGCTCTGCATGAAATCAGAGCTGCACATGAGCCAGGACGGGGCGGCGCTGCCGATCGCCAAACTGTGGAAGCAAATCATTACCGAGGCACAGCCCAAGCTGATCATCACCACCGGAACCGCGGGTGGGATTGGTTCCGGCCTGGAGCTGGGCGACGTAGTGGTGGCTTCGGAAGTGCGCTTCGACTGCCAGAAGTCGTTCAAGTCGTCGCCCTTCCACGACAGCATGTACCAGTGCTCGGCGCTGAAGCATACCTCCTATCCGGTAGCGCAGAAGCTGTTCGCCGCCAACGTCGCGCATCTTCCGACTGCGTCCCGGGCGCCGGAAATCTTCACCAAACCAGTGGCCGCGGCCAAGCTGCCGGATGTGGTGACCACGGATTTCTTCGCCTTCGACGATAGCTCCAATACCTTCGGACTGCAGAGTCTGGGAGCGGCGGTGGAGATGGGTGATGCCGTTCTGGGTATGGTGATCAGCGAATTGGGATCGGCGGCTCCGCGCTGGGCGGCGATTCGCAATGCCTCCGATCCGCAGATCAACGACTCCGGTTTAACCCTGAAGGAAGCGGCCGACAAAGCCGGCCAGATTTACGAGAAGTATGGCTATTGGACCACGATTCCCAGCGCGATCGCGTGTTGGGCCACGGTGAAAGACAACTAGCGGTAATTCGCCGGCGGGTTTTTCACTTTTGTCATCTCGGCCAGAGAAGACAGCCACTGCCAGGCGCTGCGGTTGCGCTTGGCTTGGCTGTCGAAGTGGCCTGAAGCCAGCCCTACTCAAACCAGGGAGCGCCGAAGCTCCGCCCAATCCCGCAATCTTGCTCTCGCCCTATATTTCCCGGTAGTTCAGCAGCCCCATTCCGATCAACACGAAACATACCGGCCAGATCCATGACGGGATAGCGCGGTCCTCCGGCGGCAGGCGCAGTTCCAGCCAGCGCGACCAGCCGGCCATCACCCCCAGCACCGCCATGGGCACGTGGTTCAGTTCGGCCATAAATTCTTCTTCGACGTTCGCGCCGCCATGCGAGTGGGTGAGCAGCAAAGCCGCACCCACCGCGCAGAGCAGCGGGAAGATCAATGGCAGCACGCCGCCTTGCGACGGTTTGCGGCGAACGCGCAGTTCGAAGATAGCGAAGGCAATGCATAGCAGCGCTGCCAGGCGATGTTGAAACACTTCCGGCCTGGCCCACGTTGACCAGAAGCTGCGCGGACCCAGCGGCCAGCATTCGGGATCGCCGCGCAGAAAAATGAAAATCGCGATGCCGATCATCAGCAGCGGCCAGTACTCGGCCCAGGGCGCGCGCCCGGTACGCGCCAGCACCGCCAGCAATCCCATGGCGACCACGATAATGCCCATCCAGTGATGGTTGTACTCGGACCACTTCATGTCGTTCAGCACGCGCGCCGAGACCGGCGTGCCGTCGGTCAGATATCCGGCGGGCGCGCCGCTGGGATCGAGCGGCTTGACGACCCGGCCGGGATACTTGGTGGACAGGGCGGAGGCTTCGGGACTTTCCATGCGCGGCCACGCCGGCTTCATGCGGGCAATAATGTGGGGCAGATCGACGGTGTCGTCGGGCTGGTCGGCGGCCGGCGCTTGCGAGGTCAGCGAAGCGGCGGCGAGTACGATGGTGAGGCCGATGCCGACCTCGGCCTCGACCAGCCGGCGCAGCCGGGGCATCGCCTGGTCTGGGCTGTACTTGCGCAGCATCAGGAAGTTGATGCCGCCCAGCGCCAGCATCGCTGCCAGCATCACGATCTTGGCAATCACCATGATGCCGTACGAGGTGCCGATGAGCGCATGGAACGAGCCGACGTAGCTCAGGCTCATCCCGAAGCCGGTCAACACCAGAACCATGACGCTCACCAGCGCCAGCCGCGAGAAGCGCTGTGTGATGTACCACTGCGTGGGACGGTCCTTGGAGACGTAAAGGCCCAGCAGCAGGAAGGGTAGTCCGCCGATCCAGAAGCCGGTGCAGGCTTCGTGCAGTGTGGTTACGATGATGAGCGGCAGGCGGTTATCGAGGCGGGCCGCCGCGTGATTGGTCATGACCGACGCGCCCAGCACCACCAGAACCAATGGGGTCAACCAGTAAACAGCCGCATCCCGCCGCAGGCCGGCCACTATTGCGATGACCAGCCCGGCAACCAACATCACGCTGCCGGCGATGAAGAAGTTTGCCCCTACCACTCCACCGATGCCGATCTGGTCGGTGGCCATCAGGACCGCGGAGTTCACATACAAGTACCCGATCTGCACGAGCACCAATCCGATGGCGGCAAAGCGAAACATTCGCTGTGCCAGGGAACGGACCCGGGCTAAAGCATCGATGGGGATTTCCGGGCTGGGACGTGCGATCCAGTACAAAAACAGCAATCCCCCCAGCAGCAGCGACTGGCAGATCAGGGTGCCGGCGCGCAGCACCACCGCGAGGTAGGCAAAAATGTCGACCAGCTTCAGCATCATGGGCGGCTAGTTCACCGTGAAGGCGACTTCACCTTGACTGATATGCCCATCGGACGCCAGTACCTGCCACTCCAGTTTGTAGTTTCCCGGTTTCAACCCGTCGGCCTTTACGGTGAGGGTGTCGGGCGTCGGCTGCTTCACCTCTTCCAGCTTCTGTTCGGCGCCGTCAGGCCCTAGCAAGTGCAGGCGCGAGCGGCCGCCATCGACGCGCGAATTAAAGCGCATCCAGATCGGAACGTCGGGGCCTTTGACGGTGGAGTTGCGCTTGGGGGTCGACTGCATCAACACCGCGTGAGCCCAAGCCGGTTGAGCAATGGCAGTCAGCAGGAGAGTGGTCAACAGAATGGAGAAGAAGGGCGCTCGGAACAGACGGTGCAAAGCAAATACCTCCTCTACGATGCTAAATGGCAATGGCCTTTGGGGGGAAGTAGCAGGGAAACATTGTCCAGCGGCCATCGGGCTGAACAGTTTGCTGAAAAACTCGGAAAAGCAGATCCCTCACCGACTAAAGTCGGTTCGGGATGACAAATATAAAGGAGTCGCTACGGCGTAGCTAAAGCTACGCCCCTTCAAAATCGCCTTGGGCCGAGTTTTTTAGCAAACCGTCAAAGCAGGCTTAGGAATTCTCCGGATGGGAAGCGCGCAGGCCCACCAGCCGTCCAATCAATACGGCGGGATACATGATTCCGGTGACGCCTTCAATGATGGCCAACGCCCGGGCGTGCGGACCCCAGGGAACGATGTCGCCATATCCCACCGTGGTCAGGGTCACAAAGCTGAAGAAGATGTATTCGTTGGGACTGATGACATGTCCCGGTACGATGGTGTCGCGAAACGATCCGGGATGCAGTTGCTCCACCAGGCCATAGGCCAGCCCGTATGTAATGCCCACCAGGAAATACGCCGACACCGCTCCCGCCAGCGTATCCAGAGTGACGGTCGGCAGGGACACGATTCCGATGATGAAGACGCTGGTCACGAAAATCAGGAACAGAAGCCCCAGAGCCGTGGCCAGGGTTTGCAGCCGGAGCAGATAGCCGAAGAAGTTGACCACGTGAATGAACACCGCCGGAATCCCCAGCGCAAACGCGATCAGGGTCAGCCGTCCTCGGCCTAAGAAGGCGTAGAGCGCGGCGGCAAACACTACCACGGCCAGCAGACGAAAAATTTCAGTCTGGCGCGCGTTTCCGGCCAGGAAGGGAAATCCAAGAATCAGGATCAGTTCGGTAAGCAGCAGCACAGTGTAATGATGGTGCAGCTTGCGCGGGGCAAACGCCGTCTTCTTTTTCTCGGGGTCCGAAGCGCTGGCCGACAAGAATGATCCTCCCTGCGGAGTAATCCGCGAGGCCAAGGGTATGCCGAACCGCGGCGGAATTTCAAAGCAAAAGTGCGCTGCGGGGGTTATCGAAGCAGAGTAGTGGGATCGGGATCGGCGGCCGGCGCGGTTGACTCCACCGCGGTGGTCTCTTCTACCAGGTCGCCTTCGCCCGGAGCCAGAAACAGATTCTCTTCGATGCCATGCTGCTTGGTGTAGAGCTCATAGTAGCGCCCGCCCAGATCGAACAGCGTGTGATGGTTGCCGTGCTCGACGATGCGGCCGCCTTCCACTACCAGGATCTGGTCGGCGCGGCGAATGGTCGACAGGCGGTGAGCGATGACGAACGTCGTTCGTCCCTGCATCAGGTAGGACAGGCCTTCCTGAATCATGGCCTCGGATTCGGAGTCGAGGCTGGAGGTCGCCTCATCCAGAATCAGGATGCGCGGATTGGCCAGGATGGCGCGCGCGATCGATACCCGCTGCCGCTGCCCGCCCGACAGCTTCACCCCGCGCTCGCCGATGATGGTGTCGTATTTCTGCTCGTACTTTTCCGCGAATTCGTCGACGCGCGCGATGACGCAGGCATTCAGAATTTCCGCCTCGGTGGCATCGGGCTTGGAGAAACCGACGTTGTCGCGAATACTGCCGTCGAAGAGAAACGAATCTTGCAACACCATTCCTAACTGCGTGCGATACGATTCCAGACGAACCGTGGCCAGGTCGACACCATCGACCAGAACTTTGCCTTCATTGGGTTTGTGGAAGGCGGCAATCAATCCGATGATGGTCGACTTGCCCGAGCCCGACGATCCCACCAGCGCGGTCACCGTGCCCGGCTGCGCGTGGAACGAGACGTCATGCAGCACCGTCTTTTGTTGCTCATAGGCAAAGTTGACGTCCTCGAAAGCAACGTCGCCGCGGATCTCACCCAGCGTGACGGTGCGGTCGGGATCTTCGTTCTCCGGCGTCTCGTCCAGAACTTCGCGGGTGCGCTCCAGCCCGGCGATGGCTTCCGTGATCTGCGTGCCGATGCCGACCACCTGCACCAGCGGCGCCGCCAGATAGCCCAGGAACATGGTGTAGGTGAAGAATCCGCCCAGCGTGAGCTTGCCGGCCAGGATCTGGCGCGTTCCCATGAACATGACGATGGCGCCGATAATGCCCATCAACGTCGACGACGACAGACTCATCACCGAAGTTGCGGTCAGCGTCTTGAAGACGTTTTGCAGCAGCCGCTCAACGCCTCCGCTGAAAACTTCGTGCTCGCGCGACTCGGCGTGGTAGCCCTTCACCACCCGCACTCCGCCCAGCGATTCGGTGAGGCGGCCGGTGACTTCGGCGGTGATCTTGGCGCGCTCGCGGAAGATGGGACGGATCACGCGGAAGGCCTTGCGCAGGCCGACCCCGAAGACCAGCAGGAAAGTGAAAGCGATGGCCGTCATCACCGGGCTGATGTGCATGAGCACCGCAAAGGCGATGACCGCGGTCAGCAGTCCGCCTACGAAGTCGATCAGTCCGGTGCCGATGAGGTTGCGCACGCCTTCAACGTCGCTCATGATGCGCGAGACCAGCATGCCGGTTTTGTTGGCGTCGTAGTAGGCGACGGAGAGCCGGCCCACGTGCTCCTGCACCCGGCGGCGCAGCTCGGCGATCAGCTTCTGCGCGGCTTTGGAGAGCGTCTGGGTCAGGGCAAACGAGGTCAGGCCCTGAATCAAGGTCGCCGCCAGCACGATTCCGACCAGCGGGTAGAGCAGATGGAAATGCTTCTTGCCGATGACGTCGTCGACCAGATACTTGGTGGAGGCCGGCAGCACCAGCCCGGAGACGCGGTTGATCACCATTAGCCCCAGGCCGAGGCCAAGCAGGGCACGGCGCGGGCTGATGAGCTGCCAGATCTCCGGCAGCGCCTTGAAGATTTCGGTTTTCTTCCCCGGTGCTGAGGGACCGGGACCCCTCATGTAGTGCAAAGTGATTGGATTCGCGAAAAGGCGTTTTGGGTTCGGAACAGCGGTAGGGTGCTGCTCCTTTTAGTCTCTCAAGTTATTGACTCCTACAAGGCTCGCATATTTGCTGGAAGCCGCTTTGTATCAGGGCACGGCTTCAGCCGTGCCGCAATTGGTCCATCAACACTTGGGCTTTAGCCCGGAGCCTCCGGGCCTAACAGGTTTCTGAAAGGCTCCGAACAGCAGATCCCGAGGCGGCTGAACAGTTTGCTGAAAAACTCGGAAAAGGCAGAGCCCTCACCGACTAAAGTCGGTTCGGGATGACAATATAAAGGGCTTGCTATGGCGTAGCTAAAGCTACGCCCCTTCAAAATCGCCTTAGGCCGAGTTTTTCAGCAAACTGTGAAGCCGCCTCGGAATGACAAAAACAAAAAAGACTGGTACGGCGTAGCTGAAGCTACGCCCCTTCAAAGTCACCTCACCCAAACCTTGTCCCCTGGAGTTGCACAAATGAAGTTGTGGGAGCGATTCCCGGCGCGTTAGACTGCCTCGACTCCCTCTCGCAATCCAATGCGATGGGGTTTTCGGAGTTGCCCAATCCGATTGTCCGTCAGGTAGCCCATGAAAACGCTAGCCGCCGTTTTCGCTCTCGCCGTCGCTTCCGCGCTTTCCGCGCAAACCAATCAGCAACTCCAGCCTGATCCCGGCTTGATGACCGAGATCAATCAAATCAAGGCCATCGACAACCACTCCCATCCTCCGGCGCTGGACGGGCCGCATGGGGAGAAGGACGACGACTTCGATGCGCTGCCCTGCGATCCTCTGGAGCCGACCGACTCGGGCCTGATGTTTCGCGAGGATAATCCGGTCTACATCAAGGCGTGGCAGACCATGTTCGGCTACAAGTACGACGACTTCAAGCCGGAGCACGTGCAGGAGTTGCTCGCCGCCAAGGAGCAGGTCAAGCAGCGGGAGGGCGACAACTATCCCAACTGGGTGCTGGATCAGCTGGGGATTGAGACGGAGCTGGCCAACCGCGTCGCGATGGGCCGCGGGCTGCAGCCTCCGCTATTTTCTCTGGGTGGCGTTCGATGACACGCTGCTGTTTCCCCTGAACAACTCGTCGCTGGAGGCGCAGTCGCCCGATCGCAAGATCTTCTTCGGCCGCGAGGAATCGCTGTTCGCGCGCTACCTGAATCAGTTGGAGATTACCGGCATGCCGCCGACTCTGGCGCAGTACACGGCCAAGGTGGTAACGCCTCTGCTGGAGCTGCAACGCAAGAATGGGGCCGTGGCCATCAAGTTTGAGGCTGCCTACCTGCGGTCGCTGGATTTCGCTCCCGCGAGAGAAAGCGCTGCCGCCCAGGTCTATGCCCGCTACGTGAAGGGCGGTGTGCCCAGCGACGCCGACTACAAAACCCTGCAGGACTATCTCCTGCGCTATATCGCTCGCGAGGCGGGACGGCTCGGCCTGGCCGTACATTTCCATACCGGCGGCGGATGCGGCGGCTACTTCCGCATGGAAGGCGCCAATCCCCTGCTGCTGGACTCGCTGTTCAACGATCCCACGCTGCGCCAGACTAACTTCGTCATGCTGCACGGCGGCGCCGGCGGCTTCGAGCAGTTCGTGCCTTATCTGCTGATGAAGCCCAACGTCTACGCCGACTTCTCCGAGCAAACCTGGATGACCTCGCCGCGCCACATCGCCGCCAGCATTCGCTTCATGCTGGAGTTCTATCCCGACAAAGTGCTGTTTGGCACCGATCTTTATCCGCTGACGCCGCAGGTGAATTGGGAAGAGACGGGATATCAGACGGAAACAGCGGGAAGAACGGCGCTGGCAATCGCGCTCACCGGCATGATGCAGGACGGCGAGATCACCCGCGCCGAGGCCAGCGAGATCGCGCGCAAGGTGATGCGGGATAACGCGATCAAGCTTTATGGGTTGAGCGCGAAGCCGTGAGGCTTTCACCACGGATGTGAGACGCGATTCGAAGCCACATGCCGTCCCTGCCGGGACTCGGCGGTCATAAATGCAGCTTACCCAGGACTTCGTCCTGGGCTGAACTAAGTCGTCCCGCACGGCGGGACGGGATTTCCTGACTGCGAGAGAAGAGGAACAGGCAGCAACAAGAGAAGCCAGAGCAGTCGGCGCATCGCGAACCTCAGAATCTCATGAAGCGAATGAGTGTAGCACCGCCTGTCCCAATCGCGAGAGAACGGTGCTGTCGCTTTTGCAGCGTACGCTGCTTTGCATCATGCGCTGCCCCGCTTAATCGAGCGCTGCTCGCTTAAAAGAAAAACTCTGTGCTCTCCGTGCCTCTGTGGTGATAATGATTCGCTTTTGCACAACGCGCTCGACTTTCCCACAGCTCGCGCGCAAACGAAAAGGCCACCCGGCAACAGGGCGGCCTTCTCTTCAAGGGAGAATAGTTCCAACGGAGGCTAGACCGTCAAAACTTTCTGGACAAATACTAGGGTTCCGGAAAGTGCGTGTCAAGCAATTTATGGAACTTAAACTGCTTTGTTTTCAGTTATTTGCGGCGGATTCAGGGAATTCCCGATTATTGACCGAAATTTCCCGGATTTCTATGGTTATCTCATAACCATATTTATTATCAATAGCTTAAAACGGATTCTTACTCTTTCAGGTGAAGCTGGATGATCTCCACGTCTTCGGGCCGGTCGAACACCCGGTCGGGGAAAAGACGCTTCATCAGGATGCGCGTTCCCCCAAAGAACACACCAAAGATGATCGAGATCAGCAGAATGACGCCGATGAGAGCGAAGATGCCGACGATCAGGTTGCCGATGTTGTCGCGTTTGCTGAACGACGTTGCTTCATCCCAGGTGACTTCGGCTTCGTAGTTCACCGAGTTCAGCAAAGTTTGCGCATCGCTGCTGCCGGTCGCGCCAGTCACCACATCCACCAGCGGCCCGCTGCGCCTGACCAGGAGCGAGCCGGGAGCGCCTTCTCCGCACTTTGCAAAGCGCGCAGCCGATCACCGGCGATCTGCGGCGTCGGATACGCAAGCAACGTAAGCGTCAGAGGTCCGTCTTTGGACGAGTAATCCTGCATCAGGATCTCGGGCTCGTGGCCGAAGTCAACCTCGTCGGCGGTGAGCGGCGCTTTCACTGCCAGCAGCGCCTGCGGTCCCAGAATGTACTTCGCCGAGTTCTCCACTACATCGTTCTTGGGCAAGTATTGCGGAAGCGTGGGAAGATTTCCGGCTGTGCCCGAAGCGGCCGGCAACATCCCGGCCAGCTCACGCAACTCGGCGGCCGACATTGCGGTGATGCGATCGAAGTTGGCGTCGACCAGGACGTTGCTGCGGAAGAAAAGGATGCGGTCGTTGGCCGAGGCGGCCTTGGTGCCAATCTGCTCGGTTCGCATCGCCGGCTGGCGATAGAAGGTGAACGCTCCATACGCGCCGGTGGCGTCGTTGAAGCGGGCGGCCTTGATGGTGAGCTTGCGCCCGTCATCGCGGGTGTAGGTGGCCGTCTCCGAATCGGCGAAGCCGTATTCCTGCAGCACCGCGGGATAGGCCGGATCAGCCTGCGCCGGGCTGGCGCTGATTTGCGGATGGCCAGTCTGCGTCCATCCGGCAAACGATTCGGGCAGCAGCGCGGGATTGTCGGCGGCAAAGGTGAACGTCCAACCCGTGAAGCAGAGAACAACGAGGATAAGAAGGCGTTTCATCAAACCGACAGGCTACCTATTGATTTTAGACTACCGGGAGGGAGAAAAGTTTCCGGGAAGTGGCCCAGGCTGCGGCTAACTTCTGCCGCTCTGAGGACGCATGAGGGCAGGCATAGGGGTCCTTCGACTCCGGCGGCGAAGCGCCGCCTGCGCTCAGGATGACAAGCATGGGGAGGCAAGATGTGGTAGACAGGCTGGCTAAGAGCTAAGAGCTAAGAGCTAAGAGCTGAACAGCTGACAGCTTCCTACTGTCCGTCCTGCTTGTTGAACTTGGCCGCCACCTTGACCCCGCTGAGGCCGTCGGCATATTTGGCGATGCCCTTATACAGCGACTCGGCAATCTTCTCGCGATACTCGGGAGTTTCCAGCTTGGCTTCGTCGGTGGGATTGGAGACAAACGAGATCTCGGCCAGGATGCTGGGCATGTTAGCGCCGATCAGCACCACGAACGGTGCTTTCTTCACGCCGCGGTCGCGCAGAGTGGAATGGCGAGTGGCCAGTCCGGCGTAGAGGCATTGCTGAACATCGGTGGCCAGCTCGCGCGACTCGTCAATCTTGTCCTTCAGCGTGATCTTCTTCACCAGATCCTGCAGCTCGAAGATCGACTTCTCCGACACCGCGTTCTCGCGCGCCGCCACTTCCAGCGCGCCCGGATCCGAGGTGAAATTCAGGTAGTAGGTCTCGACTCCACGCGCCGAGGGATCGCTGCTGGAGTTGGCGTGCACGGAGATGAACAGGTCGGCCTGATGCTCGTTGGCGATGGCAGTCCGGGTCTCCAGCGGGACGAAAGTATCGTCGTCGCGAGTGTAGATCACGTCAGCGCCCAGGCGAGTTTCCAGCAGGCGGCCCAGGCGCAACGACAACGTCGAGCACCAGATCCTTTTCCAGCAAACCGTTGGGGCCGATGGTGCCGGTGTCGTGACCGCCGTGCCCGGCATCAACGACGATGCGGCCGATCTTCAGGCCAAGTGCGCGGGTCAGGCTGCGGTCGCCGGCCAACGTGGGCTCGGCTTCGTGGGTTGCCGGAATGCTTGCTGCCGCAGCCTTCGTGGTTTTCTTGGTAGAGCGGGGAGCGACAGCCACCGCAGTTGGCGCAGTCGTGGGTTGCGTGGTCGCTTTCAACTCCGGACCGCTGGTGTCGCCCGGACCGGAGAACAATGGATCGGGCGGTTTGGCGCTTGCGACGGTTGTCGACTTCGGCTTACTGACGGGTTTCTGCGAGGATGCATGATCACCCGCAGACGCGGTTGCCGTCGACGAGCTTTCCTCGATTGGCTTAGCGGCTTTCGTAGTCAGCGTTTTGGAACTTGCCGGCGGCGTGGGAGTAACGTCGGAGTCGGCATCATCGTCGTCGTCGTCATTCACCACTACCCTGTGCGGCGTGGCGCGCGAGGTGCTGCTGGGAACCGGATGGGCGGGCTGCATGGCCGTCGTATTGGCCGCAGTCTGGTTCGGCGGCGAGACCACTTTCTTCGCGGCGGACGTAGCGTTGGCTTTCCCCGCCTCGTTGGCCTTCTCCACCGAGCGGTAAGGCCTTTCATTCTCGATCGCGGTCACGGTTCGATCGCTACTACCCGGAGGCGCGGCGGCGTTCGCCCGGGCAACCTGGGTTGGCGACTGCGGCTGCCGGCCATGAATGTCGATGATGAGCCGGTAGGGGTTAGGCAGCAGAAATGCCGAGTAGTCGGAAACGTCGGCAACTTCCAGCACCACGCGGGTCGATCCCGGCTGATATTGCGCGACCCGAATCTTCTTCAGGAAACCGTCCTGCACCTCAAAGCTCTTGCCCACCAGCACCGAGGCCAGCTTGGTATCGGGCAGGTCAAAAAAGATACGGTCCGGATTGGGAACGCGTCCGGCCTCATACTTCACTTCGCTGTCGACATCGATGGCCACGCGGGTGTAGTCGGGCGTCGACCAGTGGCGGATGCCGGTCACCAGGGCAAGCTGCGATTTCTTCCGTTCCGTGGAGAGCGATGCCGGCTCGGCCGCAGGCGTCTCTTCCCTCTCGACGCGAGCTTCCTCGACCGGCTTCTTGCCGGGCTGCGGCTGACTCAACTCAGCCAAGGCTTGCCTGGCTTCCGGCGCCAGCGAGTTGCGCGGATAGTGCTTGAGAAACTCTTCGAAGGTCTGGCGGGCCGCGTCGGGATCGTCCAGGTCTTCCTTATAAATCTGCCCAATGGTGAATAGCGCCTGGAAACGGTATTTGCTGCCGGGATACTCGCGCCGCAAGAATTCGTACTGGCTGATGGCGGCGCGCAGGTCTTTTTCGTCGGGCTGGAACTGGCGACCCATGTCGGCCAGGATTTCCGCGACCGCAACCACGCTGGCGTCAGCTTTACTGGAAGCTGGCGAAACGTAATAAACCTTGCGATAGGCGTCGGCCACGTGCTGGTAATCCTTGCGGCTGCGCTGATCGGCAGGGCGGCCGTTGAGCGCCTCGCGCATCTGCTCGGCCTTGTCGAATTGCTCGCGGGCCTGCTCTTTGCGGGCGGCGGAGCTGGGCGGCGAGGCCTGGAGGCTGGCCGTGGTCAGAACGAACAGCAGCGCCATGGCGGCAAGCGCTTGCAGACCACTTCGCAGGTGGCGGCGGCAAGGCGAGGAAATTCTGTTGGCGTGGCCGTGGTCTGTGAGGAAGGAGATCGCCATCGGCACAAGCTTCCGGATCTCTGACGGCCGGGGGCAGAATTGCGCCGCGGCATGGCCAGGCAGTCCGGCGGAGACGTAATCGTCCAGAGCACTTTGATTATAGGTTGCAGGCCGGAGCGCACAAACACGGAAAGAAGACGGAATCAGGGGAGTGACCCCACCTCCGGGCCGGCCGGCTTGTCGCAACCGGAAACCGGTTTTCGAACGTGGCGCGGGAAATCCCAACTGAGGCGATGTCGCCGGTTGGCTTATGGAATGGCCCGATCGCCACCTATCCCTTTTCCAGATCGTGCGCCCACGATTCGGGTGTAAAGTATTCCCGCCTAAAAAACGGCGAATCGCGAACGCTCGCATTGGCAAAGGAGAGCATCATGACGGATCGGCCGGGGACTTCGAGGGTAGCTGTGTGGGGCAACATTCGATGGTTGGCTTTCGGGCTAGGGCTGCTGTGCGCGCTGGCAGTTATGGCAACGCCATCGATGCAGGCACAGAGCCTGCATGTTTTGTACGCGCTGACTGACACACCTGGTGGCGGGAACCCCTCCGGGCTGACCTTTGACCGGGCGGGCAACTTATACGGAGTAACGGAAGGCGGCCCCACCGACGGCGGCGTTTTTGAGCTCAAACACGAAAGTTCGGGTTGGATTTTCCAGCCTCTCTACAACTTTCACCCGCCTGATGATGGTATTAGCCCCTCCGCTCCCGTCGTGTTTGGCCCGGACGGCGCACTGTACGGCACTACTCTTCAAGGCGGCGAACTGCCGTTTTGTTATTACGAGCTGGGGCCCTGCGGTACCGTCTACAGCGTGCAGCCTCCGCCAGACCCTTGCCGGGGCACGGCTTGTCTCTGGAATGAGACTCACATCTACTGGTTTGGGGCGTTGGATGCTGTCGACGACGGCTACAACCCGGGCTCCGGTCCTCTGATATTCGATTCCACCGGTAATATTTACGGCACTACCAATCTTGGCGGTCTCCATGGCCAAGGCACGGCCTATCAGATGGTCAAGACTCAGAATGGATGGCGGGAACACATTATCGCCAACTTTACGAGCAATGGTTCCCCCGAAAACACCGTCTCCGGACTGGCTTTCAACTCGGCTGGAAATCTTTTCGGAACGCTCTCCGTGGCAGGGTCGTTCGGCCAGGTGTTTGAGCTAACCCCCTCCGGACAGGGCTGGAATGAGCAAACGATCTACAGCTTTCAAGGCGGCAACGATGGCGCGTTTCCGCTTGGCGGCCTGGTCTTCGATGCCGCCGGAAATGCCTACGGCATCGACGTACGGCGCGGGGGCACCAGCTACCGTCTTTCAACTGTCGCCGCAAGCCGATGGCACCTGGAGGGAAACGGTGCTGTACATATTTCCCGGCATCGGACCAATCAATAATTTAACCATGGACGCGGCTGGAAATATCTACGGAACAACTCCGGGCACTCCGGGCATTAACCCCGACCACTACGGCATGGTATTCAAACTGTCGCTGGTTAACGGTTCGTGGACCTTCACCCAACTTTATGAGTTCACCGGGGGTGATGATGGCGCATTCCCAAGCGGGATCGTAGCCGTCGATTCAGCCGGCAATCTCTACGGGACGTGTGTTGCAGCAGGCGCGAACGAGCGAGGCACGATTTGGGAGGTCACGCCGTAGCCGAGCGTCCCTGGGCACTCTTCGCGCTGCTCAATGGGCGTGAAACCTCCATATCGCAAGTTACGAAGCCGGGTGCGCCGTTTCGGGGTAACTTGCGATATGGCCTGATCTAGCTAGTTACATATTTCGCAGCTGTCTTGCTGCGCGCCACCGCGATTCCACTCAGGTGGCGAACCATACATTCGACCAGTCATCGGGCAGACGCGGATACATCAATTTGTCGGCTGAATATTCTGGTTGATATGAAAAACATTTCCGGGGTCCCATTTGGCCTTGACTTGCGCCAGCCTGGCATAGTTTGCGCCGTAGGGGCCGGACAGGTCGGCACCATCGTCCTGATCAAGATAGTTCACGTAGCGGGCTTTTGAGCAGAACGGCTCCAGTTCGGTAAATACCTCACGTGTCCAGGCTACATTCGCTTCATTCTCAGCCGGATCCTTCCACTGAGAAATTAGCCCCAGGTTGAAGCCTTCGCGACGGTGCGGGAAGGCTGTCTGGTGCTGCGGCACGCGAGCCAGGGCGCCATGCCAGTGCTCCACGAGGATACCGGTATATTTCGACGGACACCGCTCAACTGCATCGATCATCTTGTCGATCGAGTCGTCGCTCAGGGCGTTCAGGAAACTCGATTTCCAGTAATACAGCATGCCTTTCGGGTAGGTGGCGTCGAACATGGTGTTCAGGTCACAGTAGCTCGTCGGCTGAATGGAATCGAAGAGCGGCGATCCTAATTCCTTAATGGGGCGCAGAACTCTTTCGCCATCGGCGATGGTGCCGCAGTGCGAAGCCCCGATGATGACCACCTTGACTCCGGAACCATCCGGCGCATGTCCAACTGCCGACATGGAGATGACTTCGTCCGGAGTCGACTCGGCGAACTCGCGGAAGAAGCGCAACACTTCTTGGGCTCGTGAGAATGGCCACGCAACCGCACCTGCCATAATTGTCGGCCCCACCGGATGCAGCCGGTACTCGAAGGAGGAGACAACGCCGAAGTTGCCGCTTCCGCCACGCAAAGCCCAGAAGAGATCGGGATTCTCGTCCTCGCTGGCGCGTACCACCCGCCCGTCCGCGGTAACCACGGTAGCGGCCACCAGATTATCGACCGCCAACCCATGCTTTCCTGCCAGATAGCCGAACCCGCCGCCGAGTGTCAGTCCGGCGATGCCTGTCGTTGAGATGACTCCCCCGGTGGTCGCAAGGCCGTGCTTCTGCGTTGCGCCGTTGAACTCGCCCCAGGTGACGCCGCCTTGGGCAACGGCACGCCTCGCCGCGGGATTCACCGACACCGCCTTCATGAGGGAGAGATCGATCATCATCCCGCCTTCGACGCTGGCGCGTCCGCCAACGTTGTGACCTCCACCCCGAACGGCGATCTCCAGGCGGTGCTCCCGCGCAAAGGCGATGGCGACGACCATATCGGCGTCTTTGCAAGGCCTCGCGATCACGGCAGGGTGTTTGTCCACCATGCCGTTAAACAGCGCGCGGACATTGTCGTACTCCGGATCGCCAGGTTGAAGAACGGTTCCTGCAAACTTGCTCCGGAAGGTGGCTAAGGCGGACAGGGCGATTTGCGGTTGTGTCATTGCTTTGTCTTCGAACAGGACGGAAGATTGTACTTTGCTTTGGATGCCAGGCACAATCCTTCGCACTCAGCTAGCCCTATCCGTCGCTTCGCGCCAGACGATGGCGCGGGATAGCTGGCGACAAATCGCCATTACACCAGTAATCCACGATCCCGCCATTTTCATCCAATATCCTGTCCAGCTATGTCGAGAACCAGCAGAATCCTGCAGATCGTTTTGCTCGTCGCCATCGTCGCGGCGGGCATCAACTTTTATCTTACCCTGCGCGAGCGTCGCACTGGGCTGGTGGTGGCCAAGCGGCCTGAGGTCGCGCTCAATCCGGACTACTACGTCACCCCGAAGAAGCTGCATCCTCAGGATCTGAAGGACGCCCAGGAACTGACCCAGCAGCCGGTGTGGGTGCGCGAGGGATATCGTTATGCCTATTATCCCTATAACGGCCACAGCGACTTCAAGCATGCCGTCGGGACGCTGGGGCCGATCGAGAAACTCGACATCAAGGATGTGGTGCTGGACCGCACCCCCGGCTCGGCCACCGAGAAGCAGGTGATGGCGGTGTTCGATAAGGATGGCAAGCGTTATGCGTTTCCCGTCGGCATCGACGACAACGGCGATTACAAAATCTATTCCGACGACATGCTGTTCATCCAGGACCCGCACCAGCTGTACAAGCACTGGCCGGCCGAGGTTTGGAAGGCCATCGACAATCACCAGGTCAAACCCGGCATGAATGAACTGCAGGCCTGGTTCGCCATCGGGGTGGGCAGTCCGGAAGGAACCGGAGCATCCAATCCGCGGATCGTGGATTTCCCCAACAACGGACATCCGCTGCGGGTGACTTTCACCGACGACAAGGCGACCGACATCCAGCCGGGATCGTAGGCAAACTACTGGAAAGCCCCAGCTGGACCGAATCCCCGCCCATACCCGGCCAGTTTGCGGGGGGGCTGCTTCTAAGGTTCCGTAGCCTGGCGTTTAGGGGCAAGGCCTGCTGTGCCCTCCTACCGCCGGTGGATGGCCGGCCTTAGTTTTCTTGCTGAATCCCCCATCGGCGCCGCCGTAGCCATACATCGTAAGACGATATTTCCGCATCGCTCTTAGTAGAAATCGGAAAAAATAGGAGGAGTGATTATGTCTGACACAGCGTTTCGCATGCAGAATCCGCTCCCTGTCTACACGACAGGCTTGCGCACCAACTGGGGCGCGATCTGGGCGGGTGTTTTCACTTTCGCGGCTATCTGGTGTGTCTTTGAGGCCTTGGCGGTCGCCCTGTTTCCGGGCACGGCCACGGCGCATGCCGCAACCTCTGCCTACGGCATGTCGATAGGAATGGCCATCTGGACCATCGTCCTGACGGTCGTCGCCATGTATGTCGCCGGGGTCGAAACAGGCCGCCTGGCGGACGTTTCCAATAGACACGACGGGCTTATCCACGGAATGATCATGTTTGGTCTGTCCGTGGTAAGCGTAATTGTGCTGGCATCGTTAGTAAACGCATTCCTGATGGCTGGAACCGCGCTGCGGAGTGGCTATGCGATGACCTTAACCCCGGGAATGCAATGGGCGGAGTTCATTGCTTTATTCCTGGGTTGGCTGGCGGCGATGGGGGGCGCGTCATCCGGTGTCACCCGCCGCGCGACGGAAGTCAAGCAGCCAATCCAGATGAAGCCCGCCGCCTGATTGGGTTGGGGTTTCAACCGACCGTGCCTGCCCGCCGCGCTGGAACCCCGCTTTTCTCTAATAACCGGGCAGCACAGGGGCTCGCTTCTGAAACAGCGCCTCGAGCGGCGGCTGCATCAGGCCAGGTCAAGCCGCAGCACGAACCTCCCGCTTGTCACACCCCTCCGATATAAAATCTGCTACGTTTTTCCTGCAGGAGGACAACGTGAAAGCCATCCGCGTACATGAGTTCGGCGGTCCGGAAGTGATGAAGCTGGAAGCGGTGCCCGATCCCCAGCCCGGTCCGGGGCAGGTAGTGATTCGCGTCCATGCTGCCGGCGTCAATCCGGTGGACGCTTACATTCGCACCGGCACCTACGCCTCCAAACCCAATCTGCCCTACACGCCGGGAAGCGATGCCGGCGGAACGGTGTTGGCCATCGGCGCCGGCGTCAAGCGGGTGCAGGTGGGCGACCGTGTGTACATCACTATCCCCAACAGCGGCACCTACGCCGAACAGGTGTTGTGCGGCGAAGCTCAGGTGCATCCGCTGCCCGGCAACGTGAGCTTCGAACAAGGCGCGGCCATGGGCGTGGCCTATGCCACGGCCTATCGCGGCTTGCTGGTACGCGCCGAGGCCAAGCCGGCCGAAATCGTGCTGGTTCACGGCGCCAGCGGAGGCGTAGGAACGGCAGCGGTGCAACTGGCGCGTGCCGCCGGCATGACCGTGATCGGCACCGCGGGCAGCGACGAAGGAATGAAGCTGGTCAAGGAACAGGGCGCGCATCATGTGCTCAATCATGCCACCGAGGGCTACCTTGACGATCTGGTGAAGCTGACCGACGGCCGCGGCGTCGACGTCATCATTGAGTTGCTGGCCAACAAGAATCTGGCGAAAGATCTGACTGTGCTGGCGAAGAAAGGCCGGGTAGCCGTGATCGGCAATCGCGGCACCATCGAGATCAATCCCCGCGACGCCATGTCGCGCGAAGCCGACATTCGGGGCGTGACCCTCATGAATGCTTCGGAGCAGGAGTATCGCGCCATGCACGCCGCCCTGGTTGCCGGGCTGGAGAACGGCACGTTGCGTCCGGTGATCGGGCAGAAGATTCCGCTGGCCGAAGCTGCGCGCGCGCATGAGGAGATCATGCAGCACTCCGGCGCGCACGGAAAAATCGTGCTGATACCGTGATGGCCGGGTTAAGAGGAAACTAAGGGGCGACGGCGCGAAATCCGGTCGTCCAAGACAAGAAATTCCCTAGGCCCGAGTGTGTGAATCATCGTTCGAGCCGCAATCGGCTTACGCCGCCGAGGACACCGGCATTTTCAGCTTGTCCAGGATGCCCTCCAACACATTGCACTGATCGCGCAACCCGGCCTTGAACTCGTAGTGATCGGCCTTGGCGATCTGGTGCAGAAGGTGTTTTTGCTGTTCTTTTAGGAGCCCCACGAGGAGCTCTACTTCCCTGTCGGTCAGCCGTAATTCCATGGTGACCTCCCCATAGCAGAGAGAAAGTACTACTAACAATTGTAATCCCGAGAAGCAGCGGCCGAACAATTAAGCCACGTTCGGGAGGGCAGCTGCTGGCCGGGGTGGCAATCCGGATTCTTCTCTGCCGACAGTGCCTTTCGCTTGCGACCCACCATTACAATCGAGCCATGCATCGCTTGGATCTGGCCGGCCGTTGTCTGGTTTTGACGCTCGCGTGTCTCGCCGCGCAGAGTCGGTCAACCGCACAGCCAGCGGATTCGAAGTTGCAGCCTGCGGTTACCCAAGCGATGGCCGGCCGTCGGGGCGCGGCCGTAGTCCTGGATGTTCATTCCGGACGGGTGCTGGCCGCTTATCGTCTCGATGTGGGTGCCCGTCGCCTGGCTCATCCCGGATCGAGCCTCAAGCCTTTCACCTTGCTGGCCCTGCTGCAGGCGGGCAAAGTCGACGAGCAGACTTCCCTGGTATGCCAGCGCCGGGTTTCGATCGGCGGCCACCGGCTCGACTGCACCCATCCGGCAACGGCTCAGCCGCTGGATCCCGCGGCCGCGCTGGCCTACTCGTGCAATTCGTATTTCACCAGCGTCGCCACCCGGCTCACGCCGGCGCAGTTACGCGACAGCTTGGTGCACGACGGTTTCAGCTCGACCACCGCATTGGCGTCGGACGAAGTTGCGGGCAGCGTCGCGCTTGCCGGCTCGCAAGAACAATTGCAGCTGCAGGCGATTGGCGAGTGGGGGATTGAGGTGACGCCTCTGGAGTTGCTGCACGCCTACCGCAATGTCGCGCTGTTGCAGACCCACCACGACGAGAAGCTGGCTCCGCTCTTCGATGGCCTGCGGCAATCGGTAAGCTATGGCATGGGGCGCGCGGCCCAGCCGGCCGCGGACATGAAGGTCGCCGGCAAGACCGGCACCGCTCCCGCCGATGAAGGTCCCTGGACTCACGCCTGGTTCGCTGGATACGCTCCCGCGGAAAATCCGCAGATCGTACTGCTGGTGTTTCTGGAAAAAGGGCATGGCGGAGCCGACGCCGCCAGTGTCGCGCGCGAGATCTTTGCAGCGTTTGCCAATGCTCGGCAGGTCGCGCCGAAAGTCGCGCAACACTCCGCCGGAGCACGTCCATGAGGCGATTGCTGGCGGCTCTGGCGTGCCTTCTGGCGTCATTCATTGCAGGCGGCGCCGCGCCCGGATCTGACAATTCCTCTACCGCCAAGCCGGCTTCGCCCAGCGGCTTTCCGCAAACCGTGCGGGTGCGCTTGTGGTATCTGCATCCGCCGCACGAACTTCGCCTCCGCGCCGATGGCGGTCAGGCCCAGCTGCGCAAATGTGCGAGCTGCAAAGACGGCGCGATCAGCTCGCTCGCCGTGCACGCCTCCGGTTCGTCGCTGCAGATCGACAGCGACAAGTCAGCGGCTACCGAGCTGCGCATCAGCGGCGCGTATCAGATGAACGCGGATGGCCAGCCGCCTATCCACGCCGACTTCCCTATTGAGCTGCGGGCCGACGATGGCCATCTCCTGGTCACCGCGCTGATGCCGATGGAGGAATACGTTGCCGGCGTGCTGGCTGGGGAAACGGGCAGCTTTAAATCCGACGAAGCGCTGAAGGCGATGGCCGTAGCCGCCCGCACTTTCGCGATTCATTTTGGAAGCCGCCACGCCATGGAGGGCTTCGAGTTCTGCGATACCACGCACTGCCAGGATCTGCGCCTGGCGGGCATCGACGCACATCTGCGCCGCATTGCCGACTCTACTGCGGGCGAGGTGCTGTGGTACGACGGTGAGCCGGCTGCGACCTACTATTTCGCCAATTGCGGCGGCACCACCGAGGACGGCCATTACATCCTGGGCAATGACGAAGCGCGCGCGCCTTATCTCATACAACACTCCGACCGCTACTGCGTTCGCAACGGCGGCACGCAGTGGCGCAGCGAAGTTTCCAAGCGCGAATTGCAGCAAGCGCTGGCGGCTGACGGCATCGCCATTCCCGGCAAGCTGCGCACGGCTTCGGTCTTGCACCGCACTCCCAGCGGGCGCGTGGAATTTGTGCGGGTGGTGGGCAGCGGCAGCGTGACGGTGTCCGGGCTGGTGTTTCGTTCCGCGGTGGGCCGCCATATCGGGTGGGA
This sequence comes from uncultured Acidobacteriaceae bacterium, assembly GCA_963812855.1. Taxonomy (GTDB): domain Bacteria; phylum Acidobacteriota; class Terriglobia; order Terriglobales; family Acidobacteriaceae; genus Bog-257. The sequence continues at coordinate 386,255 of CAWEWW010000018.1, forward strand.
CCGCCTGAAGAGCAATCTGTACGACATGAGCGATCACGGCGACCGCATCGTGTTTCACGGCCGCGGCTCCGGACACGGCGTCGGCCTTTGCCAGGTGGGCGCCGAGGTGATGGGCGAGGAAGGTCATTCCTATCGCGAGATCCTGAACTTCTACTATCCCGGCACCCGGCTGGGCGTGGCCGCGCAGGGGATTCCCTGGCAACAGTTGGCCAACGAAGACATCGAGCTGCTGACCACGCATCCCGATCGCGACCGCTCGCTGCTGCCGCTGGCCACCCGCTTCCTGCATGAGTCGGAAGAGAGCACCGGGCTGGTGTATCGGAGTACGCCGCGCTTGAAGATCTACGACACAGTTGCAGCTTTCCGCAACTCAACCGGCGAGCCGGGGTGGGTAGCGGCCTCCACCCGCGGCCGCACCATCCAGATGCAGCCCGCCGATGTGCTGCGCGACGCGGGCACGCTCAATAGCACGCTGCATCATGAGTTGCTGCACATGCTGATCGAGTCGTATGCGCGTCCGGGCACGCCGCAATGGTTCCGCGAGGGATTAGTTCTGTATCTCACCGGGCCGGGGGGGACGGCGGCTTCTGCGTCCGGATTCGAGGATCTGGCCAGCCTGGAAAAAGCTTTGCGCGCACCGCAAAGCGAAGACGAATTGCGACGGGCCTACGCCGGAGCGCGGGCGCGCGTCGCGCAACTCGCTCAACAGAATGGGAAAGACGCTCTGCTGAATTGGGTGCAGAACGGATTGCCACCGGAGCTGGCGGCGGATGTGGCTGTGCAGCACGCCGGGGCACGATGAGAGAACGGCTACAGCCCCTAATTAAGGCCTTGCCGTATCGCTGTGCATGTCACCGCCGGAAATTCCTATTCCTACGCTTTGCGCAAGAGTTTGCCCCCACAGAGTCGATCGAGCAGTTGCATGAGTGAGGGTCCGGTCGTACTGGCAATTCCCGCGGTGAACATCTCCCGGACTGCGCTTCGGGGAGCAGCAGCTATTGGGAGGAGACCGAGCGCCGAAGGCGCGGAAGAGCTTAGCCCAGCGCTTCAGCGCTGGGTAGGCGGGCATAGGATCCCGAGTGCCGTAGGCACGGCAGGCCTTTTGCCTACGCTATGTTTTCTCTGCCGTCCCTACGGGACTCAACCTTGATGAGACGCTGACCCAGCGCTGAAGCGCTGGGCTAAGTTCTTTCGTCCCGCCGGGCGGGACTGGTTTCTCGGCTCGCAAGACTTATCGCCGACAACTTCAGGCAGACTCCTTTGTACTAAGAGGAAGTCAATAGAGCCAATTTGTGCGAGAACCCAGGTTGCGTTTCGCTAGAGGAGTGCGAAGCGCTAAAAACGAGCGCCGTAGACAAGGCTGCCATCCTAGAGCCATTGTAATCTCTGCGTGGCTTCCCATCCCTTCCTACTTGACCGCGATATTCACCAATCTTCCCTTCACCACCAGCACCTTCACGATCTCCTTACCGGCAATCGCGGCTTTAACCTTTTCGTCGGCCAGGGCCAGTTCGCGCACCTGATCGTCGGTTGCATCGGCGGAAACCACGATGCGGCTGCGGATCTTGCCGTTCACCTGGATGCCGATCTCGACTTGCTCTTCTTTCGCCAGCGCCGGATCGTACTGCGGCCAGGGAGCGCGCAGCAGATCGCAAGTCTCGCCCAGCATCTCCCACAGCTCATGGGCGAGATAGGGCGCGAACGGCGCCAGCATCAGCACCAGCCTGCGTTGTACATCGGCTATCAGCGACAACGGAGCCGCCGGCTGCCCATGCTGCACGCTGTCTTGGTAGGCATACAGCTCGTTGACCAATGTCATCAGCGCCGAAATCGAGGTATTGAAATGCCAGCGTCCACCGAAATCTTCGGTGATGCGCTGGATGGTCTGGTGCAGCCGCCGCTGCATCTTGCGCGCCGCGGGCGACAGATCTCCACTTGCCTTGGCGTTCCAATCCGGATGATCGGGTTTGGCATTCCGTGCGACAAATCGGTACACCCGCGACAGAAATCCGCTGATGCCCTTGACCCCGTCATCCTGCCAATCCAGATCGCGATCCGGCGGAGCGGCAAACAGCGTGTACATGCGGGTAGAATCCGCCCCGTAGCGGGCCACCATGTCGTCGGGCGAGACCACGTTGCCCAGGCTCTTCGACATCTTGGCGCCGCCCTTGATCACCATACCCTGGGTAAACAGCCGTTGCGCCGGCTCGGAGTTGCGCACGACTCCCAGGTCGCGCATGGCCTTGGTCCAGAAACGCGAATAGATCAGGTGCAGGATGGCGTGCTCCACGCCGCCGATATACTGGTCAATGGGAAACCAATATCCCACAGTGTCTGGGTCCAGGGGCTTGTCCGACAACGTAGGATCGGTATAGCGATAGAAGTACCAGGACGAATCGACGAAGGTGTCCATGGTGTCGGTCTCGCGCCGGCCCGGGGCGCCGCACTGGGGACAGTTGACGTTGACGAACTCCGGCACCTGGCCCAGGGGCGATCCCCCGGCCAGCGTGATCTCGACATTCTCCGGCAGCAGTACCGGCAGATCTTTCTCCGGCACCGGAACGATGCCGCAGGCCTCGCAATAGATCATGGGGATGGGCGTGCCCCAGTAGCGTTGCCGGCTGATGCCCCAGTCCTTCAGACGATAGGTGACCGTCGCTTTGCCAAAGCCGTGCTCTTCCGCATAGTCGGACATCTTGGCGATCGCATCCTGGCTGGGCATTCCGCTGTAGTCGCCGGAGTTGATGAGCAGGCTGTTGGTCTCGACGAAGGGCAGCACCGGCTCATTGGGCTCGCCATCGGGCGCGTCTCCCTCGCGCCGCGGCAAGATGACGATCTTAATGTCGAGGTCATATTTCCTGGCGAATTCATAGTCGCGCTCGTCGTGTGCCGGCACGGACATGATGGCGCCGGTGCCGTAGTCCAGCAGCACATAGTTGGCCACCCAGATCGGCACGCGTTCGTTGTTAAACGGATTCAGGGCATAGCGCTCGGTAAAGAAACCATGCTTTTCGATGGCCCCAATGTCGCCGGCTTCTTTGGCCTTGCGCTGCTCGTTCATCATGTCTTCGACCTTGGCCAGCAGCGCGGGGTCGTTGGCGACCAGCTCGGTCACCACCGGATGCTCGGGCGCCAACTGTAGCGAGGTCGCGCCGTAGATGGTGTCAATGCGGGTGGTGAAGACGGAGATATTGTCTCTGCCCGGTCGGGCTGCGCCGTCGAGTTTGAAGTCGACCAGCGCGCCTTCACTGCGTCCAATCCAGTTGCGCTGCATAGTGCGCACTTTTTCGGGCCAGCCATCCAAAGTTTCCAAATCCTGCAACAGTTCGTCGGCGTAGTTGGTGATGCGCAGAAACCACTGTTCCAGCTCGCGCTGCTCCACCAGCGTGTCTTCGTGCCGCCAGCAGCAGCCGTTAGCCAACACCTGCTCGTTGGCCAGCACGGTGGCGCACTTGGGACACCAGTTCACCTTGCTCTTCTTGCGATAAGCCAGGCCGCGCTCGAAAAACTTCAGGAAGAACCACTGGTTCCAGCGGTAATACTCGGGCAGGCAGGTGGTGACTTCCTTCGACCAGTCGTAGCCGAAGCCCAGGCGATTCATCTGGGCCTTCATCTTGGCAATGTTGCCCAGCGTCCACTGCCGGGGCGGAGTCTGGTTCTGGATGGCCGCATTCTCGGCCGGCAGTCCAAACGAGTCCCATCCCATGGGGTGCAGCACGTTGTAGCCCTGCATCCACATGTAGCGCGCCAGCGCGTCGCCGATGGAGTAGTTGCGCACGTGTCCCATGTGCAGCGCGCCGGAAGGGTAGGGCAGCATTTCCAGGACGTAGTACTTCTTGCGCCTGCTGCTCGGTGGCTCGGAACGATAGAGATCAGGATTCCGGGCCCAGCGCTCGAACCATTTCTGCTCGATGGCTTGCGGATCGTAACGGTCGGAGGGAGCGGCGGCGTCGGTTTGAATTTCTGCGTTCGGCTCTTGAGTTTTGGAGTCGGCCATAGGTTTCTTTTGATGCTGATGAGATAAACGTTGATTTTACAACGTTGGTTGCTGGCTTTTGGTGCAAAGATGGGTGGTCGAGTCTGGAGTGCTGAAAGTTGAGTGACGATCCGCGACGGGCAACTACTGCGCGGTCACCGTGACGGTTGCGCTGGCGCTTCCCTGATACTCCACCGTCGGGTTTATCGACTGGTCGGTAATTTGTCCCTGTACATTGACCTGGTAACTTCCCGCAGTCGCGGGAGAGTAATAGTAGACGCCAGTTGGCGTATAGCCAGTCAGCGGTGGCTCCCAGGCCAGCCAGCCGGTCGGACAGCCAGCCAGCGGTGGGGCTTCTTGCGGATTTACCACGACTTCTGTGCAGTTGGGTTGGCTTGGAATGCTCCACGTAAATGTGCCGGTGTACTTGGGAAGGGGAGGCGTGGTTTGCGCACTGATAAGAATGGAAGAGTTAACCACTAAACTCGGCGCCGCAGGCGATAACTGAATCGATAAAAGCGCGGGCGTATTCGACGAACTCCCTCCACAATTTGTTAGCGAACATACAACGATCAGACCAACTACAAGATAAAAACCGTGTTTCTTCCTCATTGCACTGCCCCCCGGATACTCGATCGGTTCATGGCGCTAACGAACACCCGAGTCTTAGACTTGAATGAAAGGCAGATGCCCGTCGTCCGCATCTTTTCGTTCCGGAAGTTTCAGGATACGCCCGCCGGCAACGGTCCACGAGCCGCGTTATCACATAGCTCGGGTCATGTGAAACGCGCTTTCTACTTGCCTGGAAATGCCGTCACTTCGGTCAGAAATTGCGTCCGTGCTGCGAAAACTAGCCACCCGAGCCAGCCAACGCTCTTCATTTCTCCGCGGCCTTTGCCACCAGCTTCTTCAGCGCATTCACATTCGCCAGGTCATCCAGCGGTTCGTCGATGGGCGTTTCCGCGATGAAGGCCGCATGCGCCATTCGCGCATCGTTCAACAATCGGCGAAACGGTTTCAATCCGATGCTTCCCTTCCCGATGTGCTGATGGCGGTCGAGCTTGGAGCCCCGTTCGGCCTTGGCATCATTGCAATGCCAGACGTAGACGTTCTTCAAGCCAACCGTGCGGTCGAGCTGATCGATGGTGTCGGTGAATCCTTCGTCGCTCACCAGGTCATAACCCGAGACATGGGTGTGACAGGTATCGATGCAAGCGCCCGAAGGCACGAACTTCGCCAGCAGATACAGCAGCTCGGCGACCTGTTCGAAGTTGCCGCCGAGAGAGAATTCCGAGCCCGCCGTATTTTCGATGAGGATGCGCAACTTCCCGCCCGCGAGATCCAGACCGTCCGCACTCTGCTCGATGGCCAGGGCCGCCCGTTGCAGGCCGTCTTCCCGGCTGCTGCCGCGAAACGATCCGGGGTGCAGCACCAGGAAATCGGCGCCGAGAGCCAGAGCACGTTCCACTTCCCCGCGAAATGCCGCAATCGATTTGGCGTGAAACTCAGCGTTGCCGCCGGCTACGTTCACCAGATAGTTAGCGTGAATGACCAGCGGATGCAGACCGTACAGCTTGCGCAGACGAGCCATTTCTTCGCACTGCGAGCGCGGCAGATCGTATGGCTTCCACTGGCGCGGGCTGGAGGAGAAAATCTGAAACGTGTTGCAGCCCAGGCGATAGGCGCGCTCCGCCGCTAGTGCCGGACCTCCGGCGGTAGAAGTGTGAATCCCGATGCGACGCGCGGTGAGCTTGGGCGGCCGCTTGGGCGCAGGTAGCAGCTTGAGGATGTCCGTTTCTTTCTTCGGCGAGTCGGTCACGGCAACATTCTATGCAATCGGGAGCGGAGTCTTCGACACGTGCTTGGTCAGCCTTGATTCCAGGATTCGGCGGCCGAGCCTCACGCGGGGAACCGCAGGTCCCTCCGCTCGGCCTGAAGGCCTAGGTCGGGATGACAAATATGAGGGGGCTACGATGAACCGAGGGCAGCATGGACTCCACGCCCTCGCGTGATCTCCATCACATGCAATACGTTGAGGATCGACTAGAGTGGCGGCATCGATCGGGTTCGCCGTTATGGCATGGTTTACCCAATTCGTCGTCCGCACGTTGGGCAGGTTCGGCGGGAAAGTCCGTTCCCGCAGAGCGCAGCATCTGGCCTTGGGCCGGCGCGGCGAAACCGAAGCGTTCTTCTATCTGCAGAGTCTGGGCTACCGGTTCGTGGCCAACAACTTCCGGGTTCCGCACAATCGCGGGGAGATCGACCTGGTCGGCTGGGATCAGGACGTTCTATGTTTCATCGAAGTGAAGACCCGAACCGACGCCAGCTTCGCGCCGCCGTCCACCGCCGTGACCCAGGCCAAGCAGCGGCATATTGTCTCGGTCGCGCGGCGCTACCTGCGGCGCCTGCGCGGGGCTCGGCCGCCGTCTTGCCGATTCGACATTCTGAGCCTTGTCCCCGGCGGCAGTGGTGAGTTGCAGATGACATTGCGCAAGGGAGCCTTCACCTGGGACGCCGGAGCCTCGCGCCGTCGGGAGTTGCAGTATTTCGGCGATTATCGTTCCTGGTATCGCAGGAGATGGTGACGGCTCCAGCTTGGCATTTTGAGGCCGGCCTCGCCAGCCTGCAGGCTTGCTCTACCCGGTTGGCAGCGAGCGGGAAGATATTCCAGGCGCGAGATTCTGCCGGACCGCAACTCACATATTGCTTCCATAAACAGGCTGGAAGTCACTACAATGAAGGGTCACGTCACAGCCCAGCCGGATACGGGTAGGCCAATGTCCCACATGGTAGGATGTGCACTGCCTGAGCACCGGCACGCTCGCCCCATCGAAGCTTTCCCATCGTCTTTGTAACCGGTTTCGGGCAGTAGAAACGGCGTGGAAGTTGCACATCAATCGGTTCGGTTAGCGGTTCAACCACGCGTAGAGAATGCAGATCCGCCATGGCTCGGGCTTTACCTCCGGGGCCATAGATAGGAGCAACACATCATGGTCCGCCTGAAGCAGATTCTGGCGTTTGTCCTGGCCTGGGGAATGGTAATCGTGACCTCACCGGCCTATGCCACTCCACCCCAGGATGCGACGCCGGCCCCAATTCCTGCCAGCCAGATCGACTCTCTGGTGGCCCCCATCGCGCTTTATCCCGACGCTCTGGTTGCCCAGGTGCTGGCCGCGTCAACCTATCCCAATGAGGTGGTGGAAGCCGATCAGTGGCTCAAAGACCATAACAACCTGCAAGGCACCGCTCTGGCCGAGGCGGTCAATCAGCAGCCCTGGGACCCGAGCGTGCAAGCGCTCACCCAGTTCCCGTCCGTGCTGGATAACATGGCGAATAACCTGTCGTGGACATCGTCGCTGGGCGACGCTTTTTATAACCAGCAGGCCGACGTGATGGCTGCGGTGCAAAGATTGCGTGCCCAGGCCAAAGCTGCGGGAAACTTGAACTCCACGTCGCAGATGACGGTGGTGCAGCAGAGTCCGCAGACCATTGTGATCCAGCCCGCCAATCCGCAAGTGGTTTACGTACCCACCTACAACCCGACGGTGGTATACGGCACGCCGTACTATCCGCCAGGCTACAGCACCGGCGCCCTGGTGGCCACCGGGCTGATTTCCTTCGGCGTCGGCATGGCGGTGGGTGCGGCGATGAGCGGCGGGTGCTGCGGCTGGGGATGGAACAACTGGAACAGCAACTGGCACGGCGGAACCGTGGTCTATAACCGCAACGTGTATGTTTCGCGGAGCAACGTTTACGCCAATGGGAATCGCTACAACAACGGCAATTGGAGTCGCCCCACACCCTACGGCAGCAACAACAATTACAACCGCTCGGGCAATCGCAATACGAATGTCAGCGGCAACACCGTAAACGTCAACAATGGCGGCAACCGTACCAACAACGTGAATGCCAACAACGGCAATCGCAATAACAATGTCAACGCCAACAACAATGGCAATCGCGGCGGCAACAACAACGTCAATAACCCCAATCGCGGCAATGCACAGAATAACCGGCCCCAACAACCTAACCGGCCGCAACAGAACACCGCTGCCAAGCCGGCCAACTCGGCCTATCGCGGCTATGGGCAACAGTCGAGCGGAGCTAAGAGCGGCGCTTTCGGCAATTACAGCGCCGGAGGAAACGCCCGTGCCGACAGCAACCGGGGACGCTCCAGCATGGGTGCGGCCAGCGGCGGCAATCGCGGCGGAGGCGGGGGCCGGCGGAGATGATCGCGCTGCACGCCGGAGGGTTCGAACCATCCTGTAAGAATTGGCGTCAGGGGCGGAATGCGAGTTGGCGGATGTCTGCCAGAGACGGGAGAGAAATCGTGATGAAATCGAGTGCGTGGTTGATCGCTGCAATGGTTGTTGCGTTGAGCCTGCCGGCAGCCCTTGCCCAGGAACCGGGCGCGAAGACGTTTGCTTCTCCGCAGGACGCCGGCAAGGCGTTGTACGAAGCCGTGAAAGCCGATGACAAGCCGGCCATACTGGCCGTCCTGGGGCAATCCGCTTCCAGCATCATCACCTCCGGCGACGCCGTGCAGGACAAGAACAATGCGGACACCTTCCTCAAGCGTTTCGAGCAGATGAATCGCTGGGAAAAAGAGGTTGGGGGCAACCAGGTTCTCTACCTCGGGGCCGACAACTGGCCTTTCCCTTTCCCGGTGAAGAAAAATGCTGCCGGGCAGTGGTATTTTGCCACCAAGGCCGGAGTGGATGAGATTCTGTACCGCCGCATCGGCCGAAATGAAATTGCCGCGATTCGGGTGTGCAATGCGCTGGTCGATGGGCAGCAGGAGTATTTCCAGCAAACCCACGATGGCGACGCGGTGCAGCAGTATGCCCAGCGGTTCATCAGCGAAGAAGGCAAGCAGAACGGGCTCTACTGGAAAGTAGCGGAAGGCCAGCCGCAGAGCCCCATCGGCCCGCTGGTGGCCTATGCGGCCGGGGAGGGTTATGGCGGCAAACACGACACTCCGCAGCCCTTTCACGGTTACTATTTCCGCATCTTGACTGGGCAGGGCGCCAACGCCATTGGCGGCGCCAAGAGCTATCTGGTCGACGGCAAGATGACCGGTGGCTTCGCCTTCGTGGCTTATCCGGCAGAGTATCGCAATTCCGGAGTGATGACCTTCCTGGTCGATCAAAGCGGCATTGTTTACCAGAAGGACCTGGGACCCAAGACGGCCGACATCGCCAAAGCGATGACGACGTATAACCCGGACAAAACCTGGGTCACCGCCGAGGTGCCGGAGCAGGTCGATAGCGCCGCTAACTAGGGATTTCTCTTGGAAGCCATCTCATAAATCGCTTTGGGGATGTGTCAGGGCCCGACTTGAGTCGGGCCGAACGCGGCGCAGAAAAAAGCTCGGGGCTTTACAGTTTGCTGAAAAACTCCGAAAACCAGATCCCTCACCGACTAAAGTCGGTGAGGGACGACAAATATAAAGGACTTGCTACGGCGTAGCTAAAGCTACGCCCCTTCAAAATCGCCTTAGGCCGAGTTTTTCAGCAAACTGTTTAGCGCCTGCAAGACCTGCTCTCAGGGGCTGAAGCCCAGGTTATATTTGACCCCTTATGGCACGCCTGAAGCCGTGCCCTGATACGAAACGCTTTATGAGATAGGTTCTGGTTAGTAGTTTATGCCCGGGGTAACGGGCGCGATGCAACGCGTCAGCGGCATACCTTTCAACGCCCTGGCATTGTCGCGGCCAATTCCCTTCCCCTGGTACGTTCCCATCCCGAAGCCTACCCTACGGGCCTTCCGGCAAGATGGTGTCGCCCGGGTCGGTGTTCCGCAGTGGTTTTGCGTTAGGACTGTTTGGCAGCCGATCCAGAAGCTCGTTTCTGGCGTCGGCGAGCTGGCCTTCCAAGCTAGTCAGCAAATCATCGAATCTCTGCTGAAAGGCGGGATCGTCGTTGCGGATTGCCTGCCGCAACGATTGCACGCTAGCAATATTGGCGAACAGGAGTTCGATGACCGAGCGCAATAGCTCGGTTTGTTCTGTCTGCCCGCGACGCTCGGCGGCGAGGGTCTGGATTTGCTGCTGCAAGCCCAGCATGTCCAGACGAGTTTGCTCGAAGGCTTCAATCACGGTGCGGTCGAACTCATAAATCGGCCGGGAGTACCAGCCGATGGCTTTGCGGATCAGCCGCTTCAGGTAAACTCCGAGCGGCCCAGCCTTGCTGTTCGGATCCACCGTTCCCTGCGTCGCGGCGACTTGCGACAAGCGGCCGATCGCGGAGCCGAGCAAGGCAAACTGGCGGGATGACGTGTTCCCGTCAAAGTACGATCCGGTTCCGTCTCCAGCTCGCTTCGCATCCAGATAGCGACGCACCTCGGCCATCGCCTGCTCCAGACTCATGTGAGCGCGAATCCTAAGAACCGGTACATTCGCTCCTGACAAGTTCTTCCCCCAGGTGCTTTGGAATCCTGTTACGGCGCTTCCAGAACGCTACATTCTATGCCATGGTGCTTGTCTTCAAGCTGGAAAAGCTGTGGAGCCTCAACTGGTCCGCCGTAGGGCGCGTCCGAGGTTGATATAATCCGGGTCATGTCGGAGTCGAGCGCGAAATCGCTGACGCTCCCGCGAACATAATCGGCACTACCTCCGGTTGCAAAGGACCTGCCTTCCTTGGTGAAGTCGTCTTCCGCTACAAAGCCGCGCTCGCGATCCGCAGCCCGGCCTGCCCGTAAACCGGCGGTTAAGCAGCTTTCGACCACCCGGTGGGCGCTACTGCTGGGGCTGTTTCTGGTGATCGCCACGGTGGCGGTGTATTACCCGGTCCATGCTCACCCCTTCGCCAACTTCGACGACGGTCCCTACTATTACGCAAACCAACACGTACTCGCCGGATTGAGTTGGGACACGGTCAAGTGGGCCTTCACCTCATTCGGTGCGGTAACGCCGGATGTGCCCGACTGGCATCCGCTGGCCTGGATCTCGCATGCGGCGGACGCGCAGATGTTTGGCCCCGACGATCCGGCCGGCCCGCATGAGATCAATCTGTTGCTGCACGTCTTGAATGTGGTGCTGCTGTTCTGGTTGTTGCAGCGAGCAACCGGGCTTGGTTGGCCGCAGTGCCATGGTGGCGGGGTTGTTTGCGCTGCACCCTATCAACGTCGAGTCGGTAGCCTGGATTTCTGAGCGCAAGAATCTGCTCAGCATGGTGTTCTTCCTGCTCGCTCTGGCAGCCTACGGTTGGTACGCCCGCAAGCCGAGAGTGGGGCCTTACCTTGTGGTCGCAGCGTTTTTCGCTTTGGGATTGATGGCCAAACCCCAGGTCATTACCTTCCCCTTCGTTCTGCTGCTTTGGGATTACTGGCCGCTGCGCCGGATGTACGCTGCCTCGGAGCCGCAATCCAACCCGATATTCCCGGCGAGAAGTTTAACCTCGTTGATCGTGGAAAAGTTGCCACTGTTTGCCATGGCCGCGGCCAGCGCGGTTATCACCATGAAGTCGCAGCTGGTGGTGGGCAACATTGATATCGACAAGCGCCTGTCATTTGCCGTTCGCTTAGGCAATGCCATAGTGGCCTACGTTCGATATCTGGGTAAGGCGTTCTGGCCGGCTAACCTTGCCCTGTTTTATCCTCATCCCGGAAATTCCCTTCCCGCATGGCAGATCATGGGGGCGCTGCTGTTGCTGCTGGCAATTTCCGGCTTAGTGATTGCGCTGCGTGGCCGGCGCTACCTCCTGGTCGGTTGGTTTTGGTTTCTGGGAACGCTAGTTCCTATGATCGGTCTGGTCCAGCTCAATCGCCAGGCCATGGCCGATCGCTATGCCTATCTTTCCTTTGTAGGATTGTTCCTGCTGGTTTCCTGGGCAGTGGCAGACTTTGCCGAACAGCGGCATCTTTCTCCGGTCTGGTTGCGCGCGGGCAGTGTCGCGGTACTGCTCGTTCTGGCTGGCATAACCTATCGCCAGATCGGGTTCTGGGCTGACAACCTCACCCTGTGGTCGCACACCCTGGAGGTCACCCGCGGTAACTTTCTGGCGGAGAACATTGTGGGTTCCACCTTGATGGACCAGGGACAAGCCGAGCTGGCGCTGCCCCACTTTCAAGCTGCCCGGGCGATGAATCCCTCGGACCCGTCGCCGTATATGTATATCGGCGCCTACGACCAGAAAAACGGCAAGCTACAGGATGCCATTGCGCAGTATCAGCAAACCATCGCTCTTACTAACGATGCTGTGCAGCGAAATCTGTGGCTGCGCTCGACCACTTTCGCCCGCCTGGGTTCCGTCTATCGTCAGTTGGGCGAGTTCGGGCAGGCCCGCCAGAGCTTTCAGCAGGCGCTGGAAATCAATCCTAACGACGGCCAGGTGTGGCTGGCTCTGGGGATTGTTACCCAATTATCGGGCGATCCTTCCGGCGCGGTTCAAGCTTATTCCCGGGCTGTCAAGATTCAACCTTCGGACGTCGGCTACCTATTCCTGGCACGAGCTCTGCAGCAAACCGGCGACCCGGACGCGGCGCAGGCGGCTATTTCCCAGGCCCAGAGTCACTCGCGCGACTTTGCCCGAGCCCAGAGCAGCGTCGATGCCGTCTTGGCTCAACCGACCCGGCGTAGTCAATTCCAATCATTCTCCCTCGGAAGTTCGCTAGAACTTAGAGGAACGATCTCGGCTTCAGGACTGTATTGGAGAAGCGACGTCGGCCATCAGGTCGCTGGGATGCACTTAGTTATCCCGAAACGGTAAGCCTCTGGTTCGTCGGGAAATTTGTAAAAGTTTTGTCAACGCCGGCGTGGCCGGAGTACCTCTCGAAGCCAGGAAAACCGCAACCCGCCCTATTTTTTGTCAGTTGCGGATTTCATCCGGCATTGGGATCTCGCCAAGGTTGATTACTAGCCTCGGTAGTACTTAAAACTAATAATTGACTTCCATTCGCAATCCGCAGTAGAGTTCCCAAGCTGTTGCTGAGTCGAGATGTACAACTGCGGCAACCCTGGATGCCGGCGGTCTGCATCGAAACCTTCCTTCAGACAAATGTCAACACAATTGAGGAGAATCATGAAGCTTTTGCGAATGCTCGGAATGGCACTGGTCGCTCTGGTTGCAGTGGGTATGGCCAGCGCGCAGTCCCAGTGGTCACCTGTACAAAACGTTCCCAACATCGGAGCCGGAGCGATGGCGCTGCTCACCGACGGCCGGGTGTTGGTGCACGACGAAAGCGGTAACCAAGGTACCTGGCAGCACTGGTGGACGCTGACTCCAGATGCCAATGGAAATTACGCTACCGGAACCTGGACCCAGGTGGCCTCCACCGCGTCCAACTACGGTCCGCTCTACTTTGCCTCGGCCGTGCTGCCCGATGGCCGCTACATTATTGAAGGCGGAGAATACAACAATGGTAGCGACGCCTGGACCAAGTTGGGATCGATCTATGATCCGGTTGCCAATGCTTGGACCGCCGTCACTCCTCCCAGCGGATGGTCTTCGATCGGCGACGCATCGTCGACCGTTTTGACCAACGGAACCTGGATGCTGGGCTCCTGCTGCGACACGCCCATTCACACTGCTCTGTTGAACGCTTCCAACTTGACCTGGACCGCGACCGGTGCAGGCAAGTTCGATGTGTATGACGAAGAAGGCTTGACCCTGCTGCCCGGCGGCAAAGTGCTCGACGTTGATGCCTACGTGTTTCATTTCGTTCAGAACGGCATGAACTACGAGCTTTACGATCCCAACTCCGGAACCTGGACCAGCCAGGGCAACACTCCGGTGCAACTGTGGGATTCCCACGGCTCCTATGAAGAAGGTCCGGATATCCTGATGGCGAACGGCACGGTCTACGCCACGGGAGCTAACAGCGCGGGTGCGGCCCACACCGCGGTTTACACCTACAGCAGCAACTCCTGGGTTGCCGGCCCTGATTTCCCGGGTAACCTCGGAATTGGCGACGGTCCGGGAGCGCTGGAAGTCAACGGCAACGTGTTGGTCATGGCCAGCCCGGGCGTTTTTGGCATTGGCGCTGAGTTCTTCGAGTGGAACGGCAGCACCCTGAATGAGATTGCCGGTCCGCCGAATGGTCCCAGCGACGCCTCCTACTACGGACACATGCTGATGCTGCCCACCGGGCAGATTCTGTTCACCGACTTCAGCAACGATGTCGAACTGTTCACCTCTACCGGCAGCCAGTACACCGGCTGGACCCCGACCGCCCTGTTGCCTGCGACCACGTTTAACAAGGGTCAGACGTACACCGTCAGCGGATCCAAGTTCAACGGTGTATCCCAAGACGGCGCCTACGGCGACGACTTCCAGGATGCCACCAACTATCCGCTTATCCGCTTCGTCAGCACCAGCACGGGACTGGTCTACTATGCCCGTACCCATGATCACAGCACCATGGCCGTGGGCTACCAGGGACCGACCTACACCCACGTAGACATTCCGACCGGCATCCCGACCGGCGGCTACAACATGCAGATCGTAGTGAACGGTATTTCCTCCGCGAACTACCTGGTTGCCATTCACTAACCAGCTGCAAGGTACTGGAAGACTGTAACCTCACTGGCGCCCACCCCACTCCCCGGAGTGGAAGGGGCGCCAGTTTTTTGTGGGTGAAATCCGCTAGTTCTCGCGCGCGCTTGACTTGGCGCAACGGTTCGGCGGATGCTTCGACCATAGGATCTGCGTTTGATTTTTCCTGACGCCTGGCAACGCGATCACAAGCAAACGACCTTGGTTGCCGGGTAGCACTCTTCTTACGACCTCATGGGGCTCTGCTGGCGTGGAGTAATGCGGATGATGTTGCTGGCTACTTCAACCTGCCGGTCAGGATAATTGGCGTGGATGGACGCGACCAACTCCTCCAGTGTGGGAGAACCGCCCTGCCCATTTACTCCGTCGGCATCGTCCATCAGGATCACGTGATCCGGAATGCGATCGTCAAGAATCGCGGTGAGTTCGGTGCTCAGTCGGTTGCTGTTGCCGATTCGGCCCACCCATCCACAATAGCCCGCGTCCAGCCACCATAAACATCTCTGGTTGAGACGTTGCAGCAGCATGGGGCACTGCCGTCTGACTGTCGCCTTCAATGATTTCCACCCGCGGGTTATTTTGGAATCGCTTACGGGCGAGGTTTGCCAGCCGGGGATCAAGCTCGATGGAATAGATTCGCTGGAAGCGCCGCTCGACGGCCGCGACCATCTCTCCATAGTAGGTTCCGGTCTCGACCAGAGTAGTCAGCCCGAACGCCTGCGCATATTCCAGGACTGTCCGTTGCTTCAGCAGATGCGGAATCCTTCGCGGCTGGCCCCGTAGCTTCCACCACCAGTAATCGGGATGATGACCAAGCTGCTTGAACGCGGCATAAACCGGCAACTGCTTGAGCAGCGAACGTATGGGATGGCTGGAAGGCTTAGGCGGCGAAGTCATGCTGGAGTCCTCAGAGTAGCAGGACAGCGCCGGTGAAGCGAGGGGCTGAGCCTAGAACGGTCTTATCTCATAAATACCTGCAGAGCAGACTTGTATCAGGGCACGACTTTTCAGTCGTGCCGCAGCGGCGTCTCAAGGGCACGACTTTCGCCGCTGAGGACAGGGGCTAAAGCCCGGAGTAAAAAAGGGAGCTTATCGGCCCGGCTGAAGCCGGGCCCTGATACAAACCTCAAACCGAAGCCATTCATGAGGTGTCATAACGCCTCCTAAAACCCCATGAGGTTGGGTTCGGCCTTCTTGTAACCGTGCTCCTGTGCCCACAGGTCCAGAGGCACGGTTGCCACCTCGTCCACCAGGGGAATGGCGTGGCCGTCGACGGTCAGATCGACCGACTTGAGGTAATAGTGGCAGGTGTCGCAGGCTTCCACCCGCACCGCGGCAATATCTTCGGCCGAATAGCGAGGAAGCTTCTGATAATTTTCTTCCCCGCAGATGGGACAAAGAATCCGGCGGAACTCCCACTCTGTCAGACAAAGGGAACACAACAGAAAGCGCTTGCCGCCGTCGCCTTCGGGCCGAAGCACCGCGGCTTGCGGTCGCGCTTTGCAGGTCGGGCAGACCGAACCAGCCGACCCAGCAGGTCGCGGCGGCTCGGCCTCGGCCAGATATTCAGCGTAGGGCTGGAGCAAGACTCGCGCGAAAAAGTTGTCCGGCCGTTCCGCACTTGCCTGGTTCGGCGAGAGAAACTCTTCCATCCGCTGCCGCTGCCAGTCCAAGGTCGATCCGTCAATGTGTCGGGCCTGCTCGGCGAGTTTCGATGGGCCGCTTCGTTCGACGAAAGACAGCAACGCCGGCAAATGCCGCAGAGCGACATCGACGTCCACTCGGTCGCGCAAGGGGCCGTCAGGTTTGTTCCCCGGCAAGGGCTGCAAAGAAATCTGGCGATAGATCTTGCTTTGAAACTCGAGGATCTGGCGATAGAAAGCCAGCACCTCGGCAGCGTAGGAGAAGCGCTCTCCCAACTCAACCGCCCGCCGAATGCGTTGGTCCCACTCCGAAGATTTCATCGCTATCCCCGCAACCGTGTCGTTATCGCAGTGCGTTGTTCACGATCTGCTGGGCCTCGTCGAGGATGGCATCCAGGTGCGCTTCATCCTTGAAACTCTCGGCGTAAATCTTGTAAATGTTCTCGGTGCCGGAGGGGCGGGCCGCGAACCATCCGCTGGCACTGACCACCTTCAGGCCGCCGATAGGCGCATCGTTGCCGGGTGCCCGCGTCAGTTTCGCGGTGATCGGCTCGCCGGCCAACTCCGACTCTTTCACTGACTCGGGCGACAGTTTTTCCAGCTTAGCCTTCTGTTCGGGAGTTGCGGGAGCATCGATGCGAGTGTAATACGGCATGCCGAACTCCGCCGCCAGCGCGTCGAAATGCACGCCCGGATCTTTGCCGGTGCGCGCGGTGATTTCGGCGGCCAGCAGATCCATGATGAGCCCGTCCTTGTCGGTGGTCCACACGGTGCCGTCGCGACGCAGGAAACTGGCGCCCGCGCTCTCTTCTCCGCCAAAGCAGCAGGAGCCGTCGAACAGCCCGGGCGCGAACCACTTGAAGCCCACCGGAACCTCCGACAGCCGCCGTCCCAACTTCTTCACCACGCGATCGATCATGCTGCTGCTGACCAGCGTCTTGCCCACGACCGCACTCGCCGGCCACTGTTCGCGATGGCCCAGCAGATACTGAATCGCCACCGCCAGGTAGTGATTCGGATTCATCAACCCGGCCGACGGCGTCACGATGCCGTGGCGATCGGAATCCGTATCGTTGCCAAACGCCACCTGGTACTGATCTTTAAGATGAACCAGACGCGCCATGGCATAAGGACTGGAGCAATCCATGCGGATCTTGCCATCGTGATCCACAGTCATGAAAGAGAAGGTGGGATCGATGACCGGATTGACGATTTTGACGTCGAGCCCGTAGACGGAGTTGATCGGCTCCCAATAAGGACGCGAGGCGCCGCCCAGCGGATCGACTCCCAGGTTCAGCTTCGCCGAACGAATCGCGTCCATGTCAACGACATTCTTCAGGTCGTTGACATACGGCATCACGAAATCTTCCTGATGCGTGGTGCCCGCTTTCATCGCCTGCGACAAAAGCACGCGCTTAACCCCGGCGTTATTGGCTCGCAGCAGTTCGTTGGCCCGATCTTCAATCCAGCCGGTCACATCGGTATCGGCTGGGCCGCCGTTGGTGGGGTTGTACTTGAAGCCGCCGTCCTCGGGAGGATTGTGCGACGGCGTGATTACGATGCCGTCGGAGAGATGATCTTTGCGGCCGCGGTTATAAACCAGGATCGCGCGCGAGATGACCGGCGTCGGAGTGAAGCTGTCTTTCTCTTGAATGATGGTCTCGACATGGTTCGCGGCCAGCACTTCCAGCGCGGTGCGTTGCGCCGGCCCCGACACCGCATGCGTGTCTTTGCCCAGGTAAAGCGGGCCGTCGGTGCCTTGTTTCTTGCGATATTCACAGATGGCCTGGGTGATGGCCAGAATGTGGGCTTCGGTAAAAGTGCTGTGCAGTGGAGAGCCCCGATGGCCGCTGGTGCCGAAGATGACCATCTGGTTGGGGTCGCTGACGTCGGGCCGCTTCTCGTAATAGTCGCGCTCCAGCAGGGCAAGATTCACCAGCAGTTCCTTGGGCGCGGGCTTACCCGCCAGCGGAGATATTTTTTCTGCAGTCTTGGCTTCGGTGGTCATGAACGTATCCTCTCCAAGCTAGTCCAGCTTATCCTGCCGCAGCCTCGGCATACTGCGGTTCCGGTTTTGGGGCGTGAACGCTGTCCAGCGACGCCCGGGTGTCCACGCGAAAGCCATAGGTGACGCTGGCTGCCAGCGCGCTGGCTACGGCCAACAAGATTAGCAGGGTTGGAATCCCGATCTGCGCCTTGAGGATAGGGAAAAAGAAGGTGCCCAGGACGGCTCCAAACTTCGCCATCGATGCCGCGAATCCCGCACCCGTAGCCCGAATCGAGGTGGGAAACGTCTCCCCCGACAACAGATAGGTAGTGGCGTTCGGACCCATGTTCATAAACATATTGAACACCATGAATCCGCCGAAGATCATTCCCATCTGACCGGCTGAAGCCGCCGCCAACAGCGACGAGCTCGCCACCATGAGCAGGCCCAGCGCCATGCCCAGGAAGCCCACCATCTGTAATGCGACCCGGCTCATATAGCGCACCAGGACAATCGCCAGCATGAAGCCGACCACCAGCAGCATGTCCACGGCTGCCGCGCCTTCGGTGGCCCCCAGGTCCTTGGCGATGAAACTGGAACGAGTGCCGAGCGCCATCGCCGCCATGATAGTTGGAGTAAAGATGCCGATGCCATAAGTCGAGATGTCCTGCAGGAACCAGGGCACGGAAGCAAAGATGGTGCGGCGAATATAGCGCTTCTTGAACAGCGAAGAGAACGACATGCCGCGCTCAACCGGCGGCGAATTCTGCGCGTTCAGCGTGATCGGCGATTCCAGAAGGGCGCTGGCGGCATGGGAAGCTTTCTCGTAGTTGCCCCGAGCTAAATGCCAGCGCACGCTCTCCGGCAACCCATCTCGCATGATCACGACCACCACGGCAGGCAATACTCCGAAAGCCAGCATCAAGCGCCAGGCCTGCAGCGAGGGTTCGGCCTTCAGGATCAGCAGGCCAACCAGGACTCCCAGTAGCGACCCCAGTGCCTGGAAGGCGAAGGCCCCCACGATCAGCCGCCCGCGCAGCCGGGTGGGGACACATTCGGCGATGTAGGAGACGCCGATGGGATAGTCCGCTCCGATGCCGACTCCGAGGAAGAAGCGGAAGACGATCAGCGACGCCGGATTCCACGCCGCGGCCGACGCCGCTGAGAAGACCACAAAGAGAATGATGTCGACCAGGAACATCCCTTTGCGCCCGACGCGGTCGGCGACTTGCCCGAAAACCAACGCGCCGAAGAACGCGCCGGCAACTGCCGCCACGGCCACCAGGCCCTTGGTAGCCGCGTTCATCTGGAAGTCGTGGGCGATCAGCGGAAGGGCGACGCCGATGATGAAGAAGTCGAAGCCATCTAGCAGCACACCCATAGCCGACAATATCCACACCTTGCGCTGAGTTTTGGTGAAGGGAGTGTCGTCCAGATGCTGCTCGAAAGACTTTAGGGCCGAGATTACGGTGCTCATTTTCGGGAAACTCAGGGCGCAATGGGCCGTTTGCCAAGTGTTGAGGATTTTAGCGGTGCCAACATTAAAAAGGTATGAAAAAGTTTGTTGCGCCGGTTCAGCGGGGGTTTTGAAGGGGCGCAGCTTTAGGCACGCAGTGGGAAGTCGTTATATTTTTCGGAAGTATGTACCTTACGCAACCCATTGAAAATTTGATGGATGGCTTTGTGTAAACTTGAGCACGTTTGTAGAAGCAAGAGGCAGCATTCCACGGCTAGGCTTGTGGGCATGAAAATCGGGATTGCACTCGTGATGGTATTTCTCTCGTCTCCGGTAAAGGCTCAATCCAAGAATGCCAGGACGCCCAGTGATCAGCGTTTTGAGCAATGCCGGGCGAAGCTGAAAAAGGCCAAGGCGCTAGATGTTCTTTATGACATGGACTGGAAGTCACCGATGGAGCCGCGCATCGTCGTGGGGCCGACTTTCTTCACGATGGCCATTGACGGAAAAGAGGGATTTGTCAATACGGTTAACTGCTTCCTGACGGCTGGCCAGACCGATAAATGTGTCAACTTTAGCGTGCTGGACTGGCGAACAGGGAAGCCGGTTGGCCGATACTCCGGTTGCTCTTTTGCCCTGAATTAAGAATCAAGAGAGCAGGGTAATCCGACCCGCCGGAAGGCGGGTTTTCTCGCGCTAACTTCCACCTGACGAACACGTACTTGTCTCCCGGCCCTGTCTCAAAGTTTATGTCGTCGTCGGTATACAAGACTTCGCCATTGTGGAGCGTGTAGCTCTTGAATTCGGTGTCCTGCTTATCGCCATCTTGAGCCTTGCCGAGATTGGAGCTTCTGATATGCCGGACAGCCGTCACTTCAGCGCCGCTCGGTATTGAGCGCACAACAAACTCCTGAACTGGCATGACTATGATTACCCCCGAAGACCGCCAATGTCCGAAGAAGTGGGCGATGGTTTGCGCGCTAGCCGATATTCGCCGCTATGGAATGAGCAACTATCTTACAGCCGAGCAGGTATTACAGATATTCTCTGCCGGTCTGGCCCAAGCCAATTTCATACTTGACTGTCCGCAGCGGCTAGCCAGCATTCCGCCTGCGGCTCCATGCTGGGCTAAGCTCTTTCCGCGCCGACGGCGCTCGTATTCCGCGCTTCACACTCCACTACCGAAATCCAAAGTTAGTTCTCCCACAGACTCTGAAGGCCGGTTCTACCGGCTTCGGCGTCCAACGAGTTTATGGGAATGCTTCCCCAACGATCATGGGCGCGACCCCGCCATCGCCCATGATCGTCCCAGCCCAGCCTTTATTCATGGCTTTGCGGCGCGTTGCCCTTCAGCCGGTAGACCATGCCTGTCTTGGTTGTGCCCAGCGAGATCCAGCTTTCCACGTCTCTCTGCAGGGTAATGTAAAACTGCTCCAGCAGCTTCCGGGACTTCTCGTGGACATCGTCCGCGCGCTGGAACTTTGCCTGAAAGGCGAATTCTCCCACCAGCGGCATATGTTCGCCGCGGGTGCGCCACAACGACACGTCGCACTTGGCCACGACGCCTTTGCCGAAGTCCAGTTGCCCCAGAGGCAACAGCACTTCCTCGACGATGCCTTCGTTCACCAGGCTGATCTTTTCGTCGTCATCTTTCTTTAGATCAGCGAGCGCCGGGAACACACGGGCAAGAGTTCCCATGGCCATGGCGGTTCCTTCGTGCATCTGGCTGAGACCGAACTGGCAATTATGCGAATACAGAAGACGGTATCCGCCAACCGCATCTTTCAACGGCAGGACTTCTGCTTTGAACTTGATCTGGTAATTCCCGGCAATTTTGGGCCGCACGTCGATGGCAGCGGCGGCTTTCTCATCCGGATGACGAAACTTGAAGACAATCTCTGGATCGCCCACCGGAAAGCCGTCTACATAGCTGATGCGACGCCGCAAGATGAATGCGCTGTTGTACAGACGGAAATCGGAGGTATCGCCGAAAAGAATCTCCCGGATCTCGGGCCGGAGCCCGGTCTGCGGCGCGGCGATAAAACCTACTTTCAGCTTCTTTGCCGAGCGCTCTACCAGCTTGCCGAAGTCGCGAAAGCTTTCCACCGAAACGAAGCGGTCAGGCTTCAGGATTAGCTTAGCTTCGAGGTATTGCACCGTATCCTGCGGGTGCCCATCACTGTACCCGGACTTGCCGGACGCAGCGCCGTTGCCCGGCTTGGTGTCGGCCAAAATTCCGTCGTCAGCCCCCTTGGCAGGCTTGGCCACCTTGTTCTTCAGCTTAATTTCTTTGTCTTTCTTGCCCTTGCTTTTCTTGTCTTTGTGCTTCTTGACGTCTTTTGCCATCGGAACGCCTCCTCTGAACAGCGCTCCCAAATTATTCATCTTCCTGGGGCAACGCGATACTGGAAAAACTCCTAGGTTTGGCATCGAAATCTCGGAAGTAATCGGACGGCAGTCAGCCGCATGGTCTCCCGAGGCGCTCCGGCATTTCAGCCAATTAAGTTAGCCGCCCGATCAGATCGAGTTATCTGGACGGCCCACCCCCAAAGGTTCCGCTGGAGATATGCCCCAAACAGAGTAACTGTCGCCCCTCCGCCGGGCACTGACGTGTAGAAAGTGTCTTTATTTCGATTATCCGCTTGACGAATACTAGGAATTGGATAGCATTGCGTCTGTTCGTAAAGGTCCCTTCCTAACTGGAAAGTTCGATTAAGTTCGCGACAGCGTTGGCGATGGGCGATGGTAGGACTCGCCCCCAAGCGGCCACGGTCAGTCGATAAGCGCAAACTTCACGTTGCTCTGTCGTACTCGCCCGTGAAGTCTTTTTTCCCGGCTCGGCATTTTCAATAACGAAATTGATAATTGGAGGCGAAGTGTATGAAGAGGTTTACCGGGTTCCTGCTGGGGTGGGGTTTGCTGTTTGGCGGGTTGGGTACGATAGCGGCGCAAGACGGTGTCATGCAGCCGCCCAAGGTGCTCCAGATCATCCGCGAATTTGTGAAGCCGGGCAAATCCGGCAGCCTGCATGAAGCCACCGAGAGCGGATTCGTGAAGGCTTTCCAGGCTGCCAAGTGGCCAACCCACTACCTGGCGGCGGATTCCATGACAGGCGTCTCGCGATCACTGTTTTTCGTGGGCTACGATTCCTTCGATGCCTGGGAGAAGGACTCCATGGCTGCGCAGCAAAATCGCACCCTTTCGTCGGCGCTGGATCGTGCCAGTATTGCCGATGGCGATCTGCTGAACTCGACGGAATCAAGCATGTTCGTCTACCGCGAGGACTTCAGTTTACGGGCGCCGCTCAATATCGCGCAGATGCGCTATTTCGAGATCGAGCGTTTCAAGATTCGTGCGGGACACGAAAAAGAATGGGATACTCTGGTGAAGATGTACATCAACGGCTATGAAAAAGCCGTGCCGAATGCCCACTGGACAACGTACCAAAGCATGTACGGCGCCGACAACGGTGGCGTGTACATCGTTATCACTCCCATGAAATCGCTGGCCGAGGTTGACCAGGGACTCGCCGACAGCAAGAAGTTCGCAGCCGCCATGGGCGAGGACGAGATGAAAAAGGCGGAAGAGCTAGCGGCAGATTGCCTGGAGTCGAGCCAAAACAACCTGTTCATGTTCAACCCCAAGATCAGCTATGTTTCGGACGATTGGATCAAAACCGATCCAGCCTTCTGGAAGCCCAAGCCATAGCGACCTAAGACTCCGGTGATTAAGGCTTGTTTTGAAGGGGACGGCCTTCAGGCCGTCCGTTAAACATCGAAAAAAAACATGCGGCTTTACAGTTTGCTGAAAAACTCGGCCTAAGGCGGTTTTGAAGGGGCGTAGCTTTAGCCACGCCGTAGCAAGTCCTTTATATTTGTCATCCCTCACCGACTTTAGTCGGTGAGGGATCTGCTTTTCCGGGTTTTTCAGCAAACTGTTTAGCCGCTGCGGGAGTTCGCTTTCACTTAATCCGAGCTGCCCTAGGCCAATTCCAGGTCGATCTTCTTCGCGTCCCGATCCAGCGCGACAATGCGAAAGCTGCGAATCTGCCCGGAGTGCACGGCTTCCGGCTTAGCCGCGCCGCCAGCCGGAGCATCGCCCTTCCAGCGTGCTTGCAGCATCGAACTGAGCGAAGACAGATCAGCCTTTGCCTGCGGCCGATTCTCTTCCTTGGCCGCAGCCTGGGACCCGATGCGGCAGGTGGCACGGATGCCTTCGCCCAATTCCACGTTCGCCCGCCCGGCTGCCTCCTCAACCACGCGCCCGGTGACTACGTCCCCTGGGTTGTGCTCGGCAATGTATTCGTCCAGGCCGGTAGGAATCAGTTGCTTCATGCTCAAGCGCAGCAGCCGGCGCTCCGGGTCGACGGCCAGCACTTGCGCCTTCACTACTTGCCCAACCTTCAACACATCCTGCGGATGGTTGATGCGCTTCTCGGCGCTGATCTCGCTGACGTGCACCATGCCTTCCACGCCTTCGGCCAGCTGCACAAACGCGCCAAACTTGGTGATGTTGGTGACCGGGCCCTCGATCGCCGTCCCCGCCGGAAATCGTTGCGCCACATCCACCCAGGGATCGCCCAGTGCCTGCTTCAATCCCAGCGAGAGGCGTTGTTCGCCCACATTTACCGCCAGGATCACCACTTCCACCGTGTCGCCGGGTTTCACCAGATCGCTCGGCTTCCGCACCTTCTTCACCCACGACATCTCCGAGACGTGCACCAGGCCTTCGATCCCGGGCTCCAGTTCCACGAACGCGCCGAAGTCGGTAGTGCGAGTGACCGTGCCGCGCACCCGCTCGCCGGTTCGGTATTTCTCGGCCACCGAGTCCCAAGGGTGAGGTTGCAGCTGCTTCATGCCCAGCGAAATGCGCTGCTTCTCCGCGTCGATCTTCAGTACCTTGACCTCGATCTCCTGCCCGACCGAAAGCACGTCGGACGGCTTGTTGACCCGTCCCCACGAAATATCCGAAACATGCAGCAACCCGTCCACCCCGCCAATCTCGACGAACGCACCGTAGTCGGCGAGGGTACGAATCGTACCGCTCACGACGTCGCCCTCTTTCAGCTCCGCGTATTTGCGCTGCTTGCCCTCGCGCTCTTCTTCCTCGGCGACGATGCGCCGGTCGACCACGACATCTTCGTCCGCGGTATCCAGCTTGATGATGCGGCAGCGAATCTCCTGCTCCACCAGCTTTTCCATCTCGGCCGCATCGCGAACTCCGCTGCGCGAAGCCGGCATGAACGCCCGCACTCCCACATCGACACTGAAGCCGCCTTTGATCATGCCGGTGACGGTGCCGACGATGGTCGACTTCTCGGCAAACGCCCGCTCCAGTGACGACCAATCCGTTGGCCGCGCCACTTTGAAGCGCGTGAGCTCGTAATAGCCTTCCGGATCGCGGCCCTTCACCGTGACCGGAAGCTTGGCGCCGGGCTTCGGCATTTCCCCGGCGTCCGCGAACGCCGCCAGCGGCAAAATGCCTTCGGTCTTGTACCCGATGTCGAGCAGCACCGAATCGGCAGTTACGGTGACCACGGTGCCTTCCAGCTGGCGGCTGCCGTTTTCAATTTTGTGAGAGTGGCTCTGCTCGAACTGCGACAGCAAATCACCAAAGGATGCGTCCGCTTCGGCGCTGGTTTGGGGTTCAGGATTGAGTTGGGATTCAGGAATGTTGGGATTGGACATGAAAACGCTACAGCCTCACGGTCGGAAAAGATCCCGTTCAGGATATCATCGGGCTCCTGGTGCAGGCTGTGGACCGACACTTTTCTGCGACGGTCGCAGGCTGTGTGAGCACTAAATGCTGCGAGTTTGATCTGACAAGTTGAACGAAACCTGGATTCACAGCCGGGTCCATCTGGCTAGATGAAACTGGTTGGGTTGCCGACCCTACGTGAACTAGTGGACCAAGGTGTCGGTAAAGTGGAGGAATCACGAGAATTCCGTCCCGCCCCGCGGGACGACTCAGTTTAGCCCAGGACGCAGACCGCCGCGGGCGGGCGGAGTCCTGGGTAAAGCAAGAATTAAGATCCGAGTCCTGCAAGGACGGCAGAAGGTTCCTGAACGGACGAATGAAGATCAAGAAGCTTGTAATTCATGGATCGATTCACAAGCCAAGCTACCCGCATTCCGGAGTTGCCATCCAAATGTTCGGAGGCTGAGAGAAATCATGATTCGCAAACTGAAGTCCGGCGAGTACCGCCTTTACTCCCGCAAGAAGGACGCCAAGACCGGCAAGCGTCGCAACCTAGGAACCTTCACGACGCGCGAAAAAGCCGAAGCCCACGAGCGCGCAGTGCAGTATTTCAAGCGCCACTAGAAGGCGGGTCGTGGATGCTATCACAGTTCCTGTCCGCCCTTTTCGTCCTAACCAAGGGTTCCGGCCCACGCCGAGGGATCTGCGGCTCCGACTTCTCCAGGTAGCGGTCGAACTTCGCGGGGGTACCCTCGATTCACCGTAAAGTTGGCTCGTGGAAAACGAGTCCGCGCTACAATATCCACATCGGCGAGGATGCGAATGGCAACAACGACACGGCCACAGATCGCGGTTGACGAGTATCTGCACAGCAGCTACAGCCCTGATCGTGATTACGTCGACGGAGAGCTTCAGGAGCGGAACGTGGGCGAATTCGATCATGCGGAAGTTCAGACTGCATTGGCTATGTGGTTTCGAAGCCACGACAGGGAATGGAACATTCGCACCGTAGTAGAACTGCGAATACAAGTGGGGCCTACTCGCTTTCGCATCGCCGACATTTGTCTGATTTCACGCAGCGCGCCGGTTGAACAGGTCCTGCAGCAGCCGCCGCTAGCCATCATCGAGGTGCTTTCACCGGAAGACCGAGTGTCCCGGTACCAGCAGCGACTTGAAGACTATCGCAAGATGGGAGCACGCAACATCTGGGTCGTGGATCCCCAAAGCCGACGGGGGTATGACTGCTCCACCGGAAGCTGGATCGAAACTATGTCGTTGGCGGTCAAGAATTCGCCTATTGCTGTAGACCTTTCTGTGATCTTCGCCGAACTATAATTCCACCCATGAGGAAGCTGGCTCTTCTCGTGACTCTTTTGTTCGGCTGCGCATTGGTTGCGGCTCAACAGGAACTCCCCTACAACCAATACCCGGTTT
Organism: uncultured Acidobacteriaceae bacterium; assembly: GCA_963812855.1. Classification (GTDB taxonomy): domain Bacteria; phylum Acidobacteriota; class Terriglobia; order Terriglobales; family Acidobacteriaceae; genus Bog-257. The sequence goes on from CAWEWW010000018.1 coordinate 412,941, forward strand.
CATCGATCTATCATGGCAAACCTGCGCCGGCTCAGCCCAACAGTGCCGACGCTCTTCGTTTTCGAACCGTAATCACCCAAGGCGCGAAGAAAGGTCCGAACTTCGCGGGCCACTACACCGTGGTGGAGTGGGGCTGCGGAGCTGCGTGCGCTTCCTTCGCCATCGTCGACACGCTCAGCGGACAAGTCTTCATTCCGGCTTTCAGCGTTTCATTCGAAAGCGCGGATGGACAGTTCTACCAGGACAGCGGCATGCACTATCAACTCGACAGCTCCCTGTTTGTGATTCAGGGTGCTCCCGGCCAGAAAGCGTACGCTCAGTACCTATACCACTGGACTGGCAATCAATTGGAGGAGATCAAAAGCACGCCGCTGCAACCCCTGCCGCGCACTCCCCGGAAATAGCCTTGCCCGCACTCACTTCGGCTTCGTCCATTGATCCACCCAGCCATTCACCGTCTGATACCACAGGCGGCTGTTTTGCGGCTTCAGCACCCAGTGGCCTTCGTCGGGAAAGTACAGCATCTTCGAGGGAATCCCCAGCCGCTGCACGGTGGTAAATAGCTGGAAGCCCTCCGACACGTCGAGCCGATAGTCGAGCTGCCCGTGTACCACCAGGATCGGTGTTTTGAAATTTGCGGCGAACATGTGCGGCGACCACTTGTTGTACAGCTCGCGATTCGTCCACGGCGTGCCTTTGAATTCCCACTCGTTGAACCACAACTCTTCGGTCGTCCCGTACGCCGACTGGGTGTTGAACATGCCGTCATGCGACACCAGGCACTTGAAGCGCGTGGTGTGGCCTTCAATCCAGTTGATGGCGTAGCCGCCGTAACTGGCGCCCAGCGCGCATTCGCGGTCCTTGTCGATGATACGGATAGGTCTTCTCCGCATAGTCGAGGCCGAGCATCAGGTCCTGATACGGAGGGCCGCCCCAGTTGCCGTTGATGGCGTCGATGAACTTCTGGCCATAACCGGTCGAGCCGTGGAAGTTGATCATCACGATCACGTAGCCGTTGGCGGCAAACAACTCGGGATTCCAGCGATACGACCAGTCGTCGCCCCACGCGCCCTGCGGGCCGCCGTGGATGAGAAACTTCACCGGATACTTCTTATTCGCGTCGAAGTTCGGTGGCTTGATTACGAAGCCCTGAACTTTTTCTTTCAGCGCGCCGGTGAACCAGTATGGCTCCAGAGGCTGCATCTGGACCTGCGACAGAACCGGCGCATTGAGATTCGTCACCGCCTGCGCCTTCGACAGCAGGCAATCGGGAATGCTGTAGGCGTTCGGAGGCACAGCCATCCTGCATTGCGGAAACTCCAAAGCGGCACTATAGATTTCGTTGGGCGCCGTCACCGCCATGCGATCGAACACCAGCATCTTGCCGTCGGGAGTCGGCGTCGGACTGTCGTTGAAGCCGGCGACCAATTCCTGTGGCCACGGACTCGCTGAGGTGACGTTGATCTGGTAGATCGGCGAATCGCCTTCGTTCTCGGCGGTGAAGTAAATTGTCTTCGAGTCCGGCGCCCAAACCATGGAATCGACCCAGCGATCCCAGTTAGGCGTCAGGTCGGTAATCTTGCCCGTCGCCCGCTCATAAAGCATCAGGCGAAAGCGATCGCTCTCGTAGCCGCCGCGTAGCTGCGAGCGATAGGCGATGTACTTGCCATCGGGCGAATACATCGGCGTGCCGTCGCTGCCCGGATTAGTGGTGATCTTCTTCGGCGCTCCGCCCGCCACAGGCACGGTGAAGATATCGCTGTTGGTGCTGGTCGCCTGCACTTGATCGATGTTGCTGGTGTAAGCGACCTCTTTTCCATCCGGCGAGAACTGATATTGGTCCTGCCCCCCGAGGCTGAAGGGCGGCACATCATGCGCGCCAGGCGTCAGATCGCGGGCTACGCCTCCGTCCGCCGAAACTACGAACAGGTGGCTGTACTTGCCGTCCCAGTAATGGTTCCAGTGGCGAAACATCAGCTGAGTAAAAATCTTGGCCTTCACCTTGGACTTGGCGACTTCGTCATCGCGCTGCTTATTGCAGGCATCGTCAGCTGCAGTCGGGCCAGACTGACGAACTGAACAGAATGCTCTTACCGTCGGGCGACCATAGCCCGCCAGAGGCTTCCGTCGAGATGGTGGTCGCCTGGCGAGCTTCACCAGTGAGCCTCCCGCCGGAGGTGTCGAAGTCCTGCACCCAGATCTGCGATGCGCCGTCCTTCGACGACTCAAACAGCACGCGCTTGCCGTCGGGCGCGAAGCGAATGCGGTCTTCGCCCGAACCAGTTGCCGGAGTAAGCCGGCGCGCCTCACCTCCGCTGACCGCGACAATCCACAGATGCGGCGTGCGCGTGTTCTCGTCAAGGTTGACATCGACGGCGGAGAACGTCACCCACTTGCCATCGGGCGAGACGATGGGCTCACCCACACGCTTGAGCTGCATCATGTCTTCGAAAGTGAAGGGACGCTTGCTCTGCGCGAATCCAGCGAGAGAACAGCAAACAAGAAAAAGAACGATGCGGCGTAACATGAAGCCTCCGTGCGCACAGAGAGCAGGCGCGAGATTGCCTTTGCGCGAGCCGCAGATCTGAGACTCGTAGTGGTGTGCGCCAAAAACTGGTTAGTCTAAATCACCGAGGGGGAGTAAGCGAATCCGAAACTGGCTTTGAGCGTGTCGCGATTGTCGCCGGCATAGGAATTCTGACTCCTCGAGGGACGACCGATGCAGCAAGGGAAAGAACAAAGGACCGCGCCAGGCGGCCCCGAGTCTCGCAGAAAAGCCGCGTTTAGGAGCTAGCTTTCGGTTCTTCCGGAGCAGCTTCTTCGGCCTTCTTCACCGCCGCCTCGGCGGCCTCAAACCCGATCTTGGAGTGCGTCCCATCGCAGAAGGGCTTGTTGATCGAACCGCCGCAGCGGCATAGCGAGAACGCCGTCTTGCCGGTCAGATCGTAGGGATTGCCGTCGGCGTCCACCAATTCAATTGTGCCCTCGGGGGCCTCCACGCGGAACGGCCCGTTCCTGCGAGCCGTAATTTTCACTTGAGCCATTGATCCTCCACTCTCCTCGGCGAACTGTGCGCCGTTCGTCCATTGTAGCGGAGGGCTCAGTGCAACCGCGCCCCAAGACGATACTTGACTCTAAAGACAGCACTCGACTTAACGTTCCCGGTGACTCAAGATCCGTCCAGGGGAGCAAGAAAGCCGGCTTGGTTGCAGAATTGCCAAGTCTTTGGCTAATGCTGATGGCCAATGGCTGCCAGCCGCCGATGGCTGAGAGCCGACAGCTATTTCTTGAACGCGACGTTGACCAGCAGCTTGTCGCCTTCCACATCCACTACGTTGCAGAAGGTGCGATCGCCGCGGCGGCTGAAGTCCAGGCCTACGCGGCTGCGGCCGATTCGCAGATTGCGAATCCGCAGGTGGTCGAGCCAGTCGGGCAGCACGGGGTTGATGATGTTGAGTTCCTTGCGCGGCGCGCTGGCATGGATTCCCAGCACCGAAGTCAGAATGAGGAACATTGCGCCCGAGGCCCAGGCCTGCGGCGAGCAGGACACGGGATACTGTACCGGCTCGTCGTACTCGCGGCGTTGCACTCCGCAAAACAATTCGGGCAGGCGATAGTCGCGGAAGTGCGATGCCGCCTGATACAGCGAGGTCAAAATGCGCAGCGCGCCGTCGCGCAACTCGTTCAGCGCCATGCCGTGGGCGATGATGGAATTATCGTGCGGCCACACCGATCCGCGATGGTAGCTGAGCGGATTGAACACCCGCTCTTCCTGCGACATGGTGCGCCATCCCCAGCCGCTGAACATGTCGTCGCGCATCAGCCGGTTCGCCACCACGCGAGCGCGATCCTTGTTGATGATGCGCGAAAACAGCAGGTGCCCGGGGTTGGAGGCGATCACCTCCAGCGGCTGCTTGTCGGCGTCCAGCGCCATGGCGTAAAAACCGCGGCTGGGCACCCAGAAGGCGCGATCGAAGCGCCGCGCCAGTTCGGCGGCATCGCGCTTCAGTTTGTCAGCGGTCTTGATGTCGCCAAAATTCCGCAGCAACGACGACATGCGGTACTTGGCGTCGTACACATACCCCTGCACTTCGCAGGGCGCGATGGGCGGCTTGGCTACGGTGCCGTCGCGATGCATATTCGCATCCCAGGAATCTTTCCAACTTTGATTGATCAGCCCCTTGGGCGAGCGTCGTAGATATTCCACAAAGCCGTCGCCATCCAGATCGCCATACTTGTCGATCCACTCCAGCGCGGCATAAGCATTGGGCAGCAGTTCCTCGACCAGATGTTCGTCGGCAGTCCAGTTGAAGGTCTCGCTCAGCAGGATGAGGAACAGCGGAGTTGCGTCCAGTGAGCCGTAGTAGGGGCCGAAGGGCATCTCGCCATCGCGCGTCATTTCTCCGTCGCGATACTCATGCACGATCTTGCCCGGCTCTTCGTCGCGCCAATCGTTGTATTCCTTGCCCTGATAGCGCGCCAGCACGCGCAGGGTATCCACAGCCAGCTGCGAGTTGAGCGACAGCGACTGATAGGCGGCAATAATCGAGTCGCGCCCGAAGATGGTGGCGAACCAGGGAATACCGGCGGCGACGATGTGCTGATCGCCATCGGGTATTTGCAAGGCGTGGAAATCGCCGATGCCGGTTTTCAGCAGAGCGTCGAAGACATCGTTGTCCGTCTGGAAACTGGTGGAACTGCTCTCCCAGCGCGCGAAATTCGAGCGCCGTTGCCGCAGGTGATGATCGAGATCATAGACCTGGGCTCGCGACTCGCGCCCCTCCACACAGGGCGTCACCGAAAGTTCCAGCTGCACCTGGCGCAGCGGCAACAGGCGAAGATCCCAGCGCGCCACCTGCTCCTGAATGCGATCGGGAGGGGGAGCCAGCTTGACCAGGGTCTGGCGCATGATGCCGTCGAGCCCCCGATAGTAGAAGGCGATGCTGTTCTCGCTGACGATGGGCTGGTAATACTGGCCGTGCTGCTGGCGGGCCACGCCGCGCACCTGAAAGACATCGACGAAGTCGGCGTCGAATTGAACTTCGACCGTGAAATCGACCGGCGTGAGGTTGAAATTCTCCAGAGTCAGCCGGTCGAAGAAAATCTCCGACGCCAGCAACTGTTCGCGGTGGATGTGCACCGTGTTTTCGGGCAGGTCAAAGGAATCGCGCAGCGTAATGTTGCCGGTGGTCAGTTCGATCTGCGCGGAGAAGGTTTTTTCCGTGGCCGACGACAGCACCACGGTGCGGTGCCCGCCGATGCGCAGCTCCAGATGACTGAGAAAGCGGGTGTCGTCGTGAAAGAAGCCGACGTCGGGCGAGCCCGGCGGATACACGTCGCCGGAGACGTTGGTGGCGCTGAAGGTCTTGCCATCGATCAAAGTTAGATTGTCGACCTTGCGCGGCTCCAGCGATTGGAAGGCCAGGCGCGGTTCCACGTGGGGCGACGGAATCTCCACCAACTGATCGTAAGGAATCGTCAGATACGTGCTCATGCTTTTAGTCAAAGCCTTGGTTACGCGGTCAGCGGCACTGAGATCGCAGTCTTGCCCAGCGGACTGCCTTCGCCCATCAGTTCCTGATACAGCGCAACGTAGTCGGCCACCATGCGATCGGCGGAGAAGTATTGCCGGCAATATTGTCGCACTGTCGCCGGGTTGAAAGCTCCGGGAAGAAGGGCAGCTTGCCGCGCCATTTCCTGCGGGGTTCGGCACACGAATCCCGAGATCCCGTTACCCACTACTTCCTCGACCGCGCCGCCGGGCAGCGCCAGCACCGGCGTGCCACAAGCCATGGCCTCGATCATCACCAGCCCGAACGGCTCGTTCCACTGAATGGGAAACAGCATGGCCAGCGAGTCGCCCAGCAGTTCATTCTTCGCTGCCATGTCGGCTTCGCCAACGTACTCAATGAACTTGCCGTCGATGTGCGGCTTGATCTGGTGCTCGAAATAGTCTTTGAAGATGGGCTGCACTTCGCCGGCAATCTTCAGCGGAATGCCCGATTTCTTGGCCACCTCGATCGCGATGTGCGTGCCTTTGATGGGCGCGATTCTGCCCAGAAAGCTGAGATAGTTCTGCTTCCGGTTTTGCAAACGATACAAGTTCAGGTCGATGCCATGATGAATCGTGCGCAACCGCGGCATGTTCTCATATTGGCGCTGAAAATCGCTGATGGTAATGAACTCGACGTCGGGGAAAAAGTTGTAGATGCCGCTGAGCGTGGGTTCGTGCACGTGATGAAGGGTGTAGACAAACTTGCAATCCAGGAAGCGGCTGAACATGAGGCCGGAAACATTGTGCAAATGAATGATGTCGCAATCGTGAGCCGCATCGGCGATGGCCCAGGAGGAGTGGTTGAAATCTTTGAGGTTGTCGAAAACCTCACCGCTAATCGGCCACTGCGACTGCTCGTAGAGCCAGCGCGTTTCGACGCCAACCGTGGACTCGCCGTTGGTGTATACCACCACCTCGATGCCGGCGTTTTTCAAGCCCTCGGCCAGTTGAGCAATGAATAATTCCGTCCCGCCATATCTTTGGGGAGGGACGGGCAGGAAGGGAGGGGATACCAGAGCAACTCTCATTCGTAGGGTCCTTTTGTTGGATCGTGCGATTGGGATAAAGTTTTTGTGCGAACTGGAGAGCTTACTCACTACCTACAGATGCAGAGAGGGCGCGAGGGTGTGCCTGCCGAACGTCGAAATTTGAACTGGCACAAGAATTTATGGCTGGCAGATGAGGTCGCCTGATGAGTAGATAGAAAGCCCTGCCGTCCCTACGGGACTCGGAGCTGATCGCTGCCCTACCCAGGACTCCGCCTGCGGCTGCGTCCTGGGCTAGACTGAGTCGTCCCGCAGGGCGGGACGGGATTCTCGCGCGTCACCATTCGTGCCGACACGTTCGCTCTCTCTATTTCATAGGGGTATGCCAGAGGAGCCAGATCTGGTACGCAAGGATCGATCTGAAACCCGTAGAAGTGTTTGTGCTAGCTCGAGCGGAAACGCCAGGCCGGGGAACGTAGCAGAATCGGCCACCGAAAGAGCCGCGAAAGCGGCGGCCATGAAGTTAGCCCAGGACGCAGCCGAAGGCGGAGTCCTGGGGTAGGGTAGCGATAAGCTCCGAGTCCCGTAGGGACGGCAGAGCTTTCGCGCCGCCTCCCCGCCCTCACTCGTTGATTTTCCCCAGGCCACGCTGCAAATCAGCGGCCAGCAGTCGATGGAACAGATGTTCGCCGGCTTCGCGCCGGACCGAGAGCCGCCCGGCGCCATAAGCGCGAGAGTGCAATCCACGCTGCACCGCCTCGCAAATGCCCACGTCCTCATCGTTGACGCGCTCGCCCACCGCAATGCTCTGGCGATTGCGCTCGGCGGCCAGTTCGCTTACATCGTCGAAATAAAAGTCGAAGATAACGGTGCAGCGATCGACGCCGTCGGGCAGCACCAGGTTGGTGTCCAGGTAGCCGCGATAAAGATTGAGCATGAAGTTGGGATACTGCCAGAAGTACCAGGCGCGAGCTCCACCGCGCGCCGCAGCGGTGGCCGGGTCGCTGGACGCAACCATGGGACTCGACTGCAGACAATAACGATCTTCGTTCTCGATGGTGTATTGCTTGTAGTCGAGAACGCTGTTCAGCCCCTTATGCAGATGCGGGACGTGGTAGCCGCCGTCGAGATAGTTGTCGACAAAAACTTTCCAGTTGCAATTGAGGCTGTAACAGCGGCGTTCGAAAAAATGCAGAGCCTCAAGCTTCAAGGGCGCGACTCGCTGCGCCAGCCCGCCGAGAAAATTCGCCAGCTCTGCGGCCTCTGGATCAAGATTGACGAAGACGAACCGCTCCCAGGTGTCGACTCGCACCGGCAGCAGTCCGTTCTGCGAACGATCGAACGAGCAGACGCCTTCAAACTCCGGCGCGCCTTTCAGTGAGCCGTCCAGACCATAACTCCAGCCGTGATACGGACAGCGGAAGATGCCGGCTGTGCCCTGCTCCTCGGTGACCACGGCGGCAGCATGATGACGGCACACGTTGTAGAACGCGCGCAACTGGTTGTCCTGACCGCGAACAATCACCAATGGCTCGCCCGCTAACTCTGCGGTAACGAAATCCCCCGGCTGCGCGACTTGGCCAGTCCGCGCGACCATCTGCCAGGTTCCCCCGAAGACAGTCTGGCGCTCCAGGTCGGCGATGCGTTCATCCACATACCAGCTGGCCGGAATGGTATGCGCCTGGTCGAGCGGATCGCGGTCGTTATAGGAGGTCACGATGTCGTGCAACGAATTCATCAAGGCTCCCTGAGCTGGCAGCGGAAGAATCATAGCAGGCAACGGCCGAGAAAAGAGTTGACGGCGACCCGGCGTCGTGTTCCCTTGTCCCCATGCATTCCGTAGAAAGCGCTTGGGAAATCGTGCATGCCACGCCCGCCGAGGTGGGCGAAGTGGCGCCGCTGTTCGATGCGTATCGCCAGTTCTACCACAAGGCTCCGGACGTGGAGGCAGCGCGCCGCTTTCTGTTCGCGCGGCTCAGCAAAAACGAGTCCGTATTGTTTCTGGCGCGGCAGGACGGCCGGGCGGTGGGATTTGTCCATCTCTACCCGGTGTTCTCGTCGATAGGCTTAACCCGGCAGTGGATTCTCAACGACCTGTACGTGGTTCCCGAGGCCCGCAAGCTGGGCGTAGGCCGGGCGCTGCTGGAACGGGCTCGAGAGCTGGCCGAAGCCACTCGCGCCAACTGTCTGACGCTGGAGACGGCCAGCGACAACGTTCCTTCGCAACGGCTTTACGAGAGCCTGGGCTGGAAGCGCGACAACCAGTTTTATCGCTACTTCCTGCCCATGTAAGCCGGGGCCCGCATGCATCAACCCTCTACCCCAATCGATGCAACTTTACCCGCTGCCGAGCATTCCGGTCAGCCGGAGCCTAAGCGAGTCCTGGGTCTTCGCGACCTGGTGATGTTCTACGTGGTGGCAACTTTGAGCCTGCGATGGATCGCCGTCGCGGCCGCCGCCGGGCCGAGCAGCGTCACCATCTGGCTGCTGGGACTGGCGACCATTTTCCTTCCGCTGGCACTTTGCGTGATGGAACTTTCATCGCGCTATCCCCAGGAAGGCGGCATGTATGTCTGGAGCAAGCATGCCTTCGGCGATTTCAGCGGCTTTCTCACCGGCTGGGTTTACTGGGCCAGTAATCTGCCCTATTTCCCCGCCCTGCTTTATTTCGCGGCCAGCAACGCGCTTTATGTGGGCGGCAATAAGTGGAAAGGACTGCAGACCAGCGCGACCTTCTTTATTGCATTTTCGCTGGCCGGCCTCGCCCTGGCGCTGGTGCTCAATATCGTCGGACTCAACGTCGGCAAGTGGATGAGCAACCTGGGCGCGATCGGCACCTGGGTTCCCATCGGCTTGTTGTGCATCATCGCAGGCATCGCCTACTGGAAGTTCGGCTCCGCCAGCAGCTTCCATCCTGCCGCACTCAAGCCCACCCTCAAGGTCGGAAACTTTCCCATTTGGGCGGCGCTGCTGTCGGCGTTCTCCGGCGCAGAGGCGGCTTCCTTCATGGGCGGCGAGATCAAGCATGCGCGCCGCACCGTGCCGCCCGCGCTGTTTGTGGCCGGAGTTCTGATCACCGCCGGCTACGTTCTGGGGACGATCAGCGTCCTGGTGGTCTTGCCGCAAGGCCAGTTGAACGGCCTGGAAGGCATCATGCAGGCGATCGCCAGCAGCGCCGAGCACGTGGGTTGGCGCGGCCTGGGACCGGCCGTGGCGCTGCTGATCTGCGTGTCGAATCTAGGCGCGGTGGGGGCTTATCTGGCGGCTGTGTCGCGCATTCCTTTTGTCGCGGGAATCGACAATTATCTGCCGCGGGCCTTCGGGCGAGTGCATCCCCGGTGGGGAACGCCGCACATTTCGCTGATCGCGCAGATGCTGTGCTGTGTAGGCGTGGTCTTGCTGGGACAATTAGGCAGCAGCGTGCACAGCGCGTATCAGTTGCTGGTAGACATGACCATCATCACCACGTTCATCCCTTATCTGTTCATGTTCGCGGCTTTGATTCGGCTGCAGCGGGAGCCGGTTGAGCCGGGCGTGGTGCGCATCCCGGGCGGCAAGCCGGCAGCCATCGCGCTAGGCATTCTGGGACTGGTAGCGACGGGCGCGGTCATCGTTGCATCGGCGATTCCCGACGCCGGCGAGCCCAACAAAGCGCTGGCGATCGGGAAGCTGTTAGGGCTCACCGCGGCGCTGCTGGGCGGAGGCGCAGCCCTGTATGCCTTGGGAAAGCGAAGGGCAAGAGCGGAGCGTCCGGCATAAACCATCCGCTTCGAAAACCTTACTCGCTCCACACTGACAGCTCATTTCCGTTCGGATCGGAGAAGTGGAAGCGGCGGCCTCCGGGAAAGCCGAAGGTTTCGCGTACGATTTTTCCGCCCGCTTCCTTTACCTTGGCGTAGGTGTCTTCCAGCGAGGCGGCGTAGATCACGATCAGCGGGCCGCGAGTTTTCTCGCCCTCGGCGCCGGCAACCTGGGCGCCGTTATTGAATCCGCCAGCCAGACGGCCGTCATGAAAGCTGGTGTAATCGGGCCCGTAATCCTGAAACTTCCAGCCAAAGACCTGGCTGTAGAAACGCTTGGTCGCCTCGATATCGGTAGAGGGAAACTCGATGTAGTCGATCTGCAGATTATGCTCTTGCTGGGCCATGTTCACCTCACGCAAAGGATGGAATCGAAGGAGAGTAGCACACTCGGGGTAGGCGAAACAGTGATGGTCACGAGCCCCAATCGCACCCTCGCCAAAGTTTCGATCAAGCAGAAAACTTTCGCGACCAAAATGAAAGGCGCGGGATTTCCGCGCCTGATTCAGCAGTAGAAAAATTCCAGCGAAGCCTATTCCTGGTCCGAAGCGCCACCGGGCTGAGTCTGGCTGTCCACGCCTAACTCGTGGGGCGAAGGAATATTGGCCGTCTCCGGATTCAGCAAGCCTTTGTGGTCGGGACCGAGGCCGAGTTTGATCAGGGCGCGCGAGTCCGGGGTGATCTTGGTCTGCCAGCCATTGGCTGCCTGATAACGGGTCATGGCGTCTTTCGAGGCGCTGTCCCATACGCCGGTCGGCTCGCCGGTCAAGTAATGTTCGCGAATTAAGGCGTTCTGAATGGCAATTGTCCGGTCCTCATCGATGCCGCGCTGGCCGTGCGCATGAGCCACCGCCTTGGTCGTGTGCTTGGAAGATTTGTGGTGGGAAGTGCTATGAGTGCTGGCCAGCTGGGTGTGTTTGGGTTTGGTCTTGGTCGTGGTTGTGGTCGCCGCGGTCACGCCGGTCATGACCAGCAACACAAAAAAGACGGAGGCTAGGGTGTACAGACGGGTTCCGATAGGCAACGACCACCTCTCTGGCAAGTTTATGAACAACTAAATTATCCCGCTATTGTAATGACACTTTAACGGATACGGGTAGTAAATAACGACCCAGGTTCCCAAAATGAAACCGGCGGCGCCAAGTACCACGTTGGTTCGATCCTTGGCGCCGCGGTTTGAGTTGCTTTGTTAAGGTTGCGTAAATTGCTTTGCCGGTTTACGGCAGAGTGCCTCCCATGAAGACCGTGCCGTTATTTTGGCTGCCTCGCGGACGCACCAGGAAGACGACGTCCTGCCCGCTCTTCATCTGCGATTCAATGCGGCGGAAATCTTCCTCGCTGTTGACCGGCTGCTTGTTGATCTCCAGAATGATGTCGCCACGACTGAGTCCGGCGGTATCGCCGAAGCCGTCAGGCTTCACGTCTTGCACAATGACGCCCTTGGTATTCGGCAACTGATAACGATCGGCCAGGTCCTTGGTGATGCCGCGGACCGTGATACCGAACTTGCTCTCCTGCGGCTGGCCTTCCTCGTTGCCCTCATCCTCGCCGCCTAAGCGGTTGGCAAAAAGTTTGGCGCGATCGGCGATCGTGACCTCAACCGTCGATTCCTTGCCGTTGCGAATGTAGCCCAGCTTGGCGGTAGTGCCGGGCTTGAGGGCAGAGATGTCGGCCACCAACTCGTCGCCATTCTTCACGTTCTTGCCGTTGACGGAAACGATGGTGTCGCCAGTCTGCAGCCCAGCCTTCTCGGCAGGACCGTTGGGCGTAATGCTGGCAATGGTGACGCCGCTGTTGACGCCATACACGCGCGCCACGGCGGGATTGGGCACGGCGTTAAACTGCACACCGATCGAGCCGCGCGAAACTTTGTGCTCCGGACCGATCAACTGGTTGTAGACGGACACGACCGTGTTGGAAGGCATGGCAAAGCCGACGCCCTGATAGCCGCCTCCGCTGGTGTAGATCGCGGTGTTGATGCCGATCACTTCACCATTCATGTTGACCAGCGGACCACCCGAGTTTCCGGGGTTGATGGCAGCGTCGGTCTGGATGAACTTCTCAAATTGACGCTGCGGAATGATGTCGCGACCAATCGCTGACACGATGCCGGCGGTAACGGTTTCGTTCAAGCCGAACGGGCTGCCGATGGCCAGCACCCAATCGCCAACTTCCATGGCGTCGGAGTTGCCGAGTTTGGCCGCAGGCAAAGGCTTCTTGGCATCGATCTTGATGACCGCCAGATCGGTTTCGGCGTCGGTTCCAACCACGGTAGCGGTGTAAGTCACGGTCTCAGGATCGCCCATCAGGTTGACCCGGATACGGTCCGCTTTGTCGACCACGTGATTGTTGGTAAGGATGTAGCCTTTGGAATCGACGATCACGCCCGATCCCAGCGAGCGCTCGCGCATGTCGCCGCCGCCCGGGCCACCCTGTCCGCCTTGCCCACCTTGTCCGCCGAAGAAGCGGTTAAAGAAATCCTGAAACGGATTGTCCTCGTCGCCGCCACCCGGTCCTTCATCTTGTCCCGGAGGTCCCATACGCTGATGCGGATTCTTAATCGTGGATTCGGTGTTGATGTTCACCACCGACGGCTCCAGCTGGCGAGCGATGGTCGAGAACTGGTTGGACAGCTGGACCGGTGAGGGTACCTTCAGCGGAGTAGCGTCGGCGGAAGAGTTTTGCTCTTTGCCTTTTACGGCTCCAGAAACTACGGTGCCAATCAAGATGCCTAGCGTAAGAGTCGCCAGGATCACCAGGGTCGAGGCAAAGCGATTGGCTCTAAACTTTTGCCCGAAACCCGAAACTTGCGGATCCATTCAGTATCCTCCGGCTAACCAGCCAGTAGAAATTATACAGTCGCCGCCACTTACCGCTTGAATTGTGAGGGGAATCACTGCCGGTTTCGCTCATTCGATTAGACGCAATCGGCAAGCAATTCGTTACCTGAAGCAGTTGCCAGTTGTCAGTTGCCAGAAAAGCAGGTCCCTCCGTTCCTCCCTTAGGGAAACTCTGATGAAGTCTTGTTTTGAAGGGACGGCCTTCAGGCCGTCCGTTAAGTACCCCAAAATCATCCGGCTTTACAGTTTGCTGAAAAACTCGGCCTAAGGCGATTTTGAAGGGGCGTAGCTTTAGCTACGCCGTAGCAAGCCCTTTATATTTGTCATCCCGAACCGACTTTTAGTCGGTGAGGGATCTGCTTTTCCGACTTTCTCAGCAAACTGTTTAGCCGCTGCGAGACCTCGCCTTCACTTTGTCGGAGTTTCCTTAGCTCCTGGTTCCGAGCCCCCTGGATTAGTCACTCCTGATACACAGTTTTCCCGCCTACCACCGTCCGCAACACCTGAGTCTTAAGAATTTCTGCTGGCGGGATTTTGGTAAGGTCGCGATCCAGCACCACGAAGTCGGCCAGCATGCCCGGAGCCAGTGTTCCCTTCTCTTTTTCGGCAAACTGAGCATAGGCCGCGCCGGTGGTATAGGCGGCCAGCGCCTGTTCGATGCTGATCTTTTGCTCGGGAAAATACGACTTTGTCCCGGCCTCGTTCTGGCGCGTCACTGCGGCATACACTCCCCGAAACGGTGTTATCGGCTCGACCGGGTAATCGGTGCCAAAGGCCAGAGGAATTCCGTTGTCGAGAAATTGTTTCCAGGGATACGAGGTCTTCGCTCGCTCCGGGCCGATGCGCTCCATCACCCAGTGCATGTCGGTTAGCAAGTGATTCGGCTGGACCGAGGCGATCACCCCCAGCGCCTTGAATTGCTGAAACTGGTTAGGCGCGATCACCTGGGCGTGTTCGATGCGAAAACGGAAATCGCGCCACTGATTGTTTTCCCGAGCGCTGCGTTCGGCTTCGGCATAAGCATCCAGCGCCATTTGCGCGGCGCGATCGCCGATGGCGTGAAAGCCCAGCTGGAAGCCGGCCGCGGCGCGCTCGATGGCCATGCGGTTCAGCTGACCCTGCTCATAACGCGGCAAGCCGGAGTTGCCGGGATCATCCGAATAGGGCGCCAACAGCGCCGCAGTGCGCGATCCCAGCGAACCGTCCATGAAGCCTTTCAGCATCGCGGTGTGCAGCATGGCATCGTCGGCCGGATGAAAGGCGCGATGCTTTTCCAGCAGATCGACCGAGCCATTGAAGTCGAGCCACTCGCTGATGCGGATCGGGAGCTGGCCTTCCCGTTCCAGATCTTCGTAGGTGAGGAAGTCTTCCCAGTCCGAATAATCCTGCGCCGAGGTAATGCCCCAGCTGGCGGCGTTGGCCAGGGCGTATTCGGCTGCGCGACGCCGCTGCGAAGGCGTGGGCCTCGGAATCTTGGACCGCACCAGAATCATGGCGGGATCTTCGCGAATGATTCCCGTGGGCTGTCCGCTGGCGTCATGATCGATCTTCCCTCCCGGCGGATCGGGTGTTTTCGCGGTGATTCCCGCGGCCTGCAACGCGGCCGTATTGGCGATGGAGATGTGGCCGTCGACCCGGCTGAGAAACGCAGGATGATTGCCGGTAACCGCGTCGAGATCCTGCCGGGTGGGCAGCTGCTGGCCGGCCCAGAGCGTGTGGTCCCAGCCGCCGCCGATCAGCCAATCGTCGGGAGCCAGCAGTTTGGCGTGGGCGGCAATGCGCTGCTGCATCTCCTGCAACGACTGCGACCCGGTCAGATCGACTTCGAAGTGACGAAAGCCTCCCGCGGCCAGATGGACGTGCGCGTCGTTGAAGCCCGGCATCACGAAATGTCCGCCCAGATCGATAACCTGGGTGTGAGTTCCCTTCAGCTTGCGCAGGTCGGCATTCGATCCGATAGCGACAATGCGGCCGCCGCGGACTGCCATGGCCTCAGCGCGAGCGGGCTTGGCCTGGGTGTAAATGTCGGCATTGACGAAGAGGATGTCGGGGGGGCCGGCGGAAGACTTCGCGGTCGATGCCGGATGAGGGGAGTTAGGGTTCAACGCGCCCAATGATATCGCAAACATCGCGGCCAGAGCGATGGGCGAGAAGACGCGAGCTGGCTGCGGTGGCTTCAAGGTGGCCAGCTGTGGCGGCCGCTGAAAAAGTCGGATTCGCACAAAATTCGATGTCTACTTGTCTGACCGTTTCTACTTTGGAGCTTTCTTGCTGAGAATGGTGAGCTCCACGACTTGGCCATTCGCATTTTTCACCAGCAGGACTTTGCCCGCGAGCTTGGTGGGAAATTCCTTGCCCGTGGTCCAGTCGATAAAAACCGCCGCCGGGCCGCTGGCGTGGCAGTTGTAGACCCAATCGCCCAGGCGCATGGAAATCTTGTACTGTTCGGAATTCTCCATGTGCTGGGCGTTGGCGGCTACGCGTTCGAAGGCGACCACCCGGGCCATCTGATAGTCCTGGTCCGCATTTTGCCCGTTGGCCAGGGTCGCGGCCAGAGTAAGGCAGCACAATAGCGCAAGCAAAACTGTCTTCATGAGTGTTCCCCTCAGTCGGTCGCGAAGAAGTATAGACTGCGCGCCCCAGGATGGAAAAATTAAAGCTGGGCAAGGGATCGTTGAAAAACGGTCGCGGTTGGCACCTGCCGACGCCTCGAGCCAGCGCTTCCGCCTTTGGAACTTCGGGAGATTTCGGTCGCCGAACCCGCCAGTCTTTATGAAATCTTTATAGGTCCCTATGCTAGAATCCTGCCTCCATGAAACGTGCCATAGTCTCACTCCTGCTACTAGGGGCGATGTCCGGTTTTGCCGTTTACGGACAAGGGCCATCGTCCAAACCGAATTTGTCTGGCACTTGGTTGTTCGACGCGCAGAAGAGCAGCCTCAAAGTCACTGCGCCTTCCAGCATGACCTTGCAGATCGAGCAGAAGGACCCGCAAGTCCGTTTTGCGCGCACTCAGGTTTATGGTAACCAGAGTTTTAACTGGAAGCTCGATATCGTCGCCGACGGCGAAAAGGAAGTCGTGCAGAAACTGCCGGCTTACACCAGCAACAGCCGCGCCCATTGGGATGGCGACTCCCTGGTGCTCGATCAGAAAATCACTGCGCCCGACGGCACCACGGTGAACGATCAGGTCACCTACACCCTGGCCGACAACGGCAACGCCTTGCAGGGAGTCGAGCAACAGAGCACGGTGGGAGCAAAAGGCAGCGTCACGAACACCTGGGTGTACGACAAGAAAGGCCAGTAGCGATGCAGCCGGGTGCACGTGCCCCAGGTTCGCGTCCCGCTTTCGGACGTTAACCTGGGCCCAGCCTGTTTGGCTTACTCCTCCGCCACTCCCGCCAGCGCCAGGGCGAGCAGCAGAATGCGCTTCAATCCCAGATCGCGGCCGGCCGGATCGTACCACTCATGAATGGTGTGCGCCCCCCCGCCACTTCCGCCGGCACCGATGGCAATCGCTTCCCGCCCCAGCGCTAGCGGGATATTCGCGTCGGTGGAGGCGCGTTGAATGCGAGCCGTATTGCTGAGTTGGGCGTCGACGGCGCGAATGGTCTTCAGCAGCTGCGATTCCACCGGCAAGTCGGCGGCGGGACGATTGCCGATGACCCGCACCTCGGCGGTCAGCAACTCTTGCTTCTTGCGGCTGGTGATTTCCGGAATCACATGATCGATGGCGTCGTGCAGGGCGCGCTCCAGCCGGTCCAGCTCGGCCACCGACGACGAACGGGTGTCGACCCGCATGGTGGCTGATTCGGGAATGGAATTAACCGACGTGCCTCCGCGAATGATGCCGATGTTGTAAGTAGTTTTGGGAGACGGCGGCACCGGCGTGCGGGTGAAGCGGTCGATCATGCGGGCCAGGGCAACGATGGGGTTGGCCGCGCCAAAGTCGCTCCAGGAATGGCCGCCGGCGCCGCGCACCGTGACCTCATAGCGGCGGCTGCCCAACCCTTCGGCGATGATGGTGTCCGTCCCCGCCCCGTCCAGCACGATCAACGAAGCAATGGTTGCCGACCACCGCGGTTGCTTGTAGATGTGGCGCATGCCGCGCAAATCGCCTTCCCCCTCTTCTCCGACATCGCCGATGAAGAGAATCGGCGCGTTATTGGTCAGCTCCACGCTTCGCAGGGCGCCGGCGATGGCCAGCAGCGCCACCATACCCGAGGAGTTGTCGGAGATGCCGGGGCCGTAGAGTTTGCCGGCATCGCGGCGTACTTCGATGGGCGTGCCTTCCGGAAAGACGGTGTCGATGTGAGCGCTCAGAGCGATGTAGGGAGCATGGGGATCGGCTCCAGGGCGGATGCCGAAGACGTTGCCAATCTCGTCGCGATGAACGTCGGTAAGTCCCAACTCTGCGAAGCGATCCGCGAGCCACTCGCTGCGAGCGGCCTCGCCCCAGGGGGCAGCTGCGATAGCCGTTACCTGTAGCTGCCAGTCTTCCAGCTCCCGAGCGTGCGCGCGAAACCAGGCGAAAGCCTGATGCACCCGGCGCAACTCGGCCACCCGTGCCACCTGCTGTTGGGCCGAACGGGATCCCTGGGACTCGCTGGCAGAAGGCGTTCGAACTGGAGAACCCGGGCCCATATGGATGTCTCATAGTAATACGGTAGTGAGGTGGAGAGAAGGGGACGGAGCGACTCGCCGTTAAAGCACGTGCACGAAACCGCCGCGCGACTTAAGAGCCCGATCAAAGGTGATAAGTGTGAGACCGGCAACGGAAGCGAAAGCGAGGAGGTAGGCGTCAGCCCAAACCTTCGGCGACCGACTGGATAGACGCGAGCGGGATCGAAATTCCGCCTCAAGATGTTCCGGTTCGGGCAAAAACGCTATACGACTGTCAGCCCAAACCCGGTCCCAGAGGTTCCAGGCTTGTGCCATGGTCTTGACGTCTTTCCCCATGATCGTTTCAGTGGTCAGTAGACGCAGAACGGTTATCTGGGTAATGCGGCAGAAAAAGAATTGCTGATCGCTGGATTCTTCGAACCAAAGCCTGGCTTGCTCAGAATGCAAGTGCCGATTCCACAACAGGGCCAGCCAAACATTGGCATCAAGGAAATTCAACGTGTTCATAGATCTGCTCGTTCGTAACCTCAACTTTGGGGCCTTCCGAGACAATGAGGGGGAACTGCACTCTCTTGGGACGGGGACGCTGTCCTTGCAACAGGACGCTCTTGACACCAGACAAGACTAACTCGCGTATGGATTCACCCCGCGCAGCAGCTTGCTCCTTCAGCTTGCGATAGAGGGGCGCTGGAATGTCAACCGTAGTACGAATGGATTCCCGCTTCATATCGCTATTGTTTCACGGCTGCCATAAATATGGAACATTCGAGCGGCGCGATTTTGGGCGGCCGAAGGAGGAGCTATTTGCGATAGATCTACGAAGCCAGCTCCGACTGGACTCCGTTGGCAGCCTGCACGCACTCCATGATTTCGGCATCGGTCAGCGTCTGGTTGGATTCCTTGGCGCGCTGGAAGATCCGGTCGACCAACTCCTCGGTCAGCGGAATATCGTGGCGCTCCAGCCAGAACTGCACATTCGACTTGCCGCTCATGGGCCCGACCTCGATGATCTGCTCCATGCCGAAGAAGTGCGAGGGCACGCCGGAGTAAATGCTGTTGGCCAGCATCACGTCGTTCTTGCGATAGGCCTTGATCACCGCCGCCGCGTGTACCCCGGTTCCGGTGCGGAAAGCGTCGTCGCCTACCACGGGATAGTTCTTGGGAATAGGAACGCCGGTGGCTTTCGAGACGGTATCGCAGAGCGCTTTCAGCTTGGTCAGGTCCTGGCTCTTCCACGGTTCGATGCCGAGCAGCTTCAGGTTCACCAGCATCTGGTCCATCTGGGTATTGCCCACGCGCTCGCCAATCCCTAACACCGTCGCGTGCACCACTTCGGCTCCAGCTACCAGAGCAGCAATCGAATTCGCCACTGCCAGGCCGCGATCGCTGTGGCCGTGCCATTCCACGCGAATGTTCTCGCCCGAGGGCTTCACCACTTCGTTGATCACGAAATGCATCAGAGCCACCACGCCCATCGGAGTGGCATGTCCCACAGTGTCACAGATGACGATGGCCTTCGCGCCACAACTAATCGCGGTACTGTACAGCCGCTGGATGGTTTCAGGATCGCAGCGAGTGGTGTCTTCGGTGACGTACATGACCTCGAGACCGAGCGACACCGCATACTTCACCGCGTTTTCGGTGGTGCGCAGCAGGAAGTCGTCGGTCCAGTCTTCGGTGTAGCGGCGGATGGGGCTCGATCCGATGAAGGTGGCTGCCTCGATGGGAACGCCGGTGCGCTCCACAATCTCGGCGATCGGGCGGATGTCGTTCTGGTGGGTGCGAGCCGCGCAGTTGGGCTTGATCTTCAGCTTGGCGCGGCCGATCTCGCGCGCCAGCGCTTCGGTGTGCGCCACGGCGCGAGGACCGGCGCCCGGCAACCCGATGTCGAGCATGTTGACGCCGGCGCCTTCCAGCAGGTGAAGGATCTCGATCTTTTCTTCAATGGTAGGATCGCGCACCGAGGGCGATTGCAGCCCGTCGCGCAGCGATTCGTCATTCAGCAGAACTTTGCCGGCCGGCACCATGGACCGGGCATAGATCGTGTTCCAGTCGTAAATTAACTCTGAAAGATTGGCAGACACGTTAGCTCGTTACCCCGTTTTCCATCCCAATCAGCGCAAATTGAGACTGGTCGGAACTCTGTTGCTGGCACCCCCACAGCGCCGTCCCCACTAAACTGATGCGGAACTGAGCCCGCAGGACAGTTTATATACCTAACCAGATTATCGTTTAACGGAGATCGATGATTTGTCCTGAAGCTACGGCGTGATCTCGAACACCGTCCCGTAGCCGTGAATGCCGCCGGAATAGGTCGTGCCGTAGAGATTGCCGGCGGTATCCATGATCAGGCCGCCTTCGGGACGAGCCCCATCCGTACCGTTGTAGTCGAAACTGCGCAGCACAGTCTCCGTGTAACCCCCGCCCTCTCTCGGCGACAACTCGAACGCAGTCCCCCAGTAGAGATGAATGCCGCCGTAATAGGTGGTGCCGTAGAGATTGCCGTGGGAATCGAGGATCAGGCCGGCGTAGGGTTCAGACCCATCAGTGCCGTTGCCGAAGCTGTGCAATACCGTCTCCGTCCAGCCTCCGCCCTCCCTAGGCGACAACTCGAACGCCGTCCCGCCGTCATGAATGCCGCCGTAATAGGTGGTGCCGTAGAGATTGCCGTGGGAATCGAGGATCAGGCTGGCGTAGGGATTCTCCCCGTCCGTGCCGTTGCCAAAGCTGTGCAGCACCGTCTCCATGTAACCCCCGCCCTCTCTGGGCGACAACTCGAACACCGTCCCGCAGCCGTAAGGGGCGCAGTCAGTGCCGCCGTAATAGGTGGTGCCGTAGAGATTGCCGTGGGAATCGAGAATCAGGCCGGCGTAGGGATTCTGCCCGTCCATGCCGTTGCCAAAGCTGTGCAGCACCGTCTCCGTGTAACCTCCGCCTTCTCTCGGCGACAACTCGAACACCGTGCCGCAGCCAGGGCCAAAGCCATTTGAGCAGCTGGTGTAAATACCGCCCCCGTAGGTTGTGCCGTAGAGATCGCCGGCGCCATCCATGACCAGCCCGGCCTGGGGATATTGCCCGTCCGTGCCGTTGCCGAAGCTGTGTAGCACCGTCTCCGTGTAACCTCCGCCTTCTCTCGGCGACAACTCGAACACCGTGCCGCAGCCAGGGCCATAGCCATTTGAGCAGCTGGTGTGAATACCGCCCCCGTAGGTTGTGCCGTAGAGATTGCCGACGCTATCGAAGATCATGCTGGCCTCGGGGTAAGTCCCGTCCGTGCCGTTGCCGAAGCTGTGCAGCACCGTCTCCGTGTAACCCCCGCCCTCTCTGGGCGACAACTCGAACACCGTCCCGCAGCCGCCAAGTCAGGGCAGTGAATGCCGCCCCCGTAGGTTGTGCCGTAGAGATTGCCGGCAGAATCGAAGATCAGACCAGCTTCGGGAAAAGCTCCGTCGTTGCCGTTGCCGAAGCTGTGCAGCACCGTTTCCTGCTGTGCCGCGCAGGTGCCCGTCACAAACAGGGCTAGAGTAAGAATCGCCAGGGTCGCTCTCAATCCGATGGAAAGGTTACTGGCTCGCATTCGTATTCCTCCCCGTCTACAGCAGGACTTTCATGAACGTCGCCGGGGCCTTGCTTAGCAAGAACTTCGCTGAGTCCAGCACCGAGATTTTCGACAATCCGGTCGCCTCGGAAATCAGCGCCACTGGGATGTCTTCCGCCCTTCGCCGAGCAGCAACACGTAAACCATCAAGGACTCGAATACTAGACTCGCGCCTACTACGACGCATGATGGCGGCATACAATCGAACCGATGTCTCGATTGAGCCGGAATTTCCTTTTTTGGTCTCGGAAACGGCACCATAATATACCCGTCTGGCCTGATCGCGACATCGTGAATTTAAACGTCGCTTATTGCTTGTCTTTTTCTTCGCCGGATTTCGGCAGCAACGTCAATCCGAATACCGACTGCCGGCCCAGGCCGGCCACGTTCCGGCCTCGCGGCTCCTCGTCATTCGGCAAGTACAGCGTCCGGCAGCGCTCGCAGCGATAGATTTCAGCCTCGTCGCCAAAACTCTGCCGCACATCGCCGCATTTCTGCTCCAGGACATCCGCCAGGTAAAACCACCGCTTCAGATGACCGCCGCACATCTTGCCTTTATCGCAAGGTTCGTTGCAGGCTCGCTGAAACGGCTTCTTGTACTTCAGCTTGTGATGAGGAAGCTGGGGAGGCGGCGGCAAGCCATTCTCGGGCATGCAGGCAGTATCGCTGGTTGCGGCGAATATCTCAATATCTCAAGAGTTTAAGGCTGCGTCGTGAATCCATAAGACGAATCGTAGGGGAACGGGTGAGTTTGAGGCCACTCCGGGCCCCGGTTTGGACTCCTATTATTCAGGAAGCTGGGGCTTATTCAGGAAGCCGGGGCCGAGTCGTGGGAAAGAAAAAGCGTAGCGCTATCCGGCGGTGGCACCAGCGTCCGGCCATCCCGTGGCTGAAAATCAAGAATAGAGAAAGCCCGGAGGATCCGCCGGCGTGGGTTCAGAAGTATCTGGATCTGGCCGATGTGATGCTGAAGCCGAGCCAGAAGAGTCGAGCCCAAAATCGACCGTTCCAAAGCGGCCTGAGAGATTTGCGTTTTGTCATCCCGAATCGGCTTCACGTAGTGGCTGAAAACCAACGCAAAGTTCAGACACTACCCAGCTTCACGGTTTGTTGAAAAACTTCCGCCATTGTGATGAACGGGTAGAGCGAACCTTCAAGTTCGCGCCTAAGCTCTTTGCTTTAGAAATCCGCAGCCGGCTTCAGCCGGCGACAGAGCGCTCATTTTGACTTTTTTCAGCCGCCTGTTCAGCCAGTGCGGGATCTGCTTTCTCCGACTTCCCAGCAGCGCGTAGCCCAGGAGCAAGGTGGGCTAAACCCGATTGCCGCGGCGAAATAGTCCAGCCGAGCGCCATGCGCCTTTCAGCTTCGTGCCCCAGTTGGTGGCGAACAGCAGATCGACGAATCCGCCCATTTGTTGCTGGTATTGCTTGCCGTAGCCGAACCACCAGACCTTGGCCATTCCCGGCAGCCGGTCGACGTCAACGTATTTCACCTGCACCATCTCTTCCAGCCCCATCTCGCCGTGGGTGCGGCCGATGCCGCTTTGCTTGAAGCCGCCGTGGGGAGCTTCGGCGATGCCGAAACACGACACCATATCGTTGATCATGACCGTCCCGGCCTTGATCGTCGTGGCCATCGCTTCGCCGCGCCGGCGGTTGCCAGTCCAGATGCTGGCCGCCAGACCGAAGTCGCTGTCGTTGGCCAGCCGGATGGCGTCAGCGTCGCTGTCGAAGGGTGCGACCGGCAGCACCGGCCCGAAGGTCTCTTCCTTCATCAGCCGCATCCGGTGGTTCACATCGGCCAGCAGAGTCGGCGCGTAGAAGTTTGGCCCAAGCTCGGTAAGCCGCTTTCCGCCGGCCAGCAAACGCGCTCCGTGCCCGATCGCATCCTCCACCTGCTCCTCCACAATCCGCAACTGGCGTTCATGAATCATCGGCCCGATCTCCACCTCGGAATCGGCTCCATTGCCCACGCGCAGTTTCGCGATCTTCATCCGGCAAGCTTCCAGAAACGGCTCATACAAACTGCGATGCACGTAACAGCGCTCGAGCGACAAGCAGGTTTGGCCGCAGTTCATGAACGCGGCCCACACCGCTCCGCTGGAGGCAATGTCCACATCGGCGTCGTCGAGCACGATCATGGGATCTTTGCCACCCAACTCCAACACCACAGGCAGCAACCGTCGCGCCGCGGCTTCTCCCACTCGCTTTCCTGTGGCTACGCTGCCGGTAAAGATCAGCTTGTGGATGGGCGAGTCGATCAGCGCCGCGCCCACCGCGCCCTCGCCGATCACTACCTGCATGAGATCAGGATCGAGCCCAGTAGCGTGCAACAAACGTTGCAGCTCCAACCCGACCAGCGGCGTGAGCTCCGAGGGCTTCAGCACCACCGCATTGCCGGTGACCAGCGCGGCCAGCGTCTCGATAGCCGGAATCGAGAACGGATAATTCCACGGCGCAATGATGCCAATCACGCCGTAGGGCTCGCGCACCAGCTTGCCGCGCTTGGTCTTCATGGCCAGATTGGCGTGCGGCAGCGGCGTTTCGCGCAGCAAGCGGTGCGCATTGCGAATGCAGAATTCGGCCGCATCCAGCACCACCAGCACCTCGGTCGCCAGAGCTTCCGCTGCAGGCTTCCCGGCTTCGCGGCAAATCAGGCTGGCGACCGAATCTTTTTGCTCTCGCAGCAACTGCTGGAACTTCCGAAGCACTGCGATGCGATCGCTCACGGGCGTAGCTTGCCACCGCGCCTGCGCAGCCTGGGCGCAGAGCACAGCAGCCTGCACATCGTCCACACTGGTTGACGCCAATTCCGCCAGCACTTCTCCGGTCGCGGGATTGGTGCTGACGATCACGCCGCCGACAGTCTTGGCTTCGCTTGCCATATTCAATATTCGACGCTGACCAGATACAGTCCGCACGCCGCAGCCGTAGGTCCAGCCGCACTGCGATTGCGCGCTTCCAGGATGGCCGGCACATCCTCGATCTTCAGCGCGCCCTTGCCGGCGAGCAGAAATGTTCCCACCAGATTGCGCACCATGTGGTGCAGAAATCCGTCTCCGCGCACAGTGTAGATCAGCTCCTCCTGGGTTCGCACCCATTGCGAAGAATGAATCGTGCGGACGTTGCTCACGGTTCCAAAAGCGGAAGCCGGGTCGTCAGCCGCTTCCTTGATGCGGGCAGCGCGATCGGGGTCGGAAGCGGCAAACGAGCTGAAATCGTGCTTGCCGACCACGTGCTCGGACGAGCGCATCACGGCTTCTTCGTCCAGCGGATAAGGATCGTGATAGACGTAGCGCGCCAGAAACGGCGGGCAAATATCGCCGCGATAGATGCGATAACGATAGGTCTTGGCCTGGGCCGAGTGGCGGGCGTGAAACTCGTGAGGCACTTGCTCCACCGAAGTCACCCGCACCGCCGGCGGCAGAACATCGTTCAGCGCGCCCACCAGGTTGCGCTCCGGTATCGGGCTGGCGATCTCGACCGAAGCCACCTGGGCCAGCGCGTGCACTCCGGCGTCGGTGCGCCCCGATCCCTGCGGCAAGACATCTTCGCCGGTTAGCCGCTTGAGGCATTCGGCCAGCGTGCCTTGTACCGTGCGCAATCCCGGCTGCACTTGCCAACCATGAAATTCCGCGCCGTCGTAGGCCAGCGTGATTTTCAGATTACGACTCACTTGTGTCTCTAATCAAGGGATTCCAGATGCAAGCTTTTCGATCTGTTAAGCAGTGTAAAGGTATGTAAAGCGTGCAGTTGTCGCAGCATGGTGTCAGCTATACTAACGTTCTGCGATGTCCGAGGTTGAAATCAATTTCCGTCCCCCTGTGACGTTATCTTGAGATCGAATCTCCGCAAACTGTCACGAAATTTATGTCAGGCGACCGCCAGTTGCCCCAAAGGCATGTAGGACTCTTATCGTCCTTTCCAGGAGAACGAAAGAATGTCTCTTCTCAGTACGATTCGTGCGACTTCGAAATCTGTTATCAGGGTAGCGCCCCGGCTGATGGTTTGGCTTGCGATCGGCCTGCTGCCGGCCACCGGCTTTGCCCAAGAGCCGACGCCGCAAACTGCCCAGCCAAGCCCGGCGCCGCCCAGCACGTCTCCCACGGATGCGACCTTGAAATCGCAGCTGACGCCGCTGCCGCAAGCGCCGGCGCCGCAGCGTAACGCGCATCCGTATTCGGACCAGGACTACAGCCGGGGCAAGCGCCAATGGCCGAATCCGTTCGTGGTGTATACCCCGCGGCAGGTCGCGCCGCTCGACGTAGCCAATTCGGCGCTGGTCGACCGGCTGCTCAAAGACGGCAAAATGTATTTGTCGATCGATGACGCCGTAGCCATGGCGCTGGAGAACAATCTCGACATCGGCATTCAGCGCTACAACCTGGCCATTGCCGACACCGACATTCTGCGCACCTCCTCCGGAGCCGTAGCCCTGGGCGTAAATGCCGGATTGCTGTCGGGCACGCCCGGCGGCACCACCGGCACCACAGCGGCCGGCGGCACCGGAACCTCAACCACTGGAGCGACTGGCGGCGGCGCCGGCGGCACCTCGATTGGTGTGGGCGGAGCCGGCGCAGGCGCGGCCGGTATCGTTTCCTCCACCCAGGGCGAAGGGCCCCCGCTCGACAATTACGATCCGGTCATCAGCGGAACCATGTCGATCTCGCGCGCCATTACCCCGGAGTCCAACACCGTCATCACCGGCACCAATGAACTGAACGCCAATACCACCACCGCCAACTACACCTATAGCCAGGGATTCCCCACCGGAACCTTGATGACCGTAGGCTTCGACAACAGCCGCGTGGCTTCGAATTCATTGTTCAACACCCTGAACCCGACCGTGACCCCGAGCTTCAATTTCCAGCTGCGCCAGCATTTGCTGCAAGGCTTTGGCTTCGATCCCAACCTGCGCTACATCCGCATTGCCCGCAACAATAAGCTGATTACCGAGGTCACCTTCCGCAATCAGATCATCACCACGGTCTCGCAAATCGAGAACATCTATTGGGACCTGGTAAACGCTTATGAGAACGTGAACGTGCAGCAGCGGGCGCTCGACCTTGCCGAAAAGACGCTGTCCGACAACCAAAAGCAAGTGACCGCGGGAACCCTGGCGCCGCTCACCGTCGTGCAGTCTCAAAGCGCCGTAGCTACGGCCAAGCAAAACCTCATCGCCGCCCAGGTCAATCTGCAACTGGAACAGTTGCTGATGAAAAACGCCATCACCCGAAACATGGCCGATCCCATGCTGGCCATTGCCCCCGTCATTCCCACCGACACGCTCAATACCACCCAGGAGTATGAAGTGGGTCCGGTGGAAAGCCTGATCGCCGAAGCCTTGCAGCAACGGCCGGAGATTGCCACCGCACGCCTCACCCTGACCAACAGCGAGATCACCAAGAAGTCGCTGCGCAATGAGTTGAAGCCGGCAGTGGATCTGTACGCTTTCTACGGTGCTTCGGCGCTGGCGGGTCCACGCAATCCGCTTGTGTACCGATCCCACCCAATGCAGCCAATCCGGGATTCCCCGTCGGTTACGGCGGCGCCTTCAGCAACTTGTTTAACAGCAGCTTCCCCGACAAGGGCGTCGGCGTCAACGTCAATATTCCGATTCGCAACCGTCAGGTGCAAGCCGATCAGGTGCGCTCCGACCTCGAATATCGCCAGGCGCAGATGAGCTTGCTGCAGACGGAAAACACGATCGTGCTGCAGGTGCGCCAGGCGCAGTTCACGCTGCAGGAGAACTACGTTGCCCTGCAGGCCGCGATCGCGGCGCGCGACTACGCCGCCGAAGCTCTGGACGCGGAGCAGAAGAAGTTGCGCATGGGGGCCTCGACCAGCACGCTGGTCCTGCAAGCTTCCAGCAACTTGACCCAGGCTGAGTCCAACGTGCTGGGGGCGGCTACCAACTACGAGAAGTCGAAGGTGCAGCTCGATCTGTCGACGGCCGACACGCTGACTAAGCTGGGCATCAATTTCGCCGATGCCGAGGCGGCGCAGGTGAAGCAAGAGCCCAAGGTGCCGGGCGTAGTTCCGGCCAACAACAATGACCTGACGACGCCGAAGTTGCAGCCGCTCGGTCCCGGCGGCCCGGACACCGGTCCGACCATGGCGCCGCAGACGCAGCCGCAGCCCCAGGCGCCGAATCAGCAGCAGTAGCCGTAAGCGCACCCACTCCTGAACGGCCGGATGTCCCTGCCGAGCCGGGCATTCAGGACTGGAGCGCTGACGTGATTTGCGATCCTCAAGGCCGCCAGGGCGAAACTAAAAGCCATCTCATAAATCATTCGGGTTGTATCAGGGCACGACTTTAGAGTCTGCGTGAGAACTAAATTTCGGATTTGCGGGTGGGATAAATCATCCGAAAATCCCGTCCGCCAGGACGACTCAGTTCAGCCCAGGACGGAGCCGCAACCGGGGCCCCCGATTCGCGCCGCTCTTGCGCGAATTGGGGTGGGCAGGCGGAGTCCTGGGGCAGGTGGAAAATTGATCCGAGTCCCGTAGGGACGACAGTAGTTCTCACGCAAACTCTTTAGTCGTGCCGAACGCGGGGCAGAAAAAAGCTCGGGGCTTTAGCCCCTGCAAGACCCGCTCTCAAGGGCTGAAGCCCAGGTTATATTTGACTCCTTATAGCACGGCTGAAGCCGTGCCCTGATACGAAACGGGTTATGAGATAGGTTCTAGTTAGCCCAGGGCGGCGCGGAAAATAGATCCGAACCCCCTAGGTGGGTTGTCGTAGCTCGACTCGAAATGTCATGGTGAGAGAATTGCCTCGAGCCGGACAATTCTTTCGGATCGTCAAGGCCGCGCCTGATTCAACCCCGCGTCTGGAACATCAACCCTTGGGGATTGCCGCTACTTCCTCGCCGGAAACAGGAACTTCAACATCGGCGCAACGCGCTGGGCCCAGGCAACTTCGTTGTGTTCGGCGTCGGCGACCTCGAGGTAGGAAAGATCGCGGCCCTCAACCCAGCCCTTCTTCACCAACGCCAGGTGCAACTCCTGCGCATCGGGCAGCGCGCGCTGGCTCTCTTTCGTCCCGATGTCGAGCCAGATCTTCAGCTCCGGCTTGCGTTTGATCTGCGCCACGGTTTTCAGGATCGCGCGATTGCGCCACCACACCGACGGCGACATTACTGCCAGCTTGCTGAACACCCAGGTGTAGCGCAGGCCCAGATAAAGCGTGACCAGCCCGCCCAGCGACGAGCCGCCCATCCCGCAGTTCTCCACTCCGGACAGCGTGCGATAGCTGTGATCGGCAAAGGGCTTCAACTCTTCCACCAGCATCTGCCCATAGGCGTCGGCCTGGCCGCCGCCCAGACGTTTGTCCTCGACCGGCGTGTATTCGTCGATGCGGTGCTCGCCGGTGTTATAGATGCCGACGATGATCAGCGGCTCGATCTCGCCCGCCGCGATCAACTCGTCCGCCGTCTCGCCCATGTGCCAGTAATTGCCGTGGGTGAAACAGGTTTCCGGATCAAACAGATTCTGCCCATCCTGCATAAACAGCACCGGGAAGCGGCGGTCGGGCTGGGCGTCGTACATGGGCGGCAGATAGACGATGAAGTCGTGCTTCTCGTCTTCCACCTGGGAGGCAAACTGCCGGTGCAGACGCAGCCGGGTTTTCAGGTTTCCGGGCAGGGCCGGCAGAGCATTGTTCAGGTCGATCGGAGGGTTCGGGATGATGGCCTCGCGTGGCATCCTGTAGAATGTTGGATTCCCAGATTACCAAACACCGGGCTACGTGCAACTCATCTCTCCTTCAGGGGCATACACAAAGTGAATCGTGAATTTCATCGTTGGTGGTCCAACGACCTCGGACGCAACATGGACATGCTTGTCTTCGGCCACGACGGCCCGAAAGTTCTGGTCTTCCCCACTTCCATGGGGCGCTACTTCGAATACGAAGACAACCAAATGATTGCCGCTCTGGCCGATCGGCTGGAGTACGGACAACTGCAGATCTACTGCGTCGACAGCGTGGACAGCGAAAGCTGGTACAACAAGCAGGCGCATCCTTACTGGCGGGTGCAGCGGCATCTGCAATACGAGCGCTACATCCTCAACGACGTGCTGCCGCTGATGTGGAACAAGAACTGGAATCCGCGGACCATTGTCACCGGCTGCAGTTTTGGCGCCTATCACGCCTTGAACTTCGCTTTCCGGCATCCCGACAAAGTCACCGAGTGCGTGACCATGGGCGGGGCCTTTGACATCAAGAAATTTCTCGACGGCTGGTATAGCGAGGACGCGTACTTCAATAATCCGCCGGACTACCTGGCGAACTGCACCGACGGCTGGCGCTATAACCACATGCGCACCGTGCTGTCGACCGGCGAGTGGGATATGTGCTGGAACGATAATAGCAAGATGGCGGCAATCCTGGGCTCGCGCGGCATCCGCCATGAAATGTACGTGTGGGGCGACCAGAGTTATCACGATTGGCCGTGGTGGCGGCCGATGGCGCGGGCATACCTGGGGTAGCGCGTTTTCGGCCCGCGACTTCCTCACCGAGGGGCAAACTGTGGATTAACTCGAGGAAATGTGAGCGATGACAATCTAGTCCCGCCCCCGCGGGACGAAAGAGCGTAGCCCAGCGCTTCAGCGCTGGGTAGGGCGCCTTTACGATTGAGCCCCTTCAGGGGCGGCACCTCCAGATGATCAAAAGAACCAAGCGGCCATTGGAGCAGCAGAAATGAGGAAAGTATCCGTTGAAGAAGCCCAGGCGCAACTTCAAGGGCTGATTCATAGCTTGGTGCCTGAGGAGGAGATCATTCTCACGGAGAATGGCGTAGCCGTTGCCCGCCTAAATTCCGTTAAGTCGCACTCTGGCCGTAAGCTTGGGACACTGCGTGGAACGGTGACCTACGTTGCTTGGGACTTCAATGCTGCACTTGGGGACTTTACAGAGGACATGAAGTGACTACAGTCCAGCGGATTCTTCTTCGATGAATTCGCCTCGATCGGCAGCGGCAATGCCTTTTTCAACCGCTTCCAAAAAGCGGTCATTCTCGCGCAGCAGGTTCAGGGCAGCATCAGTCAAAAACTGCTCGACGGGCTTGCCTACCCGATGAGCGATGCTCGCCAGTTGCGCTTCCTGCTCCGGAGTGAAATTCAATTCCATGGCCGAAGTCTAGGAGACAAGAATAAGCAATGTCAACGCTGGATTGTATTTGGCCGGCTTAACCACGCCACCTTAAGCGGAGCTATTAAATCCCAGCTTTTTCGCCTACAATATAAACAGTTGTAGTGCGCCCCATCGCACGTTTTCCCGGGCCTTCCCACATACATAGCGAACCGGCAAGAGAGCACTCGTGTCGCTCGCCAAGGAGCAGTCGTGAAGAAAATCGGCATTATTTTTGGCATGGAGACCACCTTTCCGCCGGCGCTGGTCGACAAGATCAACTCCCTGGGCGAGCCTGACATCCAGGCCGAGCTGGCTACCATCGGCGAAGTCCGCATGGCCGAGCCTTCTCCCTACCAGGTCATCGTCGACCGCATCTCGCACGACATTCCCTTTTATCGCGCCTATCTGAAGAATGCCGCGCTATCGGGCACCATCGTCATCAACAATCCTTTCTGGTGGAGCGCCGACGACAAGTTCTTCAACTACGCGCTGGGCGACAAGCTGGGCGTGGCCATTCCGCCCACCGTCCTGATCCCGCACAAAGAGCATCCGGCGGGCACCACCGACCGCTCCATGCGCAACCTGCAATTCCCCATGCCATGGGACAGCATCTTCAGCTACGTCGGATTCCCCGCCTTCCTCAAGCCCTTCGACGGCGGCGGCTGGAAGGATGTGTACAAGGTCAATTCGCCGGAAGAGTTCTTCAACGCCTACGATCAGTCGCGCGATCTGTGCATGACCCTGCAGCGCGGCGTGAAGTTCAAAGAGTACTTCCGCTGCTACGTAGTGGGACAGGAGAACGTCCACATCATGCACTACGATCCCTCGGCGCCCTTCCACGAGCGTTACGTGAAGAATCCGCCGCCCACCGATCCCCAGCTGATCGCCCGGGTGGAACGCGATTGCCTCACCCTGTGCCGCGCCCTCGGCTACGATCTGAACACGGTCGAGTTCGCCTGCGAGGACGGCATTCCCTACGCTATCGACTTCATGAATCCCGCGCCCGACGCTGATGTAAACTCGGTCGGTCAGGAAAACTTTGACTGGATTGTCAACCACGTGGCCGAACTGGCCGTGCGCAAAGCCAAGCAGGCCACCGGACAGCCACCGGAGTATCGTTGGAGCGCTTTTCTCAGCGGCTACACGGCGGAAGCAGAGTCCAAGGGACAGGACAAAACATCGAAGCCTGCAACTGCATCCAAGCAGGTAAGCAAGCGAGCGGTCAGGGGGTAGCGAGATGGACCGGCCAAGCCTGAGCATCGGAATTGAAGAGGAGTATCAGACGATCGATCCGGAGACCCGCGATCTGCGCTCGCACATCGCCTCCGAAATCCTCCCCAAAGCCAAGCTGGCACTGCATGAGGCGGTCAAGCCGGAGATGCACCAGTCGGTCATCGAGGTGGGGACCCGCGTCTGTCGCGACATCAAGGAAGCGCGGGAGAACATCCAGTCGCTACGGCGCGAAGTCATCACCCTGGCCAGCGAGCACGGCATGTTGCTGGCGGCGGGCAGCACGCATCCGTTTTCCGACTGGAAGTCGCAGGAGATTTATCCCGACGAGCGCTACGCCCGCGTGGTCGAGGACATGCAACTGATTGCGCGCGCCAACCTGGTTTTCGGGCTGCACGTGCACATCGGCATCGAGGACCGCAATACCTCCATCCACATCATGAATTCCATGCGGTATTTTCTGCCGCATATTCTGGCGCTCTCGCACCAACTCGCCGTTCTGGATGGGCATGAATACCGGCTTCAAGTCGTATCGCTGCAAAGTCTTCGAGCGCTTTCCCCGGACCAACATTCCCGACGTTTTCGCCAACTGGGCGGAGTACGAGACCTTCGTCGACCTGCTGGTCAAGACCAACTGCATCGACAACGGCAAGAAGATCTGGTGGGACATCCGGCCGCATCCGTTCTTCAATACCCTGGAAGTGCGGGTGTGCGACATTCCCATGCGGCTGGACGAAACCGTCGCGATTGCGGCGCTGATTCAGGCGACCGTGGCCATGCTGTACGACTTGCATGCATCCAATAAGAGCTATCGCATCTATGGCCGCTCGCTGATCATGGAGAACAAGTTTCGCGCCTCGCGTTACGGCATCCAGGGCAAGCTGATCGATTTCGGCAAAGAGGAAGAGGTCCCGGTTCGCGACCTGATGCTGGAATACCTGGAGCTGATCGACGATGTGGTGGATGAGCTTGGCTCGCGCGAGGAAATCGAGTACATTCACCAGATGTTAAAAATGGGGACCGGCGCCGACCGGCAGCTGAAGGTGTTCGAGGAAACCGGCGATCTGAAGAAGGTGGTCGACTACATGGTGGCCGAGACCCGCGTCGGCGTGTTCGAGGGCGCTGCAGCCAGGTCTTAGTGGTGTGGAAACCGCGTTGTCCAAGGGAAGGCTAGAATTCCGACTGACTTCGCGCAATAAAATTGTCATCACGAGGAGGAGCTTTAGTCCGACGAGGGATCTGCTTTTTGCTGGCGCCTTCAGACACGGCACACGAACAGCAGATCCCTCGTCGCCCTAAAGGGCTCCTCGTGATGACAATGATTGAATGCTGACATATCTCTCGCGAAAGGTACTTGCTTGACTCAACCAGTTCTCACCGATCTCACCAAAACCACCTTCGATCCCGAACTCTCTCCGGGCGCTTCCAACGCGGTCAACACCTGCCTTCGCATTCAGCCGAGCGAAAAGGTCACGCTGATCACCGACAACGCCTGTCGCGAGATCGCGGCCAGCCTCGCCGCAGGAGTTGACCAAGCTGGGCTCGCCCTTCAAGGCGTTTGTGCTGGAAGATCTGGCGCCGCGTCCGCTGACCGATCTGCCGGCCGAGATTGCCGACGACATGGAAACCAGCGATGTCAGCATCTTCGCCGTCCGCGTGCAGCGCAACGAGCTGAAGTCGCGCATGCAGATGACCGACATCGTGAACCGCCGCAAGATGCGGCACGCCCACATGGTCAACATCAACAAGCAGATCATGCTGGAAGGCATGCGCGCCGACTACAACAAGGTGGATGCGCTCAGCCGCAAAGTGATGGACATCGTCACCCAAGCCAAAGAGATTCGCGCCACCAATCCGGCGGGCAGCGATTTCACGGCGAAGCTCAATCCCGAACTACCACTGGATCAAGACCAGCGGCATCATCAGCCGCGACAAGTGGGGCAATCTTCCCGGCGGCGAAATCTTTACCGCGCCGGGAGACGTGAACGGCGTCTGCGTGGTCGACGGCGTGGTGGGCGATTATCTCTGCGAGAAATATCAAGACCTGGCCCGCCAGCCGCTGACCATCCGCATGAAGAACAACCGCATCACCGAAGTCGCCAGCGACAACAAGGAGTTGGAGCAGGAATTCTGGGCCTACACCCACACCGACGAAAACAGCGATCGGGTGGGCGAATTCGCCATCGGCACCAACATCGAGCTGACCCACGTGATCGGCCAGATTCTGCAGGACGAAAAGTTTCCCGGCATCCACATCGCCTTCGGCAATCCTTACGGCGAGCATACCGGCGCGAAGTGGTATTCCTCCACCCACATCGACGTGGTGGGAACGCAATTCGACATCTGGGTCGACGGCCGGCAGATCATGGAGAAAGGGCGCTTCCTCATCGAGGCCTGACCATGATTCCCGCCCTCCGCGAGGAATTCAACCGTAACTACACGCCGGGGAAATACCAGCGCCTGCTGCGGGATCTGGATAAGGCCTGCGGCACGCACATTGGCTTTCGCGTTTCGGAGACGCCTTGCTTCGTCCCCAAAAGCCTGCTGGACCGGATGGCCGAGTACGGTAGTCGAATTAGTTGCGCAACTGGTGAACAGTCCCGAATATCGCCGCGCCTCCGACGCATCGGTCCCGCCGCAATATAACGTTCCCAACGAAGCTCCGCTGGCCCATGTTCGTGCAGGTGGATTTCGGCCTGGTGCGCAACGCCGGCGGCGAACTGGAGCCGAAGCTGGTCGAGCTGCAAGCCTTCCCTTCGCTCTACGGATACCAGGCGACCGCAGCCCATCAGTATGTCGAGTCGTACGGCTTGTCGCCCCGATCTGGGCGTTTATCTCAGCGGCCTTGACCGCGATTCGTATTGGAAGCTGATGCGGCCGGCTGATCGTCGCCGGTCACGATCCGGAGAACGTGATCCTGATGGAGATCGATCCGGAGAATCAGAAAACGCTGCCCGATTTTCTGATCACGCAGCGCGAACTTGGGCATTGCGATCGTCGATATTCTGTCGCTGAAGAAGCGCGGCAAGCGGCTCTTCTATCGCAAAGACGGCCGCGAGATCGAGGTGCGGCGCATCTACAACCGCTGCATCGTGGATGAACTGGAACGCAAGGGAGTCACGCTGCCCTTTGATTTGCGCGACGAGCTCGAGGTCGAGTGGGCCGGCCATCCCAACTGGTATTTCCGCATCAGCAAGTTTTCGATTCCTTACCTGAATCATCCCTCGGTGCCGAAGACGTGGTTCCTCGACCAGCTGCGCGAGCTGCCGAAAGACAACCGAGAATTATCTGCTGAAGCCGCTGTATTCGTTTGCCGGCGTGGGCATCAAGTTCGCGCCCACACAGTCAGACATCGATGCCATCCCGCTTGAGCAGCGCCACGACTACATTCTGCAGGAGCGCGTGCAGTTTGAGCCGGTGATCCAAACGCCGCACGGGGCGACGCAAATGGAAATTCGCATGATGTTCGTGTGGCCCGAGGGCGGCGAGCTGACGCCGGTGCTGCCGCTGGTGCGCATGGGCCGCGGCATCATGATGGGCGTGGACCACAACAAGAACCTGGAATGGGTGGGCGGCTCCGCGGCGTTGTTCGTGTAAGCCGGTGATTCACCACGGAGAGCACGGAGCCCACGGAGAAGAATGGCGTTTCCTTTTCGGTGGTGCGGACCAGGTCAGGTTTTGAGTCTCGCCCGGCGCGAGAGCTCTAAATTTCCAGAACCTAGTTAGCTTTGTTGACATCCTTTCAGCAGCCTGGTTCGCCGTATATTCCCTGCCTGTGACAACCCCGTCCCGCCCTGCGGGACGACTCAGTTCAGCCCAGGACCAGCCCGCCGCAGGCGGGCGCAGTCCTGGGTGCTTGCGAAGAATCTCTTGGAGCCCCTCGGGGGCGGCGTACTTCAGGCGGTTTTCCTGATTCGCTCCGTGCTCTCCGTGCCTCCGTGGTGAACCTTCACTCTTCCCCCGTAAAATAGAGCTTACTCATGTCGCATCCCACCGATGACCTTCGCATAAAGTGGACCAAGGTTGTCCTTCCTCCCGTTTTCCTTGAGGAGGAGATGCCGACCACCGACAACGCTGCGGCTACTGTCTATCAGGCTCGCCAGGAGATCGGCGAAATTCTGAGCGGCAGCGATCGTCGCCTGCTGGTGGTGGCCGGACCATGTTCCATTCACGACACCGACGCCGCGCGCGAGTATGCGGGCCGGCTCAAGACGCGATTGCTGAATTCTCGAAAGACCTGCGCATCGTGATGCGCGTCTACTTCGAGAAGCCGCGCACCACCGTGGGATGGAAAGGCCTGATCAACGATCCCCACCTCGATCAGTCCTACAAGATCAACGACGGCCTGCGCCTGGCCAGGCGTCTGCTGCTCGATCTGGCGGAGATGGGCGTGCCGGCCGGAACCGAGTTCCTCGACATGATCACGCCGCAATATCTGGCGGGTCTGGTGAGTTGGGGAGCGATCGGCGCGCGCACCACCGAAAGCCAGGTCCACCGGCAACTGGTTTCAGGCCTCTCCTGTCCGGTGGGATTCAAGAACGCGACGTCGGGCGATGTGCAGATTGCGATTGAGGCGGTTTTGTCTGCGGCGCACCCGCATACCTTCCTCGGCCACACCAAGCATGGCCAGTCGGCAATATTCGTGACCACGGGCAATCCGGACTGTCACATCATTCTGCGCGGTGGCAGGAACATGGTGAACTACACGGCCGAAGCCGTAGCCGAGGTCAGCGCAAAGCTGCAGGACGCCGGGCTGCCACCTCGCGTGATGATCGATTGCAGCCATGCCAACAGCCACAAAGACCACACTCGCCAGCCCGCCGTGTGCCACAATGTGGCACATCAGGTTGCGCGGGGCAGCCGGAAAATCCTCGGCGTGATGCTGGAAAGCAATCTGGTGGCGGGAGCGCAGAAGCTGGTTCCGGGAGAGCCGCTGGTTTACGGGCAAAGTATTACCGATGGCTGTATGGGGTGGGAGCAGACATTGGAACTGTTAGGCGAGTTGGCGGCTGCGGTGAGGACTGGGCGATGAGGCGGCGGATTCTTGCGGCGCGTCTACACAGTTTGCTGAAAAACTTCGACAAAAAGGCGGTCCGGGTAGTGCGGCGCTTCAGCGCCGCGTATAAGCGGTTTGTTTTTTGTCATGAGGAGCCGGCTTTACGGTTTGCTGAAAACTCGGAAAAGCAGATCCCTCACCGACTAAAGTCGGTTCGGGATGTCAAATATAAAGGACTTGCTACGGCGTAGCTGAAGCTACGCCCCTTCAAAATCGCCTTAGCCTTACCCGACTTCGTCCTGGGCTGAACTGAGTCGTCCCGCACGGCGGGACGGGTGCATTCCTGTATAACTTTCGATCGCCGATTGCTAAGAGCTAACGGCAGCTAACGGCTAAAAGCTAAGAGCTGATCGCCGACTGCGTTCCTCAGCTCGGAATCTGCACCAGCCCTTTCAGATAATTGTCGATCGACTTCGCGGCCTTGCGTCCCGCGCCCATGGCCAGAATCACGGTCGCGCCGCCGGTCACGATGTCGCCGCCGGCGAAGACGCCCGGCTTCGAAGTCGCCAGCGTGTCTTCGTTCGCCGAAATGTAGCCGCGCTTGGTGGTCGCCAATCCGGGTGTGGTCGACTGAATCAGCGGATTCGCCGATGTGCCCGCTGCGATGATCGCCACCGAACACGGGGTCACGAACTCCGAGCCTTTGACCGGCACCGGACTGCGGCGGCCCGAATCATCAGGCTCGCCCAGCTCCATGCGAATGCAACTCACCGCCGTAAGATTTCCCTTCTCGTCGCCGAGAAACTCCACCGGATTGACCAGCATTTCAAACTGAACGCCCTCGTCCTTGGCATGGTGTACTTCTTCCTTGCGAGCGGGCATCTCCACTAAAGTACGCCGGTAGAAGATGCTGGCACTGCG
Source organism: uncultured Acidobacteriaceae bacterium (assembly GCA_963812855.1). Taxonomy (GTDB): domain Bacteria; phylum Acidobacteriota; class Terriglobia; order Terriglobales; family Acidobacteriaceae; genus Bog-257. The sequence continues at coordinate 450,621 of CAWEWW010000018.1, forward strand.
CGCGCCCAGGCGCAGCGCGCTGCGAACCGAATCCATGGCGGTGTTGCCGCCGCCGACCACGATTACATCGCGATCTTTGCAGGGATAGAGCGGCTCGTCGAATTCCGGGAAAGCGGTAAGCCCGCATCAGGTTCACGCGGGTAAGAAATTCGTTGGCGGAATAGACTCCGTTGAAATGCTCGCCGGGAACGTTCAGGAAGCGCGGCAGCCCGGCGCCGGTAGCGATGAACATGGCGTCGAAGCCTTCGTCCTGCATCAGTTCGTCGATGGTGACCGTCTTGCCCACCACAACGTTGGTTTCGAAGACGACCCCGCGGCGGCGCAGCACTTCGATTTCGTGCCGAACAATTTCCTTGGGCAACCGGAATTCCGGAATGCCATACACCAGAACGCCGCCCAGTTCATGCAGAGCTTCGAACACGTGCACCTGGTGGCCCATCTGGATAAGGTCGCCGGCGCAAGCCAAACTCGCGGGGCCGCTGCCGATCAGGCCAACCTTCTTCCCGGTAGCTGGTGCGGATACTGGGCGATCCGAATTGTCCGGTCTCGCGCTCCCAGTCGGCCACAAAGCGCTCCAGGTAGGCGATGCCAACCGGCTCGCCCTTCTTGCCCAGCACGCAGCCCGACTCGCACTGGTCATCGACCGGACAGACGCGGCCGGTGATGGCCGGCAGCGCGTTGTCTTCGCGAACCTTCGAAGCTGCGCCGAGAAAGTCGTTCGGCCAGGATGAGATCAATTACCGCGCGAACATCCACCGACACAGGACACTTCTGGCTGCATCCCGGCTTGGCGCACTCGATGCAGCGCAACGATTCCTGGCGCGCCTGCTCGACCGGGAAGCCGAGATTCACTTCCTGAAAATTGTGCGCGCGGACTTCGGGCTCCTGCTCGGGCACGCGCTGGCGCGGCAGCTTCATGCGCTCTTTGTTGGGCAGAGGATTGTGGCTGGGGACTTTCACCGGAGGATTACTCATGGCTCACCGCCGCTGCTTCGGCCGCGCACTGGTGGCTGTGCAGGCTGTCGCGCAGTCGCTTCAGCTCCGCTTCCGGATCGGCTTGCAACCGCTCGATGCTGGCGCGTTCCTGCTCGCGATACATGTTGTTGCGCTGCATCAGGACCTCGAAGTTGACCTGCGTGGCGTCGAACTCAGGGCCATCCACGCAGGCGAATTGACTGCTGTCGTTGACCAGCACGCGGCAGCCGCCACACATTCCGGTGCCGTCGACCATGATGGAATTCAGGCTGACCATGGTCTTGATTTTGTCGGGGGCGGTGAGCTTGGCCACAGCGCGCATCATCGGCACCGGCCCACGGCGAGCACGTAATTCACCTTGCCCGCGGCGACCAACTCTTTCAGCTTGTCGGTGACCAGGCCTTTGTCGCCATAGCTGCCATCGTCGGTGACGACGTAAGTTTCGTCGCTGACCGCGCGCACCTCATCTTCCAGCACCAGCAAATCTTTGCTGCGCGCGCCCACGATGGAGATGACTTTATTCCCGGCGCGCTTCAGCTCGCGAGCCGTGGGATAAGCCATCGCCGTTCCTACGCTGCCGCTGACCACGACCGCGGTGCCAAAGTTTTCGATTTCGGAGGGCTTGCCCAGCGGACCAACCATGTCGAGGATGGCGTCACCCGCCTCCAGCATGCTGAGCAGCATGGTGGTCTTGCCGATCGCCTGGACGACAATGGTGACGGTGCCAGCCTCGGGATCGGCGTCGGCGATGGTCAGGGGAATGCGTTCACCCCGGTCGTCCAGCCGCAGGATGACAAACTGCCCCGGCTTCTGCTTGCGGGCTATCCGCGGCGCCTTGATGACAAATAGCTTGATGCCTCGCGCCAGGGGACGCGCTTCCACGATGTCGAACACAGTAACCCTCCGTGTTCGATTCTCCGGGGGCATGTACCGGGAGTCTGTGGCGTACGTCACACGGCAGGCGGACTTGGCGCACAGGCGGCCAAGTCCAGACGGCTTGGCGTCGGGCTCGGCCGTGAAAGTCAGGTTCGCGGCAGCGTTTAGAGAACCTTCGATCAAGCCATGGCGAAGTCCTTCAGCGGCTAAACAGTTGAAATAAAGCCGGAATGATTTTGGCGGTAGTTACGGACGGCCTGAAAGGCCGTCCCCTTCAGGGAGAGAGTTAACCAGAGTTTCCTTAGCGAGGTGTGGATTTACGGTTGCGGCTGAGGCGGCGGGTCGGTTTTATCTTTCACCTTGGCGGCGCCTTCCTCAGTCTTGGACGCGGTCTTGTTGACCACCTTCTTGGTCGTCTTCTTGGTAGCGTGTCCTACGTCCTTGGCGGCCGAGCCGGTATCTTTGGCGGCGTCCTTGGTGGAGTGCCCGGCGTCTTTCATGTCCTGCTTGGCGGTGCTCTGTGACGAAGTGGTGGTGTGTCTTGCGCCACAGCTACGCCCGGGCAGAGCGCGCCGGCCAGCAAAAGCATTCCCAGTAGCTTCATTCCTGTCCTCCGAATGGTCTCGATTAGTGAGATGCGGATTCCTGCAGCGGCGGGGGAGAAACCTGAAGCCAATCTGAAAGATTCATTACAAGTTTGTCAGAAGTCGCGTGCGGCCACCAAAAGCAGGAATCCAAGGCGGAGAATGTAGCCATAGCTCGAATCCAAGGATGGGACAGGATGCTTTCAACCGGCGGCGGAGAACCGAAAAGCTCTCTTGCAGGCGCTTACGCTTCAGGTGATGTGCCGCCTGCTGGTGGCAACGGCCCTTCTGGCTCCGTCGTGGTTGGTCTTGCAGGCACAAGGTCCAGCTCAGGCTGCCACGATAGCGCCGAGCGAAAATTCCACGGCCGCGCTGCCGGATACGCCGTCGGCCTCGGCGGCGGCCAATTCGCGGTCGTTGGGCTCGACGCTGGGAACCATCGGGAAAACTATCGGCGAAGACGAACTCAATATCATCAAGTCGCCGTTTTCGGTGAACGCTCTGAAGTGGGACGCTCTGTTCCTCAGCGCAACCGGGGTGCTGATCGCCAACGACGAAAGCGTGGCCTACCAGGTTTCACCCAGCTGGCACAATACCAGCATCAATATCTCCGACGCAGGTGTGTATGGGCTGGGCGCGGTGGCGGGAGGCATTCTCGTCACCGGTCTGGTCACGCACAACGAACACGCCACCGAGACCGGCATCAAGAGCGCCGAGGCCAGCGTCGACAGCGTGATTCTGTACGCCGCACTGAAGGCGATCCTGGCTCGACAACGGCCCTATACCGGACCGGGCGAAGGCAAGTTCTTCTCCGGCAACTGGACCGCCGGCTCGTTTCCCTCCGGACACGCCGCCTTCGCCTGGACGCTGGCTACCGTCATGGCGCGCCAATATCCCAACTGGCCGATGCGGATCCTGATGTACGGCGTGGCCACGGCGGTCAGCACCACCCGCGTCACCGGCGGAGAACACTTCCCGGCCGACGTGTTCGCCGGCTCGGTGCTTGGCTTCGGCGTGGGAACCTACGTCGCCCGCCAGGATCGCTCGAAAGCCCTGCCGGCGCATTCGCAGAACAGACTCCGGCGGGTGCAGAACGCGGTTTTGGAACACGTGACGATCGGGGCGCAGTAAGGCTTTTGAAGGGGCGTGGCTTCAGCTACGCCGTAGCAGGTTCCTTTATTCTTGTCATCACGAGGAGGCCTTTAGGCCGACGAGGGATCTGCTTGTCATCACGAACAGCAGATCCCTCCTCCCGCTGAAGCGGTCGTCGTGATGACAATTCTTTGATTCTGGCTTTAATTCCGTGCGAGCCTGATTCGCTCTCTACCACGCGCCCTAAACCACGAAGTACTTTGCCGCGGGGTGGTGCACGATGATGGCCGAGGTGCTTTGCTCCGGCTCCAGCAGGAAGCCGGTGGTCAGATGCACGCCGATGTTCTCGTCGGGATGCAGCAGCGCGAACAGCTTGGTCTGATCTTCGAGATTCGGACAGGCGGGATAGCCAAACGAATAGCGCGAGCCGCGATACTTCTGGTGGAACAGGTCGCGGATGTGCGGCGCGTCGTCGCCGGCGATTCCCAGTTCCTGGCGAATCTGCTTGTGCGACAGCTCGGCCAGCGCTTCGGCAGTTTCCACGCTCAGTCCGTGCAGGTAGAGATACTTCGTGTACTCGCCGCCCTCGAACAGCTTCTGCGTCTCGTGCGAGGCCTTGTCGCCAATGGTGACGCACGACATCGCCAGCACGTCCATCTTGCCGCCGCTCTTCGAGAGCAGGAAGTCGGAGATGCACAGGCCGCGGCCTTCGCGCTGGCGCGGGAAGCGTGAAGCGCAACGCCTCCGCCGGAACCGCGTCGCCCTGCTTCCAGCCTTCGGGCAGGTTGTAGACGACAAGGTCGTTGCCGTCGCCCTGCGCGCCGAAGTAGCCGTAGACGACCTTCGGATCGAACCAGCCGGCGGCAATCACTTCTTCTTCCAGGTCTTTCAGGATCGGCCGATACTTGGTTTCGACCAGACGGGCGTAGTCTTCCTGCGAGGCCGTCTTCAACTGCCACTGGTTCTTGAACAGCGCGGTCTCGTTGATGTACTGGAAGATCTCGCGCAGATCGAAGTCTTCGGCCTTCAGCACCCGCACGCCCCAGAAAGGCGGCTGCGGAATATTCGGCGCCGCAGGAATTTCGATGTTGGGCTTGGTCGCGCCGTCGACGCCTCCAAGGGTGTGCGCCGGCTTCACAAACTCCTTCACCACTTTGCCTTCGGCAATGCGCTTCTCGCGCGCTCCATTCGGCGACGCCAGGTCTTCCATGATGTGCAGCCCGGCAAAGGCATCGTCGGCATAGAAGATGCCGCCGTTGTATTCGCGGCGCAGATCGTCTTCCACGTACTTTCGCGTGAGCGCCGCGCCGCCGCAGATCACCGGGAAGTCCAGCTTCTGGTGATGCAGGTCCTGCACCACGTACTTCATCTCCAGCGTCGACTTCACCAGCAAGCCGCTGAGCCCGATGGCGTCGGCCTTCTCATCCAGCGCAGCATTGATGATCGCGTCCGACGGCTGCTTGATGCCGAGGTTCACCACGCGATAACCGTTGTTGGTGAGGATGATGTCGACCAGGTTCTTGCCGATGTCGTGGACGTCGCCCTTCACCGTCGCCAGCACGATGGTCGCCTTCTGGCTGCCGGCCTTCTTCTCCATCTTCGGCTCGAGATAGGCGACGGCGGCCTTCATCACGCCGGCCGAGTCGAGCACCGACGGCAACTGCATCTTGCGCGCGCCGAACAGATCGCCGACCGTCCGCATGCCGTCGAGCAGGATGTTGTTGATCAGGTCGAGCGGCGTGTAGTTGACCAGCGCCTCTTCCAGAATCTCGTTCAGCGACTTCTTGTTCGCGCCGTCGCCCACCGACTTTTCGCCGTTGATGATCGCCCACTTCAGCTTGTCTTCGACCGACAGCGTGTCGACGTGCGCGGTGGTCGTCTCCTGCTTGCCCTTGGTCCCGGCGAAGTGGTTCATGTAGACCTGCAGCGGATCGCCGTTGGACTGATCGTAGAAAATCAGCTTGCGCGCCAGATCAACTTCCGCCTCAGGAATCTTGTACAGCGGATAAATTTTGCTGTAGTTCACGATGGCCATGTCGAGGCCGTGATCCACCGCCTCGTGCATGAAAACGCTATTCAGAATGCGCCGCGAATAAACATTCAGTCCGAACGAAATATTGCTGACGCCGAGGATCGTCTTCACCTCGGGCAGCTCGGTCTTGATCGCCTTCACCGCCTTCAGGGTCTCGATGCCGGCGGTGCGATAGTCTTCCTGGCCGGTCGAGATGGGCAGCGTCAGCGCGTCGAAAATCAGATCGCACGGACGGATGCCGTACTTGTTCACCGCCAGATCGAAGATGCGCTTGGCGATGGCCAGCTTCTTCTGCCAGGTCAGCGCCATGCCGTCTTCGTCGATGGTGAGCGCGATGACCGCCGCGCCGTAGCGCTTGGCCATGGGCAGGACTTTCGCGGTGCGCTTCTCGCCGTCCTCCAGATTGATGGAGTTGATGATGGCCTTGCCGGGAATGCGCTTCAGCGCCTCCTCGATCACGTCGGCCTCGGTCGAGTCGACGGTGATGGGCGCGGGCACACGCGTGGCAATCTTCTCGAGAATGTTGCTGATGTAGGCTTTCTCGTCTTCGCCCACGATGGCGCAGCACAGGTCGAGCATGTGCGAGCCTTCGTTCACCAGCTTCTTGGCCAGCGTGAGGATGCCGTCATAGTCCTGGTTGCGGACCATGTTCTTGAAATGCTCGACCCGCGTGGTGGTGTTCATCTCCTCGGCCACGACCAGCGGCTTGGGATCGAGATCGAGCGGAACCATGGAGTACGCGCTGGCCGCCGCGGCGGTGGCTTTCACGTCGCGCTTGGCCGGTTCGAGATTGGCGCAGGTATCGGCGACAGCCTTGATGTGCTCGTAGGTCGTGCCGCAGCAGCCGCCGACCAATCGCACGCCGTATTCGGTGATGAACTGCTTGTGATAGTCGGCCAGCTCCTGCGGCTGCAGCGCATACACCGCGTGTCCGCCAACATTCTGCGGCAAGCCCCGCATTCGGCAGAACCGAAACCGGCCGCGGCGAATTCGCTCCCAGATAGCGAACGCCGTCGTTCATCTCCTTGGGGCCGGTGGCGCAGTTCATGCCGATAATGGCGACGTCGAACATCTCCAGCGTGGTGAGCGCCGCGCCTATCTCGGTGCCCAGCAGCATGGTACCGGTCGCTTCCAGCGTGACCTGCACCTGCACCGGAATATTCTTGCCGGTCTTCTTCAGCGCGTCGAAGATGCCGACCAGCCCAGCCTTGGCTTGCAGGATGTCCTGACAGGTTTCGAGCAGCAGCACATCAACGCCGCCGTCGATCAGCGCGATCGCCTGCTCGGTGTAGGCGGCAGCCATGTCGTCGAATCCGATGTGTCCGAGCGAAGGCAGCTTGGTGGTCGGGCCCATCGATCCCGACGACGAAGCGCTTGCGCCCGTTCGAGGAGTAGCTCGCCGCGACCTCGCGCGCCAGCTTCGCCGCAGCGAGATTCACCTCGTGGACCTGATGCTGCATGTCGTACTCGGCCATCACGATGCGGGTGGAGCTGAAGGTATTGGTCTCCACCACGTCGGCGCCGGCGTCGAAATACTTGGCGTGGATTTCCTTGACGATATCGGGGCGGCTGAGCACCAGGACGTCGTTGTAGCCTTCTTTGCCCCAGAACTCGTCGACCGCAAGGTCGTAAGCCTGGACGCTGGTCCCCATGGCGCCGTCATAGATGACGACGCGTTCCTCGACGGCTTTGAGAAAATCGCTCATTGCTTATGTGTTTATTGATGTGTCATCCCGACCGAGGACTTCAGTCCGAGCGGAGGGACCTGCGGTTCCTCACTGTCTCCTCACTTCGAATACTGCTCTTCGGAATACCCCGCCAAGGGCAATCCCGCCGGCCCAACACCGCTGTCATGAGGAGAGGAGAAGAACGCGCAGCTTAGTGTTCAAGTATCGCAGGTTTGCCCGACTTTGCGAAAGCCGTCACCAGCTAACTGCGCTCCGCGGAGGCCATCGGCGGATAGGAGCATTGGGTGGAGCAGTTGCCAGTTGTCGGTTGTCAGTTGTCCATTGTCAGCGCCCAATGCTGTTTGTCATCCCGAGCCGGACGGGCACGTCTTCCCCGTGTGCGAGGCCACTGCAAAGGCTCGAGCTGATTGATGCCGCGAAACATGCAGCGATGAAGCGTTGGTCGGTAGCGGAGGGTTTCTTCGCACCTTAGAGCACGGCCTTCTGCCGCCACCCTCGGACCGCTATCATCTGCACCACACAATCTCTTCGCACACCTCCGCTTGTTTTGAGTAATCTAAGAAGTGAGTTTAGATTTCTCATAGGTATTACATTCCTCGAAAACTGGTCAGCGTGCTGCCCTAGGCAGCGCGACATTTCCCGAAAGTTCTCGTCACCCACATTGAAGAAAAACTGTCAAGTCGCCGAACGTTTGCTGGCGCGACTCCGAACTTGTCTGCTACCTAGGTCTGGCTTTCCCGCGAGCATGACCTCCTCTTCCACCTTTGCGAAGATGCTTGTCCGCGGCCGCACGATCTTCGGCCGAGCATACAGACGGTCCGTCCAAAGGTGGAGAGTCGTCGAGTACTCAGCATGGTCCGATCCAATAATCGTGAGACGCATATCCCGCCGCTGTCCATGTTGTAGCCCAGCTGGCATGCGGCCTCCCATCCCCAAGAGCCACCCTTCCAACCGACGCTGGCCTGGCAGTTTCTTGCGTTCCAGCAAGCTATGATTGAGGACCTCGGGGCGCTCAAACTCCGGTCCATGACCCGGAAACCGATAAACCCAGTGGCTGCGGGCCCGCTTCGCGCCGGTGTGGAACGTGACTTGCTCCGGCAGCAACCAATCAAAAGGGCTGTGATCCCAAAGGGCACGCAACTCGGCATCGATCACGTCGTAGGTTCTTGCCCTCTGATAGGTCACCGCAATGTAGGCCATGCAGGCTACACGCCCGTCTTCCAATTCAAAGAGTTGCGATTCGTAGATGCCGCCGACTTGCTCGATTTCCACTTTCTCGTTCTCGACCGCCGTGACTGCCACCGACACGTCTACCGGAGAGCCAGAGCGCGCCAATTCCTCAAGCGATTCTTTTAACCTTAGATCGGAAGGAGTCTGGTTCATGAGGTCTCCTTAGAGGTAAATAACCTACATACATTCATACGTACATCGCTTACTGCAATCGCTGCGACGCTGCGGGTTCCTCTCTACAGTAACCACACCGGCGCACTCCATCCTCAAGGGAGAGTACCCGGTAGTCGGCGGCCAGCTGATGGACGCGCTCCTTTAGGACGTCGGTCAGAACAATCTTATAGCCTTCCGCAACACGGTCGCCGTATATTCCCAGTTCGCGCAGCACTAAGCCGACCCTCTTTGCCGACAGCTTGGATTCTTCATGCCGCCCTTGTAGAAGATCGTTGATTTTCTCTGCCAGCTCACCGACAAAGAAATGTCCGGCGTCTGGTTTATGGCAGAAAAAGAGTGCGGCTTCGACCACCACGCACTTCGGATCGAAGAATCGAGCCCCGGCAGCCTCCCGGCTCTGCCGCGAGATCTCTTCAAACACCGACTTGCTCAGTTCCCGGCAGTCAAAGATCGGGGCAAGCCAGGTGCTGGCCTCCTCACGCATCTCCGGAACGAACGCGCTGCAGTCAACCCGGTTGGCACGCACCCTTTCGTAATGGACCATGCGATAGCGCAGCAGTTTCGCTTGGAAGCCGTGCGCGACGACCCTTTCTTCCGAATCAGTCAAATATGCCGGTGGATCCTTGGAGGGAGATACCGACACCCTGAGCCCACCCTCGTCTGCGAGGAATCCCTCGCAGGAAAATGCCTTAGCGCCGTATAGGTCCAACCGTCTCCTGCCGCGAACTACGCAGAAGTGCCGCCGATTTGAGGCTAGGAGGGCTCGTCTCACGCGTCGACCGAGATCTCGCTGATTAATCAAAAGGGTGGCGCCCAGCCGGTTTGGAAGCGTAGCTAGCCCCTCAAAGTCGACGTCCCCTAACAAAACGGAGCGGCGGCAGAGACACCCGAGAAGGCGCAAGACATGGCTGACTACGCTATCCGGTCCGAATAAGTACAGGACCGGCGCCACCGGCATACAGTCGCAGAACCAGGTCGACAGCACAAACGCCACAAGCAAATCCGCCACGTCAGGTTGAAGACTTGCATAAGTCGACAGAAATTGTCGCAGCGAAGAAATTAGCTTCGCCGTCGATGCGAACGGCAGACTCGGAGGCCCAAAACGCACCGACTGCACCAGGCCACGGGCTAGAGTCTTGGGGACGTAGAACATGCCTCCGTGTTCTATCTTGCATGCTGTGGTGGTCCGACGACCATCCCAACTGTGAAGACGGAGGTGGTCGGGACGGGCGGGGTCGACCACGGATTCCAACATCAGTCCTGGCAATGCCTCGCCGAAGGTTTCAATCGCCGACATGCACTCTACCGGAAACGCGATTGAGGATCGGGGCCGCCGTCAGGTGAGCCGCGAATTTGAAAAGCGCGCGCTGGATCATCGCAGAATTTCCTAAGGTTTCCACCGCGCTGATTGTGTTTGTTGCATTTGTCGCTTTGCCTGAATTCATTTTTTTCTTTGGCGTCCAAGTCCCCTCCCTTTTTGCGGAGGCAGATTCTCGCACAAATAGAAACGGCCCAACCAGTTGGTCGAGCCTAGACACACTCCTGCCCCATGGACTTTATGCTTGGACGAGCTATTTTGCAATCTCGAAATTGCTCATCAAGAACATACCATATCCGCTAGATACAGCCCGCCGAGAGAAGACGAAAACGAAGAAAATTAGCTAGCTAAGCAAAGCTGTGAAATATCCGTGAGTCAGATCGCCGTATTGAGTACCGTGATAGTGAGAGGCCTTATGGAAACAGCGCGCAAGATCACGGTGGAGATATCCAGCCAGCTTTTCGAAAAGGCCGCAACGGTCGAGTATACAGACATGACCCCAACTGTCCGTGCCGGACTGCGGCTTACTGTGGCATGTCGAACTTACGCTCGGGGCCGGTTAGATTCTCTCCGTCCTCAGCTTCGTTAGGCGACCAAGCGTGGCATGAACGCATGAACGAAGGTTCTTGCCGCCAGCCTCGCTAGGTCCTTCCCCTCACGGCGTTGCGTTTGTCGATTGGTGGGGCGAGCCGGCTAGTGTCCTGGTCTATCTGCACAAACGCGCGTTCGGGAAGGGTTTGTTGAGCGCTGCTCGCAACTCAGCTTTTGTCAGCCGGAAGTTGTGCTCACTCGGCCTTTTTCTTAGTTTTTGACCACCTCGCGCGTGCGGCCCTCCGTGCGATTTCCCGCCGTTGTTCGGCGGAAAGTGCTGCAGCTCGCGCTTTGCCCCCTTTTTTTGCACCTAGTTTGGACAGCGCAACGGCGTGCGGGTTCTTTTTCTTTTCTCCCATGGATTAGGTCATATATGCCTCATTTCGCACGGAAAAACAATAACAAGTTTGGTGCTTGACATGCCTACACGAGCAAGCATATGCTTGCTCGTGTAGGCATTAATTGGCTTCACTGAGGTGTCTATGCCTTCCAAGAATCTTCAGAACAACAACCTCCAGCTAATACGCCACAACACTTCGCTAATCAAGAAGCTTTACCCCAATATCAGCCGAGCCCGGATTCAAGCGCTAAAGGATCTGACCAAACAATTCAGCTTCTCTTTCCAAACTGGGGATGTGATCCTACTTGAAAACAATTGGTACGTGACGCACACAGGTCTCGTTGGGCTCTCGCGCCGCAAGAGATGTCGCGGCATTCATGTGGAGGCGGTCGATTCGCTGTGTGATTCCGCAGCCAGTCGTTTCGTCCTTAAGGCGACGGTTTATCCGTCCAAGGATTCCGCCGGGTTTGCCGGCTACGGCGATGCTGATCCATCCAACGTGTCGCTGCTCGTCCGCGGCGCCGAGATGCGGATAGCCGAGACGCGAGCCGTCAATCGCGCCCTCCGCAAGGCTTACGGCATCGGCATCTGCTCGGTCGAGGAGATCGGATCCAACCCTGGTTCGATGACGCCGGCTCCTGAGGCACAGAAGTTTCCGCCGAAGAATGCCAACGGAAACGGCGACGGCAATGGTTCCGGTCACAAGGTCCGCGACCGGCTCTGCCAGATCATTCGCCAGCACAGCCTCGATCCCGAACTGGTGAAAGCCTACGCCGTCGACTTCTGCGGCACCAAGGTCCTCAAAGATGCCACTCGCGAGCAGGTCGAAAGCTTCGTCCAGCAACTGGCCGAAGCGGCCAACAAGAACCGCGCTTCCCTGCTCTGTCAGCTCAACAGCTACGCCCGCCCAAGCCAGGAGGTGGCAGGATGAAACGTCAGGTTCCCGGACTTGCTGACACCGCACGTGATTCGCAATCTGAAGTTCCGGACGGCCTATTCCTCGTCCGTTTGGATGGCGCCCAGCATCGCTGGCAAAACCAGAAGCGCTTTTACCTGCTCCGGTTGTCCGTTCTTGAGCCTAATCCCTTCGCTGGGCGCTCTATCGTCAGCCGACTCTACTGCACTCCCAAGGCGATGTGGAAGCTGGGTTGGTTTCTCCGCGATTTCTTCTATGACCCCGAACTGTTGAGCCAGGACGAGATCGACGAGCGAGCCCTGGGCGGCCTCATCGGGGTCGTAAAGATCAGCCATACCATGGTCAATGGCTTCTCGCTGGTGAACTTAGACGGCTTCGCCCCGGCCAGCCAGTGGGAAGAACTCTCGAGTTCTATTTCTATTCCTCCGCTGGGCAGCGGCAAGAGCTCACGGAAAGAGAGGGCGTCATGATGCATTACAGCTATACCCAGATCTCCCAGTACCTGACCTGCCCTCGCCGCTACCGCCATCGCTATCTCGATGGCTGGCAGGAGAAAGACGTTCGCGCCGCCATGCTTTTCGGCCGCTGCTTCGAACAGGCGGTGGCGGCCTTGTTCCGCCACGAAGATCCGGCGGCTGTGCTGTTTGAGCAGTGGTCACCTTGTAATAACCTGGAGCCCACCTACTCGGGCAACGACACCTGGGACCACATGTTCCACCAGGGCATTAAGTTGCTGGAGCGCTTCACCCAGGACGGACGCGTCCAGATTCACCAGCCGCACAGCCATCAACAGGTCCGCTTCGCGCGCACCTTGAGCTCTGGCAGCAGCTTTGTCGGCTTCGTCGATGCGGTCGGCGAGTTGGATGGCACACCCTGTGTACTGGAGTGGAAAACTGCCTCTGCTCGCTATCCTGAGGAGCCTGCCGGCATCGCTGCCTTGGATCCGCAGCTGGTTTGCTACTCCTGGATCACGGGGATCAATGACGTCGCTCAGATCGTCTTCGTCCGTAAGCGCATGGTTGGAAGTTCAGTACCTGCGCGCCACCATCACCGACCAACAGCGGCAGGAGTTCGAAACCTTGGTCGACGACACGGTCCGGAGGATCGAGTCGGGACTGTTCCTGCCCCACAGCGGCATCCCCTTCCCCCAGAACCCGTGTACCACCTGCCCCTTCCTGGGGCTCTGTCTCGACCAGCGCGATCTGGTAGAGGCCGGGCTGATTCGAAAGCCGGGAGCTGATCTTGGTCTGTTTGACGAACTTGTTTACTAAGTACCCGCCCATGCTGCCCAAGCTGAATCGCCGTCGCGCCCTGGCCGTTCTCGGCAAGATCGACGAGATCCTGGCCTGGGAAGCACGGCGCGAGAACGAGCGCGATACCAGATTCGTGGAACTGGGCAAACACCTGTGCGAGGTGCGGGCCGGCCAGTACTGGCGGCTGGAAAACCTGAAGTCCTTCGATGATTTCCTGGAGCGGCGGTTCCCCGAGTCCAGAAGGAAAGCCTACTACCTGATGTCGATTCACGAACAGCTTCCACCTCAGGTAAGGAAGGATCTGAAACAGGTGGGCTGGACGAAGGGTGTGGGGCTGGCCAAGCTGGCGCGGCAGCAGGGTGAGCGCTTCGAAAGTGCAACCTGGCTGCACAAAGCCCGACAGATGCCCAAGGCGGAGTTTCAGCGGGAAGTGGAGAAGGAGCTGACGGGCAAAGACAGCGAGCCTTCGGAGCTGATCTATTTCAAGGTCTATAAGAGCCAGATCCCGGTTATCGAACACGCGATTGCGACGGCGGCCTTGATGCTAGGGTCGGACAAGTCGCGGGGCTATTGCCTGGAGATGATCTGTGCGGACTTCCTTGCGGGGGCATCGATCGATAGCGACAACCCGGAGATGCTGCTTCGGTCCATCTCGCGCTACTACGGATTGCTGCCTGGCCCACAACAGGAGACCTTTTTGTCGGAGGTCAATCGGAAAGCCTGATGAAGAAAGTCGGTTGCAAGAGTCCGCCATTGAGGCTTGATCCGAACAGCTACCGCGAGTAGCATCGGCAGGTGCTGGAACGCGACGGCTGGCGGTGCCAGTTCTGCGGCACCGTGCAGCACCTGCAGGTACACCACCTTAAGTACCGCAGTCAGTCCGGCGATGACGTCGAACATAACCTGATCACGCTGTGCGCCGAGTGCCACAAAAACGCCCATCGAACGGCTGGCTATTGCGAAACTCGACTGCGTTGACGATCTCGTTGAACTTCTTGCCCCTCTAAATCGCGGCGCGCCATTGCAAATCCGTCATGATTTTTGTGAATCTCAACTGAGGTACTCGGGCCCTGACCTGATTCCCGGATCCTCCTTCAAGCAGGTCCAAGCGATCGGAGGCACTGTACTCTCAAGCATTTTCCAAGACAAGCCAGCAATATGTGTAACATTTGTCCTGTATTGGTTACTACAGGTTACTTTAGTAAGGGAACGATCCGCAATTTAGTGGTGTCGACTGTCCACTTCTTGGCAATCTACTCTTATGTCCCTTGGTTTGCCATTGATAGTCATGTTCGTGCCGCAAGATCAAGGCAATTTTCTTCATAGTCGTCGTCAAGCACTTCGCCCAGCCGGCATCAAGATGCTTTCGCCGCTGTCGTTTTTACCCCAAAAGACCAATACCACAAGGATTCCGCAATGGTAATTAGAAAGCATATTACCGTTTTGTCATATTCACTCCTCCTATTGGCTCAGATTCTGTTCGCGGTTACTGTCATTGCTCGGCCAGCGCAGGCTCAAACCCCAGTCGGCTATTGGAAATTTGATGATGGCTCCGGGACTCGAGCGGTTGATTCGTCCGGCTACGGTCACACTGCTGCCCTGGTCAATGGGGCTGGGTGGGTCACCGGAGAAGCTGGCAACGCCGTGTCGGCGAATGCCGGACACCGGCAATACGTCAGCATTCCCGCGATCGACCTTAGCGACACCCAGGCGGTAACAGTAGCCTTCTGGACAAACCGGAACTACACGACAGACGGCGGGAGTGTCGTGCTGGAGTCGAGTCAAAATTACGAGGACTCTACTACCGGCTTCGCTCTTTTGCCCGACGACGAAACCTGCCACGGAATTCGCGCCGCCTTGCGCGGCAACGAAGGCACCACTGCAAATTGTTATACGCAGCCTTCTTCCGGAGTCTGGCATCATCTCGCTGTGGTTTACGACAAGACCCAGACTGGCGGCAACCAGGTAGACCTGTATATAGACGGCGTGCTCCAGACCCCCAACTGGAATCTCTCCTCCGCCACCAACACGAACAATTTTGGCAATGATCCCATCTACCTCTTTTCCCGGGGCGGCAAGTCGCAATTCAGTTCTGCCACGGTAAATGATCTACGTATCTACAATAGCGCGTTGACCGCTGAACAAGTTCAGCAGATCTACAACGGCACTGCGCTGCCAGCGCTTCCGGCAGCGATCAGCTATGTGCAGGGCAACTATGCCACACCGCAGACGCCGCAAACCACGGTCAACGTCACCTTTAACTCTGCGCAAACTGCAGGGCATCTCAACGTTGTCGCCGTGGGTTGGAATGACAGTACGGCTACAGTCACTCGAGTTGCGGATTCCAAAGGCAATACCTATACGCGAGCCGTTGGACCGACGATTCAGAGTGGAGTCGCATCGCAATCGATCTATTACGCCAAGAACATCGTGGCGGCGGCTGCCGGAACCAACACTGTTACCGTGACGTTTTCCACCGCTGCCTCCTACCCCGACATTCGCATTCTCGAATACAGCGGAGTCGATCCCAACAATCCAGTCGACGTAACTGCAGCGAGTTCAGGCAGCGGCACCTCTAGCAGTAGTGGCTCAGCCACCACGACTAACGCAACGGATTTGATCTTTGGAGCGAATCTGGTCCAGACCCTGACTACCGGTCCGGGCAGCGGTTTCACAAACCGCCTCTTGACAGTGCCCGACGCCGACATTGCCGAAGATAAGATGGTCACAACCACGGGGAGCTATTCCGCAACTGCTCCCGTCTCTCCCTCTGGTCTCTGGATCATGCAGATGGTGGCTTTCCGCACTCCGGCTACGGCCAGCTTCACTATCTCGGCTTCGCCGACATCCCTTAGCGTAGCCCAGGGCAATCAGGCCACGTCCACGATCACGACCGCTGTCAGCGGTGGCTTCAACAGCGCGATCAGTCTGTCCGCTTCCGGCATGCCTTCGGGCACCACCGTCACCTTCAACCCAACCTCAATTCCCGCGCCTGGCTCGGGCTCCTCGACAATGACCATCACGGTCGGCTCGGCTACACCGGCGGGAACTTACCCCATCACCGTGACTGGCAATGGCGGCGGAACCCAGCAGACCACGACTGTGACGCTGACCGTCACCGCCCCTACCTTCACCATCTCAGCCTCACCGGCGTCCCTGAGCGTGGCTCAAGGCAATCAGGGTACCTCGACGGTCAGCACTGCCGTTAGCGGCGGATTCAACAGTGCCATCAGTCTGTCCGCTTCCGGAGTGCCGTCGGGCACTACCGTTACGTTCAATCCGACATCAGTTCCAGCGCCCGGCTCGGGCTCCTCGACCATGACTATCACGGTCGGCTCGGGCTACACCGGCGGGAACTTACCCCATCACCGTGACTGGCAATGGCGGCGGAACTCAGCAGACCACGACCGTGACGCTGACCGTCACTGCCCCTACCTTCACCATCTCAGCCTCACCGGCATCCTTGAGCGTGGCTCAAGGCAATCAGGGTACCTCGACGGTCAGCACTGCCGTCAGCGGCGGCTTCAACAGCGCGATCAGTCTGTCCGCTTCCGGCATGCCTTCTGGTACCACCGTTACTTTCAGCCCAACCTCAATTCCCGCGCCTGGCTCGGGCTCCTCGACCATGACTATCACGGTCGGCTCGGCTACACCGGCGGGAACCTACCCCATCACCGTGAAAGGGAGCGGAGGTGGAATCCAGCAGACCACCACTGTCACACTAACGGTACACTGCCCCGAATTTCACCATTTCGGCCTCGCCGGCATCGCTGAGCGTGGCTCAAGGTAATCAGGGAAGCTCGACCATCACCACTACCGTCAGCGGGGGCTTTAACAGCGCGATCAGTCTTTCCGCTTCCGGCATGCCTTCGGGCACTACGGTTACGTTCAACCCAACTTCAATTCCTGCGCCCGGCTCCGGTTCCTCGACCATGACGATTGTGGTAGGGACGAGCACAGCTTTGGGAACTTATCCCATCACCGTAAAAGGCAGCGGTGGAGGGAACACAACAGAGCACCACGGTGACTCTGACAGTAGCTGCGCCTGCCACCTTCACCATCTCGGCTTCCCCAGCATCTCTCAGCATTGCTCAGGGCAATCAGGGCACGTCCACGATTACCACCACTATCAGCGGTGGCTTCTACAGCGGGATCAGTCTGTCCGCTTCCGGCGTGCCTTCCGGTAGCACCATTACCTTCAACCCAACCTCAATACCGGCACCAGGTTCGGGCACTTCCATCATGACCATTACCGTGGGGGCTGCTACCCCGCCGGCACTTATCCCATCACCGTAAGTGGCAA
Organism: uncultured Acidobacteriaceae bacterium; assembly: GCA_963812855.1. Taxonomy (GTDB): domain Bacteria; phylum Acidobacteriota; class Terriglobia; order Terriglobales; family Acidobacteriaceae; genus Bog-257. The sequence continues at coordinate 467,993 of CAWEWW010000018.1, forward strand.
TGGCGGTGGAGTACAACAAACTTCTGTTGTGAGTCTGACCGTCACCGCGTCATCCGGGACAATCAGCTACGTGCAGGGTAATTACGCCACGCCGCAATCGCCGCAATCTTCGGTAACCGTCACGTTTACAGGTGCTCAGGTTTCCGGCGATTTGAACGTGATTGCCGTCGGGTGGAACGACAGTACGGCAACGGTCAGTTCCGTGCGAGACACGGAAGGTAACGTGTATACCTTGGCGGTCGGGCCGACGATTCAGAGTGGAATCGCATCGCAATCGATCTATTACGCCAAAGACATCGTGGCGGCGGCCCCCGGAACCAACACTGTTACCGTGACGTTTTCTACGGCTGCCACCTACCCCGACATTCGCATTCTCGAATACAGCGGAGCCGATCCCAACAATCCAGTCGACGTAACTGCAGCGAGTTCAGGCAGCGGCACCTCTAGCAGTAGTGGCTCAGCCACCACGACTAACGCAACGGATTTGATCTTTGGAGCGAATCTGGTCCAGACCCTGACTACCGGTCCGGGCAGCGGTTTCACAAACCGCCTCTTGACAGTGCCCGACGCCGACATTGCCGAAGATAAGATGGTCACAACCACGGGGAGCTATTCCGCAACTGCTCCCGTCTCTCCCTCTGGTCTCTGGATCATGCAGATGGTAGCCTTCCGCACTCCGTCTGTCGGTAGCTTCGGTATCGCTGCTTCTCCCGCGTCGCTCAGCGTCGCCCAAGGTAACCAGGGGACATCGACCATTACGACCACTATTAGCGGCGGCTTCAATAGCGCAATCTCCTTATCGGCTACCGGCATACCTTCAGGAACGACAGTCACGTTCGATCCGACCAGCGTACCCGCTCCGGGCTCGGGCAGCTCGACCATGACTATCACGGTTGGCGCTGCCACAGCAGCAGGAACCTACCCCATTACGGTGACCGGCAACGGAGGCGGCAGTCAGCAAACTACCACTGTGACGTTAACCGTAACCGCTGGGACCACCTTCTCTATCTCGGCATCACCTGCCTCTCTCAGCATCATGCAAGGCAACCAGGGGACGTCGACCACCACGACCGCCATCAGTGGCGGCTTCAATAGCGCGATCAGTTTGTCTGCTTCCGGCATCCCTACCGGGGCCACCGTAACGTTCAATCCGACCACGATTCCCGCTCCAGGTTCGGGCAGCTCAACCATGACCATCACCGTCGGATCCACGACACTGATGGGGACCTACCCCATCACAGTCACGGGAACCGGAGGTGGAATCCATCAGACGGTGACTGTAACTCTTACGGTCACAGCACAGGTAGCCCTGGCTTGGAGCCCCAGCTCATCCCCCGGAATTGCCGGTTACAACGTCTATCGAGGAACGGTTTCGGGCGGACCCTACACCAAGATGAACTCCAGCCTCGACCCGAACGTAACCTACAACGATCAGGCGGTACAGGACGGTTACACGTATTACTACGTGACCACAGCTGTGGATAATCAGGGGAACGAAAGCTCTTATTCGAACCAAGCTTCTGCGTACGTGCCATAGAGGAACGGCCACGGAAAGTTAGCAGTACTCTGGAAGCCAGGTGAAATTACTGAATGGGTTGAGTTCGGACGGGCTCAACCCATCGGCTTGGATACGTCAAATCGAGATGCCCACCAGTAAAGGACAGCGCCCATAGCCGTCCCGATCGTATTGGTAAAAATATCGGTCCATCCTGAATATCGAGTTGGAAGGAAGGATTGAAAGTATTCGATCGCAAAACTGACAGCCGCGCCCACCAAAACGGCAGCAACGGCAGGCCATCTTATTCTTCTGACGGCAGCGAAGTAGAGACTAACCATAAAGCCCAGAGGAATAAATCCAGCGACATTGATCAGAGCATTCTTCAGATAGCTGCCCTGGGTATGAAATTCTGATACAGGCGACTGGAAAAATAGCTGATCTATCACCAGGAACCGCTGCGGAATCGTCAGATCGATTCCCGAAGGCACCTCGCTGTGGGCCTTATTGCCCTCGCGCTCACGAAACAGGTACAAGGCCAGAATCTTTTCAGCTTTGCTAACTGTAGGCTGACCGTGCTGCGTCCAGTCTTCATAATGCTTCAGAACCTGCGCCGCATTGAGTTCGCTCGCATAAATCGCCAAACCGTTCATTTTGCCAGCCCAGCTCTGGTCGAGAAAAGGGGCGTTGGCCAGGATGAGTTGGCCAGCCAGATCTTTGTTGGAAAGCCGGAAATCTGGCGATCTCAGAGCTATTTGTCCGTCGATATAAATCAGGGTCTCCCGTCCATTAGAGGTAATGCCTATGAAGGGATCCGGCCTGCGAAAAACATCTCGGATTCTTAGCAGCCGCTCGCCATCCTTGTCGCCAAGACGCAGCACCAGATCAGTATCCTTTTGCTCCAGCATGAACTCCCGGCTGTCGCGGGAGTCATAAAATGTAAGAATGGCCTTGGTAGTCCAGAGACGCGCGGGCCTCACCCATACTTCAACGCTGCAAGCTGCTCCATTCGCGCTGGCAAAATCCAGGCTGCGCGAGCCCAACGCCGTTCCGTTTTCGCCGAAGCGGATGGCGTTCTCATTTCTTGCCCAGGTAACTTCGTTTTCAGGAGCGCAGAAAGGCCAAAGGCCTGCAACCAACATAGCGCACACGGTGATTAGGCAGAGGAAGCTTACAGTCCGAAGTGGAATGTGGAATCCGTACAATTCCAAGGCGTCCAGTGACCGCCCTGATCCCCTCGGCACGTCCCTCTCCTCAGATGTTTTCTGTAGAAGCTCCATAAAAGCTGCCTAGAATTGCGGCGGAACTCGCTCTCCCTGTAGTTTGCGCTTCGGCCATCGCTCCGGACGCAGAGACTAATTCCACATAAGTCAGTCTGGTTTTATTTGGTCACGATTTGGAGTTGGCAAGCTGTCTTCGTATCTCAGCAGCGGCACTGTAGTTAGGACTGATCTTGAGCGCGCGCTCCAGATGCTGTCGCGCCAAGGCAGGCTGTTCCGTCTTTTGATAGGCCAGTCCGAGGTGGTAGTGAATGTCCGGGCTGTCAGGCAGGTTGCGCTTCTCCTGTAGCTTCAGGGCCTGCTGGAATAGGGTCAACGCCAGCGGGTACTCGCCTTTCTGGTAATAAACCCAACCCAGCGTATCGGCTGCATCCGGTGAATCGGGCATACTACGCTGTGCAGTTTGCGCCAGCAACAAAGCTTCGTCCAGGTTACCTCCGCTTTGCAGCAGCACGTTGGCGAGGTCGCGGGTCGCGACCGGGTCGTTGGGTTGCAGTTCGCGCGCCTTCTCAAATGCCGTTTTCGCTTGTCTCCAATCTTGTTTGGATTGGTACAACTCACCCAGAAGGATATAAAACTCGGCAGCCTGGGGCTGACTGGCGATCGCCCGCTGGCAAGTCGCAAGCGCCTGATCCAAATCTCCTTTTGCCGCCTGCACTTGAATGAGCCTGATCAGAGCATCCGAGTTCTTTCCGTCAAGTGATAAAGCTTTGCTAAAAGCCGCCTCGGCACCGTTAAGATCTTTCTTAACGTGAAACAGAGCGCTGCCGAGCAAGTCGTAGAAGCCGCTGTTATTCGGCGATTTGGCGATTTGAGCATTGGCCACGGCAATTGCGCGGTCGATTTGCTTCTGGGCGATATAGGTGTTCATCAGGCCGCGAAGCGCATCCTTCGAATTCGCATTCAGATCGAGCGCTTGCTGGTAAGCTTTTGCCGCGTCGCCGTATTGCTTTTCGGTGAACTTCAGGTTTCCCAGTTGCACATACGCCAGCGAGCTCTGGGGGGCTATGTCGATAGCTTTGCGAATATCGGTTTCAGCAGCGGTAAGCTGATTGCGATTAATTTCGGAGAGGGCGCGCAGGACGTAACCTTCGGGCGAGCTGGGTTGTAAGCTGATGATCTGCGAGGCAGCTTGCGCCAGTCTATTCGGATCCCCTCGGCGCAGAGCCGCACCCGCCAGGGAACGCTGGGCATCAACCAAGTCAGGACGCAGACGCGCTGCTTCAACCCATTCGGTTTCGGCGCCCTGCGGATCCCCCGATTTGTCCAAGGCAACGCCGAGGCTATAGTGAGCCTGGCCGTTCTTGGGATCGTTCTTAATCACGGCTTGCAAGGTTGCAATGGCATCCTTTAGATTTCCACCGCTAATCTGCATCTCACTGCGAGAAACCAGAGCGTCGTTATCGTGCGGATTGGCTTGCAAAATTTCATCATTGAGCTTGGTCGCCTCATCGAACCGGTTCCTCTCGATCAGAAGTTGAATGTAGTTCTTCTTGACCTGAATGTCCTGCGGATGCTCCTGATAAAGGGCGGTGTATTCAGCGATGGCTTTGTCCAGGTTCCCGGTGGTGAAGTAAAAGTCACCCAGCATACGGTAACCGGCGGAGTTGTCCGGAAAGTTACGCTTGGCTTGTTGCAGAAATTCCTCTGCTTCTGCGTACTGCCCTTCTCCCATATAAAGGCGCGCGAGCGCGGCCTGAGGTTCCGGGTTCTTGGGATCCATGTTGATCGCTGTGCGGAATTGCTGCTCCGCCTCAGCGAACCGGCCTCGAGCCTGGTAAAAAGCGCCGAGTAAGAGGTGTGCCTGTGTCGCTGACGAGTTTAGTTCGATTACTTTTTTCAAACTCGCCTCGGCAGCATCGGGTTGACTGGTGTTGAGCTGCAACATCGCCAATTCCAGGTACAAACTCCACCGGGCCGGATCGAGGGCGATGGCTTTCTGGAGTTCCTGGATCGCGCCCGAGAGATTGCCTTGTCCCGCGAGCTGACTGGAAATCAGAGAATGGACCAAGGGATCGTTCGGACGCTGTTGCAATAGGAAATCCGTTTGTTCCTTGGCCTGCGAAAAGTCCTGGCCCACGATCAGCAGATTTGCCAGTTCGGAACGGGCCTGGTAATTCTCCGGCTCCAGGTCAACCGTGCGGGCCAGTTCCCGAGCGGCGTCTTGAGCTTTCTGCAACTTGAGATAGGTCTTAGCCAGCTGATAATGAGCTGCGGCATAGTTGGGGTCGATCTGGATCGCGTTAATGAACTGGATCGCGGCTTCTCGATACTTCCCGGTTTCGAAGTATCGTTGACCGCTGTGAAAGTACTTTTCCTTGCGGACATCAGGATCTCGGGAACACGCGGAGAGAAGAAGCAAGGCGAGTAAAGGCAAAGACAAAATGAGACGTTGGCTGGACGAAAGCGGCACGACGAAACCTCCGAGGTTGGCGCGCAAGCTTGCCAACAGCTCGTTTTATTGCACTATAACCCAAAACAGTTCTAGAGGATGGTAAAACCTCGATCTCCGAGAAGATGCCGTACTTCCCCGAGTTTGGCAAGATTGTCCCCGAAAATGTGGTTCGAATCGGGGAGCCGGCGGTGGTTTTTCGGGTTCCCGAAAGCCCTAGACGAGCCGATCCAGGGAAACAACGCTTAAGTCCTGCCTTCTTAATCTCTTATCGGCAAAAGATTTTTCCGCTGGATAAGTCAGGGGATTGCTCTCGAACCTATTGATTCAGAATAACTTAGGCGGGCATTGCAACGGCTTGCAACCGTTCGCAGAAATTATCATTCTTGACAGTAATTTGTTTTGGACTAGTCTGGGCATTGTAAAGGCGAAGATGACCTACGAACCTGAACGGGGTCGCTCTGCCTTCGTTTATGAAACGGCGGGGTGAGGAGAGAAAAATGAAAAGAATTCTGCTATTGGCGGTGGGAGTGGCATTCGTGTTTTCCGTGTCTTCCGCCTTCGCGCAAGTCGGTAACACCCCGATGTATTTTAACGGAAATTACCAGGGCGATAACTGGTACGGTGGACCCGAAGGCGGCGTAGGAACTGGCTTTTACGATGGCTCAATCAACAACGTCAACGTAGGACCCGGACAGAGTTCACCCGGAATGATTTGCGACGATTACTACGACAACATTACCTCTGGTGAGCATTGGACGGCCACTGGGTACCAGGTATCGGCATTTAATTCAACCAACATTGACAATACTCTGTTTGGCGCGGCTATGGGATGGGAGACTGTCTTTCATATTTCGGGGCTTCAGGGATACTCGGCACTGGCGTTTCTGGCGAATGATATGTTTACCAGTGCTGTCGGAAATTCAGCCTTACAGTCTTCAATCTCACAGGCGCTCTGGTACATCACTTCGGAAGCGATCGGAAAGGGCTTTCCGCTTGGTGACCTTGATTCCACGGCTCAGGGCTTAGTTGCCGCTGCACTGGCCGCATGCAATGATCCGCTGAGTATGTATTCCAACCTATATCTGTACACGCAACCTTTCGACCCGAACGGACCGCAAGAGATGTTTGGCGAGGTTGTTGTTGCTGCTCCTGAGGGCGGTGCGGCTTTGATGTATCTGCTGCTTGGCGGTATAACGTGTTTCGGTGCAATGTTCTACTCACGACGCGAGAGCAGAATGGGTGGCTTGACCTAACCACTGCACTAGCGCCGTGCTGGTAATCGTAAAGGGCCTCTGGCAATGCCGGAGGCCTTTCTTTTCTTGTCCTGGGTTCAAGGTGGAGGCGATCAAGCCTAGTGCGGACCAAGTCGTCAGCCAATGGATACGCTATCCGGCCGGTCATCAGAGAAGTTGTGGGCGATCGCACGGGCCGGCCCCAGCGGTAGGTTCCCCTGATTCGAGTTCTTGGCCCGCCTCGCGAGCCGGCTTGTCGTTAGCCTTGGTTCCGACCTACCCTAGCAAAGAAAAAGGCGCTCCCATTGAGAGAGCGCCTGCACCGGTAGCTATTCAGATCGAAATCGTGGGTCAGATCTTGGCGTGTTTAGCATGCTCCTGACGCTGGCAAGTACTCCTCCAGCTGTGTAACTGGCGCATTGCATTTTACCGCCATCATGAAGGTTGCCGCCTCTTTCCCCCCTTCAACGCGAACTACCTCACCTTCGCCCACCAAATGGACTGGGCGGACGGACTGCTTGCCGTGAACGCTCAATACGAACGTTACCGAGGTGTGTTGCGGAATGGGTAGTGCGCTTCTGACCAAGAGGCCGCCAACGCTTACATTCTCGCTTACGGCTTCGATTTCTGCGCTGGAGGAACCGGATTGAAACTGCATGCGGACAGGAAACTCCAACGCGAAGCGTCGGTACTTGCGACCCTGCCAATCAGACAATCGAAAAAGTGTTTCCAGTCTGTCCATGTATGCCTGGATTCTCGAGTTTTCACGGTAATTCGAACATCTTGTAAGAGTGTAAAACTTCGGTCTACCACTTGTTGATGCCTCTTGCTGCGACGGGGTCGCGGTTCGAAACTATGGTTCTGAACCGACCTCTCAACTCGGCAAGCTATTATTAGTGTGATCTTCGCGTGATTTCTGCGCGTACCCCAAGTCAATCAAGATGGTGGGGGCGTGCTGCAGTCAAGTTAGAGATCGGAGATTGAGGCGGACTTAGTGAGATCGAACGCTTGCCGTGGCCTGGTTTGAAGGTTTGCTCATAGCACCTTGCATACCGACAGCCGTAGCTTGGTAAAGGTACGTGTGTCCGGCCTTCACCGCGTAATCGGTACAGCTCGTTTCGCGAATGAGGACGAGGTTTATCTGTTCGTATGCCTTGCCCGGTTCGTGACGATAGATGTTGTACCCTTTGACGGCATCCGCCGGCGAGTTACTTGCTGGAACACTTGCATTCCAAGAAAGTCTCACGCTGTGGAGCGTGGCTGCAACGGCTGTCGAAACATGCGTTGATCCAGCTGGCACGCTCGCGCCAACGGTGGACGGAGCCTTCAAGTCATCACGGCAGCTTTGGTTACCCGTCATGCTATCGGCTCGGCAGACAGTCGCCGTCATCAGAACCGCCGATACCAAACAACCGCCCAGGATTCTGAGCCTCGATTCCGAGCGTGACAAACGACTATTCATTGACTGAGAAACCTGTGATCTTCTCAGATCATGGTTCAGTAGTGAATTGCACTCAGTTCATGTTTCCTGACGTCGACAAGCTAGAAATCTGCTTGCCGGCTGGTAGGGAAGCTACCCTGCGCTCTACCCTGCCCACGATCCAAATCAGGACGAAAACTGCCATGAAAGCTACGGCCAAGAACAAGACTCCCCCCTGATGGTGCAACGGACTATTCAGGACCGTCGGGTTCACATAGGCGGCCAGAATCGTTAGCGTAAAAACGCGCAGTCCATTCTTGGCGATTGCGAGGGGTATTGAGGCCAGTATGACAACAGTTTTACCCCACAGCGAATGCAGGAACAGATAAGACAACACCATGGAACTGACGACCAGCACCATGCTAGAACGAATGCTGCTGCATTCCTGGGCAACCTCCAATGTCAATCCCGGAACTGTTAAGATCGTGTGGTCCTGGGCTACTGGCACGCCCGCAGTTGCCAACATAAGTCGCGCAAAGGATGCAGTGCCCTGCTGCAGAAAAGAAACGACGCGGTCCAAGGCGAGCCCTGGCATGGGAACCAACCACAACAAGAAGAACAGCGGAAATACACATCCTCGAAAAATACGGCTGCCGAAACAAACTAGGAACGACCCAATCCACCAGGTGACAACCGCCAGCATCTGCAGCGACAAACGTATCTCACCGGAGAATGTATCGAACCTTCCCCAGCTCAATCCGGCGATGCGGATCAGGATCGCCAAGCCCAATACGGCCGAACCCGCAGCGATGCTAGGGTTTGGTTTCCACTTCCGCCTGCTCCACTCCATCGCAATCAGACCGGCGCTGACAGGAAGTATGAGAAGGATATGCGTGTAGGCATCTTGCCGCAGCGCCAGCCGGAGCGTCGCTGCGATCGGCTGCCACCAGACAATCAGGGAGACGACCCAGAGAACGGCAAAAACCCGGCACGAAGAAGCTGAAGTCATCACAAGAGCTTGACTACCCCTTGCTGCCTTCGATCACCTTAAGTTCGGGGCTCAATTCATACTCGAGGTGGTCACCATCAGCTTTGGCAAACGCGAGCACCGCTCGTTCGGCGCCGGGTCCCTCGATCCGCCAATGTCCACCATGATTTATGAGTCGCATCTTGCTCCGATCTCGCCACCATTGGTCCACCTCTCCCGGAAGGGCGAACCACAATCGTTCCCGCGAACCAAGATCGCGCAGAAAGCACAGCAGATCCTGGTACACGCCGCGCGCCTTTTTCTCCGCAACGTAGTCGGGATGGACCAGGAAGCTGACCAGGCCGTTCTTCTTCAAGATCGCGTCCGTCTGAGCTTTCCATAGGTCCAGCGAATAGTCGCCCAACAGATGGAACAGCATATAGTCCTGGGTCGTCGTTACCGGCATTTCCAGAACATCGCCCACAAAGTACGGCATCACCGTGCAGCAACCTCCGCGCTGCGGATCCAGATGTGCGACGTTGGGAACAGACATATCATAAGAGAACTCCAGCGCATGGTACCAGTCCAGGTTTCTGTACAGTACTGCCGCGCGAAATCCTTTGGCATCGTATTTCCGGCCGTACTGATTGATCTTGGCGACTCGGCGCAGGAACACTTGCCGATTACAAAATAATAGCCCATCGTGATTCAGATCCTGGATATTGACCTCGAAACCTCTACCGCGAATGTCATCGAGCAAAGAATCCGAAACCTTATAGGATCCTTCTGGCACAACCTGAAAAGATGCCTTGATGCCAAAGCTTTCATCGATCGCCATCAATTCGCGGCAAAATTCATACCCTCCTTGGGCCTCGACGTCATGGGTGGTCACAACAGCGCTGCGAGCACCATTGGGCCAAAACCAAATGAATGGCACTCTGTCAACATTCTTGGCTCTCATGGAGCTGAGCAGCACCTGGTCACTGAACCGCTCTACAGTTGTGTCCACCGGCCAACTGGGGAAGGCGATCTTTTCCCATCCCTTCAAGTAGGCTCTTTGAATATGCTTGCGAATACCCACGCTCATACACGGCCGGGCTAAGTAATACAGGTTTCTCAGAAAAAGTGTTCCAGAACCCAACTCACTCCAGCCATGGTGCCTGGCATAACGCTCAAGGCGAAGATTGTTGATGACTTCTGTAGGATCAAAGGGCAATAGAACCGTACAACCCGTCGTCTCTACGTCTCGGAGCGTGCCATAGAGTAAAGACCGAGCATCGTTAGCACGATAACCCGATGCCGACCGGCCATAACAAATGGCATCGTGCCCAAACCGAAAGTATCCCGAATCGAAAGAGAGTTTGCCGGTGACATCAAACTGTACAAACTCGTCGGGACAGCGATACCGGTCCGCCAAGGAAGTAATCATTCCTTTGCGAATGGCCGTACTCTTACGGGACTTGAGATCGCCAGTCAAATATGCTGCTCGGACTGTCATGTTGTTTGGAATTGTAGCAAACTACTGCAATGCTTGATCTTTCTATTGAGACTATGGGCAGATTGCCGCGCTGTTGTTCGTGTGTGCGACTTCTAAATGATTTTCCTTCCTCGATTCCAGATATCTCCGCAACACGCTTACAATGCGTGCAGCCGCGTTTCCGTCCCATAGCGGCGGTATTCTATGGGCCGCGATCCCATTTCTTGGCACCATGCTGCGCAATACTTCAGAGGCGTACCTGACAATATTGGAAGAGTCTGCACCAATAAGACGGTTCACACCCATAGTCACTGTGACCGGCCGCTCCGTATTGTCGCGATATGTGAGACAAGGAACTCCCAAATATGTAGTCTCTTCCTGGATACCGCCAGAGTCGGTGATGACCATCGCCGCCCCGTCCACCATACCAAGAAAGTCCAAATAGGAAGCCGGCGGCATCGTCCAAATACCTCGGTTTCCAACGACGCTTTTGCCATCCCAAGAGTTCATCTTATTGAAGCCCGACGCTAGAATTTTCTGGTGAGTTCGCGGATGAACGGGAAAGACGACCGGAAGATCATTAGACACTTCGCTAAGAGCAGACAGAGTCCGCATTAACTGTGAGGCATCGTCGACGTTCGAGGGACGATGGAGTGTCACGACGACGTAGCCCTGCTTGCATAAACCAAGTTTGGCGCGAAGCGAAGAGCGCCGGGCCGGCATCAAGCGCACCCACCAGCGAGTCGATCATCAGGTTACCGACGAAATGCACTTTTGCCGGATCGACGCCTTCCTTTGCCAAATTTTGGTTGGCACTCTCTTCGGTTGTGAACAGCAGATCGGAAATGGCGTCCGTCAGCACCCGATTGATCTCCTCGGGCATACTGCGATCGAAACTCCGCAGACCTGCTTCCACATGCACGACAGGAATTGATTGCTTGGCTGCGACCAAGGCACAGGCGATGGTGGAGTTTACGTCGCCTACAACGAGGACCATATCGGGGCGATCTTCTTGTACCAGGTCACCAAAGCGTCTGATGATTTCAGCTGTCTGGGCATGATGGGCACCCGATCCCACCTCAAGGTTATAGTCCGGCTCCGGCATGTTGAGCTGCTCAAAGAACACTCGCGACATCGAGTAGTCGTAGTGCTGTCCGGTGTGGACAAGAATCGGCTGGAGGTCAGCATGACGGCTCATCTCGGCTATAAGAGGAGCGACCTTCATCATGTTGGGTCGCGCCCCAACGACGTTCATGATGCGATGCATGTGTATACTCACTGTCTTTACGCAACGAGTGGCCGCGGTGAAAATCTGAAACGGAGACTGGGGGAATGCGGTACGGTGCCGGCGTTCGGATACCAAAGATCAGCGGAGAGAAAACAAGAGTTCAGGCCCACACTTCCTAGAAAGTTGGTCGCTCCAATCGATCCCTATATAGATTCTGTCGAGGAGAAATTCTAACCTCGGTTGCTGCAGGTTCAATGATTGGGGCCCATGTCCACGTACTCAAAACCAGCCGACCGCACTACATCGGGATCCAGCAGGTTTCGTCCGTCAACGAGATCACCGGCACTTCCATCAGCCCGTGCCGGTGAGCCCAATCCAGGTCGCGGAACTCCTCCCATGGCGTCAGGCGGCCCACTTCGCCCTTAAGACCCTGCACTGCGATAGTAGGCGCTGTCGTCTTTAGTCTTCATGCGGCCGCGTTAGGGCGAACATGCAAGGCGTGGCTCAGTCACTTCAGCGCGCCACATCAAATGATATTCGAACCCCCAGACAGGAAGGAAAGATAGTTAATACGACTTCCTCATCGGCCGGATACTGATGTCTGTAACCTCGGCCGTAAGCGGTAGCATAAGAGCGTGAACCACCACGGATGCGACGTCGTCCGGCTGCAGAAGCATGTCAGGACGATAATTCTTTCCTTCTTTTTGAAAGAGAGCTTCCTGCATTGGAGTCGCCGTGCGTCCCAGATAGACCGACAGCACCCGGACTCCCCTGGGATTCACCTCTTCACGCAGACTATCGGCGATGCCCCGCAAAGCGTGCTTGGTAGCGGCGTATTGACCCGCTTCCGGCCGCTTGGCGTTGAGTCCCGCGCTGGAGTTAATAAAAACGATCTGCCCCCGTGAAGCCGTTAACAGCGGCAGGAGGCACTTGGTAAGGGCATAGGGAGCGCGAACATTCGTGGCGTATTGAAGGTCCAAGTCCTCGACGCAAGCATTCTCCATCCGGTTTTGGCGAATGGCACCAGCGCAGTGGATGAGAAAGTCGAGCCTGCCAATGTCTTCCAAATGCCTAAGAAATGGCTGGAAATCATGTTTACCAGTTAAGTCGATTTGAACGCTAGTTGCCTGCGAGAACTGTCGCGCCGCCCCAACCGTCTTTGCCAAGTCAGCGGGATTTCTTCCAACGGCACAAATGTGCACGCCCTGGCGTGACAACGCGACAGAAATGGCCTGGCCAATCCCGCCGCTTGCGCCGGTAACTACGGCAACCCGCCCACCCAGCGAACCGGCTTCCCCTTTTGCATTGCGACTTACCACAACCTCAGATATGCCATCAATGACCATTAGAATACGCGGACAGCCCCCAATTGCTTCAGGCGGTACGCATCCGCAAGCTACCCCGTTAGTGAGATAAGATTACGTGATCGTAACACACCGACTAGGCAAGGGCAGGTGTTTGGGCCGATCACAGAACCAGCTTGCGGCAGTAGAAGGCCTCGGCATAACCGCTGGGAGCATTGCATTCCATCCCGCGCAACCGCATAAGAGAAAGAAAGTGTCTCTTCAAACCAGCGCTTGGTTGTTGAGACTTAAAGGCCTCCATGATGTATTGAACCTTCTTCTGATACAGTTCGGTCGCCAGCGGCACGAAGACGTCGGCTGCCCCAGGTCGCCGTCGTATTTCGGGAATCTCGTATTCCAGAATCAGATGATCGCGAAAGGTGTTCCAGGTGAGTTCTGCGATCAGCCGATGATCCTGATGCGCGTCCTTGCCGATAGTGAGTGAAGATGACGTCCGGGGAAATTTCGCTGTTTCAGCTCTTCGAAGACCGCTTTTACTTCGGCACCCACAAAAGGCATAAACCCGTCCGGAAACGCCTTCAACACTGGCCCTTCAGTATGGCTGAGCCCGCGAACAGAGCTGGCCGCGCATTGCGCCTCGGCTTGCCGCGACTCCAATGGCGCTGAAAACCACCCAGTGAAAAATGGACTCAGGATATTGCTCCGCCAACCGAAGAATCGTGCCGCCGCAGCCAATCTCGATATCGTCGGAATGGGCACCAAGGCACAAGACATTCAATGCCTGCCGGTTCCGGCCTTCAGGTTCAGCTGGATCATAGCGCTGGCCGAAATCTAGCTCCCTGCTTCGCTGCTCGGGATCGCTGCCCATGGTTCCAGACCTTCCACGGCGCCGAGCCCTGGTTCAGCTCCTCCAGGCGTTGCTTATCCTTGAAGGTATCCATGCACTGCCAGAAGCCGGTGTACTTGTAGGCGAGCAAAGCCTGCTTTTCGATCAAGCGCTGAAATGGCTCGCGCACCAGTTCCTCTCCGGGCTGAATATAGCGGAAGATCTCGTTGCGCATAGCGAAGAAGCCGCCGTTGATCCAGATATCGCTGCCGGTCAACGGGCAAAATCTCGTGACCAGTCCTTCTGATCCGCGTTGACGATGTCGAAGCTGGCCGTAGGTTGCACCAGCAGTAGCGAAGCGATGGCATTGCTTTGCTGGAAGTTTCCAGCATGGCCGGAAGCGGAAGATCGCTTAGCCCGTCGCCATAGTTGGCCAGGAAGATCTCTTCGCCTTCCAGATGGGGCTCGACGGCCTTCAACCGCTCGCCGATGTTGGCGTTGCGCCGGTCTCCACAAAGGTGATCGTCCAATCGTCGATATCGCGGTTGAGAAACTGAATCTTCTTGCCGCCTTGCGACCAGACGAAATCGTTGGAGACGGATTCATCGTAGTGCAGGAAGTAATCCTTGATGCAGTTGCCCTTGTATCCGAGGCAGAGGATGAAATCCTTGTGCCCGAAGTGGGCGTAGTACTTCATCAGATGCCAGAGAATCGGGCGCGATCCGATCTGCACCATGGGCTTGGGCACGTCATCGGCGTAGCCTCGGAGCCGCATTCCGGCTCCGCCGCAAAAAAGAACGACTTTCATGACTCACCTCCTCTGCTTTCTACTTCAATAGACGGTCACTTCGGAATCGGCACGACAAAGCGCCCGCCCCACTCACGGATGAACTGCAACTGCTCCATGATTTCGTCTTTCAGATTCCAGGGCAGAATCACGACGTAGTCCGGCTTGGTTTCGCGGATCCGGTCGGGATGATGGATCGGAATGTGAGTGCCCGGCAGAAATCGCCCCTGCTTATAGGGGTTGCGATCAACTGTGAATTCAATCAGATCCTTGCCAATGCCGCAATAATGCAACAGAGTTGCGCTCTTGCCGGGCGCCCCGTAGCCCGCGACTGTCTTGCCCTCACGGCGGCGTTCAGCAGGAAATCCAGCAGCGCGAGCTTGGTTTCCTTCACCTGCTGCGCAAATCCTCGTAGCCCTCCACTGAGTCAAGACCGGCGTTCTTTTCGTCTCTCGATCACCTTCTCCGACGTCTGGCTCGATCGGTGCGTTTGGCTCTCTGCCCGGCAAGCATAGACGCGGAGCGAGCCGCCGTGCGTTGCCAGCTCCTCGACGTCGAAGACCCGCAGGCCGTGGGCCTGCAGAATCCGGAAGTGGTGAGCAGAGAAAAGTAGGAGAAATGCTCGTGGTAGATGGTGTCGAACTCGTTGTGCTCGATCAACCGCAGCAGGTGGGGAAACTCCAGAGTCAGAACACCGTCGGGCTTCAGCAGAATCTTCAGCCCTTCGACGAAATCGTTCAGGTCCGGAACCTGCGCCAGCACGTTGTTGCCGAGGACCAAATCAGCGCAGCGGCCCTCTAGCGGCCAGCTCCCTGGCCAGCTGCGTTCCGAAGAAGCGGACCAGCGTCGGCACTCCTTTCTCGACGGCAACTTTGGCCACATTGGCCGCCGGCTCGATGCCCAACACCGGAACGTTCGCCCTGAACAAAATACTGCAGTAGATAGCCGTCGTTGCTGGCAACCTCGACCACAAAGCTCTGCGGGTTCAGGCTGAAGCGCCTGGTCATCTTGTCGCAGTAGTTCTCGCAGTGTTTCAACCATGAATCGGAGAAGGAGGAGAAATAGGGGTAATCGCTGAAGATATTCTCTTCGCTCTCGTACTCCTCCAGTTGCACCAGGAAGCATTCGCTCGCAAACATAAGCGTGAAGCGGATAGTAGGTTTCGCCGCGGTTCAGCTCGGCCCCGAAGGATAGGTCTCGCAAAGCGGAGACATCCCCAGGTCGACAAAGGTCTGCGGTAAGCCCGGCGCCGCAGAAGCGGCAGCGTCTGGCTGCGGTCGCCCGCGGTGTTTCAAACGCTAATGTCGTAGTCGTCGTCATTGCTCTGTATTTTGTTATCTCGGCTTTCGTCAGGCGAGCACCACTGGTCTCAGTAACCGGCTTACGGTAAAGCGAAGCGACGGATCCAGGTGGCCGGCCGTCCTTCAAAAGCTGGCGAATACGGCTGAGGCGAATGTACCGCCCGCATTCCACGTCTTCGGAGGTCAGGCCGACGGTGCGATATGCGTCATAGAGTTCCTGCGCGCCCTGCCGGGCGGTCCACTGAGCATGAAAGCCGGGAAGACGCAGGCTGATCTTGTCGCAATTCACGCGATAGCAGCGCTTGTCGGGACCGCCGCCGGGAGCGTATTCCACATGGCAACCGGGAACTTCCGCAACGATGTCGGCCAGCTCGCTGATGCGGTAGTTTTCGGCGGTCTGGCCGACGTTAAAGGTCTGGTTGTGAACCGCTTCGCGCGGCGCTTCCAGCACTGCGATCATGGCGGCAACGATGTCGCGGATGTGCACGATCGGCCGCCAGGGCGTGCCGTCACTCTTGATGTACACGCTGCCTCGGGTATAGGCCGCCGCCACCAGGTCATTCAGCACAATGTCCAGACGCAGGCGGGGAGAAACTCCGTAGGCGGTGGCATTGCGCATATATGTTGGCGTGAAATGCTCGCTGGCCAGCGCAGCGATGTCGCGTTCGACTAAGACCTTCGACTCACCATATGGCGTCACCGGATTGAGCGAGGCGTTTTCATCGCGGAAGGCATCGCCCCCGGCGCCATAGGTGCTGCACGAAGAAGAAAAGACGAAGCGCTTGATGCCCGCGCTTTGGCCAACTGCGCCAGTCTCACCGACGCCCGGTGGTTGATCTCGTAGGTCAGCGCTCGGATCCAGATGCTGAGCGGATCATTCGACAGCGCCGCCAGATGGATAACGGCCTCGAAGCTTCAAGGTCAGCCCACGTCAGGTCGCGGATGTCTTTCCGAATCTCGTCAATCCCGGCACCCGGCGCTCGAACTCGCTTCCGGCGAAGAGATCAGAGTCCACTCCCTGGACCGCATGTCCGGCGTCGCGCAGCATAGGAGCGGCGACGGCGCCGATATAGCCTTTATGTCCTGTCAACAGTACTCGCATGCTAATGGCAACTCATTTAGAGGTTTTGGCCAAAAAGTTCGAATTCGGGTTCGATTGGGGCCTGAGTGAACCGCAAACTGTCGGAGCGGCAGATCTCAGCGACTTCCCTCTTTTCGCCGATTCCTCCGCCACCGGCGCCAGTAAGCGGTTCTCGCGAAGGAAGTCGGCGGCCTCGCGGATCGGGCAAAGGGCAGATTGGCGCGCTCGGCAATATCCAGCAACGAGTGCTCGCCATCGGAAAAATTCAACACCCATAGCCGCGCTTCAGTGGCATGTTCGATGGAGTGGCCCCGCCGGTCGGGCTATACAGTTTGCGTTGCCCAGTTGCGGCTCGCAGTAAGGAAAAGATTGCGATAGCGCAGATTATTCTCCAGCGCGTCGAAAATGGAAACGCAGGCGCGCAGCGATCCGGCCAGCCTGCGGCTTAATAAATTCGAGATTGTCGGCCGAGGTGTGATATTCGGGAAACGTTCCCCACACGCTCCGCATCAGGCAACCACGGGCAGGTTGAATCCTGGCGAGCAATATTGCCGTTCATCGTAGCCGTAAGGCGAAAATTCCATGACTTTCCCCGGCTTGCTCTTGTGCTTGAGCACGTGGCGGCGGCCCGGTCGATTTCGGTATTTCCGCGGCGGCTCTTCTTATAGTGAAATCCTCCTTCGTCTCCCAGGCAGGTCAGCACCAGGCCATGACGAATACGTCCGGTATCGTCACGGTTTCGCGCCAGCCACGGATGGCCCCGATCGTGCCGGGGAAAAACAGAACCGATATGAGTAGCGCAGATTCTTTCGACAGGAGTTCAGCCAGAGCGGTTGCCACCGCGATACCCGACAGATTGTCGTTCGCCAGCGAAGGATGGCAGACATGACACGAAATCAAGGACCTCGTCGGTCGTGCGTCCCGGCATGTAACACTCTCCGTAAGTCAGGGGTCCGCCTCCAGCGTGGAGTCGATGCGCACTTCGTACTCGCCCTCTTTCAGGGCCAGCAACTGTTTGTGCGAGAGGCAGAATCCCCAGCTCTCGGTAATACGAGGTGCGATACGGAATCCACTCGGGCTGTTCGGGCAGCGTGAACAAATGCGGCCTGTAGTTCGCTCAAAGGCATAACGGCTTGAACCGGAATGCTGTAGTTCAGGACGTGCAGGTTGATTCCGAAAGTCGACAATGCGATTCCGGCGGGTCGGCGATATAAGCGTCGCGGATGTTCCACTCTTTTGGCACCATCCAGTCGAAGACCCGGCTGCCGCTGGGCACTTCAAAAACCTGTGAGCGGAACGCGGTCGCCGATCATGGTCAGCGTGCGCCGCATCCCATCGCCGGTAATGCTTCGGCAAATAGGATACAGACTGGGCGGCAAAGCCGTGCATCTCGCGGCCGATCGCCCTAGGTCCCCGGGAGCAATCTTGTCCACCAACGTTACTCACTTTGAAGTCCGGATATGTATGGTCGCGCTCAGAGATCACTGCACGTCCGCCGGCCAGATGATCTGAAAAGCCGGATCGTTCCAGCGCACGCCGCGCGCCGAATCCGGATTGTAGAACTCCGACATCTGGTAGAAGACTTCGCTTTCTCTTCCAGAGTCAAGAATCCGTGCGCACAACCCTCCGGAACATAAACCATATTCCGTTTGTCAGCCGTAAGAAGTACCGCGGTCCATTTTTGTACGGGCGGACTCAGGCCGCAGATCGACCACAACATCGCAGATTGCCCCACGCGTGCACCGCACGAGTTTAGCTTCGGCATGCGGCGCGGCCTGAAAATGCATGCCACGAAGCGTCCCCTTCCGGGTATTAAACGAAACATTGGATTGCACCATTTTGGATTCAGTCCGTTCGACCGCGAACTCTGTTGACACCAGGTGCGGGCGAAGAATCCCCGCTCATCAGGTTGGGCTCCAAGTGAATCTCAAAAACGCCCGGAAGCTTGGTTTCTTGGAAAATCATGATGAAAGGGATCTGTTTTGAAAAAGCAGGCCGCTAGGCGAATAACTTTGAGTCTAAGTAGGCCTTTCAAGGCAGGGTTAATCTCAACCAGATGAAGTCCTGGCAAATTTTGGATGGCATCGAGGTTAGTATGATTTGTACATCGGTCTCATACCGATGTCCATTACCAGTTGTGGAAGGACTCATCAGCGTCTGGACTACGACCGACGCAATGTCCTCTGGCTCGAGGTGGATCTCGAAAACCCCGGCAACTTGTTTTCATCAAATATTATACCGGGATGCTAGGTCAGTGACGCGCGGCGGCGATTGTCCATTGGTTGGCTTGTCGCCTGTATTCAGAAACGGCTCTGAAAGGGTCAGCTCTAGGCCGGTTTCCGGCCACCCACCTGCAGGTATTGTCTATACCAGTCGACCGTCCGGCTTAGCCCTTCAGATAGTGAGATCGCGGGTTTCCAGCCCAGCACGGTCTCGGTGCCGGCGATGCTAGCCGCTCGGACTTGCTCCAATGCGCGATCTGGTAAGGCGCCGAATCGGAGTTCGATATGAGGATCGATAAGCCGGGCAATGCGTTCAACAAGGGATCGGACTGTGACCAGGTAGCCGGAACCGACGTCGAACGTGCCGCCCTCGACGTCGGCCGTCAAAGCCGCCCCAACGAATGCCTCGACAACGTCCTGTACATAAACCCAGTCCACCGGCCTGTGCCCGGCGGTGAGTTCCGGCACCTCGCCTCGCAACAGTGAAAGAATCACATAGGGAATAAGCTTCCGCTCATCTCGCTGAGCCGGCCCATAGACCATGAATATACGCAGTATAACAACAGGGAGTTGATATAGGGCATGAAACATTCTGGCGTATGCATTACTCGCCCATTTACCGACGGCGTATGGAGAGCAGGGGAACGCTTCCGGGTTTCCTGCGACCGGCTCTTCCTGCGACCCAGCTAGGACTATCCGCTGGCAGCCAACCTCCGCAGTCACCGTCAACAGATTTACAGTAGCCGTGAGATTACTTAGAAACGTTGGCTCGACCATGGCGAGATCTCGGCTTCCGTCGACACGGCCGCCGAGGTGAAAGATAACCTCTGGCTTAATTCTCGCGATCAGCCTTCGAGCGGTTTGTACCTCTGCCAGATCTCCCTGCCACCAACGATACCCGCCATCCTCAGGTGCATGCTTCAGTCGCGAGATTGCGTGTACTTCCGCTCCGCCACGGTGCAACCGACGACACAGATGAGAGCCGATAAATCCACTTGCACCCGTAACGAGTACCGTTCGGCCTGTCAAGCGGTCGAGTGATCTAAGCGGTTCCATAATCATTCGAATTCAAGAATGTCTTCTAAGCCGCAACCAGGCTTTTGTCTTCTACCGATGACCGCTTCATCAAACCGCGAAGGAGATCCAGATAGAGCGTTTTTTGACCTGCCACGAAAAGGAGCAGCACCGAAAATGTAGTGAGAAGAACGCTGCTTTCGAGTGCAAGTCGCGGGGCAGGAGATAGCAAGTGGCCCCAAGCCATCCGAATTGCGAAGGCGAGCCCCGCAGCCACAATGCCTGATGCGAGCGGCTTGTAGGCGGTCAATAGAACATCGCGGAACAACACCGCGGTGCCGCGCACAGCCCACGCGATAAGGGGAAGAAGCCACAGTAGCATTGCTGTCGAGTAAGCAAATGCGACACCCTTGGGCCCGTAGGGCAGGCCGATAACGTAGCTAACAATCATGACGGGTGCGACGGCGAGGCCCATCCTGAGGGACCGCTTCACCATTCCGAGCGAATAAAGCAGCCACGACAAGGGGTTGACGATTGCAAATACCAGGATGGTCGGCGCCAGGAACCTAAGAATGGGGGTAGCCGCACTCCAGCCGGCCCCGAGAAATACCTCAATCACATCGGCTGAAAAAAGTGCGCACAGCATTGTGAGAGGGATGGTCATGGCCAGCACCAGGGAATAGCCCGTCAGAAAAAATCGCCGCAGACGATCTCCGTCATGCTGAACACGTGCCAGCGCCGCGAATGCCACCTCGCCCGCAGCGGTATTCAGATTGGCCGTGGGAATGTTAACGAGCTGGAACGCCCGGCCGTACAGGCCGATCGCATCTGCGCCCCAGAAACGGCCTAGGAGCACCTTCTCGAAGTTTTGGGCGGTATACACGATAAGGCCGTTCAACGTCACGGTGCCGCCAAAACGCATCATCGAGCGAATTCCACTTCGCCGGCGCGGCCGCCCCGGAACCCAGGCGGTCGCAATCCAGAAGCCGCTAGTCGCGACGAGCGGACCCGTTACCGTCATCGCCACCAGAGCCCAATATCCGTAGCCCGCCAACGCCACCCCAACGCCCACGGCGGTCGCGGCAATCAAACTGATAGTGTTGATCACCGCCAAGGCGGTAAACCGCATTTGGCGCTGCAGCATCGCTCCATGTTGCACCCCTACGGCATTGAAGATGAAGCCCAACGCCATCACGGCCGTCACCGCTCGAAGCCGGGGCTCGTGGTAGAAAGCTGCCATCGCCGGCGCACCCGCCACCAATAAAACCGCGAGCAGCATGCCGACCAATGCGTTGATCCAGAACAGGTTTGAAAGCTGATCCTCGGTGACGGTGGTGCGCTGAATGGCGGCAGCCGACAAGCCGAAGTCCCGGAAAAGGATCAAGACCCCGGTGAACGCGGTGACCATACCTACTAATCCGAAATCTCTCGCGCCCAGAAGCCGGGCCAACACCATGAGAGAGCCCAAGCGAACAGTGAAATCAACCCCTTGCGCCATGAGCCTCGCCGAACCGCCGCGAATTGTCTTTTCTTTCAAATCTCTCATGTTGAACAGTAGAAGGCAGGTTATAGGTTGGCAGATAGGGTCTCAGACCACGCCTCGTCAAAGCACGGCTTCCCGGAACACGGCTTCGCCGTTGCCGTCGACCCTAAAGAACTGAATTCCTCAGCAATATGCCGTCGATCCGCCAGTCGAGTCGGCGCCGCCATTTGGCACTGACCAGCCGCAGGGGCAGCTTGGTCAATTGTAGGCAAAGCTCCAGCCGCCGGCTACGTTTAAAACTACAATCAATGGCCCGGGCTACGTCAGGATTGTCCGTGCGCACGGCCAACCCACGAACTTCGCGTAGGAACGCGCGATTGTTGGTGGCGTTGCCGGTAAAGATCCTTGTAAGCTTCCTTTGGTCAATTCGGCTCGCGCCAAAACGAGAACACCGATCGAGGGCACCAAGCAGGAACAAAGTGGCCATAGTGATATAGCACTTGCTGCAGCCTCCGCAGTTTCGATAACCGCGCGTCGACCAGCACACCTGAAGAGAATTCAAGGCGGCCTCGGATTTGGCCACCAACTCCGTCTTTTCAACGCGGTTGAATCCCGCGCCGTCATGGATGAACTTCGTTGTGGTGCTGGAGAGCAACGGATCGGTTAAGGGATGTGTGCCCCAGGGTACTGCCTCGTCATACCGAAGCGTCGACGGAATGAGCACTTTGCCATACCGCCCGCTTAACGCATGCCCTACGCTCGCGAAAGCGCAGCCGTGCGCGACTCGGGCCCAGTCGGCCTTGGCCCACCATCGCGTCTTCATTAAGTTCGTCGCGACCTCGACGTAGTGGGTTTTGAGTCCTGAGGTTGCTCGCTCCACGCTGTCGCGCACCGCGCGACGCTCGTCGACACCTTCAAGCGGTATGTCGAGGCCCAAAACACGAAGGAGGTCATCAATGCGAACCCCGTCGGGTTGACTGAAGTCCCCGTTATGCTTTAGGAGCGTGAACCATGAGTCTACGCCCCCTGAGAATAATGCAGCAGTTGCCCTGCTTGGTTGTTGCCTTGGCTGTTCCTGAATGTCAGCCTCTATGGGAACGGGCTTCAGATGCGGATGCCAGCAATTCCAGATCCGCATCAACTCATGGACATTCGTGAAGAGCTCCCGATCCACGGGCCTGGAGATTTCAAGTGGTTCAGCGAGGCTCACCGCGAATGGCAGCAGTAACACCAGCCAGGCATCGCCGGAGTCACTCAAGTAATCTGAATAATCCCGCGGAACATCAATCCAGTAAACCTCGGGCGGTATAATTTTATACCCGGCAAATTACATCGGCCCGAACGCAGGTTCGAATCCCGCCGAGACCGGCGACTTCGTTATTTCGATGTTGTTTACTTTCAAAATATCCTCTTGCGGTGCTCTCGCTTCTACGATTTCGAATATTTGTCCCATGTATGCGGAACCTTTATCCGCCTATGATTCTTGTTTCATAATCCCAGACGTCATGGCTTCTCGCTGTCTTTCTTTATCTTGATCTCAGTTTTGAGCCCGTTCTCGGTAAGGGTTGAGAGCAATCTCTTTTTCGACTATGTTTATCACGTTGCTCATTTCACTTCTTCGCTTGCGGCACTCCCGCGGCTAACTTTGCGAAAGGCCGCTGCTGTGCGGGTTCTGTCGCAGTTCGGTAGGAAGCGCCGATAGCGGCTCTCTGCCCGGACACACCTCACCGAAAATAATGCTGTATTGTTCGTCCAAGGCGTTACGGCAGTCTTTTACTTTTCCCTTAATGATCCGCTTCAGGCTCTCAGTATTCTTCTCAAGTAGGCAAAATTGCTTGATCAACCGATCAGCCTTCAAATCATTAATATCCTGGCAGAAGCTCCCATAGTCCCATCTGGCTCATAAGGGAAGAACATTTATGGTGAAAGGCAATGGCGATCACCGGCTTGTTCAGAAGCAAGGCTAAGAGCACATTGTGAAACCGGGTAGCTACTACCAGGTCTGTTGTTGCCAGCTGCGACAGCAGGTGCTCGACAGATTCGATGGGCTCATCGATGATCCGCTCCTCGTCGCACGTCACAGACCGCTCCTTCAGCAACAACTTGAACTCCTGCGTCACGCGCCGATCGACCATATCCCCGATCAATAGCCGAACGTCATATTCGTGTGCAAGCAGCCACCTGACCAGTTCTATAAGAGTCTCCAAATAAGCCGAGTAGATGGCGCTCGTCGGCCTTTCGACGCTGTATCTTCCCGCGTATTCCATCAACCCCAGGCCAACAACCGGTCTGCCCGTGCCCCGCTTGCAGCCACCTGGCACCACCGTCTCTGGCAAACTGAAGGCCAGGTCGGGATAGATCGAGTCACGATCGGCGGGGAAGCCGATACTTTTGAGATATTGGACCGTAGAGGCATCGCGGTAGGAACGAAAATCCGCCAGGGTCAGGGCTGTCTTAACGCAGAATCTGCCTATGTGGCTGTAGATAGGACCGGCGCCGACGCTTACAAAGAGGAGTTTGCAACCGCACAATTTCGCGGTAACGGACCACCGGAACATGTCACACGGGCCCCAATAGAAAAAGGTGTACGCATCCGTTAATAGACCCGTTCCCGGTACGATCAGCGCGTCGGTACCCCATAATGTTTTGAAACCCTTCAGCCAACGATAAAGTTCACTGGGTACGCCAACGATAAGTTTGCGCGCCAGTCTTGCCGCTGAATTGCGGAGCGTCCGCGGCTTAACGACGGCTGCCCTAATCGGAACTGCGTTGATGTTGTAAGTCGCTATGGTAGCCTCAGGACCGGTGCAAATGCAATTAAAGTCGGCATCCGGCACTAGCTGGCGAAGGCGATGGAGCATAGCCTGGAGGGTACTTTCGTTCCCAATATTGGTCCCATTGAAATGTCCGAAGAAGGCAATCTTCATCTGCCCATGTTTCACAAGCTTAGTCCCTCGCTCCGACGCCAGTCGTATTTCTTATGGAACACGGAGGAATACTCTGCTTGAGATTGCCATCTCGCTCGCCAACTGAAAGCTTTCGATTCTTTGGTCGCTCTCGCAGCTTCTCGATGGTTTCGTATGGACTTAGCAAAGCCTTGCACAACCTCGCTAGAACCGCTCGGGCCAAACGATTCCGGCTAAAGCCGATTGTTTCAGTCAATTTGCTCTTCTGATAGTCCCAAAACCTCCTATCGCGCCGGCCTCGCAGGGCGCTTACGGCTAAGAAATTGTAGTATTCAGCCAAAAGTCGATCCAAGCAGACGTCGAACTCTTCACTAGTCAGAAACTCCCGGCCGTGAGCTACCAGGGTTGACAGCATACATCCAAAGTGTGTCATCAGGTCCCACGACACCGATGGGGTTAGCGATCCAGCTGCCAATCTCTTAAACGTAAGAATCTGATGGACAAAACCAAAGTCCCAAGCCTTCAGGAGTACAACACAGGCTTCTCGGTCGGCGTGAAAATTTGCCTCGTTATAAAAGGGATCCCACCTTCTCACTAGCTCAGATCGATAGAGCACGGAGGTTGAAGTTCCGAACACGTACAACCCTTCCAGAAACATGCGACGGCAAATGTCGCGGCCCGAAACTACGGTGCTGCGGTACGGCAGCCCGCTCCATGCGATTCGGGACTCTTCCAGGCCATAGGCTCCAACAACTCCCACTGTCGGGTGGCCCTCAGCAAGCGCAACCATTTCTTCAATACACGATGGGAAGATCCAATCATCGGCAAACACTATTTTGCAATACTTGCTTTTAGGGGAAATCTGACGTAAAGCCTGGTTATGGTTAGGAATAGCTGCTAGGAATTGCGCGTTGTCCAGAACTTGTATCCGTGAGTCTTTCGCGGCATAGCAACGGGCAATGTCGCCCGACCTGTCCGTGCTGCAGTTATTGACGATGGTATAGTCCCAATTCTGGTAGGTCTGCGCCAGGATGCTCTCAATGCACTCAGCAATATACTCTGCATTGTTATAAACCGGAGTGACTATGCTTACCAACGGCTGTAATCCGGAATTCACGTTCGCTCCTGTCATTTCCGCGCTCTTACTTTACGGACTCAGGTTCTGGCTTAGCTTCCGCCGAGCGAACTGATCCGAGGATCCAGGTTTGCTTGGCCGGATCAAATTGCCGAATAACTTTAGCTGGATTCCCGTACAGGACTGAGTAGGGCGGTGCACTCCTAGTAACCACGGAATACGCAGCTACATAGCAGTTGCGGCCCAGGACCAGCTCACCCCTAGAACATATAATTGCAGCTCCATGAGCAAGAAAAGATCCCTGCCCAATTCGGATTGTTCCACCCTCGGTAAAGCCCTGGTCCGTTATTGGCGTTGCGATATCTTCATATTCGTGATTCTGGTCCACTATTAACACATCCTGTGCAACGAGGACATCCCGTTCGAGATGAATACGATTCTTGGCGCCAATCTGCGAGCGCCAATGGATGACGCAATTGTCATCGATCACGATCACGGGTTCGCCATGCTGCTCCGGCGGAACGCTCAACCCCAAGCAAGCGTCTTTTTCGATCCTTATGTTGTTGCCTAACTTGATCCGGTGGGCATTCTTTTTATCAATAAAACAAGTGGGATGGATCGACACCTTGGAGCCCATGGAGGCGAACGGATAGGTCATCCGCAGCCACTCGGTGTGAAGCTTCCGCAAGATTCGAGGAATCAGTTTCAGAGGATCTTGAAATCGAGCGCGAGATCCAGTGTGTGGCTCCTCAAAGAGCTGATGGTCGTTCGCATGTTGCACGTTAGTTGTGATCCTTTGAAACGATTTCCAGCAGAGGTTCGGTGCGCGGGGACATCAGCTCCGTCTCCGATGTGGCGATGCCGCATCCGAGGACCGTCGTCCTTGATGGACGATTCTAGCTCCTCTTGGGTTATTGCCTTCCATGTACTTGCCAGCGGAACACTTGGCCGTCGTCAGAAGCTCGCCTTGCAAGTACTAAACAGACAATATGGGAGCTGCGGCGCCTGAAACACAAGAACGAATTCGCCTATGAAGCCACGCCACCGTCGGGAGCTACGGTTGCAGATATCACACAATCTTCCGGGCAAAGCTCAGCTTGCCCCGCGTCACCACCGTATCTTCCACGCTGGCGACTCCTTCAATCAAGGCGGCTTCCTCCGTCATTTTAACGATATTCACTTCGATTGTCATGGTATGACCCGGCAACACCGGCACCAGGAACCTCATGTCGTTTACCGCGGCCAGCGCCATGAATTCCCTTGGGTTCATGCCTTTGCCAGTGGTGTGGCTAAACAGGATGGAAGCGCTTTGCCCGATGGCTTCAATGATGGAAGTCCCAGGCATTATGGCAAAATCGGGGAAGTGCCCAAGGAACTGAATCTCATTGCCCGCGACGTTCTTAAGGGTTTTGATACGTTTCCCAGGTTCCAACTCCAAGACCCTGTCCACCATAATGAACGGGAACCGCTGCTTTAAGTGTGCCTTTACTTCTTCAAAGGTCATGGTCATAAGAGATTGTCTGGATAATTCGGCTGGAGCGTCATTCGTACGGCGGGAAGCTGATTCAATATTGTAGCGCTCTTACTCAACGCCGGCGCAGGATCATACCCAATGCACGCGGAAGGAAACGGCCACCAGGAGCAGGACTACCCGCATCGCAGACCAATCTGGTAACGCGGAGGCCGACTTCTTCGGCCATCTTTATGGGTTCGCTTTCGTGATGAAATTCAAAAGTGTGATCGCGCTGGGCTGATTCCAGCGCGGTGCTGAAGAAGACGAGGCCGTCGTCAGCGAGATGATGAGCGATCACTTCAAACAACGGACGCGGATCTTCCAAATGTTCGGCTAGCATGGCGGCAATAATTCCTTGGTATCCTTTGCCCTGCTCCGTCTGGCTGAATTTGAGGGCGTCTTTGACCTCAAACGCTACGCGGCGACCATGTCCGGACACACTGAGCAGCCGATTTGCCACAGCCACTGCCGGCGGGCTGATATCGAAACCTTCTAGACGAATGTCCGGCCTTGTCTCGGCCGCCAGCAGGCCCATCACTCCATGACCGGAGGCCAACTCCAGGACTTTAGCGCCCGTGCGGCACCGACTTCAGAAAATCGTCCCGATACAGCGCAATGTGGCTGACCATCGATGGCCAGAAAGGATAAATCAAAATCGCGGCCCACATGTAAGGAACCATGTAGCCTTCGTCTTCATACACTTCCGAGACGATTTCTGGGTGGCTTTCTGGCGTGTACCGGCCATTTTTCTCATAGAGTTGCTGGGACTTCCACACGCCCAGACAATACTTGGCGTAGCCTTTCGCAGCATCCGTCAAAGGCACGGTCGCCATAGGCTGCTCCCGCCCAGCGGGCCAGCGGGTTTAACAGCCAGGAACAGAGTTCTTCATTGGCCTCAAACGTAGCCCGTGCGGAGGGAGCAAACATCTTGGCGTTTGTCTCCAGACTTCTGAGAAAATCCTTGGCATCGTTCATAATCTGTGTTTCTCCCGGTGCTTTCATTCCGTCGAGCAAACATGCCGAACCATTCTGACCATGGGCCGGATTAGATCAACCCCGTCCCACGGAGGAACAAAGACATGCATGCGCCCCAGTTTCACGATTCGGTCCACGCCTCTTTTTCCCGCAAGCAAGGCAAGTTTCCTCTCTTTCTCCGGATCGGCCATGCCCAAACCCAGCGTCTGCACGTTTCCATCGAACTTCGAAACCGCATCCGACAAATTGTCCACTTCCAGCACCATCAAGGTTTTCCCTTGAATCGGTTGGGGAAGGTCCGATCCAGACCCGAGTAGCAGCGTCCAATCCGGACTCTTCGGAAAAACCGCCTGATGTGCCGTGTCCTTCAGCAGCCAGGACGCACGCGCATGGCAAATCGCTGAAGTCAATGCAGCTGGAATGGTTCGGCGGGGGTGCGCTTGGTTTTCGGTTTCAAAGGCCCGCTGAAGAGATAGCAGAAATTGAGCGGTCGATTGGCCGGCCACCTTTTTCGAGGAACAGAACTTGAGGAGAGGAACAGGCCTGCTGGTCAAATTGCCAGACATCACGCGCAATGCGCCGGCACCAAGAATCCTGTTCGTCAGGGTTGCCCCAAGCCCCAGCATCCATAGCTGCGACCGATATCCTCGGCCCGAAGACCGCAATTCTTGCCCAATGTGGAAAAGGCAACGCCCGAATCTGCAAAACGGCCTCTTCACCGCCCCAGATCATGGCTCCATCCACGGCTTGAGCCATCGCTTCCTGCAAATCCTTCCGGTCATGATCGAAACCGGCCATAAAGATCCGTCGGGTGAGTAGTTCAGCCGGATCGCTTTGAGCCAACTTTTCCATCAATCGCTCGCGTCAGGTCGACAAGACCGCTAGGAATGCGTACCAACGCGGCATTGCCCCCCAGAAGAGCGCAGGTCATGGACAGAATCGGCTGGATTTCCACATTGCCAGCGGGCCAGTGGCCCACCACGCCTACGGGAAAAGCTTTGCACTTGGCCCGACCATATTCGCTCCATCCGCCATCTAAGCCATTGGATCCGAGTTCGCGGGTAATGATTGGTTCCAAAGTTCCCCGTCTTAGCCACATTCGAAGGAATACGATGCCGGGCATATCGTCAAGTTCGCGGGCGTCCAAGCTCTTCGCCCAGGAATCAAAAACCGTCATCACGTCATTCGGTGAAATTTCCGCGTCCAGCACCACTTGGCGCAGCTTGATTGCTGCGCAGGAGATATCTGCCGGCGAATTTACAATTTGCGTAAGCCCAGTCATCGAAATACTCATGATTCAATTCACTAGCGATCGATTGATTTGGAGATTCCCGCAGCCACGGAGCTCCGCCTTGGGAATGCGTCCCGCAAACCGGAAACTGATGCCCCGTCTGCCGCAAGGGCAACCATCATAAGCAATCACTTGAGCCATATCTTCGGTGAGCAGCAGGTGGCCTGGGAAACTCGTCGGCAAAACACTGCAGACCTGAACAATGCCATGTTCTCCCGCCGCGACGGGTTCGAGCGTCAGCGGGTTTCGCACAATCACATCGCCAAATACGGGTGCATGTTTGTTGCCCTCGGAGCAATCCGGATAGATGACTCCAACGCTCTCTACCATGCCGTAGAAATCGACGATGCGGTCAGGGGAACACCCAAACACTCGAGCCAACTGCTCGTTGAACACCGTTTTCTCCACGGCCTGATCCTGCAAACGCTTCCAGCCGCCGCTATGCAGGATCCGAGCCTTCGGCAAGTTGAGACAGATACCCTCTGCCATGAGAGGCTTCACCAGGTGATTCCAAAGAATGAACGTGAAGCCATACACCAGTAACTCGGCGTCCTGTTGATTTTTGGCGAATTTCCTTAGTTTGTCTTGATCCAGCGCCAAGTCACCTTGGTCATTTAGGCTGAGGCAGTAGGTGGTCTCATTGGCAAAAGGGTGCAACCCTTGAATTGCCGCGCCCCTCGCCCCCAGAGCGTTCCCTCCCATGAAACCCGGTGTGTCCACAACCAGGTAAGGTCTGCGGGCTGGACCGATGAAATCCCGGACGATGCTTATGACTCCTTTGGTCATGCGTCGCGCGGTCGGCGAATCAAGCACAACTCGGCTGGGCAACTGAGACGTCGTGGCGCTCGAGGTCAAGGTTCTCTTGATCTCGTCAGCCTCTACGAAGGACAACGGGGGATCGGCTTTCAGGATTCCCACTGGCAGAAAAGGAAGATCGGCAATCTGACTAGCGGATCGATAGTCCAAAGGCCAGTGCTGAATATAGTTCTTATAGCCGGCATGCCGCTGGCACGCGTAATCTAGCTCTTCCTTAAGTATTTCCAACAGACCCGCCTGTCTTTCTTCAGGAGGCTGACCATAAGGAGGAATCGACAGAAGAGACTCTATTTTATCTTCAAATTGCTGCATCGAAGCCTCTTCCCTAAACAGAAAGTGACGAAAGCGCTATTTTTCCTGTGAACGTCTTCGGTAATTCAGGAACCAAACGGATCGAGTCGAGTGCCCAATGGGCTGGAAGGTGGCGGCGAACTTCTTCCACCGCAATTCTCGCTCCCTGATCGGGCACGATAAACAAAACCAGCGCCTCTCCCGCTTCTGGATGATCGACGGCGCGGGTGGCGCATTCATAGACCCCGGGAATCGCCGTGACTCTTGCCGCTACTTCCGCAAAACTCACCCGTATTCCTCGCATCTTCAGAAATGCCCCTTTGCGTCCTTCGATCCACAAGTAGCCTTCTTCATCCTGGCGGGCCAGGTCGCCAGTTCGCAGCCAACCGTTGCAGAAGATGCGGCGCGTTTCTTCGGGATCATTCAAATAGCCGGAGCAAATGGATGGTCCCTTTACCAGCAACTCGCCAGTTTGTCCTGCGAGCAGCTCGTTTCCTTCTTCATCCACAATCGAGACCATCAGATTGTCTAAAGGTCGTCCGACGCTTCCTGGTTTCTCCTCCCAGCGTTCGGGTTCCATACACGATATCCGAGCGGTTGCTTCGGTTTGCCCGTACATCACGTAGAACTTAGTCGTCGGGAAAATCGATCGCATCTCACCGATTCTCTCAAGACCCAACGCTCCCCCGGCTTGGAGAAAACGCCTCAAAGTAGGCACGGCGGTCCGCCGAATATTCGATCGTCGAAGAAGCACGTTATAAACTGTCGGCACGCCAGCGAATGTGGTGCAACCAAATTGAGCGATGGCTTGGAGCACTTTATCGGGGAACATGAAGCGCCGGTCAAACACCACGCCACCGCCCTGATAGAGATGGGTATGCATCAGGCTTGCTCCGAAACAATAGCTCACTGGGAGAATCAGCATGGCTCTTTCGTCGTTGGCCAATTGTTGGCTGCGGATGATGGCTTCGGTATTGGCGATCAGGTTTCCATGACTGACCATGACGAAACGAGGAATGCCGGTGGAGCCGGAAGTGGGCATCAACGCTGCCAGATCCGAGTCGTCGCAAGCTGCGGGCGGCGCCATCGTTGGCACGTCTTTGGCCAAGTCACCCTGCAGGCAGAGGATGGATCTTTGGTAGCTTCCTGTCTCCCCGAAGACCTGCTTCCGTCCACACGGCTTTGGCGCCTGTGGCTTCCAGCAGCATCGCTGCTGACGTGGTCACTGCGCGTTCCTCGACCGGCACGGCTACGAGGCCCGCGTACATCGCTCCCAAATAAACCAAGGCGCTGAGCGGAGACAGAGAACAACCGATCAGCACTCGGTCGCCCTTCTTCAAACCAGCGGATATTAAGGAGGCGCCATACGCTGCAATCAGCCGCGGCAAATCCTCAGGGCAAATCGTCCGCCCGGTGGCTGCATCAATTAAGTAAGAACGCGCCCCTAGACGCTTTACCAATCGCCCGGCAAAATTCGCTTCGGCAGTGGCTGTCACTTTTACACCTTCTGGGAAAGCTTCGCTGTAATAATGCGCACGATCTCGCGAACATTCTCCATTTCCATTAAGTCATCTACATCCAGGCTGATCCCAAAAACCTCTTCCAAGTTACCGGCCAGGGACAAATGCCCCACGGAATCCCAGCCAGAAATGTCACTTGCACTGGTCTCCATAGACACCGATTGCGGGTCGATGTCAAAGGCGGCTTTGAAAGCCTCCCGGACTTTGGCTAAAACGTAATCTTGATCGCTCATTTGAACCTCTCCGTGCATTTATTTGATATTCCGCTTCTGAGTGAATTCTCTTAGGCTCTGCGCCGGTAGGAGCCTTTATCAAAATCTACGACTGCGAGCGGTCTGATAGCTCAACCCGCGCAAAACGGTCGTGCCTTTGATCGCGCATGTTACCATGCCGTTTAGGCCACGATCCCAAAACCCTCATCAACCACAAGGGTATGGCCGAGGATCCCGGCAGCCGCATCAGAGCAAAGGAATTGGGCCCCATACGCGACTTCCTCGGCGGTGACCAGACGTCCTGTCGGAGTGCGACGTACGGTCTCGGCGATTCGCGCTTCGCTATTCGGCATCGCTTTCCAGGCATCGGTGAGCACTGCCCCAGCCGTTAGAATGTTCACACGGATGCCGCGCGGTGCGAGTTCGACGGCAAGGTGGCGCGCTAGCGACTCGAGAGCACCCTTGGAAGCTCCAACCAATGAATAGAACGGTAGGGCACGCGAGGCGCCCCAGGAACTAACCGCTACTATGCTTGATCCTTTGGAAAAGCGCGCCATGAGAAGCTTGATCAGCTTGAAAAAGGAGCGGACATTCAGGTTAAGCGTCCAGTCGAAATGGCGGTCGGTGAGTTCCTCTATTGGGCGGTGGATCCCGGTGGCGGCGCAATGGACCATCCCGGAGAGATGCTGGCCGCATTCTTGTAAAGAGCGATCAAGCTGTTCCAGACCTCTTTCGCTGGTCAGATCCGCACGACACAGCGTAATGGCCAAATGCTCCTCTGAAGCGATCGCTTTCAACTGTTCGGCCGCCTCTTCGTTGCGAAGATAATTCGCGATTACCGTAGCACCCGCCCGCGCGAAGCGGAGTGAAATGGCTTGGCCTATGCCTCGGGTGCCCCCGGTAATCAAAATCGTCTTCTGAGACAAAGAGAACAGATTATTCCCGGTTGTGCTCATGCGGATTCAGTCTCTATTAGGACGAGAATTGCCCCCGGACCTCGAGGAGTTATTTACCACCCGCGAATGCAGCATGGTGCTCAGGAGTTCGCCTAGCTCGGTTCTCGTTCGAACCAATGCGCCGGGTTTGCTTCCCAGGGTCGTATTGTCTAATCATCGTCGCAGGCGTTCCAAGAGCTACGGAGTAAGCCGGGATGCTTCGCGTCACCACCGAATTGACCGCAACAACACAATTACGCTCTCTGATTGTTAAAAAAAACGCCTGAGGTCACCCAATTCAAGTTGCTGGCTTCGAACAATCACGCTGGCATCTCGTCTTGGCAGCGCGAGGGGTATCTGAACGGGAAGCCGCCAAACTCGAGTCCGCGCCATGATCGTTCTATTCATGGACTCTCATTTGCGGCGAGATCCTTCGAGCGAAACTCGGAGCAACTCGTGTCAGCGCCCATTTGATTGCCAGTCCAGGAGTAAACTCATACTTTACTGCCTTGGATACTGCCTGGCGCGCCTCCGCATATCGCTCGTGTTCCAGATACCAGTTAGTCCAGGCACTGTGGACATGCCGCAAATTCTGTACAAGGGTTTTCCGCACCTCGGGTGGGAGTTTCGAATCCAGTTTCACCCACTTTTCATACATCAACTGCGAACCCCGGAGGCGCACCTCAACCTGGTCCCATGGGCGGCACATCGAACCCTGGGGGGACTTACTTCTGTCAATTATGCACAGAGGCTTGTCAGCATAGCAGAAGGAGGTAGCGAGAGACAGGCGAAAAAGTAAATCATGGTCCTCTGCATACTCGATATGAGGGTCAAATAATCCGATCTGCTTGACCAAGTCGGTACGAACCAGGAGGGTAGAAACCCAAAAGGGGTCGCGGTACATCACAAGATTCCCTACTGCTTCAGGGTCCATTCCCATTGTTTCTTCGTAATGTTTTCCGCTCTTGCGGAAAGCTGTCGTGTCCATCCCCAGGTTGTCTACTAGTCTTGCGTCCGTTATGCAGGCACAACTTTTGCCCTTGAACTCCTCGACGGCGCGGACTTGCCATTCGAGCTTCTCTGGAAGCCAGATGTCATCCGAGTCCAGAAATGCTACCCATTCTCCGCGAGCTTCATCAATCCCCTTGTTCCGAGCGGCGCTTTGACCCTGATTGGGTTGAAAGAAATACCGGACTTGCTTTCCGTTGCCACCTTGTGGGCTGATGAGCTGTTGAAGGGCCTCACCCGTTCCGTCCGTCGAACCGTCATCGACGACGATGGCCTCGAACTCCGGGTATGTTTGCGCCAAAACACTTTTCAGGGCAGCCTGCACCTGTCGAGCTCGGTTGAAAGTCGGGATGACAACTGATAT
Organism: uncultured Acidobacteriaceae bacterium; assembly: GCA_963812855.1. Taxonomy (GTDB): domain Bacteria; phylum Acidobacteriota; class Terriglobia; order Terriglobales; family Acidobacteriaceae; genus Bog-257. Next base: position 502,411 of record CAWEWW010000018.1, read on the forward strand.
GAAAGGTCCGTAGCTCATTGGTCGAGCTGGGGATCCGTCGAACCTCCGGATCCCAGGGTCCACCTCTTCTTAGCCATGTCATAAAATCTAATGACCTTGGCAGGATTTCCGAAGACTACGGAGTACGGTGGGCAGCTTCGCAGGACAACTGAATTCGCCCCCACCACACAATGGCGGCCTATGATCAGCTCGCCCTTGGCGCACATTATGACAGCCCCATTGCCGATCCAAGAGCCTTCCCCTATTCGGATTCTGCCACCCTCTGTGATAGGTTGTTCGGCGATGGGCATGGTGATGTCTTCATACCCGTGGTTGTGGTCCTGGATGAGCACCGACGAGGCGATGAGCGTGCCACGCTCTATGTGGATGTGGTTCTTACCGGATATCTGAACCCTGGGACCTATGCAGACTTTGTCATCAAGAACGATCACGGGTTCTCCCTTCGTCTTCGTTGCGGAGACGTTGATCCAGGTACCCTTCCCCATACATACTGAACTGCCAATCTTGATTCGGTGCGCTCTTGATCTATGCAAACGACAAGTGAAGTGTATCGACAAGTTGCGGCCAAGGGACGCGAAAGGGTAGGTCAGACGCAACCAAATGCTATGGAGCTTAGTGAGAGCCTTGGGCAAGTAGATGAAGGGGTCCTCGAGGGGGACCCGATTGTCGGAACGACGAGGCATTGTATTCCTTTGTCGCTTGGCCCTTGACCAAACGAGTGGCTATTACTGACTTTGGGGGATCTCTTTGATCCTCAGAAGGGCTGGCACGCAAAGGCTGTAGGCAATCAAGCAAACGCACACTCCGACAGCTATCTGAGCCACAGGCCCTTTCGTTAGTCCGAGGAAGTGAATACCGAGACCGCAGCCCAGAAGCCCCACGGATACGAGCCCCGCGCGTGCGAACGCCTTCCCATACCGAGCCAAGTCCAGGCCCGTGAGCCCACGGATACGCATGACCTGAAGGAGGTAGCTAGCCACAATCGCGGCCAGGGCAGCAACTTGGCCTCCGACCACACCCAACAACTTGCAAGCTGGGTAGATTGTGATTAGCATCACCGCCGCAGAAGCGGCCACTGCGCGACGATGTAAGGCGGGTCGGCCCATCGCTGAAAAAACACACGTGATGACGGCATTCAGGGTTACAAGGAACATCACAGCCGATGCGACGGCCAGTGGCCCGGCGGACTTGACATACCGAACCCCATAGATGACCTTGAGAAGGGAAGGCCCGCACAACCAGACGACCACAACCACCGGCAGCCCTAATTCAATGAACCACGAAGTAACCTCTAGCAGGATGCGGTTGATGCGCTCCGTGTCGTCCTGAACGTGGGAGAAGGCAGGCACCAGGGTTGAGGCCAGCAAGTTCGTAATAAAGCTTGTGGGGGTCTGGACCAGGTACACGGCCATCGTATACAGCCCCAGTACTGTTGGGGAGTAAAGTTTACCCAGAACGAAGATGTCCGCCCGAGAGAAGATAAGGTTCAGAAATGACAAACCATATGCTCCCCTCGAGTACCTCAAGAGGTCACGAGCGGCGTTGCGATCCCATCCGAGTGACGGCAAGCCAGGACACAAAACATAAGATAGTAAACACCGAAAAACGTTCTCGCTGCAAAACCCAATGGCCAGCGCCCACACATTGCGAAGAACAAAGCTAAGAATCACCGTAACGATGACACCACAGAGGGCCCCTCCGTTACTGATGGCTACCCAGCGCCCCAACCTCAGGTCCTTCTCCGGCAGGCAGGAACGGGGACTCATCGCTCCTTCCAGCACGACACTCAGTAACGCCACTCGGAGCAACGCGGACAGTCCTGGGTTTCCGTAAAACTGGGCGACCCAAGGAGCCATAGCGAAGATTAGGGCGTAGACACCGAGCCCTCGCCCCATCGCCATCCACCAAGCAGCGTTGAGGTATGCGGGCTCCCTCCCTCTCGGATTTTGAATGACAGACACCTTCAGCCCCACTTCGGTAAGGGAGCCGACAATGGAGGCCAAGGACATGACCAGGGCCATGGTCCCGAAGGCGCTTGGCACCAGGAGCCGCGCCAGCAGCATGTTCCGGCCAAATCGGCTAGCCTGTTCGATGACGCTTGCGCTTCCCACCAACGTGGCGCCACGGGTAGCTTTAGCCCTCAGGTTCTCTCCGAGCAGCAACTGACCAATGACTCCCCTGCCGCGTTCATAAAGGCGCGTGGGATTCATTCGCCTCCGAGAATCCTCCACCAGCATCTCTTCAAGCTGCTCGATCCTTCTCATCGGAGTCCTAACCCTAGAACTGAAAATACAAGAACACCTTCGTTTGTTGCAGAGACATCAGAGAAATGGCGAGCAGCAAGCCGAGCCCCAAGGCCCAGCGCACCGTCGGCTGCCATAAAAACCATCGCGGGGCATCAGGACTGACGGCCGTCAAGGCTGGCGAAAATTTTGCCATGATGGTCTGGCTGTTCGGGAGGGCCCAGACAATGAAGAAAAGCAGGGCCAGCCTCGCGGGCGCTGGAATGCTATCTTCACCCGGAACTTGCAGAACATGATGGGTTTGTGTAAGAAAAGTATGTAACGGACCAAGGTGACGCAACGCCGTCATCACCGTGTTGGGCACGGGAAAAGGGTCGATGCCGTGCCGTCCGATCATGCCCCCAAGCATCTGCAATGCCGCACCAAGTGAAGACGCACGGAACATCACCTGGGCAGCGAGCACCGCCAGGTAGGTAAGGACAACCTTCCATATAACAACCCCGGCTTCCGCAAGTCGTCCCCGATTCCTTTCGGCTGCCTTCGGACCGAATATGCGCCATGCATGGTTGATGGTTAGATAGACCCCATGCATTAGGCCAAAGATGAGGAATTGGAATCCGGCGCCATGCCAAATTCCCGCCAGCGTCATGGTAAGAAAAAGGGGAAGCACTACAAGGGAGCCAAAGGCGCCAGGCGTCTGGTTGTCGCGTTGGGAGATGCCGTGCCCTGCAAGTCTGCGGCGACGATTGAAGTGCATTGCCATGGGATTGTAAAGCAGGAGAGTCAGATAACGCGTCAGTGTAATATGCCAGCGCTGCCAGAAATCGATAATGTTCCTAGATTTGTAGGGAGAATTGAAATTGATGGGAAATCGGATCCCGAACATGTAGGCCAATCCGATGGCCATATCCGAATAGCCCGAAAAATCAAAATACAGTTGCAAAGAATAGGCGAGCGCATACAGCCAAGTAGCAAAAATCTGAAAATCGCCAGGATGTGCAAAGCCAATTTTTACCACGTCCGCCAGCGGGTCTGCGAGAAGGACTTTTTTTGCCAAGCCAATAATGAAAAAGCTTGTGCCGATGGATAGATTGCTGAACCGCAGACGGCTGGAATCTGGATCGAGTAATTGCGGTCCGATTTCACGAACATGGTAGATCGGCCCGGCAATGAGATGCGGAAAGAAGGTTACGAACGCGGCATAGCGGATAATATCCAAGTCTCGTCCTCGGCCGTGGTCGCACTCCACCAGATATCCGATCTGGGTGAAGGTAAAGAATGAAATCCCCAATGGCAGAATGACCTTGAAATCGAATTCAGGAGAGACCAGTGAAATCGATCGTGCATACAACAAAGCCGGCCCCAAGTACTTAAAGAAAATGAGCGGAAGAAGATTTCCAGCGACACCGACGAAGAGCAGACGATGGCGCGATTTCGTATCCTGCCTCTTAGCGGGTGCAAGCAGCGCCCGGCCAACCGCGAAGTTGAATGCAATAGAGCAAAGGAGCAGGATCACAAAAACGGGATTCCAAACACCATAGAAAACTAGCGAGAGCAGCACGAGCCAGCCGACAGCGTAGGTTGCTCCCAGCCTGCCCGCGAGATAGTAACCCACGAGCGCGACCGGCAGAAAGATAAAGATAAAGCTGTAGGATGCGAACACCATAAAAATCGGCGCGTCAGGTTATGATCGGACCAGCTTCGTTGGCATGCCGTTGCAGTGCTGGGGAGAAGAGTCCGGGAGAAGTTGCTGGAGATGATTCGTCCTGAAATCCAGCCACGTTCTTGCCAGTTCCACGAGTCTCGGGCGGTTCCAGTGGCCCGGCATCTGGCAGCAAGGGAGGCTTCCAGCCTGGACGCCAGAAGGCCAACGGAGATCTAACATTTTCACCACAAACTCTCAACCCAGTCGCCACTTTGCGGTCACTGGGTGCTCTGTTGCGGTCCCGAAGCCGGCTCCCGGCCCGAACTGGATGCCCGCACCATAGAAGGGCTGCCACAGGATAATGCCAACCCCTTGCGAATCGGTTCGCCGCGGCGGAAACGCACAAACTGCGCCGTCATCGCCTTCATCCCCTCTGCATTCAAGTGAAGGGCATTCGCAAAACATGAACTATCGAGAGTGGCATATTCTGTGATGTCGAACAGGGTGGCGTCGCATGCCTCGACGGCAGACCGAATTTGGGCTCGCCTCTCGGCGACGATTTCGCGAACTTTTGGCACATTTTCGATCACGTCGGGCCGGACCGGTCCCAGAACTAGCGTGAAGGGACGACCCGAGCGCCGAACGTCCTGGCAAAAGCGGGTTAGGTCACTCACGCAGCGCACACAGTTGGAACTCAGGTCAAGCGCTTCGTCTATCCCAGCAGGAGATGCGGCGGTATCCGACCGCATGTCCAAAGGCACGGCGCCCGTCTTGGTGAACACTAGTGACGTCGGTGAGGTTCGACTGTGGTAGGCGCGCCAGTTCTTCAAATACGACAGAAGTCCGGGAATATCGCGATAAGTAAACTCCTCAGCCATCGTCATCCTACCTAGAACGTAGCGGCGAAACACCGCAGTGGGCACTTGGACATCCGATCTGTAGGCGTCCCGCAACTCCACCGGGCTTGCAGCAAAGATCACTTCACGCACGGGATAAATATCTGCCAATTGTTTGTAAAACTGCTCCGACGTCTGCGCCGAGACGCCATTGGCCCCCAAATTGATGAAGGGAAGGCCCTCACTGTCCTCCAGCAGATCGCTATCAATATCGTTGAGCGCTATACTCGCACCGCTAATCACGCCGATGGGAGCCGGCCCGGGCGGATGCTCTCGGAGGAAGCGCATCTTCTCGTTGAGCGGGAGGTTCGCCGTGAACAGGGGAGCAACCCCAAGCGACACACAGGTAAACTCTACGGCCGCACATATGCCCATTGCTGTTGCGAGACAAATCAGCAGATGGATCGTGAAGCCGCGTTCGTGATCGTTTTTCATGAGGGGGCCAGGCGTGTTCCTTAGAACCCGTGTCTCGTCCGGACAAAGGCCGGGCGGATCGGGGATACTACCCTATCTCGCGCCTAATGTATTTTTGTCTGATTGAAGCCGGCAGATTACAGTGACAAAGCCACTTGCAGTCCAAAACATCACGAGATTGATTCTGGACTTCTTTCCCGACGATAACGCATTGCCCGGCGCGCGAGTTGGGGGATTGTCCAAGTCAGCAGCCCTTTTACCGTGACATTAAAGGTTGGGTCCAGTCGGATCGCTTGCGACATAGCGTCGCGCGCCTTGCCGTATTGTCCGGTCTCGAGATACCAATTGGCCCAGCCGCTATGGATTGAGCCCAACTGCTCTCGAATGACCTTGACCGAATTCGCGTGGCAAGCCTTCGCTCAAGCGTAAAAGCCCTTCGAGCCGGAGTTGGCTATCCCGAAGCCAAAAATCCAATTTGGTCCACTGTGCGCTCACTCCTACATGACGGAGTTCCACGGGAGAGCGGTCAAACCTAACAAGAGGGCGGTTCACATAACAGAAGCCCGTCAGCATCGCCAGCCGAAACAGGAATTCGCTGTCCTGGCTGTACGGCAGCTTGAGGTCGAATCCTCCCGTCTCTCTGATCAGCATCGGCGCGGCCAGAAAAGAGGACAGGCAGATCACCATGCCTGCGCCCCCTGGCCTTACCAGCAGTCGCAGCGCTTCCTTGTTGACGCCCATCTCTCCGTCATGCCGATAGCTCTCTTCCGCCAGTTGAAACAAGGTCCGCGTTTCCGGGTGGTTAAAGAATCGGACGTCCGTGTAACATCCGCCGCACTGTGGGCCAAACCGCTCCAGGGCCTTGAACTGCCATTCCAGCTTGTCCTTTCCCAAACATCGTCGGAGTCGAGGAAGGCGATCCACTCGCCTCGCGCTTCGCGCGATCCCCTTGTTCCGCGCCGCACTGGCGCCCTGATTGGCCTGGTAGTAGTAGCGGATCCGGTCGCCAAAAGCCTCCGCAAGGGGCTTCCCCGTATCATCCGATGATCCGTCATCCACAACAATGACTTCGAGATCGGAAAAAGTCTGGGCCAGGACGCTCTCGATGGCCTTCCGGACTTTGTCCGCTCGGTTATAGGTCGGGATGACAACGGATACTTTGGGATTCATGGATTTTGCTCCTAAGGAAGTTTGTCGAAAGTCGAGCCAGTTCAAGACTCTGCGTGAACAGGATTGGCGTACGCCTCGTGGGCCAGTCTCCTTGACCTGGGCGGTGCAATCGTTTCCCGGTAGACCTCAAGGAGTCTCGCCGGCGGCAGTCCATGTGAGTCTCAGGGAGCAGCTTCGAGCGACGCCGCCCGCAGCCTTTCCAGAAGTGCGCGATCTTCGTGCAGCATGGTGATATGTTGGGTCAGAGCTTCGACGTCGCCGACGCGATGCACGAGCCCGTTTTCCATGTGCTTGCAAATCTCCGTGCACGCTTCCGACGCCAGCGGGACGCATCCGCTGCCCATCGCTTCCGTAATGACAAGGCCAAAGCCCTCTTCGATGCTGGGGAGAACCAGAATGTCGCTCTTCCGCATCAGCTCTGGCACATCGTTCCGGTGGCCCAGAACTTTGACGCTGGGATGCGAAAGCATGGGCGCAAGTTTTTCCTGGTAAGCCGGCAGAAATTCTCCGGCGATCAGAAAAGTGCCGTCTTTGAGGCCGGGGACTTCAGCCACGCCTCCAGGGCGAAATGCAACGCCCTTCCGTACCGCGCACACGCCCACAAAGATCATGGTCAGCCCCCGCTTGGGGTCCCGCGGTTCTGCGCTGGGATAGTAGATTTTCTCGTCAAATCCGTACATATGCCGGGCCAACTTGTTCCTTCGGAATCCCTTGTCGAGAAAGGTCTTCACCACAAAATCTGACGGACAGAGAAGGCGCGTGGCCAGTCTGTATTCCTCTTCCTCTTTGCGGAGCTTCTCGGCATCGTAGGCGTGTTCATGATCGGGCGGCAGCTTAACTCCCAGCCGCTCGCACTCCTTCTGCACAACCTCCATGGCGAAGCCGGTATGTGCATTGGGTCTTTCCAGCACAGTCGGAATTCCCAGCCGGGCCGCCGTCTTTAAGGGTTTCGAGCGCCCCAAGGGGCCAAGTGTGGATGATGTCGATCTGTCCCGGCCAATTTTTCAATTCGGCGCGCCACAATCCGATCGTGCAGCGCCACGGCGCGCATGCGTCCCGACAAGCTTGTATGGAGGCGCGAAATTTCCTCTCGCGAGGGTCGGGCGAACTCTTACGCCCGAGGGAACGGGCCTGGAAGAGACGCCGGAAAAACCAGGACGTCGGCTCCCGCGGCCGCCAGGCCGTTCACTTGCTGCCAAGCCATATAGCAGATCCGGTCTGCGCCCAGCTTGAGTGGGAAAGCTGTAGAGCACCCGCACGCGCTCGTTATTGTTGCTCATAGTCTCCTCAGTAGACAAACCACCAAGTGGTTTGTTTACTTTCGCCTGTGACAACGCCGAAGCGTGGTCTGTCGCTCTCATGAACTATACTCCAACTGGATCAGGAATGGAGCGACGGCTGATCGTGAGGCATTTCGACCTCTGCTTCCGCCGGCCGCATAGCCTCGAAGGTGGCCACGGAAATGCTGGCCCACAAAGCGAACAACCACATCACCATCATGGCTGGATAGTTAATCCCGAAGTGCGCCACTACAACGGAAAACAAGTGCGGAGCCCAGACACCAGAGGAACCATTCCCGTCCGCGGTCGCCCTCCACTTTCTTCCTCGCCGTCCCAATCGCCCCAAAGCTCCGGCTGAAAATCGCGATGTAGGCAACCAGCGTTAGCAGTCCCCCCGTCAACGCCTGGACCACAAACTGGTTGCAAAGATCAAACATCATCAATCCCCACTTGTCGTAATACTTGTATCCAAGCAGCCACCATTCGCTGAAATGCCGAATGCAATTATCCACCAAATAATATCGATGGTAGCCGGAGGACGAGCCCGTCACGTCGACACGGGCGATCAGGGCCCAAACCGGAGCCTTCATCACCAAGTGCAAGGCTACCAAGATCAGCGACAATTCCCCGGCGAATCAGGGTCATCTGCTTACGCAGGGGCCAAAAGGCAATACCCAAAACAGCTCGCAGCAAGCGCCAGGACCGAAGTGCTCGAATTCGAAGTGAATACCATCACCGATGGCTCCGGCCACGCCAGCACACATCAGAACCCGGGATTTTCCGCTCCGTCCACAGCCAAGAAATAACGGAATCAAAGCGCCTGCGAACGCTCCGGCGGAGATACAGCCCAGCACTCCCTCCGAGCGAATCTTCCCGTCTCTTATCGTCAGGCCGGGCCCAAGCCCTCCAATGTAACCGAAGACATTCACGTGAAGGATTTGCTCGTTGAGCATGCAGACGCCCTGGATGATACAGACAACGGCCAATGTCTTGATGGTCCGCCGGACGGCCTCGCCGTCGGGGATAAAAAATCTCACCACGAGGTAGCCGCCCAGACCATCCAAGAAAACGCCTAGGTTATTGATCAGCTCCTGCTTATCCATCCACTGGAGTGAAAGCATGATCAGCAGCGACACCGTCCACAGCACCACCATTCGGTCCACCCGATTGAATCCTCCCGGAAACTTGCCGGTTGACGAAGATCCTCCGAGCATGGACCGCCGGATTAATCCGGCAATAATCAAGATGCGCAGTACCGTAAAATGCAGGCCACCCAACCACAACAACCTGACCGATCGGGATAGTGAAACACGCTAACAAAAAAGGTGTAATGCCTTTTTTCTGCGGACTCGTTAGAATCAGCACGATAGCGATGAGCAGTCCCACCGCCACGAGCGGATTTAGCGTTGTTTCGGCGCGCCCCCACCAAAGCGAAAGTGTTGGGGTTCCATAAATTGGCTAGGTTTGCGCCGCCTCCCTGATTCTCACGCGCGCGCCATCGCTTTTTGACCATTTGCAGGAGGTTCGGCGGTTCGTCGATGCCACGAACTTCTTCCCCGCTCGATCAGTGGGGGCCAAACAAGATCTCATCAGGATGAGGGATATGCCCTTAATCGTTGTGGGCAAAGATATATACAGCCTTCGCCCTGCAGCGCGCAAAGTGCCCCAAAAGCGTTGCGAATTGAAGACTGAAGACCGTTCCTCCGGAATATCTGAACGATCTTAGTGGCAAGCAGCTTAACGTCCATCTTGCAGTTCACAGGCCACTGCGGAAACAGGATACTTTCCTCATGCACATGCAACTTGGCGCCGGGACCTCACTGGGGCATGGCTATGAGGTTGTTCGGCGGAGCCGGCACACCATTGGAAGAAAATTGATAGGCCCCTATATCCCACGCACCACTTGACGGTCTCGTATTCGTCCCTCTCGCCGGACAGGTCACCGAGTGGTTGGTGCCGTTGTAAGTGCAGGCATACCGCGTGTCCGACTGGCAAGCCGTTGCTGCATCAGTAAGCGTCGGGTCAGAACCAGCAGCAGTTGTGAGTGCCGCGCAATAATTTGGCGTTTCGTTCGTTCCCGCTCCCACAGTAGAGTTTGTGGATGCTACAGGAGAGTAGCCGTAAGTCTCACTGCCTGTGTATTGATCGTAATGGGAAGGCGAATTGGCGTCCGCCTGAGCGTTTGTTTGGAGCAGCGGCGTAGTCGTAACTAGGGTACTGCACGGACCAAGATATTGAGTTCCATCATCTATGTAATGATTGTTGGCGTCAATCACCGCTCCGTTTGTGTAGCTGGCACAACGTAGAATCGGCTGCGAGTGGTTGGTTTGGAAGGTGTTGTTGAAAAAGGTATAGTTTCCGAGAGCGTTGTTACCTGCCGTTCCACCAGTGTTGATGTATTCTAAATTTCCAACGTCATACACCAGATTGTTAAACACGTAGTCAGTAGTAGTCGATGTGGGAGGAGAGAACCATAACGCCACGCCGCCTCCCGACGTGACATACGTTTCTATATGCCGGAACACGTTATCATAGATGGTATTAGCAGCTCCCGAAGATTCACCGACATCCTCGACCATGTTGGAATGCCCGTTCTCAAAAAAATATTCGACAAGATTGTCGTGGAACACATGCAACGGGTTTGGAATACAGTTCGTAGTGTACCGGAACACATTGTAGATCACGTTATAGAATCCACCGAAACATAGAGATTCGCCTCCCGGATCGGAGTCCGCGAAGTCTACCACATTGTTCTGTATCGTTTCTCCTATGTTGCCGTTGTTCACGCTGCCTGTGAAGGCAAAAATATTAGTGCAAACGATTCCAGTGCAATTCTGGCCGTTAGGAGCCGCGAATTTCAGATGACTGGCTCCGTGCATGTAAAGATTCTGGAAAGTCAAGGGAGCTTTGCGCTGCCGTAGCTCATATAAACGTCATGGTGGCTAGGTTGTCCGGTGTCGCTTTGGCAAAGTCCAGTCATCTCAAAATTGTCGATGATGTAGTACTGGCGAAAGGTCGAATCGATAAAATCGTTCGTGCTCCCGATCTGATAGGCACAACTGTTGACATAGAAGCTGGGTTGTCCGTACCAATCCGTCGTTGAAATGCAATTGCTCCCATTTGCCGTATTCGCATTGCATAACGGGTTATCGGCCGTGAGAATCGGCCTTGCCCAAGCGCCACCTGAGTACCATGACTGGATCCACTCCAATATAGAGCGGGTGAGCTGCTGGTATCCGTCGGGCATCTGGCCTTATTCAATTCCCACGTCCCGCCGGTGTACGGCGTCGCAATGGAGTTTCCGAAATGCCAAGTGTCTCCGCCGCGAAGGATAATTCCGGTGCCTGGAGGAATTCCGCCATTCTGATTCTGTACGGTGGCACAAGTTCCGGAACAGTTCGGCATCTGGGGTGCGTGGAGCCAAGGCGTCGATTCGCTGGTTCCGTTATTGGTGTCCGAGCCCACAGCAGAGACGAAATAGCAACTCGTAACTCCTAGACTCGATAGGGTAACCAGCGTACCGGAAGGGCTGAGATAGTTTGCTCCAGAAGGACAGGCTCCTCCTGAGGCGAAGGCGTTAGCGGAAATTAGAAGCACCACACAAATTATCTGAAAAAATGCCGTACCACTCAGTTTCCGGAGATCTGCTCCGATCATTCTTGCCCCCTGCGCATGCCGATACCCGACGGTGATTTGGGCCCTGAGCAGACTTTTCAATGACCGTAACGGCTGTTACGAGTCTGAGCCATTGAACAAGCTTTTCTCGTCGCAGCACGATCTCCATCCAAAAGCTGGACAGTCTGCAAACCGGCCATACTCGCCGAATGGTGTCTCTCAGGCATACCCTGAACATCGTCTCAGGTAATGGTCTCGCTTAAGCGACATCGACTGCGTCCACTGTCTTGACTCATCTTCTCGGCAAAGCGGAGGTGGTCACGAAAACGTTGGCGCAACCCGACGTCACTCATACAGAGTGCCACAGGAGGATGGAAATTCGCACCAAAGAAGGGATTATACTATTACTTAGGTAACCATCAAGTAACCACTGGCATCACTGGCATTTCATTCTAGGTTGTTACCTTCTAACCCAATGGACGAAGGTGTTCCTGAAAATTGTAAACTTTCCGGCCTTGCCCAGGCGGCGAAACGACGTTTTTGTCAGAGATGACAATTGCGGCTGATTCCACTCTGCTGCTTCAATAAACGCATGACCTGCCCCGTCGGTTGTCAGACTATGCAGGATATAGGTGACCAAGGACGGATTCATTCCCTGACCGCGATATTTAGGGAACACGTGAAAATCGAAAAGATGCACATCATCCTGCCCGAGAGGAAAGTAATGGGGTTCGACGGTGCGCCCCGCAAGGTCCAGCCGTAACCTGCCAATTTGTCGCGGGACTTGATCATCCAAAGCGACGCTCCGAGGTCAAATCGCTCTTTCATGTTGCGCTGGGCCAGCTTGGGATTCCAAACGCTGATCATCCCTTGCAGGTCCTCGGGGCTAAGCTCAGCGGCGCTTTTCTTACGTTCCACCTTCAGAAAGCCCGGGAGGTCCGCCGGAGGCGCGGCTTGCGTGGCCAAGTCGCAATAAAACAGGACGCTACGGCTCGAAAAGAAAGCCCGTCTTGCCGCCAGTCCGGCCCGGCGGATGGTTTCGACCAAGCCGTGGCGAGTGTAATAGTCTCCTAGGCGCGAGATGGAACTGGAGATCTCCATAGTGAGGCGTGCTGGCGGCTCTCAGGCCTTCTGGGGAACGCTCCCGAAGAGGAGCTGTCGGAGGCAAGCGCCGCTTACCTGTTTTCGTACGTCGCTTTCTTGGCGTCGCCGGGGGTCACCGAAACCCGATAGAACGGCCACAGCGTAACGAAGAAGGTGATGGAAAAGAATGATGCTTCGGATTCCCAGGCGGCCGAAAAGGCCATGATGCTTGGACCAGTAATAGAGGACTGACCGTTGTTGCGCGACCGCAAAACGGACGGGATACGGGGCGGTGATTTTGCCCCGGTCATGGATCGCCTGCGCACCGGGATAGAAAACTACCTCCCATCCCGCTTTCCAGCAACGCCGGCACCAATCCACGTCATCGCCATACATGAACAATCCTCTCATCCAACAGGCCCACGGCGTCAAAGGCTTCACGACGGATAAAGGAGAAACAACCCACCAGGACATCCACCTTCAACGTCCGGTCATGGGAAAAGTAGAACATGTGCTCGCCGGCAAAGAAGCGGGAATTCTTGAACCTCGTCGCCAAGCCGGTTGCGTCGAACAGAAGTTGTTCCACAGGGTCGGAAATCGGCGGCACGTGCTCTGCATCGACATGTCGGGTTCGAAAACGCGTGGACCGACATTACCCACTTTGGGATTCTGGTCAAGGAAATCCGCCAAGGCATCCAGACAGCCCGGAAAAACAATTACGTCAGGGTTCACCAGGGCGATATAGCGCCCCTGGCATTGCCGGATCGCCAAGTTGTTGCCCTTGGCAAACCCCAGGTTCTCGCCGCTCTTGATGAGCTTAACCCAGGGGAAACGGGTCTCGATCATCTCCGCAGAGCCGTCGGTCGAGGCGTTGTCAACCACAAGGGTTTCCATGCTGCGGCGGGGTGGCGCTGCTTCCAGACTCTCCAGACACAGCTCTAAATAGTGCCTCGCATTCCACCCAACGATGACGACAGAGATATCCATCGAATTGAGAAAACGGAATTACCCTAATTCTCTGTCTGGTTGCGGGCTTAAGGGGCGAACAGATCGTAAGGCGCCCTTGCAGCCGCGCGCCGTTTGACTCAAGGCAAGACCTGCCCTGACAACCGCAGAAGACACGACACTCGTACATGCCATCAAGGGGCTTATTTGAGTAACGTCTGTGCCCGACAAGCCTCGTCTTGAAGTGATAAACGCCTGGGTTCCGTTCGGGGTCGATGCCCCCCAGGTCGTACCACCTAAAGCCATTTTCTTTAAGCCATTTGATCAGCGTCCACTGCAGCAGGTAGGCGCCCTTTGAATTGAGCCCGCTCGTCGCTCGTCGCGCCAAGCAGATAAATCGCCGAATCACCCATCGCCGAGGCCACCAGTCCCGCTACTGGAACACCGCGGTCCTCGCAGATCAGGATCCGCATGCGATGAGCACTCTGGCAAGTCTTGTTGGATCCGACCAAATTCCTCAACGTCCACGGTGGTTTCGAACGTCTTGCGCTTTCGCATCTGGTCGTAGATCAGGCAGAAAGTTCGGTATTCATCGTCACCGGTTCCCGCCATAACCTTAAGATCCTTCTTTTCCGAGCTCGAGAGCTGGTTACGCCATTTCTTGTCGAGTCTCTCGCGCAATTCCTCAAGCGCACGGAGCAAGATCCAGGACGAAAGTCCTGTATGTGTTGTCAGCGACAAGAGATTCACGTGTGAAATTGCAAAAAGCGGACTGAATCACCGCGGCGCGCGGCGACCCAGCAAAAGCGTTCGGAAGGATGCGCAGGAACAGCTTTCGCTTGCCGACGTATTCATCCTCCAGGGCGCGCGCCATGCGGATGGCGAACCTCCGGATCGAGCGGCCTTCCGCGCCGTTCGCAAAGGGGGCCCCATCGCAGATACGCCATGCCGAACTTGAAACTCGTCGGGCGAACAATCCTGAGTTGGGCCATTCCCAGAACCTCGCTACCTCGTTTCAAAACCAGGTGACTGAGGTTTCTTCGTCCCCAGCGGACTCCGCCATAGGACCACGTCTGGTAGAGGTTTGCATCGTCAAACAGATCGAGCATCTGTGACCATTCAGCGGGCGTTGAACGATCAACTTCGACTTGCCACATCGGATCCAGCATGAAGGTTAATCCCGTTTCTCAACCTACGCCGACAACTTCCCTCTGAACGCGTCTCTGTGTAACCGAGGTGTTCCATCAGCCACAAATACATCAGTCTGGTCCTGGCGCCCGATATGAATTGGCCGCTACTTCCGGTCCCGTTCGAGCAACTCCATCAACAAGCGGCTCCTGGAACAAACCCAGGCTATTCTGCGGCCACCAAAAGCAACGGCAGGCGCTGGAGGAGCCACGATCACTAAGCCCGTGGCTTTCGCTTCCCTAAGTGCTGATTCCAAATCGTCGACTTCATAACAGACGTGGTGCAATCCGGCCCCCTTCTTGAGGAAATTGCTCACTGGCGAGAGCTCGGAAGCCGGTTCCACCAGCTCAAAGACTGGATTACGTGCATCTAGAGGACTAAAGAAGGCCACCCGGACTCGCTGCACGGGGATCATGAATCACCTTCCCGTCCCAGCGGGCCGCGACGAAATCGCGAATGGTTCGGCGGCCTTCGAAATCGAGCCACGACAAAACCCAGATGGTGAAGAACTCCGTTCTGGCTGAGCAATGGTCCCACACGACCAAGCTGCACAGAACCGGCACCGGTATGCATCTCCGGCGTCCGGTTACCCACCGTATTTCCTGTGCTTTACCCTTCACTCACAGCCTCGAATTTCATGCTATCAATCTGGCTCTTTTACAGCTGCCAAGACACCTGGCCCAGATTGCGATTAAGTATCGTTGAAACTGCTGACGGCGCTGAGACTTCCTGAAGTAGGGGTCTCCTGCAGGAGCAGACCGTGCATCCCACGTCTTTTTTTCTTGATATCGGTGAGGTAGTCGCTTTCTAAACACTCGCGACTGTTGAGAGGTATTCGCGGTCCTGCGAATGTAGCGCGTTTTCGCCGAATAGGATTGCGGCACATCATAGTGCCACAACTCGCGGTCTCGGGACGTTCCGTCCACACGAGCTGAAACCGAGGCTGGAGTAATGCCCGGCAACCAGGCTGTTCTTCTTGGACGGGATATAGACGCCCACGATCTTGCGGATGCCCACGCTCCTGGCACTTTTCGACCAAGGCATCAAACATGGCGAATTCCATCTCGCGCTTCAATACACGGCAGCTCATCAGCCAAAGGTCCAGTTCGACTGTCTCTCCACATACCCGCCCGATCAGGACCGACACCAGAGCCGTTGTCTCCAAATCTGTCGGCCAGCCTTCCGTAAAGGGTGATGAATGACGGGTCCTGAGCGATGGACTCGACTTCAGCGCTCGTATATCGTCTGGTCGTGAGATTGAACTGATTAGTCTTGTTGATCAACTGCGTGATTCGTTCCAGATAGACCGGAAGGAACGAGCCGATCTCCGCCGTCATTTCGAGCGAAGCAAGAAACTCCCCATAATCGCGGAAGTCGGCCTGGTAAGTCGCTCCGCTGGGCATTTGAGCTGTAGTAGTCTGAGCGGTTGAGATCGTCCTGAACCAGTTTGTCCACTTCGAAGTACCGCTCGTGTTCGAGTATTTCTGCGAAACAGGAAACGTCGGAGCCCACATCCGGCACTGCCACTTCGGGCAGTTGCTCCGCCACAAGAGCTCTTTCGGCCGGGTTATCATCGACAAATACCAGGCTATCAAGGCCGATGTTGAGCTCCGCGGCGATCTCGCGGATGTTCTCAGGCTTCGGATTCCAGTTGGCTTTAAATGCGCTGAAATCCTCCAGCTTTAATACGCTGTCCGGGTGCGAGAAACCCTCCTTGGCGTTCTCGGGCGTCGTTCTTCGAGCATACTGCGAGAATGACGCCCCGCCGCTGTAAATCTTTCACATACTGCTGGAAGTTTAGGAAGGCCTCGCCAACCGGTTGGTCCCGACCAAGAATGAGATTTTGCACGCCGTCGTCGCCAATAACTCCACCCCACAGCGTGTTGTCTAAGTCCAGAACCAGGCACTTCTTGGATTTTCCCGTAAACCGACTTAACAATCCCGGCAACGTTGTGAGCCAAGGCCACTGTGGCCGTCGGGCTCAAGGCCATATGAAAGTTATACCAGTAATTGTGGTCAAACCACGCGGCTAGGCCCACTTGTGCGGAAAGGTAGAGGATGTCATTAATTAGGAAACGCGAGTGGTTGCGGGCATAGCCCGCGAAACTCGGCATTCAGCCTCAACAAGAAATTCACACGGCCAAACGATTGGGAAGCCTCCAGATTCCCGAGTGGTCTGAGGCGCGGCAGGTCAAAATTGTTCTGGATGATGAGCGCGCCCAGTTCCGTGTGTATTTTCTCCCAAAGAGACTCAAACCGGGCCATTTCACGGCGGACGCGGTTTTCAACTTCGTGCTTCGGCGTCCAGCAGTCCAGGGAATTGCGACACGTTGTGCCAGGTGGTATGGATAAAGACGATGTCGGGCTTGAAATTCCACAGATCAGGATTCTCGAACAGGACGTCCTCACAGTAGCGGTTGTATCCCGACTCGTAGAACATCGGCTGGATTCCCTGCGCCAGGAGAAACAACTCCAGGATGCTCTTAACTTCCGCTGTCGTCGAACCGCCGAGAATTGCAATTCGCGTTGGGACGAGATTCGTTTGTTTGACCAGTTCCCTCTTTAGCGACTGGCGCTTCCGCAGGATCTCCGTCGCCGCAATGGGGAACCGCAGTGCTTTCGGAACCTCCCAGTGCAAGGTCTTCATCTCTGACGCCAAAGGAAACCTCCTTGTGTTCTGACGAAATTGTCGCGGGCGAAACCTCGGTAGCCGACTCCACAAGTCGAGGACGGGATTCCGCGCATTGACATGGCGAATGGAGGCTACTCGGACTCGCGACACCGGATCATGAATAACTTGACCATCCCCCGCCATCAGCGAACTCAGGATCGTGGTTTGGCGGCCGATTCCGCTCGATGCCAGGACGGCGGTGGCTCCAGATCCATCGGTTCAGCTGGCTGGCCGTCACGAGCAGGCAGGCTCCACCTGAGCCAGTCGCAGAAAATCGGCAACCGTGGAGCAGCCCACGACCTCGTCAGGAGAGATGCTCAGACGGTTATTGGTCTCCGCCAGAGTGAGCAGGATGATGAGGGAGGTGGAGTCCCAGTTCTCCAGTTCGTCCAGTTTTTCGTTACCTCTAAGTGTTCCGGTTGGCAGGCCGAGAACCTCGTCCATCTCCATTAGGAATTCGTCGCGGGTCATCTTGGCTCCCGATTCTTGATTATGTACTCGTAGTTCTTGGAAAATGCTCGGTTTATGGCTCGAAGCTTCAGCCGGTGCCCCTTGGCCAGTATGTGAATGGTGACTTCTCGCACCAGAAGGGGATGGGAAACCCTAGCATCGGAGGGCTTTGAGACCGCCCTACCTCATCCGGCAGCAGGAAAAGCGTAACGGTGGTTCCTGCGCGACCGAATAAAACCACCGCGGAAAAGCCGGTTCCTTATTGCACGGAGCCGGGGCAGGACCTCGATCTCGAAGAAAAAAGTGTGATCACTCTCGGCACGGGGACTAACCCTATCAAGGTGAAACCTGGCACCTCGGGGATTGGCCGCGCTTTCGCTCAGGAAGATCGCTTCATGTCCGGAAAGCTGAAGGTGCCCCGCCAAGTCACTGGTAAGACCTGCCGAGGAACCGTAGGGCAGGCTGAATGACCGCACCTTCCTCCCCGAAAAGGCCTCTAACTCTGCCTTGTTCCTGCCTATTTCTTGGTCGAAATTCTCTGGCGTCAAGGACCTGCAGTGCACATGAGTGTAGGTGTGGTTCCCTATCTCGAAATCCCAAGACACCAAGTCGCAAAGCTGCTTCTGGGTTAGGTACAGGCCAGCTTCCCCTGCCAGATCGTGCTCGTTGATCCCTCCCAACTGAATTAAGGCCTCGAGAAAAGCTTCCTTCTCGGACAGCGACAAGGAGGGGAAAAAGTGCGTGTACACATCGGTTTGAGAACGCAACCGGGGAGTGTCGAGACCTCTAATAGCGCGCGCCGCAGCATTTATGGTCTCCATACCCAGCACGTTCGCTACGTAGCACACGAGGTTGTCGGGTGCCAAGCGCTGGTTATCCACAAATGCGCCATTGACAAAAAAGATAGCCGGCAGGCCTAACTTGCGGCATAGAGGCAC
This sequence comes from uncultured Acidobacteriaceae bacterium, assembly GCA_963812855.1. Classification (GTDB taxonomy): domain Bacteria; phylum Acidobacteriota; class Terriglobia; order Terriglobales; family Acidobacteriaceae; genus Bog-257. The sequence goes on from CAWEWW010000018.1 coordinate 520,949, forward strand.
CGCCGTATCCATTACCGAAGCATAGCCATCGTCGAAGGTCAAGAGTATCGAGCGCGACGGAAGACCGCGACCACCAGCATCATCCAGAACATCCTGCAACGAGACAGGAACATAGTGCGAGGCCAGGAATGTCAGCACGGTCTCCAGCTTAGCAGGCGTAATGCTCACGTCCATGCCCTTGGTAAAGGGTGACTCCGAGACTGAAGATATCGTGAAAGACAACACATCGTAATGAGTAAGATGGTCCCAGAGCACGCGCAATCCCGAAACGGCCCGGCAGACGGCAAAGTGTTCCAGCGGTCATATTGAGGACGGCCTGCCGAAAACTCCCGCGAAGAGATTTGCGGGAAACAATTTCTGTAAGCACGCTGCGAGAAGGAATCGCCCGCTCCGACTGAGCAACGGGTCTCGGGCCCTCTGCGGGGCACCAACCAGGGACCGCTACGCCGGGCACTGGTCGCGCTCCAGAAACGTCCTGTGCCACATCTCAAGCGTGATTAGCGAAAAGATTTCTTTCGAGTATCCACCATGAGCCTCGTCGCGGGCCAGTAACGCCTGCACCGCGGGCATCACAAAATAGCCCCGATTGATCGTCCGTTTGTCAGACAAGACTTCCCGCACCCAGCCCCTCAGTTCTTTGCGCAGCCAAGATTCATAGGGAACAGGAAAGCCAGCCTTTCGCCGGTTCAGGATGGTCTTAGGGACCCGCTGTTTGAGAGTCTTCTTGGCGAGATACTTGGTCGTAAATCCACGAACTTTGAAGTTGGACGGCAGAGAAGCGGCAAATTCGAGAATCTTATGATCGAGCAGCGGAACCCGCAGCTCGACCGAATTGGCCATGGTCATTTTGTCAGCTTTGATCAGGAGGTCGTCGGGCAACCAAGTCTTAGTATCGATATAGAGCATGGCGTCCAACATGTTCTGACCGCGCACACTGTCCTGCAACCGCCGTACCGGTTCAAAGGTATGCTCGCGGTCAATTGATCGAGCGAAATCGTCAGAGTACAACGTACCCAGTCCGTTCCCGGCGTAGCGGTACGGATTAGAGGTGCGACTAAGATAATAGTCGGGGAAAATCGCCTTCATGAGAGGCGCATATTTTGCAAATCGTGAAACATGAAATAGCGAATCGGCGGCGAAGAGGCCGCGCGAGACACTGCCGTTGAGCGGCGACAGGCTCCGCTTGATTCGTTCAAGCCAAAGAAGGTTGCGGTAGTTACTGTAGCCGGCAAACGCCTCGTCACCGCCTTCTCCCGAGAGTAGTACCTTGACCGTGCTACTCGCCAGCTTTGATACGTAGTACAAGGCGATAGCCGGAGGCTCGCATACCGGCTCCTCCATGTGCCAAATATATTGCGGCATGAAGTCCGCAAAATCTGCAGCCGTAATCGTCATTTCATGGTGTCGGGTGCCGAACGCCTCAGCAGCCAGTCTGGCATAGGGCCTCTCGTCAGCAAAGCCAGCATCGCTAAAGCCCACCGTATAACTGCTGATCTCCTTCGGCGTCCGCTCGCTCGCGAGGCTGAGCACGGCAGTGGAATCCACGCCACCGCTCAGCAGAACTCCAACCGGAACGTCTGCAATCATGTGGAGTTTTACAGCCTCCGCCAATAGATCCAGCAGTTGCTCCTGGGCCTCCTGGAGCGTTGGATTTATGGAAGACTTCTCGAAGGATAGGTCCCAATACTGGTGAATTTCAGGATGGCCGTCTTTTACGATCAGATAACAACCGGGCGCGAGCTTGTTTACATTTCGGAAAAGCGTTTCTTCGCCCGGCAGGTAGAGAAACGTGAGAAATCTGTCAATGATCTCAGGGGCTACGCTTCGATCCACGCAGGAATCTGCCAGGATTGCCTTGATCTCGGAGGCAAACACCAGCGATCGGTCACTCAGCGAGTAGTAAAGTGGCTTGATTCCAACCCGGTCCCTTGCAAGGAGAAGGGTCTTTCTTTTCTCATCCCAAATTGCGAAAGCGAACATCCCCCGCAATTTGCATACGCAGTCTGGTCCCAACTCCTCATACAGATGTACGATCACTTCAGTGTCAGTTTGAGTCTTAAAAACATGCCCCTTACTCACGAGAAAGGCTCTGAGATCCTGGTAGTTGTAGATTTCTCCATTGAAGACAATCCACACGTCGCTGTTCTCGTTGCAGATGGGCTGGTGGCCTGTATTAAGGTCAATGATCGACAGGCGTCGATGGCCGAGAGCCACTTGAGAATCCTTGATAGACCCCTTCATCATCCGGACCCCGATGGCGTATCGTCTCCAGCATTGTCCGGATGAGACCAGCGTCAACTTGGGCGCCTTCCTCGAAAGTCAGTTTTCCGCAGATTCCGCACATGTTAGTTGCCCATATCTCCCAATCGGCTGGTCATTTCCAGATGGTCTCTAAGCCACAGAGCCGCCTTAGTTGCTGACTGCGCAGATAGTCAACTAGCCGCCTGTCACTCATGCGTGGCGCACGGGTAAGATAACCCTTCAGAAATCCAGACAACATCGCGACTGAGCCGATAACATAAGGCTTCTGAGCGAGTCTGCGTAAGCAACTGGCGGCAACAAACAGGAAATGGTATCCGCAGACATAACATGCCAAACCGTGCTTCACGCGGTCGCGCAACAGCCCATCCGAGGTTCCGGTCAAGCGATGATGTAAAAGGTGAAGCTCGGGGAAGCTGTAGGTCTTCCAGCCCAACATATTTGCCTTCACTTCATCAATCGTGTCCCATCCTGGTGCAGTAAACAACCCGCCGATTGCTTCCCAGCACGCCCTTCTATAGATCTTGGTCGCACCTCTGACGTGAAACCTCGGATTCTGTTCTAGCTTCAGATTCCCGGCAAGCTGGTGATAGATGTCGCCACCACCAATTCCCAGCCGAGGCTCGCTGCGGAAGTGCGCCAAGCAGTCCTCAAAGTAAGTGGGCGGAAAAGCCAAGTCTCCATCCAGCTTTACAATAAGCTCCCAGTCGTTACACCTTACCTCGTGGTAACCGTCATAAAATGCCTCGATCACTCCTGAACCCGCTTTTCGGAAACCCCTGTTAGCTCGGTGTATAGCACGGATCCAAGGCACCTGCGCCGCGTAGCGGTCAATGATTTCCCCGGTTCGATCGTTCGAACCGTCGTCGACAATTATCCATTCCGTGGGGAGTATCGTCTGTTGGCAGACGGATTCGATCGTTGCTCCAATATATACCTCCTCATCCCGCACCGGGGTAATGACGACATATCGTGTCATGCTACTGTCTCTTTTCGCTCGGCGATTCCCAGGTAGCGGCGGAGGCCACCTTGCCATGGACTTAGGATATTCAAGCCGTGACGCTTTAGAGCACAATTCTCGAGTACGGAATACTTTGGTCTTGCAACTTTGGCCGGAAACTCATTCGTGGAGGCAACTTTGAGGCTTATCTGAGTGTCGGTGATAGCAAATATCTCGCGGGCGAATTCGTACCACGAGCAACTACCCTCGGCAGTAGCGTGGTAAAGTCCATAGCAATCCGACTGGCTGAGCACAACTATCTGCCGTGCCAACTCCTCAGTAGAAGTCGGGCTAAGTACCTCATCTCCCACTACCCGTATCTCGTCCCTTTCACGGGCGAGCTTTAACATCAACTCAACGAAATTCAGGCCGCCTTTGGCCCGACACGGGTGCTCTCCACAAAGCCCAGAAGTGCGAACTATGAAGTGCTTATCCGTCGTGCAGCGGACAAAGTGTTCCCCAGCCAACTTGGTGATGCCATACGCATTCAGGGGCCGAGGAGCGTCCTCTTCGACATATGGAGTTGCCTTACTTCCGTCGAAGACATAATCAGTGCTGACGTGCATCAGAACAGAGCCCAAGTCGCGCGCTGCCAGGGCCAGATTTCTCGCTCCGACTGCATTTACTGCGAACGCCCGCTCAGGATCCCGCTCGCAGTTCTCCACATGATGCATAGCCGCAGTATTGACAATCATCTGGGGTTCTAGGCTGCTCAAGCCGCTCGATACGGACTCACGGTCCGTAATTTCGATGTCCGAATGCGTAAGGGCGCGGACATCGTGGCCCTGGGCGGCGAAAATGCGAACGACGTCGCACCCCAGTTGGCCGTTGGCCCCAATGACGGCAACTTTCATCGGCCTGCCGCCGCCATTTCTGGAATTTCAACCTCGCTCTCGATCGCCTTGAACGACTCGATGTTGGAATAGAGGGGATTATCCCAGCCTTCGTACTTATCCATATTGTCGATCAGGCTAGCAACGATCGATCTGACATCGGCACCGGGATGAAAGCTCAGCACATTGCTTGCTTTTTGCGTGCTCACTTTGTAGTTGCGGAAGTCTTCGAGGTGTTTGATGCAGAGATTTACGTGGATTGAGAGCTTCTCTTCAATCGTACTCTTAACCAGGTCGCCAATCTCTCCCACCGTATAGTTACCAGAGGCTACATTGAAGATTCCGGAGATCGTTGGATTTGCTTCGACCGCCCGAATATATGCTGTTGCTGCATCCTCTATACCCAGGATCGGCCGCCATATCGACGGATTGTTAACCGTGATTACACGATTCTTCATGGCCGTCTTAAACATGGTGTTGATGATGAGGTCGAAGCGCATTCGCGGGACTATATCCGCAGACCGTGCCTTTGCGCAAAGAGATCACGGAAAAGTTATCGCTGGTCAGTTGCATGACGGCCTGCTCTCCCTGTAGCTTCGATATGCCGTAGGGATAGCTTGAGCTGACCGGACGCGTCTCGTCATACAGTTCATTTTCCGTATAGCCATATACTGAACACGAAGATGCGTAGATAAATCTCTTGACTCGTGCAATTTTGGCAATATATGCCAGATAGGCCGGAGCGGCGGCATTGAATACAAAGTTCTTGCTGGGGGAATACTCAGCCATCGGGTCGTTTGACAGGCCCGCCAGGAACATCACCTGATCGTATCGCTCGAGATCTTCATGAGATGAGTTCGAAAATGTCCTTCTTCAAGGATGCCCGCTTGCGGAGGAAGATGATTCCCAAACCAGAAGAGGTCAACCACGTCGACCTTATACCCACGATTGAGCAGTTTCGGTATCAGCACCGAACCCACATATCCCGCACCGCCGGCAATGAGTAGCTTCATGGTTTCTCCTTCAGCATTTCGTTCATGGGTTCATGGCAGTACCAGCAAGGAGCTTAGTACACAGAATTGATTGGACTCTTCCCTGGCGAGCCACTGCTCCAGGGTTTGCGCGTTGCGATCTTTTTCCGAAATCAAAGGAGTAGCAACAGGCCAGGTGACGCCAATTTGTGGGTCGTCCCAGCGGATGGCCGACTCCGCTCTCGAGTTGTAAATACCGGTACACTTGTACTGAATTTCGGCGACCTCGGAGAGAACACAGAATCCGCGTGCGAAACCCGCAGGGGCCCACACTTGTCTCCGGTTTTCGGCGGACGCTTCTGTTCCCGCCCACTGCCCAAAGGTGGGAGAGCCCTTTCGAATGTCCACGGCAGCTAAGAAAGCACTGCCCAACGTGACGCGCATCAGCTTGCCCATTGGGGGATCCCACTGGAAGTGAAGACCCCGTAGCACGCCTTTGGTCGAGCGCGAGTGGTTGTCCTGCACAAAGTGGTAAGGCAAGCCCAGATCCTTGAACTGATCTTCACGAAACGTCTCCATGAAGAATCCGCGCGCGTCCTGAAAAATCTCCGGAACGACAACCACCACATCTCCTAGACGCCTTGATTCAAGTCTGATTTCCACCCGGCACCTCGAAGGATTTTCATTGTGTATGCTTGGCACATGTACGGTCTTCTCAGCATGAGAGCGTCGTTCCAGTTGGTTTACCGGCGGATGGCGCCGGAGTGCCTCGTCGCTGAGCGAACGCGTACAGTAGCCATCCGAATTCATAGGGTCGGCATTCACCGTTAAGCTTCAGCCTGGCAGCTATCGGGGATGTTTCGTCAGACTGCCAGATGCCCAGGGCACTCGTTAGAAGTGTCTGATATCTCTGTTCCTGGTTTATGCCCCTCCAGACAATGCCGTCAGATGCCTGCCGCAAATCACACCCAAGCTCATTTGCGCCGCCGATCCACTGGAGTCCCTTGTAAACCGACGCGACAAGGTCTCCACCGCATGCGTCGCTCACTGCGAAGAGGGCCATAGGAGCCATTCCGTGTTGGTGAACGGAGAAGACGGGGTACCTCCCGAAAACCTCAGCGGTAGAAGAGTTGTAATGCCACCACCATTGACCCTGGGGACCCTGCAGCCTACATATGGCTTCGGCGCAACCTCGCGCCATGTCGAGGGCCGTCTCATTCTCAAAAGCTTCAGCAAAGCGGGTCAGAGCGTAAATGGGATAGGCCTGGTCAGCAAAACAGCCGATGTGACCGCGAACAGCCGCCATAAAGGTTCGACGTTGTGCGAGATGCGCGAATATGCCCCCCATGCGCTGGTTGTGCTTCAATTCTTCGTAGGCTTGCACAGCCACAGACTCGAAAGTGGAACGGTTTTCCGGTACAGCCAGCGCCGCGTGAGCCAAGCCGGCTAAGAACCATGCCATTTCTGTGGTCTTGCCCTCACGGGCATCACTAAATCGACTGAGGGAACTCTTGAGGTCGAGATTGCTGCAAAGCTTTCTTACGTTTTTCGGAGACGAATAGGCGCACAACCAGAGGAGAAGTCCCATATTACCTACCCCGTCTACCCAAGACAGATTCTCCAATAAATGCTTCAGGACGGGCTCAATGGGTACGGGTGACCGCATACCGGCCCTTTCAGCTTCGATCAAACCTAAGAGTGACATCGCGGTATATCGATGCGAAACGCCTTCGCATACCATTCCGGCAGCGGTTCGCTTACGCCGATGGCAGAACAAATTTGCTCCAACGTTGAACATCGGCGCCAGGCCTTCGAGTGCCAGTTCGCATAACTGGCCGACATCAATACTCGCTGCTTCTTGGGTCTTCGCATGAAGCAGGATCTGAGTCGGCGCTGCTGGTTGTGTAATGGTTCTAGGCATATGTCCTGCAGCCCGCATCAGCGGCTGAACCTTGAGGTAACCGAACGTTTTTTACTAGGTAGGATCTTGTATCAGGCCCAGCAACGAACTTGGCAGGCAAGTGTGATGCTAGCTTCTAGTCACTGGCTGTTGTTCGCTTTGCTGTGGACGGTTGTGAGCCACGGAAACGCGACCTTCAGCGACCGCAGCGATATGATTGACTATCGTCTCCAGAGTAGCGCCGCAGCCTGTTTCAGGGAGAACATCCAGGTTACGCCCTCTCACAATCAGTTTCGTCGCGATATCCTCAACACTCTCGAGAAGCACTAGGCGGCCTTTAGCGGCCAAATATCGATCTACCGCTCCAATCTTGCCCCGGAAAATACTGTACACCGGCACTCCCAAGGCTGCTGCCTCGCGATTCATCGTTCCCCCGCCGCTAATCACCAAATCAGAATGCCAAATCAGATTTAGGCCGTTGACGGCGTGCTCGGGCACGATGATCTTGCCGTTTTCGAAGAGCTGAGGCCATTCTTTTCGGATAGCTGTGTCCTGGCTGTGATTACGCGGCAGTACAACCATTTTTATATCTGACCGCGCGCTGAGCATCTCGAGGACCGCGCAGAATAGTCGGTCGCTCTCAGGATTGTGGTAGTGAGCCTCGTTGGCCGGGGGGCGTATCGTTACCAGTAACTCGTCATGACGAATGCCCAAGTCTTCCTTTATTGTGGGCTCGGGCTTTAACCTTGGCACATAGACGTCTTCTTTAATGCCCGGATATATCAGTACATGGTCGCTAGCGATTGGAATCGCACTCGCCGGAATCGGCTCCGGAACCATCACCCACGTCGGCCTTCCCAGAATCAATCCGCGAGCATACTCATAGTCCATAATTAAGATTGACGGTACTCGTGCCAAAGCGGACGCTACCAACTGAGCGCGAGACCCGTGGGACACGGCGAGGTCAGGTTTTTCTTTTGTCAGTGTGGGGATGAGTTGTGCCACCCGTACTCCCAGGCCCACAACTTTCAGAACTTTATGTTTGCCGAAATGATGTCCTATGGCGTGGTAGTCCAGATTTGCGGCTTGGGCTAATTCGCAAACCTGAAACGCATCCCTCGCTGTAACAAGAACAGAATATCCTCGTCCTTGCAGTTCTTCGATGATAGGCGCGAAGAAGGGAACATGGGGCGAGTTGTCTAAGTCGATCCAGATCTTCTTCGGCACTTCTTAATCTCCAGTTCAGCTCGTCCCGAGGGATATTTCCCCGCGATTCGCGCAACCACTGCTCTGGCCCCGATCACCCCATGTGCCGGTACAGCACCCTGCCAGTGGCAGCTAACAAAGAGTCAGGCGCGTGCGAACAAATATACTTACGAATGCCAGCATTCCGCGTTGTAAAGCTGTTTTGCCGCTGAGGGGGGAACCCCCAATATGTCAGCGGTTCCTGCGTCGTACCCCAGTGATCTTTGAAAGCGACGAGCCCAGCGTTATCCAACTCAGTCCGGCCCATATCAAGTTCGAGCAGGCCATCCCTTGAAGCTTCTTGGATCGCCTTCCAAAGCAATAGCTGCATACCTCCCACGATATTAAGGCTTCGATCTGAGCAGCCGTACTTGTAAACCAAAGTCTGCTTGTAGTGGAGCATCAGAATGCTGGCGATAGCCCTTCCATTGAAATAGGCGACATGAATTTTGAGCTTACTGCCCAGGCAACTGATCAGATTTCGAAACCACTGAATCGGCTGCGGCGGCAGGCCATGCCTACGGCGCGTCATTAGCAGCAACTGGTAGAACTCATGCAACAACCGTTCAGATGTTCCTTCCTCGTATGCGAGTCCTTCGCGTTCCGCGCGTCTAATCTTTCTCTGCACGCAACTCGAATGGCAAGTACGAAAAATTTCATCCAATCGCGGTCGGAGGTCAAGCCGATGCAGCACCAGTGCCTGTTGATTTCTCTGCGATGTTGGATCGGCAGCAACCGCTTCGCTCGCCCGAATCTGCACCCGATTCCATCTTTCGCCAGCCAATTTTTCCCGCAGGTATTGAAGCAAGCAAGTGAGCTGTTGCTGGCTTTCAACCAAAGGTACGCAGTGATCAGAAAATGGGAGGGATACTAAACGTCGTCTACCGAAAAATCCGGTGATTTTGCAGAATGGGATGGCGTTGGTGAGCGGAGATCCCGGTGGCGAAGTTGTGAAGGCAATCGGAGTATAGCCGTAGGTCTTGCTTAGGGCTTCCAGCCAACCGCATGTGTGGAAGATCGATGCCTGCGGATGACTCTGGAGGAAATCCTCCCACCGCTCATCCGTAGTGGGATCGATTTCATATACGTTCATCTCGCGGTGCCGTCGATCGGCAAGGTCTCACCAGGATTCAGTCGATCCTAAGAGCGGGCGTTCACCTCCGCCCTGCACGTGTGTTGTCACGGAGTGCTGCTGAGTGACATCAGACAAGCCTTCAGCGCATTGACGACCTTCGCCTGTTGACCGTCCGTCAGCTGGGGGTACATCGGCAAGGAAACGATCTCAGCCGAGACTCTTTCGGTCACCGGCAAATCGCCTTTGCCATAACCGAGAGCGCGGTAGGCATGCTGGACGTGAAGCGGAACGGGATAATGGATACCCGTACCAACACCAGCCGCCTTTAAGCTGTTCTGCATCTCTTGCCGGTCCGGCACTCGTATCACAAAAAGATGATAGATTGCTCGGGACCATGATGGCTCGAAGGGCAGAACCAAGCCATCCATCCCCGCAAGCTGTTCCCCGTAGGCTTTCGCTATCTCTCGCCGCTTGTTGTTCCATTCCGATAAGCGAGCCAGCTTTGCGTGAAGGATGCCGGCCTGGATAGAATCCAGCCGTCCGTTGTAGCCCTCGATGTCGTGATAGTACTTAGCAGCCTGACCGTGATCGCGGAGCTTGCGCACCGTCTCAGCCACGTCCGGGCTGTTCGTCGTCACCGCTCCGGCCTCGCCACAGGCCCCTAGATTCTTGCCCGGATAAAAGCTGAAAGCCCCTGCCTTGCCGATGGAACCAGCTTTTCTCCAACGCTGTCCTTCGCGCGAGAAGTACTCGGCTCCGTGTGCCTGGCATGCGTCCTCAATTACCAGCAAGTTGTAGGTCTCTGCCAGCTTGAGAATCGGATCCATGTCGGCCATCTGCCCATAGAGATGCACCGGCACAATCGCCGTAATGGTTCGGCCGGTTCGGCGCGATACAGGTCTGCCGGAGGAAGGATCCCGATCGCAATTGACCACCAGGTATTCACGCAGCTTTTCGGGGTCGATGTTGTAGGTCCGCTCGTCGATTTCGACGAACTCGGGGACGGCGCCAGCTTGAGTAATCGCCTCGGTGGTGGCGATGAAGGTATTGGCCACGGTCAATACGCTATCGCCCGGCTGGACTCCTGCGGCGATCAGCGCAAAGCGCAGGGCGTCGGTTCCGCTGCCAACACCGACACAATGTTCCACATCGCAGAACTGAGCGAAAGCGTCTTCAAAGTCCTGGATGGGTTTGCCGCCAATGAAGCCGGCCGTGTGTAGGGCTGTACGAAATAGAGAGACGAGTTGCTCTTCCATTTCCACGTGAGGCGTGATTAGGTCAAGAAAAGGCACTTCAATGCGATCCATATCTAGAGCTCCTCTGAATGCGGACGCGCCACTTACCCCAACGATGCTGCCGCGGCGGCAGCCGCGGGTTGCGAGCCACCGATCACTGGCGTTTGTTGGTTCTCGCCGAAGCCAGGCACGCTGGGAGACGACGCTGTGGCCTGAGGCTGCAGTTGCACCGCGGCTCCGCGATTCCGTAACGACTGATCCGCAGCCTCCAGCATCTGCACCACTCTAAGGCCCGCCAGTCCGTCGTTAAACGGCGTCTGGTTCTTGGTTATACATTCAACGAAATAGCCCAGCTCCAGGCGCAGAGCCTCGACCGGCTCCAGATGAGGAGCCCACATGTCACCCGACCGGTAGTTGACCAGCAGGTTATATACGCCCTCGCGGCTCGTAACTTTCACGCCTTTGTCATAAATCTTGATCTTCTCATCAGCCTCGAGGTCATTCCACACCAGCATCTTCTTTTCACCCCCGATCAATGTCGTGCGGACCTTCACCGGCGAAAGCCAGTTGACATTGATGTGGGCGATGACATCGTTGGGAAAGTAGAGGGTAATAAAAGCCACGTCTTCATGGCCGTTCAGGTGAGTCTGGCCAGTGGCGACGATCTGCTCGGCGTTCCCTTCGATGAGGTAGTCCATGATGGACAAGTCATGAGGAGCAAGATCCCAGATGACGTTGACGTCATGCTGGAACAGTCCGAGATTAACGCGAGTGGAGTCGTAATAGTACAGCTTGCCAAGCGCATCCTCGTCCAGCAGTTGCTTAATTTTCCGCACCGCCCCTGTGAACAAGAATGTGTGGTCTACCATGATCTTCAGGTTTTTGCGTGCCGCGAGATTGATCAGTTCCTCTGCCTGTGCCGTATTGCTGGTAAAAGGCTTCTCCACGAACACGTGCTTGCCGCTCTCAAGCGCAGCTTTGGCGAGTTCGAAATGGGTCCAGACGGGAGTGATAATCGCGACGGCATCGATATCCGTCGATGTGATGACTTCGCTGGCGTCAGACACTATCTCGACCCCATGGACCGCCTTCTGGGCCCGTTCGCGAGCAGCGGGCGACTTGTCAGAAATAGCCGCGACGCGGGCTGTTTCCAATCCGCCAAGGTTCCTAACGACGTTCGGGCCCCAATAGCCGTAGCCGATTACGCCGAAGTTCAACAGGCTACTCTTTTGTTCCGACTGGGCAACAACAGGGAGAAATTCAGTGGCGGCTGACACGGTAACTTACCTCCAAGGAGCGTGGCCAGGTTGGTCCATTGATAGGAAATGACTAGGAGAACAGCGAGGCTGCTCAGTATGCGCCAGCGCCGAGGATTACAGCTCGTGGTGTGCGCAAGAGGATCTTAAGGTCAAGCCAGGGTGACCAGTCCCGAGCGTAGCGAAGATCAAGGCGGACCATGTCATCAAATTGGACGCGGCCGCGGCCATTAACTTGCCAGAGCCCAGTAATTCCCGGCTTGACCTCCAAGATCCTACGGCGGTGCCAGGTTTGATAAGCGGCTACTTCATAAGGAATCGCCGGACGCGGCCCCACCAGCGACATTTCGCCCGTCAACACATTCAGCAACTGGGGAAGTTCATCCAGGCTCGTCCGCCGCAAAAATCCGCCCACCCTGGTTATACGTTTGTCATTCGTCAGCTTGTAGACACCCGCCCCGTCACTGTTTCCGTTGCCGTTAGTAGGATGGCGTTCCGCGCGTCCGGCGATCAACTGCATCACGTAGTCTTTATGTACCGTGGCATCGTTGTCGGTGTACATGGACCTGAACTTCAGAAATGTAAACGGCTTTCCGTATTGTCCGACTCTCTGCTGGCGGTACAAAATGGAACCTGTAGAGGTAAGCTTAACGGCGATCGCTACCATCAAAAGCAGAGGCGAGAACAGATCGTCAACAGCAGCAGACTGCCGCTCTACGTCCATCACTCGTCTTGGTAACCGAGAATAGCTTGCCAAGCTTGTCGCCTCTCGGCAGATCCGGATACAACGTCGGGTTACTAGGGCGCTGCCATATGTCCTGGTCCCATTTGTCTGGAAAGAAATGGAACGAAATACTGATCTGATTAAATTGCTCGAAACTCAGGCTATCCCGCAAAATGGCGCCCACCCGGTTCAACATGGCACTCAGAAGGGACTTCTGGTCAACAATGACGAGCTGGGTGAACATCACTCCTACGCACGAATGGTTCTTGTACCAGCCAATGACGTCGGTCTCTCTGGTTGCTGTCGACAATGCCGTTATGACTTTGGCGAGAACGATGCCGTTCTTTTCTTCGGCTTGATGTTCTCCTGTCTCCAGCAGCATAAGCAAGAAAGGCTTCGCGGAGCGCTCGGTTCGCTTGCGCTCAAGCGCAATCATTCGCTTAAAAAGCTCTTCCTCCAGAACCTCACGCTCTCTTGCGGAGGCCACCTTCGACGAAACAGAATCCAAGCCTGAACCGTTGCCCGAGTTTGGTAGAGTCACAATATCCTCCACAGGTTCGGCACTCCAGCCATAGCGCACATAAATACATCCTGACGTGCGTTGTAAATAAAGTTGTTCACGCTTTTTCCAAATCGAAAGGATGGCCGACGGGGGGCGTGGTGGCTCCAACTGCTAATTTTTGCCTCGAGTTCCAGTTTGTACGCCAGATTGGGAATAATGATAGTAGTGGTAGTTATTGGCCGTCGCCTCTTTGGATCCATTGAGCACTGCACCCAGAAGCTTCGACTGCTCGATGGCTTCCAGGCTTCGTTGCAGCTGTCGCTTCGCCGTTGTTCCGGGCCGCGTCACCAGCAGAATCGCATCGGCCAGCCGCATCCAGATGCTGGTATCGGCGAGTGGCAACACGGGAGGTGAGTCGATGACAATCCAATCGAATGCCTCTCCCAACTGGTCCAACAGCGCCGTGAGTTTTCCCGGCTGCATAAACTCCAAAGGATTTCGCGGGGACTTACCGGCCGGCAGGATCCAGAACCCTAGACTTTCCACCCTATAAACATTTGCCGTTAGAGTCCCACTTCCCTCCAACAGCTCGCCTAGTCCTGGAAGGGAGTCAAGGCCGAGTTGGCGGGCCAATGATGGACGGCGCAGATCGCCATCCAACAGGAGAACCCTTTGTTTATTCCTGGCTAGAGCACAGGCTAAGTTTGCCGCGATCGTGCTCTTCCCCTCTCCAGCGACGGAACTTGTGACCAGTATCCGTTTCAGAGACCGTTTTTGTTGCAGGTGCCGTAGGCGAACCCCCAGGAAGCGAAACTTTTCTGCTGCCAGGCTTTCCTCATCCGTAGCACATACAAGCTTGTTGTCGGGAGATAGCGTCGCCCGAGCAGTTGGAAACTCTCTGCTGTAGACAAGCGCCGTGTCCTCTTTCCTTGGGCGCTCGGCAACAGTCGTAACCTGCGCAGCGTTCCGCTCGACAACTTCTAATAACTCTTTCGCAGCGGGTACCTCGGTTCCAGACCGGTCGGTCTCGGATCGCTGCAGTGCGTCAAAGATTTGGCTCATGTGGGTCGAATCCGCTTCTTAGGGCCGTTCGTGTTCCGCGTCGTGTGGCGACGCTTTCTTCAGATAAGCAAACAACTCCAGCAGGGTCTTGGAGGCCCGCCGGGCAAAGGTTTCGTCGAACTCCGCCGGACTTTCAGCCTGCGGAAGATGCGCCACGTCCAAGCGCAGATCGGCAGCGGTACTATCGATAATCTCGGGAGTCACACTTCTCAGCCTTCTGGCGTAGGCCGTGATGAGCGCATTTTCGCAGATCGTATTAATGAGTCGAGGAATACCGTGGGAGTGTTGAAAGACGCGGGCGATGGTGTCCTCAGGAAACAGGAAAGGGCCATTAGGGGCTGCGCCCGCTATCTCCAGCCGCTTTTCGATGTACCCTCTGGTTTCGCTCGCATCCAACGGCGCCAACCGCGCTCGATGGGCGACTCTTTGCTTCAGTTGTCTGAGCTCCGGAGAGTCCAACTTGTCGTCGAGTTCGGGTTGGCCGACGAGTAAGATCTGCAGCAGCTTGCCGTAACTTGTCTCCAGGTTCGTCAGCAGACGAATTTCCTCGAGAATGTCCTCCGAGAGATGGTGCGCCTCATCGACGATCAGGACCGTCGTGAGGTGATTCGTCCCCCGGCCGACTACATAATTGCTAAACTCAAGCAGAATTTCGCCCTTATTCTTTCCCGATACAGAGAGGCCGAAGTCGGTGGCGATGTACTGCAGAAACTCACATGGTGATAAACGGCCATTGAACACATAAGCGTAAGCAATATCGTTGCTCTTCTTGAATACCTCTAGTAAACAACGAAGCAAGAGAGTTTTTCCAGTGCCAACCTCTCCGGTCAGTACCACAAAACCTTTGTGCGCCCTTACTCCGTGATAAAGAGCCGCCATGGCCTCATTGTGCGCGGGTGTCACAAAAAGGAAAGAGGGATCTGGAATGATCTCGAAAGGATTGCGCTTTAAGTTGTAGAACGCTTTATACATCGGAGATGAGGCTCACCCACGGAAGTAGCTGACTGCAGATCCCGCAAGGATAGCAGCCAAGATCACCGTGGCCATTGCCCAGCCGAACCAAATTCTTTTCCGCTCAGCTACCTCGCTCGTAGGTTCGGCTATGACTGGTAGTTCGGAAATGACAGATACCGGCAACAGTTTTCGCAACTCCAACTCGCTGTACACGCGATCATCCATCATCTCCAACCCCCACACCACTGCGGCTCCTAGAGCTAATCCCACCGCCAAGCCGATGCCGCAAAACTTGAGCCGGTCTGGAAAACTGGGCTTCAGCGGCAGGCTGGGCGGATCAATGATTCGAAAACGTTCCCCCTGCTGAAGCAGTTCCATACTCGTGGCCATGGCCGAATCATTTTTCTTTTTTAGAAGGTCGTCATAGGATGCCTTGGATTGATCGTAGCCGCGAGTCAAGTCTGCAAGCTGTTGCTCGCGTATGGGCTCTTGATTCAACCGCGCCTGATAGTCGTTGATCCTCGATACCAGCGCCGCGATCGATTGCTCGCGGTTCTTAATCTCGATCTGATTCGCTTGCAACTGACTTTGCATTTGAGGCAATACCGAGGGATTCCTAGCCCCTGCCGCGTCCGCAGACGGTGCGGCCGTCCTTGCATCGGCCTGGGGGCTGCTACCTTTAGTTTTCTGTTCCGCCAGAAGCTGATCCCGTTGCGCTTCGGTTTTCGCAATCTGATCCTTCATCCTGCGGACCTCCGGATACTTATCTCCGTAAGTAGAACTAAGATCACGCAGGTCGGCCTTCAGCTTATCAAGTCTTTCTTCTGTTTCTGCCAAGCCCATTTGCGGAGCGTCCGGATCTTTGGACGGCCCCTTGAGGGCCTGATATTGGCTTAACAGTGTTTCCAGATAAACACGCTGCTGCTTGGCCGTGTTAAGCGCTTCGGATTCCGCCTGCAGTTGTGTCTGCAGTCCACCCAGGATCTGCACATTGCTGCCTAGCTGGCTTGGCAGCTCTCCAACGTGCTGAGCCTTGAACTCGCGAATTTTCTCTTCTTGGGCCTCTAAACCCTGCCGCGTAGCGTCCAACTGATTTTCGAGAAACTTCGTATTGCCTTCCGACTCCTGCTGTCGGACTTCGAGATTCTCGTTGATAAACAGGTTTGTCAGCTTGCTTGTGACCTGCTGAGCAATCAGGGGATTACCGGCCGTGTAATAAACATTGAACGCGCTGATACGATTGTCCGTTCCATGCACAAGCTCGATGTCGATATTCTTGCGCATCTGTTCCACAATTTCGTCTGGCGAAAGACGCGTGCGCTCGTTGGAATATAAGTTGAGTTCGTCGACAATATGCAGCAGACGCGACCGGCTGAGAATCTGTTGCGTAATGCTCTGCAGCCGTTCTTGTAGGTTCTCGGCCACGTTAGGCGTTACGTAATCTTTTGGCATGGTAGGCTGTTCCACCAATATCAGAGTGCCAGACTTATAGCGTGGCGGCAGAACCCAGCTTGCTCCCCAAACGGCAAGCCAGCCTAGGAACAAGCAGATCAAGAACAGCAGGTGGCGCCTGCGAAAGATCTCCAGGTAGTGCTGGATTCCCATGCCCTCTGGAGCTTGTTGTTGAACAGGTGTCGGCATGATTATCTGTGCAGGGGCCTGGTGAACTGATAGTTCAGGGATATAAAGATACGACTATAGTTTGGAGTGGCGGCTATAGCAGCGATCTGCTCATAATTCTGGTGTGTCCAGCTATAGCCAAACTGTAGATTGAAATGCTCTCCCACCGCGCGCTGGGCGGAAACAGTGCCTGAGATCGTGCGGCCTCCAGAGCTAGCGAAAAACAGAGGAGTTAATGTCTTATTGTCCGAGTAATTCGCGGCTACTCCTGTATTCCAATCTCTGCTTATTTTCCAGTTTGCTGAGGCCCCAGCCGTATTGGAATGGAAAGCACCGTTCAGCCCGCCACCTCCAGTAACCATGCGCGAGTAGCTGGCTGCCAACGTAGTTCGCTCGCCCTGCCAGCCGATGCTCACCATCAGCAAGGGACTCCAGGATGATGATGGAGGGAGTGGCTGTTGTGTCGCCGTATAGTGCTGCGGGCCCCCGGAGATTGATACCGACAGCGTTGGTTTCAAATAAATGGAAAGGAAACCAAAAACTGTCTGGGTCTGGGTCTGGCTGCCAGTCAAGTTGGACTGAGACGATTGCGTCTGTTGATATTGGTAGTTGACGCCGAGGTAATATCTCTCTCCCAGGCGGCGGGAGTAGAAAAGGGAGCCTCCAGCTGACTGCGAGTTGTACAAGCCGGAAACCTGTTCCGGATTGGGGTAATAGAGTTTTGTAAAGCTCCCGCCAGCCCCGAGCATGCCTGTAGCACTAACTTGATATGTGAGTTGGGCACTTGTCAGGTTATTGATTTGATTACCCAACGGAGCAACGACTGCCACTCCGGGCGCCGGCACGGACCCGGAAATTGGCGAAGCCGACAACGGATTCGGTTGATCGAAGATGTTTGACGTCTTGTTAAAGACGTCTTGCAAACTGATCGTGAAGTTCGGACTGATTCGGTATTGGAGATTGACGTTTAGATTCTGATTGGCCTGGTTGTCGCCGCTTGTGCCTTGATAGATGGTAAACCCAGGACTGTAGCTGAGGACCAAGTGCAACTGCGGTGTGGCTTTATTAAGAGCGATGGTGGGCCACAGCGAATAGCTCATGTTCCCGCTGCCATTCGTACCACCCGTGCCGTTGCTGTAATATGCGGTGCTAAGGTTAAATCCGCCGCTCCAAAAGTTTGTTTCCGAGCTGCCCGCAAACTCAGACGAATAGGCTTGTCCGCTGACTGGCGGCGGCACCTGGAGCTGGGTGGCGTCGGAAGAGCCGGTAGTGGCGCCCGAGGCGCTCGTGTCCACCTGGCACCACGCCGGGCTACAGGCTAGCAGCACAAGACCTAAGCAAACTCGTGCCAGCATGTTTGTTCCTAGGGAACGACTACCGTGTCGTGCGGTTGCAGGTCGATATTCTGGGCAGTGTTCTTGCCTTTGATGACATCCTGGTAATTGAACGGCAAGCGAGACTCGCTGCCGTCCGGATGCCGGCGCAGGATGTAAATGGATTTCTGCTTGGCGAAGTTGCCACAACCTCCGGCCAGCGCGATTGCATCCAGAACGGTGGTCGGATTGACCAGGGCATAGGAGCCCGGCTTCGCCACTCTGCCCAGAATATTGAACTTTTGACTATTGATCTGCTCGACGATGACCGTGACTTCCGGCTCCGCCAGATAAGGCTGGAATTTGGTCGCGATCTCCTCTTCCAGCTTCAAGGGAGTCTGGCCGGTGGCCTGTACCTCCCCGATCAACGGCAGCGAAATTTTCCCGTCCGAACGAACCGGCAGCGAGCGAGACAGGTCTGGTTGTTTCCAGACACTGATCGCCAATACATCGCCGTTTCCAATGACAAAACCGTCATCGTGCGGCTTCGTGGCCGGCGTGCTGGCGGGCTTCGTAACAGAGGCTATATCGGCGGAAACCAGGGATTGAGCAGGAGACTGACTTGCCACCTGAGCCTGCGCCCAGACTTGACCAGCAAGAAAAAGGCAAGCCAATCCGATGCTCATACCTCCGCGCCATGGGTTAACAGCTAGAATTTTCATGATCAAACTCCTGGCAGTCGTCACCTGACCAGTGCCGCTCAATGAGCGCGCCCGTTACCTCCAAATCCATTTCCATTAGGTCGGACTCCAGCACCTCCCGGAGCCACAGAAGAATCATTGGATTTCATTTGGTACTGCTCGATTTTGTACAGCAATGTCCGATAGCTGACCTTGAGGAGACGCGACGCCGCCTTGCGGTTCCAGCCCGTCTTCTCTAACGCGGCAGCAATTGCGTTCTTCTCGGCCTCCAGCTTCACGGTTTGAACCAGCGACTTCAGGGAATCTGAGCCGGAAATCGCGACATGCGGATCGGTAGCTCGCGATACAAGTTCAGGTTCGGCGACGACGGTGTGTTTTTTTCAGCGAGGTGTTGGGAGCCGCGATTCGCTCTCGAAAGGCAGTTCTTTGCCTCCTGCCAGGAGGAAACGCTTTACAAAGTTCTCCAGTTCGCGCAGGTTACCAGGCCAACTGTGCGATTGGCATGCTTCCAAGACCGGCGGAGCGAAGGCGCGCGGTGAAAGCGCATACTGTTTCGCCAGGTAGCGCATGAAATAGTGCAGAAGCAGGGGAAGTTCTTCCCGCCTCTCGCGCAAGGGCGGCACGCGGACCGTGTAAGTGCTCAGTCGATAGCAAAGATCCTCACGCAGTTTGTTGTCGGAAATCGCCGACTCCAGGTTGGTGGTGCTGGCCGTCAGGACGCGCACGTCAACCGGCACCGGAGTTCCACTTCCCGGACGGGCAAACTTCTTGGTTTGCAGAACCTGCAACAGCTTGGCCTGCAGGCCCATCGGCATTTCCGTGATTTCGTCCAGAAGAACCGTGCCCTTTTCGCAAAGCTCCAGCTTGCCCGGTTTCGTTTGCGGTAGTCCCGCTCTGTCCCGGTCATACCCAAACAGCTCTGTCTCCAGAAGGTCGCTGGGCAGAGCCGAGCAGTTGACTTTGGCAAACTTGAACCCAGACCGGATGGACAGTCGGTGAATCAGGCGAGCGGTGGTTTCTTTGCCACTTCCGGTCTCGCCCAGGATCAGCACGGGCGAATCGGTTTCGGCCAGCAATTCGGCCTGCGCCCGCAGCTTTCGCATAACCGGGCTGGCTCCGACGAAAAACGAGTCGCCGCTAACCTCTTCCACGTCGTCGCTGGTGATTTCCACCCCAACATTGTCAGCGGTTGAAAGCTGCCGCCGAATCGCGGCTTCCAGACATTGATCTTCCACCGGCCTTACGATGAAGTCGCGCGCGCCCAAACGGATCGCCTCTTGCTGAGTGGGCGAATC
This sequence comes from uncultured Acidobacteriaceae bacterium, assembly GCA_963812855.1. Taxonomy (GTDB): domain Bacteria; phylum Acidobacteriota; class Terriglobia; order Terriglobales; family Acidobacteriaceae; genus Bog-257. The sequence goes on from CAWEWW010000018.1 coordinate 540,894, forward strand.
GTCGGGATCACAAAGAACGAGGATCGCCAGTTCAGGACGAAGCCGGCGCAGCCAGCGCAGGAAGTGCAAGCCATCCGCGTTACTGCGCGCCAAGTCGAGAATCAGCAGGTCCGGGGTGATGCCCGACTGAACCCGCTCCATCGCTCCCCACCCGTTGGTCGCACTTTCGACCTGCCAGCCGTTTGATTCGCCAACGGACCAGAGTGGACGTAAGACGGCGGATTCGCGACTCACTACCAGCAACCGCAGTACCGTCGCGGCATTTTCAGCGGCTAGATTAAGAGCTTCATGCATGAGAGGAATGAGAAGGGGTAGGGAATGACTTACAACGGTTCGACGTCGTAACCCTCGATGCGTACGCTTAGGGATCGCTGGATCGCGTCGAGGGAAATAACCAAAGCAGACTGTCCGCTACGGGAGACGAGGATGCCTTCTACGCCGCTCAAAGCGCCGCTTCGCACCCGCACCCGTTGGCCGATTTTCAGAAAAGGATGAGAACACACAGGAAACTGCTCTTCGACAAGAGTTTGCACTAACTGGATCTGCTCGTCTGGAATCGGAATTCCCATACCGTGCGTTCCGATGAACCGGAGAACTCCGTTAACCCGGAGGACCCGCAGACGCTCATCGTTCCTGGGCCGCAGCTTGACGAAGACATAGCAGCTGAACAACGGGAGCTCGACGACTTTCCGCCGATCGCTCCACTGGCGCACTTCCTTAACCAGAGGAAGGAAGCTGGTCATTCCCAATTCACGAACCTCTTGTGCCACCGTTTTTTCGTGCCGGGCATGGGTATGAACGGCAAACCATCTTTCGACATCTGTGTCCGCACCAAAACCGGTGAAGGCCGGCGACTCGGTGAAGCTCGAAGTTTCAACGGTGGCATACATAGCTTCGCCCTCTCACTCACATTGCGCTCTGAAATCGCAGCTTGTGAATGCCTGTTCCGCAGATCCGGAAACCCGGGATCTGCCTCGCTAACCCGCCTAACTCAGAGTGTCAGAACTCAACCGGACACTGATTCCAAATGCTTAGAGTTCCACACATCGGCAAGTTGGCTGAATCTTTGCGGTGAGTGGACTCTAAGACTGGTTGCAACTTGCCGCAAGAGGCCCAGAGTCTCCGCGACGCATTACTCCGCACCGGTGGAGCCCAAAATCTCCTATCCTGGATAACATCGACTTGGAGACGATTTTCTCTAGCCTCCTCGGATTGGGCCAACGGATTCTCAGACGGGGAAGAGACATTTGGCCTGCTCATGGACTGCCAAAATACGCCCTTAAGTTATTGATTTAAAGCCTGTTAAATGCGGTCGATGAGCAGATTCCCGGAACGCCAGAAACGCCCTTACGGTTGAAATCAATTCTTAATGATTCTCTATTGGGGAGTGTCATAGCAGGTCATCAACACTTATGTGCATGGCTGGTATCACCAGGTGTGTGCAGGTTGCAGCACCATTGTTGTCTTGTGTATGTCCCGGAACTCTTGTACGCTGACGGCAATCCGAGGAGCTACTGGCCGTTTGACTCATGCGGGATGATGTCTGCTAAGCCCGAGACTTGTCCAACGAGATAAAGTTCCTCAAGCTACTTGCCGAAAACTTCGTTTGGAGCACGCCATGCGCCACCAGCCGTCTGCTGTACCGATTCGTGTACTCGTCAGCGATGATACGCGGGTCCACACTGAACTGCTCGCGGATGCCTTAAAACGCGACGGTTGCTTGCAAGTAACCACTTCGCCTTCCGGCTCTGACAGCCTTACCAAACAGTTCAACCTGCGTGACATTGATGTACTGCTCATCAGTTCCAACCTGGATGAGCGGCCCGGTCGCGGCTTTGAAGTCCTGCGCGGACTGCGGGCAACGCATGCCGACCTGCGGGCCGTGGTCGTTTTGGACACCACGCAAGGCGAGATGATTCTCGAGGCCTTTCGGGCCGGAGCCCGAGGAATCTTCAGTAAGGATGACTCGATCGAGACCTTGGGCAAATGCCTGCGCAAGGTTTGTGAAGGCCAGATCTGGGCCAACAGCCATCAAATCGCTACCTTGGTGCAGGCTCTGGCTTCGTCGCACAACATTCGGGCGGTCGATGCAAAAGGTCTGAACCTGCTTTCCAAGCGCGAGATGGAAGTGGTTCGCGGGGTCGCCCAAGGGCTGTCCAATCGCGAGATTGCTGAGCGCTTAAAACTCAGTCAGCACACCATCAAGAATTCGCTGTTCCGGATCTTCGACAAGTTGGGCGTCTCCAACCGGGTCGAACTACTCTTCATGACCCTAAGCCAGGAGCGCCATGCTCAATCGGCCTTACAGCACTTCCTCAACGAACGGGCTTATGAAAGCCTGCAGGATGAAGCGACTTTAATGGCCTGTCAAGACGCAGCCACCCAGGGAGTTGTGATCGCGCAGCTTGCCCTGGCGCAGTTCTATTCGCTCCAGAAGGCTGATCTGAACAGCAAAGTTCAAGCCTACATGTGGTATTCGCTAGCCACCGAACAAATATCGCAAGGCTACAAAGAACTGGCCAAGGAGCTTACCATCGAGCAACTCCTTAAAGCTGAACAGATGGCTTCCGACCGGCAACACAAGAAAAAGGAGACTCCGGCTCTCGGCATTGAGCGCAGCGGCGGGGGTGCGGGCCCGTTTCTCACTCGGCATGCCGATGCGGTGATGGCGGGAGGCCAAAGAGCAGCCAGATGAAACCGGTATCACAGCCGCTGACCGGTCCCGGTTTCCACGCTGCCCCGCCAGCAGAGGTTGCTAATTCATAAGCAGGCCTTGCGCGGAGGCCGCAAGCTTTCACGAACCTGGAAGTATGTGGGTTCGCCGCCCAAGCTCCCGTGAAGCGGTGAGCTTGTAGTCGCCAGTTTTGACTTTGTCGGTTGCCCGCCCCCCTGCGCGGACCGGCGACCGTAAGGTCGATGATTTACTTCCCCGCTCGGATTAGGCATATTCTTACCTTTCTTAAGGAGGCACATGGAGTCATCTCTTTACTTTGTACATCCCAATGCACTAGTCGAAACGGAAGACATTGGCGAGGGCACTCGTGTATGGGCGTTCGCGCACGTGATGAAGGGTGCCACTGTCGGCAAGAACTGCAACATTTGTGATCACTCATTTGTGGAATCGAACGTCACCGTAGGAGACGGCGTCACCATCAAGAACGGAGTCGCGATTTGGGATGGTGTATCCCTGGGCGATCATGTGTTCGTGGGTCCCAATGCGGTTTTCACCAACGATCTCAACCCGCGCGCTGAAGTCAAAAAGTCTCACGAACAGTTCGTAGAAACCAAGGTTCAGGAAGGTGCCAGCATTGGCGCCAACGCCACCATCGTCTGCGGTGTAACCATAGGCCGGTACGCCTTCATCGGTGCGGGCACGGTGGTCATACGGGATGTTCCAGCCTACGCGTTGGTCGTCGGGAATCCCGCCAGGCAGATCGGCTACATGTGCGAGTGCGGCGAAGCTTTGCCGGAATTGTTGGTTTGCGCTTGCGGCAATCGCTTCGAGCGTGACGCGCAGGGACTGCGCAAGGTACTGCAGACCGCTGCGGTCAGCTGCTAACGTAAGGCCTGTTGACGGTTGCCTCGCGAACTGCGACTCGGCAGCCCAGCAAGAAATTGGGATCTGCAGTTCGTCCGTCGACGATTCCCTTTCGTGTGCCGGGGGACTAGGGAGCGGTCGCAGATGCCTGGTTCGAATATCCGCTTTCCATTCCCTGGTTATTGACCGCTGTGGTCACGTAATAATACGTCTGACCGTTTTGTACCGCCTGGTCGTTGTAGCTCGTAGTCGTGATCAAAGCGGAATTGAGTTTCGTATAAGGTCCGCCGGAAACTGTGCTGCGATAGACGTTGTAGCCGATTACCCCGGGAGAGTTGCTGGGGCTCCAGGACAGAAAGATTGATGCTGTGCTCACGGTGATGCCGAGAGGCGCACTCGCCGTGGCCGGCGGTGACTCGGAGTCACGTACCTGTACCGTGAAATTGAAGTTTCCAGCCGTAGTAGGCGTGCCTGAGATCACTCCGCTGCCGGCGTTCAGAGACAAACCGCCCGGCAAGCTGCCCTGCGTGATACTCCAGGTATAGGGTGGCGTTCCGCCGGCCGCCGACAACGTTGCACTATATGGATTGTTGACCGTGCCTGACGGCAGCGAACTGGTCGTGATCACCAGCGCCGATTGCACGGTAATACTGAGCGGCGCAACCGCGGTGGCGGGCGGAGACTCGGAGTCGCTCACCTGCACCGTGAAGTTGAAAGTTCCCCCAGCCGTTGGCGTGCCTGAGATTGCTCCAGTGCCGGCATTCAGGGTCAAACCATTCGGCAGACTGCCTTGGATCACGCTCCAGGTATAGGGCGATACTCCGCCCGTGACGGATAACGTGGCACTGTAGGGGACATTGACTGTGCCGGCAGGTAAGGAGCTAGTCGTGATCTGCAGTGGGGTGATCTCAAAAACCACTCCGTAGCCATACGTGCCGCCGGCAATCGCGGTGCCGTAAAGATTGCCATTGGCGTCGAGGACCACGTTGCCGACCGGTTCCGCCCCGTCGTTCCCGAAAGTAAAGTCATGGAGGTCGGTGTAGACCCAGCTGCCATTCGACGTTATCAGCGAAAGCACAGAACCATACCCGTCCGCTCCATCTTTGTAAGCTGTGCCGTACACCGTGCCCGCGGCATTTCTGGTTAAGCTGGCCTGGGGCCCACCCCCGGTTTGTCCGGTTAGAGCGTCGAGGACACTCAACGCCCAAGTGCCATTTTGCTGGGGCTTCAGTTCAAAAATTGTGCCGCCTCCGTGAGAGCCGCTCGAACCTGTGCTGCCGTAAAGATCGCCGGACGTATCGAGGATCAGCCCGCCATTCGGGTTGGCTCCGTCGCTTCCGTTTTGAAAGCTGTAGAGGGTGGTCTGGGACCATCCGCCGCCAGAGGGGGCTAACCGAAAAACCGCGCCATAGCCTGATGCGCCGCCCAGCTGTGCTGCGCCGTATAGGTTTCCCGCAGCGTCGAAGATGACGCCGCCAGTTGGCTCTCCACCATCGCTGCCGCCGGTGAAAGTCCAGAGAACGCTGTCGGCCCAGTTGCCATTCGATGGCGTCAGCTCATAAACGACGCCCTTTTGCGCGGATCCTCCACTCGCCGCCGTCCCGTAAATATTCCCAGCCTGGTCGAACACGAGATCGCCCACTGGAGCAGCCCCGTCACTACCTCCGGTAAAGCGGTACAGCACAGTCTCCATCCAGCCGCCGAGAATGCTGGCAGAGGTACTCGGGGGCGGCTTGAGGTTGAAAACCGTACCGCAACCGTTTCCGCCACATCCGGTTCCTCCTCCCGAATGGGTGGTGCCGTAGAGGGAACCATCCGGTCCGATGATGACCCTGGCTGCGGGACCGCTCCCGTCTTGGCCACCTCCAAATGCATAGAGTGGGGTAAATACCCAACCTCCCTGGTGGTGAGTCAGTTTGAAGGCGATGCCATAACCGTTGGGACCGTTTGGTCCACCCTGTTCCGTCGTCCCGTAGAAGTTTCCGTGCGGGTCTATGGTTAAGCCGGCTCCGGGAGATGCTCCGTCTCCACCTCCGGTGAAGCTGTGCAGGACACTGAAGGTCTGAGACCAAGCCAATCGGGGCGTGGCCACGCTCAACCCAATCGCAATCACCCAAGCCAAGATCGAACTGAACTTCCGCAGGCGGGGGCGCCGGGCCGCGGCTGGTTCATGCCGGATTGCGCGCGCCCTGAAGATGTGCCCTTTGGAGGATGTAAGTCTAACAGCGAGTGTGAGATGCGCGAGGATGGCAGGGAAAGATGGCAGCTGGAGCGTGCTGTTTCTAAACACCGGGTTCGTCCTTGATCCAGTGGAATAGGCCAGAGGTCCTGAGGACGAAGAGATCAGCGCAATCAGTTTGAAGCGGTGGCTCGATTTTACGTGGAAGAACCGAGGTTCGAGGTGACTACCTTATGTAAAACAGCACGAAGGTAACCCGAGGGGTAACTAATGGTTGGGACGCACAACTCTGAATGATCGGCCCCGGTTAGCCGCAGGAAGTCGAAGCCGGGATCGGATTGGGATGCCAGGGAGCAATCGCTCCAGTCACCAGTTGACTACGCGGACTCGTCTTTCGAGTTGTCGACTGCGTAGGTATTTTTGGATGTCCTCTTCGGTAAGTGCTCTGCCGCAACCTGCGCAAACGCAACCGACCATCTCCGCGGCAACTAGAGCTTCGGAGGGAAATTTGAATTTCTCTCTGCCGCACCCCGGGCAGGGCAAAGACGGCGGAAGGTTATCACTCATGCCATTTAAGCCTACACCGTATGGACGCCATGTCTTTCAGATTCTTGCTGATCTTAGGAAAAAGTATTTTGCCCATCCTGGAAATCGATAAGGGGATTCTAGGAGTCACCGCGATGATGTGTCGTCCAGGGGTCAGATCTGCCCGGACGGTGGGGAGCGTCACCGTGACATCCGCCGATGCTTAGCAAGTCGGTGACTACGGTTACATCGTCCGGTGTGCGGCATTATCGCATGGGTTGGAGACTTAGGCTGGAATTTATCAAGTCTCCTCCTAGGCGATGGGCTGGCCGTTTGATTTCTTAGGCGTTGGCAAAGGGTCGATGTGAGGGTTAGGAGCCTCGCCTACGGAACAGACGCGATCACGCCCCAGGTGTTTGGCCTGATACATGGCCCGATCCGCGGCTGCCAGCAGGTCCTTTGGAGACCTTTGGGTCGAGGGAATTTCTGTGGCCACTCCCGGCGCTCAGGGTGACGATTGCCCGGTCAGCTCCGGGAAAAGGTAGGGAGAGCGAACGGACCTCCATGTGCGCCTTGGCGGCGATCCGCCGCGCACCGGCGGCATTGGTGCCGGGCAATAGAAAGATGAACTCGTCTCCACCGCAGCGCGCAAATAGATCTGAGGGTCGAGTGGTTAGCGGCCGCAATGCATTGGCTACCGCAACCATGCATTCGTCGCCGTAAGCGTGGCCCAAACGGTCGTTCAACGTCTTGAGCTGATCCACATCGATGGCGATCACCGAAATCACCTGATGCGATCGCAATGCCCGCGCCCACTCGGACGCCAGTGCGCGGTCAAGGGCACGGCGATTCGCTACTCCGGTCAGAGGATCGGTCATCGACAACCTTTCCAGTTCCATGGTTCGCTGGCGCACCTGCTCCTCCAGAGTGCGGATCAGTTCATCCCGTTGCTCCTCCGCTCTCCTCCGGGCAGAAATATCTTCTACCACGGAGATGAAGTATTCGGGCTTACCATCCGAACTCCGAGCCAGCGATACCGTGAGGTTCACCCAGATACAATCACCACTTTTACGGATATACCTCTTTTCCATCGAGTACGTCGGGATCTCGCCCTGGAGGAGCGCGCTGGCCTGGGCCCAGTCAGCGTCGACGTCATCGGGGTGGGTTATGTCTTCGAAGGTCAGGCCGTAAAGTTCGCCCTCGGAGTAGCCCGTAATGGAGCAGAATTTCTGGTTCACACGCAGCCAGGATCCATCGGGGGCAACGTGGGCAATGGCTACGGCTGCTTGCTCGAAGGTCACCCGAAAACGCTGCTCGGTCTCCATGAGTCTCTTTTCCGCGCGGCGCTGCGCGGTCACGTCTAGGCTCACGCAATGCATCAGAATCCGCCCATCGCAATGGATGGCGGTTATCGTAGCGTAGGCATCGAGTGGCTTCCCACTCTTGGTCTTTTGGCTGATGTAGAGCTGTATTACCTGCTGGGTTTCCAGTTGCCGGACGAGGGCGGCTATAGCCGAAGGCGGAAAGTGAGGGTTTATGAGGCTGACTGGAGCATGCAGCATTTCTTGGCGCGAGTATTCCAGTCGCTCGCAGAAATTATCATTAACCTCGATATAGCGATTGGTTCGGGGATCAATAACCGAGATGGCCAAAGCCGAGTGCTCAGCGATGCTGTGGTAACGGCATCCGGATTCCCGAAAAATCGGGCAGGAGACATCGCTGAGATTGGTCAAGCTACTGTCAGGAATTGCGTAACAGGACACAGAACCAATCTAGAACCACGCCGGCCATATGCCTTCCATAATTTTGCTGTCAATAGCAGAATGTTATAAAAACCTGTTTTTCGGATACCTATGAAATAGAACCGCACCGAGCCGGCCATAGGCTGAATGCGCGGAGCTGGGAGCAGAGGAGTTACTAGGTCAGGCTAAGATTCTGTAAGGCTCGGCAAGATCGTGGAATCGGCCCGCAGTCTTCGCGGACTATTATCGCTCGCGTTCATCTTGACGAACGCCCAGGGACCAACTGGACAAATCGACTCGTCAACGTCGGGAGGTTAACCCTCGTTATGTCTAAACCAGATCGACTGGACGATGCCCAGGAGTTTATTCGCCTTGAGAACTTACAGGGCGTGCCTGAAAGTATGTGCGGCTTTTGTTTTCATACCATGGTTGCGCCCTCAACGGAGGCCTTGGAAACACTCGAAAAAAGCCATGCCTGCCAGCAGAAATCAGGCTCAAAGCAACCCTCACGTCCACTTTGGCGCGGATTCGCTTCCCGCCTGGCTAGCTAGTCTGTCAACCGGGACTATCGGCGCATCGCGATCCTTCGCGCTAACCTCGTCCTAGCATCTGCCACCACCGTGCTGCCCGCGGGAACGGTAGTGTCTGGTGGTGGTAGAGCTTGAATGGTCAGGCTCGATTCCTGTCATGATTCTTCGGCGTCTGGCAAGATTGTGGAATAGCCCAACCGGTTTGCGGGTTACAGTGCTCGGGAGTGCGGGCTCCCATGCGACTTGAGTTGAAGAACGCGCGAGTAACCTCGGGTGGGCCGAGCGGGTCGGTTGTGGTTTTCGATCCCTCGGGAAATACTCTGGTGCTGCGCGGCGACCATGCCGCACGCTTTCTGGACAAGTATGCAAAACAACTAAATGTCGGAATCGGGGAGTTTAACCTGCACGTCCAGATCGACGTGGACATAGAGTTGCCGTGACAGCTCATATCTCCAATGGGTAAGACGTGACGGACAAACCGCCGATCGTGAAGTGGATATAGTGCTTTTGTTTGCGGCTAGTGAAGCTTTCGCCACATCTACTCTACAGATTTTCACGCCAGCGGTTAATAGATCCGCTTTGGCGGGGCGGACTTGCAGCGAGGCTGTTGCGATAGTCGGGTTCGACTCACGCCCAGACATGCCCAATAAGTGGAAGCACATCTATCCATAAACATGCCCATCGAATGGCCGCTATAGGCCCTTGCGACGATCAGCATAGACTGGCACAATTATGCACCCTTTACACCATCATGCGCCCGACGTCTACGAATGGCCACGACTTCACCCACAGTCGCCATGGCGACGGAACCGTCACATCCGTCTGCAATCACTGTCCCCTGAAGGTTGGGCGAACCGCTGACCCGAAAGCCTTAGCCGAGTTGGAATCGGCACATGTGTGTCAACAAGTCGAAAGACGTCAAGTTGAACCAATCGTTCATCGAACGTACATCGCGAACATTCAAAGCAATGATCGTGCAGCACTCCACGCCCAACCTCCAAGCGGGAGTGGCATGGAATTACCACAATCCACCAAGGTCGAGCTAATCAGGGCCCATCTTTTCCTATACCCTTGTTCTGAATGCGAGAAGTCGGCGTATCCGAGTCCAAATGACGAGAGAGTGTGCGTCATTTGCCAATTCAGCCCGAGACATCGCTGGAAGGAACTCGCAGCAGGCGCAGCACTCCAGCCCAGGCAACGGCAGAAAGCCGGCTGCCACGAGCTTCAACTCTACTCGAGCGATGACTTCCTGATAAGCCGGTTTGCTGACTTCATCGGATCTGCTCTAAGAGTCGGTAATGCGGTGGTGGTCGTGGCGACCGAGTCTCACCGAGGCACCCTATTGCAGCGGTTGGTGGCAGATGGCTTCAACGTTACCGCCGCCATTGAACAAGGGAGATACATCCCATTAGATGCTGCCGACACGCTGTCTACCTTTATGGTCAATGGCGCTCCCGACCCGAGCCGATTTTCGAAGGCCGTAGATGCCCTCATTGTTGGAGCGAGGAAAGCGGCTAGAGGAAAACAACCCCGGGTTGCCGCGTGCGGAGAATGCGCACCTCTATTGTGGCAGCAGGGTAAGCCGGAGGCAGCCATTCGTCTCGAAGTACTCTGGGACGAGATTGCTAAAACTTATGAGGTTGATACTCTGTGCGCGTACCCCGGCGCGAGCTTTCGCCGCGAGCGGGGGAGCGACACCTTGCAAAGAATCCTGGCAGAACACTCGGCGGTTTATGCCCGATGAGAAGAGCCTGTCCGATGCCCCGGTCCGTAAGAGCATTCGCGGACTCCGCTGATCGAGCTTTCTATCCAGGTTCGGCTTGGTCTCGGGCCGAAATTTTTCTCCGCCGTTTTCAGCTCGGATCGAGGGGCAATCGTCGCCACTTAGCCCATGCGACAGGCGCGCAAATGATGCGCTGGATGTTGCTAACGAACGGCATATCATTTCGATTTAAGTTATCTCTTGAAGGGCTGTAACCAACTGGACCGAGCCGAACTCCCAGCTTAGGAGGCTCACATGGATTCATCGTCGTCTTCCACCCTCCAGTCTCTCGACGATTCTTTGGCTCTACTCGCCGAACAAATAGAAAAACTCACCGCCGCCAAATCCGTCGATGTCGGCGAAGTCATCGCGCAGCTTAATTTGGCCGCGAAATCTGCTCAGATAGTGCGTGAGCTTGTATCGGCGGAGTTGCCCCAGGCCACCTGGCAGACCAGAGAGGAACTTGACGCTCTAATTCAGCAGATCCGAAAGATTTCAGAGGCCAAAACTCAAGAGCAATTGCGCTCCCGCCTGTTGGCCCTCGCCACTGAGTTGGAGTGCGGCAGCATCGTGCACCGTCGGGCGCACCGCGTGGATGAACTAAATCAGCTCCGTAACCAGGCAATCCACGAATTACGATCCCAGGCCGCGCTGGAAGAACCACTATCCCTACAAAATCTACCCGGTCCTAAAGCGGACTCATGGATCGAGTGGGCGTGTGCTTTAAAAGAGCCTCAAGATGCTGAATCGCTTCAGATTCTCCGAAATGGATTCGCACACCTGGATGACTTCGTCGCCAATCTGGAGCCCAGCATGTGGATCGCCGGGAAATTTCCAACCACGGAGACTCCGGCGGAGCCGGAAAGATCTGCCGATCGGGCACAAGACGAACAACCCCGGCTAGAGACAACCGGCGTTGAAGAACAGCCGCGGTTTCCAGAGGAGCTTCTCAATGAGGTATTGGTGCCGGCGATCGAGTCGAAAACGCCTGCGCCAAAAGACGACACTCCACCGCAAACCGAAGAAGAGCTTGAACGCACCCTAGCCCAGGAGCGCGCGCTATTGGCGAGCATGATGGGGCTCGACGGTGATCCCAACTCCAAGATCGAAGTTCCCACCGCCGCCGGGATGTTTCGCGGAGGGAGCGTCGCAGCGGAAACCGTTTCCGATAGCAGCACCGGAGTTGATGATCCTAAGAAGAGAAGAAAATGGTGGTTCGCGACGACCGGCCTGGTGTTGGTCTTTGCTGTACTGGGGGCCGTCCAGTGGAGGTCGCGCTGGAGCCAAACCAGCAATCGCCCGGTTGAAGCCGCCGTCGAGGAGAAGATTGCTGAACCGACACCAGGCAATCCGGAGAACAAAGTTTATCTTCAAACCGCGGCGTCCACAAATTCTGCGGCGCACGCTTCCAGTCGCCTGACTCCGAACCAGCCCCAGACCAAGTTGCAGGATCCGAGTGTCGCTCCCCAGCCGCTTGCAAAAGCCTCGCCCGCAAAACAGGCCGGCGAACTCTCTGCTGGAGTATTGCAACCTCCTGCTGAGACTCCCAAAGACATCGCCCGGGTCACGAAGGAAGAAGCTCCGCCGAACAGCACGGCAGAAGCGCCAGGGTTGATTCCCGGTGAAGTTCCAAATGGAGTTCCGAACCCCGTGCCCAACGTCGTCAAGGACATTCCGGTTGCTTTGCCCAAGATCGCAAACCAGCTGAGGGTTTCCTCCGGAGCCTCGCAAGCGTTGCTGATCCACGAAGTGCCGCCGCAATATCCGGATCTGGCGCGGCAGGCGCATATTCAGGGAACCGTCGTGTTCCAAGCAGTAATTGGCAAGGACGGGACGGTGCGACATCTGCAGGTGTTAAGTGGTCCTCCTATGCTGATCGGCGCGGCAACCGACGCCGTAAGAAAGTGGCGATACAAGCCCTCTTACCTGAACGGGGAGCCACTCGAAGCTGCCCAGACCCCAAATTAATAGCCTGCAGGTCGCGACCGAAGCCTCGGCCGCTACTTACTGCCCGTTAGTTGCCAGACTCATATTGGCGCGACCTAACCGGGCGTCGGAGTGCTTCCGTCGTCGCAGTTTTCAGAAGCTGTGTGTAATTAGGACGGCGCGTGCAAGTCTAATCTGAGTTCGCGTTGCCGTTCTTTGCACTACCTCGTCGGCTCCGCAGCGCAACTCGGACAGTCACGCGACTTTTGCAGCGAGTCACTAATTAGCAGGCCGGATATTCTGGTTGAGATGGAAGGTATTTCCCGGGTCCCATTTGGACCTTCGGCTCTATCTAGTCGTCAGTGGAAGTTCCTGCCTTCGCACCAGAGACAACAAGAATCGCGCGAACCTATTGCCACCACACATCAAAGCTTGAGCGATTTATCCATCAGCATCGGGCCACCGCGCTCGGCAATCGATGCAAAAACCTGCCGTCCACCGAAGCGGTGGGCCTCGTACGACCGCTGCGCCCGCTCGACGAATGCCTGCTGGCGGAAAATATGGTGGGAAACCTTGTTTGTCGCCTCGGTAACAGCTACCCGATAACCTCTACGCATCCCGTTCTCCAGGCAAGCCGCAACGAGCTGCTGCGCTACACCTCTTCCCGAGACGCGATCGGATCGGCGCTACTTGGGGAAGCCCGAGCGTTCTCGCGCACTGTTTCACGACGTGCCAGACTACTCAGTACCGCCCCGGTACCGTCGGAGTCAGCAGAGATGCGAAACGGTCTGGCGGTTGCTGAACGGCGCCGGAATTCGGATACCGCACTCCGCGCAGCCAAACGGAGAAAATCACACCCCACAGAGCCAGCAATACGAGATTGAAAATGCTGGCTTCTGGACCGAACGCGCCCCCCGTTAGCCATATCGAACCATGAATGCGAGCGTTGAACAAATGGCCGACTGCGGCGAAACCGGCGTCTTGCAGTCCGTAGAAGTAACTCTCGCCCCAGTCCCATGCCAGGTGAATCCCCAGCACCATCCAGAGATCGCCGGTTCTTCGCAATACCAGGCAGGTCACCAGGCAGTACATCGTCGCCGCAACCGGCCCCAGGCCGTGACCGGCTGGATTGAAGTAATGCATCCCGCCCATAAGTAACGAGGTGACGATCGCGGCCGGCCAGAAGCCGATCCCAGTCGTCAGCGTGAACAGAAGATATCCGCGATATAGGAAATCCTCGAGCAACACACCGAGAAACATTGGTACTATCCACGCGGCAGCGTATTTCCACGCGTTCAATCCGTGAAGTGAAATCGCACCAAAGGAAAGGACGCCGGCAAGTCGCATGGTTATGAGAAGCAACGTCAACGACGCAAAGCTGATCGCCGCTCCCTGCCAGAATTGGCGTCCCAAGGCTCGCCGCCATGGCAAGCCGTAATCGGCGAAGGTACGGCGCTCGATTCTCCCCATAATCCAGGTTGCGAGCAGCAGCGGAGGGAGAAATAATCCCAGCGAATAGAGGACGAACCGCGGCGTGAAGTTAGCCACATGCGTGCGTCGAACCAGCGGACCAATGCCAAGACTCATGGCGTAGTCGAGCGGCACGAGAATGGCGACAAATATCAGCAACCGCCAGGCTGCGCGCAGGCCGTTTGGCCCTTTCAAAATGCCATAGTGCGGCATCGATGGCACGGGCAAAGCTCCACCGGCATCGCTCATAGGGAGAGCCCTAATTCACAGTGAGCGGCACAATAAGGCTTCCAATTCGGCCGGTCAAGTTATCGCGTACCACGAAGCGGACTTCATAGTCTCCGGGAGGCAATTCGAGGAAATGTCGGTACAGTATGCCGTCGGTCTTGAGCTTGGCCAGAGTCTCGGGGACGATGTTTCCTTTGAACTGCTGTGACACCGTAGCGGCAACTGAGCCCTTGTTCATGGCTTGGGCGACGAATTCCAGATCGACATAGTTTTTGTCCGCTTCGTCGATGAGCCTGGTTGCAGGCACGCTTAGTGCGAAACCAACCTCTTTCTTCTGGCCCTTCGTCCGAAATCCCTCCCAACGTTCTGCAATGGGGATCCCGGTGCTTTCAAAGGGAGAATGCAGCGCTAAATCAAGATCCGCTTTCTGCGTGAGTTGGGGATTGGCCGAAACGTTGGTTACCAGGAATCCGGCGCGGGCGCGCACTTCCGCGTCTTTGCGCGCAAGCTCGACCTGAAGTTTCCGCCAGCCCATCTTGTTGTCGCCGTGATCAAGGTAGTAGCTCAACAAGTAATACGATGAGGAATCCTGAACCGCCCGGCCATAGGCTCCCGACACGTCGTTGGTGTTGTAGTAGGCGACACCACCGGTCATCGCGGCAAATGTCTTCAAGCTAGAGATGCTGGACTGGCGCGCCGCATCGGACGCACCCGCGGGGAGAAGCGACCCTGTATTTTCTCCCGAATAGGTTTCGTCGCTCAACAGTCCACGTGCATCCACTGGATAAATGGAAATCTGCGCATCATTGAGCGCCTGGAGAACCCCCTCATAGAGCGCCCGCAGGCCGTTATCTCCGGGAACCGAAGTAAAGGAGTCGAGATAAAAAGGGAAGCTGCCCGTGATCCACACTAGCGACTTTCTTCCCGGCGTGCCGGACAATGACCATGCGATTTCCAGGAAGGCTCGCAGCGTGGTCTCGATGGCGCGCGCCTGGTTGTAAGTAGCATCGACCGCGTCGAGTTGCAACATGAACCGCTGTATCACCACATCCGGAGATTCGCTTGCACCAATTCCATGCGACAAGCTGTCCGGCGCATCTCCGGTTGCAGCAATCGCCTTGGCGTCACTGCTGTAATGTTCCATGGTCGAGACGTGGCCGCTGGCTTTCTTCAAGGCGGCCATCAGCGCTTGTGGATCAGTGTCGAACCCGCTCAACGTGGTCAGGCCTTTTTCCGAGAGTGACATCAGGCCGACCGGCTGCAAGGGCTGGAGGTGAGTGGCGAGATACTTCACCAGTTGCTTGCGCGCATAACTCTGGTCGAGAAAGGGAGTGTTCACTTCATCTAGCAGGATCAGGGTAATCGCTTGCGGCTTATTTTCGTCGGGACTGACATTGGTGAAGATGCCGGCTGTGGGAGTGGCAGACGGTCGTGCGATCGCGGCGGGAATGACCTCTTCGAGATTGACGATTTTCTGCGGCTTACCGTTTTCCAGAACTTTGAAGTCTGCTTCGGTAAGCCCATGGATATGATTTCCCGCCTTGTCCGTCACCACCACCGGGACCTGAACAAGGGTCGTCTGCGACCTGAACGGAAGCCGCTTTCCTTCTTCTGCGTGATTGGAAACGCTTTCCGTATCTGGAGGTCCGGACCCCGGCTGCAGGCCGGTTGCGCCCGTTGCTGGTCCGTTGTTGTAGGGATCGGTTTGCTGCAGCTGCGCCCGGGCACCCGCGGAAATTGCAACCACTACCAGGAGCAGAAACAGTTTCTTCCGCCTAAGTCTCGGTCCGAATTTCATACATTTGTCCGTCGTGGCAGCACCTGAACAAGAATTACACTCGCTCGGCACCCGAGCGCTAGCCACTAAACAGCGGGCTCGTCTAACATGACTGGACAGTAGCATCCGCCTCCCCGGAAAACTATGACTTTTCGCGCCAATCTATCGCGCCCGGATCTCCCGAACCAGCCCATCGGCGCAATCGGCAAATCCGTGCGTGTGCCGACAGTCAAGGCCCGATCAATCGCCAAGATCGTCGATTCTGCCGCGCGGTTCGGGAATGCCGATCACTTGCTTAGGACAGTCGGCCTTGACCATGAAGCCATTGTCGATCCCGATATTCAGATCCCCTATGCCGACCTGATGATGCTGTCAGACCGAGCGGCCAGCATGACGAAGGATGCGGCCTTTGGATTGCATGTGGGCGAGCGCACCCCCGAGAGTGAGTACGGCCTGATGGGGGATCTGCAGGCCACGAGTTCGACCTTGCGCGAGGCGCTGGAATCCCTTGCGCATTATCTGCCGATCTGGACCAATGTTGGCGTCTTCAAGTTGGGCATTGAGGGAAGCGTTGCCCACTTCCAGTGGGAGTATGCGCGAATTTCGCTGCCAGAACCTCGTCACGATTGCGAGATGTCGATGGCGACCCTGATGCGTCTGAACCGTCTTACTGCGAACGAGCGCTGGTGGCCAAAAGAGGTTTGGTTTCAGCACGCCAAGCCACCAGACACCTCGGAGCACGCGCGCATCTTTCGTGCTCCAGTTCGATTCGGCATGCCAACCAATGCGCTGCTGCTCGATCGGCGGGTGCTCGATCTGCCATTCAAGACCACGCATCCCGGTTCGCACCGGCTGATGACCAGCGCCGCAGAGCGACTGCTGTCTGCGACCGGTCAAGAAGTCAGCCTTTCTCAGTCTGCGGCAACCTTCCTTCGGCAGAACCTGGGAAAGCGACCCATCGAGCTCGACGCCGTGGCCCGCGCCCTGGGTTTCAGCCGGCGCAGCTTTCAGAGAAAATTGAAGCAGGAATCCACTTCTTATCGCGACTTAATTCAGCAGGCACGCTGCGATTTTTCTGAGTATCTTCTGCTGGACGCCGGAATTACCTCAACAGCGGCGGCTTCTGCCGTCGGATATTCCGAACACAGTGTTTTTCATCGCGCCTTTCGAAAGTGGCACGGGAAAGCCCCCGGCGATTACCGCCATTCAAGCGCAGAAAGAAGCGTTCCGGATTGATATCAGGAGGAAAACCACCGCCTATCGGAAGGTGAAGCCGGCACGGATTCGCCACCCGGCACCGGTTCTGGCTTCTGCCCGAACTGCGGCCGCCGCCTGTCACCCGGTAAACGAGAATTGGAAACATCTAAAGTTAGGATCTGTTTCTCTATTTGTCAGGACTTCGGACGGACTGACGGTTTCGCGCACGTATTCTATGCCAACACCATTCTTACCCCGCGAATAAGTGGAGCACCCGAATCGCCGCACCCGCTCACATGCGCGCGCTGCTATCCTCAAACTCTGCGCCTGCCATGGGCGGTTTCGCTGCCTGGAAATTCTTTCGCGCATCGTTGTAAATTGCCAAGGGCAGGAAACCGCGGCTTATCGCCGCACCCTTAGGAGAAGAATACAAATGGCGTCCCGTTTCACCTGTTTTTTCCGAAGAGGAATTCTCGCAACCACCTCGGTCTTGATGCTCATGCTGTTCTTGCTTCTGCCGGCGCAGACGCAGACATTCAGCGTTCTGCATACTTTTAGCGGTGGAGATGGAGAGTATCCCTACAGTGGCGTAACTATCGATAACGGCGGCCATCTCTATGGCACGACGTCGCGCGGAGGTGCAGACCAGAGCGGAGTCGCGTATGAATTAAAGCATCAAGGTTCCGGATGGGTCCTGTCGATCCTGCATAACTTTGGCTCTGGAAGTGACGGCTCGGTTCCCTATGCTGCACCCGTGTTCGGACCGAGCGGCATTCTTTACGGCACAGCCTCACTGGGTGGTTCCGGCTATGGAGTCGTTTACAGCCTGCGGCCGCAGGCGACGGCTTGCACTGCGGTTTCTTGCCCATGGACGGAACCGCTGTTGTGGACGTTTCAGGGAGCCGACGGCAGCACGCCATCTTACGGTGCGCTGACGTTTGATCAATCCGATAATGCCTACGGAACGACCGCTGAGGGGGGCACGTCGAATAACGGTACAGTGTACGAGATCAGCAAGCAGGGCCAGCAGTGGACCGAGAGCGTGCTCTATAGCTTTGGTACAGGTCAACATGACGGAACCGAACCCTTGCACAATGTCGTGTTCGATCACACTGGAAACCTCTACGGCACGACCTACACCGGCGGTACCAACGGCGGCGGCACGGTATTCGAGCTCTCGCCTTCGGGATCGGGATGGACCGAGCAGATCATCGCGAATTTTCCTGCAGGATCGGCGCCCCAGGCCGGGCTCATTATCGATAGCGCCGGTAATTTGTATGGCGCGACCGACGGCATCGGCACGTCCTCGGCCGAGGTATTCGAGCTGTCACCATCGGGCAACAGCTGGATCCTTACCACACTTTACAGCTTCAGCACCAACCGCTTTGACTTCGGTCCGGTCGGCAATCTGGTGGTGGATCACAGCGGAAATCTCTATGGCGCAACTTACAGCCTGGGAACCCACTCGCAGGGCAATATCTTCGAGCTGAGTCCTTCTGGCAGCGGCTGGACCTACACCGATCTCTACAACTTCACCGGGGGCAACGACGGCGGCGGTCCCATCGGCGACTTGAACATCGATGCCAGCGGTAACGTGTACGGCACCACGCAAAACGGCGGCAGCGGGAAGGGCGTAGTGTGGGAACTGATACCGTAAGCGGAGTAGGCGATGTCTCTAGAGTGATCCGTTCTAGGTTTTCGGAACTATCCGCTCATCCGCTTCGTCAGCACCAGCACGGGACAGGTCTACTATGCTCGCACCCATGATCACGGCACCATGGCCGTGGGATATCAGGGATCGACCTACACCCACGTGGATATCCCGGCCAGCATCCCGACCGGCGGATACAACATGCAGATCGTAGTGAACGGTATTTCCTCGGCGAACTACCTGGTTGCCATTCACTAACAGCTGCAAGGTAATTGGAAGACTATAACCTCGCTGGCGCCGCGTCTCCTACCTTCTAGGGTGGGCGTGGCGCTAGTCTCGAACTACTCGCCGAGAAGATAATAGGTCTCAAGCTGGCCAATGTACTGCGCAATTCCATAGCCTCATGAACCTGCGGCCTTGCGCCGGCAGCCCTCCCTCTACCCTCGGCGCTCATCTCAAGAAATCTCGGAGAAGGCGCTGAGTATGTAGCAGAATCCCTTATCTTGGTCGCGATTACCGGTCCGTCACACTGTCCGAAGTTGGCGCTGCTGATGTTTCCGTCCACAGACGAGGCGCCGAAGAACTGTGCGTGATTGAACAGGTTGAACGCTTCCACCCGGAACTGCAGTGTCTTGGATTCCGTGATGCGAGTTTCTTTCTGCAACGCCATGTCGAAGTCATCCAAGCCCGGCCCATAGAAGAACCGTCGCGGCACGTTACCCATCTGCCCCAGAGCGGGAACGCTGAACAGGGTACTGGATTTCGAGACCTGGCAGAGACGACCGACATGCTCAGGCCGTTCGATGCAGCGCGAATGCAACGTTACCCGGTGGGCGAGCGTGTGAACAGCGTCGCCAACGATGGTCCCGAGTGCTCAGAACCGATCGAGTTATCGCCGCCTGGTCAGGCCGGACTTTTCTGAATGCCTCGAAGGTACGATCGCGATCCGGCTGGTCGACCTGACGAATTACGAGCTCCGACCGCGCCGGAGGTGATTGGGCGAGGGCGGCGCATTTCAAGGTAAGTGACAATGCTGGCGATTTTGCCCGGAGGCAGGGCGACGTAGCCATCTTGCCATCAGCGAGTCGGTACCGCTCTGAGCGGGGTCCTTAATCAAACTGCTTGCGGAACTCCGCCAGTTGCTGCTTGAGTTCACTAACCTCATTCTGCAAGCCAACAACCGCCTCTTCCAATCGGCTGACGCGCTCGTCGTCAGCAGAGGAACTCGACGGCGAGACCATTCGCGGCAACGGCAGTTCCCCCGCCTCCATCTCGCCAGAAAGCAGATGCGCGTAACGGAATTCCTTTGTACCCGGCTGCCTGGGCAACACCGCTACTAGAGGGGGCTCGCGTTGCATCAGTTTCTGCAGACTGGATTGCACCGCATCCAAATCTTCAAAGCGGTGCATGCGCTCTGTCCGCCCGCGCAGTTCCCCCGGCGTCTGAGGCCCGCGCAACAGCAACACGCACAAAACAGCGGTCTCGCCACGCGAGAAGTTGAACGTCTCCTGCAGGCGGTGTTCGTACTTGGTTACGCGGCTGTCGGCTGCGCTGACCGGACCGGCCAGCCCGTGTTCTTGCAACCCATCCAACGCGCCGCGAACCGCGCCCTCTTCCAAATTCATGACCGGGTCGCGGTTATTCCTCTGGTTGCAGGCATTGACCAGCGCATTCAGCGACAACGGATAGTAGTCCGGCGTCGTGATGTCCTTTTCCACCAGAGCGCCCAACACGCGGGCCTCAATCTCGTTCAGAACGATGTTCATTAGCTTTAAGATGAAGAAAGACGCAGCATAGCACTTAAAGACGGAGTCGTCAGAGAAGACCTCCGTAGGCCGGTCTGCCGCAAAATGCAGCATACGCTGTGAGTAGGTACGCGTAGAATATTTTGCGCCACCGCCCGCTGCGATGCGTTCACGCTGGCGCGCATCGCCGGGCACAGTTCAATCACGATTACGCAGCGATACATTCACCCGCAAGCAGACGCAATCGAACGCGCGTTTGCGCCCTTCGGCGCTGCGAATGTGACCAGTGCTCAGGGACAGGAAAATCGCAAGGTAGGCACAGAATTGGGCACAGCGAAAAAGCTGCTCGAAGCGCAATCGCTGCAAGTTACTGGTGCGAAAGGGGGGACTCGAACCCCCACGGTTTTACCCGCCAGATCCTAAGTCTGGTGCGTCTGCCAATTCCGCCACTTTCGCATTGGTTTTGCGGCGTCCTGATGAATCGTATTTTACGCTAGCAAGCGACAGCCAGCGCGTCGAGTTCGGTGCGCAACTGGCGCAGGCGGGCCAACTCGTTTTCTACCGCGCCGGCGCCCGCGGCCATCAACTCTTTGGCGTTCGACAAGGCTTGTTCGGCCGAGGTGCCGACTTCGCGCAGCAGCTTGCGCACATCCGATTCCAGACGCACCCGGCTTTCCACCACGCGCTGCTCCACGTCGCCCTGAACCCGCGAAGCGTTGGTATCGAGCAGATGCTCCAGAAAATTCTGGGCGCGCTTACGAAACCAGCGCCGGCCGGCAAGCGCGCCCATCACGGTATCCGAGCTGTACAACAACGGTGACGCCGGCTGGGCGATGGTGATCATGTCGTGAAACAGAAAACGCGATTGCGTGCGGAAGCCCTGCTCGGCATCCAGAGCCCGGGGCAGATGCGAAAAATCGGCTGACTGCTCTTCGGAAATCCGCTGCAACAGACCGTTCACCAGATTCACGAAGCGCGCCGTAACCGCGGCGTACAGTTCTTCGGCCTGCGCCTCCTCGGCGTCGAGCCAGGGCATGACGTGACGCCGGGCAATCGCCTGAGCCAGGGCCATCAGGTCCCGGCGAAGACTCGGACCAAAGCGCGTCGTGATAGCACGAGACTCGCGCTCCAGCTCTTCACAAGCGAGCGGAAAAGCTTGCCGGAAGAATTGCTTGCGCCGCGCCAGCAGAATGTTGGACAGCCGCAATTGCTCGGCGGAAAATAGCGCCCCCAGATCGCGCAGCGACTGCTCGGCTTGCGCGACCGTCTGCCGCAGGCCGGCGATTCTCTGCTCCGAGTTGGCAATCGGCTCCTGCAAGGCGCGGACGCGTTCCTCCAGCGAGCGCCGCAAGGAAGCGGAAAATCGCCGCATACCCCGCTCAGCGGCCGCCCGGGTCATGGCTTGTCCCGACTGGCTGGCCAGCAGGGTCAGATCCTCCGTGAACGTGCTCCAGTCGTCGGGATTCCGAGAATTGTCCAGCCGGCTGAGCGCGCTCACTTCGTAGACCCGACCGACCGGCCGTTCGAGGCGCGTCTCCAACACCCGGGTCGCGAAGGCCGAAGCTTCCCGGCGTTCCGCCGCCGACACGCGATCGATTTTGTTGAGCACGATGAGAATCTGGTCAACGTTGGCGGCCACCGCTTCAGTCAGAGCCAACTCTTCTCCGGAGATCGGCGGGTCCGCGCCGACCACCAGAATGGCCGCGTCGATTTGCGGAATGAAGTCTTGCGTAGCTTCGGTGTTGCCGGAGAAAACCGATCCGATGCCCGGGGTATCGACCAGACACATGCCTGACGCCAATAGCGCCGACGGCAGAAAGGCTTCGACGCCCTCGACCCGCTTCTGGTTCTCCGGATTCAGCTCCTCGGAAACGTACTGCGGCAATTCCTCCGGGCGAATCGTCTTCCACTTGTTGTCGATCAGAACGCGCGCGGATCGCTCCTTTCCATAACGCAGCACGGTGGGCACGGTGGTGACCGGTACAACGCCGGTAGGCAGAATCGGTTCGCCCACCAGAGCATCCAGCAGCGTGGATTTGCCGCGCTTAAACTGGCCGACGCAGGCCACGTAGAAACGGCCTTCGCTGATTCTCGCCGCCAACTGCTGCACGTCGCCGCGAATCGAGCTTTCCCCTAGGGCCTCGGCGATCTCAGCCAACCGGCCGAGCGCCTGGCCATCGGCGGGCACGACGTTCGCCGCCCGAGTGAGGACCGGGACGTCTTCTACATTGCGCATCTCCGGGGTGCTCATCGCGCTTCCCTCGCGATCATGGGTTGACCATCGCGATCTTGTAGTCAATGTAAAGCGGCGCAATCTTGATCTGGTTTTCGTGCGCGTACTTGGGACTGCTGGCCAGGCGAATCATGTGCAGCATGGCTCCGGGATTGCCGTCGCTGTACTCCACCACCTTCTCCAGAAACTGCGCCAGGTTGCCGGCGGTCAGCCCTTCGTGTTCCGCAAATGCTGCCGCAAATTGCCGGGCATTTCCCGGGTCGAAGTTACGCAGCGCCAGCTTTTCACTGCGATCGGCAAACAGCGGTAGCACGAATCCCACATCCTCCATGTGGGCCGACCGGGAGACGGCAATCGTCGGCACCGACCAGTTCAGCATCAGCTCGCGAATCGCGGCAGCCAGCGACTGCGAAGGCCGCGCTAGATGATCGAGCACCACAACATATTTGGAATTGAGCAACGCATCCCGCAGCAAGCCTTTCACCGACACCGCAGTCTTGCTGTGCAGAGACGCCGCACCATCGGGACAGGACTTGGCGAACACCGGATGTCGCGCCTGCAGCAGCAATTCCGCCAGGCTTCGGTAAAGCGCTACCGGGGTGGGATTCTGCGCGCTATACAGAATGTCGGGAAAGCCGGGCAGCACCGACGATAGCAGCAGCGTCTTGCCCACGCCGCAGGGGCCGTGTAACAAGAACGAACGCCGTCGCGCGACTCGCTGGCGGAGTTGCTCGAGTTCTTCGCCGCGGCCGTAAATCTGTGGCCGCGCGGCCGGCCTGCTCGTCCCTGCTGCGAAATCGGTTTCTGCGCGCGGCTTCGGCATTCCCGGCTACGACCGTTGCCCTTCCTGATGCACGTACTTGATTACCTCAACGTCAGACATCGCAATCAATCCCTCAGACACCATCTCGTCGAGCGCGGGAAGCAGGCGCTGGATATTTTCCGCGGTGTCAACAATCTGGATGAGGATGGGAGCATCCGAGGAAAAGTGGAACAGGTGCGATCTGCGAATGATGGTGCTGGCGCCATATCCCTGGATTCCCCGAAAAACCGTAGCTCCTGCAATATCCAGTTTGCGGCAGCGCTCTACGATGGCCTGGTACAGCGGACGGCCCTGCCATTGGTCATCCTCGCCGAAGTGGATGCGCAGCATTTTCGCCTTGCCCTCAAGCTTCATTTCCGGGCCTCCTGGGTCTCTGCTAAAGGCTGTCCGTGGGAATACTTGATGATGTCAACATCGGAAACCACGACCAACCCCTGCGTCACCATCTGGTCGAGGACCGGGAAGAACGCGCGCAGCTTCGCTTCGCTGTCGACCACGGTGAGCGAAATGGGTGCATCGTGCGAAAGGTTCAGGGTGGAATCCTTGTGGATGCGGCGATTGGCGCCGTATCCCAGAATTCCGCGGTAAACGGTCACTCCGGCAATCTCGTTCGCGCGCAAGGCCTGCACCAGGGCTTCATGCAGAGGCCGGCCGTTCCACTTGTCGTGTTCGCCGATCAGGATGCGCATCATCTTGGCCTGGGATTCGAGCCGGGCCGCGGGAATTTCCGTCTGCTGCTTCTTGCCTGGCGCCACCGGCCGGATCACGGTGGTGTCGTGAACCTCGATGATGCCGTCGCAAGCCATTTCGGCGAGCTTAGGCAAAACTTCTTCCACCCGATCGGGACTGTCGAGAAATTCAATCTTGATCGGCATCTGGTCGGACAGGTCGACCAACCGGCTGGTGTGCATCTTGTGATCGGTGCCAAATCCGGCGACGCCCCGGGTGACGGTAGCATCGGCGATGCCGCGAAAAAACAGATAGTCGAGGATGGCGGCATAACACGCTGTACCGCGATAGGTTTGGCCTTCCATCACGTAGACCGTCACCTTCTTCGCTGGTCCTGTGGTTAACATCAGTCCTCCTGGATGCGGTTAGCGTCGGGTGAGACGGGAGCGGTTGGCGCTCTCATACGAACACTCGTCCCATAGCGGCGCCGGCCCAGACGGCAATAAAACCGATGGTCAGGCTGAGCACTACGTTGAGTAAGCCTGTCATAAGTTGACCGTCCTGTACGGCGCGGAGGGTCTCATATTCAAAGGTCGAGAATGTGGTGTAAGCCCCGATGAAGCCGATGGGGATCAGGTAGCGCCAATAGGCGCTGGCCGTGGTGCGGGCAAGTAACGTCAGGATGAAGCCAATCAGGAACGATCCGCTTATGTTGATGACAAATGTGCCGTAGGGAAAGCGCACCCCATAGCGGCTCCCGATGTAGACGCCGAGCGCATAGCGGGCCATCGCGCCCAGAAAGCCTCCGATGCCGACCATCAAGTATTTCAGCAATGATTTGCAGTCCTCTCTATCGCAGTCGCGGTTCAGGATGCCATAGCTTCATGGCTGGCGGCGGACGCATCTGCCCCCAACATCGATGACAGGCTTTCCATATCCGACCTCACTCGCTCCCCATCGATCGTGGTTCGCGTCCGCTCCACCAGCAGGCGCTCCAGTTGAGCCCGGTAACGGTTGGCGAAGCTGTCGAAGCGGCGCTCCAGGTCAGCGCCGGCGTCTAATCCCCAGGAGTACAGCAACCGGGAAAAACTTTCCAGAGCTTGCGTCAGCTCGCTCTCGTGAGCTTGCAGTCTGTGCGTGGCCCGTTGCACCCGAAACCATCTTGCCCAACTTCCCAGCAGCGGCCGGGCTACTAATTCCTTTTGCCGATTCAAATGGAACACCGGCATCTCGGCCGGTGCCTGAAAGTCCTCGGGCCGAGGCGAATCGCTGGAGCGCAACAGCGTGGCAGTTTTCGCCAACTCCTGTTGCAGTCGCTCGCCAATCGCCGAAAGCTTGGCGCGAATCTGGCCGGCCAGCTCAAGGGTGACTTCCGCGGCGATCTTGCGGAGAACCTCGGCGAAGTCCACCTCCGGCCGGGCGCGCCAAAGGTCAGCGACCGTCTCCGCTGCGCGGTTGATGATCAGGGAGTCGAGCCGCGGAATCTCATCGGTCGCGCGGCGCAGGTCCGATTGAAACGTTTGCAGATCGCCGGCGCTGCGCCGCAGGTCAAGATCCACCGCCTCCAACTGTGCGCGGTCTTCGCCTTCCGGACGAGGATACGCCACCACCATCTCCAAGGCCGAGCGCACCGCTCCGGCCAGCCCCAGGGTTTTCCGCGCCAGCGACTGCTGCAGCAAACGCTGCTTGCGTTCGTACAGCGGCGACAGCTCCTCGGCAAACCATTGCTCCAGCAGCTTGGCGTGGCTGGGGACGACGCTCACCGGCCGAACCGGCAACTCCATCTCCAACTCGGCTTGCAACTGTTGTGCGATGTAAGCGATTTGCTGCTCCAGATCCGCGGAGGAAAGCAGATCGGCCTTGCTGACCAGAACCGTAGTTGGCGTGGAAATTTGGGTCAGCGCTCCCATGATTCGCAGGTCATCGGGCGTCAGCGTCGATCCCGCGTCGACCAGCACGATGCCGGCATCGCAGCGAGGCAGGTAGGCCAGCGTTTCAGCGGCGCCGCTGGTGGCCAGCGATCCCACCCCCGGCGTATCGACGAAGATGATGCCCTCGCGCAGACGCTCCGAGGGATAGAGCACCAGAATCCGGCCCACGCGTTTGCGATTCTGCGGATTCAATCGTTCATCGACGAACGAAGCGAGTTCCTGAATACTGTGTTCGGAAACTCCCAAACCTTCGCGCCATACTTTCACCAGCGGGGTCGCGCCGAATCCGATCCGTGTGGGCACGGCCGTGATGGGAGTGACCCCCACCGGCAACAGATCAGCGCCAATCACGTGATTCAGCAGCGATGACTTGCCGGTACTGACCCGGCCAAAGACGGCAATTTCCAGCGCGGTGTCTTCGGCGCGATCCAGCAGCATGTCGATGGTCGGACGAAATTCGGTGAGGCCGTGGCGATCGATGATCTCGGCCAGCCTCCGGAGTTCCTCAACCTGCCATCCCCGGTTGGCCAGCTTCTCCACGCGTTCGCGCAGGTCGCCGGCGCGAGGCTGCAACACGTAGCGCATCAACTCCTTCGCCGCCGATTGCAGCTCGCCGACAATCCCGTTCAAGTCTGCCGCGCCTTCCTCCGACACCGGACCGTAGCCTCGCATGTAGTGCGGCGCCAGCTCGGCAATGGCAATCTCGACAAAGGTGAGATTCACGTGAATCGAGTGCGCGGCCGAGATGCGGGGCTCTTCCGGAGCCATGGACTGTCCAGCCAACACTTGCAGAAGCTGCCCCCGCAGGCGGGCAATGTAGTCCTCGATGGTCTTGCGTTGCAGCGGGCTGATGTCGTTCACGTAGCCGGGGAACACGCTCTTTGACGCGGCCGCGTTCAGGGTTGCTTCCACATCGCCCAGCAGATTGTCGATGTGCTTGCACGTGACCAGCAGGCGCTGCCGCTGGCTGGGATTCAACGTGATGTGATCGTTCCGCAATCTGGTTCTCTCACCGGTTGGGGGCTATTTCAGTTTTCAGGATTCCACCGAATCCTACGACGCCTTTTTCCTAAGGCTGCGCTTTGCGGCTCCCGAAATTGTCGCGGTAGCGTCGCTCTATTTTTGAAAACGCATGTTCTCACACGCGATGTTGCTCCTCGATCATGGATTGGAAATCTTGCCGGGAGACATGACTCCGCGACAAGTTTCTCTCGTCAGGAGTCATCATCCGTCCCGTATCTGGTAGGACAGCGGTTGTGGGTGAACTCCTTCACCCGTTGGATAATTGTACAACGAGCCGTTAGCTTATACAGTTTGCTGAAAAAGTCGAAATGAACAGTCTGTCGCCGGCTGAAGCCGGCTCCCGATATCCAAGATAAAGAACTTAGGCGCGAACCTGAAGGTTCGCTCTACCTGTTCATCACAACTGCGGGAGTTTTTCAGCAAACCGTATAGCCCTGACAGAAGCCTGCTGGGCCGCAACGCGATGCGCCTGTCAAACTTGGGCGCCAAGTCAAAAAACAGGCCAATTGCCGCCTCGCCTCTTCTCGAGAGTCCTCGTAACGATTTGCCTAAGCGGCTTGTAACTGCCACGCGTCATTGGTCACCGTGGCAACCACCGGTTTCTTGACTGACGCATATTGGGTTGGGTGCCATTCCACCATCATCGACCTTAACGGCTGCCGCAATTCGCGCAGGTTGGCATCATCCATGGAGAAGGCGTAATACAAACGAATCAACTTGTCATTCGATTCGTTAAGCCTTTGATGATCGTTTTCAGCTCGCGATAGCGTTTCCGGTTCGATGCCAATTGCCTTGGCGAAATCGATTTGCTTCTGACCCAATCGCTTCCGCAAGAAACGTATTTCGTCGCCTGTAAGAGCAGACTCCCGCTCAACCAGGTCGCGTGCAATCAATTGCAAGAGCTGCTTGACTGCTGGAATTTCCGGCACAAGTCTCCCGTCCGGATAGACAAAATATCGGATTCCCACCAAATAGACATTCGATAAACCACTGTCGACAAAATGAAACGGTTTCTCCACGGTCGCGAGGCACTCAGTCCTCGTCGTATCGCTCTTCACCGTCATTCATTCCTCCACCTGGTAACCACGGTGAACTCCCTGCGGACTGTATCGACTGCAATAATGATCGTGATTCGATCACCATCAATCGACATTCCGTCGATCTCGTATTTGTATTGCCACTCATATCGATTGAAAGCGCTCCTGGCGACACTCCATGGACCCTCCAGGGCATGGATAACATCATCGGTACTCAGCCCACGCTCCAAATGATCGAACAGCGCGTGAAATGTCTCTGGGTTGTGTATGTCGGGCGCTTTCTCCAGAGCATCCAGTACAAGTGCCCTAAGCTCATCGTCGGAAAGCGGTCGAGGAATGCTTCCCTCGCTACCCATACCGTAGGCCTTTTCTTGATAATTTGTCAATAATACTACTTCGAGTCATCTCCGCAGTTGCGCGCCCTATGGCCGGATTTTGGATACCTCGAGGCCTCTAAAACGGCGGCGATCCGCTCAATATTGTCCATACCTTCCGCGCACCGACTCCAGCAATTTTCGCGAGTCGTAGCCGACGCCGTCCTTGAAAACAATTTCGACATTTTCGATGTCGGAAATTTGTTTCGCCGGATCGCCCTTCATCACCACCAGGTCGGCATTCTTTCCCGCCGCGACTGAGCCAATCTCTTTCTCCTTGCCCATATAGATAGCGCCGTTCAAGGTGGCAATCTTGATGGCTTCGACGGGCGAGAATCCGGATTCGACTAACAGCTCGATTCCCCGTTGATCGCCGAATCCGGGCAGCACATCGCCGCGGCCGGTGGGATCGGGACCGGAGAGCAGTAAGCCTCCGGCGGCGACGAAGGCATGTTCCAGTTCCACATCATGCTTCCAAAGCAGCGCCGGATCGATCTTCGGACCGGGCGCGGGCGCCGATGCCGGCTTTTGCCGCACCAGGAAGAAATCTTCGCGCGCCTCGGGAGTCATCGCATCCAGCACCTGCTGCCGCAATGGTGGACGTCCTTCGCCCGCCTCCGACTCGAACACCGGCAACGTGGACGTAACCGCGACGTGATGGCTGACCAAGGTGTTGATCAAATCCTTCGCCTCGGCGCTGTTGGGATCCATACGCGCCAGTGTTTCCTGGCCGGCGCTGGCGCTGCAGACATCCGGCTTCTTGTCGGGATCCAGCTGCGTATTGACGAAGAAGCCGTGCTCCAGATCGTCGATCCCCAACTCGGCTGCTTCCTTATAGGTAACCGAGCAGAGATGGCCGGTGACTTTAATGCCGCGCTGGTGGGCCGCGTCGATCGCGGCCTTCAACTCGGCGCGGGTGATGTTCATGTACGCCTTGAACGAGGTCACGCCCTGGCCGGCCCAGTACTCCACGGTTTGCCGCGCATCGTCGGCGCTGGTCAAGTGCGGCATCTGGATGAAGTAGCTGGTGCTGCCCTCCAGGTACGGTCCGGTCACATCGAGGTGCGGTCCGGGAAGCTTGCCCGCGTCGATGTCGTGCTTCAGGTTGAGGTCGGTATAAGTTTCCATGCTGCCGGTGGTGCGCATGCTGGTCACGCCGCCGGCCAGGTAGAGCCGCGGCGCCGAAAACGTCATCTGCGGCGCCAGCACCGGCGGCTCAAAATGCCGCTGGCTGTCGAGGTCCGGCCGCACGATGTAGAACAGGTGATTGTGCATGCCCACGATGCCCGGCATCACCGTATACCCGTGAAGATCCAGCACGGTTGTACCGGCAGCGGCCGGCACGTCCGCGCCCTTCTCGATCGCCGTGATCTTTCCGCCCTCGATCACGACATTCTGATCGTCGACCGCCGGAGCCTCCGGTGCCGTCGATAATCCGCACATGGGTGAGCACCACCTTGGGCGCCTGCACCCGCACGAACTCCTCGACCGTCTTCGATAGCTGGGGATTCTGAGCAGATGCGGTAAGAGCCAGCAGAAGCAGCACAATACTCTGCGACCAAATGCGCGAAGTCATGAAGGTCCTCCGGAGAGTGGCAGCCATTGTACTTGAGCGGACCGGGCGGGGAGAGACAGAATGGCTCCTGCCGGAGGAATACAATGAGCTTGGCCGTACGCGGCAGCCAGTCGCGGAAGCACTCAACGTTGAAGGCTGCCTGCCAGCGGCGCTGCTGCCGGACAATCAAGAATCGCTCTTATGCGTCCTTCCCATATTCGTGTTTTCATCTTCGTATTACTTTCGTTGGCGTTTCTCGGTTGGGCTATCCCCACGGCGGCCAATTTCCTCATCGAGTACAACTGGTGGAAAGAGGTCGGGCAGGTCGATACCTGGTTCAGCATGCTGTGGTACAGCATTGCCCCGGTGGCCGTGGGAACCCTGCTGGCCTTCATCGCGCTCTATGTAACCCACTCGCGCGGCTTGCACTTTGCCGGCGTCCATTCCCGGGATTACCCCACGTACTCTCGCCTGGTGCCCGTCGCCCTGGCCGTGATTGCGATCCTGTTCGCTTCCGCCTCGATCGACTTCTGGACGGTCATGCGCTTCTTCGGATCGCGCGGCCTGGCTGCGCCCGCCGATGCCTGGCAAGACCATGTCTTCTCCCACGCCTTGCCCTTCTACCTCTTCGATCTGCCTTTCTATTCCGATCTGTTGAGCTTCGTCTTCGTGCTGGCGATTCTCTGCGCCATACTCTTCTGGATCACCGCCCGGGGATGGCAGTTGGTGGAACGGATCCGTTACGGACAACTGCTGGTTGGGTCCAACAAGCCGATTGACCTGGGAAGCTATCTGCGGCTCCCCGGCGCGGCGCGTGCGCCATTTGTCCGCATCCTGGCGGCGATTTTATTGCTGGGCTTTGCGGCCTGGGTTTATCTGGGCAATTACGATCTGCTGTTCAATTCTCACGCCTTCATGACCGGCGCAGATTTCGTGGATGTGAAGATCACCCTCCCGCTGCGCTGGCTGCTGATCGTTTCAGCGCTGGCGGCGCTGCCCCTGGTCTGGATGTCGAGATTCAAGCAGGCGGTCATGCTGGTGATGGCCTGCTTCCTGGTGCAACTGGCCGTGCCCGCCATCGTGCGCGCGGTGTATGTGCGGCCGAATGAGATTTCCATCGAGCGTCCCTACATCGAGCGCCACATCGAGGCGACCACCTCGGCCTTCGGCCTGAATCGCAATGCCACGGAACGCCCGTTCACCCCTTCCGGGCAGGGCGTGGTCGATCCGGTGCAAGACGCAACCCTGCTGGATAATGTCCGGCTCTGGGACCTGCGCGCCTACAACGCAACCATCACGCAGATTCAGGCGCTGCGCCCTTACTACACCTTTCCCGATACCGACGTGGATCGCTATTTCGTCAACGGCCGCATCAAGCAGGTTCTGCTGTCTCCGCGCGAAATTGATGTCGGCCAGTTGTCGGCCGAGGCCAGCGAGAGTTGGATCAATCCGCGCTTCATCTATACCCACGGCTTCGGCGTGGTGATGGCCGAGGTCAACAAAATTACTCCCGACGGCCTGCCCGTGCTGCTCATCAAGAACGCTCCGCCGGAGATCAAGTCGCCCGCGTTTCAACTCACGCGGCCGGAAATTTATTTTGGCGAGAAGACGCAGGATCCGGTGTTTGTTCATACTGCCCGCGAAGAGTTCGACTATCCTTCCGGCGATCAGAACAAGTATTCAACCTATGAAGGTACAGGCGGATTTCCGGTCGGCTCGTTTCCTCTGAAGCTTGCGGCCGCGATTTCTCAAGGCGAGCCCAACATCGTCTTCACCAGTTATCTGACCGGCCAAAGCCGCATGATGATTTATCGCAACGTGCAAGCCCGGCTGAATCACGTGGCCGGTTTCTTGCATTGGGATCCGGATCCGTACCTGGTGATCACCGATGACGGCAGGCTGGTTTGGATGGTCGACGGCTACACAACTTCGCTGAACCACCCGTATTCAGCGCCGCTTCCGGTGGCTGGAATGGATGAAGGCGCAAATTATATTCGCAATGCGGTGAAAGCCACCGTCGACGCCTACTCCGGAAAGATGTCTTTCTACGTATTCGATCCCAGCGATCCCATCATTCAGGCTTACGAAAAACTTTTTCCCAAGTTATTTCTGCCCGCCTCAGAGATGCCGGCGGATCTGCGCCGCCACGCCCGCTATCCCGAAGCCATGTTTCGCACCCAGGCGGAGGCGTACCGGATCTTTCACATGCGCGATCCGCAGGTGTTTTACAACAAGGAAGACATCTGGGAGGTCGCGCGCGACTTGTACGGCCAGTCGGGACAACCGGAGCCCATCGCGCCGACCTACGTGGTGGCAACCTTGCCGGGAGAGAAACAGCCCGAGTACTTGTTAATTCTGCCGTTCACTCCTCGCGGCAAAGACAATCTGATTGGCTGGATGGCAGCGCGCTGCGACGGCGATCAGCTGGGGAAACTCGTTTTCTATCAGCTCCCGAAA
The DNA here is from genome assembly GCA_963812855.1 of uncultured Acidobacteriaceae bacterium. Classification (GTDB taxonomy): domain Bacteria; phylum Acidobacteriota; class Terriglobia; order Terriglobales; family Acidobacteriaceae; genus Bog-257. The sequence goes on from CAWEWW010000018.1 coordinate 573,266, forward strand.
CAGCAATTGATGTACGGCCCCATGCAGATTGAATCGCGCATCGACCAGGACCAGAACATCTCCAAGGACCTCACGCTGTGGAACCAGCAAGGCTCACGCGTGCTGCGCGGCAACATCATCGCCCTGCCTGTCACCGGCGGCTTCCTCTACCTCGAGTCGATTTACATTCAGGCAAACGAAGCGCGCATGCCGCAGCTGAAGAAAGTGGTGCTGGCCATGGGCGACCGCCTCATCTACCGCGACACCTTCGACGAAGCCTTGGCTGACTTGACCGCAACCCCGGTGTCCCCAGCCGCTGCTCCGGCTGCCGCACCAACCTCGGCGGCGAGCCAGGAGAACGCACCGTCGCTGGCCGAGCAAATCCGTCATCTGCGGGAACAAGCCGAGCAACTGGCGCAAGAGCTGGAAAAGCTGGAAAAGGAAACGGTCAAGAAGTAAGCCGATCCGGCTGACTTCTTCCTGTGACCACACGCAAAGGGGCTCAATCGTCCAATCTGAACAGAACAACACACAAGGGCTTCCTTGGCGAAGCCCCTTGTAGTTTCTGGAAGGCATCTGCTCGGGCTTGTTGTCAATCTCTACGGTGTGTAGCACTTGCTCCCGAACTGTTGGAAGTCAACCGAGCCAAGCCATCTCGTAAATTTTATGGGGTGTATCAGGGCACGACTTTTAGTCGTGCCGAACGCGGTGCAGAAAAAGTTCGGGGCTTTAGCCCCTGCAAGACCTGCACCCAGGGGCTAAAGCCCAAGTTATATTTGACCCCTTATGGCACGGCTGAAGCCGTGCCCTGATACAAAACCTGTGCGCGGCGATTTATAGGTTCTAGTTGCAAACGAACCGAGGGTCCGCCCGACCAGTGCTCAGGCGATCACCAGATGCTCAGGGTCGCGTTGTCGACCCACTCGTGATAGCCCTCGCCGCTGGCATTCACGTCGAGCTGCCACTGCACCCCGAGGTTGTCACCCCAACCCAGATTGCGGGCATTGCGGGTGACGTTGACCGGATGACTTTGGCCATCGACCACCAGGGTGACGTAGGTGTACTGGTGCGAGCTGGTGTTGGTGGTCTCGTACCACTGAATGTGATGCCAGGTGTTGGGGCTGAACTTCGGACAGGAGATGTTGGTGGGCATCCAGTGACCCGAAGCCTCGTCCCAGGTATCCCAGAGGGCGTGGCCGTAGTCGCATTGGCTGCCGATCATGTAGTTGTAGCCGCCGACAAACTGGAAGGCATCGAACTCCAGCGCCTGCGCGGCATTTTGCGAATTGCTGTCGACGTAGATGTAGAAATCCCAAAGAAAATTGTGTACGCCGTTGTTGGCTCCCACCTTCTGGAACCACAGTGCGTTGTCCCACACGCCGGAGTTGAAGAACTCCATGCTGGAGCCGTCGAGCGCGGGATTGCTCTGGTTCTGCGCCATCCAGTAGGCGCCGTCGCCGTCGCCGCCGGCGCATCCCGGCGCGTTACACCACTGCCAGTTGCCGCGATTCTCAATCTTGTTGAATACCACGGCCCAGGAGGGAGGAGTCGGCAGCCCGCTATTGCCGCCGCCCCCTCCGCTGCCTCCGCCGCCGCCGCTGGTCACAGTGATGGTCTGGGTGACACTACCATAAGCGCCGCTGCTATCCCAAGCCCGGGTGACCACCTGATGGCTGCCGGTACTGGCCGTGATGGTGGCCGTGATCGAAGCTGTCTGACCTCCGGTGAAAACATTGTTTCCGTCCAGATAAATATGCCAGCCGGTAATGGGATACGAACTGGTCGCGTGGGCATTGACAGTGAAAGGAGAGCTGACCTGGGCATTGTTGGCGGGGGAAGTCACGGTAACGTTCACCGCAAGTGCTGCGAGCGAAAAGCTTGTGCATACAACTGCCAGTATCAGTACACGCTTCAAATGAACACACTCCTGATTGAATTTGTTTGGCCGGAAGGAAGTGACGCTCCTGGCTTGCGGCGATCGTTGAGGAAGTATCTCGTCCTGAGTGGGGTGGGGAAATCGGGCGTTTTTCCTAGATTCCCTTAGGTTCTTGCAGGGCATAGGTCCGGGCAGAATCTAGGGTGGATACTTTCTACCCGAGTTGGATAAATTTTTCCTAGCCAGCGGTGGGAGATTTCGTAAGTGAAGGGGCGCAGCTTCAGCTGCGCCGTTGCAAGCTCTTTTTTTTTGTCATCACGAACCGGCTTCAGCCGGTGAGGGATCCGCTTTCCGCCACTTCTCAGCAAATTGTTCCGCCGCGACGCCAGCTTGAGGGCCAGCTCTACCCGCTCTACTGCGCCGCCGGCGCCGGCGTTCCCGGCTTCTCGTCGAACTCCTGGTTCATCCAGCCCACAAACGCGTTCACGTTTTGCGGGCGTCCCAGGAAATTCTTGACCAGATCATTGGCCGGCATGGAGCCCGTCTTTTCCAGCACCGTGGTCCGGTATCGCTTGGCAATATCGGAGGCCAGCAGATCGTTGGGATTGAATTGCCGGAAGAAATCTTCGGCAATCACCTTGTCCCACAGATAGGTGTAGTAGGAAGAGGAATAGCCGGTGAGATGGGTGAACGACGCGATCTGATGATCGCCGTCCACCAGTTGATACGGCAGGAAGCGCTTGGTGTTGTCGGGAAATGCGCTGTCGATGCTAGCCGTGCTGGGCGCTTCATTGTGCAGATCGAACGAGACCGTGGTGTATAGCAGTTGAGCCCGCGTCCACAATCCCCGCCCGAAGGCGTCGGCCCGATTCATGCGATGCACCATCTCCGCCGGGATGGGCTGATTGGTCTGATAGTTCAGCGCAAACGTGGCCAGCACTTTGGGATCGTGCATCCACTCTTCCAACATTTGCGACGGCGCTTCCACAAAATCGCTTTCCAGATTGCCGCCAAATCCGGCCCACTGCCGCTGACCCTGGAAGATCCAGTGCATCAGGTGGCCGAACTCGTGAAAGAACGTAGTCACGTCGGTGTATTCCATCAAGCCGGGATCGCCGGGCTTGCCGCCGGCGAAATTGCAGATCAGCGCGGCTTCGGGCAGTTGCTGGCCCAGCTTGCCGTCAAGGATGGGAAACGAGCTGAACCATTTGTCCTTGCCGGTGCGGGGATGCATATCGAGGTAGAAGCGGCCGAGCTGGCGGTCGCCTTCAAAGACGTCCCACGCGGTAACCGACGGGTCCCACACCTGCGCATCTTTGGCGGGCCGGAAGGTTACCTGGAACAACTTGGAAGCGACATCCAGAATTCCCTGCTGCACCCGGTCATACGGAAAGTAGGGCCGCGCCGATTGGGAATCGAAATCGTAGTCTGCCCGGCGCAATTGCTCGTTGTAATAGGAACGGTCCGACAACGGAATAGCGGTAAGCGAGGGATCCTGCTTCTTGGCCAGCGCCAGCAGCATCTGGTATTCGCGGGTAGCGGTGGGCCGCGACACCACATCGATTTGATCGATGAAGTTGCCGATGTTCTTGCCGTTCTCGGCCATCTTGTCGGCGGCATTCAGGTCGGCCCAATGTTTGTAGCCCAGCAACGAGGCCAGCTCCTGGCGCTTCTCCAGCAGATCGGCAAGCACCTTGATGTTCTGCGGATAAGCCCGGTTGGTGTAGGCCAGGTAGACGCGCTTGCGCAGTTCGGCATTCTTGGCGAACTTCAGCACCGGATAGACATCGGGCGGCTCGCTGGTGAGGGTGATGCTGCCGTCGGCGGCCGGCGTGTGGCGGGCGATGAAGTCGGCGGGCAGTCCGTCCAGCTCGGCGCGATTCTTCACTACCACCTTCAACACCGAGTCCTGCGTATTGCGCTCGAAGTCGGTGGAGTACTTGGTGATCTCATCGTTGAGCGTCTTGATTTTCGCGCGCGTGGCATCGTCGCGATCCACGCCGGCCAGGCGGAACTCAAGCAAAGTGCGAGTGACGAAGTAGCGGGTCTCGGCGTCGGCCTTCGAAATATCGACGGCCGCGACCGCTTTGTAGAGCGCCTGGTTCAAGCTGAATTGCGTGGACGCGGCGCTGACCTTCTGAATCATGGCCTGGGCGCGATCGCGCATGGCAGCCTCGGGATCGACGCTCTGCAATAGTCCGGCGCCATTGCCGGCGGTATCAAGCGCCTCGACCGCCTGATCGTAGGGCTGCAGCGTGTTCTCGATGGTGCGCGTGCCTTTCACCGCCAGAATCTGGTCAACGCATTTCTGCGCGGTCTCCAGTTGCGCATTGACCCGCTTCTCAAACACGGCGGGATCGACCGGCGGCGCCCACAGATGCGGTCCATACGTCGCGGTTTGAGCAAGAGCGTTCGGCACGATGACGGCGGCAAACAGGATTGCAGGCAAAAATCGCTTCAGGGTAAGAATACACATAAGTACGTCGGCTCCGTTCGCCAGGCGCGCAACTCCCAGGCTGTAATAGGCAGGCGCTGCAAGGTAGATGGCTGGCCGCTTTAGAATACGCTGTAGCTTTCGGTTTAGGAAAGCCGGATGGGGCGAGATTGGGCAAGTGTGTGACCGGCAGTTAGCTTCAGGTTGCCGAGTGGTTCTGAAGGGGCGCTCTTCTGCTGCGCTAATTCCTCGACTCGGCTTTTCCCATCCTGGCCTGGCGATTGACCCCCGCGCCGATGGTAAGATTTCTGCTTCATGGTTACTTTCGTTGTGCTGCGCATCGTAGTGGTGGTTTTGCTCGTCGCGGCAAACGCCTTCTTCGTGGCCGCTGAATTCGCCCTGGTCAGCGTCCGCGAGACCCGCCTGCAACAGATGATCGCGGCGCACCGCATCGGCGCGCGCACCGTCCAGAAGCTTCATCAGAAACTCGAGACGGTTCTGAACGCGGTGCAGTTCGGAGTCACGGTGGCCAGCCTCGCCCTGGGCTGGATCGGCGAAGCTTCCATCGCTCACATTCTGGAGCCGTTGTTTCTGCCGCTGCCACACTCGCGGCTCTACGCGCACGGGGTCGCCGTGGCGCTGGCCTTCGTGCTGATGACCTACCTGGTCGTCATCCTGGGCGAAGTCGTTCCCAAGTCGATTGCGTTGCAGCGGACTGAGCGGGTGGCGCTGGCCGTGGCCGGGCCGATGGATTTCTTCATGACCCTGGCCTCGCCGTTCCTGGTGTTCATGACCGCCTCGACCCGAACGGTGCTGAAAGTTTTCGGAATGCGTCAGGTGCGCGAGGGCGGCGTACACTCGCCGGAAGAGTTGAAGCTGATCGTCTCCGCCAGCCGCAAGCTAGGCATCCTGGGCCCGCCGCAGGAGGAATTGATTCTGCGCGCCCTCGATCTGGAAAACATTTCGGTGCGCGAGATCATGGTGCCGCGGCGCGACATCTTCTCGCTGCCCGGCAATCTTTCCCTCGAGGAAGCCTTGCAGCTGGTGGTCGACGAGCAGCATTCGCGGGTACCGGTTTACGATGTGCAGCGCGGCCCCGAGCACATCATCGGCGTGCTGTATGCCAAGGACCTGATGCGCTGGTTGCGCTATCGGGTAAACTTCACCGCAGCCGGACGTCCGGTAACCCGGCCCAGCGGACTGGAGGTGCGGCACATCATGCGCGAGGTGCTGGTGGTTCCCGAGACTAAGCCGCTGCCGGATTTGCTGATCGAGTTTAAAGTGCGCCGCCGCCATCTGGCCGTGGTGGTGGATGAATTCGGCTCGACGGCAGGGCTGGTCACCGTCGAAGATGTGCTGGAGCAGTTGGTGGGCGAACTTGAAGACGAGTTCGATGTCGGCCAACAGCCGCTGTCGCCCGGCGCCGCTTCGATGACGCTGGATGCTTCCATCAACATTCGCGATCTGGAATCGCAATACCACATTCCGCTGCCTCGTGACGAAGGCTTCGAAACCCTGGCCGGATTTATGCTGGCCCAACTGCAACGAATTCCGCAGGTGGGTGACAATTTCGAGTACGAAGGCCGGCGCTACACGGTTGCCACCATGGACGGCCTGCGCGTGGAGAGCGTGAAGATCGAGATTGCGCAGCCGCAACCGCAGCTCCCAGCCCCCAGCACAACCCCCGTGGTCCAGTGATGCTGCGCTACCTGCTGACTCGCGCGCTCTACATGCTGCCGGTGGTGTGGCTGGTGGTGTCGGTCGTCTTCCTGATGATCCATCTGGTGCCCGGCGATCCCATCCAGCAGATGCTGGGCGAAGGCGCGGCAGCCACGGATCTGGCGGCGGCGCGCCACGCTTACGGCCTCGATGTTCCGCTGGGGCAGCAGTACGTGAACTATTGGCGCGGGATTTTGCACGGCGACATGGGACGCTCGCTGCGCTTGAATCAGAATGTCGAGCCATGTGATTGCGCAAGCGTATCCGGAGACTATGGAGTTGACGCTGGCCGCGCTGATCGTGGCGCTGGGGCTGTCGATTCCTGCCGGCGTGCGCTCGGCGTTGCGCCGTAATCGTTGGGACGATCGCCTGCTCAGCTTCGTGTCGCTGCTGGGCTTGTCGTTCCCCAACTTCGCGCTGGGGCCGATCCTGATTTTATTTTTCGCGATTGAGCTGGGATGGCTGCCGGTTTCGGGCTCAGGCTCGCCGGCTCACCTGGTGCTGCCGGCCATCACCATGGGAGGAGCGCTGGCGGCCATTCTCACCCGCATGGTGCGCACGTCGATGCTGGAAGAATTGGGGCAAGACTACATTCGCACCGCGCGCGCCAAAGGCCTGCCGGAACGGACTGTGGTCTATCGGCACGCGCTGCGCAATGCGATGATCCCCATCCTCACCGTGGTTGGCTTGCAATTCGGAGCGCTGCTGGCCGGAGCCATCGTCACCGAAACGATTTTTTCCTGGCCGGGCATCGGACGCCTGACCATCACCGCAATTTCCAATCGCGATTATTACCTGGTGCAGGGCTGCATTTTAATGATCGGGCTGACTTACGTGCTGGTGAACTTCCTCACTGACCTGCTGTATTCGGCCTTCAACCCCCGCATCCGGCAGTGATTTTTGCCCAGACGGATTTGCGTTGAATCGTCTCCGCGTGAGCTTCGCACTTGATTTCTTTGGCCCAAGGGCTTCTAATTTCGTGCAAGCGGCATCTTCCCAAGTAGAGTGGAGGTCGATATGGGCTTGATCGATTCGTTTCGTCATGCGGAACAGCAAGCTGCGAAGTCGGCACGCAGCGGAGCGCAATTCGCCCGCAAAGGAATTCAGGCGGCGGAGGCGAGTGTGATGCGCCGGGTGAAAGCCCGCCGCCAGCCGGCGAATTCCCTGCCCGTATCCGCCCATGCCGATCCCGAACAGCCCAGCGAGCCGGCTCCGGCCGCCAAGGTTCGCACCGGAATTGTCTCGGTCAACGGGCAAGATGTAGGCGAGATGCGCTGCACCGGACACTAGAGTCGCGCTCCGAGCACATTCCCGACAGCTACGAAAGCAGATCCCTCTCCGGCTTAAAGCCGGTTCGTGATGACAAACCAAAATAGCCTTTTGCGGCGCGGCTAGAGCTATGCCCCTTCAAAGCTAGTTCGCAAACGCAATCCCGGCAGGGACGGCGCAATTCTCTCCCTCGCGATCCTTCGGGCGAAGGCAAGCGTCCAACGCCCGCTTCACCCCCGTCCCGCGAATGCGGGACGACTCAGTTCAGCCCAGGACGGAGCCGCAGGCGGAGTCCTGGGTCGGCTCATAAATAAAACCCAGTCCCGGCAGGGACGGCCGCGCTATCCGAAGACGAATCGCGGATCGTACTCCACACCTGATTTTCGTAACAGCGTCATGAACTCCTGCTCGAAGCTCCACTTCCGGTGATGCTCGCCCTGCTTGGCGATGTAATCGATCACCGTCTGTCGTTGCGACTGGCTGACGCTGAAAGCTCCATAACCTTCCTGCCACGCGAAGGAGTGTCCGTGCTCATGCAACCAACGCGAACTGCTGCCTTTCAATTCCTGCACCGCTTTTGCCAACGGAAGCACGGGAGGAACCGCCAGCAGAAGGTGAACGTGGTTCGAGGTGCCGCCGGCCGCAAATAGTGTGATCTGGTTGTCCTGGGCGAGCGCCGCGAGATATCTCCAGAGCGCGTCGGGATCACGAATCAGGTTGGCGCGTTGTTTGGTGCTGAAAACGCAATGCACCAGGACGGAAGCATGAGTATGCGACATAGCTCAAGGCTACCCAATCGCCGCGGGCGCGTTCGGTGACGAGCAACACGTGAGTATGTGCCGTCCCTGCCGGGACTGGGTTTCTCTTACAACGCCTACCCAGGACTCCGTCCTGGGCTGAACTGAGTCGTCCCGCATGGCGGGACGGGTGGGTCGCGGGATGGGCGACTTGCCATCACAAGAAGCCGAGGAGTTCACGTGAGCTTGTGTCGTCCCTGCCGGGACTGGGGTTTTTCTTACAACGCCTACCCAGGACTTCGTCCTGGGCTGAACTGAGTCGTCCCGCATGGCGGGACGGGTGGGTCGCGGGATGGGCGACCTGCCGTCACAAGAAGCCGAGGAGTTCACGTGAGCTTGTGTCGTCCCTGCCGGGACTGGGGTTTTTCTTACAACGCCTACCCAGGACTTCGTCCTGGGCTGAACTGAGTCGTCCGCTTCGCGGGACGGGTGTGGCGGGGGATGCGCGACCTGCCGTCACACGAAGGGCAGAGAGTTGAGGAGGGCTGAATTGAGGCGTCCCGCATGGCGGGACGGGTGACCCGCGGCGGTTATCGATACGTCGGCTGATAGGGCAGGCTCTTGCCCTCGACGATCGCTTCCGGATTGTGGGTGACCAGGGCTTCGGCAACTTCGGCGCCCACCAGCTCTGTCACCGCGTTGCGAGCTTCCGACATGATGGGCCGGCGGTGCACTGGATCATGCGCGTCGCTGGCAATCACGTGAACTGCCTCGCGCTTCAGCAGCCACTCGGCCATCTTCTTCGAGCGCGTGCCCCAGGCTCCGGTCACCGCGTTGGCCGTGACCTGCACCAGGCAGCCCAGCTCCACCAGCTTCAGCACGAACTCCTGGTTCTTCAGCAGCGGCTGATTGCGCTCCGGATGAGTGATGATAGGCACCATGCCGCGGCTGGTGATAGCAAACACGTCCTGCTGCACGCTGGGCGGCAGACCGTAGTCGCTGAACTCGATGAGCAGATATTGCGTGTCGCCGATGGTATAGCGCCGCGGGTTGGCCAGCGCATCCTGAATGTTGTCGTAGGAGAAATGAAAATCGCAACCCAGGCTGAAGGCCAGCTTGCCATCGCCCGCATCGTGCAACTGCCCCAGCATTTCGGTGTAGCGCTCGCGGCTGTAGGTATAGACATCGTTGCTATGCGGCGTGGCGACAATGTGGGTGATGCCGTCCTCGGCCGCCATGCGGCACATCTCGGCAGTCATCTCCCACGATTTGGAACCGTCATCAATCCCCGGCAAAATGTGGCAATGAATATCGACCATGATTATGCGTAGCGCTCTTTCATGAATTGCGTCATCTTGTCGTAGGCTGTGCCCAGCACCGGCTCGGGCGGCAGGAAGACAATGCGCATGTGCCGCGTCCCCGGCTTCTCGCCGAATCCCGATCCGTTAACCACCAGCACATGTTTCTGCTTCAGCAGATCCGTAACAAACACCAGATCGTCGTCCGGGATCTCCAGCGTGGGATAGGCATAGAACGCGCCTTTGGGAGGAACGAGCTTTACCAGCGGCGTGCGCTTGGCCCACTCGACGGTAAGCTCGGCGCGCTTGCGCAGCTTGCGCAAAACTTCGACCAGATGATCTTGCGGGCCCTCCAGCGCGGGCTTGATGGCGTGCTGGAACGGATGCGGCGCCGACAAGCGGGCACGCAACAAGCGGTGAACGGCTTCCATGTAAGGCTGCAACACTTCGCGCGGGCCGGTGGCGATTGCCCATCCAATGCGCCATCCCGGCACTAGATAAGCTTTGGACAATCCGTTGAAGGTGACAATAGGAACGTCGGTCGCCAGGCTGGCGATGGAAACATGCTTCTCCGCGGGATCGAAGATCAGCTTGTCATAAATCTCGTCGGCAAAAATAATCAGGCCGTAGCGGCGGGCCAGCTCCAGAATCTTTTCCAGCGTCCGCTTGGAATACACCGCGCCGGTGGGATTGTTGGGCGTGATCAGCAGAATGGCGCGGGTGCGCGAATTGATTTTGCGCTCCATATCGGCCACGTCCGGCTCCCAGCCGTTTGCCTCGTCCAGATCGTATGCGTTCACCGGACAATCCAGCTTGGCCATGATCGCGCCGTACAGCGGATACTCCGGACTGGGGGTCAGCACATTGTCGCCGGGATTGAGCAGCGCGGTCAGGCAGCTGTCGATCACCTCGCCGCTGCCGTAGCCGATGAAGATGCTTTGGATGTCGCGAAAGCCATTGCGCTCGGCCTGATTGCGGATCGCTTCCACCGCCGGCGTGATGCCCAGCGATTCGCAGTAGCCATTGTGGCCGTCGACCATCGCCTTCAGCACCGCTTCAATCATGTGCGGCGGGGTGTGGAAATCGAATTTGCAGGGATCGCCGATGTTGAGGTACAGGATCTGGTGACCTTCGCGCGCCACTTCGTCGGCGACCACGACCAGATCGCGAATGGCATAGCGCACGTGGGCCATGCGACTGGCAGCCAGCACTCGGGAGACTTCCTGGGTAGCCATGAATGAATGTCCTTGAACTACGGGCCTTCGATTTACCGGGACTTTCTATTATGAACCAGCTACCGGCTCAGTGAAAACCAGCTTGTGTTTTGGCAGGTTCGGACTATACTCACGCGAGATTTCGCAAAACTCTGCTCCGGACGCGCCTCTGGACGCTGCTCTGGCGACGGCATCCGGACTCGAGGAGGCTTATGCCAAGTTCTGCGATTCTTGACGTTGCCACGGGAATAGCGTTCGTCTACCTGTTCCTCAGCCTCATCTGCTCGGTGGTCAACGAGGGCATTGCGTCCATCTTTTCCTTGCGGGCGAAGAACCTGGTGCGCGGCATCGACAGCCTGTTCTCCGAAAGCAAGATCGCCGATGGCCGGCGCTTCGTAGAAGCGATTTACGCGCACGGGCTGATTCGCGGACTATACAAAAATCCCGCCCTGGTGGACGACGCTACCGTGGCGCAGGCCTCCTCGGCCACAGACCCGCGTACGCTGGATCTGGCATCGCTGCATCTGCCGTCGGTGTTTACCATGATGAAGCAGATGTCCCCGAATCTGCCGGCCTATATTCCTTCGCCGACCTTTGCCAACGCGCTGGTCGATATCATCGCGCCGCCCGATCCGGCCAAGGCACGCGGGCTCGACGACGTGCGTCAGGGTATCGACAAGCTGCCGGCGAGTCCGACCCGGCAGGCGCTGCTGAGCCTGGTCGCGGCCACCGAAAAAGATGTTGCCGAATTTCAGCAGAAGGTCGAAGGCTGGTTCAACGATTCCATGGACCGTGCCGCCAGTTGGTACAAAAACCGGGCTCAGGTCATTCTGCTGATGCTCGGCGTGGTAGTAGCCGTGGGGCTGAACGTCGACACGATAAAGCTGGCGCAGACCCTGTGGAACAATCCGGTCGAGCGGCAGGCGACGGTAGAGCTGGCGGAAAATTATGTCGCCACCCACAAGGAGCCGATCAACAGCGATACGGACTTCAAAACGCAGGCCGACAATATCGCGGCGCTGGGACAGCAGTTGCCGTTTCCCTTTGGCTGGCAGACCTGGGCTCCGAAGAACCGTTTCTATTGGCTGGAAGCGGTGGCCGGCTGGGCTATTACCGCGTTGGCGTTGTCACTGGGCGCGCCGTTCTGGTTCGATACGCTGAACAAGTTTATGCAGCTACGCTCGGCGGTGAAGCCGAAAGACAAACGGAAGGGCGGCAAGTAGGGGAGAGATGAATCAGAGAGCGGCAGATGCCGTCGGCGGCGGAACAATCTCTATCTCCGCGTCGGACTGAGGCGCGCGACGTAGTTGCTCCTTGCGACGCTCCGTCCCGCGACCCGCTTTCGGACGTGGCCGCTGCGACGAGGCTAATCGCCCGCGACCCGCCCGTCCCGCAACGCGGGACGACTCAGTTCAGCCCAGGACGGAGCCGCAGGCGGAGTCCTGGGTAGGCTGGATCTTGAACACGCCCAGTCCCGGCAGGGACGGCACAGGCTTGCGTGTTCGTCATCACCGCAAAGCCTCGAACCTCAAGCTACCGTCAGACTATGTCTCATACCCACGCCTCGGTCCTGGTGCACTGTATTTTCAGCACCAAACAGCGCGCCAACATGATTCACGATCCCGAGGCGCTATGGCGTTATCTCGCTGTGGTCGCGCGAGACCATAAGATCACGCTGCTCGCTGCTGGAGGCACGGCAAATCACGCCCATCTGCTAATCGCGGTTCCGCTTGTGCTACCGTTGGCGAAGGCGGTCCAGGAACTCAAGGGCACCAGTTCACGCTGGCTGCATGAGCGGGGATACCGGTTCGAATGGCAAGAGGGATACGGCGCCTTCAGCGTGAGTCAATCGCAACGGCAAACCGTGATGGATTACATCGCCAACCAGACGGAGCATCACAGGAAGTGGAGCTTCGAGCAGGAGTTCGTGACTCTGTTGCGGAAATCGGGAGTGGAGTACGATGCGCGATTTGTTTTTGGCTAGGGGCAGTCCCTGCCGGGACTGGGAGTTTGTAGAGCTGCTTACCCAGGACTCCGCCTGCGGCTCCGTACTGGGCTGAACTGAGTCGTCCGGCAAGGCCGGACGGGATCAGAGCGGCGAGCAGGGGGCATCGCCTTCCCAGTCCGCGGGTGCTCCACCCTTCTCGCCCGCATTTGGCGAGAGGGTGGGCTCGCATGGTTACTCCGGCCGGTCGATCTGGGCGCGTTGTAACGTGTCGGAATAATCCACGTATACCGACTTCCACTCGGTGTAGAAATCGATGGCGCCAATTCCGCCCTCGCGATGGCCGTTGCCCGTGGCCTTCGTGCCGCCAAACGGTAGATGTACTTCCGCGCCAATGGTCGGAGCGTTGATGTAGGTGATTCCGGCATACAGATCGCGCATCGCGGTGAACGCCTTGTTCACGTCCTTGGTGTAGATCGACGACGACAAGCCGTACTCGATGTCGTTGGCAATCTCGATTGCGCTTTCCAATCCGTCGCAGGGGATGATCGACACCACCGGCCCAAAGATTTCTTCCTGCGCGATGCGCATCTTGGGATCGACGTCGGCGAACACCGTGGGCGCGACGAACCAGCCGTGGATGTAGCCGTCGCCTTCCAGGCGATGCCCGCCGCACAACATCTTCGCGCCTTCGTCCTTGCCGATCTTGATGTACTTCAGGTCGGTCTCCATCTGTGACGAGTTCACCGCCGGACCCATGTCGACGCTCTCATCCAGGCCGTTGCCGACTTTCAGCTTCTGGGCGCGCGCTACCAACTCGTCGACAAACTTCTTGTACACCCCTTTCTGCACAATGATGCGGCTGGTCGCGGTGCAGCGCTGTCCGGTGGTGCCGAACGCGCCCCACAGCGCGCCTTCCAGCGCCAGCTCCAGGTTGGCGTCGTCGAGCACGATCATGGGATTCTTGCCGCCCAATTCCAGCGAGCAATGCTTGAAGGTCTTGGCCGCTTCCTGTCCTACGATGCGGCCGACTGCGGTCGATCCGGTGAGCGAAACCGCGCGCACCGCGGAGTGCTCGACCATCGGCGTGCCTACCTCGCCGCCAAAGCCGGTGACGATGTTGACCACGCCGGCGGGAACTCCGCCGTCGGCCAGCGCCTGCACGAAGTTGAGCGTCGACAGCGGCGTGTCCTGCGCCGGCTTGATCACCGCGGTGTTGCCGGCGACCAGCGCGGGGAACAGCTTCCACGACGGAATCGCCATGGGAAAATTCCACGGCGTGATCATGGCGCAGACGCCCAGCGGCTGGCGAATCGCCATGGCGAATTTGTTGGGCAGCTCCGACGGGACGGTCGGACCGAACAGGCGACGGCCTTCGCCGGCGGTGTAGTAGCCGCAATCGATGGCTTCCTGCACGTCGCCGCGCGTCTCCTTAATCACCTTGCCCATCTCGCGCGTCATCTGCTGCGCATACTCTTCTTTGCGCGCGATCAGGATCTCCGACGCCTTGTACAGCATTTCGGCACGGCGCGGCGCGGGAACCAGACGCCACTTCTTGAAGGCCTGTTTGGCGGCGTCCATGGCCAGGTCGACATCCTGCTTGTCGGATTTCTGGAAGACGCCGACGACCTCGCGGGTGTCGGCCGGATTCAGGTTCTCGAAGGTGCGGCCGGTGCGGCTCTCCACCCACTCGCCGCCGATAAAATTCTTATAGGTTTTCGGCTTGCCGCCGCTGCGGATGCTCGGTGCCTTCTGTTCCATCGTAGCCATGATTACGATTGCCTCCTGCGATGAATGCGAAGCTTTAATCGTAGCGGGTGCGGGGGCGGGTTGTCACTTATCAGCCTTGTGCCCCAGGTTCGCCCTTCTGTTGGGCTAACCTGGGATTCCGCGCAGTCGCGGCTCGCATCGTATAGATTCCGTGGATCGTGATTCGAAGATGTTCGGGACGCGCGGGACTGAAGTCCGCCCAGGTTAGCATCCAAACGATGGACGCGAACCTGGGGCACGAGCTGTCGATTCAATTGATCGCTCGGGTTTTCGCACGACTTGGTGATCAAATTCCCAAATTGAATCCGAGATATTGATCGTCGCTGTACTACTGTCATAGATTGGGGAGCACTATCTTACATGTCAACTGTGAGAAATGCAACAGTTAGCTGTAATCCATTCATTCCAAACCAGATATAAACTTCCAAACTCGTGGCCAATGCACCTCCGGGTGTGCTATACTGGAAGTAGAATCAAGTTAAGGAAAGAACATCCCTGTATCTTCCGCCCCAGCCCGTCGGCTGGGTTTTGTGTTTCTGGCCCAATCGGGGCTGGCGGTTCTCGCCGGTTTGCCTCTTGTCAACAAGTTGTGTCGACGCTTCCCGGAACTGGCCTGGGATGGCCTATAGTTGACCATTAGAGAAACTGTGATCAAGTGAAAGCGAGGTCCCCGCAGTGGCTTAAAGCCGGATGATTTGCCGGGTACTTAACGGACGGCCTGAAGGCCGTCCCCTTCAAAACAAGTAAGACTTAATCAGAGCTTCCTTAGGAGTTAGCTCGCGAGCGCCAGCAACGGGCATTGGACCGCGAACGGGACCGATCTCGGGCGCAGAGAAGTGGGCGGCCTGTCGCAGCTGGCGGTTCTTCCGCCCGGCCACGACATCCAACGGCCTGGCGGTAAGGAAAGGAATTTATGCGCAAATATCTTGCAATTCTGTTTCTGATCGTCGCCGTGGCGCTGATTGCGCCGCGCCTGTTGCGGGCCGCTGCCGTTCCTGCGGTCGGCACCACCGCGCCCGACTTCACCCTGAACTCGCAGGCAGGCACGCCGGTCACGCTGTCGCAGTATCGCGGCAAGTGGGTGGTGCTGTACTTCTATCCCAAGGACATGACCAGCGGCTGCACCATCGAGGCGCACAACTTCCAGCGCGATCAGGCGCAGTATGACGCCAAGAATGCCGTCGTCCTCGGCGTCAGCGTGCAGGACACGAAGTCGCATCAGGAGTTCTGCACCAAAGAAGGCCTGACCTTCAAGCTGCTGGCCGATCCCGACGACAAGGTTACCGAGGAGTACGGCTCGCTGAAGAACTACGGGGTGATGAAGCTGGCCGCCCGCCACACCTTCCTGATCGATCCCCAGGGCAAGATTGTGAAGGAGTACATGGACGTGGATCCCAACAAGCACAGCGAAGAGGTGCTGGCGGAGTTGACGGTGCTGCAGAAATAGTGGTGATTCGGTTATTTGTCACCTAAGCGCCGTCTGTCATCCAGGTGTTTTGTTTTGTCATCCTGAGCGCAGCCGAGGGATCTGGGTTTCGTGACGCGAGTCGATGGACGAACCGCAGATCCCTCACCGACTAAAGTCGGTTCGGGATGACAAAACTTAAGGGCCTATACGGCGTAGCTAAAGCTACGCCCCTTCAATATCAGCCCTCGCCATCAGCCCTCGCCGAGATTTTCAGCGCACGCTGAAAACCCTTGGTCGGGATGACAACATGGGGAATCAAAAGGCTGCCGTCGAATAGCTGAGAGCTGATGGCTGACGGCTGATGGCTGACAGCTAACCGCCGGCGGCTTTACAATCGCGTAGTCCTCAATGCCCTTGCCGACCTCAGCGGCGCACCCCACGCCAAGCTCCAGCCCAACCGAGGTTGCATTCCGTTGGCAATCTATCCTGCGGTCACCGGCCTGGATGGTGCTGATTGCCTTTGCGGTGCGCGTCGTGTGGATCGCGGTGGCGCACACCTATCGCATTCGCACCAACGAAAACAACTTCGCCTTTGGCTGGGAGATCGGACGCATCGCCTATTCGCTGGCCCATGGCATGGGATTCAGCTCGCCGTTCGGCGGCAACACCGGACCGTCGGCCTGGACTCCTCCGGTCTATCCCTGGATCGTGTCGCTGGCGTTTCGCGTCTTCGGCAGCTATTCGAGGGCGTCGGCGTTCGCGCTGCTGACGTTCAACAGCCTGTTTGCGGCGCTGACGTGTTGGACGATCTACCGCACCGCGCTGCGCCTCTTCAGCGAGAAAGTTGCCATCTGGTCGGGCTGGATCTGGGCGTTGCTGCCCTACACGATTTATTGGGCGGTGCGCTGGATCTGGGAGACCAGCCTGTCGACCTTTCTGCTGAGCCTGCTGTTCATGCTGACGGTGGAGATGGAGGGCGACGAGCGGGCGTCGTCGTGGCTGGGCTACGGAGTGCTATGGGGCGTCGCGGCGCTTACCAATCCGGCGGCGCTGACGTTTCTGCCCTTCGCGGGATGCTGGCTGGCTTACCAACTGCATCGCCGGGGCAAACGATACATCGTGCCCGTTCTGCTGAGCGCGGTTATCTTCTGGATGACCATCATGCCCTGGCTGGTGCGCAATTACCGGGCGATGGGGCAGTTCGTTTTTATCCGCGACAATTTCGGCAATGAGTTGCGCATCGGCAACAATCCGCTAGCCGAGGGTCCCTACGTTCTGATCTATCATCCCAGCCAGAACGACGCGCTGCTGGCGGAGTACAAGCAGATGGGCGAAATCGCGTTCTGCGCCGAGCAGGGCCGGAAAGCCAAGCAGTGGATCGCAGAACATCCTCGCAAGTTTGTGGTGATCAGCTTGCGGCGCGTGATTTACTTCTGGAACGGGTTGCCGCGGCTGTCAAAGATCGAGGGCCTGGCCGAGACTAAGGACCTGTTGTTCCTGGGCTCGTCGGTAATTGCGCTGTGGGGCTTGCTGCTGGCCCTCAAACGGCGGGTGCACGGGGTATTTCTTTTTGCCAGCCTCGTGGTTTTCTATCCGCTGATTTACTATATCTGCTTCCCGCAGCCGCGTTACCGGCACCCAATCGATCCGGAATTATTGATCCTGGGAGTTTATTTGTTCTCCGAAGCCCGACCCCGCACGGCCGTATCCGATGGCGCCGAGAGCGAACTCGCCCAACTCGAGCCGGACGACGCGTTGCCGCAGTTTCATACCTTGTCGGTCATCATCCCGGTCTACAACGAGCGGCGGACGGTGATGAAGCTGCTGCGGCAGGTGGCGCGGCAGCCGCTCAGCCTGCACAAAGAGCTCATCATCATCGACGACTGCTCCACCGACGGCACGCGCGAGTTTCTGCGTGACGCCGACTTGCAGAATCTGCTGGGCGGCAATGGCGCTAACACGGTGAGGCTGGTGTTGCACGAGAAGAACCGCGGCAAAGGCGCGGGCGTGCGCACTGGACTGGAGCAGGCGACCGGCGAGCTGGTGCTGATCCAGGACGCCGATCTGGAGTACGATCCCCGCGATTATCCCATCCTGATCGCACCCATCCTGGAAGGCCACGCCGACGCGGTCTTCGGCAATCGCTTTCACAACGGGCCGCATCGCGTACCGCGCTTCGGACGCTACGTGATGAATCGCATCTTCTCCATCGTTTGCAATCTGCTGACCGGGATCAGCATTCACGACGTCACCGCGTGCTACAAAGTGTTTCGCCGCGATCTGCTGGTACAACTGCATCTGAGCTCGGACCGCTTCAGCGTGGAAACCGAGATGACGGTGAAGCTGGCGAAGCTGGGGGTGCGGATTTACGAAGTGCCCATCGTCTACCACGGGCGCACTTACGCCGAAGGCAAGAAGATCAGCTGGAGCGACGGCGTGGTGGCGCTGTGGGATCTGGTGAAGTACCGGTTTCGGGATTAGGAGACCTCGGTTACGGCGCTGCATTGGTTGTTTGTCATCACGAGCCGGCTTCAGCCGGCAAGGGATCTGCTTTTCTGCGGAGCGCGGTGAGTCTCCATAGTCGAGATGCCGCCCCGCCGATCTGAAAATGTACAATCTCCCCACATGACTCTCGATCTCAACATGAAAGCTGCACTGCGCGAGCGCCTGCTGTTCTATCGCGAACTGGGCATCGGCCCGCTGTATCTCCAGGAGGTTGGCGATCGAAAAATACCTGACGACGTGCGTGAACCGGCGCAGGATGTGCAGCCGGTGATTGATGTAGCCGAAGACACTTTGCTTGCAGCGGCCAACGATGTCCTCGACCGCAATGCGTTGCTGCGCGAAATTCTCGACGACATCGGCCCCAACTGCCAGCGCTGCAAGCTGGCCAAGCTGGGACGCAAGCAGATCGTCTTCGGTACTGGGGACCCGCACGCCGAGCTAATGTTCATTGGCGAAGGGCCGGGCGCGGACGAAGACGCCCAAGGACTGCCCTTCGTGGGACGCGCCGGGCAACTGCTGAACAACATGATTGCGGCGATGGGCCTGAAGCGCGAGCAGGTTTACATTGCCAACATCGTGAAGTGCCGACCGCCGGGCAATCGCACGCCCGAGCGCGACGAGTGCGACACCTGCTCGCCGTTCCTCATGCGGCAGATTCACGTGATTCGTCCCAAGGTGATCGTGGCGCTGGGCGCCACGGCGGCCAAGAATCTGCTTGGGGTCAATGATTCTATGGCTTCCATGCGCGGCCGCTTCTACGATTTCTCGCCCCCCCGCGCGCTCACCGATATGGGCGAGCCCTTCGAATGCAAGCTGGCCGTGACCTATCATCCGGCATTTCTGCTGCGCGATCCCCGGCAGAAAAAAGAGACCTGGAAAGATCTGCAGATGGTGATGCGCTATCTCGATCTGCCCATGCCGCAACGCGCGCCCGAGGGCAGTTAGCTCGCGATGCCTCAATTTTGCGATGTGGCCGTGCCGGTTCCGCTCGACGCCACTTTTACCTATCGCATTCCCGAGAACTCGCCCGAGCCTTGCATCGGCGGCCGGGTCATTGTGCCCTTTCGCGAGCAGCGGCTCTGCGGCATTGTCACCGAGTTGCACGATCGCAAGCCTGAATTCACCACTCGTCGCCTGAGCCAGGTGCTCGATTCCACCCCCGTCTTGACGGCGGAACTGATGCAGCTGGGCCGCTGGATTGCGCAGTACTACATCGCTCCGGTGGGCGAAGTCTTTCGCAGCATGCTGCCGCTCTCGGCCGAGTTCCGCCGGGTCATCGGCTATCGCATCACCGACAAGGGCATCGAGGCGCTGCATGCGGCCTCTACCATCGGCTCGTCGTTGCGCTCGCGCCAGGAGCCGGAACATCAGATGCTGGAGTACGCTGCGCTCAATCGGCTGACCGGCGGTGAGATTGTTCGCGAGGCGACCCTGCGTTCGGCCTCGGGCGCATCGCGTGCGGTGCTGCAAACGCTGCTGCGCAAGAAGTGGATTGCGCGCGAGGATTTGAGCGACGTGCGCGACGCCAGCCGCACCGTGCAGATCGCGACGCTGAAACAGGTCGAGGGCAAGCTGAATGCCAACCAGCAGACCATCGTGGCTTATTTGCGTGCCCAGGAAGGCCAGCGCGCGCCGGTCGAGGCTTTGCGTGAGTTGGCCGTGCCGCGCACCACGTTACAAACCCTGGTGCGTCGCGGCATCGTCGAGCTAAGTCGGCAGGCGGCTGAATTTCACATGTCCGGGATGAAGCCGCGCAAGCTGGAATTCCTTTTTACTCCCGCCCAGCGCGCTGCCCTCGACAGCATCACCGCGGCTGCTGAGAAGGGCGAATTCCTGCCTATGCTGCTGCATGGCGTCACCGGCTCCGGCAAAACCGCGGTGTATCTATCGGCGATGCAGGCCGTATTAGCGAAAGGCCGTTCCGCCATTCTGCTGGTTCCCGAGATCGGTCTTACCCCCGCGATGGCTGCCGACCTGCACCAGATCTTCGGCGATGAGGTCGCGATTCTGCACTCCGCGCTCAGCGACGACGAGCGGGCGGAGCAATGGAAACGTATACGCAGTGGGATATCTCACATCGTGGTAGGCACGCGGTCGGCTATCTTTGCGCCGGTGGAGAACTTGTCCCTCATTGTGGTAGATGAAGAGCACGACCACTCCTACAAGCAGGAGGAAATGCCGCGCTATCACGCGCGCGATGTGGCCGTGATGCGGGCCAAGATGTGCCACGCCGCAGTCGTGCTGGGTTCAGCCACGCCGTCCTTAGAGACGTACTACAACGCGGTACAGGGGAAATACAAGCTGCTGGAATTGCCCGAACGGATCGAGAAACGGCCGCTGCCGGAAGTGGAACTCCTCGATATGCGCGAGGAATTTCATCGCACCAAGAAAGATGAAGTCCTCTCGCGCAAACTGGTGGAGGAAATCGGCGACCGGCTCTCGCGCCACGAACAGGTGATGGTGCTGCTGAACCGGCGGGGCTATTCCGCCTTCGTGCTCTGCCGCGAGTGCGGCGAGTCGGTGCAGTGCAAGAACTGCGCCATCTCCATGACCTACCACAAGCGCGAGCATCGCCTGGTCTGTCATTACTGCGGATTCACCCGGCCCGCGCCCAAGACTTGCCCGAAATGCGGCAGCGAATTCGTGCAGTATCTCGGCGCCGGATCGGAGAAGCTGGAGCACATCCTGCATGGATTGTTTCCCCAGGCGCGCATCGCGCGGCTGGACCGCGACACGGTGCACAGCCGCGAGGACTTCGAGCGCAGGCTGATGGCGCTGCAGGCGGGCGAGATCGATCTGCTGGTGGGCACGCAGATGATCGCCAAGGGGCATGATGTGGCCAACGTCACGCTGGTAGGCGTGGTCGGCTCCGATGCCGCGCTCAGCTTTCCCGACTTTCGTGCTGCCGAGCGGACTTTTCAGCTGCTTACCCAGGTGGCGGGACGCGCTGGCCGCGGCGACACGCCGGGCAAAGTCGTGCTGCAGACTTTTTTCCCCGATCATTACGCTATCCAGTTTGCTGCCGCGCACGATTATCGCGGCTTCTACGAGAAGGAAATCCGCTTCCGCAGCTGGATGCATTACCCGCCGTTCAACGCGGTGAGCAACGTGCTGGTGCGCAGCCACAAGCTGGAAGAAGCGCTGGCCTGGTCGGGAATTCTGGGCAAGTGGTTCGCATCCACCCGGCTGGAGGGAGTGCGGGTGATGGGACCGGCGGCCGCCGCGATTGTCCGCCTCAAGACCGAGTATCGCTATCACTTCCTGCTGAAGTCGGCCAGCCGCGAGCGCATGAACGGCGTGCTGCGCGCCATGCTGGAGCACGCTGCCGCACAAAAACTGCCGCGCAATAACATCGTGGTCGATGTGGACGCGCTGTCGCTGATCTAGGGAAGTTCTGACTAAATCATAGCGAAGTCCCTCAGCGGCCGAACAGTTTGCTGAAAAACTCGAAAGCGGATCCCTCACCGGCTGAAGCCGGCTTCGGGATGACAAAAATAAAGGACTTACCACGGCGTAGCTAAAGCTACGCCCCTTCAAAATCAACTTGGGCTGAGTTTTTCAGCAAACTGTGAAGCCGGAGTGATTTTGCGGCAGGTTACGGACGGCCTAAAGAGACTGGGTCGCGAGTGGTGTCGCCGCTCTGCGGCTGGGCAGAATTTTCCACTTGTGCGGGGGCTGACGCCCCCGCCTAACTTCATCTCGCCGCTTTGCGGCTACTTTGATCGGTTATTCGAGTCATTTGTTCCACCACGAAAATCATTTACCGGTTGCGACACAGTCTCTGAAGGCCGTTCCCTTCAAAGCACACCCTTAAAGCAGAGTTTCCCTAGATCGGCGTGGGCGGTACGAGCCGCGAAAGTTTCCTTTGGGCGGTCAATGCCAGCGGCTGGGATCGTAGGCGAAATCCACCAGTCCGTCGCGATAGTCAATCTTGACCTGCAGCATGTGCAGCAAATCAAAACCCAGCAGGCCGGAAACCTCGGTGCCCAAATGACGACTGATGTTCGATAGGTCGAAGGTCACCATGTTCTGATTTTTCTGTGCCAGATGACCGAAAACCAGGGTCGCGGTGCTGGCGCGATACACATTCCCGACATCTCCGCTGAGCCCTTTCACGTGCGAATAAGGATCGGTGCTGGTCTTGGTCACCTGTTTTGCGGCGCGCTCGGAAAGCACGTTAACGTTGGCGCCGGTATCGATCATGAACAGCATCGACGGCGAATCATTGACGTGGGTGGGCATGAGAATCGCGTGGCCAAAGCGGAACACGGGCGTCCACTTGGCCATCTCCGGAGCGACGTAGCGGTCCATGGGGAGCCGGCGCGCGGCCGGAGCGGCCGGAGTTTTGGGGGCGGAAGAAGCTTCTGTTTTCTCTTCCGTTTCGGATTCGGACTTTTCTTCCGCACTCGCGGGCTGATCTTCTTCGGTCTTGAGAGTGGGAACAGTTTCCGGCTCCGCAGGCCGCTTGGGAAGCGGCGACAAGCGCAGCTTGCCATCGGGAATATCGATGTCGATCAAGTAGGAAGCGAAGACATCGGCGCCCACCAGGCCGTCTTCGTTGGTGACCGACGCCCGCTCGCTGACGTGGACGATGCAGTTCTCAAACTCCAGCTCGCCGACCCGGATGTGGTCGGCCAGGGCCGCGTATCCGCTCTGCAGGCCTTTGTCGCCGATGCCCAGATACCGCTCTTCGGAAATGCGCGTGAGCCCGGCCTTCTCCGCGAACTTGCGGCCGATGACGATGCCACTGGCGCCGGTATCCAGCTGCAGCCGGGCATCGCGGCCGTTCAGTTTCACAATCAGGCCGTAGCCGTAAATATGTTGCGGATCTCTTCGCATGGCCTCCAGCTTGGTGTCGGTTTGTTCCACCTTGGTCACCAGCCGGCAGCCGTGTACCGGCTTGTCTGCCATGGCTTTCAGGAAATCCAGATAGCGCTGCAACGATGCTGTTTCTTCCGGATTATCGGGATGCGGCCCAGCCAAGTAGCTTTCGATGGCTGCAATCCGTTCCTTGCGGGGAAGCTGATTGAACCACGCGCGCTGCACCTCGGGATTGTCGGGAGCCAACTCGTGGGCGCGCTGTAGCTCATCGTAAGCGTGTCGGTAGAGCGAGTACACGCGATACAGCCTGGCTAATCCAAGGTAGGCCCGCACCTGCTTGGGATCGATTTGCAAAGCCTTGCGATAAGCCAGCTCAGCCTCCTGCATCTGCGCCCGGCGAAAGTCGACATCGCCCATGGTTGTCTGCAAGGGCGCGGAGTTCGGCTCAGCCGCCAGTGCGCTGGTGATCTCGGCTTGCGCCTCGTCGATTTTCTGCTCACGCAGCAGCGAGCGAACCAGCCCGACCTGGGCGGCAATCAGCTTGGGATCGGTTTTCAGAATCGCCTGATAGCTGTCGGCTGCCTCGGCGAACTTGCCAGTCGCGTAGAGCTGATCGGCGGCGGCGAGGGCGGGATTCGCGGCCGCTTTCGTATCGTCAGCCAGCACGATCTTGAGGGGACAAAGCGCGAACCAGAGAAGCAGCAGAAACGACACATGGTGCGTCATGGAACACCTGGTCCTGGGGGAGCGGGCAGCAGATGAAGGTTACGCCGCGAAGCTGGCCGTCTCTTCGCAACGCTCAGACGAGAGCAGCAAGACAATAGCAGAGCCGCTGTCATCTTGCAGTGATTATTTTCTGCTTCCTTCCGCGAGCCGGCCGGCTGAACCTTTTACGAATTCCTTACAAACGATTTATTCAAGGTTTATGCCGGATATCGTCCAATGGGTTGTGCGCCGGAAACGCGGAAGGCGCCCGAAGGAGACTATGTCGACCCAGGAAGTTTTCGTTCAGCAGTTCGCCCGGCTGTTCCATCACTATCAGGAAGCTTTGTCGACCGAAAGCGAGAGCGCAACCGTAGCGCAGCCGGAAGTTTGGAACTCGGTTCCGCCTGACGAACGCAATCGCATGGTTGCCGCCGCACGGTTAGCCATTCTGGAACTGGAAACCAATGCTCGCATGGCAGACGATTCGCGAAAATATTTCGCCAAGCCTGGCGAAGCCGAGTGGGGCTGCTGAAAATTTCGTACGGCGTTCCTCCGGTGTGGATCTGTTCCAAAGGCGCGGCCTGGCTGGGGCGAAATAGTTTGCTG
Source organism: uncultured Acidobacteriaceae bacterium (assembly GCA_963812855.1). Taxonomy (GTDB): domain Bacteria; phylum Acidobacteriota; class Terriglobia; order Terriglobales; family Acidobacteriaceae; genus Bog-257. The sequence goes on from CAWEWW010000018.1 coordinate 597,552, forward strand.
AAAAACTCGGAGATTACTGAGTGCCGTCGGCTCAAGCCGGCTCCGGACATCATAAGTAGGTGACTTAGACGCGACGCTGAAGCGTCGCTCTACCCGGACAAAGCGTTGCCAAGAGTTTTTCAGCAAACTGTAAAGCCGCTTCTTAAGGAGGTAGCGCACTTGCGGGCCTAAAGGCTGGCGCTTCCACCTAGCGTTAGGTTGCAAGCTAGCAGAAATCAGGTAACCGATGACAAGCACGAAAACAAGCTCTCGAGCTTTCTTGGCGACCTATCTGTTTCGCCCTGCCATTGTGGAGGCGAAGCTGATGACCGCCAAACACGCGCGCGATGCGGTGTATGTGGCGACGCTGGCCGAGGAACTGCGTGCCATCGACTCGAAACTTTCCGCCATGGAGTCGGCGCAGCAAGTTGAATTGCCGCCCGATCCCGAGGCTGCGCGACCGAGGCCATGCCGGATGCCCGAAGACGGACCCGATGCCGACTGGATCCGCGAGAAGTCGGACGAACTGGACCTGCGGCTTCGTCGCATCGAACAGAACATTCCCGTCAGCTCAGCCCGTGGTTGCGACTCAGCCGGTCGCAACAAAAAGAGGGCGCCCGCGAAGGACGCCCTTTATATGAATCGCCGAGGCGACTAGCGCACGGTCGCCGGCGTTCCAGTCGCACCGCCGGTGGAGGCGTTGCTGGGTCCATTCTGCTGCTTCAACCAGGCCGACAGGTTGCCCTGCTGCTGGTCGCGCAAATGCGACGCAGCCGTTGATCGACTCGATCGCTTCCTTCTGGTTGCGCTCGGTGCCGGGGAAGGGATGCTGCTGGAAGAACTGCTTCACCTCATCCGCCTTCTGCGGTGCTGCAGAAACTCTGCGCACCGTAGAGGAAAACTCCCACGCCGCCCAGTCCACCGCCGGTCTTCTTCATCAGATCGCCAAAGTTGGTTCGCATGAAGTCCCACGTCTGGGTCTGGCTGGCGGGATTGTTGAGCATGGGAAGAAGGATGTAAAGATCCTGACCGCGCACGGCCGGAGTCAGCGTCGACTCCAGGGTTTGCTTGGTCAGTTGCGGCTCAGGGAATTCGCGAAAGCCCGTAGAAGTATCCGTAATACTGCTCCGGAGATTTCGCTTTCTTCATCTCCTCCTGGAATTGATCGTAGAGAGCGGCGTCGCCGTGATGCGCCGCCACCGCGATAACCGCGTGAGCCAGAGTTCCGTCGACCGAGCTCGGGTCCTTCATGTATTGCTCGATCATCACCCGCGCCTGCTGGATGACTCCGGATCGTCGCCCACGTTGCCCAGTCCTTCGAACAGGTAGGCGCGTTTCTGCTTGTCCTCCGGCGTGTCGTTCGGACGCCCGCTGTAGCCCAGTTGCTGGAGTACGGGTGAGAATTGGGTGCGCAACCAAGCCTGGAACGCGGGCCGGTCGGCGTCGGTCACCAGATAATCGTTGATCACTTGCAGGTGTTTGCCGAAGGCAGCCAGTAAAGTGGAACCGGGCGTGTTCTTCAGTTGAGCGGCAAGTGCAAGGTAGTCGCCTACACTGTGCTTACCGATACGCATCAGTGCCCACTCGTTGCCGATCAGCGCAATGCGTTCGTCCGGGGTCAGCACGGTTTCCACAGAGTTACCCAGTTGCCGCATAGCCGCGCTGTCGTAGTCGAAACGATAGTAGCCCAGCGCATTGGAGTCGGGGAACACCAGCTTGGAACAGCCCTTCAAGCTGAACTGCTGCTCCCGCTTGGTCAGCAGGAAGCATTCCTGCTTGCCTGCCGAGTTTTGGTTGAGACCTTTAGCGCAAACCGGGATCTGCCAGATCTGTTCGTCAGGCGCGTTGAAGGCGGCCGGAGTATCGAAAAAGCGCTTCTGCGAAAGGTTGAGGGTGGTGTTGCCGCCTTCGCACTTGGCCTCGACGCCGACATAAGGCGCGCCCGGCTGCAAAACGAAGGTGGGCATGATCTGGTCGATGGGCTTCTTCGAGGCCCGCGCCATCGCGCCCCAGAAATCGGCTGCGGTCGCATTGCCGTAGGCGTGTTCTTTCAGATACAGGTTGACGCCGGCGCGGAACGTTTCGGGCCCGACGTACGACTCGAGCATATACAGCACGGCGGCCGACTTACCGTAGGCGATCCCGTCAAACAGTTGCTCGATTTCGGCGCGAGTTTCGGCGGCTTGATGAATGGGACGCGTGTTCTTTACCGAGTCGCCGCCCAGCGCCCGGTCGGTGTTCTCCACTACATCCTGGCTCTCCATCCAATCGGGCTTCCACTGCTCGATGGGATGCGCGGTCATCCAGGTGGCAAAACCTTCGTTGAGCCAGATGTCGTCCCACCACGCCATGGTGACCAGATCGCCGAACCACTGGTGCGCCATCTCGTGAGCGATGGTCTCGGCCACGCCCTTCTTCGCGTCGACCGAAGCCGTCTTCGGGTCAATCAGCAGCGCGCTCTCGCGATAGATGATGGCGCCCCAATTCTCCATGGCGCCCGCCTGGAAATCCGGCACCGCGATGTTGTCCAACTTAGGCAGCGGATACTTGATGCCGTAATAGCTGTCGTAGTAATGCAGGAAAGCCTTCGACGCTGCCAGCGGGAACTGGGTCAGGTTTTCCTTACCCGGCACGGTACATACGCTGACCTTCACGCCGTCCGTATGATCGGAAACGCACTTCCAATCGCCCACCGTGAGCGCTACCAGATAGCTCGACATCTTCGGCGAAGTAGAAAACTTGATAGTGTGCTTGTCGCCGGGACCGGGTGTGTCGGAGACGATCTCGCCGTTAGAGATGGCGGTGTCGCCCTTGTCGACGATGGCGGTAAGGTCGAAGGTGGCTTTGTAGGCGGGCTCGTCGAAACAAGGGAAGGCCACGCGCGCGTCGGTCGATTCCATCTGCGACACTTCGTACTTGCGGCCCTTGTAGGTGCTCAGATAGAAGCCGCGCAGCTTGTCGTTCAGTTGCCCGGTGTAGGTGATGTGAATCGTTGCCGGACCGGCGGGAAGCTGCTTGTCCACGGTGAAGGTTGCCATCTCGTTCTTTTCGTCCGTCGAGACCTTGGCCGTCTGCGTCTGTCCACCAGCGGTCACGGTAACCTGGTGGAAATCGATTTCCAGCGCGTTCAGCGTAATGGTGTTGCTGGGCTGGGTGAGTTTGAGATCGATGGTCTCGTCGCCATCGAAGGTGTTGTTGGAGAAGTTGATGGTGACGGCGAGCGAATAGTGATCGGGAGACGCGCCGCCGGGCAGGCGTTGCGCAACCGCTGTACAGCAGGCAAGAAGGCCAGCCATGACAACAAGCAGGATTCTTTTCATGTCACACTCTCTAGAAATTCAGAAATCGGAAAGATACCCAGTAACCAATGAAGGGAAGTACGCGCGGAACCTACCCATGGTTCCGTCAATTGTTAAAAGTATGTTAGACGATTAGGGTTGGAATGTGTAAGCCGGGCGCGAAGATTGTGAAGAATCTTTGCCTGCTCACTGCCCGGAAGTGGGCAGGTGTCCATTTTCGGACTAGCTGACTGTAACAACGGCGAAGGTTCTTGCGCTGCTCGTAAGCACAGTTCCGACTAACCTATTTCTCGCCGGTTGCTGCGTGGGATGCCGTTCAACCAGGTCGCGCTGCACCGGTTCACTCCAAACCAGTACGCCAGTTCGCGATAATCGTCCGCGTCGAAGATAGCAAGGTCGGCGTCTTTGCCCGCCTCGATACTTCCCTTTCGGCCTTGCAATCGTAGAGCACACGCGCCGTTGTAAGTAGCGGCCACAATCGCCTCGGCCGGCAACATCTTCATATGCGTGCAGGCGACGGAGAGGACGAACGGCATGGATGGGGTGGGGGCGGTGCCGGGGTTGTAGTCGGTGGCCAAAGCAACGGCGACGCCGGAGTCGATCAGCTTACGCGCGGGAGGAAAGCTTTCCAAGCCGAGAAAGTAGTTCGCCGCCGGCAGCAGGGTCGCAACGGTATCGAGTTTGGCCAGCAGCGCAACATCTTCGTCGCTGACGTGATCCATGTGATCGAACGATGCGGGATGAAACTCCAACAACTTTTCCAGTTTAGCCGGCGTGAGTTGGCACACGTGCGCGCGCACTCCCAGATTGTGCTCGACAGCAGCACGCAGGATCTGCCGAGACTGCTCCAGGTTGAATGCGCCGCGCTCGCAGAACACGTCGACAAATTCGGCCAGCCGGGCGGGGTTTTGACGGGGCACGCTTTTAGGTGTGCCGCGCTGTACCCTATCTGAGTTGTCATCACGAGCCGACTTTAATCGGCGAGGGATCTGCTTTTCGCTAGGGACGGCCGTGGCCACCGCCGGAATCATTTCTTCGCAAATGATGCGCACATACTCTTCCGGATGGTCGCGATGTTCGGGGGCGATCACGTGCGCTCCCAATAGCGTCGGCACCACGGCTCCAGCCCACTGGTGCGATGCCTCGCGAATCGCCTCCAGCGACTTCATCTCCGCCTCGAAGCTCAGACCGTAGCCCGACTTGGCTTCCACGGTGGTGGTGCCCTGCGCGGCCATTTCGTCCAGTGCTCTGACAATGTGGGAGGCCAGCTGTTCTTTCGATGCTTCGCGGACTCCGCGCAGGCTGGCCCGAATGCCGCCCCCGCCCTCGGCAATCTGTTCATAGCTGGCGCCGGCGATGCGCTTCTCGAAGTCGATCAGGCGCGGTGTGGTAAATACGGGATGGGTGTGGGAGTCGACAAAGCCCGGCAGCAGGACTTTGCCGCGACAATCGATCTCTTCGGCTTTGCTGGCGAGTTCGTGTTTGGCGATCTCATCGGTCGTGCCGACGGCGACGATCTTTCCGCCAGAGATGAGCACTGCGCCATCGGCGACGAGGCCCAGCTCGCGCATTTGAGCGCCGCGACGCGGGCCGGCGGCGAATGAATCGTCGCGTAGAGTCAGGAGTTGCGAAGCGTGGCTGAGAAAAGTAGCAGAATGCTGAGTATCAGAATGCAAGGTTCTCCGTTTGGTTGCGAACCGCAGATCCCTCAGCGTCAGACGAAAGTCCTTGCTCGGGATGACAAGACCCATGGATTATGTAAACGGCAGCGGTCCGTCGAATTCGTGCGTACGCTGCTCTGTCGCCCCTAGAAGGGGCTCAAACACAAAATCGTAGCCTACCCAGCGCTGAAGCGCTGGGCTATCCTGTCGCCGTCCCGCAATGCGGGACTTGTTTTTCATGACGCAAATGTCAAGGATGTTGACCGAGCAAGATAGATTCCAGGTGCCCGCCGCTACTCCGCCATCGGCACCTTGATTCCCTTCTCTTTCGCGAAGATCTTGGCTTCGTCGTATCCCGCGTCGACATGCCGGGCCACGCCGATTCCGGGATCGTTGGTCAGCACGCGCTCGATGCGCTTGGCCATCGCGTCGCTGCCGTCAGCCACGGTCACTTGTCCGGCGTGCTGGGAATATCCAATGCCCACGCCGCCGCCATTGTGAATCGAAACCCATGACGCGCCGCTCGCCGTGTTGAGCAAGGCATTCAGCAAAGGCCAGTCGGCAATGGCGTCGCTGCCGTCCTTCATCGACTCGGTCTCGCGGAAGGGCGAGGCCACCGAGCCGCAGTCCAGATGATCGCGGCCCATCACGATGGGCGCTTTGAGCTTGCCCTGCTTCACCAGGTCATTCATCGCCAATCCAAACTGCGCGCGCTCGCCATAGCCCAGCCAGCAGATGCGGCAGGGCAGGCCCTGAAATTTGATCCGCTTGCGCGCCAGATCGATCCAGCGGCTGAGAATCTTGTTGCCGGGGAACATTTGCAACACCAGATCGTCGGTGGTGTGGATGTCCGCCGGATCGCCGGACAGCGCCGCCCAGCGGAACGGCCCGCGGCCTTCGCAAAACAGTGGACGAATGTAGGCCGGCACGAAGCCAGGAAAGTCGTAAGCGTTCTTCACGCCGTGATCGAAGGCGAAGGTGCGAATGTTGTTGCCGTAATCGAAGGTGACCGACCCCAGCTTCTGCAGCTTGAGCATGCCTTCGACGTGGCGCGCCATGGTGTCGAGCGAGCGCTCGACATAAGCTTTAGGATCGCTCTTGCGCAGCGCCAGCGCCGCCTCCAGCGACATGCCACTGGGCACATAGCCGTTCAGCGGATCGTGCGCCGAGGTCTGGTCGGTCAGGATGTCGGGCACCACGCCGCGTTCGGCCAGTTGGGGAATGATGTCGCCACAATTGGCCACCAGCCCAACCGAGATGCTTTCCTTCTTGCGCCTCGCGTCGTTCAAAATGCGCAGCGCCTCGTCGAGCGTGTTGACCATGTGATCGCAATAGCCGGTGCGCAGGCGCTTCTTGATGCGCTCGGGATCGACATCGATACCGAGGAAACATGCGCCGGTCATGGTTGCGGCCAGCGGCTGCGCGCCGCCCATGCCGCCCATGCCGCCGGAGACGATCAGCTTGCCTTCCAGCTCGCCGCCGAAATGCTTTTGTCCCGCCGCCGAAAAGGTCTCGAAGGTTCCCTGGATGATGCCTTGGGAGCCGATATAAATCCACGAGCCGGCGGTCATCTGGCCGTACATGGTCAGGCCCATCTTCTCCAGCTCATTGAACTTTTCCCAGTTCGACCAGTGGCCCACCAGGTTGGAGTTGCACAGCAACACGCGGGGAGCGTACTCGTGGGTCTGGAAGACGCCTACGGGCTTGCCCGATTGCACCAGCAGCGTCTCGTCGTTTTCCAACGACTTCAGGGATTTGACGATGGCGTGGTAGCAATCCCAGTTGCGCGCGGCGCGGCCGGTGCCGCCGTAAACCACCAGGTCTTGCGGACGCTCGGCTACGTCGGGATCGAGATTGTTCATGAGCATGCGCATGGCGGCTTCCTGCGCCCAACCCTTGCAGGCGAGCTGGTTGCCGCGCGGCGCCCTCACCGGAGTGTAGGCAGCACTGGAGTTATCGGTTGCAACTGGCATAACAGATGATGGTAGTGCAGGCAGTGGGCAGTTGTCAGTAGGCAGTTGTCAGTTGTCAGTTGTCAGTGGGCAGTTGTCAGGAGCACGTCGTCCCCGAGAATCGTGAGGCCGAGTTGTGCCTCGCTCCGGCGCTGAACGGGATGATCCAGTTTGCTCGAACGAGCCGTTTGAAGTGGCTACCAGCCACTGACTACTGGGCACAGCAATGAAAACGGGGAGCGGCTGTTTGGCCATCTCCCCTCTCTCTCCGATCAGGTTTGCAATTGAAGTTAGCTTAGCGGACGCAGCCGTGTCCCACATCAGAGGAATATGAATAAATTGTCAAAACTTTGTGACGGTGGGCTGGATCAGGATAGGTACAAGGTAATACCCCAATGTGGAATAAGCTAGAGCCTGTTGAGAATATCTTCAGAACATACCCCCACAATGTGGGGATATGCCATTGCTGAACCGACTCGAACTATTTTGTGCCCTACTCGCTAAATGAATCAGATGCGGAACAAGCCTAAGAGCTAAAGGAAACTCTGATCAAGTGGAAGCGAGGTCCCGCAGCGGCTAAAGCCGGATGATTTCGGGAACTCAACGGACGGCCTGAAGGCCGTCCCCTTCAAAGCAAGACTTAATCAGAGTCTCCCTAAAGGCTAAGAGCTAATAGCCGGTTTCTTACGCGCCGCCTTTGGCGAAGTCGCCGGCGAATTCCACCAGCGAGCGCACGGGCACGCCTGACGGGCCTTTGGCGATCCAGGGCTTGTTGTCTTCCATCCAGGCCACGCCGGCGATATCCAGATGAATCCAAGGCGTGTCGCCGACGAATTCCTTCAGGAACATGGCTGCCGTGGTGGCCCCGGCCCAGCGTCCGCCGGTGTTCTTGATGTCGGCGATGTCGGACTTAATCATGTCGCGATAGTCGTCTTCGGCCGGCAGCCGCCACATCTTCTCGCCCGCCTTGGGCAGCGCCTGGTTGAAGCGCTCGTAGAAATCGTCGTCGTTGGAGAAGGCTCCGGCCTGCACCATGCCCAGCGCCACCACGCAAGCGCCGGTGAGCGTGGCGGCGTCGATCAGGTGGGTGCAGCCCAACTGGCGCGCGTAATGCAAACCATCGGCCAGCACCAGACGTCCTTCAGCGTCGGTGTTGATAATCTCGATCGATTTGCCCGACATGGCAAACTGCACGTCGCCCGGCTTCTGCGCTTTGCCCGAGGGCATGTTTTCACTGGCGCAAACGATGCCGATGACTTTCAGGTTCGGCTTGAGCTGCGCGATGGCGCGCATGGCTCCGATCATGGCGGCGCCGCCGGCCATGTCGTACTTCATTTTCTCCATGCCGTCGGCCGGCTTGATGGAGATGCCGCCGGTGTCGAACGTGATTCCCTTGCCGACCAGGCCGAGCACGCGCTTCTTGGGCGCGCGGGGCGGGTCGTAGCGCATCACAATCAGCCGCGGTTCTTCGTCGGAACCTTGCGAGACGCTCCAGAACGCGCCCATCTTCAGCTCTTTGATTTTGTCGGGACCATAGATTTCGCACTCCAGGCCGGTCTCTTCGCACATGGCTTTGGCGCGGTCAGCCAGGATGGTCGGGGTCATGCGATTGCTCGGCTCGTTGACCAGGTCGCGGGCAAAGTTCTGCGACTCGCCGATAATGCGGCCCTGCTCCATGGCGGTCTGCCGCGATTTCGGATGCCCACTCCTCGAAGCAACGATCACGAACTCGTCGATCATTTGCTCCTTGCGATCGCTCTTGTAATAGTCGGGATCGAAGTTACCAACAATTGCTCCCTCGACCATCGACTTCACCGAATCCTCGACGTTGTCGGGGGCGATGAACGCGAAGCTGGTCAGGTCTTTCGCCTTCAGGGTGCGGACGGCCGCACCGGCCATTTTGCGCACCTCCGATGATGAAAAACTTTTTGCCTTACCGCCGCCGACCAGAAGCAGGCGCTTGGCCTTCAGACCCTGAGGCTTGTGCAGCAGGGTGGTCTCCATCATCTTGCCGGTGACTTCGCCGGAGGCGATGAGGTCGGCCGCGGCGTCTTTGACAGCCCGGTCGTCGGTTTGGATTTGGGGATCATGTTTTTCGGATTTGCCGCCGTTATGGTTGTTCTCGGCGGCATCGACGACGGCGACGACGAGGCATTCGGTTTCGATCTGCGAAGGTGCGGCGGTATTCAGAGTTGCTTTCATGATGAGTCCGTCCTGTCGCCCCTGAAGGGGCTCAAACTATTTATCAAGTCTACCCAGCGCTGCAGCGCTGGGCTAAGCTCTTTCGCGCCTGCGGCGCTGGTCTGATTCCAAGGCTAGCTCTTCCTACTTCTCGCGATGGCCTCGCGCGCTTCCTGGTCGGCGGTCTTGCGGCGTTCGGTTTCGCGCTTGTCCCAATTCTGCTTGCCCTTGGCCACGGCGATCTCGACCTTTACCCGGCCATTGCGAAAGTACAGCCGGGTGGGGATTAGCGTCAGGCCTTTCTGCTGTGACTTGCCGAGCAGCTTGTGCAACTCATTTTTGTGCACCAGCAGCTTGCGGGTGCGCAGTGGCTCATGATTGAAAATGTTGCCATGCTCATAAGGACCGATGTGCGCGTTAATCAGCCACAGCTCGCCGTCCTTCACCAGCCCGTAGGCATCTTTCAGGTTAGCGCGCCCGGCGCGGACGGACTTGACCTCGGTGCCGCGCAGCGCGATGCCAGCCTCGAATTTTTCCAGGAGAAAGTAGTTGTGCGACGCAGCCCGGTTGACCGAGGCATCGCGTTCGCCGCTAGCCGTGGGATCGCGGCGGCCAGCGGGCTTCTTGGCCGGTGCGGTTTGGGGGTGACGGGGCATAGGAGGCGTTTAGTCAGTGTAGACCGTCTGGGGCGGAGTGAAAACAAGCGTCGCTTTGGCATTGAACTGTGTCGATGCCGGTCGGCTGCATCCCACGCCGGGTCCCGCTCGCGCACCCAGGTTCGCGCCTTATTGCACCGTCAAGACGATGGTTTGGCTGTTCACCACCTGACCCGTAGTGCTGTTGGTGGTGGAGGCGGTGATATTGGTGGTGCCCGTGGCTGACACTGGTGACCAGGCCGTTGCCACTGGTGAGGCCGGTGCTGATGGTCGCCACGCTCGTGTTCGACGAAGCTCCAGGTTACCGCTTGAGTCACATCGTTGTTGGCACTGCCATTGGCGTAGGCATAAAACTGCAAGCTCGCCGGCGCTCCGGAGATGTGTCGCTACGGTTTGGAGAGCGGTGCTGCCCTGGGTGGTGGTGATGACCAGGCTGGTAATGTTGGCTGGCTGTCACAGTGACCGTGGCCGTCCCGCTGATACCCTGGGAGCTGGCGGTGATAGTCGACGAACCAATGGCAACCCCGGTCACCTGACCGCCGGGCGAAGTGACGGTCGCGGTGGTGGTAGCCGAACTGCTCCAGCCTACCGACCCTCCGCTGATCTGATTCTGCGTACCGTCCGAGTAGGTGGCATAGGCAGCCAGCGAGACCTGCTGGCCGACAGCAACTGTGGCCGCAGAGGGCTGGATATAGATCGAAGTGATCGAGGGGCTAATGAAGAAGCCACTGCAGGATGACAGGAATAGGGACAGGACCAGGCTTACCGCTGCGGTCAGAACCAGCCGCCAGCCAACCCGCATGGGGCGATGTCCACCCGCACCCGCGGGATTTACCACGGCGGTCAACGAAAGAACTCCCTGTTCCTGCAGAACCCATTTCTACTCCAATGTGGGAATCTGCCTGGCAAATGCTTTGTGGCAGTTGAGGCAGAAAACTCCCAGCTTGCGGCCGCACTCCATGTGGACCAAGTTCGCGGCGTAACCAAATACAGCCGAAGCTCTCAGCCCACGACTACCTTCTGTCAACCTCTTCGACTGTTAGCTTGCTATTCTACCAAACGAAAGGAAAAGTTCCTTTCATTTCAAAGCAGGGTGCTGCCATCCTTGTTCTCGATTTCGGCAAACGTTCCTCAGACGCGGTGGCCAAGAGCGAACCGCGGGTTGATCTTGTCCTCTCGGGTCCGTCTAAGGCAACAGTGGCTATGACCAGCGCATGTCTGTCACGGGAGTCGGGTCACCAGGAATCTATGAAGCAGATTGGAATCGTCCTTTTGTTGAGCGCCGCGCTCTGCCTTCCGGCGGCAGCCGCGCCCCTGAGCAACAACGCACGCACGGTGATCCCGCAGGCAGTGCAGCAGATCATCTCGGTGGACTACCGCGAACTGCGCGATTCGCCTATGGCACGCGCCCTGAAAGACCAGGTCATCCCGGACAACGTCAAGCAGTTCGAGTCGGCGCTGCGCAGCGTCGGCATCGATCCCGATCGCGACGTCGAACAGATCACCTTCGTGAGCTATCGCGGGCCGAAGAACGTGTGTATCACGGCATCGGCATCGCGCAAGGGCCGTTCCGGCAGAAGGAGTTCCTGGCCAAGGCAAAAGCCAAGAAGATCAAGCCGGAGAAATATCTGTTGGCGGACATCTATCCCATGGGCTCGGGCTTCCAGATGGTGTTTCTTGATCCCATCACCATCCTGTTTGGTGAGAACGCGGCCATCAAGGGCGCCATCGACGTGCGCGATAACGGCGCTGCATCGCTGGCTTCGAACGACGCCATGGACGATCTGATCAGCAGCATCGAGAGCGAGCCGGTGTGGAGCGTGCTCGACCAAAAGGGCGCGCAGAATATGGTGCGCTCCGCGCTGGGCCAAGCCGGCGCGCTTACCAACTTCGATGCCGTGAAGAAGCGCCTGCTGGCTTCCGACTACACCATGAACTTCAGCAACGGCGTAACCTTCGACGTGACGGTGAAGACCTCCGACAACCTGACCGCCGCGAGCCTCTCGGGGCTGATGAAGGCCGGCCTCCTGTACAAGAAGATGAGCGGCTCGTCCAGCGAGAAGCTGGCGCTGGAGAACACCACCGTCGACAGCTCCGACGACCTGGTGCAGATGCACTTCGCGACCGACGATCAGCGCTTCCGGCGCTCATGAAGTCGGACCTGTTCGCAGCCGTGTCGCGATAAGCATCACGCGGCCTATAACCTATCTCATAAATCGCTTCGGTTTGTATCAGGGCACGACTTTTGGTCGTGCCGGAGGGCGCGTAGCGAATGTGAGCGGCTTTAGCTCCTGCAAAATATACCCTCAGGGGCTAAAGCCCGGCCCTCAACTCGCCGATAACGGCACGGCTGAAGCCGTGCCCTGTTACGAAGCGATTCGTGAGATAGATTCTAGCTGCTAGCGTACGAGCGGTGGGCCATAGCGCCTTACTGTACGGTCAGGACGATGGTCTGGCTGTGCACTACCTGCCCTGCACTGTTGGTGGTGGTAGCGGTGATGTTGGTGGTGCCCGCAGCCACACTGGTCGCCAGGCCGTTGCCACTGGGCAGTCCGTTGCTGATGGTCGCCACGCTCGGGTTCGACGAAGTCCAGGTTACCGATTGGGTCACATCGTTGGAGGCATCCCCGTTGGCGTAGGCATAAAACTGCAGGGCTGCCGGCGCTGCCGGAATCGTCGCCGTGCTTTGGGACAAGGTGCTTCCCTGGGTAGTATTGATGACCGCCCGGTTCACGTCACTGGCCGTCACGTTGACGTTGATCGTCGAGGTAAGCGTCTCGGTGCTGCTGCCATAGCAAGTCTTCGATAGGAGCGGGCTTCCATTGCTAATCGTAACCACAACCTGACAGCCCGTGCCCGGGACGGTTGCGGTGGTCGTGGCCGTGATGGTCGCGGTGCCAGCCGAAGCGCCCGTCACCAAACCGCCGGGCGAGGTGACGGTCGCTATTGTGGGGTCCGAGCTTGACCAGCTTACCGAATCTCCGTTGACCTTTTGCTGGCTGCCGTCAGAGTACATGCCATGTACCGCTAGCTGGACCGTATTGCTGGTCGCGATCGTGGCCGAAGCCGGGTTGATGAAGGTCGAGCTGAGAGAAGGATGAATGAAGAAGCCGCCACCGCAGGCTGCCAGGAACACGGACAGAAACAGCGCTACGGCTACGGTCAGCACCGGCCGCTGGCGAACTCGCTTCCGTCGATGTGCGCCCGCACCGACGGAGGATTCACCACGGTTGCCAACGAAAGAATTTTCTGTTCCCGCAGAACCCATTTCTACTCCCCACGTGGGGACATTGCGCCAAGCGCCTAGTGGCCGTCGAGGCCGAGTCCCCAGCTAGCCTACCTGCAAAACTCACTCCGTCGTTCGCATTGTACTCCGCTTAGATCACGTCATATCGATTGGCGGAGTTGGTTCCGCAGGGTATGACTGCGGCAGATTTCCCGCAGTATGGAATGTTATAATCGCGCCGATCATCGTGCTTCTGTTCGTATTTGGGATGCGGAAACGCAAGCCGGCGGGCGGGCGCGAGCGCTCACGTTTGGCGTGGGCCCAAGTCTTACATCCGGAGCCTGGTATCTGGCCGTACGGAGGCACAAGGTCCGGCGCGAATTCCCCGGGGATTTGAAGGAATGATGAAACGCTTTACCGGTGTGCTGACGCTGCTGCTGATTTTGGCGGTGTCGGCGCTCGCCTCCACAGATAAGGCAAGCCAAGGCCGCTTTCGAGAAAGGTAAAGCTGCGGAAGCTCGCCAGGACTTCATAACCGCCTACAATTTTTATCATCAGGCGTACGATCTCAAGCCTACGGATCTGACCTATCGCACATCCTTCGAATACGTTCGCTTCCTGGCGGCAGCGGCCTACGTTCATAAAGGCGAGCTTCTGGTGAATGCGGGCAAACTGCAGGAGGCGCTGACCGATTTCGAGCAGGCGCTGGCCATCGATCCCTCCAGCTTTATCGCGCAACAGGAATCCAACAAGGTACGAGCAGCTTCTGCAGAAGGCGATGAATCCCACGCCGCCGCCAGCGCCGAGCACGGAATCGGCTCTGACCCGGCGCATGGAAGAAGCCACCGGACCGGTGGAACTGGCGCCGATCTCGCAGACCCCGATAACCTTGAAGCTCACCGAAGACGCCAAAACGGTTTACGAGTCCATCGGCAGGCTGGCGGGGATTAACGTTCTGTTCGATCCGGATTACACCTCCAAGCAAATCCGCGTCGACCTGAATGGCGTCACTCTGCAGGAAGCGCTGGAGATTACGGCGCTGGAGTCGAAAACCTTCTGGCGGCCGGTTACCCCCAACACCATATTCGTGGCCACCGACAGTCCGGCCAAGCGCAAGGAGCTGGAGCAGAGCGTAATCCGCACTTTTTATCTGACCAATCTTTCCCAGCCCAACGAATTGCAGGATCTGGTCAATATTCTTCGCACGCTGCTCGACACCCAGCGTCTGCAGCAGTTTCCGTCGCAGCAGGCGATCGTGGTGCGCGGCACGCCCGACCAGATCGCGATGGCGGGCAAGCTGATCGAGGACCTCGACAAGTCGCGGCCGGAAGTGGTGGTCGAGATTGCCATCATGCAGGTCACGCGCGACAAGATGCGCAACCTGGGCATCAATCCGCCGACCAGCGTCTCGGTCAGTCTGCAGCAGTCCAACGCGACGACGAGCACGCACCAGCGTGACCGGCACGGCGGGAAATACCGCGTACGGCTACAACTCAGCAGCAACACCGGACAGATCACCCTGAATACGCTGGGCAATCTCAATGCCACCAACTTTTCGGTCACCATTCCGACAGCGACCGCGAACTTCCTGATGAGCGACAGCAGCAGTAAGCTCATCCAGCAGCCGGAAATTCGCGCCTCCGACGGTCAGAAGGCGTCGTTAAAGATCGGTGAACGGGTACCGGTGGCGACCGGTTCGTTCCAGCCCGGCATCGGCGGCGTCGGCATCAATCCGCTGGTCAACACGCAGTTCAATTACATCGACGTGGGTGTCAACATCGATATCACGCCGCGCGTGCACGGGTTGGACGAAGTCACCCTGAAGCTGGCGGTCGACATTTCGGCCATCGATTCCTACCAGAACATCGGCGGCATCAGCCAGCCGGTTATCGGACAGCGCAAGATTGAGAACGAGATTCGCCTCAAGGAAGGGGAAGTTAACATTCTGGGCGGCATCCTGGAAAACACCCAGACCAAGTCGCTGTCCGGCATCCCCGGACTGGCTTCCATTCCTCTTTTCAAGTACCTTTTCGCCGAAGAAACCAAAGAGGTCAACGACAACGAGATCGTTTTCATCCTGATACCGCACATCGTGCGCGCTCAAGATTTGAATCGCCAGCAACCTGAAAGCCATTGACGTGGGCACGGCCAACACGATTTCATTGCGGCGTGACACCTCCCAGGCTGCCAACCCGCAGCCTGGCAACGGCCAGCCCGGCAGTCCGCAGGGAGCCCTGAATAATCCGGCTGGGCCGAGAGTTCCGCCGGCTCAGCCGCAGGCCAACGCCGCGCCGGCAGCGAGCGTTCAGCCAACCGCGGCTCCTGCTCCTCCGGGCAGCGCAATCCTGAGCTTCGATCCGCCTACCCTGGATCAGCCGGTGGGTTCCACTTTCACAGTCAACGTGAACATAACCGGCGGCCAGAATGTTTTCTCGGTGCCCGTGCAGTTCCTGTACAACCCGCGCGTCTTGCAACTGATAAATGTTTCCAGCGGGACCATGCTTTCCCAGGACAATCAGACCGTCGCGCTGGTGAATCGCGACGACAGCATGGCGGGCATTCTGCAGTTGACGGCATCGCGTCCACCGGGAGCGCCGGGAATTTCCGGTGACGGATCGGTCTTTACCCTGACCTTCCAGGCGCGCGCTCCGGGGCAGTCCACTCTGAGCATCAACCGCGCTCTGATCAAGAACGCCGCCATGCAGACCGTGCCGGCGAGCGGCTCACAGGCCATTGTGACGGTTCACTAGGAGCGCCGTCTAACCCATAGGTGGCGATTCGGGTATGCGGGCCTCAGTCACCTCGAACCCAGGCTCCGAGGGCAGGCCAGCCCGCGAGCGTCGATTGTCGCCAGGATAGTCGGAGCCGGTGCGGCCAGGAATGTGCTGTTCGAAAGGGTGCCGCACACTCCTGATCCGCTGAGGAAGAGCCTCCATTAGCCAATGGAAGGAATAAAATAGACACAGTGCTTTTCCGCCACTCCCATCGCGTTTTAGCCGTCGCACGACCTGGCATTTCCGAAGCTGCCCGAAATCGGAATGGGCTTCGCAGCCGGGGCTTCACCATCGTCGAACTGATCGTCGCGATGACGATTCTGATGATTCTGACGGCGGTGGCCACGCCGGTAATGCGCGTGGTCATCCAACGCAATAAAGAGCGCGAACTGCGCCGTGATCTGTGGGAGATGCGCGACGCTATCGACCGTTACAAGGACGCTGCCGACCGCGGAGCATTTCAAGTGAAGGTGGATAGCCAGGGATACCCTCCCGATCTGGAGACCCTGGTCAAAGGCGTCGATGCCAATGGCAAGAAGATGCGTTTTCTGCGGCGCATTCCAGTGGATCCCATGACTGGCAAAGACGAATGGGGATTGCGCTCGATGCAGGACGATCCCGACTCCGACTCCTGGGGCGAGCAGAACGTCTTCGACGTCTATACCAAGTCGGAAGGTACGGGCTTGGACGGAACGAAATATAAAACGTGGTAGGTTGGAAGGGCAGCGCTTCAGGACAGCTGGAGAAGCGATGATTGCGGTCCCATGAAACGGCGTTTTCTACAGCGCGGCTTTACGCTTATCGAACTGATGGTGGTGATCAGCATCATCGTCATTCTGCTGTCGCTGGCCATCCCGAACTATACTTCGTCCATTCTGCACGCCAAGGAAACCGCGCTGCGCGACGATCTCTACACCCTGCGCTCGCTCATCGACCAGTACACGCTCGACAAGCAGAAGGCGCCGACCACGCTGCAGGATCTGGTTGACGCCGGTTACCTCAAGGAACTCCCCAAGGACCCTTTCACCAATGCCCGCGACAGCTGGGTCCCGGTTACCGATGAGAGCATCATGTCGCCCGATCAGACCGATCCCGGCATCATCGATGTGCACAGCGGCAGCGAGCAAGCTTCCAGTGACGGCACCGCGTACAACACCTGGTAAGCCAACAGCCGAAACTCGTTCAGCGTCAAATCAGCCGGGTAAACAGTTTGCTGAAAAACTCGGAAAAGCAGATCCCTCCCCGACTAAAGTCGGTTCGGGATGACAAATATAAAGAACTTGCTCCGGCGTAGCTGAAGCTACGCCCCTTCAAAATCGCCTTAGGCCGAGTTTTTCAGCAAACTGTAAAGCCGTCGGCGCTCCAGCCTTCGCTGCCCACTCCGTGATGTACGAAGAACAGTCCATCGGGATCGTATTTCGCTTTCACCTTTTGCAGCCTGGGATAGTTCGAGCCCCAGAAGGATTGCGGCCAGGCGTCTTCGAAAAAGTTACTCTCGGAGACGTAGGCACCGCGATCAGGAGCAACCTTCCGTAGTTCATCCATCGCTTGCCCAATGGCGGCCGCATCCTTATGGGCGACGCCAACGTCCGGCTCAAGCCCGGGAATTCCGGGACATTTTCCCTGCCGGCCGGAGGCGAGGATGGCCAGCGCAAAGGCGTCGAGCAAGGCGGGATTCGTGGCGGTATCTCGCGCCGCGTCGATGGCTTCGGCAGGCGCACCGGCCAGCCCTTTGTTGAAGTGCAACTCGACCTCCCAGTAGCGGGAAGCCGCGAACAACGCATTGGCGAAGCGCTCTTGGGCACTGTCGTCGAGCAGCGATGCCGGCAGCCATTGCGACTGGAAGCCGTAGATCGACCATCCAACCTGGCCGCCGTCGCCATTCCACCACGCGTCAATGGGCCGCGCGTTGGGACGCGAGTCAGAGATGAAAACGTGCTGCTGATGATGCTGTTCCCGCCACGCCGGATCCCACCAGGCCCGCGCCGGCATGCTGCCGATAATGGGCGGCGCGGCCAGGGTGTAATCGCCCGGCGAAGCCGCCACCCAATCCAGAAACGGTTGCCAGAGTTTTCTGGTCTGCTCGGTGGTCAGTCCGTGCGACACCATCATGATGTCCAGCGAGTTCTCGGGATTGACGTGCGCCTGCTCACCCCAGTGATTGTTGAACAGCCGTTCGCGGTAGAAGCCGACAAATTGGCGGATGAGACGGCGATAGGCCGCGTCCGACGTAGCCTTGATGGTGAAGATGGCGCCGCCGGCAAACTCCGGCAGGTCGCGCAACCGCAGCGTCACTTTACTCACTGCGCCGAAGCTGCCGCCTCCGCCACCCTTCAGCGCCCAAAATAAATCCGGATTGGTGCAGGCGTTGGCGATGCGAATTTTGCCGTCGGCGGTCACCACTTCCGCCTCCAACAAACCTGCCGCCGACGTGCCGTAGTGCTTGGAGAAACTGCCGAAGCCTCCGCTTTGCACCAGACCAGCCACGCCGACGGTGGTGCAGCCTCCGCCCTGAACATACTGACCGGCCTTGGTGGTTACGGCATCATACGCACGCATCCAGATCACGCCTGCACCCAGGGTTACGGCGGGCTGCGGCGCATGTGAGCCAGTGCATCCCTGCGGAACGAACTCCGGATGCAGGGTGATGTCATCCATGTGGCGAGTCCAGATCAGCAGCGAATCGGCGGCATTCGAGGTGCCCTGATAGCTGTGTCCACCGCCCTTGATAACCAGTCGCAGGCGATGCTCGCGCGCAAATTTCACCGCAGCGGCAATGTCTTCGGCAGTGCTGGCCGCCACCGCATAAACACTTGGCCGGGTCGTCCAGGCGTCAACCCATGCCAAAGTTTGGGTGAGCCCTGGTTGGTCGCCAATGTAGTAAGGATTACGCAGGTTGGTCAGGACATCCTGACAGGCGGCGCCGCCTGATGAAGTCTGACAGGCCGCCAAGGGGAACTCCACCGGCACCAGTCGTCCACCGACTTGCTGCTTCAACTTCTGCCAGTTGGCGGCGCTCGGCCACGCCGGATCGGATGGCCGCACCCGGCGCAGAGGTTTTGCGGGGAGAGCAGCCGGCAAGAGCGCGGTCAGATCTGGCCATCGGCGCGACAGCACAGGAAATGCTGCCAAGTGTTTCAGTAAAGTTCGTCTGTCCATGTCAGCGGAGTCCCGGCCAAGCGGTAACCGAGGATAGAACCTGGGTTCAGATCGGGGCCATTATAGGCTACAGACTTTTGCTGAAAGTCATGGGCCTGGCTACAACCAGGTCTATCGCCAAGAAAGGTAGGTCTCTGGCTAATTACATGTCTCCAGCGATTGTGATCCCCGGTTTCCACCCTCCGTAGTACTCTGGGAACAACTCACAGGTTCAATTTATGAATAAATTGGGTTGGGCCGCTTCCTTGAGTCTGCTCTGCGCCCTCATAGTTTCCTCACTCTCAGTTTCAGTCTCGGCGCAAGAACCGCAAGTCCTGACTCCGCGGGCCACGCAGAAAACCACAGCTCCGACCATTCCAGTGCAACCGCAGACTACTCCGCAACTCACAAAGGAAGATGTGGAGGCCTACTTCGACGGATTCATTCCCATTGAATTGCAGCGTGACGATATTGCCGGCGCCGTAGTTCTGATCGTGAAAGACGGAAAAGTGCTTTTCGCCAAGGGCTATGGCTACTCTGACGTCAAGAACAAGAAGCCAGTCACCGTCGACGCGACGCTGTTTCGTCCGGGATCGATCTCCAAGACTTTTACCTGGACAGCGGTGATGCAACTGGTGGAACAAGGCAAGATCGATCTGAACCGCGACGTGAACGATTATCTCGACTTCAAAATTCCCGCGACTTTCGACAAGCCCATCACCATGAAAGACCTGATGACGCACACGCCGGGATTTGAAGAAACGCTGAAAGAGCTTTTTGTCGCCGCCGCCGCGGACATGCGGCCGCTGCAGGACTACGTGCACAACCATTTGCCGGAAGAAATCTTCCCTCCCGGCACGACTCCGGCGTACTCCAATTACGGGGCAACGCTGGCCGGATACATTGTGCAGCGCGTGTCGGGCATGCCATTTGACGATTACGTCGAGCAGAACATTTTCCGGCCGCTCAACATGCAGCACTCCACCTTTCGCCAGCCGCTGCCTGACAACCTAAAGCCGCTGATGTCGGAGGGTTACAACAAGGCGTCGCAAGCGGCGAAGAGTTTCGAATTCGTGCAGGCCTGGCCGGCCGGCAGCTTGTCTACCACCGCCGAAGACATGTCGCACTTCATGCTGGCACAGTTGCAGGATGGGGAGTACAACGGGGCTCGCATCCTGAAGCCGGAGACGGTGCGGCTGATGCACTCGCGCGCCTTCGGGCTGGTACCCGAGCTGAACGGCATGGCCTATGGCTTTTATGAAGAGTCGCGCAACGGTCATCGCATCATCGGCCATGGCGGTGACTCGCAGTGGTTTCACAGCGACCTCCATCTGATGCCCGACGATCACATCGGCTTCTTCATCTCCTACAACAGCGCCGGCAAGCCGGGCTTCTCGGGCCGCACCGCGCTGTGGCAGGGCTTTCTGAATCGCTACTTCCCCTATACTCCGCCGGCGGGAGAAAAGGTGGCCGATGCCGGTAAAGACGCGAAATCGATGGAGGGATTCTACTGGCTGAGCCGGCGCTCGCAGACCAACGTGACCGCTGTGATTAACTCGCTCGATCAAGCTGAAGTCAACGTTAATTCCGATGGCACCATCAGCGTCGATCAAGCCAAAGATTTCGCGGGAAATCCTAAGCAGTTCCAGGAAATCGGACCGCTGATGTTCCGCGATGTCAATGGGCAGTCGCACCTGGCATTCGTCAAAGATTATGCTGGACGCCGGATCATCGTTACCGATCTTCCTATCTTTGTCTTCCAGCCCGTGCCGGCGCTAAAAAACCAAATCCTCAACCTGACGCTGATCGCCTTTGGCGCCGCCATGTTTGCCCTGACGCTTCTTTTCTGGCCGCTCAATGCGATGCTGCGCTCTCACTACGGCTACCGCGCTGAATCCTCAGCGCAGTATCGCAGCCTACGTACGTGGATCAGGATGGTCTGCATGCTGAACCTGATATGCCTGGCGGGGTTCGCGACCTGGCTCTTGTCGGTACAAGACGACATTTCACTCTTGAGCAGCCATTTCGATAACAAGCTGCACCTGCTGCAAGTGCTGGGGGCGCTGGGAGTCGGGGGCGCGCTGATTTCGGTTTTCTTCTGCCTGCGATCGTGGAAAGACGAGACGCTCTGGTTTTGGGCCAAAGCCTGGAACACCCTACTGATGTTGGCGTGCATGGGCTATGCCTTTTACCTGCTCAACTGGCACATGCTCAACTTCCGTCTGAATTATTAAGCTCTGACTATTGCGCCGGATGTTCGTTGGTATCCGGCTGAGTTACGCCGCCTGGCTTACTGCCCGCAGGCGCACCGCTATAGGAGCCGCTCTGCCCGATGGCAGGATTCGCAACGTGACCGCCATTGTTCGCAGCCGTGGTCGCGGGAGCCGCATGGGTTCGCGCATTGGTACCTGGCGCCAGCTGGTGCTTGGTCTGCGCGGGCGGGGTGCGATGAAAGACGGTGTGGTCGCGCTCCGGATAACGCTGGGCGAAGAGAGATCCGGCGAGCAGGACAGGAACAACAATGGCAGGGAGTGGTAGACGGCCCAGAGTGAACATATCACCTGACTTGGTTGTAAATCAGTTTCTATTCTACGGCATCGCCGAGTTGGTTGAGTCCGCAAAAAGCATTGGTTTCGTACTACTTTCGCGTTAAGGCGGCTTTCCGCGGAAGCTTCTTGGCAAGCTTGCGTCCCGGGGTCGCAAACCGGTATTCAAACGCTTTCATATCCACCCGCCGGCCCCTGAAGCGAACTCCTTCGGCTTCGAGCAAAAAGCGCTGCTCCATGGCCGACTCGCCGCGCAGCGAAATCCGGCCACCTGCGCCTAACACTCGCTGCCAGGGCAATCCGCCCACCTGCTGCAGAGCACGGCCGACGTGGCGGGCGCAGCGGGGATAGCCGGCCGCCTTGGCGATGGCTCCGTAAGTGCTCACCCGGCCTCGTGGAATCCGTCGGATGGCGTTACAGATGGCCGTGATCAACGGCGTCTTCGGGGGGCTGGCTCGTGTCATGGTTCAGGCTACGATATCATCCTTAGATGAATGGCTGAACCGGATCGCAATCCCATCGCACGCTTCTCCGATCGGGCGGAAGATTACGCCAGGTACCGCCCGCACTATTCTCCCGACGTCGTAAAGGCGCTGCAGCAGGCCTGCGGTTTGCGCCCGGAGCACATCATCGCTGACGTTGGCTGCGGAACCGGCATGCTGGCGGAAATCTTTCTCGACAACGGCAACCCGGTCATCGGAGTCGAACCCAATCGGGAGATGCGGCTAGCCGGCGAAAAATACCTGGCCGCTTATCCTAACTTCAGCATGGTGGAGGGCAGCGCGGAGGCCACCACACTTCCGGCCGCCAGCGTTGAGTTCGTGGTCGCCGGGCAGGCGTTTCATTGGTTCCGGCCGCGCGAAGCACGGGTTGAATTTGCGCGCATCCTGAAGCCCGGGGGCTGGGCAGTGCTGGTCTGGCATGACCGCGACAGCCAGTCCACGCCCTTTCTGCATGCCTATGAGGCGTTCGTCCGCCAGCACTCGACCGATTACGATCGCGTCACTCACAAGCTGATCAACTATGCGACGTTGCAGCACTTCTTTGGCCCGCATGAGATGCAGCGGATCCAGCAGCACAATCTACAGCGGCTCGATTTCGACGGACTGCGCGGGCGTCTGCTGTCCTCGTCCTACATTCCCAAGTCCGGCGAGAAATATGACGCGATGATCGCCGCCCTGCCGGAACTGTTCTCGACCCACGCCGTCGACGGACACGTGGTGCTTGAGTACGAAACCAAAATCTACTACGGACATCTCGACTGATGAACGCCCCGCCCGGTGCGCGCAATGACGCAGCAGTGCTGCGAACCGAGCGCCTGGGGCGGCGCGTGGGCGACGTCTGGATCGTCAGCGAGATTTCGCTCGATGTGCAACGAGGAGAACTGCTGGGAATCGTCGGGGCCAGCGGTTCGGGCAAAAGCTCGTTCCTGCGTTTGCTGAATCGCCTGGACGAGCCCACCAACGGCATGGTTTTTCTTGAGGGCGAAGACTATCGCCGGATCCCGCCGCGCCAGTTGCGCCGCCGCGTCGGTATGGTGACCCAGCGCCCGTTTCTGTTTCCCGGAGACATCGCCTCCAACCTGCGCTTTGGACCGGCACAACGCGGAGAAACGCTACCCGAGAGCGAAATCGCCCGCTTGTTGGAGCATGTGGGGTTGCCGGATTTCGCCGGCCGCAACGTTTCCAATCTTTCCGGCGGAGAGCAGCAGCGGGTCTCGCTGGCGCGCGCGCTGGCCAACCGGCCCGAGGTCTTACTGCTCGACGAGCCCACCTCGGCGCTCGACGAGCACGCGAAGACCGGAGTTGAGGAATTGATTCGCGACCTGGTTAACCGGAACTCGCTTACGTCGGTGCTGGTGACCCACGACCGCGATCAGGCTCGCCGTCTGTGCAGCCGGGTCGCCATGCTGGAAGCTGGACGACTGGTTCAGTTCGGTACAACTGCGGAGGTGCTGGGTGCTTAAATCGCTGTTCCATTCGCAGATCACGTTTGGCCTGGCGCAGGCGGCAATCGCGTCGGTGCTGGCGCTGGCGGTTGTCTTCCTCGCACGCCGTCGCAACATTCATCTGGAAAGCGATGCTGCCATCGCGTTGGTTCGCGGCCTGGTGCAGATTGTGGCAGTCGGCTCGATTCTGATGTTGCTGCTGAAGGCGCCGCGCTGGAGCAGCATCTTTCTGCTGGTGGGCATGATGATCGCAGCCGGATCGATCTCGGCCCGGCGCGCCAAGAATATTCCCGGAGCGCAAAAAGTTTCGACTTACTCGATCGCCGCGGGTGCGGGACTGGTGACGGCGGTGATGACGTGGGCGGGCGTAATCGATACCGCCGTGACCACGCTCATTCCGGTGGGAAGCATGATCATCGCCAATGCCATGAACACCAACGGGCTGGCGCTGAATCGATTCCGCTCCGAGGTGCTGGCGCATGCGGGCGAGATCGAAACCGCGCTGGCCCTGGGCGCGGCTCCTGAGAACACCGTAGGCAGCTATGCCGAGTCCAGCGTTCACTCCTCGCTCATTCCCGCCATCGACAATCTGCGGTCGCTGGGCATCGTCTGGATTCCCGGGCTGATGACCGGCATGTTGCTCTCCGGAGCCAGCCCGCTCTACGCGGCGATCTATCAGTTCGTGGTGATTGCCATGATTCTGGCGTCGTCGGGCCTCACTTCCCTGCTGAGCACCACGATGATTCGCGCACAGGTTTTCTCGCCGGCTGACCAGTTGCTGTTGAAGGGCAGTGAGTAGTTGTGGAAACCCGGGACAGCGATGAGCTAATCCAGCGTGAAAGTCTTGCTATCCTAAGAATGAAGACCGCTAAAGGACGCTGTACGACTTGCCACCGATTCTGAATGCACAAAGTATTTCGAAGAGCTACGGAGCCACACCGCTTTTCCGCAGCATCGCTTTCACCATCGCCGAAGGCGACCGGATTGGACTGATCGGCCCTAATGGCTCGGGCAAATCGACTCTTTTGCAAATTCTCTCCGGAGCAATTGAGCCTGATGGCGGAGAAGTCGCGTTGCGCAAACGCGCTCGGCTTAGCCACGTGCAGCAGGAATCGCAATTCGCAGCCGGTCAAACGGTGCGTGGCGTAATCGAGGCGGCTCTGCAACGCTCTGCCGTTCCCGCCGACGAGTGGCAGGCTCGCCTGGCCGAGACGCTGGGGCGCGCCGGCTTCGAGAATCTCGACGCTGCCGCGGATTCGCTTTCCGGCGGATGGCGCAAGCGGCTCGCCATCGCCGAGGCCCTGGTTCAACAGCCCGACATCCTGCTGCTGGATGAGCCCACCAATCATCTGGACCTGGCTGCTATCGAATGGCTGGAGGAGCTTCTGCAGTCCGCTTCCTTCGCGTCGGTCGTGGTCAGCCATGATCGCTACTTTCTGGAGAACGTGGCGACGGCGATGGTCGAGTTGAACCGCGCCTATCCCGACGGACTGCTGCGCGTCACCGGTAATTACAGCAAGCTTCTGGAAGAAAAAGAGGCGTTCCTTCACGCTCAGGCCAAACACCAGGAAGCATTGGAGAACCGGGTACACCGCGAGATTGAATGGCTGCGGCGCGGGGCCAAGGCACGTACTTCCAAATCAAAGGCACGCATTGATAAGGCCAATCAACTGATCGGCGAGTTGGCAGACCTGAATGCGCGCACTCGCACGGCCAGCGCCGGCATCGACTTCTCGGCGACTGAGCGCAAGACCCGGCGGCTGATCGAGATGGAAAACGTCTCGTTCGACTTCGGCGACCGCACACTGTTTGCGAATGTCGACTTCATTCTTACCGCCGGAACGCGCGTCGGCCTGGTAGGTCCCAACGGCAGCGGCAAAACGACGCTCTTGCGTCTGCTCTCCCGGGAGCTCGCGCCGACCACCGGTGAGATCCGCACGGCCGATGCCCTGCAGGTCGTTTACTTTGATCAGAACCGCGTGCTCGATCCTGAAGTGACGCTCCGACGGGCGCTGGCGCCTGACAGCGATTCCGTCATCTACCAGGATCGCGTGATTCACGTTGCTTCGTGGGCGGCGCGCTTCCTGTTCACCGGAGAGCAACTCAACCAGCCGGTGGGCCGGTTGTCAGGAGGAGAACGCGCCCGGGTGTTGATTGCCCGGCTCATGCTGCAGCCGGCGGACGTATTGCTGCTGGATGAGCCCACCAACGATCTCGACATCCCCACCCTCGAGGTGCTGGAAGAGAGCCTGCTGGAATTTCGCGGCGCGCTGGTGCTGGTCACCCATGATCGCTATCTACTGGATCGGGTATCGACCACGGTAGTCGGACTCGATGGCCTGGGTGGCGCCGGACGATTTGCCGATTACTCGCAGTGGGAGGCTTGGCAGGAGGAGCAGGAAGACCGGTCGAAGTCAGTTGCGAAATCCGTTGACCGTGGGATGGTTCCTGCTGGCTCCGCGACTGCAACGTCCCCCGCGAAGAAGAAGCTCTCTTACCTCGAAGCCCGCGAATACGCAACCCTGGAGGAGCGCATCGCCACAGCCGAAGAGCAGCTTAAGGTGGCGCGTGCCGCCTATGAAGATCCTGCCATCGCGAGTGACTCCGAGCGACTACTTGCGACCCAGGCCGAACTTCACGAGGCGCAGCGATTCGTCGACCAACTCTATGTCCGGTGGGCGGAGCTTGAGACCAAGATCAGCTAAAGGAAACTCTGATCAAGTGAAAGCGAGGTCCCGCAGCGGCTAAAGCCGGATGATTTTCGGGTACTTAACGGACGGCCTGAAGGCCGTCCCCTTCAAAACAAGACTTAATCAAACAAAACAAGACTCAATCAGACAAAACAAGACTTATCAGAGTTTCCCTAACTGATCGAGTTGATCCGCAGAAGCGCTGGCTCGCGGCGGTTAGAACTACGGGCCTAGCAAGTTTCTTGGCGGCCACTCTTAGTCTTGCGGCGAGAAGCTGTACAGGTTGGTTTCCAACTCTTCCTCGGGAAGCGCGTGCAGGTCGATCCAGCCTTCCAGCGGCAGCGCGTCCACCGGCAAATGCTCACGCCAGATGGCGAAGCGCAGGCGGATGCGGCTGCCGTCCTGGGCTCCGATCAGATCGAAGGGCACCCGCATCTCAAAAATCTGTTCCAGCGCGACTTCCACTCCGTTAGTGTTGGAGTTGCCATTGTCGGCCGAGAAGGTAGCCAGGCGATGCCGCTCCTCGCCATTGGTCAGCACCCATCGCAGCACCTTCGGTCCCTGCGCATCCACCGTGAGGCGGTAGGAGTCAGCCGCCGCTTTGCGCTCGCCTGCCGTCCGCCCGACTTCGAAGTTGACGACCAGGCGGTAAGGTCCATCGGGAACGGCATGATGAAAGTCCAGGCGGCCCGACACCGAGTCGGTATCCAGCCCAGCGTAAACCGCGTCCAGTAAAAACTGTTTGCCGTGCATGGCGCTGGTGCGCTGGTCTGAGGTGTAGCTGGCCGCGCCCATCCACTCGAAATAACCGCTCACCAGGCCGTCCACCCGGGCTCGCACATAGGCAGTCTGCGGAATATAACTTGGCCGCACCACCCCACTCATGATCGGGGTGTTCAGCTCTTCCGGAGGAACGCCCTCGAGCGCGTGATACACGTTCGACAGATGTTTGCGATAAAGCTCGTCGAAATCGCGGTCGTTGGCCGAATGATGCTCCGGGCCGTACCACCAATTCCAGTCGCTGCCTTCGGCTATCAGCAATTCCTCCCAGGCAATCTGGCGCTGCGCCTCGGAGACGCGATGGGAGTGCCGATCATAGTAGTCGCGCGCCTCGGCCAGCAGGTCCCAGGCGCGATTGTCTTCCGGCGCGCCGATCCAGACGTTGAAGTTAGCGTCGATCCACGACCCGGGAACCAGCCGGTGCAACTGGCCGAAGTTGGACTCGCCATGACGCGCGATGGCTTCGTTGATGGTGACCGGTTCGATCTGCTGGTCGCGCTGCAAAGCGTCGTAGAAGCGCCGCAGAAATTCCCGGCCTGATTGCGGGTAGTATTCCCAGGCGTTTTCGCCGTCGAGGATGATCGAGATGACGGCGTCTTTGCCGCGATCCAGTACGGGCTGCGCTGAATCTCGGATGTTCTTGATCAGATGGTTGGCGGCATCTTGCGCCGGCATTCCGGAATAGACAAAGCCGATAAGGTCCGACAGGCGATGATCGCGGAAGACCATGTGCATTCGCGCGCCGTCCTTCTCATAGCGATAAATGTTGTACAGCCGTTCGGCAGCATCGGCGTGCAGATGATCGCTGTTGTAGCGCGCAAAATTGTAGTCCAGCGAGCGGCCCAGCACTCCTTCATCCGTGGCCATCCACTCGATGCCCTGCCGGCTGGCCAGCTTCAGCGCTTCCTCCGAGACGCTTCCCTCCGACGGCCACAACCCCTTTGGCCGCACGCCGAAAAGGGCCTCGTGAGAATTAAGCGCGCGCTGAATCTGCAGAGTCGCGTCATCGGGATGGCGAAAGCGCCGCGTGGGCAGGCTCAGCCCCGGCGAAGATTCGGCGCCAGCGTTGGTGTCACACAACAACGGCAGGATGGGGTGATAGTAGGGCGTGGCGGAAAGCTCAATGGAGCCACGCTGCGCCGCGTCGGCATAGGCCGGCAAGACTTGCGCCAGAATCTCTCGCTGCTTGTCGATAACCAGCTGCTGGTCGTCGCGGCTGAAGTCTTCGCCCTTTTGCACCAGAGCGGCGATGTCCGGTTCAGCCAGGAAGAACTCGTCGAACCACGCGACCTGGGACAAAACTTGCAGGTCAGCATAATCGCGGGTGACGAAATAGGATTCCGGGCCTTCGGGACGGTCTACCGTGGTTCGATATTGCTCCCACAACTCGCGATACCGGGGATAACGCCCGATCATGTTTACCGGGTTGGCCTGGAATAGGTACTGCAAGGCGAATCGGCGGTCCGCCGCCGTGAGATCGGCTACTGGTTTGGCCACCAGGTTGAAAAACGGGTCGTGCGCGTGGCCGGAAACGTAGTCCTGAATTTGTGCCACCAGCGACGGGACTAGATTGAAGTTCTGGTGAACCTCAGGAAATTCGTCGAGCAGCTTGACCATTCCGTAATAGTCCTTCAGTGCGTGCAGACGCACCCAGGGCAAGCGATACTCGTCGGTAACCATGTCTTTGTAAAAGGGCTGATGCATGTGCCAAAGCAGCACAAGGCGAATCTTCGGGGAGCTGGACGGGGAACCTGCGGTAGGCATGGGCGGACTTTGGGCGGGAGCAAGTGTATCAGGCTGGCGTGCTGCTGGGAACAGCGGTTGCGATCACAGATTGCGGATACGAGCGAGTTTTGTGTTGCAACTGCTCCCGCGGCGGCAAGATTCAACTTAACTAAACTTCGTCATCCGCAGCGAGCCTCCTCGGGGCGGGGGTGATCCAGGGGCTGCGCAAGCGGGGACCAAGCAGAACAACACCACCCCACTTAAAGGCTATATTCAGTCGGCATCTTTTTATGCACAGGGTAAAACTTACTGGGTTACTGGAAACTTCTACCACCTCCACTTTAAAGACTGCCGAGAAGTCCTTTGTTTTGTTGGTTGACTAATTGGCACGGTGGATGCAAGTTACAATAACAGACGAAGTGGCGCATAGGGTCACTCGGACGTGAATTTCGGCCAGAGTTCACCTCCTCGAGTGACCCTTATTATTTGTAGAATATTTCCCTCTAGCTTTCCTAACATTTCACGGTGGCGGTCGTTAGTCCTCCGAGACCTCATAGAGCGTGAAATGCCAAAGGGCGAAGTGCTTGGCAAGACTCAGCACTTCGCCCTTTGTTTCTTCCGCATCCGTCCTGACAACTTTTGAGTTCGGCTAATCCGGCCGGCAAGATGCCGGCGTCGAGGAATTTGCGCGGCTTGGGACGGTCAACCGCAGGCTAGATGCCGTGGGCGAGGGGACGGGACTGCGAGCCGCCTGAAAACGGCGGTGGGAGCTATACCAATGCCAATCTCTCGCGCACATCGAAGCCGGCGCTGCGCAACAACTTTTCTACTGTAGACTCGTTGAGACGGGTGGCATCGTATTCCACGCGAATCGTCCGGCCTTCTTCATCAAAGCGGACGTTACGGATTCCATAGACGTCGCTCATCTGCCCTAAAGCGCCCATCTGTGCCTCGCCGGGCGGCATACCGTAACGGAATAAAACTTCCACAGTCGTCATCGAACTGACCTCTCGCAAACGTGCAATGATAGGAAGACACGGAACCTGCCAAGTGCTTCCGCATCTAGAATATGAGGTGGCGAACATCCGCCGGTTCCGCGCCCCAGGTTCCGCCTTCAATATAGAGCATGCCTGCAACTGTGAACAGCGGCAACGGACAACCGGGAGAGTGAGGCAATGAGCGAACCCGAGGAAACCCTGGAGAACATGGTGCTGGATTTTTCGGCCAAGGATCCGGTATGCGGCATGGTGGTGGACCCCCTCGAGGCGCGTGGCAAGGCGCAATACCAGGGCGATACCTACTTTTTTTGCTCTCCGGGGTGTATGCAGAAATTCATGGCCTCGCCGGCCGCATTTCTGCCGGCCGAGGCCGATGGGCGCACCGTGGCTGCCGCTCCCGCCGCCATGCCCCGGAAGTTCGACAAAGATCCCGTCTGCGGCATGAGGGTCGATCCCGCACAGGCCGCATCTTCGACGGAATACGAGCACAAGCTCTATCACTTCTGCTCGCGCGGCTGCGCCGACAAGTTCCAGCGCAATCCACAAAAATATCTTTCGCCTGCCCATCGGCCCGCGGGAATGTCGGGCACCGTGCAAATCGGCGGCATGGCTGCTCCGTCAGGGTCGGCGCGCAAGCTGGAAAAAGATCCAGTTTGCGGGATGAGTGTGGATCCCACCAATGCGGCGGCGACGGTGATCCACGGCGGTAGGACCTATGCGTTCTGCTCGCGCGGCTGCAGCGAGAAGTTCAAGTCCGATCCGGAAAAATATCTGTCGCTGCCGCCAACGGCTGTTCCGCAACATCCTGGCCCGCCACCCGTCGCAACTGAATCATCGTCTGCCCTGGGTGCCCGGCGTGAACCGAAAAGCGAAAAGCGTGGTTCGTATGTTTGCCCCATGGATCCCGAGGTCCGGCAGGACCACCCGGGCGCCTGCCCGAAGTGTGGCATGGCGCTGGAACCGGATGTTCCGATTGCGGCTGGCAAAACACAATGGACCTGCCCGATGCATCCCGAGATCGTGCGTGACAGCCCCGGCGCGTGTCCCATCTGCGGGATGGCGCTGGAGCCGATGACCGCACCCGCAGCGGAAGAAGAGAATCCTGAGCTGCGGCAGATGACGCGCCGGTTCTGGACGAGCGTGCTGCTCGGCGTTCCTCTGGTGGCGCTGGCGATGCTGCGCATGGGTCCGCTGATGCACGTGCTCTCTCCCCGGCTGGCTACCTGGATTGAGTTCGCGCTCGCAACCCCGGTTGTCCTATGGTGCGGCTGGCCCTTCTTCGAGCGGGGCTGGGCGTCCGTCAAGTTTCGCAGTCCGAACATGTTCACCCTGATCGCGATGGGCGTGGGCGTGGCTTACATCTATAGCGCGGTCGCCACCCTTCTTCCGCGCATCTTTCCGCCGTCGATGCGCGGGATGGGCGGCCAGCCGGAAGTGTATTTCGAAGCGGCAGCAGCCATCATCGTCCTGGTGTTACTGGGACAAGTGTTGGAGTTGAAGGCGCGCAGCCGCACCAGCAGCGCTATCCGCGCTCTGCTCGACCTCTCGCCTAAGCTGGCGCGCATTATGCGTGATGATGGCAGCGAGTACGATGTTCCGCTGGACCAGGTGAAGGTGGGCGACAAGCTGCGGGTGCGGCCGGGAGAAAAGATTCCGGTGGACGGAACCGTGCTTGACGGTCTCAGCTCGGTGGATGAGTCGATGGTGACCGGCGAGTCGATTCCGGTGGAGAAGCATTCCGGCGACAAGGTCATCGGCGCTACTGTGAACGGTACCGGCTGGCTGCTGATGCGCGCCGAACGTGTGGGCAGCGAGACCATGCTGGCACAGATTGTGCAGATGGTGAGCCAGGCGCAACGCAGCCGCGCACCCATTCAACGATTGGCCGATAAGGTAGCAGCGTGGTTCGTTCCAGCCGTGCTGGCGGCTGCCGTGGTCACCTTCGTCGTGTGGCTTATCAAGGGGCCTGAGCCGCATCTGGCAAACGCGATCGTCAATGCCGTCGCGGTACTCATCATCGCCTGTCCTTGCGCGCTGGGACTGGCAACGCCGGTCGCGATCATGGTGGGCACCGGTCGCGGGGCTCGCGCCGGCGTGCTCATCAAGAATGCCGAGGCGCTGGAGACGTTGCAGAAAGTCGATACGCTGGTGCTTGACAAGACTGGAACGCTCACCCAGGGCAAGCCGGAGCTGATGTCTGTGTTTGCGGTGGGCGGCGAAACGGAAGAGCGCGTGGTGCGCCTGGTGGCGAGCCTGGAGCGAGGCAGCGAGCATCCCCTGGCCGCGGCGGTCATCGAGGCTGCCCAGCGCAACGGGTTTTCGTTAATCCCGGCGGACGAATTCCGCTCGCTGACTGGCCGCGGCGTAGTGGGCCGCGTCGGCGGTCATGAAGTTGCCGTGGGCAACGAAAGCTTGCTGGAAGAACTCAATGTTGATGCGACGGAGCTGAAGTCGAAAGCCGAGAGCCTGCGCAACCAGGGAGAGACTGTCGTCTTCGCGGTGGTAGACGGACGGGCAGCGGGGCTGCTGGGCATCGCCGATCCGGTGAAGCCGGAAGCAGCGCAGGCGATACGCGATCTGCGCAACCAGGGGCTGCGGGTGGTCATGCTGACCGGCGACAGTGAGACTACTGCTAAAGCTACGGCGCGCCAGCTCGGTATCGATGACTTTGAAGCCGGAGTGCTGCCGGATCACAAAGCCGAGGTCGTGAAGACGCTGCAGCAACAAGGAAGAATAGTTGCCATGGCGGGTGATGGGGTCAACGACGCACCTGCATTGGCGCAGGCGCAAGTCGGAATTGCCATGGGGACGGGAACGGACGTGGCCATGGAAAGTGCCGGCATCACCTTGCTAAAGGGCGATCTGGCCGCGTTGGTGCGCGCCCGCAGGTTAAGCCGCGCTGTCATGCGCAACATCCGCGAGAACCTGTTCTTCGCGTTCATCTACAACTCGGTGGGCGTGCCCGTTGCGGCGGGCATTCTCTATCCCAAGTTTGGCATTCTGCTGAGCCCGATTATCGCTGCCGCGGCCATGAGCTTCAGTTCGGTTTCGGTGATCAGCAATGCTTTGCGCTTGCGAAACGTCAAGCTGTAACGCCAGGGGAGTCGCTGCGCAGCGATTCTCCGCCGCAAATCTGCGCATCTCTTGTTACAGTTAAAGAGAACGCCACGCATCATGTCTTCTACGATTACAAGTTCGCCCCCGGTCACACGGTGTCAGACCTGTGGCAAGGAAATCCCGGCGGGCGCCGACAGTTGTCCGGGATGTGGTCGAAACAACAAAGCCGGTTCGCCCAGGATGACGGTAACGATCCTGCTTTTCCTGATCATTGCCGGCTTCGCTTTCACCCAATATGTGGTCCAGCAACACCGCGCTACGGAAGCATCTCTGGCAAAACGATGGTTCCACCGCGGCAACGAGGCTATGCAAGTCAATCTGCCGTCGCTGGCCGCCGACGATTACCGTACCGCGCTCACTTACGACCGGGAGAACGAGGAATACCGTCTGCGCCTTGCCCAGGCGTTGCTGGCGGCCAATCGCTTGAACGAAGCCCGCTCGCATCTGGAGAGTCTTTGGGAAGAAGAGCCGGCTAGCGGCGAGATCAACCTGGCGCTGGCTAGGCTTCATGCTCGCCGCGGCGACTACACCGAGGCGATCCGCTACTATAACAATGCCATCAACGGGGTTTGGGATGAGGAGCCTCGCCAGCAGCGAATTGCCGCCCGCTTCGAGCTGGCGCACTACTTGATGCAAAGACACGATCTGGCCAGAGCGCAAGCCGAGTTGATGGCCTTGCAAGCGGACGGGCCACCCGATCCTTCTGACCAAATACTGCTGGGACAGCTATTGCTCCAAGCCAATGAGCCCACTCGCGCTATTGACGCCTACAATACCGTTCTAAGCAACGATCCTCGCAATGCCGACGCCTGGCTGGGCAAAGGATTGGCGGCCCTTCAGATTGGCGACTACCAGCAGGCGGAACATGCACTGGCTGAAGCCTTGGAACATGATTCTCATAACGAACAAGCCCGCCAGCAGCTTGAACTGGTGCGCGAGGTGTTGCGCATCGATCCCGCGCTTCGTGAACTCTCGGTGGCGGAGCGCAGCCAACGAGTCTCCGAGGCGTTCCGGGCTGCTTTCGCACGCCTCACCGGCTGCGCCGCGCAGCAAGACTACAATCTGGCGGAGACGGAGACGCCGAAAGTTACCAGCACCCACCCCGCCGCCGCGCAAAAGAACGCAGTCCCGTCTCTGCAGGCAACGACTGCGGCGCCCAGCAACCTCCAACTGCTTTACACCAGCGGTCTGCAAAAGCAGGCGAGCACTTCCGCAGCCGCCTTGCGCAAGAACCCCGACGCGCTGGAGCCTACCATGCAATACGTCTTCGAGGTCGAACGAGCTACGGCGCCAATTTGCCCTACGATGGGCCTCACGGATCAGGCACTGCTGACTTTGGCCGCACATGAAGGCGAGACGGTGAAATGAGCACATCCGAACCGGTAGTCGCCAAGCCGAAGGACTCCAGTGGGATCAAGCCGGCAGTCTCCACGCCTACTCGCCGTCAGTACTGGAGCAGCCTGCGTACCATGCTTTCGCCGCAGCGCTTCAGTTTGCGCGAAGAGCAATTCTTCCTGCTGTTAGCGGTATTGATCGGCATCGGTTCCGGACTGGCCGTGGTCTGCTTCCGAATGTCGATCGAGTATCTGAAATTGCATTTGCTGGGAAGCGGCCTGCGGCCATCCGTACCGCGCGTTTTCCTGGCGCCCATGCTGGCCGGCCTGGTTATCGCATTCCTGGTGATCCGGTTTTTCCCTCGCGCCCGCGGCAGTGGCGTCAACCAAACCAAGGCCGCGCTCTACATCTACGACGGCTATATCCCGATGCCGACCGTCATCGGCAAGTTCATCACCAGCGCGTTGGCCATCGGCAGCGGACAGTCGCTCGGCCCCGAAGATCCGTCATTGCAGATTGGCGCAGGCATTGCCTCGGCATTGGGCCGCCGGCTCAAGCTGTCGCGCGAGAAGCTGCGGCTCATCGCTCCCGTAGGCGCAGCTGCCGGACTGGCTGCCGCCTTTAACGCTCCCATCACCGCGGTGCTGTTCGTCATCGAGGAAGTCATCGGCCGCTGGACCGCCGGCATTCTGGGCGCGGTCGTTCTGTCGGCGATCTCCAGTGCGGTCATCGAGCGCTGGTTTTTGGGCGATGAACCATTGTTTCGGGTTCCGGCGTATCACCTGGAACACGCCGGCGAGTTGGGCGCGTACGCCAGCCTGGGAGTTATCGGCGGCTTCGCTTCGCTCGCCTTCGTCAAGTACATTGCTTACCTTCGTCCGCGTCTTCGCCAGCTGCCATCGTGGACCCAATATTTCCAGCCTGCGGCCGCAGGCCTGCTGATCGGATTAATCGGCGTCAAGTTTCCTCAGGTTATGGGCGCCGGCTACAGCTACATCGACCAGGCCATGCATGAGCAGTACACTTGGCAGATTCTGGCCATCCTGGGCGCGCTGAAAATCGTGAGTACCGGCCTGTCGTTCAGCAGCGGAACTCCGGGCGGCTTGTTCGCGCCGGTGCTGTTCATGGGAGCCATGATCGGGGGCGCAGTGGGCATGGCTGAGCGGCAACTGGTTCCTCAACTTGCCATTCCTGTAGGAGCCTACGCGCTGGTTGGCATGGGCACTCTGTTCGCCGGAATTCTGCGAGCACCCATGACTTCCGTGTTCATGATCCTGGAGGTTAGCGGCAATTACAGCATCATTGTGCCCGTAATTCTGTCGAACGCCATCGCCTATTTCATCTCTCGAACGTTTCAGCCGACCCCGATCTTCGATCTGCTCTCGCGCCAGGACGGACTCGATCTGCCTTCGTTGGAAGAGGAGCGCGAAGTTCCCCTTCTGCGAGTCGAAGATGCCATGCGTCCACCCCTGGGGCAAACTCTCACCGGCAAGCTGCCACTGTACGTGGCGCAGCAACGAGTGCAAGGCTCCGCCCAGGATTATTTTGTGGTGGGAATGGGCGGTGACGAGTGGTCGGGCATTAGCCGACCCGTATTACTCGATATGATTCCGAATTCCGAGATAACTCTGTCACGTGTGCTTACCGACCGAATTCCTTACCTCCATCCGGATCATCCTCTGGACACCGCACTACGCCTGATCGGAGAACGGCCCATGTTGCCGGTGGTGCATCGCGCCAATGTGCAACAGTTGCTAGGCGTGGTTTCGCTCGGCGATGTCATGCGCGCCTACCGGGGGGCCGGTATCGGCGAAACCCATCCCGAGCCGGCGCCTGTGGTTCCATGAAGATGAGAGCCGATCCGAGGACAGGGGTCTGTGTTCCACATTGGTGCCAACGGCGGTAACGCAGGCGTGTTTTTGCTTGACCGATGCAACAGGTTTTCCTATGCTTGCCAATCGATCGAGTTTTATTACAAACGTGCCGGTGTTCCAGATGAGCAAGTGGGCGCTTGCTCTCCGTTTCGGCGCAAACCGTTACATATCGTAGGGCTTTGGGGTCGCCGGCGATCTAGCCAACGCAGAGCTGAGAAGTGTGGGGTTGCAGTTCTCAGCTACACAGGAAACAGAACCTCTCTCACTGAGGATGGCGGAGCCTTGTCTTTACACAATCACGGCGCGGAGGCGACCAGGGCGGTCTCGACTGTCTCTCAGCCTAGAACCAGCGCTCCTGATAAATCCGAGTGGTTTGCGGCTTATACGATTCCCCGGCATGAAAAGGCTGTCGCCCGGCAGTTTGACTCGCGCTGCATTCAGTCTTTCCTGCCGCTGTACCGGGTGCCTCGGCGATGGAAAAACGGCTGCAAAGTAGTGATTGAGCAGCCGCTTTTTCCCAGCTACATTTTCATTTGCATCGACCGGCGCGAATCGGTAAAGGTTTTGCAAGTCCCCGGCGTCCTTACGATTGTCAGCGCTGGGCGTGAACTGGCGCCGCTTCCAACGTCCGAAGTTGAGGCCCTGCGTTCCGGTTTGCCCCTCCGTCACTTCGAACCCCACTCCTATCTGGTTGTGGGAGAAAAAGTGCGCATCACCACGGGCTCCTTCGCCGGCATGTCCGGAGTATTGGTCCGCAAGAAGAACAATCTTCGGGTGGTCCTGACGCTCGATCTGATCCGCCAGAGTTTCGCCGTGGAAGTTGGCATCGACGAGATCGAGCCCCTCAAGCAATAGTCGCCCGCCTTCGTTTCATTTCAACCAGAGGATCGATTTTCCGTGAAAAAGGCAGCAGGACGGAGTGTAACCGCGGTCCGCATTGTCGAGGCGGCGGTTCAACTTTTCGCCTATCGGGGATATAAGGGAACGAGCACGCGTGAGATTGCTCATTTGGCGGGTGTGAACGAAGCCACTCTATTCCGCTATTTTCCCCGGAAAGCCGAGCTCTTCTGGACAGCGACCGAGTCCAGGCTGAACCGTTTGAAGTTGGGGCGGGAGTTGCAGAACGGTCTGGCATCTGATGTCGATCCGGAAATTATTGTGCCCATGCTGGTGGAATTTGTAGTCGAGAACATGGCGCAATATCCTGAGCTGATGCGCTTGCTCTACGTTGCCGGATTTGAATTGCCGGGAGCTGATCGGATGTTTCGCGAGCATCTGGGGCCCATCTTCGATTCGGTCAACGCCTACTTCGGACGGTGCGCAGCCCGAGGAGCAATCGGCAATCTGGAGCCCACCTTCGCTACCCTAGGATTAGCCGGAGCGGTCAGCGCCCATCGCAACCTGCATCAGCTGTTCACCGGAAGAGATGTGCAGGCGATAACGCCGGCTTATGCCCGATTCTGGCTGAACGCGTTGCGGCAACCGGTGCCGGTGCCCGCTGCGAGTGAGGCGCGCCCCGAAGGGCCGGCGGCTGAAAGAAACG
The DNA here is from genome assembly GCA_963812855.1 of uncultured Acidobacteriaceae bacterium. Taxonomy (GTDB): domain Bacteria; phylum Acidobacteriota; class Terriglobia; order Terriglobales; family Acidobacteriaceae; genus Bog-257. The sequence goes on from CAWEWW010000018.1 coordinate 634,974, forward strand.
CTTGAGTAGGAACTGTAGAACAACCATACCCGTGTCGTTGAAGTCCTCATTCCGTCTTCCGTCAGCTTGCAATTTTGGAGAATGCCTTTGAAATCTCTGCCAAGAGAGAACCTTATCCCGCGTTCGCGGGTGGGCACTAAGCCGGACCGTAAGCGCAAGAGAGGCTGCTACCGTTGGATCGTATTGGTGGTCGTGCTGGCGCTTCCCGCGATCATGCTGGGCGAACAGCAAGATCCCTACGCCTACTCGAGCGACCAGAATCAGGAGAAGCCGAAGACTCCTGCAGCCGATCAGTCGCAAACCGGCACACAACCGGCCGGGGGTGGGCAGGCCCAGTCGGCCGAGCAAACGCAGCCGGGCCAGCGGAACCCAGCGGGTGAGCAATCGGCTTCCCCGTCCGTCGTCCTGGACGACACCCACACGCTTCCAACCGCGAATGCTCCGAAGCTGCCTCAACCCAAGCTCCCGATAACCACCAAGCCGGTTGAGTTGACCGACTTCCAGCGCCTGGTGGAGTCGTCATTGGGCAAGGTGTTGCCGATTTACGGGGAGAATCTGTTTGACCATGTTCCCACTACGTTTGCGCCCGTCGACCGCGTACCCGTTACCGCCGATTACATCATCGGGCCGGGCGACGAGCTGTTAATTCGTGCCTGGGGACAGATTGACCTGGACGTACATTCACGGGTAGATCGCAATGGCGCAATCTACGTGCCCAAAGTCGGAAACCTGAATGTTGCCGGACTCCGGTACGATCAGGTTCAGGAATTCCTGAAGTCCCATATCGGCCGCATCTACCAGAATTTCGACCTCAACGTCTCTATGGGAGAGTTGCGCTCGATCGATGTATACGTTGTCGGTCAGGCGCGCCGTCCCGGCCGCTACACCGTGAGTTCGTTGAGCACGCTGGCCAATGCCATTTTCGCTTCCGGCGGTCCTTCAACTACCGGATCGATGCGTCACATCGAGCTCAAACGCGGGAAGACTGTTGTTTCCGACTTTGATCTCTACGATCTGCTCCTCAAGGGAGACAAGAGTAAAGACGTTCTGCTTCTGCCCGAAGATGTGATCTACATTGCTCCCATTGGTCCGCAGGTGGCGATGGGCGGACAAGTTAATGTACCGGCCATCTACGAACTCAAGACCGAATCCAGCCTGGGCGATGTTCTCCAACTCGCCGGTGGTCTTTCGACGACGGCCGATGGGGCGAAGGTGTACATCGAGGGCATTGAAAATCGGCAAGATCGCACCATCGAGGAAGTCAAGCTGGATACCACGGGACTGGCACACCCTCTAAAGGATGGCGACATCCTGAACTTCACCTTGATCTCGCCACGTTTCGAGAATTCAGTAACGTTGCGGGGAAATGTTGCTACTCCCGGCCGCTATCCCTGGCATGAAGGCATGCGGGTTACCGACCTGATTCCCAATCGCGACTTCCTGATCACGCGGGATTACTGGAAGCAACAAAATGCAATTAACCTGCAAGCGCAGACCAGCGGCGGCCGGGTCAGCAGCGAATTGAATGACGTTAAGAGAAATGCCCCGGAGATTAATTGGGACTACGCCGTGGTTCAGCGCATAAGTTCGCGCGATCTTTCAACGGAATTGCTGCCCTTCAATCTCGGTAAAGCGGTACTGGAACACGACCAATCAGCCAATCTGGTGCTGCAGGCGGGCGACATTGTGACCATCTTCTCGCAAGCCGATCTGCGGGTACCGCAGGAGCAACAGACCAAGCTAGTCAGACTCGAAGGGGAGTTTGCCGCAGCCGGTATTTACCGGGCGGCGCCGGGCGAGAAACTTCAGGACCTGGTAATCCGTGCCGGAGGCCTGGCGTCCTCGGCATATCTTTATGCTTCCGTCTTCACTCGCGAGTCCACTCGGGTGCAGCAGCAGGAACGCCTGGACATGGTGATCTCGCAGATGGAGAGGGACATTGCCCGCCAGGCGGCACAGTCGGCACAAAACGCCAAGACCGGCGACGAAGCTACCGCTGCCAAAGCGGCGTTGGATGCGCAGCGGGCAAGCCTCGACAAGCTGCGCCAGCTACGAGCGGACGGGAGAATCGTGCTCAACATCCATCCCAACGACGACACTGTGGAATCAATACCGGATATCCCGCTCGAGGATGGCGATACTTTCTATATTCCCAGCCGCCCCATCGTCGTGAGCGTTGTGGGTGACGTCTACAATCAGGGCTCTTTCCTGCAGCAGCCGGGAAAAACCGTCAATACCTACTTGCGAAGCGCCGGCGGACCAACGCGTAACGCGGACAAAGGAAGGATCTTCGTGGTTCGTGCCAATGGCGCTGTAGTTAGCAAAGATGCAGCCTCGGGATTTTGGTCGGGCGGCTTCGACAGCATGGTGCTGATGCCCGGCGATGCGGTGGTAGTTCCGGAGAACGTGAATCCGGGCGCTGGTCTGCGAGCCTTCAAAGACTGGTCGCAGATTCTGTTTAACTTCGGATTAGCCGCCGCCGCTATCAAAGTGCTAAGTCCCTAAACGAAATTGTCTCCGTGGCGTGAGGTGCAGGAATCCTGGGCAGAGATGGATGGGCAATACTTGCCGACCCCGAGGAAAGCGGGCTGCCCGATCGCATTTGATCGAAGGACGGAAGTGCTGTGATGCTTGAGAGTTCGAAGCGAACCGAGATGGATCGTATGGCGGTGGAGGACGATGCGGCCGGTATGGAATCTACAGTCCTCGGTCGCAATGAACCCGATCTGATCGACCTTTTACTGGTTCTGGCCCAGGGGAAAAAAACGATTCTTCGAATCACGATTGTCGCTGCCGTGGTGGCTTTGGTCGTGTCGCTGTTGCTGCCCAAGATGTATACAGCCACCACCACTATCTTGCCGCCCCAGGAGAGTCAGTCCAGTTTGAGTTCTATGCTGGGGCAGTTTGGCGCGCTCACCGGTTTCGCCAGCAGAGATCTTGGTCTGAAGAACCCTTCTGATTTGTTCGTGGCCATGCTGAGGAGCCGCTCCGTTGAGGACGGACTGGTCGACGGTTTCGACCTTCGCAAGGTTTATGGAGTCAAGACCTATCAGGATGCGCGTAAGAAGCTGGAAGGCCGGAGCAACATTTCGGCGGGCGATGAAGGTCTGATCACAATTGCGGTAGCCGACCGCGATCCCAGGCGAGCTGCGGACTTGGCGAATGCGTATGTGAACCAACTGCACTCGTTGAATGAAAATCTCGCCATTACCGAGGCCGCGCAGCGGAGGCTGTTTTATCAGCAAAAGTTGGATGCGGAACGTGAGGACCTGTCGCGCGCCGAGTTGGCCTTGCAACAGATACAGGAAAAGAGCGGCCTGATCCAGCCCGACGCTCAGGGCAAAGCGATTATCGATGCTGTTGCCAGTACCCGGGCCCAGGTGGCAATTCAGGAAGTACGTCTTCAGGCCATGCGTACGTATGCGACGGAAAACAATCCCGACCTCAAGCGGGCCGAGCAGGAGCTGGCCGGCCTGCGCGCACAGTTGGCCCAGCTTGAGCGCAGCACCGGTGACCTGGGCAATGGAAACCTGGAAGTCCCCACTCGCCGGCTGCCGAAAGTTGAATTGGACTACTTGCGCGGGCTGCGCGACGTCAAGTACCACGAATCGGTTTATGAGTTCTTGAACAAGCAATTAGAGGCAGCCCGAATCGACGAAGCCAAGGACGCCGTCACGGTGCAGGCAGTTGACAAAGCCGTGGCGCCGGAAAAAAAATCCAGCCCTCGCCGTTTGCTCATTGTGCTGGTGTCGACGATTCTGGCTTTTGTGCTCGCGTGTGTTTGGGTTCTCATCGCCGAAATTATCAAGCGCAAAGAGCAAGATCCACATGACCACGCGCGCCTGGCATTGTTGCGGCGCTACCTGACATCTGGACTGTAATGCCTTCCCGGATCACAGAGCGCAACGGGCAGTTCTTCGGCACCTGGGAAAATACCTCTGCCGCAGAGTTGGTTGGTGATTCCTCCAGTCCTAGCGTAGAACACACGTCAACCGATCAGAAAAGCGAGGCTGTGACCGCACCAAATCGATTTCGGATCCTGAGAAATGCCGGAGCCAATGTGGCGCGCGGCGGGGTTGCCGCCCTGGTGGCTCTGGTTTTGCCGCCCGTGCTGACCCGAAGCATGTCGCCGGCAGCCTACGGCGCGTGGGCTCTGGTCTTGCAGTTGAGCGCCTACATTGTCTACCTGGACTTCGGGATTCAGACCGCGATTGGACGCTTTGTAGCCTACGGCAACGAGCAATCGGATCACGGATATTGCAACCGAATGGTTAGCACCGGTGTGGCCGCTCTCAGCGGGGCCGGGTTACTTGCGTTGCTCATAGCTGTGGGCACAGCGGCACTGCTGCCTCAGTTATTCCATCAGATGCCTGTGTCGATTCTGGGGCAGGCCAGGGCCGCCGTCTTGTTGGTGGCAGGGTCGCTGGCCATCGGGCTTCCTTTTGCGGCCTTTAACGGCGTGTTTGTCGGATTGCATCGCTACGACCTCCCCGCTTTGACGGTCGGAGGCTCGCGGGTCCTGAGTGCCGTACTCATTATTCTGGCGGTGCGTCATCGTGGCAGCTTGCTCTGGATGGGCCTCGCGGTAGCCACGGTAAACCTGATTGCTTATGCCCTACAATACGGCCTGTATCGCAAGCTGGCGGCGGGCATAACCCTGAGTTTGCGCGCAGTCAAGGCTGACGCCTTTCGAGAGCTGTTCGATTATTGCTTCAGCTTGTCCATTTGGTCGTTCGCATCATTACTGGTGGCCGGGGTCGACTTGATCCTGGTGGGTTTCTTCCAATATCAGGAAGTGGCCTTCTATGCGGTAGCGTCGACCCTGGTGCTATTTCTTGCCGGGCTTCAAAGTGCGATCTTCAACGCCCTGCTGTCGCCGGCGGCGGCGCTTCACGCCCGTGGAAGCTCCGGAGCTTTAGGACGGATGCTACTCACCAGCACACGTTATGGAACGTTCTTGTTGCTACTCACTGGGATACCCCTGCTGGTTTGGGCGCCAGGTATCCTGCGCCTTTGGGTCGGGCCGGTGTACGCTGCGCACGGCGTTCTGTACTTGAGGATGCTGGTCGTCGCCAACATGATTCGTTTATCGGCGACTCCTTACTCGGTGCTCCTTATGGGAACGGCGCAGCAGAAACTCGCAATTGGATCGCCCATATTTGAGGGACTCACCAATCTGTTTGTTAGCCTGATCGGCGGATACTGGTTCGGCGCCATTGGTGTAGCTGTGGGCACACTCATCGGTGCGGTCGTCGGCGTTTTGGTTCATTTCGTCCGCAATCTGAAGCGGACCACGGAAATCCGCATTTCTACCCGGGAGTTTCTGCGGGACGGCCTGATGGGGCCGGTGGTCTGCATCGTTCCCCTGCTGGCTGGAGCAGCCTGGATCTCCGCTGCCTGGAAATCTCTGATGTTCGTGGTGGCACTACCGACCGCCTTCGTGTTGACCAGCCTGCTGGCCTGGAGGTGCGGCGTACTCAAAAGCGAACGTGACTGGTTGAAGTCACGGGTGCTCCGGAGCGCTCGCTGATCATGTTGCAACAGAAGATCGGTGTCGTTACCGTCACCTACAACAGTGGTGAGGTGATTGACGAGTTTCTACGAAGTTTGTTGGCGCAGACTTATCCGCTGTTTGTGGCGTATTTGGTGGATAACGCTTCCAGTGACAATACCCGCGACCAACTGAAAGGGGTGGTGGACGCTCGTATCGTCGTGATCGCCAATGGGCAGAATTTGGGCTTTGCCGCTGGAGTCAACGTTGGCATTCACGCTGCGCTGGAGTCCGGTTGCGATTCGATACTCATTATCAACAATGACACCGCGTTTGAGCCCCAGCTCATCGAAACGTTGCTTACCGGAATGTTAGAGCACGGTTGTCGCATGGCTGCACCCAAGATTTTGTTCTACCAGGAGCCCAGCAAGATATGGGCGGCCGGTGGTTCCATCCCCTGGACGCGAGGATTCCGGCCGAAGCACTTCGGCTATGGCCAGACCGACCGCGGCCAGTTCGACAGAGCGAGGAAGGTCAGCTTTGTCCCTTTCTGTTGCGCCTTAATCTCCTCAGACGTTTTCCGACTCATTGGCTACATGGACAGCCAGTACTTCGTTTATTTTGAAGACATCGACTTCATGTATCGTGCACGGCAAGCTGGGGTTGAGCTGATCTATCTGCCCAATGCTACTTTGCGTCACCGCCCGCACGCCTTGACCGGGGGTCGGAAGTCCGAATTCACGATTCGGCAGGGTACGAAAAACTATTTTTACTTTCTGCTTAAGCACTTTGGCTTTTGGAAAAGCCTGCCGCTGCTCATCGCCAACCAGGGTTACTTCGCGGCACGCTTATTGTTAAGACTCGATTCGCTAAGCGTATACCGCCTGAAGCAGACCTCGTTTCGAGAAGCTTTCGGTTTGTACCGGCAGTGGAGAATTGGTATCACGACGCCGGTGACCGCTTAATGCTGTTCGTACGACATTTCTCACGATGAGGGCCCCGAACGTGCTTGACTTGCTGTTCGTGATAGCCGTTGCCCTGCCATGCCTGTATGCATACCGGCGAACGGTCTCGCATGGACGGCTGGAGATCAATCACGTCGCCACCTTCACCTTCGGATTCCTGTTCTACTGGATTACCCCGCTTGCGGCCAGGATCTATGCCGGCCGAATGGATTTTCCGCTGGCGTCAACCTGGTCGGCTCTGTTTCGCGAGAATTTGATCGCTCCCTATGCTCTATCGTGCGTCGCCCTGTACCTCTGCTTCGCTTTGGGCGATTCGCTGGGCATCCGATGGTTTCGCGAGAAACGCGGTGAGAAGAGACCGCCCGTCCCCAGACTCGCGCTCTCATTGGTTATCGTAGGCGCTTGTGGGATGCTAGCCTACACGGCGGCGATGTTTCGCGGGGCTTTGCTCCGGCCGGCGACTCCCGGCGACATTCCCGCACAAACTGCTCGCGGAGCGGTCACCGCCTACATCGTCTTGCTGTGTGTCGTCGCCGTCATCTTTACCATCGACCATCCCGAGATTGCCTGGCGCAAGCGCCTGCGCAGCCCGTATTTTCTGCTTCTCATCGTGGGCAGTGCACTTCTGTTATTTTTGGGAAGCCGGCTCTATGTGGCGTCGTTCCTGGTCATGTTCGCGATTTATCAAAGCTGTTTTCGTAAACGGTTTAGGCTGACCACGGTCATCGCCAGTGGAATTGCGCTCGCGCTCTTTTTTGGCGCGGTCGGAATGTGGCGCGAGGAGGGAGACATCAGCGGCGCGCTCTTCAATGTGGTGGAAGAGCCGATGCTGAGCAGCATCTCTGTGGTGCATCACTTACGCTACAAGGGGATTGCCTGGATCAACACTCCCGATCAACTGGAGCGCGACTTCCGGAACCTGATTCCCACCATACTTCTGCCCAACAAATTTGCCACCTCGAAGAAGCCGGATGCTTACACCCCTCTGGGCTCGCTCAACTCTTATGTATCGTTCAATCTGAACTTCGGGCTCCTCGGCTCGGCCCTGTTCCTGTTCCTGTGGCCGATGCTGTTCCGTTATCTACGCAGCCGATCTGCCGCCACGCTGCCGGCTACGATGTACGTCATGTGCTCGGGCTGGTTGGCATTCACGTTCTTCCGTGATCCGTTCTCGATCTCGCTGGTGAAAGCCATCTTGCAGGATTCCATCCTGGTGCCGATGCTAATCGTAGCCTTTGGCTCGTTTCTTTCTGCCGCATGTGCGCCGGCCACGCTTGGCGGCAACGTGTTTACCGAACCGCGAATGGAGAATCTGTAAGCTCTTCAGACGGCGATGCGGATTCTTTACGATCACCAACTTTTTTCCCGGCAAAACGCGGGAGGGGCTTCCCGTTACTTTTTTGAGCTTCTGCGTTATGTTGGCAAGATTCCTGACGTGGAGGCAGAGCTGCTGGTGGGGATGCAATCCTCGGCGTATCCCCTGCGGACGCTGTCATCGGCGAATCTTCGGATAACCGGCTATGACGGGCCGGCGGTTTCAGGGATCTGGCTCTATGTAGCCAACGAACTATTCAGCAATGTGGTGGGTCTGTTTCGCGGAAAAATGGATATTTACCATCCCACGCTTTATCGCAGCGTGCCGCTGATACGAACACGCAGGGTTGTAGCCACACACCACGACTGTACCCAAGAGCGTTTTCCCCAGGAATTCCGCTATGCGGAAAAGGTGATACGAGCCAAAAAGACGCTCTACCAGCGGGCCGATGCCATCATCTGCGTCTCGGAGTGGTGCCGAAAAGAGCTGCTCGAGTTCTACAACGTCGACCGCTCCAAGACTCATGTTATTTATCACGGCCTAACCCAGTTGCCGCGTTCCCCCGAGGCCGCCCGCAGCTTGCAGCAACAGTTATGCAAAGACTACCTGCTCTATGTTGGCTCTCGTGCAAGCTACAAGAATTTCAGCGGATTATTGCAGGCATTTCACGCCACTGGGCTGGCGCAATCGTTCGACCTGCTGGCGCTCGGCGGAGGAGCGTTAACTTCGGCGGAAGAAAAGTTAATCGCCAACCTTGGAATCGAGAAGAACGTCATCTGCCTGCCTCTGGTTTCGGACGAACTGCTGGCGGAAGCTTATGCCGGTGCCCGGCTATTCGTATATCCCTCGTTGAGCGAGGGTTTCGGGTTTCCTCCTTTAGAAGCGATGTCGGTTGGCTGTCCCGTTTTAACCAGCCAGGTATCATCGATTCCCGAAGTCTGTCGGGACGCACCTTTCTATTTCGATCCTGCCGATCAAAACTCGTTTAACGGCGAGCTGCTGCGGGCGATGAACGACGAGTCGGCCCGGCAGCGGGTGATCGCGCGAGGCCGGGAAGTGGCTGCACAATACGATTGGCAGAAGTGCGGCGAGGAGACGCTGGCGTTATATCGCCAATGCCGATAGCGCCGCGCACGGAACGGTTGCTGGTTTAGCTAACACTGGATATTTCTCCTAGACTATGGCGAGGCTGAAGGAATTGTTGTACGGCGATCTCGCGCGACAATATGAACTGGAGGGTCGCTCCGAGGTTCAGCCAAATTTCTTCCGATTTCTCGGACGCCTGCTACACTTTCGTTTTCTTCCTAATGTTTTGTGTCGAGCCGGCCGGGCGGCGATGTTGGCCGGCATTCCGATCTTGCCGAAGCTCTTTACGTACGCCAATGTTGTTCTGTTCGGGCTGGAGGTTACGCCCAAGTGTGAGATTGGGCCCGGGATTTTTTTTGCCCATCCCGTCGGCTGCGTGATTGGGGCCTGGCGGGTGGGCAGCAACGTCACTCTGTTCCAAGGGGTAGGCTTGGGAGCCAGGCGCACCGACATGGGATTTCACCCGGAACTGCGCCCCGAGGTTGGCAATAATGTCACCCTGGGGGCCGGCTGTAAGGTTCTGGGTCCATGCCATATCGGTGATAATGTGACGGTGGGGGCCAATTCGCTTGTATTGAGTTCGGTGGAGCCCAATCGAACCGTCTTGGGCATTCCCGCCAGCGTAGTACCATCGTCAATAAGGAATCCGGAATGAGAAAGCCACTTCTCGACCTCACCATCATTATTCCCAACTACAATACCCGCGGGTTATTGCGAAATTGTATTGAGTCCATCTACCGGTACACCGGGGGAATTACTTTTGAAGTGATTTGCGTGGACGGCAACTCTCCGGATGGCAGCGCGGACATGGTGTCCGAAAACTTTCCCGAGGTGGCTCTGGTCAGAAACGCGACTAACGAGTCTTACGCCCGGAGCGTCAATCAAGGTATCCGTTTGTCCCGGGGACGCTATGCCTGCCTGCTGGATAGCGACACCCTGCTGATCGGAAATACCTTCGAGCCCCTGGTGCGGTTCATGGACGAAAATCCGGAGGTCGCGGTTTGCGGGCCCAAGCTGCTGAACCCGGACGGCAGCGTACAGCACCACATTCGCAGCTTCGCCAGCCTGGGAGTTTTTTTCCTGCAAACCCTGAATTGGCATAAGCTGTTTCCCAACAGCAAGCTGATGAATCGCTATTACAATACCGACTTCGATTATTCCACGGCCCAGCCGGTGGAAAGTATCGGCACCTCGGCGTACGTCCTTCGCCGCTCTACCTGGGAAACTGTGGGATTGCTGGACGAGCGCTTTCGTTGGGCCATGCCCGATCTAGCCTACAATTACACGCTGCACCAGAATGGCTACAAGCTGTTCTACACTCCCTGTGCGGCGGTGGTTCACTTCGGCGGCCAGACTGCCAGTCAGGATGTGCTGCGAGCGCTGCATGAGCAGTGCCAGGGTCTGATCGATTTCAGCGAACGGTACGACTACTTTGGCCAGAGTCGGCTTACTAAAGCCGTGGTCCGCCTGGGGGTGAGAGCCCGCTACTACACCAAGGTCATGGGATATTATCTGAGCTCTGACAAGCGGGTGATTAAAGGTCCCGGCGCGCCCAAGAAAGAGATCGCCGCCCAAGCAGCCCGCCTGGTCGAACCGCATGCCCTGTCCGTCCACAGCAAGGAGATCGAAGAGACCACCTGCGCTTCCTTTTCTCAGTCCCGGCCTGACGCCAACTCCGTACCCAGCCAATAAGGGCGACGCAATTTTCTGCGAACTTCTCGCCAGACGCGCACCCAAGGCCGCGACAATAACCACAGCCACGAACCCTGCGACCACAATCGTTTGAGCCCCGCAATGAAGCTCTTGCCCTCTCGCATCTCTTCCAAAGCGAGAGCGGTCGAGTAGGTCATCCGGCGATAAGCAACGATCTTGGGATCAAGGCACTCCGCCCACTTATCGATGACGAACAATGGCTCCAGGTGAAGCCGCGGCCGATTCGATCGCGACATACTGCCCGCATGCAGGCGATAGCGGCAGACGACATCCTGGACCGCTCGCGCCTGATAGTTGCGTGCGACAGCCGCGTAGAGATAGTAGTCGGGCACAACTTGAATGACCGCCGGAATCCTGCCTGCTTCCTCAACCGCGGAGCGACGCAAAACCGCGGAACTCATGGCGATGAAGCAGGCATCGGCGAACAATTGCGCGAAGATGTCGCCTTCGGGCAGGGCGGTAAACTCGTGAGCATAATCGTAATCGCGCCGATTGCCGTGCCGGGCATCGAACATCACGGTTCGTCCGTAAATGATGCCCACGTTGGTCTCGGCTAGCGCTATCTGCTTTTCCAGCTTGCGCGGCAGCCAAATGTCGTCCTGATCGAGGAAGGCCAGCCACTCGCCGGTCGCCTGCTGCATCGCGGAATCCCTGGCCTTACCCAGGGGCGTGTCTTCGGGAGACAGGAAATAGCGAATCCTTTTGTCCTCATACTGGTGGACAATCTGCGCGCTGTTGTCGGTGGAGCAGTCGTCCCACACAATCAGTTCCGAATCCTTGAAGGTCTGTGAGAGCACACTGTCCAGCGCCTCGCGCAAGAAGGCGGCACCATTCCGGACATTCATGATTACGCTGACCAGGGGCATGAGTCGGTTTTCGCCAGATCGAATCCTACACGCTGGGTTGCCCTTCCGGCAGCCGCCAGTAGGGCCGGCGTAGGTTGCGGCGGATTAGGTGAAACACAAACAGGAAGGGACGCGATAACACCGACGCTATCGATCCCTGCACCAACAGCCGGACCAGGCCCGTCCTTAGCGTCTTAAGACTGCGCATCTCTTCCAACGCTATGGCGGTTTGATGTCGCTGGTAGCAGCGCCTAACGATACCGGGATCAAGGCTGCCAGCCCAGTGGTCGATTAGCCCAAGAGCCTCCTGATGCATATGCACGGCGGCCACCTGGGACATGCTACCGGCATGCATGCGATATCGGCAGACAGCTTCCTGCACGGCGCGAACCTGGTACTGCCGGGCTACAGCGACATATAAGTAATAGTCTGGAATGATCTGCACGTTGCCGGGAACTCCGCCGACCGCTTCGATGGCAGAATGCCGAAACATTGCAGAGCTCATCGCAATGAAACAGGACTTGGTAAACAGCTGGGTAAAGATGTCACCCTGGGGTAAGGGCTGATATTCGTGAGCCTGATCGTAATCGCGCTCCAATCCGTTGGGATAAAACCGGATCGCGCGTCCATAGATTAGCCCGACACCCTCCTTGGCAAGCACCATCTGCTTTTCCAGCTTGCGTGGCAGCCAGACGTCATCCTGATCGAGGAAGGCAATCCATTGTCCTCGGGCTTGCCGAATCGCGTCGCTGCGTGCCTTGCCAAGCGGAACATCCGTCGGAGAAAGAAAATAGCGGATCCTCTCGTCATGGTAATCGGCAACGATGCGGGCGCTGGCATCCGTGGAGCAATCGTCCCAGACGATGAGCTCCCACTCCGTAAGCGTCTGCGCCAAGGCGCTGTCGATGGCTTCCCGCAGGGTTGTCGCGCCGTTGCGGACGTTCATGACGATGCTGACTAATGGCATAGGGCGTTGTGCGGCCAACCCGGCAAAGCTCAGGGTGCTTACCAAACCTGATGAGACGAGACCAGCACGCAATAGAGCAGGACCTGCCAGAACGCCAGATCTAAGGCCGTTAGACCGAAATACAGCAAAAAGTGGTCAAAGTTAACTGGAGTGATGGCCCCGCCAATCGCGGCACGCCCGCGTAAAATTCCTGCTATGCCGGCCACGGCGAACATAATTACAGCCAGAGCGAAGCGGGACTTGGGCCGGGACGCCAGCTTCGGCGGCACGATGGGTGCCGTGTCTCGATACCATAGCAAGCCCCAGATGCAGAGCACCAGCACTCCGAAAATGGAGCTGCCGTACTGCATTGCGGCATATCTCGGAATCCGGCCAAGACCGGGCACGCGAACCCAGCCTTCCAGCCAAACGAAGCGATACCAGGGCCAAGTGTAAGCGTGGGTAAAGGCGTCCCACACCACGTGAGTTGCAATCCCCAGCACGATTGAGGCAATGATGGCCAGAAAATGCGCGGCGCCACCAAACTGGAAGTCGCCGTTTAGACCATCGAGTCGCTCTTGTATGCTGACAGGAAGAAGTCCGATGACCGGCCGCTTGATGACATGGTGAAACAGCCAGAGCGCCGCCAGCGATGCCGGCAACGTAAACTCGACCAGTCCGGGAAAGCGGTGTCCCAAGGCGCGGTATTCTGCGGAACCCGTGATGTAGGGAAAATCCGGAGCCATGCTTCCCACGACGAACGCCGACCAAACCAAATTCAGCTTGCGGAACGGCCAAGCTGCAGCGGGATGAGAAAGAGTAAAAGGCATCAAGCTGGTAAGCAACCAGGATACCGGTTCCGGCTTCCAGCACCACTGGTTGCAATCGGCAAGCGCGACAGGCAGCATCCAACGTCGTCGCGCCTTCCCTTTCGGCAGTATAGCTGAGGTCGTGTTTTCACTCGCTTGGGTGATGGCAGGTTACGTTCTCGCATCTGCTGTGATCAGGATCGGAGCCGACGATCAGCGTTTCAGCACCACCTCAATCGATCATTTACAATCGCCACACTACAATTCCTACGACTGGCTCAAATCTATGAAACGCGTTCCGCTGGCTAGCGGACAATCTCTCTCCATGCAAGATGACGATCTCCCCGCACTTGCGGGGGGTATTCCGGTACGTCCGCGCGAAAACCGGCTGGTATTCGGCGCTCCGGTAATCGGCGAGCCCGAAATTAGCTCAGTGGTTGAGTGCCTGCGCAGCCACTGGATCGGCTTGGGCGCCCGGGTCGAGCGGTTCGAGCAGGAATTCGCGCGTTATAAAGGAGCGCCCTACGCGGCCGCGGTCAGCAGCGGTACTGCTGCCATTCACCTGTCGTTGCTGGCTTTGGGAATCGGTCCGGGCGACGAAGTCATCGCCCCGGCCATGACGTTCTGCTCCACCATCCATTCCATCGTCCATACCGGCGCTCAGCCGATTCTGGTGGACTGCAGTTCCAGCACATTCAACATTGACCCTACGCTGATCGAAGAAAAAATTACGGCGCGCACCAAGGCAATTCTGGTGGTGCACATGTGTGGGCGCTGCTGCGACATGGACCCCATTCTCGAGATCGCCCGGCGGCGCGGACTACAGGTCATCGAGGATTGTGCCCACGCCATTGAGGCCACCGATCATGGGCGATCTGCGGGACTGATGGGTGACGCCGGGTGCTTCAGCTTTTATCCCACAAAGAACATTGCAACCTGCGACGGCGGCATGGTGATCACGCGCGACCCTAAGTTGCAGGAGCGGGTAAAGATTCTCTCTTTACATGGCATGACGGCCGATGCCTGGAGCCGATTCGTTGGCGGTCCCAGCGGCTACGAGGTGGTGGCGGCCGGTTTCAAGTACAACATGACAGACGTGGCGGCGGCACTGGCATTGCCTCAACTAGCGTCGGTCGAACAGCATTGGCGGCAACGCGAACAGGTTTGGCTGACTTACCAGGAGCGCCTCGCCGGACTTCCCCTGCAACTGCCGCCCACGACCGGCGCTGCGTCCCGCCATGCCTATCACCTCTACACGCCACTACTTTCTCTCGAAGAGATTACGCTTCCGCGGGAAAAGGTGATCGCCGCACTCGATGCGGAGAACATTGGTGTCGGTATTCACTACATTCCGGTCCACCAGCATCCGTACTATCGCCAGCGCTTTGGTTTTAGCGATTCCGATTTCCCGAACGCTTCGTGGATAGGAGAACGCACGATCTCTTTGCCGCTTTCATCAGCCATGTCGACGCAGGACGTCGCTGACGTGGCGAACGCGCTGACTCGTATTTTCCGCTATTACAAAGCCGCAGCATGACTCGCGAGGAAACGCGCAAACGAAATGCTCCTGCTGCCAGCCATCCGCCAGAAAGTGAGTGAGCCGCGGGGACGCTTTTGAAGAATTGCCTGACAAAGTTCTTCCTCGCCGTCACTCTGCTGTGTTCTTGCGCGGGCGCCGCTTCGGCGCAGACGATTCCGCCTTCGAGCCCAGCACAGCCTCCCGTCGCTCCGCCTCCCCAGGGCGCTCCACCTTCCCAAGCTGACCCTCTTCCCGACGGCACCGTCCCGCACCCCAACGAGAGCAAGTTCTTTATCCACCTGGCAGAGGATCAGAGAGACATCTGGACCAGTCCGTTCCACCTGCAACTCACCGACACTAAGTGGCTGGTTCCCATGAGCGGCATTGCCACTGGACTGTTCGTTACGGATCCACAAAGCTCCTACGCTATGCGCCTGGACAACCAGCACGCGCTGAATCTCGCAGCGAATGGAGGCGTCGCCGCCGTTGCCGGAATGACTGGTGCGGCGTACATCTGGGGACACATCACCCATAACGAGCGCGCGCGTGAAACCGGCGTTCTGGCGACCGAAGCCATGATCAACGCACTCGGCGTGGACTATGCTTTGAAAGGGATCACCGGCCGAGAGCGCCCATTTCCCTCAAACTTCCAGAACATTTTCTTTCACGGTGGCACTTCGTTTCCGTCAGACCATGCAGCGGTCACCTGGGCGTTCGCCTCGGTTGTTGCCCAGGAATATCCGCATCCGCTGGAAGAGTTTGGGGCCTACGGCTTGGCTCTGGGAGTCAGTCTGGCGCGCGCCGCCGCCGACCAGCACTTCCTGTCGGATGTATTTATCGGCGGTCTCATGGGTTATCAAGTCGGCAGACATATCTACAAGGTGCGGCACAATCCCAATATCGACGATGACTTGAAGATTGTGGCCGAACAGACTTCGGCGCCACGTCCCACCAATCAAGCCAGCGTTTACGTCCCTCTCGATAGCTGGATCTACCCCGCCATGGAGCGCCTGATCGGAGGCGGCTACATCAACACTGCGTTTATCGGAATAAGACCCTGGACCCGCATGGCCTGCGCGCAAATGCTCATCGAAATGAACGCGGCCGTCGAGTACCACACCGATGTCCCGAAGGAAATATGGCAATTCAAGAAGGCACTGGACGCCGAATTCGCACCGGAAATAGCCGCTTGGGACGGGCGGCCGACCGAATCGATGCAACTGGATTCGGTCTATGCCCGGGTGATGGACATTGCCGGAACGCCGGTGAACGACAGCTATCACTTCGGTCAAACGATCATTAACGATTACGGCCGGCCCTATTGGCAAGGCCTTAACAACTACACCGGGTTCAGCGCTAGCGCCAACGACGGCCGCTTTGCGTTCTACATCAACGGGGAGTATCAGTATTCGCCTACCATGCCGGGATATCCGTTGTCGGTCCGGGCCGTAATCGCGAGTGTCGACGAGAATCCTATACAACCGCCCAAACCCATCTCCGCCAACCAGTTTCAATTACTGGATACATATGCCTCCGTGAAATTTGGCGGTCTGGATTATTCCGTGGGCAAGCAAAGTATGTGGTGGGGCCCGGGCGAGGGCGGAGCCATGCTGATGAGCAACAATGCGGCACCGTTCTGGATGTTGCAGATCAATCGCACGGAGCCGACTAACATTCCCTTACTCTCGAAGTTCCTGGGGCCGTTCGAGGCTTCCAATTACTTTGGACCGCTGTACGGACATGAGTTCCCGGTCGGCCCCTACATGTTTGGACAGAAGGTCAGCTTCAAGCCCACCGAGAATCTGGAATTCGGATTCACCCGCAATGACGTCTTCGGCGGCGAGGGACACGTGCCCATCACGTTTGGATCCTTCTGGAATGCTTTTACCAGCTTCAACGACGTCACTCCGGCAGTTAAGTTCTCCCGCAACGATCCCGGCGCCCGTCACGCCAGCTTCGACTTCACCTATCGACTGCCTTTCGTGCGCCGCTGGCTTACCTTGTACACCGATTCGCTGGTACACGACGATGTCTCGCCGGTCAGCGCTCCCCGACGGTCCGCCATCAATCCAGGAATTTACTTAACCCATGTTCCCGGCCTACCCAAACTCGACTTCCGCGCCGAGGCTGTGTACACCGATCCTCCCACCGTCGACAGCATGGGAGGCCATTTTATTTATTGGGAAGTCGTTTATCACGACGTGTACCTCAACGATAATTCTTTGATGGGCAGCTGGATTGGCCGCGAAGGGAAAGGCTATCAGGCCTGGAGTACCTACCATCTCAGCGCTCAAAGCAGCATTCAGGTATCCGTCCGCAATGGCAAAATCGCAGACGATTTTATCCCTGGCGGAAGTACGCAATGGGACTGGGACCTGTCGGCGATGCTGCGGGTCCGCAAGGACCTGGAGATCAAATCATTCCTGCAGTATGAGACCTGGTGGGTGCCCGTCCTGGCGCCGACCCGGCAAGCCGATTTCACCACCTCGGTCCAACTGACCTGGTGGCCCAGCAGCGTTGGCATACGTCGCGCCTTTCATTGATACTGCCGTCGCTCGACGCGGCTCCCGCATCTTCTGATCCCTCGCGGGCGGTTTACCTCCGCAGCATTTCTCCGCATCTCGCGCCCAGGCAATGGCGCATCCCCACTCTGCCGGCCCCGCCTCAGTCGATCACCCATTTCCCCCACAGAGACCAAATCCTCCGCACTCCAGGGAGCCCTGGCCGTTTCAGCGTGCGCGCGCGTAGCAGAATTTGGGCCATGCGCAACTTCACGGTTTACAATGTGTTTGCCGCTACATAGCTATAGGCTCTTGGGAAGCTGTTTCTGCCGATGCCGGCAATGGCGGGCACTGAACTGGGTAGGCAACATCGATACTGAAGCTTGAGGACGTGCACGATTGGGTGGCCGCATGTTTTCTTCCCGGTCCGCACCTTGAATTGAACCCTATGCGTCCACAATACGTCCGGATATGCTTCGTCATGGCTACGGCACTGCTGCTGCTTGCGCCCGCCATTGAGGCGCAAGGCCCGGCAATGATCGGCCTTGACCAGGCAATTGACTTGGCGCTGGCTCACAATCACGCGCTCAAGGCAACCCGGACGCTGGTTCTACAAAATCAGGCACAGGAGATTACCGCGAATCTACGTCCCAATCCGACCCTTAATTTTGATTCTCAATTCTTGCCGGTTTTTTCTCCCTCCAACTTCAACTCCGACAATGTCGGCGAAGTCGAGCAATTCGATGCCGGCCTCGGCTACCTCTTCGAGCGCGGGCGTAAACGTCAGCATCGCCTGCTGGCTGCTCAGGACCAGACGTCCGTCACCCGGGCCCAGGTGACGGACGCAGAGCGTACCCTGACGTTTAACGTTGCGCAACAGTTCATCAGCGTTTTGCTTGCCGAATCGACTTTGCGTTTTGCGTTGCAGGACTTGGATAGCTTTCAACAGACGGTCAACATCGGCGAGGCGCAATACAAATCGGGCTACATTAGCGAAGGCGACTATCTCAAAATCAAGCTGCAGCTGCTGCAGTTTCAAACCGACGTCTCCTCCGCCCGTTTAGCGAGAGTGCAGGCCCTTACCGACCTGCGCACCTTGCTGGGCTACGATGCGGTCCCGGCCAACTACGACGTAGTCGGGGATCTGTCGTATCAGCCCGTGCCTGCAAAATTGGAAGACTTGCAGGCGAAAGCGCTGCAGGATCGTCCTGATTACCGTGCCGCCGAATTGGGCATCAATGCCGCCCAAAGCCAGATCGGGCTGGCTAAGGCAAACGGTAAAGTGGATGTGAATGGTATTGCCTATTACACCCACACCGCGGGTGAGAATACCGCTTCGTTCTTTGTGAATTTCCCGATCGCGGTCTTCAACCGGAATCAAGGCGAGATTGCGCGTACCCAATATGCTCTCACCCAGGCTCAGGAGACCCAGGCCTCGACCAGCGACATCGTCCTTTCGGACGTCAACGATGCTTATGAGGCGCTGCGCAGTAATGACGAAATCGTACAGCTTTATACTTCCGGCTATCTGAAAGAGGCACAGGATTCGCGCGACATCAGCCAGTACGCTTACAAACGTGGAGCAGCCAGCCTGCTGGATTTTCTCGACGCCGAACGCAGCTACCGATCCGTGCAACTGGCTTATCGCCAGGCGTTGTCCTCTTACATGACTGCAGTGGAGCAACTGAAGGAAGCCGTAGGAACGAGGAATCTTCCGTGAAGATCTCCCGCGATGGTTGGCCATACCGAATCACGTTGGCGATGCTATCGGCGCTCATACTGTCGCTTGCCGGCTGCAGCGGGGCGGGCTCAGGAAACTCCGCCAACAATGAAGCCAACAACGCCAACACAGCCGAGTTGTTCACCATTCCACCCGACCAGATGGCCCACGTGCAAGTGCTCCAGGTGCAGCCGACAAATTTGACGCGCACCCTGCGGTTAACCGGAGCTGTCGCGTACAACAGCTTTCATACCACCCCGGTGATCACCCAGGTAAGTGGCCCGGTAAGCCGGGTCGTAGTTGTTCCCGGTCAGAGGGTGGAACGAGGTCAGGCCATGTTGTACGTGGCCAGTCCCGACTACTCGCAACTTCGCACGAATTACCTGAAGGCGAAAGACGCCTACTCGCTGGCGGAGAAGGCTTACGCGCGTGCCAAGGATTTGTACCAGCACCACGCCATCGCCGAACAGAATTTGGAGCAGGCTGAATCGGCCGAGGTGCAAGCCGGCGGCGACCTGGCAGCGGCAGAAGCCGCTCTCAAGGTACTGGGAATCACCGATCCGGATGCGCTAGTGAAGGCGCCACCCTCATTTGAAGTTCCGGTGAAAGCCCCCATCAGCGGCGAAGTGGTCGAGCAGGACATCGCCGCGGGGCAATTGCTGCAGACCAGTGCTACGCAGTGCTTTCTGATCTCCGACATCAGCACGGTATGGGTGTTGGTCAATGTCTATCAAAAAGATTTGCCCTACGTGAAGGTGGGCGATCCGGTCACGATTCAGACTGATGCCTATCCGGACGTTTTCCAGGGCCGCATCGCCTATGTGGCAGCATCGCTGGATCCCAACACTCGAACCCTGCAGGCGCGCATTGATACCAGTAACCCCGGCGAGAAGTTAAAGAAAGACATGTTCGTGGCTGCGACCGTGAATGCGGGCACAATTCAGAATGCAATCGCCGTTCCTGATTCGGCGGTCCTGCGCGACAACGAAAATCAGCCGTTCGTCTACGTGGAAGCGTCAGCCAATCAGTTTGCCAAGCGGCCCGTCACTCTGGGCGAGAGCCTGAAGGGACAAACCCAAATTACTAGCGGATTAAAGGCAGGCGATCGCGTCATCGGTGATGGCAGCTTGTTTTTGCAGTTCGCCAACTCATTGCAGCGTTGATGAGTTGAAAGGGCGCGCCTTGTTCGCGCCGCAGGAGAATTTACTTTACCGCTGCTCCCGGGATGTCGTCCGTGAGCAGCGCAGAGGAACCGTGATTAGGACCATGGCGTCCACCTCCGAATGATTCATCGAATCGTACAAGCGGCCCTTCGGCAGCGATTCCTGGTTTTGATGCTGACGGCCTTCATGATGACCGCTGGAATTATCTCGTTCCAGCGCATGCCGGTGGATGCCTATCCTGACCTTTCTCCTCCTCAAGTCGAACTGATCACCCAATGGCCCGACCACGCCGCCGAAGAAGTGGAGCGTCTGGTCACGCTGCCGCTCGAACTCGAGATGAATGGCGTACCCCACATGGTGGTGATGCGCTCCATCTCTCTCTACGGTCTGTCCGATGTGATCCTCACCTTCGACGACAAAACAGACGATTACTTCGCCCGTCAAATCGTCTTCCAGAGAATTGCACAGGCCACTCTGCCCGCGGGCGTGACGCCGTCGATGGCTCCGCTGTTCAGCCCCAGCGGCCTCGTATACCGCTACGTTTTGCAAAGCCCCGACCGCAGTCCGCAGGAGTTAAAGACCTTTGAGGATTGGGTGGTCGAGCGCGCTTACCGCTCCGTGCCAGGCGTTGCCGACGACTCCGGCTTCGGCGGCACGGTCATGCAATATCAGGTCTTGCTCGATCCTGCCCGGATTTATGGCTACCACTTGACTGTGCCTCAGGTCGAGGCGGCCCTGGCTGCCAATAACGCCAACGCCGGCGGCGGTTTCTTCTCCCAGGGCGGGCAATTTTATTACGTTCGCGGCATAGGGCTAGTGCGCGACACCAGCGATATCGGCAATGTCGTGGTGGGCAGCAACAATGGTGTGCCGATCCGAATTAAGGACGTCGGTGATGTCGTGATCGGACATGCGCCCCGGCTGGGAGAATTCGGTTACGAGAAGAATGACGATGCGGTTGAGGGCGTCATCCTGATGCTGCGTGGCGAGCAGACTCAGAACGTTTTAAAGGGTGTGGAAGCCAAGACCGAGGAATTGAACCGAACCATCTTGCCGCCGGACGTCAAGGTCCATCCTTATTACGATCGCAGCGAGCTGGTCAGGCTGACCACCAGTACGGTGGAAGACAATCTGCTCCGCGGCATGGTCCTGGTGCTGATCGTTCTGATGTTCTTCCTGGTCAGCTTTCGCGCGGCCATTATCGTAGCCCTGACGATTCCGCTGTCTCTGCTCTTCGCTTTTATCGTGTTGCACGCCCACGACGGCGCCGCCAATTTACTTTCGATAGGGGCTATCGATTTTGGCATCATCATCGATGGCACCGTGGTAATGGTGGAGAATATCTACCGCGAACTAGCTCTCCGGCAAGGCGAGAGCTACAGCCTGCACGAAGTCATTCTCGCGGCTGCGAAAGACGTCGATCGCCCGATCTTCTACTCGGTTGCCGTGATCCTCGCCGGCTATCTTCCCATCTACGCTCTCAGCGGGCCATCGGGAAAGCTATTCCACCCCATGGCCGAGACCATGTCGTTCGCCCTGATAGGCGCGCTGATCCTGACCCTAACGCTGGTTCCCGTGCTGGCATCGTACTGGTTCAAGAGCGGCATCCGCGAGCATCAGAATCGCGCTTACGACTGGATGAAGCGGGTATACGCGACCCAGTTGGATTGGTCGCTGGCTCGCCCCAAACTCACTTTGCTGATTGCGGCGCTTATTTTCGGCGCCACTCTACTGCTCGTTCCGTTCATCGGAGGCGAATTCATGCCCCACCTTGATGAAGGTGCGCTGTGGGTACGGGCGACGATGCCTTACACAATTTCGTTCGAAGAGGCCAGCCGCATCGCTCCTCAAATTCGCGCGATTCTGGTGTCGTATCCGCAGGTCACCACGGTTGCCTCGGAGTTGGGGCGCCCCGACGACGGCACCGATCCCACCGGCTTTTTTAATTGCGAATTCTATGTTGGGCTGAAACCTTACAAAGACAAAGCATGGAGCGGCGATTTCGATACTAAAGACAAGTTAATTGCAGCGATCAATCAGAAGCTTACGGCATTTCCGGGAATCATCTTCAACTATACCCAGCCCGCCGAAGACGCCGTGGACGAAGCCCTAACGGGCTTGAAAAGCTCGCTGGCCGTCAAAGTCTATGGGGAGGATTTGAATGTTCTCCAGGACAAGGCGGTGCAGATCAAGAATGCTCTGGCCAAAATCCCCGGCTTTACTGACCTGACCGTGGTTCGCGAGTTAGGGCAGCCCAGCCTGCTGATCGATGTAGATCGCGATAAGATTGCCCGCTACGGGATCAATGTCGCCGACGTAGAAGCCGTCATCTCAGCAGCCGTAGGCGGGCAAGCCGTGACCCAGGTCATTCAGGGGGAAAAGCTATTCGACCTGGTAGTTCGCATGCAGCCGCAATTCCGCAGTAGCGCACATGAGATCGGTAACCTGCTGGTAGGAACGCCGGATGGGAAGCAGATTCCGCTCAGCCAACTAGCAGACATCAAGCAGGGCAACGGCGCAGCCTTTATCTATCGCGAAAATAATTCCCGTTACATTGGAATTCAATACAGCATTGAAGGGCGAGACTTGGAACGCGCTGTAAGAGACGGGCAGAAGGCGGTCAACAAAGCTGTCACTCTGCCTCAGGGTTACTGGCTTACCTGGGGCGGCGAGTATAGCCAATTTCTGGAAGCTAAGTCGCAATTGACACTTATTGGTCCGCTCGCAATAGTACTGATTTTTATGATCTTGTTTGCGCTCTACGGGAACTTTAAATTTCCGGTTACGATTGCCCTCGGCGTCATCATGACCGAACCGGTAGGCGCGCTGATAGCATTGAAGCTCACGCATACCCCGTTCAGCGTTTCATCGGTTTTAGGATTGTTGGCACTATTGGGTGTATCGGTGGAAACGGCCGTGATTCTGGTTTCGTACATTAACAAACTTCGCCTGGAGGGCATGGACATCGCCACCGCAACCCGCGAGGCCTCGCTGCTGCGGCTTCGCCCCATCATGATGACCGCCCTGGTTGCATGCTTAGGACTGCTTCCCGCAGCACTCGCCACCGGCATCGGCTCCGACACGCAGAAGCCTTTCGCCATCGTGATCGTAGCGGGCTTGATCTCCCGGCTCTTCATCGGATTCTTCGTGAATCCCGTGCTGTACCAGTTGGTCGCCCGCGAAGGCGATGTGCTTCAGGTATAGTGCTGGCTCACGGTATCCGAGCGCGCACGTCAAAATTGTTGCGGCTCGGACCCGACCCAACCGCTCCCGGTTTGCGTTTCGTCAAGATGAGCATTAACGTAAGACTAGCTTGGCGGACGGGCCTGTAGCTCAGCGGTAGAGCAGGGGACTCATAATCCCTTGGTCGGGGGTTCGAATCCCTCCGGGCCCACCAGCTGAATCCATACCTTCCGACAACGCTTCTCTTTCTGGACCAGCCAGACTACCGCAGCTACAATCCTCCCGAGACATGGCACGGGCGCGACACCTGTTGTCATCATCCTCGAGACGATCGCAGTTTGCGTAGCACTGGCTGCACTCGTCTATGGGGGCATTTCAAACAAGAAGGACCTCACCGCCGCGGAGGACCGCTAGATGCGATGGCGAGGTCCGAGATCCCCGAATCTTAGTGGCCTGAGACAAAGAAGAAAATTCCGAAAATGAAGACTAGTTGCGGGTTGCGTTCCTCCGTTTCATCTTCAAAATGAGGTAGCAATGATCGGGCAGATTCATCCTTGGTTGGCTCTTGGCGTTGCGGCGTCGACGGCTGCGACCGACGCCGTCTATGTCATGTTTAACGCCGCGGTATCATCGCGCCGGCGCGTGCCGGCCGCGACCTGGAGCAGCGTGTGGTATCTGCTGTCCGCGTTTGCGGTGATCAGCTACACCCGCAATTGGGTATACGTTTGTTTCGCGGCGTTAGGCTCGTGGGTGGGAGCCTATGTGTCGATGACTGTGCTCAGACGTCCCGGCCGTCAGGCGGAAAGACTCGATCACGGCGAACCCAAACCGTCGGGTTAAAGCTTCGATCGAATCACGGTCGAGGGAGCAATTCGAAGTACACCACCCTCATCCTCCAGCGGAACCGGTTGGTCTGGATTTTTGGCAAGGTGAAGTAGTTAACCTCGGCTTGATTGGAGTCGCCCACCGGCCTGCGGGCGCGGCTGGTTCCCTCGCCCCTCCCAAAGACTCTGGCGAACTAGTGGTGCAGCAGACCATCGGCAACTCGTTCGGCTCCCTGAAGGTCCTTCGACAACTGGTGGGCGTGCTGTCGCGCGGTTTGGGCTTCATCGGCGCGGTCGGCCTTTTCCAGCGCCTGCGCCAGCAGCAAATATCCGACGTCCGAAGGTTGTACCTTCACACCCTCCGAGTAGTTCTTGATGGCGGCGCCGAGGTCGCCCGACTGTTGCGCAATTATTCCCAAGCCAATCCAGGCGCGCGGGCTCTCTGAATCCAGATTCACTGCTTGCTGCCAGCTAGTCTGAGCCCGCCGCATGTCGCCTAGGCTACGGTAAACGTATCCCATGTTTGTCAGAATTGTCGCTTGCAGCGCCGTATTCTGGATCGTTCTGAGCAGCGTGTTGTATCCATCCAGGGCCGCGGGGAAATTCCTCTGCTGCTGCTCATACATCGCAGTCTTGAACAAACTGGTGGGATCGGAAGGCATTATCGCCAAAGCCGCATGGAAATGCTCCATGGCTGCGTCGACCTCTCCCTGCTGCAGTAGCGCAAAACCCAGATTGTCCTGCGCAATATAGTTGCCGCTGGTAACTGCGACGGCATGCGACCATAACGCCACGTTGTCGTCCCAATAGTTGAGTTGGTGGCGAGCCGTGGCACCCAGCACTAACAGAAGCACGCCACTGGCTATCGGCAGTAAAGCGTGCGGCAGCCGTTGTCGCTTTGCCCAGTCAGCCGTTCCCCAACAGATGATGATGAAGATTCCTACGCCTGGCAAGTAGGTGTATCGATCTGCCATAGCCTGGCTGCCAACTTGTACGAGCCCGATCATGGCAATCATGGTACCCAGAAACCAAAACCATCCCACAACGAAATAACGATGTCGTCTGTACCGAATGACAAGCAGGGT
The DNA here is from genome assembly GCA_963812855.1 of uncultured Acidobacteriaceae bacterium. Classification (GTDB taxonomy): domain Bacteria; phylum Acidobacteriota; class Terriglobia; order Terriglobales; family Acidobacteriaceae; genus Bog-257. The sequence goes on from CAWEWW010000018.1 coordinate 660,139, forward strand.
GATGAGCAACAGGATTAGCCCTGCGCCCAGTACTTGCCACGCCGCGAACGACTGGGTGGGATACGGATAAAGAGGCACCAGCGGCGACGGCCAGAACACTTTACCGATATAGCGCACGTAGCAAATGAGCGCGTTTTCCAGTCGAACCGAAAGCGGGTGTTGCAGCAGAGATGTCACCGAGCCGCCAGCTTGCTGGGCTCGCATGGTGATTAGGGCGCTCGCGATCACCAGCACGATGAGCGGGAGTTTTTCCCACCACAGCCACCAGAAACTCCTCTGCGGCAAATCGGTCGTGCCACAAGCGTTGTCGTCCCCGGTAACCATCCGGCGTAACGGCCAGTAATCCCAAAGCAGCAGTACAAACGGGAGCGTGATGATCTGTGGCTTCGCCATCAGGCCCAGCGCAAACAGAACTGCCACCAAGGCATAACGTCCCACACCCGGTTTACGCACATACCAGGAATACGCTCCCACCGCGAGCAAGAAAAACAACATGCTCAGCAGGTTTTTCTGTTCGGCAATCCATGCCACCGACTCAACGTTCAGAGGATGCAGCGCGAACAGCGCCGCTACCATGAAGCTTGGCCCGGCCGATTTGGTTGCCCCTCGCAGCACCAGGAACAACAGCAGCACATTCATCACATGCAGCAGGAGGTTGGTATCGTGATATCCAGCGGGGTTCTGTTCGAAAAGCTGATAGTCCAATGCGAGAGAAAGCCATGTCAGCGGATGCCAATTGGATTCATGGTAGGTTGTGAACGCCCAGGCGACCGTCTGCCAGTTCAGGCCCGACTGGATCGCAATGTTCTTGACGACATATCCCTCATCATCGTAGTTGACGAAGGGATGATTGTGCACCGGGTAGTACAGGGCGAGAGTAGAGAGTGTGAGGACGAGTCCCAAGAGGAGCGTTCGTCGCCGGCTCGAGCGGGACGCACCTCCGCCGGGTAGAGGCTGAATTCTCTTGCCGCTCTTCGATTTCGTCATCTGACTCTAGGAGGGCTCGCCGGTCCGCCGCTGAAGAGTATATCCGTTGATGAGTGCCGCAAGCGAAAATCGAAGCCCGGACCTCGCACATTCAGAACTTTTTTCTGACAGCAACGGCCAGCTTCCCGGTTCGCCGGCGGGGTAGATCACAGGCTTGTGTGATGTGTTACAATCCTCCACTCATGCGGCGGTCCCTATCCAGTTTGTTGCTGGTGCTGATTTGTGCAGGGGTATGGCTGCCGCTAGTCCAGGCGTCCCAATCTGATGTTCCCGCATGTTGCCGACGTGACGGCAAGCACCATTGCGCGCTTCCCACGGGCGCCGACGGGTTCAAATCGTCCGCGACCGTTTGCCCGTACCACTCGCTCCGTGTTCTGACGACCAGGGTAACGGCAATCGTAACGAATCGCACAATTGCCCCTCGATCAGAGCTGCGCGGAACGATAAAGCTGTCTCGGACTTTCGCACTTCCCCATACCTTCTCCGAAACCTACCAGCCGCGTGGCCCACCCCTTTCTTAGCCCTGGCTCAAGACCGCAGACGTTCCAACTGACCGGCTCCGCGTGTGCGCACGCTCGACGCTCAGCCTAACGGTCGCTACCTGCGTTCTCGGGAACCTCCGCACCCTGTTTCCTCTGCAAGTAAAGAGAACCGAGCAAAACCGTTTGCCGTGACTTCTTTCTTCCTGCGGGGGGAACTGTTCTCAGGACGCGAGCGGTAGATCTTGTCTCTGATGTCTTAACCAGGATGCTAACCATCAATTCCGGTTGGCCAGCCGAGCAATCGCAGGCCAAAGTGTGCCGGGAATAGTCTGTGGATCCATCGGCGCATCTGGTGGCCCGGCGGCATAGCTGAGTGAAGCTCTTAGAAAGTGAGACATTCGTTTATGGGAAGGTCTATTAGTGTAATTGCCGCAGTCTTCTACCTGGGCGCTGTCGCATTTGCTACGATCTTTGGCTCGGTTCGCGGCGTCGTTCATGATCCGCAGCACCGTCCTATTCAGGGCGCACAAGTTACGCTGAAGGCTCAAACCTCGGATTGGACACAGTCCCAGGATTCCAGCGTCAGTGGAGACTTCGAATTCCGTTCGGTTCCCATCGGGACATATACCGTGACCGTCTCGTCGCAGGGTTTCCTGGAGACACAGCAAGACGTCATTGTCGAGTCCGATACCAGTCCGGTCCTGCATTTCAAAATGGCAGTGGCGGGCGCCAAGGAATCCGTCGTCGTGGCGGGAACTCCCGTGGCGGCGCCCATGGACACGGTCACTCCCACTACCCTGCTGAGCCGTCAGAACATTCAGCAGACGCCCGGCGCAGACCGCACCAACGGCGTGGAGATGATTACCGACTATGTGCCCGCTACCTACGTAGCGCATGACATGCTGCACATGATGGGCGGCCATCAGGTGCAGTGGCTCATCGACGGGGTCTCTATTCCCAACACCAACATTGCCTCCAACCTCGGCCCGCAAATCGACCCCAAGGATATCGACTATCTTGAGGTACTACAGGGTGGCTACGATGCCAGCTACGGCGACCGTACCTATGGCATGTTCAACATCGCGCCACGCACCGGCTTCGAGCGCGACCGGCAATGCGATCTGGTGATTATGGCCGGCAACTTCTATCAGACGGACGACCAGATCAGTTGCGGCGGTCATACCCAGCGCTTTGCCTACTACGCCAGCCTGAACGGAAATCGCAGCAACTACGGACTACAGACTCCGATCCCGCAAGTCTACAATGATGCCGAAAACGGCTACGGAGGATTCGCCTCGTTCATCTACAACCACGACCCAAAGAACCAGTATCGTGTGGTTGCTTCGCTACGTCAGGACTACTATCAGATTCCGGTTGATCCTGACCCGAACTCGGTCGGCAACCAGATCCTGGAATCGTCAGGCCTGGTTCCCAGCTACGGATTGCACGATGCCGAGCGAGAGCCTGACGGCTACCTGCTCTTCTCGTGGGTGCATACCTTCGATCCGACTACACTGCTAACGCTCTCGCCTTTTTATCACTACAACGCCGCGCATTATGAAGGCAGCCCGGACGACTACCCTGTCAGCACGAATGTCAATCTGCAGGCCAACTACGTTGGCTTCCAGGGAATTCTCAACAAGAGTTTCTGGCGCAACGATATGGAGGCAGGCGTTTACGGCTTCTACCAACATCAGTACAACTATTTCAACAATGTCTTCACGGACGGCACGCCAAACTTCCCGCCTTCATCGATCAGCGTAAATGGTGGTGTGGCCGAGGAGTTCATCAGCGATCGCTTCAACGCCACGAGCTGGCTGACGATTATCGCCGGTATTCGCGGTACCGAGTTCCGCTCGACGATCGCTGAGAATCAGGCCGACCCGCGTGTCGGCGTCGCCTTGCGAGTGCCGCGACTGAACTGGGTGCTGCGTGCCTTCTATGGTCACTACTATCAGCCGCCGCCGCTGGTTACGGCCACCGGCCCGCTGCTTGGATACGCTAACAGTCAGGACTTCACCTTCGCGCCGCTGCAAGGTGAGCGCGACAAGCAGTGGGAAGCCAGCCTGATCATTCCTTATCGTGGCTGGAACCTGGAGATAGACAACTATCAGACGAGAGCCACAAACTGGCTCGATCACAACAATATCGGCAATTCGAATCTTTTCTGGCCGATCACCTGGTATGCGGCGCTGATTCAAGGCTGGGATGTCATGTTGCGGTCGCCCATGCTGTGGCATCGCCTGCAGGCTCATTTGGTTTACGCGAATCAGATCGCGCAGGCCACCTCGCCCATCAATGGCGGCCTGATCTGCCCAGATCCCAACGACCCGAATTGTCCGTTATATGTGCCGCCGGGATTTTCGCCGGTGGACCACGATCAACGAAACACCCTGAACGTAGGCGCCACGGCTAGCCTTCCTTGGCAAAGCTTTGCGTCAGGGAATGTGTATTACGGTTCGGGCTTTTCCAACGGCTTATATGGCACGCCGGAGTCCCAGTATCCCGGACCTTATCTGCCAAGCCACACCACGGTTGATCTTTCCCTCGGAAAGAGCTTCTCCGAGGGAAAATACGCCGTTTCCGTGACCGCGCTGAATGTGGCTAACCTTCGCGTGCAACTGGATAACAGTCTCACATTCGGCGGATTTCACTGGAACGAGCCGCGGCAGATCTACGGAGAATTTCGTTGGCGGTTCCACTATTGAAGATTGTCGCCGCCTAAGCAAAATCGAAACTCGCAGGCGACCCGGGCGTTGTCGTCCGAAAATACTTCCTGCCGCACCGAACGGGTGCAATGCAGCCTGGGCCGGTCTGCAACCGGGCGACGAACGATTACAATTGCCAGGCCTGTCCGTCTCACAGTCAGCTTGGGCGGATACCGCTGGAGACATTACAATCGAAGATTCATTCCGGGTTCATACCCAGTCGGCATGGTCGGCCGGCAGTCGGAGAATCGTGTGCGTTATCTAATCATGTTTCTTGCCGTCCTCGGTATGGTGGTGTCTTCTCTCGCCTTGAAAGTCCATTATGACGACCCCGGCAAGGAACCCTGCAGCATCAACGACAAGTGGGATTGCGGCGTGGTAAATCATAGCCCTTACGCTTTGTTTCACGGGATACCCGTGGCGGCGATCGGAATTGGCGGATACGTGCTGATTGCGATTCTGGGATTTCTACGCCGCCGGGTTCTTTTGCTGTTGGCGGTTTTGATCGGGCTCGGCTTCGCCCTCTACCTGACCAATATTGAGGCACATGTCTTGGAAGTTTATTGTTTGTATTGCGTGATCTCGCAGGGGATCATCGCATTACTGACCCTGCTGACGTTGATCTGGCTGGTGGTGTCCCGCCGCCAACCGAATACGACGTAAAATCCCGGGCAATCGCCAGAGCCGATCCGGCGGAAGAAGGGATATTTGCCGGGGCTGAGCATGGTGCATGGCTTCTTCAGGACAGCATGGTTGTAATCGCACTGTCTTCGCGTTCTAGCTCGCTTCCCCGGCAATCAAATCCAGGTTCCTCGAGACAATTTGCCGGATCTCTGCTTAAGCTAGGAAACTGCGCCAGTTCCACGCGATTGCGTCCTTTTTCCTTGGCCAAGTAGAGAGCCTCATCGGCCATGTGAATCAGGCACTCAACTGAGCCATTAAACGCCGGCGACGCGGTAACTACTCCTACGCTGACCGTTATCCGCACCGCCTGCGACGACGTGCTGATTGGCACTGCACACACGGCCTCGCGCAGCCGCTCAGCAAACTGCGGCGGCCGCTCGGAGTTCAGCTCCGAGGTCACGACAATAAATTCCTCTCCGCCGTAGCGACCCAAGACGTCGTAGGCCCGTACCGACAGGCTGAGCCGCCGGGCGACCTCTCGCAGTAGGTCATCACCCGTCAAATGCCCGAAAGCGTCATTGATCCGCTTAAAGTTGTCGAGATCGATCATGAACAGCGAGATGCTGTTGGATTTGCGCTGGGCACGTACGATTTCAGCGTTCACCAGTTGCAGGAGCGCACCACGGTTCCACAGCCCGGTCAATGCGTCGTGGGTGGCCTGGAAGCGCAGCGCCTCCTGCGCGGCCAGTAGACTGTCCTGTAGCCGAATCATGCGAGTGCCTACGCGCACTCGAGCCAGTAGCTCGGACGCGTCGAATGGTTTGGTCAGATAGTCGTCGGCGCCGGCTTCCAGTCCGGCAACAATGTCGGCGGAAGTATCTTTGGCGGTCAACAGCAGAATGTACTGGTAGCGCTCGCCGGGATCCTGCCGTAACTGGCGACAGACTTCTGGACCTTGCAGGCCTGGCATCATCCAATCCAACAGCAAAAGCCGGGGCGGCTGGGGCATACGCGCTTTCTGCAAGGCTTCGAGCCCGTCACCGGCTAGTTGGACCTCATAGCCGTTGGCAGTTAGAAAGTGTCGAAGCGCATGCCCGTAAACTGGATCGTCTTCCGCGATTAAGACCCGGATCGGGGCCGGCTTTCTTTCCGACGGCGCTGTCTCTTCCTTGGCGAAGGATCGTTGCCTGGCGGTCAGGTCCATGCTAACGGTCTCCGACGCTGGCCGACATCGCCTTGCGTAACTCTTCCACTTCAACCATCAGCCGCTCAGTTCGCTCGGCCGCTGCTGAGAGATCCTGCTGGCGCGCGGCGCTTTCCAGCTCCCGAGCGCATGCCGCAATCTCCGGCGCTCCCAAGTACCCTAAACTTCCTTTCAAGGAGTGAGCAGCCTCGCGCAGAGCAGCAAAATCGGCTTGTTCCAGACCGCGGTCCAGACGAGCCGCAAGCCGTGGATAGTCTTCGAAGAAGATGGTGATCAGTTCTTGCAGCAATGGCTCCTCGCCCCCCAAGCGCTGTACTGCGGCGGCATGATCCCAGCGGGCGGGCATAATTCGGGCAGCACTCTCCATTACGTAAGTGTCCGGCCTCGTTGACGCCTGATCCGCGGCTGCAAGGGGGACGCCAACATCATCGGCAAACTGCTCAACCACCTTTATTTGTCGCGGGCGAAGCCGTTCGGTTTTGCTCAAAGACCTATTCCGCAATTCCCTTCCTTTATTTATGATGTGTGCTCACTGACTCGGTTGCGGTAGTGTCGCTGCCCATTATGAACATGGCGCACATCTTCGGTTGGCCGGCCGCCCTGCTGATCCTGGCGTTCGTCGCCAACCGCCTGTCCAAGCTAACCCGAGTACCTGACATTATTGTGCTGCTGGTTATCGGCATCACGCTTGGACCGGGGCTACATTTGGTAAATTCCAGCAATTTTCAGGGTGCCATAAGCATTCTGGGAACCCTGGCCCTCATCTTGATCCTTTTCGAGGGTGGGCTGGAGCTCCGGCTTCGCCAGGCATTGCGATACTTTCCGGCTGGCATGGTTTTAGTGCTGCTGAGTTTCGGACTCAGCTTTGGCTTGATCGCTCTCATGAGCCGGGCGCTTCTGCATCTGCAGTGGACCGATTGTCTGCTGCTGGGTGCTGCCTTGGGTTGTACCAGCGGGACGATCGTCATCCCGGCCTTGCAGCAAATCGACACTCCCGACCCGGTCAAGGTAACCCTGACGGTCGAGTCGTCTCTGGGAGAGATCATCGCGGTTTTGGTGGTCGGCAGTCTGCTGAACATGGCCGGAGATCAGTCAGTGATCGCCGGCGTGGCGACCAACTTTTCGCACCACATCCTGATCTCGTTGCTGATAGGAGTGGCAGCCGGTGCCGGATGGTCTCGGCTGTGGCCGATGATTGCCGGCCTGCCGTATAGCAACATCCTTAATCTCGGGGTCGTCCTGGGGATTTATTCGATCGGCGATTATTCGGGCGGCAGCGGTTTGCTGACCGTCTTGATCTTCGGCGTCGCTCTGGCCAACTTCCCGCGCACTCCGCACATGGCGCGACAAGGAGCACGCCTGCTCGCCTTCCATGCCGAGCTCAGCTTCCTGGTGCGATCCTTCTTTTTTGTTCTGCTGGGAGTGGTGGCAGAATTTATTAGCCGAAAGTACATCGTTCCTATCCTGGGGATTCTCGCCGCTTTGGTGCTGGCCCGATTCGTTGCCGTGCAGGGCAGCCGCTGGGTAGTCCGCGATGTCGAGCGGCAGGACACGGAGTTACTTTTCTGGATGCTGCCTCGCGGGCTGGTCACAGCGGTACTGGCGTTGGAGATTGTCAATGTGCGCGGGGAGATTTTCAGTTTTCTGCCGGCCATGGCGTTCACCGTCGTAATGGTGACTAACCTCTTTATTGTGTGGGGCTCTTTGCGCGCCGGACACCATCTAGCTGCGGATCTGGACAAGCCCATGCCTTATGTACTGCAAGAACTGAAAACTCCTGTGACCACTGCCAGTGCCGATTCGACGATATCTGCGCAAGTCTCCGACGCCGCCCCAGGGGATCCATGACGGCGACAGGTTGCCGCAAGCCTGATCACCCGATTTGACAATATCCAAGGTTCTCGGCAATGGCCACCATGGACCCACGCCGCATCATACAGTTGGCCAGCTCTCTGGCCAGAGCGCTTCGGCGGCGAGAGGCCGTATGGTGACGAAGAGTCCAGTTGCGCATATGCCCCTTACCCCCTAGTTAAGGGCAGTGGGAGATCCGGCCGACAAACGTCGACGACGAAGGTAGTCAGTCGTCTCCTAAGGGTGTACCCTTTATGGCATAAAATCCGAAAGGATGAGAGTTTGTGTTTCTGTTTCTTCCCCTGGCGGAATTCTGGAGAACACTTCTCACCTCCATCGTCGGCTTGCTGACTCTGGCCGGCATCATGACTCGCCCATTCCGCTGGAGCGAGGCGCGAATTGCCATGGCCGGCGCCGGCACCCTTCTTATTTTGGGGCTGATTCGGCCTACGGACGCTTTCGTTACCCTCCTTCACGACTGGAATACTTTTCTCTTCTTCTTGGGAATGATGGGGCTTTCGGCACTGGCGGAAACGGCCGGGCTATTTGATTGGCTGGCAACGCTAGCCGCGCGATTCGCCAGGGAAAGCGCGGCGAGATTGTTTCTGAATGTGTTCCTGTTGGGGACACTTATCACAATGATCTTTTCGAACGATGCAACGGCACTGATCCTGACCCCTGTGGTTTATGTCTTGGTAACCAAGTTACGACTTCCTGTCCTACCGTACCTGTTTGCCTGCACCTTCATCGCGGATACCGCATCATTCCTGCTACCCATCAGTAATCCGATCAATATTATTATTACGTCCCGCTTCCCGCTCGATCTGCGGACCTTCCTGCGCCTGCTCTTTCTTCCCAGCCTGGTCGTGATCGCACTTAATATGGGAATCTTCTACTTGCTCTACCGCTCACAGCTAAAAGGAACGTTCAACTTCGAAAATTTGCCGACCGCAGAGAATGCGGTCAAACATAGGGCTTATTTTCGTTACACCTTATGGATACTCGCCTTTGTTGCACCTTCCTATGTGATCGCGTCGGCGTTTCAGTTTCCGCTTTCTCTGGTCGCAGTAGCTGGTGGCTCATTCTTGCTGGCGGGCGCGCTGTTCTGGAAGCGTACGACCCTGCGGGCAGCAGGCAAGGAGATTTCGTGGCCGATTTTCGGATTCATCGCTGGAATGTTCATCGTGGTGCGTGCCATTGAGGATACCGGGCTTACGCGCAAACTGGGCGATCTACTTCTGCATTTATCCGGCGGCACGAGCTTTGGTGCGGTGATGGTCGGCACGTTGGGTTCGGCCCTGGGAACGAACCTCATCAATAATGTCCCCATGGCCGTCGTCATGAATTCTTCTCTGGCGAGCATTCAACACACAGCTCCGGCCATACGAAATGGTTTGGTCGCGGCCACTATGTTTGGCTGCGATCTAGGCCCCAATCTCACTACCGTCGGATCGCTGGCTACGATTCTCTGGTTACTCATTTTGCGTCAGCGCAATGTGGATGTTTCCGGGCTCGACTATTTCAAGGTGGGCGTTGTGGTTACCCCGTTGATGTTGCTTGCAGGTGCATGCGCAATCTGGCTCTGTCTGTAGCCGGTTTTGCGGAAGGAGGCAACGATGCGAATTCTCTGCTGTCTGGATGGCACAAACACGAAACAAGTCAGCCGTGCGACCCAGATGTTTTCCGCGGCTGAGCCTCTAACGATTGCGTTTCTGACGGTGATGGATACCGGCCCGCGGCGAGACATGGATCGGACACGCGAACGCTTCTGGCGCCCGCCGCTGCATCACGAACCGATAACAGACGAGATGCAGGGGGCAGAAAAAACGGCTGTGGAAGACATTCTGAGGGAAGCACTCGCTCATTTGCCGCAGGCGGAAACATTATTGCGGCATGGTCGTCCTGAGCTGGAAATCGTAAACGCCGCGGCAGAGTGGAAAGCGGACGTGATTCTGGTTTGCTCGCGGGCGGAATACGGAGAGCCACCGCATATAGGCCCGCGATCGGTCGGGCATGTTGCGCGTTTTGTTCTGGATCATGCGCCTTGCCCGGTGCTGCTGTTGCGGCCGCTTGCTCGCGAGCAATTTCCGCTCCGACACTAGGAAATCGTGCGTGGGGCACCAGGGAGAGCAACCTGAAATCTCTCCAAGCACCAATTAACGAGCACGGGAGTCTACCACCGGGAACAGATAAGTTAGTCTCGATTCGCAACAGGAGCGGCATAGAGATAATCTTTCGCCAAATTCCGCACTTGCGTCGCATCGCGACAACTGAGGGCGTCTTTGGCAAGATGCTTCAAATCAGCCATCTTCAGACTTCGGAACAACGCCTTGATCTCCGCGACTTGTTTCGGTCTGACGCTCAGGCTGCCGATTCCTAGCCCCGCAAGGATCGCGGCTGCCACCGGATCTGAAGCGGCATCGCCGCAGACAGAGACATGGCGGTCACGCGCGTGAGCTCCGTCTACGACGGTTTGTATCAACCGCAAAATCGAGGGATGCACGGCATCCTGCAGCTCGGTCACTGACGCGTTGCCCCTCTCGGCGGCCATCACGTACTGCGTCAGATCGTTAGTTCCGATGCTGAAGAAGTCCAACTCCTCCGCCAATTGTTCAGTCATTAGGGCAGCGGACGGAACCTCGATCATCGCGCCTCGCTTGATTGGCCAGGCGTGGTCTCGTCCCAGACTCACCAAATCCCGATGCGCCTGCTCGAGAATCTGTAAAGCATCGTGCACCTCGGGCTCGGTAGAGATCATGGGAAACATGAGCCAGGTATCATGCTTGGCTCCAGCCGTTAGAATAGCGCGCAGATGCGGTAAGAAGATCTCCGGAGTTCGCAACGATAGCCTTATGCCGCGTAGCCCGAGATACGGGTTATGTTCCTCCGGTTGCGGCAAGAAGGGCAGTGGCTTATCCGCGCCGACATCCAGCGTACGGACAACGATGGGGCCGGAGATCTGTTCATAGATGTCGCGCAGCGTGCGTATTTGTTCTTCTTCGCTGGGAGCGTCGTCGCGCTGCAAGAAGAGGAACTCCGTACGCAGCAGGCCCACACCTTCAGCACCGTTTTCCGCAGCCGTACGGGTTTCGGCTACGTTCCCCACGTTGGCCAAGATCTGCATGCGAATGCCATCAAGAGTGACGCTCGGCTGCAATCTAGCGGCCAAGACCTGCTTTTGGCGATCGAGCAACTCCTGCTTGCGTCGTCGCAAAGCAGCCATTGTCTGGTCGTCTGGCTCGATCCACACTTCACCAGTACTGCCATCGATGGCGACCGTCTTGCCCGCCACTTTCTCATCGATTCCCAGCGTACCCACAACCATGGGAATGCCCCGGGTCCGTAGGAGAATTGCGCTGTGCGAGGTGGCGCTGCCCCCGCTTGTGATCACACCCAGCACCGTCGCTGGATCGCACCCGTCGGCCTCACTAGGCAGCAGTTCCGGTGCGAAGAGGATGGCGGGATGATCGAGCTGAATCGAGCCGGAAGACGCGGCGCCGCAAAGCTTACGCAGAACGCGGCGCCCAATATCGCGAATGTCTGCCGCCCTTTCGCGCAGATACTCATCGTCCATCGACTGATATTGCGCGGCCAGCTCTTCGGTTACCTCCGTCCACACCCGCGCCGCTGACTTGTGCCCTTCTTGCAGCCCTGACTTCAACCGCTCCAGCAGCACCGAGTCGCTCAGAAGCAACGCCTGAGCTCCTAGAATCTCAGCTGATTGCGCAGCAATTCCGGATGCTGCGGAAAGATTCGCCGGCGAAAGCTCTTGGCTGACATCCTTCATAGCCGCAGTGAGCTTCTCCAGTTCGGCTGCGGGATCGTCAGCCGGTTCGTCCACTGCCAGCGGCAGAGAGCTTTCAAGCCTAAGCAGCGGTCCAATCGCAATTCCATCCGAGCCGGGCACTCCGTGAACCTGCCCACTTTCCTTGGTCTTTGGCAAGACCGCGCGGGCCAGAGTGCTTATCGTCGGGGGGGCTACGGCGGCTACTCCCTCCCCAAAACCGCTTCTGGCCAGCTCGCGAATGGCCTGCAACGCAGCCTCGCGATCACCGCCCGTGATTAGGATTTTGATTTGATCGCCGCGCCGGATTTGCAGCAGTGCCAGGCTGGTAAGGCTGCGCGCGGAAGCCGGCCCTCGACCGCTAGTCAAATTGCTGATCTGAACCGAGGAGGAAAATTTGCTGACTTCCCGTACAAAGGCGGCTGCGGGACGAGCGTGCAGGCCATGCTGGTTCTCCACCGTCAGCACCAGTTCCGCAGTTTCTGCGGACACGGATGTCGGAGGGGGCGCCTCCACGAGGGAGGGACTCGCATCGATAGGCTGGAGTTGTTGCTGTTTGCCGGTGAGCCCCTTTTCCGCCTCGCGAGCGACTTCGTCCAGGCTGCCTCCCGCGTTGGCTTGCACCGCCGCAGCGATCGCACCTTCCACCAGAGGCGCCGAACACAAACGAACTTTGCATCCGGAGGTATCGAATAGCTCAAGGGCAGTTTCTGCGCTCAACACCGCGCTGCCCAAGTCCATCAGGACTAGCAAGCCGTCAGGCCGGCTTAATTCTTGCAGGACTTCGGAAATATGAACGGCATCCGTTCCCAGTTCGTTATGATCGTCGCCCGCGCCTGCAGCCACCGCGACCGGAAAATCGGGCGCCGTCATCTGCAGCACAAGTTGCCGCAACGATTCTGCTAGCCCTTTGCTGTGGGAAACGAGAACCAACCCGACCACGTCGCCCTGCCTCCACTAAGACGGACTCGAGCCACAGACCGATGCCAGAGCCCGCAGCAGCAACCAGGACGAAGTCGCGCCCGGGTCCTGATGTCCGATACTGCGCTCACCCAGGTAGCTGGCTCGCCCTTTTCGCGCCTGTAGCGGGATGGTAGCCTCGGCCGCCAGCTTCGCTCGATCGGCAGCCGCCTGCAACGCGCCGGCGAAATCGCCGTTCACCGATGCCTGATAGGTTTCCAACGCTGGCGACAATGCGTCGACCATTGTTTTGTCGCCCAGCTGCGCCTTGCCACGTCGCTGGATGTCGGCTAGCCCATTGGCCAGAATCTGTCCGACCTCGGCTTTATCCAGTTTCTCTTTCCCGGCGGAGGACTTACTCAATTCCAGGAAGAAGCCGCCATAGAGAGGTCCGGACGCACCCCCGACCGACGAGAGTAACGTCATACCCACCAGCTTAAACAGCGCTCCCATATCTTCCGGCGGCGCTGCGTTTTCGAGTTTCTTGGTGACGGCGGTAAAGCCGCGCCTCATGTTCTCGCCGTGGTCGCCATCACCGATCGCCGTGTCCAACTCGGTCAGCATCATCGCATTTTCTGCGATAAGAAGCGCGGTCGCTTGGATCCACGACCGCGCTTGTTCCAGGGTCAAATATTCCATCGTCTTAAGGTTTCTCAGCTCCAACGCAAGGCCGGGGTATCTACAGGAGCATCCCACAGCTTGGTCAGTTCGTTGTTCATTTTGAGCAGCGTAACCGACGTTCCCGACATCTCCAGGCTGGTGATGTAGCTGCCGATCAGATTACGCACGATATTCAAGCCGTGTTGTTTGGCGATCTGCGCCGCCTTGCGATAAACGATATACAACTCGATCAGCGGCGTACCACCCATGCCGTTCACAAACAAGAGTACATCATCGCCCTTCTTGTAGGGCAGGTCGGCGATGATAGGCTCCATCAGCATCTCTGTGATCTCATCAGCATTCGCCAGTTTGACGCGCCGCCTCCCGGGCTCTCCGTGAATGCCAATGCCCAACTCCATTTCATCGTCCGGCAATTCAAACGAGGGCTTGCCGGCATGAGGAACGGTGCAGGGCGTCAACGCCATGCCCATGCTTCTTCCGGTATTGCGGATAGTGTCACCGAGCCGCTTAATGTCGGCCAGATTCATCCCCGCCTCCGCCGCCCCGCCCAGCAGCTTCTCCATCAGCACCGTCAGGCCAACGCCGCGCCGGCCGGCGGTGTAAAGGCTATTCTCCACTGCCACGTCGTCGTCGGTGAGTACGGTCTCGACGTTAATATTCTCTCCCCGCAGCAGGTCCGCCGCGAGTTCGAAGTTCATAACGTCACCGGTGTAGTTCTTAACGATATGTAATACCCCGCCGCCCCAATTAACCGCCTTGCTGGCTTCAAACATCTGGTCGGGAGTAGGGCTGGTAAAGACGTGGCCCGGGCAAGCGGCGTCCAGCATTCCTTTGCCGACAAATCCGCCATGCATCGGCTCGTGCCCGCTGCCTCCTCCGGAAACCAGAGCTACTTTGCCCTTGGCCGGCGTATTCTTGCGAGCGATATAGAAAGGGTCATAACTAATACGGAGGCGATCGCCATGAGCTGCCTCCATCCCCTCCAGAGCCTCACGCACCACGTCCTGGGGAGAGTTGATGAGTTTTTTCATATGAAGCACTTCTGCCACTCTTTGCCTCCTTTGCTGCGTTCGCGCCTCCCAGTTTCAAGAGCGTTGGCCCGGCGCGCGGTGGTACGCTCTTTGCTTATAAAAACTCCGCTGAGGCCCAGGGACACACCGGTTACCCTGACAGCCACAGCATGGTTCGGGCGAGTCGAAAGGCAAAGCTCAAGAAGGTTGCCTTCGCCTTTCAACTCAATCGCTTGGTGCGATCAACCGTTAAATGCGGGCGAACACGATGAGCCCGGCAGCAATTGCACCTCCAATTAATGGACCAATAATCGGAACCAAGGCATAACCCCAGTCCGTCGAGCCCTTCCCCGAAATTGGCAAAACAAAGTGAGCCACTCGCGGACCGAAGTCACGAGCAGGATTCATCGCGTATCCGGTCGGGCCGCCCAGGCAGAGACCAAGCACCCAAACCAGCATGCCCCACAGGTAGGGACCATATCCCGGCATCAAGCCTGTCGGGGAGATGGCCTTCGAGCCGAAAGTAAAGCCGATCACGATCAAGAAAGTGGTCGCGATGACCTCGGTCAAGGTATTCGCTGGAAGGTTGCGAATGGCTGGGCCAGTGCAGAAGATGGCTTGCTTGAAGCCCTGATCGGGCGTCTCTTTCCAATGTGGCAAGTAAACCAGCCACACCAGCGTCGCACCTACGAAAGCGCCGGCAAATTGGGCCAGCCAGAAGGGCAGCACGTTAGCCCAGTTATGCGATAAAAGAGCCACAGCCAAGGTAACCGCGGGATTGATATGAGCTCCCGGGCTACCACAAGCTATAGCTGTGAAGATACCGCAGGTAACCGCCAGTCCCCATCCTGTGGTGATGACGATCCAGCCGGAACCCTCACCCTTCGACTTCTTGAGGAGGACATTGGCTACCACGCCGTCGCCCAGCAGGATCAGCACCATGGTCCCCATGAATTCTCCGAATAGTGGTCCATTCATTGTGTTAATCCTCTCATTCTGTGAATCTCCTGCCTTCTACTTCTTCCCTGCTCCGGTGACCTCTTTTTCTTCACTCTTGGGCGATTCATCTACCCAATCGAAGGTCCTGGTAACGGCCTTCTTCCATAGCTTGTACTCGGCCTCCCGTTTTTCTTCGGCCATGTGCGGATTCCAAGTTTTGTCGACCGCCCAATTGGCCACGAGATCGTCGAGGTTTTTGTAGAGGCCGACCGCCAAGCCGGCAGCATAAGCCGCTCCCAAGGCAGTTGTTTCCTTGATGACGGGTCTGACCACGGGCTTGTTGAGAATGTCGGCCTGGAACTGCATGAGCAGTTCGTTTTCCACCATGCCGCCATCGGTACGCAGCACGTCGAGTTCGATCCCGGAATCGTTCTTCATGGCATCTACCACTTCGCGAGTCTGGAACGCGGTGGCTTCCAGAACGGCTCGAGCGATGTGGCCTTTGTTGACGTAACGCGTCAGTCCGGCGATCACACCTCGCGCCGACGCCTTCCAGTAGGGAGCAAACAAGCCCGAGAACGCGGGAACGAAATACACTCCCCCGTTGTCCTCGACTGTGTTGGCCAGCGCCTCGATATCAGTGCTCTTGCTGATCATGTTCAGATTGTCCCGCAGCCACTGCACCAGTGCTCCAGTGATGGCAATGCTGCCCTCGAGCGCGTAAACCGCAGGCTCTTTCCCCAGTTTGTAAGCCAGGGTGGTGATCAAGCCGAAGTTGGATTGCACAGGTTCTGTTCCGGTGTTCAACAACAGGAAGCAACCCGTGCCATAGGTGTTCTTGGCTTGCCCGGGTTTAAAGCAAGTCTGCCCCACCAGCGCCGCCTGTTGATCACCTAAGTCGCCCGCGATAGGCACGCCCGAGATCGCCGTGGTCTTGGCATAACCATAAACCTCGCTGCTCGAACAGATCTTAGGCATCATCGCCAGCGGAATCCCAAAGAGCTTCGTGATCTCGCTGCTCCACGACAGAGTTTCCAGATTCATCAACTGAGTGCGGCTGGCATTGCTCACGTCGGTAATATGAATTCCACCGTCTGGCCCGCCACTCAGCTTCCAGATGATGTAGGTGTCGATGTTTCCGAACAGTACGTCTCCGGTTTCGGCCAAAGCCGCGACCCCGGGCACGTTCTCCAAGATCCACTTGATTTTCAATCCACTGAAATAAGTGGCCAGCGGTAGACCGGTTTTGCGGCGGAACTGATCCTGGCCGCCGAGTCGAGAGTACTCGGCCACATAATCGGCGGTGCGGGTGTCCTGCCACACGATGGCGTTATAAACCGGTTTACCGGTCTTGCGATTCCACACCACCGTGGTCTCGCGCTGGTTGGTGATACCAACACCTGCGAGGTCCTTCGCGGTAAGATTCTTGCCGATAAGGGCTTCGGCAATGACTTCCTGCGTGCGCGTCCAGATTTCCTCGGGATTGTGCTCGACCCATCCCGGCTTGGGATAGATCTGCTCGTGTTCCTTCTGGGCCGTAGTAACGATCCGTCCGGAACGGTCAAACACGATAAAGCGGGTGCTCGTCGTGCCTTGATCGATAGCTCCAATATAATTTGCCATTACTCCTTAACTCCTTTCGTGCGGCGAATGCGTTTCTATTTCGGTCGGGACAACCCTAGGCAATCTTGGCTTCGGGCAGCAAACCGATTCCCGTCATCAGGCGGGTTATCTTCTGCACATACTCCTCGACTGCCCGGGTTGTCTCGCTGGGGGTCCATCCCAACAACCCAGCCAGTATTGAGCTGACTACCGGCGCGGCTTCGACGGCAGCCGCCCAACTAAACAACTGCATTCCAGTACGCCGGGCCAGCACGTCTTCAATCGTCAACGCCATCTCTTCCCGGACGCTGTACACGACTTCCGCCTGAATTGGGGGCAGACCTTGAACGATGGGAGCAGCGTATTGCGAATCTTGTTTGGCAATTTCCACCACCCGCAGAGAAGCCGTGCCGAATTTCTCCGCGAGATGATGAGCCGTTGCCTGCGATACCCCGAACTCCTTCACCAGAATTCGCCAGAACTCCGTTCCATACCCTTCCGCGCCGTAGAGCGAATGACGCGCGGTGCCGCAGGGGATGAGAGGTTTTCCCAGATAGCCCAGCACCATGTCGATGCCGTCCTCTGCCATGGCACGATGGGTCGTCCATTTGCCCCCCAGTACGCTGATAAGGCCGCTCTCCGATTCCATTTCAACTTCGTGATCGCGGATCAGCTTCTTGGTGTCGAGGGCGTTTTTGGACCTAACCAGCGGCCGCATGCCCGCGAATGCGCTGACAATCTGGTCGACCCGCAGCGGATGCACGATGTAACGGTTCAAGTGACGCAGCAGATATTCGGCTTCCGCTTTGGTGACAACCATGGGATCGCCGAGTTTGGCTTCGTCGTCGGTGGTGCCCACCAGAAATCGTCCCAGCCACGGGATCGCGAAGATTACCCTGCCGTCGTCCGTCTCCGGGATGAGAATGGCGTCCTTCGTGTCCTCCTTGTCGAGGGGCAATAGAATGTGCACGCCCTTGCTCAGACACAGACGTGGCCTGATGCCTGGTTTGGCCATCTCGCGAATGTGGTCTGAGAATGGCCCGGTGGCATTGACGAACGCCCGGGCGCGCAGCTTGAACGTGCGATGACCAATGAGATCTTCGATCTCCGCTTCCTTGAGTCTGCCGCCCGCATCTTTGCCCAAACCAACTACCCGGGCATAGTTGACGGCTAAGCCGCCTTGGCCCGAGAACGACTGGACCAAAGCCATGTCGTAGCGGGCATCGTCGAATTGTCCGTCCCCGTAAGCTACGGTGCCGGTCAGCCGGTCCGGTTTGAGCATCGGCATACGTTCCAGCGACTCTCGTACAGAGCGATGCCTGCTGGGAAACAAGTTGCCCTTGCCGGCGATCCAGTCGTACATCTTCATCCCAATCCGGTAGTACATCTCTTCCTTGCGGCTGTAGCAGGGGACAAGAATTTCCAAGGGATGAGCCAGGTAGGGAGCGTTATCCAGCATCAGGCGGCGTTCATGCAGGGCGCGGCGGACGACCCGATATTGTCCTGCATCCAGGTCCGATACCGCCTGTTGCAGATAACGAACACCTCCATGTACAAGTTTGGTGGAACTGCTGGAAGTTGCGGAGGCATAATCTCCCGCTTCGATGAGGACGGTATTTAGGCCGCGCAGTTGCGCGTCCCATGCGCAGCCTGCCCCCGTAGCCCCGCCGCCGATCACGCACACGTCGAACGTTCCGCCTTCGATCTTCTGCAATGTTTCGGAGCGGCTCTTCATATACTTCCCCTTGTCGTTTCGGTCAGCCGTTACCGTTCAGAATGTAACTTTGGTACGGAAGCCCAGAACCACACCGGTGCCATTGCTCGGATACGCGCCCAGACTGGCATACACCTGCACCACCGGTTGCACGTACCAGAACGGAGTAATCTGCGCAAGGTAGTTGAACTCGAACGCCTTTTCTGACGTCTGCTCAGGCTGGAAGGTGGACAGTTCATAGGCCTGCCAGACATCGCTGATCCGGCTGATCACCACACCGAACGATGCTGAATCGTTAGCCCGCGAGGTGATCGGAGCATTGAAAACGAAGCCGCCGGTAAATTGCTGATTCACCTTGTTGCGGTCCGTAGGCAGATAGTCAACTCCGAAGTGAGCATCGAGTCCGCGAGTCGAGCCTTCGGTCGGCCGCCACACGGCCTGGTTCGCCATAAAGTAAATCACGTAATCGCCACTGTAGAAAACGGTGCCCGACGGATTCGCAAAGGCGTTACGACCCGGATTGTTGACCAAGCCGAACTTATAAAGTCCCGGATAGAACTTTGTTTTGGCCGGCTTGGCATTCGGTGCTCCAGGGCCCTGCGCGGCTCTCTGGCCGTAGAAACTAGGCTGGTCAACCATATATCCCAACTCGTTGATGACCACGCCCGAGTTATGCCAGGTGAACGGAACGCCAGTAGGGTTGATGCCATAGGGATTGCGGTTGCCCGACATGTAGGCTGTCCGCCAATAAACCTGCTGCACGGGAGCGATCTTCACATCAACCGCCGGTCCCGATGCCGGATCGAACGACTCATACGCGCTGAACAAATTGCCGAACGCATAGTCCAAAGGCTCCATAAGGTAGTCGCGCCCGTAGTACTGCACGCCATAGAAGTCCTGACCCGCAAATTGGCCGCCGCGAAGCGTTAGCTTGCCGTTGAACAAAGCCTGCTGCAACCAATATGAGTCCAGGCGGGTAGTGTGGGCGCTGACCAGGCCGCTGGGGTTGGCTACGCTACCCAGGTATTGGCCGCCCAGGTTGACACCGCCTTGCCAAAGACCGGTGACGTGGAACGTGAGCCCGTTCGCGCCTGCGAGCTTACCGAAGTCGATGTCCACGGTGCCACGAACACGGTTCCAGGCGCCTGCGCTGGAGTTGCCGCCAGAAGGATTTGCCAGGAAATCTGCGATGTAATGAAAGTCGAAGGTTACGCCTTTATTTGCCAGCTTGGTCCGCTCTCCTCCCCAGTCGCCCAGCAGATATTTCTGGGTCATGAAGGTCTGTTCAGTCGTAGGAGGAGTTGTGCTTTGCGCCGCAGCGGAAAGAGAAAACATCAGCACCGAGGCGAGCGTCAACAGCAGGAAGCACGCGATCGGAGACGTGGACATTTCGGATTCTTGAAGCCGAGATGATATCGCCATAGCTTCTCCTTTTGAGCAAGACACTTCATTTCGAAAAATGAAAAGCCGCTCAAGACAGGCATGTCCCGCGTTTCTTACGCGCAACATACTAATCTTGAGCGGCGTCTGTATGTCTCTGCCGGATCGGGCGCAAATCTACCGCTTCGTTGACGTAATGTCAATACTAAATTTCACGAATCGTCGCAATTCGCCAATTAGTGTTGACCAATAACAGCCGCGACACCTCGAATGGCAGTGGATCCGGTGAGAGCAGGTTTGCTCATGGAAGGGTTACTACGGACTGAGGTGTGTGTGGGAACCGGTATCGCCGGCGGCCTTTATCTCCAGCGAACATTCATCCTCTGGAAAGCGGACGCTCCGCATTCGCGAATCAGGCAATCCAAAGATTGCAATCGCTCACCGAAACTGAGCTGACGCCCTTCTGCACCAGGTCCTCGATCTCGCGCAAGGTATGCACCAGTCCGCCGGCAATGATCGGGAGCCGCGGACGCTCTTCGTGGAGTTTCGCAATGATATGAGGCGCCGCCATGGCCGGCAAGACTTCCAGCGCATCCGGAAGGAACTGGTCCAGACTTCGAACGGTGCTCTGCAGCGCCGCCGAATCCAACAGGAACGTGCGCTTGATCGCGAACAGGCCGAGGTTGCGCGCCGCCCGCAACGGCTCGGGATGGGTTGAGATGATTCCGTGAACCTGTCGACGCGCCATGAACGAGATCGCAGCCTGATCGCGAGCAAAACCCGAAACCAGATCCAGATTCACGATCGGCACCTTACCTACGGCCACCACCGCATCCACCATCTCGGCTATGTCGTCTGGATTGCCGAAAAGAAAATAGACAACCTTCCCTGGCGCCTGAGCCGCGCGCGCCAGAAATTCGGGCGCACGCACCGCGGGAATGATGGGCGTCTGCTCCAGCAGTCCTATCAATTCCCCCATGCGATCGCGCAGGGAAATGTCTCGACTGGAAGCGCTCCAGCTCGGCGTTTTCTGAATCGGGTAGTCTTTCTCTACGATCACAGCCTCGCGTTGAACCTGGATTTTCACGAATGGGCGACCGCCATCCTCGAATGTATTTTACTTTCGCCATTGTCGGTGGCGATATGTCTCGACTCGCTTGGACAGAGTCTACCACCGTAGGAGAGTCTGCGGACAACCACCCACCTCCTTTTCGGATCCGGGCGACATTCCGTTTCCAGCGAACTGGACGCTGAACTCTCGCCGGTTGCATCGATTAACGAGCGAACTTCAGCATAATCTGGGCTCCCACCGTGCCACCGTGGAATGCTCGGAAGTCTCCTCGCATAACATTCGCGACGTTCATCGTCAAAGGACAAACAAGCTCACGGCTTGGCAGGTATCGGGATGAGGGTGAGGATGACTTCTTGCAGAGCAGACCCGAGGCAGGAGTTGCCGAAGCTGGGGCGCGGCAAACGGTTTGTTGGCGCTCCCCAGCGCTCGATCGGCGTCGAGAAGTTTCCAGTCAGCTATTACGGGGTTGGCGGTTAGGTATCGCGCCAGCCCGCAAAGCCGAACCCAGCTCGTACGCAGGGCAACGTGTTAATGCTCGTTTACCGATGTACTCCAACCGTCGCGTCGCGGTTGTTCGTCTCATTTTTCTTCCGCAGCCCACTTTACACCGGTAGGCAGGTCATTAATTCGACCGTGGATGTTGTGCACTTCCGTCTTTACCGAAGCTAGGTCCTCTTTGATCTGCTTCAGCATGGCGTTCATCTCTTGAAGTTGGTCGGCCTCTTTGTTGTCCATAGTATTGTTCCTTTTCTCAGTGTGTATCAGATTACTTCGTTTGCGGGGCCGGGTCCGAGTCGCTCAAAACCTTGAGCCGGACGCGTAAGGCCCCATCCGGAGCTCAGACAACCTCGGCGAGCACGAGACCGAGCATCGTTCGAATGCCAGCAAATACGGTATATTGGTAAAAGTTAGATTAGCCTTTCACCAGCGTAACGCTTGCTGAACCCCCGTCCTCTCTCGGTTCACCGCACCCATCAGCCGCTCACAATACGGCATTTCAACCAAAAACACAATCTGCCGTCTTATCAGGTAGTGAGTCAGTGTAATTTTCGCGCTCGTACTCGGAGTGCTTCTTTATGGTTTAACAGGTCTGATGAATTTGAGTTCTTGTAATGATGTGACGAAAGCCATTTCGTCATGTATGAGTCAGCTAGAACGCTTGCAATACCCCATTTTGCTGAGAGAAAGAGCTCGTGCGGCAGACACTCGGGTCATAGAAGTCGACTCGGACACAGTGTCGATCCTGGTTCGAAACTTAGCAGGGAGTTCTTAACGAACAGTTCGCAACAAGAGGTCACTCGCGGGCGGCTAGCCCGCGAAAGGTTGGCAGGCCGGTCTTCGACAGCGGGTTTCGTTCTAGAGAGGAGATGCCCTTTCTGCGACACTTGCGCTCGCCGACGCCAAGCCATTTTTCTTGGAGTTTCAGAAGACGGGGTCGCATTTTACCGGACATTGAGAACGGAGCCGTGGGGCGAACGCACGTTCATCGTGCAAGATCTCGCCGGAAACCTCATCGCGTTCGCAGGAGGCTTATAGAGATCTTCTCATCACGCCTTCCTAGGTATTTCGATTCGCGCACGCGCTTCGTAACTCCTGGAGATGTCCATCTTATGTGGGGACGCCGCGCCGTGGGTTCTTGGCCGCCGATAAATTTACGTGGGCGAATCAGTGCATGTGACCTGTACGCGCGACACCGATTATCGAACCCGCATGAGCCGGAACTGCCGTTGATGACCGGAAAGGCTCGGATTTAAAAAGGTCGGAACTGAAATCAGGTCCAATTGGGCTAGGATTTGGATTTTAGCGGGAAAGGCCTAAGCCCTTCGGAGCGCGGACGGGACTCGGCCGTCTCCCAGCCTCAACCTTCAGATTTGTCGTTGTCTTCCTCTCGATTTCGCGAGCGCGAGGCGGGTTGATGATGTCGTTCAGCTTCACCGGCAGTTGAGGATTTTACCTTTGGGCTATATTGTTTGCAGTGAAAGGCATCGCTGCCTACCGCACAAGGACTAACTCGCGACCCCAGGATTTTCTGGGACAAGTGCACAAGGCAGATCGACCCGTACTGCGGGAGGAGTCATTCGGCGTGAAGCTGCTGGCAAAATTCAATCTTCTGCTCATCCTTGTCTTTGGTGTAGGCATTTCATTGATCGCCTGGAATTCTCACGACTTCCTTATGCAGGAAGCCAAGAAACAGGTATTGCAACAGGCTGAACTCATGTCCGCCTCTGCTGAAGCCAGCCGCGACTATACCGATCAAGAGCTGAGCCCCATCCTGGAGCAAACTCCTGAGCATAAGTCCAGATTTCTCCCGCAAACCATTCCCTTCTACGCCGCAACCTCAATTTTTAACCGGCTTCGCAAACAATTCCCCGACTACACTTATCATGAGGCCGCGCTCAACCCCACGAATCTGGCCGACCGCGCCAATGACTGGGAGTCGGACATTATCACCTACTTCCGCAATCATCCACAGATACAATCCAGCATCGGCGAACGCAATAGCGCCACCGGAGAAGTGCTGTACATCGCACGCCCCATCGTCGCCCAATCCGACTGCCTTAGCTGCCATAGCAGCCCGAAGATCGCTCCCGCCGCGATGGTCGGACGCTACGGCACGCAGAACGGCTTCGGCTGGCAGGAGAACGAAATCGTGGGCGCCCGCATCGTGGCCGTGCCCATGTCGGTCCCGCTCCAGTTGGCCAGTCGTGGAGCCCGAGAGCTGGTCGTCAACCTCTCGATTATCTTCCTGTCGACCATCATCCTCATCGACCTGGGAATGTACTTCATCGTCATTCGACCGCTGTCCGATGTCTCCCGAAGCGCCGATCGCATCAGCAACGGAGAGATTGATCTTCCACCTCTGCCCGTCAAAGGCAAAGACGAAATCGCCGAGGTCACAGCTTCGTTCAATCGCATGCAAGCCAGCCTCAAGACGGCCATGGACATGCTGAAGGAGGACAGCGCCGGCTAGCTCGCTACTTTTTTCGTGACAGGAGAAAGTTGCGCCGGTCGGCTTCTGAAGGAATCCGTTCCGCGGCCAGCGCATACAGCTGATCCGCATCTTCGGATTTCGCCGCCAGCCGGGGCACGAGGATCTTGGCAATCGGCCCCAAGTAGGTTGTCAACCGCTTCGTCACTTCCTCCACCGGCAGATTCATGCTCGCCGGAGGTTGGGACTTCGATCCCGATCTTCCTACCCCGCTCTTTGGAGAAACTCCACTCCCAGGAGTGGGAGCTGACCGCATATCCCGCTGCGGAGGTTCCGGAAGCAGCTGATCGGCAGCCGCTGCGGGTTCAACGGCAAACCCTTCGAACAATACTGTTGCAGATGAACCCTCGGAAGAACCCGCAGGGACCTGCGATCGTGGGGCTTGTGAGCTGCCTGGATCGAGGCCTTCGGGTGACACCAGAGGACCGGCAACAGGGGTTAAATTGGCACCAGCTGCAGTCGGGTTGAACATGACGGTAGCGGCGGCAGCATTCACCTCCGAGTCTGGACGGGGAGGCAAATCGAACCGGTCGCGCTTTAGCGGGTCCTGTTGCACCACCTGCCGCACAACCTGAAGGAAATCGCGCAGGCGGGTGTCGGTGGGAAACTGATGGACCGCTTTCTGCATGATCGAAAGCGCTCGGTTCGCCTCACCCTTCTCCAGCGACTTCGAGGCCAAAAGGATTTGGTCCTCGATATACTGGCGACGCTCTTCTGCTTCGATTTGGCTCTCGACGATCCCCTTCATGCGGACCAAGGCGGGCTCACCGGGATAGGCGCGGAGGGCCTTGTCGGCCAGGTCGCGGGCGATCCTCAGGTTGTTGGCTTCGAGCTCCTGCTGAATGGCACTACAGAGTTGCTGCAGTTGACGCTTGCGGGTTTCCTGCTCCTGACCCGCAAGCACGATCCGCTTTAACGCCGAAATGTCATTGCGGTGGGGATCGAGTTCTTCGGCTTGATGGATATACTCCAGTGCTGCCTCAAATTTCCGGGCAGCGATCTCGCGCCGAGCCGCGTCCAAAAACTCCTGCACCTTGGCATCCTTAGCCTGCTGCCGGATACGCTCGTTGCGCTGCTGTTGCTGCAGCGATTGCTGCACCTCGTACAACAACTGCTTGGCCGCCGTGTGCTGAGTATCGATCTTCAGCACTTCCGAGAGAATCTCTTTCGCCTGGCCCAGTTCCGCACTGGATATACACGCTCGCGCCCGCTCCACATAGTGGCTCACCAAGTCGCGCTTCAGCCGCTCCATCAGCCGTTCCAGATCGAAAGCAAAATCCTGCGCCGTGCTGTAGCGTTCCTCCCGATCTCGGGCCATTGCCCGGCTCACAATCTCGTCCAACTCCGGCGGATAGTTCTCCAGGTATTTCGACAACGACGGCGGCGGCCCTCCCTGCATCTTCTTGGCGATCAGCGAGCCCAGTTCAGTCGACTCAAACGGCAGCCGATAGGTCAGCAACTCGTACAGCATCACCCCAGTGGAATAAACGTCCGAACGCCCATCGGCGATTTCTTCGTTCAGAATCTCGGGCGCGATGTAGCTCATCGTGCCCATCACCTGCCCCTTCTTGGTTTCCGTCAGGCTGTTTCCACTGGTCCCCAGCCGGGCGATACCGAAGTCCAGCAGCTTGACCTGTCCGTCTTTCAGCAGGATCACGTTGGCCGGCTTCACGTCCCGGTGCACGATGTCCCGCTGGTGGGCGTAGGCCAGCGCGTCGCACACCTGGGCCACGATGCGCAGCTTCTGCAGCAAGGGCAGTTCCCGCCGCGCCGCTATCAGCTTGTTCAGCGGCTCCCCGTCCAGGTACTGCATCACCAGGTAGGGATTCTTGTTCTCCTCGCCCAGGTCGTAGACGGTAACGATGTTGGGATGTTGTAGATTGCCGACTGCCTTGGCTTCGCGGTAAAAGCGCTTCAGCAGTTCGGGATTGTCGATGTAGGCGGCAACTATGACTTTGATCGCTACCAACCGGCCGATTAACGGATCCACCCCTTTGTAGACTTTTCCCATGCCTCCTTCGCCGAGGACTTCGAGCACCTCGTACTTGCCAATCTTCGCCGGCAGGTTCTGGACCATGGGATTAGGGTACTGCCGGCCGCACAGCGGGCGCAAAACCGTTCTGGGCGACCTCTGTCGGCTTCGGATCGCGTGCACTGCCGGACCTTCTGGCCGCTGTCTACACGTTCAAGACGACGCCGTTTCGGATCAAGAGAACCCATCGGTAAGCTGCCACCCGGCTCAGCGCGGCCGGCTGCTGGACTGCAAAGTTAGCATGAAAGCGCACCCAAGAAAATATAGTTGCCGCCCTCAGACCGGAAGCATCTGGCAACGAGCGAGGGACAGCTCGCAGTGGGATCAAAGATCAAAAGATTGTGCGCTGGACTTCTCTCGACGGGTATATAGTAAGGGGCCTTCTGGCAGCTAAAATTTATAATTTCTGCCTGACCCGCGGGTTGAATCGCGGAAGCGCAGCCGCGTGAAAGGGCGGCGCCGCGCGCGGCTGGGCTCTGCGTCAACCTCGGAGCAGTTCTGTGGTCCGCCAACAATGATCCGGCGCTCTGGGCGCCCAGAAAGTCCACGGCAACACGGACGTCGGCAACCCTCGCAGGAGATCGCCATGAGCATTCCAACTTATCGGCAGTGGATACAAGATACCGGTGCAAACATTCTCAGCCCACGCAGTCCGAAACTCAAAGCTGTGGATGAAGCCATCCAGCAATATGAAAAGACCAAGAATGAAAAAGATCTCTGGCGAATCAAGAATGCTCTGGAAGACTGGAAGCGCTACAAGGGAATCGCATGGGACAAAAGTGCGCGCAACCGGACCGGCGCTGTCACCCGATTAAACGCGGAACTGAACAAGGTTGCCGACTACAGGACCTATCAAATCACGCATTTCACGATTCCGGAGCTGGTGGCTCTCTCGGTGGTTGCCAAAGAGCGGAAGAAAGCCATCGCAAACATTTTCCAGGATAAGGCAGTAAACTTTAAAGCGGCTAAACTAAAGGATCAGTTAAAGGCCACGACGCAGAAGATAAAGGAGACATCGGAACATAGCGCTGCCTATCTGAAGGCCAAGGGGAAAGCCAGTTTACCCAAAACCTCTGGACCTCCTACATCTGAGGTAGTGCGCCGAAAGATGGAAGACATGGTGAAGTCGATGTTTAGTGTCGACTCACTGGATGCGCTGGGCAGCATTAGCGGCCTTATTATGACCCTCCTCGGGCAATGCGCGGTCAGCATTCCTCCCGTGGTCGGCCACATCAAGGACGGCTATGACCTGTTCACGGGATGGGCTAAGGTGGGGTCGGACCTTTATCGAGAATACAATATTTCGGAACGCAGCAATACCATCGACACAGGTGTTCCTACGGCGGCGTTCGGCGCTTTGAAGAGTTGCCTGGAAGACGAAACCAAGAGGGAAGCCATCAGCGCAACCCGGGCCACCACGTCATTCGCTTTGAAAACCGGCCTGGCGTTTGTGGATGGCGGCGCGATCAGCGGTCCCGTGATTGGCGCGGCCAACGCCCTGGCCGATTTCTCTCACCAGATCTACTTGCTGGCGAACGAATGGAAAGCGACCAAAGCGATCAATCGGGCGCTCACTGCCGGTGAACTGGATATTCGCCTATTCCGAACCTATCCTCTCATGGGATGCTATTTCCTTGTGAGTGCGACGTTGAGCGACTTGATCCCGATAGACTCCTTTGGCACACCCGGCTGGATGGACTACATCGAGAACCTGCACAAGCACGGCTTTGAGGAGATCTATAAGTCTTCAGTGGATTTGATCGAAAAATCGCCTTGGGAGATCGAGGGCCTGCCTAAGAGACCCAAGGGAACCAGTGCGGGTATTTTCACCGAAGTGAAGCGCATTTTCTCTACGGTTAGCCCTCTCGCTGACCTGAAGGACCTGAAAGATCTGCCAACCTAACAGCCCTGGCATGAAGGCAAGGCCCTGGGAGGGGGAGCAGCAGAAATCGGCATGCTAGGTTCTCGTAAGTCTAGTGAGTATAGGACACTCCAACTAGAGGAACAACATCGCTGCGTAGTCCTCCATGGTTAAGCCTGAGTAATACATTACCGGTAAGCAAAAAGTGGTCTCCAGGATTCAGTTTGAAACCCAGTGCCATATTCTCGTCAGCATACGACCCGTTATAAGGCTCAACGCTCGGGAAGCTACGTCCAAGACTCTGCACGTTCACGACAGTCGGTGCCGAAATTCGTGGAGCGTTAAAAACCTCTTGCCCCAGGAAGTCGGCAACCAGAGTCAGACGTTTCGCGGCATTTAGATCCGCTCCGAAATAGTAGAAGAACGATGTAGGTAATTGTTCCTCCTGGCCATTAGCGTTTTGAGCCAGGACCGAGTCGCTGTTCCACTGATACCCCAGGTTGGCATGCGGCGATATCCTGCCGGCGCGGGACAGCGCCACGTAGGGCTTGATTCCGACTGCGCCCGAGCCAAGAAAATTAAGGGCATCCCCGCTAGGCAACCTGAGTTCCGCTCCGAAGGCTAATGCCGTGCGTTCGTCTTTACTGTACCAGGCCGTTCCCTTGGCAGCGAGCACTACGTCCCCGAAGCCGCTGGCGATGCCGGGGATGTACTCCTGAAATGAGGCCTGTGCGCCTCCGACGGCGTATTCGGTTCCGCTCGAAGCCATGCCAAGTGAGACTCTCTCGATCGGTACTGCTATGGAGATATCGACTCGATCGGTAAGACCGAAGGTAGCAAAGCCGGCATATTGGTTTACGGTTGCACTAATATGATTGGTCGTAGCCGTATACACTGTCTCGTTCGAATTATGGAAGCTGAGAAGAATTGGGACATTGCCCAGACCGGTTCCGTCAATATTGTCGAAGGAGAATTGCTGGAAGGTAAATGCCACGAACAGCTTGTGCCTTCCAATGGTCTCACCGCGCTCCGTCATGATGGGTCCGAAGCTTTTATCTGACTCCGTAAGTACTCCGTTGACTAACTGGAATACGAACCCTGAGGCAGGCGTCGCCAATGGCAATTGACTCAACGCCGTGGCGAAGGAGGTATTAAAGAAGTTGAAATCGCCGGGCGGAGTGTGAAGAGCCGTGGGAATCAGACAATAGAGCTTAGATTGGCCTGTCGTCGAACAGCCATTTTGTCCGAAGGCTGCAGTGCAGACGAGTTGACCAAACAAGGCCGAAACCAGTAGCACACGCTTCAGCATTTGTATCCCTCGCACGGAATTAAGATCGCTTACAAACAAGACGACCTACAACCCTCGCTCGGCAAAATACTATTGTGACGACGTTACGTTGAGCGGCACGATAAGCGACGTCTGCACAAACCCGGTTGGATCTTGACCCACAGCTGTCAACTGGTAAGCTCCCGCCGCCGTCACGACTTGTCCCGGTGGCACCGGCGGCTGCGGTGGCGCCGTAAAACCGCCTCCGCAGGATACTGTCAACATCAGCAGCGCCATCGCTAGCAGGTTCGCCATGAGCCAGCGATAAAATCCCGACCGCTTGGCGCGTTTTCTGGATAGACCCCACCCGACAAGCACGATTCCTGCAAGTGGCATCGAAAATCCGAACGAGGCTACGATTGCCGAGAATCGGGAGGGCCGAGATAACCGGGCAGTCCCGCCCCCTGTCGTAGTAATCGTTACGCTGACGGTTTGGGGAACACCCGTGAGCTGTATGCTGGGAGGCGAGAACGTGCAGGTAATACCAAATGTGGCCTGCGGATCGTTGGTAACTTGTCCGTTAGGACCAATGGCACTGCTGCAAGAAAACGTAACGGTTGGCGTTCCCTTAGACGCGACAACGCTGGCCGGTATCGTCGATTGCTGGCCGGCGAACACAGGCGGAGCAGCAACCGTGAAGGTCAGGGATTGCGATACTGTTCCCACCTGCATCAAGTTATCGGTTGCGGTCACCGTGATGCTGTACACCCCCGCGCCAGCGTAGGTATGTGTAGCTATCCCCTGCTGGTTCAGTGACATCACCGGTGATCCATCACCCCAATTGACGGTTGCGGAAACAATCGTGCCGCTGGGGTCGGTGCACGTCGAACCAATCGAAATCGCTAACGGATTGGTATTCTGCACCGCCATTGTGCAGGTGATTCCTTGTGCAGTTCCAGTCCCACTGAGGGCGACCGTTTGCGGGCTGCCGGGTGCATTATCCGGGATCACTAGAGTAGCGCTTCGCGCACCGAGAGCCATGGGCGTAAACGTAACCGCGACGGTACAGTTTGCACCAAAAGCCAGAACGGTCCCGCAGTTATCGGTTTCGGCAAAATCTCCAGGGTTCGTTCCCGTGATTGTGATAGTCGATAGGTTGAGATTGGCCGTGCCGGTATTCGTCAACAAGAACGACATTGGGGCACTGGCTGTATTAAGTGGCTGGTTCCCGAAGGAGAGATTAGGCGGATTGATGCTGAGGCTAACCATCGGCGACTGCAAGAAAACGGAAACAGTATTGTCTTGTGCATTGGCAACTGCCAGGTCAAGCCTGCCGTCTCCATTGAAGTCTGCAACGCCGTTTCCGAGTGGCAGGTTCCCTGCCGTGTAATTCACTCCAGCTTGAAATGTTCCATCTCCATTGCCCAGGTATATCGTGATCATCGGAACACAACTGGGATTGTTACCACAAAAACCGGTAACGGCCAGATCAAGGCTCCCGTCTCCGTTGAAGTCGGCCGTGCTCACAAACGTGGAATTTTGGGATGAAGAAGGTTGGCTATTGGCCAGGCTGAAAGTTCCATCTCCGTTGCCTAGAAGGACGGTAAGAGAAAGGCTGCCACCGTCGGCAATAGCCAGGTCGAGCTTGCCATCGTGGTTGAAGTCGCCTGCCGTTATGAATTGCGGCGAGACCATGTGAGTCACTGGCTGAACGGATGCTGGAGCAAAAGTCCCGTTACCATTGCCCAGTAAGATCTCGACTGTTCCATCGCCGCTATTGGTCACGGCTAGATCCAGTATGCCATCCCCATTAAAGTCTCCGCTCACTAACGACGTTGGATTGGAGCCCACAACTAAGTCGGGAACCAGGTTAAAGGTTCCATCGCCCTTGCCCAACGCGACCCTGATGATGTTCGAGCCGTAATTTGCAATGGCCAGATCGAGGTTGCCGTCGCCGTTAAAGTCAGCGGCAATCACCTGGACGGGATTCTCGTCCGCATCAAAACTAGTTCCCGCAGTGAAAGTACCGTCGCCATTCCCCAGAAGGATTGAAACCGTTCCGTTGTCGCAATCGCTGCAGTTATTGGCTACGGCCATGTCGAGCTTGCCATCACCGTTAAAATCGCCGACAGCCGCCGAGACAGGTTGGAATCCGACCGCCGGATTCGACCTGGTCGAGAAAGTGCCATCGCCGTTTCCGAGAAGGATAGAGACCGTCCCCGCTGACTGGCATGTCGGATCGGTGCCACAGTTGTTAACAATTGCCAGATCCTGTGTGCCGTTATTGTCGAAATCGCTGACGGTCACATACAAGGGAGAAAACCCGACGCCGACCAACGATGACGCGAGAGAGACAGAGTTCGTCGGATTGGTAATCGTGAAAAAGGCGACATTCGAGGTGCCACCACCGGGTGCAGGACTGGTCACTGTCACCGACGCGGTACCGGCTGCTGCAACGTCGGCGGCTGGGACGGTTGCGGTTAACTGGTCAAAGTTGATAAAGGAAGTAGCGAGCGGCGATCCGTTCCAGTTCACGACAGAACTTGCCACGAACCCGCTCCCGTTCACCACCAGCGTAAGTTCGGATCCACCCGCCTGAATCGTATCCGGCACTAATGGCTGGACTATCAGCGGCACCGGGTTGGCAATAAGAAGCGCGTTCGCTTGATACCGCGCAACATTCATTGATGTCGTGGCTGTAAAAATTCCCGTACTCGGATCGAAGATCTCCGCCGATGACAGGATTACCGAATCCGATCCCTCGCCACCCGCAATCAGTATGCGACCATTGCTGTCATTCAAGCGCACCGCTATGTGGCCATAACGCGACGCTGTCATAGACCCAGTCTGAAACCACCCTGGTATCGACGGATTATAGATCTGTGCTGTGGCCACAGGATTGAGGTCACCATTGGTGCCGCCTGAATATAGCGCTCCGCCGCTGGCCAGCAGCACCAACTGACCGCCGATCTGAGCACCGGCTGTCGCGGACATGGATTGTGGCGAACTCCAAGTTCCGGCAACCGGATCGAAGAGGGAATAATGCAGGCCGTCATTCAGCACGGTTAAGACTTGGCCGTTAGGCAAAACAACGAATTGATGAAGCCCGGTTTCGTTCGTTCCCATCTGGCCAGTCGCAGTCCAAGTATTGGCCGTCGGGTCATAGATCTCGCAGGTATTCGTAAGTTCGTCCACGCCATTCAGATTGCCATTACACGTGAGGACCCTGCCATCCTGAAGCACAATGGCTGGTTGATTTAAATTGTTGGTCTCTAAATTCCCGCGATCGTGATTGAGGGTAGCAACGACTATCCAAGCATTGTTCTGGAAGCTATAGATTTCGGCAGAATCTGCAACCTGTTGGAAGCCTTGACCTAGAATATTGTTCTCTGTGCAACCTCCCGAGCAGCCGGCAAAAGCGATGGCGTTCCCGCCGAGAAGCTCGACCATGCCAAACTGGTCGCGCCCAAAGTTCATGAAGTTGGGGATGCCTGTCCCCGTGGCAGTCCACTGATTTGTCGCTGGATCGTAAAGGCTGGCGGCATTGGTGGTATTGTTTTGGTTGTTTGAACAGCCGCCTCCGGCCAGCAAAACCTTGCGGCTCCCAAGGGATACCATGTTCGGCGAGCACAATCCGTCGGGCGGCGGATTGGGTATGTTGTTGGCCGTGAGGGTCCAGGTAGCGGCCAATGGGTCGAAAACCTCTGCGCTCGTGGTGTACGAGGCGGGATCAAAGGAAATAGTGCCGCCGGCAACCAGCACTTGTTGTCCCCAAGCTCCAGTCGCGACGAGGCAAACTGAACCGAGCGCCAGAGAGAGCAAAACCGGCCGATAGAAAACCCATTTCAGCGGAACTGGGAAACCCTTAAATAGTCTGGAAACTGGATTCATGTTATCCCTCCCGCTGGAAAGCCGCGTTGCAGCAGTGGCGTTGCTTCTTTAAAAGAAAAACAGGCGGAATTAGCCGAACTCACGGCCTTGCGCCTGAGTACACGGCAATTATTTGCCAATGCGAAATTCAGCCGATGCGCTCGGAGATGCGAGCACCAATTAGCCCTAGGCAAGTTTTGTCTTAATTGAGTGAAGCTTTTATCACCATGACGTGAGCAATGTCAAAGGAATTATTCGACATGGCTCCGCAAGACGAAAATACTGGTTAAGGAAGGATTTATGGTCTGGTTAGCTAATTGCTGAAAGATCGTACCCATCACGCTCTCTCAACCTGTGTCGCGCAACAGCCTCAGATTACCAAGTTATACGTTAGCCAGGCTTATCGAATGTTGTCGATGATCCAATCACCGTTGAGTTTTTCTAGCACAAATATCGGATTGCTGGTCAGTGATATCGTTCTGCCCTGGGATTTCACGTTAATTGTTTGGTGACATGCGACGTGGGTGAAGGTCCCATCGGCGACAGGAGCTTGGCAATTGTCCAAGGAAACATGAATCGAATCTGCAGCTTTGAGCGCATCAGTCAATCTACCGAACGTTTTATCCGTCATGCCCGGCCAGATTCGCCGGAGCCGTAATCGATTCTTATCCTGGTAAGCCGCGACATATTCATCGAGCAAGTCGTGGATCCCGCGATCATTGGTAACTTTAGGCACGGTTTCCGGCGGCGTTGGAGTTGGAGAAGAAACTGGCGGCGCAGTCGCCGTTGTCGCGGGTAGCGGCACGGGCAGTTTTGCTAGGTCAGGCGTCAGTTCCACTCTGGAGCCTGCAGCGAAACTTTGATGCTCCGACCAAGGTTTGTACCCATCCATCTTGACCTCGATCGAGTGGTCGCCAGCAACTATGGGGAGTTCAAGGGGGCTGGCCGAGCGGGCTTGGACCGCGTTCTGACCATCGAGGCGAACCGATGCCCCGGCGGGGACATGGAGGATCAAAGTCGCAGGTAGCGGTGGGGGTGGTGTCGGTGGGTTATTCGGGGTTGGAGATGGCGAGGAGGCAACCGTAGACGGCTGCGTTGTCGTCGGTTTCAAGTCGAAGGTCGTTATGGTAGGACGATTCTTGGCAATCGTTACGGTTTGTGGCTTTGGAGTTTGATATTTCTCTTTTTGTAGCCTGACATTATGTTGCCCCACATCTATTTGTGTCCGGTAAGAACCTGTCTTGCTCGTTAATCCCACCCGGTGATCGTCAATCACCACCGCCGCACCTTCTACGCCCGCGTGAACCTCTAATGTACCCTTCCCAACCGGCGCGGCCGGAACCTCCGGACCCGCGGGCGTGGCTGCGGTTGTTTTCCCAGCCGTAGGGGTCTCGTTATTGAGCGGACTAGGTGCAGGCGTCGCCACCGGAGCAGTTGGCTCGGACACAGCCGCCAAGACCAGACTTTCTGACTGATTGCCTTGTAGGTCAATCGACTTCGTCGCCGAAACAAAGCCGTTTAGGTCCGCGGTGATTTCATACTTTCCCGGCTTCAACTTTATAGTGCACGGCGCAATGCAAGCCACCGTACCTGCGTGTACGGTTGCACCCGCCGGTGAGGTCTGGATCTGCAGACTCGCGAGTTCGATTCTAGAGGCGTGCGTCACACGCCAATACACTCCTGCCGCGATTGCGGATAATGCAATCAACACTCCTACGGCTAGTAACCTGCCCTTGGGCGGCTTGGTCCGGCTGCTGACCTCCGGCGGTGTACCCAGCGGCGCCACTTCGATAATCGGCTGTCTTACTCTAGAAGCTGCTCGGTCATCGCCGGTAGAAACGGAAGGTGGCGCAGGAGCTTCAACTGGAATTGTGAAAAGCCGCGTGGCGACATCCTTCTCCTCAGCTTCAGCCGGAATCGGTGGCATTGTTAGCTCTGCGGCGGCTGCCCCTGCATTTGCCGATCCCACCGTAGTACCGGCGGGAGGAGTTAAGTCTGCGACTGCCGCGCCCGGGTTGAACATAACGGTGGCAGCCGCAGCGCTAACTTTCGGCTCCGGAGGAGGCGAAACTTCAAGCACGTACGGAGGTTGAACTTTGGGTTCGCGTTCCAGGGCCGCCTTGGCCTCAATCAACTGCGACGATAAGGCGACGACGGCAGCATCCCGCGGTGCTTTGGCCCGGCACTCCGCCAAAGCCGCTTCTGCTTCTCGCAACGCTCCCTGCCGAAGGTAAAGTTTTGCCTCGTCAAGCACGCGAGCCATTTGTTGGCGAGATTCCTGTTCTTCGGCTACCTGCTCCTCTACTCGCTGCAAGAATTCCCTGAACTTTGGAGTTTGCCCGAACTTATCTGCCTGTGACTGTAGTTTGATTAAAGCTTCGGCAGAGTATCCTGCATCCAGCAGAGCCATGACCTCTTGCTTCAGAGCGTCCAGGCTGGCCTCAAACTCCGCCGCTTGTGCGCGAACGTTTTGCAGAAACTGCCGCAAGGCGGGGTCGGCGTTGTCGACTACTGTCTTCTCGAGAAGGGACAGGGCATCGCCGAAAGCTTGCTGCTCGACCAGCGCGCGGGCCTGGTCGCTAACATCGGCGGCCATGCTTTTCTGGACTAGCAAATCCTGTTCTTTGCGGGCGAGAGCAAGCAAGTCACCAACGTCGCGCAAGTCGGGATACTTGATCTGCGCGGCTTCGAGAATCTCTATGGCGTCTGCAAAACGTTTCTCTCGCATGGCATCACGAGCCGGGGCAAGCATCTCGGCCTGCTCCCGCTGCGTGGCATGCTTTTGTGCGGCTTGCCGCACGATCTGAAGGAAATCGCGCAACCGTGTATCTGTAGGAAACTGACGGCTAGCTTCCTGTATGAGGGACAACGCCCGACTGACCTCACCTGCGTCAAGCAGCTTGGAGGCGGCGGCGATCCGCGCCTCGATAAAGCGTCTCCGCTCTTCTGCTTCGAGTTGGCTGTCAGCAGCCGACTTCATGCGAACCAGGGCGGGCTCACCAGGGAAGGCGCGCAGGGCTTTGTCGGCCAGATCGCGAGCGACGCTCAGGTTGTTGGCTTCGAGCTCCTGCTGAATCGCACTGCAGAGTTGCTGTAGTTGACGCTTGCGGGTTTCCTGCTCCTGACCCGCCAGCACCATCTGCTTTAACGCCGGAATGTCGTTGCGATGCGGATCGAGTTGTTCGGCTTCATGGATGTACTCCAGCGCGGCATCAAATTTCCGGGCCGCAATCTCCCGCCGGGCGGTGCCCAGCAACTCCTGTACCTTGGCGTCCTTCTCCTGCTCCGCTTGCAGGCGAATCAGCGACGCCTGCAACACCCGGGCCTGCGGGTCCTCTGGGTCTAACTCCAGCGCGTCCTCCAAGGCCCGCTGGAAGACGCCCAACTCGCCTGTCTGTTGGGCTACCTCCGCCAGATGCAGAAGTTTCTTGACCTGCTGGCCCCTTTGTTTGACCTCCTGAATATGTTCCCGCAGGTTCAATAACTCGGGATCGGTCCGGTCCAGCTTGATCGCCTGGTCCACCCACTTGCTGGCATCGTCGAACTGCTTCAGCGCCATGGCTTCTTCGGCCTGCTGCCGCAGCTGCCGGATACGCTCATTGCGCTGCTGTTGCTGCAGCGATTGCTGCACCTCGTACAACAACTGCTTGGCCGCCGTGTGCTGAGTATCGATCTTCAGCACTTCCGAGAGAATCTCTTTCGCCTGGCCCAGTTCCGCACTGGATATACACGCTCGCGCCCGCTCCACATAGTGGCTCACCAAGTCGCGCTTCAGCCGCTCCATCAGCCGTTCCAGATCGAAAGCAAAATCCTGCGCCGTGCTGTAGCGTTCCTCCCGATCTCGGGCCATTGCCCGGCTCACAATCTCGTCCAACTCCGGCGGATAGTTCTCCAGGTATTTCGACAACGACGGCGGCGGCCCTCCCTGCATCTTCTTGGCGATCAGCGAGCCCAGTTCAGTCGACTCGAATGGCAACCGGTAGGTCAGCAACTCGTACAGCATCACCCCAGTGGAATAAACGTCCGAACGCCCATCGGCGATTTCTTCGTTCAGAATCTCGGGCGCGATGTAGCTCATCGTGCCCATCACCTGCCCCTTCTTGGTTTCCGTCAGGCTGTTTCCACTGGTCCCCAGCCGGGCGATACCGAAGTCCAGCAGCTTAACCTGTCCGTCTTTCAGCAGGATCACGTTGGCTGGCTTCACGTCCCGGTGCACGATGTCCCGCTGGTGGGCGTAGGCCAGCGCGTCGCACACCTGGGCCACGATGCGCAGTTTCTGCAGTAACGGCAGTTCCCGCCGCGCCGCGATCAGTTTGTTCAGCGGCTCCCCGTCCAGATACTGCATCACCAGGTAGGGATTCTTGTTTTCCTCGCCCAGGTCGTAGACGGTGACGATGTTGGGATGTTGCAGATTGCCGACTGCCTTGGCTTCGCGGTAAAAGCGCTTCAGCAACTCGGGATTGTCGATGTAGGCGGCAACAATGACTTTGATCGCTACCAACCGGCCGATTACCGGATCGACCCCTTTGTAGACTTTTCCCATACCTCCTTCGCCGAGGACTTCGAGCACCTCGTACTTGCCAATCTTCGCCGGCAGGTTCTGGACCATGGGATTAGGGTACTGGTAGCGCACGCGGTAACTGGCTAGAGAAGCCCAGACCAGCCTCGGCATCGATCAAGACATCCTGGCGGTAGAAGCTGGGCCTTTTCCGCTGCTCCTTAGATGGGGCTGGCGGGAACCTGGTAACTTGCTCTCTGGAGAGTCACCTTGGCCTGTAAAGTTAGCACGAAAAGCAACTCAACAAAAGACGCCGTACTGGAATGAGGAGGCGCTAGACTTTGCTTTACACATAGCATATTGTTCTCTCTTGTCGGCATCTGCGCCAGCGTGAATATGACCCGATTACCTCCTCCCTTCTATTGGTTCTTCCTATGTGGCACGAGTTTTGAAGGAGCAGGCTATGGTGCGGCGTTCTGGTTTTAGTGAGGTCAGGCTCTCGCCTGACGACGATGACGCGCGCCTGATTCCAGAAGAAGACACACCTTTCCATATCGCAATCCTTGGTGACTTCAGTGGTCGATCCAGCCGGGGCCTTATTGACACCAAAGTTGCGAACCGCCGCCTGATTTCCATCGATCGCGACACTTTTGACGAAGCGCTGTCAAGATTGAAAGCCGAAATTAGCTTACCGATCGGCGGGAGCGCACCGTTGAAATTGCACTTTGCCGAGCTCGACGATTTTCATCCAGACCATCTATTCGAGAACGCCGACATATTTCGTGGGCTGCGGGAAGTTCGCTTGCGGCTGCAGGATCCGGCTACGTTCGCTGCGGCCGCTGAGGAACTGGGAGTGCGGTCCGATGCGCACCCGGCGGCGAAGGCTAGTGCACAGCCGTCCTCCGCTGGTGCGGTTGCTCATGATCTGGTTCATGATCGGTCGGGCAGTCTGCTGGATCAAATTGTCGACCGTACTGCAGACAAGCCGAGCGAGGGCCAATCGGCGCGCCCGTCCGACAAGTTGCAAGAGTTTGTGCGACGCGTAACGGAGCCGCACTTGACGGCCGCCGTTGATTCTCGTCAGGCGGAAATCATCGGAACCATCGACCGGGCACTGAGCGCCCAGATGCGGGCGCTCGTGCAGGTCCCGGCCTTTCAGGCTCTCGAAGCAGCGTGGCGCGCCGTGTTTTTCCTGGTTCGCCGCATCGAAACCGGACCTCAGCTGAAGTTGTATCTCATCGATATCAGCAAGGCAGAGCTGGCCGCCGACCTAAGCTCTTCGCAGGATTTCCGGGCAAGCGAAACGTATCGATTACTAGTTGAGAAGACCGTCGAAACCCCGGGTGCTGAACCGTGGGCAATGATTGTCGGGAACTACACATTCGGACCGGAGCACGAAGACGCCGATTTATTGGGTAAGTTCGCAAGAATTGCGACAGCGGCGGGAGCGCCCTTCATCGCGGCGGCCAGCTCGCGCCTGCTGGGATGCGCTTCCCTGTCCGACACGCCCCATCCTCGAGATTGGCACCTGCCGCCAGATACGGACGGCGCCACAGCCTGGTCCGCTTTGCGCGGGTTGCCTGAAGCCTCTGCGATAGGCCTGGCACTCCCGCGATTTCTGCTGCGTCTGCCTTACGGAAAGAAAACTGATCCGATCGAGTCCTTTGATTTTGAAGAAATGCCGGAAGATCCTTCGCACGAAGACTATTTGTGGGCGAACCCGGCGTTTGCGTGTGCAGGGTTGCTGGCTCAGTCCTTCAGCGAGTATGGATGGCAGATGCGTCCCGGGGTGCACGCTCAAATCGACGGTCTGCCGCTGCATGTTTACGAGAGGGATGGCGAGTCCGAGTTGAAACCCTGCGGGGAAGCATTGCTTACGGAAGATGCTGCTGAGTGGATTCTGGAAAAAGGCTTGATGCCGCTGGTATCGCTGAAACGACAAGATGCGGTGCGCTTAGTGAGATTTCAGTCGATCGCCGAGCCAGTGCGCGCGTTGTCGGGACGGTGGAGTCGTGGGTGACCGATTGCAGGCATCATTGTGCCAGCAGCCCACTATCCTTCAACTGCGCTTCGGTTCGCTCAATTCCAGAGATCAGGACAACCCCCTGTGATCGCGCCTTCCCCGCCCAGCGCGTTGCTTCATCTTCACTGATCTTGATGCCGATTAGAAACTCTACCAGTTCATCGTGGCTGCTTGCCCGCACTGTTTTGGTATTGAGACGGCCGTGATAGGGCAGAAAGTCGATCTCGAAATGCGGACCCATGGTATCCGAGCCGGGGTTCGGTTGAATGCGGATGGTGCCCATCAGCTTCGTCATGCTGAGTCTGCCCTATCCTCTCGGGCGCGCTAACGGATCCCCGCGCCCGAAGGCCAATCTTTAGAATGCTTTACGTTTCCCAACTATACGCGGTGATGGTTACCGTTTTCCAGCGATTTTCAGACCCCAGCTAGACCGGAACAAGAAAAGCAAACCAAACAGCTTGGCTTCAACACAGCAAGAATCCGCGCTCAATGAGCTTGCGCACGACATCCAGACATTCCTTTTGAACCTGCTCCAAAGGCGCGTCCACTTTCGTCGCAAAGTCCCCTGTGAGTTCCGCCAAAGTCCGCGTCCCGTCGCAGCCACTGAGGAACTCGGCAACAATCGGCTGCAAACCCAGAAAGTACTCGAAGCCCTTCACCAACCTCAAGGTCAGCGATTCCCGATTCCACCCGCCATCAACCCGTTGGAAAATCTGTTCCAAGCGGGCATCCACGGAAAGCTTCGGCTTGACCCCAAGGAGTTGATCATCCGTGGTGTGCGCCTGAAGGAAATTCCGAGCAGCGAAGGTTCGTAACACCGACTCGCCGAATTGCAGCTTAGGAGTGTGCGCAACTTCCTCCATCAAGATCCAGTTATTTCCAGAACGGCGGTGCATAGCAATGACCCCACCATGAATTGCCTGAACCTCTCGCTCGCGATAGTAAGCCATGTAGTTCGCATAAAGTTCCGCGTCGCGTGAGGAGCTCGGCGTGGTTGATCGAATACGTTCCTCAGCGTATTCCGCCGGATCCTCGGCATAACCTTTCATGACCCACGCATCACATCCGGTGCCTTCCAGCCATTCGGACAATCTCTCCCTCCAGGGTTGTCCGCGAACCTCTGCCCACTCACACAACATTTGAAAGTAGCCATCTTCATTGAGATGCAAAGGCGCCTCGCGGGCCAGGCGGCGACAGAGATGGTCGAGATCCAGTGGATTGTCGCAGAAAAGAAACTGAGAAGATGGAGTAATGAAAAATGGCGGGTTCGAAACAATGAGATCAAACTTGCGACCGGCTACGGGCGCAAATCCGTCCCCCACCACGCACTCCACATTTTCAATGCCATTCAGGCGTGCACTGAACGCGGCAAACCTGGTAGCGCGCCGATTGAGATCGGTGGCCACAACCTTCTCGCTGTGAGCGGCCGCGGCCAGGGCTTGGACGCCGTTACCGGTACCCAAGTCGAGGGTCGCTCGGCAGGGTCGGCGCACGGTGAAGCGAGACAGCAGCCGACTGGTAGGGTTTGGCCACAGTACGAGGTCGGGATCGGCCGAGTCGATCTTGCTGGTGTGATCGGCCGCAATAATGAAATTGTCCACTGGAAACAGCATTGCCTCAGGCAGTAGATCCTTCCCTTGCAGCCGTAAGAGTCCGCATTCCAGTGCCAGGGAAAGGAACCAGGATGGCAGATACTTTTCGACGGCGAAGCTATCTTGAGGCGTTCCCAGCCAGAACCAGCGGAGCAGTGTGTTGATAGTGCCAGGCTCCGACATCTGGTCCTGCAAGCGCGCGAAATTTCGCAGACGGCTCGAAGGAAGATCCTGCAGGCCCAGGGTCACGCGCAGGTTCTGATCGACATAGCCGGCCTCCTGGAGGAAGTCGCGTAAACGCTTGGCATTATCCGGAGAAATGAGGCTCAGCAATTGAAAGTCGCTTCCCAATCAAGATTGCTTCTCTCCCTGCGCTCCGATGCCCTCGTGTGAGCGACGACTCCAGGGCAGGGGAAACAGGTGCGAGAATACTACACCTTGAAACGCAGGGGTCTCGGGTCAGGGCAGAGGCTGCGACGGCTAGGACCACTTGTGACGCAAGTACCCATTTCGTGCTATTTCGACCGCGGTATGACAACAAGATGGATGGAATTTGTTGAAATCCGCATTATTCTTGACATTTTTGAGCCCCTCATGCTACTAAAGTCCACTACCAAAGTAGAGGCGAGAAAGCTGACATTGCTCCACTGAGCAGGCGGTTCTGCACTTTTAGTCGCTCCCAGTGACCGGTCCGTCAACGAGACTTGCGCAGGTAATGTGGTGAGCCGGAGCGTCCAGACCCAGGATACCTATCGGAAGGAAGAGGACAAACCATGGCCAGACAAAGTGCTCAGCACAAGTTGGACCGCGTGCGCCCCCCGCGGGTCCAGATCACCTATGACGTCGAGATTGGGGGAGCCATCGAACTCAAGGAGCTGCCATTTGTAGTTGGTGTGCTGGGAGACTTCACTGGCAACCCGGAACAGCCGCTACCCAGACTCAAAGAACGCAAGTTCGTGGAAGTCAATCCCGACAACTTCGACTCGGTGCTCGAGGGGATGAAGCCTCACTTGGCTTTTGCGGTGGAAAACAAGCTGAGCGAAGACGCCAATGCTCCACAGTTGAAGGTGGATTTGCACTTCAAGAAGATGGACGACTTCGAACCCGGTAACGTGGCCAAACAGGTGAAGCCGCTGAAGGAGTTGCTCGATCTGCGAACTCGGCTCGCCGATCTACGAGGCACGCTACAGGGCAATGACAAGCTCGAAGAACTGTTATTGGACGCTGTGGGCAACACCGAAAAATTGGACAAGCTGAAACGGGAAATGGGGACCAAGGAGGAGACGCCCAATGGCTAATCCAGAGCCAGCGCAACAGGCGGCAGCGGCAGCGGTGCAGACCGAGGAAAAGGGACTGCTCGATCAGATCGTTGAGCAGGGGCGATTCGGAACCGATACCCAGGCCCGGGACCGCGGCAAGAACCTGGTCAAGGAGTTTGTAGCCCAGATTCTGGAAGGCTCCATGACCGTGGCCAAGGACGCGGAGATGATGATCAATGCGCGCATTGCGCAGATCGATCACCTGCTTTCGCTTCAGCTGAATGAGATTATTCACCATCCCGCTTTTCAGAAGCTGGAAGGCTCCTGGCGGGGGTTGAAACACCTGATGGACCATAGCGAAACCGGTGTCGGACTCAAGATCAGAGTTCTGAACGCTAGTAAGAAAGATCTGCTGCGTGATATCGAAAAGGCGCCGGAGTTCGACCAAAGCGCGCTGTTCAAGAAAGTGTACGAAGAAGAATATGGAGTGTTTGGCGGCGCCCCGTTTGGTGCGCTGGTGGGCGATTATGATTTCGGCAAGCATCCCGAGGACATGGCGCTGCTGGAGGGCATTTCCCACGTAGCGGCGCAAGCCCACGCCCCATTTGTGAGTGCGGCCGCCCCAGACTTGCTTAACCTGGAAAGTTTTACGTCACTCGATGCGCCGCGCGATCTGGCTAAGATTTTTGACAGCACAGAATACGCCAAGTGGAAATCGTTCCGGCAGAGCGAGGATTCCCGCTATGTGGCGCTCTGCCTGCCCCGAACTCTGGCCCGGCTTCCTTACGGCAAGGACACCAAGCCGATCGATGAATTCAGCTATGAAGAGCACGTCGACGGAACCGACCATTCCAAGTATTTGTGGATGAATGCGGCTTATTCGCTGGGGACCAGGATGACCAATTCCTATTCCCTCTATGGCATGTGCGTCGCCATGCGCGGTGTAGA
The DNA here is from genome assembly GCA_963812855.1 of uncultured Acidobacteriaceae bacterium. GTDB lineage: Bacteria > Acidobacteriota > Terriglobia > Terriglobales > Acidobacteriaceae > Bog-257. The sequence goes on from CAWEWW010000018.1 coordinate 703,416, forward strand.
AGGTGGTGGATTGGTGGAGGGTTTGCCCACTCATAACTTTTATACCGACGAAGGCGATCTGGCGTTGAAGTGTCCTACCGAGATCCCGATTACGGATCGCCGCGAGAAGGAGCTTGCCGACCTCGGATTTGCTCCCCTGGTGCATTGCAAGGACACCGACTACGCCGCTTTCTTCAGCGTTCAGACCTGTCAAAAGCCAAAGCTATATGACACCGATAGCGCCAATGCCAATGCCCGGCTTTCTGCGCAGCTGCCGTACATTATGGCCTGCTCTCGCTTCGCTCACTATCTCAAGGCCATGATGCGCGACAAGATTGGCAGTTTCATGTCGCGCGAAGAAGCGGAAACCTTCTTGAACCGGTGGATTACTAGATACGTGACTCCCGATGACTCGGCCTCGCCGGCCGCTAAGGCAGAACGTCCGTTGAGAGAAGCTCGTATCGACGTTTCCGAGGTTCCGGGGAAGCCCGGCGTTTACCGGGCAGTAGCATTTTTACGTCCCCATTTCCAGTTGGACGAGCTTACCGTCTCGTTGCGGTTGGTTGCGGAATTGCCTGCTCCGGTCAAGTAAGCCAGCCGGCAGGCTAGGCGGATAAGACCCCGCCAGGGCCATCTGTAAGGTCTCTGGAGTTTCGAACCCGTATCTGTTTCGAAGGCAAAGGAGAAATAACAATGGCGGTAAATGCGTATTTAAAGATCGACGGCCGACCCGGTCCGAGCACCAGCAAACCAGGCTACATCGACATCCTGTCTTTCAGCTTTGGTTCCTCTCAGACCGCCGTCATTGGTCCCGGATCTTCGGGGGGTGAGGCGCGTGCGGGCCGGGCCGATGTTAGCAACGTGAGTATTATGAAAGTCCTCGACAAAACGTCGCCGCTGTTGTTTGACGACTGCGTTACTGGAAACTACCTGGCCAGTGCGGACATCACTTACGACAAGCCCATGGGCGATCAGCAGGAAGACTATTTCAAGATTCACATGGAAAAGGTTCTCATCACCTCTATTCAGCTTTCTGGATCAAGCGAGAACCCGACCGAATCGATCTCGTTCGCGTTCGAAAAAATAAAGATCAGCTATAACCCAGAAGAAGGCGGAGCACTTAAGGGCTTCATCGACAAGGGCTTCGATGTGCTCAAACTCAAACCGTGGTAAGTCCATGTCGATAGGCGAGGGACGGAAGCACGGTGACCGCAAAGCAACTGTTGGATGCAGGCAGAGTCCGCGAAGCAGAGGGGCAATTGACCGCCTATCTCCGCGACCACCCCACCGACCTGGGCGAGCGGACTTTTCTGTTTGAGCTCTTGTGCTTCTCAGGCGATTACGTCCGGGCTGAAAAACAATTGAGTGTTCTGGCGCAGGGCAGCGCTCAAACCGAGATGGGCGCTGTCCTTTACTACTCTGCCCTTCACGCCGAGAAGACGCGGCACGAGGTCTTCGAAAAACAACAGTTCTCTAAGGACGTTCCCAGTGCCTCCCTGGAAGGCACCCTGAACGGGCAGCCATTTCAATCTCTGCGAGACAGTGATCCTGATCTGGGTGCCCGGCTTGAGGTGTTTGCCGCCGGGGCATATCTCTGGATTCCGTTCGAACACATAGCATCCCTGGAAATGGACGCGCCGCGGCGCCTGCGCGACACGTTGTGGAGACCGGCAATGCTTCGCACCGGGCCGTCCTTTCAGGGTGCCGACCTGGGTGAAGTACTGGTTCCTGCGATCTATCCCTTTTCCTGGAAGCATCGCAACGAAGCGGTCTGGCTTGGTCGAGTCACGGACTGGTCCGCGGATGAGAACGGGACGGAGTATCCTTCGGGCCAGAAAATCTGGTTGGCCGACGGTGAAGAGATTCCTTTCCTGGAAGTACGTTCGTTGGAGTTTGCGGTCCGGCAAGCGGCCAGTCCGGCCGCAGCCAATTAATTTGGATGCTACCCGATGCCACTGCGCGAAGATATCCTGGACCCTATTGCCGGTGAGAACCCGGGCGGCGCCGATATTCGCTACGATTCCGAGTCCGCTCTTTACGACAAAATCAAAGAAGCCCGGCGCCAGGATGACGATATGGCGCAAGGTGATTGGCAGTACGAGCGCAAGGTAGCGGATTTCAACCTGGTCACGAATCTGGCCCAAGATGGACTCGCTACCAAGAGCAAGGATCTGCAATTAGCGGCGTGGCTGACGGAAGCCCTCCTTCATACCGAAGGCTTTTCTGGTCTTCGCCAAGGTCTGCTGCTTTGTCACGGGCTGGTTGCCCGCTTCTGGGATAACCTCTACCCACCAATCGAAGATGGCGAACCGGAATTGCGCGCCGCTCCCCTGGACTGGCTGGGAGCGTCTCTTGAAGTTCCCCTGAAGAGTGTTCCGCTGGTGCGCGCCGGATACGACTGGTTTAAGTTCAAGGAGTGCAGGCTGGTCGGGTACGAAGAACAGGCGCAGACCGACAGCGAAAAGAAGCGCCGGGCGAAGATGCTCGCCGAAGGCAAGCTGGCTCCGGAGGAGTTTGACAAAGCCTTCTCCGATACTCCAAAGGTTTTTTACCTGCAGTCGGAAAAGGATTTGGATGGCTGCTTGGAGGTTCTCCGCAGCCTCGACGAAGTATGCCGGGAAAAGTTCGCGGATGCCGCACCGTCATTCGGCAAGCTCAAAATTGGGATGGAAGAGGTCCGTCACACCGTTCACTCCTTGCTGGAGAAAAAAAGAGAGACGGAACCTGACCCGGTAGAGGTAAACCCGGCGGCTGACACAGCAGTAGGATCGGATGAGGCCGCGGTTGCGGCAGCCGCAAGTAGCGGCGGTACCCCAGCGATCATTATCCCTGTAGCCAGTTCCGAGCCACCTGGCCGGCAGGAGGCCATCGCAGCGGTGGCCCAGGCCGCGGCCTTCCTGCGTAAACGCGAGCCCTCTGGTCCCGCACCTTACCTGATGATGAGAGGCCTGCGTTGGGGTGAACTGCGAGCCACATCTCCTCCCGATGCCCGCCTGTTGGAAGCTCCCTCTACCGAACTCCGCCAGCACATAAAACGGCTTGCCCTGAGCAATCGGTGGAATGAACTGCTGGAAACCGCCGAAACCGTGATGTCGCTACCTTGCAGCCGAGCCTGGCTGGATCTCCAGCGATTCGTCGTGGCCGCGTGCACCGCCCTTGGCAGCGAGTACGAGCCTATCGCCGCCGCCATTCGCTCGGAGCTACGAACTCTTTTGCATGACGTTCCAAGTCTGCTGGACACCAACTTGCTGGACGACACGCCCGCTGCTAACGCCGAGACGAGAGCTTGGCTGAAGGAATTGACCGAGGCGCCGCCACCATCTCCGGAGCCGCAAGAGGAAGGTGCGGAGGCGGCATCGGTCAATCATAATCCGGTGCCCTCATGGCTGGAAAAGGCGGTGGACCCATATCTTCTGGCGCAAGAGGCCGTGAAGGCAGGCCAGCCGGAGAAGGCCTTCGAAGTCATGCACAACGAGATTGCCCGCCAACGCTCGGGGCGAGGGCGCTTCCTGCGCACCATGCAACTGGTACAAATCTGTGTGGAGGCAGGCAACGACGCGATTGCCCAGCCTCTCATCGACGACTTGGCGGCGGCCATTGAAAGCCATAAGTTAGATGCCTGGGAAGACAGCCAGATGGTCGCCGATGCTTTGTCAACCGTGATGAGAGTCAGCAAGAAAGTACAAGGGAGTTCCAGCGAGCGTGAAAAGCTTTTCGAACGTATCTGTCGCCTCGATCCCGTGCGCGCTCTCCGGGCAGGATAACCAGGATGCCACGAAGCCAAGGCGACATTACGGTCACCCTTTCGATCTTGGACCGCCTGCTTGACCAGGAACCGGGCACCCAGATCGAAGCCCCTCTGAGCCGCTCGCAATCGATTCGGCAATTGCGGAGCGCCGTGCGCCGCGATCTGGAATGGCTGCTCAATACCCGCCGTATCTTCCCTGAACCGGACGAGTCGTTAAAGGAGGTAAACCGGTCCCTGTACTTGTATGGATTGCCGGACTTCTCCACCTACACCATGGCGTCATCGGCCGACCAGACAAAATTGCTTCGGCAACTTCTGGCGGCTATCAAGCTCTTTGAGCCTAGGTTAGGCAACGTGCGCATCGTTCCTCTGGAGAATTCCGCCGTCGGATTCCAGGAGTTCAGGCTTCGTATTGAAGGCTTACTGTTGATGGATCCCGCGCCTGAGCCAGTTTCCTTCGATACTGTGATCGAGCTGCGAAGCGGTGTCTGCCGGCTGAAGGGAGACAGCAATGCGGGATGATCTCCTGCTCTATTATGAGCGCGAACTCGACTACCTTCGCAAGATGGCAGTGCAATTTGCAGAGAAGCATCCTAAAGTCGCTTCCCGTCTGGTCCTGGAACCTACAAAGTGTGAAGACCCCCATGTCGAGCGGCTGCTGGAAGCATTTGCTTTCTTGGCTGCGCGCGTCCATTTGAAAATCGACGACGAGTTTCCCGAGATCAGCGAAGCCTTGCTGACTGTAATTTACCCGCAGCTCACGCGTCCCCTTCCCTCCATGTCGATCGTGGAGTTCCAGCTGGACCCTGAAAAGGGGAAGGTAACCAGCGGCTTGCGGATCGAACGCAACTCGGTGTTGCATTCCCAGCCGGTGGGCGGCGTTCCCTGCACCTTTCGGACGTGCTATGAGACAACTTTGTGGCCCATCGCTGTGACCGCCGCGGAATGGAAGCCGCCGAGCAGGCTGCAGCCGGCAGTTATCACCAGCGACTCATCGGCGGCGGTGCGGATCGAGCTGCGCTGCGCACCCGATGTAAGCTTCCAGGACCTGAAAATCGATCGCTTACGCTTCCATTTGGACGGCGAAGGCGGCTTCATCAACACGCTCTACGAACTGCTATTTACCAAGCTGAATCGCATCCTGGTCCGCGATCCCACTCCCGGCTCCAAATTCAAACCCGTTACACTGCCGGCTTCATCGCTGAAGGTGGTCGGCTTCTCCGAAGAGGAAGGCATGGTGCCCTACTCACGCCGTTCCTTCGTAGGACACCACTTGTTGATGGAGTATTTCTCGTTCCCTGAAAAATTTTTCTTTATTGATGTGACCGGTCTAGGAGCGGTGTGGCCGGCTGGCCCTAAGCAGGCGGTAGAACTTGTCTTCCTCATCTCCGAAGTCGACGGGGAGGAGCGTCGCCAAAGATTGGAACTAGAGCTCTCGAAAAAGACCTTCCGCTTGGGCTGCTCGCCCATCGTCAATCTGTTTACTCAGGTTGCCGAGCCGATTAAGTTAGACCAGCGTAAGTACGAGTATCCGGTTGTCCCAGACGTTAGACGGCCTTACGCTATCGAAGTCTTCTCCGTCGATGAAGTAAATTGCCTTAATACAGCGAACCAGCAGGTAACCACCTACGAATCCTTCTATTCGCTGCGACATTCGGCTCACGGAGGAAAGCAGCAACGCTTCTGGCTGGCTAGAAGACGCCCTTCCCTTAGAGCCAACGACGAAGGTACGGATATTTATCTTTCGCTGGTTGATCTGTCTATGCGCCCGGTGAATCCTGAGGCTGACATCCTCTCCATCAAGACCTCCTGCACGAATCGCGACCTGCCCTCTCGGCTTCCCTTCGGCAACGAGAACGGCGATTTCGAGCTTGAAGGCGCCTCGTCGTTGAAGCGGATTGTGGCGCTTCGCAAGCCCACGCATACCATTCGGCCACCGATTGGCAAGAGTGCATTGTGGCGCCTCATTTCGCATCTTTCGCTTAATTATCTTTCCCTGGTTGAGGAAGGAAGGGCGGCGCTGCAGCAAATCCTTCGGATCTATGACATTGGCCGGTCAGCTTATTCCCAGAATGTCATCGACAGCATCTTGCAAGTAGAGAGCCGCCGCCATTTTGCTCCGGTCTCCTCCGAAAACGGCATAACCTTTGCCCGGGGAACACGAGTTCACGTGGAGCTTGATGAAGAACAGTTCGTAGGAGGAGGCGTCTATCTGTTCGCTAGCGTACTGGAGCGATTCCTGGGACTCAGTGCATCCTTAAATAGCTTTACCCAGTTGATTGTGACCACACCTCAAAGAAAGGATCCTTTGCGCGAATGGCTACCACGGGCCGGACGGAAGATCTTGATTTGAGCGGTTCTCCGATTGAACAGATCTTGCGGGAGGACGCGTGCTCGTTTGAATTTTTTCAAGCGGTCACCCTGCTCCAGCGGCTGCAGAATGATCGTAAACCGGTCGGCAGATTTTCCAATCCACAGGATGAAGCAGTTCATTTCCGGACCAACAACGGATTAGCCTTCCCTGCTAGCCAGATCCAGGAAATTGACTGGCCAGATGATTCGCCGCCGCAAATGGCGGTGAATTTCATGGGTCAGACCGGACCCATGGGAGTTCTTCCCTACTGTTACACCGAACTTATCCTTGACCGACTTCGAGCCAAAGACAAGACTCTGCAGGCTTTTCTCGACATCTTCAACCATCGCATCATTTCTCTTTTTTATAGGGCTTGGGAAAAATATCGCTTTCCTGTCACCTGCTACTTAGGCAATGAAGACTTATTCAGGCACCACCTGCTGGATTTAATCGGATTAGGCACGGCTGGACTGCAGGACCGTCAGGAGATCCCCGATGACGCCCTATTGCACTATGTCGCGCTTCTGGGACAGCAGTCACGATCACCTGCAGCGCTGGAGGCAATTTTGCGCGATTATTTTGGGGTTCCGACGGAAATCGAGCAGTTCGCGGGAGCCTGGTACCGTTTGGGCCCCGATAGCCTGTGCCGGATGGAAGACGAGGGTTCCGAATCGCAACAATTGGGTAGAGGCGCCGTGGTCGGCGATGAGATCTGGGACCAGCAATCCCGCGTGCGCATCAGGCTAGGACCGTTAACCCTTTCCCAGTACTGCGATTTTCTTCCGGACGGTAGCGCTTTTGAGCCGCTCAAAGCTATCGTCAAATTCTTTTCTAACGATGAGATCGACTTTGAAGTTCAGCTTGTACTTAAGCGAGAGGACGTACCTGGTTGCGATATTGGTTACGAAGGTGACACTCCTCCTCGCCTAGGTTGGGTTACCTGGCTGAAATCCGAGCCAATTGACAGGGATCCGGCGGAAACAATTCTGCGGCTATAAGGAAAAACGATATGGGTCTGAATCTAAAATCGCTAATCGGCAAGTTAAATGATCCAGCGCGGGCGGCACTGGAAGCGGCCGCCGGACTCTGCCTGTCACGCACTCACTATGACATCGAGATTGAACACTATCTGATGAAGTTAATGGACGCCACCGATGGCGACTTCGGTCAAATCGCCCAACACTTCGCGCTAGAAAAATCACGTCTGGCTGCGGAGCTCACCCGCAGCCTGGATAGGTTGAAGTCGGGAAATGCAAGAACGCCGGCACTTAGTCCGACTCTACTGAAGATGTTGACCGAAGCTTGGACGATTGGCTCCATCGATTTCAACGCGGGCCAGATCCGCACCGGCTTCACCATCCTCGCACTGGTTGCCGACGATGAATTGTCTCGCCTGATGGGAGAAATCAGCCGGGAGTTCCAGAAGATCCAGGCCGATGCCCTCCGCAAAGACTTCCTCTCCATCGTGGCGGGTTCTAGCGAGCAAGTAAGCGAAGCAGGCCAAGAGGTAGCGGGCGAGGCGAAACCGGCGCGCGCTAAAGGCGGTAAGACTCCCAATCTTGATCAGTACACGGTGAATTTGACCGAGAACGCTCGCCGGGGAAAGGTTGACCCGGTTCTGGGAAGGGATTTTGAGATTCGCCAGATCGTCGACATTTTGACCCGGCGCCGGCAGAACAATCCGATTCTCACCGGTGAGGCGGGGGTGGGAAAGACGGCAGTCGTGGAGGGGTTCGCTCTGCGCGTCGCACACGGCGACGTGCCACCGCCTCTGAAGAACGTTACTATTCGAACCTTGGATCTGGCTCTCTTGCAGGCGGGAGCAGGTGTAAAAGGGGAATTTGAGAACAGGCTAAAAGGTTTGATTGAAGAAGTAAAAGCTTCGCCCACGCCGATTGTGCTTTTCATCGACGAAGCGCACACCATGATCGGGGCAGGCGGGCAGGCCGGACAGGGCGACGCAGCCAACTTACTTAAGCCCGCTCTGGCTCGCGGCGAGCTACGCACAATTGCTGCCACGACCTGGTCAGAGTACAAGAAATACTTCGAAAAAGACGCCGCGCTGGCGCGCCGCTTCCAGGTTGTGAAAGTGGAGGAGCCAACCGAACCTCAATGCATGGTAATGATGCGCGGGATCGTGGGCGCGCTGGAGAAGCACCACCAGGTCCGCATCCTGGATGAGGCAGTGGCTGCCGCGGTGCGCTTGTCGCACCGATATCTGGCTGGTCGACAATTACCCGACAAGGCAGTTAGCGTTCTGGACACGGCATGTGCCCGGCTGTCCTTGGGCCAGAGTACGACTCCACCGGCGGTCGAAGACGCCGTTCGGCAGATCGACGACCTGGAAGTGCAGCAGCGCATTCTGCAACGCGAGGCTGCCGTCGGCGTCGATCACGAGGAAAGATTGTCTGACCTTGCCCAGAAGAAATCCGAAGTGGAAGCGCGACTGGCAACTCTCCGGGAGCGGTGGGAAAAAGAACGTGATCTCGTCTCCCGAATTCGCGACATCCGAATAAAACTGGAGGGTGGGACGACCGCGGACAGCCACGGCGGAAACGGTTCGCCGGTGCCTCAGCAGCCATCAGCGACTCCGATCCCCGCCACAGCGACTGGTGCGTCTGCGCCAGGGACGGCTGTTGCGGTCGCCACCGCGGAGTCCCCCGAGGTCGAGCCCAGTCCTTCCGAACTACGGGTCCAGCTTTCCGCGTTGGAAACCGAACTTTCAGGCCTGCAAGGCGAGGCTGGCCTGATCCGCGTCTGCGTTGATGCACAAATTGTCGGCGAAGTTATCTCCGGCTGGACCGGCATTCCGGTCGGCAAGATGATGAAGGATGAGATCGCTACCATCTTGTTCTTGCAGGGCATGCTGGGCAATCGAGTAATTGGGCAATCCCATGCTCTCGACATGATCAGTCAGCGAATTCAAACTTCCCGGGCCAGCCTCGATGATCCTAACAAGCCGGTGGGGGTTTTCATGCTGCTGGGACCAAGCGGCGTGGGCAAAACCGAGACAGCTCTAGCCTTATCCGACCTGCTCTATGGAGGGGAGCACAATCTGATAACCATCAACATGTCGGAATTCCAGGAAGCCCACACGGTCTCCACCTTGAAGGGATCGCCTCCGGGATATGTCGGTTACGGTGAAGGCGGAGTCTTAACGGAAGCCGTGCGCCGGCGTCCCTATTCCGTAGTGTTGTTGGATGAGGTAGAGAAGGCTCATCCTGACGTCTTGGAACTCTTCTACCAGGTCTTTGACAAAGGAATGATGGAAGATGGTGAGGGTAGACAGATTGACTTCAAGAATAACATTATTATCTTGACCACGAATGCGTGCACCGATCAGATGATGAAGCTATGCGCCGATCCTGAGACTGCGCCTAGTCCGCAAGCTCTGGTCCAAGCGCTGAAGCCGGAGTTAAACAAGATTTTCAAGCCGGCTTTCCTGGGCCGGATGGTAGTGATTCCCTATTATCCGGTGCGAGACGAAGCTTTGAAGAAAATCATCGTCCTGAAGTTGAATAAGATTCAGCGCCGGATCCAGGAGAACCACAAAATCAGCTTGACTTACGAAGATACCTTGGTTAGTGAGGTCGCTCAGCGTTGTACGGAAGTCGAGAGCGGAGCGCGAAACGTCGACAATATTCTAACCAATTCCTTACTACCGGACATCTCCCGGCAGTTGCTGGGTCATATGGCAGAAGGCGAGAGGGTGAAATCGATTCACGTTAGCGTTGGTGACGACGGACAGTTTGTGTATTCCTAGATCACACTAGGAACTTCTGAAGGTGAGCTGGCAAATGATCTCGTCGAAATGTCGCGGGCTGTCTATGTATATACGAACTTCGCAACGGTAAGCGGCGCTGCCAGGAAATCGAGAATATGCCATACACCCAGGACAACCGGCTGATCGCGATCGATACGCCCCTCGGCAAGGACGTATTTCTCTTACAGGGGTTCACCGGACGCGAAGGCATTTCCAGCCTCTTTAGCTTTCGCCTGGATCTTGCATCCGAAAAGGATTCCATTTCCTTCAAGGACATCATAGGTCAAAATGTCACCATACGGACCACGCTGGCCGACAGCAGCGCGCGTTATTTCAACGGATATGTCAGCCGATTTGCGCAGAGTGGTTCGGACGCGCGATTCACCCACTACCAGATGGAGGTTGTTCCCTGGCTCTGGTTTCTCACCCGTATTGCTGACTGCCGGATCTTTCAGGAAGAGACCATCCCAGCGATTATTCAGGACGTCTTCAAAAGCCGCGGATTCGCAGATTACAGGCTAAACCTGACTGCCACTTATGATTCACGTGAGTACTGTGTCCAATATCGCGAAACTGACTTCAATTTCGTCTCGCGTCTCATGGAACAGTACGGCATCTTCTATTTCTTCGAGCATGAGAATGGCAAGCACACCATGGTGATTGCCGACTCCGATACGGTGCACGAGCCTTGCCCGGGTCAGGCAACCGCTCGTTACGACCTTGGTACCGGCGACGTGCAGGCTGACGATGTCATCACCAACTGGCAGATGGAGCAGGAGCTGCGCACCGGCAAATATTCCTTGACCGATTACAATTTTGAAACTCCCAGCGCGAATCTGATGGCTCAAAATTCCACCCTAGTGCAAGTTGGGGGCAACACCAAGTTCGAAATATATGACTATCCCGGCGAGTATCTGAACCTATCGCAGGGCGAGGCTCTCACCAAACTTCGCATGGGGGGAGAAGAAGCCGATCATCTGGTGGTGAGCGGCTCCGGCACTTGTCGTGCCTTTACTTCCGGTTATAAATTCACCCTGGAAGACCACTACCGCAAGGACATGAACGACGCCTACGTGCTAACGGAAATTCAGCATGTGGCCTCTGTGGGTGGGTCCTACAGCTTCGGCGATGCTGGTACAGGCGAGCACTATTCCAACCATTTCAACTGTATCCCCGCTAATGTCCAGTTCCGTCCGCCCAGGAAGACTCCTGAACCCTTTGTCCAAGGTCCGCAAACGGCTTTGGTTGTGGGCAAGACGGGTGAAGAGATTTGGGTAGACAAGTACGGGCGTATCAAAGTGCAATTCTATTGGGATCGGCTGGGAAAAAAGGACGACAAAAGTTCCTGCTGGATTCGCGTGTCGCAGCCGTGGGCGGGATCCGGCTGGGGTGCTATGTGGATTCCGCGGATTGGTCAGGAAGTAATTGTCGATTTTCTGGAAGGCGATCCCGACCGGCCGCTCATCACGGGGCGTGTCTATAATGCCGAGCAAGTCGTGCCCTACTCGCTTCCCGACAACCAGACGCGGAGTACCTTTATGTCCCGAAGTTCGAAGGGCGGGACCGCGTCGAACTATAACGAGGTTCGCTTCGAGGACAAAAAGGACAGCGAACAGATCTTCATCAATGCCGAAAAGGATATGGATTTGCGCGTAGAAAAGGAATCGCGCGAGTTCGTGGGCGCCAATCGGCACCTGATTGTGAAGGCCAATCAGCAAGAGCTCGTCGAGGGAGACAAGCATGGCCACGTAAAGGGCAAGCACTTCGAGAAAATCGAAGGCGACATGTCGCTCCAGGTCAACGGCAAACAGATGCAGAAGATTGGCGGCGACCAATCGATCGAACTTGACAGCGATCAGAAAGAAAAGGTTGTCGGAAATATTTCTCTGCAAGTCGGCAAGAACCAGACGACCAAAGTGGGTGGCAACGTCTCGCTCCAAGTAGGGCAGTCGCGCAATGAGAAGATAGGCCAAACTCATGCCATGGAAGCGGTCCAGACGATCCATCTCAAGGCGGGCATGACGGTCATCATCGAAGCCGGTATGCAGCTCTCCTTAAAAGGGCCGGGCGGCTTTGTGGATATCGGACCGGCCGGCGTCACCATTCAGGGAACCATGGTACTGATCAACAGTGGAGGTGCCGCAGGCAATGGACCTGGCGCGAGCCCGGATTCTCCTCAGGATCCTGATGCCCCCACCGATCCCAAGGACCCTGACACAGCCGACGACGGCAGCAAAGGTGGGAAGCTCAACCAGTAGTCGCGATTGTCAGTGGTGGTGACGGAAGATAGTTGTGGTCTGTTAATGGAATAGGTAAGCGAGGTTGATGTGCCTCCAGCAGCACGCGTAACCGATCCCACGACTCACGCCGCCGTGCCTCTGGCGCCCGGCCCCGGCAGTGAGAATGTGCTCATCGGTGATCTGCCCGCATGGCGCGCCATGATCGATCAGCACGCTTGCCCCGCGGTGAGTATCAGCGGCGCAGATGGCGTCGGCTCGGTGATGATGGGAAGTCCCACGGTGCTGATCAACAACATGATGGCCTGCCGCATGGGCGACATTGTGGTAGAAAAACCCGGCCTGGCTATGGGGCCGGCAAATCCTATCGTCATGGGAGAACCCACGGTGATCATCGGCGAGGTCGGCATGGGATCACCGGTGGTGGTCACGCCCGTTCCGCCATTGGTTCTGCTGGGACAGGCCATGGCAGGGGTGGGAGCCGCAGCATCGTCTTTGGCACAGGGATCGTCCAGTGGAACGCCCTTTATCCATCCCTGTCCGGGCTGAGAGGCCCTATCGCAGGCGGCAGGTTCTGCCGGCCAGACTACAAGCAAGGTCGTTTCTCCGGATAAGAAGTCGTGGATCGAAATCGAGTTGCTCGATACGCAGGGCAAGCCGGTACCGAATGAAGGGTACCAAGTAGAGCTACCCGATGGTTCAACGGTGGATGGGAATCTGGATGGAATGGGGTTAGCCCGCATTGATGGAATTGACCCTGGAACCTGCAAGATCACATTTCCTAACCTGGACAAAAGGATCTGGCGCCGCAAGTGAGCTGTGTAGCATTGTAGTCGATGGTGTTTCGCGCGAAGCAAGTAGATCAAGGATGAACAGAGGTAAGCAACGATGGGAGGTTATTACACCGTAGTGCAAGGCGATCATCTTTCCAAGATCGCCAAGGAGCATGGCTTCCCCGATTACCACGTCATTTGGGACGATCCCAACAACGCCGAGTTAAAACAGAAACGCCAGAATCCGAATGTGCTATTTCCCGGGGACCAGCTCTACGTACCGGATATGCAAGAGAAAGATGAATCCGGCAATACCGACAAACGGCATACCTTCGAAGTAACGAAGGAGCCGCTGAAGCTACGCCTGGTACTGGAGGATTACTTGGAAAAGCCTATCGCCAATGCACAATGTGCGTTGCTGGTAGAAGGCCAGGTTACACAACATACCACCGATAGTAACGGGCACGTCGAGCAAGACATTCCCCTGGGCGCGCACGAGGCCACACTGGTGATCAGAGGCGACGAGACGCCATTCCATGATGTCATCATTCCTGTAAAGATAGGGGATCTCGATCCGGTTGACGAAGGTTCAGGGCAGTTGGCTCGACTCACTAATCTGGGATATTTTCCGGGCGATGGGACCGACCAGAACGCCTTTGGGTCGGCGGTAGAAGAGTTTCAGTGCGATCAGGGTCTCACAGTCGATGGTAAGTGCGGCCCGATCACGCAGGCCAAGCTCAAGAAAGTACACGGCTGTTAGCTGTATCGGCTGGTTTGCAGTCACGGACATCTGGAAACTGACATGGCCGACGATCGAAAAGGCACAATTAACGCAGCGTCCGACGGCGGCGTCTCTGGCGAGCATGCTGCTGCTGAGACCTTCAAGTTTCTGGTTGGCCCGACCACCACGGACCAATTCAACACCGCCCGCCTGCGCCTGATTCCTATCGCCTGCTGGCGAGTGGACGACGTCCGCTTTGCCTTCGACTCATCCTTCGTGAATGCCGATCCTACTGATCCCGATAACCCGAATGACATTCGGGCAGAACTGAAACATCTGGTCGATCTCATCAAGGCCCACCCAGGATCTCCGCTCTCCGTCTTCGGTCACGCCGACCCAGTAGGCAGCGACGACTATAACAAACAACTGAGCGGGCGCCGGGCCAAAGTCATTTACGGGCTTTTGATCAGCAACACTGACCCGGGCTCGGCTGTGAAACTGTGGCAGGACGTGTCTCAAGCCGAGGCGTGGGGTGCAAACCAGCGACAGGCGATGCAGGCATATACCGGACTTCCCAGCGGCACGCCGGATAGCACCCTGTTCCGCTCTTACTTGCAGAAGCTATGCCCGCCGGATCTCAAACTCACGAAGAAGGAATTCCTCGCGCAAGGCGCGGACTCCGCCGGCAAGGGCGATTTCCAAGGTTGTAGCGAGTTTAATCCGCTCCTCATATTTTCTCAGCAGAAGCAGGCGAAGTTCGATCAGGCGAAGCAGCACAGCGATAAGACAACCCTGGCCGACCGCAACGCACAAAACGCTCCAAACCGCAGGGTGATGGTGCTGATGTTCCGCAAAGGCAGCCGAATAGATCCAAACAAGTGGCCGTGCCCGTGTGCTACCGAAGGGGTTGCTGGCTGCAAGAAGCGCTTCTGGTTCGATGGGGAGAAACGCCGGAGCGCGCACCTGCCGGATATCGACCGCAGGTACAATGACGCAAACAACACTTTCGCCTGCCGTTTTTACCAGCGGCTTGTGGGCGGTTCGCCTTGCGAAGCCTTAACGGACCAGTCGTGTTGGGCGAATGACTACGAAAAAGAAATCTCTCAGCCTTCCTACGGACGGTACTTCAGGAAGTACAAAGCGGACGGGTCCCAATACTCCACCCTTCCACCCAAATTCTCGGGGAAGATTTATGCACCGGTGAAGACAGGGAGCAAGATTACGGTGGAGGTTCGGTTCAAGCAAGAGGCATTGGCAAGCGTTACAGCCGCGGACGTAGATGCGGCCAAGACGAAGCTGGAAACTGGCGTGAAGGCTAACTGGAACGGAAAGTTTGCGCTTGAGGCTGACGATCCGTTATGCGGGAAGAAAGCGTTTGCTATTGAATACAAAGTGAAGTGGGTTAGCTCCCGCGAGAATTACGTAATTAAGATTCATAATACTTATCCTAGAGAGGGTGTGACCGGCAGTGTAATGGATGTGTCAAAGACCACTTCTGATTGGGTTTATGCACACGAATTTGGTCACTGTATTGGTCTCCCAGATGAATACTCTTATGTTTCCGGCA
Organism: uncultured Acidobacteriaceae bacterium; assembly: GCA_963812855.1. Taxonomy (GTDB): domain Bacteria; phylum Acidobacteriota; class Terriglobia; order Terriglobales; family Acidobacteriaceae; genus Bog-257. Next base: position 718,557 of record CAWEWW010000018.1, read on the forward strand.
GTACCGAAACTGTGAAGTACATCAAACCAGATGGATCTCTGGATGTGGCAATCTCAGCGCCTTTTGACGGCAAATCGAAGACTGCCCCCGATGCCACGATCATGGCTGCCTATGACAACACGACGGTGTTGCCACGCCATGGCTGGAGTGTCGCAATCGAGGTTCAGGAATTGTTAACGGCTAAGCTCGGGCGAACCATAAAATGCTCTATACGCTGATCACGTGCCTGTCCGTGCTTTTGTTGGTTGGACCACAAACGAGGGATATCCCGATGGAGAGCCAAGCACTCACTATCAAAGCCAAATGCAAGGAGAGAGATCGATGCCTTTTCGAAGGGCAAGATCTGCTTGTAGACATCTACATAACAAACCAGGAGTCGGTGCCTATCGGATATCCCCTCGCCTATCGTCAGAAGACCGGACCTGCTATTCGGCTGATAAACCCATACACTAAAGCAGAGGCTTATTTAAAAACTAATCTGGCAGACCCGGCCTTAAGGGAAAACTTTACAGAGATTCCGCCGGGAGGATCTGTGGTGCTTGAATGGGCAATCACGAACGAGGAGGTCAAACAGCTTGCTGGGCCTACGGTAGATTTGATCGCCGAGGTTACCTTGAAGGCGGAAATAAAGGTTCGCGGAAAACTTGTCGATGCGACAAGCACCGACACCATTCGCATCGTAGGCAGAGGTAGGCTGTAAATCGTTTTGTGCCAATTGGTTGCCATAGAGAACGGGGCTCAGGTGTGAAAACAAAGTCTTCCGTTACTGGCCTCTTCTGGATCGGGACGGCGAATATCTAGAGCTCATTATGGGCAAAAACAAGGGTCGGCCATGAGTGGCGAGAGACAGCCGGAGTTAGAATCCAGAGAAGATTGGTTTCGACGTGCGACACACGGAGGATCTCGACCCCGGGGTCTCAGCGCGGATGGCTACGTAGCAGGATTCACGCCGGGACCGATAGTCGAGGTATCTCAACCAACGGATACCATCGACCTCCTTCTACCTTTATTGGAAGAGTTGGACAAAATGCCCATGTAGCAGGTACTGGAGATGTGCGGTCGTACGGGCTACTTCAAACGCCAAGACTTAATCCGAGCTTGGCGTTATCTGCGAAAACGCGGTGGATGTGAGTAGCTCCGGCTTTCTCTGTAGTTTGGAGGCAGAGTAACCGATAACTATGCGAGCCGCTCTTCAAATACAGTCGGGATCGCTGGCAGGACACACCATCCAGCTAGAGGCGGGCCAATCTGTCCGCGTGGGGCGAACGTCGCTGGCCGACTTCGTCGTAGCCGAGGATCGACACATGTCCGGCATACACTTTGTGGTCGAGTGCGATGAGCAGGGATACCTGTTGCGGGACCCGGGCAGCAGCAACGGAACTCTGGTCAACGGACGCAAGGTGACTACCGTGCGTCTGACGAACGGCGACATGGTATTCGCAGGCGAGACCACGTTCTCGGTGCAGATTGTCGACGATCAGCCGGAACCGCCTCCGCCGGTTGCCGCGGCGCCAGCTGTCCCGTCCACGCCCCAAGAGAAGCTGATCGCACTCCTGCGGGCGGAGTTTCAGCCGCTCTATGCCCTGCTGGACGCTGCCCGTGAACCCTCCGTGCTGAAGGTACTGTTAGAGTTTAAGGAAGAGTACCAGTCGCTGTTTGAAGGGCCGCAGGGGGCCCAACTGGCGCACTTTGCGCCCTATCTGGTGCGCCTGCCGCCAAACTCGCCGCTGATCGAGACGCTGGTACAACTGGGCTGGGGCAAGAATTGGGGTGTGTACCTGGCCAGCCCGGAGCCATTGGAAGGCTTGCGGCGGCACTTTCGTCAATTCCTGATGGTGAAACTGCCGGACCAGAAGCAGGTTTACTTTCGCTTCTACGATCCACGAGTCCTGCGGCTCTTCCTGCCAACCTGCACGGCACAAGAAATTGGCTTGATTTTTGGCCCGGTAAAGTACTATCTCATGGAAGATGAGAAGCCGGATATGCTGCTCCGCTTCTCGAACAAGGGTGTGGGAGTGGGGCGAAGAACCTTGCCGCTAGCCGTAGCTGGCGACACCACATCCGCTAGTCACAGTTCCATACCGAACCCGTCGCCAATAGGGTGAAATACCGAGTGCCTATCTTCAAGGGTCAACCAGCGTCGCTATCGCGTAACAACCCAAGTCCCCTCGTCGGTTCTGCGGAAGATTAGCGGGACGTAGCCTCGCACGGCGCCATCCTCGCTTTGGTAAGCGATGGGGGAATGCCCTTGCACCGTCTCCAATAGCACGAGCCTGTTCGTCCCGTACAAGCGGAGCTGTGCCGTCTCCATGTCTAGAGGTTGTAATCTCAAGTAGATGCTGGTTGTAAATGCCGCTAACTCGCGTCGACTGGCGGCTCTTTGTTCCTCAATTGTTTCGTAATTGGCGGCGGCTGTCTCCGAGATCCGCTCCGCGAACAGCGACAAGAGGGCGTCGATATCCTCTTGCGCCATGAGTGAATGAACCCGTTGCACCTGGGCCTGGAGTGAAGTCAACTCTTTCGCAATAAGATCTAGCCGTCGGGATCGGAACCATGCCCACTCAGGAAACGTTACGTCGGCCAGAAAGACTTGGGATATCTCGATTGGCCCGTTTGGTAATCCTTCGGCGTGAGGCCGCAACAACGTCGCTATAACCGCGCCGCGTTCGACATCTGAACCAGCCACCTGTGCCGTCACCTGCGCGCTGAATTCCCTCTGGTCTGCTCGCGCCGCTGACACCAAAGGCAGCAGCTGAGCGCTCACTTGATTGGCGCCGTGGCGAATCCACTTATTGATTGGAATGGTGACCACGCCGCCAAACCCGAGCCTGTCATCGAAGACCGGCACGTCATTGACCATCACACGAGATTTGTAACCACTGGATGCTATCCTGACTCCGTAGTGCCGTCTAGTCTCATCCATCTTTACTGACCCACCAGCATATGAACCTTTTTCTCTGCCACCAGCTGCTCCTCTGACCACAGTTCGTAGTCCGGAGAACCTCCGAATGTTAACTGCGTGTTCTCGCCTGCATAAAACCCCCAATAGAGATCACAAGCCTTAAGTTTAAGGTCATAGCCGATATAAGGTCCCTCACTGTCGCCCCCCACCGAAAGATCGCATACGATGCCGGTCTTGGCTCCGACTTTCGCACCTGCCACCAACCACAATATCTTAGTCTCGATCTTGCCTTGTATCTCGGCATCAATTTCGGCGCTGATCTTGCCCTTCTGAGACTTAGTTCGGAGACTCGATTCATAGGAGTGCTTCGCCATCGTTGTGGTTATTTGTCCTTGGATTACTCCCTTCAGCTCGAACGTAACTTTAATCGTGACATATCTCTCGAGACCACTTCGAACCTGCGCTATAAAGACCTTGAACGGTCCAACAGAATTGCATAGGGCGTCCAAGATGTCACCTTCAATTGCGACCCCAAAAAGCGGATCAGCACCGAAGTCGATGGTAGCTTCGAATTCGCAATAGGGCGAGTTCTTTTCCTCCTTCCATCCCCATTCTCCTTTAAAGCCAATGCTTGGCCAGTCGAAGGTTAACGTGAGGCCAAGTTTTCCAGCTATCTTCTCCATTCCTTCGCAAGCTCTTTGCGCAAGATTCAATGCTTCTTTGGTTCTTTCGAAGGCAGGCTGGTAGTTGGTCGATAAATCGTAAGATTTCTTCCTGGCTACAGCTTTGACGCTTAAGGTCTCCGGCTTCTTGTCTTTGGTAATCGTGGTGGTAGCGCTGTATTGGCGTTCCCTGCCTGGTAAGCTAGCCAAACGGAGGCTAATCTCCCACGAATTGTCCGGAAAGACTACAACTTCGGCCGAGTCGCTATATTCGCAAGTAACGCCATTTAAGGAATATCGGGTCAGGGGAGGATCGATTGGCCAAAAGGATCTCGAATTCAAGGGATTTAGAAACTTGGCGGTCGTTGCAATCGTAAGCTTGGTATCGGACGCGCTCCCGTCGATATCACTCGGAGTACTCGTAAGAACGTGATCTTTGTGTGTAGGGCAAGGTCCCGCCTTTATCGCGGCTGAGAGCGTTACGTCGTCCCTTGGGTCTCCAACCACTTCAAGCACTGGCTGGGCTGATCCTTTAGGCGTAGGCTTGGATTTCCATTGAACCACTGAAACCTTCCGACCGTGGGAGCACGACACAGTGTCCAGGTTGTGCCTGCAGGGCACTACTGGTGGAGGCTTCTGCTTGGATCCACAGGTTTGAACAGGCGGATCGGCGACTCTTTTTCCTGGCACAGCTCCGGATTTCTTTGTTTCCGTGTCGGTCTTCTTGAATTGTTCTTTGTAGCTACGGTCTTGGTCCGAGGAGCCGCCGGCTGGGGATGTCTGGGCCGCCTCATCGTCAACCTTTTTGTAATGTTCCGGCTGGGTTTCCTGAACCGTATCCTCCTGTTTATTAAGAGGAGGATATTTCTGGTACCAGAAAACGGCCGGACTTCCGTGCCGCGCGGCGTTGGGGGAATAATAGCAATTCGGGTCTTGTTCGTTGTAGGTGGTGGTCCATTCCCAATCTTCATGCAAAGTCCCGGTCGGGTCCTTCGCCCGATAGCCGGAGCTCCCGGTGTTAGAGTCGTCGTCTCCCATTTGTCGATATGCCCTCTATTTCGAGGTCGAGTCATCCTGGGAACGTCCGAAAAGCAGGTCTTCTCGCAGTATCTCGACGCGTTGTGACGGTGTGCGACCAGGATGGCCGAGGACATCAGTCACCCATTTCGGCAATGGCTTTCGCAGCATTTCGCGCGGGTGACATACGGCCAATTCTAAGTAGAGTTCGACGTCGGTTTCCAAATCGATGCCAAACTCTTCAAGCTCGTGAGTGGTAAGTTCGATCCAAAGAAGCAGCTTAGCGTCTGTTTCTCTTTTCACCATATCGCCAAACGTCTCACGAAGATGCAATAACATTCGCGTACAAAACGCGCCTCTGCCTGAGGACCGGAAAATCGCCAACTGCTCTGGCCGTATGGTTAGCATCGCAAGGTAGTTGCTTATTTGGGTCGGGCGGATGGTATTACACGGAAAGGGGGCTGTCAATGGCACCCTAGTCCTTTTTGCTGCCAAACTTAAGGAATAAAACCAAACCTAAATCCCAGGTAATGACATCACTGTGCTGCACATCATACAGAAACTACGAACACATGCCAGACCCGCAGATGGCTAGCGAGAATCTTGATCAGTCAATTCTCTTTGGCCCGCGCGTGAGGTCCGGCCTTTCAGCCTCGGCGGTTTGGGGATCGAACTCGGTGAGTATCTCGCTATTGCCGGTTGGCGTGCCATGCTTCGCTTTTCCTGCTGCAGGCGGGGCCGAATCGTCCGCATACAACCGCACCGCCAGCAAGGTGCTTCCAGCCACCACGGTGTCTCCATCGCGAAGGAACGTCTTCTCCACTTTCTCGCCATTCACGAAGGTTCCGTTGCGGCTGTTCAGGTCGTTGATGGAGCAGGCGGCATCGCCACACTCAACGGAAAAGTGCTCACCCGACATATAGGCATCTCGCACAAAGGCCACGTCAGACCGGTCGCTTCGACCAACCCGGACCGACCGCCCCTCCGGTACGCGGATACTCTTTCCTAACGATGGGCCCCCTCGCACTTCCAACACGATTACCATGTGCTAACTCCCTGCTCGGAGCTCTGCCGCGATCTAGAGCTTGAACGTCTAAGCCACGTAACCGCGCTCGTCGCGGGAATGACTCACTCCCGATCAGCCCTAACTGTTCGCCTGGGCTCACGCATGGATGCCCTGCCATGAACATCGGCCTTCGGCCAACATGTATGATTCGTGGTGTTTGCGGTTGGATGTTCCAGCTTCCGAGTCCAACGCAACACAATTGGAGCCACATAGACGAAGAACGTAACGGAGTGGCGACGGAAGTCTGCACTATAGCGCACCTATCGAACCGGCGCAACGGGCAACCGCGGCTGGACTCGCGCTTTTGGTAATGCCAGAGGGGCTATCGGAAGCTTGTTCGCGATCAAAATCAAATATGCCGGACAGGAGCTAAAGTGCGCCCCTCCGAATCAACTATTTGCGGCAGCATCGCGTGGCAGACTTCCCCGAGTCAGCAACTCCGAACCAAACTTGTCGGCGTACGTCCAACTTCATTGCCGCATCGGTAGGGGGGTCAGTTTTTGAAAAAGGATGGGTGCCTTTCGCGCGCCGGCGCGAATCGGCGCGCCCAGCCGGGGCATCCGGTGTGCGCCGATTTTGCGCGTGACCGGATGGGAGATTCTCCCAGCGCAACAGACTCTTGCCCGGGATGACAATCAAACTGACCCACTACGCCGCATCGCCGAAGTTTGCTTCTGCGTCTCGGAATTGTTATTGTGAGCACCGGTCGGAACTCCTATGAAACAACTGCAGCCTGTCATTTGGACCAAGGGGACCTTTCTCACTCCTCAGCATCTGCAGGTTCAAGACAAGTTCCTTGAGGACACGCTGAATTTCCGTCTGCAAGCCCTCAAGTTCTGTCCCTGGGGTTTCAGTGAACTCACCCTGGATCAAGGCATGCTTTCCGAAGGGCAGTTGGCGGTGTCAACGGCCGCAGGCGTCTTTCCGGATGGGCTGTTGTTTGAAATTCCTGATGCCGATCCGCCGCCACCCTCCAAGGCACTGGTGGAAGTGTTTGAAGCCGGCATGAAAAGTCTGGATATTTACTTGACCGTCCCCGACTACCGCCTGCGTGGACTCAATGTTTCGACCGGGACCGATAATGGCAGCCGTTATGTGGTGGAAGACACGGTTTTCCGCGATGAAAACACCGGAGCGGGCGACAAACCGGTCCGCTTAGCCCGCAAGAACATACGACTGCTGGCAGAAAACGAAAATCGCGAAGGTTGTTCGACGCTGCGGATCGCGAATGTTGAGAGAACGGAAGCCGGTACGTTCCGGCCGAATCCCCGGTTCATCCCGCCTCTCGTCGCCATACGCGGCAGCGAGTATTTGCTGGGCCTGTTGCGAGGGGTGATCGAGGTCCTCTCGGTCAGGAGCAGCCAACTTGCTGCCAGCCGCCGACAGAAAAATCAGAGCCTGGCTGATTTCACCGCTGCCGACATTGCCAATTTCTGGTTGCTGTATACCGTCAATTCCCACTTCCCTATTTTCAGCCATCTTTTCGAAAGCAAAACTCGTCACCCAGAAGAACTGTACGCGGCCATGGTTGCCCTGGCCGGTTCGCTTACAACCTTCTCGCCCAAGCTGCGCCCCAGCGACTTTCCCTTGTACACGCATGACTCGCTGGGGCCCCTGTTTTCTGATCTGGATGAGAAGCTCCGGTCTATGCTGGAAACGGTCGTACCGACAAACCTTGTGTCTCTGCCGCTGAAACTAGTAAAGACCTCGATTTACGCCACCTCACTCGATGATGAGAAATACCTTCGAAATACGCGACTTTATCTGGCGATGACCGCGGAGACCGAGGAGGACGCAATCATTCGGGACGCACCGCGGCTAGTGAAGGTCTGCTCCGCTACCCACGTTGAGCACCTCATCAAGCAGGCGCTGCCCGGTATTACGCTCAAGCACTTGCCTAACCCGCCCGACGCGCTGCCCGTCAAATTAAAGCATCAGTACTTTAGCCTCAGTCAATCGGGTGCGCCCTGGGAAGCGGTCACGCGCGCTCGCAATCTTGCGGCTTACGTACCCGACGACTTTCCCAATCCCAAGCTGGAGTTGCTGATCCTGCTGCCGCAGGCAGAGTAAAGACTTAGGCTGCCTCAGTGCTTCAGCGCAAAATAAAGCACCAGCACAACTGCCAGGATGACCAACGCATTGATGATGATAATAAGCGTCCAGGGCACCCCCGCTTGTTTCGGCGATACCGATCCCAGCCGCGAGGCTGCGGAGGCAGGCGGAGTCGCAACCGCTGGTGGGGCCGGGGTCTGAGGGAACTGACCTGGTCGCTGCAATCTTGGCGGGGAGGGCGCAGCCGGCGCCGGCCGCACTGGGGGCGCTCCCAGTCTTTCGACGAAGTCGTCACCCGATCCACCCGGCATCAACAGGTTCTTCTGCCGGATTAGGCTCTATCAATCCACCTGAAATGATTCTTGTGAAATCGCTGGGACCGGTTTGGCTGCGCGATGAATCCTCGACCCATTCCTTCTCCGGCGCAGAAAAAACGCGGGTTGCATCAGCTTGGGAGCGAAGCGCGAAGGCCTCGTCAGCATCACTCCAGCTCTTCCGGCCCCCGAATTGCGGAACTGGCGGCTCCGTACCGGAATCTAGCGGAGGCTCCGGCGGAGCTGGAACGCTCGACGGTGCCGGCTCTATGAATGCCGGGAACTTCTGGCTGTTTCTTTCCAGGATCTCGGTCTGTTGCGGGCTTAGTTCATAGGTTTCCTGGATTTTGGGTTCCGGCTCAGAGCTTTGAAATCGATGCACGACTGGTGCCGAGTCACGTTCGACCGGATTGTCCCGGACCAGACTTTCCTGTGTGGAGGCGCCGTGCACGACAGAACCGCCGCCCTTGCCAAATATCTCTGTGAACTCACCAGCCTGCTTTCGCGGCGGCGGCGAAGTCGTCGAAACCGGGGGAGTCTGAGAAGGCCGCTCTCCATGAAACGGTCCCCGAAAGAAGCGGGTGAACTCGCCGGTGTTGCCGTCGTCCTGGATACTGGAAGCGGTCTCCACCGAATTCGGCGGCGGCGCGGGATGGTTGAGACCAAACAAATCGGTTATACCCCCCGGCTCTGCGGGACGTGCCAGATCAGGAGTCGATTCCTGAGCGGCGATGCCCGGCGTTTCCCGGGGTAATGCCCCCCCGACCCGTGGCCGTGGCTCGCCCACCAAACCCAAGATTTCGTCTATTGGATCTACCGATTGAGGCGGCTCTTTTTGCCGTGGTGCTTCGAAGGGGACTCCTTGCCGTGGCTGTTTAGGCGCACTCTCAGATCCGGACAATCGCCCTGGAGCCTCCCCAGGCTCCGGCTGCGGAAGCTTTTCGACGGGTCTGAAATCCGTTCCGCCGAAATCAATAATGGTGTCGGACATTGCCGCGGCTGCCGCCTGTCCTGCATGCGAAGCTTCGCTCGTTTCGGGCGGCGCAGCAGAATCTACTCGCAAAGCCTCGATTACGGTGGTCTCTTTAGGTTGCTTGATTTCGCGAATGACAGTAGATTCTTCGGCCCCTACCGCCGAAGGAAGTGGTTGTTCCCCGGCTTCCTGCGCAAGATCCGGAACCAGAGCGCGCTCTGGAGGTGTGATCTTCTCTTCTGTCTCCTCCCGCGATTCATACGATTGCACCCACGCCTTCAGGGCTGCGTTGTCGGGCAGTTTAGTCGCCAGGTAGGCATACGTAGTGCCGCTGTACCGTCCTGTAGCGAGCACCAATTCTGCCGGCTCGGGCGCGATGGCGCGAAACGACTCCAGCACCCACTGCACTGTGGGCTGGTCAGGCCTTTGTTCCGGACATTCAAAGATATGTACTAGAACTCGTTCGTCGGTAGCTATCGACCGGGCTACAAATGTCTCCACAGCGCCGCGCGCTACCGGCTCGAGGATTTCGTACTTGGCTGCGAATTTCATGCTCAACCGCTAGGCAGCCCGATCTGCTAGAGATTTGGCCAGGGATAACATAGGTTTGGGAAAGAGGGATCAGGATCTAAGCCCGACCGGCCAACGCCGTCGCTCGGACCTCCGTTTCCGTGGTTGATTTTACAACTTACACTTCCTTCCATTGCCAGTAAAGTGTAAACACCCAATGTAGACCGATCCAGCCTACCAGCGGCATTTAGTGCACAATTGTGGACGAACTTTCTTATTCTCAAGACACTGGTTTCGAGAGAGAATGGCTTCTCCGTTTGAACAGGTGATTTCAGCATGAGGCTGCTGTCCAAGATCGTGTGGGCGGAGGGCATGTATCTGGCCCCCCATCATTTCCAGGCGCAAAACCGGTATTTCGAAGAGTCGACACACTTTGCCACCGCCAGCCTCTGGGATGATGCCTACGGCTTTTCCGAATACCAACTGGATGCCGACGCACTACGCAATGGAACGGTTGCCCTGCTATACGCGCGCGGGATTTTTGAAGATGGCCTCACCTTTGACATGCCCGAAAGCGATCCGCTGCCTGCGCCATGCAACCTTGCCGAGCGGTTCTCTCCCACTGCCGACCATTTGGCTATCGCGCTGGCTGTGCCCCGTTGGTTTCCGGATGCCCAGAATTGCAATCTTGAGGGCGGCCTGGATGAGAATACTCGCTACAGCCGCGTGGTCGAGATCCGGCATGATGAAAATACCGGCCGCGATGAGAAGCCGGTTCAACTCGGTCGTAAGAATATCCGTCTGGCGTTTGACAGCGACAATGACGCCAATCTGTTGACACTGCCGCTGGCGCTTGTCCAGCGAGACGGCTCGGGGCACTTTATTTACGATCCCAAGTTTGTCGCGCCCTCCCTCCGACTCAGCACCAGCGAATACGTGAGCGATATCCTCAAGCGCCTGGTCGAGATCCTGGAAGAAAAGAGCGCCGCGGTTTCGCAGGAACAGCAGCAGCAGTCCGCGGGAAAATTTCAGGCCGGAATGTCCGCCCGCCACGTCTCACAGTTTTGGTTTCTGCATGCCATCAACTCGAGCCTGACGCCCCTGCGGCACTTGTTGCTGTCCAAACACGGCCATCCCGAAGAACTGTTTCGTGAGATGTCCCGCTTAGCGGGCGCCCTTTGCACGTTCGGCCTGGAAACCCACCCTCGATCTCTGCCGCTCTACAATCACCGTGACCCCAGTTCCTGCTTTGAAGCTCTGGATCAGCATATCCGGCGACATCTGGAGGTTGTGGTTCCCTCGCAGGCAATTTCCATACCGCTGAAAGCCGTGGATCGCTACTTCTACGAGGGTGAAATCAAAGATCAGCGTTGCTTTGGCCCTGCCCGCTGGCTCCTCGGTATCCGCTCACCGGTGGGTGAGGCTGACCTGATTTCCAAGACTACCCAGCTGGTGAAAGTCTGCTCGGCCAAGTTCGTTCCCGAGTTGGTGAAACGCGCTCTTCCGGGCCTTACACTCACCCATCTTGAGGTCCCGCCTTCGGCAGTTTCCGTCAAAGTAGACTGCCAGTATTTCACCATCAGCCGAACCGGACCTTGCTGGGACCACCTTATGCAGACGCGCAATGTTGGTGTCTATGTCCCCGGCGAATTGCCTTCCGCCGAGATGGACTTGATCGTGTTGTTGGAGGGTTGAGCCTATGTCATCGCCGCCTGGATCGGTTCGGGGGAGTTATCGGGGCGCAAGCCCTGCGTTAGACCGCAGAGGCTGGAATCTGGCCCTGGCCTTTCAGGAAGTATTCACCGCGATTGTCCGCCTGCGTTACAACCGGCAGGCGGTTTCCAGCGCAGAATCCTTCCGCGCCCAGATGAAGCAAGCGCTTCGCGTCGCTGAACAAGAGGCCCGGAGCGGCGGCTACAACGCGGAAGATGTGAAGCAGGCAATCTTCGCCGTGGTGGCATTTCTCGACGAGTCCGCTTTAGGCTGCCGCAACCCCGCCTTTGCCGACTGGGCGCGATTGCCTTTGCAGGCGGAATTGTACGGCCATCAATTGGCTGGGGAAGTGTTTTTCCAGGAGTTGCAAAAAACCCTTACACGCAACGACTCTGCCGAAACCGCGGATTTGCTTGAGGTCTACGATCTTTGCCTATTGCTCGGCTTCAAAGGACGATACGCGGCCGGCGGTGACTTGCGCTCCATCATGGCCGCGATTCAAGACAAGATGCGGCGAGTGCGCGACCCGTTCGCGGCGTTGTCTCCCCGAGGAGGCATTCCTGCCGAGGCGTTCCGTATGGTCCAGTCCGACCCTTGGATCCGCCGGTTGGCCATCGCAGCTATAGCCACTTGCCTGGTGACTCTAGCGCTCTTCCTCGTCTTTAAGTTTGTGTTGATTTCCGGCGCGTCGGAGCTTTCTGCCTCGACGATGCAGTTTATGAAATAGGGGGCCGTATGGTCGTGTACTGGGTAACCGGCGGGATCCTGCTCGTGTACCTGGTCTTGGTCTGGTTCATTGGGACATGGTTCCATCTGCATGGATCCGATGTGTGGATTCTGCGCTGCGGACTGTGGCTCATCGGCCTGGTGGGCGCCGGAAGCTTCCTGTGGTTTTACCGCAAGAGCAAGGCCGCGCAGGCGCCCGACGAGGCAGGTCCGCCGGAACAGTCCGGCTCTGCTGACATCGATCTGGTAGTCGCCGAAGCGATTCGTCGTTTGAAAAGCTCGACCCTGGGTCGCGGCACCAACCTGGGGAATTTGCCGCTTGTCTTTCTGCTGGGTGAGTCTGGTTCTACCAAGACCACGACCATCATTCATTCCGCCCTTGACCCGGAACTTCTGGCCGGACACGTTTATCAGGACAACAAGATACTGCCGACCCGGGTAGCTAACATCTGGTACACCCGGGAGGCCATCTTCGTTGACCCGGCCGGTAGTCTGCTGGCCCTGGCCGGCCGCTGGAAACGTCTGGTCAAACTAGTCCAGCCCGGTAGAGCCTCCAGCGCCATGGGAAAAGGCCAGCAAGCTCCGCGCGCAGCCATCGTCTGTTTCGATTGCGAAAACTTCTTCCAGCCAGGCGCCAGCGAAGCTACCCTTTCCGCCGCCCGCAAGCTGGCGGTCCGGCTGCAGGAAATCTCGCAATTGTTGAGTATCAGTTTTCCGGTCTATGTGCTCTTTACCAAGTTGGACAGGGTTCCGTTCTTTCTGGACTTTGTACGTGGTCTCAGCAAGGAGGAAGGTTCGGAAGTTTTGGGTGCCACTTTGGCGGTCCGTTCGATGGCGACAGGGGTCTACGCCGAGGAGGAAACGAATCGTCTGACTAAGGCCTTCGATGAGATCTTTTACTCCCTGGCAGAAAAGCGCCTCGATCTGCTTGGCCGGGAGCACGAACTAGAGAAGCTGCCCGGGATTTATGAATTCCCGCGCGAGTTGAGAAAGCTGCGAGCCCTGCTGGTGCAGTTTCTGGTGGATCTGGCACGGCCAAGTCAGCTTACAGTGAATCCCTTCCTGCGAGGATTCTACTTCTCCGGGGTCCGTCCGGTGATTGTGGAAGATGGTGTACAGCTGGCTCCGCAAACGCCGGTACAGGATCCCGAGGCCGGACTTGACGCCGGTGCCACCCGCATTTTCAGTAGCGGCGGCAGCCGTCAACCCGTGCAAGCCGTAACTCCCAGCCGAGTATCTGGATCGCGAAAGATTCCGCAGTGGGTATTTCTGACCCAACTGTTCAACGACGTGATCGTCAGAGATCGCGTTGCCCTGGCGGCCAGTGGTTTTAGTTCCCGGGTCAATCTCTGGCGCCGAATCATTTTAGGGTTTGTGGTTGTTGTCGGTCTCATTTGTGCGATCGGGTTCTTGGTCTCTTTTATTGGTAATCACGCGCTGGAGAGTAACTTGTTGGCGGCAACCGATGAACTGAAGACCGTTGCCCACCTTCCGCCCAACCAACTGCCAAGCCTCACTGACCTGCAGAAGCTCGAACACCTCCGCCTGGAGTTGGTCACTTTATCCAGCTATCAAACGGCAGGCGTCCCTTGGCATCTTCGCTGGGGCCTGTATATGGGAGACGATATCTATCCCGATGCGAGGAAGGTTTATTTCGAGCGTTTCCGCAATCTATTGTTCGACGATGCCCAGTCACGCTTGCTGCGCCGTTTGCAGTCAGTTCCCCCAAAGCCCGGCCCCAATGACAGCTATGGGACCACCTACGACGAGCTCAAGGCTTATCTGATCACCACCAGCAAGCACGAGAAGAGCACCCGGCAATGGCTGTCTCCAGTCCTTACTAGTGAATGGAAGCGAGGAAGGGACGTCGGCAGTGACCTTGAGAGCCTGGCAAAATCTCAGTTTGACTTCTATAGCACGGAACTTGCGAACGAAGAGATTTTCCCTTCCAAGCCCGATGAACTGGCGGTTAAACGGGCACGGGACTACTTAGGACAGTTTGGTGGTATCGACCATATCTACAAACCTATGCTGGACGAGGTATCGAGCAAATTTTCCGACGTCAGCTTTAATGAGCAGTTTTCTAATTCTGCCGGCGTAATTGCCAGCAATCATAGGGTGCGGGGAGCCTTTACCCGGGGTGGTTTCGCAGCCATGACCGCAGCCATCCAGAATTCTTCACGCTACAAAAGCGGAGAAGACTGGGTGCTGGGAAAGGTCACCGCATCGGAACTGGATGAAGCGACTCTGCAGCAGAAGCTGACCCAACAGTACCATCAGGAATTCATTCGCGAGTGGCGCAACGTTCTGACCACCTCCCATGTCACCGATTTCAAGCTGCCGGATGCGGCTGACAGACTAGACAAGCTTAGTAATCCTACCTCGCCACTGCTGGAGCTATTGTGGTTCATTGCCGAGAATACGGACGTCGGAGTGCGAGAGGTTACGGATGTTTTTGCTCCGGTCGACGCGATCGAAAAACCCACTCCCGATCCAACCGCCTATGTTACCCCCGATAACACGGCTTACGTGTCGGCCCTCACCAAACTGCAGGAGAGCGTCGCTAACTATGTGCGGACTCCGGACCCGAACCATGCCGATCAGGCCATGAATTCGGCTGGCGATGCCGAATCGGCGGCGAAAGCATTGACCAGTGGTCACGTCGATCAAAAATTCCACACCGAAGATACCGTGCGGCAGTTGCTGGAAGAGCCCATCAAGCTTGCCGAGAGCGGCCTGACCCGAGGGCCGGTAGAATCGTTGAACTCGGCTGGTCAGGGTTTCTGTCAAAAGTTTGACCAGCTTCGCGGATTTTATCCCTTTAATCCGAACTCGCCCAATGATCTCCCCATCGATAGTTTGAATATGATTTTTGCTCCGGGAAAGGGATTGTGGGCTTTTTATGACGATGCCAAGCTAAGCACCTATCTCACTCGCGATGGTGCAAGGTATGTAGTGAACCCGTCGGCTCCTACGACCGTCCATATCAATCCCGATTTCCTGAACTCTTTCAATCGGCTGGTCGCGCTGGGTGACGCACTCTACCCACAGTCGTCCACCACGCCCCACTTCACCTACGGCCTGAAGGAGTTGTCCAGCGAGGGGCTTGCCCTCAAGGTGGGTGCCGACACCCTTTCCAGTGCGGGTCAGCAGAAAGTTTTCAATTGGACGGGAAATGGCGAAGACGTTCAGATTACCACCCAAGGCGGCGAGCCACTGCAGTCCTACTCTGGGGTATGGGGGATTTTTAGATTTGTACATGATTCGCAAGCGGAAAGTTGGGGAACTGCGTCTGATCTGGAATGGATACTGCAAGTCAAGGGTCAAGATGTATCGGTGAATGGCAAGAAGAGGTCTTACCGGTACGAACTCCAGGTCAGCGGCGTCAATCCTTTCCGGGCTGCGGAGTTATCTAGTTTACGTTGTGTATCGACAGTAGCTAAGTAGGTGGACTTCCACTTGACTATTCCACCGAGCTCTGCCGGTCATCCTTCGCTGATACAAGGCGGCCGAGAAGTCGCTCACTCCAGTTCTGTTCGCGTGCCCGCAGAAGCAGGCAAGTAATATTATCGTCGCTGCCACCGCTCTTGGCCGCCTCGATCAGGTTTTCGCAAGACCGCTCCAGTTTCTTACCGTCCTGGATCAATTGCAGCATAGAGTTATCGTCAACATAACGCGATAGACCATCGCTGCACAGCAACAGCACGTCTCCGAGCGCGAGCTCGCGATCTTCCAGGTCAGGTTCTACGCTCTCATCCGATCCCAAAGCACGAAGGATGACATTCTGCAGTTTCGATTTCTCGGCTTCTTCCCGCGTGATCAGCCCGCGCCTCACTTGCTCCATCACCAACGAGTGGTCGCTGGTCAACTGCTGGATCGTCCCTCCGCGAATCAGATAAACGCGGCTATCGCCTACATGAGCAATAGAACAACCGCGGTCATCCACTAGAACCGCCACTACCGTGGAGCCCATACCAGAGCGCTCCGGACTCTGCGACGAAGCTTGCCGGATAGCATGGTTCGCCAGTTGAATCGCGTTGCCTAATCGGTTAGCGCGTTGCGATACTCCTTCAAACGTCTTGCCTAGAACTCGTCGATTGCTTTCCCGGCCGTCACGGCGAAAATGGCCCAGCAAGGTGTCTACCGCAATCTTGCTGGCAACCTCCCCGGCTGCCTGACCGCCCATGCCATCGCAAACTACGAATATGCCGCGCGCGACGTTGTAGCCGAAATTGTCTTCGTTATTGCTACGCACAATTCCGACGTCGGTCTTCCCCGCTGCCTGGATTCCAATCTTCATGGAACGGCCTCGCGGCGCCGCATCGCTACTGCCAAGTCTCGGGATTCGCAAAGGCCAGTGCAACCACGCTGTTTATTTAGTCTCGTATTTATCGCGCCAAACCCAATCTTTGAAAAAGGGGACGCTGCCCCGTTTGCGTACTCTCGGGTGAGGGCGAAACGGTTAACACCGAAGTCAGTCGGGAAGAATGCCGGAGCATTTTCGCTTTCCAGGTTAGCCAGAGGGTTATCGAAATCAAATCCGAACAAACGTGGATTCTCCCCAATTACCGCAGCGGAGACAATATAAAAAACATAGTCATAGGTTTCCTGGGGAATTTTATCCCGATAGTGCGCCAGCAACTGCCAAAAGTTCCGTTCTCTCGGATTTAATGGCATACTCCGAACCAGCGGCAATACGGAACCTTCCCCCCAGTTGTAACAAGCCATGACCAGCAAACCTGATGCCTGCGCGTCAGTATCGTATAAATCCTTAATATATCTGGCGGCGGCGACGGTCTCTTTGTCATAGTGATCACGGTCGTCGCCCGGATCGGGGCGCCGGAGATCAACCAGTGGCCCCAAATGTAAACCATACTTGACCGCAGTTTGAGGAATAAATTGCCACATGCCTTTGGCGATCCCTTTCCTCGTCGGCGGACCGCTGTTGTAGGGGTCGAAGTCACTCTCCTGGAGCGCCAGGTAGAAAAATTGCGGGGGCAGACCTTGGGCTAGAAATTCTCTGGAAATTGTAGAGGTGTAATTGTTTTTCTGGGCAACGTTAATCGCTCGGGCGAATCTGCCGGATGACTGCCAAAGTTTGATGTACCGGCTAACTTCAGCCACGAAATCCGGTGGCATATCCAGCTCGCATTCCCCAAAAATGCGCGCTACCCGCATCACCAGCTTTTCTTGTTCGGTCATCTTAGGGTTGTAGACATGGAGTGTGGCTAGAAACTGATTATAGTTACGCTCTGCATCGTCCCGCTGTTTCTCATACTTTCGAATTTCGTCCATACCTTCCTGGTTGTTGGTGCTCCGAGCTACTGTCTCCAGCCTGGCGATGTCGACCTCCAGAGATTTCATGGCATAGAAGAGACCTTCGGCCACCTCCCTCTGTCGCTTGACCTGCTGATGCTCATAGATGGCATAGCCGCCTGCGGCTACGATGCAAAGGGCCAGTGACCCCCACAATAAAGCCGTACTTTCGCTTTTGCTTGGTCTGGACGTGGGCGAAGGCTTCGCGGACGAACATAGTATGTTCGCCGACGGGCTCGTTGGAGTTGCCGAAGTAATGTTCTACATAGTGAGCGATAACATCCCCGTCGGGGGGACGGCCCTCGTCTTTCTTTGCCGGCTGCGCCACCTTGAACCGAAGCTCCGGCCCTTCGATTCCCAGCCGGATGGTCAGACTGTCAGCGATAGAAGTCTGTTCGAAGGGTTGTCCCAGAGAGTACAGGCCGTTGGTGCTGGCCAGATCACGGATCCACCAGGTTCCATCCTCAAAACTCACTTCGGCATGAATGCGGCTTACATGCTCATCGACAACGCATACTTCACATTCCTCGATCCGCCCAATGCGAAAAGGACCGGTAAATTCAAATCGTTTGACCTCGAGGCCAGGTGTCCCGACTATAACTTGCAGCGGTGGCGGGGGCGATATTTGCATTTTCGGAACGATCATTGCGGCGCCTTGCATCTGCCCACGATCCGCTCTGCGACTTAGATCAGGACGTGCCCTCTGGTAGTACACGGCAAGCTAGATATCGACTCGATATTAGTCGAGTCCGGCCCGTCCATCGGATCAAAACCAACTTCAACTACCCGCGCGGTACTTAAGAGCCCAGCCGGCGTCAACGCCCAGCCGGCTTCGGGAGAACTTCGGCCGCAACTTTAAGCTTTGCTGCTGCGTCGGCTATTGTGACATCAATCAGTCCGCTGGCCTCAATTTTTTATCGAATCGAATTGCATTGAGTGATAGACTCCGCTTATTTTCAACCATTTTAGACCGATCTCGAAGACGCATCGAATCTTCCCTCCAGGTTCCTAGTGGATGCGAGCCTGTGTGAGGGTGCTTTCCGAAATGAGTGGGAGTGCATTCCATGGATAGCAGAGAGTCGAGTGGCCTCGCAAGCCTCGTGCGGGCGGCTGGTCCCAACCAGGGCCAGGAAGTGAAGCTCAGCAAAGACAGGTTTGTGATTGGCCGTTCGCAACTAGGCAGCGATCTCGTCTTGAACGATGATGAGATCTCCCGTGCTCACGCGCATCTGCTGCGCGGCCCAGATGGAAACTGGACAGTAGAAGACCACAGTGCCAATGGCACGTTTGTCGATGGAAAGCGAGTGAGCCGGGCGAGTCTGCGTCCCGGCTGCCTTATCGCCTTTGGAACAAATCAGGAGATGTCGTTCATCTTCACGATGCCAGGGATGAAGGAGGCTAAGCCAACGCAGGCTCCGCCGAATGTCGTCTTGCCGCCATCTCCTCCCGCGCCGACTTGCCGATTGCAGCTGGTACTGAACCGTTACGCAGTACGCGATATTCCGCTTCGAGTCGGTGCCTTATACCTGGGGAACCGGAAGTCGCCTGACACCTTTCAAGTCGACGATCGCAGTGTCGCGCCGGCACATGCGCAGATCGAAGTGGCTCAGGACGGGTCCGCAACCATCCGGGACTTGCAATCGCCGGGTGGCACCTTCGTCAATGGCACGCGGATTGTCAGCAAGCGTCTGGAAGAGGGTGACCTGATTCAGTTGGGCGCCTGCGACACGCAACTCTTCCTGTTTCGCGACTTGGGAAAGCGGCGGCTGGCCCTGGGTGACTTCGACCTCAACAAGCCTGTCATTGTTATTGGGCGCGCGCCGGATAGCGATGTTCACTTGCCCCATCCCACGGTGTCTTCGCACCATGCCGAGATACGCAAGCTGGAAGGCGGAGGCCTGGAACTTGTCGACCTGAATTCGGCAAACGGCACCTTCGTGAACGGAATGCGGGTGACGCGCAAGGTGCTGGAGCGGCGCGACCGCATCTCGGTCGGCGGAGTGCAATTAACTTTTGACGGGCGGCAACTGGAGCAAGAGGCCGACGGCAAGAGCGTCCATGTTTTTGCCAGCGGCTTGACCAAAGACATCCGCGACGGAGATGGTCGCACCATTCGCCTGCTCGACGACATTTCCATCGTGCTGAATCCTTGCGAATTTGTTGGCTTGCTGGGGCCGTCGGGCGCCGGCAAGTCGACCCTGATGGATGCGATGAACGGCTTCCGTCCCGCGTCGACGGGCCAGTTGATGATGAATGATCGCAGTTTGTATCAGTATCCCAAGTTGCTGCGCTCGCTCATCGGCTGCCTGCCGCAAGACGACATTCTCCACACTGCGCTCACCGTCCGCCAATGCCTCGAATTCTCGGCGCGTCTGCGTATGCCCTCCGATTTTGGCGATGCCGAGGTCCGCAATCAAGTGGAGAAAGTATTGGATGCACTCCGGCTCACGGAGCGGGCGGACGAGAAAATCAGTTCTCTCAGCGGCGGGCAACGCAAGCGAGCCAGCCTGGGCATTGAGATGCTGAGCGACCCGGCGATCCTCTATGTGGACGAGCCCACCGCCGGGCAGGACCCTGCGACCGAGATGCAGATGATGCAGCTCTTCCGCAACCTGGCCAATCGGGGATCGACGGTAGTCATCAACACCCATCTGCTGAGCTTCTTCAGCCTGCTGGACAAAGTAGCTGTGCTGGCCCGCGGCAAACTTGCCTACTTTGGCCCGGCCGAAGACATGCTTGCCTACTTCAATTGCAAGCGGCCCCTTGAGGTCTACTACCTGTTGGCGCCGCCGGGGTCCAGTCGCGCCGAAGAGGACCGCATTGCGGAGGAGTGGAAGCAACGCTATTTGGCTTCCCCGGTCTGCGCCGAACATGTGGCCCAGCCGATTGAAGAGGCGGTGCTGTTAGGCCAGACCTCCTTCACGCCTGCAGTCGAAGTGGCGAAGGAGAGTGGCCGGGGAACTTCGTGGCAGAGGCAGATGAAGACAGTCCTGGCTCGGCAAGTGACGCTGCGTGTCGGTGACTTGTCATCTATCGCTACGCTGCTGCTGCCGCCGGCAGTCATTGGCATCCTGGCCTGCTTCATGAAAAGCAGCCCGAACGAGCCGATGACGCTGCTGATCATGATCCTGGTCGCGATGTGGTTCAGCTGTTCGGCCAATGTTCGTGAGGTGGTCGACGAGTGGGCCATTTACCGGCGGGAGCGGCAGCGCAATCTTCGCCTGACCAGCTACCTCTCGGCAAAGCTGGCGTACCTGGCGGCAGTGGCCGGAGCACAGAGCTTCGTCTTCATTTGTATCCTCATCGTCGGCAAAGCGCTTCAGGGCCACTTTCTGGCTGTGTGGATGATGATGTGGATCATCGGCATTCAGGGAGGCTTAATCGGCTTGCTGATTTCTTCTCTCGCGCCGACCAGTGAAGCCGCGCTTTACGCCTTCCCCCTGGTGATGATTCCGGAGCTCCTGTTGGCCGGACTCCTAATTCCTGTGCATGCGCAGGCGGTCGCGTCCGCGGACATGAAACATCCGGGCATTGTCGAGGTAATGCAGACAGGCGATCAGCGCGCGATGCCCGCAGTTCTTGCCAACGTGCTGTCGCCGCTGATGGTCGCCCGCTGGGGCTTGGAGGGCCTGGCCGATCTGTACGTGCATGATCCGGTGAGCGGTCAAGCAGCTGACTACCGCTTTCCGCTGCTCAGTAGCGTAACCATCACGCTACATCCCGGGGACCCGGCGGGTGCGATGTCGCGCATCGCCAGTCCACCCGGGCAAGAGGCCTGCGCTTATCAGTTTTTTCGTGCCCGGAACCTGAGTGGAAGGGATGCTCTGCCGCAGTATCTGCTGATTCAAGGCATCTTCATCGTACTGATGATCACCGCAACCGCGGTTGCAATTCGCCGAAGGGAGCAACGGACGTGATCTTGCCTGCCGTGCCGGACCACGCGGTCGCCGCGCCGGCGTCGCCTGGGCGACCCAGGCTGGATCCCGTTTCTGAGTCAGAGGCGAAGAACGCCGGCGACGCGGCGCCCGTCAGAAAACGATCGCCTGACCTAACCCCGGTCAGAACACATCACGCAGCAAGGATGGCCCTATGGAGCAGAAGCTGAAACGATTGCAACAGTTGATCATAGTTTTACTGGTTCTCGTGTTGGTGATGACAGGATTGCTGGTGTACCAGAACCAACTGGTGGCCCAGAACCGCCAGGCTATCGCCAACCTGCAGCAGCAGGCCACCAGTTCCGTGCAGTATTTTTCGCCGCAATTGGATCAGCGCATGAAGGCGTTGGATGACAAGCTGGATTCCATTGATCCCAAACTGCAATCGGCGGAAAACCACATGGTGGTGCGCCTGAATACCGAATTGCCCAAACTCATCGATCGCTACATTGCCGACCGCTTGAGCAAATTGCCGAAACACCTGGAAACGCAGTGAAAAGCGGGCAGGCATTCCGACTCGGCTGCAGGCTGCTGGCTCCTCTCCTCGCTCTGGGTGCGTTTTCTGCGGCGGGCGCGCAAGACTCGAACGGTGCATCCCCAAGCCCGGCGCCCACCGTAATCGCGGACTGTGTTGCCCTGTCACTTCAAGATATCGATACCGAGAAAATTGCCTTTGCGCTCAAGCTGAGCGTCGATGCGAAACAAGATCTGAATCTCGACCAGGTCACGCTGGCCAATCTTCATCTCAACGGCCTGCCCGTCTTCGCAGCCCCGCTCCAAATCCCCATACACCTGAACAAGGGACAAAAAACGGAGCTCCCGCAACCCATTCTTGTGACCATCTACCTGCACGACATCGACAGCACCAAACCTCTCTCGCAAGCGCTCGACGACGGTTTCGCCACGCTCGACGGCGAGCTGTACCTATCGGTACACCTGAGCACCATCGCGAAAATCATGCTTCGGAGCTCGCAGGCCGTGGTGCCGATGAAGCTGCAACAGAAGGTGCCGGTGGCTGTTCCTGGGGGAGCAATTTCTAAAGCCGCGGCTCTGGCCGTGCTGGCAGCCGGAGATGTCGCCTTACAACATCTCCGCGTGGGACTCACTATGTCGGAGGGGCTATGGCCTGGTCTGCGACGCGACGTACGACAGCAATACGCACTCGCGTCCTTTGCCGTCGCGGTGACCTATTCCGTCAAGGACGCAAGAGGAACGGAGGTACCGCTGACTTGGAGTGGCGTCGCCTTCCGCGTCTCTCCCACCCAGATCGTGTTGCCAGACGAAGCGTTGGAACCCTGGAACTTCGATCCCGATATAGCCACTGCTTTGCAAAGCGGCGTCTACACCCTGGAGCCGGATACCTTCAGGCTCTCCGTCTGGCCCAGCGGACAGGCCGCTCCCAGCCCCCTCACCCCCGACGGCGGACTGCAACTGGGGAAGCAATTACGCGCTGCGGTTCCGGCGCGTCAGACAACCACGCAGGTGATGATCCCGACCCACTCGCGGCTGCCGCAGAAAGGCAAACTCGACGTGCGCACCAGCAATAGCAACATAACGGTTCTGAGCTCAACCGAAGCACTTCCTCCGGTTCCTCCAACCAAGTTCGCGGGGGATGCGCTTCCGACGCATTGGGACGAAGTTGCCTTGCTTCGCTTTCCACGCCTGGGTTCGGGCACCTTAACGCCTGAGGTCATCGTGACCTCAGCCACCTTGGACCATGGGCGCATTCGGCTTGCGGTCAACGTCGACTCCACCGTTTTTGGCTCACCCATCATCGCGGCCGACGGAATCATCGGCATGGTGCAGGACGAGTCCAGCGGCATTCCCTGGAGCGAAATAGCGCGGACCGTGAAAGACTCTCACTAGCGAAATCGAATTGAGTTCCGCGAACAAGGCTTCTACTTTTTTCCCGCGCCGTTGAGCCTTCGCGAACTCTGGTGTGTTGGCCAGTTCGGGTGCCCGAACCGGCTCATGCGTGTGACTGGCAACGAGACAATTTACGAGACGGCCAAAAGTGGTGGCCGCCACAGCGGCGGCCAAGAACGACAAACAGAAGCTTAGTGGAGCCGACGATCGGACTTGAACCGATGACCTGCTGATTACGAATCAGCTGCTCTACCAACTGAGCTACGTCGGCTTGACTTCGATTGTAAATGTCGCTACAGGTTACCGTAAAGGGACCCAAGCCCCGGTTTTCCACTGGTTTGCGCCGTTTTCCACTTGCGTGGAAACTCGTATCCCCGGATAATGAAATCAAGCTCAGCTGGCGACTCCGAGCTGACATGAACCGATACTGTCGAGCCGACGTACTTCGTATTCTGCATATCACCGCCAAGCAACTCGTTGGCTGGCAGCGCGCAGGACTTGTTCCAATTTCCGAGACATTCACGTTCTACGACCTGCTGCAACTCAAGAAAGTCCGCGACCTGCGCGCCAAGCGGGTGCGCCCTGCCGTCATCCGCGAATCCTTGCAGGCCATGCAGAAACAAGTGGCCGGCATGGAAAATCCGCTCATCGAAGCCAGCGTGTTTAGCGTCGGCTCCCGCGTCGCGTATCGCCACGAAGGCCACTCGGTTGAACCCATTGCCGGACAATTCGTGATGGACTTCGGACCCGTGGGAACCCTGGTCTCGACCTCCAAGGTCAAGCCCATCGGGACCTTCGACACCACCGCCGACCTGTTTGCCCGCGGCATCGCCATGGAGGAGCATCCCAGCACCCACGACGAGGCCATCCGCAGCTACCTCGAAGTGCTGGAGATCGAACCCGATCACGCCGCGGCTCATATCAACTTAGGCACGCTGTATTACAACCGCCAGGATTTTGTTTCCGCCGAGAAGCATTATCGGCTGGCGGTCCAGTCCGATCCTCGCTACGCGCTGGCTTACTTTGACCTCGGCAATGTACTGGACGAAACCGGTCGCATCCCGGATGCAGTCATCGCTTATGGCACTGCAATCCAACTTGCGCCCACCTATGCCGACGCGCATTACAACCTGGCGCTGGCCTATGAACGTCTGCGCCTGCCGCGTAAGGCTCTGCGGCACTGGAGAACCTACCTCAAGCTGGACAACACTGGCCCCTGGGCTGTCCATGCCCGCAACCAGGTTGCCCGCATTCTTGAAGGCGACCGGCTTAAGATCGTCTACAAAAAACGCACCTAGTGCGATCGTCATCACCGAAACCCCAAGTCAGTCTGCCGGAATTTTATTCTTATTTCCGTGCCATCAATCCTCCGCCCGCATCCGTCGGGCATGACCCGAGAGACAATCTTTGCATCCCATAATTAAGACCTAAATCCTAGCGAGGACGAGTTTGGCAAGATCGAAACGGAAAGCCTCTTCGGGCCACAGCAGATTCATTGTTTTTCTTATTGCCGTCGTTTCACTTTTATCGATGGGCTGGGCCGCGACTTCGCCATCCCCACCCGTCGACGAGGCGGCGATACTCAATCATCTGAATGCCGCCATCGGCTGGTATCGTCACGTCGCCAGTCTGGACGTGACCGCTGGGCAACCTAGCGATGAACTGTACCTGGAGAATGCCCGTAATTCGGCCAGCCAGGCATTGCAACTCGCATTCCAGGCGGCGCTGGCCCAAGCAGCGCTGGCTCCCCAGCAAAGCGGTGGGCCGAATTCAAGCGCCGGATCCGCCGATCAGGGGAGCTGCCGATCAGCAACCAGGGATTGCAAAGGCAGCTTCCGATACCGCCGATCGCATCTCGCAGACCCAGTCGCAGTTGCAGGATCTCAGCCAGCAAATCGAGACTGCTCGCGGAAAGAAGCGGCAGGAACTGCTGTCTCAGCGCGATGCTCTACAGGAGCAACTTGACCTCGACAAGATGATCCAGGAAGCGCTGCAGAAAATTGCCAGCGTCAGCAACAATGAAAATGGCGGTAGCGGGTTGGCGAAACAGATCAACCAATTAAAGCAGACTGTGCCGGAAGTATTCGCACCTGCGTCCTCCAAGGCTTCTACCTCCAGCGGGCAAGGCTCAAAATCGAGCAGCGCCGAAAGTTCGGGATTATTCGGGGAGACCTCGACCCTGTTCAGCCAGATGCGCGACATGCGCGACATCGATCAGCTGATGTCGGAGACCATGCGGCTGCGCGCTACCGCGAACAGTTTGGATACCCCGTTGCGCGATTCGTTGAAAAGCCTGATCCAGCAAGGCAGAGCGCTGGTCAATCAACCGCCCAGCCCCGATCCGAAACAAATCACCGAGCGCCAGAAGAATTTTGCAATGCTGACTACACAATTCAAGCAAGTCTCTGCCGCCGCCGTGCCCTTGCGGCAGGAGATTGTTTTGCTCGATGAGTGCCACGGCGATCTGCTGGAGTGGCGCAACTCCATTGACGCCGAGTATGTTCGCGTCCTGCGTTCGCTGCTGACCCGAGTGGCCGCCATCTTCATCGCTTTGCTGTTTGTGTTTTTCCTGTCGGAGATCTGGCGGCGCGCCACCTATCGCTACATTCACGAATCGCGCCGGCGGCGACAGCTGATGCTGATCCGGCGTTTCGTGACCGGCTTCCTGATGGCCGTAGTTATCGCTATGGGTTTCATCAGCGAGTTCAGCTCGCTGGCAACCTTCGCGGGATTTCTCACTGCCGGCATCGCCGTCGCATTGCAAACCGTCATTTTGTCGGTCGCGGCGTATTTCTTTCTCATCGGCAAGTATGGTGTGCGCGTGGGCGATCGCATTACCGTCTCCGGCGTGACCGGCGATGTAATCGATGTCGGGCTGGTGCGCCTTTACCTGATGGAGCTGTCAGGCACGGGAATTGATTTGTATCCTACCGGGCGCGTCGTCGTCTTTTCCAATTCCGTAATGTTCCAGGCCACGCCATTCTTCAAGCAACTCCCCGGCACCGCTTATGCGTGGCACGAAGTGGCCATCACCCTGGCGCCCGATGCCAACCACGCCGCCGCCGAGCAGAAGCTACTCGACATCGTGAATTCCGTCTACGCGAAATACCAGCACAGTATTGACCAGCAGCACGCCCTGGTCGAGCGGCTCATCGATTCGCCGGTCTCCACGCCGACTCCGAAGGCGCATCTGCAATTCACCGACACCGGACTGGAATTCGTGGTCCGCTATCCGGTGGAGATTCCCCATGCCGCGGAGATCGACGATCAGATGACGCGAATGCTGATCGAGGCGATCGCCGGCGATCCTGAGTTGAAGGCCGCGGTATCGGGCTCGCCCAAACTACGTGCACCTATCAAAGCCTAGCCAACCAAACTCGCAATTGTTTTTAATCGGACGCGCTACGCTTACCCGAGGCCTCTTCGAAAAGAGGTTCGCCGTCACAAAGCCGGGTGCGCCCCGCACTTTTGCTTGGAAGAGCTTCTGTCGTATATAGGAGTCGCTCGGCGCAATGCCTGCGATGGAAGTTGGCATTGCCGATCACGCTTGAAGCGGGGACCAAAGGAGCGCTCATGACAACTTGGAAGATCACGCTAATAGCGAGCTTGATCGGCACGGCGGTCGGTTTCGGCACTTGGATACTTGGCCTGACAAGAGTGGTCTGGCCCGAACATCCCCAGCTCGCAGGGTTTTTCCTGACCCTGATTGCCACGGTTGTCATACAACTGACTTGGCCAACGGACAAATCCAAGCAGCGGACCCGCAGCCGTTAATCCCTGGCCGAAGCGCATTTGCGCCAGAGGGTGTTCGGCAATCCGAGTAATCATCGCCGCAGATTTTGGCGCACTGCCCAGAACCAGCAGTCGGGATGAGCAAGTCCTCCCCGAATGCTAAAATCGAAGGTCTGCTATCCCACCTATTAAGGATTGTCCCCATGTCAGAAGCCACTGTGCAAACTGCCCCGTCTGCTCCCGCTCCTTTGGTCGCGCTCACCGAAGATGAAGTGCTCTTTCGCGATACCGTCCGCCAGTTTGCCGACGAGAGCGTGCGTCCGCACGTGAAAGAGATGGACGAAAAAGGCGTCTTCGAGCACTCGCTGATCGACCAGTTCTTCCAGTTGGGGCTAATGGGCATCGAGGTGCCCGAACAATACGGCGGCGGAGCCGGCACGTTCTTCGAGGCCATTCTTGCGGTGGAGGAGTTGTCGCGCGTCGATCCCTCGGCGGGAGTTGTGGTCGATGTCCAGAACACTCTGGTCAATAACGCGTTGCTGCGCTGGACCACGGAAGAGCAGAAGAAGCGCTACCTGCCGCGCATGTGCAAAGACACCGTCGGCGCTTACGCCTTGAGCGAGGCCGGCTCGGGATCCGATGCTTTTGCCCTGCAGACGCGCGCCGAGCTAAAGGGCAGCGAATACGTTCTCAACGGCCAGAAGATGTGGATCACCAATGCCAAAGAGGCGGGCGTGTTCATCCTGCTGGCCACGGTCGATCCATCGGCGGGATACAAGGGCATCACGGCGTTCATCGTGGAGAAGAGCTTTCCCGGATTTACTGTTGGCAAGAAAGAAGACAAGCTGGGAATTCGCGCCTCCAGCACTTGCGAGCTGATTCTGGAAGATTGCCGTGTGCCCAAAGAAAATGTGCTGGGCGAAGTCGGCAAAGGCTACAAGATCGCCATCGAGACGCTGAATGAAGGGCGTATCGGCATTGGTGCTCAGATGCTCGGCTTGGCGCGCGGCGCCTGGGAATTTGCAGTGAAGTACGCGCAGGAGCGCAAGCAGTTTGGCCGAGCCATCGCCGAGTTCCAGGGCATTCAGTTCCAGATCGCGCAGATGGCGACCGAGATTGAAGCTGCCCGCATGCTGCTCTACAACTGCGCTCGCATGAAAGATGCGGGCATGAGTTTCCTGAAGGAAGCTGCGATGACCAAGCTCTATTGCTCGCAGGTCGCCGAGCGCGTCGCCTCGTTGTGCGTTGAGATCTACGGTGGTTACGGATTCACCAAAGATTATCCGGTAGAGAAATTCTTCCGCGATTCGAAGATCGGCAAGATCTACGAGGGCACTTCCAACATGCAGCTGCAAACCATCGCCAAGCTGGTGATGGGAAAGTAAAGCTTCAAACTCGGGTCACTTCCCGCTGGCCCGAGTCTGCGGGATCGACGGTATCGCGGCTTCGCACGGCAAGCCGGTCTGGCACTTGCCGCAACCATAGCGCGGCTGATACCGCGCTTTCGTCTCCTTCAGATATTGGGCGCAAACCGCATTGTCCTTGCCATCTTGGCTGATGGCGTGCGGCGGACAACGCTTCAGGCACGCGCCGCAATGGTTGCAGTACTGGTCAAAATCGATGTAGGGGCGCGGCGTCGCTGGTAGCGCAACCTCGGTGATCACGCTGCCCAGTCTTCCGGCTGAACCTGATGCGGTGATGAGCGAACGGTTCAGGCTAAACGTGCCCAGTCCGGCGATGAAGGCCGCGTGACGCTCGGACCAATTGCTGCGCAAATTGACGACCGCGAAGCGGTCGTCCAAGCTGGGCGCCATTGCCCGGCCGCCTGCCTGCTGCACAGCATCGAGCAGAAAAGCGCAAGCGGCATCCAGGAAGGCCGCTCCTTCGTAACGTCCGTAAAGCCATTCTTTGGCCGGTTCACCCTGCTGCCGATTCGCCACCCGAATTCGCTCGGTAAACGGGAAGAAGCCGGAGATCACGGATCGCGCTCCCGGAAACCATTCCGCCGGAGACCGGTGTTGCGCTCCGACCACATGCGGCTGCTTAAGTGTTTCCCAAAGAACATCGCTGGCGCTGGCTACGGCGAGCAAAGGTCGCTGGTAAATGCGCATCATGCCGAGGTCTGGAACGATATTTTGCGGACTGTTCAGAACGAAGGTTTCGAGTTGCTGCGCAAGTGCGGGAAGAAGGGTTTGGTTGTAGGACATGCTGCCTCACTCCCACTATTCCTCAAGCGGTCTGGGCTGACAAGGACGCAGGACACTCGTTATTTGTGATTAGGCGACGAATGCGCGGACCAATCAATATGGCCGCAGCTCGGCGCAAGTCACCGTGACGGTTTCTTAGAAGAGACTCTGTTTACTCCACTTCATGCTGCGCGGTATATCCGTCGCGAGCAACGATGGTGTACTTGATGTCCTTATTCTTCTCGTCCTTGATGATGAGCGGCTTGTCGTCTGGGCCGACCAGTTCCACCTTCAGCTTGCGATACGTACCGTCCTGCTTGGTGTTGGTGGGCTTGTAGGTGATGGTGTACTGATCGCGGATCGCCTGAGCAACTTCGCGAAAGATGTCGGGCAATTCGCCCATTAGCCGCGGAGCGTAAGAACGTCCGCCGGTCATGCGAGCGAAAGCCGTCATCTGATTCTTGGCCTGGATATAGTCCATCATGGGGCTATTCATCTCAGGGTTAGGGCTGTCGATCCTTTCCAGGAAGGCTTCCCCGGTGCAGATGGTATAGATGGTCACGTTGGGCGTGGCCTTGATCTTCTTCAGAATCTTATCCAGCGTGATCTTGCTGAAAGTATCGCGGCCGCTGGCGACGATCACCAGTTCTTTGCGTCCGGGCACGCGATCAAGACGATCCAGCGTGTCGAACATGGCATCGAAGATGTTGGTCTCGGCGAATCCCGGCACGCGTAACGAATTCAGAGCGCCGAAGATGGCTTGCTTGTCCTGAGTGAAATCCACCAGGATGTGCGTCTTCATGTCGAACTCAACCACCGCAACCCAGTCTTGCGGCTGCAGGCTGGACGCGAAGGCATACGACGAGTTCAGCGCGTCGTACATGAAGTTGTAATTGGTGGCCGCAAATTCAACCAGCAGCACCGCCGTAATCGGAGCCTTGCTGACGGTGACGCTCTGAATCTTCTGCGGCACGCCATCTTCCCAAATCCTGAAATGCTCCTTGGCTACATCGACCGGCAAAGCCAGCGCGCGACCGTCTTTCGCCAGCACATGCGCGTCGACTGTCACTTCGGGAACATCCACGTGCAGCGAGTATTCGGGAGTTTTGTCGGTTGGCTTCGGCTTGGGAGGCGGAGGCGCTTCCTCCGAGTCGCTCTTCTTGGGAACGGCGATCGGACCAGAATCGCCCGTCGGTCCGCCGGCGGCAGCCGGCATCTGGTCTTGCTGGCTCTTGCTGGGTTGCGCTTGCGTCTGCTGCGAGTTTTGATCGCTGCTACTAGATTGCGCCAGACTCGGAAGAGCGCAAAACATGACGCTCGCCGCTATCGCCACCAACGCGGCATTTAGGGCGCGAAAGACCACAGGTGAATTCCCTGGGCGCTTAAGGTGTTTCTCAGAATACATCGGGATGCCTCTTAGGCCAGACTATCTGCTAGTATAAATGCAATTTCATCCCCTCTGTTTCGGTGTGGGGCCGGCAGAAAATCTGCTTGCTCGTTAGACGTACGTGTCACCGCATTGGAATACCTGGGGAGCAGAGATTTCTGGCTGCCGAGCCCGATTGTCTCTGCAAGGACAGAACATGCTTCGCCGCGCGATTTCGTCAGTCGTCCTGTGTCTGGTTTCCCTTTCCGCCTACAGCGTTGAGCCAGCTGCCAAAGTCCAAATCATGCCGGAAGACCAGGTCAAAGCCGGCATGCACGGCGTCGCCTACACGGTATTCGAGGGCGTGACGCCAGAAGCCATGGACGTGGAAATTCTGGGCGTGCTGCGCGATATGGCCGGACCGCAGGCCGATGTCATCCTGGCGCGGCTGCACGGCAAGAAGGTCGAATACACCGGCGTGGTCGCGGGCATGAGCGGCAGCCCGGTTTATATCGACGGCAAACTGGTGGGCGCGATCGCTTATCGCATCGGCGAATTCTCCAAGGAGCCGATCGCCGGAATCACGCCCGCGGCTTCCATGCTCGAGATCAACGCCATGGACAAAACGCCTGCGGCTGATGTCGCGCAAGGCTCGGGCCGCGAAAAGCAGCCGGTCAGCCGCATGTCCGGACCAGGCTTGTCGAGCGCGCCGAGTGAGCAGTCCGGCTACGCCAATCTGCTCAAGCCCATCGAAACTCCTCTGGTCTTCAGCGGATTCAGCCAGCAGACCTTGAGCCTGTTCGCCAAAGACTTCGCTTCCGCCGGCGTGGTTCCGGTGATGGGCGCAGGCTCGGTGAGCAACGACAAGCAGCCTGAGCCGTTGCAGCCCGGCTCGGCCGTCAGCGCGATTCTGGTGCGCGGCGACATGAATATCGCGGGAACCTGCACCGTCACGTACATCGATGACTCGCATCTGCTGGCCTGTGGACATCCTTTGCTGCAATCGGGCAGCGTCGACATGCCGATGACCAAGGCGACCGTTCTGGCCACGCTGCCTTCGCCGGAGAATTCCTTCAAGATCGTCAACACAACCGAGCCGGTCGGCGCTTTCGTGCAGGATCGCCGCTCGGGCATCATGGGCCGCTTCGATCGCCAGCCGCACATGATTCCGGTAACGCTGACGTTTCACGGCGTCTCGCATCCCAAGACAGTTCCACTATGAAGTGCTGAACAACGCCAAGATCACGCCGGCCGCGATGATGGCTACTGTCTTCAACGCGATTCAGGGAATGAACGAATACGGCGAGGACACGACGTTTCGTCTGCAAGGCGACATCTCCGTGCTCGGCTATCCCAAGCTCACCGTGAACAATATGTACGCGCCGCTGGACGGCTCGACTCCGACCGCTTACGGAATCGCGTTGTCGATCGGCGACCGCTTCAGCCGCATCTACGAGAATCCTTACGACACGCCGAAGATCGAAGGGGTGGAACTGAATTTCGATCTGGTGCCCGACCGGCGCACGGCGCGGCTGGAAACGGCGCGCACCGACGTGACCGAAGCTCGTCCGGGCGACGAGATCACCATTGAAGCCCTGCTGCGCCCGTATCGCGGCGAGAGCATTGTGCGCCAGATTCCGGTCAAGATTCCCACCTCAACTCCGAAGGGCACGCTGCGCATCCTGATCAGCGATGGCGATACGCTGGACAAAATGCATCGCGTCTCCGGACCGATGAGCCATCATCTCGACCTCGCCTCGACGATTGCGATGCTCAATAAGGAGCACACCAACTCCGAAGTCTACGTCTCGCTGCTGGAAGCGAATCCATCCGCGATGGTCGAGGATAAAGTCATGCCCACCTTGCCGCTGTCGGTGATGAACGTGATGGATGGCATGCGCGGCACGCAAGACATGATCGTGGTCGGCGAATCTGCTGTGGATGAAGCCGCGATGCCGATCGACTACGTTGTCTCCGGCTCGCAGGTCATCACCCTGACGATCAGGTAGGAAGGCCGCTTTTCGCTCTTAGCTTTTCGCTCTTAGCTTTTCGCTCTTAGCTTTTCGCTCTTAGCTTTTCGCTTTTAGCTTTTCGCTCTTAGCTTTTCGCTCTTCGCGATTAGCTCTTTGCCGTTAGCTCTCGAACTCTCCGTCCCGATTTGTCATCACGAGGAGGCCTTTAGGCCGACGAGGGATCTGTTCTCTTTTTTCCCGTTTCGGCCCTTCCCACGGAATACATCCTCATATCCCCCTCCCCCCTCTATACCTTCTAAATAATTATCCCTTGACAACAAGTAGAACATATGGCAAACTGTTTCTTGACTATGAAACGCAGAGGGAATTCGATTCCGGGCTATCAGAAATATACTTTGAACGATCTTCGCTGCTGAATTTCCGAATGAGGATGCCTGCCTTGAATTCATCAAGGAGCAGCGCTGGCCAGATGGCGCACACTCTGCGAGAAGTGCGGCGTAGAGCGCAAGCATTACCGCGTGAGCGGGCCGCACGGCCTATGCTTGCGACCATTGCGGCAATCACATCTATCCGCTTGCGGGCACAATCTTCGAGAAGTCCACTACTCGCTTGACGCACTTGGTTTCACGCTATGTTCTTGATGGGATAAACCCGCTGCGGCGTATCCGCGAAGCAGATTCAACGTGAGACTGGCGTCACCTACAAGACCGCATGGCGCATGTTCAAGCAGATCAGAACCCTGATGTCGGAGGACATCAGCCTGGAGGGTTCGACGATTGAGATGGATGAGTGCTACATCGGCGGCAAGCGGAGAAACAAGCACGTCAGTAAGACTCGCGGAATGCGCGGTCGCGCTGGACTGGCGACGATCAGACTCCTGTTTTCGGCATGGTTGAGCGCGGCGGGCGCGTCGTGGCGAAGGTCACTCCCGATGTGCGCAGCGCAACCATCTACCCGATTGTGCATGAATACGTCATGCCGTCCAGCATCGTTTACACCGACGAATACCCGATCTATGATCGCTTGGCGACTCCGGCTAACGGGTATGTCCATCACCGCATCAAGCACGCGGAACGCGTGTACGTCATGGGCGACGTTCACACCAACACAATCGAAGGCTTCTGGAGTCTGGTAAAGCGCGGAATCGGCGGAGTCTATCACTCCGTGAGCCGCAAGTACCTGCAAAGCTACTTGAACGAGTACAGCTTTCCGATACAACAGGCGGGACAGCAAAGAGCCTATGTTCGTTTCTTTGCTGGAGCAGGTTGCTTTGAAAGCGGAGTAGCAGCTTTCCGAAGCAGTGAATAGAAATCGTTCCGAGTAAATGGCCGCGTTCCCCCCTCGGTATTCTTGGCGGAAGGCTTTGGGTGATTCGTCGGCATAGATCGGCGCAATAGTCCTCGGAAATGAGGATGCGCCGATGTGTGCCGAAAGTCAAGATAGCTTTTTCGAACATCTGCTCTATTTTGCTGGCAAGAGAGAGTGTGTCGTAATGCTCGAAGCCTACTTCGATGAGAGCGAAAGAAAAACCGGAGTGTTCTGTGTTGCCGGATACGTCTTTGCGCCGTCTCAAGCCAAGAAATTCTCTAAGGAGTGGGCCTCCCTCTTCAACGGGTATGCGGGCGGTTGTCATATGGTTGACCTGGCGCAGCGCACCGGAGCATTCAAGGGCATATTGCCCGCAGAACAGCAGCGCCTGATCGTGGAAGCCGTAAAGATTATCAATAAGCGCGTGAGCCACGGGGTTGCGGTTTCGTGCAACATTGACGAAGTTAATCATCTCTCGCCCAAGTGGATTCGCGGATTCGGTCATGCTTACCCGGTACTTTGTCATCTCGCCATGACCGAAGTTGGCATGTTTCTCAGACGCACCAATAATGCCAACCGGGTTATATACATATTTGAAGCGGGGCATCCGTCCGAAGCCGAAGCGAGAGACTTTGTTCACAATGCCCTTCGGTCTCCAGTTGCTAAAGAAAGCTATCGGCACGCGGGCGATGCGTTTCTGCCCAAATCCGATGCCGTTCCCTTGCAAGCTGCTGATATGTTCGCGTGGGAATGGGCTAAATTTCGCGACGAGACCCTGGAGCAAAATATCCGCCCAATCAGGAAATCTCTTGTTGCGTTGTTTGAGCCTCACATAAAGCGCTACAGCGGTCACCATATCTCCGGAGAATCGCTGGCGAAGTGGATGGGCGAAGTTCATCGTCTCGGCCTAGAACAACTGCAAGAAGAAAAGGCTAAACGCAAAGCTGCAAGCGTATAGTCGCGCTGCCATCGCATCCTTAAACTTCGTCAAGAATCTGAAAGACTAGTCGGCCCCTTACGTGGCCTTCTGTTGGTATAAGGAGCCGACGATGCCCGACTATGAAAAACAAGCACGCGAATTCAAACAGAAGGCGGAAAAGTGCCTACACACGCAGGCGTCAATTACGCATGACCTTGTGGGACTGCTAATCGAGCAATGGAAGATGATTGCGGATTGCAGAATGTCCAGTCCGTCTTGATCGATTTTGCGAGCCGCGACGCCAAAGTCGGACCAGACTTTCAGCAACATTTGGCGACTGCAATGCGCGCTCAAACTCACGATTCTGGCGACGAGCAACTGAAAGCTCTTGGCGCACTACGCGCGCGAGCTTCTGAAGCTCTGCTACGGTGACGTATTCATTACCTTCCTCCAAATGAAAAACCCGCCATCTGGCGGGTTTCTGATGTCCCACAAAAGTTAGGCCGTATCCCCTCTCGGTTCGATGACTCCCGCGATGGGCTCGCCCAGAATGCCGGAATGCGGCAGTCAGCAGCGGAATCGAACATCCCGCGCATACTCCTAGACACAGCCACAGTATGCCCCGTCTGCTGGGACGATCACATCACGCGAGTTGAGGATGTTCGGCTGTCTACCACTGGCAGTGATGGCCACAATATAGGGAAAGCATCCGTTTACCGTTGCAGCCATTGGCACCTGTTCGCCGTGTTCGACCAGCCTTAAATCACGCCACTTGTTCTGAGGGGATAATTACCCTTCTAAAATATTGATGGCCAATCACTTTACGTTTGTCATATCCCCTAAGGTAATTATCCCTTGACAGTACGTAAGAGTTCTGGTACTGTTTGTCTTGAGGGTACGTACATGAAACCCAAGCCAAAGATGGAGCGCTATACAAAGAAGCAGTTTGACGCCCAGTTCCCGGACGATGCGGCCTGCCTAGAGTGGCTCAAGAACCGCCTATACCCGGATGGCATCTACTGCAAGAACTGTGAACAGGTCACGAAACACCATCGCCTAAAGAGCAGCCCATCTTATTCGTGCGATCACTGTGGAAACCATGTGCACCCAACCGCTAACACCATCTTCCACAAGTGCCAACCCCCTTAACCACATGGTTTTACGCTATGTATCTCATGTCTGCGACGCGCTGTGGAATTTCAGCCAAGCAGATCGAAAGAGAAACCGGGGTCACATACAAAACCGCATGGAGGATGTTTAAGCAGATCCGCTCCATGCTGAGCCGAAAGGGCGGACAATCGGGGGATCAACCGCCGAGTCGAAATGGATGAAAGCTACTTCGGCCCCAGAAGTGCGCGGAGTAAGCGGGACGCCCGGGCAGACAGCACAACCAAGGTTGCCGTCATCGGCATGGTCAACGCAAAGGCGAGGTCCGCGCCTCGTTGCAGCCGACACAAAAGCCGACACCTGCGGGGACTGGTTAAAGAGCACGTCCTGCCAAGGTCTCTGAGTGTTTACCGACGACTACCCCTCAAGCGGATCGGGGCGCGGGGATACACGCATCGGCGAATCAATCACAGTGAAGGCGTCTACGCGGTTGGCGACACTCACACCACACGATTGAGGGTTTCTGGTCGCTCGCAAGAACGGAATCCGAGGAGTGTATCACTCAGTCGGAAAGCACTACCTACAGACATATCTTGACGAGTTCAGCTTCCGCTATAACTATCGCTCGACACACAACCTATGCCACCACGTTCATGCACCAAATCGAAAAGCGGGATGTCGTTATCCGCCGCGCTCCGGTTGAAGCTGATCCGTTCTGAATGGAATCGCGGTATTCATACCGCAGGCGGAAGAGAAAAGGCTCCAAAACATCTTCGCTGCGTCTGGTATTGTTAACGGTTTCCCTTCGTAGGTGGGGCGGACAATGTTTCCCTTATCCACGCCCAGTGGCAGCTCGCGAGACTCCCGCCTGAATCAGTGACGACGATTTTCCCATCTGCTTTGTCGAGGGTAATTGTTAACTGCCTAGACTCGTAGGGGCGAGTTCGATAGATGTTGGCGTCTCCGCCTACCAAGACAGCGCGCGCATAATCACTGCCATTGATTGTTACTGTCATTCCACCACTCCGCGCATCCGCCACCCTGTTACTTATCTCATTCCAGAGTTCTCCGTATACGGTTTCGGATTTCTGGCGTATCAAAGCGAGATCATCAGCCGATCGCCGCTGATCGTTTATTCGGTCATCAACCCAGCTCATATTGTCACCCCTTGCGAAAACTATTTTATGCGCCGACTCGCCTTCGTCAAGTCGTCAAGGAACTGCTCTTGGGATGGAATTGGAATCTCTGCGCCCGCGGGGGTCGTTTGCGTTGGCTCGTGAGGCTCTGCCGAATCTAGCGAAACACTGGAGTTGGCGTGTTCCCGCGCGATCTGGTCGCTGCTTTCTTTTCGCTGCATTACAAATTCCTCTGATTTAAGTATGTCGGCAACCCGCCAAGCTGGAACGACGCCAGCCATCCCGGTGTTCTCTTCTACATACCAGCCGTCGTCCATTGGCCTGCCGTCTCTGCTAAGAATGGGCGCTTTTCTTTGTATGTGACACCAATCGATGCCCAGAAGATAAGGCCCCTTGGAGTCTACCAGCGCCCGAATGTCATGCTCGTCCAATTTTCCCGTGCCAAACAGGCCGCCCCTCCTCGCCCTACCGTATCGCTTCCGCGACATATCCATCATCGAGCAAGGTGAGTACACCAGAACAGCAGATCCGCTGTATCCAGGCAGAGAGCGAGTCTCCACAGAAAGCTTTCTTGGTTGATTCCTAGCTCGGCGTTATAAACCGTCTCGCCATTCATCATGGCGATATTGCCAAACCTCACGGATGGCGAGTTTCGCTGTTTGCCTTCATGACTGACGAATCTGCCGACCATCACGGTATCGTCGCCTATGCCAATATCTTCGTCGGCAATCAGATCTGGCGTTACAAAATCCTTAAACTCAATCTGTGAAATTACTAGCGCCGTCAGGTCAATATCGAGCGGGAATACAGCCACGTCATCCCCATGCGGATGGCAGGTCCATTGATCTGACGTTGTGGGCACGCATTCGATTCCCCATCCTTTCGATTGAGGCGAATGACGGGCGTCCTTTTCTTGCCGGACGGACTCTTTATGACGTGTTTGTTTGTCACCACGTAGGCAATGGCCATTTCCGGCATCTCTTCAAGCGGAACCCCAACAATAAACCCGCTCGCACCAAATCGGTCGCCTGCTCTTGCGGCATCTAGAGAACTGTAGATGTAGGCGGCAACATTGACCCAGGTATCAGCGATTCTCGGCATATCCTTCTCCCAGACATGGTACGGGAGGCGGCTCGGCCAAGAATAGTACGTTCTCCGCCGGAGCGTCCCGGTCGAAGTATGCAGAACTGGGTTACGTACTGTCAAGGGATAATTGATGGCCATCACTTTACGTTTGTCATATCCCCTAAATATTCGATTTAGAGGGGCTTTCGTACTAAAATATTCATTCTGAACAACTTATCGTACATCCGGCCGATCCGACCAGCGCCCTTTCCGACCTCCCGTCCCCTGGTTCGCTTTCCGAAATTCAACGGCAGCGTTTCTCGTTTCCTCTCTCTTCAAGGCTATCCAGATTGAGACCGGCAAGTCTGTGATAGCGCAGAGAATGCAGGTTACGAAGGTACATGTACTAGATTGAATACTCGGCCAGGGGGCCGCAGGTATTCCGATCGGGACAGCCAACTCCCCACCCATCGAACGAGCCTGGGAGTAACCCGCTGGGAGAGTGCGCCTGCGGTGACGGCGCAACTTCGTTATCACTCGCCTGGGCTGCACGAGTCACTGACAGACTCACCGTCATGAGCGTGAAATTCTAGCGGGTGTTTTCGGGAGAGGATTCGCTGGCCTTTTCCCATCCGCTGCCATCGCTCCCTGGCGGCGAGAGCAAGACCCGACTCCTTCTTCTCCCCAAGTGTCCAAGTGCGCCCATCCGTTTAGTCCTGGTTCATCGCAGTCGCACAACGAGGAGGCGAAGGCCATGCAGAGCAGCCGGCAATCTCCCACTTCCACTTTTCGCACAATTTTCCTGATCGCAATCATCACGCTCGTGGTGGCTGTGCTTCCCGTCCGGGCGCAGAATGCGGCTCCGCCGACATGGCGGGGCGCGCCGGTACAGGCTTTCGCTCCGCCCCCCGGCACGCCACGGGTCGGGCGCAAGCCTCCAGTTCCTGCACGCACCCAATCTCGCCGCGGCTGGCCGCTCGACAATAACGCGCTCTACGAAAACGGCCCGGTTGACGGGCAGGACCTGGGTTGGGCCATCAACTTCGGCTTCACCGTTAGCGATTCGATGCAGGCTACCGGCCCAGCTACTGGTATGCAGTTCTGGGTATGGTTGATTCCAGGCGACACTCTCACCTCGGCGGAAGTGCAGATCGGCGCGGCCGCCTTCGGCAACGAGCTGTTTGATCAAACCCTTAACTTCACTGCATCGAACTGCTTCTCCAACCAATTCGGATACAACGTATGTCTCGAGTCTGCAAACTTCACCGGTCCGACTTTGAGCGGCAACGCCTGGCTGACCCTGTCGAATGCGAGTGTTCCCAGTGGGGACCCGGCCTACTGGGATATGAACAGCGGCGTGGGCTGCGGCAGCCCGGGCTGTCCCTCACAGGCGCAGGAGAACACGATTGGTACAGTTCCCTCCGAGGCGTTTACGCTTCTGGGCAACGGCAGCAGCAGCGTACCTTGCATCTACGACCAGCCCCAGGATGGCTTTAACATCATCCACGATTTCACCAACGATGAGGCCGGGCAGGTTGGCCCGTCTGCGGGGGTGGCGATCGACACCGCAGGGAACCTCTACGGATCAACCGGGTCTGGCGGAGATTATGGTCAGGGGCTGATCTATAAGCTGGCAGAAAACGCCGGCGACTGGGTACTGAATCGTCTGTACAGCTTTGCCGGTGGCAGCAACGGAGATGAACCGGGTGACGTTATCCTCGGCCCGCAGGGAATCCTCTATGGCGGGGCGGGTGGAGGGATCCAAAACTGCGGGAGTGACGGGACCACCGACTGTGGTCTGGTGTATAGCCTGCGGCCATCTCCAACCACCTGTAGAGCTGCACCCTGCAGTTGGAGCGAAAACGTGCTGTATCGCTTTAGCGGAAACACCGACGCCTGGGGCGGCATCGTCTCTACTTCTGATTCCGCCGGCAATCTCTATGGCATATCAGAGTACGGCGGGGCATTCGGGCACGGCACGGTGTACGAGCTTACGTCCTCGCATGGAAGCTGGACAGAAAAGATCCTCTATAGCTTTACCGGAGGAAGCGATGGTAATGAGCCTGACAGCCTAGTGATGGGCCACGATGGAAATCTGTATGGATTGACCTGGGGGGGCGGCGACAATTCTTGTTCTCCCCCATATGGCTGCGGTGTCGTGTTCCAGCTGACTGCGACCGGCGGTGTGTGGACGGAGAGCGTTATCCACACCTTCTCGGGCGACGGTGACATCGTCGGCCCGTCGGGCCTGATTCAGGACAGCTCTGGTAACCTCTACGGCAACAACGAACATAACTCATGTATCAACGGTTACTGCGATTACTACGGCATGATCTTCGAGCTGTCACGCGCCAATGGCGGCTGGGACTTCGCGGTGCTTTACGATGCTGCATGGGGCCATTACGAATATGACACCTTTAACGCACAAACGATCGATGCCGCAGGGAATTTCTTTGGCACCGGAGGGAGCGCCTACCCCTACGGCTCTTTGGGTTACATTTTTGAGCTTGCAGACGATCGGCCCAACTATCTAGTGAGTTTCTACTTGGATGATGACGTACATAGCATAGATGTTTTCTACAATTTGACTTTAGATGCGAACGACAACATTTACGGCACTACCGCGCGCTGTGGTCAGTACAACAAGGGAACAATTTGGAAGCTCTCGCGATAACTGAGATTTATGGCTTCTAGTTTTCCGCCGGCGGCGACAGCCGCCGCCACCGGAGCGACTCGCGCGAAGTCAGTCAGGTTCAGTTGGACGCCGCCGAACTCGGGATGCTGGTTGTAGTCGACGGTGAAGGCCAGGTCGAGGATGTCGCCCGCCAGCAGGGGATCTCTGCGCCGCGCGCTCCGCCATGCGCCAGCCCAGAACATCCTGAGCCCGCTGAAAGCGGCTGCCATTCGCCTGCGGATCGGCTGTGACCGCGCGCAGCTTGAGATGCTTCTCTTTCAGCACGCGAGCCGGTTGCACCAGTTTCGCGCCGCGGGCCACAAACACCGGCACCGGATTGCCCACGCCAAAGGGCTCCAGCTTCTGCAATGCCAGCCAGAAATCATGCTGGATGGCGTCCAGCGCGACCTCGGCATCGTATTCCAGCACGGGGACAAAATCATCGAGCGTCAGCCGTTGGCGGGCATAGGCATCCAGGCGCGAACGCAACTCCGCAATGCGGTCGACCGGAAGCGCGCATCCCACAGCGTGGGAGTGGCCGCCGAAGCGGGTAAACAGCTCCGGACACGACTCCAGCGCCTCCAGTAAATGAAAGGCGCTGATCGACCGGCCTGAGCCGTGCGCCTCGCCGTCTTCGCGAGAGAAGATCAGCGTCGGCCGGCAATAACGTTCCACGATGCGGGTGGCGCAGATTCCGATGACGCCGCGATGCCAGTTGTCGCCGTCCACCACCAGGCAGTACGCGTCCTTCATCCCAGGTGTCGATTCGATCGTCTGTTTGATCTCCTCCAGAATGCGCTGCTCTTCCTGCTGGCGGTTGCCGTTCAGCTCATTCAGCTGCATGGCCATCTCAGCGGCTTTGCCGGCATCCTTCTCGGTGAACAACTGAATGACGCGTTCGGCGATGTCCATGCGGCCGGCAGCATTCAAACGCGGGGCGACGCGAAAGGCAATGTCGCTGGCGCTCAGCGGTCGCGAGCCGTCAAGATCGCAGTTGGCCAGCAGCGCGCGTAGTCCGGCATTCACCGGCTTGCGTAATCCCTCGAGTCCAAGTTTGGCGAAGACGCGATTCTCGCCCATCAGCGGCACCGCGTCGGCAATGGTCGCGATGGCCACCATCTTGAGGAACGATGGCAGAAGCCGCTCGCGTCCGCTCTCGACCAGCAGCGCTTGTGCAATCTTGAACGCGACGCCAGCGCCGCACAGCGACTTGCATGGGTACTCGCAGCCGTGCTGGTTGGGATTAACCACGGCCAGCGCTTTGGGCACACCTTCGGCTTGCGGCAAATGATGATCGGTAACGATGAGGTCGATGCCGCGCCGCTCGGCTGTCTCCGCAGCGGCGAATGCTCGGATGCCGGTATCCACGCTGATGATCAGGCGAATGCCGCGATCGGCGGCCTGCTCGATGACTTCATCGCGCATGCCGTAGCCTTCGCGAATGCGGTGCGGCACGTGGTAGTCGACTTTGCCGCCGCAAATCTCCAGCGCGGTTTTGAGGATGACGATAGCGGTGGTGCCGTCGACGTCGTAGTCGCCATAGATGAGCACAGTCTCGCCGCGCTCGATGGCGGCGCGCAGTCGCTCCACGGCAGCGCGAAGGCCGGTCATCAAGTAGGGAGAGTGCAGATCTTGCAGCGAAGGAGAAAGAAACTTATGCGCCTCTTCGGAAGTCTGGATGCCGCGCACCGCCAGCAGGCGGGCCACGGAAGGGGGCAGCGCCAATTCCAGCGCGAGGCGCTGCACCAGTTCCGGTTCGGCATGGCGAAGGACCCAGCGCACTATTTACTACTCACCACGCAACTTCTTAGCGGTTCATCATTCATCCGGCAAGTCTCTTCGCGCCGCAACCGGGATGCCCGGAAGCCGCCGCCTTTGCGTCTTCTGGGTGGTTCAGTGTTCGTCGTCCTGATCGCCGTCATCGATCGCCAGCGTCCCGAAATCCTCGACCAGATCGAGCAAGTGCTGATAGCGCTCGTACCATTCGGTGGTGGCTTCGAAGAGAAACATGATGCCCTGGTGCGGCCATCCCAACTGGATGAATCCCGTCTTGCCCACGTAGTTGCGCAGCCAGCGTGCCTCTTCCAGGTCTTCATCGCTGGGATAGCTGGCGTGCTGCAGCCGCTGAATGAGGTAGTCGAGTTCGTCGCGCTGGAGCACTTCTTCGTCCATCGACAGGAACTGCGCGCCCGCTTTCTTGGCCAGCTCGACGAAGTCCTTCCAGCTTTCGGGATTGTCCCGCGGATCCCACATGACGCTATGAACTTCTTCGGTGACGTAGCCCTGGAAGCGGCTCAAGCCGTGCCCCAGAATGAAGGCATTCATGTCGTCTTTCAGGGTCGATAAGTCGTCTGGCATAAAAGTCTCTTGCGGACTGCGCGGCAAATTTCGCCAGCAGAGAAAATCATCATACTCCCAAGTGGGCAGGCTGACACGACGCGGACGAGGTAAATGACCCAGCGGCCCGTGTCTCGCGCACGCCAACGAAATGCAACACTCATGTTAGACTATGTGTTTCCCTGGACTGATCCGAACAAGACATGCTCTTCTCCAAAGAATATGTGGGCTATCTGGCCCGCGAAGTCACCAACAAGCTGATTGAGGGCGAATTCATCGAAACCGCGGACAAGGCGGCGGTGAAAGATCGCATCAACGCGGCGCTGCTGGACGAGCTGACGTTGGAAGACCGCATCAACGACGAAGTCCGCATCATTCTCGACACTTACGCCGACGAGATGCAGCGCAGCGGCGCCAATTACCAGGAGATGTTCAAGAAGATCAAGAATGAGCTGGTCCGCAAGTATAAGGCGGTGCTATGAGAATCAGCCGCGAGAAGATCAACAAGCTGGCGCACGCCGTGGCTGACAGTCTCGCCGAACTGGAAAGCGTTGACTTCGTGGAGGACCGCAATACGATCCGGCTGGAAGTCCGGCGCGTGCTGGAAAATCTGATGACGCAAGAGGCCAAGATCGACGCTGCCGCCCGGCAGAAGATCGAAAGCCAGCGCCGCACCATCCTGGAAGGCTCCCAGGAGTGGGATATCCTCTACCGCAAGTATTACAACGAGGAAGTGAAGAAGCTGGGGATATAAGGAAGCAACTAAAGCAATCTCATAATCATTTGGGTTGTATCAGGGCGCGACTTTAGTCGTGCCGAACGCGGTGCAAAAAAAGATCGGGGCTTTAGCCCCTGCAAGACCTGCTCTCAGGGGCTGAAGCCCAGGTTGTATTTGACTCCCTATGGCACGGCTGAAGCCGTGCCCTGATACGAAACGATTTATGAGATAGGTTCTAGCAACTAGCGACCATCGGCTCTGTTCACATCCTTTCATGATGCCTGGTTCGTCATATATTTCATGCCGGCGACAACCCCGTCCCGCCTCTGCGGGACGACTCAGTTTAGCCCAGGACCCAGGCCGCCGCAGGCGGGCGCAGTCCTGGGTGGTAATTGAATCAAACCAGCAAGCCCCTTGCAGGGGCGGCATCAACAAAGCCAAGCCATCTCATAAATTATTTGTTGGGATGTGTCAGGGCACGACTTTAGTGTATGCGTAAGAACCTCTGTCGTCCCTACAGGACTCAGATTAGCTTTCCACCTGACCCAGGACTATGCCTGCGGCTCCGTCCTCGGCTAAACTGAGTCGTCCTTACGGACGGGATTTTCGGCTGATATATTCCACTCGCAAGCCAAGAATTTGGTTCGCACGCAGACTCTTTAGTCGTGCCGAGCGACACTCTACCAGGATTTGGGCTTAGCTCCTATAATCGGCGCGAGCCTTACCTGTGGCAGCTATTCCCAATCTGAAGGACGATCTGAAGCGCCTGGCCCTCGAGGTTGGCTTTGATCTTGCCGGCGTCGCCGGTGTCGCCGACACCCCGGAGCACCGCTTCTTCCCCGCGTGGATTGCCGAGGGGCGCGCCGGCGAGATGAAGTACCTCGATGCTCGCACTGAAGCCGGCGAACTCAAGCGCGCATCGTTGGCCAATGCTGCTCCCTGGGCGCACTCGGTGGCGGTCTGCGCGCTCAACTACAACACCGATCAGCCCTTTTCCACGCACGCCGGGTCTTCGAAGCAGGGATGGATCTCGCGCTACGCCTGGTCGCAACGCGACTATCACGATGTGCTATTGGAAAAGCTTCGCGCACTGGAAGCACGCCTGGTATCTCTTTGCGAGCAACAGCAAATTCCCGCTCCTCGGACCTGGTGCTATGTCGACACCGGCCCCATCATCGAGCGCATCTTCGCCAAGTATGCGGGT
Organism: uncultured Acidobacteriaceae bacterium; assembly: GCA_963812855.1. Taxonomy (GTDB): domain Bacteria; phylum Acidobacteriota; class Terriglobia; order Terriglobales; family Acidobacteriaceae; genus Bog-257. Next base: position 763,334 of record CAWEWW010000018.1, read on the forward strand.
ATCGGCTGGATCGGCAAGAATACTTGCATCCTGAATGAAAAGCTGGGCTCGTGGCTGTTTCTGGGCGTGATGCTGACTTCCTTGGAGCTGGCGCCCGATCTGCCGCCGCCCGATCGTTGCGGCTCCTGCACCCGTTGTCTCGATGCCTGCCCGACGAACGCCTTCCCTGCTCCTTACGAGCTTGACGCGACCCGCTGCATTTCGTATCTCACCATCGAGTTGCGCGGCTCGATTCCAGAAGAGCTTCGCGCCGGCATCGGGCGGCAAGTGTTCGGCTGCGACATCTGCCAGGATGTCTGCCCGTGGAACCAGTCGGCGCCGACTACAACTATGCCCGAGTTCCAGCCGCGCCCGCGGTTAGTCAATCCCGATCTCGAGTGGCTGGCACGACTCACTGTCGAGCAGTTCCGCGAAATCTTTCGTGGCTCACCGGTTAAGCGAGCAGGATTCAACGGCCTGCGCCGCAACGTGGCGATCGCAATTGGTAACAGCGGAAACCAGAGCTTCCTGCCGATTCTTCAGCAACTCAGCAGCGATGAAGACATCGTGGTTGCCAGCCACGCCCGCTGGGCGGTGCAGCGGCTGAACCGCAATTTCTCGACAAGCGACTGAGTGCTCGTGGCCAACATCTATGGGTGCAGAGTTTCCCGGTGCGGGTAGGAATTACATTTGCGCCCCCGACTTGGGAAGCGGCAAACCCTCGCCAACTTACAATTTCGGGACTGGCCCGTCTATTGCACTATTCAGGGACGCGAAGCAAGCGAGCAGTGAAGTAACCTTCGGCGGCAGCCGGAGCAACAGAAGACAGCCTACAGCCGGACGTCATTAGCGGAAGACAGGTGAGTGCCCCGCTAACCGCGATGACGTCCGGCAACTCCAGTTCTTCGTGAGGCGCGAGATTCCCCCTCCCCGCCATCACGACTGATGCCCACCGCACCCCAGCTCGGGCGGATACGCTCCCCTGGGCATCGTAGCCTTCCTGTCTCGGGACGGGAAGGCTTTTTTCTGGTCAGGCATTTCGTTTTTTCCACTGCCTCATTCGGCAGCGTTCCCTCGTCTCCCGTGACAAGCACCCGGTTTCTGGCTATAAAGGACAGTCATGACTGAGGCCCTCAGCCGCCGCTTAAAGCAGCCGCAGTTCTCCAGTGCCGCCCAGGAAGCCCTGCTGAGCGTCATCGTGGCGGCGAATACCTTGAACGATCTAATGGACAGGATCTGCGAGGAGTACGGCATCACGCGCCCGCAGTACAACGTGCTGCGCATCCTCCGTGGCGTCCACCCGGAAGGCCACGCGCGCAACGAAATCGGTTGCCGCATGGTAGATCGGGCTTCCGACATCACCCGTTTGGTCGATCGTCTGCAAGCCCGCGGACTGGTGAAACGCTCTCGCGGAAACCACGACCAGCGCCAGGCGGTGACCGGCATCACCGCTAAGGGGTTGAGGCTGCTGGAGAAGATGCGGCCGCAAATTGAGGCTCACACCGCAAACATCCTGCGCCGGCTGAGCGACCAGGACTGCCGCGAGTTGAGCCGGCTTTGCGGTCTGATCCTTGAGCCGGATGCGGACTCGGAAGCCAACCCTGAAGCGGGTACGCCCTCCGCTTAGGCACCCTGCCGGCGATTCGCCGGGCCAATCCAGATCCTGTAATTCTTTTCCAGCAAGTTGAATCCCAGGAAGGCAGGCTCGCATCAGTATACGTGTTGCAACACATACTATATGAGTTGTGACACAAGATTTTGATGAGGGCTGATGGCCCTAGAGGTTAAGACTATGAGTACCCTGCTGATCGTCAATTCCAGTCCGCGCAGCAATTCCGTCTCGCGGCGGCTAACCCGGCACGTCGCCGAGGAATGGATGGCTCGCAATCCCGGCGGCCGGGTCGTCGAACGTGACCTGCTCGCGCAACCGCTTCCCTTCCTGACCGAGTCCTGGATTCAGGCCTCCGCCACGCCGGCAGCCGATCGCACGCCGGAACACAAGCAGGCGCTGGCCCTCTCCGACACGCTGATTGAAGAGTTGGTGGCGGCCGATGTGATTGTGCTCGGCGTGCCCATGCACAACTTCTCGATTCCCGCGACGTTCAAGGCCTGGATCGATCTGATCACGCGAGCCGGCAAAACGTTCAGCTATACCGAGAAGGGGCCGCAGGGTTTGATTCCCGAGGGCAAGCAGGTGCTGGCCATTGTGTCTCGCGGAGGTGCGTACGGCGCAGGAACGCCGGCGTCCGCGGCTGACTTCCAAGTGCCCTATCTGCGTCACATGTTGGGATTTGTCGGATTGAAAAACGTCACCGTGATCGAGGCCGACAAGCAGGCCTTTGGTCCCGACGTGGCGCAGCAATCAGTCGACCGCGCCGTCAAGCAACTCTCGGCGCTGGCGGAAAGCTGCCATGCGCACCAGGCGGTGAGCGCTTGATGGTTGCGCTAAGGATCCACCAGTAGGAGAGAACCCTCCCGAACGGGAGGGTTCAGTGGTCTTGGCCGCAACCCGAAAGCTTAGGTCTTCAGCAATGCAGATGGCCCAAGCTTCCGCGTGGCGGAGAGATCTTAAACCCGCACCACGTTAGCGGCCTGGAAGCCTTTTGGTCCTTTGGTTAGGTCGAACTCTACGGTTTCGCCCTCGTTTAAGCTGCGGTAGCCGTTTTCCTGGATAGCTGAAAAATGCACGAAAACGTCCTCACCCGTGGACCTCTGAATGAACCCGTAACCTTTGGCTCCATTGAACCACTTGACTGTACCTTTCTCTCTCACAACCCGCTCCTTTCAACTCTGTATCTTGAAATACCCCTGCTTCGCGGACGTTCCAATTCAAACCCGAAACCAGAACCCAGGCTGCGCTGTTTCGCGCCAGACTGAGGCGGTAGCGGAGAGGCCTGGAAGACGTCTCGACGTTGCCGGGAAACAAGGGTTGCGGCTCAGTTCGCAGCTTTTCCTGCAATGGAAAAAGGCCCTGGAACATGAGGTGGCGGACTACTACCGTCCGCTCCGTTCAGGTCCCGGGAGCCCGTGCACTGCGTGAAATCTGACTGCTGACAGAAACATCAACCCAAATCCGCGTTTCGGAGAAACCGAAAACTCCTCCTTCGCCCTTGGAAGGGGGAGCACAAGATAATTACAGGAACTTCGCCTTTTGGCAAGTGTTTCCTGCACAGTAACTTCCCGCCATTCCCAGTGTGAAACGAGCCATCCTGTTTCGGAGCGCGAGCACTTGGCCGCAACCCCGCGGCACACTCTGCTACGATTGAAAAGTGATGAGCAGTAACTCTGGCATGTCCGGCGGCAAGCTTCCGAATCGTTCCCCGGCCAGCTTGACGGGATCTTCGACCATCGGCGTCGCTTCGCCTCTTAAGCCCCATGGAACTACAGAGTTACATGCCACTCCGCTAAGGCCGGGCACAGCGGCCAAGCGGCTTTTGGAGGAGGATGACCGGCACGAGATGTTTCAGCATCTGCCGGAAACCTACAGCCTCTCGCATCGCCTGCGGCGCCACGGCTGGTCGACTCTGCGCTACCTGATGCAGACCGAAGTCCACACCTACGCATTTTCCGTGGCGGCCAATTCCATCCTGTCGTTCTTCCCGTTTATTGTGCTGCTGCTGACGGTCGAACGTCGCGTCTTCCATTCGCCCGCCATGTACAACGTAGTGCTGGAGCTGTTGCGCGATTACTTGCCCAGCAACAAAGATTTCGTGATTCGCAATCTGCAGTTTCTGGCCAGCGTTCGGGGTCGCGGGCAGGTGCTGTCATTCATCATGTTGCTGATCACTTCCACGGGAATTTTTCTGCCGCTGGAGGTCGCGCTTAACAGTATTTGGGGCTTCAAAAAGAACCGCTCTTACCTGATGAACCTTATCGTCTCGCTCGGCCTGGCAATGGCATGTGGCAGCTTGGCAATGCTCTCGATCGCGTTGACTGCCCGTAATCTGCGCGTCCTGGGGCTGATGATTGGCGACGATAATTTCGTGTTTCAAGGACTAGGGTTTGTGGTCATGAAAGCGTCGGCTATTGTGGCAACCATCGCGATCTACTTCCTCATCTATTGGCTGCTGCCGAATGGAAAGGTGCCGGTGCTGGCGGTTTTACCCGCGGCCGTGATTACCGGCATCGTGTCGGAGGCAGCGAAATATCTCTACATCCTGGTGCTACCATGGCTTAATTTTCAGGAAGTTTACGGGCCGTTTTCGGTTTCGGTGACCCTGATTTTCTGGTCATTCTGGAGTGGCATGTTGTTGTTGGGAGGCGCTTACCTCTCGGCTGCCGAACACGCCAGCCGGGTGAAAGCCCGGCGCGACACCGCTGCCGCGGAACAATAGTTCTTCCTTACCTACCGGATTCAGCGAGCTTTGGCAGCAGGATAAATTCCCAATACCTTCACGAATTCTGCTATCTCACCCAGATGGCGCAGGGCGTTGCGCGCTGGCTGGTCATCTCCGCGCAAGATGTCCGCAAAGAAAACGTACTCCCAGGGATGGCCGCGCAAGGGGCGGGATTCAATCCGGCTCAGGCTGATGTCGCGCAGCGCGAAGACGCTGAGCGCTTTGAAGAGCATTCCCGGCTCGTTCTTCAGGGCGAAGCCGATCGATGTCTTGTTCGATCCCCGACCAATCTTCTGCGATCGATTGATCAGCAGAAAGCGGGTGTAATTCTGCTGGTCGTCTTCAATTCCCTCCAGCAAGATGCGTCCGCCGTATTGCTTGGCTGCGCGTTTGGGTGCGATAGCGGCCGCGTCGGACAAACCTTCAGCCACGATGTGTCGCACGCCGCCAGCGGTGTCGTAGAAAGGAACGGCTTGAACGCCGGGATTAGTGCGAAAAAAGTTGCGGCACTGATCGAGAGCTACTGGATGGGAAAAAACTCGGCGGATCTGCTTCAGGGAAACTCCCGGAGGCGCGATCAGGTTATGGCGAATTCGCAGGTGCAGTTCGGCGTGGATAAATACCTGACGCGCGAGCAGCAGGTCAAAGTGTTCAGCCACCGATCCGGCTAGAGAATTCTCGATGGGAATTACGGCGGCCTGAACCGAGCCGTTCTCTACCCGGTCAAAGACTTCCGCCGAGCGTGCACAAGCGATCACAGTCGCGGGGGCAAGCATCTTGCCTGCAGCCTCGTGGCTGAAAGAGCCGAGTTCTCCCTGGATAGCAACTTTCATAGCGATGTGCCGAGCATAACAGACGAGAGTCCGATACTTCATGGGGTTGCCCGTCACTTACCAATTTCTCCGCCAATATCGCTAGGCTATGACCTTAGTCAAAACAACCATAAGGGCAGGATTGGCCTCCAATCTTGTAGCTCGATAGTGCGGGCGAGGGAAAATAAGTTTAAGGGGTGACGCGATGCTTTGGACAATTTTTGTAATCCTGCTGGTGCTGTGGTTGCTGGGCGTTGTTACCAGCTATACGTTCGGCGGATTCATTCACATTCTATTGGTGCTGGCGGTGGTAGCCCTGATTTTCCAACTCATCTCCGGCCGCAGAACCGCAGTCTAGTCTCGCACTAACCAGTGCGCGGAGACTATTGCAAGAAAGGCGTCGTAACTGGCGCCTTCTCGAAATTTTCTTACAATTACTAAGCCAAGGGAGGCTAATCATGGATAAGGACCGAGTGAAGGGTAAGCTGGACGATGCTGCCGGACGCGCGAAGCGCCAGGTTGGTGAGTGGACAGGTGACACGGGAACCCAGGTGGAAGGCGCGGCCCAGCAGGTCAAGGGTAAGGCCGAGAATGCCTGGGGCAAGATGAAGGATGCCGCTCGCGATGCCAGCGATGACGCGAAGCGCCAACATGAAGAAAAGAAGATCGAGGACGAGCAGAAGAAGGATGAGCGTAACCGCAACGTAGCTTAGATGATTCTTGTAGTTGCCTGGCGAGGCGCCTTACCGGGCGCCTTTCTTTTTGGGGGCCGCAAGATCCAGTAGCAGATTGCCGACTCTATCGACAGAAAAGGTTATTCCGGGAGGGACTACCGTAGTCCCACTGTATTCCATGATGACTGCCGGTCCCGTTAGTTTCCTACCAGGGTGCAAAGCTGTACGGTCGTAAATAAACGTAGGCAGCGATTTCCTATCAAACCACACTGCACGCTTTTCCGGCTTTACGGCCGCGTTCTTCAATCCCGTAAGGCTTCTTATTGGAGTTCGAGGAGTTTTCATCCTGGCGCGCAATCGCAACGTAACCAACTCAACTTCCCGCTCGGGATGGCTGTAGCCATAACGAGTCTGGTGCGCAATATGAAACTCCTTAACCAGCGCCGGCGAGAAGCGCACGTTGAGTTCGAAACCCTGACCGCGATAGCGCAGATCGGCACTGCGTTCAAAGTGGATCTTGCCGGTCCAGCCTTCGGCTCGAAACTCTTGCTGGGCGCGGTTTTCCAACGCTTGCAGTTGTTTGCCAATATTCGCCGCTGGTGACTTGGAGCGCAGACTCAACACCAGGGTGCGCGAATAATCCTTCACCAGATCGCTGGCCAGAATGCCATAGGCCGACAACGCTCCGGGCATGGCGGGAACGATGATCCGCGGAATACCCAGAGCTTTGGCCAACTCGCAGGCGTGCAGTCCGCCCGCGCCTCCGAAAGCTACCAGAGTAAAGTCCCGCGGATCGTGTCCGCGCTCAATCGATACCACGCGAAGAGCGCGCTCCATGTTGGCATTCACCACGCGGATCACGCCTTCAGCAAATTGCTCCAGCGCCATCCGGTATCCTTGTTGCTTAAGCCATTCCGAAGTGAGCGCGCGGGTGCGCTGGAGATCCAATCGGAAGGATCCGCCCAAAAACTTGTCTGGCTGCAAACGTCCCAACAGCAGATTCGCGTCGGTCGCGGTAGGCTGCATGCCTCGTCCATAACAGATGGGACCGGGATCGGCTCCGGCCGACTCCGGCCCTACACGTAAAGCACCGCCGGCGTCGAAACGGACGAGCGAGCCTCCACCGGCCCCCACGGTGTGAATGTCGAGCATGGGCACGCGCACCGGAAATCCGGCGACCTCGGCCTCGTTACTTGGATTGGGTTCACCGACAACCAGCGCAACGTCAGTCGAAGTTCCTCCCATGTCAAAAGTAATCACGCGCTCGAATCCGCTGCGCCGGGCCACGGCAACGGCTCCCACCACTCCGCCCGCCGGACCGGAAAGCACCGTCCTCACCGGTTGTTGCGCCGCCGACTCCAGAGACGTGATCCCTCCGCTCGACTGCATGACGAACACTTGTGATTTGGTCTTCGCCAAGTCGCGGTGCAGGCGCGCGTCCAGACGGTGCAGATAGCGTTTGCATGACCGGTTGCAGGTAGGCGTTGACCACCACTGTGCTGGCCCGTTCGTACTCGCGAAACTCGGGCAGAATGATGTGCGACAGCGACAAGGGCAGTCCCAGTTCTTCCAGCACGCGGCCGATGGCGCGTTCGTTCTGCGCATTGGCAAAGGAGAATAGCGTGGAAACTGCGATGGCTTCGGCGCCGCTGGCATGAACGTCGCGTGCGAGCACGCGCAGATCCTCCGGCGATGGCCGCTGCAACAGGCTGCCGTTGCTATCGACCCGCTCCGCGATACCGAATCGCATGCCGCGCTCGACCAGAGGCGGCACGCGCTGGAACGTCAGGTTGTAAAGCTTTGGCCGATTTTGCCGTCCGATTTCGATCGTGTCTTCAAAACCCGCGGTGGTGACGAACGCTACCTTCGCGCCGGTGCGTTGCAGTAGCGTGTTAGTGCCGACAGTGGTTCCGTGCAGCAGCACGATTCCGGCCGAAACATCGATCGCTGCTAATGCCTCGGCGATGGCTTGTGACGGATCGCCTGGCGTGGAAAAGACCTTGGTCATGCGCAGCCGGCCGCGTTCCATCCAGACACAGTCGGTAAAGGTGCCGCCGGTGTCGACGGCAACCCGGAGAGGCGGTTGCGAAACTTTGGAGGCAGATGTGGCCATGATTGCGCAAGAAAGCGAGCGCGGAGAAGCGCGATTTTAGCACGCGCCCGGCAAAGCCTTACAGCCGTTTCCCCATCTGAAAGGCGTCCAGCCTGTGGCTGGAGTAATACTCGGGCAAAGTACGAATAACTTCGTATCCGAGCTTCCGATAGAGCTGCAGAGCCGGCTCATTATCGACCGCGGTCTCCAGATAGACGTCAACACAGCCTAGCTCTCTTAGCCGCTGTTCGCATTCCATCATCAGGCCGGTGGCAAGGCCAACCCGGCGAGCCTCGGGCAGGATGTCCAAGGTCAGAATGCGCCCGTATTTCCCGCGTTGGGGATGGGCGACCACAAAGCCGGCGATCGGCCCCGAGGACGGACTTTGCAACTCGCCTACCAGGGTGATGGCATTGCGCCGGGTGATGAAGCCGCTCAACTCCATTTGCGTGTAGGCAATTCCCGGCGGAAAGCACAGCTGATCGATTTGCCAGAGACGGTCGAAATCGGCGGCGCGATAGCCGCGGATGCGGAAGGCCATCCCGGTGGTGGGCGGAGTCGATTCCAAACGATCAGCTCTCCCACCTATGATAGCGCCGGGCTTCGGGAAATGCGGAACGGTCAGAAACTGTGGCGCAAAGCAAGAGCGCGCTTCGCAAAGTCGTAAGCGCGCTCCCATGGTTCGGTACTGGCGGTGACTATGCGGCTTTGTGCAGTTTCTGCCGCATCTCCGAGAATAGTTCGAGCATGTTTTTGTTGAACTGCGGAATATCGTCAGGCTGGCGGCTGCTTACCCAGTTGCGATCGCGCACCGCGGCCCCATCCGACCAGTTCGCACCGGCGTTCTTCAGGTCGTCCTGAAGCGTCTTGTAGCTGGTCATGTGGCGGCCCTTTACCAGTCCCGCCGATATCAGCAGCCAGGGGCCATGACAAATCACTGCGATCGGTTTGCCCTGCTGATCCATTTGCCGCACAAACTCCTGCGCTTTCTTTTCCATGCGCAGCGCATCGGCATTCAGCGCTCCCCCAGGCAGAAGGACGGCGTCAAACTCGCCCGGCCGGGCGTGGTCTAAGGTAAGGTCGACTTTCACTTTTTGGGTCGGGTTGATGTCGTGCCGTACGGCCTGAATCTCGCCTGACTTCGGCGCAATCACCACGGTTTGGGCCCCGGCTTCCTGCAGCACCTTACGCGGTTCTATGAGTTCGGGCTCTTCAAAGTAATCGGTTGCGAGAATAGCTACGCGGTATCCCTCAAGCTTTTTTTCTGACATGAGTCTGCTCCCAGAATTGTAGGTCGAAGGTTTGGTTGCCGATTTAGGGGTAGGAGTTGCTTACTAAGGGTTGGACGCATGAGAGTGTAGATGGGTGGGGAGAAGATAGGTGCTTGCCAAAAATCGCCGCACGAACCCAATCACACTTGCGCTACCGTAACCCGTTCTACGTAGCCGTAGCCAGGGAACCTTATACCGCGATGCATTCTCAATCTTTTCGATGGGAACAATCGCAACCCATTCGTTGTTCCAGTTAAGGTAACGTACCAACCTTCCACCCAGGATATGGGCTGCCAGGGACGGAAATAGATCCTGGTGATAGTCGAAGAAGCGCTCCTGGAGCGGCTTTCCAAAGGCCAGGGCCTGGAACAGCGGGTGCGGCGGCTCCCACTTCGTGGTAAAGAGAAATGCGACATCGAATTGGTCGGTCGCTTGCGAGGCGCGCTCTATCTCCCGCGGAGAAAAGTTTTCGATGCGCACGACGGTCAGCGGCTGCCTGACATATCCCAGGAATGGGCGAGTGAGTTCGTCCGACGCCGGCCACGCAGTGAGAATCCGCGCATTCGGATATCGCGAGGAGAGTTCGTCTGCCGCCAGCTTGTGCAGGATTACATAGTCGCGATAGAGCAGGGTATCTTCGGGAGCAATGCGGTAGGGAGGAGGGACAAATAACTGCACCACAAATGCCGCGCAGGTGAAAGCAATCCACCAGGTCCAGTGGCGAATGCGCCGTCGCAGGGTAGAGACGCACACCAATATCACCAAGGGGACAACCGGAAGCATGTAGCGAGCCAGTACGGCTCCGCCCAGCACGGACTCGGCCACCACGTTGGCAATCAGCACTACGGCAAATACCAGTTGCACGTTCACCGGAATTCGCGACCGCAGCCTGCCATCGTTTTCTGGCAGAGGAGCCTGGGTCATCGCGTAGCACGCCCCGAAGACAAGTAGGAACAAATTCAGATATCCGAACACGTGCCAGACCCGGATCAGAAGGGCGAGAACGATCCGCAACGGGTTCAGGGTGGCTTGCAGGTTGTAGCGCAGGTATTCCGGATTGCCGAGGTAGAAGCCGGTGCGGTGATGGTGATATTCGAACCACAATAACAGCGGCGCCAGACAGAGCAGGAACGAAGACGTTTGCCACCGGCTGCGGCGATCCAGGCAGAGTGACTCGCCTTGGGGCAGTCGAACACCTTTCAGCCAGGGACAGGATAACTCCCACAGCAGCAGTGCCAAGGGCGTGACAATGGCCGTCTCCTTGGCCAGCGGTGCCAGCGCAAAAAATACGATGGTCGCCACCGGGCGGCGTTCGACGTACGTCGCCAGGCCCCACAATGTCAGAGCGGCTGCCATCATGTCGAGATGGGCCAGCGAGCTCTGGGCAAAGAATACGGGGTACAACGCGGTACAAAGCACGGTTGCCGCGGCGACGGTTGGGTTGGTTAGGTCGCGGGCTAATCGCCACAAGCCGGCTAACGCGAAGGCCGCAACTAATAGCATGGCGGTGCGCGTCACCGCCGGCGTGAAGGCGCTGAACTTCCACCAGAAGGCCAGCCACAGCATCACCAGAGGCGGATGCGCGTTGGAGAGCGTGGTGTGAGGAATCAGAGATCCGGTAAGCAGCAGGTCACGTGCAGCCGGAATAAAGTATCCCGCTTCATCCCAAAAGTAAGGCAGGCGAAGCAGGAAGGCGTGGGTTACGAACAGAAAGCTGAAGATGAGCGCAAAAGCGGACAGGCACGATCGCCAATCCGCCATTGCCCCTCCGGCTTGATCTGGGGATGGCAAGCTTGAAGGGCCGGGCGGCGTGCGTTCCCGCCGCGGCGGAGCATCGCCGCCCATCGCTGCTAATGGATGGGACCAGCCCCAGGTCCCATACGCGGATCGAGTTTGATCTCGCCGAAGGTGTTCTCGTAGTTGACCAGGTTTTGTTGCAGGATGGTGTGCAGGGCCTTGGCCTGTTGCGGACTCAGATAGATTCCCTGGAAATTGTGTACGTCCACCCGGGTTTCGTCCTGCTGTTGCAGAGTGCCAAAGATCAGAAAGAAGTCCCAAACGTTCACCCGCACCTGCACGCTATTGGCATAGCTCTCGCGGTAATCAGGCGTATTGGTCAATTGAATTGCTGGCTGAGTAGGGTTGGGCATTATGACCTCGAACAGTTGTCAGCGGCCGGTTGACCGTTGTCGGCACTTAACTTTCGACCGATTCCGGCACCAGACCTGAGCACTCGAATAACTCTAACAGATCGACATTGGTCACGGTGGTGAGCGAGAAGACAGCTTTTTCCGACGCCGGCAACCGCCGGCACAAAAAAAAGGCGGCCCCGAAAGGAGCCGCCCAAGAAAATCAAGGAATCGACTAGAACACCAACTTGCCCTGGAACTGGATGATGCGTCCCGAAGGCGAACCAGCAAAGAACGATCCGTACGGCCCGGTCGGAGGCGCCGTCGTACCGGTAATGTTGCCGAACGTGCTGTCTCCGGCAAAGTTGTCCGGGCTGGCAAAGTTCGGGTGGTTGAAGATGTTGTAGAAGTTAGCCCCGATACCGAATGCGAACCTCTCCGTCAACTTGAAGTTCTTGTTGATGGTGAAGTCGGAGTCGAAGAACCCAGGACCACGATACATGTTGCGGCGCTGATTGGGGAAGCCCGACAGTGGTGTTCCGAATGCTCCGGGAATCCCGTAGATGGGGTTCACAGCGTTGCCATTGTTAATAAGAGCCTGCGGCACGCACTGGCTGAGGCCGTTGCTGCAACCGTTGTTGACGTATTGGTTGACCTGCAGCACCGGGCTGGTGGGCCCGTAGTTGCCGACCGCATCGTAGCCATCTTGCAATGTGTAGGGCAGGCCAGTGCGAGCGAAGAAGTTCTGCGACAACGTCCATCCGCCAAACGCACCGTTCACGAACTTGTTGCTGAACTTGAACGGGGTCTGCCAAACGTAGCTGGCGCTGAAGTAACTGCGAATATCGTAGTCCGAGTTGCCATAGTTCTGGCAACGCAGACAGTTGGGATTGATCTGGTACTGGATGGACGTGTTGCCGTTGTAAACCAGCGTGGTGCCGCCGTTGGAGGTTTCATCCATGGTATGAGCCCAAGTGTAGTTGGCTTGGACGGTGAAACCGTAGGTCACGCGCTGGCTGAAGGTAGCCGTCAATCCGTTGTAGTTGGAGATACCGGAACTCTGGTACTGCTGGAAAACGCCAAAGGACCCGGTAGCGGGCGACTGCGGGAGCGCGCCCCCGAAGCAAGCTCCGGTTGGGGAGTTGCAATAGGATTCATCGTAAGCGTTCAGTCCCTCATTCAGAATCGGGATGTGAACGCCGTGGTTGCCGACGTATCCCAATGCCAACGAGCTCTTATCGCCAATGGCTTGCTGAATACCCAAGCTCCACTGTTCGTAATACGGGGTGTGCAGCGTACCCGATTCGTTGTTGAAAGCGGGCCGGCGGCAAGGAAATCCGTTTACTACGTTAACCGGGTTGGTACCGTTCCAGGAGACGCCGCTGTTGAATCCGGTCTGGATGGCCGCAGCGCAATTGGCTGCGATCGACGCTGTAGCCGGATCAGCCCAAGATTGTCCAGCGGGACGTTCGTCGACGCTTTGCGGCATGTTCTTGATGTACGAATCGACCACGAAGGCCGGCAGAGCATCATAGAAGATACCGAAGCCGCCGCGAACCACGGTTTTATCGCTGCCACCCGGCGACCAGGCAAAGCCGAAGCGGGGCGAGGTGTTGATGGTGTCCGTTCCCTGGTAGATCTGGTGACGGCCGTTGTCAATGATCTGGTTGTAGGGAGTGGTACCGTCCGCATTCAACAGCCCGGCGTTAAGCATGTTCTGGAAGCTGCTGAAACCGATGGCGCCGCAGTTCAACTGGCAGACTGGGTTCGAGTTGTGTTCGAAGCGGAGAGCCAGGGTCAGTTTCAGGCTCTTGCTTACCCGCCACTCGTCTTGTCCGTAGATGCCCATACCCCAGAGAGCGATCGGTTGGGTTCCACGGGTGGGGAAGTCCTGACGATACTGTTGCGAGATTCCGTCATACAGACCGCCCGGCCCCAGGTTGTCGATCAGGATGCGGGGAATCTGAAGCACTCCAAACGTGTAATCGGTGATGTCGTAACGACGATAGTTCACACCGAATTTCAAGGCGTGAACGCCTTTGGTCAACGAGAAGTCGTCTACGAACTGGTACTGGGTGACGTTGCGTCCCTGGGGGAAGTCCCAGGATAGGCCGCCCACCGAGGTCAGGTTAACTCCGTTCGGGTAAATCGAATAAGGGAAGACCGACGGGTTGATCTGATCGAAAATTGCGCGGTAGTAGCTGCCGGCATAGATGAACTGGTTGGTGGCATTGGGGCTGAACACGTGGCTCCACTGACCTTGTCCATCATACGAAGGCTGATAGCTGGCAGCGCTGAAAGCGTTGTTGATGGGATCAGCGGCCGTGGCTTGGGTGCCGTGGTCCATCTTTACCCGCCAGAACAAGTGATCCTTGTCGGACATGTTGTAGTCGACGCGTCCTGCGAGCAGCCACTCCGTACCCGGCAGGGCAGGAGAAGCCTGATATTGCCCGAAGCAATTCTCACCTGGGGCAAAACCCGGGATGCCGCATCCGCCGTCTCCCGGACCAAACGCGGTGGACCCGCTATAACCAGGAGCGGTTTGATAGAAGTTGAACAACTGGCGGTAGACCGGCAATGCGGCCGGATCAACCGCAGCCAGGTTAGCCAAAGTGGCGTTTACATATTGGGGGGTTGGCGAGTACACCTGCTGGGTCGAAGGCACGATGTAGCGAATACCTTCGTTGTCGGCGTAGAAGAAGAGTTTATCCTTCTTGATCGGTCCACCGAACGACGCTGCCCACTCGTTATTGTTGGCAAACGGGCGAGGAGCCTGGTTCAAGTTATTGAACCAGTCATTGGCGTTCATTTCGCGGCCGGTCCACCAGTACTCAGCGTTTCCGTGGTATTGGTTGGTGCCTGACTTGGTGACGTAGTTAATCTGCGCGCCTGCCTGCTGGCCGTACTGGCCCGAGTAAGCGTTGCTGATAACCGTGGCTTCCTGCAGATCGTTCTTACCTAGCGTCAGGTTGGTGGCGCCCGAGTTATTCAGGTTCAGGTAAGGATCCATGTCGTTCTCGCCATTCACCGTAAACAGGTTGGAAGTGGCGGGAAGACCGTAGCTGGTAAAGTTACCGTAACCGCCGCCCACGGCCATTGCCACGCCGGGCGCCGTCTGGGCAACATAGGTGATGTCATTGCCGCCGTTGGGCGAGTTCTGAATCGAAGTCGAACCGAAGTTGGTGGAGAGATCGGCATTATCGGCCTGCACCAGGGGCGCAGCCGAGGTCACTTCTACCGTCTGCGAACTGGCGCCTACGGCCATCTTCACATCAGCCACCGTAGCCTGGCCGATGTTTACGCTGGTCTGCGTCTGCGCCTTGCTGAAGCCCGAAGCCGTCACCGTCACCAGATAACTGCCCGGCGACAGCAGGGAGAACCTGTAAGTTCCGTTGGAACCGGTTGTGGTATTGCGCGTTGCGCCGTTAGAGCTGCTCTGCAGCGTAACCGTAGCGCCCGACACGACCGCGCCGCTTGGATCTGTGACCGTACCCGTGAGGTCGCCGGACACCAGCGATTGCGCCATCAACGAGGGCGCCATCACCGCGGCGATCACCAGTAGGGAAAGAATCCCGATCATCAGTTTTTTTCCTGTCATATCTCCCCTCAGAGTGGTCTTTCTCTTTTTCGTTGCACTGTCCGCCTACCGTTGCCGATCATGGAGCCTTAAACCGATCACCCATGAAGCAAGAGCCTGCAGACGAAGTCTGGCCGATCTTTCGTATCCAATAACTGCAATGCAAATGCCAATTCAAGCTTATCGATAAGCTGTTGCAAGTTATTTAAATTGTTGGAGATGGAGGGGAACAGCAAAGGAAATTTGATTACAAGACTACTACTTTTCACATATCGTGGTATGAGGAAATCCCGTTTATGGTACAAGGCGGTTACGGTTTTGAGATATTTCCTGCTACGACGGTCGGAAGGAAGGCCGGATTGGGACGAAAAAAAGGCGGCCCTTGCGGGCCGCCGAAGCGAAGCAGATTGGAACTGGTTAGAACACCAGCTTGCCCTGGAACTGGATGATGCGTCCCGAAGGCAGACCGCTGAAGAAGGAGCCGTAAGGTCCGGTCGGCGGAGCCGTGGTCTGGAAGACCTGACCGAAGGTGCCGCTCGATGTTCCGGTTCCGGTCCAGGTGTCAGTCGGAGAGGCGAAGTTCGGATGGTTGAACACGTTGTAGAAGTTCGCGCCGATACCAAACGCCATTCTCTCGGTCAGCTTGAAGTTCTTGTTGATGGTGAAATCCGAGTCGAAGAATCCGGGTCCACGGAACTGGTTGCGGATCTGATTCGGGAATGCGGTCAGATTGTTTGCGGTAGCTGAAGCCATTGGCGGACAAGCAGCCCTGTCCATATTGGTTACAGCCACCTTGTGCGGGGCCGATCACCTCGGTCGGGAAGTACGGAGTGTTGCCGTTGTAGTTGCCGATGCCGCTGGTGGCATCCAGTACGGTCAAAGGCAATCCCGAGCGGGCAAAGAAGTTCTGCGACAGGGTCCAGCCGCCGAACGCGCCGTTCGCATACTTGTTGCTGAACTTGAACGGGGTGTTCCAAACCACGCTGGCGTTGAACGAGTTGCGGATATCGTAGTCCGCGTTCCCGTAGTTGCTGCACGCCAGGCAGAGAGGATTGATCTGGTAAGTGATGCTGGTCAGGCCGTTATACGGTAGATTTCCTCCGTTGGAAACTTCGTCCAGGGAGTGGCTCCAGGTATAGCTGGCCTGCACGGTGAATCCGTAGGTCATACGGCGCGTGTAGCCCGCGGTCAAGCCGTTGAAGTTGGAAACGCGCACCCGAATAGACCTCGGCAGCGGTGGCGTAGTTATTGCTGAGTGGACTGACCGCCAGCCCACCAACCCCACCCGAGTAGGCATTGGGATAGTTGGTGATGGGCTCGTCCAGACCATGGTTGCCGACGTAGGCCAAGGTAAAGGAGCTCTTGTCGTCCAGTTGCTGTTCGAGTTGCAAGCTCCATTCCTGGTAACGCGGGGTATGGAATGTCCCGATAAAGCTATTGATGTTGGGGGCGCTGAATCCGGGGAGGGTAGCGCTTAAAGAGTTGAATGAGCCGCCGCCGGTGAATCCGGCACGCAGAGCCGCCGCGGAGTTGGCAGCCGTCTGCCATGCGCCTGTCGGGGTGGTTTGATCGGCCCACTGCACTCCAAACAGAGCCTGCGGAATGAGGTTAGGCACGTTCTGCATGGAGTTATCGCCGAAGATGGCGGGGAAGGCGTCGTAGAAGAGGCCGAAGCCGCCGCGGAGGACCGTCTTGTCGCTGCCGCCCGGTGACCAGGCAAAGCCAAAGCGGGGCGCCCAGTTGATCGTATCCGTGCCCCGGAACAGCGTGCTCTGGTTGGACGTGATCATCTGGTTGTAGGGAGTGTTGGGATCGGTGCTGGTGTTGACAAAAGGACTGTTGAGGTACGAGCCGCAATTCAGGTTGCAGTTGGGGCTGGAGTTGTGTTCGGCACGCAACGCAAAGGTGAGTTTCAGGCTCTTGCTGGCCCGCCACTCATCCTGAGCGTAGATTCCCAGACCCCAGAGGGCGACCGGCTCGGTGGCGCGGCTGGGGAAGTTCTGCAGAAATTCGGCAGCCGTGCCGTTGTAGAAGTCGGTCACCGAGGTGATAACCGCCAGCGGATTGGTTCCGATACCGAACACGTAGTCGGTAAGGTCGTAACGGCGGAAGTTGGCGCCGAACTTCAAGCTGTGCGCGCCCTTCGTCCAGGAGAAATCATCCACGAACTGGTATTGGGTTACGTTGCGTCCCTGGGGGAAGGAGTACTCTGCGCCACCTGCGTTGGTGTAGCCCAACGGCGCCATGTACAACTCGGCGGGGAAGGTGGCTGTCGGGTTATTGGATTGAGTGAAGATCGCGCGGTAGTAGCTGCCGGCGTAGATGAAGTTGTTGGTGGCGTTGGGGCTGAAGACGTGAGTCCACTGTCCCTGACCGTCGTATGCCGGCTGGTAGCTGGCCGCGTCAAACACGGGGCTCAGCGGGTCGGCGTAAGTAGCCTGGGTGCCGTGGTCCATACGTACGCGCCAGAACAGGTGATCCTTGTCGGACATGTTGTAGTCGACACGGCCGCTGATGATGTACTCGGTACCGGGCAGAGCAGGCGTGGCTCCATACTGCTGGAAGCAAGGATTGGAGGCGCCGAAACCTGCGGTTCCCAGGAAGTCCTGGCAGCCGCCGCCGCCGTCGTTCACCGGTGTTCCCCGGTTGTAGCCCGGAGCGGTCTCATAGGTGTTGAACGCCTTGGTATACAGCGGAACCAGAGAGGCCGGGTCGGTCGCCGCGATATTCGCTAAGGTCGAATTCGCAAAGTTAACGGTGGGAGCAAACACGGTGGTGGAAGAAGGAACGATGTAGCGAATTCCTTCGTTGTCGGCAAAGAAGAACAGCTTGTCCTTCTTGATCGGACCACCGAACGAGTCGGCCCACTCATTATTGTTGGCAAACGGACGAGATGTTCCGTTCAGGTTGTTGAAATAGTCGTTGGCATCCATCGCCCGGCCGGTCCACCAGTACTCGACGTTGCCGTGGATACTGGTTGGTGCCCGACTTGGTCACGTAAGAAACCTGCACGCCGGCTTGCTGACCATACTGGCCAGAATAGGCATTGGTGATAACCGTCGCCTCTTGCAGGTCGTTCTTACCCAGCGTCAGGTTGGTGGCGCCGGAGTTGTTCAGGTTCAGATAAGGATCCATATCGTTCTCACCATTGACGGTGAAAACGTTGGAGGTGGCAGGCAGACCCGAGGTCTGGAAGTTGCCGTAGCCCATGCCGGTGTTCATGTTGACGCCGGGGGCAGACTGGGCCACGTAGGTAATGTCGTTACCGCCGTTGGGCGGATTCTGGATCAGGTTCTGATCGAAGTTGGTCGACAGGTCAGCGTTCTCCGCATTGACCAGCGGAGCCTGCACCGGTGACTTCCACCGTCTGCGAGTTCGAGCCAACCGCCATCTTCAGGTCGGCGATCGACGCCTGGCCAACGTTGACCGCTGCCGAAGTCTGGGCCTTGCTGAAGCCCGCGGCCGTCACCGTGACGGTGTAGGTACCCGGACTCAACAGTGAGAAGCGATAGGTTCCGTTGGAACCGGTGGTGGCGTTGCGGGTCGAGCCGTTCGCATCGCTCTTCAACATAACTGTGGCGCCGGACACGACCGCGCCGCTGGGATCTGTAACTGTACCGGTTAAATCGCCGGAAACCAGGGACTGCGCCACTAGCGAAGGCGCCATCACCGCAGCAATCACCAGCAAGCTCAGCATTCCGATGAGCAATTTCTTTGCTGTCATATCTCCCCTCAAATTCCTTCCCACAGAATTGTGCTTTGCCGATTGCTTAATCCTGCTACCCCTTTTTCAACTTTTAACTGTCCGGGGCCGCCGATACCGCAAGCCTCCTGCAAAGCGCCCGCACAGGTCCGTGTGGGTTCGTGGGGATATAGTGCAAGGAAGCTGCCATATTCGCAGCCATTGCTTATTCAAGTAACTAGCAGCGAACACAGCCAGATGAAGGAATCTGTTTCCGATCGGGAGACTACAGTTTCTTACATTTCACAGATCGGCTGCTTGTTGATATCCACTTTCTTGAAGAGCTTCGATCTCGGCCAGAGCTTTATATCAAAAACATGCAGCTTGTATCTCTTACTTAGAATGGAGAGAATTTATATTTATTCAATTGCAGGAGCATGATTATCCAGCTTGTAGCTACACGTTATGCTACTACTTTCTACATAGCTCAACGATTCAACATTTGGACTTGTTTATTTAGATATAAACTTAGTAAAGGCGGCCTAGCTGCTCCTACCAATTACTAAAATAACAAAGCAGAATTTAGAAGCTAGATATATACAGAAAGTAGTGTTGCTACTTTGCCGGCATGGTGTAGTACCCGCTACGATGGCGGACGATCAGCTCGGAAGGGTTGGGGTAATCCTTAGTGGAGGGATTCACTTTAATCTCGATGCGGCGGAAGTCGGAATCGGAAATTCGCTGGCTGGGGTAATAGGCGATCAGATACTGGGTGCGCAACTCGTCGCTGATTTGCTGAAAGGCGGCATCCAGTTGCGCCAGACCGCTGGCATAGAAATACTTGCCGCCGGTGTCCCGGGCCAACTGAATCAGCGCGTGTTCTCCTCCGATATCCCGTCCGGCGCTGTTCTCAATGGGGACGATGATAATGCTGTACAGAATGACTTCGGCCTGCTGAGCCTCGCGCACCGCATCCTGGTAGCTGGTCTTGCTGACCGTGTCGCCGCCGTCGGTGATCACCACCATCACCTTGCGGCCGCGCCGCTCCAGCAACGCGTCCGCTCCCAGATATAACGTGTCGTACAACGCCGTGGCCGCTCCCGAATGCACCCGGTTGATGGCCCGATCGATAGTGTGAATATCGGCCGTAAACGGAGTTAACTGATCGACGATCTCGCTGAACTGGAAGAGCGACAAGCCGTCAATGGGGCGCAAAATCGTGTGCGCGAAGCGGCGCGCCGATTCCAGTTCCAACTTCTGATCGCCGCGGGTGCTGAGACTGGTGTCGATGGCGACCACGATGGAGAGCGGCAATTCCGACTCCCGATGAAAAACCGCGATCTTCTGCGGCTCGCCATCCTCGAATACCTGGAAATCCTCTTGCTTCAAGGATGAGACCGGAGCTCCGCCGGAATCGGTAACCGTGGTGAACACATTCACCAGCTTGACGTTGACTTTGAACGTTGCGGCCGGCTGATCGTCCGTATCCGCCTGCTGCTTGGGAGAATCCGGCGGATGCGGTACGCCGGTTTGGGTCGCGGGCCGGCGCAGGTCGGGCGGCGGCTGGGGCACGCTGCTCTGCGACCACAGCGGGCTCGCCAAGAACAGGCTCAGAACCAGCGCTACCGTGAGCGCGCAGCCTGGCTTGCTGACTGCCTCGAAGATCCGGTTGTGTGGGAACATGCGCTTAAGTAGAAACCCCAGTCCAGCTATTTCGACGCGTCCCGCGTATCCGGGAGCAAGTCGGGCGGAAACGGCTCGCCGTCGGCCCATACCGCGCCATCTTCAAAATACTCGCGCTTCCAGATGGGCACGGTAGTCTTTAAAGTATCGATCAGCCAGCGGCAGGCATCGAAGGCCGCGACCCGATGCGCCGACGCCACTGCGATATAGACGCTGCTTTCCCCGATCTGTAATCGCCCCAGGCGATGTACGATGCGCAGGTCGCGGATGGCGAAACCGGCTAGCGCCTGCTGCGCCAACTGCTCCATCTGTCGCAAGGCCATGACCTCATAGGCGGTGTAGTCGAGGTACAACGTTCGCCGGCCCCGCGAATGATTGCGCACGATGCCGTCGAAAATCGCGACTGCTCCGTCTTCAGGATGCTTGATTGCCACCAGAATTGCCGCGGTCTTAATCGGATCAGCCGTAATCCGCGCGTGCTCGGAGATCAGGGGCAACGGAGTTTCGGCAGTCGATGGCTCGTCCACCAGGCCGCCGCTGACCGGCGGAATCAGCGCCACCTCATCATTGTCGCGCAATTCTGTCGTCCCTCCGGCGTATTCATAATTGACCGCCAGGGCGATGGCGCGGCGAAAGTCCCGCAGCTGCGGGATGTTTTGCTGAAGCCGGGCAAATAGATCGCCCACCTGCGTGCCCTCGGCGACCTCCAGCACTTCCCTGCCGTGGCCGGCGATGTCCTTCAGCATCCCCAGGTAGACAACGCGCACCCGCATCTATTTAGGATAACCCACCGGAGCGGAAGCGCGGACTAGCCGCTATCCACGCCAAAAGCCTGGCAAAACAGCGCTGGCAGGCGCTACCGGATTCAAGCCTGGGACTTCCACCGTGGGAAGATGGCAAGAATAAGTATTTCAACAGCTTACAAGACGCGGGAGCTGCCGCCGCGGGGCTGGACTGCTTCGGCCGAAGCTATCCGTGCTTTTCTGCTGGCGACCTCGCCCTTGTGCCGCGCGCGATTGATGCTTCCGAGCGGTGTCGTCTCAGGGCTTGAGTGCCCGGTGACATCGAAGTAAGTCGCTTCCGCGGCCTCGGGCGAGAGCTGCGATTTCGGAAGCAGCGTGAGCCGACCTATGGTATGAAATGGCGCTTCATGTTCCTTCCACTCGACACTCGCGTTCTCAATCCAGAAGTCCGCTCTTTGCTGCTTGCCCCAATAGGTCATTCCGTCGGGATCGAGGAATTGAATGCCAAAATCAAAGCTGCTCATCCGGTTGTCTTCCCGGACATGACGCAGCAATTCGTCCTTCAGCCCATCGGGATTACTTCTTTGCAGAGGATGAGCCGGATTGTTCGGGGATGGGGTGAGCGAATGCTTCGACGCCTCGCGTCCGTGCCGAAAAGGCACCGTGCTCCAGTAGCGCAATTGCTGGTAGGAGGCGACCTTCTGGCGTGATTGCACCTGCGCCAGTACCAGAGTTCTCAGCACCCTTAACTTGTCTTTGAACGGCAACGACAACAGGCCAGAGAACGGGTTCGACGCCGTCAACACTTTCATGGTCTCGAGAAATGCGCGGGCGTCATTGATCGGGAGAGTGGTTGCGTTTTGCAGGGAGAAGTCCTGGCGGCCGTTTTGTTCGGCTGAGGCGCACGCACCGCTCAGATCAACCGCAAATGACAACGAACGCACGTCGGGCTTGAAGTCTGAATTGACTTTCGGATCTGAGTTCCCGAATCGTACGACTGCGGGATAGGTCCCGGGCTTGGCGAACATTCCTTTGGCCAGCCGTGCTGCCAATGCCGGGTCATGCTTGGCGAAAACATCGAAGACTTCAAATTGCGCCCGAACGCAAACGCCTTTGGCATGGGTTCCGCGGCCGAGCGGTCGCCGTTGCTGAGACGCTGAGTTCGACTGCAGCAAAAGAACTTTCTCGACGATCTGATCGATCTCGGCTTGTTCGCCAGCGAGATCGCGGTCAGCGTCGCTGAAAGTCACTCCGAACCATCGGGTCATGAACAGCATAGTGCTATCTCGTTAGCTACCTCGCCTATCGACCGCAATCGCCAACCACCGGGTAAGAGCACAGCGCTAAACAGCACATCAGGCACGTTGCCACCTCATTTCAGCTGGGAGATGAACTTGATCGCCGTTATGCTCGGCAGGAAACAATAGGCAGCGGCTTTCGTCGTAACGAAGCTCATTAGGCCATTAATCTTAATCGGCGGAGCGCCGTTAGCCTGGGGGATGACGAAGATGCTTTCGGCCGGATTCTGGGCGCCAATCATCGGATCCTTCGACTTCGGGTGCAGTCTCACCGCTCCCGCAAATTCGCTGTCGTTGACCCACCGGCTCAACACGAATTCGTATTGGTTTTCAATACTTGAGTTAATGAAATAGCCCATGAGCCCTCGCTCCACGCCGTCGTACGGTTGCGACGGGTCGTAGACTGGTCCATAGGGCATGCCACGCCGGATCAGCCGATGCGTATTGTTGCTGCCGCCGGGATGAGCCTGGCCCGCGACCGGCTGACCCCGGGGATTGATGCGACGCATGTGCGCGCCGACCGGACAGCGCAGTCCCTGCGGATCGCCCGAGCCATCCGGGTTTACATACTCAAAGTTATTCATCTGCTCCGGTGTGATTCCGCCCGCAGGGCTATCGCTGTCCGGCGACAATGCCAGAGGAACGCCATTGCGCCATCGGCCACACATCTTCGCCGCCAGCAGCTCCGGATCGATCTTGTCTTTGTTCGATTGCAGAAAACTCTCGAATCCCACAACATCGGTCTCGGCCATTTTGAAGACGGCGAAGCTGCCGTTCAGGCCTAACTCTTTCGGCTCCGGCACCACATAGTTCTCCGCGTCCTCACGTAGAACGAAGAGCCACGGCGCGCATGGCTGCTGGTGGTCGGGCGGATATCGTTCCGGGCCGCCTTGCACGGTGGTCATGCTGATGCCGTCGGTGTAACCGAAGTGGACTTTGAAAGTAGGAACGGGCTTGCCGTCCACCATCTCCATCAAGGCCATACCGTCCCCGCGCCAGATCTCATGAAAAGCCTCGCCTTCCGCGAAGAGAGCCGATAGACGGGCGCTGTAAGCGTTCATCGCCTCTGGATTGATCGCGTGCAGGGTTAGCAGAACGTGATCGCTTCCGCCTCCGAACCCGCCAATCCAGTGCTCCGGTGCACTGGCGCCAGTGTCTCCCACAAGCTTCGCCCTTTCGGCAGCTCCCGCAGCAAATGCGCCGAACGACTTGAAAGAAAGATTCGGAACCCGATCCTTGATTTCCAGTGCGACCATACCGGACCAGGTGATGCCCAGGTTCAGGCAGTAATCCGGTTTGCGTTTTGGAGTAGCGGCTGGGTTATCGGCCGGTCCGGGCTCGAATCCTACCTGCCAGTCTTCGGCCGTAGTGATCTGTGGAGCGTCAGACTCGTTGCCGTTCACAAGGCGTCCGAGCACAGCGCGCGCTTTCGCGGGATGGGAAACCGTCAGCAGGAAATGCCGCACCATCGGCATTCGGTAACCACGCAGAATAAAGCCCTGAATATCCGGCAGGTCGAGACTTGGCGAATGGCTGCCCGGTTCGGGAGCTTTTTGTTCGTCCTTCGCGAATAGACGGTGGAAAAAGTCTCCTTCTTTCTTGTGGAACCCGGCTGTCTTCTCGTCCTGCTTCAATGCGCCCTCCCGCTGGTCACTCGTTCGTCTTTAAATCTGTTTTCATCGATCCTTACTTCGCCGAGGCGGACTGAGACTTGCTGTCAGCGATAAGGGCGTGAATATCCACCACCGTCAGCCCCGGGTACGCCTGGTAGAAGCCGATCGGGACGCGATTTGCTCCTGCCGCAAAATCGATGAACTCCTGCAAGTGTTTCCGGCACGGCGATGGCGGCGGATTTTTCGTGAACTTGAAAATGAGATCGAAGACTTCGCCGATGTTCTTGGTGAAATCGGCAATGTACTGATCGAAGGAACCGTCATAGACGGTGAAGAAACCGATCTGGTTGTCTTCCAGAGGCACGAACTGGGCAAAGTGGGGAGTGCCCACCGAGTCCAGATCTTTGGTGGTTCCCTTCCCGCGTGCCTTCAGCAGGAGTTCCACCTCAAGGAAAGCGAGCCGCGACTTGATTGGCAGAACCACCAGAAAGGGACGTTGCTCACCCCCGGGAGTTACCTCCGCGGCGGCCGCCAAGGCTTTAATTTCTTTGACAGTCACTCCAGGGTACGCAGTGTAGAGATTCAAGGCGTGAACCAGATGGTCGGCAACCCATTCGACGAAAGCGTCCGCATGTTGGGCTACCGGAGTGGGCGGAGGATTGTCCACATATTGGAAGATGGCGTCGAATACCGGTCCGGCCTGCTTCGCGAGATCAGCCATGAGAGCGGCAAGTTCGCCGTCAAAGTCGGCGAGGAACAACAGCGTTTTGTCACTGAGAACGGCGAAGCGCGAGTAGTGCACCGTGCCGATGTTGTCCTGCGCCTGAAAGAGGCCAGGCATGAGCGGGGGAAGCTGCTCCGCCACCGCCTTGGCATCGGCGGGCGACTTCAGAGGAAACCCAAGGGTAAAGTGGTTGTGGCTCATCGCGTTTACTCCTCCGTCGATTTAACGGGCGCTCGGTTGAGCGGCGCCGCCGAGGATCCGACGGCGCAGTTTCAGATCGAGAACTCAGTCAGTTCTTGCGGCCACGATAGCCGCAGCCTTCTTCTGTTCGTCCGCTGTCATCTGCGACGGACCGATCTTGTAGTTCAGCTTGTCGATGGTTCCGGTGAAGGCAAACGGAACTGCATAGGTGAAGTCCACCGGAGTACGGGTATCGAGTCCGATGTCGAAGGTTTCGTCGATCGACATCAGCAGCGGGATGGTGTGCGGAATGGTTTTGCGGTCAACCTCTTTACCATCCACGCTCAACACGCCGGTACCCCCCTTAGCCGGACCGGGGCCGTCATATTTGAAGTCGAAGACGATGGTGTGCTTGCCGGCGTCGAGCGAAGAAAGCCCGCGCCAACGGAAGCGCTCCAGGTCCAGGAAGTTGTACACGAATACCGGCCGGCCGCGGCCGATGTGGAATATGTCGGTGGCGAAGGAAACCACCAGTCCGAGGGCCGCAATTAGCAGCAGGCCGTATCCAAATCGCTTTCTCCACCTGCCGGCGGTGCCCATGAAGATCAGAAGCAACGCGAAAACTAACAAACCTAGTTCGATGTACTTGAACGGTTTGCTGCTCAGCAACCAGCTTGCGCTTGGACTTAGCATGAGCGCGTAACCGCCGAAGCGGCCGCCCATGGTCGCGATCACGCCCTCGGCGCCGCCGTCGGGAATGGTGACATTCGCGGTGATCGTGTAATCCCGGTCGAGCAGGCTGGGGGCGTTGGCGACCGGGATGCCGGGATTGACGCCGGTGTAGGTGAAGTCCGTTACTCCGGCCGTGGCGCTCGGTTTCGGACCGAGCAATCGCACGAAGCCCGAGTTGTCCAGCGGATAGACCTGATACTTCTGCGCTTCCTGCTCGAAGATGCCTTGCAACTCCTTCAGCTTCGCCGGATTGCTGGCGGCCAGATCGTTGTTCTCCGAGTAGTCCTGGCTGATGTTGTAGAGCTCCCACTTGTATTCATTGACAGGTGGGAATTTGCCGGTGCCCATCAGCCAGGGCGGGGATGGCGGCGTGGTGCAGGCGATCCAGCCGTCGTGATAGATCGCGCGATTGCCGACCATCTCAAAATACTGGGTGTCGCGCTTCGAAGCCGCATTCGCATTTGCAGAGTCGAAAGTGTAGAGCATGCTGACGCCTTCGATCGGTCTCTGCTTGATGCCTTTGACCATGTCCGGGGCCTGAATGCCGGCAGCTTCGAGAATGGTGGGAACGACGTCGATGATGTGATGGAACTGCATGCGAATTCCACCGACGTCCGTGATGTGGCCGGGCCAGGAAATGGCCATGCCTTGTCGGGTCCCGCCGAAGTGCGACGCTACTTGCTTGGTCCACTTGAACGGGGTATCAAAAGCCCACGCCCACGGCACTGCCATGTGGGGATAGGTTTTGTCCGATCCCCACTCGTCGTAGTGCGCCAGCTGCAAGGCTTCCGGAACATCCATGACGCCGTTGTAGGCGGTCATCTGGTTGTAGGTGCCCGATAAGCTGCCTTCGGGGCTGGTTCCGTTATCGCCGCTGATGAAGATGATCAGCGTGTTGTCGAGTTTGCCCATCTCCTGCACTTCCTGAATGACCCGGCCAATCTCGTAGTCGGTATAAGCGGTGTAAGCGGCGTAGACCTCAGCCTGATGGGCATAAAGCTTCTTCTGAACCGGGGTGAGCGAGTCCCACTTGGGCAGATCGTCCGGCCAAGGCGTCAGTTGTGCGTTGGCTGGGATGACACCAAGCCGCTTCTGATTGGCGAAGATCTGGTCGCGCAGTTTCTCCCAGCCCATGTCGAACTTGCCTTTGAATTTCTCAATCCACTCCTTCTTCGGCTGGTGCGGCGAGTGCGAGCCGCCGGGAACGTAGTACAGGAAGAAAGGCTTGTTGGGGGCGGCGGCGTTCAGATTTCTAAGGTAGGCAATGGCATTATCGGCCAAGTCCGTGGTGAGGTTGTAGTCCGGATGACCGATCCACGGCGTTACTTCAGTTGTGTCTTTGAAAAGGTAAGGCGTCCACTGGTCAGTCTCGCCTCCCAGGAAGCCATAGAAATACTGAAAGCCCATACCAGTCGGCCACTGGTCGAATGGTCCGGCGGTGGTGCTGTATTGGAAGCCCGGCGTGTTGTGATCCTTACCGAACCACGAAGTGGCATAGCCATTTTCCTTCAGGATCTCACCGACCGTCGCGTTCTCAGGCCCAATGACGGAGTCATAACCCGGGTACCCGGTAGATAATTCGCCGATCACGCCGAAGCCGACCGAGTGATGGTTGCGCCCGGTGATCAAGGCAGCGCGAGTGGGCGAGCACAGGGCGGTTGAGTGGAACTGGATGTAGCGCAGCCCAGCGTTGGCAACTCGATCCAGCGACGGGGTTGGGATCACGCCTCCGAAGGTGCTGGGCACGCCATAACCCTGGTCATCGGTCATGATGAGCAGCACGTTCGGAGCGCCCTTGGGAGGAACCACGCGCGGCGGCCACCAGGGTGTCGAATCGGTTGCCGCTTGTTTGATCACGCCGCCAAACTTCGGCGGCGGCGGCGGAAGTTGTTTCCCGTCGATGGTGGTGGTAGCGTCAGCCGAACCCAAGGTTCCGGTAACCTGCTGCGCATTCGCTCCAGTAAGAATGGTCGAAAGGGCAAGCACCCCCACTGTCAATTTCCGAATCCCGACTCCTACATCCATGGCGTATCTCCTTGCAAGTAGCCTGGGTTGGCCTCCGCTCAGGGAGGAGTGCAGTGGGTTGGCAACAGCCCCCACCATAGGGTCGGCAGTGCTAGCTCTGCAGCGCGATTAGCGATTTGGACCTGGTACGGGATGCGGTCCCCACTCGGCCCAGCTTCCCGGCTGCGCATGTGCATTTGTGCGCACGTTCCTTTGCCACAAGTTCCTCGTCCGAGGAGAAAATTCCGACGGCCAGCAGGCAATGCATACAGATCGATTCGATGGTTCTGCTGCGGCCGATCACGCGCTTGAACTGCGGGCTGCTTGACATTGCGCAAATACCCTTTCGGACACACGTGGGTGGTCCAACCAGCGCACGCTGGTCGCGAGACTTCCTAGGATGTGTGACTCTTCCCCGCGTTCTAGTTGTCGCCGAACCGGACTGCCTCGATATACTCCAGGCCATGTGTTTTCGGGATGGCTCGCACCTCAAGGACAGGGGCCTCGGGAGCGGTCTCCATCAACAGCAGCAATTCGGTGAAGCAACTCGACCGTATGTGCGACTTCAACTCCGGCTCGCTCGACCAGTCTTCTTCCAGGTAGAGCGCGTCCGGATTTCCGACTTCCTGATAAATCCGGCTTCCCAGATACCCGCGTTCCACCTGTGCCTCGCCCACAATGCATCGCAGCGCCTTGACCGCTGCAATCGCACGCCGCGGTTGCGCCGTCATTCGCAAGCTGAGTTGAAACATACCTTAGACAACAGCAATCACAACGCCATGTGACGCTGGATCACATCGCAAAAGACCGGCGCTTGAAAACAAGCGAGATAGCAGGGTCCGGCGACATCCTAAAGGGGTGGGCTTGCTCCGCGTGTCCCCGAAATATCGGGGGCAGCCCCGAAATATCGGGGCCGTGGGACTATCGGTTGCTATGACCGTTATGGCGGGAGAGGTTAAACTTCGCCATCCGTGATTCGAGAGTGGACGGCTTCAGATCAAGAATTTCAGCGGCTCCGTTCTTACCGCGAACCCGCCAGCCGGTCATCTCAAGCACTTTTCGCAAATGTTCGCGCTCAATGTCTTCCATCGCAAGACTGGCGGATGCGGCGGTAGGGGACGGCTTAGGCACGCCGATCCGCAGCCTGGGGCTGTTGGCGATGATCACGGCCCTCTCCACAGTGTTTCGGAGCTCGCGAATATTGCCCGGCCATTCGTAGCGTTGCAGTGCCTCGATATCACGCTTGTTGATGGACTCGACGCACTTACCTAACGTCTTCGAAAATTCCCGCACAAACGATTCGATCAGGGTGGGAATATCCTCCGGCCGTTCCCGCAGGGGAGGGATCTTGACCGGGAAAACGTTGAGCCGATAATACAGATCGCTCCGGAAGGTGTTCTGGCTCACCGCCCGCTCAAGATCGCGGTTGGTCGCGGCAATGATGCGAACGTCCACCGACACGGGTTTGGAGCTGCCCAATCGTTCGATCTGCTTTTCCTGCAGGACGCGCAACAACTTCACCTGCACAGCGGAGGGCAATTCTCCGATCTCATCCAGAAACAAGGTAGAGCCATGCGCCACTTCGAAGCGGCCGACTTGTCGGGAAAGTGCGCCGGTGTACGCTCCCTTCTCGCGCCCGAACAATTCGCTCTCGATCAGAGTTTCAGGAATGGCTGCACAGTTCACCCGGATCATGGGACGCGCGGCGCGAGGACTGAAGTCGTGAATGGCGGAGGCGATCAATTCCTTACCGGTACCGGTCTCGCCGGTGAGCAGCACCGTCGCGGTGGTCGTCGCCACCTGCTCGACCTGAGTCAGCACATTGCGAAGCGCAACACTTTCGCCGATCAGATGAGCGTGCCCGCGCACCGCCTTCACTTCCTGCTGCAGATAGACGTTTTCGCGTTGCAGTTGATCGCGCAGATGCCGCACTTCATCGAGGGCATTCTGGGTGGCCTGTTCGGCACGAGTGCGCGCGAGGGCGTTGCCTATCATTTCGACAAACAGACGGAGGCGGCTAACCAAAGCGTCCGCCCATTCCCGCTCCCGATGCATCGTTCCGAAGCTAATGGCGCCGATCAGCTTTCCGCCCACTTTAAGGGGAAAGGTCGCATTGGAAAGAAGACCGAAGCGGAGACCTGCTTCTTTTTCCTTTACCGCTTCCGGAGGCAGGTCGTCGATATGGGAGATACAAACCGCTTCTCCCCGCGCCAGCATGCTCGCCATCCAGGGTAGATCCTTAACTGCCGATTCAGACAGCGGCACCAGTCCCGGCCGGTACCAACGATGGGTGTGTACAAAGCCCCCGCCGCCCTGGGCTAACTGACCTAACACGCTGCGGTCCAGATCGAGTACTTCGACAATTTGCCGCAGAGCGCTGACGATCTCGTCGTCGATGGATGCGGAGCTGACACTGACGAAACGCGCGGACAACTCGGTCAGCAACATCTCAAAGCGCAGTCGGTCTTCGAGCTCACTCCCTAGTTCTGCGGGTGAACGATGCATTAGCTAACTCGCAAGTGTGGATCTCAGGCCGCAACTCGATTGCGAGGAGTTGCCGCGGATATTTGAGTCGTTTCGGAATCTATTTTCGGGAGGAGATATCGTACTTCATATTGCCGAGCCTAACAAAGTGAAATCAATCTGTGGCGTCTTCCTAGGAATTTGGGTTATGGCTTTGCGAACGGGCTCAACTTAAGTCGTATGCTGGGGATCTTGGTGGCAGGGAGTTGCGACGAACAAAAGCTCGTAATTTTCCGGCAGAATAGCTGTTTCCCAGCGGCAGTGCTTCGCCAGCAACTCTTGCCCCTCGGCGAAGCTACGCCTTCCTGCCCAAGGCGGAGACGGTGACATACGACAATGAACCTGCAAGATCAATTTGGACAAATCGATATTTATTTATTCGACCAGATCCTCCGAGGGAACATCGCCCAAAGTATGCGGGTGCTCGATGCGGGTTGTGGCGAAGGACGAAACCTCGTATACCTGCTGCGCGAAGGCTTCGAGGTATTCGCATTGGACGAGAACCCCGATGCCGTCCGTCGCGTCAGCCAGTTCTCTGCCTCACTCCAAACTGGATTACCTGCAGAAAACTTCCGCGTCGGATTAGTCGAGCGGATGCCCTTTCCCGACAAATTTGTGGATGTCGTCATCTGCAGCGCGGTGCTTCACTTCGCAAAAGACGAGAGGCATTTCCGGGCGATGTTGATGGAACTCTGGCGGGTACTCAGGCCAGGTGGAATTCTCTTCTGCCGCTTGGGATCAAGGATTGGAATGAACTTCGAACCGGTGCGCGAAAAGGTGTTCAAGACGGGGGACGGTGCTGAATGGTTTCTGGTCGATCAGGAGATGCTGCTCGCCTTAACGGAGGAGATGAACGGAGTGCTCGTTGACCCCTTAAAGACAACTGTCGTTCAGGACCGTCGTTGCATGACAACTTGGGTCGTAAGAAAGCCAACAGACCAAAAGGCTGGGCATTAGGTTTTCTATACTCGCGCAGGTACGAGACAGCCCGGCCACCGACTGCAGAATGCGAAATGAAGAGTCGAAACTGCATAGCTGACGCGGTGGCGCAGGCTTAAGCAGCTCTCCTCAAAACACCCCAACCCGATCGGCTATTCGATTGACCGCATCACCGCTCCAGTCATAAACTAGTCTCACACTAGTCTGATACGGGGAGGGCTCGTGGCGATTCTGCAGAGAAGCAATACGGTCGGGGCTTACGAGGCAAAAACTCATTTGTCCGAACTGCTAGAGAAGGTGGAGGCAGGGCAGGAGATCACCATCACTAAACATGGTGCGCCTGTAGCCAAACTTGTGCCGGTGAAGAAAGGAGCGAGTCAGGAGGAGCGCGCCGCCGCCATTATGCGGATTCAGAAACTCGCCAAGGGTCTGTCTTTACGCGGATTAAGGGTCAAGGACCTCATCAGCGAGGGCCGTCGATGAACGCCGCCACGTTTGTCGTTGATTCTTCTATCGCCATGGCTTGGCTATTCCACGATGAAGGCACACCGAAAACTGCCGCCTTGCTGAACCGGCTGGCAACGGAAACGGCACTTGTGCCTGCCTGGTGGTTCATTGAGATTACGAACGTCCTCGCGATGGCGGAGCGCAAGGGCCGTGTCACTGCGGCGCAGTCCAATGCTTTTATCGCCGATCTGGGCAAGCTGGCAATCGAGCGAGACGACGAAGCCCCGGATCGGGCGTTTACCCATCTTCTTCCCTTGTGCCGAACCCACCGGCTAACCAGCTACGACGCAATCTACCTGGATTTGGCCATCCGTCGAAATTTGCCTTTGGCTACGCTTGACGACGAGCTGCGCAGAACGGCAAGGAAACTGGGGGTCGGTCTCTTAGGTGTGTAGCATTCCGTGCGCTAACGGCAGAGGCATTCTTGAGGCACGCGAGAGAGCAGGAGCGGCCAGCACGTCGTGCAGTGCGATTGTCCTATGCCTCACCGACTGTTCTTCCGTCGCTTCATTCTCGATGACGTCCCCGTGCTCGACCAGAATTCCGTTTTGAATGCGCACGATGTCTGCAGCAATCCAATTTACCGGCGCACCGAAACCGCTAAAACGTTCAGCAGCTGCATAGTCACGCTGGTTGAACAGCGTATCGAAGGCTTCTAGCACAAGAGCTTTATTTTTCGATTCGATCTACTCGCTCATCTTCATTCCCTGCCATTCGCTCGCGGGATGCCACGCCTTTAGAGCTTCGACCCGCCGTCCACCGGAATACCCCCCCGTTATCCAGCGGGCTGCGTCTGAAACTTTGAATGCATTCGTGGCCAAGGCGATTCCGAAGCTTTGTTTCAGAGGCGATCCTGGTTTCTGCGTGCTCCAAATCTTTACCGACAAAACCCGAATGTTGACCAGTCGCCCTTCCGTTTGGTCGGCCATCAACTGCGGCTTGCTCTGTCAACGGGTCGTGAATTGCTTGATACTGCACTTCAGCCCGTCGCCGTTTCCGTTGGCTTCTATCGAGTCGACCCGGTAATAGTAGGTTGTCTCAGGATTCAGGCCGGCCAAGCGCACGCGAAAAACGGCCGTGGCATGGCTCGGATTCAGCCTGATGGGAGAGCTCGCGGTTTGTCTAAGATCGTGGGGATCGCGGCCGTAATGCACCACTCCGTAGTGCACGGGGGAGCCACCGAGATTGTTTGTCGTCCACCTGATTACCGTCAACTGCTGTTTCGACAGCTCGATCGCAGGGCCTTGAGCGATGCGTGCGATTTCGGACTGCGCTGGATTTCGCTGAGCCAGCAGGTTGGCGCTGATCTTCTTGGGGCCGGGCGCAGGCGCAACTTCGCAGATAGCAGGTGCGCAGGGCGGCAACGGCGGAGTGGGAATCAGGAACTCGTTACCTTGAGTCGCAGCGGAGCCACCCTTCATGCAAGCACCAGTGAAAGTGTCGCTGTTAAGGTAGGGCCTCGTGAAGCCGTCCGACAACGTTTCCAGGAACGCTACGATTTGATTCTCCTCTTCGTCGGTCAATCCAAGATTGCCGCTGGTCATATCGATATTGTTCGGCACCTCGGGCATTGGCCAGCAGTCTACTTTCTCGGTCGTTCCCGCTGGACAATGTCCGGAGGTAACGGGATACGCATACTTGTCGCGCGTGTTGTAGAAATGTACGACCTGCTTCAAGCTCTTCAAGTATCCATTGTGAAAGAACTCTTTCTGGAAGTAAGGCCCGGGGGCTTCGGTGGTAGGGCATTGCGGAGGGGTCAGGGCAACGTCGCGCAAGATAGGAACTTGCATTTGCCCGTCGACAGTTGGAGCATATTGCCGCCAACTCCGATTCGGGTTGGGGCCGGATCCGAATCCGCTTCGCAGGAAGGTTCCGAGTCCCAAGTCCCTGTAGCCGAAGCCGTAGGGATTGGCAATGAAGCCGTAGGAATCCGGCTTCGTCTGGTAGTAAAAGGCGTCTCGTGGATTCAGCGGCAGGCCCTCGTTGGCTGAGCCGAAGCAGGTGAACAGAGGGTTCACCATAGCGGCTGTACTCGTATCCACCTGACCTGACTTCAGCGCCGTTCCTCTTCCGTCAAGGTGGCATGAATTGCAATTGCCCTTACCATCAAACAGCTTGAGCCCCGCCCTCTCATCGGGTGTGAGCTTGTACTTGCCTGCCAGAAAGGCATCGAATTTCGAAGAGAAGGCGCTGACCTGCACCGACTGCTCGAAGGAGTCAATCGACTGCGCCCAGCGGTCATAGACGGTATTTGCGCGGGTGCGGTCTTCCGGACTTAGCGGAATGGGGGTCGTGCTCCCGTTGAAAACCGCCGCGCCTCCGGGAGTGTCGCAAATTTTCTCGGTGTCGCGCGGGAACTTGATATCGAACGAGCCTGCGCCCCATACCTCTTCAAAGAGGGGTCTATATACGGCGGCTGAGAGACGAAACGCGATGCAAGCAGTGTCCGGAAAACCCATTTCCTGGGTATCAACCGGGGGGCCTTGCGCCTGTTCGGCGTCGGGAACGCGTAGCTTGTATCCGGTCGCGCGGGAATCCCAGAAATTCCCCCCAAAGAACAGGCCTTGCACCTGGTTGTATTGGAGTACAGGGAAGAAGGGTGAATATGGGTGTCGCTGTGCTGTGCGCTTGCCGGCGCGAAAATGGGCCGTCCCGGGATAGGCGATCATAGTCAGATTGACCGAAGGAATCGGTCCGCTGAAGCCGGCGTAGGGCATGTGGCAAGACGCGCATGCCTCATTCCGGTTGGGCGAGATGTTCTTGTCGTATAGCATGAGCTCGCCCAGCGTTTCGGTTGCTTCGGTTCCGGCATCTTGAAGAATTGGCGGCTGGCCGGCCAGTATCGGCTGTTCTAATCCATGCCATCGCGCTAGCGCCCGATTTTCGATGACATCCATCTCCCGTAGAACGCGGGCTATCTCAGAGTTCAAGCCGGATGGCAGGATTCCTGGAGGGTACGGATTATAGGTTGAGACGGGGCGATCCTTATCCACGCCCTGTGCTTGCACTGAAATCGGTCGAGGGCAAACCAGGAGCACGACGATAGCAACTGTGGCCAGGATCAGAACCAGGATCCAAAGTCTTTCTTGTCTCATATGGTCGCTACAAGTGTGACTTAGAAGTCCGCCTCACCGTCGCAGCTTAACTATGCGCTCCGGGAATGAGTCTCCTCCTGGGCCCTCATGCGTTCGACCTCATAGGGAAGAGTGAAATGGAAACTCGCGCCCCGCTCGGAGTCAGAGGTGGCCCATAAGCGTCCTCCATGGGTTTCGATAATGGATCGACTGATGGGCAGCCCCATACCCGTGCCGTGAGCCTTGGTGGTAAAGAACGCACTGAAAATCTGTTCCGCCTGTTGCGGGGGCAATCCGATTCCAGTATCGCTAACCGAGATCAGCAATTGGCCATGTTTAACTTGTTGCGACTTTATCGTGAGTTCGCGCGTAGTGGATACGTCCTTCATGGCATCGATGCCATTGAGCATCAAGTTCATGAAGACCTGCTGCAACTGGATACGGTCTGCCATGACCGGGGGGAGATTCTCGGCAAGTTCGGAGCAAATCGAAATCGAGTACCGGCCAGCCTCATTGCGCAAGAGGACAATCATCTCTCGAATGAGCGCATTTACATCCACCAGCTCGTGCTGAACAGCGCCCTTCTTGAACAGCAAGCTGATTCTGCTGATGATTTCCGCCGCCCGGGTTACGTCTGACACGATTCTCGATGCGGCGTCGCGTGCTTCTGCCAGGTCGGGTTGTTCGCGCCCCAGCCAGCGCAAGCAGGTCCTGGCGTTGGTGACGGCCGCGGTAATGGGCTGCTTGATCTCGTGCGCCAAGGAAGCAGTGAGTTCGCCCATCGTCGTCACCCGATTGATATGCGCGAGATCCTCCTGGGCCTGCCGCAATCGTTCGCGCTCCTCGCGCGCCAGTCTTGCGTTCGATGGCAATGCCGGCGAGGTGTGTGGCCAGATCCAGAGCGCGTATCTCCGCCGGGGTTGGACTACCGGGTTCGCGGTAATACATCGCAAATGAGCCCAAGGGCTTGCCCGAATGCGCAAGGATGGGAGTGGACCAGCAGGCGCGAAAACCATAGGGCTCGGCTACCGCTCGGTAAGGCTCCCAGAGAGGATCCAGCAAGATGTCAGTGACCACAACCGGTTCTCTGCGATACATGGCGGTGCCGCATGATCCCGCTTTTGGTCCAATGGGAAGGCCGTTGATCGCCTCGGAATAGGTCTTGGGAAGGTTCGGCGCGGCGCCGTGCCGAGCGTGCTGCCCGTCCTGGTCAAGCAGCAGGACCGAGCAAAGCAAACCGGCAAATTGAGCTTCCACAACGAGCACCAGGTTTTCCAGTATTTCTTCCAGAGGAGCGTCGCGCGCTATCATCTCCAGAATGCGACTCTCGCCGTCGCGCAGGACCTCTGCGCGCTTGCGATCCGTTACATCCGTAATGGCCCCGACAAATTTGATGTCCCCCGATCTCTGCCATTCCAGGATGGCCCACGATCCTCACGCATTTGATGGAGCCGTCGGGCATCAGCAATCGATGTTCGAAATCAAGAGCAGTTCTGTTCTGAATTGCATCATCGACGATGCGACGGGCCAGGGCCCGGTCGTCCGGGTGGGTGCGTTCGAATATCAGTTCCACGGTTGGTTGAATGGCCCGGATCGTACTCAAGAATCCGAAAGGTCTCCTCCGACCAAAGGATCTTTCCGCCAGATACATCCCAGCCAAAACTGCCGGTGTGGCTGACTCTCTGTGCTTCCGCTAAATAGGCCTCGCTCTGCAATAGGGCCGCCTCGGCACGTTGACGTTCCAGTATTTCCTTGGTCAATTCCCGGTTGACGGCCGTCAATTGGCTGGTCCGTTCCACCACACGTTGTTCGAGTTCTTCATTCAGGCGCTTGATTTCAGCCTTGGCTTGTTTGTGTCCGGCGGTTTCGATGACATCCCAACTCCCGCGCCGCTTGGTTACTGCGAACTGATGAGTACGTACCACGTCCAGGATTTCGGCAGCACCACAGGCGGCAAGCGGGTAGGTGCAGAGGATCGCGAGACGCTGATTCGCGACTGCCTGATTAAGGGATTCTTCGTACTCGCAGAAACTTCTCCAATCCTTACTTTCGAGCCAGGCAGTATCGCCGGTCACCCTTACACCGGCATAACCCCGTCGGATGCGTGTGCAAGTTTTTCGCTCCAACCGGCAATGACTCGATTCAGATCAAACGTACCGTCGTGCAAGTACCAGTCGCGGGCTGTAACAACCTCGATACTTCGGTCTGCGAGGTATCGATCGAAATCAGGAACAGCTCCGACTTAGTGCACGCGTAGCGTCTTGCCACGGTAAAGGGTTCGGCAACTACCCACAGGCAGAACTCCTGGTTTTCTAATCCAGCTTTGCAGTAGGAGACTGTCGTTTCGAGAAGGTCCATTCTTGTCTCGTAGAAGAGACAAAAGTGCGTACCCCAAGGCATGTCGCCAACGACTTCTACTCCGGTCTTCCGCATCTGGTTGTTCATTGCGTTGCCTTTCGGTTTGTTGGGACGGTGGCCCGAGTTAATGAGCCTGCAGTTGCGGCGATTACTACCGAACCGCTGGGAATCGATTTCTCGCAAGTGTTCGCGAGGCTCAACATGGTTGTGCCGCGAGCAGGACGCGAAATTCCAAGCTTCTTCATCTTCCAAAGCAATGTGGTCCGCTTCACTCCCAATTGGGCGGCAGCGCCTTTCGGCCCGCCGATCACCCAGCCTACCGATTCCAACGTATGCAGAATAAGAGCATGCTCGGAGCCCTGCAGAGTAGTGGGAGCGGGAACATTTGAGAGCGCTCGTTCCACTGGAAGCGGGTTGGGAAGAATACCACCGTTCGATAGGATCACTGCGCGCTCAACCAGGTTCTGAAGCTCGCGGATGTTGCCGGGCCAGGAATAGGAAGTGAACGCTGCCAGTGTTTCGGGAGGGACGTGCTCGATGTTCTTGCCCATGCGACGGCAGCAGATCTCGACGAAATGAGTTACGAGGGTCGGGATATCTGCGCGTCGCTCGCGCAGCGGGGGCAGTAGTACCGGAAAAACATTCAGGCGATAGTAGAGATCGCTACGAAATTCATTCCGCTTGACCATCTCGTTCAGATCCCGATGTGTAGCAGCAACCAATCGAACATCCACCTTATGCGTGCGCCCGCTTCCCAGACGCTCGAACTCTTGTTCCTGCAGACACCCTGAGCAGTTTCGGTTGCAACGCCAGTGGAATATCGCCGATCTCATCGAGGAAAAGGGTGCCGCGGTTAGCCATCTCGAAACGGCCTATTTTTTGTGCGATCGCTCCCGTGAAGGCGCCTTTTTCATGGCCAAAGAGTTCGCTTTCCAGCAGATCAAAAGGAATAGCTGCGCAATTAAGTTTGATGAAGGGCAGTCCACACCGCGAACTGATGTTATGAATGGCCCGCGCGATGAGTTCTTTGCCGGTACCCGTCTCCCCGCAGACCAACACGGTCGAACCGGTAGAGGCCACACGCGCGACCTGAGCGAGCACCGATTCCAGTGCAGGACTATTGCCTATGATCTGCTCGAATCTGCGCTCGCCATATCCCGAACAACTCGAACTGACTGCTTCATAAACTGCCACAGGGGATCTCCTGAAACCACTGCCTGAACGGCTGCCCCCTCAACTTTCGAGTGCCGCTCGAACGTTTTGCAGTAAGACCTCATCGTCGAATGGTTTCGCCAGAAACTCCACCGCGCCGCCGCGCAATGCCTGCAAACGCATTTTCGCGTCGCCATGCGCGGTAATGAAAATGGTCGGTATCCTGCAGTGCTCGGCGCGCAACTTAGTCTGCAGGTCCAAACCTGACATTCCTGGCATGCGGATATCCGCAATCAGGCATGCAGTTTGGCGTTGTAGCCCGGAGTTCAGAAAATCTTCCGCTGAGGCAAAGGCTTGTGCCGGCAGTCCTACCGACTTCATCATGCCCTCCAGCGCGAACCGAACCGACTCGTCATCGTCGACAATTGCGATGATTCTGGTGTTGCCGTCGCGACCCTGCACCGGTTCCACCTCGCTCTGAGTAGCCATAGTCACAACCTACCTTTCCACCCATCCTTGCACAATCATGCTTTAGTATTAGGGCCCTAACACCGCCGGAAAGCGCAATCCTCATCCGGAATGCCCTGCGAAAATCAGAAGTTGTGCCCACTCATTCTGGTTGCAAACCAGGGTCCATTGAATCACTTGTTGGCCGGAGGCAGTTCAAGTTTCGCTGCCATTTTGACCAATTCCGCCAGAGATTCTGCCTGCATCTTCCGCATGACATTCCCTCGATGGATCTTGACGGTGACCTCGCTGTTTCCGAGTTCGTACGCTATTTGCTTGTTCAGAAAGCCCGAAACCACCAATGACATCACTTCGCGCTCGCGTGCCGTGAGCAGTTCGTAACGCCTTCGCAACTCTGCCACCGCCGCCTCTTGCTCACGTGTAACCCGGTCGAGTTCCAATGCCTGGTAAATCGCATCCAGCAGGTCCTGATCTCGGAACGGCTTAGTTAGAAACTCCACCGCTCCAAGCTTCATGGCCTTCACCGTCATGGGAATATCTCCATGTCCGGTGATGAAGATGATTGGAATCCGAACCCCCGCGTCGGCTAATTCGTGCTGAAAGTCCAGGCCATTGACTCCGGGAAGCCGTACATCGAGAACCAGGCAGCTCGGCCCATCCGGCGGCTTGTTCTGCAAGAATTCTTGTGGCGTCGCGAACGTTTCGGAATGCAGGCCGACCGATTTCAACATGCCATGGATGGCCGCACGTACCGAGGCATCGTCATCAATGACGAATACCGTCGGTATGGCCGCGGCCTTCATGCATGTGCCCCGATGATGACGGGCAGGGTAAAGTAAAAACTTGCGCCGTGCGGCGAAGGCTGGTCAGCCCACAGACGGCCACCATGCGATTCGATAATGGAGCGGCTGATCCGAAGTCCCATACCGGTTCCATCGAGCTTAGTAGTAAAGAATGGGTCGAATATCTTCCCTGCTTCCTCAGGGGGAAGTCCCATACCGGTATCGCTTACCGACACCACGAGTTGCCCATCTTCCGCTCGCCGCGACTTAATCGTCAGGATGCGCGCTACATCCACCTCTTCCATCGCATCGATACCGTTGATCATCAGATTCATCATGACTTGTTGCAACTGCACGCAATCTCCCACCACCTGCGGAAGCTCCTCCGCCAGTTCTGTCCGGATTGATACTGAATGTCGCGCAGCCTCGTTGCTCAAGAGCATGACCATCTCGCGGATGGTTTCATTCACGTCCACCGGCTCCCACGGTGAAGTTCCCTTCTTAAAGATGAGGCGGACCCGGTTGATGATTTCGCCCGCGCGGGTTGCATCTTTGACGGTCCTCGACGCAGCCTCACGCGCTTCTTCCAAATCAGGGTGATCACGCATAAGCCAGCGAATACAAGTTTTGGCATCGGTGATGGCAGCGGCAATCGGTTGATTCACCTCGTGAGCCAGGGAAGCCGTCAGCTCTCCCATCATGGTCACGCGGTTAACATGGGCGAGATTCTCCAGCGCCTGGCGCAATCTCTCGCGCTCTTGCTCCGCCTGCCTGCGGTCGGTGACATCCATCACGGTACCCACAAACTCAACGATATCGCCGGATGAGCTCAGGACCGGGTGGCCTATTGTATGGATGTTCCGAATGTTACCGTCAGGAAGAACGATTCGATAATCGTGCTCGTACTGTATCTTTTCACGGAGCGCTCTGTCGGCGATGTCCCTGACCCTGGCTCGATCATCGGGATGAACGCGATCCAGAAATGTTTCTAGTTGTGTTGGCCCGTCGTGCGGCTCAAAACCCATCACGCGGTAGCATTCTTCGGACCAGTACCTAACCTGGCCGGTGCTGGCGATCCGTGCCCAGGTACCCGTATGGCTAATTTTCTGCGCTTCGGCCAGGTATGCTTCGCTCTCCTGCAGCTTTTTCTCCGCATCTTTACGTTCATCGCTCTCTACCTGCAATGCGTCATTGGCTTTCCGGAGTTCTTGAACGGTTCGCTTCAAATCATCGCGCGCATGCATAAGCGACTCGGTCGCCCTTCTTTGAGCCGCTGTCAGTAACGCCACAAATAGTGCGGACAGGAGAAAAAGGACGCCACGTGGCAGCTCGTCGGCGATTTACAGAA
Source organism: uncultured Acidobacteriaceae bacterium (assembly GCA_963812855.1). GTDB lineage: Bacteria > Acidobacteriota > Terriglobia > Terriglobales > Acidobacteriaceae > Bog-257. The sequence continues at coordinate 804,015 of CAWEWW010000018.1, forward strand.
AAGGACGAAGTGGGCGCCAGAAAGTAATAGCTGAAAAAGAGACAAGAGAGGAGGGTCGCAAGCAGTCCCGGCAACAATCCCCCAACCCAGGCGCTCACCATCACAGCGCAAAGAAACAGCGACACGGGAGCACTTTGCAGATGGAATGAGGGCGCCCGGGAAACGATCAGTGCGGCAGCCACCGACAGCACGGCTATTGCGAAGCACCACGCCGCATGCGGCTTGCGCTTCAAGAGTCGCGCCTCATAAATGGATTGGAATTCGGCATACTTCCGCTCCGGTGGCGACGGCGTGGAAATGGCTATGTGCGAGCAAAATCTTAACATCAGTCGCTGTTTTTGCCGGAGCTGATACCAATCGATCGCTGCCGGTAACTTGACGGAGCAGACTATTGCGCCTCAATTGCAGCATTCAGAGAGGGCCTCCCTGCCTGCGCAAGTTGAGCAATCTGCGCGAGCAGGCGCCCCACCCCGGCGCCTTTGTGGACAAGAACGTCAACACTCGCCATTTCGCTTGGCGGAATGTCGATTGCACCAGAATGCAGGATTGTTTTCAGCTCGGGGCAGATCGATCTCAGCCTCTTTGAAAGCGCGCATCCGTTCATGACGGGCATGTTGTAGTCCAGGATGGCGAGATCAATTCTGCCCTCCGGATTGCGGGCCATCAGGGAAATAGCTTCGACCGCCCCGTTCGCTGCGAAAACTGAAAACCCGCGCATTCGGATGATCTCAGCACAGATTCTCAACTGTTCAGCATCGTCGTCTACCAGGAGAACTCTGGGACGTGGGAGAAGTTCGAGCGTGCCCATAACTGCCTCCGATTCTTATGGAGCACGAGGGTTGCCAAATCATTGTCAGCGCGGGTTAGGCACGCCGACTATCTGACAAGTCGTACCAGGCAATGCGCGCTTGGGTGCCCGACGTCGGGTTGCGGCGACAATAGTTGCAGGCGGGCCCTTCGGGCGGATGTCAGTAGACGGACACGGTGTCAATGGCGGGACGTTTTCCTTTGGCCTGAAGGAACCCTCCGCATGGCTGCTCGCCGCATATTTCGCTGAAAATGCTCATTTGGGATACCTGACGGTCGATTGGAAAGCTGCGTGCCCTTTCCAGACTGTCAGTTTTCAATTCCTAAGATAAGGACGAAGGATATGGAATACACAATAATCTCCGGCACGGACATGAAGGTTTCGCGAATTGCCCAAGGCACGTGGGCGATTGGTGGTTGGATGTGGGGAGGCACCGACGAAAGCGAATCGATTCGAACGATTCATGCCGCCCTTGACAAAGGAATCAATCTGATCGACACGGCGCCGGTTTATGGTTTTGGAGTTTCCGAAGAAATCGTTGGAAAGGCAATTGAACAGAAAGGACAGCGGGAAAAAGTTTTCATCGCGACCAAAGTCGGACTCGAGTGGAACAACGGGTCGGTCTCGCGAAACTCCTCGCCCGGGCGCATCCGGAAGGAGGTTCAGGATTCGCTCCGTCGACTTCGCACCGACTACATCGACATGTATCAAGTCCATTGGCCGGACTTGGCCGTCCCCATCGAAGAAACCGCTCGGACGATGCAAGCCCTGTTAAAAGAGGGGCTGATCCGCGCGATCGGCGTGAGCAACTATTCACCAGAGCAGATGGACCGGTTCATGTCCGTCTCCAAATTGCACACTGTCCAGCCTCCCTATAACCTCTTCGAGCGTCAAATTGAACGCGACGTATTGCCTTATGTACGCGAAAAGAACCTGAGCGCTTTTGCCTACGGGCCTCTTTGCCGCGGACTCTTGACCGGCACAATGCGGCCCGACACCAAGTTCACCGGCGACGATCTGCGGCAGTCGGATCCAAAATTCCAGCCGCCGCGCTTCACCCAATACCTGGATGCAGTTCAGCAACTGGATAACCTGGCCCAAAAGAAGTACGGAAAACGCGTGATGGACCTCGCGGTGCGTTGGGTGCTGGACCAGCCCGGAATCACTGCGGCGCTTTGGGGCGCGCGTCATCCCGCGGAACTGGACGCGGTGGCGGGCGTTCTCGACTGGAAGCTCGACGCGGATACCCTCGCGACGATCGACCGCATTTTGCAGCAGACGATCCCACAGCCCATCGGCCCGGAATTCATGGCGCCGCCGGAGAGCGACACCGTCGCTGCTTAAGAAGGCGGAGCGCGCCTTTGCGGAGCATGAGTCAAAAACTCTGCTCCGCAAAGCGCTGCTCTCTCGACGACACCCTAGCTCTCACGCTGCAAAATCGCACCGGCTCGGGCTAGGTCGCCGATTCGCCGGGTTCGCTAAACAAGCTCCATACTATTGGTAAGACTAAGGCGGGATTGAGCAACATTTCTCACAGCTCGCCCCGTTGTAGCTCTTCCCGGTCGATGAATCCGAAGCCACCTTCCAACTGAATGCGACTTTCGCTCGCGGCAATCTACTTAGCCGGGATCGTTAATTCTTCGATGTCGTAACCGAGCGTGCCCAGACGTGATGCGAATCAGAATCAATCGTCTTTCTGCATCGACGCGGACAACGGGTCGCCGGCTTGCTGGTGACGGCCCGCTGGATTGCGGCGCCCAGCGTGGTAAGCCCCTGCGCCGCGTTTATATAAATATCCGCTCCTGACGGCAGAAGATAACGCTGGGATCTTCCCAAAATCACGATCGGCACATCTGGACACATCGCACGAACGCTGCGCACTTCCAAAGTAACCCGTTCTCTCGCCGGTAAGACGACGGCATCGACTGAGCGCAGGATATATAGCAGAGCGACCGCCTGAGTGAATCGGTTGGTGGCAACAACGTCGAAACCAGCTGCATCCAGTGCGTCTGATATTGCTTTGCTGCAGCTGCGCTGATCAGATATGTATAAAACCGTCTCACGCTCCATTTTGAGTCCTCTACCGGTACTAACTTGCACGCCAGGCTCCATAGATCTCCTACCGAGGGAAACGTTGGCTCTGCTGACAAATTTCGTGAATACAATGGCGAACAACAGAAGCGAGTGCCCAGGTCAACTGACAGCCCTGTCCAAGTACTGACGCCGTCACCTCCTGCTGACCAGCTGCAATCTCACTTACTCAGCCCAAATTCAGCAAACTGCAACCCCTTCATCAGTCTTGTTATTCATAGCTTCCCTATATGCCAAGAATGACGGCCTTGTGAGCGGGCAATCCGAAAGATGGGATTACTTGGAAAGCAAGATCGCTCAATTCGGGTGGAAGGGATGTGGTGATTCATCGCGGGCGGCGGGTTCCGGCGAGTCGATCGGTAGGTTCACCACTACCGCCTCCTGGCCGTCGCGAACCACCACCGCTTCGCACGCCTCGGTCGCGCTGGCGTTAATTTCTTGATGAGGAACAAACGGCGGCACGTAGATGAAATCGCCGGCACCGGCTTCCTCAACGTACTCCATATGCTGGCCCCAACGAAACCGGGCACGACCGCGAACAATATAGAGCACTGTCTCCAATTCTCCATGGTGATGGGGCCCGGTCCGGGCATCGGGCTCGACCAGCATGGTTCCCGCCCACAATTTCTCAGCGCCCGTCCGCGCATGGGTGATGGCAGCGGCGCGCGTCATGCCAAATGTCTGCGGTGTATTGGAGTCAAGTTCCTGGCGGCGAACGATCTTGACGCCGTGCAGTTTCCAGTCGTGCTTCGCCGCTTCCGCAAGCTGCCCCATCGTGACTTTAGATTTTGATTTTGACATGATTCACCCAACAGAGAGTCTTGCTGCGTCTGGACTTCCGAGCCGCAGCCCACCCCGACAAGCCCGTTTTCTAGCCGCGCGGACCTCTGCGGTCGAGGACCTTGCCCGAGCCGGTCTTATGCCGCAAGCTTTTCCATTCGCCGCAGAACCGCCGAAAAATCGTCTTCTTCGCTGTGTGCCAGCTCCTCTGAATTGACGCGATAGGCAGCTTCCGTGACCGGCATGGAGACGTGCTCTTGTGCCGCCGCGGTCAAAATGAGATGAAAATCCTTGTTCATCAGCCGCAGTGGAAACTGCGGACTGTAATCGTTGGTTGCCAGCCTCGCCAGCTTACCCACGTGGGCTGGAGCCACCACGGCTGTCTTGGATAAGACTTCAAGCAGCCGTTCGCGATCGAGGCCGGCTTTCTCTCCCAGGACAACCGCTTCGGCGATGGCCTGCATGCCAACACCCAGCAGCGTGTTGACCACCAGCTTCATAGTAGTTCCAGAACCGGAGTCGCCCAGAAGATGGAATTGTTTTGCGATCGCCTGGAAGATGGGTTTGGCGGCGCGGAAGAGTTCCCGGTTGCCACCTACCAGCAGTGTCAAGGTGCCTTCTTCTGCGGCAGGCGTGCTGCCGGAGATAGCGACATCCATTACTTCGATACTGCGCTTGGTGCCAAGCGCGTGCAGTTCACGCGAGGTCTCGGGAGAGATCGTGCTCATCTCCAGCACGACGGTCCCCGGCCGGGCGGCGGCAAACATTCCTTCGGATCCTGAAAAAACGCTCTCGACTGCTTCATCGTTGGTGAGGCAGGTGAGAACTACATCGGAACTCTCCACCACCTCGGAAATGTTCTTTGCAACCCTGCCGCCTTGTGCGGCGAGGGCTTGCGCTTTGGCGGCGTCCAGATCGTAGGCCGTCAGTTGATATCCATGGTCAAGCAGCCGCTTTGCGATTCGGTTTCCCATGTTACCCAGGCCAATGAATCCGAGCTTCACCTTATCTGCTGTAAGAAGTTTCATATGTTATTCCTTCCTTTGAACGCGGAGCTGTTCAGGTTCTCGACATAAGGGATAGCAACTCAAGTTCCAGTCCCAAAGGGAGGACAGTTTCCAATAAAAACGTCGCTCGGTTGCTTTGGCCCCATAACCAAGGCGCCATGCGCCGCAATTTGTCTATCGATTGAGGCGAGGCGTGACCGCCCGTCGACACGTCAGGATGGGGTCTGTCAGTTTCTGCGTGCCCGCTGGCAAACATACGCCAATCACTCTCTTAAAAAGCAAGAACCCAGCGCAGGGAAAGGAGATAGCCAAGCGAGCCCATTAGCCTTGAGGTCGTTTAATCTGCGCTCAATTGGAACCATACTTGCTCCTGTCATTGAGGGAGTGACTATCGTGGGAACACAAGTATTCACATTCGCAAACTCGCCTTTCGTTCCGGTTGCCATCGGGTTTTTCGGCTTGGGAACCGGCTACTTCATATGGGGAGGGCAAGCGCTATTTGGCTTTCCCAAGACAAGCCCGGAAGTGAACCGGTCGATGGGCATGTGGGGCTTCTGGATGCCCGGATTCATGCAGTTCCTCACCGGCGTCTACCTGCTGGTCGGATTGACCTGGTTCAAAGTCTTTGGCAATGCTTCGCCTTTGTATATGGCCGGCCTTGCATTTACTGCCTACGGCATTCACTGGTTTGCAATGGCTCACCGGCGATACATCGGCTCCAGTGACCAGCCGGACGCATGGATGGCGATTGCCTTTCTGTTTATCAGCCTTCTCGGGGTCGACGTCTTTCGCCGCGCCGGAGACATCCCAGTCATGATCGTCTTTATTGGCCTCGCGCTGATCTATGCGACCGAAATTCCGACGCGCTTCTTCGCGTGGAGTTCCGGCAGCCGTCTGGTAGGTCTATTTCAATTTGTAACCGGCATCTGGCTGATGTACTGCACTTATGCCATGACGGTCGACGTGTCGCTGGGGGCCAAGGCGTGGATCTAGCCGCGTAATGACTTAACAACAACCTGAGGAAATCATGAAAAAGGTAAAACAAATGAGTTACGTATTGTTATTGATGGGGCTCGCTACCGTGATGGGATTTTCACAGGAGAGCTCAAGCGAATATGTCGCTCCCTCGCAAGCGGTTCCCACGGGCAGAGCGCCCAAAATGCAAGTTCAGTTGCTGAATCCTGGAGCGGAGACCAAGCAATATGCGGTCATCTTCTATGAGGGAGACGAGGCCTTTTCCGGGCTGCTGGAATTTGCCCAGAAGTACCACGTGACCAGCGCACATTTCACCGCCATTGGGGCGGTGAGTGGAGCGACCGTGGCGTGGTTTGATCCGCAACGCAAGATGTACAAGAAGATTCCGATCGTCGGCCAGCACGAGGTGCTTGCCATGATCGGCGACATCGCACTCTATAAAGGAAAGCCGGTAGTCCACACGCACATGGTAGTGGGGAATTCGGACGGAACCGCCCAGGGCGGCCATGTTCTCTCGGCCTATGTATCTCCAACCCTGGAGGTAATGGTCACGGTTGATCCTGTAACCATGCAGAAGCGATTTGATCCGGCAACCGATCTGACGTTGATCGAGCCCGCCTCGAAGTAATGACGGTTTCCGTGGGCAGCTTGTAGATGAAAATGAAAGGTGGACTGCGATGACTGAAGTACGTGTAATCGCAAGGTTCGTTGCGAGCAAAGGCAAAGAAGATCAACTGAAAACCCTACTGCAAAGCATGTTAACCCCCACCCGTGCCGAGCCGGGGTGCGAACGGTACGAACTTTACGAATCGGACTCCCGAGGTCGCTTCTACCTGTCCGAAACCTGGGAAAGCCAAGCGGCGCTCGATCAACACATAGCGACTCCTCACTTCAAGCACCTGGAGCAAGCTGTTGGGGAATTGTTGAACGAACCGTTCGAGGTCAACATCTTACGCAGCATTCAGCCCGGCGGCCCTATGGCGTGATTCCCCTTCCAAGCCCAGTTTCACAAGGTGTCGGTATACGGACATGGTGTCAACGGCGGAACGCCTACTGAACTTGAAAAGCCTCTGTTTGACCTTCTCTCTCGCCTATACACCTGAAAATACGCGTCCACGGTACCGGGGTTTGGTTGGTGCGCGGCGTGCCTTTTGCGATAGGGACCGGAACTAAACCAGACGGAAAAGCAATCTTATGTGGATCGTTCGACTCGCATTACGCCGGCCCTATACGTTTGTCGTTATGGCCATTCTCATTCTGGTCATGGGAGTCATCGCGATCTTTCGCACTCCGACCGACATTTTCCCCAATATCAACATTCCCGTGATCAGCATTATCTGGAATTACAACGGCCTGGTTCCGCAGGAGATGAACGACCGCATCATCAGCGTGACCGAGCGCGCGCTTACGACCACCGTCGATAACGTTGAACATATCGAGTCATTCTCGTTATACGGCGTAGCCGTGGTGAAGGTTTTCCTGCAACCCACAGCCAATGTTGAGCGCGGCATCGCACAGGTTACAGCGATTTCCCAGACGCAGCTGCGGCAGTTGCCTGCCGGAACCACGCCGCCGCTGATTCTGGCCTACAGCGCATCGAGTGTGCCGGTATTGCAATTGGCCTTGTCCGGCAAAGGACTCTCCGAGCAGCAATTGAATGACTACGGTCTGAACTTCATTCGTACTCAGCTCATCACCGTGCCTGGAACATCCGTTCCGTATCCCTATGGCGGAAAACAACGGCAGATACAGGTGGACCTGAATCCCAGTGCGCTGCAGTCGAAGGGACTGTCTGCCCTGGATGTGGTGAATGCGATTACTTTGCAGAACCTGATCCTGCCTACCGGCACAGCCAAAATCGGCAGCAAGGAATATGACGTCGATGTGCCCAATGCGGCGCCGCAGACGATGCAGGACCTGAACCGGATTCCCATTAAAACGATCGGGGACACCACGATCTACATGAAGGATGTTGCCTGGGTGCGCGACGGGTCGCCGCCACAGACCAACATCGTTCGAGTGAACGGCCAGCGCTCCGTCCTGCTGACGATCCAGAAAGCCGGGGATGCTTCGACATTGTCGGTGATCGCGGGGGTGAAGGCTATGCTGCCCCAGATCGCGACCACTGTCCCGCCGCAACTCAAGATGGAGCCGCTGGCCGATCAGTCCATTTTTGTTCTAGGCGCAATCAACGGCGTGGTTCGGGAAGCGCTGATCGCGGCTTGTCTCACCGCGTTGATGATCCTGATCTTCCTCGGCAACTGGCGCAGCACGCTCATCATTGCGACTTCGATTCCGCTGGCGATTCTTACCTCTCTGATTGTGCTCAGTGCGATCGGGGAGACCATCAACATCATGACGCTAGGCGGACTGGCGTTGGCCGTCGGCATCCTGGTCGACGATGCCACGGTTGAGGTGGAGAACATCAATCGAAACTGGGAGGCAGAGCCGGAGAAGAATTTCGACGAGATCGTCCTCGACAGTGCCCAACAGATCGCGACCCCCGCGTTCGTCTCCACCCTTTCCATCTGCATTGTCTTTGCCCCCATGTTCTTGCTGTCCGGAGTGGCCCGCTATCTCTTCTTGCCTCTGGCCGAGGCAGTGGTCTTTGCCATGTTGGCGTCGTATTTTCTTTCGCGGACGATCGTTCCAACCATGGCCAAATATCTCCTACGCCACCAGAAGCCTGGTAAAGAGGCAGTAGGAACCAGCCGCAATCCTCTGGTCAGGCTGCAGCAGCGCTTTGAGGCTGGCTTCGAGCGCTTCCGTGAACGTTATCACCGCCTGTTGGAAAGCTGCCTTCATCACCGGAAGGCCTTCCTGACATGCTTCTTCGTCGCCTGTCTCGGATCGCTGGCGATTCTGGTGCCGTGGTTAGGACAGGATTTCTTCCCTGCCGTCGATGCCGGCAGTTTCGACCTTCATCTTCGCGCTCCGACCGGCATGCGCATCGAAGACACGGCATTTCTCTGCGACCAAGTGGAGGATTCGATTCGCCGTGAGGTGCCGGCAGCCGAGATATCAAGCATCCTCGATAACATCGGACTGCCTTACAGCGGTATTAACCTTTCCTATAGCAACTCCGCTCCAGTCGGCACCTCGGACGCAGACATCCTGGTGACGCTGAAGGCAAATCACCATCCCACCGCTGGATACGTTAGCCAACTGCGTCTTAGCCTGGCGAAACAATTTCCCGGAGTGATGTTCGCTTTTCTTCCTTCGGACATGGTCACCCAGATTCTGAATTTCGGGCTGCCTGCGCCCATCGATATTCAGGTCTCTGGCAATGACCTGGAAGGCGATCGGGTCTGGGCAAGCCAACTGTTACAGAAGGTTCGCTACGTTCCCGGGACGGCTGATCTGCGAATTCAGCAGCCCTTCGACGAACCTTATCTGCACCTCAGAATCGAACGCACCAAGTCCCAGGAGCTAGGCTTCTCAGCCCACGACATCGCACAGAACCTGCTGGTGTCTCTCAGCGGTAGCTTCCAGACCTCGCCGACATTCTGGGTCGACCCGCGCACCGGGGTTAGTTACAACATCGCGGTGCAAGCTCCGCAGTATCGCGAGGACACCTTGCAGGATCTGGTGAACATCCCTGTGACGGGCACGGATCCCACAGCCCCGCCATCCTTGATGGCCAGCCTGGTGTCCATGAAGCAAGGGACCGGCATGGCCGAGGTCTCTCACTACAATATCGTGCCGGTCATTGACATTTACGGCTCGGTGCAGGGACGCGACCTGGGCGGAGTTTCCCGGGACATCAACAAGCTTATCGATCAGGCTCGGGGTAGCCTGCCGCGCGGGTCCCGAGTGGTAGTGCGAGGCCAGGTACAAACCATGCGAGCCTCCTATACCGGCTTGCTGGTCGGACTGACATTCGCGATCATGCTGGACTACCTGCTGATCGTAGTGAACTTTCAGTCGTGGCTTGACCCCTTCATCATGATATCGGCCTTGCCCGCGGCTTTGGCCGGGATTGCCTGGTTCCTGTTCGTCACGCATACCCGTCTGAGCGTGCCCGCGCTGATGGGCGCAATCATGTGCATGGGCGTGGCGACCGCCAACAGCATCCTGGTCGTCAGCTTTGCTACCGAACAAATGGCCGAAGGTAAGGACCCCCTCACCGCCGCTTTGCAGGCCGGATATACCCGCTTTCGGCCGGTGCTGATGACTGCTCTGGCCATGATCATTGGCATGGTTCCGATGGCGTTGGGGCTCGGCGACGGCGGCGAACAGAATGCTCCGCTGGGGCGCGCCGTAATCGGCGGCCTGCTTTTCGCCACAGTCTCCACACTCTTCTTCGTCCCAACATTTTTCAGCATCCTGCACAGTTGGAGACGAAATACCAGCCCGGTGGAAGAGAACCTGCTCCGTCGAGATGAGGGCAAATGAGTATGACCGACACCGAAGTCGAAAACGATATGGATAGGGCCGCGGGCAATTCAACGCAAAGCTCTAGAGGGAGCACGCCGCAGAAGCGCTGGCTGCTTGCGCTGGTGATCGTCGCAGTCGTCGGCAGCCTTTTGTTTTTTGGCATCCGCTCCCGGATCAACGCCGAACAAAAGTTGCGCGCGGTGACCGCGCAGATGGCCGTGCCTTCGGTGACCGTAGTGCAGCCCAAGCCTTCTACCCCAGCTCAGGAAATTATTCTGCCGGGAAACGTACAGCCATTCATCTCTTCTCCGGTTTACGCCCGCGTGAATGGATACCTGAAGAAGTGGTACTTCGATATTGGAGCGCACGTAAAAGCCGGTCAATTGCTAGCCGTCATCGCCGCCCCGGAAATAGATCAACAGTTGGCTACCGCCAAAAGCAATCTGGCTACGGCGCAGGCGAATTTAGAGCTGGCGCAGATTACGATGACTCGCTACCAGGGTCTGTCAGCGAAACATGCCGTATCTCAACAGGACGTTGACAACGCGGTGGGCACCTATCGTGCTGACCAGGCGACAGTCAATGCCGACAAAGCGACAGTAGGGCAATACGAAGCAATGGTATCGTTCGAGAACATATACGCCCCCTTCGACGGTGTCATCACGGCCCGCAACACCGACATCGGCGACCTCATTAATAGCGGCAACAGCGGCAATGTGAAGACCGATTTATTTCATATTGCACAGACCGGTATGTTGCGTGTTTACGTGAACGTCCCTCAGGAATATTCGCGAGGCGTAAAACCGGGTGAGGCGACCGCGGATATCGTTCTCGCCGAATTCCCCGGCCGCAGGTTCCCGGGAAAGCTGGTGACCACGGCCCAGGCCATCAACATGACCACGCGCACGCTGCTAACGGAGATCGATCTTCCCAATCCTGCGGGCACGCTGCTCAGCGGGTCCTACGCAGAAGTGCATTTGAAAGTCCCTTCCGAGGTCCCTACCTATTTAATTCCTACCAATACCCTCATTTTCCGCTCCCAAGGATTGCAGGTCGGGGTGGTGCAGGACGGTAAGGTAGTGCTGAAGACGGTTATGCCCGGACATGATCTCGGAGAGCAAATGGAGATCGTTGGCGGCTTGAACGCCGACGACCAGGTGATTCTGAATCCGTCCGATTCTCTGGTGAGCGGCCAGGCGGTTCACGTGGTTGATGCGATGCTGCCAGGAGACGTCAAATGAGTTGCGCGCGCGCCGTCAGGCATCAGCGTCGCTGGGCATTGCCTCTTCTGTTGGCCGGAGTACTTTCATTTGCCGGCTGTGCCGTAGGACCCAAATACAAAGTACCCACGGCTCCGGTGCCCCCTGCGTATAAGGAGATGGGCGATTGGAAGACCGCTCAGCCCAGCGATCAAAATCTGGGCGGCAACTGGTGGGAGCTCTTCGGCGATCCCCAACTCAATGCCCTGGAGCAGCAGATCAACGTATCAAACCAAAATATCAAGGCCGCGATTGCTCAATATCAGCAGGCCCGGGCTGTGCTGCGCTACTATCGGGCCGACTACTATCCCACCATTACCGCGGGGGCATCGGCCAGCCGGAATCGTTATTCCAACAATCGTCCGCCGGCGAGCGCGATTTTCAACGGCGTCACCTACAACGATTTCACCATACCAGTCCAGTTGTCCTACGAGACAAATGCCTTCGGGCGCGTGACCCGAAATGTAGAGTCCTATCGCGCCCAGGCCCAAGCCAGTTCAGCCGATCTTGCGGTAGTTAGCCTCAGCATGCACGCCGACCTGGCGGTGGACTATTTCGCCGCTCGCACACTGGATGCGGAAGAAAAGCTATTGCAGGACAACGTTACCCAGTACGAGCAGGCATTTGAATTGAATACCGATCTGTACCAGGGAGGACTGGCCTCGGAAGTGGAAGTCGAGCAGGCGAAGACGATCCTGGAAACCACCCGCGCCGAGGCGGTTGATGTTGGCGTCGCCCGTGCGCAATACGAAGACGCCGCCGCGGTCCTGCTGGGAAAACCTCCGGCTGAGTTCACGCTTCCACCCTTGCCGCTCACTACACCTCCTCCGCCCATCCCGGTTGGCGTGCCTTCGGAGCTGCTGGAGCGGCGCCCCGACATTGCTGCCGCCGAGCGCCTGGTCGCTTCCGCGAATGCTCAGATCGGGCTGGCGAAGGCGGCTTACTATCCGCTCATCAACATTAGCGCCGAGGGAGGCTTGGAGAGCGGAGCCATCACCACTCTCTTTCAGGGGCCGAGTGCTCTATGGTCGGTTGGAGCGGCGGCGGCTCAGACCATATTCGACGCGGGCCGCCGGCGGGCCGCCACCGATGAGGCGATACAAGGACATGACTACGCAGTAGCTTCGTATCGTCAAACCGTTCTCACGGCGTTTCAGCAGGTGGAAGACAATCTCGCCGCCTTACGCATCCTGCAACAAGAAGCGGGCATTCAGGATCAGGCGGTGCAGGCTGCGCAACGCTCGCTGGATCTCTCGAACATTCGCTACCAGGGCGGCGTGACCAGCTATCTCGAAGTCATTGTCGCGCAGAACACAGCGCTATCCGACGAAGTCACTGCCGTAAATATCCTGGGGCGGCGCATGGCCAGCGCGGTTTACCTGATTCAGGCGCTGGGCGGTGGATGGGATCGCACTGAGTTGCCTCAAAGACCGGAATGCTGCGGCAAATTAGCCAGCAGCAATGCGCCCTAGCTGAAAGCTCGGGATAAACGAAAATCGCGCGGTGATGCGCGCATGGCCCGGCGGGCTACCGGCTGTCGGGCGTCACGAGCTTCATCGCCCAACGGCTCCGCGATTGAAAAACTCGAATGCAGAGGGCTCGTCGGACTGAAGGCCGCCTCGCGGTCAGGGATAGAGATTTCAAATCGATGAACTTCAGGGCTTTAGGAAGCCCCGAGTTTTTGTTGGCCGAAGAAATGCATGTTCGCAATTTCGCTTTCCGGTTTCTTCTCAGCTGCGGTGTTCATTGTCCTGTTGCTTGAATGTTTGCGCCCCGCAACGGTAGAAAGAGCAAGGCTCTTACCAAACCACTGGCACAATTCGCACCGCACAAAGCAGCAACGGAACCGCATAGCTCGTTGCAATTTGGACATCAGCGTCAACCGGCTGACACGCTCCGGTGTTTCTGACCTTTATCGCGCAATCTCGACCGATATCCCCTTTGGATGAGCGAGCGCATTTGGAATCGCACGTGCTTCTCGATAGATCGGCGCTTCACAGAAGATGGCGTAAGCAGTCGAGATTGAGAGCGGACAATTAGGAGCAAGAAACATGAAATATAGGAAGCTGGGAAATACCGGACTCATAGTGAGCGAAGTGGCTCTTGGCAGCATGCAGTTCGGCGGCAAGATGAACATGGGCAACCTCGGCCAAGAGGAGACCACGCGCATGGTGAAGCAGGCCATCGACCGCGGAATCAATTTCATCGACACCGCAGACGTGTACAGCCTGGGCGAGAGCGAAACCTTGCTAGGCAACGCGTTGAAGGGCATCAGAGAGGAGATCGTCCTCGCCACGAAGGTACGGCTTCCCATGGGTGCGAACTTCAACCGTAGCGGAGCTACCAGGGTGAATATCATGCGCGAAATCGACGACAGCCTGCGGCGGCTCCAGACAGATTACATCGATCTGTACCAGGTACATGGATGGGACAGCAACACGCCCTTGGAGGAAACGCTGCGGACGCTCGACGATCTGGTGCGGCAGGGAAAAGTTCGCTATCTTGGGCTCTCAAACCTCATGTCCTGGCAGGCTGCGACGGCAATAATGCAACAGGAGCGCCTCGGGCTGGAGAAATACGTGACAGCTCAAATGTATTACAGCCTAGTGGGCCGGGAGCTGGAATATGAGTTCCAATCTTTCGCGGAATACCACAGCATTGGGGTTCTGGTTTGGAGCCCGCTGGCCGGTGGGTTTTTGTCAGGCAAGTATAGCCGCACCAATCCTGCTCCGTCCGGCACCCGGTTCGCTGAAGCGGGGCAGTTCGTGCCTTTCGATAAGGAAATGGGCTACCGGGTCGTGGATGCTCTGAACCAGGTAGCAAGTCGAAGCGGGGCAAGCCCGGCGCGGGTTGCGATCGCATGGCTGCTTGCCCGACCTGCCGTCAGCAGTGTGATCATCGCCGCGCGCAAAGCGGAACAACTGGACGATAACATCTCCGCCGTGGACCTGGAGCTTTCCGGTGAGGACATTCGTCTGCTCGATGCCGCGTCGGATCCGGGTATTCCTTATCCGAAGTGGATGGTCCTGCAACTGGATACAGCCGAAGACCCGCGTTCAAAGGTACTGCATCCCGAGCGTCACGCGAACGGCGGGGGCTGGAAGGACCTGCGCCGTGAGCGAAAATCGGCCTAACCGCCCCAACTAACCTATTGACAACCGTTGGTTCCTGGTTTCGACTTTCGCGCCCTGGAAAACACTGCGGCAACATCGCAGAGTTGAATGATGAGCCGCGAAAGAAGAAGACCACTAACTAAAAACGGTTTGTCGCGCTATGGAGCTCCGGACCACGCATTGCAATGCGCGTCTTTTCTGATCGGGTTGGTCCCAGAAAAGCAGGTTTCCAATCAGACGGTTTCGACTAGGCGCGGATCGCGGCGAAGCGGCAGGCGCAGCAGCGGCTCGCACAGACAATTCTCTCCGAAGAGAATGATGTGGCGCCGGAGATCCAGGGTCGTTCCGATGTCACGATGACTTGATCGCAGCTTTCCCTGGGGCTGGCGAACTGGATGGACGGGACTCCCTCATCGCGGCAGAAATTGCAGCAGTAGCGGAGCAATTGGAGCGGCGCGGAAGACGAAAACTCTCCGTAAGCCCTTGAGGAATATGGTGGGCGCTACAGGATTCGAACCTGTGACTTCCACCGTGTGAGGATGGCACTCTACCGCTGAGTTAAGCGCCCAGGTTTGCGGTAGATGCATTGTAACAAATCCGGTTGGGCTGCTAAGATGCACGCCGCAGCCAGCGGCGGGGTAATTCGCTCATGAGCGCGGCCGAAGTTCGGGCATCAAGCTGGCGGCGATCGTAATCTAAGGACTTCTATGGCCCTCGAGGAATACAAACGGAAACGCGACTTCAAGCAGACGCCGGAGCCGCCCCCCAAGTTGGGCAAAGGCTCGCAGCGGCGCTTTGTGGTGCAGAAGCATCGCGCCACCCGGCTGCATTACGACTTTCGTCTGGAGATGGACGGCGTCTTGAAGTCGTGGGCCGTTCCCAAAGGCCCGTCGCTCGATCCCGCCGACAAGCGCCTGGCCATGCAGGTGGAGGATCATCCGGTCTCGTATTTCGATTTCGAGGGCACCATTCCGGAGGGCAACTACGGAGCCGGTACGGTGATGGTGTGGGACATGGGCACCTGGGAGCCGCAAGGTGATGCGGCGGAAATGATGCGCAAGGGCGATCTCAAGTTTCGGCTCAATGGACAGAAGCTGAAGGGCGACTTCGCACTGGTGCACATGAAAGCCCGGCGGCCGGGTAGCAAAGGGACCGAGTGGCTGCTGATCAAGCATCGCGACGCCTATGTGCAACCCGGCTATGATATCGACCAGTATGACTATTCGGTTCTGACCAAGCGCTCGATCGATCAGATCGCGCACGATGCCGGCTCGGCCGAATGGACCAGCAGCCGAAAAGCAACCACGCACGGCGGCTCCAGCAAGAACGACTGGCTGGCCGACTCAATTGCGAAAGTCGACGCCAAGCGAGCGAAGAGCGCAGCGCCGAAGAGCGCCAAGAAAGCGGCGGCTACTGGCGGGTGCAGCAGCCACCGTAGCGGCGAAGACGGCCGCGAAACATTCGCCGAGCGCAGCTTCCAAGAAAGTCACCCGTGCGCGGGCGGTAAAAAAAAACTCCCCGAAGAAGAGCCTAACCTAGATTCCAACGCCACGCGCCTCGGCCGCAAGGCCGCGATGCCTCATGTCATCCGTCCCATGCTGGCCACGATCATCGACAAGCCTTTCGATGATGAGGACTGGCTTTACGAGATCAAGTGGGACGGCTATCGGGCGATCACCTATCTCGACGGCAAGACGGTGCGGCTGGTCTCACGCAACCAGAACGATCTGACCGCGGCCTATCCGGAGCTGCACGCAATTCCCGACTACATCCAGGCGCGCACCGCGATTCTGGATGGCGAGATTGTTGCTCTCGATGAGCAGGGCCGCTCCTCCTTCAGCCTGATGCAGCAACGCACCGGAGTTGGCGAGGGCGGCCGCCGTATTCGCCGCACTCGCGACGACATTCCCGTGGTCTACTACGTCTTCGATGTGCTCTATGCCGACGGCTACGACGTAATGCAAGTCGATCTGGAGAAGCGCAAGCAACTGCTGGCAACGATCCTGCGGCGAAACGACCTGGTTCGCTACTCCGATCACTACATCGGCAATGGCACGGCGTTGTTCGAGGCGGCCGCGCAAAACGGGCTGGAGGGGATCATCGCCAAACGCCGGCGCAGTTGTTACGAGCAGCGCCGCAGCAGCGACTGGCTGAAAATCAAAATCGTCAAACGGCAGGAGTGCGTTATCGGCGGCTACACCGATCCGCGGGGGGCGCGGGAAAACTTTGGATCCGTGGTCTTAGGGCTCTATGACGATCAGGGCCGTTTGATTCCTGTGGGCCAGGCGGGCAGCGGCTTTACCCAGCAAACTCACGCCGCTACGTGGAAACGGCTGCACGCGCTGGAGGCAGATCGCAATCCCTTCTTCGGCAAAGTTGAGAGCGACCGGCAAGTGCACTTTGTGAAGCCGGAATTGGTGGCGGAAATCAAGTTCTCCGACTGGACTCACGAGGGGCAAAGCGGCGGCGTCAAGATGCGCGCGCCGGTTTTCCAGGGGCTTCGCTTCGACAAGCCGGCCGGCGAATGCAAATTCGAACGTCCGGCCGACGCCGAGCGCGAGGTAGCCAAGGCGAAGGCCGGCAAATGATTTTGCCGCCCAGTTAGCACGGCCGGCTTCGCTTGCCCGGAGAAGCAGCATCTCACCCAGATGTGGTAACCGGCAGTGATTCGCTCCGTCGTCACGGGTCACGATTGACGACTCGTACTCGGGCATCAAGCCGGAATAGAAAGGCCAACGATGGCGCTCGCACGACGCGTAATTCTTCTGCTTCTCCTTTCCGCTTTTCTGCTGAGTTGTCATTCGAAACCGCAACCCCAGCCGGCGGCTTCTCCGCAAACCAGTACGAAGACCGCCGCTCCCGCCAAGTCGGCACTGGAGGCTTCGTCCGTGGCCTCGGCGGCGGGCGCGGCAGCGGCGGAAACCAAGGTTCTGATGCACAACGTCATTCTGAACGAGCCTCCCGGCTTACAGCTGCGAGTGCGTTGGCTGCGGGGCGAGATGTCTCCCACCCGACGCGGCGTGGTTCCCTCCTTCGATGAGCCTGACTCCTTCGTGATCGACATCCAGGACGGCGTAGTGGCGCTGAAACTTACCGACGTGGCCACCGTGCTCAATACCGGCATGTTGAAGGGTTCGTCCTTGCAGAAGGTCTCGCTGGCCGCCCAAGGCAAGCAGTTGAAGCTGAACGGCACTTTACACAAAGGAGTGCCGCTGCCCATCGAGATGATCTGCGACTTGAGCGCCACGCCAGATGGGCGGATCCATCTGCACGTGACCAAGCTGCGCGTGCTGAAGTTGCCGGTCACCGGGCTGTTCAAATCGTTCAACGTGAAGCTGAGCGATGTGGTCAATTCCAAGGGCGCGACCGGCATTCAACTCTCCGGCAGCGACGACATCTACTTGGACCCGGAAAAGCTTCTGCCCGCGCCGCACATTCAGGGCAAACTGACCGACGTACACATCGGCAACAAAACGGGCGACCTTATCAGCGTGTTTGGCGTGCCGCGTCCCGACGTTATCAAGGTTAAGGAATGGCGCAACTTTATCCGGCTGCGCGGCGGGACGGTGAACTTCGGCAAACTCACCATGACCGAAACCGATTTGTTCCTGATCGACAACTCCGACGACGATTGGTTCAGCTTCGATCTGATGCGTTATCAGGAGCAACTGGTGAACGGACGTATCCAGATGACGCCGCAGGCGGGGTTGCGAATCTTTATGCCCGACATCAACAAGATTCCGCCGAACGCGGCCAATCGCGCCATCAGCCTGCAGTGGCTGAAGAATCGCAACTTGCCGCCGCCGGCCGACACGGAGCCGTAGGTGGGAGACGTTGATCGTCGCAATGTGCGCCACGGTGGAAGCGCCGGGCTTTAGCCCGGCAAAATCACACGCGATCCACAATGGCTTTCGCCACGGCTGGCCGGGGCTAAAGCCATTCTTGAAATTGCGTCTTTTGGCCCGGCTAAAGCCGTGCCCTTCCACCCTCTGTTCCGGACATTCCTTTTCAGTTATCAGGTTCCTGAATCTTCGGAGATCATGCTCCGACAGCACACAACTACCCTACCGGCAACGGCCCACAATCAACGTCATGTCGTCGGCTTGTTCGCCCTGGCTGAACAGTTGCACTTCGGCCACGATCGCATCCAGGATTTCGCCGGCCGATTCGCGCTGATGAGTTTTCAGGTTCGCGATCAGCCGGTCATCGCCGAACTCTTCCGCATCTTCGCCAGGCGCCGCTTCCGAAATTCCGTCGGTATAGATCACCAGCACGTCTCCCGCCGACAATTGCCGCTCGCCAATCGAACACTCCCACTCTTCGAAGAGTCCCAGCACGGTTGCAGTGGCCTCCAGGCGCTCTACGCAGCCGTTCGCGCGCAACAGAATGGGCGGGTTGTGCCCGCAGTTCACGTAACGCAGGACGCGGTTCTCGTCATCGTAAAGCGCAAAGAACATCGTGGCGTAATGACTGCTTTCCGTGTTCTTGTAAAACAGGCGATTGACCGAGCGCAGCAGTCCGGAAAGGTCTTCCAAGGCCAGAGCATACTGGCCGCGCAAATTGGCCTGCAGGTTCGCCATCAGCAGCGCGGCAGAAATTCCCTTGCCCGCAATGTCGGCCAACACCAGGCCCAAGCGGCCAGAACCGAAATCGAGGAAGTCGTAATAATCTCCGCCCACGGCGCGGGTCTGAATACATTTGCCGGCGCACTCCAAGGTGGGGAGCACAGGCGCGTCCTGCGGCAACAGCCGGCTCTGCACCTGGCGAGCAATCTGCATCTCCTGCTCGCTGCGGCGCTCGGCTTCCATGCGCTCTGCCATTGCCTCGGCCATGGAGATGCTTCGCATGGCGATGCCCGCCTGGCTGGCGACCGAGGCCAGCAGACGCTTATCGCCCGCCGAGTAAGGCTCTTCGGAAAGTCTGGCTCCCAGCACCGCTGCGCCTTGCAAGCGACCGTCGCTGGATCCGCGAATCGGCACCCAGCATTCGGGTTGAAGCGCGTCGAGCTCGGCCCCATGCGAGATCTGCGGATTCAGCTCGACCGGCCCGCTGCTGTCCAATAGCCCCACCATTCCAGGCTCGCTGGTTGAAAGCGTCAGGGCCGGCGCCGGCGGATGACCGGCATACGCCTGCAGGTGCCCGTCCCCGGATTGCAGGTAGATGAAAATGGCTTGCGGATGCAAAGCATCGCGAATCTCATCGTGCAGCAACTCAGCCAGCCCTTCGCGGCTGCTGACGTGTAACGCCTTGGCCGCCAGGTTCTCCAGGATCTGCTGGGCATCGTAGGCGCTGCGAAAGAATGCCCGGTCCAGCCGGGTGCGCACCCTGCGATGTACCTGGGTCCCGCCCGTGATCAGCAATATGCCAAAGGTTGCGCCCACCGGAATCGCCGCCTTCGAGCCGGAAGAGAAATGGTGCGAGAAACCCTCGGCCAAGGCTAGCGTGGCCGCGATGGAAATCACCACCATCAGGATGGCGAAGCCGCGCTCTACAATGAAATAGCGGGCGCTGCGCCGCAGCAGCACGGGGATGTCCATGACCCGATGCTTCACCACCGCGTAGGCGAACGATAAGGGCAGCAGAAACAGGACAACCACCCGGATGAAATCGAGCCAGAAGGGAATGTCCTGGTGCAAAAGATCGTAAGGAATGCCGATCACGATGGCAGGCGTAATGCCCACCAGAGTTCCCCACAACATCACCTTGAGCTTGCGCCGGTCTTCGATATTGCGGGCGCCAAAAAAATTCAGGAACAGCGAGATCAAGCCCAGAACGACGGTGCCATATCCGGTGACCAGCCGGATAAGACCGGTGGCGTGTTCGCCGAACAGACTAACCACAAACGGCAGGGCGACACTGTCGCCTTCGAAGATGCCTCCCCAACCCAGGCAGATCTCGACCAACAATAATGCCCACTTCAACCAGGGCAGCCGGCGATCAATCGGCGAGCGGGTGGGGAAAACCGCGAAGAAGAAATAAAACAGTCCGGGCAAAAGGCTCTTGAACAGACTGTTGTAAGCGAAGATAAAATGCCGCAACGGAACGCTAGCCGTGATTAAGGAAGTGGGCAAACCTGACATGCTGATGAATCCGCCAAACATCAGCGCCAGCAGCCACGCGTTGCGATCTTCCCAACGGAAGAACAGCACCGTCAGACCCACCACCAGAAACAGCAGCGGATACATCCCCATAATCTGATCGGCGCCGCGGCGCACAAACGAAACGGCATCGCCGGTGCCTTGCGCCGCCCGAAAAGTCGGGCTCAGGGTCAGCGGAGCGGGACGCCCGGCGCGCTTGATGGTGAGGATGACCTGATCGCCGGGGCGCGCGGTCAGCCATATCTTGTGGAGAAGATTGCCACCCTGCTCGGCGGCCACGTAGGGCTCGCCGTCCAGAGCAACGATGAGATCATTTTTCTGCACCCCGACTTTTTCCGCCGGACCGCCTTGCCATACGTTGGTCACCTCGATGCCCGAAGCCAGGGGCTCGGTATCGATTCCGATCTCGACCTGGATTTCCGAGCGCACGTAGTACATCCAGGCGACGCTGTAGGTCACGGTCGCGGCAGCAAAGATCACGGCCAGGATTAAGAGCAGAGGGCGGAATTTCGTTGCTCGGAATGTGCTCGACGCCATGAGATCAGTAGGCCTGGACCGGTTGGTCGGTCTTGGCAGTAGTGTAGTCCATCCCGCAGCGCCTACCGCGCATCATCCTAACCAGAGCGGCTGGAACGTGGTGAGTATCGAGTCGCCGAATCAACTTTTCAGGAGGACTAAACGATGCCGGATGAAAAAACCCTGGAACGAGCCCAGGAAGATGCGCGGGAAGGCAAGTCGCCCAGCACCCAGGCAGGCGAGTTCGTCAAAGAAGAGATGGACCACATTCGCGAAGGCAAGCACGGCGCCCGCTCGCCCCAGCAGGCGATTGCGATTGGTTTGTCCAAGGCACGACGCGCCGGGGTAAAGCTGCCTCCGCCGAAAGCGGGCAAAACCTCCGAGGCCACTCGTACCAAGGCAGCGCGGGATGAGCGTAAAGGGCAATCCTCGGCCAAGAAGAAGACCTCGGCCAAACGTTCACGCGCGGTCAGCAAAGCTTTGCAGCGCGAAGGGAAATCCGCGGCATCGCATCGATCGCTATCCAAGCAGGCCAAGCGAACCGCTCGCCAGCGCGGCAGTGCCGCTCGCAAACAGGCGGCCAAGAAAGCGGTTCGTACCAAAGGAGCCGCAGGACGCAGTCAAGCCGCCAAGAAAGCGGCCCGCACGCGCCAGCGGCGCGCCGCGTAGCTCAAACACTGCCTGGCTCAAGTCCTGACCGGCGACCTGCTTAGGAAATGTCGTCAGACGACGCGACGGGCGAAGAGCCTTTTACCCAAGCCCGAGAATGGGCGCGTGTATAATTTTCCCAGCGCGCCCGTAGCTCAGCTGGATAGAGCGAATGCCTCCGGAGCATTAGGTCGGGAGTTCGAATCTCTCCGGGCGCGCCAGATTTCGTCCTCGCCCTCAAGAATTACCCCTCCCGACCTGTTAAGCGCACCTCCCGATCAGTGATGGTGCAAGCCTAAAAGCTGCGCGTCGTTAAGATCACCGCCACTGCCGCAGCGCGGCGGACCGCCCAGCGGGTTATAGTCGAAAAAGTTGTGTGGCACCATTTCGAAGCCCAGCCAGTGGACCAGAGTAATCCCGGTTCGGCCCCCGCTGCCCATCTGGTTGTCGGCGTCGGTGGGCTCATGGTGGGTCGATCCGAAATACCACAGCACGATACCGTCGCCGGTCCCGCCTAGCGGCTGGCCATTCAGATAGGCCAGCAGATAGCTGTTGGGGTTATACCAGTTGTAAAGCCAGCTGTTGATGCCCGAGCCGGTACCATCCTCGCCCGGGTTATCGTTGGTCAGATCCTGGTCGTGCTGGGTAAAGGTTTCCTGGAAGTGTCCCGTACCCTGGCGATTGAAGGGGTAGAACTCGTAGCCCACCAGGTGCCCGTAGTCGTTAGTCTGCGTCTGACTTTGGACCAGCAGACTGCTGAATTCCAGAGGATTCCAGTCGGCGGTTTCTTCGGTCGGAATCGGCTGAAAGGAATCGGTGGCGATGAAGCCGTTCGCGTCCTCGACGTGAACGAACTGCACTGCTTCATTGTCATCGCGTCCTAAGAGCTTGGTACTCACCCGCCAAAGTCCGTTGTGAACATGAGGCTCGGAGGTGTCGCCGGGAAGGTTATAGCCGGTAGCGCCGCTGCGAAAGGTAATGCGACCATCCTCGTGGAAGGTGTACTCGATGATGTAGTCATAGTTGTAGGCGTCGAAGACCGACCACACCACAACTTCCTGGATGCGCCTGCGTACGTGGCTGGCCGGCTCTTTGCACAGCCAACCCACGCCTTCGTCGCGGCATTCAACGATGATTTTGGGCACGGTGTCGCGGACGTAGCGACTGCCCACCAGATTGCGGAAGTAGACCAGCGCGCCATTTTGCGCGGGCAGATCGGCGGGGTCCATCTGATCCATGCGATCGTCGCCGAACGACATGTCGTAGTAGGTGTGGCTGCGGTCGTCATAGGGAACAAACATCTCGGCTAAGCCGGCGCGCTTGATGATGTATTGCGGCGCGTTGTACTGCGCTCCCTGCAGGGTCACATCCAGCGCCTGCGTGCCTTTCATACCCATGTTGCGCAAGCCGAAGCGCCAATGCGTATTCGGGTAGTCGATACGCAGATACAGGTCCTGGCTCAGGTAAATGCCGATGGCATCTTCTTCGGTTACCTGGCAGCCGCTGCTGTTGATGATGACGTGATCGGTTGCACCGGCGGAAGGGATGGTCAGGAAGAAGATCGCCAACCCGGCGCCGCCGGCGAGAACAGAGCGTACATTGCACCGTCGACGCGAGAGACATATCGCTGCCAGGATGGTCGCAGCGCAAACAAGCAAGCTGATGGTTAACGACGTAGGAGGAAGGTGCATCGCTGGAAGGTTCATAGTTAAGCCCCTCGTCAGGAAATGCGGTCTGTCTCAAATCAAGGAAAGTCTGGTCGCGGCGGACGCCGGACATTGCCCCAAGTTCCGATGCAGGGATACTAGTACGATTTTCGTTTTTGGCAAGGAAATTCGCGGATTCGGCTAAGAAAAAGGAAATGCGGGCGACGGCCCAGGAATGCACTGGCCATCGAACCGGTAACTTTGCCTCGACTGTCGCTTTCCCATACATGCGAAAGCCGCGAATGCGGAGGGCACTCGGTGTCACCGCTACGAAACTGCTGCTCGTCAGTTGAGGCTCGAACCTCATCCGGTGTACAGTGGCTGTGCCGGGCGCAGCACGCGCTGAAATCCTTTCTGCGATCTCCCCTATGTTCCTTGAGCAAGCTTGCCGTCGCCTTACTCTGCTCCGCCACCTTGCTGGCCGCGCAAAACCTGCCCGCCGGAACGGCGCTGCCCATCATGCTGAACTCCAGTCTGGACAAACACAGCAAGCCCGGCGCAAAGATCGCGGGCCGGCTGATGCAGGAGATCCTGCTGCCGTCCAACGCGAAGATCAAGAAAGGATCGCATGTCAGCGGACATGTGGTCTCGGTGGAGACCACCCCGGGGACTTCGCGCATTACGGTGGCGTTCGATACTCTGCAGGACGAGAAGCAGACGATTCCGCTGAACGTCAATCTGCGCGCCGTGGCGGCTACCGAAAGCGTGTTCAACGCCAAGACACCCGTCGACGCCATTTCAACCTACGAATCGGCTTATGGCTGGACGACCAAACAGGTCGGCGGCGACGTGGTGTTTCGCGGCCGCGGCTACATTGCCTCGCCGCAGGGAAAGGTCGGGCGCTATGACGGCGACGGCGCCTGGGGACTGCTGACTCCGGCGGGCGATTGCCTGGCCACCGATATCAACCATGACGAGCAGGCCCTGTGGGTCTTCTCGACCACGGCGTGCGGGACCTATGGACTGGAGAACGTGAAGATTGCCCACACCGGAGACAGTCCGCCGCTGGGCCAGATCACCTTGGCGTCGCCCAAAGATATCCTGGTGCGCAGCGGCAGCGGCTGGCTGCTGCTGGTGAATGCGACTCCCGCTGCTCCCAAATCCGCGAACTAAGCCGCAACCAGTGTGCTGCAAAACTCGGTTCGGAGCGGGTCTTGAAGGGGCGTAGCTTCAGCTGCGCCGTTCGCTACCCCCTTTTGAATTTGTCTTCCTGAGCGGAGCGCCCGCCTGTTCTTTTCGTCCCGCCGATTTTGCGGGACGGACGGGCGCGCAGTCGAAGGATCTGCGGTTCGATTTTCTTCGGCAAACTGCAGGGCCGGGGCCGCATCCTCCCGGGCAAAACAAAAAGGACGGCACGCGGCCGTCCTTCTTAAACACTTCGTATGCTTGCGATCAGTCGCCGCCAGCAGCCACCGCTACCGGCTCAGCCTCGACCGGCGGCGCCACCGGCTGCACGACCGGCTTGATGCGGCCCGAACCCAGCTTGGGCAGCTTCACATCCCAGATCAGCCCCAGCGCCTGTAGCGTCTTGATGCCATACCAGTTCACGTCAAGTTCATACCACGCCAGTCCGTGACGGGCCGACTGCGGATGGGCGTGATGATTGTTGTGCCAGCCTTCGCCAAAGCTGAGATACGCCACCCACCAGAGATTGCGCGAGTCGTCATCGGTGGCGAAGCGCTTGGAACCCCACATGTGCGTGGCCGAATTCACGAACCAGGTGGAGTGCAGCAGCCACACGGTGCGCAGGAAAATTCCCCACATCATCACTGACCAGCCACCGACGAGCAGCAGAATCACACCCAGCGTGGTGATCGGTACCCAGTGATATTTGCTGATCCAGAGATGAAACTTGTCTTTGCGCAGATCGGGAACGTACGCGTACAGATCGGTGCTCTTGTTGTGGAAGGTCTTGCCGGTAAGGATCCAGCCCATGTGCGCCCAGAAGCCGCCGTCGCGCGGGGAATGCGGGTCGCCCGGCTTGTCGGTAATCTGGTGATGCACCCGATGCGTGGCTACCCAGAAGATGGGGCCGCCCTCCAGCGATAGCGTGGCGCAAACCGTCAGGAAATATTCCAGCCACTTGGGACACTTGTAGCCGCGATGGGTCAGCAGGCGATGGTAGCCCATCCCGATGCCCAGGCTGCCCGCCACCCAGTAGAGGAACAGCGCGACAAACAGCGCCTTCCAGCTGAACATAAACAGCGCCACGATGGCGCCCACGTGAAATGCGACCATGAAGCCGGTAGTAAGCCAATTAATGCTTTTGTCTTTTGTCCCTTGCTGAGCCATGTCTCCCCTAGGTTGTTGCTTGCCATCCTTCGCGATGAGCGTAAGGTCTGACTTCAGACTAACGCCTCAGGGGAGTTTCGTTTGTAATACTTTTGTCAGGAGATGGTGACGCAGGTTCGAGCGGGCGTCGGGATTCTGTGACTGGTAGTGACGCGCAGAGACTAGAGATCAAATCCGGGAGACATAATTTCGGAAGATGGCGATTCCATCGGTCTCGACCGCGAGCCCGCCGACGGATCCGCTTTCTGATTTCGACGAGTTGGTGGTTAACAATGACAGCCCCTGCCGTCCCTACGGGACTCATCTCTTAATGTCGTACCTACCCAGCGTTGAAACGCTGGGCTATCTTCTTCCGTCCCGCCACGCGGGACTAGTTCTTCGTTTCGCCACCAGTAGGGCGGACCGACTACTTAAATTCACTAATGCTGTCATCCTGAGCGGAGGCGGCCTGACGTTGGCCGCCGAAGTCGAAGGACCCCTCTCGCTTCCTTACACATTCTGCGCCGTCGGAGTCTGTGTCGCCGCCGCGCGGGCCGACCGTGACACCGACCGAGTCCTGAACGCTATTGCCAAGTGCTAATGCTAATGCCAACTGCTGTCTCTCACTGCTGCTTCTCGCTGCCTTCGCCCCAGGGAAAACTCACGCTCACGGTGCAGCCCTGTCCGGCAACTTTGATGGTCGCCCTGCCCGCGACCTGCCCAAAGGCTTTCGTTCCCACGATGGCTTGCCAGCTGCCGTCAGGCGCAGCTGTCGGGCTATGCACCGTATTGTCCGAACCCGTACTTCCCGTGACCTTCAGCATTTCGTAAGGAGTAAATCCGCTGGCCCGAATCGCAACTTCGTCGCCCAGCGGCGTCTCCCGAACCACCCACAATTTGCATTTCTTGTCGGTCGCTTCGATAGGAAACGGCACGTCCGCGGCGAAGCCTGCAACCCGGCCGTCGCGCGCGACCACCGCAAAACGTTTGGGCTCACCCAGCATGGCCAGGCCCTGGATGTTAATCGGATCGTCCGGCCCCTTGCCGGTGCACGCGCCCGGCTTGCCCGAACACACCAGCACTCCGTGCTTGTCGAAGCTGACGCCTTCAATGCCTTTCTTCGGCTTCTGACCCAGATTCCAGAACCATAGATCGTAGGTCTTGTCGGCAGGAAAACCTTTGCCCAGGATGTTGAACGTCAAGACCGTGCCCGACGGCGAGGGCTGGCGCCGAGCTTCGTGGACAGCCAGATCCACTCCCGCACTGTTCTTGCCCCACATCTTTTCGTCGAACTGCTGCGCCGCCAGCGGCAGAGAAAGCGCCGCAGCGCACAGCATCAGAATGGTGAAGTATTGCGAGCTTCGCATGATTTAACTTTTCGCTTTCGCTGGAGAATCGGGCAGAGACATCCCGTAGAAATAAATAGCGCGGGCCTTCTGCACCACGCTGTCGTCGTAGCCTTCCATGATAAGCAGATCGTTGCCCTCAACTTCGAGAATGGCTTTACCCTGCTCGGTATCGAACACATACACGTTAGGAGCCTCGGACGGCTTGGCCGCCGACGATTGCTTCAGTACGGCTTTCTGGTAGCGCTTGGGAAGGTAGTCCGCATACAGCTTGGCGAAGGCGCGCGCCGCCTCCGGCGAATCCCAGCGCGAGAAATACATCATGGCAATCTGATCTTTGGGAGCCGTTTTCGCATGGGCGGCGTAATAATAGCCGCCGCGCCAATGGGTGTAGTACTTCTTGAGATCGTCGGCTCCGTACTGCTTGGCCAACAGATAAACGTCGAACTCACCCATGCCGCCGAAGTCGAAGCGCTCGTAGCCGGGAGCCGCCAGCTTGTCGAGGTCGGGAATAGTGAGCGCCGGCACCACCTGGTTCAGCAAGTACGTCTCCGGCTGCATGATCTGCCGGGTATCGACCGGAGGATTCAGCAACGTCATGGTATAGGCCTCTTTGCCCTTGTTCTGCAGCACGGTCTGAATGAAATCGAGGCCAAAGGTGTAGGGCATCAGCAACGATTCCTTCAGGAACATGGGCGCCGCGGCGAACACCGGAGAATCCTTGCTGTCGGTCATCCCGGCCCGCATGGCTTTCACCAAGTCGGGCGCGGTCAGAATGCTTTTGCCCATCGGGGCCAGGGTGTAGTCGAATAGCACCGCCATGGCCTGGCCTTCGGTGACGCACTGTCGCGCCGCCTGCGCTTCCTCCACCGTGTACTCCTGCTGATCGGGCAGCGCCGCGTCGTCCTTCGCGCCCGCCAGTTCCCACTTCTCCAAGCCGACTTTCTGATCCTGCAGCGCATGGGTCAACTCATGCGCCAGAATCGGCTTCTGCGTATCCGGCTGCACCCAGTCGAGCAGGTTGACGCTCTGCGTCTTGGGATCGTAATAAGCCGCGACCTGCTCGGCCAGCAAGCGCAGGAATTCGGCATGCAAATCGTAGCCCGGCGGCAGCAGCCCGAACTTCTGCAATACCAGGCGCGATTGCTCCAGCCGCTTGGCGTCCTTGTCGTCCTTCATGCGCTTGTCGACATACTTCTCCACCGACTCGCGCGTAATCAGGTGGCGCTTGACCTTGTGTTCGATGGGCAGCCCGGTATCTTCACTGGCGAACTGCAGGATCTGGTCGACCGAACGGAACAGCTCCTTGGCCTGCGCCTTGGTAATGCGAGTCTCAGGCTCGTTCTCGCCTTGGTCGGACTGGTTTTCGGATTGGGGCTGAGCTTGATCGTTGCCGCTTCCCTGCTGCTGGTTCTGAACCGACGCGCCAGTACCGGGAACCTGCGTATTCTGCGAAGTTCCGGATTGCTGCGGCTGGGCGGACGAGGGGGATGCAGGCGTTGCCGGACTCTGCGGCTGCGCGGGCGAGGCCGGCGGCTGTGGGGGCGTGCTGGACTGAGCCTGGGGCGGCGATGGCGGCTGGTTCGGAGCGGTCTGGCCCCAGACGGTGCAGGCGAACAGGAAGATGAGAATCGTCAGGGAAGCAGTCTTCACGCCTGCGGTGATGGTCATTTTAGTTAAGTGACGGACTGGCATGGAGTGTTTCAAGAATACAGGAGAAAGATGGATGTCGTGGGCCCGCTCTAGTCCGAAACCGGGGCTAGAACGGGGCACCCCCGGCGATCAGGCGCTGGTCTTCTTAATCCAGACACCCCAAGTCAGGGGTCCTATCAGCTTGTCATCGATAGCATGACCTGCAACCTTGAGCGCAAGTTTGATCTGCCCATGGTGGTATCCTTCGTGCCAGATCATATGTTGCAGGAAAAGCAGTGGATGGTCGTAGTGTTGCTGCATCGGCTTACCGGAGCGAAGATAGTCTTCCATCGCCTCGCGCACAACGCGTCCGCTGCTGTGCAGCCCATCCGCCAGCCGTTCCGGATCCGTCTCGCGGAGCCAATCACGAGCTGGGCGAATGTCCGACCATTCGGGAGCGTCTTCCGAGATGAAGGTCAAGCGCACATAAATCAGGTGAGCGAACATCTCAGCCACCGAAGGGCTTGTCGTCACCACCCGGGCAGCTTCACCACCCGCGGGCAGCGCGCGTAGAAGGTTGACCAGGATGTGGTTGTTGCGGTCCCACGAATCAAGGACAGCCTGCAATAGACTGATATCGACCGGTTGGGGCACAAGCACCTCGCTGCGGTTAACATGATCACACAATCGGGATGAACGATTCTCCTCCGGCGGTTCTAGATGGGCGTGGTGCGCGCCCTTAGACGGACGCTAGCCAGAACCTTCGCTGCCGCTTTACACTGCTGCCGTCCTCTGGCAAAGTAAATGGTGGAAACCCAATCGATCGTCGTCCTCGACTTCGGCGCGCAATACTCGCAGCTCATCGCCCGCCGCATCCGCGAACAGAACGTTTTCTCCGTCGTGCTTCCCTGCACCGCCTCGCTCGACGAGATCAAGAGCTACGCGCCCGCGGGCATCATCCTATCGGGCGGGCCGTCGTCTGTGTACGACGCCGACGCGCCTCCGGCTGACGATCGCGTGTTGCATCTCGGCTTGCCCGTACTGGGCATCTGCTACGGCTTGCAATACATGGTGTACAAGCTGGGCGGCAAAGTTCGCGCGGCCGACAAACGCGAGTACGGCCACGCGCAGGTCGAATTACTGACCGCGACGTCCCCGCTGTTCAAGGGCCTCGAAGGGCCGCTGCCGGTCTGGATGTCGCACGGCGACGAGGCCGATGAACTCCCGCCCGGCTTCGAGCTGATCGCCAAGACCTCGAACGCCGTCGCCGCCATCCAGAATCCCGAGCAGAAATATTACGCAGTGCAATTTCATCCCGAAGTACATCACACCCCGCGCGGCACCGAGATCCTGCGCAACTTCGTCTTCGATATCTGCGGCCTGAAGCCGAACTGGACGCCGCAAAGCTTCATCGACGAAACCATCGCCAACGTTCGCCAGACCGTCGGCTCGGGCCGCGTGATCTGCGGACTTTCGGGTGGCGTCGATTCCTCGGTCGCGGCCGAACTGGTGCATCGCGCCGTCGGCGATCAGCTCACCTGCATCTTCGTGAACAATGGCGTGCTGCGCAAGAACGAGTTCGCCAGCGTGCAGAAAAATCTGCGCGACAAGCTCGGCCTCAACATCGACGCGGTCGATGCCAGCGAGCGCTTTCTCAGCAAGCTGGCCGGCGTCACCGATCCCGAGAAGAAACGCAAGATCATCGGCAACGAGTTCATCGCGCGTCTTTGAAGAAGAAGCCCACCGCATCGAGCAGACACAGGGCAAAGTCGAGTGGCTGGTGCAGGGCACGCTCTACCCCGATGTGATCGAATCGCGTTCCGTGCGCGGCCCCTCGCAAGTCATCAAGAGCCATCACAACGTTGGCGGGCTGCCGGAAAAGATGAAGCTACGGCTGATCGAGCCGCTGAAAGAGCTGTTCAAGGACGAGGTCCGGCAGATCGGCCGCGACCTTGGCATGCCCGAAGACATCCTGCAGCGCCAGCCCTTCCCCGGCCCGGGCCTGGCGGTGCGCATCCTGGGCGAAGTCACCGCCGACCGCGTTGCGCTGTTGCAGGAAGCCGACGACATCGTGGTCACCGAGATCAAACGCGCCGGCCTGTACAACAAAGTGTGGCAATCGTTCGCCGTGCTGCTGCCGGTAATGTCGGTAGGCGTGATGGGCGACATGCGCACCTACGCCTACACCTGCGCCATCCGCGCCGTGCACTCCGAAGACGGCATGACCGCCGACTGGGTTCCCCTGCCGCACGAGGTGCTGAAAACCATCTCCAGCCGCATCGTGAACGAGGTCAAGGGAATCAATCGGGTGGTGTACGACATTACGTCGAAGCCGCCGGGGACGATTGAGTGGGAGTGAGGCGGCTTTCGCCGCCCGCTTTTCGCTCTTCGCCTTTCGCTTTTCGCTGCGAGTCACAGCCAAGGCCGCTGCGCTCTCAGAGTGTCATCCTGAGCGGAGCGTCCGTCTGCCTTTCCGACCCGCTGTTTTGCGGGTCGGGCGGGCGCGCAGTCGAAGGATCTGCGGGCGCGTTTACGCGAGGGTAGGCAGACGGCCAGCCAGTCTCCTTTATTGTTTGCTTGGAGTTCAGTGACATGTTCTTCCGTAAGAAAGTCACCGTGTCAGAGTTCGCATCTCTCCTTATCGGTCTGCACGCTCAACGGTTTAGTTATCGATCGCTGCTACAGTTGCTCGATAAGGGCGGAACAAGGCTGGAAGATTCCCGCTCAGCAAACGCTCTTGTCGAATGGTTAATATTCGGCGTTTACGTTGTGAGGAGTAGTGTGAGCGCCAAGTGCAAGGAGAGTCCTGATCTTCGCAATGCCATCCTGAACTCCTTTTTTGACGAAATGTACGTCGGACTGGTGCGTTATGGATTCAGAGAAGAAGAACTCCCACAACTTGAGGAGGACATCAGACAGAGAATTAGCGAGTACGACAGCGCAATGTCTGGCGAAAGCGCCGAATCGCTGGTCGGTGGGTTCGGGCTAACCGTAGCAAAACATGTTTTAGGGACGCACGACGTCGAACCAGATGCAGTGCCATACAGGTTGGCGATAATGTTTGTAATCCACTTTACGGAAGGCGTTGTTTTCTTCGGAAAATTGTTTACTGAATTTAGAATTGTAGATTGAATAATGCCAAGGGCTTATGGAGCGTCGGGAACTGGAAGTCTTTCCGTCGAGCGGACAAATTCCTCGCGCACAATCCAGTAGTCTGTTTGTCCCCCTTCAATCCAGCACAGAACGACCTTGAGGCGCCTACCATTGAGTACGCGTGTTTCATCATCTTCATCAAACGCCCAGAGGCACGTTCCTGCTGACAACATACGAGGGTCTTGAGCGTAACCCTCCTCTTGATCTTTGTAAGCCTGAACTTGAGACGTGGTCTTGAATCTCCTTCTGACTCGGTTCACTCGCCCATTGTACAGAAACTGGGCGGGTGCCCCACTCATTCGCGGTTTTCGAATGAGTGGGTGACGTGGGCCGCTACGCCGTGGACCTCGGTTTGATCTTGTCCAACGGTGCACTTGCAGGGGCACGCCGCAGGTCGTAGTCGGCCTGCAGATTCATCCAGAACTGGGGCGTCATGCCGAAATGCTTTGCCCAGGCCTACAGCTAGCTCCGGAGACCCTTCTCTCGCCACACTAATCCACACTCGCTCGTTGCACCAATCTGATGTATAGTGATGCATATGGCACCAGCGAAACATGTCCGCCGCAGTGTGACCTTGCCTCGGGAGATCGCCAAGGAAGTCGAAACCATCTCCAGGAAGCGCCGCCTCAGCGACAACCGCGTTCTGGTGGAGCTGATCGAGCAAGGTATCCAGGCTCAAAAGGAAAAGGAGCGGGCTTTCTTCGAATTGGCGCAGCGCTTTCGCGATGCCAGCGACCCCAAGGACGTGGAGCAGTTGGGCGATCAGTTGGGCCGCTTCGTCTTCGGTGAGTGATGCCGCATATCTGTCGCTGGTCCGAGATGCCTCCCGGAGTTCGTCAGCATCTTGTACAGCGGATGCACGATCGGCAGATCAGCCTGGAAGATTTGAACCGGCTTCGCCAGTGGATCGAGTCTCGCCCTCAAGTGCCGGAAGCTGACTGGTATAAAGATTTTGGTTCATTCAAGCTATGCGGCAAGGGCCCATACCCGAAGACATTTCTTCTGCGTGGCCAAGTGGCTGCGGGTGAGGCGTTGTAAGTTCCCGTAGCCTTGTCCGAAGAAAGAGCAATTCCACGGACATAACTGCTACGCCGACCCGTGGCTTGATCTTGCTCAGGAGCTTAGTCAAAAATAATGACTGTAAATTGTCTTGACTGTCATGCCCCTTGATAGTACGCTCCCGCGCATGACAAACGAAACGAACGACAAGCCTTGGTTCGAAGAGATTGGGCTTCCTGTGCTGCTTCGTCACGCCCGCACCACGTACGGTGCTGCGATGCGGAAAGCGCTGGACGAAGCCGGCTATGACGACATCCCTGGGAACGGCCTTTACGTGATTGGCGGGCTGGCGCTGGGTGTTCCCGACATTCCGCTTAGCCAGCTGATCAAGGAGCTGCGCATCTCCAAGCAGGCGGCGGGACAGCTGGTCGACGCGCTGGTGACCCGCGGCTATCTGGAGCGGGCGGTGGACAAAGAGGATCGCCGCAAACTGACAGTGACGCTTACCGAGCGCGGCAAGGCCGCCGCAGCAGCCCAAAAGGCGGCGCGCGAGAAAGTCGACGCCGAACTGCTCGCCAGCGTGGGAGAAGACGACATCAAGCGCACCCGCCGGACGCTGGCCGTGTTGTGCGACATCGGCCGGCAGGGTGAAGGCGGTCAGGACGATGAGTCCTGATTCGAGCTATCCGCGATCGGCCGGGGTTTTTATTGGCGAAGGTGTCGGAGTAGCGTCCCTAAAGGGACTGTGACTTTCTTCTACCGTAACCCAGGACTTCGTCCTGGGCTGAACTGAGCCGTCCTGCAGTCGCGGGACGGGTTATCAGATCCCCTGGGCAGCTTTCATATCCAGCCTACCTGCTGGTTACTGGATGATCTCTAAATGCTCCGATTCCCCCGCGAAAGGATTCCGTTCCATCTCACGAATCGTATGGCGCCTACGCGTTCGCCGGTAGCCGATTCGGCTTTGCCGAATTTCCGATTATCATGCCTTCAGCATAGCTGACCAGCCGGAAGTGTCCAGCCTTAGACTTGGGCCTTTGGAGCCATGGGACACCAAGAAATCGTAGACCCTGCTCACGCATTCGGATCACCCTGCCCATGTGATTTGCCTCATAGCTGACGGCCGGGGTCTGTGATAAACAGGTATGTACCGCCAAGCTGGCCGCAGAGCCGGCCGCGAGCCAACTATGAGCCATTCCGTAGCGCGGAGCGCCTGCTTCGCACCCCTGCCCCGCCGGCCGAAGCCGGCTCAGAAACAAAATTGCCCGCTTAGGCGCCGGCCAAAGGGCCAGCTCTACCCGCGCTATCGTCCGGGCAACGTTGCCGCAGCTCCAGCAGTCAACACACCTCCGCCCCATTCCGAGGAGGTGCCATGCTGAGGTCACTCTTCATCGGGCTTTCCGAGAGCAAAGGACTGCGCAACTTCGCGGAAAAGTCGCCGCTGGGACTGCGCTTTTCCCAGCGCTTCGTCGCCGGCACGGAGCTGTCGGATGTGATTCACGCCGCGCAGGTGGTCAACGAGTGGGGCGCGGGCGTCAGCATCGACAATCTGGGAGAGAACGTCACCAATGCCGACGAGGCTAAACACAGCGCTGAGCTGTATCACCACATGCTCGACGAGATTCATCAGCGCAAGCTGAACGCCAACATCAGCCTCAAGCTCACGCACATGGGCCTGGACGTCAGCGAGGAGCTGGCCTTCGGCCTGGTTACCGAGCTGGTCGACCACGCCGTGCGCATCAACAACTTCGTGCGCGTCGACATGGAAGGCTCGCCCTACACCCAGCGCACCCTCGACTTCGTGCGCGGGCTGCATCGTGAGCCGGGACACGCCGGCCGCGTCGGCACCGTCATCCAGTCCTACATGTATCGCAGCGAGAAGGATGTGGACGACCTGCTGTCGGAGCGCATCCGCATCCGGCTGTGCAAGGGCGCTTACAAGGAGCCGGCCGACATTGCCTTCCCCAAGAAGGAAGATGTCGACGCCAATTACCTGAAGCTGGCCCGCACTCTGATGAAGAGCGGCGTCTTTCACGGTATTGCCACGCACGACGAAAAGATCATCGCCGAGATTAAGCAATTCGCCAAAGCCGAGAACATTCCCGCGTCCGCCTACGAGTTCCAGATGCTGTACGGCGTGCGCCGCGATCTGCAGCAGCAACTGGTGCGCGAAGGCTACGGGCTGCGCGTCTACATTCCGTTCGGCTCGGAGTGGTATCCGTACTTCATGCGTCGCCTGGCCGAGCGTCCGGCCAACGTGCTGTTCATCGCCAAGAATATGTTCCGGCAGTAGGCCGGAGCGGCTTTCATGAAATCGCTTCTCACAAAGCGCGTTCCCGTTTTGGGACTATTTGCAAGCGAGCGATGGCACGGTGAGAGTGCTCGGGATCGGGCGCCATCCTCAACGTTTTGCAGGGAAATTCTCGGCCCTGGTTGCTGATCATTTTTGAGAACGCCACTAGCAAGAATCTCAGTTGCCGCCGGATGGCTGGACGCGTATTCTTCGAGCCGCAAATAACCTATCAACTTTGCTGAGCGCCGCGCGCCTGATTGCTTTGTGCGATCGGGAGGCCCTTTCGCGGTGTGTAACACGAGATTGGAGAAGATCATGAATCGTAAGACGGTGGTTGTTCTCATTGCCTTCGCGTTGGCCGCGGCCCTTGTGGGCTGCAGTTCGGGCCCGGCTCCTGAAGGAAAGAGTCAGTCGTCCCCCGGTATGGCACAGGCGGTAAAAGATGCGGTTGACGTTTACGTCTACGGCTACCCGCTGGTCACCATGGACATGACGCGCCGGCAATTCACCAACGTAGCTACTCCTGACGCGGCCCATGCGCCGATGGGTCAGATTCTCAAGTTGAGAACGTATCCGGCCGTGGATAACCACGCGGTCACCGCTCCCAACGCGGACACCCTCTACACCACCGCGTGGATCGATGTTTCCCAAGAGCCCTGGATCTTCAGCGTGCCGGACATGGGCGACCGTTATTACCTGCTGCCGATGCTTAGCGGCTGGACCGACGTCTTCCAGGTTCCCGGTAAACGCACTACCGGCGGCAAGCCGCAGAAGTACGCCATCACTGGGCCGGGTTGGTCGGGCACACTGCCCGACGGGGTAACGGAATACAAATCTCCCACCGGAATGGTCTGGATTCTGGGTCGTATCTATTGCACGGGAACGCCTGACGACTACGCCAAAGTCCACGCCCTGCAGGACAAGTTCTCGCTGGTGCCGCTTAGCTCCTACGGCAAACCCT
Source organism: uncultured Acidobacteriaceae bacterium (assembly GCA_963812855.1). Lineage (GTDB taxonomy): Bacteria > Acidobacteriota > Terriglobia > Terriglobales > Acidobacteriaceae > Bog-257. The sequence goes on from CAWEWW010000018.1 coordinate 840,048, forward strand.
ACACTCCGGGACCCGGAACGGTGGATGCCAGCTTCGACATGAAAGCCGGCATACGCGATCAGGTCGATGCGCTCAGCGTGAATGACTATTTCAACTATCTGGCGAGGCTGATGAAGGCCAATCCGCCTGCCGCTGCGGATGCGGCGATGGTTGAGAAGATGAAGGCCATCGGCCTGGAGCCGGGCAAGGACTTCGATCCAAGCAAGCTCGGGGCCTTCGATAAGGAAGTGATTAAGACCGTGCCCAAGGTGGCACAGGTCAAGATCATGGAGTACTTCAAACAGGCAGCCGAGCCGGTCAACGGTTGGACGTATCTGACCAAGAACATCGGGGTGTACGGTACCGATTACATTCAGCGAGCGCTGGTGACCGCGATCGGCCTGGGGGCGAACCGGCCGCAGGATGCCATCTATCCCACGTCGCAAAAAGATGCCGATGGCAAGCAATACGACGGAGCTTCGAAGAAGTACGTCATGCATTTCGACAAAGGCCAAATGCCTCCAGTCAACGGCTTCTGGTCACTGACCATGTATGACAAGGACTACTTCTTTGTGCCGAACCCGCTGAACCGGTACACGCTCAGCCAGCGCAACAAGTTGATTACCAACCCGGATGGCTCGGTTGACCTGTACCTGCAAGCCGACTCGCCCGGCAAAGCAAAGGAAGCAAACTGGTTGCCTGCGCCGAAAGCGCAGTTCATTCCCATGCTGCGCCTGTATTGGCCGAAGGAAACCCCGCCTTCGATCATTGATGGGAGTTGGAAACCACCAGCAATCGCACCAGTGCAGTAACGACTGTTGTGGGAACCCGGAAGGGTAGCAGCGCGAGTTGCTACCCGTTTGGCGCATGATGGCTATCCCTCGAGCACGGTCATGAAGTCCTCGATTTGTCCGAGGCCGGCGGCGGCGACCGGTTCCGGGTTAAGTTATCAAATCGCCTGATTACAACAGTTACTTGATAAATGTGAGATTTGGCCGCAGGAGGGCGATAGCATTGAACGCAAAGCCCGTTGACGTGCTGATCTTTATTCCGGTCATTCCTGCAATCCCGGTAATCGCTACTTGGTTCTTGCCATGGGAAAGATGGATTCCAAGAAGGATACCCAAGAGCGTTACCGGCCCATATCTCCTCTACTGCTCGTTCGCAGCTTGGCATTTTAAGGGGCCACGATGGCTGGTTGCAGGTGTGGCCTTTTGGGGTCTCTTTGTTTCTGCGATGGCTGTCTATGACATGTTGAAGGCGAGACGCCTGAAAGAAGCACGGGATTGGCCCATCGCTGAGGGGACCGTCATACACTTTGACCAAAAGCGTGACACTGATGGGATTTGAACGTAACACTCGGATATACATATTCAGTCAGCGGCGAGCGATATGGCGACAGCAAGTCACTCGTTTTCAAGAGGGACAGAGAGGCAGCAAAGTTCGAGGACGACTGCAAAGGGGGCACAGTCGCCGTTCACTATCAACCTGACAAACCTGAAGTGTCTGTGCTGTCCGCCGAACTGTCGCGATAGCTGTCGTAACATCGCCATTACACTCATTGACGAGTGGCGAAAACGTAACCTAGGCTATCGCCTGTTAACACCACCGACACCAGAACAAGGGACGACGCGTAAAATAAGGCGTTCTCGCACGGGGCAGAACGAACATCCGGTCAAAGATTCGAGCAAATCGTCGCCGACGGAGAGGACGGACATGAAGATACGACTCGTTGTCGTCTGGATCGTATTCCTGGGGGCATTCCAGCTAATTGCTCAGGATTGGTCGTCGTGGACCACCGCCAGTAATCGCGACTTTCAGTATCGGTGGTTGGCTAGCACCCCGAATAAAAGCGGAGAGTGCTACCTGCAACTGCGCGACTTAAAAAGGCAGCCAAACGAAACGACATTCGTTACCGTGCTCATCGATTACCAATCTGCACAGGCCGAATCGACACGGGACGTAATCGCTATCACCGACTCCAAGGATGAGGACCAGGGACCCAGTATCCTAAGCCCTTGTGTCTCGGTGGGCGCCGTTCATGTGAAGGACATTGTCCGCTGCGAGGCGTCGGGCTGCGCAGCCAATGGTTGGCCTTGGCTTTGATTCGATAGTCCCCAGAAATCTGCGGGCGCTTAAGACAGCGTGCCATCACCGCACTATGCCCGAGGCCCTATCAACCGGCCTTCGTCATGGCTGGCGTGAAGCGCTGGCGTCTACCTGGAAGCTGTCACTTGCGATCCGAAGCAGACTCTCCACCGAGGATCGCCAGCCCTACACCGCATGCCCATTGAATCTTCTTCGAGCTCGTTTGCAATCCAAAAATGACGCCTGCAGAATCCGCCCTTTCGGCGGGAAGCGAGCTAGCTTTGCAGCTGATAGAAGATGCTACGCAGATAGCGTTGGGGCACAAACTCCGGACACAGCCCGGCAAGCGATTCGGTGCTACCGATGATGAGGCTGCCATCGCGTGCCAGACAGCGGCCAAAGTTGCGGAACATGCGCGCCCGGTCGGGTTCGGAGAAATAGATGGCGACGTTACGGCACAAGATAATGTCAAAGGGCACTGGAAAAGAGAACGTCTCCAGCAGGTTCATCTTGCGGAAGGTGGCCAGACTGCGGATCTCATCGCGAATCTTCCAGCCGCCGGTCTCAACCACAAAGTGCTTTCCGGCGACGTTAGGGGGCAGGCCTCGCCCCATTTCCAGCTCGCTATAGTATCCCCGGCTGGCGGCCCCGACCGCCCGGTTCGAAATGTCGGTTCCCAGAATGCGGATATCATAGCCCGCGAAATTCCCCAGCAGTTCCTTCAGCACGATTCCCGTGGTATAGACTTCCTGCCCGGTGGAGCAGGCGGCACTCCAAATGCGAATCGGGATGGGTCGCGCCCCCAGCTTGCCGCGGCGATCGATCAACTCGGGCAGCAGTTTATGCTGCAAGAGTTCGAAGGGTGAAGAGTCGCGGAAAAAGGAAGTCTCGTTGGTGGTAATCGCGTCGACAATTTTCCCCCGCAGAGTGTTGCTGGGATCGGACTTCACCTTGTAATACAAGCCGGCAAAACTGCTGACTCCGGTTTCCCGCAAAATCCCGTCCAGCCTGGTTTCCAGCAAGTAGGCCTTGGACTGATCCAGGACAATGCCGCAGGTATCCTGGATATAGCGGGACCACACTCCGACTTCTTCCCGGCTGATGGCGACGCTCATGGCTGGGTTCCGCGGACCAGAGTGACAATGCGATCGGCAATCGCGTCCAGGGGCAGCACGCTGTCGGCTAAGCCGGCATCGACGGCCGCCTTGGGCATTCCGTAGACTACGCAACTGGCTTCGTCCTGGGCGATCACCGTGCTGCCGCCGCCTTTCAGCAGGCGCAAGCCCCGTGCCCCGTCGTCCCCCATTCCGGTCAGGATCACGGCTAACGCTCTACCGGGAAAGTGATTGGCCACCGAGCGAAACAGGTAATCAACCGAAGGCCGGCAGGAATTCTCCGGAGGATCGTCGGAGAGCTGAAGCACCTTCGAGGCAGAATCGGGCACCAGCCGCATCTGCTTTCCGCCCGGCGCCAGATAAGCCTGATTGGGAACCAGGGCCTCGCCGTGGCAAGCTTCCCGCACCGGCAGCGCGCTGATTGCCGACAAGTTGGCCGCCAGCAACTGGGTGAAGATAGGAGGCATGTGTTGCACAATCACGATCGGTACTCCCAGATTGCCTGGCAAGGTAGCAAAAATAGTGGTCAACGCCTTGGGGCCGCCGGTTGACACGCCTATGACCACCATCTCCGGTTTGCGGCCGGCAGGACTAGCTACCACCGCCGCTTTGACGCCGTTTCCCGGGGCCGCGGGAGGCTCCATGCGAGACCAGGTGCGGGCCACCGGCGCCGCCGGACGAGGCTCCAGCGCGGCCCCGGAGCGAAGGATATTTTGTACCTCGATGCGATGCGCCAGGGCGCGCAAACGGGGCGACAACTCCTCCCGTATGGCACGCAGGTTTTCCTCCAGGCTCGATCCGGCCGGCTTGGTTATGAAATCGAAAGCGCCATTCTGCAGGGCCTGCAGCGTGAGTTTCCCGCCGCTGACGGTCACGCTGCTGATGACCAGCACTTTCACGCTCAAACCAGCCTGCCGCAGAGCTTCCATGACCGCAATGCCATTCATGCCGGGCATCTCGATGTCGAGGGTTACCAGGTCGGGACGTAAGTCCCTCACCCGGGAGACCACGTAAGCCCCGTTGGCCACGCTGCCAGCCACTTCAACCCCAGGCAGCGAGTTCAGGGCATCGCTCAGTACCCGGCGATACAGAATGGAATCGTCAACCACCAAGACCTTAACCGCCATGGGTCACCGGCTCCCGGAGGCAGCAGCGGCAGTCTTCTGGCTGGGTTTGAGAATGATGCTATGGTCCAGCAGCGTGACTAATCCGCCCGGACAACGATAGACGCCGCGCATGGCGCCTTCCTGCAATGCTCCCAGGTTGGGCGGCGGAGGCGACATGTTTTCCGGCTGCAGGAAGATAGTGTCATCCACCCGGTCCACCAGCAACCCCACCAACTCGCCTTCTGAATCGACGATCAGGATGCGGCTTTCCGCTTCCCGCTGCGCCTGGCCCAACTCCAGCCGCATGCCCAGGTCGATGACCGTCACTATGCGTCCGCGCAGGTTGCGAATTCCTACGATGCAGGGAGGAGCGTGATGAACCGGGGTCACGCCCCCCATCTGCACCACTTCCTGGATCTGGGCCGCCGGGATGCCAAACATCGCTTCTCCCAGACGGAAGACCGAAACCAGCAGAGCATCTTCACTACGCGCTTCATTCGACATGCTGCACCGTCCTGCACCTTCGCGTTTGTCTTACTTGCAGATCGTCTTACTGGTAAGACAATCTGGTGAATCGATCGTCGTAACGCCAAGGTCAGACGCTGAACTGAGCCACCAGCACCCGCAACTGTTCCGACAGATGCGACAGCTCGACCGCACTGGTTTCGACCTGCTGGCCGCCCTCGCGAATGCCGGCAGTAGCGCCGTTAACGCTGGCGATATCGCTGGCAATGGTGCGCGAAACGGTCGCGGTCTGGGCTACCTGGTCGTTGACCTCCCTGCACTACGGCGGTAGCTTCGGCAATCTCGCCGGCTACGTTCTTGGTGACCGTCGCCTGCTCTTCGATAGCCGCCGCGGTGCTGGCCACGGTGTTGCCGATTTCCTGAATGACGCCGGTGATGGTTTCGATGGTGCGTACCGCGTCGTTGGTCGAGTTCTGTACGCCGGCAATCTTGGCCTTGATATCTTCAGTGGCTTCCGAGGTCTGCTTGGCCAGCTCCTTGATCTCGTTGGCGACCACGGCAAAGCCCTTGCCGGCCGAGCCGGCCCGCGCCGCCTCGATGGTGGCATTCAGGGCCAGCAGGTTGGTTTGGGCGGAAATATCGGTGATGGTCTCGGTGACCTTGCCGATTTCCTGCGCGGCTTTGCCCAGCTCCGCCATCATGGTGGAGATGGTCTGCGCCTGCGCCATGGCCTTCTCGCTGATCAGCCGAGCCTTTTCCGAGTTGGAGGCGATCTCGGCCACGGTCGAGCTCATCTCTTCGGTGGCGCCGGCTACCGAGGTCAGGTTGGCGCTGGCCTTCTCCATCGAGGAGGAGACCGCGTCGGTGGTGGCGCAGGATTCTTCGGCTGCCGCCGCGACCGTAGCGGACTTCTCCGACATCGACTTCACGCCGCTGGCCGTTTGGGTTGACGCCGCCGTGAGTTGCGTAGCCGAGGAGGCGACGGTCTGTACCCCATTGCCGATGTCCCGCAGCAAGTGGCGCAGCTTTTCGCTCATAGCTTGCATAGAACGGCCCAGGTCGCCCACTTCATCTTTTCGGGCCAGCATGTCCGCGGGCACGTCTTTGCTGACATCGCCGCCGCTGACCACTTCCAGGAAGGCAGTCCCTTCAGCCAAGCGGCTTGCTGATGCTGCGGGTGATCAGCACGGAGAAGAGCACGGTGAGACCGACCACGACCAGCACCATCGCCGCCAAAAACCAGCGCACCTTCGCCTCCAGCGCATCGGCGGCAGCCGTTGCGTCTTTGGCCAGTTGCTCTTCGAATTGGCAGAGGGTTTGCGATTCCTCTTCAACCACTTTCAGTTGTTTCGTGCCGGTTTCGGTGAACAAGGCGATGGCTTCGCTGTCTTTCCCGGCCATCGCCAAGTCCACGGTGCGTACGTTGACTTCGCGGGCAGCCGCCAGCGAGTCTTCCAGCTTGGACATCATCTGCCTGCCGGTTTCTGTCTTGGCGTGCGCCTTGGCATCGGCCATGCTTGCCCGGTAGGACTCGCGCGACTTTTCCAAGTCGGCTTTGTACTCCTGCCGGGACTCCACATCTTTGGTGGTGGCAATGTGCCAAATAGCCAGGTAGATGTTGGCAACATCGTTGGCAATGGTTCGCGTAACCACCGCTTTGGCGCTGAACGTGACAGCTTCACGTTGGGCTTGGCCTGCCGCCGCCAAACCCCACCATGCCGTCCCTGCCATCGCCACGGTCAGCAGAACCGAAGCTCCAAAACCTACTGCCAGCCGCTTGCCAATTCGCATGTTCGTCAGGTTCATCATTTTCTTATTCCTCAATTTCCGGCAGTAAGTACTGCCGTAGGGTTGTTCTGCGGCTGGGCCGCTAGAAGACTGTGGACGCGAGCCATCAGGTTGTCGCGATCGAGCTTGATTTGATAGTCGTCGACGCCGGCGCTTTTTCCTTCCGCCAGATCCTCATCGGAAGCCAGGGAAGTGACGGCAATGATGGGCAGCTTGGAGACCCGGCTGTCGGAGCGGATGCGGCGAGTCAGATCCAACCCGGTCAGGTTGGGCATCTCGACGTCGGTGACCAGCAGTTGTACCTTTTCCAGGTTCTGCTGCAGCAGGCCCCAGGCCAGCTCGCCGTCGGCGGCATCCAGCACGTTGTAGCCGTCGCTTTCGATAAAGCGCTTGAGCTGGGAGCGGAAGAAATCGGAATCCTCAGCCAGCAGGATGGTGGCTTTTCCGCCGGCCGTTGCAGCCGGAGAATCGCCCGTCTTGGCCTGGCTCCATTCCGGATAAACCGCGTCCACCAGTTCGGCCAGGTCGGCGATCAGGGTGGTGCGTCCGCGAATGATCGAGGAACCGGCAATCCCGCTTTGCCGGTGGGTGGTGCTGTCAATGTCAGAGGTGGCATCGGCTACATCGACCGGCATGGCCCCCAGTAGACCGACTTCGCGGCCGTAAATGTTGGAGACGATCACCGCCAGATCGCGGGCGCCGGAGATAGGATCCACATGAGCGGTGTCGGCCAGGGTAACCAGGGGCAGGGACTGCTCGCGATACTTCATGGTGCGGCGGCCGCCCGCCATCTCTACCTGCTCGGGCTTGATGCGCTCGATACGCCGCACCGCACCCAGCGGGACAGCGCAGTACTCCTCGGGACTGTTTCGGAACAGCAGCAGGGAATGATTGTTCTCCTGGGTTTCGTTTTCCTCGCTTCTTTCCTCCTGATCTTTCGCCCGTTGGGCGGCGGCCACATTGGTCAGCTCGGCTTTGGCGGCCAGTCCGGCGGCGTCCAGGATGAGGGCGACGGCGCCGTCGCCCAGAATGGTGGCGCCGGCGTACTCTCTGGATTCCTTCAGGTGATGGCCTAAGGGCTTGACTACGATCTCCTCGGTGTTATGGAAGGCCTGCACCACCAGCCCGTACTGGAATCTGCCGGTAGTGATGACGGCAATCTCCAGGGTGCCGCTCAGGCCCTTGCGCCGCCCATCGGAGCGGCGAGCGACCGGCGGTCCGGGACGCGGGACCAGGTTGTCCAGCTCCGCCTCGCCCTCGGCGGAATAGTGGGGCGAGCGGCGATCGGCCAGTTGGACCCGGCGATCCAGTTCCTCGCGTTCGCTCCGGCCGTCCTGATAGGTGGGCAACACGCCCAGGAAATCGTCCAGCCGCAGCAGGGGAAGAATGCGGTCGCGCAGCAACAGCACTTCGGTTCCACCCACCACTTCGATTCGGCGTTTGGTTTCTTCGGCCCGAATGCGTAACAGCTCTTCCACATTGATCTGCGGAATGGCGAAGCGCTCGTTTTCGGCGGAAACGATCAGCGCGGGAATGATGGTCAGGGTGAGCGGCAGCTTGATCCGGAACAACGAACCGCGGCCAAGGGTAGAACTGATTTCGACTTGTCCGCCCAGGCGGTCAAGGTTGGTCTTGACCACGTCCATGCCCACGCCGCGTCCGGAGACATCGGAAACTTTCGCCGCCGTCGACAGCCCGGGCAGCAGGATGAGGGCAATCTGATCCTGCAGGGACATGCCTTTCAGCTGCTCGGCCGTGATCAAACCCTTGGCCAGCGCGGCTTGAGCTACTCGCTGGCTGTCGATGCCTTTGCCGTCATCGGCAATCTCGATAACCACCTGTCCGGCTTCGTGCCGGGCCTCGACCCGCAAGGTGCCAGTCCGCTCCTTGCCGGCCCGGGAGCGCTCAGCCGGCGCCTCGATGCCATGGTCGATGGCATTGCGCACCATGTGGGTAAGGGGATCGGAGAGGCCTTCGACCAGACTGCGGTCCAAGGCAACCTCCCGGCCCCGGATGTCGAGCTTCACTTCCTTGCCCAGGCTGTTGGACAAATCGCGCACCACCCGCGGCAGCTTGCCAAAGACGTTTTCGATGGGCTGCAGGCGGGTGCGCATGATGGCATCCTGGATCTCGGAGGTAATTTGGCTGAGCCGCTGTCCGGCCGAGGTCAGCATGCGGTGGTTGTTCTGCACAATCGCCGCCTGAAACTGATTGCGGCTGAGGACCAGCTCTCCGGCCAGATTCATCAGCGTATCCAGCAGCCCCACGTTGACGCGCAGAGTATCTTCCACCGCCGGCAGCGGCGCCGGAGAACCGGCGACCGGGCCCGGGGCGCGGGATTCGGCGGGCGCGGCATTGCCGGCCGGGGCCGGCGCAGAGAGGGGCGGCGCGGCAACATCTACCGCTGCCTGGGGCTCGACCGGAGGCGGCAGGGGCAGAGACACAATGGCTGGTGGCTCGACTGCTTTGGCGGCTTCCGGGACAGCCCGGAGGGGCTCGTCAGGCGAGGGTTGAAACAGCCGCTTGATTCGCTCCTGCGGAATTCCCGCCAGCTTATCGATCGCCTCCGGCAGAGTCAGGGTGGCAAAGACAATCGACAGCGGCAGCCGCTTGCCAATCAACCCGTCCAGCCCGCCCACCGCGGCAAAGTCCAAACCAACGTCCAGAATTTCGCCGCCCGCCTCCAGTTCGTTGAAAAGCTGAAAAGCGTTCCGCCCTTGCCGTTCGATGTCATGAATCAGGTCGTACTCCAGCCCGTAGACATAGCAACCGGCGTTGCGCGCGCGTTCGAAATCGACTTGCGGCAGACTTACCGGAGCGGCTTCGGAACTGGCCAGCTGCACCGTCTCGGTCAGAGCGGCCTTGGCCGCCGGAGGCAGGTAGGAAGAGGCCAGCTCCACCAACCCCTGCACCTCGAGCGCAATGTCGGCAGACTCGCTGGTGGCCGGCGACTCGATCATGGCGTGAAGCTTGTCGAAGGCGGCCAGCAGAATGTTCGTTACCTCGGCATTAGGGCGGATCTTGTGGGAGCGCAGCATGTCCAGCACGGTCTCGGCTTTGTGCGCCAGCTCCTTGACCTGATTCAATCCCAGAAAGCCGCTGCAGCCCTTAATGGAATGGGCAGCGCGAAACACCTTGTTGACCAGTTCGGCGTCGGCCGCATCTCCGGCTTGCTCAATGGCCAGCAAGTCCGCCTCGATGGTGGCCAGGTGCTCGCGGGATTCGCTGATGAATCCCTGCATCAGTTCGTCATCCAGGGCGAAGGCTTCCTCACTCATGGCTGGGCTCCGGGTTGTTGCGCCCGCTCACGTTCAGCCGCGCCACCAACCGCATGCTGCGCAGCAGCCGGAGAATTTCCGGCGAGACGTTGACCACGTCCAGCTTGCCGCTTTTTTTGGTTAAGCTGTTACTGGCGGCAATCAGCAAGCCAATGCCGCTGGAATCAAGCATGTAGGTGGTGGCCAGATCGACAGTCACCTGCTGGGTTCCGCCCTCCAGCTCCTGCTTTAGAGTTTGTTGCAGCTCCGGAACCAACACCGCGGTGAGTCCGCCATCAATGCTGACCCGGCATCCGGTATCGGTATGTTCCATGCGATAGCTCGACATGTTCCTCCTATCTTTCTTCCCTGGCTGTGCTGAGCCACAGGGTGATTTGGTTGCCGCGCCGGTTGAAAGCCACGCGCTCGGCATAAGCGCTGGCCATCAGCAGTCCCCGGCCGTTTGCGCTGGAGGCAGTGGGCCAGGATGGTTTATGGGCACGCCAGTTGAAGCCTCTGCCCTGATCGGCAATCCGCAAAGAGATCCTTTTTCTCCCCACTCGCATGTCGAAACGCACCCGCCGGCTTGCCTGCCCGCGATTACCATGCAGAATTGCGTTGTTAAGGCATTCCCGGGCCACCAGTTCGACCCGAAAGCGCATTGCTTCCAGGTGCCGCTTCCCCAGCAGTTGCCGGATCTCGGTGCACAGCGGCTCAATGGCGGACAGCGTGGAAGGAATCGAGAGAGACAGCGTGTCTTTCGCTCGCCCCGGTCTGCCGCCTGGCGAGCTGGGCCGGGTGGTGGATGGTTGTGCTTTCATCGGCGCTGCCATTCCTTTCCGCAATCTGGCCTCACACGTCTACCCCCAGCAGCAGGACATCGTCCTCGCAACCGCCGGAACAGCAGGTGGACACCGCCGTCCCAACCGCGTCCGGCAAAGACCGTCGCCGCAAGCCGGCCAGGATGCCTTGCAAGCCTTCGACCCCGCGCGGTTTGTCGGGGGGCGACTCGATCAGGCCGTCGGAATACAGAAACCAGCGGTCGCCGGCGCCGACGGTCAGCTCCTGACAATGAAAGACGGCATCGCGATAGGCCCCGACTACATCGCCTTCCTGCCACAGCACCAGCGCATCGCTACCGTCAGCCGGCAGAACAATGGCGGGAGGATGGGCCGCATTGACCAGGGACAACTGTCCGCTGGCCCGGTTCAGACGGGCATAAATCATGGTGAAAAAGACGCCCTGCGGCAGGATGCGCAACAGGGCGTTATTCACTACATGCAAGACCTCGCGCGGGGAATTGACCGCCGTGCAATATTCCGACAGCAGGGTCTTCAAAGCTACCGTCCAGAACGAGGCTCCCAGGTCATGTCCGCTGGCGTCGGCGACGACGTAGTCGACCACATCCGCGGATACCGGGATGACCTCGTAGAAATCACCGCCTGCCTTCAGCACCTGCATGAACGAGACGTGAAAGCGGGCCTGGGGAATGTCCTGGGGACTTGGCATGGAGGCTTCCTGGGCCGCCGCCAGCTTGCGGATTCTCTCGGCCTGCAGCTCGGCCAGCGATTCGTAACCGCGTTTCAGGCGGATGTGGGTTCGCACCCGGGCGATGACTTCGCGTACCGCCAGCGGCTTGGTGATGTAGTCGACCCCTCCGGCGTCAAATCCCGCCACCTTGATGGCCAGTTCTTCGTGGCCGGAGATGAAGATCACCGGTATCTGCGACAGGCCCGATTGGGTTTGCAGCCGGCGGCATAACTCGATGCCGCTGGTGTCGGGCAGCGAGACGTCCAACAGGATCAGGTCGGGAACATGCTCGCGTATCTTAAGCATCGTGGCTTCGCCATCATGAGCGACGCAGGCCTGAAATCCGACGTGGGCCAGGGCAGCTTCAATAATTTGGGTGGTCACCGGGTCATCGTCGACCACCAGCACCAGCGGCCGCTTGTGCTGACCGGGCAATTCCGCCGGGCACACCATGGCCGGGGTCGCGGTAGCATGACTCGGCTGAGCACTTTCCATTTGCATTGCGTAAGGCACACCGGAATTTCCGCTGTCAGCTTCGCTGCCAGGGGTTTCATGGGCCACCCTTCACATCGGCGGCAGATTCGATCAACTTGAGATGGGGAACTTCGTACTTCAGAAAGCGGGGCAGGAAAAGGAAGGCTCAGGCGGGATTACAAAGCCGGCGCGCAATTACGCCTGGCAGGCAAAGGGATGCTAGCTCGACGGTCACCCGCGAATAAGACAAAGAAAGCCGCTGAGGATGTTCCTCAGCGGCTCAGGCCTGTTCGATGGCTTCGCTTTCCGGCCGGAAAGCTAGTTCGCAAGATTCACTTGTATCTTCGCCATCATGCCACCGTCTTCATGATCGAGAATATGGCAGTGATAGACAAAGGTTCCGGCAATGTTGGGATCGCGGAAATCCATGCGCAAAGTGACGCTGGGATAAGGGCCCGTGCCGCTCCAGTTGGGCAAAATAATGGTGTCCTGCAGATCGGGATTCGGCACCGGCACACCGTTAATCGCGATCACCAGGAAATGAATCTGGTGGATGTGAAACGCGTGCACCTCGCCGGAATGATTCTCGATCGTCCAATCCTCCACCGATCCGGTACTGGTAACGATAGCGGGCGGATCGTCCATGGCGAAAACCTTCGGCCGCTGCCCTTTCACGGTTATGTAGAACTGGGTGCCACCGTTGGTGCCGATATTCTGCTCAGAGAAGTACAAGCTGCGGGTGGCATTAGGCGTCAATCCAGCCAATCCGGAGAAGCGTACCGGCTGGGTTGGGGGTTTCACGGTATGGTTTACCCGATGCTGCACCGCTCCGCCCGTAGTCAGCTTGGCCAACACCTGGGGCACGTTGTGATCGCCTACCGGCCCGGTGTCGTATCCCAGAGTCATCAACGTCCCGATCTGGCCGGCGGGCAGGCCAGGGATAAGAAACTCCATGCGCCCGGCGGGCGGGATGTTCAGGGTGTCGGTAAAAATCGGCTGCGATAGCTGCACTCCGTCGATCGCTAAAATCTCGAACTGCTGCACCGTTTGCCCGTAGGTAAGTTGTAATGCCAGGAACTGTTTCACCGAGGAGTTCACCCAGCGCCAGTATTCCTGCGCTCCGGCCTGCACCACGATGGAGGGCGCTAGTCCGCCCTCCGGATACACGGCAGGCTGGAAGTTCAAGGTCAGCTGGGTATTGGCGTCGGGATCGCGGGCCGGTCCCTGCTTGTTCTGTTCGCGCAGAATAAGGACTCGCTCGTTCAACCCCTGGGTCAACGGGTTGTTGCCTTCCACAACGATCGCCCCACTGGCGCCGCCATCCACTTGCGCCGAGGTGTTGCCATGAATGTGCGGATGATACCAATACAATCCCGAGGGCTCGTTGGCCGGAATCTGCAGTGAGTACTGAAAGGTGGGAGAGCCTGACTGGATGACGGTCTTGAGCACGTCGTCCTGATGACAAACCGGTGGCACGTTCAGTCCGTGAAAGTGGACATTGGTCGACGTCGGCAGGATATTGTCATCGTTGCAAGGATCCTCCGGACCCTGGCTGGGATGCGACATGTGCATGTGTCCGGTCTTCTTACCGGCTCGGTTAGCCGACAGATCGGAAAGGTTGTTGGTCAGATTCATCACCAGAGTGTCGCCGGGATTCAGGCGGAGCGTGGGCGCCTCGATCTGCTGACCCTGGTACAGGTAGATGTAGCAGTAGTGCGTAAATCCATTCACATCGATCAAATCTTGCATCAGCAGGTCGACGCTGAGAACGCCGTTCTGGCTATACAGATCGAGCGGATTGTTGACCGCACTCCCAGGCAGCGGCCGGGCCGGACAGGCCGGCAGTTGCGCTAAGGCACTCACCAGAGAAATTCCACATACTCCAACCAATAAGGCAGCTCGAAGAATTGCGCGCATTGCTGATTCCCCCAGTAAGTTTCGCTTTCGGCGGGCGCTGCAGTTGCAGACTCGTGGCCCAGTTCTTTGCTCTACAGGTTTCGACTTCACTTCGTGTCTCCGGCCGACGTTGGCCGGTTTCGGAACGATGACGCAATCCTCGGCGTCAAAACGGACGCGGCGGGAACACTGTGATCGACAGCAGTCCGTCGCTCAACAAGTCGGCCACGCCGGAATTCGGCGACTCGGTCAGGGTGCAGGTGGCGCCATCGGTATTGATGTTGAGAATGCCAAGGAACGAGCCGGTAAAACCGTATTCGGCGACGTACAGCACTCCGCCCGAGCCGGTGGTGTCACGGGTGGCGATGGATCCGACAAACGCCCACGGGTTATAGAAGCCGGCCAACGACGGCGATTGACAGCCGGCACTCACCTTACCGGTCCGCTTGTCGAAGAATGCCGCCGCGACCGATCCGCCATCGTTGTTGCCTATGAAGATCATCGACTCATCGGGGCTGAGCCGGATGGAGCCGGAGTTGTGCGTCGTCGCCACCGAGATGGCCTGCGAGGGCACGGTGTACTGCAGCGTGGGGGTCAACTTGCCGGAAGAGATGTCGGAAACTTCAATCACGCTGGCCAGAGACGAATCGCCGAAGATGGCATAGTGCCCGTCCTGGGTGATATCCACACCCTCGGGGAAAAATGCTCCGTTCACATAGCCAGTCGAGTTCTGCAGATCGTTATTGGAAACCGGCAACCCGCTGGACACGTTGAAGGACTCAATCGAACCGTCTCCGTAGGAAAGCACTAGCATGTTGCCGTTCAGCGCGATCCCGGCGATCAAGCCGCCGTTCAACCCCGCAACCGAGACATCGCTCAGATACGAGAGCTGGCAACCGGGCAGAACCGAAAAGGTAGCAATCGTGTTCGAGTCGCTGTAGGCGGCATACAGATAATTAGAGTTCACGACCAGCCCGATGCCGTCGGCATCGGCGACATCGTCGGGCGAGGCGGCGAAGGTTCCGCCCAGCGCTCCGCTCTGGATGTTGATGCCCGAAATGTCGCTGGTGCCGGCGTTGGAGACGTACACACACTGGGCGGCGCTATCGGGCAGCAGGTTCACCCGAGGCAATCCAAAGAAGCCGCCCCCAATGCCGGTTCCACGGGTATTGGTGTCCGACGCAAAAGTTAGGGTAGGTGCTCCCTGGGTACCTCCGGCCAGAAAAAAGCTGACGTAGGTGTGCAGCAGGCCGTCGTCGTTGGTTATCACGTAGGCCGCCTGCTGTGGTGCGGACAAATGCTTGCTGGCGGCCCCACAAAGTGTAGCCAGCGAAGCCAGCATAAGGGCTGTTAGAGATAGTCTCAACCGGAAACTCATGTGTTTTGATTCCCCTGAAGGCAACAGAAAACGGTGAGGTGGATACTATTATGGAGGTCGGGCTAATTCAAGGCGGACTACGTGCAACTCTCTTAAAACCAAGCACGTAGAGTTGCAACTGCCGGTCAGACGCCGGGCTTATTTACTATCGTGATAGGAGACAAGCGGGCCCGGA
The DNA here is from genome assembly GCA_963812855.1 of uncultured Acidobacteriaceae bacterium. Lineage (GTDB taxonomy): Bacteria > Acidobacteriota > Terriglobia > Terriglobales > Acidobacteriaceae > Bog-257. The sequence continues at coordinate 855,299 of CAWEWW010000018.1, forward strand.
TTTTGATCCGTGCTGAAAGTCAGCCGCCAATTCCGCAATGTTCACCAGGGATCGCCCTCGCCCTGATTTGGCAATACTGCGGCAAGGTCCTAGCCCAGGAAAAACTAATCTGCCAAATTCGGCTTGATCGATGACTACGCTCGACTGATTTCGCCGGTAGATGTAGTCGTAGTATGGCTTCTCAAACTGCGCCAAGCCGATGAATTGTTACAAGTAAACTGCGACGGTTTTTTGTAAATGCAGATCGGCAGATCGTCCGACACGTGCTCGCGTTCGCCTGGGACGGGCAGTTGTCGAACTCGCCCGCCCGCGATGCTGACCATTTGAGACCGTTCCGATGCGGCGAGATATCATCACATAGTCAGTCGAAAAAGTCGGAGAGTAATCAACGATGTCTTCCTCATCCGTCGGAAAACATGCCGCTGGCGCTACCAGCGGTCAAGCTTCTGTTCCCGAGCCCTCGTTTGCCGAGCGAGCCCGCACCTTGATGGACTCGGGCCGCATCGGCAGTCTGTCAACCTTGTCCCGGAAGCAGCCAGGTTTCCCTTTCGGATCGTTAATGCCTTACGGGCTGGATAGCCAGGGCCGCCCTATTTTCTTAATCAGCACCATGGCCATGCACACCCAGAATCTGCAAGCGGACCCCCGTGCGAGCCTCTTTGTCACTGCGTCTAACGACGACGGCGATGCGCTGGGTGCGTCGCGGGTGACATTGGTAGGAACAGCCAACCGAATTCCGGAAGCAGAGCTGGCGGCTGCGCGTACCGCTTACCTGGAGCGCTACCCGAATAGCAAGTATTGGGTCGATTTCGAGGACTTCTTCTTTTACCGAATGGATGTCTTGGATGTGTATTACGTGGGCGGCTTCGGAGTGATGGGCTGGGTCGCGGCCTCGGAATATCTCCAGGCACAATCCGATCCGCTGATGAACCACCAGCGCGATATCCTGCAGCACATGAATGCCGACCACAACGATGCACTCCTACTGCTGGCAAAACGCTTTGCCGGGATTGAAGCCCAGGAGGCTGAAATGACCTCGGTCGATCGCCTGGGCTTTCACCTTCGCCTGAAAACCCAAGCTGGCCTGAAAGGAACTCGGATCGCGTTTTCGCGGGAAGTGAGAAATCCGGAGCAGACCAGAGAAGTTTTCATCGAGATGGTGCGGCAGGCGCGTCAAGGATAAGTTGATCTTGCGGGGACGATAAGTAAAGGTGAAATGGAGCCTTGGGAGTCTATGGAAAATTCTGCGAAACCCGATTTGAAAACCGGCGTTCCGGTCGCCAGTCTGGCGGACGGCGGAATGATTTTGGGGCAAGCTGATGGCGAGGACGTACTCCTGGTGCGCCGCGGCGATGAACTCTTCGCCGTGGGTGCTGCCTGTACTCACTACCAGGGTCCACTCGCCGACGGTCTGGTGGTTGGTGAAACCGTGCGCTGTCCCTGGCACCACGCCTGCTTCAGCCTTCGCACTGGAGAAGCCCTACGTGCGCCCGCGCTCGACCCCATCACCTGTTGGCGCGTCGAGAGAATCGGCGACAAGGCCTATGTGAGAGAGAAGCTGGCCGCAGCGGCTCCGAAGCCGCCACTCCCTTCCTCGAGTTCGCCACGCCCTCCCGCCTCGGTCGTGATTCTGGGAGGCGGCGCTGCCGGCCTGGCTGCCGCGGAAATGCTTCGTCGCGAAGGCTACGGTGGCCGGCTGACTATGATCAGCGCAGACGACTCGGCTCCTTATGATCGGCCCAACCTCTCGAAGGACTTCCTGGCCGGCACCGCATCGGACGACTGGATCCCGTTGCGATCGCCCGACTTTTACCAGGAGCGCCAAATCGAACTCGTGCTCGGATCGCCAGTGGTAGCGCTGGATGTTCAACAGCGGCTGGTCCGGTTCCAAAACGGTAAGACCTACGGATTTGAAGCGCTTCTGATCGCAACCGGCGCCCAACCCGTTCGGCTGCAGATCGACGGCACTACAAACTCCCAGATCCACTACCTGCGAACGTTTGCAGACAGTCGAGCGATCATAGCCAGGGCGGCGACTGCCAAGCGCGTAGCCGTGATCGGCGCAAGCTTCATTGCTCTTGAGGTTGCGGCATCGTTGCGCGCCCGGGGGCTTGCGGTGGATGTGGTTGCTCCTGAGAGCCAGCCTCTCGAACGCGTGCTGGGAACCGAAGTCGGTCGCTTTCTGCGACAACTTCACGAGGCCCACGGCGTCGTCTTTCACTTGGGCGAAACCGTCAAGAGCGTTGCCGGACGTACGTTGTCGCTAACCGGCGGAACCGCATTTGAGGCCGATTTCCTGGTGCTCGGCGTTGGTGTCCGCCCCTCACTGCAGCTAGCCGAACAAGCCGGTCTGACGATCGACCGCGGCATTGCCGTCAACCAGTATCTGGAAACCAGCGCGCCTGGGGTGTTTGCCGCCGGTGATGTCGCTCGCTGGCCCGACCCGCATTCCGGGCAACAAATCCGCGTCGAGCACTGGGTAGTCGCCGAGCGCCAGGGTCAGGTCGCGGCCAGAAACATCCTGGGCTATCGCGAGCCCTTCACTGCCGTGCCCTTCTTTTGGAGCCAGCACTACGATGTCACGGTCAACTACGTCGGCCACGCAGAGAATTGGGATGCTATCGAGATTGCCGGAGACCTGGACGCGCGCGACTGCGCCGTCACCTACAAGAGAGCGAATCGCACTCTCGCTGTCGCAACCATTTCTCGCGACCTGCAAAGTCTGCAGACCGAAGCCGAGATGGAGGCCGCCTTGGGGCGCCTTACTCGGGAAAATTGAAGCTTACCTTTACCTGGATCTAGATCCGAAGAGTCAAGGAAGCCGTCTATTTTGATTCGAGTGTGCCCCACAGCAACCATCGTGCTGCAGGATCGGGATGCAGGCGCCATGGTTGCAACCTACCCGTCAGTTGCTTCTTAAGACACGCAAACCTTTTTTCTGATAGGCCAACAATACCCACTTAGTGCCGCCTAGCCCATTTCCCCTTCGGCACAACCTAGCCTGCGTTAGATCAATTCGTCACAACCTTCTGGCACTTTAAGGCGATAGCCAATCTGCCTCTGATTATGTCGACGCCGGGTGTGCTTTCTATCAACCCGCAGGTTGCTCCCCATCTGTTTGGAACCGGCGCCGAAACATAAATATCTTGGATTTGTAGATGAATCATGCAGTGTCTTATTCCCGATAGTAAGACTGGTCGATACCTCAACTACAAATCGGATGCCCTCTTCCTGACGCTGCAGAGGTAGGTTCAGAAGCTCCATCAGGTGCCCTGGATATCGGAACACACTACCCTAAAGGTGTCAGGTTGAAGTGCTATGCAGCAGCGGAAATACGCTGTACATCAGTGGTCTAGACAGTGCACTACCAGGCACTTATCGTCCGACATACCAAAATAGATGTAGGGGAATTGCGGTAATTCCAAATACTCCGCGACCAGCCGCGGCACGAGGCTCAACTCCTATGCTCACTATCCCAAGAAGTCTTTATTGGTCTGCGTTCTTTTTCCTGGCTACGATTTGTATCGTACTAGGCTCTCCTGCGGAAGCGCAGGATGTACTCACTTACCACGGCGACAACAACCGTACCGGATGGTTTTCTTCCGAGACTCAGCTCACCGTCGCCAATGTGAACCAATCGAACTTCGGCTTGCTCCACGCCGTCACACTGGATGCGCGGGTTGACGCTGAACCTCTGGTCGCGACCGGGCAACTCATCCAGGGCCAGGGAACGCACAATGTCGTCTATGTCGCCACCGAAGCTGACAGTCTCTATGCCATCGACGCCGACACTGGCGCGATTCTGTGGCACAGTCATTTTGGAATACCGGTGCCGGATCAGTACAAGAGCGGCGACGACAATATATTCCCTTTCATGGGAATCGTTGGGACGCCGGTCATTGATCGCAATGCCGGGGTCATCTATTTCGTTTCCGATAGCATTAATGGAGCGGGAGATGTCTTCCAGTTGCATGCTGTCTCCCTAAGCACCGGGCGGGACACCATGAATCCGGTGGCGATTCAGTTTTCTGAACGGCTATTTGATGGGACCTTATGGACATTTAATCCGAAGTATCATTTACAGCGAGCCGGTTTGCTGGAAGCTAACAGCAGCATTTATGTGGCCTTCGGCAGCAACGGCGATATCAATCCCGACCAGTCCCGCGGATCGATGGTAAGGTTTGATGGAACTACCCTGACCAGCCAAATTAGCAACAAAGTCCGAACTCCCAGCCCTGCGTTTTACCTATCCTCGATCTGGCAATCAGGCTATGGTCCAGCCGCAGATGCGAATGGGGATATATTCTTCTCCACCGGCAACAGCGATCCTTATCGGCCAACCTATTCGCAATTATTCAACCATCCAGATAGCTTAATGCGATTCTCGGGTGACTTGAATACCTTGAAAGATAGCTTTACTACCTATAATTATTTTCAACTTGATCAGGGCGACGTCGACGTAGGTTCCGGGGGAATGATGCTGCTTCCCGATCAGGGGGGATCCATCCCTCATCTGGCCGTAGCTGGAGGCAAGGACGGACGGGCATTTCTGGTGAATCGGGACAACATGGGCGGTTATACAGCGGGTGGTCCCGACAATATCCTGCAGAGCATCAGCATGGGTTCGTGCTGGTGCGGGCCCGCCTATTTTGTAGGAACAGACGGCGTGGCGCGCATCGTCACCGGCGGCAATAATGGGGTCACCAGCTGGAAGCTGCAAACCTCGCCATCGGTGCAGTTGACCCGGGAGGGCTCCACCGGCTCTAACGTTGTAAGTGGTTTGCCGGACGATGGCGGTGTGATTCCGGTAGTTTCGTCGAACGGCACAACTCCGGGTACCGGAATTGTCTGGTTCGTGCAGAAGCCCTCGTCATCGTCCGACCAGAATCCCGGACCGCCCGTCACCCTGATGGCCTACTCGGCTTCCAACCTGCAACAGCAACTGTTGTCGATTACGGCTGGAACCTGGACCCACGCAGTAAACAGCAACGCTAACATCGTTCCTACCGTGTCCAACGGCAAGGTATACGTAGCCAGCAACCAGCAGCTACGGATCTTCGGCTTGTTGGGGCAACCCCGAGTCAACGCCACTGTGCCGGCCAATCTCGTGCCTTCCGCGCCGGCCGTAATAACCTGCCCGGCTGACGGAGCTGCTCCGGTCGCGGCTAACGGCGCGACGGATCGGGCTCATCAGTTCTACGGAACCATCTGCCAGGCGGGCAACAACGAGATACACCTCGCGCTGCGCAATGGCCACGCTCTGCTGGTAGATACCAGCGAGATTCCGGCTCATCATCCTGCGCTTCTGTTGACCCCGGGCAGGCCGGTGCATGTTCGCGCGATGATTAGTACGGACGGAGTAGTTCACGCGCAGCGAATTTCTCGCTCGCACCTGATCACGCCACAGACTCCTCCCGATCGCTAAAGCCACGGGTGGCATTTTCGCGGGTCGGCCTTCAACCTTTGGGCGCGACCCGCAAGATTTGTGGGACTTTGGACATGGGTTGAGGTGGCACTGCTTCCCATGTCGCAGCCCAGAGCCACCAGGACCGAAGTGCCGAAGGAAAATTCGTCGGTGCCCAGCAGCGCCGCCACCAGCACAAACGGATAGTGTCACGTACCAAATGTGTAGGCCTTGCGGCGCGTCTCCTAGCCTCAGCTTCCGCTGTCGACTGTCGTGCCCCCAATAAACATCAGCTCCTCAATAGGTTGAACATTAGCTTCTATCCGAATCTCGACCACCCGATTTGGCCAAGCACTTGCACATAGTCAAGCACACCTGCAACCCAAACTTATGGAAGTGGCAGCTGCAGTCTTCGACTTGGCTGTCGCTCGCTTAACCAGTCTCGACACCGGCAGCGTGCAAGGTGCTGGGGCGCGTTCGCTCAACCGACCTGATTGGTCTTATAACCCGCGATGGCGCTCCCGATCGCACCAGAAAGAGAGATTCACATCATGGCAAATACTCCGAATAAGAAAGCGGCAGCCAATCTGGGAAACATCTCCCTCAATAAGCTTCCGCCCGAATCGTTACGCAGCAACATGAAGGCTTTGCTTCTGGTAAATCCGAACTACTTCGGAAACCTGAAGGAGAGCGAGTTTCAATCGGTCTTGAACATGTCGGGCGACACCGCGTACGAAAATATTGCTTGTGTAGGCTTTAATCCGCAGTTGAACCGGCTGGAGGCGGTCGTCTACATCAACCAGGACAGCGGATATGACGGCGACATTTGTTCCGCCGGTTCTCAGGAGTTCGTCCGTTTTTATCTGTCTTTTGACGGCGGCACGACTTGGCAGGACCAGGGGCTTACCAATTTCACGGTCTATGATGTGCCCGGAGCGAAGCCTCTGGAGTACGACGTCACCCTGAATATCAATCCCCCGGAAGAGTTTTGCTTCATCCAAAACCTGCCGAAGGTGAGAGCCATTCTCTCCTGGAACACGCCGCCTCCGGCTGCCTCGCCCGGATGGACGCCAGTATGGGGCAACGTGGTCGACGTAAACATCCAGGTGGAAGGCTTCGAGTTCATCATCTTCAAGGATCTGCTGGCGCAAACTAAGCTGGAGTTGGCTCCGAAGTACAAGGAGGCTCTAGATCTAAGCCAGCCCGTTAAAGTTGGGACGGCGAAGGCGCTCAATGGTGCGCAGCTGCACGCCTTGTACAAAGGCAGTAAGGTTCCCGGCCACCGCTATCTCTATTCGGAGTTGCAGCAGAAGCTGGCCGCACCCGCGGGACAGCTGGCGCAATCGCCGGCAAAGGCAGCGGTTTCCGCATCAGCCGTTATAGCCAAGCCGTCCCTTTCCTATGAGGGACTCAATCTGGCGCAGCTGATCGAGGCGTTGCTGGGGACAGACGGCAGCACCGAGTATGAGCAGCTTAAGTGTGTAGGTCTGAATCCCAACTCCAATCAACTGGTCGGCGTCATCAACGTCAAGCTGTCCAGCGGATATTCCGGTGGGCCTTGTACTGTCGGCAGTCAGGAGTACGTGGCTTTCTGGATCGACTGGGGTAGCGGGTGGAAGTATGCCGGGACCACTTCGGTCACGGTACACGACTTCAGTTCCCTTCCCGCTGGAGGCCTGCAATACAGCGTATTCTTGCCGGTCGACTTCTCCCATCATCAACAACCGTGTGCTGACGGACCCAAGACCGCCAAGGTGCGCGCCGTGCTTTCCTGGGACGTGCCGCCTTCATCCACCAATCCCTACGCTTCCGTCACCTGGGGCAATAGCGAAGAAACCACCATCCTCATTCCAGCTGGGGTATCGACGGATGGCATCGTGCCTTTCCTGAGCCGAGTAGGAGACATTGCCGAGTCGTCGATCGACGGCAATGGCTTCATTCAGAATGCCTACGCTCTGGAGACCGGCGCCTACTTCAACAACGCTCCATTCGGCGGCAGGGTTACGATTGGCGGCTTCATTTCCAACCCGGTCGCGGGCCTGAAGTACCGGGTCATGAAGAAGCCCCATGGGGCTCCCGATACTGCATATGTTGCGATCAGCAACGAGCCCAGCGGACTGACGCTTACCATCGACCAGTACAGCGGCGGCGTCTGGACGCAATTCAGCCAGACCTTCCACGATCTTGGCGGTGGCTACTATCCCTATGAGAACCTGCCTGATCATCTGGTGGAAGCCAACATCATGCAGGTGTGGTACACCACCGCCGCCGATAGCGGCAATGCCTTCGACCTGCGGATCGACTTGAGCACGGATGGCAATCCTGCTCACGACGTTCACAGCAATGTGGTCACCGTGATGGTCAACAACACTCCACCCGTAGCCTTTGTCGACATCAACCTGGGCGGCGGCGGCGCCGAGTGCGGCGACTTCAGCCCGGGCGACACCATCGATGGCAGTTACACGGCCACGAGCCAGTACTTTGGATCGTTCGAGTTCGTGATCTTGCCCGCTGGCCCGGCGAACGGCGTGTTGCCGACGCCTGCTTCCGGTGCTTCGATCTACCTGGGCGGGGCAATTGCCGATCCCGGTCAAAGTGGATCGTACTCGATCAACACCGCGAGCATGGATGTTTGCGGCTACTCCTTGACCATCTGGGTCTCGGATCGAACCAACGTCAACAGTGGCCAGACGAACTTCTGGTCGCAGTGGTCCGCTGGTTTCTGCCTGCAAGCGGATTAGTGACGGGGAAGTAATTCGGGGCGCACAGCACATGGTTGGTGTTGTGCGCTCCATCTTTGTTCGGGTTAGCGATCGGCTGTTGTCGACGCGAGTGTGAGTTAAAAGCAACAATTGGGACGCGTTTTCTTGTAGTCGAGGTGGCACAGATGATGGAAGCAAATGTCTGGCTCCGGTTCACTGTTGGTGCTCTGGCTACCTGGCGAGTTACTCATCTGCTAGCCAGCGAAGATGGGCCTGCCGACATTATCGTCCGCCTTCGGGCGCGCTTGGGGAAGAGTCTGGCCGGCAGCCTGATGGACTGCTTCTATTGCTTGAGCCTATGGATTGCAGCGCTGGCAGCACTCGCCATAACTCACGTGTGGATCGATTGGCTGTTTTACTGGCTGGCGCTCTCCGGAGCCGCTTGCCTGCTGGAACGTCTGGGCCGAGACCCAGTAGCGGTTTATCCCCATGAAAAAGAAAGTTGGGAGGAAGACAATGTGTTGTGGACAGAAGAGAGCCGCACTCCGAAATAATGGCGCTTCGCCCGTACCGCCCGCAACTGAGACAGGATTGAAGCTGGCCTATATGAAAAGTTCACCCGTTGTAGTACGCGGACCGGTGACGGGTAGGGCCTATCACTTCTCGGAAAATCGCCGCGAACAATTGGTCGACCCACGAGACGCGATCGGCCTGCTGCGCACACAATTGTTCCGTCAGAGTCGGTGAAGCCGGATGCTTCCACAGTTGAGTAGCTATGCCACGGAAGCCTTTTGCGCGCTACTGAATCATGTCGTTGTGGACGAGCCAACCTTACACTGTGGCCGTTGCCGCTCCGGTAGAGCGATTGAAGGATTGAATCGCGCTGGCTTCATCGGCTTCAATCTCGAAGACTTTAGCTAGCTTCGTCATCTGCAACAGATCGCTGACCCGCTTGCTGGGATTTAATAGCTTAAGCTGTCCACCCTGATTACGTACTGTGGTGTACGTCTTCACCAACTCTCCCAACCCCGAGCTATCGACATAACCAACCTCGTGAAGATTGAGAAGGATTTTGTTATTTCCCTGATCGACCAGTTCGCGAACCACGTCGCGAAGCATAAGGTTGCCCTCTCCGACGGTTATCCTTCCGCTTACGTCAACAATCCAAACGTCACCCACCTGACGATTAGAGGTCTGCATCTTGAGCGGCGTACGTCCCGTGATGCCCAGTCCAAGACGATCCAGGATCCCGCAGGCCACCCGCGCAGTCTCCTGCGACTCGGTACGTACCACAATCAGAGTTCGACCTTCCTGCAACACTTCCCGGAAAAATGCGGCATCCTCCGGTGCCCGTTCTTCTGCCATAGGTTGCGGAGAGTCGGCTTGGCCGGTCAAAGACTTCCCCAAGGTAGAACCAACGCCGGCGCCAAACAGGCCCAGGAGTGCTGCCGCGCCGAAGCCTAGAGCGAAGACCTGGCCGATACCTGGGACCGCCAGCATAGTAGCCGCCAATACTCCGGCGGACATACCGGTACCCACCCCCATGAAGCCGCCGACCGTTGCGCCCAGTTCTTTGCCTACAATCTCGGCCTCGGTCTGGGAGCGGGTAAGAAAGACAATTGATTCCTGCGGAACATTTCCATCCAGCAACTCGCGTACAGCCTCCGCCGCGTGCTCACGCGACGAAAATACTCCGATCGCAGTTTCCATGGAGAGATCTCCTGACAGTGAGAGGCATTCTTTCCTGCAGTGTCGCAAAAGATTGCCCTGAGTTAAGTAATTTGTCAAGATTTCTTCGCGAGAAATCTTGTACTACGGCTCTAGTGGCACTTAGGCGGCCCCCACGGCCACCTTGCTACCAGAGCGCTTAATAGACGATCCCTGAAAGAACCAAGAAAAGTAGGAATAATTAAGCGATTTCTAACTACTTGCAGAGATTGCTCTACGTGCGTGGGCAAACTTACCTATCACTCCTAATCATGGTTGTGAAGAAGGTGGAAGGAGGGGCACGGAGCGCAACCAGCCGGGTTGCCTACCAGCCGTTAGGCAAAGTGTCGCCCAGTTCCGTGGCCAGTGCCCACTCGATGGAACGCATCTGCTCGGGAGTCAGCTTCTGGCCTTGGCAGGTGATATAGAAAACATCGTGGGCCAGCGGACCTTCGGTGTCGATCAGGGCCACTTCGATGCTGCAATCTTCGCTAGTCAAGGTCGAGCTGATGGTGTGCAGCAGGCCGGGACGATCCTGGGTCACAATCTCCAGCAGAGTGCTGTGCGCCGAGCAGGTATCGTCGTATCTTAGCCGCGTCTCGACTGTCAGTTTGACCGGCCTTTGATCTGCTTTCAATCGCGATTCCAGCAGAGGCTCCAACCAGGCCTCGCCCGTCAGGATTTCACGGACGGAATTCCTGAAGCGCTCGCGCTCTGGCGGATTGAGCTCCAAGGTGCGGAACCGATCTTTGAAATAAAAGCTGTCGACCACCACCCCGTGGGCATTGGAAAACGCCGCAGCTTTGGTGATATCCATGCCCCAGGCATAAAGAATGCCGGCAACCGTGCGGAACAGGCCGGGCCGGTCCGCAGTTACCAAGGTCAGTTCGTGCTGGCCGCCGGTTTCCCGCAATCCCAGTCGTACCGGCTCGCCGACCAGATGACTGGCCATGCTAAAGTGCTTTGCCACCTGTTCCGGCGAGTGCGACAGTAAATAGCGTTGCGGCAATCCGTCCAGAAATTCCAATACTTCTTTGCGATACTCCGGCAGCAGGGCAACAACCCTCTCCGCCGGTTCATTGGTAATCGCGGCGTGCACTCGTTCTTTGTCTGCGCTGAGCACGAAATAAGTTGCCGTCCCCGTATAAAGGCGCCAGAGATTCTCGGCCTTCCAAGGTGTCAGCGCGTCCGGATTCACCGCCTTGATGTCGGCCAGCGTCATCAGCGTCAGCATCTTCAGTCGTTCGGGCGTGCCGATTTTGCCGGCCAGTTCGCGGATGGCCGCAGGATCGTAGATGTCCCGCCGGCGCATGGTAGAAGAAATTTCAAGATGCGCGGCCACCAGGAAGCATACTGTGTCAGCATCTTCTGCCGCCAGCTGCATGCGTTGCACCGCAGCGGCCGCCAACTGCCGGCTGGTCTGCACGTGATCTGCGCCTTCCAGACCCTTCCCGGTATCATGCAGCAACAACGCCAGAAAGAGCAGTTCAGGACGCTCCAACTCCAGCAGAAGATCGGCGAAAGGCTGCAGGTAAAGCAGTGCGTTGTTTCTGAGCTGGTGGAGCACATCGATTGCAAGAAACGTGTGCTCGTCGACCGTGTACTTGTGATAGAGATCGCGCAGAACCAGCAGATCGACCGCTTCAAACTCCGGGACGGCGCGGGTCAACAGATTCAACGAGTGCATGGTGCGCAGTGCGGCCGCGGCATGCGGCAGACTCAAGATCTCGCGCAGATGCTGCCACAAGTACTGATCCTGCGGCATGGTCTCCGCCAGCCGCCGACGAGTGTCGTTGAGCCGCCGTTCGGTCTCCGCACTCAGGGCAAATCCATGCCGGGCAAGGAAAGTGAACAGCCGCAGCACGCTTGCGGCCTCGCGGGCGTCGGAGGCCTGCTGAAAATAGACTCGCCCATCCACTACCGAAAATTCGTCGTTCGAAACCCGCGAACGCCAGTGCTGGAAGGAGCGCAACAGCGAAGAGCGATTGTGCGAAACCTGCTGCAACAGTTGCGAGCTATTACGAGCCACCGCCTTAGCGTGACGAAAATACAGCCTCATCCATTCCGCTGGAGAGACCGGCCCCATCTTGGTGGCCACACCCCGCGCGGCCAGTTCCTCCTGGGCCGCCCAAGTGATGGTATTGTCGTCACGGCTATGGCGATAGTGCAGATAGCAACGGCTGGAGCAGAGGAACTCCAGCGCATCCGGAATCTCAGCGCATTCCGCATTCGGCTGCACACTGACCAAGTCCGGCCGGCGGCCCGAGCTCAGAGCAACAATCATGCCTAGCCAACCGGAGACATGGCAATCGCGCAAGCCCCCGGGACCGTCCTTCAGGTTCGGCTCGAGGTGAAAGATCGTGTTCCCGAAACGCCGATGACGTGCCTGGGTCATCTCCGAGAGGCGCTGCAGCAGCCCATCCGATTCGCGGGCGATCAATTGCGGCAAACTCCGGCCATGAAGGCGCTCGAACAAGCCGGCGTCGCCGGCCAGAAAACGGCTGTCCAGCAGGGAGAGCGTAAATTCCACGTTGTCTTGATCGAAGCGGATACAGTCGGCCAGCGTTCGGTTCGCCGGACTCACTCGCAAACCGATGTCCCACATTGCCTGACATACACTGCGCACCTCGTCCCGGATGCCGTCCCGGCCGGCTTCGCTCTCCGCCAGAAACAGCAGGTCAACATCGGAATGAGGGAAGAGTTCGCTGCGACCGAAGCCTCCCACCGCAATCAAGGCGTAGCCCGAGTTGCCGTGGGACAAGAAATACTGCTCCCACAGAGTCAGAGCCAGGCGATCGACCAGGCCGCGTGCGGTCGCTTAACGATGCCAGCCCGGAACCGGTAGCTTCGAAGTCCCGGCGAATGCGCTCGAATTCCTGGCGGTAGAAGCTGCGCAACCCAACATCCGCAGTCGGATCGACCGGGCCGCCTCGCGGCAACAGAGGATTCTCGGACTGCGGCGCGGTACTCACAACGCCGTCTCGCCGCGCTCGTCGTTGCGGATGCGGATGACTTCATCGATACGTGAGAGAAAAATCTTGCCGTCGCCGATTTTGCCGGTGCGAGCCGCATTGGCGATCGCCTGGACGGCCCGATCCACCATGGTGTCCGCCAGCACCACCTCGACTTTTACCTTGGGCAGCACATCCACGGTATACTCGCGGCCTCGATAGAACTCGGTGTGTCCCTTTTGACGTCCGTGTCCGCGAACTTCGGTCACCGTCATGCCCTCCACTCCAATCTCGATGAGAGCCTCTTTGACAGCGTCGAATTTCCCGGGTTGAATTACCGCTTCCAGCTTCATCATGAATTGACCTTGTCTAGCTGCGAACTACACTCGCCCTGCTTCTAGGGCAGCGACACTTCCCAGGAATAGCCTTCTTCGCCATGCTGCGTCAGATCGAGTCCCTGGGCCTCATCGTCAGCCGACACCCGCACGCCCAACACAACGTCGACGACCCGCAGAATGATGTACGTGCCCAGAGCCGCCAGCGTGATTGCAATCAGCACGCCCACCAACTGGTTGCCGAGCTGGCGATAGTTGCCATCGATCATACCCAGCGGGAGCGCTCGCCCCTGGGCATCTTTGAATACCGGATTGATAAGGTTGCTGGCGAAAACACCGGTCAACAGAGCCCCAATGGTGCCGCCGACGCCGTGCACCCCGAAGGCATCCAGCGAATCGTCATAGCCGAGACGCGCCTTCACCACCGCAACCATGAAGTAACAGGACACGCCCGCGATTAGTCCAATCAGCAACGCAGCCATGGGTCCGACAAATCCTGAAGCCGGGGTAATGGCGACCAGTCCGGCCACGCAGCCCGAGATGGCTCCCAGCACGCTGGGCTTGCCATTGCGAATCCATTCCGCCCCCGCCCATCCGATGGCCGCAGTCGCAGCTGCAAAGTGAGTAGCCACAAATGCGCTCGTTGCCAGACTTCCGGCGCTGAGCGCGCTGCCGGCATTGAATCCAAACCAGCCCACCCACAGCAGGCAAGCTCCAATAAAGCTGAGTACCACACTGTGGGGTGGCATGGGCTCTCGCGGATAGCCCACGCGCCGGCCGAGATAGAGTGCGCAGATTAACGCCGACACGCCCGAGGTAATGTGTACCACCGTGCCGCCGGCGAAATCGAGGGTGGGAAAACGCCCGCCCAGGCTGGCGTTGAGCAAGCCTCCCTTGCCCCACACCATGTGCGCCATCGGCGAGTAGACCAGCAGCGACCACAGCGCCATAAATAACAGCATGGCGCTGAATTTCATGCGCTCGGCAAAAGCGCCGCAGATCAGCGCCGGGGTAATGATGGCAAACATCAACTGGTAGACCATGAAGGTCTGTTGCGGGATGGTGGCCGCATAGTCGGCATCGGGAGCAGAGCCCACCGCGCGCAGAAAGGCGTGCTCCAGTCCGCCAACAAAGCTGTTGCCCGAGGCAAAACACAGGCTGTATCCGATAATCGCCCAGAGCACGGTGATCAGCGCCATCATGGCGAAACTCTGCATCATGGTGGCCAGAACATTTTTCTTGCGTACTAAACCACCGTAGAACAGCGCCAGGCCGGGACCGGTCATCAGCAGGACCAGCGCAGCACTCATCAGCATCCAGGCGTTATCGGCGGAGCCCTTGGCATCGGCGATCTGCTGTTGCAGTTGCGCAATGCGGTCGGCCTGAAGTCCCGGATTCCCCACTCCGGCCGGCGATTGCGCAGCCACAGTCCCCGCCAATAAGACCATCGCTAGAAAAGGGAAAAGTTTCCGAATCAACCGCATGCAAAACTCCTGCGAAAAACTGATTAATGGAACCGCAACCTGCCAGAAGAAGCGCCAACCGGCTTATTTCAGCCCGCGTCAGCGGAGAGAGAGGAACTCGAGTTGACCGATTGCGGCGCCGCCGGTCGTCTTGCCTACCTCGATATGACTTTGATACGCGGTTTTCAGGCGAATGAGAAATTCAAACTATTTATGGGTGGGATTAGTTTCGATTATCGCCATTAGGCATTGCTAGACACTATCAGTCCGAAGTTAGCTCCAGCGGAACCAGCGCAGCGCGAGGATGAACGACAATCCGCCCCACACCACTAGCACCGCGATGCGGCCCAGCTGCGAGCTTAGGGGCGCGCCCTGCAGGATGATTGCCCGCAAAGCATCGTTGAGCGCGGTCAGCGGCAGCGCCCGGATCGCTGGAAGAACCATCTTGGGAAAGCGCTCATAGGAGAAGAACACGCCGGAAAAAATCCACATGGGCATCATCACCACGTTGATCAGCCCGCTGACGCTTTCGATCTTTTGCGCGCGGCTGGCAGTCAGTAATCCGATCCCGCCGAACGACACTGCACCCAGCGCTCCCACCAGCAGGATGGACAAAAGCGAGCCTTCCACGCGCAGGTGAAATACGAGTACGCCGAACACCAGCAGCAGAGCGACCTCAACAATCATCAGCACCAGCCGGCTGCTGGCCAAGGCAAGCAGGAAGTCCGAGCGCCGCATGGGCGTGGCCACGAAACGCTTCAGCAGCTTGCGCTGGCGCATTTCTACCACCGCGAATCCGATGCCCCACATGCCGGAGTTCATCAGGTTCATGCCCAGCAAGCCTGGAATCAGGAAATCAATGTAGCGGGCGCCCGGCTCGCTCGCCGCCGTACTGGTAGTGTTGATTGGATTCTTGCGGTCAGCCGCGGTTTGCAGTGCATCGTCGACCTGGGTACGCGCCAGCAGACTCTCCGGACGTGCAGGATCATAGCGGTAGTGAATGCCCGCGTCATCCATGCTGACGACCAACGCATACTTGCCCAGCCGGAAACCGTCGAGCGCAGCCGACTGGCTCACCACGTCGGCGTGAATGCTGGCGTGTTGCGGAGAGCGATCCAGCAAGCCAACCAGTTGCTGCGCCTTCGCTCCCTCGACGACCGCAATAGTGGTGACGTCGGGCGGCTTCTCGCGAAAAGCGATGCCCAGTCCCAAAGCCAGAAGCAAGGGAAAGATGAAGACCCAGAAGATCACTTCCGGCTCCCGCCATAGCTCCTTCATCCGCATTTGCAGCAGGCGGAGATAGGCGGCCCAGCGGCCGTTCGTGGTCGCCGGCGGCTCCGGAGGCGAGATCACCGGTGGCTGTTCGGTAGTCGCCATCAGTTCTCCCTCAGATGCCGGCCGGTAAGCTTCACGAAAACATCTTCCAGGCTAGCTTGCCGGGTGGTGAGATGGACCAGACGCGACCCCTGCCTCTGCACGGCTGCGAGCAGCTCAGGAATCGTCTCGTGCGGTTCGTTGACCTGCAGCGAGAACAATCCATCTTCGCTGCGAACCGACTGCACCCCGGGAAGACGGCTCCATACCTGGCCATCGCCGTGGCCGTTGCCGGAGATCGCAAACTCGACCACATGGTGACCGGTGAGACCTTCGATCAACTCAGCCGGCGTCCCGGCCGCGATGATCTGCCCGTGATCGATGATGGCCAGCCGATCGCAGAGGCGTTCTGCCTCGTCCATGTAATGCGTGGTCAACAGCACGGTTCCGTTGCGTTGCTGAAACTGGCGAACGATGTCCCACAGCTGACGGCGGCTTTGCGGATCAAGCCCGGTCGTGGGCTCGTCGAGGAAGAGAATCTTGGGATTGGCGACCAGCGCAGTGGCCACCGCCAGGCGCTGCTTCTGGCCTCCGGACAATTTTCCGACCCAGCTGTCGGCCTTCTCCTGCAGCGACATTTCCTCCAACACCGCGTCTACCGAGGTCGGATGCTGGTAGAAACTGGCGAAGAGCTGCAGCGTTTCCCTGACCGTCAGCTTCTCGGAGAGCCGGGTCTCTTGCAGCGATATGCCCAGCCACTCGCGCAACTCCCGCGCATGCGACTGCCACGTCCTGCCCAGGACCTCGACTTCGCCCGAAGTCGGCTCCAGCAGGCCTTCCAGGATTTCGATGGTCGTGGTCTTGCCGGCGCCGTTCGGCCCCAGCAGACCGAAGCACTCACCCGCGTTGATGGTGAGATCAAGTCCGCGAACCGCTTCCACCTTGCCTTCGTAGGTCTTGTGCAGACCGCGACACTGGATGGCGATTGCCATATACGGAAATCATACTGGAGAATCAAGGAGTGTCGCCGGCTGAAGCCGGCTCGGTGGAAAAAGAGAGGAGCTGCGGCGCACCTGAAGGTGCGCCCCTTCAAAACCCAGGCTGGAGGCCCTAACCGGCACCGGCTATGCCCGGGCTTAAGCTGTTTCCTGCTTTGGCCTCACGTCAACGGTCTTAAATCCTGCAGCATGGTTGGGATCAGCTCTGACACTGTGGGATGAATATGCATAGCCCGCGACACCACGGTATACGGAGCTTTGGCATACATCACATCGAGCAGCGAGTGAATCACTTCGTCGCCGCCGACTCCCAGCACGGTCGCTCCCAGGATTTGCTTGCTCCCGGCATCGATCAGAACCTTCATGAAGCCCTGGGTCTCGCTCTTTTCCTTGGCCCGGCCCACGTCCGACATGAGGTACTTGCCAATGAGCGCCTTCCTGCCCGACTGGCGCACCTCGCGCTCGGTCATTCCGGCGCGTCCCAGCGGAGGATCGATGTAAAGGTTGTAGGCAGGAATGCGATCGCTGAGCTTGCGATGATCGTTGTCCAAAAGATTGGCGGCGACAATCTCGAAATCGTTATAAGCAGTATGCGTGAATCCGCCATGGCCGTTGCAATCGCCTAGCGCCCAAATGCCGGGCACATTCGTCCGCAGCTCCTCATCGACCGTGATGTAGCCGTGCTCGTCGTGCGCAATTCCGGCCGTATCCAGGCCGAGATCGTCGGTGTTGGGGCGGCGGCCGGCCGCGACCAGCAAATGAGTTCCAACCGCCGGCGCCGGATTATGCTGGCAGTCGACGCCCGCGACGATCTGCTTGCCCCGTTTCTCGACGGTGATGCAGGTAGCGTTCAGGCGAACGGTGATTCCCTCTCGCTCGACGATCTCCCGGATCGCCTCGGAAACATCTTCGTCTTCGTGGGGCACCAGGTGACCTTCTCTTTGCAGGATCGTGACTTTGCTGCCGAAGCGGCGGTACATCTGGCTGAACTCCAGTCCGATATAGCTGCCTCCGATCACGAGGAGGTGCTCCGGCAGGAAGTCGACGCCCATCATCGATGAGTTATTCCAGTAGGGCACCTGATCGAGGCCACGAACCGCAGGCACCGACGCGCGGCCGCCGACGTTGATGAAGATCTGCTCCGAGGTCAGCCGATCATCGCCAACAGCCACGACGTGCGCGGATTCGAAGCGCGCTTGTCCGGCGTAGACATCGCAGTTCGGCTGTTCCCGCAAACGTGTCTCCGCGCCCACTTGCGAGGGCCGCTGGATCTCATCTTTGCGCGCTTTCACTTTCTTCATATCCACGGTCACTTCGCCGCCAATGCCCACGCCAAATTCCGCGGCGCGCCGCGCTACATGCGCTACTTCTGCACTGGCGACCAGGGTCTTGGTGGGAATGCAGCCGGTGTTGACGCAGGTTCCGCCGAATCGCCCGCGCTCGATGATGGCAACCTTGCGTCCCAGTTTCGCCATCCGGATGGCCAGAAATGGCCCGGCTTGTCCGGTACCAATAATGATTGCGTCGTAGGATTTGTTCATCAGCCCTCCATGTGTGCATGGAAGGGTAATACGGCGAGGCGGCCGTCGTCACGTCGAGATCGCATGGTTAATAGATTGTGAATTGAGAATCTGCCTGATTGTCAGTTGCGGGTTCTCGGAACCGACTCGTGGATTGCAGACTATCGCGATGGCTACCGGCGCAACGAACCCGCACCCATTGGAATTGTCATTACGAGCGCAGCGAGGAATCTGCTTTCGCTGCCATCGCCGAGAACAGATCCCTCGCTGCGTCCGCGATGACACCAAGAAGCCCAAGAGACCTAGTTTAGTTTGGCTGCCATCTCGGCCTCGTCGTTCCACGCCGTCGCCGGCGCCGGCGGAATGAAGCTCATGGCGCGTTCGGTGAGCGCAGTGATGGTGAGGCTGGGATTCACCCCCAGATTCGCGGCGACCACCGAGCCATCGCACACGTACATATTGCGGTAACCGAAGACACGGTTGCGATAATCGACGACACCTCTCTCGGGCGAGTCTGCAATGACGCTGCCACCCAGACAATGTGCCGTGCCCGGAACGTTGAACAGAATCTCGGGCAGCATGCTCATCGCAGTTCCCCCGGCCACGCTCGCAAACTTCTCGGCGAACTCATTGGCTGCAGGAATGAACGTGGGCACCTTGTGACCGCGGCTGACCAGGAATTTCCGGAACGGCCAATACACGTGGCGCTCCCAGCGCATGTCGATGTGGCCCTCCAACGCCTGCATGCACAGCAAAATCACGCATTCCCGCGCCCAGCGAAACGGGAGCAGCAACCGCACGGTCTTGAAGGGATGCAGCAGCAAAGAACCGATGAGGTTTTTCGCCCAGAGCGCAACCCGCCCTGGCCCGGGGCGGCCGCCAGTCAGAATCGTGGTTAGCAGACCCATGGTGTCGGAGCCCTCGGGATACCGCACCGCTTCAATGTGCGTGTGCTGGTCAATGTATACTCCCGAGCCGATCGCGACCCCTTTCGACAGGTCATCTTTGGAATCCGGCACCCGCACTCCAATGAGTGACTCGGAGTTGGTGCGCACGTAGTTGCCGAGTTGGTCGCTGATCTTCGGCAATGAGCCTTTGTCTTTCAAGTGAAACAGCAGCTCCATCGTCCCCAGCGACGACGCCGCGAAGACGATGCCGCGGCAGGTGAAGCGCCGGCGATGGCGCTTGAAGCGGGCGGTGGACTTCAGCGTTGTGACCTCGTATCCCTCGCTGCCATCCACTGCGCCGCCGAGCGGGCGAACATCAATTACTCGCGTCTCGGCGAACACTTGCGTCCCCCGCTTTTCGGCGAGATAAAGATAATTCTGATCGAGCGTGTTCTTGGCGCCGTGGCGGCAGCCCATCATGCAGCCGCCACAGGCCGTGCAGGTCGTGCGTTCCGGACCTTCTCCGCCAAAAAAGGGGTCGGGAACGGTGGTGCCGCCGGGCTCCCCTTCGCGCCCCTGAAAGATCGCAACCTGTGTCGGATAGAAACTGTCTCCCACGCCCACCGAGTCGGCAACTCGTTTCAGCAGGCGGTCGGCCGGGCCCAGGATTTTGTTCTCAACCACGCCCAACATGCGCGACGCAGTGTCATAGTGCTGGGGCATCTCCGACTTCCAGTCCGCCAGACCGCGCCATGATCCGTTGTCCCAAACTTTGTCGGGAGGCCGCAGCAGCGTACACGCATAGGTGATGGAGCCGCCGCCCACCGCGCAGCCGTGCAGGATGGTCACGTGCCGGAAAAAGCGCATGCTGAAGAACCCGCGCAAAGCCAGGCTGGGCCGCCAGAACCAGCGATTGAGTGACCAACTGGTGTGCGGCAAGTTCTCCGGCGTCCAGCGCCGGCCCATTTCCATCACCGCGACCTTGTAGCCCTTTTCCGTCAGACGAAGAGCGCTAACGCTTCCGCCAAATCCGGAGCCCACGATGATGAAGTCGTAGTCGTAAGTTGCGGTGGAGTGTGCCATGGAACTGAGTGCAAGGAGGTAAGGCTTGCTCCTTCACCTTCTCACAAAAAGTCTGCGAGCACGGTGACCGGCAAACGAAGCTGGGGGCTTATTCCCGAATCGGGAATCACCCCCAAAATGGTCGCTCGTCACTGCAGTTCGGGTTATCCCTACCGCATCATGAGGCGAGTCCTGCTCCTCCTTCGAGAATCGGCAGCGGCCCAGGGTAGGTTCCATCTGGAGAGTGACATGGCGGAGTTTCAGCAGAGCAGTTCTTTGTCCTGGGGAGATGCAATCTTTCTGTACGTCGAACGTCCCGGCCAGCCCTTGAGCATCGCTTCCGTCAGCACCTTCGAAGGCGCAATCCAACTGAAGACCCTGAGGGATTTCGTCGAGTCGAAGTTGCCGCTGATCCCCCGCTATCTCCAGCATGTGGTGTTTCCTCCGTTCAATCTCGGCCTTCCCAGTTGGCAGTTCGATCCCAACTTCGATATCCGCAATCATGTCCGGCAAGTGATCTTGCGCCGCGGAACCGAGGCCGATCTGAAGGCGGTTGCTTCCAAGATCGTCAGCTCGCATCTGGACCGGCAGCGGCCTCTGTGGGACCTCACGCTGGTGCGCGGATTGGAAGGCCATCGCACCGGCCTGGTGGTCCGCATTCATCACTGTCTGGCGGACGGTGTTGCCGGCGTCGGCGTGGTGAACGTCCTCATGGATCCGAGTCCGGTTGCGCCGCCTCCGCCCGGCAAACCGCCGGTGTTTCACGCTCCCCCGAAACGCGACCCTGGGGCTCAGCTGCTGGAAACCTTATTCAAGTCCTACTTCTCCGCGGTCAACGGAGCGCTCACCTTGCACTCGGAGGCGATGAAAATTGCGCAAGAAGCGTTGGCCAATCCGGCGGGACCGCTGGCCGATCTGGTGAACGTCATGCCGGAGTTGGCTGCCCCTGCAGAACGTTTGCCGTTCAATGTGGTTTGTCATGGACCCCAGAAGTTCGCCTGGACCGAGATCCCGATGGCCGAGATCAAGGCTATTCGCGAACGCTGCGGCGGCACGGTGAACGACGTGATCCTCACGGTTACGACTCACGCCTTTCGCCGCTACGCGCAACTGCGCGGCGCCAAGCTAAAGGGACGGTCGATCCGGATTGTGATTCCGGTGAATGTGCGCGGCAGTGGTGATGTGAGCGAGTTGGGAAATCGCATCTCCTTCCTGCCGGTAACTCTCCCGCTCGACATTCGCGATCCGCAAACGCTGTTTAGCTTCGTTCGCGAGCGGATGGAATATCTGAAGCGCGCCCGGGCGGCTGAATTCGTGGGCTTCGCCGGAGGCTTGTTTTCGACGGTTCCCACCGCAATCCTGGCCGCGATCGGACCGTTGGCCAGCCAACTTCCGCTCAGCTTGTGCAATCTGATCTGCACCAACGTTCCCGGACCGCAGATTCCGCTCTATCTGCTCGGACACAAGATGCTGTCCTGGTATCCCTACGTGCCCATCGGCGGCGAGATGGGGGTCAACTGCGCCATCCTTAGCTACAACGGCATGGCCTATTTCGGATTCACCTGCGACGCCAATGCCGTCCCTGATCCAGCCCATCTGGAGAAATTTGTGGCCAGCAGTTTTGCCCAACTGCTTCGCAGCAGCCGGAAAGTGGTTAAGCCGGTAGTCGAGGAGCCGACGACTCGTCCCAAGCATAAGCGGCCGAACAGCGCCATCCCGCTCGCTACTGCGCCGAAAAAGAAGACTTCACGCAAAGTGCCGACAGCGGCGTCATCGGCCAAGACCAGCCCGGTCAAGACCGGCCCGGCCAGGAAGCCGATCAACCGCGTGGCAGCAGTGATTCAGAAAGAAACCAGGCAAGCGATATCAGAGCCCAACCCGGCAGTGACGGCTCAGCCAGAGGCAGAGAAATCCTTGGCGGCCGCCGGCGATTAGCCGGGAATGTTCTAGGGCGGCGCAGCCCGCAGTCCCTGTCGGGTGGCTTCCAGGGTGTGGATCAGCGACTCTTGCGGAAGCTTGCGGATGATGGGCTCGATGATCCAGCCCAAGCCAAGCGGTATGTCGCGGGTCAGGGAAATCGCACGACACTCGAGATAAACTCCATCGCCCCCGCGAGCCGAAGTCGGGCGCTCGCCGGCCATCCCTACTCCGCCTTTTTTCTCTTCGAACTTCCAGTACGAGTATAGCCGCCACAGAAAGCCGTAGCCGGTATCGGGCTCCAGAACTTTCTCCTTGGGCGTGCCCGCATCTTCCACCTCGGCAATGCGCGTGGTGTAGGAGCGGCAGGTCCAGCGCTTCTCATCCAAAGCGGAATAGTGAACATCGTGGTCCGTATCAAGCACCACGGTGATGACTTTCTTTTTCAGCAAACGCAAGAAGATCCGGTAGTCATTGCCATCGTGGTCGATCAGTTTTGAGTCAATCACTTCAGGCTTGTAGACATTTTTGTGATTGTCATAGTTCTGCACCAGAGCCAGGGTTTGTTCGACGCTTGCCCCGGGAACAAATGCCGCGCCGATCCAGTCGTGGATCAAGCCATTGGACACTTTTACCGGACCGTCACCCGACCAGAGTTGAGCGACAATTTGCCCCTGGCGAACCTGCTGCGATCTCTCCGGGTTGCCATCCGACCACAAGAATGCGCCGCGTCCGTGCAACGACGGCTCCATAGCATCCTCGGCCTCGCGAATGTAGGTCTCAAAGGCCTGCAGGGTTCGAGGCTTCAACTGCACCATGTTTGCGGATTGTGCCATTCCACACCTGACTTCAGCCAAGGGTTGTCCGGCTCGACGGTCCGCAGCGAGCCGCATGAAGAATCAGTCGCGCGGTTTGCTCGAGCTCGAGATACGTTTCGGGGCTGCGGCCACCGGCCGCGACTTGCCGGCTCCCACCGCGCCGACCAGTGGGCTGTCGTCATCCCCTTTATCGGGCGCATAAAGGTAGTCTTCAATCTCGTCAATCCGTTCGCTGGCGTCGTGATAGCCCAGCGCGATGAGATCGCGGGTGTACTTGGGGGTGAACAGCAGATAGCTCATAAGGTCGGAACACGATGCTGCGTCGCGTCCCAGGCTGTTGACAAAGTACTGGATCAGATAGGGCATGTCTTTCTGATGCTGCTTCGCTACCGCGGTCAAGTTGGCCGAAGGCGTAATCAGCAGCGTCGTGATCGGTCGCATGCGCTCGCATCCCGGAACTCCGAGATGGCTGATATGCCCCTCGGCCAGCAACTGATTCAGCCGATCCAGATGTTCGATGTCGGTGGCCAAATGGTCCAGGAACATCACATTCAAAATCACGCCCATGATCTGCGCTAGCGATGGATCCTTCTGATCTAAACTTTCTTCGCGCTGCTCGGCATGTTCCCCGCGAACTCCGATGGCCAGAATCTTTTCCGCGCCCAGACGAATGAGCGGGCTGAGCGGTTGCTGCAGCCGCAAACAGCCATCGCCAAAAAATGCCGTACCCCGCGCAGTTTTGAGTCTTACCGGCTGGAAGACCAGCGGAATGGCCGCCGACGCACAAACATGGTCGATGGTAATTTTGGTTGCCAGGGTAACGCGGCGGCTGCGATTCCACATGGGATGGCCCTTGGCACCCTGAATGAACAAGTAGCTCTTGCCCGAGTTGTAATTGGTCGCAGAAATCGCCAAAGCGTAGAGATCTTTCCGCCTGATGTTGTCTTGAATCCGATCGCAGTTGAGATGCTTCCCCAGGAAGTAACGCAGAGGCGTCGCATCTAACAGAGAACGCGCGTTACCTCCGCCGAGAACGCCGCCAAACGACAAGTCCATGATCCAGATCAGCGAATTGCGGGTTTGCGAGACCACATCGCAGCGAAAAACGTCGGATGGTTTGAGGTTAGCCCAAAGCTGAGCCACGACGGTAGTCGCCTGCGCGAACTCATCGGCGCCCGCGGCCAGCGCAGAACCATTGATCGCTCCCGCCGAGGCGCCTCCAATGATAGGAAAGGGATTGCCCTCGATTTGAATTCGCTTGATCTCACCGATGCGCTTCAGAACGCCCGCCTGATACGCGCCGCGAGCGCCCCCGCCCGTCATGACTAACCCCAGAACCTTGTCCATCTTTCCCCTGTGGCGGCCTTGCGAGGATCAGAAGATTGTTGCGACTGGTCGCGCGAAACCTATGGCACGATCTTGCGGACCAAGGCTTCTTCTGGGCAGCGTCTTACCTTGTACCTACACGCTGCACCGCGCATAAGGCTGAACTCTAAGCGAATCGTGGACCGGGTGCGCTCGATTGTCAAGACACACGAAGCCTAGTTCTATTATGGGAATAAGGGCTGGCGATGGTGCCGCAGAATTTGAACCTTTCGCGGCGCCGCCTTGCCTGGTTGAGCAAAACCGCGCATCTTAATAGGCAGAGCGAACGCGTCCCGAGAAACCGGCGCGTCGGGGGGAGGGTTATGTCGAAAGTCCTGAGGCTGGTCTTGTTTCTGCTGTGCTGCACTGCAATCGGATTCGCACAAAATCGTCCGGACCCTGCATCGCAAGCACCAACCGTTCCTCCACAGACCGTGCACGTCTCCGCAGCGGACATGACTGGCATGGTCGACCACAAAGTGTTGCCGCAATATCCCAGGGAAGCGTTGATCAAAGGAATCCAGGGCGACGTAGTTTTCAAGATTATGGTGGATGAGAATGGAAAGATCGTGTCCAGCGCGCCGGTTCAGGGCCATCCTTTGCTGGTGGCGGCCAGCGCGAACGCCTTGCGGGATTACACGTTTCATCCCTACCTGGTGAATGGAACTCCGGTTAAAGTGGCCAGCGAGATGGGATTTCACTTCACCCTGAGCCGCCAAGGCGATTCCACCAACGGCCATGTGGAATGCATGTCCACCATCCCTTAACGCAGAGTTGAAACCGGCTCGACGCTTCTCTACTTCTTAGCTTTCTTGCTCACGCGTTTCTTGGCGACCCGGGATTTCGTTCGTGACTTCTTCTGGCGCGCCTCCAATTCAGAAAGACGCTGGCGCAGTTGTTCCAACTCCTGGTTGGATTCTCCCTTCTCCGGCGCCGAAGTTTGGATGAAGCTCTTCATCATTTGCAGCGGCGATAGCGCGGCCGAGTGCATCTCGGTCAAACGAGTTTGCAAGGAGCTCTGCACTTTCTGATAAGTATCGAAAGCCGACTTCAGATACCACATAATGAATTCCTGCCCCACCCGGTCGGAGGCGACAATGAGCTGACGCAGCAGCTCCAGCGGCAAGCCGGTGGGCTGATCCTTGGCATCCTCAACGATGATCTGGGTTAGGGTCACGCGGGTGATATCTTCCCCGCTGTTGGCGTCCACCACCTGAACCTCTTTCCCATTTCGGACCAGCGCCGCGATGTCTTCCAGATTGATGTATCGGCTGTTGGAAGTGTCATAGAGTCTGCGGTTTGCGTATTTCTTGATGATGACTTTATCGGTATCCACGGCTGTACTCCCATGTTGCAGCGCAAAATCATTTCATAAATCGCTTGACACAGTTTAGCTGTAATACTACCTTTTAGTTGATGCTGCACTGCAGCAAATCGGAGGTTATCATGCCTAGGAACGGGAAGTCGGAATCCTCCACAATCCACGCCGGGGATTCATCTTTTGTATCTCTGCTGTCGGGATGGGTGCAGCAGGGGGTTGAGAATTTCTTTGCTACCCAGCGGATCCTGGTGGATCTGGCGATGAGCCAGAACGCCAACGCTATGAACCTGGTTCGGAGCCGGCTGACCGACTCTAACTTTTGTCCCGCCGCGGTTCTGACCGAGCTGGCCGGGGAAGGAATGTCGAACTTCATCGAGGGCCAGAAACTGCTTTTGAGCCTGGCACAAAAGGAATACGAAATCGTCGCCACGGGGGTAAAGGAGCGGGTTGCCGGGTACGGCACCGCGGTCGCTCTCACCGATCTGGCGCAGCGCGGCTTCGATACCTTCGTCGAGATGCAGCTCGACTTCCTGAAGCTGGCCAGCAAGCAGACGCACACCTGGTTGAACGCCGTCAAAACCGGCAAGGGCTTTGACGCCGACGGACTGGTGGAGCTGGCGCGCGATTCGATGGAGACCTTTGTCCGCACCCAGAAGAAGTTCCTGGATGTGGTTGCGGAAGAAACTTCGAAGGTGACGGCTGCCAAAGAGCCGGGCCGCAAGGCTAAGAAGACCGAACTGTCCGAGCTGGCTAAAGATGCCACCGATGCCTTCATCGACGCCCAGAAGAAAATGATGGACGTGGCCGGACGGCAGGTGAACGCTCAGATGAAAGCGGCAGGGCAGACCTTGAACATGATTACGCCGTTCCCCTTCATCCCGATACCGGACCTGACCCGGGAAGGCGTCAAGACGTTCGTCAACGCCGAGAAGGCGCTGATTGATACGGTAATGCATCGTCCCGAAACCAAGGGAACCAGCAAAACCACGACCCACCGCCGTAAACGCCCGGGCCGGCCGATCAAGACCGAAGCGGCTCACGCCACGGCATAACGAAGTCGATGGAAGGTATCAGGTGTAGCCGTTACTTCAAACCTGGAGTCGAGCGCACACCTCGTTGACGTGCCGCCGGGCCGCGGCGGCACGTCATTGTTTTTTGCTCCAGACAATTCCGGCTGGCCTGGGATGCGGCTCCTCCGTGAGTCGTTAAGAATTGCTTGCTTGCTGCCCACTGCCTGCCGGGCCTCCCCGGTTCTTACTTTGTTCCTGCAAGAAATTCTTTGTTGGCAACCCTTAGCTTCTGCAGCTACACTAATCCACCGGAAGCTGCCTCCAACCGACTCCGCGTCACGCAGTCCGTTGATGACCCTCGGGGCGGGCCTTTCCAACCGAGCTAGGGAGATCGCACACTCGTCTATGGCCCCGCCGCCTGCCCGCGCCTTTCAACCGGACAATGCCGAAGCCGATATCACCATTTGGAAGGAAGCGCTATTTGCCGCTGACGTCTTATTGCTGCACGCTTCGCCGGTTTACTACGGGTTGGGCATTGCTCGCGGTGACGGTTCGGCGGTAGTGCTGGTGCCCGGCTTTCTGGGGACAGATGCCTACCTCACGCAACTTCATTCCTGGCTGGGCCGAATAGGTTATCGCCCTTATTTTTCCGGCATCGGCCTCAACGCAGAATGTCCTAATCTCCTCATCCAGCAGCGACTCAATGACAACATCGAAAGAGCTTTGTTCGACACCGATCGCAAGATCCATCTGATTGGCCATAGCCTGGGTGGCATCATTGCCCGCTCGGTGGCCAGCCAGCGTCCGGATGATGTCGCCTCGGTCATCACTCTGGCCTCACCCTTCCGCGGCACGGTCGTACACCGCACCATCCTGCACGCCGCTGAAGCGGTCCGCCGGCACATTCTGGAGGAGCACGGCGCCGGCGTTCTTCCCACCTGCTACACCGGACGCTGCACTTGCGACTTCCTGGCCTCTTTGCGGCGCAAAATGCCGGGCTCCGTTTGCGAGACCGCCATCTACACCCGCAACGATGGCGTGGCCGACTGGCGATACTGCATGACCGGCGATCCGGAAAACGATTTCGAAGTCCCCGGAACGCACATCGGCCTGGCTTTCAACGCATCGGTCTACAGCATCATCGCCAAACGCCTTGCGTTGGCGCGTTCCGGAAGCGACTAGCCGGCCCTGGCCTGCAAAGCTCTTCCGCCAGGCCCTACCACAGAAGTCGTAGTCATAGTTCTTGCACATTCTTGCAGCCCGATTACACGTCCTGTAATCTGAGCGGGACTCACCCTTGATAACGGCCGTTCCAGTTTGGGAATGCGACAGAAACATTCCCACTTTGTTACAGATTCGCCATAAGTCCGGGGAGCAAACTGAGTTGAAGCACAGTGGGCCCGGTTCAGTGGGCGGATCAGGCACTCTGATCACCTCCACGATTCATGGTCCATTGAAGATTTTTATTTTGGCCGACTTCCCCGCACCTAGGGCGAGTGGCAAGGAGTTTTTTTGATGCGGCCTAAGACTCTCACTACAGCAGTTCTTCTATTTATTCTTCTAACCGCTCTCACCGCGTTCTCCCAACAAACCGAAATCACGCAGTTCGCCGCTTTTGGCGCCTATTCCTACCTGAGCACGCCGTCGTTGAACCTGACGCAGCGGGGATTCGATGGTGACTTCGGCTGGAACTACAAGAGTTGGCTGACGCTGGGTTTCGATTTCAGTACCTTCACCGGCCACACCTCACTGTATCCAAGCGATCTTTCGCAGAGCGTGCAGGCGAGATTAATACCGTTTCTGCCGTTGCTCCCGCCGGGATACATACTGGCCGTCCCATATAACACGTCGACCCAGACCTATGAGGGAGGACCGCAATTCAATTATCGCCATTTCAAACATCTGACCTTGTTCGCGCGTCCGGCGCTGGGAGCTTTACATTCGACGTTCACGGCCAAGCCGAAGGATCTAATCCAGACAGCCATTGTCGGCGCGCTGGTTGGGCCCAGCGGCGCCGCCTCTGACACTGTGGTATTTTACGGTTTTGGCGGCGGCGGGACTTGGGAGATTACCCCTCATTATGGGGTTCGGGTTGCCGCCGACTACGCTCGCTACAATTTCTTCTCGAATCTGTTGAACGGCCCGCGCAATAGCGTGCGGCTTTCGGTGGGCTTGAAGGTGGGCTTCGGCAAGAACATCGTCAAGCAATAGCTGGCAGGGCAGCACAGCTCAGGCGCGTTCCTTCTGCGGGAGCGCGCTTTTATTTTGCGGCGCAATTACGGGTGCGGTATCGAGGCTGGTGGAAGCAATGCCGTGGAGGCTCAAAGACAGAGTTCTGGAACAACAGCTGCCGGCCTACAGAGACTGTGTCGCAACCGGTAAATGTTTTTTGCGGTGAAACAAATGACTCGAATAATCGATCAAAGTAGCCGCAAAGCGGCGAGATGAAGCTAGGCGGAGGCGTCAGCCCCCGCGCAAGTGGAAGATTCTGCCGAGCCGCAGAGCGGCGACACCACTCGCGACACAGTCTCTACAGCCGGCCTACTCAAAGAACTTGGTCACGCCTTCTTCCAGCACGCAGATCTTCTTTTCGATCCCGCGGCGTTTGGCCTCGAGCTTCAAGCGCTGCAGCGGCTCGTCGACTGGCTCGTAGGAGAGCCGAAACGTTCCATAGTGCATGGGAACCATCCAGCGCGCGCCCAGATCGAGGAAAGCCTGTACTGCGTCCTCCGGACTGGTGTGCACCGCTCGATACGACGCCGGATGATACGCTCCGATCGGCAGCAGCGCGACCTCGGGACCGAGGCGCTCGCCAATCTCCTGGAAGCCGCCAAAGTAAGCCGTGTCGCCCGCATGGTAGAGCGATTGCTTGCCGCAGCGCAGTACGTATCCGCCATAGCCGCGATGCATGTCGCGCACAATCCTCGCGCCCCAATGCTGCGCCGGCACATGCGTAATCTCCACCTTGCCGAGGGCAACACCCTGCCACCAGTCCAGTTCGACGATACGCCCATATCCCAGATCGCTAACCAGATCGCGCACATTGCGCGGCACGATGATGGTTGGCCGCTTGCCCGACTTCCAGCGCGTCAGCCGCGCAATCGCCCGCAACGAGGGACGATTGAGATGATCGAAATGCGCGTGCGAAACCAGCACCGCATCGATCGGGGGCAAGTCGCGCAACCGCAGCCCCGGCCGCCGCAGACGCTTCAACACGAAGATCCAGCGCGCGAAGTTCGGATCCACCAGAATGTTCTTGCCTCCCATTTGCAGGAAGAAGCTGGAATGTCCGATGAACGTGATGCCCAGTTCGTCCCGGCGGGCGGCGATGGGCTTACGGGTGACGCCGGTGCGGGGCGTCATAGCAGAACGACGGACCAGGGTTCCGAACTGCCTGGCCTTACGGCGGATTGTGGTTCCTAACATGAAAGTCGCTGTCTATTAGACGCGGGCACGGCTCACTGCGATGCAGTTGAGCTTCGACTCCGATTCGCCAAATTTATTGCGAAGTTTCGCACGATAAACGCCGCCAATTGCGTCTCTTTGCAGCGATTGCCTGCCAGCTTCCTTGACCTTAGTCTCGCACTCAGCTTAAATCATTAGTTCGGGCCGATGCGCCAGCGGCTCTGTAGCAGGCGTGTCTACTCCCGAGCACATGAAGGAGCAGCTAATGCGTATTGCTTTTCTCGGTCTGGGCATCATGGGACGCCCGATGGCTTCCCGTCTGGTCGCCGCCGGTCATGAAGTTGCGGTGTGGAATCGCACCGCCCGGCAACATATCGATGGCGCCACCACGGCGGTCTCGCCGGCGGACGCGGCCAAAGAGGCGGACGTGGTTTGGACCTGTGTGGCCGACACCGCCGCGGTCGAGCGCGTGATGTTCGCCGAAGATGGAGCCGAGCAGTCGCTGCGCGAAGGCGCCATCGTCGTAGACTCCAGCACGATTTCGCCTTCAGCCACGGTGCGCTTTGCCCAGCGCGTGAATACGCGGGGCGTGCATTGGGTCGATGCTCCAGTCACCGGCTCAAAAATCGGCGCAGAAAATGGACAGCTCATTTTCATCGTGGGGGGCGCGGCCGAGCCGGTCGAATATCTTGACCCGCTTTTCAAAGCCATGGGCAAGCAGGTGATTCACATCGGCGATACCGGCAAGGGTCAGGCTGCCAAGCTCGGGATGAATCTGATGATCGCCTTGATTTATGAAGGCTTCGCCGAGGCGTTTGTTCTGGCGCGCAAGCTCGGAGTCGACCCGCCTAAGCTGATCGAGTTGATTCAGGCATCGATGGTGAAATCCGGCGTGACCGATTACAAGGCGCCCTTTGTTCTGCGGCATGATTACTCGCCAAACTTTCCCCTCCGCCTGATGCACAAGGATATTCACCTCATGCTCGATATGGCCAAGGAGAACCGCGTCAAACTGCCTGCGCTGGAAACCGTGGACGAGATCTATGAACTATCCAGCGAGGAAGGTTGGGACGATCTGGATTACGCCGCTACTCTGGGTCTGCTGGAGAAGTGGGCCGGGCTGAGCGGGGCGCCGAAATAGTACGCGGTATCGGCAGTACGCAGTGTCGACAGCTTGCGGCAGTTTTCCTTGCTGGTGAAAAGGATCACAGGCCAAAGCGCTGCATCAGCATTGCCACGATGAGGGCGGCGTTGGCGGCGCACACGGTACTGACGAAATTCACCGAGTCGTTTCCCATCCGGCCGTCATTTTCCCAGGTGGCTCCCATGACGCTGTCGAGAAACATGCCGCTGATCGCGGCCATGGCGATGACTGGCGTCCAATGCCAGTCCACCAGACCGCAGGTGGCGCTCACCCACGACACCAGGCAGGCCGCAACGCATCCGGCCAGTGTTCCTTCCACACTGATGGCGCCGTTGGTACCGATGGGCACTTCGCGAAAATCGGTGATCATGTAGGCGCCCCGCGCGGTCGCCTGGCCCAGTTCACTGGAAACGGTGTCGGCAGCCGCCTCGGCCAAAGCTGCCATGGCGCCTATCAGCAGTAGATTGCTCAGTTCCGGAAACCAGATCACCGGCAGCGCGCACAGCGTCGCCACGCCCAGGTTGGCAGTCACTTGCGCGGCCGTGCGGCCGCGACGGCGCTCGGCCACGCCCAGCCGTTCCTTGCGCCGGCGTCCCCAGCGCGTGGTAATCACCGTCAGCAGAAACACCGTGGCCAGCGGCACAAAGCCGGCGAATCCGCACGCCAGCATGAGAACGAAAGCCGCCACTACGCCGGCCAGCGCGCCTCCATCGGTCACCGAGCCCATAGCCCGGGCCACGACGGCAAACCCGATGGCCACGACTGCGGCCGGTAAACCCCTGGAATGGAAGAGACTGATCACGCGCGTTAGGTCAGTATCGCACGCCGGACCCCGCTTCGCCGCGACCAGGGCCGGGTTGCAATACGGCGAATCGAAGTGCGGGCGCATCTCATCTACTGTGGACGACCTATGAGCCCAGAACCCTCGAAACCCATTCCCTTTATCCAGTGCGACGAGTGCTGCGGGCCGAACGGCTATCACTCCTCGACCTGCACTCGAGCCGCTCTGTCCCTGGTCCAGAAGTTCGAGACCACGCTCACTCCCGCGGATTTCAACTTTCTGCGGGAGCTGCGGATTGGCCTGAAGGCTGGTTGAACCCGGCTCTCTGCACCAACCCAGGTAGCAGCCAGGTCGATACTCCGCAGGTGGGCGAATAAGCCTTGACGAACCTGCAGCTAGCGCCGGATGATATTGTGCCCACTTTTCCACAGGGCGCTTTCTCCGGAAAGGAATGCAAACATGGCATCTTCCGTGTGGTCTGGATATTTGACGTTCGGCTTGATCTCGATGCCGGTGCGCTTGTTCTCCGGCGCCCGCGGCAACCACATCTCGTTCCACATGCTGCACCGCGACGACAACACCCGCATCAAGCAGCAGCTTTGGTGTCCGCTTGACGAGCGGGTGGTGGAGCGCAGCGAGATCGTCAAAGGCTACGAGTATCGCAAGGGCGAATACGTCATCATCGAGCCCGACGAGATCAAAAAGATCGAGCCCAAAACTGCCAAGGCCATGGAGATTCTGGAGTTCGTCAAAGCTTCGGAAGTCGACCCTATCTACTTCGAGTCGTCCTACTTCGTCACGCCGGAGGAAGCCGGGCGCCGGCCTTATGCCCTGTTGTGCAAGGCGTTGGAGGAGAGCGAGTACGTCGCCATCGCCAAGCTCACCATGCATAACCGCGAGTACACGGTTTTCCTGCGTCCCTACAAGGGCGGCATGATGCTGCACACCATGTATTACAAAGACGAGGTGCGCGACTTGGACAACTTCGGCCGTCCCGACGTGGAGTTGAAGGATGCCGAGGTGAAAGTAGCGCACCAGCTCATCGAGGCTCTCTCCGGCGAATTCGAGCCGGAAAAATACAAAGACACCTTCGAAGAAAATCTGAAGACGCTGATCAAGGCTCGCCTGGAAGGCGAGGAAGTGACCACGATCGAAAAGCCGAAGAAGCCCGCGCCCGTCGTCGACTTGATGGCCGCGCTCAAAGAGAGCCTGGCGCAGATGCCGAAGAAGCCGCCGCAACGTGTGCAGGATGCGCAGCGCGAGTCGGAGATTAAGGTCGTGGGCAAGGGTACAACCGCGAACGCCGCTCCGAAGAAATCACGCCGGAAGCCTGCTGCTTGAAATCGGGCGTTATGTCTCGAACGAGTCAAGGCACGCAAGCGATTCTCACCTCGGTGGCCGCACATTTGTACGTCCGCGATCTCAAAGCAGCCACCGACTTCTTCACCACGAAACTCGGCTTCACCATCGACTTTGTCTA
The DNA here is from genome assembly GCA_963812855.1 of uncultured Acidobacteriaceae bacterium. Classification (GTDB taxonomy): domain Bacteria; phylum Acidobacteriota; class Terriglobia; order Terriglobales; family Acidobacteriaceae; genus Bog-257. The sequence goes on from CAWEWW010000018.1 coordinate 888,883, forward strand.
TGGCGATCCGCCATTTTATGGACAGGTCAGCCGAGACAATGCTCGACTTGCCCTGCGCTCTGTCGATGAACCTGTTTTTGCCGGAGACATCCGGGAACGGGAAGACTTACTCTCGGCCTCGATTACGCTGGACAGCCCAGAGAAAATTGAGCGGCTCTTCCTCGCCTATCAGGCCGCGGATGTAGCTTTCCATCAACTCCTGAGGACAGAACCATGGGGAGCCCAAACGTTCATCGTGAAAGATCCCGACGGTAACCTTGTTCTCTTTGCCGCGCCCGCAAATTAAGCAGGCGGCATACTTGACTGCCCGGTCAAGAACTCCTCGAGTACTTATGGGCAGTCTCCCCTGCCCGGCTGCCAGCCTTCCCTCCGCGTCCGGTGACTTCGTTCAGTCGCTCCTTACCAGGAAATTTCGCTTTCTGCCACCATTGTGCTAGATCGAATCTGCAAAAGGTGTTATAGCGTATCTGAGCACCTATTCTGGCCAAATATGAGAGCTTCGAACAAGAAAAATACGCTCCGCATCTCGGTGGTGGAAAGCGATCCGGTTCGTTTGTTAGGCCTTCGTTCCATCTTCGCTTCCGAGTCTGACATGCAGGTTCACGCCGCTACCGTTCCCGCGGTTCTGCACAGTCCTAACGAAGACATCATTCTGATGACCGCCAGCACCGGCGCGGCCTTCTACGCTGCCATGTCGGCGCTGAAGGCAGTTTGCCCGGGCATCAAGATCATCGTGACCGGCCCCGGCAACAGTGACGACGACATCCTGCGAGCCATCACTACCGGCGCCAAGGGATACGTTTGCGAGGATGCCTCGCCCGAGGAGTTCAAGAAAGCCCTCCGCGAAGTTCACGCCGGATCGGTCTGGGCGCCGCGCCGGGTGCTGGCAACCTTCATCGAACGCGCCACCGCATCGGCGCGCAAAGTGCAGCCCCAGACCGACGATAAGATCAGCGAGCGCGAGCGCGAAGTTCTGCGACTGCTGGTGTCGGGCTGCTCCAATCGCGAGATCGCCGATGAACTGGGAATTGAAGAGCGCACCGTGAAAGCGCACGTGGCCCAACTGCTGCGCAAGGTCGGAGTGCAGAACCGAATCGCGCTTTCGGTCCACGCGGTCACCCATTCTCTGCTTTCGACCCGTCCGTGAACCCGGAAACCGCGGTAGTTACCGAACGACTGTTCAGTTACTAAAGTACAATTACCGTACCTGTACTTCCGTTATCTTGCGCGAATTACCTGCGCGTTCCATACTGCATTCACCTACCACAGAACCTGGGAGACAGGGTTGAGAGAGGTTACGAGGGTCTCCTCTCTCAACCCTAATTAGCAACAAGTTTTCGCGGTGACAAATAAGCTGTTCCCTCCGGGCTGGTTATTCTTTGGCTGCTTTCCTGTTTACCAAAGGGACACTAAAGAGTAACCAGCCCTGAGCTTTCTTCCCGCCCGATCTCCTGCCAAACACTCTAAGATGAAAGCGACCAGCCAATCCTGGAACGGAATTGTGTCTAAGCGGAGTCGAGCGATGAAAAAGACCTTTGTGGCACTGACCATCCTGTCTTCCCTGGCAATCTGCGCCGCCGGATCGGAGAGGCGCGATGCCGATATCGAGCGGATTCAGACCGCCAGCACCGTCCTCAGCCAAATCATGTCGGCCCCCGATCGGGCGATTCCCGACAGCATCATGTCGGGCGCCAAGTGCATTGCCATCATGCCCTCGATGCTGAAGGCCAGCTTCGTCTTCGGAGCCAACTACGGCAAAGGCGTCGCCACCTGCCGCACCGAGCATGGCTGGAGCACGCCGGCATTCTTCAAGCTGACCGGCGGCAGCTTCGGCTTCCAGGCCGGTGGGCAAGCCTCTGACCTGGTTTTGATCGTGCGCACAGATGACGGCATGCAGCATCTGCTGCAGAGCAAATTCAAGCTGGGAGCGGATGCTTCCGCGGCCGCCGGTCCGGTGGGACGCGATGCGCAAGCTATGACCGATCTCACCCTGCGCGCCCAGGTGCTCACCTACTCCCGTTCGCGCGGACTGTTCCTCGGCGTCTCCTTGAGCGGCGGCGTCATCAAGCAGGATCAGGCGGACACACAAGCGTTCTATGGCAAAGACTGGAGCTTTTATTCGCTGCTGAATGGAGAGGTTCAACCTCCCAAGGATGCCGAAGTTCTTTTGCAGACGGTGGAGAAGTACGCCCCGACCCCTCGCCCCAAAGCTGCCCCGGTTACCGCTGGGGTCACCGCTCCGGCGCCCGCATCGGCTCCGCTAGCGGCGCAAGTTCCCGCTGCGTCCTCGCCCGCCCCGGTGACGACGGCGGCGGCGGCAAGCCCCACGTCAGCCAATTCCGCGGATCAGGATGAAGATTCCGCCATTGACTCGAGTGAGGCAGTTCCTCCGACGCCGGCCGCCACAACGGCGCAGTCAACCGCACCCGAGCCGACCACGGGAGTGATGGGAACGCCGGACGCGGCGCCGCCTGCGACTCCCGCCTCTACCCCGGTTCCGACTTCGAAAGCGACTCCAACAGCTACTCCCGCGCCCGCTCCGATATCGACGACGGGAACGCCCGGCGGACGCTGATTCAGGTACGACGTTTCGCGAGCGGTGGCTGCGGCCACCGCTTTTGTATTGTGCGCGGCTGCCAGGTTTGACCGCGTTTTTTCCGAGTGCTAACGTCAAAGCCGATACCTCTGATGGGCGATAGGCTGCAATACTGGCCGGTGGCGCTGTTGGTGCGCTTGATCGGCGCTTTGCCTCGTCCGCTGGCCCGTGGAGTGGGAATCGTCATTGGGGTCCTGGTTTACTGGCTGCATCCACGCCTGCGTCGCGTCGGTTTACGCAATCTGGAGCTGGCCTTCCCGGAGAAATCGCTGGCCGAGCGGCGAAAAATTCTGCGCGGCGTCTACATCTCGCTGGGCCGTCTGCTCGGCGAAACCTGCCTCTTTCCCCGCTACACCACGCGTAACGCTTCGCAGGTCGCGGTGTACCAGGGCTTCGAAAACTTCGAAGCGGCTGAGAAGCGCGGCAAAGGGGTGCTGCTGCTGACCGGCCATTTCGGCGGCTGGGAAATTGGTTCGTTCTTTCACTCGCTGCAAGGGCATCCCATGCAGATCGTGGTGCGCCCCCTCGACAATCCCTACGTCGACGCGCTGGTCACGCGCTATCGCGGCCTGCACGGCAATACCATGATCGGCAAAGACGGATTCGCCCGCGGTCTGATCGCGGCCATGCGCAAGAACAAAACCGTCGGCATCCTGATGGACACCAACATGACTCCGCCGCAGGGCGTTTTTGTCGACTTCTTCGGCATGCCTGCCTGCACGGCTAGCGGAGTAGCGCGCGTCGCCCTGCATACCGGAGCCACCGTGGTTCCGGCTTTCACCATTTGGGATCCGGTGCTGCGTAAGTATCGCGTCGAGTTCGATCGTCCGGTAGAGATGGTGCGCACCGGCGACGAGGACGCCGATGCCGTCGCCAACACGGCAACCTTCACCAAGATCCTCGAGGAATACGTGCGTCGCTATCCTGATCAGTGGCTGTGGGTACATCGTCGCTGGAAGACGCGGCCGGCGGGAGAGGCGCCGCTATACTAGCTTCCAGCTTTCAGCCATCAGCTGTCAGCTGTCCGCCATCGGCTATTCGCTTTTCGCTCTTCGCCTCTCACCGCAGCGGGTCTTGCCGACATTGGAGATTCGGGAGCATTGGAGATCACTTAAGCCGTCTGGCTCTGGTTGACATCCCGGCCTTGAGCTCATGATTCGCGGTTATACTCGCAACGCCGAAAATCAAGTCCCGCAAAAGCGGGACGGAAGAAGATAGCCCAGCGCTTCAGCGCTGGGTAGGCACGATCTAAATGAATGAGCCCCTTTAGGGGCGACACATGAAGCTGTCACCGACCCCATCAATATGATGATCGCACTTCTCCCCTAGCCCCTGCTATAACAACCTCATGCCACAAACCCTGCAAGCTCTAGCGGAATTCGTAACCGCACGCCTGATCGGCGATGGCAGTGTTGTGATCGCGAAGGTTGCCAGCATCGCGCATGCTCAGCCGGGCGACCTGGTGTTCGTCCAGCAGGACAAGCATTTGCCGCAGGCCTTAGCCTCGAACGCTAGTGCGGTAATCGCGGGAGAATTCGCTGCCACTTCAGCTGCCGGCAAGCCGCTGTTGATTGCCGCGCAGCCGCGTCTGGCCTTCGCCAGCGCCGGAGCGTTGTTGCATCCGCCGAGAACTTATCTCCCGGGAGTCCATCCGACCGCCGTGGTGCATTCTTCGGCCCGGCTCGCGTCGACAGCCGCCGTAGATGCCCATGCGGTAATCGAAGCTGATGCGATCATTGGCGAACGCGCGCACATCGGTGCGGGATGCAGCCTCGGCGAGGGCGTGGTGATCGGCGATGACTGCGACCTCTACCCGCGCGTGGTCATCTATGCGGGTACGACGCTGGGCCGCCGCGTGATCGTTCACGCGGGCGCGGTGCTGGGCTCCGATGGCTTTGGATTTGTTCGCGACGAAGTTTACGGCCGGTATCAGAAGTTTCCCCAGATCGGCGAGTTGGTCATCGGCGACTACGTGGAGATCGGCGCCAACTGCACCATCGACCGCGGCGCGCTGGACAAGACGATCATCGGCTCAGGCACCAAGCTGGACAACCTGGTGCACATTGGCCATAACGACATTGTGGGAGCCAACGTCGTGATTGCGGCGCAGACGGGGGTTTCGGGCAGCTCGGAGATCGGCGACGGCTGCGTAATCGGCGGTCAGGTCGGCATTGGCGATCACGTGACGATTGAGGCAGGCACCCTGTTGGGCGGACAATCCGGCATCCTGCCGCACAAAAATTTTCGCGGTAAAGGCGTATTGTTCTTCGGCACCCCGGCAAAGCCGGTGCGCGAGTATTTCAAGGAGCTGGCCATGCTGTCGCGCCTCACCCGCAAGAAAGATTTCCGCGTTTAACAGACTTGGCCAATTGCCAACTGCTAAATGCTAACGGCTGCTTATGGCAATCATCGTCGTCGGAGGACATTCTCGCAGCGTCGGCAAGACCAGCGTAGTGGCTGGCCTCATCGCTGCCTTGCCCGAGTTCCACTGGACTGCGATGAAGATTACGCAATACGGCCACGGCATCTGCTCGGCCAACGGCGAGCTGTGCGATTGCGCCACCGACGATCACTCCTGGGCCGTCACCGAGGAGCGCGATCGCAGCGGCGAAAGCGATAGTTCGCGATTTCTGGTGTCGGGCGCAGCCCGCTCGCTGTGGGTCCGCACCCGGCAGGGCATGCTGGCCGAAGCCATGCCGCGGGTGCGCCAGGAACTGGCTACGGCGGAAAATGCCATCCTCGAATCCAACAGTGTGATGCGATTTCTGCGCCCCGATCTTTACCTCACCGTCCTGGACGCCTCCACTGCCGACTTCAAACTATCGGCGCAGGAATTTCTCGACCGCGCCGACGCCGTGATTCTTCACGACGGCGACGAACGCGTCGCCTGGACCAACGTTTCCCTCAAACCGGTCGCCGCCAAACCGACATTTCGCATCCAGCCGCCGCCCTACGTCACCGCTGAACTGACGTCATTTGTTCGGAAGAGACTACAGAAATAGTCGCCGTCTCGTATTTATGCCGCGCGGGTAGGCGAACCGGTCTTTTGCGGCGGCTTCTCCACCGGCATTTTCGCTTCCGGATGATGCTCTCGGCGAGTTCCGCCTTCGTAGGCGATGCGGGCGAAGGTGATGTCGAGCACCAGTCCGCTGAGCGTTTGCAGGAACGCTTCGTTAATCCTGACCAGCGACGAGACCTGCTCGTCGTCGAGACCGGCGTCGAGTAACTCTTGAATCCCGATATCCACCTTCGCCGGCATTTCGCGCGTCAAGCTCCAGGCACTCTCGCCCACCCGAAGCTGCGAATCGGTATAGAGCGGCAATCGCACCAGGTCTTTCAGGGCCAGCCAATATTCCCCATAGAAGCGCGGCCAGCACGCCAGGGCGCGGTGCTCGTCGGAGATGAAAGCCAGTTCCAACATGCGCCGCCGCTCGTCCCAAATGCGATGGACGGCGGTGGTCGCGTCGCTATCCCCTAACAGTTGTGGCGCCAGGGGAAAGCAGGGATGCTGCGCGGGCTGAGGAACCTCCGGTTGCTGACCAATCGGTCCCTCGAAGGCTTGCATCTGGGTCGCGGCAACCAGCAAAAGCAGCGGATCAAGATACTGGTAGTAATCCAACACCTGGCCCAAAGGCAGCGGCGCTACGCTGTCGGAAAGTAGGTCGCGCGAGGCCAGGCTGCGAAGCTCGAAATAGTTGTGTGCCCGGGTGTAGGACTCGGCCGCCAGGCGAGCGCCCAGCAAGAAGAAATGCCGAGCCTCAAATGCGGGACGGAAAGCTTGCCAGTGCAGTTGGAGGAACTCGGGAAAGGCGGCGTAGGCCTGGTACAGCTTGGGAACGACCGGCAGCCCCAAGGCATTACGAATTTCGTCGAAAACCTGGCGAGTGCGCGGCGGCGCCTCTGACTCATTCACCAGCTTCAGCCGATTTCCGTGTTTCCAACTCATGGATTATTGGATGTGCGCGGTTGGCTGGCCGATGTAAGGTGAATCCCTGTATTCCCGGGAAGAGGTCGAGGGTTCGCTTGCCCGGGTCGCGCCTACCAACCAGCCTGGTCTTGGGCAGTCAGATAAAATCGCGACAGGAGCTTCTCTGTGGACGAAACCAGCAGAATCCGCCGCTTTGAAGTGCTTTTCGATCACGCCGAGCCGAGTCCGATCGAGGACGACGCCTATGCCCCTTACGGCAACTTCGGCTTTCCGCCTCCGCCCCCAGGCCGGCCGTGGGTGTACTCCAACTTCGTGCAATCGCTCGACGGCATTACCACCTTGTTGGGCAAGCACGGATCGGGAGGCGATATTTCGCAGTCGCCCGACGACCGCTGGCTCATGGACCTGCTGCGGGCGCACGCCGATGGCATCGTCATGGGCATGAGTACGCTGTTGGAGGAGCAGCGCCTGCGCGGTCCCCAGAGCCGGGGCATTGTCTTCCAGGTTGCCGACCCCGCGCTGCGGGGCTTGCGCCAGAAGTTAGGCAAAGGCCGGGAGCGGAATATTTTCGTGACCCGCGCGGTCGACCTCGATCTGTCCCGATACAAGGTGTTCGACGGCGACGTCATCGACGCCGCGATTCTCACCTCTCCGGCCGGAGCTGAGCGCCTGCGAGCCCAGGGCAGCAGCTCCCACGTTGTGGTAGTCGCCACCGGCGAGGGTGAGACCTTCGACCTTGCCGGCGCGATCTCCAAACTGCGCGCGGACCTCGGCATCGAGTACTTGCTCTGCGAAGGAGGTCCCACATTGTATGGCAGCCTGGCGCGAGCCGGTCTGGTGGACGAGAAGTTCCTGACCGTGTCCCCCGTTGAGGTAGGTCAGCAAGTTCCCGCGGAGCAAGAGCGCCTCGCGACCGAGCCGCCTACGGGCACGCTGCTGCGCCCCACCGTCTTTGGCGGTCCCGGATTCAGCTTCGAGAACCTCAGTCATTGGACCTGGATGAGCTGTCGCAAAGCGGGCGATCACCAGTTCAATCGTTACCGCAGACGAGGCCGGGGGTATGGCTGCAGCATCAGCGAATAGCGATTCAGTGAGTTCAGTTGCCGTTAGGGAAACTCTGACCAAGTCTTGTTTTGAAGGGGACGGCCTGAAGAGACTATGTCGCAACCCAAGAGGAAAAATTTGTGGTGGAACAAAGGGTGGAATGACCGATCAAACCAGCCGCAACGCGGCCAGATGAAGTTAGCCGGGCGGCGTAAGCCCCCGGTCAAGTGGGAGATTATTGTGAGCCGCAGAGCGGCGACACCGGTTGCGACACAGTCTCTTTCAGGCCGTCCGTTAAGTACCCGAAAATCATCCGGCTTTAGCCGCTGCGGGGACCTGGCTTTCACTCGATCAGACTTTCATTAGTTGGTGGGCACGGCGTCCTGCAAACCAATTGTGCTTGACGCCGCATTCCGACAGGCACAAAATTGCGGCGCGTTGCCGCGGCCTTCTCCAACCGCGCCGCGGGGCGAGCTCATTCTCAGGAGCCCACTCATGACAAGCCAAGCACAGCCTCTGTTTTCAGGTGGTAATCCTCGGACCCTCAGGATCTTGAGCATTGCGGCAGTGCTCGGCCTGCTCACGTTGCCGGCATTGGCGCAGACCTTCACCGTTATTCACACCTTCACCGGCGGCAGGGATGGCGCCACGTCTTTCGGCAGTCTAACGTTTGATCACGCAGGAAACCTCTACGGCACGGCATCGGCCGGTGGCTTCAAAGGTAACGACTGCCCTCGGGCAGGATGTGGCACGGTCTTCAAGATGACGCAGCGCGGAGCAGGCTGGATCTTTACGCCGCTGTACAGCTTCCAGGGCGATCCCGACGCAGCCGTTCCCTACGCTGGAGTCACTATCGGGCCGAACGGCAGTTTGTACGGCACAACGATTTTCGGCGGCGGCTTTGGATATGGATCCGTTTTCAATCTTCAGCCTCCGGCACACACCACCAACAACACGCTGGGCAACTGGACAGATACTGTGCTCCACGGCTTTGGCGGCCTCGACGGCGCTAATCCCGCCTATGGCAGCCTGGTCTTCGATCCGGCAGGAAATCTTTACGGGACGACCGCGAACGGAGGGGCCGAGTGCGATGATGGCGGCTATTGCGGCAGCGTGTTCAAGCTCGCCCCTTCCGGCGGAGGGTGGTCGCTAACCGCGTTCAACTTTCCGGGCGGCAGCGGTGGCAGCAATCCGGTGAGCGGCGTGATTCTCGATAGCGCCGGCAATCTCTACGGGACAACCGGCATCGGCGACTTTCCCGTGGTGGTGTACAAGTTAACCTGGCTGGGTTCCGGCTGGAGTGAAACCGTTCTCTACACGTTTGCAGATTTCGAGAATGCCCAGGGAGGCGTCATCTTCGACCCCGCGGGCAACCTGTTCGGAACTACGCTCGATACGGCCTACGAGCTGTCGCCATCCGGCGGGCGATGGAATTACAGTCTGCTGCACTCCTTTGCCGAGAATAACGGCCCGCAAAGCGGCTTGATTCGCGACGCCGGCGGCAACCTGTATGGCGCCGCCTGCGGCGATAACGTCGTCACCTTCGGCTTCGTGTTCAGACTGACGCCTTCGCAGGGTAGCTGGACGTTTACCGACCTCCACGACTTTACCGGCGGCAGCGGTGGCTCTTGTCCGTGGGGAGGCATAGCTATGGATGCAGCCGGCAATCTCTACGGCACCACCCTGTGGGGCGGCGGCCCGGGCTGCGGAGTGCCGGGTTGCGGCGTGGTGTGGGAACTCACGCCGTAAGCAGAGGCCCTGCCGAGTCCCGTCGGCTATCGATTTCAACTGCTCCCGGGAGCCAGCTTCTGGGAGGAAGAGAGGAGCGCGTCATGCGCCGTCCCATCTCGATTGCTTCACAACTCTCCGCCCTGTTACTGATTGCGCTAATCCTCGGAGCAGTACAGTGCGCGCAGGGACAAACCTTCACCGTGCTGCACACTTTCTCCGGCCGGGATGGGGCGAATCCATTTGGCAGTGTGACGTTGGATCACGCGGGAAATCTCTACGGCACCGCTTCGGCCGGCGGCTATACCGGAAACAATTGCACGACGGCGGGATGCGGCACGGTCTTCAGGCTGGCGCCCAGGGGAAACGGCTGGATCTTCACGCTGTTGTACAGCTTTCAGGGCGATCCCGATGGAGCCACGCCTTACGCCGGAGTCACGGTCGGTCCTAATGGGAGTCTCTATGGAACCACGTTTTCGGGAGGAGATGAAAACGGAACAATTTTCAATCTACAGCCTCCGCCTCACACCTCCGGCAACACGCTTGAGCGCTGGAGCGAGACGCTGATCCACACATTTTATTGTTGCGGCGGCCTTGATGGCAGCAATCCCGTCTACGGCAGTCTGATTTTCGACCCCGCCGGAAATATCTATGGCACAACCTACGGCGGGGGTATTGACTGCGGCAACGATAGCGGTGACTGCGGATTGGTGTTCAAGCTGACGCCTTCCGGCGGAGGAGAATGGACGCTAACCCCTTACCCATTCCTCGGACACGGAGGCGGGGCAAATCCGGTGAGCGGCGTGATAAGGGATGCGTCCGGGAATCTCTATGGCACGACCACCTATGATGGCAACTTCAATCCCGTTGCTTACAAACTGAATGCGGGCGGGGGCTTCACCACTCTGCGTATCTTTACGACTGGCGATAATCCCCAAGGCGGCGTCATCTTCGATGGCTCCGGTGGTGTGTTCGGTACAACGTGGGGCAATGGGATTGTCAGTACGGTTTATCAGCTCTCGCCCATGGGCGAGCATTGGAACTACAGCTTGCTCTATGACTTCAACGGCTCAAGGAACATCGGACCCGAAAACGGCTTGCTTCGTGACGCTAGCGGCAATCTTTATGGCACAACCTGCAATGACGGCAGATTCGAGGCCGGAACTATATTTAAGCTGACGCCGACCCAAGGCGGCTGGACGGAAACCGATCTTTACGACTTCACGAATGGAAGTGACGGAAACTGTCCCGTGGGTGGTATGGCTCTGGATGCCGACGGAAATCTGTACGGGACCTCGGCATGGGGCGGAGGCTCTGGCTTTGGTGTGGTATGGGAGCTCAGTCCATAAGGGTATCTCATCATGCGGCTGTGCTTCGAGGTTACGAAAGGACAATACGGCCGATTGGCCTTTCGTAATCTTGACGGATTCCAGATACCCACTACGCTGTTAGGTTGGGCTTAATGTGCCCGATGGTCTGTGCGCTCTGACGGACCTGCGTTCTTTGACAATCCGCGATCCGTGTCGACCGTCGGCCTGTCAGGTTTAGCTGGACACCCACTCATTGCGAAGATTCCTGCCTTTCGAGCTTTTTTAGCAGCTAACTCCTTATTCCGCAATACTTTGGAGATTAGGCGGAAATCGCTGATTTACCTTTGCTCGTGTTTTCAATTGTTTAGCAGCAGCAGAAAGGAGAATTGTTGCCTAATTCCCCTATTATGAAGACTTTGGCAGGAAGCTCTTTGGATTGAATACTTTCCCTATATGGGCCTAGTGTTATCAGGACTTTGCAGCTTTTAGGGGAGGGGGGTGGGCCGCGGATCCTTCCGCTCGGAGTGGACAGCTCTTACCTGCTGAAAAAGTCCGAAAAGCAGATCCCTGACCGGCTGCACAAGCGCTGAAAAAATCGGGTTTGCATGTTTTGAAGGGGATCGGCTTCAACCGCGCCTTACAGTCGGTGGAAGCGCCAGGCTTTACAGTTTGCTGAAAAACGTCCGCAGTTGTGATGAACGGGTAGAGCGAACCTTCAGGTTCGCGTCTAACTCCTTTATTTTAGATATCCGGAGCCGGCTTCAGCCGGCGACAGACTGTTCCTTTCGACTTTTTCAGCAAACTGTTTAGCCTGGCGACATTGAACTCCATCAGAAACGGCTTCAGCCGCGGTTAGCCGGGGGTAAAAGCCCTTTCCCGACGGCGCGCTTACGGCACGGCTAAAAGCTATGCCCTTCCACCCGTTTCTAGCGGACGCTGTCTTTCCGGGAAATGGGAGACAGCCTCTACCGCTTCCCTGCTTCCAGCACTCCGGCGGCACGATTCAGTGCCGCAGTCAGAATCTGCAACTGCTGCTGGGTGAGCGCCAGGTCCTTGTTCTCGATAGCTTCGTTGACTCCGGGGATGACCACTGCGGCGTAGCCGGTATGCTCGCCGGGCGCGTAGATGGCGTGCTTGTACCAGGGACGGTCGGGCAATCCGTCAATCAGGAAAGCGCGCTCGGTATTGCGCAGCAGAAGATTCAACACACCCGAGTCGGCAGTGGGACTGTTTTGCAGCTTCAGCATGTCGGCGCCGGCTTTCTCCAATCGTGCCGCCGCTTTGTTAGCGTCAGCAAAAGATGGCGTCTGCGAACCGAAGGTCGTCTTGGCCTTGAATTCGGCGGCTTTCACGTACTCGCCAATCTCCTTGCCATACTGTTCGTAGTTCAGCGGCAAGATGTCGGTCGAGGCCATGCGAATGGCTTCCAATCCGTAGACGCGAGCCATTTCCTGCTCATAGACAAACGTCGGATCGCCAAACTTGGTGAACCAGGCGAAATTGTCGAACGCCGAGTGATACACGCCATAAGGCCCGTGCGAGCCGATATCGGCCGACGGAACTCCCAGGTGCTGCAGAAAGGCGGTGTAGTCGGAACCGCTGCCCAAGTCGCCCACTCGCACATCGCTATTCACGACGGCCGTCGGCTCAGTCTGAGGCGTTCCGGAGCTGGCGGATTTGGGCTGAGCGGCGCGCTCCTGCTCCTTCTTTTCCGCCGTCGCCTTCCATTGGTCGTACACGCTGCCGCCCTTGGGACTGGGAACGGACTTGGTGATATCGCGCAGATACTGTTTGAGACTCGGCACCGACGATGCGCCGAAATCCGGACCGGCCACGGCGACATCCATGTTGAAGTAAGCGTCGGCGCGACCGAGTTCCTTGGCGTGCTGCTCGGCAAACTCAGTTGAGCCGATCAGGCCTTCCTCTTCGGCATCCCAACTGGCGAAGACCAAAGTTCGCTTCGGACGCCAGCCGGTCTTCAGCAGCTCGCCGACGCCGTGCACGGCCTCCAGCTGAGCTGCGGTTCCGCTGTTGGGATCGACGGCGCCGAACACCCAGGCATCGCGATGGTTGCCGGTGATCACCCACTCGTCCGGATACATCGATCCGCGAACCATGCCGATCACGTCCCAGATGGTAACGAACTGGTAGTTCATCTTGAGGGCCATGTGAACTTTCACCGGCCCAGGTCCGACGTGGTAAGTGAATGGCAAAGCGCCTTGCCAGGAACGTGGCGATTCCGGTCCACCGAGGTTGGCCATGATGGGCGTGGCATCGGCGTACGACAGCGGCGTTACCGGAATCCGCGTCAGATCGGTGGCAGCCTCCGGCGAGACGCGTTTGCTGGCGGGCAGTTCGGGAACCGAAGCAATTCCGGGAGTGGTTGGATCGCCGGGATAGCGGAACAAGTACTGCACCGATCCGCGCTGCACGGCAGTGTCGGGACGCCACGGTCCCTTGGGATATTTGTCACCTTTGAAGTAACCGTCGTCCCACGGGTCGGAATAAATGATGACGCCCGCGGCTCCGTACTGCGCCGCCAGAAAGGGTTTCACGCCGCGAAACACCTCGCCATAGCGGACGATGACGATCTTGCCTTTCAGGTCGATGCCCATTTCTTTCAGCTTCGCGAAGTCCTCAGGGCGACCGTAGTTGGCATACACGACGTCGGCGGTGACGTCGCCCGACGGCGAGTACTCGTTGAACGCGGGCAGAATTCGCGGATCATCCTGGAAAGGATCGTCACTCACGTGCTCCGGCGACGGCCCGTGCATGATCACGTTGGATGGCGACACCACGTCGACCCTGATGTCGAGCGGCAACGCCATCCAGATTTTGTACTCCTGGATGTGGGCGTCGAGCCCGGCAGCCTTGTATTTGTCCAGAACGTACTCGGCCGTCTTGCGATCTTCCAGCGATCCAGCAACGTGCGGCGCGGCGGTAAGAATCCTGAGGTGCTCTTTGGCCAGCTGCGGATCGGGCACGGCTAGAAAGATCTTCTCCGCTTTCAACTCGGCGGTGGGATTGCGATATCCGAAGATGCTGTCGGGAGGCGTGAAAGGAGCAGTGCTGGTGCTCTGCTGGCTAAACGAAAATGTCAGGAAACTGAAGGCGCAGGTGACTAGGGCAAGTAAGAAGCGGATCAATCCAGGTCTCCTCAAGCAAAATGCGCGCGGCTCAGGGGGAGCAACGGCAGGACATAGCAGATTACAACATGAGCAAGCTTCCGGCTAACCGGGTTGTAAGCTGCGCGAGTTTCACTGGCCCGATTGGGCGCGAAATCAGCTTTTGCCGGCTGCTACTTTGTGGGAGGCCGCATTGTTTCCGGCCCGCACCGAACGCACACTCGCCTTCTTCCGATGATGCGTTCGGGGATGAAGCTGGGCCATGACTTTGCGCTCCGCTTCCCGTGGATCCTGCTCGTAGTCGGGATCGAACATAGCGATCACCGAAACCGCACGGGTGGAATAGCGTCGTGCCCACTGGCTTTGGATCAACGAGCTTTGCACTGCCTTCCAGTGCTCGTACTGGCCCGGCGCGGAAGTTCCGCTGAGCGTCGCCTCGCCATAACTGGGATCGTTGACCGTGCTGAGAAAGGTGGTGAATTCCTCAAGGTTGACGCCCATCTGGTACACCAGTTGGCTCAATGCCATTTGCTGCGACGCGGTCAGCTGATCAAAGAAACGGCAATAAGCCCTGGCGTTGTAGGTGGCTTGGATGGCAGAGATCCGCAGTAGCTTGGTGGCCTCGTCGTCGGTCAACTCCGGCGACAGCTCATGAGTTCTGATCTTGCGGCGAAAGTTTCTCTTCTTCCAGGCATCGAGATCGCGATCGTACTGGTCAAGAATGCTCTGCAGCTTTTCCGGATCGAGTCCCGCCGCCTGCCACAGTTGCGCCGACGAGGGCTCGATGAACGGATGCGGATTGAGTGGATCGTGCTGCGGATGCTCGATCGCTGGCACATCGAGACTGAAACCCGCACCGATCAGTGGCCGGCTGGTCTTGGGATCGGGATATGCGGCCAAGACCCAACTCTCATGCCGGCTGTCGCGCAGGATATTCATCAAGCTGGCAAGTTGAAACTTGACGTCGGAATCCTTGAAATCGAACAGCGGCGGGGTGACCGCGGACGCCGCAATACCTGCCGATGAAACCTGGTTCCCCGGCAGGAGATTTCCGGAAACAGCCGGCTGCAGAGGCGTCGCTTGCCCTTGAGGCGATGGCTGCGCAGTCGACGGCGCGCTTTGTGCCACGGCTTTCTGACCCGAAGCGACAAAGGCGAATACCAGCATCGCCGTCACAATGCCGTATCTGGTAAACGTAATCTTCCCGGCTCCCCTGACCGACGCTACTGCCATAGTCAGTCAACAATAACCGAAAATGGCTCAGTTCTAAATAGGAAGATTTGCTGGTCCAGAGTAACCTCTGCGACACCTTCAGCCATAGAGGTGCGCCGCGCAGCGCGGACACAGCCCGTGACTTATTTTCAGATCATGTTCTTGCAGGAAGGCGGGGACCCAATCCCACGTAGCAGTGTCATCGTGGCGCTTTGTCTTACGGCAATTGGCGCACATGGTGACTAAGTTGCCCGGCGCAACGTACAAATTCCTGACCTCGCTCAGGGCCGGTCCAATCTCGCACGCTTCTTCCAGCAGAAGGTGGTTGACTACCAGCAATTCTTTCGCGACGCCCATCATCCCCATGCGAAACAGTCTTATCTTTTCCGGGCTGGAGCAGTGGTAGTCGAGTTCCGTCCATCCTTCCTGGTGCTGCGCATACCAGTACTTGTGGACGTAGAAGGTACGTAGAATGTCGGGAACAAAGTCGAGGATGAGCCGCCCTAATACCTCTTCCCGCGAAATGCCGATCCCGCCATTCTGGGCAGCAAACTCATCCCAGGCAGGATTGCAGTCGGTGAAGCGCAATTCAGCGTCGAGCAGGTAGATGACGTCCTGGTTCCACCCGGCCGCTTCGGTGATCCACGACGGAAAACTAACTCCCATTTCGCTGGCTTACCTGTTCTGGCTCGGATTCTACGCCTGTCGGCGACGCTGTCCCAAGCGCGAAGCGGCCCCAGTTGTCACCTGCTTCCGACTCTGACAAACTAGCCAGTTCCGGGAAAAGCGATCATGGTGCGGGAGATTTCAGCCGGAGGTGTCGTGTTGCGTAAGCTGCGAGGCCGCTGGTTTCTGGCGGTCATTGAGCCGCACATGAAACGGCCCAAGCCTTCTGCCAAGAAGGCCAATCCGCGCCGGAAGAGCGCCTCAGTTGCGGTCAGGGCGTTGCCCAAAGGCGCCATCGACGAAGGCGAGAAGCCGGATCAGACTGCGCTGCGCGAGATCAACGAAGAAACCGGCCTGCAGGCCGACTTGATCGACAAGCTCACCGACATCAAGTATGTTTACGTACGCCAATGGGGCGATCGCGCGCGCGTCTTCAAGATTGTGAGCTTCTACCTGTTGCTCTATCGCTCCGGTCGAATCGATAACATTTCCCAGGCCATGCGCATCGAAGTGCGAAAGGCTTTTTGGCTTCCCCTCGATGAAGCGCCGAAAGCGCTCAGCTATAAAGGCGAACGCGAAGTGGCCGAACTGGCGCTGCAGTATCTCACCGCCCATCCGGAGCTAGGAGATCATGCCGCAGTCACCGCACATTGAACGTCATTTCACCGCGGGCGAAGTGGTCCGTGACGTTGTGATCGGCATGTCCGACGGGCTGACGGTTCCGTTCGCGCTGGCGGCGGGACTATCGGGCGCAGTGGATAACAGCCACATCGTCGTGGTCGCCGGATTGGCCGAGATCGCCGCCGGATCGATCGCCATGGGGTTGGGCGGCTATCTGGCCGCTAAAAGCGAAGCTGAACACTACCAGAGCGAGCGCCTGCGCGAAGAGCGCGAGGTGCAAGAGATTCCCGATGAGGAAGCGCGTGAGGTGCAAAAGGTCTTTGCCGATTACGGCCTTTCGCAGGAGGACAGCGTTCCCGTGGTCCAGGCACTCACTCGCAAGCCGAAGCAGTGGGTGGATTTCATGATGCGCTTCGAGTTGGGATTGGAAGAGCCCGATCCCAAGCGTGCCGTGCAGAGCGCTTTGACCATTGCCGTCTCCTATGTCGCCGGCGGATTCATTCCGCTGTCACCTTATATGGCGCTGCACAGCGCTCGCATGGCGCTAGGCTGGTCGGTGGTGGTCACGCTGATCGCCCTGGGCGTCTTCGGCTATGTCAAAGGCCGGTTCACCGGTTCACGGCCCGGGCGCTCGGCCATGCAAACCGTTGTGATTGGCGGACTTGCCGCGGGAGCGGCCTTTCTCTTGGCTAAGCTGATCTCCTAACCCAATATGGGAAAAAGATTTATCAGATTTTGCTTGACTGAATGAGCATTCATTCACTAACATCGTTTTAACTTAATAAAGCGCGCGTCGTTGCCATCCTCACCCCACATCTTACGACGCGCGCTACTTGTATTTCTGGGGTAGTTTTATGCCGTCGTTACTGAAGGGGAAAGTGCGTCGCGGATTTCTTCCAACTCAAAACTCAGCAGCGCTTTTGCGCTCACCTCAATCAAACAGCTAGCACTCATACGCATTGCCGACGAAGCCGCAAGCCGGAACTGAAACAGACCACTTCGCGTAGGCCTGAGCTGGAGTAATCAAACCACGTCATGCAAAAACGCATTGAGAAAGTCGCCGTACTGGGCGCGGGCACCATGGGCGCTCGCATCTCCGCGCACCTGGCCAATGCTGGTGTTCCCTCTTACCTGCTCGATATCGTTCCCCCTGACGCCGATGGTCCGGCGCGCAACCGCATCGCGGCCGCTGGACTGGAAGCGGCGGTGAAGTCGAAGCCTGCGGCGTTCTTCAAGCCCTCGCTGGCCCGCCTGGTGACCGTCGGGAATTTTGAGGACGATCTGCAGAAGCTGGCCGAGGTCGACTGGATCATCGAAGCGGTGGTCGAAGACCTGGAGATCAAGCGCAACCTGCTGCGCAAGATTGAAGCTATTCGCAAGCCCGGAACCATCATCACTACCAACACCAGCGGCTTGCCCGTGGCGAAAATCGTGGAAGGCTTCTCCGACGATTTCAGGCGCTGCTGGTTCGGCACTCACTTCTTCAATCCGCCGCGCTACATGCGGCTGCTGGAGCTGATCCCCACGCCCGACGCCGATCCGGCCGCGATGGATGTCATCTCCCACTTCTGCGATCTGCATCTGGGCAAGGGTGTCGTTCTCGCCAAAGACACGCCCAACTTCATCGCCAATCGCATCGGCACCTTCTGCATCCTGAACGTCATGCGTCTGATGCAGGACATGGACTTCGGCATCGAAGACGTCGACGCGTTGACGGGCACGGCTGTCGGTTGGCCCAAGACAGCGACGTTCCGCCTGGCCGATCTGGTCGGGCTCGATGTTTTGGGACACGTCGTTCGCAACGCCACTGCGAACCTGCACGACGAGCGCGGCGATCTGACGCTGCCCAGCTTCTTCGCGCAAATGCTGGAGCGCAAGTGGCTCGGCGACAAGACTAAGGGCGGCTTCTATCGCAAGACCAGGAAGCCGGATGGCCAGAGCGAGATCATGGCCATCGACTGGAAGACGCTGGAGTATCGTCCCTCGCGCCGGCCGAAGTTTCCCGCGCTGGAGATGGCGAAGACCGTCGACAGCCTGCCCGAGCGTATCAACACGCTGCTGGCTCCGTCGAAGGACAAGGCGAACATCTTCCTGTGGTCTGCATTGTCCGACCTGTGGACCTACTCCGCCAATCGCATTGGCGAGGTTGCCGACTCTGTGGTCGAGATCGATCGCGCCATGAAGCTGGGCTTCAACTGGGAAATGGGACCGTTCGAGCTGTGGGATGCCGCCGGTGTGGCCAAGACGGTCAAGCGGATGCAGGTCGAGGGCAAGCCGGTTTCGCCCAACGTGGAGAAGCTGCTGGGCTCGGGCCAGGAACGCTGGTACGCCGACGATCCCAAAGCCGCCAGCGGACGCGCCTACTTCGATCTGAACAGCGGTCACTATGCCTCCGAGAAAGTTCCCGCCGGCGTCTGGTCGGTAGCGGTCGCAAAGAAGTCGGGCCTGGTGGTGAAGAAGAATCCGGGCGCTTCGCTGGTCGATATTGGCGACGGCGTCGGCTGCATCGAGTTTCACTCCAAGATGAACTCCCTGGGCGGCGACATCGTGCAGATGATCACGCAGTCGCTGAAGCCGCGGCGGCGCAGGCGACAACTTCGACGCCTTCGTCATCACCAACGACGCGGCGAATTTCTCCGTCGGCGCCAACATCATGATGCTGCTGATGGCGGTGCAGGAAGAAGAGTGGGACGAGGTCGATCTTGCTATCCGCCAGTTCCAGGGCATGACCCAGGCAATCAAGTTTTCTTCTAAGCCGGTAGTGGTCGCGCCGTTCGGCATGACGCTCGGGCGGAGGCTGCGAAATCACACTGCACGGCGCAGCGCGTCAACCGCACGCTGAACTCTATACCGGACTGGTCGAAGTTGGCGTTGGCCTGCTGCCCGGCGGCGGCGGCTGCAAAGAGATGACGCTGCGCGCGCTCGACAAGGCTTATCACGTCCGGCCTGCCGGCCGAGGCGAGAGTGTCGAGCTGATGGAAGCGATGAAGCAGGCGTTCGAAACCGTCGCCATGGCGAAGGTGTCCACGTCGGCGGCCGAGGCGCGGAATCTGGGATTCCTTTCCACGGGCGACGACATCACTATGAACAGGGAGCGGGTATTGACCGACGCGAAAGAGCGGGCCCTGGAATTGGTGCACGAAGGCTATCGCGCGCCGGTGCCACGGGCCGACATTCTCGCACCCGGCGAGAGCATTCTGGCGACGCTGAAGCTGGGGGTGCACATCATGCACGAAGGCGAGTTCATCACCGATCATGAAGTGAAGATCGCCAACAAGGTAGCGGAGGTGCTGTGCGGCGGCGCGGTGAATCCGGGCACGCCGGTGAGCGAGCAGTACCTGCTCGACCTGGAGCGCGAGGCGTTCAAATCGCTTTGCGGCGAGAAGAAAACGCAGGAGCGGATTCAGTACACGCTGAAGACGGGCAAGACATTGAGGAATTGAGAGGCCCAGGCTAGGACAAACAAATCCAGTCCCGCGAAGCAGGACGGAAGAAGATAGCCCAGCGCTTCAGCGCTGGGTGGGGAAAAGAAGCCGAGTCCCGTAGGGACGGCCGAGAACAGCAGGTCCCTCCGCTCGGGCTGAAGCCCTCGGTCGGGATGACAGGTCAAAATGCTTCGGGAGCGGCTCTGATGGGCATAGGGGTCCTTCGACTCCGGTGCGCAAAAAAGGCGCACCTCCGCTCAGGATGACACGGACTATGATTTTGGCTAATTGCCAAGTGCTAATTGCCAAGTGCTAATTGCTGGGGTTAATCATGCGTGATGTCGTAATCGTAAGTGCCGTCCGGACGCCGGTCGGCAAAGCTTATAAAGGGACCTTGCGCGCCACTCGTCCCGACGATCTGGCCGCGGTGGCCATCAAGGGCGCGCTGGAGCGCGTGCCGCAACTCGATCCCAACGAAATCGAAGACGTGATTCTAGGCTGCGCCATGCCCGAAGCCGAGCAAGGCATGAACGTTGCGCGCATCGCGTCGTTACGTGCCGGTCTGCCCGTCGGAATTTCGGCCATGACCATTAACCGCTTCTGCTCCTCCGGATTGCAATCGATCGCCATGGCCGCCGAGCGCATCATGGCGGGCGGCGCGGAAACCATCGTCGCCGGCGGCGTCGAATCGATGACCATGATCCCCATGGGCGGCAACAAGGTTTCGGCCAATCCCTGGCTGGTGGCGAACTATCCCGACGCGTATCTTGTCGATGGGCCTCACCGCCGAGCGCGTGGGCAAGCTGTACAACATCACGCGCGAGATGCAGGACGAGTTCTCCGCCGCCAGCCACCAGAAAGCTATCGCCGCGATTGAGGCCGGCAAGTTCGACGACGAACTAGTTCCGGTGCCCGTCAGCTTCACTACGCCCAACGGCAGCAAACCAAAGCGCACGGAGATCGTCTTTAAGATGGATGAGGGGCCGCGCGCCGACACGTCGCTGGAGGCGCTGCTGGCGCTGAAGCCCGCGTTTCATGCCAGAGGAACGGTTACAGCCGGCAACTCGTCGCAGATGTCCGACGGGGCGGCGGCGGCTGTGGTCATGTCGGCCGAGCGCGCAAATGCGCTGGGACTGAAGCCGCTGGCGCGCTACGTTTCCTTCGCCACGGCTGGCTACAAGCCGGAAGAGATGGGCGTCGGCCCGGTGTTCGCGATTCCGAAGGCATTGAAGATGGCCGGACTCAAGCTCAGCGACATCGACGTCATCGAGTTGAACGAGGCCTTTGCGGCGCAGTCGCTGGCGGTCATCCAAGAGGCCAAGCTCGATCCGGCGATCATCAACGTCAACGGCGGCGCCATCGCGCTCGGACATCCTCTGGGATGCACGGGAGCGAAGCTGACGGCCAGCATTATCCGCGAACTCAAGCGCCGCAATGGACGCTACGGCTTGGTGACCATGTGCGTCGGCGGCGGCATGGGCGCAGCGGGCATTTTCGAGAATTTGCAGTAGAAGTATTCACCACGGAGAACACGGAGGACACGGAGAAAAAGCAAGAAATGGAAAAGAAAATCAGCCATCGATCATCCACCCAAGCAGGCGTGAATCAGATCAAAACCTGGGATGATCAGACTAAAGATTTGAATTTCTCCGTGCGCTCCGTGTTCTCCGTGGTGAAAAAGAATTTCTAAGTTCGGCAATGAGTGAGGAACCAATGGCAACGACGACGGCAGCTCCCAAATCGAAGACGAAAACCACGGGCGGAAGCTTTCTGCTCGAAGATCACCAACTCGACAACGTCTTCACTCCCGAAGACTTCAACGAAGATCACCAGATGATCGCCAAGCTGGCGGATGAGTTTGCGGTCAACGAAATTCTGCCACAAGTGGAAAAGATCGAACACAAGGAGTGGGAGGTCACGCGCGAACTGCTGCGCAAGGCCAGCGAGTCGGGTCTGACCAACGCCGATGTGCCTGCCGAATACGGCGGTTCCGACATGGACAAAGTCTCGTCGGCCATCATCGCCGAGCACATGGCCAAGTGCGGCAGCTTCGTGGTCTCGATGGGGGGACACGCCGGCATCGGCACCCTGCCGATCGTCTTCTTCGGCACCGAAGCGCAGAAGAAGAGGTACCTGCCCAAGCTGGCCTCGGCCGAGATGATCGGCGCTTACGCGCTCTCCGAAGGCACCAGCGGCTCGGATGCGCTGAACAGCCGCACCAAAGCCGTGCTCTCGCCCGACGGCAAACATTACATCCTGAACGGCGAGAAGATGTGGATCACCAATGCCCACTTTGCCGACCTGTTCACCGTCTTCGCCAAAGTCGATGGCGAGAAGTTCACGGCGTTTCTGATCGAGAAGGATTTTCCCGGCTTTTCCGTCGGTGCGGAAGAAAAGAAGATGGGCATTCGCGGTTCATCGACTGCGCCGCTCATCCTGAACGATTGCCAGGTGCCGGTGGAGAACGTACTCGGCGAAATCGGCAAGGGTCACATCATCGCCTTCAACATCCTGAACGTGGGCCGCTTCAAGCTGGGTGCGGGATGCGTGGGCGGCGCGCGCACTTCGCTGCAGAATGCGATCGCCTATGCCAAGCAGCGCAAGGCCTTCGGCAAGAGCATTTCCGACTTCGGATTGATTCGCGAGAAGCTGGCGCAGATGGCCGTCGGCATCTACACCGGCGAATCGATGGTCTATCGCACCGTCGGCATGATGGACACGGCGCTGGCCGACATCGACAAGAATCCCGAAACCATTCGCAAGGCGATCGAGGAGTACGCGGTCGAGTGCTCGATCATCAAGGTGTGGGGATCGGAGATGCTCGACATGGTGGTCGATGAAACCGTGCAGGTCTACGGCGGCTACGGATTCGTCGAGGAATATCCGGCCGAGCGCGCCTATCGCGACTCGCGCGTCAATCGCATCTTCGAAGGCACCAACGAAATCAACCGCCTCATCATCACCGGCTGGCTGCTGAAACGGGCCATGAGCGGACAGCTTGCGCTGCTGCCCGCCATCAAGAAGACCATGGATGAAGTGATGGCCGGGCCGACGGGCGAGGAACTGGAAGGTGCTCTGGCGGCCGAGCGCAAGCTGGTCGACAACGCCAAGAAGCTGGCCATGCTGGTGGCCGGAGCGGCTTCACAAAAGTACATGCAGAAGCTGGCCGATCAGCAGGAGGTCATGGGCGCCATCGCCGATATGGTGATCGAGGCCTTTGCCATGGACTCCGCTCTGCTCCGCGCTCGTAAGTCGGTGGAAGCGAACGGCGAAGAGAAGGCCGCGTTAATGGTTATCGCGATGACGCAGGTTTACCTCGAAGGCGCGTTTATCCGGCTGGAAGCAGCGGCGAAAAAAGTCATCGCTGCCGTGGCGGAAGGTGACATGCTGCGCACCCAGATGGCGATTGTTCGCCGCCTGGCCAAGCATGAGCCAGTCAACGTGATTGCGCTGCAGGAGAAGATCGCCGCGCGTGTGCTGGAGACTGGGAAGTACGTAACGGCATAAAGCCTGAACCACAGAGGCTCAGAGGAAAAAGAGTTCTTCACCACGGAGAGCACGGAGTACACGGAGAAATACAAAAGCAAGAGAATCAGAGGAATGGGCTGGTTCAGCGGGTCCAGTCACCAGGATCTTGATTTTGGCGTCTCCGTGACCTCTGTGTCCTCCGTGGTGAAAAGAGAAATTCTTCCCTGCGTCTCTCGTGTCTCCGTGGTGATTAGCCTTTCTCTTCCTTCTGCCTCCGTATCTCTTCCATCACCGACGAAATCAGCTCCTTCGCATCGGTAATGCCCTTCATCACGATCTGGATATCCATGGCCGGCTTGCCCGGCTGGCGCGCGCTCTGGCAATAGACGCCGTGCTGGCCCACCATGGTCAGCGCATCGGTCAAGACATCGAGGGCGACCGCCAGCCGGCCCCGCGGCATACCCATCATGAACTCGTACTGGTCCAGTTCTTCGCGCTTTTCGTCCAGAATACCCATCCCACAATTGTACTGTTTGGCCGAGGCGTGAATAATGGAACGGCAAGAGGAAGCCTACCGAGGAGAGTGCAATGCCGAAGAGCCGTTTGTGGATGTTGAGCCTGATCGCGGTCGCCGCGCTGACCGCCGTACTCATAGCGCAGAACAAGAAACCGCCGCTAAGCCCGCCCGGCCAAGCCACCGTTAAGTTCGCCGACGGGAATACGGTCACCATCGATTACAGCCGCCCTTCGATGCGCGGCCGCAAAATCTTTGGCGGCCTGGTTCCGTATGAGCAGGTTTGGCGCACCGGGGCCAACGCTGCTACCAGTCTCAAGACTGATGTCGACCTGGACATCGGCGGGACCACCGTTCCCAAGGGCAGCTACACGCTCTATACGCTGCCGGGGATGAATAGCTGGCAATTGATTGTCAACAAGCAAACCGGGCAATGGGGCACCGAGTACAGTCAGGGTCAGGACCTGGCGCGCATTCCGATGAAGGTGACCCAGCGTTCATCGGGCCTCGAGCTGTTCACGATTTCCTTCGACAAGACCGGAGGCGACTCTGCCACCCTCAAGCTGGAATGGGAAAACACCATCGCCAGCGTGGATGTGAAGGAGAAGAAGTAGAGACTGGAGCTTGGTGACAGTCTGACCGGCACAAAAGAGTTGCGGCCTTCCGCTGCCTTTTTGCGAAAGATTCTGCAAACTCCAGTCCATTCCTGGAATACCTGCGCGCCCGCACCCGCTAGCCTCGACTTTGTGTGTCCGGCGGCGAGTTGGCGCGCAGCGTTTTCTAGACGCGAACCCAGTCCACTCGCCTGCCGGCAGAAAGGCCCCTATGAGCAGTGGGAACGGAAACGGACAAGCCCCAATCAAAGCCACCGCCTTGCCGCCCGGAAACAAGATCTGCGTGATCACGGTGTGCGCTGAGATTGAGACCATTCAGGCCGTCTCGCGCGTGACGACCCAGTTGTTCACCAATCCACTGGTGGCAGCCATGCGGCGCTACCTGCCCCAGAATGACGATCTCGGCATTTTGCAGGAGATGAAGAACGCCGACCTGTGTGTCTGCATCATCGATTTCGACCTGGATCGCGAGCTGGCGCTGGAGACGGCAACTTCCTTGCAGCAACTGCTCGGGGCCAACGTGATGTCGATCGCGATATCGCGCAAGGCGAACTCCAACCTGATCATCGATGCCATGCGAGCCGGCTGCGTGGAGTACCTGAGCAAGCCGCTGGAAACCGAGCAACTCACCCAGGCCATCATACGGCTACGATCGCGCTGGACGCCCGTCCACAGCGCTTCGGCCCGGTCCGGGCAGGTGCTCGCCTTCCTGGGCGCGAGAGGGGGTGCGGGCGCTACCACGATTGTCGTTCACCTGGCCGCATTTCTGGTCCAGCTCTGCGGCAAGAAGACGCTTATTATCGACCAGCAGCGACAGCTGGGACACGTCGCTCTCTACATGGGGCTGCCCTCGCCTAAGTATCACTTCTACGATTTGGTGAGGAATGTCGCCCGGCTGGACGAAGAATTGTTGCGCGGTTTCCTGATGCGCCCTTCCAGCGGCGTTGACGTGATCGCCGCTCCGGATGAGCTTTTCGCTCTCACTGAGGCGACCCTCGACGATGTCCACCAAACCCTGAAATTCTTGCGCGGAGTTTACGAATACATTCTCATCGACTGTCCGCACGGGTTGGGCAGGATGAACGTGGCCACCATCGACGACTGCGACAAGTTGTTTCTGGTTGCCACCCCTGATATTCCAGCTCTGCGCGACCTCTCGCGCTATGTCGATCGCCTGGCGCAGTATCACTTCCCGCCGGGAAAGCTGAATGTTGCCATCAATCGCTATCGCTCCAAGGGCGAAGTGCAGCTTACCGAAATTGAGAAAGCGGTCAAGCAGCCGGTGGCTGTGACCATTCCCAACAGCTCTAACGAACTGATCAGCGCGATGAACTCGGGCAAGCCTCTGGGTCCGGGAGGCAATTCGGAATTTTCCCGGCAGATCAGGAAGTGGGCCAGTAGCTTGACGCAGTCGGGAAGCGGACTGCGCACGGAAATGCCGCCGCCGCCCAAGCCCAAGCGCTCGCTGGCGTTTTGGACTTGAGGTTTGCGGTCGTCTTTGTACGAGCGCGGTCGCTCATCGGGTGCAGTTGGCTAACGCCGAACCGCAGCTCCCACCGAATAAGACAGTCTGCTGAAAAAGTCGGGTTCGACGCGTTTTTGAAGGGGCGCACCTTTAGGTGCGCCGTACCAGCCCCTTTATTTTGTCATTCCTCGTGGGTTCAGCCCGCGAGGAATCTGCTTTCCGACTTTTTCAGCAGTCTGTTCGGTCGGTGAGGGGTGACAAGAAATAATAGACTTGCTGCGGCGTAGCTAAAGCTACGGGCCTTCAAAATCAACTCATGCCGAGTTTTTCAGGAACCTGTGGAAGGCTCCAACCGGTCGCGGTATACAGCGTTAAGTAAACTCTGATCAAGTGAAAGCGAGGTCCCGCAGCGGCTAAAGCCGCATGATTTGTGCGTACTTTAACGGACGGCCTGAAAGCCGTCCCCTTCAAAACAAGACTTAATCGGAATTTCCTTAAGGAATAAGCTTGGCCAGTGAACCATCAAGCTCCACCCCGAAGGCCTCGTGCAAGCAACGGCGCAGATCGCCTTCGGTGCTCAGCTCAATTTCTTCGCGGCTGGCGTCGCGGGTGACGATCAGCCGCATGTTGGCCAGCGTGATGCGGCCATCCGGCGTAGCCCGGCTGCAGATCCAGCTCTTGGTGAAGTGCGACTCCGGAGAAGTTTGATGAAACGTACACATCTTCTGGTAATCGCTGAGCGGGTGAGGGACATCGCAGAAGACGTAGAGCGGCACCTGGCCCTGCTCGTCCTCCCGTAACAGCTGCCACTCCTCGCCCATCGGCAATACCACGTAGCGGTGCCCATCGACCTGATCGGCGCCGCCGGCATGAAAGACAATGGGGTCGACGAACGAGTCGCCGAAGCCGACATCGACCAGCCAAGGCTCCTCCAGTTCCACCTTCAGCAACATGTGATCGAATTCCGGACCGAAGCCGCCATCCTCGCGCCGCACCCGGGCCGAAAGCATCTGCGACCCGAAATCCCATCGCACTCAGCAATTCGCCGAACAGGCCATTCTGTTCATAGCAAAAGCCGCCCCGGCTGCGTAGCACAATCTTCTCGTAGATCAGGGGAAGATCGAGCAGGATAGGCACGCCGAGCGGGATATCGAGATTTTCAAAGGGAACGGTGAACAGGTGCTGCCGATGCAGGCTGCGCAGGGTCGGCGAAGAGGGCTGGCGATCTCCGTCGTACTCGATGCGGCGTAGATACCGCCTCGACATCCATACTCAAACCGGCAGCTCATCCTGCAGCCAGCCGGCCTCCTGCAATTTCGGTTCGGCGGTCAAATCGAGCACCAGGTTTTCCAGGATCAGCCGCTTGCTGGGAGGATTGGAGCGCAAAGCCAGATCGGCGCGCGCCACCCGGCGAATCGCGGCGGTCAGCTCGCGCCGCGACTTGTAGCGGCGGGCCTGACGAATGATGTCTTCGGCGGCGAAGGGTGGAATGCGGAAGCCCTGCCACAGCGCCTGCCACAAGGCGCGCGAGTCCCGCACATTCCGCTCCAGAATCACCAGCATCTGGCGGAAGGTGCGGGCCAGCATATACAGATGGCCGATGGCGGCTTCGTCTCCATCGCCCGTGTTCAGGATGGCGTCGAGCACGGCCAGCGCCCTGCCCTGGTCGCGCGCCGAGATGGCATCCGTCAGTTCGTAGAACGATCTTTGTTTCGCCGCCAGCACCAGACTCTCGACGTCGCCCAGCGTGATGCGCTTTTTCTCGCCAACATAGAGCACCAGCTTCTCCAGCTCGTTGGCTACCATCATCATGTCGCTGCCCAGGGAATCCACCAGTTCGCGCGCGGCATCGGTATCGAGTTTGACGTCTTCGGCGCCCGCTGTCTCGATCGCCCATTTGACGGCATCGCCTTCGTCCACGCGAGCGAATTCCAGCACCGGACAACACTCGCCCAAGGTCTCGCGAATGCGTTCGTAGCGGTCCTTGTCGGTCAGATCCATGCGGCGGACATCCGCCGGAATGCTGATGTAGTCGGCGATAAAAATCAGCAGGGCGTCGGGATTGGGATCTTTGAAGTAGTCCGCGATGGCGTTGAATTCGTCATCGTGCTTACCCCGGCCGTACAGGTTCTTGATGCCGCGAACGAAGAAAACCTGGAAAGGCGACATCAGCGATGGCGTACGGGCGCGATCCAGAACCTGCTGCAAGTCGACCTCAGCCAGATCCATATCGTAGAGGCTCAATTCGCGAACGTCGGCCGGCACCAGATGCTGCAGAATGGCCTCGCGGCAACGCTTGCGGAAGAAAGCTTCGTCTCCGATGAACACATATCCCGGCGCCAGCTTGCCAGCCTTGACGTCGGCTACGAACTTGTCGGAAGCCGCAAAACTGCGCACCTAGTAAGCCTCCAGAATTTCACTGACCAGCGTCTTGGAGAAACTGCCCGCGATCCGTTGCACCGCCGGACCTGCTTCCTCGAAAAAGCTGTTGGTGTCAATCGACTCCTGGTACTGCTCGCGGTACAAGAAATTCGGATCGCTCCATAACGACTTGCCGTCGCGGGTGGTAAGCGAAGCTCGCAGGTTGATCACCACCATGGAGGAGGAAATACGTCCGGTGACCGAATCGTAGGTTAAGGGCGCAATGTAGACGTTGGTGATCATGCCCGACAGCGTAGCATCCGCCGTGCCGTCGTTGGTGGTGACGATCCGGTAGTTGGTACGGCTGCGCAGTTCTTTGATCACCGCTTCGGTGAAGATCTGGCCAATGCGGTAGGTTTGCGACACGTTGACAAATGCAGGCACGTAGACGGTGTGCACGTCGGCGGGCAAGCGCACCGCCGCGCCTCCGGTGTGATAGCCGCAGGCGGTGGTCAGCAGCAAGAACCCGGCAACTCCCAGCATCAGCAGCTGTCGGAAGAATCGCCGGTTGGTCATTGTACGGTTCCTCGCGGCCGGGAAGCGATCATGTTTTCGGCGCACTCCACCGCGCTCAGAGCTGCAATCCGCAGGTTGTCGGAAGCGATCCACAGCCAGAAGCCGTTAGGGTTCTGCGGGTCGCTCCGCACAAACACCTGAATCTGTTCCTGTCCCGCGGCGTTGACATTGCTGGGCGATTCTTCCACTCCTTGCAGCACGTCCACGTGCTCGCCCGATAGCGCGGCAATCAACTCCGCGATTTGAACCGGGTTGTCCAACTCAAGATAAAGCGAAAAAGCGTGCCCGTGGAAGATGGGCGCTTGCAGCAGCAGCAACGCAGGCATTGCCAGTTTACCTTGCACAATGCTCTGGAAGTGGCGCCGGATGCGGTCTTCGACGCTGGCCAGCGACGGCAGAGACTTTTCGCCATAGCGGTCGAGCAGATTAAATGCCACCTGCGCGTCAAACACGGTCTTGGGAAGCTGCTGGAAGGAGAGCAGGTTCACCGTCTGCTCGTGCAACTCGTCCATGCCGCGACGGCCGTGCTCCGACGCGGGCTCAAATATGGTAGCAGCGGCCCGGGCAATGGTCCCCACTTTTTGCGCCCGCAACAGCAGCAGAGCAAGCACCACCGCGGCGGGATGCGCAATGGTAACCGGCGCCTCGATGAAATCAAGCTTGGGCGTAGCCCCCAGCTCGCGCTCGACCCAAGGCGCGCGCAGCAAAACTCCCTCCTGACCTTCCAGGCCATAGGAAAGATCGATGATGTCGCTGCCTGCTTTCCGAGCCATCGGCCAGGCATTGCGAGTGAAATTTTCATCGGCGGTGAAAAAGGTGAAATCCACGTTCTCCAGGTGTTCAGGCAGAACGCTCTGGATGAACGTAGGCTCTTCGCCGACAGCTTCCAGTTGACCGAGCGACTCTTCGTCGTCGAGCAGGCGAATGTCTTGCGCCGGGAAGTTGCGGTCGCTGAGCACGTCCTTCAATTCCCGGCCCTTCAGGGTGGCAGCTCCTACGATGGCAACGCGGAACAGGCCGCCCCAATGTCCTCCATCGGCGCGTGCTGCGGAGGGATTGTTCGGTTCATTTTTCATCAGGCGTGTGAGGCCTCATCTTGATGTGGCGGAGGCGGCACGGTCGGCCGACGGAATACAAACGAAAGCCGGGCAAGCACTCCCGAAAGGATGTAAACCAGCGCCAGCACGAACAGCACATACTGCGAGGAATACCAGATCAGCGCGATCACCAGACCGATGACGATCAGCCAGCGAAAATTCTGGGGCTGGCGAAAGTTGATGCCCTTCAGGCTGAAGAAGCGCCAGGTGCTGACCATCAGAAAGGCGATGGCCGATACGAAAACGCCCCAGCCAATCGACAGCCACCAGATCTGCAACGGATTGCCCTGCACCAGATGAACAATTGCCGCCACCGCTCCAGCGCCGGCGGGAATCGGCATTCCCACAAAGTACTTGCGACCCGGCCGGCCCGGATTCGAGGGCTGAGGATTCACCTGGATGTTGAAACGCGCCAGGCGGGAAGCGCCGGTCAGCAGAAAGGCGAACGTGACGATGGCTCCAAACTGGATCACGTGGGCACGCAGCTCCGGATTGCCCACCATGGGCAGCATGTGGAAGCCCCACATCCAGGCCAGCACCGCCGGAGCGACGCCAAACGCAATGACGTCGGCCAGTGAATCCAGCTCGCGTCCGAAAGCGCTGGCGGTGTTGGTCAGCCGCGCAATGCCGCCGTCGAAGAAATCCAGGACGATGGCCACTCCAATCGCCTTGGCCGCCAGATCAAAGTGCCAGGGATCGCTCGGCGTCCCCTGAATGGCCTGCGAGATCGCGTAATAACCCGCCGCCATATTACCGGCGGTGAACATCGAAGGCAGGATGTAGAGGCCTTTGCGCACGCCTCCGCCGCGAGTCACCTCCGGATCGTTCTCTCGGGGGCGGGGATTCATCGCACCTCCGCGGTATCGCGCAAGCGCGCCGCCACCGGGCGCGGCTGCGCTATGGCCAGCACGCTCGATCCGCCCTTGACGCGATCGCCCACCCGTACCTTCATGTCGGCATCGGCCGCGAAGATCACATCCGTACGCGAGCCAAACTTGATCAAGCCCACCCGTTCTCCTCGCTCTACTCTATCGCCAACCTTCTTAGTAAACACGATGCGGCGCGCCAGCAACCCCGCGATCTGTTTGAACACCAGTGTGCCCGCATCGGCTCGCACGGTCACCACATTTTGCTCATTCAAATCGGCCGAGGCGGCATCCATCGCGTTGCTGAACTTCCCCTTCTGGTAGCGAACATCTTCGATAACGCCGGTAACCGGAGACCGATTCACGTGAACATCGAAAACGTTCAGGAAGATGCTGATGCGAGTTCGCGGTTCGCCGTTCAGCTGAATGGCTGAAATGTCCGTGACCTTCCCATCCGCGGGCGACACGATAGCTCCCTGGATGGCAGGAATTCTGCGCTCCGGATCGCGAAAGAACCAGAGAAAAAACGCTGCCAGCAGCAAAGGAACGATGGCCAGCAGGGGCGTAGTCAGCCAGCCCAGCAGCCCGGCCACGATCACAAACGCCAGCCCGTAATAGATGCCATCGCGAACCATCGGCAAGTCTGATTATAGAGCCTGCGGCGCGTCTGCCCTAGTTCGACGATGCCAGGATTTCCCGCGCCAACTCATCCATGCGCTGCTGCACCTGCTGGTACTTGTCGCCGGTGGACGGCCCGGAAAATCCGGCCAGGATGGCATGCACGTGCCCGGAGCGGTCGATGAAGATCGATGTGGGATAAGCCCCGAAATTCACCAACTGCGGCAGCGTCGCCGCAATCTGGCCATCGGCAGTAGTTCCGGACAGCAACAAGGGATAGGTCAGTCCAAACTTGGTGCGATAGATGCCGATCTGCCGCAGATTGCGCGCTGGGTCGTCGATGTATTCGTAAGCCAGACCCACAATCTCCAGACCTTGGTCGTGATACTTGCGATACAGCTTTTCCAGGACCGGCGCTTCATCGTGGCAATTCGGGCACCAGGTGCCGAAGATGTCGATGATGAGCGCTTTGCCCTTGAATTGCGGGCTGTCCTGGTCAAGCGTCTTTCCGGCTTCATCCACGCCCCTGAAACGGAAAGCTTCCTGCGGATCTTTGACTTTCGTCAGGCCTTCGGCCAGCACATTGGGATCGGCGCTGGCGGTGTTCTTGCTGCGCTCCGCAGTGAAGGTGGTGAGACTCACTGTGCCGCCCATCTTGCCGGCAAGGCTGCCGTCGGGCTGGAAATCACCATCGATCGCCAGCACGTGGATCCCATCAAAACGGCTGAGGTGAAAGTGCGCCTCACCGCCCGCAGCCCGGAAAACACTGCCGTGCAGCAGTCCGGTGTCGCCGCTGACGTATTCCAGAATGCCGCTCGCGGTCACCGTACCGTCCGCATTTGCGATTGATTGCTGCTGGAAATTGGCCAGGGTGTTTTTCTCCGCCCCTTCGGCGTCGGCGGGATGAAACAGCCAGTCGCCGGCCAGCGTCGGTCCCGTCCAGGCTTTGCCGGATGGCACATCGCGATGCGGAACCAGCACCAGCGGAATGTGTACTACGCCTTTACTGCTCTGGCGCGAATACTCGCCTTCCATGCGCTGCGACGAAACGAAGTGCGCGGTCAGCACGCCATCGTAGTAGTCGAGATGGAGCGTCAAGACTTCGCCGCTCCAGGTTGCGCTGCTGAAAGGCTGATGGTCGGTCGCGTTGATCAACGTAGCGCGAATCGTGCTTCCCTGCTGCTTCAGGTCAATGCCAAAGTCGACCTCGCCGGCTTTGCCCTGAATGGTTCCGTCCCAAAGTCCAACTGGAGGTTCCGATTTCGTTGTCTGAGCTGCAAGCCCCAAGGGCAGACACAGCGCCAGCAGGCACGCCACAACCTTGCCTATTCCCAGCCGCAAGCGATTTCGCAAGAAATACCTCATCACCTAAATCGATATATGCTGTGAAGTCGTCAGGATACAGGAAATGGGAGGACACCTGCTGAATACGAGGGGAGGCGCACACAGATAGGGCGGGGCGGTCAAGATTCCGATCTTTTCCGCCGCATGAAAGCGGTTAACAGTGACTAAACAGCCAGACGGTCGGTCCGGAACTTCTGTTCCAGGCTTTCCATCTGGTCCTTCAGGCGGAGCTTCAGCTTCTTCAAGCGCACTTCTTCGATCTTCTCTTCTTCAGACAGATATTTCTTCTGAATCAAAGAATCCAGCTGCTGGGCATACTGCGTATGTTCCTGCGCCAGGCGGCGGAATTCGTCATTGCTGGCCAAAAGCTGATCGCGTACCTGAGTTGCCATTCAGTAGACCTCCGGAGAGTTCAGTTAAAAACGCTAGCACACGCCCTATCGCGCTTCAAGCGATTTTGTCACGGAACTGCAATAGAAATTCTCAGTACCAGACCGTCCTCGGACGGTTCCCGATAATAGACGGGGCGCCGGGCTATAGCGCTAAATCCAAGTTTTTCATAAAGTTGCCGGGCAGGCAAATTCGACTCCCTCACTTCCAACAGCACCGAGGTGGCTGCTTGCTTATGGGCCATCTGCAGCAGTTCACGGATCAATGAACTGGCCACGCCGCTTCGCCGCCGATTGACTGCGACCACCACGTTTTCGATTTCCCAGTCCTCCGACGCACAACGCGCGATGACAAATCCATAAACGCCTTCAGTGGCCGCCTCCTCGGCTGCAACCAGCGCGATCCGGCGCGGGGCTTCCGGGGCGAACAGCGCATCATATTCGCGCTCCGCCCAATGGGCCGCAGTCTCAGCTTGCTTCTCTAAATTTCTGATGGCGGGAAGATCGTCGGGGGTGGCTTGGCGAATGAGCACAAGATCAATGCTTCGGCGCAGAGAAAATTTCCGCATCCGATCGGCGAATGTAGTTGACGTCAACCGTTGCGGCATCGGCGAGATCTCCGCGCCAACAGCTTCCGCAGGCCGATGCGGCCGATCGGTATCGGCTTGCAAACGATCCACGACTTCGACCGGAATCTTCGCTACGGTAAGAGACTCGGCGACGTTCGCATCGGGCGTCAGCAAGTTGCCCTTGATGGTATGTGCTGCTTCGGCGAATGCATCGAGCTTCAAAATGTACTCGCGAATCAGACTGGCCCGGGCGACCGCAAGCTGGTATTCGCCCGCGTATACTTCGCCGCGACCAGCATCCAGAACCGCGGTTACGTTTTCGCCGGGACGTCCATAAGTGATTGCTAAAGCCTCCAGCATCGAAACCGTGGCCAGCGGTTTCCGCAGCACTTCGCACAAACCCTTCACTGTTGCCAGTCCCACCCGCAGGCCGGTGAAAGAACCGGGGCCGGAGACCACAATGAATCCGTCCACTGCCGCCTTGTCGAGATGATGATCAGCGAGCGCGCGGGAAATTACCGGCATCAGTTGCGCCGAATAGGTCCCGCCTTCCAGAGAGGTGAGTTGCAGAACTTCGAAACTGTCGGCATCTCCACGGCAGAGGGCGACGCTTCCCTTGCGTCCTGACGTGTCGATGGCGATGACCAGCATCCTAGACGCCCTGGGGAGCGTCTTCCACCAGTTCCAGCAGCACGCCGCCGGTGCTGGAGGGATGAACGAAGACGTACAAATGTCCGCCTGCGCCAACTTTAATTTCGTCGGAGATGAGACGCGTTCCGCTGGCCTTCAACCGTTCCACCGTGCCGGACAAATCGTCCACATGCAGGGCGACGTGGTGCAGCCCTTCGCCGCGCTTGGCCAGAAACTTGGCAATCGTCGAATCGTCTGACAGAGGCTCGAGCAACTCAATGCGGCTCTCGCCCAGCGGCACCATGGCCAGTCGGACTTTCTCAGCTTCGACCGTCTCCTCCGGCATGACTTCCAGCCCGAGCTTTTCGTAAAACTTTCTGGCTTCCGCCAGCGACTTCACCGCAATGCCGAGATGATCAATTTCGCTCATGTGGCATCCCCATTCTGCTCACAATCTTCTCTACCAGAGAATACGGGTCGCGCTTATGTTCGGCAACCTCGGTGGCCAGGCGCGTCGCCTCAGTTTCGCTGAGGTAGTAGGAGAGCACGCGCTGGAACAGTGCGTCGCGCAACATCTCCGCAATGCGGCCCCGCCAGTTTTCGATGCGGCGGGCACGCGCCCGGTCGCTCTTCATCTGGTATTCCCGATACTTCTCGATCTGCTCCAGCAACTCCGTGATGCCGGTTCCGTCACTGGCCACGGTCTTCACAATGGGCGGCGTCCAGTCGTCATGCCGTATGGCCAAGGTTTGCATCGCACGGATCTCGCGCTCCACACGTTCGGCGCCTTCGCGGTCAGCCTTGTTGATCACGAAGATGTCGGCAATCTCCATGATGCCGGCTTTGATGGTCTGCACATCGTCGCCCATGCCGGGCACCAGCACGACGATGGTGACATCGGCGAGGCGCACGATGTCAACTTCATCCTGGCCGACTCCGACTGTTTCGATCATCACGATGTCGCGCCCGCTGGCATCGAGAACCGTGGCCACATCGGCGGTAGTACTCGCTAGTCCTCCCAGCGAGCCGCGCGTCGCCATGCTGCGAATGTAGATGCCCGGGTCGGCATGATGCGATTGCATGCGAATGCGGTCGCCCAGGATCGCGCCGCCGCTGAATGGGCTGGTGGGATCGACGGCGACCACGCCGATGGTCTTGTCCTGCTTGCGGTAGGCGTGCGCGATTTGATCGACCAGCGTGCTCTTGCCCGCGCCTGGTGAGCCGGTCAGCCCAAGCAGGAGGGCATTTCCGCTGAAAGGAAACAGAGCTTTCAGCAGCTCGGTCGATTCCGGCGTGTGGTCTTCGACGGTAGAGATCGCGCGCGAGAGCGCCCGCACCTCTCCCGCACGAATGCGGCGAACCATCTCGGCAATATGATTGTTCAAGGTCAATTTCGTAGCCACAGAGACAGAGAGGTACGGAGAATGATCAGTACGCCGCAGAGCCAACGTTCGCAGAGGCGAAACTAACCGCTCTCGCATAACGAAAGCCTCGCAGAGGCGAAAGTAACCGCTCTCGCATAGCGAAAGCCTCGCAGAGGCGAAACTAATTAGCCCAGCGCGGAAGCGCTGGGATACCAGTTTTAATTTACCCCCCGAGCCCCTTCAGGGGCGACACTGACCATTCGTGCCGCCCCTGAAGGGGCTCGGAAACGAAATGCTCCGCCTACCCAGCGCTCCCGCGCTGGGCTAATTACTCTCGCGCCACGGCGCTCTTGGAGTCGCAACGTGCTGACAAGTCCCCAGGGCGGAAGCCGTTCTTACACCAGAGTGCGTCTTTCCCCCAACTTCTCTGTGCCTCTGTGTCTCCGTGGTGATTCTCATCAATCCTTCAACAACTGCCGCGCGATGACCAAACGCTGGATTTCGCTGGTGCCCTCGCCGATGGTGCAAAGCTTCACGTCGCGATAAAACTTTTCCGCCGGATAATCCTTGATGAAGCCGTAGCCGCCGTGAATCTGCACGCATTCGTTGGCGCAGCGCACCGCAACCTCGCTGGTGTAGAGCTTGGCCATCGACGACTCCAGCGTCGTCTTCATGCCGGCATCTTTCATGGCGGCGGCGCGATGGGTCAGCAGGCGAGCAGCGTCGATCTCGGTCGCCTGGTCAGCCAGCTTGAAGCCGATGGCCTGAAACTCACTGATCGGCTTACCGAACTGTTTGCGCTCTTTGGAGTAATTCAGCGCCGCTTCGTAAGCGCCCTGCGCCATTCCCAGCCCGAGCGC
This sequence comes from uncultured Acidobacteriaceae bacterium, assembly GCA_963812855.1. Lineage (GTDB taxonomy): Bacteria > Acidobacteriota > Terriglobia > Terriglobales > Acidobacteriaceae > Bog-257. The sequence continues at coordinate 925,273 of CAWEWW010000018.1, forward strand.
GGCAATCGAGATTCGTCCGCCGTCGAGCACCTTCATCGCGTCGACGAAGCCTTCGCCCTCGTGACCCAGCAGATTCTCGGCGGGAATTTCGCAGTCCTCAAAGATCATCTCCGAGGTATCGCTGGCGCGCAATCCCAACTTGTCTTCCTTCTTGCCGGCGCGAAATCCCTTGGTGCCTTTCTCCACCACGAAGGCGGAGAGCCCGTGAGTGTGGGCCGTCTTGTCGGTAACCGCGATGACGACCATCACGTCGGCGTAACGGCCGTTGGTGATAAACGTCTTGGTGCCGTTCAGCACCCACGTGTTTCCTTTGCGCACAGCGGTGCAGCGAGCGCCGCCCGCATCCGACCCTGACCCCGGCTCCGTCAATCCCCATGCGCCGATGAATTCGCCGGTAGCCAGCTTGGGAATGTACTTGCGCTTCTGGTCTTCGTTTCCGGCAATGAAGATGTGATTGGAGCCCAGCGAAGTATGCGCGGCCACGATGATGCCGATCGAGCCGTCGACGCGCGACAGTTCCTCGACTGCCGTCACATATTCGATATAGCCCATGCCGGCGCCGCCGTACTCGGTGGGGAAGATGGTGCCCATCAGGCCAAGCTTGCCCAATTCCTTGATCGTCTCCAGGGGAAACGTGCCGGGCTCGTCCCACTTCATCACGTTGGGCGCAATCTCGCGTTCGGCGAAGGCACGCACCATCTTCTTCAGTTGCAGTTGTTCATCCGAAAGCTGGAAATCCAAACCAATCCTCCGAGTAAATGGAACGCGCTGGCGCCCTGCGGGATGGGGGCTGCTGGTGGCCGTCGCGCAAAAAGGTGAAACAGGCGGTTATAACACAATGGACGTGAGGATTAGAAATCGTAGCGATACCGGGAGTGCCTAATGGTGCCTGGATCGAGACAGGGGATTTCGCATTCTCTTAAACCAGAAAATAGCTCCAGCGTGCGCGAAGAAAACGCCGATGATGATGAAGGTAATTCCTGACAGCTTCATGCCTTCGACGGCAAGTGCCACTCCCAAGGCGAGAACAATGAGTCCGACGACGATTCCCCCAAAATACTGAAAGGGCGTGGTATTCTTCGCTTGCTCATAGGTGTAGAGCCCGATGCCTGGTTTGGTGGTTCGCTTGTTCATCTCAGTTCGCGAGAAAAGGACTACCGGCGTCGAGTCATCATACCGCTTTACTGGTTCAAATCCTCCAGATCGCGATCCCACAGCTTAATGCCGCCCAGCAGGCCGTCCTGGTTGGATATCGTGCAGGCGTTACTGGGGAGCTTGATCTTGATCTCCGCGGCATTGCCCCCGCCGATGTAGAGCCGATCGTAATAAAACAGTTCGTGCAGTTGGGCGATGGCCTCGCGCAGATGCTTGTTCCATTTCTTGCGGCCATATTTGTCGAGGGCGCGCCGCCCCAATTCGTCTTCGTAAGTCTTTCCATCGCGGAACGGATGATGCGCCAGCTCCAGCGACGGAATGGGCACTCCATCCAGGTACAGCGCCGAACCCATCCCGGTTCCCAGCGTGATTACCAGTTCGACGCCGGCGCCAGTCACGGCTCCCAAGCCCTGCACGACCGCGTCATTGGCCACGCGCACCGGCTTGTCCAGCGCTTTCGAGAGGTTCTCGGCGAAGGGATACTCGATCCACTTCTTGTTGAGATTGGCCGCGGTGTAGACGGTGCCCTTCTTGATCACGCCGGGGAATCCCACCGACACGCGCTCGAAGTCGCCTAGCTGCTTGGCGAAATCCACGATGATCTTGGTAATGGCCTTGGGCGTGGAAGGATTTGGCGTCTTGGCCCGCAGCCGTTCGGTCAGGGGCTTGCCCGCTTCGTCGAGCAGCATGGTCTTTACGCCGCTGCCTCCGATATCCACGGCCATGGTGCGCGTGGTCTGCGATCCTTCGGGACGCAAGTCGATAGTAGGGGTGGAGGCTGGCTTCTTTTTCTTCGACGAAGAGGCTTTGCTCATGTGTACTCCTTAGCTGATCGGCACGGAATCTTTGGTTAATTCTGGATAGCAGAGCATACCGGATAACCGGGCCAGAGCGAAATAGTCATGTCCAAGGCGGGGATGCCATAGCAGTTGTGGCGCCGGACCTGCCGTCCCTGACGGGACTCGGTGGTTTCTTGCAGCTTACCCCGGGCTACCGCCCGGGGCTAATTAGTTTCGCTCCTGCGGAGCTGCACTCTGGGCAAGGTCCCGGTTTTCGCCGTCCCTGGGTTTAAGAGTTTAGCTCTTACACGTGTGGCTCTCGTTGACGCACTTACACCAAGCTCCGGTTCGCAGTTAGGCTCGCACTACACAGTTAGCTCGCGCAACGCAGTTAGCTGGCGCAACGCAGTTAGCTGGCACAGCGCAGTTAGCTGGCACAGCGCAGTTAGCTGGCGCAACGCAGTTAGCTGGCACAGCGCAGTTAGCTCGCGCAGCGCAGTTAGCTGGCGCAACGCAGTTAGCTCGCGCAACGCAGTTAGCTGGCACAGCACAGTTAGCTCGCGTAGCGCAGTTAGCTGGCACAGCGCAGTTAGCTCGCGCGACGGGTTAGGCTCGCACTACGACAACCACGTCCCGCATAGCGGGACGGAAGAAGATAGCCCAGCGTTTCAACGCTGGGTAGGTCAGGATCTAATGATTGAGTCCCTTCAGGGACGGCACCCGAGGGTGTCGAGCCGCAGACGCTTTGACTTGGCGATGCCTGGCGGCTGCGGAGTGTCCAGAGCCCGGTTTGGAACTTGCCCGGCGGCGGGTTACTCTAGGGAACGGTCCTGCTGAGCACGAACCCGGCATACCAGCTCAAACCGTAACGAGGCCCCAACGATGAGCCAAACGACTTCCATCACTCGCAGTTTCGGTTATTTCCTGAACGGCAATTGGAGCACCCACGGGCGCGAAGCGGTGGTCAACTCGCCCTACGATCACAGCGTTATCGCAGTGGTCAGCGAAGCCGGCCACGACGATGTCGAAACCGCAATCGAATCGGCGGTGCAAGCTTTCGCCATCACCAGCAAGATGACATCGCAGCAACGTGCCAACGTGCTCCACAAGATTGTCGACGGCATCACGACCCGGCGCGAGGAGTTTGCCCGCACCATCAGCCAGGAAGCCGGCAAGCCGATCAAGACCGCGCGCATTGAAGTGGAGCGGGGCATCAATACCTTCCAGATCGCCGCCGAGGAAGCCACGCGGATCTATGGCGAGTACATCCCGCTCGACACTCTGGAGTCGGCCGCCGGCCGCTGGGGCCTGCTACGGCGATTTCCGCTGGGCCCGGTCTTTGCCATCACGCCGTTCAACTTTCCCCTGAACCTGGTGGCCCACAAGGTGGCGCCGGCGATCGCGGCCGGTTGCTCCATCATCCTGAAGCCCGCGCCCCAGACCCCGATCTCGGCACTGATGCTGGCCGAGATTGTGGACGAAGCCGGCTGGCCGGCGGGCGGGATTGCGGTGATGCCGTTGTCGAATGACGACGCCGCCTTGCTGGTGGCCGACGACCGCATCAAGCTGCTGACCTTTACCGGTAGCGCCGCCGTGGGATGGCAACTGAAGAACCGCGCCGGCAAGAAGCGGGTGACGCTGGAGTTGGGCGGTAATGCCGGAGTCATTGTCCACCACGATGCCGATCTGCCGTATGCGGCCCATCGCTGCGTGGCCGGCGGCTTCTCCTATGCGGGACAAACCTGCATTTCGGTGCAGCGTATTCTGGTTCACGAGGCGGTATTTCAGAAATTCAAGGATCTGTTGCTCGACGGCGTGCACAAGCTCAAGTTGGGCGACCCCATGCAGGAAAGCACCGACGTTCCGCCGCTGATTCGCGAATCGGATGCGGTTCGGGTGATGGAATGGATTGACGAAGCGGTGAAGGCCGGCGCCCAGGTCCTGTGCGGCGGTAAGCGCCGCGGCTCGATGGTTGAGCCGACCGTGCTGACCGGCACGTCGCCCATGATGCGGGTCAACAACTCCGAAGTCTTTGGCCCGGTGGTAACGCTGGAACCCTACGAAACATTTGACGAAGCGGTGCGCAGCGTCAACCGTTCCAACTACGGTCTACAGGCCGGAGTCATGACCCGCGATGCAGTGCTGATCCAGACAGCCTTCGATGAGCTGGAAGTAGGCGGCGTGATCGTGGGAGACGTTCCCAGCTTCCGGGTTGACCAGATGCCCTATGGCGGGGTGAAGGATTCGGGCCTGGGCCGGGAAGGCCTGCGCTATTCCATCGAAGACATGACTGAACGCAAGCTGCTGGTGATGGCGCTGCGCTAATCGCATTAGCAGATCCCTCGGCGGCTGAAGCCGCCTCGGGATGACAAATTTAGGGGGGGTCGCAACGGCGTAGCTGAAGCTACGCCCCTTCAAAACCAACTCTGACGGAGTTTTTCAGCAAACTGTTCAGCTCGCGAGGCTCGTCCAGGTTTAGGGTTGAGTTCCCGGGGACGTGGAAGCCGATACGGTCCCGGTTGGACCGGCTGGCGCGGCGGCGGTTATGGCGCTGCCGAGCGGATTCATCTCGGTCGGCTCGTTCGCCTCCGACCAGGAGCTATTCTGGTCGTTGCGGCTGGTGTACTTCTGGTAAACCACCACGTGCAGCACCGGCTGTCTCTCCTCGATGGGATCGACCATACCCTCGGCCTGCAGCGGCAGCAGATAATTGCGAATCCATTCGTACTCTTCGACGCTGAGCCCCCGGCGCGACATGTCAAAGGTAACGCCGGTCAGGTGGGTGGAGGCGGTATCGCCGATTTCCGGGGCCGCAAAACGGTTCCAGCGGCGCAGGCGGTGTTGCTGCTCGACGGTCCGGACCAAGGAGTTGATCTGTAGCGGAGAGTGGAACTCGTTGTAGTACGCCTGGGTGAAATCCTGCAGGAAGTCGCGGGTCCAGGGGCGGCAATAGCGCCGGTTCTCGGGCAAATCCGCAGCGAGCTTCAGAGCGTCGGTCTCGTTGACCGGAACCAGTTCCTGGGAAAGCTCGTAGCGCATCAGCTCGTAATCGTCGGCGATGCGTGGCAGCTGCAGCCGGTCCAGTTCCTCGTTCTGCCGCACCAGCATCTCGTGTGAGCCCGGGAACATGGGGGCGAATCCGCCAAACCCCACCTGGTAGTGTCCCGGAAGGGCGGCATGAACCGCGTAATGATGGGTGTGGTGCACCTTCGCCGTATGGGTCACGGCCATGGCCGGAAGGCTAGCCAAGAGTGCGAATGCGCAGAAAAACATGGTGTAGCTCAGCCTGCGTAGCGAAGCACCCGATCCAAATTGAAACGCAACTTCACCCGACGACCAGACAGTCAGAAATGGCAACAATGGCGTAACCTGCTAGTGGAGTGGCCCAACAACTTATAAAGCTCTATTACACCATAGAAGTGGCTAAAGAACCAAGGATTTACCAAAAATTGTATTCCCGAAAAGTGGGATGAGCCTACGCCCGGTTCGTTCCGCGTCGAGGGTTGCAGTCGCCGATCCCTCTCGCGTGCCCCTGCTGAGGAGGCTTAGGAGCTTACGGGCTCAGCCAGCCTCGCCGCGATAGATCATTTCGGTGATGGTGAAATCGTCGGTCAGAGGGGTGTCGGCCCGGAACGCGGTGACCGCCATTTCCACCGCAGCCAGGCCTTCCTGGCAGCAGCTTTCCAGCCGCTCGCTGCCGAAGAACTCGCCGGTCGCGTCCTCGGCTTCGGTCACTCCGTCGGTAACCAGTAACAAGCGGTCGCCTGCCTTCAACTTCAGCCGCGAAGCCTGGAACTCCGCCCCGGGGACCAGCCCGACCGGCAGATTGCCTTCTTCGAGTTTGGTCACGGTATCGCCGGAAACCAGCAGCGGAGGCACGTGCCCGCAGTTGATCAGCTCCAGCTCCCCGTTGCCCAGCAGACGAGCCACAACCAGGGTCGCATACTTCTGGCCGCCTACCTTCTCGCACAGAAAGCGGTTGACCGCCGAGATCATCTCCGGCAGCGAGGAGTCGCGCGCCAGCTGCGAATACAGCATCCCCTGCAGGATGGAAGCCACCACAGCGGCGGAAACGCCTTTGCCCGATACGTCTGCCACGATCAGCGACAGCCCTTGGTCGGTGTAAACCAGGTCGAAAAAGTCGCCCCCGATATCTTTGCAGGCATAGCTGACCGCATTCACCTTGGCGAAAGGCACTTCGGGAACGGTCACGGTCATCAGGCGCTGCTGGATTTCCGCCGCGATGGCCAGCTCCTGGCGATAGCGTTTGGCTGCATCTTCGGCCTGCACCAGCGCGGCGTTCTCCACCAGGGTGGCGGCGCCGTTGGCAATGGTCCGCAGGATGTCGTGGCTCACCGAAGACAGCTTGCCCGACAGGAAATGGGCGTCGAGATACAGGACACCCTGCACGTCGTTGTCGCCGCCGCCCTTGGTGTCGTCTTTCGGCTTTTCCTGAATGACGGTCTTGCGCAGTGGAATGCAAATAACGCTATGCAGATTGTGAGCGACTACGCTTTCGCGGCCGGCCAGCTTGCCGGTGTCGTCGGTGTCGGTGACCAGGAACTCCGAGGCGCTCTTGGCGGCATCGCGCAGCACCGAGCGGGAAATCGTGCTGTCGTCGGTGATGCTTTCGCCGGTCTTGTCGCGGCCTGCAGCCAGGTGAAGTTCGCCGTCGGCATGGCGCAGGAAGACAAAGCCCCGCTCGGCGCGAGTCAGCCGCAGAGCCGCTTCCAGCAAGGCGGTCAACACGTCGTCGAGCACGCCGCTGGTGTTCAGCTTGCGGGCCGCCTCCAGAAACACGTTGAGCATTTCCAGGTCAGAGCCGGCACCGGTCGCCGGTTTCCAAGTGGAGAACTGGCTGAGGAACTGCTGGGCTGCGCTGGAGGGCGAGCGGTCAGGGCTGAAGATCGCGTAGGCCGCGCCCTGCACCCCGAACTCGACGCGATCGTTGCGTCCCAGCCTGCGCCGGTTGACGCGTTCTCCATTGACGAACGTCCCGTGCCGGCTGCCCTGATCGATGAGGTAAGTGCCATCGGTTTCGCGGATGAAATGGGCGTGCTCGCGCGAGACCCGGGGATCAGCCATCACCAGGTCGCGGTCGGTGCGGCGGCCGACTGTAAACGGAAAATGATCGAGCACCAGAGTACGGCGGTCGGCGCCTTCCACCACCACCAGGACCAGAGGGTCGCCGGTCGAGGCGGTATCCGATTTGCGCACCCACATGCCGGTAGCGCCCATCAGGCGAATCTCCTCCACTTGTTCAATGCGAGCGGTCTTATCACTGGATGTCTTAGAACTATAGTCTAAGCGACGCTGCGGCAGCCAGCGTTGTTCGCCAGCGGCGCGGGCAACGGTTCCGCTCTGGAACGGGCAAGCCGACGCAGGTCAATTTCCGAACAAGAATTTGACGCTTTCGGCGTACACTGTTGCCCGGCTTCACAGGCTGCTGAAAAACTGGCGGCGGGCGTGTTTTGAAGGGGCGCAGCTTTAGCTGCGCCGTCACAAGTCGCTTACTGTTTGTCCGCCGCGGGATCGGCGGTACCGAGTTTTTCAGCAAACTGTTCAGCTCGATCGAAAATCCCGCCAAACGTCTGTACCTAAGGAGACCTGAGTGAAACTGCAAACCCGTGTCGTTCCCGCAATCGTGCTTGCGGTGCTATTGCTGCCGACCTTGGCGATTTGCCAATCGCCGCAATTGACGCCGTTCTCCGCCGACATGCAGTTCAGCTCCACTCATGCCAATGCTCCCCACGAGATGAACGGCAAAATGTATGTGAACCATGACCACATGCGCATGGACATGGAGGGTGGTCCGCGCGGCGAGGTCATCATGATCAGCACCTTCCCTACCCAGACCGCCGACATGTTAATGCCGCAACAGCACATGTACATGGAGTTCAAAGGCGATGAGGGCCACAAGCCGGGAATGATGCCCAGCGTCAAGCCGCTGCGCGATCCCAGTAATCCCTGCGCCAATGAGGAAGGCGCGACCTGTAAGAATCTCGGCATCGAACAAGTCAACGGCCGCACCTGCGATCACTGGCAGGTCACCGACAAGAACGGCAAGGTTTCCAACATCTGGATCGACCAGAAGCTGCACTTCCCCATCAAGACGGTTTCCGAGGACTCGACCTGGCAGTTGACTAACATCAAGGAAGGCGAGCCAGACGCCAGCCTGTTCCAGATTCCTCCCGGCTATCAGAAGATGGATTTGGGCGGCATGATGCAGGGGATGCGACCGCCGCAGTAGTAACCGTTACGCGCGCCGGAAGCCGGCAGCTCAGAACCATGGACCAGCCTGCCCACGAGCGGTGGAGGCCTCGAGACCGTATCTGGCGCAAGCGCTAGTGCGGGCCGGACGAAGTGTCCTCTGCCGGAACCACGAACAGGAAGTGAGCATAGCCCACGTGGGCTACGGGTCGATATTTGGCTAAGACCCGGGCCATCGGTATGGCAGTAGGATCCAGCCGTTCGTCGACTCCCGTCAGACGGTCGGCTGCGACCAGAACGCGGCCGGATACAACCTGCCTGGGATCGGAGATCACATCGGGGTTTTTCCGCAGAAACTCCTCGACAACCGCCGTGTCCTGTCCCCAATCCAGATTACTGTCGCCCAAAATCCTGTAGGTGAGGCGCCGGTCACCGGCCCATTCATTCATGTAAGGGATCATGTGGGGATAGTAGCTGGCGACGGAACCGGCCATCCACAAAACCAGCAGGACCAGCAGCGTCTTCTGCGGCCACGGTTTGGAAGAGAAGTTGACAAAAGCTGCTGCCGCGATAATCGTCTCAATCGCCAGGGCCGGCAGGATGTGCCGGATACCAATTTGGGTTTTGCTGAAGAGGGACAACCCCAAGACCAGGATCGCAGCCGCCATCAGCAACGGCGCCTCTCCCACCAGGAAGTCATCGAGTTTGCGGTGCCGGCAAATCCACACCAGGCCGATCAGAAACAGAATCTGCAGCGCGATGGGCTCTTTATAGAAGTAGGCAACCGCGTAGTACGACTTGAATCCGTGAAACGCCGGGTTCGTAGGGTCGCCCAGCTTACCCAAGAGATAGACATTACCCGCGGTGCCGGCCTGCTCCCCAGCCCTCATCAAATGAAGGCCTTGCAGGAAAGGGTATGGAAAAGGGACAGGAAGCTGCGCGGGCAGCGGCAGCTTTTGAAGTCGAGCAAGCATGTTCGTCTGGAAATAATAGGACAGAGGCGCGAAGGTGCGGTCGAAGCAAAATGCCACATTGATGACTGCCAAGAACCATAGGGTGGCGATTGCCGTGAACAGAAGAACACGCTTCCAGGTCAGAGATGAGAGCGACGTCCTGCGCAGCAGCATGAGCGCCAGGATGAGAAACACAACCCCGTAGAGGACCAGGGCGAATGACTTCGTCGTCTGAGCTAAAGCTAAAGCCAGGCCGCTGACCATTGCCCGGCTCAGACTAGGTTGGAGGAGATAGCGATGGAAGAAAAATAACCCCCCAACTACACCCAGCGCATGGTACATGTCAGTGGTTGCCAAAGTGCCATGCGCCATGAGATTGGGTGAGAGCGTACACAGAACGCAAGCGGCCAATGCCGGTCCTTTGCCGTACAGATCGCAGGCCCAGAAATAAACCAGCAGAGCCAAGGCGAGAGTCGCCAGGATTGTGGGCACACGGGCAGCCAGAAGATGCTCAAGCGCCGCGGAGAGGGGACGAAGGAGATGGTGGGCATCGAGGTAGGAAGCGATCGTCCAGGGCACCGCATTCAAAGCCGAAATGGGCATCTGGCTGTCAAATAACTCCGGAAAAACCCGGTCCGGCCTAAGCTGGAGAATGTGCCAACCATACTTGATGTGGCGAGGCTCATCGGTCGTGGTTGATGCCTTCAGGGCAACGCCCACATTCAGCGCAGCGGAGAAGGCGAGCAATACAACGAGGTAAATAGTTGAGTTGCGGAGTAAGCGCCGACTGCCAGTCGAGAAAGGCGGCGCCTGATGGGAGTCGTCACCTGCCGCCCAGGGTTCCGGCAAACCACGGGATCGACGTGGAGGAGTGTCGATCGCGGTGCTAACCGCAGGCTTCATTGGCTTGCCAATCTGGAAGGCCGGTAGCTTGCCTTCCACGTTTTAGCTCCCAACAGCCCGGCACTATATACCCTTTCGAAGATTGCCGCACATCATTATTTTCTTTGGCCAGAGCGCCTCGCGGCCCGGAGTCCGTGTGCCCCACACGAGTCCCCACGGTTGACCACAGCGTTCCCATCCAGCCTTGTCAGACAGCGGCGTCTCTACTATCTTCCCCGAATACCGGCACGCTTCCTCAAGCGGCTGAATTCCAAGGCGGCTCCGGCCGGGACTTGAAGCCGCTCGCAACCTTTTCGCCGTCGCGGGTTCTTACGCTTAACGAAGGTTTTTCATCGAGACAGCGGCCGCCTAATAGCGATGAATACTCACGATCGTCCTCGCACGGTCAGCCGATTTGGGTTTTCGGAGAGTCCACCGGGCAGACCAGCATCATCCAAGATTCAGAAGCCCCTCCCTGTAGTTGAAGTCAAGAGGTGTGCGCCGTCCGCGGAAAGTGAAGGTGAACGGAATGAAAGCACGATCCAGGTTTTATCCGGCATTGTTTCTCTTGGGTTTCTTCTTACTCGCGCTACCTGTTTTCGCCGACCCGGGCGATCCGCCCAACCGCGTCGCCCGACTGAGCTACATGCAAGGCGCGGTTTCCTTCGAACCGGCGGGAGAAAACGATTGGAGCCAGGCGACGCTGAACTACCCGCTGACTACCGGAGATCGTCTGTGGACCGACAATGGCGCCCAAGCCGAGTTGGAAACCGGCAACGTTGCAATTCGCATGGCGCAACAAACCGACCTTACGACTACCAATCTCAGCGACGAGCTGATCCAGTTGGGTTTGGCCCAGGGATCGCTGCGAGTCCGGGTTTTCGACTTGCGCCCCGGTCACTCGATTGAGGTGGATACTCCCAGCGCGGCGATCACCATCGTGCAGCCCGGAAGCTATCGGGTCGACACCTATCCTGACCAGACTATGACTCTGGTCACGGTGAACAGCGGAGCGGTGCAGGTCACCGGCAACGGCATCAATCAGACGGTGGACAGCGGCCAGGCGGCGCAACTCACCGGTTCGAATCCGGTGCAACTGAATTGGGTCACGCTGCCTGCGCCCGATAGCTTCGACCAGTGGTCGGACCAGCGCGATCAGAAATATCTTCGCTCTCAGGCGCGCCAGTACGTGAGCCCTGAAGTTCCCGGCTATTACGATCTGGATGGCTACGGTTCCTGGTCCACGGTTGCGCGAGTACGGGCCAATCTGGTATCCGTCAAGCGTGGCTGTGGGATGGATTCCTTATCGCTACGGCCGCTGGGTTTGGGTCGAGCCTTGGGGCTGGACCTGGCTGGATAATGCGCCTTGGGGATTTGCTCCCTTCCACTATGGCCGATGGGTGCAGGTTGGTCCGCGCTGGGGATGGTTGCCTGGTCCCATCGCGGTAGCACCAATCTACGGACCGGCTTTCGTGGCCTTTGTCGGCGGACCAGGATTCTCGGTTGGCTTTGGTGTCGGCGGCGTGGCAGCGTGGTTCCCGCTGGGTCCGGGCGAACCTTTCTATCCCTGGTATCACCACAGCGATGTTTATCTGCGGCAGATCAACGTGACCAACGTGCGCAACATCAACGTTACCAACATCACGAATGTCACCAACATCAACAACATTCATTACCGCTATCAAACGGTAGCGATGACCGCCGTTTCGGCTAACACATTTCGTAACGCTGAACCGGTCTCGCGCAACCTGGTGCGAGTCAATCCGCAACAGCTTGCCCGGGCGCAGGTGATTCCGCATCCGCAGATCAATCCCACGCCGAAAGCCATCGTAGCCGGCACCAAGCCCACGCGACCGCCGGTGTCCGCGCAGCGGCCGGCAATTGTGGAACATCCAGCGGCGGCGAATGTCCATCCCGGACAGCTGCCTAGCACCGCGAAGAATATGCCGCCGCAAAATGTGCGGCCGGGCGAAGTCGCTCGCCCCAACCCGCCGCCGGGCAATACCAACGAGGCGCACACGCCGCCCGCTAACCAGCGGCCTGTAGCCGAGCCTCCAGCGACCCATGAAACTCCGCCGGTTGCCAACAATCGCCCGGCTCCGAACGAAGCGCCGCGCACACCGGCCGCCACTGCCAATCGCCCGCCGGCGACGCGTCCGGCATTGGTGGCACGAACTCCACCGCCGCCGGCGAAACTGCCGTTGGAGGAGAAAGCGCCTGCCATGGAACAGCATCCAGGCCGTCCGCTGGAACCGCAGCAGCGGGCGAACTTGTCGGCAGGCAGGCCGGCCGGACCGATGCGGGACGCAGAGTTTCCGCCCCACGCCAGTCCGGTGCGACCGCAGAGTCCACCGCATTCGGCGCCGCCGGCGCATAGCGGCGCGCCGCATCACTGATGGATTCGTCGGGAGTTGCAGCTTGGTCGCCCGCTGGGTCAGACTTAGCTTGTTGGCTGCGTCTGCAGGAGGAAGAGAAATCATGCCGCTCCGTTTCCGGTGGCTGATGTTAATGGCTCTGTTCGTGGCGACCACGCCCGCTCTCTATGCCAGCAGCGGAGACCAGGTTCACGTTGGCCAAAGCATAACCGTCGAGGAGAATGAAACCGCCGGAAGCCTGGTCTGCGTCGGCTGTTCCATCCGCATGGCAGGCACCTCAGAAGATGTGGTGGTCATTGGCGGCAGCATTACGGTTGACGGCGCGGTGCAGGGCGATGCAGTAGCGATTGGCGGCAGCATCCATCTGGGTGAAAACGCCTCGGTGGATGGCGACGTGGTGACCATTGGCGGCCGCCTCTGGCGTGATCCCAATGCCACCATCAAGGGCGATGTCAGCTCGCTGCCGGGAGCGCTAGTGTTTGTCGGACTCTTCCTGGTTCCCCTGATTCCTGTCATCCTGATCGTGGCCCTGATCGTCTGGCTGGTTGGCCGCAATCGACGGAGCGGTCAGCTACCGACGAGGCCGCCGGGCTAGGTTGTCCAGATCCGTCCCACAGCTTTGGAATACGCTGCGAGAGGGTTGCAATCCGGGGAACGATTCCCTTGGCGGCAGAGAATATCTTCGTAGAATCCGCGAAAAACGCGGCTATAATGAGCCTACGCTCCCAAACGTATATCTGGCCTTCTCATCGTGATGCAAGATTCTTGTCGCGAAAACCCTAAGCCGTAAGTAGTCATGATGTTGCCTTCGCCTATTCCAAATCGCCCGCCGAAGAAGCCGAACCATACTCCGGCGCTGATCGCACTGTCCATCTGCACCTTCTTCCTGTTCGCCGTTATCTTTGCTCAGGCCACCTTCAAGCTGACCTTCCTGCAGCCCGACACCAGCGAAGAGACCCTGATTTACGCCGCGCTGTCGGCGCTGATTTTCCTGCTGTTCATCGCGCTCACCTTTGTCTTGCTTCGCACTTTGCTGCGGCTTTACGCCGAACGTAAAACGGGCATGCTGGGTTCGAAGTTTCGCAGTCGCATGGTGCTGGGCGCGTTGCTGTTGTCGCTGGGACCGGTGATCTTCCTGTTCCTGTTCTCCTACGGCCTGCTCAATCACTCCATCGAGAAATGGTTCTCGCGGCCGGCAGAAGATGTGGAGTACCGCACCAACGTTATCGCTTCCTTGCTGACCGAGTACGCCACCACCAACGCCCGCGATGAGGCGGAGCGGATCGCGGCTACTCCCGACGCTCAGAAGTCGTTCAAGACCGGCAACTTTACCTACGTCATGGACGAATTCCGCCGCAGCGAGATTACGCTGCAAGGCGGCTTTGCTTTCGCCCTCGTCGAGGATCGCGCCGAAGGCAGCTTTCACGCTCCCGAAGCGTGGCCTCTGCTGCGCCACAATCTGCCCTTGCACAACACGTTGCCTGGACGCTCCAAGTCGTTCGACGTGCTGGGCGAGAAGTACGTGATGGGCCGCGCCAGCATGGGAGACAATAGTTGGATCCTGGTCGCCATGCCTTTGCCGCAGAGTTATGCGGGTATTCTGCGCGATATTGAAAATAGCCAGAATGAGTATCGCGATCTGCGCTTGCAACGGCGGCGGCTGCGGCGCACCTACCTCGGCTTCCTGCTGTTGCTGACCGTCGGCGTGTTGTTTGCCTCTACCTGGCTGGCGCTCTATCTCTCCAAGATGGTGACTCGACCGCTGGTTGCTCTGGCCGAAGCCACACAGGAGATTTCCCGCGGTCGTCTCGATTATCGGGTCGACATTCGTGCGGGCAGCGAAATCGGTCAACTGGTGGAATCGTTTAACCGCATGGCCGCCGATCTGGAAACCAGCCGCGGCCGGATCGAGGCCTCTCGTCACGATCTGGCCGACATGAACGCGCAGCTGGAGCAGCGCACGCGGCACATCGAAACCATTCTGGAAAGTGTGCCTTCGGGCGTGCTCTCGCTGGACGCGGCGCGGCACATCGTTCACTCCAACGGAGCGGTGCGTCGCCTGTTGCGCCTGGACGAGAATCCGCCGGTGTCGGCGCAAAGCCTAAGCGACCTGTTCCCCGAAGTCGCGGTTGGCGAGCTGGAGCACATGCTGCGCAAAGCCGATCGCATGGGCACCACCACCAGCCAGCTGGAGATCGTTACCCCGCGCGTGAATCTGAGCGTCGCGGTCACGGTTGCCTCGCTCGATCCTCCGTCTTCGTCGTCGCGCAACGGCCGCCAGCGCATGGGCTACGTCATGGTGCTCGAGGACCTCACCGACATTCTGCGCGCCCAGAAACAAACTGCCTGGCGCGAAGTGGCGCGGCGCATTGCGCATGAGATCAAGAATCCGCTCACGCCGCTTGCCCTGTCGGCCGAACGCATTCGCCGGCATCTGGAGCGCGGCGCCGCTCCCGATGCCGCCTCGCTGAGCGTGATCCGGCAGTGCGCCGCAACCATCAGCTCGTCGGTCGAGACCGTGCGCAAGCTGGTGGACGAATTCTCCACCCTCGCCCGTTTTCCGGCGTCCAAGCCGCAACCCTCCGACATCAACGCCATTGTCAACCAGGCTCTGCTGATGTTCGATGGCCGGCTCGACGGCATTGAAGTGCAACGATTCCTGGCAGCGGATTTGCCGCCGGTGCAAGCCGATCCGGAAGCCATCAAGCGCGCGGTTGCCAATCTGGTCGACAACGCCGCCGAAGCCGTGCACAACTCGTTGATGAAGGAAATCGTCATCTCCACCAGCCTGGTCGAAGACCGCGACTCGGTCGAGATCGTGGTTGCCGATACCGGATACGGCGTCACGCCCGAAGTCAAAGAACGGCTCTTCCTGCCTTACTTCTCCACCAAGCGGCGCGGCACAGGTTTGGGACTGGCCATCGTCAGCCGCATCGTAGAAGATCATCGCGGCTCGATCCGAGTCGAAGAGAACTCTCCCGTTGGAGCGCGATTCATCGTAGAGTTACCTGTAGCCCAGGAAATCGCGGTCGCGGCCGGCCATCAAGATGCAAACCATTCTGATCGTTGACGACGAGTCCCAGATCCGCAGCGCGCTGGAAGGCGTGCTGGCGGATGAAGGCTACAAGACCCTGCTCGCCGAAAGCGGCGAGGAGTGTCTGGAGATCCTGCGCCACAAGTCCGCCGACGTCGTGCTGCTCGATATCTGGTTGCCCGGAATGGACGGGCTGGATACGCTGGAGAAGCTGGTGGAAAGCGCCGACCATCCCGAAGTCATCATGATCTCGGGACACGGCAACATCGAAGCCGCGGTTCGCGCCACCAAACTGGGCGCTTTCGACTTCCTGGAAAAGCCGCTCTCCATCGAGCGCACGCTGATCGTCCTGAAGAACGCTATCGAAGCCAAGCGCCTGCGCAGCGAGAATCTGGAGCTGAAGAAGCAGTTTCAGGCGCGCAGCGTGATCGTCGGCGACAGCATTCC
Source organism: uncultured Acidobacteriaceae bacterium (assembly GCA_963812855.1). Classification (GTDB taxonomy): domain Bacteria; phylum Acidobacteriota; class Terriglobia; order Terriglobales; family Acidobacteriaceae; genus Bog-257. The sequence continues at coordinate 941,108 of CAWEWW010000018.1, forward strand.
CATCAAAGCCTTGCGCCAGCAGATTTCGCTGATGGCTCCGACCAACGGCCGTGTCCTGATCTATGGCGAGTCGGGAACCGGCAAGGAGCTGGCGGCACGCGCCATTCACGCGCAGAGCCTGCGCAAAGACGCCATGTTTGTCGAGGTCAACTGCGCTGCGATTCCGGAAGATTTCATCGAGAGCGAACTGTTCGGCCATCGCAAAGGAGCTTTTTCCTCGGCGACCGCCGACAAGGAAGGCAAGTTCCAGAAGGCCGATGGCGGAACGCTGTTTCTCGATGAAGTCGGCGACATGAGTCTGAAGACGCAGTCCAAGGTTCTACGCACGCTCGATGAAGGCCGCTTCGCTCCGGTGGGCGACGAAGAGCCGATCACGGTGGATGCGCGCGTGATTGCCGCGACCAACAAAGATCTGGAAGAGGAAATCTCGAAGGGAAATTTTCGCGAAGATCTTTTCTACCGCCTGAACGTGATTCCCTTCTACGTGCCGCCGCTGCGCGAACGCAAGGAAGACATTCCGCTGCTGGCGCGTTACTTCCTGAAAGAGTTTTCTCAGACCTACAATCGCCGCCCGCGAGAGATTTCCGACGAAGCTCTCGATGCCCTGATGCGCTACTTGTGGCCGGGCAACGTTCGCGAATTGCGCAACCTGATCGAGCGCATCGTGATCATGAATCCCACGGTGATCAAGCTGGAGCGCAAACATTTGCCGACGCTGGTCTATCGTGAAGGCGGACGGCGCACGGTCGGCGATTTCTCCAGCCTGCACCAGGCGCGCGCCGCCTACGAGCGCGACTACATCCTGAAGAAGCTGGACGAAAATCACGGCAGCGTCAGCCGCACCGCCGAAGTGCTGGGCCTGGAGCGCAGCCACATGTACCGCAAGATGAAGGCGCTGGGAATTGCGGTGAAGGAATGACGCAGTTTAGTCCTGGTACCCCCCTCCCCCCACGTCCTGCAAAATATTGAAAGCAAATACCTTTAACTCAAGTCGACTCCCGTAAAAACCTGGTTTCAAACGAGTTACGATCAAAATAGTGAGCCGCAAGGACTTAGCCGCTCGAACGGAATGATTAAAGTTCCGCTTTGGGACTCGTTTTGCCGAGGTCCGACCGCCGACGAAATGGACTTGTCAAAGAACTCCCGCCCCGCCGTCGAAACCCAGCGCAGGGCATCGGGCGCACGACGCCCAACCTAACAGCGTAACTCGCTTCTTCGATCTGTCAAGATTACGAAGGTACTAGAACCTTCTGGCAGCGTTTATGATGCTGAGGGCATAGGCCCTATCTCGATAAGGGGGAATGGTGTCACCCGATCCCGCTTCTGTTCAACGACGCACTCTGCCGGTTCTATGGCTGTGCCTCCTGCTCTTGATCGCTTGCGCCACTCCTGAGGCCGCGGCCCAAACCCAATCGGCGCCCCAGCCTGCCACCTCGTCAGAGAAGCCAACGTCGGAGCCGGCTGACGCCGGGCTGCCCCTGACCTTCGAACGGCATACCGACGACCTGGATGCCATGGTCAAGCGCGGGAAGATTCGAGCTCTGGTGCTTTACACCCGCTCGGGATTCTTCTACGTGAACGGAAAACCTGAGGGCATCTACTACGAAGCGCTGCAATACTTCCAGCAGTTCGTGAATCGCAAGCTGCCGCGCAGGGAGCATGTGCAGGTTACGTTTATTCCGGTGCGCCCCGATAAGCTTGAGGCTGCGCTGACCCAGGGGGTGGGCGATCTGATTGCTTACGGCCTGGTGGAGACGCCCGCCCGCGAGCAGCGACTCGCCTTTTCTACCCCGATACAAACCGGCGTAAAGCAGATCGTCGTAACTGGAAAAGACTTTGGACCGGTTTCCTCATTGGCAGACCTGAGTGGAAAGAAGATCTTCGTGAATCCGCTCACCACCTACTACCAGAATCTGGAAAAGGTAAATGACTCGTTGCGCCAAGAAGGCAAGCCGCCGATCCTGATTGAGAAAGCCGACCCCAGCCTGGTGGACGAAGATCTGCTGGAAATGGTGAATGCCGGGATTCTGCCGGCGACGGTCACGCTCAGCGAACGCGCCAAGCTGTGGGCCAGTGTGTTTCCCAACATTACTCCGCAGCCGAAGCTGGCCATCGGCGATAACGAAGATCTGGCCTGGGCGATGCGCAAAAATAATCCAAAGCTCCGGGCCTTGGTGGATGAGTTTGTGAAGACGCGGGCCGCAGGGACGTCATTTGGAAACACGCTGGTGCGGCAATATCTGCAGAGCAATCAGTGGGTGAAGAATCCGACGACTGCCGCGGAGATGAAAAAGTTTGAGACCACGGTTGATTTCTTCAAGAAGTACGCAGCCGAGTACGGCTTTGATTATCTGATGGTGGTGGCCCAGGGCTATCAGGAGTCGATGCTGGAACAGTCGGCAAGAGGGCCCTCGGGCGCGGTCGGAATTATGCAAGTCAAGCCATCGACAGCGGCCGCACCACCCATCAGCATTCCCGACGTATTCTCGGCGGAGAATAACATTCATGCGGGAATCAAGGTGCTCAATACGATTGCGACTACCTATTTCAACGATCCCAAGATCGATCCCGTGAACCGTCTGCTGTTTACCTTCGCCGCCTACAACGCGGGCCCGAACCGCATTGCCGAGCTGCGCAAGCGAGCGGCGGCACAGGGACTGGATCCGAATAAATGGTTTGAGAACGTCGAGCTGCTGGCCGCCCAGAATATAGGGCCGGTGACCGTCCAGTACGTCAGCAACATTTACAAGTATTACGTCGCGTATAAGCTGGTCGTCGAGCAAGGGCAGTCCTTGCAGTAGAGCAAGCCCAACGTCGACGTTCGCTGGAACCGCCGCGCGCCTAGCCGGCAGTTAGGAGCAGAGCATCCACGCCTAAAAATAGCCCGGCTTGCGCCGTGACCATCATCACTGACAGCGACCGGCGAATCATGAACACTGGACGAGTCGCCTTCATAGGGATTTCTTGAAAGAGCTGCAAAAGAGCATCCACGTCTAAACTGGCAGTTGACCCTGTGGGCTTCTTCCTGACCTGCCCTTCTCCAGGCAGGCGAACATCCTGGCTGGAAGATAAGGCAACTCTACCCGGACAGACAGAATGGAGAGCTGTTCTGGTTGCTTCCAGCTTTGCCGTGCTGATGAGTGGACTCTGGCCTCCACACTCAACATAATGGAAAGCTGCGGAAATGGGAGCCATGATGAACCCATCCCCATCGAATCCAGACCTGAACGCCTTCTTGAGCGCACGCGATTTTTTGCTGCAACATCGTGACGACTACAAATTTGTTTACCAGAAGTTCCGTTGGCCCCAGCTTACGCAGTTCAACTGGGCGCTGGATTATTTCGATGGTTACGCGCGGCGCAATTCGAAGACGGCGTTGTGGATTGTGAACGAAAACGGCTTGGAATTGAAGCTGAGCTACGACCAGATGTTACGTCGTTCGAATCAGGTGGCCAACTTTCTTCGCAGAAATGGCGTTTGCCGCGGCGACCGCATCATTGTCATGCTGCCCAACGTGGTAGCGATGTGGGAAGTGATGCTGGCGGCGATGAAATTGGGAGCCGTCATTATTCCCACAGCGACGTTGCTTACTCCCGACGATCTCAAGGACCGCCTTAGCCGCGGCCAGGCGCGCCACGTGATCACCCATGCTGCCTGCAGCGGCAGGTTCTCGAAGTTGCCCGGCGATTATTCCCGCATCGTCGTGGACGAACCCGTCGACGGTTGGGTGTCATACGCGGACGCCTATCAGGAAAAGGAAACGTACCTACCTGACGCGGCGACGAAGGCGACCGATCCCATGGTGTTGTACTTCACCTCGGGCACTACCGCCCAACCGAAACTTGTATTGCATACCCATCAGAGCTACCCCGTCGGTCACTTGGCGACCATGTATTGGATCGGGTTGCGGCCCGACGATATTCACCTCAACATCAGCTCTCCGGGTTGGGGCAAACATGCGTGGAGCAACTTCTTCGCGCCGTGGAACGCCGGCGCAACCGTCTTCGTGCACAACTATGCCCGATTCGAGGCTAAGAAGACGCTCGAAATTATTTCCCGTCACGAAGTCACCTCGCTGTGCGCGCCACCAACGGTATGGCGTCTGCTGGTGCTCGAGGACTTGAGCGCGTATCCGGTTAAGATCAAGGAACTGGTGGGGGCCGGAGAACCACTCAATCCGGAAATCATTGAGAAGGTTCGGCAGGCATGGGGCTTGACCATTCGCGACGGGTTCGGGCAGACCGAGACGGTGCTGGTTATCGGCAACTTTCCCGGGCAGACGGTGAAGCCGGGCGCCGCAGGTGTTGCTTCTCCCGGACACGAGATTGTTTTGCTGGACGCGGAAGGGAACGAATCTGCTGACGGTGAAATCTGCGTCCGGATGAATCCTGCGCCCATCAGCTTGATGGCCGGCTACCTAGACGATCCGCAGATGACGGCGCGCGCCATGGTGGGTGGCTGCTACCATACCGGCGATATCGCCACCCGTGACGCCGACGGATACTACACCTACGTTGGACGGGATGATGACCTGTTCAAGTCCTCCGACTATCGCATCAGTCCGTTCCATCTGGAGAGCGCACTGATTGAGCATCCAGCGGTCGCGGAAGCCGCAGTGGTGCCGTCGCCTGACGCAATTCGCTGGATGGTTCCTAAGGCGTACATCGCCTTAAGACCCGGCATGGAGCCGTCACCCGCTGTGGCACATGAGATTTTTGTATTCGTCCGCCGGCGTCTGGGGTCTTACCAACGGATACGCCGAATTGAATTTACCGAACTGCCCAAGACAATTTCGGGGAAGATTCGCCGCATCGAACTGCGGTCCCAGGAAGAGACCGAGCGACCGTTGGAGGCAAGACGGGAGTTCGAGTTTTGGGAAGACGATTTTGAGGAGTTAATTCGGGCACGGGCGTATCGCGTTTACGAGGAACGAGGCCGTGAAGGTGGTCACGACTTCGACGATTGGCTGCAGGCTGAGTTCGAAATAACCGGGAGAAAACCAAGTATCCGGCCGCTGACCTGATTGCGCTTCACTTGTCGAAACCAGGTGTTGCTACCCAAGAGGGCTGGCCAGATTCGGATTCTGACGGTTAACGCGATTTGCCGGCTTTCACCGTGATTTCCGCCGAGGCTGATTTCTGCGGATCGGCCTTGCTCGTCGCTAGCAGGTGATAGGTGCCCGGAGTGTCGGGCGCGATGTAAACGGCTAGCGTGGACACGGTTCCTCCGTCGGCTTTGGCTCCCCGGGGAACGACCCGGCCGCCGGCATCGCCTTCCTGGACCGACCAGTCCACTTCGACATTGTCGGTGCCGGTGACGGTGGCAGAAAAATCAACCGCGCGGCCAGGTGCCACGCGCGCCGTTGCGGGCGCCAGCAGGATGTCGACATTCGAGGGAACAGCCGCGTGCTTGGGCGGCAGCGACGAGCGCAGCATCCAGACAGCAGCGCCGGCCCCGACCAGCAGCAGGACGATGACCAGGATCTCCAGCACGGGCAGGCGCGATTTGCGACGCCGCGGCGGCTTCTCGACGACTTCCTCCTCCTGCGCCACATAGTCATACGCTGTGGGAATCGGTGTCGGCGCGAGGTAGTCGAAGGCCGTGGGCACCGGGGCGGGCGCTTCACGCAAGTCGGGTTCCTGACTCCGCAATGGAGGTTCTGCAGGGGAAGCGAATTCCTGCGGCGGCGGCGGTTCTACGGACTGCCGGCGCACGTCAACCTGCGGCAATTCCTTCGCCGGCGGCGGCACCACTTGCGGCGGAGGCGGCGAGACTGCGGCTGCGTCGTCGCGAAATGCGGGTCGCGCCATGGTGCCGGCCGACTCAAAAGGCTGTTGCGGAACAGCCACCCCGCAGTTGCGACAGAACTTGTCCTGGCGGTCGACGCGCTGGCCGCAGTTGGCGCAGAAGCTAGGCCACACTTCCATTATTGTCCCTGCTGTTGGGTGAGCAGCACGATGTCGTGGTTGGTCTGCCCCCGGGCTAGAGCCAGCTTCTTGTTCTTCCAATCGTAGTTAAAACCGTAAATGGTCAGGTCGGTAAAGCTGGTCACGGGATCGACCGTGGCACCGCCGACTTGCTGCACCACCAGGTTCGACACGCCTTTCTCGGTTACCGGATAGTACAAGGCCTGCCCATCGGACGAGAATTGGAAATAATTGGAAATGGCGCGGTTGGGAGGAAACGTTTTGACCGGCAATCCTCCATTCGCCGGGAGAATGGCGATCAGCGCTTTGAAATTGATTCCCGTTCCTTCGCTGATGAGAGCGGCGATTTGCTGGCCATCGGGCGAGATGGTGCCGAAGTCGCCAACCTGGTTGGTCACCGGCTTGGCGTCACCGCCGCTGAGCGGCATCTGCATCAGCAGCCTCTTGCCGTTGTTAATACTGGTATAGAGAAAACGCTTGCTATCGGGTGCGCAGAAGGCGCCCTGGTCGACCCGGCCGTTGGTCAGCACGGTGGCAGCGCCGCTTTGCAGATTCAGCCGCCAGATATTGATCGCCTTGGTCTGCTTGTTCGGCATATAGAACAAAGCGTTGGCGCCGTCGGGACAAACCGACAGACCCCCCATGGGAAGGTTCTCATGGTAGATGATGCTGCGGTTGCTGCCGTCGGCATTCATGATGGCGATGTGGCTGTCATAGTCCATCGTGACCAGGCGGCCGTCGGGAAGCCAGCCTACTCCGGTTTCGCCGTGACTGCTGACCGGCGTCGGGTTCGCATTGGCGTTCGGGTCCGAGCTCATCACGTAGATCGAAGCCTGAGGCGCGAGCTGGATGGCGATCAGCTGCTTGCCGTCTTTGGTTACGCCGAGCGTGAGATTGCTGTAGGAGTTGAGATCGTTGGTGATGCGATGCAGCTTGCCGGCGGCGATCGAGATTTCTCCCACCTGGCCGTTCCAGTCGCTGGTGGCGTCGTGAAACACAAAAATGATGTGCTCGTTATCCGGCATCCAGGCCGGCTTTTGCAGAATGGCGGTGCCCGCAAATACGGTCTTCTCTTTGCGGGTGTTGGGATCGAGCAGCACCAACCTGCCCAGGTTCTGGCTGCCGGGATCGAGCACGGCAGCGGCGATCGACTTGCCATCCGGCGACCATGCCGGATCGGTATAACCAGGAAGCGGCAGGCTGGCCAGTACGTGTTCACCGGTGCCGTCGGTGTGGGCCAGGATGAGCTTGGAGCTGGCGTCGCTAGAGCTGTTGCGCAGATAGACCATCTGCTGGCCGTCGGGCGAGAAGCTGACGGCGCTGTCCACATCGTCAACCAGCTTGCGTGGCGTGCCCCCCAGCACCGGAATCTGGTACAGAAATCCCAAGCCGGGATGTTGCGGATCGCCGCTGACGAAGTAGAGGAAATCACCGTTCGGCGAAAACGTCAGCCCCTTGTAGTTGATCTCCGCCGGCGGCATGATCTGCGCATTGCTGCCGGTAGCCACGTGCCGCATCCACAGACTCTGTTGTCCGTGACCTTCGTCGACGACATTGACCACATATTTACCGTCGGGCGAAATCGTGGCCAGCAGGGTCTTGCCGGAGTTGGTGAGCTTCTCCATGCTCATGTTCTGGAAGGGCACCGGTCCGGAGTCGCCCAGCCAGGCGGAAAACTTGCGGTAGAAGCCGTAGATGCCGAGCGCGATCATCGCCAGGCTCAGCACCAGAACCAGAGTGGCGCCGTTGCGATGACGCCGCGCCGCCTCCAGCACGGTCGACGAACTGGACAGGCGCTCCAGGGGACGACTGTCGCGAGCCGCCGCAATTGCCGTTGACGAAGCTGCTGCCAGTCGTGCTTGCGAGGTGTGCCCGGTGCTGTCGCGCTTCAGCCGCTTCAAGTCGGCCCGCATTTCGGCCGCGCTCTGATAGCGCAGGTCTGCGTCCTTCTCCAGCGCCTTGTCGATAATCTCCACCAGCTTGAAGGGCACGGAGGGATTCAGCTCGTCGACCGGGCGGGGATTGCGATCGAGAATGCCTTGAAAGATGACGGCCGAGGTATTGCCGTCGAAGGGAATCTTGCCGGTCGCCATTTCGTACAGGATGGCGCCCATGGAGAACAGATCGCTGCGGCCGTCGAGTTCCTCGCCGCGCGCCTGCTCCGGCGACATGTAGGCCACGGTACCGATCGCCATCCCGGGCGAGGTGAGATGCAAGGGAGCGGCGGTCGCAGCTTCTCCGGCCACGGTTTCCAGCGCCGCGCGGCGGTCGTAGGTCAGCTTGGCCAGTCCAAAGTCCAGAATCTTGGCTTGCCCGCGGGTGGTCAGGAAAATGTTGGCCGGCTTCAGGTCGCGGTGGACGATGCCTTTGTGGTGGGCGACATCGAGCGCATCCGTGATCTGGATGCCGATATCGAGAATCTTGTCCAGCGGCAGGGGATGGCCGTCGATCTTGTCGCTGAGGCTCTCGCCTTCCAGCAGCTCCATGGCGATGAAGTGCTGGCCGTCGCACTCTTCAATAGCGTAGATGGTGCAGATGTTGGGATGATTGAGCGCGGACGCGGCCCGCGCCTCCTGCTTGAAGCGTTCCAGCGCGTAGGTATCCTGCTCGAAGTCGCGGGAGAGAAACTTCAAGGCCACATGGCGGCCCAGCCGGCTGTCCTCGGCTTCGTAGACAACTCCCATGCCTCCGGCGCCCAGCTTCTTGACCACGCTGTAGTGCAGGATGCTCTTCCCTACCAGACTTTCCAAGCTCGCAGCTCCCAAGTATTCGACTGTATTGCGGCCCAAGAGTCACCGTCAAGCCAGCCTTTCCGGCTGGCTCAGGCTGCCGCAAATTTTTGCCCGGCAGCCGGACCGGGGTGACAACCCGCCGGGGCGCCGGGAAATCCTATCTAACGGAGTGGAACCTCGGCCCTGACCAGTCTCTGCCACATTCAGCGGGGTCCTTAACTCTGGGCTTCTAAAAGGAGAATACGACAATGAAGATTGCAATGAACAGCCTGCTGGCTGGAGCAGCAGCGCTGCTGTTGTTCGGAACCATGGCGGTAGCGCAGTCGAGCAAGAACTCCAACATGAACGGCGCCGTCACCTCTGCCGATCGTAATTTTATGGACAAGGCCGCCCAGGGCGGCATGGCCGAAGTTGAACTCGGCCAACTGGCCGAGCAAAACGGTCAAAGTCAGGAAGTGAAGGATTTCGGCAAACGGATGGTCACCGACCACACCAAAGCCAATGACCAACTGAAACAAGTAGCGTCGAAGGAAGCGGTGAAGCTTCCTACCACCCTGGACGCCAAGGATCAGGAAACCAAAGAGCATCTCGAGAAATTACACGGAGCAGCCTTCGATAAGGCTTACATGCACGATATGGTCTCCGACCACGAAAAAGATGTGGCTGAATTCAAACGGGAATCGACCGCGGCGCACAGTCCGGACCTGAAGGATTGGACAACCAGCACTCTGCCAGTCCTGGAGAGCCACCTTCACGAAGCGGAGAAAATTGCGCCTACCGTCACCGGAACCGCCATGAGTAAGAACTCAGGCGCAATGAGCAACGGATCCAATAGCACGATGGCACAGAAACACTAAGCGCGGTTGCAGGAAAATAGCAGGCCGTCCCCCGGGGAACGGCCTTTCTTGTTCTTAGCAAGCTTTCCGGTGGCGCCATTCAACCGGCGCGGTGCGACTTCACTTCAAGTCGGTGCGGTCCGACAGCAGAACCCCATTGCGGGCGTAGCTGTCGCGCGGGACCTCCACGAAGGATATGGTCAACTTCTCCGCCTTGACGTGGAGTTCTTCACACATCGCGTCGGTAATGCGTTTCACCGCGCGCCGCTTCTGCTCGATGGTGCGGCCCGCCAACATCGTGATTTGCACATGCGCCATAGATTGCTCCGTTGAATCATTTTCACCGCGGCGGCAAAGGTTATCAGCAATGGAGTCAAAAACTCCGCGCTCTCCGTGCCTCCGTGGTGAAATGTATTTCTTCGATCAGCGCTCCATCTCAATTCGATGGCGCGCTCTATTTCGCCAACTCGTAGCCGGCGAAGAAGTAGCTCAACTCGAAGCGCGCGGTATCCTCGGCATCGGAGCCGTGCACCGCGTTCTTCTCGATATTGGCCGCCCACTTCTTGCGAATAGTGCCTTCCTCGGCTTTGGCCGGATCGGTCGCGCCCATCAGTTTGCGGTAGTCGGCGATAGCGTCTTCCTTTTCCAGCGCAATCACGATGATAGAACCGCTCGACATGAAGTTGGTGAGCGACTCGAAGAATGGCCGGTTCACGTGCACGGCGTAGAAGCCTTCGGCCTGTGCCTTGTTGATGTGCAGCATCTTCATGCCGATGATGCGAAACTTGTTTTCCAGCAGCGTGTGGATGATGTCGCCGGCCGCGCCGCGTTCGACTGCGTCGGGCTTGATGATGGAAAGAGTGCGTTGCAGTGTCTTCATGGTCGGGGTATAAGTTCCTCTCGTTGTAGATAAGTTGTCGGCCATTCGGTGGCCTATGAGCGCTCTACGCTTTTTGCTCTTTGCTTTTTGCTAGTTTCTAGTTGCTAGCGACTAGTTGCTCTTACGAATTGTCATTCCGACCGAGTGGCTTGAGCCACGAGCGGAGGAACCTGCGGTCCCCCCGCGACGGCGGGACGCTTGTGTCGGCACAATCTCTGCCGTCCCTACGGGACTCGGTAATGATTGGTTCGCCTACCCCGGGCTTCCGCCCGGGGCTAAATTCAATTCCGCCGCTGCGCGGCTGGTGCGAACCCACCGCGAACAACCCTGCCATCTCATCTGCCCCTAAGATGCACGAATTACCGAAGCGCCCTTACGAGTCTATGTGAGACTTGCGCCGTCCCTACGGGACTCGAACTGATTTCTGGACACTACCCAGGACTCCGCCTCCGGCTCCGTCCTGTGCTAACTACCGAACCGCCCTTACGGGCTCTATTTTCGGCTGGCAGGTCTCGCTCCCAAAGACGAAATTGAGTCCTCACGTAATTCTTACGGCCATGCTCAACGCAGCGTTCTCTAGCAGGCCTGAAGGCGCGCACTTCCACCGAAAGACCGGGCCAGCCTTGCTAAGAGCTACGAGCTAACAGCTGGTAGCTGGAGGCCAAAAGCGAAAGGCGAACCGCGAAAAGCGGCTTCTTCCTACCGTCCCATCACCGCGGCTTGCGCCTTCACCAGGGTCTCGCCGATCTCGGCGGGCGACTTCGCCACATAAATTCCGGCTGCTTCCATGGCCTTGATCTTCTCCGCCGCCGTTCCCTTGCCGCCTGAGATGATCGCTCCCGCGTGGCCCATGCGGCGTCCCGGAGGCGCGGTCTGCCCGGCGATGAAGCCCACGACCGGCTTGCGCACGTTCTGCTTGATGAACTCGGCCGCCGTCTCCTCGGCGCTGCCGCCAATCTCGCCGATCATGATGATGGCTTCGGTCTCCGGATCGTCGTTGAACAGGCGAATCGCATCGACAAAGTTCGTCCCGATAATCGGGTCGCCGCCGATGCCGATGGCGGTCGATTGTCCGATGCCGCGCGTGGTCAACTGATACACCGCTTCGTAGGTGAGCGTGCCCGAGCGCGACACGATGCCGACATTGCCTTCCTTGTGAATGTGCGCCGGCATGATGCCGATCTTGCAGCGGCCCGGCGAAATAATTCCCGGACAATTCGGTCCGATCAGGCGCGAGTTCTTCGTCTTCAGAAAATCCCAGGTGTTGACCATGTCCCGGGCGGGAATGCCTTCGGTGATGCAGACGATCAGCGGCAGGCCGGCGTCGGCAGCTTCCATGATGGCGTCGGCCGCGCCCGGAGGCGGAACGAAGATCACGGTCGCGTTGGCGCCGGTCTTATCCACCGCTTCGCTTACGGTGTTGAAGATGGGCCAGCCTTCATGCGTGGTGCCGCCTTTGCCCGGGGTCACTCCCCCGACCACGGTGGTGCCATAGGCCGCGGCATTCTTGGCGTGGAAGGTGCCTTCCCGTCCGGTCAGTCCCTGCACCAGCAGTCGCGTCGATTTATCCACCAGGATGCTCATAACTTTTGCCACTCCCCTTTTGCGCCTTCCGAACAGGTGACGACGACGGCATTACCGTGGCACACACCGGTGCACTCCTGGTCGAAGCTCGTGGTTTGAATGCTGTTTTCACAACTGAGTTCCAGACAGGTAAGGACCCAGAATTCGTCACCCAATGTAGACGTCATCATGGTGGGCTTGTGAACCGGTTTATCGAAAGGAATTGTCGTTGTTCCCATCACTGCCCCTTCGCCGCAGCCACGACTTTCTCAGCCGCGTCCTTCATGGTCTCTGCCACAATGAATTTCAGTCCGCTCTCTTGCAGGGTCTTGCGGCCTTGCTCGACGTTGGTCCCTTCCAGCCGCAGCACAATCGGCAACTGGATATTCGTCTTGCGCGCCGCGCTCACAATGCCGTTGGCCAGGGTGTCAACGCGCAGGATGCCCCCGAAAATATTGATCAGCACCGCCTTGACGTTCTTGTCGCTCAGCAGGATTTCGAAGGCGTGGGTCACCTGTTCTTCGTTGGCGCCGCCGCCCACGTCGAGAAAATTTGCCGGCATGCCGCCGGCATACTGAATGATGTCCATGGTGGCCATCGCTAGCCCGGCGCCGTTCACCATGCAGCCCACGCTGCCGTCCAGCTTGATGTAGTTCAGGTTGTACTTGCTGGCCTCGACCTCGAGCGGATCTTCTTCGCTGATGTCGCGCAGCTCCACAATCTCGGGATGGCGATAGAGCGAGTTGTCGTCAAAGTTCATCTTGGCGTCGAGGGCGAACAGGCGGCCGTCGGTGGTGGTGATGAAGGGATTGATCTCCACCAGCGAGGCGTCGGTGTCTTCCGCCGCACGCGCCAGCGCCATCATGAACTTCACTGCACCGCTGATGAACTTGGGCTCCAGCCCCAGGCGAAAGGCGATCTCGCGCGCCTGAAAGGCCTGCAGTCCAAAGCCGGGCAGGATGTGTTCTTTGATGATGGCGTTAGGATCTTTGGCCGCGACTTCTTCGATCTCCATGCCGCCGGCAGCCGACGCCATGAACACATTGCGTCCGTTGGCGCGGTCGAGCACGATGCCGAGATAGAGTTCGCGCGCAATGGGCAGCGTCTCTTCAATGAGCAACCGCTGCACCGTCTTGCCTTCGGGGCCGGTCTGATGGGTAACCAGATTCATGCCAAGCATCTTCGTGGCCAGTTCGCCGGCTTCCTGCGGCGACTTGGCGATCTTCACGCCACCGCCCTTGCCGCGGCCGCCGGCGTGAATCTGCGCTTTGACCACGACGCCGGTGGCGCCGTCGCTGAACAGCGATTGGGCGACTTCGAGCGCCTGCTCGCGGTTCTCCACCATCTGCCCGCGCGGCACTGCCACTCCATACTTCGCGAGAATGGCTTTTCCCTGATACTCATGTATTTTCATGTTGTATGACGACGGCGGGAGGTCGTTCCCCCGCCCTAGCCAATAACCGGCTCGAACGAGGCACCCGGCGCGGACTTGTCTACTCCTTACAAGGATGGCGTAACAGTAGGAAACCTGTGATTGTATAAGACCGGGCGAGGCCGCGGCTAGTGCGCGACGGAAATGGTAGCGGTTCGATTTGATTTCGAATTCGTACACTGATCCACCACGCGGGAAATGCCGGCCAGAAATATGTTTTCCAGCAGCTATACTCGTGCTTAACCACCATGCCGGTCGTCAACATCTCGGCTGCAGTGAATCGTCCTCTGCTGGTCTCTCGCGGGCGCCGCCTGGAGTTCTTGACCATCGCGTGGAACAGCTTCGAAGCGGTGGTGGCGCTGGTCTCCGGGCTGATGGCCGGCAGCATTGCACTGATCGGCTTCGGGCTTGACTCGGTGATCGAGACCACGTCGGCAATCATTTTGCTGTGGCGATTGCGGGCCGACGCGGACCGCGCCAGCCGTGAACGCGCCGAACTCACCGCGCGCCGCCTGGTGGGAGCCTGTTTTGTTCTGCTGGCGCTGTATGTCGCAGTCGAATCCGTTCATGCGCTCTGGATCAAGGCACAACCCGAACGCAGCCTTCCGGGAATTCTGATTGCGATCGCGGCCATCATTGTCATGCCTCTGCTGGGCCGAGCCAAGCGCCGGGTGGCGGCGCAACTGCAAAGCCGGGCGCTCGAAGCCGACTCGCGCCAAGCCGACTTTTGCGCTTACCTCTCCGCCATACTTCTGGCGGGATTACTGCTGCATGCGTTGCTGGGCTGGTGGTGGGCCGATCCGGCAGCCGCGCTGCTCATGACGCCGATCATCGCGCGCGAGGGCGTTCAGGGCCTGCGCGGCCAAGCTTGCGACGACTGCGATTGCGGCGGGTAGCGGGATTGGTTTGGACGAGAAGAGCACATCGTGACGTTTCGCCCCTGCAAGGGGCTTTCAGGTTCAATACAACGACTACCCAGGACTTCGCCGCCTGCGGCGGTGTAGCCTGCCCTGAGCGAAGCCGAAGGGTCCTGGGCTGAACTGAGTCGTCCCGCACGGCGGGACGGGATTGTCGAGCGCCCTACATATATGCCGACAAGTTGGTCCTTCCTTGAATGGAAGGATTGTTACCTTACTTGAATGAAGGATTGTTAGAGACCCGGGCGATCTCACCACCTGCAGTTTGCCGTCGCGCCTGCGCGACTTGAGATTTGTATCAGGGCACGGCTTCACAGTTTGCTGAAAAAACTCGGAAAAGCAGATCCCTCACCGACTAAAGTCGGTGAGGGATGACAAATATAAAGGACTTGCTACGGCGTAGCTAAAGCTACGCCCCTTCAAAATCGCCTTAGGCCGACTTTTTCAGCAAACTGTTCAGCCGTGCCGAAAAAGATCGTTTCCCTCGGGCTTCAGCCCCCTGTGATAGCAGCCTCTTCTGAAGCGCAGCTACCCGGCGATGGAAACTCTTGTGCGTTTAGTCGGCCGCGGTGTCGCTTGGGCGGAACACTTCCGCTGCGGCCTGGCGGACAGGCAGCCACGCGGCCAGAGCCGCTCCCACATACATCGCTCCTACGATCCAGAAGCCGTAGATCAGGCCGTCGCGATGAGCAGCCTCGCCCACCAGCAAGGCGGTGCAGATTTGCAACGCGCTGGCGAGGAACGAAAACGTGTTCTGCACTCGTCCCATGAAGTGGCGCGGCACCAGTTCCATCATCTCGCTGGAGAGGGCGATGCCTCCGGTGCCCCGGCACGAACCCATGACGAAGTAAATCGTCACCGCCAGAGCCAGCCAGCGGGAAACCGGCAACACGAAACAGCGACACCGCGATCATGCCCATGGTCAACATGACCGAGCGGTTGACGCCGTTGCGGCGAATAAAATTCGCGGCATAAAACACGCTGATGAACGCGCCCACGGCCCAGCCGGCATTCAGCCAGCCGTAGCCGACGGCGCCGCCATGCAGGATGCGCTCGCTCAGCGGCGCAGAGAGCACGCCCTGGGTCATCATGGCCGCGACAAACAGCGCCCAGGCGATGCCGATCAGCAGCACGCGACGGTTTTCGCCGACGTAGCGATAGCCTTCTCGCAACTCGTGCAGGTAGCGAGCGACCGGACCCAGCACGGTCGCCTGCTCGGCAGCCGCTAACGGCGGACGCGACACGGTGACCCGTCCTTTGCGGACCAGGAAGACACAGCCGATCGACACCAGGTAGCTGGCGCAATCGATCAGCAGCACGCCGCCCAGTCCGATGCGGTTGTAGACGAAGCCGACCACCGCGCCCGCCATCAGCCAGCCGCCTTGCAGCGCGGCCAGCAGAATCGAGTTGGAGTCGAGCATCTTGTCGTCGGGCGTCAGCTCCTGGATCAGGGCGTTGACCGTGGGAAAGAACATCCAGAAGCCGATGGCCACCAGGATGTTCATCAGATAGATCTGCCACAGATGCGCGCGATGACTGAGCACCAGCAGGGCGACAGAGAAGATGATGGCGCCGCGAGCAGCGTCGAGCCACATCATCAGGTGGCGCCGGTCTTCGCGATCGATGATCACGCCGGTGAAGGGCAAGAGCAGCAGCGAGGGCAGCGTCTGCAGGGCGATCAGCGCGCCCAGCGAGACCTCCGAATGCGTGGCTTGCAGGATGTACCAGATCACCGCCGCGGAGTTCATGCCGCTGCCGATCATGGAGACCAGATTGGCCGTGAAAATCAGCCGGATCCCGCGATGTTGCCACATTTCGCGCATGCTGTTTTAACTGTAGCGCAGTTATCGGGGAGGCGAGCCAACGCTCGGATGAAATTATGATGGATTGCAGTGCTGTAACTACGAATCTGGCGTTACAATAATCGAGTGTGATCCTGTTTGAGTGGGACAGCGCGAAAGCCGAGAGCAACTGGCGCAAGCACGGCGTGGAATTTGAATCGGCCAGGTTTGTGTTTTCTGACCCGTTCGCCCTTACCGAGCAAGACCGCGTTGAAGGTGGGGAGCGCCGATGGCGAACCATCGGCCTGGTCGGCGGTATCTCTGTCCTGTTTGTCGCGCATACGGTCGGGCAGCGGGACGAGGACGAAGTGGTCCGAATCATCTCGGCACGGTATGCCACTCGAAAGGAACGTATCCGATATGACGAAAATCGTGCGACGGAGCTTGGCTGACGGCAAGCTGACCGCTAAACAAATTCAGGAGTTGCTGCGACTGGCTGCGCGTCCCGACAGCGAGATCGATTTCTCTGACATTCCCGAGGCCACCGAGAAGTTCTGGAAGAATGCCATCCGCAATCCCTGGTACCGGCCGCGCAAGCAGCAGGTGACCCTGCGTATCGACGCCGATATCCTGGTCTGGCTGCGACGCGGCGGCAAGGGCTACCAGTCCCGGCTGAACGCCCTTTTGCGCAACGCAATGCTCGAGCAGCTTCACGGCAAAAGCGAGCCGTTACGGGGAAAGAAGAAGAGCGCCTAGATGGGTCTGCGCCGGCTATTCCACAAAGAAAAGCAGGAACACCGCATCCTGCGCGAGGCTACCCAGCGCGCCGGGCAACTGGTACCGGAGTATCACCGGCCGACGCCCGAGTGTCCGCATCCGGAGCGCTGGAGCATGTACGACTCCATGACCGCCGAGGTCGAGGTGCTGGAGTTTCTGCGCACCCTGGTGACGACGACCAAGCCCAATCTCGTGGTCGAGACCGGAACCTTCATGGGCGTCAGCACTCTGTGGATTGCCGAAGCGCTGCGGCTCAACGGCTTTGGACGCATCGTAAGCTGCGAGTACGATGCGAAAGTTTTCGAGACCGCAAAGCAGAAGATCGACGCCTCCGAGTTCCGCGACCTGATCGATCTGCGCAATGAGTCCAGCCTGGAGATGAAGGTCGACGGCACCATCGACCTGTTCTTCAGCGATAGCGACATGCCCATCCGCGAGCAGGAAGTGCGGCGCTACTTGCCGCAGATCTCGCCCTTCGGGTTGATCCTGATGCACGACGCCAGCTCGCACCTGAAGCAGGTGCGCGAGGCGGCTCTCAAACTGGAACGCGAAGGATTGATTTCGGTGGTGCTGCTGCCGACGCCGCGCGGGCTGGTGGTCGCGCAAAAACGGGAAGGGCGGAAGTAGCGGCAGACGGAGAATCAAGCTTATGACCGCGATACGGATCGGGTTGATCGGTGATTACAACGCGGGCGTGCTGGCTCATCAGGCCATTCCGAAAGCTCTGGCTCTGGCTGCCGACGGGGCGGACGTGCAGCCGGTATGGCTGGAGACGGAATCGGCTTTGGACGCGGACCTGGAATCCTATAGTGGGTTCTGGTGCGTTCCCGCCAGCCCTTATCGCTCGATGGATGGAGCTCTGCGGGTTATCCGTTACGCACGCGAGAACCAGCGGCCGTATCTGGGGACTTGTGGCGGATGTCAGCACGCGATTCTGGAGTTCGCCCGCAATGTTCTCAACATAGCTGACGCCGGACATACGGAGATCGATCCGGCGGCGTCCGAGCCGGTGATCACCAGCCTGGCCTGCTCGCTGATCGAAGCCGACGAAGTGTTGCGGCTGGTTCCGGGAAGCCGTCTGCATGAGATTTACGGCGTCGACGAGATTCGCGAGACCTATCACTGCAGCTACGGCCTCAATCCCGCTTACCTGACGCGCCTGCTGGAGGGCGGTTGGCGCGTAGGCGTGATGGGACCGAACGGCGAGGCGCGAGCGTTCGAGCTGCCGGCTCATCCCTTCTTCTTTGCGACGCTTTTCCAGCCGGAGCGGTCGGCGTTCAAGGGTAAGGCGCATCCGCTCGTCCAGGCCTTCGTTGCAGCCGCCTCGTCAGCCACGCCATAACGGGTTGCTGAAAAAGTCGAAAAAGCAGATCCCGAGCGAACTAAAGTTCGCTCGGGATGACAAATGTAAAGGACTTATGACGGCGCAGCTAAAGCTGCGCCCCGTCCAATCCAGCTGTCTCAAACTTTTTTCAGCAGCCTGATAAGTCGTAGCGTCGGCCGCGAAAAAGAGCTAGGATTCCGGCGAACAGAAATTGGCGCCGGCCGGCTCGCTGTCGAGTCGCCGGCGATCGCTCCCATCCCCGCTTCGAGGTGGAATATGCGCTTGCTCCGGCAATCGATTTTTTGCGGATTATTAATTTGCTCACTCGCCGCCTGGTCGCAGAACAGCAAGATCGTCATCCCTGCCGGCACGCCGGAAGACAAAGACCTCTCCGCCATTGCCGCCGAGCCGGACGCGCAGAAACGCATTCCGCTCTATGAGGACTTCATCCAGAAGTTCGCCAGCGACAATGCCGCGGTCGCTTATGCCGAATGGCAGCTCTCGCAGCAGTATCTGACGGCGGGCGATACCGCCAAAGCGCTGGAATACGGCGACAAGGCGCTGGAGCTGGTGCCCAACGATCTCGACATCCTGGTCTCGCAGGTCTCGGTAGCCCAGGCCATGAAGGACAACGGGAAGATCATGGACTACGCGGTGCGGGGAGCGAAGGTCTACAACTCGATCCTCACCCAGCCCAAGCCGGCCGATGTGTCCGACACCGACTGGACCTCGCGCATCAACGAAGATCACGAGTCGTCGCGTTCGAGCTACGAATTCCTGGAAGCTGCTGCCTACAACGCGATCGCCGGCGAGCAGGATCCGGAGAAGCGCATGGGCTACATCGAACAGTTCACGCCGGCGTTTCCGAAATCGAAGTTCGAAACCCAAGTGTCGCAGTTGGCGCTGTACAGCTTGCAGCAATTGAATCAGCCGCAGCGGCTGGAGACCTACGGCGAGAAGGCCCTGGCCGCCAATCCCGACAGCATTCCCACCCTGCTGATGCTGGCCAATGCCTACGCTGACGATCCCAAGCAAGCTGCCAAGGCCGCGACCTACGCGAATAAAGTCATCGCCCTCACCAGCGCGAGTGCAGCCAGCGATAAGCAGATGAAGCTGTCGGCCGGAGTGGCGCACTCGACTCTGGGATACGCCTACTTGAAGGAAGAGAAGCTGGCAGCCGCGGTCCCCGAACTGAAAACCGCGGTCAGCCTGCTGCAGGATGATCCGCAAGCTCAGCAGGCGGCGCTGTTCCGGCTGGGTTGGGCCTATGCCAAGCAGAATCACCGGGCCGAGTCCGTGGCCGCGCTGCAGAAAGCCGCTGCGATCGATGGGCCGTATCAGGCCCAGGCCA
The DNA here is from genome assembly GCA_963812855.1 of uncultured Acidobacteriaceae bacterium. Classification (GTDB taxonomy): domain Bacteria; phylum Acidobacteriota; class Terriglobia; order Terriglobales; family Acidobacteriaceae; genus Bog-257. Next base: position 960,628 of record CAWEWW010000018.1, read on the forward strand.
GGCAGATGCTGGCGAAGGTGAGCGCCACCGGCAGGTGATGGGCGTTCGGGCCTATTTCTTCACCAGCGCATCGGACAGCAGGTGGGCCTTGGTCGCCAGGTTGTAGGCGCGCTCGAAATCGCCGTCCTGAGTGGCTTTCCGCGATTGCGCGACGTAGGAGCGGATCTGATTCACCACTTCCTCCTCGTCGTGCGACAAGGTCCGATTGAGCCCGCTTATGGTTTTCTCGGTCGCATCCAAAAGCTGGGCTGTGGTCTGCCTCTGCTGCGATAGCTGCGCTCGGGTGACGTCGGCGGCGATGGCCACGTCAGGCGGGGTCTCGGCCGCAGGATTCGCCGGCGGGCGCGCGGTCGCGACCGTGGTGTTGTTGTTATTGGCGACCGTCGGTGGCGGCCCGGCCGGAGCGGTGGTCGCCGGCGGCTGAGATTGCTTTTTCTTGTGCCGCGTCGTTGCCTTCGGCTTGGGCTGTTCTTGCGGAGTTGGCGGAGGCGGAGGCGGAGGCTGCGGGGGTGGCGGCGTGGCCTGGGAAATCTCGTCAGGCAGAGGGACGGCAACCGTATCCACCGGAGCTTTCGCTTGCAGCGGCAGGTGCGGTTTTTTCTTGGCACATCCCGCCAGCCCAAGCAGAACTATCACCAGGCTCAAAATGGCGAATTGGCGGCCAAAGGTCATGGATCGTTCACAACAGCGGTGTGGCGCTACCCTGCAAGCTTAAGGCGCAAAAAGCAAGGTAAATCTATTCTCATGATAAACACACCCGGCGGAAAAACGCAGTGAGGATGGTTGGCATCGCGGCCATAAGCACACCTCTCTCAGCTTCGGGTAATGGCTTCCGCGCTTTCGTGCTCTTTCGCCTCCGCTAAGGGAAGCACCAACCGAAACGTGGTGCCTTGACCCATCTCGGTAACGAAATCGAGCGCTCCATTGTGCAACTGGAGAACGCGATAGCTCATGGCCAGGCCAATGCCACTGCCGGTCTTTTTGGTAGTGAAATACAGGTTGAAAATCTTATCGCGCACGTCGGGCGGAATACCGCCTCCCTGATCGCGCACTTCGATGGTGGCAGCCATCTCCATGTGGCGGGCGACAATCTTCAGGACACCCCCATTATTCATGGCCTGTACGCCGTTTAACACCACGTTCAGCAAAGCCTGCTTGATCAGGTCGGCATCGGCCCTGACCGGCAGCGCCACCGGAGCCAGTTGGGTCTCAACCTTCACTCCCTCGCGGGCCGCGTCCGGGCGAGGCCAGTAAGGCAACGTCCTCGATTAGGCGTCGCAAATCGAATTCCGTCAACCGTAATTCGACCGGGCGATTGAAATCCACCAAAGTTTGTACCACCCGGTCCAGCCGGTGAATCTCGCGGTCAATGATATCCATGTGGCGGCGGGTGTCGGGATCGGTCTCGCGCATTTTTTCCCGCAGCAGTTCCAGATGAACCACAATGGCGTTGATCGGGTTCTTGACCTCGTGGGCCACCCCGGAGGTGAGCCGGCCAATGGCGGCCACGCGGCGCGAAAGCTCAATCTCATTCTCGATGCGGTGCACCGACTCGGCATCGCGCATGGTGAGCAGCGCTCCGATCCGTTCGCCGCGTTCGGCAATGAAATCCAGCGCAATCTGGATGCGGCGGCCATTTTCGAATTCAATTTCACGCTGCGGGATGGGCTGATGCAGGGCGAAGGCATCCAGCACAATGCGGCCCAGTTTGTTGGCGTCGCTGAAAACATCTTCCACCACGCTGCCCAGAATCTCTCCCCGGGGACGGCCCACGAAACGCTCCGCCGAAGCGCTGACCAGCACCACGCGCGTGTCGCGGGTGAACAGCACCAGGCCGTCCTGCAGCGTGCCCATGATCTGGTCTAGGTTTTCTTTCAACGCGCTGAATACTTCCTTCACATCCCGGATCTGCCGGCCCAGGCGATCGATTTTGGTGTTGACGATCCCGTATTCGTCGGTGGCTTTGGGATCGGGCTCTGGCGTGGTGTCGGGAACGCCCGCCGTCATCTGGTCCAGCCGGCGGCCGATGGCCTCCAGGGGACGCAGGGCAATATTGGACACGCCCGCGGCCAGAGCCAGCGAGACCAGGATCGCGATGATCGAAAAGGTGAGGGCGCGATTCAGTTGCGGTTGCACTTCGCTCTTCAGAAACACCGTGGAAATGCCGACGCGGATGTCTCCGAAGGGCTGGCCTTCGCGCTGCAAAGGAAGATAAACGTCGTAAACCCGGGGCGCGCCATAGACCACTTCGAGCTGGCGCAGGAAACTGCCATTGCGGACTCTCAGGAAATCTTCCCGTCGCTCCAGCAGGGTGCCGTCGGCAGCGGGGTCGGTGTGCACGATAGCCCGGCCGTTGACATCGACGATGGCCGCGTCGGAGATGGTGGGCGAATAGCCGACGACCGACTGCAGCAGCGTGTTCAGGCCGGGATCGCTCTTGAGCGCCTCGTTCAAGACTGCAGCGACCTGCCGGGGATCGCTCTCGTTAACAAACGTGCTGCTGAGATCGATCTGGGTGGCTTCGCGAGCGCTCTCCCGGATTTCCTTGGCTACAAAGTCGGCGCTATCGTAGGCCTCCGTGGCGCGCTGTCTCACCAGATGCGACACGTAAAGGTACGAGAACAAGGCCACCAAGGCAAAGACCATGCCGCTGATTGCCAGCACCAGCTTTGTTTTTAAACGCATTCGGGTCATCGGAGGTACTCACGCCGCAGGCTATTGGGGGAATGATATCAGTCCCTTGCAACCGACGGGAAACCAGCGGTTCGGCCTCCGGAGCCTGCCCGCCCACCGGTGCTTGTCTTGGGTCGAAGTATCGCAGATACAAGAAATTACAGCAGGAAAGGCCGGGTTCTTCACCGGGCGAGCAGAAATGTCTCGATTACAAACAACGAAAGTTCCCGCTGGTGCGTCTAATTGGAGGCCATTGGCGGCTTCCGTAGTGCGCCCAGAGCGAGTAGTGTATTGGCAGGAGAATAAGGTGGCTCAACCCACAGCCGAAGAGAACAAGAAACTGAAGGGCGAGACCGTTACCCAGTTGCGCAGCTTGTCACACGATCTCAGCAACTATATCGAAACCATCATGCAGGCTTCCTATCTTCTTGCCCAGGCGAAACTCGACGACAACAACCAGAAGTGGCTGGAATTGATCGACAAAGCGTCGCAGGACGCGGCCCGCATCAACCGCGAGATCCGGGAAATCCTCCGCTCGCAAAGCTGATGGCTGCCGCCGCAATCCACTCGCAATACATGAGCGCGAGTTGGAACCGGAAAGGGCCCAACTCGCGCTCTGTTTCCTAGCTGAGCGCAAGCTCCGGCGAAAGGCCTTTCGACTGGGAATACGACAGAATGTCGAGGTTGGGTCGTTGAAGCCGGCGGCATTCGCCGGGGACCGGCCAGGGCGGAAGCATCGGCCCAGTTTCAGTTTGCCGGAGGGACCTTATCCGCTCCTCGCTCGGTCATACCAGCAGCACGTAGTCGGCTGCGTGCTTCCTAACTGCGGCCCCAGACTGGCGGTATCCAGCGTGTACCTCGCCGGAGCGGTCCAGGATCTGGGGCTCGTTTCCCAATTGCTACATTTTGCCGGCTTTGCTATTGAGCAGGTTAACCAGGGCCTGGCCAGCAGGTGTGGGCGTAACTCCGCCTCCCACGATCTCGCGGGCGCTGACCGACTTGTCGTAAAGCCGCTGGTTAGCGTCACTGTCAGGGCTAAGCGAGGCGCCGTCGAGTGATACGCCAGCGAAAAGTCCGGAAGTCCGGGAATAGGTCAGCATGTCAGCATTACCCGTACTCGCGCTGGCTCCGGAACCGGCCGCTGCGGTCGCGTCGCTGCCGACCTTGACTTTGCCTTCCAGCAGCTTATTCGCCGCCCCTGACGTCATGACCAGGATGACGTAGTCCTTAGCCGTGCCTCCCAGTTGAAGACCGGCACTGGCGCCACCGATGCTGTACATGGCGGGCGGTCCCCATTTGCCGGTAAAGTTAGCTCCCTCACGGCAAGTCATTGGACCGCGACCTCCGGTTCCGCCAATGCCCACGGCGAACTTCTTCACGCTGGGCAGAATGATGATGCATTCAGCCTTCGCTACGGCGCTGGCCGGAACGTCCTTACTGCTGACCATTGCCCGTAACACGGTGTCGGCATTTCTGATGGTCTCCTCGTCTTTACTCTTGTCGGAGCCCCAAACTGGCAGGGCCAACCATACAATCCCTAATACCAGCAGAATAGGTACGCATCTCTTGGCTAATACTTTCATTTTGCTCTCCTATGGTGCTTAATTGTCCAGAATGCTCTTCGGCATGTCCTGCTTATCGAGGACGGTTTTCAGAACGGTGGTTGACTCGGACAAACGTTTCGACATACTGTTCTGGGCGAAAAGGGGCAGCGCAACTGCGAAGCACACCATCAATAAAACAATCTTCTTTCAGTAGAACGATCTCCTCTGTTAGCGGAATCCTTGGCTTGACCCGCCTGGTGACCCGTCTTAAAACTTTAGAACAGTGGCCCGATTTCCACAACCGGAAAGGTGGCTGCCGGTCATGGTGTGAATTGTAGTTTGCCTTCTCTTTCCCGACAAATTACACGCCCTAACCAGGAAGGACGCGCCTCAGTCTGAAAAACGATTGCCCGCCATAAGGTTCAGGAAACAAGTTTCGCGTCCATGGTTATGGTCGCATTCAGAACCCGAGACACCGGGCATCCCTTCTTGGCGTTCTGCGCCGCCTCCGCGAATTTCGCCTGGTCCGCGCCCGGGATTTTCGCGGTCACATCCAGATGCACCGTAGTTATGCTAAACCCGGCGTCGGTCTTGTCGAGGGTCAGCGTGGCGGTGGTGTCGATGCTGTCCGCGGTCATGCCTGCATTTCCCAGTTGGGCGGAAAGCGCCATGCTGAAACAACCAGCATGTGCCGCCGCGATCAATTCTTCGGGATTGGTTCCCACCCCATCTTCGAAACGGGTGCTGAAAGAATACTGGGTCTGGTTGAGCACTCCGCTTTGGGTGGATACTGTTCCCTTCCCGTCTTTCAACCCACCCGACCAGTGGGCGCTGGCTTTACGTTGCATACGTTTCCTCCGAAAAGCAAAACTGGTTCTGTTTCACGTTACAAGAACATGGTGAAACTTGGGTAAAAATCTGGCCGAGTCTGAGGCTCCGGCAGAGATTAGAAAACTCTCATCGATAGTGGCCCTGCGTGTGCTCCTGTCTAATAGAAATCGGAGCAGCTAAGGAAGTATCCGCAGCCGGGACAGACCATTTTGCAATGCTGTTCCCGTAGGGTTTCAGAGCAGTTAGGACAAACCTGCAGGACGTGCCCGCTCCCCGGGGGCGCGACGGTTTCAGGGACTTGATACTCGGGCGCGCCATCGGAGGGAGCTGGGTCATCGGTCATGGTCGGTTCGCACGGTTCTGGTTGATTAGCACCAATGTTGTGCCTTGCTCAGAATAGACGAATTACCCGGCTGGTAACCACAGAAAAGCAAGGACAAGGAGCACAATCGCTGGCGTTAACTCCCCCAATGGTACATGTACCTTCGTAAAAATATGGCGGAAAATTTTCTAGAATTTTGCACACCAGTCTCTATAATGCCATACGGGGCATTGCATCCCTTGCGCCGAAAAGGGGGGATGAGCCCATCCTGGTTTTTTGGAGGGTATGGCCCCCAGGGGTAAGGTGAAGTAAGCATGTTTACTATTTAGTAAATATACCTAAGTCTTAGTTAGTATCGGCAGAATTTACTCCTTGGTGTGGTTGTGAGCTAGGCAATGCTGACCAGAAAGTGGTTATCTCTGGCCGCCAAGGAGAAGAGCCCAGAAGTACGATGACCTGCTCATGCAGGTAAAAATTTCGCCAAGCTGGAATTTTAGGAGGTTGTAATCCAATGAAGAAAGTAACCATAGCCGCCCTCGCTGCCCTCATGCTAGCCGGAGCTCTTAGCGCTGCCAGTGATGCAACCTCCATCCTTTCCTCGAATACCGTTGCAGTTGTAGGCGAAGGGGCGCCGTTCCCGATCCCCACCGTGTTGTCTCCGACCATACCCAACGGCGATTCCACTTCGCTCGGTACCCAATTCTAAAAATTTACGGTCGTCCACGACCGAGGAGAATCTCAATGAAGAACATTTTGATTGCTACTCTTGCTACCTGCTTGTTCGCCACCGTAGCTTGCGCCGCCACGAATCCCCAATCTGCCGCCGCCGTTAATCCTTCTAATCACCAGCAGGTTTCCACACAGCCTTGCGGCTCGTCGCCTTGCAATGCTAATCAAGCTGCATTGAGTGGCAGCGAAGGCTCGCCCATGCCCGTTTGCCAGCCCGGTCACCAGTGCAACGATGACGTGCGCCTTACCGCCAGCGAAGGCTCGCCCATGCCCGTCTGCCAGCCCGGCCACCAGTGCAATGACGACGTGCGCCTTACCGCCAGCGAAGGCTCGCCTATGCCCGTTTGCCAGCCCGGTCACCAGTGCAACGACGACGTGCGCCTTACCGCCAGCGAAGGTTCGCCCATGCCCGTCTGCCAGCCCGGCCACCAGTGCAATGACGACGTGCGCCTTACCGCCAGCGAAGGTTCGCCCATGCCCGTTTGCCAGCCCGGCCACCAGTGCAATGACGATGTGCGCCTGACCGCCAGCGAAGGCTCGCCCATGCCCGTCTGCCAGCCCGGTCACCAGTGCAATGACGATGTGCGCCTGATCGCCAGCGAAGGTTCGCCCATGCCCGTCTGCCAGCCCGGCCATCAGTGCAATGACGATGTGCGCGTGATCGCCAGCGAAGGTTCGCCCATGCCCGTCTGCCAGCCCGGCCATCAGTGCAATGACGACGTGCGCCTGATCGCCAGCGAAGGTTCGCCCATGCCCGTCTGCCAGCCCGGCCATCAGTGCAATGACGATGTGCGCCTTACCGCCAGCGAAGGTTCGCCCATGCCCGTCTGCCAGCCCGGCCATCAGTGCAATGACGATATGCGCGTGATCGCCAGCGAAGGCTCGCCCATGCCCGTCTGCCAGCCCGGCCACCAGTGCAATGACGATGTGCGCCTTACCGCCAGCGAAGGTTCGCCCATGCCCGTTTGCCAGCCCGGCCACCAGTGCAATGACGATGTGCGCGTGATCGCCAGCGAAGGTTCGCCCATGCCCGTTTGCCAGCCCGGCCACCAGTGCAATGACGATGTGCGCGTGATCGCCAGCGAAGGCTCGCCCATGCCCGTTTGCCAGCCCGGCCACCAGTGCAATGACGACGTGCGCTTGATGGCGCTTTAGTCGGAGGTTCCCAAGGCGGGTCGCCGCTTAAGTGTTGTGCCACAAGGGGTAATCCTAATCAGGTTACTCAAGGTTTCATAAGAACTTGCTTGTGTTGCGTTGACTTCACGGATATGCTTTACATGAAGTCATGCATCTACGTCTGACAGACTACGTGCTGTGGGTCACCTCGCCTCTGTTGCAGTTCGGCGTGTTGATTGCCATGGTTAAGCGTGGATGGCACCGGGAGTATCCTTACTTCTTTAACTACACGATCCTTCAAGTCGTAAGCGTGCCGGTTCTAGCCTTTATCTATCAGCGTTCGTATTCGCTCTACTTCTACGCGTATTACTTCAACATCGCTCTCAGCGTTTTACTTTCATTTGCCGTCCTGCAGGAAATCTTCAAAGACGCCTTCCGGCCTTATGAGGCGCTGCGTGATCTGAGCGTCATCCTCTTCCGCTGGTCGGCATTGGTGGTTTTACTGGTCGGGGTGATGTGGGCCATCACCAGTACCCGCAAGACCGATGACGGCGCAATTATTACTACCATTCTGCTGGCCGATCGTAGTGTTCGCCTGATGCAGTGTGGACTGGTCTTCTTTCTGCTGCTCTTCAGCGAGTATCTGGGCATTTCACGCCGCAGTCTGCTGTTCGGCATTTCGTTGGGATTCGGTCTGTTCGCAGCGGTCAACATGCTTGTTGCCACTGGCATGGGGAAGCATGGAGGCCTCCTGCATCAATCAACCTTGCGCCACATCAACAGCGCAGCCTACCTGGTAGCTATCGTGATCTGGTTGGGCTACTCGGTGGGTGCGGCTTCCTCGAAGAGCCAAGTCGCAGAGGTCGTGGTGCGATCGAAAGATTGGAATTCGGCGCTGGAGGATGCCCGCGTAGTGCCCGGAGCCGATAGCCTTCTGGACAGCATGGATCGTACCGTGGAGCGGTTGCTCTATCCGCGTGAGGAATCGAAAGTTAACGTCTCGGCCGGACACGATTAGCCGCCGATTACCGTCGAGCCTTCTTCCCCTTACAAATCATTTCCTGTCCCGGTTACACCGGAGTTTTTGTCTTCCGCGCCGGATTGAAGAAAGGCAACGGACGCACCGTGGCCGCGACCTTGTACCGCACCGCCTCCACCGTCATCTCGAGATGAAGCTTGGTGCCCGGCTGGGCATTCTGCGGACGCACGCTGGCCAGCGCAATCAGCTGCTTTAACAGTGGCGACCAGGTGGTAGAAGTCGCTTTCCCCACCTGCTCGTGGCCCTTATACACCGGCACATGCACTCGGGATGCTGTCGCCGGCGTCTGCGGAGCCAGGCCCTTCCGCTCGAACAGCGCTTCCACCTCGTTCCAGTCGACTTCCAGGCCCACCAGCAGGCGCTCCGGCCCGGTCTCCTTCTCCTTCCGTAGCGCTTCGCGGCCGATGAAGTTTTCCTTTTCGTAGTGCACCAGCTTGCCCAGGCCCAACTTCTGCGGGAGTGTACTTCTGCGAGGGGATAAGCGCCTTCTTGCTGCTGATGTAATCCACGTCGGCCAGAATCAGGCCGGCCTCGATGCGGGCGACATCCAGCGCCAGCATCCCGGTAGGATGAATGTCAAAGCAGCGGCCAGCTTCCATCAGCGCGTCCCACACCATTACTGCTTGCTGCCAGGGAATCCAGATCTCATATCCCAGATCGCCGGTATAGCCGGTGCGCGAAATGTCGACCGGCACTCCGCCGATGTGGCCGCTGGTCTTGCGAAAATATTTCAGGTTCGCGATGTCGGCTTCGGCGACGCTCTTCAGCAGTTTGCCCGACGTAGGTCCCTGCAGAGCCAGCGCCGCAACCTGCTCGGTGATGTCTTCAATCTGCACTTCAAAACCGATCGAGTTTTGCCGAAACCAGCGCAGGTTGGGATCGGCCGCGGTCCAGCGATAACGATTCTCTTCCAGCCGGATGATGGTGCCATCGTCAATGATTTTGCCTTCTTCATCGCACCAGCAGCAGTAGATAACCTGGTCGACCGCGACCTTGTTGATCTCACGCGCGATGATACGGTTCACCAAGCGGGTGGCATCGCGCCCGCTGATCATGTACTTGTAGAGCGGCGTCACATCGATCAGCGCGGCCGCATTGCGGATGGCGTTGTACTCATGCTCATGGTGAGTCTCATAGACACTGACCGCATAGAACCCCGACCACTCGCGGTAATTCAGGCTCTGACAGAGAGGAAAGGTTCGTTCGTGAACCGCGGTTCCGATGGGCACGCTGACTCCTCGCCGGCTACGGCGTGCGCGGATTATACCCAGTGCGCGAAGTCTGCGGCAATCCTCCTCCGACAAAGACAAGTCCTGCCTCGCATCACCCTCGCTGGGGAATGCAGCGACAAATCCGCTGCCACCCTTTAGAATGTGGCCCACTGCTTAACTGTCGTAGTCAGAGCAAACAGCGCGCGCCGACGGCTGTGGCAGTGAAATCTCTCGCCAGGAAAACATGATCGCGAAGGCCTCAGGGCAATACGACGCCATCGTCATCGGTGGTGGACACAACGGCTTGGTCAATGCCGCCTATCTGGCTCGGGCCGGCAAGAAAGTCCTGGTGCTGGAGCGCCGGCATCTGGTGGGCGGCGCCGCGGTCACGGAAGAGATTATCCCCGGCTTCAAGTTTTCCGTATGCTCGTACGTGGTCTCGCTGTTGCGCCCTGAGATCATTCGCGATCTCGATCTGCCGCGTCATGGTCTCGAAATTCTTCCCCTCGACGGCACCTTCACGCCCATGCCCAACGGCGACCATCTCTGGCGGGTGAACGATCATGGCCAGACCATTCGCGAGCTGCGCCGCCACTCCAAGTTCGATGCCGAGGCCTACGAAGAATTCGGCAAAGCCATGCTTCAGATGTGCCGCTTCGTGAAGCCGATCCTGGCGATGGTGCCGCCCGATCCGACCACGCTGAATCCGAAGGACCTGATGAAATTGCTCTTCCTCGGCCGCCGATTCCAGGACCTCAGCGGCGAGGACAGGTACAACCAGGTGCAGCTGATGACCATGAGCGCCATCGACTTCCTGGACCAGTGGTTCGAGACGGATGTGTTGAAAGCGACCATGTCGGCCTCGGGAATCATCGGCACCTTCCTGGGCGTGCGCTCGCCGGGCACTGCCTACGTGCTGCTGCATCACTACATGGGCGAGATCGACGGCGCTTTCCGCGCCTGGGGCTTCGCGCGCGGCGGTACCGGAGCAATTTCCAACGCCATCGCCGATGCGGCGCGCGAACTTGGAGTCGAGATCAAGACCCAGACCGCAATTGCGCAGATCCTGGTTCGCGACGGAAAGGCTGTCGGCGTGGCCACCGCCGGCGGCGATGAATACTTCGCGCCCGTCATCTCGTCAAGCGTCGATCCGAATCTGACCTTCCTGAAGATGATTGAGCCCAAGCACCTGAGCGATGACTTTCGCGACGAGGTCAAGCGCTACAAGTTTCGCGGCTCGTCAGGAAAGGTGAACCTGGCGCTGGACGCTCTGCCGAATTTCACCTGCCTGCCCGGCGAGGGACGTCACCTGCGCGGAGCTATTTCCATCTCACCCAGCGTGGACTACATGGAGCGCGCCTACGATGATGCCAAGTATGGCGACTATTCGCGGCGGCCCTACATCGACATGGTGATTCCCAGCCTCACCGATCCCTCGGTGGCGCCGCCCGGCAAACATGTGATGTCGTGCTTCGTGCAGTATGCACCCTACAAGTTGAAAGAGGGCAATTGGGACGAGAAGCGCGAAGCCTTCGGCGACAATGTCATCGACACCATCGCGGAATATGCCCCCAACCTGAAGCACATCATTGTCGGGCGGCAGATCGTAACTCCGCTAGATCTGGAACGCGAGTGGGGACTGACCGAAGGCAATATCTTCCAGGGCGAGCTATCGCTGGAGCAGCTGTTCTTCCTGCGTCCGGTGCCGGGCTGGGCGCAATACAAGACCCCGATCAAGAACTTGTGGATGTGCGGCTCGGCCACTCACCCCGGAGGCGGCATCATGGGTGCTCCGGGCCGCTTGGCTGCGCTGGAGATCCTGAAGCAAGCCAAGGGGAGCAGCTAGCCTATGTCCGAATCTCGCGACGTCATCATCGTCGGCGCCGGACATAACGGGCTGATCACCGCATTTTATCTGGCTAAAGCCGGCTTCAAACCGCTGGTCGTGGAACGTCAACCCACGGTGGGAGGGTGCGCCATCACCGCGGAATTCCATCCCGGATTTCGCTGCTCTCGTCTCTCCCACAGCGTGGGACCTATGCGGTCTGACATTGTGGCAGACATGAATCTGCTGCGGCACGGGTTGAAAATCTACTCTCCGACCGTCCGGGTTCTGTCCCTCGCACCTGAGGGCAATCTCGCGCTGTACAGCGATACGACCCGAGCGCAGCAGGAGATTGCCAAGTTGTCCCAGAAAGACGCGGACAGCTACGGAGAGTTCCAGCGCTCGCTCAATCGCATTGCGGAAGTCGCCAATCTGTTAATGGCCATGACCCCGCCTGACGTGGAGAATCCCGCGTCGGGCAACATTTGGGAGCTATTGAAGACCGGCCGCAAGATTCGCGGCCTGGGCGAGAAGGATCTCTACCGGGTGCTGCGCTGGGGGCCGATGGCGGTAGCTGACCTGGTGGCCGAGTGGTTCGACAACGAACTCTTGCGCGGCACAATTGCGGCGCAAGGAATTTTCGGCACCTTTCTGGGACCGTGGTCGGCAGGCTCCAGCGCAAGCTTGCTACTGCGGCTGTCTGCGGACGGCAATCTGGCCGGCCCGGCATCCTACATTGCGGGAGGCACAGGCGCGCTCACCACAGCCCTGGCGGCCGCCGCAACCGAGGCCGGCGCCGAAATTCGTACTGGGTGCGAAGTAAACAGCCTGCGGGTGAAAGACGGCGCTATCACCGGTACGGTTCTGGCCAACGGCGACGAAATCGCAGCCCGCGCCGTGATCTCCAATGCCGATCCCAAGCGCACTCTGCTGGGATTGATCGAGGCGCAGCACCTGCAGCCCAGCTTCCTGCAAAGGCTGCAGCATTATCGTATGCAGGGCACGGTCGCCAAGATCAACCTGGCGCTCAACGGGCTGCCGAAATTCAACGGCGTAGACGGCGACGCCGCGGCGCTGCTCTCCGGCAGAATTCAGATCTCGCCCGAAATCGACTACCTGGAGCGGGCCTTCGACGCGTCGAAGTACGGCGAGTTCTCTGCGCGTCCCTACCTGGAAGCTACAATTCCCACACTGTGGGATAGCTCGCTCGCGCCTCCGGGCAAACATGTGATGTCGATCTACATGCAGTATGCGCCTTATCAGCTGAGAGATGCCGATTGGGATGCGCAGCGTGACGCTCTCGGCGACACCGTCATTCGCACGCTTGCGGAGTACGCGCCGGACCTGCCGTCGCTGATCGAAGCCCGGGAGGTCGTCACGCCCAAAGACCTGGAGCAGACCTATGGCCTGACCGGCGGGCATATCTTTCACGGCGAGCTGGCGCTGGATCAGCTATTCACCATGCGGCCATTGTTAGACTGGGCGCAGTACCGCACCCCCATCCGGAACCTGTATTTATGCGGGTCGGGCACGCATCCCGGAACCGGGCTGACCGGAGGCTCGGGCGCCAACGCCGCTCGCGAAATCCTGAAAGACTTGCGCCGGTCCAACCGTTCGACCGGCAAGCGATAATTCGTCTCACGCCCCGGCCTTAGGCCGTTTGCTTTAGCTCCGGACGGCGCCAGGAAAGCACCTCGGGCGTGGATTGTCGCAGAATTTCGCGCACCTGCAAGGCTCGCATGGCGTAACTATGTTCCTGCAGAGCGCGCCTTCGCATTGCGCCGCCGACTTCGCGCGCCAGTTTTTTGTCCACGGTTCGCAGCAGGTCCACAATCTCGCTCGCATCGTGCGCCACCAGGATCTGGCAACCCGGTTCGAAGAACGTTTCCACGCCCTCCCAGGGATCGGTAATAACGCAAGCTCCGGCGCCCGCCGCTTCAAACATTTCGCTGGATGGCGAGTATCCCATCTCTGCCTGCGACTCGGAAGTAAGGTTGAGCACCATGCGCGCCGAACCATGCAGCCAATTGTGATGACTGGCGTCGACGGATCCGAAGCAGCGCACATTGTGGGGCAACGATCGGCTGTCCCAACCCTCGCCCGCCAAAGCGAATGTGAATTCCGGCGCCATTTCCGCTGCAGCCAGAAAAAACTGCTCCACCCGTCGCTCGCCGGCGAGGGGCTGATCTGCGATGAACAGCAGGTCGCAGGCGCGCCGTGAATCCGGGGGCACGGGGTAGTGGATCGTGGAATCCAGCCCGTTGTAGATGGGATGGCAAACTCGCGCGCCCAGTCTTTCATAACGTTCGATCAGTCGCGGCCCACCGGCGTTGGTGAAGATGTAGTCATACTCCGGGATCAGCGCGCGGAAGGGATGGAACGCGTCATGTTCGACCGCCGCCAGCGTGGCCGGCGCGTCCACGTCCCAAAAGGCCACCTGGGTGTCTGCCGACTTGCAACCCAGCACCCCCTGATTGAGCAACTCGTCAGCCTCCCCGACACCGCTATGCTTGATCACCAAGTCGGCTTCCGAAGCTCGCTTGAACATGGCCGGCAGATCGTAGGGCGAATCGTAGACCATCAACTCGGCGTAGTTGTAATCTCCACCGTCGCGATGCTCCTGCCAGGGATAGGGATCGGGTTGAGCGAAGGTGATTTGAAATCCAAAGTCGGCCAGGTTCTTATAAATGCCACGGTAATAATCGACTGCATGGTTCCAATAGGACGACGTTAAGCTGGCTCCGAAAACAAAGAGTTTCATCTACTGAGGCCCTCGCAGATTTCCACCAGTTGCGCGGCGCGGTGGGCGCAGGTGTGACTGCGCAGGATGGTGTCTCTGCCGTTGGCGCCGATCTGGCGGCGCGCAGATTCGTCGCGAAGCAGGCGCAGGATTTTGGGTTTCATCTCCGCGCCCGAATGGATGAGGATGTAGTCTTCCCCGGAACGGAATAATTGTTCCTGGTCGTGCCAGCCGGCGCACAATAGGGTTGCCCCGCAGGCCAGCGCTTCGAACATTCGTATGCAAGGAATGCCACCGGAGTCACTACTGCATGGACGTTCCGGCATATGCAAGGAGAGCGCGCTGCGCGCGTAAACCTCGGGAGTCATCAAGTTTGGCAAGTAACCGCGATATTTCACGCCGGCATCCGACAAAGTTCGCGACTCCTGCTCGCAGTAGTACGCCGCACGCAGCCCAGTTGGCAAGTTGCGCAACTCTGCAACTGACTGGGTCAGATATTCCAGCCACTCGTCTCCCCCTCGAACGCCCACGCCCCCTCCCCGCACCAGCAAGTCGATTTCCCGGGGCGCGTCGCGGGGATGAAAATGACTGACGTCGGCGGCGTCGTGAAAGGTCCAGGCCCGGGGCAGACCGAAGCCATCGGCATAGACACGCCGTACCGGTTCCGCGAACGCCAGCACGCCGTCGAAGAACTGCAGATGAAAGCGCAACATCTCTCCGGCATCGCTAAGAGCGCGGCAGCCGGTGTCGTGCAGCAGGCAGAGAAAACCCAGCTCCGGCTTCAGCGCAAGAATCGCATTGGCCACTTCCGGACTGTTCCGTTCGTGAACCATCACGACATCGGCCCCGCGCAGTTCCGGCTGTAAGGTTTCCCGCAGGGTCGCGCCCAACTGGTAGAAGCGCACATCGAGTTCGGGGAACTCGCGGCGAAACTGCTCCACCGCCTGCACCGCGAGTTCAGGCTCCGCTTTCACCAGATTGCTCAGCGACCACGAACCCAGCTCCTCATAGCAGCGCACTTCATGCCCCATGCGCAGCAACTCGCGCACCAGTCCCCGCAGAAAATGCGCGCTAGAATGATTCCAGTCGGAAACCCAGGAATGCGCGAAGATACGGAACCGGATCGCACGACTCATGCCACCAGCATCCTTCTCCGTTCCAGCCTGATAGGGTTCGCTCGTTGTGCTGCCCGGCGGCATTTTCTGGCAGAACCCGTCGTCCCGTCCTGCCGGCCTGACCTCGTTTAGAGGCCGGGCCGACTGCGGGCGTTGCCCTCATGTTCTTGTTGCGCAATAACTTGGCAATTAGCGGGGAACCGGATCGCGGCGGTTGTCGTATTCCTGTCCAGAAGCGGACGCTCGGTTCCGAGGGCGGACAGGCTGGCCGAATCCCTCTCCCTAAGTTGCTGACAAATCGACGGGCAACTTGGCCAGAGCGTTGCAGTTGCTTTACCCGGACGAGTGTTCGTAGCGTCCACACCTCGAAGTCGCCAGGAACGGAATGCTGCAAGATCTTCGTTACGCGTTACGTCAACTCCGCAAGTCTCCCGCCTTCGCCGCGGTCGCCGTGCTCACCCTGGCGCTGGGAATCGGCGCTAATACCGCCATCTTCACGCTGCTGGACCAGGCATTGCTGCGCAGCTTGCCGGTGAGTCATCCGGAGCAATTAGTGCGGCTACGCTACGAAGGATCCAACACCGGTACCATGGCAGCTTTCGGCGGCGACGATAAAGATTATTTCTCCTATCCCATGTATCGCGACCTGCGCGACCAGAATCAGGTCTTCTCGGGCATGTTGGCCAATGACGAGCTGCAGTCGGTCGGGGTGCAGTGGCATGGCCACTCTGAGCTGGTGCAGGGTGAACTGGTAAGCGGCAACTACTTCGACGTGCTGGGGGTTCGTCCGGCGATGGGCAGGCTATTGCTCTCGGCGGACGATGCCGCGCAAAACGGCAATCCGGTCGTGGTGCTGAGCTTTAATTACTGGAAGTCGTCGTTTGGTTCCGATCCGCGAGTGATCAATCAGGTCCTATATATCAACGGGCATCCCTTCACCATCGTGGGCGTTGTTGAACCCAACTTTCATAGCGTGATTGCCGGCTTCACGCCGAAGTTGTTTGTCCCCATGACGACCAAGCCGATCGTGATGCCCGGCTTCAATGATCTGGAGGACCGGCGCTCGATGTGGGCGAACATTGTCGCCCGCCTGAAGCCGGGGGTTAGCCGTCAACAGGCCGAAGCCGCGATGACGCCGCTGTGGCGATCGATACGGGCCAGCGAACTGCCGCAGATCAAGCATGCCAGCGAGCAGTTCCGCAAACACTTCGTTGCAGAGTCGAAGCTGCAATTGATGGACGAAAGCCGTGGCTTCTCGCCCTTGCGCAGTCAGATCGAAGCACCTTTGCTGGTGGTGATGGGGATGGTCGGCCTGGTGCTGCTGATGGCGTGCGTGAACGTGTCCAGCCTGCTGCTGGTGCGCGCCGCCTCGCGGGTGAAAGAGATGTCGGTGCGCTACGCCATGGGTGCCTCGACCTGGCAGATCATCCGGCAACTCCTGATGGAAGGGCTCTTGCTCGGGCTGCTGGGCGGGGCTGTCGGTTTTCTGTTCGCGCCCGCCGTCTCGGCCTTTCTGGCGCAGAGAATTGCCGGTGACACCGCGACCGAGCTGCCGCTTTCCCCGCATCCCGACCTGCGAATTCTGCTGTTTAACTTCGGCCTCGCATTCGCGGTAAGCATCCTGTTCAGCCTGGCGCCGGCGTTGCGCTTCCTGCATCCCGACCTGGTCAATTCGCTGAAGCAGCAGGCGTCCACCGGATCGAGCCAGCATCTGCGCTTGCGCCGCCTCTCGGTTGCGGTGCAGATCGGATTGAGCTTGCTGCTGATCATCGGCGCCGGCTTGTTTGTGCAGACGCTGCACAACCTGCGCTCGCTCAACGTGGGCTTCGCCACCGATCACCTGGTGACATTTGCCATCGACCCAACTCTGGCGGGCTACGATGCGAAACAATCGATACCACTGCAAAAGCATCTACTCGAAGTCTTGGCGGCGCAACCGGGCGTGCGCGCCGTCGGCGGCACCGACAATCCGGAACTGGCCGACAATGGTGAGCGCAGCGACTTCTCCATCGCGGGATACACGTTGAAGTCGGATGAAGACATCCACGTCGAGGTGTCAGGGATCACGGCGCAATATTTCTCGGCGCTGAATATACCTTTGTTGGCAGGACGCGTCTTCAACGATGAAGATCTCGTCGGTAAACCGAAAGTGGCGATTGTGAATGCCAGCTTCGCGAACCGCTATTTCGGCAGTCCTAAGAATGCGATTGGGCGCATGATCGGTCCGGGTCCGCCTCCGTCCAGTCCGACCGACATCGAAATCGTCGGGGTGGTGGGCGATGCCCGCCATCGCGATATGCGGACCGAGCCCAAGGCGACCGTCTACTCCCCCTATTTCAATGGGACAGACGAATTTGGCTTCATGCAATTTTATGTGCGCACCTGGCAGGCTCCCCAGGCGGCTGAACTTGACCTGCGACGAGCCGTGCAGCAGGTCGACTCCAAACTGGTGATCGACACCATGCGCACCATGGACGAGCAGATTGCCGACAACATCTCCAACGACCGGCTGGTGGCGATGCTGGCCGTAAGCTTCGGCATCGTGGCGACCCTGCTGGCCGCGATCGGACTGTATGGCGTGCTGGCTTTCGTCACCGAACAGCGTACCCGCGAAATCGGGATCCGCATGGCTTTGGGCGCGCGCCTGGGATCGGTGGTGCGGCTGGTGGTCTCCGATGTGTTATGGCTGGCGGGAATCAGCATCGTGGTTACCTTGCCGATTGCGATTCTGCTCTCGCGCCTGGTGCGCAGCCAGCTGTACAACGTGAGCCCTGCCGATCCGCTGGTGCTGGTAGCGGGAGTCCTGCTGATCGCCTTGGTGGTTGCGTTGGCGGCAGTGGTTCCGGCGCGGCGAGCGGCCTCGGTCAATCCCATGCAAGCGTTGCGAACGGAGTAAGCAGAGGGCGATGCACTGGATCACGCAGGATCTTCGTTACGGACTGCGGCAGCTACGCAAGTCGCCAGGCTTTGCCCTGGTTGCGGTGCTTACGCTGGCACTGGGCATCGGCGCCAATACGGCTGTGTTCAGCGTGATCGACACGGTTTTGCTCAGGCCGCTGCCGTACCACCAGCCTGACCGGCTGATGCTGATTTCGGAAACGGAATCGGTTGCCCCCAACGACGAACTCGGGGTCGCGGCCCAGGAGTATCTCGACTATCGCGATCAGAACCGCTCGTTCTCCGACGTGGCCGCCTTCGAGAGCGATGGTTTCAACCTGACTGGTGAAGGCGAGCCCTTACGGATTCATGCCGCGCGCCTGTCGGCTTCGGCCTTCCCCACGCTGGGCGTCTGGCCCATGATGGGGCGCGCGTTCAGCGGCGAAGAAGATCGCTCTGGCTCTGACAATGTGGTAGAGCTCTCCTACTCGCTGTGGCAGCACCAGTATCATGGCGATCCCAATATCCTGGGACGGACCATCAAGCTCGACGAGAAGCCCTACACCGTGATCGGCGTGATGCCGCCGTCGTTTCACTTTCCTTTCGACGGCAAACCGTTTTCCGAGATGGCCGACTTGTGGCTGCCCATCGGGTTCTCGCCCGAGGTTCTGGCGCCGCAGAATCGGGTGATGGAGTTCGGCGTGGGATTGATCGGCCGCCTGAAGCCGGGCGTAACGCGCGAGCAGGCGCAGCAGGATGTGCAGCACATCGCCGCCGTCTTCCAGCAAGCCCATCCTGACAGCTATCCTGCAACTGCCCGGGTGACGCCGCGCGTTTATGCTTTCGCCGCGCACACCGTGGAGAAGGCGCGTTCGCTGCTGTGGCTGCTTTCCGCGGCGGTCATCTGCGTGTTGCTGATTGCCTGCGCCAACGTTGCCAACCTGCTTCTGGCCCGGGCCAACGCTCGCGGCCGCGAGATGGCGATTCGCAGCGCCGTCGGGGCACGCCGCACCACCTTGCTGCGGCAATGTCTGGTGGAAAGTTCTCTGCTCTCTCTGCTGGGTGGATGTGCGGGGATCGCGCTGGCTCTGGTCTCAGTTGCTGGGTTGCGCAACTTTGGACCGGCCAGCGTTCCCCGCCTCCATGAAATAACCCTTCATCCGCTCGCCTTGCTGTTCACCCTCGGGCTGTCGGTGGTGACTACCATTCTGTTCGGATTCATGCCAGCCTGGCGCCTGTCGCACGTCTCGCCGCAATCGTTCCTTAAGGATTCGGCGCAAACCGGCAGCTCCCGCAGCAGCCTGCATCTGCAAAATGCCGTGGCCGTCGGCGAGATCGCTCTGGCGCTGGTGTTGCTGATCGGTGGCAGTCTGCTGATTCGCAGCTTCCAACGCGTACTCAACACGCCGCTGGGCTTCGATCCCAAAGATACGTTCGTCGTGCGCACCATCTTCGACACCCAGCGCTATCCCGATCCGGTAAAGCGCATGGCCGTGCAGAAAGAATTGTTATCGCGGCTCTCGCGCCTGCCCGGAGTGACCACGGTTGCCGCCGCCAGCCATCTTCCATTGAGCGATGAGCGCGGTATCGGCTTCCATCTGGAACATGCCGCGCCCGACGACTTCCATTTCGCGCAGAATTCGCTGGTCACGCCGGGATATTTTCGCGCCATGGGAATCGGCCTTCGTGAAGGCCGCGATTTCAGCGAGCACGACAGCCCGCAGTCGCCCCTGGTCGCCATTATCAGCCATGCTATGGCGCGCGAATACTTTCCCGGCCAGGATCCAGTCGGCCAGCGCTTCACCTGGGGTGATCGCGGCCTGTTCACCATCATTGGCGTGGCGGAAGACGTTCACATCTCGGCGCTCGACGCCGATCCGCCGGCCATGATCTACCAGTCGATGTTCCAGATGCAGACCTGGACTGCCGGGCACACCGCATTCCTGCTGCGCACCGACCGTGCCGGGCAGGATCTGTTCAATGAAGTGCAGCAGCAGGTGTGGTCGATCGACAAAGATCTTCCCCTGTACAACAGCACGACCTTCGCGACGCTGGTCTCCGATTCGCTGGCCCAGCGGCGCTTCACCATGATGTTGCTGGCAGCGTTTTCGGCGGTCGCGCTGTTGCTGGCTGCGATTGGATTATTCGGCGTGATTTCCTATCTGGTGTCGCAACACCAACGAGACATGGCGCTGCGCATGGCTCTGGGCGCCGATCGCGCCGACATTCATCGCATGGTGCTGATGCGGGGACTCGTGCTTGGCTTGTCCGGCTGTGCGATTGGCCTTGTGCTCTCAGTTGTGGGATCGCGCCTGCTGACCACCAGTTTGTATCGCGTAAGCCGCTTCGATCCGCTGACCTTGCTGCTGGTTCCGGTGCTGTTGTTGGGGGTAGTGCTGCTCGCGGTGTATTTGCCTGCACGCCGCGCAGCGTCCCTCGATCCGATGCAGGCCTTGAGAGCGGAGTAAGGCCCGGCAGTTGGCAGTTGGCAGTTGGCAATTAGCGCGCCAGATTAGTCGGCAGCGGTTTGTCGCCGCTGAGCAGATCGAAAGATTCAGGATTGAGGTTTGGCTAAGTGCTAAATGCCAAATGCTAATTGCTAGTTGCTGGTTGCTAGTTGCTTCCGAGGTTTCCTATGCACACCATTCTGCAGGAATTTCGCTACGCTTTGCGCCAGCTGCGCAAGTCGCCGGGCTTCGCCCTGGTTTCCGTGCTGACGCTGGCTCTGGGCATCGGCGCGAACATCGCCGTGTTCTCGGTCACCAATGCCGTCCTGCTGAATCCCAGCGGCATTCCTCACGCCGACGGACTGGTGGCGCTGCGGGCTCGCTACCAGGCCATGCCCGACCTGAGCAACATCAGCATGTCAGCACCCGACTTTAGCGACGCGATCGCCGGCAAAGACATTTTCTCGTCGGGCGCGGTCATGCAGGCCGGCAGCTTCGACTATGCTCGCGCCAACGGCAATCCTGAATTGCTGAATGGCGCCAGAGTTTCCTCCGGCTGGTTCGATACGTTCGACGTCCGTCCTTATCTGGGGCGAGGGTTCCGGCCGGAAGAAGACCAGCCCGGCGCGGGTAATGAAGTGGTGCTGTCGTATCGTGCCTGGCAGAGGCGCTTCGGTTCCGATCCCAACATGGTCGGCCAGACACTGCTGCTCGACAGCCAGTCGTATCGCGTGGTGGGCGTGATGGGGCCTTCGTTCAATTGGCCCAACCAGGCCGAACTGTGGGTGCCGATCGCGCTTCCGCCAGCCCGCTATCACGACACCAACTATCGCTATAACGAAAATTTGTTTGCCGTGGCACGCCTGCGGCCGGGCGTGACCCTGAAGCAGGCCAATGCTTATCTCACCCAGAAAGCGGCGGAGAACATAGCCTCGGAGGGCAGCCAGAGTTTCGGGCGCGCCAGCGGATGGGGGATGTTCTCGATGCCGCTGACCGAGTTCATCGGCGGCAGCCTGCGCAAGCCGCTTACCATGTTGCTGATCGCAGTCGGTATGGTGTTGCTGATTGCCTGCGCTAATATCGCCGGATTGCAGATCGCGCGGGCCTCGGCGCGGCAGCGCGAACTGGCGGTGCGCGTGGCCCTGGGCGCGCAGCGGGTCCGCCTGCTGCGGCAGGCGGTGGTGGAGAGTATTGTGCTTACCGTCGCCGGGCTCGCGCTGGGATTCGCGGTGGCAATGGCTACGGCGCCGCTGTTGCTGCGCTCTCTGCCCACCTTGCTGGGCACCCAGATTCAGCCTTCCTTCCGCGGACCGGTGCTGCTATTTGTAACCGGAATCGCTGTACTGTGCTCGCTGTTGTGCGGACTGGTTCCGGCCTGGCAGCGCACGCAGCCGGGATGGTTCAACGCGCTACAGGAGGGCGGCCGCTCCGGCACCGGCAGCCTGGTGCATCAACGGGCGCGCTCCTTGCTGGTGGTGGCGCAGATCGCGCTTTGCCTGCTGCTGCTGGCCGGCGCGGGATTGCTGCTCAGCAGCCTTAAAGCACTGGAGCAGGTCGAAACTGGATTCCAGCCCAGCGGTTTAGTCTCGGCGCGCTTCTCGCTGCCCCAGCCGGTCTACGGGCCCGTCACTCCACTTCGCAGCGCCTCCGTCAGCAAGGACGAAGCCGCTAAGCAAGAAGCTGCCGCGCAAGATGCCAGCGATGCCAAAGTGGCGGCGTTTTATAGCGCCCTGGACCAACGCTTGCACAGTATTCCCGGGGTAAGCAAAGCTGCGTTCGCCGATAGTGTTCCGTTCGACAATCAGGGCGGCTCGTCCAGCTTTCACATTAAGGGTCAAATGCTGCCTCCCAACAATCCCGGACCGCATGGCAACGTTCGCGTCGTCTCGCCGGAGTACTTCTCTACCCTGGGCGTACCGTTGATGATTGGCAGGGATTTCACTCCACAGGACCGCAAGGGGACAGAGTTGGTCGCGATCGTTGATACCGTATTAGCCCGCCAGTACTGGCCGGGCAAGAACCCGGTAGGCGAGCATATTGGTTTCGATACGAAGGGACCGTGGTACACCGTCGTCGGCCTGGTGGGCCATGCGCGCACATCGTCACTGGAGTCGGATACCAACGAGGGTACCTATTACTTCACAGCCGCGCAGGTGCCGCAGTTGTCCACGGCAATCGTGGTGCGCAGTTCGCGCTCGGCTGAAGACTTGCAAGGCGACATCGCCGCCGCCGTGCGCGGAGTCGACTCGGGCATTCCGATCTATGACGTGAAGAGCATGGAGCAGCGGGTAAACGAATCGCTGGTCGGCCGCCGCTTTGTGGTCATGCTGCTGACCACCTTCGCCGGATTGGCTTTGCTGCTGGCGGCGCTGGGCTTGTACGGCGTAATCAGCTATTCGGTGCGGCTGCGGACGCGCGAGCTGGGAGTGCGCATGGCCCTGGGCGCGCAGCGCAGCAACGTGCTGCAGATGGTGTTGCTGCAAGGCGTGCGCCTGGCGGCGATTGGCGTGGTGTGTGGTGTGCTGGCGGCGATCGCGCTGGGCCGCGTCTTCACCAGCTTGCTCTTCCAGGTAGGAATGTTGCACGCGATTCCCTGGGTGGTCGCTATCGGTGTGCTGATTGCCGTGGTTTTGCTGGCGACCTATTTACCCGCCCGGCGCGCGGCTTCGATTGAACCGATGCAGGCGCTGCGGACGGAATAGAAGAAGTAACTAGAGGCTATCTCATAAATCGCTTTGTATCAGGGCACGTCTTTAGACGTGCCGAAAGTGGCAAGATATGTCTGGGCTTTAGCCCCTGCAAAGCCCTGGTTTTGCAGGGGCTAAAGCCCAGATCCTTAACTGCGACTTGTTCGGCACGACTAAAGGTCGTGCCCTGATACGAAGCGAAGTCGTACGTTTGTACAGCCTAGTGGCGATTTATGAGATGAGTTCTAGTAACTAGCAACTAGCGTGGCCGTCGTCACAAAGTTGTGTAAGAAGGAAATTTATTCTTAGCAGGCCGCCAGGCTGGACAGGATGCAGGCTAGCCGATTTGCACGACAGTCCGGTTATTCGCTGGCTGTAGGCTAATCACTCGAGTCGCACATCCGTGAATCGCCTCTTACTCTTTTACTAGAGCCTATCTCATAAAATCGCAGACCATGGGGTTTGTGTCAGGGCACGGCTTCAGCCGTGCCATAAGGAGTCAAATATAACCTGGGCTTCAGCCCCTGAGAGCAGGTCTTGCAGGGGCTAAAGCCCCGAGCTTTTTTCTGCACCGCGTTCGGCACGACTAAAGTCGCGCCCTGATACAACCCAAAAACGATTTATGAAATGGCTTCTAATTACTAATTACTAATTACTAATTACTAATTACTAATTGCTAATTACTAATTGCTAATTACTAATTACTAGTTGCTAGTCGCGGCTTTCTACACCGTTCTGCGGCCGGTGACCAGGTTGATGATGGCTACAATTATGGCGAGTACCAGCAGCAGATGGATTAGGCTTCCCGCGATGTGAAAACCCCATCCCAGCAGCCAGAGAATTAGAAGAATGGCAAAGATTGTCCAAAGCATGAATTCGTTCCCGAGGCCAGAGGACTGGCACCTAGTAAGAACCATAACGCCACTCTAGAGTTGTACGTGCTTCCAGTCTGGAAACAAACTACCGTCTCGCCGGAAGCCCGACCGTCTGTCCTGCAACCCAGTTGTGGTCGGCACGATTTTCGGCCGCAATTGCTCTGCACCCCGGCGCAGTCGCTGCCGGTCTGGAGTCATGCCGTTGCATGCGCTTCCGGGCGCAACTCCTGGCCATTCTTCGCCGGCTCAGCGCAAGAAGCTCCCCCTGCAGCGCGGCGCGGCTCAATGGAGCGCAACCCCAACCC
The DNA here is from genome assembly GCA_963812855.1 of uncultured Acidobacteriaceae bacterium. Taxonomy (GTDB): domain Bacteria; phylum Acidobacteriota; class Terriglobia; order Terriglobales; family Acidobacteriaceae; genus Bog-257. Next base: position 984,964 of record CAWEWW010000018.1, read on the forward strand.
TAGGCAGCACAGATCCTCCTTCACAGTTTGCTAAAAAGGTTGAAATGAACAGTCTGTCGCCGGCTGAAGCCCGCTCCGGATCTCCAAAATAAAGAACTTAAACGCGAACCTGAAGGTTCGCTCTACCGGTTCGTCACAACTGCGGAAGTTCCTCAGCAAACTGTTCAGTCGGCCGCCGGCGAATTCGCCTCAGGCGATTTCCAGGCGGGAGCGCATTTTCTCGGCCAGCTCGCGCACCGACTGAATTCTCTCCGCGATATCTGGAGCCAGCGACTTCTGCCGCAGGGCCAGCTCCGAGTTCAGCAGGATGCCGGTCACCTCGCCCCGCAACTGATTACGCAAGACCCGCTCGGCGGTTTGCATGGCCAGGGTTTTTTCCTTATCGGCGCGGCGCAAGGCTACCTGCACCTCGCGCACCACCCTTTCGCTGCTGTGCAACGCCAGGTTCACATACAGCGGGATTGCCATGCCGGCGTGGTTGAGCAGGGTGTCGAGAGCGCGAAAGTCGGCCTCCAACAACGACTGGTCGATGGCCAGCCCGTCATACTCGGCTGCCCGCAGCTTACTCAAAGCTTGCGGCACCGACGCCGCCAGGTGGGTTTTATGACCGGTGCCCTGGTCCAGCGCCGCAGCACATTCTTTTGCCCGGGAAGAGGTGGTTACCAGCAGAATCACAAGTTTCTCCTTTCGCCGCAGCCGGCAGGCACACTTCAACTGTGGCGCGCGGTGCGCGGTTGTCCGTCGTAACTGCTCTGGCCAGCCAGTCTGACTAAGTCCTCAATGGGCGCCGCTGGGCGCGGCTTGAGACAGAAGCTAGAGGGCCGTGCCGTATTCCTTCAGTTTGCGATACAGAGTGGTTTTGCCGATGCCCAAGCGGCGCGCGGCTTCCAGCTTGTCGCCATCGAGCGCTTCGATGGCATGCAGGATGGCTTGCTTCTCCAGTTGGTCCAGCGGCGTGATGGCCAGGGGATCGGAGCTCACATCCTCGGGCTTGGCCTGGGTTTCGAAGGTACGCAACTGCGTGGGCAGATCAGTGACGTGAATAGTGGGCAGCGAGCAGGTGGTGCAGGCGCGCTCCACGCAGTTTTCCAGCTCGCGCACGTTGCCCGGCCAGTCGTAGTTCAGCATCAGCCGCAGCGCGTCTTCGCCCACCGTGTGCTGCATGTCGGTAGCGTGGTTGATGCGGTCCAGCACGTTGCCGATCAGCAGCGGGATGTCCTGCTTGCGTTCGCGCAGGGGCGGAATCCTGAGGGTAAGCACATTCAGCCGGAAGTAGAGATCGCGGCGAAACGTTCCCTGGCTTACCGCCGTATCCAGATCGCGATTGGTGGCCGCCAGGATGCGCACATTGATGGGCACCGCCTTCATGCCCCCGACCGGACGAATCTCTTTTTCCTGGATGGCGCGCAGCAGCTTGGCTTGCAGGTCGACCGGCAACTCGCCAATCTCGTCCAGAAAAATCGTGCCGCCCTCGGCTGTGGCCAGCAGGCCGTCCTTGGCGCGCACCGCGCCGGTGAAGGCGCCACGCACGTAGCCGAACAGCTCGCTTTCGATCAGCGTGGGCACCAGCGACCCGCAATCCACCGGGATGAAAGGCTTGTCTTTGAATGGACCGGAGTAGTGAATGGAGCGCGCCACCAGTTCCTTGCCGGTGCCGCTTTCGCCCAGGATGAGCACCGGATGCGTGCTGTGGGCGGCTTTGGCGATAATGCGGTACAGCTTCTCCATCTCCGGAGAGTGGCCGACCAGCTGGCCAAAGCCATGCTTTGATTTCAACTGTTCGCGCAGCAGGCGATTCTCCGCGGTAAGCTTCAGGTGCGCCGCCACCCGCTCCAGTTCCAGACGCAGTTCGTCGAAATTGAAGGGCTTGGTGATGTAGTCATAGGCGCCCAGCTTCATGGCCTGCACCGCCGACTGCACCGTAGCAAAACCGGTCATGACGATGACCACGGCTTCCGCCCGCCGCCGTTTGATTTCGCGCAGCACCTCCAACCCGTTGTTGCCCGGCAGGCGCAGGTCCAGCAGAATCACGTCGGGGGTGACGGTTTCCAGGATGCGATAAGCTTCATCGCGCCCCTCCGCCACTTGGGTATGAAATCCTAACGATCGAGCCACCTCGCGGCAACACTCCCGCACCGACCGCTCATCTTCCACCACCAGCAGGTTTAACAGGTTAGTTTCAAGAATCTGCTCATTGGCCGGAACCACTTCAGTTGCAATCACGTGACTCTTCCCCTCTTCAGCGACAGCAGGCTCCCACCGCCGAATGAACTCGTTTTCAGCGTTCATTACCATCATCCCCTTTTGGGAAAGTGCGGCTAGTGCAGGGGTCACAATCCAGTGTGAGTTCTGGGGGGTCGGCAGAAAAATCAGGAGCCACCGCCGCGGTTGCAAGGGGGCATGGCGGCAGGTTTGCCGTCGTCGCCGCGGACCAGGGTGGCTCCTGAGCCGGCAAAGTTCTTCCACTCCACTCCATCCCGCCGTCCGGCTCAACTGCGTTGTCCCCGAATTGGCGGGACAGCCGTTTCAGCAGTTCGCTGCTGCGCTGGGCGTTGCGCTCCAGCTCCAGCACCGGTCGCTTCAGCCGGCTGTAGGGAGGCAGCCTCCACCCCAGCAGCTGGGCGTTCATCAACACCGCGGTCACGGTGTTCGACAGCTCATGAACCAGGCCGGCACAGTCGCTGCAACGCAGCTGCGAGGAGCGCGGCATTTCCATGTCGCGCGCCTCGCCTGCGTGGCCGGAGGAAGCAGCCTGACAAGCCTCGCTGGCTCGGTCTGAGCCCAAACTCTCATAGCCCACTCTGCCCGGCGTCGCCGTCCGATTCTGGTTCCCAGAGAACCCGGTTCGCTGTCCATCCCGGCTCGCACTCGCTCGTGGTCGAGCGGCTCGAGGTTCGATCGAGCTGCGTGGGTTTCTACCGTTGTCTCGCTTGTTTCCGTTTGCAATCATTTTGCCGCTGCTCCCAACGTCATGACAAAAGCACGTTTGACACCAGACTCGCCAACAATGTCAGACGCCTGATTCATAGGGACTTAGCGATATACCAGGCCAGCCGCACCGGACGCCTGCTTCCAGCCTGAATTTCAATTTGGGACAGCCGGCACCACGGATCGCCGGCAAATCGTTGAGGAATCAGGCACGGAAGGAATTTCCGGATAAGGGAGCCCTAGCCTGGAAACCACTCAAATCGGGAAGCTGCTAATTCACACTCCTGCCTCAGCGCTGGCCAGGCCAAAAAAGGGAGGCTGCGTTTGCAGCCTCCCCGGGTAGTTGCCGATGCCGATAACGCGCTATTGACGACTGGACGTGCTGCTGCCAGCGGCTACATTGGCCGTCTCGGCTGCGGCGCCGCCATCGCCGCCCTGCTGCAGCAGCAGGCCGTTATAGGAAGAGGCCGCCAACAGTTTTCCCTGGAAATTCATAGCGGCGCGAATCGAGACTCCCGTGTCCGGGGTGCGCTGCCAGCTGCGGCCGTTGTCCTTGCTCTCAAAGACACCATGAGCGTAGAGCGCGGTGGCCAGTAGGCGCTGGGACGCCGGGTCATAGCGTATGGCGAATACGTTGCGCGGGGGCAGTCCAGCCAGGATGTGCTCCCAGGTCTTGCCTCCGTCGCTGGAATGCAGGGCGCCCTCGCGAGTGGCCAGCCATAGCGAACCATCCGGCACCGCAGTCAGGTTGTAGATGCCGGTGACGTACTGCGGGTAGGCAATCTCATTCCACGACTTGCCGGCATCGTGCGAAAGAAACACGTGCTTGGGGCTGATCAGGCTGACCGTGCCATCGGCAAAGCTATTCACCGCAATCAGGTCGCTTTCGCCCTGAACCGGCGCGCCATACCACTTGTGCCCCTGATCCAGGCTGACGAACAGGCCCTGGTTGGTGGCCGCATACCAGGTCGTATCGGTAGTCTCGATGGCCCGTACCCGGGGAGTCTCATCGGCGGCGATGCCGTGCTCGGGCGGCGCGGCATGATGCACCGCGGCATGTCTGGCTTCGGCTCGGCCTCTGGCTGTCTTGGAGGAGGGTTTAGGGCTGGGCGGCGGCTCCGGACGCCATTGCGGCGGCGTCCCGGTCAGCAGCACGGCCGGCTGCCACTCGCCTTTCAACGAGGTCAGATAGAAAATTCCATGATTGGTGCCGGCGAACATCACGCCGTCGGGCGCCTGCTGCAGGCTCAAGATGTCGCGCTCGTCGAGGCCGCGATTGGATTGGCTCCAGGTGGCTCCGCCATCGCTGGAGACGAAGAACCCGCCCAGATCTTTGTCGTTGACTACGCCCACATAAATGCGATTGGGATCTTTGTTGTCGACCACCACGCCGCCGACCACGCGATGCGCGAAGCCCCGGTTGGAGGTTTCGTAATGCGCAAAGCCGTCATCGCTGGCCAGCACGCCGCCGCGATCGGTGGCCACCAGCACGCGTTGCGGATTGCGCGGATCAATCATCACGTCATTCACGATGACCGAGTCGTCGGTGACCAACTGCCACTTGCCGCCGCGGTCAAGGGTCTTCCACAAACCGCCGGTGGTGCCGGCGTAGACGGTCGATGGCTGTTGCGGATCCTCCTTCAGCACCCGGGTGCGCATCGCCGAATGCGGCAAGGCCAGCGAGATGCGGTGAAAGTATTCGGCCTTGTTATCGCTGCGGTACATTCCCGAGCAGGCGCTGGCGTATACCGTGTCGGGATTCTTGGGATCGACGATGATGCTGAACATGTCGGAGTCGAAGGCAATGCCCTTGCTGATGCTGTGCCAGCTGACGCCGCCATCCTCGGTCTTCCAGGGCAGGTGCCAGGTTCCGGCGTAGATCAGGTCGGGATTCACCGGATCGATGGCGATGGATTCAATGTTCTTGATCTCCTCGTGATTCTCGGGCGAAATGCGCTGCCAGGTTTCACCGCCGTTGCGCGAACGGAAAACGCCGTCCAGGGCGCCGATGACCAGGGTATTGGGATCGCTGGGCGCCATGGCCAGGGCGCGGATCGATTTGCCATGCACCGCCTGCAGCGCGCGCCAGGTGCGGCCGCCGTCGTCGGAGCGAAATACGTCGCCTTCATCGGCGTTGTACAGACTCCAGCCGGCCACATAGATCGTCGCCGAGTGTGCGGGATCGAAGATGATGTGGTCCAGAACATAGTCGTCGCCCGGACCCAGGTGGGCGAACAAGCTCCACGAGTTGCCGCCGTCCTGGGAAAGGAACAGTTGTCCGGCGCTGGTGCCCAGCAGAATGCGGCTGGGATTCGCCGGATCATAGGCCAGGCTGCGCACATCTCCACCCTCCGGCCCGATCAGCCGCCAGTCGGAAGCAAACGCCGTGAGGGTGAAAAGCAGAAGCGAGCAGGCAAACAGCTTTACTGCAGACAAAGTGATCTTATGCATATCCATGTTGAAGAAAAACCAAGACTCTCTGAGTTTCGTTCCATCATAACTCTGAGCGGGCGAACCGTGTAGTCACGAAAAGTACCAAGTACCCACCACGTTAAGTGCCAGGGCCCATTTCGGTCACAATTCCGAAATCAGCCGCGATCGCAAAAAACCAGCCCTTACAAGGGATGCCGGGGCCGTAGCCCGGTGTTGCAAGCGCCACCTTCGAGCTCGCTGTTGACTAGGTGGGCACGCCGAAAAAAAGCCGGTGAGAGCATGTTCCTCTCACCGGCTTCCAGTGTTCCAGTCACAAACTGCTCCGCTTACTGCTGCGGCGCAGCTGCCTTCTTCTTGTGATGAACCGGAGCCGCTTTGCGCGGCTTCGGGTAGGCGTTCTCGCTGGGCTTGATCACCGACTCGTCGACCTGAGTCGTGCCCTGCAGATCGGCGCAAGCGTTCTCATCGGCTCCCTGCGGCACCCACATGATATCGGCCACCTTCTGCTGGCCGGTACCCTGGCGGACATCAACCCGGCTGGGATCGATACCCTGCTGCTGCACCAGGTAAGCCTTGGCGTTCACTGCGCGCTGTCCTGCCAGATCCATCGGATGACGCTTCTTGCCGGTTCCGACCATCGGCGCCTTCTCGCCATCGGCGTAACCGACGATGACAATCTTGGCGTTGGGATCGGCCTTCAGGCGGCTGGCTACGTCGTCCAGGATGGCCTTGGCAGTGTTATCCACGCGCCACGGACGTTTCAGATCCGGGAACTGGATAGAGTTGATCTTGCTGCAAGTCGGCGGCGGCGGCGGATTCTCCACGTTCACCGAGCAAGTACCGGTACCGGTCAGGTTGCGAGCATCGGTTGCAGTCACCGTGACCGAAACCGTTTGCGAGCTCAACCCGGCCGTATCCAGCGTGGCGGTAGTGCCCGTGCCGCTGATGGTGCCGGCCGAAGCCTGATAGCTGTAACCGGTAATCTGCGCGCCATCCGGACTGGTGGCAGTTGCGGTAATGGTAGACGGGTTGGGCGACTGCACCGTCATCGGGTTCGCCGAGCAGCTGACCTGCGGCGGATTCATCGGCTTCGCCTTCACCGTGAAGTTGGCCGCGCAAGTCGCCGATCCGCCCTTCTTCATTTTGGGATCGCTGACCGTCGCGTTGGCGGTGTAGCTTCCCGCCGCCACGCCCGTGGTATCGATGCGCGCCGACTGCTTGTCGGAGGCATCCAGCTTGCCACCGTTGGTGGTCCAGGCGTAGTTGGTGGGATGCTTGGGATTGAAGTTGCTGCCCGTCGCGGTTACCGTGACCGGCTCGCCTTCGGTTACCTCGGTGGGCTGCGCGGTACAAGCCGCGGTCAGCGGCGGGCTGTAGTAGTTGCCCAGGCCCAGCACGATGCCGGCCGACAGCCGTACGCTGTTCCACTGCGGCGAGGTGTAGGGGAAGATCTGATGATAGTTGCTGTAGATGTAATCCACCTGGGCTACGCGGATCGACAGACTTGGGTCATGTCCACCCATCGAGCCGTGCCATACCAGGTAATCGAAGCCGCCGCCCGCGCCCAGCGCAGCATTCCACTGATCAATGTAAGTGGGCGCAACCTGACGTACCGCACCGGCGAACACCCGGAAAAATGGGGAGAACGAGTTGGTGTGGTACTTGTACTGCAATCCACCCAGCACATAGTAATTCGCAGCGTTATCATCCCCGTACTTGGTGCCCCAGTTCATGCTGCTGTCGACCAACACGCCCAGGTTGTGGACTTTGGGCAGATAGTAAACGTTGGAGATGTCGATGCCCGTGGCGTTGTCCTTGGTAGGCACTCCATAATCGTAGTGTCCTCCAGGGTGCAACCACGAGTAGCCGGCATAAACTTCGTCCATCGGCTGCATGGTGACTTGCGCCGCGGCGAAGGTGCCTAACAGGCACAGCGCGAAGGCAAGTGCGACCGTTGTCGCAATGAGGCGTCTCGGGACTACTCCAATACGAGAATACATTCGTGTGATCCTCCGGAACTGATCGGTACCGTAAGCAAAGTGGCCCAGCTCGGGCGTAAGCTAACCTTCTAACGAATACTTAATGATCCTACATATTTATGTTGGCCAGGTAAAATCAGACACTTCTGTTTTTGCGCCTTCCATCATAACCCGGGCGACCCGCAATGTAACCCACGAAGATACCAAGAACCACACCCGTTAAGGGTTATCTCGGAACAACACCGTCTTCGCTGGTGAGGTTTCGCCGGAGTCCGGGCCCCGCTCGAGAACCGAAACTGTACCCGCTCGGCGGGGTAGTGATACGACCCGCTCCGGCTGCCTGGGCGGGAAGGAAAAGGCCGATGAGAGCGTTCTGCTCTCACCGGCGCTAGAGTTCCTATCAAGGAACGGTCATTGTTGCGGCGCAGCCCCTGCCGGCGCTGCCTGCTTGTGATGATGCATGGCCGGAGCGTGCCGCGGTTTCGGATACGCGTTCTCGCTGGGCTTGATCACCGACTCGTCGACCTGAGTCGTGCCCTGCAGATCGGCGCAAGCGTTCTCGTCGGCTCCCTGCGGCACCCAGATGATATCGGCCACCTTCTGCTGGCCGGTACCCTGGCGGACATCAACCCGGCTGGGATCGATGCCCTGCTGTTGCACCAGGTAAGCCTTGGCGTTCACCGCCCGCTGTCCTGCCAGATCCATCGCGTGCCGCTTCTTGCCAACTCCCTCCATCGGCGCCTTCTCGCCATCGGCGTAACCGACGATGACAATCTTGGCGTTGGGATCGTTCTTCAACTGGCTGGCTACGTCGTCCAGGATGGCCTTGGCGGCGTTATCCACACGCCACGGACGTTTCAGGTCCGGGAACTGGATGGAGTTGATCTTCTTGCAGCTCGGCGGCGGCGGCGGATTCTCCACGTTCACCGTCGTCATACACGTTCCGGTCAGACCGCGAGAATCGGTCGCCGTGACGGTCACGTTGATGGCGCCCGACGGGGTTCCGGTGGTGTCCAGAGTTGCGGTCGTGCCGCTGCCGCTGATCTTGCCGGCCGAGGCCTGATAAGCGTAGCTCGAGATGGTTACCCCGGCGTCAGGACTGGTAGCCGATGCCGTGATGGTCGACGGATCGCCTGCCTTCACCGTGGTCGGGTTCGCCGAGCAAGTCACCTGCGGCGGATTCTTCGGCCGCTCGCTGACCGAGAAATTCGCTCCGCAGTTGGCGACGTTACCCTTCTTCGGTCCTTTCGGATCGGTCACCGTCGCATTCGCTACGTAGCTTCCGGCCGCCATGCCGGTGGTGTCAATGCGTGCCGACGACTTGTCGCTGCTGTCCAGCTTGCCGCCGTTGCTGGTCCAGGCATAGGTCAGGGTGTGCTTGGGATTGAAGTTCGATGGCGTGGCCGACACCGTGACCGGCTCGCCTTCCATCACCGTCGCCGGTTGCGCTGTACAGGCTGCGCTTACCGGTGGGCTGTAGTAGTTGCCCAGATTGATGACGATGCCGGCGGCTAAACGAACGTTGTTCCACTGCGACGTCTGGTGGCTGGGAACGCAGACGAAATTCACCACGGCCGAACAGTAGAGGTCGTAGTTGGTGTAGATGTAATCGGCCTGCGCGATACGCACCGAGAACCGGTGGTTGATTACGTAGTCGAAACCGCCGCCTGCGGCGAACGCCGCCTGCCACTCGTTATTTCCGTTCGGCGAGGTCGGGGGATAGGCGGGCGACAGATTGGCAACGCCTCCCATGACCCGGACAAACGGGGAGAAGTGGTTGGTGTGGTACTTGTACTGCAAACCAAATAAGGCGAATCCCACACCCACGTAATCATGATCGCGATCGAAGTGTCCGCTGCCATCCGCGATGATTCCCAGATTGCGGGCCCGCGGAAAGTAGTAGGTGGTCGACGCGTCGAAGCCGGCATTGATGTCGTTGACCTTGACGCCGAAGTCGGCTGTGCCACTGATGCCCAGCCAGGAATAGCCACCGAAGATTTCATCCTTCGGCTGAATTGCGACCTGAGCAGTGGCGTACGTCGCGAACAGGCAAAGCGCGAACGCTGTCGCAATAAGAGGTTTCGAGAATACTCCGATAGGAGAAGACATGGTGGCGATCCTCCGGAACTCGGCAGATACGGCAAGTCGCCCAGTTCGGGCTCAATCGAAGTTTCCAGCCAAGGCAACAACAAATCCTGGCTATCTAGGTTAGGCAGATAAACCAAATGCTTACGGCGCGGGAATGAAAAGGCCGATGAGAGCGTTTTGCTCTCACCGGCGCTAGAGTTCCAATCAAGGAACGGTCATTGTTGCGGCGTGGCTCCTGCCGGCGCAGCCTTCTTGTGATGATGCATGGCCGGAGCGTTCCGCGGTTTCGGATACGCATTCTCGCTCGGCTTGATCACCGACTCGTCGACTGGCGTGGTGTTCTGCAGATCGGTGCAGGCGTTCTCATCGGCACCCTGCGGCACCCAGACGATATCGGCCACCTTCTGCTGGCCAGTACCCTGGCGAACCTCAACCCGGCTCGGGTCGATGCCCTGCTGCTGCACCAGGTAGGCCTTCGCGTTCACTGCACGCTGCCCCGCCAGATCCATCGGATGACGCTTCTTGCCGGTTCCGACCATCGGCGCCTTCTCGCCATCGGCGTAACCGATGATGACGATCTTGGCGTTGGGATCGGCCTTCAGACGGCTAGCTACGTCGTCCAGAATAGCTTTCGCGGTGTTATCCACGCGCCACGGACGTTTCAGATCCGGGAACTGGATAGAGTTGATCTTGCTGCAAGTCGGCGGCGGCGGCGGATTCTCGATGTTGACCGTCGACGTGCACGTTCCGGTCAGGCCGCGTGAATCGGTCGCCGTGACGGTCACGTTGATGGTGCCGGAAGGTGCTCCGGTGGTGTCGAGAGTCGCAGTCGTGCCCGTGCCCTTAATAGTGCCGGCCGAGGTCTGATAGGCGTAGCTGGAAATGGTTACGCCCGCGTCAGGACTGGTGGCCGATGCCGTAATGGTGACCGGATCGCCCGCCTTCACCGTGGTCGGGTTCGCCGAGCAAGTCACCTGCGGCGGATTCTTCGGCCGTTCGCTGACCGAGAAATTCGCTCCGCAGTTGGCCACGTTGGCCTTCTTCGGTCCCTTCGGATCGGTGATGGTCGCATTAGCTACGTAGCTGCCGCCCGCCATGCCCGTGGTATCAATGCGGGCCGACGACTTGTCGGTACTATCCAGCTTGCCGCCATTACTGGTCCAGGCATAAGTCAGGGTGTGCTTGGGATTGAAATTGGATGGCGTCGCCGTCACCGTGACCGGCTCGCCTTCCATCACCGTCGCCGGTGATGCCGTGCAAGCGGCGCTGATCGGCGGGCTGTAGTAGTTGCCCAGACCAAGCACTAGACCAGCCGACAGCCGCACGCTATTCCACTGCGAACCGGTGATTTTATAGAGATTGTTGTAATTGCTGTAAATGTAGTCAACCTGCGCCACCCGGATGGCCAGGCTCTTGTTATCTCCGTGCCACACGTTGTAGTCGAAACCGCCGCCCGCACCCAACGCCGCATTCCACTGGTCGGTGGAATGAACCGTAGTGTTGGGATAGCCCGGAGCGACCTGACGAATGGTCCCGGCGTACACCCGGAAAAATGGAGAGAACGTGTCGGTGTGGTACTTGTACTGCAAACCGCCCAAAACGTAATAGTCGGCAGCATTACCGGGACCACCATAGTTGCTGCCCCAGTGCAGGCTGCTGTCCACCAAGACGCCCAGATTGTGAGCCTTGGGTAGATACCAGACATTAGAGATATCGATACCGTCGGTCACGTCCTTGGTCGGTATACCAAGGTCATAGTGACCTGCGGGATGCAGCCATGAGTATCCTACAAATACCTCGTCTTTTGGCTGGATGGCGACCTGCGCCGCGGCAAAGGTGGCCAGCAGGCACAGCATCGAACGCAAGTATCACAGACGTTGCAATGAGGCCTCTCGGGGCTACTCGAATACGAGAAGACATGTGTAATCCTCCGGAACTCAGCAGTACCGCAAGCAAAGTGGGGCCCAGCTCGGGTTCAATCTAAATTCTCTTGGTACTAGATTCTGGTACTAGTGCAGGGATAAAGTCCTGCTCGCAACAGCACGCCATTGTACAGCAGCAGCCAAAATTAACAAAACTTTCATTGTCAATCTGTTACGTTCTCGGCCGCCTCTGTTTACTGATGTTGTACCGGCAGGCCCTCTGGGTCTGGCCGCTAGCTTCGCGGTTGGTACTTGCATTTACCGACTTCAACGGAACCTGGGCCGCAATCCTGCAGTGATGCAGACAGTGTTCATCGTACCACCTCCGTGGCCTCTGCCGGCGCAAAATAATCTCATTTCCGCAGCCCACCACCACCCGCCTCATCCTCTTCTGGAACGACACGCAAGTCGTCCGGAAGTGGTACCTTATGGAAAGCCCTGATAGCGACTCCCATTCCCGCTTGAGACAGCGCCGGTCGCCGATTGACGTATCGCCGCTACTTGGCATCTAACTGGGCGTTCGCCGGCTTCGTGGTACGACGCGAAGCCCGTACCCACATCGCGAGAGACTCAGCTTCCATGGCGCAAGAAAAAGTTCTGATTGTCGAGGACGAAGAGAACGAACGAACTGGCCTGGCCGAACTGGTGCGGGCTTGGGGCTACGAAACCGAGACCGCCAGCGACGGCGTCGAAGGCCTGGAAACGGTCGAGTTCTGGAGTCCGGCAATCGTCATCACCGATTTGCGCATGCCGCGTATGGACGGCATGCAACTGCTGGAGCGCATCGCTACCCAGCCGCAGCCGATTGCCGTGATCCTGCTCACTGCCCAGGGCAGCGTCGATGCCGCGGTCAGCGCCATGAAAAGCGGCGCCTTCGATTTCATCGAGAAGCCGGTGAATCCCACCCGGCTGCGCAACATCCTGCAAAATGCCTCGCGCCTGCGCGGCACCGAACGCGAGTTGGAAGCCAGCCGCCGCAAGCTGCGCGATGTCGGCGTATTGGGCTCCCTGGTCGGTCCCTCCAAGCGCATGCAGGAAGTGTTTCGCCTGATCGAAATGGTTGCGCCCAGCACCGCCAGCGTGCTCATCACCGGCGAGAGCGGTACCGGCAAAGAACTGCTGGCCCGCACCGTGCACTCGCTGAGCAATCGCAAAGCCAAGCCGTTTGTCGCCATCAACTGCGCCGCCATTCCCGAGACCTTGATCGAAAGCGAAATCTTCGGTCACGAAAAAGGCGCTTTCACCGGCGCTTTGGAGCGGCGCACCGGCTGCTTTGAATTGGCGGAAGGCGGCACCTTGCTGCTGGACGAAATCGGCGAAATGCCCATCGGCACCCAGGCGAAATTGCTGCGCGTGCTGGAAGATCGCAAGCTGCGCCGCCTGGGCAGCAAGAGCGAAACCTCGGTCGACGTGCGCGTGCTGGCCGCTACCAACAAGGTTCCCGAAGATGCCGTGGCCAAGGGGTACCTGCGCAACGATCTTTTCTATCGCCTCAACGTTTTCAACATTCAGCTGCCGCCGCTGCGCGAACATAAAGACGATTTGCCCGCTCTGGTGCAGGCCTTGCTGGCCGACATGAATGAAAAACACAATCGCACCGTGGGCGGCGTCAGCGAAACCGTGATGCATGCCTTCCAGGCCTATGCCTGGCCTGGCAATGTGCGCGAGCTGCGCAATACGTTGGAGCGGGCAGTGATCGTTTGCGACAGTGCGCTGGTCGAGCCTCGCCATCTGCCGCCTGGCTTTGGCCAGGTTGTTCCCCGCGCTCCGGTGCAGGAAGCCAATGCGGTGCGCCTGGGAGTCGGCACCACGGTCGACGAGGCTGAGCGCCTGCTGATTCTGAAAACTCTGGAAGCGACCAACAACAACAAGACTCGCGCCGCCGAAATTTTGGGCATCAGTCTGAAGACGCTGCATAACAAGCTGAAGGAATACGGCACCCAAGGCGCTGCCGAAGCCGCCGAAGCCGTCGGCTAGAAGCGATCGGGCCTGAACATCGCGATGTGATCTTCGTCCTAGCCTTCCCTGCGACCTGCTCCTACACTGGCTGCGAATCTCAATCGGTTTCAGGTTGCTCTCCAAAGGCAACAGGGAATTCCGGTGCGATACCGGAGCGGTCCCGCCGCTGTAAGTGAGAAGGCAGCTTCCTCGATACCACTCGTCAGAAAATGCCGGGGAAGGTGGAAGTTGCCGCCGAAGGCGCAGTCCTTCCGAACTCACGAGCCAGAAGACCTGACTGAAACCCGAACTCGATGATCTCCGCGTGGAAACGGGGATGTGGGTTTTCCATTTCTGGGGCAACAACACCCCCTCCAAACACAATAAATCTTGCGGCATTCCGCGCCCACGCCGGGGTTCGCTTCGTTCCAGCTCCGTCGTCCCGGCGGGATACGCCGCCGGAGCGAATTCCACTGCCTAGGGAAGGAGGTGATTCCGTGAAGACGACCAAGAAGAACGACGCGAAACGTCCCATCATCGCTACGCGCAAGAGCTGCAACCCTAACGGTACCGGTCTGTCGCATTACGTCATGATGGACGCGAAGAAGTAACTGCCGCCGCTAAACGGCATTATCCCCGAGGCGGACGGCAACCGCGCCTCCGCCTCGGACCTTGCATTATCACAGAAAGGATTTTTCCATGACCATCGAAGCCAGAGACCGATGCGTTTCTTCTCGCGGCTTGCAGTTCAACTCCGGGAACGGCAATACCCTGCAGCCGCTCGACATTGGCCACAACGATTACCTCGGACTGGTCGACCCCGACACCGCCTTCTGGGCCCTGATCCAAAAAGACAAACTCGGCGAAGCTCTGTCGCCCGGCCCCTTCCTGCAGCAGTATCGCGAAAAGGCCGCCGAGTTCGCCGCCGAGATGGAGCGCTTCCGTTTTGCGCTGACGCCTTCGGCGGTGTACTTCAATCCCACCGAACGCTGCAATCTCAACTGCTCCTATTGCTACCTGCCGGAGACCCTGCGCCAGGACGGCCGTCACATGCCGGCCGAGGAAGTGCTCTCGGCGCTGGAGATCCTAAAGCACTACTTCCTTTCCACCTTGCCCGCCGGATACAAACCGCAAATCATTTTTCACGGTGCTGAACCTACCTTGAATTGGGATGCCTTGCTGGCGGCCTTCGATCGCTATGGCGATGACTTCCGCTTCGGCGTTCAGAGCAACGGCACCGTCTTGAGCGATGAGCAGTACGACGTGCTGATGCAGCGCGGCGTGGCCATCGGCCTGTCGCTGGATTGTGCGGTCGACGAAATCGTCACCCGCACCCGCAAGACCTGGGACGGCCACAGCATTTATGCCAAAGTCGTGCACTCCATGGAGAAACTGCGCGGCTATCCCAACTACAGCGTCATTTGCACCGTGACTGGCGAGAACCTGCATCAACTGGTCGACACCGTGGAATTCTTCCACGAGCGCGGCGTCACCACCTGCATGCTGAATCCGGTGCGCTGCACGCGGCAGGGAGCCCGCGACATCAAACCGGCCGACGAAGATATCAGCCGTCATTATCTGGCCGCGTTAGACCGGACGGAAGAACTGTACCGCGAAACCGGTCGCCGTCTGGTGGTCGCCAATTTCGCCAATATCCTGATCGCGATTCTGGCCCCGCAAGCGCGCCGCCTGATGTGCGACATCTCGCCCTGCGGCGGCGGCCGTTCCTTCTTCGCGGTCTCGGCCAAGGGAGACGTTTTTCCTTGCAGCGAATTCATCGGCGTGCCCGCTTTCAACGGCGGCAATCTGTTTCGCGACGAAATCGACGCCATCTTGAAGACTCCGCCCTTCCAGTTGGTTACCGGACGCAAAGTGGAAGACATCGACCCCTGCCGTCGCTGCGCCGTCCGCCACTTCTGCGGCTCGCCCTGCCCGGCTGAGGCGCATGAGATGAATGGCGGGATGGATCGCACCGGAGCCTTCTGCGAACTCTACGAAGATCAGGTTCGCTACGCCATGCGGCTGATCGCCGACAACCGCCAGGACGCTTTTCTGTGGGAGGAATGGGATCGCGACACCACCACCACCTTCGAATTGAACGCCTGCTAGGCCGGGCGGTTGGGTGCGAGCTGTGTGCCAGGAAACGCGTCGCGCCTGGACTCTCAGAAATTGAAGCGGCGAAGAGACGATATTCTTCGCCGCCATCGCCAACCCGCGCGGCGTAGATGTATTTTGTTCGCTACTTGGCCAGACGCAATTGCTAACTGCGGGAGTTCACCTGTAGAATGTGTCCTTGCCAGCTGCAAAGGCGAGTTGCATTCGCACTCGCTTCCACCCGTGCCGAAGTGGCGGAATTGGCAGACGCGCATGGTTCAGGTCCATGTACCCGCAAGGGTGTGGGGGTTCGAGTCCCTTCTTCGGCACCAACGTTCAGGCCCTTCCGCCTAGCTGCGTCCTCTGCTGCCCTTCCTGAGAGTGACTGATTTGCGGCGACAGCTCCGCCCTACACATTTTCCCACACAGTCATTTGTGTAATAATTAGATCGAAGGAGCGTTTCATGGCAACCAATCTCGCCTTGGACGACCGCCTGATCGAAGAAGCCCGCGACATCGGTGGACATAAGACCAAGAAAGAAGCAGTAACGGCGGCATTGCAGGAGTATGTCCAGCGGCGCAAGCAGATGGGGATTTTCAAGCTGGCCGGGACCATTGACTACGATCCTGCCTACGACTACAAAGCCGAACGGCGTCGTAAGCGCGGATGACTGTGCTGGTCGACACTTCGATTTGGTCGTTGCTCCTCCGCCGGCAAGCGCACAGGCTTACCGCCCATCAGCCTGTCCAACTGCAAAGGCTAAAAGATCTGGTGGAAGAAGGCAGGGCACGCTTGTTGGGCGCGGTCCGGCAGGAAATTCTGTCGGGTGTAAGGTCTCAGGAGCAATTTGCCCGGCTGCAGTCTAAATTACGGTTATTTCCAAACGTCGGGCTCGAAGTTGAGGACTACGAAACCGCAGCAGAAATCAGCAATACCTGTCGTGCCCACGGCATTGCTGTGACTCCTGTCGATATGCTGTTGTGCTCGGTCGCGCTCCGTCGAGGCTGGGCTATCTATACTTCCGACCGTGACTTTGAGCGCTACGCCAAACATGTCCCGATAGTCCTTTATTCCTGAGAGGACGACGCGTGCTCAGTCGACGCGCGTCCCTCATGCGATCAGTTGTCCCATCACCGGAGCGTACTGTATCGCCAGCAAGGTCTCATCGTCGAAGCGCTCGCGGCTGCCCCGGAAGCGCTCGAGATGATCTTTGCAAGCGCCCACTAATTGCATCGGGCAGCCCAGCCGATACTGCTCAACCAGTTGTCTGCAGCGCTCGCAGGCCATATTCATCGCCGCCGTCGTTTTCCGCCTCGGAAATGCCATCGGTGTACAGAACCAGCATGTCGCCCGGCGATAAGCCGGGCCTGATCAACCGCGAACTCCTGGCCGTCAAACACGCCCAGCGGCTGGCTGGTGCTCTCAAACATCCGGGTATCGGACTGCGCCCGTCAGCAACGCGGGAAGATGTCCCGCATTCACGATCTCCAACTCGCCATCCGGCGTCTGCTTGCCGCACACCAGCGTCGCGTATTGCGTAGGCAGCGCGCTCTGGCGGAAGAGCTGATTGGCGCGGCGAACCAGTTCGCCCGTCTCCAGACCCACCGGAATCAGCGAGCGAAACACGGCCCGCAGATTCGACGACAGCATGGCCGCAGCCACGCCCTTGCCGGAAACGTCGGCCATCACGAAGTACAGCTCACCGTTATTTCCCGTGATGAGGTCGCAATAGTCACCGCCCACCACCCCGGCCGGCTGGTAATGGTAATGAATGTCCCATCCGCCGAAAGCCACGTCGGACGGGGGCAGCAGCCCCTTCTGAATTTGCGCCGCCAGCTCCAGATCGTATTCCAGGGCGCGCTGCTGCTTGGGCGTCAAACAATCCAGACAAACTCGCGCCAGGGGATTCTCGTGGATGACCTCTTCGTCCACCGTGCCCTGACAAATCTCGCACACTCCGTAGGAGCCGTGATCGATGCGATGCAGGGCGCTGTCCACCTCTTCCAGCAGACGCAGCATCTGCTCGCTCTGGTTCTCGCCCAGCACGTCGCTCAGGCGCGCCCGCCCGGCCACCAGTTGCTCGCGGACAGAATTCACGTAAGCCGTTTCTCCTATCGCCATAGCTAACCACCTTATAGGTCTTAGAGGGTTATGAAGGATAGCCGGATGCAGTCTTTTTCGCCCCGGATTTGTGCGGTTTGCCCCGGATTTTCCGCCCTCATGAGGAACAATTTACCGTCCCTCGCCGCCGGCCGTCACCCCGCATCTTGCGGCCAAAAACAATTCATAGCAGTGCCCCTTCCTGATTGTCATCCCGAGCGCAGCCGAGGGACCTGCTGTTCGCCGGCAGCGGCACAAACATTTCCACCGCAACAATCCGTCGTCTTGTCATCCCGAGCGGCTTCCACGTTTTCAATTGTCATCCCGAGCGCAGCCGAGGGACCTGCGGTTCGCCGACAGCGGCCAGGACACTTCCACCGCGACAGGCTCCCCGTCTTGTCATCCCGAGCGCAGCCGAGGGACCTGTGGTTCGCCGGCAGCGGCAGGAATCTGCCACCGCAAAGCTCTTTCCCGGAACAAGCGGAGGCTCCGCATGCATTTTGCAGCACGACGCCGGGCCGCAGATCCCTCGGCTCCGCTCGGGATGACAAATCGTGGAGATGGTTGCGGCGCCGAGTGTCTCTACCCCGCAACCTTATCCACGGGGACAGAAAAAACGACACCGCCGAAGCGATGCCGCTTGCCCAAATGTTTCAACGCCACTGCCAACTGCCAAGTGCTAACTGCCAACTGCTGCCGTTACTGCAGCAACCCTTCCACCACGCCATAGCTGTCGGCCAGCGCCGCATCCAGCGCGCCGGGATCTTTTCCGCCGGCCTCGGCCATGTCAGGACGCCCGCCGCCCGAGCCGCCAACCTTCTTCGCCACCTCGGCAATGATTTTTCCCGCCTGCACGCGTGAGGTCAGGTCCTTAGTGACGCCGACAATCAGCGCGACGCGACCGTCGCTCACCGAGCCCATCACCACCACGCCCGAACCCAGCTTATTGCGCAGGTTATCGACCAGCGTGCGCAGCTGCGTCCGCTCCAGGTTGTCGGCGCGCGTGGCCAGCACTTTCACGCCTTTCACCTCGCGCACATTCTCCGTCGCCGACGATACCGACGACGCAGCCGACTTCATGCGCGCCTGCTCCAGCTCCTTGCGCAGCTTCTTCAGCTCTTCTTCGCGGCGTTCCAGCTCATGCTTCAGCGCCTCGGCGGGAGACTGATCGTCGCCGCCGCGTACCAGCGTCGCCACCACATTCTCCAGCTGATGATCTTTGCGGAAGTGGCGCAGCGAGCCTTCGCCGGTCACCGCTTCCAGCCGCCGCACGCCACTGGAGACGCTGCCCTCTTTCAGAATTTTGATCAGCCCGATCTCGCCGGTCGCGCCGGTATGCGTGCCGCCGCACAGCTCGGTGGAGAAGTCGCCGATGCGGATGACGCGCACGCGGTCGCCATACTTCTCGCCGAACAGCGCCATGGCGTGATACTCGTTCACCGCGACATCGATGGGCACGTCCTCGATGACCTCGACGCGATCGTTGCGCAGCACTTCCTTGTTGGCGAGGTCTTCGATGTCCTGCAACTCCTCGTCGTCGAGCGAGGCAAAGTGCGAGAAGTCGAAGCGCAGGTGGCCGGGATCGACCAGCGAGCCCGCCTGCTTCACATGCTTGCCCAGCACCTCGCGCAGCGCGGCGTGCAGCAGGTGCGTGCCGGTATGGTTGCGCATGGTCGAGCGGCGAACTTCGTCGTTGACCATGGCGTCGACTTTGTCGCCCACGTGAATCGTCTGCTTGGCGACGACGCGATGCGCGCGCACGCCCTGCACCGGATAGGTCGCGCCTTCGACCTCGGCGACGATGGTGTTGTGATCTTCGCCGTAGAGCCAGCCCACGTCGCCGACCTGTCCGCCGGCATCGGCGTAGAACGGCGTTTGATCGAGCACGATCTCGCCGCGCTCGCCGGGCTTCAACTCGTGAACGCCGGTCCCAACTTCTCCTGATCCCATGCGCCCGCCCATCGCCTGGAATGTGTCAGATCCACTTGTCACGACGGTGGGCTTGCCACTCTTGATGATAGCTAGGACTTCCGCGCCGGTCGTGAGCGTCTTGTGATAGCCCTCGAAGACTCGGTCGCGGCAGCGACTGATAAGCGGGGATGCCGTGGCTTTCGAGCCGCCCTTCCAGGAAGCCTGCGCGCGCTTGCGCTGCTCGTCCATGGCGGCGTCGAAACCGGCGGAATCAAAAATGATGCCTTGATCACGACACGCATCTTCAATGAAATCGCGGGGAAGGCCGAACGTATCGTAAAGCTTAAATGCCCTTGAACCCGAGAACTGCACCGCGACGCCGCGATCTTTGAGATCAGAAAGCATGTTATTCAAGGCGGGAATTTCTGCTTTGCGTGCCCCCTCGGTCATCGCTAAGTTCAGGTGCTGAGATTTCTCGCCTCGGAACGCCGATAGAACTTCAAGGATGATGTCATCTTCCAGGGTTTGGAGTCCGATATCCAGCGTATGCGCAAACCTCGTCTCTTCACCTTTGATCGTCTCCGACACGCGATTCGCAGTTTCTACGATCTCGGGATACGCATCCTTCATCAAATCACGCACCGCGAACACCATTTCGAACAGAAACGGCTTCTCCTGTCCCAACAAACGTCCATGCCTGATCGCGCGACGAATGATCTTGCGCAGCACATAGCCGCGCCCCTCGTTTGCCGGTACCACACCGTCAGATATGAGAAAGGTTGACGCGCGCGCGTGGTCAGCGATCACACGCAGCGATGCCGCCTGCTTGTGGGCCTGCTCCACGTCTTCCTTTTTTTTCTCGGCGTCAAGCGGCGTTCCCGTCAACTCCGCCGCCCGCTGAATCAGCGGCACAAACAGATCCGTCTCGTAGTTTGAGATCACGCCTTGCAGCACCGCCGTCACGCGCTCCAGTCCCGCGCCGGTGTCGATCGACGGCTTGGGCAGCGGCCGCATCTCCCCGTCGGGCTGCCGATCGAACTGCATGAACACCAGGTTCCAGATCTCGACGTAGCGTCCGCACTCGCAGCCGAATTCGCAGTCAGTGTGTCCGGCATCGCTGGCCGCGACTCCCATGTCGTAATGGATCTCGCTGCAAGGGCCGCAGGGTCCGGTGTCGCCCATCTGCCAGAAGTTGTCCTTCATGCCCATCTCGTAAATGCGAGCCAGCGGGACGCCATCTTTTTCTAAAGTCGCGCGCCAGTGGTCGTAGGCCTCGTCGTCGCGCGCGATGCCCTGCTCGCCCTTGAAGATGGTCACGTAGAGCTTGTCCTTGGGGATGCCGTACCACTCGGGCGAGGTGACCAGCTCCCACGCGTAGGCGATGGCGTCTTTCTTGAAGTAGTCGCCAAAGCTGAAGTTGCCCAGCATCTCGAAGAAGGTGTGGTGGCGATTGGTGAAGCCTACGTTCTCCAGGTCGTTGTGCTTGCCGCCGGCGCGCACGCATTTCTGCGACGAGGTGGCGCGCGTTGTAGTCGCGCTTCTCGATGCCGAGGAAGACATCTTTGAACTGGTTCATGCCGGCGTTGGTGAACAGCAGCGTGGGATCGTTGGCCGGAACCAGCGAGGAGGAGTGGACGATCTTGTGGCCGTGCTGCTCGAAATAGCGCAAAAAGGTGGAGCGGACTTCGGAGCCGGAAAGCTTGCGTGTGGGCATAGGGATAAGAAAATTCTACAGCAGCGGCGAGGTGTCAGCTATCAGCCGTCGGCTGTCAGCTGTCAGCTAATGCGCGGACGTTCAATTGATTCTGCCGCGGGCGACCGTACCGCTGCCGGCGGACCGCAGGTCCCTCGGCTGCGCTGCGCTCCGCTCGGGATGACAAATCAAGAGAAGCGGAAGTGACAAATCAGAGGGACTGATCGGCTGATGGCCGATGGCCAACAGCCAAATGCTAAATGCCAACTGCCAAGTGCCGCCTTCCCCCGCACCACCCTCGCCAATTGACCGGTCGCCGCCGTTCATCCCATAATCTTTGTGCCTGACGATTTTCCGCTACTCACCAAGGTGGCTAGTTGTGAACGAGCAGAACAAGAACGCCCGTCGTCCCTTCCAGACGGCCGGGGAGCGGCTCGACAACGTGCTGGGCGACGCCTCGCAACGCATCGAGGAGGAAACCCAGCTGCTGATCAAGTACATCAACGACGAACTGGTGCCGGCGATTCGCGAGCACTCGACCACAGCCCTGCGCATTGCCAGCGAGAAGCTGGCCCAGGCCGCCGATCACATGGACTCGAGCAAACGGAAGGGTTAAACACCGGCGCGCCCAATGGGGATTTACCTCAAGGGCTAAAGCCCGGTGTTTTTTCCGCGATGGACGGCACGCCTGAAGGCGTGCCCTTTCAAGTCGCAATCCGGCAAACGGAACAAGCCGTAGCGATCGGCACGATGGCCGCGAACGCCGATTTACCTCCCGGGCTAAAGCCAGGCTCCTTCCCGCGCCTCTGCGGCACGCCTGAAGGCGTGCCCTTTCAAGCCGCGATCCGGCAGCCTACACTGCTTGCCATAGTTGCAGTGTTTATGTTGTTGCTCTCGGCCTGCGGGGGACATAAGACCGCGCGCAGCCATCCGGTTCCGCCTCCGCCCACCATCACGCCCGCGCCCGCACCCGCGGAAACTGCGACCACCCAACCGCCGCCCGTCCCTCCACACAACGCCAAACCTATTTACGTTGAAACCGGACTGGCCAGCTGGTACGGGCCGCCGTACAACCGCCGGCGCGGCGCTAACGGCGAGATCTACGACCAGAACGCCCTGACCGCGGCGCATCGCACCTTGCCGCTGAATTCCATGGTGCGGGTCACCAACCTCACCACCGGACACGTGGTCATGGTGCGCATCACCGATCGCGGGCCGTTCGTGGAAGACCGCATCGTCGATCTGTCGCTGGCCGCGGCCAAGGCGGTCGACGTGTGGCAGCCGGGCACGGCCGAGGTGAAACTGGAAGTGCTGTCGGCGCCTGCGCCCATCCTGCAAGGCGGCCGTTGGTGCGTCCAGATTGGCGCCTTCCACAGCGAGAGTGAAGCGCGCAAGCTGAAAGAAAAATTGCAAGACCGCTATCAGACCGCGAACGTGATTCAATTCACCGGGCCGACCGGCGATTGGGTGCGCATCCGCCCCGAAGGCGACGACAAGCGCATGGCCGAAGAAGTCGCCAGCAAGACCCACGTCAAAGAAGGTGGCGTGTTTCTGGTCAGGCTGGATTAGAACAGTTGTCAGTTGTCAGTTGTTGGTGGCTAGCCCTCAGCATTCAGCCCCTCAGCAAACGTCGTCTTCCCAGCGCCAATCTTCTTGCGCCGGCGTTCGTCCGAACCTTTCTCCATGGCAGCTGAATCTTATTCTCGAGGAGAGACGCGACTCATGGAGCTAGGACTGAAGAACAAGGTTGTGCTGGTGACGGGCGCGAGCAAAGGGATCGGCAAAGCCATCGCGCAGGCATTTGCGGCGGAGGGATCGCGCGTGGCCATCAGCGCCCGCGGTCAGGAAGAATTGCAGCGGGCGGCGCAGGAGATCGGCAAGAGCACCGGCGCGGAAGTGATCAGCATCGCTGCCGACATGACGCAGGCCGACGACATTCGCCGCCTGGTGGACGAGGTTGGCAAGCGCTGGAGCACCATTCATGTGCTGGTCAACAACGCGGGAGGGGTCGGCGAGTTTGCCGGCTTCGACGAGCTCACCGACCAGGACTGGCTCGACATTCTGAATCTCAACCTGATGTCGGCGGTGCGGGCTACACGCGCGGTTCTGCCCTTCATGCGGCGGCAAAAGTGGGGACGCATCCTCAACATCTCCAGCGAGTCGGGGACGCAGCCCGATGCCTTCATGCCTCACTACAACGCGTCCAAGGCGGCGATGAACAGCCTGACCAAGAGCTTGTCGAAGGCTTATGCCGGCGATGGAATTCTGGTGAACACGGTTTCTCCGGCGTTCATCATGACACCGCTGGTGGCAGACCTGTTGCAGAAGATGGCGAAGGAGCAAGGCATCAGTCGGGAAGAGGTGACGGCGCAGTTTTTGGCGAAGAACCGTCCGCACATCGAATTGAAGCGGCCGGGCGAGAGCGAAGAGGTAGCGTCGGCGGTGGTGTATCTGGCGTCGGAGGCAGCCTCGTTCATTACCGGAACGAATTTGCGGGTGGATGGCGGGTCGGTGGCTAGCGTGTGACCGCAGGGAAGAGTGTCCGCGAGAGCGCAGCAAAGCCGCGCGCTTCAACCCTTCTCCTTTGTCATCCCGAGTGAGGACTTCAGTCCGAGCCGAGGGATCTGCGGTTCCGCAGCGTCGATGAAGTCCCGGGGAGAAAGGCTGCCGTCCCTACGGGACTCCGATCAATTTTTCAGTCTACCCAGGACTGCGCCTGCGGCTCCGTCCTGGGCTAAACTGAGTCGCCCTTACGGGCGGGATTTTCGGTCAATCTATTCCACTCGCAAATTCAAAATTTGGTTCTTCGCACGGACTCTCCAGCCCCAGGGGCACGAAAAACTCGGAAAAAGTAGATCCCTCACCGACTAAAGTCGGTAAGGGATGACAAATATAAAGGACTTGCTACGGCGTAGCTAAAGCTACGCCCCTTCAAAACCGCCTTAGGCCGAGTTTTTCAGCAAACTGTGAAGCCGTTTCTGAGAGGGTTTGATTTCGCCGGGCTGAAGCCCGGCGCTTCCACCGAGGCAGTTCCCACCGCGGCAAATTCCACCGCGGCAAATTCCACCACAGCAAATTCCACCACAGACAAGATAGGTTCTAATTCCGCGCGGCGCTGGATAGCTTGCGCCCGTTGGCACGGGCTAGATGCGACTTGCGGCCGCGCGGGGCGGGTCCATCGCCGGCTGCCCCGTCCAGCACCAGGCGGCATACTTCGTTGACGTAGCGGTCGCTCAAGTCGCCGTGACGAATCAGGAAGCGCATGTAGATGGCGCCGTAGAGAATGTCGAGCACCAGGTCAAGATCGATGTCGCCGGGCAGTTCGCCGCGTTCGATTCCCCGCCACAGCGTCTGGTAAGCCTCCTGCCGGCGGGGCCGCAGAAAGCGGGCGCGAAAGGCTTCGATCAGGTCGGCATCCGACTGACCGCCGGCAATGACGGCAGCTACGATGCGACCACGCGGGGAACGCAACACCCCCAGCCACTGGCTCATCTGCAGGCTTACATCTTCGTACACCGAGCCGCGATCGGGAAAATGCAGTTCGTCCGTGGTAACCGAGGCGAAGGCATCGACCACCAGCGCGCCTTTGTTGGGCCACCAGCGATACACCGTAGCTTTGCCCACGCCGGCATCGGCGGCGATGGCCTCGATGGTGAGATCGCTGAAGCCGGTGCGCTGCAGCAGCTTCAGGGTGCTGCGCAGAATCGCCTGATGGGAGTGTTCGCAGCGCGGCCGGCCAGGACGCCGTTTGCCGCCGTTCTGCTCACTCGCCTGCTTTTGTCTGGAAGATGCCATTTCTTGGGTGACCGGAGCCGAACGCATTGAATCCAATACGTGACGTATCGTATCATAGCTACTGCACTTCCTACGAATTGCAATTGGTAGTCGCCTTCATCCGGTTTCACTGGGAGTTTTGCCCGACCGATGTGGATTGTTGCCTTAGCGCTGCGGCGCCCTTATACCTTCGTGGTCATGGCCCTGGTCATCATTCTGTTGATGCCGCTGGTCATCCTGCGTACCCCGGTCGATATTTTTCCCGACATCAATATCCCCGTCATTAGCGTGGTCTGGAATTTCACCGGCTTCGCTCCTGCCGACATGGCCGACCGCATCATCACCAACTCCGAACGCGGCATGACGGTGACGGTCAACGACATCGAGCACATCGAGTCGCAATCGGTGAACGGCGTCGGCGTCATCAAGGTCTTCTTTCAGCCGAACGCCAACATCCAGACCGCGCTGGCCCAGGTCACCGCGATCGTGCAGACCTCGGTGCGCAGCTTGCCGCCGGGCACGTTTCCGCCCCTGGTCATCCAGTACTCGGCTTCCTCCACCCCGATCGTGCAGCTGGGCATCAGCAGCAAGACCATGCCCGAGCAGGAACTGTTCGATCTGGGGCAGAACTTCCTTCGCAGCCAGCTAGCCACCGTGCCGGGAGCGGCGACGCCCTATCCCTACGGCGGCAAGATCCGCCAGGTGCAGGTGGATCTGGACATGCCGGAACTGGAATCGCACGGCCTGTCGCCCAGCGACATCGTCAACGCGGTAAACGCGCAGAACGTTATCACTCCCTCGGGCACCGCGAAAATCGGGTCGCTGGAATACCAGGTGGAGATGAACACGCGCTCCGCAAACCATCGCCGAGCTGAACAACCTGCCGGTCAAGACCCAGAACGGCTCGACGATTTACCTGCGCGAAGTGGCCCATGTGCGCGATGGCTTCGCGCCGCAAACCAACATCGTGCGCCAGGACGGCGTGCGCGGCGTGCTGATGTCGATTTACAAAACCGGCTCGGCGTCGACCATCACCATCGTGCAGGCAGTGAAGAACATGGTGCCCATCGCGCTGCAGACTCTGCCGCCGGGCGTTACCGTGAAACCGCTGTTCGATCAGTCGCTGTTTGTGCGCGCCTCCATTGATGGCGTGTTGCGCGAAGGCCTGACCGCGGCCGCGCTGACCGCGGTCATGATTCTGCTCTTCCTCGGCGACTGGCGCCCGACCATCGTCATCTCGATTTCGATTCCGCTGTCCATCTTCGTTTCCGTGCTGCTGCTGAGCGCGCTGGGCGAGACCATCAACATCATGACCCTGGGCGGACTGGCGCTGGCGGTCGGCATCCTGGTGGACGATGCCACGGTGGAAATCGAGAACATCGAGCGCAACCTTGCTCAGGGCAAGGAGATGAAGCAGGCGATTCTGGATGGCGCGCAGCAGATTGCGGTGCCGGCGTTCGTATCGACCTTGTCGATCTGCATCGTGTTCGTGCCCATGTTCTTCCTGACCGGCGTGGCGCGCTACCTGTTTGTGCCGCTGGCCGAAGCGGTGTGCTTCGCCATGCTGGCTTCCTATTTCCTGTCGCGAACCTTGATCCCGACGCTGGTGATGTACATCATGCGGGGACACGAGCATCGCGCAGCCGGTCCCAAGACGATTTTCGGCCGCTTCCAGCGCGGCTTTGAGCGCGGCTTCGAACGCTTTCGCAACGGTTATTTCCAGTTGCTGGAAACCACGCTGGAGCATCGCAAGGTTTTCGCCCTCGGCTTCATTACCTTCTGCGTGCTTTCCCTGGGCTGGGTATTCTTTCTGGGACAGGATTTCTTTCCCAGCGTCGACGCCGGCTTGATGCGCTTGCATGTGCGCGCTCGCGCCGGCTTGCGGGTGGAGGAAACGGCCAAGCTGTGTGACCAGATCGAACAGTATCTGCGGCAGCAGATCCCGAAAAACGAGCTGGTCACAATTCTGGATAACATCGGTCTGCCCTACTCCGGCATCAATCTGTCGTATAGCAACTCAGGCGTGATCGGAACCAGCGACGCTGAGATTCTGGTGGGCCTGAATGCGGAGCACCACCATCCCACCGCGGGCTATATGCGGCGGCTGCGCGAGGACTTGCCCCGGCAATTCCCCGGCGTCGAGTTCTTTTTCCAGCCGGCCGACATCGTGACCCAGATTCTGAACTTCGGCCTGCCCGCGCCCATCGACATTCAACTCACTGGGCCCGACATGACCGACAATTACTTCATCGCGCAGCAGATTTCCAACCGCGTGCGCGACGTGCCGGGCACTGCCGACGTGCACGTGCAGCAGATGTTGGATCTGCCCACCCTGCACATGGACATCGAGCGTACCCGCGACACGCAGGTGGGCATGAACGCCCGCGATGTTGCCCAGAGCGTGCTGGTGTCGCTTAGCGGCAGCTTCCAGACCGCGCCGAACTTCTGGCTGAATCCGCATAACGGCGTCAGCTACCAGGTCGCGGTGCAGTCGCCGCAATATCGCGTCACGTCATTGCAGGACTTGATGAACACGCCGGTCAACGATCCGGCCACGCCGAGTCCGCAGGTGCTGAGCAACCTGGTGCAAGTGACGCCGGTGACCCGGCCGGCCGTGGTCTCGCACTACAACGTGCTGCCGGTGATCGATGTGTACGCCAGCACCCAGGACCGCGATCTGGGCGGCGTGGCGCGCGACATTAACAAGGTGCTGGAGCCCTTTCGCAAGCATCTGCCGCGAGGCACGCAGCTGGTCATTCGCGGCCAGGTGGTGACCATGACCAGTTCGTTCATCGGCCTGGGCATCGGACTGGCGATGGCCATCGTGCTGGTCTACTTCCTGATCGTGGTGAACTTCCAGTCCTGGCTCGATCCTTTCATCATCATCACGGCCCTGCCCGGAGCGCTGGCCGGCATCTGCTGGATTCTGTTGCTCACCCGCACCACGCTGAACGTGCCCTCGCTGACCGGCGCGGTGATGTGCATGGGCGTGGCCACGGCCAACTCCATCCTGATGGTGTCGTTTGCCCGCGATCGCATGCGGGCCGGCATTCCCTCGGCGCAGGCGGCGCTGGAAGCCGGCTACACCCGTATGCGCCCGGTGCTGATGACCGCGCTGGCCATGATTATCGGCATGTTGCCCATGTCGCTGGGCATCGGCGAAGGCGGCGAGCAGAACGCGCCTCTGGGCCGCGCGGTTATTGGCGGACTGCTGTTTGCCACAGTCGCCACCCTGTTCTTCGTGCCTACGGTTTTTGCAATTATTCACGGCAGGCGCGAAGCCAAACAAGCCGCGCGGGAGTCATAATTGGAGACGGATACAACCATCATGGAAGCGCAGCACAATTCGGCCGAAGAGAAACCGGCAGCTTCTACAGCCGGTTCAGCCGACGGCGAGCAGCGGACACGGGCGAGCGACCCCGCCGCGAGCGTGGGGACAACCGAGCAGGCTCCCCCGGAGATTACGCCTCCGCCCAAGCTGGCGCCGGCGGCGCCGCGCAAGGCCTTGATGTTTATTGGCGCAGTGCTGCTGGTGCTGCTGGCTGCCGGTGCTGCCGCCGTGCTGATGCGGTTTCACGACAGCCAGGTGCTGGCCGACACCACCCAGATTAACGCCGTGCCCACGGTCGCCGTGGTCCATCCCACGGCGGAGGACCCGGACGAGGAACTGGTGCTTCCCGGTACCTTGCAGGCTTATGTCGAGTCGCCGATTTACGCTCGCACCAACGGATATCTTCTGCGCTGGTACAAAGACATTGGCAGCCACGTCAAGCAGGGCGAGCTGCTGGCCGATATCGACACGCCCGAAGTCGATCAGGAGCTGATGCAGGCGCGGGCGGCGCGGCAACAGGTGGTAGCTGCCATGGATCTGGCCAAGATCAATGCCGACCGCTATCAGGCGCTGCGCAAGACCGACTCCGTATCGCAGCAGGAAGCCGATACGCAAAGCAGCGGCTACGAGCAGGCCATGGCCAATCTGGCCGCCGCCGACGCCAACGTCAAGCGGCTGGAAGAGCTGGAAGGGTTCAAGCATGTCTACGCTCCCTTTGAGGGCGTGATCACCCGGCGCACCGTCGATCCGGGAGCGCTGATCAATGCCGGTAACGCCGGAGCGGCCGGCCGCGAGCTGTTCGATATCGCGCGCACCGATCCTTTGCGCGTCTATGTTTCCGTGCCCCAGGCTTATGCTCCGGCGATTTATGTGGGACTGGACGCGGTCATCACTTTGCAGGAATTTCCCGGACAGAAGTTCAAGGCCACGGTGGCGCGCACCGCCGATGCCATCGACGTCACCACTCGCACCTTGCTGACGGAAGTCGATGTTCCCAATCCCGACGGCAAGCTGCTGCCCGGCTCCTTCGGCGAGATTCACTTCAAGCCCAAAATTGACGCGAAAAAAGTTACCGTGCCGGTGAACGCCATGTTGTTCCGCAAGGAAGGTGCGCAGGTTGCGGTAGTGGGCAGTGACGGCAAGGTGGAGTTGCGCCACATCACCATCGGCCGCGACTACGGCACTACGCTGGAAATTGTGCGGCGGCGTGGATGTGAACGATCGGATCATCGTCAATCCCTCCGACTCCATCGAAGACGGACAGAAAGTGAATATTGCGGCTCCGGCGGAAGGTCAGAAGTCATGAAGCGGCTGACTCTGGCGGCCGCGATCGTGGCTGCGGGAATGCTGGCCGGATGTATGGTGGGCCCGAACTATCAGCGTCCTCCGGCGCAGGCTATTCCGGCCCAGGCTCCGGCTGCCTACAAGACCGAGCCGCCGTGGCGCCAGGCCGCTCCCAAAGACGCGATTCCCAAAGGCGCGTGGTGGGAAGTCTTCAACGACGCCGAGTTGAACAACTACGAGCAGCAACTGCTCAACGCCAATCAGTCGCTGCTGGCGGCCAAAGATCGGCTGGAAGAAGCGCGCTCGCTGGCCCGGGTGACCTCGGCCGGATTTTTTCCCACCGGCAATGTCGATCCCAATGCCACTCGCACCCGTTATGCTGCCCACCGTCCGGAAGTGCTGACGACCGGCAATCGGCCGCTGACCCAAAGCACTTACGAGATTCCGTTCTTCATCAACTACGAGCCTGACCTGTTTGGCAAAGTGCGGCGCAGCATGCAGGCCTCGAATGCCAACCTGCAATCCACCGCAGCCGACATGTACAACGTGAATCTGGTGCTGACCTCGGAGCTGGCCGCCGATTATTTCAGCCTGCGCGAGCTGGATGCCGAAACCCAGGTGGTGCAGGAGTCGGTCAACATTCAGCAGAAGGGTTTGGAACTGGTGATTAACCGGCATAACGGCGGCGTCGCTTCCGGCCTCGACTTGGCGCAGCAGCAGACCTTGCTGGATTCCACGGTAACCCAGCTTTCCTGGTCAAGCAGCAGCGCGAACAGTATGAACACGCCATCGCGGTGCTGACCGGTAATCCCGCCGCTACCTTCAGCGTGCCGGTGCGGCCGCTGAACGCCAAGCCTGTCCCGGTGCCGCTGGGCGTGCCTTCCGACCTGCTGGAACGGCGTCCCGACATCGCCACCGCCGAGCGCCAGATGGCTTATGAGAATGCCGAGGTAGGCGTGGCCACGGCCGCTTTCTATCCGCAGCTGACGCTTACCGGAAGCGGTGGCTACCAGAGCACCAGCATCACCAACCTGCTCACCTCGCCCAACGCCATCTGGGCGCTGGGCGGCGATCTGCTGCAGCCCGTATTCAATGGCGGCCGCAACCGCGCCAACCTGGCGTATACCAAGCACACCTACGATGAGTCGGTGGCCAACTATCGCGAGGCGGTGCTGGTCGCTTTTCAGCAAGTGGAAGACGGCCTGACCGGGCTGAACGAACTAGCCGACGCCACGCACACCCAGGATGCGGCAGTGTCGGACGCGCGACGGGCCTTGGAAATTGCCAACAATCGCTACGTCGGCGGCGTGACCAGCTACCTCGACGTGATCACCGCGCAGTCGACGCTGCTCAGCAATCAACGGCTGGAAACGCAGTTGCTCGGCCAGCAAATGGTCACCGAGGTGTATCTGGTGAAAGCTCTGGGCGGAGGCTGGGACGCCTCGCAAATCCAGAACGAGCAAGTGCATCCCAAGGCGATCCAGGCGATACAACAGTGAGGCGGTATCTAGCAACTAGTAACTAGTAACTAGTAACTAGAAGCCATCTCATAAATCGCTTTGAGATTGTGTCAGGGCCCGACTTTAGTCGGGCCGAACGATACGCTATTAAGCTCCGGGCTTCAGCCCCTGCAAAAATGGCCCTCAGGGCTAAAGCCCAAGCCACGGTGGGCCACTTTACGGCACGTCTGAAGACGTGCCCTGACACAAACCCATCGTCTGCGATTTATGAGATAGGTTCTAGTAACTAGTAATTGGCAATTGGCAATTAAAACCTATCAACTGGCAGCTAGAGGCTAGCAACTAGAAGCTATCAACTATAAGCTAGAGGCTATCTGATAAACCGCCTTGTATCAGGGCACGTCTTTAGACGTGCCGACGGTGGAAAATATATTTCAGGGCTTTAGCCCCTGCCAAGCATTAATTTGCAGGGGCTAAAGCCCTCACCTTTAACTGCGACTTAGTCGGCACGACTGAAGATCGTGCCCTGATACGAACCGAAGTCGTAGCGTTGTACAGCCCAGTGGCGATTTATGAGATGAGTCAGCTAGCAAATGGCAATTCTTAGTTAGCTCCTAGCTCTGACCTTGTCATCCCGAGCGGAGCCGAGGGACCTGCGGTCCTCCTCCCCACGAAAATCGGCGGGTGCCCCATCCTTTCGCCTCCTTTGCGAAAGGGTGGGAACAACGATTGCGGTCCGGCGACACTGGTTTTGCCAAATGCTAACTGCCAAATTGCCCAGTGCGAACTGCGGCCGTTGCTCTATCATTTCCCCATGACCTCGGTCGCAGATGTTCTGGTGGTCGGCCTGGGAGCTGTGGGCAGCGCGGCCCTCTACCAATGCGCCAGGCTGGGCGCGCGCGTCATCGGCATCGATCGCTTCGTTCCGCCGCATGACCAGGGCTCGTCGCACGGGGACACGCGCATCACTCGTCAGGCCATCGGCGAAGGCCGCGATTTCGTTCCTCTGGTCTTGCGCTCCCATCAGATCTGGGAAGAACTGGAAGCCGCCACCGGCCGCAGCCTGATGGTCCGCAACGGCGGCCTGGTTCTGGCCTCGGCCGGCACGCCCGGCAGCCATCACGGCTCCACGTTCCTTTGTGCAGGACACCATCGCCGCTGCCCGCGAGTTCGGCATCGCGCATGAGGTGTTGAGCGCCGCGGAAATTCAGCATCGCTATCCCCAGTTTCGGTTGCGAGGCGATGAGGTGGGCTACTTTGAACCTGGCGCGGGATTTCTGCGTCCCGAAGCCTGCATCGAGACCCAACTCCATCTGGCGCGACAGCGCGGCGCTGCAGGTCTTGACCTCCGAGATCGTTCTGGACCTGGCGCAACTCGCCGATGGCTCCGTCAAAGTCAGAACCGACAAGAACTCCTACTCTGTAGGACACGTGATCGTGACCGCCGGCGCCTGGATCCCGAAGCTGCTGGGCGAGGAGCTCGCCGGCCTCTTCCATATCTACCGGCAAATGCTGTGCTGGTTTGCGCTGGCCGGCAATCCTGAGCGCTATACGCCCGAGCGCTTTCCCATCTTCATCTGGATCACCGGCGACCGGCCGCGCGACATGATGTACGGATTCCCTGCTGTCGATGGCCCCCGCGGCGGGATAAAGATTTCGAGCGAACAGTATGAGGCGACGGTCGATCCTGATGCCGTTCCCCGAGCCGTTAGCGAGTCCGACATTGTGGGACTGTATACCGAGTATATCGCGCCGCGATTTCCCGATGTGTCCGGCCAATGTCTGCGCAGCACGACTTGCCTGTACACGGTGACCCCGGATGCGAAGTTCATCGTCGACCAGTTTCCCGGCCGGGAGAATATTACGTTCGCCTCTGCCTGCTCCGGCCACGGGTTCAAGCACTCGGCCGCGCTGGGAGAAGCGCTGGCATTGCAGGCGCTGGGAAGGCCCTCGGCGCTCGATCTCACCGGTTTTGCCCTGCAGCGGTTTCGAGAGCCACAAACTAAAGACCAGTCGCAACGTTGAGATAGCCGGAAGGACCATTACACAAATCGTTGCTGGTTTGTATCAGGGCACGCCTTCAAGTCGTTGCGTAGGTGGAGCCTCCGAAAAGAAGGGCTTTACAGGCTGCGGAAAAAGTGGGTTCGAAACGTTTTGAAGGGGCGCAGCTTTAGCTGCGCCGTCGCAAGTCCTTTATTTTGGTCATCGCTCGGCGGCTTCAGCCGCCGAGCGATCTGCTGTTGAGACTTTTTCCGCAGCTGTTTAGCCGCTATCGCCCCTGCAAGGGGCTTTGAGTCTTGGTACAGGACCACCCAGGACTTCGTCCTGGGCTAAACTGAGTCGTCCCGCGGGGCGGGACGGGTTTGTCGCGGGCAGGAAATCTATAGCAAACGAGGCCACCTGAAGGGATGTCAACCGAGCCAAATGAGTTCTAGAACCTATCCTATAAATCGCCGCACACAGGCTCGGGTCAGGGCACGCCTTCAAGTCGTGCCGTAGGTCTCCGAAAGAACGGCCGTAGCCTAGCGCGGCTGCGAAATCGCTGTCTGAGGAAATAGTTACGCACCCACTGCTAAGGGAGCGGCCTGGGCGGCCCGAACCAGCGCCAATGCCGTGATGTCATTCTGCTCGGGCGACGAGCGTACGAATTGCTGCACTCCGCCGAGGATGACGGTGGCGATATCGCGGGCATTATCCGGCGGCGCGGTTTGGAAGTGTTGCTTCACCCGATCCAGGCCAAACTCTTCCTTCTTGAAGGCTGCCTCCACCACGCCGCGCGAAACCAGCAGCAGCGACGCTCCGTGTTGCAGAGCGGCGGTGGGCGCCTCGTAGGTTGAGGCGGAAAACAAGCCCAGCGGCAATCCCGTGGCCGGCAACTCGGTAATTCCCGAAGGATCGCGCAGCAGGCCTGGCGTGTGTCCGGCGTTGGAATAGCAGATGGTACCGAGTTCTTCGTTGTAGCAGCCCAGAAACGCAGCGCAGGAACGAACGCCGGCAGCGGCGCGGCGAATGCTCAGGTTCAGCTCGAGGCAGAACTCCATCATGGTGTCCGCCTCGTTGATGTCTTCCTGCTCGAACCGCTCGCGCCCCAGTTGCTGAAAGGTCTGCCGCGCCGCCTCGACGATACCGTGATTCTCTTCGTGAATTCCGGCGACATCGAGCAGGCCGAAAATCACCCGGCATCGATTGGCGCGCAGGAAGTGATAGAGGTCGCCGCCGACGCGCTTGCCGTGGCACATGCCGGCGATGTCGGCTCCCAACAACGCGGGAAATTCGGCGCGGCTGGGCCCTGCGGGCACAGGCATTACGCTCTCGTTGGAAAGATAGTTTCATAGCGGCGCGTGGGCAATCATAGCGGAAATCCAGCCGAATGCAACCTCGCAGTCGTGGTGCTGCCTCGGCTCATGAGTGCTATGGGAATCAGGCCGGTTTCGGGAGGAACTAAGGTTTTCCACCGCAATTCAGGCTTGACTACACGATAGGATAGGGAGATCACCAGGGAGGCTGGCAGCCGTGCGCATCGTGAGTGTGGGAGAAATTTTGTGGGACGTGATCGGCGAAGCCGAGTACCTGGGCGGGGCTCCGCTGAACTTCGCTGCGCACGCCCAACAGCTTGGTCATGAGGTGTTTCTGGTCAGCGCCGTGGGCGACGACGAGCGCGGCCTCCGCGCCCTGGACCAGCTTCGGCAGCGCATGATCTCCACCGAATTCGTGCCGGTGCTGCCGGGCAAGAATACCGGCACTGCCCAGGTTGAGCTCGATGGCGAAGGCAAGCCCATGTTCCGCATCGTGCGTCCCGCGGCCTACGATTTCGTCAGTCTGACGCCAGACCAACTGCAACGCCTGGGCGAAATTCGGCCGCACTGGATCTACTTTGGCACGCTCTACCACATGGCCAGCGGGGCGTTGAGCTCGACTCTGAAGCTCCTGGAGGCAGTCCCCTCGGCCAAGCGCTTCTACGATGTCAACCTGCGCGACGGCAACTGGAACCTGTCGACCGTGGAGCAGCTGGCGGCGCAGGCTAACGTCATCAAGCTGAGCGACGGCGAGGCTGAGTTCCTGGACGCTTCGCTGAACACCGACGGCCATGAAGGCACGGTGAAGCATTTCTGCCAGCGCTGGAGCGATCAGTACCGCTGTAAAACCATCTGCGTTACTGTCGGCGAGCGCGGTTGTGCGATCTACAAAGACGACGGCTACGTGGAGGTGCCCGGCTGCAAGGTGCAGGTGGCCGACACGGTGGGCGCGGGCGACGCCTTCGCCGCGGCGCTGCTGCATGGACTGGACCAGGGATGGGATGTCCGACAATGTGGTAGGTTCGCCAATGCTGTGGGCGCCCTGGTAGCCAGCCGCGCAGGCGCGATTCCGGAGTGGAACCTGCGCGAGGTGTGGCCGATGCTGCGGGACAAAAGCAGATCCCTCACCGGCTGAAGCCGGTTCGGGATGCCAAAAATAAAGGACATTCTACGGCGTAGCTAAAGCTGCGCCCCTTCAAATCTTGCCAATCCCGAAATTGCCAAACGCCAAGTGCTAAATGCCAGCGCCCGTTACCAACTGCCAAATGCCAACTGCCGCCTTATAGCGTGTCCTGCTTCCCGTGCGTCTGCACCAGGACCGTGCCGAAGCGCGTGCCCGAGCCGTGCGGCTCGATCGACACCAGATGTTCATCGTCGCTGGTGCCGGTCTTGATCTCCCAGCCGTCGCCGTGGGTGTCCGAGCAGGTCAGCTTTTTGTCGCTGTCGTCTTTGTGCGAGAAGTGGACGCTATCGCCGCCGTCGTGGCCGCTGCACACCAGGGTCGAGCCAAAGGCTTTCATCTTGTCCTCGTAGAAAGCTTTGACCTTTTCCGGCGAGTCGTCGGTCTCATATTCGGCGGCAATTACCTTCAGACCAAACCCGATGGCGCCAATGTTGATGTTGGCCGAATGCGTGTCGCCGTCATTGTCCTTCGGGCGCAGGTGGGCGCCGGGATACACCGGGATTCCGTTGTCCGCAGCTTTCTCGCTGCTATCGACTTTCAGATTGGCAAACGGCGTCTGAATGTCGACTTTGCCGTCCTTCTTGTCCTTGTCGTCGACATTGACGCTGCATGCGCCCAGCAACAGCAGCAGGCTGGCGGTTACAAGAGCGAATAAACTTTTCCTGACCACGTAGTTCATTGGGGTCCTCCACTGGAAGCTGGCGCTGGGCCGCCCAGTCCGGCACCGCGCTTGGCGATGTTGGGAATCGTCACCGGCAGGCGGCCCGACATCGGTATCTCGCCGAACAGGGCCTTCACCGCGCTGAGTTCAGAAACCTGGGCATCCGAAAATGTGCAGACATACGTTTTGACTTCGGGAAACTGTGCCGCGATGTAGGGATTCCCCAGCGCGACCACCGCCGTTTTGTCCGCCGCCTGTTGCAACACACTTTGCAGCAAGGCTGCCGAAGCATTTTGCAGCGCGACCCGGTTGGTTGGCGCACCGCCTTGTGGACTGAGATACACGGCGGCAACCACTTTTTCCGCCTGGGCGACGGCGTCCCTGACCGGTTGGGTCAATCCTGCAGCGCTGCGGGAATCGATATACATGATCTTAGCGTTGGGAATTCGCGCCTTCACCTGGCGCTGCAAAACCCGCCCCGCATCGGAACGGCTGTCGTCGGTGAAAATCAAGACGAGGGTCGGGTTGCGCTCCGCTGCTGACTGATACGCATTTTGCCCGGCAGTGGTTCCCTGCACCGCAGCTTTTAACGGCAGCACCTGATGATTGTCGCGCACCAGGGTGACCGCTTCATCGGAGATCTCCTCAGCCTTATCCAGGCTGGCCGGTTTGGCCACGATCCGGCTGACCGCGTCGATGTCCACCTGCGTCGCCCGGTTCAGCCCAACCGACGCCTTGGCTCGCAGGATCTTCAGCACCGATTCATCGATACGCGACTCCGGAATCTCTCCGCTGCGCACCGCCTGCAGCAGTCCGTTGTAGGAGCCGGCGAGATCGGAGGGAATCAGCAGCATATCGTTGCCGGCCTTCACCGCTTCCACGGCTGCCCGGCCCGCGCCCGCCGCACCGCCCTCGGGGAATAACTTGGTCAAGCCGGCCATGGTCAACGCATCGGTGACGACCAGGCCTTTAAAACCCATCTGCTCTTTCAGCAATCCGGTCACGATGGCTGGAGAAATCGAGGCTACGTGATCGGGAGCGGGATCGAGCGCCGGGACCGAGATGTGGGCGACCATCACCGCGTCCACGCCGGCCTTGATGGCGGCGCGAAACGGCGGCAACTCGACGCTTTCCAGATGCGCCTTGTCTGCTTTGACCGACGGCACCGCCAGATGCGAGTCGGTGTCGGTATCACCGTGTCCGGGAAAATGCTTGACCGTGGTCAGCATGCCGTATTGGTGCGCGCCCTCGATGTAGGCCACGACCATATCGCTGACCTGCTGGGGATCTTCGCCGAAGGAGCGGGTGTTGATGATGGGATTCAGCGGATTGGAGTTGACGTCGGCGACGGGAAACCAGTTCCACTCGACGCCGATGGCGCGCGCCTCCTGCGCAGTAATGCGCGCCGACTGGCGGGCAAACTCCACATCGCCCGTCGCGCCGAAGGCCATGGCGTGCGGGAAGCTGGTGACATCGTTGAGACGATAGCCCAGCCCGCGCTCGAAGTCGGCGCCGATGATCAGGGGAAACTCGGAATCCTTTTGCAGCCGATTGATCAGCGTGGCGGCTTCCAGCGGCTCATTCTTGTAGAGCATGCCGTCTTCAAAGTTGACGGTCAGCCCGAATCCCCCAATGTGGTACTGGCGCATGGCGTCGCGCAGCCCGAGGTATTCGGGGCTGTCGACATTGAGGAAGCGGGCTCGCGCCCAGATCACGAACATCTGGCCAATCTTCTGCTCCAGCGACATTTTCCGTAGCGACGCGCGCGCCCACTTCTCGCCTTTCTTGTCGAGGTGAACGGGAGCGGGCGTCTGAAATTTTTCCCTGGCATAGACGCGGAGCGGGAGACCCAGGGAGAGACTAAACAGCGCGAGCAGGGCGAGACGTGTCATCAGAAAGGACAATAGCAGAACGATCGAGAGCTCGGCATTTGCCAGAGCGCTCTCGGCGCAGAGCCAACATGTCTCAAGAAATCGTTTTGTATCAGGGCACGGCTTCAGGCGTGCCGTACAGCACCTCTATGACTTGGGCTTTAACCCCTGAGAACTGTTTTGCAGGGGCTAAAGCCCTGACCATTGCAGCGCATCGTTCGGCACGACTAAAGGTCGTGCCCTGATACAACCCAAATCATTTATCGGATGGTTTCTATTATTTGGCTGCCAATTACTTCGCTGAGGGCCCCCTCCTAGGCTCGCGTTTGGCCTAGGGCGGACGAGTTCTTGGCGCACCACCCACTGGCCCGCCGCACGATCTCCGGATCGTCGCCAAAACCTTCGAGCCACGTCACCTGGGGCTCGCGGCGAAACCAGGTCATCTGCCGCTTGGCATAATTGCGATGGCCTTGTTGTGCCGCGCTGATGGCCTGCTCGCGCGTCAACTCGCCGCGCAAGAATTGCGCGGCCTGGCGGTAGCCCAGCGAATCCAGCGCCATCGCCTTCTTTGGGCCGTATCGCTCGAGCAGGCTTTTCGTTTCTTCCACCAGCCCGACGTCAAACATTTGCTGCGCCCGCAAATTAATTCGCTCATACAGCTTTTCGCGAGCCGGATTCAGTCCAATCCTCAGCATCCGAAACCCGCGCAGCGGATCGCGGCCGGCCTGCCACAGCTCGCTCATTTTCGCCCGCGAAGCCACGCAGACCTCGATGGCGCGAATCAGTTTGGGAGCATCGTTAGCATGGATCTTCGCGGCCGAAGCCGGATCGAGCCGGCTCAACACGCGATGCAGATAGTTCGAGCCTCGCTGGGTCGCCCGCTCGCGCAGCCGTTCGCGGAATTCTTCCGACCGTTGCGGTCCGGGAAACAAGCCTTCCAGCAGCGCCCGCAAATATAGACCGGTACCGCCGACAACGATGGGCAATCGTCCGCGGCCGGCAATTTCCACGATGACCGCCCTCGCCTGCCGGGCATAGTCGCCCGCGGTGAAGGGCTCGTCGGCTGCGGCGACGTCGAGCAGATGATGGGGAACCAGGGCACGTTGCTTCAACGTAGGCTTGGCCGTTCCGATCTCGAAATGGCGATAGACGGCGACCGAATCGCAGCTGACGATTTCGCCCGCGAACTGCCGCGCCAGGTGGATCGCCAGAGACGATTTGCCGGAAGCGGTGGGGCCGAGGATAACAACCAGAAGCGGATCGGGTGGCGTCTCGCCAGCACCGGAGCGCGGGCTTTCAGGAGGCACGGAGGCGGTCATCGCGCCGCCCAGGGGATGGTTTTGCCGAAGCGCAGAAACGCCAGCAGCAGAATAAAGATTGCGATGGCCAGCAAGGCGACGAGCTTGCGGCGTTCGCGCGCGCGTTGCCGCTGGCGCAGTTCGAGTTCGCGCTCTTGGTTTCGTAGAACGCCGTGTTGGCCAGGGCGGTCGCGATCGCTCACCACACAATTTTACGCGTCGGAAGGTGCCGCCTGTTTAGCAGCTGCGGGGCCTCGGTCTCACTTGCTCAGAGCTTTCCTGGCGATCAGGTTTGACGCGGCTGGCCGAATCAAAAGCCACCTTAGCGGCGTTTAAATCCGTCGGAGTTCTTCCCCTTTTTCATGCGACAATTCTTCCCAGGCAGCGGGCCCCGTTTTTCCCTGGCACCCGCGGCCTTCCAACCATGACGCGAGTCACTCTCATCGGCGCCGGTCGGGGCGGGCGGGCTTTGGTGGAGCTGTTCCACAAAGATCCCACCGTGGAAATCGTGGGCGTAGCCGATAAAGACGAAGGCGCGCCCGGCCTGGTGCTGGCCCGCGAAATGGGCCTGTTCGTTACTACCAGCTACCGCGAACTGCTGGCCAGCAAAGGCTGCGATCTCATCATCGATGTCACCGGCGATCCCCAGGTCGGCCGCGAGATTTACCGTCTGAAACCGCCTGAGGCCGAGGTCGTCGGCGGCAACGCCGCTCGCTTCATCTGGCAATGCGTGGAAGCCAGGAAGCAGACCGAGTCGCTGGAAGACCGCTATCAGCTGGCCTTACGCGAGCTGGAAGCCCGCGCCGACAGCGAGTTCATCGTGGGCAACAATCCCAAGATGAAGGAAATCTCCGAGCTGATTGCCAAGGTAGCGCCGACTCCGACGACCGTCCTGATTCGCGGCGAGAGCGGCACCGGCAAGGAGCTGGTCGCCCGCGCCATCCATCGTCACAGCTCGTTAAACAGCCAGCCGCTGGTGACGCTCAATTGCACGGCGCTGTCGCCCCAGCTGCTGGAAAGCGAACTGTTCGGCTATCGACGCGGCGCCTTTACCGGCGCCTACTCCGACCGCAAAGGTTTATTCGAGAAAGCCGACGGCGGCACCATGTTCCTCGACGAAATCGGAGACATGTCGCTGGAGATTCAGGCCAAACTTTTGCGCACGTTGCAGACCGGCGAGATTCGCGCCGTCGGTGACATGCGCACCAAAACTGTCTCGGTCAGAATCATTGGCGCCACCAATCAGGACCTGGACCGGGCGATTCGCGGCGGCACCTTCCGCGAAGATCTTTTCTATCGCATCAATACGTTTACCATCACCTTGCCGCCGCTGCGCGAGCGCATCGAAGACATTCCGTTTCTGGCGGAGTATTTCCTGCAGCGGGCCCGGGCGAAGGTCAACAAACGGGTGGAGTCGATTTCGTCGCGCGCGCTCGCGCTGCTGAAGCACTACTCCTGGCCGGGGAACCTGCGCGAACTGGAGAACATCATTGAGCGCGCCGTGGTCCTGGCGTCCTCCCCGGTAATCGAGCCGGAGCACCTGCCGCTGCACGTGCAAGACGGCATTGTGCTGAAGCCGCAGGTTGGCTTCATGCAGAGCAAGTCGCAGGCGATCGAGCGTTTCGAGCGGCAGGCCCTGGCCAGCTATCTGGCCGAAGCCCAAGGCAACGTATCGCGCGCCGCCACCCTGGCCAAGATTCCGCGGCGTACCTTCCATCGCCTGATCGCCAAGTACAACCTCGCCCACCGCGCCCGCCGTCCCGCCGACTGATACATTGTTGTCCACATATGCGTGACATCAGTGTCTCATTTCGAACAAGCGACCTAAGTTATTGAATGATGGGTGGTAACCTTCGCCGTCGATGATGTCTACATTTCCTGTGTGATGGCCATGTCTCACTATAGCGGGGCAATTGTCAAGGTGGCTTGAGCCACCCGCCATCGTCTTTTCCGCGCTAAATTGCAGAGCCACAAAGGGCTTCCGCGCGTTTCCTTTTTGTTCCGAATCGCCGGCTAACAATGGCTCCCAAGTTGCCTTATCCAAAACGAGTAGCACAGCTAAGCGGTCGCGAGTTCTGTTCAAGGGAAGAACGGCGCAGTAAGTCGAGCCGATGCCAACCAGCATGTCCGAGCTTGACCTGCCGCGCCGTACTCCGAAGGCCGCAGTTGAGAGTGACCGCGCTGATCGAGTCCACGTCGTAACCACGAGGTTTGCTATGAGAGTTCGAGAAGTCATGGACACGCGAGTGATGGCTGCAAAGGCGAATGCGACCTGCGCCAGTCTCGCCCAGGAAATGGTGGCGGGCCGGGTGAACGGCTTGCCTGTGACGGACGAGCAAGACTGCGTCGTCGGCGTGGTGACCGAGTTCGACCTGCTGAAAGTCTTGCTGCTGGGCAACGGCGGTTTATCCCACGTTGTCAGAGACGTGATGACCCCGCAGCCTATTTGCGTCGATGTGGAGCACAGCGTCGATCATGCCGTCTATTTGATGAGCGAACACGACATGGTCCAGATCCCTGTGACCTCGCAGGGCAGGTTGGTAGGCACCATGTCGCGCCGCGATATTCTCCGCGCCTATATCGCGGAGGAGTCGGAGATCTTCGCGGTGACCCAAAGCTTCGACGACTAGTTCGAAGTGATGCGGTGACGACCCGCAGACGCCGATGCGCAGGCGGCGGATTGCGGCTAGAAGTTCCTGGCGTCTGCGCTTCCGGCAAATCGCACGAAACTAGAAGTTGAATCACGCACCAGTCGAACCGGCGGCGCACACGCATAGGTGTGCGCGCTCAAGAGCAGCGAAATTTCCAAGGAGACAGCCATGGCCACCATCAGCACTCCCGAGCAGAAGAAGAGCCGTTGGGCCGCAGGCGTTACTCCCTACGCCGAGATGGGCTATTACAACCCCGATTATGAGCCGAAGGCCACCGACATCCTGTGTGCTTTCCGCCTGGTGCCGCAAGAAGGCGTTGAGCCCATCGAAGCTGCCGCGGCCGTCGCCGGAGAGTCTTCTACCGCGACCTGGACCGTAGTCTGGACCGATCGCCTGACGCCGTACGAAAACTACCAGGCAAAATGCTATCGCGTCGATCCGGTGCCCGGGACCGATCAGTACATCGCCTACATTGCCTACGACATCGACCTGTTCGAAGAAGGCTCGATCGCGAATCTCACCTCCTCAATCATCGGCAACGTCTTCGGCTTCAAGGCGCTGAAGTCGCTGCGTCTGGAAGACATGCGGATTCCGCCGCACTATGTGAAGACGTTTCAGGGCCCGGCGCATGGCATCGTGATGGAGCGTGAGTATCTGAACAAGTTCGGGCGGCCGCTGCTGGGCGCGACGGTGAAACCCAAGCTCGGTCTGTCCGCGCGCAATTATGGACGCGTGGTTTACGAGGCGCTGCGTGGCGGCCTCGACTTCACCAAGGACGACGAAAATATCAACAGCCAGCCTTTCATGCGCTGGCGCGATCGTTATCTGTTCTGCATGGAAGCGGTGAATCGCGCCGTGGCGGCCTCGGGCGAGATCAAAGGGCATTACATGAATGTCACCGCCGGCACCATGGAGGAAATGTATGAGCGCGCCGACTTCGCCAAAGAGTTGGGCAGCGTGATCGTCATGGTCGATCTGACGATTGGCTACACCGCGATTCAGTCGATGGCCAAGTGGGCCCGGCGCAACAGCGTGATCCTGCATCTGCATCGCGCCGGTCACGGAACCTACACGCGACAGAAAACGCATGGCGTCAATTTCCGCGTCATCGCCAAGTGGATGCGGCTGGCAGGTGTCGATCACATTCATGCCGGCACCGTGGTCGGCAAACTTGAAGGCGATCCCAACGCCATCCGCGGCTACTACAACACCCTACGCGCCAACACGCTGGAGGCCGATCCCTCGCAGGGCCTGTACTTCGAGCAGGATTGGGCGTCGCTGCCGGCGGTTATGCCGGTGGCCTCCGGTGGTATTCACGCCGGGCAGATGCATCAGCTGCTGCACTATCTCGGCGAAGACGTGGTGCTGCAATTTGGCGGCGGCACCATCGGTCATCCCGACGGCATCGCCCAAGGCGCGACCGCCAATCGCGTAGCCGTGGAGGCGATGATTCAGGCGCGCAACGAAGGCCGCGATTTCCTGGGCGAAGGTCCGGAGATTCTGGAGAAGGCGGCGCGCTGGTCGCCCGAGCTGCGCAAGGCTCTGGAAGTCTGGAAGGACATCACCTTCGACTTCGAATCCACCGACGTACCCGACGCCGTAGCCACGCTGACGGTGTGAAGTTGGGGACGAGTGCGGGTGGAAGGGCACGGCTTCAGCCGTGCCGAAGAGTGCAATCTGAAAAGGGGCTTTAGCCCTGGCCAACCGAAACACAGAACGGAGAAAACCAGTGCGAATCACTCAGGGTACGTTTTCCTATCTCCCCGATCTGACCACCGACGAAGTCAAATCGCAGATCCGCTATTGCCTGGATAACGGCTGGGCGATCTCGGTGGAATATACCGACGATCCTCATCCCCGCAATGCCTACTGGGAGATGTGGGGCCTGCCCATGTTCGAGCTTAGCGACCTGGACGTGGCCCTGCACGAAATCAATAACTGTAAGCAGGCCTTTCCCAACCACTACGTGAAAGTGAGCGGGTACGACCGCACCAAAGGCCGCCAAACCACGACGTTGAGTTTCATCGTGCAGCGGCCCGAGGATGAGCCCGGCTTCCGTTTGCAACGCGCAGAAGGTCAGGATCGCCGGATCCAATACACCATCGTCGCCGCAGGCAGGTAAGCCAGTCGCGATTGGAAATGAGCGGAGGTATCCGGCTCGGTTAGCATCGTCCGCTTGCGCTGTCGATTCGAAGTCGCTGATCTGAGTCGGTTGATTCGCGGGTATTGTTCGGACCGCGAAATGTAAGTCCTGCAAAGCGGGACGCAAGAAGATAGCTCAGCGCTTCAGCGCTGGGTAGGCTGGCCATTTTACGATTAAGCCCCTTCAGGGGCGGCACATGAGGATGTCAACCGAGCCAAGCCATTTGATGAGTCGCCTTGTATCAGGGCACGTCTTCAGGCGTGCCGCGTGAGCACCGATTTTGGCTTGG
The DNA here is from genome assembly GCA_963812855.1 of uncultured Acidobacteriaceae bacterium. GTDB lineage: Bacteria > Acidobacteriota > Terriglobia > Terriglobales > Acidobacteriaceae > Bog-257. Next base: position 1,029,292 of record CAWEWW010000018.1, read on the forward strand.
GCTTCAGCCCCTGCCTGATCATTTGCCGGGGCTAAAGCCTGGAGTTTTCTTTCGCCTCGTTCGGCACGACTAAAGGTCGTGCCCTGATACGAACCAGGGACAATTTATGAGACGGTTCATTGAACTGCCGTCGTAGAAATAACCTCTCACGAATGCCATGCAAAAACTCGATACCCATCCCGTCCTGGAATCCGCCGCAATACCCGACGACAGCCTCGTCGACATCGGCGCCGCGCATCGCGAATCCAATCTCGAGCAGGTGCTGGACGACCTGGATCGCGAGCTGGTCGGCCTGCGGCCGGTAAAGTCCTACATCCGGCAGATCGCCTCGCTGCTGCTGGTGGCGCGACTGCGCGAGAAAATCGGCTTGGCCACCGATCGCCCCACCTTGCACATGTGCTTCACCGGACATCCCGGCACCGGCAAGACCACGGTGGCCATGCGCATGGCCACGCTGCTGCACAATCTCGGCTACGTTCGTCGCGGTCACCTGGTGGTGGCCACGCGCGACGATCTGGTGGGCCAGTACGTCGGCCACACTGCTCCCAAGACGAAAGAGATTCTGAAGAAGGCCATGGGCGGCGTGCTGTTCATCGACGAGGCCTATTACCTCTACCGGCCCGAGAACGAGCGCGATTATGGCCAGGAAGCAATTGAAATGCTGTTGCAGGTGATGGAGAACCAGCGCGAGGACCTGGTAGTGATTCTGGCCGGCTACCAGGCTCGCATGGAGACCTTCTTCCAATACAATCCCGGCTTTCGTTCCCGCATCGCGCACCACATCAGCTTTCCCGATTATGCGATGGAGGAGCTGGCCACCATCGGCGAATTGATGTTGAGCCAGCAGAACTATACCTTCGACGCCGAGTCGCGCCAGGCGTTTGTCGAGTATCTGGAGCTGCGGCGCAAGCAGCCGCACTTCGCCAACGCGCGCAGCGTGCGCAACGCCATCGATCGCATCAAGCTGCGGCAGGCCAATCGCCTCATCGCCTGTGGGGGCAGCGTTTCCCGCGAAGAGTTGGTTCGCATCGACGAGCTGGACATCCGGCAGAGCCGTGTCTTTCACGGAGGCTTAGAGACGGATTCCGAAAGCATCATGACAGGCGGCACCTAGCGCGCGCGCTCAAGGGAGACAGCATGATCAACAAAAGACCGATCGTACTGGGCATCGTGGGCGACAGCGCTGCCGGCAAGACCACCATCACTCGCGGATTGACTCGCCTGCTGGGTCCGGAGCGCGTCACCCATGTGTGCGCCGACGATTATCACAAGTACGATCGCGTGGAGCGGGCCCGGCTCAACATCACGGCGTTGCATCCCGATTGCAACTACCTCGACATCCTGGAGCTGCATCTGGAGCGCGCGCACTACGGCCAGCCCATGCTGAAGCCAGTGTACGACCACCGCACCGGCTCGCTGGTGCGGCCCGAATACCTGGTGCCGCGCGAGTTTGTCATCGTGGAAGGGTTGCTGGGCTTTCACACGCCTACCATGCGCCCGTTTTACGATGTCAAAGTTTTTCTCGATCCGCCCGAGGATCTGCGGCGCGGCTGGAAGATCAAGCGCGATACCGCCAAGCGCGGTTACACGCCCGAGCAGGTACTGGCTGAGATGGAGAGACGCGAAGCCGATTCGCGCGATTTCATTCGCCCGCAACGTGAATTCGCCGACTTGGTGATCAGCTTTTATCCGGCTGACAACCCGGATTCGGACCAGACCGACGGACATCTCAACGTGCGCCTGGTGCTGCGCCCCACCATCCCGCATCCCGATCTTAGCTATCTGTTCGATCACGATCAGCGCCGCAGTTCCGGGCGTGCGTCTGGAACTCGGGCGCGATTGCGGCCGTCCCGTCGACTTTCTCGACATCGACGGCAGCGTCAGCCGGGAACACGCTGCCGAATTGGAAGAGACGATCTGGAAACATCTTCCCGACTTGCGTCCGCTGTCGCCCGATCAATTCGGCGACTACAACGACGGCAGCGAGGTGCGCCACAGTGATCCGTTGGCGCTGACTCAGCTGCTGATTACCTATCACCTGCTGCGCGCTTATTGCGGAGACGGCCCCATGCAGTTCGCCTCTCCCACGGCCGCTCTCAGCCGTTTGAAATCGGTGCCGCGGGGCGAGCCCGTGGCGATTGCGGTGGGCGAGCGGGAGTGAGCTTCAGCGCTGCGAAGGCGGATTCGACAGGCTTTCCAGCGAAGGCGACCGGCTGGAATTCATGCCTTCCTCGATAACCTTGAGGTCGGGACTCAGCCAGACAAAGCCGCCCAGCGGCGCCTGCCGCGACAGCGGAGGGTAGGCGTAGCGCAGGTCCTCGAATTCCACCAGGTAGCCTGCGCTGCCTTCCAGTTGCAGTTGCTGCACGTAGGGAAAAACCGCCCAGTCCAGATACACCCGCCCCAGATACGACTGCTTCGCTGCCTCGAGCGCTGCGGTTTGCGGCGGCTTGTAATAGAGCTGCCCGTTTTGCGAATCGACGTCGGGGAGCAGCGAGTTCACTGGCACCGTTTCGAAGAAGTCGGTGGTCTCGACCACGCCGTGCCAGCGAAACGGATTGATCATGTAGGGATAGGCCGCCAGCCGCAGCGGCTGGGCATCGTGATACAGGAACGAGTTCATGGCGTTGAGGGCGCGGCGATGTTGATAGTCGCGATAGCCCCAGAGCAGCACCAGACAGATGAGAGCAGCGATGGCTCCGCCGCGGCCGCGCGGCCCGCGGCTGCGCACTCCGACTTCCTGGTTGATCAGGCTGAACAGCGCCGGCACCGCCAGCCCCCCGATCAGCAGGATCCAGATCACCGGATCGATGATGAAGACGATGTCCCAGGAGTACCAGCGATAATTGAACGGCTCGAACAGGCGAATGCCGTAAGCCGTGGTGTAGTCGAGCAGCAGATGACTGAGCGCCGCCAGCACGGCGCAGAAATAGAGATAGCCCCAGCGCACCGGCAGCGTCGTCGCCGGACCGGCTGAAGACGCATCGGCCGGCCGTTTACGCGCGCGCCAGCGATGCAGCAGAAACACCAGTCCCAACACCGCCGCTGCCACGAAGGGCACGCCCACGAAGCTGTGCGTGATCCCGCGATGATGCTGCAATCCCGCGATCGAACCTTTGAACTCCCACAGCACATCGATGTCGGCCGCCTCGGCAGCGAGCACCATGGTCACCGTAGCCAGCTGCGATTTGCGATTGAAGCCGGCGCGTCCCAGGCAGCCGCCGGTCAGAAAATGAGTCAGTGGATCCAAAGGTTCCTCAGGTAGAACTCGGTTAGCAAGACAGCTATTGTACGCAGGCGTGGAAAAATTGTGGGCTATGACTCAGGCGGGATGCTGGTGATCGTGTTCCGTCTTGCCCGCCAGTAAATCGACCGCGTGCGGCAGGATATCGATGACCGCCTCCAGCGATTGCACCGCGCCCGTCGGGCTGCCAGGCAGATTCAGGATCAGCGGCTTGCCCGCGAATGCCGCACAGCCCGCGGCTCAGAACCGCGAAAGGGGTTTGCGCCAATCCGGTGGCGCGCATTTTTTCGGGAATGCCATCGATGAGCTTGGAGCAGACGGCCCGCGTCGCTTCCGGGGTGACATCGCGCGCGGCAATGCCCGTTCCTCCGGTAGTGACGATCAACTGCACCTGCTCGGCCAGCCGCACGCAGCGCGGCTTCGATCACCGGCTGCTCGTCGGGAACAATCTCCTGATGGGTGATTTCGAAGCCGTGCTGACGTAGCAACTCCGCCGTGGCCGGCCCGGAGAGATCGGCGCGTTCGCCTCGCGATGAGGAATCGCTGACGGTAAGTACGGCGGCGGTTCTGGCGGTCGTCATCACTTGGCTGTCTTCTTCTTGTTCTTGGCGCGCTGGTAGTCGCCACTCTTGCCGCCCGACTTGCGCAGCAACACAACTTCCCGGATTTCGATGCCTTTATCCAGCGCTTTGCACATGTCATACACTGTCAGAGCTGCCACCGAAGCCGCGACCAGGGCTTCCATCTCGACGCCGGTGACGGCGGTGGTTCGCGCCAGACTGCGAATGGCGATGCCGTCTTTTTCTACTTCCGCCTCGACCTCGACTTTGGTCAGCGGAATCGGGTGACACATGGGAATCAGTTCAGAGGTACGTTTGGCAGCCTGAATTCCGGCTATCCGTGCGACTTCCAGCGGATCGCCTTTGGGATTCCGCGGCAGCGCGCGCAACACCTCGCGGCTCATGGCCACGAAGGCTCGAGCCTCGGCCTCACGCACGCTGGGCTGCTTGTGGGAAACGTCGACCATGGAGGCGCGTCCGGCCTCGTCATAGTGCGACAATTTTTTCTTTCGCGGGCTGACCGATTTCTTCATGCGCAGAAAACCTGACGAACATAAACTCTAGTCAAAGAACAACACCGTCATCGCCTCTCCGGCGGCAAATCGCTCCCGATCCGGAGGTACCACAATGTAGCAGTTCGAGCGCGAGACCGCCATCAGGTCGCCGGATCCCTGCCAGCGCACCAACTCAACCTCGGGCCGCAAATGCGTGCCGCCCAGCCACCCGGGCAGAAAGCGCGTGAGCCCGGTCTTGGTGGTGAATTCTGACTTGAGCACCGCTTGCGCGAAGGGCAGCGGCTGCGCCTTTGCACCTGAAAGCGCGTCAAGCAACGGCCGGGCAAACAGTTGAAACGTCACCATCGTCGAAACCGGATTGCCCGGCAGTCCAAAGAACGGCGTAGTTCTTCTCGCCCGACTGCACTTCGCCGAAGACCACCGGTTTGCCGGGCTGAATGCGCACTCCGGTAAAGAAGATGCGCGCCTCGAAAGAGGCCAGCACCTGCTCCACCAGATCGTATTTCCCCATGGAGACGCCACCGGTAATCAGCAGCAGATCCGCCTCCAGACCTTTGCGCAGCAGCAGCGCCAGTTCGCCGGCCTCATCGCGCGCCACCGGCAGAATCAGGGGATCGCCGCCGGCCGCGGAAACCTGCGCCGCCAGCGAATAGCTGTTGGAGTTGCGAATCTCGTTCGCCCCCGGCCGCAGGTTGATGTCGACCAGTTCGTCGCCGGTCGCCAGAATGCCGACCCGCGGCCGCCGATGTACCACAATGTCAGGCCTACCGATCGCGGCTGCAATGGCGGCGGTGGTATGGTCGACCCGCTTGCCGCGCGCGATCATCACCGAGCCCTGGCGCGCTTCCGATCCCAGAGGCACAACATTCTCGCCCGAAGCCACGGAGCGCTGCACCGTAACTGCGTCGCCTTTGCGCTCGGTGTATTCCACCATCACGACAGCGTCCGCACCGTCGGGGACGGGAGCGCCGGTCATGATTTCGGCGGCCTCGCCGGGGCCGATTGCGATGCGCACTCTGCTCCAGCGACGCGCCGGCTTTGATCTCTCCCACGCAACGCAGCCGCGCCGGCAGACAGCTCAAGTCCGCGGAGCGCACCGCGAAGCCGTCGCGTGTGGATCGCGGAAAGGGCGGGAAGTCGCGGTCGGCAAGCAAGTCCTCGGCCAGCACCAATCCCAGGCCTTCCAGCAACGACAGCATTTCAGAATCGGTGGGAGACAGTTTCGCGGCGTAGTCTTCGACCAGGGATCGGGCTTCGGTGAACGACAGAAGTTTGGGTTCAGGGGAACTGGCCATGGCTACCAAAGGCTGCGCAACAGTCATTCCGAGGCCGGAAGCGATCCCAGGTTAGCCCAACCGACGGGCGAACCTGGGGCACTGGTTGTTTCTCAAAGGACGGATGTAATCCCAGGCTAGCCCAACCGACGGGCGAACCTGGGGCACCGGTTGCTTCTCAGCGATCAGTTACTCGGCTTCTTCTTGCTGCTGCCGCTGGAGGACTTGGAAGACTTGTAGCTGGTGTCGACGCTGGAGCCGATGCTGGCCAGCATCTGTTTGGCCGCGTCCGCGTATTTGCCGGACGGCTGCAGCTCCAGATACTTGTTAAAGGCTTCCGCCGTGCCCGCCGGCGCCACCATCTTGTTGTCCTTCATGGTGGCCTTGCCAATTAAATCGACGCCCTTCCAGTAATAGGCGTCGGCGCGTTTGGGATCGAGCTCGATGGCCTTGTCAAAGGCAGCGACCGCTTCATCGATCTTGCCGGTGTTGGTGAACACGGCTCCCTCATTGTAGTAGTAGGTGCCGGCATTCGTCGGATCGGCCTGCGCGGCAGCGGCGTATTGCTGCACCGCCTTGTCGGTCTGTCCGCTCTTGGCGTAAGCGTCAGCCAGGCCGCTAAGGTAGGAGCCGGTATTCGGCTTAATGGCCAGCGCTTTCTGATAGGAATCAATCGCGTCCGTGTATTTCTTGGCTCCGCGCTGAGCGTCACCCAGATACGCCCACAGCAAATCCTGCGTAGGCTCGGCCTGAGTGGTCTGCTGCAGCAGCGTAATTGCCTGATCGTAATTGCCGGCGGCCTCCAGTTCCTTGGCCTGCGCCAGCTTGGCATTCAGCTCTTTGATCTTCTCATTCTGCTTCTGAACGGCTTCAACCTTCTTCTCTTGCTCCGCCGAGACCGGGCTGTCCGTGCGCAGGTTGAAATCGACTTCCATATCGCCGCCGCCGGTCACCGGAATGTTGTGGTGCTCGTCGACAGTTGCGCCGTTCTGCAATAAGACGGCCGAGTAGTTTCCGATGGGAAGTTCCGCGGCGACGTATTGGCCTTTGGCATTCGTCTTGGATTGAAACTTCCTGCCCGTGGCGGAGTCGGAGATCTCCACGGTAGCGCCGCTAATCGGCTTGCCATCACGATCGGTGGCAATGCCCCGGATATCTCCATTCACCTGCGCCCACGAGGGAGCGGCACACAGGCTCATCGCCAAGAGCAGGGCGGCAAAATAAATGTATTGCTTCATGGTTCCTCCAGCGCGTAGAGCCGAATAACGACCGCCTTGCCTGACCTGGTCTCTAGCGTCGATCTTGCGATTTGAATTCATGAAAAGTCCTGCACTGCAGGCTGCGACAGGTAAGGAATGGGGTCGACCGCGCCGGCTGCCGCAAAGGCCCGCAGCCGCAAGACGCAACTGTCACAGCTGCCACACGCCTGGTCGTCCCGGCGGTAGCATGACCACGTTAAATCGAAGGGTGCGCCTAATTCAAGGCCAAGGGTCACAATTTCCGACTTTCGCAGCGCGATCAGGGGAGTCTCGATCTGAATCCGGCCTTCCTTAGTCCCGGTACGAATGACCTGGTTGAAGGCCTGATAGAACTCGGGACGGCAGTCGGGATAGCCCGAGCTGTCTTGTTGCACCGCTCCTATATAGATGCGTTCCGCGCCCAGCACCTCGGCCCAACTGGTCGCCGCCGACAGAAAATGAGCATTGCGGAAGGGAACGTAGGTCACCGGAATTTCGGCGCCAATCTCTGGGCCAGCCTCAGGCACGGCGATTCGCTGGTCGGTCAGGGCCGAGCCGCCGATGGCCCGAAAGAACGGGGTGCGCACCACCAGCCGCTGGAAAATCTCCAGCCGCTCGCAAATGCCCAGGAACGAGGCCTGCTCGCGGGCTTCGGTCCGCTGGCCATAGCTGATGTGGAGAGCGGCAACGGCGTCGGCGCCGAAGTCGCGGACGGCCAGCGCGGCGCAGACGGAGGAATCCATGCCTCCGCTGAGGCAGACGACGCAGCGAGTTGGGTGAGTCAATTCCATATCACCTTCGACAGGTCACGACCGGGATATCGCGGCCGGGGTCACGACCGGTGTCACGACCGGATTTGTCATCACGAGCGCAGCGAGGGATCTGCTTTTATCCCGCCAGCAAGCGAAGAGCAGATCCCTCGCTGCGCTCGTGATGACAACTCTTGAAAGTCGCCGTGCCCTGATACAAGTCTGACTTCCGCATTTCGGGAGCGCGTCTACACACCCTTCAGCGAGGGCTCCCAGATGAACTTGTGAATCTGCAATCCCAGGCGCGCGTTCAATCCGTCGGCCAGCATCCACTCCGCCAGCGCCTGGGGATCGACCAGGCAATGCGAGACGTCGCGACTGCCGGTCGCGTCTTTCCGGAACGCCGGGGAGAGAATCACCGAAGCTCGCGAGCTGAGATCGTGCTCGCCAATAAACTCGCGAGCAAACTCATAATCCCGCCGGCTGGCGATCACAAACTTCACTTCGTCATGCGGCGTAAGCCACGCCAAATTCTCCATGCGAAACGTATCGCCCTCGCCCGAGTCCGGACACTTCACGTCGACGATTTTCACCACCGCCGGGGGAACCTTGTCCAACGGCCGTTCGCCGCTGGTCTCCAGCAAAACGGTATAGCCGGCGCCGAGCAGACGATCCATCAGCAGCACTGCTTCGCGCTCCTGCAACATGGGCTCACCGCCGGTGATCTCGACCAAGCCGCCGGCGGGCGAAAGCCGCCGCACCTCGCGCTCGATTTCCTCCAGCGACATGCGCCGGCCACCCTTGAAGGTGTATTCGCTGTCGCACCAGGTGCAGCGCAGATTGCAGCCCGCCAGGCGCACGAAAATGCAGGGCAGCCCGGCGTAGGACGACTCACCTTGCAACGACTTGTAAATCTCGATGATCTGCATGGCGTGCCGCGCTTCGCTCTTCACGTTTCGCCAAAGAACATTTCCGATTGCTCCAGCGAAAAGCGAACGGCGAAGAGCGCATTTTATTCGCTATAGCGCGCGGTGGTGGTGTCGGTTTCCCAGATGGTGACGTCTTTCACCCGCACCCGTCCGTTGGTGGTTTGCTTGAGCCGCGAGTTGGTCTCGTCGTAGAAATACTTGGCCAGGTTTTCCGCCGAAGGATTCAGGGTAGTGAACGGCTCCAGCTCGTTGATCATCTCGTGGTCGAGATAATTCATCACCGGGCGCAGCACGTCCTTCAACTCCTTGAAGTCCAGCAGCAGGCCGGCCTGGTCCAGTTCGGCGCCGCTCAGGGTGACGCGGACACGGTAGTTGTGCCCGTGCGGCTTCTCGCACTTGCCTCGATAGTTGCGCAGGTAATGGCCTGCGGAAAATGTGTCTTCTACGGTAACTTCAAACATGATCTCTCACCCCATCGATTGCAAACCCGGCGTTCGACGGGGACCCCAGGCTCGGACCGCAACGGCGCAAATAGGCGGGTTGCGGCGAAGTAGCTATTTTAGCTTGTTTGCCGCGGGGTGTGCCGCCCCTGAAGGGGCTCGGACTGTTTTCTGTTTACCTTTCCCACCGCTTCCGCGGTGGGCTAATCAGTTTCGGCTCTGCGAGGCTGCGAGGCGGGCCGAGCTAGCGTTTCGCCTCTGCGAAGCTGGGGGTTGGGCCGAGCCGGGGTTTCGCCTCAGCGAGGCTGGGATGGACGCGAGCCATCACGTCGCCCGTGCGAGGTTGGGGGGTTGCGCCGGTATGATCGAGTTGCGTCTTGCCTGGACTGGAGTTGGTGATAATTGAGTTGCGTCTTGCATGGGTTGGAACTGGCGATATTCGCGTTGCGTCTTGCCATGGTTGGGAAGCAGCGATGGTCGACTTACTCCTGCAAGATTGGAGCTTGGGGTGGTCCGGCACTCCGGATTCGCGACGTCCAAGCCTCGCAGAGGCGAAACTAATTAGCCCACCGCGGAAGCGGTGGGAAGCTTGGGATGAAGAATGAGAGCCCCTTCCGGGGCGACACATTTCGTGGCTCGCCCCAAAGAACCTCTCCACCACCTTCACATCCGTGGTCAAGCCATACTTCGGGGCCACTGCTGCCTCGCATGCCTCCGAAGTCCAAGCCTCGCAGAGGCGAAACTAATTAGCCCACCGCGGGAGCGGTGGGAACTCTGGGATTAGGAATGAGAGCCCCTTCCGGGGCGACACTACCCAAACACCTGGTTTGGCTCGAAAGGCACGTTTGCTGCCTGCAACATCGCCAAGAATTCATCTTCGAACGAACGCCTACGGTGATGCTCGGCCTGATTGCCGATGTACTGTTTGACCCGCTCGATTTGCGAAGGACTAACGCTGAACGCACCATACCCTTCCTGCCATCCGAATCTCGGGAACGTTTCGCGGACCCATCGGCTGGAATTGGCCTTTAATGTCCGCACTACATCCGACAATTTCGCATCCGCTGGAAACACCATGAGGATGTGGACATGGTTTTCGGTACCACCCACCGCAGTTACGCGGATTCCGTGATTGCGCGCGATGCCGGCCAGGTAGTTCCATAACTTGGGTTGAAGATCGGAGCGGATTAGTTGGGCGCGTTCTTTGGTGCTGAAGACAACATGGAAGACGGAGCTAACGTAGCTGTGAGCCATGATCGCCAGTTGCCATCGTAGACCGTTGCGCTCATCAATCCCCGTGACGCGGATCACGACGGAGGGTGTCGCCCCTGAAGGGGCTCGGATTTCTAGCGTTCTCTTTCCCACCGCTTCCGCGGTGGGCTAATCAGTTTCGCCTCTGCGAGGCTGGGGCGTCGCGAATCCGGAGTGACGGACCCGGACCACCCCAAGCTCCAATCTTGCAGGAGTAAGTCGACCATCGCTAGCTCCCACCCCAGGCAAGACGAAAGTCGAATATCACCAGATCCAACCAAGGCAAGACGAAACTCGAACATACCGCGCCCCGCCCCAACCTTGCAGATGCGACGTGCTGGCTCGCGCCCATCCCAGCCACACCGAGGCGAAAACCCGGCTCGGCCCAACCCCAAGCCCCGCAGAGGCGAAACCCCGGCCCGGCCCCACCCAAAGCCTCGCAGAGGCGAAACCCCGGCCCGGCCCCACCCCAAGCCCCGCAGAGGCAAAACCTCGGGTCGGCCCAACCCCAAGCCTCGCAGAGGCGAAACCTCGGGCCGGCCCAACCCCAAGCCTCGCAGAGGCGAAACCTCGGGTCGGCCCAACCCCAAGCCTCGCAGAGGCGAAACCCCGGCCCGGCCCCACCCCAAGCCCCGCAGAGGCAAAACCTCGGGTCGGCCCAACCCCAAGCCTCGCAGAGGCGAAACTAATTAGCCCACCGCGGAAGCGGTGGGAAGCTTGCGATTAGGAATGAGAGCCCCTTCAGGGGCGACACCCGATTTAGTCGCCCGCCCCAAAGAACCGTTCCACCGCCTTCACATCCGTCGTCCGGCTGTACTTTGGCAGGCTGTCGAGAAATACGCGCCCGTACTGCTTCTTCAAAATGCGATTGTCCAGCAGGCACAGCAATCCCCGATCGTGCAGCGAGCGAATCAACCGGCCAAAGCCCTGCTTTAACGAAATGACCGCGCTGGGCACCTGGTAGTCGTAAAACGCGTTGCCGCCATCCTCGTCAATCGCCTTCACCCGCGCGGCTACTACCGGATCGTTGGGCACGGCGAACGGCAGCTTGTCGATGATGACGCAGCTCAACTGCTCGCCCTGCACGTCGACTCCCTGCCAGAACGACGCGGTGGCGAACAGCACGGCATTCGGCGTCAGGCGAAACTCTTCCAGCAGCGCGTTCTTGGGCGCGCTGCCCTGCAACAGCATGGGAAATTCCAACTCGCCCAGCAGCCGTTCATGAAGCTGATGCATCAGCGCGTAACTGGTGAACAGGCAAAACGCCCGCCCACGCGTGATCTGCAGCAACTGGCGCACCCGTTGCGACGCCCGTTCCACGAATTGCGGATCGCGCGGATCGGGCAAATCCGGCGGAACGTACAACAGCGCCTGGCTCTCGTAATCGAAATGCGATGGCACCACCAGCTCGCGCGCGTGCTGGATACCCAGCCGATTGCGAATGTAGTCGAAGCCGCCCGCGACCGCCAGCGTTGCTGAGGTGAGCACCGCCGACTCCAGATGCTCAAATAGCGTGTTGCGCAGAATATCGCCAACGGCAATGGGCGTGGCTTTCAGGAAAACATTGTGCTGGCCGCTGTGCCCCCGCCGCTCCCCACGGCGCTCGATCCAGAACACGGTGTTGCGCTCCTGCGCCTCCAGGATGAATCCCAGCTGCATTCGCAACTCGTCAACCCGGCGCGACATGGCGTGGACTTCGTCGGGCTTCTTGGGGATCGCCTGCAGCTCGGTATAAAGATGCATCAGAGCATTCTGCAGACCGAGATACTCGTCGCCATTTTCTTCCAGGAACTCGGCACGATTCTCGAAAGCGAAGCGGCCCTCACCCGGCGGAATCAGCGAAAAGAAAAATTGCGAATGCTCGCGCACGCTGGCCGAGGCCTGCAACACGTCGGCGATGGGAATATCGGCCTTGCGCAGCGTGTTCTCCACATCGCGCAGCAGTTCATCGACCCGCAGGTTAGACACGGTCACGCCGAAGTAGTCGGTGGCCACGTCTTCCAGCTCGTGCGCCTCATCGAAGATCACCACGCCGGCATCGGGCAGCACTCCGGCATCGGGCGCGCGGTCGGCTGCGGCCTTGATCGCCAGATCGGCGCAGAACAGATGATGGTTGACGATGATGATGTCGCTTTCGGCGGCGCGCCGGCGCATTTCGGTGATGAAACAGCGGTCGAACTGCTGGCACTGCGAGCCGGTGCAGCGATCAGTACGCGCGTCCAGCTTGGGCCACAGGTGGCTGGTCTCCGGCAAGTCGGCGATCTCGGCGCGATCGCCGGTCTCGGTCGTCTTCTCCCAGTCGCTGATGATGCGGAACTGGTTGATCTCCTCCAGCCCGTTCAGGATCGGCTGGCTGGTGAGGTCGTAAAGTTTCTGCCGGCAAAGATAGTTGCCGCGACCTTTCATATAACAAACGCGCAACTCGCCCAGGTGCTGCTGCAGGAAGGGCACATCTTTGAAGAACAGCTGCTCCTGCAGAGTCTTGGTTCCGGTCGAGATGATGACGCGCTTGCCCGAGCGAATGACCGGCAGCAGATAAGCCAGCGTCTTGCCGGTACCGGTGCCCGCTTCGACGATCAGGTGTCGCCGCTCCTGCAGAGCCAACTCCACCGCCTCGGCCATCTGCAATTGTCCGCGACGAAATTCGTAAGCCGGATGCGTGCGCGCTAATACCCCATTCGGTCCGAAGAACTGGTAGAGCGACGGCAAACGCGCAGCCAGCGTGGCGGGAGGTGGAGCAGGCGAGGACATCAGACCTGATGTTACTAGCAAAGGAAGGAAGCCGACAGGAGCCGACTCAGGTTCGGACCACTTCGGTCCCCAGCCCTTCGATTCCATGAAAATGTGAATCCCGGGACAGCAGCGTGAGCTTGTGCTGGCTGGCTATTGCGGCTATCCACACGTCATTTTCCGGAATCGGGCGCCCCTTCTTGCGAAGCTTAAATTTCACTGTCGCATACCATTGGGCTGTTTCCTCGTCGCAGGTCAAAACTTCCACCGCCGCGGCACAGTTCGTCCAGGCGTGCCAGATTCTGCTGGACCCGGGTCGAGGCCAAAGCCCCATAGCGCAGCTCTCCGATGACGGGAACGCACAAGAATACAGCGCTCTTGCCTTCCAAACTCTCGACCACGGAGGGATCTCCCGCGAAGAGCGCGATGACAATATTCGTGTCTAACAGAGCTCTACCACTCATTCGAATCGATCCGTTCGCAGCCCGAGCTTATCGCCTCTGACATTTTCTGCAGATCGTAGGCGGGAATCAATCCGACAAACTTCAACCAAACCGCCGGATTGCTGGATCCAGTAGCACCGGTGCGGCGGCGGCTGTAGTCGCTCAGATACCAATCCAAGAGCTTATGGTAACGCTCGGGAATAGCTCGTTTTTCTGGATAGATTTTCCCCTTGCGCTCGGGATGCACAGGATCGCCGGGCCGGTAAAGCCGCCGTCGTCCGCGCGCGGCGCCATGCAACATGCGATACTGAGCTGGGTTGGGGCGGTTGGAGGCGACGCAGTGGCTCACGATGTGCTGCCAGACCCCGGGCCGGTTATCGTGGAACTCCCGCCGGGCACGATCGCGAATGTCGTCCAGGCTGAAGTCCTCGGCATCGGGATGCTCCCGGTGCAGCAGGGCGGTAGCCAGCCAAGCCTCGTCCGCTACCAAAATATTCATCGTCAGTACCTCCTAAGTTCTAAATTATAACTAAGAACTTGGAACTTTGCAAAGAGCTTTCTCAACATGAGTCGTCGACCGCAATTCGAATCTACCCGGACCGCCGCACAGGGAGAACCTCCTACCCTGGGCACCCTGGCCATTGTTGGCCGCCCGAATGTCGGCAAGTCCACGCTGTTCAACCGCCTGGTAGGATCGCGCCGCGCCATTGTGGGCGACGAGCCTGGCATCACCCGCGACCGCCTCTATGGCGATGTGGAATGGTGCGGCAAAAAGTTTCGCGTGGTCGATACCGGCGGCATTGTTCCCGACGACCAGGCGCTGATTCCCTCGGAAATCTTTCGCCAGGCGCGAGTGGCGTTGGAGCAGGCCGATGCCATTGTGCTGGTAGTCGACGGCCGCACCGAGCTGGCCGCTCCCGATATTGACCTGGCACGGCTGTTATTGCGAACCGGCAAGCCGCTGATGCTGGCGGTGAACAAAGCCGATACGCCACAGCTTGAGCCTTACGCCGAGGAGTTTCGCCGGCTCGGGGATCAAGGAGCTGTTTCCCATCTCCGCCGAAAACGGCAACGGCATCGCCGAATTGCTGGAGCACGTTTTGAGCGTGATGCCCGCGCACGAGACTGCTACTGAATCCGCTGGGACAGCGCCGCGTCCGGTGAGTAAACGTTCGGCCCGCCGAAGCCATGCGGCCGCTGTTGCCGAAGCCGCTTCCGGCGCCGGTGCAGATGTCGCTGGCACAGACGTCGATAGAGCAGATCTGGACGCGCCGGACCAGGAAGAAGAAATCGATACCGCCCGCGAGACCAAGGTTGCGATTATCGGGCGGCCCAATGTCGGCAAGTCGACCTTGCTGAATGCGCTGACCGGAACCTCGCGCGCCATCGTCTCGCCAGTTGCCGGAACCACACGCGATGCCGTCGACGAGCTGTTCGAACGCGATGGCCAGACCTATCGCTTCATCGATACAGCCGGAATCCGCCGCAAAGGCAAGACCGAGTTGATGGCGGAGAAGCTCTCAGTGGTGATGGCGCGCAAGCATCTGGAAGCCGCCGATGTGGCCCTGATGATCATCGACGCGGTCGAAGGCGTTACCGCCAGCGATGCGACCATTGCCGGCTATGCGCACGAGAGCGGACGGTCGGTAATTGTCGTCATCAACAAATGGGATCTGGTCACCACGAATCGCAGCGATGGCAAGCCTGCCCGCCGATCGGAGTGTTTATGAAGAGCAGGTGCGGCGTCATCTGAAATTTCTGTCGTATGCGCCGGTGGTATTTGTCTCGGCCACGACGGGGAAGAATCTGGACAAACTTTTTTCCACGCTGGAACTGGTGGCGCGCGAGCGGCGCAAACGCGTCGGCACCGGCGAGATGAACCGCTTTCTCGCGCGCATCGATTTCGAACGCGCCTCGGTGCCCATTGCCAAGCGGGTAAAGATTTTCTATATGACCCAGGCGGGAGTTTCCCCGCCGACTTTCATCCTGTTCACCGACCGCCCGGTGAAGCTGCACTTCTCCTATCAGCGCTTCCTGGAAAACCAGATTCGCGCCGCCTTCGGCTTCGTCGGCACACCAATTTGGATCAAGAACCGGGCACGCAATGAACCTAAGGGGAAGAAGTAGGAAGGTTCTCGTCGTGCGGAATCCGAGTTTTAGCTCGAATCAAACCAGCCCGGAGGGCGAAACAACAATAGCCCAGCGCGGAAGCGCTGGGTAAAGTGGCAAATTGATCAGAGTCCCGCAGGGACGGCACGCTCTGCTGCGACCTCGCGAGATCGGGTCAAGTGGACAATCGAAATGAGCCGCGTAGCGAAGACACCCGCGACTGTGGCGAACTTCATTTTTTTCAAATTTTGCCCAGGAATTCAAGAGTCTGAACGAGTCTTTTCTGTCGTCCCCTCGGGACTCGATCTCATGGATTGCCTTACCCAGCGCTTCCGCGCTGGGCTATTACAGTTCCGCCCTGCGGGCTGCGAAGGTTTTCGAGCCACACCTCCAACTCCACCAGCGCTCTCTCGCACACCATCTCGTGCCGCTGCTTCTTGTCGCGGATGCGGCGGCGGGTTTCTTCCTCCAGCGGTTGCAGCAGATCGAACGTGATATTCGCGGGCTGGAAGTTCTTGGCGTCGGCGTGGCAGATGTAATTCACCAGCGCTCCGAATGCCGTCGCGCGCGGCGGCGGAACGGGCTCGGCGGCGAAAGCCAGGGCTGACGCCTGCATTCCCGCCAGCAGGCCGGTAGCGATGGATTCCACATAGCCCTCCACGCCGGAAATCTGTCCGGCGAACAGCACGTTGGGATGCTGCTTCATCTGCAGCGTCTCACTTTAGCAGCGTCGGGCCGTTGATATACGTATTGCGATGAATCTGGCCGTAACGCAGAAACTTTGCGTTCTCCAGGCCGGGGATGAGCCGCAGAATGCGGGCCTGCTCGCCAAATTTCAGATGATTTTGGAAGCCTACCACATTGTAGGAGTCGGCCCGCAGGTTCTCCTGGCGCAGCTGTACCACAGCGTAGGGCATATGTCCGGTGCGCGGATCGCGCAGGCCGACCGGCTTCATAGGGCCGAAGCGCAGGGTGTCGCGGCCGCGGCGGGCAATTTCTTCGATGGGCAGGCAGCTCTCGAAGTAGTTCAGGTTCTCCCAATCTTTTGCGTCGACCGATTGCGCCTCGATCAGCGCATCCAGAAAACGGTCATACTCCTCGCGAGTCATGGGGCAGTTGATGTAGTCGGCGCTGCCCTTGTCGTAGCGCGCCGCCATATACACCCGCGACATGTCGATAGAATCGGATTCGACGATGGGACTGATGGAGTCGTAGAAATAAAGTTGCTCGCTGCCGCTGAGGCGAAGGATCTCGCTAGTGAGCGCGTCGGACGTAAGCGGGCCGGTGGCGACAATCGTGATCGCGCCGTTCTCGTCGATGCGGGCGACTTCTTCGCGCACGACTTCGATCAGCGGCTCGCGCTCGATGGACGCGGTGACAGCTTCGGCAAACTTCTCCCGATCCACGGCCAGCGCGTGTCCCGCAGGAACGGCGGTCGAGCGCGCAATCTCGATCAGCAACGAACCAGCCCGGCGCATCTCTTCTTTCAGCAGCCAGGGCGCGGTGTTCTCGCTGTCGGACTTCAGCGAGTTGGAGCAGACCAGCTCGGCAAAGTTCGCCGTCTGATGTGCGGGAGTCGAGCGCACTGGCCGCATCTCGAACAATTGCACGGCGACGCCCCGGCGGGCACATTGCCAGGCGGCTTCCGAGCCGGCCAACCCGGCGCCGATAATGCGAATGGGCTTGTCCATGAGAGGAGACGCGGCGAAGGTCTTCGCATTATTATACGGGCGAGGGTGAGAGGAGATTTCCGATGGCAAGAGTGTCGTATGTCGAGATGGAGCAGGCGTCGCCCGAGGTGCGCGAGATTTACGAGAAAGTGCTGAAGGGGAATGTCCCGAACGTGCACAAGCTCGTAGCCCACCGGCCTGAAATTCTGAAGACGTTTCTCCCTTTTTACGTCAGCGTAGGCCGATCGCTGGAGCGGCGCTTATATGAGATGGTCTACATCCGGGTTTCCATGATCAACGGTTGCCACTACTGCCTGCAGCATCATCTGTCCGCGTCGAAGCGGGTGGGGCTCACGCCACAGGAGTGGCAGGCGCTCAAGCAGGGGGACTACGCCGGCTTCAGCCCCAAGGAGCAGGCGGCGCTGAAGTTTGCCGAAAAGCTGACGCGCGATCCGCACGCCATCGGCGACGCCGACATCGATCATCTGAAGCCCCATTTCTCCGAAGCCGAGATTGTCGACCTGGATCTGCTGATCGGCTTGGTCAACCTGACGAACCGGTTCACCGACCCGCTGGGCGCGGAGGTAGAGTTTCCGGAGGAGAAGATCTGAGCGTGTCCGGCGGGGGTCTCATTTTGGGAAAATGAGGCCAGGGGAACGGATTCTCCCGTAAGCGACTGATTGCATGGGAGAAGGCCGGTATTCCCATATTGGCACTTAGATGGTTATACTTAGTGGCACTATTTTGCTACTCACGCGTGATCGTAAAGTGTCGCTCTTTGGCCCCTGGAGGCCATCTGCCGGGCTTTGAGGGGCGCGGCTAGGGTTTGAGTACGGCCGGCGCGCTGCGGTCGCTCTGAAGGCGTCCTGACGCGAAATTCCAAATTTTGGACACTCGGCGGGACCTTGGCGTCTAAGAGTGCGACGCGTGTCGCCCCTGAAGGGGCTTGGGTTCCGAGGGTGGCAATGTCCCCACCGCTTCCGCGGTGGGCTAATTAGTTTCGCCTCTGCGAGGCTTGGACGTCGCAACATAGATAGCTTGGCGGCGCGAGAACGCACACCCGCTGCGAGGCCTGGGCGTCGCGTGATAGAAGGTTTGGCGGCGCGAGTACACAATTCCGGCTGGGCCAAACGCGATCAGAACAAATTGGCGAGCACAGCCCGCAGCTTGCTGGGTTGGGGAACCGACCTTCACAAGATGACCCGCTCGTCGCCGACGCGGCGAGTCACCCGCTCGCGATCCAGATACTCCAGCAGCGGGATGGCGTACTTGCGAGTCACGCCGAACAGGTCTTTGAAGTTGCCGACGTTGAGCTTGGGAGTTTTGGTTTTCTGGGCGACGATCTGGCGGCGCATGGCTTCCAGCGCGTCGCGGTGAAACACCAACTCGTCTGCCAGCTTCACCAGCACGCGATCGCGCAACAGCAGAGTGACAATTTTCTGGGCGCGGATTTTGTCCACCGGCAGCGCCGCCAGAACATCTTTCAACAGCGGCACCTTCAGACCTGCCTGGGCGAAAGCTTGCTCGATCTGCGCCTTCGCTTCCGCCTCCTCATCGCGTAGCCGGACACCTTTGCCGGCGGCGTGCACCACTTCTCCGGTGACTTGCAGCTTCTGGTCGCGCAGCAGCGAATCCAGCACGCCGCGAAAGATCTGCGCTCCCAAGCCCAGGGTCTCGCGCAGCTCTTCCTGGCCGATGCCGGCCACCAGCGGATTCGCCTTGTGAAACTGCTCGACCTTCGCGGACATCTGCGCCCGCAGCGATCCCAAAATTTCCGGCGAGATCAGCAGATCGTGAAAGCGCGCCAGCTTGCCGGCTTTCGCCAGTTCGCCAGCCAGCTGTTCAACCCGAGCCGGAAGCCAGCCGGTTTCCGCAACCGCGCTCGCGATCGACAAGCCGTCTGGCCCCCGCCGCCTCACTCGTGCCAGTAGCGACTCCTCCGAGCTGCCGCCGGCCAGAATCTGCAGGAAGGCCAGACGCTCACCAACCTTCACCCGGCGCGGCGGCTCGGCCGCATCCAGCACCTTGCCTCCGCCGATAGTGATGACCGGCGAAAACTGGCGGATGATAAACCGGTCGCCCGGCAATAGCAGCAGCGGATCGTCGAGCTTGAGCCGGGCCAAACCCGACTGCCCAGGCAACAACTGTTTGGCTCCCAGCAAGCTGACCTCGGCAATCGTCTCGGCCGTGAAGGCGTGCAGGTGCACCCGGGCGCGATCGCGCAGCGGTTTGGCCGAGCCCAGCAGATCGAGCGTGACACTGACCTGGCGGGTAGGGCGGAACATCTGCGGAGGTGTCAGCATCATGCCGCGCGCCAGCTCGCTGGTTTCAACGCCGGCCAGGTTCAGCGCGGTGCGTTGGCCGGCGATGGCCTGATCGGCCGCCGCTCCGTGGACTTGCACGCCGCGCACTCGCAGCCGCTTGCCGCCGGGATGCAGCTCCAGCTCCTGATCTTTGTGCACCGTTCCGGAAATCAGCGTGCCCGTCACCACCGTGCCAAAGCCTTTCATGGTGAACACGCGATCGATGGGCAGGCGAAAAACTGCGGTGGAATCTTTGGCGGGAATCTCGGCGGCCACGCGGGCGAGCTCGGCCTTGAGCCGGTCCAGGCCGGCGCCGGTTTTGGAGCTGACCGCGACCACCGGCGAATTCGCCGGATCCAGAAACGATCCTCCCAAGAACTCGGTCACTTCCTGGGTCACCACTTCCAGCGTCTCCGGATCGACCAGGTCCGACTTGGTCAGAACCGTGATGCCTCGCTGCACCGAGAGCAGGCGGCAGATGTCGAAGTGTTCGCGAGTTTGCGGCTTGATGGCCTCATCGGCGGCCACCACCAGCAGCACCAGATCGATGCCGCCGATGCCGGCCAGCATATTGCGCACGAAGCGTTCATGGCCGGGTACGTCGACGAAGCCGATGCGGATAGCCTCGCCCGCCGGGCCGGGCAACTCCAGATTGGCAAAGCCGATGTCGATGGTGATGCCGCGGCGCTTTTCCTCCTCCAGGCGGTCGGGGTCGATGCCGGTCAGGGCGCGCACCAGGGCGCTCTTGCCGTGGTCGATATGGCCGGCAGTGCCGACAATGACGGCTTTCATAGGCTCAGTCTACCGAAGAGTTCGTGGAACTTGGGGACAGCAAAACCGTGAATCGCATAGAAAGGCACTGGTGTGCGAAAATAGACTAGAAACTAGCACCAGGCTGCCGGGTTTACTACGGTTGCGCCATCCCTCAGGAAGTTTTTGCTTTCAAAGGGTCAGGGGCGTCTAATGTGGTTGAGCTCCAGGCGTACTTGATCCAATCGGATGGCATCGATCCTAACATCGCCGAAATCCCCCACCCCGGTACCTCCGGGCGAAGACGACCAGCTGGCTCTTTGGGATGGCCCCGAGCTCGCTGGTGCCGATCTTACCCCCCACCTTTTGATCCAGCTGGAAGACGATCTGGAGCGCTCGCGCATGCGCGAGGCCTTTTGGATCTCGGTGGTGGTCCACCTGATGGTGGTGATTCTGCTGGTGTTCTCGCCGGATATTTTTCCCGGCATGAAGGGCGTGGTGCTGTCGACCCCGGCCGATCTGATGCGCAACCAGCAGATGACGTATCTCGACCTGCCGCCCGACGCGCAGAAGGAGCCGAAGATCGCTCCCAAGACGAACGTGTTGTCGGACAAGAACCGTATCGCTGAGAGCCGCCATCCTACTCTCGACAAGAAGACGCTGGCAGAATTGAAGCGCGCCGGCCCGCCAAAGATTCCGGCGCCGCCGGTGCAGCAGGCGCAAAACTCGCCTCCGCAGCGGCAGATGCAGCAGCAACCGCCTCAGCAGCAACCGCAGCAGCAGCAAGCCAATCCGGCGCAGGGCCAGCAGCAGGCGCAGTTTCAACCGGCCATTCCGCAGGACAATCCCAAGCTGGCGGCTCCGCCCGAGGGAACGCCGAAATTCCCCGGCAATCTGGCGGGCATCATGTCGCCGGGCTCCTCGATTGAGCAGGCCGCGCGTGCCGTGGCTTCGCGTCGCGGCGGCGGGACCTACGGTGGCGGCGGCAGTGGTGGCGACTACGGAGCGGGGCCGGGTGGAAACAACGCTCGCGTCCAGGGAAATCTGGAAGTCCTCAGCGATACCGAAGGCGTGGATTTCGGCCCGTACCTGTCACGCGTTCTGGATGCGGTGCGCCGCAACTGGTACAACCTGATTCCCGAAGAAGCGCGCGCTCCGCTGATGAAGAAGGGCAAAGTCTCGATCGAGTTTGTGATCAAGAAGGATGGCTCGATCGCAGGCATGAATCTGCGCGGACCTTCCGGCGATGTGGCGCTCGACCGCGCCGCCTGGGGCGGCATTACCGCCTCGGTGCCATTCGCACCCTTGCCCGGCGAATTTCACGGACCGTATCTGGCCTTGCGCTTCCACTTCTATTACAACCCCGCCAAGGGCGATATCGAGTAAGGCAGCAGGTAGAACCTACCTCATAAATCGCTTTAGATCAGGGCACGGCAGAGCTTACGCCCGCGCCTAACCTCATGCTGCCGCTGCGCGGCGAGTCTGGGCGGAGTTCGATGTTCTTTTCCCACCGGAAAACTCTTAAGGGGATTGCGACGCAGTCTCTTGCAGGCTGTCCCCTGCCAAACAAGACTTAATCAGAGCTTCGCTAGGAATGAAATTGGTTGCGGCGCCGGTAGGTGACCAGGGTGATTCCGACCGACAGCAGCATGGGCGGGATCACCAGAATCAGGATTCCACTACGCAGGGCCTGAATAAAGCGGGCGGTCGATGCAGCAGCCTGGGTGTAGCAGAGAGCGCAGCTTTGGCCGAACAGCGAGGGCGCGGCGAACAGCAGCAGCAGACCAGTCGCGCCCAACAGGCAGCGCCGAAGCAGCGGAGAAATTCCGGGAGTGCGTTTCATTGCGGAGGTCCGTTCGTAAAGCTCTTGGGAGCGTCTCTCTCCATGCGATAGCTATCGGTCCAACTGTACTGCAGGGCCGCAAAGACGAACAAGGTGACCAGCAAAACCCAGGTGACGAAGATACGATTCTCCGATCCCAGGTGCATGAAGAATACCACCGCCAGCCCGGCTTCCAACAGGGCAATCGCAAACATGCGAAAGATCATCGAGCTCACGTCGATGTGCTGATAGGCGATGACAAACTGCAAGCCCGCCAGCGCCAGGATGCAGACATACACGATCAGATATTTCGATAGCTTGTCGGCATATCCGGCTGCGCCGCCAGGCTGGGTTTTCGTAAGTTCTGCCATGCGTCCTCCGCCTACTTCGACACGTTGAGGAGATAGATCAGGGGCACTACAAACATCCAGACCAGATCGACAAAGTGCCAGTACAGGCCGGTGATCTCGATGTCGTCGGCATTGAAGCGGCCGCTCTTGTAGCGCACTCCCACCACCAGCAACACGATGACGCCGATGGTGACGTGGGTCAGATGCAATCCGGTGATGGTGAAGAACGAGGCGCCAAACAAGGCGTTGCCCCAGGGATTGTGAAACAGGCGCACGCCTTCGTCGATCAGGCCGAACCACTCGCGCAAGTGCAGGGCCGCGAAGATAATGCCTCCGACGGCGGTGATCATGGTCCAGCGAAACGCGCCCTCGCGATTGCCGTTCTTGGCATCGCGCACGCCCATAAACATGGTCAAGCTGCTGGTGACCAGGATGAACGTCATCACCATGGCGTTGACGATGGTGGGGAAAAACTTGAACGGCGTAGGCCAGTTGAGCGAGCCGTTGCGCAGGAAGCCGTAGGCCAGCAGACAGGCGGCAAAGGTGGCGGCATCGGCAATGATGAACAGCCACATGGCCAGCTTCTTGGTCGGTATGGCAAACGGCGACGATCTCTCCTGCACAGCCGGATGAGCACCCATCGTCAGGTCCGAATGGCTCACAGCGTTCCCTCCCCGGGCCGCGTTAGATTCGCGTCCACAGCAGTAGCAAGAGATAAATCCACAGCACGTCCATGAAATGCCAGTAATACGAAACCGTGCTGAGCGTGCTCACCCGCAGCGTCGGAACCCGCCGGTTGAAGCGCGCGATCACCAGCAGCAGGCCCGCCAGTCCGCCCAGCACATGCAGCGCGTGGGCGGCGGTGAACAAGTAGAAGAATGAGCTGCTGGGATTGCTGGCCATGTACAGCCCTTCGGCCCGCAATTGCAGCCACGCCAGGTATTGCCCGCCGACGAACAGCAGGCCGAGCCCGAGCGTCACCCACAGCCAGAGCGCCCCCGCGGTTCGTTGGCTGGGAGAGCCGTGCACGAAGGCGGCTACCCGTTTGCGCGCAAATTCCAGAGTAGCGCTGCTGGCCAGCAGGATGGCGGTGTCGAAATAGAGCACGCCGGGCAAAGCGAAGTGCCGCCAATCCAGGGACGAGCCCTGGCGCACGATCATGGCGCTGGTAAAGGCGACGAAGGTCATGGTGATCGCCGCCATGCCTACCCATACGCCGGTGCGGGAGGCAGGCGAGCTGTCGTCTACCGAGCGCAAGCTTCCGGGCGCGGGCGGCAGGTCGTGCCATCCGCCATTGTGGGACGGTGGATCGGAGTCGATTTTCGGTGGTTCGTGAACCGTGGTCGCCATAACTACAGAGTCTCGACTTCTGGAGATTATCTCCTGTTTCGTTTTGTATCAGGGCATGACGTTCGTCGTGCCTGTCGAAATAATATTCGGGCTTCAGCCCCTGCGAGGTTTTATTGACACCTCGTCAGGCAGCCTGTGTCGTCCCTACGGGACTCGGATCAATTTCCCCACCTGACCCAGGACTCCGCCTGCGGCTCCGTCCTGGGCTGAACTGAGTCGTCCTTACGGACGGGGATTCTCAGCTGGTATATTCCACTCGCAAATCTAAAATTTAGTTCTCACGCAGACTCTCAAGTCGTGCCCTGACACAAAACAAAATCACCAATTGAAAACCTTTGCACCCTGCCGCAAAACCACGCGGGGCAATACGCACCGGGCTCACAGCTTCATTTTTCATCGCGCACCGAGTTGATCTGCTCGGGCGAATCCTGCATCACGTAATCGTTGGTGGCGCCCTCGATGCCGTACTGATAGGGGTCGTGATACACCACCGGCAGCTTGCCGCCGAAATTATCGAACGGCGGCGGCGACGGGATCGACCACTCCAGCGAGGTGCCTTCCCAGGGATTCTGCGGCGCCTTCGGACCCCAGAAGCGGCTGTAGATCAGGTTATACAGAAACAGCAGTTGGGCCGCGCCGGTGATCAGGGCGGCGATGGTGATGAACTTGTGCACCGGCATCAGGGGGCCCATGAAATCGTCGACGAAGGCCTGATAGCGGCGCACGTTGCCCGCCATGCCCAGATAATGAAACGGCATGAAGATGCAGTAGGCGCCCACGAAGGTAAACCAGAAATGGATCCTGCCCATGGTCTCGTTCATCATTCTGCCGGTTACTTTGGGGAACCAGAAATAGGTTCCGGCAAAGATTCCGAACAGCGCGGCGACCGCCATCACCAGATGGAAATGTCCCACAACGAAGTACGTCGCGTGCAGCATGATGTCGATCGAGGGCTGGGCCAGGAAGAAGCCGCTGATGCCGCCGCTGACGAACATCGAGATAAACCCTAAAGCAAACAGCGAAGCCGTATTGATGCGCAGCTTCGAGCCGTAGAGGCTGCCAATCCAGATCAGCACGATGATCGTGGCCGGGATGGTGATGGCCAGCGTGGGGAAGGAAAACACGATCGACGAGAACGGATTCATGCCGCTTACGAACATGTGATGTCCGTAAACCATGTAGCTGAGGAAGGCGATCGAAACCATGGAATAGATGATCACCCGGCTGCTCAGCAGCGGGCGTCGCATATTGGTGATCAGCACATGCGAGACCACGCCGATGGCGGGCACAATCGCAATATAGACTTCGGGATGCCCGAAGAACCAGAACAGGTGCTGCCACAGCAAGGTCGAGCCGCCGGCGTGGGGCTGCAACTGATCGTTGACCACCAGGTTCGAGGGCACAAAGAAACTGGTACCGGCAACGTGATCCAGGATCAGCAGAATGCAGGCCGGCATCAACACGGCAAACGCGGTCAAGCCGATGCAGGAGGTAACGAACCAGGCCCACACCGACAGCGGCAGGCGCATCAGGCTCATGCCTTTGCAGCGCATGTCGAGCGTGGTGGAGATGAAGTTCAGCGAGCCCAGCAACTGGCCTACGCAGAAGATGGCGATGGACACCGCCCACAACACCTGGCCGGTTCCCTGTCCCGGACCGGCCACCGAACCCAGCGCGCTGAGCGGAGCGTAAGCGGTCCAACCGGAGAGCGGCGGTCCCTGGGGCACGAAGAATGCCGACACGGCCACGATGAAGGCGACGAACGTCACCCAGAACGACATCATGTTGATGTGCGGAAACGGCATGTCCTCGGCGCCTACCTGAATGGGCAGGAAGTAATTGCCGAAGCCGGCAAAGGGAGCGGTGGTGAGCACGAAGAAGACCATGATGGTGCCGTGCATGGTCATCAACTGCAGATAGTATTCCGGCGTCAGGATGCCGCCGGCCGCGCCCGTCTTAGACAGGTATTGCAGCCCGGGAATGGCATAGTTCGGCCAGGCCAGGTGGATTCGCATGATCCACGACAGCACCATGCCGATGTAAACCGCCACCAGAGCGAGAGCGTAATACTGCTCGCCGATGACCTTGTGATCCAGACTGAAGATGTACTTCCGGATGAATCCGGTGGGAGCGGTATGGTGATGAACAGCCGGCCCGGACATGTCGTGCATGGGGTGACCCTCTCCTCAGTAACGCCGCCTGCGCGCAGCGGCTCGACGACCTACTGCAAGGCAGCTTGTTTCTTCAGCCACGCGTCGAAGTCCTCCTGCGACATGACTTCGAGGTAAGCCTTCATGTTGTAGTGACCCAATCCGCAAAGCTGGGTGCAGAGAATTTCGTAACGCCCGATCTTGGTGGGGGTGAAGTGCAGCGAGAGATCGAGACCGGGCACGAAGTCCTGCTGGATGCGCAACTCCCGCACAAAGAAGGAATGTCCCACATCCTTGGAGTGCATCAGCAGATGGATTTCGCGATTGACCGGAACCGCCATTTCGGCGGTGACGATGTCATCCTTCGAGTCTTGATCGTGGGTGGTATCCAGGCCAAAGAAGTTTTCCGTAGCCTCGCTGATCTGTTCCGGGTGAATGGGACCGAACTTACCATCAGGTCCGGGATAGCGGAAATAGAAGGCAAACTGCCCGGCCTGCACTTGTACCGGCATGGCGTTGGGAGACGGCGGGGTGAAGTAAATGGTGGCCCAGGCCTTGGTGCCGAAAGCTCCCAGGGCCATCACCTCCAGGCCAACTACGATAACCGCAGCCGTCACCAGCCCGCGCGCCCCACCCGGGAAGCTCTTGATCTTCTCCTGCTTGGGACGATTGGAGAATCGCCAGATGAAGAAGCCGAGAACGATCTGGGACACCAGAAAGCAGACGCCGGCTTCGACCATGGTTTCCGACATCTGTTCGTCGATTAGATGGCCGTGGGTCGAGATATCAACCGGAGGTTCCCAGATATGCAAGACGATGGGAACGGCCGAGGCAATCGCAATTACGATGATCGTCACCGCAAAGAGTTTCGCCATACGGGTCTCACTTGATAGACGAAGGCTTAGTGCCGCCGCGGTTCCAAGCCTCGGCAGTCCAGGTACGGGTTTCGCAGTCGTCTGCTATTTCGCCTTATAGGTAAAATTCGCGGTGCCCGAGCCACCAGCCGCTACTGTTACCTTTTGCGTCTGGGTTCCATAGGTCTCCTGCCAGGAGGTCACGGTGTAGTTTCCCGGGGGCACGTTCTCGATGGTGTACGAGCCGTTGTCGTCGGTGACCGCGTAGGGTCCCTTCACCACGACGTGATAACCGTGCATCCAGGGATGAATATTGCACTTCACGGGAATGGCGACTTCCGGAGCCTTCCAACTCTGGACGATAGGCGGGGCTCCGGGCGGCTGCGAGCGGTTCCACGGGATATTCCCGGTGGTCGGATCCGGCTCGGGATGGATGTTGTGCGCGGTCTGGTCGCTGGTAATGACCTTAAAGTCTTCGCCCGGGTTCATGGCGATCACGTGCGGCTCGTACATGCAGCCTTTCTGGTCAAATACCGGGACCGTGGAAGACTTCTGGTTAGCCGCTTCAGCCGACAAGCCCTGCGAAATGTAGAGCACGACATTCTCCAGCCCGCTGTTCTTGCCTACCACTACCAGTTCCAGCGACGCCGGGCTGTTGGCGTGAAACTTCGCGCAGTACGGGTCCTTCGACATGTCGATTCCCTTCATGTGGGGAGCCGTACCCTCCAGCTTCACCGTACCCGTAATCTTGCCGGTTGCGGCCGCGCTTACTTTTGGTCCATGGCTGAGCGCCACCACGGCCGCCACGAACAAGACTGCCAGCATTCCCGCGATCTTGAACTGAACTTTCATCAAAGGGTCTCCTTAAGTACGCCTGCTGCTGCTTATTATCGGTTTCCAGAATTGTTGCCCTGCGGCGGATTCGAGGACGGCGCAGGAGTTGAATTGTTCGCCGGCGGAGTCGCCGGAGTACTGGGCGCCGGTTGCCCGGAATCGCTGGGCGCACTGGTGTCCGGTAATGGCTCATTAGGATTGATCGGCGTCAGCCCCAGCTGCCTGGCGATTTGCTTTTCTTTGGTGTCGTCGGGCTGCAGGGTGCGTAGATACATTACCAGTTCCCAGGCCTCGTCGGGCTTCACGTTATCGGAGAACGACGGCATGGGTGAGCCGTCCAGACCGGTCATGAAGTCCTTGTACATCGCCGCGTCGCTGGAACCGCATTTGAAGCGCTGCGAATCGTGGAAATTAAACGGCAGGATGGGGCGGTTCTCGTCGTCGGTCAGGGTCGGGGCAGAAGGCCCATTGCCCCGCCCGGTGACGCCGTGGCATTTCCAGCACTCCAGCTTCTGGAAAATCACTCGGCCGGCGCGAATGCGATCGGCCGTGACCGGTGGCTCCGGCGGGATCACGATAGGGGTGCCGGGCTTTTCGGTCAACCAGCGCGGCGAGAAGTGCTTCACGTAGGCCACCAGGTTTACCCGGTCCGAGTCGGTCAGAGGCAACCAGTGCGGCATGTTGGAGTTCAGCATGCCGCGCCCGATCGTATCGTACAGATCGCTATCGAGTGGCAAGGTGCCCGTGGGCGTGGAGCGGCAGCGAAAGATGGCGATGGTGAAATTGCGCGGCTTGGGATCGATCCACTGGGCGTTCTCGCCCTGGCCGTCACCCAGCTCGCCGTGACAACCGATGCAGAAGCGCTTATAGATCGGCTGTCCCACCGTAGCATGCCCCGTCATGCTGCCGACGTGGCTCTCCATGTTGAGGCGTTGGTTTTCGCTATATTCGGTTTGCTGTGCCCAGCCGGCGATTCCAAGGACCAGAACCGCCACGACACTCAAGATCAACCGGGATCGAAGAATTCTTGTGCGCATAGGTTCCTCAGAAATCAAAGTCAAAGCCCATGAAGGCGCTGTAACTGCTCAGTTGGGTAAAGGTCAGCGGCGACGCGCCCTGTTGTTGAATCAGGGAATACTCCGCGTGATAGGCGAAGCCGGCTCGGCTGAACATGAAGGGATAGTAGCGAACGGCAAAGGTGTAGGCGTTGGTGTTTCCGAAATTCCCCGGCGTGGTCGGCAGCGCCTGTTGCGACATGCGCACAAACTCATCGCGCTGGATGAAGATTAACTGCGGATTCCAGACGTAATGGGCTTCCACAAACCCGCCGTTCCAGGACGGCGCGGTTGCTCCGGTGGGCAGAGCCATATTGGAGGGCGTGCTGGTTCCAAAGTAGGCGCTATCCCAGCCATGCTGGTAGAACAGCTGAAAGTCCAGCTTCTTGGCGTAAACCAGGGCAAAGACGCCTTCCCGATTAAAGGGCTTGTTGCCAACCCCGGTGATCGGGATCCCGCCCGAGGTGAGGTTGTAGGTGGGGCCATTGCCGATAAACAGATAGCCCCCCACCCGGTCCACCCCGCCCTCATAGCCGGCATCGAAGGCTTGGCTGGCGGTAACGAAGGTGGCGTAGGCGTTCTTCGAGGGCAAATTGACGTTGCCGTCGTTGGCGCTCAGCAGCGCCACGGAATAGCGCGTGCGATCGTTGAGCGAGTGCCCCATCAACTCGGTTCCAAACTGGTTGTCGCCCATCTGCCCGTAGAAGTTGTCGTCACCCAGCGGCGAGAAGTGATACAGCACATAGAAACCGCCGTTGTTCGACAGGTTCAGGATGCGCTTCTCGGAGATGACGTTGTCCAGTTCGAACTTGCCCATCTTCAGGTTGAACCAGGAGCTGTGGCCGATGTTGTCCATCCTGGCCCACACACTTTCGAAGTGGAAGGCGCCGGTATTGTCTGAGGAGGGCACCAGCAAGACCGAGATGTTCTTGAACAGGGTGCCGCCGCTGAGAATATCCAGGCCGCTGACATCGAAACCATTTTCGGTCACGTTCTGTTCGGCTTGGGTGCCGTTGGGCTGATCCACGGCGACCTTGTTCACGCTTTCCAGATGCCAGTTGGGCGTGATGCGGAAGGTTACCGGCCAGTACGACGGATTCTGCCAAATCGGCGAATCGCGATCGTTCATCAACTGGTAGCCGTTGTCCTTGAACGTCTGTCCGAAGACGTTCAGCATCGGCCAGGCTTCGTGGCAGGCCGAGCAGGGCAACCCGTATTTGCGCGCGAAAGCTGGGAAGGCCCGGCTGGGCGTGGGTTTAGCGAAAAAAATCAACAAGAAGAACAGCAGCGCGAACACGCTTGCGAGACTAGCCAAGAGCGACTGAAGGAAAGGCTGCTTGCGGTTCGAAAAAGTCGTAATGCCAATCTGCATCGCGATTACCTCGCAGTAACAAGATGGCTGACGCCGGTCGACTTCACCGTGGAGCTACGTCTGGAATCCGGAGGCAAACTACATAACCCCCGAATGGGGCGCGATAGTACATCGCGTTGCGAACCCTTTGCAACAATTTTTTTGCAAATGTTTTACAACTTGGGAACATTTTTTGGACAACCCTCGGGTCGAGCCCTGAACCCGCTTGCAGGTCTGGGCTTGACAATGAGCTCTGTTCGGGCTATTTATGCTGTCCACGCGCGGCTCCGTCAGCCCGAACCCCATGCCCAAAGACCCTACCCCGGCGACGCACAAACAGCTGGCAAGCCTGACTGTTTTTTTGTTGCAAGCGGGTTTCATATTAGCGATGGTGGGAGCCGCGTCCGCCCCGGCTGTTGCAAATAGCCATAATGACGAACCCCATGGCCTGCTGGTGCAATTGGCAGCTCCCCCCGCCCAGGTAGTGAAGGCGGTACAACAGGTCACCCAGGACCAGATCATCCACGGCACCTACTCTTACGAGAAAGAAAGAATTTTGTACGGCGCCCACAGCGCGGATGCGGCTCACGTCTTCGGAGTCTGGAAGGGACCGGGTAAGGCCTATTACAAAGTGGCTAACAAAGTTTTGTCGCCGCGATTTTTCAAGGACACCGAAGACATTGGGACGGTCAGCATCCGCTATGTGGTACAGGAGGTCACCGCCAACGCCACCACGGTCCAAATCGATGCGGTGTTTGTCGATGCTCGCGGGGTGAAGCATCCCTCGTTGGGGAATGTTGAATCCAGCGAGTACGCTGCCATCCAGCAACACCTGCAGACGATGCAAGACAGCCAACGGCAGGCCGTGGAGGCGAAAGCTGCCGGCGCTGCCGGCAGCACGGCCCCGATGCTTTCTTCTCTGGACGCATCGCCGGCAACGCCGTCCGCTCCCGGCCCCGATTCCTCGGTCGCGGGCTTGACCGTCCCGGAGTTGCAGAAGCGGGTTAACTCGTTACGCCACGCAGTGGAGCTGCGGGTGAAGGAATCAGGTGCTCCGCTGAAATCGGCGCCCTATCAGGGTGCAGCCACCCTGGAGCCGTTGCCCGGAGCAGCCGAAGTGGTGGTTGAAATTCTTACGCCCTACTGGTACGGAGTGGAAACCGAAGATGGACATCGCGGCTGGGTTTACCACAGCCAGTTGGAGCCGTTGCCGTGACCCATCGCGCCCGCACCTGGATTCGCCGACTCGGGTTGATCTATTGCTGGCTGCTGCTGGCCGGCTGCAGCCAGGCGCAAACCCAGTCCCCGGAACGCAGCTTTCCGGCTTCCCCGCAGGACGTGCAGAAGGCGCTTCACCAGATCCCGTCGTATCCCGGAGGCAAGCTGCCCACGCTGGAAGGCTTTGCCGATCCCGCCGGCCGCTCCCTGGACAACTTTAAACGCGGCTATTACGAATATGAGGTGCAGATCAAGCCGGCGGCTGGGAGCGAAACCACGGTGCACGTGAGCGCCAAGGTCACAGCGTGGTACACGAGTCCTACTGCGTCAGACTCGGGATATCGGGTGCTGAAATCCAGTGGCCGGCTGGAGTCTGACCTGCTGGACGCCCTCAGTGACCGGCTGAATCCCAAGTCAGCCGCAGCCGCGAAGTCCGACAATGTGGCACCTACGCGGCAGCTTCCGGACAGCCCGTCGACGGTGGCCGGCAACCCCTCGTTCTTCAACACCCAGCGCTTGTCGACCGCGCCATCTTCGGCCATGCCCGCTTCCCGAGCCGCCGCAACCCCGGCGACGCCGCAGGCCAAAGCCCTGACCCAGGAAGCAGAGAATCTGGAAGCGTTGCTCCATAACCAGACCCGCCCCTCCAATCTGGCGGTGGTGAAGCGCTCGAATACGCCGGTGGTGGCGCAGCCGCTGGATGGCGCCGAGGTGCTGTTTCAGGCCGATGCCGAAGATGAGTTCGAGGTCCTGGACACCACCGCAGGCTGGGTCCACATTCGCATCTCGGGTATTTCGCGAGGCTGGATCCGGCGCGAACATGTGGATTTGCCGGGCGCAGCCACGGTCAGCGTGGCCGCTATCGGCGATCCGCATGAGAAGGATCTGGTGCGCCAGACCAAAGAGGAAGTCGCTCCCTTTCCCGGCAAGTGGGAGCCGCTGGACGGACGGCCGGTGAAAATTATCTGGATACAACCCTTGGATAGCGACAAATTTGGCTCCGAGCCCAAATGGAATGTCGCCAAGTCGGTGTTTCGCAAAGCAGACGCCGGAGCGCCTGGCGATAGCACGGAGATCGCCGGCGTGGTGGTGATCTTTGATTCCGAGGATGGAGGCATGGCCGCCACTACTCTGTCTACCCTGCAGCAGTGGCGGGCCGGGCATCTGACGGATGATGTATTTTGGAGGCGCTGCTGGCGCGATCCAGTAGAAGCCTTCCAGGGCCAGAACTAGGTTGGACAAAAGCACAGCCGTACTGGAGCAACTTGCAAAATGGCTACTCTCGTAGAAGGCTTAACCTTCGGCCGGTTGTCCTTTGTGTCCCGCCTGAGCGATTACGCCCAGCTTACCAAGTTGCGGGTGACCACGCTTATTGTCATGACCGCCTGGTGCGGCTTCTACTTTGGCGCCCACCAAGCCGGGGTGCCCGCGTTGAGCTGGAGTTTGTTTCACGCCCTGTTAGGAATCGGACTGGTTTCCAGCGGCACCGCCGCGCTCAACGAAGTGATGGAACATGACGTTGATCGCAAGATGCGGCGCACCGCCTCGCGCCCTATCCCCGCTGGCCGCATGTCCCTTTTTCACGCCAGCCTGCTGGGAACCTTACTGGCGGTAGGTGGATCGATTTATCTGGCGGTAGCTATTAATTGGTTGACCGGAGGTTTGACGTTCCTTACCTCGCTGGTTTATCTGCTTGCTTATACCCCGCTGAAACGCGTTTCTCCGATTTGTACCTTCGTCGGCGCCTTTCCCGGCGCTATGCCGGTGGTGCTGGGCTGGACGGCGGCGCGCAACGGAATCGATCGCGGCACGCTGGCATTATTCGCAATTCTTTTTCTCTGGCAATTTCCTCACTTCTTCGCCATCGCCTGGCTCTATCGCGAAGACTATGCGCAGGGCGCTATTCGCATGTTGCCGGTAGTACAGCCCGATGGGCGATCCACGTCTCTCCGTATCCTGCTCTATAGTCTGCTGTTGATTCCGGTCAGTTTGCTTCCCAGCCTGCTGGGAATGACCGGGCGAATCTACTTCGCAGGAGCGTTGGTGCTGGGCGCGGGGATGCTATATTTTGCGGTGCGCTTAACCACTCTGCATCTTCCGGTGGGCAGTGGCCGTTCGAAAGTCCGCGCTCGCCAACTTTTTCAGTGCTCGATTCTCTATCTACCTCTACTGTTCGTGCTGATGATGGCCGACGCGATTCGCCTATAAGTCGAACCGGCTTAGGATGCGAAGCCAGGCTGGCGCAAGTATGCCGCAGCGTGGGTATCGGCAGTCGGCCTCCGTATGACTCGAGAGCGTTTGATTCCGCTGGTCAAAAGAAGGTCTGCTTGAACTGTTCATGCCGGTGGAGGGCCTGGTCCATCAGCGCCTGGAATTCGGCTTCGCCCCGAAGACTTTGCAGTAGAGGATCGCGCACGAAGTAAGGATAGCAAAAGAATCCGCCGCCGATGCTATGCCGCAGCATGTGCAAAGCGGCTGCCTTATCGCCCAAAACCGCATAGGCTTGAGCC
The DNA here is from genome assembly GCA_963812855.1 of uncultured Acidobacteriaceae bacterium. Lineage (GTDB taxonomy): Bacteria > Acidobacteriota > Terriglobia > Terriglobales > Acidobacteriaceae > Bog-257. The sequence continues at coordinate 1,062,991 of CAWEWW010000018.1, forward strand.
ACTTTGTAGATGCCTTCCGGGTCGGTCACGCCGCGCTCTTCAATTTTGTCTTCGGTTTGCTCCAGAAGCTTCAGGCCGCGGGCATTGTCATGCTTGATCGAATAGCTCAGCGCCTTTCCTACATTCACCGGAAGTAACGAAGGCTCGCGGTCAAAGGCCATATCGAAGTCGTTCTCAGCCTGGTCACGACGATTCAGGTAATACTCGGCCAGGCCACGGTAAAAGAGGATATAGGCGGAATTATTAGCGGGTAGAGTCTGCAGGAACTTCTCATACTCTCCCAGATAAAGATAGCTATTCATCGCCGAACTACTTATTTTCACCAGAGGATTGTTCTGCCGTGCCTTCTCGCACTCTTCTACCGACTCCTTTAGCATTCCGGCAAACCTATACGCATAACCCAGTTCCCAGTGTGCCTCCGCATTATTAGGATTATCGTGCAGCACCGATCGCAGTAAAGGCACGGCTTGTTCTACCCGGCCGGTATCGGTCAGCAGGTTGGCCATATAAATTCGCGGCTCAACCAGCGCGGGATTTAAGGCGATGGCTTTCTCATAGGCAGCTTGCGCCTCACCGTATTGTTCGCGTCCGCCGAAGTGCAGAGACGCATTGGTGGTATAAGCTCGTCCCAGATGAGCCCAGGCGGGAGCATAGTTGGGTTCCAGGGTAGTAGCTTTCTGTAGCATCTCAATCGCCGAACTAAACTGATTCAGCGAGTAAAGATCGATGCCGCGAAGGTAGTCCTCATAGGCAGCGGTACTGATCGGCTTCTCGGGCTTGAGATTCGCCGCTTCGGCCGGCGACAGATTCAACTCCAATTGCTTAATGATCTGCTGGGCTACCTGATCCTGCACCGTGAGCAGCTTGTCGTACTTCAGATCGATAGCTTCGCGCCACAGAATCTTGTCAGGCTTTACATCGATGAGTTGGGCGGTAATTCTTAATACATCTCCATCTTTCAGGAATGTGCCCGTAAGCAGGGTATCTACATTCAAATCTGCCGCCACCTTCTTGGGATCGACAATGGCATTACGATACTTATCGATGGACGAGGACGGGCGCACGGTAAGCGAGTTGACGTAATCCAGTTTGGTGATGATCTCATCGGCCAGGGAGAAACCCAGGAAGTCGGTCTTGGGATCGCCATTGAGATTACGGAAGGGAAGAATCGCCAGGCTGCGGGGCCCTTTCGCGACCGGCACCGTGCGTGACTTCTTCACGAAGACATAGCCCAGCAGAAAAAGCGCAGCCACCAAAATCGCAACCGGCCAGAACCAGCGGCCAGGCGCCGCAAGAACCTGGCCGGAAGGTATGGACAGGGCCCGCGCGGGAGTTATCCGGTCGGAGGCAATCTTTTGCAGTTGTACCCCGGCCGGGCTTTGCAGTTTAGCCTGAAACTCGGCTTCCTTCTTAAAGTCCTGCAGGTCGGCCAGCAGTTCCCCGACCGACTGATAGCGCGCGTCGCGATCCTTACACAACGCTTTGGCAATGATGCGCTCGATCTCGGGCGGTACCTCGGGAGCAAACTCGGCCGGCGACCTGGGTTCCGCTTTCAGGATCTCGGCTATCACATCGCTGGCGGTATCGCCCTCGAAGGCTGCTCTTCCGGTGAACAATTCGTACATCACCGATCCCAGGCTGAAGATATCGCTGCGCGCGTCCACCGCAATGCCGCGGGCCTGCTCCGGGGACATGTATTTAGCCGTGCCGCGCACCATTCCGGGCTCGCTGGTGAGCACGGCCAAAGCCGAGGCCGTTCGCACTACAGCCTGGCCCACACGTCTCGAACTCAGTTTGGCGATTCCGAAATCCAGGACTTTAACGATGCCGTCGCTGCGCACAATCACGTTCTCGGGCTTGATATCACGATGAACGATTCCGCAGGCATGCGCCGCCGCCAGGGCGCTGGCTATCTGTATGGCGATATCGGTGGCGGCATTCGGCTCCAGCCGGCCGCCGGCAAGCTTCTGCCGAAGCGTGGCCCCTTCGACATACTCACTAGCGATAAAGTGCAGGCCGTCAGCCTGCCCGAATTCGTAGATGGTGAGAATGTTGGGATGATTCAGGGCGGAGGCAGCGTGGGCTTCCTGCTCAAAACGGCGCAAACCGCGCTCATTGCCAGTCAGCTCCGGAGCGAGCATTTTGAGCGCTACCTTGCGTCGCAGTCCCGTGTCTTCCGCCAGGTAGACCTCGCCCATGCCCCCGGCTCCCAACATCGACATAATTTTGTAATGGGCCAATTCCGTTCCGGCGGCGAGCGCAGTTTTGTGGCGCGGCGATTGAACTCCGGTGGCGCTGGGATGACGGTCCTGGGAAGCGATCTTGTGCGCTACTTCAAAGACGGCGCGCGGCAGGAAGTCTACCGGCTTTTCGGCGGAGTCCAGCAGCGACTCAACTTCTTTCCGCAATTCTTCGTCGCCGCCGCAGGCTCGCTGAAGGAAGGCGGGACGAGCCGCTGTGTCCAGGTCGAGCGCAGCATGGAACAGTTCTTCGATCCGGCGCCAATGATCGACTGGGTCCACCCGGCGGTCTCCTTACTGGCTCTGCGCCAGTTCCCGATGTAGCCAGGCTTTGGCTAGTTTCAGTTCGCGGTGGACGGTGGCCGGCGAAATATCGAGGGCGGCGGCGGCTTCGTCGTAGGTGAGGCCGCCGAAGAATAGCAGTTGAATGATATCGCTCTTGCGCTCGTCGAACGCGGCCAGGCGCTGCAAAGCTTCGTCCAAGTCTAAAACGGTCGATGCCGCTTCGGGGCCGATCAGCACCGCCTCATCCAGGGGAATGGGGACTTCGCCGCCACCTCGTTTCTGGCGACTATGGGTTCGGGCGTACTCCACCAGAATGCGGCGCACCACGCGGGCGGCTACGGCGTAGAAATGCGCCCGGTCCTGCCATCCGATGTCGGCGTCCATCAGCCGGAGATAAGCCTCATGCACCAGAGCGGTCGCCCGCAAGGTGTGACCCGGCCTTTCCGACTGCAAGCATCGCGCGGCCAAGCGGCGAAGCTCGTTGTAGACGATCGGCATCAACTGGTCAAGGGCCTCGTGATCCCCGCCTCTCCATTGCTGGAGCAGCACTGTCACGTCCTGCCGGTCGGGCGACATGCGCGTTTCCTTGACTGGGAAGGTTGTTTTGGGGTCCACAACCACTAGTCCCCGGTTACTCGGTTCGACCTGGTGAATACCTCCCTCAAACTCCCCCGCACAAAACGAAGCCGCGGGCAAACAACGATCAGGTCGAACAAGCGTTTGTCGTCCCACGAATTCTGGGCAGGATTATACCGCAACAGGGTTGCATTTTGATTGTCACATCCGCTGCCCCTCACCGGCGCGCAGCCCTTCGCTCCGGCATGAGGGAATTCCGAGACGAATGTCACATACATAAATGGAAGCGGCTGCGGTGGCGAACCCACGCAGAGGCGCCTCCCTGCGGAGCGGCTGCAAAATCGAAAGCTTACGGCCACCGCTGCAAAAGAAAATTTAAAGGAGAGAAACTACCATGAAACGCTTTCATCGGTTCGTCACAGAGAGAAGTAAGGTCGTGAAACGCCAGTTCAAACTCGGGATAGGAGCGTTGGCAGTTGCTTGCCTGACGTTACTACCGACAGGAAACCTGCTACAGGCTCAGGAGGCAGCGCCCAACTCTTTTCTCAAAGCCAACTTGACCTCATTTAACCAAGTCCCTTCGGTTCTGGCTCCCAGCAGTGGGCGCTTCGAAGCGGAAGTCAACCCGGACGACACCATTTCGTTCTCGCTGACCTATCAGAACATGACCAGCGCGGTGCAGCAGGCTCACATTCACTTTGGCGCCAGCCAGACCAATGGCGGTGTGGCCGTCTTCTTGTGTGGAGGGGTTAAGCCGGCATGTCCAGCCTCAGGTACCGTCACCGGCGTCATCACGGCTGCGGATGTCAGTGTGCTGCCGGCGAATAACCCGGATTCGGTGATCCCGCAGGGCATTCCGCCGGGAGATTTAGCCGGCCTGTTCGAGGCGATTCGCGCCGGCGATACCTATATCAATGTCCATACGGCGAACTTTCCGAATGGCGAACTTCGTGGGCAGGTTGAGTTTGGCGGGCAAAACGGGAGCCGGTAGCAGTGCTATTCCTCCGCGTTAGGTGCAGTTGAAAAATACGATCCTCATTCCCTCCAGTTTTGCGGGGCCGCTTCGGAAGCCGCCCCGCGATTTATTTTGCGGCCCGTAATGCCCCGTGAAAGCCGATCGTCCAGACCAGGCTGAATCTGAGTAGCTGTTGACATCCTGCCGCCCCTGTAAGCGGCTGAAAGATCTGAATATCACCCCCACCGGCAGGCGGGACGGGGTTGTCGCAAGCACAAGATGGGCGGCGAACCAGACTGCGTAATAAGGATGTCAACCGAGCCAGCCAGACAATGTCAGAACCTCTGTCGTCCCTACAGTGTCTGTGTCATAGTCGTGTCACCGCTCTGGGGCTCAGGCAAATTTCCCATTGCTGTCGGGGCTTACGAGTCTGGGTGAGAACCGGTGCCGTCCCTACGGGACTCGGACTTATTTTCCCTCAACCCAGGACTCCGCCTGCGGCTCCGTCCTGGGCTAGACTGAGTCGCCCTTACGGGCGGGATTTTCGATCAATCTATTCCACTCGCAAATCCAAAATTTAGTTCTCACCCAGACTGTTACGCCCCGGGCTACCTTCATAGCCGCCGCTGCGCGGCTAGTTTCAGGCGAATCCACGTCGACTCCCCCACCATGTCATTTCAAGTCGAGCTACGGCACAGACCCCACAAAGCCGGGCTTGCTCCTAACTCCTCTTTATATAGTCGCGCCGCCGGCCGCAAAAAAAACTTTCCGGGGAATGAGGGGATCCGAGAGCGAATGTCACATATGTAAGTGAAGGCGGTTATTGATGCTCAAACATTAAGGACCTCCGCCCTGGACCAATGTCCCGGTAATTCCAAATTTCAAATATTGCGGCTGCGGCCGCCAAAGAGGAGAAACACCATGAAACGCACTGTCATCACCCTGGCTTTCGCCCTGTTGCTCTGCAGCTCAATGTTTGCCCAGAGCTATAACTTCCAGAACGTCATCGACCCCGGCGACCCGACCGGTCCCTTTACCCAGTTGTTGGGCATCAACAACAGCAACGTGATTGCCGGCTACCACAACTTCTATTCCAACAAGGGATTCACCCTGGTGCTGCCCAACCAATTCACCGCGGAGAATTATCCCAATTCCATGATGACCCAGGTCATCGGCATCAACAACAGCGTAACCACCGACGGTTTCTTCGTCGACCAGGCGGGAGTTACGCACGGCTTCTACCACACCAGCAGCGGCGTCTACACCAGCGTCGACTTCCCCGGCTCGCGCTTCAACCAGCTGCTGGGACAGAACGATATGCATCAGGCTTCGGGCTACTACAGCTTGAGCATCGGCAACACCACCCCTGACTTCCCCTACGTCTATGACCAAGTCGGCGGCATCTTCGAAGTGATCACCATCCCCGGAGCCGTAGGCGGAGCGCAGGCTACCGGCATCAACAACTCGCAGGCGGTTTGCGGATTCTTCATCGACAACTCTGGTGTGAACCACGGCTGGCTGCTGAACACCGGCATCTTCAACCGGCTGGATTTCCCCGGCAGCACCGGAACCCAGGCGCTGGGTCTGAACAACGCCGGTCAGGTAGTTGGTTTCTACACCGATGCGGCGGGCCAGAGCCATGGCTTCGTCTACTCCGTCTCCAGCGGACAGTACACTTCGGTGGATGCCCCCAACGGTGTGGGAACGACCGTGGTCAACGGCATCAACGACGCCGGCAAGCTGGTAGGCTTCTACGGCACGGCTCCTATCAACATCGGCTTCGTAGCTACGCCGCGGTAGACGCAAGCAATAGCAGTACGAACCTTAACTCTAGTGGCGACCGAGTGCTCCCTCGGTCGCTCTTATTTTTTTGCCGGGACAGATAAACCATCCCCAGTTCGTTATCCAAATCTCCAGGGCTGATTGGGGTAAATTCCCGCGCCGGGGGGAGCTATAAGCCATCTCATCGATGATTTTGGTTTGTATCAGGGCACGACCTTTAGTCGTGCCGAACGACCCGCTACCGAGGTTCGGGCTTCAGCCCCTGCAAAAGCGGACCCAAGGCTAAAGATACTGTGTCGCGACCGGTGTCGCCGCTCTGCGGCTCACGATAATCTCCCACTTGACCGGGGGCTTACGCCGCCCGGCTAATTTCATCCCGCCGCGTTGCGGCTAATTTGATCGGTGATTCCAACCTTTGTTCCACACAAAATTTCCTCTTCGGTTGCGACACAGTCTCTAAAGCCCAAGTCATAATGGCCACTTTGCGGCACATCTAAGATAGGCTGCCCTGAGCGCAGCCGAAGGGTGCCCTGACAAAAAACCTGTGCGCGGCGATTTACGAGATAGATTGGCTTTGTTGACATCCTGACGTGCCGCCCCTGCAAGGGGCTGGAAGATCTGATAACACGATCACCAGGACTGCGCCCGCCTCTGGCGGCGTAGCCTGCCCTGAGCGCAGCCGAAGGGTCCTGGGCTGAACTGAGTCGTCCCGCCGGGGGCGGGACGGGGCTGCCGCAGGCACGAAATATATGGCGAACCAGGCAGCAGGAAAAGATGTCAACAGAGCCACAGCAAGTCCGAAACTACGGCTGAAGCGCACTAACTAAACCGACACAGGCGTTCGAGCAACGGTGCCTGGACGGTGACAAAGGCGGTGAGCTTCGGCTCACCGTGAATTGTCCTTCTGGCTCGACTGCAGGCAGTTAGTTCCCAGGTGCTCCTGAATCACGGCCAAGTCCTGCTGATCGGTCACTCCATCGTAGTTAAAGTCGTACCAACTGGAGCCGCCGTTATTCACCGAGAAGTATTGCCACCACTTAAGATCGAGATTGTCGACGACCTGGTCCTCGTTTCCATCGCCGGGACAGGAAATCTCGGAAGCCAGGGTGCCCTGCAAGTCAGCCAGAAGTTGGTTGTAGTTGGATAGTTGCTCCTGGTTGAGCGGGCCCGGACATTGGTTTGCGGTGGACGATTCGTCGCACAAGGCTTCGCCGGGCTTGTCGATCTTGGGGTTCGTTGGGTCTTCGTTCACGGCATAGAACTCGGTGAGCGTCGTGTCTCCGTTCACGCAATTCGGCTGCGCCTTCTGTACCAGCTTGTAATTGTCATTGCGGGTGGCCCACTGCGCATCAGGAAGAATCTGCATCCCGTTGGCGTACTGGGGAAGATTGGCGGCCTGCACGGCACAGCAGGAAGCATACTGTTGCGGGGCTCCCGGTCCGTACCAATCTCCACCTTCGAAGTTGCACACTCCCTGGGTGGTAAACAGTTGCACACACGTGGGCGGACTGGTGAGCGGAATCACACAGGGCGGAGGCGGCTGATTGTTGACGTGGATATTGTTGGCGCCCTGGGTGAAATTGCTGGTGCGAATACTCGGCTGGTTCGGATTGGTGAGATAGGGCAGCATGGCAGCCGAATCCAGGATGTGGCTGGGGGGAACGACCTCGCGCACATTGATGCCGGCAATCTCTCCGAACAGCTGAAACAGATCGGCGACGTTGACCATGGCCGTAACCTCGCGTCCCGGAGAGGCGACCAGTGGGCCGGCAACGATCAAGGGAACCCAGACGCCGGTCTGGTAGACGAAACCTTTCGCCCGGTTGGGATCGAAAGGAGCTTTGACGCCGGGAGCATAGGTGCCGTTGTCGCCGACGATGACGACCATGGTGTTGGTCTGCTCCGGCTGGTAATGCAGGCTGCCGTCGGGGTTACGGGTGGCCAGGCCGGTCTCGACCATGACGTTGCCGATTTCCGTGTCCATGGCCTCCAGCATCTGGTTGCTGATGACTCGGGTGTAGACCTCATCGGCCGGGTTGTTGCCGGTACAGCTGAAGTTGCTGCTGTCGGGCGAGTTGGACGGCAACAGCGAAGTGGGAGCCTGCTGGTAGGGCGAATGGATGTTGGCGTAGGCAACCGTGGCCATCCACGGCTGATGCTGAGCATTCTGCGTGTTGATCCAGGCGGCCGCGGAATTTGAGGTCGCATCGGAGATGTAGCCGCGGGTACGCGGATCGGTCAGCGGCAACTGGATCACAGTCCCGTCGGGTTCGTTGAAGACCCGGTTCCACACGTAATATCCATTAGCCATCCCGAAATTCAGAGTCTTCGGCGAAACGTAAGAGCAGCTTTGGTTGGGAACAAACAAGCCGCCCATCTCCATACAGCTTCGCCCCGGAGTGGGATGGTTCTGATCCTTCACGATCGCCGTGCAAGTATTGTCGGCGAAGCGGCAGGATCCGCTATCGGCGCCGCCATGGTCCGCGTTAGTCACGAATCCACAGGTGAAGGGACTGCCGCTGGCGGAAAATTGTCCGCCGATGGTGGTATCGAGCGGACTGGGCGCTCCCTGCAGGAATCCGTCAAAGTAATCCCAACCCAGCGAGTGGGGCGTGCCGGCGCCAAACGGATTGTAGGTCTCCGCGGCAAGATGGAATTTCCCAAACAGGCCGCTAAGATAATTGGCCGACTTCAGCACCTTTGGCGTAGTCGACTCGAAGGGGGAAACCTGAGAGTTCGCCAGGTCGTCGTCCAGGATCGCATTGTTCACGTTGGTGCGCAGCGGGAATCGTCCTTCGAAGAAGACGGCGCGACTGGGCGAACACTCGGGCATCGACCAGGTATTGCGGAACTTCACGCCCACCCCGGCAATGGCGTCGATGTTGGGGGTACTGGCAGGAGTGCCGCCGCCGTAGCCGAACAGCTTCATCTGGTCGATACCGACATCGTCCATGACGAAGAACAGAATGTTCGGAGTGGCATTAGCTTTTCGGGCAGTGTGAGCCGTGGGTGCGACCCCCGGATTCGCGGTCTGGGCATAGGCTAAGCCCGCCAGCATCAAAAGTGTGATCCCGATGTACCGTGCCGTAGGTCTCATTTCCACTCCTGCATCTACACGTTGGCGATTGGATACGGCGCAGAAAGGGACCTAGGTCTGAAAGACCCATCCCACACCTTGTTGAAGGAAGCTTCTCCTCTTGCTTGCGACGGCGAACGATTGAGGGTGATTGCTGCGCAGTTACGGCGCGGTTGTCAGCGAGGATGCGGCCTGAAGGTCGGCTTTGTATTCCAGAATCTTGCGGGGCATTGCGAATCGAAGCGAGGATATTCCAGCTGGGCTGGGCAACGGTCCGGAGCGATGGGTTGATCGGTTTGCGTCACCGGCATTTAGGATCGATCCAAGCCGGCGACGGTGGAGAATCTTTACAAAGGAGTTACCGGCCGGAATCGATGGGCGGCAACTACCGACTCGAGCGGCGTCGATTTTTCGTTTACGGCGCGCATATGAGGGATGCGATACTGAGGTGCACTCAAACTCAAATTTACTTGATGGTCGGTGGAGTAAGCTGCTTAACCCGGGCAATGCGACTTTTCTGCAAGATCGTCTTGCTGGTAGCGATAGCCGCAGGCTCGCTTCACGGTGATGTCAGCGCAGGACCTGTCGCCCCGCGCCTATGTGATCACGCCGCTGCATTCCAACGCGGTTACGCTCACCTACTCCTTCTACGACGGCAGCCTGTTCTTCAATGGGGCGCTTCCCATTACCGGTGCAACCGGCACGTATAGCGTGCCCATCTTCACCTACTATCACTCCTTCGGCTTCTTTGGACACGCGGCTAACGTGAATGGCTCCTTGCCGTATGCGGTGGGAACATTTCAGGGCCAACTGGTGGGACAGAATAAGCAGCTTTACCGTTCCGGCCTGCTGGATTCTACTTTTCGGTTTTCCGTGAACCTCAAGGGTGGGCCGGCGATGGAGCCCAGAAACTTCGTGAAGTGGAAGCAGAAAACTCTACTCGGGGTGAGCCTGAAGGTGGTCGTTCCTACCGGTCAGTATTCTCCGACCAAGCTCATCAACTGGGGGGCAAACCGCTGGGCGTTCAAGCCGGAGTTTGGCTATTCCGAGCGTTGGGGACACTGGGTGCTCGACGGCTACGCCGGAGTTTGGTTCTACACCACCAATCCGCAGTATTATTCGCCGCCAATGCCCAAAGCTCAGAGCGAAGAACCGATCGGTTCCTTCGAAGGGCACCTGAGCTATGACGTCAAGAGACGGCTGTGGTTCTCGCTGGACGGCAATTTCTGGTTTGGCGGGGTCACCAGCTTGAACGGCTTGACCAACCCTAATACCCGTCAAACCAGCTCGCGCATCGGAGTGACCGGCTCGGTCCCCATCACCAAACATCAATCCTTGAAGTGCAGTTACAACGACGGCACCTATATTCGGTTTGGCGGAGATTACCAAAGCCTTTCCATCGCCTGGCAGTATTCCTGGCTGGGCAAGCCCAAGTAGCTGGTTTAGACGATAGCGAAGTTATGGGAAAACAATCGCCGCTCTGCCCGGCACTGCGAGGCCACAATCGTGAGCGCGCGGGACCGGGCAGGCGGCATCTGCCTAGGGCAGGGTCGGGTGATACAGGTCCGGCTCGCGATAGGTTCGATACGACCAGTCGTTGGCCTGCAATTGATAAACGATGTTGCCGGCGAGATCGGTTTCGGTGGATTGCGCCGCCTCCGCCGGTATCAGGAGCAGTCCATTACCGAAGCTGGCATACGTGGTATTAGGAGGTGTAATCAGCAGCTGCGCACTGCCCAGCGCCGATGAGTACTGGCCCAGGTCAGCCTGCGTCTCAATGTAGACCGTGCGAGCCGCCTCCGACACGTACAGGACCATGCCCCGGCTGTTCCCTCCGCCACACTGCTGATGACGCAGGTTGCCGTCGTCGAAGACGGTAAAGATTTGCGGCGAGGTAATCGAAGTCTGGAACGCGGCATCGTGTTGATGGGTGAACCAGGGATAAACATCAGGATCGCCGCAACCGTTCTGCGGCGGATTGGTGATGGTGAAATCGCCGTAAGGTCCCATTCTCCACAGCACGGTTCCGTCTCCCGTACCGTTGGCGTAGTTGACCTTGAGGACCCAGTCCTGGCTGCGCTGGGAGATGACAATGTTTCCATCGGCGGTAAGTTGAGCCGCGTTGGTGTGCAGCCAATCGTTGGCCACGCTGAAGTTCAGGTTGAAGTAGGGACAGCCTCCGGCGCCCTGATAGCACTTATCGTTCAGGGTGGCGACGCGAGCCAGATCCTCATGCGAGAACGAATCCCAGGCCCATTTCAGTTGCAGGTTGTGGTCCAGCACCAGAATCATGTCGCCCAGAATATCGACCGGATTCTGCTGGGTGCCTCCCTGATACATGGTGGAAACCTCGTCGTGGGCCCCGAGCAAGAGAATATCGCCATTGGGCAAACGCCGGGTTTCATGATCGTTGAACGAGCTCATGGGCAAGAATCCCTTGGCAACCAGTTGCTCGTTCAAGATCTCGACATCGGTATGCAAGGTTTCGTTGCCCGCCAAGTCGTATTCGGTGAGATTGGTGAAGTCCATGGCAAAGAAGTTTCCGCCGGGCTCCATGCGGGTCACGAGTGCCTGGGCCGGGTAGTACCAGATCACGTTGCCGGACAGATCGGTGGCGGTGGGCCAGTAATAAGCAAAGGTACCGCGCAAGCCGATGAACTGGAACAGCACCAGGGGAAACGCTGCGTCATGCCCGGTGGGCGGTATGTTCACCGTAATGCGCTCGGTGGGAGGAAAGTTCGCCGGCAGGGGACGAGTGGAAAAGGACTGGTCGGTGCCGCTGTTGACGACGTTATTGTTGTAGATTTCTTCCCAATGCATGAGGTACTGGGTCGAGGGCAGCATACCTGCGATCAGGAAGTTGGCGCTGCTGGTCGAACAGGCAACCGTATTGGTAATGCTCGAGGCCTGCGAGCCACTGGCCTGGAAACGCACCCGCAGGGAGTGACCGATGGTGCACGGGCCGGCGCTGAACAAAGCCACCAGAGGATGGTTGGTCGGGTTCACCAGGGAACCTCCGGGGGCGGTGACCCAGGGCCGAAGCACGTATTGCACCGAGACTGCCGGATAAACGATAAATGGCTGCTGGGTAATGTCGCGCACCACCACGCTGACCACATAAGTTCCTTCCACTGTCCAGGGCACCCAGACGAAAGAGTTGGGGAGATCGAAGTCGCGCACGATCTGGCTCTGACCTTGCAGCGCCGCGCTGAATTGATAATCGTAGGTATCGCCCGGATTGCCGCCGCGCACGTTTGCGATCCAATTGATGTGGCTGCCCAGCATCGCCGGACCCGGCACGCTTGGAGTCAGAGTGATCGAGACGGCCGGAGGTCTCGTAGCTGCGGATGCGACGCCCGGCAGCAAGCTCAAACCCAGGAAGATCAAGACACAGACACACAACACCTTTGACACAGATAACCTCCAAATGTATGTAAGGGGAACTTCGACTCTGCAGCGCGATTGCGAATTGTGTCCTGCCTGCTCCCGGAAAGCAACTGGTTTTTTCTCATTCGCCCGATGAAATGAGGTGCCTTCGGATAGGCGCTACTCTCTATTCAAATCCAGTTGACCAGAAAAGCGATGGCGCCCGGCAAGGGGCGAGCCGGACAGGCATGCCTGCTCAGATTCTGGGGCAGTCGGAATCAGCTCGGCGCTGACCCAGAGGTGGGCTGGCCGCGCTCTTTGGTTGGGAGGCAGCGTGCACTCGGGTTGGAGGAACGCAAAGAGTTCGTCTCCCGCCCCTGCCTGAATTCCGAAAGCCGGCTAGTGGCGTTTGCGATGGTGCTTTTTCGGCGTCGGACTTGGGTCCGGCGGCGGAGGAGTATTGCCCGCAGGCGCAGACAGTGCCTGCAGAATGGCAGTTCCGTCAGGGCTCCCCCAACCGCTGCAGGCGTCCCAGCCTTTTCCCGCTTTGTAGTCGCCGTTGTTTCCCGCGGTGATGTCGCGGAAGGCGCTCGCCGCCGAGTGAACCGTCTGGTACAAGTTGGGATTCAGATAACCAACTGGTTTACCCAGCGCCTGATTGAAAAGCGCGATCAGGCCTGCCCACAGAGGAGCCACCGCGCTGGTTCCACCGACTGCGAACTGCGAGCCATCCACCTGCACGTCGTAGCCGGTCGCCGGATCGGCGTCGCCGGCGACATCGGGCGTGCCGCGTCCCACAAAGTTTCCCGGATTCACCGAGGGCGGCACGTTGGCGCTAGCCTGCCAGGAGGGAAGCGGGAAGGTAGCGCTTACTCCGCCTCCGGTCGCGCCGTCACTGGGAAGATCGTTCCACACTACTTCGCTGGAAATCGACCCGCCGCTGATCACCAGACTGGTGCCGCCACAGGCCAGCGAGTAAGGACTGGAGGCGGGAAAATCCACGTGATCCAGTCCGTCGGTAACACCGTCGGTCGATCCGTTGTCACCGCAGGCAATGCAGACCGTAACCCCGACCGCCGACGCCGCCTCGAGCGCGCTGTTATAGCTCTGCAGCGACTGCGCCGTCCAGGTCGACTCGGGACCGCCCCAGCTGATGGAGATGACCGAGGGTTGATTGGTTTTATCCATCACTGCCTGGTTAATCGCGTCCAGAAATCCGGCGTCGGTATTGGGAGCAAAGTAAACCACGATTTTGGCGCCGGGAGCGATGGCGCCGGCCACTTCAATGTCGAGCATGACTTCGGTATCGGGACCATTGATGTCGCCGGTGGGCGCGTTCTGCGCTCCATCGACGGAGACGGCTGAAACCGAGGGGGCCGGCGAGATGCTGAGGGAAGCAAAATAAGTGTCAAGGTCAGACTGCGTAAAGCCTCCGCCCAACTCGATGATTCCGATGGTCTGACCCTGTCCGTTGCCGCTGGTCGGAAATTTATACGCCTGGGCTACCTGAAGCGCGGTGTAGGAAGTGGCTGCCGCCTGCGGGGCGGCGTGATTGGTCACTTTGGCCGCTGCCTTGTGCTTCCCGCCGACGCGAAAGTGCGGCTTGGCTTGCGGACGGTTGTCCAGGCCGTGCACGCTAAGCACGACACCCTCGAGCTCCGACGGAATGTGGATTGCGCCCACGCGGCCACGGTAGGAGCCGGCGGGATATTCGTAACGCGCCAGTTCTACCTGAAACGCTTTGGCGAATGCCTTCGCATTTCCCGAGAGCACCGCTGTTCGGGCGGAAAGATTGACCTGCTTCACTTCCAGACCGTGAGCCTGGGCAAATGCTTCGAGTGTCTTTACGTCGGCCGGGTCGGCGCCGTACCGGGTTTCGTAGTCATCCCGGGAAATGCGCTGGCCGCGCGCGACCAGGTCAGCCACGGCAGGGTGTTGGGTATGCGAACGGCTTTTCCTCAACACAACGGTTACGAGCATGGGCTCGGTGGGATCGAGCGTGCCGGCCGGCTTTGCTCCCGGCATGGGCTGGCGTTCGCTGCCTGCCAGTTTCACGTACTTATCGAATGCCATCGTGATGTCTCCCCTGGTGATCCTGCCCGATCATTCTAGCGAAAAGAACGGATGCACGCCGGGATTAGGAATTTTCTGCCGGAGTCCTGATCCCGAAATCCGCGGCCGCCTTCACAGGCTGCCTAGGACTCTCCACAGCTCCCAGGCGGCGAACAGAATCATCAGGCCGACTCCATCATTGACCACGAATCCGAACGTGGACTTGGTGGTGTGCAGGGCGAAGCCATCGATGAGGATGACGATCAGCGCAACCAGGAAAGCCAGCAGGAGCCCATGCCAGTTGCCGGTATAAGCCAATCCGGCAGCGAGCACGCCCAGCACGATCTCGCGCGCCGCCAGCACCGCCATCATGGGACGGGAAGCGCCCCGCAGCAGCGGAAGACCATGTGGACCGGCAGCTAATTCCGGGTTCAGCAGAAGGATGAGACCAATGCCGTTCAAGAACACAGCCAGAAGATAGGCAATCAGCCGAGCGACGATCATAGGCAGCTGGGGCCCTCCAAATGTTTTTCAGCTTATATCATGTTCGCGGCGAGGCTGGGAGCCGCAGGCTGGACGCTTGGACTACGGCAGAAAAACCGAGGGCCGGCAAGCTCCCCCTTTAAAGCCTGCCAGCCCCGGTGTCAGCTACCACGATCGGTAACTGAACTGGTGCGCCCGCCGCGCGGGCTAATCGTCGTCACCGCAAGGTTGCGAAACAGCCTTGCTTCACCTGCTCCGTCTCCGCCGTCCCGATGGGCGTATCTGAAGCATGTCGTCTGTAATCCAGAGTAGAGGGCCGCGGGCGCGGGTTCTACTGGCCTGGGGCTGCAATTTGGGAGAGGCGCGCCGAGCTGTCCTTACCTGTCCGAAGGTGCAGTTCGCAAAAATCGCCAGGACAGAGGGTTCTACAGGATTGAGCATCGCAGTGTCGTATCATGCTCAGGCTCGCACTGGCGATGGTGCGGGAGGGTTGATCATCATGGCAGCCAGCAATTTTGAGTTCAAATATCGTTTCTGGATCTTCGGCGCTTTGTTCTGGATGGCCTTCGCCAGCTACGCTTTCGACAAGCAAAACGCTGCGGCGGCGCTGGTGAATGGAATCGCTTATCTTCGTGGCACGAGGGCAACCGACGCGCAAGCGCAATTGCTCCTGGCCGTCGGCGCGCTGTTCTGCCTGGCGGCGGCTCTGCTTCGCACCTGGGCCACCGCCTACCTCAATCCTGAAGTGATGGTCGACATGCAGATGCACACCTCGCGACTGGTGGCCGACGGTCCCTATCGCTACGTGCGCAATCCGCTGTATCTGGGCAACATTCTGCTGGCTGTCGGCTTTGGTCTGATGGCCAGCCGCAGCGGGTTTGCCATTCTGCTAGGGGGAATGATCTTGTTTGACTATCGCCTGATCCTGCGGGAGGAAGCCGGGATTACGGCGAGCCAGGGAGAGAGTTATCGCGCCTACTGTGCGGTCGTACCGCGACTGCTGCCGGCGCTGCGTCCTCGGCTACCCGCAGCCGGACGCGTGCCCAACTGGGCCGACGGATTTCTGGGCGAAGCCTTCATGTGGGTCATGGCATTGTCGGTGGTGGTGTTCGCCATCACCCTGAAGCAGACGGTGTTTTTTGCGGTATTAGGCTCGGCCTTTGTGGTGTATGCAATCTGTCTGGCCATCATCCGGAAGCGCCGCAAACCAGCTTCGGCGGATGATCGAGGATCGAGCCCGGAACACCCGCCGAAACGCCTGGGATGAGAGCGAGGCGGCTAATCCGACTCGTTGCTGTAGACCGGTTCTTCCTTGCCGAACGGGTCTTCGAGGCCGCTGGTGTTTCCGAAGGCCGCTTCATCGGCGACCTTCTGCAACGCCTGCTCGAATTCGCGGCTGCGCCACCGTACCACCAGAAGCTCCTTGCGCTCGCGGCCGTGGCCGTGGCAGAGCGGGCAAAGGATTTCGTCTTTTTGGGATTGCATAGCGCTTGTATTGCACCGCGATTCAGGCGCGAACGCAGTGAGCGCGGTCACCGCGGAATGTGAGGAGAAGGGAAAATCATTCACCACGGAGGCACGGAGGACACGGAGTTCAGGAAGTTTTGATTTTCCTATTCTGGTTTTTCTCCGTGAACTTCGTGCTCTCCGTGGTGCATTGTTCTAGTGGCTGCCAGCTGATAGCTCTGTTTCAGTACGAGTACCCATCCGGCTGGGATACGGCTCCCACCTCAATCTGGGTATCGACGTAGTCACAGCCCGCGGCAATCGCTTCGCGGTCAAGCGCCAGCATTTTGGGATTCTTTACCGTGGCCTCGATCACGGCCATGGCTGTTTCGCCCGGCAGGCATTCGGTTTCTTCCAGCAGCGCGCCCAGCATAACCACGTTCGCCACCTTGGCCGAGCCCAGACGGTCGGCAATCTCCGACACTGGCACGCACACCACGCGTGCCTGCTTGGCGCTGAAACCTTCCGGCAGCCTGGCGCCGTTGTACAGGATCAGGCCTCCGGATGCCACCGTCGAAGCGAACTTGTGCAGCGACAGTTCGTTCATCGCGATCAGCACTTCCGGTTGCGAGATCAGCGGCGTGCCAATGCGATCGTGCGACAGCGTTACATGGCAGTGGGCGCTGCCGCTGCGCATCTCAGGTCCGTACGAGGGCAGCCAGCTCACTTCCAGATGCTCCCGCAACCCCATCTCAGCCAGCAATTGCCCCATCAGCAAAATGCCTTGTCCGCCGAAGCCGGCAATCTTGACCGTCAAATCGCGAGTGTGATGATGACGCCGCACCACCGGCTCGTTGGCCATGGTTTTCTTCCACGCCCAGGGCTTCGGCGACCGTCTTGTGAGGAACGAGCGCGTCGGGCGGCAGGTCAGGCCGGCGATCGCGAAAGACGCCTAAGGGAAAGGCCTTGGTCAAGGTTTCGGCAACCCATTGGCGCGCCACCACCGGATCCATCTTCAAGATAGTAGGGCAAGGCGAGAGGATTTCGACCAGCGAAAACCCGCCATGGTCTTTCTGGATCTCCAGCGCCTTCTTTACCGCCTTCTTGGCCTTCATGATGTTCTTCATGTCGCTGAGGGCAACACGCTCAAGATAAGTAGGCGTCTCCAGGGCGGCCAGTAGTTCGCAGACATGGAGTGGGAGTCCCTCATTGTGGGAGCGGCGTCCCCAGGGCGAGGTGGTGCTCTTCTGCCCAACCAGCGTAGTCGGCGCCATCTGCCCGCCAGTCATGCCGTAGATCGAGTTGTTGATGAAGAACACGCAAATGTTTTCGCCGCGATTGGCGGCATGAATAATCTCAGCCGTGCCGATGGCCGCCAGGTCGCCATCGCCCTGGTAGGCCATGACGATCGATTCCGGATTCGAGCGTTTGAGAGCGGTGGCCGCGGCGGGCGCCCGGCCGTGAGCGACCTGCACATTGCCCACATCGAAGTAGTAATACGCGAACACCGAGCAGCCGACCGGGCTGACCAGGATGGCGCGGTCCTTCAGGCCGAGTTCGGTGAGCGCTTCGGCAATCAGCTTGTGCGCGATGCCGTGTCCGCAACCCGGGCAGTAATGCGTCTGCTGTTGCAACTCGCCTTTGCGATCGTAGTTGTCATAGAACGCCGGCGATTTTTCGTGAATTACCTGATAGCCTTCCACAATCTTTCTCCTAAACTGCATCATCCTGAGTAAGTCCCCAACCGGGGTCCCCGACAAGCGCCGCTGTTGCGCTCGAGGGGGTGGCTATACGTGGGCTGCCATGCGCGCAAAAACTTGCGCGGTGATCTCTTCCGCGCTGGGAACATTGCCGCCGACGCGTCCGTAGTACTCCACCGGAACGCGTGCCGTTCAGCGCCAGGCGCACATCCTCGACCATCATGCCGGTGCTGAGCTCGACGGCCAGAACCGACTTCACTTCTTTGGCGGTCTCGCGCAACTCGCGCGAAGGAAACGGCCACAGCGTGATGGGCCGGAACAGTCCAGCCTTCACTCCCTGCGCCCGCAGCTGATCGATGGCCGAGCGCAACACTCGCGCCACAATGCCAAAGCCCACCAGCAGCACCTCCGCATCTTCGGTCAGATAGTTTTCGTGGCGGCTCTCCAGCTCCTGCGCCAGCTGGTACTTCGCTTCCAGCTTGCGCACATGGGCTTCCAGCGCGTCCGGCTCCAGCACGATGGAACTGATCATGTTATGTCTGGTCTCTGCCGTTCCCTTGACCGCCCAGTCCTTTGCCGGCAGCTCAATGTTGCGCAGCTTGATCTCGAGCGGCTCCATCATCTGGCCGACGTAACCGTCGGTCATGATGACGACCGGATTGCGATAGCGGTCGGCCAGCTCGAAAGCCAGCACGGTGAGGTCAAACATCTCCTGTACTGACGATGGCGCCAGCACCAGATTGCGATAGCAGCCGTGGCCTCCGCCTTTCACGATGCAAAAGTAGTCGCTCTGCTCGGGCGCGATGTTGCCCAGTCCCGGTCCGCCGCGCACCACGTCAACGATGACGCCCGGCAACTCGGCGCCGGCCATGTAGGAGATGCCTTCCTGCATCAGGCTCAGGCCGGGGCCGGAAGACGCGCTCATCACCCGCATGCCCGCCGACGAGGCGCCATACACCATGTTGATGGCCGACACTTCGCTCTCTGCCTGCAAAAAAGTGCCGCCCACTTCCGGTATGAGGAGGGCGGCATATTCTGCGATCTCGCTGGCCGGGGTGATGGGATATCCATAGAAGGCGCGGCATCCGGCCACCACAGCGCCTTTGACGATGGCGACATTTCCCTTACACAGCTGCCTCATGGGTCACCTCCTGTGCCGGCGGAACGGGCGCCGTCGATCTGGCGGGCGGTAGCAAACGCTCGACCACGATGGCGCCAGGCTCGGGACAGCAGTAAAAACAGGCGCCGCAGCCAGTACAGCCTTCGCCGGTGTATTGCGCCGGATGCACCCCGTACTTGCTGAGCTCAGGCGCCAGTTCAAGACATTCCGGAGGACACGACTCCACGCACAAGCCGCACCCTTTGCACTCTTCCGGATCAATGATGACGTTACCGCGTGCTTGCGATGACATGGTTACCCTCGTACTCCCACTTCGTAAGAGCTGCGTTGAAACCAGCGTTGCTGTTCACAGTATTCCTGTAGTTCGTCGCGGAACTTGGGATGAGCCACCTGGATGAGCGCCTCGGCCCGCTGCCGGATGGTGCGCCCATGCAAGTAGGCGATACCGTATTCGGTTACCACGTAGTGCACATCGGCGCGTCCGGTCAGCACGCCTGCTCCATGGGCCAAGCGGGGCACAATGCGCGAGATGGTTTCGCCTTTGGCGGTTGACGGCAACGCGATGATCGGCTTGCCATACTTGGCGCGCGCCGCGCCGCGGATGAAGTCCAGTTGGCCGCCAAAACCGCTGTAGAATCCCGGCCCGATGGACTCGGCACAGACCTGGCCCGTCAGGTCGATCTCGATGGCCGAATTGATGGCCACCATACGGTCATTAGCCGCAATGCGGAATGGATCGTTGGTGTAGGCGGAAGGGTGAAATTCGAAGACCGGGTTTTCGTCGATAAAATCGAACAGCTGCTTGGTCCCCAGCACGAACCCCAGGATGATCTTGCGCGGCTTCATGTTCTTGCGCCGCCCGTTGATGACCCCAGCCTCGATCAGGGGTATCACATTGTCAGAGATCATCTCGGTATGCACGCCCAGATCCTTGCGGTCCATCAGATTGGGCAGGATGGCATCCGGAATCGCTCCAATCCCACATTGTAAGACTGAGCCGTCCTCGATCAGCGACGCCGCGCGAGCGCCAATCAGGTTGTAGGTTTCGCTGCTGGGTTGTTTCTTCAGCTGGCACAGGGGCCGCGACAGTTCAACGATAGCATCCAGTTCGCTGACGTGAATGAAGCTGTCGCCATAGGTGCGCGGCATTTGCGCATTGACCTGCGCTACTACCCGGCGGGCATATTTCGCGGCGGTCAGGGTGCATTCCACGCCGACGCCGAAGCTGCAGTAACCATGCGGATCGGGCGGCGACACCTGAATGAAGGCCACGTCGATCGGCATCTCCCCGCTTTCGAACAGGGCTTCAACTTCGCTGAGAAAAATCGGGGTGTAATCGGCGCGGCCATCGTTGACCGCTTCGCGAACGTTGCCGCCGACGAACAATGCGTTATGCCGGAAGTGCGGCGCCATTTCCGGAGCACAGTAGGGTGACGTTCCCAGGGTCATGAGGTGCAGGAGTTCCACGTCGGTGAGGTTGGGGGCGCGCACCATCAAAGCCTCCACCAGCGCTTCCGGCTCGGCGCAGCCCGGGTGGATGTACACCCGCATGCCCGATTCCACGCAGGCTACTGCTTCATGGGCGGTCACCAGCTTGTCGCGATATTGGTCGATCCAGGACATAGACAAAGGGCCTCGATTAAGCTGATATGGTTTCGGATTTCACGGAGTAGCCGGCGGTCGCGCGTTCGTGACCCAGCGCGGCGTAGTAGATGGCCAGGTGGAAAAACTTATCCAGCATTTCCAGCAATTCGAGCTCGCCGAAGATTTCGGCCGGGCGCTCCAGTTCGGCATGCTTTTGCAGATAGTCCCAGAGATTCTCCCGCACCAGGCAAATCATCCAGACCACCTGGCTGAGGGGAACGCCCTGGGCGGCGCGGCGGGCGCCGACCTCCAGATAGCGCTGCTCGATGTCAGCTTCGGTCTTGCCCAGCAGCCATTCGCCCAGATGACGATAGACGTCGTAAACCTTCTCCGTCAGTTCGCGGTCGGGAACGTTGGCGTAGGCCGAACACTTGCTGCATTCGCGGTAACGGTTGTGCAGGCTACGGGCTAACCCGTCGGAATGGTTTTCGATCAGCTTAACCAGACGGTATGCGAGCAACATGGCTCACCTCTTTACCTCGGCCGTGGCTGCAAAAAGGCAGGGTGCAACCCGACGGCTCCGGCCCTCACTCTCTTACACGCAAGTGTCGCCCGGGAATGGGCTAAGCAGCCGTGATTGCTATCACCTGCAAGAGTGACAGAAGTCACTTTAGGTACCGCTTTTCGCTCTTCGCTCTTCGCTTCTCGCTTTTGGCCTTTAGCTCTTAGCTCTTAGCTGTTAGCAGTCGACCACAAGCTAGTTCCCGATCTGTCATGGCAGCCGGCTGCAGAGGCCTGGTCTTTCGAACTTGCGCGCTGGCGAAAAGCGAACAGCGAACAGCGAATAGCGGCTTTCATGACATTTGTCATTCCCCCTGCCTGACAATCGGCACTACTCGCAACTCTCCACATGACCGATCATCGCTAACGTGCCTGGAAGAGCCGGGCCGACGGGAGCGAACGATGTCAACCGCGTTTCTACAGCCGAACCAAAACCAAGTGCGGCATTTGTCGGGATCCGAGATGCTGCGCAGCACGCCGTCTGCGCAGCCGGGCTGCGTTGCCCGGACGCGCAATCTCAAGAAAAGTTATGGCGACATCGTCGCCTTGCACGATCTGAATCTGGAGATCCGGCCCGGCGAACTGCTCGCCCTGCTGGGGCCGAACGGAGCCGGCAAGACCACGCTCGTCCAGATCCTGCTGGGCTTGGCGCGACCCGATTCCGGCAGCGTCTCCGTCTTCGGAGTAAATCCTTATGGCGGCCGCGTGCAGTCCCGGCTGGGCGCCATGTTACAGGTGGGACGCGTGCCGGAGACGCTGAAGGTACGCGAGCACATCGATCTGTTCTCGTCCTACTACCCCGCGCCATTTCCGCTGGAAGAAACCTTCGAGATCGCCGGGCTTACCGAAATCAAAGATCGTCCCTACGGTGAGCTGTCAGGCGGACAGAAGCAGCGCGTGCTGTTCGGCATCGCCATCTGCGGCAATCCCGATCTGCTGTTTCTGGATGAGCCGACAGTCGGTCTCGATGTGGAAGCGCGCCGCCTGATGTGGTCGCAGATTCGCATCCTGATCGAGCGCGGCAAGACGGTGCTGCTCACCACCCACTACCTGAACGAAGCTGATGCGCTGGCCGATCGCGTTCTGGTGCTGGACAAGGGCGTGGTGGTGGCCGAAGGCACGCCGGCCGAGATCAAGGCGCGCGCCATGGGCAAGCAGATTCGCTGCACCAGCCGGTTGGCAATCGAAGAGATTCGCCAGATTGCCGGGGTGCTGAGTGTGAAGGCGGATCGCAACGCATTCGAGTTGCAAGTGAATGCCGCCGAGCCGGTAGTGCGTGAGTTGTTGCAGCGCGATAGCTGGCTCGCCGATCTGGAAGTTACCAACGCCGGTCTGGAAGAGGCGTTCCTGGCGCTGACCCAGAACCACAACTCTGACGCGAAGGAGAAGAACTAACATGGCTGCTACTACGTTTCCGCCTGCCCTGGCTGTGCCGCGCCGCTCGCTTGCCCGCACGCTTGCGGTCTATGTCAAGGAAGCCAAGTACGAGCTCATCAACAAGACCCGCATTCCGGTCTACGCCATCTCGACCGTGGTTTTCCCGCTGATGTTCTATGTGCTGTTCGGCATCGTGCTGGGCAACGCCCACGACCGCAAGGACAACGCCACCTACATGTTGGCGACGATGGGCTGCTTCGGCATAATCGCGGTCGCGCTGTTCGGCTTCGGCGTCAGCCTGGCGATGGAGCGCGGACAAGGCTGGTTGCAGGTGAAGCGCGCCTCGCCCATGCCGGTGAGCGCTTACCTGCTGGCCAAGCTGTTTGCCGCGGTGGTATTCAGCACGGTGATCATGCTCCTGCTGCTCTCGGTGGGAATTGCCTTCGGCGGTGTGCGTCTGCCGTTCGCGACCGCGGCTGAACTGGTGGGCATTCTGGTCGCGGGCTCAATCCCGTTCAGCGCCATGGGCCTGGCCCTGGGATACTTCGCCAAGCCGAACTCAGCGCCGGCCGTGGTCAACCTTATTTATTTGCCAATGTCGTTTTGCTCCGGATTGTGGATTCCCTTGTTCATGCTGCCCCATGGATTGCAGACGTTGGCGAAAGTGTTGCCGCCCTATCACCTGGCGCAGCTGGCGCTGCATGCGGTGGGAATGCAGATGACCCCGACTCCGGAATGGGGCCATGTCGAAGCCCTGCTGGCCTTCACTCTGCTGTTCCTGGGATTGGCAGCCTGGGGCTATCGGCGCGATGAAGGCAAGATGTACGGGTAGGAAAGCACTGGCTCGGAGTTAGTTTCGGGCTTCCTCGCTGCTTTTAGCTCTTAGCTGTTAGCAACCAGGCTGGGCCAGCTTGTTATGCGAAGTGAGCCGGTAGTTTGAAAGAACAGGCCTGCTAAGAGCTAATAGCTAAGGGCTAAGAGCTAAAAGCCCACAGCGAAACACGTACCAAGGAGCTCCCCATGAAAAGCAAGACGTCACAATGGATTCTATGGGCGGTTACGATGGTCGTCTTTCTCTGGCTAACCCTCAGCGGTCATTTTGACTGGCTGATCGTTGCCATGATCGTAGCTTCGGCGGTGTGGTATTCGGTTGTGCCGCGCACCACTTCCAGATAACAATAGCTGAGGCGAGTATGGCCACCCTTAAGAAAATCTGGTACTGGGTGTACCCCAAGCAGGACGAGCATAAGTGGATGCCGATCATATGGCTTCCCTTCATGATCTGGTTCTTTTTGGACCCGATCTGGAACCATCCCACCCCGCTGCATTGGATTGGCAACACCGTCTTCGGCCTGTTTTTCATCTGGTTGTACCTTTATTCTTTCTCGCGGCCCGAACCCAAGCGTCTGTACGCGATCGTCGCCATGTTCGTAATGGCGGGATTGGTGATCAACTACCACAACGGTGCGGTCACTACCCTACTCATCTACGCCATCGCGGCCGGCGCATTCACGGTCAATCGGGCGCGAGTGATTGTTCTGCTGGGAATCGCTCTCGGGCTTCTCGGCGCCTGTGTCTACTACCAGCACTTACCTATAGGTCTGTGGGGCTGGATGCTCCTGGTCATTAGCGTGGTGGGCGTGGCTAACCACATGGGCGCGATTGCGCACTGCCGGGGCGAGAAGCTACGTAAGGCCGACGTGGAGATCGAGCACCTTGCCAAAGTCGCCGAGCGCGAACGCATCGCCCGCGACCTGCACGATCTGCTGGGACACACCCTGTCGTTGATCACGCTGAAGGCCGAGCTGGCGCGCAAGCTGGTCGATCGCGATCCGCAGCGCGCCAAGCAGGAGATGCTGGACGTCGAACACACCTCGCGGGCGGCGTTGGCCGACGTGCGCGAAGCCATCAGCGGATACCGCGGCCAGGGTCTGGCCGCCGAGCTGATGCAGGCCCGCAAGACGCTGGAGACCGCGGGCATCGCCGTGGACTCCGATATCGCCGAGCTTCCGCTTACCCCGGCGCAGGAAACCGTGCTGGCGCTGGCTCTGCGCGAGGCCGTGACCAACGTTGTGCGCCATGCGCAGGCCCGGCAATGCAGCGTTCGCTTGCAGCGTGACCACGACCTCTGCACCCTGGAAATTGCCGACAACGGACGCGGCGCCGATGCTCCCGAGGGCAACGGGCTGCGCGGCATGCGCGAACGCCTGGAAGCCATTGGCGGCTCGCTGCAGCGCCAGACCAAGGCCGGAACCTGCCTGGTGATTCATTTGCCTCTCGCGCAAGTTGCCTCCGCTCTGCGAAACTGAGGACATGCCGGGCGCCAAGCGCGACAGGATCCGTGTCATCATCGCCGAAGACCAGGGTATGGTGCTAGGCGCGCTGGCTGCGCTGCTCGAGATGGAAGACGACATCGAGGTCATCGCCCGCGCCCGCAATGGTGCGGAAGCGTTGCGCACGGTGCAAGAACTGCGGCCCGAGGTCTTCATCACCGACATCGAGATGCCTAAGCTCACCGGGCTGGAAGTTGCCGCCGAGCTGAAGCGGCGCAGCGTGCCGGTGCGCATTATTATCCTCACAACCTTTGCCCGCGCCGGCTACTTGCGGCGCGCGCTGGAGGCGGGAGCTTCCGGATATCTCCTGAAAGACATGCCTGCCGAACAACTGGCTGAAGCCGTGCGCCGGGTACACCGCGGCCTGCGCGTCATCGATCCCCAACTGGCGGCTGAGGCTTGGAGCGACGAGCCCGATCCGCTCACCGAGCGTGAGCGCCAGGTACTGCGTTTGGCCGGAGAAGGTATGGCCAGCTCCGACATCGCCACCGAGTTAAGTTTGTCCGAAGGCACGGTGCGCAACTATTTGTCGGAGGCGATCAGCAAACTGGGCGCCGCCAATCGCACCGAGGCGGCACGGATTGCGCGGGCGAAGGGATGGCTGTAGAAGGCAGCTGTCAGCCCTTAGCTATCGGCCATCAGCCGTCAGCCAAGATTGGGGTTTGTTTTCTTGCTCGGCTATCCTTGCCCCTCTTCGGGGCCTTTCGAGCGCTTTGTGCTCCGGGTTCACCGTTCTTCATGGCTAACCTGGGGCACCTACCGTGCAACCATCTTGATCAGAAGTTTTCCAGCAGCCAGACATTGTTTTCCATGGTCATCTGGGTAAAAGCCAAATGGCGGCCGTCGGGGGAGGAGTGAGCATCCCCGAGCCAGTTGTTCCTTCCGCGATCTAACAGCGGACTGACTCTGCCGTCCAAATCAACACGTGCGATGGAGTACCCAGTTTTGGATCCCACCGTCGCCAGCAACGCCCGACCATTCGCCGTCCAACTGAGGGACCAGACATACCATCCCTGCGGCAGTTGCAGGTCTTGTTCGGTCCGACTCTTCCAATCGAGAATGCGGAGCTGTCCGCGGAGTTGGTCCCAGCTGGTGAACGCAACGTGCGATCCATCCGGCGCCACTTTCCAGTCGAAATCCGAGGGCGGTCCCAACCTGGTTCTGGCGAGTTCCAGGCCGCGGCCTCGGACAGGGTCCAGCCCGTAGAAGATCATCTGGCCTTGGTCCCAGCGACTGAGAATGCACGACGCAGGCGGAACAGCTGGACAGTCGAAGTCAATGATATCGTCGATCGGAGCTTCCAGAATTTGTTCCGGGGATCCGCCGGAGGCGGGAAGTCGCATCAACCGTTTAGTTTTTGATGTCTGGTTACTACCCAGTTCTGCTGCCCAATACAGGATCCAACGAGCGTCGGAACTCAACCGTGCGCCCTCGTCCTTGTAGGTGACTCCGCCCACCAGTTCGGCGGTATCCTTTCCCATTTGCTGCTTGAACATCTGGGTTTTTCCCGAGCGATTGGACTGGAAAAGTATGCTTTTGTTGTCGGGCATCCAGCCACTAACATAGTTATCGCTCTGACTTACGGTAAGTCGCACCGGAGCAGTGAGGAAGCTATCGTCGTTCTTGAATTCGCCGACGTACACATCGTTCCGGTTATGAGTCTTCACTACGGCCAGTCGGCTCGCGTCCCTGGTCACACTTGCCGAATAGATGCGCAGCCCATCAAAATTCGTGATCTTGTTGGCTTTGGCGGTGGGCTCGCCGGTTTCCGGATTGGTCATGATCTCCCATAGGTTTGAGCCGTTCCCGCCAGCGGTTTCTTCCTGGACAAAGATAATGCGCCCATCGGATGTCCACAGCAGGTTGGGGCTGTCATTTTCTGCTGCGAATTGGGGAGCCGAAATCACGACGCTGGGTGGGGCTCCGTCGAGCGAGACGGTTTCGATGCTGCCTCCCGTTCCGCCTTTTCCTGCTCTTATGTAAGCGAGACGGCGACCGGTAGGTGACCAGGCCACTGCCATGCACGGATCGTTCTGCCTGGTCAGGACTCGGTGAGGATCTTTTCCATCAGCCCCCATGACCCACAATTCGTGCTGCTTTCCGCTAATGAAGGCGATCGACGAATCCTGAGGTGAAGCCACCGGAAAATAAAGGGTGTCGCCACGCAGTTTGCGCGGTGTGCCACCGAATACCGAGGTCACCCAGATGTCGAATCCTTCCGCGTCCGAGCTTGCTCCAAACAACAACTTCTCCCCATCAGGAAACCAGGTCACCGCCCAGAGACGGGGCCGCAGATCCTCAGGCAATGGAACGTCATGAATGTCTCCGGTTTCGATGACGCTCAGGTGCAGTCCTTTCGTGTCGGTGTACGCAATATATTTGCCGTCAGGGGAGATCGCCGCGCCGATGAGCCGGTTCTCCGCGGGATTATGAGTTACCTGCCGCTCGCTCAGCATCTTGCCGGAAGGTCGCGACTGGCCTTTGAACCCGTGCTGGGTCAAGCCAAGCGCAATGAAAAGAGTCGCCAGCCCTGCCGCCAGCAACAGCGGCAGGCGATAGCGTGCGGTCTTTCGTGGAGTGGCGTCAGAGCCGCGGTGCAATCGTCGCAGCTCAACGCCCATCTCCTCTGCGGTTTGAAACCGGGCTTGCCGGTGCTTTTCCAGCGCCTTATTAATCGCGCTGTCCAACTGAGGTGGGAGCTGGGAATTGATGTCGCGAGCTGTAGGCTGTAGTTGATCGAGAATTGCTTCGTGGACCATTTCGGCCGTCTCGCCACGAAAGGCGCGCTGGCCTGTCGCCATCTCGTAGAGCACTAAGCCAAACGAAAAGATGTCGGTCCGCGGATCCAGCCTCTCGCCGCGGATTTGTTCCGGTGACATGTAGCCTGCCGTGCCCATAGCCGAGCCGGTGCGGGTGAGATGGGAATCCGGCGCCGGCAGGCAGAAGGGCTGGGTCGCACTCCGCTGATCGTGGCTTGTCTCTACACCAGACTTCATTCTCGGCCCAGTTTGACGCTCCGCCCCTTCATCGTCAGGAAGCGTCAGACTGAAGCTCGGCGCCTCTCCTTGAAGCTTCGCCAAGCCGAAGTCCAAGATCTTCACTTGTCCCTGCGTGGTCAAGAAGATGTTTGCCGGTTTAATATCTCGGTGGATGACTCCTTTCTGATGTGCTGCCTGCAGGCCATCGCAAATCTGGGTTGCAACATCGAGCAATTGATCTAGCGGCATCGCCTTCGTCGCTAACGAAGCCAGCCGATCGCGCAGCGTCTCGCCCTCCAGCAACTCCATTACGATGAAGGGCTGGCTCTCGTGCTCTTCGACCTCGTAAATGGTGCAGATATTAGGGTGGTTCAGCGAAGAGGCGGTTTGTGCTTCGCGTTCGAAGCGTTGTAGAGCGGCGGGATCGTTGGCCAGTTCCTCGGGCAGGAACTTCAAGGCGACGCGGCGGCCCAACTTCAGGTCTTCCGCTTGGTAGACCAGACCCATGCCGCCACCGCCGATCACCTGCAGGACGCGGTAGTGCGAGACTCTCTTGCCGATGAGACCGGCAGTTTCCACCTTTGGCCGCTCGATCGCCTCGGCCTGCTGAGACGGCGCCGCATTCTGCGCGGGACCTGCCGACGTGTCCACCCACTGAACCAGAGCCATCAGCCGGTATCCCCGTCCGGGCAAGGTTTCGATGTATTGTGGACTCTCCGCCGAATCCCCAAGTGCGGTTCGCAACTTCTTAATCGCGGTATTAATTCCGTGTTCGAAATCCACCACCGTATCGTTCGGCCAGAGTTTTTTCTGAATCTCGGCGCGGGTTATTACTTTGCCGGGACGCTCCACCAGGAGCTGCAAAATTCGCAAGGATTTTTCCTGCAGGCGAATTGCCTGGCCCCAGCGACACAACTCTCCCGCTCTCAGGTCGAACTCGAAGGTTCCCACGCGTACGCGGACTGGCACGGTGTTTTCCATGAGGATGCAAAGAAACGGCGGGAGCGATGGGGCAAAGACTACTCCTACGGCGACGGATTGCGAAGACGAAAGATGAAGAGACGGAAATGCCATGACTGCAAGCGGCCCTACTACGGCTCAATAAAATAAACGTAATTGGAATCTGCTCAATAGGTTAGCGACTAAGCCAGAACTCACCTCAAATTCACCCTGGGTGCATTGCCGGCGCAACCGGCGCGACGCACACTCGCCGCGGTTCTTGCACCCGACCGAACGTGCGACACCATTCCATAGAACTGAGGAGACAAAATGAAATTCAAGCTTACGTCGCTGGTTTTCTGTTTGAGCGCACTGGCGCTCGCAACCCCAATCCAGTCATACGCCCAGGCAGGGGTCGACCCGAGTGGCCCCGGTCATCAGGCCCAGATCATTAAGTTCGACGCTCCGGGGGCGGGCACTGCTTCCGGCCAGGGCACCATCGCCATCGGCATCAACCTGGAAGGAGAGATCATGGGGTACTTCCTTGACGCCAACAACACCTTTCACGGCTTCCTGCGTTCTCCCGAGGGCCGCGTTGCTACCTTTGACGCTCCCGGAGCAGGCACCGGCCCCTACCAGGGTACTGGGCCCTTCGGCCTTAACTCGGAGGGTTCAATCACGGGACTTTACGTTGATGCGAACAACGTGGCTCACGGTTTTTTGCGGGCCCGCGATGGACGCATCACCGTGTTCAATGTGCCGGGAGCGGGTACAGGATCCGAGCAGGGCAGCAATCCGAGAAACATCAATGACGCAGGCATAATCGCGGGATTCTACACCGACGCGAATAACACCAATCACGGCTTCGTGCGCGCCTGCGACGGCGCGGTCACCAGCTTTGATCCGGCCGGTTCAGTCAGTACCGTCACCGCCTACTTCGATGGCCTTAACCTGGCAGGAGAAATTACAGGAAACTACCTCGATGCCAACAACGTGGAGCACGGTTACCTGCGGGCCCGCAACGGAACGCTCACCACGTTCGACGCTCCCGGGGCAGGCACCGGCGCCTATCAAGGTACCCAATCCTCAGGCGTCAATCTTGAAGGAGTCATCGCCGGAACCTCCCAGGACGATGCCGGTGTGAATCACGGGTTCCTGCGCACTCGTGAAGGCGATATTGTCACCTTCGATGTCCCCGGCGCGGGCACTGGCTCCGGCCAAGGTACGGAGGCCGCCAACATCAACTCAGCGGAAGCCGTTGCCGGATACTACACTGACGCGAACAACGTCAATCGTGGCTTTGTGCGCGCTCGCGACGGCCAACTTACCACGTTCAATGTTCCCGGGGCCGGCGCAGGTCCCGGCCAGGGCACCCAACCCTCCAGCAACAACGCGGTGGGGACAATTACGGGTTCTTATGTTGATTCGGCAGGAGTCAATCATGGCTTTCTCTGGATTCCGTAGGCACCTGGAGAGAAACGTATTGTAAGAAAAACGAAATGCCCAAAAGGGTAGGGTAGGGCTTAGGTCCTACCCTTCGCTTCGCCGATAACGGCAAGGGCATCGATGCGGCTACGCTGCCGCGCAACGGAACCGTAATCTCAATCTTTCTGCCGGCCACAGGGATGCCAGCGACTGAAGCTGCGGCTGCCGAGTAAGATCTACAAGCCGGCGTCGAGGAAAACTCATTCCACAATTTTGACGGCAAGAAGCGTAGTGCGACGCCCCCGGGTGATCAAGAATAGATAGCAGAGAGTTTCGCGCCTTGGGCCACCGGGTGGTGGACCTGCTGGCTGACCAGTCTCCTGGGAACGACAGAATATCTAACCCAGACACAAAAGGTCGGCTCGCCCGCTCCATCGCGCAACCTCGCCCGGGGTTGTCGGGCTTCGAGCCCCACGAAAGTATCTGGTTGATCGTTCCGACTCAGAATACAATTCTGCCGGGAGACGACATGCCAGAAGCCGGCGGCGCGAACATCGAGATTGCTCACAAGCTAAACGAAGCTGAAGAGAAGCACGAAGCGGCCCACAGGTCGCGTTGGGTGCAGCTGCTGGAAATCCTGGAAGCGATTGTGCTGGCGCTAGTGGCGATTGCTACCGCGTGGAGCGGCTATCAGGCGGCGCGCTGGGACGGACGCCAAGACGAACTGTACGAGAACTCAACCCGGCTTCGCGTGGAAGCGCAGGGAGCGCAAAACCGCAGCGGACAGGAGCAAATCTACGATGCCTCCAGTGTGGCCGAGTGGATCAAAGCGTCGGCCGCCCACGACAAGAATCTGGTGCAGATTTTCGAGCGCCGCTTCCGGCCCGAGTTTCGCCCCGCATTCGAGGCCTGGCGAAACACCAATCCACTCACCAATCCCAATTCCCCACCCGGGCCGCTGATGATGCCGCAATACCGTAATGCCGATATGGAGAAGGCGGCTAAGCTGGGCGAGGAAGCGGCGGCATTGTACGAGGAAGGCTCCAAAGCGCGAGGCACCTCGGACGACTATGTGCGCGCAACCGTCTTGCTGGCCACGGTGCTGTTGCTGGTCGCCATCAGCCAACGATTTCACACCCACGTTGTCAGGGTCGCCTTAGCCGTGCTGGCGCTGGTCTTGTTATGCCTACCGCTGTGGCGAATTTTAACCTTGCCACGCATTTGATCGAAAACCGCTTCGGTGCCAATGGCGTGTTCGGCAGGCACACGCTTCCAACCGATTTCTTGAAACGGAAAAATCGTGCATTTCACGATTCCGTGTG
The DNA here is from genome assembly GCA_963812855.1 of uncultured Acidobacteriaceae bacterium. Lineage (GTDB taxonomy): Bacteria > Acidobacteriota > Terriglobia > Terriglobales > Acidobacteriaceae > Bog-257. The sequence goes on from CAWEWW010000018.1 coordinate 1,094,591, forward strand.
TTTTCCTCTCCTTTATGCCTGTTCCTGACTACCAGTCGTTATTTCTACCTGTGCTGCAGGCGAGTGCGGACGGCAACGAACACTCGATGGCTGAACTAAGAGATCGAATCGCAGCCAATCTGAAACTTACACCCGAAGATCTCGCGCTTAAGCTACCAAGCGGCAAACAGTCCATATTCACCAATCGGGTTGCATGGGCGGTTGTTTATCTTGCCAAAGCCCTTGCGCTTGATCGTGTGAAGCGTGGCGTGTTCAGAATCGCAAATCGAGGAAGAGAGCTCCTAGCCCTCGACCGCCCGAATCTTAGCAACAAGGACTTGTCCGCATATCCAGAGTTCCTTGCGTTTCAAAAAGGTCCCCAGCCCTCGAGTCACGGCGCAGAATCTGAGAAATCTAACGAGGGCGAAACTCCAGAAGAACAACTCGCAAACGCTTACACAATCCTCCGTGATGCATTGGCTACCGATGTGTTGGAGGCCGTGAAGAAGGTGAGTCCCAGCTTTTTTGAAGAACTTGTAGTCGACCTGTTGGTGGCGATGGGATACGGTGGCTCTGTCGATGATGCTGGAAAGGCGGTTGGGCGCGCGGGGGATGGTGGGATCGACGGAATTATCAAGGAAGACAAACTCGGGCTGGATGTCGTCTATGTGCAAGCCAAGCGTTGGGCCAACTCGATCGGGCGGCCTATTGTCCAGGCATTTGCCGGAAGCCTCGAGGGAGTCAGAGCGAGGAAAGGGGTTTTGATTACGACGTCATTCTTCACTCAAGATGCACTGGAGTACGTCCAGAAGATTGAGAAAAGAATTGTACTGGTCGACGGCAAACAATTAGCCGACCTGATGATCGACAACGGTATCGGAGTCACCGTCGTGCAGAAGTTTGAAATCAAGCGTCTGGATTCCGATTATTTCGAGCCCTAATCCTCGGATAGAGATGGGCTGCATTCTCATTTCTCCTCTACTTGCAACCGTCTGAAAATCCCACCGGCTTGACACGCGGTGACTCATGACTAGGTGGTGAGATGTCGAACCGAAATGACACTGCACGCCTACGGGTAAACCTACGCAATCGTGTTTGTCGAGCAGGACTGAAATTTCCGCAACGCTGGTGGTGGGCGCTCGGTTGGTAATTGCACCGCAAGAGAACAAAGGTAACGTCTATGGCCCGGCTATTGTCCGTCAATGTGGGACTTCCGCGCGACATTTCCTGGGAAGGAAAAACCGTGTACACCGGCATTTGGAAAAGTCCGATCCAAGGCCGGCGCAAGGTACGGCGCTTAAACATTGACGGCGACGGCCAAGGTGACCTGGCCGGTCACGGCGGCGAGCAGCGCGCCGTCTTTGTGTATCAGACCGACTCCTATCGCTACTGGGAAAAGTTCCTTGGCCGGAACGACTTTACCTGGGGGCAGTTCGGCGAGAACTTCACCGTCGATGGCCTGGCGGACGACCAGGTTTGCATTGGCGATCGCTATCGCATTGGCGGCGCACTCTTCGAGGTAACCCAGCCGCGGGTGACCTGCTATCGCGTGGGCATTCGCATGAATGAGCCTCGCATGCCTTCCCTTCTGGTCGCACACCACCGGCCCGGCTTTTATTTCCGCGTCCTTGAGGAAGGAGAAGTGGGACCTGGCGATGAAATCGTTAAGGCAGCCGATGGTCCTGCCCGGATGAACGTTGCCGAAATTGACGCTTTGCTTTACCTCCCGGACCATCCCCGTGATCAACTGCAACGCGCGCTGGGCATCCCGGCTTTGAGTGCGGGCTGGCGAGGTTCGTTTCAGGCCATCCTGCAAGCGGAGGAGCAACCGGGCCCGGTTACTGGAAATGCGGGCCTCGGACCGGCGAGCGAACCCCCTCCGGCGTGGCCGGGATTCCGCCCGCTACGAGTCGCGGACATCACGCAGGAAAGCAGTACGGTGCGCTCCTTTGTGCTGGAGCCGGCAGATGGGAAGCCTCTTAGTCCTGCGCTCCCGGGTCAGTTCGTGGTGCTGCGCATGCGCCCCCAGCCGGACGCGCCGCCGCTGCTTCGCAATTATTCCTTGTCCGATACTCCCAGCGCCGATCATTACCGCGTCAGCGTGAAGCAGGAAGTGAATGGGCAAGCCAGCACTTATCTGCACAGTCAGGTCCATCGTGGCGATCGGCTGGACGTCAGCGCTCCTCGCGGCAGCTTCACCCTGCGGCCGGGCCATGGGCCGGTGGTGCTGCTCAGCGCGGGCGTCGGCGCGACTCCGGTGCTGGCCATGTTGCACGCCCTGGCGGCCGAGTCTTCTCCGCGCGAAGTATGGTGGCTGTTTGGCGCGCGCGACCGTGAGGATCACCCGTTCTTTCAGGAGTCGCGGCGCGTGCTGCAAAGTTTGACCCACGGCCGGAGTTACGTACGCTACAGCAGGCCTGGTCCGAAAGACCAGCTGGGCTCCGACTTCGACGCGCCCGGCCGGCTTGATGCGACCGCGATTCAGCAGCTGGGCGTGCCGCGTGACGCCGACTTCTATCTGTGCGGACCGCCCGCGTTCCTGCATGACCTCACGGCCGGCCTGTCGGCATGGATCGGTGATGGCACTCGCGTGCACTCCGAGGTCTTTGGACCCGGCGCTCCGATAACGCCCGGCATAGCTGCAGCCGCCGCTCGACCACCGCACGCTCCCGCGGGCCCTGCCGGCGCGGGCCCGCAAGTTTCCTTTGCACGCAGCGGTATCGCCGTCGCGTGGGATCCGAAATATCAAAATCTGCTCGAGTTGGCTGAGGCTTGCGATGTTCCCGTGCGATGGTCGTGTCGAACAGGCGTCTGCCATACCTGCGAAAGCGGCCTGATCTCGGGCGCAGTAGCCTATAGCCCCGAACCGCTTCAGGGCCCGGCCGAAGGGAATGTCTTGATTTGCTGTTGCCAGCCGCGAGAGGAAGTGGTCGTCGACCTGTGAGCGCGGCGTCAGTCGTGGGCCGAACGCGCGATTGACGCCGAACATGCCTATTACCGGTTCTAAAGAGCTCAGGAACTTTCCCCGCCTATCCGGAGATACCTGCGTTGCAAAAATACTTTCGTGCTACATCTTCCTCGCCGAATCGTGGTATGCGAGAATAGCCGCCGGATTCGCTATTTCAGCAGTTGGATTCTGCGGTGGAAGTACCTCCGCGCTTGCGGCAGGAACCCTACAACAAAGAAGGTGTGAGATGCGGTACGGCTCAAGACGCTTCATGGTCGTGGCAGCGCTGGTCGCGCAATCGATACTGGCGGCTACGCCTGCGGCAAGCCAGCAAGCGGCGCAAACGGCTACGCCGGTCAAATACGTGGTTGTGATCTTCGATGAGAACGTGTCGTTCGATCACTACTTCGGCTCCTATCCGAACGCTGCAAATCCTGCAGGCGAGCCGGCCTTCTATCCTCGGTCGAACACGCCCGCGGTCAACGGATACAACCGCACCATGCTGCAAAACAATCCCAACGGCATCGTTCCCTTTCGCCTCGATCGCAGCCAGAACGTCACCTGCGATAACGACAACGCTTACACCGCCGAACAGAAGGCTTACCACGGCGGGCTGATGGACATGTTCTCGCTGCTGAGCGCGACTGGTAACGGCTGCGGGATGAACCTGAACTTCGGCTACTACGATGGCAATACCGTGACGGCGCTATGGAACTATGCCCAGTACTTCACACTGAACGACAATTTCTTCGCGCCCGTGTTCGGCACTACCGTGATGGGGCACTTGAACCTGGTGGCCGGCCAGACGCATGGAGCCAGTCCGGCGAACATCGGAAGCATCGTAGTCAATGGCACAGTCATCGGCGAAGTCAATCCTACGGACGACGATTGCTCGTCGGGCTCTTCGGTCGTGATGAGCGGGCCCAGCATCGGTGACCTGCTCAACGCCAAAGGGGTTACCTGGGGATGGTTCTACGGCGATTGGACTCCGATCGGGGTCAATCAGGGAAAGGCGATCTGCACCTCTGGCTATGACGGCCACTATGCTCCGTTTCAATACTACGCATCGACGGCCAACCCGCATCACCTTCCGCCCACCAGCATCAGCAATATCGGACAGACCGATCGCGCCAACCATCAATACAGTCTCAGCAATTTCTGGGCTGCAGTGGCTAATGGAAACATGCCAGCGGTCACGTTTCTTAAGGCGCCGCACAACATGAACGGCCATCCCGCCACTTCCAGTCCGCTGGCTGAACAGACGTTTCTGGTGGAGACCATCAACCAGCTACAGCAAACGCCGCAGTGGCCGCAAATGGCTATCCTTCTCACCTGGGACGATTCTGACGGCTGGTACGACCACGTCATGCCGCCCATCGTCAACCAGTCCAGTGATCCCAACAACGATGCCTTGCTGGGCCCGGAACTCTGCGGCACGGCCGGCGCCGGAGCCTATCAGGATCGCTGCGGTTATGGACCGCGTCTGCCGTTTCTGGTGCTCTCTCCCTATGCCAGAAGGAACTTCGTCAATCACAACCTGCAAGACATGACTTCGATTCTTCGCTTTATCGAAGACAATTGGAGCCTGGGACAAATTGGCGACCAGTCGTTTGACGTCGAAGCCGGATCGATTCTCAGCGCTTTCGACTTCACCCATCCAGGCGTGGGTCAACCGCTGATTCTGGATCCGAACACCGGAGAAATTGTGAGCGGCAGAAAGTGAATCGTGTCAAAAACCGTGTCGGTCTTTGCCGGAGACAAAATTACTTTAGAGTACTTGGCGGAAGCGTGTGCGAGTCGAACGCACCATTGACATCGAAGATGCCAATCGCCGGTTTTGAAGACCGGGAGAGTCACCGGACCCCCTTCGCTTCCGCAACCCACTACAGAATTACAGAATATCGGTATCGCAAGAAAAGCCCAAGCTCAGGCTTGGGCTTCGCTTGCAACCGGACCTTAGCAATCTTAAGACTTTGGCTGGGACACGATCCGCAGATAGGGGCGAGGAGCTTTCCAGCCTTGCGGATAGATTTTCTTCGCCTCATCGTCAGAAACCGAGCCCAAAATAATGACGTCATCTCCCTGCTGCCAGTTCACCGGCGTCGCGACTTTGTGTTTCGCGGTCAGTTGCAGCGAATCAATCACCCGCAGCACCTCATCGAAGTTCCGCCCCGTGGTCATGGGATAGACGATGATGAGTTTTACTTTCTTATCGGGGCCCACCACGAACACGTTGCGGACGGTCATGTTATCGGCTGCCGTCCGGCCCTCCGAAGTTCCGTTGGTCGAGGCGGGCAGCATCCCATAAAGCTTGGCGATGGTCAGGTCCGTATCTCCGATCATCGGATAGTTGGGGGCGTGTCCTTGCGTCTCCTTGATATCGGCCGCCCAGCGTGCGTGATTCTCCACCGGATCGACACTGAGGCCAATGATCTTGGTGTTGCGTTTGTCAAACTCTGGTTTGAGCCTGGCCATGTAGCCCAGCTCGGTTGTGCATACCGGCGTGAAATCCTTAGGATGAGAAAAGAGCACCGCCCATGAGTCGCCGATCCACTCATGAAAACGAATATGTCCCTCGGTAGTTTCGGTTTCGAAGTCTGGAGCCACATCGCCTATCTGAAGACCCATTCCACCCCTCCAGGTTGTGATTTGAGAATCGCCAAATTGTACTACCCAGCCCAATAGCAACCATAACCGGCTGCGCCGCCAGCAGGCTATTATTTGGGATTGTTCGCGCCGGAAACGTGACGGGCGGACTGAACCAGCGTGCCTGCGGATGTTACATTGATGCCGAGGCCGAGCCATGACCAAGCGCAAATTCTCGTTCGTTCAGCTGGACGTCTTTACGTCGCAGCCTCTGGAGGGTAACCAACTCGCGGTCTTCACCGACGCCCGCGGTCTCAGCGATGTCGAGATGCAGAAGCTGGCGCGCGAGACCAATCTCTGCGAGACGACGTTCATCCTCCCACGAGACGCCGCGGTCGAGCACAGCGAAGGTCACAAGGTTCGCATCTTCACCGTCAACGAGGAGTTGCCCTTCGCGGGGCATCCCACGCTAGGCACCGCCTGGTACTTGCGCCAGCAATCCACCAGCGACGAAATTGTGCTCGACTTGAAAGTCGGCAAGATTCCGGTGCGCTTCGAACAGCGCGATGGTTTGCTCTTCGGCGAAATGCGCCAGGCCGACCCGCAATTCGGGGCAACGCATCCCCATGATGCTATTGCCGGCGTCCTCGGTATCCCGGTTTCTGAACTCGACGAAAACCTTCCCATCCAAACCGTCTCTACCGGAATGCCGTTTACCATGGTGCCCTTCCGCTCGCTTGCTACCCTGCAAAAGCTCAGCATCGGTTGGAATCAGATGGCGCCCTATCTGGCGACCATCGGTAATCCGGCGTTCTTTTACTTTGTCTGCCGCCAGACCGTCAACCCGCAAGCGACGCTGCATGCGCGCATGATTTTCTACAACGGCGAAGATCCGGCCACCGGTTCAGCGGCAGGCTGCTGCACGGCATGGGCGGTGAAACACGGCGTGCTCGCACCGGAGACGCAGGGCCTGATCGAGCAAGGCCTGGAAACGCGACGACCGAGCTCGATTTACATCCGCGCCGCGAAGCCGGGAGATGAGGTTACCAATGTCCGCGTGGGGGGTAACGTGGTGCATGTGATTAACGCCGAAGTTACGATGTGAATATTCTGCGGATATCCTGTGCACCCTGAAAAGCCGCATCCCGCAAGGGTTTCGCGCTCACCCTCGAAGATACGAATCACCGTTTGCGGTGCTGTTTTATTTTTTTCCGCTGGCCGAAATTTTCTGCGTAATTGATCTTCGCAATACTTGTGCGCGACCCTGGTCGGTCGTAGTATCCGGAGAACGCTATTGCTCTGGCGGAATTAAAAAAGCCCACTTGGTGACTGCCGCACGCGCCTGACTTACAGGTTTGCTCGGACGCAGCTGCGCAGCACTCCCGAGAAGGCCCAGCGGGGGTAGATGAAACCGAAACGTACGATTCTCTGCGTTGATGATGACGAACGCTCTCTCTCCATCCGAAAAGTTATGCTCCAGACGCGCGGTTATCGCGTCCTGACCTGTACCGATCCCGAATGTGCAGTTGAAATGATGAAGCACGGCGGTATCGATCTGGTGCTGGCTGACCTGATGATGCCCAAGCTCAGCGGCGCCCGACTGATCGACCGGCTGAAAGCAATTTCGCCGGATACGCCGGCGTTGCTGTTTTCCGGTTCGGTGAATTGTTGCACCGAAGAAAGTCTGGCGGACGGCTGGCTGCCCAAAGGGGAATTCGCTCCCATGGAACTGCTGGAGCGGATCCGGGTGCTGCTGATTCGCAAGCGAGGACCCAAGCGGGCGACGAGTGCCCTACGGCAACTGGCTTCTTGAAGTCGGATGCTCACAACTTCAGGTTTTGAGATACCTCGGAGGAGTACCGTTATGTATTAGGTCGCCACACCTAGTTCTACTCTAGGTACTGGTCCTGCCTGGCTTAAGGTAAAAGCCTGCTCTTCGATAACCAAGTTGCCGGTTTATCGGCAGCTCGGGTGCGCCCGGCCTTCCGGATGGCGGAAGAACTGGAAGGCTCAGGAGCCCGATTGCCAAAGGACGTCGAGCAGCGTCGCGTTCTCGGCGTCGTTTGGCATCAGCGTACCTCTCCGCCGTGGTTTGCGTGTTCGAGCCAGGTTATTTACTTATTTACCGCAGCGGCTGGGCTGAGGAATGACGTGGGATCGAACAAGCTTTCTTTTAAAGGAGGATTGATCTTCACGTCGCTATACTTCTCCTCGAAAACGAGCTTTCCATCCGCCAACACAGAGACGCGTTCGGCCAGCCAGCCTCCACCATTGACCTGCTGATAATCCTCGAAGCGTATGTCCTGAACCACCGCAGGCTCATGCTCGCTAGTCTCGATGAGTCGCACAAAGTAGAGCCGTTCCTTGTCGATCCAGAACTGTTTTGTATGGAGATCGCCGGATTTGGCGCCCACCACATACATGGGCCGGCCATCGAAACTGTCCTCGTGCAGAGAGGCGAGATCGAAATGCAGATCCTGCAACTCTTGCAGCGTGGTAGAGACCGGTTGCATGTAAACATCAAAGCCCAGCACCAGCAAGGGATGGATGTAAGATCGCTCGCTGGCCAGTTTGCCATCGCGAAAGATATGCACCTGGTTATTTGCGAATAACATACCGTTGCCGGCGCTACGGTCGCCGATATCGATACGCAAGTGTCCGGGCAATAGAACCGCCTCGTGCCAGAGTTCCGTGGTCTGGGTTCCATCCGGCTTGTGGGTGATGCTCTGCTGCTGGAAAGTCAGCGTACGATACCACTTTCCGGCATAGCGATCGTGCATGGAGCTGATCAATTGTGCGGTCGTAGAGACAGTCTGCGTGCTGGCCGAAACGGAAGCGAGCACAACCAAGGCAATCGTAAGCAGATAATTCATAGTTCTTTCCGGACCTGATTTTAGAAGACCGGCCAACCCAGCAAGTCATACTCTATCCGGTCGCCCGGCGGTAGAGATAAGAAATGCCACCCAGTAACGAGTGGCATTCCGGAAGATACTGATCGATGGCCCGGTCAGCAACGGTTGTTGGTAGCTAAGATTTGGACTTGCGTTTACGCTCTGCCCACCGTTGCTTCATCATTTCCGAAATACGTTTACGCGCGGCGGCACTCATATGACGGCGGGGACGTTTCGCGCTGGAGGCAACGTTGCGGCTTCCTACAGGTCTGCCACGACGACGTTGTCCGCCGCCAAGCCCTTCTAGAGCTGAAATCGCTCTATCGATACGCTCGCGCTCTCTCTTGAGATCACCTAGTATGTTCTGGATATCCATGCTTCTCCTTTTGAACACTGAATTGGCCCCGATTAGTGTAACAGTATGTTTAAAATGGTGTATCGAGAATTTCCATGACAAGCACGTAATCTACTTATAGCAACAACAAGGGCCACTGCTCTTTGGCACCTAGGTTAGCAAGCTTATCCGTCTAATATGGGGTTTTATACGATAGAGATACAACATTCGTGGACATATTGGGGGCACTATCACTTCCTGGAAATGCAAGGCTGTGACAAAGAAAGAGGAACAGACATTGCCTGAGAAGAGTTATCACATGACTCCGGAACAATTCCGGGATTATGGATATGCCGTAATTGACTGGATCGCGGACTACTACAAGAAATTGAGAGCATGCCGGTGCTGTCTCAGGTAAAGCCAGGAGAAATTCGACGGACCCTTCCTTCCCAGGCTCCAGACCAAGGCGAACTCTTCCCCGCAATTTTGGATGACATGAAGAAGATAATCCTGCCGGGAGTAACCCACTGGCAGTCGCCGAATTTCTTTGCCTACTTTCCCGCCAATGCATCCGGGCCGGCAATTCTTGGCGACCTGCTGTCGTCGGCCCTGGGAGTTCAGGGAATGCTTTGGGCTACCAGTCCAGCCTGCACGGAATTGGAGACTCACGTCCTGGACTGGCTGGTTCCTATGCTGGGGTTGCCGGAGAAGTTCTTGTCGACCAGCAAGGGCGGCGGGGTGATTCAGGACACGGCTTCCAGTTCTTCGCTCTGCGCCATGCTGGCGGCTCGGGAGCGAGCCACCAACTACCGCACCAATCGCCAAGGCTGCCGCGGCAGACTGGTGGCCTATACCTCCAACCAGGCGCACTCTTCGCTGGAAAAAGCAGCGATGGTCGCCGGCATTGGCTTGGAGAATCTGCGACTGATCGAAGTAGACCGCAATTCGCCATGCGCCCGGATGCCTGGCAAAACAGATTGAGCCGACCGCGAGGCCGGCCTGATTCCCTTCTTCGTATCGGCCACGGTAGGAACTACCTCTTCCAATGCTCTCGATCCGTTGCCGGCGATCGGCACGCTCTGCCGCGAAAACAAAGTCTGGTTCCATGTGGACGCCGCCATGTCGGGTACGGCGGCCTTGTGTCCGGAGTTTCGCTATATTCAGGACGGACTCGAATTCGCTGACAGTTATACCTTCAATCCGCATAAGTGGATGTTCACCAACTTCGACTGCAATTGTTTCTATGTCGCCGATCGCAAGGCGCTGATCGATACCCTGAGCATTCTGCCGGAATATTTGCGCAACCAGGCGACCGAATCGGGCGAAGTATTCGACTATCGCGACTGGCATATTCCCCTGGCCGGCGCTTTCGCTCGCTGAAGCTATGGTTCGTCATCCGGCACTATGGCGTGGAGGGACTGCAGTTCCATGTGCGGCAGCATGTGGAGCTGGCGCAGCAGTTTCTGGAATGGGTGACAGGATGATCGTTTCGAAGTGGCGGCTCCGGCGCCGCTGAACCTGGTATGCTTCCGGCATCGCGGCGGGGATGACAGCAATATGAGATTGATGAATCGCTGAATGACAGCGGCGATCTGTATCTCACTCATACTCGCTTAGACGGCAAGATTACTCTGCGCTTTTGCGTTGGGCAGACGAACACCACGCAAAAGCATGTTGAGAATGCCTGGAAGCGTATTCAAGAAGAGGCAGCCAGGCTGTAGACCTTGGGGTTGAAACTCAAGCAGAAGTAGCGGATAGCCATCCCATGGTCGCGGTAATTTTTTTGAAGGCTACCTATAAGGCAGATTCAGAAAACACAAAGCGCACGCCTTCCGAGGTTTCCAGAGAGAAGCTGTCGCTTTCAGCGGGCACAACATCGAGAAGGAATTGGGCTGGGGACAAATATCCGAACTGGAGTTCGTCGACGTAGAAGGGCGTACCCTCGACCGTGCCTAAGAGGACGTCGCGCGCGCCGACGCGAAATTCACTTTGCCGCAGGCGGAGTTGGAACACGCCGTCGCTGCGGAAACCGAGCTGACAGAAAGAGCACGGCCCAAAACGCTCATGCAGTTGCTTGACAGCGCTGCGCACTTGGGCGTGATCGCGATGCGAGAGCTTTTCCTGTCTTCGCTCACCAACGCTTCCCTTCACCCGACGATTGCGACTCCATCGCAATAGCTGGCCCACGACGGGGAACAAGGGGACGCTGTCGCTGCTCTGGGAAAACACCGGCGCGTGGGTTCCCATCACCGTGCTGCGCTGACGGCGCGCTTTCCGTTGTGCTATCCGTTATTGTTAGGCGCGTAGGCGGTCTGCGACATGTTTTCCGCCATCACCTGTTTGCCGTATACACGCAGCATGCGGCGCGCGATGGCCAGATCCTTTTCGAACTGTTCCTTCTCCGCAGCGAGAAGTTGCTCGGCGGTTCGAAAATCGATGCCCGCCGACAGATCGTGCGCGCTCAACAAGTCGCTGACATAGGTTGCCAGCCAATGCTCCGAGCGCATCAGAGTTTGCAATCGGGCTAGAGTTTTTTCCTCGTCCAATACTTGATTAGCCACAAAAGACCTCCCAGGGTAGTGGTAATTACTAACAGCGTCAGGATACTACGAAGTCCGTTTGCCGGGTGACGATCCTGACGCTTTTTCGAACGTCCCGGCGGCTCGGTGCGCGAGTCCCCGGTCAGTCAAGACGCCTCCAGCCTGTCCTCGCCGGGGTTCTCGGCGGAAATATCGAAACACCGCAATTCGCGCACGAATTGCTCGATGCTGCCCAGCATTTCCTCGGCGGCTTGTGTCAGGCGATGCTGTTCGCCGAGCTGGTTGCGCAGAATCCGGGGCACGTCGGAAGTCTCCGACATCAGCTCGGTGGCCTTGCGCGTAAATTCGTTGAGTTCTCTGGTATCGAGAGTCATTTCAGATGCCTCATTGCGGGAGAGTCTTCGGCGAGGGTTGCCCTTCGGCGCCTTGCAACTCGGGAAACAGCCGCGGATAGGTGCGATACATGCGGCGCGCGATCAAAAAGTCCCGCAGGAACTCGTCCTTGCGCTGTTGCAGCAGGCGCTCGGCGACTTCAAAGTTGATCCCTCCCGAGGTTCCCAGCTGACCCATCAGGTCCTTGACGAACATCAGAAGCCAGTGCTCGGGTTCGAGGCCGGCTTGGGCGGCGATCGCGGCGGTTGGATCCGGCCCCGCGGGCGGTTGCTCCGACGGACTCAGGGGCGTTGGGCTCACCGGTTGCACCTCGCTCTGTAGGGCGCCTTGCAGCTCCGCCAAACCGCCAGCGGGCTCGGAGGATTCTGTCGCCGAGATTCGAACTTCCCGCAGCATGTTCTCGATCCGCGAAGATGCTGCATTCGCCAGTTCCGCCAGGCGGTGTTCGGTCCCCAGACGCGCACCAATAGATGCGGCCAGTTCGGTAGCGCGCGACCGGGCGTCCGAAAGCGTGCGGATCAAATCCTCGAAGTCCGCCTCAGAAATGTACAAGACTGAAGTCTAAACGGTTTCGCTTCGTTACATCAACTGGGCATAGGTCTAGTACGCCCATGCTATGCCGCGCGCGAGTTTAGCAGTAACAATCAGTTCACCGACATGGCGCTGCGTGTGCTCTGCCAGGTGGACTACCAGGCCGATGACCGTGGTCGGCAATGCTTTTCGGCCGACGTAGCGCGGCTCATGAAGAATCTCGGGCTTCAGGGATCGAATCACGCGCTCGGAGCGATCCAGCGCTTGCACGATTTCGTCCAGCAGCCCCGAGAGTGCGGCGCCAGGCTCCATTTCGCGATGCGCTGCTTCCAATTGATCCGCTGTCAGTTGGCGTCCTTCTAAGTAGGTTGTCAGCCGATCCACGCTGCCGGCGATGTGGCGGAGATGAAATCCCACGGGCGCGAGGCCCTGCGGGCGCAGCCAGATTTGCGCGTCCGTGAGACCCTCAGTCCAGCGGGCGAGATCCTCGCGCACCTGCGCGAAGGAGTGTAAGGTGGGCATCAACAGAGGATGCACGTCCGCAATGGGGCCGCGCAGCCACGGCTCTGCGTCGTCAACGGGTCACGGAATCAGCGGACATGTTCGTGCACGTGGGGTACGCCCAGACGGTTCACCGTGTCGCCCTCGAAATCGAACTCGATCAGCACGGCGGGTTCGTCGCCCACCACCCAGCCTTCGTGACCCGGCTCCACTTGAACGAACTTCGGCGCTTTGTATTCCACCACGCAGCCGTCGGCGAAACGCACATTGATCTGCCCGCGCGCCATGAATCCCACGTGCGCGTGCATGCAGTATTTGCTGCCCATCAGCTCGCTCAAGTGCTTGGCCCAATGAAATCCCGGCGGATAAATCATGCGCTTCACCCGGCAGGCGCCGGTGCGCGCGACATCCACCTGCACGCCGCCGAGTTCGCGATGCTCGTCTGCCTCCACGGGCGCGAGTAGCGGATCCGTCTCATCCATGTCGATTCCTCCAGCTTTAGGGTAGCTTGGGCGGTGCGGGCTCGGCGGTTTGTTCCAGATATGCGTGCATGGCTTGCGAGCGCTTTCGCGCGATGGCTGACCTCCATTTTGCGCTCCAGCGGCGCTTCGGCCGAAGGTGCAGCCGAAGGGCGGATAAAAGAACAGCGGATCGTATCCGAATCCGTTGCTTCCGCGTGGCGCATCGAGCAAGCGGCCTTCCACCTCGCCGCGAAACGTGCGCACCAATCGTCCGTGATTCCGCCAGCGCCACGACGCAGACGAATCGAGCGGTGCGATCGGCGACGCCGCGCATTCTTCGCAAGCAGCAGGCGATTGTTGGCGGCATCGGTGGCGTCGGGACCGGCGAAGCGCGCTGAATACACGCCGGGTGCGCCGCCGAGCGCGTCCACTTCCAGCCCGGAATCGTCGACGAACAAATATCCGTCGCAATGTTTCGAATAGTAGAGGGCCTTTTGAATGCGCGTTCTCTTCGAACGTGGCGCCGGTCTCCTCGGGCGCCGGGATGGATGCCAGGCCGGGCAGCGGCTCCACTTGCGATGCCGATCGCGCGAGCGCCATGTTGAAACTCGCGCAGCTTGCCCGGGTTGGTGGTGGCGCAATAGAGTTTCAACTCGGCCAGCGCCGCCTTCTGGATCTCGAACAGCTCCGCGATGCCGCGGCGCGCCAGCGCGATCATCTGCTCCAGCTGCGCGTCGTCGAAGGGCGTCTTTTCGGCCGTGGCCTGCAGTTCGACGAAGCGGCCCGAACCGGTCATCACCAGGTTCATATCCACTTCGGCGGCGGAGTCCTCTTCGTAGCACAGATCGAGGAGCGGCTCGCCCGTCCAGATGCCGACGCTGGTGGCGGCCACGGGCTGGGTGACGGGCAGCGATTTCAAGCGCGCCGTACTTGCACCAGCTTCTGCAGCGCCAGAACCAGCGCGACATAAGCGCCGGTGATGGAAGCGGTGCGCGTGCCGCCGTCGGCCTGCAGCACGTCGCAATCGACGATCACGGTGCGGTCCCCCAGCGCCGCCGTATCCACCACGGAGCGCAGGGAGCGGCCGATCAGACGCTGGATTTCGAGCGTGCGTCCCGACTGGCGGCCCTTGGTGACTTCGCGCGGCGTTCGCGTGGCGGTGGCGCGCGGCAGCATGGAATATTCGGCCGTCACCCAGCCGCGCCCGCTGCCGCGCAGGAACTGCGGCACGGTTTCTTCCACCGAAGCGGCGCACAGCACGCGCGTGTGTCCCACCTCGATCAACGCCGAGCCTTCGGCGGTCATGCAGATAATTGCGTGGTGATTCGAACGGGCCGCATCTGGTCCGGCCGGCGTTGATCGGTTCTCATTGTGTGTTGGATTGCAGGGAAAAATAGAATAGCAGACACATCAGCGCAATCCCTAGCGCCACGAGAAGCAGGCAGGGGATGGCGGCGCGCGCCGATTTTACTTTTTCCGACGTCTTCTTACTTGCCGGCGGACTTGAACTTGGCCATGAAATTTCAGTGTAGATCGCTTCGTTCAGATCAGGGGCCGATGTTCACAGCCAGTTCTTCGGAATAGTGGACCAGCGGACGCTCCGGTTGGAGCGGGCAAGGCCGGCTTTCTCGAAGAGCGTTTGCTGAAGATCGATGACGCGCGCCCGCGCCAGCGGCCAGGGCGGATGCTCGATTTGCGCGTGAGCCAGGCGCCCTCGCGCGAGCGTGTAAAGACGGAAGCGAGCGGTAAGGAAATGATCGTGTTCGGCGAGTTCGGACGGCGCGAGCGTCTCGCCGGGCTGGATGAGCGATATCGGTCATCACGGAGCGATCCTGCGGCCAATGCCGGCGGCTGCGGTAGCGAATCGCGCCATTTTCAGATGCGCACGCCCATGCCTCGCCCAGAAATAGGGCAGATGATAACCGATCGCGCGCCGAGCACGGCTGCCAGTCGCGTCGCTTCGAGTGAAAAGAACCAGACCGCGCGCTGCCATCGGGACCAATGACATAAGTGCGCAGATTTGTTTCGGGAAAATAGGGCAGGCCAGGCGTGCCGTAGATTTCGAACGGTACCAGCCCGATCCAGGCCGCGCCATCGAACGTGTCGAGATCGAGTGCCGCGCGGCATCAAGAGAGCGGATCAGATCGGGTGCGAAGGGCCAGTGCAGGAACGTGAGGCGGCGCCGGCTCTGTCGCAGCGCTACTTTATCCATATCCGGCTTTATCCATGCCAGGCTTCATCCGTACCCGCCTCCGCCGGGCGTTTCGATGCGCAGCACGTCGCCCGGTTGCACTTCAAAGCGCGTTTTGCCGGGAATCGCAATGGTGCGTGTGCCGCGCAGCAGCGAGTTTCGTGCCGCGTGCGCCCGGCTTGCCGCCGGCCAGGCCATAGGGCGCGCGCTCGCGCCGGTCCGACAGAATGGTGACGTCGGCGCGGCGTCAGAAATTCGTACTCGCGAACGATGCCGTCGCCGCCGCGGTGCTTGCCCCGCGCCGCCCGATCCCGAGCGAATGCGATAGCTGCGGATGCGCAGCGGATACAGATGCTCGAACGCTTCCACCGGCGTGTTCCAGCTATTGGTCATGTGCGTGTGCGTGGCGCTCAGGCCATCCGAGATCGCCGATGCGCCCATGCCGCCGGCGATGGTTTCGTAATAAGCGAAGGCGCGCCCGCGCACGGGGTCCCAGCCGCCGAAGGTCAGGTTGTTCATGGTTCCCGAACTCGCGGCCGGAATCAACTCGGGCGCGGCCTGCGCCAGCGCGCGCAGAACCACGTCGGTGATGCGCTGCGACGTTTCGACATTGCCCGCGGCCATCGCGGCCGGAGGCTGCGCGCTCACCACCAGGCCGCTGGGCGCGATCACTTCGAGCGGCCGCATGATGCCGGCCGTGTACGGGAATGTCCTCGCGCACCAGGCAGCGAAACACATACGTGGCGGCCGAGACCGCGACGGCGTAGTTGGCGTTCACCGAGCCTTCCACCTGCGGATCGGAACCGGTGAAATCGATCGCTGGCGCGATCGCCGTGAATGGTGACTGCCGCCGCGATCTTCACCGGGCCGATCCGTGACGCCGTCGTTATCGAGAAAATCTTCGGCGCGATATGTTCCCGACGGCAGCCGCCGGATGGCCGCGCGCATCATGCGCTCGCTGTAGTCCTTGAGCGCGGTCATGTTGCGGCGCAACTTGGGCAAGGCCGTATTTCGCCGTCAACTCGAGCAGGCGCTGCTCGCCGCGTTTGATGGCCATGCATCTGGGCCAGAAGGTCGCCTTCGCGCTCCACCGGAGTGCGCACGTTGGCAAGGATCAGATCCAGCAGCGGCGCGATCGATGCGGCCGCCGCGCACGAGCAGCACGGGCGGAATGCGGATGCCCTCCTGATAAATTTCGCGCGCCAGCGGCATCGAGCCCGGGCTCATGCCGCCCACATCGGCATGATGCGCGCGATTCGCGACGTAGAAACGCGGGCTTGCGCGATGCCTTTCATGAACACGCCCGAGACCGCGGTGATGTCGGGCAGATGCGTGCCGCCGCGAAAGGGATCGTTCAGAATCGCGACGTCGCCCGGCGCCAAGATCGAACGCCTGCGTGGCGTGCTACACCGAAAGCGGCATCGCGCCCAGATGCACGGGCATGTGATCGCCCATGGCCACCGTTTCGCCGTCGGCGTCGTAAACGGCGCAGGAATAATCGCGGCGCTCCTTGATATTGGCCGAAAAAGAAGTTTTGCGCAGCACCGCGCCCATCTCTTCGGCGATGGAGACCAGCAGATGCCGGAACAGCTCCAGCTCGATGGGATCGGTTTCTTCATTCTTTGCAGCTCGCGATATTCACCAGGAAACTGGCGATCTTTTGCCAGCGATTATTCTCGGATTTTTCGATCACATAGCTGTGCGTGGCGGCGTCGGTTCGCACGCGCCAGCCGGATGCGGCGTGCGGCTTTGCTTTGGCCGGCGCCTGGCTGGAGCGTCCAGGTTTCGCCGCCGTCGTGCGTCTCGTACACTTCGTGCATGCCATTGTCGAGCGTGGCGTCGATCAACAGCGGTTCCGTTGCGGCGCGTAGTCGAAGCGGAAGCTCTCGATCGCCGCGACGCGTGTTTCTTCAAAAATCGGCTTGCTGGCGCCAGGTTTTGCCGCCATCGGTGGTGATCAGGAAGAAACGGATCGCGCGGCGCGCCTTGCAGGTTGGCGCCGGAGATCCAGCCGTTTTGGAAATCGACGAACTGAATCTGATCGAGCCCGGACGGAGCGGATGCGCGGATGCGGCTCGGTCCAGGTTTTTCCGCCGTCGTCGGACGCGAGCAGGATGGAGTACGAGCGTCGCCATGGGCGTGTGAAGATTTCCGGTGACGAAAATCTTGGCGCCCGACCGCCTCGACGTTCGAAAGCTCCAGATAAACCGGGCAGGGATCTTCTTCCGAGCAGCCGAGCCCCGCGGCTTGCGTGTCGGCCGCCGTGCATTCATACACCACGCGCATCGGCTTGCCGCTGTTTTCGAGCGGAGTTTGCGCGCGGCGAGGCTTGCAAGCAGCAGCAGCAACGCGAGGCGACGGTCAAACATCGAATTCGATCCCTTGCGCCAGCGGCAGTTCTGACGACCAGTTGATGGTCACGGTCTGCCGCCGCATGTAGGCTTTCCAGGCGTCGCTGCCGGATTCGCGCCCGCCGCCGGTGTCTTTTTCGCCGCCGAACGCGCCGCCGATCTCCGCGCCGCTGGTGCCGATGTTGATGTTCGCGATGCCGCAGTCGCTGCCGCGCGCGCTCAAGAATGTTTCGGCCGAGATCAGGTTGGTGGTGAACATGGCCGAGGAGAGGCCTTGCGGCACGGCGTTGTGCCACTGCGATGGCTTCGTCGAGCGTGTCGAACTCGATCAGGTAGAGAATCGGCGCGAAGACTTCTTCCTGCAGGATCGGCATGTCCGGCGCGCGCTTTCACCAGCGCTGGCTTCACGTAGCAGCCGCCCAGTTCGTTCGCCGCCGTAGATCACTTCGCCGCCTTCGGCTCTGAATTCGCGTCGAGCGCGGCGCGCATCGTTTCGACGGCCTGCCGATCGATCAGCGGGCCCATCAGCGTCGTTTCGTCCATCGGATCGCCGATGCGGATGCGGCCGTAGGCGGCTTGCGAGCTTGCGCGTCATCTCCGGCGCGATTCCGCGCTGCAGAAACAGCCGGCGGATGCTGGTGCAGCGCTGGCCCGCGGTGCCGACCGCGCCGAACAGCACCGCGCGCAACGGCCAGATCGAGATTGGCGTCGTTCATCACGATGACGCCGTTGTTGCCGCCGAGTTCGAGCAGCGTGCGGCCCAGCCGCCGGGCCACCGTTTCGCCACAATGCGGCCCATGCGGCGTGGAGCCGGTGGCGCTGATCAGCGGAATGCGGCGGTCTTCGATCAGGCGCTTGCCGATACGTGGCGTCCTCGCCGATGATGAGGTGGAAGACGCCGCGACCAGCCGTGGCGCGCCAGCACGCGATCGCAGATGTTCTGCACGGCGATCGCGGTCAGCGGCGTTTTGAGCGACGGCTTCCAGATCACGCAATCGCCGCACACGGCCGCGATCAGCGCATTCCAGGACCACACCGCGACCGGAAAATTGAACGCCGAGATCACGCCGACCACGCCCAGCGGATGCCACTGCTCGTACATGCGATGCTCGGGGCGCTCGCTTGCATGGTGAGCCCGTAGAGCTGGCGCGAGAGCCCGACGGCGAAATCGGCGATGTCGATCATCTCCTGCACTTCGCCTTTGCCTTCGGCCAGGATCTTGCCCGTTTCGAGCGTGACCAGCGCGCCGAGATCGTCTTTGTAGCGGCGCAGCTCGTCGCCGATCTCGCGCACGATTTCGCCGCGCTTGGGGGCGGGGAACATGCGCCAGCGCTCGAATACCTCGATGCCTTCGCGCCACCGTGCGCTCGTAATCTTCGGCGGAGGCCAGGCGCACTCGCGCGAGTTCGCTGCCATCGGCTGGATTGCAGCGAGGCGATCGCCGGATCGCATGCCCGAGTACGATTCAATGCCGAGCCGCTCTAGTGTGCCAGCCATCCGAATCCCTCCGTTCCCGTCGCGAATCTGCGTCCGGCGCGGCGGACGCACGATCCGATGCGCTCGACGACCTCGCGCTGAAACTCGGGATCCAGCCACTCCGAAAAGCCGTGCTTCTGCGCTGATCGCAAACGCCGCCTCGCGCGTGGTTGCGCCGCGCGGCTTCACCGAGCGGACATGCAGCGGATCGCCGATGATGTCCTGATCGGTCGCTTCGAGCGCAATGCCGGCCAGATCTTCGGGATCGCAGGGCAGTAATCGGCGCGAGCGTCGCAAACGTCGTGATGCCGGCGCGCGCGCAATTCGCGAATCGCCTTCAAGCGGCAATCGATGGTCGCGCAATGCGGCTCGTACAGCTTGCGAACGGACTCGCGATTGGTGGTGATCGAAAAGCTCACGCGCAACGTGGTCCGCTGCGACAACTCGACCAGCCGCGCGAGATCGCGCACGATCAACGGCCCGCGCGTCTGAATGACGAACACCTTCGGTGGCCGCGACAAAAGTTCGTCCAAGATGCGCGGCATCATCTGCTCGGTTTCTTCGGCGGGCTGATAAGGATCCACCAGCGGCGAGCAATAGATCACTTGGTCGGTCGCGCAACTCGCGCCGCAACAATTCCGGCGCATTGCGTCTTGAACGTGGTGAACTGTCCCCAATGCCGCCAGTCTTCCGGCTTCAGTCCGCCATAAATTCGCATGGTGGGAACGTAGCAATAGGTGCATCCGAAGGTGCAATTGCGCGCGGGCGTGAGGGAGTGCGTGAATCCGGCTTCGGCGATGAATCCAGTGGTCGCGCTCAGGATGCTGCCGGCCGGCGCTTGGAAAACTTCGAACGGCATGGCTGCCTCACGCTAAGTGCTTCAACAAGCTTGCGCCGCAACATGTCGAGCGCGATGTTGGTGGAAAACGCGCGCACGCGATCGCGATCGGCCGGCCACTGCACGCGCCGCACTTCGCTGCCATCGGGCGACAGCCAGGCCGATGAACACCAGGCCGACCTGCGCGCCATCCGGGCCCGCGTAGCCGGTGATGGACAGCGCATAGTCCGATCCCGTGCCGGCGCGCGCGCCTTCCGCCATCGCCTTCGCCACCGGCTCGCTCACCGCGCTGTGTTCGGCGATCAGCTCCGCCGGAACGCCCAGCAAGCTGGATCTTCATCTGATCCGAATAGGTGATGAATCCGCCGCGAAAATAATCCGACGCCGATGGAACCGCGGTGATCCTTCCTCCCAGCAGCCCGCCGGTGGCGCTTTCGGCCACGCTCAAGCGACGCATGCGCGCGCGCGCAGCAGATCGCCGATCACTTTCTCGAGCGAATCGCCATTGCACGAATACACGCGATCGCCCAGCAGCGGCTCGATCTCGGCGCTGGCCTGCGCCACCAAGCGTTTCGGCTTCTTGCGCCGTCGCGCAGCGCGCGCGCAGATGGACGTGAATCTCGCCCGAAACGGCCAGAATCGTGGTCGCGAGATTCGTGTAGCGCTTGTACACCGGCGAAATCAGCTGATCCAGATCGGATTCGCCCATCCCCACCGTGCGCAGCCAGCGCGTGCGAATCACCTGCGGCGGCAGAAGCTTTTCCAGCCGCGGCAGGCATTGCCCTTCGAACATCGGCTTCAGTTCCATGCGGCGGTCCGGGCAGCAGCATGAACGACCACGCCGTCGTTCGCGATCCATTGGCCCGGCGCGGTGCCGCGATCGTTGGGCAGCACCTCGGCGCCTTCGATGACGTACGCCTGGCGCCGATTGATCTCCGCCATCTTGCGGCCGAAGCGCGCGAAGCGCGCTTCGATGCGATCGCAAATGTCCTGCTGAAAGACCAGCGTGCGGCCCAGCGCGCCGGCCACCGCTTCGCGCGTCAGATCGTCTTCGGTGGGCCCCAGGCCGCCGGTGAGCACCACGATCTGCGATCGCGCCGCCGCGCCCAGGATGCTGTCGGTCAGCCGCTCGCGCTCGTCGCCCACCACGGTTTTGCGCACCACCTCCACGCCCAGCGCGTTGAGCTGATCGGTGAGATACAGCGAGTTGGTGTCGAGCCTTTGCGGCGTCAGCAATTCCGAACCGACGGCGATGATCTCGGCGTCGGGCATCAGGGAAGAGGTCTGCCCGCGATGCCGACGTCCACGCGGTACAGCGCGTTGTTGGTGCACACCACCAGCGCGCGCGAGGGCGTGAACGCCAGGCCGACGATGCCGGGGCCGGAGAGGAACAGCTCCGGATTCCGGTCATGATCGAAGCGCACCACGCCGCGCCGTCCGCCGAGCGACGCCGCGACATACAAGCGCCCTTCGGCGTCGAAAGCCAGGCCCTGCGGCCGGCCCAGGCCGCGATAGTACGTCTCCACTTCGCCGTGCCGGCGAAATGCGATGCACCGAATCGAAGCTCGACGTGGTGGGTCCGGTGACGTACAGATAGCCGTCCTCTCCGAACGCGAAATGATACGCGGCGATGGAAGGCTCCAGCGTGGCGAAAACGTAAATCTGGCGCGAGCGGCTGATCTTGAAAACCGTGCCGCTGCGGTCGCCGACGTACAGGTTTTCGTCCGGATCGAACGCGATGCCGGTGGCCACGCCCATGCCTTCCACGTACGACCGACACGTTGCCGGCGGAGGTGGCCTGATAGACGATGCCGTCGTAGCGGCTGGAAATGTACAGCGTGCCGGCTCTGTCGAACGCCAGCCCGGTGGCGTTCATGATCTCGCTCGCGAACGGCTTCGAGTTGTAGTTCAGATCGATCTTGTAAACCGACACCGGCGTCTTCTGCCCGCGCGATCCGCTGAAGGTCACGTAGATGTTGCCGAAGGAATCCACCGCCGGGTTGCCGACCGGATACAGATTCTCGGCGATCTGGATTCCGATGTCGCAGGTCCAGGCCTGGCTGCTCGAGCGCTCCGTTCGCGACCACCAGCTCGCCGGCCGAGGCGCCTTCCGGCACGCGCACGATCACGCAGGAATCGGACCCGATGACGATGGGCGCTTCCATGTCGCCGATGGTGACGCGCGGGCGTTCGGATTTCGCCAGGCCTGCGCCGCGGATTTGAAATTCGCCGCCCGGGATGGCCGCCTCCGGGGTCACGGTGGAAATCTGCGGACGGCCATTCGAGTCCTTTTTAGAAGCCATAGAATAAGAGCAATAGAGATGCAAACGATCTAATACGAATATAGCAAGCGCGCCGTAAAGCCCCGCCATCACGT
Source organism: uncultured Acidobacteriaceae bacterium (assembly GCA_963812855.1). Lineage (GTDB taxonomy): Bacteria > Acidobacteriota > Terriglobia > Terriglobales > Acidobacteriaceae > Bog-257. Next base: position 1,116,987 of record CAWEWW010000018.1, read on the forward strand.
CGTCGGCGACGATGCCCCAGCCGCCCGGCAAACTTTCGAGTTGGCGCGCGGGCGCGGGCTTCCAGATATCGAGCAGGCGGAACAGCACGAACGCCGCCAGCCAGGTTTTCCAGTTGAACGTCGCGGCGCCCGCCAGCGTGATCCATTGCCCGATCACTTCGTCCACCACGACGATCTGCGGATCGGTGATGTTCGTTTCCTTCGCCACCACGCCGGCCGCCCAGATTCCGGGCGCCAGCAGAATCGCGCGTGAGCAGCAGCAGCGTGCCGCGGCCGTAGCCGCCGGCCGCATAGTGCAGCGCGATGGCGATGACCAGCGCCGCCAGCGATCCGGCGGTGCCCGGCGCCACGGGCGCATAGCCGCAGCCGAACCAGGTGGCGATCAGAAACGCGCCGGGATTTCGCCGCAGGCATCTTATTCCTGGCCTTCGCTTCGCTCTCCGGCGTCCTCGGGCTGCACGGGCGTCGAGATCACGTATTTTTCGCTGGCCCAATTGCCGAGATCGATGATCTTGCAGCGCTCGCTACAAAACGGAAGAACGCGATCGCCGGCGTGACTTCTTTTTTGCAGATCGGGCATTTCATCGTGCATGCGCGAGAATCGGAAAAGCATTGGCTCGCTGCGATCGGGCGCGGTCTTCGGTGGGCGCGTCCAGCGTCGCCGATCAGATCGTAATCGTGCGCTTCGGTGATTCGCATGCGGCGGATCTCGCCGCGCCGCGGCGCGGCGCCCGCAAAATCGTTGACGTAGCAGAAGCCGTCGATTTCGGGCGCCTGCGTGGACATGCGCGCCTGCCACAGCAGATCGGTCTCCGGCGGACGGCCCTTCGATCAGGACATCCACTTCGCGGCCGATCATCTTCCGATTGCGCGCTTTCGAAATGCGCCGCTGCAGCGCCATCAACCTGCGCTTGCGATTGTGAATCGTGCGGCCATCCACTTTGGCGTCCAGATGAAAACTCGCGCTGGTGTCTTCATCGGAATACGAGAACACGCCCAGCCGGTCGAACTGCGCGGCCTTCACGAAATCGCACAGGATCTCGAAATCCGCCTCGGTTTCGCCGGGGAAACCCACGATCATGCTGGTCCGAATGGCGACGCCCGGGATGGTCGCGCGAATGCGCTCCAGCAGCTTCAGGAAGAAATCGCCATGCGATCCGCGCTTCATGCGCTTCAGCACGTTCGCGCTGGCGTGCTGCAGCGGCATGTCGATGTATTTCACCAGCGCCGCGTGCTCGGCGATGGTATCGAGCAGCTTCTGCGTGATCCGGTTCGGATAGCAGTACAGAAACCGAATCCACTTTTGCTGCGCGGTTTCGATCTGCGCCAGCCGCGCCATCAGATTCGCCAGGCCGTCCTTGATGCCGAGATCTTCGCCGTAGCGACGTCGTGTCCTGGCCGATCAGATTGATCTCGCGCACGCCCTGCGCGAACAGCCGCGTGGCTTCCGCGATCACCGATTCAAAGCGCCGGCTGCGAAACTTGCCGCGATACTGCGGGATCACGCAGAACGAGCAGGGATGATCGCAGCCCTCGGCGATCTTGATGTAGGCGAAATGGCTGCGCGGTGGCGAGCACGCGCGGCGTGAGGTCGTGATAGAGATACGGCTCGAGCGGATTCGCCTCCGGCTCCAAGCCCTTCGCAAACCGCCACGATCTTCGCGAGCTCGTTGGTGCCGACCAGCGCGTCCACTTCGGGAAGCTGATCGCGAATCTGGTCGCGATAGCGCTCCACCAGGCAGCCGGCGACGATCAGCTTGCGCGCGCGCCCGGTCTTCTTGTATTCGGCCATCTCGAGAATCGTGTCGATGGATTCCTGCTTGGCCGGATCGATGAAGCTGCAGGTATTGACCACCAGCACTTCGGCGTCCGCCGGCTGCGGCGTCAGCTCATGCCCGCGTTCCGCCAAATGGCCCATCATCACCTCCGTATCCACGAGGTTCTTGGGGCAGCCGAGACTTACAAAACCAATTTTCACAGGTGAAGTGCGGAGGCGTCACTTATAGGAAGTCACTTATAGGATATCAGGCCGTAGAGCTTGGCCGCGTTATCGTGCAGCACCATGTGCGCCAGTTCGATGGCGCGCGGGCGTGTGATTTCGCCGTCGTTCAGCATGCCCGTGAGCGCCAGTCCGAGCGCCTGCCGCGTGGTTTGCATTGCCACCCAGCCCGCTTGTTCCCAGCCCAACTCAGCGGAATATGGATACGCATCGGTGCCAAACAGAACCTTGTCCGGTGCAAACTCCAGCCACTCGCGCAGCACGCGCGCTACGGCCCGAGGTTCGTTCAGCAAGGTCTGTTCGGAGAAATCAGCGTACACATTTGGCTTCGTGAGCAGCGGCGTCACCTCGCGCGTGAACGGCCAGCCTCCATGCAGCATGACGAAATTGGTCCTGCGAAGCTTGGGATCGTTGAATACGGATTCGAGCAGCAGCGGGTTCGTGCCGGCGATATGAAAATACCCGCCCGGTCCCCAGGCTACGTGCAGATGCACGGCCATCCCCAGCTCTCCCGCTTTCGCCGCGATATGGCGAAAGAGGAAATCCTGCAGCTTTTTGTAATCGACGCCTGTCCGGTGATTCTTATAAACGGCTGCCGCGACGTCCATCGGTACGTCGTCGAATTCGAGCGAGCGCAAATAGGCCGCTTCAAACTTCACCGCGACTGCGCCACCTTGTTTATGACGATCGAGAGTGGCATCGACCACTTTCGTGAGATATTCGGCGAGCGTGGAGGGCGGCGCGTTGAGGCCGCATTCCTTCAGATATTGTTTCAGCAGGCGCTCTTCATCTTCGAAGAAAGCCTTGCGGTCGGAATTCTCAGCGGCGAGGCGTGAATTGTCGAGCGGGAACAGCAGCGCGTCTTCGTACGGCACCCACAGAAATCGCGGTGGTGCGATCCCAGCGCCCATCGCGACGCGATTGGCGAGCATGGTTTCGATGCCTAGCTGGTCGAGAATCCATGCGGGATAAGAAGCATCCTTGGAACGGGGATGGGCGAATAACTGCCGCGTGGCTTCGGCCGCCAGCGGCGATCCAGCGCGCATTCGCAGCGGTTCCGTATACGCCTCCATGTGTTCCACCGGCAGCGCGTCGTAGCCGGTGTCGCCGGGAGCAACTGAAACCGGATGCGCGTGATTATCGATGGCCTTGATTGTGGCGATCTCCGTCGCGATTTGCGGATCGATCGAAAGCTGCGCGGCGGTCCCTTGCGCGAGCGCCAAGAAATGCCCCGGCTCCAGCAGAGCCGCGATCGCCATCAGGAGCGCGAACAGCTTGCCTCTCATCGCATCGCGCTCTGCCAATTCAGCAGCACCGTGATGGGCGAGCTCGCGGTGTCATCCAGCGACGTGTTGATCAGGAACCGCTTGCCGTCGCGCGAAATGTCCCAGCGCCAGGAGCTGTTCGGGCCGCCGCCGGTGCCGCCAAGGACCGGTGCGTGGAACAGCGCCTTGGGAACGCCCAGTTGGAATGTTCCCCCGGATGTGTTCACGTCGACGGCCATCAAGTATCTGGTCAGGCGTGAAATAGAACAGCTCCTTGCCGTCGTGCGACCAGCGCGGCTGGCTGCCTCCGCCATTCGATACCACCCATTTTCCGCCGGAGGCCATCGGGAACGGCTGCACATATACTTCATTGCGTTCCCGATTCGTTCGATACGTACACCACCCAATGCCCATCCGGAGAAAATTTCGCTTGCGCTTTGATGAAGGGCGTAACCAGATAAGGCATGGGCTTGCGATCCCCGGTCATCGGGAGCACCCACAAGTCGAGTGCCCTGTCCTTCGCGCGCTGTTCGTACAACAGGAAGCGGCCGTCGCGCGACCAATCCTTGGGCGTAACGGTCTGGTCGGAATGCAGCATGCGTTCTCCCTGCTCGGCGCCATTGGCCGGCTTGAGATACAGGTCCGGCGATTGCCCGCCGTTCGGCGAATAGACGATCTGGCGGCCATCGGGCGACCACTCCGCATTGCCTCCTCCGCCTCCGAACGTAAGGCGCGTGTTGGCGCCGCGCGCCAGATCCAGCATCCACACGGTCCAGCTGCCACTGTCGTCGGTACGGCCTTCCACCAGCCGCGTTTCATCCGGCGACAACTCCAGTTCATCGCGTGGCACTGGTTCGCCCACGTTGCCCAGCGACTTTCCCCGTGCGGTCGTACCAGGTCAGCTTGCCGATTATTGCCGCCGCTCAGCGCGAATGCGAGCAGGCCGGTGTTGGAAGCCGAAACCAGCGGGTCATACAGCGTGTTGCTCACCGTGTCGGCCAATTGCACGGCGCGTCCATTCAATTCCAAGCGTCTTGCGTCGAACGGCTGAGCCATCAGGGCAGTTCCGCGCATAAACAACAAGGTACCCTCCCGCCGCCGAGGTGACGTAAAAAGCTCCCGCCGGCGTGTCGAGCAGACGCTTGGTGGTTTGCTCGGCGGGCTTTGGCATCCAACGATCCGGCATACAGGCCGGTGCGTTCCCCCCACAAGCCTGAAATACAGGAAGTGTTTTCCATCCGGCAGCAGGATCGGACGGCCGTGGCCCTAGTTCGCCGTGCTGCGAATCCATGGTTGTAAGGGGCGTCACCTCGCCGCCGGAAGCCGCGATGCGATTGATGACGCCCGCGCTACCGAACAGAATTACGTCGTCCTGCCCCCAGGAGATGCCGGTAGCCGGGTTGGTGTAGGAAGCCAAGGTCTGCGGCGTTCCGCCGGAAATATCGATCTTCTTGAGGCTGCTGCCGGCCATGAACGCCATGGATTGGCTGTCGGGCGACCACGCCGGGTCCAGGTTCGCGTCTTCGGTCCCCGGCAATTCGCGCGCTTCGAGCGAATCCATCATGCCGCAGCCACAACGCCTTGCGTCCGTTCGCGCCGCGCACGTTGAAAACCAATTTGCGTCCGTCGGGCGAGATGGCGAACGTCGTCAGCGAGCTCTTTCGCCGGCAGCGCCATTTCAAACCGCATGGGCGTGAGCTCCGGCGGCTTTTCGCGAAAATGCACGAACGCCGAGCGCGCCCGTGCTGAGCAGAAGCAGCGCCGCTACGCGCCGGCCAGAGCCATTGGTCCATCTGCGGCGAGCTTGTGCGGCGTGGCGCGCTCGCCGCACGCGCGCCCGCGGATGCGCCGTCCAGCAGCCGCCACACATCCCCGATATCGCGCAGCCGTTTGCGCGGATCTTTCTGCAGGCACTCCGACAGCAGCCGCTGGACGCTGGGCGGCGCGTCGCTCAAATCCGGCTCATCGCGAATCACCTTGGCCAGCATCTCGCCCGCGTCCTCGCCGCCGAAGAGGCGTTGCCCGGTGATCAATTCATGCAGCACCACGCCGAACGCGAAAATATCGGCGCGCTTGTCGATCGCTTTTCCGCGCGCCTGCTCCGGCGCCATGTAGGAAGCGGTGCCCAGCATCATCCCGGCCTCGGTCATCCCGATGGTGAAGGTAGGCGAGCGCTCGTCACTGCTGCTGGTGGTGGGCGCCAATTTGGCGAGCCCGAAATCCAGCACTTTCACGGTGCCGTCCGGCTTGATCTTGATGTTGGCCGGCTTCAGGTCGCGATGCGTGATGCCACGCTCGTGCGCCGCTTCCAGCGCGTCGGCGATCTGGCGCGCGATCTTCAGCGCGTCGTCGAGCGGCATCGGGCCCTTCGGCGATTCGCCCTTCGATGTACTCCATCACCAGATAATTCGGGCCCGACGTCGTACAGCGTGCAGATGTTGGGATGATTCAGCGCCGCTACCGCCCGCGCCTCATGCTCGAAACGCTCGGTGAAGCGTTCGTTCGAGACTTTGATCGCGACGATGCGGCCCAGCCGCGTATCGCGGGCTTTGAAGACCTGGCCCATGCCGCCCGCGCCAATGGGTTCGAGAATCTCGTAGGGTCCCAGGTGATCGCCGGGATTCAGAGGCATATTAGTTAATCTGGTTCAGTTTAACGGATCAATCCGCTCCCATGCGCTTGTACTTAGGCGCGCATCACTCCGAAAAATGAATTCTCTTCGCCGAGCGGAAACACCGTCCCGCGCAACCTTTCTCTTTGAGACATATAATGCTCCCCCAGGAGGTGGAATCCGTGACTGGCAACGTCTCGATCGCGGCGGCCTTTATGGAGGCCATGAAGAACAAGGATCTCTCGCAGGCGCCCCTGGCCGAGAACGTTTACTATACCGGCCCGCTGTCGGGCGAACCGGTCCATGGGCGCGAGCACGTCGCGCGCTTTCTGCAAGTCTATCTCCCGGTGATCCACGAAATTCGCCTGCTGCGCCAGATAGCCGACGGCGACCACGTGGCCACGGTGTGGGAGGCCGACACCAGCTTCGGGCTGGTTTCGCTGGTTTACGTTTTTCGAGTGGAGGGTGGCGAAATCGTCGAGATCCAGGCGTTCTACGATCCCCGTGGGTTCCTGGAACGCATGGGAATGTGGACCGGCGCCTGATCGCTCGCCGTCTGCCAACTCTTAGTTCTTCTCGCGTTTCGCCGCTTCCACGATCGCGCTCAGTGTCGGATCCTGCCCTTTGGCGCGCAGCTCTTGAACGTCCGGATATAGGCGTAAATATCCTTGGCCTGTTTGTCGGGCATCACCTTCGCGCTGAAATTCGGCATCGCGGTCGGACGGCGTCACCGGCGCGACATTGGCGCGCCCGCGCAGGAACGTGATGAACACCTGTTCGTTCGCCAGGTGTCCCCAGTTTCCGACGAAAGCGCGGTACCCGGTTTCGCCGTTGTAGCCGTGGCACGCGTAGCAGCCGTAGGAATAGTAGAGCGCCTTGCCCGTTGGCCGCATTGCCCGTCACGGGACTGGTGGGCGCAGGCTTGTTCGGCGTCCGCCGCTTTCGGCTGCGCGCTGCGCCGCCAATGGCAGCGCTGCGAGCGCTGCCGCCAAAAGCCAATAGCCAATTGCGTTCTCTCATGCATTCTACCTCGGCTCCGTGATCACATCGATCATATACGGCTCGCCGCGCTTCACCGAAGCCACGCCGCGCCGCAGCGCCGCCTGCAATTTCGTCGGATCGCTGATCGGTCCTTCGCCCGCCATTCCGTAGCCCGCCGCCATCTTCGCGTAATCGATGAACGGATCGCGCAGCGTGTTGCCGATGATCGCGCGCTCGGCGCCGCGCCCGCGCACGCCCGCCATATATTGGACGAACATGTACTCCTGATGCCAGGCGCGGTTGTTGTGCATCACCGAGAGCACCGGCAGCTTGTGATGCACTGCGGTCCACAGCACGCCCGGAGCATAGTTCATATCGCCGTCGGTCTGGATATTGATCACGATCCGATTGCGCGCTTTCGCCGCCAGCCCCGCGCCCATGGATGCCGGCGCGCCGTAGCCCATTCCGCCCGCGCCCTGGCCGCCCAGGTAGCTGTAAGGCTTGTTGTGCTCCCAAAGCTGCGCGTTGTGCCCGCCCGAAAAATTGCTGGGCGATGACGAAGCACCAGTCTTCGTGCATGATCAGCGGCCACAGCTCGGCGTAGATTCGCGCCGTGCTGATGGGTGAGGCGTTCCATCCGGCCTTCGCTCTTTCGACGGCCTGCTCCAGCGCCGCCACGTGCGCGTCGTGATTGGCCTGCGCGTGCTTGGCCGAGCGCTCTTGAATGCGCGCCTTTTGATCCGGAGTGATCTGCCGCTTCACCTCATCAATAATGAGCGGCAAACTGGCTTCGGCGTCCGCCGTCATGGGCATGGCCGATTTCCCTGCCGAGCCGCGGCCGAAATTGCCGGGCGTCTTCACGCCGCCGAAATCAATGTGCGTGACGTCGCGCTCTTCGGCCTCCTTCGCAAGACCCGGCCCGTTGATGGCCACCTGCGCGCCGCCGGCTTCGATACCCAGCGTGTAATCGTAATTCGTGTCGGCGCCCGGCCCGCACAGCGGATGGCGTTGCGGGAAGCTCATCGGCCCGCGCATGGCTTCCGTGCTGGTGCACGCGCCCACCAGTTCCGCCAGCTCTACGGACCGCTTCACCCCTTCGGGCGTCCGCAGGCGACCCACCGCGATCCGGGGGTTCTGCGCGGCCAGCAATCCCTGCGCGATCTCGCGCGCGGTGCTCGCGTCGATGGTCGGGAACGTTGCGCAGTAGGCGAGGGGTTCTCCGGACGGCTCGTAGGCGCCGGGAATCCGGCTTCCACCGCGGGCAGGGCACGACACCGGGCTTGACCAGGTTCAGCCCGTCGAAGAAGCTGGCGAGCTGGTCGGGCCTGCGCAGGTGGTAGGGCACCGGGGCCCACTGGTTGTACCGGTCCTGCGCGCCTGCGGCCTGCTCGCTGCCTGCCACGCCGTCAGCGATGGCGTGCAGCCGCCCGCCTGGAGCGCGGCCATCAGGTGACTGGTGATCGAGCGGGCCGCGCCGTGGTCATCGACGTGGCCCAGGACGCCGAGCATCATCAGCGCCACCGGCTTGCCGTGGTCCAGGGTGCGGGCCGAGCCGGACAGGACCGCGGTCACGTTGC